>OZ253534.1:0-2010000 GCA_965262355.1 Candidatus Multivorans sp.
TCCCACAAACATGGATGAAGTATGGGTCTGGACCGAGTCTTGTCGTATGATTGGTTTTCACAACAAAGCCAATGCCGGCAAGGAGATCCAGACCCATGGCGCACAATAGTACAGTACTCGGTCAGTTCCTCAGGCTGGTGTCGAGACATGAGTTCGAGGGGGAGGCCCGGCGGCATCACAGGGGGCGAAAGCTGCGCTCGATGAGCCGGTGGAGTCAGTTCGTGGCGATGGCGACGGCGCAGCTCTCTGGACGATGCAGCCTTCGCGACATCGTGTCGAATCTCGACGCGCAGGTTCACATGCTCTACCACCTCGGCGTTCGGCGTGTGGCCCGGTCGTCGCTGGCGCGCGTGAACGAGAAGCAGCCCTCCGGTCTCTACGAGGCGTTGTTCGGTCGTTTGCTGGCGCGATGCCGTACGACGGCGCCGGGGCACGGGTTCCGGTTCCACAACAAGCTGTTCTCGCTAGATGCGACGTACGTGGACTTGTGCCTGGAGCTGTTTCCGTGGGCGCAGTACCGCGAGACGAAGGGGGCGCTAAAGCTCCACGTGGGGCTGGACCACGAAGGCTTTCTGCCGGCGTTCCTGCAAGTCACGGACGGCAAGGGGTCGGACGTTGAGGTGGCGCGGTCCCTTCGTCTGCCGAAGGGAAGCATCGTCGCTGCGGACCGGCTGTACCTCGACTTCGAGTGGATGAAATCCCTTGATGCACAAGGAGTTTTCCTGGTCACTCGGCTGAAGCGCAAGATCAAGTACGCGGTTCGAGAGCGGCGGTCGTTCGCGCCTGGGCTGGGCGTGACGTCGGACCAGACCATCGAGTTGACCAGCGTCAAAGGCCGCACCCGGTGTCCGATCCCGCTGCGTCGAGTCGGCTATCGCGACCCCGACACGAAGAAGTTCTACGCGTTCCTGACCAACAACTTCAAGCTCGCCCCGAAGACCATCGCGAACATCTACAAGGAGCGTTGGCAGATCGAGACCTTCTTCAGGTGGATCAAGCAGAACCTGCGCATCAAGAGCTTCGTCGGCACTTCGCGCAATGCCGTCATGACGCAGATCTGGATCGCGATGTGCGTGCATCTCCTGCTCGCCTACCTGAAGTTCGTCAACAAGATGTCCTGGACCATGAGCGAAATCCTCCGCCTCCTGCAACTCAACCTGTTCGCGCGAAGACCGCTCCTGGACCTGTTCGAACCCCGAAGCGGACCCCCTGATCACAGAAACGCACAGACTCAACTCGCACTGCGCTGAAGTTTGTGGGACAGCACTGCTTGTATAGCGTCCAGATTAACGAGACCGACTACTACCGGGTCACAACCCGCCCGAGCCAGAGTGCGCCTACTGCCGACACACGTATCTACCTTATGGACGACGCCTCCGTTCTTATAGACCACAACGACGACAGTGACGACACTCCTCCCTACTCCCTTCTTGAGACGCGACTTCACCGGGGTACGTATCTGGTCCTCGTTTCCAATTTCTTCTTCTTCAAGAGCGGCGGCTACACGCTGAGCGTCGAGCCGAGGCCGCCTGTGCCGGCACCCCAACAGAGCAATGACTTGACTGTAGATGCAGACCGGCCTGTGAGTGGTGGCATCGGAGACGGAGTTCAGGACGTCTGGTACCGGTTCCAAGCCGAGACTCCTGGGTCCTTTCTCATTGAAACGTCGGGGCCTAGTTCTGAAGAAGGCTTAGATACCGTGATTGAACTCTATAGTGTCAGGAAGGGCGGCTTGGTGCTTGTTGATGAGAACGACGACAAGGGCGAGAATGATAGGTACTCCCTTCTGACCCAGGAGCTTCAAGCAGGCGACCACTATGTCCGCGTGAGCCGTTACGTTGGCACCACCATGGAGGCGCTCTTCGGAGGAACAGAATCCGGCGGGGAGTTTCGGATTAGCGTTTCAATTGCGTCTAGCGGCTAGCAGCCTGTGGCAAGAGTAGTCCCTGAGTTCTTGCCGAGTGTTGTGGATCG
The DNA here is from genome assembly GCA_965262355.1 of Candidatus Multivorans sp. GTDB lineage: Bacteria > Acidobacteriota > Thermoanaerobaculia > Multivoradales > Multivoraceae > Multivorans. The sequence continues at coordinate 1,975 of OZ253534.1, forward strand.
GCGATTGATCAGGCAGCGTTCATGACCTGAGTTCCGTTGGTGAATGGTACTCCTTCTCTGACCAGAGCGACGCCGTGCGGTGCATTGACCCGTCGCCGGCGTTTCTGCGCCATCTCGAGCAGCTCGAAGGCCATCAGCAGGGCCTTGGTGCGTGAGCCGGCGCCCTTGGCGACGCGCCGACGCAGCCGCACCGTGGCGAAGGTCGATTCGATCGCGTTGGTGGTGCGCAAGTGCTGCCAGTGCTCGGCCGGGAAGTCGAAGAAGCTGAGCAAGCAGTCCTCCTCCCGCCGCAGCGACTCGACCGCCTTGGGGTACTTGGCGCCGTAGTCCACGACGAAGCGCTCGATCTCCGCCTCGGCCTGCTCGCCGCACTCCGCGCACATGATCTCGTGCAGCTCCCGTTTCGCCTTGGCCTGAAGCCGCTTCGGCAGCTTGTCGAGCACTCTCGCCAGGCGATGCACCCAGCAGCGCTGCTCCATGGTCTCGGGCCACACGCGGACGGCCCACCAGAAGCCCAGGGCGCCGTCGCCCATGGCCAGCACGGGCGCCCGAAGGCCCCGGCGCTTCAGATCGCGCAGCAGCCTCGACCAGCTCTCGGCGCTCTCCCGATAGCCGTCCTCGACCGCGATCAGCTCCTTGGTGCCGTAACGGCGCACGCCAGGCAGCGTGCCCAAACGATCATCCTCCAGGCGGACCCGGAAGTGGATGCCGCCCGCCCACAGGTACACGTAATCCCGGTCGCTCAGGGCTCGTTGCCTGAACGACCGGTACTCCTCCTCCCAGGCAGCGGTCATGCGCGTGATGCTGCTCGGTGACAGGCCCGAGGCCTTCTCCCCCAAGCAGGGCATCGAGCGCTTCCTTGAAGTCCCCCGTCGACAGACCCCGTAGGTACAACACCGGAAGCACCTCGTGGACCTTCGGCGACCGACGCATGTACGGAGGCACGATCGAGCTGGTGAAGCGATGATCCGGCCTGCGCCCGTGGCGCCCGGACCTCGACCGTGCCCGCACCCGTCGTCACATGCCGCGATTGCCCCTGACCGTTGCGCACCTCCAGCGAGCGGTCGTCGTCACCGCGCCCCCGCGGTTTCTCTCCAGGTGTTGCGCGACCTCCGCCCCGAGGGCCTCCATCAGCATCCGGCGAAGCGCTCTCGCGGATGAGCTCGTCGAGGGCCACAGGGGAGTTCCCCTCGGCAGCGCTTTCGAGTATCTTGAGCATGGGCGGCGGGTCCTTTCTCCCCGGCATCCGACCGGGCGGTTCGTTGAACACCCAGAAGGCTGCGCCGCCTAATCTCGCCGGAGAACTTCCATGCCCCAAAACCACACGCTCTACTACGCGACCAACCGCCGGCACGTCGGTCGAGACCGGTGGCGACCAAGCCGCTACAGCGGCGAATACAGCAAGGACGGCGTCGAGAACCTGCGCTTCGGGAAGGTGATGCTACAACTCGACCGCAGTCGAATGAGTGAATGTCTCCATCAGGAGAGCGGATTCGGCACTGGCAACGGCGAGGCGTTGGCCAAGCACGCGAAGAGTCGTCGACGAACTGCTCGAATAGAGGCCTTCACAGAGGTTCTGCCCAAGGACGAGAGCGACACTCGACAGGACGGCGCCAGCTTCGGTTCCAGCCTCATGTTCCAAGAGCTCCGGCAGGCCCCGTTGGCTGATCGGGACATCCTCGTCTTCGTCCATGGCTTCAATGTCGACTGGTGGGACGCCGTCGCCTCGGCGACGTCGCTCGAACTCATGTTGAACCGGAACCGTGACCGAAAGGTTGCCGTCGTCCTGTTCACGTGGCCGTCGGACGGGAAGATCATCCCGTACTGGTCGTACTTCTCGGACCGTGCCGACGCCCGGAGTTCCGGGTACGCTGTTGGTCGAGGCTTCCTCAAGCTGCGCGACTTTCTGGTCGAGCAGCTCCGCCGGAGCCACACGGCGCGAGAAGAGCCATGCGAGCGCTCGGTCCACCTGCTCTGCCATTCGATGGGCAACTACGTCCTCCAAAGCGCTCTGCAACGGACTCTTGAGTTCTCGACATCCGGCAGGCCGCCGCGTGTCTTCGACCAGATCTTTCTCTGCGCCCCTGACGTGGCAGACGATGTCTTCGAGCCCGGTCGGCCGTTCTGTGAACTTCCCGGCATGGCCGAAAACGTCACGGTGTACCACAACAAGGGCGATCTAGCGATGCCGGTCTCCGACTACACGAAGGGAAACACGGACCGCCTCGGCTGGCGGGGGGCGAACCGCCCAGCCGACCTTGACGGTCGCGTTCACATCGTCGACTGTAGCGCCACCGTCACCGGTCTCGTGGAACACGGCTACTACCAATGCGGGCGCGTCAACGACGACATCGCCCAAAGCCTGGACGGCATCCGTCCCGAAGACGATAGTCGAAGGCGCATCGCCGTGCAGCACGGCTGGCCGAACGTCTGGCGGCTCCAGTGAACGCGGGCCGGTGGCCCCTGTCAAGAGTGGACACCGCTCGCCGGTCAAGATCGAGAAACGCCACAGCGAAGCCGCCTGATTGCTCTCCGGCCAGAACTGCCCACGAGGATGGAGAGAGTCTCAAGGGGAGAACTCGCGTATGAGCCAGAAGGTGACCGTGTCCATCCCGCGCCTTGAAGTGAGCGGAGGCGCGGAGAAGCGCAAGGAGATCTATGTCGCGGGTGTAGTCGCGCAGGAGAGCGACTGGCGTGACCAGGTAGATGGCGCCAGCCAGTTGTGTCGCCGTGAGAAGCTGCGTCTGCAGTCCAGCGTGGAACCGGTCGGTGCGACATCGGGCCAAGCGCCGAGCCGTAACACCAACGCGTTGCTGTTCCGTTCGGAGACGTTTCACCGCGTTCGCTACGGACTCTCGATGAGCGGAAGCGGTCTTCTACTCTATCCCCCAGCGAACCCCGGCGAGTGGTTCAGCCTCTACATCGCCGTAATGGAATCGGACGAAGGTCTGCGGACACTCGGCGGAGTCGTGGCAGAACTGACCAAGCAAGCGAAGGGCGACAATGAGCTACAGGCTCGTATGACGAGCGAGCCGGTTCTGGTCTTCGGCGCCTGTCCAGAGCTATGGTCAAATTTCGTGTATGGGCGGTTGATCATCAGGCGGCGTTCCTGTTCTGATCGGCGTCCTCGTGGTGTTCGATGCCGTCAACGAAACGGACATCGCGGATCACTTTGGCGACCTTGTCGAAGCCTCGCAGGCGCCGCCAGCGGGCTTGGGCGCAGGTTCCGAGCTTGAAGATCATCGCCAGCATGGTGTTGCGGCTGACGCAGCCCTTGGTGCGGGCGGTGCGGTGGCGAATCGTGGCGAAGGTCGACTCGATCGGATTCGTGGTGCGCAGATGCACCCAGTGCTCAGCGGGGAAGTCGTAGAAGGCGAGGAGTTCCTCGCGGTCCTTGAGCAGGCAGTTCGTCGCCTTCGGGTACTTGGCCTCGTAGGTATCGAGGAACCAGTCGAAGGCCGCCTCCGCGTCCTTCCGGGTCTCGGCCATCCAGATCTCGTGCAGGGCCTGCTTCGCCTTCGCTTGGGACGACTTCGGCAGGTAGTTCAGCACATTCCTCGTCTTGTGCACCCAGCACCGCTGCTCCCGGGCGCCGCCGTAGACCTCCTCGAGCGCCCCCCAGAAGCCCATCGCGCCGTCGCCCACCGCCAGCTTCGGCGCCTCTGCCAGGCCGCGGCGCTTCAGGTCCAGCAGCACTTCGCGCCAGCTCTGAGTGGACTCGCGCACGCCGGCCTCGACCGCGAGCAGGTGCTTCTCCCCGCGTTCGTTGACCCCGATGATCACCAGCGCGCAGAGCCGCTGCGAAGTCCCCCTCAGACCGCTGTAGATGCCGTCCGCCCAGAGGTACACCCAGCGATCGCCGCTCAGGTCGCGCCGCGACCACGCCCGGTGCTCCTCCTCCCACTCCCGCTTCAGCCGGCTCACCACGTTCGGCGACAAGCCCTTGGCGTCGGCGCCGACCAGCACCGCAAGCGCCTCACTCATCTCGCCCGCCGCGACGCCCTTCAGATACAGCCAGGGGATCGCGGCGTCCAGCGAACGACTCCGGCGAACGTACGGAGGCACAAGAGCCGAACGAAACGTCACCGGCGCCCCGTCGCGGCTGCGTATCCGGGGAATCCGCACCGGAACCGAACCGATCCCGGTCACGATCTCACGCTCCGGCTGGTATCCGTTGCGCACCACCGCCGAACGACCGTCCGACAGCCTCCGGTCTGCGTACCCGGCGAGCAACTCCACCAACTCGGCCTCCACCGCTTGCGCGACCAACTCCCGCGCGCCACGGCGCAGAACCTCCGTCAACTCGTCCCTGAACGAACCTCGCTTCTCCAGCGATATCGCTGTACTGTCTGTCACGGCGTGCCTCCTCTGCTGTTGTCGATTCGAGAAAACCGATCTCAGCAGGGCACGCCACCTCGTTCAACCCCCATACACGAATTTCGACCATAGCTCACCCGTGTCCAAGCTGCTCGCAGGAATCCTGCAAAGGAACAAGGACGATGTTCTGCTCACCCACTACCACTCGGGCTCGAGGGACGACGACTACGGCCTTGATCCCGACCGTCGGAAGAACGGTACGTGCGACTTCGAAGTGAAGAGCGACCGAGTCGCGCTGACGCTACGATTGCGCGTCGCAGAACCGTAGAAGGGCTTCGCGGACCATGCCTGAGTTCAGCGAGACCAGCGGGCAACGGCTCGCTACCTGCCACGCCGACCTGCAGCGAGTGCTCCGGGCCGCCATCAGGGGCGGCCCCGACTTCACCGTGCTCTGCGGCCACCGATGCCAGGAAGACCAGGACAGAGCAGTCCGTGAGGGCCGCAGCCAGGTGCGGTGGCCACAGTCAAAGCACAACCAGGACCCGGCCCTCGCGGTCGACATTGCGCCGTGGCCAATCGACTGGGACGACGCCAACCGCTTCCGCCTACTGGCCGGCTACGTTCTCGGCGTGGCGGACACACTGGGCGTAGAGCTGAGATGGGGCGGCGACTGGGACCGGGACTACTCCGAGGCCGACGAACGGTTCCGCGACCTGCCTCACTTCGAGTTGGTCGGGGATCAGTGAGCCGAACACGGTCCTCCACTGGAGGCATCGCCCGGAAACTGAGCCGCCCAAAGCGCGGAAGGTGAGCCACCCTCGGCTCGCGAGGCCGCCGAGCTCACTGCCGGCGTACGGCTGAATCCGCGCGGCGGTTCCGTCGCCGTTCACCACCCAGGCGATCACGCCGGCGCGGGCGGAAGCGCTGATGACGGCGAAGCCGGCTGCGCCCCAATGCACGCCGCGGAATCCGTCTTTGTCAGTGGCGGCCTTCTACGCGGATCAGGCGGTCGGCGAGCGGAAGATGCCCCGGTCGCGATCCGTCGAGCTCCCGACGAAGGACGATTTCGTGGAGGTCCGAACCGAGCTGAAGCAGGACATCGCCAAGGTCCGGGAGGTCGTGGCCCGGATCGCGGCGAACGTGGCGAAGGACACCGTCCGAATCGAGGGCCTGGAACGGGCGATGGAAGCTCTACGCCAAGAGTTCAGGGATGGCTTCGAGAGCTTCCGGCTGGAGGTTACCGCCAAGATCGACGGCCTGCGGGGCGAAACGGTCGGCATGCGGGGAGAGATCCGGATGATCAAGTGGATGGTCGGTGGAATCTTCGCCCTGATGGTCCCGATGGTCGGCGGCATCATCGGTATCGCCCTGCGCTTGGGCCTAGGCTAGGCAGAACGCGGTTCAGGCCGGCGTTTTCGACTTCGACCTGCACGGGCCCTCGGCGCCTCTAGCGAGCCTGGTGTCTGCGCGGCGTCGCTACGTTCAGCGACCGCGGGCGGCGGCGGGCCGCAACGGATGTAGCCAGCGCAGGTCTGGGAACCGGTCGAAATCGGCATCTGTCGAGACGAGCGTGCAGCCATGCTCGATGGCTACCGCCGCATGCTGGGCGTCCGCCACCAGCTTCCCGGTGGCGGCGGACCCTCGGCAGACCCGCTCGAGAACGGCAAGGTGATCGGGACCGGGACCGACAACCCGCGCGTTCGGACGCTCCGTCAGCTCCGCCAGAAAGGCGAAGGCCTGATCGAGCGTGGACGGCGGTCCGAAGATGCGGGCATTGGTTACGATCCGGACGAAGCCCACCAGAACAAGAACCGAGAGCGCAAAGGGCTCGGGACCTGTCGCCAGCCGGGTCAACCACTCGGCGTACCGCGGATGGTCCAGACTCGAATCCTCCCGGTGCGCGTAGATCAACACGTTGACGTCAGGGAGCAGCACGTCAGGGGCTCGCGATCAACCTTTCGGTCTCCCGAGGCGGACCTCGTCCTCGGCCACTTCAAGCGCGCGGGGCCGGTCGAGGTCAACCCCCGAGCGCGGACCACCGCCGCCGACGGTCAGCAGCCGGAACGGACGCGACGCCGCGGGTTCAGGCCGTTTGATCGCATCGTCCAGGGTCTTGGCAATGAAGCGGCTCACGCTGAGTCCCCGAGCCGCAGCTTCGTGCCGTACCTGCATGGCGAGCCTGTCTTCAAGCGAGATCGTCGTTCTCATGGTGTGAAGAGCATAACGCTGCCGCACCAATGCAGCAACACTCTGTGTGGCTCAGTAGTGGCTCAGTACAGGAGACTGCGAGTCGTCGACTCGCTCGCAGACGGAGGTCAGCGCAAACCGTCCCCAACTGACCCGGTGAACGGATCGACCGTGTCCACGCCGAACACATCGAAGTCGCGGACGTTGCGAGTCGCTACCGTCAACCGGTGGACAACGGCGACGGCCGCGATCATGCCGTCCTGCATCAGCGTGTCCGATCGCTTGTGCATCAGCCTGGCCCACTCGCGGAACACGTCGGCGTCCACCGACAGGACGCTGTAGGCGCCGAGCACTCGGTCGAGCCACCTCTCAAGTTCGGTCGCCTTGACCGGATCCTGCTCCCTGGTGATCTCGATGCCTGCCTGAATCTCGCCGATCGTGACGGCGGAAACGTGGAGGCGTTCAGCCGGTACACCCCGAAACCAGCGCAGAACCGACTGGTGCGGTCGCGGGCGTCGCAACTCGGAAACGACGTTCGTGTCGAGGAGATACAAGGGCTACTCGAACCGCGGCGCATCGCGGCGCCGGAGCGCGCGGCGAGGCGGGGTGAGTGTTTCGGTGCGGGGCTCAGGCGCCAGCAGGACCTCCTTGAGGTCCGGCCTCGACCTCTCCGCCATCCGCCGCCACGTCTCGATGGGGACCAACACTGCCGTCTCCACGCCACGCTTCGTGACGACCTGGGGACCTTCGGCGACGCTCTTCTCCAGCAACTCACTGAACCGCGCCTTGGCGTCCTGAACCTGCCAGCAGTTGTCCATCTCATGGCCCTCCGGTCCCGTAGTCAAGACTGACTAGGTGTCAGACTAGTCCGCAACGTCGACGCCGTCAATCGCGGGCCGCGAGGCCGATCTGACTCGTGGCGGGCTCATCTGCGAGAGCGAGACGGCGTTCCTGGAACTCTGTGCGGGGCCTACACCCCGTTGGGGCGGCGGCGCTGGCCCGCTGACAAGCCGCCGCTGCATCCAGAATCCCGGATCCCCAACGCAGGCATAGGCGAAGCCGAGCCTTCCTTGACATCCGGTCACCTCCTCCTATAGTGGCTTGCTATACGCCTTGAAAATGATCCCAGGAGGATCCATGAAGCGACTCGCCGTGGTCCTGATGCTGTTCGTTCCACTCGGCGCAGTCGCCGATGCCCCGGAGACCGCCACCGTCAGTGGCACGATCGTTGACCCGGGAGGCTCCGCCCTTCCAGGCGTCAGCGTCACCCTCTCCAGCCCCCGCGGCGACAAGTTCGCGATCACCGACGACAACGGCAATTTCCGCTTTGTGGGCATCGTCCCCGACGAATACACCCTGGTGGCGGAACTGCAGGGCCTGGGCACCGCCCAGGCGTCGTTCCACGCCGCGGCGGGCGACCGGCAGTCGGTCGACCTGACCCTGCATGCAGCCGTCGAAGGCGGAGAGTTGACGGTCACGGCGGAAACGCCCATGGTCGACAAGTTCAACGTCACCGCGGGCAGCACCGTGACGTCCGAGATCGGCGAGCAGACCGCCGGCACGACGCGCACCTACTACGGCGTGATCAACGCTCTGCCGGGTGTCACCTCCGACGCCCGGAACGACGACATCCAGCAGACCCGTCCGGCGGTCAACGGCACGCACTTCGCCGACCAGGGCGTCTACATCGACGGTGTCGACACGACGTTCGCCAAGTTCGGCGGCAGCCGGGTCTTCCTGCCCACCACGGCAGTGACCGAGGTCTCGATGGAGGCCGGCGGATCCTCCGCCGAGTACGGCCGCTACATCGGCTCCTCGACCAACGTGATCGTCAAGTCGGGCACCAACCGGTGGCACACCGACGCCCTCTGGCAACGCCAGGCGCTCAAGTGGAGCTCCGACTACCAGGACCAGCCGTCCTTGGCCGAGCGCCAGAACAAGCCGTATCCCGCGGACTGGTTCCAGCGTTGCCACGGCGACGACCGGGACGCGGGACGGGGCCTCATCCCCAGCGGCACGGACAGCTCGGAAGTGTTCACGACGAACCGCCAACCGTGCCTGCCCGGCACTGACGAGTGGGCCGGCGCTTCCAACGGCTACGAGTTCTCCGCCGGCGGTCCGATCAGGCGGGACAAGTTCTGGTTCTTCGTGGGCCTGAGCGAGTTCGACGACGCCTTCTCCGAGCGGCTGCTCGGCGGTGACCCGTACGATGTCAGCCTGTTCAACGACGCGCGCATCTTCAAACTGAACATGCAGCCGACGCCGTCCCATTCGTTCGCCGCTTCGGCAATCGATACGCCGGCATTCCGGAACTACTTCAACGACCAGTCGTCCGACTACTGGACGCCGACTCCGCACGAGAACGACAGCGTGCTGTCGACGATCAACTGGAACTACTCCGTCTCCGGCAACTGGTTCCTGGAAGCCAAGGTCGCCCAGCAGGAAACCCAGGAGAACAAGTACCTCGCCTGCTACGACACGCTGGAGCAGGAGAACCCGGAGGTTCTGAACCCGGACGGCGTTCCACTCCTCGAGTGGTTGGCCCAGGACAACTTCCCCGACGCGCCGTCGCGCATGGTGGAAACCTGCCTGCAGGCGAAGTCGCTCGACCGCGGCCCGATCGCGGGCCACAGCGAGACGAACACCTCCGGCGGCGACACGAGCTATCCGCTTCGTTTCCCGTTCAACCCGAGCCTGGGCATCTTCTACCCGGGCAACAATTACAACGTGTACCGCGACAACGAGAACTTGCAGGCCTGGCACAACGGCTGGATCCTCTCCGACGGCTTCGGCTTCAACGCCTTCCCGCGCGAGCAGGCGAACCTTGGCCTGACCCAGTTCGTGGGCGCCAACCACGAGTTGAAGTACGGCCTGGACTACCAGGATACGAAGTGGGAGGGCGAGAACGCCCGCGTGCCGCTGTTCAACGGCTGGGGCTTCGACGCCTCAAGTCCCTTCGGCTACGCCGGCGCCGGGACGCTCGGTCACGATACGTGCTCCGTCCTGCGGGGCATCAACACGTCGCCCGAGAACCCGACCTTCGTCGGCGGCACGACGCGCGGCCGCGGTTGCTACTTCGTCGACTACAACTCGCCGCTTCTGACCTGCGAGGGGCTCCACTCTGACGGACTGCCCCACCGGCCGACCCAGATCGAGCGGGTGAACGGCGAGATCGTTCGTACTCCGGGCACCTGCGTCGGCGCCGGTTCCGGCGACACCGAGGTCCGGGACGTCGGCTTCTATGTCCGGGACCGGTTCACGATCGGTGACCACTGGACAATCAACCTGGGCCTGCGTGCCGAACAGCAGGAGGCCTGGAACGATGTCCGGCGCCGGGTCGTCAACGACACCTACGCCGATCCCCGGATCAACATCACCTACGACGCGAAGGGCGACGGCGCCCTCCTGTTCAACGCCACCTACGGCCAGTACCACGCGATGCTGAATCAGGCCTGGATCTCGGGCGGCGACGTCGCTCGTCCGAGCATGCACGACCTGTGGAACGGCTACGAGGGAAGGGAAGTCTTCCTGTTCTGCGACCCGGGCGACATCGCCGGCCTGGACTACCTCAGGTCTGTCGGCTTCGTCAGCTACGACTGCCGGCACCCGTCGCGGCGCGACACGCTCCGCAACGGCACGGTGGGGGCAGCCATTCCGGGCTACAACCTCCCATGGGAGCTGGCACAGCCGGGCCTCATGTGGGACGCGGTGCAAGCCGGCCTGTACGACTTCGACATCCAGACCTACTACAAGCAGGAGGCGATTCTCGGCCTCGAGTGGCAGTTCCTTCCGGATTGGGCCCTGGATGTGAAGTACATCGACTGGAAGCTCCAGGACATGATGTTCTCGAACTTCCAACTTGATCACCGGGGCCGCGCGATCGGCATCACCGAGAACTACCACGACCTGGAGAAGATCGTGCTCGCGTTCGATGACGTGCGCGCGCAGAAGTGGGCGGAAGCCGGCTTCGATCCGGCAGACAGGTCCAGCCAGATCAATCGCGAGGCCCTGGCCAACGCCGATCCGGCGCTGAACTCCTACCGCGGCCTCCAGGTCCAGTTGAACCGTCGCTTCGCCGACGGCTGGGCGCTCTACAACAACGTGTCCTGGTCGGAGACGGACACGACGGGAGGAGGCGTCTGGTGGAACAACACGGACAGCGGGTACCTGGAACTCGTCCATGTGAACCTCACACAGGACCACATTGACCAATGTCAGACGTCGCAGACGAACCCGGACCGCCGGACCGGCAGGACCCGGCTCTATCCGGAAGACTGCCAGGCACGCCTGGGTGAGTTCATCGGTCAGCCGGGCAGCATGATCAACCAGCGGGGCCGGAACGGCGTGGCCGACCGCACGTGGATCTACAACTCCTTCGGGTTCAAGACCTGGCGCATCGGCAACCAGGACCTGACCGTGGGCGGCCATCTGACCTTCCAGACCGGCAGCCCCTGGGCCCGGTCCGAAGGCGCGGGCATCAGCGCCCAGAAGACCTGCGCGCCGGGCGCCCGGCCGGACGGTCTCGCGACCTGCCCGCCGATCACTCCCTCCGACCCGACGAGCGACGCGCGGCCCGGCACGGCCAACGGCGGCATCGGCGTCCGCCTCCACCCCCTGGGAGCGGAGGGGCGCCGGTCCTCGGACGAGTACACGCTCAACCTGAGCGGCGCCTGGGGCTTCCCCATGGGCTACCGGGACGTTCGTGGCGAGTTCCGCGTCGAGGTCCTCAACGCGACCAACCAGCAGCGCCGCCGCGATTGGGACGGTCAGGGCGAGATCTACCCCGTGCGCCGGTACTTCCAGCGCCCGAGGCAGATGAGAGCCTCCATCAAGTTCCGGTTCTAGACCGGGATCAGCAGCCCTGACCCCATTGGTTCGCAGGAAACAAGGGGAGAGGGCTTCGGCTCTCTCCCCTCTATTATAGAACCGACCTGAAGAACGCCCGATGAACAGCCCCCCGCCCCAGAATGGCACCGCCATATCCCTAAAGATCCCCTTCCTCCACATCGAAATCAGGGGTACCACCATCCGCGGCTTCCTGGTCGCTTGCGCTATTGTGCTCCTTCTCCTGCTCGGTTTCACCCTTATCGCTGTGTCGCTCAGTCGCCCCGGCGCCAATCAAGAGGGCCGACAGGAGTACGCGAAGGCACTAACTTCAACGACTTTTGCCACAGCTGATCTCAAGAAACTCAGTCGCATACCACATTCTCTTAGTGAGTCCTCGCAAGCCTCCACATCCCAACCAACTCCGGCAGAACTGTTAGAGTCGCTTCACCTACCGGAAGAGTACTTCGATGACCTGCGCTCTCTACAGGGGGACGCCTCTGGCCAGACGGAAGAGCCGGTCTTTGTCGGGCGAATGCTCTCCCTTCAAGCGCTTGGCTTAGTCGCCCGAACCCACAACTCGGCTTTCAGCCTCACACCCGCTGGACGAGGAATTCTTGAAAGCCCCCCAACGTTCGACGATAGATGCCGAGAGTTCCTTCCCCCCGGCGTTTCGCAGCCGGTCGACTGGAGCGGCGTCGTGTACGCCTTACAGCCAGAAAAACAAGTACTCAGCGCCAACAACAGGGTCAATCGCGACTTCAAAACTTCTGCCTGCCATCTGTACTCTCTCAGCATTACCGAGAACAGCCAGCATGGGATCCAGACGTTCAGCCAACCAGGCACAACCTCGGCAGATACGCTCATCTACCTCGTACACGCCGATAACGACAACTACGACTTGATCGGCGTCGACGACGACGGCGGAGATGGATTTCTTTCTCGTCTCCGAGAACGACTTCGAACGGACAGTGACTACTATCTGATCGTTGCCAGCTTCGACTTCGTGCAGCTCGGGTCCTACGGTTTGGAGATCGCTCCTACCGACTTCGACCGTATAGATACCGTCCAAGAACCGACGTCGCCGCTAGGCCTTGTCGTCGGTAGTGACCCCGTCCTTGTTGACATCGGCACTGGTGCCGGTGAGATCTGGTACGCCCTCACGGTTTCCTCTTCCAAACAGTACTTCATTGAGACCTTTTCCGCTGGAGCCCCTGCGGTCGACACAGTAGTGCATCTGTACCAGAGAATCGACGGATCCTTGGTGCTCATCGGTGAAGACGATGATGGCAGGGACGACGGCTCCCTATACTCGATCTTGGTCGAGGATTTGCTGGCGGAGCAGCAGTACTTCGTGCGTGTCTCAAGCTTCTGGGGTGAATCGGGGCAGTTCAGAATCGGTGTCCGGGGCGAGTAGCCGAGTCTCCCAGCTACCGCCACAAGTTGAAAATCCTGTTGTTGTGGATTGGCCGAAGTATCGCCTTTGGAGTCTTCGAACGAACGGCCGCTCGGAGACCTGTGCTTTGGAAAACAGTCTGCCCTTCCTCCAAGCAGAGGCAGGGTCCGCGGTTGCCGGCGCAGTCCCTTTCACAGCCGCTGGGCGTGGCACCCCGGCGCGCCGGCGATGTGCGGGATCCGTCACCATGACGTCTTTCCTCCGCAGCCGAGCGCCATAGGACGGACCCTTGGTGGTGAGGATGTGGGCATGGTGGAGCGGCGCTCGAGCAGAGGTGTGGCCACGTTCTCGCCGAAGACCCGGCCCCACCCCGGAGGAGCTGAGGTTTGATGTAGCGATGCTCGAGCGGCGCTTCTAGGCCTTCAAGCTGCTCGACATGGCGCAGAAGCGCTGGTGACGCGTCAACGCACCCCCACCTCGTTGCTCTGCTCAGAGAAGGAGTACCATTCACCGACGGAACTCAGATTAGGAACGCTGCCTGATCAGATCGCCGAGCCGCAACTTTCGGCAATAGCTCTTCCGGAACTTCTGCCAGCAGCTCCGCCCTACATCAGTCAACACACGCACTGTTTCCGGAGAACTTCCATGCCCCAAAACCACACGCTCTACTACGCGACCAACCGCCGGCACGTCGGTCGAGACCGGTGGCGACCAAGCCGTTACAGCGGCGAATACAGCAATGACGGCGTCGAGAACCTGCGCTTCGGGAAGGTGATGCTACAACTCGACCGCAGTCGAATGAGTGAATGTCTCCATCAGGAGAGCGGATTCGGCACTGGCAACGGCGAGGCGTTGACCAAGCACGCGAAGAGTCGTCGACGAACTGCTCGAATAGAGGCCTTTACAGAGGTTCTGCCCAAGGACGAGAGCGACACTCGACAGGACGGCGCCAGCTTCGGTTCCAGCCTCATGTTCCAAGAGCTCCGGCAGGCTCCGTTGGCTGATCGGGACATCCTCGTTTTCGTCCATGGCTTCAATGTCGACTGGTGGGACGCCGTCGCCTCGGCAACGTCGCTCGAACTCATGTTGAACCGGAACCGTGACCGAAAGGTTGCCGTCGTGCTGTTCACGTGGCCGTCGGACGGGAAGATCATCCCGTACTGGTCGTACTTCTCGGACCGTGCCGACGCCCGGAGTTCCGGGTACGCTGTTGGTCGAGGCTTCCTCAAGCTGCGCGACTTTCTGGTCGAGCAGCTCCGCCGGAGCCACACGGCGCGAGAAGAGCCATGCGAGCGCTCGGTCCACCTGCTCTGCCATTCGATGGGCAACTACGTCCTCCAAAGCGCTCTGCAACGGACTCTTGAGTTCTCGACATCCGGCAGGCCGCCGCGTGTCTTCGACCAGATCTTTCTCTGCGCCCCTGACGTGGCAGACGATGTCTTCGAGCCCGGTCGGCCGTTCTGTGAACTTCCCGGCATGGCCGAAAACGTCACGGTGTACCACAACAAGGGCGATCTAGCGATGCCGGTCTCCGACTACACGAAGGGAAACACGGACCGCCTCGGCTGGCGGGGGGCGAACCGCCCAGCCGACCTTGACGGTCGCGTTCACATCGTCGACTGTAGCGCCACCGTCACCGGTCGCGTGGAGCACGGCTACTACCAATGCGGGCGCGTCAACGACGACATCGCCCAAAGCCTGGACGGCATTCGTCCCGAAGACGATAGTCGAAGGCGCATCGCCGTGCAGCACGGCTGGCCGAACGTCTGGCGGCTACAGTGAACAAGGGCCGGTGGCCCCTGTCAAGAGTGGACGCCGCTCGCCGGTCAAGATCGAGAAACGCCACAGCGAAGCCGCCTGATTGCTCTCGGGCCAGAACTGCCCACGAGGATGGAGAGAGTCTCAAGGGGAGAACTCGCGTATGAGCCAGAAGGTGACCGTGTCCCTCCCGCGCCTTGAAGTGAGCGGAGGCGCGGAGAAGCGCAAGGAGATCTATGTCGCGGGTGTAGTCGTGCAGGAGAGCGACTGGCGTGACCAGGTAGACGGCGGCAGCGAGTTCATGGCCGACTTCGAGCAGGCCTGCGCCGAGCGCGGCATCCAACTCTGCGTCCTCCCGCCACGCTCGCCACAGCTCAATGGGCGGGTCGAGCGTCTCCAGGCCACCTTCCGGCACGAGTTCTACGGCTCCTACACCCTCCCGCACAGGATCGAACCTCTCAATCGCTGCCTCGACGACTTCAACCATCTCTACAACCGGCTAAGCGCCCCACCAGGCGCTCGGTGAGCTTGCCCCGGTTTCGTGGACACTACATCCTTGGAGGAGGAGGTACCCACGATGCCAAGATCAAGACCCCGGGTACCCGGCAGAGTACCGGCAACAGATGGTGGATCTGGTCCGGTCCGGGCGCAGCCCGGACCAACTAGCCCGCGAGTTCGAGCCCTCAGCGCAGTCCATCCGTAACTGGGTGGCCCAGGCAGACCGGGACGAGGGCCGCCGCGCTGACGGACTGACCACGGCGGAGCGCGAAGAGCTGCGGCGCCTGCGCCGCGACAATCGCCGGCTGCGCGAGGAGCGGGAGATCCTGGCAAAAGCAACGGCCTGGTTCGCTCGGGAGACGGGACCGAAGGGGTCTTCAGGTTCATGAGAGCGCACCAGGCCGAGTTCCGGATCACGACAATGGCCCGTGTGCTCGGCGTCTCCACGAGCGGGTACTACGCCTGGTTGAAGCGACCGCGGTCGGCCAGGGAGAAGTCGGACGCTGCTCTCGTCGAGCGGATGCAGGCGATCCATAAGCGGAGCCGGGGTGCCTACGGCGCTCCCCGCATTCAGGCCGAGTTGGCCGACGACGGGGTTCTGGTAAGCCGCAAGCGGGTCGCCAGACTCATGCGAGAGTCCGGCTTGTCGGGCGTCAGCCGGCGCAAGCGGCCGACGACAACCCGCCGCGCCGCTTCGGCGCGTCCGGCGCCGGACCTCGTCGACCGGGAGTTTGCGGCCGAGGCGCCGGACCGGCTTTGGCTGGCCGACATCACCTACGTGCCGACGCTATCGGGCTTCCTCTACCTGGCCGTCGTCCTTGACGTGTTCAGTCGGCGAATCGTCGGCTGGGCCATGGATTCGTCTCTCGCGACAGAGCTCGTGGTCGGTGCGCTGGAGATGGCGATCGCCCAGCGCCGGCCGGAAGAGGTGATCCATCACTCCGATCAGGGCAGCCAGTACACTTCCTTGGCCTTCGGGAAGCGCTGCCGAGACGCAGGCATCGCGCTCTCGATGGGTTCCGTCGGAGATTGCTACGACAACGCCATGGCCGAGAGCTTCTTCGCCAGCCTCGAGTGCGAACTGCTCGACCGGACGACCTTCCGAAATCGCGCCGAAGCGAAGACCGAACTCTTCCGTTGGATCGAGGGCTGGTACAACCCGCATCGCCGCCACTCAGGCATCGGACACCGGTCGCCCATCAACTTCGAAAGGTCCTACTGCGAAGCCGCCTGAACCCCAAACCTAAACCGTCCACGAAACCGGGGCAACTTCACGGCGGACTCACACCGTGGCAGTATCTCCACAACAGCGCGGCTTGATCACCCCCAGTCTCATATCAGTGCTGTCCCACAAACTTCAGCGCAGTGCGAGTTGAGTCTGTGCGTTCCTGGGATCAGGCGGTCCGCTCCGGGGTTCGAACAGGTCCAGGAGCGGTCTTCGCGCGAACAGGTTGAGTTGCAGGAGGCGCAGGATTTGGCTCATGGTCCACGCCATCTTGTTGACGAACTTCAGGTAGGCGAGCAGGAGATGCACGCACATCGCGATCCAGATCTGCGTCATGACGGCATTGCGCGAAGTGCCGACGAAGCTCTTGATGCGCAGGTTCTGCTTGATCCACCTGAAGAAGGTCTCGATCTGCCAACGCTCCTTGTAGATGTTCGCGATGGTCTTCGGGGCGAGCTTGAAGTTGTTGGTCAGGAACGCGTAGAACTTCTTCGTGTCGGGGTCGCGATAGCCGACTCGACGCAGCGGGATCGGACACCTGGAGGCATCGCTCGGAAACTGAGCCACCCAACGCTCGGAAAGTGATCCACCCTCGGCCCTTGGCCGGTAGCTTGGTCTTGTTCAGTAGACCAACGCGATCGGAGGAAGGACTTGCTGAGGATGGATCAGGTACATGTTATTCGGCGCCAGGTGCTGGTGGAGGGTCGGAGCCAACGCTCGGTGGCTCGGGAGCACGGCGTGAGCCGCAACACGGTGCGCAAGTACCTGGATCAGAGCGAGCCTCGGCGGGTGGAGAGCAGGCCGCGGCGGCGGCTGGTGACGGAGCGGATGGCGCCTCGTCTGGAGGAGCTGCTGAGGACGTGGTCTCGCCGGACGACGGCGAAGCAGCGGCTGACGGGTACGCGTCTGCATCGGCAGTTGCTGGAGGATGGCTACGAGGTCGGGATCACGACGGTTCGCAGCTACGTTCGGGAGTGGAAGCGTCAGCGGCAGGAGACGTTCATTCCGCTGGTGCACCGTGCCGGCGAGTGTGGCCAGGTGGACTTCTTCGAGGTGACGGTGGAGGAGGACGGTGTGGCTCACCGGGTGTGGAAGTTCCTGCTGCACCTGCCGTACTCAGGCCGTTCGTTCGTGTGGCTGTACGACCGCTGCGACCAGGTGGCGTTTCTCGATGGCCACGTGCGGGCGTTCGCGCACCTGGGCGGCGTGCCGCTGCGTCTGGTCTACGACAATCTGAGTGCGGCCGTGCGGCGCCGGGTGGGCGCCAAGCGTCAGTTGACGGATCGATTCCAGGCACTGGTGAGCCACTACCTGTTCGAGCCGTGCTTCGCCCGCCCCGGCGAGGGGCACGACAAGGGCAGTGTGGAGTCGCGGGGCAAGGGAATCCGTCTGGCGCACATGAGTCCGGTGCCTCAAGGGCGCACTCTGGAGGAGATCGCACGGGGCGTGCTGGCTTCGGTCGACGCGGCACCCGGCAACCGTGCGCGGTGGCAGGAGGAGCAGGCGGCTCTGCGCGAGCTGCCGCCGACCGTGTTCGAGGCAAGGAAGCTCAGGATCGTGCGGGTGTCGCGCCAGGCGACGGTGCAGTTGGGTGGTGCGATCTACTCGGTTCCCTCGCGGTGGAAGAGCCTCCAGGTCCATGCCCGCGTCGGTACGGGCGACATCGTCTTCTCCTGTCGCGACGCGGAGTACCGCTGCGCTCTGGTGCGGCCGGGACAGCGCCTGGTGCGCTACGCGCACTACTTCGAGGAGCTGTCGCGGAAACCTCAGGCGGTGCGCCAGGTGGCCCCGGAGCTGCTCGCAGAGCTCGGCCCGGCCTATCGCAAGCTGTGGAGAATGCTGGAGTTGCGGCACGGCGCGCTGGAGACGGCGCGGCTCTTCGCCAAGCTGTTGAGCGTGGTCACAGACCACGGCAGCGAGGAGGTAGCCGCCGCACTCGAGGAGGCCCTGACCGCCGGTCGCTTCGACCTGCTGGGACTCGCCCCGCGGAGTCCGGCCTCCAGGATCGAGGTGCCGGAGCCGCTCCGCCGCCACGAGGTCGAGAGCGCTCGTGCCGCTGACTTCGACGTGCTGCTTCAGGAGGCGGCATCGTGAGCCGGGCGGTGCGCAGAGCCGTCATCGCCGAGGGCCTCAAGACGCTCAAGATGCCCTCCGTGCTGCGCGACTACGAGCAGCGGGCGCGTCAGGCCCAGGACGCACAGTGGGACTACGAGGACTACCTGTGGCAACTGCTCGAGGCCGAGATCCGGGACCGTGAGGCCCGCACCGTCCAGCGCCGGCTGCGCGCGGCCCGCTTCCCCGACCACAAGACGCTCGAGCAGATCGACTTCCAGGCGCTACAGGGAGTGTCCAAACCGAAGCTGCGCGAGCTGGCGGCCTGCGACTACATCGACCGTGGAGACGATGTCGTCCTGGTCGGACCCATCGGCACCGGCAAGACGCATCTCGCCATCGCGCTGGGCATCGAGGCCGCGAAGCGCCGCCGCCGGGTCTGGTTCCGCAAGGCCTCCGACCTCGTCCGCGACCTGATCGAAGCCCGCGATCAGCGGGAGCTGGGGCGCCTGCAGCAGTGGCTTCAGCGGGTCGATCTCCTGATCTGCGACGAGCTCGGCTTCGTGCCATTCGACCGCGCCGGCGGCGAACTGCTCTTCAACGTCTTCGCCGACCGCTACGAGCGACGCTCGACCATCGTCACCTCCAACCTCGCCTTCTCCGAGTGGGTCCGCGTATTCGGCGACGAGAAGCTCACCACGGCTCTGCTCGACCGCCTCTCCCACCACGCCCACATCCTCGCCACCAAGGGCTCCTCCTATCGGACACGGCTGCGGAGAAGCCCCTCGTGAATACGGACCCCACCACCCGCAACCGGACCGCCGCGGCGCCGCCGCGGAGCGGACCGCAACGGCGGCCGGCTGCGGAAGCTGCCGGCGCCGCGGAAAACGGCAGACCGTTTCCCGCACCGCCTTGGAAAACCGGCAGACCGGTTTCCCACAGCTACCGCAGCCGCTACTGCTACTGACTCAAGGGGACCGACGAGAGAAGACTCGCGTACACTCAACACGGCCGAGGTGGCTCACTTTCCAAACGGTGGGTGGCTCACTTTCCGAGCGTTGCCAACAGACACCGGGTGCGGCCTTTGACGCTGGTCAACTCGATGGTCTGGTCCGACGTCACGCCCAGCCCAGGCGCGAACGACCGCCGCTCTCGAACCGCGTACTTGATCTTGCGCTTCAGCCGAGTGACCAGGAAAACCCCTTGTGCATCAAGGGATTTCAGCCACTCGAAGTCGAGGTACAGACGGTCCGCAGCGACGATGCTTCCCCTCGGCAGGCGAAGGGACCGCGCCACCTCAAGGTCCGACCCCTTGCCGTCCGTGACCTCCAGGAACGCCGGCAGACAGCCCTCGTGGTCAAGCCCCATGTGCAGCTTCAACGCTCCCTTCGTCTTGCGGTACTGCGCCCAGGGAAACAGCTCCAGGCACAGGTCCACGTACGTCGCATCGAGCGAGAACAGCTTGTTGCGGAACCGGAAACCATGCCCCGGCGCCGCCTTCCGGCATCGCGCCAGCAGACGACCGAACAACGCCTCGTACAGCTCGTGGGGCTGCCTCTCGTTGACGCGCGCCAGCGACGACCGGGCCACCCGGCCCACGCCAAGGTGGTAGAGCTTGTGACCCTGCGCGTCCAGGTTCGACACGATGTCGCGCAGGCTGCACCGCCCGGAAAGCTGGGCCGTCGCCATCGCTACGAACTGGCTCCAGCGGCTCATCGAGCGCAGCTTGCGTCCCCTGTGGTGCCTTCCCGCCTCCCGCTCGAACTCATGTCTCGACACCAGCTTGAGGAACTGACCGAGTACTGTACTATTGTGCGCCATGGGTCTGGATCTCCTTGCCGGCATTGGCTTTGTTGTGAAAACCAATCATACGACAGGGCACGATTCAGACCCATCCTGACCAGTGCTGTCCCACAAACTTCAGCGCAGTGCGAGTTGAGTCTGTGCGTTTCTGTGATCAGGGGGTCCGCTTCGGGGTTCGAACAGGTCCAGGAGCGGTCTTCGCGCGAACAGGTTGAGTTGCAGGAGGCGCAGGATTTCGCTCATGGTCCAGGACATCTTGTTGACGAACTTCAGGTAGGCGAGCAAGAGATGCACGCACATCGCGATCCAGATCTGCGTCATGACGGCATTGCGCGAAGTGCCGACGAAGCTCTTGATGCGCAGGTTCTGCTTGATCCACCTGAAGAAGGTCTCGATCTGCCAACGCTCCTTGTAGATGTTCGCGATGGTCTTCGGGGCGAGCTTGAAGTTGTTGGTCAGGAACGCGTAGAACTTCTTCGTGTCGGGGTCGCGATAGCCGACTCGACGCAGCGGAATCGGACACCGGGCGCGGCCTTTGACGCTGGTCAACTCGATGGTCTGGTCCGACGTCACGCCCAGCCCAGGCGCGAACGGCCGCCGCTCTCGAACCGCGTACTTGATCTTGCGCTTCAGCCGAGTGACCAGGAAAACCCCTTGTGCATCAAGGGATTTCAGCCACTCGAAGTCGAGGTACAGCCGGTCCGCAGCGACGATGCTTCCCTTCGGCAGACGAAGGGACCGCGCCACCTCAACGTCCGACCCCTTGCCGTCCGTGACTTGCAGGAACGCCGGCAGAAAGCCTTCGTGGTCCAGCCCCACGTGGAGCTTTAGCGCCCCCTTCGTCTCGCGGTACTGCGCCCACGGAAACAGCTCCAGGCACAAGTCCACGTACGTCGCATCTAGCGAGAACAGCTTGTTGTGGAACCGGAACCCGTGCCCCGGCGCCGTCGTACGGCATCGCGCCAGCAAACGACCGAACAACGCCTCGTAGAGACCGGAGGGCTGCTTCTCGTTCACGCGCGCCAGCGACGACCGGGCCACACGCCGAACGCCGAGGTGGTAGAGCATGTGAACCTGCGCGTCGAGATTCGACACGATGTCGCGAAGGCTGCATCGTCCAGAGAGCTGCGCCGTCGCCATCGCCACGAACTGACTCCACCGGCTCATCGAGCGCAGCTTTCGCCCCCTGTGATGCCGCCGGGCCTCCCCCTCGAACTCATGTCTCGACACCAGCCTGAGGAACTGACCGAGTACTGTACTATTGTGCGCCATGGGTCTGGATCTCCTTGCCGGCATTGGCTTTGTTGTGAAAACCAATCATACGACAAGACTCGGTCCAGACCCATACTTCATCCATGTTTGTGGGACAGCACTGCATCCTGACCCTCCGTTTGTGGGACAGCACTGGTCTCATATGTACTGAGCCAGTACACGGCATTGACTTCTTTCCGGAGCCTCCGCTAAGGTACTGGTTTCCTTCTGGGGATCAACACAAGGCTTAACTCCCCGAGGGTAGGATGAAGCGGCTCCGCCCCTATCCAAGCCACTTTGAGAGCCACTACAGATGAAAGGACGCAGTTGATGATGATAGTGCAGGACCGAGAGTCTGGTTGTCGCGTTACGCTCTTGCTGCTACTCTTCGTGTTTTTTGTGCTGCTGGCGGCCCCGTCGGCCCTTGCGGCTCAGTTCAACAGTGACGGAAGCCTGCCCGAGGAGACCGACGCAGGCGGTAGCTCCTACGGCGATCAAGAGGGAGCCAAGGATCCATATGCTGATCCTTACGATGGTCACCCGCTTCCCGGCACCAGCTTCCCGCCGCCTCTGGACGTGGGCCACATCGGCAACCCCGTATCCGACCCCGTAATTGAGGTGGCCAAGAAAGTTGCTTGCATCGTGCTCGCACTCCTCAACGGAGCCACAGTCGGCGAAGCAACCGAAGCCTGTAGTGGTGACTAGACTAGTGTCAAGTCACACGTCCTATGTCGCATGAATCGTAGTAGGCTCCTTGCCGTTCGACGACGGCAAGGAGTCTGGCATGAAGCGGTATGTGGTGGAGTTGGAGGAGCAGGAGCGCGAGGCGTTGGCGACGATTGCGCGCAAGGGTTCGCATCGGTCGCAGAAGGTGATCAACGCGTTGGTTCTGCTCAACTGCGACGAGGGCGAGTTCAACGGGCGTCGGCCGACCGGCGAGACGATCGCCGGGGTCTTGCGGATCAGTGCGCGCAGGGTGGATCGTGTGAAGAAGCGGTTTGTGGAGGACGGTCTGGAGGCGGCGCTCGGCAGTCGGCAGGGGCGTCGTCCGAAGTACCTGCGCAAGGCGGATGGCGAGTTCGAGGCGCGGCTGGTCGCGCTCAGTTGCGGAGAGCCGCCCGAAGGGCGTTCGCAGTGGTCTCTGCGTCTGTTGGCCGACCGTGCGGTGGAGCTCGGCTATATCGACAGCGTCTCGCACGAGACGGTGCGGCGGGTGCTAAAAAAAACGCTCTCAAACCGTGGCGCCGCGTCGGCTGGGTGATTCCGCCGCAATGCAACGCCGACTTCGCGGCGAACATGGAGCGGGTGCTCGACGTCTATCGGCGTCCCTACGACGCGAGCTTCCCGGTGGTGTGCATGGACGAGACGCCGCGGCAGTTGATCGCCGAGACACGGGCGCCCATCCCGCCGGCCCCTGGACGGGAGGTCCGCGAAGACTACGAGTACCGACGCTGCGGCGCCTGCAACGTGTTCATGGCGACCGAACCGCTGGCCGGGCGGCGTCTGACCAAGGTCACCGAGCGCAGGACCAAGACCGACTGGGCGCGTTTCCTGGAAGACATCGCCGGGCAGTATCCCGACGCCACCCGAATCACGCTGGTGATGGACAACCTCAACACCCACCGCCCCGGCGCGCTCTACGAGACCTTCGACCCGGCCCGGGCCAAGGCGCTGTGGGACCGCTTCGAGTTCGTCTACACCCCCAAGCACGGCAGTTGGCTGAACGTCGCCGAGGTCGAACTCAGCGTGATGATCCGACAGTGCCTCAACCGCCGCATCGACTCCATCGACACCCTACGCGCCGAAGTCGGCGCCTGGCAGGCCGCCAGAGACCGGATCCAAGCCAAGGTCAACTGGCACTTCACCACCGACGACGCTCGCGTCAAACTCAAGCGCCTCTATCCGACTTTTGACGAGTGACACGACACTAGGTTGAAGTGCCTCCCCGAATCCAGTGGAACTCGGGATCAGCGTCCCGCCACGTCGAACACGGGAGTCGGTTTCCCGCTCCACCCGCCGGGCACGGAGGGCCGGCGAACCGCGGACGAGTACACGGTGAACCTGACCGGCGCCTAGCAGTCCGCGGCAGAAGTCCGCGTCGCACCGAGAGCGGTCAGGCGCCCGTCCAGCAAGGCGCGATGAGGGAGCATATCGGGCCATCTTCCACCGAAGAGCAACGATGCTGGGCGGGATGGGCGCCCCTCTCGGGTACCGGTACACCCTTGGCGAACTCCGGGTCGAGGCGCTGAACGTGACCAACCAGCAGCGCCGCCGCAGTTGGAACAGTCAGGGTGAGGTTCTGCCCGTGCGCCGGTTCTTCCAGCGCCCGCGGCAAATCCGCGCCAACATCAAGTTCCGGTTCTAGAACCGGATCGACCGGACCCGGGGCTTCGGCTCCGGTTCAGAGGGGGGAGAGGGCTTCAGCTCTCTCCCTCTTTGTCTGCGGGTCCCCAAACCCGGATCCGCGCCCCGGAATCCGTCCAGGTCTGTGACGGCCTTCTCGCGCTCTGCTCGAAATCGGCGGAGCGCACAGAGACGGTTCACGACGGCAGACCAACGACAGGAGGATCGGGCAATGCTAAGGTCACGCGATAGAGTCGGGCGTCCAGGAGACGAGGCGCCGGCTCAAGAGGGCTGGCTTCAAGGCGGACAACTTGGAGGCAATGACAGAGGTGATCGCCGGCATGGAAGAGAGACTCGCGACGAAGGAGGATCTGGCCAGGGTCGAAGGCGTCCTGAAGCAGGACATCGCCGACGTCCGAGACGAGCTGAAGCAGGACATCGCCGATGTCCGAGGCGAGTTGAAACAGGACATCGCCAATGTCCGGGAAGACCTCAACCAACTCGCGACGGCTGTGGCGAAGAACACGACCCGCATAGAGGGCCTCGAGCGGGCGATGGAAGCTCTCCGTCAGGAGGTCAGGGATCGCTTCGAGAGCTTCCGGCAGGAGATTGCGGCCCAGATGGACGGCATGCGCAGCCAGATCGACGGCCTCCGGGGCGAGCTCCGGATGGTCAAGTGGATACTCGGCGGCCTGTTCGCCCTGATGGTACCGATGCTGGGCGGCATCATCGCCATCGCTCTGCAGCTTGGCCGGCAATAGCGGCGAACCAAGCCGGGGCTCACCCCGAATCGGCTGTAGGGCGCATCGGAAGGCCAGCCTCGTCCTCGGCCACTTCAAGCGCTCGCGGCTGGTCGATGTTGAATCCGGGGCGTGGTCCGTCCCCATTGACCGTGACCAGCCGGAACGGCGCCGGCTCTACAAGCGCCCGCTTCTGCGGCGCGTCGTCCAGGGTGTTGGCGATGAAGCGGCTCACGCTGAGACCTCGAATGGCAGCCTCGCGGCGCACCGGAATCGCCAGTCTGTCCTCAAGAGAGATGGTCGTCCTCATGGTGTGCAGAGCATAACTCGGCCGCAGCACTTCATCAAACACCGGGAAGGACAGCGTCTTCGACTGGGGCGCCGACTACCAGGATCAACCTTCACTCGCGGAACGCCGGACCAGGCCCTATCCCGAGGACTGGTTCCGGCGCTGCCACGGCGACTCCCGCGACGACGGTCGCGGGCAGATCCCGTCCAGCATCATCGAAGAGGTTTCCACCATCAACCGCGAGGCCTGCCTGCCCGGCTCGGACGAGTGGGCCGGTTCTTCGGACGGTTACGAATTCTCGATCGGCGGCCCGCTCCGGCGCGACAAGTTCTGGTTCTTCCTGGGCGTGAGCAAGTTCGACGACGCCTACTCCGAGCGGCTGCTTGGCGGCGACCCCTACGACGTCAGCCTGTTCAACGACGCCCGCATTCTCAAGCTGAACATGCAGCCGACGGCGGCGCATGCCCTCTCCGGCTCGGCGATCGACACACCGGCATTCCGGAACTACTTCAACTGGCAGTCCTACGACTACTGGACACCCACGCCGCACGAGAACGACAGCGTGCTGTCGACGGTCAGTTGGAACTGGGCCATCTCCGGCAACTGGTTCCTGGAAGCGAAGGTCGCCCAGCAGGAGACGCAGGAGAACAAGTTCCTCGCCTGCCACGACATGCTGGAGCAGGAGAACCCGGCCGCCCAGGCCGTGGACGGCATTCCGATCCTCGAGTGGCTGTCCCAGGACAACTACCCCGATACGCCGGCGCGGATGGTCGAGACCTGCCTGCAGGCGAAGTCGCTCGACCGCGGTCCGATCGCCGGTCATGGGGCGACCAACACCTCGGGCGGCGATACGAGCTACCCGCTGCGCTTCCCGTTCGACGCGAGCAAGGGCATCTTCTACCCCGGCAACAACTACAACGTCTACCGGGACGCCGAGAACCTGTCCTCCTGGCACAACGGCTGGATCCTCTCGGACGGCTTCGGCTTCAACGCCTTCCCGCGCGAGCAGGCGAACCTCGGTCTGACCCAGTTCGTCGGCGCAAACCACGAACTGAAGTACGGCCTGGACTACCAGGACACGAAGTGGGAGGGGCAGAACTCCCGCGTGCCGCTCATCCAGGGATGGGGCTTCGACCCGACCAACCCGTTCGGTTTCCTGGGCGCCGGAACGATCGCCGACGATACCTGCGCCACGCCGTTCACCCGGACCGATACGTCGGCTATCCGCGGTAGAACGTGCTACTTCACCGACCACAACTCAACCTCCCTCACCTGCGAGGGCAACGCGAGTGACGGTCTGCCCCACCGGCCGACCACGGTTGAGCGCGTGGGCGGCGAGATCGTTCGCACGCCGGGCACCTGCGTCGGGGCCGGCAGCGGCGACACCGAGGTCTCGGACATCGGTTTCTTCGTCCGCGACCGCTTCACGATCGGCGATCACTGGACGGTCAACCTCGGCCTGCGGGCCGAGAACCAGGAGGCCTGGAACGATGTCCGGCGAAAGGTCGTCGACGACACCTATGTCGACCCCCGGATCAACATCACGTACGACATCAAGGGTGACGGCGCCCTGCTGCTCAACGCGAGTTGGGGCCAGTACCACGCGATGTTGAACCAGGCGTGGATCTCGGGAGGCGACTCGAACGTTCCCAGCATGCACGACCTGTGGAACGGCTACGAGGGGCACGAGGTCTTCCTTTTCTGCGATCCGGCGGACATCGCGACCTTCGACTACCTCATGGCGGTCGGTCTGACGAACTACGGCTGCCGGGTTCCTCAGCGGCGAGACTCGCTCCACGCCGGAACGGTCGGCGCACCGCTGCCCGGCTACAACCTCTCCTGGGAGTTGACGACGCCGGGACTCATGTGGGACGCGGTGCAGGCCGGCATCTACGACTTCGACCTGCAGACGTACTACAAGGATGAAGCGATTGTCGGCCTCGAGTGGCAGTTCCTTCCGAACTGGGCCCTCGACGTCAAGTACATCGACTGGCAGTTGCACGACATGTTGTTCTCCAACAACCAACTTGACCACAAGGGCAGGAACATCGGCGTCACTGAGAACTACCACGACCTCCTGAAGATCCTGACCGCCTTCGATGACGCGCGCGCAGAGACCTGGGCCGCGCAGGGCTACGATCCGGCAGAGCGACCGTCCCAACTGAACCGTGAGGCGTTGGAAATGGCAGACCCGGCCAAGAACTCATACCAGGGCGTTCAGATCCAGTTGAACCGGCGCTTCGCAGACGGCTGGGCGCTCTACAACAACGTTGCCTGGTCCGAGACGGACACCACCGGGGGCGGCGCCTGGTGGAACAACACGAACAGCAGCTACCTCGAGGCGGCTCACGTCGTTCTGAACCAGGCCAACATCGACAGTTGTCAGGCAGGTCAGACCAGGCCGGACCGCCGCACTGGCAGAGTGCCGCTCTATCCGGAAGACTGCGTCGCCCGACTGACGGAATGGCTGGGGTTCCCGGCGAGCATGATCAACAAGCGTGGCGCCAACGGCACCTCCGACCGCACCTGGGTGTACAACTCCTTCGGCTTCAAGACCTGGCGATTGGGCAAGCAGGACTTGACGCTCGGCGGTCACCTCACGTTCCAGACCGGAACGCCCTGGGCCACTTCATCCGGCGCGGGCTATGAGAGGCCCTGCGGCCCCAGGCCAGCCGGCATTCCGGCATCGATCCCCATCTGCCTGCCGGTCGACGTGACCGACGCGAACGCGGACCAGCGCCCTGGAACGTCGAACACGGGCGCCGGCTTCAACCTCCACCCGCTGGGAACAGAGGGGCGGCGGACGGCGGATGAGTACACGATCAACCTGACCGGCGCCTGGGGCTTCCCCATGGGCTACAGGGACGTTCGCGGCCAAGTCCGGGTCGAGGTGCTCAACGCGACCAACCAGCAGCGGCGCCGCAGTTGGAACAGTCAGGGCGAGGTCCTGCCCGTGCGCCGGTTCTTCCAGCGCCCGAGGCAGGTCAAAGCCAACATCAGCTTCCGGTTCTAGACCGGGTCAAGAAGAACCGGGGCGCTTCGGCTCCTTGGTGCAGAGGAATCAAGGGGGAGAGGGCTTCGGCCCTCGCCCCCTTTCCCTTTCCGTACACCCATACGTTGAGATCCGGCGGTTCATCAGGCACCCAGCGAGACACTGACGACGCCCTCGGCCGTTCACCGGCTAAATCGTAGTTTTCAATCATCATGATAGTTTGCACTTCATGTTTGAGCGGAGCCTGAACCTACCAGCGTCCGGCAAGGAGACGTTCTTCCTCTGGGGCCCCCGCCAAACGGGCAAGAGCACCCTTCTACGCGAGACCTACCCGGACGGCTACTGGGTCGACCTTCTCCTGGCCGACGAGTTCCGCCGCTATCTGAGTCGGCCCGAGTCACTGCGGCAGGAGTTGGAGGCCACAGGCGCCGACCCCGGCCGGCAGATCGTGATCGACGAGATCCAGAGAGTGCCCGCCCTGCTCGACGAGGTTCACTGGCTGATCGAGAATCGGGGGCTGCGCTTCGCGCTCTGCGGATCGAGCGCGCGAAAGGTGCGGCGCGGCGCGGCCAACCTGCTCGGCGGCCGCGCGGTGCTCTATCACCTGTACGGCTTGACGGCGCGAGAGCTCGGCAGCGATCTCGACCTCGATCGGATGATCAACCACGGCTATCTCCCTTCTATCTACCAGGCCGAACGTCCGCGACGTCTGCTTGACGCCTACGTAGGGGACTACCTGAGGGAGGAGATCGCGGCTGAAGGCGCCGTGCGCAATCTGCCGACCTTCTCCGATTTCCTGGACGCGGCCGCGCTCAGCGATGGCGGGATCGTGAACTTCTCGAACATCGCACGCGACTGCGCCATCTCAAGTCCAACCGTTCGCGCCTACTTCGGCATCCTGGAAGACACGCTCCTCGGGCGCTGGCTACCGGCCTACCGCAAGCAACCCAAACGGCGCACGATTCAGGCGCCGAAGTTCTACTTCGCGGATGTCGGCGTGGTGAATCGGCTGGCGCGCCGCGGTCGCCTCGAACGCGGCTCAGAACTGTACGGCAAGGCGTTCGAGAACTGGGTCCACCACGAACTGTCCGCCTTCCTCAGCTACCGCGAGTTCGACGGCAACCTCTCCTACTGGCGGCTCGCGAGCGGTTCCGAAGTCGACTTCATCGTCGGCGACATGCAACTCGCTGTCGAGGCGAAGGCCAGCCCCCGCATCAGCCGCCAACATCTCAAGGGGATCCGGAACCTTGCGCAGGACCACCCGGACGTCGGTCGCCGGCTCGTCGTCTGCCTCGAACCGAAGGCCCGGCTCACCGAGGACGGGATCGAGGTGGCGCCCGCGGAGCAGTTCGTTCGCCGACTATGGCAAGGCGAGCTCTTCTAGCGTTGTCTAGCATTGTCTAGCATTGTCGGCGTGGCCTCAGACTCGTTCGCCGACCGTCATCATGACAACTTGAAGTCCCCACTTCGCCAGGTCCCCGCGCCTCCGGCGCTCGCCGCGGCCCTGATCGCCGCGGCCGCAATCGCCGGCTGTTCCGAGCAACCCCGGAACGCCCGCGGCACGGAACCATCGAACCCGGACACGCCTGCACCGACGACCGAGCCCGCCGCCTTCGAAGAGCGCGCCGGTCCCGTCGGCCTCGTCTTCCAGCACGTGAACGGGAGCGACGGCCGATACCTGCTGCCCGAGATCATGGGTTCCGGCGCCGCCCTGTTCGACTTCGACGGCGACGGCGACCTCGACGCGTACCTGGCGCAGGGGGCCAACCTGGAGCCGGGCGCGGGCCACGCCTCCTCGGACTCCCCCGCCCGCGATCGACTGTTCCGCAACGAACTCGCGGAAAGCGGCGAACTCCGCTTCGTCGACGTCACCGCGGAATCCGGCATCGACTCCACGGGCTACGGCATGGGCGTGGCAGCGGCGGACTACGACGGTGACGGCCGGACTGACCTGTACGTGACGAACTTCGGGCCGAACCGGCTCTGGCGGAACCTGGGCGGCGGCCGGTTCGTGGACGCGACGCAGGCGGCCGGCGCCGACGACCCCAGGTGGAGCGTCCCCGCGGTCTTCTTCGACTACGACCGTGACGGGGCACTCGACCTGTTCGTCGCCAACTACGTCGACTTCAATCTCGGCAGCCACACGCTGTGCACCTTCGGCAGCGGCGAGCCGGACTACTGCAGCCCGAAGACCTACCGGGCGGAGCCGGACCGCCTGCTACGCAACCTCGGCAACGGACGCTTCGCCCAGACGACGGATCGCGCGGGCATGGCGAAGGAGTTCGGCAACGGGCTCGGCGCCGTCCCCGGCGACTTCGATCTCGACGGCCGGCTCGACCTCTACGTCGCCAACGACGGCACGCCGAACCAACTGTGGATGAACCGCGGCGGCCGCTTCGAGAACCGTGCTCTGTTTGCGGGCTCGGCAGTGAACGGCCGCGGCGAAGCCGAGGCCGGGATGGGAGTCACGGCCGGCGACCTGGACGGCGACGGCGACGAGGACCTCTACGTGACCCACATCACCGGCGAAACGAGCACCCTCTACCTGAACGACGGCGGCGGACTGTTCACCGACGCGGGCATGGTCGCCGGACTCGACACACCCAGCCTGGCGATGACCGGCTTCGGCACCGGCTGGTTCGACTTCGACAACGACGGCGACCTGGACCTGCTGGCCGTCAACGGCGCCGTGCGCCGCCTCGATCGTGCCCGCGCCGGCGGTGAGGCCGCCGCGCGAGCGGCCGCGGCCACCGACCATGAACGCCGCTTCGGCCAGCCGAACCAGCTCTTCCGCAACCTCGGGGACGGCCGCTTCGAGGACGCAACAGCGCTCGGAGGCCCCTCCTTCACGGCCTACGAAGTTTCCCGCGGCGCCGCCTTCGGCGATGTGGACAACGATGGCGATACGGATGTCCTGATCTCGAACAACAACGGACCGGTTCGGCTGCTGGTGAACGTCGTCGGCCAGGACGGCGGCTGGATCGGTCTACGGCTGGTCACCGAGGACGGAAACCGGGACGCTCTCGGCAGCCTGGTCCACGTCGCACTGGATGACGGCCGCATGATCATGCGCCGCGTCCGCGCACAGTGGAGCTACGCCTCCTCCAGCGATCCGAGGGTCCTGGTCGGACTCGGCGCCGCCGGCATCGAGGATGTTCGGGTGACCTGGCTCGGCGGCCGCGAGGAGTCCTTCGGTCCGCTCTCGCCCCGGACCTACCACAAGCTGCGCGAGGGCGAGGGCAGTCAATGACGACTTTCCCGCGCGATCAAACCCCGGGGACCCAGGCGTCCCGCCCGCATCCGGCCTCCCGGCACCGCCGTGCGAGCGCCCTGCCCTGCTCACTCGCCCCGATCGCCGTCGCCCTGCTGGCCTGCACAGGCGGCGGCGAGCAGCTCTCGCTGCCCTCCAGTTACGAACCGCACGACCCGGCCGTCCGTTCACAGATCGCAAGCCTCGAGCGGCGCGTTCGCACCCTCGAAGAGGACGCAGCAGCCGGCGCCGAACTGGCAGCCGCGGTCGGCGAACTCGGCAAGCTCTACCACGGGCTGCAACTGCTCGACAGCCATGCGTTCACCGCTCTCCAAGCCGCCGAAGACTGCTACCGGGAAGCGAGCCGCCTGGATCCAGCCGACCATCGCTGGCCGTACCTCACCGCCTTCGCGGCTCAGACCGCGGGCGACCTCGATACCGCCGCCCGGGCCTACCGCGCGGCGATCGCGCTCGAGCCCGCCCTCCTCCCGGCCCTGCAGCGCCTTGCCGAGACCGAGTCGGCGCGCGGCCACCCCGACGGAGCCGCCGCGCTCTGGAACCGCGCGCTCGAAGTCCAGCCCGAGTTCGCCCCGGCGCTCCATGGCCTCGGCGCCCTGGCGCTCGACCGCGGCGACGCCGAAACCGCAACCGGCTATCTGGAGCAGGCACTCGCCGCCGAACCCGCCGCAGGGCGCGGTCACTACTCGCTCGGCATGGCGTACCGCCGCCTGGGCGACGAGGAGCGAGCTGCCGCCCACCTGGCACAGGCGAGCCACGTGGATTTCACCTTCGACGATCCCCTCGTCCGCGAACTCGCCTACCTGCCCACCGGCAGCACCGCCCTGGTCCAGCAGGCCCTGATCGCGGTCAAGGCGGGCGAGTTCGCCGCCGCGGCAACGCTCTTCGGCCGCGCCGTCGAAGCCGACCCCACGAACCTGGAGGCACGCCAACACCTGGCTCTGGCGCGCGTCGACGCCGGCCAGTTCGACCAGGCCCAGACAGCCTACGAAGAACTCCTGGCGCTCGATCCCACCTCGGCTTCGGCCCACTTCGCACTGGCCCAACTCCACGCCGGCCTCGGTCGTCCGCTGGAAGCGATCCGCTACCTGACTGCGGCCGCCGATCTGGCGCCCGACTACAAGCAGGCCCACTACCAGCTCGCCCTGCTTCTCGAACGAACCGGCCGACCCCGCGAAGCGTTGGAGCGGTACAACCGCGTGCTGTCGCTCGATCCGAGCTACGCCGAGGCGCGGACACGGCGGGCCGGCGCCCTCGCCGCCGCCGGTCGCCCCGCCGATGCTCTCAAGATCCTGGAGGCACGGGTCGCCGAGGTTCCCTCGGACGGCCCCGCCCTGCACGCCCTGAGCGTCGTCCTGCGGCAGCAGAACCGGCTCGCCGAGGCCCGAGCGGCCCTGGAGCGCGGCCTTGTGTCCAGCTCGTTTGCCGCCCCCGACGAGGCGCGGCTGCGGACCGAACTCGGCGGCATCTTCGCCATCCAGGGCCAACTCCGACCAGCCCTGACCCACCTCCAGGCCGCCCAGCGCCTCGACCCGACCCAGGCCGAGACCAGCTTCCTGCTCGGCATGGTCGAGGCCGATCTGGGACGCCCCGGAGAGGCTGCCCGGGCGCTTGCGACGGCACTCGCGGTCCGCCCCGACCTTACGGCGGCCCGTGTTCGCCTCGCGTCCATCCTGGCCCAGACCGATCGCTGCAACGAGGCCCTGCAGCTAGTGGAGGACGGGAAACGTTTCGCCGGGAACGAAGCGGCTTTGGGTCTGGCGCTGCGAGAGTTGCGAACCACCTGCGCAGGGCGCTAGCGCCGCAAGCCCAGTCAGCCGAAGACGATCGCGCGGTTCTCCACCACCAGGACGCGGTGTTCGAGGTGGGCCTGCACCGCTCTGGCCAGCACGACCCGTTCGAGGTCCCTGCCCCGGCGCACCAGGGTGGTCACCGAGTCGCGGTGGCTGACGCGGGTGACGTCCTGCTCGATGATCGGTCCCTGGTCGAGGTCGGCGGTCGCGTAGTGCGCGGTGGCGCCGACCACCTTGACGCCGCGCAGGTAGGCCTGACGGTACGGGCTGCCGCCGGGAAACGCCGGCAGGAAGGAGTGGTGGATGTTGATCACCCGGTTCGGGTAGCACTCCAGGAAGCGCGGCGTGAGGATCTGCATTTACCGGGCGAGCACGACGAGGTCGACACGGGCCTCGTCCAGGATCTCGATCATCTGCTCTTCCTGCTCGCTGCGCGTCTCTCGCGTAACCGGCAGGTGGTGGTGCGCGAGACCGTTGTACTCGGCCTCCGCCGCGTGGTCCGGATGATTGCTGATGACGCAGACGGGTCGCCCCGGCAGCTCGCCGAGCCGCCAGCGAGACAGCAGATCGTGCAGGCAGTGCGCCTGTTTCGAGACCAGCACAGCCACCCGCTGCTCCTCATCCGAGAAGGCGATCCGGCTCCTGACCGAGACGTGATCCCCGATCTCCCACTCGAGCAGCGGTCTGATCGTCTCCCGGTCGAGGTCGAAGTGGTCGATGGGGAACTCCAGACGCTGGAAGAACTTGCTCTGCTCCTCGTCCTGGTGGGTCTCGGACGAGCAGATGATGCCGCCGTGATCGTTCACGAATCCGGTCACCGTCGCGATGATCCCGATCGCGTCGTCGCAACTCAGCAACAGCGTCGCCGTCACGTCGTGCGACGACTGCTGGGCGCCGTGTCCGTGCTCGGCCAAATCGTGACGGAGTCTACATCCGGCCAAGGCGACACTCCGCCGACGGGCAGGCTCACGCCGCCGGGCGCCAATGCCCAACGCGGTATGATCGCCCGCACCATGCGTCAAAAGCAGCGGCGGGTATCGCCTTGGCCTGGCAACGGATCAGGGGTGGCGCACCGTGCATCGGCGCACCGGACGCGGCCCGTCGCCAGTACG
Source organism: Candidatus Multivorans sp. (assembly GCA_965262355.1). Taxonomy (GTDB): domain Bacteria; phylum Acidobacteriota; class Thermoanaerobaculia; order Multivoradales; family Multivoraceae; genus Multivorans. Next base: position 35,823 of record OZ253534.1, read on the forward strand.
CGTGCGGCACTGGCGCTGGCCCTGCTGACGTCGGCGTCCGCGGGCGCCCAGACCGCCCAGACGCCGGCCGACGGCATCAAGCTGTTCGAGGAGAACGTGCGGCCTGTCCTGGAGCAGAACTGCTTCATGTGCCACTCGGACCCGGACCGGGCCGAGAACGGCTTCCTGCTCACCACCAGGGCGGGACTGCTGCGCGGCGGCGAAAGGGGCCCGGCGATCTCCACCTCGGAGCCCGCCCTGAGCCTGTTGCTCCAGGCGGTCGAGTACCACGACGAGCAGTTGCAGATGCCGCCCACAGGAAGGCTCGCCGACGCGGACATCGAGGTGATCCGGCAATGGGTTCAGCTCGGCGCGCCGTTCGGCGGCGACGAGGACGACCTCACGGAAGTCGCGGCGGCCGAAGACGGGTTCCAGATCACCGATGCCGACCGCGCATGGTGGTCGGTGCGACCGCTCGTGCGTCCCGATGTCCCGGCGGTGGCGGACCCGGACTGGCCTCTCAATCCGATCGACAACTTCCTGCTCGCCCGGATCGAGGCGGCCGACCTCGAGCCGCCGCCGACCGTCGATCGCCGGGCCCTGATCCGGCGCGCGAGCTACGACCTGACCGGGCTGCCGCCGACCCTCAAGGAGGTCGAGGCCTTCGAGCAGGACCAGCGCCCCGACGCCTGGGAGCGCCTTATCGACCGCCTGCTGGCATCGCCCCACTATGGAGAGCGCTGGGGCCGGCACTGGCTCGACCTCGTGCGCTACGCCGAGACCGACGGCTACGAGCGGGACCGCAAGAAGCCCTCCGCCTGGCGCTACCGCGACTGGGTGATCGACGCTCTCAACGCGGACATGCCGTACAACGAGTTTCTGACCCACCAGCTCGCCGGCGACGAGATCGACCACCCCACCGCCGCGTCGATCATCGCCACCGGCTATCTGCGACTGGGCATCTGGGACGACGAGCCGACGGACACCGCACTCGCGCAGTACGACGATCTCGACTCGGTCCTCGATACGACGTCCCGGGTGATGCTCGCCATGTCGATCGGCTGCGCCCGCTGCCACAACCACCGCGGCGATCCGATTCCGCAGACCGACTACTACCGGATGCTGTCGTTCTTCCGGGGCATCGCGCCCTACAAGGTCGGCGGCGGCAACCAGCCGACGCCCGAGAACTACCGCGACCTCATCCCCGAGGATCTCGGCTCGGCCGAGGCCGAAGCAGAGGCGGAGCGATGGCGCGCCGAACGGCGGCAGCTCATCCAGGCAGCGCGCTCGTCGGCGGAGACGCTCGCCAACGCCGCCACGGCCGAAGAACTCGAAGCCGCCAGGAGGACCGCGGAAACAGGCTTGGTTGCCCATCTCCCCCTCGACGAGGACGTGTCCCTGGTCGCGGGTGACCGCAAGGGCCGGTTCCACGGCCGGGTCGAGGAGGCGCAGGTGGGCGCCGACGGCGTCGCCGGCAGTGCCTACACCTTCGATGGCGAAAACGACTCGGTACGCCTGCCGCTCCCGGTGGCGGACGACTTCACCGTCAGTCTGTGGTTCAGAACCAGGGACGCTGCGCCGGGCGGCGTTGAGTTCGAATGGGCCAAGGGAAGCGCTCTGGTCAGTTCCGTGCCGCAACCGCTGGGCTTCGGCCTGTCGATGGTCGGCAACGGGTACGTCGTCGCCGGCGTCTACGAGAAGACGGACGACTCCCCCAAGCGAACGAGCGTCTCGTCCGGACCCGGCTACAACGACGGGAACTGGCGCCACGCCGCGTTTACCCGCGATGGGGAGTCCGGCGCCATCGCGCTCTTCGTCGACGGTATGGAGGCCGCCACGGCGAAGGGGAACGGGAGCGATCTCGGCCAGACCCCGTTCCTCGACCTGGGACGGCGCGGCGCCGGCGGCCACTTCGCGGGTTCGATGGACGAGGTGAGGTTCTACGACCGGGCGCTGTCGCCGCGGGAGATCCTCGGTCTGGCGATCGATCCGGCTACGGGTGGGGCGGCGCTAGTCCTAGCTGCCGGCCTGCGGCAGGATGCGGGCGAGACGCCCGCGTTCCCAGGGACCGGCTCGGCAAGGGCCTTGGGCGACGCGGTCCAGGCTCTCGCCGACCATGCCTCCAACCCGCGCAAATACGTCGAGGTGCTGCGGGTCAAGGAGATCGGACCCGAGGCGCCGCCTACCCACGTCCTGATCCGCGGCAACCCGCACGCGCCGGCGCAACGGGTCGAGCCCGGGTTCCCGCTCATCCTCGGCAACGCGGATCCGGGCCTTGCCGAGCGCGCGACCGACTCGCCCACCACGGGCCGCCGCCGCGCCCTGGCCCGCTGGATCGCCGACGACGGCAACCTGCGCACCTCCCGCGCGATGGCGAACCGCCTGTGGCAGTACCACTTCGGCCGCGGCCTGTCGCCGACCCCGAACGACTTCGGACGTTTCGGCCGGGAGGCGACCCATCCCGATCTGCTCGACTGGCTGGCGACCGCGTTCGTGGCCCGGGACTGGCGCCTCAAGTCGATGCACCGGCTCATGATGACCAGCAGGGCGTACCAGATGTCCTCACGCCCGCCCGACGGAGCGCTCGAAGCTGATCCCGGCAACGACCTGTTCAGCCGCTTCAACATGAGACGTTTGACTGCCGAGGAGATCCGGGACTCCGTTCTGGCCGCAACCGGGCGGCTCAACCTCGAGCTCGGCGGTCCCAGCGTCTACCCGCCGATGCCGGCCGAAGTCCTCGCCACGGCCTCGCAGCCCGACCTGGCCTGGGGCGAAGCGACTCCCGAACAAGCGTCACGGCGCAGCGTCTACATCCATGTCAAGCGCTCCCTGCTGCATCCGTTGCTCGAGAGTCTCGACATGGCCGACACCGACTCCACCTGTCCCGTCCGCTTCACGACCACCCAGCCGACCCAGGCGTTGATGATGCTGAACGGGGCCTTCATGAGCGAGCAGGCGGCGGCTCTGGCGGATCGCACAGGCGGCGCCGGCGGATCGCTCGAGGACCGGGTTGCCGAAGCGCTCCAGGTTGTACTCGCGCGCCAGCCGGGGGCCGCGGAGGTCGCCCGCGGCGTCGGCCTGGTCGAGGAACTCGTGCGGGAAGAGGGCTTCGATTCCTCTGCCGCGTTTGCCAGTTTCTCGCTTCTGCTGTTGAATCTGAACGAGTTCGTCTACCTCGACTAAGCTGAGGAGTAGAACGATGACCCACAACCCTGAACGCCCGCGCAACACCTTCTGCGGTCAAACCCGGCGCGAGTTCCTCTGGGAGGCGGGAGGCGCCTTCACCTCCGTGGCTCTGGCGAGCATGCTGTCCACCGACAACTTCCTCGCCGCCCAGACCGTCGCCGCCGACGGCGCCACCGAGTGGAAGAACCCCCTGGCCGCCAAGCCGCCCCACTTCGACGGCCCGGCCAAGGCGGTCATCTTCCTGTTCATGTACGGCGGACCAAGCCAGGTCGACACCTTCGACTACAAGCCGAAGCTCTATCCCCTCGACGGCAAGACGATCGAGATCAGGACCAAGGGCCGCGGCGGCTCGCGCAGCCAGGGCCGGGTGGTCGGCCCGAAGTGGAAGTTCAAGCAGTACGGCGAGTGCGGCAAATGGGTCTCCGACCTGTTCCCGAACATCGGCGGCTGCGTCGACGACATCGCGTTCATCCACTCGATGACCGCGGACGCGCCGCTGCACGGCTCCGCGATGCTGCAGATGAACAGCGGCCGGATCCTCTCCGGCAGTCCGGCCATCGGCTCCTGGGTGAACTACGGTCTGGGCACCGAGAACGAGAACCTGCCCGGCTTCGTCGTCATGCTCGACCCCACCGGCGGCCCGATCAGCGGCGCCAAGAACTGGTCCAGCGGCTACATGCCGGCCAGCTACCAGGGCACGGTGATCCGTTCGAGCGGCACGCCGATCCTTTCGCTCGATCCGCCGGCGGGAATGTCGCGCCAGGCTCAGCGCCGGCTGCTCGACCGCCTGCGCGAGTACAACGAGGAGCACGCCGCGCCCCGTGCCGAGAACAGCGAACTCGCGGCGCGCATCGCGAGCTACGAACTCGCCTACCGGATGCAGCAGCACGCGCCCGAAGCGGTCGACCTTTCCGGTGAGTCGGAGAACATCCGGAACCTCTACGGTCTCGACCAGGACCGCACGAAGGACTTCGGCCGGCGCTGCCTGCTGGCGCGCCGCCTGGTCGAGCGCGGCGTGCGTTTCGTTCAGGTCTACTCGGGTGGCAACCACAACGACAACAACTGGGACGCCCACGGCGATCTGGTCAAGAACCACGAGTACCACGCCGGCGCCACGGACTTACCCGTCGCCGGCCTGCTGCGCGACCTGAAGCAGCGCGGTCTGCTCGACAGCACCCTGGTCATCTGGGGCGGCGAGTTCGGCCGTCAGCCGACGGCCGAGTACGCCGAGGGCACCGGGCGCGATCACAACGCCTACGGCTTCACGATGTGGATGGCTGGCGGCGGCATTGCGGGCGGCGCCAGCGTCGGCGAGACGGACGAACTCGGCAACCGGGCCGAGGTCGACCGCTTCCACGTCAAGAACCTGCACGCGACCGTCCTGCAGCAACTCGGTCTCGACCCCAACGCCCTGTCGTACTTCCACGCCGGCCTCGACCAGAAGCTGGTCGGCGTCGAAGGCGCGAAGCCGATCCACCAGATCGTCGCCTAGGCCGGCGTGGCTTCTTCGGTTGCACCCGCCAGGCCGGGGAGCCGAAGGAAGCGTCGTCCACGGGTGGCGTCGGTCTTGCAAATCGAAAAACGGGATCGATGTTGACGCGAAGAAGTTGGCCGGCAGCGGCTTTGTTGTGGGTGTGCGGGGCCAGTGCGGCGCTCGCACAGCAGACGGTGACGTTCGAAGCCGAAGGCGCGTCGGCGGCGGCCCTGAACGGGCAACTGGAACTTCGAGTAGACGGAACGCCGGTCGAGATCGAGAGCATCGAGGAGGCCGTAGACGGCTGGCAGACCCTGGTCTACATCGACCTTGCGCTGACCACGCCAAGCTCGGTTCATCAACTGGCGAACTCTCTGCTCGAGCAGCTCGATGCGCTGCTGGCGCTCGGCAGCCTGGAGATCGTGGTGGCGGACCCGGCCGCACACACGATCCTGCCGCCGACCCGGGATCGCGAGTTGGCAGAGGCCGCGCTGGAACGACTTGCCACCGGTGAGGAGGCCGCCAGCGCCATCGTGGAAAGGCGCCGCCTGTTCGCCAGCGAACGGCAGATCGAAATCTCGCGAGCCCGGCAGCCGCAGACCGCCGCCGGCAGCGACAGGACCGCCGAACTGGAGACCGTGCTCGAGCAGATGGCCACGAACGCCCTCGGTGAGGAGGCGGCGATGCGCAGCAACCAGATCGACGAACTCGTCGGGTTTCTCGCCGACCGCGAGGATCTGAGGCGGAACGATCCACCGGCCGGCGAGCAGAACGATGAAGACGTACCTGGCAGCGCCGGCGAGGAGGAGAGCGGAACCGTAAACGCGCGGCGGCATCTGGTGCTGCTCAGCGATGGCCTGGTCACCGATCCGCTGAGCTACTACCTGGGACTCGTACCGACCGCCGGCTCGCTTGCGGTAGGGGCGGCCACAATGCCGAGCCTGCGGCCCGTGGGGCGCACCGCGGCCGCCTTCGGCTGGACCGCGGCGCCGGTTGCCTTCGCACCCGAAGACGGGGACGACGGTGTCGACGTCAGCTCGAACGAGGTGACGGTCGGCTTCACGCTCCGTTTCGGCCGGCCCCGGTCCGGCGCCCAGCAGACGGTCGAGGAGGAACTGCGGCTCTTCGTCCAGCCGTCGGACTGGGACGCGGCGGCCAGGGCCACGGGGGGCGAGGTGCTCTCGAACGGTCTGGAGATCGCCGAATGGATCGAGCGGCTTCCCCGCCGTTTCGAGGCCAGGTTCCAGCTTCCGGACCGCGCGGCCGCCGCCGGTCCGCTCGAGCTGCGGTCACGAGACGAAGATCACGAACTCCGCGCGCCGACCGTGGTTCCCGGCGCCGGTTCGCCGGACGACGTTGCCGAGGTGCGGCTTCGGCGCGCCTTCGAGGGCGATCTGGACAGCGAGTTCGAGGGCGGAGGCAACAGCGGCATCGAAGTCGTCGCCTCGATCCAGATCGAGTCCACGTCGCCCGAGCGCACGGTCGGACGCCTGACCAGCACCATCGTGCCGGCCACCGGCGCACCGCCCGGCGATGCCGCATCCTGGCGGGTCAGCACCGGACTCCACCGCGAGGACGGCAGCGTGGTCACCAGCCACGGCCAGCCGTTTGCACCGCCAGGCGCCGAACACCTGTCCTTCGAGCGGCCGCTCCAACTCCCGCCCGGCACCGACTCCGCGATCGTACTCGCCGAGAACCTCGCCTCCGGACGCTGGGGCTATGCGCTGGTTGACTTCGTCGACCTGGCGGACCTGAGAGAGGAGACCGACGCCCGTACAGTCGCGCGCGCGATCAACCTGAGGCCCGAGGATCCGAACGACAAGCGCGGTCGGGTCGCCTTCCTGGCTGAGGTCCAGGAAGGGTTCACCGACCGGGTGCAGCGGGTCGTCTTCTACTACAACGGTCGGCGCGTGGCGGCCCGCAACCGGGCGCCGTACCGGGCTCGCATCGACCTCGGGCGGGGCGACCGCCTCGGCCGCGTCGAAGTCGTCGCTTTCGACGCCGAGGACCGGGAACTCGACCGCCACGAGCTGCTCGTCAACCAGCCCCCGTACGCGTTCTGGGTGCGCATCACCGAACCGGAGGGGGGGCCCCACGCCGGCCCAGTCGACGTCGCCGCCGAGGTCAAGGTGCCGCGCGGAGGCCAATTCGCCGAGATGCGCTTCTTCGTCAAGGACAAGCTGGCGGCGACGGCCCGGGAAGAGCCGTTCCGCCGTGAAGTGCTGGTGCCGGTGGGCGACCCGGAGATCTTCCTGCGGGTCGAGGCCCAGTTGCTGGACGGCCGCATCGCGGAAGACGTCATCTTTCTCAGCCGACCCGGCCTCTCGGCCCATATCGGCGTCGAACTGGTGCAGCTCTACGTCGTCGCCACGGACCGTTCCGGACTACCGGTGCGGGATCTGGCGGCCGCGGACTTCTCCGTCTTCGAGGACGACCGCGCCCAGGAACTGGAGTCGTTCCGGGTCGCCTTCGACCTTCCCCTGACCCTCGGCCTGGCCATCGACACCTCGAGCAGCCTGTTCCTGCGCATGCCCGACGTGAGGCGCGCCGCGACCGCGTTCCTCGACTCACTGCAGGCCAGCCGGGATCGGGCCTTCCTGGTCGGCTTCGGCACCGAACCTCGCCTGGTTCGCGCCGCCACGTACAACCTGAACGCGGTGCGCGGCGGCATCGGTTCGCTCCGGCCGCGGGGCCGCACCGCGGTGTGGGGCGCGCTCTCCCTGGCCCTGGACCAGCTCGAGGGCCTGCGGGGGCGCAAGGCCCTGGTCGTCTTCTACGACGGAGACGACGAGGACTCCGACGCCGCCTTCAGACAGAGCCTGGAGCAGGCCCGGCGCGCCCGCGTTCCCGTCTACCTCGTGCTGATGAACGACGAGGCGGCGCGCACGGACGGGCGCAGCTTCAGTACGCGCACCTTCGTCAGCAAACTGGAACGGATGTCGAAGGCCGGCGGCGGCCGCGTCTACTACGTGCGCCACGATCAGGACCTGACGCCGATCTTCGACTCGATCAGTCGCGAACTCCGGAGCCACTACCTGCTCACCTACTATCCGAAGGAGGAGCCGGGAGGACCGAACTGGCGCCAGGTCAACGTCGAACTCGGCCGCAGTGGAGTGACGGCCAGGACGATCGAGGGCCGCGAGGTGCGGTGATGACCCCTGACGTTGCGACGTCTCTGAGCATGAACTCCAGATCCCGGGCCCGGATGAGTCCGCCCCGGGTCGGCCAGTGCCGCCGTCTGCTTGTGCTTGCCGCGCTGGCGGTGTTGCCGGGAATGGCCCCCGGCGCCGCCCAGGTGTTGAGCCGCGAGAGTGACATCGTCTTTCAGGTTCCCTCCGAGCCCGCCCTGCGGCTGGATGCCAAGGCAGTCGAGATCCTGGAAAACGGCGAGCCGCGCGAGGTGCTTGCGGTCGACCGGGTCACCGATCGCTGGCGCATCGTCGTCTACTTCGACCTGCCCGCATCGACCCCGGAAGGCGCCGAGGCCGCGGCGACGGCGATTGGCGACGCCGCCGACCGGCTGGTGGCCCTGGGCGATGTCGAGATGATCACCGGCGACCGGATCGTCGAGGTGGTCCTCGAACCGACCGCGGACGCCGGCAAGGTGCGGGCGGCTGCTGCCGCCGTCGCAGGACGCGCACACGAGGCCGGCGGCGTCCTCGCGCTGCGCAGGGAAATGCAGGCCGCGGCCGATGTGCGCTCCGGCGATCCGAACGCCGACGGCCTGCGCACGGCCGACCTCCTGGAGAGCTTTCTGCAGGAACTCGACATCCTGGACCGGCAGCGGGCGAACCTGCTCGAGTCCCTGAGCACGGCCTCGTGGGCGCGCGGGCCGCCAAGGGCCCTGCTCCTGGTGCGCGACGGCATGGACCTGGGCGCGGACGCCTTCGCGCAGCGACTGCTCGGCGAACCGATTCCGGCCTTCGAACGGGCGGCCCTCAGTGAACAGCGTCAGCAACGGAGTCTGGCGCGGGCCGTTGCCGCCCTGAGCTGGCGCGTCTACCCGGTTCATGCAGCACCTCCGGCAGCGGAGATCGACGATCTCCTCCCCGGACACCGCCAGCACTCGGAGGAGTTCGCTCAGGCCAGCGGCGGTCAGGTGCTGACCAGTGCCGAGGAGGTCACCGGCGCGATCCTTCAGCTCGGCGAATCGTGGCGCGCAAGCTACGGTTCGGCCGGACCTCGTGACGGGGCGCCGCACCCAGTCGACGTGCGGCTCGCTTCCTCCTCCGGCGGCCCGCCGCCGGACCTCGCCACTCGCCGCTGGGCCACCCTCGCGGCGCCGACGGACCTGGTCGCCCTGCGCGCGAACCGGGCGATCGAGACCATGACCCGTCGCGGTGACGATGCCAACGCCGCCGGAAGCGCCGAACTCGCTCTCCGCGGCGTCCTGCTACCGCAGGGCATCGAGTCGACGGCCGGCGGAGCGCCCGCCGAACTGGTCACCCTCGACGGCCTCGCCACCCTTGGCGACCGGCCGCCCGTGTCCAGCGACGCCCTGCGGATCACGATCTACGGCCGCGGTCTGGACGCCCCTCCCCTGCTGATCCACCGCACCGGCTCGGGGGTCGAGCTCGACCGCGGGACCTGGCGCTTCCGCACCCTGTTCGACCTGCCGACGGCGATCGACGAACTGGTGCTGATGGTCGAGGATCTGCGCAACGACCGGTGGCATGTCACGTTCCTAGAACAGGGCTCGAATCCCCTCGACGAGCGGAGCGACGTCGAGTTGCTCACTCCGGACGGCGTCGGTGAAAGCGGTTCGGCCGAGGTCGCCGAAGCGGGCATCCTTGCGGCGGCGGGATCCGCCGCCCGGCGCGGCGGCTGGGGCGGCGGCGCCGCTGCTGGCGAGCGGGACGCTGCGCCGAAGGGGAACCGGGTTCGCCTGCTGCCTCCCCGCGGCGAGCGCTCGGGACTGCAAGGCAAGAAGTCCTTCGGCACGGTGACAACGAGCGACATCGTGCGCCGGGTCGAGTTCTACCTCGATGGCGAACTGGTCTTCGACGACAAGCGCAAGCCCTTTGAAACCCGGATCGACCTCGGACCGGAGGCGGTTCCCCACGTCATCCGGGTCGTCGGTTACGACCGCGCGGACCGGCGACTGGACGACGACGAACTGCCGATCAACCAGCCGCGACGGAACACCGAGATCGGCATCGCCTCGGTCGAAGCGCAGGCGGGAGGAAGCTACGCCATCGAAGCGCAGGTCGAACTGGTCGCCGGGCGGAGGCTCGACCGGGTCGAGTTCTACCGCAACGACCGGCTCGCGGTGACCATGACCCGGCCACCCTTCCGCACCGTCCTGCCCGGGCCCGTCATGCCGGGTGTCGACTTCGCCCGGATCGCCGTCTACCTCGACGACGGCACGATGATCGAGGACGTGGAGTTCCTGTCCTCCGACGCCCCCGTGACCGAGACGATCGTCAACCTGGTCGAGGTGTACGCCGTCGTCAACGACGACCAGGGCAAGCCGATCACCACGCTGAGCCAGGAAGACTTCGTCCTGCTTGGCGGTCGCAATCAGATCCCGATCGAGCGTTTCGCCGTCGCCGAGGACGTGCCCCTGGTGCTGGGGCTCGCGGTCGACAGCTCCGAGAGCATGTTTGCCCTGATGCCGGACGTGCGCATGGCGGCGGCCCGCTTCCTCGGCAACACCCTGACCAGGATCGATCAGGCGTTCCTCGTCGACTTCGATACCCGGCCCCGGCTGATCTCGGACACGACGGCCGACGTGAGGGATCTGATCGCCAATCTGCAGAACCTGCGAGCCGATGGGCAGACCGCGCTGTACGACGCGATGGAGTTCAGCCTCGTCCATCTCGCCCGTGACCAGGGCCGACGCGCCCTGGTCGTCCTCACGGACGGCGACGACTTCGGCAGCCAGGCCAGCTACCGCAGAACGTACAGGACCGCCGGCAACACCGGCGTCCCGATCTACGTGATCAACATGGTCCAGGGCGCGGATCCGCGGGGGCGCGGCCCCCGGAAGCTCGACATGGAGGCGATCTCCAAGACCAGCGGGGGGCGCGTCTACTACGTCGGCGGCATGGACGCCGTGCTCGGGGCCTACGAGCACATCGGCAACGAACTCCGCAGCCAGTACATGCTCGGCTACTCGACGAGCGCTCCCCTGACTTCGCGTGAAGTTCAGTCGATCAAGGTCGAGCTGAAGTCCAAACGGAAGGACCGCGAGGTCCGCATGGCGGTCGGCCGCGGCCGCGGCTAGCCGCTACGGCTCGGCGACTACGGGGTTCTCCAACACCCCGAGACCGTCGATCTCGATCCGCACGACATCTCCGGGGACCAGGAACTTCGGCGGCCTGTGGCCCAGACCGACGCCCGCCGGCGTGCCGGTGGTCACCACGTCGCCCGGCTCGAGCGTACACATCGTCGAGATCGTCTCAACCAGCTTCGGACAGTCGAAGACCAGCTCACGCGTGTTCGAGTCCTGCCGCAGCTCACCGTTGACCCAGGTGCGGATGCCGAGCGCGTGCGGGTCGTCGATCTCGTCCGATGTGACCAGGTACGGCCCCATCGGACCGTGGGTGTCCCAGCCCTTGCCCAGGATCATCGTCGGGGAGCGGCGCTGCCAGTCGCGCACCGAGACGTCGTTGACGATCGTGTAGCCGGCGATGACCGAGCCGGCGTCGGCCGCCGCAACGCCCCGGCAACGGCGCCCGATGACGAAGGCGAACTCGCCCTCGTAGTCGACCGCGGAGGACGCCCGCGGGATGTGGATGTCGCCACCCGGCCGGTTGATGCAGGTGACCTGCTTGTTAAAGACCGTCGGGAACGACGGCGGCTTCTGCCCGGTCTCGGCCGCATGATCGGCGTAGTTCAGGCCGATGGCGAGGAACTTCCGCGGCCGCGGCACCGGGGCCAGCAGTTTCTGGTCGGCCAGGGGCACGCGGCCGGCACCCGAGTCCAGGGCGCGACGAGCCGCCTGCATCGCTTGCTCGCCGGCGGCCAGGAACCGGCACATGCCGCGCGGCAGTTCCGGCGCCGCCACGCTCAGGTCGACGACGGTCTGCTCGTCCGCCAGCACGCCGATCGCGGACCGACCGTCTCGGAGCATCGAAACCAGTTTCATCAGTCACCTCCCCTTTCAGGCAATGGACGTTCACTGGGTGCGCCGGCCTTCTTGCCGGCATTCCGGTCCGTCACGGCCCCTCTACTCAGCGGTTTCCGGCAGCGCCAAGGCAACGACTTCCGCCTGGCCCTCGCCGCCGACCGCCATGGCGATGTACTGGCGACCGCCGATCTCGTAGGACATCGGCGTTCCGCCCGGCGCCAGTTCCAACTCCACCTCGTGGATCACGTCGCCCGTCTTCTTGTCGAGCGCCCGCAGCACGGAGGTCTCGGCGCCGCCACCGCCGCCCATCCCCGGCGCGCCGCCCTGAGCCTGGAACAGCAGGGTCTTCGTCAACAGCGGTCCGGCGGCGGGCGCTCCGCCAAGCGGACCTGGATCCTCGCCCGTAATCCGCTCGATCTGCGCTCGCGGGCCGTCACCGTGCGGCTTCATCCAGGCGTGCTCGCCGGTATTCAGATCGATCGCCGTGATCCGGCCGTAGGGCGGCCTGGTCAGGGGCAGTCCCATCGGACCCGGCAGGAAGAAGCTCTCGATGCCGCTCATGCCACGCACGTAGTCGAAGTTGGAGCGGGCGCCGTCCGGCTCGGTCAGCTTGACGACCATCGGCATCGTGAACGACGGAATGTAGATCGTAGACGTCTCCGGATCGACCGCCGCGCCGTACCAGTTCGCGCCGCCGGCCCAACCCGGCAGCAGCACGGTGCCCTGAAGCGAAGGTGGCGTGAACAGCGGTCCGTAGATCCACTTGTCGCGAATCTTCTTCGCCGCCTCGTGCAGTTCGGGCGTGAACGAGATCAGCATGTCGTCACCGACGAACCCCTGGTGCTCGTAGGGCGCCGGCTTGGTCGGGAACGGCTGGGTGGGCGAGGTGCGCTCACCCGGCACGTCGGTCTGCGGCACCGGCCGCTCCTCGATGTCCCACACGGGTTCGCCGGTCCTGCGATCGAAGACGTAGATGAAGCCCTGCTTCGTGATCTGGGCGACGGCCTTGATCTCCTTGCCGTCTACCACGATGTCGACCAGGTTCGGCGCCGCCGGCACGTCGTAGTCCCACAGGCCGTGGTGGACGAACTGGAAGTGCCACACCTTTTCGCCGGTGTCCGCGTCGAGGCAGACGAGGCTCTCGGCGTACAGGTTGTCGCCCAGGCGGTGGCCGCCGTACCAGTCGTTCGTCGGCGTGCTGATGGGAAGGTAAACGTAGCCCAGTTCCGGGTCGCCGCTCATCAGCGACCAGACGTTCGTGTTGCCGCTGTAGGTCCAGGACTCGTTCTCCCAGGTCTCGACTCCGGGTTCGTCGCCCTGGGGAATCGTGTGGAAGATCCACTTCTGCTCGCCGGTTCGCACGTCGAATCCGCGCACATGGCCGGGGGGCATCTCCTTGCGGATCGGACCGTCGAAGATCGACGACCCGACGACCACCGTGTCGCCGATGACCATCGGCGCCGAGATCACCGAGTACACGCGGCGCGGCACCGTCCGGCCGAGTCCCTCTGTCAGATCGACCTTGCCCTCCGTCCCGAAGCCGCCGACCGGTTCGCCGGTATGGGCGTCGATCGCCCACAGGTAGGCCTGGTTCGTCGGCATCAGGATCCGCGCCTGCTCGCCGTCGGTCCAGTAGCCGACGCCGCGGTGGTTGTAACCCAGGTTCGTCGGCCGACTCGTGCGCCAGTCCTCGGTGTCGAAGACCCACTTCGACTCCCCGGTCTCGCCGTCGATCGCGGCCACCTGGCCATATGACGTCGATACGTAGAGCACGCCGTCGACCATCAGCGGCGTCACCTTGTACGGCCCCGGCTTGAGCATCGCGTGCCTGGTCTCGGCCTCGGCGTTGTCGGGAGACGCCCAGCGCCAAGCCACCTCGAGGTCGGCGACGTTGTTGCGGTCGATCTGATCGAGTGCCGTGTACTTCGTGCTGCCGTAGTCGCCGCCGTAGGACGGCCAGTCGCCGGCGCCGACGCCGTGCTGCGCCCGGGATGCGGGCGCCGCCAGCACCAGCGCGGCAAGGATGATCGACGGCGTGAGTGCTCCGTTTGGTCTGGTCAATGCGGCTTCTCCTCCAAGTGGGTGCGCGGCCGCGCGATCATACCGGCGGCAAGGCGGGATACGGCGCTTCGGCGCCTGAGTTTCCTTCGGCGCCGCGCGACGCACCGCGAATCCGCTCCCAGTTGCCATATGCTTGCCCTCCTCTTCACAAACACGATCCCCCATTCCCTTCCGACCCCCAACGACCCCCAAAAATCCAAGAATGGTCACGTCAGCCACGATCGCGCTGGCCATGGCAGCTCTCGCGGCCATGGGCGCCACCGGTCCGACCCTGGAGGACCAGACCGACGATCCCACTCTGCCGCGGGCGTCCGCGCGACTGCAGCAGTACCTGCGGATCGACACGACGAACCCGCCCGGCAACGAGAGCCGCGCCGTCGCCTTCTTCGAGGACATCTTCGAGCGCGAGGGGATCCCCTACGAGACCGTCGAACCGGCGCCCGGCCGGGGCAGCATCTGGGCGCGTCTTACGGGCGGTTCGGCGCCGGGCATCATCCTCCTCCACCACACGGACGTGGTGCCGGCGGACAACCGCTTCTGGAAGCACGGTCCGCTCTCCGGCGCCCACGACGAGGGCTACCTCTACGGTCGCGGCGCCCTGGATACCAAGGGTCTGGGCATCATGCACCTGGAGGCGTTCCTCGCCCTCGCCCGCTCCGGCAAGCCCCTCAGCCGCGACGTGATCTTCCTCGCCACGGCGGACGAGGAGGCCGGGGGGCTCAAGGGCGCCGGCTGGCTCGTCCGCAACCGCCCGGACCTGCTCGAAGGCGTCGGGCTGCTCCTGAACGAGGGCGGCAGCGGGCGCATTCTGGGCAACCGGGTGGCGTTCAGCGTCGAGGTGACCCAGAAGGTGCCGCTCTGGCTGAGGCTGAACGCGGTGGGTCCCGCCGGACACGGCTCGAGTCCGTCGCCCCGAAGCGCCGTCACCGACCTGGTCGAGGCGCTGGAACGTCTGCGTCGGACCCCCTTCGCGCCTCGTATCGTGCCCGCCGTGGGCGACTTCTTCCGGAGTCTGGCTGACCTCGAGGCCGGAGCAGCGGATCTGGCCGATCCCGAGCGGTTGATCGCGGCGCCGGAACGGCTCGCCGCGCTCCACCGGACGAATCCGATGCTGCACGCCCTGACCCGGAACACCTGCGCGGTCACGCGGCTCGAAGCGTCGAGCAAGATCAACGTCGTGGCCCCCGCCGCCACCGCCGAGCTCGACTGCCGCCTGTTGCCCGATCAGAGCCCGCGCCTCTTCATCCGCGACCTGAGAGCCAGCCTCGACCAGCCTTCCGTCTCGATCGAGGTCCTCATGTCCTTCACGCCGGCCATCTCCTCGACCGACACCGAGCTCTACCGCGCGCTCGAGAACGTCACCGCACGCCGCTACCCCGGTTCGACGGTCTTGCCGGCCGTCACCGCCGGCTTCACCGACAGCCACTTCTTCCGCGACCTCGGAATCGTCGCCTACGGCTTCTCGCCGGTCGTCGTCCCGAACTCCGATCAGGGGGGCGTGCACGGCAACAACGAGCGGATCTCGGTCCAGAACGTCGAGCGGGGATGGCAGACGATGCTCGACCTGCTGCAGACGATCGCGGTGGTCCCCGACCGCCGGCCAGCCCCCACGGCCGGGATCCCGCCCACCGCCGGCGGCGACGCCCACTAGCGCTGAAGCGGCAAGGCGCCGCGTCTGGGTGCGCTGGCCGTCCGGCCAGCATCCGCCCTTAGGGAACGCGGGCATCTTGCCCGCATCCGGCGCCAAGCGGCGGCTATCCCCGCGTCGGCACTCCACCGCTAGGATTCCCCACCATGAAGATCCCACCCGCCGCCGCTCTCGCCCTCGCACTCCTCTTCCTCATCACCCTCCTCGGCTGCGCCTCCGAGCCGCCCGACCCCTTCCTCGTCGAAACCGACGCCGGCCCGGTCCAGGGGTTCGCTCCGGAAGGCAGCGCCGACATCGCGGCCTTCCTCGGCATCCCCTTCGCTCAACCGCCGGACGGCGAATTGCGCTGGCGGCCGCCCCAATCCGCCAACTCCTGGGCCGAGCCCCGCGTAGCCTCCGACCACGGCCCCATCTGCCCGCAGGGGCGCGCCCAACTCCCCCAGAGCGAGGACTGCCTGTACCTGAACGTCTGGACCCCAACCGATCGCGCTGACAGCGAACCGCTTCCCGTCATGGTCTGGATTCACGGCGGCGGCTTCTCCGGCGGCAACGGCCGGCTCGGCGAAGCTCCCGGAACCAGCCGCGGCGCCGGCCTGGCCCGCCGCGGCGTGGTCGTGGTCAGCATCCAGTACCGGCTGGGCGTGCTCGGTTTCTTCGCCCATCCCGCCCTGGCCGCGGAAGCCGAGGCCGCCAGCGAACCCGAGGCGAACCACGGCGTCCTCGACATGGTGGCCGCTCTCGAGTGGGTCCAGCGAAACGCCGCGGCCTTTGGCGGCGATCCGCAGCGGGTGACGATCTTCGGCGTCTCGGCGGGCGGGATGGCGGTGAACACCCTGATGAGCGCCCCTGCCGCCGAAGGGCTGTTCCACCGCGCGATCGCGGAAAGCGGCTACGGCACCTGGTCCCTGCCCCACATCAGTGAAGCCAGGTGGGGTCTGCCCTCCGCCCGCGCTCAAGGCGCGGCCCTGATCGCCGAACCTGGCTTCGACGTCGACGAGGAGCCCTCTGCCGGCGACTTGCGCTCGATTCCGTTCGAGGAACTCATCGCGCAGCGCGCCGGCTTCTGGGTGCCGATTGTGGGCGCCGTCCTCCCCGACGAGCCCGGCCTCGTCTTCGCCCGCGGCGAGCAGCACGACGTGCCCTACATGACCGGTGGAAACAGCTTCGAAGGTACGATCTTCCGCGCCTTCGGCCTGGACCCCGACGCCTACTTCGCCCGCTTCGGCGAGCGCGAGCAGCAGGCGCGGCGCCTCTATGGCGCGGAGGCAGAAACCAACGACGACGACGAGCGCGTCGCCGCCGCGACCATGTTCGGCGACCAGCGCTACGTCATCTCCGCCCGCTACCTCGCCGAGCAGATGAAGACCGTCTCCTCGCCCGGATGGGCCTACTACTTCCAGTTCCTCCCCGAAGCCCAGCGCGAGACGTTCCCCGGCGCCCCCCACGGTTCCGAGGTCGCCTACGCCTTCGGCGCCACGAACGACCCGAAGTCCGAGCGCTACCCCGGAGTCTCCGGCGCCGCCCTCGGCGAAGCGATGGTCGGCTACTGGACCCGCTTCGCCGCCGCCGGCGACCCGAACGGCGACGGCGCCCCCGAGTGGCCCGAGTACGACCGGGACAGCGACACCTGGATGGTCCTCGACGCTCCAGAGCCGCGGGCTACGGCGGGCGTGATCAAGGACAAGCTCGATCTGCTGGAGGCGGTGTACCTGGAGCGGATCGGCGGGGAGTAAGTTAGCGAGACTGGCGTCCCGGCCTACTCAACAGCCTCTTCGGTCCGGGTTCAGTTGCGGTCCGCCAGGGGCCCAACCCCGTCCAGGAGACCGGCTGGCCGCGCGACGTAGCGGACGGGGCGCTCGCTCCTCTCCAAGGCACCCTCCTCAACAAGTCGCTTCAGCCATACCTGCGCCTGCCTGGGCATCAGCCGGAGTTCGGCAGCAACCTCTTCGCTGCTCCTCGGCTCACCAAGCGCACGTACCAGCAAATCGCGAATTACGCGCCAGAACTCGTCGCTTGGGGTCACCGACGCGGATTGGTAGTGCTCGTCTCCAAGGTCCTTTCCCCGGAGGACCTCGGTGGCTACATAGCGCACGGGCCTCTGCTCAAGCCGTAGTACGCCCTCGGCGACAAGTCTTGCGCACCACTCCTTGGCCTGTGGCTCCGTTGAGCCGAACTGCGAAGCGGCCGCCTTCAGTTGTGTGGCCTCCCGGCACGCTCTCCAGGCCGCGATCCGAACCGCCCTCCAAAGCTCATCTGCAAGGTTCCGGTCCTTGCCGCCGCCCAGGCCTTCTCCCGAATCACTCGACTGCCAAGCGGCGGCCAACCGGCGTGGCTCCGCGAGAGTCGACGGCGCAGTAGCCGCGACCAATGGCCGCTGCTCGCCCGACACAGGAGTCTCGACCACGCCCTGGTCGAGAGCCGCTCCGAACTCCTCGGGGCTCTGGGGATTCGGCCATGGAAGAGCTCCGCGAGCCTCCAATGCGGCAAGCCCTTCGGAGTGCCCCAAGGTCGACCGCACATAGACCGGACAGGCCGAACGCCTGTCGAGTTGCGCCGTGGCGCCAGCCCAAGTACCGCCCCGGTCCACCAGCGCCTCAACGACCAGCGATGCATCGGCGAGGCTATAGACGGAGTGGTTTCGTTCCATCGCGTGGCCGGCAACGAACCGCGCCGCGGGATCGTACGGCGAGACCAGCACGAGTCTCCCATCGAGCAGAGCATCCCTGTTCTCCCGGTGCGTTGAGGCCCGTGCGAGGTCGTTGGCGAGGACGCCCACTGCCCAACCACCGGCAGTGAGCGCACCGGCCATAGCCGCCCGGTCAACCCCCCTGGCAGCTCCCGAAATGACAAGCTGGTGGGACTTGGCTGCAAGTGCACCGACGGCGTGCGCGTAGTCAATCAGGTCTGCGTTGGCGTCTCGCGGACCGACGACTGCAAGACCGCCGCTATTCAGCAAAGACCGATCGCCGCAACCGTAGAGAATGGGAGGCGCCTTCTCACGCAGGCGCACCTTCAGTCGCCTGGGGTAGCAGTGGTCGGCACGGCTCACAACCCAGATTGCTCGGGTCCGCCACCGTTCTACCGCGAGACTCAACTGAACTCCCCTCCCCAGCAGGGACTCGATCCGATGCCAGTCGATCCCCTGGCCGACCAGCGCCGAGCATTCGTCCAGCACGAACCGCGCCTTGTCACCAATCAGATCCGCCGGCTCACGCCCGATCTCACGGAGGCGCCTAACCAGTTCGGAGTATTCGCGTTTCAAGGAGAGTGGCCTCAGGGTCGTGCCCCGGGACGACCCAGCGCCCACAATCAACGGCGCCGTCAGCAGCAGGATGGCCTTGGTGTTTGCCGAAAGCGACTCGCTCATCGCTGCACTCAAGCTTGGGCGAGCGCCAAAGGCCACACCTCGCCGCTGCCTCCGCTTCGTAGCAGCCGAGCCGCGACCGCCAACGTCCAGCGCGAATCGACGATGTCGTCCACTAACAGGACTGGTTCCGTCGGAGGGCTATCGCCCAGCGCAAGTGAGCCCCAGACATTCGCTACCTGCTGGGCGCTGTTCTCCATTTTCTTCTGTTCGGGCCGGTTCTCTGTCTTTATCAGAATCGGCCGAAACGGCAAGCCCAACGCCGCGGCGAGCCGCTCCGCGAGGTCCGGCACCAACTCGGGATGACGCAGTGATGGGATGCAAGTCACCCATTGCGGCGCCGGATCCAGATGCCAACGTCGGAGCAGTTCGACACAAGCATCGACGAGTTCGTCGGAGAAACGCCCTTCTCCGTACTTCCCACTCTGCACGAGACGCCCCCATCCAGCGTCCTTCCAGTGACACAAGGCTCTTCCGGGCTCGGCGCGTAACTCCGGCGGAATCATCTTTCTTGGGCCCTTCTTGCGGGGCGCGATCTCATGAAAGGCGCCTTTGACAAAGGCAATCGCGTCGAGGACGGTACGCCGCTGCGGTTCCGCGGGTAGTTCAACGTGCGCTTCCGCGGTCGCCTTGGCCGGATCCCCATCCAGAGCTCGAATCAGAAACTCCATGTGTCCCGACTCCAGGTCGACGTAGTGCTGCATCTGCCCCTGTTCGTGCCGGCGTAGGGCAGTCAAGCGCTCAACTCGCTGCCAGAATTCTTCAGTCAGTTGCGCCGCCGTCAGTTGCCACCTCGCACCCTCTTTCACCACAGGCGCCGGCGCTTCGAGCGAGAGGATCTTCATCAACTGCTTCAGTCTGCCCTGCCGGATGTTCACCACCGACAGAATCTGAGCCTCGGAGAGACCATCCGGCTCCGCTTCGAGCACCGCAATGACCTCATCAACCTGCCGTCGCGCAGGGAAGGCCGTGTTGATGAAAAAGTCAGTGATGTCGGTATCCTCCTCACCGCCCAGCAACACGCCATAGGCCGAGTCGAGCGCCCTACCCGCTCGTCCCACCTGCTGATAGTAGGCCACGACGGACCCTGGAGCCTGGTAGTGGATGACAAAGGCGAGGTCCGGTTTGTCGAAGCCCATTCCCAGCGCGGTCGTTGCCACGAGGGCCTTTACTTCGTTGTCCAGCAGAGCCTGCTCAAGTCCTGGGCGGCGATCGCCGCTCTCGCCTGTATAGGCCTCGACGAGCAGGTCCCGGCTCCGCAACCAGTCCGCAACCTGTTCCGCGTCCCGAACCGTCAGCGTGTAGATGATGCCGCTGCCAGGCATCGCCGGCACTTGCTCAGCCAACCAGGCGAGCCGCTCGGCCTGACTGCGAAGACGGATGGTCTGCAGTGCCAACGAAGGCCTGTTCAGGCTGCCCCGCGAGATGGCGAGACTCGGCCCAAGTACGGCCTGAAGGTCCTGGACGACCCGGTCGTTTGCCGTCGCCGTGGTCGCCAGTAGACGAAGATTGGGCGGCAGGGCCTCAACGATCCTCCCGATACGCCGGTAGTCCGGCCGGAAGTCGTGCCCCCAATCTGAAATGCAATGCGCTTCGTCGATGACGAGCAGCGAAATCCGATCGCCAACCGTGGCAAGGACGCGGTCAACGAACCGTTGATTCCCCAGCCGCTCTGGCGAGATGAGCAGGGTGTCGACCTCGTCGCGGAGAACCGCCTCCTCAACGCGCTCCCACACTTCTCTGTTGTCGGAGTTGATCGTCGCGGCTCGAACACCCATCCGTTCCGCGGCGGCGATCTGGTTCCTCATCAAGGCAAGGAGCGGCGACACCAGGAGGGCCGGTCCCATGCCTGCCTCCCGCAGGAGCTTGGCGGCGATGAAGTAGACGAAGCTCTTTCCCCATCCCGTGCGCTGCACAACCAACAGCCGGCCTCGCCCCTCGACGACGTGCCGGACCGCCTCCTCTTGGCCGCGCCGGAACGCCGCCTGAGGCAAAGCGGTTCCAAGCCGGAGAAGCTCCAGCGCCCGGGGGCCGTCGTAGTTCAACACGCTTCAGCCGCGGCCATCGGCATCAAGCTAGCAACGCCTTGAAGACGCCGTCCACAGGATCGCTGTAGTACTCGATGTTGACCTTGGTCCAGAGATCGTCCGGCAGATCGTTCAGCGCACGCCTGGCGCCCACGGGCATCAACAGCGTCGTGGCCCGCTTGTCGACCGCGAGTTCGGCGATCGCTACCGGGTGCGGAAGCATGTCCTGGCTGCCGCCGAGATTCAACGGACCGACAAGGATGGTCGCGCCACGGGTTCCGCGATCGAGCAGCGCTCCGACGCAGGCGGCCAGCACCGGCATGCCGAGTCCGAGGCCCGACTTGTCGGCATCGAACGGGCGCAACTGAACCGAATACTCGTAGCCGCGCGGGTCACGGTGGCCGACGAGCTCCTTCGCCGCGCGATACAGGTTTTGTTCGCCGACCTTTACACTCTCCCGGAAGGCCGGCGGCACGGGGTGGTTGAGGATCTTCACGCCGCTGCCAGGCCCGATCGCGACCTCGATCCGGTACAGACCAGCTCCGCTCTCTCCGGTTCCCGGCCCCACCGCCCAGACCTGACCGGGCGGCAGCGGATCGCTGTCGATCGCCTCGTCGCTGTGCAGCTCCGGCGTGGCGACGAACTGTTCGACCCCATCGACACCCAGCGTGAAGGAGAAGTGGGTGTTGCGGAACTCGCTCTTGAGGCAGCGCTTCTGCTGTTCCTTCACGCGCCGCCGGGACTCCAGGGCTAGGCGAACAACCCATTCCAGGTCTTCGTCCTCAATCGGCATCGCCGGGTCCGGAAAGAGCAACTTCAAGAGCCCGGAGCAGGTCTTGTTCACCGCCTCGATGTCCCGCCCACTGAGGGCGCCGCCCCAGAAGACGCGGTTCTGAAGCGCCGTCAACCGGCTCTTCTGCCGCAACTGATTCCAGCACTCGCTCAGGAAGTCACAGACCAGCCCGAAGTGATTCGTCAGGTGGTTCTCGGGATTCAGCTTCGGGAAGTCCCAGCCCGGAGCGTAAGCGTGGATCCGATCGTGGAAGGCGGTGTCGTCTCGCATTTCCTTCGGCAGCGGGCTAAGCAGGTGCCCGATCCGCTGCTGCTGCTCCACGTCGACGTCGAAGTTGCCGACCATCACGATGCCGCCGTCGGCGCGGATGCTCTCCTTGCCGCGACTGAACTCGCCCGATGCCATGTAGCCCTTCATGATGTTCACGCCGTCCTTCTGGTCGAAGGAGACGCCGGAGACTTCGTCGAAGCACACCACGTCGTACTGGCACACCAGGCCGCGTTGACCGGTTGCCATGTTCACGAACATCTTGGCGACCGTCGCCTTGCCGCCCGAGAGCAGATGGGAGTACGGAGAGATCTGCTGGTATATGTGGCTCTTGCCGGTGCCGCGGGGGCCGAGTTCCACCAAGTCGTAGTTCCGCTCCACGAAGGGCGCCATGCGCAGCAAGGCGACACGCTTCGCCCGGTCGTCCAGCGCGGCCGGTTCGAGGCCCACGGACCGGATCAGGAAGTCGCGCCACTCGTCGGTCGAGAAGAGCCGGCGACCACGCTCCAACACGTCGAGCACACGGGGGCTCGACATCTGAATCGGCCGCAGGGAGGCGATCCGGAACGGGTTGGCGCGGCCGTCGACCGCGACCACGGCGTCGTACTCGAGCGTCACCTCGGCGTAGAAGCCGTCGGTGAGCATCCTCTGGTTGTCCTTGACGAGCGAGTCCCCCACATCGATTCCAGACAGGCCCAGGCTCGGCAGCTCGGCCACGTAGCAGTCATTGCGGGCGTCGAGCCGGGCGCGCACGATGTCGATCAGCTTGACCGAACCGTTCTCGCGGGCGCGCGACTTGAACACCTCCTGGTCGTTCGGCCGCACTGTCCGCCCTTCGAGCTGCTTCTCGACGATGACCAGTCCTTCCCTGATCTCCTCGTCCTCGACGCTGGCGCAGTAGCGCCCCAGCAGGAACTCGACGACATACGTCGGCACTGGGTACTGACGCGCGTAGCGCCGCACAAGGTCCTTGCGGACCAGGTAGCCCGGGAAGGCTTCGGCGGCGAGCTGGTCGAGGTGATCCATCTCCAGGTTCAACGAGTTCACGAGTCCTCCCCCACTGCGGTGTCGCGCCGGGCGAGGATCCGGCCTTCGTCATCGACTAGGACGAGAACCAGGCCCGAACGTTCGTGGTCGTCGTCGGCAAGCAGCAGGCTCACCGAGCCGTCGGCCTCCACCGGCTTGCCGGAACCGGCAACGGACCGGCTCAGTTCGTCCCGCAAACGTAGGTCCGCAGTCACTTCGCCGCCACCGACGGTAGCTTCAACCAGGCAACGAAATCCTCGCCAGGTAATCGTCGTGATGCCAGCCACCGCTTCGACCCGACCGCTTGCCCTCACCAGGAGATCCGGAATCAGGCACTCCTGGATGCTCAGGCCGCCGTGCGCGTACTCCACCGACCGTCGAAACGCGCCGATGCCCCTGGCCGTGGCGAACGACTCGTTCGCGTTCCAGTGCCACGGCGCGATCAGCGCGTCCGGTCTCGATTCGCCGGCAATCGCGGCGCAACGCGCGCCCCTGCTGACCGTCAGGTGCTGCGGCAGGTCCACCCTGGGCAAGCCTCCCGGCATCAGCAGCCAACCATGATCGGTAGTCACCCGAACGGCCGTCCATCCGACCGCCAACAGCCGCGCGATGCGCTCCCTCAAGCTCTCCAGTTCATCCTCGATCTTTCGGGCGAAGTCCGCCGCGTCGAGCTCGTGTCCGAGGGTGTCGATCTTGCCCCACTCCGCCCACCCCCGAGCCTGAGTGCCCAGCGGCGCATCAAACGTCCCGGCGCCGAGAATCCGATAGCCGCGCCGCTCCATCGCGGCTCGAAGCGCCTGAGCATCGGCCCGCTTGCCGGTGGCTACGAAGCTCGGTTCGAAGTCGCCGCCGAGCATTCCCCCGCCGATGTCCCCGGCCACCGGCGTCGCCGCGGGCTTCCCCGTCGCCGTCAGAGTCGGAAGCGCTGCCCAGCGATACCGCGGAACCGTGCCGAAGCCTGTCGCCTCGAGCCGTTCCGCCAAGGCCCGAGCCAGTTCGTAGCGAAGGCCGTCCACGAACAGCAGGCAGACATCATCCTGCGCTTCGATCAACGGTTGATCGCCCCGCGCCGGCAGTGCCTCGCGCTCGACGGCGCTTTGGAAGGCGTGAGCCGAGTCTTCGAGCCAGGGCAGAGACAAGCGCCTGACGATCCCGGCTACAAGTTCCTGTTCCCCGGTTCGAGCGGCTGCCAGAGCCTCCCGGGCCGCGGCATCCGCTCTCCAGCCGTGCTCGACATAGGCGGAAGCGATCTCGCCCGGCGTGGCGCCTCCCAGTGTCGTCCGAGCTTCACGGCCGAGCTGCGCCAGCGGCCCGATCACAGCCGCCATCGGGGATCGGCCCAGGCGCGCCCAGACCCAGCCTCGCCGGGCGCCGTGTTCCTCTTCGAGCTCGATCACCCGGTCACAGGAGGCCTCGTGGTTCAGTCCGGCCACCTCGACAAGTCTCCGGCGCAGATTCTCCTCGTCGCTGCCGTTCAGATGGGGCCAGCGCTCGCGATCGAACAACGGCACGGATGCGGGCCGGCTTCGGAGCAGCACGTCCGCGACGGGCGCGTAGTTCTCCGGCGACTCCAGGAACCGGTCCCAGACCCGGGCCCACTCACCCGAACCGGCGCCCAGCCGCTCCCCGGCCACAACATCCGGTTCCGTCTGTGGGTCGACGCCGAGTTCGGAGCGGCAACGGCTGCGGAAGGCATCCCACTTCTCCGCGCCGAGCCGAGCCGCCATCGCGCCACCTTCCACCATCCACCGGAGGACATCGCGCGGCAGATCGGGGGTCAGCAAGCGGTGGAAGTAGTCCGCGTCCAAGCGCCTTCCACCGAGCCGGGATAGGGGCACAGCAGCAACCTCGGGCAGAGCCTGCAGCATCGCCAACCTCGTCGCATTGTCGTCCGCCACATCGAGGCCGAGCGACTTCGGCGAACCGAGGAAGCCGCGCACCGTCCACTCGCGGCCGTTCGGGTGAACCCACACGGCGCCCCGGTAGAGCAGCTCGACCAAGGGCTTCAAGCGGTTTGGGCAGTCGTCGCCGGCGCGGAGCTGCTGGCGAGACACATCGGGCAGGTAGAGGATCGGTGTCGCGCCTCCCAGCGGCTCAAGCGAGCCGAGGGCTCCCTCGATCACCGCCCGCAGCCAGATCGCCGGCCCCCTGCCAGCCTTCTCGTCGAAATCGCCCAGGACCAATAGCTCGGGCAGCCGCTCACGTAGCGCACCGATGAGCGGGCGCCACTCGCCCTGCGGGTCGGGCCAGAGAACGGCTGCCGGCGGTTCCTGGCCGTCCATGGGTCCCGCCTTGTCGCGCAGACTGGCGATCAGGCGGTCGAGTGCAGTGTCGGCCTGGACCGGCGATCCCGCTGTGGCGCCCGACGCCATCTTCTCGGCCTCAGGCGGCATGCAGCCGAAAGGTCACGCGGGTGAATTGCTCTTCCTCGCTCACCAGTTCCGGTTCCGTGCCGTTGAACTCCCGCATGGTCCGGCGCATCAGCAGCCACCCGCAGCCGCGCCGCCCCGTCAACCGCGCGACGACCATGGCGTTCGCCATGGCCTCGTTGCGAGAACGCGGCGCTCCTCCGCCCCGCGCCCGCTCGACCGTCATGCGGTTCGGGAGGCCTCCAGGGCTGGTCACCTCGACCCGGTCCCGAAACACCTCCAGCACGACCTGCGAGCCCGTGATTGCGTAGTCGCGGTGGATCACTGCGTTGACCAGGGCCTCGCGCAGGACGCCGGCCGGGACCAAGGGCAGATCCTCGCTATTGCGAACTCGGAACCTCCTCGCGGCCCGCCCTTCATCCGTCTGCGACTCCCTGGTCCCCGCCACCGGACCAGCAGAGAGGCCCAAGTCCTGGAACCACTCCAGCGACCCGGCCACCTGCTGGTCTAGCCGGCCCCAAATCTCGGTGGCACTGAGCCGGTCACTGCTCCGGTCGTTGCCGTCGTAGGCCGCGCATACGGTGTAAAGGTCCGACGTCGTGGCGTAACCCTGCGGGTCCCTTCCGAAGACCATCAAGCCATAAAGAGTCGGTCGCGGCGCGCCGGAGACCTCCTCGACGACCCTCGCGTTCCGCAAATCCTGCTCCGTCGGCCACCGCTCCCCGAACGAGAACTCAGCGCCCTGAGCGACCATGAAGCGGCGAAACGCCTGTAGATCGATGGCCTCCACGCCGGCCTCGGGGCCGAAATCCGGCCTGGTTCCAATTGAAGTGACCGTGGCGCCCATCAACGCCGTCAGCCCCCCTGCGCCACTGCGGCGAAGATCGTCAGCCGGAGCTTGGATTCGTCGAACAGTTCGCACATCGGTAGGCGTCCCGAACGCTCCTCGCTTCGGCGGAGAATCACACCGACGCCTTCGCCATTCACCGACTGCCCCGCTTGGGTCGCCTGCCGACCTTCACGCCACCCTTGCGCCGAAGGCCCAACCCGTACAGGTAAGGATCCGGTACATCGAGCCGGTCGTCCGCCCGACGCCGAAGAATGCCGAGTTCCACCAGGTACTCCAGCAGCGCTGACGGATCTTCCTCCGGAGGCCGCACGTCCGTTGCCCCGACAGCCGCCCACCCATCTACTTCATCCGACTCGAGAAGATCGAGCATCCTGCGACGCGTCCACGGAGCCAGAGGATCCAGGCAGAGACGCCGGCGCACTCCATCGAGCCACGGCCACTCATTGGTCACCCCCTGTCGGACATGATCGTCCGACACGTCCTCCAAGGCTTGGCGGAGGGCCGTCGGATGCAGCAGCCTAGGTGGCCGCAGCGCCTGGTTGGCCGACTCTTTTCCTGCGGCAAGTTCGAACAAACGAACAAAGTTCCTGGGCGAAACCGCCCCGACGCCATCCCGCAAGTGATCGAACACCCAGTTACTGACCAAGCCCTTCTTCCGGTTGGCGCCCATGAACTCACCGGCCATTCGTTCGATGAGCGGTCGAGCCTGATCGGGGCTATCGATCCTGGGAATGAGGCCGAGCCGATCGTCCTGGTCGAACTCGATCCTGGCCTTCCTGCAGTACACCGCCAAGCCGGCCGTGGTGTTCGCGATGCGCTTGACCAGCATCCCGAGAATCGCGGCATCCGGCCAACTCAACTCGACTCGGTTCGCGGCCAACTTGGCGAAGTCGGCCGTCCCCATGCCGGCGTGGCGCCGAAACAGGTCGGAGCGGATAAAAACCTTCGCCCGAATGCGCTGCCACCGGCGGCTGTAGTCCGACCAGAAAGCGACCAGTCCACGAACCAGACGCGAGTTGAGCGCCCAGTCGAAGCCGCCCAAGGTGTCGAGTTCGTCGTAGCCAACGAAGAGCCAGCGGTCCTCCTGCTCCAGCCGGATCTCTAACTCGTCCAGAGCCGCCGTCGGATTCGCAGTGAGCACGCCAGCAGCTTCGAACACCTCGCCCAAGTCCGCAGCCATCGGTTCGAGTACGGGTCCCAGGACACGCGACCGCTCCGGGCTCAGGTGATCCCGAAGGCGGCGCAAGAGCATCAGCCGCCACAGTTCTTTCGCGCGTTCCTCCGTATCGATCTCGCGGGCAAGGGCTCCGGTGTCCGGAAAGTCGATGCCGGCAGGGAACGCATTGACCCAGGTCGAGCGCTCTGCCTCCACCGCGGTCCGCATCTTCTCGGCCGCGCGGCCCAGAATGGCCGATCCGAGGCCCTCGGCGTCTTCCTTGAAGAATGCGCGAAACAACTCGCTCTTTCCGGTGCCTCTGGCGCCGACAACGAGGACGACCGCCGGATCGAGTGCCCGAAGGTGCTGGGGGACAGGGTGCAATCGTCTCGCGAACAGGGTCGGCGCCTCTGATTCCGCCGGCCCGTAGCCCAGATCGCGGAGATCCGCGCGCAACCCCGCGCAGGCAGCCTTCGTCAGATATCGGGTGGTCATCTTCCCGCCTCCCTGAGTTGCTCCGTGCTCATCCGAATACGAGCGGCGAGTTGCTCATAAGGTGACCCCGACTGGAGCAGTACGCTGGAAGCGACCTCCTCCAGATCGCCGAACAGCGCTAGACGGGAGTCGTAGGGAAGACCCGTCGGCACATGCGGCGCATCACTGCTATTCGCTATGTCGTCCACCGTCCAAGCCGAGTCTCGCTCGCCCGATTCTGCATAGTAGGAAGCGCTGAACACGTCACTTGCACGATCCGTGAACGCGGCGACCGAGCGCTCGTACTGCTCCTCCTGAAGGCGCGGAATCATCGCGGCAGCGAGAAAACACTCACATTGCGAGCCTAGAGAACGCAGGCGCTGCCCGCCGAGGCGATCGAGCACCAGTTCCAAACCTCGCCAACTGGCGTCTGCCAAGGTCCCCAGCAGTACATAGAGATGGCAGAGGCCCCCGGTGAGGAACCCGGATACTTCGCCCAGTCCGGCACGAGCATCGACCAGGATCCACTGCGGATCCAGTTCTGCTCGAATCTGTTCCAGCAGGTCGACGAATGGGTGCTGAGGGCGCTCTGCGCTGCTCGCGCCGTAGTCGAGCCGGGCCAGCTTCTCGATGTAGCGGCGGTTCATCCGTCCTGCTGGGAAAACGAGGATCTCGCCTCGACCGTCGTGAATGTCGGGAGGGCAACGGTGATGGTAGTCCTCCAGGCGGCAAGCTCCCGCGTCTTCGATCAGGGGCGCCTCCAGGAGATAGTCCACCAGACCCACGTCGGCAACGGCGCCGTCGTGGCCATGCAGCAGGGATCCAACGCCCGGCGAATCGAGATCCGCGTCGAGTACCGCCACCCGATCGCCTCGGGCCGCGAACTGCAGCGCCGTAGCAGCCAGGGCCGTGGACCGGCCCACGCCGCCCTTGAAGGAGTAGAACGCACAGATGGGCGCGCCGCTGCTCCGACGCCTGCCGAGTTGCCACGGCGGATCGCCCGGCGCATCGAACCAACCCGCCTTCGCCAAGTGCCGATCCAATACACGAAGGCTCGCCGAGCCATCACCCACTCTGCGCGCCTGATTCCAGGCCTCACGTTGCCAGGGGCCGTCGGGGATCTCGCTCGGCCCTTGCCCCTCGAGTATGTGGCCCGACCAATACACCCCACCCGCCTCCGCGAGCCGCCGGTCGAGTTCCCGGAGCGCAGGTTCTCTCATCGTCGGGGGGCACCAAAGCACGAGTCGATGTCTAGCCAGAACGTCGAGAACAAGGAGGGCTCGCCAAGAACCGCTCTTGCTGCGCAAGAACTCCGCCAGGTTTTGGATTACCCGTTCGTGTGCCTCGTCAAGGTGCAGCATCAGATCCTCCCGTCCAGAACGAGCGCCCCGATCACCTTGGAGTAGACGTCGCCTGCCTCCCGCTGCCAAGTCGCGGCGTCAGTGCCCGATGTCGTCTCTTCGTGGTAGCGCATTCCGGGCTTCCACGCCAGAATCTCCGCCTGCTTCAGGAAAGCCGCGACGACCACACAGCGCCGGCCCACGGCGACGTCCGCCCGCACGGTCAGACCGGCTACCTGCTTTGCCAAATCCGCAAGAGCATGTGTCCATGGCGCACTGCCCTGTTCCATCTGGAGCAAGGTCTTCAAGGCGCACTCCACGACATACCCGGCCAGGTAGGCCGCACCGTCAGCCCGGCCTTGCGTCAGCAGCGCCGCGGAGTCCTTCAGGTGCTTTCTAGCCGCCGCTGGGTAGTCGTCGCCGTTGGGTTGTCGCAGCCTGCTCACCGCCCGCCTCCTCGGTCACTCGTAGCAACCACCGGGAGTCGCCCACGGGCCGCTTTCTTAGCGGCGCGCGTGTAGTGAAGGTCGTTCCAGCGGTTGCCATCGTATGCGGCTTCCGGCGGCGCCGTGTAGTCCGTGCGAGCGTCCTCGGAGCCTTGTCCGGGGCAGGAGTAGAACCAGGGGAAGTCGTCCCTGGGGCGGAGGCTCTCGGGTTCCCTGCCGCGGTCCTTGTTCCACTTGATGTTCGGCTTGGCGCGGAGAATCCCGGCACCCTTCCTCCCGCCGGACTGGAGTTCGGCGCGAATGAAGGGGCGGATGTTGAGTCTCACGCCGTCGTCGAGATTCGGCGCCCAGCCGAGCGGCTGTTCATGAAGCGGTCGCCAACGGACGAAGAGGTCACAGGGCGGTTCACCCTTCAGGATAAGCGCCAACTGGCGCTGGAGGTCCTGGGCGGCGGCGAGGCGGGCGTCGGCGCCTTCCGCGTCCGCTGCCTGCGCCGACCGCTGACGGTCGACCCACTCGCCGAGGTGGCGGTAGGCGAGCGCCTCCAGGGTGCGCCGCCCTTCGCCATCCGGGCCGCAGAGGCGGTGGCAGTTGACGAGCGCGTGGAAGCCGTCCTTGCGCCCGTCCCAGATGTGCCAGATGAACGGCCGGTTGTGAAAGCGCTTGCAGTGCTCGGCGAAGAACCGGTCGCGCAGCCACTCGTTCAGGGACTTGGGGGCTTTCCTGCCGTTCGCGGCCGCGGCCAGGAGTTCCTGCTCCTTCGCCGGAGACCACTCCTCGCCGCAGGCGGCCGCGAGAAGGCGCCGCAGCCGGTCGGCCGCCGGCAGCTCGCCGGCTGCGGCCTGGAGGCACACGACGCCGTCCGCGTCGGCGAAGCCGTCGAGTTCCCGGCACCGCTCGACCCATACTCTCGACTCCGCCGCCAGGCGCATCTCCGGGTTCATTTCCGCCGGCCAGCGGTAGCCGAGCAACCGCGCCACCGCGACTTGGAGCACGGAGGCGCCTGCCCCAAGCGGACCGTGGGCAGTCTGTTTCGATTCCTCGTCCCAGACCACGGAGCCGCAGGGGTGGCCGTGGAAGAGCCACTGAGTGGGGTCGTCGGAGTAGGGCTCGGGGAGACCGTTGGGGTACTTCTGTCGAGCGACGGCGGACCAGCGATCGAGATCGAATGGCACTTTCGCCAGCGTCGCATTCGTCACTTTCACCGTCTGATCAAGCTCTCGCACCGATTGGGAGAACTCGGACGCTGAACAGAAGCACCAGATCGCAGGCAGGTCGACAGCATCGCCTGGAACCACGGCCGCCGTGTTCTTGTCGAACATCTCGCCAAAGTAGAGAGATGACGACAACCTCCCCATCAAGCTCACAAGCACTCCACAGCGCCCCCATGCCAGCCTCCCGGCAAGGACTGCCTCACCACGCCTACCTCTCTCGGCCAGAAGCCCCGACTGCTGCTCCCAGAAGACGACCTGCTCAGCGCCGCCGAAGTGGACCGACGAGTCGACGGTCGTCTGAAGAGGTTCCCAAGCGCTTTCTTGGCCGAACTCCCGCCGCGGCAGTTCCCAGAATTGCCTGAAGAAGAACCGTGAGTCTTTGCTGCCGAGCCCGTGCACGCTACTCGCACACCTTCGCAGCTGTTCATGAACGGCCGAATCTCGCAGTGAGACGCGTGCATCCGGTACGAGAAGCTGGTCACCTTGGGAAACCACCAGGACTCTTCCCTTGCCCGACTCCCTCCCGGAGCAGAAACCGCCGGAACGCACCCGCAGCAGCTCCGCCTTGTCCCGAGCCGAAACCGGCTTCGCGGCGCACAGCGCCGACACGTCGATCCCACTCATGCGCCAGTCCGCGTCCGGTCTCTCGGCTGAGAGCACGGCCATCGCGACGTTGACCACATGCCCTCCGATCGTCTCGAACGCGCCGGGTCCCAGCCGCGCCACGAACCGCCACGTCCGCTCACCGAGCAATCGCTCGCGCAGTCCCCTGTAACTGGTCAGAAACAGCCAGTTCTGCGGCACGACGACGGCCTGAGCACCGCCACTCCCGAGCCAGCGCAGGATCCGCGAGAGGAAGACTGTCGCCAAATCCGCTTTCGCGTCTGGATGACCTTTAGCAGCGAAGGCATGGAGGCTCGCGCCTTGCTTGCCGCGCGCCAGGTATGGCACGTTGGTGATCACGAGGTCGTACTCGCCGGCCAGCAACTTCGCAGCACGGGAGATCCCCTGCGCCGCGACCGCCCGCTCCTGCTCTTCCTCGTCGGCGTCTTCGCGTGCGACCGCCTTGTCCAAGGCCAACTCGGCCGCTCCGTAGTCCGCCTGAAACAGATCCTGTCCGACGCCCGCCGGGTCGATCAGCGAACCGAGAACGGGCGCCTGCCCAAAGAGGTTGAAGAGCCGGTCGAGGGCGCCTTCAAGCCGCTGGTCGCCCTCGGCAAGCCGCAGCCAGTCCTGCTTCGTGGCGCTCAAGGCGAGGCCCGAGCAGGCGATCTGAAGCGGCGGCAACCCGATGGGGCGGCCGACCATCTTCCAAGCGGTGAGCGCCACGTTGAAGGCCGCGATCTGGGTACAGCGCGGGTCGATCTCGAGGCCGTGGAGGTTTTCCTCCAAGACCGCCCGAACGGCCGCCTCGACCCCGAGGCCCTCCTCCTCCATCCGCACCCGAACCAGCAGTTCGAGCCCCTCGACGAGGAAGTGACCGCTGCCGCAGCAGGGGTCGAGCACGCGGAGGTCGGCGGCCTTTCCGGGCCATCGGCGGAAGGCGCCCGCGGCCGGTCGCCACGGGCCGGCCGGCTCCGAAACCGCACCCTCACCGGCGTCACTGCCCGGTTCCCGGGCGAAGCGCAGGTAGTCGAAGTCGTAGCCGTCGAGGCCGCCCCGCGGCTCGATGCGCACGGCGGCCGCCAGTTCGGCTTCGCTTGCCGCGCTTCTCGCCAGTTCAGGCCGCTCCGCCAGCAGCCTGCCGGCCCGCCACGCGCCGATGGTGTTGTGGAACAGGAACCGGACCATGTAGTTCTCGGTGAACAACTGGGTCACCGCTGGCAGTTCTTCCTCGCCGATCTTGCTCCCGGACCGGTTCACCTCGTCCTTTCGGTCCGCCTGCCAGAACTGGTAGGTCCAACCGAGGGAATCGCTCGCAGTGAACACGGCCGCCGGCAGTTCGCCGACCAACTTCTCCAGTGCCTGCCGTGTCTCCGGGGCCAGCTTCACCGCGAGTGCCGGATCGTTCGGCCGAAAGATCTGCGGCAGCATCCGGGCGGCAAAGCTCTCCGCAACTTGCCAACCATCCGTGCCGCGCCCTTCCCGGGCCAACTCGGCGCACTCCTCAAGCGACACCGGCACCCCGGACTCGGGCTCCACAAGCAGGCCGTTCTCCGCCAGAAACCGCGCGAAGAGCATCCGGTGCCAGTGCTCGTAGGCCACCTCGTGGACCAGTCGCCCGATCGCCTGCGTTCCGCTCTGCCGGTTCGGCTCGTCGCCCAACTGGCGGCAGTGGGCCCGAAGCCGCCGCCGCAGCGCACGCTCGTCCTCCGACACCCCCTCGTAGGGCCGTGACTCGTGCACCGCCAACGCCCGCAGCGCGGCGCGAGCGCCGGCTTCGCCAAGGCGCCGGGCGTCGCGCACGGCCTTTTCCAACTGCTTGCGCAGTTCCGGGGCGAGGGGTTCGGTCACGTCAGGCGGCTTCGATCGCCGAGGTCAGTGTGTCGAACAGGCGCTTGCAGTGCCGGCAGCGCGCCTTGACCTTCTCGGGGTCGACACGAGCCAGGAGCTCGCTGGCGTGCCGGATCTTGTGGTACTCGCCCTTCTGAGTCTTCTGGGTCGCCCGAGCGAGCGCCGAACTGACGTTCTCTTTCGGGGCCTCCTCCAGGTCCTGCCGCTTAGGTAACGCGTTGTCGTTGAAGCGGCTGCCGTAGTAGGAACGAAGAGTCTCAATATCCGCGATCAACCAGGTCTCCATCGTCTGGACCATCAAGTGGACCTGACTCTCCAGCGTTTGATTCCAGTCGGTCCACCCATCTCCGCTTCTTGCAGCCAAGTGCGCCTTCGGCGCCCTGGTCACTTCCTCTTCGGAATCGACCAGGAGAACGATGAAGTCCTCCCTCGCAGCCGAAGCCTCTCTCACAAAGCGCTCGTACGCCTTGCGCCGCGAGCCGCACATCACCACATTCCACCGCTTGCGCCTATCTCTGGCTCGTTCCCGAACCTCTCCAAGGAACCCTTGGAACCCGATCCGCAGGGCCCGACCTCCTCCGCGTGTATCGCCTCCTCCTTCCACGAACAGCCGGACACCTCTCACGGATTCGCTCCCAACACGCCCCTCGCCCAAAGGTCGTCGAGCCCATAGTCGTCAAGCCAGCTTGCAAGCTCGTCGGGATCAAGGCGCTGTAACTCGGTTCCTGCGCCCGGCCGTGCGCAAGTCACGACCGCCTCGGGGCGACTACTCAGAGAACTCACCAAGCTCTCCGAGTGCGTCGTGACGACCAACTGCATGCGTTCGGAGGCCTCGACAAGCATTGCTGCCACCGACGACACGGCGTCGGGGTGAAGCCCAAGTTCCGGCTCCTCAATGCACACCAACGGCGGCGGCACGGGATTGAGCAGTGTGACGAGCAGGGCCATGAACCGGACTGTGCCGTCCGAAAGGCGAGTGGCCGGTATCGGCGAAGCGAACCCCGTCTCGTGCAGGTAGAACTGCACCGCGCCCCCGGCAACGCGCGTGGACAGCCGCTCGAACCGCGGGAAGAACTCCCGCATCCGCTCTTCGAGCCGCGTTTCGCCCGAGTGCTTGATGTAGTTCAGCACCAAAGCGAGATTCCGGTTGTCCCGCAACAGCAAGTCGTCCGGCAGGTCAGCAGGCTGAGGTCTACGCAAGGGAGCGTCCTGCCCGAAGGTCCATTCGCGGAACGTCACGAACGAGGGCAGCCGTCTCCCGACCCAGGTGACTTCGGGATACCGGTCCGGGTCCTTGCGTTGGGCCAACACCGACTGGTCCGGCAGCAGGCTTTCCCGCTTGAGCCCTCGCTTGACGGAATCGCCATCCGCCTGCCTGACGTTGATCGCCGGGCGCCCCTTCTGGAACCGATAGTAGAAAAAGACATCGTCCTTGCCGGGCAACCGCTCGACCTCCTCCACCATCTCATCCAGAACCTCCACACGCCTCTCGACCACCCCGAACTCCAGCCCGTACCGGAGCGGCCTGCGCGTCGGCGTCCCGTCGCCAAGCACGATCTCGATCCGTGCCCGGTCTGAACCTCCGTCTCCCTTCCAAAGCCACTCTTCCGCCCCACCAGCCCGAGCGGCCGCCGCGAAGTCATGCGGAGTAGCCGCCAGGAGCCCGAACGCGTCAATGAAGTTCGACTTCCCCGATCCGTTGGGGCCGATCAGGACGTTCAGCGGCTGCAGCTCGAACGCGGGCGACCCGGGTGGGAACGAGAGGAACCCGTCAAGTCGAATGCTGTCAATGCACGTCATTCTGAAACCTCCCAAGTCACCGCGGTACCCGTGCCGGACTCTGGAAGCGGCCCGCCGACGCTGCGCCAGTCGAGCCGGTCCTGCGCAGGCACACGCGGCAGGTAGAGCACTCCACCTTCACAGCCGAACACCTGTCGCTTCAGGCACCTTCGAAGAACCGCCCCTCACCGCAACACCACCGGCCCCTTCCGCACCGCCTCCAGCAACCGCTCCTCCTGTTCCCGCAGCCACTCGCGCACGGCCGCCTCGTCGGCCAGCGTTCCACGGCGAAGCGTGACGCTCGTGGGCGCAGCAGCACTCTCGCCCTCCGCGTGCAAACGCCTGACGGCCTCGGCCAGGGCCTGGGACGTTCGCTCGCGGACGGCGTCGATGTTGGACTGCCAGGCGGAGAGCGGTCGGTCGTCGAGACTCGCGAGAAGCTCCTCGTCGGTAGCGACCCGGAGATGGTCGGGCGCACCCAAGTGGCACTGAAGGCGAATCTCCTGCTGCGCCTCGCCGTCGAGCCGCTGCCAGGTGGCGTCCACGGCGAGTTCGCTCACAGCGGCCGCCAGGGCGTCCGCGAGCCTGACCCGCTGTTCGATGACCGCCGACCGGAGGTCGGCGGCGAGCCGGGCGGCCAGAGGCGCCGCATGGTCGGTCTCGGCCAGAAGCGAGCGCTGAGCCTCGATGGCGCGAATCTCCCCGGCCACTGGCTCTGCCCCGGGGAGATTCGCGGCGTGCCGCAGCAAGCCGGTCAACCTGTGCCAGACAGGCAGCCGTTCGCCGCTTCGCTCGCAGAGCGCCTTCCACTCGGCAATCGATTCGCGGGTGGCCTCACGCCGCGCGTGGATCGCGGCCAACTGCTCGGCCCCAACCAGCCGCGAGAGTTCGTCGATGAACACGGTCCCCGGCGCCGGCGGGAGCGGCGCCTCGCCGCCGGCGGAAACGGCGAGCGCCTGGAGGCTATCGAGGAAGGCGCGCGCGGCTGAGCCCTCTTCGCCGCTCCCCGAACGGATTCCCGACTCCTGGAACAGCCCACGCAGATCGATCCGCTGGCTGGCCGTGAGCACGACCTTCTCCGGTCGGAACTCGGCGCTCTTGATTCCAGTCTGGTCGAGCGCTCCGGCCGGAACAGTGGCGCCGTTGCGCGTGACCCGCACGTGGCCGCTCCGGTGCAGGGCCACCAGCACGGCGTCCACAGCATCTTGCGGCCAGCCGAAGGGCGCGGCCTTCATGGCGCGGTGCAGTTCGGTACCCCGGGCGCCAGCGCCCATCTTCGCCAGCACTTCGCGGGCGACCGGATGATCGGCGGTGGCACGGTCCCAGCCGACGACCTGCAACGGCGTGTCGGAGCCGTCACGGGCCCGCCGCAGCGCGACCTCCCAGGCTCGGTGGTCTCCCTTGTCGAAATCCGGGAACAGTCTCGCCACGGAAGCCTTGGCGCCGGCTTCGATTCTCTGGCGCAGATCTTCGCCGTGGACCTCCGTCCCGCCTCCCTGGTAGACACTCGCCGCCCGCAGTGTGTCGAGAACGAGTTCGGCGCGCCCTCGCAACGCGTCTTCGCGCCGGCTCTCCATGCCGGCCTTCGCGTCCTGCCCCACGGCGGAGGCCGGGCTTCCCTTCAGGTTGAGCACCCGCTGCGCCGCTTCCACCGAGAGGATGCGGTCCTTCAGCGCATCCGCGTGCCGCCGCGGCAGGAACACGAAGAGCGTAGGACTCTCGACCCCCGCGCGACGGGCCTCGTTCTCCACCGCCCTCCCGCTGCACGACCAGGCGTCCCGCAGCCAGACGACCACCGCCTCCTGGTCCGGCGCCGGCGCTTCGCCTGAGGCATGCAGCTTGACGGCGCGGCGCATCTTCGACGCCCCTTGGGTGATGCGGAGAGATGAGATGGCCTCCTCAAGGGCCCGACCGAAGAGCTGGTTACGAACCCGTGCGACCTCGACTTCATCCTGCCGGAGCGCGCTGACCTGCTCGCGGTAGGCGCGGTCCCACTCGGCCCCTTCGGTCGTCTGAAGGCGGTACTCCTCGCCGACTTTCAGGAGCACGCCGTCGGCGGCGAGGAACTCGAGTTGCTCGGCCACGAGACCGCGGAAACCGGAGGCGTCTTCGGCGATGTCGCTCACCATCAGGTCGGCGATGGCCGCAGCCGTCGCGCGCACTCCGAGGTCGACGGCAGCTTCGCGCGGCAGCTTTCCGATCAGAAACGCGAGACCGCAGAGGTCGCGCCGCAGCCGACCGTGCTCCGGGTCGCTGTCGAGTCGCTGAATCCGGGTGTTCAGTTCGCCCAGCAGCACTCCCGTGCTGACCATGTCGGGCGCCAGAGCACCAAAGAGGTCGGAGGCGGGTATCGCGGCCCCCAGCCCGCGCCCGGCGACAACCTCCAGCGAGTCGTGGAGGATCCGCAACTGCGACCGGAGCTGACTGTGCCCGCCGCCAGCGTCCACCGCCTGGAAACACGCCTCCCAGAAGCGGCGCCGGGTCGGCAGCAGGGGGTAGTCCTCGACCCGGTGACGCTCGTCCTCCGCCCTCGCCCCGATCCGCGTGTTCTGGAGGTGCCGCGCGACCTCACCGGCGTGGGTCTCGAACAGCTTCTCGATCGCCGGAACGGCGGTCGGCTTCTTGCGCAGCAGCACCTTGCGGGTCACGGCCTCGACATCGGCGTCCGTCAGTTCGACGCGGATGACGAACCGGTCGCGCAGTTTCGCCAGGTACGGCGTATCGGCTGACAGCGCCGACTGTCCGGCGCCGATCAGCATGACCCGACCGTCGAAGCGGGTCTGGACCGCCTCCGCAAGTTCGGTGATCGCCGACGACCGGGCCTCGTCGTCACCGATGTATTGCTGCACTTCGTCCAGCACAAGCACAGTGTGCGGAAGCTCGCCGCCGCCCGAGAGCGCCCGACGCGCGATGTCGACGAACTGCTCGGTCGTGATGTCTACGCGGGTCGGCGGGAACTGGCTGTGGATCGCCTGTCTGGCGCCTGGCACGTCGCCCGCAAAGCCGGGCACGGCGTCGATCACCGCTTGGGCGAGAAAGGGGCTGACGTAGAGGTTGTTCAGTTCACGGCGCCAGTCCTTGCCGGCGGTTTCGACCGCGCCCCGTACGGCGTCGAGCTGTCCCTCGTCCAGCAGCCACGAGCAGAACCGAGCCTGCGCGTACTGCGCCGGCCAGCCCCGCGCGCGGAGAATGATCTCCAGCACCGTGCGCCGGACCCACTCGTTGCCGCCGAGCAGAGTCCCCGCCGCCGCCACCGGCATCTGTCCGACCCGTCTCGCCTGCGTGTCCAATTCACGCAGCGATGCGACGACGTCATCGGGAAGCGAGGCAGCCGCCAAACTGCGCGCGGTGGCGCCGTCGGCGAACTCGGTGTTGCGCCAGAGGTGCGCCGCCATCTTCAACAGATGGGACTTGCCGCTGCCGAAGAAGCCGCTGACCCAGGCCGCATCCTGGCGTGCCGAACCGAGATTGCTCAGATAGCGGTCCAGGATGCGCCGAAGCGCATCGCCGAACTTCCCGTCGCAGACGAAGGTCGCGAGCTCCTCGCGGAGCACGCGCGTCCCGCGGTCATCATCGCCGTCGATCCGGGCCTGACCGTTGTTCGCAAGGCGGGCGCCACGCGGGTCGCGGTCGAGGAGGTCGTGAATCTTCATCGCAGCGGCGCCCGTTCGTCGCGCAGCGTAACCGCGTCATGCCAGGTGATGGGTTGCGCCAGGTAATTCCAGCCGTCCCTCGCGTCGAGCAGCCGGAAGTTGTTCTCGGTCCTGCTGCCGGGGAAGAAGACCACGAGACGCCCCTTGATTGCCGGTTCGACGGAACGAATCAGATCCGACACGCGAAGGAAGCCGTAGAGCGAAGCGACACCTAGCAGCGCGACCACGTCGTCGTGGCCCGCCTCTTCCAGTGCCGCGCAGAGCATCTGGGCGGACTTGGAACGAAACTCGCTCTCGAGCTTCAGGTCGAGCAGGGACGGATCCTCGAAGTAGGCTTCGCGGTAGTCGTCGTCCGCCATCCAGTCGGCGAACCAGGACGTGCAGTCGACCAGGGTCCAACCATGCCCGGCGTCGCGGGTTGCCGCTCCGAAATCCCTGACCCGCGATCGAAGCGTACGCTCCAGCTCCTTCTCGTACACGACGAAGACCACCCTCTGGGCGCCGGCCAGCGTGCGCTGCCAGGGCGTCCCGATATGACGCTCGTAGGCGCGCGTCAGTTTCTCGATCCGGCTCAGACTCATCTTGGCACCGCCGGGTCGAGGATGGTCGGATCGATCGAGACGATTCCAGCCGCGGCCCGCGCGCGGATGTAGCCGAGTTGGCTCGCCTTGAGAGCGAACGGGAGCAGGTCCTGGCCTCTGCCGCCGCAGATTCGAGCCCAGGGCGAATCGAGCAAGCGGCCGATCGCGTAGCCCTCCAACCGGCCGAGCCACAGCGCCAGTGCGACGGTTCCGGGCGTGGGCGCCACCCGACAACGGACCTTGCGCACCCGGCCATGCAGAAAGCCAGCCTGGGCCCACGAACTGGCGGCGTTTCGGGCGACCTTGTCGAGCACCGCGTCGTTGAGCCGGTCGCCGACGGTCTCGCGGAGTCGGGCCAGGAGAGTCGAACGCATCATCTCGTCGCCGATATGCAGAAGGACGACAACCGGCGCCGTCGCCGTCAGCAGCGGATCGCGCGCCATGGCCGTCAGCAGGGCCAGCCGGGGTCGACCGGCTGTGTCGCTGTCCCAGAGACGCCGCAGCACCCGGAAGAGCGGAATCCGCGGGTCGAGGCCGTAGAGCTCCCGCAGCCGCTGGAAACTGAGCCGCCGCGTCGCTGCGGTCTGCTTTCCCAGCACGTTGTCGCGGACCACGGCGCCGACGTACTCGGCGCGGTCCGCATCGGGCGGAACGGCGGCGAAGAGATCTTCCAGATCCCTCAGCATGATTGTCCGGCTCGTGTGGGTGCCGCGCGCGCCCAGACGGAATCCCGCCCGTTCGAGGTCGGCCACCGTGGCAACGGGCATCACTTCTGTCGGCACGGCTGCCGACCCTACAGAAACGGCCTCAGGTCGTCAACTAGGTTGCCGGCAAGTTTGCCGGCGAACAAGAAGCGGGTCGCTGGGGAATGCCGAGGCATCGAGGACGAAGGGCATCAGAAACGACGCCCCTCATCACGGGAAGCGAGGATCTCCTTCCCCGAGAGCGAAGGACGTCTGCGGCGTGCGGCACCTATCCGATCGATCACGGTCGCTGGCGCCTCGCCAGCTTCGCCCTCCACCCCGACGATTCGAGCGATAGGCTCGCCGCGCCGTGTGATCGTCACAACCTCGCCCCGTTCCACGGCACGCAGGAGTTCGGGCAACCGCGTTTTTGCCTCGTAGGATCCGACTGTCGTCATGATGGCCCCCCGGATAGACCAGACCCGTAGACCAGTGTATTCCAGGCCCTCCGGCGTGCCCCCGAGGCTCCCGGTGTCCGTCATCTGCGCATTCATCCTGGCCGTCGCTGCGGGTGCAAGCTTCGCTCAGGACCCGACCTCTGGAGCCTCGCCCGTTCTCGACGACGATCTCGGACGGCAGGTCTTCCTCCGCTACTGCCGCGAGTGCCACGGCGAGGAGGGGGACGGTCTCGGCAAGTTCAGCTACACCACCGGCGAACGGCCGCGCAGCTTCCAGTCGGGCCGCTTCAAGCTGGCGACGACCGGGAACCTGATCCCCTCGGACCAGGACCTCGAGGACACCATTCGACGCGGCATGCCGGGTACCGGGATGTCGTCCTGGGCACAACTCCCGGACGCTGAGATCGAGGCGGTGGCGCGCTACACACGCAGTTTCAGTCTGGACGCATTGCGTGCGGAACTCGACGCCCAGCTCTCCGGCGGCGAGCTGGGCGCCGCGGAGGCCGATGCCGAGTTCGCGCGGCGAACGGCGCCCGGCCCACCGATCGACGTACCACCGGAACCGCCGTTCGACGAGGCACGGCGCGCCCGGGGCGAACGCCTCTACCTGGAGGCCTGCGCCTCCTGCCATGGCCCCAACGGCCGGCGGCTCCGCAACGACCCGATGCCCGACTTCGAGGGCAACCACACCCTGCCGACCAATATCGTCGGCGGTGTGTTCAAGGGCGGCGCCGGCGGCGCTGCGATCTACAGCCGCCTCCATCTCGGCATGGACGGCACCGCGATGCCCGGTTACCGCGATGCCTACGGCACGGACGAGATCTGGGATCTGGTCCACACGGTGCAGCGCATCATCGCTGAAGGTGGTCTTGGGCAGCCCGAAGACGAGGCGGCGATGGCGGCCGCGGCAAGGGCCGCGCAGGACTTCACGTCGCTCTTCGACGAGCCGGAGTACGAGGAGGTTCCACAGAACGTCGCGGCGGAGACCTCGCCGATTCTGCTGTGGGCAGGTGGCGTGCTGTTGTTGTTGGTGCTCGTCGGGGCGGCGCTGTTGACGAGCCGGCGGTAGCCTCAACGAAGCCGGCGCTACACGCCGGATGCGGGCAGGATGCCCGCGTTTCATCCGTGCGCCCGATGACGGGCGTACGGCGTGGGTCGCGGGTGGCGCGGATCGCGCCACCCGGGTTCCCAGGACTGCGGCCTCAGTGGGCGGCGCGGAACTCGAGCATGTACTCGCGCAGGCGCTGGACGCCGTCCTTGGGCATCGCGTTGTAGGAGGAGATGCGGAAGCCGCCGACTGAGCGGTGGCCCTTGATCGAAACGAGATCCCGCTCGGCGGCGCCGGCGACGAACGCCTCCTCCAGTTCGGGGCGCCGCAGCCGGAAGGTCACGTTCATGTACGAACGGCTCTCCCATTCGGCGTGCGCAACGAAGAACTCGCCGCCGTCCCGGTCGAGCACGTCGTAGATCAGCTCGCTCTTCGCCGCGGCCCAGGCGGCCGCCCCCTTCAGGCCGCCGACCTCGTCCCGCAGCCAGCGCGTCACGAGGAGCAACACGTAGACGCCGAAGACGTTCGGGGTGTTGAGACGCGACCCCTTCTCCGCATGGCGCCTGTAGCTGAGCATCGAATGCA
The DNA here is from genome assembly GCA_965262355.1 of Candidatus Multivorans sp. GTDB lineage: Bacteria > Acidobacteriota > Thermoanaerobaculia > Multivoradales > Multivoraceae > Multivorans. The sequence continues at coordinate 77,810 of OZ253534.1, forward strand.
GGTCGTCGCCGCAGCGTTCGAGCAGGCGATCCGAAACGACGACCAAGGTCAATCCCGAGGGCCCGGCGTTCTTCTGGACGCAGGCGTAGAGCAGGCCGAACTCGCTGACGTCGACCGGGCGCGACAGGAAGTCCGACGACGCGTCGCACACCAGGGGCGAGTCCCCGACTGTGGGCAGGCGGCGGAACTGAACACCCTGGATCGTCTCGTTCGACGTGCAGTGGACGTAGGCCGAGGCCGGCGGCAGATCGAGCTCCGCGTCATGAGGCACGCGAACGAAGTTGTCGCCCCGGCCGTCCCAGGCCACGTGGACTTCGCCCTCGCGCGCAGCCTCGACCGCTGCCTTGCTGCCCCAGGCGCCGGTCAGGATGTAGCTCGCCGGCAGGTCCTGACCACGGAGCAGGTTGATCGGGATCATCGAGAACTGCAGCGAGGCGCCGCCCTGCAGAAACAGCACCTGGTAGTCGTCCGGAACGGCAAGCAGTTCGCGCAGGTTGGCCTCCGCTTCGGCCAGGATCGCGTCGAACGCCGGCGAACGATGACTGATCTCCAGCACGGAACTGCCGGCGCCGGGCAGCGCGAGCAGGTCGCGCTGAATCTCCTCCAGGACCGGCACCGGGAGCACCGCGGGGCCCGGGGAGAAGTTGAACACGCGCCGGTCGAGCGCCGGTGGATTGGAGGTCTGTCGATCGAGCGTCAGGGTCATGGCGTACGTCCGTGTTGATCCCGGACCGGGCTGAGGCCGGGGAGCGCGAATCGTAACCTGGATGCGGGGCAGGCGTGTACGCTTCCCGCATGACAGTCGCCGATCCGATTCCAACCCAGGCGCCGCAGGCGACCCTCCATCACACCGCCTGCACGCTCGACTGCCCCGACTCCTGCTCGCTCGAGGTCGAGGTCCGGGACGGTCGGGTCGCCAAGGTCCGGGCGGCGCCGCCGGATGTCGGGCATCCGCTGACGAACGGTTTCATCTGCTCCAAGGTCAGCCGCATCTCCCGCCACCTCTACGGCGAGGACCGCCTGCTTCACCCGGCGCGGCGCGTGGGAGCGAAGGGCACGGGACCCAAGGGCATTGGGGAGTTCGAGCGCCTCTCCTGGGCCGCAGCCATGGACCTGATTGCCTCGCGCATGACCGAGGCGAAGGCGGCCTTCGGGGCTGAGTCCGTCCTGCCGCTCAGCTACGGCGGATCGAACGGCCTGATGACGCAAGACACGGCCGACGCCATCCTGTTTCGCCGCTTCGGCGCCTCGGGGCTGGCGCGCAACGTCTGCGCGGCGCCCAGCACCGCCGCCGCGCTCGGCCTCTACGGCAAGATGGCGGGCGTCGCCCCCGAGGACTACGACCAGGCTTCGCTCGCCATCGTCTGGGGCGCCAATCCGTCCTCCACCGGCATCCACCTGGTGCCGCTCCTGCGCGCGATGCAGGCGCGCGGCGGCAAGCTCGTCGTGGTCGATCCGCGGCGTACGCCGCTGGCGAAGAAGGCCGATCTCCACCTGCAGCCGAAGCCCGGCACCGACCTGTGCCTGGCCCTGGCGCTTCACCGCGAGCTGTTCCGCCGCGGCGACGCCGACCTCGACTTTCTGGCCGAACATGCGACCGGAGTCGAGGAACTGAGGCGGCGCGCCGAACCCTGGACCTTCGCGCGCGCCGCCGAGACCACGGGCATTCCGGAGGCGGACATCGCGCGCTGCTATGAGTGGTACAGCACGTCGTCGCCGTCGGTCATCCGCTGCGGCTGGGGCGTCGAGCGCAACCGCAACGGCGGCTCGGCGGTGGCCGCGATCCTCGCGCTGCCGGCGGTGGCCGGCAAGTTCAAGGTCCGCGCCGGCGGCTACACGATGAGCAACAGCGGCGCCTTCCGCGACGTGGGCCGGCGCGAGCCCTCGCCCGGCACCCGGATCGTGAACATGAACCATGTTGGCCGGGTGCTGACCGACCCGGAGGCAATCTCCGGCCCGCCGGTCCAGGTGCTGTTCGTCTACAACGCGAACCCGCTCGCCACGTTGCCGAACCAGGAACTCGTACGGCGGGGTCTTATGCGCGAGGACCTGTTCACCGTCGTCTTCGACCAGGTTCTGACCGACACCGCCCGCTACGCGGACCTGGTGCTGCCCGCGACGACCTTCCTCGAGCACCACGACCTCGCGATGGGCTACGGCGCGATGGTGCTTCACGCGACGAAGCCGACAGTACAGCCGGTCGGCGAGGCGCGGCCCAACAACCGGGTGTTCGGCGACCTCGCGGACCGGCTCGGCCTGCTGCGTGACGGCGACCCGCGCTCCGAAGGCGAGTGGACGCAGGCGATCCTGGGCCGGGAACGGGCGCGGCGACTCGAAGACGAGGGAATGGTCCTGCCGAAGACTGGCCGCCGTCCCATCCAGTTCGTGGATGCCTTCCCCCACACCGGCGACCGCAAAGTTCACTTGTGCCCGCGGTCCCTCGACGCCGAGGCGAGCAAGGGGCTCTACGCCTTCCACGCCGCGCCCGGCGCGGAGCGGTACCCGCTGACGCTCATCTCGCCGTCCGTGCCGCAGACAATCAGCTCGACCTTCGGGCAGTTGCGCTCCGGCCAGGCGCCGATCGAGATGCATCCCCGCGACGCCGCCGACCGCGGCCTCGACGCGGGAGACAAGCCGCGGGTCCGCGTCTTCAACGACTACGGCGAGGTGCGCTGCCGCCTCCGCCTCAACCCGGACCTCAAGCCCGGCGTGACCCTGCTGCCCAAGGGGGTGTGGTTCCGCAGCACCGAGTCGGGCACCAACGCCTGCGCCCTGGCCCCGGACACGTTGACGGACGTCGGCGCCGGCGCCTGCTTCAACGACGCCCGCGTCGAGGTCGAGGCACTGGCCGACTGAGCCGAACGTGGATTCCAGACTCCTGCTCGCAGCCGGCGCCCTGGTCTGCGTATCGGCAGTAACCACCGTCGAGGCCGCCGACGAAGCAGCGGAAGACGAAACCGTGAGCACACCTGCCAAGATCGTCATCGCCCACCGCGGCGCCAGCGGCTACCTGCCCGAGCACACCCTGCCGGCCTATGCGCTCGCCCACGGCATGGGCGCCGACTTCATCGAGCCGGACCTGGTGCTTACCCGCGACGGCCACCTCATCTGCCTCCACGACATCTACCTGCAGGAGACCACGAACGTCGAGCAGCTTTTCCCGGACCGCGCCCGCGACGACGGCCGCTGGTACGCCGCCGACTTCACGCTCGACGAGATCCGCCGGCTCCAGGCCGAGGAGCGCCTCGACAGCCGGTTCCCGAAGGGCGCCAGCCGCTTCGCCGTGCCCGCCTTCAACGAGATGATCGAGCTGGTCCAGGGCCTGAACGGGCGCACCGGCCGCGCGGTGGGGATCTACCCCGAGATCAAGGCCCCGGCCTGGCACCGCGCGGAGGGACTGCCGATCGAGGAAGCGCTGCTCGAGATCCTCGGCCGCTACGGCTACCTCGAGAACGGCGCGCCGATCTTCCTCCAGAGCTTCGAGGAGGAGAGCCTGCGGCACCTGCGGGCGCTCGGCTCCGAGCTGCCCCAGGTGTTCCTGATGGCCGAGGTCGACCAGTACCGGCGCTTCCTCAGCGCCGAGGGCATGGCCGGCATCACCGAGTTCGCCACCGGTATCGGACCGGCAAAGACGATGCTGGAGCGGCAGCCGGAGCTGATCGGCTGGGCCCACGACGCGGGCCTGATCGTCCATCCCTACACCTTCCGGGCCGACCAGGTGCCCGACCGCGACGACAGTCACGAGGCGGAACTCCGCCGCTACCTGTTCGACCTCGGCGTCGACGGCGTGTTCACCGACTTTGCGGATCGGGCGCGGGCGGTGGTGGACGGCCGGTAGGAGAGTGCCCAAGAAGGGCGTCCAGCTCCGCCTGGCGTTCCAACGCCTCCAGCCCCGCCAAACGCTCGACTTCGGCATAGAAGGCCGGGAAGCTCTCGCCGGAAGCCTCGAGCAGAGCCTGGAACGCCGGTACGAGGTCGTTGTAGGTGGCGACCGAGACCAGGTCGGCGTTGTTCAGGCGTGTCAGCCAGCCACCCATATCCGACTCGCCGCCGGCGGCGCCGTTCCCGGCAGCGCGCCAGGCGGGAACCAGTTCACGCCGGTAGCGCGCCGCAAGCGACCGGAACACTCCGGCCTTCAGCGCCAGCTTCCGTTCGTCGCCGCCCTCGCTCCGGTAGATGGTTGCCAGTTCGTCCCGGACCTCCACCAGGAACCGGTTCACGTCGCGCCGGCGCTGCCGGCCCCACTCGAAGGCCTCGAGTTCGTCGCTCCGGTCCTGGGAGCGCAGCCACCGGCGCACGCCGGCGACCTCGACCGCGGTCGCGAACGACTCGTTGAAGGCGCTGTCGTCCTTGACGTACGCGACCTGGTGCGCGAGTTCGTGGAAGATCAGCGCCGCCAGATCGGCATCGGCGTAGTCGAGAAACGTGTTCAGGACCGGATCGGCGAACCAGCCCAGGGTCGAATAGGCGGCCACGCCGCCGACGCGAACGTCGTATCCCCGGGCGGCCAGACGGTCGCCGTAGCGCCGGGCCGGGCGCTCGTCGAAGTAGCCGCGGTAGGCGGCACAGCCGGCAACCGGATAGCACCAGGTCTTCGCTTCCAGACTCAGCCCCGGCGCGGCGACGACGTTCCAGACCGCGTACGGGCGGCCCAGGTCGGCGTAGGTTCGATAGCTCCTGTTCTCCGGCAGCCCGAGCTCGCGACTCGCGAAGTCCCGGATCTGAAGCGCCAGCCGCAGCCGCTCTCGGATCGCGGCGGACAGGACCTCGGCCCGCCCGGGTTCGAGCAGGCGGTCGATCGACCGGCGCTTGACCAGCACGCCGGCGCCGCCCAGGACCGCCTGCGAGTAGTAGCGCATGCTGCCGCAACTCGCCGCCAGCACCGCCAGAACGAGGGCGACGGCGACCGCCAGAACCCGTCTGCGGACGCGAGTTGGCCGAGATCTCCGCGTGCTAGCCTGTGCAGCCATGAAACTCGCTCTTCACTGGCAGGTACTGATCGGAATGGCGCTTGGCCTCTGCTTCGCGCTGGTCTTCGGCGAAGTGGCTTGGATCGGATGGGTCGCCGAGACCTTCATGCGGCTGCTCAGAATGGTCATCGTGCCCCTGATCTTCACCTCGATCGTCCATGGTGTTGCCGGAATCGGCGACGGCAAGTCGATCGGTCGACTGGGGGCAAAGACCCTCGGTTGGTACGGGTTGAGCAGTCTCGCCGCAATTCTCGTCGGCCTCACCCTGGCGAACAGCATACGCCCGGGCGACGGACTCGAGTTGCCGGAGAACATCGAACCGGTCGATCCCGCAACCCTGGAGACTCCGAGTTCGTTCATGGACATCATCCAGCGACTGATCCCGGACAATCCAATCGGGGCGGCCGCCAACTTCGACATCCTCGGGCTGATCTTCTTCTCGATCTGCTTGGGCGCTGCGCTCGGCGTGATGACCGGTCCCAAGGCCGACGTGCTCCGCCAGGGTTTCGACGCCGGCTTCCAGGTGATGATGAAGCTGACCACCGCGGTCATCAAACTGTTGCCGATCGGAGTCTTCGCCCTCCTCGCCCGGGCGGTGGCCGAGATGGGCCCCGAGGTCTTCGTCCAGGTCGGCAAGTACATGCTGACCATCGCCGCCGGGTTGACGATCCACATCCTGGTCGTGCTGCCGCTCCTGTTCTTCCTGCTCACGCGCAAGAACCCGCTCCACCACTACCGTGCGATGGCTTCCGCCATGGCCATGGCCTTCTCCACCAGTTCGTCCGCGGCCACCCTGCCGATGACGATGAAATGCGTCAAGGAGAAGGTCGGCGCCTCGAACAAGGTAACCAGCTTCGTCCTGCCCATGGGCGCAACGGTCAACATGGACGGCACGGCGCTGTTCGAGTGCGCCGGCGCCCTGTTCATCGCCCAGGCCCTCGGCGCCGATCTTGCCTTCAGCACCCAGTTGCTGGTCGTCCTCACCGCTCTGCTGGCCTCCGTCGGCGCGGCCGCGATCCCCTCGGCCGGCCTGGTCATGATCTTCATTGTGCTCGAGGCGATCAACCTGAGCACGCCCGAGGCCTACGCCCTCGCCGGCCTGATGCTCTCGGTCGACCGTCCGCTCGACATGTTCCGGACCATGGTCAACATCACCTCCGACTCGGTCGGCGCGGCGGTGATCGCCAAGTCCGAAGGCGAAGAGCTCAACTATTGAGACAGCGTAGCGGCGTCCGAGCGGGCTTGCGGAAGCCGGCTCCACCACCAGCCCGAAAGCGACTGCCTCGTCGGGACCATTCCGCCCTGAAGCGCCCGGCCGTGGCAAGACCCATCCGGTTCAGGGACGACGGCCTTACGAGTCGCAGCGGTATAGAGTGCCTGTTCCCCTTGTAGGCGTATGGCTGACCTTGACCAACAGAGCGGGTTGGGGCATGGCCTTCCCCGATGTCTCAATGGACTTCTGGAGCTTCAGAAGCCTCTCTATCTGAGCGGGCCGCGACGCCGCAGCGTACTGCGGAGCGCTTACGTGCGCGGGAGGGTAGACGCCGGCTTGCGCGCCGCGTCGGATGAAGCTGTCCTCACCACCTTCTACGGAAACCCGAAGAACCGCAGAGAACTCTGGGACTACTGGCGGCAAGGGCCTCACCCAACCGTTTCCACTCCGGGCAGAGGGAAGGCTGGCAGGCCGACGGAAGAGACGCCTCCTTCGCTTGAGTACTGCATCCTGGACGACCTTGACCGGCACCTCCTCCAGTCCAGGGAATCCGACGACGCCCTCCTAGACCGGCTCAAGCGGGAAGTGGCCTCCCGCCTCGATGATTGGTCCGAAGCGATCGAGGACGAGCGCCACAAGGCCGTCCACCTCACCTTCGCCCTGGCGTCGCTCAACGACGACCGTTCGATTCTCCAGGACGCGGTTCATCGGGTCGAAGACCTCAAGGAAGAATTCGGAGCGCTGCTCCGGGCGCCGGAATCCGAGGAATCACCCCACGGTGACGCTGATCTCGAAACGACCGAAGCCGTGAGCGGCGAGAGCGGCCAACCGGGAACATGGAACCGCGAGCTGCTGCAGAAAACTCGCTAGGCGCAGACGAAGGTCGACTCCGCGTTCAAATCACTGCACGGCCTCATCGAGCAGGTGGAAGACGCCGATACCTTGACGATCATCGGCGGCTTCGCAACCGACGTTGAGGGCCAGGTGCAGGCCCTCCGGGGCGGTCTGGCCTCCAGACAGGAAGAGATGGAAGCCCTCAAGGCCGGCGACGAACTCCTTTCGGCCGCCGCCCGGTTCCTCAATGACGTCGCCAAGCACCCGGCCAGCGCCGGCATCCAGGCGGACCTTGAGTCCCTGGCCGGCAATTGGCGTGATCTGTCACACCTTACGCCGCAGGAAGCCGGCTCCGAGCTCGCAAGGTTGCAGGCAGACGTCCCGCCAGCCGTCGAAACCCTGGAGCGAAGCCACGAAGAGTACGGCGCGCTCGAGGGGAAACGACAGCAGCTCAGGGAGCTTCTGCCGACGAGCCGGGAGGAGCGGCGGAACCGTGACGACCGCCTGAACGCACTCCGGGAACCGGCCCTGGCAGCGAGAGACCGGCACCGGGAGGCGGAGGACGACCTGCTAGCGGCGCTTGCGCCGACTCTTCCGGGAGGCGCAGCGCCGACCCCGGAAGCCGCCGGCACCCTTCCCGAAAAGGACTCGACCAGTCGCGAGGCAGCGGCCCCGGCCGAGCCCGCCGCGGAGGCCGACGAATCTCTGGATACGGCAGAAGCGCAGGGGTTCGAAGACAGCGGAAAGCCCGGTCAGGCACCGGACGAGACGCCGAACAGACCAGCCGGAGTGCGGCAGCGCCGGCCGAAAGGCCCACCCACCGGCACAAGCAGCGGAACAGCGGAACTCGACCCCGAAGAGATGGTCGAGTCCGTGCAACTCGACGAGCCGCTAGCTGAGGCGCCAGAGCCTCGGGCGCCAGTGTGGAATGAGAGCGAACAGGGCGTGCGGAAGGCCCTGGCGCAGGCCCTGGCTGACGAACCCCCCCGTCTGGCCGAGGCCTTCCAGATCTGTCGCCTCGCCGAAGAGTTGGAGATCGTGGCAGGTCAGCCCCGAAGCGCGATCGTCGAAGCAGCGCTGTACTCCAGCCACCTGCAGCGAGCCCACGGTGAACTGGCGTCCGACCTTCGTGACGTCATCGAGGCTGCACCGAGCGAGCCGCAGGCCGGAAGTACGCCCGAGCAGGAGAACACGGAAGCACTCATCCGCTTCGCTGGCGCACTGGTTCCGGCACTGCTTGCCCCGCACACCGGCGCCGCAGCCTGGCTCAAGGGTCTCACGCACGAGGGCCTGCCCGCTCTGTTTCGCTTCGCTCAACAAGCGGCTGAGCGGAGTTGGGCCGTCCAAACGCTGCAGACCGACGCGGGGGCCTTCCTGCGCCGGGCGGGACGCCACCTGAAGCAGGGAGATGCCATGGCTGCCGTGCAGCAGGACCTAGCGTCCTGGCACGAGGGCGACGCAACGCTGCCCCTAGGCTACGTTCCCGCGAGAAAGGTCTGGGGCGCACTTCTGAAGAAGGGCCCACTGGGACGGCTCTCGCGGGCGGTCTCGAATCGGGCGGACGCGGCCGATGTCCGGATGCACCTCGCAGAGATTGAGGACCGCGACAGCCTACGAAAATGCCTGGACGACCTGAGTGCGCAATTGCTCAAGAAGAGCCAATCCATCGACCACAAGAGCTTCAAGCAGATCCGGAGGCGTCTCAGTCGTCCCTGCGAACTGGCTCACGAGTACCTCAACTTGGTCGAAGCCACGACCGAGCAAGCCAACTACCACCGGCAGATCCTCTCCGACTTCGTCCGGCTGATCCAGGAGGACGCTCCAGGCCTTCACCAGGAGCTGCAGACCGTCAAAGCACGCCGGGAGGAGGATCCACTCGTACGCGCTGCCGCGAACGCGGCAAGTTATGCGCTGATTCAGGTCGAGAACTTGGTCGATCCAGAGTTGGAAGCGAGCGATCCCGACGAGCCCGCCGCCGACATGGTCAGGGCGTCCGGCCTCTTTCTCTACCCGCAGGTTCAAATCGCCGACTCCGGCTTGACTAAGGAGGATACGGACGAAGCGCTCGAGGCGTTCTTCTCTGCTCCAGTCTCCGATGTCGAGACCGCCCTGGAAAGACGTATCGAGGCTGCTGATCTCCAGACTGCGCAACGAATCCTGGACTGGCCGGCGAGCACGGGAGAGATGGGCAACGACGACGCGGAGCGTTGGCAGGAACGACTGGATTCCTCCCGCGAGGAACACCTCCGCTCCCTGAAGGAAGATGCGGAAAACCTGCGCGACGCCCTGGAATCAGCGTACATATACGGTCAGTTGGGGCCGGACGACCGTCGCGAAATCGACGCCCACCTGTCCTCGCTGGAGGACAGGATCGAAGACGGAACTGTCGTTCACTTCGACCAAAGTCTCGCTGAGCTCGAGCGTCTCCGACGCAACCTCGAGAGCGCCAAGGACGAGAGCCTTCAGGCGCTCCGCAACGAGGCTCGAGGCCGAGTGTCTGCCGACGAGCCGGACCGGTTGCGGGAGATCGAGCGTCACATCGACGACGGCGATCTGGTGGCCGCAAACGAACTCCTGTTCCGGCCCAGCGAACCCACCCCGCGGACGATCCGGGACCACTCGGGCTCGATCAAGCTTCTGGACTCCTACCTTGCCCTAGACCGCGCCGAGTTGCGCACCGCGACGAAGGACTGGACCAAGGTCGTGGAAGCGGCGAAGGCGGGCCGGTGCCATGGAGACCTCGCATTCCACGAACTGGACGAGGACTATCGTGCGTCGGCCAGCGGGTTGCTCGAGAGCTGGAGCGACCTGAGGACCTGCCCCAGATTCAACCAGGCAGAAGTCGCGAAGGCGGCGCGGGAGGTCTTCAGCCACCTCGGATTCACCGACGTTCGGGTCCGGCTTGACCGGGACGCCTCCCGAGCCACCCCGGGCATGTGGGCGGGAGAACTCCTCACCGCCACTCTTTCGGACAGGGGCGACTGCGCGATCGCCCAGTTCGGTTCGTTGGCCCGAGGTCGCTATCGCCTCCTCGTGTGTTTCGATCCGCCCACTGCAACGCAGGTACGGCAAGGGCTGGGGGGCACGTACTCGGGTCAGGCCGCTATCGTCGTGTGCGCCTCACCACTGGGAGACGGCATCCGCGAGCAACTCACCCGCATGAGCTTCGAGAAGAAGCTGCCCTTCGTCCTTCTGGACCAGTTGCTCCTCGCCTTCCTGGCGCTGCAGGCCAGTCCCCGTCTCGCCTCGTTATTCGCGCTGTCTCTCCCCTTCTCGTACTGCAAGGCCTTTCAGACGCGCTCCAGCTTCGTCCCTCCCGAGATGTTCTTCGGGCGAGAACGAGAAAAGAGCGAAGTAACCGATTTCGACGATGGCTCTTGTTTTCTCTACGGTGGAAGGCAGTTGGGGAAGACGGCCCTACTCCGGCGGGTGCAGCAGGAATTCACTTCGCCGGAACACGGTCAATTCGCCGTCTGGATCGACCTCAAGGACGGCGGCATCGGCGATGCCGACACGGCCGACATCTGGGCCGTGATCTGGAAGCAGCTGCGCGAGCTGGAGGCGGTCGACGAGACCGTCCGGAGGCCCACCCGCGACCCGAGGAGCGTCGAGACATTCTGCGAAGCCGTGCACGCGCGATTCAACCCCAGGACACGGGGCAAGCTGTTGATCCTGCTGGATGAGGCGGACAACTTCCTGCGGCGCGACGCACTGAACAGCAGCCGAGCCACCTTTGCCGAGTCCTCGAGACTGAAGGCCCTCATGGAGCGGCACCGCTCGATCAAGGTGGTATTCGCAGGCCTGCACAACGTGTTGCGGACGACCAACCAGTCGAACCACCCGCTGGCGCATATGGGTACGCCGATCTGCATCGAACCCTTCATCCAGCCCGAAGAGCGGCGGCAGGCGGAGGACCTGCTCAGCGTGCCTCTCCAGGCCTGCGGCTACCGGTTCGACCCGCGGCGGTTGATGCGAAGCGTGCTCGCACGCGCGAACTACTACCCGAGCCTGCTCCAGATCTACGGGAACGAACTCGCGGTCCGGTTGTCCCAACCAGCCCGCCACCGCTCGCTGACCGAGCTGCCCTCCGTCCGCCCGGACCTGCTCGCGGGGGTTCATCGCGACCGGGAGTTCCAGGACGAGATCCGGAAGCGGTTCGAGTGGACGCTGCAGCTCGACCCCCGGTACGAAGCCATCGCCTATGTCCTTGCGTTCATGTGTCACGAGGACGATCGTGTGCTGCACGAAGGCACCGACGCGGCCCTCCTTTTCGGCGGGGTCCAGGAGTGGTGGGAAGCTGGCTTAGGAGACGGCTTCGACTTCGAGCAGTTCAAGGCACTGCTCGAGGAGATGGTCGAGTTGGGGGTGCTCCGACGCACCGAAACGCAGGATCGCGCAGGGGAACGCTTCAGCCTGCGCAACCCGAACGTCCTGGCGCTCCTGGGCAGCGTCCAAGATCTCGAAGAGAAGCTGGTTACGCTTGAAGACCTATCCGCACCGCCCGAGCTAGGTCCCCGTGAGATCAGACGGCGAAACGGCGAAAAGGGCCCGCTCCATCGCCCCCTGACTCTCCAGCAGGAGCATGCGCTAACTGGAGTTTCCGGGAAAGGAAGCAGCCGCAACGACGTCGTGCTGGTCTGCGGAACTGAAGCCTCGGGCGCGGGCCATGTCACCGATTTCCTGCTCGCCGGTCCCGGGCTCGGCGAGGCGGAACGGCTGAAAACGTCGCGGTCCGTAGCTGCATTCGAGCGCGACCTCAGGAGCCGCCTCAATGCGCGAAAACCCGGGACGACCGTGTTCCTCGGCGACGCCACCGCCGATACCTGGTGTGAGGACTGGCTTGTGGCCGCCCACGGCGTCCTCGACAAGCTCCGATCGCGGGACAGGCTCGCTCAGGTCGTCTTCTCTCTCGACGCTGACCGGCTGATGACACATCGACGCGCGATCCGGGAACTCGAACGACAGGGAACCGTGCGTCTCGTCGACCTTCAACCCTGGTCGATCGACTTCGCCGCGGCGTGTCTGGCCGACGACCGAGATGTCGGGCACCGCCTTGACCAGAAACAGGAGAGGGAGCTTGCGAAACTTACTGGAGGCTGGCCAGTGCTGCTCGAATTCGTCCTCGAGGTGCTGCGGGACGGTGCCGACCCCGCCTCCTTGACCAACGACGCTGGTTTCGTCGCTCTCCTTCGGCAGAACGTCCCCGCACTGAGGAAGTCGTTCGGTCTGGACCACGTCGAACTCGCTGCAACGCTGCAACTGGCCCGGGAGCTCGGTACAGCGACGGAAGAAGAACTTCTCGACCCGGAAGCAAGGGAACTGGCGGCGTGCTCTCTGAACGACGAAGCGCTTCGATCAGCCATCTGGGCGACCAAAAAGCTCCATCTGCTGCAACCGGCGGGCCCCTCCGAATGGCGAGTCAACCCGGTTGTCGCAACCGTGCTCCAGATACCGCCGGACTGACCACGCGTGGAGTCCCTTTGGGGTCTACCCGGCCCCTCCCGCTTCGTCGAAGCTGTCGCGGACGATCTGCGCGACAAATCGAGCGTGGTGCTTCGGTTCGGCAGTGGTCTGCCTGCGGGTCTGGCCGATCATCTGGAGCAACGAACCACCTGGGGGCCCGCGTGGACGGCTCTCGGCGTGGATGCCGAGTCCCCGCCGCTCTCGGCAATTCGCCGGGTAGTCGCCCCGGGGGCGCCCGCAGTCGACTTCAGAACGCCGCAACAGGTCGCCCTCGACGAGCGCTTCCGGAACCGGGTGTTCTGGATCGAGGGTCTGACTCCGGAGAACTGGCCGGCCTGGCGTCGCTTCCTGCGCAACTTCGCCCACGCGAGCCGGAACGCTGAAGCGACCGCTCGCCCACCGGTCTTTCTCCTCCCGTTGTGCGGCACTGGCTTTGAAGTCTCCGACCTGGCCGAGCCATCGATCAGCTCTCGCGAATTCCGGGACGTGGTCGATCGCGACGATCTCTACATGCTGGTTCTGCAGAGTCGGCAAGCCCGCCGGCGCCGCCGGGTCATCCGAGCCCTGCTGGCCAATACTGTCGCCCAGGTCGCGCAGTGGGACCACGTACTCGCCCGAATCCTGCTCGACGGCGGCCCCGAGGCGGCGCTGCAGCCCCACGCCACCCTCGCCCGCTACGCGGAGGAACGTGGCTGGACCGCGGAAACGCCTGAACTCTGGGAAGCCGGCACCCTGGATGGGCCGCCGAAACGGCCGATCGTGCACTCCGCGCTGCTCCTGGTCCAGGGCCGTGACCGCGCACTGAGCCGGCGACTCTGGGCCGCGCAGGCCGCGGTTCTCCTGCCGCTGCTGGAAGAGCGCCGCATAGAACTGGTCGACCGCAACCGACACCGCTTCAGCAGGCTCCCCTTCGAAACCGACTACGGCGTCATCGAGACCCCGGAAGACATGGAACTCGGCGCCCTGGTGCTCTACTTCTCGCGCCATCGTGAAGGCGGTCGAGGAGTGCTGGGTCCTGCTCGCCGCCTGAGGACGTTCCGCAACGAGCTCGCTCACTTCCGGCCCTTGAGTTTTGCCCAGGCGACGCACGCGACCCTTCTCAACCCGATCAGGTAGACGATGTCCTCAACACCCAGCGACGACGTCACGATCACCTTCGGGGTCGAAGAGGAGTTGTTCCTGATCGACCCCGATTCCCGCGACCTCCTCTCCGATCCCGACCCCCGCATCTTCGAAGCCTGCGGCGAGGCTTCCAGCCAGGGGCAGGTGGTGCGCGAGTTCCTGCGTTCCCAGATCGAAACGAACACCGCCGTCCACGACTCCGTGGCCGGACTTCGCGACGGACTGACGGCCTCACGGCGACTGGTCATCAACGCGGCCCACGCCCACGGCGCGGCGGTCATGGCGGCTTCGAGCCATCCCTTCGCGGCCTGGGAATCGCAGCTCCCGACTCCCAAGGACCGCTACCGTCAGTTCGCCTCGACCTTCCAGGAAACTGTCCGGCGTCTGGTCATCTGCGGCATGCACGTCCACGCCGGCTCCGCCTGCTGGAGGGCGCTAGGCTAGGCAGGAGGAAGCCATGCGCGAGGTCGTCGACCTGCTGGTGACGGAGACCGCCGCCGACTTGGGAGCGACGATTGCCGCCAGACCGGGCTAGGCCCGCAGAGTGGCGTAGCGGTCGAGCCGCGGCAAGGTCTTGTCACGGCCCTGCGGCGGTACCGGCAGAATGACCCGACCGACGCCGGCCTCGGCGTAGGCGTCGAGCACGTCCTGCTGCGGCACCGCGCCGAAGACGCTTACCTGGATCGACTCGAAGGCGCGGCCGGCACGCTCGGCGCGCCGCTTCAGGTCCTTGATGCCCGTCAGCACGGCCTCCGCCTGGCGCCCAATCGGCAGCCAGCCGTCGCAGAGATCGACCACCCGTTGGCGCGTGTAGCCGGTGCCGCCACCCAGCACGATCGGCGGGTGGGGCTTCTGCGCGGGCTTCGGCCACGACCAGATCGGCTCGAAGTCGACGTGGCGGCCGTGGAACTCCGCCTCGTCCTCGGTCCAGATCGTCTTGAACGCGGCCACCTGCTCTTCCAGCTTGGCGAAGCGGGTGTCGTAGTCCGTGCCGTGGTGCTCCATCTCCTCCCGGTTCCAGCCGCCGCCGATACCGAAGACGAAGCGGCCGCCGGACAGCACGTCGAGGCTCGCTACCGCCTTCGCCGTGGTGATCACATCACGCTCGATGATCAGGCAGATGCCGGTACCGAGCTTGATCGTGCTCGTGCTAATCGCCGCCGCGGTGAGCGCCACAAAGGGATCGTGGGACCGGGAGTACTCGGGCGGCAGCTCGCCGCCGCCCGGGAACGGCGTGCGCCGCGAGGTCGGGATGTGGGTGTGCTCGGGGAACCACAGAGACTCGAAGCCGCGGGCCTCGACCTCCGCGCCGAGTTCGTCCGGTCGGATCGAGTCGCCGGTGGGAAACATGAAGATGCCGATGTCCATAGGCGGCGACTCTAGGAGGCTGCGTCACAGAACGCAACAAGGGTGCGTTCTGTGACGCCACGGTTAGACTCGCGCACCGTGACGAGACGTCTCACCTTCGGACCGATCCAGAGCGCCGCCGAGTTGGAGGCGCAGGCCTACAACGAGGCCCTCGCCTTCAACACGCCCTACGATTCCTGCGTGGCGTGGTTGCACGCCACCCGCGACCACGTGCGCCTGGTGCGCAGCGGCGGCAAGGTGGTCGGCGGTCTGGTCCAGTACCAGATGGGCCAGTACCTGGGCGGCCGATCGGTTCGCAACATCGGCATCGCCGGTGTCGCGGTCGACCCGACCGCCCGCGGCCAGGGCGCCGCCAAGGCTCTGATGGGAGCGACCCTGAATGAACTCCACCTGGAGGGCGTCGCCGTCTCCACCCTCTACCCCACCACCTTCACGCTCTACGGACGCGCCGGCTATGCCGCGGCCGGGCACCGGTACCGCTTCCGGTTGCCCCTCGACAAACTGGGCCGCATCGTCGCCGACGGGGCGCTGCGTCGCCTTGATCCCGAGGGCGACGCGAAGGCCCTCGACCGGCTGTATCGCGGTATCGCCAGGAACCGGCCCGGCTGGCTCGACCGCAACCACTTCATCTGGGAGCGCGTCTACCGGGACCTCGGCGGCGAGGACATCCGCGGCTACGTCGTCCCGGGCAGCGACGGCGGCGTCGACGGCTACGTCGTCTACACCCAGGGCGCGGTGGGGCGTTACCCGTACGGCATCAAGGTCCGCGATCTGCAGGCCAGAAACGGCGCCGCGGCGCGCAGGATTCTAGCGCTCTTCTCGGACTGCCGTACCCTGGCGCGGGATGTGACCTGGTACGGCGCACTGGACGACCACATGCTGCTGCAGGTGCCCGAGGTCGGCACCGAGATCTCGGTGGCCGAAACCTGGATGCTGCGGATCGTCGACGTCCAGGCGGCGCTCAGTGAACGGGGCTATCCGTCGGGTACGAGCGCCCGCCTCGACTTCGACGTGACCGACGGCGTGGTCGCCGGCAACCGGGGTCGCTGGGTGCTCACAGTCGACCGCGGCGCCGGCAAGGTCAGCCGCACGACCCGGAAGGCCGGGCGCAACACCCTGCGCCTGGATATCAGGGCACTTGCCTCCATGTACACCGGCCACCTGAGCGCCCGGCGCCTGGCCGACCTCGACCTGATCGAGGGATCGACCGCCTCCCTGAACGTGGCCGACCGGATCTTCGCCGGCCCGCCGCCCTCGATGCCGGACTACTTCTGAACACAGGCCTCCCGAGACCAACGGAGACTCTTCAAGATGAAACCCACACGGTACTTCGTCGCCCCAGCTCTCACCGCCGCCCTGACCCTGGCCGGCGCCGCGCTGGCTCAGGACGCACCGCCCGCGGAGGCGCCGCGCCTCGACACCGCCGAGATCGAACCCTTCCTCGGCGAGTGGGTGCTGGAAGCGCTCACCGATCGAGGCTCGCTGAACAGCCTGATCACGTTCTCGGACGACGACGGCAAGGCCACTGCCGACTTCTACCTGGCCCGGCTCGCCGACGACATCGTCGACAACATCACTCGCACCGAGACCGGCCTCATGCTCAAGTGGGATCTCGAATTCAGTGGTCAGATCGTGCCGGTCGAGCTGGAACTCGCCCGCGACGGGGACGGCCTGGCGGGCGAACTGCGCACCGCCTTCTTTGAAGCGACGATCAAGGGCACGACGAAGGAGGCCGCTGACGCCGCCGGGATCGTCGTCCGGAGGCAGCCGGTCGGCCAACGCGAAGACCTGTCCTCCTCGACGATCGAGATCGCCGGCCAGACGATCCGGCTGCGCTTCGACCGGTTGCCCGCGCCGGGGCACGACTACGACAAGCTCGAGTCCCTGGCCGACGGCGCAGTCCTGGGGCCGATCTACGGCAAGCCGTTCAAGTTCTGGACCGACGCCGATCTCGCGTTTGAGGACGTTGAAGTAGCCGCCCACAACCACGGCCCGACCTACCCCGGCGTCTACAGCCTGTGGCTCAAGCGCGAGGGCGACGGCTGGAAGCTGGTCTTCAACCACCTCGCCGACGTCTGGGGCACGATGCACATGGCCGAACACGATGTCGCCGAGGCGCCGCTCGAAGTCCGTACGCTGGCCGAACCCGCGGCCACAACCGAGGGCTCGCTGGAGGCGACCGACGGCGGCGGCAGGCTGGTGATCCGTTGGGGCTCGATGGAGTGGTCGACGCCTTTCCAGCTCGCGGAGTGAGGAGGCGCCGGCGTCAGAGTTCGGCCGCGACCGGCGAGCCGTCGCTCAGGCTGTCGCTCGGATAGACGACGACCTGCTGGCCCGAGGCCAGGCCTGACAGCACCTGAGCTTCCTGCGGGTTGCGCTCGCCGACTTCGATCGGCCGGAGCGCCGCCCGGCCGTTCTCGACCACGAACACCGCCCAGTCGTTGCCGCGCCGGAACAGGGCGCCGGTCGGAGTCTTCAACTCGTCCTCGCTCTCCCAGACGACGACCCGGGTCTCGACGCGGAACCCATCGCCGAGACCGGTCCAGACTTCCGGCGGATCGGTGATGTCCATCACCACGTTCACGCGCTGTTCCTCGACGCCGAGCGCTGAGATCTTCGTGAAGCCCGAGGGCTCCACCCGTCTCACCCGTCCCTGCAGCGGCCGGTCGCCACCCCAGCGATCGATGAGGACCTGCTGCCCCGGCCGGATCCGCACCGCGTCCTTCGACAGGTAGTCGGTGACCACCTCGAGCTGCTCCGGG
Organism: Candidatus Multivorans sp.; assembly: GCA_965262355.1. Classification (GTDB taxonomy): domain Bacteria; phylum Acidobacteriota; class Thermoanaerobaculia; order Multivoradales; family Multivoraceae; genus Multivorans. The sequence continues at coordinate 95,542 of OZ253534.1, forward strand.
TCGCCGACCTCGAGCAGCGCCTCGCCGGCCGGGACGACGGACTCGCTCTCGCGCAGACGGCGCAGCACGACGCCGGAGACCGGTGATGTGATTTCGATCGTCTCGCCGTCGGCGGCCGCGCTCTGCCCGCTGGAGTGCAGCAGGCGCACGCGGGCCGCCTGCAGTTGGCTGAGCGCCGTACGCACCGCGTACTCGGCCGCCTCGAGCGCCTCCTGGCGGGTGTCCAGGTCGAGTTGGGCGGTCTCCATCTGCTCCACAGAAACGATCCCGTCCCGGGTCAGCCGCCGGTAGCGCTCGACTTCAGCACGTGAGAAGGCCAGTTCCGCCGCGGCTCGTTCGTAGTGCGCCTCGGCCTCGCCCACTATCGCGAGCGCGGTCTCCACCGCGGCCTGCGCCTCGGCCCGGCTGCGGGCGTCCAGCAGCACGGGCGCGGAGGGCAGGAACACGGCCAGTACCGTCTCGCCCGCAACCACCGAATCTCCCGGCTCCAGCTCGATGCGCAGCACCCGGCCGCCAAGCGGCGCCGAGACGACGAAGCGGTCCCGGACCCTGGTCTCGCCCTCCTCGTCGATCGTCACCTCGATCGGCCCGCGGGTCACCTGGGACACTTCCGCCGGCACCGGCTGCGGCCGTGTTCCGAAGAACACCGCGGCAGCAGCCACAATCGCCCCCACGATCCAGAGCGCCCAGCGCCGTGTCTTCATCGCTTCATCGTCCTCAGGTTCGTCTTACTCGCGGGTCTTCAACACCGCGACCAGATCCAGGTCGTGGAGCTTACGCCGGACCGTCCAGGCCGAGATGGCCATCGACCCGAGAACGGTCGCTGCCGAAATCAGAAACGTCCTCGCCTCAACCACCACGGGCAGTCGGAACAGCTCGCTCTCAAACGCGCTCATCGCGCCGGTGATCGTGGCGTATCCCAGGATCAGCCCGATCGGTATCGAGGCCAGCGTCAGGATGGCGAGTTCGCCCAGCAGGATCGAGGAGATCTCGGCGCGGGTGAAGCCGATCACCCGCAGGCTGGCGAGTTCTCGGCTGGTCTCGGACAGGGAGATGCGCGCGGTGTTGTAGATGACGCCGAAGGCGATGATCACCGCGAAGAGCAGGTTGACGCCCATGACCATCGACATGTTGTCGACCATGTAGGTCTGGATGTTCTCGAGCGCGGCGCTGCGAAGCGTCACCCCGGCCACGGCCGGCATCGCCTTGAGGCGAGCGAAGAGCCGTTCTTCGGCCAGGCCGTCGATCTTCAGCATGGCGCCATTCATCGTGTCGTCGCGCCGCACCAGCCGCCGCAGCGACTCCTGCTCCATGTAGGCGGCCACTCCGAGCAGGTCGTCCACGGTGTCGGTCAGTACGACTTCGCGTACCGGCCGGCCCGCCTCCATGACCTCGACCACGAGCGTGTCGCCCGGCTCGACCCGCAACTGGTCGGCAAGCAGCGTGGACAGGACCAGGCCCGGCCGGTCGAGCTGAATGGCGCGGTAGTCGACATCGACCACGCGCCGCAATCTGGCGTCGGGAGCGAGAGCCTGGATCGCGGTCTGCTTCTGCAGGTGGCCGTTGCGCAGCCGCGCCGCGACTCCGCTGGTCGGCTCCACCTGCATCACGCCGGAGAGAGCCGCAAGCTCGTGCACCGCGCTCCGTTCGACCGGCTCGAAGAAGCTCACCGACAGGTCCTGGCGCTGGATGATGTTGAACTGCACCTCGAGCAGTTCGTCGATCGAGTCCATCATCGCGCTGCCGACCACCATGATCGCGCCGGCGAAGGCGATGCCGACGATGGACAGAGCCGCGCGCAGCGGCCGGCGCGACAGGTTGCGGAGCACCATGCGAGCCGGTTGCGACAGCCACCTCTTGGCGCCCAGCCGCTCGAACAGCGATACCCTGAAGCTCTCCGGCGCCGCCGGGCGCATCGCTTCGGCGGGCGGCAGCGAGGCGACGCTGCGTACGGCGCCGATCGCGCCGACCGCGGCCGAAGCGAAACTGACCGCGATGGCGATCAGGATGCTCGGCACCGACACCTCGTAGACCAGGAACGGGAAGCGGAAGTACTCCATGTAGAAGCCCAGCATGCCGTTCGCGAGCAACAGGCCGGCCACGATCCCGACAATCGACCCGACCGACACGACAGCCATGGCCCACTGCACGTAGTGCAGCCCGAGACGGCCGTTCGAGTAGCCGAGCGCCTTGAGCGCCGCGATCTGCTCCCGCTGCACGGCGACCGTCCGCCGGAGGACCACGTTGAGCAGGAAGGCGGCCACGCCCAGGAAGATCAGCGGCACGATGACCGCCATGTTCTGCAGTTGAGTCAACTCGTTCTGCAGATACCAGTGCGAGAGCTGTTCCGACCGCGGGATCGCGCCCAGACCGCCGTAGGTGTCGAGAAGCGCATCGAGTTCAGTGATCGCGGCCCGCTCGGCACTCGGCGACGAGCTGGTCAGCGCCAGCGCGACATCGTTGAACCCGCCCTCCATCTCGAACGCTGTCGCCAGATGCCGCCGGGACATCCACAACAGGCCGAAGTGCTTCGGGTCGGGGAAGAACTCGCCCGGCCCGATGTTGTAGATGAACTCCGGACTGAGCGCGATGCCGACGACCTCGAGCGGCTGCCGGCGGCCATTGATCACCGCCGCTATGCGATCGCCCAGCTCGAGGCTGTGGGCCTCGGCAAAGCGCTCGCTGACCAGGGCCTCCTCCGCCCGGTCCGGATCGAGCCAACGGCCGCGGCGCAGGACGACGTCATTGAGAACCGGACGACCCCGCTCGGGCATGGAGATCAACCGTCCGTTGATCGGTTCGGCGACGCCGGGCACATCCAGCGTGACGCCCACGACCACCCGCGTCTGCACCTTCTCCACCCCGGGGATCGCCTCGATCCGCTGCTCGACCCAGTTCGGCGCCCGCTTGGCGCCGGCGAACACGTCCGCGAAGGCGTAGCGGGCGTAGTACGCCGCCCGGGTCGTGGTCAGCGAGCCGAATACGCCGAGCGACATGACCAGCAGAGCGATGCCCGAGGCCACAACCAGCGCGATCGCCAGCACCTGGGAACGCACGTTCCACAGGTCGCGCAGCAGCTTGCGGTCAAGTGCTTTCATGGGCCGGCTTCGGAATACACCCTGCTCCGCCCTACCACACGATCGCCGCCGCCGGCAGCTTGGTGGAGTTGTGAACGTCGTTCGCGATCCGACCGTCGGCAAGTGAGATGACCCGGTCCGCCATCGCCGAGATCGCCGCGTTGTGCGTGATCACCGCCGTCGTCGTTCCCAGGTCGACGTTCACCTTTTCGATCGCCTCGAGGACCGCGATGCCGGTACTGATGTCGAGGGCGCCGGTGGGCTCGTCGCACAGGAGGACGTCCGGACGCTTGGCGATCGCGCGAGCGATCGCCACCCGCTGCTGCTCGCCGCCGGACATCTGGGAGGGAAAATGGTCGAGCCGATGTCCCAGGCCGACCAGGGCCAGGGCGTCCTCCGGGGTCAATGGGTCGGCCGCAATCTCGGTCACGAGCGCCACGTTCTCGCGCGCGGTCAGCGACGGGATCAGGTTGTAGAACTGGAACACGAAGCCGACATGACGGCGCCGGTAACGGGTGAGCGCGCGTTCTCCGGCCTTGCTCAGGTCCCCGCCGCGGTACGTCACCCGACCGGCTGTCGCAGCGTCCAGGCCGCCCAGGATGTTGAGCAGCGTCGACTTGCCGCTACCGGACGGCCCGAGCAGGACCGTGAAGTCGCCCTCGTGCAGGTCCAGGTCGACCCCGCGCAACGCATGAACCTCGACCTCGCCCATCACGTACACCTTGGTCACGCCGCGCATGCCGAAGACCGAACTGGAGTGCATCAGGGCAGCAGCCCGTCGAAGTCCGGCGGGGCCGCGGACAGTTCCACGATCATCTCCGTGAACTCGCCGGGCTCCGTGAACACCCGAATCGTGCCGCCGTGCTCGCGGACGATGTCGGCCGAGAGCGCGAGGCCCAGACCCGTCCCCTGGTCGGTCGGCTTGGTGGTGAAGAAGGGATTGAAGATCTTGTCCACGACATCCGGCGGAATTCCGCTGCCGTTGTCGCGGATCCGCACCTCGACGCCGTCGTCCATCTTTCTCGTCGTCACCGTGAGGGTGGGTTCATACGACTCGTCGGCCGAGCGCCGCCTCTCGTCGGTGGCGTAGCAGGCGTTGCTGACCAGGTTGAGGAACACCCGGCCCACATCCTGCGACACGACCTCCAGGTTCCCCAGGTCCGGGTCGTAGTCCTTCTCGATCGTGACGTTGAAGTTCGCGTCCGTCGCCCGCGCGCTGTGGTACGCAAGAGCCACGTGCTCGTCGACCAGGCGGTTGATGTCGGCAAGTTCCCGCTGTGCGGCGCCGCGGCCCATCTTCAACATGTCGGTGACGATCCGGTTCGCCCGCTCGCCGTGCCCCAGGATCAGCTTCAGGTTGCCGCTCAGATCCTCGAAGATCTCCGCGATCTCCTCCCGCTGGTCTTCAGTCAGACTGCCGTCCTCGTTCTCCTTCATGATCTCCTCGACCTCCTCGAGCAGTTCCGCGGAGACCTCCGAGAAGTTCTTGACGAAGTTCAGGGGATTCTTGATCTCGTGGGCGACGCCGGCCGTCAACTCGCCCAACGCGGCGAGCTTCTCGCGCATCACGATCTGATCCTGCGCCTTCTGCAGGTCGGCCAGCACAACCTCCAGCTCGTCGTTCTTCTCCTTCAGCTCGTCGGCCAGCTTCTCCACCAGGTTCAGCCGCTGCACCTCCAGCGCGTGCCGGCGGAAGACCTCGAGGGCCGCCGCCATTTCCGCGACCTCGTCGTTGCCGCCGATACCGATCTCCGCCTCCAGGTTGCCGTCGGCCATCTCCCGCATGCTGCTGGAGAGGGCTTCAAAGCGTCGCACCAGCAGCCGGCCGACGAACAGCCAACCGATGAAGATCGCCCCAGTAATGCTCAGGATGTTGAGCGCCAGGAGCAGGGCGCCGCCGGTGCGAATCGCCTGCGACGAAGCGAGGGTCGCGGCGGCCGCCCGCGCCTGCGACGCGGCGACGAGGCTATCCACGTCGGGGCCCAGACTGAGCGCGAGGTCCCGGTTCTGCTCCAGGAGTTCCTGCTGCCGGTCGAGCACGTCGACCTCGCTCCGCCTGAGTTCGAAGGCCTCCCGACTCTTCTCCAGCGTCTGCTCGAAGAGCGCCTTCAACTGACCGGCGCTCGCGGTTTCGTCGATCGCGCTCAGGGCCCGCTCGATGCTGGTGGCGGCCGACTCGTACTTCTCCTCGAGCGGTTCGATCAGCGCGCGGTCCGTCAACTCCGCGAGGCTGGCCAGAAGCTGATCGACGAGCGTGATGTCCTGCTGCAGGCCGACGAGCACGCGATACCGGTTGATCTCGGGCTCCGAGAAGTGGACCTCGTGGGGCGCCCGCGGCTCGCCAAAGGAGCGGTAGCCGGTCATCGCGTAGAACAGTTGATCGTCCAGCGCGGGAACCAGCAGGCCGGCGATCGCGCTCCGCAGCGTGGCGAGTTCCGCCCGCAGCTCTTCGCTGGCCTCGCGAAGTTCGAAGCCATCGGCGACCGATTGCTGAATCGCCTCGATGTTCCCCACCAGTTCCCTGCCGCGCGCCTGCACGCTTTCGAACTCGTCCCCGGGCCGGATCGACCCGCCCGCATCGCCCACCAGCCGGATCAACTCTTCGAGTCTGGACTCGAAGTCGCGCCGGGCAGGGGCGGTCTCCACCGTGGCCCGGTCGAGGTCGCCCGGCGTCGCCGATGCAGTCAGCCTGGGCCCCGCCGCAACCAGCATCCCACTGCCCCGCGCGACGCCGAACGCGGCGACAAGCTCTGGTACGGTGCCCTCGTTGACCCGGCTCTGCGAGTCGCCAACCCGGGCGAAGGAGAACAGGGCCACCAGACTGGCCGCCAGGGTCAGCGCCGCCGCGCCGCCGATTCCGACGTAGAGCTGGACGGCGATTCTGAACCGGCCCTCGGCCAGCCTCCGAAGCCAGCCGATCACGGTTCCGCCACGCCGCCGAGACGCGTCGCCGCCCGATACCGGCCCTGCCCGTCGATCACGGTCAGGAACACGGCATCCGAGCCCTGGTTGTCATCGTCACCGAACGCGAGGCGGAAACCGTCCAGATCGATCACGCCGGCGTTCCGCAGGGCCTGGATGAACCTCTCGCGGTCGACCTCAGGTCCACAACGCTCGAGCGCCTCGATCGCGAGCCGCCCTGCGAGGTAGCCCTCGAAGGACACGAAGCCGGGTTCCGCCCCCGCCGTGTGAGTGCGAAGCGCGCGCCGGTATGCCGCTGCGATCTTCGGTCTGTTCCCGGTCGGGAACGGGACCACCTGGGTGACGTACACGCCCGCGCCGCCGGGGCCCAACTCCTCCGCCAGGGCGTTGCTGCCGACAAAGGACAGGGTCATGAAGACAGGATCGAGTCCGAGGCGCCGGGTCCATGCAATCAGGGCGGCGACCGGCTGGTACGCGCCGACCACGATCACGGCCTCCGGGCGGCCCAGTTCGATGTCCACCAGCGCCGTCTTGACGGCTGTCGTATTGCGGGGATAGACGCCGATCGAGACCGCCTCCATGCCACGCTTGTCGAACGCGGCCCGGACGCCCGCGAGACCCGCGCGACCGAAGGAGTCGTTCTGAATCACGACCGCGATGCGTGTGATGCCGAGGTCCTTGGTCAGCCGCTCCACCATCTCCTCGGTTTCCTGCGCGTAGGACGCACGGAGGTTGATCACGTGCGGCTCATCGCGCAGGAAGCCCGCTCCGGTGAAGGGAGCAACGTACGGCACTCCTGCATCCCTGGCCACCGGCACCGCGGAGCGGGAGGTCGGCGTGCCGACGCCGCCAACGAGAGCGAAGACGGCATCCTCCTCGATCAGCCGGCGGGTGTTCTCGATCGCCTCCTCCGGCTCGTAGCCGTCGTCGACCGTAACCAGCTCCAGGCGCCGGCCGTGCACGCCGCCGGAGTCGTTGGCCTCCTTGAACGCCGCCTCGATGCCGAGCCGCATTCCCCTGCCCAGCTCGGCGGCAGGGCCACTGAAGGCGGCCGATTGGCCGAACAGGACGCGTTCAGAGGAGACGCCCGGAACCTCTTCCGGCTGTGCCCCAACCGGGGCCGAACCGAGAACTACAGTCGCGGCGCAGGCCGCTGCAGTCAGGGCCACCTGTGCACAAAGGCGCATCGGGTGCCGCCGGGTTCAACTCCGGCGCTTGACCATGGTCACGTGGTTGCGGCCGTCCTCGCGCCGGTACGACGCCTCGTCCATCAGCACGCGCACGAAGTGGACACCGAGGCCGCCGATCTTCCGGTCCTCGAGCGCGGCGTCGATATCCGGCTCGGGAGCGTCGTGGAACGGGTCGAACGGCTTGCCGCTGTCGCGAACCTCGACCCGGACTTCCTCGTCCGTCGAGACGACTTCGATCTTGATCTCGCTGGTCCCCTGCTCGCCGCCGCCGTGACGAACGACATTCGTCGCCACCTCCTCGAGCGCCAGGACGATGGCGTACGAAACGTCCGGGGGCCAGTCTTCCTCCTGGCCAAGCGCCTCCACGGCCTCGGAGACTCCCGGAAGCCCCTCGATCCGGTTCGGAACACGCAGTGTGCGGTTAGCGCTCACTCGTCTACAACACGCAGGGTCATGCAGGTCAGGTCGTCGAACTGCGGCGCCTCGCCGGCGAAGTCGCGCACCGCCTGCAGGATCATCTCCGCGACCTCCTTGGCACTCCGGGTCTTGCCGTCCTTGAACAATGCCTGTACGGCTCTGAGGCCGAACTCCTCGTTCAGGATATTGATCGCCTCGGTCACACCGTCGGTGAAGAAGACGACCATGTCGCCCGGACTGAGTTGAACGCTGGCCTGGCCGTACTCGAAACTCGGGATCGCGCCCAGGGCGAGACCGCCGGTCAGTTCGAGCTCCTCGGAGCTGCCGTCGGCGTGAACCACGAGAGGAGGGTTGTGGCCGCCGTTGGAAAACGTCAACACCCTGGTCGAGGGGTCGTACACACCGTAGAACACGGTCACGAACATCGCGGCGTCGTTCGCTTCGTTCAGCAGATCGTTCACTTCACCGAGGACCCGGGCCGGATCGCCGACGCCGACCGCCGCGCCCTTGAGCAGGGTGCGGCTCGACATCATGAACAGAGCCGCGGGAACGCCCTTGTCCGAGACGTCGGCGACTGCGAGACCGAGGCGGCCACCATCGAGCCGGATCACGTCGAAGAAGTCGCCGCCCACGTTGCGGGCCGCCTGCATGCAGCCGTACACCTCGCAACCGTCGACGTGGGGGAACTTGTCCGGCAGGATCGACTGCTGAATCTTGTTCGCCACGTCCAGCTCGTTCTGCAGCGCCACCAGCTTGTCTCTCGACGCCAGAGCGGCGCGCCACTCGTCCAGGTGCCTGAGTGTCCGCTCGATCGTGACCTCCAGATCCGTGAAGTCGATCGGCTTGGTGACGAAATCGAACGCGCCGCGGTTCATCGCCGTGCGGATGTTTTCCATGTCGCCGTACGCCGACACGATGACGGAACGGATGTCCGGGTCGACTTTCGGGATCTGCTGCAGCAGGCTCAGACCGTCCATCTTCGGCATGTTGATGTCCGAGAGGACGATGTCGATGTCCCTGTTCTCGGCCAGTTTCTCAAGCGCCTCGATACCGTTGCCGGCGAACTCGAAGCCGTACCGACCCGAGCGGATGTGACGGCGCATGCGCTGCCTGACGAGACGCTCCAGATCCGGCTCGTCGTCGACGACCAGAATCATGTAGTCGGGATTGGTCGAACGTGCGGCCCGGGCACTCTCTCTCTCGGTCATGCCGCGACGCCGGGGCGACCTACTTGCCGGCAGCGGCCAGGGCGTCAGCCTGGTTGTCGTAGATCTGGATGATGCGGTTGAATCCGCTGATCTCGAAGACCGACTGAACAGGGTCGGAGAGGGAGCACAGCGAGATACTCACGTTGCGCTGACCCAGGCTCTTGGCCACCAGAAGAACGACCCTCAAGCCGGCACTGCTGATGTAGGCGAGCTGCGCGAGGTCCATCACAACGGCCCCGGTGTCGTCGCCGATGGCCGCCTGCAACTGGCGTTCGAAGTCCTGAGAGTTCGAACTGTCGACGCGACCCTCGACCTTCGCCACAAGAACCCCGTCGCGTTGCTCAGCCTGGACGTTCATCCCCTCAGCCTCCTGTTCCTTCCGCTCACAATTTCGTCCGGTCCCGAAGGACCGACCGCATTCACTATCACATCGACTTCGATCTCCGCGTCCCCGCTGCCTTGAAACACGCCACTCGTCGGCGACACGTCGGCGTAGTCCCGTCCAGTGGCCACGCGGATGTGGCGCTCGTCGCTGAAGGTCGCGTTCGTCGGGTCGAAGCCGACCCAGCCCGCCCCGGGCAACCTGCATTCGACCCAGGCGTGACTGCCGGTCGCCACCGTCTGCTCGCCGGAGAGGCCGGTGGTGTGCAGGTAACCGGATACGTAGCGGGACGGGACGCCCCATGAACGGGCGATGGCAATCATCACGTGAGCGAAATCCTGACAGACGCCGCGACCGGACTCCAAGACGTGCTCAATCGGAGAATGGGCCGAAGTAGCGCCCGGGTGGTAGTCGAAACTGCCGTGGATGCTATCCGAAAGACGCTGCATGGTCGCCATGGGATCGTCGTCAGGCTCGAGGCGCTTCCTGCGCACCAGCTCCTCCAGCGCAGGGGATGGCCGGGCAAGCCGGCTCGGCTGCACGAAATGCCAGTACTCCGGGCGCCGGCGCCAGGAACGAACTTCGTCCCAGTCCCCAACCGCCTCGGGTTGCGGCTGCGGATCGAGTTCCGCCTGAAGCCGCGACGTGACCGTCAACTCCCGGTGCCGCCGGTGGACGTTCAACACGTGTCGTCGGTTGCCGAAACAGTCTCGCTCCGGACTCAGCGGCGCCGCGGGATCCGTGTCGATCTCGAATTCCAGCACTCTCTGCCCGGGCCCCGAGACCGGCTGGAGACACAGCATCAGCACGCAACCGCGCGCGTTCTTCGGGTACCTGTACCGCGTCCGGTGCTCGACGTCGTAGCGCATTGCTAGCCCCGTCGCCGCCGCAGCGGAGAGTCCTGAATCCCATAGTCGACGAACGCATCCTGCACCGTGTCGTGGAGATCGCGCGTGCACCGGTCCACCTGCCGGAGGAGTCGATCCCGGTCCCGGGCCTCGGGCCAGTCATAGAGGATCAGCGCGACGGCGCGACCCACCAACCGCCTCGCCGCCGCGTCGGCCTCGGCGTCCGGTCCCGTCTCGATGGCGTCAAGTTCAGCAGCCGCCGCCCGGAGCGAGCTGAGCAGCGAGGCGGGCAGCAAGGGGTCGCCAACCAGAAGATCCAGGACGCGGCCCGGTCGGATCTCGATCCCGTACAGCCGGCTGTACGCCTCGGAGGCGTGATGCATGCGCAGCATGCTCGCCCAGCCCAGAGTGCGCCGATTCATGCGCCGGCTGAGCTCCCTCTGAGCGAGGATCAGCGACACCTCAAGCTGGACCCGTTCGATCGCGCGCCCCAGACGCATGAATCGCCAGGCGCCGCCCCGGTACATCGTGGCGTCGGCAATGCCGACGAAGTTGTGGATCTCGTTGCAGGTCTGGGCGTAGAAGGCCTCCGGCGTCCTCCAGATGTCCACCGTTTCCACGTTCCGGATGCGCAGATTGGCCAGGTTCAGACACGTCCACATCTCGGCGCTGATGCAGTGGCGCATCTGACGGGCGTTCTCGCGCCCTCGCTCCAGGCTGCTCCGGACCGAGTCGGGATTCGTCCGTTCAAAGGTCAGATCGTCCGCCAGGGTGAAGGAATCCGCCAGGGCGAAGTCCTCGGCCTCCTCCAACCATTCCTCGCCCGCCGGCGCGAACCGCTTCATGGACCGGTAGACGCGCCTCCAGCCGAAGTGAATCTCCTCGACCGACCGGTCGACCAGAGCCTGCACGTGCAGTTCCAGAAGCTGGCTCAGGTACTGAGCGCGCATCAGGTAGCGCCCCATCCAGTACACGCCCTGGGCGCGGCGGGAGAGCATCAGAAGTCCACCACCCAGAGGTCCTTGCCGCCGCCGCCCTGGCTCGAGTTCACGACCAGGCTCCCGCGGCGCAGCGCCACGCGGCAGAAGGCCCCCGGGACGATCCGGGTCTCGGCGCCCGTCAGCACGAAGGGGCGCAGGTCGACATGGCGAGGCTCCGCGCGGCCCTCGACCAGGCAGGGCGACCGCGACAACGGCAGCGTCGGCTGCGAGATGTAGTCGGCCGGGTTGGCTCGGAGCAACTCCTTGAACGCGTCACGCTCCTCCGGCGTCGAGTGGGGACCGACCAGCATGCCGTAGCCACCCGACTCTCCGACCCGCTTGACGACCAGATGTTCGAGGTTGTCCAACGTGTACTCGAGGTCTTTCGGGCGTCGACACAGGTACGTGTCGACGTTCTCGAGCAACGGCTCCTCGCCCAGGTAGTAGCGCACCATGTCGGGCACATAGGCGTAGACGCTCTTGTCGTCGGCGACGCCCGTACCGGGCGCGTTGGCCAGGGTCACGTTCCCCCGCTTGAACGCGTTCAGCAGGCCGGGCACACCGAGGAGAGAGTCGCTACGGAAGACGAGGGGGTCCAGAAAGTCGTCGTCCACGCGGCGGTAGATCACATCGACCCGCCGCAGACCGGCCGTGGTGCGCATGTAGACGAAGCCGTCGTTGACCAGCAGGTCCTGTCCCTCGACCAGTTCCGCGCCGATCTCCTGGGCCAGGAACATGTGCTCGTAGAACGCGGAATTGCAGGTTCCCGGCGTGAGCAGGGCCAGGCTCGGATCCGGACGGCCGCCCGGCGCCAGCTCACTCAGCGTCCGGCGCAGCAGGCTGCCGTAGTTCTCGACCTCCTGCACACGGCAGGTGCGATAGAGGCGTCGCATCCCGGCCTTGACCGCCTTGCGGTTGGCAATCATGTACGAGACGCCCGAGGGCACTCGCAGGTTGTCCTCGAGCACCATGAAGCCCTCGTGGGTGCGCACGAGGTCCGTTCCGCAGACGGCCACCCAGGTGTTGTTCGGCACGCTGACGCCGCGCATCTCCAGCCGGTACTGCGGGCAACCGAAGATCACGTCGATGGGAATCACGCCGTCGCGAACAATCCGGCACTCTCCGTAGACGTCGCCCAGGAAGAGGTTGAGCGCGGCGATGCGCTGCACCAGGCCGGCTTCCAGTTCACGCCACTCCGCGAGCGTGAGCAGACGCGGCACGCAATCGATGGGAATGATCCGCTCCTCGGCCTCCTCGTCGCCATAGACCGTGAAAGTGATCCCCTCGTGCGAAAAAGAACGGGTCACCCGCTCCTGAATCGCCTCAAGCTCCTCCCGCTGCGCGCTCCGGAGGGCCTCGTAGACGGCCCGGCAGTGTTCGCGCGGTTTTCCCGGCGCGACGAACATCTCGTCGAAGATCGCTGGATCGAAGTCGTAGGAGTCGAAGTCCAGAAGCTACCCCTAAGCTCGTGCGCGCCGCTTCGCCGAATCTACACCAGCACCGGAACGCCTTGCGTCCGCACGGTGTCGCTCGGACATTCCGTTCGGGTTGACGCGACTCCTCTTCGCCTAAGCCGGAACACGCCTATAATGCTCATGCTTGACCAGTCCCGCATGACAAGAGTGACCGTTTCGGCCCCAACGCCGGATGCCGACTACCCCCTCGGACGGCCATGGCCGTGACGGTGGACGCAGCGATGCGGTCTCGCGCAGGGCGCGTACTGCTGGGAGCGGTGCTGGCCATGGTCGGGCAAAGCGTCTCGGCTCAAACCTCACCGGCGTACTTCGGCGACGCCCGCTCCGTAGTCGATCCAACGGTGGCGGTCTCGTTCGGGGCGGCGACCTACACCGTCGCCGAGGGCTGGACCGTGGACGTGATGGTGACGCTGGACGTCGACCCCGAACGCACCGTGACGATTCCAATCGAAGCCTCTCCTGCTGCCGCGGGCGACTATTCGATACCCGGCAGCGTCACGTTCGATGCGGGCGAGACGCGGCAGCCCATCAACTTCGTCACGCTTGACGATTCGGTGGTCGAAAGCGCGGACGAGACCTTCACGTTGTCCTTTGGCAGCACGTTGCCGACGGGAGTGAACCCAGGCAGCCTTACCACCGCCGAGGTGACTGTCACTGACGACGACGCACCGGACCCGGCGAATCTGGAGCTGAGCGCCCTCGCCGTCACGCACGGCGCCGAGACGATGTACCCGGTCTTCAATCCCCGGGTGCATCACTACGCCATTCGTTGTCCGAACGACGCCAGCCTCCACGTGACGGCAACCCCGCGAGACGCCTCGCACGAACTGACACTGAACCACATCCCGGTACCGGGCATGAGCCTGGACAAGAACGTCTTGGTCAACAGCGACCATGATGTCGCTATCGGACTCAGTAGCGGCGATGAATCGGTGCTCTATGTCGTCCACTGCATCCCGCCGGCCTTTCCCAACATCAAGATCACCAGGAAGCAGGCCGGCGTGTCGGATGGACTGATTCTCTTCACTCCTCAGCGGCAGCCATTCCCTCGCGTTCCGGCCTTCATGGCCATCATGGACAACAACGGCGTGCCCAGATTCGTCAGAGACTCCTTCCTCGCGACCGCGACTCCGACGAACTTCCGCCGCCACAGCACCGATCTTGTGGTCGACGGCCGGCAAGTGCAGTACTCGGTCACACACTACCTCGGGTCGTTCAACGGCAGGCACGTCCTGCTCGATGGGTCCTTCGAGGACATCAAGAGCGTGGAAACGAAGCTCCCGGAGCACAAAACCAACTCGCATGATTTTCTGATCACACCGGACGGCACCTTCCTGTTTTCCTCCCGCAGGACCGTGTCCCGGGACTTGGGGGGCGGCGATGTGCGCGATACCTTCGAGAACATCATCGAAGAGGTCTCCCCGACCGGAACCACGGTGTGGAGTTGGAGTTCATGGGACCATCTGACGATCGATCCTGACTGTCTGGGGTACGACTTGGGCTTGGGCCTGGGCCAGGGCATTTCCGCCCACCATCAACTCCCTCACCTTGATCGACGGAGATGTCGTCATCTCATCCAGGGGTTGCGCCCAGGTCGCGAGGATCAACCGGTCTGCCAAGTCAACGACAGTTGCCGGAACCGACCTCGTCTGGCAACTCGGCGGTACCGACCTGGGCGGCACGTTCCCCGACGACCGCGCCTTCCTGTCGATCAGCGGCGACGACAACGGCAGGAATGAATTCTGCCGGCAGCACCATGCAACGGAGACCGATGCGGGCACGGTGGTGCTGTTCGACAACGGCGTGAACTGCCTGTCCGCGGAACTCGACGAGACCCCCGGCTCGCCGAAGCGAAGCGACCTCCCGACGTTTTCCAGAGTGGTGGAGTACGACATCGACCCAGCCTCCGGCACGGCCGTGTTTCGCCGCGAGTCTCTTCTGGACCGCAGGTACGGCTATGCCCCGTTCACCGGCTCCGTCGACATATTGGAGAACGGGAATTGGCTGTTCACCTGGGGCTACCTGCTCTACGAGGCTCCCGGCCTGAGCGTGGAGGAACGCTCCATTGCCCTCAGCGAGGTGGACTCTTCCGGCGCCGAGTTGTTGCGCGTCAGTGCCTGGTCGGGCTCGGATCGCTACGTGACGTTCAGGGCGTATCGCGAACCCGAGGCGGACGTGGAGATCCCGCTGAATCTGCCGGCAATTCTCATGGTGAAGAGCGAGCAGGCGGCTGAGACCGACGTGGAGATGCTGTTCGAGGTCGAACTGGGAGCAGCGATCAGCGAGGAAGTGACCGTGGACTATGACACGGCGGACGGCACGGCCACGGCATGGCAAGACTACACGCCGCGGAGCGGCACGCTGACCTTCCCGTCGAACAATGCGACCCCGCAGACGATTCGCGTCCCGATCCTCAACGACGACATCGCCGAGGCCGACATCGAGACATTCGTGGTCCGCTTGCACAACGCGCAGAACGCAGCCCTGGCGGGCGGCCAGACCACCTTGACAGCGACGGGGACGATTGCCGACGATGACAAGCAGGTTGACCCGCCGCCGCCGGATCCCGAACCGGAACCCGAACCGGAACCCGAACCGGAACTTGGGCCGCCGAAGGCGAGTTTCATGGTGGACGCCGTCTGCGAGGACGGCCTGTGCGGTGCTCTCACCGGCGACCCCGTGTCGTTCGAAGACACGAGTTCCGGCAGGGTGCGCCTCCGCACCTGGGACTTCGGCGACGACTCGACGGCGCGGACCAGGACCGCCCGCCACGCCTGGGCCGAGCCCGGCTTCTACGAAGTCACTCTGCGGGTCGGCGACGGCGCGGTCGAATCGACCGCGTCACTGACCTTCCTGGTCGAGGCCGCGGCGCCTGCCGGGACATGCGTTGCGGACGCCAGCACACGCTGCCTGCTGGATTCGCGCTACTCGGTCACGGTGGACTGGCGGCGGGCCGACGGCGCGGCCGGCAGCGGCAGCGTCGTCCACGCCGGCACCAACGACTCCGGGCTGTTCCTGTTCTTCGACCCGGAGAACTGGGAGGTCCTGATCAAGGTGCTCGACGGCTGCGCCATGAACGGCGACGTATGGGTCTTCGGCGCCTCGACGACCGACCTCGGCTACACGATCCAGGTGACCGACACGGCGACTGGTGCGGTGAAGGAGTACCGGAACGAGCCGGGGCGGCCGGCGGCCGCGATCACCGACGGCACGGCCTTCCCGGAAGGTTGCCGGCCCTAAGGGGCTTTGCTGAAGAAGTCGGTGTCGCACCGAGACCGGCGAGGCGCGCGTCTCTCGCCGCGCCGACCGAGCTTTGGACGCCCCTGGTCTCGGGCGACGATGCGGTGATTGAGGTGGCGGCGCCGATCGACCAGGTCGGCGACCTGGAGCTTCGACTCGGTTCGGTCAACCGCGGGTTCCGCGAGCTGGTGGCGAGAGACCCCTTGCGGAACCACGAGAGCTGCCACATCGACGTCGCGTGTTCCCAGGCGGACCCGTACCGCGACCAGGTCCGTAGCGTTGCCAGGATAACGATCGGCGGCGTCTACACTTGCACGGGTTCTCTCCTCAACAACACCGCGAGGGACGTCAAGCCGTACTTTCTGACCGCCCGACACTGCTTCGACGGCCGTGCTCCGGCACTGGCCTCAACCGTCGTCGCGTACTGGAACTACCAGAGCCCGGAATGCGGAAGCGGCGAAGGATCGAGGGGCCAGAACCAGAGTGGAGCGGTCCTGCGGGCCGAATGGGCAGATACCGACACGGTGCTTCTCGAGTTGGACGACGCCCCCGACATCCCGTTCAACGTGTACTTCGCGGGTTGGAATCGAGGCGCACCGCCCGCCTCGGCCGCCGTGATCCATCACCCCGCCGGTCATGTCAAGTCGATCAGCCTGACTGACGAGGCCTTGACCGTGACGAGGTGGTTCGGGAACACTGCCGACCCCGACGCTGGCTACCTGAGAATCGGAGGATGGGAACAGGGTGCTGGCGAACCGGGATCGTCGGGTGCACCGGTGTTCGACGAGCACAAGCGCGTCGCTGGACAACTGAGAGGGGGGCAGGGAACGTGCTCCTCCCCTCACCTGCCCGCTTGGGCTGGGAGGCTGGCAAGCGCGTGGTCCGGCGGAGACTCCGCGAGCAGCCGGCTGTCCGACTGGCTGGACCCCGTCGGCGCCGGCGTCACCGTTCTCGACGGCATGAACCGGAACGCTGGGCCGCTGGCCGTCGGGACGCTGGACGACAAGGCCATACGGCTCGCGGATGGCGCGGTGGCGGGCGCCGTGGCAGTGGACGTTACGGTCGGGTTCCGGGATCCGGAGGGCGACGACATGACGTACTCGGCGACCTCGTCCGACGAGTCGATTGCAACGGCGACGGTGGAGGGTTCCACGGTCACGGTCGCTCCCGTGTCGGCAGGGACATCGACGATTCGGGTGATTGCAACGGAGGTCGGCTTCGCGGGGAGGACGGCGACGCAGGCGTTCGACGTGCTCGTTGGCGACAACCGTTCGCCCGATGTGGCGGCGGCGATTGCCGACCTCTCGTTCCCGATAGGCACAGCCTCCGGGTCCGTCGAGACGGCGAGCGCGTTTTCGGATGTCGACGGTGACGATCTCACGTACGATGCGTGGTCTTCCGATGCGTCCGTTGCGACGGTGTCGGTTGCGGGTTCGACGGTGACCGTCACGGCCGTGGTGGGCGGCTTGGCCACGATCACGGTCGCGGCGACGGACGTCGGCGGTTCCAACACGCGAACCCGGCAGACGTTCGACGCAGTTGTCGCGAGCCGTCCTCCGACGGCGGTCGGGGCGCTGCCCGGTCTGACTGCGCGGTCAGGCGAGAGCAGCGCGCACGACCTATCGGGCTTCTTCCGGGACCCTGAAGGCGACGAGCTTGCATATGCCGCGTCGTCTTCCGACCCGTCCGTCGCTGAGGCGTCGGTTTCCAACTCGACCCTGACCGTGACGGGGGTGGCGATCGGCGCGGCGACGATCACGGTGACGGCGACGGACGTGGACGGGTCGAACACCTCGGCGACCCAGACGTTCGATGTGACGGTGGAGAACGGTCCTCCGCTGGCGGTGGGGACGTTGGCTGCGCTGAGGCTGAGGCCGGGAGACGGTGATGAGGAGATGACCGTGTCCGGCGCGTTCCGGGATCCCGACGGAGATGAACTGACGTACTCGGCAACGTCTTCGAACGCGTCGGTGGCGACCGTGGCGGCGTCGGGTTCGACGGTCACGGTGACGCCGTTGACCTGGGGCACGGTGACGATCACGGTGACGGCGACGGACGTGGCCGGGTCGAACACCTCGGCGTCGCAGACCTTCGAGGCGGAGGTGGTAAACCGGCCGCCGCAGCCGGTCGGTCGGCTGACCGGTCCGGAGCTCCAGGTCGGCGAGGGGGAGGAGACGCTGGAGGTGTCGAACGCGTTCCAGGATCCGGACGGCGACATGCTGATCTACGTCGCGTGGTCGGAGTCGCCGTGGAGGGCGAGCGTCGCCATTTCGGGTTCGCTGTTGACACTGACTTCGGTGGGGCCCGGCACGGCCACGATCACGGTCACGGCGGTGGACATCGCCGGTTCGAACGTGCCGGCGAAGCAGACGTTCCGCGTATCGGTGAAGGCGAGGCCCGGTGTGACGATCTCGCGCGACGCGTTGACGGTCGGCGAGGGGGCGACCGGGAGCTACACGGTGGTGCTGGACTCCGAGCCGACGGGTCCGGTGACGGTGACGCCGACGGCGCCGGCGAACACGGACGTGTCGGTCGATCCGACGGAGCTGACGTTCACGACGGGAGACTGGAGTTCTCCGAAGACGGTGTCCGTGGCGGCGGCGACGGACCCGGATACGGCGGGCGACGCTCCGGTCACGATCAGCCACCAGGTGAGGGGCAGCGACTACGGCTCGGCGCCGGCGTCTTCGGTCGAAGTGACGATCGTGGAGGCCGACGCATCGACCCTGGCGGTCGAAGCGGCCGAGGGGTCCGAGAATGACGGCACGGTTGTCTTCCGGGTGACGCTGAGCAAGGCGAGCAGCTCGGAAGTCACGGTGGACTACGCCACCTCCGATGGTTCCGGGTCCGCCGGCGCCCGAGCCGGCTCGGACTACACGGCGGCGAGCGGCACGTTGACGTTCCCGGTTGGATCGACCACTGCCCGGCAGATCGTTGTGGCCGTTGCGGACGACAAGGAGGACGAGGAAGAGGCGGAGACCTTCCACTTGACGCTCCGCAGTTCGCGGCACGCGTCGCTGGTCGGAGGCGGCTCGACGCTCCAGGTGACGGGGACGATTCGCGACGACGACGATCCGGAAGTCGAGCTGTCGTTCGGTTCGGCGAACTACGAACTGAGGGAGGGCGGCACGGTGACCGTGGTCGTCCGCCTGAACCGCGACCCCGAGCGAACTGAGACTGTCCTGCTGAAACGCACCCACCACGGCGGCGCGACGATCAGGGACTACTCGGGGGTGCCATGGAGCGTGTCATTCGGGCCGGGCGTGACGACCCGGGAGTTGCTGCTCGCCGGGACGGACGACGCGCACCACGATGACGGCGAGGCGGTCGCGCTCGGGTTTTGGCAGTTGACGGGGGCCATCAGCGTCGTCGGCGAGACGACCATCGCGATCCTGGACAACGACGGCAGTGTCGGCGGCAGCGGCCCACCGCCGGGTGACGGCGGCGGCGGCCCACCGCCGGGTGGTGGTGGCGGCGGTGGAGGCGGTGGCGGCGGCGGTTCTCCGCCTTCCGACGACGAGGACGGCGACGACGACGACGACGACGACGGTGGTGGTGTCCAGCCACCCCCTCCGCCCGCGCCAAGTGGACCGCCCGAGGCCGACTTCACGTTGACTGCGGAGTGCGCCGAGGACCTCTGCCGTGCGCGCACGGGGCTGCCGGTGACGTTCGAGGACACGAGCACCGGCCGCGTCCAGTCCCGGCGCTGGGACTTCGGTGACGGGACGGGGTCGCGCAACCGGCGGGTCGACCAGGTCTGGTCGTCGCCGGGCTTCTACGAGGTCACCCTGACCGTGAGCGACGGCACGACCGTGTCGACCGCGTCCGAGGTCTTTCTGGTCGAGTCGAGCGATCCGGCCGGGACGTGCGAGTCGAGCGCCGAGAGGCGTTGCCTGCAGGACTCGCGCTACGCCATCACCGTGGAGTGGCTGAAGCCGGACGGCGAGAACGGTCCGGGTAGCGTCGTCCACGCCGGCACCAACGACTCCGGGCTGTTCCTGTTCTTCGACCCGGAGAACTGGGAGGTCCTGATCAAGGTGCTCGACGGCTGCGCCCTGAACGACCACGTATGGGTCTTCGGCGCCTCGACGACCGACCTCGGCTACACGATCCAGGTGACCGACACGGCGACTGGTGCGGTGAAGGAGTACCGGAACGAGCCGGGGCGGCCGGCGGCCGCGATCACCGACGGCACGGCCTTCCCGGAAGGTTGCCGGCCCTAGTCGCTTGGACGTTCCGGGCGCCCGCCCCGTATGATCCTGTGAGGCCCGACGAAGCAAGCAAGCACGCGCGGCCGAACCAACACACCATTCAAGGAGCACGAAGAATGACTGGAGCGCGCTCCCCTCTCCGCGAAAGCGGCTTCACATTGATCGAACTACTGATCGTCGTGGCGATCATCGGCATCATCTCCGCGCTGCTGGTGCCGAACCTGATGAACGGACTTCAGAACGCGAACCAGACGCGGACCCAGGCCGACATGAAAAGCGTCGGCACCGCCTGGATGCAGTGGCTCACCGACCAGGTCAGTGCCGCCGCGGCCGGATCGAGCACAACCGCCACCTTCACCTGGAGCGAGTTCACCTACCCCGATTTCGCCCATGCCGACCTGTTCGCCCTGCTCAGGCCGTCGAACAGCTTCTTCTACATGCAGGATGTGCCGGTAAACGACGGCTGGAACCACCCCTACCGGTACGGTTTCGCGGGTTCGGACAAGTTGCTCAGCACCCAGGTGCTCGGCATCTGGAGCGGCGGCCGCGACGGCTCGGCTAGCTCGCAACCGGATTCCAGCTACGAGATCGGCGCCTTCCCTGGCACCGAGTTCAACCAGGATCTGGTCTGGGCCGACGGCTACTGGGTGCGCTGGCCCGGCAGCGCAGCCGCGGCCGGCGCCCAGGACGGGACCGACTAGGAGCTGGCGCCACTCGACGCAGCTCCGGCCGGACCGGAGCCGCCGACGTTTCAGATCTGGGAAAAGGCGGTCGGCCGGAGGAAGACGTTCTCAATCCCCGAGACGGTGCCCTTGTACATCTCCATGTCCCGCATCCGCACCCACTCCGGGTGGGCGAGGAACGCCTGCCAGTGCTCGCGGTGCGATTCCATGTCCGGCGCCGACAGGATGTAGATGAGTGCCGGCACGTTGGCGCCGATCAGGAGTTCGCCGTACAGCAGGGGCGCCATGTCGACGTCACGCATGATGTCGATCTCGCCGTTGTCGAACATGTGAACCTTGCGGCGCGCCGTGTCCTCGTTGTGGCTCTCGTAGAGGCGGAACTCGAAGATCCGGTCTTCCGCGGCCGCGGTCTGGGGCGGCAGTTCCATCACCGGCATGCCCTTGAACGCATGCAGGAACCAGCTCTCGACCCGTTCGTAGATCGGCGCCCGGGTCGGCGTGGCGTACATCGGCGCCGCGGCTTCCAGGTAACCCGCGTCGGCTTCCAGCGTGGACTTCATGCCCACGAAGTCCTCGACGCTCGGGAAGGCGATGATCGCCCACAGGGACATCGCGTCCACGGCATCGAGGGGCTCTTCCCCTTCCGGCGGCGGTTCGACGCCGAACACGCCGACACGGTCGATCCCGGCGCGGTTGAGCGCAGGCGCCAGGGCGTTCTCCAGGTAGGCGAGGACGGTCTGCCGGCTGCCTTCGTCGGCCAGACGGTAGCGGCGAATCTCGTAGTACTCGCGGGCAGGCTCGCTGTCCATCGCCTGCTCGCTCGCCGCGTCCTCCGCGGGGGCGTCTGACGGCGCGCACGCCGGGATCAGACAGACCGCCGCCAGCGCAACCGCGACAGGGAACAACGGTTGCCGCAGTAACCGGGTCATATGCATCTCTTGACCTACCTTCCTGAGGTGCTCACTCCCTGGCCAGCAGCCAGGCGCGCATCGTGTTCGAGACCAGATCCGCCGCTTCCAACTGGACCCAATGGCCCACCGACGGCGCCGTGACCAGCGTGTAGTCGCGGTCGACCCAGTCCCACGTGTTCTTCAATCCGTCCTTGTCCACCGCCGTGTCCTTCAGGCCGTGGAACTGGAGCACGGGCATCTGCAGGTTCGGCATCTCGCCGCCGCCGCCGACCTGGCCGTAATTGGCCCGGTAGTAGTTCAGCATGCCGTCCCAGGAGGAGCGCGCGAAGGCCTCCCGATAGTGGCCGGCCACCTTCTCGCCCTCGCTCTCGTAGCGGCCCAGAACACTCTCCGGCACCGGGCTGCCGTCCGGCTCGGACGTCGCGAAGCCCCGGGCGTACTCCGTGTTCCGGCGCTGCGCCTCGGTGGCGTTCGCGATCACGTTGCCGTAGCCCTTGGGATGGGTGAGGTTGAGGATCACCAGGCGCTCGATCTGCTCAGGATTCGCCATGGCGTAACGCCAGGCGATCGCCCCGCCCCAGTCGTGGCCGACCAGGGTCACCGGCACGCCGAGATCCTCGATCACGGCCGCCACGTCACCAAGGATCAACGGCATCTGGTAGTCCTCGACCCGCTTCGGCTGACCGCTCCCGTTGTAGCCGCGCAGATCCATCGCCGCGGTGCGGAACTCGCCCTCGAGAGCCGCCATCTGATGCCGCCAGGAGTACCAGAGGTCCGGGAAGCCGTGAAGGAACAGAACCGGCTTGCCCTCGCCCAGAGTGACGTAGTGGATGTCGATCTCGCCGCTCGTCACCGTGTGGTGCTCGACACGGTCCCAAACGTCGGCGTTCGAGTCGTCGGCGAAGGCGGTAGCCGGGACGACACCGACGGCGAGCAGCAACCCCGCCAGGGAAACCGAACGAAGCCTGCCTTCGACACGCATCACAACTCACCTCCAGAGAATGAAACCGGGATGGTAGCAGCGGTTTCCCGGTCCGGGGCCGACGGTCCGTAGGGCTGCTAGGGAACCCGCGGTTCCTCGGCCGGCGAATCCTCGAAGCGCTTGTAGCCCTTCCCGTATTCGGGCCGGGTTCGCCGGTGGCACACGACACAGGACGTGTAGACCTGCTCGTTCAGGGCGATCAGCGCGTCCAGATCGTGGTCGAGAGCCGCCTCGTAGGCGGCCGCTCCGGCATCGAACATCAACCGGGCGTCCCGCATCCACTGGTCGCGGTCGCCGACCACGCGGCTCGGCATCATGATCAGGTTGGCCGACTCGGCCAGGAGCAGCGCCTGCGCCTGCAGTTCGTTCCACTCGACCTCGTTGGTCGGCGCCCGGCTCTCCACGTAGATGATCGCGTCGGAAGCCGGGTACATGAGCTTGACCATCAGCTCGCTCATCGTGCCGATCGGCGCCGGCTCGGGAACGGGCGCGTCGTCCTGAGCACCGGCGATCCCCGCCATGCAGATGACGGTGCACGCGGTCACCCACAGAATGACCGATCGAGCGTTCCGTCCGGCCGCCGCGCTACCGGCGCCGGTCCGCGGCCTCAACGACTCTTCCCCCATGACTTCTCCTGTTGCTGACGTTGGGACACCAAGTAGGCCACTAAGACTATGATGGCATGATCTGCCGGCGCGCAGCCCTGGACGACCGGCGCCCGCGCCACTCTGACGGTTTCTTCGACCTCTTCGACGACCGTCAACGACCAACCGGAGACCCTCCCAACCCATGAAGAAACAGTATCTCTGCGTGGCCACCGCCGCGCTCGCTCTGGCCGCCTGTGCCGGACAGGACGGGCCCCTCCGCCCTGGCGCCAACGACCACAAGACGTTGCAGGAGGCGCTGCTCGTCGCGGAGCCAGGTGCGGTCATCGAGCTCGGCGCCGGCCGTTTCGTGCTCGACGCCACCCTGTCCCTCGACGTCGAGGGCGTGACGCTGCGCGGCCAGGGCATGGACGAAACGATCCTGGACTTCGCCGGCCAGGCGCCGGGCACCGGCGGCGAGGGGGTGCTGGTGACGGCCAACGACTTCACGGTTGAGAGCCTCGCGGTCGAGAACACCCTCGGCGACGGCATCAAGGTCGAGGGCACGACCGGCGCCGCCTTCCGCAGCGTGCGCGTCGAGTGGACGAACGGACCGGACACGGACAACGGCGCCTACGGCCTCTACCCGGTCCAGGTGACCAACGTACTGATCGAGGATAGCCGCGTGCGCGGCGCCTCGGACGCCGGCATCTACGTCGGCCAGTCCGCCAACGTCGTGGTCCGGCGCAACGAGGTCTGGGAGAACGTGGCCGGCATCGAGATCGAGAACACCACCGGCGCGGACGTCTACGAAAACCGGGCCCACGGCAACACCGGCGGCCTGCTCGTCTTCTCCCTGCCCGAGCTTCCGGTCAAGGACGGCCGCGACGCGCGCATCTACGACAACGAGATCGCCGACAACAACCTGCCCAACTTCGGCAAGGAGGGAGCGATCGTCTCCACGATTCCGGCCGGCTCGGGGGTCATCGTCATGGCCAGCGACAACGTCGAACTGTTCGGAAATCGAATCCACAACAACCAGAACTCGAATCTGGCGGTGATCTCGTACCTCTCCACCGGGCGCATCTACAACGACCCCGGATACGACCCCTACACCGAAGGCGTCTACATCCACGACAACGAATTCGTCGGCGGCGGGGAGAGCCCGAACGGCGCCTTCGCGGACGCGTTCGTCGAGCTCGCCGGAGGCTCCTTCCCGGACATCGTGTGGGACGGCCTGACGAACCCGGACAAGCTGGTCGACGGTGCAGTGCCGGACGAACTCCGCCTCTACATCGAGAACAACGGGGACGCGGACTTCGTGAACCTCGATCTCGGATCCATTTTCGCGGGCGGTCAGCCGAACGTGACCACCGATCTCGGCCCCTTCCAGGGGGCGCTGCCGGCGGTTCCGCAGCCGGTAGATCTCGGCGTCTCGACGGGCGCCGGCAGTCCCTGATGAAGGCGCTGCTCGTCCCGGCGGTCACCCTCCTGGTGGCCTCCGGCTGTTCGAGCGGTGATTCTCCGGCCGGAGGCGGTCCATTCGACCGCCATCCGCGGACGCTGTCGGCCTGGGAGCTGTTCGCGGGCGACGGTTCGACCCAGACGCCTGCCCCTGGGGTCGAACCGTACGACCTGAACACGCCTCTCTTCTCCGACTACACGCTGAAGTTCCGCTTCGTCCGGCTCCCCGCGGCCCCGGACGGAGCCTTTCTGCCGGCGCAGTACCGCGCCGCCGGACCGTTCGAGTTTCCCATCGGCACGGTGATCGCAAAGACGTTCGCATACCCCGCCGACTTCCGAGACGAGGCGGCGGACATACGGCTGCTCGAGACTCGGCTGCTCATTCGCGAAGAAGGCGGCTGGGTGGGCCTTCCCTACATCTGGAACGAGGAACAGACCGAGGCGGAACTGGAGATCGTCGGCGGTCCCCTCGACGTTTCCTGGGTCGATAGCAACGGCCGGACCGTCGAACACACCTATCGGGTGCCCAACACGAACCAGTGCAAGACCTGTCACCGCACGGACGGCGAGCACCTGCTGCCGATCGGCCCGCGTGCCGGCCAGTTGAACCGGGAGTTCGTCTATGCCACCGACGGCGGCGGTCCCGGCCGCGCCGAGAATCAACTCGCCCGCTGGCGCCGCATCGGATTCCTCGAGGGCGCCCCGCCGCCGGCCGAGGCGGCCCGGGCGCCGGTCTGGAATGAGCCCTCGACCGGCGCCGTCGACGAGCGAGCCCGCACCTGGCTCGACATCAACTGCGCCCACTGCCACAACCTCGAGGGCAGCGGACGTACGTCGGGGCTCGATCTCCGCGCGGAGCATGACGACCGGACCCGGCTCGGCGTCTACAAGCATCCGGTCGCGGCCGGCCAGGGCACCGGCAACCGCCTTTACGGCGTCGTGCCCGGCAGTCCGGACGAATCGATCCTCGTCTACCGGCTCGAATCCACCCACCCCGGCATCATGATGCCCGAGCTCGGCCGCGGACTCGTCGATGTCGAAGCGGTGGCGCTGATCCGGGAGTGGATCGAGGGAATGGAACCGCGAACCGGCGCCTGACCGCCGCTGGGACATCGGAGGGAACGGGCCGCGTCCAAGTAGACGCCGGCCTGCGGCCGGCCCGCTTTACCTGGCCGCCTGCGGCGGCAGCCGGCGGGGGCGCCGGCGCACCCAGTCGGCCCGTTCCCTCCGATGTCCCGCGCCTACTCCGCCAGGATCTGCCGCGTGCGGTGGAAGACCTCGTCGAGGCCGACCGCGTCCGAGCCGTAGTACCCGCGGACGCCGCCGTCGCGGTCCACGAGCACCAGCCGCGCCGCATGCGCCACGTCGACCAGGCCGCCGGCGAGATCGATCCGCTCGCCCATGGGCAGGGCAAATCCGTCCACCACGATCGAGCGCACCTGCTGCTCGCCCCCGGTCACCAGGCTCCAACGCTCCAGGTCGAGGCCGCGGCGCCCGGCGTAGTCGCGCAGCCGCTCCGGGGTGTCGTGTTCGGGGTCGACCGAGAAGCTGACAAGCTGAACGCCGTCGACGCCCTCCTCCCGGTAGCGGCGCTCCAACCGGCTGACCTCCGCCGTCAACCGCGGACAGACCGTCGCGCAGCGGGTGAACACGAAGGAGGCGACGTAGACGTCGCCCGCAAGATCGGCGCTGCCGAAGTCCTCGCCGTCCTGGTCCACCAGCCGCCACTCGGGCAACTGCCGCAGAACCGGCGGAGAATCCGGCTCCATACGGAGCAGCGGCCGCAGCGCAGGGATCAGGATGAGGCCCGCGAGAGCGGCCAGACACCAGGGGTTCAGGAAGCGGCGGCGCGGGTTCCGAGCGGCGCCAGGGGCGCCTTGTATACCGCCTTCGGACATGCCCCCGACACTATCTCGGCTCGATTCTTTGACCACCTCGGTAGCACGCTGTACACTCCGCGCCAACTCGGATCGGGCAGGGCTCGTACCCTGCTTCAAGGTACGGAATCTTGGCTCAGATCTTCCCCAAGTGGACTCTCAAGGCGCCGCTGTACGTGGCGGCCGCTCTGCCGATCGCGGGCGCCGCGGCGGTGGGGGCCGTCTGGTACTACGGTTCGCCCGAATACACCGACGTCGGCTACCGGCCGGTTCAGCCGGTGCCCTACAGCCACAAGCTCCACGTGGGCGAGTTCGGCCTCGACTGCCGCTACTGCCACGCCTCGGTCGAGGAGTCGGCGGTGTCAAACATTCCCCCCACCAAGGTCTGCATGAACTGCCACCACGTCGCGGCGCGCGAGAGCGAACTCCTGGAGCCCATCCGCAAGAGCGCGGCGCAGGGCCGACCGATGCGCTGGGTGCGCGTCCACAACCTGCCCGACTACGCGTTCTTCAATCACAGCGTCCATGTCGGCGCCGGCGTCGGCTGCAAGTCCTGCCACGGTCCCGTCCATGAGATGGAGGTCGTGACCCAGGTGGAGCCCCTGAGCATGGGTTGGTGCCTCGAATGCCACCGCGATCCAGGACCGCACCTGCGGCCGCTCGACGCGGTCACCGACATGGAATGGACGCCGACAGGCGATCACAATGCCTTCGCCGAACAGGCGATCGCGGACCGCGGTCTGGCGCCGCCAGAGGACTGCACGGGGTGCCATCGATGAGCGCAGGCAACGGGCGCCAGCCTGACAAGACGTATTGGCGCAGCCTGGAACAGGTACAGGGCGACTCCAGGGCCACCGAGTTCCTGCACCGGGAGTTCCCCGAGGGCGCGTCCGAGGCCCCGCCCGCACTGCTCGAGGACGGCCTCAGCCGGCGCAGCGTCCTCGCGATGCTGGGCTCCACCGCCTCCCTGGCCGGCCTGGCCGGCTGCGACGTCATCCGCCGTCCGGTCGAGCACATCGTTCCCTACGTCGACGCTCCGGAAGGCATGGTCCCGGGCATTCCGCTGGCCTACGCCACCACGATGCCGTTCGGCAACCGGGCCCTCGGGCTGATCCTGAAGAGCCACGAGGGCAGGCCGACCAAGGTCGAGGGGAACGAACTCCACCCGTTTTCCGGTGGTGCATCTGGAGTCTGGGCGCAGTCCTCCATCCTCGACCTGTACGACCCGGACCGCTCCAAGACGGTGCGGTTCGGTGACCAGGCGTCGTCCTGGAACGACTTCGTCTCCGCCTGGACCGAGGGCGACCTGGCGCCCGCCGCCGACGGCGCCGGGTTGGCGGTCCTCGCCGAGCCGTCCTCGTCGCCGACTCTGCTCCGGCTCAAGTCGGCTCTGCTCGAACGCTATCCCCAGGCCCGCTGGGTGACCTGGCAACCGGTGAGCGACGAAAACGCCGACCGCGGTCTCGAATCGGCGGCCGGCGATCACTTCCACGCTCTCTTCCACCTGGATGCGGCGCAGGTCCTGCTCTCCCTGGACTCCGACTTCCTCAGCACGGAGGGCGACAGCGTCCGCAACCTGCGCGGCTACTCCAAGGGCCGGCGTGTGGGCGACAACGGCGCCTCGGAGATGCTCCGGCACTACGCCGTCGACGGCGTCCACTCGGTCACCTCGGCCAACGCGGACCACCGGCTGCGGGTACAGAGTGGCCGTGTCGCCGCCTTCGTGGCCCAACTGGGACACGCCCTCGCCGCACACGGTCTGGAACTGCCGCTTAACGGCGGCGTTCCGGCCGCCGACATCGACGACGCCTGGGTGCAGGCGGTCGCGCAGGATCTGGTCGATCACCGCGGCGCCGGCCTGATCGTCGCGGGCGACCGCCAGCCGGCGGAGGTCCACGCGGCGGTCTACGCACTGAACTCGGCGCTCGGCAACGTCGGCGCCACGGTGACCTACCACCAGACGCCGGACACCGGCAGTTCGAGCGACGCCGCCCTGACCGACCTGGTGGCGGCGATGAACGAAGGCGCCGTCGACCGGCTGCTCGTTCTGGAAGCGAACCCGGTCTACAGCGCTCCCGCCGACCTCGACTTCGCCGCCGCGCTCGAGAACCTGAACAGCGCCGGCGCGGTCATCCATGTCGGCACCCACCGCGACGAGACGAGCCGCTATGCGCGTTGGCACGTGCCGCTCGCCCACTACCTCGAGAGCTGGGGCGACGCCCGCGCCACCGATGGCGCCGCCAGCGTGGTGCAGCCGTTGATCGAGCCCCTCTACGGCGGCAGAAGCGCGGTCGAGGTGCTGGCGCTGGCCGCACTGGGCGAGGCGCGGGACGGCCGCGACCTGGTCCGCGAGACCTGGTCCGAACTGCTCGGACTGCCGCTCGACGACGGCGCCGGGGCCGAGGCGCCGGTGCAGGAAGACGCCGATGCGGCGGCGGCAGACGGCAGCGAGGAGGCGGACGCCCCGCCCGTCGACCCCATGTCGCTGCCCTTCCCCGTCGCACTCTCCGAGTTCGAGGTCGCCTGGCGCCGGGTGCTCCATGACGGCGTGCAGGACGGCAGCGCCGCGCCCGCGGCCGAGCTGGCCACCGTCACGCCCGAAGACTGCGCCGCCGCGGTCCGTGCCGCCGGCGACGCCGCCAAGGCGGTCGTCGAGGGCGAGGAACTCGAGGTCGTTTTCCGCTGCTCCGCGGCGGTCTTCGACGGCCGCTTCGCGAACAATGGCTGGCTCCAGGAGCTCCCCGACCCGATCACCAAGCTGACCTGGGACAACGCGGCCCTGATCAGCCCGGCCACCGCCACCGCCCTCGGCCTGGAGAACGAGGACCTGGTCACAGTCTCCCGCGGCGAGCGCGAACTCGAAATGCCGGTGTGGCTGGTGCCTGGCCAGGCCGACCACACCGTGACGATCGATCTCGGCTACGGCCGGGACTTCGACGGCCGGATCGCCAGCAGCGCCAACGACGAGGATCACAATCCGGGCAGGAACGCCTATCTGCTGCGCACCTCGGACGCCCTGCACGTCGGCCGCTGCGCGCTGCGGGCCAGTGGCGGTTCATACGCCCTGGCGCAGACCCAGGACCATCACTCGATGGAAGGTCGGCCGATCGTCAGGGAAGCGCCCCTCGACTACTTCGAGGAGCACCCCGACTTCGCCACCGCCCACAGCGAGAAGCCCCACGAGAACTCGATGTGGGACGAGTGGACCTACAAGGACTCGCCCCAGTGGGGCATGACGATCGACCTGAACGCCTGCGTCGGCTGCAACGCCTGCGTCATTGCCTGCCAGAGCGAGAACAACATTCCGATCGTCGGCAAGGAACAGGTGAGGGAAGGCCGGGAGATGCACTGGCTGCGCATCGACCGCTACTTCTCCTCCGAGGGTGAATCGGACGGCCTCGTCGACGATCTGCCCCACGACCCGCAGACGAACTTCCAGCCCGTGCCCTGCATGCACTGCGAGAACGCGCCCTGCGAGCAGGTCTGCCCCGTCTCCGCCACCGTCCACGATGACGAGGGGCTGAACGCGATGGTCTACAACCGCTGCATCGGCACCCGCTACTGCTCGAACAACTGCCCGTACAAGGTTCGGCGCTTCAACTACTTCAACTTCACCAAGGACACCCCCGAGGTGATGCACCTGGGCAAGAACCCGGACGTCACGATCCGTTCTCGCGGGGTCATGGAGAAGTGCACCTACTGCGTGCAGCGAATCAGCCGCGCCAAGGTCGACGCCAAGCAGGACGGCCGGCCTCTGGCCGACGGCGATGTCGTGACCGCCTGCCAGCAGGCCTGTCCCGCCGAGGCGATTCGCTTCGGCGACATCACCGACGCGGCGAGCCAGGTCGTGGAGGCCAAGACGAGCCCCCGCAACTACAACCTGCTCGACGAACTGCACACGAAGCCGCGCACCACCTACCTGGCGAAGATCCGCCATCCGAACCGCGAGATCGTGCCCGCGCCGGCGCCGGTCGAGGACCACGGCGCTGCCGACGACGCGAGCCACGGCGAGGACGCGCACTGATGCGCGAGGCGATGCGATTCCACCGCCGCAACCGGCGGCTCGCGGCCGCCGCCCTGGCAGCGCCCCTGCTTCTGCTCGGCTGCCGAGGCATGCCGTCGCCGTACCCGCCCATCCACCTGAACCCGAACATGGACTACCAGGAGCGCTACGACCCCCAGGAGGCGAGCGGCTTCTTCTACGACGGGATGGCGATGCGCCAGCCGGTCGCCGGCACCGTGGCCCGCGGTCAGCTCGACATCGACCACCGCCTGCTGTTCGGCCGCGACGACGAGGGCTACTTCCTCGAAAGCTCGCCCCTCCCGGTCACCGACGAGGTCCTGGCGCGGGGCAGAAGCCGGTACACGATCTACTGCCAGCCCTGCCACGACGAGCGCGGCACGGGCCAGGGCATCCTGTTTGAACGGGCCGGCACACCGACAGCGTCGCTCCACGATGAGCGGGTCGCCGGCTACAACGACGGCCGCCTGTACGACGTCATCACCAACGGCTCCGGACTGATGGCGGGCTACCGCTACCCGCTCAAGACCGAGGATCGTTGGGCGGTCGTCGCCTACGTTCGCGATTTGCAGCAAGAACGCCGGACGATGCAGGCGGAGCGGGACGCCCGCCAGTAGCGCCCTCTCAGGGGTGGAGAGCCAGTGACCAGAAACAAGATCCTCTTCGGCATCGGCGTCCTCGCCTTCGTGGCGGTGATCGTCACGGTGCGCCTGGGCGGCTTCCTGGTGGACAACGAGTACCGCCAGCCGGAGCGTCAGGTCGCGGCCGCGGAAGCGCTGGGCGAAGCCGAGTTGACCCCGCGCCAGCAGGGCGTCGCCGACGAGCAGGCCGCAGACGCGGCGGAGGCGAAAGCCGCGCCCTACGTGGAGGCCGAGTACCGCACCGTTCCGTTCGTCGGCAGCCGGGTCACGGTCTGGGTCCTGGCGCAGCTCCACCTGCTGTTCGCGGCCTTCGTGCTCGCGGTGCCGCTGTTCGCCTTCATCATCGAGTTCATCGGCTACGTGAAGAAGGAAGAGCGCTACGACAAGCTGGCGTACGAGTTCACCAAGCTGCTCTCCGTCTCGTTCTCGATGACCGCCACCTTCGGCGCGTTCCTGACCTTCGGGCTGATCATCCTCTACCCGAAGTTCACGAACTACCTGATGCACATCTTCTCGCCGACGTTCCTGCCCTATGTGCTGCTGTTCTTCCTGGAGGCGCTGTTCCTCTACAGCTACTACTACGGCTGGGGCAAGTTCGGGCCAAAGGTGCACCTGTTTCTCGGCTTCATGCTGAACCTGGTCGGCACGGCGATCATGTTCATCGCCAACGCCTGGCTGACCTTCATGATGTCGCCCGGAAGACCGGGACCCGACACGAATGGCGACGGTACGCCGGACTTCATTTCGGCCGTCTCGGAGAGCGGCGCCCTACTGAGCCTCCGGGACGCCTTCTTCAACTACACCTGGATGCCGATCAACATCCACCGGATCATCGCCAACGTCGCCTTCGGCGGTTCGATCGCCGCCGCCTACGCCGCCTTCCGCTATCTGCAGGCGAAGACCGACGAGGAGAAGGCCCACTTCGACTGGATGGGCTACATCGGCAACTTCGTCGCCATCATCGCCTTCCTGCCGCTGCCCTTCGCCGGCTACTACCTGGCGAGTGAGATCTACAACTTCAGCCAGACCCTGGGCATCCAGATGATGGGCGGCACGTTCTCCTGGCTGTTCGTCATCCAGGCCGCCGTGATCGGCAATCTGTTTCTGGGCGCGAACTACTACCTGTGGCTGGGGATGGGGCGGATCGAAGGCACCGCCCACTTCCAGAAGTTCATCAAGTGGCTGCTGATCGCGATCGCTCTCTGCTTTGCCGTCTGGGCAACGCCGCGCTATGCGATCTCGTCGGTGTCCGAGATCGCCGCCATGGGAGGCGGGAGCCATCCGCAGCTCTCCTATCTGGGTCAGATGTCGGCCAAGAACACGGCGGTCAACATCCTCATCCTGTCGACCTACATGAGCTTCCTGCTCTACCGGCGGACCGGCAAGCTGTCGACCCACCCGCACAAGCAGCTACTGACTCGCGCCCAGGTTGTGGTCTTCGCCGCTACCGCCGCGCTGGTCATCTTCTTCGGCGTCTACGGCTACTTCGTCGACGCCGGAACGCGAGTCCGCTTCGCGATACCCCAGGTCTACTCGGTGCTTGCGGCGATGGCCGTGATCACCATCATCGACCTGCCTCTGTACCGAAACGCCAGGCAACCTGGCGAAACGAAATGGGGCAAGATTCCCGCGATCTCCCAGTACGTGCTCATCTTCATCGCCCTGAGCTTCACCTGGCTGATGGGGCTGATGGGCTACGTCCGCTCCGGCCTGCGCCAGGAATGGCACGTGTACGGCGTGGTCCTCGACACCTCTCCGGACGCATACACCCCGAGCCTCGGCTTCGCCACCCAGGTTGTTTCCGTCACCGTTCTCATCTTCTTCGGCCTGCTCGGCGTCGTCTTCTGGCTCAGCAGCCTCGCCGGCAAGAAGCCCTGGCAGCCGAAGACGGCCACTAAAGCCGAGGGCCGGCTCAAGGAGGGGCGGACGGCATGAAGCTGAAGGTCCCGATGCCGCTCAGGTTGGTCCTCCTGGTGTTGGGCACCACGGCCTTCTACATGTACCTGGGCCAAATCGTGCCCCAGAAGGAGGTGCATCCCCCGCCGCCGGTGCTGATCAACGCCGAGATGACGACCGAGGATCTGATCGCGGTCGGCAGCGAATTGGCCGGCGGCAAGGGCCAATGTCTCGTCGGCTGCCACCAGATCGGTTCCAGCGGACCAAGCCGCTATCCGGATCTGGGTGGTATCGGACAGCGCGCGGCGACGCAAATCGAGGGGCTGACCGATGTCGAGTATCTGGCGCAGTCCCTCTACGAACCGGGAAGCTTCGTCGTGCCCGGCTACGAAGACGGGATGCAGCCGATGAACGAGCCGCCGATCAGTCTCTCCGATGACGAAATCAAGGCCGTGATCGCCTGGCTGCAGAGCCTGGGCGGAACGCCGTCCGTGACGCTGGACACCGAACTCGGCTACTAAGATCCCGAACCTTCACGGAACTGACTCGATCATGATGGGACTCAACCTACCGGTTCTTCTTGGCCTGGCCGCGGTCGCCGGCGTACTGGTCTGGCGCCGGGCCAACAACCTGACCTGGCTGCTCTTCAGTTGGATCGCGCTGTGGGCCTTCTTCAAGTTCGGCTTCGCGGTGCCGATCCCGCAGTCCGTGGCGACCATCTACCTGGGGATCGCGACCCTCGCCCTGGTCTGCTACGCCTCCTCGAGCCGCGAGCGCCTGTCCGAGACCGTCACGCCGATCGTGCGGCTCATCCTTGAACCCCGGCGCCGGCCGCTCCTGGCCGCGGTACTGGTGGCGCTGCCCGCCCTGGCCGCCTACAACGTCTACGCGGACATGAGCGTCCCGCTCGAGGCGCCCGGATTCGGGCGCGAGGTGCATCCGCCGCCGCCCACCGAACTCACGGTCCACGACGAGACGCTCGACATGGCGACCGCGGACAACCCGTACACCCATCTTCACGAAGACGACCCGGAGGCGTACGGGGAACACCTGGAGAACGGGCGCCGCGTCTACTACGAGAACTGCTTCTGGTGCCACGGCGACGGCATGGGCGGCGACGGCATGTTCGCCCACGGCCTGAACCCGGCGCCGAGCAACTTCAACGACGTCGGGACGTTGCCGATCCTGCAGTCCTCCTTCGTCCACTGGCGGATCGCCAAGGGCGGACCCGGACTTCCCGCGGCAGGCACTCCCTGGGACAGCGCCATGCCCGCCTGGGAGGTGTTCCTGACCACAGAGGAGATGTGGGACGTCAACCTGTTCATCTACGACTTCAACGGCTACGCGCCGCGCGCGCTGGGGCAGCACTGATGTCCGCGCGTCACATTCTCGCGTCCGTACCGGCCGTAGCCGTAGGCGCCGCCCTGCTGGCCGCGCCCCTGGCCGCCCAGGTCGACCTCGGCACGGAGGAACAGCGGGCGGCCGGCAAGGTCGTCTACGACCAGTACTGCGGTCAGTGCCACGGCGACGAGGGCGACGGCAACGGCCACGCCACGCTGCGGGTCAAGCCCAAGCCGCGCGACTTCACCTCCGGCAAGTACAAGTTCCGCACCACGTCGAACGGGCTGCTGCCCACGGACGACGACCTGCGCCGTGCGATCGAGAACGGCCTTCCCTACACGTCGATGCCCGGCTGGCCGAACCTGTCAGGCACGGAAGTCCAGAACGTCATCTACTACATCAAGGCCTTCTCGCCCGACTTCGAGAACACCGACCGCTACGGTGAGCCGATCGACGTCCCCCGGCCACTCGAGTCGACCGAAGAGTCGATCGACCGCGGCCGGCTGGTGTACGAGGAGCAGGGCTGCGCCGCCTGTCACGGCGAGGTCGGCCGCGGCGACGGCGCCTCCGCGCCGACCCTGGTCAACGACAAGAACGATCCCATCAAGGCCGCCGATCTGACCCAGCGCTGGACCTTCCGAGGCGGCGCAACCAGGGAGGACATCTACCGCACCTTCTCCACCGGGCTGAACGGCACACCGATGCCGTCGTACGCCGACTCGCTCGAAGCCGAGGACCGCCAGCACCTGGTGAACTACGTCTACTCCCTGGGCGACGGCGACGACCCCGGCTACGGCACCCTGATCACCGCCGCCTGGACCGAAGAGGCGATCGACCTTCAGGATGCGGAAGCGCTCGACGCCCTGTTCGAGGCCGCGCCGATGACCCGCTTCCCGCTGATCGGGCAAATCACCGAACCGGGCCGAAACTTCTATCCCTCCGTGACCTCGATCGAGGCTCAGGCCGTCTACAACCGCGGCGAAATCGCCTTCCGGGTGCGCTGGAACGATCTGCGCGCCGACAACTCCGGCAGGAACAGCCCCTCGCTGGAAGTACCGACGTGGGACGAGGACAACGGCTTCGGCGGCGACAGCAGCGACGGGGGCGACGACGGAGGCTTCTTCGGTGTCGAGGAGAACTCCGGGGATGACGGCGGCTTCTTCGGCGTCGAGGAAGCCGAACCCGAGGACGATGCGAGCTTCTTCGGCGTGGAGACCGCGGACGACAGCGCCGACGACTTCTTCGGCGGCGACGACGACTTCTTCGGCGGCGGCGATGACGCCGGCAGCGACGGCGCCGAGTTCTCGGATGCCGTGGCGCTCCAGTTCCCGGCCTCGCTCGCGCCCGAGGACACGCCCCAACGCAAGCCGTACTTCCTTCTCGGCGACGCCCAGAACCCCGTCGACCTGTGGTTCGTCAACCTGACCTACGGCGTCGCGGACACCTTCCGGGGCCGCGGCAGCGGCGCCATCGAGCCGACCGAAGCCGACCTCGTCGAGGCGGTGACCTCCTACAACCAGGGCGAGTGGACGGTGACCTACACGCGACGCCGCGCGTCGCGCGCCGGCGTCAGCTTCGCCGAGCAGCAGTACACGCCGATCGCCTTCAGCGTCTGGGACGGTTTCAACCGGGAACGCGGCAACAAGCGCGCCCTGTCGTCCTGGTTCTACGTCTACACCGAACCCACCGTAAAGCAGGCAGCGACCATCCCGGTGCTGCGCGCCGCCTTCATCGTGCTCGTGATCGAGTTGCTCGTCGTGTTCCTGGTCCGCCGCCGCGCGCGCCAGGCATCGGCGGGCGAGGAGACCGCCCTCGCGGGTACCGAGGCCCCCGCCGTCTGACCGCAGCCCCATTCAGGCATCGATAGCCTCCTCTCTCGGAACCGACACTCCGTCAAAAGAAGAGAAACCCCATGTACAAGACGATCTACGTCCCGCTCGACAACTCGGACTACTCCAACCAGGCGATCGCCTCCGCGGTCGAACTGGGCCGGAAGTTCGACTCCAGGATGGTCGGCTGCCACGTCTACGCGGCGAGCATGCACGACTACCGCTTCAAGCAGATGGAGTACACGCTGCCCGAGGAGTACCTCGAGGAGACGGAGCTCGACCGCCAGCGGAAGATCCACGACTCCCTGATCACGATGGGGCTGGAGCTCATCTCGGAGAGCTACCTCGAGCCGATGAAGGCCGTCTGCGACGAGGCCGACCTCGAGTTCGAGCCGAAGATGATGGACGGCAAGCACCACGTCGAGATCGTGCGGGACATTCGCGAGTCGGGCTACGACCTGACCGTGCTCGGCGTGATGGGCATCGGCCGGGTCCGCGACACGCAGATCGGCTCGGTCTGCGAACGGGTGGCCCGCAGCGCCGACAGGGACGTGCTGGTGGTCAAGACTCTGCCGTCGAAGAGCAACGGGAACGGCCACCACGACAGTGCCGACGGCCGCGACACGATCCTGGTCGGCGTCGACGGCTCGCCCCAGTCCTTCGGCGCCCTGATGACCGCCATCGACCTGGCCGAGCGGTTCGGCAAGAAGGTCGAGGCGATCTCGGTCTACGACCCGTACCTGCACTACTCGGTGTTCAAGGGCGTGGTCAACGTGCTGACCGAGCGGGCCGCGAAGGTCTTCCGCTTCGAGGAGCAGAACCAGCTCCACGAAGAGATCATCGACACCGGTCTGGCGCAGATCTACCAGTCGCACCTGGACGTCGCCGAGACGATGGCGACCGAGGTCGGGGTCGAGTTGACGAAGACCCTGCTCGACGGCAAAGCGTTCCAGAAGGTCCTCGACCACGCCCGCAAGATCGATCCGTGGATGTTGGTCATCGGCCGCATCGGCGTCCACAGCGACGAGAACGAGACCGGCCTCGGCAGCAACGCCGAGAACCTGCTCCGCTCCTGCCCCTGCGACCTCCTGCTGACCACGCGTCTCGAGTACCCGGAACTCGACGTGAAGGCCGAGGAGAGCATCCGCTGGACGCCCGAGGCCGAGGAGCGTTTCAAGCGCGTCCCCGAGCAGGTGCGCGGCATCGCCCGCACCGCGCTCTACCGGCTGGCGGTCGAGCAGGGCCACAGCGTGATCTCGAGCGACGTGCTGGACGAGGCGATGGACCGCTACATGCCCAAGTACACCGCTCGCGAGACGGAGGCGCTGGCCGAGCAGGTCGGCCTGCAGCTCGCGCGCAGCCGGCCCACCTTCATCTGCCGCAAGTGCGGCGTGACCTCGGCCGAGCCGGATCCGGTCCGCTGCGGCGTCTGCGGAGCTAAGTCCTTCGAGCAGATCACCGAGGAGATGCTCGAACGGATCGCCGAGATGGAAGGCGGTCTGGAAGTCGAGACGACCTATGACGGCCGCAAGCTGAAGTGGACCGCGGACGCCCGTCTGGCCCTCAAGACGATCGAGGACCTGTACCGGCGCCGTCGCGCCAAGGCCCGGATCGAGAAGAAGGCGCGGATGAGCAAGCTGCCGACCGTCACCTTCGAGTTCGCCCGCGCGCAGATCGAGGACGAGACCGGCGAGCCGGTGACGATCGAGGCCCGTGAGCAGGCCGCCGAGGCGAACGGCAACGGCAGCGCCGTGTCGGAGGCGACGTCCGACGAGCGGAAGCTCATCGCCCGCGACGGCGACCGGGTGCCGATGCTCTCGACCTACGAGTGGACGGCCGACGCCACCGCGCGCATTCTCCGGGTGCCCGCCGGCTTCATGCGGGATCGGACCCAGGAGCGCGTCGAGCTGGTAGCCCGCGAGAAGCACGTCTCGCAGATCGGGATCCGGACCGTCGAAGAGGGCATCGAACTCGGCCACGAGCTGATGGAGCAGATGATCGCGGCCTACGAGATCGGCAAGGGCGAAGGAACCCAGGCGACCGAGGTCGCCGAGGCCGAGACGAAGGCCGCGACGGCGGCCGGCAGGTGCCCCTTCTCCGCTCTCGCCGAGGCCGGCGCGAGCGAGGCACAGGTCAAGGCGGCGAAGGACGCGAAGGCCGGCGCCTACCTGAACGAGGTCGGCCTGATGTCGGCACTCGACGAGAAGCGCAAGGCCGGCGAACCGGAAGCCTGAGTTCCGCTCCGGCGCACGTCGCCGGCACGGCCCGCTCGAACCACTGGGGGCGAACATGGGCAGACCCAAGGACATCGGCGTCGTCGATCTGATGCTTGAGATCCCGGCCGGCGGCGCCGGGATGGGCATGGAGGCGGTGCGCCGCCTCAGTCGTGACCGCGGCACGGAGGAGTTCTCCCACCACCCGGCCCAGTACCTGTTCAAGGACGCCGGGAAGCGGATGGACCGTAAGGTGGAAGCCGCCGAGATCGTCGCGATGATGGACGCGTTCGGCGTCCAGATCGCCCAGATCGGCGTCAGCGCCCAGAACCCGGCGCCGGCGCTGCAACTGTTCGAGCAGTTTCCCGGCCGCTTCTTCGGCGCCGTCGGCGTCGATCCGAATGCCGGCATGGACGGCGTCCGGGCGCTCGAGGCGACGGTCAAACTCCATCCCAACATCCGCGCCGCCTCCGCCGCGCCGTGCCTTGCACACCCGCAGGCGCCGATCGACGACAAGCGCTTCTACCCCATCTACGCCAAGTGCATCGAGCTCGACATACCCATCAACATGCTGGTCGGCGTGCCCGGTCCGCGCGTGCCCTACAAGTGCCAGTACCCCGGCCTGCTCGACGAAGTCGCCTGGTTCTTCCCGGAACTCCGCGTCGTCATGCGTCACGGCGGCGATCCGTGGACCGACCTGTGCGTCAAGCTGCTGCTCAAATGGCCCAACCTGTACTACTCGACGACGGCCTGGGCGCCCAAGCACTACCCGCGCAACGTGCTCGAGTTCGCGAACAAGCGGGGCCCGAACAAGCTCCTCTACGCCGGCTACTTCCCCGGCCTGTCGTACGAGCGCATCTTCACGGAGATGGACGACCTGCCCCTGCAAGAGCACGTCTGGCCGAAGTTCCTGCGCGAGAACGCGGCCGCCGTGTTCAAGCTGGACGATCTGCTGGCGTAGCAGCTTGCGGACGCCTCCCGCCAGCGCGGTCTTCCACGGCTGGAAGATCATCGGCGTCTCCTTCCTGTCGCTCTTCGTCTCGGTCGGCTTCGGCTTCTACTCCTTCGGCGCCTTCTTCGTCGCCCTGACCGCCGAGTTCGGCGGCGGCCGAACGGGCGTCGGCATCGGCCTCGCCGTCTTCGGCATCACCAACGGCCTGGTCGCGCCGTTCCTGGGGCACGCCCTGGACCACGGCCACGCCAAGAGGATCATGACGGCCGGCGCCTGGCTGCTGGCGGCCGGACTCCTGCTGACCGCCACGGTCCAGAACCTGTTCCAGTTCTACCTCGTCCTCGGTACTTTCCTGGCTCTGGGGGCTGCCCTGGTCGGGGGCGTGACCGCGTCGACCCTGGTCGCCAACTGGTTCGTTCGCCGGCGCGCGATGGCTCTCGGCATCGCGACCATGGGGATCTCGCTGTCCGGGGTCGTCATGGCGCCGGTCGCCACCCGACTGATCGGGCTGATCGGCTGGCGCGGCACGTTCGCGCTCTACGGCGTCCTGACCCTGCTGCTCGTGCTGCCGGCGGTGCGGCGCTGGGTCGTTGACCGGCCGGAGGACATCGGCCTGCACCCCGACGGCGACGCGACCTCCATGGCGCCGGAATGGACCCCGACCCCTGCCCCGGGTGAAGGCCCGGCCGGGGTCGAACCGGTGGCGCCGGCCATGGATGTCGCCGGCGCGCCGCCGAGGCGCCGGCGCCTCGACTGGGTCGAGCCCCTCGCCAACCGCAACTTCTGGGTCATCGCCCTGGTCGTGTCGATGAACTTCTGCTCCAACTCGGCAGTTCTCACCCACATCATCGCCCACGCCATGGACCTGGGTTTCGCACCGCTCCGTGCCGCCTTCAGCCTCTCCGCCATCGCCGCCATGGGGGTGCTGGGCAAGGTCGTGTTCGGCTGGACCGGCGATCGTCTGAGCAGCCGCGGCGCCCTGTGGCTGGCGATCGGTCTCCAGGCCGCCGGCACAACGGCCCTGCTCCGGGCCGAGAGTTACCCGGCGCTGATCAGCGCCGTAGCGATCTTCGGACTCGGCATGGGCGGGATGATGCCCCTCTGGGGGACGCTGATCGGCGCCTGCTTCGGACGGCGATCGTTCGGCAGGGTCATGGGTCTGATGAGCCCGATGCTCCTGCCCATCCAGATCCTCGGCGTACCCTTCGCAGGGTACGTGTTCGACCGCTTCGGGAGCTACGACCTCGCCTTCACCGTCTTCATCTCCATGTACGTGTCCGCCATGCTTATCCTCGCGCTGCTGCGCCTGCCGGAGCAGGAGCCGTCCGACGCGCCCCCCACTCCGGCCGCGCTCGGGGCGCCTGCCGGTCCGCGGTCCGAGTAGGCCGGTGGCCGCGTACCGCTTCTGCCGCTCCGACGACGTTCCCCTGATCGTCGAGGCGTTCCACCGCTGCAACGTGGGACCCGGCGCCGTCCCGTGGCGGCTCACAGTCGACCACATGAAGCGGCTCTCCAGGGAGATCAACCTCTGGACCAGCAGTTGCATGGTCGCCTTGGCGGGCCGCGACCTGATCGGCGTGCTGATCGCAGCGAAGCGCGAGCCCACGGCCAGCCTCGTGCTCCACGTCGCCGTCCACCCGGACCACCGCCGGCAGGGCCATGCCCGCCACATGATGACCTCGCTCAGCCAGAAGATGGCGATCCTGGAGCCGACCCGCATGCTCGTCGAGGTACCGGCGGAAGCCGTCGCCGCCCACCGTTTCCTCACGGCCTGCGGTTTCGCCGAAACGGAAACCCTCATCGACTACCTCCACACAGGTGAACGTCCTGCGGCCGGCCCCTTCCTCGACCTGGTCGGGACTGTTGCCCCGTCGGAGATCACAGCCAGTGCCGAGTTCGCCGATGCCTCGGAGCTGAACCGTTGCTGGCAGCGCTCCGCTCAGACGATCCGCAACCTGCGGGAGCGGGCACTGGGCGTCGGCATCGCCACCGACCGCGGCTTCGAGGCCTATCTCCTGTACCGGGGCGCCCAGGACGCCGACGACCCCCTGCCGTTCATCGCCGGGGCGCCCACTCCCGCGTCGGCCGCCGGTCTGCCCGCCGACTCAGCACCCTGCGAGATCCTCGCGATCGGCGGCAAGCGGCCGGTGCCCGCCCTTCTTGGACCCCTCCTCGCCTTCGCAGCCAACGATTCCAAACGACCGCTCTACCTGCCGCGGGTCCACCGCCGCGAACCACTGGCGGATCGGCTCGAAGACTACGGCTTCCAGGCCACGCAGAAGACCCTCCGATACGAAAGCGACGCCGCGCGCTCCTGACCCGCTGGCGGCCCGTGGTGGGCTGCTGGCGCCGCCTCCTACTGTTAGTCTGCCCCCCCATGTCAGCCCGTCTCAGCTCCGAAGAGAACGCAATCGGAGCGCAGTCCGAGGTCCAGCCCAAGCCGGAGAAACTCGAACTGCTCGAGACGGCCTACGAGCTCACCGACTTCCGGTCCTTCGCCGACCTTGGCGCCTGCTGGGGCGTCGACGGCGCCTACACGTTCCACGCCGCCGAACTCTGCGGAGACGACCTGGAGAGAGCGGTGATCGTCGACGGCAACCTGACTCCTCTGAGCCGGGAGCGCGCGAAGAAACATCCCAGAGTGGAACTCGTCCAGGCGCTCCTCGGCTCGCAGCAGGCACTCGACGCGGTCGGCAAGGTCGATGCCCTCATCATGTACGACATCCTGTTGCACCAGGTCAAGCCGGACTGGGACAGGTTCCTGCTGAACTGGCTGCCGCACACCAATGTTCTGATCGTCTTCAATCAGAACTGGTTGAAGACGGCACGAACCATTCGGTTTGTCGATCGCGGCCTGGACTGGTACTACAAGAATGTCTACGTTTGGGAAGACGAGTGGAACTCGCGCGAGAGGCTCGAGGCGTGGTTTGACAAGCATCAACAGCGCGACGAAGACGGTCGACTGGAGCGGGACAACCACTGGTACTGGCAGTTTGGCATCCGGCCCCTTGAACTGATCGGCCTGCTGGCGAAGAACGGTTTCGAACTCGTCTACATGAAGAGACATCGTCACGCCTTCGGTCGCAGCCGACCCTGGATCGTGAACGATGGGCTCGTCTTTCAGCGCGCGGCCTATCCGGAACTGAACTTCCCTGGGCGGCTTCGCGCCGCGGCGCGCTCCCTGGCCGAACGAACCGGCCTTCTCGAACGCATCCGCCGTCCATGAGGACCTACTTCGACGTCGCCGGAGACGGCGGTTCCGACGTTCTCGGGCAGGTTCTCCAGCAGCGGGAGCGGATCGCCGAGGCCACAGCCGGCATCGATCACGTGGTCGCCATCGGTTCGGGCAAGGGAGGCGTCGGCAAGAGCACCCTGACCATGCAGCTCGCCCTGGCGCTCGGGCGCGCGGGACGCCAATGCGCGATCCTCGACGCGGACCTGAATGGTCCCTGCCAGGCCCGGCTGGCCGGGCTGGAACGGGTTCCGCTGCTGCCTGGCGATCGGGGCATGGCCCTGCCCCGCACGTCTGGCGGTCTGGGCGTGGTGTCGGTGGGCTCCATGGTGCCCGAATCGGAGCACCTCGTGTTCGAGAGCGTCGCGAAGGGCGACTCCCACGTCTGGCGCGCAACCCGCGAGTTCAACCTGTTCCAGCAGTTGCTCGGCCTGGTGGACTGGGGTCGTCTCGACTTCCTGCTGGTCGACCTGCCGCCCGGCGCCGAGCGCACCCTGCAGTACGCCGAGGTCCTGGGGCCGGCCGCGCGGTTCGTGCTCGTCACGATTCCTGCCGCGCTGGCCCGCGGGGTCGTGGCGCGCTCGGCGGCGGCGCTCGGCACGACGCCGAACGAGGTGCTCGGGTACATCGAGAACATGAGCGGCTACTACTGCAGAACATGCGACGGGGTCCGC
Source organism: Candidatus Multivorans sp. (assembly GCA_965262355.1). Classification (GTDB taxonomy): domain Bacteria; phylum Acidobacteriota; class Thermoanaerobaculia; order Multivoradales; family Multivoraceae; genus Multivorans. The sequence continues at coordinate 138,792 of OZ253534.1, forward strand.
CCACTGTTCGATGGCGCGGCCGGCGAGGCGCCCGCGCTTGGACTCCCCTGTCTGGCTAAGGTACCGTTCGACCCGCGACTGGCTGCGGCCTCCGATGCCGGTGAAGCGGACCTGGCCCCAGGGCCGGCCATCCGCGCGATCGACGAGGCCGCCGATTCGATTCTGAGCCGCCTTGGCCAAGACGACCTGATTCCCACCGACAGAGACAAAGAATGAAGTTCCTCTGCGTACCCTGCGACGAGCAGATGAAGCTGAAGCACGCCCTGGGCCCCAACGGCGGTTCGGTGGCCCTGGTCTATGCCTGCCCCACCTGCTCCGCCGAGATGGCGATGATGACCAATCCCCACGAGACCCAGGTGGTCGGCGCCCTCGGCGTACGGATCGGCCCCGAGACCGGCGCCGAGGCCGACGCCGCGGCCTCGAAGTGTCCCTTCACGGGCATGCTCGCCGAGATGGGCATGCCGACGACCGCCACCGACTCGGCGGGCAGCGGCCCAGGCGTTGCCGGCAACGGTGAATCGGCAGGTATCCCCTGGACCGCCGAAGCCCGCGAGCGGCTGGCGAACATCCCCGACATCGTGCGCACTTCGGCGGTTGCCGGAATCGAGAAGTTCGCCCTCGACCATGGCTACGACGAGGTCGACGCGGGCGTGCTGGAACGGGCCCGCTCCTTCTTCGGCATTGCCTGATCGGGTGCGCCCGAAGCTCTCGCCATGACCCTGTCACCCCTGGAGCGACCGACGAGCGCCACGCCGACGGCCTTCGCCCGACCCTACGTCATTTCCTGGAACCTGACCTACCGCTGCAACCTGGCCTGCGAGCACTGCTACCTCGACGCCGGCGGCAAACCCCTGGTCGAGACCGCCAACTTCGCCGATCGCTCGGAACTCTCCACCGACCAGTGCCGGAAGGTGATCGACGACATCTGCGAGTTCGCGCCCGAGGCCCTGGTCATCCTCACCGGCGGCGAGCCGCTGCTGCGGCGCGACATCCTCGACATCGTCCGCTACGCCGCGGAGCGCGAGCTGTGGGTCGTGGTCGGCAGCAACGGCGTCCGGATCACCGAGAACCTGGCCCGCATCCTGGCGGGCGAAGGAGTCCGCGGTCTCGCCCTGTCGCTGGACGCGCTGGACCCGTCGGTCCACGACGGCTTCCGCCGCGTGCGCGGCGCCTGGCAGAACACGGTCGACGGCGCCAAACACCTGAGCTCCGCCGGTCTTCCCTTCATCATCCAGACCACCGCCGGGGCACACAACCGCGGGGAACTGGAGGAAATCGCCGAGTTCGCCTACACCGAGCTCCAGGCCCGGGTCTGGAACCTGTACTTCCTGGTGCCCACGGGCCGCGGCCAGTTCGTGTCCGACCTCTCGCCTGCCGACTACGACGACGTCCTCGCCTCCCTGGAACAGATTCAGCGCGACTACCGCGGCCGCATGGTGGTCAACGCGAAGTGTGCGCCCCACTACGTTCGTCAACTGCTGTCCGGCGATCCCGACTCGCCCTTCCTCAAGGCCTTCGACGGCGGCGCCGGCGGTTGCCCGGCCGGCACCCACTACATGGGGATCCGCCCGAACGGCGATGTCACCCCGTGCCCCTACCTGCCCGTCTTCGGCGGCAACCTGAAGCGTTCGACGCTGTCCGCGGTGTGGAACGACTCCGACCTGTTCCAGGACATCCGGCGCCGCAAGGACCTCGGCGGCCGCTGCGGTTCCTGCGAACTCCAGTCGGTCTGCGGCGGCTGCCGCGCCCGCGCCTACGGCATGACCGGCGACCTGATGGCGGAAGATCCGCTGTGCACCCACGACCCCGGTTCCTTTTCGCCGCAGCAACTCGCGGCGCTCGGGGACCGAACCGGGCTCGCGTCCCTTTCCCGCTACGGCGAGGACACCTCGACCAGCATCGCCTGGGAACCCGAAGCGGAGACGCGGATGAAGCGGGTGCCGGCCTTCGTCCGCGGCATGGTCATCCGCGCCGTGGAGTCCCACTGCCGCAAGAGCGGCATTCCGACCGTGACTGTCGAGGAACTCGACGCGATCCGCGCCCGGATGCCGACGCCGAAGATATTCGGCCGGCCCTCCTGACTTCAGGTAGAGCCGCCAAACCCGTCGCAGACTCCGCGTTTGGCCCTTAGCCCCCACCTCACTATGACGCTGCACCGCACAACTCACTTTGTGTCGTTATGCGGCGCAGCCTCCTAGCCCGTGGCCAGCACCGCGCGCCGACCGCTGCCCCGCTCCTACGCCCACGTTCCGCGCACCATCCTGTGGTTGATCCCGGGTGGCGAGGTCGAGATCGAGGGGCGCCCGGCGCCGGTCGAGCCCTTCTACCTCAGCAAGTGGCCGGTCACGAACGAACAGTTCGAGGCCTTCGCCCCGGACCACCAGCGGTCACCGCTGTCAGCGGGCGATCGCGACCTCGCCGCTGGAGTGAGCTGGCGGCAGGCCGACGCCTACTGCCGTTGGTACGCCGAGGTGTCGCGCAAGCCGATGCGACTGCCGACCGAGACCGAGTGGCTCTACGCCTGCCGCGGCAGCTCGGATGCGGTCGAGGCGCCGACCTGGGCCGCCTCCGCGAAGTCGCTCGACCGATGTTGCTGGCACGACGGCAACTCGGAGAGACTTGTCCAACCGCCCGAACGCAGGGACGCGAACGGCTTCGGTCTCCACGGCATGCTGGGCAGCGTGTGGGAATGGGTCGCCTCCGCCCCGGACGGCGACGAACCCCACCGAACGCTGTGCGGCGGCTCCTTCCGTACCGAGGCGTGCGAACTCCACTACGGCCTCATCAAGCGCGAAGCCGCCGACTTCAGGGCCGACGACACCGGCTTCCGCGTCGCCCGCTCGTTCCGCGTCAGCGGCTAGCCGTGTTCGTGATGCCGGTGATCGCTGCGCCCCTGGTGGAAGACGACGTGCAGTAGCGAACCGGCGACGAAGGCCTGGTACAGATCCAGGCTGCCGTCTCCTGTGAACGAAACGACTCCTCCGCCAATCGCCCCGGCCAGGGTCGCGACGACAACGACCCCGATGCCGATGGACGCGGCCGTCCTTCCGTGCCGCGGCCGGATCAACCACCAGATCACGAGTCCGATCGGCAAGCGATGCAGGATGACGGCATAGACGAAGAAGGCGTCCGAGTCCTTCCCGGGGACCAGGGCCGCACCTTCGAGGAACGCATGCAGCACCAAGCCCGAAACAGCAACCAGGATCGCCGCGTTGTCCGCGTGGGCGGCAAGCGCCCTCGAAACCCGCTCGAGGACGAAGTACAGGCCGGCGCCCGCCGCAAGCGCCACGAGGTTCAGCAGTTCGCGCGCGTCCCACGACTGCGGCAGCACCTGCAACGCCACCAGGATCGGTACCGCCAGGTACACCAGCCCATCCACCAACCGGGTGGCGGCCGGCCGGGGATGCAACGCCGCGTAGAACATCGCTCCGAGGACCGGCGCCACGAGCGCTGCCGCCAGTGGGATCACTCGGTCAGCGTGTCCCGCGGACAACCGGCGTCGGCGGATCCTCCCCCCGATGAAGCGCCAGGACGTTGTCCACGGCGAGTTCGGCCATGGCCAGGCGGGTCGGGATCGAGGCGCTCGCAATGTGGGGCAAGAGCACCGCGTTGTCGAGCTCGAGCAGGTCCAGGTGAACTTCCGGTTCGCGTTCGAAGACGTCCAGGCCGGCGGCCCAGATGGCGCCTGAGCGGAGCGCCGCGGCCAGGGCCGCCTCGTCGACGACCGGCCCGCGGGCGGTGTTGACGAGCACCGCGGTCGGCTTCATCTGCGCGAGCCGTTCGGCGTCGATCAGGCCCGTCGTGCCCTCGGTCAACGGCAGGTGGATGGAGACGAAGTCCGACGCGCCGAGCAGCGTGTCGAGATCGGTTCTGCCGGCCCCGAGTTCCTGCTCCAGGTCGGGCCGGCCCCGTTCGTCCCAGTACAGGATCTCCATGCCGAACCCGAGCCGGGCGCGGCGGGCGACCGCCTCGCCGATGCGGCCCATACCGAGGATGCCGAGCGTGCGGCCGTGGACCTCCTGGCCACACAAGAGCATCGGTCCCCAGCGCCGGTAGCGGCCGGCGCGCAGGAAACGCTCGGCCTCCGGCAGCCGCCGTGCGGCCGCCAGCAGCAGCGCCATCGCCAGATCCGCGGTGGCGCCGTCAAGCACTCCCGGCGTGTTCGTGACCCAGATTCCGCGCGCTGCCGCCGCGTCGACGTCGACGTTGTCGAAGCCGACCGCCATGTTCGCCACCATGCGCAGGCTGGGCGACCGATCGAAGAGTTCCGCGTCCATGCGCTCGGTGAGCAGAGCCAGGATCGTGTCCGCGCCCGCGGCCGCCTCGAGCAGCACCGCGCGGTCCATTGCCACGTCCTCTTCGAGCACCGTCGTCTTCACCCCCGGCTCGGCGCGCAGCCGCGCCACCGCCTGCTCCGGAATCGGTCGGGTCACCAGCAGCTTCATCGATCGATCTCCCACTCATGCGCGACCTCGAACAGGCTCGGTTCGAAGCGCTGCGCCTCGACCTCCAGCACGTTCGCCTCCACCTTGCGGTCGTAGACGTGCAGGGATTCTTCGTCCAGCAGAAAGACGCACGCGGAGTAGTCGCCCTTGGTCATCGGCAACCGCGGTACACGGACCACGGCGCGGTGAACGCCGGCGCCGGTCATCGGGGCGAGCCCGGCGCGCTGGGTGGTAAACGCGCAGACCTGTACGCCGTCCGCGGTGTCGAGTCCGACCGCGAGGTGGAAACCGAGGGCGTCGTCCCGACTCTCCCATTCGACCTCCAGAGCCCAGGACTCCGAGGCGCGCTTGTGCGCCTCGCCGCCGAGCGGCCGGATCGCGACGATCCGCGCCGCGGTCGCCGCCGGATCATTGGCCTTTTCTTCGTCCGCTCCGGCGCTCTCGCCGGTCTTCGCCATCAGGAACCGCTCGTACTCGCCGACCACGCCGAGCGCCGGCCCCGCACCCGCAACTTCCCCGCCGCGCAGCCACAGCGCCTGCTGGCAGAACGCCGTGACGTAGTACATCGCGTGGGAGCAGAAGAGGAGGGTGCCGCCGTCCGCCATGAACCTCTGCAGGCGGTCCATGCACTTCTTCTGGAAGTAGCCGTCGCCGACCGACAGCGCCTCGTCGACGACCAGGATGTCCGGCGCCACCTGGACCGCGATCGAAAAACCGAGCCGCATGGTCATGCCGGTCGAGTACGAACGGACCGGCTGATCGATCGCGGCGCCGAGTTCGCTGAACTCGATGATGTCCCGGCTGCGTTCGCGCAGTTCCCGCTCGTCGAGACCGACGATCGCCGCGCTCAGCCGGATGTTCTGGCGTCCCGTGAACTCGTGGTGAAAGCCCGAGCCGAGCTCCAGGATCGAGGCGACCCTTCCCCGGATCGCGAGTTCACCCGAAGTCGGCCGTGTCACGCCGGCGACGATCTTGAGCAGCGTGCTCTTGCCGGCGCCGTTCTCGCCCACAACGCCGAGCCCCTCGCCCGGGGGCAGCGCGAAGCTGACGTCACTGAGAGCCCGGAAAGGCCGGTGCGCGGGGCGCCTCGTCACCGCCTCCCGCAACCGGCCCCATGGATTGTCGTAGATCTTGTAAACCTTGGTCAGACGGTCCGCCGAGACCGCGCAATCCTGCCGGTCGGGAGCGACCGCTTTAGCGGAATCCTGCCGGTCGGGAGCGACCGCTTTAGCGGAATCCTGCCGGTCGGGAACGACCGCTTTACCGCCGGTCGTCATGCCCTCACCCGGCGTCGCCCTCACCCGAGGCGGCGATCATCGCGGCCACCTGCTCCGGCAGCACGCGGGTGATCAGGGGCTCGAAGGGCAGGATCTCGTGGTCCACCAGGGGCGTATGGACATCGTCCCAAACCAACGGGTCGACGCCCAGAAAGCTCTCCGCCCGGGCGGCGATCGTCGGCACGACGGGCTTGAGATAGACGATCAACTGCCGGAACAGCTCGATGCCCGTGGTGCACACCGCCTGGACCTCGGCGGCGCGCTCCGGATCACGCGCCAGTTCCCAGGGTCGCCGGTCGTCGATGTAGCGGTTCGCCCGGTCCGCCATGGCGATGACACGCCGCAGGGCCCGGTTGTAGTCGCGGCCCTCGTAGAGTTCCGCGATCTCCTCCGCCTGGGAGGCGGCCGCCGCCGCGAGCTCGGGGGCGTCCAGCGACGCCGCCAGCCGGCCGCCCGACTGCCGGTGCAAAAAGCCGGCGCAGCGGCTGGCGATGTTGACGACCTTGCCGACCAGATCCGAGTTGACCCGCAGAACGAAGTCCTCGAGGTTGATGTCGATGTCGGCCAGGCCGTTGCTGAACTTCGCGGCAACGTAGTAGCGGAACGCCTCCGGATCGAGATGCTCCAGGTACGTGCGGGCCATGACGAAGGTGCCGCGCGACTTGGACATCTTGGCGCCGTCGACGGTCAGGAAGCCGTGAACGAAGACCGAGGACGGCGTCCGGTATCCGCCGCCATGAAGCATCGCCGGCCAGAACAGGCAGTGGAAGTAGAGGATGTCCTTGCCGATGAAGTGGTACAGCTCGGCGTCGCTGTCCGGACCCCAGAAGTCGTCGAAGGCAATGCCCTGGCGGTCGCAGAACTGGCGGAAGCTCGCCATGTAGCCGATCGGCGCGTCGACCCAGACGTAGAAGTACTTGTTCGGCGCGTCCGGGATCTCGAAGCCGAAGTACGGCGCGTCGCGCGAGATGTCCCAGTCCCGCAGCCCGTCGTCGAACCACTCGCGGAGCTTGTTGACCACCTCGCTCTGCAGGCGGCCGTCCCCAACCCACTCCGCGAGCAGTTCCCGGTAGTCGGAGAGGCGCAGGAAGAGGTGCTCGGACTCCCGCTCGACCGGCAGCGCGCCGGTGACGATCGAACGCGGGTCGATCAGGTCCGCCGGTGTGTAGGTCGAACCGCACTCGTCGCAACTGTCGCCGTTCTGGTCCTTCGCCCCGCACCGCGGACACGTGCCCTTGACGAAGCGGTCCGGCAGGAACATCTCCCGTTCGGGATCGTAGAACTGCCGCACCGTCCGGCGGTCGATGGAACCCCGGTCGCGCAGACGGCCGTAGATGCCCTCCACCAGTTCCCGGTTCTCCGGAGAGTGGGTCGTGTAGAAATTGTCGAAGTGGACCTGGAACGCTCTGTAATCCTCGAGGTGCTCGTCCGCCAGCCGGACGATCAGCTCCTCCGGCGTGATTCCCTCCCGCTCGGCACGCAGCATGATCGGCGTGCCGTGCGCGTCCTCGGCGCATACGTAGTAGCACTCGTGACCGCGCATTCGTTGCACCCGGCACCAGATGTCCGTCTGGACCGCCTCCACCAGGTGACCCAGGTGGATCGGACCGTTGGCGTAGGGCAGGCCGCTCGTGACCAGGATGCGTCGTCGTTTCGGCATGGCGGTTCCTCCAAAGGCGCCCGGCGCCCGGCGGACCGGGATTATGCAGCATCAGAGGTCACGCGGACCCGGATGCAACCCGTGCGGCGCGATCCGCGCCGCGCGCGAACCAGTCGGTGCGCCCGTCATCGGGTGCACCGATGACACCCGTGCGGCGCGATCCGCGCCGCGCGCGAACCAGTCGGTGCGCCCGTCATCGGGCGCGTGGTTGCAACTTACCCGTCCCCGCGCGCGTCTTCCTGATCAGACCCCGATGACGACTCCGCCACAACCTTCGGGCCCGAATCCCGACCTGTTCCTGGCGCGGCGCGCCGCTGCCGGTCACGCCGACGCCTGGGCCGAACTGATCGAACGCTACGGCCGCCGTATCTACAACATCGCCTTCCAGTTCGCCGGCAACACCGCAGAGGCCGAGGATCTGACCCAGGAGATCTTCCTCAAGCTCTACCGCAACCTCGACCGCTACCGCGGCGACGTGCCGCTTGCCGGCTGGACGCTCCGGCTGTCCCGCAACCTGTGCGTGGACCACTACCGCCGGACGCGCACCGAGCGGCGGACCGTGGTCGTCTCGGATGAGGTGTTGAGGCGCCAGGCCGGCGACATGAACACAGCCGCCCGCGCCGAACGTCGAGAACGCCTGCGCATGGTCTACCAGACGCTCGAGGAGATGCCGGAGGCGTTTGCCGAGATCCTCATGCTGCGGGATCTGCAGGGACTGAGCTATGCCGACATCTGCGCCTTCCTCCACCTGCCCGAGGGAACGATGAAGTCCCGTCTGAGGCGCGCGCGCCTGGAACTCATGCGGCGGATCGATCGCAGGCGGCAGGCCCTTGGCGATCCGACACCGACCCGCAGCGGGGCCTTCAAGTGAGCCGCGAACGCCAGTACCCCAAAACCCGTCCGGCAACGGCGAACCCGGCACGGATGCCAGGCATCGGCGAACTCGGCGCCGATCTCCCGATCTCGGACGAACTCCGCTCCGGGCTGCTCGAGATCGCCGTCGGCGCGTCCTATGACCGCGACGGCGAGGCGCGCGCGCCGGAGCTGGAATCGCTGGTCGGATACGAACTCGAACCGTCACCGGCCCTGATGCAGCGGCTGCGCGAGATCCCCGCCTGCAGCCCAGTTCGCCGGCGCGCGGTCCTCGCCGCCCTGCCCGGAACCGGCATGGCACTTGCGGCCAGCTACCTGCTCGCTGTCGCCCTCACCCTCGTCCTCGGCGACCCGGTCGCCGCCGGCCGCAAGGCCGCGACGAACCTGGGCGCGGCGGCCGGCGAGCACCTGCTCCAACCGGCTGCGGACGCCGGCGCATCGGTGCAGGCCGGGGTGAGCAGGCGCCTTGGAACCGTCCAGGGTCTCTGGCACCCGCGCGGGTTCTTCGCCGAACCGCTGAACCTGCCCGCCGACCGCGTCAGGGCCTGGTTCCAGGGCGCCGTCGACTCGTCGTCCGAGGCCTTCCGCGAACTGGGTGGCCTGCTGCCGCTCGGCGATTCCGGCAGCGACGACAAACCACCGCCAACGACTCGAAATCGCACGCAGACCCACCAGGAGAGGAGTTCCGCATGAACGCCGAGCACGAACAGGACCCGTCGCAGACCGAGGACACGAAGACTGCAGCCCACCAGCCCGCCCCGGCGCGGGACGTTCCGCCGGCCCCACCACCGCCGCCGGCGCCCGCCCAGGGCGGCCTCACCGCCCGCCACGTCGTGAGCGTGATCCTCGCCCTCTTCCCCGGGCTTGGCCACATCTACAACGGCCTCTACCAGCGGGGCATCGTGCTGTTCCTGCTCGCGGTCGGCTCCATCTACCTCGCCACCGAGGAGGGGGTGATGGGGATGGTCGTGGCATTCGTGTGGCTCTTCAACATCATCGACGCCTACCGGCAGGCCACCCTGATCGAACTCGGCCACACCACCGATCTGGGCCTGCAGGACGCCCCGAAGCCGCCTGCCAACGGCCAGCTCGGACTCCTGGCCGGCGCCGGCCTGTTCCTCATCGGCTTCCTGGCCCTGCTCGACCACACGTTCGGCTACGACATCGACCGCGTGTGGGAGTTCTGGCCTCTCGGCCTGCTCGCAGCCGGCGCCTGGCTGATGATCGGCGCCTACCGGCAATGGCGCCGCAACCAGGCCGAGGCCGAGTCGTCGACTTCGGACTGAGGGCGGACCGGGCCGGGCTAACCCAGCTCGGCCCGCAGCTTGTCGTGCAGGGCGCCCGCGCCGTCGATCATCGCATCGACGCTGCGGGCCCCGGCCAGGAAGAGACCGGTCAGGTTGAGCGCCACGCCGTCGAACCCCAACTCGCCCAGCTTCGCGGCCGCCGCGGCGACGCGGTCCGGCTCCGTGTAGAAAGTGCGGTCGCCCTCGTTCCCAGGTCGCGGCGGCGGCGAGACCTGGGCCTGGAACTCAAGCGCCTCTGGATCGCGACCGGCCTTCTCCGCGTGGTCACGGACCGAGGCGATCGCCTGATCTCCGCTCTCGAACAGCTCCTGCGAGGCGACACCCATCCAGCCGTCGCCGAACCGGCCCGCGCGGCGGAAAGCCGCTTCGCTGTGGCCCCCGATCCAGATCGGCAGATCCGCTCCACGCGGCGGCTTCGGCTCCATCGCCATCGCCTCCACCCGGTAGAACTCACCTTCGAAGTCGATCGGGTCCTGTCCCCAGCAGGCGCGGAGCACGGCGATCGCCTCGTCCATGCGCCGCCCGCGGTTGTGGAAGTCCTGCCCCATCGCATCGTACTCCGATTCCTGCCAACCGATCCCGAGACCCAGACGGAGGCGGCCGCCGGAGAGCGTGTCCAGGGTCGACGCCTGCTTCGCGGTCAAGACCGGATCGCGCTGCGGCAGGACCAGCACTTCGGTGCCGAGCCCGATCCGCGAGGTGCAGGCCGCCATGTACCCGAGGGTGGCGAACGCCTCCATGATCGGCATCTTGGCCGGGTAGCGGTTCTTCTCCCGACCCTCCGTGTCGTGGCCCATGACCACATGATCGAAGATGTCCAGTTGATCGAAACCGATCTCATCCATCGCCCCAGCCAGACGGGCAACGGCCTCCGGCCCCTCCCTGTAGACCACACTGGGGAACTCAACAGCGAGCTTCATTCTTCAAGACTCCGTGTTGTCGACGGCCGTGGCCGCGGTGGAAGGCGGTGTTTTACCACGAACCGGCAGCGCCGGCGCCCACTGCGGGCGACGGCGTCTACGCGTATAGTGGCCGTTCACCCGGCGTCAACGCCCCGACCTGCGGTCAGCCGCCGAACCGGACCACGAAGCCATGCTGAGAACCGTCCTCGCCGTACCGGCCGGCCTGATCGCCGGCGGCTTCGTGATCAGCATCGTTCAGATCGCGGCGATCGCCCTGCTTCCGGCGCCCGAAGGGGTGCCGACCGACCGGGCCTTGATCCAACCGGGCGACATCCCGGCCGTGAACATGGCCGCCGTCCTCATCGCCTGGGCCGCCGGCGCGTTCATCGGCGGCGGAACGGCGGCGCGCATCGCGCGGCAGGCGAAGCGTCGACTGGCCCTGATCGTCGGCGCCTTCTTTCTCATCGCCGGCATCTACAACATGGCCACGATTCCGTCCCCGCTCTGGTTCTGGGTCCTCGGAATCGTCCTCTTCCTGCCCAGCGCCCACTTGGGCGCCAGCCTGCTCGGCGGCTCGGAAGAGCAGTAGCAGCCTACTGTCGGAGCGCTCGCGGACGGCCCTACGATCCGGCGACGAATCGCTCCCGCAGCCGCCTCATTCCGTTCAGCCAGCGATCGTAGTCCGCGGTCTTGCGACGCATGTCCTGCCCTGAATATCCATGCGGGCAATCGTAGCAACGGCCATAGCGTCTTTGCCGCAATTGCTAGGATCGCGCCTCAACCGGCGCCGCGGCACCACCGTCGCTCTGCGCTTCACGGATCGGCAGCTGCCCGTGCTGCGCCTGAGTTACCCATGACCGCCGACCACCATCCGTTGCATCGTCAGTTGCTGAAGGGCCTCGAGGAGGAGGTCTACACCGGCACCACCGACGGCCACGTGCTGCCGCTCTCGACGCACGTGAAGGCGGCTCTCCAGGGCTACACAACGGAGCCGGACGGCCGCAACGTCGAGTTCACGACCGCTCCCTACCGCAACTATCAGGTCCTCGTCGACCGCCTGATGGCGAAGCGGTGCGCGCTCCGGCGCTACCTGGACGCGAAGCATGGCTGCACCCTGGTGCCGGGAGGCGCGTTGTCCCTGGCCGATCCCGACTCCTTCTACATCTCGGATCCCGAGAACCCGTACTACCGCTACATTCGCGATACCTACGGCACCCGCGTCGTCACCGCCTCGACGCACATCAATCTCGGGATAGCCGACCCGGAGGAGCTGCTGCGCGCCTACCGGGTCCTGCGGCTCGAGGCCTCGGTGTTCCTCGCCCTGACCGCAGCGTCACCCTTTCTGGCTGGCGCGACGACCGGCCAGCACTCGGCACGCTGGCTGCGCTTCCCCCTGACCCCGGAGCGGGTTCCCTTCTTCCCTGACGCCTCCTCGTTCGCCACCTGGATGGGCGAACAGGTCAAGACCGGCGCGATGCAGAATCGACGTCACCTCTGGCTCGGCATCCGGCCGAACGGACCCGCAACGCCCAGGGTTCTGGATCGCCTGGAACTCAGGATCTGCGACCGGATCAGCGAGCCGGACATCCTGCAGGCGGTTACCGCTCTCTTCGAGGCACGGGTGTGGCAGGTCCTGGAACGGCCTGAACTCGATCCCCTGCGCGGACAATCGTCGCGCGAGCTGGAAGAGCTCGCCGCCGCCAACGAACGCGCCGCGGGTACCGCGAGCCTCGAAGCGACGGGCACGAACTGGGTCGACGGCAGCACCGTTACGTTCCGGGACTGGGCTGCCTTGATTCTCGAAAGCGTCCGCGAGACAGCCCACCGCCACGACTTCGGCGCCCTTCTCGGGCCGATCGAGCACATCCTCGAACAGGGCAACCCGGCGATGAAGTGGCTGCGCCGCATCGAGGAGGGCGCAACGCCCCGCGAGGTGATCAGCGAGGCAATCGTCGAGCTGGCCGCCGTCGACCGGGCATTCGATCCGAGCTGTCCGCTCGTGGCCTGACGATCACGCTCCCGGCGGACGAGTTCAATCGCCCAACCTGGCGTAGCGGCCGCCGTAGAAGAGCAACGGCTCGGCCTCCCGCACCTGCCCGCCAGCCACCACGTCGCCGATCACGATGATGTGGTCGCCGCCACAGATACGCTCTGCGATCCGGCATTCGAGGTGAACCAGAGCATCCTCGATCAGTGGTTCACCCAGGCTGCCGAGGCGGTAGTCGACACCAAGCAACGAGCCTTCCATCGGTTCCGTCGTGCGGGCGAACCGGTTGGAGATGTCCTCCTGGTCGGCGGCGAGAATGTTGATGCCGAAGGCCTCTGCCTGCTGCATCTGCACGTAGCAATTCGACTCTCGGTCGACACAGACGAGCAACTGCAACGGGTCGAGCGACAGCGAGCACACCGCGTTCGCGGTCATGCCGTGCAGGCGGCCGTCGACGTTCGTCGTCACCACCGTGACGCCGGTGGCGAAGCGGCCGATCAGGTCCCTGTAGGTGTCACGATTCATTGTCCGTGCAAAGCGAGCGTACGGCTCCGAAGAGCCATCGGCGCCGACTGGAAGGCGTCGGTATCGATCCGACCGCAGATGCTCCCCGCTTCGTTGCGATAGGTCTTGGCACTGCCGGTCACCGTGTCCGTGACCGTGATCTCGTACTCGACATCCGACAGGCCCCCGTACAGGAGCCAGAACTTACCGTTCAGCCCGCGACCGTCCAACATCTTCACAGCCAGCTCGATGTTCGAGGGGCTGAAGAACCAGAAGAACCCGGTCTTCTCCATCGCGAGCGACGAGATCACCTTCGCAGGCTCCTGGAGGCCAGTGTCGCCGTTCGGATCGACGAAGCCGACCTCAATGGAAAAGCGGCCGTCCAGGAGACACAGCCGGTAGTCACCCGCCTCGCAGTGACCGCCGCCGTGGCTCGCGCGGCCCATGCCATCCACGTCGAGCGGCGCCGCGTTCAGCCGCAGCAGCTCGATACCCGGTCCACCTGGACCGAGACCGCCGCCGGCCTGCCGGCCCGACGTCGCGGTCGCATCGCTGAATGCTACGAGGTCCTTCTGCCCGCACACCTCCCCGGGCGGGTTGTGGTACGTCTGCCGTTCGCCGCCGGCCGCGTCTCTGACGGTGATCCAGTACTCGACATCGGACAACGCGCCAAAGAACACCCAGTAGCTGCCATTGATCGACCGGCCGTCCAGGACCTTGACCACCAACTCGATGTTCTCGGGCTCGAAGAACCAGAACAGTCCCGACTCGTCCGAGATGTCGACCGGTACGGCCGCTCCGGCGCCGTAGTCGGCGTCATCGTCCGGCTTGCTCCAGTGCGCCCGCACTTCGAAACGCCCGTCGCGCAGGCAGAGGTATTCGGAACCCTCCCGGCAGGCGCCCGTGTAGGCGCCGGTGGTCGCGCCAGTTTCCTCCGAGTAGTCCGCGGCTGCGCCGGTGAGGCCGGCTCGAAGGCGGAACGTGTACGGCGTCTCGGCCTCCAGGCCTTCGACCACCACCCCCGCCATCGTCGCCACGGCCGTCGCCACCTCGACCCAGCCGCCTGCAGGGTTGCGCGCCTCGATCCCGAGCGTGCCCCGGGCCGCCCGGGCCCACCTTCCCGTCCAGGTCAGCTCGACCGAGGTCTCACCGACCGTCCGCGCCGTGAGCGCGCCGTCACCGTCCCCAGGCGCCGGTCCGTCACCGCCATCGAACGGCATCCCTCGGACCGTGTTGCTGCTCGCCGAGAAACCGGTCTCGTCGTAGGCGAACACGCGGTAGTCGACCTCCTCGTTGCGGTCCAGGTCGAACGATGTGCTCCCGGCCGGCGCCAGCGCTACGCGCGTCCAGCGCTCGCCCCCGACGACAGTCGTGTCCTGGCGCTCATAGTCCGGCCGGGACTGGATCTCAAAGCCCATCTCCCCGCTCGAGTCGTGGACCCAGTTGAGGCGGGCTACACCGTCGGAAACCGCCCAGGCGAGCCTGCCCGGAGCGGTGGGGCCGCGGCCCGTGGCGCCCATGGTCAAGCCGGCGCTGCTGCCGCCACCGAGACCGGCATCGTCATAGGGCCACACCAGGAACACGTAGCTGCCGCCGCGGGCCAGCCCATGGATCTCGATCCACTCGCTGTTGGCTTCAGCCTCGAACAGCCCGAACCAACCCGACACCAGCGCCAGGACTTGAAAGCCAAGCTCGTCGGCAGAGTTGTCCGTCCAGCTCAGGCGTACGGAGGTTCGGTCCACGGCCCTGGCAGTCAGGCTGGAAACAACCCTCGGACCAGGCAGAGCAGGCGACTCGATCGTCAACGTCTCGCTGGCAGGAGAGGTCCCGCCGGGACCGAGGGAGTACACGCGAACGCCGTAGGAGACGCCGGGCTGCAGGCGCGCGATCAGGGTGGATTCCGCGTCGCTCGGCTCGAGCTTCCGCCGTATCAGCCGCCCGCCAGCCAGAAGCTGAACTTCGAAGAAGTACTCGTCGTCCGAGTTGTCGACCCACGTGACGCGCGCGGAGTTGGTTCCCATCCGGGCCGGATCGTCGACGGCGACCTGTTGCCAGGCGAGACCGGAGGGCGCCGCCGGTTCCGCTCCAGGAGTCACCAGTGTGACTGTGCTGCTGTCCGCGGAGCGGGACTCACCCCTGGTTGCGTTGACTCGAAAGAAGTACCGGGCGCCGGGGTCGGCGACGGCGAGATCCAGGACAGCCCCCGTACGACCCGCCACGGGCCGGCTCGTCTCGCTCGAGGGCGAGCGCCCGAACGTCACTTCGTAACCATCCGCGTCTTGCGCGTTGTCACGCCACGTGAGCCGTACCGACGTTGCGCTCGCCATCGTGACGAGCAGATCCGTCGGTGCCGCCGGCGCGTCCGCGGCCAGCCGGGGCACGGAATCGCCGTACTCCACACCGATGTGGATCGTCTCCTGCAAGGCACGCTCGTTCTCCCGCTCGCCCGCAATGCCGATCACCCGGCCCTGGGGCCTGATCCGGACACTCGACAGATAGGGCTCACCCTGGCCTGTGTAGCTCATGATCGTGCCGACGTTCGGAATGTGATCGTGATTGCCGTGACCGAACGCGTATGGCTTGACGGCGAAGTCCGGGGAACCGCCGTTCACCGGATCGTGGTGCGCCCCCAGCCCGTGGCCGACCTCGTGGGCGAAGATCGGGCCGTCGTCGTAGCAGGCGTTCGAGGTCCAGCCATACGCGTACTCCGAGAACTCTTCCGCGCTCTCGTCGCGACCCAGGACGTGGTGCTGGCCACAGGCGCCGAACAGCCACGGAGACTCGCCCGTGAACAGGTGAACCAGGTCGGCCCCGTACTCTCTTCGCAACCGGAGAGCCTCCCCGTTGTACAGCAGTTGGGTCATGATCGAGGAGCCGTACAGCCCGACCCCGTTCCTGCCGACACGTCCGATCGGTCCCGAGATCTGGGCGATGTGGACGATGTTCGCGCTCATGCCCACGCGGCCGTTCCGCAACACCATGTTCAGGTAGTCGCCGGCGCTCCGGATCGCGGCTTGAGCCCCGCCTCGATTCGCCCAGTTCAGTGCCGCCTCCAGGGTGTACACGACCAGGATGTCGAGCGCTTCGTGGTTCTGCGCCGCCGGAACTCGGGCCGGCGGATCGACGGTCGCCGCACCGGCCCGACCCGGCGCCCCGGGCAGCGCCCGCAGGTCGGCAGAGCCACCCACCGGGCAGAACGCCTCCGGCACTTGCCCGGGCACGCCGAATCCGCCAGACATTCGACCGCGGCCGTCCGACTGTGAGCTGATCCGATACCTTGCCCCGCCAGGTTCGCCGAACCAGCCCACGAGTCGGCCGCCTTCGAGCGTCAGCACAACGCTGTCGTAGCCCGCTTCCGGCAAACCGCCGGACCACATCAGGTCGCCGCCCCCACGATCCTCGAACACGCTGAGTTCCGCGACCAGCACCCGGCCGTCCGGCGTCGGCAGTTCCAGCCGGGGCGGCGCGCTGCGAAGCAGGTCCAGATCGACCTGCGCGGCGAACCAGGGGATGTCCAGCGTCTCGTCCGGAGCGCCGAGGGTTGCGGGCTGAGTCGCCTGCGGAATCAGGCTCAACAAGCGCTGGCCCTGGAGGGGCGCCGCCATGAACACCAACACCGCTCCCGCCAGCAGTCCACCGACCTTCCGTCCACCGCACATCGAGTTGCAGAAACCTGATCGCACGACTTGCCCCCTCGGCGCAACCTCGTTGGCCCAGTTTACGCTCCAAGCCACTGTTCGCATCCCGACACTATTCGTGTCGGCCTGTCCTCCGCCCTCGGCCCCCTCCCGGCAGGCGCACCCGGGTCGTGCCGTGGACGGAGGCCGTGGACGGAGATCGTCGAGCGGCGGCGGGCCGCGCGGGAAGCGAACCAGGCTTCCACACACGGCCAGCGTGCTAATCTACCGGCCATGCGAACCAAGACGATTCTCGCCGGCGCGGCTCTCCTCTGCGCCACCGCTTCCTCCACCCCTGCAGCCGATGTTTCCACGTCGGCCGAGGGCGTCCGGCCGCTTCTGGTCGGCAGCGCAGTACCGGACGTTGCACTTCCCACCGCCGACGGCGGTGAGGTCAATCTGCTCACCGAGGCGCAAGCCAAGCCGACGATCCTGATCTTCTACCGCGGCGGCTGGTGACCGTACTGCAATACGCAACTGGGCCAGTTGCAAGAAATCGAGCAGGATCTGATCAACCTCGGCTACCAGTTGTTCGCCATCTCACCAGATATCGCGGACCAACTGCAGGCCACCGTCGACAAGAACGAGCTGAAGTACCGGCTGCTCTCCGACCGGGGCATGAAGGCCTCGCAGGCCTTCGGCATCGCCTTCCGCGACGAGGAGATCGTTCGGAGCTACAGGGAGTCCTACAAGCTCGACCTCGAAGACTACGCCGGGGACGATCACCACATGCTGCCCGTGCCTGCCGTCTTCGTGCTCGATACCGAGGGTCGGATCGCTTTCCACTACGTGAATCCGGACTACAGGGTTCGCCTGCCGGAAACCGTCCTGCTCGAGGCCGCGAAAGTGGCGGTCAAGTAGGCATCCGGGCCCATCTGAGCCCGGCGCAGGCCTGAGTCAAGCGCGATGGAAGCGAACCGGCAGGCGCTGGCGCGCAACGATCCCGCGATCTGGGCGGCGATCGTCGGTGAGGAGGATCGGGAGCGGCGCGGCGTCGAGCTGATTCCGTCGGAGAACTACACCTACCCCGAGGTGTTCGCCGCGAACGGCTCGGTGCTGACCAACAAGTACGCCGAGGGCTACCCCGGCCGCCGCTACTACGGCGGGCAGGAGTTCACGGACGCGGTCGAACGGCTTGCGATCGAGCGCGCCTGCCGGGTGTTCCGGGCCGAGCACGCCAACGTGCAGGCGCTGTCCGGCTCGCCGATGAACCAGGCGGCCTACTTCGCGTTCCTCGACCCCGGCGACACGGTGCTGGCGATGGACCTGTCGCATGGAGGCCATCTGACCCACGGCGCGCCCGTGTCCCACATGGGCAGGGTCTTCAACTTCATTCGGTACAAGACCGATCCGGACAACGCCGGCGCGATCGACTTCGACGCCATGCTCGCCCAGGCCCGCGAGCACCGGCCGAAGATGATCCTCTGCGGCTACTCGTCCTATCCGAGGGATTATGACTACCGCGAGTTCAAGCGGATCGCGGACGACGTCGGCGCGCTCACCATGGCCGATGTATCGCACATCGGCGGTCTGATCGCCGGCAAGGCGATGTCCAACCCGATGGACCACGGTTTCGACGTGATGACCACGACCGGCCACAAGACCCTGCGCGGTCCCCGCAGCGGCCTGATCCTCTGCCGCGCCGAGCACCGCCGCAAGATCGACAAGGCGGTGTTCCCGGGCCTCCAGGGCGGACCGCACATGAACGCCGTGGCGGCGCTGGCGATCACCCTCGGCAAGGCGCTCGAGCCCGAGTTCGCGGTTTACGCCCGGCAGGTGCTGACCAACGCGAAGGTGCTGGCCGAGGAATTGATCAACCGGAGCGCCGAACTGGTGACGGGCGGCACCGACAACCACATGATGGTTCTTGACACCCAGAAGAGTTACGGCATCGACGGGCGCGTCGCCGAAGAGACCCTCGACAAGGTCTCGATCACCGTGAACAAGCAACTGATCCCCGACGACCCCCGGCCGCCGCTCAGGCCGAGCGGCATTCGGCTCGGCAGTCCCGCGGCGACCACGCGGGGCATGGAAGAAGCGGAGATGAAGCTGCTCGCCGAGTGGATCGTCGACGCGCTGAGGCGGCACGGCGACGACGAGCGTCTGGACGCCATGCGGCAGGACATCGAGAGATTCTGCCTGCGCTTCCCGGTGCCCGGCGTCTAGCGCCGCAACCTAGACAGCAGGAACAACGAAATGCCCCAGGAACCGACTTACGAGGCGATCCGCTACGACACAGACGACGGCGTGCTGGTGATGACGCTGAACCGTCCCGAGCGCCTGAACGCGTTCAACGGCCAGATGATGCGGGAGATGATCGACGCTCTCGAACGCGCCGACGGAGACGATTCGGTACGCGCCGTCGTCGTCACCGGAGAGGGCCGCGGCTTCTGCGCCGGCGCCGATCTGTCCTCCGGCGGAGACACCTTCTCCCATCCGGAGGCGAACATCGACACCTACCGTGACGGCGGCGGCGTTCTGGCGCTGGCGATCTACAAGGTCCGCAAGCCGGTCATCGCCGCGATCAACGGCCCCGCGGTCGGCATCGGGATCACGATGACCCTGCCGATGGACATCCGGCTGGCCTCGACCGAAGCGCGGATGGGCTTCGTCTTCGTCCGCCGCGGCATGGTGCCCGAGGCCTGCAGCAGCTACTTTCTGCCCCGCCTGGTGGGCATGGGCCGGGCCTCCGAGTGGGCGCTGACCGGGCGTGTGTTCCCCGCCGCCGAAGCGCTCGAAGCCGGTCTCGTCAGCCGTGTCCTGCCGCCTGAGGAGCTGGTCCCGGCGGCGCGCGAACTGGCAGCCGAGATCGCCGCGAACACGTCGCCGGTGTCCGTAGCTCTAACCCGGCACATGCTGTGGAGGGGCCTTGACGCCGACTCGCCGATGGCCGCGCACCGGGTCGAGTCGAAGGGCATCTACACGCGCGGCAGGAGCGACGACGCAAGAGAGGGCGTCACCTCCTTCCTCGAGAAGCGCCCGGCCGAGTTTCCGATGAAGGTCAGTTCCGATATGCCGCCCTACTTCCCGTGGTGGGAGGACGAACCGTTCTAGATAGCGGCGGCAGCGGATCGCGGCCCGCCCCCCGTCGCGGGGCGATGGCGTCCTGGTGTCTCTACGACTGGGCCAACTCCGCCTTCACCACCCTGGTGGTGACCTTCGTCTACGCCACCTACTTCACCCAGACCTTCACCGAGGACGCGGACCGGGGCACCGCGCTGTGGTCGCGCGGGATCACGATCAGTTCCCTGCTCATCGCCCTGATCGCACCGGTGCTGGGGGCGATGGCCGACCGCTCGGGCCTTCGCCGCCGCTTCCTGATCGCCGCCACCCTGGTCTCGGCCGGCGCCACCGTCTGGCTGACCTTCATCGTCCCGGGAAGCGGCAACGCCGTTGTGGCGGCACTCGCGCTGTTCGTGATCGCGAACGTCGGTTTCGAGGTCGGCATGGTGTTCTACAACTCCTTCCTCCCCCAGTTGTCGACGCCCCGGACGATCGGACGGATCTCCGGCTACGCCTGGGGGCTCGGCTACGCCGGCGGCCTGGTCTGCCTGGTCGTCGCGCTGCTTGGGCTGATCGGTCTCGGCGAGGGCGCGCCATGGCTTCCGCTCAGCACGGAGGACGGCTTCAACATCCGCGCCTCGAACCTGCTGGTAGGGGTTTGGTTCCTGCTCTTCAGCCTGCCTGCGCTCGTCCTGCTGCGCGATGAAGTGACACCGCGCGCCGGGACGTCCGCCGGCAGCACGGTCGCGTCCGTTCGCGCGACCTTCCGGGATCTCCGCCGCACCCTGACCCGGATCCGCGACTTCAAGGACATTGTCCGCTTCCTGGTCGCGCGCCTGATCTACAACGACGGCCTGATCACCGTGTTCGCCTTCGGCGGCGTCTACGCCGCGGGCACCTTCGGCATGGACACGTCGGAAGTGATCGTGTTCGGCATCGCGCTGAACGTGGCGGCCGGACTGGGCGCGTTCCTGTTCGGCCTCGTCGACGACCGGGTGGGCGGCCGGATAACCGTGCTGTGGAGCCTGGTCGGCCTGTTCGTCTGCTCCCTGGTCGCGGTGGCGGCGCCGAACCGGACCTGGTTCTGGGCCGCGGCGCTGGCGCTGGGCCTGTTCATGGGTCCCAACCAGTCCGCGAGCCGGTCGCTGATGGGTCGCTTCGCGCCGAAGCGCTACGAGTCCGAGTTCTTCGGCTTCTTCGCCTTCTCGGGCAAGGCGACGGCGTTTCTGGGGCCGCTGTTGCTGGGTCTCCTCACCGCCGGCTACGGGCAGCGCGCCGGCATCGCGGTCGTTCTCGTATTCTTCCTGGTCGGCGGCCTGCTGCTGCTCCGGGTCGATGAGGCGCGCGGCATCGAACGGGCGGGGAACAGCGTCTGACGCTGTCAACAAAGGACTCCGACGTCACGTAGAAGGAGAGGGGAGCGATGGACGCAGTCAGTAACTGGTGGGGCTCACTGGAAGGGGCGTACCGCGTTTTCTACGCGCTCGGCATCGTCTCCGCCCTGGCCCTCCTGATTCAGGTCGTCCTCACCGTCTTCGGCCTCGACGATCTGTTCGACGCCGCCGACGGCGAAGGCACTTCCCTGCTCTCGATGCGCACCGTCAGCGGCTTTTTGGCCGGCTTCGGCTGGACCGGGGTCGTGTTGATGCGAGCCGGCTATTCGACCGTGGGCGCTTCGATCGGCGGCACCGTCGTCGGTCTCCTCTTTGCCGGCATCCTGTTCCTGATCATTCGCGTCATGATGAGCCTGCGCCACAGCGGCACGGTCGACTACCGGAACGCGGTCGGCGTGGCCGGCAAGGTCTACGCGCCGATCGGCGCCAATTTCGAGAGGCCCGGCCAGGTCGAAGTGCTGGTCCAGGGCAGGCTGCGGACGGTCGCCGCGATGACGCGCCACGACACCGACCTGCCCACCCTGACCGGCATCCGCGTGGTCGACATCCTCGATCCAAACACCCTGCTGGTCGCGCCTCTGGCGGCCGACGACCCGCAAGACAAGAGCTAGCCAGTAACTAGGAGAATCAAAACGTGGATCTGATCATCCTCATCCTGTCCGCCCTGGCGGCGGTCCTCATCCTCATGTTCTCGCTTTCGAGCCGCTACCGGCGCTGCCCGTCGGACCGCATTCTCGTGGTCTACGGCAAGATCGGCGGCACCGGTTCGGCGAGGTGCTACCACGGCGGCGCCGCCTTCATCATTCCGATGCTGCAGGCGCACCAATTCCTCGATCTCGAGCCGATGACGATGGACATCAACCTGACCGGCGCGCTCTCCAAGCAGAACATCCGGGTCAACTGCCCCTCGACGTTCACGGTCGGCATCTCGACCGAGCCCGGGGTGATGGAGAACGCCGCCGAGCGCGTGCTGGGCATGCAGATGGATCGCATCTCCGCGCTCGCGCGCGACATCATCTTCGGCCAGATGCGCGTCGTCCTGGCGACCATGCCGATCGAGGAGATCAACGCCGACCGCGACAAGCTGATCGAGAACATCTCGAACGGCGTCGAGGTCGAGCTCAAGAAGGTCGGCCTGCGGCTGATCAACGTGAACATCCAGGACATCACGGACGAGTCCGGCTACATCGACGCGCTCGGCAAGGAGGCCGCCGCGCGGGCGATCAACGAGGCGAAGGTCAAGGTCGCCGAGCAGGAGCGCGACGGCGCGGTCGGCGCCGCGGCCGCGGAGCGCGACCGCCGCATTCAGGTCGCCCGGTCCCTGGCGACGGCTCAGGAGGGTGAGAACGAATCCGCGGTGCGGGTGGCCCAGTCCGGCTCCAGTCGCAGAAAGGAAGAGGCTGAGGCCGAGCGCAACGCGTCCGCCGCCGAGAAGGTCAAGGCGGCGCAGGCGCTGCAGGAGGCATACGCGGCGGAGGAAGCGTCCGAGGTCACCCGCGCCAGCCGCGAACAGGCCACACAGCGCGCCGACATCGTCGTGCCGGCCGAGATCAAGAAGGAAGAGATGGCCACCCTGGCCGAGGCCGAGGCGGAACGCAACCGTCGCCTGAAGAAGGGCGAGGCGGACGGCATCCGCTCCCTGACGGAGGCCGATGCGGACCGCATCCTGCGCCTGAAGGAAGGCGAGGCCGGCGGTCTGCGCGCGCTGATGGAGGCCGAAGCCACCGGTATCGAGGCCATCCTGAGCAAGAAGGCCCAGGGCTTCGACCACATCGTGAACGCGATCGGCGGCGCCGAAAACGCGGCCCTGCTGCTGATCACCGAGCAGCTCCCGAAGCTGGTCGAGGAGCAGGTCAAGGCAATCGCCGGGCTGAAGATCGACAACGTGACCGTCTGGGATGCGGGCCGCGGAGAGAACGGCAAGACCGCCACCGCGGACTTCATCTCCGGCCTCGTCGGCTCTCTGCCGCCGCTGCACGAACTGACGAAGAACGTCGGCATCAAGCTGCCGGAGTATCTCGGCAGCCGTGACGAGGGCGAAGCGGCGCCGGCTACGGAGGAACCGCCCGCTGACCCCGCTCCCTGAGCCGGCCTCCGCCTACGTGACGTCGCGGAGCGTCAGACCGCAGCTCTTGAGATAGGGCAACAGGCCCTTCTTGTCGATCGATCGAAGGGCGCGCGTCGACACCTTGAGCTTGATCGTCCGCTTGAGTTCGGGCACGTACAGCCGCTTGGCCTGAATGTTCGGCCGCTGCCACTTGTTCGTGACGTTGTGCGCGTGGGAGATGTTATGGCCGCTGAGCGGCTTCTTGCCGGTGATCTGGCAGATTCTGGGCATGTCGACTCCATCGCCGCGCTATCGTCCCGAAGGCCCCCTTCGGGCGCCGCGGCGGTCTCGTTGGGTGCGCGATCATAGCAGCGAATGCGTCCCGCGTCGCCAAGGGCAACCGGCTCGGCTGCTACGCTCACGCAGCCACATCCTGAAGACAAGCGAGGCCCACCGTGAACGAACTGGTCTACCGTTTCCTCCGCAACGATCTCTCGCGCCGCGGGTTCATTCAGGCCCTGACCGCGCTCGGTCTGACCGGTACGGTGGCCGAGTCCACGGCCAACGCGGCGGCGGCCGCGGCAAACGCCGACACGGACTCGGGCAGCCGCCAGGCCCACGGAACCGGCGGCGAGCTGATGGTCGAGCAGATGGCCGCGGCCGGCGTCCGTTTCCTGTTCACGAACCCCGGCTCGTTCGAGGTCGGCTTCTTCGACGCCTTCCTGGACCGCCCCGGCATGCAGCTCATCATGGGGCTGCACGAGGGCATCGTCATCTCGATGGCCGACGGGTACCACAAGGCGTCCGGCGAGCCTGCCCTGGTCAACGTCCACGTGATCGCAGGCACCGCCCAGTCCGCCGGCCAGCTCTACAACTCGAGCCGGGACGGCTCGGCGCTGATCGTCACCGCCGGCCTGCTCGACAACGAGATGCAGGACGACAACCTGCTGCTGGCGCCCAGGCCCGGCTTCGACCAGAAGGACGTGAACCGGCAGTTCACGAAGATGTCCTGGGAGACCCGGGATCCCGGCTCGATCCCTGTGATGCTCCGCCGCGCCTTCAAGGTGGCGACGACCGCTCCCGGCGGCCCGACCTACCTGGCCCTGGCCAACCACGCCCTGGAGGCCCAGGGAGTCAGCGCCGCGATCCACGACCGGGCCTCCTTCATCATTCCGGACGACATCCCGGCCCGCGATGAGGACATCGAGGCGGTGGCGCGCACGCTGATCGAGGCCAAGGCCCCGATCATCCACGTCGGCGACGAGATCAGCAAGGCCGGCGCCCAGCAGGCGGTGCTGGAACTCGCCGAACTGCTCCAAGTACCCGTGGGCGACGTGAACTGGCCGTTCCACAGCTTCCCGCGCATGCATCCGCTGTATGCCGGCGGTTACAGCAGCCGCGACCGCGACTTCGTGCTCCGCATCGGCGTCGGCGACATCGGCGGCACCGCCGCCGCCGGGCCGGACGCCGAGGGCTCGCAGAGCGCCTGGATCGGCCTGAACACGGCGGCGATCGGCGGCGACCGGCCGTTCGGCCGCGCCCTGGTAGCGAACACGAAGCTGGCCGCCGAAGCCCTGGTAGAAGCGGTCGAATCGCTGACCACGGAAGAGCGCAGGCAGAAGATCCGCGCCTCGCGCCCGGATCCCGCGCGCAAGCCGCCCCAGCTCGACCAGGCGAACGTCGGCCGCAGTCCGATCCACGCCGACGAACTCGGCCACGTGCTCGAAGCCGAGCTCGATCCGAACGCGATCATCGTCAGCGAGAACCTGAGCGGCTCGAACCAGTTCTTCTCCACCGGCCACCGCGACAACGAGAAGACCTGGCTCGCCACCTCCGGCGCCGGCCTCGGCTGGGGCATCGGCGCCGCCACCGGCACCAAGCTCGGCCAGCCCGACCGTCAGGTGGTCTGCAACATCGGCGACGGCTCGGTGATGTACAGCGCCTCCGGCTTCTGGACCCAGGCCCGCTACGGCGTGCCGGTCCTGACCGTGGTCACGAACAACCGGAACTACCAGACCGTGCGTCTCGCCTACGCCCGCTACGACGGCAAGATGAAGGAGGCGAACCGGTACACCGGCATGCACCTCGGCGATCCCGACATCGACTTCGCCGGTCTCGCCAGGAGCCAGGGCGTCGACGGCGTGACCGTCGAGTCGGCGGCCGACCTCAGGCCCGCGATCCGCCGCGGCATCGAAGCCACGCGCGCCGGCGAGCCCTTCCTCGTCGACGTGGTCGTCGACCGCAAGGGTGACGGCGGCGACTCGACGTGGCACCAGGAGTTCCGCCTGGCCGACCAGCGGACGAAGTCTGTGTAAGGGACCGCAGGCCGCCGCACTTCTGCTCTGCCTCGGCGCTCTGCACCCGGCGGACGCACAGAAGAGCACCAGCCCGCGGCCGACTCTCAAGGCGCTCCGGATCGACGTTCCGATCCGCGTCGACGGCGTGCTCGACGAAGCCGCCTGGCAGCAGGCGCCCGTCTCACCGGCCGGGCCGGGGCCTGGAACCTCGGCCTGCTAACCGTAGGAACCGGGGCCGCCGCGGCGGGGAACCGGCCCGCGGCCGCCGATACCCAGCACAGCGTCGTCCGGCTCAAACGCGATCTCGGGCAGCGTTCCAGTGTCGGCATGATCTACACCCAACTCGACCCGCGCGGTGGCGGCACGAACCGGCTCTACGGCGTCGATCTCGACTACAAGCCGAACCGGCAGTCCGCCTTCTACCTGTTCGGGGCCGCCAGCGAGGATCAGGGGCAGAGCGGAGACGCCGGCGCCTTCGGCACCGGATACGGCTACACGGCGCGCAGCGTGCGCGCCAACGTCGATCTGATGGAGTCCCAGGGCGACTTCAATCCCGGCGCCGGTTTTCTCCTGCGTCGGGACTTCCGCCGCTACAACCCGAGGGTGCGCTGGGAACCGCGAATCAACCGCGGCGTCGTCCGCAGCCTGACGCTGGAGGCCGAACTCGACTACTTCGAGCGCGAGAGTCTGGGCCGTGTAGAGAGCCGCAGGCTCCTCCTGGCGCCCATCGGGATGCGCACCACCGGGGACGACCGTTTTCGCCTGGCGTTTGTCGACGAAGTGGAGCAACTCTTCGAGCCCTTCGAGATCCGCCCCGGAATCGTGATCCCGGCGGGCCTGTACCGCTTCAATTCGATCTTCCTGCGCGGCTTCTCCAACCAGGGACGGCGGCTCGCGTGGCGCGGCAACTTCAACATCGGCGAGTTCATGAGCGGCGACCGCCGCAGCTTCATGCTGTCGAACTTCGTCCGCCTCTCGCGCCATCTGTTGACCGAGTTCTCCTGGAACTTCAACGACGTCGTGCTGCCGCAGGGCGAGTTCACCACCACGATCTACACCGTCCGCCTCGATGCCGCCTTCAGCCCCGACCTGCGCCTCAATACCCTCGCCCAGTACAACAACGCGGCGGAGCTGGCCGGCATCAACGTGCGCTTCAACTGGATCTACAAGCCCGGCGCCAACCTCTTCGTCGTCTACAACCACAACTGGGACACGCCGACCTTCAGCGCCAGGGAAACGGCCCGCCGCGAGCTGATCGTCAAGTTCAACTACCTCTGGCAGCCATAGACTCACCACCATGAAATGCAACCTGATGTGCCCCGCCCCGCTTCGACTTGGTTTCCGCGCCTTCTCGGCACCCTTCCGTCGCCTCCGCCGGGCACGCCTGCAGGCGTCGGCGGCCCTCGCCGCAACGCTCCTCCTCGGGCTCCTCGCCCCACCGGCCCTCGCCGACGACGACAAGGAGAAGTGGGACGTCAACGACCCGCCCGGGGACGAGTACGAGTTCGAGCTCGATGTGACCGAAGGCACGTGGATGAGTCTCGATCTGTCGCCGGACGGCGAGCGGATCGTGTTCGACCTCCTCGGCGACCTGTACCTGCTGCCGATCGGAGGCGGCGACGCGGAGGCGCTGACCAACGGGATGGCGTGGGACATGATGCCCCGCTTCAGCCCGGACGGTTCCGAGATCGCCTTCATCAGCGACCGCAGCGGCGGCGACAACGTCTGGACGATCCCGACCGCGGGCGGCGAGCCGCGGCAGATCAGCCGCGAGGACTTCCGGCTCGTGAACAACCCGGTCTGGAGCCCGGACGGGCGCTTCATCGCCGCACGGAAGCACTTCGTGTCGACGCGGTCGCTCGGCAGCGGCGAGATCTGGCTCTACCACGCGAGCGGCGAGGGCGGCGGTCTGCAACTGAACGAGAAGCCGAACGACCAGAAGGACCTCGGCGAACCGGCCTTCTCGCCCGACGGGCGATACGTCTACTTCAGCCAGGACACGACGCCGGGCGGATTCTTCGAGTACGGCAAGAACTCGGCTGAGGGCATCTACTCGATCCGCCGCATCGACCGCGAGACCGGCGAGATCGAGAACGTGATCGCGGGCCCCGGCGGCGCGGTGCGGCCGACCCCGTCGCCGGATGGGAAGTACCTCGCCTTCGTGCGCCGGATCCGCTTCCAGAGCCACCTGTTCCTGCACGATCTGCAAAGCGGCGAGAACACCCCCATCTACGATGCTCTCGACCGCGACATGCAGGAGATCTGGGCCGTCCACGGGGTCTACCCGACGATGGCCTGGACCCCGGGCAGCACCGGAATCGTCTTCTGGGCGCAGGGCGGCCTGCACCGGATCGACATCGAGAGCCGGGAGGTGCAGGAGATCCCGTTCCGCGTCCGCGCCACCCACAAGATGAAGGAAGCGTTGGCGTTCGACTTCGAGGCCGCGCCGGAGAGCTTTCGGACGAAGATGCTGCGCTGGACCCAGGTTTCCCCTGACGGCGACCAGGTCGTTTTCCAGACGTTGGGCCGGTTGTGGACGCGAAGCCGCGACCCCGAAACCGGCGAAATCGGCGAGGCGCAGCGGCTGACGACCCAGGACGACCACTTCGAGTTCTACCCGTCCTACTCGCGCGACGGGCAACAGGTCGTCTACGTGAGCTGGCACGACGACGATCTCGGCGCGGTGCGGATCGCGCCCGCCTCGGGCGGCGACGGCCGGAAGATCACTCCCGATCCCGGCCACTACCTCGAGCCCGCGTTCTCACCCGACGGCGGCACGGTCGTCTATCGCAAGACCCGCGGCGGCGGCGCCCGCAGCCCGCTGTGGTCGAAGGACCCGGGCCTCTACCGTACCTCTGCCGGCGGCCAGACCGCGCCGGTGCGGATCGCGCGCGGTGGCGCCAGCCCCCACTTCGGCGCCGATTCGGAGCGCGTCTACTTCACCGCCACCGAGAGCTGGGATCAGCAGGTGCTGCGGAGCCTGCCGCTCGCAAGCTCAGGCGAGGCCGAAGCCCGTGACCATGCCGGCAGCAAGGTCGCCACCGAGATGCGCGTCTCGCCCGACGGCCGCTGGCTGGCGTTCGCGGAGCGCTTCGACGCCCATGTCGTGCCGTTCACCCCGGCATCGAGGACGATCGAGATCGGCCCCAAGACGCCCGGCCTGCCGGTGCGCAACGTCTCCACCGACGACGGCACCGACCTGCACTTCTCCGGCGACAGCTCAACGCTCTACTGGTCGCTGGGACCGGAGCTGTTCGAGCGGCGGCTGGAGGAAGCCTTCGCGCCTGCGGATCCGGAGGCGGACGAGGACGGCGAGGAGACCGCGGACGACGGCGACGACGGCGACGACGACGCGGAAGCCGAGCCTCCTCCAGCAGGCATCGACCTCGGCTTCGAAGTGAACACCCGGCGGCCGACCGGGAAAATCGCGATCACCGACGCGCGGCTGATCACGATGGCCGGCGCGGACGGGATGGAGATCATCCGCCGCGGCGCCGTCGTCGTCGACGGTGACCGGATCGCGGCGATCGGCCCGTCCCGGCAGGTCGACGTGCCCGCGGACGCCACCGTCATCGACGGCTCAGGGCTGACCGTGATGCCGGGCCTGATCGACGTCCACTGGCACGGCTCGCCGGGCAGCCAGGAGATCACGCCACAGCAGATCCCCGACTTCTACGCCGCGCTCGCCTTCGGCGTCACCACCGTCCACAACCCCTCGACCGACACCAGCACCTTCTTCGCCGCCAGCGAGATGCAGCGCGCCGGAGAGATCACAGCACCGCGGCTGTTTGCCACCGGCACGATCCTCTACGGCGCCATGGGCGCCTTCCGGGCGATCGTCGAGACCCCAGACGACGCCGTCCAGCACCTGCGCCGGCTGCAGAAGGCCGGCGCCTTCAGCGTCAAGAGCTACAACCAGCCGCGCCGCGACCAGCGCCAGAAGATCGTCGCGGCCGCCCAGGAACTCGGCATGCTGGTCGTCAACGAAGGCGGCGCCCTGTTCCAGCACAACATGACGATGGTCGCCGACGGCCACACCGGCGTCGAGCATTCGCTCTCCGTGGGCGCGATCTACGACGACGTGATCCAGTTCTGGGGCAACAGCCGGGTCGGCAACACGCCCACCCTCGGCGTCGCCTACGGCGGCATCCAGGGCGAGGACTACTGGTACCAGCACACGGATGTCTGGGCCAATGAGCGGCTCCTGAACTACGTCCCGCGTGAACAGATCGATGCCCGCGCCCGCCGCCGGCAGATGGCGCCCGAAGGCGAGTACAACCACATCCTCACCGCCCGCGTGGTCGCGGCGCTCGACCGCGCCGGCGTGCCCATTCAGCTCGGCGCCCACGGCCAGCGCGAGGGCCTGGCGGCCCACTGGGAGATGTGGATGTTCGAGCAGGGCGGCATGACACCGCACCACGCGCTCAGAGCCGCCACGATCAACGGCGCCCGCTATATCGGCATGGACGCCGACCTCGGCTCGCTCGAAGCCGGCAAGCTCGCCGACCTGATCGTCCTGGACCAGAACCCACTGGAGAACCTGCGCAGCTCCGAACTCGTGCGCTACGTCATGGTCGGCGGCCGCATCTTCGATGCCGTGTCGATGAACGAGATCGCGGGCGAGAAGGAGCAGCGGAAGCCGTTCTGGTTTCAGCGGTAGCTAGACCCGCGCCAGCAGATCCGCGACCGCTTCCTTCGTCGTCGCCTCGCCGCCCCGGTCGGGGGTTCTGGGGCCGTTCTCCCGGTGGCCTGCAACCAGCTCGTGAATGCGCGATGCCTCCACGGCCAGGCCGATCCGCTCAAGCAGCAGCGCGGCGGCGGACACTGCGGCGATCGGATCCGCGACCCCCTGCCCCGCGATGTCGGGAGCGCTGCCGTGCACCGGCTCGGCGAGGCAGAAGCGCTCGCCGCAGTTGGCCGAGCCGACGACGCCGAGGCCGCCGACCAGGGCGGCGCCGGCGTCGCTCAGGATGTCGCCGTAGAGGTTCGGCGCCACGATCACGTCGTAGCGCTCCGGCGCCAGGATCAGCCGGTAGACCATGGAGTCCACCAGTTGCTCCTCGACCTCGATCTCGGCGAAGCCGGCTGCAACGCCGAGCGCCGCCTCGCGGAACAAGCCATCGCTGAGGCGGAGCACGTTCGCTTTGTGGACGACGGTGAGGCGGGCCGGACTGTCTCTCTGAGCGGCCCGTGACTGGGCCAGCTCGCAGGCGAAACGGACGATCC
The DNA here is from genome assembly GCA_965262355.1 of Candidatus Multivorans sp. GTDB lineage: Bacteria > Acidobacteriota > Thermoanaerobaculia > Multivoradales > Multivoraceae > Multivorans. The sequence continues at coordinate 169,391 of OZ253534.1, forward strand.
GCTCGGTTGCTCGGCGGCTGATCACCCGCTCGGCGATTGCGACTTCCCCCTTCCGTTCCCAGCGCTCACGGCCAGAGTAGAGGCCCTCGGTGTTCTCGCGGACGACGACGGCGTCGACCGAGCCGCGGTTGAGCGGTCGCACGTTTGCGTAGAGATCGAGGCGCCGCCGCAGTTCCACGATGGGGCTGCGGTATCCGGCCACCGCATGGCTCGGCGACGACACGGCGCCGAACAGCGCGCCGGCGCAGCCTTCCAGGACCTCGACCGTAGCCTCGGGAAGCGCGCTGCCGGTGCGCTCGAAGGTTCGCCAGCCCATCTCGGCCTCGACCCACTCGATCCGGTCGCCGCAGACGGCGTCGACGACCCGCACCGCGGCGTCCACGACCTCGGGCCCGATCCCGTCGCCGCCGATGCGGGCCAGGCGGACCGGCACGCTGGCCGACTCGTCGTTGCTTGTCATGCTGCCGGCTACCCCGCCCCGAGACGCCGCTTCGTCTGCTCGATCAGGCCGCCGGCTGAGATCATCGAGCGGACGGCCGGACTGAACGGCGAGAAGCCAAAGCTGGTCCCGTCGCAGCGGATCACCGACCCCTCGAGATCGACCTCGACCTCGGACCCCTCCTCCAGCGCATCGACCGCCTCCGGGCAGACGATCGCGAGCAGACCGTTGTTCAGAGCATTGCGGTAGAAGATGCGGCCGAAGCTCCGCGCGATCACAGCGCCGACGCCGGCGTAGCGGAGGCACACCGCGGCCTGCTCGCGGCTTGAGCCGCAGCCCCAGTTCCAGCCGGCGACGATCACGTCGCCCGAGCCCACCCGGCCGACAAAGGTCGGGTCGAGGTCTTCCAGCGCGTGGGGAGCGACCTCTTCCGGCCGGCTCTTCGTGTAGGTGTAGCGGCCGGGAAAGATGACGTCCGTGTTCACGTGGTCGCCGTAACGGAACACACGGCCACGGAACGGCCTGCCTACATCGACGGTCGCGATTCCCTCGCCGCCGCTCACCCCTTCACCTCGCGCGGATGGGCGATCCTTCCCGCAACAGCGCTTGCCGCGACCACCGCGGGCGACGCCAGATAGATCTCCGCGCCACGGTCCCCCATCCGGCCCTGGAAGTTCCGGTTCGCGCTGGAGATGCAGACTTCGCCCGGCGCCAGAACACCGAGGTGGTTGCCCATGCAGGGACCGCAGCCGGGGGTACCGAAGACGGCGCCGGCCTCGGCAAGGTCAGCCACCCAACCGCGCGCCAGAGCCTCGCTCCAGACCTCGCTCGAAGCCGGAACGATGACCATCCGGGTGCCCGGCGCGGTGTGCCGACCCGCCATCACCCGGTGAACCGAGCCGAGATCCTCGAGGCGGCCGTTGGTGCACGTGCCGATGAAGGCCTGATCGACCCGGACGGTCTCGAGCTCGCCTACTCCGACCGTGTCGTCCACCTGGTGCGGGCGAGCGACCCGGGGTTCCACCCCGGACAGATCGAGCCGGTGCTCGGCCGCGTACTCGGCGCCTGGATCGGCGTAGAGCGCCCGCTCCTCAAGTCGCGCCACAACCGCCGCCGCGGTCTCGCCGGGCTCGGCGCCCCGGCCCACGCGCCGGCCCGGACGCGCGATGAGCCGCTCGGCCAGGTAGCCGAACACCGCTCCGTCCGGCGGCATCCAGGCATTCTTGGCCCCCATCTCGGCCATCATGTTGACCAGCGCCGCACGGGAGTCGAGGCTCAGGGCGGCGATTGCCGGGCCGCTGAACTCGACGCTGCGGTAGAGCGCGCCGTCAGCGCCCAGGTCGCCGATCAGCGTCAGAGCCGCGTCCTTCGTCGTGACCCACTCGCCAAGCGCGCCCTCGAGCCGGATTCGCAGCGACTCCGGCACCCGCAGCCAGAGTTCGCCGGTGGCCCACAGCACGGCCATCTCGCTGCGGCCGACGCCGGCGCCGAACGCTCCCAGCCAGCCGAAGTGCGGCGTATGGGAATCCGAGCCGAGGATCGTGTCGCCCGGCAGCACGATCGCCTCCTCGCTCAAGACCTGGTGGCAGATGCCGCGGCCGACCTCGAAGAAGTGGCCCACACCCTGTTCGGCGACGAAGGCGCGGACCTCCGCGTGGTTCTGGGCGTGACGGACGGTCGGCGCCGGCACGGCATGGTCGAGGGTGACGGCCATCCGCTCCGGGATGGCGACCCGCGGCTGCCCGAACTGCCGCCAGATCTCCGCGATCGGCGCCGTGTTGTCGTGGCTGAGCACGATGTCGGGACGCGCGTCGACGATCTCGCCGACCGCCACGCTCTCCAGGCCGCTGGCCCGGGCCAGAGCCTTCTGCGCGAACGTCCGGCCCGTGTCGGCCGGCCGACCGTGCCCGCTCACCCGGTGGCCCCGGCGACCGCAGACGCCAGCTCCGCCGTGTGGTAGTCGCGCAGCAGGGTGTCCACGTCCGAGAGACTGAGCGGCTTCTCGTCCGCGAGCGCCTTGATGTGTGTGGTGATCTCCTTGATCTGCGTATCGCTGAGCTCGAGCCGCAACTGCTCGGCTCGGGACTTGATCGCGTTCCACCCGGTCAGCCGGTGGGCGACGTGGACGTACCGGTCGAGCCCGAAGTCGGCCGGATCGAGGATCTCGTAGCTCGACGGGTCGTTGAGGATCGCCTTCGCGTGAATGCCCGCCTTGTGCGTGAACGCCGTGTAGCCGGTGATGTAGTTGTTGAACGGCACGTCGACCTCGACCAGGGAAGCGACGTAGTTCTCGATCTCGCGCAGCAGCGGCAGGTCGTAGCGCGCACGGATCGCTTCTGGATCCTCGGCGTAGAGGCGCGCCACCAGGCCCCCGAGCGGCGTGATCCCGTTCCGCTCGCCGATTCCCAGCACCGACGTATCGACGTGGGTCGCCCCCGCCTCCAGGGCGCAGAACGCGTTGGCCACGGCGCAGCCCGTGTCGTTGTGGCCGTGGAACTCGATATCGCAGTCCACTTCCCGGCGCAGGCGGCGAACCAGGTCGTAGACCTGCCGGGGACTCGCCACGCCCACGGTGTCCGCGACGCCCACGCGGTTCACCCCGACGGCGTTCACGGCCCGGTAGGCGCGGATCAGGTCGGCCAGCTCGCTGCGGAACGAGTCCTCGGTGCTGAAGCGGACCTCGACATCGTGCGACCGGATGTACTGGACGACCTCGACCGCGGTCTCGATCACCTCGTCCATGCTCTTGCCGTGCGAGTACTCCCGGAGGTAGCGGGAGGTGCCGAACACGACGTCGATGCCGTCGACGCCGGTCTCGAGGGCCAGCTTCGCGTCGTCGAGGTGACAGCGCGTATGGGTCAACACCTTGGCTCGCAGGCCCAGCTTCGCCACCCGTTCGCAGTCGTCCCGGCTGCGGCGGCTCGCCGCCGGTGAAGTGAGCTCCAGGTACTCGACCCCGAACGCGTCCAGCAGATGCGCGATCTTCACCTTCTGGTCGCTGTCGAAGAAGGCGTTGGCGAACTGCTCGCCCTCGCGCAGGGTCGATTCGATGATGGCCGGATGCCATTCGACGGTTGCTGGATGAGAGGCCATGAACTTTGCTCCTCTACCGACAAAAAGGCCGGCGCGCCCAGAACTGGACGGCCGGCCGAAAGGTCTATCTACGAAGGAACTCTATGGGTAAGGCGCCCAGTCCTGGAGCCGGGGCTTCGCGCCCGGCTTGTGCAGCCGCTTGAGCAGAGACGAGGCGTGTGTCCGGTGAGTCATGTCGCGGTTCTTCGCGCGGTGCCAGCCCGGAAGGGAGCGGCTCAGGAAAAGGGGGTGAGCGCGGATTGTGCGCGCTCGGGCTCACCGTGTCAAGCGCACGCCCCAGGGCCTCGCCGTTCGGATCACACCGGATCGAAGAGGCTTGACAGGCCTGATCAACATGGCCAGAATGACCAGATGAAGCGAGCGAGCGTCAGCGAAGCGAAGAACGGGTTCAGCAGTCTGCTGAACGATGTCCGCCGCGGTGAGACCGTCCTGATCACTCACCGCGGGGAGCCCGTGGCACGCATCGAGCCCTGTCGACTCGGCGACATGAGGATGGACGAGGTGGCCGCGGAACTCGTCCGTCGAGGGGTCGCGACGCCCCCGCGCGCGCGGATCGACGTGGAACGCTTCCTCAGTAGACCGCTGCCCAAGCTGGCTGAGGGATTGAGCGCAAGCGAGATCGTCGTGGCCGAGCGCAGGGGAAGCCGCTGAAGTACTGGGACTCCTCCGCCATCGTGTCGTTGCTCGTAGACGAACGCAGAACGCCCGAACGTCGCGCCATCTTCGAACAGGACCCTGAACTCGTCACTTGGTGGGCCACGGTGATCGAGTGCACGTCCGCGCTGAGCCGTCTCGATCGCGAAGGCCGCCTGGAGGGCGGAATGGCCGAACCCATGGACCAGCTTCGTCTCCTGGCGGGCGACTGGCTGGAGGTTGCTCCCGTCGAGGAGGTGCGCCAGCGTGCTGTCAGGCTGCTCCGGTTTCACCGCCTGCGAGGCGCGGACGCTCTACAGTTGGCTGCGGCGCTGACGGTTGCGTCCGATGTTCCGGAGACGCTCGACCTAGTCTGCAGTGACGATCGACTCTCCACCGCCGCACGGCGGGAGGGCTTCCGCGTCCTGTGAGGCCAGCATGACCGACCCACAGCAGATCTGGACCGCAACGGTCCTTCCGGCGTGGATCGACCACAACGGCCACATGAATGCCGGCTACTACCTGGTCGTGTTCGACGACGCAACCGGCCCCTGGACCGCGTTCCTGGGCGTCGATCGGACCTACCGCAAGTCAAACCGGCGCTCGACTTTCTCGATCGACAGCCACCTCACCTGGCTGAGGGAGTTGCCCGAGGGCGCGCCGATCATCGTCGAAGCGGAGCTGCTCGGCTTCGACGACAAGAAGTACCACACCTTCATGCGCATGGTGCACGCCGACGAGGGGTACGTCGCCGCGACGCACGAGCTGCTGAGCATCCACATCGATCTGGACACGCGCCGCAGCACGCCATTCCCGCCCGAGATCCACGAGCGAATGGGCGAGGTCCTGCAGGTTCAGCGCAAGATCGCCGGCCCCGGCGACATCCGCCGGGTGATCCGCACCAAGCCCTGGCCGCCGGGCTGATTCGGGCGAGCGCCGCGCCGGTTCAGGCCGACCAGATGCGCTTCGCCTCGATGGCCACGGTGCGGCGATAGAGGTAGAGCGGCAAGGCAAGGGAGAGCCCGACCAGCAGGTTTGCGGCGACGTAGACCCACAGGTGGGTCATGCCGTTCCGCCGGCCGTCTCCGATCAGGAAGGTGCAGAACACGATCGACGAGATCACCACGTCGATGCTGAAACCCGCCGCTACCGGATTCGCGGCCGCCGCGCCGACGAAGGCGACCAGATCGAGACCGCCCGCCTCGAGCAAGAACTCCTGGAGGTGCCACCAGGGCAGCACGGTACCGAAGACACACAGGATCAGATAGAAACGCTTCATGGTCTTCCCTTTTAGCAGGTTGTCCTGGCTTCCTCGCATCCCATTCGGGCTGGCAGCCTCACCGGCGTGCGCGGCGTCGGGGGCGAGCTGAAGCCCAAGGGGGCTAAGGGCCCGGCCCTCAGCTACCATTCCCCGCCATGAGCACCAAGAACGACTCCAGCGAATCCGACGCACCAATGACCCGCCGCACTCTGATCGCCGGTTCGGCCGTAGGCGCCGCCGCACTCGCCGCGAACTCGGGCGCCGCAACGGCCGCCGAGCAAGAGACCCCGGCCTGGCCCGAGCCCAGCTACATCCGTACCAACGGCGGCCTCAGAATGGCCGTGTACGAGGCCGGAACCGAAGGCGTGCCGGTCGTCTTCAGCCACGGCTTCCCCGAACTCGCCTACTCGTGGCGCCGCCAACTGCCGGCGATGTCGGCAGCAGGCTTCCGCGCCCTGGCGCCCGATCAGCGGGGCTACGGCCACACCCAGCGTCCGCTGGCGATCGAGGCCTACAACATCGCTGAGCTGTGCGCCGACCTGGTCGGGCTGCTCGATGCGCGGGGCATCGAGAAGGCCGTCTTCGTCGGCCACGACTGGGGCGGCGCCGTGGTCTGGGCCATGCCGCGGCTGCACTCGGACCGCGTCCTCGGCGTCGTCGGCGTGAACACCCCCACCGGACCCCAACCGCCCGTAGCCCCGATCGACATCCTGCGCCGGACGCGCGGCGAGGACAACTACGTCGTCGCCTTCCAGGAGCCCCACAGGGCGGAAGAGGTGCTCGAAGCGGACACGGAGAAGTCCTTCCGCACCTTCATGCGCCGCGGCACGTGGGATGCCGAAGCCTTCAACAAGTTGCCTGCCGACGCGCCGGAGCGGAAGTTCCAGTTGCTCGAGATCATCAAGCACGGAACGGCAGACGACTTGAGCGGCGAACTCCTGCTCACCGAGGAAGAACTGGCCCATTTCGTCACCACCTACGAATGCACCGGCTTCACCGGCGGCGTGAACTGGTACCGGAACATCGACCGCAACTGGGAACTGATGAAGGACAAAGGCGAGAAGATCGAGCAGCCGTGCCTCTACATCGGCGCCGAGAACGACGTCGTCCTGCCCCCCTCCTCCGCCGACGGCATCGAGGCGCTGGTGCCGAACATCGACAAGCACACGATCAAGGACTGCGGCCACTGGACCCAGCAGGAGAAGCCCGAGGAGTTCAACCAGGTATTGATCGACTGGCTGAAGGCGACGTTCAGCGCGTAGGACGACCGGAGCAGCACCTGAGGAGCTCGATCTGGCTGCCAGGCTTGGTCCACCGCGGAGCACACCCGACTCAAGTCGCCATCAGATGAGTTCGATTCGCCCTTCGAGCCCCGGAACGTCGGCGAGCCGCCGGTCCGCCGTCAGCACCACCGTCGAGAGCGCCTCAGCGAGCGCGACGTAGACCGCGTCGTAGGCCGAGACGTTGTGACGAAGCTGCCAGATCCGGTTGAGGAAGGGTAGATGCCCGTACCGATCCACCCGCAGATCCTGCCAACGATCCAGGGCGCTGGAGCACCATTGGCCGCTGAACTCTCCCCGCAAGACGTACCGTCGCAGTGTGTGGGCTATTTCGACATCGATCAGGTGGGGAGCCTGGACTACCGGCTCTAAGCGAAGGCGAGCGTTTAGCCGCCGTCCGCGCGGCCCGCCCATCAAGAGTTCAATGGCAGCGGACGCATCGAGCACCGTCAACGAGCGTCACGCACTTCGCGCAGAACGTCCGCCGGCGACTCCTTGGGCGTCACTTCGGGTAGCCGCGCGATCGCGGCCAGCAACTCTTCCTGACTGGGTCGCTGAAGGATCCGCTCGATTTCTCGCAAGACGAAGTGCGACATCGAGACGCCTTCACGGGCGGCCCGAGACTTCAACTGGCGATGGACATCGTCTGGAACGTTCCGGATCTGAAGCATCTTGTCCATGTGCAAGACACTAGTTTCATGTGGAGAACATGTCAATGCTCCGGAGCGCTAGCTTGCGCCGCAGTCGCCCCTCCAAGCCGAGCAACTCGTCAAGCCGGCTGGAGGGGAAGAACACCTCCAGCCCGGGAGTGTGCGAAGGTACCGCCATCGTGCGGCCAAGAACACACTCACCCGACGCCACCGTCGCACCGGCAAGCTACGAAGACGCCGCCGAGCCCGCCGGCCCACTCGACCTCATCACGATCCGCCGCCGGCTGGCGGCTCACGAGGCCATCATCCGCCCGCCGGCCGAGTTCGAGGCCAGTGTCGCGATGGTTCTCCGCCCATCGGCCGAGGGCCCTGAGGCGTTGTTCATCGAACGAGCGCGCGTACCCGGGGATCCCTGGTCGGGGCAAATGGCGCTTCCCGGCGGCCGCCACGACGAAAGCGACCAGGACCTTGACGCAACCGCGAAGCGCGAGACGGACGAAGAGGTCGGCCTGTCCCTCGAAGGCGCCCGTCTGATCGGCCGGCTCGACGATCAGACGGGGCAACGTGCCGGCCAGGGACGGCAGCTCCGGATCGCGGCCTTCGTCTACGAGGTCGACGCGGGCACGGGCAACAACCTGATCCTGAACTACGAAGTCGCCGAGGCGTTCTGGGTACCGCTGGCCTGGTTCGAGGATCCTTCCCGGGTCATCGACTACCGCCATCCGCCCTATCCCGGGGTGAGCTTCCCCGGCGTCGTCGTCGGCGAGCCCGAGCGGCACGTCGTGTGGGGCCTGACGTTCCGGTTCGTGTCGGCGTTCTTCGGGATCGTCGGACGTCGCTTCGCGGCGAACCGCTGACGGCTCAGAGCCGTTTGGTGCTTCCGGCGCTCTTCAGGATGTTGTTTGCCGTGTGCCGACTCTTGAGCCGTCTCGGCACCGTCAGTATCTTTTCTCCGGCCGCCGAAATCCACTTCTCGTGGGAGCCCTTGCCTCCCTTGATGTGCTCAAAGCCGAGCAACGACAACTGCTGGACTACCTGCGGTAGAAGCCCTGCGCCACGTCAAGCTGCGTGCCCCGCTGGAACCTGTGCTTGCAACAGAATTGCCGGGATGAGATCCCCGAGCGACATCCTCGCGATGTCCCTCGGCTTCAAGTGGTTCGCGATGATCAGCTCAGGCGCGTGCTCGGCAATCAGGCTCTGGAACTCCTTAAGCGTAGCCGCCTCGATATGTAGGCCTTCAATGTCGCTCTCGCAGTAGAACACTTCGGCCTCCTCGTCCCAAACTGCTGTAACCGAGTACATGCGTCTCATGCGATTCTCCTCAGGACATCTGCGCTCCGCTCACTCTACAAGTTCCACGTACTCCCGTCTCGACCAGCCCCGCTGACCGTCGGGCAGTTCGATGCGGATCCACTCCGGTCGCTGTTCGATGACCTGTACCTCGGTGCCGGCATGGAGGCGAAAGCGGACAACCGAGCCTTCACCGGCGGCGGCGTGGAGGTCGATCTCCTGCGGCAGGACGACGGCTACAGCGGGCGCGAAGGTCGCGTGGGCGACGAGCGAGCCGCCCAGCGCGAGCCCCACCACCAGCAGGCAGACGGCGGACCACCGGAGCACCTCCGAAGCACGCCGGTAGAGCCGCAGGGCGAGCACGATCCAGAACGCCACGCTGACCAGCACGACGCTGCGAAGAACCTCGGCCGGCGCCAGGCTGTAGTGCCAGAACAGCAGGGTCCGCAGCAGTGCCGGGGGCGCCGGCGGCGCGATCTCGTCGCGAGCGCTGCGACGGGCAAACGTCAGGTTGGCGAGAGCATCCTCGTCGCGCGGCAACAGGCGCAGCGAACGGCGGTAGGACGCGATCGCCTGTCCCAGCTCGCCGGCGCGCAGGTAGGCGTTCCCGAGGTTGTAGTGGAGATGACCGTTCTCGACCCCCATGCTCTCCATCTCACGGTAGAGCGACACCGCCGTCTCGAAGTCGCCGGCCTCGTAAGCGGCATTGCCGTTCACCCAGAGTTCCGCGGGTTCCGGGACCTCCGGAGTCTCCTCGACGGCGGGCGCCTCGGTGACCACGGGCGACGGCGCCTGCTGCCCGGCGACGACACCGGCCGCAGCCAGGAGAACGAAAAAGAGCGCGCAACCTCGTCTCACGTCCTTCTCCCCTTGAACTGCCGGTCGATGGTCCGGATCAACTCGGCAAGGAGGTTCCCTGACTGCCCGCTAGAGTGTCGCCGCGTTGCGTGGACGCGGAAAGGGCTCAGGCCGTCCCCCACGCCGCCAGCCACCGCTTCGGCGGTTGCCGGGACCGCCGCCACGCCGTACTGGGCGGCCTCGAACCGTTCGAGTTCCGACCGGCAGTGCGCCGCCACGCCCGGTTCCACGCCGGCCTGAACCAGGGCCGTCTCCGCTTCGGCAGGCGTAAGGGCCGCTCCCTCGATGCCCAACTTGTCGCCCACGTAGGACCGCAGCACCCTGGAAGCCTCGGCCGCTGTTGCCGCTCCCGAACCGGATGGCAGCTTCTTCGCCGCGGCCAGGGCCTGCTGCAGAGCCCGCTGGCGCCGGCGCAGCGTCCGGTCGGCGGCGTAGCGACGCTGGCGCCGGTACTGGGTCAGCAGAACCAGGTACAGGATGAGCGGCAGCACGCCGCCGGCCAGCCACAGCCACGCCCGCCAGCCCTGAGGAGCGGCGGACACGATGCCGGCCGCGGTCCGGCGGATCGGCAGAATGTCGTCGGCGAGGATCCGCACCGCGACCTTGCCGGTGGTCGGCGCCAGGGATTCGGTGAGCATCAGCTCCTCCTCGCCATCCGCCGGGGTCACTTCAAGGCCGATGCGATCCGTCGAGCGCGTTTTGTACTCGCCAAGCTTGGGATCGAAGTAGACGATCTCGAGCGGAGGAACGTCGAGCGCGCCGACCACGAGGGGCACCAGCGCCCGGCGAAACACCTTGCGCCCGCTGAGTTGGCCGCCGCTGTTGTCGACGGTGCCGGTCGGCTGATCCGGGTAGATCTTGAACGCCGGCAGTTCGGGAAACTCCGGCTCAGCCAGGAGCTGCACGTTGCCGGTACCGGCGACCCGTACTTCCAGCGTGGCCGACTGACCCACCTGCAACTCGCGCCGGCTCAGTGAGGCCTCGACTTCGAAGTCCCCGACCAGGCCGTTCCAGCCCGCGGGAGGCGGCGGCAGCGGCCGCACGTGGAGGGTCAACGGTTCCGTGACCAGGTACTTCGTCTCCCAGCGTCCACCACGACCGAGCAGACTGTCGAAGTCGTCGAAGATGCCGCGTCGCCGGCTCTGGCGGCGAGGCTCCTCCACCAGCACCTCCACGCTGAGCTGGGTCGGCGGCAGCACCACCTCGCCGGCCCGCTGCGGGAAGAGCGCCTTGCGCACCTCGTTCACCGTGTATTGGACGCCCTCGATCGCGGTCGTGAACTGGCGCACCTCCCCGAGATCCTCGGCCACCACGTCACCGCCGAAGTCCATCGACTCGATCGACCCCTGGCCGACCCGCACCCGGCTGTAGAAGCGCCACGTGTAGATCACCTGCTGCCCCTGCCATGGCTGGTCGGTGGAGACGGAGGCGGTGACGAAGAGATCCCGGTTCTGCTCGTCGCCGTCTTCCTCGGCAGCCGTGACCTGGACCGTGAATGGCTGGCTCCTGACCTCCACACCGTTGACCACTGCGACTGCCGATCCGACCTCGAACGTGCCGGCCCGTACCGGGATCAGCAGGTAGTTGTACGAGGTGCTGTTGCTGACCCTGCCGTTGATGATCTGGGTTTGTCGCTGTTGACCCCGCGACACGACTCGGAAGTCCGGCAGCTCGGGCAGCCTCGGCGGCTCGTCCGGGGATCCGTTGAGCCCGATCGTCAGGTAGATCTGGGTCCCGAGAGCGACCTGGTTGCGGTCCACCGTGACCTGGATCGCCCCTGGTTCCTGTGCCCCGGCTGCCGTTGCCCCCGGCATGGCCAAGAACGACGCGCACAGGACCGCAGACCAGCCGAGGGCGACCGAGCGCCTCCTGCTCGGCCGACGGAACGCTCGTCTCCTGCCCTTCATCGACCTACCAGTCCTTCGCCTGACGGCTGCTGCGTCCACGCTGACCACGCCGAGTCGGGTCGAGGCGCCCCTCTTCCAGTGCTTGCAGGTAGCGCTCGGCCTCCTCCGGTGTCATGCCCGGCGGCGCTTCCCGGGGGTCGCCCTGATTGCCAGGATCCGAGCCATCGCCGTCGGGCGGGGAATCCGGCGCGTCGGGGATGCCGTCACCGTCGCTGTCCTGGGGCTCCTGGTCCTCCGGCTGGTCCTGGCCCTGGGCGCCATGGTCCTGCTGCTGGTCTTCGGGCTGCTCGCCTCCGCCCTGGTCGGAGTCCTCCGATTGCTGCTCGGCGCCCTCCTGGCTCTCCTGTTCCTGGTCCTGCTGCTCCTGGTCCTGCTGTTGCTGCTGTTGCTGCTTCTTCAGCTCCTCGCGCACGAACTCCAGGTTGAACTTCGTGTCCAGGTCGTCCGGATTCGCCTCCAGGGAAGCCATGTAGAAGTCGACCGCATCTCCCAGCTTGCCCTGGCGGAAGGCGCTGTTGCCGAGGTTGTAGAGAGCCTGGGCCCGCACCTCGTCGTCGCCGATCGCCGCGGCGCGGTAGAACTGGGCGTCTGCGGACTCGAAGTCGTTCAACTTGTAGTGCGCGGCGCCGACGTTGAGGCTCAGTTCCGGGTCGTCGGGCTGCCTGGTCTGCCGGTCCACAAAGCCGTCGAGGGCCTGGGCGTAGGCGCTGGCGTCGAACGCATCGTAGGGCGAGGAGTACTCGACCGGCGGCGTCTCCGGCGGCGCCTGCGGGAGAGTCGGCTGTACCGGTTCCCCGGCCGCCGGCTGTGCGCCAGCGGCCAGCGGAAGCAACAGCCCCAACGCAAGGAGAACGAGCGGCTCGAACCGGGCTTCACGCCGCTGCCGCATCGTCGCCTCCTTGGAGCGTCACGCCGCGCCGCCGCAGGCGGTCGCTGATCAACGGTTCCAGCATCAGCGCGACCAGCGCGATGACCAGCAGCCACTGGAAGCGCTCCTGCCAGCGCTGGCGGCGGCTGGAACCGAGTTCCTGGTCTTCGAGCTGTGCCTTGATGCCCTGGGCGTAGATCTGCTCCAGGTCCACATCGCCTGTCACCGACCGGACGTAGCGGCCGCCGGTGGTCAGGGCGATCCGCTGCAGCGCCGCCTCGTCCAGCCGGCTGAGGATGATCTCGCCCCGGCGGTCGGTGCGGAAACCACCGCCAGGCTTGGGAATGGGCGCGCCCTCGTCGCGCCCGATGCCGATCGCGAAGATCCGCACGCCGCCCGCGGCGGCGGCCTCAGCGACTTCCTGCGCCTCTCCCAGATGATCCTCACCGTCGGTGATCAGGATCACGGCGCGCGATTGCCGCGATCCGACAACGGCGACGCGGTCGAACGCATCCAGCGAGACCCGGAGCGCCTCACCGATCGCGGTGCCCTTGGTTGGAATCAGATCCGGCGCCATGGCCTCCAGAAACAGAGCGGCCGCCGAGTAGTCGAGAGTCAGCGGCAGTTCCAGGAAGGCCGCGCCGGCAAATGCCACCAGGGCGATGCGATCGCCCTCCAGGCGCCCAAGCAGGTCGGCGATCTCGCGCTTGGCGCGCTCGAGGCGGCTGAGTTCGCCGCCCGCCTCCGCATCGCGCACCAGCATCGAGTCCGAGACATCGAGAGCGACCACGATGTCGACGCCCTCGCGGTGGACCTCCTCCCAGACGAAGCCCCAGCGGGGCTGGGCAAGAGACGCCACCAGGGCGAGCAGTGCGACCAGCAAGAGAAACGCCTTCAGACGACGCCGTGGCCTACTGACTCCGGCGACCAGGACGGGCAGCATCTCGGGCGAGGCGAAGCGGCCGAGCAACCGGGCCCGGGTCCGAAACGCATAGACGTAGAAGAGCAGCAGGCACGGCCCCAGCCACAGCAGCCAGAGCGCGTCCGGCCGTCCCGTGCGGACCTCGCAACCGAGCACGAGGAACGCGACCGGCACAAGAGCCAGCAGCGTTTGGCCCCAGTGTTCACCGCGGCGCCGGGCCGACACGGGTCTCATCGGCTTCCCCCTCACGGCAACTTCCTCAGGCGGGTGTCGAGCAGCACTACTTCGAGCAGGAGCAGGAACACCGCCGGCGTCACCAGCCAGGCGAAACGCTCCTCGTACTCCATGTAGGACTCCTGGCTGATCTCGGTCTTCTCGAGTTCGTCGATCCGCTCGTAGATCTCCTCCAGTCCCGCCACGTCTTCGGCTCGGAAGTAGGCGCCGCCGGTGACCGTCGCCATCTGCCGCAAAGTGTCCTCGTCGATCTCCACATCCTCGTAGACGACGCGCGGCCCGAACCGCGTCTCCACCACGATGGGCGCCTGACCGCGGGTGCCGACGCCGATCGTGTACAGCTTGACGCCGAGCGCCGCCGCGGCCTCGGCGGACCGCAACGGCGTCAGGGCGCCGGCGTTGCTCCGTCCATCCGTCAGCAGGACCGCGACCTTCGACTCGGCCTCCGAGTCCTTGAGGCGCTTGGTCGCCACCCCGACGGCCGATCCGATCGCCGTGGCGTCGCCCGCCATGCCGATCTCCAACTGCTCGAGGAAGGTCGCGGCAATGCCGTGGTCCAGCGTCAGCGGACACTGCGTGAAGGCCTCCTCGCCGAACACGACGAGGCCGATGCGGTCGTTCGGCCTACGCCCGATGAACGTCTCGACCACTCCCTTGGCCACTTCCAGGCGGTCCCGCCGGCGACTCAGCGAACGCTCGTGCGCGTCGAGGTCGAGCGCCCTCATCGACCCCGAAGTGTCGATCACGAGCACGATGTCGATGCCCTCCGTGCTCACCTCGGTGAGCGCACGCCCGGTCTGGGGACGCATCACGGCGAGCAGCACCAGGGCGACGACCACGAGACGCAGCACCGACACCAGGCGACGGGCCATCGGCGTTCCCGAGCGCGCCGCCTGGCGCGCATGCACGAGCGACGAGTAGGCCACGGCCGTCCTGCCCGCTGCCTTCCGTCCGATGGAGAAACCGCGCCGCGCCGCCAGATGACGCCAGCGCGGCCGAAGCCACCACAGGAGCGACCAGATCACGTACAGCGGCAACAGCACCCAGACCCAGCGGGCATCGGCGAACAGGAGTTGCTCGTTCATGCCGCCTTCCCCGCCTGAGCAGGCGCCGGCGCCAGGGCCTCCGCGTTGCCGCCGTCCTCGCCGGCATCGTCCTTGGGCCGCCCGGTCGCCCGCACGAAGCCCAGAGCCTGCTCGTAGGTGCGGTCGATCTCCTCGGTCAGGGGCAGGTGGGCCGCGAACTTGACCTGGTCCGTAGCGACGAGGAACCGCTCCAGGCGCCGCGCCTGCACCGGATCGAGCCGCACCAGTGCCATCCGTGCGCCCGATGACGGGCGCACGGACTGGTTCGCGCTTGGCGCGGGGTCCCGCCAACCGGGTGCTCCCAACCGGCTCAGGATCTCCTCCGTCGTCAGATCGGTCGCGTTCATGCCGAAGCGGCCCTCGACGTATGCCCGAACGACCGCCGAGACGGCGAAGTAGTAGCGGCGCAGTTTCCGCAGGTTCGAGAAGTCGGTGCGCCGCAGCCGCTCCAACTCCTGGATCGCCAGGTCGTAGGGCGGAATCCTGGGCACTTCCGGAACCTCGCCCCCGCTCCCTCGGCGCCGGCGCCGCCACCACCATGCCGCCGCCAGCGCGAGAACCGCGGCGGCGAGTCCGAGCCACAACAGCCACAACCGGCCGGTCTCGACCCTCCGCAGCGGCTTGATGTCGCGGATGTCCGTCACCTCCGTCCCGTCCGCCGGCAGCACCGACTCGACTTCGACCGGGATCTCCGGCGTCTCGAGGTCGCCCACGTCACCGGCAGGACCGCGGTATGTGGCGACGAGCGCCGGCAGCACGTAGGAACCGACCAGATCGGCGCGGAGCTGGAACCAGCGCCGTTCCAGGATCCGGCCCGAGTCGAGGGTCTGCGGCCGGTCCTGGCCGAGGTCGACGATCCGGAAGCCCGCGATGTCGACTCCGGGGTCGGCCAGCTCGACGTTCACGTCCGGGTCGCGCTCGACTTCCACTTCGTAGGTGATCAGGTCGCCCGTCGTGGCGGTGGCGCGGTCGACCGCGGCCCGCAGCTCGGCGGGCGGCTTCAGCGCCTCCCCGGCGCCGGCCTGCTCCTCGACGGCCCCGCACGCGAGCAGGAGAGGCAGCACCAGCACGGTCCCGGCGGCTGCCGCCGCGCCACGCCCGCGACCAAGGACAGGATGGAAACTCACGTCCGCACCGTCCGTTCGCGCGCCCGCAGGTAGCGGACGATCGGATCAATCCATGGACGGTCCGCCCAGACCTGAATCTCGCCGACACCGGCCTGCCGAAACTGCTCGGAACGCCGCTTCAAATCCTCGCGGGCCAGGCGGGCGAAGCTCTCCGAAACCCGGCGACTTGCCGTGTCGATCACGATGGTCTCGCCGGTCTCCGCGTCCTCGAGTTCGACCAGACCCATTCGCGGCAGGCTGACCTCGCGCTGGTCGAGGACACGAATCGCGGTCAGGTCGTGGCGGCGAGCCGCAACGCGCAAGCGCTCGGAGAAGCCATCATCCAGGAAGTCCGAGATCAGGAAGCCCACCGACCGGCGCCGCACCACCCGGCCCAGGTAATCCAGAGCGCCGTCGAGGTCGGTGCCCCGTCCCGTCGGGCGGAAGCTCAACACTTCCCGGATCACGCGCCAGACGTGGGAACGCCCCTTCTTGGGCGGGATGAAGAGCTCGATCCGGTCCGAGAAGATGATCATCCCGACACGGTCGTTGTTCTGGATCGCGAGGTAGGCGAGCACGGCGGCGACCTCCGCGACGACCTCGCGCTTCTGCTTCTCGGCGGTGCCGAAGGCGCCCGACGAACTGACGTCGACGATCAGCATGACCGTCAGCTCGCGCTCCTCCCGGTGCTCCTTGACGAAGGGGCTCGACATGCGCGCCGTCACGTTCCAGTCGATGTGGCGAATGTCGTCCCCCGGCGTGTACTCACGCACCTGCTCGAACTCCATGCCCCGGCCCTTGAAGGCGCTGTGGTACTCGCCCGCGAGGGCGTCCGTCACCAGGCGCTGGGTGCGAAGCTGGATCGTCTTGATCCGCGCCAGCAGCTCAGGCGAGAGGGTCGCCTGCTGCCGCTCCTGGTCCGCGGTTTCTTGACGTCGGAAAAACCACATCGATCACGCTCCGAAGCGACGTCAGGGAACGTCGACGGTGCCCATGATCTCCTGGATCAGATCGTCCGAAGTGAGGTCCCGGGCCTCCGCCTCGTACGACACCAGCACGCGGTGCCTCAGAACGTCGGCGCCCACCGTCTTGACGTCCTGCGGCGTCACGTAGGCCCGGCCCGACATCAGGGCCTGCACGCGGGCGGCAGCGGCGAGGAAGATCGTGGCGCGCGGCGACGCTCCGTACTCGATCAGCGGCTCGAGACGCTCCAGGCCAACCTCCGCCGGCTGCCTGGTCGCGAACACGAGGTCGACGATGTAGTCCTCGACCTTGGGGTCCAGGTAGATCGCGTCGGCCACGTCCCGAGCCCGGCGAATGTCCTCCAGACTGACGACCGCCTCGACGACAGGCCGCTCGCGTCGACCCATCCGGCGCATGATCTCCCGCTCCTCTTCCCGGTTCGGATAGTCCACGCGCAACTTGAGCATGAACCGGTCGACCTGGGCTTCCGGCAGCGGATAGGTGCCTTCCTGCTCGATCGGGTTCTGGGTCGCCAGGACCAGGAACGGATCGGGCAGAGCGAAGGTCTGGTCGCCGAGGGTGACCTGACGCTCCTGCATCGCCTCGAGCAACGCGCTCTGCACCTTGGCGGGGGCCCGGTTGATCTCGTCCGCGAGCAGCAGGTTGGTGAAGATGGGCCCCTGCTTGACCTGGAAGTCGTGCTGATCCACACGGTAGATCTGGGTGCCGAGCAGATCCGCGGGCAGCAGATCGGGCGTGAACTGAATGCGCGAGAAACCGGTCTCGACCGCCTGGGAAAGCGTCTTGATCGCGGTCGTCTTGGCCAGACCCGGAATGCCCTCGATGAGGACGTGCCCGTCCGCGATCAGCGCCATCAGCAGGCGGTCGATCATGTAGGTCTGACCCACCATGACCTTGCCCACCTCCGTGCGAACGCGGTGCAGCATGTCGGCCTGGGCCGCGATCTCGACCCGGAGCTGGTCGCTGACGCCGGGCACGGCGGAGGTATTGGGCGGCGCCATCTGGGGCGCCGCCGACAGGTCGGAGGGAACGGTCTCGCGGGGGTCCACAGTCATGTCGGTCGGATCCGTATCGGTGTTTCCTGGAGGGGGGCGCCGGCAGGGGTTCGGGCCAGGGGAGGGACAAGCCTCGGATCGGCGCACGGGTGGCCCCGTCCACGCCTTCTCCAACCCGCTACCCGCCTCGGTTCTTCCCGAGCCGGCGCGGTCGCCCGAACTTTATCCGAGCTCCGGCCCGATGACCGCCCGATCGGCCCAGTCGGGCGACCGCCGCGGCGGCGTCAGATGCCGGACATCTGACCGCCGTCGGCGGTCGTCGCGTCGAGGTGGTCGCAGCAGTTGATCCGGGTCACCCTCCACGGCGCCCGATCCTCGACGTAGGTGACCGAGGTGTTTCCCCAACGATCGGGCTGCTCCACACCGCCGCCAAGATCCAGGTGATGAAGCGCCAGGGAGTGGCAGACGAGGCCGTGGGTAACGAAGACGCTGTCGCCTTCGGTCTCCCGGGCGAGCTCACGCATCCTGCTCCAGGCCTGGGTGACCCGCCGGTGGAACGACGGCCAGTCCTCCCCTGCCGGCGGTTCGTAGCCGGGTTCCATGATGTCGAGACCGATGTCGGCGTACGCCCGACCTCGCAGGTCGCCGAAGTTGCGCTCGGCCAGCAGGGGCTCGATGATCAGCGGCAGGCCGAGAGCCGCAGCCACCGGCTCCGCCGTCATCTCGGCGCGTCGCAGATCGCTCGCCACGACCTGCCCGATAGGCCGTTCCCGATGGTGCTCCACCAGCCGCGTCGCCAACTGTTCCGCCTGCGCCATGCCGCGCTCGTTGAGCGGCGTCTCCGGCACCTGGACGATCCGGGCGGCGTTCGAGGCGGTCTCGCCGTGGCGCACGATGAGCAGCACGGGCCGGAGGGTATCAACGCGCACGGTCCGGCAGCCCTGCGGGAACGCCGTCGCGTCGGTGATCGCCGGCGCCGGCAAACCCGGCTGGTTCCGGTACTCCTTCACCGTCCCCGTCACCGTGTCGGTCACACGGATGGTGTACCCAAGGTCCGTCGTCGACGCGCCGTACACCCACACGTGGCCGTTCAGCGCACAGCCGTCCAGCACCTTGATCAGCACTTCCCAGTTGTCCTCGCTGAAGAACCGGAACACTCCCGAGTCGTTCGTCCCTGAGTGGCCGAGACCGCCGGCGCCGCTGTTGCCGTCCGCCGTCCGCCACTCCACGGCCACCGCATAGCGCGAGTCCTGCAGGCACAGCGTCCCCGCGTCCGCCACGCACGTCCCCGCCGGATCGCTCGCCTCGACCAGGAACACCTGCTTTGTCGTCGACGTGCTCGTGCCGTCGCTCACCGACAGGGTGACCTCGTAGAACCCCGGCGACGACCAGGCATGGTCGATCCGCTGGTTGCGCGACCCCGTCCCGTCACCGAAGTCCCAGCGACGGGACTCGACGCGGCCCGTACTCGTGTCCTCGAACGTCACGGCCGAGCCCGTGCGGGCACGGCAGAGGTCCTCGGGACACGCCGCACTCAGCGTGAAGTCCGCCTTGGGCGGACCGCCGCCACCGCCGTCGTCGTCCTCGTCGTCCTCGTCTTCGTCCTCGTCGTCGGAAGGCGGAGCACCACCGCCGCCGCCACTGCCATCGTTGCCACCACCGCCGTCGTTGTCACGAATCGCCAGGGTCGTCTCGCCGCTGCCGGAGACCCGTGGCGGCAGCGAGCCGAAGCTCAACACGACCGCCTCGCCGTCGTCGTCCGCCGCGTCGTCTGTCGCCGTGAACGTGAACTCGCGCGCAGTCTGGCCGCTGCCGAAGGCGATGCTCTCCGGCACCCCCGAGTAGTCGTGCTCCGCGATCCCGCCCACGGGCGTGCGAAGCAGCGGGATCGTCACCAACCGCTCCGGGTCCGCGCTCAAGCGCACCGTCACCGTCACGCTGCCGCCCTCCGGCGCCTCGTAGCGCAAGGCCCCGAACGATGCCTCGACCTCGGGATCGTCGTCGTCACGAATCGTCCCCGTCGCCCTCAGCGCCGGTCCGCCTCCCAGCAACGACGCCCCGCTCACGTTGTGCAGCGTCAACGTGAAGGTCTCCAACTCCGCTTCGTCCACCGCGTCGTCCGTGACCGGCACCCGGATCGGTTGCGCCATCGTCGTCAGCGGGGGGAATCTCACAGTGCCAGTTGTCGCCTCGTAGTCCGATCCCGCCGCCGCCCCTTCGAGCCCGGAACCGTCCGAGGTCGCGTAGTCCGCCGTCACCTCATTGTCGCTCGGGACACTCAACTCGACCTGGAAGACCACTGCCAGGTCGCCCCCGGGAGCGCCCTCCGAGACTTCCGCGTCCGCGACGGACAGCGTCGGCACGTCGTTCTCCGCGATCGTCACCGTCACCCGGGCGGCCGGCACCGAGTCGTAGTCGCCGCCGCTGACCTCATGCCGGATGGCAACCGAGCCGTCCGCAACCGCGTCATCGTCTTCCGCCGCGCTCACCGTCACGGTCTGGGGCGCGTCCCAGTCGGCCGCCGTGAACGCCAGCAGGGGTGGCGCCGCCGACACGTCCGAACTCGCCGGGTCCCGCGTTAGCCGCACTTCCACGAGGGCCGTCGGCTCCGACGTGCCCCGCAATGGATCCATGTGTCCACCGCAGCGGCAGCGGCGGGCGACGAGCCTCGCCACGAGGCGTTGATGATCGGCGAGTGGACCGGGCGAAGTGGCTATAGCCGGTTCGATCTCCGCGACGGGTTGGAGCCCATGTTGGAGTTTGTCCGCGGTCAGCGATCCGCGGCAACGTGAGGAACGACGCCGATCAACTTTTCGGTGTCATGGCTGAAGTAGGTGCCGTCGTCCGTAGACTGGGAAGTGACTCCCCCCGGATCAACAGCGGCGGGACCGCCCAGAAGATCGGCGCACACCAGAGGGCCGACCGCGGCGTTCCTTTCTCCGCTTATCCAGTACCAGCCGCCCGGATCCGCGCCCGTGACGGTCAGCCGGCCCTGTTTCGGATTGCCCTCATGGTCGGTGCAGTAGCTCTTCCTCACCAACTCCACGACTAGGCCATCGCCGCCTGGAGCCGGCGCCATCGTCGAGTAGGTCGTACCACACTGAACCCTGACTCCCACCGGCCGGCCTTCCGCCGGCCGGACCACGACGCCTCCCTCGCCCTGCCAGTACGGCGTGACGTACTCGCTGCACTCGTTACCCGCGAGATGGGGAACGATCCCGACCAGCCGCGCAGTGTCGTGGCTGAACCATGTGCCGTTGTCCGTCACGTCGGCCGTGACGCCACCCGGTACGACGGCGCGCGGGCCTCCAAGAGCCTCCGAGCAGACGAATGGCGCCACGGCGGCGTTCTGCTCGCCGTGCTGCCAGTACCAGCCGCCCGGGGCGGCGCCTGTCAGTCGCAGCCCGCTCCCAGGGCAGGTGCTCCCCAGGAGCCGGGTCACCAAGCCGTCCTCGGCCGGGTACTCGGTCGTCGTCCCGCCGCAGGTCACCGTTACCGAAGTCCGGTCAGGCGCAGGCATCACAGTGAATCCACCCGAGGGACCGGACCAGTACGGGGCCACTAGGGTGCAACTGGACGGCTCGTCGTCCTCGTCCTCTGGTGGCGGCGGTGGCGGATCGGGGTCTGGTTCGGGTTCGGGTTCGGGTTCGGGTTCGGGTTCGGGGTCTGGTTCGGGTTCGGGGTGGGACGTAGTGGTGGCACTACCTAAAGCAGACCACGGACTCCACCCCTCGCCGTTCGTCGCACGAACCCGCACGTCATACGGCGTGTCCGCAGTGAGCCCCGTGAGCCTGGTCGTGGTGCCGCTTACGCTGACGGCGTTCCAGACTGAAGCCGAGGCGGCGCGGTGCTCGAGCTCGTAGCTGCTCACGTCCGGGCCTCTCGGCGCACGCCCTTCCGGAAGCGGCGGCGGCGACCACGACACGTCCAGGCTAGTCGCATCGACGGTCTGGACGGCGGGCGCGGCGGGCTGGAGCGGAGGCTCGTCTACGTCGGTGATCTCGATGCGAATCGGAAATCGGAGATACGTACAAAATATTTCCTTTCCCTTAACCTTCGCGTCTACTCGCACGGTCCCGGTGAACACCGGCATCGTCTCGTGGTCGTAGGGTCGGGCGCTTGGATGCGTCATCAACTGCCGAAACGCGATGTCGAACGACGGTTGGGGCAGCCCCTCCAGGTAGTCCTGCATGGCTACGCTTCCAGGATGTTCATACGTGACATACCCTACGCGCACTGCCTCCCCCCCCCGATAGGTGTTCTCCACGAGGGTAAACACCTGCACGTCGGCGCTCTCCGAGTAACCAGGGGCATCTGGAGTCATGCCGTCAGGATAGCCACTGTCTGTTTCTCCTTCTTCGCAATTCGCAGCTTCGGCCGAGGCGGCGCTCAGCAGCAGGGCCAACAGGCCCAGGGCGATGAGAACGGCACCCGCCCTCGCTGTATCAGTAGAAGCCAACGCAAGATCCTCCATCGGCAGGTGGCTGTCGACGCTGAGCCTAGCAGCCCGTGGCAGAAGTGGCTTCGTGGCCCGAGGAGGCGGACCAGTCAGATGTGTGGTTCTACAGGGGACCAGCGGCGGCGGTAGATGTTGGATAGCAAGTGGATCGGGTTTGCGGGCCGGCTCAGGAAGATCCGCCGGTATAGCGCGACGAGTCGCGGCCAGACCCCTCCATGTTGACCGGCGAGGGCGTTGCGGGCTGCCGAAGCGCGGCCCTGGAGGCTCCGCGGCGTGCCGACTCCCACAAGCTCGCGCATCAGGAGCCCGAGGTTGCAGCCGCAGGCATGAATGTAGACGCGCTTGAGGACGTTCGAGCGACCGCGCAGGTGCAGCCGCCGCATGCCGCCGGTCTCGTACTGGTGAGCGAAAGGCCGTTCAAGCCGTTCCCCTCGCTGGCGCTGCATCCGCTTGCCCCGATTCCCCCGGATCCGCCGACGGTTCGCGTACACGATGGCCTGCAGGTCCTTCTTGCCCTTCCAACGACGACGACCACGGTCCGGCTCCGCGATGTAGCTGCGAAGGCCCAACTCGTCGATGGAGGCGAGAACGGCGTTGCTGTGGTAGCCCTTGTCGGCAACGATCTCCTGGATCGCGGCATCGTCCCCGATCGCCGATTCCACCTGCTCGAAGGTCTCCTCCAGCGTCTCGCCGAACGACTCCGTGTCCCCCTTCGATCCGCCCTGAATCGTCACTCCCAGGATCGTCCCGGACAAAAGGTCCACCGCCTGCTCCGCCTTGTACGCGAAGTGCGTGCGGCCGTCCTTCATCTTCGTGATCTCCGCGTCCGGGTCGTGCGGATTCGCCCACTCCGCGTTCGACAGCTTCTTCTTGCGCTTGCGGTCGAAACCGACCAACTCGGTCCGCGTCGGCGTCTCCACGCCCGACGCCTCCGCCAAACCCCGCACGAACTCGTCGTAGTCCTCCCCACTGTCAAGACGCACGATGCTCCGCAACGCCGCGTTCGCCTCCAGAGTCGTCGCGTCCATGCCCACCGTCTTGCCCGACACCAGACCCGACTCCGCCAGACGACCAAGCACCCACGAGAACACTCTGCTGTGAGTCTCCACGTCGACCAGCCGACGCGTACGCGAAATGGTCGAATGATCCGGCGCCGACTCGGTCACGCCCAACCCCAGGAACCGACGAATGCTCAGAGAGTCCTGAGCACGCCACGCCATCCCCCGCTCCGAGTCCAGACCCTCGAAGTAACCCAACAGCAGCAGACGAAAGTACCGGCCCGGACTAAGACTCGGACGGCCCATCCGCTCCGCATAGAACTGCGCGCACTCCGACTCCACCAACTCGTCGAAACCGCCGGCTTCCAGAATGCCGTTCAACCGCTCATAGAACGGGTGACCAGCGCTGCGAGGAAGATCCGCTCCCGCCACCCAAAGCGGCTCCTGACTACCACTGCGATCCGTCTTGCCCATAGCCATGACTGCATTCTATCGCAACCGCGCCGAATCGACTTCCACCACGGGCTGCTAGCCGATCCAGTCCAATCCAATCCTGAAATGAGCGTGAACGGGACCGTCATGGAGAGTCGAGTCGGGTCGGTCTCGGGGTAGTTCTGGGGCGGCAGACGGTTCTGCACCGTCTGCCGCCTAGGGTAGCGCCCGCTGCGAGGCCGCGGCCAAGTGTAGTGAGGGAGATGGGTGAGCTGCTCATGCGACGGTTGCATCTCGGCGTCGGATTTGGGCGAAGAGTGCGACGAGCGCCTCGTTGACGGCGCTCGCCGCGGCGAGGTCGTCGCGGGCCAGGGCCTCCTGGTCGAGCTGCTCGAAGGTGACGCCGGGCCGCAGGCTGAGGGCAGCGCCGTCGAGCGACTTCAGCTTGAGGTAGGGCGTGGTGACGTTGTCGAAGGGGTAGGTCTTGCGGATGCGTCCCTTGGCGTCCGTCTTCTCGACGGGGAAGTGGCAGGGCCGGTGGTAGTTGAGGAAGGGAGCGAGCACGTCGCGCAGGAAGCCGTTGACGAGGGCGGCGTGATGCCGGGGAATGTGGTCGTAGCCGAGGTAGCGCCGGACCACCGAGGCATTCTTGCTTTCGACCAGGGCGTTGTCGTTGCAGCGTCTCGGGCGGGACTTCGTGAATTCCTCGACGTGCAGCTTGCGCAGCAGCGCGGCGACCCGGTGGTTGATGTACTCGGAGCCGTTGTCGGCGTGGAAGCCCTGAACGACGAAGGGAAAAGCCTCGATCGACCCTTCGAGGGCCGGGACCAGAAAACGCTCCGAAATGCCTTCTGCGGCGGCCACGAACTCGTACTGCGTGACCTCGTCCACCAGATTGATCTCGTACAGACCCTTCTCCCCGTCGAGGTCGCCCTGATGGACGGAATCCACTCGCAGGAAGCCCGCGCGACCGGCGGGATGAGGCTTGCGGCGCTCCCCGATGCGCACCTGAGTCGACCGCGTCTTCGCCACCGTCAGCCGCCGGCGCCGGTACGTCACAGACTGCCGAAGGCGGTACAGGTGGCTGTTGGAGAGCGCCGCCAGACGCTCGAACCGAGCATCGCCGAAGACCTCGTACTGACGCTGCATCAGGCGCCGCGTCACCGCGCCGCACAGGCCGCCCAGGGTCTCGTCTACTTCCGCCAGCAGACCGATGTCCGCCTTCGTGTAGCGCCGGGGAAAGGGACGCTTCGGACCACGGCGCCGATCCTCGATGCGCCCGGTCGCCCGGTACTGAGAGATCAACCGCGCGATCTGAGCCCGGCTGAAGCCCGTCACCTTGACCAGGAACCGCCGCACCAGGCCCTTGTCGGACCTCGACAACCGTACATACCGCGTCCGCACCAGAACCCGCCGCACGAAGCCGTACGCATCGGCGCGCTCCACGAAACGGAAGTCGACCGGCGAACTGCCGGCCATGAAGTCGCGGACCTCGTCCAGGGTCCGAAACCGTTCGATATCGAGTCGCAAGATCATCCTCCAATGATCCCCGACACACGCTCAGGCTCATCTCTCGTGGGACAAGGCTCAGTCGCGCGGGTCAACGTCCGTTGGTGTAGGCTGTTCGCGGCACTCCGTAAGCGAGCGGAGCGATCGACACCACGAGGCCCCCGGTTGCGACACCGGAGAACCACCGTGTAGCGCTCCGCGCCGCCCTCCAGAACCGGCAACGTCGATTCCGAGATCGCCACTCCGCGCACGTCCTGATCGACGATCTCGACCGTGTGCGTAGCGACCGTCCGCCCGAGGCGCCGGGCGGTGATCTCGATCGTCTCGCCGTCGTCGTCGACCTCGTCGTCCAGCAGCGTCAGCGTCGTTTCGACCATGCTCGATCCGGCCGTCAGGACGAGCTGCTCCGAATCGACCAGGTAGTCGGTGCCCCTGGTCGCCGTGCCGCCGAACTCCAGGTCGACCGTCTCGTCGCCCGCCAGACTGATTCCGCCCGTGCTCACCCCGATCGTCACGGTCCCCGACTCCTCCAGGGCGGAGGACGCGTCGAAGGTCGTGAGCAGCGCCGCCACAGTCGCCGTCGGCTCGCTGAAGAGGAGCTCATCCGTGCCGCCGCCATCCGTGAAGGTCACGCGGACCTTGATCGATGTGCCCTGGTCGGCCGGTTTCAGCGTGTAGTCCATCGACACCGCGCCCGCAATCTCCGCGTCCGTCGCCGGATCCGCCGGGTCCGCGCTTCGGAACCACTGATAACTGAACACTGCATCGTCGAGACCATCCGCGTCCGTGATGCCCGCCACGGAAACGGTCAGCTCTTCTTGGACGAGCGTCTTGCCGACAACGACAGGCAGTCCAACGGGCGGAGCGTTCGGCGTGTCGTTCGTCACCGCCTGCTCCGAAAGCGCCGCCGCAGCGTTGCCCCGTACATCGCGGAGAGGGTTGCCGGACGGAGGCGAGTAGCTCACCAAGATATCCAGGTTGCCGCGCACGACCGCGGGGTCGAGGGTCAGCGTCGCGGTGCTGCCGGAGAGCGAAACGCCGCTCACCGTCCGCGCCGCGCCGTCCACCGTCACCGCGAAGGCGGACGCCCCCGGGGCCGACACCTCATCGAGGGCCTCGCTCCAGGCCAAGACCAGCGATGCGCCGTTTGCGGCAGCGCCCCCAACCGCAAGCACCGGCCCCTTCGTGTCCGCCGCAAACGCAGCGCTCGCCACCACATTCGCGTTGTTCAAAGCGTCCATCACCGCCCCCGCCGGCAGCGTCAGCGTCACGTCGGCCTCGATCCCGGTTGCCGGCTCGATCTCGACCTCGTAGGTGGCGCCCGATCCGGTCAGACTCGAAGCGGCGCCGTTCGTCACGGTGATCTCGCCGATCGCGAGACCTGTCACCGCCTCCGAAAAGACGATCGTCACCGTGAACGGGTCCTTCGTCGGATGCGTCGCATCGGAGGTCATCGTGGCTGTGACCGAGACCGGAGGCGGAAGGGGGATCACGTGCGGCGCGGGAACCTCCGACAGCACCGTTCCACCCGCCGTGCAGACGCCGGAGGATGCGCACGACCGGCCGGACACCAGACTGAAGGTGACCGGACCAGCGCCGTCGGGCGTCAGGACGACCACATAGGCGTTGGCCGGCTCGCCCGCCACGAGATGGGGGCCGACGCTCTCGACCGTGCCGCCCTGGGCGCTGATCGACGGGCTGGAGGCGCTGAAGTCCGCCACGGGCCGGTTGAAGGCGACGACCACTTGCGGCGCGTCCCCGGCGCCGGTGTGGAAGATCGAGGTGTGGTCGCTGGCCGGGAACTCCGCAGTGAGCGGGACGGGTTGCGGCGCCAGGGCCTCTGACGGGACCACGGTCGCGTTGATGAGACGCTGACGAAAAGAGGTGGGCAACTCCCTGAAGCGGATGCCCAGCTTCTCCTGACCGGTCGCGGGATCGACCAACGTGGCCATCTCGTGGTTTGGAAACACGACGTTTGGAAACTCGACACCCCCCCCCCGAAAATCCCGCCCCAGCTCACCAGCCAGTCGCCGTTGTCGAGCGCGTCCACGTTGCCGGTGAATTCACCAAGGTGGCTCCGCTCGCCCCGCAGGGAGAGATCGCGCACGAAGACCGCCTCGTGGTTGTCGAGATCCAGCGCGTACTCCACCGCGCGGCTGAAGTCATGCCCTTCGCGCCCCAACTCATCGAAGGTCCACGGACAGGCTCACGCCCTGGAAACGGAGATGCTGTCGTGGCACGCCGTTTCGATCCATCAGCCTGAAGTAATCGTCGTGGTTGAACAGGATCAGATCCTCGAATGCCTCGGTGTCCGGAAACGCGTGCGTCTCGATTCGGAAGAGTACGTCCGGCAGGCAGTGAACGACGTAGGTCGTGCCGGCGCCGCTCGCGTCAGCCACGCGGATCGTCACGTCGCTGTCCGCAGTCACCGGCACCGAAACCACCTCAGGCGCTCTGGCGGCCTGAACGCCGGCCGCCTCCAAGCGCGGGTGCTCCGGCGGTTGCAGCGATTCAGGTAGAGGCGGGTGGACGACGGCCACCGCCAAGCGCGCGTGCTCCGGCGCCGACACGGTCAGGAGCAGCGCGTTGGCGCCGGCGCACCCGATGCGGTAGTGAAGCGTCTGCGGGTCGAACGCGGGGTATAGGCCCCGCACGGTGTCGACCCGGGTGTCATCGGTCTCCACCGTCAGACCCGTCAACAGCGGCCCCGTGACCACGTTCGGGACCACCTCCTCGACGCTCTTGCCGTCGCCGTGCTCGTCATCGTAGGTCGCCGTCACCCGCAGAAACGTGTTCGTGTCCGCCGCTGCCGGCGTGTAGCTCGCTGCGGCGGCGCCGTCGATCACGGCCCAGGAGTTGCGGCCCGTGGACCGCTCCCACTGCCAGACCGCCGTCCCGGCGGCGACGCCGTCCGGGTCGGTGAGGACGGCCGCCAGCTCGGCGCCCATCGCGGGACGCGTCGAAGACAGCGACAGCTCGCCGTCCTCGTCCACGTCGGTGACGGTAACCGTGAAGGTACGCGTGCCCGTGACGGACGAGCCGGCTATGGCCAACAAGGTCAGCTCGTAGGTGTTGGCCTCGTCGCCGTCGACGGGCGCCTCGAAGTCGGGCGGCTCGGAGAAGATCCGCGGGGCGACCGCGTCGAGGGCGAATCTGAGCGCGCCCGGCGGGCTGTCGATGCTGAAGTGGTCACTGTCGGTCCCGCCGAGGACCCAGTCGATGTCGGCCCGGTCCTCCTCCGAGGACGCCTTGAAGGTGGCCACGCGAGACCAACTGTTCTCCGGGAACGCGACGCTCGAAGGCCCGGTGATCGCCGTGAGTTCCGGGACGTTCAGGAGCGTCACGAGCAGCTCGGCCATGTCCGAATCGGTCCCGTCGCTCACCTGCACGGTCACTTCGTAGGTGCGGTCCGCGTTGCCGTCGTCCGGGGTCTCGTAGTCCTTGGCCGCCGCGAAGGCCAGAGCGCCCGCCTCACTCAGTGTGAAGCTGGCAGCGTCCGCCCCTCCGCCCGCTCCCGCCGGGATCGACCAGATCAGGTCGGCCTGGGGCGGTAGCGTCGTCCGTCGCGGCCAGGATGGCTACGGAAGTCGTTCCTTCGTTCGCGCTGAACGGCCCCGCCGTGGTGATCTGCGGCGGAGCGTTCGTCTGCGCGGCGGCCGGCGCCGCCGCCCCTGCCGGGCCGACAAGCAAGAACAAGGCCACAGCCGCCGAAGGACGGCGACGCCTGCGCTGCATTCCAGCGGGGGGCCAGTACATCGTCGGATTCCAGTTCTCCGGCCCGCGCCTTTCGCGGACTGCCATACCTTAGAAACCCAAAGTGAATCCGACGCGAACATCGCGAGTCTTAGAGCGACGTTTACGTGAAAGCACCCGCCATGAGGAGCCTGGTTGGATGTGCGCCTCACCGGTCTCGGTGCGACACGGAACTTCCACCACGGGTTGCAAGCGCTAGGATCGCGACCTGACGCCGCACATCTCGATCGTCGCCCCGGTCTTCAATGAAGCGGGCAACCTGGAACGCTTGGCGGCCGAGACCGCCGGCGCGATGGCCGCAACCGGTCTCGACTACGAGTTGATCCTCGTCGACGACAGCAGTAGCGACAACAGCCGCGAGGAACTTGCTGCACTGGCTCAGAGCGACGCGAGCGTGCGGGTCTTCAGCCTCGACCGTCACGGCGGGCAGTCGGCGGCCCTGCTCGCGGGGATACGCGCCGCGCGAGCGTCTCTCATCGTGACCATGGACGCCGACCTGCAAAACGACCCCGCCGACATTCCGGCCATCGTCGCCCTGCTCGACGACCACGACGTTGCTTCCGGAGTGCGCGCGAGACGCCAGGACACGCGGCTGCGGCGCCTTGCGAGCCGGATCTCGAACCGGGTGCGGCGATGGATCCTCGGCGACCCCTGTACCGACATCGGCTGCGCGCTCAAGGGCTACCGCGCCGAGGTCCTCGACGACCTGCCAGCCTTCGACGGACTCCACCGCTTTCTCCCGGTGCTGGCCCTGAGGCACGGCGGCAGCTACGCTGAGATCCCGATTGGACACCGTCCGCGCACTCGCGGCAAGAGCAAGTACAACATCCGCGGCCGCTTCCTGCGCGGCGTCCTGGACCTGTTCGGCGTCTCCTGGTACCGACGGCGCGCCGTTTCCGCCACCGCCCACCCCCTGGAGAGCCCACCATGCCGTCACTCACGCTCGAGAACCTCTGGATAGCCATCGGCTTCGGCGGGCAGGCCCTCTTCGCGTCCCGCTTTCTCGTCCAGTGGATCGCCACGGAGCGCCGCCGGCAGAGCGTCGTCCCGACGGTCTTCTGGTACCTGAGTCTGGGCGGCGGCCTGGTGCTTCTGAGCTACGCCCTGTGGCGGCGCGATCCGGTCTTCATCGCGGGCCAAAGCTTCGGTCTACTCGTCTACTCCCGCAACCTCTGGTTCGTACACCAGGGCAAGGCGAACCCGACCGGCTGAGCGCCGGCGAGTCGCCCGCACCCCGGGCTTCAGGATGCGGGCGAGAGCCCCGGCTGATCAGAAGTTGTACTTGACCCCGAGCTGCACGATCCGACCGTCACCGTTGGTCGACGTAATGGCGCCGTAGCCCCGGTCTCCGACCCGGTTCCCCGGCTGGGCGAAGTTGACCCGGTCGAAGACGTTGAACGCCTCGACCCGGAGCTGCAGCGAACGGTCTCCACCGCCCAGCGGGACGTTCTTGATCAGCGACAGGTCGATGCGCTCGAAGTCCGGTCCGCGGATGGTGTTCCGGCGGGCGTTGCCGTGCCGCGTGGCGGTCTCGGCCAGGCTCAGCGGCACGAAGCACTCCGTGTTGAACCACTTGTCGACCGTGTTCGGCGCACCCTGGTTCGGGTCGCAAACCTGATCCGGTCGCGAGGTCAGACCCCGGATGTCGTCGCCGCGCACCCTGATCGGGAACGGGTACCCGGTCTGGGACTGGAGGATGCCGTTCAACTGCCAGTTGCCGAACAGTCCGCGCACGAAGCCGCTGCTGTTCTCGAGCGACGGCAGGTCGTAGCCGAAGCTGAGCACCAGCCGGTGCCGGACATCGAACAGCGCATCGCCCCGCTCACGCTCCAGAGCCCGGTCGATCGAACTCGGCCGCTCCAGGTCGACCGGAACGATCGGCCGCTCCTCGCCGCCGATGTTGAGCCCCGAGACGTGATCTTCCGCATGGCCGTAGGTGTACGAGAAGAGGAAGTTGAGGCCGCGGGTGGGCCGCATCCGCACACTCGCCTGCAACGCGTCGTACGAGGACTTCGCCACCGTGAAGGTCGGCCGCACCAGGCTGAAAGCCCGGAAGGTGCGCGGCCCGAGCGTGGTCTGGCCAGGCTCGACCACCCGCGGATTGACCTCCATGAAGATCGGCAGGTTCCGGCCCCGCGACCCGACCCAGCCCACCTCGAGGCCGATGTTCTGCCCGAGCTGGCGCTGATAGGTGAGGTTGAAGTGCTGGTAGTTCGGCGTGGTGAACTCCGAGCCCCAGCCGATGAAGATGATCCCTGGCGGAAAACTCGTCGGGCCGCCTTCGAGGTTCGCGAGCGGGTCCGCAAGGGTCACCACCGTGGGCGGCGCGTCGAGCTGGACCAGCGGGTTGAACGGCGGCGCCAGGACCGAGTTCTGGAAGAAGTCGCCCTGGCCCGGCAGGCTGTCGAAGAACAGCCCCCAGCCGGCGCGGACGCTCGAGCGGCCTTCGCCCTCGGGATCCCAGACCAGCGCCAGCCGCGGCGCGAAGTTGTTCGAGTCCGTGTCGTACGTTCCCTTCGGCACCCCCGCGTCGCCCGGGTAGACCAGGCCGGTGGGTGCATCCGGGAAGCGCGTGGACTGCTGGCCGGGCCGGAAGCTGTTCAGCCCATCGCCGCTGTCCTCGAAGGGCGTTGCCAACTCGTACCTGAGGCCGAGATTCAGGGTCATCCGCGGCGTGACCCGGATCTCGTCCTGGAGGTACCCGGAGTACAGCCAGCCATCGCCCTCGTTGATCGAGTCGGCGCCCGGCACCGCGGTGCGGACCCGCGAGGGCAGCCCGAGCAGGAAGTCGGCCGCGGCGCTGCCGGTGTGGCGGCCGTTGAAGGTGAAGTCGCCGTTCGGCCGGTTGATGAAGCCGATGAACATCTTCTCCTTGCGCACGTCCACGCCCGTCTTGATCGTGTGGCGGCCGCGCAGGATCGTGAGGTCGTCCGTGAACTGATCGACCTCGTTCTCCCGCTTGACGAAGGGCTGGCTGCGATCGCCCATGCTCGGGAAGCCCGAGATCGAGAACTGCGGCAGACCGATCGCCAACTCGTTGATGTTCGGCAGGTTGATGCCGTACTCGGAGTTCGTGAGGCCGCTGGTGACTACCGGCTCCGCGTCGATCCGGCTCGACAGCAACCGCACCTGGTTGAAGACGTTCGACCCCGCCGTGGCGGTATGGGACAGCATGTAGTCGTCGAGTTGCGCCGCCGCCGCGTTGCCGGTCGGCCGCACCGTGGGCGGCTCGAAGCGGTCCGAGTTGCTCCTGAGCACACGCAGCAGGACGTTCTGCGAGTCCGCGATCCGGTAGTCCAGCCGCAGCCCGAACTGGTCACGGTCGTCGGTCACGTCGGGCGACACGATGTACCGGCCGCCCACGTTCGCGAGCGGCATGAAGTCGTTGATCAGCCTGACCGCAATCGGGCTCAGCCGGTCGGCCGGGATCACGTTGCCCGGGAAGGGATCGCCGGTCATCGGATCATTGATCGTGCGGCCGCCGGAGAAGTCCCCCATGCGCTGCGCGGGGGACATGACGGCGATGTTCTGGGTCGTGCCGCGCGTGTTGCGGAATCCCTCGTAGTAGCCGAAGCCGAACAGCCTGTCCGTGATCATCGGCCCGCCCATGCTGCCGCCGAACTGGTCCTGCGCCAACGTCGGCTTGTCCTGATCCGGGGGCGAGAAGTAGTTCGGCGACTCGAACGCATCGTCGCGGTTGAACTCCCACACGCTGCCCCGCAAGCTGTTGCCGCCCGACTTGGTCACGACATTGACGATCGAGCCGGCGCTGCGGCCGAACTCCGCGGTGTAGGAGTGGGTCAGGATCTTGAACTCCTCGATCGCATCGGGAGGCGGCCGCACCACGAAACCGGTGTTGAAGGTGTCGTTGTTCGCGGCCCCGTCGAGCAGGAAGTTGTTCGACTGGCTGCGCACGCCGTTGACGCTGAAGCCAGCGGTGACGGCGCCGAACCCGTTGATCCCGGCGTCCGCGTCGCCGCGCGCACCGCCGAGGCGGGCCGGCGGCTCGACCACACCTGGGATCAGGGTGCCCAACTGGGTGAAGTTCCGGCCGTTGAGCGGTAGCTGGACGATCTTCACCTCGTCGACGACGATGCCCAGGGTCGCGTTCGAGGTCTCGATCAGCGGTGTCTCGCCGGTTACCGTCATCGTCTCCGAGAACTCGCCGACCGAGAGCGCCATGCTGATCCGGGCGTTCTCGGCGGCGGTGACCCGGACGCCTTCCTGGCTCAACTGGACGAAGCCCTCGAGCGCCGCCGTGACGTTGTAGTCACCCGGCGGCAGCAGCGGCGCCGCGAAGTACCCGTCCTGGCCGGTCATGGCAAGCCGGGACTGATTCGTGGCGACGTTGGTTACCGTGACTGCGACGCCCGGCAGGGCGCCGCCCTCGTCATTCGTGACGAAGCCGCTCAATTGGCCCGTGGCCTGCGCCCAGACTCCGGATGCACACAAGACAAGCGCAAGCGCGAGGAGCGCATGCCCTACAACACGACCAACAAAGTTCTTCATCCCAAGTCTCCTAATGAATGCACTCCCGGAACAGGAAGTGCGGGGCCACCAAGTCAAGAAAGCCGTAAACGGCGGGCGCTGCACTTCGATCAGCGTCAACCGGGGTTCAGTCGCGTTATGGCGGGAGCATAGCAGCCCGCAACACCAATTTTCGATCTGCTACCATCACCGGCGCTTCGGCGCGGTAGCCCGTCGCCGGGGCACTCATCGAGACCGGCCGAGGGATTGGGCCCGTTGAAGCCGGGGCAACCACCGGGGCTTCGCAACCTTGGGAAGGTGCCAACTCCTACGGGAGTCCCTCTCCTGGGGCTACCGAGAGATGAGTCAACGAGCCGCGCATGCGCGGACTCGGCGCCTCCTCCGGTTCACTCTCCTGTAGAAGTCTTCTCGAGAGAGCGTTGACGCAGTTCCGCGCCTGCGGGACCCAACAACCCCCTTCTCGACCGGAGACTCACATGACTTCCAACCACCACCCGGCAACCCGCGCCGTGCGCGCGGCACTCGCCACCGACACGCAGCACGGCGCGGTCGTTCCGCCGCTTCACCTGTCGGCCAACTTCACCTTCGCTGGCCTGGACGGCAAGCGGGCGTACGACTACACGCGCTCGGGCAACCCGACACGCTCCGCCCTCGCCGACGCGCTCGCGGAGGCCGAAGGCGGCCACGGCGCGGTCGTCACCGCCTCCGGCATGGCCGCGGTCACTCTGGTGTGCCAACTGCTCGACCCGGGCGACCGGGTCGTCGCCGCCCACGACTGCTACGGCGGCACGTTCCGGCTCTTCGACTCGCTTCAGCGGCGCGGTCTCCTCCAGGTCGAGTTCGTCGACCTGACGGATGCAGACGCCATGGCGGCAGCCCTCGCATCTCGGCCCAAGCTGGTCCTGGTCGAGACACCGAGCAACCCGCTGCTCCGGATCACCGACCTGGAAGCCGTCTGCCGGCACGCGAAGCAGGCCGGCGCGCTGGTCGTCGCCGACAACACGTTCATGTCGCCCGCGCTCCAGCGGCCGATCGAGTGGGGCGCCGACGCGGTGATCCACTCGACGACCAAGTACCTGAACGGCCACAGCGACGTGATCGGCGGCGCGGTCATCGCGGCCACTCCGGAACTCCAGGAGTTCTTCGAGGAGTGGGCGAACATGATGGGCGTAGCCGGAGCTCCCTTCGACAGCTACCTGACGCTGCGCGGACTGCGCACCTTGCACAGTCGTCTACGCTGCCACGAGGAAAACGCGCTGGCTGTGGTCGAACTGCTCACCGAACATCCGGCCGTTGCGAGGGTCTTTCACCCGAGCCTGCCCGATCATCCGGGCCACGAGATCGCCAAGCGCCAGCAGGACGGGTTCGGCGCCATGGCGAGCTTCGAACTCGCCGGTGAGACCGAGGACGTGGCGGTCCTGGTCTCCGACCTCACCTGCCTCTCCCTCGCCGAGTCGCTCGGCGGCGTCGAGAGCCTGATCTCCCACCCGGCCACCATGTCCCACGCCTCCATGTCGGTGGAAGCGCGCGCCGCGGCCGGCATCAGCGACCGGCTTCTAAGACTCTCGATCGGAATCGAGCACGCGGACGACCTGGTGGACGACCTGCGCGGGGCGCTCGACCGCGTCCTGAACCGGCCGCGGTCGGCCACCGCGGCCGGCTAGAAGCTTGCGCGGCAGAACGATCTGACCTGGGAACCCGTGTGGCGCGACCCGCGCCACACGCGAACCACTCCGTGCGCCCGTCATCGGGCGCACGGATGGCACGCGGGCGTCTCGCCCGCATCCGGCGCCGGCCGCTCAGTCGCCGCGCCGGCTGAGCGCCAACCGGACCATCCGATCGCAGAGCTCATCAAAGGAGATCCCGAACACCGCGGCCGATTGCGGCAACAGGCTGGTCTTCGTCATGCCCGGGAGGGTGTTCACTTCCAGGCAGTAAGGCTCGCCGGCGGCGTCCAGCCGGAAGTCAACGCGCGAGAAGTCGCGCAGGCCGAGCGCCCGGTGGGCGGCCAGCCCAAGCGCGCGCAGACGCTCGGTGAGTTCGTCGTCGACCTTGGCGGGGAAGACCTCACGGGCCAGTCCCGGGGTGTATTTGCTGTGGTAGTCGAAGATCTCGCCGGGCGGCACGATCTCCCCCACCCCAAGAGCCTGTTCGTCGAGCACACCGACCGTGTACTCCCGACCGGGCAGGAACCGTTCCAGCAACACCTCGTCATCGAACAGGAGCGCGCGGCCGACCGCCCCATCGATTTCCGACAGGTCCCGCACCAGGGTGAGTCCCACCGTGGATCCGACCCGCGACGGCTTGACCACCAGGGGCAGTCCCAGGGCCTCCAACTCGGCGCGCGCAGCCGGCCACACGGTCCCTTCGGGCGCCGGGACCCCAGCGCCGCGAAAAAGACGCTTGCTGGCGGTCTTGTCCATCGCCCGCGAGCTGGCCACGGCGCCGCTGCCGGTGAACGCGAGACCGGCGTTCTCGAGCAATTCCTGGACTTCACCGCCTTCGCCCTGCCGGCCGTGGAGGACCAGGAACACCGCGTCGTGGTTCGCGAGGCCGCCACGTGCCACCAGAGCCGGCAGGTCCTCCCGCGCCTCGAGGGTCCGCAGGTCGGCCAGGGACGGTGGCCTGACGCCGACCGTCTGCGCCAGCAGTCGTCGCTCGTGTTCCTCATCGAGAGGCGCGGCCTCCACGGTGTCGAACACCGTGACCTGGTAGCCCTGATCGCGCAGCGCCGCGACCACCTGACACGCACCCGCGAGGGCGACGATCCGTTCCGGCGTCGAGCCGCCGGTAAGCACTGCGATGCGCGCCACGTCAGTCCACCTGGCCGCGGATGGTACTGCCAATGGCCTGCCGCTTCGAGCCGCCAACGAGGGGTGCGCCGCACGCCCGCCCCAGGACAATCCCAGCAGCTCCGACTGTTACGCTGAATCCATGCCGACCTCGAACTTCCGATCCGTACTCCCGGCCCTGACCGTCGCCGCCGTGGCGATCTTCGCCACCAACGGTGCAGCCGCCGACGACGTCTCCGGCGAACCGCTCGCGCCGCAGCTCGAAGGCCTGGGCGATCTCCACTACCCGATCACGACCTCGTCGGACGGGGCGCAACGCTTCTTCGACCAGGGGCTGCGTCTCGTCTACGCCTTCAACCACGCCGAGGCCGTACGGGCCTTCGAGGAAGCGGCGCGTCTCGACCCGGAGGCGGCGATGCCGCACTGGGGCAAGGCCCTCGCCCTCGGCCGCAACCTGAACGACGGGGTGCCGCACGAGCGAGAGCTCCAGGCCCTGGACAGCCTGAGACAGGCTCAGGAGCGACGGGGCAACGCCGGCCAGCGCGAGCAGGCCCTGATCGACGCACTCGCGAGCCGCTACTCCGCCGACGAGAACGCCGACCGCGCGACCCTCGACGCCGCCTGGGTCGAGGCGATCGCCAAAGTGGCCGAGCGGTTTCCCGACGATCCCGAACCGGCCACCCTGCACGCGGCGGCGATCATGAACACGATGCCCTGGGACTACTGGCGCGGCGGCGAGCCCCAGCCCGGGACGCTCGAAGCGAAGGCGTTGCTCGAACGGGCATTCGCCGAGCATCCCCGCCACCCGGGAGCACACCACTACTACATCCACCTGATGGAAGCCCGCGAACCCCACCTCGCCGAACCCAGCGCCGACGCTCTGGGCGCGCTCATGCCTTCCGCCGGGCACCTGGTCCACATGCCCGCCCACATCTACATCCGGGTGGGCCGTTACGACGACGCGGTGACGTCGAACCAGCGCGCGATCGACGCCGATCTCGACTACATCGCCCAGTGCAACGCCCAGGGCCTGTACCCCGTCGCCTACTACCCCCACAACATCCACTTCCTGTGGGCCTCGGCAACTTTCGGCGGCCGCGCCGCGCTGGCCATCGAGAGCGCCGACTCGCTGGCCGGGGAAGTCCCAGCGGAGATGGCTTCCACTCTCGCCTTCCTGCAGAACTACCTGGCCACGCCGCTGTTCGCCCGCGTCCGCTTCGGCCGCTGGCAGGAGATCCTGGACACCCCACAGCCACCGGCCGGGCAGACATTCCAGACCGCGATGTGGCGCTATGCCCAAGGCCTTGCCGCGGCGGCCACTGGAGACTCCAAGGCCGCGAAGAGGCACCTGAAGGCGCTCGGCAAGTTGCGGCGCAACCCCGAACTGGCCGACATCCGGATCTCCTTCGCCCAGGGAAGAGACCTGGTCCGGCTCACCGAGCACCTGGTAGCGGGCGAGATCCACGCCGCGAAGGGACGGACCGAGCGCGCGATCGAGGAAATGCGCTCCGCCGTGGCGCTCCAGGACAGTCTCCGCTACGCCGAACCGCCGGCCTTCCACTACCCGGTGCGGCAGTCACTCGGCGCCGTACTGCTCGAAGCCGGCCACGCCCGGGAAGCCGAAGCCGCCTACCGCCAGGACCTGGAGCACAACCCGCACAACGGCTGGTCCCTGTTCGGCCTGGCGAAGGCCCTGAGCGACCAGGGCCGTCATGAAGAGGCAGAGGAAGCGGAACAGCGCTTCCACAAGGCGTGGCAGAGCGCCGACGTGGAACTCGAGGCGTCGGTCTTCCGCTAGGCCCCGCCCAACTCCCACTCCGCGGCCAGCCGGTCGGCGCGCGCCATCCCCTCAAGCGTCGGTTCTAGGCGGCGGTCGCGAATCTCGAGCCAGCCGGCCCTTTCCCATGCTTCGATCCGCTCGCCGTTCGCAGCCACCGGATCGATACCGAATCGCCCCTCGACGGCGGCGCAGTCGATACCGGACCGCTGGCGGAGCCCCATCATGACGGTCTCCAGAAGCAACTCACGGTCCGTCAGTTGTTCGACGTCGGCGACCGGCGAGGCGCTGCCTTCCATCGCGTCGCACCATCGCTTCCACTGCGGGGTGTTCCACCATCGCCGCCGCCCGTCGAAGGAGTGCGCGGACGGTCCCAGACCCAGGTACGGAGCATGGCTCCAGTACTTGCTGTTGTGCCGACTCCGGTGCTCCTCACCGCTCGCGAAGTTCGAGACCTCGTATCCCTCGTACCCGAGGTCCTCCAGGCGCCGATGCGTCGCGACGAAGTTCGCGGCCCGCTCGTCCTCGCCGGTCTCCCGCAGCCTGCCCGCGTCCCGCCACCGTCCGAACGGCGTCCCGTCGTGGATCGTCAGCTCGTAGCAGGAGAGGTGGTCCGGACCAAGCGCCGCCGCCTCGTCGAGGGTCCTAAGCCACCAATCGGCGTCGAAGCCGGGCAGGGAGTAGATGAGGTCGATCGACACCGACCGAAAGCCCGCGACACGGGCCCGATCGACGCTGGCTCGAGCCTCCACGGCGTCGTGGCGACGACCAAGGAAACGCAACGCTCGATCGTCCAACGCCTGCACTCCCAAACTGATGCGGTCAAACCCAATCGCCCGCCAACCTTCGAGCAACTCCGAGGCGGCGTCCTCCGGATTCGCCTCGATCGTCCACTCGGCTTCTGGGTCGACGTCGAACACGGCACGGAGCCGGTCGACTACAACCGCCAACTGATCCGGGGCGAGCGCCGACGGCGTACCACCCCCGAAATAGACGGTGTCGATGCGTCCGGCCTCGATCTCGCCCCCACTCGCCCCGTATCGATCGATCTCCGCACAAAGCGCCGCGACGAACCGGCTCCGATCCTCTGCCCCACCCCGAGCCACCGCGAAGTCGCAGTACGGGCAGATCGCCGAACAGAACGGGATGTGGACGTAGATCCCGGCCGCGTCCGTCACACCGATCCCAAACGAACTTCCCCACCGCCGCCGACTAGCGCGGCTTCTCGCCGCCGACCCACCATGGGCTCGACCACGCGAGGTGGCCATCGATCTGCTCGACGCGGAGGTAGTACCAGTCCTCCTGGTCGCCGAAGTCGGTGAAGCGGAAGGTCACGTCGTCGCGCAGGCCCTCGAGGAGGTCGACCCGCACGCTGTCGCGGTAGTCGCCCTCATGGAACACGTGCTCGTTGCCGCCGCGGGAGGCGGAACCCGCCCCGGGGTCTTCAGGCAGGGCCAGGGTGAAGCCGGCGGCGGCGAACTGCTGCGGAGTTCGCACCTGGGTCGGCGCCGTGCCGTACTCGAACCCGGCCTCGATCTCGAAGTTGAGCCGGACCTCCGACGGATCGCCCTCCAGCACCAGGGCGAAGGAGCGGCGCGAGCCGCGGGTGGTCACGTCGAAGCGGGCGCCGTTGCCGTCGACGCTGAAGCGGTCGGCCGGCAGCGGCGTACCGGTCAGCCTGCCGCTCACCACCTCGGCGCCCTCGACCGTCACGCCACCCGCCCACGGGCGCTGGCCGCGCGGGTTGTCCCGGATGTCCACCCAGGTCTCGGAGAAGAAGCTGACCAGGGCCTCGAACTGGCCGTCTGGCAGCGCCGAACCACCGGCGCCGCGGCTGTCGAAGGTGGCCACCACCTCGCCGTTGCGGATCAGGTCGACGCGGCGGATCGGCCCGGTGCCGATCGCCCGTCCCTCCAGGACGCGGCGGTCCGCCTGGTCCAGTTCACTGCCCATGGGAGCGCCATTCAAGCGGGCGTCGAGCACGATCCGCTGCGCTCCCGTGGTGGCGTACGCCCGGCGCGACTTGAGCGCCCCGAACACCGCGTCCGTCGTGCGGGCCTGCGCCCAGGCCGCGGCCAGACCGCCGAACTGGAAGATGTTCGACCGTCGCCCGGAAGCCCCGGCCTGGTGACCGGGCGAGTAGCCCGGATGGCCCCGGTGGTCGTCCGAGGCCGACACGAAGCCGACCCGGAAGCCCTGCTCGAGGTAGCGGCTGCCGAACCACTCGAAGGTGCCGTGGCCGGACATGATCTCGATCAGGTTCTCCATCTGGAAGTCGTTCTGCCGCCAATCGCCGTTCTGGTGCGCGTGCGGGATGATCAGCACGTCGTCCGTGTCGTACTCGGCGCGCAGGCCGCGGTAGAGCGCGGACAGGTCGGGCGCGACCTGGACACCGACCCGCTCCATGCCGGCGCGCCGGAAAAACACGTTGTGGTGGCCGCCGCGTTGCCGCGGCGAGGTCCACTCGTAGCCGGCGAAGACCAGAAGCTCTCCCTCGCGGTGGTACTCGAGTACCGCGTCGGTCATCTGCTGCCAAAGACCGTCGGTGAGCCACAGGTCGTGCTCGCTCAGGGTGACGAAGTCGAGACGGGCGTCGTCCCGGGCGAAGCCGAAGTACCCCTCGGGCGTGCCCTGACCCTCGGCGAAGCCGGAGTGCCCGTGCGTCTCGCCCCAGAACAGGCGCTGCTCCGGATCGGCCTTCACCCAGACCGGGTTGGCAGCCCCCGTGACCTCGCCGTCCGGACTGCGGAAGGTGTAGCGCTGGACGCCTTCCCCCTCCGCCGTGACCTCCATCAGGTGAATCGCCTGGCCGGCCGGCAGCTCGCCCACCTGCTCGCCGTCCCGGAACACCTGAAGGCCCGGAATGTCCCGGGTCGCGCGGTTGTAGCGCCGGTCCTCGCTGCGCACCGAGATGACGAACGTCTCGCCGTCGCCGACGATGGACGGGGCGAAGCCGTGAACCCGCTCCGCCGCGCCGCCCACGACCTCGAACGTCGCCGGCGGCAACTCGTAGACCCTGCCGTCGCCCGGGTCGACGTGGAACGGCAGGGCGATCCGGTCGTTGCTGAACTCACCGACGCCGAGGCCGCGGCCGCCGCCGCTCGTGTCGCCGTAGGTCAGGGTAATCGTGTCGCCGGGCGACAGATCCCCGCCGCGAACCCGAAGAGTCGGAAAGCCGGCCGGACTGCGGAAGCCGCCGTAGGGACCCCAGATCGGGTGCGTGTCCTGTTCCAGGCTGATCCCCTCCCGACTCACGCGGGCGGAGACGTAGTGGTCGCCGGCGGGGTCCGTGGTCTGAACCCGACCGTAGCCGCCCATGCCCTGGGTCGAGACGACCAGGCCGCCGCCCTCGCTGATGCCGAGCGAACCGACCATGTAGACGACCTCAAGGCTGGCCCAACCGCGCGCCTCGAACACCTCGGACCCGGTTCGCGCCACCGTGCCGAGCGCCTCCTCGTCCTCGTCCAACCAGGCGAGCTGCCGCACGTAGTCGTCGACAGCCTCGACCTGGAAAGGCGACGGACCCGTACCCGGCCGGGGAAACGGACCGTAGAACGCCACCAGGGGCAGGTTCTTGGGCACGAAGGCACCCTGGAGCGACACCGCGTTCGCCCACTCCCACAGCACCGGCATCCGCTCGGCAATGTTGGCGGCGGTCGTCGGCGACTGGCCGACATCCGCAATCAGCTCGTCGACACGGGCCCTGAGGTCCGCATCCAACTCGACCGCGGCGGCCGGCGATGCCGCCACCAACACACTCACAACGACAAGAACGAGTCCGCCCGTCAGTCTCCGCACAACAAGACCCTCCCTTTCGCAATCCGCAGCCTGAAAAACTCAAACAACGATTGTAGACTGTCGGAACACTGCTTGAGGAGATCCCGATGAAGAAGCTGTCGATGGTCGCGGCGATGACCGCGTTCGCCACCCTTCTGCTTGGCGCCTGCAGCCCGAGCGACGACGCCGGCGGCGACGATGCGGCGGGCGGCGGCGCGGCCGAAGGGCCCAACCCGACCCGGAACGCCTACTTCGGCGACCTCCATGTCCACACCCGCTACTCCTTCGACGCCTTCATCTTCGGCACCACCACGGACCCGAACGACGCCTACGAGTTCGCCAAGGGCGGAACGATCAAGCATCCGGCCGGCTTCGACATGCAGCTCGACCGGCCGCTCGACTTCCAGGCCGTCGCCGACCACGGCATGTACCTGGGGATGCTGCCGGCGATGACCGAGGAGGACTCCCCGGTCTACGGCCACCCCATCGCCGCCGACCTGCGCGTAGCCGAGGAGGCCGACGAGCGCCGCGGCATCTTCGTCGGCATGGGCCCCTACCTGCGCGGCGACCCGGGCACCGAGGAACATCTGAACATGGACGTCGTGCGCGGCGCCTGGTCGAAGATCGTCGAGGCCGCCGAAGTGCACAACGACCCGGGCAACTTCACCGCCTTCATCGGCTACGAATTCACGTCGTCGGGCTACGAACGGGACAACCTGCACCGCAACGTGATCTTCCGCGGTTCCGAGCACCCGGACGCGCCGTTCAGCCGGCTCGATTCCCAGAACCCCGAGGACCTCTGGGCCGCGATGGACGGTTGGCGGGACCAGGGGATCGAGGCTCTCGCCATTCCACACAACTCAAACGGCTCCGGCGGCCGCATGTTCGAGATGGAGAAGTTCTACGGCGATCCCTTCGACGACGAATACTCCGACGTCCGGATGCGCAACGAACCGATCGTCGAGATGACCCAGGTCAAGGGCACCTCGGACACCCATCCGGCGCTGTCGCCCAACGACGAATGGGCCGACTTCGAGATCATGCCGTACAAGATCGCCACCACGATCATCAGCGACCCGCCCGGCAGCTACGTCCGCGACGCCCTGATCCGGGGGCTCCGGCTCGCCGACGACGGCCTGATGAACCCATACAAGTTCGGCCTCATCGGCGCCAGCGACACCCACGTCTCCGCCGGCTCGTTCGAGGAGGACAACTACTGGTCCAAGGTCGGGATCCTGGACGCCGAGCCCCAGCTTCGCGGCTCCGTTCCCGGCACCGGCGCGAACCAGAC
The DNA here is from genome assembly GCA_965262355.1 of Candidatus Multivorans sp. Taxonomy (GTDB): domain Bacteria; phylum Acidobacteriota; class Thermoanaerobaculia; order Multivoradales; family Multivoraceae; genus Multivorans. Next base: position 212,272 of record OZ253534.1, read on the forward strand.
GCTGGGCGATGAGACCCAGCAGTCGGACGCGTCGATGCGCACCGGCGACGGCTCGGGCCGCACCTTCCGCGACACCTACTACTACACCTGGGGCGCCTCCGGCCTCGCCGGCGTCTGGGCCGAGGAGAACACCCGCGAGGCGATCTTCGACGCGATGCGCCGCAAGGAGACCTTCGCCACCTCCGGCCCGCGCATGAAGATCCGCTTCTTCGCCGGCGACTTCGCGGACGGCGACCTGGACGACGCCGAGTTCCTGACCAAGGCCTACGCCGAGGGCGTGCCCATGGGCGGCGACCTGCTGGCCGCCGATGACGCCTCGGCGCCGACGTTCGCGGTCATGGCGATGCGCGATTCGATGGGGGCGCCGCTTCAGCGGCTGCAGGTGATCAAGGGATCGTCGAGGAACGGCGAGGGCGCCGAGGTCGTCTACGACGTCGCCTGCTCCGACGGCGCCGAGGTCGACCCGGCCACCAACCGCTGCCCCGACAACGGCGCCGTGGTCGACCTCGCGACCTGCGACATCAGCGCCGACGCCGGCGCCGACGAACTGAAAGCGGTCTGGACCGACCCCGACTTCGAGGCCTCCGATCGCGCCTTCTACTACGTCCGGGCGCTCGAAAACCCGACCTGCCGCTGGTCGACCTGGGACGCCATGCGCGCCGGCGTCGAGCCGCGCCAGGACATCTCGCCGACCCTCCAGGAACGCGCCTGGTCCTCCGCCATCTGGTACAACGCGGACTAGCAGCGCCGCGAGTTCAGGACTGGCACGCCGTCCGCGCCGCCCCCGCTAGTTGTCGCTGCGCAGCACCGAGACGAACGCTTCCTGGGGGATGTCGACGGAGCCGACGCGCTTCATGCGCTTCTTGCCCTCGCGCTGCTTCTCGAGCAGTTTCCGCTTGCGGGTGATGTCGCCGCCGTAGCACTTGGCGGTGACGTCCTTGCGGTATGCGGTGATCGTGGCGCGGGCGATGATCTGGCCGCCGATGGCGCCCTGGATCGCGATCTTGAACTGCTGGCGCGGAATGGTGTCCTTGAGGCGCTCGCAGTAGCGCAAGGCCCGCCGACGCGCCTTGTCCCGGTGCACGAGTTGGGACAAGGCGTCGACCCGCTCGCCGTTGACGAGGATGTCGACCTTGACCAGGTCGGCTACTCGTGACTCGATGAGTTCGTAGTCGAACGAACCGTACCCCTGGGTCACGGTCTTCAAGCGGTCGTAGAAGTCGAAGAGCACTTCGGCGAGCGGCAGCTCGCAGGTCAGTTCGACCCGTCCCACCGCCAGGTAGTGGATGTTCGTCTTGCCGCCGCGGCGCTCCAGGCAGAGCTCCATGACCGCCCCGAGGTAGCGCTCCGGCAGCATGATCGAGGCCTTGATGAACGGCTCGGCCACGCTCGCGATCTCCGATGGGTCCGGATACGCCGACGGATTGTCGATCCGTCGCGTCGAACCGTCCGACATCTCCACCAGGTACTGCACAGAAGGCGCCGACAGCACCAGGGACAGCCCATACTCGCGCTCCAGGCGCTCCTGCACCACGTCCAGGTGCAGCAGGCCCAGAAAGCCACAGCGGAAGCCGAAGCCGAGGGCCGAAGATGCGTCCTTGTCGTAGGTCAGCGCGGCATCGTTCAGGGCCAGCTTTTCGAGCGCGTGCGTCAGGTCCTCGTAGTCGTGACTCGACACCGGGTACATCGATGAGAAGACCACCGGCTTCGCCTCGCGATATCCAGGGATCGGTTCGGCGGCGCCGTTGGCCGCGGTCGTGATCGTGTCGCCGATGTCGACTTCCGAGATGTTCCGGATCCCGGCGATCACGTAGCCCACCGCCCCTGCCTCCAGTTCCTCGCTCTGGCGCCGTTTGAGCAGGAGGGTCCCCACTTCTTCGACGTCGTGCTCGCTGCCGGTGTGCATCAGGCGCACCTTCTGCTTCGGCCGCAGCCGGCCGTCGCGCACCCGCACCAGCAGCACGACGCCGCGGTACGGGTCGTACTGGGCGTCGAACACCAGCGCCTTGAGCGGGGCTTCCAGAGAGCCCGACGGCGGCGGCAACCGGGCCGTGATCGCGTCCAGGACCCTGTCCACACCCTCGCCGGTCTTGGCCGAGCACAGCACCGCCTCGAACGGGTCCAGGCCCAGGTCGCTCTCGATCTCCTCCAGCACCCGGTCGACATCCGCCGAGGGAAGGTCGATCTTGTTGATCACGGGGATGATCGTGAGGTCGTACTCGAGCGCCAGGTAGAGATTGGCGACCGTCTGCGCCTCGACGCCCTGGGAGGCGTCGATCAGCAGCAGCGCCCCTTCGCAGGACATGAGCGACCGCCGCACCTCGTGCGAGAAGTCGACATGGCCCGGCGTGTCGATCAGGTTCAGGCGGCAGAACCGGCCCTCGGCGTCCTGGTGCCGCAGCGTCACCGTGTTGCTCTTGATCGTGATCCCCCGCTCGCGTTCGATGTCCATCGAGTCCAGGATCTGGTCCCGGAAGTTGCGATCCTCCACCGCGCCGCAGTGCTGGATCAGCCGGTCGGCGAGCGTCGACTTGCCGTGGTCGACGTGAGCGATGATGCAAAAGTTGCGGACAGACATGCGCGGTCCGCATCCTATTGCGCCCGGCCGGAATCGCAGTGGCGCACCCCTTGTTAACGTCACACCATGCCGACCCCAGCCGCAGCCGCCCAGACGACGATCCGCATCGTCGGCGCACCGCTCGACCTCGGACAGTCGCGCCGCGGCGTCGACCTGGGACCCACCGCGCTCCGCTACGCGGGTCTCAAGTCCGCCCTGACGCGGCTCGGCTACCAGGTCGAGGACCAGGGCAACATCGAGACCGTCGAGCGGGACACCCTGTCGACCGAGCCCGGAATGGCGTTCCTGCAGCCGGTCGTCGACGCCTGCGAGCGCATCTACGAGGCCAGCCGGCAGGCGGTGGCCGACGGCGCCGTGCCGCTTGTCCTCGGCGGCGACCACTCGATCGCCGTCGGGACGGTCGGCGGCGTCTCGCACGAGCACCGTACCGGCGTCCTCTGGATCGACGCCCACGGCGACTTCAACACCCCCGACACCTCGCCCACCGGCAACCTGCACGGCATGCCCCTGGCCGCCCTGTGCGGGTACGGCGCGCCGGAGCTGGTCGATGCCGGCCGCCCCGGCCCGAAGCTGCGTCCGGAAGACGTCATCCTGTTCGGCGTCCGCGACCTCGATCCCGGCGAGCTGGCCCTGATCCAGCACGCCGGCATCACGACCTACACCATGCGCCAGATCGACGAGCGGGGCCTGGCGACGCTCGCGACCGAGGCTCTCGAACAGCTCCGCCATGTGGACCGGATCCACGTCAGTCTGGACATGGACTCGATCGATCCCCGGGAAGCCCCGGGCGTCGGCACCCAGGTGCCCGGCGGCCTGAGCTACCGCGAGGGCCACCTGTTGATGGAGCTGATCGCCGAGAACGGGGGCATCGGTTCCGTCGACGTGGTCGAAGTGAACCCGATCCTCGACACCCGGAACCAGACCGCGCAGCTCGCCCTCGGCCTGCTGAGCTCTCTCTTCGGCCGCAGGATCCTGTAGCCGGCGCCCAATTGAAGCGGCGGCGCTGGCGGCCGCGCGGTCGCTCACTCACTGAAAGGGGCTGCGCTGCGCCAGCATCGTCAGCCGAGCGAACTCCGGCCGTTCGACGAGCTCCGGCGACTTCTTGCGGATCCAGGCGAGGAGTCGGTCAAGACCCAACGGCGTTGACACTCCCTCACCGTCCCCCACCGTCAAGTCGAGAAGACGTAACAGCGCCCCAGCTTTCTCCTCGGTGTCAACGATGGCTCTAAGGGGTGATTTGCCGTCCTCTTCGCCATCCTCTCTACTGTCAAGCCCGTACTCGATGTCCGAAGTAACCGACCCGGGGACAAGGAATCGCTCCACTGCATCGACGGCCGCCGCAAACTCCCCGCGACTCGCTGCCGGGATACTCGCCATGGAGTGGCTGACGCCCCGCGAGACCAGATCCAACTCCTGCGGCCAGACCTGTTCGAGGAACGGCGCCACCGCCTTACGGAAGACCTTCTCTGGGCTAGGTGAGTCATCCCCGAGGTTCACGAGGCACCGCCAGAGCTCGGTCGCGCACCAGCTTCGCATCTCCGCGTCCAAACGACTGATGAGCTGCCGGAGCTGAAGCGCATCAACGACCGGTTCCCTGTCGTGGAAGAAAGCTCTAAGCGCGTCCCGCACGAACTTCGAGAGGAATCGCTGGCGCGACCACTGACTCAGCTTCGGATCGTCCGACCGCTCTATGAGCTCCATAGCGTCGGTAGCGAGAACCGGGGGTATACCGCCGGCTAGGCCGAGCCTGCCCAGCGCGTTCCACAGCGCAATCGAAGATTCCGAACGCTCCTTCGGAGAACACTCCTTCAGAGCGGGCACCAAGTACCGCTCGGTCCACGTCGGGTCTACCTGCAGGTACCAGCCAACATCACAGACCAGCCACGCCAGCGCAACGAGTCCGGCGCGCCCCGGAGCCTCCACGGCCGCCTTCAGAATTGCTCCGAATTCAGCGTCCTCCGAGAGTCGATGCTCGTCGCGAAGCTTGGGGGCCAACCGCCCGACGCCGCACGCAAGAACTCCTGCCTCCGTGTTGCCCATGGCGACATCGAGGGGCGATTCACTAGAGCCTGCGTTCGTTGCATTGATGGCGCACGGCCAGAGACGCAGCCAAACCCGCCTGGAAACCGAGTCGGGCTGTATGTGCGTTTGCCAGTTGCCCCACCAGCGGACGAGTGCCTCGACGTTCTCGGCCACAACTTCGTTACTGAGCGTCGCAACCAGTTCCAGCACTTGCGCTGCTTCCGCGGTCGCATCCCGGTGGGAACCATTCGGACGTTCGTCGTCCGGTGGTTGGTGCCGCCATCCGAACGCCCTCCATACATGAGGAAGATCGAGGTCGGTCCCGATTCCCGGAGTCATCGTGGCGAGTACCTTGGTCACCCGATTCTCGAACCAGTTTCCCGCGTGCCCCCTGTAGAACGGCTCTTCCCTGGCAAGACGCCCCTCCAACTCGGTCAACAGCTCACGTCCACCGTAGCTGTCCAGCTCCCAATCCGGCTCTGCTCTTTCAGGTTCAACCTCCCGACTCGATACGAGGCCGTCACCGGCGCTCTCAGCCCCAAGGTCGGGTCGCTCGGCCAACTTCGCGTCAAGCCATTCGTTGAACTCCACCGGCAGTATGGCGCCCGCCTCCCGGATCTGCTGGATCTGGCGGACCGCACTATGGAGGTTCCAGTCCCTCGCCTGGTCGGCGTCTACGCCTAGCCACAGCTCGCTCCCGGGACCGTGCCGCAGGCGCGCCAGTAGCTCCTGCTGAGTCTCCGAATCGAGTTCTCCAAAGCGGAGCGCGAGGAGTTCCGAGAGCTCCGGATACGAATCGGGGAGCCACAGCTCCTCGTCCGTCAGTTGCTGCAACACCTCCCTGAGTTCGGCCGGCGCTACCAGACGCCCACCTCGGGCAAGTGCAGCCCAGAGACGTCGATGTACGGGACGCCCGAGCAAGAACTCGCGCCGGAGGATCTTCGACGCCCTCGTGGGAGCCACGCAGGCCAACTGCTCCACGGCCGCATGTAGCAGCTTCACTGCGGGAGCCATTCCCCCAGCCACGGCCTCTACCGTCTTGTCTGCTCCCTTGCCCACGAAGTAGACCCGTTGTTGCCACCCGAGCCCGAGGAACACGAAGTCGTCCTTCCCAAGGATCCATCTCCCCAAGTCCAGACCACGGCCAACCACTGCCTCAAGGGCCCGGATCAAATGCAACAAGAACTCAGGATCATCGACACCAACGAGTTCCTTTGGAGTTGCCCCGTTTTCGTGGACAGTTTGTGTTTAGGGAATCAGGCTGCCTCTCGGCAGGTCTTTTCGAAGTTGACGGGTGACCGGTGGCCGATGCCGGAATGGCGACGATGCGGGTTGTACCAGCCCTCGATGTAGCGGAAGAGTTCGGCCTGCGCTTCGGCGTGATTTCGGAAGGTTGTCTGGTCGAGCAGTTCGCACTCGAGGCTGGCGAAGAAGCTCTCGGCCATGGCGTTGTCGTAGCAGTCTCCGACGGAACCCATCGAGAGCGCGATGCCGGCATCGCGGCAGCGGTTCCCGAACGCCAGGGAAGTGTACTGGCTGCCTCGGTCGGAGTGGTGGATCACACACTCGGGCCGGCGCTGGGCAATCGCCATCTCTAGGGCGCCGACCACGAGGTCGGTTGCCAGAGAGGAGTCCATGGCCCAGCCGACGATTCGCCGACTGAACACGTCCAGGACGATCGCCAGATAGAGGAAACCCGCAAGAGTCGGAACGTACGTGATGTCGGCCACCCACAGCCGGTCGGGAGCCTCGGCCACGAACTCCCGGTCAACCAGGTCCGGCGCCGGGCGGGCCGAGCGGGTGCGACGGGTTGTCGTCGGCCGCTTGCGGCGGCTGATGCCCGTCAGGCCGGACTCTCGCATCAGTCTGGCGACCCGCTTGCGGCTCACTGGGAAACCCTCGTCGGCCAGCTCAGCCTGAATCCTCGGCGCCCCATAGGTCCCGCGGCTGCGTTCGTGGATCGCCCGCACCCGCTCCGCGAGAGCGCTGTCCGACTTCTCCCTGTCCGACCGCGGCCGCTTCAACCAGGCGTAGTACCCGCTCGTGGAGACACCGAGCACACGGGCCATCGTCGTGATCCGGAACTCGGCCTGGTGCGCTCTCATGAACCTGAAAACCCCTTCGGGCCCGTCTCCCGAGCGAACCAGGCCGTTGCTTTTGCCAGAATCTCCCGCTCCTCGCGAAGCCGGCGTACCTCCCGGCGCAGCCGGCGCAACTCCTCGCGCTCCGCCGTCGTGCTGCCGTCGCTCCGGCGTCCCTCATCACGGTCCGCCTGGGCCACCCAGTTGCGGATCGACTGCGCTGACGCCTCGAACTCACGGGCTAGTTGGTCCGGGCTCCGCCCGGACCGGACCAGATCCACCATCTGCTGCCGGTACTCAGCCGGGTACCGACTCCTCTTTCTCGACATCGTGGATACCTCCTCCTACAAGGATGTAGTGTCCACGAAACCGGGGCAACCTCATATCGCTCTCCCTCTAGCGTGTTTCTGCACATCGCCCTATACATCAAAGGCATCGAGCTTCCGCGCAACCTCGGCCAACCCACTGTGGGGCGCCAACTTCGACTTGTCCAGTATCGCGTCCGCTGGTGTGATGACATGATTCGCGCCAGACCGAATCTCCTCCGCCAGCTCCGTCACCTTCTCCCAATCCCCATCTTCCAAGCCATCAGGCTTCCCCTCTCGTATCCGAGCGAAGAGTTCCGGATAGACGACGCGAATGACGCTGACGAGCACCGGGACGGACAGCGTATTCCCACTGTCCCAGCCGCCATATCCTCCAAGTGCCAGAATGGCGACATTGCGAACCACGTGCTCCATGGTCCTTAAAGACATCCGCTCCTTCTCAGCGAGTCTCACGAGGGCCTGCATGTGCATTTTGAGATCCGAAGTACTGAACCCCGACAACAACCTCTCTTCGAGATACGCAGCGTAGACCCGCGACTTGGGTACGCCGCTGCCAGCCCTCCGGGCATCCGGAAGCCGCACAACAAGGTCGTAGAACTTCTCCAGGTACTTCTCTGCGTCCACCTCGCCGTAGGCAGACCGGACCGACTTCCCAAGCTCATCCAGGTTCGCCACAAGCACGAAGGCTACTCCCGAAACGCCGAACACATGTTTGACGCGTTCCAGCACGCTCAGGGCGAAAGCGGGCCTGCAGCGGTCCAACTCATCCACGACGATGACCAGCCGCCCCGCCGCCCGCGGGTCCTCGCTTTCCGCAACCGTCTCGGCACTCTTCGCCTCGACTCGTTCGTGAGCCTTCTCCACCACCGCGGTGGCAAGCCGCTGCAGTTCCGCCCGAAAGTCCTTTACTGCGTGTCTGCGAGCCGCGACTCCGCCAATCCAAGCCTCTAGCCGGGACTCCTCCGTCAGGACTCCTGCGATCTCCGTCGCGGCGGCGGCGATGTCAACTCCAAGGACGTTCCCGCCGAGCGACTTGAACGCTGCAAGTGAGGCCGCCTTGATCGCTTTCGCTCCTTTGGCGGCAAAGTTGCCGAGACTCTCCTTGGCCACGCCTTCCTTCTCGGCGAAGCAGTAGACCTCCTCGGCGAACGCCAGGAGTGAATCCTCCTCATGGTCGCAGGCAAACGCATCAAAGTAGAGGACCGCGTTACCTCGCTGCCTCAAGAGACCCGCCCACTGGAGTGCGAAGGTCGTCTTGCCGCTGCCCCAGCCGCCATCCAGAACGACGATGGGATCGTCCTCCAAGCCGGCGACAACGTTCGCCAGCCTTGCTCCGAGATTCGCGTAACCGAAGAGATCCGTCTTCTCGAAACCATCCTCGTTTCCGATTTCAGGTCGTTGCAACGTCCAACGCACTACGCACCTCTCCTCAATCCAGTCTGGCAGAGCGATACGGAACACAGGATGCGAATGCGCCCACGAACATTCAAACGCACTCTCCCTGCTTCATCCCGCGATCCCGGCAAGACGAGCATGCTATTCGTACTCCGTCCTGTTCCCCCGGCGGAACAGGTAGTCGGGGCTGACCGCTTTCAGCTTCACCCTGTCCCGGTGCAGCCGCCGGTCCTCCCGCTCCTGCCTCGGCGTGATGACGATGCCTTCCCGCATGTGGCTTCCGGAGACGGTGTCGGGGCCGTCCCGGTGCTCTTCGATCAGCTCTTCGCTGAACGGAGCAACGACGAGTTCCGGCACCCTGTCCACGCCCCACGCGTCGGTCGTCCGGCAGAGCGTGTCGTAGCCCAGAAACGAACCGGTGGCGGGCGGCCCCAGGAACACGTCGAAGACCCGCAGCGACGGACGCGCCAACCCGTAGTGTAGGTCCTGCACGCCGCGGCCGAAGATCTCGGCCATGATGTGGACGGGACCCTGAGCGGAGTCCTCCACGCGGCGCCACACGCCGGTGTCCCGCAACTGCTCCCTCCACGTCCGCAGGTAGAGGTTGTTCCTGTTGTCCTCCACGTCCTTGAACGCCAGGCCCTTCGCGCCGAGTCCCTTCGACGCCACCAACACGGCGCCGTTCGGCAAATCGGCGGGGAGCGAGGCGCTGTCCGGCGGCGGGATGTAGCTGAAACAGGCGTAGGTTCCGTGCAGTTTCTCGGTCACCACGACCATCTCGCCGGGCACGAACACGTCCGGGTACTTCTTGATGTTCTCGATGTCATAGGAAACGAGGAAACCGCCGACGTTCGCCACCTGGCCCGACATCGTTGTGGGGAGCTTGGGCTCGTACTTCGTGATGCCGTAGGCGGCAGCCAGATCGTCGCCGACCGCGGCGTCGGCGCCCGGCTTGAACACCACACCTTGGGAGAGCTCGCCGCGCAGCCTGACCGGCCGGACCCGGTCGCCCTTCTTGCCGCCGAGCCGGCCCTTGCCGGCCTCGCCGTCCCAAAGTCCCATGCTTCTCAGGAGATCCTCAGGGACGATCGCGTTTTCCGGTATGTAGGCGACCCGCTCACCGGCTCGGTACTTCCCCTTGGGCACGACACTGCGGTAGCCGCCGACGCGGGCCAACTCCAAACGGTCGGCGTTGGGGTGCTCCTCGACCGAGTCGAGCAGCACGACAGCAACTTCGAAGGCGGTCACGAGTTCCTCCCCTTGGAGGTCTTCAAGTGAATCGACGGCAGTTTCCTGAGTTGCTGATTGTCAGGATCAATCTCGATGCCCATCGACTCCAGCGCCGTAACGCCCAGGAGAGGTTCAGAGCCCTCTTTTCCGAAGACGACCGTGCTGCCGATGACCTCCCCCATGAACTCCAACTCCGCAACCGTGATGTCCATCGCAGCTTCTCTTCCATCCGCAAATCCGTAGACGCGCCGCCCCTTCGGCTTCAAACCGATCTGCTCCAGTCGCTCTCTCGGCACGAGGGAGTCGATGGCGCCGGTGTCGACCAGGAAGGCGCCTGCCCAGCTTCCCTCGGCGTCGGCGGGGTTGCGGATAGTCACTTGCACGTGGGTGAGTCCCATCTTTCGTTGTTCCTTTCTCATCATCATGTTGGTCCCCCCCGACCTTCCAGCTTCGGTTCTTCGGCCTCCGCAGCCTCAATCAACGATCCCACCGGCACATCGAACACGGTCTTGACCCGCTGGTGCGCCAGCAGCTTCTCGAACGGGTTCTGGACCCGGAACAGCTCGGGCTCAGGCGTCGCACAGTTGAGGACCGCGTACAGCCAGTACCGGTCGCCCAGCTTGCATGCCTGTGCCCATTCGTTGTTCTCGACCGGAACCGCCGAGCGGGTCGAGCGGCCCTTCACTTCGATGCAGCGCTGGTCGCCGCCCGGCAGCGTCGACAAAAGGTCGAAGCCGGGCCAGTCGGGCAGACCCGCCGCGCGGGCGAGCACAGGCTTGGACACGTCCTGGACCTGGGCGCCAAGTTGGCGCTCCCAATCGGCGGCAATGCCGATGGCGATCTCCTCCACGGCCTCGTCGAACCGCTCGATGTTCTCCACCCCGGCTACATCCTCCGGGCGAACGACAAGCGCGTGAAGCAGAAACCGGAAGCCGCCGGGAAGGACGCCCCGTGCCTCCTCATCGATCCGCAGCAGTGCGAGCTGGCGGTCGAAGGACAGTCGCCTCTGCTCGTGTTTAACGGCCTCGAGTTCATCGCCGTCGGACTCGCCGGGGCCGACACCCTTCCGCGCGAGCTTCCCGCGCCGGGAGGCCAACTCGGCCGCGTGCAGATCGAAGCCCACGGCAACGCGCCGCCGGCGATCCGGCGACTCGACCTCGCGCTTGGCGCGGAGCTCGGCAACCAGGTCCTGGAGAACCGTGTTCAGGTGGGCGCCGGCCTCCACGCGCAACACCGGGGCCCGTGGCGCCAACGGGGCCATGCCGGGCGCCAGACCGGTGCCGGAAAGCGACAGAAGCTGCTCGACGGGGCACTGGGCCGGCTGCGCGCCTTCTCGTTGCTGCAACGCCACCAGCCGGCGCTCCAGAACGCGCTGATCGGAATCCAGCGGCGCCGCCGGGCCGGTCTGGCTCGGCTCTTCTCCACCGGCTGCGGGCGAGACGCCCGCGTTCCCAGGGACGGAGGCGCCGGAAACCCCAGATGCGCGCGGGACGCCCGCAGTCCCAGGGACGTCCTTCCGCTCGATCCGCAACTCGGCGAGATGAAGGAGGTAGGGCTCCTCGGCCCTCGGATCGACGAAGATGGCGCCACGCAGCGCCTCGTTGCCGCAGCGTGACTGGATCGCCGCACATAGGGCGTCAAACACCGGTTCACCGGGATGGAGCCAGATGCCGGTCTCGTCTTCCCGCGGCCGCCGAACAGTCAACCAGTCGTGCGCTTCGGGCGGATAGGCCTCGAGCGCCTGCAGCAAGGGGTCGAGCGCGCCGGGGCGGGCCGGCGCGAGTGCGAACCGGTCGTCCAGGTCGCCGCGAATCTCGACGTCGAGCAGGCGGGCGCCACGTTCCACCAACCGGCGCACGTGAGCGGGAAGGAGTTGCAGGTAGCGCTCTCGCTCCACGTCCGGTCGCAGGTCCTCGCCGGTCACCTTCTGTTTCGGCACGCCGTAGACCTCGGCGTCGCGCTCGCCGATCCGCCTTACCCTGGAAGTGCGGAGCGCTTCTTCTATCCGCTCAACAGCCAGCCGCTCGCCCTCCGCGGTCACGGCGCTGGCCATGAACCTGGTCAGCGACTCGCCCTCGAACAGGCGGCCGATGACATCGAACACATTGTCGGAGGCCAGTTCGTCGCGAATCTCCTCGAGCTTCTCCAGAAGCACCTGCAGCACCCTGCCCTCGCGCGTGCTGCCCGCTACCAGGTTGACGATCCGGACTTCGAACTGCTGGCCGTAGCGATGGATCCGGCCCATCCGCTGTTCCAAGCGGGCCGGGTTCCACGGAATGTCGTAGTTGACCATCAGGCGGCAGAACTGCAGATTGATGCCCTCGCCTGCGGCGTCGGTGGCCACCATGTAGCGCGCGCCGTTCGGACGGCGAAAGGCCTCCACTTGGCGGTCGCGTTCCTTCCAGTCCATGCCGCCATGGATCTGCGCTGTCTGCCCCCGGTAGCCGAGCCCCTCCAGGCGCCGCACCAGGTAGTCCACCGTGTCCCGGTGCTCACTGAAAATGAGCCACTTCTCGTTCTGGTGCTCGGGCCTCTCCAGCACCTCTCGCAAGCGCTCGAACTTCGTCTCCCGCCCGGAGTCGACCAGTCGGCGCGCCCGCTCCGCCAACGTCTCGACCTGCCGGGCCTCGCGCCTCAACTCCTCCACACTGACCACAGTGACCGCGCCGAGCACCGCGTCCTCGTAGGCCTCGTTTCCCTCGGCCCAGCCGTCCGACGCCACGTCCTCGTCCGCGGCCGTGTCGTCGAAATAGTCGCGCCGGTAGCGCTTGCTCAGCAGCGCCTGCCTGCGGTGCAACAGCTCCGCAGTGAGTTCGCCGCTCTCGATCGCGTCCGCGGTCTGCGCAAGCTTCTCGATCCGCCGTTCGAAGGAGCGCAGCAAAGCCCACGTCGAGCTGGCCAGGCGTCGCTGAAACACGGTCTTGGCGAGTTCCACCGCCGGTTGATTGTCGAGAGCGCGACCGTAGTGCTCATCCAGGTACTTCGTCGTGCGGTCGTAAAGGTCCCGCTCGCCGTTGTCCCCTTCGCTCAACTCGTACGTGAACGTGCTGCACTCGCGCGGCGGGTAGAGCGGCTCACCGTCCAGGCCGACCATTTGCTCCTTCGTGCGGCGAAGGAAGTGCCGATCACGCGTGGGTTGGGGGGCGCGGCGTACGGCTTCCACTGCCCCGAAGGCGTCGGCATCGAGCAATCGCCAGAGCCATGCATAGGGGAGGCTCGTGCCCATGTGGGGAGTAGCGGTAAGCAGCAGCAGATGCCGGGCAGTCCAACCGAGTCCGCCAAAGGAACTGCCCGAGTCGGCCCTGACAGCCAGCGCCTCGGCCAACTTGTAACGGAGAGTTCGCTCGACCCGGACTCCTCGCTCGCGCACGCTCAGCTTGTGCGCCTCGTCGAAGACGACAAGGTCGTAGGCAGGACCACCCGCTCGGCGAAGAGCCTCGAACATGGTCTCCCCCGCCAGCGTGTCCACGGAGACAATGACGCGATCGCTTCCCGCGCCGCGGAACGGGTTGCTCCCGCGCACGTCGGCGCCGGTGACGATCCGGAAGTCCATCCGAAACAGGGTCTGGAGCTCCCGCCGCCAGTTGCCCACGAGACCCGCTGGCGGAACGATCAACACCCGCTTCAAACGCCCACGCGACAACATTTCGCGGACGTACAGGCCGGTCATGATCGTCTTCCCGGCGCCGGCGTCGTCGGCGAGCAGGAACCGCAGCGGATCCTGCTTCAGCATCCGCTCGTAGACCGCGAAACGCTGATGAAGCAGCGGATCGATGCGTGACGTCTCGATCGCGAACGCCGGGTTGAACTGATGCCCGAACGACAGTCGCAAAGCGTCCGCCACTGCCAGGACGGCGTCCGGATCGCCGGCGAAGTCCAGCGGCGCGCCGTCGGCAGCCGCAGTTGAGAGTCGAAGCCCTCGCATCGGCCGTGGAGTCGACTCTGCCGCCGCCTGCTCGGAGATTTGCGCCAACTTCTCCATCGCAAGCCGCCGCGGTTGCGACTGACCGGACTCCCACCGGTGGACGGTGATGGTGGAAACGCCCAGACGGTCCCCGAACTGTTCCTGGGTCAGCCCAAGTTGACCTCGGAGACGCCGCACCTCGGCGCCGACATCAACCGGAGAGCCATCCAGAGAAGTGAACGCCGCCACGGCGACGAACACTACCACAGCATTCCGTGATCTCCCTTTCCAGACCTATCAAATGATAGATCGTGGGCGCGACCGCCCAAGACGGCTACGCCGCAGCTCAGTGCCTCACGCTGTCCTGCGCCGCCTTGGCGGCCTGCATGTCGTCCTCGTCCGGCATCAGGATGAACTCGGGGTAGGACTCGATGCCGAGCTCGGCCATGTCCTGACCGAGTTCCTCGACCTCCGGCGAAACGCGAACGCCGATCGTCTTCTCGAGCACCCACCACAGAAGCAGGGAGATCCCGAAGACGAAGACGCCGACGGCCAGAATGCCGACGAGCTGATCGACGAAGTTGCCGCCCGCCGCGATGCAGACCGCCAGAGTGCCCCAGATGCCGGCGAACAGATGGACGGGGACGGCGCCCACGACGTCGTCCAGCTTCATCCGCTCGAGCAGATTCATGCCGGCGACCGTGACCACGCCGCCGACGCCGCCGATGAGCAGCGCCCAGTGATGGCCGATGAGGTCGGGACCGGCGGTGACGCCGACCAGCCCGCCCAACGCGCCGTTGAGGACCGCCAGGAGGTCGACCCGGCCCAGCAGCGGCCGCGACAGAGCGAGGGCCGCGACGACACCGGCGGCCGCGCCCAGATTCGTGTTGATCAGCAGGTTGCCCATCGCAGTCGCGTCCGCCGCGCCGCCCAGCGCAAGCTGGGAACCGCCGTTGAATCCGAACCAGCCCATCCAGAGGATGAAGACGCCGAGGGTGACGATCGGCACGTTCGACGGCGGCGTAACCTTGACGCTGCCGTCGGACCGGAACTTGTTACGCCTCGCTCCAACGATGATGATGCCGGCCAGCGCCGCCCATCCACCGGTCGAATGCACGATGGTCGAGCCCGCGAAGTCCTGGAAACCGAGTTCGGCCAGCCAGCCGCCGCCCCAGGTCCAGGCGCCGACGATCGGGTAGATGACGGCGGTCAGGATGGCCGTGAAGATGAGGAACGACCAGAGCTTGACCCGTTCTGCGAGAGCGCCCGACACGATTGAAGCGGTCGTGGCCACGAAGGTCATCTGGAAGAACCAGCTCGACATCTCCGAGTAGCCGCTGGCTACGACCGCCGCGGTCTTGTCCGCATCGCCGCCGAGAAGCGCCATCTCGTCCGCCGACGCCTCGAACAGCGGCGTGATCGAACCGATGAAGCCGCCGACATCGACGTACATCAGGTTGTAGCCGATCACGTAGTAGGCGATTCCGGCGATCGCGTAGAGCCCGATGTTCTTGAGGCAGATCACCGACGCGTTCTTGGTCCGCACGGACCCGGCCTCGAGCATCGTGAAGCCGGCGCACATCCACATGATGAACGCGCCCCAGACCAGGAACGCGTAGGTGTTGAAGACGTAGGCGACTTCCCCAGGCGCCTGCGCGCCCGCCGCGGACGCGGCGAGCAGAAGCACTACGCCCGCCAGGAGCACCTTGAGGACGATCCGTCGCGACGAAGACGGCTTGAACTGGGGCTTCATGTACTCCCTCCGGCTGGTGGTGAAGGCCCCGCCCCCTTGTCCATCGCGGCGACGCCTCCGCAGGATCGGTTTCCGATGCAGAAGCACCCCGGACCGGCGCCTGACGCGAGGCGCAACGAAACCGTCGATGCAGCTCGGAGTGTGAGCATTGTAGCGCCCACGTTCAGGGAAGCTGCCAACATCCCGACTCTCGTCTCCCGCGTCGCCTCGTCAATGGAGGCCTACGGCGCCCAATGGGAGCTGATCCTCTGCGACGACGATTCCGGCGACGGCAGCGAGGACATCGTGCTGGTTCTCGCGAAAGCCCTGCCGCTGCACATCCACGTGCGGCGAAACCGTCCCCGGGATCTGTCGCAGGCGGTGCTCGACGGCATCGAACTGGCCCGATTCGACCGGCTGGTCGTGATGGACGCCGATCTCTCTCATCCGCCCGAACAGATCCCCGAACTGCTCGCGGCACTGGACAGCGGCGCCGACATGGCCGTCGGCAGCCGCTACGCCGCGGGCAGCGAGATCGACGACTCCTGGAGCCGCTACCGCACCCTGAACTCTCGCGTGGCGACGTGGCTGGCGCGACCGCTGACGCATGCAACCGATCCGATGTCGGGCTTCTTTGCGTGCGACCGGCGGCGCGTTCCGCATCGGACCCGCCTTGCCCCCATCGGCTACAAGATCGGGCTCGAACTCATCGTGCGCGGGGGGCTGCGGGTCCGGGACGTGCCGATCCGCTTCGCCGACCGCGAGCGGGGATCGAGCAAGTTGACGTGGCGCCAGCAGGTCGCCTTCCTTCGTCACCTGCACCGGCTGTACCTGTGCCGGTTCGGACTCCCGGTGCGCCTGCTCTCCTTCGGCATCGTTGGCGCCAGCGGTCTGCTGGTCGACACCGCCGTCTACCTCGGCCTGCAATGGGCCGGAACCGGACACCTGTTCGCGCGTTTCCTGTCCTTCTGGCCCGCAGCGACCTGGAACTGGCGCCTCAACCGCACCATGACGTTCCACGATCGTCCGCTGGCGGCGCCACTGGCTCAGTGGACCCGGTTCGCGTTCTCCAGCCTGCTCGGCCTCACGACCAACGTGGGCAGCTACGCGATCCTGACCAGCTTCGTTGGTTTCTTCTCCCGCCACCAGTTGCTGGCGTTTTTTGCGGGCGTTGCCATCGGCTGCACGGCCAACTTCGTCACCGCGTCCCGGTTCGTCTATCGGCGGCCGCAGTAGCGCACCCGGAACTCACGCGTGACAACCAAGAAACAGGCCCGGGAAACCCGTCGCGCACGCCTGACCGCTGCCCGAGCCGCCGCCGTCCAAAGCCCCGAGCAAGGTGAGCCTGAAGCGCCCGAGTCGAGCCGGCGGTTCTTCTCCGGCCCGCAGTCACTCCTGGCCTTGATCCTTGGACTGCTGGTCGCCGTCAGCTTCTTTCCCGCCTACCAGGCCGGGTTTGTCTGGGACGATGTCGTCTTCACCGAAGAGCCGGTCATCCGCAGCACGTCCGGTCTCAAGAACATCTGGCTCTCGCCCGCCGACATCCAGAACGAGGGGCACTACTGGCCGGTCACCTACACGACGTTCTGGCTGGAACACAAACTCTGGGGCCTGGCGCCGCTCGGCTACCACATCGTCAACGTGCTCCTGCACCTGGCGAACGTGCTGCTGCTGTGGCGGCTGCTCGGGCGGTTGTCCGTGCCGGGCGCATGGATCGCGGCGGCCGTGTACGCCGTCCATCCGCTTCACGTCGAGTCCGTGGTCTGGGTCGCCGAATCCCGCGCCGTCCAAGGCGATCGGCAGCGGCCGGTACTCCTGGCCCCCGTACATCACGGAGGCGCCGTCAGCAGGACCCGTCGTGTAGCGCTCCACGCCGCCGCCTGAAAGACGCACCGTGAACAGGTCCACCACCGGACCCGGATCGAGACGACTCGCCTGGACCGACGTCGGACTCATCTACGTCGCCCGGCCACGATCCACCTGGTCAGGTCGCCGTGGCCAAGAATCGACTTGCCGCCCGGCCATCCGAACGGCGGCGCTTTTGCGCTCATAGGCTGAAGTCCTCCACCAGTTCCGCCTCCATATCTCTGGTTGTGGCCGACACCCAGGTCGGCCCCGTGTAACGCTCGCAGCGCCACTGACGGTCCGTACCCATGCCCGGCGGCGCCGGCGACGGCGACAGGAACGACTCGTAGCCGGCACGGGCGTTGAAGAAGTCCTCCAGCGCCTCCGCGTCCGTCGCCGAGATGCCGCGCCACACGCACCGGAACCGATGCTGGACGTTGTTCTGCCCGTCCGCGGCCACCTGCTCGTAGCCGTCCCCCAGGCGCGCCTTGCGCAACTTCATCGCGACCGCGGGCCCCGAACCACGCGACAGGCCGACCGACGGCAAACGGATCGTGGCCGGCATCAGACGCCCACCAGGTCCGTACGGTTCAGCGCCCCGCCTGGCCGCTGCTCTTCCATCAAAGCCTCATGAATCAACGGCTTCAGCCGCAGATTGATCTCGTAGGAGGCCGCCCGACCAAACAACTCTCCGGTCCTCTCGTCGCCGCCCTGGGGCACAGTGACCGAGACGTGAATGTCGCCCATGTGGACAGTGCGGTTGCCTCTGCCGCCGCCGCCGTAGTTGCGAATGCCGAGGCCTGCCGGGCCTCGAGCCAACGGGATGATCGCCTCCGGACCCGCCTCGCCGGCGAGACCGCGGCGGCCGCCGCCGAAGTCGAACTCGGTCCGCCGGTCGATCACGCCGCCGTATCGGAACGCCTGCGGCGGCTGCTGCCGCTGGATCGCGGCAATCTGCAGAGCGCCGGCGGCGGCTACTGCCGCAGCCAATGCAAAGCGGCCAGCGACACCGAACGTGGCCTTGTCGGCCAGCGCGCGCGCGACGGCCTCGGCTGTCGAGACGATCGCCGTCGCGAGCGCCGCCGCCTTGTGCAGCCGGAACGCCTGGCCGCTCGCGGCGGCGAACTGTCCCAGACCGCCGGTGATGTTGCGCAGGGACTCTCCAGTCAGCCCGAGCGCCTTGTCGAGCTTGCTCACCGAAGCGGTGTAGGCGATGTTGTCCTCGTACAGGTCCGGCAACAGCTTCAGGCCGTCGGCCGCGCGGTCGAGGATTTCCTGTCGCGCCGCCGCCTCCGCATCCAAGGAGGCAGTGAGATCCCAGCGCGCCAGCGTCTCGCTGTAGAGCGCTTCCAGGACATCCGGCGCCGCGTTGGGATACTCCTGGACCAGCGAGTTCAGCAGCTTGCGGCGCTCCGCCTCACGCTCGATCCGTTCCAGCGCCGCGTGACCGCCAGCCTCGAGCCTGGCGTTCTCTCCGCGCAGCCGCTCCAGCGCGGCCGCGGCGTTCAGCGTCGCCACCGTGCCGTCCTCTTCGGCTTTCCGCGCCGCGATCGCCGCCAAGCGCACCCGCTGACGAACGCCGAGCAACCCGATGTACGCCCGCTTCTGATCGTCCGTGTAGTCGCTGGACCGCCCGATCGTCTGGATCTCCGCCTCGTACTCGTCGGTCAGCGCCTCGACCTCGGTTCTCAGCGACGCCACTATTTGCGCCGCCTCGCGGTTCGCTTCGCTCAGCAGTTTCGCCGCCTCGCGGTTCGCTTCGCTCAGCCGTTTCCCCTCGGCCGCGATCGCCGCGTCCAGGGCCGCCGACGAAAGACCCGGGTCGAACGCCGCTTGCGCGCTGGCCGCGACGTCGCCAAGGGCCTCGTCGACGTTCCGGAGGCGACCTTCGAGCTCGCCGAGCTCGCCCTCGAGTGCATCCACGGCGGCTCGCGCCCGCGTCACCTCGTCAGGGTCGACCCCGAAACCGGTCAGGCTCGGATCGTCAAAGACGTTTCCGAGCCCGCTGCGGGTACGCTCGAGTCTGGCCTGAGCATCCTCCAGCCGATCGGCCGCCTGCTCAATTTCGCCCTCCAGGTTCAGGCGGACCACCCCGCGGCCGGCGGTCTGCAGCTTCTGGAGCTCCTGCCGGGTCTCTTCGATCTCCTCGCCCCAGCGGTCGAAGCCGCCCGCCAGGCCGGGCAGGCCGTCCTCCAGGTCCCGGGTCGAACTCACCAGCAGGTCGACGACGGCGGCCACGCCGACGATCGCCAGACCGATCGGACCCAGAGACGTCAGGAAAACCTTGGTGGTCCGAGACGCCACGGAGACGGCGCCGGAGTACACGCCGGCCGCTCGAGCGCCGGCCACGAGCGCCACGCGCTGCGCACCGACGGCGACGCTGTTCACGCCGAGCTGGTAGGAAAACCTGATTGACGCGCCGGCCGCCGCAAGCGTCCTCGCAATGTACAGCCCGAGCGACACCACGACCTTGCCCGCCAACAGGGCGGCCAGAACGGCGAAATAGCGGGTCACCCGCCGCACGGACCGGCCATCGATCCGATCGATCGCCGACGCGATCCCCTCGAGGCGGGACGCGACGGCCTCGAAGGCGCCCGACGACTCCTGGTAGCGCCGGACCACGTCCTGGAGCGAGTTGCTCACCTGCACCCAAGCGCTGCCGATGCCGAAGGCGACGTCGCGCCACTTCATCTCGGTGTCGTCTGCCGACGCGAGAACCGCGTCCAGCAGCAGGTCGGCCGACAACACTCCCTCCGCCGCCAGGTCGCGGATGTTCTCCCGAGTGACCTCGAAGTCGATCTCGCCTCGCCGGCTCAATTCCGCAAACCCGACGATCAGACCTTGCTGGACGCCCTGGAGGTTCTCCATCACCGACCGGAGCTCGTCGCCCTGCAGACGTCCAGAAGCCAGGCCCTGGGCGAATTGCACAAGGCCCGCGGAGGCTTCCGATGTGGTCGCGCCGCCGATCTTCACCTGCTGGTTCAGCAGGCGCGTAACCTTCAGGACCTCCCCTTCCTCCCTGCCCAACCGCTGCGTGGCCAGGGCGATCCGGCCGTACAGCACGGCGTTGGCGCCCAACTCCGAGCGGGTGTCCTGCGAGATGTCGAACAGATCCCCGCGCACCTCCGCAAGCTCGCGCTCGCTGCCCGTGACCAGCCGGAGGCGGTTCCCCAAGTCCACGTTGGCGTCCGCGTAGCCGACCACCAGGCGCGCCCCACGGCGCAAGACATCAATCGCCGCGAACCCGCCCGCGTACCGCGCCAGCCGGCCGTGCGCCTCCGTGAACGAGCGGCCTGCGGTCCGTGTAGCCGTTGCCGCCTCGCGCTGCGAGCGGCTGTAACGCTTCGCCGCCGTCGATCCGGTTGCCGCCGCGCCGGTTAGCTTGTCGAGCTCGCGCTTCGCGACCCGGATCTCGCCAACGAACCCCTTGCGGTCGGCCGTCAGGCGAAGTCTGAGGCGGAGATCCTCACTTGGCATCTGCTAATCTGCTTTTCGTGACCGCTGTCGACCGGGCCGCCATGACTCTCGCGGCCGCACTTCCGCTGGCCCTGTTCGCCGCCGTGATCGTCGGCGGCGCCTGGCTGCTTGGGCTCGCCTCGGAACGGTGGCCGGCCGCGACGTTCTTCGCCGCCGGCGGCGCGATCGGCCTGGTCATGGCCGCGCTGCTAGTGCGCGGCATCGTCGGCCTCCTCGGCTGCCTCTGCCGCTGACGCGGCCAGCAGCACGCGGGCGTGCGCCCGGTGCAGGGCCTGCAGAGGAGCGCGATCGCCACCGGTGTACCGGACGCCCAGGCGCTCGGCGATCAGCCACTCGACCAGGCTCTCGCCGGCAACCAGGATGTCGCCTACGTCGCGACCGTACTTTCCCTTCTTGCGGCAGACGAACTCCGCGGCGTCGGCTTCGACCCCGCGGCACACGAAGCCCAAAGCCCGGGACGCCGCCAGGCGCGCCAACCTCCGGGTCAAAGCCGGCCCCGACCGGAGCTCCGGAGTGTCCACGCCGTCGAGGCGCACCCTCCTGTCGAGTTTGATGCCCCAGCCGACATCGATCATCAGGTCGAACGTGTCGCCGTCGACGTCGTCGCAGGCCACGATAAAGGCCCTGAACGTCTTCCTCTTCTTCCTCTTCCTACTCACCGCTCAGCCTCCGTCGCAGAGGACTGCGCAGGACCTCCGCCAGCAGTCGCCCCGCGACAGATCACGTCCAGCGCCGCCGCCTCCATCTCGCGCAGACCTGCAGCCACGTCGCGCCACCTCAGCCGCCGCCCCCGGCGCCGGCGCCCGCACCCGTCGGCCCGCACCGCCCGAGCCGCATGGCGCGCCGCCGTGTAGTCCAGGCCCGCGATGCCTGATCGGCCCGTCCGCCACTGCGTCTGCGCCGCCAGGAAGGCCCGCAGCGTGTCCCAGTTCTCTGGCAGCACATCGACCTGCTCCTCCTCGGGCAGCGCCCCGACTATCCGGATCCCGAGCGCTGCCGCGTCTTCTTCGACTTCGTCCGCCCCGCCCGCCGCGCCGCACCAGTGGCGCGCGGCTTCGCGGAGGTTTTTCCCGGCAGGCCCAACAGGAAGCTCCCGTAGGCATCCGCCAAGGCGCGCGCGAAGTAGGGGATCGCGGCCAGCGCGGCAACGTTCTCGTCCGTGAACTCGAGCGGCTCGCCGCCATGGTCGAAGATTCCCTTCCAACCGCCGACGATGCCGCGCAGGTACGCTTCGTCGCCCTCGACTGCCAGCTCCCGGGCCTCTTCCGCCGGCAGCAACCGGAACAGCACGACGCACTCCTGGCGGTCCGGACCGTCAGGGGCCGGTACGTCGACCGGGACCCGCGTCCGGTAGAGCGCATCAGGATCGGCCAGACAGAACGTCATCGGACCGACACCGTGATCTCGTCATTGCCGCTGTTCGGCGCCGCCCGGAACGGGATGCTCACCTGCTGGATGCCGCTGTCGTCGCCGTACGTCGGCTCGCCGATCTGGATGCGCGGACAGTCGATCCCCACCAGCTTGCCGGCGTTCGCGACAGTGTCCGGTCCGCCGTGGACGATCCGGAGCGCGCCCACACTGCCCGACGCGGCCAGATCGAACGGGTTCCAGGCGGAGAGCGGCGACATGTCGAGCACGATCGTCCCGCTCGGGTCGCGGTCCACGATCACCACCTCGTTGGCGGCGCCGATCACCTCCCGGTGCACCACCTCGACGGCCAGGTCGAGCTCGAACGACCGCATCTTGAGGCCGGCCTGGCCAAACAGGCTCACCGTCGGCGTGTCCCGCGTCGACCCGGGCCGCGGGGCCTTCCAGGCGCCGTATTGCCCCGCGATCGCCGCCACGCTCGTCGGCTTCTGCCAGAGGCCCGTCAAAGTGAAACGCAGTCTCGGGATGTCCGCGGCCGCCAGGCTGAGCGCCACGCTGCCGCGGCAGCCGGCCAGCACGTGCTGCTGGCCGTCCCAGTTGCCGCGCACCGTCAGCGACGGTTCGGCCCCCGTGATCGGCGTGTACTGGACGATGTTCTTGTGCGGGTCGGCCGCGATTTTCTTCTCGATGCTCTCGGCGAATCCGCAGGCCCGGAGCAGCTTGCCCCAGGCCGGCGCCGTGATCGCCTCCGTCAACGGGTCGAATCCGCCGGGGCCGGCCAGCTCCACGCCGAACTCGATCTGCTGGTGCGTATTCACCGGGATCTGCTCCGACGCGCCGTAGTAGCTGCGCACCAGTTCACGGTCGGCCGTGCCGCCCGTCACCGGCGTCAGCGACGGGTCGTGGACCAGGACCGCGTCGGCGGCCGCCGTGGCCACGGCGGTGCCGTAGACGGCCTCGATCGCCGCCATGATGAGCTTCCGTCTCGCACTCAGAGCCATCGCTCGCCCCCTATTCCTGTGCCCTCAGAAGCTGAAGGCGCCAGGTATCCAGCCACCATTGCTCGGCGTCCTGCTGCGGAGGCTGCGCCCGGCCCTCCCGGTGCGTAACTTCCCCGAACGCCGACGCCGGCGTCCACCCGAGAAGCGCCGCGAAGACCTGCTCGCGCGCGGCCTCGATCTCGCCCAGGCCCGCCTCGCCGCGGTCGTCGCGCCGATTCCTGACCCGGAGCAGAACGCCCACGATCACATCCGCCACCTGGCGCACGCAGCCGACTACCTCGGACGGCCGGGAATCGTCCTGCAGCAGCAGCACCCATGCCGAATCGCGCCGGACCTCCTTGCGCGCCAGCGCGCCGCTGAAGGCGCCGTGCACCTCGAGGTCCGTGTTCGCGCGCAGGCGGTCGGCGAATTCCGACGTCAGCGTCACTCAGCTCACCGAAGATCTCGTGAAGCCGGCCAGGGACTGCCGGGTGAACACCCGCTCGGGCGCGTCGATCAGGATTCCGCTCGACCCGGCGTCGGGCTCGTCGTCGCCGTCGGCGTCCGGCAACTGCACCTCGCCCTTGGCCAGGGCGCGCAGCCAGGCGACCGCCTCGTCCTTCCTGGCCCGGCGGGCGAAGCCGTCCTGCTCGGAACCCGGCCCGAACACGCGCTCGAGCGCGATGTCCAGAGCCCTGGCGCCGACCGGCGACAACGGATCGGACGCGCCGCGGGTCGGGTAGTCCGGGTCCACGGAGAGCAGGTAGCTGTCCACGATGCCCTCGGCAGCGTCGACATGCTGCTCCAGTCGGGCAAGAGCCAGCCTGGCCGCCACCGATCCCAAATGCGGGACCAGCCAACCTCCATGCAGCGCATCACCGTCGACCGAGGCGTCGGCCGAGGCGGCCTCGGCCAGCTCCTGCCAGCCCTCGAGGGCCGCCAAGTCGGCCGCGAAAACGTAACGGCCCATCCACGGGACTCCTCAGCCGCTCGGCAACGTGCCGAGGTATTCCTCGAGCAGCGCGATTACCGCCTTGGCCGCGCTGCGGGCGCCGGCGTAGACGCCGGCCAGAGCGAGCTCGGCGCCGGTCGTCGCGGCCTGCGCAGCGGCGAGCTCAGCCTTCAGACGGCTTGCCTCGTCTTCGGCGGCGGTTACGTCGCCTTGGCCGCGCTCGACCCCGGTGACCGCGCGCGTGAACTCGGCGGCGGCCTCCGACAGGCGGGCGCCGATCGGACGAGCGTCCTCCTCGGGCTCGACCTGCGGCGCGGGATTGACCTGCCCCTGGGCCGGCGCCTGGGCCGGCGCCTGGGCAAACGCCATCGAGCCGACGAAGAGGAGAATGAGGGGGAGGGAAAGCTTTCGGTTCATGGTCATAGCCTTTCGTGCAAACGGTCCGTCTGCCTTCAATTGCTGGGCGTCGCCTTGGGCTTCGGGTCGGCTTCGGGTCGGCCTTGGGATTGGACGCCCCGGGCCCGCTCGACGGCGCCGACATCGAGCAGAGCCTTGCTCCCCTGCGCCGGCGACAGCTCGATGATGTCGCCGGGCTCGTGCGGGCCGTCGTCGTCCGTGACCTGGGTGAGGCAGCGGAAGCGCGCCATCAGCCGATCACCGTCGTCCAGAGGTGCGCCGCCTTCTTCGTGACGACGCTGGGCGTGTCGTAGGTGTGGAGCCCGTAGATCCAGCTCGTGCGAGACGGATCGTAGTACTCCGGGTCCACCATCGGGTACCCCCGGAGACGGAGCCCTGCCCCCCATGTCTGGCTCGTGTTCAGATCGTCCGAGAACATCATGTCGTCGAGCATCAGGTTGGCGTCGGCCTGCGGCTTCCGCTCCGTCTGCTGATCCACGCAGCCGAGCCACGCGATGTCGCCCCAGATGAGCGACAGATCGCCGCCGGCCTTCGACGACTTCAGGCCGCGCAGCGGCACGATCTTGTCGACGTCGAAGTAGTGCTTGAGATCGGCCAGGCCCAGCGGCTCGTTGACCAGGTTCCGCACGCCCCGCGCGTCCTCCCGGACGTCCTCCCGCGTGAGGAGCGCCGTGACCACCTTGTGGCCGAGCGCGAGCGTGTTCGGCCAGGCGCCGGTCCGGAGATAGACGGCGTCCTTCTGCTTGAGCGCCTCCCCGCGGGGATCGGAGGCCGGCTGATCCCAGCGCGCGTTTCCGGCAAGAGCGGTCGAGCCGGACGCGTTGTAGTTGGTCGTGTCGACCAGCAGCCGGGCGCCCTCGATCTCGACCTGGAGGAACACGTTGGCGTTCACCGTCGAAACGACGCGCCGCTGGCGGCGCATCATCAGACCGGGAATGCGCTCCGACTGCTCCCTGACGATGCGCGAGATCTTGCCCGCCAGCGACCGCTGCTCGAGCTTCACGTCCAGGGTGGTGAACGCGGTGTCGATCTCCTGGACCGTCCCGTCGTCCGCACGGCGGATGTCGCGCTCGACGAACGCCGAGCGGTCCTCATCGAGCGCAAGGACGTGCTCTCCGGCCTGTTCTACCTGGGTTCCCTCCTGACCTACATCCGCTTCGTCGAGACGCGGCGATGGCCGGCCTACGCCCTCGCCCTAGCCCTGTTCGTCGCGGGACTGCTCTCCAAGTCCGTCATCGTCACCCTGCCCGCGGCGCTTCTCATCTGGCACTGGTGGAAGCGCGACCGCATCTCCAAGGCCGACGTGCTCACCACGGCGCCGTTCTTCTTCGCCGGCCTGGCGATCACCCTCGGAGACATGGCGTTCTACCGCTCGCGCGAGGTCCTCTCGCTGGACTATTCGCTGGTCGAACGCGTCCTGATCGCTGCCAGAGCGGTGTGGTTCTACGTCGGCAAGTTGATCTGGCCGACCGATCTGGCGGTGATCTACCCACTCTGGGAGATCCGGACCGGCGACCTCCTGGCCTGGACCTTCGTGACTGCCTCGGTCGCGCTGCCGGTAGGGCTCTGGCTCGGCCGTCATCGCATCGGCCGTGGACCGCTCATGGGGCTCGCCTTCTTCGCGGTGACCCTGTCGCCGGCACTGGGATTCGTGGACTACGGGTACATGCAGTTCTCGTTCGTCGCCGACCGCTACCAGTACCTGGCCGGCGCCGGCGTGATCGCGGTCGTCGTCGCCGCGGCGGTCCGCGGCGCGGCCGGACTTTCCGCTTCCTACGCGATCGCCGGCAGGGTCCTGCTTGCGGCCGTGCTCGTGATCCTCGGAACGTTGACGTGGCGGCAGGCAAGCATCTACCGCAACAGCATCGCCTTCTTCAGCCACATCGTCGCCCTCAACCCGGGGGCGCGCAACGCCCACCTGAACCTCGCCCAGGCGCTGGGCGAAGCAGACCGCTTCGAGGAGAGCCTGGAAGCAAGCCGGATCGCGGTCGCCCAGCGGCCGGACTTCCCCGGTACGCATTCCAACCAGGGCCTCGCGCTCCTGAACCTGAACCGCTTCGACGAGGCGGAGGCCGCCTTCGCCCGCGCTCTGGAGCTGAATCCCCGCTACCGCAACGGGCATCAGAACCTGGGCGAGGCGATGACAAGGCAGGGCCGCTACCAGGAAGCCGCGGAGCAGTTCCGCACCGTTCTGGCGCTCGACGACAGCTACTCCCTCGCCTGGGCCGGCCTCGCCGCGGCGCTCTTCCGAGCCAGGCAGTACGACGAAGCGGCCAAGGCGGGACGCCGGGCCCTTGCCGCCGATCCCGATGGGCCGAACGCCGGCGCGGTCCACTACCTCCTGGGGCAAACGCTACGCGAACTGGGGCAAGCCGAGGAAGCGGAGCAGAACCTGCTGCGGGCGGCGGAACTCGGACCCGATGACGCAGGGCCGCTTCTGGAACTGGCGATCGTCTACGGCCTCCTTCAACGCCCGCAGCAGGCGGAAGAAGTTCTCGGCCGCGCTCGCAGCATGCAACCCCAGAGTCCCGCACCCCTCCACGCCCGGGCGGAAGCTCTTCGGACGTCGGAACGCTACCAGGCCGCGTTGGCCGTCTACAGGGAGGCCCTGGAACTCGACCCGGAGTTCCCACCCGCCATCGCCGGTATGGGCATCGCCCTGTTCGAGCTGGGAAGACGCGACGAGGCGATCGAGTCGCTCTCGCGCGCGCTGACCCTCGACCCCGACCAGCCGGCGGCGCCGGCTCTCCACCGAATCCTGGGTCGGGCCCAGCAGGAGGCGGGACGGACCGAAGATGCGGTGCGGCAATTCCGGCGAGCCCTGGAACTCGATCCGAACGAAACCGAGGCGCGCGGCCGTCTCGCGATGGTGCACTTCGGGCAGAAGCGGTACGAGGAGGCGCTCGAGCAGTACCTGGCCCTGCTCGAGACCGGCGGCAGCACCCCCCAGGCCACGCCAACCTGGGCGTCACCCTGTTCTACCTCGAACGCTACGGGGAAGCGATCCTCCACCTGGAGCGCACGCTCGAGCTGGACGCCGACCAGTCCGTCGCACGCGACGCCCTCAACGATGCGCGCCAGCGCTTCGCACGGCGGCCGCAGTGACGGTTGGCGATCTCTTCGCACGCCAGCGCCTGGACGCGGGCGAGCCGGCGTCCAAGGGGCCACGCCTCAGCGGGATCTCCCGCCGGAAGGCGCTCGCTGCCTTGGCGCTGGTCCTCCTGGTCACGGTCAGCTTCTTTCCCGCCTACCTGGCCGAATTCGTCTGGGACGACTTCGTACTCACCGAAGACCCATCGGTGAAGAGCGTTTCGGGGCTCTCCACGATCTGGGGTTCGCCTCGCGAGATGGAGTACGAAGGGCACTACTGGCCGGTCGTCTACACGACGTTCTGGCTGGAGCACAAACTGTGGGGGCTGAATCCGCTCGGCTACCACGTCGTCAACGTGCTCCTGCACCTGGCCAACGTCCTGCTGCTGTGGCGGCTGCTCGATCGCCTGTCCGTTCCGGGGGCCTGGATCGTGGCCGCAGTATTCGCCGTCCACCCGCTGCATGTCGAGTCGGTGGCCTGGGTCATCGAACGCAAGGACGTGCTGTCCGGCCTGTTCTACCTGGCGTCGTTCCTGGCCTACGTCCGGTTCGTCGAGAGCCGATCCCGCGGTCCCTACCTGCTCGCGCTGGTCCTGTTCGTGGCGGGCCTGCTGTCCAAGACGGTCGTGGTCACTCTGCCCGCAGCGCTGGTGATCTGGCACTGGTGGCGGCGGGGCCGGATAGCCGCCACGGACCTCCTTCGCACGCTGCCGTTCTTCGCGATCGGCCTGGCCATCGCCTTCGCGGATACGGCCTTCTACCGAACCCGCGAGGCCCTCTCCCTGGACTACTCGCTGGTCGAGCGAATCCTGATCGCGGCCCGGGCGCTCTGGTTCTACGCCGGCAAGTTGCTGTGGCCCACCGATCTCGTCCTCATCTACCCGTTGTGGGAGATAGAAGCCCGCGACCCCCTCGCCTGGGCCTTCGTTGCACTCGCCGTGGCGCTGCCGGCAGCGCTCTGGCTCGGCCGCGGTCGCTGGGGCCGCGGCCCGCTGGCGTGCGTCGCCTTCTACGCGGCGACCTTGTCGCCCGCACTCGGCCTGATCGACTACGGCTACATGCAGTTCGCCTTCGTTGCCGACCGCTTTCAGTATCTGGCGGGCATCGGACTGCTGACGCTGATCGTCGCTGCGCTGGTCCGGGGCGCCGATCGGCTGCCCGCGACCGGTATCACCAGTGCAAAGATCGTGCTCGCGGTAGTCCTGGCGCTGCTCGGGACTCTGACCTGGAGGCATGCGGCCAACTTCCGGAACGGCGTGACTCTGTTCAGTCACATCGTGTCCCTCAATCCCGAGGCTCGTGGCGCCCATTCGAACCTCGGAATCGCGTTGCTGAAGCTCGACCGTCTCAAGGAGGCGGAGGGCGCCTTCGGGCGGGCACTGGTGATCAATCCGCGCGACCTCGATGCGAACCAGAACCTGGCCGAGTCGATGAGGAAGCAGGGCCGTTACGACGAGGCGGTTGAGCAGTACCGCCGCGTCCTTCAAATCGATGGGAACTACGCCTTGGCTTGGGCCGGCCTGGGCGAGACGCAATACGCCTCCGGGCGCTACGAGCAGGCAATCGACGCTGTGAACCGGGCTCTCTCGGCCGCCCCCAATTCCCCGAAGATCGCCAAGTTCCATTTGCTGCTGGGCAAGGCGTCGCGCGAGACGGGCCGGCTCAAAGCGGCCGAGCAGAACCTCCTGCGGGCGGCAGAGCTGGCGCGGGCGGCAGAGCTGGCGCCGGACCGGGCGGACGCCTTGCGAGAACTGGCGACTCTGTACCTCCGGATGGGCCGTCTTGACGATGCAAACGCCATCGCCGCGCGAGCCCAACAACTCGAGCCGCGCAGCCCCGCGACTCTCCACACCAGGGCGGAAGCGCTGCGAAGGCAGAAGCGCTTCGACGAGGCCATCGCGCTCTACCGCGAGGCCCTGGAGATGGACTCCGAGTCCGCGGCGGTACACGCCGGCCTCGGCATAGCGCTGTTCGAACTCCAGCAATACGACGAGGCCATCGGATCGCTGGAGCGCGCCTTCACGATCGACCCCGACCTGCCCGAAGCATCCTCACTGCACCGTGTAGCGGGGCAGGCCCTGCAGGAACTCGGCCGGCTGGAGGAAGCGGCCCCTCGGTTCGAACGCGCGCTCGAACTCGATCCGCGAGACACCGTAGCGCTCGACCATCTCGCGTTCATCCGTTTCAACGAGAGCCGCCTCGAGGAGGCCGTCGACCTTTACCGGGCGCTGCTCGAAGCCGATGACGGCAATGCGGAGGCGCACGCCAACATGGGGATCACCCTGCTCAATCTGGGACGGTACGCCGAGGCCGCTCGGACTCTGGAGCGGTCGCTCGCGCTCGACCCGGAGCAGCCAACGGCTCAGGGCGCCCTGGAGGAGGCCCGCCGGAGAGCCCGAGCCGGAGAACCGTAGCGGCACCGGCCAGAACATGACGACGAAACGCCGTAGAACGGCCGGAGCCGGCTGCACCGGAGGCGCGATCCAACACTTCGAAAGGGCCGTCGAACTGGACGCCGACCAGGCAGTCGCCGTGACCGCCGAGCGGCCCCATCGTAGCCGCTCTGGTTGGCGCTCGGGCGAGTGGCCGACGCGCGGTGGCAGTCGCTAGGATGCATGACCGAGCGATGGCCAAGCGACGCCGCAAGCGGAAGAGCGAATACGTCCGCGAGCAGCGGCGGCCCTCTGTCCCCAAGCCTGCGACCGGGCCGACCGAGCCGCCATGGCGGCATCTCTGGACCGTGCTGGCGGCGGCCTTCGCGGCCCGCGCCGCGGTCGCCCTTGGCGGCGAGTTCATCCTCCACCCCGACGAGGTCATGCAGTATCTCGAACCCGCCCACTGGCTCGTGTTCGGCAACGGCGTGCTGCACTGGGAGTTCTTCTACGGCGCCCGGTCGTGGCTCGTGCCTTCCGCCGTGGCGGCGGTGCTGTTTCTGTGCCAGGCGATCGGACTGGACTCGGCCTTCGCCTATCAGGCCGCCGTCGAGCTCGCGTTCTGCGCCGTCTCGCTCGGCGTTCCGCTCGGCATGTACCTGGCCGGACGCGCTCTGTTCGGCGAGGCTTCGGCCCGACTGGCTCTGCTGCTGGGCGCGTTCTGGTACGAACTGGTCGGCTTCGCCCACAAGCCGCTGACCGCGTTCGTCGCCACGTCCCTGCTCCTCCTGCTGTTCGCACTGGCTGTGGACCGCACGCCGCCGACGCGCCGTCGGACGGCGGCCGCCGGCCTGCTGGCGGTGCTGTGCGCCGCGGTGCGGTTCCAGTACGCGCCCGCCGCGGGGATTCTGTTGCTGGCCCTGGGCACCCGGTCGCCTGCCCGCAGCCGTCTCGTTCTCGCCGGCGCCGTCGCGGCCGGAGTGCTCGGGGTCGGCACGCTCGACTACCTGACCTGGGGCGGCTTTCTAAGCTCCTACTTCGTGAACTTCGACGTCAACGCCGTCATCGCACCAAGCCGCGCCGGCCAGTCGACGCCCTGGAGCTACCTGGCCTGGTTCGGCATCGCCAGCGGCGGCGCCGCGGCGGTCGCCGGCGCGGCCCTGCTCGATCTGCGCCGGCGCGGTCTGGTGCTGCTCGTCTTGCTGTCGCTACTGCTGCCGCACCTGATGCTCGACCACCGGGAGTACCGCTTCCTGTTCGCGCTCATCCCGCTATGGTTGCTGCTGTTCGCCGATGTGCTCACAACCGGACTCGGGCGTCGGTCAGGCCGTGCCGCGGTCGGCGGCAACGCTCTGGCGCGCTTCGGACGGCCCGCTGGCCTCGCCTACGCCGGCATCGTCTCCGTGCTCGGCATCCTCAACCTGATCCCGATGCAAGGCCGGGTCTATCGCCCGGCCCATGCCCCGGAAACCCGGTTCATCCACTTCCTGCGGGACCGCAACCCGGCGCTCGACGCCTACAGCCGGTTCGCCGACAGCCCGAACGCTCAGGGCTTCCTCGACTCCGTCCACGCGTACCACCAGACCCGCGGTTACTACGGCCTGCACCTGAGCGTCCCCTTCTACAACGCGCTGAACTGGCGCGGCCATTTCGCTCCCGAAGTCGCCCACGAGTACGTGAGTCATGTGCTGGCCAAATCCCGCGATGGGGCACAGGCAGTTCCGCTTCGGGGCGGCGGACTGGCGCTTCGCGCCGGCAGCGAGGTGCTGCCGCTCCCGCGCTTGATCGGCGACGTTGGGAACGGTCGACTCGAATGGTGGAACGAGGCCGGTGAGAGCACCATCCTCGGCGGGTTCCGCCATGTGGAGACCTTTCCTGAGGCAAGACACCTACACTCCGGAATCTCCGGCGCTCTTTCGCTGTGGGAGCGGGTGGACGACCGGAAGCCAGTTCGGGGCTGGGAGACCTATGCCATTCACCCGGACGCGGCGGGCATGTACCCGATCCTCCGCCGGACCGGCCGCGGCGGCCTTCAACAACCGCCGCCGAACCAGGGCATCCGTCTCGTCCCGCGCACAGGTTCCGCGACCGAATGACCGCTTCGGCAGTGGCCGGCAGGACGGCCGACCGGGGCGCGCCTCGGTCGGGCCCGAGCCGGAGAACCGTAGCGCCGTCGCGGCCTAGGCGGCGGCCCGCTTGACCATGGCCCCCAGCACCATGCCGCCGATGCCGAAGGAGATGATCTCGACGCCGAGCCACATCCAGGCGACGTGGTAGGGGAAGTCGTTGACCACCAGCGTCAGGTAGAACTGCTGGAAGCCCACCACGGCGCCGAGCAGGATCCCGAAGTGGAGGCCTCCCCTGGCGCCCGCCTGCCAGGACTGGCGGCTGCACGCGAAGAGCAGGCTCGCGACGACGCCGATCACCAGGGCCACGACGAGGAACCAGACGATCTGCATGGTCATGCTGTCGGGTTCCTGCACGAAGGCCGGCTGATCCACGTACATGCCACCGAGCACCAGGCCGTGCAGCACGAAGTTGACGATGTTCTGGACGAAACCGGCCGCCAGGCCGGCACCTACTGCCTTACCCCAATTCATGACTTTTCTCCCCTGAAGAATGTGCGCCGCCGGCACGGCGGCACGTCGGACCGTCTGCGCAAACCGTCAGGCCAGTATCTCCTCCACCACCCGGCCGTGGACGTCCGTCAGGCGGAAATCGCGACCACTGTAGCGGTAGGTCAGGCGTTCGTGGTCGATCCCGAGCTGGTGCAGGATCGTGGCGTTCAGGTCGTGGATGTGCACGCCGCCCGAGACGATGTTGTAGGAGTGGTCGTCCGTCTCGCCGTACGTCTTGCCGGGCTCAATGCCCGCCCCGGCCATCCACACCGTGTAGCAGCGGCCGTGGTGGTCGCGCCCGTAGTTGTCCTCGGAGAGGGCGCCCTGGCAGTACACGGTGCGGCCGAACTCGCCGCCCCAGACGACTAGCGTGTCCTCGAGCAGTCCCCGCTGTTCCAGGTCCGTGACCAGAGCGGCCGAAGCCCGGTCCACGTCCGCGCACTGCAGCCGGATGTCGCTCGGCAGGTCGCCGTGCTGGTCCCAGCCGCGATGGTAGAGCTGGATGAAGCGCACGTCCCGCTCGGCGAGCCGCCGCGCCAGCAGGCAGTTGGCGGCGTAGGTGCCGGGTGTACGGGCATCCTCTCCGTAGAGGTCGAAGGTGCTCTGCGGCTCACCGGACGTGTCGACGAGCTCCGGGACCGAGGCCTGCATCCGGTAGGCCATCTCGTACTGCGCGATGCGCGCGGCAATCTCCGGGTCGCCGAACTCCTGGTGGTGCTCCTCGTTGAGTCGGGCCACTACGTCCAGCATCCGGCGCCGCACTCCCCGGTCGATTCCCGGCGGATCGGACAGGTAGAGCACCGGATCCTCCGCCGCCCGGAGATTCACGCCCTGGTGCTCGGAGGGAAGAAAGCCGGCGCCCCAGAGGCGCTGGAACAGGGCCTGCGACTCGCGCTTGGCGCTGCCCTGGGAGATCAGCACGACAAAGGCCGGCAAGTCGTGGTTCTCCGAGCCGATGCCGTAGCTCAACCAGGCGCCGAGGCTGGGGCGACCCGGCTGCTGGTGGCCGGTCTGCAGGAAGGTGATGCCGGGATCGTGGTTGATCGCCTCCGTGTTCACCGCCTTGAGGAAGCAGAGCTTGTCGACGATCCGCGCTGTGTTGGGCATCAACTCGCTGACCCAGGCGCCGCTCTCGCCGTGCCGCGCGAACTCGAACATCGACGCCGTGATCGGGAACTCGGCCTGGTTCGCGGTCATGCCGGTGACCCGCTGGTCGCCCCGCACGGAAGCAGGCAACTCCTCGCCGTGCCACTCGGCGAGCCGCGGCTTGTAGTCGAACAGGTCGATCTGCGAGGGCGCTCCCGACTGGAAGAGGTAGATCACGCGCTTCGCCCGGGCCGGGAAGTGGACGCCACCGAGCGCGCCGAGCGCCTTCGACGCCTCTGTGTGGGCCGCCGAGGACGGCGCCGGGCCGAGCAGCGACGAGAGCGCCGCAACCCCGATGCCGGTACTGGCCAGACCGAAGAACTGCCGCCGGTTCACCCCCAGCGCGTAGTGGCTCTGGGGATCGACCCCCGGCCCCGGACCGCAGGAAGGACATCCGAAACCGCTCGATCCCCTGCTCATCTTCTCGCTCCCCTGCTCATTGCCTGGTCACCGCCTCGTCCAGGTTCAGTACCGCGCTCGCCGCCACGCTCCAGGCCGCGAGTTCCGCGGCCGGAACGCTCTCGTCCACCGGCTGCTCACCCACCCGGAGCAGAGCGGCGGCGGCGCGCGGATCCCCTTCGTAACTCCGTCGCAGGTCGGCCAGCAGATCGCCGATCGCCGACCGCTCCAACTCGTTCGGCAACCGCGCCAGCACCCGGAGGTAGAGCTGGTTCATGCGCTCGTGGTCGGCTTCGTTGTCCGGAGCATCCCGCCCGGTGAACAGACTGGTCGCCAGCACCCGCGCCGCCTCGACGAACTGCGGGTCGTTCATCAACACCAGGGCCTGCAGCGGCGTGTTCGAGCGCGACCGCTCGACCGTGCATGTCTCCCGGTTCGGTGCGTCGAAGACGAGCATGTTGGGTGGCGGCACCGTCCGCTTCCAGAACGTGTAGAGGCTGCGCCGGTAGAGCGCGTCGCCCTCGTCCTGCTTGAAGATACCGGCGGTAAAGCGGCCCCGGCTCTCGTAGCCGATCTCCCGCCACAGCCCCGGCGGCTGATACGGCTTCACGCTCGGGCCGCCCAACTTCTCCACCAGCAGTCCGGCGGCGGCCAGCGCGACGTCGCGAATCACCTCGGCGTCCAGCCGGAAGCGGGACGCCCGCGCCAGCAGCCGGTTCTCGGGATCCCGCTCGACCAGTTCCGGGCTCGCCTTCGAACTCTGGCGATAGGTCGAAGACATCACGATCGTCTTCTGAAGCGCCTTCAGGTCCCAGTCCAACCCGACCAGTTCGGTGGCCAGCCAGTCGAGCAGCCCGGGGTGGGACGGCCACTCGCCCTGGGAACCGAAGTCGCCGGAAGTCCCTACGAGGCCACGGCCGAAGAACCTCTGCCACATCCGGTTCGCGGTCACCCGAGCGGTCAGCGGATGCTCCTCGCTGACCAGCCAGCGCGCCAGACCGAGCCGGTTCTTCGGCAGCTCCTCCGGAATCGGCGGCAGGAAGGAGGGGACCGCCGGGCTCACTTCGTCGGTCTGCTGGTTGTACTCGCCGCGACGCAGGACGAAGGTGGGCCGCGGCGCCTCCATCTCGCGCATGACCATCGCGGTGGGTACTTCCGCCTCGATCTTGCGAAGCCGTTCCGCAAGCTCGGCGAAGCGCGCCTCGTTCGGCTGCCAGGGCGGCCAGTGGTTGCGGCGGAAGCGGCGCCGGATTGTCGTCGCCTGCTCTTCCGTGCGCTGATCTTCGCGCAGCCCGATCAGGTACTCGAACTCCCGGTACGCTGCCGCAAGGCCACCGTAGGGTGCGCGTAGCGCGCCCGGCCCCAGGCTCTGGAACGCGATCTCCGGGGCATCGGAGACGGTCAGCCGGAACCGGCGCAACGTCTTCTGCTGGTAGCTCGACTCCTGGCGCAGGACGATCCGTAGCCTTGCGCCCCCGTCGTGGAGAGGATCGGCTTCCTCGGCGTCGCCGTTCAGAGTCTGACCAACTCGGAACACGGCGGTCCGGGCCGTGGGCCTCGTGACGTAGCCGGCGCCCCAACCGGTCGACTCGTCGCCGTCGATCGCCAGTTCCACCGGTAGGGACGACGTCGCGTAGTCGGCGTAGCCGTCAACGAAGTCCAGATCCCTGGACGGCCCGTCACCGGCAAGGGGCGTCGCCCGGACTTCGATCTCGGTCAGCACGAAACTCCCATCTTCGCCGCGCCCGATCCCGGCGCTCGGGTCGGTCCGATCCCGAAGCGCTTCCAGGCGCACCGCGCCGATCCGTTCGAGGTCCGTGTCCGCCTCGATCACGTACACGTCAGTGCCCGGGTTGTCGCCCGACACTTCGATCGAGCCGTCCTCCAGCAGGGTCATCTTCGCTCCTGCCCTGGACTCGATCCGAATCGGTGCGAGCAGCCGCCATTTCTCGCCCAGCTTCCTGTCCCACTCGGCCTGCCAGGCCGCCTGAGCGGCCACCGCGTCGTCGTTCTCGTCGTCCAGCATGGCGTCGAGCGGCGCCAACTCGGCTTCGAGTTCCTCCAGCACCACCCGCTGCCCAGGGTCCGGCGCCGGGATCCGGGGTTCGGCATTGCCCTGGCTGCCATCGAGACCGACCTCGTCGACCGTGTTGAAGAACGCCGCGAGCTGGTAGTACTCGCGCTGGCTTACGGGATCGAACTTGTGGTCGTGGCACTTGGCACAGCCCGCCGTCAGCCCCATCCACACCGTCGCCGTCGTGTCGGTGCGGTCGAACACGTACTGGACCCGGTACTCCTCGGGCACGGCGCCGCCTTCGAAGTTGATCATGTGGTTGCGGTGGAACCCGGTTGCCAGCAACTGCTCCGGCGTCGGATCGGGCAGCAGGTCGCCGGCCAGTTGCTCGATCGTGAACTCGTCGAACGGCTGGTTGCGGTTGAAAGCCTCGATCACCCAGTCACGCCAGCGCCACATATAGCGCTCGTTGTCGATGTGGTAGCCGTTGGTGTCGGCGTAGCGGGCGGCATCGAGCCACGAGCGCGCCATGTGCTCGCCGTAGCGGTCGGACTCCAGCAGCCGGTCGACCAGGCGCTCGTAGGCATCCGGTCGGTCGTCGGCGAGGAAGGCATCCACCTCGGCCGGGGTCGGGGGCAACCCGGTCAGATCGAGCGACAGGCGCCGGACGAGGGTGCGCCGATCCGCCTCGGGCGACGGAGCGAGGCCCTCGTGCTCCAGGCGCGCCAGGACGAAGCGGTCGAGCTCGCCCCGGGGCCAACCGGCGTCCGCAACCGCAGGCGGATCCGGGCGTTCCGGCGGCCGGTAGGCCCAGTGGTCCTCGAACTCGGCGCCCTGGAGGATGAAGCGGCCCAGAGTCTCGATTTCGCGGTCGGACAGCGTCGAGTCAGCATGGGAAGGCGGCATGCGGTCGAGAGCATCAACAGCCGCGATTCGCTGGAACAACTGGCTCTTGTCCAGGTCCCCCGGCGCCAGCGCGCGTCGTCCCGACGGCAGGACGCCGAGCGCGTACTCCCCGTTGTCCAGCCGCAGACCCGCCTGGCGCACGGCCTCGTCAGGCCCGTGGCATGGGTAGCAGTGATCCGAGAGGATCGGTCGCACGTCGCGGTTGAACGACAGCACCTCGCCGGGACCCGCGATCTTGTGCTCGACCGGCGGCACCTCGCGCGCGACAACCTGCACCGGCGTCGCCGCGTCTCCTCCGTGCGTGAGGGGCCACTCCGCCCCGGCCACGATCCAGGCCTCGAGCAGCTCCCGCTCAGTGTCATCGAGCGGACGCGGCGGCGGCATCTCCAGTTCGTCCTCACGACGAATCGCCGACACCAGCAGACTGGTCTCAGCATCTCCGGGCACGATCGCCGCCCCCCTGCCCCCGCCGATCAGCATCGCCGGTCTCGAGTCCAGCCGCAGGTTGCCCCGCTGCCGCAGGGGCCCGTGACAGGCGAAGCACCGGCTCCTGAGGACCGGCAGCACCTCGGACTCGAAATCCGGGGCGGTGGAGGCGGCCGCAGGCGCGACAGTGAGCCCGAGGCTCAGGAGGAGAATCGGACCCGCGATCCGGCTCGTCGATGAACTCATCGTCCTCCACACTGTCGTTGACCCCTCAAGGGTTGGAGCGCCCGAGCCTATCCGTTCGGCACCGCGCCCCGGCGCCCGCCGCTCACGCAAGAGCCGCGATGCTAGGGTCCTAGTGCGCGCGTCGCTGGGGGTTCGCGTCCGGCGTTCAGTATCGACCTGCCACGTGAGCCGGCGAGCCCGAGGCGGTGGCAGGCTCCAGCCTCTCTTACCCGCGACGCGCGCCAGTGTCGCCGTCGTGAAGCATGGCCATCTGCGGACGGTGGTTTCAAGCACGAGCGCCAGAAGGGCTCAAGGTCGGAACCGAGGACGATCGGCAGTCGTGGCCCACACGGACGTGGAGGTAAGCCTCTGCCGCTCCAAGGCGGTCTACGTTGCCGCCTGCTCGATGACATCGAATCCGATTCTCTCGTGTCCGCTCTCACAGGCATCCGTCAGGGCGACATGGACTGTGCCGATGACCTTCCGAAGTGATCCACCGAACTCCGTCACGTACAAGCTGTACAGTCGCTCGACCGCTTCGTGAGCAATCACGTCGCCCAGATGTCCGCCATCGCCTCCGTGGTAGCGAATCCGCGACTCCAGCACCTTGCCCAACGCTTCGATCGATGGCAAGGAGGGAATCTCGACTCGATCCGACAACGTGCGATCAAGGTGGTCCCGCAGTTCCGGGTCCTCGAAGTACGCGGTCTGCGCCGCGACGACAATGCTGGTGCTCAAACCCCGTAGCGCAGGCAGTACCTTTGAGAAGAAGTCCCTAGCGGCCTCGCGACGTGGAGTTCCAGGAGTGGCCAGCCAGCGATCTGTGTCGTCGAAGACCAGGACCGGCACCAGATCCTCCCGACCGATCCGCTTCAGGAGCGTCTGGAGCGATTCGAGGGCGGAAGCGGCAGACCTGTTCAACACGTCACTGGTGGGCGCCTGTCGTTGGAGGGCCAGACCGAGGCCCGTCCCCTTCCAGCTCGCGCCGATAGTTCCCGCCCATGAGGCCCCTTCTCTGGTTGGCCGAAGCGCCGCCGTTCCCAAGACGTTCCTCCAAAGAACGGCCAGTGAGTTCGGTGTATGCAACGTGATAGAGGCCAAGGTCGTGCCGTAGCGGGGCGTGGTCAAAGGCGTGCTCCTCCCACAATCGAAGCAGAAGAGGGCGGCTCACGGCCCGTTCTCGCTCGTGATGCCGAGGGACCGGTACAGCTTGCGGGGCCTGCCACGAGCACTACGCATCTCTGAGACCAAGACGAGATTCGACGCCTCAAGTCGCCTAAGGACCTGCGTCGCCCGGGAACGAGAGACGCCGAGGTCGGTCAGGAACTCCTCGTCGGATGCGCTCGCGGGGCCAGCCGCGAGAAGGTAGTGCATCACTGCCAGTTCGGTCTTGCCGAGCGAGGCGGCCGTAGCAAGCGCCTCGTCGATGGTGCGCGTCTGCCGGGACGTGCTGAGCAACGTCTCCCTGGCTGCCGCCAGCAGGCGCCGCGGGACGCCGTCGCTCCGTTCGACGATCTGATCCAACCGCTCCCGAATCCGCGCGACATCTCCAAGCTCCTCACTCGTTGCATCGGCAAGGCGAGCCAGTACGAACTGGCGAGCCTGCTCGGGTTCCAGGGGACCCAGCACAATTTCGTCGTCGAAGAATGCGTCCGCCGGGGGCTCAAGATACTCGTCTCGGCGGTCCAGCCGCCCAGCCACGACCCAGGTCCAGCCGAGTTCCCAGACCTCGTCCCGCAGTCGACCAAAGAGAGCGTGAACCAGCCCCGGCTGCAGCGTCCCGTCGAGAATCACGACGAGACGCCCCTCTGAGCCATCCGCCGGCGCGCCTTCG
The DNA here is from genome assembly GCA_965262355.1 of Candidatus Multivorans sp. Lineage (GTDB taxonomy): Bacteria > Acidobacteriota > Thermoanaerobaculia > Multivoradales > Multivoraceae > Multivorans. The sequence goes on from OZ253534.1 coordinate 251,609, forward strand.
TCGAGTTTAGGATCGCTCAAGGTCTTTTCGACGTGCCTCAGTGGCGCCAGCGGGTCGGGGTCGCCCGGGATCGTCTTGACTTCAATTGTCTGGCTGAGTGCCCGGACCAACGGCTGCAAGGCTGAGAGGAGTTCCGGATCACGCCTCAGGGTCTGGGTGCGCGTCGGGCGCCGGCCCTCCACGCCAATGCGGATTGCGGTGGCAAGCTCCGACAAGGACTCGGCAGCCGCTCCGCCGACCAGGCCCACACGCTGGCCGGCGTCCTCGAGTTGGCGCGCATGCTGGCTGAGTAGAGACGTCACGCCCGAGCCTCGAGCGCCAAGCACGAGGACATTGAGTCCCAAACGGGCCGCTCGGTCCAGGCGAGCCAACTCGCCTTCCCGGCCGACGAACAGATCCCGGTCTACATCGCCTCTAGTCAGCGGCCGTTGGCTCAAGAACAACATTCACCAAACTTACAGTAACTTTGGTGAACACGCAAGAGCCGGCGCTGGATCAGGGCTACCCAACCAAATTCACTGTAAATTTGGTGAGACACATCGACCCGCCCTCACCAGGACCGACAGCGCGGGTAGTGAGCGGCCCGCAGAGCGGGCGTGTGAATGCCTCGCCCTCGCCTCCGGCGGTACACTGCGCGCTTCGCCAACGGCAGAGGACCCGCCACCCATGGACTTCGGCATCTGCGTCGCCAGCAAGATCGACGACATCGGCTACATCGAGCGGGCGGAGGCGCTGGGCTACAGCCATGCCTGGCTTGCCGACAGCCAGATGATCTGGTCGGACTGCTATGCGGTCATGGCGCTGGCGGCGAAGCGGACGAGCCGGATCAAACTCGGCACCGGAGTGGCGATCACGGGCACGCGGATCGCGCCGGTCACGGCGCACAGCATCGCGACGATCAACCGGATCGCTCCGGGGCGTACGTTCCTCGGCATCGGCGCCGGCAACACGGCCATGCGGCTGATGGGGCACCGGCCCGTGGGCGTCGCCGAGTTCGGCGAGTACCTTCGCGTCGTGCGGGCGTTGCTCGACGGCGAGGAAACCGACTTCGCGTTCCGCGGGCGCACGGAGCCGCTCCGGTTCCTGATGGAAGAGCAGGGCTTCATCGCCACCGAGCCTCGGATTCCGATGTACGTATCCGGCTTCGGCCCCAAGAGCCAAGCCCTGGCCGGCGAAGTCGGCGATGGCCTGGTCATGTCGATTCCCCCGAACGCCGCCCTGTTCGACCGCGCGATCGACAACTGCCGGCGGGGCGCCGAGGCCGTGGACCGGGACTTCGACCGTGACAGCTTCTACACCTGCTCCCTGACCACGGCGGTGATCCTGGAACCCGGAGAGGATCTGACCTCGCCGCGGATAGTCGAAGAGTGCGGCCCTTTCGTGCTCTCCGGCCTGCACTACCTCTACGACCAGCAGCACCAGTTCAACCGGGCGCCGCCGCCCCACGTGCGCCCGGTCTGGGACGAGTATTGCCAACTGGTCGAGCAGACGCCGGCGCGGGGCCGCCACCTGCGCGTTCACGCCGGCCACTGCACCTACTCCCTGCCGGAGGAGGAGCGGTTCGTCACCCCGGACCTGATCCGCGCCTCCTGCCTGGCCGGCACGGTCGAAGAGGTGCGCGCCCAGGTCCGGACTCTGGCGGACGCCGGGCTCGACCAGCTCATGCTGCTGCCGTCGCTCGCCACCCAGGAGCGGGTGGTCGAGCAGTTCCACGACCAGGTGATGGCGAGGCTGTAGGCGCTCCGGACGGCGGCGCTCGCGCCGACGCTACGATCACGCCATGCTGCTGCTGGTTCTGCCCTGGAACGCCGAAGCGGAGGCGTCCGCCGAGTGGTGGTACCTCCGCCGTTGGCTGAGCGGAGAGGCGCGGGCCGTCTTCGGCGATGTCGAGGTCATAGCAAAGCCGCCGGATACGCCGCCGGATGGCGCCGAGGCGGTGCTGATCCTGGAGTCCTGCCGCGTCCTGATCGGCCGGGCTTCCCTGAAGCGGATGCGGGAGGAACTCACCGGCGTCGCGGGCCGTGACCAAGGCGCCGTCTACGCGACCGACCTGACCACGACCGGACCCGAGGCGAGCAACGACCTGTTCACCCTGGCCGACTACGAACTCGCCGAGACGGCGTGGCTCGCCGGCGGCGCCGCGAACCCGGCAACCGCACCGCCCGAGCAGGGCGCGAGTCCCGCCGTCCTGCTGTCGCCCGCCGCCTCGGCCAGGTGGGCGGCAGGTGAACGCCCCGCTGGGCTGCGCGCCGGCCTCTGTTACCAGTTCATCGACTACTACGGCGGCGAGCGCGCCGACGTCCTGCCCCTGCTGCCAGAGGACCTCGGACCCGCATCGTCCGTGCTGGAGATCGGCTGCGGACGCGCCGCGACCTCGGCGCTGATCAAGGAGCGGTTCGGCTGCCGCGTGGTCGGAATCGAACTGAACCCCGAAGCCGCCGCCGCCGCCGAGGCGCGCCTCGACCGCATGCTTCAGGGCGACGTTCAGACCGTTGAACCGGGCGAGACCTTCGACGCGATCGTCGCGTTCGAGTTGTTCGAGCACCTGACGGACGGGCAGGTCTTCCTGGAGCGGGCAGCCGGCTGGCTCCGTCCCGGCGGCCGGATGGTGTTCTCAGTGCCCAACGTCGGCCACTACTCGGTGGTCGAGGATCTGATTGCCGGGCGCTGGGACTACGTGCCCATGGGCCTGCTCTGCGCCACCCACGTCCGGTTCTTCACCCGTCGCACGCTGGAGGACTGGCTGCACGCGGCCAGCTTCGACCGGTACCGGATCGACGCCCAGACCACTCCCCTGCCGGCGCGAATCGACGCCCTGCCCGAGTCGCTGGCGCCGGACCGGGACAGCCTGGCCACGGCCGGCTTCTACGTCTCGATCTTCGTTTGAGCGACCGGCCGCTACGTCGCGAGACCGTGCCGGAACGCGACGACCAGCGCTTCGGCGGTCCGTCGCTCGGTGTAGGTCTCGGCGATGGCGCGACCGCCCGCACCCAGACGGTTCCGCCGTTCCCGGTCCCCCCAGAGACGCTCTACCGCCGACCGAAGCGCCTCCCCGTCGCCGACCGGCACCTTGATCGACGCCCGGTCCTCCGGGTCGAGGTCGCGGTGCGAGGGAATGTCGGTCAGCACGCAGGCGCGGCCGCAGCCCATCCCCTCGAGCGCGATCAGGCCGAAACCCTCGAGCGGCGACGACGGGCCGATGCAGAGGTCGACGCCCTGGACCAGCGCCGGCACCTCCGCCGGCGGGACGTGGCGCCGGCGATCCGCCTCGGGCCACAGAGCCAGTTCCTCCTCGTCCGCATCGAGCGACAGGCGGACCAGTTCGAGCTGGCCGCCACTCTGCTCGAACAGAGGCCGAAGCGCGCGCAGGCACCAGGCCACGCCCTTGACCTGCAGCTCCCAGTGCCCGCTGACCAGCACGCGCAACCGACCGTCGTCGGCGCGTTCCCGCTCCGGCGGGCGGAACAGGTCCGGCTCGAAGGGCTGCGGTATCCACCGGGCCTCCACACCGTGGCGCTGGCGCAGGGTCCGAACCAGGTGCGGCGATACGACCAGTTTGAGCGCCGGCAGGTCGTAGGCTGCCCGCATCGCCTCACGAGCTACCGGCGCCAGCGTGTCATGACCCGGTTCGTACCCTTGGCAAAGGTGGCAGGCCAGGCGTTCGGCGATCTCGACCGCCGGGGCTACCGTCGACGCCAGTGTGCCGACGGCGACCTCGACTCGGGGTAGAAAGCGGCTCTCGAGCGCCGCAACCTGCCGGTAGAAGGCGCCGGCGCCGTCGAACCAGTCCGGGCAAGCGTCAGGCGAATGGACCGTGACCTCGACGCCGAGCCGCCGCAGGGCCCGAGCGTGCTGGAACACGACCTTGACGCCGCCGTAGAGGGCAGCGCCGGGCAGGAGATAGGCGACTCTCAGGCCACGATCCTCTCAGGCCGTGATCGCGTCAGGCCACGATGCCCAGCGGCGGCCGGGTGCGGTAAGCGCCGCGGGTGAAGTCCGGAAACTCGACCGGCTCACTGCCCCGCGCCACCGACAGTTCGCTCAACTCGACCGGCGCCGACAGCGCGGCCGCATCGTAGACGTCCATGTCGGTCGGCGTGCCTTCGAGCAGGCAACGCACCAGGCGGTAGTCCTCCAGATAGTCCATGCCGCCGTGGCCGGCGCCCTCGGCGTCGTCCGCCTGTGCCGACCACAGCGGGTGTTCGAACCGCTCCCGGTAGGGCTCGACGTCGCTCCACTCGTGCCCCTCGGCCTCGCCCTCGATGAAGATGCGGTCCGGGAAACCCGCGAACACCCCGCGGGTGCCCTGAACCAGGTTCAGCCGGCTGTATGGCCGGGGCGTCGTCGTGTCGTGCTGGAGCAGGATGCTGCGCCCGCGGCGCGTACGGATCAGGCTGGAGTTCATGTCGCCAAGGGCGTAGCGGACCTTGGCCCGCGCGTCGTCGGCGCCGAAGCGCTCCGCCGCGTAGCGGGCCAGGCCGCGAGCCGGACTCGATAGCGACACGAGATAGTCGAAGCAGTCGCCCCGGTTGATGGCCATGCACTGGGCCACCGGCCCGAGGCCATGCGTCGGATAGAGGTTCCCGTTCCGCTCGACCGAGTGCTGGCGCCGCCACAAACCCTCGTTCCGGTCCGAGAACTTGATCGAACGCAGGTCGTGGATGTAGGCCGCCTCGCCGTGCAGGAGCTCGCCCAGCAGGCCTTGGCGCACCATGTTGAGGGCCATCATCTCGCTGCGGCCGTAGTTGCAGTTCTCCATCATCACGCAGTGGCGCGCCGTGCGCTCCGCGGTCTCGACCAGGCGCCAGCATCCCTCGAGCGTGATCGCGGCCGGCACCTCGACCGCGGCGTGCTTGCCGGTCTCCATCGCCTCGACGCAAACCGGCACGTGCCAGCGCCACGGCGTCGCGTTGAACACCAGGTCGATGTCGTCACGCTCGCAGAGCCGCTCGAAGTCCGTCTCGCCCCGCGTGTAGAGATCGGGCGGCGCCTTCCCGGCGTCGACCGCCCAGGACGCGACCTCCTCGGCGCGCGGCTCGTCGATGTCGCAGACGGCGACGATGTCGACGCCGTCGATGCGGAGAAAGTTCCGCACGTGGCCGCCGCCCTGATTGCCGACGCCGACGAAGCCGATCCGCACCCGCTCCAGCGGCGGCGCCGCGAACCCGGCGCGATAGGCCTCGACGGCAGGGGCATCCGGCTTCGGCCCGGTCTGCCCGCCTTCCGGTTCCTGGGGAGTCGCGGCGCGGACCCGTACCGCCGCAGCGACCGCCGCCGGCCCCACCCAGGCCGCCTTCAACAGCTCACGGCGCCCCCACCGTGGTGTCCACCCGCTCATGGACTTGAGGCTACACCCAGGAGACCGGGCGACGCCAAGCTATCCCGGTCGAATGCGAGACCGCGGACCGAGGGACGTTCCTAGTTGAAGAAGTCGTCTTCGTCGCCGTCGCCGAGGTAGGACGCTTCCTCGTCGAGCCAGGCCTGGAACCCTTCCTCGGCGTGGACGGTCAGGAAGCCGCGCATGGAGTAGTGGCTGTTGCCGCAGAGCTGCGCGCAGGCGATCTCGTAGACGTAGTCGGGATTGCCCGTCTCTTCGCGAATCTGCTCCGTGGTCTTGGTCGGCACGAACCAGATTGGAATGGACAGGCCCGGGATCGCGTCCTGCTTGATCCGCATGTTCGGGAGGTTGAAGCTGTGGATCACGTCCTTGGACGTCAGGTGGATGATCGCCGGCTTGTCGACCGGGAGGTGCAACTGGTTCACGGTCCAGATGTCGTCGGCGCCCGCTCCATCGCGGTCCAGGCCGACCGGATTGGTCGCCTCGTCGGTCAGGTGGGGATCCGCCTCGCCGAATACGCCGTCGGCGCCCGGGTACCAGACGTTCCAGGCGAACTGCTGGGCGACGACGCGCACGACCGTGGATTCCGACTCGCTGGGCGTTTCATCGACCCGCTCGGCCCACATGGGGATCGAGAAGCCGAGGAGCAGAATCCCCTCGGCGATCGCCACCGCGACCTCGCCATACGTGCTCATCTTGCTCTTGACGCCGACGTAGTCCGCCTTGGGATTGCGGCTGGCGCGGAAGCGCACCAGCGTGTAGAGGAAGAACGCACCCCACACAATGAAGAGCGCGAGCATCAGGTAGTGCACCGCGTCGATCATGGTGTCGATCGCGCCGGCATGGGCCGAAGCCGCGGCAGGAAACATCGCATCCATCATGACTTCACTGGCTCCTCAACCGTGCTCCACCAGGGTGGCACCGGGTCTGTTTGAGAGTCTTCGCGGAAACGACGCGCGCGGCGCCGGACATGGAGAAAGAAGAGAACGACGGCAGCCTGCATCACGAGCACGGCGCCAAGCAGGAACCAGGCCCCGGCACGAGCGGCGTCGATCATCGAGCCCTCCGCGGCGCCGTAGCAGACGGAGCAGGCCCAGGCCGTCTGCTCGGAACCGAATAGCCACAGGCCAACCACCACGGGTACGGTGCGGAACAGCTTGCGCCGGCGCTCCCACTCTTCTTGGGGCGTGGTGATCTTGCGCCAGAACCAGAAGCCGTACACCACCAGCGCCGCAGCGACAACGAAGGAACCCACCCCGAGTGCGAAGAACTCGGCGCCCTGCGCCAGGCACCAGCCTCCGAAGAACAGCGCCAGCAGAACGGCGCTGCCCACGAAGACAACGTGGATGATCTTGAGGTTCATGGCCGGATCAGTGTGTTGATGGCTGGATCAATGAGTTCGTGGCTGGATCAGTGCGTTGACGCTGGATCAGTGCGGCGCCGGTGCTCCGCTTGGCATGAAGTCTCCCGCCTGGTCGATCACCGAGGTCAGGAGGGGCACCGCCATCAGGACGATGAAGAACGCCACGGTCAGGAGCAGGATCCAGTAGACCAGCTTCTTCTCCGCGATCAGGTGCATGAAGAAGCAGGCGACCAGAGTCGCCTTGACGCTGGCGATGAACAGGCCGATCACGATCGCCAGCGGCACCGAGACATCGAGGTACGAGGCCGCGACCGTGAATCCGGTGCCGACCAGCAGGGCGCCGAACACCAGGAGGTACGTACGAACGTGCTTGTCGATATCGACGTGTTCACTCATGAGATGCGACTCGCTCCAGGGTAGCTGCGGATCAGGGCGAAGAGGCTCACCGCTACAGCAGGTAGAAGACGGGGAACAGGAAGATCCAGACCAGGTCGACGAAGTGCCAGAACAAACCCGAGTGCTCGACGCGGTCGGTCAGCCACTGCCGGTTGGTGTGGAACAGCTTCGATCCCGGTCCCGTGAAGTACGCGTTCCAGGCCATGCCGCCGATGACGTGCAGGGCGTGGAGTCCGGTCATCGTGAAGTAGATGGCGAGGAAGGTGTTCGACTCCGGATAGTGGTCGTGCGCGAACTTCGCCGTGTACTCGAAGTACTTGATGACCAGGAAGCCGCCGCCGCAAGCGACGGTCAGCCAGCCGAACAGGCGGAACCGGTTCAACTGCCCGCGCATCAGGGACGCCCAGGCCATGACCATGGTCAGACTGGAGGCGATCAGCACCGCGGTGTTGAGCGTCGCCAGCGGGATGTTCAGCTCCGCCTCGGCCTGGTAGTGCGCCCACTGACCGTCCGACCCGAGGCGCAGCATGATGTAGGTGGCGAACAGCGCACCGAACAGCATGACCTCCGAGGTCAGGAACAGCCAGATCCCGATCTTGCCGTTGTTGAGGCCCGTTTCGGGGTGGGCTTCTACCGTGTAGGGGATTTCCATCTCTTCAGGTCCTCAGGCAGTCAGGTTGAGGCCGGTTCGGCCTGTGGGGCGTAGTCCTTGTCGCTACCCGGGACGCTGTACTCGTAGGGCCCGCGGACGACCTCGATCGGTTGATCGAAGTTGCCGTGCGGCGCCGGCGAGGGCGCCAACCACTCGAGCGTGGTCGAGTTCCAGGGGTTGCGACCAGCCTTCTCGCCGTTCCGGATGCTCATGAAGAAGTTGATGATGAACGGGATCTGGGCCAGTGCCAGGCACCAAGCCGAGACCGACATCATTCGGTTCAGGCCTGCCACGTTACCCGCGAAGTCGTAGGTGATGCCGCCGTCGGCGAGACGCCGCGACACGCCGTTCAGGCCCTGGATCATCATCGGGAAGAAGACGCCGTTCATGAAGATCAGCGACGGCCAGAAGTGGAGTTTGCCCAGGAACTCGTTCATCTTGCGTCCCGTGACCTTCGGGAACCAGTAGTAGACGCCGGCAAACAGCGCGAACAGCGTTCCCGGCGCGACCACGTAGTGGAAGTGCCCGATCACGTAGTACGTGTCGTGCAGCGGGATATCCGCCGCCGAAAGGCCGAGCGGCAGCCCGGTCAAGCCCCCGATGCCGAACATCGGCAGGAAACCGAGCGCGAACAGCATCGGCGTATTGAAGCGGATGGAGCCGCCCCACAGCGAAATGAACAGCGCGCTCAGGATGATCACGGAGGGGATCGAGATGATCATCGTCGTGGTCTGGAAGAAGGTGGACATCACCGAGCCCATGCCGGTGATGAACATGTGGTGCGCCCAGACGATGAAGCTCATGAAGCCGAGGAAGATCAGCGAGTAGACCATCGAGCGGTAGCCCCAGAGCGGCTTGCGCGAGTTGTTCGCGATGACCTCGGCCACGATGCCCATCGCCGGCAGGATCAGGACGTAGACCTCGGGATGCGCCAGGAACCAGAACAGGTGCTGCCAGAGCAGTGGACTGCCGCCGCCGCTCACTTCCAGCACCTCGCCGCCGACCACCAGGCCGTCGGGCAGGAAGAAGCTGGTGGAAGCGACCCGGTCCATCAACTGCAGCACGCCGGCTGCCTCGAGCGGCGGGAAGGCGAGCAGCAGCAGGAAGGCGGTGACGATCTGCGACCAGCAGAAGAACGGCAGGCGCATCCAGGTCAACCCGGGCGCCCGCAGATGCACCGCGGTGGTGATGAAGTTGATCGCACCCAGCAACGACGACGTGATCAGGAAGATCATCCCGATCAGCCACGCCGTCTGCCCGTTCAGCGCAATGTCGGAGAGCGGCGAGTAGGAGGTCCAGCCGTTGGCGGCGGCGCCGGTGGGCAGGAAGAAACTGGCGAACATCGTCACGCCGCCCATGAACAGGGACCAGTAGCTGATCATGTTGATGCGCGGGAACGCCATGTCCGGCGCGCCGAGCTGCAGCGGCATCACGAAGTTGCCGAAACCGCCGACCGCCAGGGGCACGACGCCCAGGAACACCATGATCGTGCCGTGCATGGCGCCGAGCTCGTTGTAGAAGTCGGGCAGCATGATGCCGCCCGGCGCCCGGCTGTCGCCCAGCAGCGAACCGATGAACGGGATCGGCTCGCCCGGGTAGGCGAGCTGCCAGCGCATGATCATCATCAGACAGAACCCGAAGAACAGGAACGCCAGACCAGTCACGGAGTACTGGACGCCGATCACCTTGTGATCGGTCGAGAAGATGAACTTCCGCCAGAAGCTCTGCTCGTGGTGATGCTCTTCGTGTGCGTGTGAGGCTTGAACGGGCTCCGCCATGGACGCCGCTCCTTTCCTGGTCCTTCTATCTCGACTCTTCGACCCGGCAGTACGGCCCGACTACGGCCTCACGAACACGAAGTCCTGCATGACCGTGTCGCTCGCACCAACGGTGACTTCCGCGGTGTAGATGCCACCGTCGCCGAATCCCTCGACTTCGTGTTGCGCTTCAATGGTGTAGGTACCGGCCGGCAGCCCCTCGATCTTGAACGTGCCGTCCATGCCGGTGACGGCGTAGAAGGGATGGTCGACGACCGTCATGTAGGAGCCCATCCAGGGATGGACATCGCACTTGATCTTGAAACGCTCCTCCTTCGTGAACACATAGTCCGCCTCGGTCACGCTGGCCGGCATCGCGCGGTTGAAGGGCGTGTTCTCCTTCGACAGCGAGTGGACGTTGTGCAACAGACCGTCCGAGTTCTTGACCTTGAACTGCTGGCCGATCTGGATGCCCATCACGTGCGGCGTGTAGAGGCAGCCGTTCTGGTCCATGACGACGGGCTGGGAGGGCGGATCGTACGACTTGTCTGCCAAGCCATCCGTGATCATCACGAACACGTTGGCGAGAGCGTTGTCGGCACCCAGCACGAGCATTTCGGGCTTGACAGCGCCGCTGTGCTTGGCGGCGCACTTGGGATCGGCGTCCATCCTCAAAGGGCGGAAGTTCGGCACCTGGCCGTCATAGGTGATCTTGCCGGTAATCGTGCCGCCGAGAACCACCGAGGACGAAGCCAGGGCAAGGGCGAGGAGGACGGCACAGACGCGGATCGTCTGCTTCGGAATCATGTCGAGGCTCCTTACGAGGAGGTGATGCAGAGTTGGTGAACTGGGGCCGACCGACCGCGCGCCGCCACATGGCGGCCCTAGACGCGACGACTGCCGGCTGGAACTTCTCCCAGATTCAGGGCTTCTCCTAGAGCGGGGGCAGCGTAGCAAGGACCGGTGCGCGGAACAAGGCGGATCGGCGGCGCGGCGGCGCGGATCCGAGGGTCGTCAGATGTTCTCGAAGGCAAGCGACTCCACCAGGCGCGGATCGCGCGTCGGCACCAGCGCGCCGCGGCCCAGGAGCCAGGTCACAACCGCCACGAACAGTCCGCCGACGCCGAGGATCGACGTGACGTCGAGCAAGGAGAAGGTCATCTCGTCGTGGAGGTTCGGCATCACCAGCCAGTAGATGTCCCAGAAGTGCATCGCCAGCATCCACAGGGCGCCGATCAGCAGCAGGACGCGGTTCCGCTTGACCGTACGGGGCATCAGGAAGAAGAACGGTACCGCGAAGTGGCCGATGGCGAGGAACATCGTCGCCAGTCGCCAGTTCGCGGGGTCTTCCGGCGTGCCATGCAACCGGCTCAGGAACCACCCCGTCTCCTCCGGGATGTTCGCGTACCAGATGAGGAAGAACTGGCTGAAGGCGATGTAGGCCCAGAAGACGGTAAACGCGAACAGCAGTTTACCGAGGTCGTGCAGGTGCTCGCCGGTGATCACGCCCCGCAGGTAGCCGGCGAAATCCAGCGCCAGGGTGAGCACGGTGAGCCCGGCGAAGGCCGCGACGATCGTGCCGGCGAAGAAGTAGACGCCGAACATCGTCGAGTACCAGTGCGGATCGAGCGACATGAGCCAGTCGAAGCCGGCAAAGGTCAGGGTCAGAGCGAACAGAGCGATAGCCGGCGGGCTGAATCGGGCCATGCGCCGGGACAGGGCCTCGTCGCCGCTCGCGTCCTGCCGCCGCGACGAGTTCCGGAAGAAGAGCGCCAACCCGATCCAGACGGCGAAGTAGACGACGGCGCGCAGCCAGAAGAAGCTCTGGTTGAGCCACGGCTCCTTGAGCTGGAGCAGGCGGTCATGCGCCACCGCGTCGCTGTGGGTCCAGTGGAACAGGTCGTGCATCCCGAACACGGCGATCGGTATGAACAGAACCGCCAGCAAGGGCACGGCGCAAGCCAGGTTCTCGGCCAGACGCCGCACGACGACGCCCCAACCCGCCTTGGTGGCGTGATGGATGAGGATGAAGAACAGGCTGCCGAGAGCGATGCCGAGAAAGAAGACGACCGCAACCAACCAGGAGTGGAAGAACTGCTTGGCGTTCTCCTCGGATCCCATCGCCATGACCACAGAGACCGCGGTGAACACGACCCCTAGCCCGCCGGCGATCAGCGGCAGCCGCGCCCACGCGCTGCCCGGGCGGATCACGAGCTGATCCAGGTGAACGATGCGCGGTCCGTGACTCATCATGCGTCCTCGCCGCCGGCGTCGTCGTCAGGCGGATCCTCGATCGGCACATGCTCGACCTCCACCGCGCCCAGGCCGCTCAGGAACTCCGCCGTCGCCTGATCGTCGTACTTCGGATCCCACGCCTCGATGGCGATGAACAGGCCGTCATCGGTGACCCGGGCGAAGGTCTCCGACCGGAACAGCGGATGGTGGTACGTCGGCAGCTTGTTGAGCGCGAACATGCCGAGCACGGCCCCCAGCGCGGCGCCGAGCACGCCGAGCTCGAAGGTCACCGGCACGAACGCCGGCCAGGTGAAGAGCGGCTTGCCGCTGATGACCAGCGGATAGGCCATGATGTGGACCCAGCTCTGGAGGCCGAACCCCAGCCCGGCGCCGGTAAGGCCGGTCGCCAGCACAAGGAACGGCAGCTTGGACGGCTTGAGGCCCATCGCCTTGTCCAGGCCGTGGACCGGGAAGGGGGTCAGCGCGTCCCACTTCGAGTACCCGGCGTCTCTGACTGCCTCGCAGGCGCGGTAGAGCGCCTTGGCGGTCCTGAAGCGGGCCAGCACACCGTAGTGGCTGTAGCCGCCGGACGCCTCGGGCACGTCGAGGTGCATCAAACCCATGTCAGGCCCCTCCCCCACCGGCCGGCGCCGCCTGAGGCATCGCCCCCGCGCTGGAGCCTGCCGGCACGACCCGAACCAGTTCCTCGCCCTGGTGGGGATCCGCCTCCGGCAGCACGGTCTTGACCTCGGCGGTCGCCACCATGGGCAGGAAGCGGGCGAACAGGCAGAACATCGTGAAGAAGAGGCCGAAGCTGCCGATCAGCGAAGCGAAGTCCCAGAAGGTCGCCTGGTAGTAGTCCCAGTTCGCGGGCAGGAAATCACGGTGCAGCGACGACGCGACGATCACGAAGCGCTCGAACCACATGCCGATGTTGATCAGGATCGAAGAGATGAACAGCCAGCCGATGTGATTGCGCATCTTCTTGAACCAGAACAACTGCGGCGTGATCACGTTGCAGCTCACCATGATCCAGTAGGCCCAGGCGTAGGGGCCGAGGGCCCGGTTGGCGAACGCGAACTGCTCATACGGGTTGCCGCTGTACCAGGCGATGAACATCTCGATGGCGTACGCGTAGCCGACCATGGACCCGGTCAGCAGCATGATCTTGGCCATGTTCTCGAGATGGCGCATCGTGATGATGTCCTCCATCTTGAACACGACCCGGCAGATCAGCATCAGGGTCATCACCATCGCGAAGCCGGAGAAGATGGCGCCGGCGACGAAGTAGGGCGGGAAGATGGTCGTGTGCCAGCCTGGCAACTGCGCGGTGGCGAAGTCCATCGACACCACCGAGTGGACCGAGAGCACCAGCGGCGTCGCCAGCCCGGCCAGCATCACGTAGGCCCGCTCGTAGTGCAGCCAGTTCCGCTGCGAGCCTCGCCAGCCGAGCGCGAAGATGCCGTAGACGAGCTTGCGGATCCGCGTCTTGGCGCGGTCGCGGATCGTTGCCAGGTCGGGAATCAGGCCCACGTACCAGAACATCACGGACACCGTGCCGTAGATCGACACCGCGAACACGTCCCAGATCAGCGGACTGCGGAAGTTCGGCCACATTTCCATCTGGTTCGGCAGCGGGAACATCCAGTACGCGACCCACACCCGGCCGACGTGGATACCCGGGAACACCATCGCGCACATGACCGCGAAGATGGTCATCGCCTCGGCGGCGCGGTTGATCGACGTCCGCCACTTCTGCCGGAACAGGAACAGGATCGCCGAGATCAGGGTGCCGGCGTGGCCGATGCCGACCCAGAAGACGAAGTTGACGATCGCGAAGCCCCAACTGACCGGGTTGTTCAGGCCCCAGATACCGGTGCCCTCCCAGAACAGCCAGCCGATGGAGACCCCGAACAGGCCCAGCAGCGCTAGCGACGGCAGGAAGAAGAACCACCAGCCGAGCGGCGTCTTGCGCTCGATCGGGACCGCAACGGCTTCCGTCATCGAACGGAAGTCGTAGCCGCCGACAATCAGCGGCGCGCGTCCGGTGACGGGCTCGTGAGTGTTGTCCTGACTCTGTGCCATCGAGGACTTACAAGTAGGGCGGCGGCACCCTCAAGAGCGGGCCGGGCCACGAATCGCGCGGAAGCTAACACCGGCCCCCATCCGGGTCAAGGAATCCGGCCCGAAGAACGCGAATTCAGCCGTTCGTTCTCAGCCACGGGGCCCGTAGAATGGCGCCATGATCAATCTCCCGCTTCGCTCGTTTCGCCGCCTTCCGCCCGCGACGCTCCTCCTGCTCCTGTTTCCCCTCTTCTTTCCCCTCGTCCTGACCGGCTGCGGCGGCACGGGCGGCGGAGCCGACCAGGCTGCCCCGGAAGCCGAAGCGCCGCCCACGGAGCCCCTCGGCGGCAGCACGATCGCCGGCGCCATCCGCTACGACGGGGCACTGCCGGAGCTGCGGCCGCTCAACATGGACGCGGACCCGGCCTGCGCCGCCAAGCACACCGAGGCCGTGTTCCCCGAGATTCTCGAGGTCGACGAACAGGCCGGCCTGGCCAACGTTCTCGTCTACGTGACCAGCGGCTTGCCCGGTGGCCCCTACCCGCTGGCGGAGCCACCCCTTATCGACCAGAACGGGTGCCGTTACACGCCCCACGTCGCCGGCATCGTGGTCGGCCAGGAGTTGGAAGTCCTGAACTCCGACGAACTGCTGCACAACGTCCACTCGCTGTCCGAGGTCAACCGGCCCTTCAACCGCGCGATGCCGGGAGCCATCAAGCGGGCCACCTTCTCGTTCACCGACGAGGAGCCAGCCTTCCGGATCAAGTGCGACGTCCACCCGTGGATGTCGACCTACCTCGGCGTGTTCAACCACCCCTACTTCGCCGTCACCGGGGCCGACGGCTCGTTCGAGATTCCCGGCCTGCCGGCCGGCACCTACGAGATCGAGGCCTGGCACGAACGCCTCGGCACCCTGAAGTCCCCCGTCACCCTGCTCGACGGCCTCACCGCCATGGTCGATCTCACGTTCTCCTTGCCGGGACCGGTAGAAGCTCCGTAGGGGGCGAACCAGCCCTTCGGCTGCACACGCCTTCCGCCTCCTCGCCAGGTCGGGTTCGGGCGGTTGATCGTTCGGCTCGGGAGAACCCGGGCGAACGGATGAAGCCCTACCGGTAGCCGTCCAGCGTCCGCCATAGTTCGGCCAGGGCATCGTCCGGATCGTCGACCTTGATCGTGGTCATGCCGAGCGCGCGCGCCGTCTTCAGGTTCGATCCGATGTCGTCCAGGAACACCGCCTCACTGAACTCGACGCCGATCCGACCGCAGGCCAGGTGGTAGATCGCGGGATCCGGTTTGCGCAGGCCGACGACGCTCGATTCGATGTACTCGTCGAACAGGGCCCGAACCTCCGCCCGCATCGCGGCTTCCCCGGCGTCCTTCGGTTCCCGTTCCTCCTCGCTCACCCAGTTGTTGGTCAACGCCGCCACCGTGTAGCCGTCGGACCGCAGCCGCCGCAGCGCGTCGATCATCTGCGGCCGCGGCCCCGACTCCTCGGCGATCGCCGCCATCATGTCCTCGGCCGAGAACCGCTCGGCAACTTCCGGGTCGGCGGCCTTCACGTCGCGGTCGAAGGCGGCGAAGAACCCCGGACCCATGACCAGCTCGCCCCGCTCCATCCGCTGCCAGGAACCTTCCGGGCCGGCCGACACGACCAGGCGGTTGACGAAGTTCTCCTCGATCCCGTTCGCCAGTTCGTAGCGCCGGATCGCATGCAGGGGCGATCCGAAGACGACGCCCCCCAGGTCGAAGATGACTGCTCTGTACTTCATGCGCATCTCACTCCCGACTTCATACGCGGCTCACCCCTGTCGTCTGCTCGTGGTCCTGTGCGGAACGCGCCTTTCTATCCCAGGAACGTCGCCTATCTCAGAAGCGTCGCCGGAATCGGCGGGAAGCCGTCCGGCGCCCGCGCAACCCCGGAAACCAGGGCCTGCTCGTCACGCCAGCGGTAGTCGAGGATATGGATCCGCGGATCGATGGCTTCGTAGCGCCCATCGCTCCGGCGGCGAAGGACGCCATAGTGCAGGTTCGGCTCCACGCTCCAGCCGGTCTCCCCGACCGTGCCGATTCTCTGGCCCCTCTCGACACTCTGTCCAGCGCGGATCTCGGTGGCTTCCAGGTGACCGAAGAGGGTGATGAAGCCGTCGCCGTGGCGGATCCCCAGCACGCGGCCGTACCGTCTCCACGCAGGTCCCAGGTCGGCGCCGCGGCCGGCGAAAGTCACCCTGCCAGCGGCGGTGGCCCGGACCGGCGCGCCGGCCGAAGCCGCGAGATCGATGCCGTAGTGAAACTCGGGCGCCTTGGTCACCCGGTTCGCGCTTTCCCCGAAGGGGACGACGAGAACGAAATCGTCGCCGCGTAGCGGAGACGCGGACGGCGTCAACTCGACCAGGTCAGGCCGTGAGGACTCGACCTCGACCGCGGCCGCTAGCCGGCTTGCGAAACGACTGGCGACCCCCTCCAGATCTTCCTCGATCGCGGTTCGCACCGCCCGTACCTGCTCTTCAGTGATCGTCGCTCCCGGCGTGGCCACCAGCTCGGCCGGCCGGCCGCAGCCCTCGGCGGCCGGCCCCTCGACGCCGTAGGCCTGCACGACCTTGCAGAGACGGTCGTCCAGATCGGAGGCGACCTGCTGCATCTCCCTGTAGCGCACCGCGAGCGCCTCGAACCTCTCACCGAAGCGTTGGCGCGCAGAGGCGAGCTCGACCTGGTCGGCCCGGAACAACTCGACGCGCACCACGGTCGGCGCGGCCACGACGGCGTTGACGACGAAGGCGAAGAAGACGATGGCCACGGCAACGACAAGCTGCAGCCACAACCTCGTCACCGTCAGGTAGCGCACCCTGCCCCGCGGGCCGTGGAACTGGATCTCCCCGAGTCGGGAGTCGCCGCTCAAGCGTCGGTCAGCCATCGAGTCCCGCCGCCCCGGCGCCGGCAATCCGGCCGAAGACGGCGCCCGCGGTCAGGCCGGAACCGCCGGGATAGTTGTCGTAGAACAGTCCCCCGACCAGCTCGCCGGCCGCGAACAGGCCCGGAATCGGCCGCCCGGTTCCATCCAGCACCCTGGCGTTCGGATCCACCGCCAGACCGCCGAACGTGAACGTGATGCCGCAGGTCACGGCGAAGGCCTCGAAGGGGGGCTGCTCCAGCGGGTTGGCCCAATTCGACTTGGCCGCTTCGAGACCGCGGGTCGAGCGGCCGTCCCGGACGCTGGGGTCGAAGGGCACGTCCCGCCGCACCGCGGCGTTGAAGTCCCGCACCGTGCGGAGGAACCCCTCATTGTCGACGCCCTCGAGCCGGCCGGCGAGTTCCTCGACCGAGTCGGCCGTCACCCGGCTTGCATGCGGCTGGCGGTACTCGTCCCGCAGCAGGTCGGCGACCTGGGCGTCAAAGACCTGCCACGCGAACCGTCCCGGCTGCTCCAGCACCCTACGGCCGTAGCGGGCGTAGGTGTAGTTCCGAAAGTCCGCGCCCTCGTCGAGGAAGCGTTCACCGCGAGCGTTGACGACGATGCCGAGCGGATAGCTGTGCTTCTGGTACCGGTGCCGGACCTCGAGATTGCCGACCTCGGGCGCGTTCAGGTCCCAGGCAACCGCGTGACAGCCCGTCCACTGGCCGGCGCGCGCGGCGCCCGCCTCGAGCGCCATCCGAATGCCGTCGCCCGTGTTGTAGCGGCTACCGCGTACCTTGGCCGCTTCCCAACCCTCGCCCAGGTGCTGCCGCCGCCACTCGCGGTTCGCCTCGAAACCGCCGCTGGCCAGGACCACGGCGTCCGCCGGCAGCGAACGGGCGCCCGACTGCCCCTCGACCTTGACCCCCCGAACCGCCCCGCCGTCGACGAGCAGCCCCACCGCGCGGCACTCATGGAGGATTCCGATGCCGGCCCGCTCCGCCGCCCGCCCCAGCGAAGCCACCAGGCCGGGGCCTCCGCCCCGCGCCTGCAGAGTCAGACCGCCCCAGAACCGGCGCTTGCCGTCGACCTCGAACGCCTGGCCCGCGTACAGCGGGACGAACTCCACGCCCAGCCCACGCATCCAGCGCAGCGTCGGACGGCTTCGAGCGACCAGCGCCCGGACCAGACCCGGGTCGGCCCGACCGCCGCTCATCCGCTCCAGATCAAGGGTGAACTGACGCTCCGGGTACGACCCGAAGTCGCTCGCCGCGATCTCTTCGGCGCTCAAGGCATCCGCCACCTCCTGCAGCTCGTCGAGGCCGCCGTACGCGAAGCGCATGGACGCCATCGTGAAGCGGCTGTTGCCGCCGTGCTCCCGCCGCGGCGCGCGTTCCAGCACCGTCACCGCCGCCCCGTTCTCCCGCGCCGAAAGCGCCGCGCACAGCGCCGCGTTGCCCGCGCCGACGACGACGACACGCCGCTTGACTGCTGCTCGGTCTTCCATGATCTCCAGGGCCATCCGGCGCCGAAAGGTAGCGTAGCGCGGCAGAACGACCGGAGGCCGGCGCTCCGCGCCGGATGCGGGCAGGATGCCCGCGCGCTAGAGCGGTCGCTACGGCAACTCGATCACGCGACCGCCCACGATCGTGCCGGCCGGAGCGCCCTTGAGCTCCCAGCCCGCGAAGGGCGTGTTGCGCGACTTGCTGTTGAAGGCGACCGGGTCGACCTCGACTTCGCGGTCCAGGTCGATCAGGGTGACGTCGCCGGCGGCGCCGGGGGCCAGACTGCCGCCCGCAACACCGAGGATCCGGGCCGGCGCCACCGATAGCGCCTCGACCAGCCGGGGCAGATCGATCACACCCTTCCCCACCAGGCGGTCCAGGCACAGACTGAGCGTCGTCTCGAGCCCCACCACGCCGTTCGGCGCCGCCACGAAGTCGAGTTCCTTCTCGTCCGGGTGATGGGGCGCGTGGTCGCTGGCGATCGCGTCGATCGAGCCGTCTGCGATGCCTTCCACCAGAGCGTCGCGGTCGGCCGCGCTGCGCAGCGGCGGGTGCATCTTGAAGTCCGGATCGAGGCCCGAGTCGTACACGTCCTCGTCGCACAGCAGCAGGTGATGGGCCGAGACCTCGCCCGTGACGCGGTAGCCGCTCGCCTTCGCGCCCCGGATCATCTCCAGGCTGCGAGCGGTCGACATGTGCGCCAGGTGGTAGCGGCCGCCGGTATCGGCGGTGAGCACGAGGTCGCGGCAGACCATCACGTCGTCGGCGGCGCCGGGAATCCCGGGCACGCCGAGCCGGGTCGAGAACCGGCCTTCGTGCATCACCCCGTCGCCCGAGAGTGCGAGTTCCTCCGCGTGCTGGATCAGCGGCAGGTCGAAGTGCCGGGCGTAGCGCAGCGCCTGCCGCATGAGAGCCGCGTTCCATACCGGTCGCCCGTCGTCCGACAGCGCCACCGCGCCGGCCCGCCGCTGAGCGCCGAACTCGGTCAGTTCCCGGCCCTCGAGCCCCTTGCTCACCGCGGCGATCGGATGGACCCGGGCCCACCCGGCCCGCTGCGCCTGGGTGAGGATGAACTCGGTGACCGACGAATCGTCGTTCACCGGCGCCGTGTTCGGCATGCAGGCGACCGCGGTGAAGCCGCCCGCGGCGGCCGCCCGCGTGCCGCTCTCGATCGTCTCCTTGTACTCCTGCCCCGGCTCGCGCAGGTGGACGTGCATGTCGATGAGGCCCGGCGTGACCACCAACCCGGCGGCGTCGACCTCCCGCGCTCCGTCCGGCGCCTCGAGGCCCGGGCCGCACGCCGTCACCGCGCCGTTCTCGATCAGAACATCGGCCCGGCCGTCGAGCTCCTGGCTCGGATCCACGACCCGACCGCCACGGATGAGCAGCGCCCCGTTCAAGTCGTCCCCGTCAAGTCACAGACCCATCCACGTCAGCCTTGACCCCGGCCAGCAGATAGAGCACCGCCATGCGCACCGCGACGCCGTTCGCCACCTGCTCGAGGATCACCGACCAGGGGCCGTCCGCCACCTCGCTCGCGATCTCGATGCCGCGGTTCATCGGCCCCGGGTGCATGATGATCACGTCGTCCTTCGCGGCTCGCAACCGGTCCGCCGTGAGACCGAAGAACTCGAAGTACTCGCGCTCCGAGGGGAAGGAGGCACGCGCCTGCCGCTCCAACTGCACGCGCAGCATCATGATTACGTCCGCGCCGCAAATCGCTTCCTCCAGCGAGTAGGCAACCCGCGCGCCGAGGGCTTCGGGCGCCTCGGGCATCATCGTGCGCGGACCGGCGATCGTGACCTCGGCGCCCAGCTTGCTCAGACAGAGGACGTTCGAACGCACCACGCGGCTGTGCGCCACGTCACCGACGATCGCCACCTTGAGGCCCTCCAGGCGGCCCTTGTGCCGGCGGATCGTGAAGGCGTCGAGCAACGCCTGGGTCGGATGCTCGTGGGCGCCGTCGCCGGCGTTGATGACCCCCGCACCGATGCGCTCCGCGAGACCGTGAGGCACCCGCGGGTGCGCGTGCCGGATGACGACCAGGTCGGGCGCCATCGCCTCCAGGTTGCGGGTGGTGTCCAGGAGGCTCTCCCCCTTGGACAGCGACGACCCGGAAGTCGAGAAGTTGATGTTGTCGGCCGAGAGCCGCTTCTCGGCGATCTCGAAACTGGAGCGGGTCCGTGTCGAGGGTTCGAAGAAGAGGTTGATCACCGTCTTGCCGCGCAGCGTCGGCACCTTCTTGATCGGCCGCGCCGCGACCTCGACGAACGACTCCGAGGTGTCGAGAACGTGAATGATCTCCGCTGTGGACAACTCGGCGACCCCAAGCAGGTCGCCTCGCTGCCACCTGAAGTCGCTCACGCCTCGCGCTCGAGGAGCTCGACCATCTCCTTGCCGTCGTCCGTCGCGGCGTAGGAGACCTTGATCACTTCGGTGTCCGTGGTCTGGACGTTCTCGCCAACACAGTCGGCGTGAATCGGCAGCTCCCGGTGGCCTCGGTCGACCAGCACAGCGAGCCGGATCGCCAGCGGCCGACCATAGTCCATCAGCGCGTCCATCGCCGCACGGATCGTCCGGCCGCTGTAGAGCACGTCGTCGCAGAGCACGACGATCTTGTCGTCGAGCGACACCGGCAGCACGCTCTCCTTGACCACAGGTTGCGGCGCGATCGTCGACAGGTCGTCCCGGTAGAGCGTGATGTCGAGCACCCCGACCGGCACCTCGACACCCTCGGTGCGGGCGATCTCGGCAGCGACGAAGTCCGCCAGCGGCACGCCGCGGGTGCGCACGCCGACCAGCATCAGCGCCTCAGTGCCTCCGGCGCGCTCGACGATCTCGGCTGCCATGCGGCGCATCATTCGCGCCATCTGGCGGGCGTCGAAGAGCGTCCTCTTGACGGTCAGCGTGCTCACTGGCGCGGCAGCGTATCAGCCGAAAGAGGAAAGTGCCATATGTTGTGGAACATGGCTGGCACGGGCACAACGAGTTGTGACTTATACGCGAAAGCTGCTAAGTTCTCCCATGGCATCGGGTCCCCTTCCCTGCCGACCGTGCCCCACTGCTGAGACCACCGCGGCCACTGCCGAAACAACCACGCCATGCTCAAACTGGAACACCTGGAGGTTAGCGGCTTCAAGACCTTCGTCGAGCCGGTCGTGAGTCACTTCGCGCCCGGAATCACGGCGATCGTCGGGCCGAACGGCTGCGGCAAGAGCAACTTGGCCGAAGCGATCACCTGGGTGTTGGGCGAGCAGAGCGCCAAGTCGCTGCGCGGCAGTTCCATGGAGGAGGTCATCTTCAACGGCACCCACCAGCGCAAGCCGCTGGGAATGGCCGAGGTCAGCCTCTCCTTCCTCACCGACGGCAGCATCGAGCAGGCCGAGGACGGCCGGATCACGATCGGGCGCCGCATCTTCCGCGGCGGCGAGGGCCAGTACCGGTTGAACGACCGGGTCGTCCGGCTCAAGGACATCCGCGACATCCTGATGGACACGGGTCTGGGTATCCGCGCCTACTCCGTGATCGAGCAGGGGCGGATCGGAATGATCCTGTCCGGCAGACCGCAGGACCGTCGCAAGCTGATCGAAGAGGCGGCAGGCATCACCCGCTACAAGAACCGCAGGCGGCTCGCCGCACTGAAGCTCGAGGACGCCACCGCCGACCTGCTTCGTGTGGACGACATCATCGCCGAGGTGGAGCGCCGGTTGCGCTCCCTGAAGCGGCAGGCGAACGCCGCCCGCCGCTACGGGGAACGCCGGCAGGCCTACCGCGAGCTGCTCGACGCCGTGCTCAAGGAGCGCTGGGTTCGGCTCCAGGCAAGCCTGGACGACCTGGCCTCGACCCTGAAGCAGGACACGGACCGCGAAGCCGATCTGCTGGCCGACCTCGCGCGCGCCAATGCGCAGCTCGCCGCCTGCCGGCAGGTGATCGACGCCCGCACCGAGGACGCAGTGCGCTCCCACGAGCACCAGGCGAAGCTGCTCGCTGTGATCGAGGGGCGCCAGGAACTGATCAAGGGCGCCCGCACCACCCTCGCGGAGATCGCCGAACGGCTCGAATCCGGCGGCGTGAGCGCCGCACGGCGGCGGCGCGACCTCACGGCGGCCGAAGAACGGCTCGCCACTCTCCTCGGCCGGCGCCAGATACTCCAATCCAAGCGCAAACAGGCCCTGGCCGACGTGCAGGAAGACCGCCGGCGCATCGGCAACGCCGACGCCGCGATCGCGGAAGCCCGCAAGCGTCAGCGACTGCTGCTTGACGAACTCGCCACCTGCCGGGCGCGGCAGGGCGAGCTGCGCAGTCGCCTGGTCGCCGAGCGCATCGGCAGCGAGAAAGCCTTCGACCGCCGCGACCGGGCCGAGGAGATCCTCGACCGCAACCGGGATGCGCTCAAGGCCATCGATGTCGAAGTCGAGGCGGTCCGGACCAAGATCGAATCCCTGGATGTCGCCCTGACCGCCGAGACCAGGACCGCCCAACGGGTGGCGGCCGATCTCGAAGCGAACCGGAATCGGCGACAGGAGGCCCAAGTCGAACTCGAGGCCTGTCGCGAGGAACTGGTCGAGGCGCAGAAGAGGGCTGCCGTGCTCGGTGAACTGGGCCAACGCGACGCCGAAGAAAGGAGCGAGATTCGCAAGGCTCTGCTCGAACTGGGCCTTCCGGCGCCGCGCTTCCTGGGCGACGAAGTTCAGGTTCCCGAGGGCTGGGAGCACAGCCTCGATCTGTTCCTCGGCCCGCTGCGCAACGCCGTCATGACACCCGGAGACGAAGACGCCCTGGCCATCGCCCGCTCCATCGGCGGTTCCGACTTCCAGGCCACCTTGCTGCGCTCCGGCAACGGCGCGAAGCTGTTGCCTGCGGTCGAAGATCCGGCAATCGTCGGCGACCTCGCCACGGCGCTCGGACTGCCCGAGGAAACTCGCGGCGCCCTTCCTCCTGCCTACCTGGTCGAGAGCCCGGAAGACGCCGAGCGTCTGGCGCCGGACCATCCAGGCGTTGCCTTCCTATGCCGGGACCGGCTCTGGATCGAGGCCGGCCGCGTCACGGTACGCGGCGAACAGGCGGCGCTGGGCGCCTTGGGCCGCCAGCGCGAGATGGACGACCTGGGACGCTCCATCGCCGAGCTGGAACAACGGCGTTCGGACCTCGTCAGGGAGATCGAAGCAGCCGGCGAGCGTGTGGGTCAGGCCGCGACCGAAGGCCAGCGTCTGGAGCGCGCAGCCGCGGAACTACGCCAGCAACTGGCTGTGGCCAAGGCCCGTCTCCAGGACATCGGCGAGCGACGTGCCGCTCTACATCACGAGTACAGAGCGACGCAGTCGGAGCATGACGAGCTGGCGAGCGAAATCGAGGCGAGAGGGGCAAGGCGGTCCAAGGTCGAGACGGACATCGCGGACTGCGAGACCCGGCTTGCGACCCTCGAACAAGCGGCCGACGAAGCGAGCGCCGCGGTCGAGCGCGCCCGCAAGCAGCGCGAAGAGCGGATCACCGCGGGCGCCGGGCTCCAGGGGCAGCTCGACCTGATCGAAGAACGCGCGTCCTCGGAACGGAGCGAGCGGGAGCGCGTCGAAGGCCAGATCGCCTCGCTGCACGAGGCCGACGGGGCCTGGGCCGCCGAAACGGACCAACTGCGTGGGCGGATCAGCGAGCATGAAGCAGCCGCGGCGAGGGCTCGGCGCGAGCTGGACGAGGCTCTCGCCGAGCGCACGAATGCCCAGGACGAAGCTGCCCGCGCCCAGCGCGTCCTCGACGACGAAAGGGAACGGGGCCGGACGCTTGAGGCACAACTCCGGGAACTCGACGCCCGCCGCGACGAAGTGCGCGGCCGGATCGAGGAACTGCGCGTGCGTCAGGCCGGACTGCGGCAGGAGTCGGAGCACCTGGGGCAGGACTACCTCCAGGAGTTCGACCGCGAGCTGGTTGGGCAGGAGTTGCGGGCCGCCGGGGCCGACGAGGCGCCCGACCTGGAAGCGATGACCGGGGAGCTGGGACGCCGGCGGGCCCTGCTGGAGCGGATGGGGCCGGTCAACGTTCTCGCCGCCGACGAGTACGACGAGCACCAGGAGCGTCACGAGTTCCTGACCGGGCAGCGGGCCGACGTCACCCAATCGATCGAGAGTCTGAAGCGCACGATCCGCGACATCGACAAGACCTCATCCCAGCGCTTCGTGGCAACCTTCCGCGAGGTCAACGAGAGCTTCGGCCGCATCTTCACGGAGCTGTTCCGCGGCGGCGAAGCGGAGATGCGGCTGATGGACGAGGACGACCCGCTGGACTGCGGCATCGAGATCACCGCCCGGCCGCCGGGGAAGCGGGCGCAGAACATCATGCTGCTGTCGGGCGGCGAGAAAGCGCTGGCCGCGATCGCTCTGCTGTTCGCCCTGTTCCAGACCAAGCCTTCGCCCTTCTGCATCCTCGACGAAGTCGACGCGCCGCTCGACGACGCGAACATCCTGCGCTTCGTCGACATGCTGAAGCGGATGTCGGCCGACACCCAGTTCCTCATCATCACGCACAACAAGCTGACGATGCAGGCCGCGAGCACGCTCTACGGGGTCACGATGGAGGAACAGGGCGTGTCGAAGATCGTCGGCGTCGATGTCGACGAGATGCACCCCGAGCAGCAGTTGGCGACCGCCTGAGCGGCGCCCACTGGGTGTGCCGGCCTTCCGGTCGGCATCCGGCGCGCCGCGAAGCGGCCGCGATACTCGGTCCGAGACGCCCGCTGGTACTCTCACGCCATGAAGCGCTCAGCCCTGCCCGCCGCCTTCCTTCTCGCCCTCATCGCCGCGCCGGCCGCCACGGCCGACCGCGACGCGCCGACCTTCTACGCCGATGTGCTGCCGGTGTTGCAGATCCACTGCCAGGACTGCCACCGGCCGGCGGGCGCGAACTACGGCGGCATGCGCGCGCCGATGGCGCTGA
Source organism: Candidatus Multivorans sp. (assembly GCA_965262355.1). Classification (GTDB taxonomy): domain Bacteria; phylum Acidobacteriota; class Thermoanaerobaculia; order Multivoradales; family Multivoraceae; genus Multivorans. Next base: position 276,736 of record OZ253534.1, read on the forward strand.
CCAGCTACGCCGACGTGCGGCCCTGGGCCAAGTCGATCGCCCGCACCGTGGCCGCCCGCGAGATGCCGCCCTGGGACGCGCATCCCCAACACGACGGGACCTTCGCCAACGAGCGCGTGCTCAGCCCGGCCGAGATCGAGACCCTGGTGAGCTGGGCCGCGACCGGCGCCGCCGCCGGCAACGCCGCCGACGCCCCGCCCCCGCGCGAGTTCCCCAGCACGGGCGGCTGGGTCGTGGGCGAGCCCAACCTGGTGGTGACGATGCCGGAGCCGTACTTCGTCGAGGACACGGTCAACGACCTCTACGCCGCCTTCTCCTACGTCCTCACCGGGGAGGATCTGCCGGAGGACCGCTGGGTCGTCGCCTTCCAGTGCAAGCCGGACAGCGACATCATCCACCACTTCAACCTCCACCTCCTGGAACCGGACGAGAACGGCGAACTGCCGGCGCCGCCGGAGTTCCCGAACCAGGATCAGATCGCCCCATCGCCGGAGAACGCCGGCAGCTACATGGGCGGCGTTTCCTCCGGCAGCGATGCGAACCGCTACCCGGAGGGCTACGGTTTCCTGCTCAAGAAGGGTTCCCGGGTGACCTTCGACATCCACTACCACAAGGAAGCCGGCGACGGCACCGGCGCGTGGGACCAGTCGTCGATCGGCTTCGTCTTCGCCGACAAGCCGGTGACGCGGTCGCTGGGCTCCGGGCTCCGCCCGATCATGAACTTCACCTTCGCGATTCCGCCGAACAACGGCAACCACCAGGTCGGCCCCTACTCCACCGTGGCCCAGAAGGACACGGACATCATCGCCCTGATGCCGCACATGCACATGCGCGGCAAGGCGGCCCGTTTCGAGGCCTTCTACCCCGACGGCGCCTCCGAGGTGCTGCTGGAGGTGCCCCAGTTCGACTTCTCCTGGCAGACGGTCTACTACTACGATCAGTTGAAGCGGATCCCCAAGGGCACCCGGGTCGAGTACACGGCCTGGTACGACAACTCGGCCGCGAAGGCGCAGCGCTACGGGTTCAACTCGGAACGCACCGTCCGTTTTGGACAGCCGTCGACGGACGAGATGATGATGGGCTTCATGATGAGCGCCGCGGCGCCGGAGAACTAGCCGTAACCGCGGGTCTGCCATCCGTGCGCCCGATGACGGGCGCACGGACTGGTTCACGAGTGGCGCGGATCGCGCCACCCGGGTTCTGACCCGCTGACAACAGCGCGCCGCGGAGCGGCGACCGCTCTAGCCCCGCCGCCGATGCGAGAGCCGGTGCGCGGCCACCAGGAAGGCGCCGGCGATCGCCAGACCCAGAAGTTCCCGGCTGTGTTCGATGTACATCCGGTCGGCCGACATCGGCGCCCATAGATCGCTGGTCGGGCGGTTCAGCACCCAGTCGGCAAAGCCCGGCAGCGTGAGCACCGCGCCTGCCAAGGTCACCGCGGCCAAGCCCAGGAACGCGACCGTGGGCAGCGGCCGGTAGGCAGCGACCGTACAGGCGCAGGCAACCGCCGCGTAGTAGACGACCCAGACCAGGGGGTCCGGGTCGTTGAGCTGCAGCAGGGCGAAGACCAGCATGAGCAGGCCCATGACCAGCGGCAGGAGCCCGGGGCTCGGGAGACGCCTTGAGGACCGCATCGCCGCGAGCCTAGGACCGGCAACGTCTTTCTGCAAGGACGGCTCCGTTCATGCCGTTCATGCCGTTCATGCCGTTCATCTTGTTCAGTGTTGACAAAACGAACCGGATGTTCCAACATCCCTGACTCATGGCTCTCTCCCAACCACTACCCCAAACCCAAGACACCGTCGGTCAGGCAGCCCTCGCGGAACATCTGCGCGCCAGCGAGGAGCGCTTCATCGAGGGAATGGGACTCGCGCACGAGGAGGACCGGCTCCCCCGCATCGCCGGTCGTCTCGTCGGCCTGCTGATCCTGTCGCCTCAGCCCGTTCGCTTCGACCAACTGTCGGAGCGCCTGCAGGTAAGCCGGGGAAGCATCAGCACGAACACGCGCCTGCTGGAGAACATGGGCGTGATCGAACGGGTTACCCGCCCGGGCGACCGGCGCGACTACTTCCAGATCAACGAAGCGCCGGGACTTTTGCAGCGCATCGTCGACCGCTACCGCGCGCGGCAGGCAATGGCCGAGGAAATGAAGCGCGTTCTCGGGCGGGACCCGGAAGGCGGCATCGTCGTCCAGGACCGCCTGGAGAACTTGATCCGCTTCTACTCCATCCTGGCCGACAGTCTCAATGCCGTCGTCGCCGCGGTCGAGGATGCGCGTGACGCCGCACGTTCCTGACCTGGCGAAGCACTCATTCGACAGCAGCCTGCTTCCACCAACAAGAGAAAACGACAACCCATGGCCATCATTCAGCCGCGAACACCTCGCACCGGTTCCGCTCCCCCAGACAAGCGGAAACCCCGCCGCCGCATCAGCGGCCCCTGGATCGCCGTTGGCGTAGCCGGGACAGTGGTTCTGGCCGCCGCGGCCGTCATCGCCCTCCGCCCTTCGCCCCAGGCCGGGGCAGCGCCCGGCGCCGACGCCGCGCTGGCCCAGGCGGTGCCGGTGCGCGCCGAGGCCGCCCGCCGGGGACACCTCTCGGTGCGCACCGCCTACTCCGGCGAACTGGTCGGCGAGGTCGCCGACATCTCGCCCCAGGTGTCGGGTCTGCTGGTCGAAATGCCGACCCGAATCGGTCAGCGGGTAGCGGCCGGCGCCGTGCTTGCCGTGATCGAGGACATCGACCTGAAGAGCCAGTTCCAGGAGGCCAGCGGTCAGCTTGGCGTCGCCAAGGCGAACCGCGACCGGGCCGCTGCCGAGCTGGTCGGCGTGGCAGCGGACTACCAGCGGGCGATGGAGCTCTACGACCAGAACCTGCTCTCCCAGCAGGAACAGCAGCAGTTCACGTCCAAGTACGCGACAGCGAAGGCGAACCTGGCCGCCGCCGAAGCCCAGGTCCAACAGTCCGCGGCGCGCGAGGCGCAGCTCGCGGAGCACTTCGCCAACACCCGCGTGCGCGCCCCGTTCAACGCCGTGGTCGCCGACCGCTACCTCGACCGGGGCGCCCTGGTGCAGCCCGGAACCCCGATCCTCCGTCTGGTCGAGGAGGCGCCGCTGATGGTTCAGTTCCGGGTGCCGGAACGCGATCTGGCCTCCGTTCAGGCCGGCGCGGCCTTCGATGTCGCGACCGAGGCCACCGGCGAGCAGATCTTCTCCGGAACGGTGCGCCGGGTCGCCGGCGAGGTGCGCCGCAACGATCGCACCGTGCTCGTCGAGGGCGAACTCGTAGGGACCAACGACCTGCTCAGGACCGGCATGTACGCGGACGTCTCCGTCAGCCTGCGCGACCTCGACAACGCGCTGATCGTTCCCGGCACCGCCCTGCTCGAGCGGGTGGCGATGGATGGCGCCCGCTCGGTTGGCGTCCTGGTGCCGGTCGACGGCCTGGCCGAGTGGCGGGCCGTTTCCGTCGCGGGCCGCTCCGGCGAGTTCAGCGCGGTGAACGGCCGCCTCGAGGCCGGCGACCTGGTGCTGACGCTGGGACACACGCAGCTCGGCAACGGCGCTCCGATACGGGTGGTCAACGCGAACGAAGCGCCCGGCGGCGCCTCCCCCGCCGGCGCTGCCGGGCCTTGAGGAGTAGCGGATGAACCTCCCCCGTCTCTCGGCCAACCGTCCGGTCGGCGTCGGCATGCTCTACGTCTGCATCGCCGTGCTGGGCCTTGTCGCCGCTCGCCAACTCGCCGTCGACCTGATGCCCGAGGTCGACATGCCCCGGATCTCGATCTCCACCACCTACGAGGGCGTGGCGCCCGAGGAGATGGAGACCCTGGTCACGCGGCCGATCGAGCAGGCCCTCTCGACCGTCACCGGCCTCGACCAACTGAGCTCCATGTCCGCGGAGGGCATGAGCAGCATCCAGGCCCAGTTCGACTGGGGCATCGACCTGAACGAGGTCGTGAACGACATCCGCGAGCAGCTCGACTTCGTGCGCGGCAACCTGCCCGAAGACGCCTCCGCGCCGATGCTCTTCAAGTTCAACCTCTCGGACATGCCCGTCGTCTTCCTCGGCCTCGCCGGCGAGGGCGACGTCCGCCAGCTCCGCCACATGGCCGAGGAGACGATCAGCCGCCGGCTCGAGCGCCTGCCCGGGGTCGCCGCCGTCGACGTCCAGGGCGGCCGGGTGCGGGAGATCCAGGTCCAGCTCGCCGCCGACCGGATGGCCGCGCTCGGCATCACGCCCAGCGAGGTCTCAATGGCCCTGTCACGGGAGAACCGCAACGTCTCGGCTGGCGACATGCTCGAGACGGGGCGCGAGGTTCTCATCCGTACGATCGGCGAGTTCGAGCGCAAGGTCGATGTCGAGAACACGATCGTCGCGATCCGCGACGGGCGGCCGATCCTCGTGCGCGACGTCGGGCGGGTCGAAGACGGCATTCGCGAGATGACAAACGAGCTCTTGATCAACGGCGCGCCCGGCATGCGGATGTTCGTGCAGAAGCAGTCCGGCTCGAACACGGTGGAGGTCGTCGATCGACTGAAGAAGGAGATCGACGCGATCAATCGCGACTACGCCGGCCGCGCCGAGATCTCGATCCTCATGGACAGCGCCGCCTTCATTCGCCAGGCCGTGAACAACGTCCAGATGGGGGCGATGTTCGGCGCCGCGCTGGCGATCCTGGTGCTCTTCTTCTTCCTCCGCGACATACGGGCGACCCTGATCGTCGGCACCGCGATCCCGATCTCGGTGCTGGCGACGATCGCCCTGATGTACTTCAACGGCTTCACCCTGAACGTCATCTCCCTGGCCGGCATCGCGCTCGGAATCGGGATGCTGGTCGACGGCTCGATCGTGGTGCTCGAGAGCATCTACCGCCGGCTCCACGAGGGCGAACGGCCCACCGCCGCCGCGATTGCCGGCAGCAACGAGGTGGCGATGGCGATCGCTGCCGGCACCCTGACCACCGTGGCCGTGTTCCTGCCCGTGGTCTTCATTTCCGGGTTTGCCGGCATCTTCTTCAACCAGTTGGCGATCACGGTCAGCTTCGCGCTGCTGTGCGCGCTGTTCGTCGCCCTCACACTGATTCCCGCGGCGGCCGCGAGGTGGCTGGGCAAAGTGCCGGCAAGCCGCCGAGCCGACGACGAACGCGTCGCCGCCCTCGGCCCGGTCGACCTCGCCTACGGCCGCATGATCGAGTGGGCCCTCGGCCGGCCCGGCCTGGTCATCGCCATGGCCGTCGTGCTCCTCTTCGGGTCCTTCACCCTGGTGCCGGTGATCGGAGTCGAGTTGATGCCCGAAAGCGACGAGGGCCGCCTCAACATGCAGGTCGAGATGCCGGTCGGGTCGCCGCTCGAGGTCTCCACCTCCACGATGGCTGAGATCGAGGAGCGGGTCCGCAGCGCCATGCGACCGGAGGAACTCGACAACCTGCTCACCACCGCCGGCCCCGAGAGCTGGTGGCGGCCGGCCCAGTCGAACCAGGGCACGATGGAAATCCTGCTCACCCCGATCACCGAGCGGAGTCGCGGCCAGGAGGAGATCGTCGCGTCGATCCGCCGCGCGATCGCCGACGTGCCTGCAGCCCAGATCCAGCTCTTCGCCTCGTCCAGCAACATGATGATGCGCATGATGCGCGGCGGCCAGGACGCCCGCCTGGTGGTCGAGATCCGCGGCCACGACCTGGACCAGGGCAACGAGCTCGCCCAGCGCGTGATCGACGCGATGGAGGCAGTCCCCGGGGTCGTCCACCCCCGGCTCGACCGCGAGGCCGGTCAGCTCGAACGCACGCTGCGGGTCGATCGCGCCCGGCTGGCCGAACTGGGTCTCAACGGCAGCCAGGTCGCCGACGCCGTCGAGCACTACGTCCTCGGGCGCGTGGCGACCCGGTTCCGCGACCAGGGCGACGAGTTCGACATCCGGGTCCAGCTCCGGCCCGAGGACCGGCTGCGCCTCGAGCAGCTACCGCAACTGCCCATCGTCACCCCGTACGGCGACGTGGTCCGCCTGGGCTCGATCGCGAGCATCGATCCCGGCGAGGGGCCGCTGTCGATCAACCGTGAGAACCAGCAGCGCATCATGCAGGTCCTGGCCGGCATCGACGGCCGCCGTTTCAGCGACGTGGCGAACGACGTCGAGGCCGCGCTGGCGCGGGTCGAGACGCCCTACGGCTTCACCATCGACATGGGCGGCGAGTTGGAGGAGCAACGCCAGGTGTTCCTGGAGCTCCTGATCGGCGTGCTGCTTGCCGTCTTCCTCGTCTACACCGTGATGGCGGTTCAGTTCGAGTCCCTGGTCCAGCCGCTGGTGATCATGACCGCGGTGCCGTTCTCGCTTCTCGGCGTGCTCCTGACCCTGGCGGTCACCGGCACGACGCTGAACATGAACTCCTTCCTCGGCCTGGTGGTCCTGGTCGGCATCGTGGTCAACAACGCGATCGTCCTGGTGGACAACGTGAACCGGATGCGCCGCGAAGTCGGCTGCACCCTCCACGAGGCCCTGGTCCGCGGCGCCCGGCGCCGCCTGCGACCGATCCTGATGACGACGCTCACCACCGCGCTCGGCCTGTTGCCCCTGACCCTCGGCATCGGCCAGGGCGCCGAACTGCAGGCGCCCCTGGCCCGCGTCGTCGTCGGCGGTCTGCTCGCCTCGACGCTGATCACGCTGATCTTCGTGCCCTCGCTCTACCTGCTGGTCGAGCGCGGCCGCGAACGCCGCCGGGCCATCCGTGGCCGCAGGAAAGCGGCGCGGAGCGCCGGCCTGAACATCCCGCACAGCGCCCCGGCGCTGCGGGGGTCGTAGGGCCTCCCGTCCCGCCTGATTGTCTCTTCGGCGGAGCCAATCCATGACTGAAGAACTTGAGCCGGCGGGAAACGGTCAACCTTCGACTCCAGACAGCGACGTCAATCCCGGCGCTCCTTCCGCGCCCCACCCAAAGGCAGCATCCGACCCCAAGAGACGACTTTCAATCGCTGACGTCTCTCTCCTCGCGACAGCAACGCTCGTCGTTGCCTCAACTGCATACGAGTGGTTCTATTTTCGAGTCCTCGGGCCAGACCTCATCTCCTACGTTTCCGCCGCCGATCTCCCTTCACTGCTTGTCGCCTGGCTTCCCGGCGTCGCGCTCGCATGGCTCATCTACTATTGCGTCGTTGAGCTCCCAACCGTTGGCGTCGAGAGGGGAATGACAGAAGACGAGATCATCTCCAAGTCCCCAAACCCTCGATTGACCAGCAAACTTCGACGTTCGCCCTACGTAGTTCTCCCTTACCTCGCAGTTTCGACCGCAGTTCTTCATATGGTCTTTGTTCCCAACGGATCGTACTTGCTCCTTGCATTTGCAATATTCGCGGTGTGGCTACCACTGTCCGCCCGAATTCTCGCCCTTCCCCGCCTCCAAAGGCGCTACGGTCAAAGCGCTCGCAGACTGATCATGTTTCTCCCCGCCGTCATGTGCTACGTCGGCGGCTGGGGAGCTAGCGAGGCCCAGAGAGATCTCGCAGAAGATCAGGGCAAGTACTCTATCGTGCTGACTACGAACGGTGCAGAGATCCGAGATTCCGTACTTCTTCGTTCCTTGACCGTGGGAGTACTGATCCGTATTCCCTCGAACTCTCGAATCGAGTTTGTTCCTTGGAGCGCCATCGACCGACTGTATCGGGAGTCGATGCCAATCCCACCAGAGTCGCGGGCGTGTCGCTGGTGGGGCGTCCTCTGTGACCCTGAGGCCCGCTCCGGCACGCCTCAAGGCCAACCCGCGTTAGTGCCCAGTGCGGTGGTCCCGGACGACCGGACAGGTCGTCAAGGCCCATTCCCTGACCGGGAGGAGGAGTGACCGGACGAGAAGGCGCCGGAAGTTGACTGCGGCGGTCAAGTCGCATGTGGCGTGGAGGCCCCACGCGAGGACGGCCCGCTATCTGAGATTGCGGCCCGTCAGAACCCACCCGAATCGGGTGGGCTAGCTGGAAGCGCCAGGCGCTCCGGAACCTGTCAACGACATTGATACAGCGGGGTTCTGGATTTACTGAGTCGTCTCTGCAGTCTTGTTGTCGGGCTTGTTGATCCAGACGGCCTGGGGCAGTGGCGTGTGCATCGGTTGGCCGCCGACGAATCGTTCGGGGGAGCTTTCCCAGGCGGCGCTCAGCGTGCGTTGGCGCTGCTCGATCACGGCTTGCGCCCGGCCGTAGTGGACGGTCTCGGGGGTCAGCATGGCGATGCCGGCATGGCGGTGTTCCGTGTTGTACCAGGGGAAGAAGGACCTGCAGTAGTCGGTCGCGGCGTCCTGGTTGGGGAAGCGGCTGGGGAAGTCGGGGTGGTACTTGAGGGTCTTGAACTGTGCTTCGGAGTAGGGGTTGTCGTCGCTGACCCGCGGGCGGCCCAGGGACCGGTTCACGCCGAGGCGGGCGAGCAGTTGGGCGGTACCCTGGCTGGTCATGGGGGCGCCTCGATCGGAATGCAGGATCAGGACATGGGGCTTGACGCCGTGCTTGAGGCAGGTCTCCTCGATGAGCCTTTGGGCGAGCGCGGAGTTCTCGCGGTCGGCGACCATCCAGCCGACCGTGTAGCGGCTGAAGAGGTCAAGCAGGACGTAGAGGTAGTAGTAGGTCCAGGTCTGCGGTCCGAGCAGCCTGGTGATGTCCCACGACCAGACCTGGTTGGGCGCGACAGCGACTAGCTCCGGCTTGGCGTACGACGGATGGACGCGCTGATTGCGGCGGTCCCTCACGGGGTGGTTCGCTTCGAGGATGCGGTACATCGTGCGCTCCGAGCACAGGTAGCGGCCCTCGTCGAGCAGGGTGGCCACCACTTCTCCCGGCGAACGATCGACGAAACGCGGCGACGCAAGCGTGGCCTCGACCCGTTTCCGCTCGATCTGGCTCAGTGCCCGGGCAGGCGTGGGGCGGGGCTGCCGTCGCCCGGGAGCGGGCCTCGCACGACGATAGAAGGTCGATCGCGACACGCCCAGCGCCCGGCACGCCGGCGCGATGCCGACCTGCCGGGCCAGGGACCTTGCCGCCATCAGCAGTCCTTCCCGTCTTCGAGGCTGAATCCCAGCAGCCCTGCAACTTTTCCCTGGACGTCCAGGATCGTGTGCGCGGCGGCGACTTCCCTCTCGAGACGCTTGACCTTCGCTTCCAGCCGCTTCACCTTCGGCATCAGAGGGTTGGCCTCGTTCGGCTTGCGGCCCCGCTTCTTCGGCCTCAGACCGGAAAGCGCGCCCTCTCGCCGCGCCTTGCGCCAGTTGGCCAGATGGGAGCTGTACAGACCCTCTCGCCGCAGCAGCCGACCCACCTCGCCGCGGTCCGTGCATCGGTCCGCTTCCTCCAGAATCCGCAGCCGGTACTCCGCCGTGAACTGCCGCCTGGTCGGTCTCGCCAGCACTTCCGGGTCGGGAACCGCCCCGGCGGGCGCCGCGCCGGCCGCGGGGGCCTCGTCGCTACGCTCCTCAACCCCCGCGGCCGGGAGCTCCGAGCCGCCGCCAAACCTCTGCTCTCGTCTTGACATTGATCCTCCTTGCCAACGTGTGCCCTCCACTTTCAACGGGATGGCCGCTGTGTCACGTACGTTGGCAGAGAGGGCTCCAGTGGCTGGCGTTCCCCGGGAGGTTGGATAGGTCGCCCGCGTGCCCAGGAGAAGGAGATTCGGGACCTGCACACGAGTCACCGGGCCATCGCCGTTGACGCAGTTGTCATTGGATGAACCGACCTCGTGGCTGGCTGCCCTCGCAGGCCACCACGGGACGCGCCGGCCAACGACAGATGCGGCTCCGGCATCTGCTACGGTCCCTTCGTGGACGCGCTCGGGAATCCAGCTTCGGCCGCGTGCCAGAGCGCGTCCGTCCTACCCACGGTCCACTGTTGGCGAAGGACAGAGTGTCCGCGGCAACGCCACGCACAGAAAAGGCGAACGCGATGCAAGAGACTCGGTTCCGCAACTGGCTGACGGCAGTCCGGCGTCTGAAAGAACGGGCCGCCGCGAATCGAGTAGCCGATTGCAAGCGAGTGGAGAAACACGAGGGCGATCTGGACGACCAGTGGGACGCGGACGGACTGGACGTACTGCTCGAGCGGCTGACGTACTCCCGGGAAGATGAGCGCACCGGAAGACCGCCGAAGCACAGAGTCCCTATCGCTGGCAACATCTACAACGGCACTGCGACTCTGAAGGCCGCCGCCCGCCGCTACCGCGAGTTTAGGGGTTCCACCAACCGCATAGCCGATGCGTCGGCGAATCCAGCGAAGCAGCGGCGTGGCGAACCTTCAGCGCATGGAGCCGTGGGTGGACCATCAGGAACTCTCGGGCGCCGGGAGCCAAGAACGAATGACACGACCTGCTTCGCGGTCTTCAAGCAGTGCGTCCACGCTGTCGACGCCGGAGACCTGATTCAGTCCGTCAGTGCTCGTGACAAGGAGTTCCACTTCCAGAACTGGTTCCAGTATCGACTTGAACAGACTGGGACACACTTCGAGGCGGGCGGCCGCAATAGCTATCCCGACTTTTCCATCGTTGAACATGCGGAGGGCTACGAGGTCAAGGGACTTGCCTGGCCCGGCCGCGTGCGCAACTACGACGCCAATAGCCAGATGCCGACCGGCCGTCACAACGGCCGGAGCATCTTCTACGTCTTCGGACGTTATCCAGCGGACCTTGAGGCGTACCCGGACCATGGTGGCGGCCGTCAGTACCCCGTCATCGATCTCGTGATGTGCCATGGGAGCTTCCTGAACGCCCACCACGGCTACATCCACAAGAACAAGAGCGTTAAGGGCTTCGGCACTTACGGCGACGTTCTGATCCGCGACCGCAAGATGTACGTTGCACCGACGCCGTTCGCGCTTACCGAGGGAATGACCGGCCTCATGACGCTCATCGTTCCCGAAGAGATGCCCGCGCCCCGTGGCTTCCGGCGGGTGGGGCGCCTCTCACGAACCGAGGCAGCGGAACTAGTGGTCGCCTACAGGTTCGACCTCCGCTCGAACGAACTCGCGGCGGAGCGCGTACCGAATCCTCAGGCGGCAGCGGAACACCGCTTCGCCGCGTACCGCCTCGAGAGCCAATCTGCCAAACCGGTGACCATGTCAACGCAGGCTCGCGGTGGCGGAGCGTGAGCAAGGCTCTCCTCCAGCGACGCGAGGCGCCGAGCGCTCCCGCAACCGCCCTTGAGGCAGGGTTCCCCGTCATCGAGATCAGTGAGCTCGCGCAACAGGAAAGCTGGAGAAAGGAGATCAACCGGCCGCTCTACCACATCCACAAGTGGTGGGCGACGCGACTGGGATCGGTATTTCGCGGAATCACTCTCGGCGCTCTCAAAGACGAGGCTTCAGACATTTGGGAGCACTTCTACGAACGGCACGACCTAGCGGACAAGGTCGTCCTTGACCCCTTCATGGGGAGCGGAACAACCCTGGGCGAGACACTCAAGTTGGGTGCCCGCGCGATCGGCTGCGACATCAATCCGGTCAGCACGTTCCTCGTACGCCAGGCATTCACCCGGGTACCAGAGCGGGAACTCCAAGCGGCATTCGCGGAGCTTGAAGCGAGCGTGGCGCCGCAGATCCGGCACTACTACCGGACTCGTGACCCGGCAAACGGCGAGATGGTCCCCGTTCTCTACTCCTTCTGGTGCAAGACCGTGGAGACTCCTGGCGGCGATGTCGTGCCGCTCTTCTCGCGGTACGTGTTCGCCCAGCATGCCTCTCCGAACAAGCACCCGCGCGCCCAGGTTGTGTGTCCAGAGTGCTGGCAGGTACTCGAGAGCCGATACGACTCAACGTCACTGAAGTGTCCGCACTGCAGCCACCGGTTCAACCCCCAGAACGGTCCGGCAAAAGGCCAGTACGTCAGGGCGCCTGATGGGTCGAGACACAAGATCAAGGACCTCCTCCCAGCGGACGGATCGCCGCCGGCGCACAGGCTCTACGCGATACTGGCGCTCCGCCCGAACGGCGAGAAGGTCTATCTCCCCGCCCGCCCCGAAGACCGCGCCCTTTACGAGGAAGCGGAGTCCCGACTCTGTGAAGAGGAGCTTCCCATTCCGACACTCGCCGTGCGTCCGGGTCACAACACGGCCCAGGCCCGCGGCTACAACTACTTCTACTGGCGCGACTTCTTCAACGCGAGGCAACTTCTATGTCTCGGGCTGCTCCTGCGCCACATCCTTCGTATCCGAAACCGTCAGGTGCAGGAGCAGATGCTCTGCCTGTTCTCCAGCACGCTTGAGTTCAACAACCTCTTCTGCAGCTACAAGGGCGAGGGTACCGGGGCCGTCCGCCACATGTTCTCGCACCATATCCTCAAACCCGAGCGAGTGCCGCTGGAGAACTCGGTCTGGGGAACTGACAGGAGCAGCGGCGCGTTCAGCACACTCTTCAAGTCGCGGCTCCTGCCTGCCAAACGCTACCTGAACGTCCCGTTTGAACTAGAGCTGCAGCGAAATCTCTTTGGCGAGCGCTGCGGCACGCGTAGGACGCTAGCAAGCCCCCCGCTTGACCCCTGCTGCGTCAACACGTGGAACGAACTGCAGGGTACTAAGCAAGCGGTCATGATCCTGAACGGCGACAGTGCATCGCTTCCTCTTCCTGGGGCCTGCGTGGACGCCGTGATCACCGACCCCCCATACTTCGACTTCGTTCACTACAGCGAGTTAAGCGACTTCTTCTTTGCCTGGTTGAGCCCCTCCCTTGCGGACCGATACCAATGGATGAGACGACCGGACTGCTCGGATGTGGGCGAAGTGCAACATAAGGACCCGCGATCCTTCGCTCGCCAACTCGGCAGGGTCCTCTCCGAGTGCCGCCGAGTCCTCAAGCCGGAGGGCGTGCTGGCGTTCAGCTTTCACCACTCGCGGCCTGAAGGTTGGGCGGCGATCTATGAGGCGATTGAGGGCGCCGGCCTCGTCGTAGTGGCGTCCCACCCGGTTCACGCCGAACTCCGAGTTTCGAGTCCCAAGTCGGCAACGAAGGATCCAATCAGCCTTGACGCGATCCTCGTATGCAGGAATCGTGACAGTTCCGCTGCGGCAGCGGTCCAGGCGCGCTCACCCGTGCAGCGAGCCGAGGCGCTTGCCGTCGAGTTCGAAGCGTCTAACGTCTCGGTGTCGCGAGGCGACAAGTTCGTGATTGCATCCGCGCAGTTGCTTATCGATGAAGGGAGAAAGGGCCGGCGCTACGAGGACATCCTTGGTCGACTGTGCCTACTGCACACGGAGATCATGGCGGAGCCATGTCAGGCGGCCGGCTCCTGACTTAGCTCCCCCCGCCCCACCGGTACTGCAACCGAGCGTAGTAGAAGCCGTCGTTGACGTCGAACGGAGCGCGGGTGCTGTAGACGTTGCCGATCACGGTCGGGTTCGGATTGAGATCGGCGGCTTCGTCCAGCGCGTTGCGGCCTCCGATCACGAGCCGGGTTGAGGCGTCGATCCGCACCGCAGCCTCCAGGTCGAGAAGGTACGAGCCGCCGTAGGCCCAGGCGTCCCGGGGGTCCCACCAGCCATCGAAGTAGCCCAGGCGGTCGCGCAGATCGATCCGGAACACGTCCGCGGTGAGCAGGAACGATCCCCGCTCCAGGACCATGCCGGCCGCCAGGTTGAGCGACTTCTCGGCGTCGAGGGCCCTGCCGCCGCGCAGCGCCGCCACCCGCGAGGTGGACGGGATCGTGCCGTTGTTGACGAGCTCCAGCAGGTTGGGATCCCACTGAGTCGAGACGTTGAACGCGTTCTGCGCTACTCCCCAGCCAGGCCGAACACAAAGACGACGTTCCCCATCGCGACGACGACCCGTTGCTCGCCAGAGGCGGCGTAGGTCATCGGCGAGGCGTGCGGCGCGGCGCCGAGTGAGATCCGCCACAGCGGCTCCCCGGTCTCCTCGTCCAGGGCGAAGAAGTAGCCGTCGACGCTGGCGCTCCAGACCAGGCCGCCGGCCGTGGCCAGGACGCCGCTGCGGGTTCTCGGCGTGATCGGGAACTCCCAGCGCACCTCGCCGGTCACAGCCTCGACCGCCCGGATGGCGCTCTGGTAGTGCTCGGTCGGTTTTGCCATTCGCATGCCGCCGCCGAGGAAGTGGCTGCCTTCCACGTACTCGTCGTCACGCTGGTAGTAGATGGCCTCGCCGTCGAAGGCGTTCACGTAGAGAAGCCCCGTGTGCGGGCTATAGGCCGGCGACCACCAGTTCGTGGCGCCTCCTGCCATCGGCGCGATGAGAGTGCCCTCCTCGGTCGGGAACACGTTCTCGCGCAGCAGCGGCCGTCCTTCCTCGTCGAGTCCGTCGGCCCAGTTCTGCATGGCGAACGCCTCCCCGAGCACGAACTTGCCGTTCTGCCGGTTCAGCAGGTAGTAGAAGGCGTTCCGGTTGGCCCACAGCATCGCCTTCATCGGCTCGCCAGAGACTTCAACCTCGGCCAGCACCGGCACCTGGATCGCATCCCAGTCCCAGACGTCGTGGGGCGTGAACTGGAAGTGCCAAACGATCTTCCCGGTCTTCCCTTCGAGCGCCAGCACCGACGACGAGTACAGATTGTCGCCGAGCCGCAGGTCGCCGTTCCAGTCCGGCGCCGGGTTGCCTGTGCCCCAGTAGATGAGGTCGAGATCCGGGTCGTAGACGCCGGTGAGCCAGGTCGGCGCGCCGCCCGTACGCCAGGAATCACCCGCCCAGGTGTCGTTGTGCGGCTCGCCCGGACCCGGAACCGTGTAGGTACGCCACCTCTGCTCGCCGGTGGCCGCGTCGTAGCCGTCGATGAAGCCGCGGATGCCGAACTCTCCCCCGGCGACGCCGGTGACGACCGTGTCGCCGACGACGAGCGGCGCCGAGGTCTTGCTGTAGCCCTTCGTGTGCTCTTCGACCTCCGTTTCCCACAGCAGGGAGCCGGAGCGCGCGTCGATCGCCACCAGGTGGGCGTCGTTCGTGCTCATGTAGAGCGTCTCGCCCAGGATCGCGACACCCCGGTTGTTGCGACCGCAGCAGACCCGGATGTCATCCGGCACCGGGTGTTCGTAGCGCCAGTACGGGCGGCCGGTAGCGGCATCGACCGCGGTCACGTTGCTGGGCGACTCGGTGATGAACATCACGCCGTCGACGACCAGGGGCGTCGTCTCGTTCCGGTCGAGCTGCCTGATCTGGTGGGCCCACTTCAGTTCGAGTCGGCCCACATTGTCGCGGTCGATCTGGTCGAGGCGGCTGAAACGCTGCCCATGCAAAGCGCCGTGGTACATCAGCCAGTTGTGCGGCTCGTCGTCGGAGTTCACGAGCCGTTCCCAGGTCACCGGCGACAGCACCGGTGCTCCCTCACCCACGCCCTCCTGGGCCAGGACGACCGGCGCAGAGGCCAGCAGCAGGATGACCGGCGCTGGCGGCAGCCACCTCACGACCCGCTCCCCCGCAAGGAGGCCAGGTAGGCGACCAGATCGTCCCGTTCCACGTCGGAGAGCGGCTCGGCCGGCATCGTCGACTCAAGGGTCCGTTCGACCTTGCCGACTGCCGCCTTCGCGAAGGAACGGAGCCTTTCTTCGCCGTCCATGAGCCGCAGGTTGAACGTGTCCTCGCCCATCCTCAGACCCTCGATCACGGTGCCGTCGGCGCGCCTGAGCCGCAGCGTCCACCACCGCGGCGCAACCTCGGCATTCGGTTCCGTCAGGTCCTCAACCAACTCTGTGGGGTTGCGCCGCTCGCCGACCCTCGACAGATCGGGACCGAGACGGCCGCCGCGGCCGTGAACCATGTGGCAGCGGCCGCAGTCGAAACGCTCGAACGCTTCCCTGCCGGCCTCCACCGACCCGGGAAGGGAGGCAAGATCGACGGCATCCGAGAGCGAACCAAGGTAGGTGACCAACTGCCAGATCACCTGGTCCTTGGCGCGCCGCAAGCCCCGCATCGAGGTGCCCTCGACGCCATTCCGGATGACCCGGTAGAGCCCGGCGTCCGTCGTCGCGTGCCGGAATCGCCCGGTCGTGAGGTCCGGGCCGTCGCCCTCCTCTCCCCCGGTGCCGAGCAGCCCGTGGCAACTGACGCATCTCAACCCGTACTGCCGTGCTCCCATCCGGGCGTCGACGCTGCTGGTGTACGGGTTCTCCGGTCCCTCCGCGGTTTGCCCGATGGCTACGGCCGGCAGGAAAAGCAACAGCGCGACCGCTACGCCAGCAAAGCGGGCTTGGCTGCGGCCAGCCACTGCTACTCCCCGCTGCCCTCGAAGTCCGACCTTCGCTTCGGCTCGACCTTCGCCACCGCGACCAGCGACTCCACGCAGTCACGTAGCGACTCGTCGAAGGGCCGGAACTCGATACCCGTGGCCGCGCGCATCCGGTCGTTGCGGAGTTCGCAGCCGGCCCAGATGCCTCGCAGTTCCGCCTCCCGCTTCTGCACGTGCTCGGGATGGGGATCCGCCACCTCCGGCGTGGCGTGGCGGATCTCCGGCAGCAGGCGATCGATGCCGGCGTTGATCTCCTCCACCGGCACGGCGTCCGTCGACCAGGCGATGAAGCGTTCGCCGTTGTGTACGTCGACACTCTCGAGCAGCCGGATGTGGCACTCCGCGTCGTCGCGGACATCGACCGTCATCCAGGGCCGGTAGGCCTGGGTCTGCGTGCACGAGCCTTTCAGCATCAACTCGATGTTGTGCTGCCAGGGTCCCTTGTCCTTCTGGTGCGCCGACAGGATCGGGCCCACGTTGTCGCCCGGGCAGCAGGTGATCGCGTCCCAGCGGCCGCTCTTCTCCGCCGCCTCGGTGAAGGCCCGCTGAGCGTAGACCTTGCTCATCGAGTATCCGTGGCCGCGCTCCGGCGTCCGCTTCGGATTCTGCTCGTCCGGATAGCGGTCCTCGTAGAGGACGGGCCGCCGGATGAACTCGCGGATGTCGGCCTCCATGATCACCGCGGCGATGCTCGAGGTGACGACGACGCGCGTCACCGATCCCGACTTCTCGATGCTCGCGACGATGTGGTCGCAGACGTTCTTGACGTAGTCGAAGTCGTTGTAGTCGCTGACGTGCGCGATGTGCGCGACGCCGTGGCAGCCGGCGAAGATGTCGTCGAAGCAGCCCGCCTCGTCCAGGTTCGCCGAATGGATGGTCAGCCGGCCCGAGGCGTACCCCCGCATCTCGCGCAGGAAGGTGGTCTTCTCCGGATCGTTCGCGTCGCGCACACAGGCGCGCACCCGGTAGCCCTTGTCCAGCAGCAGCCGGACCGCCCAGCCGCCCACGAAACCGGCGCTTCCCGTGACCGCGACCGTGCCGCCCTTCGGTATCGGAGCCATCTCTTTCTCCTTCGTTTGGTTCGCGCGACGATACCCGACCGCGAGGAGGCGACGCGCGCCTGTGGTCCGAACCGTTCTATGCTGCTAGCGTTACAGCGTTGGCCGAAGCGGCGGGCACGCCCGCGAGCATCAGTCGGCCGACATCTTCGCTCCGCGCATGTCCGACCTCCGCAGTGCTCTGACTGCCGCAGTCCCGCAACCGGGGACCGGTCCCGGTGCCGACATCCCGGCAGCAGGCCTAAAGGACGGGCACACCGTTGATCGAGTCGAATGCGGCGACCGCAACTACGAGTTGCGCCGCCTGCGGCCCGAAGACCGCGACGACATCGTGAGCCTCGCCAGTGCCCTGCCCGAGATCGACCTGCAGTTCCTGCGCTCCGACCTGACCGATCCGGACATCGTCGAGGGCTGGATCCGCGACGCCGGTTCCGGCAGCCGGTTCACGACTCTGGCCTACTACCAGGACGAGCTGGTGGGCTACGGAAGCCTGAATCTTCGCGGTCTGCAGTGGATGAGCCACCTGGGCGAGATCCGCGTGATCATCGCGGAAGGCCACCGCCGCTCCGGTCTCGGCCGCATCCTGACCCAACGCGTGTTCGACACGGCGCACGACCTGGGCCTGCTCAAGCTCGTGGCGCAGATGACGCGCGAGCAGATCGGCGCCCGCCGGCTCTTCGAACGGCTCGGCTTCTCGCCCGAGGCCCTGCTCACCGACTGGGTGATCGACCGCTCCGGACGTACCCGCGACATGATGATCATGTCCTACGATCTGGGCGCCGAAGAGCGGAGCGACATCTGAGTCCCCGTCCGCGACGCCGCATTCGCGTCGTGTCCTGGAACGTGAACGGCCTGCGCGCCTGCGCGCGCAAGGGGTTCCTCGACTGGCTCGGGACCAGCCGGGCGCAGATCGTCGGCCTGCAGGAGACCAAGGCCCGCGCGGAACAACTGACCACCGAACTGCGCCGGCCGAGCCGCTGGCACACCGCCTTCGCAAGCGCCGAACGTCCCGGCTATTCGGGCGTCGGCCTCTATTCGCGCCTGCAACCCGCCTGGGTCCAGACCTCGCTCGGCGAGCACCGCTTCGACGCCGAGGGGCGCCTGCAGTTGGCGCTGTTCGGCAAGCTGCTGGTCGCCAACGTCTACTTCCCCAAGGGCAGCGGCAGCAAGCGCGACAACAGCCGCGTGCCGTACAAGCTGGACTTCTATCGGGCGCTGTTCGAGCAGGTCGACCAGGCGCGTGAGGCCGGCTACCGCGTCCTGGTGATGGGCGACTTCAACACGGCGCCTCAACCGATCGACCTGGCGCGGCCGAGGCAGAACAGGAAGAACTCGGGCTTCCTGCCCGAGGAGTGCGAGGAACTTCAGCGCTGGCTCGACGCCGGCTGGGTCGACACCTTCCGCGCCCTGCACCCGGACACGGTCCGCTATAGCTGGTGGCGGCAGGCGTTCAATGCCCGCGAGCGGAACGTCGGCTGGCGGATCGACCTGGTGCTCGCCTCGGAGGCCGCGATGCAGTTCGTCGAGCGCGCCTTCATCGCGACTCAGGTCACCGGGTCCGACCACTGCCCGGTGGGCGTCGACCTGTCGGCCGAGGTGCTGTCGTGAGCGATGCGCGCTCCGCGCCGAGCCAGGCGACCACCGTCGAGGGCATCCGGCGGCGCATGGCCGGCTTCGCGACGCCGGAGGGTCTGGCGCGGGGACGAAGCTTCCGGCTGCGGTCCAGCGATGTCCTGATCGCCACCTATCCCAAGGCCGGCACGACCCTGATGCAGCAGACCGTCCACGGCCTGCGCACCGGCGGCGACATGAACTTCGGCGAGATCACCGAGGTCGTGCCCTGGCTCGAGCTCGCCCACGACCTCGGCCTCGACCTCGACGCACCGCAGCGAGCGGAACCGAGGGCCTTCAAGACCCACTTCGACTGGAACGAGGCCCCGAAGGACGGCCGCACGATCTACGTTGTCCGCGACCCGGCCGACACTCTGGTCTCCTTCTTCCACTTCTTCAGCGGCTGGGTGTTCGAGGCCGGCAGCGTGTCAATCGAGGATTTCGCGCTCGGATACGTGCACCGCGGCTCGCGCAGCGGCCGCTACTGGGAGCACCTCGTGTCCTGGTGGCCGCGGCGCCACGACCCCGACACGCTCTGGCTCTGCTTCGAGGACATCGTCGCGGACTTGCCCGCCGCCGTCGCCCGCGTGGCCCGCTTCCTCAATCTCGACGCGAATTCGGAGGGCATCGAGATCGCGACCCGCCAGGCGTCCATCGACTTCATGCGCCAGCACGGCTCGAAGTTCGACGACAACCTGGTGCGCCGTACCCGCAACGCCGCCTGCGGCCTGCCCGCCGACGCCACCACCATGAAGGTCCGCAAGGGCCGGGTCGGCGACAGCAAACGCGAACTGCCGGCAAGGGTCGCCGAAGTGTGGCGCCGCGAATGGAAAAACATCGTCGAACCGGCGACCGGATGCGCCTCGTACGCAGAACTCCGGGCCGCGGCGGCAGCTCTTCTCGACCGCTGATTGCTGCTACAGCAGGCCGCCCTCAGGCGCAGGGCGGGCGCGCTGGTTGTAGAGCATCTTCTTCAACCGCTCGCGTTCTTCGTCGGAGAGGTTCGTGTAGTCGATCGCCAGGTCGCTCGAGACCTCCATGCCGCGCTGGACCGCCGGACGGGCGCTGAGTTCCTCGAACCAGCGCTTGAAGTAGGGGAAGTCGTCGATGTCCTGTTCCTGGTCCTGCCAGCGGACCGTCCACGGGTAGCAGATCATGTCGGCGATCGTGTACTCGTCGCCGATCAGATAGCGCCGGTCGTAGAGGCGGTTGTTCATCACCCCGTAGAGCCGGTTCACCTCGTCGGTGAAGCGTCGCACCGAGTAGCTCTGGTTGCCCTCGGTGTCCCCGAGGCGGCGGAAGTGGCCGCACTCGCCCGACTTCGGCCCCTGGTTCGCCATTTGCCAGATGAGCCACTGGTTCACTTCGTGTCGGCCGCGCAGATCCTCCGGGTAGAAGCGGCCCGCCTTGTCCGCGATGTACATCATGATCGCGCCGGACTCGAACAGCGCGATCGGCTCACCCCCGTCGGCCGGCTCGTGGTCGACCATCGCCGGCATCCGGTTGTTGGGCGAGATGCCGAGAAAGTCCTCGGTGAACTGGTCGCCGAAGCCGATCCGGCAGGGCACGATGCGGTACGGCAGCCCGCACTCCTCCAGCAGGATCGTGACCTTCTTGCCGTTCGGCGTTGGCCAGTAGTGCAGATCGATCATGCGCGATGCTCCTTGGATAGACCCTGCCGGCCTCGACCGCCGGCCCTCGAGGTAAAACGTGCGGAAGGTTAGCGGACTCCCTGCTACGGCCGCGATACGCTGTCCACTAGAGTCCAAACGAAGCTCGCGGGCGCAACAGGAGGCACGAAGTGCACAACAGAACGATCACTCTCCCTACAACCATCGGTGCACTCGCGCTCTGCTGCCTGGCCACAGCATCGACCGCCGCCCAACCGGCCGACGCCGCGGCCCAACTCGCTGCCGCGATCCAGGCCGCGCCCGACGACCGCCGGGACGGCGCGCGCGTCCTGGGCTGGGACGACGACGGCAAGGTCGTCGAGTTGCGCGCGGGCAGCAACGATCTGATCTGTCTGGCCGCCCGGCCGGGCGAGGAGCGCTGGAGCGTCGCCTGCTACCACGAGTCGCTCGATCCCTTCATGGCCCGCGGCCGCGAGTTGCTGGCCCAGGGCATCACCGGTGAAGAGCGGGTGGCGATGCGCGAGCAGGAGATCGCGGAGGGCAAGCTGCCCATGCCGCGCGAGCCGCGCACCCTCTACGTCCTTCACGGCAGCGGCTTCGACGCCGAAGCCGGCAAGGTGCTCGAGCCCTACCTGCGCTGGGTGATCTACACACCGTACGCGACCGCGGAGTCGACTGGGCTCACGACCCGCCCCGTGCCCGGCGCGCCCTGGCTGATGGCGCCCGGCACCGCGGGGGCCCACGTGATGATCAATCCGCCCCGCCCGCAGAGCAACGGTCAATGAGGTGTACGGTCGGGCGGCGCGGCGGGAGCCCGGCGCCCACGTGATGATCGCAACAATCCCCATGCCCCGCCCGGACCAGCAGTGACCGGGCTCGCCACAGCCGCAACCAGGTGATGAGCACCGCCTTCAGCGACAGTCCTTTTCGGGACATCGTCGGCCCGTCGTCGCAGTTCTACATCTCGCAGCGCCTCCGGCTCCACTACCTGAGCTGGGGCAACGAGGACAAGCCGCCCCTGGTGCTGATCCACGGCGGCCGGGACCACGCCCACAACTGGGACTGGGTGGCGAACGCGCTGCGCCGCGACTACCACATCGTGGCTCCGGACCTGCGCGGCCACGGCGACAGCGAGTGGGCGATCGGCGGCATGTACGCGATCACCGACTTCGTGCTCGACGTCGCCCAACTGCTCGAGGCGCTCGACCGCTTTCCGGTGCGGATCGTCGCTCACTCCCTGGGCGCGAACATCGCCCTCCACTACACCGGCCTCTATCCCGACAACGTCCACAAGCTGGTGGCGATCGAGGGCATGGGGCCGCCTCCTCGAATCCTCAGCGGCCGGGTCACCACTGCGGTCGATGAGCGCATGCGGGGCTGGATCGGCAGCATGCAGAAGCTCGCCGGTCGGCAACCGCGGCGCTACCCGTCGCTCGTCGCCGCGGCCGAGCGGATGCAGGAAGTGAACACCTTCCTGAGCCCCGAACAGGCCCGGCACCTCACCGTCAACGGCATGGCGCGCAACGAGGACGGCACCTACACCTGGAAGTTCGACAACTACGTCCGCTCCTTCCCGCCCTACCGCTACGACGAGGAGGAACTGCGCAGCATCTGGGGCCGGATCACCTGCCCCACCCTGCTGGTGCGGGGCACGGAGAGTTGGGCCAGCGACCCGGTCGAGGACGGCCGCATCGACGCGTTCCAGAACGCGGAGTTGCTCAACTTCCAGGGCGCCGGGCACTGGGTCCACCACGACCAGATCGACGAGTTCGTGGCCACAACCCGGGCCTTCCTCGTCGACTAGAGCAACAGTGATGACACTGCCCATCGAGGCCGCCGCGCCGCGGGCGGCGCCCGTCAAGGCCGGCGAACGGATCGCGGCCATCGATGTCCTGCGCGGCTTTGCCGTGCTCGGCATCCTGGCGATGAACGTGCAGAGCTACTCGATGGTCTCGGCGGCGTACCTGAACCCGGCCGCGAACGACAAGCTGGCGGGCGCCGGCTTCTCGGTCTGGCTGCTGACCCACGTCTTCTTCGACACCAAGTTCATGTCGATCTTCTCGACGCTGTTCGGCGCCGGCATGGCGCTGATGGCCGAGCGGGCCGCCTCCCGCGGCGCCTCGGCCACCGGCGTCCACTACCGGCGGCAGTTCTGGCTGCTGGTCCTTGGCCTCGCGCACGCCCATCTGATCTGGTACGGCGACATCCTGGTGCCGTACGCGCTGTGCGGCTTCATCCTCTACTCGCTGCGCAACGTGCGGCCGCGGCGGCTGATCGTCGCCGGGTTCGGCATGACCGCCGTCACCGTCGTTCTCTTCCTGCTCAGCGCTCTCTCGATTCCCAACATGCCCGCAGAAGCACGGGACGGCATGGAACGGGGCTGGGCGCCGCCAATCGCCGAAGTCGAGGCCGAGATCGCCGCCTACACCAACGGTTGGCTCGAGCAGATGCCGCACCGCACTGCGAACGCTCTGGGACTGGAGACGGTCGTCTTCCTGCTCCTCTTCTTCTGGCGCTCGGGTGGCCTGATGCTGGTCGGCATGGGCCTCTACAAGCTCGGCGTGCTCTCGGCTCAGAGTTCGCCCACCTTCTACAAACGTCTGGCGACGGCCGGGTTCGGGCTCGGCCTTCCGATCGTGGCCGCGGGAGTCATCTTCAACATCCGGCACGACTTCGCCTTCGAGCACTCGATGTTCCAGGGCCAGATGTTCAACTACGTCGGCTCGATCGGCGTCTTCCTCGGCTACCTCGCCCTCGTCATGCTCGCGGTCCAGCGCGGTTGGCTCCCCGGCCTGCAGCGCCGGCTTCAGGCCGCGGGGCGGATGGCGTTCACGAACTACATCAGTCAGAGCGTCATCTGCACGCTGATCTTCTACGGCCATGGCCTCGGCCTGTTCGAGCGGGTCGATCGCCTCAGCCAGCTCGCCATGGTCGTTACGATCTGGGTACTGCAACTGATCTGGTCGCCCTGGTGGCTGGCGCGCTTCCGCTTCGGTCCGCTGGAGTGGCTGTGGCGCTCGCTCACCTACATGAAACTCCAACCCATGACCGTGCGCACACCTGCCTAGCAACTTGCGCGGCACAAACTGGGTGCGACGGCGTCCCCGTCCGCATCCGGTCGTTCTGCCGCGCAAGCAACCCCACCGAAAGGAAGCCCCATGAACCGCAAGCTCTCCGCCGCAACGTGCATCGTCTTCTTCGCCGTGGCCGCTCTCGCCACCGGCGGCGCCGCCATGGGTCAGATCGCCCCCCAGCCCGAACAGATCGAAGAACTCCTGAAGGGCCCGGCCGACACGCCGGTCGTCATGGTCAACCTGCTGCGGTTCAAGGATCAGGCCGACGCGCAGGACGAAGGCTCAAGCGGCGCCGAGGCCTACCAGCGTTACGGCACCCAGATGGTCGAGTGGATCACCTCCCAGGGCGCCCGTGTGATCTGGTCGGGCCGGGTCGACTCGATGGTGATCGGCGACACCGAGGAACGATTCGACTCGATCGCCCTGGTCGAGTATCCGTCTCGCGCGGAGTTCCTGCGGATCGCCGGCGATCCTCGGGTGGCGGAGTACTCCGTTCACCGCACGGCCGGCCTGGAGATGCAGTGGCTGATCGCGACGACGACGACAGCCGAAATCGCCCAGAGCCCCGCGGACGAGGCGTCGAACGACTGAGTTACACTCCCGGCTCGCGAGTCCGCGACCCAAGCCAACCAACGACAGTTCCCTCCGGGGGTAAGGAGAACCCGCAAATGCGCTTGACCAAACTGGCGCCGCTCCTGGCCACGGCAGTGCTTCTCGCTGCCTGCATGACGATCGCCACGACGCCACTCGCCGCCTCGGAGCACGAGGAGCCGGTCGGCAACCTGGCCGAGCTGATGCGCGCCATCCTGTTCCCGAACTCGAACTTCCTCTTCGACGTCCAGACCACGGACCCGGGCGCCCCGCCCGAAGCCGGCAGCGAAGACGACCGCTCCGCATCGTCCCTGTTCTCCGGCATCTACACCGGCTGGCAGGTGCCGCAGCAGGCGGCGCTGGCCCTGGCCGAAGTCGAGCCACTGATCCTGAACGCCGACCGCAAGTGCGAGAACGGCAAACCCGCGCCGGTCGGCAACGAGGACTTCCAGAAGCACGCCAAGCAGTTGACCTCCGTCGCCAAACAGATCTACGCCGCGGCGCACGAAGAGGATCAGGAGAAGGTCAGCGACCTGACCAACGAACTCGCGGGCGCCTGCGAGGACTGCCACGCGATCTACCGGAAGTACCAGGACCGCTGCGACAGGTAAGGGGCGTTCCGGCTCCTGCCGGTCTGAGCCGAACAGGGTCACCTTCCGATGTTCATCCGTAGCGCCTTCGAGTGGGTCGATGCGCTTCCCAGCAGCGTCGCGCTGCGGGAATCGCTGAACGCGTACCCGACCCTGCTGACGACCCACGTCGTCAGCATGTGCCTGTTCGCCGGCCTGATCGCCTTCTGGGACATGCGGCTGGTCGGGCTGACGCTCAGGAAGGTGCCGGTCTCGAGCATTCCCACCCGGCTCTTCCCGTGGGCTCTGACCGGCTACGGCATCAACCTGATCACCGGCGGACTGCTGCTCTACAGCCAGCCGATGCGCTACTACGGCAACTTCTACTTCTGGGCCAAGATGCTGCTGATGGTGGTCGCCGGCATCAACATGTACTGGTTCCACTACGCGACCTACAAGTCGGTGCAAGCCTGGGACCAGGGGCGGGAGATCCCGATGGGCGCCCGGGTCGCCGGCGTTGTCTCCCTGGTGCTGTGGGCGGCGGTCGTGGTGACCGGCCGCATGATGGCCTACGCCGGCCTGATGCCCGACTGGTGGGACAACCTGAACATCGGCGCGTGAGCCGACAACGGAGGATCGATCAGTGATGCAGTCCTTTTTCGAGTGGATGCAGAGTCTGTCCTTCAGCGCCTGGATGCTGGAGACGACCTGGGCGTCGCCGATCATCCAGTGCGTGCACCTCGTCGCCCTGGTGGCATTCGCCGGCGCCGTGCTGCTGGTCGACATGCGGCTGCTCGGTCGCGGCCTGATCAAGACATCGACCGCCCGGCTCGCGCGCGAGGCCGACCGCTGGATGATCTGGAGCTTCGTCGCCCTGTTCGTCACCGGCGCGCCGCAGGTCCTGTCCACGGCGCTCAAGCAGTACTACAGCCCGTTCTTCTGGTGGAAGATGCAGATCATCGTCATCGGGCTGCTCTTCAACTTCACCATCCGACGCCGCGTCGCGTTCGCCGAAGAGGGAACGCTGGGGCACTGGCCCAAGGTGGTCGGCGCGCTGTCGATCGGCATCTGGACCAGCGTCTCGGTGTGGGCACGGCTGATCGGCCTGCTGTCCTGACCAGGCACTCCAGTTCTCCTCTGACCGCGGCGGCTCTGGCACTCGCCGCCGCTCTCGCCAGCCCGCCCGTCTCGGCTCAGACCGGCGCCTCCGGCGACTGGCCGACCTTCGGCGGCGATCCCGGCAACAGCAAGTACTCGACGCTCGACCAGATCGACCGCGACAACTTCCGGGACGTCGAGGTCGTCTGGCGCTGGCGGTCGGTCGCCGCCGACACGGAGGTCCCGAGCACCGTACGGCGGAGCCAGTTCAAGGCGATCCCGCTCGAGATCGGAGGCCGGATCTTCGTTTCCACTTCGCTCAGCCAGGTCGCCGCCATCGACGCCGACAACGGCGAGACGATCTGGACCTACGACCCGGAGAGCTGGCGTGCCGGCCGTCCCGCGAACCTCGGCTTCCAGCACCGCGGGGTCGCCTACTGGACCGACGGCGAGCGCGAGCGGGTGCTCATTCCCACCCACGACCGCCGGCTCGTGTCGCTCGACGCCGCCACCGGCAAGCCGGATCCCGACTTCGGGGACGGCGGCGCGGTCGAGATGACGCCCCACCTCGGGCGCGAAGTGATGGAGAGCCGGACCACCCACAGCTCGCCGCCGGCGATCTGCGGCAACACGGTGATCGTGGGCTCGATCGTCGCCGATTTCGCCTCCCACAAGGAGGCCCCGCCCGGCTTCGTCCGCGCTTACGACATCCCGACCGGCGATCTGGCCTGGGTCTTCCACACCATCCCCCAGGAGGATGAACTCGGCGTCGAAACCTGGGAAGACGGTTCCTGGCGCTACAGCGGCAACACGAACGTGTGGTCGATGATCACGGTCGACGAGGAAGCGGGCACCGCATACCTCCCCATCGGCACGCCGACGAACGATCTCTACGGCGGCCACCGCCTCGGCGACAACCTCTACTCGGAGAGCATCGTCGCGGTCGACTGCGAGACCGGGGAGCGCCAGTGGCACTACCAGTTCGTCCACCACGGGCTCTGGGACTACGACCCGCCGACCGCCCCCAACCTGTTCGAAGCGACCGTGAACGGCGAGCGGGTGCGGGGCGTGGCCCAGGTCACCAAGCAGGCTTTCGCCTTCGTCTTCGACCGCGTGACCGGCAAGCCGGTGTGGGAAATCGAGGAACGGGAGGTGCCGCCCAGCGACGTGCCGGGCGAGCGCGCGGCGCCGACCCAGCCATTCCCGACCAGGCCGGCCGCCTTCGACCGCCAGGGCATCACCGCGGACGACCTGATCGACTGGACTCCGGAACTCCGCGCCGAGGCGCTCGAAATCGTCGCGGAGTACGACCTGGTGCCGCTCTACACCCCGCCTCGCTACGAGGAAACCGGCAAACCCACGATCCAGTTGCCGTCCGACGGCGGCGGCGCGAACTGGACCGGCGCCGCGGTCGATCCCGAGACCGGGATCCTCTACGTCGTCTCCCACACCCGCCCCGCCAGCGTCTCCCTCACCAAGCCCGACCCCAACCGCTCGGACCTGAACTTCGTGCCCGACCGCTGGTACGCGACGGTCGAAGGGCCCCGCGGCCTGCCGCTGGTGAAGCCGCCGTACGGGCGGATCACGGCAATCGACCTCAACACCGGCGAGCATCTCTGGGTGGTTCCCCACGGCGTCGGCCCGGTGAACCACCCAGCCATCGCCGATCTCGAGCTCGGCCGGCTCGGCAACATCAACCACACGGCGGCGCCCCTGGTGACGCCCACGCTGCTCTTCGTCACCGCGGCGAGAGAGCACTCCCGCGATCCCGAAGCGGACGGACCCGACATACCGCCCGAGATCAGCGTCTACGACAAGGCGACGGGCGAGTACCTGGGCGGCATCGAGTTGCCGCAGACACCGCACTCGAACGTGATCAGCTACGAACACGGCGGCCGGCAGTACCTCGCCGTCGCCACCGGCGGCGGCCGCTTCGCCATCGGCGGCGGCGGCACGCCGCCCGAGCTAGTGACCCTCGCGCTGCCCGTAGGAGATTCCGCGCCATGAGGCCTCTACCCATGCCTATCGTCCCAACCCTCGCCGCCGCGACCGCGGCGTTCCTTCTCGCCGGCGCCACGTTCTCCCAGCCGCCGCCGCGCCGCGCGGAAGCCGCCTACGGAGTCGACGACGCGGCTCTGGTCGGCGCCGCCGGCCGCACCAGCGACTGGCTGACCTACGGCGGCACCTACAAGGAGCAGCGGTACAGCCCGCTCGATCAGATCAACGACGCCAACGTAGGTGAGCTCGGCATCTCCTGGGTCATGGAGACGAATACGAAGCGCGGTCTCGAGGGCACGCCCCTGATCGTCGACGGCGTGATGTACGCGACCGGCGCCTGGAACGTGATCTACGCTCTGGACGCCGTCACCGGCGAACCGCTGTGGACCTACGACCCGGAGGTTCCGCGCTCCATCGCGGTGAAGACCTGCTGCGATGCCGTCGACCGCGGCGCCGCGCTCTACCGCGGCAAGGTGATCTCGGCCACGCTCGACGGTCGGCTGATCGCGGTCGACGCCGAGACGGGTGAACTCGCCTGGTCGACGATGACCGTGCCTGAGGACTCGATGTACACGATCACCGGCGCGCCCCGGATCGCCAAGGGCAAGGTGATCATCGGCAACAGCGGCGCCGAGTACGGCGTGCGCGGCTACGTCGACGCCTACGACGCGGAGACCGGCGAACTGGTCTGGCGCTTCTACACCGTGCCCGGCAACCCGGCCGACGGCTTCGAGAACGAGGCGATGCGCATGGCCGCCGAGACCTGGACCGGCGAGTGGTGGACCGGCGGCGGCGGCGGCACGGTGTGGGACTCGATCGTCTACGACCCCGAACTCGACCTGCTCTACATCGGCGTCGGCAACGGCGCGCCCTGGGACCGGAACATTCGCAGTCCCGGCGGCGGCGACAACCTGTTCCTGTCGTCGATCGTGGCGCTTCGCCCCGACACCGGCGAGTACGTCTGGCACTACCAGACGACGCCCGGCGACACCTGGGACTACACCGCCACCCAGCCGATCATGCTGGCGGAGCTGCCCATCGGCGGCCGCGTACGCCAGGTGCTCATGCAGGCGCCGAAGAACGGCTTCTTCTACGTTCTCGACCGGCGCACCGGCGAGTTGATCTCGGCCGAGGAGTTCGTGACCGTGACCTGGGCCAGCCACGTCGACCTCGCGACCGGACGTCCGGTCGAGCTGGCGGGCGCCCGCTATACCGACCAGGCCGTCGCCGTCTCGCCCGGCCCCCTCGGCGGGCACAACTGGCACCCGATGGCGTTCAGCCCGAATACCGGCCTCGTCTACATCCCGGCGATGGAGATGTCGAACTTCTACGTCCCCGACCCGAACTTCAAGTACACCCCGGGCCAGTGGAACCTGGGCGTGCGTCCGGCCGCGCCCGAGGACATCCCCCAGGCGGTGATCGACGCCACCGGCCTCACCGGCCAGATGCTGGCCGAGGACGCGCCGCCGGCCCTGCTCTCGGGACATCTCCTGGCCTGGGACCCGGTCGCCCAGCGGGAGGCCTGGCGCGTGCAGTACACGATGCCGTGGTCCGGCGGCGCGCTCGCCACCGGCGGCAACCTGGTCTTCCAGGGCACGCCCTTCGGCCTGCTCACGGCCTACCGCGCCGACGACGGCGAGAAGCTCTGGGAGAGCTACACCGGCAGCGGCGTGATCGCCCCGCCGATCACCTTCGAAAGCGGCGACACCCAGTACATCGCGGTGATGTCCGGCTGGGGCGGCGCCTTCGGCATCGTCGGCACGCGTTCGGCCCGGCAGGCGGTCGAGAGCGAGGGTCGCATCGTGGTCTATGCCCTCGGCGCCACCGGCCGACCGATCGAGCGGCAGGAACGCCGCGAGGTTCGGGTCGCGCGGGTCGATCACGGCGCCTCGACCACGGACATCGACACCGGGCGACGCCTGTTCAACCAGTACTGCCTGGTCTGCCACGGCTACGGGGCAGTCTCCGGCGGCGTCACCCCGGATCTCCGCCAATCGTCCCAGCACGTCTTCGACTCCTACGAAGCGGCCCTGATCGAGGGCGCCCTCGTCGACCTCGGCATGCCCGACTTCTCCCCCGTCCTCGACCGCGACGACGTGGCGCTGATCAAGGCCTACGTGTTGCACCGCCGCAACATGCTCGCGGACGAGCAGGCTGCCGCGGCGGCGGGCGACGCGCCCTGAACCGGCTGTGCAGTCACCCGCCTGCGGAGGGGCTCAGGGAGAGGGGTCCCAGCGGCCGTTCGCGCCTGTTGGGTTGGTGGGCCGGGAACGCGCACTTCTTACCGCTCGCAGCCTGGCGAAGTAGCAGGAAACGCAGGTACTTGAGGAAAACAAGGGTCAGGGCCTGTCCCCCAACATGTTCCCGCATACGAGATCGCGGACCTCTGTGCTCCGAGTTGGCACCAGTTTCTAGGAGTTTCTCAACCGCTCGCCTTCCCGATCGCGCCCGCGCCACGTTCTGGGTGACTGTGAAACAAGGCTACTTATGGGAAGCGATTGCCGAGGTTAGCAGCCCGTGGCAGAAGTGGCTTCGTGGCCCGAGGAGGCGGACCAGTCAGATGTGTGGTTCTGGAGGGGACCAGCCGCGGCGGTAGATGTTGAATAGCAAGTGGATCGGGTTTGCGGGCCGGCTCAGGAAGATCCGCCGGTATAGCGCGACGAGTCGCGGCCAGACCCCTCCATGTTGACCGGCGAGGGCGTTGCGGGCTGCCGAAGCGCGGCCCTGGAGGCTCCGCGGCGTGCCGACTCCCACAAGCTCGCGCATCAGGAGCCCGAGGTTGCAGCCGCAGGCATGAATGTAGACGCGCTTGAGGACGTTCGAGCGACCGCGCAGGTGCAGCCGCCGCATGCCGCCGGTCTCGTACTGGTGAGCGAAAGGCCGTTCAAGCCGTTCCCCTCGCTGGCGCTGCATCCGC
This sequence comes from Candidatus Multivorans sp., assembly GCA_965262355.1. Classification (GTDB taxonomy): domain Bacteria; phylum Acidobacteriota; class Thermoanaerobaculia; order Multivoradales; family Multivoraceae; genus Multivorans. The sequence continues at coordinate 307,458 of OZ253534.1, forward strand.
TTGCCCCGATTCCCCCGGATCCGCCGACGGTTCGCGTACACGATGGCCTGCAGGTCCTTCTTGCCCTTCCAACGACGACGACCACGGTCCGGCTCCGCGATGTAGCTGCGAAGGCCCAACTCGTCGATGGAGGCGAGAACGGCGTTGCTGTGGTAGCCCTTGTCGGCAACGATCTCCTGGATCGCGGCATCGTCCCCGATCGCCGATTCCACCTGCTCGAAGGTCTCCTCCAGCGTCTCGCCGAACGACTCCGTGTCCCCCTTCGATCCGCCCTGAATCGTCACTCCCAGGATCGTCCCGGACAAAAGGTCCACCGCCTGCTCCGCCTTGTACGCGAAGTGCGTGCGGCCGTCCTTCATCTTCGTGATCTCCGCGTCCGGGTCGTGCGGATTCGCCCACTCCGCGTTCGACAGCTTCTTCTTGCGCTTGCGGTCGAAACCGACCAACTCGGTCCGCGTCGGCGTCTCCACGCCCGACGCCTCCGCCAAACCCCGCACGAACTCGTCGTAGTCCTCCCCACTGTCAAGACGCACGATGCTCCGCAACGCCGCGTTCGCCTCCAGAGTCGTCGCGTCCATGCCCACCGTCTTGCCCGACACCAGACCCGACTCCGCCAGACGACCAAGCACCCACGAGAACACTCTGCTGTGAGTCTCCACGTCGACCAGCCGACGCGTACGCGAAATGGTCGAATGATCCGGCGCCGACTCGGTCACGCCCAACCCCAGGAACCGACGAATGCTCAGAGAGTCCTGAGCACGCCACGCCATCCCCCGCTCCGAGTCCAGACCCTCGAAGTAACCCAACAGCAGCAGACGAAAGTACCGGCCCGGACTAAGACTCGGACGGCCCATCCGCTCCGCATAGAACTGCGCGCACGCCGACTCCACCAACTCGTCGAAACCGCCGGCTTCCAGAATGCCGTTCAACCGCTCATAGAACGGGTGACCAGCGCTGCGAGGAAGATCCGCTCCAGCCACCCAAAGCGGCTCCTGACTACCACTGCGATCCGTCTTGCCCATAGCCATGACTGCATTCTATCGCAACCGCGCCGAATCGACTTCCACCACGGGCTGCTATGTCCTGCCAGATGTCCATCCAGTCCGTCAAGTCCTGTTGGAATCCCGCGATCACCTCCGTTTCGTCGCCATCACCCTCGTCCGCATAAAAGCCGAGTCGAAACACGCTTCCGATGATTCCGGTGAGTTGACCCGCTGAAGTAATCCGCTCTACCTTCTCTTTGGCAAGTCTCCGTGCCTCCTCTTGCATTTGCTTGTAGAGGTCGGGACGTACCACCCGTAGCAGTTCGGCAGCCACGGAGTGGATTCCATCCTGCCACTTCACGGCAATTCGGTCCGCCAGCATCGGCGAGAACTTGCGCACGCCGTCCGCGTCAATGTCCCGCCACAGCGGAAGAATCAGGTCTTTCCCATCCTGTTCACGTTGTGCCAAACCATCGAGTTCCAGTTGCGGGTAGTGCTTGGAAGGAAAACTGGGTGACAAGATCACGACACCGTAGCGGCACTTGGCCAAGCCTTCGTCAATTCTTCGTCTGAGACGATCCCCCACGCGCAGCTCCATTTCGTCGTACCAAACCCGAAGACCGAGCTGCCTCAGCAGAAGAGCCAACGGTCGTGCCACAGCCTCACGGTCCTCCGATGCATAGCTGACGAAGACATCCCATCTCTGCGTTTTATTCAAAGCAGTCCGCTCCTCCGCTCACGGGCCCGGCCCGGAGCTCACCAATGCTAGTCCACGATCTCGTCCTCGAACGGCCCGCCGTGGGTCCAATCGAATCGGATGCGCCACCGCGCGCTGATCCGAATCCTGGGCTTCCGGCGCGGTCGTCCCGCGCAGCCATACACGGTCGCCCGCGGCGTGGACAGCGCCGCCTGCTCCAGCGGCAATCGACCTTGACCGCGGACACCGGAGGCCTAGAGACCGGGCAGAATGGACGGACGACAATGTGGGGAGAGTTTAGGTGGGTTCAGGCCGGAGTCGGCAAGCTCCCGATGTTCCCAGAGGCGGTCTTCCTGGGACTAGGACCTTGGACAAGACGACCAGCTATGACGTGCATGATTAGGCCCCCTTAGCTTGTCGTCAGCGGCGGCTACGCCGACGCAGGACGTTACACCCGCCAGAAGAAAGGCCGCGAGACTAGTGTCAAGTCACACGTCCTATGTCGCATGAATCGTAGTAGGCTCCTTGCCGTTCGACGACGGCAAGGAGTCTGGCATGAAGCGGTATGTGGTGGAGTTGGAGGAGCAGGAGCGCGAGGCGTTGGCGACGATTGCGCGCAAGGGTTCGCATCGGTCGCAGAAGGTGATCAACGCGTTGGTTCTGCTCAACTGCGACGAGGGCGAGTTCAACGGGCGTCGGCCGACCGGCGAGACGATCGCCGGGGTCTTGCGGATCAGTGCGCGCAGGGTGGATCGTGTGAAGAAGCGGTTTGTGGAGGACGGTCTGGAGGCGGCGCTCGGCAGTCGGCAGGGGCGTCGTCCGAAGTACCTGCGCAAGGCGGATGGCGAGTTCGAGGCGCGGCTGGTCGCGCTCAGTTGCGGAGAGCCGCCCGAAGGGCGTTCGCAGTGGTCTCTGCGTCTGTTGGCCGACCGTGCGGTGGAGCTCGGCTATATCGACAGCGTCTCGCACGAGACGGTGCGGCGGGTGCTAAAAAAAACGCTCTCAAACCGTGGCGCCGCGTCGGCTGGGTGATTCCGCCGCAATGCAACGCCGACTTCGCGGCGAACATGGAGCGGGTGCTCGACGTCTATCGGCGTCCCTACGACGCGAGCTTCCCGGTGGTGTGCATGGACGAGACGCCGCGGCAGTTGATCGCCGAGACACGGGCGCCCATCCCGCCGGCCCCTGGACGGGAGGTCCGCGAAGACTACGAGTACCGACGCTGCGGCGCCTGCAACGTGTTCATGGCGACCGAACCGCTGGCCGGGCGGCGTCTGACCAAGGTCACCGAGCGCAGGACCAAGACCGACTGGGCGCGTTTCCTGGAAGACATCGCCGGGCAGTATCCCGACGCCACCCGAATCACGCTGGTGATGGACAACCTCAACACCCACCGCCCCGGCGCGCTCTACGAGACCTTCGACCCGGCCCGGGCCAAGGCGCTGTGGGACCGCTTCGAGTTCGTCTACACCCCCAAGCACGGCAGTTGGCTGAACGTCGCCGAGGTCGAACTCAGCGTGATGATCCGACAGTGCCTCAACCGCCGCATCGACTCCATCGACACCCTACGCGCCGAAGTCGGCGCCTGGCAGGCCGCCAGAGACCGGATCCAAGCCAAGGTCAACTGGCACTTCACCACCGACGACGCTCGCGTCAAACTCAAGCGCCTCTATCCGACTTTTGACGAGTGACACGACACTAGGTCCAAGATCGCCCCGATCCATCCAGTGCACCTCTCTCCTATGGTATGTGCCTCTCGTGGGTCTTCGCGCCGGGGGCAGTGCGCCAGCGGATCGTCACGCTCCCATCTTGTTCCAACTCCATGGAGAACGGCCCGACTTGCCCGTCCCCGCGCTCGATCTCCTCGTGTACCGCGTCGGAGATCCTCTCGGCTCGTACGACGAAGGCCGAGAGGATGCGCACCACTTCCAGCACATCGCGAGAGTCGGTCGAGATCACGGTCCCGACGCGGTCGTCCGGGATATCGAGACCAAGACGGATTGTCACCTTGCCGTCGACGCGTTCGGCAGCAGCAACCAGAGCAGTGGCGACGTCAGCCAGCGGTCCGAGGTTCTTCTTCCACTTCCACTCTACGGCACCAGTGCTGTCCCACAAACTTTCAGCGCAGTGCGAGTTGAGTCTGTGCGTTTCTGGGATCAGGGGGTCCGCTCCGGGGTTCGAACAGGTCCAGGAGCGGTCTTCGCGCGAACAGGTTGAGTTGCAGGAGGCGCAGGATTTGGCTCATGGTCCAGGACATCTTGTTGACGAACTTCAGGTAGGCGAGCAGGAGATGCACGCACATGGCGATCCAGATCTGCGTCATGACGGCATTGCGCGAAGTGCCGACGAAGCTCTTGATGCGCAGGTTCTGCTTGATCCACTTGAAGAAGGTCTCGATCTGCCAACGCTGCTTGTAGATGGCCGCGATGGTCTTCGGAGCGAGCCTGAAGTTGTTGGTGAGGAACGCGTAGAACTTCTTCGTGTCGGGGTCGCGATAGCCGACTCGACGCAGCGGAATCGGACACCGGGCGCGGCCTCTGACGCTGGTCAACTCGATGATCTGGTCCGAGGTCACGCCCGTCCCAGGCGCGAACGACCGCCGCTCTCGAACCGCGTACTTGATCTTGCGCTTCAGCCGAGTGACCAGGAAAACCCCTTGTGCATCAAGGGATTTCAGCCACTCGAAGTCGAGGTACAGCCGGTCCGCAGCGACGATGCTTCCCTTCGGCAGACGAAGGGACCGCGCCACCTCAACGTCCGACCCCTTGCCGTCCGTGACTTGCAGGAACGCCGGCAGAAAGCCTTCGTGGTCCAGCCCCACGTGGAGCTTCAGCGCCCCCTTCGTCGTGCGGTACTGCGCCCACGGAAACAGCTCCAGGCACAGGTCCACGTACGTCGCATCCAGCGAGAACAGCTTGTTGTGGAACCGGAACCCGTGCCCCGGCGCCGTCGTACGGCATCGCGCCAGCAAACGACCGAACAACGCCTCGTAGAGACCGGAGGGCTGCTTCTCGTTGACGCGCGCCAGCGACGACCGGGCCACCCGGCCCACGCCAAGGTGGTAGAGCTTGTGAGCCTGCGCGTCCAGGTTCGACACGATGTCGCGCAGGCTGCACCGCCCGGAAAGCTGGGCCGTCGCCATCGCTACGAACTGGCTCCAGCGGCTCATCGAGCGCAGCTTGCGTCCCCTGTGGCGCCTTCCCGCCTCCCGCTCGAACTCATGTCTCGACACCAGCTTGAGGAAGTGACCGAGTACGGTACCATTGTGCGCCATGGGTCTGGATCTCCTTGCCGTCATTGGCTTTGTGTGAAAACCAATCATACGACAGGGCACGATTCAGACCCATCCTGACCCTCCGTTTGTGGGACAGCACTGCTACGGCACCGTCCCACGCCGCATCGGCCGCTCTCTTCCCGAGTGCACCAAAGAACGACTTCGTAAAGGCTGCCGCAGGCCTAACCAAAATCTGCCACGCCGCCGCCGTGCCGAGGAGCTGAATAATCGATGGCGGGTCGATCGAGAATCGATACAACCGCATCGGCTCCCGGACTCTCAAGTGCCAATTGAGCGCCGCCCGGATCGCGGTTGCATCGGCCTCGGTGAATCTCTCGGTCAGTACAAGGCTTAGTTCGGACATAGCGCCCCTTTGAGGACCTGACCATGCCGAACAGGCACGGCACTCAGACGAACCAGCTCGATGAAGCTCGTTCTCTGGCGAATCGTTTCGGAGCCGAACGCCGAGCCGGGATCACCTATTCTATTCGTCTGTGACACGCCTCGTGTGGCTCTGCTCCAGAGTGAGAAGCGGCCCGTGCGCAGTACGGCGGGCGTGACGTGACGTGAGCGCCCCCCCCTGTAGCCGCCCTTCGTGTGGCTCCAGAATCCCCTCTCCTTCCATTCACCGTTCCAATGTCCGGGGTTGGGTCGCTCACGTCGAGAGATGATCCCTCCGGGAAGGCTCCAGGCCCCGACGGACCGCCGCGCCCGCAACTGCCGGTGAATGCTGTAACCGCCAGACTTCTGAGGGATGAGCGTCGCCAACGGCCTGGCGGCCTACTCGACCAGGAACCCTCTCTGCCAACGTACGTGACACAGCGGCCATCCCGTTGAATAGTGGAGGGCACACGTTGGCAAGGAGGATCAATGTCAAGACGAGAGCAGAGGTTTGGCGGCGGCTCGGAGCTCCCGGCCGCGGGGGTTGAGGAGCGTAGCGACGAGGCCCCCGCGGCCGGCGCGGCGCCCGCCGGGGCGGTTCCCGACCCGGAAGTGCTGGCGAGACCGACCAGGCGGCAGTTCACGGCGGAGTACCGGCTGCGGATTCTGGAGGAAGCGGACCGATGCACGGACCGCGGCGAGGTGGGTCGGCTGCTGCGGCGAGAGGGTCTGTACAGCTCCCATCTGGCCAACTGGCGCAAGGCGCGGCGAGAGGGCGCGCTTTCCGGTCTGAGGCCGAAGAAGCGGGGCCGCAAGCCGAACGAGGCCAACCCTCTGATGCCGAAGGTGAAGCGGCTGGAAGCGAAGGTCAAGCGTCTCGAGAGGGAAGTCGCCGCCGCGCACACGATCCTGGACGTCCAGGGAAAAGTTGCAGGGCTGCTGGGATTCAGCCTCGAAGACGGGAAGGACTGCTGATGGCGGCAAGGTCCCTGGCCCGGCAGGTCGGCATCGCGCCGGCGTGCCGGGCGCTGGGCGTGTCGCGATCGACCTTCTATCGTCGTGCGAGGCCCGCTCCCGGGCGACGGCAGCCCCGCCCCACGCCTGCCCGGGCACTGAGCCAGATCGAGCGGAAACGGGTCGAGGCCACGCTTGCGTCGCCGCGTTTCGTCGATCGTTCGCCGGGAGAAGTGGTGGCCACCCTGCTCGACGAGGGCCGCTACCTGTGCTCGGAGCGCACGATGTACCGCATCCTCGAAGCGAACCACCCCGTGAGGGACCGCCGCAATCAGCGCGTCCATCCGTCGTACGCCAAGCCGGAGCTAGTCGCTGTCGCGCCCAACCAGGTCTGGTCGTGGGACATCACCAGGCTGCTCGGACCGCAGACCTGGACCTACTACTACCTCTACGTCCTGCTTGACCTCTTCAGCCGCTACGCGGTCGGCTGGATGGTCGCCGACCGCGAGAACTCCGCGCTCGCCCAAAGGCTCATCGAGGAGACCTGCCTCAAGCACGGCGTCAAGCCCCATGTCCTGATCCTGCATTCCGATCGAGGCGCCCCCATGACCAGCCAGGGTACCGCCCAACTGCTCGCCCGCCTCGGCGTGAACCGGTCCCTGGGCCGCCCGCGGGTCAGCGACGACAACCCCTACTCCGAAGCACAGTTCAAGACCCTCAAGTACCACCCCGACTTCCCCAGCCGCTTCCCCAACCAGGACGCCGCGACCGACTACTGCAGGTCCTTCTTCCCCTGGTACAACACGGAACACCGCCATGCCGGCATCGCCATGCTGACCCCCGAGACCGTCCACTACGGCCGGGCGCAAGCCGTGATCGAGCAGCGCCAACGCACGCTGAGCGCCGCCTGGGAAAGCTCCCCCGAACGATTCGTCGGCGGCCAACCGATGCACACGCCACTGCCCCAGGCCGTCTGGATCAACAAGCCCGACAACAAGACTGCAGAGACGACTCAGTAAATCCAGAACCCCGCTGTATCAATGTCGTTGACAGGTTCCGGAACGCATGGCACTCCATTAGTCGTCTGACGTTCCGCTACGACGCCGGGGGTCGCTCGTTCAGAGCCCGCTGGGGACCCTCCCCCGGCCCCTCCGTGGACTGGACGTTGTCGGTTGGCGGTCCTCTCCATTTCGCCTGCCTGTAGGGTCGGCGTGAGGAGGCGATTCGGAGCGACGTGATCATCGAAACGTGGCAGCGGTACCTGTTGTACATCCTGCTCTTCGGGGCGGTGGGTCTGCTGGCGGAGTTGTACTTGTTGGACCACTACGACGACTGGAAGCAGTGGGTCCCACTGGTGTTTCTGGTGAGTGGGACGCTGGCCGGGGTCTGGCTGAGGGTACGGCCATCGAGAGCAGCCGTACGGACGTTCCGCCTTCTGTTCGCAGCGTACGTTCCGGCCGGACTCCTCGGCGTCTACTTTCACTTCCAGTCCAACGTCGAGTTCGAGCTGGAACTCCACCCCAACGCCCAGGGCCTCGAACTCGTCACCGAGAGCCTCAGTGGCGCGATGCCGGCACTGGCGCCGGGAGCGATGATCCTGCTCGGCATGCTCGGTATACTCATCGCCCTCCAGCACCCGGCTGCCGGCGGCGAATCCGCCGTGGACGACTAGCCCCGCGGACGCCGCCGGTCCCCCCCCACTGCCCATCGGGCGAAGGACTTCACGATGAATCGACCCAACCTGATCTGGGCCGCATCAGTTCTGTTCTCTCTCGCCCTGCCGGCCACGGCCCAGGTCGGCGCCAACCACGGTCTCCTCAACCCGAACCTCGCCAGCGAGGAGGAACTCGCCGCAGTCGACGGTCTCGACGGTGACGCGGTCGCGGCGATCCTCGAAGGCCGCCCCTTCCTGCGCGCCGCGGATCTTCACGCCGTGATCTCCGCCCACGTCGCCGAGGACGGCTACGACGGGATCTACGGCGCTCTCTGGGTGCCCATCGACCTGAACGACGCCACCTCCGAGGAGATCGGGCTCATCCCCGGTGTCGGCCGCCGCATGACCCACGAGTTCGAGGAGTACCGCCCCTACACGGCGATGTCCCAGTTCCGCCGCGAGATCGGCAAGTACGTCGACGACGACGAGGTGGAGCGGCTCGCGCGCTACGTCGAGATCCGGTAGCTCGCCAACGTTGGTACGCCGGAATGCGCTCACACGGTGCCCCGCGCACCTCTCTCCAAGCCGTTGCGGCAACCGGCCGGCCCAGGCGGGGCGTCGGGCGTAGGCCGACTCTGGATTCCATGCGTCGGCATAGCGGATACGCTATGGGGGATCGTGAAGTGGTCGGTCGAAACCCATGCCGCCGTCGATTCCGAGATCGCGGCCCTACCACCGGGACTTCGAGCCCGGCTGGTGCGCCTGCTCGAGATGGTCGAGACGGTCGGCCTTGACCGGCTGCGCGAACCGCACGTACGACACCTGGAGGGCAAGCTCTGGGAGTTGCGGGCCAAGGCGGTTGAGGGAATCGCACGGGGCATCTACGTGACGGCAACGGGGCGGCGCGTAGTGGTGCTGCATGTCTTTGCGAAGAAGTCGCAGCGCACGCCACGACGGGCCTTGGCAACCGCCCGACAACGACTGGGAGGGGTGACACCATGACGAAGCTGAAGGATCTGAAGGCGCGCTTGATGGAGGATCCGGCGTTTCGGGAGGAGTACGCCAGTGCCGACAGCGAGTATGCGTTGATCGAGGCGATGATCCGCGCCCGTACTGCGGCGAAGCTGACGCAGGCGGAACTGGCCGAACGGCTCGGCACGACCCAATCGGCAATCGCGCGGCTGGAAGGGGGCCGGGTGTCGCCGTCTTACGCGACGTTGCGGCGCTATGCGGAAGCGACCGGAACGCGGCTAACGGTCGGGTTCGAACGCGCTGGCTGACCGGCTAGGTAGGCGACCTCCCGTAGCGTCCCGCGTCACTTCAGGCATGTCGCATCCAGACATACCTGAGGCGCCAACCCTACGTCACGCCGAACACAGGCAGCGCCGGGAACCTGCCCTTGAGGATGGCCGAGGCGTCGTCCATGCCCATCCAGCCCTCGATCATCGACGCGTAGACGCGCCGGAAGTCGGTGGTCATCTTCAGGTTGCCGTCGTCGAGGTCGGCAAGGCTGGGCGTGTCGCCGTAGAAACCGCCCGCAACGCCCTTGCCGGCGACGAACATCGGACCGGCGGTGCCGTGGTCGGTGCCGAGGCTGCCGTTCTCCTCGACGCGGCGCCCGAACTCGGTGAACATGAGCACGGCGACGTCGTCGGCGCGGTCCATGCGTTCGATGTCGCGCAGGAAACCGGACACCGCGTCGGACATGTACATGAGCAGCCGGGCGTGGGTGTCGGCCTGGTGGACGTGGGTGTCGAACGAGTTGCCGCGGAAGCTGACGTAGTAGATGCGGGTCGGCAACTCAGCCTGAATCAGGGCCGCGACCTTGCGCAGATCGGCGCCCAGCCCGCCGATGCCGTAGTCGACCGACGTCTTGTAGCCGGACCAGGCGTCGCGCACCAGAGCGGCGCTCGAAGCGGCGTTCGAGGCCGTACCGCGCAGGAAGTCGAGGGTGTCGTTGCCGCTCGTCTCATCGCTGCCGAACTGGGCGAGCGCCCGCTTCTGCTGCGGCGTACCCTGACGCCGCAGGCGCCCCGGATCGTCGAAGACGAGGGGCGAGTGGCGGGCGCTGCGCACCGCGAGCGCCTGAGATCTCGCCACGTTGACGATGTAGTTCGGTGTGCCGTCGGGACCGTGGTCGTCGGCGAGGCGGCCGAGCCAGCCAAGGGCCTCGCCGCCGTTCGGCACTCCGGTGTGCCAGAAGCCCATCGAAGAGAAGTGGGAGAGGCTGGGGTTCGGATAGCCGCAGCCCTCGACGACCGCCATGCGCCCCTCCTTGAACAGGCGTTCCATCCCGGTCAGCGACGGATGGAAGCCCGCCTCCTCCGTGAGCCCGATCACGCGCTCCGGCCGGATGCCGAGGTTCGGTCGCACCCGGTAGTACTCGTCGTTGCCGAACGGGACGACCGTGTTCAGGCCGTCGTTGCCGCCCGACAACTCGACCACGACGAGGATGCGGCGCGACGCGTCCGAGACGCCGCTCTGCAGTTCCTCCAGCGCGAGCGCGGCCGACGTGCGGCCGAGCACCGCCGGCAGGCCGGCCGCGACGCCGATGCCGTAGAGGCCGCGGCGCAGAAAGTCGCGCCGCGAACAGCCGCAGGGTAGTCGTTCAGGCATATCGGCTCCTTGGTTCCTGGCCGTTCTGATTCCTGGCTCGCACGGCTCAGCCCAACTGGTACTCCGGCGAACTGAACACAAGGTAGAGCGTCGAGCGAAGCGCCTTCTCCACCTTCGCCGGCGCTCCCTCCGCTTCTTCGTCCAGCCCGGTCGAATCGAGTTCCGCTGCCAGGTAGTCCACCAGCGCCCCGCGGCCCGGCCCGGTCACCGGCACGCGCAGGAACCGGCGCAGCAGATGGTCGACCGCACCGTCCGCGTCGGTGGCGCCAGCCGACAGCACCATGGCGCGCAGGTCGATGTCGAGGACGTGGCGCGGAATCAACTTGACCCGTTCGTAGGCCATCGCGTAGCCGCGGTAGCCGCCGTACCGCGTGTTGTACTCCTCGTCGGCGTCGGCCATCGCGTTCGAGGCCGCATCGCCCTGCTTCGTCGCCGCCGTGATCGACATGCCCTGCGCCAGCCGCTCGCCGACCTGCCGGTAGATGCCCGGCATGCGCCGGTCCGGGTGTCCGAACTCTTCGAGACCGGGCGGGAAGAGCACGGAGCGCATCGCGTTGCCGCGTTCGAGCAACGTCGCCGGCGTGATCCAGGTCCGTCCGCCGGCCCAGCCGGCGACGTTCGGCGGATAGAGCAACTGCTGGCCCAGGCGGCCGGTCAGACTGTTCATGTCCGGCACTGTCGGCGCGGTCGCGGCGCCGAGTTTCCGGTAGGTCGAGACGACAAGCTGGACCGGACTCTTGATCTGCGTCGCGACCGACGGCGGACTGTAGAAGTCGCGCGACGACAGGATGGCCCGCAGCAGAGCCTTCAGTTCGTATCCGGACTCCCGCAGGCGGCGACCGAGTTCGACCTGGAGCGCGGGCGCCAGGTCCTCGCGCGTCAGGTAGCGGTAGATCTTGCCGGCGATGAACTCGGCGGTGGCCGGCTGCTCGAGGATGATGTCGAGCACGTCCTCGCCGCCCAGGTTGCCCTCGCTCCCCAAAAACGTCTTCGCTCCGTCGTCGTGGAGCTCGGCGTCGAAACGGAAGTCGAGCACGTCGTTGGTCCAGCCGGTGAAGGCCCGCGAAGCCTCCCGGATGTCCTGCTCGGTGTAGTTGCTCGCGTTTCCCAGGTTGTTCAGGCCCATCGTGAACAGCTCGAGCAGTTCGCGGCCGAAGTTCTCGTTCGGGTGGTCCTTCACGTTCTCCCGGTTGTCCAGGTAGACCAGCATCGCCGGGTCGCGCATGACGGCGAGCACCAGGCTGCGGAAGTCGCCGGTGGCGTGGGCACGCAGGGTCCGGTTCTGCAGGTGCATCTTGCGGACGTCGCGGACCTTGACCTCCGAGGTGGCGAAGTGGTCGTGCCAGAAGAGGGTCATCTTCTCTTCGAGCGGCCGCGGCGTCGTCACCATGCGCTCGCCCCACCACAATGCGAGTCGTCGCGTTTCCAGCACGTTGCTGCGCAGACCGTAGAAGAACTTGTCGACCACGGGTTGCAGCGGACGCGAGGAACCCTCGGACAGCACATCGACGCCCAGCGCCCTTCCGTGCCGCCGCGCGATCCGCACCGCCTGGGCGCGGCTGGCCGGGAACGGGTCCATCCCAACGTCCCAGATCCCCGATTCGTCGAAAGGCGGGAGATCCGAGTCGTCTACCTGCTCGTAGTCCACGAGCCGGGAGACCGCACCCTTGAGCCCAAGCGATACGAGTTCCTCGATCTGCGCCGGCGTGCCGCCGAAACCGGCACGTTCCAGGAGATGCGCCGCCTGCTCGTAGCCGAACTCCGCTTCAGCGAGAGGTTCCAGGTCGCCTACCCAGGCATGGCCGGTCGAGTCGATCGGTGCGCCCAGGGCCGTCGTCGCGAGCACAAGCAGGCACGCGATCGTCACTGCCCCGCGGATTCCTGGGTGGGCGCGATGCTGCAACCGGGGTTCCCCCTAACCTGTCAGAGTGCGAAGACCGGTGCCGATGATAGCGCTTGGGCAAACGGGGCCGCAGAACGCAGCACCGGAGGACTCTACGGAGAGGGAGGGGCGGACGCCTCTATCCGCTATGTTGACCGTCGCCCACGTCATGGGCGATAATCGCCCACCTGATGGGCGATCCCCCTCATCTTCCTCGATTCGCCGGCCGACTCCTCAAGCGCGCTCTGGCCACCTCCCCAGTGGTTGTCGTCATGGGCGCTCGCCAGACGGGCAAGAGCACTCTGGTCCAGAGTGAGCCGTTCGGAGCCGAGCGGCTCTATCTGACCCTTGACGACCCGGACGTACAGGAGCGTGCCCGACTGGCCCCCGACGATCTGGTTCGCAGTGCTCCCCGCATCACACTGGACGAGGTCCAAAGAGCACCCGACCTGCTGCTGGCGGTCAAGCGCGTCGTCGATCGAGAGCGGCCGCGGCAAGCCGGACGCTTCATTCTCACTGGTTCCGCCAATCTCCTGCTGATGCAACGGGTTTCGGAAAGCCTCGCCGGGCGCGCTACCTATGTCCAGCTCTGGCCGTTGACCCGGCGCGAAAGGCTCGGCCTCGCTGAGCCGGGCATCTGGACCGACCTGTTGTCGACGCCGCACCAGGCTTGGCTCGATCTCGTAACTTCCCGCGACTCCCGACCTGCAGACTGGAGGCGGGAGGTACAAATCGGCGGCTACCCGACGCCGGCGCTTGAACTTGACGACCAGGACTCGCGCTCTCTCTGGTTCGACGGCTACGTGCGCACCTACATCGAACGCGATCTGCGTACGCTAGCCGCGATCGACAACCTGATCGACTTCCGGCGGGTGATGCGTGCGGCCTGTCTGCGATCGGGCCAGCTCATCAACCAGACGGAGATCAGCCGCGACACGCAGGTGCCCCGCGCCACAGTCCAGCGCTACGTCAAGTTACTGGAGACCTCGTACCAGCTTGCGCCACTGCCTGCCTACTCCGTGAATCGCACGAAGCGGCTGATCAAGACCCCGAAGGCGTACTGGAGCGATCCGGGGCTCGGCATGTGGCTGGGCGGCGCAACCGACCCCACCGGAGCGTCTTTCGAGAACCTGGTTCTGGCCGACCTCCTCGCCTGGCGCGACGGTCAGGCGCCGGCGCCGGAAGTGCTCTACTGGCGCACGACCACCGGCGTCGAAGTCGACTTCGTGATCGAAGCCGGCGACCGGCTGCTGGCAGTCGAGACGAAGACGACTGCCAACCCCGGTCACCGGGACACGCGCGGTCTGCGCCTGTTCCGCGACGAGTACGGAGGGCGGTTCGCCGGCGGCCTGCTGCTCCACACCGGTTCCGAGACCCAGTGGATGGCCGACGGCATCCTTGCCGTCCCCTGGTGGCACGTGCTGTAGAGATGCCCCGGTCGACGGCTTAGGAGTGACCCAGCGCGAGCAGGTTCTGCACCGGTTGGTACAGCTCCTCCATGTACTCGACATCGGCCGCGTCGAGTTCGATCTTCGTCGCCTCGACGAGCTGCTCGAGCTGGCCGACCTTCGACACGCCCACGACCGGCGCGCAGACCTCGGGCTTGTTCACCAGCCAGGCGAGCGAGATCTGCGCCGGGGTGCGGCCGTACTTCTTCGCCACCTCGACCACGCGGTCGGCGATGTCGAACGTCGCAGCGCCGCGGTAGAGCCGCTCCGTGCGCACCCGGTCGCCGCCCTTCGAACGGTCGGTCCCGCCCTCGTCGAAGCTGCCCTTGTAGGACCCGGTGAGGATGCCGCGGGCGAGCGGCGACCACGGCGTCAGCGCGACGCCGGTGCGGGCGCAGTACGGGTTCATCTCCCGCTCTTCCTCCCGGTAGACCAGGTTGTAGTGGTTCTGCATCGAGACGAACTCGGTCCAGCCGTTGCGCTCCGCCGTCATCTGGAGTTCGACGAACTGCCACGCGTACATGGACGAGGCGCCCAGGTAGAGCGCCTTGCCGGCCTTGACGACATCGTGCAGGGCCTCCATCGTCTCCTCGATCGGCGCCTTGACCTGGCCGGGGATCCCGTGCGGGTGGCGGTGGATGATCAACTGGTCGACGTAGTCGAAGCCAAGACGCCTGAGGCAGCCGTCCACTCCCTCCATGATGTGCTTGCGCGACAACCCGCCCTGGTTCGGCGACCTGCCCATCGGCATGGACACCTTGGTCGAAAGCACGTACTCGTCGCGCGGCAGCAGTTCGCGCAGCAGCGACCCGACCACCCGCTCGCAGGCGCCGATGCCGTAGATGTCGGCGCAATCGAAGTAGAACAGGCCGTGCTCGATCGCCGCTTTGAAGATCGGGCGCGACGCATCGAGATCGAGCGTCCAGTCGCCCTGGTGACCCTGCCCCGGTTCGCCGAAGTTCATTGTTCCCAGACACAACTCCGACACCCGGAGTCCGCACTTCCGCCCCAGTTGAACCGACTTCAACACGTTCGCGCCTTGACCCATCTGACGACCTCCGCGTTCGATGCGGCGTGAATCCGCCGCCTTGGACGGCCGACGATACACGCCGTAGAGCCGGCAGCTTGGGCGTCCCCGCATAGCGGAGACGCCCGCTGCCTTCGCCGATGCCTGCCTACTGACCGGCGCTGCAGGAGAAGGTGGTCACGTCGAACATGGTCGCGAACGGCGAGCCCTCAGGGTTCCCGTACATCTTCGCCTCGCCGGACTCGCTGTCCGTCACCATGATCTCGACGCCGACATCCGTCAGGCCGCCCATCAGCACCCAACGGTGGCCGTTCAGGGCACAGCCGTCGAGCACCTTGACGATCAGCTCGACGTTACCCTGGCTGAAGAACCAGAACATGCCGGTATCCGCCGTCCGGGGAATGACCGTCGCGGCGCCGCTTCGCTCGCCGGTCTGCCAGTTGGCCCTCACCTCGTAGCGCGAGCTCTGCAGACAGAGCGCCGTCTCGCTCGCCGTACAGGCGCTGCTGGTTGCGACAACCCGATCGGCCTGGGTCAGGCTCGCTAGGTACAACTCGGCGGCCCGGCCCTTCGGAGCGCCGCTGAGCCTGATCCGGCTCGCGCCGTTCGTACTGGACGCTTCGCCGCAGGTGGCGAACGCCGACGTATCCCCAATCGGTTCGAAGACCGTCCCTTGCGGGTTCATCCAGACCTTCTCCGCACCGGTCCGGAGGTCGCGAACTGTCGTCGTCACTTCGACATCCGTCAGGCCGGCAGCGAAGACCCAGTAGTGGCCGTTCATCTCACAGCCGTCCAGCACCTTGACCACCAACTCGATGTTTGCCGGATGGAAGAACCAGAAGTCTCCGGCATCAGCCGTCAGTTGCTCGGCCATGCCTCGGCCAAGCCTGCCCTTGCCGTCGTCCCACTCGACCTCGACCTCGAAGCCCCCGAGGCAAAGCACGTCGTCCTCGCCGCAGCGGGCCGCGTCCGAGAACCACGTCGTCGCGGTGGACTTCGGCGGCCGTTCGGAGCGGAGCGGGCCGTTGCGGGCCTCGACCGCGAAGTTGTACTTGATGCTGGGCACCAGTTCGTCGACGACCGTGGACGTCGTGTTCGCGGGAACGGAACCGATCAACCGCAGCTTCAAGTCGCCCGGCCCCTGCAGGAAGACGTCGAACCCCGTTTCGACACGGGAGTGGTCCTGCCACCGGAGTTCGATCTCCGTCGAGCTGATCGCGGTGGCTGCGAGGTCCGTCGGGGCATTCGGCGGCCCAAGCGGCTGGGACACGTTCACCCCGTCGTCCCTGGGCGTCGGATCCAACGTATCGCTGCCGGCGGCGCCGCTGTACCTGAGCGAGGTTTCGCTCGCCCCACCGGTATCGACATCGATCGTGAAGGAGGCCGAGTCGCCGGCCGCGATGTCGCCCAAGTTGCACTCCGGCAGGCCGTCCGGGTCCTCGTCGCAACCGGAGGTCGTCGCCGCGACCGAAACGGCAGCACCTGAGAAGGAACTCGTGACCACGACGTTCGTAGCGGTGTCAGGGCCCGCGTTCTCGACGTTGACGCTGTAGCGGACCTTGCTGGCTGAGACGACCTGGCTTTCCGCGTCGATGTCGAGGTCGGCCGTCCCGCTTGGCGGCGGGAGACCTCCGCCGCCGTCGTCGGGCCCGTCTTCCTGGCCCACCGGGCAAACCGAGCGGCCCCGATCCGTGGTCGAGAGGAAGACGACGAAGCCGTCGTGGTCCGAGGACGCCAGAGCGTTGGCGGTCTCCCGGTTCACCCCGGCGGCGTCGAGGTTGCCTCGGCCATACTGCATTTCGACGACATGCCGCGACATCGGCCGGTTCACCAGGGCGTGGTCGAGCGCCTGCGCGGTCCCTTCGAAGAGGAGGGAGTACTGTTCCGCCGCCGGCAGGCCGTCGACCAGATTGCACAGGTTCGGCTGGACCAGGTCCGGCCCCGAGAGCAGGTTCCGGCTCGGCCTCAGGCTGCCCTTGATCTGGCCGACGACGTCGACGTAACCGTCGGTGAACTGGTACGCGTTGTAGTCGCCGACGACGATCACCTTGGCGCCGGTGTCGTTCTGCTGCTGCACGAGTCTGGCCACGGACTGCGCCTGCGCCAGACGCTTGGCGCGCACCCACACGCCCCTGCCCGGGTCGTCGGTATCGATCAAGGAACGGTTGTGGATGTTGATCACCGTGAACGCAAAGTCGCCCACGGACGCCTTGAGCATGAGCGGCAGACGGTCGTGGACGTTGTCGTTCGAGTTGTCTCGGGGATCGACGAAGGTCTCTCCAGAACCATGTTCCGTCGGGCTTCCCGCCTCGACCGTTACGCCCGAGCGCACCAAGAAGCCGACCGCCTGGCTATTGGCCGTCTGCACGACATGGGCGGTGTAGACGACATTCGAGTCGTCGGTGCTGATCCGGGTGGCCAGCTTGGCGAGCGCCGCCTGCAGGTAGACCTCCTGGAAGCCGATCACGTCGGGCGAACCGAGCACCTCGCGGATGTACAGCGACAGCTTCTGGTACTTCAGGTCCGAATCGCCCTCCCTCAGGTTGAGCACGTTGAGCGACGCAACCGTGACTTCGCCTCCCGCCTTGGAGCGCACCGGCTGCGGCAGCACAATGCCTCCACTTCGCAGACGGTGTTCGGTCGCCCACAGTTCGTAACCTCTAAACTCGTAACCGAGCACCCCGGCGGCGGAGAAGGTCGCGCCCGGCAACCACGACACGTTGGGCTGTCCCAGCTTGTCCGGGTCGAGTTCGAACACTTCCGGGTTCCCGTCCCAGACGGGGATACCCGGCCGGCCGCTAATGCCGGGGTAGCGGACGCCCGGGTCGCGAAAGGCCCGCCCGGACCCGGGCCTGATGTACATCTCGGCGATATTGTCGGAACCGAAGTACTGGCTGCCGCTCAATACCGTGCCGCTTTCGATCCGGATCAGCATGCCCTCGTAGCACTCCGGCTCCATGGCGCAGTTCGCCGAAGCTGGACTCTTCGCCGGACGACTCTCATTGAACTCCACGAAAGCCGGCAACGGCTGGTTGCTCGCGTCCATCATGACCGTGGCCCCGGAGGCGAACCGGGTAAAACCGAAGAACTCCTCCACCGTGCCGCTCACATCGACTTGGTCGCCGACGATGACGGTCGGCGAACCGGAATGCACCACGAAGATGCCGTCCGATGTGTCCGGATCGTTGTCGCTGCTGCTGGCGGGCGTCTGCATGAAGAAGCCGCCGGCCCCGACCGCGGTGACGACATTGTCGTTCGTCGTCACCGACTCCGCTCTGACGTGAGGCGACACGGCGCCGCTGCCCTGGATACCCCAGATCTCTCCGGTGTATGCCAGAGTGATCAGGCAGTCGCTGTTCTCCCCGCCGGGCGTGCCGGCGTCGACGCCCCCCTTGATCGGCTTCGTCGAGATGCACCAGTTCGAGCCCATGCTGTTGTCCAGAGTGTTGCCCGACGGATCAACGCCCGGAGTGCCCGCCGCCCCCTTGAGCGCGATGGAGGCGCTGTTCGAGGGATCCGGAAAGCTGTTTGCCGAACCCCAGATCACCGTGTCCTGCTCCACGTCGGTGCCGTTCGTCAGGATCAGGCCGTCGGCGCTGTTGCTGAGACTCACAGTCGAATAGACGTAGTCAACGGTCACGCCGCCGTTCTGCGACTTGTCCGAGTTGCGGCCTAGAACGAGGAACCCCTTCGACGCGATCCACAGCACCCCCTCGGTGGTGCTGATCGTGTGTGTCTCGCTCGTACTCGTATCGTCCTTGATCTTCCAGCCGTGGACGTCGACGCGGTCAGTGCCGGAGTTGTAGAGCTCGAACCACTCGGCGTTGACGTCGCCCGACACGCTCGGGTCGTACATGACCTCGTTGATCACGATCTGTCCGAAACCAGCCCCCGCCCCACCCAACACCAACACGCACCCCACCACCACACCCGACGCCACGCGTCCGATACAACCCATTTTCTGCCCCCTCTTTGGTCGGCTTTCGCCGTTTCGTCTGCCTGCCCGCCAGGCAGCCGGGGACTGAAGCGCTCTCAACGCCACTCGGTGCGCACCCGGGCTCCGCCGAATTCGCCTCAGGCATCTTCCTCAGGAAGAGGAAAAACCCGGTAAAGCCCAAGAGGTCAACGCGGCGGTCAGCCGCGTCCAGCGCTTTCCGGCTGCCCGTTCGACTCCAAGTCGCTCCCGGTCAGGCAACTGTCCAACCGAGACCAGCCCGACTTGGAGTCTCACCAGGAAGGCTCCGTCGCGCCAGACCCATCTGGTAGCGCCAATACATGCATGCCAGGGATGCTCTCATAATTGCCAGTCGGGTCGTTGTTTGAGAAGATCCGGTCGGTTGGTGTGAGGGAGGGGGTTTGGGATGTCGCAGCCTGGTTTCTTCGATTTGGACGACAGGTACAGCAAGCTGGACGGTCTGGGCGATCCGCTGGTGAGGGTGGCCGGTTTGGTGAGCTGGGAGGTCTTCAGGCCGGTTCTGGAGAGGGCTTTGGCGAAGCCTCGGAAGAGCAATGCTGGCCGCAAGGAGTACGACCGGGTGCTGATGTTCAAGATCCTGGTTCTGCAACAGCTCTACAACCTGAGCGACGATCAGACGGAGTTCCAGATCAGGGATCGGTACTCCTTCTGCCGGTTCCTGGGTCTGAAGCCGGAGGACCGTGTGCCGGACGCGAAGACGATCTGGCGCTTTCGTGAGAACCTGGGGCTTGGAGGGGCGATCGAGGAGTTGTTCGAGGAACTGTCGTTGCAGATCGAAGCTCAGGGGTACAGGGCGCGCAAGCGCCGCCACAAGGACGTGGATGCCCGCTGGACCAAGAAACACGGGGTTTCGGAGTACGGCTACAAGAACCACGTCAGCGTGGACCGCGCCCACGGTCTCGTCCGTCGCTACGAGGTAACGGACGCTGCCCGCCACGACAGCCAAGTATTCGAGCAACTGCTCGACGAGACGAACACGAGCGGTGATGTCTGGGCCGACAGCGCGTATCGGAGCAAGGAGCATGAGCAGATGCTGGCCAAGGCCGGTTACCGCAGCCGGATTCACCGCAAGGCGCAACGCAACCGCCCGCTTTCGGCTCGCTCCCTGAACGCCAATCGCAAGCGGTCGCGGGTGCGAGCGAGGGTTGAACACCTCTTCGCCCACCAGGAGGGCATGAGCGGCAAGCTCGTAAGGACCGTCGGGCTGCACCGGGCCCGAGTCAAGGTCGGCATGATGAATCTGGTCTACAACCTGCGCCGTTTCGGGTGGCTCCTGACACACCGGGCGCCAACACGCCACCGGGCTCTTGCCTGAGCACCGAAACCGACTCCGAAACCGCCTGCACAGGAGTCAACTACCCTGCCGAAACCACCGCTCCCCGTCCAATCAGAGAACCCCCCACCGTTTCGAACCATTCGACCGATCAACTGATCGCCGCGCGCCAGACCAAACCAATTGCGAGAGGCTCTCAAGTGCCGATTGAGCGCCGCCCGAATCGCGGTTGCATCAGCCTCGGTGAATCTCTCGGTCAGTACAAGGCTTAGTTCGGACATAGCGCCCCTTTGAGGACCTGACCATGCCGAACAGGCACGGCACTCAGACGAACCAGCTCGATGAAGCTCGTTCTCTGGCGAATCGTTTCGGAGCCGAACGCCGAGCCGGGATCACCTATTCTATTCGTCTGTGACGCGCCTCGTGTGGTTCTGCTCCAGAGTGAGAACCGGCCCGTGCGCAGTACGGCGGGCGTGACGTGAGCGCCCCCCTGTAGCCGCCCTTCGTGTGGCTCCAGAATCCCCTCTCGTCCCATTCACCGTTCCAATGTCAGGGGTGGGGTCGCTCGTTCAGAGCCCGCTGGGGACCCTCCCCCGGCCCCTCCGTGGGCTGGACGTTGTCGGTTGGCGGTCCTCTCCATTTCGCCTGCCTGTAGGGTCGGCGTGAGGAGGCGATTCGGAGCGACGTGACCATCGAAACGTGGCGGCGGTACCTGTTGTACATCCTGCTCTTCGGGGCGGTGGGTCTCCTGGCGGAGTTGTACTTGTTGGACCACTACGACGACTGGAAGCAGTGGGTCCCACTGGTGCTTCTGGTGAGTGGGACGCTGGCCGGGGTCTGGCTGAGGGTAGGGCCGTCGAGAGCAGCCGTACGGGCGTTCCGGGTTCTGTTCGTGGCGTACGTCCCAGCCGGACTGCTTGGCGTCTACTTCCACTTTCGATCCAACGTCGAGTTCGAGCTGGAACTCCACCCCAACTTCAGCGGCCTTGAACTGGCCACCGAGAGCCTCAGTGGCGCGATGCCGGCACTGGCGCCGGGGGCGATGATCCTGCTCGGCATGCTCGGTATACTCGTCGCCCTCCAGCACCCGGCTGCCGGCGGCGAATCCGCCGTGGACGACTAGCCCCGCGGACGCCGCCGGCCCCCCCCCACTGCCCATCGGGCGAAGGACTTCACGATGAATCGACCCAACCTGATCTGGGCCGCATCAGTCCTGTTCTCTCTCGCCATCCCCGCCACAGCACAAGTCGGCGCCAACCAGGGCCTCCTCAACCCGAACCTCGCCAGCGAGGAGGAGCTCCTCGGAGTCGACGATCTCGACGGTGACGCGGTCGCGGCGATCGTTGAAGGCCGCCCCTTCCTGCGCGCCGCGGATCTTCACGCCGCGATCTCCGCCCACGTCGCGGAGGATGGATACGACGAGATCTACGGCGCCATCTGGGTTCCCATCGACCTGAACGACGCGACCTCCGAGGAGATCGGGCTGATCCCCGGCGTCGGCCGGCGCATGACCCACGAGTTCAAGGAGTATCGCCCCTACGTCGCGCTGGCGCAGTTCCACCGCGAAATCGGCAAGTACGTCGACGACGACGAAGTGGCACGCCTCGCCCAGTACGTCTACGTCCGCATCGACCTGAACTCCGCCTCAGGCGAGGACATCCTGACCATCCCCGGCGTCGGCCGCCGCATGCGGCACGAGTTCGAGGAGTACCGTCCCTACGAGGCGATGTCCCAGTTCCGCCGGGAGATCGGCAAGTACGTTGACGACGACGAGGTGGAGCGGCTCGCCCGCTACGTCGAGATCCGGTAGCTCGCAGACCTTCGGGCGTGGGGGCCGCTCAACGGTCCTCCGCCCAGTCGAACTGGACGTCCAGCTCCCGAAGCATCTCGAAGACGTTGGGGTGCTCCACACCGAACTCCTCGCACACGTCGGGCAGTTTGATCTCCCTCCGGGACTCCGGCGCCTCCCGTTCGTTCGTGACCACGGCGGCACCCTGAACCCGTGCGCAGGCGACCAACCAGCCGTCCGCGCCCGTGGCGAACTTCGCCTTGGCGTGGTCGAAGTACCTCCCGTGGCGCTGTACCCACATCATGATCTCCGTGTAGGCACTCACGACAGCATCGGCATCCACCGGGAGGAAGAACTCCTTGGGAACTTCTTCCTTGACCCACCGCACGAGATCCTCTGTCTCGGTGCCCGCGAGGAGTTCGCTCCGAACTCGGTCGACGCTGAAGATCCGGCCCCTCCGGTGGTGGTGCAGCACGCTCTTCCAGAACCCGGGGCACAGGCCGAACGCGTAGTACAGGTTCTTCGCCGTGATGAACACATCCGAGTCCACGAGGTAGGTCGCGCGGTTCGTCACGGGAGATCCACCCCCAGTCGCCTCGCGTACTTCTGGAAAGTTCCGCCACGCAGGCCAGTCAGATCGTAGGCTTCCTTGAATCCGATGCGGCCCTCCATCGCCGCACGGAGCACGTGGGACGCGAACAGCTCGCCGACACGGGTGTTCTGGTTGTTGTAGAAATTACCCCCGGTAGAACTCGCGCCACCCGCGAGATCGCGTTTGACGTACTCCCTGTAGAAGTCGCGAAAGGCGTCGCGGTCAACAAGACTCAGGTCCAGGGCCCGGCGGGCGGCAACGACCGGACTTACCTTGAACGCGCGGGCGAGCGTCTCGAACGGCCTTGGCCCCCTCTTTACCTCGTGCCAACGCGACGCCAGTTCTTCCGAAGGGACGAGGAGTTCAGCCGCGGCCGCGTTGCACCAGTCCTCCACGTCCGAACCGCCGGGGAACAGGGACTCGAAGCCCGAGATGCCCTCCGTGCCAAGCCAGATGTGGGCCAGCTCGTGAGCGAGGGTGAACATCTGCGCCGACTTGGCGTCAGCACCGTTCACAAAGATCAACGGCGCGTAGGGATCCGTGAGCGCGAAGCCGCGGAACTCCTCCACGCTCAGCTTCCGACTCGTGTTGTTCCCAACCACTCCGTTGATCACCGCCATCACGCCGACCTGCTCGATGGCGCGGCGGAGCTCGCTCACGGCGTCTTGCCAAGTGCTCACTCCCGCGGCCCAACCGCCATCGAGACCGAGTGCTCGCCGCATCTCGCGACCTACAGAGGCCGGATCATCCGTCAGGCGGGCGCTTCCAGCAAACGACAGCGGTTCCACGTCGCTCTCGATCAAGCACTCCCGGAGCCACTCCTGCCGCCGTTGCATGCCGTACAGCGTGTCCAGCAGGTCGGCGCTCGGTCTCGCCCGGGAAACACCCCACACGGTGCGAAAGTCGGGAACCGGAAGACGCTCCTCCGGCGGCGTGGCCAAGAATAGATAGCCGAACGGCGTCCGCGTGGCCGTGGCCAGCTTCTCCAACTGCTTGAGCGTCGGCTGTCTCTCGCCTCGGACCCAGGCCGGAAGCTGAGGAACACGGGCCGCGAGGTCCGCGACGTCGCGACCGGAGCGCTCGCAGGCCCAGCGCAGCATCTCCGGGGCTACTGGTACGCGAGTCATGCCCCGGCCCTCGCAACGCCAAGAGCATCCAAGTTTCTCATCTCGTCCCATCCGGCCCCGCGCAGGGCGGGCGTGATGAACTTGGTGCAGATGTCGCGCTCCGACAGATCGCGCTTGTTCATCTGGATAGGCGACCTCCCGTAGCGCCCCGCGTCACTTCAGGCATGTCCCATCCAGACATACCTGAGGCGCCAACTCTACGTCACGCCGAACACAGGCAGCGCCGGGAACCTGCCCTTGAGGATGGCCGAGGCGTCGTCCATGCCCATCCAGCCCTCGATCATCGACGCGTAGACGCGCCGGAAGTCGATGGTCATCTTCAGGTTGCCGTCGTCGAGGTCGGCAAGGCTGGGCGTGTCGCCGTAGAAGCCGCCCGCAACGCCCTTGCCGGCGACGAACATCGGACCGGCGGTGCCGTGGTCGGTGCCGAGGCTTCCGTTCTCCTCGACGCGGCGCCCGAACTCGGTGAACATGAGCACGGCGACGTCGTCGGCGCGGTCCATGCGTTCGATGTCGCGGAGGAAACCGGACACCGCGTCGGACATGTACATGAGCAACCGGGCGTGGGTGTCGGCCTGGTGGACGTGGGTGTCGAACGAGTTGCCGCGGAAGCTGACGTAGTAGATGCGGGTCGGCAACTCAGCCTGAATCAGGGCCGCGACCTTGCGCAGATCGGCGCCCAACCCGCCGATGCCGTAGTCGACCGACGTCTTGTAGCCGGACCAGGCGTCGCGCACGAGAGCCGCGCTCGAGGCGGCGTTCGAGGCTGTACCGCGCAGGAAGTCGAGGGCGTCGTTGCCGCTCGTCTCATCGCTGCCGAACTGGGCGAGCGCCCGCTTCTGCTGCGGCGTACCCTGACGCCGCAGGCGCCCCGGATCGTCGAAGACGAGGGGCGAGTGGCGGGCGCTCCGCACCGCGAGCGCCTGAGATCTCGCCACGTTGACGATGTAGTTCGGCGTGCCGTCGGGACCGTGGTCGTCGGCGAGGCGGCCGAGCCAGCCGAGGGCCTCGCCGCCGTTCGGCACGCCGGTGTGCCAGAAGCCCATCGAAGAGAAGTGGGAGAGGCTGGGGTTCGGATAGCCGCAGCCCTCGACGACCGCCATCTGTCCCTCCTTGTAGAGGCGCTCCATCCCGGTCAGCGACGGATGGAAGCCCGCCTCCTCCGTGAGCCGGATCACGCGCTCCGGCCGGATGCCCAGGTTCGGTCGCACCCGGTAGTACTCATCGTTGCCGAACGGGACGACCGTGTTCAGGCCGTCGTTGCCGCCCGACAACTCGACCACGACGAGGATGCGGCGCGACGCGTCCGAGACGCCGCTCTGCAGTTCCTCCAGCGCGAGCGCAGCCGACGTGCGGCCGAGCACCGCCGGCAGGCCGGCCGCGACGCCGATGCCGTAGAGGCCGCGGCGCAGAAAGTCGCGCCGCGAGCAGCCGCAGGGTAGTCGTTCAGGCATATCGGCTCCTTGGTTCCTGGCCCTTCTGATTCCTGGCTCGCACGGCTCAGCCCAACTGGTACTCCGGCGAACTGAAGACCAGGTAGAGCGTCGAGCGCAGCGCCTTCTCGACCTTCCCCGGCGCTCCCTCCGCTTCCTCGTCCAGCCCGGTCGAATCGAGTTCCGCGGCAAGGTAGTCCACCAGCGCCCGGCGGCCCGGCTCGGTCACCGGCACGCGGAGAAACCGGCGCAGCAGATGGTCGACCGCACCCTCCGCGTCGGAGGCGCCAGCCGCCAGCACCATCGCCCGCAGGTCGACGTCGAGGACGTGGCGCGGAATCAGCTTGACCCGTTCGTAGGCCATCGCGTACCCGCGGTAGCCGCCGTACCGCGTGTTGTACTCCTCGTCGGCGTCGGCCATCGCGTTCGAGGCCGCATCGCCCTGCTTTGTCGCCGCCGTGATCGACATCCCCTGCGCCAGCCGCTCGCCGACCTGCCGGTAGATGCCCGGCATGCGCCGGTCCGGGTGTCCGAACTCCTCGAGCCTTGGCGGGAAGAGCACGGAGCGCATCGCGTTGCCGCGTTCGAGCAACGTCGCCGGCGTGATCCAGGTCCGACCGCCGGCCCAACCGGCGACGTTCGGCGGATAGAGCAACTGTTGCCCCAGACGGCCGGTCAGACTGTTGATGTCCGGCACTGTGGGCGCGGTCGGGGCGCCGAGCTTGCGATAGGTCGAGACGACCAACTGGACCGGACTCCTGATCTGCGTCGCGACCGACGGCGGACTGTAGAAGTCGCGCGACGAGAGGATCGTGCGCAGCAGAGCCTTCAGCTCGTATCCGGATTCCCGCAGGCGCCGACCGAGTTCAACCTGCAGCGCGGGCGCCAGGTCCTCGCGCACCAGGTAGCGGAAGAGCTTGCCGGCGATGAACTCGGCGGTGGCCGGCTGCTCGAGGATGATGTCGAGCACCTCCTCGCCGCCGAGATTGCCCTCGCGCCCCAGGAAGGTCTTGGCGCCGTCGTCGTGGAGTTCGGCGTCGAAACGGAAGTCGAGCACGTCGTTGGTCCAGCCGGTGAAGGCGCGCGACGCCTCCCGGATGTCCTGCTCGGTGTAGTTGCTCGCGTTTCCCAGGTTGTTCAGGCCCATCGTGAACAGCTCGAGCAACTCGCGGCCGAAGTTCTCGTTCGGGTGGTCCTTCACGTTCTCCCGGTTGTCCAGGTAGACGAGCATCGCCGGGTCGCGCATGACCGCGAGCACCAAACTGCGGCAGTCGCCGGTGGCGTGGGCGCGCAGGGTCCGGTTCTGCAGGTGCATCTTGCGGACGTCGCGGACCTTGACCTCCGAGGTGGCGAAGTGGTCGTGCCAGAAGAGGGTCATCTTCTCTTCGAGCGGCCGCGGCGTCGTCACCATGCGCTCGCCCCACCACAGCGCCAGTCGCCGCGTTTCCAGCACGTTGCTGCGCAGACCGTAGAAGAACTTGTCGACCACTGGCTGCAGCGGACGCGAGGACCCTTCGGCCAGCACATCGACGCCCAGCGCCCTTCCGTCCCGGCGCCCGATCCGCACCGCCTGGGCGCGGCTGGCCGGGAACGGGTCCATTCCAACGTCCCAGATCCCCGATTCGTCGAACGGAAGCAGATCCGAGTCGTCTACCTGCTCGTAGTCCACGAGCCGGGAGACCGCACCCTTGAGCCCAAGCGACGCGAGCTCCTCGATCTGCGCCGGCGTGCCGCCGAAACCGGCACGTTCCAGGAGATGCGCCGCCTGCTCGTAGCCGAACTCCGCTTCAGCGAGAGGTTCCAAGTCGCCTACCCAGGCATGGCCGGTCGAGTCGATCGGTGCGCCCAGGGCCGTCGTCGCGAGCACAAGCAGGCACGCGATCGTCACTGCCCCGCGGATTCCTGGGTGGGCGCGATGCTGCAACCGGGGTTCCCCCTTTGAGTGCGAAGATCGGTGCCGATGATAGCGCCTGGGCTGAGGCGCCGTGCTTTCGTCGCGGCAGCGGGCGCGGCGCGCGGCCGCAAACCCCTCAGGAGTGGCCGAGCGCGAGCAGGTTCTGCACCGGTTGGTACAGCTCCTCCAGGTACTCGACATCGGCCGCGTCGAGTTCGATCTTCGTCGCCTCGACGAGTTGCTCGAGCTGGCCGACCTTCGACACGCCCACGACCGGCGCGCAGACCTCGGGCTTGTTCACCAGCCAGGCGAGCGAGATCTGCGCCGGGGTGCGGCCGTACTTCTTCGCCACCTCGACCACGCGGTCGGCGATGTCGAACGTCGCAGCGCCGCGGTAGAGCCGCTCCGTGCGCACCCGGTCGCCGCCCTTCGAACGGTCGGTCCCGCCCTCGTCGAAGCTGCCCTTGTAGGACCCGGTGAGGATGCCGCGGGCGAGCGGCGACCACGGCGTCAGCGCGACGCCGGTGCGGGCGCAGTACGGGTTCATCTCCCGCTCTTCCTCCCGGTAGACCAGGTTGTAGTGGTTCTGCATCGAGACGAACTCGGTCCAGCCGTTGCGCTCCGCCGTCATCTGGAGTTCGACGAACTGCCACGCGTACATGGACGAGGCGCCCAGGTAGAGCGCCTTGCCGGCCTTGACGACATCGTGCAGGGCCTCCATCGTCTCCTCGATCGGCGCCTTGACCTGGCCGGGGATCCCGTGCGGGTGGCGGTGGATGATCAACTGGTCGACGTAGTCGAAGCCAAGACGCCTGAGGCAGCCGTCCACTCCCTCCATGATGTGCTTGCGCGACAACCCGCCCTGGTTCGGCGACCTGCCCATCGGCATGGACACCTTGGTCGAAAGCACGTACTCGTCGCGCGGCAGCAGTTCGCGCAGTAGCGACCCGACCACCCGCTCGCAGGCGCCGATGCCGTAGATGTCGGCGCAATCGAAGTAGAACAGGCCGTGCTCGATCGCCGCTTTGAAGATCGGGCGCGACGCATCGAGATCGAGCGTCCAGTCGCCCTGGTGACCCTGCCCCGGTTCGCCGAAGTTCATTGTTCCCAGACACAACTCCGACACCCGGAGTCCGCACTTCCGCCCCAGTTGAACCGACTTCAACACGTTCGCGCCTTGACCCATCTGACGACCTCCGCGTTCGATGCGGCGTGAATCCGCCGCCTTGGACGGCCGACGATACACGCCGTAGAGCCGGCAGCTTGGGCGTCCCCGCATAGCGGAGACGCCCGCTGCCTTCGCCGATGCCTGCCTACTGACCGGCGCTGCAGGAGAAGGCGGTCACGTCGAACATGGTCGCGAACGGCGAGCCCTCAGGGTTCCCGTACATCTTCGCCTCGCCGGACTCGCTGTCCGTCACCATGATCTCGACGCCGACATCCGTCAGGCCGCCCATCAGCACCCAACGGTGGCCGTTCAGGGCACAGCCGTCGAGCACCTTGACGATCAGCTCGACGTTACCCTGGCTGAAGAACCAGAACATGCCGGTATCCGCGGTCCGGGGAATGACGGTTGCGGCGCCGCTGCGCTCGCCGGTCTGCCAGTTGGCCTGCACCTCGTAGCGCGAGTTCTGCAAACACAGCGCCGTCTCGCTCGCCGTACAGGCGCTGCTGGCCATGCCGACCCGATCGGCCTGGGTCAGGCTCGCCCGGTACAACTCGGCGGCCCGGCCCTTCGGAGCGCCGCTGAGCCTGACTGCGCTCAAACTCCTGCTCGCGTTCGACGCTTCACCGCAGGTGGCGAACGCCCACGTATCCCCAAGCGGTTCGAACAGCGTGCCCTGGGGGTTCGTCCAGCTCATCTCGAGCCCGCTCTTGAGGTCGCGGACCGTCGTCGTCACTTCAACGTCCGTCAGGCCGGCGGCGAACACCCAGTAGTGGCCGTTGACCTGGCAGCCGTCGAGCACCTCGACGACCAGTTCGATGTTCGCCGGATGGAAGAACCAGAAGTCGCCGCTCTCGGCGGTCAGTTGCTCGGCCATGCCTCGGCCAAGGCCGCCCTTGCCGTCGTTCCACTCCACCTCGACCTCGAAGTTCCCGAGGCACAGCACATCGTCCTGGCTGCAGCGGGCCGCGTCCGAGAACCACGTCGTCGCGGTGGACTTCGGTGTCCGTTCGGAGCGCAGCGGGCCGTTGTAGGCCTCGACCGCGAACCGATACGTCGTGTCGGGCACGAGCTCCTCAACGACCGTCGATGTCGTGTTTGCCGGCACCGTTCCGATCACGCGAAGCCTGGAGTCGCCAGGGCCCTGCTGGAAGACGGCGAACGCGGTTTCGGCGTTCGAGTTGTCCCGCCATTGCAACTCGATCTCGGTTGAGCTGATCGCAGTGGCGACCAGGTCGGACGGAGCATTCGGCGGCCCGAGCGGCTGGACGATGCCAATCTCGTCGTCGTCAGGCCTCGGATCCTTCGTGTCGCTGCCGGCAGAGCCCGTGTAGCGCACCGAGGCCTCCCCCGCGATACCAGTATCCACGTCAATCCTGAACGAGGCCGAATCTTCGGCCGCGATGTCGCCCAAGGTGCAGGTCGACACGCCGTCCGGATCCTCCTCGCAGCCGGAAGTCGACGCCTGGATCGAAGCCACTCCTCTCAAGGAACTCCCAACGACTACATTCCGCGCGGTGTCCGGACCGGCGTTGTCGACGCTGACGCTGAAGCGAACGACGCCCCCCGAAACGATCCGGCTCTCCGCATCCAGGCTCAGGTCCGCCTGGGCTTCAACGCCGCCGCCGCCACCACCAGGACTACCGCCACCGCCCGGGGCGGGACGCCCCGGCGCCGACAGATAGACCACGAAGCCGTCATGATCCGACGCGCCGAGCGGTGTATCGGGGTCGCTTCGGTGAGCGGCCCGAGCGTCGACGTTGCCACGGGCGTACTGGATGTCCACGACACTCCCCGCCATCGTCTCGTTCACGAGCGCGTGATCGAGCAACTGGGCGTTGTTGTCGAAGTAGTAGGAGTACCGCTGCTCAGCCGGCAGGCGCTCGATCAGGTTCACCAGGTTTGGATCGACGAGGTCCGGCCCGGAGACCAAGTTCTCGCTCGGCGTCACGTTGCCGCTGATCTGACCGATGACGTCCACGTAGCCGTCCGTGAACTGGTACGCGTTGAAGTCGCCCACGATGAGCAGTTTCTCGTCCTTGAGCGACTGCGCCAGACGGGCCACGGATTGCGCCTGCTCGAACCGCTTCTGGCGCACCCGCTCCCCGTCGGACCCGTCAATGCCGATGAGCGACCGGTTGTGGACCACGATCACGGAGAACTCGATGCCCTGGACAGCGGCATCCAACCGCATTGGCGGGCGGTCGTTGAGGTGAACGGTCATGCTGTTGGAAGGATTGACGTAGGTTTCTTCCTTGTTGAGCTGGGTCACCGAGCCGACTGTAACTCCCGAGCGCACGAGGAAACCGACATTGATGCCGGGCACTCGATTTCCTATCTCCAGGTAGGGTGTGTAGCTAGCGTTTGAGTCGCCCCTCCGAATCTCATCGGCGAGACCTCTAAGCGCGGCGAGCGTTTCCACCTCCTGCACGCCGATGATGTCCGGCGAGCGAAGTACGTTGCGGATGTAGAGAGCCTGCTTGCTGCGCTTGGTTCCGTAGGTAAGCGAGCCGTCGTTCAACTGCAGCATGTTGACGGACGCGACCGTTACCTCCCCCGCTCCCCTGGGGCGGACCGCGTGCGGCAAGGGCGGCACCAGGTTCAGTCCGCTCAGTTCCGTCGGCCAGATCTCGTAGCCGCTGAACTCATAGCCCAGGACACCCGTGGCGCTGAACGTGGTTCCCGGCACCCAGGAAACGTTGTCGAGCCCCAGCCTGTCGGGGTCGAGTTCGAACCGCTCTGGATTGCCGTCCCACACAGGTATGGCAGGCTCGGAGGTCAGGCCGGGGCGCTTGACCCCCTTCTCGCGAAACGCTCGCAGTGACGTCGGGGTGATGTACATCTCCGCGAGGGGGTCGCCGCCAAACCTCTGGCTCGGGGAACTCACCGTGCCGGTGGCGATCCGTATCCGCATGCCCTCGTAGCACTCGAACTCGATCGCGCAGCTCGGACTCGCGGGGTTCGGCGACGGGACGGTCGCGTTGAACTCGACCGGCGCCGGCAGGGGCTGGTTGGGGTTGTCGAACGTCACCTCGGCGTCCGTAACCGACGTCGTGGCGTTGATTCGCGTGAAGCCGAAGTGCTCCTCGACTCTTCCGACTACGTCGACCTGATCTCCGACGTTGATTGTGAGCGAACCGTCATAGAGGACGAAGATGCCGTCCGACGTATCGACGTCGTTGTCGCTGTCCGCCGTCGGCGTCTGGATGAAGAAGCCGCCCGCACCGACCGCGGTCACGATGTTGTTGTTCGTGGTTGCCATGCCCCTGGCCTGGGAACTCGTCGCCCCGCTACCCTGGATCACGTAGATGGCGCCCGTGATCGGGTCTGGAATCGACCCACAGTCGCTGGCCTCCCCAGGCGTGCCAAAGTCACCATCACCGTATGTCTCCGTTTCCTGGCACCAGTTGGCGGCGCTGTCGTTTGCGGTTTTGGGACTCGTCACGGTAGGGTCCTTGAAAGACATCGATCTACCGGTGCCCCAGGGCCACGAAGCAGTGTAGGAGACGGTGTCCTGCACTTCGTCCATCGCGTTCAGGATGGTCACGCCATCAGTGCCCCTATTGCCGAGGACGATCCCCGAATAGTCGTAGTCCGGCTCAGGAAGCCCCCCATTGTTCGTCGACTCCTCGGCAAACAGGACGTAGGCGTTCACATCGATCTCGAAGTCCGTATTCGGGAGCGTATGCACGCTCATGCTAGATACGTCCCTGATCTTCCACTCCTTGATGTTTACTTTCGTCGAGCCCGCGTTGTAGAGCTCGAACCACTCGCCGCGGCCATCGGCGACGGCGTCCGGGTTCGGCATCAACTCCGTGATCACGATCTGCCCGAAACCTCCGGCCGCCCCACCGAACACCAACACGCACCCCACCCCAACACGCGACGCCACGCGTCCAATACAACCCATTTGCAACCCCTCTCTTGGTCGGCTTTGCGCCGGTTCCTCTGCCCGCCCAACAGGCAACCAGGGGCGGAAGCGCTCTCCACGCCACTCGGTGCGCACCCGCCCTACGGCGAATACGCACCTGGGTTCTTCTTCAAGAAGAGGGAAGAACCCCGCAAAATCGAGGGGGCACCGTGGTACCAGTCGCTCCCGACGATCCTGGCCTGCCCGTCCGACTCCAAGTCGCTCCCGGTCAGGCACTTGTCCCACCGGGACCGGCCCGACTCAGAGTCTCACCAGAGCACTTCCCTCGTGCCGTTGACCAGGCGGCGTAGAAGCCGTCTCCGGTGGGGCCAAACAGTGGATACTAGCGCAGTTCTTCCCGATAGTCGCCCAGGCTGTGGAGAATCTCTCGGGCCCTCGGGTGTTCCGGGTCGACTTCGAGCGCCTTTTCCAACTGACGCAGGCCAGCCTCGGCGCGTCCCGTCTTAATCCGAAGTTCTGGGGCCTGAGCGTCGCGGATCGTTGCCGCGCCTAGGGTTTTACGGTTTCCGGGCCGCACAGTGTACCCATGTTGAATAGTCCATCGTGGTAGACATGGAGACATGATAGAGCTAAGATAGAAGCCATGTACATCGAACGCGTACCCAACCGCAACTCGCCACCCGCCGTGCTCCTGCGCGAGTCGTACCGACAGGACGGAAGAGTCTGCAAACGGACGCTCGCGAACCTTTCCAAGTGGCCCGATCATCTCGTTGAGGGCCTGCGCACTCTCCTCAAGGGCGGCGTCGCACTGCCCTCCCTCGACTCCGCCTTCGAAATCCTGCGCTCCAGGCCCCACGGTCATGTCGCCGCCACGCTCGGCGCCGCGCGACGACGCGGCCTCGAGACACTCCTCGACCGCCGACCCTCGCGCGAACGGGCGCTCGCGGTCGCCATGATCATCGCGCGCATCCTGGAACCAGGCTCCAAGCTCGCCACCGCCCGCGGACTCTCAAGCGAGACCTCGCCCCACTCCCTCGGCGAGGAACTCGGAATCGAGGAGGCGGGCGCCGACGAGCTCTACAGCGCCATGGATTGGCTGCTCAAGCGGCAGGAACGCATCGAGCGACGGTTGGCCGAACAGCACCTCGAAGACGGTTCCCTCGTCTTGTGCGACGTGACTTCGGTCTACTTCGAGGGCGCGAAGTGCGCCCTCGCCCGGCGCGGGTACTCCAAGGACGGCAAGCCGGGCAAGCCCCAGATCGTCTTCGCGCTGCTCTGCGACCGGGACGGATGCCCGGTCGCGGTGGAGGTCTTCGAAGGCAACACCGCCGATCCCGGCACGTTGAGCGCCCAGGTGCAGAAGCTCAAGGAGCGCTTCTCACTCGACCGCATGATCATGGTCGGCGATCGGGGCCTGCTCACCAGCGCCCGCATCCGCGAGGACCTCGAACCCGGCGGTCTGTCCTGGATCACCGCCCTGCGCGCGCCGGCGATCCGCACGCTGGTGCAGCAAGGCCACCTGCAACTGTCGATCTTCGACGAACGGGACATGGCCGAAGTGAGCGCCCCCGAGCTGTACCCCGGAGAGCGGCTGATCGTGTGCCGGAACCCGCTCCTGGCAGCCAGGCGGCGCCGCAAGCGCGAGGAGCTTCTCGACGCCACCGAGCGCAAGCTCGAGGCCGTCGCCGAAGCGACGAGGCGCTCACAGCGCTCCCTGCGGGGCAAGGACAAGATCGCCGCCCGCGCCGACCGCGCCCTGCGCGCCCACAAGGTCGGCAAGCACTTCGACACCGAGATCGAAGAAGACGGCTTCCGCTACTCCCGCAAGCTGGCGCAGATCGCCGAAGAGGCCGCCCTCGACGGCTTCTACGTCATCCGCACCAACGTGGCCGAGGCCGACCTCCCGGCGCCGGAGGCGGTCCGGGCCTACAAGAGCCTCAGCCGCGTCGAGCGCGCCTTCCGCAGCTACAAGAGCGTCGACCTCAAGGTCCGCCCCGTCCACCATCGCCTCGCCGACAGAGTGCGAGCCCACGTCTTCCTGTGCATGCTCGCCTACTACGTCGAATGGCATATGCGACGCCTTCTCGCTCCCTTGCTCTTCGACGACGACGACCCAAGGGACGAACGCTCCTCGCCCGTCCAGCCGGCTCGACGGTCCCAGGCAGCCCGCGCCAAGGCGAGCCGCAGGCGCACACCGGAAGGACTACCCGTCCACAGCTTCCAGACATTGCTCGACGACCTCTCCACACTGACCCGAAATCGCGTCCGAATGCAGGGCCAGGGAAACGCCGCCGTGGACGTCCTGGCCACACCCACACCACTTCAGGCCAAGGCGTTCAGCCTCCTCAACCTCCGACCTTGACCAACCGTACCCAGTAGACAACACTCCCAAATCCGAAGTTTGTCCCGTCATTGCAGGGAATTTCACGCATCGGACCGCAGAACTTCGGCTTAATGTAGGCGATGGTCAGAAGCGCAAAGGCGTCCGCCCGCTCGGGATCGATTCGGACCGCCCGCTCCAGGGCCGAGGCCGCCTCCGGATTGCGGTCGGCCAGACCGTAGAGCACGCCCGAGATACTGCCGAAGGTTCCGGATCGGCGATTCGATCAGGCAGCCTCCTTGATCCGAGTTCCCGTCGGTGCGTGCCCTTGCACGGCAAGACCATGACAATCGAGGAGGCCGTCCTTAGGGCCTCAGTTCAACGTACAGGCCCTCACTCAGATCGTAGTCGCCGCCATCCCCGATTGCGTCCCAGAACGCGTCGGTGTCGCCCTCCAACGTCCCAACGAACCACCCATCCCCGACGCCATCCAGTCGCGCTGTCACGAGTGGCGAGCCGTCCGCGTCAACGAGCGCTTCATTTAACCCGGCATCATGCACCGCAAACGCCATTCGCCGACCGAACCTGCTCGATGGTGGCGGCACGAATCCCGTCGATGACCTCGAGAGCCGGATCTCAACTTGTGTCACCAGCTCTTCCAGAGGTGGCGCCTGGACGATCTCTAGCCTACGGAGGTATACCGACGGCCGGTAGCGGGTACCGTCCTCGACCAGCATCTGCCAAGCCCCGTTCGCGATAATCTCGTACCCATCGTAGGGATTCACCTCTGCTACCGTCGGCACCGCGTCCGGTGCCGTCAAAGCTGCCGACAACATCGTCCACACAGGCATGGTCACGCCTCCACTGCTGGGTGTGGCGTTGACCCTCGCGACGCCGTTACTGGCATGCCCTGCTGCTCGCAGTTCCACCGTATAGCTCGTGCCGTTGACCAGACCGGTCAGCTTGTGCCGACGCTTTGACGAGCACGGAACGACCGCCCAGTCGTTGAACGTTCCGGTGGCCGAACGCCATCGCGCTTCATAGACTGGGACCTCGACCAGCACTCGTGCAGGCGCCCACGCTAGTGGGGGGTCCCAAATTAGGGCTAGCTCACGGTCATCCGGGGTCGCGCTAACGTTGATTGGGGATCCGACTTCGGCCGAGAACGATGTCCGCGAGACCACCACGTTCACTCCCCGGTCCCGCAGCGTCGTGAGGTCGGTTGCCACCGCGCTCGTTTTCAGCGCGTTCCACTCAAGTGAAACGTAGTCACCTTGGCCAAGACCAGTGTTACTCGTCAAGGGACCGATGCGCGTTAGGCAGTTCCTCGCCAGATAGAGTTGGTTCAGGCTCGTGAGGCCTGAGAGGGGTGTCACGTCCTCGATCTCGTTTCCCTCAAGACGCAGCCTGATCAGGCCGGTGAGTCGAGTGAGCGGCGAAATGTCGGCTATCGCGTTACCTTGGAGACTCAGATCTGTGAGTTTGGTCAGGCTAGAGAGCGCCGAGACGTCCGTGATCGTATTGGTGCTGAGATCGAGGTATGTGACGTTGGTCAGGTTGGAGAGAGACGATATGTCCGTGATCGTGTTGTCCCGGAGAACGAGGCGCCGGAGACCTGTGAGGCCCGAAAGCGACGAGATGCTCGTGATTGCGTTACGGCCCAGGTTCAGACCTTGGAGGCTATTGAGGCTCGAGAGCGACGACACGTTGGTGAGCCTGTTGTCGCCGATACTCAGGTGCGCGAGACTAGCTAGTGTCCGCCAGAAAACCTAGCAAGCCATTGAGTTTGCAGGTCTTTCCGGGGGTTTTGTAGCGGGAAGATGGTCGCCATCGGATAGCCTTTTGGTCGAAATCGGCCAGTTATGGGTCCGTTTCGGGTGATCTTCGGGGAGGTGAGGCGATGCGGGAGGTGCAAAGTCGGCAGTTCAAGGTCGGCCAAGCGCCGATCGGGGAGATTTGGATCGACCCAAAGTCTCGGGACGACATCCCGGCGGTGTTGAAGGGTCTTCAGCACCTCTGGTGCGACGAGGAGTTGCGTGGTCGTCTGTTCGATCTCCTGGACGAGCATGTGTTGCCGGGGACCGACCGGAAGGTTGGTCGTCCAGGCATGGAGTTGTGGCGGATTCTGGTGTTGGGCGTGCTGCAGCAGGGTCTGGGCTGCGACTTCGACCGGCTTCAGGAGTTGGCCAACCAGCACGCGACCGTGCGCGCGTTCCTGGGTCACGGTGAGTTCGGCGACAAGAGCTACTACGAGTACCAGACGGTGGCGGACAACGTGTGTCTGTTGACGCCGGCGCTATTGTCCGAGGTGGGCAGATTGGTGGTGGAAAGCGGCCATGCGGTCGCGCGAAAAAGGCCTGGCGAGCCATTGCGCGGGCGGTGTGACTCGTTCGTGGTCGAGACGGACGTGCATTACCCGACGGACGTGAATCTGCTGTGGGATGCGATGCGGCGCCTTGTGCGGGAGACCGGTCGATCGGCAGGGAGGCACGGCATCGGTGGCTGGCGTCAGTGGCGGCATCAGTCGAGGTTGGTGCGCAGGCTGTTCCACAAGGTACGTGGGACGCGCCGGGCGAAGCGGTTTCCGGCCCGTGTGAGGGCGTACTTGGCGCAGTGCGGCGAGCTGGTGGCGCGGGCGACAACCACTGTCGAGGCGCTGCGGGCTGCGGGGTGTGAAGCGGCCTGTGAATCGATCGAGGGCTTCATCGGCCATGCTCGGCGTCAGATCGACCAGGTCGAGCGCCGGCTGCTTCTGGGCGAGACGATTCCTCATCGGGAGAAGGTCTTTTCGATCTTCGAGCCGCACACGCGATGGGTCTCGAAGGGCAAGGCGGGCACGCCGGTGGAGCTCGGAGTCCCGGTGGCGCTGATCGAGGACCAGTATCGGTTCATCCTTCACCACGAGGTGCTGTGGCACGGCGAGGACGTCGATGCGGCAGTGCCGCTGGTGAGGGCGGCCCAGGAGCGGTTCCCGGACCTGCGGGCGTGCAGCTTCGACCGAGGTTTCCACAGTTCGGAGAACCGCATCCGGCTTGACCAGATTCTTGATCTCAACGTCCTGCCGAAGAAGGGGTATCTGTCTCGCGCCGATCGGGAGCGGGAGAACGGTGAAGCCTTCGCCGCCGCACGGCGTGCGCATCCGGCAGTCGAGTCGGCCATCAACGCTCTGGAGCATCGCGGCCTCGACCGTGTCCGAAGCTGCGGCGCCGATGGCTTCGAGCGCACCGTCGCCCTCTCCGTGCTCGCGGCCAACCTGCATCGCCTCGGCCGCTTGCTGCAGCAGCTCGAACGAAGACGCCAGCGGCGACGACGCGCCGCCTAACGGCGACGCCTTTCCGAAAACCGAATCAGCGCCGAGCACCGGAGGCGCTGCCCTGCCCGACAAACCCTGATTGCGCCTCGTAAACACCAGAACCGCCCTCGCTCCCCACCGCGCGGCTCCGGTCCCGCCAATCATGCGCCAATGAAACGACCCAGAACCCGAGAAAGACGGCGTTTTCTGGCGGACACTAGCTACCAGCCCGTGGTGGAAGTCGATTCGGCGCGGTTGCGATAGAATGCAGTCATGGCTATGGGCAAGACGGATCGCAGTGGTAGTCAGGAGCCGCTTTGGGTGGCGGGAGCGGATCTTCCTCGCAGCGCTGGTCACCCGTTCTATGAGCGGTTGAACGGCATTCTGGAAGCCGGCGGTTTCGACGAGTTGGTGGAGTCGGAGTGCGCGCAGTTCTATGCGGAGCGGATGGGCCGTCCGAGTCTTAGTCCGGGCCGGTACTTTCGTCTGCTGCTGGTGGGTTACTTCGAGGGTCTGGACTCGGAGCGCGGGATGGCGTGGCGTGCTCAGGACTCTCTGAGCATTCGTCGGTTCCTGGGGTTGGGCGTGACCGAGTCGGCGCCGGATCATTCGACCATTTCGCGTACGCGTCGGCTGGTCGACGTGGAGACTCACAGCAGAGTGTTCTCGTGGGTGCTTGGTCGTCTGGCGGAGTCGGGTCTGGTGTCGGGCAAGACGGTGGGCATGGACGCGACGACTCTGGAGGCGAACGCGGCGTTGCGGAGCATCGTGCGTCTTGACAGTGGGGAGGACTACGACGAGTTCGTGCGGGGTTTGGCGGAGGCGTCGGGCGTGGAGACGCCGACGCGGACCGAGTTGGTCGGTTTCGACCGCAAGCGCAAGAAGAAGCTGTCGAACGCGGAGTGGGAGAATCCGCACGACCCGGATGCGGAAATCACCAAGATGAAGGATGGCCGCACGCACTTCGCGTACAAGGCGGAGCAGGCGGTGGACCTCGAATCCGGGACGATCCTGGGAGTGACGGTTCAGGGCGGATCGAAGGGGGACACGGAGTCGTTCGGCGAGACGCTGGAGGAGACCTTCGAGCAGGTGGAATCGGCGATCGGGGACGATGCCGCGATCCAGGAGATCGTTGCCGACAAGGGCTACCACAGCAACGCCGTTCTCGCCTCCATCGACGAGTTGGGCCTTCGCAGCTACATCGCGGAGCCGGACCGTGGTCGTCGTCGTTGGAAGGGCAAGAAGGACCTGCAGGCCATCGTGTACGCGAACCGTCGGCGGATCCGGGGGAATCGGGGCAAGCGGATGCAGCGCCAGCGAGGGGAACGGCTTGAACGGCCTTTCGCTCACCAGTACGAGACCGGCGGCATGCGGCGGCTGCACCTGCGCGGTCGCTCGAACGTCCTCAAGCGCGTCTACATTCATGCCTGCGGCTGCAACCTCGGGCTCCTGATGCGCGAGCTTGTGGGAGTCGGCACGCCGCGGAGCCTCCAGGGCCGCGCTTCGGCAGCCCGCAACGCCCTCGCCGGTCAACATGGAGGGGTCTGGCCGCGACTCGTCGCGCTATACCGGCGGATCTTCCTGAGCTGGCCCGCAAACCCGATCCACTTGCTATCCAACATCTACCGCCGCCGCTGGTCCCCTGTAGAACCACACATCTGACTGGTCCGCCTCCTCGGGCCACGAAGCCACTTCTGCCACGGGCTGATAGGGCGGCACGGAGATTGGCATCGGGTATCTGGACATTCACAGGCTCTCTGGCCGTCACCGTGAACACCTCGGGAGCCGACGTCGCGCCGCCGAGGTCACTCGCCGTGACCGTCACGCGTGTCGTCCCGGCCGACACGGCACTCACCGTCAGTACTCCATCCGCTACCGCGGCGGTTGCCACGGCGGGACTGGCGGAGACAGCCGAGAAGGTCAGCGCCCCTTCCTCAGGATCCCGGAAATGAGCAGAAAGGATCACGGTTCCGGACCGGCCGCCGACCGTTAGCGTCATGTCACTGATGGGCAACGACACTTCCGGCGCGGCGCTGGCAGCTACGGTCACATTGAACGTCTGCTCAACGAAGAGTCCCGAAGGATCCGCCGCCCGCACAGTGGCCACGCCAGTGCCCGCTGCAACCGGTGACACGGTCATCGTGTTTCCGGTGACGGTGGCGGTGACGATAGTCGGGGGGCTGGCTGTAAACAGGAGCTGGTCGCCGTCCGGGTCGCTGAAGTAGTTCGACAGGTCGACTTCGGCTGCCCCGGAGCCGACCGTCAGCGTCACGTTGGGGATGGGGAGCAAGACGATCGGCACCCTGTTGGGCGGGTTCACAGTTGTGGAACCGGTGCTCGCCACCCCGTTGTCTGCATGGCCTGCGGCCCGTAGTTCAACCGTGTAGGCCGTGCCGTTGTTCAGACCGGTCAGCTTGTGCCGGCGCTTTGACGAACAAGGAACGATCGTCCAGGCGTTGAAGGTCCCGGCGGCCGAACGCCAGCGCACTTCGTAGACGGTGACGTCGTCCGGGTCTCGAGGGGAGTCCCAGGTCAACGTCAGTTCACCGTCATCCGGCGTCGCGCTCACGTTGCTCGGAGCGCCGACTTCGACCGAAGCTGTCTCCGAGACGAGTACGTTCACTCCGCGGGCCCGCAGTGCGGCAAGATCGCCGGCGACCGCGCTCGCCAGCAGAGGGTTCCACTCGAGCGAGATTTGGTCGCCTTGGCCCAAGCCGGTGTTGCTCGTCAGCGCGTGAATACCCGTAAGGCAGTTGTGGCGCAGATACAGTCGGCTGAGGCCGGTCAGGCTCGAGAGTGGAGAGATGTCGGTCAGCGAGTTGCCGTCGAGATCCACGTCTGTCAGGGCAATGAGCCCCGAGAGCGGAGAAACATCCGTCAGCGAGTTGCTGCCGAGATCCAGGTCGCTCAGGCCGGTGAGGCCCGAGAGCGGAGACGCGTCCGTCAGCGAGTTGGCGCCGAGATCCAGTCCCGTCAGGCCGGTGAGGCCCGAGAGCGGAGAAACATCCGTCAGCGAGTTACTGCCGAGATCCAGTTCCGTCACGCCCGTGAGACCCGAAAGCGGAGTAACGTCCGTCAACGAGTTGCTGCCGAGGTCCAGTCCAGTCAGGCTGGTGAGACCCGAAAGCGGAGTGACGTCCGTCAACGAGTTGCTGCCGAGGTCCAGTCCAGTCAGGCTGGTGAGACCCGAAAGCGGAGTGACGTCCGTCAACGAGTTGCCGCCGAGATCCAGCTCCGTCAGAGCCGTGAGGCTCGAAAGCGGAGATACGTCCGTCAGCGAGTTGTCGCCGAGAACCAGTTCCGTCAGCCCGGTGAGCCCCGACAGCGGAGAAACGTCCGTCAGTGAGTTGCCGCCGAGATCCAGTTCCGTCAGACCGGTGAGGCCTGAGAGCCGAGAAGCGTCCGTCAAGGAGTTGCTGCCGAGATCCAGTTCCGTTAGGCCAGTTAGACCCGACAGCGGTGTCGGGTCAGTAATCGAGTTGTCGCCAAGTGCCAGCGCGGTCAATCCAGTCGCGAACTCCAAACCGGCCAAGCTCCGAATGCCGCAATTGTCACACTCAAGCTCGTCGAGGTGTTCCATCTCGGCGCTGTTGATCGTCGCGCCGGCCTCTTTGCCCAACGCGGCCTCCACCGCGGTCCGAAGATTCGCATCCGCTACCGTGACATTCTCTGGCAACCCTACGGTCACCGTGAGTACATCGGGCGCCGAAGTCGCCGCGGCCGGGTCGCTCGCTGTCACTGTGACGGTGGTCTCCCCTGCTGCGACAGCTGAAATAGACAGCACGCCCTCCGCCACCGTCGCTGAAACCACTGCGGGGTCGGCCGAGGACGCTGTGTAGGTCAGGTCCCCTTCCTCGGGATCCTGGAAGTGGGTCGACAGGACACCACCATCTCGGCCCGTCCACCCACCGTGAGGGTGGCGTCAGCGATGGGCAGCAGGACAACCGGTGCGGTGTTCGCCCTAACCGTGATCGAGAACGTCATCTCGGCGTAGAGGCCCCCGCCATCCGTCGCCCGTACTGTGGCCGTGCTAGCCCCAGCCGCCTTGCCCGTCAGGGCCATCGTGGTCCCAAAGAACAAGACCCCAACCGCGTTGCCATGTGTGACGACGTACGACAGATCATCGCCGTCTGGATCGGAGAAGTGATTGGAAAGGTCGTACCTAGCCGCCGGGTAGCCGACTGTGAGCGTTGAGTCCTCAATCGACATCTGGACAACCGGCGCCGAGTTCGTCTGCCCGTGGGCAGCCGCGAAGAAGGTCGGCAGGTGCATGACGACTACGACCGCGAGGATGGTCGAACGGCGTCCATGCCGTACTGCATCTTGTTGAAGTGACCAGTCCTTCTGCTTCGCGTTGCTTTCTCTCATCGTGCCCCTCTCTAGTCTCGGTTGCTTCCGCCTGCGGAGCGCGATGTCCCGCCCGTTCGTATGGTCCGGTAGAGCGCAATAGGCGGCCGGCCGCCGACCCGGCGGGCCAACCCGGACGAATGAAGGGCGGACCCTAGCGCGGTTGTTCCGGATTGCCACCCAGGCTGTGGAGAATCTCTCGCGCTCTGGGGTGATCCGGATCGATTTCGAGCGCCTTTTCCAACATGCGCAGGCCAGTCTCGGCGCGCCCCGTCTTGATGTAGGCGATCGTTAGAAGCGCAAAGGCGTCCGCCCGGTCGGGATTGATTTCGATCGCCCGCTCCAAGGCCACGGCCGCTTCCGGATTGCGGTCGGCCAGCCCGTAGAGCACCCCCAGGTTGAGGTGGGCGTCGTAGGACTCGGGGTCCAGGCGCAGCACCTCCCGGTAGAGCCGTTCGGCGGTCCGGTAGTCCCGCTCCGCCAGACGCTGGTTGGCGGTTCGGATCATCGTTTGGGTATCGCGGACCAGAGCCAGGACCGACTGCATCATCGGATCCGGGAGGCTCGACACCTCCGCCTCGGCCAAGCCACGCAGCAGCTCTTCGGCCCGGGCTCCGTTCCCGAGCTGGCGCTCGGTCATCGCCAGCAGGTAGCGCGTCTCCCGATGCTGCGGGTCCACCGCCAGGGACGAGCGCAGGTGTTCGGCGGCCGCTTGGAGGCGCCCCCGCCGTCGCGCCGTCTTGCCCAGGCCCAGTTCGCCCCAGGGTGCGCCAGGAGCGGCCGACCGCGCGACGCGGAACGCCTGCTCGGCGCCGTCCAGGTCACCGGCCGCGAGCAACGCGTTGCCGAGCCGCACGCGGGCCGCCCAGTACGACGGACGGAGTTCGAGAACGCGTTCGAGATGGCGCGCCGCCTGGTCGTGGGCGCCGCGGCCGGCGGCGAGAAAGCCCAGGTAGTACGGCCATTCCGCGACGCCCGGATCGAGTTGCACTGCCCGCTCGTAGCAGCGCCGGGCCTGGTCGACATAGCGGTGCGCCTGGTAGAGGCGGCCCAGGGCGCCCACCGCGGCCCCGCTCGACGGGTCCCGTTCCACGGCGGCCACCGCGTCGCGGACTGCGGTGGCGAAGCCGGGGTCGAGGTCGGCGAGGTTGGCGATGCGGGGGAGTTCGTCAAGGGCTCCTGACACCACAGGTTCCTTCGATACCTGCAACCGCGGCTCGGCACAGCCCGACAGGAGCGCTGTCAGCGCTACCCCGAGGATCAGAGCCGGCCAGAAGGCCGGCGCACCCAGTGAAGAGCCATCGGCGCGGCCTGAACGCCGCCAACGATTGCCGCCTTGCCGCGCGATCCGCGCGTTGCAGGCGTCACTCCGCGTCACGGCAGACTCCCTCAGCCGGCGCGGTTCCTCCGGGCGCCGGCAACCGCAGGATGCGGTTCGCTTCGACGGCGGTCCGCTCCGAGATGGCGCCGTCCGGCCATCGGACTGCGAGCCGGTCGACGCGCTCCGCGTCGCCGAGCCCGAAGTGAACCCGGGGATCGTTCGCGACCGCGAAGCTGTAGGCCGGTCGCACGTCTCGGGACCAAGTGCGCCCCCCCACCTCGACAATGACGCGCGCACCGGTCGCCGAACGGTCGAAGACTCCGCCGCCGCAGAGGTCGACGATCAGCCACGAACGGCTGCTCCCCACCTCGTTGCGCAGGAGCCGGACCGGCCCCTCGTTGTTGACCACCACGATGTCGAGGTCGCCGTCGTTGTCGAGGTCGCCGAAGGCCGCGCCGCGACTCACCGCGAGGAGTTCCAGAGCGGCGCCGGCACGGCCCGAGGTGTCCTCGTACCGGCCGGAGGGCATGCCGCGCAGCAGTTGGTTCGGCTCGCGGTAGTCGAAGGCGGCGGTGTCGCCAGGCGTCACCTTGCCGTTGGCGATGAACAGGTCGAGGATGCCGTCGCCGTCGTAGTCGAACCAGGAGGCGCCGAAGCCGGTGTACGGCTGGCTCACCCCGCCCAGACGCAGTTCGTCGGTCGCATCCACGAAGAAACCGCCGCCGTCGTTGCGGTAGAACGTGTTCGTCTCCCCGCTCAGGTGGGTCAGGAACAGGTCGAGGTCGCCGTCGCCGTCAGGATCGGCCACCGCGATGCCCATGCCGGCCTCAGGCTGTCCCAGTTCGTTCAGGGCCGCTCCGCGCGGCAGGGCATCCTCCCGGAACGTGCCGTCGCCCCGGTTGAGCCACAGGTGGTTCACCGCCTGGTCGTTCGCCACGTAGAGGTCGACGAGGCCGTCGCCGTCCAAGTCGGCGGCAACGACGCCGAGTCCCGGCCCGGTCACCGAACGGATGCCCGCGGCCTCGCTCACGTCGACGAAGCGGCCGTCGCCGTCGTTCCGGTAGAGGGTGTCCGGCGCCGGCGGATACTCGGCCGGATTGCAGTAATTCCGCAACCCGTTCGGCCCCAGGCAGGGCCGCTCCCGGTCGGCGCTCCAGACGACGTAGTTGGCCACGAAGAGGTCCAGGTCGAGGTCGTCGTCGTAGTCGAAGAA
Source organism: Candidatus Multivorans sp. (assembly GCA_965262355.1). Lineage (GTDB taxonomy): Bacteria > Acidobacteriota > Thermoanaerobaculia > Multivoradales > Multivoraceae > Multivorans. The sequence goes on from OZ253534.1 coordinate 351,987, forward strand.
GACGGCGCTCGACGACCAGGACGCGTCGCCGACGCCGGCCCGCTCCGTCACGTCCTCGAAGGCGCCGCCGCCGAGGTTGCGGTAGAGACGGTTCGCGCCCACGTTCAGCACGTAGAGGTCGACGAAGCCGTCCCGGTCGTAGTCGGCGGCCGTCGCGCCGGACCCGTAGCCGGTGTCGCCGACGCCCGCCGCGTCCGTGGTGTCCTCGAACGTGCCGTCGCCCAGGTTGCGGTAGAGGCGGTTGCCCGGCGCGCTGCCGGATGCGGGCGAGACGCCCGCGTTCCCAGGCTGGGCGCCTTCCGCGTTCCCAGGCTCGGAACCCGGTACAGGACCGCTCTGCACCAGGTAGACGTCCAGGAAACCGTCGTCGTCGACGTCGAGCAAGGCGCCGCCGCCGACCATGAGTTCCGGGTAGTTGTAGTCGCCAACCGCGCCGTTCCGGTGGTTGAAGTCCAACCCGGCCTCGGCGGCACGCTCGACGAAGATCGGCGCCGCCGCCGCGAGTTCTGCCGGCACGGCAGGTTCGCCGACGGGATCGCCGCCCGGACCGGCGCAGGCCCAGAGGGCCGTCGTCACCGCGACCGGAAGGAGAATCGGAGCACACCGCATCGCCGCCGCAGACACTATCCGGGAGATGCCGAGTCGTGGCCGCGGCCGGCCGCACCATCCGTTGACAGGCATCTGCCCCCAGTGATACAGATTTCTGCATGCGCACCACACTGAACTTCGACGATCGCCTGATCCGCGCCGCCAAGAGTCGTGCGGCAAAGGATGGCGAACCACTGACCCGCCTGATCGAGCGGGCTCTGCGCAACTACCTGGAGCCCCCAGCCCGCAACGAGCCTCCGTTTCGATTGGAGCTTCTCACCAAGAAGACTCGGACCCTGCCCGGTGTCGACCTTGACGACCGCAACTCTCTCTACGAGATCATGGAGGGGCGAGGCTGATCGCGGTCGACACGAACGTCCTCGTCCACGCGCACAACCCGGGTTCGAGCAAGTACAAGGCGGCACGTTCGCGGCTCGCCGCGCTTGCCGGCTCCCTGTTCCGTTGGACCATACCGGCGCCGTGCATGGCCGAGTTTCTGCGGGTCGTGACCCATCCACAGGTTCTGGATCCTCCCTACACCGCGGACGAAGCATGCGACTGTCTCTCGCGACTGCTCGCATCGCCCAGCCTGACCCTACTCAAGCCAGGCCCGGACTCCGCGCAGCTCCTGATGGAGGCGGTTCGAGAAGTGAACGCGACCGGCAACCTCGTCTTTGACGCCCACATCGTCGCACTCTGCCGGGAACATGGGATATCGACGCTGGTAACCGAGGATCGCGACTTTGGCCGCTTCAAGGGTCTCACCGTGGAGCGCCTGGAACCATGATCCAGCCCTCATTTTGGGGCTCGGGGTCGGCACCCGCTAGGCTCTGCACCTTCCGAGACTCGTACGGAACCAACGACCTGAGACCTCAAGAGCCATGCGTACTGTGATTGCCATTGTAGGAGCCGGCCTTTTCGTCCTGGCCATCGGCCCGGCGGCCACCCCGGCCGCTGCCGCCGAAAAGGACCCGGTCTTCACCACCCGGGGCAACCTCGCCATCCGCGGCTACGACCCGGTGGCCTACTTCACGGACGAGAAAGCCGTAAAAGGCAGCCGCGACTTCAGCCGCGACTTCAGTCACGACTGGCAGGGCGCGACCTGGCGCTTCGCCAGCGCCGAGAACCGCGACCTCTTCGCCGCGGAGCCTACAAAGCACGCGCCCCAGTACGGCGGCTACTGCGCCTGGGCTGTGAGCCGCAACTACACCGCGCCCACCGACCCTGACGCGTTCACGCTGGTGAACGGAAAGCTCTACCTGAACTACAACGCGAAGGTCATGGAGCAATGGCTGGAGGACCGCGACGGGAACATCGAGAGCGCCGACGAGAACTGGCCGACGGTACTGAAGGAGTAGCGGTCTATCCCCTCCCCCGCTCTTCATTCGCCTTCACCGCCCGGAGACCGCGCTCCACCACCGGCTGATCGCCCGGGCGGTTCGGGCCGGATGCGGGCAGGATGCCCGCGTTCCCAGGGTTCATCCGGCAAACCCGACGAATGAAGCTCCTCGCGTTCAGCGACGTCCACCTGGACTCGAAGTTCGGCTGGGCGAAACGCGAGGTTGCGCGCCGGCAGCGCCAGAAGCTGCGCGACGCGGTCGCCTGGGCCTTCGAGCAGGCGCGAGGCGAAGGCGCCGCCGCAGTGCTCATCGGCGGCGATCTGTTCGAGCACGACCTCGTCTCCCGCGACACGATCGACTTCCTCAAGCGGACCTTCGAACGCTCCGGCCTCCGCGTCTTCGCCGCACCCGGCAATCACGACTACGCGGGCAAGGACAGCCCGTACCGGCGCGTCGACTGGCCCGACAACGTCCACGTCTTCAGCGAGACACACCTGACCTCGGAGCGGCTCGCCGACGGCGTCACCATCTGGGGCGCCGCGCACCGCAAACCGGTCGACACGCCCGGCTTCTTCGAAGACGGCTTCCACGTCGGCGACTCCCCAGGCGGCGGCGACGGCGTCCACATTGCCGTCTTCCACGGCGAGGAACGGCTCGCCGCCTTCCAGGGTCAGCACCGGCATAGCCCGTTCGACGGCGATCAGATCGCGGCCGCCGGCTTCGCCCACGCCGTCGTCGGGCATTCGCACAAGCCTGCCGACCGCCCGACCTGGACCCGGCTCGGCTCGCTGGAGCAGCTCGCGTTCGGCAGCGCGTACGGCAGCGCCGTGGTGCTGGAGGTCGAGAACGGCAAGGTCATGCGCCGCCGGCTCGAAGCACGGCCTCCGAGTCTCCACAGTCTGAACGTCAATCTTTCCGACGCGGAAGACCTGGGCGGCGCACAGAACCGAGTGCGGGAGGCCCTTGGTGGCTTGGCCGGCGCGGCGCGCGTCCGGCTGATCGGCGAAACTCCCGACGGCCTCCACCTCCACGCCGGGGACTTCTCCACCGGCGCCTTCGACATGCCGGAGGGTCTCGATCAGGTGCTGGTCGATGCTTCCGGACTGACTCCGCCTTACGATCTGGAAGAGATCGAAGAGGAGCAGACCGTCCGCGGCATGTTCGTGCGCCAAGTGCGCGCCGCCGACCTGGACCCGGAAACGGAGCGGATCGTGCTGCTTGCCGGTCTGCGCGCGCTCGACGGTCGGCCGGACCTCGGAGTGGTCGACGAACTGCGCATGGGGGGCGCACGGGGCCGCTCGCCGAACAATGATCCGGCCGGCGCCCAGGATGACGGAGCGGCGGCATGAAAATCCTCCGCGTCCGCGCTCACGATTTCGGCAAGCTGAACGGCGAACTCGACCTGGCGCCCGGCATGACCGTGATCCACGGCGAGAATGAAGCCGGGAAGTCGACCTGGCTGCAGGCCATTTTCGCCGGCCTCTGCGGCCGGCGCCGCGGCCGTGGCGCGAACACCCTGGAGGAGCGAGAGTTCGAACGCCAGTACGAACCGTGGAACGGTAGGCCATGGCGGGCAACGATCAAGTTCCAGCTCGACAGCGGCCGGCGAATCGAGATCCAGCAGAACGACCTGAAGGCGAAGGAGAGTTCCGCCAGCGACGACGACACGGGCCGGCCGGTCGGCGACGAGGTCATTTACGGCGGCAGCATCGACGGGTCGAGCTTCCTGGGCCTGAACCGCCAGGTCGTGCCGTCGACGCTGGTGATCGCCCAAGGCGACATCCAGCGCCTGCGCAAGAGGAAGGGCGACGAGGCCTCGGCGCTCAGGGAGGAATTGCAACGGGCAGCCGCGTCCGCCGGCGGCGCCGCCACCGCGGTCGAAGCACTCCGTACCTTGAAGGACTACGCCAGCAACCAGATCGGCGCAGAGCGCAGGAACTCGACCAGGCCACTACAGCACGCGATTGAACGTACCGGGCGTGCCGCTACAGGCCTGGAAGCGGGCAGGAGTCGTCAGTTGGAGCGCAACCGGCTGGAGGACCAACTCGCCGCAGCACAGGACCGGGCAGAGAGCTCGGAAGCCTTGGCCCGGTGTTGCGAGCGGATTCGGAACCAGCGCGAACTGGACCGTCTCGATGCCTGTCTCGCGGAGATCGACCGTCTGGCGCCGCTGTTCCCCGCAGGGGAGGCGCCGCCCGCGCCCGGCGAGGGCAAGGCTGCCGCCTTGGCCCAGGTACTGCGCGAAGCCGCAGCCGCGTACCGGGTGCGGCCCGCCGAACCGAGTGAAGTCGATGGTCCAAGTGCCGAGGAGATGGAAGAACAACTGACTTCGCTGCCGCAGGCGCCGGAGGGCGATGCAGAAGTAGCCCCCGAAGTCGCCGCCGCGGCGAGGAGATGGCGCGCAGCGTCCGAAGCACGGGCCTTGAGCGAGCAGTACGGACCAGACGAACCGCCCCAAACGGTCATCGTCAAGGCCGACGAGCGGGTCACAAGACAAGCGCTTGAGACCCTTGAGTTACCGCCCCTCAAGTCGATGGCCGGAGCCGAGCGCCACGCCATGGAACTACGCGAAGAGCGGCACGAGCTCAACCAGGTCGAAAGCAGGGGCGTGCCGAAGTGGGCCTGGCCGGGCGCCGTTGCCGGCAGCCTCCTGGGCCTCCTGGCCACGATGGATTGGCAATCGCGGCTCGTCGGGGCCGGTGGGTGGCTCCTGGCAATCGTCTGCTACGGGTTCATCCTCCGCGCCCACATCCGGTTCCGCCCCGCCGGCCTGTCTCAACGCGCGATGGATCTTGGCATGGATCTGGCCGACGCCGAAGCCGACTTGAGGGACCAGAAGCGAAAGCACAAGCAGAGGGAGAAGCAACTCGATGCGGCGCATCGCGATCTCGCTTCGCTCGGTCTCGAAACGGATCCGGACGTCGTGCGCCAGGCCCTCGCAGCCCTGAAGGACCGCGAGGCCTGGGACCGCGAGCAGTCCGCCTGGGAGCGGCGGGTCGGAAGGGCCCGAGAAGCTGAAGCAGCCGCCGAGAAGGCCCTGCGAATTGCGCTGAGCGGCCGCGGCCTGGACGATCAAGAGGCTTCCACTGCCGACCTCCTCGACCAGTACGAGCAGATGTGCCAGCATAACGCAACACTAGCGGCGGGAACCGACCGGCGCGACGCATTGACGGCCCGGATGAAGGCGCAACGGCAGAGAGAGCAGATGGCATCGTCGCAACTCAAGGGGCGCGCGGAGGCCGAAGCACGCTTCAAAGCCGCACTTGCCGCGGCCGGATTCCCGGCCGACTCGACCGAGGACCCGGAACGCTGGACCACCGCATGGATTGAGGAGCAGGGACGCCGGCTCGGCGACCAGCGAAGGAACTGGGACCGTCTGCAGCACCTCCTGGACGGCCGCGATCGCAAGACCCTTGTAACCCAACGCGATGGCGTAGCCGCCCGCCTCGACGTCGCTTTCAGCGCCCAGATCGACAACGCCAACGTGTTCCAGGGTCTGACCGAAACCGAGCTGGAACAGAAGCTGGCCGATGCGCGCACCGAAGCCGGAGCCGCCCGGGTCAAAGTCGGCAACTACGAGGGCCAACTCACCAAGGAGGCGGACCTGCCCTCGCTCGCCGAACTCGAAGAGGAGCAAGCCGCCGCCGAGCGCGAAGTAGCGCTCCTGCGCCGGGCGGCATCCATTCTCAACACGGCTCAGGAACATCTGAAGGAAGCCCGGGATGAGGTCCACCGTATACTCGCCCCCGATCTCCGCCAGGCGTTGGGCGAACGGCTAGGTCTCGTCACCGGCAGCCGCTATTCGTCAGTTCGCATCGACCCGGAGCAGGGCCTGGAGGTCCAGATCGAGGTCGAAGAAGGCAACTACCGTTCGGCCTCCGAACTGTCCCACGGCACCGTCGATCAGGTCTACCTACTGCTCCGCATCGCTCTCGCCGAGGCCCTGGGCGATAAGAAGGAGTCCGCGCCCCTGTTCCTGGATGACGCGACGGTCCACATCGACACCGGCCGCACCATGCGCTTCCTCGAACTGCTGCTCGCCCTCAGCCAGGAGCGTCAGATCGTCGTCTTCAGCCAGGAAGAGGAGGTCCTGGCGTGGGCCGAAGATCGCCTCGTCGGGGATGCGCGGCACCGCCTGATCGAACTCGGCAGCAACGGCCGTCCGACGCTCCCGGGAGAAGCTGGCGAACCGGCGGCCAGGGCCGGCGAAGACACGTCATCGCCGGCGCCGGAGCAACAGAAGTCCCTTCTATAGTCCCTGGCCCTCATGCCCTGCGCCCATACCGGCGCCCCGTCTGCACAACCGCTGTCTATAATCGCCGCATGACGCTTGAAACACCCTCCGAGGATCTCCGGCGGCGCGTGTGGAACGAGATGATCGCTGCCGACATGCGGGCGCAGTACTTCGCCCGCATGGCAAGCCGCAGCCGCGCCATCGAACAGTCAGTCGGCGGCGCAGCAGCGGTCTTTTCCTCCGCCACGCTCGCCGTAGTCCTGGGCTGGATCGAGATCGCGCCGATCCTGCCGGCAGCGCCGGCGGCGATCCTGGCAGCGGTCGCTGGCGCCCAGAGGTTCGGCAAGGCGTCGATGAAGCTCACTGAGTACTCCGTGGCCTGGGGCAAGCTGCACGCTCGACTCGAGGACACTTGGACCGAGCTCGAGAGCGGTCGCATCGACCACGACAACGTGCGGGCGGCGCTCGTTCACGTACAAGAACACCAGCGGAGCATCGATCGTCAGACGACCGCCGAGCCGGTCCGGGAGAAAGTGCTCCTGGAGTGCCTCGACCGGGCGGAACAGTTGGCGTTGGCTCGGTGACATCCAACAGACCGAGCGCACAGCCTTCGGCACCGAAGCCGGAAACCGCACGCCGTAGCCGATGCGCCGTCTGCTGATCGCGAACCGCGGCGAGATCGCGGTACGAATCGCCCGCGCGGCGATGGACCTTGGCATCCATACGGTCGCGGTGTACTCCGAGGACGACGCGAACGGGCTGCACCTGCGGATCGCCGACGAGGCGGTCGCCTTGAACGGTCGCGGCGTGCCCGCGTACCTCGACATCGAAGGTGTCGTCGGGCGGGCGGTGGATGCGAACTGCGACGCGATCCATCCCGGCTACGGCTTCCTGGCCGAGAACGCGGACTTCGCAACCGCCTGTGCCGAGGCGGGCATCACCTTCGTCGGACCGCGGCCCGAGGTGCTGGAACTCTTCGGCGACAAAGGCAGAGCGCGTGCGGCTTCGACCGGCGCGGACGTGCCGGTGCTGCGCGGCACGGATCGGCCGACGACGGTCGAGGAGGCGCAGGAGTTCTTCGCCGCTCTGGGCCAGGGCAAGGCGATGATCGTCAAGGCGCTCGCCGGCGGCGGCGGCCGCGGGACCCGCATCGTCGCCTCGGCCGACGAGATCGAACAGGCCTACGAGCGCTGCCGGTCCGAGGCCGAGCGCGCGTTCGGCAACGGCGGCCTCTACGTCGAGGAGCTGATCCCTCGGGCGCGGCACATCGAAGTCCAGCTCCTGGGTGACGAAGAGGGCGGGCTGATCGACCTCGGCGAACGCGAATGCAGCGCCCAGCGCCGGCACCAGAAGGTGGTCGAGACGGCGCCGGCGCCCAACCTCTCCCCCACCCTGCGCGCAGCGATCATCGACGCCGCGCTGCGCCTCGGCCGCGCCGCGCAGTACAACAGTTTGGGCACGTTCGAGTTCCTCGCCTTTGCCGGAAGGGGCAGCGACGGCTCCAATGGCGGCAGCCCGTCCGCCGAGGCAGGCGGCTTCGCGTTCATCGAGGCGAACGCCCGCCTCCAGGTCGAGCACACGGTCACCGAGGCGGTCACCGGCGTCGACCTGGTCCAGGCACAACTGCGAATCGCGGCCGGCGAGACGCTTACAGGTCTCGGGCTCGGGGCGCCGGAATCCGTCCGCCCGCGCGGCTTCGCGATCCAGGCGCGGGTCAACCTGGAGACCCTGGACGCCGACGGCGCCGTGCGCCCGTCCGGCGGCGTACTCACTGCCTATGAACCGCCGAGCGGACCGGGAGTGCGGATCGACGGCTGCGGCTACGCAGGCTACGAGGCGAACCCAGCCTTCGACTCCCTGCTGGCGAAGGTGATCGCCCATTCGCCCTCCAGCGACTTCACGAGCGTCGTGAAGCGGGCCTCGCGGGCGCTCGACGAGTTTCGCATCGGCGGACCCTCGACGAACATCCCCTGGCTACAGAGCGTCCTCAACCACCCGGACTTTGCCGCGGGCAACCTCTACACCCGCTGGCTCGACGACCACTCCCAGGAGCTGGCGGCGGCCGCCGGCAACGGCCGGAGGCAACGCTTCGTCCCGGCCTCCGCTCTTCCCACCGGCCCGGCGCCCGGACCCGGGGGCACACCGAGCGACGACGCGCGTGACAGCGGCTTCGCCGGCGCCCGCGTCGACACCGTCGATCCTCTCGCTCTCTTCGCCCACGACCAGGCGACCAAGGCGGCAGAAGCCGCGAAGCCGGACACGGGCGCCGACACGGCCGGACCGCAGGCCGGCCACGAGGGCGCTGTCGGCGTCGTCGCGCCGATCCAGGGCACGATCGTCAGCATTGATGTCGCGGAAGGCGACGAGGTGCTGCGCGGACAGCAGGTCGCGGTGATCGAGGCGATGAAGATGGAGCACGTGCTGCGTGCCGGCACGAGCGGCATCGTGAAGCAGGTGACGATGGCGGCGGGCGACACGATCCGCGAGGGCTATCCCCTGGTCTTCGTCGAGGAAGCGGAGGGCGGCGAAGCCGCCGACGCCGCGGAGGAGATCGACCCCGACTACATCCGGCCCGACCTCGAAGAGAACATCCGCCGCCACGCCTACACCCTGGACGAGAACCGGCCGGAAGCGGTCGCCCGGCGCCGCCGCTTCGGCTTCCAGACGCCGCGCGAAAACATCGAGCAACTCGTCGACCCCGGATCGTTCAAGGAGTACTGGCCTCTGCTCGTGGCGCGCCAGCACCAGAAGTACAGCGACGAGAAGCTACGCCAGTACACGCCCGCCGACGGCGTGGTCGCCGGCACCGCGTCGATCAACGGCGACCTCTTCGACGACGAGCACTCGCGAGCGATCGTCCTCTCGTACGACTACACCGTGCTTGCCGGCACCCAGGGCGGTCGCAACCACTACAAGCAGGATCGCCTGTTCGAGCTCGCCAACCGCTACCGGTTGCCACTCGTCTTCTTCACCGAGGGCGGGGGCGGGCGGCCGGGCGACGACTACACGGGGCCGCGGGTCGCGTTCGACACCTACACCTTCACCCAGTTCTCCAAGCTCTCGGGGCTCATCCCCCTGGTCGGCGTGAACAACGGCCGCTGCTTCGCCGGCAACACCGCCCTGCTCGCCTGCTGCGACGTGATCATCGCCACCGAGGCGTCGACCATCGCGATGGGGGGCCCGGCGATGATCGAGGGCGGGGGCCTCGGTGTCTACACGCCGGAGGAAGTCGGCCCGATGTCGTTCCAGGTGCCGAACGGCGTCGTCGACATCCTGGTCGAGGACGAGGAAGCGGCGGTCGAGACGACGAAGAAGTACCTCTCCTACTTCCAGGGAGCGACGTGCGAATGGGAGGCCCACGACCAGCGCCCCCTGCGCCACGTGATCCCCGAGAACCGGCTCCGCCTCTACGACATGCAGGAGATCGTCCACACCCTGGCCGACGTCGGCTCTGTGCTCGAGATCCGCGAGAAGTTCGGGATCGGCGTGATCACCGCCTTCATCCGCGTCGAGGGCAGGCCGATGGGAGTGATCGCGAACAACCCGCACCACCTGGCCGGGGCCATCGACTCCGACGGCGCCGACAAGGGCGCCCGCTTCCTGCAGCTCTGCGACGCCTTCGACATCCCGGTGCTCAGCCTGATGGACTGCCCGGGGATCATGGTCGGGCCGGACCACGAGCGGACTGCCCTGGTCCGCCACTGCGCGCGCATGTTCAACACCGGCGCCAACCTGTCGGTACCCATGTTCGGCGTCGTCGTGCGCAAGGCGTACGGCCTCGGCGTGCAGGCGATGTGCGGCGCCAGCTCCCTGGTCGGCTTCTTCACTGTCGGGTGGCCGACAGCCGAGTTCGCCGGCATGAACATCGAGGGCGCGGTCAAGCTCGGCTACCGCAAGGAACTCGCCGCGATCGAGGATCCCGAGGAACGGCGGCTGGAGTTCGAGCGCCGCGTCGAGACCTCGTACGAGCGCGCCAAGGCGGTCAACGCTGCGGCCGGTGGCGGACTCGACGACGTGATCGATCCGGCGGACACCCGCTCCTGGATCGTAGAGAGCATGAAACGGCTGCCGCCGCCACCACCCCGCACCGGCAAGAAGCGGCCCTACATCGATACCTGGTAACCGGCTTGGTACCTGGTAGCCGGTTGGCGTCCGGTCACCGGGCCCATCCACACCCTTCACCTTCGACCCGTAGTCACCTTCGACCAGGAGGGCTCACCTGCATGTCCTATGAACCGCCCAAGGTCTGGAAATGGCAGTCCGAGAGCGGCGGCCGCTTCGCCAACATCAATCGCCCGATCGCGGGTCCCACCCACGACAAGGAGCTGCCGGTCGGCGATCATCCGTTCCAGCTCTACTCCCTGGCCACCCCCAACGGCGTCAAGGTCACGGTGATGCTCGAGGAGCTGCTGGAGCGCGGCCACAGCGGCGCCGAGTACGACGCCTACCTGATCAACATCGGCGAAGGCAACCAGTTTTCGAGCGGGTTCGTCGCGATCAATCCGAACTCCAAGATCCCGGCCCTCCTCGACCGCAGTACGGCGCCGCCGACGCGCATTTTCGAGTCCGGCTCGATCCTGCTCTACCTGGCCGAGAAGTTCGGCGAGTTTCTACCCGAGGATCACGCGGCCCGCACCGAGTGCCTGTGCTGGCTGTTCTGGCAGATGGGCAGCGCCCCCTACCTGGGCGGCGGCTTCGGGCACTTCTACGCCTACGCGCCCGAGAAGATCGAGTACGCCATCGACCGCTTCACCATGGAGGTCAAGCGGCAGCTCGATGTCCTGGACCGCCACCTGGCCGACTCCCAGTACATGGCGGGCAGCGAGTACACGATCGCCGACATGGCGATCTGGCCCTGGTACGGCGGCCTCGCCGCGGGCAAGCTCTACGATGCCGGGGAGTTCATCGAAGCGCACACCTACGAGCACGTGAACCGGTGGTCGAGCGAGATCGCCGGGCGCCCGGCGGTCAAGCGGGGGCAGATGGTGAACCGGGCCTTTGGCCGGCCGGAGAAGCAGCTCCGCGAGCGTCACGCCGCCAGCGATTTCGAGACGAGGACCCAGGACAAGCTCGAGCCGGCCGAGGAGGACTAGGACCAGGGATCAGATGCTACGCGAGCGTCTACGCGGGAAGCGCCGGTTCGACGTCGATGAAAGGAAGCAGGAGGAACTCGTCGAAGGCGGTGGACGCCAACGCCTTCCCTGCGGTTACGGCAGCCAACTCGACCACGGAACCGGCCGAGAGAACCGCACCGCCGGCACCCAGGATGCAGTCCCGAAAGGCCCCGAGCTCCGGCTCATCATGAAGAATCGCCATAACCGCCGAAGAGTCGACGGCAATCACTTCGGCAATCCGCGCTCATCGTAGAGCTTCTCGAAGAGCGTCTCGGACAGAGGCCGGTCCGGGTCAAGCGTCGGGTCCGCAGCCAGGGCCTCAGCCCGCAGCGCCGGCCCCTTCTCGCTGAGCTTCGTCAGTGCGGCCCGAATCTCCTCGGGGCTGCACTTCCTTACCCCCCGCTTCTCCTCAAGCGCCCCGATCGCGCTCTCTATCACCCTGACCTTGCTGCCGCGGGCGCCGCCGTGCAGGACCTTGGCCAAGTACTCCACCCGCTCGTCGAGGTCCGGTCGGTGCGCAATGTTGATCGCCATGTCGAAAGTCTCCGCTCTCGTTCCCGATCTCGACCGATGCTCATCGTAGCAACGATCGTAGCAACGATCGTAGCAACGATCGTAGCGAACAGAGGAGGGAACGAGCGCAAGATCTCCGACGGCTCGGTTGGCAGGGCGTCGCCTGGATGGCGGTAAAGGCCCGTCGCCGGACTGCGTAGTGCGCTCTACTCGGCCGTCCCTTCCAGCACCATGTACATCCGCTGAACGCCGCGGAGATCCACCCGCACCCGGGCCGCCGGCAGGTGCTCCGCGTGGTGGGACAGGTCGATCCGCTCCACCGCGTCCTCGGCCGAGACGCCCTCGGCATGGAGCGCCGACACGACCTCCCAGAGTTCCTCGTGGAAGGCCTGCACGTAGTCGATCAGCTCCCGGTCGCGGAAGTACGGGCCGTGACCCGGCAGGATGAGGTCGAAGTCGAGCTGCTTCAGGCGATCCAGGGTGGCCGGCCACTCGTTGACCCAACCGTCGCCCGGCCATGGAGGTCCGCCGAGCATCATGTCGCCGGTGAACACGAGCCGTTCCGCCGGCAGGTAGGTCACCACGTCGCCACCGGTGTGGGCGCGGCCAAGGAAGTGAAGCTCGATCTCCCGGCCGCCGTGAAACAACGTCATCTTCTCGAGCAGCGTCGTGTCCGGCGCCACGGGGTCGATCTCGCCGGTCGCCTCGACGTGGGCGGCCTGGACGCTGATCTGAGTCTCGAGCGCCTCGCGCTCCTCTTCGGGCGCCGCCGCAAGCGCCGCGCGCAGATCCTCCAGGGCCTGCTTGTCCCGCCCCGATGAACCCACGAAGGTGTGCTCATCGAGCGGCGCGGTCGCCATCTTCCGGCGGGTGTACTCATGTCCCACCACGCGCACGCCGGGCCCGAACGCCTGATTGCCGTGGGAGTGGTCGTAGTGGAAGTGGCTGTTGACCAGGGTGCGGATCGGCTTGTCCGTGATCTGTTCGATCCCCGCGAGCAGCCCCCGCGCCGCGGCCGGCGTGATGTGGGAGTCGACGACCAGCACCTCCACGTCGGTGACCACGACCATGGCGTTGCTCCTCGTGACCATGGCGCCGGTCCCGGTGACGAAGTAGACCCCGTCGGCCACCTCCTCGAACCGGTGGGTCTCGGTTTCGATGACGTGCTCCTCGGCTGCCAGACCCGACGCCAGCAGGCCGGCCGCAAGCGACCACAGAACGCTCCGCTTCCAACGCCTCATTTCCGCTCCCCTTCTTCCAAATCCCGGACTGTGGCCCGAAGCGTACCGCCTCCGCGCTCTCCAACCGGCCGGCGGTTCAGGCGATCCAGCCGAGCGTCCTGGCCCGGTGGACGATCAGGTCCGCCGCGCCTTCGAAGCCGAGTCGCTCGGTGTTCAGCACCAGGTCGTAGTGCCGTGGGTCGTCGCAGTCGCGCGCGTAGTACTCGCGGTGGTAGCGGGCGCGGTTCGCGTCGCGGCGGACCACGATCGCGTCGGCGTCGTGGTCGGGCAAACCCATCGCTTCGACCGCCACGCGACGCCGGAACTCGGGGCCCGCTACGAGCCGCACATGGAGCGCATCCAGGCGCCGCGCGAGCACCGCGGCCGAAGCGCGGCCGACGAACACGCAGCGCCCCTGGGCGGCAATCTCACAGACCACGCTGCGGGTGACGCGGATGAGGTTGCCCTCGCCGATCGGCTGTCCCATCGCCGGGGCGGGGAGGAACAGGTCTGGAAGCTGAGCGCTGGCAATCCGGGCAAGGCGCTCGACGAAGCCGGGCGGCCGGTCTTCCCGTGCCTGAACCTCCTCCGCCGGAATGCCTGCCCGCTGCGCCACCGCATCGATCAGTTCGTTGCCAATGACCCGCCATCCAAGCTGCTTCGCCACCAGCGAAGCCACCTGGGCGCCACCGGAGGCGTACTGCCTTGAGATCGTGATCAGCATCCAATATCTCCTCTCCCGCGCTCAGCGAGCCGACCCTCGCGCGACCGGCTTTGTGGCCGCTCCCGGTCCAACCGGCCGTTCGGCGTCGCCACGAACCGCATCTCTGAATGCCCTGCGGATCAAGACGTCCATCCGCCGCAGGTCGGAACTGGCAAGGTAGAACACGATCGCCACCACCACGGCAAGCAGCGAGGACAGACCCACCGCCAGCGGTGCGCCCCAGACCTCGGCCAGGGCGCTGATGGGCGCCACGCCGAGCATCGGCAGCGAAAACGACATCGTCAGAAAGCCGGACACCCGGCCGCGCACCGAGTCCGGGATCAACACATGGATCGCCGTGTTGTTCAGCGTCGTGTAGACGGCCTGGAACGCCGAGCCCGCCAGGATCAGGAGAAGGCCGAGCCAGAACCAGGGACTGAGCGCGAAGCCCATCATGAACAGACCGAAGGCGAAAACGCTGGTCATCATCAACCGGAGGCGGCGGCTCGAGTTGGAGCGCCAGACCACGAATGCGGCGCCCAACACCCCGCCGACGCCCGAAGCTCCACTCAGCATCCCGAGGCCAAGCGGCCCCACCTCCCAGATGTCCTCGGCGAAGACAACGAGCAGGGTCTGGAAGGGCATGACCAGGAACATCGGCACCAGGCCGAAGAACAGGAGCACGAGAACCAGGCGGTTCTCCGCGACGTAGCGGAAGCCCTGGGCCATGTTCCGGAGCATCGAATGCCCCGAGGGATTGGCCACGGGCGCCCGGTGAACCCCCAACATGGCGGCCAGGGCCAGGACGTAGAGACCCGCGTTGATCGAATACGCCACCTCGACGCCCGCGAAGCCGATCAGAAGACCTCCCACGGACGGCCCGACGACTCGGGTCACGTTGACCGCGGTCATGCTGAGCGCCATCGCGTTGGTCAGCCGCCGCCGTCCGACGACGTCCGCAACGATCGCGTTGCGCGCCGGCATGACGAACGGGAAGACCGCCCCAACCACCGTCACCTGGACCAGGATGTGCCAGTACTCCAGCCCTCCGCTGAACAGCAGGAAGAGCACGACCGCCTCGGCGACCACGACCGTTGCCTGCCCGGCAGCGACCAGGCCCCGCCGCTCGAAGCGGTCCGCTGCTACGCCGCCAATCGGCCCCAGGGTGAGCATCGAGAGCGCGACCATCAGACTGACGATCCCGAGCGCGAGTTCGCTGTCCGTGATCGAGTACACCAGCCACGAGCGCACGATCAGTTGACCCTGCATGGCCAGGAAGAACGTCGTGTTCGACAGGAAGAGCCAGCGGAACTGGGGTATCCGCAACGACTCCCACATCCCGCCGCGTCCGGGCAGCGGCACTGGGGGACTGGGAAATCGTTGGACGGTCATCAGGTGGGCGCCGGGGTCGCGGCAGGGTATCCCGGAGCACGCTAGGAGACTGCGCGGCAGAAACTGGGTGCGCCGGCGTCCCCGCCGGCTTCCGAGAGGAAACGCGCCGCGAAGCGGCGACGATACTGCCGCGCTAGGCCGAGTCAAACCGCTGCTACACTCCGGCGTCCTTCGCGCTGAGACCGGCTGTCTCGCCCGGTTGTGCCGACGTAGCTCAGTGGCAGAGCAGCTGATTCGTAATCAGCAGGTCAGCGGTTCAAATCCGCTCGTCGGCTCCAACACTCCAACACTCCCGACTCCGTCGCCCGTGGATCGTGTGGAGCGGACGCGGTTCTTGACCCACCCTCCTCTACATGCAATTCTGCATGTATGAGCACCAAGACGATCGCCCTTGAGTCGAGCATCTATCGGCGACTCGCGGCGTTGAAGAGAGGCGGCGAGTCCTTCTCCAAAGTCATCGATCGTCTGTTGTCCGAGGTGGCGGACGCGCACACTGGGCGAGACATTCTCCGAAGTCTCGGCGACTTCTCGCGCCTGACGGGGAGTGACGCCGAGCGATTCCTGGCGATCGTCGCCGAGGATCGCGAAAGCGAACGCTGGGAAGGATGATCTGTCTCGACACCACCTTCCTGGTGGATCTCTGGCGAGATCATCCGTCCGAAGACTCCTCGGCCAGATCGCTGCTCGAGCGCCACTCCGGCGAGGAGTTCGTGGTTCCATGCCACGCAGCCGGCGAATTCCTCGAAGGCGGAGCGACGATCTCGGAAGCACGTCTCGCGGAGTCACTCCTCTTTCTGCGTCTTTTCCGAATCGGCGATGTCACCATCGAGACCGCTCTGCGCTACGCGCGCATCGTGTCTCACTTCAGATCGACAGGCGCTCTCAGCGGGCGTTCCAAACCCGATCTTTGGATCGCCGCCTGGGCAGCCCAAAACACCGCCCCACTGGCGACTCGGAATGTGAAGCACTTCAACGGCATTTCGGGCCTTGAGCTCTTGTCCTACTGAAGCCGGTGGCGCGGCGCTCGCCGCAGCCAGAAGCTGAACAGCGAGCCACCGCCGTGAGCCCGGAAAGGGGTGCCCGCGCGATCCCAGGCGCACGAGGTGCTGGCGCCGACACATGGGAAGACGACGGAAACTCCTGGGAGGGTTCGCGCACGAACTCCAGGCCTGCGCTACCCTGAGACGATGAAGACGCTCCGATTCACAGCCTGCCTTGCGACCGTCGCCGTTCTGGGATGCGGCCAGGTCGACGAGCCGGACGGTGACGGGCCGGCTCGGCCTGGAGTTCCGCCCTACGTCACCCAGGAGTGGCGCCCTCCCAGCGCGCCGGCTACCCAAGGCGACCCGGTTCCACGACAGCCCTGCGCGCAGCGCGATCCGCTGCGCCAGGCGTTCTTCGGCGATCTCCACACCCACACCGCCTTTTCCCTGGACGCCCTCGGCCGCGGCGGCTTCCAGACGCCCGACGACGCCTACCGCTTCGCCCGCGGCGAGCCGCTCGATCTCGGTCCGCTCGACGACGACGGACAACCGACCCGCACCGCCCAACTCGTCCGTCCCCTGGACTTTGCGGCAGTGACCGACCACTCGGAGTGGCTGGGCGAGGTGTCCGTGTGCACCGACCCCTCCTCGCCCCTCTACGACGAGCCGGCCTGCCGCGGCATGCGGCCGGGAGGCACCCCAGAGGAACGCGCCGCGTGGATGGACCACCGGCTCACCGGCCGGGTAGCAGGACTCTGCGGCGAGGACGGCAGCCGCTGCCGCGAAGGTCTGCTTACCGCCTGGGGCGACACCCGGGCGGCCGCGGAACGCCACTACGACCGCTCGAGCGACTGTTCCTTCACGACCTTCCACGCCTGGGAGTACACCCGCATGCCGGGCCTGTCCAAGGTGCATCGCAACGTCATTCTGCGCAACGAGATCGCCCCCGAACTGCCGATCTCCTGGATGGACGCCGCCGAACCTCTCGACCTCTGGACCCGGCTCAAGGCGCGCTGCAACGACACCGGCACCGGCTGCCAGGCGCTGACGATCCCCCACAACTCGAACATCTCGAACGGTCAGATGTTCACGGTCGACTGGGGCGGCATGCCGATCGAAGAGCAACGGGCGCAGGCGGCGCTTCAGGCCGAGCTGGACGTGCTGGTCGAGATCATGCAGGCCAAGGGCGATTCCGAGTGCCGGCGCGGCATGTGGGGCGTCGTCGGCGGCGAAGACGAGTTCTGCGACTTCGAGAAGGTGCGCTACATCGACGGCGAACGGCCGCCGGACTGCGAGGACGGCACCGGCGTCGGCGGGCTGCGCGGCGAAGGCTGCCAGTCGCGGCTCGACTTCGTGCGCTACGCGCTGATCGACGGTCTGGCCCAGGAGGAACGCCTCGGGATCAACCCGTTCCAGCTCGGGATCATCGCGTCGACCGACGGCCACAACGGCGCTCCCGGCGACACCGACGAGTACGACTACCAGGGCCAGAACGCGAACGTGGACTCGGACCTCGAGAAGCGGCTCACCACACCCGCCTACGCGCCGCACAGGCTCCGCAATCCCGGCGGCCTGATCGGCGTCTGGGCCGAGGAGAACTCCAGGGACTCTCTGTTCGACGCGATGCTGAGCAAGGAGACCTTCGGCACCAGCGGGGTGCGGATCAAGGCACGTCTGTTCGGCGGTTGGGATCTGCCCGACCTCTGCTCCAGCAACGACATGATCGCCGAGGCCTATGAGCAGGCCGTGCCGATGGGCGGCGTGCTCCCGGAAAGCGAAGGCGCCGGCGCGCCGACTCTGTTCGTGTCCGCGATCGCCGATCCGGGCGCCAGCGAGCATCCCGGAACGCCCCTGCAACGCATCCAGATCATCAAGGGCTGGGTCGGTGACGACGGCCTGTTCCACGAGCGGGTCTTCGACGTCGCCGGCGACCCGGACAACGGCGCGGACGTGTCGAGGTCCACATGCGAGCGAAGCGGCGACGGCGCGGCGTCACTGTGCGCCACCTGGACCGATCCCGAGTTCGATCCCTCCCGCTCCGCGGTCTACTACGCAAGAGTCCTGGAGAACCCGAGCTGCCGCTGGAACGCGCTCCAGTGCGCGGCGCTGCCCGAACGGGAACGCCCGGCGGCCTGCGCCGATCCGAACCAGCCGTGGCGGATCCAGGAGCGGGCCTGGACCTCACCGATCTGGTACCGAGTCAGCGATCAGTAGCGTCTCGCCGGCACAACAACACCAACCCAGGAAGCGCTGCCATGAAGTCCATCAGGTCCCTCTTCGCGACTGCTGCCTCCCTGCTGCTTGCAGCCTAGGTCGGCGCGCAGGTATCTACGGCAAGCCGGTGGACCGCGGGTTGCCGGCATCCGGACCTGGGAACGCGGGCGTCTCGCCCGCATCCGGCGCGATGCGCCGGTAGGGTTGGTTCCACAAACGAGGAAACTGCAATGACGACAGCAACGGTGCGGATTCCGGTGGCGAAACGGGACACCCTGAAGACCATCGCGCGCGGCGAGAACACCACCATGAAGGAGGTTCTCTCCGAACTCATCGACGAGTACGTCGAACGCCACGAGGAGACGCTCGACCTTCTCTCCCGGCCCGAGTGGTTCGAAGCGATCGCTTGCGGAAAGGCAGAAGTCGTCGCCGGCGTGCCGGGCAAGAGCATCGATGAGCTGGCGGATTGAGGTCTAGCCGCCAGCCAGTGGGCGTGGACTCCACCGCATCGTTGACACCGGACACCCAGCCGCTTAGGTTGCCCCCAACCTCAAGAGGATCTTCAAGATGAGCGAACCGACTGCGACGGCCCGCTGGGCAGCCTGCGCCCTCCTCCTCCTTGTCCTTCTCGTGGCCGCCTGCGGCGGCAACGGCGGCGGCGCGGCCCCAACCGCCGGCAACGTCGACGACGAGCGGATCGTGCGCGCCGCCGAGGAGGAGCCCGGAAGCTGGCTCACCTACGGTCAGACCTATCGGGAACAGCGCTTCTCCACCCTCGACCAGGTCACCCGCGACAACGTCCAGGACCTGGGCATCGCCTGGTCCAAGCCGATCGGCGGCCCCAGCGAGCGGATGCAGGGAACGCCGCTGGTCGTCGACGGAGTCATGTACGCGACGAACGGCTGGGGCGTGATCTACGCGCTCGACGCGGCCACCGGCCAGGAGATCTGGACCCACGATCCGAAGACCGACCGCACCTACGTCAAGTACTCCTGCTGCGGCGGGGTCGCGAACCGCGGCGTTGCGGTCTACAAGGGCAAGGTCTATGTCGCCCTGTTCGACGGCCGGCTGGTGGCGGTCGACGCGGCAACCGGTGAGGAAGTCTGGGACATCGACACGTGGCACCCCTCGGCTCTCGGCCGCTTCAACATCACCGGCGCCCCGCGAGCGGCCGCGGGCAAGGTGTTCATCGGCCAAGGCAGTTCCGAGAGCGGCCGCCGGCGCGGCTACGTCAGCGCCTACGACGCCGAGACCGGCGAACTCGCCTGGCGCTTCTACCTGGTGCCGGGCGACCCGTCCCAGCCGTTCGAGCATCCCGAGATGGAGATGGCGGCCAAGACCTGGGGCGGCGAGTGGTGGAAGATGGGCGGCGGCGGCACCGCCTGGAACTCCCTGGTCTACGACGAGGAGCTCAACCTGCTCTACATCGGGGTCGGCAACGGCGCCCCCTGGTCGCGCCAGGTCCGCTCACCGGGCGGCGGCGACGACCTCTTCCTGACCGCGATCGTGGCGGTCGACGCCGACACCGCCGAGATGAAGTGGTACTACCAGACGGTCCCCGGCGACAACTGGGACTACAGCTCGGCGATGGACATCGCCCTCGGCGAGCTGACCGTCGACGGCGAGGAACGCAAGGTCCTGCTGCAGGCGCCGAAGAACGGCTTCTTCTACGTCATCGACCGCGAGACCGGCGAACTCCTCCGCGCCCATCCCTACACCGACACGATCGACTGGGCGACCCACGTCGACATGGAGACCGGGCGGCCGATCGAGAACCCGGACGTGGTCTTCGAGGAGAGGCCGCAGTGGATCACGCCCGCGAACGCCGGCGCGCACAACTGGGAGCCGATGTCCTGGAATCAGGACAGGGGCGTCATGTACTTCTACTACCACGACTACGCGAACTTCTACGCCCTGCCCGAGGAGTTCGTGGAGACCGGCGCCTACGCGATCCGCGAGTGGGGGCTGAGCCTCGGCATTGCCTCCGGCGCCTACCGCCAGAAACTCCAGGACCAGGCCGGCCCGCGCCCGGAGGACAAGGGATTCCTGGTCGCCTTCGACCCGCTCTCGGGCGAGAAGATCTGGGAGAACCGGCTGCCCTCGGCCTTCAACGGCGGCGTGCTCGCGACGGCCACCGGCCTGCTCTTCCACGGCGGCGGCCGCGGCGACTTCACGGCCTACAACGCGGACAACGGTGAGAAGCTGTGGGAGTTCGACGCCTACGGTTCGTTCTCCTCGTCGATCATCAGCTACATGATCGAGGGCACGCAGTACCTGGCAACGATGGTCGGCGGCAGCACGCAGTACGATCGGCCCGGCGAACTGCTCGTGTTCTCGCTCCAGGCGACCCTTGCCGAACCGCCCGCGCGCGACTACTCGATCCCCGAGCAGCCGCCGCTAACCGCCGACGCCGAGACGATCGACCGCGGCAACACGCTCTACCACGAGCACTGCGCGCTCTGCCACCGCGGCCTCGGCCAGACCTCGATCGTCGCCGCCACCTCGCCCGACCTTCGCCGCATGTCGCCTGAAGTCCACGAAGACTTCATGGGCATCGTCCAGGACGGCCTGCTGCCGCTCGGCATGCCCGGCTACGCCGAGGTCTTCGACGAGGAGGCGACGACCGCAATCCACCAGTTCGTCATCTCGAAGGCGATGGAGGCCCAGGGCGAGCGGTAGCGGGCTGATTCCATCCGACTGGGTGCGCCGGCCTTCTGGCCGGCATCCGCCCGCGATGCCGACCTCGCACCGATCGTCCGGCTCCAAAGCCCTCCTGACCGCAACCCTTCAATCCATGCCAGCGCCTAGAAAGAAGCTCATCCTGGACTGCGATCCGGGGCTGGACGACGCCATCGCGATCCTGGCCGCGGCGCACTACGCCGACCTCATCGGGATCACCACCGTCGCCGGCAACGTCGGCATCAACCGCACGACCCGCAACGCGCTCGCAATCGCGCAGCTCGCCCATCTGGACATACCCGTTCACCGGGGCGCCGAACGCCCCCTGGCCGGCGCGCCCGTGGACGGAAGCCGCATTCACGGCGAGGGCGGCCTGGGCGATTCGGTTCTGCCCGAGCTGACGCGATCCGAAGCGTCAAACGACGCCATCTCCTACATCTGCGACATCGCCCGCTCTGTCGACAACCTGCACGTTCTGGCGATCGGCCCGTTGACCAACATCGCTTTGGCCCTGGAGCGCGACCCCGACCTCCCCCGCCACTTGGCCGGCCTGACGATCATGGGCGGCAGCGCCGGCGCCGGCAACATCACGCCGGTCGCCGAGTTCAACATCTGGGCCGATCCGGAGGCGGCGGCCGTCGTGTTCGACAAGGCCGCGCCGCTCACCATGGTCGGCCTCGACGTCACGAGCAAGGTCGTCTTCGGAACGGGCGAAACCGCGCGAATGCGCGCCGCGGAAACGCCGGTGGCCGAGTTCGCCGCCGGCCTGATCGAGTTCCTGCGCGATCGCTTCAGGGAATACGTCGGGCAATCCGTCGTCCCCGTGCATGACGCGACGGCCGTCATCGCCGCAACGCACCCCGAGCTGTTCGAGCGGTCGCGCCACCCCCTCGCCGTCGAGGTCCAGGGTGAGCACACCCGCGGCATGACCGTGGCCGACCTCCGTCCGCCCGCACTGATCCAGGCAATCGGCCCGCCCGGTGTCCCCTCCAGCGACATCGTTTGGGACGCCGATGTCGAGGCGGTCAGGGAGTTGATCGTCGAAGCGGTGCTGGCCTTCAAATAGCCGCGATTCAGTCCGCCCCTTCCGCCAGACGCCCAGCCCGCTGATCGACTCCACCTTGGTGCAGTACCAAGTGGTCCGCCGAGCCGGCGTCGCCACGCCCGAACGTGATCTGCGCGTCCACGACGCGCAGGAAGAACTTCGTCTCCGCTTCGGGAAACACCTCGAACCGCGGTTGCCCGGTGAGTTGGACGAAGAGCCGATCACCCTGCCGCGCCACCGTGAAGACGAGGTCCTCGTTGAGCTGGTACCGGCCGACATAGGCGTCGTAGATCGCCGGATCGACCTCGACCGCGGTTCGTAGCGCCGGAGGCACGACGAGCCCGTAGCGCGAGTCCAGGAGGTGGAAGCCCAGGTCGTCGACGCCGTCCCCGGAGTTCGACAGCACGACGACGCCGGTCTGCGATTCGAGGTCGAAGCCGAGGAACGAGCGATAGCCGCCGGTGCCGCCGTTGTGCCAGTGGAGCTCGCGGCCATGTCCGCGGCGTGTGACCCAGCCGAGCCCGATCCGCATGTCGGGCGGCGCAAAGTCGCGCCGCGGTGCGTGGGTGACCGCCATCGCGGCGTGCAAGGGCGACTCGACAAGGCCGAGGTTCGCCTCGACGAACGTCAACATGTCGTTCACCGTCGAGCGCAGCGCCCCGGCGCCGGCAAGGGTCAGGAGGTCCCAGTTCGCGACCGGCCTGAGCTGCACGCTGTGGCCGATGGCCAGCCGCTCTTGCTGGGACGACGCCAGCGTGATCGAGGTGTCGGACATGCCGAGCGGCTCAAGCAACCGCGCGGACACGAGCGCCTCGTAGTCCGTCTCCTGGTTCAGAGCCAACGCGTGCCCCAGGAGGCCAGCCCCGAGGTTGGAGTACTCGACCGTTTCGCCGATGTCGCGCTCCAGTTCGTACGACGATAGGAATTCGTGGAGCTGGGCCACGGTGTAGTCGGCGTACGGGTTCGCCGCGTTGGCCGGCCGGAGGTTCGACGGCAGGCGCGGCAATCCGGAACTGTGGGTCGCCAGGTGAAGCAGAGTGATCTCGGTCGTCGGCGGTCAGCCGCCCGTAGCCGACGACACGGCGCTCTTCCGGCCCGACCACGCCGACCACGATGCCGATGCTTCGCTTCTGCCCGTCGATCCGCTCGATCAGGAGTTCGCGGATCTCCGCGTCGGCCTGCGTTGAGCCTGCGGGCTGGATGCCGAAACATGCCGCTCCAGCCAACAGAAGGCCGACAAGCGCGGTCACCGGCCGCTGCACATGGAAGTCCTCCTTCACCTCAGCTGCTCCAACTCTCGCTTGGCGCATTCCAGAATGCCGAGACGACGGCACATTGCCCTGACGTGGAACGAGTTCACGTCACCGCGAAGAGATTGCTGTCTGCTGTGCTGGCCCTTTGGCAATCTGCGATAGGTCGTACCCTGGTAGCGGATCACCCAGTGGTGCTTCGTCTCGACCCTCTGATGACCGGGAGCACACTTCTCGAGCATGGTGAAGATCCGGCGGAGTTGAATCTGCGCCACTCGCCCGACCAGCCGGGGTCAAGCTGCCGCGAGCCACATCGCGTCCGGCTCCGGATCGATCTCGGACAACGGCTGCTGGGACTCGACGACACTGCACCGGAACTTCGGGTTCTTCACTCGGGGCAGGTCACTCTGAATCTCTCCCGCCGCTACCTGCTTGCGCGCCGCTTCAAAGGTCTCTTCGGCCCAACGGTCCGTGTCGGTGAAGAACTCCTCCACCTCCCGCCGGAAGGTCACGAAGTCGACCGCCTCGTCCGCAATGTCGTCGAGCACAAGCTCGATCCCCCTACGCAGATCCGCGTAGGCGTCGAGCAGCGTTCCCCCGGTGCCGGCAATACCGCCCGGCTGGAGACCGTGGGCGAGGTAGACCTCGGCGCCGTCGTCGTCCTCGATGGTGACGACAGCGCCGCCGCGCATCTCGACGCCGGCAACGTAGTTCCTGCCCTCTACCGGAACCTGGACGGTGAAGAGGAGAGGGTAGGTGGGAGACGAGGCACTCATGGCCCGGCACCGTAGCACGGGTCACGCGGTCTTCGTCAATGCTCTGAAGGTCAAGAATAGTTGCGCCGAGCCGTATCATCTCGTCCCATGTGCGGCCGGTACACGCTCCGCTCCAAGGCAAGGACCGTAGCCAAATACTTCGAGCTCGACGAGCTGCCGGACCTGGAGCCCCGCTACAACATCGCCCCGACCCAGGACGTGGCCGTGGTCGCACTGAACCGCGAAGGCCGACTCGCCCTGGGGACGATGCGCTGGGGCTTTCCCCGCCGTCGCGGCGGACCCCAGATCAACCTCCGCGACGACACCGCCGTCGAGGCGCCCAGGTTCCGCACCCTCCTGAGTCGGCGCCGCTGCCTCGTGGTCGCCGACGGCTGGTACGAGTGGCAGCCGCAGGCCGACGGGTCCCGCCTCCCCTACTACATCCGGATGCCCGGCAGCGGCCCCTTCGGTTTCGCGGGGGTCTGGAACCGAACACCGGACGGCCTGGCTTGCACGATCATGACTTGTCCTGCCAGCAAGGCAATCGCACAGATCCACGACCGGATGCCGGTGATCGCCAAGCCGCCGTGCCATCAGTGGTTGGACAGTCCGCTGCAGGATCCCGACGCACTGAGCGAACAGATTGAGACCTACTCCGGCGGCCTCGAGTTCTTCCCGGTCTCAACGCGGGTCGGGAACTACCGCAATGACGACGCCCAGTTGATCGAGCCGGCTTGAATCCTGCAACACCGACAGAGCGGGGCCTTCCGATGGCCTACGGCCAGATTCCAGACCGCCCTTCTTCGAGCGGCGGACGGCGAGAATCAAGGGAGGACAGGAAGATGTGGCACGCGAAGTTCAACAACGGGGATCAGGAGTTCGTGGCTATCGGGGACAACCGAAATGACATGGACGTGTACCGGATCGCCGCCAATGAGGCTGTCAAGACGAACATTTCGTTCCCGAACTGCCTGAAGTTCATGCCATATGCGGAGATCGATGAAGAGACCGCAGGCCAGAAGACGAAGAAGTGGATCGAGAAGACCTACGGTGCCATGTGATGTCCAACTACAGCTATCACCACGTCCACCTGCTTAGCACCGACGCGCTCGCGGCCGCCAGGTTCTACGAGACGATGTTCGACGCCACGTTCACGGAGTCCAAGGGGGCCAACGGCCTGCCGCGATGCCACGTCCATGTCGGCGGCCAGTTGATCCTCATCTCGACCGCCGACGAGGACGCCCGCGAACCGGCGACCGGCCCTCACAGCCAGATCGGAATCGACCACATCGGGCTCCGCGTGGAAGACATGGACGAGGCCGCCGCCGAACTCAAGGAGCGCGGCGCCGAGTTCAGCGTTGAGCCGCGAGAGTTCCGGCCCGGTATCCGGATCGCCTTCGTGCGGGGGCCGGACGGCGCTAGCATCGAACTCGTGGAGTACGACGCCTGCCGTTCCGCCATCGCTGCCAAGACGTTGGAACCCGAAACGGAGTTCCGCGTTCCCGAAGAAAGTCCCGCAGCTCGCCTTGTCGACTACTGGCAGTGGTCCGGCTCCAGCTTGATGGACAACACGGCCCGCGGTGTCCTGGCGGAGTTCCTGGTCGGACGAGCACTCGGCCTGACCGGGGAGCCGCGAAGGGAATGGGATGGCTACGACTTGCGGTTGCCTTGCTGCAAGACGATCGAAGTCAAGAGCTCGGCGAGAGTCCAGTCGTGGCCCCAGAAGAAGTGCTGGGTGGGCACCTACAGAAGTCGTCCAAGCCAGTTGATCCGGCGGTATGAGACGAACCGGAGCGGCCCTCCGGGCCGATGCGGGCAGGATGCCCGCGTTCCCAGGCCCGGAACGTCGCGTAGCACTACGGCGCAGGAGTTGAGACCGTCCCCTTCCTCAAACCCACCGACCGCCAGACGAAGTACATCGCCGGAAACACGAACGTCACCCCGAGGAACACCGTTACCAGTCCGCCGACCATGGGCGCGGCGATCCGCTTCATCACGTCGGCGCCGGTCCCGGTTGCCCACAGGATCGGTACGAGGGCAATGAACGTGGTCAGCACGGTCATCGTGATCGGCCGGATTCGCCGCACCGCAGCCTCGGTGACCGCTTCGCGGAGGTCGCGCAGGTTCCGCATCGTTCCGGCGCTCTTCCGCTCGCCGAAGACGAGGTCCAGGTAGAGCAGCATCACCGCTCCGGTTTCCGCGGCAAGCCCCGCGAGGGCGATCATCCCCACCCAGACGGCCACGGACCAGTTGTAGTCCAGCCGGTCCAGCAACCAGACCGATCCGACCAGCGAGATCGGCACCGCCGAGACGATGAACGCGGTCTTGATCACCGAGCGCGTGCTCAGGTAGAGGATCACGAAGGTCAACACGAGGGTGAGCGGGACGATAAACAGGAAGCGCTCGCGGGCCCGCTCCATGTACTCGTACTGGCCGGACCAGAGGAGCGTGTAGCCGAGAGGCAGGACGACCTGGTCGGCGACCTCAGCGCGGGCCCGGCGGATCCAGCCGCCGATGTCGGACACGTTGAGATCGACGTAGACCCACGCGTTCGGCCTGGCGCCTTCCGACTTGATCGAGGGCGGGCCGTCCCGGATCTCGATCGCCGCCACCTGACCGAGCGGTACCTGGGCGCCGTTCGGCGCCGTCACCAGGATCTGCTTCATCGACTCGGGATCGTCACGAAGTTCGCGCGGATAGCGGACGTTGATCGGGTAGCGCTCCAGCCCCTCGACGGTCCAGGACACGTTCATGCCGCCGACCGCGGACTGGATCGTGTCCTGGATGTCGGCGATCCGCAGACCGAAGCGCGCCGCCGCTTCCCGGTCGATGTCGAAGTCGAGATAGGCGCCGCCCATGACCCGCTCGGCATACGCCGAGAGGGTCCCCGGCAATGGCTTGACCACCGCCTCGACCTGCTGCGCGAGCCGCTCCAGCGTCGAGAGATCCGGGCCGCCGAGCTTGATCCCCACCGGCGTCTTGATCCCGGTCGAGAGCATGTCGATCCGGGTCTTGATCGGCATGGTCCAGGAGTTCGTGACCCCCGGGAACTGGAGCGCCCGATCGAGTTCCGCGATCAGGTCGTCGCGGCTCAAGCCGGGGCGCCACTCGTCCTGGTCCTTGAGCACGATCGTCGTCTCGAGCATGGACAGCGGCGCCGGATCCGTCGCCGTCTCCGCCCGGCCGACCTTGCCGAACACGGACTCGACCTCCGGGAAACTGCGGATGATCCGGTCCGTCTGCTGGACGATCTCCCTCGCCTTGCCAATCGACACGCCCGGCAACGTCGTCGGCATGTAGAGGAGATCGCCCTCCCACAGCGGCGGCATGAACTCCGAACCGATTCGCCGCAGCGGTACCGTGGTCGAGCCCAGCACGACGATCAGCAGCACGACGACCAGCCAGCGGAATCGCACGGCGCCGGCCACCAGCGGGCGGTAGACGAAGCGCAGGAACCGGGACACCGGGTTGCGTCGCTCCGAGACGATCCGACCGCGCACGAGCCAGAACATCAGCACCGGCACGACGGTCACCGCGACCACCGAAGCCATCGCCATCGAGTAGGTCTTGGTCAGGGCCAGCGGTTTGAACAACCGCCCCTCCTGGGCCTCCAGCGTGAACACCGGCAGGAACGACACCGTGATCACGAGCAGGCTGAAGAACAGCGTCGGCCCGACTTCCTGCGCGGCGCGCAGAACGATCTCGAAGTGGGATCGCTTCCCCTTGTCCGCCTCGAGGTGGCGATGGACGTTCTCGACCAGGACGATCGAAGCGTCGACGAGCACGCCGATCGAGATCGCGATGCCCCCGAGCGACATGATGTTCGAGCCGAGGCCTTGAACGCGCATCACCACGAACGCGAGCAGGACCGAAACCGGAATCGCCAGGATCGGCACCAGCGCCGACCGGAAGTGGAACAGAAAGACGAGGCACACCAGCGCGACGACGATCGACTCCTCGATCAGAGTGTCGGAGAGCGTGGCGATGGAGCGTTCGATCAGGCCGCTGCGGTCGTAGGCGACCGAGATCTCGACATCGTCCGGCATGCCGCCGGCCAGATCGGCCAGGCGCTCCTTCACGCGCTCGATCGTGGACCGGGTGTCGGCGCCCGAGCGAACGACGACGATGCCTCCCACCGTCTCGCCCTCGCCGTTCCAGTCGGCCAGGCCGCGCCGGATCTCCGGTCCGATCGTCACATTCGCGACATCGCGGAGCAGGATGGGTACGCCGCCTGGGCCGGCCGAGAGGACGATCGTCTCCAGGTCCCGCACTTCTCGCACGTAGCCGCGCCCCCTCACCATGTACTCGCGCTCCGCCATCTCGATCAGGCGTCCCCCGACATCCGCGTTCGACTCCTGGATCGCCCGCCGCACGACCGGTAGAGACAGACCGTAGGCCCGGAGGCGAATGGGATCCACCTCGACCTGGTACTGGCGAACGAAGCCGCCGATCGAGGCGACTTCGGACACCCCTTCGACCGCCAGCAGGCTGTACTTCAGGTACCAGTCCTGGAGCGAGCGGAGTTCCTCCAGCGACCGCGAGTCCGAGTTGAGCACGTACATGAAGGCCCAGCCCACGCCGGTAGCGTCCGGCCCGAGCTGCGGCGACACGCCTTGCGGCAACCTGTTCCCGAGCCCCGCCACGGACTCGAGCACCCGCGAGCGCGCCCAGTAGAGGTCCGTCCCGTCCTCGAAGATCACGTAGACGAAGGAGAAGCCGAAGAACGAGTAGCCGCGGACGACCTTGGCGTACGGCACCGACAGCATCGTCGAGGTGATCGGGTACGTCACCTGGTCCTCCACGACCTGGGGCGCCTGCCCCGGGAACTCGGTGTAGAGGATCACCTGCACGTCCGAGAGGTCGGGTATCGCGTCGATGCGCGTCGTCCTCACCGACCACACGCCGGCGGCCACAGCCAGCACCAGCCCCGCCGCCACCAGCAACTGGTTGCGAAGCGACCACTCGATGACGCGGTTCAGCATCGGATCACCCGCCGTCGTCCCCGTGGCTCATATCGCCGCCCTCTTGGCCCATCTCACCCATGTCGTTGCCCTCGTGGGCGCCGCCTGACGCCGCCGCCGCGTCGACCATCTTCTGCACCGCCGCCCGCAGTCTGGACTCCGAGTCGAGCAGAAACTGCGACGAGGTGACGACTTCGTCTCCAGCCGAAAGACCCGAACGGACCTCGGCCAGCCCCTCCGAGGTCTGGCCCAGCTCGACTTCGCGGGGCTCGAACCGGCCGCCGCCCAGCGCCACGATGACGACGTTCCGGCGGCCGGTCCGCAGCACCGATTCGGTCGGTACGGTCAACGCCCCCCTGACCAGGACCGGGTCGAAGATGACGGTCGCGAACATCCCCTTCCGCAAGCGGCCCTCCGGATTGGGAACCGCGATCTTCACCGTCAGGGTCCGCGTCTGTTCCGACATCTCGGGCTCGATGAACTCGACCGTGCCGCGGATCGTCTCGCCCGGGAAGTAGGTGAAAGCCACCTCCGCCTCGACGCCCGGACGGATCCAGACCACCTGATCCTCGAACACCTCGACCGATAGCCACAGAGACGTGATGTCGGCGATGTGGTACGCCTCCATGCCGGGCGTCACCGCCATCCCCTCGAGCCCCGGCATGCGTCTCATCACCAAACCCCCCGCCGGTGCGGTCACCGTCAGCGTCCGGAAGATCTCGCCCGTCTCCTCCAGGCGCGCGATCTGATCGGGCGAGATGTCCCAGAAGGCGAGCCGCGCCCGCGCCGCCGCCACCAGCGCCTCGGCCCGAAGCCGGGCATCATCCGCACCGTCCCCGAACCTGGACGCGTAGCGAATAGCCGAGAGCAACTCCTGTTCGGTCTGGACCAGCTCCGGCGAGTAGACCTCGAACAGCCCGGCGCCCTCGGCCACCGGCTCGCCGACGTGGTTCACGTAGACCTTCTCGATCCACCCGTCGTACTTCGTGGTCACGGTGACCATCCGCTCCTGGTCGTACTCGAGATAGCCGACCGTCCGGATCTCGTGCCGGAGGTCCCGCCGCGTCGCCGTCTCTGTCCGGACGTTCATGTTCTGGACCACGACCGGATCGATCACCACCGTCGCTCCCGCACCGATCGCACGCTCCGCCTCGTCCGCATAGACCGGCAGGTAGTCCATTCCCATCTCGTCCCTGGCCGGCGCCGGCGAGCTGATCGTCGGATCCATCGGATTGCGGTAGAAGAGAATCTCCCGCTCACCTCCGGCAGCCGACCGCTCCTCGCCCGAGGCGGCGCTCGCCATCGGCCCCGCGTGGTAGCCGACCGTCCGCTGCAGCCAGGTGTCCACCGGGTGAACGCCCAGCGGATCGAAGAACAGGACGTAGAAGGCCGCGAAACTCCCCGCGACCCAGGCGGCGCCGCGCACCAGCGCCTGAAACGACACGCCGGAACCGTTCGTCTTGTTCGTCATCTCGCTGCCCCTCCGTTCCTTGCCAGCGCCGGCAGGGGCCTCCCGACCGCCCCCTCCAGCTCCGCGAGACCGATCAGGTAGTCCGCCCTCGCCCTGTCGGCCGCCGTCCGCGCCTCGAACAGAACATGCACGGCGTCGAACAGGTCGAGCGTGTTCAGGGCGCCGGCGATGTAGCCCCCCTCCGCCGATTGGAGAGCCTCCTCCGCCTGGACGATCAGCAGATCCTCGAGCAAACGCAGGCGCCTCCAGGCTAGAGGCAGCCGCTGCACGAGCTCGCCCACCTCTGTTTCGATCGCAAGCTCCGCACCGCGCCTCTCATCGACCGCGTGGGACCGCAGGTCGAGAGCTTCCTGCACCGCCGCGGCCCGGCGCCGGCGGCGGAGCGGCAGCGTGACCCCGCCGCGAACCCCGAACACGTCGTTGCCGTTGCCTGCCGGGGCCAGGAGTCGTGCAGCCTCGTCGCCCCGTGGCGTCACCAGCGTGTAGGTGACCCCGACGGTGAAGTCGGGTCTGCGCGCCATCCGCGCCAGCCGCTCCAGCACCTCAGCCTGGGCAAGTCCGGCGCCGGCGGCCCGCAACTCGGGCCGCGACGACCGCGCGAGAGCCAGCAGTGCCTCAGTCGCCGGCCTGACTTCTTCGATTGTTCGCGCCATGCGCCCTCTGGCCACCGGCGCAGCGGCCGGCCGGTCGCGGAGGGAGTTCAGCCGGGCGCGGAGAGCGGCCTCGCGGAGATCCAGGTCCACCAGGGCCCGCTCCGCGCGGGTGATCTCTGCCTGCAGCTTGAGGACCGCCTGGGTCGAACCCACGCCGGTCGCGTACCGGGACTGGGCGATCTCCTCGTGCTGGATCAGATGCTCCAGGAAGGTCGCCGCAACCTCCCGCGACCGGTCCAGGAAGGCCAACTCGTGGTAGAGCCGCCTGACTTCGGTGACCAGGCGGAGCCGTCCCGCCTCCACCTCGTGTTCCAGGACGACCGCGCCTTCAACGGCCGCGGCCTCCAGCAGATCGAGCTTTGCCAGCCACGGCAGGGGCTGGCTGAAGCCGAGCATGAGACGCTGAGAGCCGACGCGGGTCTCAGGCGGTAGCAGAAAGGCCGTCGCTTCGGCCGTCGGATCCGGCAGCGAGGCGACCTGGGGCGCCTTCTGCGCCGCGGCGCGTGCCCGGGCGAAGCCGGCTCGAATAGCCGGATTCCGGTCCAGCGACTCCTTGACCAGAGCGCGCAGCTCCGGCGCCCGGATCCCCTCCGCGACCAGGTCGGCCGCTGTCGGCACCGGAGCTTCGGTCAGGTGGCGCTGCTGATCGGTTTCGGCCGCCAATGGTCGCGCGGTCGCCGCCGCGATCAGAACGACGGCAAGCAGGCAAGGCGTTGATCGATGCATCTGAATCCCCCGCAGAAACGTGTTCCCTGCGACCGCCTTCCCTCAGAAGACGACCGCTCGACTCGCTTCAGCGGAGGATCAGAGCAACAGCGCCGAGAACAGCGTGTAGCGCGGAACGGTCGGCGGCGGATCGGCGTCGCAGGCGTGGACCGCGGCCTCGAGACCGTCGGCGGCAGGCGTGTCCAACCCGCAATGGGACAGCGCAGGCGGGTCGATGTCGCCGGCAGAGCCGGACAGGATCGCTTCGGCTGACGGAGGCGCCGATTCGGCGCTGCAGCAGGCCGACATCAGCATCTTGCCGTGCCCGCAGGACGCCATCTCGCGGGTCTCCTGCATCGCGCACGGGTCGTCCGGCGCGACGAGCGAAACGCACATTCCCGCCACCGGGGCGGCCAGGACCGCCAGTGCCAGGAACGCCGAGATGAGCTGGAAAGCGCTGCGCATCGTAATCACTCTACACCCCCAACCCTTCCGCGGCCTGAAATACTCCGGCATCCGCTCCAGCCGTCAAGCCCGTTCACAACCTCATTGCCGGAGATCAGATGATCCGCTTCCCCGCCTTTTCCCGCCGCAGCTTCCTGCAAACGACGACCGGTCTGGCCGGTGCCCTGGCCCTGCCCCGGATGTCCCTTGGCGCCGAGGTCCGGCCGGCGCCCGGCATGCCGGCGCCCCGCTTCGTGCAGACGAACGGCATCCGCATGGCGGTCTACGAGCAGGGCTCGGGCGTACCCGTGGTGTTCTGCCACGGCTTCCCCGAGCTCGCCTTCTCCTGGCGCTTCCAGCTTCCGGCGCTCGCCGACGCCGGGTTCCGCGCCATCGCCCCCGATCAACGCGGCTACGGACTGACCGGCCGGCCCGACGACGTGACGAGCTACAGCCTGAGGCACCTCTGCGACGACATGGCGGGGCTGCTCGACGCACTCGAGATCGACAAGGCCGTCTTCTGCGGCCACGACTGGGGCGGCGGCGTGGTGTGGATGATGGCGCGCCTGCACCCGGACCGCTGCCTCGGGATCGTCGGCGTGAACACCCCGGGCGGACGACCGCCGGGACTGCCGCGCAGCCAACCGCCCGAGGAACCGCTCATCGTGAGGAGTGAGAACTACTACACGGTCCAGTTCCAGGAACCGGGCCGGGCTGAGAAGGCGCTCTCCGCCGACGTGCGCAAGTCGTTCCAGATGCTTCTGCGCCGCGGCTACATCTGGGACGTCGAGGCGTTCAAGGCGATGCCGGAGGACTCTCCCGAACGGCAGATGGATCTGCTCCGCATGCTCGAGCGCGAGGACTACCCCGGCGAGGCGTTCCTGTCGGAGGAGGCCCTGGACTACTTCACCGAGACCTTCGAGACCACCGGCTTCACCGGCGGCCTGAACTGGTACCGCATGGCGGGCCGTCCCTTGCCGGGGATCGAGAACGCGAAGTGGGAGATCGACGTACCGTGCCTCTACATCGGCGCCGAGAACGACGTCATCCTGCGGCCCTCCTCGGCCGACGGCATGGAGGACTTCATCGACGACTTCGAGAAGTACACGGTTGCGGACTGCGGCCACTGGACGCAGCAGGAGAAGCCCGAGGAGACGAGCCGCGTGCTGATCGACTGGCTGCGGCGGAAGATCGCTAAGACCGCGTAGCGCCC
The DNA here is from genome assembly GCA_965262355.1 of Candidatus Multivorans sp. GTDB lineage: Bacteria > Acidobacteriota > Thermoanaerobaculia > Multivoradales > Multivoraceae > Multivorans. The sequence continues at coordinate 385,464 of OZ253534.1, forward strand.
ACTCGAGCGGCGGCCGCCGCTACTCCCCGATCCGCTCCCAAACCAGTGAGTCCTGGACCATGCGTCCGTCCACTTCCCGGGCCGGTGGCTGGAGTGTCAGCGTCCGTTCCCCGAACTCGTAGTAGCGCTGGGCGTCCGTGTTCATGCAGCTCGGGTACCAGCAGCCCAGCCGGTGGTGAACGATGTAGCCGTCGTCAGCGTGGATCGTGTACGGCCCGAAGTAGCTGATGTAGGTGCGGATCGCGGAGGCCGCCTCCTCGGCGGTCGGGCGCGGGCCGGCGAAGGGCTGACGCTCCGGCCGCACCAGGTGCACGGCCATGTGCCCGGACGCTGTGTAGATGATGAAGCCGTCCTCAAAGGTCCGTTCAACAGTCTCTGCTTCTCCCGCTTCGTCCCGCCGTTCCAGCCGGTCGAAATGCCAGAAGCCGATGAAGCGCCGGTGTTCGTCGGTGAGTTCGGCGAGGTCCGGCAGCTTTCGCCAGGTCAGCCGAACCGTCCCGCCGTCCGCGCCGGCAGGCGGTTGCAGCGTCAGCCGGTCCTCGGCGAACTCGTAGTTGCGCACGTAGTCCGAGCCCGCGGCGTTCGGATTCATGCTGGCCCGGAGGTGGTGGGTGACGGCGCCAGCTTCCGGGTCCACCGTGAAGGCCCCGAAGTACGCCGTGTACGACCGGTAGGCGGCGAGCCGTTCTTCCGGCGTCGCACGAGTTCCCGGGGTGGCGGCCTGACGGTCGGCGCCCTGGATCACGACCCCCATGGCGCCCGCCGGGTCGTACATGATGAAGCCGGTCGACTCCTCGTTGCGCGACAACTCCTCGCCGTCCGCCGAGTGGCGCACGATCGATACGAGTTCCCAGGCGCCGTGGAGCGCCGTGGCCGGATCTTCGGCACCAGCCGAGGCCGGCGTTCCCTGTTCGTTCGCGACCGAGCCGCCGCAGGCTGAGAGCAGCAGCAGGCACGCACCGGCGAAAGCAGTCAGAGTCGAAGGCATCTCCGTTCTCCTCGATTCAAGGGCTCCAGGTTGGGGGGGCCACCGCTTCAGCTCCGGCGGTCCTAAACGAGCAATTTCCGGCCAGATTCCTTCGTCGACCAGAGACTACCCGCAAAATAGCGGGTCCATGGCGCCCTCAAGAGCTGCCTTCGCGGCGGCCTCCTCCTCCGTCAACCCTTCCCCGGCGAGCGGCCTCTGCTCCTGCACGTCGTTTGCGAAATCGAAGAAACGACCATCGTCATACAGCTTGTACCGGCGGTCGTGGACGAAGGTCACTTCCGGGATGGTCATGAAGCGCGGCCGGAAATCGGTGAAAATCCAGTCCCGGGCGGAGTTCGCCTCGCCCCGCAGCACCGGGAGGAAGCTCCGGCCGTCGATCACCCGATCGCCGGGCAGCGTAGCTCCAGCCGCCTCGACGATCGAGGGCAGGAAGTCGGCGAAGTCGATCAGGGCGTCTGACAGCCTGCCACTCTCGACAGCAGCCGGCCAGGAGGCGATGAAGGGGACGTGTACGCCGTAGTCGATCGTCGTGCCCTTGCCGCCGGGGATCACGGCGCCGTCCCGCATCTTGCTCGTGATCTGTGTCGGCGTACCGTTGTCCGCAGTGAGCAGGATCAGCGTGTTGTCGCGGACTCCCAAGTCCTCGAGCCCGTCCACCATCTGGCCGATCAGCTTGTCCGTGTAGGCGACCATGTCGGCGAAGTAGGCCGGGTCTTCGGCGTTGCGGTCCCCGATCCAGTCCGCACTGTCCGGAGTCGGCACGAACGGGGCGTGGACGAGCGCCATGGCGTGGTAGGCGAAGAACGGCCGGTCCGAGTCCTCAGCAACCTGCGACTCGATCCGGTGGAGCAGGAAGTCCGCAAACAGATCGGGGCCGTACCGGCCCTCGTGGGTCCCGCCTTCCCCGCCAGGACCCCATAGCAGCGGATCGGCATAGCGGCCGCCCTTCTCGTGGTAGTGCCAGACCAGGTAGTCGTCGAAACCGGCCTCCTCCGGCGTTTGCCCCAAACCCTCGCAGCAGTCCTTCTCCGGCGCCCAGACCTGTTCGAAGCCCGACATTTGCCACTTCCCGGCCAGGAAGGTGGCGTATCCGGCGTCCTGGAGCAGGTTGGCCAAGGTGACCTCGTCGGGCGGCAGAACCCCCCACTCCGTGTAGTTGCGGCTGTTGTAGCGCCCGGTCATCAACTTGAGCCGCGAGGGCGCGCACAGCGGCATCGCGTAGGCGTGGCTGAAGCGGACACCTTCCGCGGCCAGACGATCGATGTTCGGAGTCTGGTACGAGGCGCCGCCGTAGGAACCGATCGCCTCGAAGCCGAGGTCGTCGATCAGGATGAGGAGGATGTTCGGCTGCTGCGGCGACTCGGGGCCGGCGTTCTCCTCCGCGTCCGGCGCCGCTGCGCAGCCAGCCGCCAGCACCACCAGGATCGGGAACCAACGCCAGGATCTGCCCATCACTTCTCCCATCACTCCTCCTCCGCGAACTGCCAGTTCGGCGGTGGTTTGAACTCGTCGCGCCCCACGAAGAACGGCGCCACCGGATTCGGGGGCTGCAATGCCCGGAAGTCGGTCGCCTTCTCAAGCAGGCGGGCCACCAGATCGGGCTGTTCGGCCGCCACGTCCCGCTCTTCGAGCGGATCCTCGTCGAGCCGGAAGAGCAGCTTGCGCGATGCCTCGGCAGAGCCCTCCCGAACCAGCGGCGGCCCGACGACGACGAGCTTCCACTCCCCCTCCGTCACCGAGACCTGCTCGCGCTCCGGGTCGAGTTGGGCGATGAAGGAGTAGAGATCACGCTCCGGACCGGCCTCGGCCTCACCCGTCAGCACGTCGACGACATCCTGTCCGTCGAGCGGTTTGCCGCCGTGATCGTCGATGCCGGCGATGCCCATCAGCGTCGGCAGCACGTCGATGTAGGACACCGGCGCCTCGATCCGGCCGCCACCTGCGATGTTCCCCGCCGGCCAGCGCGCCGCTGCCGCGACCCTGGTGCCGCCCTCGAAGACGCTGCCCTTGGCGCCCCGGTACGGGCCGTTGTCGCCGATGCCGACGGAGCCGCCGTTGTCGCTGAAGAAGAGCACGAGCGTGTTCTCGGCAATACCGTGCTCGTCGAGTGCATCGAGGATGCGGCCAACGCCCTCATCGAGCGCGTGGACCATCGCGGCGTGGACGCGGCGGCCGTCGCGGCGCCGGCCGTCGGCGGCGAGCGGCCGGCCGGCGGTCGATTCCTCCCAGCCCCGCGGCGGCTCGAGAGCATCCAGGTCCGCGTACCGCAGCAGATCCTCCTCCTTCGCCTGCAGCGGCGAGTGCGGCGCGCTGAACGGGACGTAGAGGAAGAACGGCGTCTGGTCGCCGGCATGACGGTCGATGAACCGCACCGCGTGCTCGGCCAGCAGGTCCGTCACGTACCCCTCTTCGTCCACCGACTCGTAGTCGTGGCTCCAGTCCCGCTCGCCGATGCGCTCCTTCGTGAAGTAGTCGACCGCCGTGTTGTGGCCCACGAACTCCGTGAAGCCCCGGCGCAGCGGGTGGTACTTGCGGTCGAAGTGGCCCAGGTGCCACTTGCCGAAGATGCCGCGGTGCTCGTAACCGGCACGAGCCAGCACTTCCGGCAGGGCGACCTCCGACGTGTCGAGACCGTAGTCCCGCCACGGCGCGATCACCGCCCGCATCAGCCCGAAGCGGATCGGATAGCGGCCGGTCATCAGCCCCGCCCGCGTCGGCGAGCAGACGGGAGCGCTGTAGAAGCGCTCGATCAGCACCCCCTCGGCGGCGATGCGGTCGATGTTCGGGGTCGCGATCTCGCCGCCGTGGAAGCTGACGTCGTGGCGTCCGAGATCGTCGGGGACGATGAGAACGATGTTCGGGAGGACGGTCGGTGGGCCTGCGGCGTCCGAGGCAGGGTCGCCAACGCAGGCGGCGAGGAGAAGGGCCGGGGCGGCGAGTGCGAAAGGCTGGAAGAGACGAAGACGGACCGGAGGCGGGGGCACTATCCCTCTAGGTTACACGCGGCGGCTACGCTTCGCGCAACAGGTCGGTGATCTTCTGCCGCGAGGCGCCGAAGGCGGGCAGCAGGCCGCCGATGACGCCGGTGATCGTCGCCAGGAAGATGCCGGAGAACATCGCGAATGGGGTCGTGCGCAGTTGGAAGGTGATCTCGCTGAACGTGACCTGGTTCATCGTGCCGGTCTGGATCGCGTTCAGGGGCAGGGCGAGGAGAGCGCCGAAGCCGCCGGCGACCAGGCCCAGGAGCACCGCTTCCAGGAAGAAGCTGCCCATGATCGAGCGCCGCCGGAAGCCCAGCGCGCGAAGGGTGCCGATCTCGCGGGAGCGGGCGGCGACCTGGGCGTACATCGTGTTGGCGGCGGCAAAGCAGGCGCCGACCGCCATCAGGACCGCGAGCACATTGCCGAGGACGATGAACTGGCCCGAGGCGGCATCCGTCTGCTGCTCGTAATACTCGGTCTCCGGCACCGCGGACACCTGGAGCCGCTGATCGTCCTTGATCGCCGCGATCAAGTCCTTGGTCGCGGCCGGTGACGCCGTCTTGAGCCGCGTCGAGGAATAGTAACCGCTGCGCCGGAACGAGTCGCCGAGATCGCGGGCATCGCCCCAGATCTCGGAGCCGTGTGCACCAACACCCATGAACGTGCCGACGACACGGAACGTGGTGCGACCCATCTTGCGCTCGTCGCCGATCCGAAGCCCGAGTCTCCCGGCAAGGCTGCGGCCAACGATGATCTCGCCGCGCCCCGGCTCAAAGACCTTGCCCTCCACGATTTCGAAGGTCGGCCGGATCGCGAACGCCGCCGGCTCGACGCCGCGGACCATCACGTTCGTCTCGGTTCCGTCCACCCGTTTGAAGATCTGAATCGTCACCGTCTCGCCCGACGCCAGCGCCGACTCGTCGCCGCGCTCCACCCCCGGCATCGCCGCCAGCAGACGATGGCTCTCCTGGCCGTAGGAGCTCTCCATCTCGCTGCGCGTCCCGTCCCTCATCACGATGACGATCGAAGGGTCGCCGGTCTCCGCAAAGGCTGCCCGCAGCCCGCCGGCGAGAGCGAGAACGCCGATGTAGACGAGAACGACGAAGCCGATCGAGGCCAGGGTCATGAAGGCCACGCCCCGGCGTTCGAACAGGTTGCGGTAGGTGTACTTGATCGGGATCATCGATCCGCCTCCAGTTCCGTGGGCCCGGGCGCTGCCGACACGCGCGTGAAGCCGTTCACCGTCAGAGCCTCCGCAAGCCGTCGACGATCTTGAGGCGGGCCGCGGCTACCGCCGGGAAGACGCCGCTCAGCAGCCCGATCGCGATGCCGATGGCGACCGCCGTGGCCGCCGTCTGACGGTCGAGACCGAAGCCCCCGAACCCGAAACCAAACCCGTCCAGGACCGGCGCCAGAGCCTGGAGGGCGCCCGCCGCGAAGGCGATGCCCAACAGCGAACCGAACACGCCCACCGCCAGCGACTCGCCGATCACCATGCCGATCACCTGGTTGCGGCGGAAACCCAGGGTACGGAGCACCGAGACCTCGGTGGTCCGCTCGCGCGCCGCCATCGCCATCGTGTTCGCGGTGATCAGGAAGATCGAGACGACGATCGCCAACCCGATCGCGGAGAAGAAGAACTGGACGTTGCCGAGCATCTCCGTGAAGGAAGCGGCGAACGCCTCCGCGGTCTCCGCCCGCACCTGGTTGTCCGAGTTCTCGAACATCGCCTCGGCGGCCGCAATCACCGCCGGCGACGCGTCCGGGTCGTCGAGGAGCAGCCAGTAGGTGCCGTTCTGACCCGGGTTGTTCATCGCCTCTTCGACGTAGCGCCGATGGAAGAAGATCTGCCGCTCCTGCGCCTCCTCCTCCACATCGAAGATCGCGCGCAGTTCGAGTTCAACGTTGATCGGGAAGATGTCGCCCTGGATTGCGATCACATCGCCGATCGCCCAGCCCTGGGTCTCGGCCAGCGTGCGGCCGGCGGCAAAGGCGGTCCGCTGCGCCGCGAAGGCCTCCCACTCCTCCTCGTTGAACTCGATGTCGTAGAACACGTCCCGGAAGGTCTTCGGATCGATCGTGAAGCGGGGGAAGAAGTTCTCGGGTCTCTGATCCTTGTAGACGCCCTGGAACCAGTTCTGCGGCGTCACCGCCTCGACATGATCGATCGTCCGCAGCCGCGCCTCGTACGCCTCGGGCAGCGGGAAGGTGAGCGAGATCGCGTTACGGACGACCAGGCGGTCCGGAATCGACGACTCGTCGGCGAAGCTCAGCGCGTCGTTGACCACGCCGAGCAGCGCCAGGATGAACAGCGCCATCGCCAGGCTGGCCATGGTAAGGAAGGTGCGCCGCTTGTTGCGCAGCAGGTTGCGCCGGATCAGCTTGATCATCCGCCCGCCCCCGTTTCCGATGAAACCAGTTGGCCCTTGTCGAGACGCAGCAGGCGCTTCGCGCGCGCCGCCGCGGTCGGGTCGTGGGTCACCATGATGATCGTCTTGTTGAACTGCTGGTTCAGTTGCACGAGCAGGTCGAGCACTTCGCGGCCCGAGTCGGCGTCCAGGTCGCCGGTCGGCTCGTCGGCGAGCAGCAGGGTCGGATCGGTGACGATGGCCCGGGCAATCGCCACCCGCTGTTCCTGGCCGCCCGAGAGCTGCCGCGGATAGTGCTTCATCCGGTTCTGCAGGCCCACCACGGAGAGCGCGGTCTGGACCCTCTTGCGGCGCGCCGCCTTGGAAGACCGACGCAACGTCAGCGGCAGTTCCACGTTCTCATAGGCGGTCAGCACGGGAATCAGGTTGTAGAACTGGAAGATGAAGCCGATGTTCCGCTGACGCCACCGCGCCAGCTTGCTCTCGTTCAGACGGTTGACGCGCTCGCCGGCGACGTTCAGCTCGCCGCTGCTCGGCCGGTCGATGCCGGCGAGCAGGTTGAGCAGCGTGCTCTTGCCTGAGCCTGAAGGCCCCATCAGCGCCACGAAGTCGCCCTGTTCGACGTCCAGGGTGATCCCCTGCAGCACCTTCAACTCGAAGGCGTCGCGCCGGTAGTTCTTCGTCACGTCCCGTAGTTGGACGACGGTTTCAGCCATCGATCAGATCCTCCATGGCGCTGTGTGCATCCGCGCCCTTCGTGCCCTATCAGTCATCATCTTCGACGGTCAGGAGACCGTGCGCACCCGCATCCCATCGGCCAGTTCCGCCGACGGCCGCTGTACGACCGTTTCGCCGCCGCTCAGTCCCGACAGGACTTCGAAGTCGTTGTCCTGCTCCAGGCCCAAATCGATCGGCGAGCGCACCAACGTGCCATCCCGAACCACCCAGGCATAGCTCCGACCGCCCTCGGTCAGAACCGCCGTCACCGGAATCAGGATCTTCGGCGCCGCCTCCAAAGCCGCTTGATCGGTCCCCTCCTGCAGGAACGTCACGGTGCAGCTCATGTCCGGCACCAGGCGTTCGTCCCAGTCGTCGATCGTCACCTTGACCTGCACCACGGCGCGCTGGCGGTCGGCGGTCGGCACGATCTGCCGCAGATTGCCGGTGTACTCGTGGTCGGGCACCGCATCGACCCGAATCGACGCCGGCTGGCCGAGTTCGATGCGGGCGATGTAGCTCTCGTTGATGTCCGCCTCGACCTCGAGCGACGTTGGATCGGCGATCCGTACGAGGGCGCCCGTCGACTGCTGGCTGGTGAACCCGCCCGGCGCCACCATCTCCCCCACTTCGACCGTGCGCTCGATGACCACGCCGTCGACCGGCGAGCGGATGATCGTGTAGTCCAACTGGGCCCGGACCGAGTCGAGGTTGGCGCGCGCCGTGCCCACCTGCGCCTTCGCCACCTGGAGCGTCGTGACCGCCGCGTCGTGGTCGGCGCTGGGGGCCACGCCCGCCTCGACGACCCGGCGCTGACGACCCTCCTCCCGCACCGCGTCGGCGAGCCGCGCCATCGACTCGATCAGGGCCGCCTCGGCCCGGCGCACGGTGGCCTGCAAATCCAAGCTGTCGAGCACGGCGATCAGGTCCCCGGCCGCCACCGAGTCTCCCTCGTCGACGTGGAGTTCCATGATCCGGCCGGTGATCTTCGCCCCCACGGCGGCCCGCACCCGGGCGTAGGTGTAGCCGGTCGCGTTGAGCACCGCCGACGCCTGCTCCGCCGTCAGCCGCTGCACGGTCGCCGTCTCCACCTCGGGCATGAGCCACGGCGCGTACTGCTCGAACGGCACCGTCCGCCACGCGTAGACGGCTGCTACGACGAGCACCAGGAAGACGCCCCACTTGATGTACCGGCCACGCCGCGGCCGGTACTCGTACTCGTCGTCGGCGCGCAGGATCGAGAGATCGGGCCGGGGCGGCGGGGACTCGGAGCCGCCTCCCGGACTCGCCAGGGCGCTCACCGGCGCAACTCAAGCTCCAGCGGGCGGGCGCCGCCGGCCAATCGTTTCATGGGCCGCATTCTATGGTTCTAACCTACGCGCGGCGGGCGCGAGGGTTTCGGGGAGCGCGGTGAAGTGCAGCGCAGAGCGGCCCGCTAGGAGCAAGCTGCTAGCTGGTCGCCTCGTCTACCGACGCCAAGAGCTCGAAGTCGGCGTCGGCGGTCTCGATGGCCGCGCCGTGACACGCGGCGCAAGCAGCGATGAGGATGTCGGTCGCCGGCACCGTAACGCCCCGGGCTCGCGAACGGGACGCCAGGTCGTAGGCCGCCCGCCAAACGTCACCGTCGATGGGAAGCTCCGGGAGAGTGTCGGCAAACTGCTGCAGCGCTCTGCGCTCCCGATCGCCGCGGGCGCCGTTCCACAGTTCGAGCTGAACGACCGGGCACCAGCAAGCACGCCCGGTCGTCAGGGCCTCTTCGACCCGAGAACGAACGGTCGGGTCGCCATCCGAGCGCAGCAGGTGGATCCAGGACGACGTGTCGACGAGAATCACTCGCCCTATCCCCGGCGCCGAAGCGCCTGGAGTTCTTCAGGCGTCATCAGGTCGTCGCACGTCCCGGCGTAGCGGGCAAGTTCGGCCATTCGCATCCGACGGTTGAAGTCCGCTATGGCGCCGACAATGGCCTCGCGCTTCGTCTTCGCATTGGTGAACTTGATTGCATCTTCAAGCTCACGTTTCGGAATATCAACCGTGGTCTTCATGATGCAAGACTAGCCGTACCTGAGAAGCAGAGTCAACGGCAAGTGGAATCAAATACGCCGCGTGTGATCGCCCGGTCAGCGAATAGCCGCCTGACAGCGCCCGTAGGGTCTACTCCCGGCGGCGGACCAACTCGGAGCCGCGTGTCCGGAACAGGTACTCCGTCACCTGCCGGTATGTCTCGCCCGGCCGGAGCACCGTGCTCGGGAACGCAGGCTGGTTCGGCGAATCAGGGAAGTGCTGCGTCTCGAGGCAGAAGCCGCCACGATGAACGTACGGGCGGCCGCTCTTGCCGACCAGGGCGCCGTCGAGGAAGTTGCCGGTGTAGAGCTGCAGGCCGGGAGCGGTGGTGTTGACGAGGAGTACCCGGCCGCTCGTCGGTTCGTAGACTTTCGCCGCCAGACGCGGTTCATCGACTCGCTCGGTCGGCTGCAGCACCCAGTTGTGGTCGTAGCCGCCGCCGAACCGGAGTTGCTCGAAGTCGTCGTCGATCCGGTCTCCGATAGCAGCCGCCGTCCAGAAGTCCATCGGCGTGCCCTCTGTGGGCGCGATCTCGCCGGTCGGGATCAGGGTCTCGTCGACCGGCGTGTAGTGGCGACTACCCATGACGAGCTCGTGGTCCAGGATGTCGCCGGCGCCCTCTCCCTTCAGGTTGAAGTACGAGTGGAAGGACAGGTTGACCACCGTGGGCCTGTCGGTCACGGCCTCCGCTTCGATGCGGAGACCACCAGTAGACGTCAGCGTGTAACGCACCTGGAAGTCGACGTTGCCCGGGTAGCCCTCTTCGCCATCCGGACTCCGGTACCGGAGCAATACTCCGGCCTCGGTCTCCGTCTCGAACGGTGCGCCGTCCCAGACCAGGCGAGTCAGACCGCGGACGCCACCGTGGAGGCTGTTCTCCCCGTTGTTCTGCGGCAGGGTGTAGGTCTCACCGTCGAGCGTGAAGCGTCCTCCGGCGATCCGGTTCGCGTAACGGCCGACGATGGCGCCGAAGTAGGGGTTCGTGTCGGCCAGGTAGGACTCGAGGTCGTTGAAGCCCAGCACGACATCGGCGAACTCGCCGTGCCGGTCCGCGGCAGTCAACGACACGATCGCGCCGCCGAGTTCGGAGATCTCGACGCTGGCGCCTGAACGCGATTCGAGACGGAACAGTTCGACCTCCCTACCGTCGACTTCGCCCCACGGGCGCCGGGTCACCTCCACGAGCGGCGGCGGGTCAAGACAGCCGCTCGCAGCGGCGCCTGCCAGCAGTACGACGGGACCAAAGGATCGCATGGATACCGAGAGTACCAACTCCACCATGGACAAGGGCACAGAGGCGGAGCGTGGTAGCGCCTCAGTGGTAGCGCCTCAATGGTACTATCCCAGCCTCCGGTGCCATGCTGACGTTCTCGGAAGAAGTGCTGCTCCTCCTGCTGGAGGAGGACGAGGGGATCTTTCTTTCCGTCGGAAAGAACACGCTCGAACTTGCCATGGCGGGCGCCGTGCTGATGGAACTGGCTTTCGCTGGCCGCATCGACACCGACCTACAGCGAATGCTGGTCGTCGACAGCGCGCCGACCGGCGATCCGTTACTCGACGATGTGCTGGAACGAATGACAAACAGCAAGGAGATCAACGACACGAGGCTATGGATAGAGGCGCTGGCCAAGGAGAAAACAGCCTCGATTCAAGAGAACGCCTTGGCCAGCCTCGTCGAACGCGGCATCCTGAAACGCGAGGAAAAGCGACTGTTTCAGGAGGCGATCGAGCACCTGTGGATCTTCAGGTCTCCACGCTACTTTCCCGTCGACGGGAGGACCCGGTACAATGCCCGGACGCGTTTCGCCGAGCTTCTGTTCACCGACCAGATTCCGCATCCTCGAGACCTTGCTCTGATCTGCCTCGCGGACGCGTGCGGCATCCTCCGCGCGCACTTCACCGACGAAATGGACCGCGTCGCGCCACGCATCCAACAACTCAACGCGATGGACCTGATCGGCCGCCAGATAACTCGCTCGATCGCAGCCCTTGACCTCACCGCAATTCAATCGATGGCCCATCCTCTTGCCCGCTGATCCCAACCCCGGCTTCGGCGGCTGGCGCCCGGCTCGCTACGGCAACGTGCGCTGGCCAACTCTCTGACCAAGGCCGGATGTCTCGATGTCATCGGACTCTGCCAGTGCCGGTATGCGCCTGGACCTCGACCCCGTCCACGTAGTTGCCGACAGCCCCCTCATGCGGTCCATCGACCGTGCGAGCCTGGAGGGCCTGCGCGCCGAGCTGGAGTCGACCGTTCTCGACGAGCAAGCGCACCTCGTACTCAACGGAACCGGCAGCGGCGCCCTTTACTTTGTGGCTGCCGGCCGCCTGGAGATCACTCGAACCCCGACGGGCGAGAACGCCTCGGTCGGTGACGAGCGTGTACTGGCGACATTGATCCCTGGCGATGTCGTCAGCGAAATGCGATCACTCACCGGCACCGAGGGCACGGCGGCGATCAGGGCGGTCACCGAAGTCAGCCTCGTAAAGTTGGAAAAGGAAGGGTTTGACCACTACCTCTCTACGCATCCCGACGTGACCAGCAACTTGCGGAGCGTGTTCTCGCCCCGCTTCTACCACAACGAGATGGTCGGCGTACTCCAGGACATGTTCGGCGACCTGACCGAAGAACTACTGGGGGACATAGAGCAACGACTAGCGTGGAGGCACGTCGCCCGCGAGGACGCCCTGGTCCGGCAAGGCGAACGGTCGGCTGGGTTCTTCGTTGTCGTCAGTGGGCGCTTTCGCCAACTGACCGAATCCGGCACTGGCACAAGAATCGTCAACGAGGTCGTCCAGGGCCAGGTCGTCGGCGCGATGGGCGCGGTCAGCGATGAGGTGCGAACCACGACGGCCGTTGCGGTTCGCGATTCCGTCCTCCTCGAGTTCTCGCGCGAGGCGTTTCACGCACTGGCGCAGCGCTATCCGCAGCTCAACGAGTGGCTCATACGCCTCTTGGCGGTACGCCTGCGCGGTGCGATCCACGAGACGCCTCCGAAGCCCATGGGCGTGAACATTCTTCTCATTCCTGCCAACGATGGCGCGCCGGTTGGGGACTTCGCCCAGGCCCTTTTCGAAGCCGTCTCGCGGCTCGGGGCCTGCGCTCTCGTTACCAGCGAGGCAACCGACGCACTGCTCGGCACAGAGCAGATCGCTCAGGCGCCGGAGGGCAGCCCGGAAGCTCTCCGCTTGCGCGCCTGGCTCAACGAGCAGGAAACGAAATTCCGTTACATCATCTATCTGGCCGACAGAACACTGACCAATTGGACCAGACGTTGCATCCGGCAGGCGGATGAGGTCATCGCGGTCGGAGTGGCCACCGCTGAACCGGACCTGACGGAAGTGGAAGCGGAAACGCTACGCATAGAAGAGACGAGGCGCGCCAAGTCACGGCTCGCGCTCATCTTGCTCCACCCCAAGGGCGCCGTGAGGCCCCAGGGAACCCAACGCTGGTTGCGGAAACGCCGGGTCGACCGTCATTTTCATATACGTTACGGCGACCCGGGGGCACTCGATCGTATCGCCCGATACGTCGCGCGGTGCGAGTACGGCCTGGTCCTCAGCGGCGGCGGCTCTCGCGGCTTCGCTCACGTCGGCGTGATTCGGGCGATGCGTGAAGCCGGGCTGCCTGTGGACATGGTGGCCGGTGTCAGCATGGGGGCCATCATCGGCGCCGCGTTCGCCCTTTCCGAGGACCTCGACGCGGCCGTTCAGGCACTCAAGGAGGGGTTTCCGAGCGCGTTCGGCGACTACACCCTACCGTTCGTGTCCCTTACCCGAGGCCGCCGATTCGACCGCCTGCTCAAGAAATTCTTCGGCGACGCGAACATCGAGGATCTCTGGGTGCCCTATTTCTGCGTGTCCAGCAACATGACCCGCGCTGACACGGTCGTGCACCGAGCCGGGCCGGTGTGGTGGTCACTACGCGCGACCAGCAGCTTGCCGGGCCTGGTTTCACCAGTGGTTCACAACGGCGAACTGCTCTACGACGGCGGCCTGTTGAATAATCTGCCGATGGACGTGATGCGTGAGGAGATCAAGACGGGCTCGCTTGTCGCCGTCGACGTCGTACCGCCCGTCGACTCCGAGCTCGGCGCCTCGGAGGCGCAGAGCCCGTCCGGCTGGAGGATCGCCTGGAACCGGATCAACCCCTTGGCCAAGCCGATGCGCATGCCCGGCATCGTCTCGGTGCTTCAAAGGGCCGGCACCCTGGGGAGTATCTACAACCGGCAACAACTGATCCAGGCAGGTATCGCCGACCTGTACATCAGACCGCCGGTAGAACAGTTCAAGATCCTGGACTTCAGCGTCGCGGACGAAGTGGTCGAGATCGGCTATTCGCACAGTGTGGCCGAGATAGCCGCCTGGACGAGGCAGGAGCACTAGCCTGTCCCCCTCAACGCGACGCCGCGACAACGGCGGCGCCGAGATCCTGATGCCATTGCGGGAGCAAGGCGGCAAGCCGCCTCTCTTTCACATACCCGCCGGCTATGGCGATATGCGATTCTTCAAGCTGGTCGCGGAGGAACTCGACGAAGGCCGACCCGTCTATGGATTGCAGCCACCCGGGCGGCAGTCGGTCAGGGGCGTACGCGAGAAGCCGCTCCACTGGCTCATGGCCGAGTACATCAGGCAGATCAAACGAGTACAGAGACAAGGCCCTTACTACTTGTCCGGCTACTCCGGCGGAGGCCTGCTCGCAGTGGAGATGGCGAAGACGCTGATCGGGGCTGGAGACGCCGTCGCCTTCCTGTCCGTTCTCGATCCGCCGCTGCAGGTGCCCCGCTGGTTAACGCTCTTCTACATGAGCCTCTACAAGCTCTGCAATCTGACTCCCACGACCGACAGACTCCGGTGGCGGATCATTCGTCGATCCAACAACCGCCTGTTGCGTTGGGTGTCGGACGAGGGTATGTGCACCCACATGTCGATTGTCCGGGATCACGAGGCCAAGTCCTACCCCGGCCGCATCATCTACATTCGGCCCGAGAGGTCCTGGATACGAATGCTCAACCTGACCCGAATCGGCAGATCCTGGCTCAAAGTCGCCCGGGACGGAACGGAGGTCTACTGGACGCCCGGCACGCATCACACCATGTTGCTGCGCGGACAGGCGGAGCCTGTCGGCGCCATCCTGAGAGATTGCCTCGCGCGAACCGGCAGCACCGACTTCACCGGCAGCGGCCAACCGGGCTAACCTTCGGCCATGCCCGACTTCCGCCACCAACACCTGTTCGAACATCCGAACTCCAACGAGCCGGAGTACCGCCTTCTGACGTCGGACCACGTCCGCCTCGAGTCAGCCGGCGGCCGCGAGACCCTCCACATCGATCCCGAGGCGTTGCGCCTCATCGCCCGCGACGCGATGGACGACATCGCCCATCTGCTACGGGCCAGCCATCTCGATCAGTTGCGCCGCGTCTTCGACGATCCGGAAGCGTCCGGGAACGACCGTTTCGTGGCACTCGAACTGCTCAAGAACGCGAACATCGCCGCCGGCCGGGTGCTCCCCGGCTGCCAGGACACGGGCACCGCGATCGTCCTCGGCTACAAGGGCCAGGATGTCTACACCGACTGCGACGACGAAGAGGTGCTCTGCCGCGGCATCTACGACGCCTACCAGGAGCGCAACCTGCGCTACTCCCAGATGGCGCCGCTGTCGATGTACGAGGAGAAGAACACCGGCACGAACCTGCCGGCACAGGTCGACCTCTACGCCGCGCGCGGCGACGAGTACCGCTTCCTGTTCATCGCCAAGGGCGGCGGCTCCGCAAACAAGTGCTTCCTGTACCAGGAGACCAAGGCGATCCTGAACCCGATCTCGCTGATGGACTTCGTCGACGAGAAGCTCCGCACCCTCGGCACCTCGGCCTGCCCGCCGTACCACATCGCCCTGGTCGTCGGCGGCACGTCGGCCGAGGCGACGATGAAGACGCTCAAGCTCGCGACCTGCCACGCCATGGACGACCTGCCCATCACCGGCAACGAGTTGGGCCGCGCCTTTCGCGACCTGGAGATGGAGCAGCAGATCTTCGACCTCTGCACCCGCATCGGCATCGGGGCCCAGTTCGGCGGCAAGTACTTCGCCCACGACGTGCGGGTCATCCGTCTTCCCCGCCACGGCGCCTCGCTGCCGGTGGGCCTCGGCGTCTCCTGCTCGGCCGACCGCCAGATCCTCGGCCGGATCAACCGCAACGGCGTGTTCCTGGAGCAGCTCGAGACGAACCCGGCGAAGTACCTGCCCGAAATCGTCGAGGACGAGCTGGGCGGCCAAGTCGTCGCCGTCGACCTGAACCGGCCCATGGACGAGATCCGGGCGGAACTCTCGAAGTACCCGGTCGCCACCAGGCTCTCGCTCAGCGGCCCGCTGATCGTCGCCCGCGACATCGCCCACGCCCGGCTCAAGGAACTGCTCGACTCAGGCGCCGATCTGCCGCAGTACTTCAAGGACCAGCCGGTCTACTACGCCGGGCCGGCGAAGCGACCCGAAGGCAAGGCATCGGGCTCGTTCGGGCCGACGACCGCTGGTCGGATGGACCCCTACGTCGACCTGTTCCAGAGCCACGGCGGCAGCATGGTCATGCTCGCCAAGGGCAACCGCTCGCCCGAAGTGCGCCGCGCCTGCCAGAAGCACGGCGGCTTCTACCTCGGCTCGATCGGCGGGCCCGCGGCCCAGCTCGCCGAACACAGCATCCGCAAGGTCGAAGTGCGCGAGTTCGAGGACCTCGGCATGGAGGCCATCTGGCAGATCGAGGTCGAGAACTTCCCAGCCTTCATCGTGATCGACGACAAGGGCAACGACTTCTTCGCCCCGTTCGCGAAGGCAGGGGCGGTGGCGATCGGCGGCGGGCGAAGGCGGTAACCGAGAACGCTCTCAAATTCATGAGAAATTTCCGCCCAGTTCGGGCTGGTCACGCAACTCTTGTTCTCCTTCTCTGCCTCGCTGCGGGCAGCGCCAGCGCTCAGCGTGCGACCTACCCGCCGGAGGAGTTCGCCGAGCGCCGGGCACGACTCTGCGACCGCCTGGAGGGCGGCGCCGTCCTCGTGTTCTCGGAGACGATGCCCCGCTACGGCGTCCGCTTCCGGCAGGACCACGACTTCTACTATCTGACCGGCTACGAGGGCCGGAACGCGGCGCTGCTGCTGGAGGTCGACGATTGCGAGGCGCGGCTCTACCTGCCCCACCAGGGTGCCCGCGAGAAGTTCATCGACGGCCCCAACTGGCTCTACGCGCCCGAAGCGGCCGAGGGCCGCGGCTTCGAGGTCGACCACCTGGCGTACCTGCCCGAACACCTGGCACGGCGTCGCGGGCGGATGCCCGGAGAGACCGGCAAGCTGCTGTGGATGCGCCTCGGAGAACGCGACGAGGTCGACCTCGCCCGCAACGAGAAGGGCCTCTACCTGGGCCGGCGCGAGCAGAACCCCTGGGGCGGTCAGCCCAGCGAGCAGGCCCAGCAGGTCGACACGATCCGCAGCCGCTATCCGTACGTCGAGCTACGCGATCTGACACCGCACCTCGATCGCCTGCGGATGATCAAGACGCCGCGCGAGATCGAGATCCTGCGCCGCGCCGGCAAGGTCAGCGCCGACGGGATCGCTGCAGCGATCGCGGCCACCGAGGCCGGCGCCTGGGAGTACCAGTTGGAGGCCGCGGCCAAGCACGTCTTCCTCCAGCACGGCGCCGAAATGGAGGCCTACCCCGCCATCGTCGGTTCAGGACCGAACGGCCTCATCTGGCACTGGGTCAAGAACGACCGGCAGCTTGAGGACGGCGACCTGGTGGTCATGGACTACGGCGCCTCCTTCGCCTACATGACGATGGACATCACCCGCACCTGGCCCGTCAACGGCAAGTTCGACGAGGTCCAGGAACGCGCCTACCGCGCCGTCCTCGAAGCCGAGAAGGCGATCATCGCCGCCATGCGACCCGGCGCCACCCGCGCCGAAACGACCGAGATCTGCCGCGCGATCTACGACCGCTGGGGCTTCGAAGACAAGCCGGCCCACGGCGCCGGCCACTTCGTCGGCCTCTCCGTCCACGACGTCGGCGACGGCTCCCTGCCCTTCGAGCCCGGCATGGTCATCGCCGTCGAGCCGATCATCGAGATCCCCGAGCGGAACATCCACATCCGCATCGAGGACACGGTGCTGATCACGGAGGGTGAGCCGGAGATCCTCAGCGCGGCGGTGCCGAAGGAAGTCGACCCGCTGCTAGCCTTGGTCGGGTCGTCGAACTAGCGCGCCCCCAAGGGGAGGACTGACTCGTGGCTGCCTTCACACTGGACTACTGGATTGAAGACGGCTGGTACGTGGGCAAGCTCAGGGAGATCCCCGGGATCTTCAGCCAGGGCGAGACGCTGGAGGAACTCAAGCTCAACATCAAGGATGCCTTCGAGTTGATGCTGGAGGAGGAAGCATCGCTTCCCGTGTCGGACTGCGAGTCCATCGAACTCCACCTGGGAACCGCTTGAAGCGGCGCCGCCTGCTGAAGCACCTCACCGCAAGCGGATGTCACCTGAAGGGGCACGGCCGCAGACACGACATCTACACGAATCCTGAGAACGGCCGTCAGGCACCGGTTCCCAGGCATCAGGAGGTCAAGGACACTCTGGTGCGTTTGATTTGCCGGCAGTTGAGCATCAAGCAGCCGTAACCGCTCATCCGCTCTGAGGGAAAGCCGCACTCGGACCGGCCGACTTTGGAACAGCCTGCGCTGGACAGCGCTTGTGATTGCAATGACAGCGCTGTCATTGTAGCCTGCCGTCCATGGGCCAGCTCACGATTCGCAATGTCGACGAGGCGGTAGTGCAGGCATTGCGACGGCGAGCCGCCGCCGCGGGCCATTCGACCGAGGAAGAGGCCCGGCGTTCACTCGCAATGGCTGTGGGGATAGACCGCGAGGCGGCGCGGGCTCGGCTCAACGCCGTCCGTGCGGCGATAGCCCACGACGACGACGAGCCCGTCGAGCAGTTGATTCGGAAACTGCGGGACGGAAGAGCCCACGACCTCTCGGGCTGACCCGCCTTGCCGCTCCAACGCGTCGTCGTTGACGCCAGTGCCGCCCTGAAGTGGGTTCTCGAAGAGGAAAGCAGCCCTGTTGCCCTCGAACTCCTGGACCGAGATGTCCTTCACGCCCCGGACTTCTTGCTGCTGGAAGCCGCGAACGTTCTCTGGACGAAGGTCCGCCGGGGCGCTCTGTCACGACCCGACGCCGACGCCGCGTTTCAGACGCTAGCCGCCGTGCCGATGGTGCTGACACCACTGGCCGAACTCATCCCACCGGCCCGTAGCTTGGCTTTCGCCTTGGATCTCACCGTGTACGACGCCGTCTACGCGGCGCTGGCCCAACAACTCGACTGCCCGCTCGCAACCGCCGATGCGGCACTCGCACGCGCCATGACTGCGGCAGCACTCACCGGTTCGGCGCAGCTCATCCGCTAGAGCCGCCGACAGGCAACGAGCTACTTACGAACCGGTATCTTCGACTTGTCGCTGGTACCACCGCTCCTTTTTCCGAAACGGGGCGGTACCGCAACCGGCGTCCTTCCAAGCCTCCTTGATGGCCTGAACTTGCCCGCTACGCCATCTGTCGAAGGAGATCCACGGCTTCTGCGCAGCGTTCCACTCTTCGACGAGTCCTTCGAAGCGCTCGTCCTCCTCCCCCTTCGCCTCGCGGAGTTGATTCAGGTAGTTCGAGAGATCGGGGCTGGCGCTACCGAGATGATGGAGGCAGTCGACGTAGTGCTCGTTGCGGTTGCGCCCCTCCTTCGGCTCTCCGTTCTTGATCAACAGACCCAGCGGCTTCTTGAAGGTGTCAACTCTGCGCCGAGGCTCCGAGGGCCAGACGATGCTCCCGCTACTGCCGTCCGCACGGCGAACGTCAGCGTCCTGGTCTTGGTCACCGGGATCCCCGCGCCAGGTGAGGTTGACCGCCGCGTTCCCGGGGAAGAAGACCATCTCCGAGTACGGCAGGTGGTCATGGATGAACCACGCGAGGACGCGCCAGTCCCGCCCCGCCTCCTCGTTCATCCAGTCGACGAACCAGGGGATGACGATGCATGCCGTCGCGCCCATGAAGCCGTCACAGTCCTCGTGGTCCCAGATGTGGTTGGCGTAGCTCGCCTTGTTCGAGGAGCAGTTCATGTTGTGGCAGTTGCAGAAGCCGTTCACGTTGGCGCTGCGAAAGGCGGAGCGAATCGTGATGTGGCCGAAGATGCACCGGAGCGGTTCCAGAAGGTTCCGGCAAAGGGCGTTCCCTGCCTTGATGGCCAGTTCGGCGTCGTCCGGCACGTTGGGAATGCCGTGAACCTCGGCGACCTCCGAGTACAGGAAATCCCGCATGAAGTAGTGCTTCGACAGTCGCTCCCGGCCGAAGTCATCGAGCGGGTTCATGAGCCGGCGATTCGGCTCGATCTTCGAACAGCAAGGGCAACCCATGGGACCGTCCTTGCCGCATTCCTCGTCGGCGAGTCTCGAACACGTCAAGGCCCGCTTGTCCTTGGCGAACTTTCCGAGTGTCCCCTTCGTCATCGGCTTCATGAGTAATCCTCCACGACGCTTCTCAGCGCCTCTCGGGCCACGCCCGCAAGTCATCGTTCTCCACAATCCAGGGCAATCCGCCCCATCGGCTGACCATATTCCTTCAAGCTTCAGGCCGATCGATCTTGTGGCCGTGCCGGAGCGAACACCACCAGGCGATCTGACAGGTCCGCCAATGGCTCGCAGCCCTGGCGAATCTCTGCCAACCGCACGCGCCAGCGGCCCGGAATCGCATTCAGCCCGAACCGGGCGCCGAGCACGGCGCCGGCAACCGCACCGTTCGTGTCCGTGTCTCCGCCCGCACTGACGACGGCGACAAGCGCTTCCTCGAAGTCGGAGGCCTCCACCGCACACCAGAACGCCACCTGCATCGCCTTCAGGGTGTAGCCCATGTCGCTCCCGTCGAGGACCAGGTCCGCCGGCGTAATGCCGCTCGGGATGGAACAGGACTGGACGACGGTTTCCGGCACGGCTCCCGCTATTCCAAAGTCCGCGAGGGAGTCACCAAGTCGCTCCGCGGTCTGCCGGGTGCGAGCGGCAACGCCCGACACTTCGACCGCTTCGCCCCGAAGAAGCATCCCAATCGCCAGGTTCACCACGGCCGCCGACCAGACGCAACGCGGATCCGCGTGGGTCACCACCGTGCTCAAGGCCGTGTTCCCGGCCAGGGCAACGTCGTCCCGCATCCAGCGGATCGCCAACGGCGCACAGCGCATGACGGCGCCGTTGCCGGCGGAGTACCGGCCCGACTCGTCCCAGACCTGGCGCGCGGCCTCCAACGCCGGTTGGCCGCTGGGCTCGCGCGCCTGAACTCCGGTGCCGAGAGCGCAACGAGGCATGGCGCCGCCGATCCGGGACAGGACATCGGCCGTCTGAATCCCGATGCCCCGACCGTTCTCCTCGGCCCACTCCCAGAACCGGCGGCCGATGTCCTCGACATCGAGTAAGTCGAACTCCGCTTCGATGGCCGCTTCGGCGAGGATGATCGCCTGGGCCAGGTCGTCATCGTCCGGCTCGCCGGGTTCGACTTCGATGTCGCGGATCCCGTTCGGGTAGGACGCCTCGACCGCGTAACGCGGCCAACCCTCCTGGGGGACGCCGAGCAGGTTGCCGACGGCGAGGCCGACCATGAGGCCGCGGCAGCGATCTTGAAAGAGCTCGTACAAGATCGACTCGCTCGCTATTGGCATCCGACTCCGAGGGGCCGCGAGCGACTCACGAACCGGCCTCTTCAACGTGGCGCTGGTACCAACGCTCCTTCTCCTGAAACGGCCCGCTACCACGACCGGCCTCCTGCCAAGCCTCTTTGACGGCCCTAACGTGCCCGCTACGCCATTTGTCGAAGGAGATCCCTGGCTTCCCCACAGCCTTCCATTCTTCGACCAGTCCTGCGAAGCGCTCGTCCTCGTCCCTCTTCGCCTCGCGTAGTTGCTTCAAGTAGTCCGGGAGAGCCGGTCTGGCGCTGCAGAGATGATGGAGGCAGTCGGCGGAGTGCCCGTTCCGATCCCGACCCTCCCTCAGCTCTCCGTTCTTGATCAACAGCCCCTTCGGCTTCGCGCGAGCCTCAACCCTGCGCTTGGGCTCTGACCGCCAGACGATGCTGGGGCAACTGCCGTCGAACACACGAACATCGCCGTCCTGGGCCTGGTCACCAGGGTCCCCGCGCCAAGTGAGGTTGACCGCCGCGTTCTTGACGAAAAAGACCATCTCGGAATACGGCAGATGGTCGTGGATGAACCATGCGAGAACACGCCAGTCCCGCCCCTCCCCCTCACTCATCCAATCGACGAACCACGGGACAACGATGCAGGCCGTCGCGCCCATGAAGCCGTCACCGTCCGTGTGATCCCAGATGTGTTTCGCATAGTTCGCTTTGTTCGAAGCGCAGTGCGGGTAGTGGCAGTTGCCGAAGCCGTTCACGCTGGCGCTGCGAAAGGCGGAGCGGATCGTGACGTGGCCGAAGACTCGCCGAAGCGGCTCCAGAAGGTTCCGACAAAGGGCCTTTCCCGCCTTGACGGCCAGTTCGGCGTCGTCCGGCACGTTCGGAATGCCGTGAACCGCCGCGATCTCCGAGTACAGGAAATCCCGCATGAAGTAGTGCTTCGACAGTCGCTCCCGGCCGAAGTCGTCGAGCGCGCTCATGACCGAGCCATTCGGCTCGATCGTCGAACCGCAAGGGCAGCCCTTGGGGCCGCCCTTGCCGCACTGCTCGTCGGCGAGTTTCAAACACGTCGAGACTTGTTGGGCCTGGGCGAACTTCCCGAGTGTCTGTTTCGTCTTCGGCTTCATGAGTGATCCTCCACGATGCTCCTCGGCTTCTTAGAAGCCCTCGGTCACAGCATGCCGGCCAGAACCCGGGTGGCGCGAGCCGCGCCACCCGCGAACCAGTCCGTGCGCCCGTCATCGGGCGCGCGGATGGCACGCCACCTGGGAGCTGACCCCTCCTGACCCAAGACGGGCGGGTGCCACCGCCGCCAGCGCGGCCGGTGCAACCGACGCCGTACCGGCTCCGCCGCGGCGCGGCCTTACTCGCCGCCGGTGCTCGCTCCGCTCAGCGCGTCTGCTTCCAGGACCCGGGCCCCTCGAAGCGTGCCGCCCATGGAGTAGTTGCCCTCGTGGCATGCGTACTCGTAGACACGATCGTCGCTCGCCTGCCACAGGTACTCGCCGGTCCAGGGTGCAGTCCAAACCGTGTCGTCCTCGACGGTGAAGTTGTAGATCACGCTGCCGTCGTGCTGCACGGCGAAGCGCTCGACGACGTGCGTGTTCTCCGAGCCTCCACGGAATGCCGGTTCGGTACGGAAGTTGGTTGTATCGACGACGAGCGTGTCGCCCTCCCACCAGCCGATCGAGTCGCCCAGCCACTTCGTGACCTCGGGGCCCTCATGCTCGGAGTCGAGGCGCACGACACGGGCGTCATGGATCATCTCCAGGAGGATGACGACGTGCGTGTCGGTCTGCACGATCCTCTTGAAGTTGTTGTACAGACTCGGAAGGGTGGGCGCGGCGCCAGTGAAGCCGGCAAGGCACCGCTCACTCAGAGGGAGCGTCTCGGGCCCATCGTACGGGCCGGGCCCGTCCCGTTCGACCCACCAGGCGCTCCCATCGTTGGGGCGCAGGAAGCTCGCGAAGGCGTCCATCATCATCTTCTGCGCCGCCGGAGTCATGGCCGGCATCCGGCCGTTCGGGGGATCGAGGATGATCGACGTCGGGATCTGGCCGTCGACCCTGTAGGCGTCGGTTCCCCGATCGATCCAGAACAGGTTGTAGCCGCCCACGTTGCCGGCGCCGAACTCGTTGCCGCCGCCCGCGGTGTGCTCCAGGCCGACCACCTTGGCGCCTCCCTCGGGCGGCGCCTCACGATCCGCGTCCGACCGCTCGACCGCACCTTCCTGGATCGCGCGCTCCTCGTCAGCGATCGCCTGGGCCTCCTCGGGGGTCAGGTAGGCCCGCTCGCCGAACTGCGCTGGCCGTTCGAGAGGAGTCAGGGTAGCTGCGTTGTAGCTCCCGTTCAGATCGGGTCTGCCGCTCGCGGTTCGCGGAATCCCGTCGTCCTGAGCGGCCAGGGCCGGGACGCAGACGAGAACGAGGACGAGGACCGACAGCAAGATCGCGGTGCGCTTCATCATGGAGGACCTCCAGTCAATACAGATTCGAACGACCTAGGCGCGGCAGAACCCCCGGAGGCCGGCGCTTCGCGCCGAATGCCGGCCGGAAGGCCGGCGCACCCAGTTTCTGCCGCGCGGTCTCCTAGTGTAGTCGAGGCGCGAAAACGAAGGCGTAGCCACTACAGCTACTCGGCCGGACTCCTCAAGCTCTCCGCCGCGCGGAGGACACGGAGGAAGTTGCCGCCCCAGATCTTCGCGATGTCCTCCTCGCTGTAGCCACGCTCGAGCAGGGCCGCGGTCACGCCCAAGGCCTCGCTGGCATCCGCGAAGCCTTCGACCCCGCCGCCGTGGTTGAAGTCCGTGCCGATGCCGACGTGGTCCACGCCGATACGCCCGACGACGTAGTCGAGATGGTCGAGCATCGAGTCCACGCTGCCGGGGCCGAGGAGTTCGCTGATCGATTGCGTGAAGGCTGAGCGAGCGTCGGGATCGTCGATCTCCCAGTACAGCTCGAACGGATAGAGGTAGTCCTCCAGAACGCCGGCGGCGCGCCGGGCCTCTCGAATCGCCTCGTCCAATGATGGATCGGCGGAGTCGAAGAGGTAGCCCCGAAACGGGCAGACGTGGATCACGCCGCCGACCTCGCCGATGCGATCGATTTCCTCATCGCTCAGGTTGCGGCTGGCGTCGGTGAGCTGCCGTACGTTGGAATGGCTGGCGATCACCGGGGCCGTCGAGATCTCGAGCACCCGCAAGGCAGCCGACCGGGACAACTGGGACACGTCGACCACGCCGCCGAGGGCATTGATCCGCTCGATGGCGGCAACACCCAGGTCGGACAGGCCTCCGTGCTCAGCCGGTTCGTGAGTACCCGTCGCCGCGTCGAAGACCGGCCGCGACGAGTCGGCGAAGTCGTTGTTCCCCAGGTGCGTGAGCGCGAACACCCGCGCTCCGGCCGCGTAGAACTCGTCCAGCGCCGAGACGTCCGTGCCGAGGATCAGGGCATTCTGGAAGCCGAGAATGAGCGCCGCCTTGCCCTCCTCATGGGCCGCCACCAACTCGTCCGCCGACCGGGCGACAACCGCGTTGTTTACCGGGTCGGCCGCCAGCGCGAGAACGGCCGCGATCTCCTCGTCCGCCCTTGCCCGGGCCACAGCAAAGCCTTCCGGTGTTCGCGGCCCGGGACCGACCGCGACGGACATGACCACCGCATCGACACCGCCCGCGTGGAGCTTGGCGGGATCGACCTGCGACAGCCCATCCTCGCCGACATAGGGGGAAGGCGCGTCCGGAAGCTCGATGTCCGCGTGGGCGTCGAGGACCAGCACGCGTTCATGAATGGCTTGAGCGCGTTCGAGCAGCGCCTCGGGCGACTGGTCCGCATCGGAGTTGCTCTCAGCAGGGGGACCAGCGCACCCCGATGCCATGACGGCGACCAGCGCCAGGGTCGCCAGGATCCAGAATGCTGTTCGGCTCATCGTTCTACCCCTCTTGAAGTGAATCCGACGAAGGGCACGGCGCGATCCAGGACGGCCCGTCACGAGGCGACCCGCACGATCCGGGTGCCGACGTTGCCGCCCGCCAGCAGGTCGACGAAGGCCTCCGGCGCCCGTTCGAGCCCTTCGAAGACGTCCTGCTTCGGGACCAGCTTGCCGGCCTCGACCCACTCGCGCATCTGCTTTCGCCCCTCAGCGTAGCGGTCGGCGTAGTCGAAGACGAGGAAGCCCTCCATCCGGATGCGGTTGTTGATCAAGAGCCCCGGGACGCCGCGCGGCCCCGGCGACGGGCTCGACGTGTCGTACTGCGAGACGACGCCGCAGCAGACGATCCGGCCATGGGTCTTCATGCGCCGCAGGGCGCCGCCCAGGACCTCGCCGCCGGTGTTGTCGAAGTAGATGTCGATGCGGTCGGGTACCGCTTCCTTGAACTCGAGCCGGAAGTTCGGGCTCTTGTAGTCGACCGCGGCGTCGAAGCCAAGCTCTTCCGTGAGCAGGCGGCACTTCGCCTCCCCGCCCGCAACGCCGACGACGCGGCAGCCAGCAATGCCGGCCATCTGGCCAACCAGGTGGCCGACCGAACCGGCGGCCGCCGAAACCAGGACCGTCTGCCCCTCCTTCGGCTCGCCGACATCGAACAGCCCGAAGTAGGCGGTCAGCCCGTTCGTGCCGTAGACGCCGAGGTGGTGGGCCGGATCGTCGTCATCGCCGCCGTCGTCAACGACACGCACCTTCGCCGCGGCGTGGACCGAGTAGTCCTGCCACCCGGCGGGACAAACGACGAGCGCGTCAACCGGCACCGCGTCGTCGTTCGACGCCTCCACGCGGGCCACCGCGGCGCCACCCATGACGATTCCGGCGCGTGGCGCCCCGGCGTAGCTCGCGCTGCCCTGGAGACCGGCCCGCTGACCGGCCCCGATCGTGATCGCGAGCGTGCGGCACAGCACTTCCCCGTCGCCTGGCGTCGGCGCCTCCACCATCCGCAGCGCGTAGTTGCCGGCCTCGAGCTTTCCCGCAGGGAGAGAGTCGATGATGATCTGGCGGTTCTCGGTCATGGTCGGCTCCGGGTTCCCGGCTTCTCCACTCCCCGTGGCGCCAGTCGCGGCACCCTATCCTCCGGCGTCACCATCCAACCGCTGCTCGATCCGCAGCAGCGTGTCCCTGATCTCGGCAAGCACCTTCCCGGACTCCACCCCCGCCTCGTTCGCCGCCCCGCCGGCAGGTGACGTGGACGACGATGCCCCGCCCGATCCCGCGACCCGTTCACGCTGCGCCAGGACGGCCGCGCGGAACTCCTCGGTGCCCTCGATGCCGACCAGCTTGATCAGGCTGCCGGGACCGGACTGGCCGGCTGTCTCCACCGAGAGCCCGCGCAGGCCGAGGCGCCTCATGATCGGCCCGTGGGACATCGCCAGGTCCGTGATCTTGTCCAGCGGAACCGTCTTCTCCTGCCGGATCAGGACGCCCCGCGCGACGTGGAGGTTCTTCTCGGTCAGCACACAGCGGAGGCGCGCCAGGTAGCGGCCGGTGAGGACGTAGCCGATGGGAAACCAGAAGATGAGGAGCGGGATCCCGACGATGGTGGCCGTCAGGATCAGCGCGCCCGACAGCAGCCAGTAGGTGCGTACTTTCGGGTTGAAGGTGGCTTGGAGCAGGACCTGCTCGTCGCCCGTGTGCAGTTCCGGATCGGCTACAACGACATCGGTCATTTCGACTCCTCGGTGATGGCGACTCGTAGGATGCCAACGGTCTCGCGCGGCTTCAGTACGGGAATCGATGGCACGCGGCCCTTAGGCGACCACGACGATCTGGGTGCCAACGAACTCGCCCGTGATGGGAGGCGGTCCGTCCTCGAGGATCAGACTGATGACCTCACGGAGATTCGCGTTGAGTTCCTCGAGTGTCTCGGCCTGACTGTGGGCGCCGGACAGACTCGGTACGTACCCAACGTAGAAACCGGTGTCGGGGCAGCGTTCTACGACGGCAGTGTAGGCAGAACCTCGGCTGGCGAGTCGGCGTTGCGTCATGGACCTATCGTACATCCCGGACGCGGACTCCCATGGCCGAACAGCACCTACCGGGTCACAGCGACGTACAACGACGCGTCGGACCAGTCTCCTCCGCGGCCGAGCTCGACGATCATCGGGCGCGCGTCCGGTCCTAGCCGCGCCCACACTACTCGGCGAACATGACCCTCAGCTTCCGCAGTGCGTCCACTACGGTCTGAGGCTCCAGCCGCCCAAGGCGCCGCACAAGCCGATGCTTGTCGACTGTTCGGACCTGATCCAGGGCGACGAAGCCGGTCCGGCCCTGAAACCGACAGGGCGGTCGCCACGGGTACGCCTGTCCGCCCGTGGTCATGGGAGCAACGACGACCGTCCGAAGCTGATGGTTCAACTCGTCCGGCGAGACGATCAGGCAAGGCCGGGTCTTCCTGATCTCACTGCCAGCGGTGGGACTCAACCTGACCAAGTGGACTTCGCCCCGCTCCATACTCACCAAGAGCTACCACTCCCACTCCTGATCGTCGAAGGAAGCGGCCTGAGGGGGATCGAGAAGCCGGTCGTCTCCAACCGCGCGCATCTCCCGTGCCGCATCGGCCCAACCGCGACGAGCCTGGTGGCCCGATTCGGCAGCCGTCACCACGAGCCGGCCGGGCTCGGCTCGGACCCTCACCTTCTCTCCCAGATCCGCCGCTCTCAACAGACCTTGAGGCACTCGGATTCCACCGTCGGTCCCGAGCTTCACGATGCACATCGTCGTGGACATGTCCAGGAGTGTAGCCCAGCCTCTTCGGCTTGTTACTGGAACTCGATCATGCGCCTGACGATGAGGAACCCCTACTGGTTGCGGGAAACGCGGACGTGTCGCTGATCACGCCCACGCGGGCCAGGGCTCCCTTGGGCCGGTCCTCCGGTCCCGAATGGCCGAGTTCAAACAGGCAGAGGCCTCCAAATGGGCCATCCCGGACGCGGACTCCCATGGCCGAACAGCACCTACCGGGTCACAGCGACGTACAACGACGCGTCGGACCAGTCTCCTCCGCGGCCGAGCTCGACGATCATCGGGCGCGAGTCCGGCTTCCAGCCATAGCGGGGGGACCAGTCGCGAAAACAGGCCTCGTAGGTCTCACGCACGGAGGCTGGTCCGCAGTGATGCACCACGGCGTAGGCGCCGCCGGGGAGATGGCGCTCCTGGATACCCGGACCTAGGAGCGTGCGCGACAGAAACTGGGACTCTCCACCCTTTAGCAAGTGGTCTTGGGGAGGCTGCTGTGGGTCAGGTAGGTCATGCGACCTGGGCATGGCATCGCTTGTTGGGGTCGAAGAGAGTGCGGTCTCGTAGCATGGCGCACGCGACGCCGAGGAGTCGGTCGACGAGCTGTCTGATGGCGCGTCCGTGCGTTTTCCCCTGGGCTTTCATGGCGTCGTACTTGGCGCGGCTGATCGGGTCATGCTGGATGGCGACTCGTCCCCAGTGATAGGCGGCATCGCTGAGGTGTTCGTTGGCGGCGAGTCGTCGCATGACGATGAGCTTCTTGCCGGACTTGACGGTCACCGGCGCCACTCCGCAGAGGCAACGCAGTGCCCCGTAGTCTCTGCGGGCCAGGCTTTGATCGGCCTCGGAGAGCAGGGTGGCGAGGCCGACCATGCCGAGTCCGGGCAGCGACCTGAGGATGGCGGCGTCGCTTGGCTTGGGCGTGTCTTCGTCGTCTTCCGGAGAGATCGCGGTTTCGAGTTTGCGGGTCATCCGCTCCAGCCGCCTTTCGGCGTCGGCGAGTTGGCGGCAGACGGTGTCGAGCACCGGCCGGAGGATTCCTATGTGTTCGACGGCGGCCTTTACGGCGTCCGGGGAAACGGCGATCGGCTCGGCCCGCAGTTGATCGCGCAGTTGGGCGGCAGTCAGGCGCCGGATGCGGTGTTCCTTGAGCAGCTTGGCGAGCGTGGCTTCGCGCACCCGTCGAGCCTTGTCGGGGGTCGGCGCCAGTCGCCACAAGGCCAGCGCGAAGGGCGCCGACACCTCGTTCTTGACCACGGCGAGAAACTGCGGGTAGTAGCGCCAGATCTGGTCGCGGACCTGGTTCCCCAGGCGGTTTTTCTGGTCGACCAACTGCTTGCGGGCGCGGGACACCTCGCGCAGCATGACGGTGGCGGCATCGGATGGTTGCACGCGGTTCAGGCACTCAGGGTCGGTGCGAAGCGCGGCGGCGAGCACCCGTGCATCGCGGCGGTCATCCTTGGCGCCGGCGACGGAGAAGCGGTCCCTGAAGCGGTCGAGCTGCTTGGGGTTGATGGAATACACGGCGAAGCCTCGCTCCAGGAGGCACTCGACGACCGGTCCGTGCGGCACCTCGCTGGCGATGCCGATCTCGCCCGGAGGCGTCGGTCGTGTATGTCCAAGGAGCCAGTCCGCCATAGCGGCAAGTCCCTTGCCGCTGTGGTCGAACGCCCGCTCCCCCCTCACTTTGCCGTCCCGACCCAGCAAACACACATGGTGGGTCTCGGACCCCCAGTCCACGCCGGCGAACCACGTCCTGATCATCTCGTCCTCCTTCTCCCTTGCGGTAGTGTTGTCTGGTCGGCATGCCGCGTTGCCTGCCCGTACCTGTACTGGTGCTCTAAGGCACTGACTCTCCACTGGGCGTCCAACGCGGCGAAGCAGCCAGGGCACAGGTCCCAGCTAGGTGCTCGAAGCACAGTGCGCCGGTGGTCGCTCCTGGCTGCTTGCCGACTTTCCTTCAGTGACTCCGGCAGACCAGAGACGAAACCGACCGGCGGTCTCGGCTGCGGAAGCTGCCGGCCCCGCGGAAAACGGCAGACCGTTTTCCGCCGGACCTTGGAAAACCGGCAAGCCGGTTTCCCACAGCTACCGCAGCCACGGCGGCTACTGGTCCATTCCAACTCTCTCAACGACCCACCAGAATCCACCCGTGAAAGGTACAGGTGCGCCGGCCTTCTGGCCGGCATCCGGCGCGAAGCGCCGCCCTCCGGTAGTTCTGCCGCGCTAGCTCTCGCCTCAGGTCGTCCGGCACTTCGATCGCGGCGTCGGACCGCGTCTTCTCAGGAGCCGTGATGGTCTGGTCGTCCCAGTAGATACCGAGCATGTTCCGGTGCTCGAGGAGACCCAGGGGCTCCGCCCAGTGCCGGAGATGGTCGTAGGCATCGTTCGCTTCGTCGTAGGGCCCGACAAAGCGAACGCAGGCAACACGGGACGGCGGACGTTGCACGACTTCGAAGGGCTCCGTGCTCTCGCGACGCCGGGAGCGGACCCCTTGCCGGTACCTGCTCGGCGACAGGCCGATGTGGCGGGACAGGTCCTCGAGGCGAACCCGCTCATCGAGACGATCAGCAATGTAGTCGATCGCCGCTTGCACATAGAGACGATGTCGGCTGTCCGTGGAGGCTCTCATACGCCGTCATTCGAAGATACCCGGTCGCGAAGGCAAGACGACCGCGTTGCCGATGGCTGGCGGTGTCCATTCCTCGTAGCGGCTACCGTTCCAGGCCATCCACAGGTAGCGCTCGGCCTCCACGGGCTCACTGAAGTCATATCGAATCGATGACGGTCCTCGGCCGTCCGGATCCACTTCGAGGACCTCGATGCGAAGGTCGCCCAAGTCGACCGTATCCCCCACTTGGAACGGTCTCTCCTTCGACCGGTGGTAGCGGCTGAAGGGGTCGGGGAAGAGACCCGCGACGGGCTCGACGAGGAGGGCGCTCTCACCCACTCGCGCAACCCGAACATCCGTCAAGCCGTTCGACAGCACGCGGACCCGGCGCGGCGCCGCGCGGCCGTCGGCCCAACGCATCGTGAAGATCGACGTCGTGAGATAGACGGAGTCGGTCGGGTTGACGAGGATCAGGTCGCGGCGGTCGAGTTGGGCATCGTCGGGCACACTCGCCGACGCGCCACCCGTCGTCGCGCCATCTCACGTGACAGACGCAGGTCCGGGCTCGCCCACCACGGCAGTGTGCCCGCCTCCATCTGGGCTCGATTGCCCATCGAGAGACTGGCCGCCCGCACCAGTGGTACGCTCTTGGAGCCCACCTCTACAGAGATCGGACTACCGCTTCTCAAGCGTGCCCCCGACCAGGAGCAACGACCGACCAAGAACCGCAGGAGACCGCTGATGTGCAGATCGTCTTGGCGACGCCTCGCCACCGGGGTCGCGTTGGTTGTGCTCCTGCCTGGTCTTGGTGTGGCTCAGAGGGGAAGAGGCAGCGGGCCCGTAGAGTTGCCCGAGCCGCCCGCGGGCTGGAGCGTAGCCCGCACCGTGGACGGCCACCCCGATCTGCGCGGGGTGTGGGTGGAGATCGGCGGCACCCGCGGCGGCGCCAGACTGTCTGAGCTGGTCATCGACCCGCCGGACGGCGGGATTCCGGCTCTCACCGAGAAGGCGCAGAAGGACTGGGATGCGCTCCAGCAATATCTGAACGAGCATCCGGCCGACACCTGGAAGGATCGCTCCCTGGGCGAACGCTGTGTGACCCTGGGGGCGCCCGTCCGGGCAAACTTCAACCAGTTCTACAAGATCGTCCAGAACAAGGACCATGTGGTCATCCTCATGGAGTGGATTCACGAGGCGCGTGTCATCCCCCTCGATGGTTCGCCCCACCCCGATCGTCGGATCGAGCTATGGCTCGGCGACTCGCGCGGCCGCTGGGAAGGCGACTCGCTAGTCGTCGAGACCACGAACTACTTGCGCAAGGGGTACGCCGGCAACCACCAGCGAGGGACCCCGCAGTCCTGGTTTCACTCCCTCAACTCGGAAGAGCTGGTGGTAACCGAGCGCTTCACCCGGGTCGGCCCCGAATCGATGCACTACGAGGTGACGATCGACGATCCGCCGATCTGGGTCAGGCCGTGGACGGTGAGGATGCCGATGGGGAAGCGCAACGAGCCGCTCTTCGAGTTCGCCTGCCACGAGGGCAACTACAACATGGAGAACATCCTGCGCGCCGCTCGTGTCGGCGAGCAGGAGGCCGCTGCGGCCGCGGAAGCCGACGCCGAATGAGAGGCGAGAAAGCGCGAAACCGGAGGCGGGGAGAGCGACTCGTTGCCACGGTCGCGACCTTGGTTGTGGTGACCGCGGCGGCGGTCCCTGCGCAGGACTACCGAGCCCCGCGAACGAGCGATGGCGAGCCGGACTTGGGCGGTATCTGGCAGGCGTTGAGCTCGGCGCACTGGGACATCGAGGGCCACGCCGCCCGCATGGGACCGATCGTCGAGCTGGGAGCGCTCGGCGCCATCCCGGGGGGCCTGGGCATCGTCGAGGGCGGCGAGATCCCCTACACCCCGGCGGCGAGAGCGAAGCAGCAGGAGAACCTCGCGCAGTGGTGGAAGCTGGACCCGGCGATCAAGTGCTTCATGCCCGGCATCCCACGCGCCAACTACATGCCCTTTCCGTTCCAGATCGTCCAGACCCCCGAGAACGTCATCTTCGCCTACGAGTTCGCCAGCGCCAGCCGTATCGTCTACATGAACCGACCCGACTTCGAGAGCCCCGGCGACAACTGGATGGGGCACTCCCGCGGTCACTGGGAGGGAGAAACCCTGGTGATCGATGTCTCCGCCCAGGTTCCCGACACCTGGCTCGACAGCTCCGGCAATCACCACAGCGAGGAGATCCACGTCCTCGAGCGCTACTCTGCGACCGGGCCGGACCATCTCCTCTACGAGGCGACGATCACTGATCCCAAGACCTACACCCGCCCGTGGAAGGTGAGCCTTCCGCTCTATCGACGCATCGACGAGAACATTCAGCTCCTCGACTTCAAGTGCGTGGTGTTCGCGGAAGAGCTGATGTACCGCCACTTGAGCAAGGGCGTCTGGAAGGGCGGAGATAGCGAATGACGGAGAAGGAGGTCAACTCAATGCACACCAAAGCCCTCATTGCCGCAACCGCTCTCATCCTCGCCGTGGGCGCCGCTCCGGCGATGGGGCACCATGCCTTCGCGGCCGAGTTCGATGCCGACAGCCCGGTCAAGCTCACCGGGAAGGTGACCAGAATGGAGTGGATCAATCCGCATGCGTGGATCCACATCGAGGTCACGAAAGAAGACGGCTCGATAGAGACCTGGATGGTCGAGAGCGGGAGCCCCCCCTCCCTGTTTCGTCGCGGCTTCACCAAGAACTCGCTGCTGCCGGGAACCGAGATCGTCGTCGAGGGCTTCCGGGCCAAGGATCGCTCGAACAAGTGCGCAGGGCGTACCGTGACCTACGCCAGCGGGGAGAGGCTGTTCCTGGGATCTTCCGGCACCGGCGCGCCGAGAGACGCAGCCGACCCGACGGAGCCACCGAAC
Source organism: Candidatus Multivorans sp. (assembly GCA_965262355.1). Classification (GTDB taxonomy): domain Bacteria; phylum Acidobacteriota; class Thermoanaerobaculia; order Multivoradales; family Multivoraceae; genus Multivorans. The sequence continues at coordinate 418,526 of OZ253534.1, forward strand.
CGGTGAGGGCTGCATACGCCATGCTGGCGGCACTGGCGGCCGCGTCGTCAGCCCCCGCTGCCTTCGGCGAATCCGGCGCCCAGGACGTCGAGTGGCAGCACCATGGCCGCGACCACGCCTTCAGCCGCTACTCGCCGCTCGAGGACATCGACGCGGAGAACTTCTCCCAGCTCGAGGTGGCCTGGCGCTGGAAATCCGCCGACCACCGCGTAAGGGACGAGCCGGGCGCCTTCACCGGCTCGGCGCTCATGATCGGCGGCCGCGTCTACATGATGACCACGCTGTGGCAACTCGCGGCACTCGACGCCGCAACCGGCGAAGAGCTCTGGCTGTTCGACTCCAAGGCGCACGAGGCGCCCAGGGCCGCCTACTCGAATCCACGGGGAATCGAGTACTGGACCGACGGCGAGCAGGAGCGCATTCTCTTCGCCACCTCCGGCAAGCTGCTGATCTCGATCGACCTTGCGACCGGGCGACCCGATCCCGACTTCGGCGAGGAAGGCTTCGTCTACATGTCGCTCGACGACCTCGGACGCCCCGGGATCCGGCTGCGCGACATCAGCGCCGGCTCGCCCGGAATAGTGGTCGGCGACACCTACGTCATCGGCTCGAGGATCTACGACGTGCCGTTCCGAAAGCAGGGCATCCCGCCGGGCCACGTGCGCGCCTACGACGTGCGCACCGGCGAGCAGAAGTGGCGTTTTCACACGATTCCGCAGGAGGGCGAGGAGTTCACCGAGACCTGGGGCAACGACTCCTGGAAGTGGATGGGCAACACCAACGTGTGGGCGCCGCTCGCCGCCGACGAAGAGCTCGGCTACGTCTACTTCGCCACTTCGACACCGTCGAGCGACTACTACGCCGGCGACCGGCACGGCGACAACGTGTACGGCGAGAGCCTGGTATGCGTCGACGCGGAGACCGGTGAGCGCGTCTGGCACTTCCAGACCGTGCATCACGGCATCTGGGACTACGACAATGCCTCGGCCCCGAACCTCGTCGACGTGGTCGTCGAAGGCCGGCTGCGCAAAGCCGTGGCCATGGCGGCGAAGACCGCCTTCCTCTACGTCTTCGATCGAGTCACCGGCGAGCCGCTGTGGCCGATCGAGGAGCGGCCGGTCGCCCAGTCCACGGTGCCCGGCGAGAAGCTCTCTCCGACCCAGCCGTTTCCGACCAAGCCGCCAGCGTTCGATCTACAGGGCTTGACCGTCGACGATCTGGTGGACTTCACTCCGGAGATGCGCCAGGAGGCGCTCGAGGTCCTCGAGTCGTATGTCACAGGGCCGATCTTCACGCCCACCATCGTCGTCGGCGAAGGAGGAAAGCTCGGCACCATCGTTTCGCCCGGCGCCGGCGGCGGGGCCAATCATCCGGGCGCTTCCGTCGATCCGTTGACCGGTATCGTGTACGTCCAATCGACGACCCAGATCGGCTCGTGGGGGCTGGAGAAGCCGGATCCCGAGCGCAGCGAGTTTCGCTACGTGAAGAAGTCGACGGGAGGAGGAGGCGGGCTCAAGATCCCGCAGGGGCTGCCCCTGGTGAAGCCTCCCTACCGGCGGATCACGGCGATCGATCTGAAGACGGGCGAGCACGCCTGGCAGGCGCCGCTGGGAGAAGGCCCGACCGATCACCCCGCAATACGCCATCTCGATCTCGGCCCCCTTGGCAGTCGCCCTTCGAGCGGCACCCGCGAGGGCGGGCTTCTGGTCACCAGGACGCTCCTCATCACCCACTCGCCCAAACGGGAGAGCTGGGACGCGCCGACGGCGACAGCCAGCTACCTCACAGCCTACGACAAGGCCACCGGCAAGGTGCTGGCGCAGGTGGAGACCGACACCGCGCTGCACGGAGTGCCGATCACCTACCGCTACCAGGGTCGCCAGTACATCGTGGTCCCGGCAGGCGGCAAGCCCGGCGGCAGGGCCGTGGCCAGAGGCGCGAGCGTCGAAGCGGTGGCGGCAGAACTCGTGGCCTTCGCCCTGCCGCGGGAGGACTGACGACCGTGCCAAGCGGGATGAGGAGGTCGAGGAGATGATCAGGAATGTCGCACGCACCTTCTCCCACCGGCCGGGCGCGCTCATCCTCGGCCTCGTAGCCTGCGGCTGCGCGGCGCCTTCGGGCGAGGAGGCCGGCTCACCATCGATTCCGCCGCGGCCGAACATCATTCTCATGATGAGCGACGATCAGGGCTGGGGCGACGTCGAGTACCCCCAACAACTCGCCCCCGGCGACATCTTTCCGGGCCACACCGAAGTCAAGACCCCCAACCTGCGCGAGATGGCGGCGGCCGGCCTCCAGTTTCACCGCATGTACTCGCATGGTTCGAACTGCAGTCCGACCCGGTCGTCGTTCGTCACTGGCCGCTCTCCACGCCGCAACCACGTCGACATGGCCTACAACGACGGTCTCCGCAATCATGAGCTGACGATCGCCGAGCTGGCCCAGACCCAGGGCTACATGACCGGACACTTCGGCAAGTGGCACCTCGGCAACCTCAACAGGACACCCGAGGCCGACGCGGACGATCTCGCGCGATGCGGCGGCAGGTGCTTCGGCAGGAGCGGCGGCGACTTCTATTCGGCGCCGTGGCATCACGGCTACGGCCGCAGTTGGGCGTCCCCACAGGCGTTGCCGACGTTCGAGCCGATGCGCATCGACCCGGCAGGTCCGCTCCCCAGCGAAGGCAATCACATCGGCGCGCACTACTGGACCGGCCACGAGCAGCACGTCGACATCGACTCCCCCACTCTCGCCGGCGACGCCTCCGCGATCCTCGTCAGAGAGACGATGCGGTTCATCGACGACGCCGTTGCCGCCGAGCGCCCCTTCCTCGCCGTCATCTGGTTCCATCCTCCGCACAGCCCCCATCGCCTCGACCAGGCGACCCTCGACGAGTTCTACTCGGCCGAGGAGCAGGCCGAGATGAACGACTACGAGGCACCCTACTACTCCGGCATCACGGCGATGGACAAAGAGATCGGTCGCCTGCGCGCGCACCTGCGCACTCTCGGCATCGAAGACGACACGCTCGTGACCTTCACCTCCGACAATGGGCTTTCGGGATCGGTGAGACTCGACGATCCGGAGGAGGCGAAGGGCGGCCTGCGCGGATTCAAGGGCACCATCTGGGAGGGTGGGGTCCGGGTGCCGGGCATCGTCGAGTGGCCGGGACGGATCGCTCCCGGAGAGACCGCTACACCGATGATCACCAGCGACTACCTGCCGACGCTCCTGGACATCTGGGAACTCGACCTGCCCGACTCGCGGCCGCTCGACGGCGAGTCGATGTCCGGGGTGCTCTTCGGCGATCGCTCGGCGCCGCGCCGGGGCCGCCTCCGTTTCGACGACTGTGACGACCCCGTTCCCGAACGCGCCGCCGGCGAGCCCGAGGACTGCGACAGCGCCGGCCGGGGCCGCGGCGGCCGGGGATTGACGAGGGTGGGGGGCGGGCGCTCCATCCTCGACGACCGCCACAAGCTGATCTCCCTCACCAGCGGCCGGGAATGGGAACTTTACGACCTGCTTGAAGACCCGCGCGAAGAGACTCCGGTCGCCACCAGCGCCGACGTCGACTCGAAGCCGCCGGAGATCCAGGCGATCTTCACCTCTCTCCTGGACGAGATCACCACCTGGTACGAAGTCGACACGGCGGCCAGCCGCGAGGGCGCCGACTACGACACGCGCATCGCCGGCGCCGACAGCGTCGACATTCTCGGCGACGTCGGCGACGAGACCGTTCCCGACGATCTGTCGGCCGCTCGCCGGACCTCCGTCGATCGTCCGGAGCTGGTCGTCGAGCGGCAGTTCGCCACCCTCGACGCGGACCTGGCAGTCGAGTCCGGCGGCGCCCCCGCCTCCTACGACGCCGACAACCTGCCGCCCGGAGCGACCGTACCCGCAGGCACAGTCGTCCACAGCTTCCTGCTGCACTTCGCCCCCACCGCCGCGGCCGGCCTCAGCGGCGTCGAGATCGCGTTCGACGACCCCATCCTGGGCGTCGCCGCGAGTTCGGCGAGCCTCGCCGCCAGCGACTTCCTCGCCTTCGCCGACCCCGAATTCGGCGCCATGGCCGATCGCGGCGCCCTGGTCGGCGAGACGGACTCCGACGGCTGGGAGATCCTCGCCGACGGGACCACGATCGTCGTCGACGTGGGCGCCAGCGCCGAAGGCGTGGATCAGTTGCGGATCCTCACCGAAGCGGCGTTGCAGCTAAGCCCCGTAAACAGGAACGAAGATCATTGATGCGTCCTCACGTTTGCCGGCGCTCCACGGTCCGGCCGGCTCGCCTTGCTCTGGCGCTGCTGGCAGCCGCCTCGATGGCCCCCGAAGCCTTCGCTGAGTCAGGTGCGGAAAACGCCGAGTGGCGGCACCATGGCCGCGACCACGCCTTCACCCGCTACTCGCCCCTCGACCAGGTCGATGCTGCGAACTTCGAGCAGCTCGAGGTGGCCTGGCGCTGGCGGTCGGCCGATCACCACCTGAGGGAGGAGCCGGGAACCTTCCGGGGATCGGCGCTCATGATCGGCGGCCGTGTCTACATGGCGACCAACCTCTGGCAGATCGCGGCCCTCGACGCCGCGACTGGTGAGGAGCTCTGGGTCTACGATCCCGGGAGCTACGAGCTCCCGCAAGGCTACGGCGCCACTCCCCGAGGCCTCGAGTACTGGACCGACGGCGAGGCGGAGCGCATTCTCTTCATTACGAGCGGCAAGCAACTGATCTCGCTGGATCTCGCGACGGGACGCCCCGACCCCGCCTTCGGAGAAGACGGCATCGTCGACCTGTCGGAGGACAGGCTAGGCCGCGAGGTCGTCCTCCAGCGGGACATCAGCGCCGGCTCGCCCGGGATCGTGATTCGCGACACCTACGTCGTGGGCTCGAGAATCGCCGACGCGCCGGCGTCGAAGCAGGGTCTTCCGCCGGGCCACGTGCGGGCCTACGACGTGCGAACCGGCGAGCCGAAGTGGCGCTTCCACACCATCCCGCAGGAGGGCGAGGAGTTCACCGAGACGTGGGAGAACGACTCCTGGAAGTGGGTCGGCGGCGCCAACGTCTGGGGAGCGATGGCCGGCGACGAGGAGCTCGGCTACGTCTACATCCCCACCACGACACCGACCGGCAACCTCTGGGGCGGCCACCGGCCCGGCGACAACATCTACGCCGAGAGCCTGCTCTGCGTCAACGCCGACACCGGCGAGCGCGTCTGGCACTTCCAGGCCGTTCATCACGGCATCTGGGACTGGGACATCGCCTCCGCCCCCGTTCTCGCCGACGTCGTGATCGACGGCCGGTTGCGGAAGATCGTCGCCCAGGTGTCCAAGACGGCCTTCGCCTACGTCTTCGACCGGGTCACGGGCGAGCCCATCTGGCCGATCGAAGAACGCTCCGTGCCGCAGACCACGGTGCCCGGGGAGTGGACGGCGCCGACCCAGCCCTTTCCGACCAGACCGGCTGCCTTCGATCTCCAGGGGGTGACGATCGACGATCTCATCGACTTCACGCCTGAACTGCGAAAGGAGGCGCTCGAGATTGCCGGGGAGTTCCTTCTGGGACCGATGTTCACGCCTCCTATCGTCCTGGGTGAGGGAGGGAAACAGGCGACGCTCGCGGTGCCGGGGATGGCGGGTGGAGCGAATCATCCCGGCGCCTCGCTCGATCCCATGACCGGCGTCCTCTACGTCCAGTCGCGAACGCAGCCGACCGCGGTGGCGGTCGCGCCGCCGGACCCGGCGCGCAGCGAGTGGAGATGGGTAAGCCGTGGCGGTCGTGTCGGAAGTCCCCAGGGACTGCCGCTCCTCAAGCCTCCGTATCAGCGCATCACGGCCATCGATCTGGGTACCGGCGAGCACGCCTGGATGGCGCCGTTCGGCGAGGGACCGACCGAACACCCTGCCATCAAGCATCTCGAACTCGGCCCTCTCGGCAGCCGCCCCTCGAGCGGCAACCGCGAAGGCGGGCTTCTCATCACCAGGACCCTGCTCATCACCTATGTGCCGAACTGGCCGAGTTGGGACGCTCGCGCCGCCAAGGGCAGCCACCTCCAGGCCTACGACAAAGCCACCGGCAAGCTCCTGGCGGAGGTGGAGACCGAGGCCACCCTGCACGGAGTACCGATGACCTACCTGCACCAGGGCCGCCAGTACATCGTCGTGCCTGCCGGCGGCAAGGTGGTCTCGAGAAGCGCGCGCAGCGGCCCGGAGACGGCTCAGCTCGTGGCCTTCGTCCTGCCGGATGCGCGGTGACCAACGCCAGTGAGCCGGAAAGGAGCGACATGAGTGGCGGACCCGAATCGTTCCGATGGGCGATGCTCTTCCTCGGCGTCGCGGCCTGCGGCTGCGCGACACCGGTGACGGACGAAGCGGCAGGGCCTGTGCCGTCTCCATCGCGGCCCAACGTCATTCTGATGATGAGCGACGATCAGGGCTGGGGCGCCGTCGAGTACTCACAGCAACTCGCACCCGGAAACGTCTTTCCGGGCCATCCCGAGATCAAGACCCCCAACCTGCGAGCGATGGCCGAGGAAGGGCTCCAGTTCCATCGCATGTATTCGGGCGGCTCGGTATGCAGCCCGACACGGGCCTCCTTCGTCACCGGCCGGGCGCCGCGCCGCAACACCGTCGACTGGGCGTACAACGACGGTCTCCGCAACCTCGAGCTGACGCTGGCCGAGCTCGCCAGGACGCAGGGCTACACGACCGGACACTTCGGCAAGTGGCATCTTGGCGATCTCACCAGGACGCTCCAGGACAGGAACGGCGGCGAGTTCTACTCGCCGCCCTGGAGCCACGGCTACGACCGCGTCTGGGCGAGCGAGCAGGCACTGCCGACGTTCGAGCCGATGAAGGTGGATCCCCTGGGACCGCTCCCCAGCGAGGGCAACTTCCACGGCGGCCGCTACTACACCGGCCCCGGGGCGCACGTGGATCCCGACTCGCCGGAGCTGCGCGGCGACGCCTCGGCGATCGTCATCCGCGAGACGTTACGGTTCGTCGACGACGCGGTCGCGGCGAAACGTCCCTTCCTCGCCGTCGTCTGGCTCCATGCGCCCCATGGCCCGCACCGTCTCAACCAGGCGACGCTCGACGAGTTCTACACGCCGGAGGAGCAGGCGCAGTGGAACGAGTACGAGGCGCGCTACTACTCCAGCATCACGGCGATGGATAGAGAGATCGGCCGCCTGCGGACGCATCTTCGCGAGCTCAGCATCGAAAGCGAAACGCTGGTGGCCTTCACGTCCGACAACGGCCAGTCGGGCTCGGTGAGGATGGAGTTCGAGAGCGAGGGCAAGGGTGGCCTGCGGGGTTCCAAGGGCAACCTCTGGGAAGGCGGAGTCCGGGTGCCGGGCATCGTCGAGTGGCCGGGACGGATCGGCCCAGGCGAAACCTCGACACCGATGACGACCAGCGACTACCTGCCGACGCTCCTGGACATCTGGGGAATCGAGCTGCCGGACGCGCGTCCGCTCGACGGTGAGTCGATGACCGAGGTCCTCTTCGGCGATCGCTCGGCGCGGCGCAGGGGCCGTATCCAGTGGGAGGACTGTGGAGACCCGACTGCCGACCGAGGCGACCATGAAGACACCGACTGCGACAGCCGGCGTACCCGGATGCTGCAGAGGGTCGGCGGCGAACGGTCGATCATCGACGACCGCTACAAGCTGATCTCCGGAACCAGCGGTAGAGAGTGGGAGCTCTACGATCTGATCGAGGACCCGCGCGAAGAGACGCCGGTCGCCACCAGCGCCGACATCGCCTTAAAGCCGCCGGAGATCCAGAGCATCTTCCAGTCGTTGCGGGACGACATCACCAACTGGTTCGAAGTGGAAGCGGCCCGAAGCCGCGACGGCGCCGACTACGACACGCGCATCGCCTCGGCCGACGGTGTCTCGATCCTCGGCGACGTCGGCGACGACACGGTCCCAGACGATCTCTCCGCCGACCGCCGCACGGAGAACGACCGGCCAGAGCTGGTGGTCGAGCGCCAGTTCGTCACCCTCGAGGAGGATCTGAAGGTCGACAGCGACGGCACGCCCGCCGCCTACGATGCGAACCACCTGCCGGCGGGAGCGACGATCGCGCGCGGCACGGTGGTCCACAGCTTCCTCCTGCACTTCGCCCCTGTCGCGACCGCCGGAATCACCGGCGTCGAGATCAAGCTCGACGATCCGATTCTCGGCGTTGTCGCAAGCTCGGCCGGCCTCGCCGCCAGCGACTTCCTCGCCTTTGCCGACCCCGAATTCGGCGCCTCGGCCGATCGCGGCGCCCTCGTCGGCGAATCCGACTCAGACGGCTGGGAGATCCTCGCCGACGGGACCACGATCGTCATCGACATCCACGCCGGCGCCCAAGGCGTGGATCAGTTGCGGATCCTCACCAAAGCCGCGCTGCAGCGCATCGAACTCGAGGGATGAAGGGAAGACGATGCGGCGACTCATCCCAAGGACTCGTTGGCTGGCCAGGGCAGCGGTAGCGCTCGCCGCGAGCATCGTCGCAGCGGCCGCGCCGGCCAGGGAGAGCGACGTTCCGCGAATGCCCAGCGGCGCGCCGGATCTCTCCGGCACGTACACCATCAACACGCTGACGCCTTTCGTGCGCAATCCGGAGTACGGCAACGACCCGTACATGAGCACGGACGACGCCAGGAGAATCGAGCAGGCAATGGCCGCGAGGGTCGCCCAACAAGGCATCCCTGGCGACCCGGATCGTCCTCCGCCTCCGGCCGGCGGCTACGCCGGCGGCAGGGTCACCGGCGGCAATGGTCTCAGCGTTCTCGACATGGGCACGATCGTCTTTACCGTTGACGGCAGGTACCGGAACTCGGTCCTCACCGACCCGCCGAACGGTCGCATGCCGGCGGTCACCGAAGCCGGAGAGAGGCGCCGCCCGGCTTTCACGACGGCCGATCGCATGGGCCCCCCGAATCCCGACGGCGCCTGGTGGATGGCGGCGGATGAAGTCGCCGGGTCGCGAGGTCGGGGCATCCCGACTACCGATGGGAAACACCGGATCTTCGACGATCCGGAGCTGCTCGGCCTCTGGGAGCGCTGCACCTACTACGATCGGGCGACCATCCCTACCCTGCGAAGGGGCTACGGCGCCTATTACGGCATCACCCAGACCGCGACCCAGGTCGTGATCCTCGCGGAGCTGATGCACGAGGCGCGCATCGTCCGCCTCGACTCGAAGCACCCACCGGAAGAGGTTCTCTCCTACGCCGGCGACTCGATCGGTTGGTGGGAGGGCGACACCCTGGTCGTCGACACGACGAACTTCCGTCGCCAGGGCGTGGCAAAGGCCGCGACCGAACGACGCAAGAACGTCGGAGCTCATTCGGGCGTGTCGCACGAGGGTCTCCACATCGTCGAGCGCTTCACTCCGCAGGAAGACGGCAGCCTGTTCTATGAGTTCAGCGTCGACGATCCCGACTACGCGGCGACCTGGGGCGGTTCGTCCCCGTGGCTGCGCACCGACCAGCGCATCTACGAGTATGCCTGTCACGAAGGCAACTACTCGCTGGGAATGACGATGCGCGGGGCGCGGCAGCTTGAGAAGGAGTGGTCCGAAGGGCGTTAGGGCTCGCGACGGCGATGAGAGGGCCGTCCCCGAGCCGGGCGCCCTACCAGCTCAACGCGCCGGTGCTCTGGCCGAACGACCCGGTTTCCAGCCCCATGTGATTCAGCATGGTGACGTAGAGGTTGGAGAGCGGCGCGTTGTCGTCGTTGTCAAGAGCGACGTAGCGACCGTGCTCGAAGCCGCCGCCGGCGAGGAAGACCGGGAGGTTGCGGGTGTCGTGAGAGTTCGCGTTGCCGAGGTTGCTGCCGAAGAGGACCGCGGTCTGATCCAGCAGCGTGCCGTCTCCCTCGCTGCATCCCTTGAGCTGCCCGAGAAGGCTGCCGAAGCACTTGACGATCTCCCTCTCGACCTTCCTCAGTTGCGCGATCTTGTCCGGATCCTGACCGTGGTGCGAGAGGTTGTGGTGCGTCCCCGAGACGCCCGGAATCTTCGGCACTTCCCGCAGCTCTTGAATCATTACGGCGACGACGCGCGTCGAATCGGTCTGCAGAATCAGCGGTATGAGGTCCATCAGCAACTGGACGCGGCCAATGAGGTCGCGGCGTTCCCGGATGTCGACAGGGGGCTCGCGGTCCACCCGCGGCTTGGGCCGCTCGAGCCAGGCCTGGGCCTCGGTGATGCCTTCTTCGGCCGCGCGCACAGCCTCGTAGTACGAGTCCAGCCGGCCTCGATCGGCGGCGCTGGCGCGCCGGTCGAGCGCCTTTCTCTGCGACCTCAGGCCGTCGAGGATGCTGCGTCCGTCGCCGAGATCCCGCTTCTGCCGCTCGACCTCGTCGGCATCCCCCGTGAGGAACATCCGGGCGAAGAGGTTGGCGGGACTGGTCTCTGAAGGCACCATGACGCCCCGCCTCGTGAACGACTGGCTCTGCGTGCCCTTGGCACTCCTCTGAAGGGTGGTGTCGGTACCCAGCACAAGCGAGGGAAAGCGGGTCACGTAGCCGAGCTCCGCGGCGGCATACTGATCGGCGGAGATACTGTTGCGAAAGCCGGCGAGCTCCGGGTGGCGAGCCCCGGTCAGCCAAGTGACCTCGCTGCTATGGGCTTGGCGGCCGGTCTGGTCGTCGTGGGAGAGCCCCGAGAACAGGGTGTAGTCGCGCCGGTGGTCCCGAAGCAGCTCCAGATACTCGGTTGTTTCGTAGTCCCGACCCGGTGTGGCGGGAAAGAGCGCCGGCGGGTGCAGGCCGAGTGCGTTGCAGAGGGTCACCATCCGCCGGGGCGCCGGGATCGCCGCTCGGGCCAGAGCCGGGCTCATCGCTTCGAGCAGCGGCAGCGCCAGGGCGACTCCGCAGGTCCGGAGGAGGGTGCGTCGATCGAGGGGCTGGTTCATCGTTGCCGCTCCCTGAAGAGTGGGCTTTGGGTGACATTGTGGATGATCGTGCGCACGCCGTAGCCGCCCTCGCGGCTCTGCGCGACGAGCCGCGACAGCTCGTCGCGCTCGGCGAAGCCGATCTCGGCGCCGGTCGCATAGACGACAAGCTGCGAGATGAAGTGGCGCGCCACCTGGTCCTCGTCCTCGAGCAGGAGTCGCTTGTACTCGGCGATGCCCGAGAAGGACCTGCCGTCCGGGGTGACGCCGCCTGCATCCACGGGTGGCCCGTCCTTGTACTCCAGGATCGGGCGACCGTAGAGGGTCCTCGTGGGCGTATCGCCTTCGCCGCTGGAGCGGTATCGCGTCCGGAAGCCGCCGGTGGGATCGAAGGCCTCCAAAGCGAATCCCGGCGGGTCGATGGCGCGGTGACAGACGTTGCACGTCGGGTCTCGGCGATGCTTGGCGAGGATCTCGCGAATCGTCGTGGCGCCGCGGGTGTCGGGCTCGACCGAGCCGGCGTTCGCCGGCGGCGGGCTCGGCGCCCGGCCGAGCAGGTTCGTGAGCACGAAGCTGCCGCGGAAGACCGGCGAGGTCGTGGTGCCGTTGGCGGTGATCTTGAGCACGCTGGCCTGAGTCAGGATGCCGCCGCGCAAGCTGTCATCGGGCAGCGACACCTTCCGCATGTACTGTCCCTCGACCCCGGGGATGCCGTAGTGCTCCGCCAGGCGGCGATTGAGAAAGGTGAAGTCGGAGTCGATCAGGTTCCGGACGCCGAGGTCGCTTCTCACAAGCTCGGCGAAGAAGAGCCTGGTCTCCTCCTGGAGCGCGTGATGCAGCACCTCGTCGTACTCGGGATAGAGCCTCTCGTCAGGAGTCGTAAGCTCGATATCGTAGAGCCGCAGCCACTGGCCGACGAAGTCCGCGACGAAGCGCTGCGCCTTGTCGTCGTCGAGCATTCTCTCGACGTGCTGCGCCAGCACCTCCGGCGCCGACAGCGTGCCTTCTCCTGCCGCCGCGAAGAGTTCCTCGTCGGGCAGGCTCTTCCACAGGAAGTACGAGAGTCGGGTCGCCAGGGCCAAGTCGTCCAGCTCGCCGGGCTGGTCGTCGTGGTAGAGAAACTGCGGCGCGCTCAGTAGAGCGCGCAGCGGAATGCGAACGGCATCGACGAACTTCCGTCCGGCGGCGAGCGCGGGCCTGGCCAGGCTCGCGAACGCATCCACCTCACCTGCTTCGGCCGGCCGTCGAAACGCCAGCGGCACGAGGTGCGAGACGACATCCACTACGTGCTCGTACGGGTCCTTCGTGAGCTTCAGATCGCCGGCGGGGTCGATGTCGATGCCGTCGAAGAGCCGGCGCGTCGACGGCGGCGGCCACCCATCGAGGAGCGGTCCAACGATTGTGAGCGACTTGACCGCCACGCCCTCGCCCTTGTAGGTCGCGGCCCCATCCACAAGGATCTCGCTGGGGTGGTAGAAGATCGGGTGATAGAGCCGGTTGTTGAGCAACCGCCGGCGTGCGCCTCGCCCCGTAGCCACGAGCTGGCTCTCTTCCGCCCAATCTTCGATGGGGGCGTAGAAATCCTCGACCTCCGTGTGCCACTCGAGGTCCCCCACTTCGGGGTAGAGATAGTCGGTCGGGTGGAGGTAGGTTGTGAGCTCGAGGGTCCTGGACTCCCCGTTCACCAGGTCGAAGGCGCCGAGCAACTTCGTGGCGCCACTCGGGTTCGCGCGAACGAGAAGGAGCGTCACCGGTGTCGACGCCTGGTAGGGATAGGCGTCGACGGTGACCCTGTAGAGACCCGAATGCGCGAACGAGAAGCCGTTCTGGTCGCTCCTCGTCAACCTGGACGAAGCGGACCCGCTGGTGTTGTGGTGGTCGAGATCGATGAACATCACCACGGCGTCGTCGACCTTCTTGTTGACGCTCTGACGAATGACGCGGTACGAGTCGGGGAGATTCGGATAGTCGATCACTTGCGCTGCGCTCGGCGGTCGCCGGCCCAGCCGGATCGCCGCGTCGAGCGCCCGGTCGGCCGCCTCGAGATAGCTGCGCAGATGAAGCGGTGAGATCCCCTGCTCGGCCGCCAGCGTGTCGAAGCCGGCGGATGCGCTCTCGGCTGGCAGCAAGCTCGCCAGATCCTCCTCGATCGAGAGCAGGTCCTTGAGGGTGTACTCGTACTCGAGCCCGGTCAAACGGCGCGGCGCTGCCTGCTCGGCGGCCCGAGCCGCCACGTCCGCCGTCTCCAGATCTCTCTCGAGCGCACCGAGCGCCGCTTCGACGACCGCCCCCGGGGGGCGCTTCGTCCCACGAGGAGGCATCTCGCCCGCCTCGAGACGCTCGAAGATCCTCACCCACTTCCGAAAGGTCGCTCGATCCGCGAGGTCGTAGCCGAGGTTCTCGAGATCGAGCGGCGTCTCGGTGTCGGCATCGTGACAGCGAAGACACGAGATCTCGAGGAGACGCGCGACGTCGGTCTCGAGCGAACGGGCGGGGGCCGCACCGGGAAAGACGCAGAGCGCCGCGAGGAGAGCCGAAGAAGCCGCCTTCCTCATCGACTCTCCGAAGGCAGCCTGTAGGCGACCAGCTCCGGCGCCCTGCCGCCGACCGTGAGTGCGACGTACTGGCGACCGTCGAGCAGGTAGGTCATCGGCGAGCCGAGCCCGCGGCCGGGCAGATCGACCCCTGTCAGCGGCTCTCCGGTGGCCTTGTCGTAGGCCACAAGCTGCGGACCGTCGTCGGTCCCACCGCTGTTTAGCGCGTGAATCAGCAACGTCCTGGTCAGCAGCGATCCGGCGCGGCTGTGATCGCCACCCAACGGCGGCAGATCGAGATCGCGCAGCAGAGGGTGGTCCTGATACCGGGCGCCCCTGCCGAGCGGGGTCGTCCACAGGTGCTCGCCCCGACTCATGTCGATGGCGACCATCGCCGAATAGGGCGGCTTCCACAGCGGCAGCCCCCGCGGCATCGTCGGCTGCCGGGTCGGGTTGCCTCCGTCAAGAAACGAGGAACCCCGGGCGACGGGCTCGAACGGTCCCCAGGGCGCCGAGCGGCCGCGCATGATACCGCCAACAGGATCGGTGCGGTCGGCGATGTAGCGCATGTCGGTCCTGGACCGTCCGTCGCGGAAGCGGATCACCGAGTGGCCGTTGGAGGAGGGAACGTACAGCACGCCGGTTTCGGGATCGACGGCGGCGCCCGACCAGTTGGCGCCGCCGCCCGCCTGCGGTCGGAAGATGGTGCCGCGCAGCGACAGCGGTGTGTAGAGCGGGCCGAGCCTGAACTCCCCCACCGCCTCGAGCGCCATCTGCCGAATCTCGGGAGTGAAGTCCGCCAGATCCTCGAGCCGGGCGCCCTGCACCGCGAACGGCGGCGGCTTGGTCGGGAAGGGCTGGGTGGGAGACATGACTTCGCCTTCGAGATCGGTGTCGGTTGGCGCCGGGCGCTCCTCGATCGGCCAGATCGGCTCGCCGGTCACTCGATCGAAGGTGTAGACGAAGCCCTGCTTGGTGACCTGGGCTACAGCCTTCACCCGACGTCCATCGACGGTGATGTCGAGCAGATTCGGCGCCGTCGGGCTGTCGTAGTCCCAGACCTCGTGATGAATGAGCTGGTAGTGCCACACCCGCTCGCCGGTGCCTACGTCGAGACAGACGATGCTGTTGGCGAACAGATTGTCACCCAGGCGATGGCCGCCGTAGTGATCCGGCGCCACCGCCGAGGTCGGAATGTAGACGTAGCCGAGCTCCGGGTCCGCGCTCAGATTGCCCCAGGCGTTGCCGTTGCCGGTGTAGCGCCACGATTCGTCTTCCCAGGTGTCGGCGCCGAACTCGTCGGCGCTCTGCGGCACGATGTGAAACTCCCACAACCGCTTTCCGGTGCGCACGTCGTGGGCGAAGATGAAGCCGGGCGGCCCCTCCTTGGAGATCGTGAAGTCCGTGTGGTTGGTTCCGACGACGATCGTGTCGCCGACGATGAGCGGCGCCGCCGACCGCGAGCCGACCGGCAACTCGAAGGACTGCCCGCGGGGCGAGCGCGGCAGATCGGCGATGAGGTCGACCCGCCCGTTGTCTCCGAACTCCTGAACCGGTACTCCGGTCCTGGCGTCGACGGCGATCAGGTAGCCGGCGCCGGTTCCCCAGACGACGCGGGCGTCGCCGTCGCCTTCCCAGTAGGCCGCCCCTCGATGGCCTCTGCTGGTCGGAAGCGCGGCGTCTTCGTAGGTGCGCGGGTCGTGTACCCAGAGCGTCTCGCCGGTGCGCGCGTCGATCGCCGCCGCCTGCTCGACGTTCGTGGTCAGGTAGAGCACGCCGTCGATCGCGAGCGGGGTCGAAGACATCGCGCCGATCCCCGGACGCCGCAGCCACAGGTCGGGCTGCTGTTGTGCCACTCGGTCGAACACCACCTGCGACGGCGCCAGCGACGCGCCGCTCTCGTCCGCCACGACGAGATGGGTGTCCGCCGTCTTCCACCGCCACGCGATCTCCAGATCGCCGAAGTTGTCGGCCTTGATCTGATCCAGGGGCGAGTATTTGCTGGCCCAGGTGTCGCCGGCGTGGGTGCGCCAGTCGCCGTCGGTCGCGCCCGGCTGCGCCGAGCCGGAGGCGGACGTGAATCCACAAACCAGAACCAGGCGCAGCGTGAGGCGAAGGGATCCTTGCATCGCAGGAAACACCATGTTACCCTAGTTCATCCCAACGACGTTGGAACAACATCTGCAAGATGGATGTTGAAATCGGGGGCTCCGCCGGCCCTCGGCAAGGACTAGCCCCCCTTGCCTATCATCGGGGTCGGACATCATGGAGGTGGAACCATGAAGATCACCACCCTTAAGTCCTGCATCTGGGGACTCGCCATCATCGCCTGCGCAAACCTGCCGCTGTGGGCCGACGGTCCGGGGACCGGAATCATCGAAGGCCGCGTGCTCGACGCCCAGGGAGGCCCACTGCCGGGCACCAGCGTGAAGCTCGTCGGACCGCAGAACACCAAGGACGCGGTCAGCGACGAGGCCGGCGAGTTTCGCTTCAGTCTGCTGCTCGATGGCGTCTTCACCGTCAGCGCCGAGCTCGAAGGCCTGGGCTCGAGCGACGAAGTCGCGGTCACTCTCGATCCCGGTAAGCGCCGCGCCATCGACCTCACCTTGCGGGGAGGCGAATCCGAGGAGATCCGCGTTGTCGCCGAAGCGCCCATGATCAACAAGTACGAGCCCGGGGCGACCGCGAGGATCGACGCCGAGACCGCCGAGTTGACGACGTTCATCAGCCGTCACCACGTCAACAGCCTGGCGGTTCTGCCAGCCAATTCCGGCTCCAAGCAACAGGATTGGCTCAACAGCTTCATGGGCGGCCCTCGAGACGGAGGCACGGTGAACATCGACGGCGTAGATGTCAGTCAAGTCACGGGCAACTACGGAGTGTTCAAGTTCAGAATGGCGACCACGCAGGTTGCCGCGACGGAGGTTCATACCCAGGGGCGGGGCGCCGAGTACGGGCGCACCCAGACGGCGACCATCAACACGGTGGTCAAGTCGGGCACCAACCTGTTCCACGGCGACTTCTTCTACGTCGCTCAGAACCAGGCGTGGGTCGGTGAGTTTCGGGATTACCCCGATCTCAACGGTCCCGACAAGATCATCAACAACTTCGAGACCGCTCTCGGTGGCCCGATCTACCGCAATCGTGCGTGGTTCTTCGCAGCCCACGCCGAACTGTCCGACAACAGGATCCGGGGCGCCAGCACCAACTCCAACCCGGACGTCATCGCGGACCCGGTCTTCGACTGGAGCTACAAAGGGAGTTCGACGGTCGCCAAGGTCAACTTTCAGCCTGGCGATGACCATCAGCTCGCCGCGACCTATGTGCGCACCCCGGGCTACCGCGAGGGCGGGGGCAACCGAACGGGAGACCTCTTCACCCTCAACGGGCGCGAGGAGACGGCCGAGTTGAACACAGCGTTGTGGAACTGGGCCGCCACCCCGAAGATCTTTACCGAGCTCAAGGTTGGCGACAGTACGGATGTTCGCGCCGACAATTGCCTCAATTTCAAGACGAGTCTCTCCGGCGGAGACCCAAGTACCCCGGATAGCAACAACTTCCGTTACTACGACCTCGACTCCCGGCTCTTCTTCAATGGCTGCACCGTCGGCGGCACGTCTGGTCGGTTTACGGACGGTCCCCGCCAGCAGATCAACGCCTACGCGACGATCTTCCTGGGCGACAACCACGAGCTCAGGGTCGGCGCCGAGCGCCACGTCATGGGCCTCGATACCCGAAACTGGCCCGAGAGGGAATACAGCGGGCGCGGCTTCGGCTATGGCCTTCCCGGCGGCTTCGCGACTCCCGAGACCGTTACGATCTACGCGCCGCCGGATGGAGGACTGTTCCGCCGCGAAAGCGAGCTGAACACCCTCTTCATCCAGGACCGAATCGATATCGGAGACAAGTGGGTCCTTACCGCGGGACTGCGGCTCGAGGGCCAGTCGATGAACAACAATATCGGACAACAGGTCAACGACTACGATGAGTTGGCGCCCAGGCTGAGTGTCGTCTACGACGTGAACGCTGACGGCAAGCTCCTCGTCCGCGCCACCGCCGGGCGTTACCTCAACCTCTTCAACATGAGTCTTACCCAGAACTTCGACCAGGGCTCGAACGGCACCAACACCCGCATGGTCTTCGATTGGAATCCCCTGACCAACGACTACGACATCCTGGGCAGCTCCATCGTGGCCAGCGCCGGCAGGGAGGCGACAAGGAACCTGGCCCCCGAGTACTCGGACGCGTACAGCATCGGTGTCGACTGGCAGTTCAACCGCAACTGGGTCGCCAAGGCCATGTACACCGTGAGCGAGAACGACAATATCTGGGATACGAGCATCCAGTTCGACGCGGCCGGGAATCGGGTCTTCGCACTCGCCAACTGGACCCAGGCCGAGGTCGACCGGTTGTCCGCCATGCATGGAGTCCCCTCGCGCCTGGGCCTGACCCGCGAGCACGAGGGCATCATCCTTGAGCTCAACCGGAACTTCTCCAACAACTGGACGCTGCGCGCCAACCTGTACGTGGGCGAGGCGAGCGGCACTGAGGATTTCGAAGATGCCATCGAAGCCATCGGCGGCCTCGGCTCCGACGGGAGTAGCGATGTGAACTCCCGCAACAGAGGGAACCGTCCTATCGGCAACAACTCGGAGTTCCCGGAGATCTTCAATGTCCTCGCTGCCAAGCGCTGGCCGATCGGCGAACACACGCTGACCACGGGCGCCCACTACCGCACTCGGACGGGCCGACTCTGGGAGCGTCAACGGAACGTCTTCGTAACCCACCCGCTGTCGGGCCAGAGGGAAAGAGTCGCGGAGTTTCTCGATCCCCAAGCTTCCCGACAGCTCGACACCGCGACGGAGCTCAACCTCAACGCAAGCTGGATCTTCCCGCCGGTCAAGGGTAAGTACGAGATCAAGGTAGGCGCGGAACTTGCCAACGCACTCAACGGGGACGCCCAGTTGTTCGTGAATCCGGTGTCGGGCCGGCCCACCGGTAGGGGCGGCGGCGACATTGCCTACCAGAGGCCGTCCGAGTACCGGTTCAACGTCGGGCTCAGCTTCTAGGAAGCCCTCACGCACTAGCTGGCGCTACGAGTTCGTCGTAGCACAACTGACACTCTCCAGGGTTTCGTACATCGACGGCAGCGATGCTCCTGGCGGGTGCTCGAAGTACGTCACGTACAGGTGCCGGTTGCAGTGCCACAGCATCGCCGAGATCGTCTCGCCTCGGGTCAGGTATCGAGTCTGTCCCTCGACTTCGATCGTGCCGAGAACACTCGATCCCAGGGAACTCGCGATCCTCGCGAACTCCTCGATCGGCGGCTCCGTTTCTCGTGGGTGTCCACGGATGACCAGCAGCTTCTGTCCGTCGGTGAAGATGACGTGCTTCGTCAGCTCGAGCGCCAGACTGAGTTGCGTGGGATCCTCGCCACGAGTCGTGTATTCGTAGGCGTACTCGATCTCCGCCACGGGCATGTCGATGCTCGCGCGAAGACCCAGAAAAGACAACGCGTCACCCGAGACGGGATCGGTTACAGGAGGTGAGATCGCCGTCGACGTGCCGCCGCCGCCCGCATGGTCGAGGATGGCGCCCAGGCTGCTCGTGGTGCGCCCCACTCGGTTTCTCGCGGTCCTGAACTCGATGATCGGACGGTTGTCGGTGTTGACCGGCGCGCCCGAGGCGAAGGAGTCGAGAGCCCTATCGTCCGCGACGAAGAACGAGAAGAAGACGTCCGGGCCGGTGAACGGCGCTCGGCTCGACAAGACGGAGATCGTCTCGATGTCGGACCTTATGACGGGATCCTGCATTGCGGCCGCGATCCCTTCGTAGTCCCTGGAGATGGGCTCTTTCGATGCGAGAAGGAAGAAGTCCACGCCTCTCGCGTCGGCCCACGCCTGGACATGGGGAAATGCGGTTTCGAGAGTCCGGAGGGAGATCTTGAGATCCTCTGGGCTGAAGTCGTAGGCGCCGATCCACTGCAGGAACAGTCCTCCCTCGTTGAGGCGCTCGGCTACAACCGAGTAGAACTCTCTGGTGAAGAGGAAGACCTCGCCTTCGATCCACGGGTTCGAAGGCTCGGAAATGACGATGTCGTACGTTCGCTTGGTAGTGGAGAGATAGTCCCTCGCGTCGCCTACGGTGAGTTCGACTCGCTCATCGTCGAGGGCGTTTCGGTTCTCGGGCTCGAAGAGTTCCGCCGCCTCGACGACCGTCGGGTTGAGCTCGAGCACGTCTATCCTCTCCACCGGGAAGCTCTCCACCGCAGCCAAGGTGATCCCACTGCCGAGGCCGATGATGGCCACGTCTCTCGGGTCGGTGTGCATGAGGGTGGGGATATACCCCAAGAGAAGCTGGGTAGGGACGTCGAGGCCCGTTCCGGCATCGACCTTGCCGTTGATCATGAGTACTTTGACCGGGCCCTCTTCCTTCACCACGACGGATCCATACAGTCCGTAGTCGGAGAACGAGATTGTGGCGGCGCCTCTCTCTCGCTCGAGAGCCTGTCTGTACTCGCTCCGGTTCTCGAACCTCCCATGCTGGTGGTAGACGCCGGAGCGGTAGGGATCGACCTCTGCGTCGAACAGAGCCGCCGCAAGAAGAAGCACGAGGGCGAGGGCGACACCGTAGGCGATGCGGCTGCCCTTGCCGGCAGCAATGAAAACTACGGCAGAAATGAGGACGTTGACTGCGACCGCCACAAGGATCGCTCTTTCCAGGCCGATTCCCGGCAGCAGAACGAAACCTCCCACAAAGGCGCCGACAACCCCTCCCAGGGTATTGACCGAAAACAACCTTCCGACATCCGTGCCGATCTTCTCGGTACGGGTGATCAACCGGCTCACCACGGGAAAGGTCAACCCCATGAGTAGAGTCGGAACGAGGAGGACAAGGTAGGAGAGAAGGAGGAGAAGCGAGTGGAACATGACGAAGCTGCCGTTTGAGATGTTGTAGATCTCGAGGTACGCGACATCCAGGTTGTTCAAGATCGGAACGAAGAGGAGCCCGTAGGCGCCGATTCCCAGTTGAACGTACGCGAAAAGCGTAGCGAGATCCGTCTTCTGGAAGCGCTTCGCCAACAGGCTGCCGAATCCCATTCCCGTGAGGAAGGCGGTCAGGATCAGGCTGTAGGCGAAGACAGTCCCGCCGACGAAGAGAATCATCCCCTTGGTGAACATGACTTCGTACACGAGTGCGGCGAAGCCCGAGAAGAAGAAGGCACTCAGGAGCAGGGCCCTCAGCTTCATCGTTCACGCCTCAGGTAGAGCACGAGGCCGGCCATGAGGTTGAGTACGGCGGCCAGCACGATCGTTTGAGAGAGGCCCAGGTACGGCAAGAAGAGGAATCCGCCACACAGGGCGCCGGCGCCACCGGAGATCGTGTCTACTGCATACACGTCTGAAATATCGCGGCCGAAGTTCTTGGAGTATATCTTCGTCATGAGAGGGAATGTGGCGCCCATGATTCCCGCCGGCACGATGAGAAGAAAGAAAACGATGATGAACATGATGAACAGCATCGTGGAAGAGCCCTGGAGCTGGCTGAATAGAGCCAAGCGGACTCGGTAGGTGAGCTCGAAGAGAGGTATGAGGAGAACACCACAGGCGGCGAGGACGAACTCGAGCTTCGCGAAGAGAAGGAGGGGTTTCTTCGTCCTGTCGGCGATTCTCCCGAAGCAGTATGAACCGAGGGCCAGGCCCGCCATGAACACCGTGAGGACCGCAGTGAAGGCGTAGATCGTCGTCCCGAACACGAGAGACAGCGAGCGCGACCAGGCAACCTCGTACACGAGGGAGGAGAACATGGAGAGGCCGAACACCAGAAGGAGAATCGGTCTCCTTGCGCGGAGGGGGAGGGCAGTGGTTCTCAGGGCTGTACGATAGCTGGAGCGCTGCGAGTTAGTCCAGAACGGGTCCAGCACCGCGCCGGCAGCGCATGGGCGTCGTCCCGAAGCTCGCTTCACTTTGTTTGCGCGGCGCAAGCTCCTGGCGGGACGATAGGATGCCCGCTTGCATCCGCCACAGGCGTTTCGCGTTCCAGGAAGGCCTTGTGTCCCAGGAAAGGGGCGGGCATGAGAGTTCCGGCCAAATCGGCATTGGCACTAGTGGTAGTCCTGGCGGCCCTCGGCGCCGGTTGCACCCAGAGCACAGGCGCCGGTGAGGCGGAGGCCCAGGAGTCCGAGAACGTGGTTCCGCTACGGGCGGTCCAGGACGAGGAGACGGGCTCGATCACCATCTACCGGGAGGGCGAAGAGGCGCCGATCGTCAGCCAGAACGCGGGCGCCGAGCACCGGCCGTTCCTGCACCCGATCGCCGCTCCGGACGGCAAGGGGCTGGCGACGCAGTACAGCCCGGGGCATCACCCGCACCAGACGGGGCTCTACTGGGGCTTCACGAGAGTGAACGGCGAGGCGATGGACGAGGACACGCTCAAGCAGTGGTTCTACCGGCGCGACAAGCCGGAGGACATCGCCCGCGCCGTCGGCCGCGACTACTTCCACAACCCGGGCGGAGAGTACTGGCGCCGCGAGTCGGCCTCCCTGGTGACCAAGTCGGGCCCCGAGGTGAAGTGGCAGACGGTCTACGGCATGTTGGACGCGGACGGCAAGGCGTTCATGACCGAGACCCAGAACTGGACGATGCGGGCCGAGGAAGACCGCTTCATCCTCGATCTCGAATGGGCCGGCGAGGCCCACACTGATGTCTCGATCAACGAGATGTCCTACGGCGGCATGTTCCTGCGCATGCCCTGGCACAAGGACATCAAGGGCGAAGCCGTCAACGCGGCCCGGCAGCGCAACGCCCAGGCCGAGGGCCAGCGCGCGATGTGGGTCGACGTCGGGATGCAGGTCGAGGGACGCGACGACTTCCTGCACGTCGCCATTTTCGATCACCCGATGAACGCCGGCTTCCCGCAGACCTGGCGCGTCGACGGCCAGCTCGGCGTCGGGCCGACGCGCGCACGGATGGGCGACTGGCAGATCCCGGAAGGGACGACCGAGGTCATCCGCCACCGGCTCGTCGTCTACACCGGCGAACTCAACGACCTCGAACTGACGGAGGACTGGCAGGAGTACACGGGCGCGGCCGAAGGCGCCTACTCCACGTCGTCACTCTGGGGCATCGCCCAGCGGGAGGCGCTGCAGGAGAAGTTCCTGACTGCGGACGAGGCGGTCGAGGCAATGACCGTGCGCGACGGTTTCAAAGTCAACGCCTGGGCCTCCGAGCCCATGATCACCCAGCCCATGGCCTTCGCCTGGGACGATCGCGGCCGCATGTGGATCGCCGAGAACCGCGACTACGAGACTCGCGGGAGAGGCTTCTCGGGCGCGGGCGACAGCCGCATTCTGATCCTGGAGGACACCGATCGAGACGGTGAGGCCGACAGCAAGAAGGTCTTCGCCGAGGGCATCCCGTTCCCGGCGGCGCTGGCGGTCGGCTTCGACGGCGTCTTCGTCGGCGCGCCGCCCCACCTCCTCTACCTCCCCGACCGCGACGGCGACGACGTGGCCGACATGGACGACGCGGAGATCCTGCTCACCGGCTGGGGCATCCGCGACCGTCACGAGACGATCAACAGCTTCCACTGGGGGCCTGACGGCTGGCTCTACGGCCTCGAAGGGTTCGCGACGCCCTCCAAGATCCGCAAGCCGGGTCCCGAGGAGACGATCTACGGCCACAACGATCCGTTCCCGGCGGATCTCCTCGAGGCCGACGGCGTGGACATCAACGGCGGCGTCTGGCGGTACCACCCGACGAAGAAGCGGTTCGAAGTCGTCGCCCACGGCTTCAGCAACCCGTGGGGCATCGACTACGACGCCAAGGGCCAGATCTTCATCACGGCGTGCGTGATCCCGCACCTGTTCCACGTCGTCCCCGGCGGCATCTACCACCGGCAAGGCGGCTCGCACTTCAACCCGTACGTCTACGGCGACATCCGCACGATCGTCGACCACCGGCACCGCTCCGCGCACGGCGGCGCCCGCGTCTACCTCTCGGACGCCTTCCCCGAGGAGCACTACGGCCGGCTCTTCATGGCGAACATCCACGAGCACGCAGTGCTCTCCGACGAACTCGAGCCCAAGGGCTCCAGCTTCGTCGCCCACCACGGCGAGGATTTCCTGCTCGCCAACAACAAACAGTGGGTCGGCTTCAGCATGGAGATCGGGCCGGCCGGCGATGTCTACGTCCTCGACTGGCACGACGCGGAAATCTGCGGCAACGACGTCAAGCACAAGGAAACGGGGCGCATCTTCCGCATCACACCTGAGCAGTCCCAGGCGGACAACTGGGAGGGCCGGTTCGACGACATCAAGGCGATGTCGAACGCGGAGCTGGTCGAGCTGCAACTCTCGAAGAGCGCCTGGCACGCGCGGAGGGCGCGGGTCGTTCTGCAGGCCCGGGCGGCGAAGGGCGAGGTCGACGCCTCGGTTCACGCCGCGCTGCAAGAGATGTTCGCGTCGAACCCGGACGGCGACCTCCGCCTGCGGGCGATGTGGGCGCTCCACGTCACCGGCGGCTTCACGCCCGACCAGTTGACCGACGCGCTCGACGACCAGGACCAGCACGTCCGCGCCTGGGCGGTTCAGCTCCTGACCGAGGACCATGACGCGCCGGCGACCGCCACCGAGAAGTTCGTGGAGCTGGCGGAGCGCGACGCCTCTCCGGTGGTGCGCCTGTACCTCGCGGCGGCTCTCCAGCGCGTCGAGCACGACGTGCGCTGGCCGATCGCCGAGCACCTGGTGATGAAGGGCGACGACGCGGACGACCACAACATCCCGAAGATGATCTGGTTCGGCATCGAGCCCCTGGTCCCGGAAGACCCCCAGCGCGCGCTCCGGCTCGCCAGGACCTCGCAGATCCCCATGCTCTCCGAGAACATCGCGCGCCGCGCCGTCGCCGCGAACGAACTCGAGTTCCTCGTCACCACGATCGACGACCGTTCCGACGCCCGTGCGGCCCTTCTGCGGGGCATGCGGGACGGGCTGGAAGGCCAGTTCGAGATCGACCGGCCGGAGAACTGGGCTTCCGTCTACCGGAAGCTACGGAGGAATCGGTCACTCGCCGACCTCGCCGAGGAAGTCGACCAGCAGTTCGGCGGCGTCGAGGTCGCGCGTCGATTCCTCGCCACGCTCGGCGACCCGAGCGCACCGGCCGAAGATCGGCGGCGAGCCATCCGCGGCCTCGCCGACCAGCAGCACTCGGAGCTCTTCGAGCGGCTCCCGGCCCTGCTGGAAGTACCCGAGCTGCGGCTCGCCGCGATTCGCGCCTACGCCGCGTTCGACGGCCGCTGGGAGGCCGGGTTCCTGCTGCTGGGCCACTACGACTCCTTCAACGCGGATGAGAAGCTCGCCACGGTGCAGACGCTGTCGTCCCGCCCCATCTACGGCCGGGTGCTGATGGGCGCGATCAAGGGCGAGGACATCCCCCGGCGCGACGTGCCGGCGTACGTCGCCCGCCAGCTCCACAGGGTCGTGGGCAGCGGCTTCCTCGAAGTCTGGGGGCCGATCACCCGGGTCTCCAGCGAGAAGACCGCCGCCATCGCGAAGTACACGACGATCCTGAACAACGAGGCGATCGCTGCGGCCGATACGACACACGGCGAGCAGATGTTCAGCGAGCTTTGCGGCGTGTGCCACCAGATGTTCGGCGAAGGGGCTCAGATCGGACCCGACCTCACGGGGTCGAACCGCACGGAACTCGACTACCTGCTCACGAACATCATCGACCCCAGCGGCGACATCCAGGACGCCTACCAGACCCTGATGGTGACCACCCGGGACGGCCGCACCTACTCAGGCACCGTCGCCACCAAGGACGCCCGCGCCATGACGCTCCGGGTCGTCGGCCAGGACGAGGTCGTCATCCCGCATTCGGACATCCAGTCGCACGATCTGTTCCCGCTTTCGATGATGCCGGAGGGACTGCTCGATGGGTACGAGGACGATGAGGTGACGAACCTCGTGGCGTATCTCATGACCGCCGAAGAGGCCACGTCTCAGGGCCCCTAGCAGCGCCCTGAGGACACGCACATGACGAACGTCGCCATGATCGGCCTCGGCTTCGGCGCCGAGTTCATCCCCATCTACCAGGCTCACCCGGACGCGACCGTCCACGCGATCTGCCGCCGCGACGAGGCCGAGCTCCACCGCGTCGGCGACGAGTTCGGCATCGACCGGCGCTACACGGACTACGACGACGTGCTCGCCGATCCGGACGTGGACTTCGTGCACATCAACACGCCGATCCCCGACCACGCCTGGATGTCCCTGGCCGCTCTCGACGCCGGCAAGCACGTCATGTGTACCGTGCCCATGGCGACGACGGTCGACGACTGCCGGAAGATCGTCGAGAAGGTCCAGGAGACCGGCCTCAGGTACATGATGGCCGAGACCGTCGTCTACAGCCGGGAGTTCCTGTTCATCAAGGAGCTGTACGAGAAGGGCGAACTGGGCGAGATCCAGCATCTCGCGGCTTCCCATCCGCAGGACATGGACGGCTGGCCGTCGTACTGGGAACGCATGATCCCGATGCACTACGCGACCCACGTCGTGAGTCCCTGCCTTGGACTCGTCGACGGGCTGGCCGAGTACGTGAGCTGCTTCGGCTCGGGCGCCGTGCGCGACGACATTGCCGAGAAGTCAGGCAACCCCTTCGCCGTCGAGACCTGCCACATCAAGGTCAAGGACCGCGAGCTTGTGGCCCACATCTGGCGGTTCCTCTACGACGTGGCACGGCAGTACCGCGAGAGCTTCGACGTCTACGGCACCAAGAAGAGCTTCGAGTGGACGCTGATCGAGAACGAACCCCACGTTCTCCATACCGCGAAGAAGCCCGAGCCGGAAATCCCCGAGAAGATCGAGATCCCTGACTACGCGCACCTGCTGCCGGAACCGATCCGCAAGTTCACCCTGCCGCAGGAGATCCAGGACGCCGAGCACCTCTCCTTCATCCAGGGCGGCGGCCACGGCGGCTCGCACCCCCACCTCGCGAACGAGTTCCTGAGCGCGCTGCGCGAAGACCGGGATCCGAGGCCGAACGCCGTCACGAGCGCGAACTGGACGTGCGTCGGCATCTGCGCCCACGAATCCGCGACGAAGGGCGGCGAGATCGTCCGTTTGCCCGAATTCACCCTCACCACCTGACGCGTCCCGTCTTCCACTTCCGTTCCGACTCCCAGAGGGCCCATGAACAACACGAAACTACTGATCGCGAGCTTCCTGACCATCTTCGTTGCCGGACTCGGCTTCGCCGTCCGCGGCGGGCTCCTCCTCGAATGGGGAAAGGAGTTCGGCTTCACGCAAACGGAGCTCGGACAGATCACGGGGGGCGGCTTCGTCGGGTTCGGCATCGTGATCCTCATCGCGAGCCTGTTCCTCGATCGCTTCGGCTACAAGCCGTTCCTGATGCTCGCGGGCATTCTCCACGTGCTGTCGGTCGTCATCACGGTGGCGGCGACGTTCGTGTACAGCGCCAACATCGCGACCGACCCGGACGCTGCCCGCGCGGGCGCCTACTTCTGCCTGTTCTGGGGGATCTTCATCTTCGCGATCGCGAACGGCATCTGTGAGGCCGTCGTCAACCCGCTGGTCGCCACCCTCTACCGCAAGCAGAAGACCCACTACCTGAACATCCTGCACGCGGGATGGCCGGGCGGCATGATCGCCGGCGCCCTCCTGGGCGTCGTGATGATCGGGCGCGTGCATTGGGAGATCGTCCTCGCCCTCTACCTGGTCCCGGCGCTCATCTACATTCTGATGATCGTCAAGGAGAAGTTCCCGGTGTCGGAGGCGACCGCCGCCGGCGTCAAGTTCGGCGACATGGTCAAGGAGTTCGCGGCGCCGATGCTGCTCTTCCTGCTCGTCCTCCACGTCTGCATCGGCTACGTAGAGCTCGGAACCGACAGTTGGATCGTCAACATCATGGACACGGTGCTCGGAGGCAAGGGCTTGTTCATCCTCCTCTACACCTCCATCCTGATGTTCGTCCTGCGCTTCTTCGCCGGGCCCATCGTCCAGCGGATCAATCCGCTGGGCCTCCTCTTCTCAAGCGCTGTCCTGGCCATGATCGGCCTCTATGCGCTCGGCTCCTTCGCCGCCGCCGCCGCGGTCCTGGTGGCCGCGACCATCTACGGCGTCGGCAAGACCTTCTTCTGGCCGACGATGCTGGGTGTCGTTTCCGAGCGCTTCCCCAAGGGAGGAGCGCTCACCCTGGGCGCGGTCGGCGGCGTCGGCATGCTGTCGGCCGGCCTTCTCGGCGGCCCCGGCATCGGCTACCTGCAGGACAGCTACGCCTCCCAGGACCTCCGGGAGAGTGCCCCCGCCGTCTACGAGGAGTACAAGGCCGAAGGCGCGAACCGCTTCCTGTTCTTCCCCGCCGTGCAGGGGCTGGACGGTTCCAAGTCCGGCCCCGTCATGGAGAAGGCCAAGGACTTCAGCATCACCCTGCCCCCGGACGAACAGGCCGTGCGAGACGCGTCGTTCTACGGCGGCCAGAGCGCTCTCAAGGCCACCGCGATCGTCCCGGCGTTCATGGCGCTCGGCTTCCTCTTCCTGCTCCTCCACTTCAGGCGGACCGGCGGCTACAAGCAGATCGTCCTGCCGTCGTCTGACGACGGCTGATCAGAGCCCCGGCGTTCAACCGCCGTTGGCTGCTGGCTCCACCTGAAGGTCGAAGAGGGGGACGCCCATGGCTTCCGCGGCATCTGCCATCCGCCGGTCGTAGGTGGCGAGTTCGATTCGCCATCCTCGCTCCTTCCTCAGGTAGTCGAGCGACGCGAGATGAAGAGCGTCGAGCGTGCGAAGCGGAACGTCGAACGACTCCAGGGTCCGTTCGAGCATCGGCGGCGCCAGCCTCAGCAGATCGATGCGCTCCAGGAGATCCCTGGCCCACTCGCCATGGGACTCCGCGTAGGAGCGCCTGTGCAGGACGTTCCACACTTCGTACTCGAGCAGGCGGCTCGAGACGAGCGAGGCACCCCAGACCCGATCCGGTGGTCGCCGAACCTCGGCAAGGAGGTGCGCGAGCACCACCGAGCTATCGACATAGATCACAACCGGTCGCTTCTCACTTCGTCGAGAAGTTCCATGAGCTCCTCGAACTTCATGACCGGCTTCGGCTTCGGCAGCGGCCGCGACCCCGGCTCGATCGCGCGTGGCGTCAGGATGCCCTCCCGCACCATCTCGGCGAACTCCGCGTCGGCCAGCCTCGGGCTCCGGTCGGGACGCGGCGGGCCGAGTTCGGCAACGACCCGGTCGCGGTTCGTGACCAGCACCGTCTCTCCCGCCGCAGCGATGCGGACGTACTCGCTGAGCTTGCTGTTGAGCGTCTTGAGGCCTACGGATCTCATGGCTCTGAAAGTAGCTACTAGTGGCTGCTTTCGTCAAGGCCCGGCCGGCAAGTCGCGCTCTCGTTCCGGCCAGCGCCGCCGCTGCGGCGCCCCGCCTCCGCCTCTACTGTGACGGCGCCTGGTACAGCTCGATCTCGTAGCCGTCCGGGTCGTTGAAGAACACGATCGTCGGCGGGTTGTCGCCGCCAAGGTCGACAAACCGGACCTCCGAACCCGCCGCTTCGGCTCGCTTGGCCAGTGCCTTGGCGTTGGCGGTATTCACGACGATCCGGCCGTACCTGCCCTTCCCGTCCGGCAGCGGATCATCATTGAGGCGCGCCAGGATCAGGCTCGCTCCACCGCCGCCGGGCGCGGCGAGGCCAATCTCGATCGGGTCGGTCCCATCAAACGGATACGTCCAGGCGCGCTTGAACCCCAGCACCTCGCCGTAGTACTTCTCGGACCGCTCCAGGTCGGCCACATTCAGGGCCACCTGCCCCAACACAGCATCGGATTTCTCGTCTCCGGCCGCCAGCGGGGCCGCCACGCACACGAACATCGCAATCACCAAGGCCCGAACAGTCCACTTCAACATCACAAGCTCCTTCCAAGCACCGATCTCACTGAGAAAGAAGGGCGCGAGCATACCGCGCCCCTTCCGCGGTTCGTCAAAGGCCGCCGGCCAGCTCATGGAGCTTCAAGACCGTCTTCCAGTTCCGCGCGGTCATGGTCGTCGAGAGGTTCGACTCGAAGTACCTGGTGGTGAGTCTTGTACTCGCAAACCCCTGCGGGCAGTAGGAGTACACCTCCCGACCGACCACGGCGAACTCGTCCGGAGGCGAGCGGTCGGGGTCGAGCGCGTCGACGGCCGCGGCTTCCGGCCGGTCCGCCAGGAACCCGACGTGCAGTTGGCCCAATCGGCCGACCTCGGCGGCGACTCCCGGGAACGGGTTCGCCTGGATGATCGCCGCAAGCTCGCCTGCCGTTCGAGTCACCACAGGAATGCGGTAGCCGAACCGCGAGGCGATCACCTCACCGATGAGGTCGGGCACCCGGCGCGTCAACGCCGAACCCGCCCGAAAGACCACGTTGCCGCTCTGGATGAACGTCCGCACGTCGTCGCACCCCGTCTCCGAGAACATCGCGGCGAGGTCTCTCATGAGCAGCTTGTTCTTGCCGCCTACGTTGATTCCGCGCAGCAAGGCGACGTGAGTGCCGGTCACTCCAACGGATTCGCGGCGATGAACTCGTTGATGATGCGGGCGAGCTCTTCGCCGTGGCTCTCCTGGATGAAGTGGCCCGCGCCTTCGACCGTCACATGGGGCTGGCCCTGGGCGCCGGGAACCCGCCGCTGGAACTGTCGCTCGCCGCCGCGCGATACCGGGTCGCTGTCACCGAAGGCGGTCAGGAACGGTTTCTGCCAACGTTCGAACACTTCCCAGGCTTGGCGGTTCGCGTCGTTGGCCGGGTCATCGGCGAAGACCGGCACCCGCTGCGGCATGATCAGCGCCCCGGCCTTGTAGCTGGGCTCGGGGAAGGGCGCATCGTAGGCGGCCGTGAGCGACGGATCGCCGGTGTTGGTCGCCACCATGCGGCCGGTGGGAATGTCGCCGCGATCGACCATCGCTTGGTTGGTGCGCTTCCAACGGATGAAGGCGCTGTCTTCGGGTAAGTCCCCAGGGCTGGCCGCTCCACCCACCGGCAGACCGGTGTTCGACACGACGACACGCGCGAAGCGCTCCTCGTTCTCCGCCACCACGCGCAGGCCGATCAGGCCCCCCCAGTCCTGGCCGAAGAATGTCGCCTGCTGGAGGTCGAGCGCCGTAACGAACTCCGTCATCGCGTCGACGTGGAACTTGTACGTATGAGTGTCCATGCTCGCCGGCTTGTCCGAACGTCCGAAGCCGATGAGGTCAGGCACGATGCAGCGATGGCCGGCAGCGACCAGGACCGGGATCATCTTCCGATAGAGGTACGACCAGGTCGGCTCTCCGTGGAGCAGCAGAATCGGTTCGCCGTCGGCAGGACCCTCGTCGAGGTAGTGGACGCGGTACTCCCCGATCTCCAGGTAGTGGGGCGCGAAGTCGAAGCCCGGCAGGTTCTCGAAGCGATCGTCGGGCGTGCGGTACACGCCGGGACGGATCTCCTCGGACTCGGCCGGTGCCGCCGTGATCACCAAGGCCAGAGCGGCAATGCCAGCAACCACGGCTGCCTTCGCGACCAGATCGCGTCGTGTGCGCTTCATCTCGCGTCCTCCGTTCAGTCGTCCGCACGCTATGGGAATGTCGCGACAGCCTATCCGGCGAACGCGATGGACTATCCTCTCTGCGCCCCCGCGAACGGAGCTGAGCCCACATGACCCAGAACGGAACCGCCGTACGTCTCTCCGGCGTACACAAGACGTTCGGCGCCCACACCGCGGTCTCCGACTTCGACCTGGAGATCGAGCCGGGCGCCATCTACGGCCTGCTGGGCCCCAACGGCTCCGGCAAGACGACCACGATCCGCATGATCATGGGCATCCTCCTGCCCGACAGCGGCGCGGTGGAGCTGTTCGGCGGCGTGCCCAACTTCGCCCGGCGCAGCCGCGTCGGCTACCTGCCCGAGGAGCGCGGCGTCTACGAGAAGATGAAGGTGCTCGACCAGCTCATCTTCTTCGGCGAGATCCGCGGCGTCTCGCGGGCGCTGGCCCGCACCCGCGCCGAGGCATGGCTGGAGCGCCTGGGACTCAGCGAGTGGGCATCCAAGAAGGTTCAGACCCTGTCCAAGGGAATGCAGCAGAAGGTCCAGTTCATCAGCACGGTGCTCCATGATCCTGAGCTCCTGATCCTGGACGAACCGTTCAGCGGCCTCGACCCCATCAACCAGGACGTGCTGGAGCAGATCGTCCGCGAGGAGCAGGAGCGCGGGAAGACGATCCTCTTCTCGACCCACCTCATGGATCAGGCCGAGCGGCTGTGCGAGCGGGTGTGCCTCATCTCGCGGTCTCGCAAGGTGCTCGACGGCAACCTGAAGCAGTTGAAGCGGAACGAACGATCGGGCGTCGTTGCCGTCGAGTTCGAGGGCGAGGCGCCCCGGATCGCATGGCCTGGCGTGTCGGCGGTCGAGCAGGCCGGCGATGCGCTCCACCTGACCTTGAGCGAAGGGGCGCGATCCGACGAGATCCTGGCCGCGGTAGTGGCTACGGGAGTCAGCGTGCGGAGGTTCGAGCTGCTCGAGCCCCGGCTGCACGAGATCTTCGTCCGCCACGCCGGCGACCCCGGCGACGACGACGCCCCGGCACAGATGGGAGGTGTCTCGTGAAGCAGGTCTGGTCGGTCATCCGGCGCGAGTACGTGGAACGGGTGAAGACGAGGGCATTCATTCTGTCGACGCTGGGCATGCCCCTGCTGATCATCGGAGTGATGGTGCTGAGTGGCGTCGTCGGCGCCCTCGCTCAGGGTTCGGAACGGCAGATCGCCCTGGTCGACTTCACCCGGCAGCTCGGCGAACCTGTCACGGAGGCCCTGGAGCGAGCGGGATACGACATCGAGGTCGCCGACCCCACCGCGGGTACGGAGGGCCTGGACCAGCGGGTGCTCGACGACGAGCTTGAGGCCTACCTCGTGCTCGACGACAGGACCGCCAGCGAAGCCGCCTTCATCTACCGGGCGAAGGAGTCTCCGAGCGGGACCCGTTCCCGGCTCATGCGCTCGATCATCGTCGAGCGGGTCGTGGACCAACGGCTCAGCCTGATGGAGGACGGCGAGTCGGTTCGGCGGCTGTTCGAGGGCGGCGCGCTGGAGTTCGAGCCCGTCGGCATCGACGAGGCCGACGTGGAGAAAGCCGAGGCCGAGCGCATCACAGGAACGATCACCGGGATCGGCGGCGGCATCATCCTCTACGCCATGATGCTCATCTACGGCGCCCAGATGCTGCAATCGGTGCTCGAAGAGAAGCAGAGCCGGGTCGTGGAACTGGTGATCTCGTCGCTCCGTCCCTGGCAGCTCATGCTGGGCAAGATCCTCGGCGTGGGCGCCGTCGGCCTCACCCAGGTCGCCATCTGGATCGGCTGCGCGACCCTGCTGGCCACCCTGGCGCTGCCTGCTCTCATCTCCGCGCTGCCGGATTCCGAAGGGGCCGGCGAAATCCTGCAGTACCTGCCCGGTCCGGGCGCCGTGGCACTGCTCGTCGTGTTCTTCCTGCTCGGCTACTTCCTCTACTCGAGCCTGTTCGCCGCGGTGGGGGCCATGTGCAGGAACCTGCAGGAGGCCAGCCAGGCACAAACGCCCATCATCATCCTGATCATTGTCCCGTTCGCCCTCCAGATGACGACGATCGAGGGAAACAGCATGGCGTGGATGGACTGGGTGGCCCTCTTCCCCTTCTTCAGCCCGATCATGATGTACCCGAGGGCCGTCATGGGGACGGTTCCCTGGTGGATGGTGGGCGCGTCGATGGTGTTGATGGTGCTGACCGTCTGGGGCACAGCCTGGGTGGCGGGCAGGATCTACAAGGTCGGCATCCTCAGTCAGGGCAACCGGCCCAACCTGCGCGAATTGGTGCGGTGGGTCAGGCAGGGGTAGGAGGCGCCGCCGTCAACCCATCAGGATCGGCGGCATCGGGCAGCTCATCGACGCCGACACCGCCCGCAGAAGCTCGGCCTCTTCCGCCGTGACCTGCCGGTCGGCGGCGATGCAGGCGACCGCCGCTTCGAGCACGCGCTTCTTCACTTGCGGCGCGGCCCGGTCAAGCTCAACGAGGGCGGCATCGAGTTCGCCGAGACCGCATTCCTCGTGCGGGAGGAGCCGCGCCTCCGGCAGCGAGAGCACTCGCCATGCCTGCGCGAAGGCGCTACCTGCCGCCTGTGGATTCCGATGTCCCACGTACGCCAACACCGACATCAGCAGCGCCAACTGGGACCGCACCGCGCTGACCGAGTTGTGCCGCACGCGGGGTCGTCTGGGCCTCCCGAAGTGCCCCTCCAGATCCCTCAGGAGGATGCGATAGAGCGACCATTCGAACAGGTCGATCACGTCGTCCGCTTCGACTGTTACGACCAGGTTGTGCAGGAAGAGCCGGTACTGCGACGGCGTCAAGGCGCGAAGCGCGGGCAGTGAGAGCTCGAGGAGGGGCAGACGCATCCGCGGGTCGAGCTGCTCCACCAAGGGGGCCAGCCTGAGGGTCTCCTCGTAGACGCCGCGGTCGGCCGCCGCTTCGAGGTGCGAGAGCTGCAACTGTCTCGGCGCGGGGTCATGGTCGAGCACGAGCGCGTACACCACCGCGCGGGCGCCGTAGGGCTCGCGGGCAGCCTCGACGACCGGCCCGGGCAGGTGCCCGATCAAATCCGCGGCGTACTCGATGTGCTCGGGAGTCGGTTGCCCGACGTGGCTGACGGCGTCCGCGACATTCGTGCCGGCGCCGGCGCCGGCGCCGGCTTCGGCGCCCGCGAAACCCGCGGCGCCCGGCATGGCAGCAGCGGCCGACGCGCCGGCGTCCCCGGCGTCCAACTCCGGGAACTCACCGTCCCAGGACGGATCGATGCGCTTGATCCGCTCCTTGAGCGGCGGGTGGGTCGCGAACATCGCGTTGAAGCCGGAGGTCGCACGGCCGAAGAACATGTGGCTCGCCTGCGGCGCGTTCGGGTTCTTGACCGCCGAGCCGGTCACGAAGCCGCCGATCTTCTTGAGCGCCCCGGCGATACCGGAAGGCTGCCGCGTGAACTGCACGGCCGAGGCGTCCGCCAGGAACTCCCGCTGCCGGCTGACCGCGGCCTTGATCAGGTTGCCGAAGAACGTGCCGGCGAAGCCGATAGCCGCGAGACCGGCGCCGAGCGCAATGATCGGCATGGCGCTCTTGCCGTCTCTCGATCGTCCGCCACCGGTGAAGAAGGACATCCTCAGGATGAAGTAGCCGATCATCCCGATGATCAGGATGCCGTGCAGCAGGCCGATCAGACGGATGTTGAGCCGCATGTCGCCGTTCAGGATGTGGCTGAACTCGTGGGCGATCACGCCCTGGAGCTCGTCGCGGTCGAGCGTGGTCGCCGTCCCTCGCGTGACCCCGATGACCGCGTCCTGCGGCGTCAACCCGGCCGCGAACGCGTTGATGCCCTCCTCCTGGTCCATAAGGTAGACAGGCGGCGTCGAGGTGCCGGAGGCGATGGCCATCTCCTCGACGACGTTGAGCAGCCTGCGTTCCACCGGGTCCGATGTGCCCGTATCCACAAGCCGGCCGCCCAGCTCCTCGGCAACCACCCGGCCGCCGCCGCTCAGTTGGGCGATCTTGAACAGGCTGCCTCCGCCGACGACGACCAGGGTGCCGACCACGGCAAGGATCAGGAGCCGGGGGTCGGCGACGGCCGTCCAGTCGACCTCGTTGGTCTCGGGATCGCGCCCGAGGTAGCCCATCGCGGCCGCCAGCAGCACCTCGATCGAGGCCATGATCGCGAGGACCGCAAGCCCAAAGAGCACCACAAGGCGAACGGTGCTCCGCCTTGCCGTGTCCTGCCGCTGAAAGAAGTCTGTGGCCATTGGGCCGCGCGGAACGCCCTCAGCTACTCGAACGACACCGTTGGCGCTTCGGCGATCGCCTCGCTGTCGAACTCAAGCAGCGTGGCGTCCTTCCCGTGACCGAACATCCCCGCGATCATCACCGCAGGGAACCGCTGTTTGTACGTGTTGTAGAGCGTCACGGTGTCGTTGAAGGCCTGGCGCGCAAAGGCGACCTTGTTCTCCGTCGAGCGCAGTTCCTCGCTGACCTGCATCATGTTCTGGTTCGCCTTCAGGTCCGGGTAACTCTCGGCCAGCGCGAAAAGGCGGCCCAACGTACCGGTGAGGACGCCTTCGGCCGACGCAAGGCCCTGGATGGCCGCGGCATCGCCCGGATCCGCGGCGGCCTGCTCCAGTCCTCCGGCGGCCATGTTCCGGGCCTGAATCACCGCCTCGAGCGTTTCCCGCTCGTGCTTCATGTAGCCCTTCGCCACCTCGACCATGTTCGGAATCAGGTCGTAGCGGCGCTTGAGCTGAACCTCGATCTGCGCGAACCCGTTCTGATACCGGTTCTTCAGGGTGACCAGCTTGTTGAACGTCCCGATCATCGACCCGCTAAAAATGATGGCGAGGAGGACCAGGCCGGCTAGAACCACGATGGCAAATATGCTCATGAGCTGTCTCCGCTAGAGAGGCCGGTAGTTGACCCGGTCCCGGATGCTGTCATAGTGCCGTCTGGCCCGCGCTGCGCGCATCGACCGCCAGCGGAACTTCCCCGTCGCCGCCGTCACAGACGAAGCGTGTATTGCGCCTTCACGGCCAACCTCGAGTCCTGCCGCCGGAAGTCGGCGCCGCGCTCGCCGAGCTCTTGCACCCAGCCCTGGCCGAAGATGAAGAACAGGTCGTTCCCCGGCTCGAGGGTCCAGCGCACCCGGCCTTGAAAACCGAGGTTGCCCGAGCGGTTGTCGAACTGAATCAGATTCGAGAACGACAGGAGGGGCGAGACCGCATAGTTGATCTGCGCCCTGTGGATCCTGGCAACGAAATCCCCCTGCGGCAGTCGGGCGAAAGTCTGATTCGTGTTGAGGCTGATCGTCAACCGCGGCGGCGCGGAGTACCTCAGGCCCACGTTGACCGACTCGGCGCTTCCCGACCAGAAGCTGCCGAAGCCAATCCCCAAGCTGGCCTGAAGCCTGCGCTTCTGCGCCGAACTGAAGAAGACCCTGAGCGGCGTGAATTCGTACTCGCCCGGGGGAAGAACCACGCCCGGGGAGATCTCGAACGACTCGAACAGCCGCTCGTAGGTGGGGTTCACGTCGAACAGGCTGTGCAGCGAGTCGCCCGACTGGAAATGCCAATCGACGAGAGTGAAGTAGACATCCCGAGTCTCGACCAGTCCGTTGTCGAGCCGGGTGAACTCGGTGAAGAAGATGTCGTGGTACATCTGCTGAATGCCCAGCCATTGGTTCTTCGGCCGCGGGTTGAAGCTGGCGCCGACCCGGAACATGCGCACGTTGCTGCGCTGAACGAATCCGAGCGCCGGATCGAAGTTCTCCTGGATCTCGCGCCATTGCACCTGGGCGTCAAACCTGTCGTTGGGGAACGCGGCCGCGAAGCCGAAGGACGCGTCGTCGCCGGCAGTGCCTTCGTCGGAGATCCCCTCGTTGTCGCTCTTGAGACCCCAGGCGTTGAAGACGAAGTTGCGGCCGCTGCCCAGAACGTCGGAGGTGGCCAAACGCAGGTCGACTCCCATCGTGCTGCCGTCAACGGCAAGAGCCGGATTGCCGCTGGTGACGAGAGCGCCGACGTAGGACTGCTGCCAGAAGTTCTGCCGGACACGCCCCACGAACAGGCTCTGGTCTTGGGCGAATGAGGTGTCGCGCGTGCCCACGTTGAGGACGCCGACTTCGGTTCGGCCCACCCTGCCGGTCAGCTTGACCCCGTAGTCGAGGGGCACCTCCCGTCCTCCCAGCAGACCGATCCGGCGGCTGAAGAACGGGAAGATCTCCGCTCCCGTGTCGGGAATGCCTCCCGGCTGGCCGACCCCGGTGGTGGCGAAGTTGAAGACGCCGGCGTCCTGCAGGAAGAACGACCGCTTCTCGGGAAAGAAGATCGAGAAGCGAGTCAGATTGATCTGGCGCGCGTCCACTTCGGTTTCGCCGAAGTCGGTGTTGAAGGTGGCCGTCAGCTTCAGATTGGGCGTCACGTTGTAGAACAGATCCAGTCCAGGCTTGCCGCGCAGGCTGTCGTCGCCACTGCCGGCACTCTGCTGCCAGCGGCCGGCAAGGAATGGCCGGATATCCAGGCTGAGGCCCTGCTCGAGGCCTTCGAGGCCCGTGATCTCTCCCGCCTCCGAGACCTGGAAGAACTGGGTGTCGAAACGAGCTCCCGCCCAGCGAACCTCCTCGAACTTGCGCTGGATCTGGCGGCCGATGTTGAAGCCCCAGACCGTGCCCTCCGGCGGGAAGTTCAGACTCTTGAAGGGGATCGCGAACTCCGCGCTCCAGCCCTGATCCGAGCGCCGGGTCGCGACCGTCCAAATGGCATCCCAATCTTCGTTCGTCTCCCCGTTCGCGAACACCAGACCGTCCACCAGAGCGCCGTTCGGGTTCGTAGAGAAGTAAAAGGCGTTGCTCTGATCGCGGAACGTGTCGAGCAGCAGCTCGATGCTGTCGTCGGGGCCCAGGGACGCGTCGCGGGCCATCTGCGACGCGAGGACTCTGCCCGGCTCGGAGTCGTGGCACATCACCCCGATGTACAGGTTGTCCGCGTCGCGAAGCAGGGTGACCTCGGTGCGCTCGCTCGGTTCGGCGCCTTCCGTCGGTATGCGTTGAACCAGGGCGCCGATCTTTGGGGACGATTCCCATGCAGACTCGTCCAGGACGCCGTCGAGGAGGATCGGATCCGTTACGGCGGTCACGACGGCCGTCCGCGTGGTGCTGCCCGACTCATCCTGGCGGGGAGCGGCGCCCGACGCGGCCGGAGCGACGAGTGCCAGCAAGCCGCAGAGCGCCACGACCGCCCGCATCCGCCCGCTGGGTGCGCCGACCTCCGGTCGCCATCCGGGAACGACCCGGAGCCC
This sequence comes from Candidatus Multivorans sp., assembly GCA_965262355.1. Lineage (GTDB taxonomy): Bacteria > Acidobacteriota > Thermoanaerobaculia > Multivoradales > Multivoraceae > Multivorans. Next base: position 456,820 of record OZ253534.1, read on the forward strand.
GGTCGAATCGGTGGCTCCGCCTGACAACCCGCTGGTCCGTCTAGGTTTCAGGGTCGTCTCAGGGCGCCGGCAGGAGCGCGTCCCGGTCCACCCACTCGCCGCGCAGCATCACGCGGTCGATCTGGAGAGTGTTCCGGATGTCGGCCAGCGGGTCGGCGTCGAGCACGATCAGATCGGCGCTCATGCCGGACGTGAGCGTGCCGAAGTCCGCCTCGCCGACCGGCGGCACGCGGCCGGCGCCGGTGGCCGTGGCCGCGACGAGGGTTTCCATGGGCGTCAGCCCCGCCTCGACGTAGAGCTCGAGTTCGTGGTGCGTGCCCCACCCCATGGGCACGTTGGCCGTGCCGCTGTCCGTGCCCAGCGCCACCTTGATGCCGTGATCGTGGAGCGTCTTGACGAAGTCCTGCACTTGCCGGAAGGAGACCTTGCGGCCCTCGAAACCGTCCGCCCCGAGAATGGCCGCCCGCGTCTCCTCGCTGCTGAACCGCTCCAGCGCACCGGGATTCATCACCGCCCGTAGCTCCGGGTCGTCGAGGAGTTCGGGATGCTCGGCGAAGTGCCAGTTGTTCTGGATGATCGACAGCGTCGGCGCGAAGGCGCAGTCCTTTTCCAGGCACAGGTCGAGGAACGTCTGGCTGGGCACCGGGTCCTCCATCGGCACGCCGCCGCCGGGCCCGAACGTCCGCACCGTGCTGTGCATGAACTCGTTCAGGCCGACCTCCAGGAGCTGGACACCGTCCGCCTCCTCGTTGATGTGGGCAACCGGGATGAGCCCGTTCTTGAGCGACTCGTCGACGATCGCGGCCCGGATCTCGGGCGGGATCTTGAGGCCGGGTTCCGCCACCTCGTTGATCCACATCTTCGTGAAGTGAATGCCGAGCGCCGCCTGCTCGCGCACCATCGCGCGGGCCTCCTCCTCCGTCGTCGGCGTGTTCGTGAAGCCCGAGTTGAACCCCTCGGGGTACGAGAAGCCGAGTCCCGCCGTGAACGCCCGCGGCAGGTCCGGGCGTCCCGCGTTCGCCTGGAGCATCAACGCCACCTTCTCCGGGCTGTCCGAACCGATGCTGCGGGTGGTCGTCACGCCGTAGTAGAGCTGCGACCGAAGCGCCTGCTCGGTCGCCTCCAGCGGGCCGCCGTAGTGGGCGTGCAGGTCGACGAACCCGGGAATCACCGTCTTGCCGGCGGCGTCGACGACCTCCGTGCCGTCGGGAATCTCGATCGCGTCGCGCGAACCGGCCGCTTGCACGCGACCGTCGTCAATCAGGATGACCGAGTCGGCGACCGGCGCGGCGCCCGTGCCGTCGATGAACTGGGCGCCGACGATCGCCAGGTCGCCGGGCTCGGCTGGAGGAGTGCCAGAGCCGCCGCAGGCAGCGAGGAACGCGATTGCCGGGAGTGCGAGAAGTGGAACAGCAGCGCGTCTTGTCATGGTGCGGGCAGGCTACCAGCCAGCCCGTCGCTGCCCAGGAGCCTGAGCCGTCGACTGTCGGTGCGCCGGCGTCCCCGCCGCTTCCGCCGAAGGCGGCCGACCAAACGCGCCGCGGAGCGGCGACCCAAGAGTTCAGGGTCAAGGCAGGGTCGCGCTTCGTTGCTCTCCAGGCGTGCCAGCCGTCAGCTGCTCCGCGGCCGTCACTGGTTGCAGGGGAGGGCGGACGTGTCGCTGATCACGCCTGTCCGTGTCGAGTAGCCGTTGCTGCCGGTGATCCAGCCACCGCCGTGGTGGTCGTACTTGCTGTACTCAACAATCAGGTGCCCTCTTGAATTCAAGTAGGCGGTCGAATAGTCGCCGACATAGACTGCGTACCTGAGGTCCGTGGCGGCCGATCCGAACACCCACCAGTGGCCGTTGACGACGCAGCCGTCGATCACCTTGAGCAGCACCTCCGGGTTGTCCGGCTCGAAGAAGTCGATCAGCATTCCCGAATCGCCCAGGCCGTAGGTCGGGACCGGCCCGGCGCCCGTAGTGCAGCCGTCGCATTGTTCCGGATCCCTAAAGTTGACACCTACGCTGAACCGCCAGTTGTTCAGGCAGTCCCCTCCTATACAGCCGTAGTCGCGCGCAACGCCGGCATCCCGTGCCGCGAAGATCCCGGCAACAGGACGTTGGTCATACCCGGAAGCGGCGTGGACAGCCGGCCCGCCGGCGGACTGGCGGCGCTTGCCGGTTTGCGCAGCCGCCCGCCCGCAGCGGAACGCCGACGTGTCGTTGATCACGCCTGTTGCGGTCGAGTAGCCGTTTTCGCCCACGATCACGCCGCCGCCGTTGTGCCGGTACTCGACCGTCCGGCCCCCGTCCGCGAGGTCCTCGATAGCGACTTCGTACGCCAGGTCGGTGGCGGCGGAGCCGAACACCCACCAGTGGTCGTTCAGCCAGCAGCCGTCGACCACCTTGAGCAGCATCTCGGGGTTGTCCGGTCCAAAGAAGTAGAAGAGCGCCCCCGAGTCGCCGAAGCCGTAGGCGTCGAGCCGCTTGGCCGGCGCCCGCGCGACGGTCTGCGTGGAGTAGCGTGCGGACACGCCGAACCGCCGTTCGTTGAGGCAGGCCCGGCTCGCGGAGGGCCGGCAGTCGTAGCCGTGAGGATCTTCGACTCTCTCAGGCACCACGGTCGGCGAGTAGCGGGCCACGTCGGGGATCGTGTAGCGCAGAGCCCGGACGGCATCGCTCACGTCGGCATCCCCCAGGACGCGGCCGTACACGGGCTCGACAGTCGACAAGTAGGGAATGTACCCGTTCGTGGCCATGAGCGAGCCATACCGCCTCCCGAACCTGTCCTTCCCCACGTAGCCGTGGCCGAACGGCACGTAGGGAGCGTGCCCTTGGTTCCCTGTATGCCCTGCCTCCAAGAGCAGGCCCAGGTTGTAGCCCATCAGGGTGACCAATGTGTAGGGTCCAAGACACCCCGTCCTCAGGGCGCCGACGGCGAAGGATCGTGCAGTCTCGCGACTCATCCCCGCAGTGCGGGCCTCCGCAATGCATCTAGGTCTAGGTCTAGTCGTCGAGTCCACTGTGATGGCGTAGACGAGATCGGCGCCGTACCTTGATCGCGCGTGGCTGAGACGCTCCGAACGGACGTGTTCAAGAGCTTCTCGGGCCTGCAAGCCGGTCAGCGCCGGGTCGCGCTCCAAGCCGACGAGCCGGAGTTCCGCGTCCAGCCTCGCGCGGCGGAACACGACGTTCGCCGACGGTCTGCGGACCGAAAGGCCTGTCGGGTTCCCCAGTGTCAATGTGAGGAAACGCACTGCCATTCGTCTGCCCGATCGCCTCGGGGTCGTAGAAGAACGCGATGTCGATGACGCAGGTGCCATCGCACCACTGCGGCAGCGGGGGGAGTTCCCCGGAGGCGCTGGCGATCGCCCGCAGCTCGGCGGGGGGCACGTCGGGGAACGATGGGGCGGCGTAGGGATGTTCGACGCCGGGAGGCGGACTGTGAGGTCCGGCCGGCTGCGCAGCGGCCAGACTCGCCGGCAACGCGACCAGCACAAGGAACCCCAGAGCTTCTATCCGTTTCATCTCGTCTTCCTCCGCGGGCCTGCCATTCCTTCTTCGTAGACCGCACCCTCTAGCTGCTTCCGAATCTGCTTCTCCACGGCGGCCCGCAGGAAGGGTTCGATCGCGCGCACACCGTCGCTGATCGTCGGCACCGCTTCACCCTGGATCGTGCACACCAGCACTGGGCCGAGCCCTGCCGCGAAGTCCCAGCCAGACAGTCCATCAGCATCCGAAGCAGGCACACAGTCCAGCGCCGACGCCTCCATACCAGCGTCCTCGCCGACGACACCCGGTGCATCCCCCAGGCGAGTCGGGTTTGCGATCGAAACCGACACACCCCCCACCGCGGCGGCCACCAAGGCGACCGCGGCGACGAGCGCCCGAGGACGCGGCCGGTGGGGACTGAGAATGGCCCGTATTCGCCTCTCCAACTGTGACTGCTGTGCCATCGGCAGCGACAGGGCCGGCCGGCGCAGGAACCCGCTCTCCGCCAACGACAGGATGTGGCGCGCGTAGTCGGAGGGTCGCGCGCCGATGGCCAGCACTTCCTCGTCGCAGGCTTCTTCGCGGCGCGCCGCTGCCAGATGCGACGCGACCCAACCCAGGGGATGGAACCAGTAGAGCGCCAGAACGGCGCGGCCAATCAGTTGACGGAGTGCGTCGCGCCTGTGCACGTGGACCAGTTCGTGGGCGAGGACGGCGTGGCGACGGGCTTCCGGCCAGTGGCTCGCCGATGCCGGAAGCAGAATGACCGGATGACACACGCCTCCAGTCATCGGTGTCAAGGGCTCCACTGCCAGGACGAGGCGCACTTTGACGCGAATGGACAGCCGCTTCCGTAAAGCGTCCAACTGACTGAGCCAGGCTTCATCTTCCACGGGTTGCCCGGCTCGAACGAGTCTGGAGAACCGCCGAGCGCCGACCCCGAGCGAAGCGAACGCCAGCGCGCAGCCAGCCGCCCAGAACACGAACACCCACAGAGTCCAGGGCCGGAGCAGAGGCGCCTCTGCTGCCCCCCCGCGACCGAAAGAAACGTCGAGTACCAGAGACGCAAGTGGTGCCGCAGTCACGCCGGCGTCGGCCGGGACCAAGGAGTTAGCAACTTCGAGGCGGCGGGCTGCGTCGCTCGGCCGATTGGCATCGGGTAGGAGAGGCAAGTCCCACGAAGGGCCGAACTGTCTAAGAGCGGGCAGTGCTAGAAGAAGCACGAACGTCAGGGTCCACAGACGATGGCGCGTCGCCGCGGGCCACTTCCGGAACAACCACTGAAGAACCATCCCAACGCACAACAGGATCGTCGCCCGGACAAGGAGATCGACCACGCCCGCCGACTCGGCTGGCAAAAAGAACTCGCTCATCGGCCTTCTCGGGACGCCCGTTCGATGAGGGCACGCAAACGCGCTCGCTCCTCCGGCGTGAACCTCGCGTCCTCCAGATCCAGCAGTGTGGCCACCGCGCTCTCCACCGAGCCGCCGAAGAAGGTCCTGATGACATGCCGCATGGCCGAACGGCGCGCCCGCGACGTAGGAACGCTTGGCGAGTACACGTAACGGACACCGTCCTGGCGGCTGCCAAGATGACCCTTCTTGACGAGGATCCGAAGCACCGAACGGACAGCAGAGTACGTGGGCGGCTCGGCCATACGCTCGCGGATCTGCGCCGCCGTGGCGGCTCCAGCCTCGTGCACGATGTCCATCACCTCACGCTCCCGTCTGCTGAGTTGCGGCAGCTCGTTCACGATCAACCTCGCGCGTCCGATTCGTGGTTCCGGGAAACACCCTAGCCGAAGCGTGCTGAAAATTCCACACACCCAGGCTGGCGCCCCGCAATGAGAGAATCCCCACCAAGCCACACCGGAGGACGAAGTCAGCCCGGTGCTCGTGACGCAGGCGCAGCAAGTCGCCATCCTGGTCGAACACTGGCAGAAGGGGGCTGGATCCGTACAGATGCCGGCCCAGGTCCCGCGCCGGGCTGACCGCCGGACCACATCAGGTCACCGTTGCCACGGTCCTCGAACACGCTCCCTTCCCCAGACAGAACGCTACCACCGGGACGCACAGCAACGCCGCGCGTCGACATCCGGCACGGAGCGAGTCGCGAGGGATCCCTACTCCCACTCCTTCCCCGTACCAAGGCCCCGAGCCGGCGAGCGCGAAGGGAATCCCGTGTGATGCCTGAACCCAACACCCGCGGCCACGCCGCAGCTCAGGAACGGAACGGCGCAGGCCTCGGGCCGGCGACCGGCAGCATCAAACGGGCCGGCATTCTGGCACGGCGGCACCCGGTCCGGCCATCCGCCCCCGAGGCCGCGAAAGGCAGCGGCACCTTGCGACGTCCCGGCTGGCAGGCGCGCCCGGTCCTCCGCGCTGCCAGCCGCGCCAACGCTCCCTGTGGCCGCGAGGCCTGGGAGAGCGTACTCGTCTGCCTGCGTCACATCAACGCTGTAGCCGACATCCGCCAGTGCCTGGATCGTGATCGCGCTGAGCGGCCTCTTCCGTGCATCCTGTTGAAAACCCATGAGTTCGCCTACCACGAGGCCACCCCAATGGCTGGCATCGTTCTTTCTCAAAGGCACACCTGGGCCGGTGTAGCCCGACCCGCCCGCGTCCCTGAACGCCGCGATCGCAAGAGGGCCGGCGAAATGCCAATGGCCGTCATCGGCCCTCTGAAGGAAGCGGCGCCAACCGGCCATACCGGCAGTAAAGCCCAACGCGTGCGCGAACTCATGTAGCGCGGTCCGGGAAGTATCGGAAGTCAGGTCAAGGTTGATGCATGAGGCGAACGGAAGAGCTTTGTTGTCTTCGCGATGAGCTCTCGGGCTGCCCCAGCCATTGGGACCCCAGCGATCGAACGAACTCGTAACGTAGACACGCAGGTCGTCTATCCGCTCTCCCGCTGGAATCTCGTATGAGTTACCGTCGCAAGTACCGACTAGCGTTCGATCCGTGACGACGTCGGGCAAGTCCTCCGGCAAAACAGCCATCCACCGCCGGGACGCCCATGCCACGAGCCTCTTCTGCGCATCGGAGAAGTCCTCCAGAAAGACGAGCTCAATATCGAACCGTCTCTTGCTCTCGAACCAGGCGAACTGCACGTCAACCTCCCGTTGTGAGAGAGCCGGAACATGGACTTCGATCGATCCGCGGTCAAGGGGGTTTCCGCGCAAATCCAACTCCCTCAGCTCCTGGAGGCCGACCAACGGTGAGACGTCCTCGATGACATTGAACTGGAGCCAAAGGCGGCGCATCCCGACGAGACCGGCCAAGAGCGACACATCCTGGACTTCGTTGATAGAGAGGTCCAGAATCCGCAACTTCGAAAGGCTGGCCAGGGACGCCACCTCCTCGAGCGCGTTGGACGAAACACCCAGGACCTTCAGGTTCGCAAGGCCGGCCAACGGCGTGACGTCCTCTATCGAATTGAAGCCAAGGTAGAGGGTGTGGAGTTCGTCAAAACCCGACAAAGGCCGCACGTTCTCGATGCGGTTACCCGAAAGGGTCAGGTGCCCGAGGTTCGAAAGGCCGGCCAACGGCGAGACGTCCTCGATGGCGTTGAACTCAAGGCCCAGGTGAGTCAGCCGAGTGAGGCCAACCAAGGGCGACAGGTCCTCGATGACGTTGTCCTGAAGTTGAAGACTTTCCAGTTCGGTGAGGCCTGCCAGCGGCGACACGCTTTTGATGACGTTCCGCGTAAGGTACAGGTAGTCCAGTTGGGTCAGGCTGGCCAGCGGCGACACGTCCTCGATGGCGTTGTACCCAGCGAGCAGGACCGTCAGTTCGGCCAAGCCGGCCAAGGGCGACAGGTCCTCGATGACGTTCCATTCAAGGTCCAGATTGGTCAGTTGCGTTAGACCGACCAGCGGCGACACGTCGCGAATGGAATTGGCTCTCAGGTTCAGTTGGGTCAGCCCGGTCGCCAACTCAAGCCCGGTCAAGTCCCTGATGTCAGCACGCGGCGCCTCCAGGACAGTCAGGGTCTCCAAGGCTGCCCGGGTCACTTGCTCGCCACTCTGCAGGCCGAGCGCGGCTACGAGAGCCGCCCGAAGGTTGGCATCTGGAATAAGGTTGGCATCTGGAATGTCGACCTGCCCCGGCCCCGCGTCGTCGTCGACGATCGTCCCGGTCGCGATCCCGGCCCCCAGGGCCACACCGGGAGGCAACATCGTCCCGGCGATCGTCACCGCGAAGGTCTCGTCCGCCTCCGCGAGCGTGTCCTCCACCGTCGACACCCTGAGCCTGCCCGTCGTCTCGCCGGCAGCGAGCGTCAATGTACCAGCCGTAACGGCCCTGAAGTCCTCGCCGGACGTCGCCGTGCCGCCTGTCGTGCTCCAGCCCAGTACCGTGTCGCTACCGGCGGGGCCCGACTGCGTGACCGTGAACTCCACGGCATCGCCCTCTTCGGCCGAAGCCGACGACACCGACACGGTCTCCCCGGTGGCTACGGAACCCGGCAGAGCGTACTCGTCGGCTTGGGTCACATCCACGCTGTAACCGATATCCGCCAGTGCCTGAATCGTGATCGCGCTAAGCGGCCTGCTCCAATGATCCCGTTGATCACCCATGAGTTCACCTACCAGAAGGCCACCCCAATGGCTGGCATCGTTCATTCTCAAAGGCACACCTGGGCCGGTGTAGCCCGACCCGCCCGCGTCCCTGAACGCCGCGATCGCGAGAGGTCCGACGAAATGCCAATGGCCGTCATCGGCCCGCTGAAGGAAGTGGCTCCAACCGGCCACCTCGGCAGTAAAGCCCAACGCGTGCGCGAATCCATGTAGCGCGGTCTGCGAAGTATCGGAAGTCAGGTCCAGGTTGATGCATGAGGCGAACGGAAGAGCCTTGTTGTCGTCACGATAAGCCCTTGAGCTGGTCCGGATATCGAGATCCCAAGGATCGAACGAACTCGTAACGTAGACACGCAGGTCGTCTATCCGCTCTCCCGTCGGAATCTCGTATGGGATTCCATCGCAACTACCGGTTAGCGTTCGATCCGCGACGACGTCCGGCAAGTCCTCCGGTAAAACAGCCATCCACCGCCGGGACGCCCATTCCACGAGCCTCTTCTGCGCATCGGAGAAGCCCTCCAAAAAGACGAGCTCGATGTCGAAGCGTCTCTTGCTCTCGAACCAGTCGAACTGCACGTCAACCTCCCGTTGCAAAAGAGCCGGAACATGGACTTCGATCGACTCCCGGTCAAGAGGATTCCCGCGCAAGTCCAATTCCCCCAAACCCAGAAGGCCGACCAGCGGTGAGACGTCCTCGACGACGTTGAACTGGAGCTGAAGGCGACGCATACCGACGAGATCGGCCAAGCGTGACACGTCCTGGACTTCGTTGATGGAGAGGTTCAGACTCTGCAACTTCGAGAGGCTGGCCAGGGGCGCCACCTTCTCGAGCCCGTTGGACGAAACATCCAGGACCCTCAGGTTCGTAAGGCCAGCCAACGGCCACAGGTCCTCGACGACGTTGTGCCCAAGTACAAGAACGTCCAGTTCGGTGAGACCTGCCAACGGCGACACGTCGCCAATGGAATTGGCTCTCAGGTTCAGTTGGGTCAACCCGGTCGCCAACTCAAGCCCGGTCAAGTCCCTGATGTCCGCACGCGGCGCCTCCAGGATAGTCAGGGTCTCCAAGGCTGCCCGGGTCACTTGCTCGCCACTCTGCAGGCCGAGCGCGGCTACGAGAGCCGCCCGAAGGTTGGCATCTGGAATGTCGACCTGCCCCGGCCCCGCGTCGTCGTCGATGATCGTCCCGGTCGCGGTCTCGACGCCCAAGGTCACACCGGGCGGCAGCATCGTCGCAGCGATCGTCACCGCGAAGGTCTCGTCCGCCTCCGCGAGCGCGTCCTCCACCGTCGACACCCTGAGCCTGCCCATCGTCTCGCCGGCGGCGATCGTCAATGTACCCGCCGTAACGGCCCTGAAGTCCTCGCCGGACGTCGCCGTGCCGCCTGTCGTGCTCCAGCCCAGTACCGTGTCACTACCGGCGGGGCCCGACTGCGTGACCGTGAACTCCACGGCATCGCCCTCCTCGGCCGAAGCCGACGACACCGACACGGTCTCCAGGACCCCGTCGTCGGTGGCACAGTCGAATGCCGAAGTGTCGCTCGCGGTAACCGCCGTTTCGCCAAGCCGGTTGCGATGAGTCCACTCGCGGCCTCCGACGCTCGTGACATGGAGGTTGAAAGCAACATCCGTCACCGGCGCCACGAAGATCCAGCGGCGGCCGTTGTGCGAGCAGCCGTTGAGCACCTTGACCAGCACCTCCGCGTTGCCGCGGCTGAAGAACCAGAGCAGGCCCGACTGGTTTGAAGCCCAAATCCCCCCTCGCGCCTCGCCGACCTTGCCGTCTGCGGTTTCGTAGCACAAGCTCACCCGGTAGCCGCCGTCGAAAACGAGCGGCGTTGTGGTTGGGTGGCAATCCGTGTGTTCCCCTCTCGCTAGCGGACTCCCGGCGACGGCTTGTCCCGTTACGTTTCCTGGTCGCGCGCCGGATGCGACGGAGGTGCTTGTCGCGTCATCTTCAGTACACACGAACGCCGAAGTGTCACTCCTGGTGGCTGCCGTCTCACCCAGTCGGTTGCGGTGAGTCCACTGGCGACCGCTGCTACTCGTGACGTGGAGATTGAAAGCGACATCGGTGACGGGCGCCACGAAGACCCAGCGGCGGCCGTTGTACGAGCAACCCTTGAGCACCTTGACCAGCACCTCCGCGTTGTCGAGGTCGAAGAACCAGAGCAGGCCGGACTCGCCGGAAGCCCAGATCCCTCCTTGAGCAGCCCCGACAACGCCTTCCGCGGTTTCGTAGCACAAGCTCACTCCGTACCCGCCGTCGAAGACGAGAGGCGTATACGTCGGTAAACAGTCCGTGTACTCGCCCTGTACTCGCCCTGTACTATCGAACTCGGATCAGAGTCAACGTATGCGCCCGAGGACTTCCTGACTCCTTCTTGGGCCGCCGAGGGCATGGCCGCCAACAGCGCGATTGCGGTGGCGAGGGCGAAACGGGCGAACCGAACCGCTGAGACGAGAGGTTTCGTCATGGGCTCGCCAGTGGCGCAACGGGCAAGCGGGAACTCAAGAGGACCAGCCGAACAAGATCCGCCTGCCGCAGGCAGTACGTCTTCTCGAGCGCGCGCCGCACCAGCCACCGAACGGAGTCGAGCTTCCGGCCCATGGCTTGTGCGATCGCCAGGCGGCTCTCCAGGAATTCCACATCCTCGGTCCGAAGGCGACCGCGGCGACGAGCGCCCGAGGACGCGGCCGGTGGGGATTCAGAATGGCCCGCACTCGCCTCTCCAACCGTGACTGCTGTGCCAACGGCAGCGACAGCGCCGGCCGGCGGAGGAACACGCTCTCCGCCAACGACAGGAGGTGGCGCGCGTAGTCGGACGGTCGGGCGCCGGCGGCCAGGCCCGCCGATTCGACCGTCGTCAAGAGCTCGGTCATCGGCCGTCCTGAGATGCCTGATCGATGAGGGCGCGCAAACGAGCTCGCTCCTCCCGCGTGAACCTCGCGTCCTCCAGATCCAGCAGTGTGGCCACCGCGCTCTCCACCGAGCCGCCGAAGAAGGTCCTGATGACATGCCGCATGGCCGAACGCCGCGCCTGCGAAGCCGGGACGGTCGGCGAGTACACCGTGGCGGCTCCGGCCTCGTGGACGATGTCCATGACCTCACGCTCCCGTCTGCTGAGTTGGGGCCGCTCGTTCACGATCAACCTCGCTCGTCCGATTCGTGGTTCCGGGAAACACCCTAGCCGAAGCGTGCTGAAAATCCAACACACCCAGACTGGCGCCCCGCAATGAGAGAATCCCCGCCATGCCGAACCGGAGGACAGGATGAGCTGGACCGACGACGTCGAGGAGATCGAACGGCAGCGCCGCATGGCCGAAGAGATGGGCGGCGCCGACAGCGTCGCCTTTCAGCACGGCCGCGGCAAGCTGACGGTGCGCGAACGCATCGATCTGCTCGCGGATCCGGGCAGTTTCCACGAGATCGGCGCGCTGGCCGGAACGGCGACCTGGGAGGACGGTTCGGTAGCAGGGCTCAAGCCCTCGAACATGGTGGTCGGCACGGTGCGCGTCGACGGCCGCAAGGTCGCGTTCTCCGGCGGCGACTTCACGATCCGCGGCGGCGCCTCGGACGCGAACATCGGCAACAAGAGCCGCTTCGCGGAGCAGTTCGCGCTGCGCAGCCGGCTGCCCTTCGTCCGGCTTCTCGACGCGACCGGCGGCAGCGTGAAGACCTTCGAGCTGATCGGGAGGACGTACCTGCCTGGTGGCGCCGGAACCGACGTGTCGGCCCAGCTCCTGCAGACCGTTCCTGTGGTCTCGGCCGTGCTTGGCTCGGTCGCGGGTCTACCGGCGGTGCAAGCGTGCCTCTGCCACTTCAACGTCATGGTCAAGGGCACCAGCCAGGTGTTCGTGGCCGGCCCGAAGGTGGTCGAGCAGGCGACCGGTCAGCGGATCACCAAGGAAGAGCTGGGCGACGAACGCACTCAGGTCAGGAACGGCGTGGTCATGAACCTGGCCGAGGACGAAGCCGACGCGATCGGTCAGGTACGGCGGTTCCTCTCGTACCTGCCCTCGAGCGTCTGGGAGGCTCCGCCGGAGCAGAAGCCGGATGACAATCCGGACCGGCGCGCCGAGTCACTGCTGTCCGTGGTGCCGCAGGACCGGCGCCGAACCTATGACCCCTACGAGATCGTCCGCGCCGTGGTCGACGAGGGGAGCTTCTTCGAGATCGGGCCCCACTACGGCCGGGCCCGCGTGACGGGCCTCGCCCGCGTCGACGGCATGCCCTGCGGCGTCATGAGCAACGACCCGCGGTTCAACGGCGGCTCGATGAACATCGCGGCCGGCGAAAAGATGCTCCGTCTGCTGGAGCTCTGCGAGACCTTCCACCTGCCGCTCCTCTACTTCGCCGACGAGCCCGGGTTCTCGGTCGGCCCGGGGCAGGAGCGTTTGGGGATCGTGAGGGCGGGCGCCCGCGTCGTGACGGCGCTCAACCTGACCCGGACCCCTTACATCTGCTTCGTCGTGCGGCAGCTCTACGGAGTCGCCGGCGGTCTCCACTGGCGCGGCCAGGGCCTCTACCGCCGCTACGCCTGGCCCTCGGCCCACGGCGGCTCGATGCACATTCAGGGTGGAACCGCGATCGCCTACAAGCGCGAGATCGAGGCCGCTGAGGACCCCGAGGCCAAGCGCGCCGAGATCGAAGGGCGTCTGCACGCGATCTCATCGCCGTTCCGCAATGCCCACGCCTTCGGCGTCGAGGAGATCATCGATCCCCGCGACACGCGGCCCCTGCTGGTGGACTTCATGAGCGACGCGCGGCGGATGGTGGCGACGGAACTTCTCGGGCCGGCGAAGGGGCCGAGCTACCGGCCGTAGGTGAGGCGAAGCGGCAGCGCGAACCTCAGCCGCTTCGGTGTCAGTCTTCCCGGAGACGAAGCCTCTGGAACTCCCTCGATCGCTCCTTCTTGTAGTCGAAGCTCTCATCCCATTCCAGGGTGCCGAACAGCTCAAGGTTGCGGGCCTGCTCCCTGCTGGCGACGAACTCCTTGAGGGCAAGGGTCACGGCTGCCGTCATGGTTTCTTCGCCACTAACATCGAGCGCTCTTTGCAGCAGCTCCGGATCGATTGAGAGGTTTGTGGCCACCATGCAGATGCTCGCACAACGAGAGGGACCGGCCAAGACCATTTCCTCTCCGCCCAACGTCGAGAAGCTCCGGGCGAACGACGTCAGTCAACGGTTGCCGAGCCGACGCTGCGGACACTCCTAGCCCAACACGGCGCCGGTGACGCCGCGTTCGAAGAGGTCGTCGATCTCGGCCTCCGAAAGATCCAGGCGCCCACGGAGCAGCTCACGGCTCTGTTCGCCGAGTCGGGGCGGCGGCAGGTCGGAGCGTTCCAGCAGACCGTCCATCCGCCAGGGGTGGCCGGCGTAGCGGTGTTCGCCTACATCCGCGTGCTTGATCCTGCGGAACCAGCGCCGCTGCTCCAGGTGACGGCAGGCCATCAACTCAGCGGTGGTGCGCGCTACGCCGGCGGCGATGCCAGCGGCCTGCAGGCGCTCCATCAGAGGCTCGGCCTGCTGGGTAGACGTCCACTCGGCGAGCGCCTCGTCGAGCTTCTCGGCGTTGGCGATGCGGTCGTGATTCAGGTCAAAGGCCGGATCCGCGAGGGCCTCGACGCCTGAGAGCGCCACCAGCCGCCGCCACATCTCGTCGGAGTCGACCGCCAGGGCGATCCAGCGGTCGTCCCCGGCGCACGGGTAGACGCCGTGCGGCGCATGGTCGAGGTCGCCGTTACCCGGCGGACTCTGCTCGCCACCGACGGCTGCATCGAGGAGCACTTCGCCGAGGTAGCCGACCGCCGCCTCGATCATGCTGCCGTCGATCGCTTGTCCCTCACCGGTGCGACGGCTGTGGAAGAGGGCGACGAGGGTCGTCGCGGCCATTTGCATGCCGGTGATCGCGTCCGCCTGGTAGAAGCCCATGACCATCGGGTCCTCGTCCGGATAGCGGTGAAGCCAGTCCCAACCGGCGAGCGCCTCGATGGATGTCCCGTTCGCCTTGTAGTCGCTCAGCGGTCCGGTCTTCCCGAAGCCCGACCAGGACGTCATCACGAGGCGCGGATTGTCCTTCGAGAGTTCCGGCCACTCGAACCCGAACCGCTCCATGACGCGCGGCGTGAAGTTCTCCATCACCACGTCGGCGTCGGCGGCCAACCGTCGGAGCAGGTCCTTGCCCTCCCCGGTCTTGAGGTCCAGGCACAGGGAGCGCTTGTTGCGGTTGACGCTGTTGTAGTTCGGGCTCGAGTTCACCAGGTCGGCAGGCGGGTCCACCATCGGCACCGGACTCGCCAACCATCGCCGCCAGACGTCCGGCCGGCGATGCGATTCGATCTTGATCACGCTGGCGCCGAGGTCGGCCAGGAGCATGGTGGCGAAGGGGCCGATCCACGCCTGGGTCAGGTCGACGATCTGGACTCCGGCCAGCGGCAGCGACTCTCCTTCCTCCCCCACCTCCCCCACCTCCCCCACCTCCGCCACCTCCGCCGGCGGCGCCACCGGCACCCAGTCGAGCGCCGACGGATCCACCTGCTCACGGACTGCCGGGGCCGGGCCCGGCGCCACCGCGCCGGTCAGCCCAAGTCGTGCCGCGGGACCGGCGAAAGGCAGCTCTCCAAGCTGTGGATGGTGGAGGGTCTTGAAGAAACCGCGAGCGGTGAGGTGCTCGTCGGTGAGCAGTTCGGCGGGTGTTGCGACCTTGCCGCAGACGATGCCGCGCTTGAGGAGACCGTGGAACACCTCGTCCGTCGTCTTGCCACGCACCCGGCGGGCCAGGAACGGAAGCAGCCGCTGAATACGCGTGACGGGGTCCTCGCCGTCCACAGGCGGAGGCCACTCGTCGTCCTCGACGCCGAGCACCGCGCCGTAGTCGCCGAGCTGGTCCTCGGGAGGCGGAATGAAGGTGACCCAGCCGTCGCGGCAGCGATGCGCCCGCACGCCGGTCGAAGGACCGCCGTCGCGCTCGGGATGTACGCCCGTGTACTCGATGCGGAGCAAAGGCAGGATGGCGGCGATCGTCTCCAACTCCGACACCTCGATGAAGCGTCCACGCCCACTATCGAGGCGCGCGATCAGTGCCGCGAGAGCGGCAACGAAGGCGCTGACCCCGCAGGTGTAGCCGAGGATGTGGCCGGGCGCCTTGAGCGGAGCTCGCCGCTTCTCACCGTTCAGGCCGGCATAGCCCGACAGCGCCTGGACCACCAACTCCGAGCCGACGAGCCCGGCATAGGGGCCGTCCAAACCGAACGAAGAGACCGACACCAGGACCAGGCCCGGGAGTCGCTCTCGCAGATCCGCGAACGTGAGCCCCCAGCGATCCAGGTCGGCCTCGGTCCAGTCGGTCACCAGGACATCGGCGCGCCGCAGCAGATCGAGCAGTGCTTCGGGGTCCGGGCAGGCACGCGACAGCGAGACGACGCGCTTGTTCGCGGCTACCGTCTGCCAGAGAAGTGACTCCGGCGCGGCCCCAGTCTCGACAAGCGGACCCATGCGCCGAAGACGCGATCCTTCCTCGGGTTCCAGGACCACCACGTCCGCTCCCCACAGAGCGAACTGCCGGCCGCAATAGGCCGCCGCAACGCCGTTTGCCAGCGCGGCCGAACTCCCGGAGGCCGGCGCTTCGCGCCGGATGCCGGCCAGAAGGCCGGCGCACCCAGTCTCTGCCGCGCCGTTTGCCAACTCAAGTATGCGGACGCCTGCGAGCGGCGGCCCCGGTTGCGATCGCTCCACACGCCAATGGTCTCAGAAACAGCGCCCCGGCGCTGCATGGTGGTCGCCGCTTCGCGGCGCGTCCTCTCAGAAGCCGGCGAGGGCGCCGGCGCACCCAGTGTTGCCGCGCAAGCCCCTAGGCTCGTGGTGGCTGAACCGCCTACGGCTATGACCAGGTCAGCGTGCCGCTGCTTTGCCCGAACTGGTCCGTCTCGACCCCCATCGCCTGCAGAAGCGTGACGTAGAGGTTGCTGAGCGACGCGTCGTGGTCGCCCTCGTAGCGGTGATGCTTGCCGTGGCTGAAGCCGCCGCAGCGGCGTCCGCTGACCGCCGCGTTCGGCGCAGCGCCAGGCACGTCAACAGAGCTGACTTCCTTCCGTGCGTGGCTTTCTCCTTGGTGGGTCAGGCGATCTTACAACGGTGTTGCAAGGAATCACCGGAGCGCGGCAAACCGAATGCCACCCCGCACCCGCTCCTGGGAACGCGGGCATCCTGCCCGCATCCGGCGCGCCGCGCCGGCATCCGGACTTCTGCCGTACTAGGGCTCGAAGCGCTCGACGTAGTTCTCCGCGCCCACCGAACGGATGTCGGCGAGCCAATCCCCTTCGTAGGGCCACGCCTCCGGGTCGTTCTCGCTCGGGCCCTGCCAGAACCGCGCGAACGGGCCTTCCGCGCCTCCCTCCAGCGACCAGGCCTGGCGGCGAAAACTCCAACTCTCCGGGACCAGGCGGTGGGCCTCCTGGAAGTGCGGGACGGCCGCATCGTGGTGACCCTCGTTCTCCAGGTGCGTCGCGAGTTCGAAGTGGGCGTGTCCGAGGGCCACGTCGGCGTTGCGGGGTCGCGATCGTTCGACCACTTGCTCCGGCGAAAGGGCGAATCGACTCGCCGCACCCTTCTGGACCCAGTCGCGCAGCGCCTCGTGGTAGGCGTCGGTGTCGTGAGGGATCTTCTTCGCCTCTTCCAGCATCTGGCTGAAACGATCGGTTCCCCCGGTAGACGAGCCGAAGCTGCGCGCCTTGTCCCGCGGTGGCGCGGGCGCGGCTTCCGCGGGCCGGACGATCGTGCCCGATTCGTCAATCCACACCGAACTGGGGATGTTGACGACGCCGAAGAGCCGGGCCAGCAGATGATGCTGGTCGACGAGCGCGGGGTGCTTCGGCTTGGCGGCCTCGATGAACCGGCGGCAGCCACGAGCTCCCAACGTGTCGAGACCTACAGTCACCAGTTCGAAGCCTTGCGGATGAAGCTCGTCGCGCAGCGCCTGCCACCCGGGCAGGTCGGCAGAGCATCCTCAGTAGGGCGCCCAAGCGTAGACGAGGACCTTCCGCCCGCGCAGGCTCGAGAGGCGGAAGAGCTGTCCGTCCAGGTCGGGCAAATCGAAGTCGGCGTTCTCAGCCGACACCAGCGCGCGCGAGCCGATCGACTCGGGCCCGACGGCCCACAGGCCATGTTCCTCGTCGTGAACGAGTGGAAGACCGATGGCCTCGGCGACGGCAACCCCGTCCACCTGGTTCCGGGACGCCACTGCGCGGTCGGCGAGCGGCACGCAGACCGGCCCCTTGCAGGCACCCTCGGGTTTGAGCTGCCAGCCGGTGCCGGCCTCGAAGGTCTCGCGGGGCACGTTCTTCTCGGTGAGGATCATGTGGCCAGTCTAGCCCGGTGTGCCGTGGACGGCCGCGCTCACTCCCCAACGTCGGAGAAGTTCGTGATCGCGACCTCCCCCTCCGGGAACTCGGCCACGATCTTCAGCTTCCCGCCCACCGCCTCGATGTAGGAGCGCAGGCTCGACACATACACGTCGGCCCGCTGCTCCAGCTTGCAGACCGCGGGCTGATTCACCTTCAAGGTCTCGGCCAGGTCCCGCTGGGTCAGAGCCCGTGCCCGACGAAGCTCGTGCAACGGCATCTCCGCCGTCTGCTTCCTCTTCAACGCGTCGACTCGCCGCCGGCGTGCCGGCGTGAAGTCCTTGGTCAGCTTGCTGAACGGATGGCGTCCACTCACTGGAAAACGCTCGACTGCCGGGTTGGCCTGGCGCAGCAATCAGGGAGTTGCGGTGCCAATTGCGCGGATCGCGTCTCTTGCCGCACTCGCCACCTCCGGATCCTCGTTCTGCTCGAACGGTCGGAGTTCCGGGACCATGGCGGGATCGCCGATGCTGCCTAGCACTGCGATGACCTCGGGACGATGTCGACCGTCCTTCAGGGCTTCCTCAAGCAGCGGTTCGGCTGGCCGACCGGCCTTGGTAAGCAGTATGCCGGCAATCATCCGTTCATCCTCGTCGTCCGACGCGAGAGCATCCACTAGCGCCCAACCCATGGCGCGGTGCCTCGTAGCGCCCCACAGCGCATGTGACGCGAAGAGCCGGAGTGTCTGCATGTTCACGGTCGTGCGTCCTGGAAAGCGCTCGGCAAGCTTTGGCGACGAAGCGGCCTAGATCATAGCGGCGATGTTGTGGCGCCGCCTTGTCCCATGAGAGACGAGCCTGAAGGCGCGAACGCATCACGAGAGCCTCCCTGTAGGGTGAACCGGCCGCTTCCCGCCACGCTCCCGGATCCACATGTCGAAGCTTCTCGCACTCGTTCTGCTGCTTGCCGCGCCGTCCGTTGATGCCGTAGCGCAGGAAAGAGACCAGACGCAGGAAGAGCCCGAGCCAGAGCTGACAGTCGAGGAAGAGGTCACCGTGGTCGCCAGCACCCGCACGGGCCGCCGGATCGAGGACCAGCCGATGCGGGTCGAGGTGCTCGACCGGGAAGAGATCGAAGAGAAGATGCTCATGACGCCCGGAGACATCGTCATGATGCTCAACGAGATGGGCGGCATGCGGGTGCAGGCCACCTCGCCGTCGCTTGGCGCTGCCAGCGTTCGCATCCAGGGCATGCGGGGCCGCTACACACGGCTCCTGTCGGACGGGCTGCCGCTCTACGGCAGCCAGCCGGGCGGCCTCGGGTTGCTCCAGATCCCGCCGATGGACCTCGGGCAGGTGGAGGTCATCAAGGGGGTGGCTTCCGCCCTGCACGGCGCCGGCGCAATGGGCGGCGTGGTCAACCTCCTGTCGCGGCGGCCCGGCGACGAAACGGAACGGGAGATCCTGCTCAACCAGTCGACGCGGGGCGGCACCGACAGCGTGCTCTGGCTGTCCACCCCGCTCTCCGACACCTGGGCGATGACCCTGGTCGGCGGCGGGCACTGGCAGAGCCTGACCGACATCGACGGCGACGGGTGGGCGGACATGCCCCGCTACGCCCGCGGCGTCGTGCGGCCGCGCCTGTTCTGGGACGACGGGGAGGGCCGATCGTTCCTGCTCACGGCCGGCGCGACCCGCGAGAGCCGCAGCGGGGGCACGGCGCCGGGCCGCGTGCTCGCGGCGACGGGTTCACCGTACCGGGAGGCTCTCGACACCCGCCGCAATGACCTCGGCGCCCTGTGGCAGACGCTGACCGGAGACTCCGTCATCAACGCGCGCGCAGCCATCGCGCAGAATCGGCGCGATCACCGGTTCGGAACGACCCTGGAGCGCGACCGCCACGAAACCGGCTTCGCGGAAGTCACCGTGCGGCGAGCGGCGGGGCGGCATACGTGGGTCGCCGGCGCCGCGCTCGAACACGACGCCTACGAACCCAGCGACGTGCCGCGGTTCAGCTACAGCTTCACGACGCCCGGCGTGTTCGTGCAGGACGACATCGACGTGAACGAGCGGATGGCGCTGTCGATCAGCGGACGGCTGGACCGCCACAGCGAGTACGGCTGGTTCTTCAGCCCCCGCGTCTCCGCGCTGCTGCGGTTCGGCGACTGGTCGACGCGCATGTCGGCCGGAACCGGCTTCTTCGGCCCGACGCCGCTCACCGAGGAGACCGAGGCGACCGGCCTGACCCGGCTCACGGTCGATGGCCCGCTACTGGCGGAACGGGGCCGCAGCGCCTCGATCGACCTCACCCGCACCCACGGTCCGCTCGCCTTCACAACGACTCTGTTCGTGTCGCGCATCGCGGACCCGGTCCACGTCGACCGCGAGACCTTCGTGCTGAGCAACCTCGACCAGCCCACGACCAACGCCGGCGTGGAGCTGCTGGGCACGTACCGGCGGCCGCCGTTCGCGGTCACGGCGACCTACACACACGTGCGTGCGCGCGAGCAAGCCGGCGACGTGACCTTGGACGTGCCGCAGACCCCGCGGCACAGCCTCGGCGCCGTGGCCATGGCCGAGAACGAGGACGGCCGGATCGGTCTTGAGGTGTACTACACGGGACGGCAGCGGCTCGAAGCGAACCCGTATCGCGACATCAGCGAGCCCTACACGGTGGTCGGCGTGCTGATGGAGCGCCGGTTCGGGCCGGTCCGTCTCTTCCTCAACCTCGAGAACCTCACCGACGTACAGCAGCACCGCTGGCACTCGTCCCTGCGCCCGGACCGTGCCCCCGACGGGCGCTGGACCGTCGACGCCTGGGCGCCTCTGGACGGGCGGGTCATCAACGGCGGCTTGCGGGTGCGGTTCTAGTGCCGAGAACGGAGTCCACGCCGCCGGTCGCGGCGCCGTCTGCTCTGGACGCCGGCCGGCACCAGGTGTCGCTCCACCAGGTGGCTGAACTGAATTCGGGTATCTCGCTGCCGGCCAAGAGTCAGCCCCTCACCTTCCTCAACCTCCAGCCGTACATGATGCCGCCGTAGTGGTTGAACGAGCGTCTTGCCTCGGGATCGTCGAACGGGTAGTTCGCGCCGATCTGCCTGGCCGCGGCGAGCCCGCTGACGAAGCAGGTCTCCTGGCTGTTGATCAGCGTATGGGCGCCGCAGTGCCAGGCGCCTCTCTTCCCCTGGAATGAAGCGGAACAAGGGTACGAGCAACGCGACCTGACGAACGTCATGGACAACGTGCTGAACCACCACCTCTTGACGACCTTCCGGTCATCGATCCGGCTGACCGGGTTGTAGGTCACCAGACAAGGCTTGTCCGAACCATTGGCCCACGGCTGCTGGTTGTGCATGATGTACGTGATCTCGTAGTTGTCCGGCCTGGCGCCGTACTGCTCGATGTGGTTGCTCCGCGTCTCCAGGGCCTCGACCTCGCTATCCGGTAGCACCGAAGAGTCCGAGTGCACGACCGCATGGTTGTGGAGCTCGCTCTCGTAACGAATCGACGAGAGAATGTAGCGCTCGAGGAACGTGAGCCTGTCGAGCATCATCAGCGTCTGGTTCGCATTGCAGGCGAAGACCACCTCGTCGAATGTCTCCTCTACGCCGTCTTCGTCCTTCACTACGACGCCCGACGGCCGGCGATACACCTTCCGCACCGGGCGGTTGAGGTATACTTTGTCCCGGAAGCCAGCCGACAGGTTCTCGTAGATGCGGCGCGTTCCCTGGTCCCACGTCTGCATGGGAGTGGCGCGTTCGATGTCGAAGTACTCCAGATACCTGCTGAAGAGCGACGCAGGCATGTCGAACACGTTGGTGGCCATCAGAAAGTTGACGAACATCGGCTTCAGGCTGTACGAGGCGTTGTTCGGTCGTCTGCTGGCGCGATGCCGGAAGGCGGCGCCGGGGCATGGTTTCCGGTTCCGCAACAAGCTGTTCTCGCTCGATGCGACGTACGTGGACCTGTGCCTGGAGCTGTTTCCCTGGGCGCAGTACCGCAAGACGAAGGGAGCGTTGAAGCTGCACATGGGGCTTGACCACGAGGGCTGTCTGCCGGCGTTCCTGGAGGTCACGGACGGCAAGGGGTCGGACCTTGAGGTGGCGCGGTCCCTTCGCCTGCCGAGGGGAAGCATCGTCGCTGCGGACCGTCTGTACCTCGACTTCGAGTGGCTGAAATCCCTTGATGCACAAGGGGTTTTCCTGGTCACTCGGCTGAAGCGCAAGATCAAGTACGCGGTTCGAGAGCGGCGGTCGTTCGCGCCTGGGCTGGGCGTGACATCGGACCAGACCATCGAGTTGACCAGCGTCAAAGGCCGCACCCGGTGTCCGATCCCGCTGCGTCGAGTCGGCTATCGCGACCCCGACACGAAGAAGTTCTACGCGTTCCTGACCAACAACTTCAAGCTCGCCCCGAAGACCATCGCGAACATCTACAAGGAGCGTTGGCAGATCGAGACCTTCTTCAGGTGGATCAAGCAGAACCTGCGCATCAAGAGCTTCGTCGGCACTTCGCGCAATGCCGTCATGACGCAGATCTGGATCGCGATGTGCGTGCATCTCCTGCTCGCCTACCTGAAGTTCGTCAACAAGATGGCGTGGACCATGAGCCAAATCCTGCGCCTCCTGCAACTCAACCTGTTCGCGCGAAGACCGCTCCTGGACCTGTTCGAACCCCGGAGCGGACCGCCTGATCCCAGGAACGCACAGACTCAACTCGCACTGCGCTGAAGTTTGTGGGACAGCACTGAGTCCATGAATGTGAGCGACGGCTGAGACTTCGCACACGAGGTCCCTGCCGGCGATCCTTCGAACGCTTTTGAAGTCGAAACAGCTCCGCATGTAAGCGCCCATGACCGATATCGAACCGACCGGCGCCACATTGTCGTAGCCGTGTACGTAGCGCAGGTGGCCCAAGTCCACCGAGTTCTCAGTTGTTACCTGGGGATGGCCGCGAAAACGGAGCGTTCGGAATCCCAGCTTGGACCACTCCGGTCCAGCGACTGGCTCATCCGGCAGGCGCCATTGCGGAGGCCGACCGCCACTTCCCCACCACGCGAAGACCATCCCGAGGATTTCTCTTGTCTCGTAGACCTTCAGCCTTGCGGCCTTGGGGGCGGGGCATTCGGAGTGGCGACGCACTGGCCGGTCGCATCGAACTCGAACGTTCATCTTGGATTACGCCTACTGGCGGACCGGAACAAGGGGTGCAAACTTCCCATCCAACTCGCCGCCGCTAAGACCAAGTGCAGTAACAAGATAGCTCCATCGCCGCTACGGAGTCAACCGAGCTCCCCGCCCACTCCCACCCCCAAACGGACGGCGCCGGATGATGGCCATGTATTGGGGCTGCGCCACGCTCCACATCCCCTTGCGTGGGCCGTCGTCCTCCATGCGAAGAGCCACGGACTCGGGCGCGCTCCGGAGAAGCCGCGCAGCGGCCTCGAACTTCGCCGTCCCGTCTACTTCGGCCAATTCCGCGACATTGGCCAGCGCGATCAGATCGCCGAGCGTGCGACCGTAGAGCCGGCTTGGCTGCAGCCGGGTGTCTACGTCGAACGCGAGTTCAGGCCCCTCGGACGCGAAGACCTCCCGGACTCCGCCCGACAGCAACACTTCGCGCTCGGCTGTCGCTCTCAGGCGCCGTGCGTTGTCGCCGACTTCTCCACCGTCCGCGATGAAGGCGCGCAGGACCTGCTCCGTGTAACCCTTCATTCCGGCGCTCGCGACCACGCACAGTACGGCGCCGGGTGCAAGGAACCGGGCCATGCGAAGGAGGGCCGCCTCGGGGTCGCGAACGAAGTAGAGCATGTGAAGGGCCAGCACGAGGTCGGCGCCGCCGTCCGCGGGCAGCCCGGGCTCCTTGTCGATTGCGTCGAAAGCGGCTTCGAGCAAGACTCCGGGCACGAGATGGGGTTCGGCCGCGAGGAACCCGGCATAGTCGCGCAGCGCGGCAGGATTCGGTTCGACTACCGAAACGACTGCCCCCTCGGGTAACCGGTCTGCCAGCAGGGCGAACGTCCTGCCGTCGCCGCCCCCCAGGTCCAGGACCTGACCGCCGGAACCGACTACACGGCCGATCGCCTCTCGCAGCACCGGTACGAACAGGTCGCGCCCGTCCGTCCCGAGCACGGGCGCCCGCCCGAGCGGATCCGGCTTCATGAGCCGGGCGAAGGCTCTGTTGTACTGGCGGTGCCGGTCGAGACCCTCGAATTCGTGGTGCACCAACGCCAGCGCTTCGTCGAAGCGGTGCGCAAGGCTGCGGGCCGATGCCGCGGTGATCGGAAGAGGCATGGGAAACCAGAGCGGCGCGCGGCTCGACCGGCGGCTACCGGAAAACGCCATGCACCGCGTATGGCACAACACCGGCGCGTGGCCGCGTATTCTCGTCGAGTTGCGGGCCGCCGGGTAGCATCGCCCGCCACCACAACGGGAGAGAGCCGGTCCAATGGCAACAGATGGCAGCAGTGCAACGGTCAGCCTGACCGACGGGCCGGTCGTCCTCGGAAGCGGCATCGCGGGCGAGGTGGTCCGCATCCCCACCGCGGATCCAACGAGCTTCCACCAGGCGATTCCCGAGCCCGCCGCGATGCCGGCCACGGAGATTCTCGGGCGCCTGTTCCTGCCGCCGGGACGGGGTCCGTGGCCCGTCGTGATCATCGTGCCGGGAAGTCTCGGCGTGGCGCCCTCGCACGTCGCCAAAGCGGACTACCTGACGGACGCCGGGATCGCGTGCTGCGTGATCGACCCTTTCGGCACGCGCGGCGTGACCTCGACCGTTTCCAACCAGGCACAGTACTCCTTCGCGGCAAGTGCCTGGGACGTGCTCGCGACCGCCGCGGTACTGGTCCGCCGCGAGGACATCGACGCCGCGCGCGTCGGCGCCCAGGGTCACAGCCGCGGCGGCTCGGCGGTGCTGTCCGCGGCCTGCATGGCGCCGCTGGTCGGTCCGGAGCGAGCGCCCGCGCTCGCCGCCGTCTATGCCGCGTACCCGTGGTCCGGCATGCAGTTCGAGCAGCCCGACGTCGGCCACACCGTCGTGCGCTCCGTGATCGGCGACCTGGACGAGCGGTGCCTGCCGCTCCAGGTCCAGGCCCACATGCATGCGATGACCCTCAGCGGATGCGACGCCAGCTTCCGGCTCTTCCCAAACACGCACCACAGCTTCGACCGCGACACGCCCGTGGAGTTGGTCCCCGACGCATCCGTCGCCCCGGGCGCACCGACGATCTACATCCGCGACGACGGCGCACTGGTGCATCCACTCAGTGGGGAGGCGGATCCAGACCTCACCGAACGCGACGCGATGATCTACCTCGTCAAGTCGCCTTACGGGCGCAAGGGCGCGCGGATCGGCACCGCCGACGACCAGGCTGGGGAGTTCCACGCGGACATGATGGAGTTCTGGACCGGCGCGCTATAGCTCGGGCGGTTGCAAAGCCGCGAACCACTGTGGTGGCACGCGAGGAACAACGTTCGGCAGCCTAGCGCCGCACCGCGAGCGCCCGCTGCCGGTCGAGCAGCGAGACGGTCAGCGTCCAGGTCAGCGGCGCCGTTTCGCGCGGGGGACCCTGGCAGCCCTACCTGCCTGACGGCGGCTCCCAGTTGGGATGCGGCACGTGGGCCTCCTCCATGATCCGCTCGATCTCCTCGACCACCTCCGGGTGGTTCCGGGCCACGTCGCACTTCTCGCCCGGGTCGCGCACAACGTCATACAGCTCCAGCCCCCCGGTCAGCATGGGCTTGCGCACGCCCTTCCACTGTCGCAGCCGGACAGCCTGGGCCGATCCCGCTTCGTAGAACTCCCAGTAGAGATAGTCGTGCGCTTCCTGGTCACCGGGGCGGCCGTGCAGAGTCGGCACGAAGCTGATGGAGTCGGTGCTCGCGGGTGCCTCGGCACCGGATCGGTCGGCGACCGTGGCCATCACGTCACCGAAGTAGCCGATGTGATCCGAGACTTGCCCGGGCTGGATCGTTCCCGGCCACCAGGCAATGAAGGGAACCCGGATACCGCCGTCGTAGAGGTCCCGCTTGATGCCGCGCAGGTTGCCGGACGGGTTGAACCGAAGCAGGTCATGGTTGGACTCGTTGTGAGGACCGTTGTCGGACGAGAACATCACGAGCGTCTTCTCGTCGATTCCCAGTTTCGCGAGCCGCGCGAGCAGCGTACCCACGTCCCGGTCCATCCGGGTGATCATCGCCGCCTGCCCCTTGTCGGGGTTCGGCCAGTCCTCCCGGTCGTAGACGCCGTACTCCGGCACCTCCGCCCCGTCGCCGGTGGCGCGTGTGCCTTCGTTGTTGGCGTGAGGGATCGTCAGCGCAAGGTAGAGGAAGAAGGGAGTGTCCTTCTGCTCCTCCACCCACGTCAGCGCCTCACGCACGATCACGTCGTGGGAGTACTCGTTCCGCTCGGTTGCCCAGCCGCCAGCGAAGCCGCCGTACAGCCGGGGCACCCTCTCGACCTCGTTCCTGAGCGCAATCTTCTCGAGCCCGCGCCAGAGGAACTCCGGATAGTAGTTGTGGGCGTGAACCTGGTTGAGGTACCCGAAGAAGGCATCGAATCCCTGCCTGAGAGGATGCCCCTCCATGTCGACTTCGCCGAGGCCCCATTTGCCGAACAGTCCGGTGGCGTAGCCGGCCGACTTCAGCACCTCGGCGACGGTGATGTCCTCGTCCCGAAGCGACTGGGCAATCCCCGCGGCGTTGCCGCGGACATGGGTGTGCCCGGTGTGCTGCCCGGTCATCAGCACGCTGCGGGACGGCGCGCACACAGTGGCCCCGGCGTAGAACTGCGTGAACCGGATCCCCTCCGCCGCCATCCGGTCCAGAGCCGGCGTCCGGATCACCTGCTGACCGTACGACCCGAGGTCTCCGTAGCCAAGGTCGTCGGCGAGGATGAAGATGATGTTTGGCCGATCCGCCGCCGTGGCCGCGGCTGCCGCGGCGCCGAGCAGCACCGACAGGCCGAAGAGGGCCGACCTTGTTCGGTATGTGAACACCCCGACTCGCGACTACCGGACGCGGCGGTATGTCTCGTCAAGCGGCGGCAGGTAGACGGGCGGGCTGCCGAAGAAATGGCCGCGCAGGAACCGCACCGACGACTCGAGCGTGAGGTCGCGCCGGCGCTCCAAGGCTTCGACACATGCCTCGTAGTCCGGACCGTTGCCGCCGAGACGCGCCATGACGCCAGACCGGGTCGCCTGCCAGTGCTCATAGCTGGCGTAGCGAGCCATCATGTAGACCTCGTCGAAGTCTGGGCTCTCGGTGGCGCCGACTTCGGTCCCACCGCGGTCCAGCCCCCCTGGGATCGGGTAGACGCGCCGCCACTGACCGACAACGCGCGCGCCGATCTTCTCGAAGTACGGCCACACGCCGTCGCGGCTCAGTCGATTGAACTCCTCGAAGGTCCCCTTGCGGATCCTGAAGTGACGCAGGGTGACGATCTCCTCTCCCCGCTTGGCTCTCGCGCTGCGCACGGGAAGATCACGGCCGCTGTCCGTCGGGCCTTCCGGCTCGCCGATCTCATATTCCTCGTCGAGGCCGGGCATGTAGTAGGGCCCGCCGGGCGCCATGTCACCGACCAGGTAGATCGGACCGTCCGAGCCCAACTCGAGCTGACGCCGGGCGGCAAGTGCCTCTCGGAACGCTTCCCAGTCCTCGCCGTTGCCGCCCAACCGATCGGAGGCGCGGGTGGCGACCCAATGGTTGTAGCTGCGGTAACGCGCGAGCCGGTACCCCTCGTCGAAGTCGGCGCTGCCGCCGCCTTCTGGGTGGACCACCTGCCACTGACCGACGACCCGGCTTCCGATCTTCTCGAAATGCGGCCAGACGCCGTCGCGGCTCAACTCGAAGAAGCGCTCGTGCGTGCCCTTTTCAAGCTTCTGGTGACGGAGGACCAGGAACTCCTGGCCCGCCCGGGCGATGTCGTTGCGGACCGGCCGCGGGCCGTCCTGCGCCGGGAGGGCAAGCGCGCCGGCGAGAGTGACGCCGCAAGCAAGCGGGAACGCGATCCGTTGCATGGAAGAGCCGCTCAAGGCGGGGCCGGCGGCTTGTCCGGGTCGTCCTTCTTCGGCTCGCCTTCCGGCGGCTTCGGCGGCGGCTTGGCGTAGATGTCGACCGCCTTCGCGCCTTCTTCCTCCTCGGTCGGCGGGCGCACGCCTTCGGCGAGCATGATCATCTCAACCGCGGCCACCGTGACCGGTGAGGGCTTGAAGTTGCCGAAACGGTAGCCGCGAGCGATCGAGAGTGGGGTCCAACCGTACTTGTTCCGTTGGTTCCAGACCTCGATATCGGCGCCGTTTTCGGCCAGAAGCTGGACCACGCGCGGAAGGTTCTTGTAGGCGGCGCCGTGCATCGGGGTTTCGCCGTCGTCGTTCACGGCGTTGATGTCCGCGCCGAACTCGAGTGCGGTCCGCACCGCCTCGAGCACTTCCTCCTCGGTGCCGGCGTCCTCACCCGGCGAACGCGTGCCGAGGCCTGCGGCGGCCATGAGCGCCGTCGAGCCGTCGTCGGTCCGGGTCAGCGGGTCGGCGCCGAGTTCGGCCAGCACGCGCATCAGGTCGGCGTCGGCGACCAGCGCGGCAAGGACGAAGGGCGTGGCCCCCAACTCGTTGTAGCCCGTGTTGTTGAGGCGGGCCTTCACCGTCATGCGGGCCTCGAGGTCGGCGCCGTGCGCCACCATGTCGCGGACGAAGTCCAAAGCCTCCATGGAACCCGAACCGTCGGGCCGGGGGTTGTTGTCGCCGGCGCCGGGCTTGCGCACCCTCGCCAGCATGTGCAGCGCCGTGTAGCCCGGGTTGGACGCGTTCGGATCGGCGCCCGCGTCGAGCAGCCGCGCCGCGAGTTCGAAGTGACCGTTGGTCACCGCGACCAGGAGCGGCGTCGAGCCGGGCCGTACCGAACGGCCGCCCGGCAACGGGCGATCCCGCTTCACCGCCCTGCGCGGCGTCGCCGCGTTCACGTCGACTCCCGCCCGCAGGAGGGCCTCCATCACCTCGATCCGGCCCTCGCGCACCGCGAACAGAAACGGTGTGTAGCCGGAGTCGAGCGTCGCGTTCGGATCGGCGCCGACTTCGAGCAGCAGCTCGACGACCTCCAGGTTGCCCTCGGCGGCCGCCCACATCAGCGCGGTCTGGCCGCGCCTGGGCTCGCGGAAGTGGACATCGGCGCCGGCTTCGTAGAGCGCTTCGACGACCTCGATCCGGCCGGTCCGCGCGGCGGTCATGAACACCGTCTCGCCGCCGGGCAGCACGGCGTTCGGGTCGGTGCCGGCCGCCAGGAGCACTTCGACGATGGAAGCACTGCCGTTGGCGCAGGCCAGGGACAGCGGGATGACGCCGTAGCGGTTTGCCGCCGAGGCGTCGGCGCCGGCGTCGAGCAGGCGGCGCACCAGGTCTTCGCGGTCGTGGAAGACCGCCCAATGAAGCGCGGTCATGCCGTCGACCTGGGTGGCGTTGATCGCTTCGGCGGATGGCGGGGCTGCGAGGAGGCGTTCCAGCGTGGCGGTGTCGAGGCGTTCGGCGGCGTCGGCGAGGGGAGCGGTGGTGTTGGCGGCGACGGCCGGAGCGGCAATGACCAGAATGCCGGCCAGAAGGCCGGCGCACCCAGTGACGGACCACGACTGCCAGCGCCGGATGCGGGCGGGACGCCCGCGTGCCGTCGGCGCGCCCGATGACGGGCCCGCCGAGCGGTTCGCAGGTGGCGCGAATTCGCGCCACCTGGGTTGCCAGGTACGCATTCTCCTCAGCCTGCCAGGCCCACCGGTTCGGCCAGGGTGTCGATCCGGCCGGTGCTGTCGGCGAAGGAGTCGAGCCGCACACCGACGCTGTCGAGCAGACTCAGGTGGAGGTTGGCCATCGGCGTCGGCTCGTCGTGGCGGATGTGGCGTCCGCCGCGGATCCTGCCAGCGCCGCCGCCGGCGACGATGATCGGCAGGTTCACGTGGTCGTGGATGTTCGGGTTGCCCATGCCGCTGCCGTAGAGGTACACCGAGTTGTCGAGCAGCGTGCCGTCCCCTTCGGGCACTGAAGCCAACTGCTCCAGGAAGTACGCGAACAGCGAGACGTGGAACTGGTTGATCTTCGCCAGCTTCGCCACCTTCTCGGGATCGTTGCCGTGGTGGGAAGTCGGATGGTGTGGATCGGGGACGCCGATCTCGGGGTAGGTCCGGTTGCTCGACTCGCGCGCGAGCTGAAAGGTGACGACCCGGGTGACGTCGGACTGGAGCGCCAGCACCTGCAGATCGAACATCAGCCGGGCGTGATCCGCGTAGGCCGCGGGCACGCCGACCGGCCGGTCGACATCCGGCTGCGCGCCTTCCTCGGTCTGGGCTTCCGCCCTCTGGATGCGGCGCTCGACCTCGCGCACCGAGTCCAGGTACTCGCCCACCTTCACGCGGTCGCCGGGGCCCAGCTTGCTCTCGAGCCGGGTGATGTCGTCGCGCACCCAGTCCAGCAGGCTGGCGCGCCGCCCCAGGCCGGCGCGCCGCTCCGCCGCGGTGCCGCCCTCGCCGAACAGCCGCTCGAAGACGATCCGGGGATGGGCCTCGGCCGGCAACGGCGTCGTCGGCGAGGACCAGGAGAGGTTGTTCTGGTAGACGCAGGCGTAGCCGTTGTCGCACTGCCCCACCATGTCGAGCAGGTCCATGGCCAGTTCCAGCGATGGCAACTGGGTGTCCTGACCGATCTGCTGCGCCGCGATCTGATCGACCGTCGTGCCCAGGTAGTAGTCCGTGCTCTCGGTCCACTTCGCCTTCGCCGCGCTCAGGAACGACGCGTTCGAGGTGGCGTGGGTGCCTGGATAGGCGTTCTTCAGTTCCAGGTTCGTGACGACGTTGATCTGGTCCTTGAGCGCCGCCAGCGGGCTCAGGCTCGGCGACAGCTCACCGAGCGCGCCGGTCCCGCCGGGCGGCGTCCAGCGGTTGATGTCCGAGCCCATCGGCACGTAGACGAAGCCGAGGCGGCGCACCGGCTTGGCCGCGGTCTTCGCCCAGGCGGTCATGGACGGCACCATTGCGTCGAGCAGAGGCAGCGCGATCGCCGCACCCATGCCGCGCAGGAAGGTGCGTCGCGGCAGGGCCTTCTTGGTCAGGATCATGACGATGCTCTCCTCATCTGGAAGGGGTCGCTCTCTACGATCGCTTCGATCAACGACGACATCCTGTGGTCGTCCGCCTCGGCCTGCCGCAGAATGGACCGTACTGCCGGACCGTCGTTCGCCGTCACGCCGCGGCCGGTGGCGAACACCAGGAGCTTCTCGGTCAGCGTGGTGAGGAACAGCTCGGGCCGCGCCATCAGGACGGCTTCGAGTTCGGCGACGCCGTCGAACGCCGAGCCGTCCCAGAGTTCGCCCGAAGCGTCGATCGGCTGGCCCGTGTCAACGGTACGCCAGCGGCCGATCGCGTCGTAGTTCTCGAGCGCGAAGCCGACCGGGTCCATCAGCCGGTGGCAGCCCGAACAGGCGGGGTTGTCGCGGTGCGCCGAGAGCCGCTCACGGATCGGCAGTTCCCTGGCGACGATCTTCGCCTTCGGCAGGTCCGGTATGTCCGGCGGCGGCGGTGGCGGTGGCACGCCGAGCAGGTTGTCGAGCACCCAGTTGCCGCGTACCACCGGCGAAGTGCGGGTGGCGAACGAGGTCACGGTCAGGATGCTGCCGTGGCGCAGAAGCCCGCCGCGGACGCTGTCGTCGCCGAGTTCCACACGGCGGAACCGGCTGCCGACGATGTGCGGAATGCCGTAGTGCCGGGCCAGCCGCTCGTTCAGGAAGGTGTAGTCGGCCCGGAGCAGGTCGAGGACGCTGCGGTCCTCGCGCAGGATGCTGCCTACGAACAGTTCCGTCTCGCGGCGCAGGGACTGGCGCAGGTTCTCGTCGAAGTCGGGGAACAGGCGCTTGTCCGGCGTCACACCGTCCAGGTTGCGGAGGTGCAACCACTGCGCCGCGAAGTTCGTGACCAGGTTCTCCGCCCTCGGATCGGCGAGCATCCGTTCGACCTGCCGTCGGAGGCGGTCCGGGTCGCTCAGTTCGCCTGCTTCCGCCGCGGACAGCAGCTCGTCGTCCGGGATGCTGCTCCAGAGGAAGAACGCGAGCCGCGACGCGAGCTCCAGGTCGCTGATCCGGTACGGCTCGCCTGCCGCGGCCCCCTCGGGCTCCCGCTCGATCCGGAACAGGAACTCAGGGCTGACCAGGACGGCGGCCAGCCCCATCTCGATGCCGGCTTCGAATCCGCCGTCTGCCTTCGCCTGGCTGTAGAGAGCGAAGGGCCCCCGCAGATCGTCGTCCGCTACGGGCCGGCGGTAGGCGCGGCGCATCAGGTTGGCCAGGATCTTCCGTGCGCAGCCGTCCTCCTCCGCGGCGCTCTGCGGCTGGCAGACGAAGACACGCTGCCGGCTTGGCGTATCGCCGGCGCGCGCATCTCCGGCACTTTGGGGCAGATACGGCCCGACGACCGAGACCGAGAAGATCGCCGGCTGCACGCGCGGGTGCCGGTAGTAGTTGAAGTGCGACTCGTAGGGTTGGCGAGCCGTCTCCAGCAACACCCACGGCCGGGCCGGGAAGGTGACGCCGACATCATGCGGGCCGGCGCTGACCGGCACGCGGACCACCAGATGATCGTCGACATCGTCCTGCGACGGCTGGTAGTTCAGCGCCACGTCGCTCATCAGATCCGGCGGCTCGACGGTGAAGGTCTCGATCCGCTCCCGGTCGATCAGCAGCTCCAGCTCGTGCGGCTCGCGCAGGCCCTCGACGTGCTCGTTGCGGTCACGCGCGAGCCGGATCGAGAACTCGTAGACGCCGTCGGCCGGGAAGTTCCAGGTCGCGAGGATGCCGCCCCGAGTGCCGATGGGCAGCCCCTCGACGTGCTTCTCCTGGGTCAGATCGGGGTCCGTGCGGAAGGTGACCCCGGTCGGCTCGTCCGCCCGCCCCACCGCGAGCCGGCTGATCTTC
Organism: Candidatus Multivorans sp.; assembly: GCA_965262355.1. GTDB lineage: Bacteria > Acidobacteriota > Thermoanaerobaculia > Multivoradales > Multivoraceae > Multivorans. The sequence goes on from OZ253534.1 coordinate 489,154, forward strand.
TCCGCCGCGCCGACGTAAGCGGCGAGCAGGGTCGGCGAGAGATCGCCGACGGTCACGTTGTCGAAGCCGAAGCTCGAGGAATCGCCCGGCAGCAGCGCCGCGACATCGACCTCCAGCGCGATCAGGTCGCGCACCGCGTTGTGGTACTCGGTGCGGTTCAGCCGGCGGAAGGTCTCGGTGCGGCCCGGGTCGGGCTGCTCCGCGGCGATCCGGTCGAGCTCGCCCTCGAGCGAGGACAGCGCCTCGCGGTAGGAGGTCTCGTCAGGACGGCGACGGCCCGGCGGCGGCATCTGCCGCGCGCGCAGCTTGCGGGCCACCTTCTCCCAGGTCGCGCGGTCGCCGCCGGCGTGCTGCTCGACCAGGGCGTCGAGTTCAAGGCCCGCCGTCTTGAGCCGGTTGTTGTGGCAGCCCAGACAGTGGCGCGAGATGAGGACGCGGTGCGGCGCGTCGGCGTCGAACGCCGGGGCGGCTGCGGGAGCAGCCGGCGGCGGCCCGGCAATGAGCAATCCCCCTGCCGCCATAGACAGTCCGAGGCACACGGCGACCGTCCGAATCGCCCGCGGGCGACATCTCCGACTAAGTCGTGGCTGACGCATCTCCAACTCCCGGGCTGAAGATCAGAATCTGGCTGTGACGTTACGCGCGCCAGTCTAACAGTCGGCCCAGTCGCCGCAGGTTCAATAGACCGTAGTTCCTAGGTTCCTTCCGCTTGCGGTCCTAGGATTTCAGACGGTGACAGGAATCGACCATCGAATCCGGGCGCTGCTGGTGGCCGCGGTCATCCTCGCTCAGCCGGCAACGGGCGGGGAGTCAGAGCCTGCCCGATACGAGAGCGCCCTTGCCGAATGGCGTGCCAACCGGGTGGCGAGCCTCAAGGGCCCGGATGGTTGGCTTAATCTGGCGGGCCTGTACTGGCTGAAGGAAGGCGCCAACAGCTTCGGCGCCGCAGCCGGTAACGACCACGTGACGCCTGAAGGATCGGCGCCGCCGACGCTCGGGGTCTTCGTAGTCGAGGACGGCGCGGTCACCTTCCGGGCCGAACCGGGCGTCGAGGTCCTGCACGGCGAATCTCCCGTCACCGAGATGCTCCTCGTCGACGATCAGGAGGATGACCCCCCCTTGCTTACCCACGGCTCCCTGGCCTGGACCGTCATCCGGCGCATGGACCGGGTGGGTGTCCGTCTTCGGGACTATGAGCACCCGGCCATCGCTACCTTTGAAGGCATCGAGTCCTACCCCGCCGACCCCGATTGGCGGCTCGAAGCGAAGTTCGAGGCCTACCCCGAACCCCGAACGATCCGCGTCGCCACCGTCGTCGAGGGACTCGGTTGGGAACCGACCGTTCCCGGCACCCTGGAGTTCGAGGCCCAGGGGCAATCGCTGTCGCTGGAGGCCTACCGGTCGGACGATGAGTTCTTCATCGTCTTCGCCGACGGCACGACCGGTGACACCACCTACCCCGCCGGCCGTTACTTGGCGGCTGATCTGCCAGGCCCGGACGGCAGCACGGTTCTCGACTTCAACAAGGCGTACAATCCGCCCTGCGTGTTCAGCGAGTACGCCACCTGCCCGTTGGCCACGCCCCGCAATCGGCTGCCGGTTGCCGTGGAGGCTGGGGAGAAATACACGCCGAAGCCGCCATAGGACCCGATCGGCTAGGACCGGCTACTCGGCTGTCTGCCCGCCGAGCAGTTCGTGCCTCAACTCATGGACCGGCTGGAAGTCCCCTACTATGCCGGGCTCCTGACGGCCGCTCGGTACCACGGAGCCGCGCACCAGCAGCCGCAGATCTTCCAGGTCGTCGTCCCCAAGAACCGGCCCCCGATCCACTGTGGACTCGTCAAGATCCGTTCTCTCGGAACTGGGAGAGAGTCTCGATCCCCTGACACTCTCGTCGCTCAGTGATCTTTCGCCTATCCCCTGGTCCCAACGCCTCGGTTTCCTCCTCGACCTGGTCGGACATTCGTCCCGGTGCGAGGCACTCGCCGACTTCGTGGCAAGTCACGCGACGGAGACGACCGTGCTGGTCCCGGGCGGGAGCATGGCCTCTGCCAGCCGCAATGCCCGCTGGAAGCTCCTGGTCAACGCCGACCTGGAACCGGAGGTTGGTAGATATCGAGTTCGCGATAGTATTCGTCTACGTCAATATCATCCACCGGAGACGACCGTCATGGCTGTAGTTCAGCCCGACTACCGAGACAAGCACGAGAGCAGCGGCAAGTCCACGTCCGATAGGTTCGGCGGCATGGACGCTGACACGAAGGACGTCGTCCGGGCGATCAACGACAACCTGAACGAGCATATCGAGGAGACTGGGAAGCGCTTCGACACCCTGGAAGCGAAGGTCGACGGGCTCGTTGAGGATGTATCCCAGATCAAGCGGGATGTCTCCGAGATCAAGAAGGCGCTGAACGGAAGCTCCTGATGCCGCTTCGGCGTCGGTGGGCTTCGTCGGACGGTTCGGGACCTAGGCCGCCGGCCGGCTGCGGACGAGCCGGCCCGGCAGGGCGCCGGTGACCTCGTCGTTCTCGAGCACGACTTCGCCGGCGCAGATCGTGGCGTCGTAGCCCTGCGGGCGCTGCATGTAGCGCTTCGCGTTCTCGGGCAGGTCGTAGACGAGATACGGCGCTTCGGACGACAGCCGGCCGAAGTCGATCACGCTGATGTCGGCGCGCTTGCCGGCGGCGAGGACGCCCCGGTCGGCCAGGCCGTAGAGGGCGGCGTTGGCGCCGGTCTGCTTGTGGACGATCGTCTCCAGCTCAATCTTCGCGCCGCGGCTGCGGTCGCGGCCCCAGAAGGCGAGGTTCCAACTCGGCATGTGCGCGTCGCTCACGGCGCCCACGTGCGCCCCGGCGTCGCTCAGACCGTTGCAGGTCAACGGGTGTCGCATCAGGTCGCCCATGTAATCGAAGTTCCGCTTCGAGTAGCCGTCCAGGTAGAACAGGAGCAGTGTCTTGCCATCGCCCTGCGTCAGGAGTTCGTAGAACCCTTCCGGCCCGGTGAGGCCGTGACGCTTCGCGTAGGTCGCGACGCTCGCCTCGTCGTCCGGCTCGTAGTCCGGCGGATCGCCCAGCACGTAGACCGCCTCCGGCTGCGAGTGCATGAGTTCCAGCAGGCCCGGCAGCAGGCTGCCCGGCGTGGCGTCCACGAGGAACGGATGGTCGACATCTTCCGGACTGTTGCGACGGGCGTCGTTCGTCATGTCCCAGTCGCTGGCGAGGATCTTCGCGCGCACCTCGGGGTCGCGCATGCGCTCGAGTTGCTCCGGCATCGGCAGGTGGCCAACCAACTCCCGGTAGGCGTAGTTCAGAACGTACGGATGGAGCGACCCCTCCAGGTTCATCAGCACCGTGGTGCCGCGGCCGCGGATCTGGGGGAATACGCGCAAGCCCTCGTCGCGGCGCGCCTCGAGCATCGACAGCGTCTCCTGCGCCATCTCGCCCGAGAGATAGGTCACCGTGATCCCTTCCTTGCGGCCGAGGCTGAGCAGCCACTCGCGCTCGAACGGCCCGACGAACTGGAACACGCCGCCGCCGGCCTCGGTCATGCCATTGGCGATCGCCTCGAGCTCCGGGTAGCGGGCGAAGGTGCCAGGGATCATCTCGCCCTCCTTCGTGCGATGCGCCAGCAGCCGGTTCGAGGACACGCCGAAGGCGCCGGCGCGCACGCTCTCGCGCACCAGCCGCGCCATCTCGGCCAGTTCGCCGTCCGTCGGCTGGATGTCCTCGGCGCCGCGCTCGCCCATCACGTAAGTCCGTAATGCACAGTGCGGCACCTGCGTGATCACGTCCATGATCCGCGGCTTGCCGTCGATCGCATCGAGGTACTCGGGGAAGGTCTCCCACTTCCACTCCATGCCGGCAGACATCGCGATCGCCGGAATGTCCTCGACCGCGTCCATCAGGTCGAGAAGCCATTCGCGGTCCTTCGGCTTCACCGGCGCGAAACCGACCCCGCAGTTGCCCATGACGATCGTCGTCACCCCGTTCCAGCACGACGGCGTGAGGTACGGATCCCACGACACCTGGGCATCGAAGTGGGTGTGGATGTCGATCCAGCCCGGGACGACCAGCTTGCCCTCGGCGTCAATCTCCCGGCGCGCCTTGCCTACGTCGTCGCCGACGGCCGTGATTCTCGTGCCGTCGACGGCGATGTCGCCGTGGAACTCAGGGGTGCCGGTGCCGTCGATGACGCGACCGTTGCGGATTGCGATGTCGTGCATGGTGTTTCCTTTCACTCAACTCCTGGGAACGCGGGCATCCTGCCCGCATCCGACGCGGCGACCGGCTTCCTGGCAGCCGTTGGGGAAGGGATGTGCTTCGACCGGAAACCGGCCAGCGATGTTACCTGTGTCGAACTCGCATCGGATAACCGATCGACTTGACAGATTCAAAGTGCCACTTTGGATCTGTCAGCCTGACGGTCTGTTCGTCAGAAGTAGAGCTGAATCGCCTGCCCGTGCAGTTCCGCCAACGTTGACCGCCTGCTGGTCCACATCGGCTCGACGAGTTCCGCTTCCCAGCGCGCGAGCGCCGCTTCCAGGCGCTCGACGACCTCGGGGTGCTGGTCGGCGACGTTCACCTGCTCGCCGATGTCCGCTTCGAGGTCGTGGAGCACGGTGATCTGGCCGTGGGCGGACACCGGCGGGTAGTCCTCCTCGTCTAGCAGGCGGGCGCCGCGGCTGAGCACGGAGGCCGGGTCCTGGTCGGTCAGGTCGACCCGCCACAGCTTCCAGTTCCCCGAGCGGACGGCCGCGTTGGGCTGGGACCGCCAGAACAGGTGCTCGTGGGGCGGCTCCTCGATCTCGCCGCGCAGGTACGGCAGGAGGTTCACGCTGTCCCCGGTACCTGCGTCCGACCCCGCCGCCGCCGCCATCGTCGCGTACAGGTCGAGGGTGCTGGCAGGCAGGCCGTAGACCTCGCCCTGCGGCAATCCCGCCGGCCACTTGACCAGGTAGGGCACCCTGATGCCGCCGTCGAGGTGGTAGCGCTTGCCGCCGGAGAGGGGGGAGTTCGTGCAGATGACGGCCGGCATGTAGTTGATGCAGCCGTTGTCGGAAATGAAGACGACGAGCGTGTCCTCTTCCAGCCCGTGCTCGCGCAGCGTCGCCGTGACCCGGCCCACCATGTCGTCGACGGACGAAACCATGGCCGCGAAGATGCGCGCCCCCTCTTCCTCGATGTGCGCGAAGCGTGAGACGTACTCGTCCGTTGCCTGAATCGGCGTATGGGGTGCGTTCGGCGCCAGCATGAGGAAGAAGGGCTCCTCCGCGTGACGCTCGATGAATGAGACCGCGCGGTCGGCAAACACGTCCGTCAGGTACTCGTCGACCTCGACGACCTCGTAGCCGTCCATGATCGCGCGGGGACCGTCGCCGCGGTCTCCGACCACCGGCGCCAGCCCAGTCGCGTTCGGTTCGGCCGCGGCGGGCTGTTGCCGCGGCCAGCGATGGGCCGTCGTGTCATTGGGATCGACGTAGCTCGTGCCGCCCCCCAGATGGCCGAAGAACTCGTCGAAGCCGCGCTTCAGCGGGTGGTACTGCTCGCGAGCGCCGAGATGCCACTTCCCCACCAGACCCGTCGCGTAGCCCGCCTCCCGCATCATGTCGCCCAGTGTCGTCTCATCCTCGGGCAACCCGAGGTCGGCGTCGGCGTTGCGCTCGTAGTTCGCGGTCGGGTTGTACTCGTAGCCGAACCGGTTCTGGTAGCGGCCGGTGTAGAGACCGGCCCGCATCGGACTGCACACGGCCGCCGAGGCGTAGCCGTCGGTCAGGCGAACGCCGTTCGCCGCCAGTTCGTCGATGTGCGGCGTCGAGATGACCGTCGATCCGTTGGCGCCGATGTCGCCGTAGCCGAGGTCGTCGGCGAGGATGACGATGACGTTGGGCGGGGGCGGCGGGGTCGGTGCGTCGGCCGCCTCGGGTTCCGGACCGCAGCCGGCCACGGCAAGGGCCAGCGCGAGGGCCGGTGCGCTAGTGGTCCACTGACGGTCTTCATGTCGAACTCCTCCTCTATCTGTCTCCTCGTTCTCAACCAGCCGGCTACTTGCAACTCCAGTTCGCCGCGTCGTTCACGTCGCCTTCGCCGTTGTATTTCGCCGCCTCCGGGTACGCGCAGAGCGGCCGCGTGAACTCGGGCTCCGGCCCTGGACGGCTGGCCTCGATCCGCTCGGGGGCGACGCCCTTCTCCGTCCAGGCCACCAGCGGGTCGACGTAGTCGGCGACCGGGTCGAATGTCTCGATGTCGAAGTCCGGCTCGAACCGCATCAGGGCGTCGAGCAGGACGTCCATGCCGTCGATCAGGGACTGGTCGCCGCCGAGCGCACTTGGCAGCACCCAGAAGGCCCAGTCGCCCGCGTCCTCGGCGCCCGGCGGCACGCCGGGCGAGAGCACATTGCCGTTCGCGTCCACGACGTCTTCGTACATGTAGCGGGCGGTCTGGAGCTGGCCGGCGGTCAGACAGTTCTTCGTCGAGTCGGGCGGGCACTGGAGCGCGTTCAGATCGAACACGTCCGCGGTGCACTTCGTCGGATCGTCGATCACACCGTCTTCGACGCCGTCCAGCGCGTCGCAGGCCTCGCGGGACGCCTGGCCGAGCAACTGGAACGACTCGGCGGTCAGGGGATGCTTCGCCTGCAGACGGGCACCGCCCATCATCCACGGCACGAACTCCTGGAAGCGGAAGGCCGGGGCGCCGGCCAGGATGCCGTCGTAGTCGTCCGGGAAGCGGGTCGCCTCGAGCATCGCCGCGCGGCCGCCGTTCGAGCAGCCCTTGAGGTACGCGTGGCCGATCTCCCGGCCGTAGTACGTCTGGATTACCCGCTTGGCGGCAGCGGTGGCAAGGTGGACGCCCCGGTAGGCGTAGTCGAGCAGCGCCTCGGGCTGCCGCATGTAGTCCCGGTCCGAGCCTTCGTGGCCGGTGTCGGTCGACGCCATCGCGAAGCCGCGGCCGAGGAGGCTCGTCGTGTCGCCGATGAAGCCGGCGGCGCCGCCGACGGTGCTGAACATCATGCGGCCGTTCCAGTCGTCGGGCAGGGTGACCTCGAAGCGGATGGCCCGGTTGACGACGCCGCGCACCCGGCAGTGGGCCGGCACCTCTTCCGAGGCCGGGACCCGAATGCCCGGCTCGACGGCGTGGTCGAGGTCGGTCAGGGCGACCAGGCCGCGGCAGTCGCGATCGGTGTCGCCCCCGGCGGCCGGGCCGGCGGCTGCCAAGAGGAGCAGCGGGGCGAGGGCGAGCCGTCGGAGTATCGGCGGACGTTGCGAACCGGATGCGGGCAGGATGCCTGCGTGCCATCCGGGCGCCCGATGACGGGCGCCCGGAGTGGTTCGCGTGTGGCGCGAGGTCGCGCCACACGGGTTCCCTGGCAGCGGGCCGAGGGCCAAAAATCGGGTCGTCATTGGTGCTCCTGTGCTGAGAGGTGTCGAAGATCAGATTGCAACGCCGGCGCGGGCGATGAGCGCCACCGTGCCGTCCGCCTTGGCGATCCAGACGAAGGCCGCCGTGCGCGCGGGATCGTCCGAGTCCGGGCCGGTCACCACGCCGTTCGCGGTGATCGTGTCGCCGGGCCAAACCGGGTTCGTGAACTTGAGGTCGAAGGAGCCGCTCCGCCACCACGCCTCGCCGAAGCGCTCTTCCAGGATGTGGCCCACATAGGACATCGTCATCCGGCCGCCGACGACCACGTCCTGGAAGCCCAGCTCCCGCGACGCATCCTTGTCGGTGTGGTAGCTCGCGTTGCCGTGGAAAAACTGACCGCACATCTCCAGCGAGATCGTGCGGGTAAGCCCGCCGAACCGCTCGCCTTCCGGGACCTCGAAACGGCGCGCACCGGGCTTCTTGCGGGGATCGCGCAGTTCGACATCACCGGCGTACTCCTGGTCGCGCAGGAAGCTCTGGTGATGGTGTGTCTCCAGGACCTGGCGACCGGCGCCGTCCTTGAGTCGGACGCGGTAGTCGACCACCACGCGGTTGCGCCGGTCGTAGATGTCGCAGACATCCCCCTCGACGCGGTAGACGGCCCCAGCCTCCAGCGGCGCCGAGAGCGCCCATTCCTCCCGCATCCAGAGATGACCCGTCTGGTTGGCGAACGCGATTTCGCGGAAGAAGTCGCCGTCCGGACCGCTTGCGATCGTGGAGGGCACGAGCCCGGAACTCGGAGGATCGAGCTCCAGGCCGCCGTAGTAGTCCGCGAGCACGGAGTCGTCGACGACGAATGTCCCGCTGCTCAGCCGCTTACCCACGTAGGGCCCGCTTTCGGTTGCCTGATCCATCATCCCCTCCCTACTTCGACTTCGCCTGCACCAGCTCGATGCTCACGTTGTCGGGCGCCGCGAGGTAGCAGAGCAGGGTACCGGGCGCGAACTCCCATGGCTCGACCGAAAACTCCGCACCCTTGCTCCGCAACTCTTCGCAGTAGGCAAGCAGATCCCCGCGGTAGGTGAAGCCGAAGTGATCCGTACCCCACTCGTCGTGGCTGGAGTAGCCCTCGTACCCCCTCATCGGTCGGGTCGAGACCGGCTCCTCCCCGGGCCGCCTGCCGCGCAGAAGCACCAGCACCCCGCCGACCTCGATGCGGATCTGGGGCGCGCCGCGGACTTCGTGCTCCCCCGCAATCGTGGCGCCCAGGATGTCCCGATACCAGCACGCGGAAGCGTGCGGGTCCTCACAGATGATGTGAACGTGCTCGAAGGTCAGCGACAGCTAGAAGCCTGGGCTTGGGTGTAGCCGGGAGCCTATCGCTGCGGTGCCACGACTACGCACCGGCCAATAGCGGCCACAGACCGTCGCCGCCGGCTTCGACCGCCAGCGAACCGACCCGTTGCTGCCAGTAGCCCTCGTCACCGTCAGCGTCGCGCCAGGTCCAGAGACGGCGGGTGAAGCGATGCAGGTCGTGCTCGCGTGTGTAGCCGATCGCGCCGTGGAGCTGGTGGGCGATGCGGGTGACCTCGTAGCAGGCCTCGCTGGACCACGCCTTCGCGCAGGCGGCCATGAAGGTGGCGTCGCCGCCGCCGCTACCGAACGCGGCTTCGACCGCCGCGATCGCCGTGTCGGCGGCGACACCGACCACCGCGGCCTGGCTCGCCATCACCGCGACCAGTTGCTGGACCGCCTGGAAGCGGGCCAACGGCCTCCCGAACTGGACCCGGCCCTGCACGTGCTCGATCGTCAGGTCGAGGATGCGCTCCATCGCGCCGGCGATCATCGCGCTACGCGCGGCGGCCATCAGGACAGCAACACCCGCCCCCGCTTCAGTCCTGCCCGCCTGTCCGGGCGGAATGGGCGACGGCGCACCCAGTCGGCCCACCGGTTCGCCGGCGCTGTTCGTGCCGCGCTCGAAGTCGATCTCGGCGGCGGCGACCCAGCCGACCGAGCCTTCTCGATCGACGATGACCACGGCTCCGATCTCGTCCGGCCAGAGAACGTTCGCCGCACCGGCGCCCGTGACGAGCCCCAGGGGCCCGGACGGCGCCTCGAGTCCGGCATCCGCGAGCACGCGCCGCCCGATCATCGTCTCGACCAGGGGCAGCGGCAAGGCGGAGGACCCAGCCGCCCGCGCCACCGCCATCGCATCGCCGAAGTCGACCCCGGCGCCTCCGGCCTCTTCGGGCAGAAGCATGTCGACCAGGCCATTCTCCTCGATCGACCGCCAATGTTGGGCCGGGAAGAGGCCGACCTCGACGCCTTCGAACACCTCGTCTTCCGTTGCCGCCTCGAACAGCCGTGCCGCCGTCTCGAGCAGGAGCTGGCGCAACGCCATCCGAGCGCCCGAAGACGGGCGCTTGGACTGGTTCGCGGACCGGCGCGGATCGTGCCGCCCAGGCGCGCTCACCGCAGCCTCAAACCGCGTGCGACGATGCCTCGCAGAATCTCGGTCGCGCCACCCTGGATCGTGTAGGACGGTGCGGCCATGACCACCTGCTGCAGGAGGTCGAGGAGGGTACCGTCGCAGATCCCTTCATCCGCCGCGACGCGGCGCACCGCCTCCGGCACCTCCTGCTGGAAGTTGGTGCCGAGGTCCTTGACCAGGGCCGACTCCACATTCGGCGTGCCGCCGGCCTCGAGCTCTGCCGCCACGGAGATCGAAGCGGCCCGCAAGGTCCAGAGCCGGCTGACGAGCCGCCCGGCCTCGCGCCGGGCCGCCGGCGACGCACTCTCACCCAGTACATCGACCAGCGCCCGCAGCAGATGAAAGTTGGTGAGGAACCGCTCCGGACCGCTCCGCTCGTAGGCCAGTTCGGAGGTCACCTGAGCCCAGCCGTCGCCCGGACTGCCGAGCAGGCAGTCGTCTGGAACGAACGTGTCCTCGAAGAAGACCTCGTTGAAATCGTGGCGGCCGGGCAGGTCGATGATCGGCCGGACCGTGATCCCGTTCGCGTTCCTGAGGTCGATGATGACCTGGCTCATGCCGGCATGGCGCTTGTCCGACTTCGGCTCGGTGCGGAGCAGGGCGACGCAGTACTCCGCCTGGTGCGCATAGGAGGTCCAGATCTTCGATCCGTTGACCCGCCAGCCGCCGTCGGTGCGCTCGGCGCGGGTGCGGATCGAGGCCAGGTCCGAACCCGAGTCCGGCTCGCTCATGCCGACCGCAAAGGAAAGCTCGCCGCGGGCGATCGGCGGCAGGAAGCGTTGCTTCTGCTCCTCGGTGCCGAAACGCAGGATGCTCGGGCCGATCTGGCGGTCGGCAAACCAGTGGAAAGCGGCCGGGGCGCCCGCCGCCAGGAGCTCCTCGGTCACCACGTAGCGCTCCAGGTAGCTCCGTTCCGAACCGCCGTACTGCCGCGGCCAGGTCATGCCGATGAAACCGGCATCGCCGAGCGCGCGGCTGAGTTCCGGGTTGCGGCCCCACCACGACAATCCGTCCGCTAACCAAACGCCCGCGGCGCGCGTCTTTTCCAGTAGATCGCGGACCCGCAACCGAAGGTCCCCGGCAGTCTCGGGCAGGACGGCAGGCGAGAAACGAAGATGGATGCTCGGCGCCTTCACAGCGGAGCGGGAGCGTACCAATGAGACCCTGGCAACCCGGGTAGCGCGGAACGCGCTACCCGTGAACCGCTCGGTGCGGCCGTCAGCGGGCGCACCGATGACACCCGGGTAGCGCGGAACGCGCTACCCGTGAACCGCTCGGTGCGGCCGTCAGCGGGCGCACCGATGACACCCGGGTAGCGCGGAACGCGCTACCCGTGAACCGCTCGGTGCGGCCGTCAGCGGGCGCACCGATGACACCCGGGTAGCGCGGAACGCGCTACCCGTGAACCGCTCGGTGCGGCCGTCAGCGGGCGCACCGATGACACCCGGGTAGCGCGGAACGCGCTACCCGCGAACCGCTCCGTGCGCCCGTCAGCGGGTGCACGGATGGCACGCGGGCGTCTCGCCCGCATCCGGTGCGGAGCGCCGGCTTGGCTGGAGCCACCAGCGAATAGGATGCAACCCATGACCGAGACCCGCAAACCGAGACGATTCCTCGCCTTCTTGAAGTGGACCGGCATCGCCGTGGCCGGCCTCGCCGGACTGGCGCTGGTGCTGAACCTGACCACTGGAATGCACCTCCAGATGACCGGCAACTTCATGCCGCAACTGGACTTCCACGACGAAGACCGGCACTACCGGGCTCTGGAGGCCCATCGGGACCGGAGCGCGGACGTCGCGCCGGCCCCCGATCCCGAGCCGCCAAGGCCGACCGAGCACCCAGGCGCCGATGACGCTCCGGAGCCCGAGGCAGACGGCAGTGACGCCGCCAGGCCCGAAGCAAGCGAGGGCGCCGCCCCAGCCGCCGTCGCCACAACAGACCTGCCCGAAGACGCTACCCAACTGGATCCGCCGGTCGAAGAAGCTCCGCCTGCCGGCTCCTGGCCCTTCTACCGGGGCCTGCACATGGACGGTCGCTATCCCGAGCCGATCAACACCGCCTGGCCCAAGGCGGGACCGCCTGAGTTATGGCGGATTCCCGTCGGCGGCGGCTACGCTTCCTTCGTAGTCGGCCACGGACTCGCCTACACGATCGAACAGCGCCGCGAGCAGGAGGTCGTCGCGGCCTACGATGTCCTGACCGGCGTCGAACGCTGGTCGGTGAGCTGGGATGCCCGCTTCGAGGAGAGCATGGGCGGCAACGGTCCCCGAGCCACACCAGCCCTTCACGGCGGCACGCTGTTTGCGCTCGGCGCCACAGGCGAATTCCGGGCGCTCGACGCGGCCACGGGCGAGGGGATCTGGCGCACCAACATCCTCGACGACGCGGGCGCCGCCAACCTGACCTGGGGCATGGCGGCGTCACCCTCGATCATGAACGACCTCGTGCTCACCGCACCTGGCGGCCCGGACGGCGCGGTGATCGCGTACGAGCTCACCACCGGCGCCATCCGCTGGCGGGCGCTCGACGCCCAGGGCGCCTACACCGCGCCAGCCGTGTTCACCCTGGATGGACTTTCCCAGATCGTCCTGATCGGTGGAGACCAGGTCATCTCGCTGGCAACCGACGGCAGCCGGACCTACTGGACCCGGCCCTGGGAAACGATGAACGGGATCAACGCCGCGCAGCCGCTGCAGGTCGCGCCGAACCGCGTGTTCGTGTCGTCGGGCTACGGCCACGGCGCCGCGATGCTCGAGGTCGATGCGGACCTCGAGGCAAACACCGCCGAAGTCAGCGAGATCTGGTTCAGCAACCAGATGAAGAACAAGTTCTCGAGCTCCGTGCTCCACGAGGGCTACATCTACGGCCTCGACGAGGGCATCCTCGCCTGCATCGACCCGGCCACCGGCGACCGCGTCTGGAAGGGCGGCCGCTACGGCCACGGCCAGGTCCTGCTCGCCTCAGGCCACCTGGTCATCACCACCGAACGCGGCCACCTCGTCCTGGTGCGCGCCACCCCCGAAGGCCACCAGGAGGTCGCCGCGCTGCCGGCCGTGGCGGGCCGGACCTGGAACAACCCCGCGATCGCCGAGGGCATCCTGCTGGTCCGCAACGACCGCGAAGCCGTGGCGTTCGACTTGCGTCCGCAGACCTGAGCCCGATCGCGGCGCCTGCCGGCGGAGGGCCGCCGTTTGGCCCGCTAGGACTTGGCCGTTTGGCCCGATGGACTTTGTCCATATGACCCTCTGGACTTCGTCCGTTTCGCCCGCTACACTGTGTCCGTTTCGCTCGCTGTACCTTGTCCATATCACCCGCTGGACTCTGGCCGTTTCGCCCGCTGAGCCTGTTCGATGCCCTACCTTCCACGGATTGTCGAGATGGAACTCGACGAGTGTCTGGCCGCTGCCGGCGCGGTGGTCATGGAAGGTCCCAAAGCCTGCGGCAAGACTGCCACTGCCAGACAGAAGGCTGCAAGCGAGGTTCTCCTCGATGTCGACCGCAACGCACGGCGGCTCGCGAGCGTGGATCCCGCCACCGCACTCGCCGGCGCAACGCCACGGCTGATCGACGAATGGCAGCTCGAACCATCGATCTGGAACCATGTTCGTCGCGCAGTCGACGATCGGGGCGACCCCGGCCAGTTCATTCTCACCGGCTCCGCCGTGCCTGCCGACGATGTGACCCGGCATTCAGGAGCCGGGCGCTTCACTCGCATCCGGATGCGGCCTCTGTCGCTCTTCGAGTCCGGACACTCCAGCGGTGAGATCTCACTCGCTGAGCTGCTGAACCGCTCGCCCCAGGGAGCCGAGGCGTCCTCACTCAGTATTCCGGAGCTTGCCGATCTCGTGGCCATCGGAGGTTGGCCGGCCAACCACGGCCGCTCGACGCGCGAAGCCCTGCGATTGAACCTGGGCTACCTGAACGAGATACGCCGAACGGACGTCTCCAGAGTCGCCGAACGCCGGGCAGACCCGATCCGGGTCGGCAGGCTTCTGCGCTCGCTCGCCCGGAACACCGCGACGGAAGTGACGCTTTCCAGGCTGGCCGCCGATGTGGGCGCCCACCAGATCACCATGAAGCCCGAAACCGCCGCAGGCTACCTGGACGCGCTGGAACAGCTCATGGTCATCGAGGATCAACCGGCCTGGTCACCTCACCTACGCTCGCGGGCAGTGCTGCGCGAAGCTCCAAAGAGACACTTCGTCGATCCTTCCCTGGCCGTAGCCGCCCTGCAAGCAACCCCGACCCGGCTGCTGGATGATCTGCCCTTCCTCGGCCTGCTCTTCGAATCGCTCGTCATCCGCGACCTCCGCATCTACGCCCAGGCCAACGACGCCGAGGTCTTCCACTATCGAGAAAAGAGCGGCCTGGAAGTCGACGCGATCGTGCAGGCCGCCGACGGGCGCTGGGCGGCGTTCGAGATCAAGTTGGGCCACCGCTGGTTCGATGACGGCGCGAAGAACCTCCGCCGCCTCGCCCAGCGCGAACCGCGCGCAGCGAGGGACACGCAAAGCAAGCCGTCCGCTCTGGCCGTGATCGTGCCGAACGGCTACGGCTCCATCCGATGCGACGATGTCGGCGTCATCCCCATTGGGGCGCTGGGACCGTAGAGCTATCCTCCTCCCCCATGCCCCGCGTGGTCTGGATCGTCCTGTCGCTCGCCGGATGCCTGGGCGTGGCGATCTGGACCAACACACTCAGGTTACTACGGCCGCCAACCAGGCCCGAGCGAGCGTTCCGCCAGCGCAAACGCTCCAGCCTGGGCAGAGGCAGGGAGGGCCGTCCCAGGTGGCTCGGAACGAGCGACTGCCACCGCCATCCCATGAAGCACGACCAACCGAAGCGAGTGGAGTGCAGCGAGCGCCGTCGTCTCACTCTTCTCCAGAGCGCGAGCGGCACCAGGGACGGCCCTCCCTGCCTCTGCCCAGGCGGGTGCCACCGTCGGCCTCGGCCGCCCTCGGCCGCCCGCCGCCGCCTCGCCGGCAGCCCTACCCCGCGATCTCGACGACCAGGTACTCGCCCTCGCGGGTGACCGGGTAGGTCTCGGCCGTGTAGGGACCCTTGACCATGCCCGGGGCCGGAGCTTCGGGGTCCTCGATCGCAGTCGTCGCGGTCGTCGCGGCCTCGGCCACCTCCGCGAGTTCCTCGCCGGCGACGGTCTCGACCTCGTAGCGACGCACGCGCAGCCGCTCGGGCGCGCACCAGGACTGGCCGGTGCGGACGTGGAACTCCCAGCCGTGCCAGGGGCAGCAGAGGATCTCGCGGCTCGGGCGGTACTCGAAGGCGCCGGGGCGCTCGGAGCGGAGCACGCCCCAGAGCTTGCCCTCGCACAGTCGGCCGCCCTGGTGCGGGCAGCGGTTGCGGAGCGCGAAGAACTCACCGTCCAGGTTGAAGACGCCGATCGAGCGACCGGCGACGGTCACGATCTTGCGGTCGCCCGATTCGATCTCCGACGCCTCGGCGACGACGTACTTCATGCGCGGATGGCCTACGCCGAGATCGAGTCCGGCAGAGGCCCTAGAGCCCGTAGAGGGCGCGGGCGTTCTCGCACTGGATGCCGCGGACGAGCTTGTCGTCGAGTCCCGACGGGAGCACGACATCGGGGTTGTCACCGTCCCAGTGCGGGTAGTCGCTGGCGATCAGGATGTGGTTTGAAAGATTGCCGAAGCGCTCCACCAGGTCGACCAGGACTTCGGGGTGCGCCAGACCACGACCTTCGGCTATCAAGCGCCGAGCGGCGAGATCCAAATTCCCGACCCCGGCTTCGGGCGCCGGCCCATACCCGGGCTAGTCGCCAACGAGGCGGTCCTCGAGTCGATGCGGCGGACGTTCGACGCACCCGTCCAGGATGCGATCGCCGGCGGGCGACGGTCAGTCAGCGAATCGTGGACGCCGCCGACCCTCGCGCCGAGCTCATGCGCCTGCTCGAGAAGCACCGCGGCCCAGGGATCGAAGCCACGAACATCGCCCGACGAGCAGCGGAAGGGTGGCCCAGGGTCTCGCCCGCCGGATGCCGAAGCTCACGCGCCGGCTGCCGGTGGAATGGGTGCGGCGGGCGAACCAGGCCCCAGGCGGTCACGGTCAAGGCGGGCGACCACTCGACGCGGTGGGGAGGGGTCTACTACAACTGGAACAAGGAGATCCGGATCTACATCGGGGGTGCCCGACAGCACCTTGTTCCATGAGCACGTCCACTTCCTCCAGGAGATGCACCCGGACATCGACACGCTCCCTACGCCTTCCACCGACGCCGCGGCTGGGGCGCAGGCCACTACAACTTCAGCAGGTACGCCAGAAAGGAGTACAGCTTCGAGCCCTCGCACTTCGGGGCTACGACGCACGGGAACCCGGTCGCCGCCGTGGAGTCGATACAGCGACGCCGAGACGGCAGGAAGGGCGGACAGCCCCACGAACTCTTCACGACCACGATGGAGGCGCTCTTCACGGATTCCCGCCGGTCGATGCGGACGACAATGGATGCCGGCCGCGAGCTCTTCGAATTCGTTCTCGGCCTGCTCCTAGGCGACGGGGGACCATGAGGCACCTCATCCAGTGGGTCGACAGGTGGGAACCGGCCGTGATGGTCTGGGACGACGAGGCCGGGACACTCGGGTGGACCGCCCAGCCGGCCGAGCCGCACCCGTCTCGGTTCACCCCTGAGCTCATGGAAGAGTTGGTCCAAGCGGTAGACGGCGCCCGAGTGGAGGGGCGCATGGTGCTCCACACTCCGCCCGAGAAGATCCGATTCGTCCTCGAGGACCCCGCTCACGATCCGGCCGACTTCCTCCGCCTGATCGACGAGGAGTGCGGCTGTATTCGCTGCGAGGATGTTCGGCTGCCGGCCTCCCTCAAGGACGTGGCGATGACGCCACCAGAGAAGATCTTCGAGCTGCCGCTCGGCACCGTCGCCTGAGCGTTCCGCTGCCCGTCACCGACATCCGCTTCGACGGCGACGACCACGCGAGGGTCGTTGGCCGCATGAACGAGATCATCCGCGCGGGCGACGATTTCGCGCCAGCGATGAAGGCCACGGCGGAGTTTTTCGTCTCGGTCGCCGAGCGGGCGTTCAAGGACCAGCGCTCGCCCGCAGGCGTACCCTGGGAACCGCTGGCGCCGAGCACGGTGCGGCAGCGCCGGCGCTTAGGCAAAGACGGGCCGATCCTCCAGTACGATCGGGACCTCCTCAACAGCATCGACTCCGCCTACGATCGAAGGTCGGCCGTCGTGGAAACCACCTCGTCTACGCCGCGCCCACCAGCTCGGAGCCGACATCAGGAAGTCCGCACGGAACCAGGTGCTCGCGTTCGCGGCCAGGGGCAACCGCTTCACGTCGCGGAGCGCGGCATCGAGGGCGCCGCGCCGGCTCAGTCCGGGTGTCGTTCGCCTCCATCGGGGCCCACACCGTCACGATCCCCGCCCGCCCCTTCCTCGGCGTCAGGTCTGGCGACGGCGACGAAATCCTCGACATCCTCAGCCGGCACGTTAGTCTCGGAGCGGCGAGTGGCTAGCACGGAGTTCCGCTGTTGGCCGCGTCGCGCCGCCGCTGCCCCAATGACAAATTCACCCGGTCTCAGGCTAGGATCGCGACGATGAACATCTTCTTGGCCGTGCTGCCCGAAGGCAGCGAAGTTCCCGAACTGGAGATAGATGCTGAGGGCATTCCCAAGAGCCTCCGCCTCTCTGACCGCACGTGGGTGTTGGCATCCAAGCTCGGCACGTCAGCAGAGATGGGTGAGGCCCTAGGGCTAGGAGGCCCCAGTGAGGACGACGAGAAATCGCAGCACGACCGCACCTGGGTAGTCTTCAAGGTCGTAGAGGATGGCTACTTCGGCTATGCCGTGGCTTCACTCTGGCAGAAGCTGGCGGATTGGGAGACGGCGTGAGCGAGCCGCTCAGTTTCCCGACTGGCCAGCGCAAGCACTCCACCGGGAACGGCTCGGGCAACGGAGGCTCCGACGAGAGGCTTCGCGCCGTGGAGCAGGGTTTGACTCGCATCGAAGAGCGCCTTCGACACATGCCTACAAAAGCGCAGCTCCTGCTTTGGCTGATCGGACCGCTGAGCACTGCGGTGATCGCGCTAGCGATCGCACTCATTCGGGCTTCCTGACATACCGGCTTTCCGCGCGTCAGGATCTCGAGAGTTTCCGCCCCATCCCGTGAGATCCCGCCAACACGGTGTTGACCGCGGACCTGCTGCTGCCTGAGTCCTTTGTTTCTCGCATCACTGGGCGCCAGTTTTCTCGCAACACTCTACTTTCCAGTTTCCGACCAAGCGCGAACCGCACCTGGGACGGCTCCCCGGCTTCTGCCTAGGCGGGTGTAGCCGGTGCCAGCCGGCGTTTCGCCGCCGCCGCTAGCGCGGCAGAACTACCGGATGCCGGCGGGGACGCACCCAGTTTCTGCCGCGCAAGCCCCTACCCCGCAATCTCGACGACCAGGTACTCGCCATCGCGGGTGACCGGGTAGGTTTCGGCCGTGTAGGGGCCCTTGACCATGCCCGGGGCCGGAGCTTCGGGGTCCTCGATCGCGGTCGTCGCGGTCGTCGCGGCCTCGGCCACCTCGGCGAGTTCCTCGCCGGCAACCGTTTCGACTTCGTAGCGTCGCACGCGCAGCCGCTCGGGCGCGCACCAGGACTGGCCGGTGCGGACGTGGAACTCCCAGCCGTGCCAGGGGCAGCAGAGGATTTCGCGGCTCGGGCGGTATTCGTAGGCGCCGGGCTGCTCGGACCGAATCACGCCCCAGAGCTTGCCCTCGCAGAGTCGGCCGCCCTGGTGCGGGCAGCGGTTGCGCAGCGCGAAGAACTCGCCGTCCAGGTTGAACACGCCGATCGAGCGGCCGGCGACGGTGACGATCTTGCGGTCGCCGGATTCGATCTCCGACGCCTCGGCGACGACGTACCTCATCCGGGGACCGCCTGCGCCGGAAGCGAGTCGCACAGTGGTCCTGCCACGGTAGAGCCCCCGGAGGCCGACGCTTCGCGCCGGATGCCGGCCAGATGGCCGGCGCACCCAGTTCCCGCCCCCACTCCTAGAGCCCGTAGAGAGCGCGGGCGTTCTCGCGCTGGATGCCGCGGACGAGTTCCTCGTCGAGCCCGGAGGGCAGGACGACGTCGGGATTGTCACCGTCCCAGTGCGGGTAGTCGCTCGCAATGAGGATGTGGCTCGCCAGGTCGCCGAAGTGCTCGATCAGGGCCAGGAAGTCCCGGCGTCGTGGCGGCTCCTCGATCGGCTGGGTGGTCACGTAGACGTGCTCGGCGATGATCTCCGACGGCAAACGCTCGAGGTGCGGCGCTTCGGCGCGCAGCAGACTCCAGGCGGAATCCAGACGCCAGACCAGGGGCGGCAGCCAGCCGAAACCGTTCTCGACCGAGATCATCCGCAGGCTCGGGAAGCGATCGAAGACGCCTTCGACGACCATGCTGGTGATGTTCGCCTGCACCGCCTGGGGCGGGCTCGTGTGGTCCTCGATGTAGTACGAAGCGTGCCCGGCGCCGGTGATCGGGTGACCGTAGGCGCCGAAGGCATGCGAGGCGACGTGCATACCGGTCTCGACGCAGGCCTCGTAGATCGGCCAGTACTTGCGGCGACCCATCGGCTCCTGCATCCGGCCCAGGAACAGCGCCTGGACGAACCGCCCGTCGGCGCCGCAGCGCCGGATCTCGGCGGCCGCGGCGACCGGGTCCTGCGGCGTAACGACCGCGGACGCGCGCAGCCGCGGCTCCGGGTCCAGCCACTCCGCGATCTGCCAGTCGTTGGCGGCGGTAGCAAGCGCCGCGCCAAGTTCCAGGTCGAGCGCCGAGGTGACCGGGGTCAGCGGGTTCAGGATCGCGTGCTCCACGTTGTACGGGTCGAGAAAGTCCTCCCGCGCGAAGCCGACTTCCGAACCGGGGGTACGGCCTGACGGCGGCCGCGCCGCCTCGCGATGGTCCATGAAGCGCGGGTAGTAGCCGCTGTTCGGGTGGCGCACACCGAACGTCTCGAGGTGGTCGCGCCACCGCTTCGACAGGTACGGGTACAGGTCCTTGATCGAGTCGAGCTCGTTGTGGAAGTCGCAGTCGATGATCGGCGGCCGCTTCGGCTCGACCCCGGCCTTCAGCACCGAGGGTTCGGTCGACGGCTCGAACAGGGTTACGGTCATGGGTGGGAGTCTGCGCGTTGAGAGTGAACGCAGTGAAGTATAGACGCGCAGACTCCCAGCGAGGTGGGGGAGCCTTGTCCCATGAGAGATGAGCCTGAAGGGAGGATGTCAATCCCACGAGAGATGAGCCTGAGCGTGTGTCGGGGATCATTGGAGGATGATCTTGCGACTCGATATCGAACGGCTTCGGACCCTGGACGAGGTCCGCGACTTCATGGCCGGCAGTTCGCCGGTCGACTTCCGTTTCGTGGAGCGCGCCGATGCGTACGGCTTCGTGCGGCGGGTTCTGGTGCGGACGCGGTATGTACGGTTGTCGAGGTCCGACAAGGGCCTGGTGCGGCGGTTCCTGGTCAAGGTGACGGGCTTCAGCCGGGCTCAGATCGCGCGGTTGATCTCTCAGTACCGGGCGACCGGGCGCATCGAGGATCGGCGCCGTGGTCCGAAGCGTCCCTTTCCCCGGCGCTACACGAAGGCGGACATCGGTCTGCTGGCGGAAGTAGACGAGACCCTGGGCGGCCTGTGCGGCGCGGTGACGCGGCGCCTGATGCAGCGTCAGTACGAGGTCTTCGGCGATGCTCGGTTCGAGCGTCTGGCGGCGCTCTCCAACAGCCACCTGTACCGCCTTCGGCAGTCTGTGACGTACCGGCGCCGGCGGCTGACGGTGGCGAAGACGCGGTCGACTCAGGTGCGCATCGGGGAGCGCCGCAAGCCTCATCCCGCCGGTCGCGCGGGCTTCCTGCGAGTGGATTCCGTCCATCAGGGCGACCTCGACGGGGAGAAGGGTCTGTACGAGATCAATCTGGTGGACGAGGTCACGCAGTACGAGTTCGTGGCCGCCGCAGAAGGCATTTCGGAGCGTTTTCTGGTCCCGGCCCTCGAAGGGTCGATCGAGGCTTTTCCCTTCGTCGTTCAGGGCTTCCACGCCGACAACGGCTCCGAGTACATCAACCACCGGGTCGCCGCGCTGCTGCGCAAGCTGCACGTCGAGGAATTCACGAAGTCCCGCCCGAGACGCTGCAACGACAACGCCCTGGTCGAAAGCAAGAATGCCTCGGTGGTCCGGCGCTACCTCGGCTACGACCACATTCCCCGGCATCACGCCGCCCTCGTCAACGGCTTCCTGCGCGACGTGCTCGCTCCCTTCCTCAACTACCACCGGCCCTGCCACTTCCCCGTCGAGAAGACGGACGCCAAGGGACGCATCCGCAAGACCTACCCCTTCGACAACGTCACCACGCCCTACCTCAAGCTGAAGTCGCTCGACGGCGCTGCCCTCAGCCTGCGGCCCGGCGTCACCTTCGAGCAGCTCGACCAGGAGGCCCTGGCCCGCGACGACCTCGCCGCGGCGAGCGCCGTCAACGAGGCGCTCGTCGCACTCTTCGCCCAAATCCGACGCCGAGATGCAACCGTCGCATGAGCAGCTCACCCATCTCCCTCACTACACTTGGCCGCGGCCTCGCAGCGGGCGCTACCCTAGGCGGCAGACGGTGCAGAACCGTCTGCCGCCCCAGAACTACCCCGAGACCGACCCGACTCGACTCTCCATGACGGTCCCGTTCACGCTCATTTCAGGATTGGATTGGACTGGATCGGCTAGCAGCCCGTGGTGGAAGTCGATTCGGCGCGGTTGCGATAGAATGCAGCATGGCTATGGGCAAGACGGATCGCAGTGGTAGTCAGGAGCCGCTTTGGGTGGCGGGAGCGGATCTTCCTCGCAGCGCTGGTCACCCGTTCTATGAGCGGTTGAACGGCATTCTGGAAGCCGGCGGTTTCGACGAGTTGGTGGAGTCGGAGTGCGCGCAGTTCTATGCGGAGCGGATGGGCCGTCCGAGTCTTAGTCCGGGCCGGTACTTTCGTCTGCTGCTGTTGGGTTACTTCGAGGGTCTGGACTCGGAGCGGGGGATGGCGTGGCGTGCTCAGGACTCTCTGAGCATTCGTCGGTTCCTGGGGTTGGGCGTGACCGAGTCGGCGCCGGATCATTCGACCATTTCGCGTACGCGTCGGCTGGTCGACGTGGAGACTCACAGCAGAGTGTTCTCGTGGGTGCTTGGTCGTCTGGCGGAGTCGGGTCTGGTGTCGGGCAAGACGGTGGGCATGGACGCGACGACTCTGGAGGCGAACGCGGCGTTGCGGAGCATCGTGCGTCTTGACAGTGGGGAGGACTACGACGAGTTCGTGCGGGGTTTGGCGGAGGCGTCGGGCGTGGAGACGCCGACGCGGACCGAGTTGGTCGGTTTCGACCGCAAGCGCAAGAAGAAGCTGTCGAACGCGGAGTGGGCGAATCCGCACGACCCGGACGCGGAGATCACGAAGATGAAGGACGGCCGCACGCACTTCGCGTACAAGGCGGAGCAGGCGGTGGACCTTTTGTCCGGGACGATCCTGGGAGTGACGATTCAGGGCGGATCGAAGGGGGACACGGAGTCGTTCGGCGAGACGCTGGAGGAGACCTTCGAGCAGGTGGAATCGGCGATCGGGGACGATGCCGCGATCCAGGAGATCGTTGCCGACAAGGGCTACCACAGCAACGCCGTTCTCGCCTCCATCGACGAGTTGGGCCTTCGCAGCTACATCGCGGAGCCGGACCGTGGTCGTCGTCGTTGGAAGGGCAAGAAGGACCTGCAGGCCATCGTGTACGCGAACCGTCGGCGGATCCGGGGGAATCGGGGCAAGCGGATGCAGCGCCAGCGAGGGGAACGGCTTGAACGGCCTTTCGCTCACCAGTACGAGACCGGCGGCATGCGGCGGCTGCACCTGCGCGGTCGCTCGAACGTCCTCAAGCGCGTCTACATTCATGCCTGCGGCTGCAACCTCGGGCTCCTGATGCGCGAGCTTGTGGGAGTCGGCACGCCGCGGAGCCTCCAGGGCCGCGCTTCGGCAGCCCGCAACGCCCTCGCCGGTCAACATGGAGGGGTCTGGCCGCGACTCGTCGCGCTATACCGGCGGATCTTCCTGAGCTGGCCCGCAAACCCGATCCACTTGCTATCCAACATCTACCGCCGCCGCTGGTCCCCTGTAGAACCACACATCTGACTGGTCCGCCTCCTCGGGCCACGAAGCCACTTCTGCCACGGGCTGATAGGCTCAGCGTCGACAGCCACCTGCCGATGGAGGATCTTGCGATGGCTTCTACTGATACAGCGAGTGCGGGTGCCGTTCACGCCCTAGGCCTGTTGGCCCTGCTGCTGAGCGCCGCCTCGGCCGAAGCTGCGAATTGCCTGGCCGAAGAAACAGGCCCAGGCTCAGACGCCTACTCCGTGAGCACGAGAACGCAGATATTCGAACTCGCGGAGAACACCCGCCAGCCCGGCCTCCAGGGGCACGGAGTGCTCGTCGGGCACGTTTATGTCGTCCACCCGAACGACGTGGCCCTGGATTTCAGATTCGAAGGGTTGACGCCTAGGCCCTGGTTCTACCCCCTATTCCGCGATGTGAGGACTAACGTGCCGGCCAGCCGGGAGTACGACCACGAGACGATGCCGACGTTCACCGCGACTGTGCGGGTGGACGCGAAAGTCTGGGGCTCGGAAAGGTACTGCACGTACCGCAGAATCCCGATACGCATCGACATCACCGACGTGGATGAGCCTCCGCTCCAGCCCGCCGCGCCCGCCGTCCAGACCGTCGATGCGACTAGCCTGGACGTGTCGTGGTCGCCGCCCCCGCTGGCGGAGGGGAGGGCTCCAAGCCCATACGGCCGGCATCCGGGACGCGGGCCGAGAGGCCCGGACGTGAGCAGCTACGAGCTCGAGCACCGCGCCGCCTCGGCTTCAGTCTGGAACGCCGTCAGCGTAAGCGGCACCACGACCAGGCTCACGGGGCTCACTGCGGACACGCCGTATGACGTGCGGGTTCGTGCGACGAACGGCGAGGGGTGGAGTCCGTGGTCTGCTTTAGGTAGTGCCACCACTACGTCCCACCCCGAACCCGAACCAGAACCCGAACCCGAACCCGAACCCGAACCCGAACCCGAACCCGAACCCGAACCAGAACCCGAACCCGAACCAGAACCCGAACCAGAACCCGATCCGCCACCGCCGCCACCAGAGGACGAGGACGACGAGCCGTCCAGTTGCACCCTAGTGGCCCCGTACTGGTCCGGTCCCTCGGGTGGATTCACTGTGATGCCTGCGCCTGACCGGACTTCGGTAACGGTGACCTGCGGCGGGACGACGACCGAGTACCCGGCCGAGGACGGCTTGGTGACCCGGCTCCTGGGGAGCACCTGCCCTGGGAGCGGGCTGCGACTGACAGGCGCCGCCCCGGGCGGCTGGTACTGGCAGCACGGCGAGCAGAACGCCGCCGTGGCGCCATTCGTCTGCTCGGAGGCTCTTGGAGGCCCGCGCGCCGTCGTACCGGGTGGCGTCACGGCCGACGTGACGGACAACGGCACATGGTTCAGCCACGACACTGCGCGGCTGGTCGGGATCGTTCCCCATCTCGCGGGTAACGAGTGCAGCGAGTACGTCACGCCGTACTGGCAGGGCGAGGGAGGCGTCGTGGTCCGGCCGGCGGAAGGCCGGCCGGTGGGAGTCAGGGTTCAGTGTGGTACGACCTACTCGACGATGGCGCCGGCTCCAGGCGGCGATGGCCTAGTCGTGGAGTTGGTGAGGAAGAGCTACTGCACCGACCATGAGGGCAATCCGAAACAGGGCCGGCTGACCGTCACGGGCGCGGATCCGGGCGGCTGGTACTGGATAAGCGGAGAAAGGAACGCCGCGGTCGGCCCTCTGGTGTGCGCCGATCTTCTGGGCGGTCCCGCCGCTGTTGATCCGGGGGGAGTCACTTCCCAGTCTACGGACGACGGCACCTACTTCAGCCATGACACCGAAAAGTTGATCGGCGTCGTTCCTCACGTTGCCGCGGATCGCTGACCGCGGACAAACTCCAACATGGGCTCCAACCCGTCGCGGAGATCGAACCGGCTATAGCCACTTCGCCCGGTCCACTCGCCGATCATCAACGCCTCGTGGCGAGGCTCGTCGCCCGCCGCTGCCGCTGCGGTGGACACATGGATCCATTGCGGGGCACGTCGGAGCCGACGGCCCTCGTGGAAGTGCGGCTAACGCGGGACCCGGCGAGTTCGGACGTGTCGGCGGCGCCACCCCTGCTGGCGTTCACGGCGGCCGACTGGGACGCGCCCCAGACCGTGACGGTGAGCGCGGCGGAAGACGATGACGCGGTTGCGGACGGCTCGGTTGCCATCCGGCATGAGGTCAGCGGCGGCGACTACGACTCGGTGCCGGCCGCCCGGGTGACGGTGACGATCGCGGAGAACGACGTGCCGACGCTGTCCGTCGCGGACGCGGAAGTCTCGGAGGGCGCTCCCGGGGGCGACCTGGCAGTGGTCTTCCAGGTCGAGTTGAGTGTCCCGAGCGACAATGAGGTGACGGCGGACTACGCGACCTCGGACGGTTCCGGGCTCGAAGGGGCGGCGGCGGGATCGGACTACGAGGCGACAACTGGCACTGTGAGATTCCCCCCGCTGACGACGATGGCGCAACCGATCCGGGTGCCGGTCACGGACGACGCGGGTGTTCCTGGTCGAGGCGAGCGATCCGGCGGGGACGTGCGTGGCGGACGCGGGGACGCTGTGCCTGCAGGACTCGCGCTATGCGGTGGCCGTGGAGTGGCGGACGGCGGACGGCAACAGCGGCGCCGGCGGTCTCGGCCGCCAGGCGTTCCAGGTTGCCCGCTTCATTGAAGACCGGGGCGACGATCGAGATGTGCGGCGTCAGGTCGCGATCCTAGCGCTTGCAACCCGTGGTGGAAGTTCCGTGTCGCACCGAGACCGGTGAGGCGCACATCCAACCAGGCTCCTCATGGCGGGTGCTTTCACGTAAACGTCGCTCTAAGACTCGCGATGTTCGCGTCGGATTCACTTTGGGTTTCTAAGGTATGGCAGTCCGCGAAAGGCGCGGGCCGGAGAACTGGAATCCGACGATGTACTGGCCCCCCGCTGGAATGCAGCGCAGGCGTCGCCGTCCTTCGGCGGCTGTGGCCTTGTTCTTGCTTGTCGGCCCGGCAGGGGCGGCGGCGCCGGCCGCCGCGCAGACGAACGCTCCGCCGCAGATCACCACGGCGGGGCCGTTCAGCGCGAACGAAGGAACGACTTCCGTAGCCATCCTGGCCGCGACGGACGACGCTACCGCCCAGGCCGACCTGATCTGGTCGATCCCGGCGGGAGCGGGCGGAGGGGCGGACGCTGCCAGCTTCACACTGAGTGAGGCGGGCGCTCTGGCCTTCGCGGCGGCCAAGGACTACGAGACCCCGGACGACGGCAACGCGGACCGCACCTACGAAGTGACCGTGCAGGTGAGCGACGGGACCGATTCGGACATGGCCGAGCTGCTCGTGACGCTCCTGAACGTCCCGGAACTCACGGCGATCACCGGGCCTTCGAGCGTCGCGTTCCCGGAGAACAGTTGGTCTCGCGTGGCCACCTTCAAGGCGTCCTCGGAGGAGGACCGGGCCGACATCGACTGGGTCCTCGGCGGGACCGACAGTGACCACTTCAGCATCGACAGCCCGCCGGGCGCGCTCAGATTCGCCCTCGACGCGGTCGCCCCGCGGATCTTCTCCGAGCCGCCCGACTTCGAGGCGCCCGTCGACGGCGACGAGGCCAACACCTACGAGCTGACCTTGTTGGCCATAGCCGGCTCGTCCGTCACGGGCACGCGTACCTTCACGGTTACCGTCACCGACGTGGACGAGGACGGCGAGCTGTCGCTGTCTTCGACGCGTCCCGCGATGGGCGCCGAGCTGGCGGCCGTCCTCACCGACCCGGACGGCGTCGCCGCCGGGACGGCGGTCTGGCAGTGGGAGCGGTCCACGGGCCGCAACTCCTGGGCCGTGATCGACGGCGCCGCCGCAGCGAGCTACACGCCGGCAGCGGCGGACACGAACACGTTTCTGCGGGTGACGGCGACCTACGATGACGAGCACGGCGACGGCAAGAGCGTCGAGGAGGTGGTCCCGAACGTGGTCACGGGGCCGCTGTTGACGGGTCTGACGGTGGAGACCGATGACACCCGGGTCGACACCGTGCGGGGCCTATACCCCGCGTTCGACCCGCAGACGCTTCACTACCGCATCGGGTGCGCCGGCGCCAACGCGCTGCTCCTGACCGTGTCGGCGCCGGAGCACGCGCGCTTGGCGGTGGCCGTCGTCCACCCGCCTCTACCTGAATCGCTGCAACCGCCGGAGCACCCGCGCTTGGAGGCGGCCGGCGTTCAGGCCGCCAGAGCGCCTGAGGTGGTTTCGGTGCCGGTGACTGCGGACAGCGACGTGACGATCCGCGTGGCTGACGCGAGCGGCGCCGGCACGACCTACGTCGTTCACTGCCTGCCGGACGTACTCTTCCGAATCGAGACGCACGCGTTTCCGGACACCGAGGCATTCGAGGATCTGATCCTGTTCAACCACGACGATTACTTCAGGCTGATGGATCGAAACGGCGTGCCACGACAGCATCTCCGTTTCCAGGGCGTGAGCCTGTCCGTGGACCTTCGATGAGTTGGGGCGCGAAGGGCATGACTTCAGCCGCGCGGTGGAGTACGCGCTGGATCTCGACAACCACGAGGCGGTCTTCGTGCGCGATCTCTCCCTGCGGGGCGAGCGGAGCCACCTTGGTGAATTCACCGGCAACGTGGACGCGCTCGACAACGGCGACTGGCTGGTGAGCTGGGGCGGGATTTTCGGGGGGGGGTGTCGAGTTTCCAAACGTCGTGTTTCCAAACCACGAGATGGCCACGTTGGTCGATCCCGCGACCGGTCAGGAGAAGCTGGGCATCCGCTTCAGGGAGTTGCCCACCTCTTTTCGTCAGCGTCTCATCAACGCGACCGTGGTCCCGTCAGAGGCCCTGGCGCCGCAACCCGTCCCGCTCACTGCGGAGTTCCCGGCCAGCGACCACACCTCGATCTTCCACACCGGCGCCGGGGACGCGCCGCAAGTGGTCGTCGCCTTCAACCGGCCCGTGGCGGACTTCAGCGCCTCCAGCCCGTCGATCAGCGCCCAGGGCGGCACGGTCGAGAGCGTCGGCCCCCATCTCGTGGCGGGCGAGCCGGCCAACGCCTATGTGGTCGTCCTGACGCCCGACGGCGCTGGTCCGGTCACCTTCAGTCTGGTGTCCGGCCGGTCGTGCGCATCCTCCGGCGTCTGCACGGCGGGTGGAACGGTGCTGTCGGAGGTTCCCGCGCCGCACGTGATCCCCCTTCCGCCTCCGGTCTCGGTCACAGCCACGATGACCTCCGATGCGACGCATCCGACGAAGGACCCGTTCACGGTGACGATCGTCTTTTCGGAGGCGGTGACAGGTCTCGCGATCGGCGAGATCACCGTGACGAACGGCGCCGCTTCGAGTCTGACCGGATCGGGCGCCACCTACGAGGTCGAGATCGAGCCGGCAACCGGGATCGAGGCCGACGTGACGCTGACGCTGCCGGCGGGGGCGGTGATGGACGCTTTGAACAACGCGAATGTGGTGGCGAGCGCTGCGTTTGCGGCGGACACGAAGGGGCCGGTGCTTGCGGTTGGGGGCGCTGCCGCAAACGGCGCATCGCTGGTCTTGGCCTGGAGCGAGGCCCTCGATGAGGTGTCGGCCCCGGGGGCGTCCGCCTTCGCGGTGACGGTGGACGGCGCGGCGCGGACGGTGAGCGGCGTTTCGCTCTCCGGCAGCACCGCGACGCTGACCCTCGACCCCGCGGTCGTGCGCGGCAACCTGGATATCTTGGTGAGCTACTCGCCTCCGTCCGGCAACCCTCTCCGCGATGTACGGGGCAACGCTGCGGCGGCGCTTTCGGAGCAGGCGGTGACGAACGACACGCCGAACGCTCCGCCCGTTGGACTGCCTGTCGTTGTCGGCAAGACGCTCGTCCAAGAAGAGCTGACCGTTTCCGTGGCGGGCATCACGGACGCGGATGGTCTCGACGATGCAGTGTTCAGTTATCAGTGGTTCCGAAGCGCGGACCCGGCGGATCCGGCGACGGACGCGGAGATTGCGGGCGCGGTGTCGATGGACTACACGCTGAAACCGGCCGACCAGGGCACATCGATCAAGGTCCGCGTGACCTTCACGGATGGCGGCGGCACGGATGAGCTCCTCTTCAGCGAGCCGACGGCGACTGTGGCGGCGCTGCTCACGACCTTCGACGCGTCCTCCGCCCTGGAGGAGTCGGGGACCGTGACGATCGGGGTGAGCACGGGCGGAATCAGTCTGGCGGGCGACGAGACGGTCGACCTGGAGTTCGGCGGCACGGCGACCAGGGGCACCGACTACCTGGTCGATTCGGAGCAGCTCGTCCTGACGGCCGGATCGAGCATGGTCGAAACGACGCTGACGCTGCTGGACGACGAGGTCGACGACGACGGCGAGACGATCGAGATCACCGCCCGGCGCCTCGGGCGGACGGTCGCTACGCACACGGTCGAGATCGTCGATCAGGACGTGCGCGGAGTGGCGATCTCGGAATCGACGTTGCCGGTTCTGGAGGGCGGCGCGGAGCGCTACACGGTGGTTCTCCGGTGTCGCAACCGGGGGCCTCGTGGTGTCGATCGCTCCGCTCGCTTACGGAGTGCCGCGAACAGCCTACACCAACGGACGTTGACCCGCGCGACTGAGCCTTGTCCCATGAGAGATGAGCCTGAAGGGAGGATGTCAATCCCACGAGAGATGAGCCTGAGCGTGTGTCGGGGATCATTGGAGGATGATCTTGCGACTCGATATCGAACGGCTTCGGACCCTGGACGAGGTCCGCGACTTCATGGCCGGCAGTTCGCCGGTCGACTTCCGTTTCGTGGAGCGCGCCGATGCGTACGGCTTCGTGCGGCGGGTTCTGGTGCGGACGCGGTATGTACGGTTGTCGAGGTCCGACAAGGGCCTGGTGCGGCGGTTCCTGGTCAAGGTGACGGGCTTCAGCCGGGCTCAGATCGCGCGGTTGATCTCTCAGTACCGGGCGACCGGGCGCATCGAGGATCGGCGCCGTGGTCCGAAGCGTCCCTTTCCCCGGCGCTACACGAAGGCGGACATCGGTCTGCTGGCGGAAGTAGACGAGACCCTGGGCGGCCTGTGCGGCGCGGTGACGCGGCGCCTGATGCAGCGTCAGTACGAGGTCTTCGGCGATGCTCGGTTCGAGCGTCTGGCGGGGCTCTCCAACAGCCACCTGTACCGCCTTCGGCAGTCTGTGACGTACCGGCGCCGGCGGCTGACGGTGGCGAAGACGCGGTCGACTCAGGTGCGCATCGGGGAGCGCCGCAAGCCTCATCCCGCCGGTCGCGCGGGCTTCCTGCGAGTGGATTCCGTCCATCAGGGCGACCTCGACGGGGAGAAGGGTCTGTACGAGATCAATCTGGTGGACGAGGTCACGCAGTACGAGTTCGTGGCCGCCGCAGAAGGCATTTCGGAGCGTTTTCTGGTCCCGGCCCTCGAAGGGTCGATCGAGGCTTTTCCCTTCGTCGTTCAGGGCTTCCACGCCGACAACGGCTCCGAGTACATCAACCACCGGGTCGCCGCGCTGCTGCGCAAGCTGCACGTCGAGGAATTCACGAAGTCCCGCCCGAGACGCTGCAACGACAACGCCCTGGTCGAAAGCAAGAATGCCTCGGTGGTCCGGCGCTACCTCGGCTACGACCACATTCCCCGGCATCACGCCGCCCTCGTCAACGGCTTCCTGCGCGACGTGCTCGCTCCCTTCCTCAACTACCACCGGCCCTGCCACTTCCCCGTCGAGAAGACGGACGCCAAGGGACGCATCCGCAAGACCTACCCCTTCGACAACGTCACCACGCCCTACCTCAAGCTGAAGTCGCTCGACGGCGCTGCCCTCAGCCTGCGGCCCGGCGTCACCTTCGAGCAGCTCGACCAGGAGGCCCTGGCCCGCGACGACCTCGCCGCGGCGAGCGCCGTCAACGAGGCGCTCGTCGCACTCTTCGCCCAAATCCGACGCCGAGATGCAACCGTCGCATGAGCAGCTCACCCATCTCCCTCACTACACTTGGCCGCGGCATCGCGGTCCCCGCGCTACCGTTGGTCCCTGGTGCTGACCTCCGCTTCGCTTCGATCAGCAACCGGAAAACCGCCCCGCCACGCTCGCCCCGCTCAACTCCCGAACAACCGCCGTTCAGGCTCATCTCCGTATGGGACTAGGCTGGGGGCTGGGGCCAAACATGGCGCCTGCGACAGGTTTGGCGGCTCTACCCTCCTTCGGACAAGCCGTAGAAGCTGCGCGCGTTCTCTGACCTGATCTTACGCCCAAGCTCATCCGGCAGCAGCCGCAGCAGGAGATCGCCGGCGTCGCAGGCGTGGACGTGGGGATAGTCGCTCGTATAGAGCAGCAGGTCCTCCGAGCCGAGTTGGTCGACGACTTCGCGCAGGTGCGCGGGGTCCGGCGGCGCATCGAGTGGCTGGATGCCGACCCGCACGTGCTCGCGGAAGTAGTCGGAAGGCGGACGGCGCACCCAGGGCACCAGCCGCCTCAGGTTCCGCCACTCCTTGTCCATGCGCCAGAGGTGGGCCGGGATCCAGGTGAAACCGGACTCGAGGAAGACGACCCGCAGATTCGGACAGGCGTCGAACACCCCCTCGACGATCATGCTCGTGAGTTGGGTCGCGAACACCTGCGCCATCGCCGTGTACTCCTCCAGGAAGAACGACGGCCAGCCGGTGGGTGTCGGCGGCATGACGGGCGCGCCGCCGAAGTGGATCGCCGCCACCAGACCGCTCTCCTCGATCGTCTTCCAGAGCGGGTGGTAGTGGCGGCTTCCCAGCGGGTGCTCGGTGCGGACCGGGATCAGCACCTGGACGAAGCCGGGGCGATCGGCGCAACGCTCGACCTCCTCGGCCGCCGCGGCGGGCAGTTGGATCGGCACGACAACCGAACCGCGCAGCCGCGGCTCGGGCGCCAACCACTCCCCCGCCTGCCAGTCGTTCGTGGCGCTCGCGAGTGCGATGGCGACATCCGGGTTGTGGATGCTGTCGACCGCGTACAGACAGCTTGAGATCGCCGTTTCGGCCCCGCCCTGCTCGAACACCGCCTCGCGGAGTTCCGTCAGGCCGCCGCGGCGGCCGGCTACAGGCGACCGCGGCGGGTAGTACTCCTGGGAGGCGCCCTTGTCCACTGTGTTGTTGAAGTGCTCGACCCAGTGGCCGGGCAGCAGGGGCAACAGGTCCTTCAGGCGCGGATTGGGGATGTGAACGTCGGCGTCGATCATGGCCAGGGCGTTCCCAACTCAAAGTAGTAGTGCCAGTGGCTCGAACACCCGGGATTGAACGCCGCCTCGCAACCCGGGCAGGTCGAATCGCAGGCCATGTATTCGGCGATCGTAAGCCGCAGGCGGCAGATTCCGCACAGCACGGCCTCCCGGTCACGCTCGTGCAGCGGCCAGACCGTCACGTCATGGCCGGCCACTTCCTGGTGGCAGCGGATGCACGGAAACCACTCGCCGCAGCACCTGAAGCGCATGGCGACCACGTCGGTCGGACCGTGGTAGTGGGCGCAGCGGGTCTGGGCGTCGACCGCCACGCCCCTCACCCGCGGCCGAGCAGGCGGCGTGCCGGCAGGCTTCGAAGACAGGTTGACCGTCACGGCAGCGCCAGCGCCACCAGCTTCGGTGTGGTCCCGGCACCCAACACCGCGATCTGTTCCTCCGTGAGGTCCAGGCCGGCTTGTGCCGCGAGTTCGCCGAGGTCTCCGAAGAACGAACCGCCGCCGACCGCGACGACGATGACCTGCCGGCCGTTCACCATGTACGTGATCGGGTTGCCGTGGGCCGTGTCCGGCAGCGGCACGTGGCCGAGCAACTCCCCGGTCTCCTTGTCGAAGACGTTGATCCGCGGCGAGTTGTCCTCTCCCGGGCCCCGGCTCTGGGTGACGAACAGCAGCGTGCTGGTGAGCAGCGGAGCTCCCCGGCCGCCGCCGAGCATCGGCAGATCGAGACCGGCGAGCGCCGGATGCGCCTTCGGCCCGTGGCCGTTCGGCGTCATCCACAGGTGCTCTCCGGTGTTCAGGTCGATCGCGGTGACCCGGCCCCAGGGCGGCTTGACCAGGGGCAAGCCCTGTGGGCCGGCGGCGGAGGCGAAGAACGAGCCGACATAGTCCAGGTTCGAGCGCGCGGGGTCGGGCTTGGCCATCGGATGGACGCTGATGGAGGTCGACGAAGGCACGTAGAGCACGCCGGTCTCGGGATCGACGGCGGCCCCCGGCCAGTTCGCCCCGCCGCCGGCGTTCGGCAGCATGAGCGTTCCGGCGCCCGTGCTTGGGGGCGTGAACAGCGGACCCATGCGGAACCTGGACGCGATTTTCTTGGCCTCCGCGAGCAGCTCGGGCGTCAGGTCGATCAGATCGTCCTCGCTCACGCCCTGACGGTCGAAGGGCGGCGGCTTGGTCGGAAACGGCTGGGTCTCCGAGGCCCGCTCGCCGGGCACGTCCGAGGTCGGTACAGGACGCTCCTCGATGGGCCACACCGGATCCCCGGTCACCCGGTCGAGAACATAGGTGAACGCCTGCTTCGAGACCTGCGCCAACGCCTTGATCTCCCGACCGTCGACGGTGATGTCGACCAGTTGCGGCGGAGTCGGGAAGTCGTAGTCCCACAACCCGTGGTGAACGGCCTGGAAGTGCCAGACCCGCTCCCCGGTGGCGGCGTCGAGGCAGACGATGCTCTCGGCGAACAGGTTGTCACCCAGCCGGTGGCCGCCGTAGAAGTCGTTGGTCGGCGTCGAGACCGGAAGGTAGACGTACCCGAGCTCTTCGTCGACGGTCATCATGTTCCAGACGTTCGTGTTGCCGGTGTACTTCCAGGATTCGCCTTCCCAGGTGTCGACACCGAACTCCCCCTCCTGCGGGATCGTGTGGAAGATCCACTTCAGTTCGCCGGTGCGCACGTCGTAGCCGCGGACGTGACCGGGTGGCGCGGCCTGCCGGATCGCCCCGTCGCTGACCACGGAGCCGACGACGACCGTGTCGCCGACCACGGCCGGCGGCGAACTGTGGGTTATCGAGCGCGGGTTGACGGAGCGGCCGAAGTCCTTCGTGCCGCGCTCGGCCAGCAGATCGACCTGCCCTCCGTTGCCGAAGCTGCCGATCGGTTCCCCGGTCAGGCCGTCCAGCGCGATCAACCGGCGGTCATGCGTGGGAAGGAAGATCCGCGTCTCGTCGCGACTGCGCCCGTCCCCTTCGACCGGCCCGCGCCAGGCGGCCACGCCCCGGTGCTGGAAGCCGATGTTCGCAGGCCGCCCGGCCCGCCACGACTCGGGGTCGTACGTCCAGAGGGTCTCACCGGTGGCCGCGTCGACGGCGGCGGCCTGGGCGACCTCGGTGGCAACGTACACTACGCCGTCTCGCATGATCGGAATCGGCTTGAACTGGCCCGGTTTGACCGCCTTGTTCGCGTCGGCGACCGGCGTCGACACGGACTCCCACTCCCAGGCAACCTGGAGCTGATGGAAGTTCGAGCGGTCGATCTGATCGAGCGCCGAGTACTTCGTGTTGTCCGGGCCGTTGCCGAACGCCGGCCACTCGACCATCGCTCCGCCGTCCTGGGCGGTGATCGGCAGCGCCTGAACAAGCACGACGACAACCGAAACCACCATCCCCATCCCAAAGCCGAAGCGACTTCCGATCTGCATCCAACAACCCTCTTTGGCGTTCCGGCGGAGCCTATCCGCCGCTACGAGGCGACTGCCGCGAAGCTGGCCCCGGCACTACCACACGACACGCCACGGAACGGGTTATCGTATGCGCCCGCAACGAGCAGCCAGGAGGCCACCCATGCCAGCACTCGACGGCCTGCGAATCCTCGATTTGACGCAGTACGAAGCCGGGACTTCGTGTACCCAGGCCCTGGCCTGGCTGGGCGCAGACGTCGTCAAGGTGGAGCGGCCCGGAGTGGGCGATCCCGGCCGCGGCCTCTCCGGGCAGCGCGGCGCCGTCGAGGACTCCGAGTACTTCATCGCCTGGAACAGCAACAAGCGCAGCATCGCGATCAACCTCGGCACCGAAGAAGGCCGCGACCTGCTGCTCAAGCTCGCGCCCCGCTTCGACATCCTGGTCGAGAACTTCGGCCCCGGCGTGGTCGAGAAACTGCGGCTCGACTACGACTCGATCCGCGAGGTTCACCCCGAGGTCATCTACGGCCGGATCAAGGGCTTCGGCAACAGCGGGCCCTACAGCGACTTCAAGTGCTTCGACCCGGTGGCTCAGGCCGCCGGCGGCGCGATGTCGATCACCGGCGATGTCGACGGGCCGCCGCTTCGCCCCGGAACGACGATCGGGGACTGCGGGACCGGAGTGCAGATGGCCCTGGCGCTGTGCGCCGCCTACGCCAGCAAGCTGCGCACCGGCAAGGGGCAACTGGTCCAGATCTCCATGCAGGAGGGGGTGACCTGGTTCATGCGCACCGCGATCGCGATGGGCGGCAGCTTCGGCAGTCAGGCTGCAGCGCGCAGCGGCGCCGGTCGCGGAGCGATGATGAACATCTACGCCTGCAAGCCGTTCGGCCCGAATGACTACGTCTACACGTGCGTAGTCACGGACCGGATGTGGAAGGCGCTCTGCGCAGCCATCGGCCGCGAGGAACTCGCCGACGATCCCCGCTACAACACGCGGAAGCTGCGCCTCGAGAACAGCGACGAGCTGACGGAGATCATCGCCGAGTGGGCCGGCCACCGCACGAAGCACGAGGCGATGGCCATCCTCGGCCAGGCCGGCGTGCCGGCGAGCGCGGTACTCGACACCCTCGACCTGTTCTCCGACCCGCACCTTGTCGAACGTGGATTCGTCCGCACGATCGACCATGAGTCCCGGGGCCCGGTCCGTCTTCTTGGCTCACCGATGAACCTCAGCAACAGCCAGGTCGAGATTGAGGCAGCGCCGCTCCTGGGCCGCCACACGGACAGCGTCCTGGCCCACGAACTCAACCTCTCGCAAACTGAAATCGACCGGCTGCGCGCGGACGGCGTGCTGGGCGCGGTGCCCACGGCCGAAGCTGCAGACGGCCAGGAGACCACGACATGACGACCCTGACCGGAGACACCCTGATCGCCCGCAGCCTGAAGCAGCAGGGTGTCGACTACATGTTCGGCATTGTCGGCTTTCCGGTCTACGGGGTCGCCCACGCCGCGCAGCAGGCCGGCATCCAGTACTTCGGTTTCCGCAACGAGCAGGCGGCCAGCTACGCGGCCGGCGCGGTCGGCTACCTCACCGGACGTCCGGGGGCGTGCCTCGCCGTGTCGGGTCCCGGCATGGTGCATGGCATCGCCGGTCTGGCCAACGCGGAGAAGAACTGCTGGCCGATGCTGCTGCTCGGCGGCGCCAACGACCGATACCAGAACGGCCAGGGCGCCTTCCAGGAGTGCCCCCAGGTCGAGGCGGCACGTCCGTTCACGAAGTACTCGGCGGAGATCGACACCCCTCACCGGGCCCCGTTCTACGTCGAGCAGGCGGTGCGCACGTCGATCTACGGCCGTCCCGGCGCCTCCTATCTGAACCTGACGAACGACGTGCTGACCGCCCAGGTCGACGAAGAGGACGCGGAGTTCCCGCCCCGCTGCCCCGACCCACCGATCTCTCTCGCCGACCCGCGGGACGTCGAGCGCGCCGTGGCGGTTCTGCGCGAAGCGAAGAACCCGCTGGTGATCGTCGGCAAGGGCGCCGCCTACGCCCGCGCCGAGGGCGAAGTGCGCCGCTTCGTCGAGCGCACAAACCTACCCGTGCTGCCGACGCCGATGGGCAAGGGCGTGGTCTCCGACGACGATCCGCACCTGGTCGCTCCGGCACGCTCCTTCGCACTCCAAAACGCCGACGTGATCCTGCTGATCGGCGCCCGTCTGAACTGGATCCTCCACTTCGGCCAGCCGCCCCGCTTCAAGAAGGGAGTGCGGGTGCTCCAGGTCGAAATCAACGCGGAGGAGATCGGCGCCAACGTCCCGACCGAGGTCGGCATGGTCGGCGACGCGCGGGCGGTCACCGCGCAGTTGAACGCGGCGCTCGACGCCGACCCCTTCGCGCTGCCCGCCGGCAGCGAATGGCTGGCCAGCCTGCGCGAGAGCGCGACGCAGAACCAGGCCGCGGTCCAGGCGATGCTCGACGACGACAGCGAGCCGATGGGCTACTACCGCGCCCTGCGCGAGATTGCCGACCGCCTGGCGCCGCAGGACATGCTGATCGCCGAAGGCGCGAACACGATGGACATCTCGCGCACCGTGTTGCCGAACATGGAACCGCGCAAGCGGCTCGACGCCGGCACCTTCGGCACCATGGGCGTCGGTCTGGGGCTGGCGATCGCGGCCGCCGTGGTTCATCCGAACCGGCGGACGATCTGCGTCCAGGGCGATTCGGCGTTCGGCTTCTCCGGCATGGAGGTCGAGGTCGCGTGCCGGTACAACCTGCCCATCACTTTCGTCGTCATCAACAACAACGGCATCGGCAGCGGCGTCAGCGAGTACATTCCCGGCAAGCCGCTGCCGACGTCCACCTACACCCTCGGCGCTCGCTACGAGCGCGTGATCGAGGCCTTCGGCGGCACCGGCTACCTGGTCGAGAAGGTGGCGGACCTCGGCCCGACGCTCGACAAGGCACTCGCCTCCGACCGGCCGGCGCTGGTCAACGTGCTGATCGACCCGAAGGCGCAGCGGAAGCCGCAGAAGTTCGCCTGGCTCACCCGCTGACGGGACAGGCAGCGAAGCCGCGGTTCAGAGCACCCAAAGCAGGAGAGGTCTACCCATGGGCACCAAGATCGGCGACGTATCGATCACCCCGATCATCGAGATCGACTACCCGGTGCCGGCGTCGTTCCTGCTGCCGGACGCCACGCCGGAGAACCTCGCGCCGGACCTGGACTGGCTCGAACCGCACTTCGTGACTCCTCGGGGCGAGCGGCTCAAGATGATCATCCAGGCCTTCCTGGTCGAGTCGCGGGGCCTCAAGATCGTCGTCGACACCTGCGTCGGCAACGACAAGAAGCGCGCCCTGCCTGCCTGGAACGAACTCGACGGTCCCTTCCTGCAGGAGATCCGCGACGCCGGGTTCCCGCGCGAACAGGTCGACCTGGTCGTCTGCACCCACCTGCACATCGACCACGTGGGCTGGAACACGATGAAGGTCGACGGCCAGTGGGCGCCCACCTTCCCCAATGCGCGCTACATCATGGCGCGGCCCGAGTTCGACTACTGGAAGGACGCCGGGGAGGGCGACTGGGGCGATGTCTTCGGCGACTCCGTGGCGCCGGTGTTCGAGGCCGGCCTGGTCGATCTCGTCGACTGCGACCACCAGATCAACCCCGAGCTCCAGTTCTTCCCCACTCCCGGCCACACGCCCGGCCACTGCAGCATCGCCGTCTCCTCCGGCAGCGAGGAAGGCGTGATCTCGGGCGACGTGATGCACCACCCGTGTCAATGCGCCCACCCTGAATGGTGCTCCATCGCCGACATCGACCGCGACGCCGCGATCGCCGCCCGCCGCAGCTTCTGCGGACGCTTCAGCGACACCGGCATCACCGTCGTCGGTACCCACTGGGCGGCGCCGACCGGGGTCCTGCTCACCGCCCACGGCGACGTGTGGAAGACCCAGGTCGATTGAGCCGGCTCGCCGGGGCACGCTCAACTGTCCTGGTCGATGAGGCCGGCCGCGAGCGAGAGCGCCACCGGCCCACTCCGGTACACTCCGCCACCTTCATGACCGTCCCTCGCACCGTGCTCGCCCTCGCCGCCACTGCGGCGGCCCTGTCCCTCGCGTCGTGTGGCAGCGAGGACTCCGGACCGCCCTTCCGCGAGGTCGCGGGCGTGCGGTTGCTGATGGCATCCATGATCGAGCCGGCAGCCGATCACATCTGGGCATCGGCCGGCACGATCATCACCGCCGAGGAGACGATCGAACTCCAGCCCGAGACGGACGAGGACTGGATTCGGGTTCGCAACTCGGCCGTCGCTGTGGCAGAGGCGGGCAATCTGCTGATGATGGACCGGCGCAAGATGGACGACGGCGACTGGCTCGCCTGGTGCCGGCAGATGATCGAGGCCGGCGACGCCGCAATGCAGGCGGCCGACGCCCGGGACGTCCAGGGCATCTTCGATACCGGCGAGCAGATCTACTTCTCCTGCGCCGGCTGTCACGCGCAGTACTGGGTCAACGATCCGAATCAGTTCCGTCCGTAGGCGCACCGAAACGGCGCCGGGAGTTGGGAGGACCGCGTTGCGGCGCTCGCTAGTGCTCCTCCACCGCTGGCTCGGCATCGCCGGCAACCTGCTGTTCGTGGTCTGGTTCGCTTCGGCGCTAGTCATGATGTACGCGCGGATGCCGGCGCTGGACCCCGGCGACCGGCTGAACCGGCTGCCGGCCCTCGACCTGGACGCGATCCGAATCGACCCGGCGCAGGCCGCGGCGGCGGCGCGCCTGGGCGCCGGCGGCGAAGTGGCGCTCCGGATCCGACTGGGCATGGCCGGCGAACGGCCGATCTACCGGCTGCGCACCGCGGCCGGCTGGACCGCGGTCTACGCGGACACCGGCAGTCCGATGCTGCAGCTCTCGGAGAGTCAGGCGGCGGCGATCGCGACGCAGTTCGCGCGGCCACCGGCCGGCGAGGTGACGCCGCAGGAACTCCACTACGACCGGCTGCTGCCCCGCCCCGACCAGTGGACCCTGGAACTTCCCACCCTGTTCCCCCTACACCGCATCCGCTCCGGCAGCGACGTGCTCTACGTCTCCGATCGCACCGCCGATGTCGTGATGGAGACGACCGCGACATCCCGGTTCTGGGGTACCAGCGGCGCCGTCTTCCACTGGCACGCGGGGAGGACGACCAGCCAGGGACAGCACGCCGCGGTCGCCGGCGGTGGGATGCGGCTCAACGACCTGGATCTGACCTCGATCCGGACCAGCCTGGAGTCGCTCCCGGGCGAGTTCACCCCGCGCGAGGTCGAGTTCCTCGCGTTCGACGGCGAGCCGATGCTCCTGGCCTACCGCCCGCCATTTCCATCCGACGACAATCGCTACCGAGGCGGCTCGTACGGCGGCGGTCCCTCCGCGTTCCAGGCCACCGTGCAGCCCTTCGAGCACCGGCTCACAGTACTCGGCAGCGGAGAGACGCGCCGGTTCGCGCGTGACGAGCTCCTGGCCGCGGCCACCGCCGCCATGCCCGGGGCGGAGGTCGTCGCCGCGGAAGAGCTAGCCGAGTACGACGCCTACTACGGCGACCGTCGGCGCCGCAGTGCTCCCCTGCCGGTACTCCGGGTTCGCTTCGACGATGCGGACAGGACCTGGCTCTATCTCGACCCGGCGCTAGGCCGCATCGTCCACCGCGAGCAGCGCCGGAGCCGCGTCGACCGCTGGCTGTACCGCGGTCTGCACCGGCTCGACTTTCCAGGCTTCTACCACCGGCGTCCGCTGTGGGACGTCGTCGTGATCGTCCTGCTGCTGGGCGGCCTGTTCTCCACGGCCTCTTCCCTCGCCCCGGCGGCAAAACGCCTCAGGCGCACCTTCCGAAGACTTGCGGCACGCCTGAGGCGCAAGCAGCTACAGAAGGGCTAACAACTCACCGCGCCCTTCTGAGGGACGCGAGGGACGCGGTGAGTTGGCTGTCCTCTGCTGGGATTCAGCTACTGCGGCGGCTCGGTCTGATCGCGACCGTCGCGCGGTGCGCCCGTACCCGAGGAGCCCATGAAGATCTTGCTGCCGTCCTCGAAGGTCACGTCGCGGCCGTTCGCGCGCCGGGAGCGGTCCTTGCTCTGGTAGCCGTCGACGACGATCACCGTGCCCGGCTGCAGGTCATCGCGGGAAAGACCGCGGCGCAGCAGGGTGTTGGGCGTACCGCCCTCGACCATCCAGACGTGCGCTGTGCCGTCTTCCTCGGTGTGCTCGATGTGAATCCAGGTGTGCGGATTGACCCACTCGACCTTGACGACCGGGCCCTTCAGCAGCAGCGGACGGTTGGGATCGAACTCGGCGCCGAAGGCGTGGTGAGCTACCAGGGGCACCGTCACCGCGATTGCCGCGACGACGAAGCCGATACCCGTGATGATGATTGCTCGCTTACTCATGGACGTCTCTCACTCCTCTGTTTTAGTGTCAGTGGGTTGTCCTTGGGGTTTCTCGATCAAGTGGAGCGTACTTCGCTCCGACCCCAGCGGGCGGTGAACCGACTTTAGCAGGATCCGAACGCTGGCTACTCTCCGGAACCGCCCGAGCTGGCGGCCTTGGCTGCGGCATCTTCCTCCAGCAGCCGGGCGCCGCGCATGATATTGCCGAGCGCGTAGTTTCCCTCGTGGCAGGCGTACTCGTAGAGCAGCGTGTCGGTGCGCGGCCAGACGTACTCGCCGCTCCACGACTCGGTCCACACGTTCGGGTCCTCGACCGTGAACTGATAGAGCACGTGATCCGCGCCCATCGGCGAGAAGCGCTCGACCGTGTGCAGATCCCGAGTCGCCGAGCGCAACGCCACCCGATCGCCGAAGTTCTTCGTGTCGATGACGAGGGTGTCGCCGTCCCACCAGCCGGTCGAGTCGCCCAACCACCGCCGTTCCGTCGCCGGCAGATGCTCGCCGCCAATGCGCACGATGCGTGCATCGTGGACCATTTCGACCAGGACCATCACGTGATCCTCGGTCTGCACGATCCGCTTCAGGTTGTTGTAGAGCGCCGGCAGCATCGGCGGTCCCGCCGTCGAGCTGAAGCCGAGCAGGCAACGCTCCGCAAGCGGCCGCAACTCCGGATCATCGTAGGGACCCGGCCCCTCGCGCTCGAGCCACCACGCCTCGCCCGTGTTGCGCCGGAAGAAGCCCCTGCGGGCGGCGGCGCGCTCCCGGACCGCCTCGGTCACCGGCGGAAAGCGCCCGTTCTTCGGGTGCGTGATGATCGAGGTCCGGAACTTGCCGTCGACCTCGAACACGTCGGTGCCGTTGTCGATCCAGAACGAGTTATAGCCACC
Organism: Candidatus Multivorans sp.; assembly: GCA_965262355.1. Taxonomy (GTDB): domain Bacteria; phylum Acidobacteriota; class Thermoanaerobaculia; order Multivoradales; family Multivoraceae; genus Multivorans. The sequence continues at coordinate 531,056 of OZ253534.1, forward strand.
CACGTTGCCGGCGGCGCCGGGTGAGCCGTCGCCGCCGTCCGGAGGCGCCTCGCGGTTCGGATCGCTGGCCTGAGACGTCGCCGCGCGGCGCGAAGCGGCCTGCTTAACCCGCCGATCGGCCTCTTCGCGGCTCATGAACAACTCGTCGCCGAACGCCGCCGGCCGCATCAGCGGCGTCAGCGTGGCGACATCGTAGTGACCCGAGAAATCGGGACGCCCCGAGGCGGTGCGGGGAATGTCCTCGTCGCCGGCGGCAAGCATGGGCGCTGCGATTCCAACCAGGGCGACGAGCGCCAGAGCTGCCTTCAGTCCGGGGTATCGCATCGTGTACCTCGCCTCGTTCTAGTCGACCAGCTTCATCCGCGGCAGCGGGTTGCGACGGTACTCGCCGTACATCAGCTCTTCGACGAACTCGACGCAGCGGAAGTCCATCAGCCGTGCGTTCGGCTCCATCCGCCGGTAGAGCGGCATCTCGATCGACCACGGCTCGGTGTAGGTCATCGGGTCGGTGAGCGTCGCCTCGTAGTGGATGTGGTTCGGACCGGCCACCGTGTAGCGCTCCTCGACCTGCACCTGGTAGCTGTAGTGGTTGCCCGAACGATCGAGCCAACCGCCGCAACCGGGCATGTCGCCCTCGCGCATCGCACAGTCCTTCGCCAGCAGGCCGCTGACGTCCACTACCAGTGTGTCGCCGTCCCAGCGGCCGTATGACGTGCCCATCCAACTATCGACCTGGGAGGGCTTCGGGTCCTCCATGTAGATGTCGCGGACAGCGCCGGCGTACTGGTAGGCAATGAAGATCGCGTTCTCGCTGTGGAAGATCTGAAACGGCTGGGGCATGTAGGTGGCCCGCGGCACGCCCGGCAGGTAGCAGAAGATCTCCTGGTCGCGGGTGGACCAGTTCGCCATGTTGTCGTTTCTCTTGGCGAGCGCCTCGTCGGTGTACGGGATCTTCCCGCCGCCCTTGATCACGCCCATGCCCGGGGGCACCGAACCGATCGCGCCGAAGTTCAGGACCTCAGCCGCAGGGATCGGGCCGTGCGGACCCTCGCGCAACTGCATGGCGGCGCGCGCCATGTGCAGTTCCAGGTCGTAGTTGGCCTCGTTCAGGGCCTGCCAAATGCCGTTCAGGTCGGGCTTGCCGTCCGACAGCCGCTCCGGCTCAAAGTCTTGGGCCGCGAGCGGCGCCACCGCTACGGCAAGAACCGCGACCACGGCCACGGCAGTTGCCATCCGAGCGCCCGCTGACGGGCGCTCGGACTGCTTCACGAGTGGCGCAGGAAGCGCCATTCGGGTTCGAGAAGACACGCTAGTTCCCACTTTCATGACGTTGGCCATACTCCTCTTCGGCAGGACGCCGGGTTGTCTGAGCAGAATGGGCGAACCCTGTCAGCTTCGGCCGATGGGGTCAACCCCGCAGCTACTGTCTGCGCCGCCGGGAAATCAAGGCGAAAAGCCAGACGGTCAACCACGCCGGCACCGAGAAGACGCCGGCGTAGATCCAGATGCCGATCGGACCGAACAAGCCCCCTACCGTCGCGCCGAGTACAGTCAGCGGGCCGAGCACCGTTGCGAAGGTGTATGTGAGCGGCCGCGACAGCGGATACAGCCTGCGGAGAGCCATCGTCAGCGGGATCGCGCCGGGCCACGCCAGAACCAGCCCCAGGAACATTGCCGGCACCGCCATGAGAGCCGCGGGGCCCTCGCCGCCGAAGCCCGGCTCGAAGACGAACCGGACAAGCGCGAGAACCACCATCCCGGCCGGCAGCCATAGCGAGAGGAGCAGGGTGCGTTTCATCGACTCGCGGGGTTGAAGACCGGACCGCGTTCTCCACCGAGGCCATTCCGCCGGGCGCGACGCTCACCGCCTCTTCAACGTCCGTGCTTCTCGTGGTGCTCCTGCTCCAGGTAACGGGCGCCGCGCAGCGTGTTGCCCATCGAGTAGTTCCCCTCGTGGCAGGCGAACTCGTAGAGCTGGCTATCGGTGCGCGGCCACGGCAGCGAGCCGCTGTAGGGCGCCGTGTGCTCCGGATCGTTGACGGTGTACTCGTAGAACAGATTGTCGGCGTCCTGGAAGCGGAGACGCTCGACGATGTGGAGGCCTTCCCGGTGAAAGCCCCAGTCACCGAGGATGTTCGTCGTGTCGATCACCAGCGTGTCGCCGTCCCAGCTTCCGACCGAATCGCCGGCATAGGAACGGTACTCAGGCGGCAGGTGCTCGGCGTCGAGGCGGACGATCCGGGCCCAGTGCATCCACTCGATCATGATGACGACGTGAGTGTCGGTCTGAATGATCGTCTTCAGGTTGTTGTAGGCCCTGGGGCCGATCGGGAGCGTCGAACCCTGGTGGAAGACGCAGCGGTTCCCCAGCGTCAGCGACTCCGGCCCGTCGTAGGGGTCGTCACCGTTCTCGAGCCACCAGGCGGCACCCGTGTTCTCGTAGCTGAACGGCGGAATGTTCGCGCGGCGCGCCTCGCCCGCCTCCGTCAGCGGAGGGAAGCGGCCGTCCGGCGGATCGGTGAGCACCGAGGTCCGGTACTTGCCGTCAACGGTAAAGGCCGCCGTACCGCGGTCGAGCCAGAAGAGGTTGTAGCCGCCGACGCCCCGAAACCCCTCCTCCGACCGTCCCGCGATCACGTCACGGCTCCCGTCGCGGGCTTCCAGGTCGCGGGCATTGGCGGCCGCGGTGCCATCCGCCATGCCGCGCGCTTCCTCCTCGGTCAGAGACAGCCGGTCGCCGAACCGGGGATCGCGCTCGAGCGGCGTCAGAAACGAGAGGTCGTAGTTGCCGGAGAAGTCCGGCCTGCCGCTCGGCGTGCGCGGAAGGTCCTCGGCCGAGGCGCACGGCACGAGGAGCAGGCTCGTCGCCGCACACAGACTGAAAGACAGGGAGAATCCTCGGAACCTCATTCTCGACCTCCTGCTACGCGCTGTTCGTGGACCGGTAGAGCCTAACCCACGCACCCGCACCATCACCGCGAGCTCAAACGGCGTCGGGTTTAGCGATTCAATCGCGAAGCACCGCCTGGATTCACGCACCTCGTTCACGATTCCTATTCGCGCCGCCGGTCTCCGGGCCACCGGCGCCGGCGGTTTCGCGTGCAGAGGCAGTCGAGTTCTTCGGTCGCCCGCCGGGGCTTCCGTGGTGCCGTGGGCAAGGACGCCGACACGATGGTCGATCAGTCCTCTAGCAGCGCAGCACGGCCCCTCGGATCACCGGCGGGATCACCGGCTGTGGTCTCTTGCCACCCAGAGCACCGCTGAACAGACCGCACCCCCGAGAAAGCCGACGATGGCCAGCACAGCCGGCCATGTATCGACAAGCGGCGCGATCGCAAGAACACCGGGCGCAATGTCTCGATCGCCACGCCGACGAGGATCCCGGCAGCCGCCCAATCAAGGCCATCCGGACTGGACCGGGGCTGCGTTTTGAGCAGTTGTTCCTGACTACCTCCAGGCCCTACTTGAAGCCGAACAGCGGCGGGAAGGCGACGACGACGAAGGCCGCCCATGCGGCATAGACAGGCAGGTAAGCGTCTGCCAGCGCTCGAGGGCAGCGAACGAGCCGCGGCCGGTGAAGAAGCGGGCATACAGCCAGGCGGACCACGACAGGCTGACCAACAGAACGAGGTTCTCGCCCAGCGCAGCCAACTTGTTCGGACTGACGCCGAACTCGGAGATTCGCCCGGCGATGGCGGCCAGTGCGACGATGTCGACGACCAGCGCGCAGAGGACGAGTAGAAGCTGCAGCGCATCGAACACGCCCGGCGGGGCCTGCGGGTCGCGTGCCGAGACCGAATAGAGCAGCAGACCGAGCACGACCACCAGGAGCAGGTCGAAGCCGATGAGCACCTCCCTCTCCACGCCGATGCCGCTGCGCGTCCACACCATGGTGACGAGGAAGGCGAGCAGCACCGCGGCGAACAGCGGCGTGAACAGGCGCGTCAGCACGGGCGCCATGTTCTCGACGACGCTCTGCTTGGCTTCCACCAGCCACGCACCGACGATGACGGCACCCACGACGCCGCACGGGAGCAGCCAGAGGGATACCAACGACCCGGCGTTCGTGCCGATGGCCGCGAAGGCGAGGCCGGTGAAAACCATGAGGACACCGCCGCCGAGGGCCATGAGCACGTAGTAGATGAACAGCTCACCGGAGAAGCGCACGAAGTCCATCCGAGCGCTGCCGTCGCGCCAGCGTCCGCCCGTGTAGGCGATGCCCACGATCAGCCACAGCGCGATCGGCAGGTGGAGCGCCGCGAGCGTCAGGGTGTGACCCGGCGGCGTGGACGGAAAGGCGTTGATGGCCACCGGACCCGCGCCGAACGCCAGCGCCACCGCGACAACGGTCTCGCGCAGCGCGGTTCGATCGGCCGCTCCATCCGCGGCCGTGTCCATCACGAGTTGCTTCCACAGCCGCTCCGAAGGTTCGCGCGCGAACTCGCGCGACACGGCGTCGAGGTTGCCCATCCGCTTGACGGCCACCAGGAACGCCTCGTCCGCGGCAAGGCCAGTGGCACGAAGATCAGCGACCACGTCGCGCAGGTGGCCTTCCAGTTCCTCGATGTCGGAATCGCCGATCGCCGGGCGCCGGCGCAGCCAGCTTCGCCACCGGGTTATCATGGCCGTCCGACAACTCCCGACCCGCTTGCACCGGACGCGACGATGTGCGGCAACTTGAGTCCACCGATGTCGAGCAGTTGCTCGACTATCGGGAACGCCCGTTGATGTCGGCCTGCGTGGTGGACATCTCCACGCCGGCCCGGTGCTAACTGCTAGCGCGAAATCAGGCGGCGTTGCCCTTGCCGATCCACTCGCGAAGCGCCGCGTCGATCCGCGTTTGCCATCCGCGACCGCCGGCCTTGAAGTGATCGATCACGTCGCGTGACAGACGGATGGTCGTCGACACCTTCGGATTCGCACTTGGCGGCCTGCCCCGGCGAACTCTGGCCTGAGCGAACTTCTCCGGCCAGCCGTCGGCGGAAAGGTCCGGAGCGAGGTCCTTCTCAGAATCTGGGGCCGTAGAGCGTTCGTTCGCGTTCATTGGCTTTCCTCATGCTGATGATCCGGTAGGCGCCGTCGCGCCGTGTCCAAACGAGAACCACCATCCGATGGTCGAGGAAACCGATCGCGATGAAGCGGTCCTCTCCGTAGTCCTGCCGGTCGTCCCCGACGGTCAGCGTCGCACCCGCGAGCACTTCGCCGGCCCGAGCCATGTCGAGGCCCCTGGCCTTGAGGGTGGCCGAGCGCTTTGCCGCGTCGAACTCGATCAGCACAATTCATGTTACTACAAGAATGGGGCCGGCTGCCCACGGCAAACCGCTGGCTCAAGCTTCAGACTCAGGGCAGCGCGAACACGAACAGCGTGTTGTTGGAACTCGGACGGAGCTCCGCCGTCAACCTTCGGAAGGTCGAGGTCGTGCCGCCCTCGGCGCCGGTGCCGACCGCCACGTACTGCCGGTCGTTCACCTCGTAGCTGACCGGGAAACCGGTCACCGAGGAGCCGAGGTTGATCTCCCACAGCACCTCGCCGGTCTCCTGGTCCAGAGCCCAGAAGCGGCCGCCCACATCGCCGCCGAAGACGAGACCGCCACCGGTCGCGACGAGCGACATCGTCACCGCCCGCCGCTCGTGGCGCCAGCGCGTTTCACCGGTCTCGGCGGAGATCGCATAGACCGTGCCGAGCAGTTCTTTTCCAGGCGCGGGCTGGGTCTCGTTGACCAGCGCGTAGTGCATGGCCCCGCGGCCCACGCGTGTCGTCATCTGGGAGCACAAGTTCCGGAGCGGGTAGTACATCGTGTTGGTCAGCGGACTGTAGGCGCCGGCCTCCCAGTCCTTGCCGCCGAGAAGCGACGGACAGATCAGCCTCTCCTGCTCCAGTTCGGTGAACACGACTTCCGGGTTCTCGACGACTACGCCGGTCGCGCCGTCGATCCGCTCGATCACGTTCTGGGGAACCGTCGGCCGTGCCCACAGGAACTCGCCGGTCTCGCGGTCGAGGGTGTAGACGAGGCCGGTCTTGCCCGGCACGCCCGTCACGACTTTGCGCATCTCGCCCGCTTCGATCCGGGGATTCCGCCACGGCACGGCCTCCGCGTCCGGCGCCACCGCCGTATCGACGAGGAGCCGCTCGAACGGGTGGTCCAGGTCCCAGTGGTCGTTCAGGTGCTGGTAGTACCAGCGCACGTTGCCGGTATCGACCTCCAGCGCCAGGGTCGAGTTGTGGAAGAGGTGCCTCTTCTCGTGGCCGCCGAGCAGGAACTTGGGCGCCGGCGAGGTGACCGACGTGCCAAGAATGAGCAGCTCGAGTTCCGGGTCGTAGCTCGGCGCCATCCAGGACCCGACGTGGTGCCGGTCCTCGTACGGCAAGTCGCCCCATGTCTCGTTGCCAGGCTCGCCGGGTCCTGGAATCAGCGGCCGGCGCCAGAGTTCTTCGCCGGTCACAGCACTATGGGCCGCGATGAAGCAGGCCTCGGGACCCCGGTTCGGCCGGCAGCTCCGACCCGAGATCACGCGACCCGCGGCGACGATCGGCCCGGTCGAGTGCCTGGCCGGGTCCACCTCGTAGTCGACGATCTGGGTCTCCCATGCGAGTTCGCCGGTGACCGCGTCGAGCGCGTAAACGTAGCCGTCGTTCGCCGTGTCGATGATCAATCCCCCGTAGATCGCCAGACTCCGGTTGACCGTCTCCAGACCGCCGACGTAGGTCGCGATGTCCTTCGGGATCGGGCGCCGGTACTCCCACAGGAGGTCACCGGTCGCCGCGTCGATCGCCTGGGTGACGCTGCTCGGATTCGGGAAGTACATGACGCCGTCGTAGACCAGCGGCGTTCCCTGCTGACTGCCCGGCTGCAGGCCCCGGGACCAGGCCATGGTCAGGTCGCCGACGTTCTCACGGTCGATCTGGTCGAGCGGGCTGTAGGCCCAGCCGTTCTGGGTGCGGCGCCAGTGCAGCCAATCGCCTGCATCCGGTTCCTCCAGCATCGCGTCGGTGACGGGAACGAAGGCGCCGTCCGACTGGGCGCCGGCCGAGGGCGCCACCAGAGACACGAGCGCCGTCGCCGCGGCAATCCGCAGGGGCAATCGAAGGAAACGCTGTCGACTCATACTCGGACTCCCCGGCTCAGGACCTCTTGCAGATAGCGAGCGGCGAGCGTAGCGCAGGAGAAACGGCTCACGCCGGCCGCAACGCCCGGTAGACGGCGCTATCCTCACCCGATGCCAACGACGGACAACGGCCGGATCGTAATCACCGGGCTCGGCGCCGTCACGCCGGTTGGCAACGACGTCGAGACCTTCTGGCGACGGATGAAGGCCGGCGACTCCGGCGCCGGGCCGATCACCTCGTTCGACACCGAGGCCTTCAAGGTGAAGATCGCCTGCGAGGTACGGGACTTCGACCCCACCGAGTGGCTGGCCGGCAAAGCGGCCCGCCGACTCGCGCGCTCGACCCACTTCGCCGTGGCATCGGCCAAGCAGGCCGTGCTCGACGCCGATCTGGAGATCGACCCCGCCGCGGCTCACCGCTACGGGATCACGTTCAACACCGGCGGCGGCGGCGTGGCGAGCATGGAGAGCGGCACCCGGCAACTGGTCGAGCGGGGGCCGCGCAAGGCGAACCCCTTCCTGATCACCGACGTGATGCCGAACGCCGTCTCGTGCCTGATCTCGATCGAGCTCGGCGTCACCGGCCCCACCACCACCTCGACCCTGGCCTGCGCGAGCGGCAACTACGCCCTGCTGGAAGCCTACCGGCTGCTGCGCTCGGGAGAAGTCGACGCGGTGGTCGCCGGCGGCACGGAAGCTGCCATCACGCCGTTGATCGTCGCCACGTTCTCCCGCCTGCAGGCCCTCTCCACCCGCAACGACGACCCGCGGGCCGCAAGCCGTCCCTTCGACAAAGACCGCGACGGTTTCGTATTCGGAGAGGGCGCCGCCGCGTTCGTGGTCGAGACCGAACGGCACGCCGAGCAGCGGGGCGCCCGCGCCTACGCCGAGGTCAGGGGCGGCGCGGTCACCGCTGACGCGCACCACCTGACCGCGCCCCGTCCCGACGGCGCGGGCGCTGCCGCCGCAATGACCCGCGCCCTCGACTCGAGCGGCGTCGGGCCCGGCGAGGTCGATGCCGTGTTCGCCCACGGCACGGCGACCCCCCTGGGCGATGTCGCCGAGACGCTGGCGATCAAGGCAGCCCTCGGCGAACGCGCACGGGAGGTCGCGGTGACCGCCACCAAATCCCAGGTCGGCCACATGCTGGGGGCGGCCGGCGCGGTATCGGCCCTGGCCGCGGTCAAGACGATCGAGGAGGGCACGATCTCCCCGACGATCAACCTGGAACGACCGGACCCCGATTGCGACCTGGACTACGTCCCGAATCGGGCCCGCGCCCACCCCACCAACGTGGCACTCGTGAACGCCTTCGGCTTCGGCGGTCAGAATGTGGTCGTCGTGCTGGCCGACGCCGGCTGAGGCCACTACGCCCACAAGGGAGACGGCATGACCGATCAGCTACTTCGGCATCATGTCGCTCGTCTACTACGACGCCTCGACCGACACCGTGTACACGATGAACGCCGAGTGGAACACGGTACTCGCCGAAACGAACCCCATGTCGATCCCCGGCGGCGTCGACCTGAGCGATCCCGAGCGCGGCATGCTGGGGCGCGATCCGAGCGGCCGGACGGCCCTGGTCGGCGGCTTCATGAAGGGAGTCGGCGCCCTGGGAACGCGGGCGTCTCGCCCGCATCCGGCGAGCCGCGAAGCGGCGAAGATGCACAGGCATCCCTGCGCTCGGATCGACCTGTTCGCGGCTCTGGACTCTCTCCCGAATCGCGTCAAGCACCTGCCGAAGCATGCGGGGCGCCGCGTAGTCCAAAATCCGAGCAGAGAGCATGCCGCCCGGGTCGCTGAGCACCTGATACACAACGACGGTGCGCTCCGGGGCGAGCGGAATCAGGGTCCAAGAACCGGTGCTGGTCCGGACGTTGCCGGAGCCTTCAACGTAGGTCCAGCGAGCTCGCCAGCCGGTACCCGAACCGGTGGCGAAGGTCTCGGTCTCGACCCGTATCGTGTACCGCCGGTCCCGCACCGGGAACGGCATGTCGAGGACCTGCCGGTTCAGGTAGACGCCCGGCGAGACCGGCTCGACATCGGACTCGCGCATCCGCGGCATGAACTCGTCGAACTCCTCCGCCGCGTCGACCACGTCGCGCACTGCCGCCAGGGGCTCTTCGATGAGGCCGAAGCCGCAGCCCTCCCGGATCCGGCGGCCGGCAGCACGGCTTGACACGCTCCACTGCCCGACAGGGGGCAGATCCCGCGCCAACTCAAGCTCGCCGCCCTGCGTGATCCCACCGCCGGCAGCAAGATCGGGGCTACAGAGATCTAGCGCCGGCGCTGGCGCGACGGCTATCGCCAGGCTGACCGCGACCGCGCTGGCTGCCATGCCGTCGACTCTACTGCGGAGGAACCGAGAACCCGCCGCCTTCGTCCGCTCTCGCGCAGCCTCATCACACAGCGTCATACGGCAAGGCGATCGATCGTGCTAGCGTTGTACGCCCATGACCGAAGTGACCCTCTCACCCAAGTACCAAGTCGTCATCCCGCTTGCGATCCGCACCGCCCTGGGACTCAAACCAGGCCAGAAGATTCAGGCGATTCGCCTCGGCGAGTGCATCGAGTTGATCCCGGTCAAGCCGATGTCCGAGTACGAGGGGTCTCTCCCGGGCATCGACACGGAAGTTCACCGCGAACCCGACCGCCTCTGACTTCTCGCAGCGCTCCGCCCACTCCGACACCACCGCGCGCTCGATCGACCGCCAGCAACGTCGTCGATTCGTCGGCGTGGCTCGAGTTCTTCAAGAAGTCCGAGCGGGCCGCCCTCTACAGGGAAGCCATCCTGGACACGGAAGGGCTTATCGTGCCGACGATCTGCATGTACGAAGTCTTCAAGACCCTGTCCCGCCAGCGGTCCGAGACCGCCGCGCTACAGGCGGTGGAGGCGATGCACCAGGGAAGGGTCATCGACCTGTCCGCCGAACTCGCGCTCCGTGCGGCGCAGTTGTCCCTCGAATTCTCGCTGCCGATGGCCGACGCCACGATCCTCGCGACCACGTACTCGCTGCAAGCGGAACTCTGGACCCAGGACGCGGACTTCAAGGGTCTGCCGGGCGTGCGCTACTTCCCCAAGTAGCCGGCAACCGCGGTCGCCCTCAAGATGCTCGGCGGGACGCCCGTAACCGGCCGAAGTAGTCGAACGCCGCCCGCTTGACCTTCGGCGCCAGCAGCAGCGTCGCGATCAGGTTCGGCACCGCCATCAGCGCCAGGGCGGTGTCGATCAGGTTGATCACCATGCCGGCGCTCCACCAGGCGCCGACAAAGATGCCCGCGAGGTAGAACCAGGTGTAGAGCCCGTCGCGTTTCGCGCCGAAGAGGTAGGCGAAGCAGCGTTTTCCGTAGTACGAGTAGCTCACCATCGTCGAGATCGCGAACAGCATCACGATCAGCACGAGCAGGATGCGGCCGGGTGCACCCAGGGCGCTCTGGACCGCGTCGGCCGTCAGAGATACGCCGGCGATCTGGCCGACGGTCTCGAGGCCGCTCGACAGGATGACGAAGGCGGTGAGAGAACAGACGACGATCGTGTCGATGAAGGGACCCAGCATCGCCACCAGGCCCTCTCGCACGGGCTCGCTCGTCTTCGCCGCGCCGTGTACGAGCGGCGCCGTGCCGAGCCCGGCCTCGTTCGAGAACGCGGCGCGGCGGACGCCGATCATCATGGCCTGCTGGAAGCCGATGCCCATCGCGCCGCCGGCCGCGGCGGTGCCGGTGAAGGCCTCGCGGAAGATGCGGGCGAACACTTCGACGGCCACGTCCGAGCGCACGAACAGGACGCAGAGCGCCATGCCCAGGTACAGCAGGCACATCGCGGGCACGAAGCGAGCCGTCACCGCGCCGATCCGCTCGACGCCGCCGAACGCGACCAGCGCCACCAGGGCCACGCAGCCCACCCCGGTCAGGATCGGATCGAGTCCGAACTGGGAATTGAGCAACTCCGCGACCTGGTTGCTCTGGAACATCGGCAGACAGCCGAACAGACCGAAAGTGCAGAACATGATCGCCAGCGGCCGGAACTTCCGGCCAAGACCGAGTTCGATCGTGTACATCGTCCCGCCGAGGAGCGCGCCCCGTTCGTCCCGGCCGCGGTAGATCTGGGACAACGTACAGGAGAAGAACTTGGTGCCCATGCCGACTACGGCCGCAACCCACATCCAGAACACGGCGCCGGCGCCGCCCTGGGTGACCGCGATCGCAACACCGGCGATGTTGCCGACCCCGATCGTGGCTGCCAGCGCCGTCGACAGGGCCTGGAAGTGGCTGATGTGCCCCGGATCGTCGTCGGAGTCGTACTTCCCGAGGGTTACAGCGGTGGCATGCCCCATGTGGAAGAGGGGCCGCAGACGTACGTAGAGGCAGAAGAAGGCGCCCGAGCCGATCAGCAAGACGACCATGGGCATGCCCCAGGCATACCCGACGACGACCTGCAGGAAGTTGTCTAGCGCCTGCAAACCATCACGCCCTGCTCACCGCCAGGAGTCCGCCCCGGCACTCCGCTTCCGAACCCTTCACTCGACGACGTCCAGACTCAGCGGATCCCGCGCCGGCAGCATGGTGACCCCGCCGCCGATCTTCGCCGCGATCTCCGCCATCGTGGCGCGGCCGTCACTGTCGCCCGGCTCGATCGCCTCCCAGTCGCCGACGATCAGCATGACGAGCTTGTCCGGCGAGAGGTACCGCTCGGCCACCCGCTGAACGTCCGCCGGCGTCACTGCCTCGACGTTCTGGCGGTACGTACGCCAGTAGCTGTGAGGCCGGCCCAGGAACTCGTCCTGGGCGAAGATGGACGCCACCGCCAGCGCCGATTCGAAGTTGCTTGGGAAGGTCTCGATCGCGGACGCCTTGACCGTCCGGAGTTCGTCCTCCGGGACCGGTTCCGCCCGCAGGCGGTCGATCTCCTCAAGCGCGATCTTCGCCGCGAAGGCCACCGTCTCGCTCTTCGACTGGAAGGTGACGCTGAGATTGCCGGGCCAGTGGTTGCCGATACCGAAGTTCGAGTAGGCGCCGTAGGCCAGTCCCTCGTCCGAGCGGATCCTCTTCATCAACCGGGTGGTGAAGCCGCCGTTGCCGAGAACGCTGTCCATCATCGACAGCGCGAAGTGGTCGGGATCGTCCCAGTTCTCGCGCTGGAAGGTCCGGTGGCCGATCTGCACCCGCCCCTGCGGGATGTCCTGCCGGGCGACGTAGACGCCCGCCGCAGGTTCGTGCTCCGCCGCCTGCGGCGGCCACGGCGCCTGCTGGCCCGCTTCGCCGTCGAATCGGTCGAGCAGCGCCGACAGCTTGGCGGCAAGCTCGTCGCTGTCGAAGTCCCCGGCGGCCGCGATGACCATGTGCCGCGGATGGACGTAGCCGCGGTGGAACGCGACGAGATCTCCCCGTCGGGTCGCCTCAAGCGAGGCCTCGGTGACGAACCGGGACTCGACGTGATCCCGTCCGTAGAGCAGCCATTGGCCTTCCCTGCCCGCGACATCGACCGGATTGTCGTTGCGCTGCTTCAGGTTCTCCAGCTCGTTCTGCTTCGCCAGATCGAGCCGTTCCGCGTCGAAGCGGGGCTCGCTGAGCATGGAGAAGAACAGGTCGAGACACTCGTCGAGCACCGTCGACAGGCAGTTCATCGATATCCGGGCGCCGGTGCTCCCGATTGAGGACGAGAAGTTGCCGGCCACCGCTTCCACCGCCTCGTCGAAGGCCTTTGCTTCGAGTTCGCCGGCGCCGCCCGTTCGCATCAGGGTGCCGGTGAGGCTTGCCAGCCCCGTCTGCTCAGCCGGCGCCAGGTAGGCGCCGATGCGGAGGCGCACTGTGATGTCGACCAGCGGCAGCGCGTGATCTTCCACCAGGTAGGCGGGAACGCCGCCCGCGAGTTCGCGCCGGTAGGAGTCCGCGTCCGGAAGGTCGAAGTCGAGTGGGCCGTAGGTCAGGTCCCGGGGATGTCCGACGATCTCAGCAGTAGCCTGCGCGCCGGCGGAGGACACCCCGCCGAAGAAGACCCCCGCAAGAAGAACAGCACTCACGAAACGGCGGCCGATCACTGCTCACCCCCTTCTTCCGCGTCCTTCAACTCGGCTAGCCGTTCCTCTATCACGCCCACCATCCAGTCGAGCGCCGGCCGCATCTCTTCCGGCGCCTGCCCGGCCTGGGCATCGATCTGCTGGAGAACCGCCTCAAGTTGGGCGGGGTCCTCGATCGCCTCGATTGCCTTCGCCTGGGAGATCAGAGCTGTCCGCATCTCCGGCGGCAGGGCCTCCAGCTCGGCGGGCGTCTCGTGTGCCTCCGTGCCGGCCTTGCGGTAGTAGAGGCTGACCAGCCGGTTCGACGGTTCGAAGTACCCCGCCGCGACCCGCTGCACGTCCTCGGCCGTGACCTGGTTCGTGCGCTCCGCCACCGTGTTGAAGTAGCGCCAGTCGCCCAGCGCGTCGCCGATCGCCAACTGGATCATCAGGAAGAACGGATTCCGGAGTTGCCGGTAGGTATCCGCCGACACCCGGTTCTTGACCTTGGACAGTTCGTCCTCCGGCACCGGTTCCGCGATCAGTTCCGCCACGACCTGGTCCCAGGCGGCGAGGAGCTGCTCGGGCGTCGCCTCACCCTTGGTCTCGGACCGCAGGTTGAACACGCCGGCGTACTTCCTCGCCTCGTGGAACGCGCTGGCGCTGGACGCGATCTCGGCGCCCTCGACCATCTCCTCGTACAGACGTCCGGTGCGGCCGTTGAGGACGCCCGCGATCACGTCGAGCGCGTACCCGTCCGCGTGTCCGAACGGCACCGCGTGGTACCGGATCTGGAGTTGCGGTTGGCAGTCGCACTCGGCGGTCAGCCGCTTCTCGGCGAGTTGCTCGGCCTCGAGCGTGACGACATCCGGGACCTCGTGTTCGCTCCGCTCCAGCCGGCCGAAGTAGCGTTCGGCCAGTTCCCGGACCTCGGCCGGATCGAAGTTGCCGACCAGGACCGCGGTCAGGTTGTTCGGGGCGTAGTAGCTGCCGAAGAACTCGTCGGCCTGGGCCTTGCTGATCACCTCCAGGTCGGACGCCCACCCCACCACCGGCCAACTGTAGGGGTGGGACTGCCAGAACATGGCGTCCGCCTGCTCGTCGTAGCGGCCCGTCGGCGTCGACTCGGTGCGCAGGCGCCTCTCCTCGTAGACGACATCGCGCTCGGAGTAGAACTCCCGGAACACCGGATTCAGCAGCCGGTCGGACTCGAGCCAGAACCAGAGCTCGAGCCTGTTCGCCGGCAACTGGTTGACGTAGACGGTGAAATCGTTGCTGGTGAAGGCGTTGAGGCTCGTGCCGCCGCCATCGGTGTAGACCTTGTCCAGCTCGTCCTTCACCATGAGCTCTCGCTGCTCCTCGACGAGTTCCTGGAACTCGGCACGCAGGGCGTTCAGGGTGTCGGTCCGGTGGGCCGGGTCGTACGGATCGTCGATCACACCCAGCCGGTAGCGGCGACGCTGCTCGCGCAGTTCGGCGCGGACCTTCTCCTGGACCGCCTCCTGCTCCGCGATGATCTCGAGGTCCCGCTCGATGTCCTTCGTGCCTATCGTGTGCGTGCCCTTGAACATCATGTGCTCGAAGAAGTGAGCCAGACCGGTGATTCCCGGCCGCTCGTTCGCCGAGCCCACATGGGCCGCCCAGGCGGCCGCCACCGTGGTCAACTCCGGGCGCCGCACGAGCAGGAAGCGCATGCCGTTGTCGAGTTCGAACTCCTCGACCGGCACCGCCGCCGCGGTCGGCACGTCCTCCTGAGCGGACACACTCGAAGGCGAGACGGCTAGAGGCGCCAGGGCGGCAACCAGCACCATGGCGAGTCCACGAACGATGGCGGAAGTGGGCAGACCTGCTCTGCTGCCGGGTGGTTTCCTCACAGACGGTTCTCCCTCTTCCTTCGTGACTTCCCGTAGACCCACGGGGCGTCCTTCCAACGTAGAGCCCAGCGACTCTACCGCTTCCGCTCGATTCCTCCGCTCTCGCCCGCCGAACTGTCATCGAACCGTCCGAGACGGTTGACATTCGGCCGCCAACTGCTCTACTGTTAGCACTCGTCCGGTTTGAGTGCTAACAGCACTCCTGCCGAATGGCCGGGAAACGGGACGGAAACGGCAGCCACGAACGCCAAGGGCGAGCGGGCCCCGGATGGTCCGAACGACTCCCATGTTGAACACCAAGCAAGAAGGAGGAAAGTACTGGTGAGTGTACGTCCGCTTCACGATCGGGTCCTCGTCAAGAGGCTCGAAGAGGAAGAGCAGGTTCGGGGGGGAATCATCATCCCGGACTCTGCCAAGGAGAAGCCGCAGGAGGCCGAAGTAGTTGCCGTCGGCCCCGGCAAGTTTCAGGACAACGGCGAGCGCGCGGCGATGGACGTCAGCGTCGGCGACCGCGTTCTGATCGGCAAGTACTCGGGCAGCGACATCAAGATCGACGACGAAGACATGGTCATCCTGCGCGAGGACGAGATCCTCGCGGTCGTGGGATAGGCCGGAACAAAAGGCTGGAGAAAAAGGTACATGGCAAAGCAGATCGTCTACTCCGAGGACGCGCGCGGCGCGATCCTGCGCGGAGTCAACAGGCTCGCCGACGCAGTCAGGGTGACGCTCGGCCCCAAGGGCCGCAACGTCGTCATTGAGAAGTCGTTCGGCTCCCCCACGATCACCAAGGACGGCGTCACCGTCGCCAAGGAGATCGAACTGAAGGACGGGCTCGAGAACATGGGCGCGCAGATGGTGCGCGAGGTGGCCTCGAAGACCTCCGACGTGGCCGGTGACGGCACCACGACCGCCACGGTCCTGGCACAGGCCATCCTGCGCGAGGGCACGAAGAACGTGACCGCCGGCGCCAACCCGATGGAGCTGAAGCGCGGCATCGAGCTCGCGGTCGTAGCGGCCGTCGGTGCCATCGACGCCCTGTCCACGGACGTCAAGGACAGCGAGGAGATCGCCAATGTCGGCACCATCTCCGCGAACAACGACCCCGAGATCGGCCAGATCATCGCCGAGGCGATGGACAAGGTCGGCAAGGACGGCGTGATCACGGTCGAGGAGGCGAAGGGCCTGCAGACCGAGCTTGAGGTCGTCGAGGGCATGCAGTTCGACCGCGGTTACCTGTCGCCCTACTTCGTCAGCGACGCCGACCGCATGGAGTGCGTGGTCGAGAACTGCGTCGTCCTCCTGCACGAGAAGAAGGTCAGCAACATGAAGGACCTGCTGCCGATCCTCGAGCAGGTGGCCAAGCAGGGCCGGCCGATGCTGATCATCGCCGAGGACGTCGAGGGCGAGGCTCTGGCCACCCTGGTCGTCAACAAGCTGCGCGGCACGCTGCAGGCGGCCGCGGTCAAGGCGCCGGGCTTCGGCGATCGCCGCAAGGCGATGCTCGAGGACATCGGGATCCTCACCGGCGGCCGGGTGATCACCGAGGACCTCGGGATCAAGCTCGAGAACGTCCAGTGGCAGGACCTCGGCGAGGCCAAGAAGGTCGTCCTCACCAAGGACGACACGACGATCGTCACCGAGGCGGGCGACACAAGCCGTCAGGCCGCGATCGCCGGCCGGGTCAAGCAGATCCGCAACCAGATCGAGGAGACCACCTCCGACTACGACCGCGAGAAGCTCCAGGAGCGGCTGGCGAAGCTGGTCGGCGGTGTCGCCGTGATCCGGGTCGGCGCCGCGACCGAGACCGAGATGAAGGAAAAGAAGGCTCGGGTCGAGGACGCCATGCATGCCACCAAGGCGGCGGTCGAAGAAGGCGTGGTCCCGGGCGGCGGCGTGGCGCTGCTGCGCGCGATCGACGTCGTGGCCGAGCTGGAAGAGGAAGGCGACCTCGGTGTCGGCATCGCCATCGTCAAGCGGGCGCTCGAAGAGCCGACCCGTCAGATCGCCGAGAACGCCGGCGTCGAGGGCTCGGTCATCGTGCGCGATGCGATGCTGCTCACCGGTTCGACCGGCTACAACGCCGCGACCAACGGGATGGAGGACCTGCTCGCTGCCGGCGTCATCGACCCGGCCAAGGTCACCAAGACGGCGCTTCAGAACGCCGCCTCGATCGCCGGCCTGATGCTGACCACGGAGGCCCTGGTCTCCGAGATCAAGGAAGATAAGCCGCAAGCCCCAGGCGGCGGGGGCGACATGGGCGGCATGGGCGGCATGGGCGGCATGATGTAGGTAATCGACCCTCAGGTCGACAGCCTGCGGAACGAATCGGGGCGGCCTTTCGGGGCCGCCCTTCTTCGTCCGGGAGCTCGCGCCGCGATCGAGCGCTACGGCTTCGCGTTCGCGGAGTGGCCGGCGCTGCGTCAATCTTCCGCAGAGCACTCCTCTATGTTGAAGAAAACAGCCCAAGCGAGAACCGAGCGCCCATCGTCGAAGTGCGCGGCCGCTGAGTACTTGAACGTGTTTCCGTGCTCGTCGTCGTGCGCGAGCTCGTCGGTGTAATCCAGCTCGATCTCGGCCAATCCGACCGAAGACAGCGAGACCAACTCGCCGACGTCTGTGCTTCCATCGCTGTCAGCATCCAACCACAGCCTCAAGGATCCGTAGATCTCATCGCTCGCGTTGAGTCTTCCGTCATCGTTGCCGCCGTTCAACGGGTCGTCGAACATCCTGAGTGCCTGAAATCCGTTTGGAGTGCGACTCGGCTGCTGGGGTGAGACGTGGCTGAACAGCTCGCGTCCGTCGTCGATCAGTCCGTTGCCGTTCCGGTCCAGGACGAGAAACGCATCGTCCTTGCCCGCAGTCCACGGTATCTGCTCGGTCTTGCCGTCACCGTTCAGATCAAACCCGACTCCGCCCTTGGTGCCGGTCAACTCGTAGTGGCTATCCTCGGTCGAGATGATCACGGGGTCCTCCAGGCACTCCCAGAAGTCGATGTCGCAATTGAGACAGAACGACCTCCTGATGAAGTAGGTCTGAGTACAGTTGAAAGCAATGGGGGGCACGAACATGTAACCCCACCCATTTGCCCCCCTTGTTCGAAACGTGTCACCGAACGTAATCAGTTGATAAGCTGGCACGTATGGACAACCTTGCCAAACGGGAGGAAGATAGGGGATTTCTTCTACTAAATCGAGACAGTGTCCCTTCGTCGTGTGGTCATGCTCAGTGCTGTCCCACAAACTTCAGCGCAGTGCGAGTTGAGTCTGTGCGTTCCTGGGATCAGGCGGTCCGCTCCGGGGTTCGAACAGGTCCAGGAGCGGTCTTCGCGCGAACAGGTTGAGTTGCAGGAGGCGCAGGATTTGGCTCATGGTCCACGCCATCTTGTTGACGAACTTCAGGTAGGCGAGCAGGAGATGCACGCACATCGCGATCCAGATCTGCGTCATGACGGCATTGCGCGAAGTGCCGACGAAGCTCTTGATGCGCAGGTTCTGCTTGATCCACCTGAAGAAGGTCTCGATCTGCCAACGCTCCTTGTAGATGTTCGCGATGGTCTTCGGGGCGAGCTTGAAGTTGTTGGTCAGGAACGCCGGCAGACAGCCCTCGTGGTCAAGCCCCATGTGCAGCTTCAACGCTCCCTTCGTCTTGCGGTACTGCGCCCAGGGAAACAGCTCCAGGCACAGGTCCACGTACGTCGCATCGAGCGAGAACAGCTTGTTGCGGAACCGGAAACCATGCCCCGGCGCCGCCTTCCGGCATCGCGCCAGCAGACGACCGAACAACGCCTCGTACAGCTCGTGGGGCTGCCTCTCGTTGACGCGCGCCAGCGACGACCGGGCCACCCGGCCCACGCCAAGGTGGTAGAGCTTGTGACCCTGCGCGTCCAGGTTCGACACGATGTCGCGCAGGCTGCACCGCCCGGAAAGCTGGGCCGTCGCCATCGCTACGAACTGGCTCCAGCGGCTCATCGAGCGCAGCTTGCGTCCCCTGTGGCGCCTTCCCGCCTCCCGCTCGAACTCATGTCTCGACACCAGCTTGAGGAACTGACCGAGTACGGTACCATTGTGCGCCATGGGTCTGGATCTCCTTGCCGTCATTGGCTTTGTGTGAAAACCAATCATACGACAGGGCACGATTCAGACCCATCCTGACCCTCCGTTTGTGGGACAGCACTGGGTCATGCTGGTGTGTGGTGGTGTAGCAAAGAGGATTGCACTCCACGCTCCATGTTCTGGTCGTGCTTCCCGGATCCGGACATGCCCAAGGCGTCGGGATGTCATGAAGCAGCGCTCCAAATGCACAAATGCCCCCCCAATGCGCCCAACGGCGCCGCCAACGCCGGCCGTAGGCGACCCGACAGGCTTGGGGTCAACGTCCGTACCGACCTGTGCGCCGACAGGGCCCATGCCCCACGCCGTTATGGCGACCAGAAGAAGGAAGAACGGCCTGTGTCTTGGTGTGATCGCGACTCTCATCGTTCAAGGAACCGAGACGCGAGGCCGTCAATCTCAGCCCGGAGCGACGCTGGCATGTTGTCCCTAAGCAAATCCAGTTCCGCTTCGTAGGCCGGTCTTGTATCGTCGATGGCTGATCGTAGCATCTCAGGGCGACTACCGCTGATCGTTCTCAGAAGATCGACGAACTCCGGCGCGCGGCGCCTTGTCGCCCCGAGGCCCAACTCTTCCAGCTCCGGCGGCGAGGCCCTGCGCACGACGACGCTGAGCAGCGACTGCAGCCACTGCTGGGTCAAGATGGAGTCCTGTTGACGCTGAGAATCCAGGAGGGTGATCGGTCCCGGTCCATCCAGTATGGCCGCGGCAACCGCCTGTTGCTCCCGACCCAGAGAGTTCAGGCTGTCCTCAAGAAGCTGGTCCAACGCTCCGGCCCGCTCCGCTGAAGCGAGTCGGCCCAACAACCTGGACAACGCTGCCGCTCTCGCGTAGCGATCGAGCACGAAACCGAGAACGTCGCGTACGTCCCGCCCAGCAACAGTTCCGTCGTCGAGCACAACTGCTCCAACCTCTACACCTACGACCGAGTAGTTCCCTCGCGTGTCGCCGGAAGCGTCCGGTTGCTGCACGACGGGCAGGTCATATTCAACGAACCGAGTTTCGTTCGGGCGCAGCGGGGAGTACTCGGTGGGCGCGTTCGGCGCCAGTAGCCCCGTGTACTTGTCCACTGCGAAACTGGAAACGCGGGCGGCCCCCGAATCAGAGCCAGCCACGAGATCAAGAGACCAGGCGGTAATCGTCCTCTGACTTCCGTTGCGGAGTGTCACCTGAACCTTGTCCTGGGGCGTCACGAAGACATCGTCGACCAAGAGAGCTTCCTCGGCGAGCACAGGCGCCACCGAAATCGGGTTCGATGCGTACTGCGCCTCAATGAGAGCAAGCAGGCTCCTTAGCGGGACGGGTACGACGCTGTCTGGGTCTTGGGCGTTGGCCAACAGGGCCACCAGCGCCAGCAGCCCAAGGCTGACCAGGTTCCGGTTCATGTGTGTCACACTATTCCTCCTATGTGTTGTTCATGATGCTCTGGCGCCTCTGACAGCAATCACGTTAGCGAGCCTTCGGCGCCTACGGACACGCTCGGGCGCAACAGGAACCGGACAAGAGCCGACGGGAATCGGACAACAGAGAACCGGGACCTTCCCGGCAGCCAGACTCTCGCGATCTCCGCCAGTCTCGTCACACGCGGTCCGGCTACCTGACGCTGGTATCGTCAACCCGTTCTACGCACCGTCCGTCGAGAACGGAAGACACCCCCCTCCCATGTCATCGGCTCCACAACCCGTCTGGCTCTGGTGGAGTGGCGGCAAGGACTCCGCGTGGGCCCTGCACACGCTACGGAACGATCCGAAGTGGGAAGTGCGCGGGCTTGTGACCCAGGTCAACCGGCACAACGACCGGGTGGCCATGCATGGAGTCCGTCGACAGATGATCGAGCGGCAGGCGGCCGTGGTCGACCTCCCGCTCCACATCATCGAGTTCGACTGGTTCGCCGCCGAGAACGATCACGACGCCGCCATCGAGGAGGGCCTCCTGCGCTTGTGCCAAGGCGACAACGGGAAGTGCGTTGCGTTCAGCGAGCTTCTGCCAGGCCGGGCCATGGAGCGCCGTTCAGCGCTTCTCGGCCGCCTCGGACTCCACCCTGTGTTCCCGCTGTGGGGCCGCGACCCGGCCGACCACGCTGCGGAGATCCTGCGGGCCGGACTGAAGGCCTGGGTGTGCTCCGTGGAGACGGACCGATTGCCGGCGGACCGCGCGGGCTGCCGCTTCGACGAAGACTTCGTCGCGGCGCTGCCCCGAGACGTCGACCCCTGCGGCGAGGACGGCGAGTTTCACACCTTCGTCGAGTGGGCCCCTGAGTGGTCGTCGCGGGTTCCGACGATCTCCGGCGCCAGGATCGAGTGCTACGGCTTCGGGTTCGCGGAGATGGAGGAGTCCTCTCGGAAACCGAAGGAGGAAACAGCCCACCGCCCAAAGGCCGGCAACGACCCGTTCGACTACTACGCCAGGCTGCGGCGGGTTCGCGAACACGTCGATCAACATCTCGAGGAGCCTCTCGACCTGCACGCCCTGGCGCCTGTCGCGGCCATGAGTGCCGGGGGGTTCGGGAGGTTCTTTCGCGAAGCCACCGGCCAGTCGTTCCGTGATTGGCTGGTCGGCCGCCGGCTTGAGCGAGCCGTCGTCCTTCTCCGCGACCACAACGAACCGATCGGTCGAGTGGTCGAGGCCGTCGGTTTCGGCTCTGAACGAACGTTCCGCAGGCTGTTCCAGGGGCGCTTCGGCTGTACTCCGTCCCGGTTCCGGTCGCAGGTACGGGATGGGCGCGCCTAGTCCTAGTCTTCTCGGCCAGTCCCACGGCCGCCCAAGTTCGCATTCGTGGAAGTACGACGGTTCTCGCAGGGCCGGGCGTGCGGAACCGGCGAACATCACTGCTCGCCGGTTCCGCGATCTCGTTCTATCGCATCAGGGGCAGAGGATTTCGCCGCAGCAGCACCGGGGCTCGACTTCCGCCTGTTGTTCTACCTTCATCGTCGTACCGGCGACCGCCACGACCGCGTAGACGATCAGTCGGTGGTCGTGGCCGCCCTCCACCATCGCCGAACTCAGTAGCCGCTCGAGCGACGCGGTCGGCACATCCTGTTCGCTCCACAGAACCTCGGCCTCGCGGTCAAGGCGCAGAGAGTCGCGGATGTCCAGCGCGGCCACGAATCGCCACGTCTCGTCAGTCGGGATCGTGGGACCGTCGAGTCTGTTCGCCGCAGCCGACCGTGACGGCCCGTTCGGTCGATCGAAGCTGACCATCGGGCGGTGAGGGCTGAGACGTCGATGTCTCGCGACCTTGAGCGCCAACACGCGGTCGGGAGCGAATGCGCGGCGCGGCGTCGCTGTCTCGACGTTCTCGAGAGCTTCCGCGACTGCCGCGTGGTTGGACGATCCGACCGCCACGTACCGGTTGGTCGTTCGATCCCGTTCCGCCACCACGTACTCGTTGACGAAGAAGCTCTTGTTCGCAACGGTCTCGAACTTCCGAAGCGATCCGGTTTCCCGGTACAGCTTCTTCATGGACGAAGCATGGCCGTCCAGCGGGAGAATCACGATCTCGGAGTCCCCCGAACCTTCGCCGCAGTGCTCGATCGGCGGTGGTTTCGGTACGAGGCTGTAGCAACTGGTTCGTCCCTCATTCGTGGTGCTGTCGGGAGAACCCCACTTGTAGCCCCGCCGGGTCGAGACCGACGCAGAGGCACTCCAGGTTCGAAAACCCGGACAGAGCGGCCGGATGTAGTACTTGGTCACGCTACAGGGGCGGAAGTTCAGACCGGACGTTGAGCTGCCACACGTGAAGACTTGCCCGCTCGCGAATGGGCCAGAGATCGCATGGCCGTTCACGCCACCGCATCCGTAGCCCGAAACGCAGACTTGGTTGTTCTGTGACGCTTCGTTGTCGAAGAACGCCAGCATCCCGTACGGCGTGTAGGTGGCTGACGAAGTCGGCGTGAGACTGCCGGGTGGGTCGAAGATGCCCTCGTAGCCCGCAGAGGCGTCGACCGAGCCGAAAGCGAACTGACCCGAAACCGGTGCCGCGAGAGCGGTACCGACCAGTAATACGGTTAGTAAGACATGAACCCTCATCGGACACTCCTTTCGGGTGCGGGAGGTTGGAAGAACTGGGCTTGTGGGCAATCACGAAGCGAGTAAGAGGCCGACTGGTAGTCTCCGATCACGGTCGAGAGATAGCGTCGCAGGGCCGTCCAGTCGGTATCCGACAGATCGTTCCGCAGTGATGGAAGATGGGTCTCCATTGCGTCCTGCCTTGGGTCTGTGCCAGACCCTCGGAGCCACTTCACCCAATCGGCATAGCTGCCGCCGATCACGCTGGAGAGAGCGAGCGGATCGCCCCTGCCGGCCGCCAGATCGTCTATAACCAGCATGTGTTCCGGTATGGCGGTTGCGGCTCGGCCATCTGCCGTGGTTGCGGAAGCGAGCGAGCGCCACTCCGCGTCCGTCGGCGGTGGGTTCTCGGCCATGAAGCGAAGCACTACCTCCCGCATGGGGGCCGCCCGTTCTTCAAGTTCGGCCTGCCGACGTCCCTGCTCGTCGTCCACTTGTGCGGCGAACCGGCTCAGTCGTCCGAGGCCATTCGGCGACAGACCGAACCGCCGAATCTCGTCCTCACGTTCGGCCACAAGGTCGCGACCCGTGGGTCCACGCTCCAACACGAAACTGCGCCACAGTACCTGCCAGACCGGCACCAACTCGGGATTGGTCGTGCTGTTGACGAACTTGTCGGGTAAGAAACCGGGGCCGCAGTCGGGAGCCCGTCCGGCCGCTACCGCGACCCGGTAGGTTTCGCTGACAGCTTCCCGTTGGTGTCCGGCCCGCAGCTCTTCCGACGTGATGCGGTCCAGGACCGGCCACCACAGCGGCGAATCTGCGGGGGTGGTGGGGTCGGTGTATTGGCTGACCGCTAGAGCGGGCCAGCAAGCGAGCATCGAGGCCGCAGTCCATCGGATCACGCTTACTCGTAGTCGACGCATTCTTCGTCCTCCTTATCGGTTGGTGTCCACGAAACCTAGTCAAGCTCAGGCAGCCTCACGCCGCGGTCGGCTGCGAGGCAATGCTGAGCCAAGGCTTCTTTTGTCCTGTTCACGCTAGCGAGCCGGCGAGGAGAAGTCTGGACAGCAGAACACCGGTTTCGGCCAAGCGGATACAAGACTCGGCCAACCGCGGCCCATGGTCGAACGGGACGACAAGCGGGAAGAAGCGCCAACAGCAACACGCAAGGCAAAACCGACACCACGATGAGGTAGACGCCGCGGACCAGCACGATTAGCCCGTCGGGCTCTGGTGGAGCGGCGGCGAGGATTCGGCGTGGGCACTGCAAACGCTGCGGAAAGTTCCGAGGTGGAAGGTGCGCGGGCTCGTGACCCAGTCAACCGGCACACCGGCCGGGTAGCCATGCGGGGACGTCCGTCGACACATCACTAAGCGGCAGGCGGCCGCGATCAGCCTCCGGCTCCAGGTGATCCAGTGGCCGAGGCCGTCGGCTTCGGCTCTGAACGATCGTTCCGGAGGTCGTTTCTGGGAGGATTCGGCTGTACTCCGTCCCGGTTCCGTTCGCAAGTACGGGGTGGACGCGGCTGATCTCCTCGGCCTGCCACGCCACCGCCCAGCAAGGCCGCGACCACCTCTTCCACCGACTCGTCGGCTTCGCCGGGACCTAGTCGCCTGCTACTTCCTTCGGCACTGGAACCGGTAGCCGCGAACTCGACAGCACCACGCGAACGAGCTCAGCCTGTCTGGAACACCAGGTCTTGGAGAGCGCCTGCTTGACCAGTTGGCGAACCGACTCGGGCTTCCGATTCGTGGCCCGCGCGATGTCGGCCACCGTCTTGCCTTCGGCCAGAGAGGCCGCGACGCGGCTCTCGGCGGGCGTCAGTCCCAGAGATCTCGCAATCTGTTCCGGATTCACCCGAATCGTTTGCCACGGGTCGACGACCACCACCAGCGCCGCGATCCGCCGGTCGCAGTCGGCGCTCCCCTCTACCGGATTGACCCAAGCGGTCAGAGGACGCTGATCAGGCCACGCACCGAGGACCGCCACCGACGCGCGCGGTGGATCGTCCTTTCCGCTGAGCGCCGCGGCCAGGAGGTCCTCGAAGGCTTCGGCGTCCTGGAAGCGGTGTGCAGTCAATCGCCCGTTCCGTTCGCGGAGGCCCCCGTCCGCCAGAAGCACGTCGCGCCCGCGGGCGTTGGACTCGACGACCGCGCCCTTGTGGTCGAGACAGATCAACGCGACCAGATCCTGGTCGACCAATGTGCCTACGACACCCCCCAGTTTACGGGGGCTTGGATCAGGCTCACCGTGAGAGGAGCCATGCCTTGCAACAGACATCGATCGAGGCTGGTCACGCCAAGCGGGAGGCCGTAGAAATCGACGCCCGCCCTTCGCGAACGCAGGCGGGCTCCCCGTTTCATCGACGATCCCGACTTGTCGCGAGCTTGGGATAGAACCTAAAATCTTCACACGCGTACGGCAACACCCCGATGAACCCCCTAAAACATGGGGGTCCTTGCGGGCAATCTAGGCCACGCCCCGCCCTCACTCCGGCTGCGCCGGCTGAGGAACCGGCAACCGGGAGGTCGATAGAACCAACCGGACCAGATCGGCCTGCCTGCGGCACCAGGTCTTGGCCAGCGCACGCTTGACCAGCCAGCGTACAGTCTGAGGAGACCGGTTTGTAGCTTTGGCAATTTCGCCTACCGTACTTCCCTCGGCCAGCCAGGCCGCGACGCCGCTCTCCGCAGGTGTCAGGCCCAGAGAGATGCCAACCTGTCCCGGATCCACCGAAATCGTGACCCAGGGATCGACGATCGTTACCAGAACTGCCACGCCTGAGCCGCCATCCGGGGAGGGAGGGACAGGGTTGACATGAACGGTCAACGGTCGCTGGCCCGGCCACGCACCGAGGACTGCCGACGCCCCGGCCCCGGCGAGGGTAGATCCATCGAGTGCGGCCTGCAGCAAACGCTCGAGGACCGCAGCGTCGTCGGGGCGATGGGTACTCAGCCGTCCATTCCGCTCGCGCAGACCGCCGTCCGCGCCAAGCACTTCCCGCGCCCGGGTGTTCGATTCGACGACTACGCCGCGGCGGTCAAGACAGATCAGAGCCACAAGGTTCTGATCGACCAAGGCGCTGACCACCCCTCGAAGCTCACTGGATGGAAACCCAGATCGACCGCCCGATGCCCCTTCTCTACCAACAGACATTGACCCCCCCGGCCTGGGGCATCGTTTTGACTGGAACGAAGATCTCCGGGTCGCGGCGCCAGCTCCGACTGCTCAGAGTCTTCGGCTCCCGGTTCTCTATGCGGAACAAGGCTAGTGAACCTGAGCTGGTTTCCGGCGGACCGGGAAAGCCCACTAACGAACAATTCGCGGCGACCAGCGGACACGACGCCGTCGCGCCGACGCCCGCCTCAGGATCCGCCGCCCGAACGGCGGCCGCCGCTCAGCAAAGCCGCGACGACCTCGTCGACCGGCACCCCGTCCGGCTCGCCGCGGAACCCGGCAAGCCTCACATAGGTCTCCGCCGCGGCCAGGTGAAATCCGTCGGGCAGCCCCACCGCCGCCAACGTGTCGGCGATCTCGTCCATCTCGCCGGCAAACCGCCACGCCTTCGGGGCCGTCGCCGAGGCCGACCTCACGCTTCGCTTCTCCAATCCCGGCTGAGACCGGGCCCACTCACCGAGCAGACCGTCCTCGACTCCGTAAGCGCGCGCCGCGGCGCGCAGCGCCAGAAGTAGCGCGGCGCTGCCCTTGGTGAAACCGGCGTAACACATCTTGAGCGCCGAAGCGGCGCCGATCTCCGCCTCGAGGTCGATGGCCTCGAGCGGGGAACCAGCGAACAGGGCCGCCATCTCCGGCGCGCCGTCGCCTGAAAGATAGAGCCGCGTCGTGCCGGGCCGAACCGCGGGCGGGCCGACGATGCCGCCGTCCACGAAGCGTGCGCCTCCCGCCGTGGCGGCCCCTGCGATCTCGAGTGCGGCGGCAGGCGACACCGCGTTCGCATCGACGTACAGGCCGTCGAAGCCGGTGGCGGCGACCGCCTCGGCGAGCGCCAAGGCGCCGTGTGGCGGGCAGACCGACACCACCGCGTCGGCCGCCGAGGTCACCGCGCCGAGCGTCTCCAGGTCCTCAAAGCCGGCGCCTTCGGCCCGGGCACGAGTCTCACGGCTTCGTCCCGCCGACGCCCACACGACCCGCACCGGCGCCGCCACCGAAGCGCCCACGGTGACCCCCATCGCTCCGGGATGGAGCAGACCGACAGTGGCGATGGTCAAGGGAACGCTTGCCGCGCTTCGGCCGGCGTCAACCCGAGTGGCGCGATCCGCGCCACCGTGAACCAGTCCGTGCGCCCGTCATCGGGCGCATGGATGGCACCGCCCGAAGTCTCCGCCGCCCTGGCGGCCGCCTCTGCTTCCGCATCCTCCGCCCGGGCGCCGCGAAGCAGGTTGACCATGCCGTAGTTGCCCTCGTGGCACGCGTACTCGAACATCGGCAACGGGTTTCTCGTCATCGGCACGACAGCGGTCCATGGACGCGCAAAGGACTCCGGGTCGTCGATCGTGTACTCGTAGACCAGCCGATCCTCCCCCACCCGAGTGAACCTTTCGGTGAGACGCATCTCCCGGCCCGATCCCCGGAAGCTGGTCTGGTCGGTGAAGTTCGACGTAACCACGACCAGGGTGTCGCCCTCCCAGTGCCCCCGCGAGTCGCCGCGCCACTGGCGGACGTCCTCCGGCAGCGGTGCACGCCCGTCGAGAGGCACGATCCGAGAGTCGTGGACCATTTCGACCAGCAGCACGACCGTGTGTTCGGTCTGAAAGATCTGGACGTTGTTGTTGTAGGCGCTGGGGCTCATCGGCGGTCCGGCATTGAAGCCGAGGATGCAGCGCTCGGCGACGCCGCGGTCTTCCGGGCCGTGCGCCGGCCGGCGCCGCGCCGCCGTCCGCTCGGCGATCCGGCCCTTCGCGGCATCCGTCAGCTCGGGAATCCGGCCGTCGGACGGATCGACGATCAGCGATGTCCGCCGGTCGTCCGTCAGCTTGTCGCCGTAGTCCCACCAGAACTGGTTGTAGGCGTTCGCTACGTCGGCCTGCGCGGACAGGCCATCGTCGGTGCGGCGATCCTTGTTCCGCCGCGCCAGCGTCTGCTCTTCGAACTCGCTGGCCTCCTCCTCGCTGAGCTGCTCCCGCTCGCCAAACTCCTCGGGGCGCTCCAGCGGAGTGATCGTGCGGAAGTCCCAGACGCCACGCAGGTCGGGTGCGCCCCAGGCGGTTCGTTCAAGCTCCGCTGAACCGTCCTGTGCCGAGAGCGCGGCCGAAGCCAGCCCGGCAACGATGAACGCCGCGATCGAGGCCGTGTGCTTGCCCATGCGAGTTCCTCCTCGGAAGACTGCCCCGCCAGTGTATCGACCCGCCTACGACCGGGGCCCAAACAGCGAGCGGTCCGGCGGCCGGCAGAACCAGATCGCCACGCCCCCCAGCAGTCCAAGACCAGCCAGGATCCACAGCGTGCCGGCGTACGACCCCGTGCGGTCGGCAGCCGCGCCCGCCAGGGTCGGCGCCAGGTAACCCAGGACGCCCGTGATGGCTATCTTCACGCCGACGGTGCCGACGAAGGCGCCGCGCCCGAAGAACTCGGCGAACACGACCGCGGCACTCGTGTAGGCGGCGCCGTAGGCAACTCCCAACGCGAAGACGCAGGGATAGGCGACCAGGGCCGAATCGGCCGTGGCCAGAACCGCCAGTCCAACCCCGTGAAGCACCGTGGCGAGCGCCAGCACCCGGGTCGGCGCCATGAAGTCTCCCAGGGCGCCGCTCAACCGGCCGAAGGAGCTGGCGCCGACCCGGACACCCAGAATCGCCCCCGCCGCCGTCGAGGCAAAGCCGAGATCCTCCAGGTGAAGGGCGCCGTGTGCACTCATCACACGCCAGGAGATCGTGTTCGCCCCCGCCGCGAAACCGGCGATCCAGAAGTGGGGCGTCCAGACCGCCCGAGCCACGACACCGAATCCGGCCGCGGCTTCAGGAGGTTTCGGGTCCTCCGCCTCCTCTCGGTCGGCGGGCGCCAGACCGTCACGCCGCTGGCCCAGGTCGCTCGGTCGATTCCGGATCAGGGCCGCCGCCACCAAGGCGACCAACACCGAGATGCCGGCGATGATCTGCCAACCGGTACGCCAGTTCCAGTGACGCAGAATGACGGCGTCGACCGGCGTCACCAAACCGCCGACGACTCCCGCACCCAGCAGGATGACGGCAGTGGCCCGAGCGCGGTACCTCCGAAACCAGAACACGGCCAGCGCCTGAGCCGGCAGCACGGTCGAGAGGCCGATGCCGATGCCTCCGACGAGCGAGAAGCCGAGGTAGAACTCCATCGCCGATTCGGCCCGGCTCACCATCCAGAAACCGGCCGCCGCGACCAGCGCGCCGCCGGTCACCGCAGCGCGTACGCCGAAGCGACGGATGACAAAGGCCGCCACCGGACCGGCCAACGCCATGACCAGGGTGAAGGCGCCGAACATCTGGCCGATCTGCTGGCGAGACAGACCGAGTTCCGCGATCACAGCGGGCGCGAAGAACCCCCAACTGTAGTAGGCCGGGGCGATCCCCAGGCCATAAATCAGGAATCCGACGCCGGCCATGTGCCAGCCGTAGAAGCTGGGCCGGAAGATCCGCTGGATACTCAGAGACCGCAGAACCTCACCCGGCGCCATTCTGGGGCCTGTCGGATCCCGGATAGAGATGACAGGCCACCTGAGCACCGCCCACGGCTTCCAGGGTCGGCCGCACCCGGCTGCACGCGTCGAGCGCCTTCGGGCAGCGGGGATGGAAGGCGCAGCCCGGCGGCGGGTTGCGGACGCTCGGCACCTCGCCGGCAACAAACCGGTGGGGCCTCGCCGCTTCGATGACCGGATCGGGCGTCGGCACGGACGCAAGCAACGCCTCGGTGTACGGGTGTCGCGGCCGCTCGAAGAGTTCGTCCCGGTCGGCGACCTCGACGATCCGGCCCAGGTACATCACGCCGATCCGGGCGCTGATGTGACGCACCACCGACAGGTCGTGGGCGATGAACAGGTAGGTCAGGCTGAGCTGCTCCTGCAGGTCCATCAACAGGTTGAGCACCTGGGCCTGGATCGAGACGTCGAGGGCCGACACCGCCTCATCGCAGATCAACAGATCGGGCTCGAGCGCAAGAGCGCGGGCGATGCCGATCCGCTGCCGCTGGCCGCCCGAGAACTGGTGCGGGTAGCGATCGCCCATCGCCGGCAGCAAGCCGACCAGGTCGAGCAACTCCGCGACCCGCTCCCGGAAACGGCGGCGACTGCCGGCCAGGCCGTGGACCTTGAGCGGTTCGCCGACGATCTCCCGCACCCGCATGCGCGGATTGAGTGAGCCGTAGGGATCCTGGAACACCATCTGCATCCTCCGACGAATCGGCCGGAGCTGACGCTGATTGGCTTGGGAGAGATCCCTGCCGTCGAAGACGATGCGTCCGGCCGTCGGCTCGAGCATGCGCAGGATCGCCAGCGCCGTGGTCGATTTGCCGCAACCGCTCTCCCCCACCAGACCGAAGGTCTCACCGCGGTTGAGTTCGAACGAAACGCCGTCGACCGCCTTGATCGACGCCACCCGGCGGCGCCTCAGGACTCCCTCGTTGACCGGAAAGTGGACCTTGAGATCCTCGACCCGCAGCAACGGATCGGCTCGCCCGGCGGCCTCGCCGATGCCGTTGCCCACCTGTTCTGGCGCCGAGCGCGCCGCGGCTTCATTCCCCATCAAACCTGCAGCCGCGCGTCCGGTCAGGGCGCCGGCGCCCCCTCGTATCCATAGCAGGCCCAGGCCCGTGCATCCTCGGCGACCTGAAGCGACGGCGGCGCCACCAGGCAGCGATCGTGCGTGTACGGGCAGCGCGGAGCAAAGGCGCAGCCCGCGGGCAGCGCAGCGAGATCCGGCGGCTGACCTTCGATCGAGTCCAACCGCCCGCCGCAGTCACCCTCAAGCCGGGGCACCGAACGCAGCAGCCCCTGCGTGTACGGGTGACGTGGGTCGGCATAGAGCGCCGCCGCGGGTCCGCTCTCGACGATCCGGCCGCCGTACATCACCGCCACGCGGTCGGCGTAGCGCGCGACCACGCCGAGGTCGTGCGTGATCAGGATGAGCGCCGAATCCGCCTCCCGGGTGCGCTCCTTGAGCAGCTCCAGGATCTGCGCCTGGACCGTGACGTCAAGCGCGGTGGTCGGCTCGTCCGCGATGAGCAGGCGTGGATGGCAGGCGAGCGCCATCGCGATCATGACCCGCTGCCTCATGCCGCCCGAGAACTGGTGCGGGTAGTCGCCCAGCCTCTTCCCGGCATCGGGGATGGACACCGACTGCAGGAGCTCCACCGCCTGCTGCAGCGCCTCGCGCCGCTTGAGCCCGCGGTGCAGGCGCAGCGGCTCGGCGACCTGGCGGCCGATCGTCATCACCGGATTGAGCGACGACATCGGCTCCTGGAAGATCATCGCGATGCGGTTGCCGCGCACCGAGCGGACACCGGCGTCGTCGAGCGCCAGCAGGTCCTGGCCCTCGAACAGGATACGGCCGTTCTCGATCCGTCCCGGCTCGGGAATCAGCCGCAGAATGGAGAGCGCGGTGACGCTCTTGCCCGACCCGCTCTCGCCGACGATCGCCAGGGTCTCCCCGGGCGCGACGTCCAGCGACAGTGAGGTCACCGCGCGCACCGGCGGCCGCCTGCCGCCGTCCCCGCCGCGGAAGGTGACAGTCAGATCCTCGATCCGGAGCAGCGGTTCGCTCACGACGGGGCAGGCGCCTCCGCCAACGTGCGGTGACGGAGTCGCCATCAAAACCCCATCTCCCGCTTCATCTCCTCGTCGATCCACAGCCGCGCATAGATCGGACCCGGACGCACGGCGCCGGCCCGCAACTCGCCGCCGTAGTTCTTCACCCACGGCCACCAGGCCGTGTAGACGTACGGCACCGGCAGCCAGATGTAGGGCGCCTCGTCGAGCATCTCCTTCGTGATCTGCTTGATGATCTCCTGCCTGTCGGCGTCGTCGCGGGTCAGGAACATCTCGTGGATACGCCGGTCGAGTTCCGGGTCGGACCACATCGACGGGTTCCAGGTCTGGCCGGTGACGAAGTTCTTGCGCAGCGTGGTCGTCGGGTTCACGTGGCCGCTGCCCATCATGTAGCCGGGACCGTGGGTGCGGGTGGTCATCATCGACAGGTACGCCGCGTACTCGACCACCTCGATCTCCATTGTCACGCCGATGCGGTCCAGGTAGCTCGCCAGCAGGGGCGCCAACTCCATCCGCATGGGGTTGCTGACAGACACTTGCGCCCGGAACGTGAAGCCGTCCGGGTAGCCGGCCTCGGCGATCAGGCGGCGCGCCTTCTCGGGCTTGTACTCGAACAGCTCCTGAACCGAAGGCGGCATCGCCTCGAGCGGCTCGTAGTAACCCACGAAGGTGGGGTGCTGGGGATAGGCGAACAACTCGGCATTGCCGCCGAAGAACAGGTCGACGATCTCGCGCTGATCGATCGCCAGATTGATCGCCCGCCGCACCCTCAGATCGTCGAACGGCGCCTGGTCTACCCGCATGACCATGAAGTTTCCGCCGGTCGACAACCACCGCGACCAGCGCAGTTCCGGCGTCGTTTTCTTCAGGTGATCGACGGCAATCCAGCGGATGGACTCCAGAATGTCGAGCTTGCCCGTGCGCAGTGCGGTCAGGTACGTCGCCTCATCCTTGATCGTGCGGTAGGTGAGCCGGTCGATGAAGGGGATCTCGTACTTCTCGCCGGCGATCGTCGTCCGGTCCCAGTAGGCCGGGTTGCGAGCGTACGTCTGGGAGTTGCCCGAGATGAACCGCGCCAGCGAAAACGGGCCGGTGCCTGTGACATTGCGCCAGTCCTTCGGGTCCACGTCGCCCAGCTCGCGCGGCACGATGCCTGAGAAGTAGCCGTAGCCGAAGCGGTAGTCCCACTCGGCGTTGAACTCGCCGAACTCGAACACCACGGTGTGGTCGTCCCGGGCCGCGACACGGTCGATGTGATCGAAGTAGGTCGGGATCGCCTTTGGGCTGTCGCGCAGGCGCTCGAAGCTGAAGACGACGTCGTGGGCGTCCAGCTCGCGCCGCGCCATGACCCCCGGCTTGTCGGCAAAGTAGACGCCGCGCCGCAACGCGATGACCAGCGTCAGCGGGTCCTCCCACTCCCAGCTCTCCGCCAGCTCGCCGCGAATCGTCTCGGGGGACAGGTAGGCCTCGGAAACGAATCGCTGAGCGCCGCCCCGGACCACCGCCTGATCGAGGTCGCCCACGAAGAGCTGCTCGTAGAACATCCCGGTGTCGTGGTTCTGCTTCCAGTTCCAGTCCGCCGTGTCCCACGACAGCGCCGACAAGGTCACGTAGACCGTGCCCACGTTCAGTTCGCCGCCGTAGCGCGGCGCCTCAGGTACGACCCGACCCGACCTCAGGCCGCCGTTCCCCATGTCCGTGCCCGAGGCCGTGGTGTGACGGCGATCCGGTCCGTCGAGACAGGCGGTCAGGAGGACGGCGAGGATTCCCGCGTGCGGGAGCTTGGATCTCATGCCGAGCCAGAGCCTCCGCCGTCCGGTGGCGAGTGGTACCGGTCGCCGATCGTGCGCCCGCCGTTTCCGTTGGGCCGGTCGAGCCTGCCCGCAAGCGCCTGTTGGGCCAACTGGTTGGCGCCGATCATGGAGACAACCGCAAGGCCGCCGATGTGGTCCGAAAGCGCCTTGAGGTCGCCCCCGTCGGCGATCTCCAAGGCGTTCAGGTACGCGGGCTTTCCCTCCGCGGTGATGACTGGCGGCGGCAGGGAGCGTTTCAGGTACGCCCATGCCATGAGCAGCCGGGACACTCGCCCGTTGCCGTCCTGGAACGGATGGGTGCGCACGAAGCGATGGTGCAGCCATGCCGCCTCCACGTTGACCGGATAGCCGCGATTCCGCACGCCCTCGTACAGAGCGAAGAAACGGTCCATTTCCGACTGGACCTGCTCCGGCGGGCAGTACTCGTGAACCTGGCCGTCGGCGCGCCTCGGATTGTTGGGCTGAGTCTTCCACCGCCCCTTGGTCCTGAAAGGCACGGCGACCCGGCGGCCCGCAAGGTCCAGCGCTGTGACCGTCTCCTGATGGCGCGCCAGCAACTGATGCCAACTCTTGACCATATGCTCCGAGAGAGCGCGGCCGCTTGCGACATCCTCGAACACCATGTCGTAGGCGGCTTCCTGGTCCTCGAGCAGACCGCGGATGGTCTTGTCTTCAAGCGCTTCCCGTGTGTGTGCGCCCACGACGCCCGCGAAGCCCTCCGCGACCAATTGCTCGGTGACGCCGTAACGCAAGGTGTACAGCCCTTCGATCTGCCCGGTCTCGATGGCGAAGGCCCGCACGCGTTCGCGCAACCAGCCCTGCATGAAGCGCTCCCTTGCCGCATCCCGCTTGAGCGCATCGAGATGATCGGCCCAGGCCGCCTCCTGCTCCGCCTGGCCCGGCAGAGCCCAGGACCCGGCGCCGTCGGGCATGCCCTCAAGAGGCGTCCAACGCCACGGCTCGTTGACGTTCATGTGCCTCTCATTCGTGGATCGAGAAGGTCGCGCAGCGCGTCGCCGAAGACGTTCGCCGAATAGACGACCACCGTCAGACAGACGCCCGGCGCCAACGCCAGCCAGGGCCCCAGGTAGAGGTAGGTGCGGCCGTCGCCGCTCAGCATGCCGCCCCAGGTGGGCGCCGGCGGCGGCACCCCCAGACCCAGAAACGAAAGCGCCGCCTCCGACAGGATGACGGCGCCGACGCGGGTCGTGAACAGGACGATGACGACCGGCATCACGTTGGGCAGGATGTGACGGCGGAGGATGTGGAAGGTGCCGGCGCCGATCGACTGCGCGGCATGGGTATAGACGTGCTCGCGCACCGAGGTCGTAGCACCCCGCACGATCCGCGACCCGGCGATGCCGTAGAGCAGCCCCAGGATAATGACGATCTGCGTGATGCCGGGACCGACCACGGACACGATGACGATCAGCAGCACCAGGTCGGGGAAGGTCATCCAGGCGTCGACCAGGCGCTGCGTGAGCATGTCGAACCAGCCACCCAGGTAGCCGGAGAGCACGCCGATCACGATCGACACCACGGTCGCCAGACCGGCGGCGCAGAAACCGACGATCATGGACAGCCGCGCCCCCATCAGGACCCGCGAGAACAGGTCGCGACCCAGGTGGTCGGTGCCGAGCAGGAACTGCCGGGACGGCGGCTCGAGGCGATGCGTCAGGTCGGTCTCGTTGATGCCGTACGGGGCGAGCACGCCGGCGAAGACGCCGCTCAGCAGGAAGATCAGGAACAGCACGGCGCCGGCGGCGCCCAGCGGCTTGGTGCGGAACAGGCGGACGGTGAAGCGCCACCAGCGTGGCCGACCCCGCATCGGCAGCGAACCCGGGCCTGCTGCGGCGACGGTTGTCATCCAGCGCTCATCCGTACCGCACCTTCGGATCGAGCCAGCCGTAGCTCAAGTCGACCAGCAGATTGATCAGCAGGATCGCGACTCCGACGACCAGGAAGACGCCGGAGATCACCGGATAGTCCCGCTCGTAGACGCCCTCCAGAAGCAACTGCCCCATGCCGGGGATGACGAAGATCTGCTCCATCACCACCGTGCCGCCGATCAGAAGCGGCGCCTGAAGGCCGATCAGCGTGACGACCGGGATCAGCCCGTTCTTCAGCGCGTGCTGGACGACCACGGCGCGCTCGCTCAGACCCTTGGCGCGCGCCGTGCGCACATAGTCCTGACGCATCACCTCGAGCATCATCGTGCGGGTCATCCGCATGGTGATCGCGGACATCGACAGCCCGAGCAGGATCGCCGGCACGATCAGGTGGCTCAGGTTCGCGATCGGATCGGCAAGGAACGGCGTGTACTCGAGCGCAGGCGCCCAGCGCCACCACACCGACGGGAAGACCATGACCAGGGTGCCGAGCCAGAATCCGGGAATCGCCAGCATCAGGAGCGAGAACGACCGCGCCGTGTAGTCCAGGGCGGAATCCTGGCGAGTGGCCGAGAGGATGCCGATCGGCACCGCGACCGACAGCGCCACCACGAGCGCCAGCAACCCGAGTTCGAAGGTCACCGGCAGCCGGTCCAGGATCTGCTCCGCCACCGGCGTGCTGCGCCAGAGCGACTGGCCGAGATCACCGCGCAGAGCGTCGCCGGCCCAGCGCAGATACTGCGTGGCCATCGGCTGATCGAGCCCCATCGCCGCCTCGAGGGCCTCCCGATCGAGGCTGGTCGAGACATCGTTCTGTGCCAGCATCAGGTCGATCACGTCACCGGGAATGATCCGCATCGACACGAAGACGATCAGGCTGGCAAAGAACAGCGTCGGCGCCATCGCCAACAACCGCCGCAGGATGTATGTCTTCATGGGAAGGCGTCAGAGAATACAGGCGAGCGGAACCTGATGGGGACACCGCCGTCCCCAAGGGGCGACAGCCGGCGGCCACCGCCACCCTCGGGGCGGCGAATTCGGAGATCGCATGCGCGACCGGCGGCCGCGCCGTCCGGCCCCGACCTTGCATTCTCCACGCCAGTGCCGGGAACCGCCCGGTTAACCTCTGGCAAAGCCGTGCTGATCCATGTCCCAACTCCGCTCGGCCTCCGCCGGGCGACATCGCTGGGGGCCGTCCTCGCCGTCATCGCCTTCGGGGCTGCGACCGCGCCGCCCACTCGCGCCCAGGTGGCGCCTGCCCGCGGCGCCCCCGAGTCCGGTGCCGCCGACGTTTCCATTGCCCTGGAAGGCGCTTGGGTCCGGAACGCGCAACTCAGCGACGACCCGGTCGAGCGCCTCGCCAGCCACTTCGTTGAAGGCTTCGTCTCGGGCTGGCTGCGGGAGTTTGCCGAAGACCTTGCCAACCGCCGCCGCAGCCTCGTGATCGACTTCGCCGGGCAGGACGTTCTGGTTCGAAACGCCAAGCGCGAGAACCTCAATTTACGGACCGACGGCTACGCCCGGTACGACAGCGAGGGCAACCTGACCACCGTCTTCCTCGCCGAGGATTCGCTCGAGATCGTCACGCAGGGAACCGGTCAGGCTTGGCTCTGGATCGAGACGATCTACCGGCGGGGCGAGCGGCTGGTCCACCTGACCGAAACCCAGAACTTCTCGACCCCCGAGTTCCTCTTCCAGACCGTGTACGACCACGCCGACGGCAAGCCGCCCCCGGGGCGGCCTGCCAAGGTCGAGCAGGGCCGCTTCGTGACGCCGGCCACGATCCGCATCGTGCCGCCACGACGCCAGTACCGGGGACTGCTCTCCGGTCCGGTCGAGGTCCAGACCCTGGTCATCGATCCGTTGATCCAGTCGGTCGAGTTCTTCCTCGACGGCGTGCGGGCGAAGGAAGCCAGGAAACCGCCGTATGTGGCCCGCGTCCGGCTCGACGACCCTCCCCGCCCACAGACGCTGGAGGTTCGGGCCTACACCGACCCGGGAAAGCTCGCCGGCACCGACCGCATCATTCTCAACAGTCTCGACTCGGCTTTCGGAGTCCGCATTGCAGAGATTCGATCGGTAGGCCGGGCAGGCTCTTCGGCGCTCCGCGTCGCGGCCAGCGTCTCCGTGCCGCGTGCCGCGGCCCTCGAACGCGTTGCGTTCTATCGCGGCGACCATCCGGTTGCCACGTTCGACGACCTCGACCCAGCCGCGAATCGCGGTGAGGCACGCACCATCCCGGTCGACGCGCTGATCGAGGGCATCTCGCCCGGCGACTTCGTCCGCGTCACGGCGCAGCTCGCCGACGGCCGGGAGATGGAGGACGCCGAACTCCTCCAGGGCGCCGAGCACCGCAGCGAG
This sequence comes from Candidatus Multivorans sp., assembly GCA_965262355.1. Taxonomy (GTDB): domain Bacteria; phylum Acidobacteriota; class Thermoanaerobaculia; order Multivoradales; family Multivoraceae; genus Multivorans. The sequence goes on from OZ253534.1 coordinate 568,967, forward strand.
ATCGATGTGCAACTCGTGCAGCTCCAGGTCCTCGTTGTCGACCGCGACGGCGACCCGGTAGGCGACCTGAAGGCCGAGGACTTCGAGATTCGCGAGAGCGGCGCCTGGCGCCCGGCGGAGAACCTGCACGTCTCGGACGACGTCCCCCTGGTTCTCGGCGTCGCCATCGACTCGTCGGAGAGCATGTACCTGGTCTGGCGCCAGTTGCACGACGTGCTCCGGGTCTTCTTCGAAGGGGCTCTGGCCGACGACGATCGAGCCTTCCTGGTCGACTTCGACCACACGGTCCGGCCGCTCCAGCCGCTGACTGGAAGCCGGCCCCTGCTCAAGGCCAGACTCCACCGGCTGCTCGCCCAGGGCGGCACCGCGCTGAACGACGGGGTCCTGTTCTCCCTCCTCCAGTTCCGGAACGAACCGGGCCGCCGCGCCCTGGTCGTGGTAACCGACGGCGACGATCTCCACAGCCGCTCCAAACGCGCGCAGGTCACCGAGTACGCCGAACGAATGGGGGTCCCCATCTACTCCATCGCTCTCGGTTGGAATGATCCCCGGGGTCCCCTGATCAAGAGACTCAGCCGTCAAACCGGCGGCCGCCTGTTCCGTATCCACCCTGGCCAGTCCCGGGCCGTCCTGGCCAGAGACATGCAAGGGGTCTTCGACCGGATCAACAAGGACCTCCGGCACCAGCACGTGCTGACCTACTACAGCGACCGTCCACCGGGAGCGGGCATCGAGCCGGAGGTCCGGACGACGCGCAAGGGTCTCACCGTGAAGAGCGTGCTGCCGCTCGAAGCGCTTCAGTAGCGCCGCCAAACGCCTGCCTGCCTCCCGCCGCAGATATTGATAGCACCGGAACGCTCTTCCACGTGATCGCGACCGTCATCCTGTTGACCGTGCTCGCGACGGCGGTCATCTCGGGCGTACTCGGCATGGCCGGGGGCCTGGCGCTGATGGCCGTGCTCACGAGCCTCCTCCCCATAAGCGGCGCGATGATCCTGCACGGCGCCGTTCAGGCGGCTTCGAACGGCGCGCGGTTCGTGTTTCTGCGCGACCGCATGATGTGGGGCGTCCTGCCCTGGTACGCCGCGGGCGCCGCCCTCTCGGTGCTCGTGTTCGTATCGCTCGCCGTCGTCCCCGACCCGGCGCTGGTGCTGATCCTGGTCGGTTGCTTCCCCTGGCTGGCCCGGCTGCTGCCAACGCTGCGGGGCCTGGACGTGCGCAACCCCAGGACCGCCGCCTCCTGCGGCGCCACCGTGACCGCGGCGCAGCTTCTGGCCGGCGCTTCCGGGCCGCTGCTGGACGCGTTCTACCTCGAGACCGACGTGGACCGGCGCACGATCGTCGCCACGAAGGCGTTCACCCAGACCGTCGGACATCTGCTGAAGATCGGCTACTACGTCTGGATCGCCCGCACGGTGCTCACGGAGTTGCCCGCAAACGTGCTCACGCCCTGGTTGATCGCCGGAGGCACGGCCCTCGCCGTGGTCGGCGCGCGCATCGGTACGCTCCTGCTCGGCCGGCTCGACGACCGGCAGTTCCGGCGGGTCACGGGACCGGTGATCCTGGGGCTCGGAGCGCTGTGCGTGGCGAAGGGCGTGCGCGAACTGCTGCTGGCAGGTTAGGAGTCTGCGCGTCGGGAACGCCGTTGGCCTGTATCCTGCACGCATTCGTCTCCCCATGACCAGGAACACCGACAACCGGCGCCGACGGCGGCGCTCGCACCGCATCCCACCGGCAGTGCTGGCTGCAGGCATCCTCGGCGTCGCCCTCTTGCTGCCGAATGGGAACCCCGCCGGCGCCCAGGACCCGGCCGCCCAGGAAGAACCCTCAGCCGGGGCCGCGGGTGATCCGGTCGCCGCCATCCCGGGCATCTGGATTCGCGACGAGCGGCTGAGCGAGAACCCGGTCGAGAAGCTCGAGGAGTCCTACGGCCAGACCTTCGGCGGCGGGCCCGGACGATCCCAGGGCGCAACTCCCGGCGGTGGCCCCACCGGCGGCTTCGGCCGCGGCGGCCAGAGCGGTTTCGGCCGCGGGCGCGGCGGAAGCGGCGGCGGCCAGGGCGGCAGCCAGGACGGCCCGTCCGGGATGCGCGAGATGGCGCGGGAACTCGCCGAGCGGCTGGACGTGCTGATGATCCGAATCGACGAACCTCAGGTCCTCATCCGCAACGCGAAGCGCGAAGACCGCGTCCTCTTCCTCGACGGACGCGAGATCGCCGACGGCTTCGGCGGCCACAGCCGCGCCCGTTTCGTCGGCGCCTCGCTCGAAGTGGAGTCGTCCTCCCAGGGCCGTCAACGGATCGAGACCTTCTACCTGGAGGGCGATCAGCTCGTGCTCGTGACCGACCTGCAGGGCGGCCGCTTCGCCGATCTTTCGTTCCGTACGGTCTACGAGCGCTCAGGCGACGCACCCCCGTCTCCGGCGCCCACGACCACGTCGCGCGCGGCCGACGCCGCCCCAAGGCCGGACGACGATGGCGGCTTCAACAGGGCGGACTACCTGCCGCCGGTCGGAGGAGTTTCGGACGGGCGGGCCGAGCGCACCGACGCTGCCCGCAGCGCCCGGCCGGCGACGATCCGCATCCTGCCGCCCGAGAAGGGCCACCGGGAACTGCTCAGCGGCCGAGTGTCGATCCAGACCCTGACCATCGACCCGCAGATCGCCGTAGTCGAGTTCCTGCTCGACGGCGAGGAAACAGCCCGGGCCACCCGGCCACCCTTCGAGGCCCGGATCGAACTCGCCGACCCGCCGCGCGAGCACACCATCGAGGTCAGGGCCCTTGGAGCCCGGGGCGCCTACGCGGGCAGCGACAAGATCGTCCTGAACCGGCTCGATCCGCCGTTCGCGGTACGGATCGCAGGCATCGGCCCGACCCGCGGCGCAGGCGAACAGGCGGTACGCGTCGAGGCCGGTATCTCGGTCCCGCGCACCGAGACCCTGGAACGGGTCGAGTTCTACCGCACGGAGCAGCTTGTTGCCGCCTTCGACGACTTCGAGGGAGAAGCGGGACCGAGTGGCGTGCGCAACGTGACCGCCGACGTGCCCATGTCCGGCGTCTCGGCCCAGGACTTCATCCGTGTTGTGGCGCGCCTCGGCGACGGCCGCGAACTCGAGGATGTCGAACTGCTCCAGGGCGCGGAGTTCAGCAGCGAAATCGACGTCCAGCTCGTGCAGCTCCAGGTCCTCGTGGTGGACCGCTCGGGCAGCCCGGTCGGCGGCCTCGAACCGGAAGACTTCGAGGTGCGCGAGGACGGAGAACTCCGTCAGGTCGAGAAGCTCTACGTCTCGAACGACGTACCCCTCTCCCTGGGCCTCGCAATCGACTCGTCGGGCAGCATGGAGCCGATCTGGCAACAGACGAACGCGATCGCCGAGGCGTTCCTCAACGGCGCCCTGACCTTTCGCGACCAGGCGTTCCTGGTCGACTTCGACTCCACCCTGCGGCTCGTGCAGCCGCTCACCGGCAGCAAGCCGCTGCTGGCGCGCGGCCTCGGACGCCTCTTTCCGCAGGGCAGCACCGCCCTCTACGATGCGATCCTGTTCTCCCTGCTCCAGTACGGCGAGGCGCCGGGCCGCCGGGCCCTGGTCGTCGTCACAGACGGCTTCGACTCGAACAGCCGCTCCGACCCGACCCGGGCGATCGACTTCGGCAAACGGCTGGGCGTCCCGATCTACGTCGTCGCCATGCGCTCGGTCGGGTTCGGCCCGACCTCGATGGAGGACGCGAACCTGCGCAACAGCATGCGTCTGATCACCGGCCCCACCGGCGGCCGGCTGTTCCAGATCGAGTCCATCGACCAGATGGCGAACGTGTTCGACCACATCGAGGACGAGCTCCGGCGCCAGTACGTGCTGACCTACTACAGCGAGCGCCCCTTCGGCGCCGCACTCGAACCGGAAGTCCGGGTGACCCGGAAGGGGCACAAGGTGAGAAGCGCCCTGCCGCTCGACGCGGTCGAGTAGTCCGCCGGGAAGAGACGCGGGTGAGAGCCGGAGCCCTACGTCGTGCCGCGATCGGCTGCGCGGCAGCCTCGACAGCGCTCACGCTCGCGGTCTCCGTGTGGGCTGCCGGGGCATCCGCCCAAGGCGTTCCGCCACCGAGCAGGACCGGCGTCCATCCGGACGTCCCCTTTTCCAACCCGCATGGCCCCTGGATCAGGAACGATGAACTCAGCGACGATCCGGTCCTCAAGGTCCAGGGCATGCGAGTGGCGCCCAAACGCAGATCGCCGACCGTGCACGAGCTGGCCCAGGCTCTCGCGGAGCGCTACGGCACGGTGATGATCCGGATTCTCGAGGACGCCCTGGTGCTCCTCGACGACCGCGGCGGCATCCGTGTCCTGGCGCTCGACGGCCGGCAGTACCCGCTTGGCCGCGGCGTCGACGGACGCCTTCTCGACACCGACGAAACGCTCACGATCGAGATGGTCGCTTCGGACTGGCAGCGGTCCGACACCTTCTTCCTGTTGAACGACCAGCTTGTGCGGATGACCGACCTCAAAGTCCGGTCCCAACCCCGCCTGGAGTTCAGTACGGTCTACGACCGCCCGGAAGTGGCGCCGGTCTCGGATTCCCTGGCCGCCGGCGCCGGCCAGCCCGCCACGATCCGCATTGTGCCGCCTGAACGCAGGGTCGGCGAACTGCTCAGCGGCCGAGTCGAAATCCAGACCCTGATCGTCGATCCCCGCGTTGGCGAAGTGGAGTTCCTTCTCGACGGCAAACGGACCCGACGCGTTCGCAGCCGACCCTTCACGGCCCGCATCGGTTTGGCCGACCCGCCCCGCGAGCAGAGGCTCGAGGCCCTGGCCTACGGCAGAGAAGGCGAGCTCATGGGAAGGGACGAGATCCTCCTGAACCAGATCGACCGGCCCTTCGCCGTCCACATCGCCGAGATTCACAGCGCGCAGGCAAACGGGGACCCCGCGATCCGGGTGGCGGCCTCCGTGTCGCTGCCGCGCGCGGCGACACTCGAGCGGGTCGAGTTCTACCGCAGCGAGAATCTCGTGTCGGCAACGCACACCTTCGGCGAAGATGGGGCGCCCGGCGTCGCGCGCACCATTCCCGTCGAGGCACTCATCGAGGACGGCCGACCGGACGACTTCATCCGTGTTGTGGCGAAGCTCGCCGACGGCCGTGAGCGGGAAGACGCGGCACTCCTCCAGGGAGCGGACTACCGGAGCGAGATCGACGTCCAACTGGCTCAGTTCCAGGTGCTGGTCACGGACCGCGACGGGAATCCCGTCAGCGGGCTCTCGCCGGAGGACTTCGAAATCCGGGAGAACGGCAGGAAGCGCGCGGCAGTGGCGCTCCACACCGCCTACGACGTGCCCCTGGTCCTGGGGCTGGCGATCGACTCGTCGGACAGCATGCTCTCCACCTGGCGTCGCTTGAAGCACATTGCCCGAGGCTTCCTCGAGGCCGCCCTTCGGCTTGACGACCGGTCCTTCCTGGTCGACTTCGACGGCACGGTGCGCCTCGTTCAACCACTGACGGCCGACCAACCGCTGCTGAGCGACCGGCTCGATCATCTGATTCCGCTGGGCGGCACGGCGCTGAATGACGGGCTCCTGTTCTCTCTGCTCCAGTACCGCCGCGAGCCCGGCCGCCGCGCTCTCGTCGTGGTCACCGACGGCGCCGACCAGCACAGCCGGTCCCAACCCGAACAGTCCGCCGAGCTCGCCGAGCGGCTGGGCCTGCCGATCTACTTCATCGAACTGGACGCATCGGGTCAGGGTACCGGCAACTCATCCGGCGTGGTCGCATTCAACGTCACGTCAACGCTGAAGCGGCAACGGGCGCGCAAACGGCTCAGCCGGATCAGCGAACAGACCGGCGGACGCCTCTTCCACATCGAGCTCTACGCCGCCACGCCCCGGTGGACCGACCGCATCGAGCAGGTCTTCGACCAGATCGAGGAGGATCTGCGGCATCAACACGTTCTGACCTACTACAGCGACCAGCCGCCCGGCACGCCGGTCGAGCCGGAGATCCGGGTGACCCGGCGAGGTTTGAAGCTGCGGAGCGCGGTGGCGCTCCAGGGAATCGAGTAGCCGCGTGGAAGACCGCCAAGCGACAGCTATGGGCTCAAGCCACACCCACGCCGCGAAAGCGATGGCCGCGGCGGCACTTGCTCTGTCGACCTGTGTGTTACTCCCAGGCCCGGCGAGGGCCCAGGCGCCCCCGGCCGGCGAGCAGATCAACGCCGACTCCAACCCGCAGTCCGCGCGGGCCATGCCGGCGCGGGCGCCTCGTTCCTCCGTGAACGGTGCGGCGGAGCGCCACAGCCAGCCGACCGCCATTCGCATCATTCCACCCAGCCGCGGGCATCGCGAACGGATCGGCGGTCGGGTCGAGATCCAGACTCTGATCGTCGATCCGTCGATCACGACCGTCGAGTTCTTCCTCGACGGCGGCCAGACGATGCGCGTCACGGAGAAGCCCTACACGACTCACGTCGAACTGGCCGATCCACCCCGCGAGCAAACGCTCGAAGTCCGAGGCTACGACGCTCAGGGCGAGTACCTGGGCAGCGACAGGATCATCCTCAACCTGCTCGACACGGCCTTCGCCGTCCGCATCATGGAGATCCGCCGCGTGCAGGCGAGTGAGTACGAGATGGTCCGGGTCGAAGCTGCCGTCTCGGTACCCCGATACGCCACGCTTGAGCAGGTCGAGTTCTACCGCGGCCGACACCTGGTCGAGGCCGTGCGCCACTTCGGCGAGGAAGCGGCTCAAGGCGCGCCACGCACGATGGCCGTCGAGGCCCTGATGGAGTCAGCGCCGGCCGACGAGTTCGTCCGTGTGGTGGCGAAGCTCGCCGACGGCCGCGAGTGGGAGGACGCGGAACTCCTGCAAGGCGCCGACTATCGGGGCGAGATCGATGTCCAACTGGTCCAGCTCCAGGTGCTGGTGACGGACCGCAAGGGCAATCCCGCAGGCGACCTGGAGCCGGAGAACTTCGAAATCCGCGAGAGCGGCGAGAGGCGTCCGGTGGAGACCCTCTACCAGGCCCACGACATCCCGCTTGTTCTGGGTCTCGCGATCGACTCGTCGGGCAGCGTGCTGCCCATCCGGCAGCGGTTGATCGACGTCTCCGCCGGGTTCCTCAAAGCCGCCCTGTCGTCGAACGATCGCGCCTTCCTGGTCCACTTCAATAGCACCGTTCGCGTGCTCCATCCCTTGAGCGAGAGCAAGCAACTACTGGCCAACCGCTTGCACTACCTGGCCCCAAGGGGTGGTACAGCCCTCAACGACGCGATCCTGTTCTCCCTGCTGCAGTATCGCAACGAGCCGGGTCGCCGCGCGTTGGTCGTGGTCACGGACGGCGTCGACGAACACAGCCGGTCCGAACCCAGGCAGTCCGCCGACTACGCGGTGCGTCTCGGCCTTCCGATCTACTTCATCCAACTGGATCAGTCGAGCAGGTGGGGCCGGTCCGGGGGATTCGGCGGCAACGGCAACCGCGTCCTCCGCACGACGCCGGAACAGCGGAAAGCCCGCCGGCGTCTCCAGCGGATCAGCCGGCAGACCGGTGGCCGCCTCTTCACGATCGGGCTCTTCACAAGTACTTCGCCCTGGACCGAACAACTCAAACAGGTGTTCGACCAGATCCGCAACGATCTGCGGCGCCAGTACGTACTCACCTACTACAGCGACCAACCGCCCGGCGCCGCTATCGTGCCGGAAGTCCGAGTGACCCGGCGAGGGCTGACGTTGCGAAGCGCGGTCCCGCTCGAGTAGCCGTAAGTGGCTTGGCTCATACCGATGGCAACCTCCTCGCAAGCGAGGAAGCGCGTCCGTCATCGCGGATCCGGTCACTGTCACTCGAGATCGGGTCTGGCCGCCTCGGCTACCAGCCGGCGGGCCAGTTCCGGAAGCGCGTCAAGATCTATCCGACTGCTGATCGCATCCTCGACAAGAAGCTCGGAACTCAGATAGCGGTGGAACTTCTCCGTTCTAAGGTTCTCCTCGCCCGATAGCACGGTGTCAGAGGACGCGGACCCAGCAATCCTCTCGAGGGCGCCCGCCAAGGGTTCCAGTTGATCGGCGGAACGTACGTCGAGGAATCCATCGTAGATTGTCACGGCGTACCCCTTGGCACGCAGCGCCAGAGCGAGCGTCGATGTCTTGACAGTTCCCGCCCATGTGGCAATCACGTAGGTCTGCTCGCCGATCTCGCAGATTGACCGCCTGATCACGCCCAATCTCCGAGACTCAGCGCGCGCTTCCCGCAGCAGATGTGCTGCGCCTTCATCAAGATAGGCAGGAAGATCATCGCTCGAAAGCACGTCCTTCATTCTCTCCGCCACCCGGTCGTCTATCACGCCGCCTCCACCGCCGAAGTGGGGCGTTCGTCCCGTCCGGTCGGCGGTCACCTCAATAGCCCTTTCGCTGTCATGGATACCGGTGATACGCCAGCGGCGCCCCGAGAAAACGATGCTCATCCCAACCGTCAGGATCGTGACGACGGGAAGAGTCCCTAGCAGCTTGCTGTCGGCGATGATCCGATACTCCTCAGGCGTCTGGAACACAGCGTAGAAGCTGTAGTGCTCGACGAGCTGCTCGCCCCGTGGGCCGAGAAGCAGAGTGTCGTCCGGCGCCTGCTCGATCAACGCCACATCCGGAGCGCCGAGATGTCTGAGCAGACGCGCGAATAGTTGAGGCTCAACGCGCCGGAACGGTCCGCGCTCACAGAGCGTCGCGTGGAGGCGCTTCGCACTCGCGCCGCCGTGCTCTGTGATCACCGAGAGGATCTGGTGGGTGAGCGTCGAGAGATGAAGGGCCTGCGGCACTGGCGGTTCGCACCATCCATCGATCAGCAACTCAAGCATGGCGATGGAGCGGATCAACACCAACTGCAAGCGGTCCAAAGGATGAGAGTCTGCGCCGGCCGCCGCCCCTATCGCGTACAAGCGCAGCACCGCTGGCTGGCCCGCGCGCCGTCCTGATCGGCCGAGCCGTTGGCGGAGTGACGCCACAGTGAACGGCGCGCCGATCTGAGCCACACTGGCGATATCGCCAATGTCGATGCCAAGCTCCAGGGTCGACGTGCATACCGCCGTTGTTGCCGGATGCGTCTTCAGACGCTGCTCAAGGTGCATCCGATGCTCGCGGGACAAGCTGGCGTGGTGCGGTAGGAACTCCACAGGCAGGCGCTCATGCTCAGACATCTCACGCAAAGCGTCCGCGTACCACTCAACACTCTGGCGTGATCCCGCGAAGATCAAATTCCGACTGCCGCGAAGTCGGGAGAAGAGGTGCAAGGCTACGGACCGCCTCGCGGCTTCTTCACTCCCATCCTCCCCGTCGCGGCCGCTCTGTTGCTGACTTCGGGGATAGCCGCGGATCTGGGCTCGGAGTTCCCGCCCATCCGACCTGCCCTCCACTATTGCCACCGCCTCGGGGGCATCGGGCCGGAGATAGTCCCTCGCCAACGCCATCTCGCCCAGCGTTGCGGATAGCCCGACACGCCGGACCCGATGGTTGACCGCCAGTTCCAGCCGTGTCAGGAGCGAACGCAGGTGGACACCACGCTCATTGTCCAGCAACGCGTGGAGTTCATCGATGACGATTGCGCGGACGCCCATGAAAAGCGCCGGCACCTCGAGACCGCGCAATACGAAGAGCGCTTCGAGCGATTCCGGTGTGATCAGCAGCACACCGCGCGGATGCCTCCGAGCTCGGGCCTTCACGCCCCGGGAAACGTCGCCATGCCACGGATAGACCGGTAACTCGGCCATCTCGCAGAGCTCTTCCAGTCGCTGAAACTGATCGTTTATGAGTGCGCGAAGAGGCCCGACGTAGACAAGGTCGAAGCCGCCCTTGCCGGGCTGCTCCACCACCGAGGAGATCAACGGCAGGAAAGCCGCCTCGGTCTTTCCGCCCGCTGTGGGCGCGGCGACGATCAGATCCCTGTCGTCATCAAGCAGAACCGAGATAGCCCTCTCCTGAATGTCACGCAGGCCGCTCCAGCCACGGCGCCAGATCCAGCGGCGGACGGGCGCGGCGAGCCGGTCGAACCAGCCGATTCCTCAGAGCTTGAAGGACGCGAGCTCGTCATTCACCCCGCCATCCCCGATATCGCTCATATCATCCCCGCCATCTTCGGCGACATCGACCGCTCCAACCAGCGCACGCCAGTCCACACCCGGGTTCTGTTCGAGAACGGACAGCAAGTTCACGAAAGCGGTAACCGTGTTGCGAGGCGTCCGGAAGTAGGCGTCCCCGATCCGATCCGAACAGTGGGTCATGAAAGCAGTAAGCGCGTCGTCGGGCAAAGCAGCATCCTCGCCTTGCATCACACGGCGTATATTGCTCAGCAGGACGTACATATCCTCCGGCGTGAGATTGGCGAGACGGATAACCGGGCCCGACAAGTCCACAAGTCCGCCACGCGCGAATGTATTCTCCGCCAACCGAGACTGGAGCGCCTCGTAGCTGTAAAGACCACGGCGGGTGTCCATCAAGAACTCGGGTGTCCCACCCAGCATGAAGCCGAGATGGCTGGCGCTGCCCTGCAGCACATCGTTGAACACACGCAGGATCTGTTCAAAGTTCGACTTTCGCGCTTGCGAGGACGCAAGCTTGTAAAGATTGACCATCTCGTCCAGCAAGACCACCAACCCTTGGTAGCCGGCTTCGCGCACGAACAATGCCAGCAGCTTCAGTTGGTCGTAAACGTTAGCGTCATCGATGATTGTCCGGACGCCGAGCGCCTTGCGGGCGTCCGTGCGAGTTGAGTACTCCGCCCTCAACCAGCGGAGCGCGGCAGATTTGAGGTCCTCGTCGCCGACCTCGAAGCCTTCCCAGTAGCGGGTAATGACCGCCGCGAAGTCGTACCCTCCTGTCAGTTCCTCGACATGGGCCAGCCTCTCACGAATCACCTCGCCGGGCTCCCGGTCACCGACCTCCGCCGCACGTGCGGCTTGACCGGCGAAACGCTCGACGATCGACGCCAGCGCACCACCATTGGGTTTGGAGCGCGTCGACGTATTGCGCGTCATCTCAGCGTACAGCGATCGCGCCTGCCCTCCCGTCGCGTGCAAGCGTCGATCTGGCGCCAGGTCCGCCGACAGGACCACCATTCCCTTCTCGATCGCAATCAAACGGATCAGATTCAGGAAGAAGGTCTTGCCTGAGCCGTACTCGCCGATAACGAAGCGGATCGTCGCACCTCCCTCGCGCATGCGCTCGATGTCGCGGACCAGTTCCTCGATCTCCCGAGTACGGCCAACTTGAATATGCTGTAGCCCCAGCTTGGGCACCACACCAGCTCGAAGTGCCTGCACGATGGTGTCGCGCTCACGTGGCCTGATCCTTGGTGTCTGCATCGGTCGTTCCCTACTCCTGTAGTTCCTTTACGACTTCCGGGTTGAGCTCGTAGCCTTCGTACTCTTCGATCAACAGGTCGCCGAAGCGTGAGAAGGACCATTCGTTGAGCGTCTCGAGAGTGCCCGCCTGCATCAGTCGGAACTGGGCCGTCAGGCCCGCAAACTCGGTCTCGGTCCATGTGGAGTGCGTCAGCAGCTCGTGGAGCAAGGCCGCGTGCCGAACATCCAAGCCCGGGAAGCGGTCGGTGGCGTTCTCCGGCGGCGCTTCCGACTCGTCCTGGGCCTCCTCATCAAGAAAGATCTCTCCCAGGACGGCCGAGACGCGTGCCGTGTCCGCCACTAGCGCGGCTAGACGCTCGGGGTCGAGCGCGATCTTCGTGTCGCGCTCGGGCCGAGGCGGGATCGCGAAATCGCGGTCCTGTTTGGCAGCCGGACGGACGGTCACCGGCTCGCTCCGGACCGCGAGCGCGTGTAAGTCGGAGTAGACGCCGTCCGTCGTCAGCCCCATCACGTTGTAGAGCCTCTCGATCGCCTTGATCTCGCCCGGGTCGATCACGCCATCGGCCAGCGCCATGGCCAGCGCGGCCCGAGCCAGTTCGTGACGCGCGTCTTCCGAGAGACCCGTCATACGCCGCCGGAACAGGGCCAGATCGGGCGGTACGACCAGCATCCAGCGCAGATTCGCAAGAAGGCGGGAACGCTCGGCCTCGGACAACGCGGAAGCGTCGATGCGGGCCTCTAGGGCGCTGCGCTCCTTGGCGGCTATCGCGCCATCCGCGTGGGCAACAAAACCCCCCATTGCGACGGCAAAGAGCACGCCCTTGTACTCTTCGCTGACTTCCTCAAGCGCCGTGATCCCTTCGGGCAACCGAAACAGCACGACGGGTTCACCGAGTTTCGGACTCCGCAACGCGAAACGCGGATCGGGCGCCATGCCGATCGAGAGGCGCGCCAAGGCATCGGCGGCTCCGGTGAGCTGACGCTTTCCCACTTTCTCGGGCAGCGCGCCTTCGAGCTGTCCGATCACTTGCTCGATCGGCGAAAGACCGCCTGCGTCGATGACGGTATTCGTCCAGCGTCGCAAGTCCTCCATCTCCGCGCAAGGGAACAGCGGCCAAAGACGCTTTGGGAGGAGCGCATGGGCTTCGATCGAGCTGCGGCCCTCCGGATTGCGCCCGAGAAAGCGGCTGTACTTGTCGAGAGCATCCGTAGCCTCCTCCGCGAGTTCGTTCGCGATATTGAGCGATTTAGACGTGACTGCGATATCAGGAATATCACCAAGAAAACGATCGAGGTCAGCTTCGAAGTCGCCCGACGCGGCTCTATAGCGGGCGCGGAGAAGCCGTTTGGGTGCGCGCACCGGCAGCCCTCCTGGAAACCGTTCATCGAAGAGTTGCCCAAAGAGTGCCTGGAACTCGCGGGATGCCCGCATCGCCGGTGTACGGAATCTGGTCTCAGGATGGGCCGTGTACCAGGCCAAGAGCCAGTCTGCGCTAAGCGGCTGTTGCACCTTGACGATTCGGCCAATTGCTACACGTAGGCCAAGAGGCAGTTCGTAGCCAGACCTCTCGAAGCAAGGCTGAAGATCGCCACCGCTTCGCGCAAGTACGATTCGCGCAGCGTCGACAAAGGCCCTCAGGTATCGCTGAACCGAGTGGTTCTCTCCGTAGACACGAAGCAATCGTGCAACTTCATCGACCAGCAGCCACTTCTCCGCGACGGTCGGATCGTCCACGAAGAACCGTCGCTCGAGCCCGTAGAAGAAGAGAAAGACGTAGCCCGGCCCACAACGCCTGTCTTGCCGTCCTCCCGCCAGCCAGTCCAGGTATGTTGCGCGGGCCCGAGGATCGATGTCACTGTAGCTCGGCCAGTATGGAAGGCCCGCGCCGGAAAAGTCGGAACCCTCCTTCGCAACGGGCAAGTCTGGATCGATGAATGTTCCGCCAGCGAAGCTCGAGTACGGTCGCCGTTCAGCCGAACCCAGGTAGATCATTCCGCCTATCTCACGCCCGGCTATGATCGCTGCGCCGCCCGGTCCGATCCAGCGCAAGGGCGCTCTGGGAGCCGCCTGAACATCCCCTACGGTTTCCGCGCCGGGCCGATACTCGCTGCCTAAGAGAGACTGATCGCTAGCCATATCCATGCGTGCCTTTCTCATCAGCCACCGAACAAGCAGAACGAACGCGAAGGCCAGAACAAGAACCGTGATGCAACCCACTGCCGAATCCTAGAACCGTGCCGAGTGCGCGACCACACTGTCCCTAGCAGCCCGTGGCAGAAGTCGCGCTGCATTCGAGCGCCCATGCATCCCGCCCAACATCGTTGCTCCTCGGTCGAATATGGCCCGATATGCTCCCTCGTCGCGCCTTGCTGGACGGGCGCCTGACCGCTCTCGGTGCGACACGGACTTCTACCACGGGCTGCTAGCCGAACGAAGTTGGCGCGTCGCAAACTTGGAGAGCCCGCGACACACCGGTCTTCGCCTCCCCATCCGGCGGTACTCTCTCAAAGAGCCAGCGGTCCTACTGCCCGCCGCCGCTCGCCGCCGCCTCCCGCTCCTGGGCGCGGGCGCCGGAGAGGATGTTGGTCAGGCCGTAGTTGCCCTCGTGGCAGGCGTACTCGAAGATCGGGTCCTCGGTGCGGGCGAGGCGGATCATCATCGTCCAGGGACTGACCCAGGTTGCCTTGTCCTCGTAGGTGATCTCCCACTCGATCACGTCCGGGCCGGTGCGGGTGAACCGCTCGATCACCTTCAGACCGTGCGTCGCCCTCGACCTGGAACTGCCGTCCGCCGTGTAGTTCTTCGTCTCGACGACCAGCGAATCGCCCTCGAACCAGCCGCGCGAGTTGCCGTGCCAGAGCCGCAGATCGTCGGCGAGCGGCTCGGGCTCGCCCAGCGGGATGATGCGCACGTCGTGGATCAGTTCCTGGAGGATCGCGACGTGGTCCGCCGTCTGGAGGATCTGGAAGTAGCTGTTGTACCCGGCCAGCGTGTTCGGCACGCCGTAGGAGATGCAGCGCACGCTGACGGGCATGTCCTCAGGACCGGCGGGCGCCTCGTCGCCGTAGGCCACCCCAGCCCGCACACGTTCCATGGCCTGGTCCGTCAGTGCCGGAATGCGGCCGTTCGGTGGGTCGATCACCAGCGAGGTGCGGTTGTCGAGTTCCCGGTCGACGAGCCAGAACGCGTTGTAGTTCCCCGTCACCTGGTCGAAGCCGCGGAACTCCGGGTCCTCCAGCACGCGCTGGATCAGGTAGTCGCCGAGCAGGTCGCCGGCCTGGGAACTCTCGCGAATCTCGCTGAGCCGCCGCTTGAGTTCGGCCAGCTCCTCATCGGTCAGGGTCGCCTTCTCGCCGAACGCCTCCGGCCGCTCGAGCGGCGTCGCGCTGTTGTTGGCCCAGATGCCCTGGAGGTCGGGGTGACCGTCAGCGGTCCGGGGGGCCTTCCAGTCGTCGGCTGCCAGCGTCCCCGTGGAGAACAGGAGAACCGCGGGCAGGAGCAGCTTGGCCACGCCGGCGAAGCGCGAGTCGTTTCGGAGCATCGGTTCAACCTCCTTCGATCAGCGGATGTGGCTCAATAGTACGGCAGGCGACGGCGCCGGATGCGGGCGGGACGCCCGCGTGCCATCCGTGCGCCCGATGACGGGCGCACGGAGTGGTTCACGTGTGGCGCGGAACGCGCCACACGGGTTCCCAGAAGGCCGGGTATCCTCCCCGCGCCAATCGTAGGGGAGATCGCCGCCATGCAGCTCAGCCAGTCCGTAGCCGTCGAACGACACGAGGAGCCGGGACTTGGCGTCGTCGGCGCGATCTGGATCGACAATCCGCCGGTCAACGCGCTGAGCCAGCATGTGCGCGAGGGGCTCGCAGCGGCGGTGCCGGCAGTGGCAAACGACCCCGAGATGCAGGCGGCCGTCATCGTCTGCCGCGGCCGGACGTTCATCGCCGGCGCCGACATCCGTGAGTTCGGCAAGCCGCGCCTGCCCCCGGATACGAACGAGGTCCGGCGCATGATCGAGAAGTCGCCCAAGCCCTTCGTCGCCGCGATCCACGGCACCGCGCTGGGCGGCGGGCTGGAGATGGCGATGGCGTGCCACTTCCGGGTCGCCGACGCGCGGGCGCGTCTCGGCCTGCCCGAGGTCAAGCTCGGCATCCTGCCGGGAGGCGGCGGCACCCAGCGGCTGCCCCGCCTGGTCGGCGTGCCGCGGGCGCTCGAGATGGTCACCAGCGGCGAGCACATCACCGCCGCCGAAGCGCTGGACCTGGGCCTGATCGACGGCGTCGTCGACGTGCTGGAGGGCAGCAGCCTCGCGGTCGGCGCGTTCCGGTTCGCCCTCCGCGCCGTGGCCGAGGGCCGGGGCCTGCCGCGGGTGCGGGACATCGAGAGCCACCGCGACGCGGTGCGCGAGAACCAGGGGCTCTTCGACGACTTCCGCCGCCGGATCGCTCGCAAGACCCGAGGGTTCAGTGCCCCCGAAGCCTGCATCCGATGCGTCGAGGCGGCGGCCGAACTGCCGTTCGACGAAGGGCTGATGCGCGAGGCCGAGCTGTCGCGGCAACTCCACGCGGACCCGCAATCGCGGGCCCAGCGCTACTACTTCTTCGCCGAGCGCGCGGCCCGGAAGATCCCGGACATCCCGGCGGATACCGAGGTCCGCGACATCCGCCGCGTCGGCGTCCTCGGCGCCGGCACGATGGGCGGCGGCATCTCGATGGCCTTCGCCAACGCCGGCCTGCCGGTTCAGGTCGTCGAGCAGAGCCGCGACGCGCTCGACCGCGGCCTGGCCACGGTGCGACGCAACTACGACCGCAGCGCCTCCCGCGGACGGTTCACCCAGGACCAGGCCGAGGAGCGGATGGCGCTTCTCGACGGCGGCACGGACCGGGAGGCGCTCGCCGAATGCGACCTCGTCATCGAGGCCGTCTTCGAGGACCTGGAGCTCAAGAAGCGCGTCTTCTCCGAACTCGACCGGATCGCCAGGCCCGGCGCGCTGCTGGCCACGAACACGTCCTATCTCGACATCAACGTGATCGCCGCCGAGACCGGGCGGCCCGAGGATGTCGTCGGCATGCACTTCTTCAGTCCGGCCAACGTCATGAAGCTGGTCGAGGTCGTCCGCGGCGAGAAGTCCGCGCCCGACGCTGTCGCGACCGCGATGTCGATCTCCCGGACGATCGGCAAGGCGCCGGTCCTGGTCGGCGTCTGCCACGGTTTCGTCGGCAACCGGATGCTCTTCCAGCGCCGGCTCCAGGCCGACCGGCTGGTGCTCGAGGGCGCGCTGCCGTGGGACATCGACCGCGTGCTCTACGACTTCGGCATGCCGATGGGCCCGTTCCGCATGAGCGATCTCGCCGGGTTGGACGTGGGCTGGAACGCGGAGACCTCGTCGTCGAGCACCTTGCGCGAGATGCTCTGCGAGCGGGACCGGCGCGGCCAGAAGACGGGCCGCGGCTACTACGTCTACGACCCCGCCACGCGCGCCGCGGCGCCCGACCCGGAGGTCATGGACCTCGCTCGGGAACTGGCGGAGCGCCTCGGCATCGAACAGCGCGAGATCGACGACGAGGAGATCCTGAATCGCTGCCTGCTCTCCTCCGTCAACGAAGGAGCGAAGATTCTCCACGAAGGCATCGCCATCCGCGCCAGCGACATCGACGTCATCTGGATCAACGGCTACGGCTGGCCCGTCTACCGAGGCGGCCCCATGTTCTGGGCCGACGAGTTCGGCCTCGGCAACATCGTCGAAATCCTCGACGACTACGCCGCCCGCTTCGACCCCGACCAGTGGCAGGCGGCGCCGCTGCTGCGCAAGACGGCCGCCGCCGGCGGCCGGCTCAGCGGCTAGCGGCGGCGGCGCGGGGCGCGGGGCTCACCCGCCCGCTCCGGGCCACAGGGGGTAAGGGACCCAGCGGACGTGCGCGCTTTCTCGGATACGGGGAGGTTGGCGCGCACTTCACTACGCTCGCTCCGGTTGGACATTGCCCGGCGTCGTGTCATCGGGCGTCGCTCGCTTCGAGCCCGCTGGGTCCCTTACCCCCTGAGGCCCTGCGCAGGCTGGACGGGGTCGGCTTGGCGTTCACCGCACCGGATTGTCGGTGCGGTGGGCTTCCAGAGGTGGTAGCTGAGACGAAGGCACGAAACCGGCGAAGCGGTTTGCACACTGACCGGCATCCCTGTGGCCGCTGCTACTGTTCCTCGATGCTTGGCCAGAGGCGTTGTCGGGGTCTGAGGTGGCTACCAGTCGGGGTGACGGTGACGCTCGGGGTCGCTGGTTCTGCCCAGGAGCCTGCGGACACAGACTGGTCGGTCGTTACCGGCAACAATGCGAGCCAGCGGTACGCGCCGCTGGAGCAGATCGATCGGGACAACTTCGGGGACCTCGAGGTCGCCTGGCGGTGGTCGTCGCCGGACAACGAGTTGATGACCGGAGATGGCGCGACGACCGGGCGGCGCATGACCCCGCGGAATCATGAGGCCATCCCGATCAAGGTCGGCGACCGGCTCTATGTGACGACCGGCTACGGTCAGATCGCGGCGGTCGACATCGAACAGGGAACGAGTCTCTGGACCTACGATCCGCAGGCCTACCTCCAGGGCCGTCCGGCGAACCTCGGCTTCGTCCACCGCGGAGCGACCTACTGGGACGACCCCGACCTTCCGGGTGACGGGGGCCGCCTGGTCTGGGCCGGCGGCGACTCCTTCCTGCGTGCAGTGGACACGCTCAGCGGCGAACCGATCTCCTCATTCGGCGACGGTGGCGGAGTCGACCTGACCCTGGGACTGCGCCGCGAGGTGGTCCGCCGGGCCTACAGCGTCAGTTCGCCGGTCACCCTGTGCCGCGATGTCGTCATCGTCGGCTCGTCCGTCTCCGACGGTCCCCGCTCGCCCGAAGCGCCGCCGGGCGACGTGCGCGGATTCGATGTCCGCACCGGCGAGCAACTCTGGGCATTCCACTCGATCCCGCAGGAGGGCGAGCCCGGCCGGGATACCTGGGAGAAGGGTTCGTGGAAGGTCAGCGGCAACACGAACGTGTGGACCCTGATGAGCGCCGACCCGGAACTTGGCCTCGCCTATCTGCCGTTCGGCACGCCGACCAACGACTGGTACGGCGGACACCGCCTCGGCGACAACCTCTACGCCGAGTCGCTGGTCGCGGTCGACTGCGAGACCGGGGAGCGGCGCTGGCACTTCCAGATGGTCCACCACGGCCTGTGGGACTACGACCTGCCGACTCCCGCCATCATCGGCGACATCGAGGTCGAGGGCACGACGATCCGCGCCGCGATGCAGCTCTCCAAGCAGGGCTTCCTCTACGTCTTCGACGCGAGTACCGGCGAGCCCGTGTGGCCGATCCTGGAGCGTGAAGTGCCGCAAACCGGCATCGTGGGCGAGCGCACATCGGCGACCCAGCCCTTCCCCACCAAACCGCCGGCCTTCGACCGCCAGGGCATCGGTCCGGACGATCTGATCGACTTCACGCCCAAGCTCCGCAGCGAGGCGCGGGCCATCCTCTCCCGCTACCAGTACGGCCCGCTGTTCACGCCGCCTACGGAACGCGGCACGTTTCTGATGCCCGGCTACGGCGGCGGCGCGAGCTGGCCCGGCGGCGCTTTCGACCCGGAGACCGGCATGCTCTACGTGCCGTCCTTCACCTGGCCCGTGGTCAATACGCTCCGTGAGCCGGACGCGAGCCGCTCATCCTTCGACTACGTCGGCCGCATCAACAGCGATGTCCGCGGCCCGCGCGACCTGCCCCTGGTCAAGCCGCCCTACTCCAGGGTCACCGCCTACGACATGAACCGCGGCGAGATCGCATGGACGGCGCCCCTGGGCTACGGCCCGCGCCGCCATCCGGCGCTCGCCGGGCTCGACCTGCCTGCCCTGGGCGCCGGCGCCCGTGGCCACATCCTGGCGACCAAGAGTCTGCTGCTCGTGAACTCCGGCCGCTCGCTGGCCTTTCGCGCGATCGACCAGGAAGCGGTCGCGGAAGGCGCCACCCGCGAGGACTGGCGCGTCGAAACCCCGGCGCTGCGCGCGTTCGACAAGGCGACCGGCGAACTCGTCGGCGAGATCGACTTGCCCGCGCACACCGACGGCAGCCCCATCACCTTCCTCCATCGAGGCCGGCAGTACCTGGTGTTCGCGCTCGGGGGACGCGGCGCGCGGTTCGAGCTGATCGCCTACCGGCTGCCGGCCTGACCCGCGCAGGCGACTTGGCGGCGCCTCCGGGCAGACCGCATCGCGGACACAGAAGAAACGAAGCAAGAGGAGCAGCAAGATGAGAACCGACAAGCACCTCCACCGGTCCGCCCTGGGCCTGGTCATGGCCGCAGTCCTCGTCTCCGGCGCCGGGTGCGCGCCGGGCGGCGATCCGTCCTCGACGGACGGCGAGACGACGAGCGATTTCGGCGCCTACGCTCGCGAAGCGACCCACGACGGCGCCAACCGCTACTCCGTCTACGTCCCAATGGCCGACGGCGTCCGCGTCTCGGTCGACTACTTCATCCCGACGGCCGGCGGCGCGGAGGCTTCGGAACCACTGCCGACGATCCTCCACTACACCCGCTACACCCGCGCCTTCCTGACCGAGGACGAGAACGGCAACCCCCAACTCTTCGCTACCGGCGAACAGGATCCGGTCCTCCAGCACATGCTCCACCGCGGCTACACGGTCGCCGTCGCCGACGCCCGCGGCACCGGCGCCTCGTTCGGCGTCCACAACGGCGCCTTCTCGATCGAGGAGACCGCGGACTCGTTCCACATCATCGAGTGGATCGCGGCGCAGCCCTGGTCGGACGGCAACGTCGGCATGCACGGGCGCTCCTATCCCGGCATGACCCAGTACCAGGCAGCGACCCAGGCGCCGCCGGCGCTCAAGGCGAGCTTCGCCGAGATGGCCGGGCCGACCCCCTACGACTTCGTGTTCCGCGGCGGCACCTACAAGAACGAGTTCATCGACACCTGGGGCTCGGGCACCAGGCAGGCGGATCTCTCGACGGCGCCCGCCCCGGTCGACGACGACGCCTCCGGCGCCATGCGCGACGCGGCAGTGGCCGAGCACGCCGCCAACATCTGGGCGCAGGACCTGGTCGGCGCCGAGGCCGCCGCGTTCCGCGATTGGGCCTACGAGACGGAGAGCGCCCGCGCCGACTGGGACACGACGGGCACCATCGACGATCTGGAAGCGATCGACGCCTCGGGGATCGCGATCTACCACCTGGTCGGCTGGTACGACATCTACACCTCGCAACAGCCGATGCTCTACGCCAGCCTCGATTCGGCGCCGCAGAAGATGATGATCGGCCCCTGGGTCCACAGCGGCGGCTACGGCGGCGACGTGCACAACGCCGAGTTCCTGCGCTGGTATGACCACTGGCTCAAGGGCATCGAGAACGGAGTGATGGACGAACCGCCGGTCCACTACTACGTCATGGAGGGCAACCACACCCTGCCGGAGGACCCCGAAGTCACCGCGAGTCTGGACGAGGAACGCTCCGAGGAAGGTTCGACCTGGATCGGCACGGATGTCTGGCCGCCGGCCGGGCTGACCGCCCAGCGCTTCGAACTCGCCGCCGGCGGCCTGCTGGGCGACTCCGCCGGCAACTCCGGCCAGGACGAATACACCGTCGACTACACGTCGGCCATGGGCTCTTTCTCCCGCTGGATGAACGGCCACGGTTCCCGACGTCAGGACCGCCGTGGTACGACCTTCTTCGACGAGCGATCGGCCGAGAACGAGAAGGCGCTCACGTACACCACCGAACCGATGGCGGAGTCGATGACGATCGTCGGCTATCCGGTGCTGCGCCTGAACGTCAGCTCCAGTCACGACGACGGCGACTTCTTCGTCTACCTGGACGAGATCGACGCGGACGGACGCTCACACTACGTCACCGAGGGAGCGCTCCGCGCCTCCTACCGGGCGGTCGGCGAAGCGCCCTGGGACGACTTCGGCCTCCCCTTCCACCGCGGCCACGCGGAAGACCTCGAGCCGCTGCCGGGTGAACCCGAGGAACTCCTGATCGACCTGATGGGCACTGCCATCACGATCGACGAAGGCCACCGGCTGCGCCTGACCGTCGCCGGCGCCGATGCCGCGAACCACGCGCTGTATCCGGACCCCGAAGGCGCCGACGCGCCGACGATCTCGGTCCACCGGGGCGACGAGAGTGGCTCGTGGCTCGAGGTGCCGGTGGCGCCTTAGACTCCTGAGCCAACCTCATCAGCTTTCGCGGGCTGAAACAGCCCCCCCTTCTGGGGTGCCAACTCCTGTTTTGAGGCGCAAAACGGAATCTTGATGGACAGAATGCAGGATCGCGGCTACGCTCTCTGCCGATGTTCGACCGCTTCTACCGCCCCCCATCGGCGTCGAGCTACTTCCTCTTCGGCCCCCGCGGCACCGGCAAGTCGACCTGGTTGCAGCAGCACTATCCAGAGGCCCTCTTCGTCGATCTGATCGACCCGGAGGAGGAGCGGTACTACGGAGCGGCTCCTGAACGCCTGCGGGACACGGTAGCTGCGAACCCGGCGAGACGGCCGGTCGTCATCGACGAGGTCCAACGGGTACCGCAGCTTCTCCAGGTCGTGCACCAACTGATCGAGCGCGACAAGACCCTTCGCTTCGTGCTCACCGGCTCCAGTGCCCGAAAACTCCGGCGTACGGGTGTGGATCTGCTGGCGGGTCGTGCCCTCCTCACCACGATGCACCCCTTCATGGCGGCTGAGCTCGGCACTGCCTTCAGCCTTGGCAGGGCTCTGGAGCTGGGCCTGATTCCACTGGTCGTGGACGCGCCCGAGCCCGAAGCGGCTCTCCGCACCTACGCGGGCATCTACGTCCGCGAGGAAGTGCAGGCCGAAGGTCTGCTGAGAAACGTCGGTGCATTCGCCCGCTTCCTCGAGGCCGCGAGCTTCAGCCACGCATCGGTCCTGAACGTCTCCAACCTGGCCCGCGAATGCCAGGTCGAACGGAAGGTCACGACGAGCTACCTGTCCGTGCTGGAGGACCTCCTCCTTGCGTTCACGCTTCCGGTCTTCAGACGACGGGCTCGGAGGCGGTTGACGGTTCACCCGAAGCTCTACTTCGTTGATGCCGGCGTGTTCCGTTCGCTCCGCCCAAGGGGGCCGTTCGACCGCGCCGACGAACTGGCTGGACCGGCGCTTGAAGGTCTCGTGGCGCAGCATCTTCGAGCATGGATCGCCTACTCAGGACGCGACGACGCCCTGTTCTTTTGGCGCACCAGATCCGGCAGCGAAGTCGACTTCGTCCTCTACGGCGAAAGCGGGCTGTTCGCGATCGAGGTCAAGAACCGCAGCACAATCCATCCCCGCGACTCCAGGGGACTCAAAGCCTTCGTCGAGGACTATCCGGAAGCGACCCCCGTCCTCCTGTACGGCGGACCGCGGACGCTCCGGCGCGGCGTTCTTTGCTTGCCTTGCGAGGGATTCCTGCGGCGCTTGGCGCCGGAGCTGTCCCTGGAAGCAGCGCTACAAACAACTTCCGTTTGACTCGTTCTCCGATCGGCCCCGGCCGTTCACGGGAACAGACGCCGGTCCCACCATACGGGCGTCTCCAGCCCGGCCTCGACCGGCAGGCCCTCGTAGTCGGGATGGCCCGTGTTGATGACGACGTTGCTCTCCATGCGCGCCACGACCGAAGGCACGACGAGGATCACGCTTCGGCGCTCCTGGTACCAGTCCCGGCCAAAGCGCTGAGACGCTGCGCGGGTCTGCCGATGCCAGTCCGGCAGGACGTCGGTCGCCACGACCTCGTAGCTGGTTCCCGCGGGCAGGACGATCTCCACGGAGTGTTGGTTCGGTGGAACCCGCCCTGACCAGCCGACCAGCATCTCCAGCATGGCCGTCGAGTAGTTCCGCGAGGCGTAGATCACCTCGGCGCCTGCCTCGTGCCATCTACCGGCAGTGCGCCTGGCGCCTTCCGCGCTCCACACCGGGAACCTCCCGTCGGCGTCGCCGATGCGATACGCCCACATCGGCGACGCAAGCCGCCGCACCATCAGACGGGAAAGCCGGCCTCGGCCTGATAAATCACATCGAGCACCGCCCGCGCGCCGGCGGAACTCGAGCAGGCGACATCGAGCGGCCTCTCGCCATCCAGCAGAGCATGCCGCGACGTCAGGTAGGCCTCGATTCCCTCCCGGTCCCCGTGGTACACCCGGCTCAGCGCATTGACGACGCGGCTGAGCTCGTAGAGCCGCTCGCTCATCTCCCTCGACAGGGGCTTGCCTGCGTTGCGGGCACGCCGCAGCGTGGCCTCGGGGATCACCGGTCCTACGATGTTCCTGGCGCCCAGAATCTCCGTCAGCACAGACACCGCGTCCGTGGGCAGGCCGCGGCCAACCCGGCGCGCGAGTTCCAGGTTGCTCAGGACTTCGGCATCCTCGATCCCGAGGAGCGTTCCCAGACAGGCAGCCTCGGTTACCGGCAGGTCGGCCGAGTTGGCGTAGGTCCCAAGTACGGCGGAGGCATCGGCTTTCGTCATTTGACGACGATACGGCAGTCATTTGACGGACGTCAAGGGCCAGCCAGCACCAGGGTCCACATGCGACGGTTTTCGGCACCGTTCAAACCGTCGGCATCGCACGTGACCGCGTACCAGCCAACGAGGGTTGCCGTTGCGCCCGCATCGCGGTCCACCGTCGCACGGAGCAGCAACTCACCGCGGCGATCGGTTCCCTCCGCGCTGTCGCGCCGCTCCAGCTCGACATCCGAGAACCCGAGCACGCGCCGGTGGACCGGAAACAGGGCCTTGTACGCGCTCTCCTTGGCCGAGAACGCCAGCGTGAACATCTCCGCCTCGGTCAAGCCGCCGAACTTCCCGTGACGGAGCTCCATCTCCCCGTCGGTGAGCACGCGCCCGCCGAGACGCGTAGCCTGTTGTGTCGAAACGACACGCTCCACGTCGACGCCGAGACCCCGGTAGCGGCTCGCGGCGGCGACAGCGGCGAAGCCGTAGCCGGCGCCGTGCGAGATCGAACCCACTACACCCTCCGGCCACAAGGGGACATCGTCGTCGTCCGCTTCGAGGTTGCCGTTCGAAGCAGCGGCGCCGAGGAGGTCCACCAGGGCAAGCCGGGCGCTGATGCGACCCGCCAGATACTCCTGCCGGCGCTTGTCGATGGCGCCTTCGAGGGCGCCCGGCAACTCGATCGCCGCGCCCTGTGCCGTGTCCATCAGATTCTCCAACCGGCCGATCCTGTGCGCCGCAGCGCTGATGTCGCGAGGAAGGTGGCGAACCAGGCTTGCGGGGACTCCCCTGGCCGCGCTCACGCCAGGAAGTAGCGCCGTTGCTCCGGCGTCGGCACGGGGCACTCGGCCAACCGCGGCCCGACCCGGTGGCGGTTCCGCGCCACCAACCGGTAGCCCCAATCCAGAACCAGCCGGGGCGCCATCCACGGGAGCAACGCGAGCCAGCGCTCCGGTCCCCGCAACTGGGACGCCAGCCAGATCACCGCCTCGCTGCGCACCCGGATTTCGCCCAGCGGGGACCCAGTTGTGGAAACGTCGTCGGCCCCGTCGGCGGCGGGCAAGCTCTGGATCACCATGCTGTCGAGCCCGGCGAGGTCGGGCCGCATCCCGGTCAGGCGCTTGAACAACTCACCGTCCTGCGGCGCGAAGCGGACCCCCGACGGCACACCCCGGGCCAGACACCGCGCCACCGACCAGTTGCAGAGCGCGCAGTCGCCGTCGTAGTAGACGATGACCCTGGCTGGCCAAGGCTCGCGGCGCTTGTCCATGGCCCTTCATTCTACGGTCGCGGCGTCACCCGCGTTCCCGGCTGCCGCCCTGCCCCGGTTCGGGGCCGCCCCCGGCAGCAGCGGCGCAGCCCTTCCCATCGCTTCTTCGGCGGCGCCTACGAGCCGGTCCAGACCCGCCCGCGTGCGCGCGCTGACCGCGATCGCATCGAGCTGATCCGCCAGCAGCCGGGCACGCTCCTCGGTCACCAGGTCGCACTTGTTCAGCACCACCAGGAGCGGCTTCGAGGTGAGCGACAGCTCATCGATCAACCCTTCCACCGCCTCCGCCTTGGTGCGCCAAGCCGGATCGGAGGCATCGACGACATGCAGCAACAGGTCCGCATCGCCGAGTTCCTCCAACGTGGCGCGAAACGCCCGCACCAGGTCGGGCGGGAGTTCGGCGATGAAACCGACCGTATCGGTGATCACCACCTCCCCCTCCCTCGGAAAGCGAATCCGCCGGCTGGTCGGGTCGAGGGTCACGAACAGTTGCGGCGCGGTCTCCACCGAACTCCGGGTCATCGCGTTGAGAAGCGTGCTCTTGCCGGCGTTCGTGTAGCCGATCAGGGACAGCACCGGCACCCCCCGGTCGCGCCGCCGGCTACGGGCGACGTCCCGCTGCCGCGACAGTCCCTCGACCTGCTTCTCGAGCTTGCGGATCCGGTCGCGGATACGCCGGCGGCCCACCTCCAGCACCGTTTCGCCCGGCCCGCGGCCACCGATACCTCCGGTAAGCCGTGACAGGCCCTCGTCCCTCTCGGTCAGCCGCGGCAGGGAGTACCGCAACTGTGCCAGCTCGACCTGCAGCTTGCCGTCCCGGGAGCGGGCGCGCTGCGCGAACACGTCCAGGATCAGTTGGGTGCGGTCGATCGCCTTGAGGCCGGTCGCGTCCTCGAACGCGCGGGCCTGCCCCGGCTTGAGGTCGATGTCGAAGATCGCCACTTCGGCGCCGGCCCGCATGCTCTGCAACACGATCTCAGTCAGCTTGCCGCGCCCCACGACGGTCCGCGGGTGAATGCGTGACCGGCGCTGGCGCATGACGCCCGCCACTTCGACACTCGCCGAGTGCACGAGCTCGACCGTCTCCAGGAAGTGGCCGTCGTCCGGCCGGACGCCGATCACCAGAGCGCGTTCCCGCTCCGCCTCGCGTCCGCTACGGCGCCGGCCCATCTCCCGCTCAACTGCCCGGATGGTTGCCGCGAAGTCGAGTTCCAGTTGGTAGACCTGCGGCGCCTGCACGCGGAGGAACTGCGCGCCCTCGCCGGTGCCGTCCGCGGTCGGCTCGGGCGCCAGATACGCGACTTCGATACCGCCCGCCGAGCCGTCTTCCAGTGCCTGAACCACCGCGACCATGTCCAGTCGCAGCAGCGCCAGGTCATTGAGATCGTCGGCGGTCAGACTCTCGCCATGCAGGTGGGTATGGACGAGACGCAGCCGCCGGAAGCGTCCGGGGCCGCCCCGCAGGCGCCCGATATCGGGAATCTCGAGCTGTCTGGCGTCGCCGACGATCACCTTGCTGACCGCGCCGTCGCGGGTCAGCACAACCCCAACCTGCCGTCCAATCTCACGCGAGAGCGCGCACAGGTGACGAGCCAGTTCGGTGGAGACCACCTGATCCGGTCGCACCTTCCGCCGATAGGTCCGTTCGAGCGCGCCGCGCTGTGCGGCCTTCAGCCCGCGAATGTCGCCGTGCAGAGGTTTCATCTAAGGGTCAGCCGGGGTGTTTCGGTCGCAAAGTCAAGAAACTGCTATGCTTGCTGCCTCGGCGGTGACGCTGGCTCCACTCGGCAAGCGCCACGTAGCTCGATAGCACGAGTCGGCGCTTGGCTTCAGCCTTTGTCCTCTAGACAGTCCGTCCATTCTGAGACGACTCATGTCGCCCGAGGGCCGTCTGAACAGCCCGTGGTGCACTCAAGGCTACACCCGCCGCCCGAAATGACGCTCCGGTACTACAACCGATTCGCGCAGGTGAAACTGCAGCGAACGCAGGGCAGCCGCCCAGCGGGTTCCGTTCGTGGAATCCCATCGCGGCCTGGCGCCCGCGCATCCGGAGATGTCCACACCGATTCAACCGACGGCGCACTCGCCGTCACCCGGAGACTTTGTGACCCGAAGAATGCTCATCAACGCGCGAAGCTCAAGCGAGCTCCGCATCGCCATCGCCAATGACTCGATACTCGAAGACCTCAAGATCGATATCGCCGAACGGGGGCTGACCCGAGGCAACATCTACTACGGCAAGATCGCCAACATCGAGCCGAGCCTCAACGCCGCCTTCATCGACTACGGCGCCTCGAAACACGGCTTCCTGGCCATCCAGGATGTCGTGCCGGATGCCTACTACCAAGCGGCGTCCAAGTCCCAGCGGCCCAAGATCGAGGACGTACTGGTCCGCGGCCGCCCGATCGTCGTTCAGATCACGCGCGAGCCGGAGGGCAACAAGGGCGCTGCCCTGACCACCAACCTGAGTCTGGCGGGGCGCTACCTGGTGCTCTCGCCCTTCGACAAGACCAGTGGCGTTTCCCGCAAGGTCGACACCGAGGACGTCCGCCTCAAACTGAAAGCGATGGCGGAATCGCTGCCGGTGCCGGAGGGCGGCGGTGTGATCGTACGCACCAACGCCCTCGGCCAGACGAAGATGGCCCTGAGCCGGGACATGAACGCGCTGCTCCGACTGTGGAAGCGCATCTCCCGGGACGCCCGCGATGCGAAGGGCACGAGGCTGCTCTACAGCGACCAGGACATCGTGCTGCAGGGACTGCGGGACTACCTCGACAGCGCGATTGAGGAGGTCTGGGTCGACGAGGACGGCGCCCACGGACGCGCCGAACTGTACATGCGGGCCTTCATGCCACGCAGCAAGACGGTGCTGCACCGCTACACCGGCCGCAAGCCGTTGTTCTCGGTCTACGAACTGGAGCCTCAGATCGAGAACATCTTCGAACGCCGGGCGGAACTACGCGCCGGCGGCTCGATCGTCATCGACCCGACCGAGGCCCTGACCGCGATCGACGTCAACTCCGGCCGCTCCAAGAAGGCATCGAGTCAGGAGGAGACCGCGGTCAACACGAACATCGAGGCCGCGGCCGAAGTCGGCCGGCAGCTTCGCTTGCGCGACATCGGCGGCCTGATCGTGGTCGATTTCATCGACATGCGCAGTCCCCGCAATCGCCGCAAGGTCGAGAAGGCGATGAAGGACGCCATGAAGGCCGACAAGGCGCGCTCCAGCGTCGGCCGGATCAGCGACAACGGGCTGCTCGAGATCAACCGCCAGCGGATCCACCAGGAGCTCCAGTTGCGCACTCACAGCGACTGCCCGAACTGCGGCGGCACCGGCCGCGTCGCCAGTCCGGACCTTGTCGCACTGCGCCTGCTGCGCAACATCGAGTCCCACGGCGCCGCCGGCTACATGCGGGGCGTGCGGATGGCCCTACCGCCGCAGCTTGCCAACTACCTGCAGAACCAGAACCGCGAAGCGCTCGCGAAGTTCGAACGGGAGTTCGATCTCGAGATCGAGATCCTGGGCGAGCCTCAGTTGCAGGGCCGCGAGCCGGACATCAGTTGGACCGCTCGCGATCTGGACGAAGTGAAGAAGCGCGAGCGGGAAGAGGCGCAGGAGAAGAAGCTCGAACAGGAGATGCTGGCCACGCCGTCGATCGGCGACAACGAGGACTTCGACCAGCCCCAGGAGGTGGACGAGGACGGACCGGACAGCGTGGACGAGGACGGACCGGACAGCGTGGACGAGGACGGACCGGACAGCGTGGACGAGGACGGACCGGACAGCGTGGCCGCGGCAACGCCGAAGAAACGCGGGCGCCGAGGCGGTCGCAGACGCCGTTCCGCTGTCACACGAAAGGCGAAGGCGAAGGCGAAGGGCCAGCAGCCGAAGAACGGCGACGCCGCCTCGCAGGAGGGCGGGGCGCCGGTGGCCGCGAACGCGGCGGCGCCCACTCCCCGACCGAGCGGGGACACGGCCGCCATCAAGGTGCCGGGCATCGACACGCCGGCGCCAGAAGCAGCGCCGGCCGCCAACGGCCAGCCCGCCGCGGCCGAAGCGGCGACCGGCAACGGCGGACCCCGGCCGACCAAGCGGCGGCGACGCCGGCGGCGACCCCGGCGAGCCCCGACCGCGACCGAGGGCGGCGAGTCGCAGCCCTCGGACAGCGGCAACCCATAGCGGCGAACCATCGAGAACCCCGTCCGGGCGCTCTCAACCCCCTGGAAACACGAGGGTTTGACAACTGCCCCGCCGATCGAACAGCATCGTGCCTCGTCGTTCCGCTCGCGTCGCGAGGCGTTGGCGGCGGTCCCGGGGTCAATCGGGGCGATCCCGCGACCGGGTGGGGTGGGACCCACCACTTTGTGGATGTGCCCGGAAAGGAGGTGGTCTAGTGGAATACTGCAGATGCGGCTTGATGGAGGTGGCGGCTCCCTAGGTAACCCCTGCCTGGCGTAGGGTGCCTCCTTCGGGAAGCGATCCCACGCCATCCCATCGGCCAAACGCTTGACCGAGCCGCGCAAGCCGCGGTCCAAGAGCGTCACCGGAGCCCCGAGGAGCAGACGCCCTCGGGGCTCCTTCCTTTCCGATTCGCCTCAGGGCCCTGGACCCCTCAGAGCCCAGTTCCGTACAATCGCCCCCCACAATCCTGGTTCCATCCGCGCGCCCGATGACGGGCGTGCGGATCCACCGGCGGAGACGAACATGGCGGCGATCGGCACCCCCACAAAACTGCTCGAGGGCAAACCCAAGGTCAAGGGCTCGCTGCGCTACTGCGGCGACCTCGAACGGCCCGGGCTGCTACATGCCCGTCTGGTCACCAGCCCGCACGCGCACGCCGAGGTGCTGAGCATCGATACCGCGGCGGCTGAGGCCATGCCCGGCGTCGCCGCCGTCATCACGGCAGCGGATCTGCCCGAACTCCCGGCCAATAGCCGAGCGATGCTCATGCTCGCGCGCGATCGGGTCATCTTCGTCGGCCATCCGGTCGCCCTGGTCCTGGCCGAGGACGAGGCCCGGGGCGCGGATGCTGCGGAAGCGGTCGAGGTCGACTACCGGCCGCTCGACGCCGCGGTCACCCTCGAACAGGCCGAGGCCCCTTCGACGCCGCCGGTGTGGCCCAATGGCCTGCCCGGCCAGTCCGCGGAGGCGGCAGCGCACGGCGCGGGGGGCGCGGGCGACGACGGCGGCGAGGGTCCCTCGTCGCCCAACGTGACGAACCGCATGCGCTTCGACCGCGGCGACCTCGCCGCCGGCTTCGCCGCCGCCGACGCCGTGGTCGAGCGGAGCTTCACCACCGCGTCGGTTCACCAGTCCTACCTCGAACCGCACGTGGCATTGGTCGACCCCGACCCGATGGGCACCGGGATGACGATCTACAGCTCCACCCAGGCGACGTTCTACATCCGGGACACGGTCGCCTACGTGCTCGGCCTGTCCCACGAGCAGGTGCGCGTGATCGGCACGCCGGTCGGCGGCGGCTTCGGCGGCAAGTTCCTGCTCTACGAGCCGCTCCTGGCCATCGCCGCCACGCAGCTCCAGCGCCCGGTGCGACTGATGATGAGCCGCACCGAGGAAATGCTGGCCGCCACTCCGGCGCCTGCGACCCGGATCACGATCCGCGCCGGCGCCAAGCGGAGCGGCGAACTGACGGCGCTGGAAGCCGAGCTGGCGATGGACTGCGGCTGCTTCCCATCGTCCATGACCGCACTCGCCGGCACCCTGCTCGGCAGTTCCTACCAGACTCCGAACCAGTCTGTCGGCGGCTACGAGGTGGTCACGAACAAGCCGTCGATCGGCGCCTACCGCGCGCCGCTGGCCCCGCAGGCGGCGTTCGTGGTCGAGACCGTCCTCGATCAACTGGCCCAGGAGCTGGGGCTCGACCCGCTCGAGATGCGGCTCATGAACGCCTCGGAGTCCGGCCAGCCGATGGCCTCCGGGATGCCCTGGGCCGGCATGGGCCAGCGCCAGGTGCTGCAAGCGCTGCAGGCCCACCCCTCGTGGCAGAACCGCGAGCAGGCTAGGGCCGAGGGGCGCGGAGTCGGCATCGCGCTCGGCGCCTGGCCCGGCGGCACGGAGCCCGCGGCGGCCGCCTGCGCGCTCCAGGGCGACGGTACGCTCAAGGTTCACATCAGTTCGGCCGACATCACCGGCACGAACACGAGTCTGGCCCTGATCGCGGCCGAGGCCTTCGGCGTCGAACCGGAACGGGTCACGATCGCCACCGGCGACACCTCAAGCGGTCCATTCGCGGGCTCCTCGGGCGGCAGCAAGATCCTCTATACGGTCGGCCCACCGGTCATCCAGGCCGCCCGTGAGGCCCGGCAGCAGACCCTGGAACTGGCCGCGGCGACGTTCGAAGCGGCACCCGAAGACCTGGAGATCGTGGACGGAGAGGTCCGGGTCAAGGGATCGCCCGACAAGGCCATTCCACTCAAGAAGATCGCTCAACGGACGATGCGCTTCGGCAGCCGGCAGGCGCCGGTGTTCGGCCACGGACGCCATGCCCAGACCGGGCAGGCGCCCGGCTTCTGCGCCCAGCTCGCCGAGGTGGCGGTCGACCGGGAAACGGGCCGCGTGAAGGTCGAGAAGGTGGTCGTCGTCCAGGACTGCGGACGCGCGATCAACCCGCCGGCGGTCGAAGGGCAGATGATGGGCGGCGTCATGCAGGGCATCGGTTGGGCGCTCTACGAGGAGATGGCCTACAGCGACGACGGCCAACTGCTGACGGCGACCCTGAACGACTACGCCCTGCCTCACTTCGTCCACGGTCCATCCAAGCTCGAGGCGGTAATGGTCGAGGTGCCCTCGGAAACCGGTCCGTTCGGCGCCCGGGGCGTCGGGGAACCGCCGGTCATTCCTACCGCGGCCGCGATCGCCAACGCGATCGCCGATGCCTGCGGCGCCAGACTCACCGAGCTGCCGATGACGCCGCCCAGGGTGCTCGCGGCGCTGAACGGAGCCTGACCGACAGCATCCGAGCGCCGATACACTGCCGACCAAGATGGTCCGCGGCGGCATCGAGACTTGGGCGTTGGCGGCCGCCGGGCTACTCGGCGCGTCGGCGCTCGGTGCGCCGCTCCTGGGCGTTGACGGGTGGCAGCCCTTGGGCGTGGGCGGCGCCGTGGCGCTGGGTCTGCTCTACGTCGTTTGCCGCGTCCTGGCGCTGGAACCGCTACTCGACCGCTCCGCGGCCTCGCAGCGGCCGCCGCTTGTCTTTTTGCTCCTGCCCTTCGGCTTCTACCTGGCGCTGATTCCGTGGTCGACGAGTACGCGGGCGCCCGACGGCGACGAGCCCTGGTTCCTCCTGGCAACCCACAGCATCGCCTACGACTTCGACCTCGACCTGGCGAACAACTACCGCGACCAGGACTCGCTCGCCTTCATGCCCCGCGCGATCGAGCCGCAGCCTGGAGACCCCGAGCAGCCGGACGGCGCGGTCCACTCGCGGCACGGCGCCCTGCTGCAGGCAGTCATGGCGCCGGCATACCGCCTGGGCGGCAGGGCCGGCGCCATGATCGTGGTCGCGGCGCTCGCCGCGCTCAGCGCCTGGCTCGTGCTCGATCTTGTCGCGTTCAGCCCGGACTCCCGGGCAAGACTCATCGTCTACCTGACATTCAGCTTTGCCGCCCCGTTCCTGGTCTACAGCCAACAGATCTGGGCCGAGGTCGCCGCCGTTCTGCTCGCGGTCTCGGCCTACCGGTGGATCACCCGCCTCACAGCGGGCCTGAAAGGCCGATCGCTCGACGCCTTCCGTGCGAACTGGCCCCTCTGGCTACTGCTCGCCGGGGCATTGGCCCTGCTGCCGGCGCTCAAGCTCCGATTCGTCCTCGTCAGCGCAGCGCTGGCCCTGATCTGCGTGCTCCGTCTCGGACCGGGCCTCCGCGACCGCGGTGCGGTACTGCTGGCGGCCGTACTCGCTCCCGCCGGCGCCCTGGTCCTGTGGCTGAACCGCAGCGTCTTCGGCACCGTCCTCGGAATGCATTCCTGGAGCGAACTAGGGCTCTACCGCGAGTCGGCAGTGAAGCTGGCGCTGGGCCTGAACGGCCTGTTCTTCGATGTCGCCTACGGCCTCGTCGCCTGCGCACCGATCTGGCTGCTCCTGTTTCCCGGCGCCGTGGTCGCCTGGCGGCGCAACCGCCGCCTCCTGTTCGAAGTCGCGCTGATCGCCCTGCCGACCCTGTTGCTGGTCGCCTCGCGCCGCGAGTGGTACGGCGGCTGGTCGCCGCCGTTTCGGTACGGCCTCGTTGTGCTGCCCTTCCTCGCTCTGCTGCTGGCGCCGCTGTTCGAACGGCGACTCGAGTCCGGCCGCGCCGCCTCGGCATCCGGGGCCGCTGCCGGCGGCCTCCCGGCGGGCATTACGGCGCTGGCCCTGGTGCTGGCCCTTCTAAGCGGGGCGCTGGCCGTGCTCTACGTGGTGGAACCGGGCTGGACCTACAACCTGGCCGACGGCCGCCACCACCTGATCCACTACCTGGAGGCTCGCAGCGGTGTCGACTTCGCGCGCTTTCTGCCCTCGGCCACGCGGCCCCGAAGTGCGACCTGGCTGGTCCCCCTCGTGGCCGTCTGCCTCGCTCTCGTTGCGGCGCGCGTCCGGCCCAAGGCAATCGCGGCGGCGCTTGCCGGTATCCCCGTGCTCGCCCTCGCCGCCCTCCCCGTCCTCGCCGGCTCTCTGCCGACGCGGCGGCTCGAGATCGAGAGCGCCGCGATCCAGCGAAGCGGCGGCAATCTGGACCCGGAACGCTGGATCATGGACCGTACGCGGTACCCGGAAGCGTGGGTGTTCCCGGAAGGCACGCGAGCCGAAGCGCCGGTGATTCCCGGCGGCAACGAGGTGGAACTGTCCGTGACCGTCCGCCCGCTGCGAAACCGTCCCGCGCCGCTGATCCTGATCGCACGCTCCGGCAGCCGCGAGATCGGCCGCCTGACCTTCACCGATGAGAACGGCGGCGACGCGACCGGTTGGCAGACGCGCAAGCTGCCTGCCGCCCCGTGGCTCTCAGGCGCTCCCCTCGTCCTCGAAGTCCCCTACGGCGCCGGCGAAGCGCTGCCGCCGAACGGCGTGGCGATCGACCGGGTCGACCTTCGCTGGCAGTGAAGTAGGCCCGCCGTTTCCAGGAGGCGTGAAGACGGACGCTTCGCACGCGCCGCCGATCTGATCGATGTCGTTCATGACCGTGGACTCGGTGATATGAGGGCAGCCCCAATTCCGTGGGGATTGCAACCTGGGTTGCCCAGAGGCTGGCTCCCGCGGTTTGAATCCGACGATGCCTTGACGTAACGTCCACCCGTCGCGCTCGCTCGGCGCCGGCACCCGGCCGCTCCGGGATCCCCGATGACAGCCACGCATAGCAACATGAACGAGCCAAAGCTCATCCAGCTTCGGAGCGTCGAGGTCGAGGGCCTCTTCGGGATCTACGACCACCGCGTCGATCTCAATCAGGAGGACCGCGTCACTCTCCTGCATGGGCCGAACGGTGTCGGGAAGACACATACGCTCGGAATGATCAACTCGCTTCTCGGCGGGGACACCAGCTACTTCCGGCGGGTACCCTGCAACCGGTTCAGGCTAACGTTCGCGAACAGCGCGGTCGAGTTGGTCGTCAACTCTGCAGACGCACAAGCTGAACTCACGTTGACACAAGGCGGCGATTCCGAAACAGCCGAAATCCGCCTCGGCGCCGAAGCCGACGAGGTCGCGCAACACTACCTGCCGCTTCCGCCTTCCCCCGACGAACTTCGCGAAGGAGAGCTTTCTGCCGAGGGCAGACTCGTGGGCTTGCTCGCCCGGCGAAGGCTCGCTCGTGGCGTCCCCGATTCAGAACTCCCGCCGTGGTTTCAGGGGTTTCTTGAGAACGCCAGCGTCCACTTCATCGAGACCCAGCGCCTAGTGCGCTCCAGACCGAATCCAAGGGCTTGGTCCAATCCTTGGTCCAACCCTCGGTTCAGCGACTCCGCGGTGCCGACTGTATTGGAACGAAGCCGGGAATTCGGCGAGCGACTTCGCGAGACAATGGCGAGTTACGGCAGACAGGCACAGGTGTTGGACCAGACGTTCCCTCAGCGACTCGTGGCGGCCAGAGACAGCTTCCCTAGTGAGCAGCTTCAACAACGCATGACGGCCTTGAAGAGTGAGACCGATCAACTAAAATCTCTCGGAATCCTGGACGAAGCCAGCGAGCAACCCAGTCACCGCCTGGATGTAAAATCTGAGTTGGACGACCCACAGGCCCGCGAGATGACGGCCCGCGTGATGACGCTCTATGTTCAAGACACGGAACGGAAACTCCAAGCTCTCGCCGATCTTTCCAGACGTGTGCGAAGCCTCTTGGACAGCATCAACGGAAAGTTCAGACACAAGAGGTTACGAGTCGATCGCGAAGGCGGCTTCGTGGCCGAGACCGATTCCGGCGCCAAATTGCCGCTCAGCTCGCTTTCATCTGGCGAACAGCATGAGTTGGTGTTGCACTACGATCTCCTGTTCCGGGCCAAGAGGAACACGATCGTACTCATCGATGAACCCGAACTCTCACTGCACGTCTCGTGGCAGAAGCGCTTTCTTCCCGACCTGCTGGAGTTCGCCAAGCTGTCCGCCTTCGACGCCATCGTGGCGACCCACTCGCCCTACATCATCGGCGAGCGGGACGACCTCATGGTGGGGCTTGGCGACCAGGTCTGACGGCCCACGGCGGCGGCCAACGGCACAACGGCCGCAATACGCCCCGTCCCTTCCTCCGATAGAGACCGAGATGCTGTTCGGCAACAAGACGCCAGGCGTCCTGGCAGCCGAAATCGAGATGCACCGCCAAGCGCACTCCGGGGCGTTTCTCGTCCTTGAAGGCAAAGACGACATGCGGTTCTGGCGGGAGCGGCACCACGAACACTGCGAACTCGTGGACGGTGAGGGGAGGCTCAACGTAGTTGGAGCATTGCGTCACTTGGATTCGCGCGGCTTCAAGGGTGCTCTCGGCTTGGTCGACAGCGACTACGACAAGTTCATATCCGGCGAACCGCTTTCAGCAAACCTCGTGGCGACGGATGCTCACGATCTGGAGTGTGTTCTCTGTCGCTCCAAGGCGCTCGATGCCGTCCTCGCGGAATACGGTGACGCATCGAAGATCAAGCGCTTCGAGGACGCAACCGGTACCGATGTTCGACAGGCCCTCCTGGATCGGGCGCTGATCTTCGGCCGCGTCAGATTGGCGGCTACGCTTTGGGACACGACGGAAGTGATGCCCGAGATTAGCGTTCCGCGATTCGTGGACGAAGAAAGTTGGAGCGTGGACACCGACGCCCTCATCAGCGCTGTTGTCGACAGGTCCGCCCTGGATCGAAAGGCTTGGCAGGACCGCACAGAGGAGCTCCTGGATGAAGCTCCCTGGTTTGTCGCACGGGGACACGACATGGTCGAGATCTTGCGAATCGGACTAAGGCACGTCCTTGGGGACATTGGGACCGTCGGCGACGGCATTGCCAGCGGGTTGCGGCTGGCGATGTCGCGGGAATGGCTGGAGGCAACCGGGCTGTGGGAGGGAATACGGGCCTGGGAAGACGTGAACCCTCCGTTCGCGGTCCTTCCACCCTGACGAGCGATCGGCTTCAGAGTGGAGGTCCTTGCCTGAGCCTCGACTGGCTCTCTCGCCGATGCTGATCTGGCCGACGCCGACGCGGGCCGGATCAGGGCCGAACTTCGTAGTAGAGGTTCGCCGGATCCTCGAAGTCGTGCATCTGGAAGCGCGTGAAGCCGCCTTCACGCACCATCCGCTCAGCCACCACCGGGTTGAAACCGAGAGTTCCGAGGCCGAGGCCGTCCGGTTCGGACAGGGCGGACGACATGCAGGCCGAGACGGAGAAACCGTAGAGCAACGCGAGCACCGGATTGCGCAGGTTGTCCTCGAACCGGGGGCTGCTCCGGATGTCCTTGATCAGCCACGTGCCGTCGTCCCGGATGGCGCGGCGAATCGCGGCGATCACCCGATCCGGCCGCGTCATGTCGTGTACGCAATCGAAGGTGACGACCAGGTCGAAGGCCTGCTCGGCCGGCAGATTCTCGCCCCGTGCGATCCGCCACTCCGCGTTGTTCACTCCTGCTTCCCGGGTCCGCTCACGGGCGATCTCGATCGCATACTCGGAAGGGTCGATCCCTACGAACCGCGAAGCCGGAAAGGCGCGGGCCAGGGAGAGAAGCGCCACTCCTCCGCCGCAGCCGACGTCGACGACGTCAATGCCTGAACGCAGGCGTTCCTCGACACCGTCAAGCGCCGGAATGATCCGCGGCACCAGCGCCTGGCGAGTCCACGGACCGAGCATCCGCTCGGTGCGATGGGCAGCACAGGGTCCGAGCCGCTGATAGGAGAGGCCGACACCGGTCTGGAACGCTTCCGCCAAACCGTCGATCACGTCATGGCTCGGCGGATAGCCGAAGGCGCCGCCCGCAAAGGCAACCGAACTCTCCTCGTCGGCCAGGACCGCGGCCCCCACGTCGCTGAGCTCGAAGCGCGGCTCACCGCCGTTCTCCGCACCGTGGTACTCGATCAGCCCGGCCGCGGTCTGACCGCGCAGCCACTCCAGCAGCCAGCGCTCCTTGAGCCCGCTCGCTTCGGCCAGCCCGGCAACGGTTACCGGCCCCCGGCCCTGCAGGGTCCGGTAGATCCCCAGGCGGTCGCCGAGATGGATCATCAGGGAGACCAACTCGCCCTGCTTGTACTTCCACACCTTCAGGCCGAAGGCGCTGACCTGGTCCGGGTCGAGCCGACCGTAGAGGCTCTGCGTGCCGCTGTCGTCGTCCGTCATTCTGATCTTCTCCTTGGCGTGGCAGGCAACTCGGGCGCCGGGCCCGGTGTCGCTGGAAACCGAAAACGCGCTGCACGGTATCATCCGCGGTTCGCGTCAACGGCGGCACGAGAGCACCGTTCCGCGACATCTTGGACGACATCAGGAGGGAGTTTGTCGATGCGAGCCAAGCCGTCTCAAGGGACAGCGCACACCGGGACCACGAAGATTCGGCCAGGAGTTCGCCGATGGCGCTGCGCGCTCTACGCCACGATCGGTTTCGCGGCTCTGACGCTCCCGCTCGCGGCTCAGGAGGAAGGCGTAGCCACGGCCCCGCAGACCCACTGGACGGCGACCGGCGCGATAGGCGATGGCGCCGGGCCCGTCGAGCAATCGCTGCTCGAGGCGGCGCCGACCCGGGAGTCCTGGCTCCACTACGGCGGCAATTACGGGAGCTGGCGCCACTCGCCGATCACCGAACTGACACCGGAGAGCGCCTCCAGGCTGCGGCTGGCCTGGATCGCCCAGACCGGCGTCTCGGGCCAGCTTGAGTCCTCGCCCGTGGTCTACGACGGCGTCCTCTACCTGACCTCGTCGATGAACCGCCTGCTCGCCTACGACGCCGGCGACGGCAGTCTGCTGTGGCGCTACGACCACCAGAACCCCTCCGATCTGCGCATCTGCTGCGGACCAGTGAACCGGGGCGTGGGCATCTCCGGAGACGTGGTCGTCATGGGCACCCTGGACGCCCGGCTGCTCGCCTTCAACCGCAAGAGCGGCGAGTTGCTCTGGAACACCGAGGTCGAGCCCTACGCCTCCGGCTTCTCGATCACCTCGGCGCCCCTCATCGCAGAAGGCGTGGCTGTAATCGGCATCGGCGGCGGCGAGTACGGGGTGCGCGGCTTCTTCGACGGCTACGACGTCGAGACCGGCAAGCGGCTCTGGCGCCACTACACGGTGCCCGACGACGGCCAGCCCGGCGTCGAGACCTGGGCCGGCGATTCGTACAAGACCGGCGGCGCCCCCACCTGGGCCACCGGCAGCTACGACCCGGCGACCAGGACCCTGTTCTGGACCACGGGCAATCCGTCTCCCGACTGGAACGGCGACACGCGCGAGGGCGACAACCTGTACAGCGACAGCGTTCTGGCGGTCGACATCGCAACCGGCGAGCGCAAGTGGCACTTCCAGTTCACGCCCCACGACGTCTGGGACTACGACGGCAACTCGGAGGTGTGGCTGGTCGACGTACAGGTCAACGAGCAGACGATCCCCGCCCTCGTCCAGGCGAACCGGAACGGCTACTTCTACGTCCTGGACCGCCGCGACGGCGGCTTCCTGCATGCCAGCCAGTACGTCCACCAGTTGAACTGGGCGACGCTGGACGAGAATGGCCGTCCCGTGGTCAACCCGGCGATGATGCCCGCCGACGAGCCGACCCAGCGCGTCTGCCCGGGCCTCGCCGGCGGCAACAACGCGGCCTACGCCGGCGCCTACAGTCCGGTCACGGGCCTGGCCTACGTGCCGACGATCGAGAGCTGCATGATGTTCCGCAAAGGCCTCGTCGTCTTCGTCGAGGGCATCCCCTTCTTCGGCGGTGAACCGATTCCGTCCGACACCGTCGAAGGCAAGTCCTACGGCCACCTGTCGGCCATCGACGTGAGCACCGGCGAGACCCGCTGGAGCTACCGGGATCCGATGCCGATGCTGGCCGGCGTGCTCAGCACCGAGGGCGGTCTCGTCGTCACCGGCAACGCCAGCGGTCACCTGCTCGGCTTCGACGCCGAGACCGGCGATGAGGTGTGGCGCTACCAGACCGGCTCCGGCATCCGCAGCCATCCGATCGCCTACCAGCACGATGGGCGGACCTTCTTGGCCGTCGGCTCGGGCGGCGGCGGCATCGTCCAGACCACGGTCGGCACCGCTCCGTCCCTGCCGGAGGGCAGCGTCCTGCTGGTCTTCGAACTCGCTCAGTGACCCGACCG
This sequence comes from Candidatus Multivorans sp., assembly GCA_965262355.1. Classification (GTDB taxonomy): domain Bacteria; phylum Acidobacteriota; class Thermoanaerobaculia; order Multivoradales; family Multivoraceae; genus Multivorans. The sequence goes on from OZ253534.1 coordinate 608,809, forward strand.
GCGCCGCTGGCCGGTGTGCTGTCGATCCTCCTCTGGGCGGTCGTTCCCGTCCAGGCGGAGGACCTGCGCGTCTGCCTGCTCGAGGACGACCTGCCGCGCGCCGACCGCGCCGACGCCTCCGGCTTCGACCACGACCTGTTCAGGGACGCGGCCCAGCGCCTCGAACGCGACTTCGTGCCCGTGTGGCGCCCGAACGCCCCGCCCTACTCCGAGATCGACGACACGGACCTGCCGCTCGACGATCTTGTGGCCGGCGACTGCGATCTTGTGCCCTCGGTGCCCGGCGAGCTGGCGCTGGGGCGGCTGCGAACAGCACTCGACCTCACGCCGCCGTACTACGCGGCCACCTTCGAGATCTACATGCCCGCCGCGGAGAGCCTTGAGTGGGACCGCCTGGCAAGCGCCTTCGCCGACCGCAAGGTCGCGGTCCGGCTCCAGTCGCTCGGTCACTTCGCGGCCCAGGCCCTGGGTCTCGACTGGACCTCGCAGCCGACCGCGGCGGATGTGGCAGCGGCCGTGGACGACGGTCGGGCCGTCGCGGCGCTGATCTGGGGCCCCGCCCTGGCGCGCCTTCAGAGGGCGCCGGTCAGCGGGTTCGAGCCTCCCACCGGCCTGCGCTTCAACGAGCACGCGGCCGTGCGGGCCGGCGACCGCCTCGGCCCCGAGATCGAGCGAGTGCTCGACGACCTGCGGCGCGACGGCACGCTGGATCGACTTGCCGCCCGGTACGGCATCTTCCGAACCCAACCCTTCACCACCGTGTCGTCGCCGGCCGCGATCCGCGCGCTAGGCGTCGGCGGCGAGTAGCAGCCGTATGGACCAAACGCCTTGACCATGGCCAGCGAACCACGAACCGAGCCCATCCGGCGCGCACCGCTCACACGACTGGTCCTGCCTGTCCTGCTGGCCGCGTGTGCAACCGGCGGCGGACCGGCCGCCGATCAGCCAGCGGCAGCAACGGCTGCGACGAGTTCTTCTCCCGTCGCCGCCTACCTCGACGATCCCGAAGCACTCACGGCCGGCCGGCGCATGTTCCGGGCCGTCTGCACCGGCTACTGCCACTCGACCCAGCCGGGGGTCACGAAGGACGCACCGAACCTCTTCGACTGCAACTGGCAGCACGGCAGCGAGGACGCCGATCTCTTCCGCGTGATCACCAAGGGTGTCCCCGACACGGAGATGCTCCCGTTCGGGGGCAAGATCCCCGACGACACGATCTGGCAGGTGATCGCCTATGTGCGCTCGAACGGCATGGGCTGCGGCTGATTCCCCCATTGGCTGAACCGACTCCGGCCGTCTGATCAGGTAGCGGCCGGCCCTTCCTCGCGCCGGAATCAAGGGCGGCGATCGCTGGTTCCCGAGAACAGAACGAAGCAGTCCTTGCCAACGAGGGCTGATCGCTCAAGTTGCCGAACCATGCTCTACCTCAAGCCAACTTCCGGCCGCCACCGCACTCTGGGCGCCCTGGCGGCGGTCCTCCTGGAAACTGCCATGACTCCGATCGCTGTTGCTCAGAGCGGGAACTCCCCGGCTCACGCCCGCCACCAGCCCGTCCCGGATCTTCCACTTGCCATCTCCAGTGCGGCGCGGCAGTCCAGGGTGGCTCGCTCTACGTCTATGGCGGTCACATCGGCAGGCAGCACGTCCACTCGTTCGAGAACTTGAGCCAGCTCTTCCTGCGCTACCCGCTGGAGCCCGAACCGAGCGGGCCCTCGCCGGGCTGGCTGGCCCTACCGCCAGGTCCACCGCTCCAGGGCACGGCCCTGGTCGAGTACGGCCGAGCCATCTATCGGGTCGGCGGCATGCGCGCGAACAACCCGAGGCGGGAGCCGAGCGAGCTGTACTCCGTGCGCAGTGCGGCCCGCTTTCTGCCCGCGGAGAATCGCTGGGAGCGGCTTCCGGAGCTTCCAGCCGCCCGGTCTTCGCACGGCCTCGCGATCGTCGGCGACCAGCTCGTCGTCGCCGGGGGGTGGGAGCTCCGGGGCTCAGTCGAGGATCCCCTGTGGGAACGAACCGTGATGGCGCTCGACCTGAGGAAGCTGGACAGCGACGCCGGCGGCGAGTGGAACGAACTGACGGAAACGCCGGTAGGCGTGCGCGCCAACGCCGCCGTCGGCCTCAACGGCAAGTTGTGGGTTCTGGGCGGGCTCGCTGACAACGGAGACACGACCAGGCGCGTCGATGTCTACGACCCCTCGACCGACACCTGGACCTCGGGCCCCGAGCTGCCCGCGTCCGGCAGTCTGAACGGGTTCGGCGCCGACGCCGTGACGGTGAACGGCATTCTCCTCATCAGCCAGGCAGACGGTCGGATCTACAGCATTCGGGACACTGCCGGCGCCTGGAACCACGCCGGCGATCTCGACGAACGGCGTTTCTTTCACCGCCTGGCCACCGACGGCGAGTCGCTGCTCGCGCTTGGGGGGGCGAACCGCACCGGCCACCTGACTTCGGTCGAGCGGCATGCGCTCTCCGATCTCCGCCTGGTCGGCGGGCGCGGCAGATTCCGCCGCAGCGCCTTTCGCTGACCAGGAAGAGACCACCCAGGATGTCGGCTTCCTCGACGAAGTGACGGTCACCGCGGCCCACGTCCCGGCATCTCTACGCGACACGCCCGGACAGGTCTCGATCGTCACCGACGAGGACATCGAGGACCATCTGCTCGAGGACATGGCGGACCTGGTCAAGTACGAGCCCGGTGTCTACGTGGAGGGAGATTCCACCAAACTGGGTCCAGGCGGGTTCAACATCCGCGGCATCGGCGGCAACCGCGTCCTGACCCAGGTCGACGGCGTTCCGAGCGCGGAGCAGTTCGACTTCGGGCCCTTCAACGTTCATCAGCAGGCGATCGATATCGACACGCTGAAGTCCGCCGAGATCGTCCGTAGCGCGGGCTCGGCGCTCTACGGGAGCGACGCGGTCGGCGGCGTGATCTCCCTGATCACCAAGAACCCCTCGGACTACCTCGGTAGCGGCAAACGTCATTTCGGCTTGAAGGCCGGGTTCGACGGTCGCAGCAAGGACTCGAACCTCAACCTCAGTCTCGCCGCCGGCGGCGAGAGCACACGGGCTTCTCTGTTTGTCAGCTCGAGCAACGGCAACGAACTCGATACCGCAGGGCAGACCGGCGGCCGCGGAGCGGACAGGGATCGGCCGAACCCGCAGGAACGGGAGCGATTCCAGGCCCTGGGCAAGGCGGCCTACGACATCGCCCCCGGCAACACCCTGCGTGCCACGTTCGAACTGAACACCGCCGACGTGGAAACGGAGGTCCTTTCCGCCCTGGGCGCCACCCGCTTCGGCCCGCTCAAGATCACGAACTTCGACGTGCTGGCGACCGACACCCAGGATCGGAATCGGGTGTCGATCGAGCAGTCGGTGACCGACCGCGGCGCCGTCGATCAGTGGAGATGGAGGATCCACACGCAAAGCGTGGACACAACGCAAAACGTCGCGGAACACCGCCTGGTCGCCGCCTTCGGCCCTCCGATCGAGACGAACCGACACGGCGATCTGACGTTCGAGCAAGAGACCTTCAGCGCTGAGCTCAATGGGCTCGTGGAGACCGGAACCGACGACTCCTTCAGCACCGCCTTCTACTTCGGCGCCAGCCTGATCACCGACGAATTCGACATGCAGCGCGACCGGATCGAGCACGACATCTCAGGCAGGATCGTGCCGACCGGGCTCGTCTTCCCGACCAAGTACTTCCCCCGGACCGAAACGGAAGATACCGGCGTCTACACCCAGGCCGAACTGCGCTGGGACCGGATCACCCTGATCCCGGGCGTTCGCTACGACCGCTTCGTGGTCGACGCGGACCCGAACGACGCGGTCTACATCGGCGGCGGCGGTCTGCCTGCCGCCAGCCTGGAAGCTGACGCCGTCTCGCCCAAGCTCGGCGCCGCGGTCGAGCTGCACGAACGGATGACGCTAACAGCCCGTGGTGGAAGTCGATTCGGCGCGGTTGCGATAGAATGCAGTCATGGCTATGGGCAAGACGGATCGCAGTGGTAGTCAGGAGCCGCTTTGGGTGGCGGGAGCGGATCTTCCTCGCAGCGCTGGTCACCCGTTCTATGAGCGGTTGAACGGCATTCTGGAAGCCGGCGGTTTCGACGAGTTGGTGGAGTCGGAGTGCGCGCAGTTCTATGCGGAGCGGATGGGCCGTCCGAGTCTTAGTCCGGGCCGGTACTTTCGTCTGCTGCTGGTGGGTTACTTCGAGGGTCTGGACTCGGAGCGGGGGATGGCGTGGCGTGCTCAGGACTCTCTGAGCATTCGTCGGTTCCTGGGGTTGGGCGTGACCGAGTCGGCGCCGGATCATTCGACCATTTCGCGTACGCGTCGGCTGGTCGACGTGGAGACTCACAGCAGAGTGTTCTCGTGGGTGCTTGGTCGTCTGGCGGAGTCGGGTCTGGTGTCGGGCAAGACGGTGGGCATGGACGCGACGACTCTGGAGGCGAACGCGGCGTTGCGGAGCATCGTGCGTCTTGACAGTGGGGAGGACTACGACGAGTTCGTGCGGGGTTTGGCGGAGGCGTCGGGTGTGGAGACGCCGACGCGGACCGAGTTGGTCCGTTTCGACCGCAAGCGCAAGAAGAAGCTGTCGAACGCGGAGTGGGAGAATCCGCACGACCCGGATGCGGAAATCACCAAGATGAAGGATGGCCGCACGCACTTCGCGTACAAGGCGGAGCAGGCGGTGGACCTCGAATCCGGGACGATCCTGGGAGTGACGGTTCAGGGCGGATCGAAGGGGGACACGGAGTCGTTCGGCGAGACGCTGGAGGAGACCTTCGAGCAGGTGGAATCGGCGACCGGGGACGATGCCGCGATCCAGGAGATCGTTGCCGACAAGGGCTACCACAGCAACGCTGTTCTCGCCTCCATCGACGAGTTGGGCCTTCGCAGCTACATCGCGGAGCCGGACCGTGGTCGTCGTCGTTGGAAGGGCAAGAAGGACCTGCAGGCCATCGTGTACGCGAACCGTCGGCGGATCCGGGGGAATCGGGGCAAGCGGATGCAGCGCCAGCGAGGGGAACGGCTTGAACGGCCTTTCGCTCACCAGTACGAGACCGGCGGCATGCGGCGGCTGCACCTGCGCGGTCGCTCGAACGTCCTCAAGCGCGTCTACATTCATGCCTGCGGCTGCAACCTCGGGCTCCTGATGCAGGAGCTTGTGGGAGTCGGCACGCCGCGAAGCCTCCAGGGCCGCGCTTCGGCAGCCCGCAACGCCCTCGCCGGTCAACATGGAGGGGTCTGGCCGCGACTCGTCGCGCTATACCGGCGGATCTTCCTGAGCTGGCCCGCAAACCCGATCCACTTGCTATCCAACATCTACCGCCGCGGCTGGTCCCCTGCAGAACCACACGTCTGACTGGTCCGCCTCCTCGGGCCACGAAGCCACTTCTGCCACGGGCTGCTAACCGCCCAGTACGCGGCCGGTTTCCGTGCGCCGCCCTACAGCTCGATCAACACGGGTTTCACGAATCTGGCGGCCGGCTATCAGACCATCGCCAACTCCGGCCTCGACCCAGAGATCAGCGACAACTTCGAACTCGGTCTGCGTTGGAGCTCCGGCGGCACGAGCTGGAGCGTCAACGGGTTCCGCAACAACTACGACGACTTCGTTGAGCTACAGACAGTCGGGTTCAACCGGCTGCTCAACGTGATCGAGTTCCAGAACGTGAACCTGACCGAAGTCGAGATCGACGGGGTCGAGTTCCGGGCCGAGTCGCGGCTGGGCGACAACGTGCTGCTCCGGGCCGCCTACGCGCACATCGACGGCCACGACACAACCGGCGACACCGACGTTCCGCTGGCCTCGATCGCTCCGAACGAAGGCGTCCTGGGACTACGGTACCTGGCCGATTCGGGGAAGTGGGGCCTCGACACCTCCGTCCGCGTGGTGGACGCCCGCGACCCGGAGAAGGTCGCCGAGGGCGAACACGCCCCAGGCGGCTACGAAGTTGTAGACCTGGTCGCGTTCTTCGACCTGCCGGCCGACATGAAGCTGCGCATCGGTGTACTGAACGCCACGGATGAGGCGTACTTCGAGTCGTGGCACGTGGGCGGCCGTCAGGCGAACGATCCGCGCCTGCTCCTCTACTCGAGCCCGGGCCGGAACGTGGTCGCTTCGCTGACGACCAACTGGTAGCTGCTCTCCGGCTCAGTGCTTCGGTGCGGGCGCCCAGGCCGCACCGAGACCCAAGGCCCCGGCGCGTCCTCCGGACTGGCTGCTACCGTTGACCTCGCCGATGAGCAGAAGGTGGAACAAAGCGCCGCCGGTCACACGCCGCCAAGCGGTGGCGGCAGCAGGCGCCGCGGCGACACTGCCGTTCGCCGCCTCTCCCATCCTCGCCCTCCAGCCGTTTGGAACCGCCGAACGGTCGCTGCGCATCGAAGAGATGGAACTCACCTCGGTTCGCGTGAGCGAACGGACGGCGTGGATGTTCGTTCACGTGCGCACGAACCTCGGCCTCTCGGGTCTCGGCGAGTGCTCGCTCGGCAACCGGCGCGAACTGCCCGCCCTCGAGGAGGCATTCGAGGCCGCCCGCGGCCGCTCGCCGTTCGACATCGAGGCCTACCGCGCCGCCGGACGCGAACGGGCGAAGGCCGGCGGCATGTTCGAGGCGACCGCCTTCTCCGCGATCGAGCAGGCGCTCTGGGACCTCGTCGGCAAAGCCGTCGACGCACCCGTCCACCAGTTGACCGGCGGCCTGCTGCGCCAGAGCCTGCCCGCCTACGCGAACATCAACCGCGCCACCCGAGATCGCACCCCGGCCGCGTTCGCCGCGAACGCCAGCGCCGCGGTCGAAGACGGCTTTGCGGCGATCAAGGCCGCCCCCTTCGACGGCTTCCCCGCGCTCGACGCACCGGCGTCGGAGGTGGCCGCGGCCGCCGACCTCGGCGTCGCCTGCGTTGAGGCGATCCGCGCCGCGGTCGGACCGGACGTGGACATCCTGATTGACTGCCACAGCTTCTTCGATGTCGACCTGGCGATCGACGTGGCCCGGCGGCTGGAACCGCAGAACCTCTCCTGGTACGAGGAGCCGGTCGCCCCCGCCGACGTGGCCGCGACAGTGGCGATCGAGCGTGCGATCGAGCAGCGCATGGCCGGCGGCGAGTTTCTGTTCGGCATCGAGGGCTTCGGCCCGCTGTGCCGGGAGCAGGCCGTCGACGTGATCATGCCCGACGTCAAGCACTGCGGCGGGCTCCACGAAGCCCGCAAGATCGCCGCCGTCGCCGAACTCGACGGCGTCGCCGTATCGCCGCACAACCCGAGCGGCCCGGTCGCCACCGCCGCCTCCGCCCAGCTCTGCGCCGGCCTCCCGAACTTCGAGATCCTGGAGATGCAGTGGGGCGAAGCCGGGTGGCGGGGCGACCTCGTCGAGCCGCCGGAGCGCTTCGAGAACGGTTCGATCGCTGTACCCGAAGGCCCCGGCCTCGGCGTCGAGCTGAACGACGCGGTGGCACGCCAGCACGCCTGAGTCGGTATGCCCCGACGTCAGCCCGCGCTGCGAGTCATCGTAGCGATGGCGGCTCTCCGCGGCGGCCCGGCCAGGAGCCAGGAGATATAGTCCCGGCGCCGCTCCGCAGCCCTCCAGCGCGCTGAGTCGGCACTTCAACGACTCGCGGAGAACCCCGTGCTCGAGATCCAGACGATCCCCGTCCTGAGCGACAACTACTCCTACCTCCTGCACGAGACCGAGAGCGGCAAGACGGCGGTCGTCGACCCGCCGGAGACCGGGCCGATCGAAGCGGCGCTCGGCGCCAGGGGTCTCGGCATCGACTGGATCGTGATCACCCACCACCACATGGACCACATCGCCGCCGTGCCGGCGCTGAAGGCGAAGTACGGCTGCCAGGTGGTCGGCCCCGCCGCCGACGAGCACCGCATTCCGGACCTCGACCTGACCGTCGTCGAGGGCGACCGCTTCCAGCTCGGCGAGGCCGAAGCGGGGGTCATCGACACGCCCGGCCATACCACCGGGCACATCAGCTACTGGTTCGAGGACGACCGCGCGCTGTTCTGCGCCGACACTCTGTTCGCGCTCGGCTGCGGCCGGGTGTTCGAGGGCACGATGGAACAGATGTGGTCTTCCCTGGCCAAGCTGCGCGCCCTGCCCAACGACGCGGTCGTCCACTGCGGCCACGAGTACACGCTCTCCAATGCCCGCTTCGCCGTCACCGTCGACCCCGACAACGAGGAACTGATCGAGCGGGTCGCGGAGATCGAGCAACTGCGGGCGGAAGGCAAACCCACAGTGCCCTCGAGCCTCGGGGTCGAGAAGCGGACCAACCCCTTCCTGCGTCCCGACGATCCGGGCATCCGCGCGCTGCTCGGCATGGCCGGCGCCTCCGACGCCGAGGTCTTCGGCGAAATCCGAACCCGCAAGGACAACTCCTGACCCGCGGACCCGGAAGATGGGCCTTAGGAGCGCCACCCGCTTTCATCAAGGTAGGAATCACGCGCATGAACGAACAGGAAGCGGCCTGGCTGGCCCGCACGCAGGAAGAGCCGATCGACCCGAACCGGGAGATCTGCGATCCCCACCACCACCTCTGGGACCATCCCGAGTCCCGGTACATGCTGGAGGAGTTGCACGGAGACACCGGCGCCGGGCACAACGTGACCTCGACCGTGTTCGTGGAGTGCGCCTCCGGCTACCGCGCGGACGGCCCCGAGGAGATGCGGGTAGTCGGCGAGACCGAGTTCGTGCTCAAGGTCGCCCACGAAGCCGAGGTCACGGGTAGCGACGCTGGCGGCGCCTCCATCGCCGGCATCGTCAGTCACGCCAACCTGCTGCTCGGAGATCGCGCCAAGGGAGTGCTGGAAGCGCACATCGAGGCGGGCGGCGGGCGCTTCCGCGGCATCCGCCACTCCGCCGCCTTCGACCCCAGCCCGGACATCCGCGTCTCGCACTCGAAGCCGCCCGCGGGCATGCTGCTCCGTTCCGACTTCCGGCGCGGCTTCGCCTGCCTGGGTCCGCTGGAGCTGAGTTTCGACGCCTGGCTCTACCACCCGCAGATCGACCAGTTGACCGACCTCGCCCACGCCTTCCCCGACACGCGGATCATCCTCGATCACGTCGGCGGTCCGCTCGGGATCGGGCCCTATCGGGGCCGCCGGCGCGAAGTCGAGGCGGACTGGCGCAAGTCGATGACCGAGCTCGCGCGCTGCGACAACGTGGTGATCAAGCTCGGCGGTCTGGCGATGAAGATCTGCGGCTTCGGCTGGCACAAACGGGACGAGCCGCCGTCCTCGGCCGAGACCGCGGAGGCCCACCGCCCCTACTACCTCCACTGCATCGACCGCTTCGGCACGGATCGCTGCATGTTCGAGTCGAACTTCCCGGTCGACCGGGCGGGCGGCGCCTACACCCTGCTCTGGAACTCCTTCCAGCGCATCGTGGCGGACTTCTCCGAGGACGAGAAAACGGCGCTCTTCCGCGATACGGCGCGCCGGGTCTACCGGATCGACCCCTGAACCTGGCTGGGAGGCGAACCAGCGAAGCCATGCGCCGCTCCGCATAGGGCCCCATGCCGCGACTCGACAAGACGCTCGACGAGGTCCGCGACCTGCTCGCGGAGGACGGGGTCGCGTCTGAACTGCACGGAGACGGCGGTTTCCTGTGCCGCTCGGTCGCCTCCCTGGAGCAGGCCGGCCCCGACCAGTTGTCGTTCGCCAAGGACGAAAGGACGCTTGGCGCCACGGACACCGGAGCCGGCGCCCTCGTCGTGCCGGCCGTGACCGACCGGCTTGCGGCGCACCAGCTCGCCGTCGACGATCCCTTCCTCGCCTTCGTCACCGTGCTCCGCCATATCGACGACGAGCGCCGGCGTGAAGCCGCGGGAGTTCATCCGACCGCCGTCGTCGCCGGCAGCGCCTCGATCGGCGCGGACGTCTCGATCGGCGCCGGCGTCACGGTGCGGGCCGGCGCCTCGATCGGCGACCGCACGGTGCTCCACGCCAACTCCTACGTCGGCCGGCACAGCCGGATCGGCCCCGACTGCGTCCTGTTCCCCGGCGTTGTGGTCATGGAGGACGTGACCGTCGGTGCGCGCGTTACCGTCCACGGCGCCACCGTGATCGGCTGCGACGGCTACGGCTACCTGCAGCGGCAGGGCCGCCACGTCAAGATCCCGCAGGTCGGCACCGTCGAGATCGGCGACGACGTGGAGATCGGCTCCCAGGTCACGATCGACCGCGCCGCGCTCGACGCCACCGTGATCGGCCGCGGCTGCAAGATCGGTGACCTGGTTCACATCGCCCACAACGTGACGATCGGCGAGCACACCCTGGTCGTGCCAACGGTCAGGATCGCCGGCAGGGTCACGATCGGCAAGGGCGTCGTGCTTGCCGGCGGCGCCGGCGTCGCGGACGGCGTTGTGATCGGCGACGGCGCGGTGCTCAGCGGCACCACGGTGGCCTACCGCGACGTGCCGGCCGGCGCCGTGCTCTACGGCAATCCAGCCCGGCCCAAGTCCCACCAGTTGCGCATCGAGGCGGTCCTGAACCGCCTGCCCCAGATGGAGCGCGACCTGCGCGCGCTGTTGCGGCGAACGGCACGTCAAGGCGAGACGGACTGAGGAGTGCGGCTTGAGCTGGAAGCCCGAGATCGACGAACTGGAGCGCCGCAGGGCACTGGCGCGGAAGATGGGCGGCCAGGAGAAGGTCGAGCGCCAGCACTACTTCGGCAAGCTGACCGTGCGCGAGCGCATCGACGCGATGAGCGACTCCGGCAGCTTCCACGAAGTCGGCGAGATCGCGGGGCGCGCCGAGTACACGGAAGACGGCGACCTTGTGGCCTTCCGGCCCTCGAACTTCGTTTTCGGGATGGCGGAGATCGATGGCCGGCCGGCGATCGTCTCCGGCGACGACTTCACCGTGCGCGGCGGATCGGCCGACGCCTCGATCCCGGCCAAGCGCAGCCACGCCGAGGGTCTGGCGCTGGAGATGAAGCTCCCCCACGTGCGTCTGGTCGACGGCATGGGCGGCGGCGGATCGGTCAAGACGATCGAAATGGCGGGCCGCACCTACATCCCCCAGCTCCGCGGTTGGGAGGTGGTCGTCAAGCACCTGGCGGTGGCGCCGTCGGTGTCCCTGGCCCTCGGCTCGGTGGCCGGCATCGGCGCCGCCCGCGTCTGCACGGCGCACTACTCGATCATCGTCCGCGACACCGCCCAGATGATGATTGCCGGACCGGCCCTGGTCGAGTGGGCCGGTGGCGGTGTGGTGCCCAAGGAGGAGCTCGGCCACGCCCGCATCCACACCTCGAACGGGGCGATCGACGACGCCGTGGACTCGGAGGCGGAGGCCTTCGAACGCGCCCGGCGCTTCCTCTCCTACCTGCCGACGAACGTGGACGAGCTGCCGCCGCGGCTGCCCGAGTCGGAGCGCAGCGACGACCCGGAGCGGCGCGACCCGGAGCTGCTCGACATCGTGCCCCGGGATCCGAAGCGGACCTACAAGATGCGCGATTTGATGGGACGCATCGTCGACCGTGACTCCTTCTTCGAGATCGGCCGCGACTGGGGACGGTCCATCATCACCGGCCTCGCGCGTCTGGACGGTTGGCCGATCGCGATCTTCGCCGAGGACGTGAACGTCTACGGCGGCGGCTGGGACGCCGACTCCTGCCGCAAGCTGTCCCGGCTGATCGACCTGGCCGCCACCTTCCACCTGCCGCTGCTCCACCTGGAGGACTGCCCGGGCTTCCTGATCGGCCGGGAGTCCGAGCACACCGCCACGATCCGCTTCGGTTCCCAGGTCCTGGCGGCACTGGGGCAATGCACCACGCCGTTCTGCTGCGTCGTGATCCGCAAGGCCTTCGGCGTCGCCGGCGGCGCGAACCACAAGCCCGGCAGCTACCACTTCCGCTACGCCTGGCCCTCGGGCGACTGGGGCTCGCTGCCGATCGAGGGCGGCATCGAGGTCGCCTACAAGGCGGAACTCGCCGAAGCCGACGACTACGACGCCCACCTCGCCCGCATCAAGTAGCGTCTCAACCGCGTCCGCTCGCCGTTCCGCTCGGCCGAGTACTTCGAGATCGAGGAGATCATCGACCCGCGCGAGACCCGCCCCATCCTCTGCCGCTGGGCCAAACTGGCCGCCGGGTCGCTGACGACGGGGCCCCAGGCCTTCACCTACCGCCCCTGACGGCGTCCTCGCCGGCATCCGGCGCGCAGCGCCGGCCTCCCCAACTCCGCACCAACTAAACTAGAAGCCCCGCCCCCAGAGCCACCCACCGTGCGCCGCAACCTCCTCATCCGAGCCCTTCCGATCGCCGCCGCAGCGGCGATCCTCTTCGCCGGCGCGGCAACGGCCGCCAAGAAGCGCCCCCCCTGCAACGACGGCAGCCAGCCCGATCCCAACGCCCTGCCGACCCACCACCGGCAGTGGACCGAGGAGGTCGCCCTGCTGCTCACGGACGACGAGATCCAGTCGTTCCTCTGCCTGTCCCAGGACTATCAGCGGGACGCCTTCATTAACGAGTTCTGGAAAGCGCGCGACCCCTACCCCGAGACCGCCCGCAACGAGTTCAGGGAGCACTGGAGCGAAAGGCTCTCCATGATCCGCCAGTTGTTCGACAGCACGGACGACGAGCGGGCCCGCTACTACCTGCTCAACGGACCGCCCGACATCCACGTCGACATCTGTCCCCAACGCTCCGCCACCAAGATCGAGGCCTGGTTCTACGGCTTCCAGGACATGAGCGAGGTGATCGGCGCGATCTACAGCCGCCGGCTGCGGCCCCAGCAGTACGCGGTCATCTTCCACCGGCGCCTGGGCGTCGGCGCCTGGCGCGCCTGGCTGCCGAACGAAGGGATCGACCGGCTCAGCAGCGAGGACCTCGGCGCCGGGTGCCAGGAGGAGGAACTCGGGTACGCGCTCGGCATCATCAAGATCCTGAATGACTGGGGCGGCGCGCTCGGCTTCTACTACGACCGGCTGATCGGTGAGAAGCTGGAGCCGATCGAGGCGCCGTCCAACGAGTGGCTGCGCACCTTCGAGTCCTACTCCACCGATCTCCCATCCGGCGTGCCGCAGCTCGAAGCCTCGCTCGACGTCACCTTCCCGGGCCGCAAGGAAAGCCGCACCGTGGTCCAGACCCTGGTCCAGGTCGAGGCGGCAAGCGCAACACTCGCCGACCTGGCCGGCGCCCGCGCTTACGGCTTCGAACTGATCGGCGAGATCCTGCGCGCGGACGCGGACACCGGCGCCGACCGGTTGTTCGAGAGCTTCCGCTACCGCTTCGAGTTCCCGGTCGAGGAGGCCGATACCAAGGGCGACGGCGGGCTGCCGGCCATGCCCCTGGTCGCCCAGCGGTATCTGCGACCCGGGAACTTCAAGCTGATCCTGCGCGTCGACGATCTGAACGGGGACGCAGTGTGGCGTCACGCTCAACCGCTCGAGGTGCCCCGGGTCGAAGAGGCCGCCGGGTGGACGGAAGCCGACCTGGAACCGATCTTCGCCGAAGCGAATCGTTCTCTCGCGAGCGGCGAACCGTCGATCCGGATCATCTCGCCCGGAGGCGACCTCGTCTCCGGCTATCTCCGCTTCGACACCGCGGCTACCGGACCGGTCGACAAGGTGCGATTCACGCTGGACGACAAGGACCTGTTCACCACCAAGCGGGCGCCCTACAGCGTCGACGTGCGGTTGGGCGAACTGCCCCGGAGCCAGATGCTGCGCGCCATCGCCTACGACGTGGGGAGCAACCAGATCGCCAGTGACTCCTACCTGATCAACGGCTCGCCCCACCGTTTCGACGTGCGCATCATCGAACCGATCCCCGGCAATCGCTACAACGACAGCGTCCGCATGCGCGCCCAGGTGACGGTGCCCGAGGGACGGAGCCTCGAAGAGCTCCAGGTCTTCCGCAACGACGACCGGGTGGCGACGCTCTACGAGGAACCCTTCACCGTCCCGATCGAACTGCACGACGGACCGGCGCTGACCATCGTCCGCATCGTCGGCAAGCTGGCGGGCGCCGAGGGGCCGGCCGCCTTCGTCGAGAACACCGCGATCATCAACGGGCCGGCCACCCTCGAAGAAGTCCAGGTCGACTTCGTCGAGCTCTACACGACCGTCGACGACCGCGACCGCCGTCCCCTGCTCGACCTCGGGGAGGACGCCTTCCAGGTGCTCGAGGACGGCGTGGCGCAGGAGATCGTCCGCTTCGAACGGGTCGACGACACGCCGCTCATCGGCACCATCCTGCTCGACGTGTCGGCGTCGATGGAGGAACGCCTGCAGCAGTCCGTTCAGGCCGCCGCCGACTTCTTCCAGCAGGTGATCACCGAACGCGACGAACTCTCGATCGTGACCTTCAACGACCGCCCGCACCTGGCGGCGCCCTTCACGCGCGACCGCATCGAGTTCGCCAAGGGCCTGATGGGCCTGCGCGCCGAGCGCGGCACCGCGCTCTACGACAGCCTGATCTTCACGCTCTACCACCTGAACGGGCTGCCCGGACAGCGAGCGGTCCTGCTGCTCTCCGACGGCGTCGACGAGCACAGCCGCTACGACCTCGACGACGCGCTCGAGTACGCCCGCCGGTCGGAGGCCGCGATCTACGCGATCGGACTGGCGCTCCCCAGGAAGGCGAAGAAGAACCCGAGAAAGGTGCTGGAGCAGTTGGCGACCGAGACCGGGGGACGCGCCTTCTTCGTCGAGGAAACAAGCCAGCTCGGCGCCGTCTACGACCAGATCGCCCTGGAACTTCGCTCGAAGTACTTCCTCGCCTACCAATCGTCGAGCACCCAGCCGAGCGACGCCTTCCGCCGGGTCGAGGTCGTGGTCGACGCCAGGGGCGCCAAGGCGCGGACGATTCGCGGCTACTACCCGTAGTGCCGGCGGCCTGGCGACTCGAGTGCAGGAGATGACTCGGACCCGCTGCGGCTGGGTCAACGACGATGCGCTCTACGTCGCCTACCACGACGAGGAATGGGGGATGCCGGTCCGCGACGACCGCCGGCTCTACGAGATGCTGGTGCTCGAGGGCGCCCAGGCCGGCCTGAGCTGGTACACGATTCTGAAGAAGCGCGAGGGGTACCGGCGCGCGTTCGACGGATTCGATCCGGAACGCATCGCGCGCTACGACGAGCAGAAGGCCGCATCGCTCCTCCAGGACCCGGGGATCGTGCGCAACCGCCTCAAGGTGCGTGCCGCGATTGGCAACGCCCAGGCGTGGTTGGACCTGCGCGAGTCGGGCACGGGGTTCTCGGACTTCCTGTGGGAATTCGGCGGCGGCGCGCCCGTCGTCAACGCCTGGCGCCGGCTCGAAGACATCCCCGCCTCGACCCCGGCCTCCGAGGCGATGAGTAGGGGCCTCAAGCGCCGTGGTTTCCGCTTCGTCGGCCCCACCATCTGCTACGCCTTCATGCAGGCCGTGGGGATGGTGAACGACCATGTGACGTCGTGCTTTCGCTGGCAGGAGTGTGGGGATACCCGAACCACGCCGGCGCCGCGGGCGACCTCGCGAAGTCCGCGAACCTTGGCACGACCCGATGTCAACGACTAACGGTGTGTCCCGTCTCGGCCGCGAGCTAGCCAGAGCTTGGCGGCACCAACGGTACCAACTCGTTGATCAGCGCAGGGATATCGTCCCTCACCGTGTCCCACACTTGGCGCAGGTCGATCCCGAAGTAGGCATGGACGAGGCGGTTCCGCGTACTCCAGCCCTTCTGCGAATGACACCGCGTCCCTCGCAGACTCCAGCATGTCCAGCAGGAGCGCGGCCTCGTCACGCGGCATACACAACCTTCAGGGATTCGAGAATCGCTCGCCGACGAATGTAGTTCCTGCTGTTCTCGATCGCGTCACGAGTCAAGAGGTCGACCGGACGGCCAAACAGCCCGGCGAGTTCGTCCTCCATGCGAACGAGTCCGAACAGGCCCGGTGTTGGCTCTGCAGCGAACCGGATCAACACGTCAATGTCACTGTCCGTGCGGAAGTCGTCCCTGAGGATTGAGCCAAAGAGTGCCATCTCCTCCACCTCCCAGCGCCGGCAGAACGCGGCGACATCCTCAGCGGACGCTTTCAGATGAGGGTGAATCCGCCCTACCCCTTCACCGATCGACACTGTGTTCTCTTCAGTCATCGGAGAACTCCCGGGTCTCAGAACATGAGGCTCCGTCGTCCGTGATCTTAGTCGTGGCCCGACGCACTCCGCGCCGCAGTCTCCAACGTGGCCACCGGGAGAATCTTCATCCAGGAGGCGCACGCCTCCACCAAACCAAGGCGTTGTAGCGTTGAACCAGCGAGGCTTCGCCTCGAAGTGACGATCATGGCGTTGCAAGAATCAACACGAAACTGGCCCCCGGAGACGTGGGCCCAGGTTCGGGCGGCCGGTCCCGTCATTCTGTTGGCCCTCTTCGCTCTGGCGGCTACCGCCGCGCACGCCGGCGACTGGCCGCAGTTCCGGGGGCCGACCGGGCAGGGACACGCGCCGGACGAAGCGGTTCCGCTCACCTGGAGCGAGACGGAGAACGTCGCCTGGAAGACGGCGGTTCCAGGTCGCGGGTGGTCCTCTCCCGTGATCGTCGGCGGACTGGTCTGGCTCACGACGGCGGTCACCGACCGCGACGCCGGGACCTCGTTGCGACTGCTCGCCTTCGATGTCAGCAGCGGCGAGGCCGCGATGGACATCGAGGTGTTCGCCGTCACCGACACCACGTTGCTGAACCAGAAGAACAGCTTCGCGTCACCGACGCCGGTCATCGATCCTGACGGCGAGCGCGTCTACGTCCACTTCGGCTCCCAGGGCACGGCGGCGGTCGCCACGGGCAGCGAATCGGCCGGCGAGGTTCTCTGGCGAACCCGTTTCCCCTACACCTCGCAGCATGGGAACGGCGGGTCGCCGATCCTGCACGAGGGGCTCCTCATCGTGAGCATCGACGGCTACGACACCGCCTTCCTGGTCGCCGTCGACGTAGAAACCGGCGAGGAGCGCTGGCGGTCGGTTCGGCCGGCGCCGATCTCGCAGGCCTACTCCACGCCGCTTGCGATCCAGGTCGGTGACGCCGAACAGATCGTCAACGTGAGCGCGTTCCGCACGACGGCCCACGAACCTGCCACTGGTCGAGAGATCTGGCGGGTCGAGTATCCCGGCGGCTTCTCCAACGTCTCTCGCCCCGTCTACGGCCAGGGGCTCGTCTACCTCTCGACCGGCTTCAACGAGCCGGTCCTGCTCGCCGTGCGGCCAACCGGCAAGGGCAACGTCACGGACTCGGAGGTCGCCTGGCGGCGCCGCCGCGGCGCGCCGCTCACGGTGTCGCCGATCCTGGTCGGCGACGAGTTGTACACGGCCACCGACAGGGGCATCGCCACCTGTATCGATGCCCTGACGGGCGGCATCCACTGGCAGCAGCGACTCGGCGGCAACCACTCCGCTTCGCCGGTGTTCGCCGGCGGCCGGCTCTACTTCCAGAACGAAGAGGGGGTGACGACGGTCATCGCGCCCGGCCGGGAGTTCGAGCAGTTGGCGCGCAACGAACTCGACGGCTCGACCCTCGCCTCGATCGCCGTCTCAGACGGCGCCCTGTTCATCCGCACAGGTACCCACCTCTATCGGATCGAGGAGCAATAACGGAGGCCACTGGCGCTGCTGTATACTGCGCTGTATGGCAGCAACACGCACCCAGATCTACCTCCAGCCGTTACAGCGCCAGCGGCTCGACGAAATTGCCGGAGCGCGAGGCCTGAGTCTCGCCTCCGTGGTCCGCGAAGCGGTCGACCTCTACCTCGCCAAGGCGCCCACTGACGCGACCGCTGCCCTCAAGAACACGTTCGGCGCCGCGCCCGACGCGCGGTTCCCGGCTCGCGACGAATGGGACACTCGCGACGAGAGGCTCAAGCCCTTCGATTGATCCGTGGCCAACTACCTCGTCGATTCCGACGTCTTCATCGATCATCTGCGCGGATTCCGGGAGCTGAGGCCCGGACGGAACCGCCTCCACTACTCCGTCGTCACGCGATGCGAGCTGTTCTCGGGCACGGTCGAAACCGAGCGGATTCAGAAACTGCTCGGCCCGTTCAGGGAACTGACGGTGGACCGGGCGGTGGCCGAAAGGGCCGGCCGGATCCGCCGCGAGGTCCGCATCGGCACGCCCGACGCCCTGATCGCCGCCACTGCCATCGAGCACCGGATGGCTCTTGTGACCCGCAACCTGAGGCACTTCGAAGCCGTCAGGCAGTTGCGCATCCGACAACCGTCCGGCGAAAACTACCGTGGCCCTTCACGGGGCCGATCTTCGTCTTCCCAGTAGCTCAGCCTCAAGCCGTTTCTTCCGAATCCAGACCAGGACGCCACATGCTCCATGCTCCACACGGACGACCTCATCTCCTGCGCGCCGTGGCGGTTGCGGCCTCGATCACGCTTTCGATAGCGACGACCCAGGTGGGCGCCCAGACCGCCGACGCCGCCGGCCATTGGGAGGGCTCGATCGAGATTCCCGGCCAGCCCCTCGTTGTCCAGGTCGACCTGGAAGAGAGCGGCGGCATGTGGTCGGGAACGATCGACATTCCCGCCCAGGGGGCCGCCGATCTTCCGCTCTCTGACGTGTCGGTCGACGGCGAGGCGGTTCGTTTCGCGATCGGCGGCGTCCCCGGGGAACCGACCTTCGAGGGCGTCTTGGCCGGCGGCGAGATCTCAGGCGAGTTCCGTCAGGGGCCGGCCCGCCTCCCGTTCCGGCTCGGCCGCGAGACGGTCGAGATCGAAGCGCCGCCAAGACCCCAGGAGCCGAAACCGCCGTTCCCGTACGACGAGGAAGAGGTCGAGTACCGGAACGGGGAGGTGACGATCGCCGGCACCCTGACCCTGCCGCCCGGCGAGGAGGAAGTTCCCGCCGCGCTGTTGATCTCGGGCAGCGGCGCGCTGAACCGCGATCTCGAGCTCTTCGGCCACAAGAGCTTCCTGGTGCTCGCCGACCACCTGACGCGACTCGGCATCGCGGTGCTGCGGGTCGACGACCGCGGCGTCGGCGGTTCGACCGGCAGCACCTCGCAATCGACATCGAGGGACAAGGCGGCCGACGTCCTGGCCGGCGTGCGCTTCCTGCGCGGCTACGGACGGATCGATCCGGGACGGGTGGGCCTCATCGGCATCTCCGAGGGGGGCCTGGTCGCGCCGCTGGCGCTCAACCGCGTCGAGCCGGGAACCGTCGCGTACGCCGTTCTGCTGGCTGGCCCGGGCGTCCCCGGCGGCGATCTGCTGCGGCAGCAACTCCGGCGCATCGCGGCCGCGAACGGCGCCACGGCGGAGATGATCGAGAAAGTCGCGGCACTGCAGGGCCGGGCGCTCGAGATCATCGGCTCCGGGATGCCCCCCGCGGAGGCCGAAGCGGCGCTGCGAGAGGTCGTCGCCGAGCAGTTGGCCGCTTCGCCCGAGACGGCGCAACTGAGCGGTGACGCTTTGGAATCCGCCGTGTCCGCGGCGGTCGAGTCCAACCTCACTCCCTGGTTCCGGTTCTTCATCCGCTACGACCCGGGGCCGGCACTCGGCGGCCTCGCCGTGCCCACGCTGGCGCTGTTCGGCGGCAAGGACACGCAGGTGGACGCCGACCAGAACCAGTCCGCCATGGAAACCGCATTCGCGGCCTCCGCGAACGGGGACATCACCGTGCATCGCTTCCCCGGCCTGAACCACCTGTTCCAGACCGCCGGCACCGGCTCGCCCGCCGAGTACGGGACAATCGAGGAGACGATGGCGCCCGAAGCGCTCGAGACGATCAGCAGTTGGATTCAGGAACGCTTCGGCGACCAGGAGCCTGCGCCGTAGAACGCAGCGAAGAAAGTAGACTCCCCGCCCGTCGGCCAAGTGCCGCGGCGCCCCAAGAGCACGAGAGAGGGACCCATGCCCAAGATCACCTACATCGCCCAGGACGGCAGTTCGCGCGTCATCGAAGCGCCGGTTGGGGGCACCGTGATGGAGGGTGCGCTCGACAATGACGTGGACGGCATCGTCGCCATCTGCGGCGGTTCCTGCTCCTGCAGCACCTGCCACGTCTACATCGACGAGGCCTGGATCGAGGCCGTCGGTCCGCGTCATGTCGAAGAGGACTTCGTCCTCGAGCAGGGCATCGACGTGCGCCCCAACAGCCGCCTGAGCTGCCAGATCGACGTGACCGAAGCCCTCGACGGCCTCGTCGTCCACCTGCCCGCCGAACAGGCCGAATAGAGGCCCGGCTTCGCCGCGGGTCCTTCCATTTCCGCGATCCGAAGGAGACACCACGCCATGGCCCTCGAACTCACCTTTCTCGGTCACTCCGGCTTCCTGTTCCGCTCTGGCGAGCACACGCTCGCCGTCGACCCCTTCCTCACCGGCAATCCGGTGGCCACGATCGGAGCCGGGGATGTCGAGTGCGGAACCATCGCCCTGACCCACGGCCACTCCGACCACTTCGGCGACACGCTCGCCATCGCCCAGGCCAACGACGCGAACGTGATCGCCGCGTTCGAGATGTGCAACTACCTGCAGGAGCTGGGCCACGACAACGTGAACCCCGGCAACCCCGGCGGCAGGATCGACACCGAGTTCGGGTGGGTCGCGTTCACCCACGCATTCCACTCGTCCTCGTACGAAGGCCGGTACATGGGCATGCCCTGCGGCCTCGTCGTCCATATGGGCGGCAAGACCGTCTACCACTGCGGCGACACTGGCCTGTTCGGCGACATGAAGCTGATCGGCGAGATCTACCGGCCCGACGCCACCTGCGTGCCGATCGGCGACCGCTTCACGATGGGCCCGGAGCTAGCCACCCGGGCCGCCGAGATGATCGGCGCGCCGGTCGCGATTCCGATCCACTACGGCACCTGGCCGCCGATCGCGCAGGACCCAAGCCACTTCGCGCCCGCCGGCGTCGAAGTGAAGGTGATGGCGCCGGGCGGTACGCTAACGATCTGACCACGCGCTCCCACTTCTGCGCCGCGGCCGCGATCCGACCGCAACAAGCGCCGGACCGTTCCGTAACAGGAATACAGCAGCCACCCATGCTTCTATTCGACCATGTCAGCAAGTGCTTCGGCGACCTGCGCGCGGTCGACGACCTGTCGTTCCAGCTCAAGGCCGGCGAAGTGTTCGGCCTCCTGGGGCCCAACGGCGCCGGCAAGACGACCGCGATCAACATGGCGGTCGGCCTGCTCAAGCCGGACGAAGGCGTGGTCCGCTTCCTCGGCCCGACGATCGACCTGGACCCCACCGAGGCGGACAACCGCCGGGCGCTGGGGCTGGCGCCGCAGTCGGTCGCCCTCTACGAGGAGCTCAGCGCCGCCGACAACCTGCGTTTCTTCGGCCGCCTGCACCGCCTTAGGGGATCCGAGCTGGACGACCGGGTCGCCGCCTGTCTCGACTTTGCCGATCTGACGGACGTCGGGAAGAAATCCGTCTCCAAGTACTCCGGGGGCATGAAGCGCCGCCTGAACCTGGCGGTCGCCATCATCCACGACCCGGACCTGGTGCTGCTCGACGAACCGACGGTCGGTGTCGACCCCCAATCGAGGAACGCGATCTTCGATCGCGTCGAGCAGCTCCGGGACGATGGCAAGCACATTGTCTACACGACCCACTACATGGAAGAGGCGCAGCGCCTCTGCGACCGGGTCGCGATCATCGATCACGGCCGGCTGATGGCGCTCGACCGCGTGCCGGCGCTGATCGAGGCGCACGGCGGTCCGGGCAACCTCGTGGTCCACACCCGAGACGGCGAGAGCATCCATGAGACGACGGACCCCCTGAGGACGCTCGCCGAACTTCAGGAACGGCAGACGGTCGAGCACTTCGAGTACCGTCCGCCCAACCTCGAAACCGTGTTCCTGAACCTCACTGGCCGCGCGCTGCGAGACTAGGCGCCCACGAGCGCCAGGAGAAAGCCGTGAGAACCATCGTCGCCATGGCCGCGAAGGACATCAAGATCCTCTTCCGGGACAAGATGGGCTTCTTCTTCACGGTGTTCTTCCCGTTGATGATGGCGATCTTCTTCGGCGCCATGTTCGCCAACTTGAGCCGCGGGCCGGAGAGCATCCATGTCGCCCTCGTCGACGAAGACCGGACTTCCGGTTCGGAGCGCTTCATCGCCAGACTTGAAGCCGCCGGCGGGCTCGACCTGGAGCAGATCCCGCGCGAGCAGGCCCTCGATCAGGTGCGCCGGGGCCAGACCGGGGTCATGGTCACCCTGAGGCCCGGGTTCGGTGTCGCCCTGGACAACCCCTTCAGGACCACTCCCGAGGTCGAGCTCAACGTCGACCCCACGCAGTTTGCCGCCGCGGGGATGATCCGGGGCATCCTGCTCGAAGCTGCCGGAGCCGAACTGCAGGCGTTGATGAGCGATCCCGCGCGCATCCAGGCAACCAACGACCAGAACCGTCGCCTGATCGAACAGTTCTCGCCCCCGTCGCCCGCCCGCGACGATTTCCTCAGTTTCATCGACCTGTCGTCCCGCGTGCCGTCGCTGATCGACCAGCTCGGCCTGAACGCCGCCACCACCGGCGCCGTGACCGGCGGTTTCGGCCCGCTGCTCGAGATCGGACAGACCGCAGTCCAGGCGGAGCAGCGCGGGCCGACCAACTCCTACGCCACCTCCTTCGCCCAGGCGATGCTCTGGACCCTGATCGGTGGAACCGTGTCCTTCAGCATCTCGATCGCAATCGAGCGCAGCCGCGGCACGCTGATGCGACTGCTCGTGTCCCCGATCACGAGCCGCCACCTCCTTGCCGCCAAGGGGCTGGCCTGTCTGGCCACGGTGCTGACCACGAGTACCGCCCTGATCACGCTCGGGATCACCGTCTTCGGTGTGAGACCCACCTCCTACCCATTGCTGGCACTGGCGCTCCTCAGCGGTTCGATCTGCTTCTGCGGCATCATGATGGCCTTGAGCGTGATCGGTCGCACGGAACAGGCGGCGGCCGGCGTCGGTTGGGGCCTCGCGCTCCCGTTCTCCATGCTCGGCGGCGGCATGGTGCCGCTGTTCCTGATGCCGGAGTGGATGCAGCGCCTCGGCAACATCAGCCCGATGAAGTGGGCGCTGATCGCGTACGAGGGCGCGATCTGGCGCGGCTTCACGCTGAACGAGATGCTGCTGCCCTGCGCCGTGCTGGTGGTCCTCGGCGTCGTCGCCTTCTCCATCGGCGCCAGGTTCCTGCGCTGGGAGACCGGTTGATCCCTTGACCGGCGCCCTGCTCGTCATCGGCTCGGTCAACTACGACCTGATCTTCAGGCATCCGCGGCTGCCCAGGAAGGGCGAGACAATCGCCGGCGCGGAGCTCTTCGAATCCTGCGGCGGCAAGGGCGCGAACCAGGCGGTTGCCGCCGTAAGGTGCCGCGGCGGACTCGGCGAAGCGGCGGGCGCCGTCTCCTTCGCCGGCGCCCTCGGCAACGATGCTCGCGGCGACGCCCAACGCTCGGTGTTCGCCGGG
This sequence comes from Candidatus Multivorans sp., assembly GCA_965262355.1. GTDB lineage: Bacteria > Acidobacteriota > Thermoanaerobaculia > Multivoradales > Multivoraceae > Multivorans. The sequence goes on from OZ253534.1 coordinate 632,225, forward strand.
GACGACCTGAATACACATCACCTGCTGGTCCTCGACGGTATCCACACCGGCCTGTCCGCGGTCTGGGTCGAGGCCGGCAGCGGCGACAACCGAATCATGAACTCGCCCGGGGCGAACGCCCGCCTGACCGCCGACGCTCTCGCCGCGGTCCCGGTCGAAGAGGCCGGGCTGCTCCTGATCCAGAACGAGACGCCGGCCGACGGGGTCCGCAGCGCTGTGGCGCGAGCCGCCGGCGCCGGCGTACCGGTGATCTGGAACCCGGCCCCCATCGACGAGCGGAACGACCCGGGCCTCGACCCGGGGCGGATCGCCTGGGTGACACCCAACGAACTCGAGTGCGCGGTGCTGCTCGGCCGGGGCGACGAGCGGATCGATGCCGGCAGCGCCGCCGATGCGGCCATGGAGTTGCTGGCGATGGGCTACGGCGGCGCCGCCCTGACTCTCGGCCCGGCAGGCGTGATGCTGGCGGAAGCGGGATCGACGCCAACCCTGGTTCCCGCGCCGCGGGTCGAGGCCGTCGACACGACCGGCGCCGGCGACGCGTTCAACGGCGCCTTCGCGGCAGCCCTGCTCGCTTCCGCGGACAGCCGCGAAGCAGTCGCTTTCGGCGTCCGCTACGCCAGCGACTCCGTGACCCGGCACGGGACGCAGACCTCCTTCGCCCGCTGGTCGTACCGTAGCGCCGTGGCCGCTCCGGGCTCCTCTTCCAAGCTGGCTCTGCTGGGCGGCAACCCCGTCCGCACCGAGCCCTGGCCGCGGTGGCCGTCGCGAGGACCGGAGGAGGAGCAAGCCGTCACCGCGGCGCTGCGCGACGGCGACTGGGGCGGCTTCCCGCTGCCCAACGAGCGCGCCGAGGCCTTCGGCCGGGCGTTCGCCAGGCGCCACGACTGCGCCCACGCCCTCTGCGTCGCGAACGGCACCGTCTCGCTCGAAGTAGCGCTCCAGGCGATGGGCGTCGAGCCCGGCGCCGAAGTGATCGTCCCCGCCTACACCTTCGAGGCGACCGCCTCGGCGGCCCTGTTCGCCGGCTGCGTCCCCGTGTTCGCCGACATCGACCCGGAGACGTACTGCATCGACGTGAACGCCGCGGAGGCCCTGATCACGGAGCGGACGCAGGCAATCGTCCCGGTCCACCTGGCGATGACCGTCGCCGACCTGGACGCGATCGGAGCGCTCGCCGAGAAACACGGGCTCGCGGTGCTCGAGGACTGCGCGCACGCCCACGGCGCCCGCTGGCGGGGACGCGGCGTCGGCTCCTGGGGCGACGCGGGGTCGTTCAGCTTCCAGAGTTCGAAGCTGATGACCGCGGGTGAAGGCGGCATCGTGACGACGAGTGACTCTGCGGTGCTCGACCGGCTCCACGCGCTGGTCAACTGTGGCCGGCAGCGCGCAGGTGCCGCGGCGCCCGCCGCTGTGATCGGGCACAACTACCGGATGACCGATCTTCAGGCAGCGATCCTGGAGGTCCAGCTCGAACGGCTCGATCGCCAGCATGAGATCCGGGCGCACAACGCCCGGCGCCTGCGCGCGGCCATCGACGAAATTCCAGGTCTTGCCAATCTGCGAATCGACCCGCGGGTGACAACCCAAGCCATCTACCAGTTCGTAGTCCGCTTCGACGGCGAAGCGTTCGCCGGCATCGACCGCGACGTCTTCGTCGCCGCGCTCGAGGCCGAGGGCGTGCCGGCCGACGGCCGCTTCTACGAGGCGCTGCCCAGGAGCGAGCTGCTCCGCCCCGACCCGGCCCGCTACCCGGCGTGGAGCGCGGCCCTCGCCCGATCGCCGGCTACCGATTGCCCGCACGCCGAGCGTGCCGCGTACCGCGAGTCCGTCTGGCTACCCCACCAACTCCTCCTCGGAACCGCCGAAGACGTCGACGACATCGTCGAAGCGGTGCTCAAGGTGCAACGCGGCGCGGCCGGCCTCGCCGGTGTCGAGGCCGCCGAGATCGAACGGCGCCGGCAGGCAAGATCGGCGCGGTAGCCCGCTTCGCTGCTGCCGGATGCGGGCGAGACGCCCGCGTTCCCAGGGATCGCGCATGCCGGCCAGAAGGCCGGTGCACCCAGTAAGGCGGGATCTGACCTCAACCCGGGCCGGCGATGGCTCGCTACGCCCAGGTCAGCGTGCTGGTGCTCTGGCCGAAGGCGTCCGTCTCGACACCCATGCCCTGGAGCATGGTCACGTACAGGTTGCACAGCGGCGCATTGTGCTCGCCATCGTGGACGATGTGCTGGCCGTGGCTGTAGCCGCCGCCGGCGACGAGGATCGGCAGGTCCTTCGGTTCGTGCGAGTTCGCGTTGCCCAGGTTGCTGCCGAACAGGACCGTGGTCTGGTCGAGGAGCGAACCGTTGCCGTCGCTGCGCTCGCCCAAGTCGCTCAACAGGTCGGAGAAGCTCTCGACGATCCCGGTCTCGATTCTCTTGAGCTGCGCGATCTTCGACGGGTCCTGGCCGTGATGCGACAGGCTGTGCTGGTCGAAGTTCACGCCCGGAACGTCGATCACGACCCCGTGATCCTGGATCATCAGGCTGATGACCCGGGACGAGTCGGTCTCGAGGATCAGCGGAATCATCCGGAGCATGAGCTTGACGCGGCCGATCAGGTCCGAGCGGGAGGGAATGTCGGTGGGCGCCTGCGCGCTGACCACCGGCTTCGGCTTCTGCTGCCAGGCCTGGACCTCGGCGAGGTCCAGTTCGGCGGTCCGCACCGCGTTGTAGTACGCGTCCAGCTTCGTCTGATCGGCCAGACTCACCCGCCGGCGCAGCGACGCGGTCTGCGACTTGAGCCGGTCCAGGATGCTGCCGCCGTCGTTCAGGCTCAGCTTCTCCCGTTCGACTTCCTCCGGCGTGCCTTGCAGGAACAACTGGCGGAACAGGTTCTCCGGGCTGGTCTCCGCCGTCACCATGGCGCCGCTTCTCGTGTAGGACTGACTCTGCGGCGACGCGGTGCCGAGCACGACCGACGGAAAGCGGGTCGTGTACCCGAGATGGCTGGCCGCCACCTGGTCCATCGAAATCGTGTTGCGGAACCCGTCGAGGCCGGGGCGCCGGGCCGCGGTCAGGAACGTGACCTCCGAGTTGTGCGGCTGCCGGCCGCTCTGGTCCTCGTGCGAGAAGCCCGTGAACAGGGTGAAGTTCTGCCGGTGCTTCTCAAGCAGCGACAGGTACTCCGTCGTCTCGTAGCCGGCGCCGGCGGTCTTGGGGAACCATGCCTCGCGATAGAGGCCGAGCGTGTTGCAGATGTTGACCATCCGTCGCGGCCCGGTGGCCGCGGCATGGCCGAACGCCGGGGTCATCGACTCGAGCATGGGCAACGCGAGCGCCACGCCCGAAGCACGCAGGAAGGTGCGGCGATCCAGGGGTCGGGTCAGGTTCATCGTTAGCGGCTCCTGAAGAGGTCGCTCTTTGTGACCTCGTGAATCATTGTTCTCAGCGGGTACCCGCCGTCGGCGATTTGCGCCACGACCCGCTCCACATCGTCCCGATCCGCGAACTCGATCTCGGCGCCGGTCGAGTACACCAGGAACTGGGACACGAGGTGGCGGGCCACCTGCTCCACGTCCCTGCCGAGGAGCCGCTTGTACTCCTCGATCCCGGCGAAGGGCTCGCCATCGGCGGTTACGCCGGCGGCGTCGACCGGGAGTCCCTGCTTGTACGGCAACGGGTAGCTGAACCCGTCCGGGGTCGTGGCTTCGCCGCCAGCCGCCCGGTAGCGGCTGCGGAAGCCGCCTATCGGGTCGAAGGACTCGAGCGCGAAGCCCGGCGGATCGATCACCCGGTGGCAACTGTTGCACACCGGTTCGTTGCGGTGCTTGGCCAACTGTTCCCTGATCGTCACAGCTCCGCGCGTGTCCGGTTCGAGCGCCGTGACGCTCTCGGGCGGCGGCGGCGCCGGTTGACCGAGCAGGTTCGTCAGCACGAAGTTGCCGCGCGGTATCGGCGAGGTGGTCGTGCCGTTGGCCGTGACCTTGTGAATGCTCGCCTGGGTAATGAGCCCGCCGCGGGGACTGTCCGGAGGCAGCGTCACCTTGCGCATGTGCTGCCCCTCGATCCCGGGCACGCCGTAATGCTCGGCGAGCCGCCGGTTGAGGAACGTGAAGTCGGCGTCGATCAGGCCGCCCACGCCGTGGTCTTCGGCGATCAGTTCGGCCAGGAACAGCTCCGTCTCCTGGGCTATCGCCTGCCCCAGGCGGTCGTCGTACTCGGGATAGAGGCTGGCGTCGGGACTCGTCGCCGTCAACTCGTAGAGCCGGAACGCCTGGCCCGCGAAGTCGTTGATGAATCGCTCCGACCTGGGATCGTCGAGCAGGCGGTCGACCTGGGCCGCGAAGATGGCCGGGTCGGACAAGTTGCCATCGATTGCTTTGGCCAGCAGTTCGCCGTCCGGCATGCTCCGCCACAGGAAGTAGGAGAGGCGGGACGCCAGCGCGAAGTCGTCCAGCCGTCCCGGGTCCCCTGCCTGGAAGAGAAAGGGGGGCGCGCTGAGGACGGCGCGCAGCGGTACGCGGACGGCGTCGATGAAGGGCCTGCCGTCCTCCAGCATCGGCTGGGCCAGGCTCGCGTAGGCCTCGAGTTCGCCCTCCAGGAGGGGGCGCCGGAACGCGAGCGGCGCGAACCGGGCGACGATGTCGACGATGTGCTCGTAGGGCGCCTTCGTCAGGCGCAACCCGCCCTCGTCATCGAACTCGACCCCGACCAGAAGTTCGCGGCTGCTCGGCGGCGGCCACGACTCGAACAGCGGCCCCTCGATCGTCATCGAGCGGAGCGCGATCCCCTCGCCCGTGTAGTTCTCGACCGTCTGTTCCGGGGCGTAGTAGTTGGTGTAGTCGATTCGTTCCGCGTCGGCCAGCGACGGAGCGAGGATGTCGTTGGGCCGCAGGTACGTCTCGACCTGAACGGTTCGCGGCGTCTCGCCGATGAGATCGGTGGACAGGATCAGCTCCTCGAGCGCGGCGGCGGCCGCCTGCTTCGTTCCCCGGTAGAGCGTGAGCGTCACCGGCGTATCGGCCTGATACGCCCACCCTTCGAGCGTGGCGCGATAGCGGCCGGCATAGGGCACGTTGTAGCCCTCGGTCTCACTGTGCATCAGGTACGTCGCGCCGCCATCGAAGAACATGACCGCCGCATCGTCGAGCATCTTGATGATCCCGCCGCCCAGGATCTCGGCCCTGCTCATGTACGTGAGGTAGGTCGAATCCGCGTAGGCGATCTCGCGCCGGCCGGTGGCGGGCCGCGCCCCGATCTTGATCGCCTCGTCGAGCGCCCGATCCGCGGCTTCCAGGTAGCTCCGCACATGGAATGGCGACATGCTCTGGTTCGCAGCCACAGTGTCGAAACCGCCGGAGTCCGCCTCGGCCGGCAGGCCCTGGCTCAGTTCCGTCGCCGCCGCTTCGTCGATCGAAAGAAGGTCCTGGATGGTGTAGCCGTACTCGAGTCTGGTCAGCCGGCGAAGCGGCGCGCGCTGACCGCCGCGGCTCTTGAGATTCGCGTCGACCAGGGCCGTCTTGAGTGACGCCAGCGCGGCCTCGATCAGTTCCGCCTCGGGCTTGGGGGCCTCGGCAGGCGGCATCTCGCCGTTCGACACCCGATCGTGGATGCGCTGCCAGGTACGAAACGTCTTGGCGTCCGAGAGATCCTGACTGAGACGGGGAATGCTGAGCGGCGTCGCGGTCCGGCCCCCGTGACACCGGATGCAGGACCGGTCGACGAGTGGCGCCACGCCCTCGAAGAACGGTGCGGTCTCTCCCGGGCCTTGGGCCAGGGCGACCGGTACGAACACCAGGAGCGGCGCCACGGCTGCCGCGAAACGCTTTGGGGCATTCATTTCACACTCCACCTTCGGCCGTCGTTCGGCCGATTGACTATCTCTGGTATGCCAGTTCTTCCTCTGGTACGCGAGTCTCTCGCGGGAGTTTAGCAACAAGCTGCCGTGTCCCCGGTGTGCCGTGTCCCCGGTGTGCCGTGTCCCCGGTGTGCCGTGTCCCCGGTGTGCCGTGTCCCCGGTGTGCCGTGTCCCCGGTGTGCCGTGTCCCCGGTGTGCAGGGGCTCACCTACCAGCCCGGCCGTCTCACATCTGTCTGAGCCACTACACGCTCACCGCCCGCGTGCCGGAGCGGCGCCTCCCTCGAGCGGCAGCACGGCCCCGACGTGGTCCCGGATCCACTTCGCGTCGAACCACTCCAGCGGATTGACGGGCAGCCCCCCGAGCAACACCGCGAAGTGCAGATGGTCACCGCCGGCGAGCCCCGTCTGGCCGCTCAGACCCAGCCGTTCGCCCGCCGCGACTACCTGCCCCACCTCGACGTCGATCCGCGACAGGTGCGCATAGAGGGTCTGCAGGCCACAACCGTGGTCCACGATCACGGTGTTGCCGTAGATGCCGAGGTACTCCCCAAACACCGCGATGCCGGAGTTCGCGGCGGGCACCTCGTCCTGGAGCCTGGAGGCGAGATCGAAGCCCAGGTGATCCTGCGTGTCGACCACGCGGTCCTCGTAGAGGTACTGCCGCCGGGTTGCGAACCGGTCCATGACCTGGGTGTTCCGCATCTGCCGGAACGGTCCACTCCAGAGCTGCCGCGACGCCGAGCCGGACGCCACCTCGATAAGCCGTTCGGCGTTCATCGTCCGCAGGTCGCCGTTCAGCATCAGGTAGTTGTCGAGCAGGCTGCCGCGATCTGCGAGCTCCGGCGTCTCCGCCATGATCGCCGGCACGACCCGGGCCATGAAGCTGTCGCTCAGCCGGATCGTCGACGACTTGAGCGGCGACGGCTCCACCGCGCCCAGGAAAGGCGCCCTCGCCTCGTTGCCGAGCTCGTCCCGCGCCACCAGCCGGAAGGCCGATGGATCGGCGCTGTCGTACGGCACGCCGAAGAGAACGAACCGCTCCCGAACGGCGCCTCCGGGCAGGAGGCAACCGCGGAACCAATAGTCGCCGACCTCCACTCCGCTCTCAATCGCGCTCGCGCCGACGGTGTAGCGCAGCACGCCGCTGCCGGACTGCGTCGGCGTCGCCGTGACACCTACCGAACCGAGTGCCGGCGGGCGCAAGCGGACCGGCAACGAGAGCTCGACGACCCCGGGAGGCGGCCGCCGCAGCAACGTACCCGGCCGCTCGACGGTGACGCGCACCGTCGCCTCGCCCTCCACCAGACCTGGCGTCGACTCGCGGCCGACTTCTACCTCGAGGACAGCCTCCCGGACCGGTTCGCCGCCGAAGGACCAGGGATTTGGGGGCGTGAACGCTCTCTCTTCAAGCAGCACCGTTTCCCCGCCTTGGACCAGTTCGACCCGGATCGAGCCGAGGCCGCGGCCGCCGGCCCGCGCCGTGGCCGTCAACATCGTCCGCGGACCGATTCCGGGGAGGTCGGCGGTGATCGTGAGGTCCGGTTCCGGCGCCACCCGGAACCACTGAACCGCCGCCGCCGCGGCGAGCACCACGGCCCCGACCGCGAGCGCGACAGCCCAGGGCGGCCGGCGGACGCGACGCGAACTCAGCCGGTCGGCTTCTTTCTCGCTGAGCGGCAAGGTCCGCGGGCTCGTCAGCCGACCTGCAGCAGTTCGACCCAGTTGCCGTCTGGATCCTCGATCATCGAGATCTTGATGCCCGGCCGAATCTCCCGCGGCGCGACCACGATCTTGCGACCCGCCTCTTCCGCCTGGGCCGTTGCCTCCTCCAGGTTCGAGACCGACAACGTCCAGTACCTGTAGCCGGTCGCTCCCGCGATGCCTCCCGGCGGCGCCGAGGCCTCCGGCAGCCTCGACAGCGACACCAGCTTGATCAGGCTGGTGCCACAGAGCAGGCGGTGCATCGTGCCGCCCGGCATCGGCATCTCGCCCTGGTCCTCGAGCCCCAGGACGTCCCGGTAGAAGTGGAGCGCCGCCTCCGCGTCACGCACCACGATGCCCAGATCGACCGAATCCTTCGTCAGTTCTACACCCACAGCAGCCTCCTCCGGTGCCATCCGTTGGCGGCGAATGTTACTCCGATCCTGGGAACGCGGGCATCCTGCCCGCATCCGGTCGCGGCGCCAAACGAAGCGCCTGGGCCTATCAGGGGTTGAATCGCCGCGACTCTCTATCCCTCTGCCGCGAAAGCACACCGCGAAACAGCAGGAACAGACCAACCGCCATCACTGTGACGGGCCAGTAGTCAAGAACCTGATCCGCCCAGTCCCAGTTCGGGAAGCCCGCGATCACCAGGACGCCGCCGGGAATCAGAGGCCACCAACGGTTCGCGCGCTCGTACAGCAGGGAGACCACGTAGATCAGGAGGAAGCCCACGCCGAGGCCGAACGCGGCGGCGTCGTCGTCCGCGAACGGGCCCGAGTAGAGATCGTGGAACGCCAGACCAGAGCCGAGCCCGATCAGGATCCCGGCCGGGATCAGGAGTCCGTACGCCCTCTTGTAGAAGTAGCCCGCCGCGAAGACTCCGCCGACCAGTATCAGGAACAGGTGTTCGGGGGCGCCGTCGAGTCGCTCGAGCGCCAGCAACGCGCCGCCCAGGACGATCAGAGCCAGGCCAGCGGCAACCTGACCGGCCAGGCCGGGTCCCGCGTCTTCGACCGGCGGGGGCGGCGGCTCGGCCGGCGGCGGCGCCGACGATTCGGCGTCGGCGCCGGTAGCGGCGGCATCGTTCATCTCTTCGTGTTCCATTGCGTACCCCCTAGTGCCGAAACAAGGTGCTCCAGACACTCTACGCAGCCGGATGCCGCCAGGTTCCAGCGAGTTCACGCCAGCGCCTCCCAGCCGGCCGTGACTGGTACGCTAGCCCCATGCCTGTCTTCGAGCGTGACGAGGTTCGAATTCACTGGTCCGAAGTCGGCTCCGGCTACCCGGTGCTGTTGTTCGCGCCCGGCGGCATGCGCTCCGCCGCCGAGATCTGGGGAACCGGCCCCTTCGACCCGCGCCGAGAACTGGCGCAGTCGTTCCGGGTCATCTCGATGGACCAACGCAACGCCGGCAAGTCGACCGCGCCGGTGACGGCCGCTGACGGCTGGCATACCTACGCCGCCGACCATCTGGCGCTGCTCGATCATCTGGGCATCGAGACGTGCCACCTGATGGGTGGCTGCATCGGCTCCTCGTACTGCCTGGGCGTGCTTGAGGCCGACGCCTCGCGGGTCAGCGCCGCAGTGCTCCAGAACCCGATCGGTCACCACGAGAACCAGGATCTGTTCTACGCCATGTTCGACACCTGGGCCGAAGCGCTCATGGGGGAGCGCGACGACGTGGACGCGGAGTCCCTGCCCCCGTTCCGCGAACGCATGTACGGCGGCGACTTCACCTTCAACGTCGACCGCGACTTCGTCGCCGGCATCGAAACGCCGCTCCTGATCCTGGCCGGAAACGACGCCTTCCACCCTCGCCCGGTGGCCGAGGAGATCGCTTCGCTGGCGCCGAACAACGAGCTGATCCTCGAGTGGAAGAGCGACGACGCGGCGCCGACGGCCGCGGCAAGGGTCAGAGCTTTCCTCCAACGGCACACGCCCCAGCGCCCGAGTTGAGCATGATCGGAGCAACTCTCTTCGGCCTGCTTCTGGTCCTCGGCGCCCCACCGCAACCGCCCGCCGTGCCCGATGCCGTGCAGGACGCTCCGGTCGGCCGCGGCGTCGGCGACCTGAGCGACGTGGTGGAGGTCACCGTGGTCAACGTGGACGTCATCGCCATCGACCGAAACGGGCGACCGGCCCTCGATCTGACACGCCAGGACTTCCGCGTCTTCGACAACGACAAGCCGGTCAAGATCGACTACTTCGGCCGCGGCGGCGCCGGCGGCGATCCTGCCGCCATGGAGCTGCTGCACGAACCTCTGTCGATCGCCTTCTTCTTCGACAACACCCACCTCTCGGCAGCCAGCCGCTCCGCGGTCATCGATCAGGTCAAGGGGTTCGCCCGCGGTCAGCTCGAAGCGGCCGGGGACGGCGCCCCCGTCTATGCCATGGTCGTCGCCTTCGACGGCGAGCTGCGGCTGCTCCAGGACCTGACCACGGACTACTTCGCCGTGGCCCAGGGGCTGAACCGGGCCGAAGCGGCCCACCAGATCCATACGGAAGCCCACAACCTGAAGCGGCGATCCCAGGCGAGCTTCCTGCAGTTGATGGAACAACTGAACGCCGACCCGCGGCGCTCGGCCGGCAGCATCGGCGCGCTGCGGGCAACGCTCTCCGAGATGCTCGCGTACGCCAGGGTCCTCCAGGAGGACAGTGCCCGCACCGCAGGCGCGATCGAGGACATCGTGGGTTCCCTGGCGCTGGTCCCCGGGCGCAAGGCCTTCTTCCTGATCAGCGACGGCTTCGCGGCGCGCCCGTTCGACCGCCTCCTGCAGAACGTCCAGAAGCGCGTTGCCGGCCAACGCGAACAGACCGGCATCGAGCTGATGCAGAGCCGCACCGTCGACGGCCCGGAAGGCTTCGACGCCCCGAACAACCTCTACACCAGGAACTCGAACATCCAGGGCACCGCGGCCCTCGCGACCACTTCCTTCCAGCAGCGTCTGTCCGACTTCGACCTCAGCTCCCGCTTTTCCGAGATCGCCGCCCGCGCGAACTCGCACCGGGTCTCCTTCTACGCCTTCAAGCCTCCCGAGACCGAGGTCGCCACGGGATCGCTGTCCGAGCGAGTGGCCGATCAGCAGAAACTGACGTACCTGTCCGATCTGCGCGGCGTCCTTCACCAGCTCGCCGGCGATACCGGCGGCCGCGCCTGGGTTTCGGGACGCAACGTGGACGCGTTCTTCGACCAGACGGCGGACGACCTGGGCGCCTACTATTCGCTCGGGTACGTGCTCGACGAGTTCATCGAAGGCTCCATGCACAAGGTCCGCGTCAAACCGCGGTCGCGGCAACTGCGCTTCAGGCACCGCACCAGCTACATCGCGCGCTCGCTCCGCGAGCGGATCGCCGAACGGACGATCGGCGCCCTCCTGCTGGGCTGGACCGAGAATCCCCACACACTGCACATCGACAGCATCGAATGGGAAACCGGCGGCGGCGGTTTCTACGATGTCGACTTCACCGTCTCCGTACCCCTCAGCAAGCTGGCGATGATCGAACAGGGCGGCGATCGCACCGACCAGGTGCGGGTCGTCGCCACCGTGCTGACCGAGGAGGGCGAGCAACTGGCCCCCAGCCACATCGTCCTGCCGCTGACCATTCCCGCCCGTGACTGGGCACAGGCGAAGGACCAGTTCTTCGCCGTCAATTTCGAGTACGCAATTCCGCGCGGCCACCACCGCATCGCCATCGGTCTCTGGGACGAGAACGGCGGCAACGGCTCGTACATCCGCCGCGAGTTCGATGTCCGCTGAACTCGTGGATCGTTTCAGGAGAACACCGTGAAGGGCGCCAGCACGTCCGTCGGCGGTCCGGCCGCCGACGCCGCACACCACCGTACCGCCGCCGAGCTCGAAGCCGGTTTCGACCGCGTCCTCGCCTCACCCGGCGACGGCGGCACGCTCGAGATGATCGTCCGCCGCCCGGGCACAGATCGCCGTGAAGTGATCAACGAGGGCCGGCTCACTTTCGAAGCCGGGCTCGAGGGCGACACCTGGCGCCTTCGCGATGGCTACGTCACCGAAGACGGCGCCCCCGATCCGGACGCGCAACTGACGCTGACGAACTCCCGCTTCGCCGACCTGATCGCGGGCAGCCGTGACCTCTGGCCTCTGGCCGGCGACCAGCTCTACGTCGACCTCGACCTGAGCGTCGACAACCTGCCACCCGGCGCCAGGCTCCGGCTCGGCGAGGCGTCGATCGAGATCGCGGCGCTTCCCCATACCGGCTGCAAGAAGTACGCCCAGCGCTTCGGCGCCCAGGCCCTCAGGTTCACCGCCACGCCCGAAGGCAGGCGCCGCAACCTGCGCGGAATCTACGCGCGGGTGGTCGAGCCGGGAACGGTCCGGGTCGGCGACACCGTGCACAGGATCGGGTAACGAAATGGCGATCACCAAGGGCATCCGGCAACTCGTGGCCGAGGCCGACGCCGGGATCGAAACCGTGACGGCTGCCGAAGCCCGGGAGCGTCAGGCTCAGGGTGCCGTCATCGTCGATCTGCGCGACATCCGGGAACGGGCCCGTGACGGCTTCATCCCCGGTTCCTTCCATGCGCCCCGAGGCATGATCGAGTTCTGGGTCGATCCCGACAGCCCCTACTTCAAGGACATCTTCGGCAGCGGCCGCGAGTTCATCTTCCACTGCGCCAGCGGCTGGCGCTCGGCCCTGGCGACGAAGGTAGTGCAGGACATGGGGCTGGAACCGGTATGCCACATCGGCGGCGGCTTCGGAGCCTGGAAGAAGGCAGATGCGCCCGTGATGCGGACGGAAGACGGTCGCGAGCCGAAGTGAGGCGGGCGGCCGATGTTCGCTTGACAGCGACGCACCGGTTCCTTAGCCTCTCGGCCCGTCCGATCTCCTCAAGCAGGATGGCGAGCCGCTTCATGATGGACCGGTAGCCGTTTTGACCCCGCTTCGCACCTGGATGCTCACGCACCTCGCTCCCCGTTCCGCTTCCACCTTCCCTTGCCGCAAGGCCAAGGCGGAGGGCGCGAAGCGTCCGGGACATGCTCCCGGGTGACCTGGTAGATCGAGAACGAGACCTTCTCTGAGCGGCCGGCCATCCAGGAGGATGAGCCGGCCCTTTGTTTTTGGATCAGTCGCCTACTGAGTCCTTCCCCCGCAAACCGAGGAGAACCGCCATGGAACTGCAGACCGTCAGCGCACAGTCCGAGTGCCCCGAGTGCTTCGACGAGATCAAGCTCGAGGCCGTGATGCAGAACGAGATCGTCCAGTGCGCCGGCTGCGGCGTCGACCTGGAGGTCATCGCGCTCGAGCCGGTGACCCTGGAACTGGCGCCGGAAGAAGAAGAGGACTGGGGCGAATAGCCGGCAGGCGATGCGCATCGGTGTCCTCTACAGCCGGGTCCGGCCCGAAGAGAAGCTCCTGTTCGGGGAGCTCGAGCGGCGGCGTGCGGACTTCGAGCTGATCGACGACCGCAAGGTCGTCCTCTCGTTCGGCGGCGCGAGCAGGCTCGAACCGGCCTTCGACTTCGATGTCGTCTTCGACCGCTCGCTCAGCCACAGCCGCGCCCTCGTCCACCTGCGGGTGCTGGCCGACCGCGGCGTGCCGACGGTGAACCGGATCGAAGTGGTCGAGAACTGCGGGGACAAGCTCCGCACGTCCAGCCTGCTGCAGGCCGCCGGGGTGCCGACCCCGGACACCCGGGTCGCTTCGACCCCCGAAGCGGCCCTCGAGGCAATCGAGGAGCTCGGCTACCCGGTCGTGCTCAAGCCGACCGTCGGCTCCTGGGGCCGGCTGATCGCCCGCATCAACGATCGCGACGCGGCCGAGGCGCTGATCGAGCACAAGAGCACGCTCGGCTCCTATCAGCACTCGATCTTCTACCTGCAGCGCTACGTGGACAAGCCGGAACGCGACATCCGCGTCTTCGTCGCCGGCGGCGAAACGATCTGCGCCATCTACCGCAAGGCGTCCCACTGGGTCACCAACACCGCGCGCGGCGCAAGGGCGGCGAACTGTCCGGTGACGTCCGAACTGGCGACCCTGTGCCGGCGGGCGGCGGAGGCGGTCGGCGGCGGGCTGGTCGCGGTCGACCTGGTCGAGGACAGAGACCGCGGGCCGCTGGTGCTGGAGGTCAACCACACGATGGAGTTCCGCAACTCGATCGAACCGACCGGTGTCGACATCCCGGCACGCATGATCGACTTCGTCGAGCGGGTGGCGACCGTTGGCTGGGCCGCCGCCCAGCACCGGGAGGGAGCATGACCGTACGCGCCAGCATCGTCGGCGGTTCCGGGTACGCCGGCGGCGAGTTGCTGCGGCTGCTGCTCGGTCATCCCGAGTTCGAGATCGCCCAGGTCACATCGCGGCGGCTCGCGGGCGCCTTCGTTCACTTCACGCACCCGAATCTTCGCGGCCACACCGATCTCCGCTACTGCACTGCCGACGAACTCGAGCGCTGCGACCTGCTCTTCCTCTGCCTGCCGCATGGCAGCGCGGCCGGCGACATCGACGTCTACTCCGGGCTCGCCCCGCGGATCGTCGACCTGTCGGCCGACTTCCGGCTCCGCTCGGCATCGTCCTACGCCGACTGGTACGGCGCTCCGCACCCCGCGCCGGAGTGGCTCGATCGCTTCGTCTACGGCCTGCCGGAGCTCGACCGCGACGCGGTCGCCGGCGCATCCCACACGAGCGGCGTCGGCTGCAACGCGACGGCCACCCTGCTCGGCCTGCTGCCGCTGCTCGAACCCGAGCCTCTGGAACGAAATCTCGTCGACTGGCGCCGGGGCGTCGTAACCGAACTGAAGGTCGGCAGCAGCGAGGGCGGCGCGTCGGCGTCGGACGCCTCCCACCACCCCGAGCGGTCCGGCGCGGTGCGCAGCTTCCGCCCCACCGGCCACCGCCACACCGCGGAGGTCGAGCAGGCGCTGGCGAGGCGCGGCGTCGACGCCACCGGCCGCGTCCACCTGTCGGTCACTTCGGTCGAGATGGTGCGCGGCGTCCTCGCCACCAGCCACCTGTTCCTGAATCAGCCCGACATCGGCAAGCCCACCGAGCGGGAGCTCTTTCGCGCCTATCGCTCTTTCTGCCGGCAGCAACCGTTCGTTCGCCTGGTCAAGGAACGGCGCGGCATCTACCGCTACCCCGAACCGAAGATCCTCGTCGGCAGCAACCACGCCGAGGTCGGCTTCGAACTCGATCCGCGCACCGGACGCCTGGTCGTCATTTGCGCCATCGACAACCTGATGAAGGGCGCCGCCGGCAATGCGGTCCAGTGCGCGAACCTGATGTGCGGATTCCCCGAAACCGAGGGTCTGGCCTTCCCCGGCCTGCACCCGGTGTAGGCAGCAGCTCGTGCCCGAATCGCGCTCGACCCACGCTTCTCCCGGCCCTTGCCAGGCCGCCGGCGCCCCGCTGGTGGTCAAGGCCGGGGGCGGCAAGTCGTTGGACCTCGACGCAATCGCCGCCGACATCGCCGAGCTGTCGAACTCCGGCCTCCGGATCGTCCTCGTGCATGGCGGCGCCGAGACGACGAACGAGGTCGCCGAGCAGTTGGGCCATCCGCCGCAGTTCGTGACCAGCGAGAGCGGCTACAGCAGCCGCCGCACGGATCGGCGCACCCTCGAGATCTTCGAGATGGTCTACTGCGGGCTGCTGAACAAGCGGTGGGTGGAGCTGCTGCAGCGTCAGGGCATCCCCGCGGTCGGGCTGAGCGGCCTCGACGGCCGCCTGTTCGAGGGCCGGCGCAAGGACAAGCTGCGCATCCGGCTCGGCGCCCGCCGTCTCGTGCTGCGTGACGATTGGACGGGCACGGTCGACCGGGTCAACGCGGACCTGCTGCGGCTGCTGCTCGACGGCGGCTACCTGCCGGTGCTGACCCCGCCGGGAGCGTCCTACGACGGCGAGGCGATCAACGTCGACGGCGACCGCGCGGCCGCCGCGGTGGCCGCGGCCCTGGGCGCTTCGACCCTGGTCTACCTCTCCGGCGCCTCGGGTCTGCTCGCCGACTTTCCCGACGAGGCCTCCCTGATCTCCCGTCTCGACATCGCTCACGCCGACCTGACCGGACCGGAAGCGCATGCCGGGCTCGAACCGTTGATGGAGGCGGCCCAGGACCGGATGAAGAAGAAGGTGCTGGGCGCCGCGGAGGCGCTGCGCGGGGGTCTGGAGCGGGTGATCCTTGCCGACGGCCGCATCGAACGCCCGGTCCGGGCCGCGCTCGACGGCGCCGGCACCCACGTTGTCGTCAGGTCGGCGAACCAGGAGGACGCGTCATGAGCGCCGATGTCATGCGGAACGTTGCTGATGTCGAGGATCGCCGCCTCGGAACCTGGGCGCCGCGGAAACCGACTCCCCCGATCGTCCGCGGCGAGGGCTGCGAGCTGATCGCGGCGAACGGCGACCGCTACCTCGACCTGACCGCCGGCTACGGCGTCTGCTGCCTCGGCTACAACCATCCCGCGATGGTCGAGGCGCTCAAGGCCCAGGCGGAGCGGCTCACCTACTGCCCGATGAACATGTCCAGCCAGAACCGCGCCGAGTACGTCGAGGCGCTGGCGAGCGTGCTGCCCGCTTCCCTCGACCGGGTGTTCCTGTGCAACAGCGGCACGGAAGCCGTCGAGGGGGCGCTCAAGTTCGCCGCCCTGGTCACCGGGCGCAGCCGCACGGTCGCGCTTCGGAACAGCTTCCACGGCCGCACCCTGGGCGCGCAGGCGACGACGTGGAACCCCGCCGCCCGCAAGCCCTACGCCGGTCTGCTCCACGACAACGTCTTCGTTCAGCCGGACCCCGAGGCGATCGAGGAGGCAGTCGACGCCAAGACCGCGGCGCTCATCCTCGAACCGGTTCAGGGCGAGGGCGGAGTCAACGTCCTGAGCGACGAGGTGCTGCTCGCGGCGCGACGGGCCTGCGACCGGCACGGGGCGCTGCTCATCCTCGACGAGGTGCAGACCGGCTTCGGGCGCTGCGGCGCTTGGTTCGCCCACCGCGGGACGCCCGGGCTGGAAGCCGACCTGATGCCCCTCGCCAAGGGCATCGGAGGCGGCTTCCCGCTCGGGGCGATCGCCTACGGCGACCGGGTAGCGGCCGCGCTCCGGCCCGGTTGCCACGGCTCGACCTACGGCGGCAATCCGCTCGCCTGCGCCGCCGGCCTGGCCGTGATCGAGACCCTGCGGGCGCTGGACCTGCCGGCCAGGGCGGCGACGATCGGAGCGAGCTTCCTGGCGTCGCTACGCGACCGCCTGACCACCAACCCGCGAGTGCGGGAGGTGCGCGGCCGCGGCTTGATGCTGGGCGTCGTTCTGCGCCAACGCGCGGGCCGCCATCTCGCCCGCCTGACCGCGGAACATCGGATCCTGGCGCTGCCCGCCGGGCCGAACGTGATCCGGATGCTGCCGCCGCTGATCATAGGCGTTGCGGAACTTGAGCGCGCCATCGACGCTCTGGACGCCGTCCTCCGGGAGGAATGACGATGGACGCAGGCAGCCCCGGCCGGCCCCACCCCGCCCGCGACCGGGCCGAGATCGACCTCGTGCGCGGCCTCGTCGCGGTGCCGTCGCTATCCCGCCACGAGGCCGCCGCCAGCGGCTGGCTGGCCTCCGAAATGGCGGCTCGCGGTCTCGAGCGGTGTCAGGTCGACGGCGCGCTGAACGCGGTCGGCGAACTCGGAGAACCGGACGCTTCCCGCCTGGTCGTCCTGCTCGGACACATCGACACCGTGCCGGGGAACATCCCGGTCCGGATCGAGGACGACGGATCGGCCCACGGCATCCTTCACGGCCGCGGTTCGGTCGACGCGAAGGGACCGCTCGCGTCCTTCGTCGCGGCGGCCGCACGCCTTGGCGGCGACTGGGCGCGCGCGCACGACCTGCGGTTGATCGTCGCCGGGGCGACGGAGGAAGAGGCAGCCACCTCCCGGGGCGCGCACCACCTGCTCAAGCGGCTGAACGGCCGCGACGAACCGATGCCCGACTTCTGCATCATCGGCGAGCCCAGCCACTGGCACCGGGTCACGCTCGGCTACAAGGGCCGTCTGTTGATCGACCTGTTGGCGCGGCGGCCCAGCAGCCACACGGCCGGCCCGGAGGCCGGCGTCGGCATCACCGCCTTCGATCTCTGGCGACGCCTGGAGGCTGTGGCCGAACGAAGCGGCGGCAGAACCTCCTTCGAGCGCGTGCTGCCCAGCCTGCGCTCGATCAACACGACGAGCGACGGTCTCTACGACACGGTCCGCGCCGACTACGGCCTGCGGCTGCCGGTCGACTTCGACGCCGGCGCCCTGATAGGCGTTCTCGGGAACTGGTTCGGCGATGCCGCGGCGGACATCCACGGGCCGCTGTTCTCCGACCTGGATCCGGTCCGCGGCACCGGCACGATCCGCTGCGAGCAGGGCCACGCCAGCCTGGAACTCAACCTGCGCGGCTACGAAGTAGGCGTCCGCGCCGACCGTCACTCCCCACTGGTGCGGGCCTTCCTCGGCGCCATCCGCACCGTCGGCAGTCACGGGACCGCGCCCAAGTTCGTCGTCAAGACCGGAACCTGCGACATGAACATCGTCTGGCCGGTCTGGCGATGCCCCATCGTGGCCTACGGTCCGGGAGACAGTACACTTGACCACACTCCGAACGAGCACCTGGAGCTGGATGAGTACCTGCTGGCGGTCGATACCGTGGAACTAGCGCTGAGGAACCTGGCCGCCGCCCCGCCGGCCGCTGACTGACTCCGTGGCGCCCCGCCCACCACGCCTCGATCGCATCGCCTTCGGCGTCAGCGCCGGCCTGATCGCCCTGGTCTGCATTCCGCTCGCGCTGTCGCCCCAGGCGGGCGGCGCCCTGGTCGTAGGCGCCTACGAGTCCCTCACCGAGCGGTTCGGGTTGCTCTACCAATGGGCGACGCTGGCAGTCACCGTGTTCCTGGTCTGGCTCGCCTTCAGCCGCCACGGAGCGAAACGGCTCGGGGCCGAGGACAGCCGGCCGGACTTCAACCTCTTCAGTTGGATGGCCATGCTGTTCTGCGCCGGCATCGGCGCGGGGTTGCTCTACTGGTCGACGATCGAGTGGGTCACCTACCTCGACGCGCCACCCTTCGGTCTGGCGCCCGGTTCCACCGAAGCGGTCGAGTGGGGGGCGACCTACGGCATCTTCCACTGGGGTATCTCGGCCTGGGCGCTGTACTGCTTTCCGGCGGTGGCGATCGCCATCCCGTACTACCGCCAGCACGCCCCGGCGCTGCGCCTGAGCACCGGCCTGCACGCCCTGATCGGCCGCGAGGGGTACGACCGTGTCCCCGCCCGCATCGTCGACGTCCTGTTCATCCTGGCAATGGTCGGCGGCACGGGCACGTCGCTCGGGCTCGGCACGCCGATGGTCGCCGCCTGCGTCAGCGAGGTGTTCGGCATCGAGCAGACGTTCGGACTCCAGGTAGGCATCCTCGCCGTCTGCGTCACCCTGTTCGCGGTCAGCGTCTACCTGGGACTCGAACGCGGCATCAAGCCCCTCTCCGACGGCTCCGTCATCGCCGCCATCGTCCTGCTGGCCTTCGTGCTGATGGTCGGCCCGACCAACTTCCTCCTGCGCACGGGCACGAACTCGATCGGCCTGATGATCGAGAACTTCATCCGGCTCAACACCTGGACCGACCCGGTGGCGAGAACCGGGTTCATCGAGGACATGACCATCTTCTACTGGGCGTGGTGGGTCGCCTACGGACCCTTCATGGGCCTGTTCGTGACCCGCATCTCGCGCGGCCGGACGGTGCAGCAGTTGATCCTCGGGATGCTGATCCTGGGCACTCTCGGCTGCGCCGTCTTCTACGGCGTCCTGGGCAACTACAGCATGTACCTGGATCTGTCGGGGGCTCTACCGGTGCGCGAAATCGCCGCGGCGGCAGGAAACGAAAACGCGATCGCTCAGACGATCGGTTTCCTGCCGTTCGGCACCCTGGCGCTCGTGGTCTTCGCACTCGTGGCGATCGTCTTCATCGCCACGACCTATGACTCCGCTTCCTACTGCCTGGCGGCGTCGGCGACCCGCAACCTGACGGAAGGCACCCATCCGGCTCGCTGGCACCGTCTGTTCTGGGCCGTCGCCGTCGGCGTACTGCCGATCACGCTGATGTTCATCGGCCAGGAAGGCGGCAACGACCAACTGCGCGTGATCCAGTCCGCCACCCTGGTCGTCTCCCTGCCGTTGCTCGTCGTGGGAGTGCTGATGGCGATCTCTCTGCTGCGGTCGCTCCGAATGGACGACGAGCCCGCGGACGGCGCCTGAGCGCCGGCGCCGCGCAGAACCAACTCAGCGGTCGTCGCTTGTGGCGAGGGCCCCTTCGAGTTCCCCGAACAGCCCCTCCAGCTCGCCCAGAGCAACCTCCCAGTCGCTCCAGTCGAAGGCATGACCGGCCTCGATCGCTTCCTCCCAGACGCGGTTCGCCCCGAACAGGGCATCGGCAGCCTCATGCCGATCCGACGGATCCTGCACGCGCAGAATGTCGCGCGACACCCTGGCGCGGGCGCCCCGCAGAGCCCGCATCCGCGCCAGCAGTTGGCCGCCCTTCGCCAGCTCCTCCTGCCCTGACGTTCCGGCCTCCCGGTGGTCGGCTTCGGGACCGTGGCAACGGTTGCAGCGCGCCTGCAACCCGCCCTCGCCGAGCGACTGCCCGGCCACGCTGCCATGGCAGGTGCGGCAGGTTGGAGCGGCACGAACCCTCCGTTCGAAGAGCGCGAAATGCGCGCTCTGCTGCAGGGCCTGGTACTCGGCGTCGTGGCAGCGGCCGCAGGTCCGGGGCAGGTTCCACTGGTGGGTCGGACTCTTCGGGTGGCCACTGTTCAGCACCCCCTTGTGCGCGCGGAGCTGAACGAAGGTCGTGCTATTGCCCCCGTGACAGTCCGCACAGGAGACGCCGGCCCCAGCGTGCGCCGAGTTCCGCCACTGGCGCAGGTGGAACTCCTCCGTCTCTTCGAGTTCCTGCGCCGCGTGACAGTCGGCGCACGGATCCTGGGACCAGGCGCCGGCCGCGAACGAGGCCATCGCCAGCAAGAGAACCGTGGAGCGAACGGGACCCATGCCCGTCAGACTACCAATGCCGGGCGCAGTCGGCGCGGTGTTCATTCCCAACGCCGTTCATTCCCAACGGAAGGCCGGTTCGAGAAGCACATCGCGTTCGACGCCGTCCGCAATCGGCGGCAGCTCCAACCGGTAGTAGTGGAGCGGTATCTCGCGATACCAGTACCGGTGGCGTGCGATCCGGCGCGGCCGCTCCACGACCAGACGCACCACCTCCGCCTCCACTCCCGGCGGCGGTACGAGTTCCACCGTCAGACCGGCGAGGGGCGCCGGCGAACCGATCAGAAGTTCGCCGTCCGCCGTGGGCCGGTAGCGGAGGCCATCCTGCCCGTGCAACCAGACGCCGTTGCCGAGCAGTCGAACCCGAAGATCTCCGTGCTGGACTTCCCCCGTCGCCGAGCTCAACTGAACCTGGGTGGTCTCGATCGGCAGGAGCCGCTTCGCCGCCGGCGAGACGTAACGCAGCCGGCGGGCGCCATTGTCGACTTCGATCTCCAGCGGGAAGGAGGCTGCGGAGAACCACAGCGGGGCCACGAACATCGTTGCCGCCAGCGACGAAGCGACGAGCCAACGCCTCGACGGCGGTCGTTCGATGAGGAACCAGCACACGGGATACAGGGGGAGGAACCACCGGTTCGCGATCGCCCCCGCGCCACCGTAGAAGTTGTAGGGACTCTTGATGAGAAACGCGATGAGCCCCACGGCCATGCCGGCCAGCAGCCATTTGCGTCGCGATCCAGACCGGATGCAGGCACACGCGAGAACGATTGGCAGGAAGTACGGCAGGATGCCGACACTTCTCCCGAGCAGCGCATAGACGATGTTGTGGCCCAGCAGTTCCGGCTCGAAGGACGGCAGCAGGAATCCACCGCGGGCCCAGGAAGCGCCCCCATGCGCGGCCAGCAACTCCGGCCAACGTTCCCGATCGAAGTCGATGTCGGGGTAGCCGGTCGCGCTGCCGAATCCCTGGCGCTCGCCGACGTACGGACTCCAGTCGCCGCCGCTGGCTCGATGGAGGGCGGCCGAGCCGAGCAGCAGCACCAGGGCGGAGGCAAGGACGATCGCCGCGGCCCGGCGACCCCACGCATGCCTCAGCGTCGGCCCGGCGGCCAGCAGCACGCCCGCCAGCACCGCCAGGTAGAACGGCCGGCCGGCGCCCGCCATCGCCAGCAGAACTCCGCCCGCCACGAGGCGCGCCAGGGGCAACGTCCTTCCCTCGAGCCAGGGATCGAGGCAGCAGAGTCCCAGCGCGGTCACGACCAGGTAGAACAGGTCGGCATGAACCCAGAACACGTGGCCGAACGTCACCGAGAAGAAGAGAAGAAGCGCGGCCACCAGCGGCCCGTCGGCCCCGACACGCCGGAGGAGAAGACACTCGAGCAGCAGGGCGGCCACGATCAGCAGCACCAGGTTGGCCACGATCGGCCCCCGCTCGGGCGCGAATCGCACGAAGGGCGCGAGAACGAGCGAGTAGAAGACGGGCTTGGAGTAAACCAGCGTCTCGCCCCCGTCGACGCTCTGAAGGATCAGAGGATCCGGAACCTTCCCCGTGGTCCGTTGGTAGCGCCGGTAGTCCGACTCCTCGTAGCGGAAGTCGAAGTCGAAAGCCAGGCTCTGGGCCTGCATCGAGTACACGCCTTCGTCGCCGACCGTGTACGGCCAGTCCGCCGGGTCAAAAGCGGCCACGGCCGTCGCCAAGGCCAGGACCAGGGCCCACAGCACCGCCCGTTGCCAGGTCAGCCGGCCGCACGTCGGCCATCGCTGCCCGTCGCTACCGGGAACGCTCATACCTGTGAGGGACGGTAGCAGGCGCCCGAGTCGGGCGAACGGACCGGGGCGAACCGGACAAGAGCGCGCATTTTTCGGTCAACACAGGCGAGGAATCGCGCTCGCTGGTGTAGTCTTTGTCAAGGTCGACGTGTTTTAGACGAAAAAGGAGGCCCTCGTGAAGAGTTCTGAAGCTGGCCCCTTCGATCTGCTGCCCCTCCTCGCCGCCCTGCTGCTGTCACTCTGTCTCTTCGCTCCTGCATTGGCGCAGGAGGCGGATGCTCAGGATGAAAGCGAGCAGGCTGAAGAAACGCCCGAGTTCGGCGAGGCGATCGTCGTCGTCGGCACCCGCACCCAGGGCCGCACCGTCACCCGGTCTCCGGTAGCGGTCGACGTGATTCCCTCGGTCGAGTTGATGAGTCAGGGCGACAACGACCTGATCAACCGGCTCCGGACCGTCGTTCCCTCGTTCAACGTCGGCACCCAGCCGATCAGCGACGCGGCAACGCTTATACGCCCGGTCAACCTCCGCGGTCTGGCCCCCGACCACACCCTGATCCTGGTCAACGGCAAGCGCCGCCATCGCGCCGCGGTCATCGCCTGGCTCGGCAACGGCGTCTCGGACGGTTCCCAGGGCCCCGACGTCTCCGTCATCCCATCGATCGCGCTGCGGCAGGTCGAAGTGTTGCGCGACGGCGCGGCGGCCCAGTACGGCTCAGACGCGATCGCCGGCGTGATCAACTTCCAGCTCAAGGACGCGAGTTCCGGCGGCAGCGTCGAGATCCGCTCGGGTCAGTTCCAGGACGCGAATCCCGGTTCCGACGGCGGCTTCGGAGGCCAGTACACGTTCGCCGGCGACAAGGGCATGTCGTACGCCGTCGCCGCCAACCTGGGCATGCCCATGGGCGAGAACGGCTTCTTCAATCTGAGCATGGAGTACGGCGCCGCCGACCCGACGAGCCGCAGCGTGCAGCGCACCGACGCGATCAATGCCATCAACGCCGGCAACACCCACATCCGCAATCCCGCCCAGGTCTGGGGTTCGCCCCTGCTTGAGGACGACATCAAGGTGTTCGCCAACTTCGGCACCGTGTTCTCGAGCGGCATCCAGTTCTACGGCCACACGAACTACGCGACACGCACGACCACCGGCGGCTTCTACTTCCGCAATCCGCACACCCGGTCCGGCGTCTTCAGCAACAACGGCGGAGCGTCGCTTCTGGTCGGCGACCGCGAATGGGCCCGGACCGGCGTCGAGGGCGCCGGCGGTTGCCCCGCGCTCAGGGTCATCGCCCACGCGCCGGACCCGGCGGCCCTGGCCGCGATCGAAGCGGATCCGAACTGCTTCACCCTCTACTCCCGCTTCCCCGGCGGGTTCAATCCCCAGTTCGGCGGCGACCTGACCGACACGTCGCTTGTCGCCGGCATTCGCGGCTACACACAGGGCGGCATGTCCTGGGACTTCAGCGCGAACGTCGGCTCCAGCGAGGTCAACCAGTTCATCTACAACACGGTGAACGCCTCGCTCGGCTACGACACCCCCACGTCGTTCAGCCCCGGCATCTACGAGCAGACCGACACGAACCTCAACTTCGACGTCTCCTACCCGCTGGTTGACAACGTGAACCTCGCCGCCGGCGTGGAATGGCGGAACGAACAGTTCCGGATCGGCGCCGGCGGCGCGCCTTCCTGGGAAATCGGCCCCTACGCCGTCCAGGGCTTCGGCTCGGGCTCCAACGGCTTCAACGGCTACCGCCCCGAGAACTCCGGTACCTGGGACCGCGCCAACGTCGCCGTCTATACGGACATCGAGGTCGAGGACCCGGACCAGAAGTGGACCTACACCGCCGCGGTCCGGATCGAGGAGTTCGACGACTTCGGCAACACGGTCAACGCCAAGTTGTCCGGGCGCCGGGCGGTGTCCGACACCGTGTCGCTCCGCGCCGCCCTGAGTTCGGGCTTCCGCGCACCGACGCCCGGCCAGCAGAACGCGTTCAACGTGACCACGGCGTTCGACCCGGAGACGGGCGGCCTGTCGAACAGCGGCACCGTGCCGTCGATCTCGGCGCCAGCCGCTCTCCGGGGCGGTCAGCCGCTGCAGCCCGAGAAGGCCGTGAACTACGCTGCCGGCCTGGTGGTCGACAACGGCCCGTTCACGTTCACTGCCGACATATACCAGATCGAGCTCGACGACCGGCTCGCCATCTCGGAGACGTTCCGCCAGTGCTCCCTCGTCCAGGAGGCGGGCTGCGTGACCGAACCCGAAATCGACAACCTGCTCGCGGGCGGCTTCGTCGAGGCGAGGAACCTGAAGAACTTCCGGTTCTTCGTCAACGACTTCGCGACCCGGACGCAGGGCCTCGACCTGGTCAGCACTTGGGCGCCGACGGGGCTTGGCGGCGACACCACGTTCAGCCTGGTGTTCAACTACACCAACACGGTCGTCACGGACGCGAATCCCGACACGGTCGGCCCCTTCCGCATCGCCACCCTGGAGCGCGGACTGCCGGAGATGCGCTGGAACATCGCGATGAACCACCAGGCCGATCGCTGGAGTCTGCTGACGCGCCTGAACTACTACGACGGCTGGTGGGACAGCGAGGACGCGCAGAACACTCTGGGCAGGAACTCGGCGCCCATGTACCCGGACTACAGCGGTGAGTTCCTGCTCGATGTCGAGTTGGGCATTCAGCTGCCGAACGAGACGTCGCTCGCCCTCGGGGTGCAGAACCTGCTGAACACCTACCCGGACGAGAACCCCGGCGCTGCCGCCAACGTTGGCAACCAGTACGGCCAGTTCTCGCCGTTCGGCTTCAACGGCGCCTACTACTACGTCCGCTTGAACTACGCCTGGGGCTCGAGCTTCTAGGAAGCTGAACCTCAACGTCTGACCCGATTCACCCGGCGGCGCACCTGCCCCGCCGGGTGAACTGTTTCCGGACCACCGATCGCGGCCCCGAAGGCTCCGCGGAGGGCGATTCAGCCGGCCGCCTGCTGGATGGCATCGGCCGGTCGCTCCCTCTCCAGACTCTGGAGCAGCCAGTACCGGCGGTAGAGCTCGTTGCTCTCGTACAGTTCCTCGTGACTGCCGGTGGCGACCAACCGGCCCTGATCGAGCACGTGGATCCGCCCGGCCCGGCGCGCGGTGGCGAGACGATGCGCGATGACAATCGTCGTCCTGCCTTCCAGCAGATGCTCGATCGCGCGCTGGACCGTTGCCTCGGAGTCCGGATCGAGAGCGCTGGTCGCCTCGTCCAACAGCAGGATCCGCGGGTCGCGCAGGAAGGCGCGGGCGATCGCGATCCGCTGGCGCTGCCCCGCCGACAGTCGGACACCGCGTTCGCCGACTTCGGTGGCGAAACCGTCGCCGAGACGTTCGATGAACGAGGCGGCGCCGGCCGCCTCGGCTGCAGACCGAACCTCGTCGTCAGCGGCATCGGGCCGCGCGAGGCGGATGTTGTCGGCCACCGAACCCGTGAACAGGAAGATCTCCTGTGGCACCAAGGCGATCCGGCGCCGCAGATCGCTCAGCGCGACATCAGCGAGCGGCCGGCCATCAATCAACAGTTCGCCCGACTGGGCCTCGTAGAACCGGAGCAGCAGCGCGAACAGCGTGCTCTTGCCGGATCCGCTCGGGCCGACCAGAGCGGCCAGCTCCCCCGGCTCGACCTCCAGCGACACGTCCGTCAGCGCAGGCTGTTCCGCTCCCTGGTAGCGAAAGCCGACCGAACGGATACTCAGCGCGGCAGCGTCCTCGGCCAGCCGGACGGGAGACGCCGAATCGACGATCGCCGAACCCTCGTCGAGCAGTTGAAAGACACGCTCACTCGATCCCCGCAGTCGCCGGTAGCCAGCATAGAGCGATCCCAACTGGCCCACCGACATTGCAATCGCGAACGTGTAGAGCAGGAACGAAGTCAACTCGCCTGCCGACAGCGCCCCTTCGAGCATCAGGTTTCCGCCGTATCCGAGCACCAAGGCGAAGGCGGCGTAGCCGAAGAAAGTCATCAGACCGCCGAAGGCGCCGTAGAGGCGGACGTTGCGAAGTTGGACACTGAGTAGATCGACCAGCCGTTCCCGGTAGCGGCTCAGCGCCTGTTTCTCCGCGGAGAACGCCTGCAGGGTGCGAACGCCTGCCAGAGCTTCCTCGGCCCAGGCAGAGGTCTCGGCAACTGCGTCACGCTCTTCAACCGCCACCCTCTCCAGCCGCCGGCCGAAGACCATCGCGAGCAACACGACCGGCGGCACGATCAGCAGGGCCACCGCGGTCAAACGGGTCTGCAGCACCAGGAGGATGCCCAGCACGCCGACAAACCGCGCGGCTGCCTGGAGCCCGGACGGAATCTGCTCGGTCAGGGCGGTCTGCACGACCGTCAGGTCCGAACCCATGCGCGACAGCAGTTCGCCAACGCGACGCCGATCGAAGAAGTCGATTGACAGGCCGACCAGGTGCCCGAACAAGCGCCGCCGCAAGTCGCGCAGCAACCGTGCGCCTGCGGCGCCGAGAAGCCAGGTCTGGAAGTAGCCGAGCACACCGAGGACAGCGAACAGGCCCATCAGCCACACGACGAGCTCACGAAGCTCCTGTTCCGACCCGGACTGAAGCGCGGTGTCGACGAACTCACCGACCCGCATCGGCACCAGCAGGAAGACGCCGCTGCCCACGAGAAGCAGGACGGTCCCGGCGACCAAGGACAGCAGGTACGGCCGGGCTAGTCCGAAGAGTCGGCTGAACGGAACCGGCGCGGAGGAGGGCGCTCCCTCCGCACTCCTCTCTCTTCTCACTTCTCTACGGCGAGGGTGATCAGGAGTTCAGGCCGCTCAGCATCCGCCACGGCTGCATCGAAGGCCTCGATCGTCATCGGCAGGCTGACCGTCAACGCCACCGCACCGTACTGGAGCTGTGCGGGGATGCCGCGCCCGACACGGCCCGAGGCGCTGCCGGACGCCACAACGGCGCCCTGGGCCTGCTGCCCGGCACGGAGCAAGTCGATCTCCACGGCGACGCGCCGATTGCCCCGTGCGCCATGGAGTGCCAGCTCCACCTGAAGCTCCACCCGGCCGCGTCGCTCATGCCGCGCAACCTCGACACGCTCGATCGTCACGCCCTCGCAGAGATAGGGCTCGGTGTCTCGCGTAGTCCAGGCGTACCCCGTGGGAAGCGCCTCGACCGTCCCCAGCGGCAGTCGCAGCACCATCGGCGACTCCATGGCAATGCGCTCGATGTTGGCGGCATCGGCCGCGCGTGCGGAGTCGGGCCTCACCTCGCCTGTGACCGGCGCCGCCTGCGGTTCGACTTCGCCCGTCGTGGGCCGAGGCGCCGTTTCGACGGGCGCCGGCGGCGGCGAGGGCGCCTCGACCGGGGTCGAGGGCTGCACCACCGGCTCGCCGGCAGGAACGTAGTAGCCCTCGAACGCGGCGCTCCCGGCACGATCGCCCCGACCTCCCGCCCTCGAGCGACCCGCTACCACGCGGATCCGCCCGCGGGCTTCCAGAGCCAACCGCTCCCGCCAGTTCGATGTCTCGCCGGCGGCCGTCGTGCGCTCGCCGCGCGCCAGCAGGACCCTCTCCTCCACCGCGCCGGACGACCGGATCACGACACCGCGGTTCGAGACGCTGAACCGCCGCCACACGTTGGCGGCCCGGTCGAAGGAACTGTAGGTCCGGCCCGACCGACCGTCGGCGAACGCCCAGGTCTCGGCGATCAGACAACCCTCTTCCAGCTTCTCGACCCGACTCCGGCCAACCGCCTCGCCGCCCGACACGAGCCGCCATTCGCCAAGCAGGAAATCCAGGGCCCGGTAGTTCTCGTTCGCCTCGCAGGACCCGGGGCTCTGCGCCGCCAGCGGCAACGCCACCGCAAGCGTCAACCCTGCCTGCAGCAGCGCTCGGACCGCCGTACGCCGGCCTGTCGACTTACGCCGGCCTATCGACTCCCTCATCATTCGCTCCCTCAGGTGCCCAGAAAGACGATCTTGACCACGAACACCACGGCCAGCGCCGCCACCACCGGTCGAAGCTGTTTGAACCGGCCGGAAAGCAGCTTGATCGCGGTGTAGGTGATGAAACCGGCCGCGATGCCGTGTGCAATCGAGAAGCTGAACGGAATCGTGATCGCCAGGACGACCGCCGGCACATACTCCGTCGCGTCGCTCCAGTCGATCTCCGTCATGTTCCGGATCATGACGCAGGCTACGAAGAGCAACGCTGCCGCGGTCGCGAACGGCGGAATCGTCGCCGCCAGGGGCGACAGGAAGAGGGTCAGCAGGAACAACACCGAGACGGTGACCGCGGTCAGGCCGGTCCGCCCGCCGGCCTTCACTCCTGCGGCGCTCTCGATGTAGCTCGTGACCGACGACGTGCCCAGGACCGAACCGAGCACCGAAGCGCCGGAATCGACGATCACCGCCTGCTTGAGGCGTGGCAGGTCGCCCTCCCGATCGAGCAGGTTCCCCTGCTTTGCCACCGCGATCAGGGTGCCCGACGTGTCGAAGACGTCGGTGAACAGGAAGGCGAAGATGATCCCGAAGAAGGCCGCGTTGAAGGCGCCGCCGATGTCCAGTTGTCCAAACGTCGGCGCCAGCGAGGGAACGGCCGATACCACGCCCTGCCAACTCGCTTCGCCGACGAGCAGACCGATCGCGGTGACGGCGAGGATGCCGATCAGCACGGCGCCAGCTCTCTTCATCGCGTCGAGAGCCGCGATCAGCACCAACCCGACGAGCGCAAGCACGACGCTCCAGGACTTCACGTCCCCGAGCCCGACGAGAGTGGCGTCGTTGCTGACGACGAGTCCTGAGTTCCTCATCGCGATGATGGCCAGAAAGAACCCGATGCCGGCAGCCGTCGCCATCTTGAGCGAGCGGGGAAAGGCGCCCATGATCCAGGTCCGGATCGGCAGGATTGAGATGATCACGAAGCAGATGCCGGAGATGAACAGCGCCCCCAGCGCCACCTGCCAGTCGTGCCCCATCCCCAACACGACGCCGTACGTGAAGAAGGCGTTGATCCCCATCCCCGGCGCCAGAGCGATCGGGTAGTTCGCGTACAGGCCCATCGCGGCGCAGGCGATCGCCGCCGCCAGGCAGGTGGCCACGAACACCGCCCCCCGGTCCATCCCGGCCTCCCCCAGGATCTGCGGATTGACAACGACGATGTAGGCCATCGTCAGATAGGTCGTGACGCCGGCTGCGATCTCTCTCCTGGCCGTCGTCCGGTACTGGTCGAGGTGAAAGAGGCGGTTCAGCATGGAGGCGTCTCTGGCCGGATCCACGATGGAATCGAAGAGACCGCAAGCTATCAGGACGAACCGGCGCCGCCCGCTGGCTCGCACCGGGATGCGCGGACCTCCCGGCTGGCCTCCGAATCGAGATCCGGGGCGAGTTCGCCAGGTAGAATCTGCCGGTGGCCGAACCGCTCTCCACGAACGCCGAGACGATCCCGGACGACGGTCCACCGCCGGCGGCCCACGAGTTTCCCGGCTGCCGGGCCGTGCGCATTCCACTCCGGGAGATCGAGGATTTCGACGGCCGCCTCGAGTACTGGGACGCCCGCAACGAGACCGCCTACGTCGCCGAAGCGGCGAGCCCGCACCACGAGTACCGCGCTCAACGCTTTGCCTCCTGCGTCCAGTTGATCGCCCTGAGGCGAGGCTCGCCCATCGACGTCATCGGCGCTTCGGACATCGTCGTTCGCGGCAAGGAAGGCGGGCGGGAACGCGTCCTGGAGCCCGACCAGGTGGCATACCTCCACCCCGGCGAGACCCGGCCCCGCGGCAAGGAGATCCTGCGCGGCGTGGACCACCTGCCGGACGTCGTCCTGGAAGTCGACCACAGCACGGATGCGCGGCGCCGCAAGCTCGGCCTCTACGAGTCCTGGGGCTTCCCGGAGGTCTGGGTGGAAGTACCCGACGAACCGTGGCACTACCGCCCCAAGTCCCGCCGCTCCGGCCTGACGATCCACGTCCTGGAGGCCGGGCGCTACGTCGAGGCGCCGAGCAGCCGGGCCTTCCCGGGCTGGACGGCGCCGGAAATCCACGCGGCGCTCAACGAGTGGGAAGCCTCGCTCGAAACCGTCGACATACTGCGCCGTGTCGCCGACGAACTCGCCGCCGCCGAAGGCACCGGCCCCGACAACGATCCGTTTCTGCGACGAGAGCGCGCCGAGGGGCGGGCACAAGGCCACGCGGAAGGCCGCGCGGGGGCGCAGTGCGACATCGTCCGCACGGCCGTACACCAGGCGTTCGCCGCGCGCGGCCTCGTCGTGACAGCCACCCTTCGCTCCTGGCTCGACGACCTCGCGGACGCCCCCGACGCTCCCGCGCTGATCCGCGAAGCCTGGGAATGCAGCGACGCGGACGACTTTCTCCGCCGAGCCCGCGGCCCGGCCTAGCGTCACCCGGCCCCGACGCGACGCTCGGTAGAGCTGGTCAACTCAGGGAATCGGTGACGAGAGCCACCGTCACACCGCCGAGGCAGGCCCGGCGAGATTCACACGCATCGATCCTTCGGACCATTCCCAACTCCACAGACGATCTGGCAGGTCCTAACCCGCACAGGCGAATGCCGACGTATCGCTCTTCGCCTCGGCAGTGCGCCCCGCCGCATTCGAATGCATCCACCGTTTGCCGTCCGGCGACTCCACGTAGAGGTTGAAGGCCAGCGTGGTCAGCGGCGCCACGAACACCCAACGGTGGCCGTTCACGCCGCAGCCGTCCAGCACCTTGATCAGCACTTCCACGTTGTCGCGGTCGAAGAAGTACAGGAGACCGGACTGCGTCGAATCGAGCCCCCAGTCCCGTGCGTCGCCGACGCTGCCATCCGGAGTTTCGAAGCACATGCTCACCTTGTACCCGCCACGGAGCGTGAGCGCCGGACTAGCACTAGCGGGCTCGCACGTCGCCTCCGCCCGCTCTACGACTGCGACCGGTCCGGCCTTCGGCGGGACGTCCCGCCCGGCCCGACTTGAAACTGCAGGCAGGGGCGCCAACGTCATGCCTGAACGGGCAGCCGTCGCAGCGGCGTCAAAAGATACGCTCGCGCCGCCGGGAACACCGGCGACCGAGACGCCCGTGCTCACGCCGGCCCCGTCGCACGGAAACGCCGCCGTGTCGCTTCGCGTGGCGGCCGTCTGGCGGCCCAGCGGATTGCTATGGGTCCAGCGTCTCCCTGTAGCGTTCTCTACGACGTACAGAGTGAAGGCGAGGTCGGTCACCGGCGCCACGAACACCCAACGGTGGCCGTTCACGCCGCATCCGTCGAGCACCTTGACCAGCACTTCGGCATTGTCCCGGTCAAAGAAGTACAGGAGTCCCGACTCGTCCGATTCGAGCCCGTAGTCGACGGCGTCCGCCTTGACCGTCTCGCCGTCCTTCTCGTACTCGAAGCACATACTGACGGTGTATCCGTGAGGGAAGTCGATCAGGGACGCCGTCGGCTCGCAGTCCGTGGGGGGTTTGGGCGGTTCGGGTCCATTCGGCCGGTAGTGACTGACAAAATCCGTTGTCCAGGCAAGAGCCGTTGCAGCCTCATGCGTTCCACGCTCTCCTACCACCTGACCCTGGAAATCGTAGGACGAACTGGAGAAGACGGGCAAAGTGTTGCCGCCCATGACCGTTCCGTAAGACGGCTCGCTTGAGTTCTTGAAGCCCCAGCATTCTCCACCGCAGTATCCGACTGAGCCTCTGAAGACCCGTCGACTGCCGTCGCTGCCCCTTGCGGGCACCGACAACTGGGGGTCGCCGCCAAACTCCGGACTGTGAGCAATACCGAGGTTGTGCCCCGCCTCATGACGCAGCGCGGTCCTCCATACATGGTCGCAACCAAAACCAGGCCCGCCCGCGCCACAACTGTTCAGGGAAGTTGTGAAGCACAAGTCAGCCGTCGATTTGTCGAAGTTGTCAGGTTGACATGCGACTCCCAGAGTTCCTGACGGATCATGCACGAGGGCCCAGACAAGATCTGCTCCAAGAGCATCGCGTCGCCGTGCGGCCGCCTTCTCCGTCTCAATCATGCGCGTTGCTCTCGACTGGCTGTCCGGCATGCCGTCTAGCTGTTCGATGCCGACGATCCGGAACGTGGCAGCTATCCCACTGTTCGCCATCGACTCGTTCAGCAAGTCCACCGACAAGCGAATCTGCTCATTCATCGACTCCCCAAGCCGACCAAAGTCCTTCTCGAAGGCGTCGGTATAGAAGAACAGGAAATCGATCACCCTCTCAGTAGCCGTGGCCCCGCGGTCGATGCGCAGCGTCATGAACAAGAAGATCCCGCTGATCAGAACCGCAGTCAACGTAACGTACGGAGCGAGCCACGATGCGTCGCTATGAACGGATGCGTCGCTATGAACGACCGAAGTCGAGTCCAGGAGCTTCGCCAATGCCGGGGGAAAGACGAAGATCAACGTGGCTGCTACGACGACGAGCGCGAGCAGGAGGAACTGGCCGTGCCACGGCCACTCCCAAGGTTCGAGCTTTCGCTTCTCGCTCATCGACGCTCCTCCGCTCCCTCAACCGGGCAACCATGCTGCCTTCGCGGGCGAACCCTCGCGCAGCGACGCCGGAGTACGGCCTGCCGAAGCGGCGGCGCACTACCCAAGCGGACTGCGCAAACGGGCGTCTGTGCAGCGAAGCGGGGGCCCAAATGCGGCGGCCTTGGGCTTGCCGCCCTGAACTACTTCCGCTCGCGGCTTTGCCGGCGTCGCGCTTCAGGCCAGCCCTCCGAAGCCATAGCGCCTCGCCGGGAGTCACTAGCCCGCCGCGCCGACAGACGCTCCACTCACCCGCCCGTCAGCGCGACTCCCCACCACCCGGTTCGGGAACGGGCAACCGGGACGCCATCAGGGCGAGGCGGACAAGGTCGGCCTGCCGACGACAGCCCGTTCTCGTCAGCGCCTGTTTGACCAACCAGCGGACGGCGTTCTCGGTGCGACGGGTTTCCCGCGCGATCTCCGCCACCGACTCGCCTTCGGCCAGTCTGGCGACGACCCGGCTCTCGGCCGAACTCAGGCCCAGGCTCAACTCCAGCCGCTCAGCGCTGACGGACGGCCTCAGCCACGGGTCAACGATCAGCACGACGATGACGGCCTCGTTAGCGGCTGCAGGTCTTCGGTCCTCCTCCGGCGACAGCACCGGATTCGCGTAAACGGTCAGAGGCCGTTGCGGGGCTCTGGTACCGACCACCGTCGAACAACCCCGCTTGCCCTCGATGGCCCCGGCCAAGAGATCGTCCAGGTTCGCGGCATCCCCGGTAGCGACTCGACCCACGCTCAGCCGGCCGCGTCGTTGGGTCAACCCACCGTCGGCAGCGAGAATCTGACGGGCGAGGCCATTCGCCCAGAGGATGCGCGCGTCGCGGTCCAGAGCGACGACGCCGACCAGATCATCTTCGACGAACGCAGCAGCAGCAGCGGCGAAGGGGACCGGTGGACCGCTCCCATCCGGGCCGGCAAGCCGGCGGCCGAGGATTTCGAGGGGCATCGATCTCCTGCGAGTAGAAAGTGCGCATGTCCGCGAGCGGCCTCGCCCAACCAGGCACGGCCGACAAGCGCCACGGTCACGTCATCAGTCCAGCACCTTCGCTTTGGAACGATAGACACAAGCCCCCCAAAAGGACCACCAAATCAAGCGCTCGTTTGGGTAGGCAGGCAAGTTCCCGCTCGACATCTTCGGGCCGACCGGGAGGATCCGCGCAAGAGGCGACGGCTGCCGGACCGACCGGCGCCGCGTCAGCCGCCGCTCGGTGGCCGGAGCGGGAACTCGTCGTTCCGTAGGCCCGGTCTGGCGTTGCGTCGTCGCAGACTACGCCGCCACCGGCCTGACCACAAACAGCAGATCCCCCTGGTTCACGACCTGGCCGTTGGCGGCGTTGACCCGCATCACTTCGTACCGGGTGTCCCGGGCGAACAAGTCGCCGCCGGCATCGATCGACGACAGGGACACCGGGCGGAACAGCTTCATCGCCTCGATCAGGCACAGGGTCTTCTCCGCGCCCAGAACGTCACCCACCCGCACGAACGGCGGATCGTTGGGAGAGGCGGCGGAAAAGAAGAGGCCGCCGGACGGCGCCCCGACCTTCAGTTCGTCGCTGCCTTCGATCTCGATCGAGGCACGATCCATCGTCGTGGAGACGCCCGCCGAACGCTCCACTTCACGAACCAGCCCGCCGGCACAGGTGCGGGCCAGGAAGCCCGGCAGGTAGCGCGTGTCGTAGTCGCCGGTGCGGAACTGCTCGTCGTCGAGCACGCGTCGAAGCAGCGGGAGATTGGTGCAGACGCCCTCGATCGTGACCTGGTCGAGGTAGGAGCGCATGCGGGCGATCGTGTCGGCGCGGTCCTTGCCGTGGCAGACGACCTGCGCCACCAGGCTGTCGTAGTACGGCGAGACCACCGTTCCCGTATCGATCGCCGCCAGCACGTCGATGTCCGGACGCTGCGGGAACTCGCAGCGGCTCACCGTCCCCGGCGACGGCAGCAGGTCGATCCCGTCCTGCGTTTCGACGACACGTTCGGCGTTGATCCGGACTTCCATCGCGTAGCCGTCTTCGCCAGCCGGCGCGTCCTTGATTCGCGACCCTCCGGCGATCTCGAACTGGGCCTTGACGATGTCCGTGCCGCTCGTGGCCTCGGTCACCGGGTGCTCCACCTGGAGGCGGGTGTTCATCTCCATGAAGTAGAGCTTCTGCGCTTCCAGGTCGAAGATGAACTCCACCGTGCCCGCGCCCACGTAGCCGATCTTCCGCGCAATCGCCCTTGCGGAGCGGAAGCTCTCCTCGCGCAGGGCCTCCGGCAGCGCCGTGGATCCCGACTCCTCGATCAGCTTCTGGTTGTTGCGCTGCACGCTGCAATCGCGCAGGCCCAGAACGCTCACGGTCCCGTGCTGGTCACACAGTATCTGCACCTCGACGTGGCGGAGCGACACGACGCACTTCTCCAGGTAGCAGTCCGCGTTGCCGAAGGCGCTCTCCGCCTCGATCCGGATCTGGCCGAACGCCTCCCGGAAGTCCTCCGCCCGGTCGACCCGGCGAATTCCCTTGCCGCCGCCGCCGTGAACCGCCTTGAGCATGACCGGGAAACCGATCGATTCGGCCACCTCGAGCGCCGTGCCGGCATCGGTGAGGATGCCCGCGCTGCCTGGCACCACCGGCACACCGACCTGCGCCGCCGTCTGGATCGCGTTCGACTTGTTGCCCATCCGCCGCATCGCTTCGCCGGTCGGACCGATGAAGTTCAGGCCGTGACCGCGGCAAAGGTCGGCGAAGGAGGCGCTCTCGGAGAGGAATCCGATCCCCGGATGAAGCGCGTCGACCTCTTCCCGCTCGGCGACCCGGATCACCGAGTGGGCGTTCAGATAGCTCTCGTCGGGGGTGCTGCCGCCGATGCAGACCAGGCTGTCGCGTTCCAGCAGCATCGCCGCCGCAGGCGACTCGACGTCCGGATCCGACTGCACCAGGACCACCTCGACACCCGCGCGCTGCGCCACCCGCACCAGCTTGACGGCGGTGCAGCCCCGGGCATGGATCAGAGCCCGCCGCACCGGGCGCGGCGCGACCGCCGGAACCGGAAGGGCGACTTCCGGCGCCCGCCGACGCCGACGTGCGGACAGGAACTCGACCCGCCGCTCCTCCTGCAGGAGCCGCTTCAGAACATCCTCGACCGTCTCCTCCGGCACCGGGATCTGCGAATCGACCTGGCGTAGCTGGTCGTCGAGATCCTCGCCGAAGGGATGCTGCAGGAGCCCCTGCATCGAGCCTTCGACCTCGGCCAGATAGTTCGACAGCGTCGAGGCCATCGGTAGGTGGGAAGGAACGACGATCTGCCCGGCGAACGGCATGTTCGTACCCGAGAAGTAGTAGGTCTGCACCAGCGGGTGGGTCACCAGGCTCGCCTGGGCGCCGCCCGTGCAGTCGCCGTAGCCGAAACAGATCACCGGCAGGTCGTTGTCGCGCACGAACCGGGTCAGCCTGTCGTTCACGATCGACATCGAGAACAGGGCGCCGGCGCCCTCCTTCGTCAACATGCCGCCCGACGAGATGAAGCACACGACCGGCAGCCGTTCCTCGGCGCAGCGCAGCAGGAGCTTGCAGAACTTCTCGGCGCTCGCCATGTCGAACGAGCCGGCCTGGAACGCCAGGTTGGAGACCAGCACGCCGACCCTGCTGCCCCCCGAGCCGCCTTCGGCGTCACTCGCTACGCCGGTCCTGATCCGGGCCACAGCCGCCACTGTTCCGCACGGCGTCACGCCCTGCTCGAGCGCCCGCTCGATCGAAACGCGCAGTCCCGGGAAGCCCACCGGATCGGCGGTCATCCGATCCGCTTCGATCTCCTGCACGTCGACGAAGAACCGGTCCAGAATCGCCTGCGGCCGCCGCGGCGTCTTCCGCTTCTGCCCGGCGAGCACGTCCTCGAGCAGGAGGTCGCGGTAGGCCGCGTCGAGCCGGTTCCAGAAGTCCTTGATGCCGATGTTGCGTGGGGAGATGCGGCCGTCGTAGGCGCGAATCCCCTGCTCGTCCTCGTAGAAGTTCGGCAGCAGACGCTCGAAGAGGAACGTGACCAACCCGAACAGCGGCTCGGAGATGCGGGGCATCTGAAGCCGCTTCCACTCCGCCACCGACTTGAGCAGCCGGCCGCGGCGGGGGTGGCGCGAGAAGTGCCGCAGCCAGGAGCGGAACTGCCGCCGCAGCCTCGCCTCCGCCTCTTCGGCTGCCTCCGCCTCGAGTCCGGCGGTCAACTCGCCCAGCGCCGCGTTCAACGAGTGGCGCAGCAACAGGTGAACGGACTCGCGGGCGATCACGTTCTCCTCGCGGGCCTCGGCCGCGATTTCCCGCAGGTGCACGAAGATGTGATCGTAGAGCCGGTCGAAAGAGATGAAGTTCTCGCATTCGCGCCGGAACAGCCGCAGGAGCTCCGGCTGGAGGATCACGTCGAGAACGGTGAGATCCGCCGGATCGGGAGCGGCGCCCTGCCGAGCTTCCGGATCCGCCTCGGCGATCCCCTCTGCCTCGACGCCGCGCATCACGTCCAGCAGGCGACCGAAGTTGTCCTCGGCCGCGTCCTTCCACTGGTTGTACAGGTAGAAACCGTACTCGAGCAGCAGTTCGGCCCGGGCGCGGTTGAAGTGGTACTCGCGGCTGCCGAGCAGGAAGGAGGCGAGCCGTCCCCGTCCGTCGTGAAGCGCATCGCGAGCCGCGGCGTACCGCTTGTACGTGCGGCTCAGGACATCGTCGTACCGCACCGCAAGCGGGTTCTCGAGCCAGCGCTCGAAGGACAACCGGCGCTGCCGGTCCCGGCGCGCCCTGGCCGCCCCGGCCGGAACCTCGGCCGCCGCCAGCCGACCGTAGCCGGACACGGTGGTCGAGGTCAGGCGACGTCGCAGTCCCAGGTAACGCAGGTACCGGAAGGCGACGCCGAAGACGTTGACCTGCTCCGCCGGACTCCGCAGCCGTGACAGGGGGGCGACTTCCTCGAGCGCCAGCAGACTGCGGGAGGGGTCGACGTACCGCCGCGTGTTCAGCCGGTAGTGCTCGAACACGGCCGGTTCGTCGCGCACGAAGATCTTCGCTCGCTGCTCCACCACCGCGATCGACGAAGCCACCGCGGCCTCGAAACAGGCCAGCCGGTCGCCGCCCTCACCGGGAACGAAGTCGATCACTCCGTCGAGATATCCCTGATCGAAGAGCTCGTACGCCGAGACGCCGACCGCCTTGGCGCACTCCTCCCAGGACAGGTCGTAGCGGCGCACGATGTTGGCCAGCCCGCGGGGCTGAATCGTGTTGAAGACGCCGTCACGCACCGCCAGCAGCACGTTCGTCGTGGCCAGCGGGATGGCGCCGCCCGAGTAGCCATTGCCGAGCACGATGCCGACGGTCGGCGCGTGAAGCTGCGCCATCTCGGCGATCAGCCGGGAAATCGCGTGGGCCTGGTTGCCGCGGTTCGCCATCTCGCCGGCGTCCGCTCCCGGCGTGTCCATCAGGGCGACGATGGGCAGGTTGCGGCCGGCGTAGGACCGGATCACGTCCACCGCCAGACGGTGGTGCTCCGGCATCCAGACCCCGTTCCGCACCGAGCGCTCCTGGGCGAGAACGCCGAACCGGCGCCGCCAGCCCCCGATCTCGGTCTCGAATACAGCCGCGTAGAGAGGGCCGTGGCGGCGCTCCTCGACCAGTTCCCAACTGGTGGCGGCCAAGACCTCTCCGGCGCCAACCCGGCCCGGGTCCTCGGCCGGAGCGACCGTGCGGCGGATGTACTCGTCGACCTCGAGGCTGGAAAGACTCTTCAGAGTCCGACGGATGCGTCGGTCGGAGATCAGACCGGCAATGCGCCCGCCGCCGGCGGTGAACTGCGGATCACGAGGCTCCGGAAACAGCGAGAACGCGCGCGCCCGCTGCTCCGCGTCGCGGAACAGGGGGTCAACCGCTCCTCGTTCCGGGACCGCCTGACTCTGGAGCAGGATCGTCATAAAGCCGCCTAGTCTACCCGGTCTCGGGGTGGTAAAGGGCCGGCAACGTGTAACTTAGCCGGCTCCGTACGTATTCCCGCGCGCCTGTTCCCTTCCTCAGTTGACCCGGTCTTCCGCCCGCATCGGGCCGATCTCGGCAAGCGTCTGCATGCTGGGAGCAACCATCGCCCGTGCCGCGGTTTCCTCGTAGGCCGCGTACATCGCCGGCAGCTTCTCTCGGAGCTCGGCCTGATCCCGAATCACCCACTCGTCCTCCCACACCGGGCCGTAAGGCGCCTGGAGCTTCCAGGCCGTCGAGATGAACCAGTACGCGAACTCCTGCATCTGGACGCGGAAGCGCGCCTCCTCGTCCTCGATGTCGAGGTACTTGCTCGCCTGGTAGTAGCCCTCGTCTTCGGCCATCCTCATCGCCCGCGCGAGTTCCGAGTCCGCGGAGATTCCCCACACCTCCGGGAATGCGTAGTGCAGGCCGATGTCGCTGACATAGTGGAGGATGTGCTCGACGACCTCCATCACCTGCCCCTCCGGCCCCACCGGCCCGTCCTGCATGATGATGTCGCACACCGAGTTGCTGTTCTCGATCTCCCTCCACTGCTCCTCGTTCTCCTCCATGAAGCTGGTGTCGTCCCCGAGAGGAACCGGGATCAGCGCGTTGTAGCGATAGTGGTTCTCCAGCACCCGGCGCTGCAGATCGGGATCGAGTCCGGCGTCCCGCGGAAACACCTCGGCGATGGTCTTCGCGACCAGTCGCATGAAGTCGTCGGATATGTCGTCACGGGCCGCGAGCTTCAGTCCGTAGACCTGCAGTTCCTTGGTGAACGGCGGCATCGCGTCGGTGGCGACGACGTCGCCGTGCTGGTACACGTCGTCGGGGACGTCGCCAACCGGAGACAGCAGGATGCAGCCGCCGAGGTGGACCGGAGCGGCTTCGGCCGCTGCGTCGCCGGCGGGTGAGCGCGAATCGGCGTCGAGCTCCGCCGCCGGCTGGTCGCCGCAAGCCGCCATCGCCAGGAATAGAACTCCTAAGAGCAGAAGGGGAGTTGCGATACGTGGGTTCATCTCAGATCCTCCTGATGTCTCATGGTCGCCGGCCGACACTCAGGGTACC
This sequence comes from Candidatus Multivorans sp., assembly GCA_965262355.1. Lineage (GTDB taxonomy): Bacteria > Acidobacteriota > Thermoanaerobaculia > Multivoradales > Multivoraceae > Multivorans. The sequence continues at coordinate 672,124 of OZ253534.1, forward strand.
TGAACGACTCTGGCGAGCGCAGCGACACCGGGACGGGCGAACGTGAGGTTGGGCGTCCTCGGATCTTGACTTGCGCCCTGTTTCCGCTTACGGTTCAGACCGCCGGCAGCGGAGCACGATGGCAGACAACAGCACGATCGAATGGACCGACGCCACCTGGAACCCCGTGCTCGGGTGCACCAAGGTTAGCGCCGGCTGCGCCCACTGCTACGCGGAGCGCTTCACCGAACGCTTCCGTGGCGTGCCCGGGCACCCTTTCGAGCACGGCTTCGACCTTCGGCCGGTGCCCGCCAAGCTCGATCAACCACGGCGCTGGCGCCGGCCGCGCCGGGTCTTTGTGAACTCGATGAGCGACCTCTTCCATCCGCAGGTTCCGGAGGCCTACATCGCCGAAGTGGGTCGCGTGATGAGCGATGTCCGGCGGCACACCTACCAGGTGCTCACCAAGCGCCACGACCGAATGCGCCGCCTCCTGAACGGAGGACTCTCCTGGATGGGAGAGCTGCCCAATGTCTGGTTCGGCGTCAGCGTGGAGAACCGCCGCCAAGGGCTGCCACGGCTGGACGCGCTCCGTGCGACGCCGGCCGCCGTCCGCTTCGCCTCGATAGAACCCCTGCTTGAGGACCTGGGCGACTTCGACCTCAGCTCCATCGACTGGGTCATCGCCGGCGGCGAGAGCGGCCCCGGGGCGCGGCCCATGCAGGAAGCATGGGTCCTGAACGTCCTGCATCAGTGCCGCCGAGACCGCGTACCGTTCTTCTTCAAGCAGTGGGGAGGCACCCGAAAGCACCGGAACGGTCGCCTGCTGCATGGCAGGACGTACGACGAGTTCCCGGCGAACTGACAGGCTGAAGACGAGGGTCCAACGCGATGGTTCGGTCGAGTATCCACAGCGGCAAGCGCTTCGGTGGCTCCTGGACCAAGGAGAAGCTGGACATCCTGCAACGGTACCTCAATGCGTACACGACCGCTCTCAAGAACCAGCCGTTTCGACTCTGGTACATTGACGCATTCGCCGGTACTGGCGACGTCCAGTTGAGAGCTTCTGAGGACGGCACGGAGGAGTTCCTCTGTTGGCAACGCTCGGAAAGTGAGCCACCCACCGTTTGGAAAGTGAGCCACCTCGGCCGTGTTCGAGTGTACGCGAGTTTTCTCTCGTCGGTCCCCTTGAGTCAGTAGCAGTAGCGGCTGCGGTAGCTGTGGAAACCGGTCTGCCGGTTTTCCAAGGCGGTGCGGGAAACGGTCTGCCGTTTTCCGCGGCGCCGGCAGCTTCCGCAGCCGGCCGCCGTTGCGGTCCGCTCCGCGGCGGCGCCGCGGCGGTCCGGTTTCGAGCTGTGCGATCGGGATTCACGAGGCCGTGCTCCGCAGCCGTGTCCGATAGGAGGACCCCTTGGTGGGGAGGATGTGGGCGTGGTGGGAGAGTCGGTCGAGCAGCGCCGTGGTCAGCTTCTCGTCGCCGAATACGCGGACCCACTCGGAGAAGGCGAGGTTGGAGGTGACGATGGTCGAGCGTCGCTCGTAGCGGTCGGCGAAGACGTTGAAGAGCAGTTCGCCGCCGGCGCGGTCGAATGGCACGAAGCCGAGCTCGTCGCAGATCAGGAGATCGACCCGCTGAAGCCACTGCTGCAGGCGCCCCAGCTCCCGCTGATCGCGGGCTTCGATCAGGTCGCGGACGAGGTCGGAGGCCTTGCGGAACCAGACCCGGCGGCGGCGCTTCGCGGCCTCGATGCCCAGCGCGATGGCGAGATGCGTCTTGCCGGTGCCGATGGGTCCGACCAGGACGACATCGTCTCCACGGTCGATGTAGTCGCAGGCCGCCAGCTCGCGCAGCTTCGGTTTGGACACTCCCTGTAGCGCCTGGAAGTCGATCTGCTCGAGCGTCTTGTGGTCGGGGAAGCGGGCCGCGCGCAGCCGGCGCTGGACGGTGCGGGCCTCACGGTCCCGGATCTCGGCCTCGAGCAGTTGCCACAGGTAGTCCTCGTAGTCCCACTGTGCGTCCTGGGCCTGACGCGCCCGCTGCTCGTAGTCGCGCAGCACGGAGGGCATCTTGAGCGTCTTGAGGCCCTCGGCGATGACGGCTCTGCGCACCGCCCGGCTCACGATGCCGCCTCCTGAAGCAGCACGTCGAAGTCAGCGGCACGAGCGCTCTCGACCTCGTGGCGGCGGAGCGGCTCCGGCACCTCGATCCTGGAGGCCGGACTCCGCGGAGCGAGTCCCAGCAGGTCGAAGCGACCGGCGGTCAGGGCCTCCTCGAGTGCGGCGGCTACCTCCTCGCTGCCGTGGTCTGTGACCACGCTCAACAGCTTGGCGAAGAGCCGCGCCGTCTCCAGCGCGCCGTGCCGCAACTCCAGCATTCTCCACAGCTTGCGATAGGCCGGGCCGAGCTCTGCGAGCAGCTCCGGGGCCACCTGGCGCACCGCCTGAGGTTTCCGGGACAGCTCCTCGAAGTAGTGCGCGTAGCGCACCAGGCGCTGTCCCGGCCGCACCAGAGCGCAGCGGTACTCCGCGTCGCGACAGGAGAAGACGATGTCGCCCGTACCGACGCGGGCATGGACCTGGAGGCTCTTCCACCGCGAGGGAACCGAGTAGATCGCACCACCCAACTGCACCGTCGCCTGGCGCGACACCCGCACGATCCTGAGCTTCCTTGCCTCGAACACGGTCGGCGGCAGCTCGCGCAGAGCCGCCTGCTCCTCCTGCCACCGCGCACGGTTGCCGGGTGCCGCGTCGACCGAAGCCAGCACGCCCCGTGCGATCTCCTCCAGAGTGCGCCCTTGAGGCACCGGACTCATGTGCGCCAGACGGATTCCCTTGCCCCGCGACTCCACACTGCCCTTGTCGTGCCCCTCGCCGGGGCGGGCGAAGCACGGCTCGAACAGGTAGTGGCTCACCAGTGCCTGGAATCGATCCGTCAACTGACGCTTGGCGCCCACCCGGCGCCGCACGGCCGCACTCAGATTGTCGTAGACCAGCCGCAGCGGCACGCCGCCCAGGTGCGCGAACGCCCGCACGTGGCCATCGAGAAACGCCACCTGGTCGCAGCGGTCGTACAGCCACACGAACGAACGGCCTGAGTACGGCAGGTGCAGCAGGAACTTCCACACCCGGTGAGCCACACCGTCCTCCTCCACCGTCACCTCGAAGAAGTCCACCTGGCCACACTCGCCGGCACGGTGCACCAGCGGAATGAACGTCTCCTGCCGCTGACGCTTCCACTCCCGAACGTAGCTGCGAACCGTCGTGATCCCGACCTCGTAGCCATCCTCCAGCAACTGCCGATGCAGACGCGTACCCGTCAGCCGCTGCTTCGCCGTCGTCCGGCGAGACCACGTCCTCAGCAGCTCCTCCAGACGAGGCGCCATCCGCTCCGTCACCAGCCGCCGCCGCGGCCTGCTCTCCACCCGCCGAGGCGCGCTCTGATCCAGGTACTTGCGCACCGTGTTGCGGCTCACGCCGTGCTCCCGAGCCACCGAGCGTTGGCTCCGACCCTCCACCAGCACCTGGTGCCGAATAACATGTACCTGATCCATCCTCAGCAAGTCCTTCCTCCGATCGCGTTGGTCTACTGAACAAGACCAAGCTACCGGCCAAGGGCCGAGGGTGGATCACTTTCCGAGCGTTGGGTGGCTCAGTTTCCGAGCGATGCCTCCAGTTCCTCGCCGGCTCAGCGAGGAGAGCCCTGGAGGTTCACGATCGGCCGTTCCACCGACTGATCTTCATTGAGAAGGACCAGAGCCGCTGTGCTCAACTAGAGGACCTTGGATCCACGTACCCGAGCCGGGATGTTCGGATCGAGAACGCGGAGGCGAACTCCTACCTCCAGGGGCTCAGGCCCCCTCGCAACGTCCGGGGAGTCCTCTTCCTCGATCCGTTCGCAACCCAAGTGGCCATGAGCACCTTGAAGCACGTTGCAAGCCTCCAGCAGTTCGACACGTGGATTCTCTTCCCCGTGAGCGCCGTCGCTCGCCTCCTGCCACGGTCTCGCAAGCCCGACGAAATCTCGGCGAAATGGGTCGAGTGTCTGAATCAGGTCTACGGAGACGACAGTTGGCGGGGCCTCTACAGGCCTGATTCCCAACAGAACCTCTGGGGCTCCGCCGACACCGTTCGAAAGCCAGGCGTAGCCGGCCTGACCCGGATCTACCAGGAACGTCTCTCGGAGGTCTTCGGCACGCGGCTCCTTGCCAACACGGCGGAACTCAGGAACTCAAAGGGCTCCGTGCTCTTCGAACTCATCTTCTGCGTCGGCCACCCTCGGGGAGTCGGCCCAGCCAAGGAGATCGCGGTGCATCTTCTGAACAACATCTGAGCAGCGTGCAGCAACTCTCGACTCTATGGCCCTCGCGCAGGGTGTGCGAACCGGCTCGAGGCTTCGAGCCGTCGTATCCGAGATCCTCGGCACAACCGGAGTCGCCCGCCAAGGAGCCCTTCAAGCTACGAGGACCGGGCGTCGGCCTCTCCATGAGCAAACAGGCCGACGGGCCCAGGGTCGAGGGCGCTTCGATATTCGATGCCCCTCCTCAGTGCCTTCGCCATCCTCTCGTACGCCGCAAGGATCTCTCTCTTGCTGCGGTACTCGCCGAAGCGGGCCTCCTCCCTGTCTCTGATGATCGGGAATGTGTCAAGGATGTACTCGACATCGTTTCCGTCGAGGCCGAACAGGTGGAAGAAAGCAGCGTCCAACTCACACTGGATAAGTAGCCGACGTTCTTCGTTCCAGGCAAAGGGCGGCCCGTCGTATCCCAGATCCCTGGCAAGTCCCTCCAGGCTCCACGAGGTGTAGCTCAGCTCCAGTACCCGCGGCAGGATGAAGTCCCTGTACGTCGTTCCCGCGAACGGCTGCAGAAACGCGCTTGGTTCCGGCACCGGGAGCTGCTTGACGATGAAGTAGCTCAAGTCCGTGCCGCCGACCGACGTTCGGGTCGCGAAGTCGAGGGCAAAGGAGTTCAACGTGGCGATGAGCAATGCCGCGCTGACCGCGTCCGGCACCTGAACGAGGGGCGCGCGATCGCTCATGCCTGCCCTGGGAACGAAGGCTTCAATTCCGGTTCGCTCGTCTGTTGCTCTCGCAGTCTTCCGGAGAGGAGCGAGCCAGCATCTGTGAGAACGTAGGCTCCCTTGTGACCCAGGCCCGTTGCCGGAATCAGGGCTGAGATGCCCGTGCGACGGTTCGTGACGTTTGTGATCAGCCGCAAGGCGAGCCTCCAACGCCAAACCGGACGACGGCGGCCTTGTGACCCAATCCGCTCCTCGGGATGACCGCGCTGAGTGTGGTCCGCCGGTCCGTGGCTCGCGATATGAGCCGGAGCGCCATCGTGGTACCGTTGGAGAATTCCTCCGCTGGCCCGCTGGCCCGCTGGCCCGCTGGCCCGCTGGCCCGCTGGCCCGCTGGCCCGCTGGCCCGCTGGCCCGCTGGCCCGCTGGCCCGCTGGCCCGCTGGCAAGTCAAGGGCATGGGCAGTCGCCGCCCTAGCGGCTACGTTGACCCCAAGCTTCCCCTCCACCTCCGCCTCCGGGACCCAGTACCTCGGGAGCGGGGCTGAATTCGGGTCGCGCTTCTCGGCGGTGGTCATCTGTCGTGCTCGACCGTTCTTCAGGTCCCGCTCGGACGCGCCCTCGAAGGTGGCGAACCGGTGGTCGTACTGGTGGAACAGCTTCGCTTCGTAGAGCGGCAGGTAAAGCTCGGCGCCGCGCAAGAAGACGTCGCCTTCGAGTTCCCAGCCGTCGGCCTGGAGTTCCTCGAGGGTTCGGAACAGAGCGGAGTCGTTTGACATGTGGAACATCGTCTGGAGCTTCACTCCCCAGGGGTTGTGTTCGGGTTCCTCTCCTCGCGCTTCGCGCCAGAAGACACCGGCGCGGCGGTAGAGCTTGCGCGCTACTTCCATGTCGCGACGGGTGCGAAAGGTGGGACAGGTCCGGGTATTCGGGTTGAAAAGCGCCAGGTCGGAGGCAGTCAGCGCGTAGCGGCGCTCCCGCTCCTTCAACTGCTCGGGTTGGTGGAGGAAGAAGGCGAACTCGGCCTCGGGAACGCGCGAGTCCCCACCACTCATCGTGAGCAGGCAGAACTTGATTCGGCTGTCAATGTCAGGAAAGACCTTCTCCCGGTTCTCGAAGTCGTAGAGACTGGCCAGCCGATGCCCGGTCGTCAGGTGCTCGAAGAAGGCCCTCGTCGAGTGGTCGGTAGCGATGCCGCTGGGCACGATCATCCCGGCGCGTCCTGCCGAATTCACAAGTTCCAAGGCGTTCTCAGCGAACAGAGCGTAGGTGTTCACGTCACCGACACCCGTGAGCGGAAACCGGCCGCCTTTGCGTACGAACTGGCTCGTCGCTTCGGCCTGCCTCTTGGCCGCCTCGAAGCTCTCAAGCAGCGCCCGCTCCGGTAGCGTCGCCTCGTCGCGCCCGAGGCGACGGATCAGGCGGTCCCGCGCCGCCTTGTTCGGTGCCCCTGCAATCTCGGGCGCTCGCATGGCGAAGAACTCCTGCTCCTGCAGCTTGATCCGCTCCCACGGCGGGTTCGTGAGCACAACGTCGAAGCCGCCGTTCGCCATGATGCGCGGGAACGCAAGGTGCCAGTGGAAGAATCGGTGCTCGCGGGCCATTTCCCTCGCCGCCTCCTCCACACCGTGGCGCGTGCGCTCGCCCGCATCGAGGCCGAACAGATCCCCGCCGACCGGCGTGGTTGCCTGACCAGCGCGGGTCTTGGGCGCGAAGAAGGCGCCCACGAACAGGTCGGCGCGCAGCGCCTCGCGGGCGCGCACCGGGTCCGCGTCAGCGTCCTCCAACGCACTGCGCTTTCGCTCAACCTCGTCGATCGTGTCCTCGGGCATGGCGTCGAGGCCGAGCTGCGGCACGCGGCCATCTGCCGCGCCGTCCCGGTCGAACAGATCCTTCTGCAGCGCTTGACGGTTCTTGGCCTTGAGTTCCCGGCACACGGCCTTGTCGTCGCCGGTCAGAGGCTTGTACGCCTCTGGTGGAATGCCGTCAGTCATCACCGCCGGGTCGAGGATGCCGACCAGGCTGTCGCCGAGCCGGATGTGCCCGTCGAGGAAGGTGAGTGGCTTGCCCGGTTCGATGGTCTCGATCCACAGCGCGGTCTTGCATAGCTCGACGGAAAGAGGATTCCGATCGACTCCGTGAATGCAGTGACGTACCACCTCGCGCAGGGCGTGGCGGCGTGTCGTCTCATCGGGACTGTCGGCGCCCGATTCGAGCCGCGCGACTTCAGAAGCCAACCGGCGCGCCGCGGCCAGGAGGAAGTGACCCGAACCGCAGGCCGGGTCGAGTACGGTGAGGTCGAGTAGCGCAGCCACTGGATCCTCCGGGCGGCTCGCCTTCGCCTGCTCGATCACCGGGTCAAGGGCCGAAGTCACGAGTTCATGCACCAGGGCCGACGGGGTGTAGTAGGAACCGGTCAGTTTGCGAGCCGAGCCCCGGTCGCTGGCGAAGGCGAAGCTCCAAGGCGACGCCTCGACGGCGATCACCGGCTGAAGTTCGAGCAGGCTCTCATAGACGGACCCGAGTTCCTCGGTGTCCATGTCGCGGAAGTTCACGCGCGAGAGCACCTTCTCCGAACGGAAGTATGAGAGGTCCCGCACTGCTTCCAGCACCGCTTGGTTGGCGATCAGCGCCTGATCCAGGGTTGGGCACAGATCGGCGCGGAACAACCCGCCGAGCGCCGGCAGGCCGAGGCCGGGAGCGCCCCGGGCCAAGCCGCGGAAGGCGATCTGCAGGCCGAGCCACTGGTCGGCGTGGCGGTCGTAGTGTCGCCGGCGAAGGGCGCGTTCGCGAAGCCGCGCCACGGAATAGCCGCCGGCGAAGACGAGCCGTTGCGAATCGCCTGTGCCGGGAGCGTGGAGCAGGTCCCGCTCCTCCGCGACGAAGAGGAACAGGAGCCGGTAGACCAACCGCAGGAGCTGCTCGAAGAACTGCTCCGGGGCCAGGGCGCCGGTTCGAAGCTCGGCCCTGAGGTCGTCATTCCGCGGATGCTGCAGAAAGCCGTTGCCGAGCACACGTAGCGCCTCGGTGACGCCGTGGCGAAGATCTGTGAGCACGCGCTGACCCGTCTTGTGTGCCTGGGCCCGCCAGGCCTCGATGATGCAGTCGGCCGGCCTGGGGCCGGTGGGCTGCAACCGGCTGGCGTGGGCTGCGAGCCACAGCGCCGCGAAGTCCGGGTACAGCTCTTCGTCGAAGATCAGGTCAAGGTCCGCCTCGATGTACGCGGGCCGGGTCAAGCTCGGGTTGTCCCGCAGCAGCCGCAATCGGGCGCCGTTGCCGACCAGCCCCCAGAGTGCCGCGTCCTGGCCGTTGAGGTACTCCTGCATCGAGCCGTGGGGGGCCTGCCGGCGGCCTTCCTGGCCGAAGCGAGGATGAGCCTTGTCGAGGTCAAACTCCCGCGTCGTCAGCAGGGCGGGTACCGCGCCGGCAAAGGCGTGGTGGCTGAGAGCGAAGACCCGGTCGTCCAGCGTCACAGCGCCGGTCTCCGCCAGATCGTCATAGCCGAGCAGCGTGTGCAGGAAGGGGACCAGCCACTCCTCGACGCCGACCCGCATGCCGTCGAGGCCGCGGCGACCACGGCGCTCGGCGTAGCGGCGGTGGAGGTCGCTGCCAATCCGCCAGTAGCGCGCGATCTCCTCCTTAAGTCCCAACGACGCCGACAAGCCGTAGTCGGCTCCGCCTTGGTGCCGCGCGCCGAGTCCGGCGACACGGCTTAGGAACTCGGCCGGCAGGATGCTGCCTTCGACCCTGAGCGCAGTGAAGCCGCTTCGGCGGCGCCGGCTCTGTGGGGCGGCCATCCTAGAAACTCACCATGGGCAGAAACACGTAGACGCCGATCACATCGACCGGCAGCGCCGGAACCACCTCGTACCGGAGGCCGCGAGCGTCGCTGGCCTCGCGGATCCGGCGATGGTCGGCGAGCAGGGCCTGGGCGCGCTCGCTGGCGATGCGCCGGAAGGTCTCCTCCAGGTCCGGCAGGGCGTTGAGCGCCTGGCGGATGAGGCGGGCCTTGTGACCCTCCTCCATGTTGCGGCCGGTTTCGACCGAGAGCAGGGACAGGACGTCGCCGTCGGTTATCGCCTCACCCGCGGGCGAGCCGCCGCGAACGGCCACGCCCAGGCACTCTTCGGCAAGGAGTGACCGGAGCGGTGCGAAACGGCCGTCCTTGCCGCGCTTCTCCACCTGGAGATGGCTCCGCAGGCGCAGCAGGTAGAGCGAGGTCCGGACGTCGACTTCCCGAGTGAACATGGCGCTGGCGCGCGCGGCGACATCTTGCCGGCCGCCGTCGAGCGCCAGCTCCGCCACGAAGTCGGCAAGGGCCGAAACGAGAGGATGGGCCCGGTGAACGTGGACAGCGCCGGACGGCGCCGGCTGGCGGAATGCAAGCCGCACCGCCGGCCCGAAGCCCGCCACCTCCAGGCGGTCCTGAAGCGTCTTCGGCAGGTGCGCCACCGGCAACACGCTGCGACCGTTGCGGCTGTCGAGCGGAGCGCCGAGGCGTTCTGCCGCCAGACCGACGAAGCGAGCCACGTCTTCCTGCCCGCCTAGCACAGAGACTGCCCTGCGCCATTCGGGCAGCACATCGTCGGGCCGCAGGCGCCGCTGGGCAAACACGGTGCGTGACACCTTCGTCTTCGCCGTCTGCCAAGCGGCATCGACTTCGCTCTCCGTTTCGCCCAGGTCGAGCGCCATCTGGCGGGCGCGCGACCGGCTGTGAGCGGAGAGCAGCACCGCCCGCATGATCGCGTCGACGACCTTGTTGTTGTCCGCCGGAAGAGGCACCGCGACGCCGAGTTCCTTTCGAATCTTCTCGGCCTTGCGCAGGATTACCCGCAACACCGCTCCGTCGACCGGGTTGTCCTCGCCGTAGAGCATCAACGCGCGGACCGTCGGCGAGGCCTGGCCGAACCGGTCTGCCCGCCCTTCCCGCTGCTCGTGGCGGGTCGGGTTCCATGTCAGGTCGTAGTGCACCACCGCGTCGAAATGGTTCTGCAGGTTGACGCCCTCGGACAGGCAGTCGGTGGCGACGAGCACCGGCGATTTCGCGGCGTCAACGTCGGCCAACGCCTCCATCCGCTCCTCGCGTTGGTCGGGCGTGAGTTCCCCGGTCACCACGACGACGTGAGCCGCGCGTTCGGGCAGCGAGTTCCTGAGCTCCTCGCCGACGTAGTGGGCAGTGGCGATGTAACGGCAGAACACGACGGGTTTGAACCCGTCGCGGATGAGCTGCCGAATCTCGCGCGCCAGTGCCCCGAGCTTCGGATCGTTCCCAGGGCCTCGCAACGAGTCCACCTGTGTGATCAACCGCCTTAGCGCCGGAGCGTCCTCGCGCGCCTCAACGGTACCTGCGGGAACGCTCTCGTTCAGGCTCAGCGTGTCGTCCGCGGCTTCGTCCATCACCGTTTCGGTAGCGACCCGATCGAGGTCGGCGAGCTGTGCAGCCTCCGTCTCGGCTTCGGCAGCGCGGAGCCTCGTTCGCAACGCCGAAGACGCGGCTGCCGGGCTCGACGACACGCACCGCAGAAGGGCCAACGCGGCCCACCACGACATGCGCTGTTCGAGCTTCGTGCCGCCCTCGGCTCGCCGAACCATGGTGCGCGCATACGCGAGCACCTCGTTGAAGAGAACGCCCCAATCCCCGGTCAACCGGTAGGTAGCCTCACGGCTCTCGCGCACCGGAAAGCCAGCCTCATCCTGCCACTCGGCGATGTCGCCCCGGCGCCGCTGGACGAAATGGAGCGCAAGCTGCTCACGCAAAGCGCGGCGCTCTGCGCCCTCAGGCATATCGCCCAACTGCCGGAACTTCGGATCTAGCAAGCCCAGGAGGTTGTGGAACGCGGTGTCGTCGCCCGAGTGCGGAGTCGCAGTGAGGAGAACGAGGCCGCGGCGAGGCTCGCTCTCCGCCAGGCCACGGAGGAGCTGGTAGCGCTGGTGGCGAGTGTTCGTGTTCGCCTGAACACAGGTGTGCGCCTCATCGACGATCACGAACTCTGGACAGGTGCGGAGAAAGTCACCGCGACGGCGGTCCGACTTGATGTAGTCGAGCGAGACGACGGTGAACGGATGGACCTCGAAGATCGACTCGTCTGGGCGTAGGCCGCGTTCCAGGCGCGTCGCCGTGCCGGTCCGTACCACTTCGGCGTCGACGCTGAACTTGTCGGCGAGCTCCCGCTGCCACTGCTCGCACAGGTGCGGCGGGCAGATCACGGCGATTCGTTCGACTTCGCCGCGGTCGAGAAGCTCGCGCGCGATCAGCCCGGCCTCGATCGTCTTACCGATGCCGACGTCATCGGCAATGAGCAGCCGCACCGGATCCAGCTTGAGCGCCATGAGCAGTGGCGCCAGTTGGTACGCGCGCGGTTCGACGTTGAGATTGCCGAAGCTGCGGAACGGTCCGGCGCCGGCGCGAAGCTTGAGGCGCAGCGCGTCCCGCAGCAGCAGCGCCGCTTCCTGCGAGCCTGGCAACTCGGGGTTCGGCGGGTCGAAGGTCGCGGGCGCCGGCGGATCCGGTTCGAGCGGAAGGTAGATCAAGGTCGCATCGTCTTCCGCGCCGCCCAACGGGCGCAGGCGGAGGAGCTCTTCGTTCTGCTCCGGAAGAACGACCCACTCGCGCCCGCGCGCTCTGACCAGATCGCCTGGCCTGAACTCGACCCCTGTTGCCATCTCTAAGTTCACACGATCGCGCTAGCGCTACTAGTCGGCGCCAGCCGGCCTCGGCGTTCCGAAGAGCCACGCGTACTCGGCCGCAACGCCGTTCCACGCCGCCCGATCGGTATCGAAACGGACCACGGTCAGTCCGGCATCCTGAAGTTGTCGTGTCTTCTCCTCATCGAGCGTCTTCCGGCCTTGCCCCAGGTGGTGGGGGCCATCGATGTAGACGAGTGCCTGCTGGTCGGAGTACGCAAAGTCGGGGCGAGTCTCGAACTCCCGCAGGTAGGGCTGCCCCTTGTCCGGCAGGCGATAGCCGCGCCCCTTGATGAACGCAAGCCATTCCTGTTCGAGGCCGGAACTCGAGATGTTGACGAGTTCGTCGAAGCTGTCTCCGGAGCTCGCCAGGTGGGACAAAGGGCCACGTTCCGCGTGCGTCAGCCGACAGAGAAGGTCGAGCAGTCCTGAGTCCTGGCGGTCGATCTGCTCGTGATCCGGCTGGTTCGCGTAGCTCAGCAGGCAGCGGTAGCAGCCCGCCTCGCACTCGGCATTCCGATCGACCAGGTCGTCGACGCCGGTCCAGTTGCCCGAGGCTGACTCGAAGTGACAACACTCGATGGCGCGGCGGGCGACCCGCCTCAGGGCGTCAGGATCGTTCGCAAGGCGAGTGAGGACGCCGGCGCCGCCCTCGGCCGCCTCGTAGAGGAGGATCACGGCGCGGTCGTCCCGGTCGGGCAGTGGTTCGGCGGCCAATTCCGCCTCCTCCAACTGGAACTCCTGCTCAATCCCGCGCTTGAGCGCGTACTGGAGTGAGATCATGCTGGGTTCGGTCAGGCCGACCTGCGGCCGGAGCATGAGCACGTTGCGGGTGTCCTCGACGAAAGGCGTGATGCGCTGAACCGTCTTGCCGTCGGGCGGGCCATCGGCCTCCACGTCGGTGGGCGCCTGCGCGTCCTTCGTCCACCGGCCGGTGTTCGCATCGATACTGAAGCCGTAGACCGACTGCTGCTCGCGGCGCCGCCAGCCGAGGTTGATTCGCCACAACGTTGCCGCCGGCCCGTACACCAGGTCGAGCAGTGGCTCGCCCGCCTCGACCAACGCCACCCTCTCGACACGCGGGCGACCGTTCTCCTCGGCGAAGCGGACGGTCGAGATCATTTCGTAGCCACGGCGTTGGCGTTCTTCCTCGTCCGACGTGATCCGGTAAGCGCGGCGCGTCGACACCTGTTCGATCCGGTAGAGGTTCGAGATCGTCCGCCCGCCTTCCAGACGAGCGTCGCAGCTTACGCAGCGCTCGAACTCCTTCTGCTCGCCGAAGTGGCCATAGCCGCAGTCGGGACAGAGCCGGGCCGACCGGACCGGCAGCTCGGCAGCGGTGGTCACGGACCCCTCGTCGCGGTTGGTGAGAATGGCGCGGCCCACCCGGTAGGTGCTGCCCTCGTGGTAAATGATCGATTGGGGGCCGAACTCGGAAAGCCCCAAGAACCGGGGCCGACTCAGGAACGACTCCCGGGCCACGCCCCGATGGCGACCGGGGATGTAGGCCAGAAGCGGCAGCCGCGGGAAGTTGTAGCCAGGCAGGAACCCCTCTGACGCTAGGTAGCGGTACGTGTAAGAGTCCGAGTTCATCGTCTGCCGTCCCTTGAGCAGCAGGTTCTGCTGGGTGTAGGCCTCGTCGTGGCGGGCCTTCGCCTGCTTTCGCTCCTTCTCCGTCGCGACCGCGTTGTCGAGGACCTCGTTGGCGAGCTTCATCTGCCGCACTGTGGCCCGGTAGAGCGAGCGCCAGCGTGCGAAGGCATCGCCGAAACGCCGATGCGCCGACCGCACGGCGTTCTCCAGCCAGGTCTCCGTGTACCAGGGAGCGGTCCGGGGCGACAGGTCCAGCGTGCTCAGAATGCCCCGCGCGAGCTCTCGTGTCCGCACGGCCGCCTGGTCATTCTCCGTCTGGCTCATAACCTCGTCGAGGAGCGGCAGCCGGGCGCTGTCTTCCAAATCAAGGACCTCCGGCACCGCCGAACCTAGCTTGACGCCGGTCTGCGCCAGCCAGACCGCCTGCACATGACTGCGGATGAGTTCCTCGTTGCCGAGGTCGATGTTCGGCGGATCGACGACCCCAGCCACCATGCGCGTCGGATCGGCGAAGAAGTACTGGTCGTGGGGCGACCGGGCGGCGCAGTACGTCACGACGAGGGCCGGTTGCCCGCTTCGTCCGGCGCGGCCGCTGCGCTGGGCGTAGTTGGCTGGCGTTGGCGGCACGTTCCGCATGTAGACCTGGTTCAGAGTCGAGATGTCGACGCCGAGTTCCATGGTCGGCGAACAGAAGAGCACCGGCAAGCCACCGGGCTCGAGTCCACGGCGGAAACGCCGCTCCCGCTCCTCACGGTGCTCCGGGTCGACCTGTGCGGTGTGCTCCCGCGCCTGCAACTGGTGAAGCAGGCGGTCGTCACTGTCCAGTAGCTCGGCGACGGCCCGGTAGAGGCCGCAGAAGAACCGGTTCGTAGACGCATCGTCCGTCTCGGCCTGACCCCCGAGACGCCATTCGAGAGCCGAGCTGTCGAGGCGGTAGGCGGTGCGGCCGTCGTCGAGCTCGGTCGGCTCGACGTAGCCCCAGGTGGTCAGTACTCCCAAGATGCCATCGATCACCTCGTTGTAGGCGGCCTCGTCGAACCGATCCGGATAGTGCAGATTCCCTTCGCCCCAGGTCGCCCGCGACTTGAGCTTGCGACCGAAGACCGAGCGATGGGACACGTGGAGGAGGTGGTGGGTCCTTCGCTGCCGCCGGACGCTGGGTCTGGGCGCCATGTAGGCGCAACTGATCACCTGTTCCTCTTCCGACAGGCCCCAGGGCTCCTTCAGTTCGTTGAAGCTCCGATTGCGCACCCGCTCGAGAAAGATCGGATCGAGGTAGATCGTCTTGATACAGAGCGCCTTCCGCATCCGATCGAGAAGTTCCCGCACAAGGTCGAATCGCCGCTCGGGGGAGATCGACCCGAGCAGAGGATGCGCCTGCTCCCACTCACTGCCGTCAGCGCAACAGTCACGCAGTCCGCGGTACTGGATCTCAAGTAGCTCCAACTGCTCAAGATTCGGGTTCGTGATCCGCCAGCCGCGCTGGAGGTCGAGATAGAGGCGATAGCCGAGCACATCACGAAGCGCGTTCAGCGTGTTCTGGGCCTTGATTCCCTTTGCACTCGGGTTCGCGGCGAAGAACTCAGGGCGAAGACTCAGGTGGTCGAGCACGCGCTGGGTCACGACATCGTCGGTGAGCCGGCCGTCGGCGGCGCCACCGATTGCCGAGAGCAGGGCGCCGCGTAGCAACAAGACCTGGATGAAGTCGTTGAAGTGACCCGCCTGAAGACTCGCATCCTGGCGGTTGTCGGTGAAGGCCAGGAGCTTCTTTGCCCGGTCATCGAGGTCCGCGCCGATGAGGTGCCTGAGCGAGGCCAGCGCCACCACCGTGGTCGCCGAGCTCCTCCCCTCGTTCGACAGGGACGACAGCTTCGTTCGTTCGCTGCGGACACTCCCATCGAAGTAGGCGTCGCAGCTCGAGTCGAGACAGAAGCGGAACGGGCCGGGAATGAACCAGGCGAACATCCCATCGCCGCCTACCCGACCCTCGGTATCGACGTGAACGGGCACGGGGCGGTACCTCCGAAAATGCGGCCTGAGCCGTGCCACCCCGCCGCGGAACTCCAACCACTCTTCGGGGTAGCTCCGCTCCGGGTCGGTCGGATCGAACACGCCGGCCTGCTCCGGCATCAGGTAGCCACGCTCAAGATGCTGGTCGTCGCCGAGGCGGTCCGACAGGTCGCGCGGACTGAACTGCTGCGGCCCGTCGCCGCCGATCGTCGCCCACACCGGTAGGTACTCCTGGCCGCACTCGCGGCAGAAGCTGAGCGAAAACAGCCGTCTCTGCCGGTCACCCGGCTTGAACTGCTGACCCTGGAGCGTGACGTACCGCTCTTCCGGCGCCTCCAGCGTTGCGTAGGCATTACCGGCGCCGCTTAGAAACTGGTGGAGGCGAAACGCGAAGAAGCCGCGACCGTTCTCGTCCACGCTTCGATGCGCCGCAAGAAGGAAGCCGGCGAGATACCTCCCGCAGCGCTCAGGATCAAGGCCGGTCTCGCCCGCTAGACGCTTCGAGGCATCGCCGATCGTGAGCGGGTGCGGAGTCCTCTCCAGCTTCCCGCCCGGCTGCTGGCTTAGGCCCAGGTTTCGCTCTGCCCAGGTCGACACAGGGTGGGCCGCCAACTCTTCCTGGGTCGCATTCGCCGGGATGCCGGCCTCGACCGCAGCTCGGAGGCCTACAGGGTCGATCTGCCTTTGCCAATTCGTGACCGGTTCCAATGTCTCGGTAACGACGTTCCCGGTCGCCACGGCGGTGCCGAACAGTCGTGTCGCGATGCGCGCCACGGCGGCGTTTCGATCTTCCGTCGAACCCTCGGAAGCCATGGTTGCCGAGGTACCGACGCAAAGCAGACTGTCCCGGTTGAACCCTTCGCGCACGCGCCGCACCAGCATCGCGACATCGGCGCCCTGACGCCCGCGGTAGGTGTGGAGCTCGTCCAAGACGAGAAAGCGCAGCCCAGCGGCGTGCTTACGGACAGCCTTGTCCGTCTCCAGCGCTCTAGTCAGGATCAGTTCGAGCATGACGTAGTTGGTCAGCAGGATGTCTGGCGGGTTCTTGGCGATCCGCTCCCGATCCTCGTTCGAGTCCTGCCCGGTGTAACGGGCGAACGTGACCGGTTCGCGGCCCTCGCCGTACCCGAGCTTGAGATACCGCTCAAGCTCCTCCAACTGGCTGTTGCACAGCGCATTCATCGGGTAGACCACGATCGCCGTGATGCCGGTGACGGCTTCGCCGGCCCGCTTCCGCTGCAGCACGTGATCCACGATCGGGATGAAGTAGGCAAGCGACTTGCCCGAGCCAGTGCCCGTGGTCACGACGTAGCTTTCGCGCCGCTGCGCAATGTCGATCGCCTCGGCCTGGTGCCGGTACAGCCGAAGCTTCTTGCCGACCGGGTCGCCGGACTTCTTCATCCGGAAGATCCGTCCACACTCCGAATCGAGCGTGCCGTCTGCGACCAACTCGTCGATCGTCCTCCCGGACGCGAAGTTCGGGTTCAACTGGATGAGGGGTGCCGGCCAGAACCGGCCACCTGCGTAGGCGTGATCTACAGCCTCGGAGATGTCCTCCGCCCGAATCTTCGTGAAGCTACGGGAGAAGCGCGCATACTCTTCGACTAGCCGATCACGAAAGGAGAAGACGTCCATCACCCTCCGCCGGCAGTTTCTTCGTCATGAGCATCCGCGTCTTCGTCCAGTTCTCTTGACGAGACTAGCCCATCAGAAGTCCAAGGCTGCATCATGAACTTCCTGCCCAACATCGTCGGGTCCTTCGCCGCCTTGGCGTCCCACAAGCGAGCGCCGATCTTCGGCGCCGACGGGCTTCCGAGAGGGCCGGATAGAGTCACGACGATGACCGAGACCGGCATACGCACGCCGGCAGCCGCCGCGGCGCCGCCCCTGCTCCGGATCAGCGAACTCCGCACCTACTTCCACGGCAAGCGGGAGACCGTCCGCGCCGTCGACGACATCGACCTGCTGGTCGAGGAAGGCGAGACACTCGGTCTGGTCGGCGAGTCGGGTTCGGGCAAGTCCGTGACGTCGCTGTCGGTGATGCGGCTGCTCGAGAGCACGGCGAACATCGAGAGCGGCGAGATCTCCTACTTCGGCCGCGATCTGGTGCACCTGCCCAGCCGCGAAATGCGGGACCTGCGCGGCAAGGAAATCGGGATGATCTTCCAGGAGCCGGGCACGTCGCTGAACCCGGTGTTCCGGGCCGGCGACCAGGTCGGCGAGGCGCTTCGCGTCCATCTCGGGATGAACCGCAAGGAAGCTCGCCAGCGAACGATCGAGCTGTTCGAAGAGGTCGGCATACCGGAGCCGGAACGCCGCGTGGACAGCTATCCCCACGAGATGTCGGGCGGCCAGAAACAGCGCGTGATGATCGCCATGGCGCTGTCGTGCAACCCCAAGTTGCTGATCGCCGACGAGCCGACGACCGCCCTCGACGTCACGATCCAGGCGCAGATCCTCGACCTCATCCGCCGCCTGCGCGACGAGCGCGGCATGTCCATCCTGTTCATCAGCCATGACCTGGGCGTGATCGCCGAGATCGCCGACCGGATCGCGGTCATGTTCCGGGGCCGGATCGTCGAGCGCGGCAACGTCGCCGAGGTGTTCAACAACCCGCAACACCCCTACACCAAGGGGTTGCTCGCCTGCCGCCCCCACCTCGATCGGGCCTTCCGCCGCCTGCCGACGGTCGCCGACTTCATGGATGTCGACGAGGACGGAGACGGGGGCGAGATCAGGATCACCGAACGCAGCCTGACACCCGAGGCGCTCGAAGAACTCGTCGGGCGCGGGCGCGACCGCCTGCTCCACCCGCAGAACGCCCTGGACAGCCTCGGCTACGCCGAGAATCCGGGGCCCGGAGAGCTGGTCAAAGACGGCGCGGCGCCGATGCTGACGGTGCGCGATCTCAAGGTCTACTACCCGATCAGGAGCGGCTTCCTGCGCCGGCAAGTGGGCGAGGTCAAGGCGGTCGACGGCATCTCCTTCGACGTCTATTCGGGCCAGACCCTGGGGCTCGTCGGCGAGTCAGGCTGCGGCAAGACCACCACCGGTCTGGCGCTGCTGCGGCTGATCGACATCACCGGCGGCAAGGTTCGGTTCGAGGACCAGGACGTAACCACGATCCCCTCGGGCCAACTCCGCGCCCTGCGCGGGCGGATGCAGATCATCCTCCAGGATCCCTATTCGTCCCTCAACCCGCGCATGACGGTCGAGGCGATGCTCAGCGAGGCGATGTCGATCCACAAGATCGGCAGCAGCCGGAGCGATCGGCGCGACCGCGCCGGCCGCCTGCTGGAAGAGGTCGGCCTGGAGGCAGACCACCTGCGCCGCTACCCGCACGAGTTCTCTGG
Organism: Candidatus Multivorans sp.; assembly: GCA_965262355.1. GTDB lineage: Bacteria > Acidobacteriota > Thermoanaerobaculia > Multivoradales > Multivoraceae > Multivorans. The sequence continues at coordinate 690,758 of OZ253534.1, forward strand.
CGGCCAGCGCCAGCGGGTATCGGTGGCCAGGGCGCTCGCGGTCCAGCCGGAGTTGATCATCTGCGACGAATCGGTGTCCGCGCTCGACGTCTCGGTGCAGGCGCAGGTGCTCAACCTGCTCAAGGACCTGCAGGAGGAGCACGGCCTGACCTACATCTTCATCAGCCACGATCTGTCGGTGGTCAAGTTCATGTCCGACATGATGGCCGTGATGCTCGACGGCCGGATCATCGAACAGGGGCCGTCCGAGGCGATCTACAGGACGCCCCGCGAGGAGTACACCCGCCACCTGATCGAGGCCGTGCCGGACGACACGATCGCCAATATCGAGCGCCGCCAGCATTCACGCCGGCAAGCCCGCAGCCGCCGCCACGCAAATTGACGGCGCCCGTGCCATGACCACCAACGGCAGTCGTTTCCCGGAGGCCCTGGTGCTGATCTTCGCCATGATCGTGGCGGCGCAGATCCTCACCTACGTGCTGCCGGCAGGCGAGTACGAACGTGAGGGCAGGCAGGTTCTGGCCGCCACGTACCACGCCGTCGAGGCGGCGCCCCTGCCCTGGCACGCGGCCCTGACCAAGGTGCCGAAGGGGCTCGAGGCGGCGGCCGAAATCATCTTCTTCGTCTTCCTGGTCGGCGGCGCGATCGGGGTCATCCGCGCCACCGGCGCCATCGACGCCGCGATCGGCCGCGCGATCAGCGCCCTGGGCAGCCGGCCGATCCTGCTGGTCGGCGGAATGACGACCCTGTTCGCGGTCGGCTCGTCGACGATCGGCATGGCCGAGGAGTACATGCCCTTCGTGCCCATCCTGGTCGCGATGTGCATCGCTCTCAAGATGGACGCGGTGGTCGCCCTGGGCATGGTCTACATCGGCGCCGGCGTCGGCTACGGAGCGGCGGCGATCAACCCGTTCACGGTGATGATCGCGAAGGACATCGCCGGTCAGGATCCGAGCACCGGCTTCGGACTCCGGTGGGCGCTGCTGGCGGCGCTGCTGCTCGTCGGCATCCACCACCTGCTCCGCTACGCGCGCCGTATCAGCGCCGATCCGGAACGGAGCCTGGTCCGAGACATCGACTACAGCGGTGGCGGCCACGAGCTGACGGCCGCCGAACTGACGCCGGCACGTATCGGCATCCTCGCCGCGTTCGCCGCGATGATCGGCGTCTTCATCTGGGGCGTGAACGCACGCGGCTGGTATCTGGTCGAACTCGCGGCGCTGTTCCTCGGCGTGACGATCATCGCGGCCGCCCTCGGCCGCGTGTCGCCGAACCGCACCGCGCGGGCGTTCACCACCGGCGCCGCCGAGCTGACCGGCACCGCGCTCCTGATCGGCTTCGCGCGCACGATCGAGGTCGTGCTCTCGGACGCGCGGGTCATCGACACGGTGATCCACGGCATCGCGTCGCTGCTTGCGAAGGCTGAGGCGCTGGGATCCGGCGCCGCGGTCATCTCGGCCTGGGGAATGCTGCTGGTCCAGAGCGTGTGCAACTTCCTGATCCCCTCCGGCAGCGGGCAGGCATACGTGACGATGCCGATCATGGCGCCGCTCGCGGACCTCACCGGCGTCGGCCGCGAGACCTCGGTGCTCGCCTACCAGCTCGGCGACGGGCTGATGAACCTGATCGTGCCCACGAACGCCCTGCTCATGGGCATGCTGCTGCTCGCGCGCATCCCCTACCAGCGCTGGCTGCGCTTCATCCTGCCTCTGGTCGTCAAGCTCTACCTGGTCGCGATGGCCGTGCTCGCGGTCGCCGCCCTGGTGCGCTTCGAGTAGGCCGCAGAGTCCGCGCCGGCCGCTCCCGGCAGCTAGAGATTCAGCTTCGCCGGCAAGTAGCGGTCGATCAGGCCCTGGTAGTACGGCCGCAGTTCGGCGGCGTCGGGCGGACTGTCGCTCTTCGAGTACAGGTCGTAGTTGTTGAACAACCTCACCCAGGCGAACATCTCGCGGTCGCGGTCGTTCATCAAAGCCCGGTACGCGCCCTCGCGGTGGCAGGCGTAGAAGGAGTGGTACCGGATCATGTACAGCGCCGGCTCGGGCAGGTAGTCGCGCAGCACCTTGTACAGGTACTCGTCGTGCCCCCAGGAGAGGTCGACGCGGCCCAGACCGCAGCCCGCTTCGTAGACGCCCAGGGGCGTGGAGTAGGTCGGGTTCCCGCTGTCCGGGTTGGCGGCGAACAACTCCGGGTACACGATCCGGTCGGAGAATGCGCAGCCGACCGGAAAGGTGTCGCCGACCACGGCCCACTGCGGTTCGCCCCACAGGCAGAGCACCTTGCCCAGATCGTGAACCAGCCCGGTCAAGACGAACCAATCCGGGTGCCCGTCGGCGCGGATTGCCTCGGCGGTCTGAAGCAGGTGGTCGAGTTGCGACAGGTCGAGATCCGGGTCGGAGTCGTCGACCAGGGTGTTCAGGAACTCGAGCGCCTCCCACACAGGCAGTTCGGCACGGTCGAGGCTGAGGTACTCCGCCATCTTGTGTTGCACGAAGCTCCAGGTCTGACCGCGGTGGTTCAGACGGTAGAACTCGCGCACCGTGTCCCGGGGCGGTTGGTCGAAGTCCCGGTAGTCCTCGCGGCGCTTGCCGCCGGTCTCCACCGGCTCCGGGTAGAGTTCCGCCACGAAGTCGTCCCAGTCGTCGAGTCGTTCGAGCGGCGTCACAGGCGATACGCTAGCAGCCGAGTCGACGAGCGTCTGTCCAGGAAACGGGAGAACGATGTCCTATCTGGCCTACAAACTGCTGCACGTGCTGGGAGCAGTGCTGGTGCTGGCAGCGGCCGGGGGTGTCGCCGTCCACGCGGCGAACGGCGGCCGCCGCAAAGACAACGATCTGCGCGGCGTCCTCGCCTCGATGCACGGCATCGGCCTGATCATGAGTCTCGTAGCCGGCTTCGGGCTGCTCGCCAAGATAGGGGCAGGCGGCATGCCGCCGCCATGGGCCTGGGCGAAGCTCGTCATCTGGCTGTTCTTCGGCGCCGCGCTCACCCTCCCCTACCGCAACACCTCCCTGGCCAGGGCACTGGTCGTCGCGCTGCCGCTATTGGCCGCAATCGCTTCCTACCTGGCGATGTACAAGCCCTTCTAGGAGGTCGACGCCACCAGACGACACGACCCGAGTTCCGTAGCTCGACCTCTGACGAAGGCAGCGGCCGGGGCCGACCCTGTCCACCCCTGGACCTCCCTCGACGCTCGCCCCGGGGACGAAACCGGGGCATCCGACCTCGGTCATCTTTTCGTCAGGAGCAGGTCAGACCAATAGACCCTGCCGACTGTGAAAATGCCGTCCCAGCCGAACCAACCGGGGAATCCGGCCGTAACCCTGGTTGTTTCTTCTCGTACATATGGTCGGGTTCGTGCCCTAAAGGGGCAAGGCACGGATCCGATCGGTGCCGGGCGGAGCGAGCGTGTCGCACCGCCCGGCGCCACCTTTCAGAGGAAGACGCACGTGGGGCACTCACCCGCATCCTGAGCAAGCCTGCGGTCCGCTTCGCACTGGTAGACAGGCTGAGCCGAACGTCCCGCCCGCGCATCGCCGCTCAGCACCACGTCCCGCTTCCACTCGTCGTCATCCGACCAGCGGAACGGCAGCATCTTCACAGCACCTGGCTTGTCCAACTCGACGAAGGCCGCGAGAGACGCGGCGACGATCTCCCGCTGCAGGCCGGCATCCAGCGGCTTGCCCGTCGTGTGGCCCAACGGATAGTCGAGAAACGCGGCGCGGGGCGGATTGACCGATCGTGTGATCGAGAGCGCCGAAGTCATCGCCAGCGTCGGAATGCCATCCGCCTCAACGCGCCGGGCTATCAGTCCCACGGACTGATGGCAGACCGGTCACACGGGGACCAGCAACGTCAGGTCGACCTGGTCCGCTGCCAGCCGGCGGCTGATCTCCGGCGCCAGCGTCTCGCGCACCCGCCGCGCCGAGTAGATGCCGCCCATGAAGGCGTATGCGCGAGGCGACACGTCCCCGATCACGCCGTCCACTGCCAGAGCGCGCAGCGTGTCGACGGGAAAGATGACGTTCGGATCGATCCGGGCGTTGGTCTGGTCGTAGGCGAAGTGGCTCGTCCGCAGTTCCGCGGCCGGCACACTGGCGTCGATGACCCGCAGTGAGATGTCGTCGCGATGATGGAAGGCGATCTGTCCCGTCCGGTACACGCCGCCCGAAGCCACTAGTCCAATCCGGCATTCCTTGAGCGGCTTCGCCAGCCGGGTCCACGGCGGCGGGGTCTCGCTGCGAACCCATCGGTAGGGCTCGTGGCCCAGGCTCGAGTACAGGTCGCGTGTGCGGACGATGTGGTCGACCGGCGGTCTTCGTGTTCTCATGCTCCCGATTCTGCCCCAAGCGGCGCGCGACGATAGGATGCCAGCCGCATGAGCACCGAAAGTCGGCAACCGGGGGAGCGGGGTCCGGACCCCACGGGCGAGGCCGAGCCCGAACGGATCGACTTGCCCGAGTCCGAGTGGCGCGCCAGCCTCGCCGACGCCGAGTTCCGCGTCCTGCGCAAGGAAGCAACCGAGCCTGCATTCACCTCGCCGCTCAACGGGGAGCACCGGGACGGCGTCTTCGTCTGCGCCGGGTGCGGCGCCGAACTGTTCCGGTCCGAATCGAAGTACGACAGCGGCACCGGTTGGCCGAGCTTCTACGACTCGATGCCCGGCGCGGTCGAAACGAAACGCGACTTCAAGCTGTTCGTGCCGCGCACCGAGTACCGGTGCGCCCGCTGCGGCGGGCACCAGGGCCACGTCTTCAGCGACGGTCCGGCGCCAACGGGCCTGCGCTACTGCAACAACGGTGTCGCCCTACGCTTCCGCCCAGCCGCGGAAGATGGCGGCGTGGTTTGAGGTCCCGCCCCATGAGCGTGCGCCGAAGAACATCGCGTGCGCCGATCTTCCTGCCGCGCACGCTGCTAGCCAAGGAGAACTGAACATGTCGATCATCCCTAACACCCGCCGTACCACCGCCGGGGTTGTGGGCGCCGCCCTCGCTCTGACGCTGGCCTGCGGCGGCGGCGAGTCGGTCGAGCCCCTGGCCTCGACGGTGGCGACGGAGCTCGGCGTCGTCGAGGGAACCCAGCTCGACTCCGGAATCCTCAAGTTCAGCGGCATCCCCTACGCCGCGGCCCCGGTCGGCGACCTGCGCTGGCGAGCGCCTCAACAGGCCGCTTCCTGGGAGGGAACCCGCGACGCGACCGAGTTCTCCCCGACCTGCTGGCAGCCGTTGTCTCCCCCCGGCTCGTTCTACGACACCGGCGAGATCGAGCGCAGCGAAGACTGCCTCTACCTGAACATCTGGACCGGCGCCGAACACGCCGACGCCGCTCTCCCGGTCATGGTGTGGATCCACGGCGGCGGACTGCAGACCGGCTCCGGCAGCACCAGTCTCTACGACGGCGAGAGTCTGGCCGGGCACGGCGTGGTCCTGGTCGCGATCAACTACCGCCTCGGACCGATGGGCTTCATGGCCCACCCGGAACTCTCGGCCGAGAACGGGTCGGGAAGCTCCGGCAACTACGGCATCCTCGACCAGATCGCCGCACTCAAGTGGGTGCAGGCGAACATCGCCCGCTTCGGCGGCGACCCCGGCCGAGTCACGATCTTCGGCGAATCAGCCGGCGCCTGGAGCGTCAACTACCTGACCGCGACGCCACTGGCGGCAGGCCTGTTCCAGCGCGCGATCGGACACAGCGGCGGCATCTTCTGGCCCATGCCACAGCTCGCTGAGTCGGAGTCCCAGGGCGAGCAGATCGCCGCGCAGCTCGGCGCCAGCGATCTCACAGCACTGCGCGCGGCGCCGGCCGAAGAGGTCTACCGGGCGGCGGAAGAGGCGGGCGCCGTCCTGCTCGTCGGCGTGAACGACGGCAGTGTGTTCCCGCGTGACATCCACGACATCTTCGCGGCCGGCGAGCAGAACGACGTCGACACGATCGTGGGCTTCAACAGCGACGAGGGCACGGCCCTGTTCGCCGGCGCCGGCGGCCTCACGGTCGCCGACTATCGCCGGTCGCTCGAGGACACCTACGGCGAGCACGCCGGCGCGATGTCCGCGGTCTATCCCGCCGAGACCGACGAGCAGGCGCGCGTGGCCGCCTACGAGAACACGGCCGACAACTACTTCGCCTGGCAGATGCGGACCTGGGCCCAGTTGCAGAGCAGCACCGGCGCAAGACCCGTGCGGATGTACTACTTCTCCCGCGTCCCGCCCTGGGACGAAGCCGAGACCTACGGCTCGTACCACGCGGCAGAGATCATCTACGCATTCGACAATCTCCACACGAGCGCGGCCGTCCGCGACGAGATCGGCCCCTTCAACCATGCCTGGGACGACACCGACCGCGAACTCGCGCGCACCATGGCGAGCTACTGGGTGAACTTCGCCGCCACCGGCGACCCGAACGGCGACGGGCTCCCCGACTGGCCCGTGTACGACCCGGACGCCGACGGGGTGCTCGAACTGGGCGACACGATCGGCGTCATCCAGGGCCTTCTGAAGGACCGCCTCGACGCCTTCGACGCCTACTACGAAGACCTGCGCAGCGGCGGCTGAAGGCCGGAACAGCGAAAGAGCCAAAACTCTAACACCGCGATACGCCGGAGGTGTTCTTTGTGCTAGGCTACCGCTCTTTAGGCAGTGGGTGCAGAGCTCACGCAGGAACCAGGATGCGCCTGTTGTTCTCGAGCGTTGGTTGATGTGGAACCCCGGAGCCGAGAACAGGAGCAGCAGAATGGCAACGAGAATCTATGTGGGCAACCTGCCCTTCGACATTACGGACGAGGCGGTAACGAGCCTCTTCTCCGCACACGGCGAGGTTTCCGAAGTTTCGCTGATCAACGACCGCGAGACCGGTCGCCCGCGAGGCTTCGGTTTCGTCGAGATGGCCAGCGGCGGCCAGGAGGCGATTGCGGCGTTGGACCAGCAGCAGTTCGGCGGCCGGACCCTGCGCGTCAACGAGGCCAGACCCCGCGAGGAACGCCGGCCCCGCTGGTAAGCGGCCCGGCAGTTCAACAACAGTCGGCCTCGTCCAGGGTCGCCACGCGGCCCTGGCCAGTTCCGACCGGCTAGTGCCGACGAAGGCCGTCGGCCTACTCCGTCCGATGATGCGCGAGCCCCTTCGGGGGCCGCGCCTACATCACCGGGTTGTAGTGGTGCGCCACGGCGAGGTCGGGCTGAGGCGAGGGCTTCAGCTCGAGGATCTCGTCCCGGACGCCCTTGGTCGTCTTGAAGGAGACGTTCACGCGCTCCGGCGCGTCCCAGAGCACGACCGCGAATTCGCCGTTCTTCTCGATCGGGCCGGTCGTCGAGAACGCGCCGTCTCCTGAGGTAATCGTCACCTCGCCTCCACCCTTGACGGGCTTGCCCCGCTTGTCCTCGACCCGGCCGATGAGTACGGTGCGAACGCCCTCGGCCTCCATCGACTCGCCCTCCCGGAAGAGGATCGGGTAGACCTGTTGGGCGCCGTCGCGCTGCACCTTGACACGAGCTACGACGGACTTGTAGCCATCGCGCTCGAAGGTGATGCGCAGCACGATCCCTTCGTAGTCCTCGCGACTGTAGACCCGGCCCATGTTCCGCAGCAGGTAGGCGCCCGTCTTGCGTCCCTTGGCGCGCAGCTTGGGCGCCGGCATGTTGTCGTTCTGGTACCAGATGTCGACATCGGGCAGCGGATTGCCCCCCGAGTCGAGGATCGTGCCGAACACCCGGGTGTTGTCGCGGCCGCCGACCGCGCCGGTCACGTCGCCGCCACGCAGGTCTCCGCCTACGTTGACCGCGCCCGGATCCTGGGCCAGCACCGGGCTGGCGATCGACAGCGTTGGGACGAGCAGCAGCGGAAACAGGAGTCTCTTCATCATTTCGAGGCGCCTCCGAGACGAGTGGTCGGTGAGGGTCGATAGCCCGCAATGGTGGGTGAGGGAGTGTACAACGCATCTGCCGAACCTCGCGACCTGCGAAACGCGACCTCGCACGGCTGGCCGGAGACCTGCTCGGCGACGCTAGGATCACCGGATGCCGCCACCCGAACCGGACCCGGCTGCGCTGCCGCGGCTGCGGCAACTGCTGGCAGCGGCCGCGATCGGCGTCGCGGCGGCGCTGCTTGTCCTCAGATGGACGGCGCCCGACGAGCCCGCGGCGATCGCAGACGATCCCGCCGCCGTCACCCCACCGCCGCTGCCGGCAAGGCCGGAACCGACGCCCATCGCGCCACTGCCCGGTCAGCTCAGCGAGGCGCTCGATCTGATGGCGGCAGGCAGACTGCGCGAGGCTCAGCGCCTGATGCTCGACTTCAGCCGCGGAGCGGCCGCCGAGGCGCTGCCGCCTGAACATCGCGAAACGATGACGGCAATGCTCGCGAGGCTCGCGAACGACCGCGTCCTGGCCGCCGCCGTGGAACTGGAGAGGGGCTTCGACGACGCGGACCTGAACCGTCTGCGCCTGACGCTGGGCTCTCTGACGCGCCGGCAGATGATCGCCCTGCGCCGTGATCCGCAAGCGGCTCGCCGCGTCGACGACGCGCGTCGGCTGGCGGCCGAGGTGGACGCCATCGGAGCTCGTCTCGGCAGCGACCGCCTGACGGCCCTGCGCCTGGCTCGGGACTTCCGGCGCCGGCACCCGCGCTTCGCCGCCGGCCTCGACTTCGAGCGTCGCGCCGCCGCGGCGATCGACGAAACGGCCGGTCGGTTGATCACGGCGAACCGCCTCGACGAGGCCAGAGCACTGCTCCTGGAACTCAAGGCGCTGCGTGGCGACCGGGCGGGCGATAGCCCAGGCGTCGAGGCCAAGCTGGCCGCCATCGACGAGGTATTCAAGCGGCGCAACGATCTGGACGCCACGGTCCGCGAGATCGAGACGCTGGGCTCGAAACGGCCGCACGAGGCGCTGGAGGTCCTGGCCGGGATGGAGCGGACGCCGGAGAACCGGAACCGTTTCGCGCAGTTGGAATCGACCCTGACCATGCTGATGGAGGACCTCGACGAAGAAGAACCGGAAGTGGAGATCCTGCTCCCGGAACGCCCGGCGGAGGCTCAGGGCATCTACGAGCGGGACAAGGATGTCGTTGTACGGGTCCGTGCCAGGGACGACTACGAGGTGGTCTCCGTGCGGTTCTTCTGGCGCTGGTTCGACAACGACGGCTCGGGTGAGGTCGTCGAGGCGACCCTCCGGCCGGAAACCGGAACTTCGGCGGCGGAGTCAACGGACGCGGCCGGCGCGGAGACGGCCGCGGTGGAGTTCGAAGTCACGATCAGCGCCGCCGAACACGGGGGCCGGAACCTGCAGTTCTGGGCCGAGGCGGCCGACCGCGGCGGGCGCGCCGCAAGAAGCGGCGAGAGCGAACTCGCACCGGAGAAGCGCGGCTTCCTGAGGCGCCTCGGGCTGCGCCGCGACCGATGAGCCGCGCCGCTGGGAAGCCGCTGCGTTCAAGTCACTTAGCGGCGCCGTCGACGCTGGTATGATCCCCCGCGTGTCGGACGCTACGAGTACGGGGAACGGGGATCCCGAAGCGCCGGGCGCCCTGGCCGGAATCCCGCAACATCCGGTCGAGACGACGGACAGCACCTTTCCCGATCTGGGCCTCGAACCCGCGGTTCTGGAGGTAGTAGCCCGGATTGGCTTCGAGCATCCGACGCCTATCCAGGCGGCGGTGATCCCGGACGCGATCGCCGGCAAGGACCTGATCGGCATCGCCGAAACCGGCTCGGGCAAGACGGCCGCCTTCGTGCTGCCGATCGTGCAGCGTTTGCGCCGCGGCACGGGCGTGCGCGCGCTGATCGTCTCTCCGACCCGGGAGATCGCCCTGCAGACGAAGGCCTTCCTGGACCTGTTCCGCAAGAGCCGGCTGCGCGTCGACTCCGCCTGCCTGATCGGCGGCGTGAAGATCGGCCCTCAGTTCGATCAGTTGCGCAGCGACCCCGATGTGCTCGTGGTCACGCCGGGACGGCTGCTGGACCACGTGGAGCGGGGCACGGCGAGCCTGGGCGGGGTCGAGGAACTGGTCCTGGACGAGGCCGACCACATGCTCGACCTCGGATTCATGCCCCAGATTCAACGCATCGTGAGCCAACTGCCGAAGCAGCGGCACACGATGCTCTTCTCCGCCACCATGCCGCCGCCCATCGAACGTCTGGCGCAGCGCTACATGGAGGATCCGCTGCGCATCGACTTGTCGCCCAAGGGGGCCGCAGCGGGGATCGAGCACCGGCTCTACCTGATCGACGAGAGGGAAAAGAAGAGCTGCGCCCTGGCCCTGCTCGACAACGTGCCCGGCTCGACCCTCGTGTTCACCAAGCGGAGGTCCGACGCCGAGTGGCTCTGCCGGGTCCTGGAGAGCGGCGACCACAGCGTCGCGCGCATCCACTCCGACCGTTCGCAGAGCCACCGGGTCGCTGCTCTCGAAAGCTTCCGCGCCGGCCGCCACCGCATCCTCGTGGCGACCAACATCGCGGCCCGCGGCATCGACGTCCAGGGCATCGAGCACATCCTGAACTACGACCTCCCCGACACGGCCGAGGACTACATCCACCGCGCCGGCCGCACCGCCCGCGGCGCCGCGGAAGGCGTCGTGTCGTCGATCGGCACCTGGCTCGACAGGTCCCTGATCAAGCAGATCGAGAACGCACTGGGGCACGCGCTTCCCCGCTGCGAAGCGGAGGGTGTGACCCCGTACCGCGAGATGCGCTCCCTCAAGGATCGTCGCCGCCGTTCCCCTCTGCGCCGGTAGCCCCAGCGACAGCAGGCGGCCATGATTCCCATCCCGGACCTTCTCAACCGGAAGCCCTTCCTCGGCATCGACCAGAAGGCTCTGTCGGACCTGCTGGGTCTCGCCATTCTCGGCCGCGAGATCGGCACCGAGTTCCATGACCTGATGGCCGAAGCCGAGACGCCAAAAGCGGCCTGGCGGCCGGAGTTCTTCGAACAGGATCTGTTCGTCGACCGCCTGATCGAGGAGAGCTTCGAGCTACGAATCGACGGCGTTCACTACCCCATCAACGAGCGCTTCCTGCGCCGCGCCCTCACTGCCACGCCGACCGACCTGGAGACAATCGAGTTCCGTCAGGGGGTGCTGCGCGAGATGGACGAGGACGAGGAAGTCCTCGCCTCGGCGAGGCGTCTCTACCGCGAACTGTTCGGCCTGCTCTCGCTCCACCGAATGCCCCGTTACCACAGCGTCCTCGACACAGCGTCCCACAACCTGGACATCCTCAAGCAGAGCCGGCTGGTCATCGACCTGATGCACGACCGCTTCGAGACCGCCCGCTCCGGACTGCGCCGCCTGTACGAAGGCGCCGTCGCCATCCGCGAGACCGAGGAGTACGCGACCCTCGCCGCCCTTCTCGACTACGAGAGCCAGCTCGCCGAACTGAACCTCGACATCACTCTGGGCGGCGACGGGCGCATCCGTGGGCTCGAGGTGCGGTCACTCGAGGAGTGCCGCGACAATCCCTTCTGGACCCGGCCGATCAAGCGCCTCTGGAGCCGCGTGCGACTCGGCATCGGCGGCTACTCGATGAGCAACCGGGAACTCATGAACCGGGTCGTGGAGCGGGTCTACGTCTCCCTGTCGCCCGCCCTGATTCCCCTGGTCCAGATGCTCGGCCAACTGGAGCTCTACCTCGCCGCCCGGGCTCTCCGGGACCGCGCCGCCGCACGCGGCCTCTCGATGTGCATTCCCGACTTCCGGGCGGATGGAGACGCCGGCCCCGCGATCGAGTGCGAACACCTGTTCAACCCGCTGCTGCTGCGCCAGGAGCAGGCGCCTGTGCCATGTACGGTGAGAACGGTCGGCAGCGTGCCGATCACCGTCGTCACCGGGCCGAACTCGGGCGGCAAGACGCGGTTGATCCAGGCCATCGCGCTGGCTCAACTGCTCGGTCAGTCCGGCCTCTACGCACCCTGCGGCCGCGCCCGCCTGCGCGTCCAGCAGGGGCTGTTCGTGTCCCTGATCGAGCGCGAGAGCGCGGATCAGGTCGAGGGCCGCCTGGGGCGCGAACTCGTGCGCATCCGCACCCTGTTCGAAGAGATGGAGCATGGCTCGATGGTGGTCCTGGACGAACTCTGTTCGGGCACCAACCCTTCGGAGGGAATCGAGGTCTTCACCCTCGTGCTCCAGCTCCTCCGGCGGGTGCAGCCCGTGGCCTACGTCACCACCCACTTCCTCGACCACGCCCGGGCTCTCCAGCAGGACCACGCGGAGCTGGGACTCGAGTTCCTCCAGGTAGAACTCGACGACGAGCGCCGGAGCACCTATCAATTCAGGGGCGGCGTCGCCCGCACCTCCCTGGCCGCGCTCACCGCGGAACGGCTCGGCGTCACCTTCGAGAACCTGTCGGCCGCGGTCGACGACCGGCGGGCGGTGGCGCGATAGCGCCGCCAAACCCGTCACAGGCGCCCGAGCTTCAGTACGGGACGCCGGTCGCCCGGCAGACGAAGCGCATCAGCGGCGAGGCCGCGGCACAGAGCCCCGTGAACTCGTCGAGGAAGCCGGCGCCGAGTAGCCGGGTCTGATTCAGATTCGCCACGGCCATGAAGGACTTGCGCTTGATGTCGTCGATGCGCGGGTGACCGGCGTCGAATCCCCGCGGCGCCCGCTTCAGACTCTCGCCACCGAGTTCCAGCGAGTCGCCGAGCCCAGGGTCGACGGTCACCTCCCGCCAACCCTCGCCATCGGCGACGATCTGCTGCCGGATCGCCCGCAGGGCCTCCGGATGGGGTCGCCACATTCCCCCGCCCATGAACACGCTGCCGGGCTCGATGTGGAGGTAGAAGCCCGGCGCGTGGGCGTCCTTGTGCTGCTTGTGGCGGAAATGAATGCCCACCTGGGTCTTGTAGGGCCGCTTGTCGCGCGAGAACCGGACGTCGCGGTGGATGCGGAAGAGCGACCCGCCGACCTTCTTCGGCACCGCCTCGAAGTGCCTCGACACCTCGTCGAGCCTGGTCCCGAAGTCGTTGATGAACTGCAGCGCCGGCTCCCGCACAGCGTCCTCGTAGCGCGCGCTGGTCGCCTTGAACCAATCGCGGTCGTTGTGTTCCGCGAGGTCGCGCAGAAAGGCGAACGTCTCGCGCGAGAACGGGTTCTTCCATTGGTCCATCGTCTTCCAGTCCTCCTCGTCTCGGCGGGGCTTCGGCTCGGGCGCGAAGTGTATTCTCGAACGCGCTCGAACAAGGAGGGCCCGCATGGACATCTTCGTCGCCGAACTCGTCGGCACCGCGCTTCTGGTAATCCTGGGCGACGGCGTGGTCGCCAACGTCGTTCTCGCCCGCACCAAGGGGAACGACAGCGGCTGGATCGTCATCACGACCGGCTGGGGGCTGGCCGTCGCGCTCGCCGTCTACTGCGTCGGCCGGATCAGCGGCGCCCACATCAACCCGGCGGTCAGCGTCGGCCTGTGGGCGATCGGCGAACTCGACGCCGTCCTGCTGCCGACCTACATCGGCGCCCAGATGCTCGGCGCGTTTGCCGGCGCGGTCGTCGTCTGGGTCACCTACCGTCCGCACTGGGCGGCCACCTCTGACCAGGGGGCCAAGCTCGGCGTGTTCTGCACCGCGCCGGAGATCCCGGGACGCCGGGGCGCGAACTTCATCACCGAGGTGGTCGGCACCGCGGTGCTGGTCTTCGGTGTACTCGCGATCGCAGCCAACGCATCGGAGCTCTCCGGAGGCGGCATCGACCTGTCGGCCGTGTTCGCCACCGGCATCAATCCGCTGCTGGTCGGCTTCCTGGTCTGGGGCATCGGCCTGAGCCTGGGCGGACCCACCGGCTACGCGATCAACCCGGCCCGCGACCTTGGACCTCGCATCGCTCACGCGGTGCTGCCGATCCCCGGCAAGGGCGACTCGAACTGGAGCTACGCCTGGGTGCCGGTGGTGGGCCCGCTCGTCGGCGGCGTCCTCGGCGCGCTCGCCTTCCGCGGCCTCGGCTGGTAGGCGGACTGCCAAGCCATGAGCTACATCCTCGCCCTCGACCAGGGCACCACGTCCAGCCGCTCCATCCTGTTCGAGCGCCAGGGAACAGCCGTTTCCTCCGCGCAGCAGGAGTTCCCGCAGCTCTACCCCTCGCCCGGCCACGTCGAGCACGATCCCGAGGCGATCTGGAACACCCAGCTCGACACGGCGCGCGCCGCCATCCGGAAGGCCGGCGCGGACGTCTCGGACATCGCCGCCGTCGGCATCGCCAACCAGCGCGAGACGGTCGTGCTGTGGGAGCGCGACAGCGGCAAGCCGGTCGACAACGCGATCGTCTGGCAGAGCCGCATCACCGCGCCGCTGTGCGAACAGTTGAAGAAGCAGGGTCACGAGGACCTGGTCCGCTCGAAGACCGGCCTGGTGCTCGACCCCTACTTCTCCGGCACCAAGATCTCGCACCTGCTGGACAAGCACGACCTGCACGCGCCGGCGGCACGCGGTGAGATCCTGGCCGGGACGATCGACAGCTTCCTGCTCTGGCGGCTGACCGGCGGCGAGGTCCACGCCACCGACGCCAGCAACGCCTCGCGCACCCTGCTGTTCGACATCCACAACCTGGACTGGGACGACGAGCTGCTCGAGATCCTGGGCGTGCCACGGGCCATGCTGCCCGAGGTCCGGGACTCGAGCGGCGACTTCGGCCACACGGAAGCGAGTCTGTTCGGCCGGGAGATTCCCATCGCCGGTATCGCCGGAGACCAGCAGGCGGCGACCTTCGGGCAGGGGTGCTTCGAGCGCGGCATGGTCAAGAACACCTACGGCACCGGCTGCTTCATCCTGATGAACACAGGCGACCAGGCGGTGGCCTCGGACAACGGCCTTCTGTCCACGGTCGGCTGGGTGCTCGACGGGCGGCCCACCTACTGCCTGGAGGGTTCGGTTTTCGTCGGCGGCGCGGCAGTTCAGTGGCTGCGGGACGGCCTGGGTCTGATCGAGAGGTCCGAACAGGTCGAGGAACTCGCGGCGAGCGAGGAGAACAGCGGCGGGGTCTACCTGGTGCCCGCCTTCGTCGGCCTCGGCGCGCCCTACTGGGATCCCTACGCGCGGGGCCTCCTGATCGGCCTCGAGCGCTCGACCACCGCCGGCCATGTGGCCAGAGCCACGGTCGAATCGATGGCCTATCAGAGCCTCGATGTCGTGCGCGCCATGGAAGCCGACGCCGGTTCCGGCATGAGCGGCCTGCGGGTCGACGGCGGCGCGGCGGTCAACGACGCCCTGATGCAGTTCCAGGCCGACCTGCTGGGCACCCGGGTTCAGCGGCCGGTAGTTGCCGAGACGACTGCTCTCGGCGCCGCCTACCTGGCGGGTCTGGCAGTCGGCTTCTGGACCGACCAGGCCGACGTGACCGGAAACTGGGCTCTCGACCGCGAGTTCGAACCGCAGTCCACGCCGGCGGAGCGCGACCGCCTCGCCGAAGGCTGGCACCGGGCGGTCGAGAGATCGAGGGGCTGGGCCAAGGCGTAGCTGTCGCTCGAACCGGACCGAAGTCCGGTCCGTGTCTACTCCAGCGGCTCGGCGTCCCGGACCGCGATCAGGGTCTCTCCCGTCCACACCGTAAGATCGACGACCGCCGAACCGACGACGCGACCGCCGCGCCGCCGCGCGACAACCCGGTACGAAACCTGGAACAACCCGCTGATCGAGAAGCTGCCGTCCTCTGCGCTGCGAACGACTGCCGTCTGACCCATGCGTTCGGCGATCTCGAGCGGCGCATGGGCAGGTATGGCCAGGACCTCGAGTCCCGCCGCCGGTTCGCCGGCATCCGCCACCACGATACGGCCCGCCAGCACCGCACTCCGCGCCCGAAAGTCTGCCACGCTCTCGCCATCTACGCTCAGTGTGCGGCGCTCGCCGACGGCCGCAATCTCGACCCGACCGCGGCGTAGGCCGTCAATGACGTACATTCCGCGATGGTCCGTTCGCACGGCCCAAGCATCGCCGGCACGTTCGTCGATCACAAAAACGGGCGCACCCGCCAAGGGACTGCCGTCAACGGTGACCAGGCCCGACAGCCGGCCGTTCGTTTCCGCATTGTCGAATGCGATCTCGACCTCCGTCACGCCGCGCGGTAGAACGTCTACGGTGCGGCGCTGCATGCGGTCCGAGGACCGCACCCTGGCCACAAGCACAACCGTCCCGATCGGAGGGTTGTGCTGCACGAAAACCGGAGCGCCTCCCAGTTGGTTCGGCGACCTCTTTAGTCGGCCGCCTCCACCCGGCGATAGGGGAGTGGGCTCGATCCCGACCTCGACCGTAACGGCCTCCTCGGCCGTCAGACCCGCGACGCGCGCTCTGATCTCCCGTGCCCCGTCAAGCCTGAGCACGATACCAACCGGGGCGTTCGTGCCTACTTCGATTTCTCGCGACGTGGCACCATAGCCGTCCACTTCGGCGCTCGCCCGGTAGAGCCCCGGAGTCACATCGAGGCGAAACGAACCGTCCGGCGCGCTTCGCGCTACCCTGTCTGGCGCCAGCGGACGGCTGATCCGCACGGTGGCGCCGGCAACCGGCAAGCCAGCCGTGTCTTCGACCCACCCCTCAACCCAGACCGGCGTCAAGTCGAGAACTAACTCGGTGATACCCGGTCGCACATCCCGGTACCACATGATCGGTTGACCAGACTCCCCTCCAGGCGGCCAGCAGAACACCATGCTCTCGCCCATAGGGAGGCCAGAGAGTTCAAACCGACCGGCGGCATCGGTGGTCGTGCGTTCCATGGTATTCATCTGGACTACTGCTCCCACGACCGGTGCGCCGCCTGAATTCACGACGCCCCGCACCGTGGCGTCTCCACGGCGAAGGACCAGCACGAGGCCGTCGCCGCCGGTCGAGTACAACCCGTCGTCATCCGTGAGTTCACGTCGAAACGGCGCATAGCCGAACGCCTCCACCTTCAGGACACCATTGAGCGAGGCCAGACCGCGAAGGAAGAACCTGCCCTCCGACCCGGTTCGTTCGAGCGCCAACTGCCGACGTTCCGCTTGGTCGAGTAGTTGAACACGAATACCCTCAATCCCCTTGCCGGACGCCTCGTCCACGAGACGGCCGCGCAACTCGGTGGCCGGCTCCATCGCGATGTCGACCCTGCGCGGGTCGGCCGCACGATCTACCGACACGCGAAGCCGTTCGGCCCTCCCATAGCCGGGGTGCTGCACGAACAGGTCCAGCAGATCACCGTGACGCAGCCCTCCAATTCGAAAGCGGCCTTCCGCATCCGACTGAATCTCCCCTGTCGCCCACGCCACGGAATCGAGGCTCAGCGCACCTGCCACGTCCGGACTACGCCCGAACCCCACTACCGCGCCGGCAAGCGGCTGGCGTGCTCTATCCGTGACAACTCCCTCCACAGCCAACTCCGGCGCCAATGCCACCTGCCCGAGGTCGTGCCAACCCGTCCACTCCGCAAGCAGCGCAGCAGATCCCGCGTTTGAGCGTAGGGGAACAAAGCGGGTCGCATAGCCCGGCGCGCCTACCGCGACCGAGCGGGCGGCGGGAGAGACATCGGGAAATCGGAACACTCCGTCTTCATCCGCCTGTGTCACATCGTGAAGACTGGGGTTCGACGCCAGAAAAAGATCGACTGGGCCGAGGGAAGGGGGCACGAAGAAACGCTGCTGACCGACCAGGGCAGCCAACCCTGCGACTCCCTCTCCCGAGGGCGAGACGATCCGGCCGAAAATCGACGCCGCACGCTCTAGGCGCACAACGATCGGCCCCGGGGCAAAGGCTCGCGAAGCTGCCGGTTCCAGGGCGACTCTCGCGGCCCGGTAGCCCTCCGCACGCACGACCAGGCGCGGTGGGCTCTGCGCCTCGCTCGCTTCAATCCGAAACCCGCCGTTGGAAGCGGTCAAGGCGACGGGCGCCAAACGCCCAGTGAAAGCGCCGTGGAGTGCGACCTCAGCACCCTGCACTGGGTCGCCCGTCTCATCTGCCAAGACGACACCCTCGATCAACCGAAACGGCGTCAGCTCGATGTCCTCCTGATCGAGCGACCAATCGACGGTCTGCTTCTCGAAGCCTGGAGCGAGAATCGTCGTCGTCGCTGCGCCCGCTGGCGGCCGGACGGTCCATGTCGTTCGGTGCCTGGTTCCAGGGGCCATGACTGTGGGGCCGAGCGTCTGCCTTGCCAGCAGCTCACCGGCTCTCGACCGGTGGATCGCAATAACCGTCGTGGCCAGCGCCTCCCCCGCATCGGCCGAGGCAAGGACTGTCACCGATCGCTCCGGCACGGCGAGTCTCCGCGTTCCCGCGTCCTCGACGCGAATCCGCCACTCGCCACCGGAAGGACCGAGAACACGGTACGCGCCGCGGGCCACAGCAACCTTGCCGGCTTCGTCCGCGACGCCGACCGGCCAACCGGCCGTGTCAACAAGAACAGCCGCCTGCAACGCCTCGCCAAGGGCATCGCCATCGCCCTTCGCGCCGTCAATGACCAGTCGCAGATCAAGGAGGCGTTCGGGGCGCGGTTCCAACGACACTTCGATCAGAGCTCCCGACGAACACTCGAAGCTGGACGGCGCATAGCCCGGAGCTCCGATTCTGATCCCCAAAGGTTGGGGCGACGAACCCGGATCGGCTACCGGATCGAGCCAGTAGTGGCGGTCGGAACCGGCACGGTCGAGTCTGATCCACGGCCTCCAGACCTCCCAACGTGGAAAAGCGCCCGCGCCACCATCCACGTTGCCTGCCCTGCGGCTCGGCGCCACCCAGGCAACCGCCGGACCCAGCAGTCGCAACCGACAGGACGATCCACGCTTCGGTTGAAACGGCGGCAACAACACATTCGAGAGCGGACCAATGAGTGGAAAGGCCATGTCGGGAGAAGCTAAGCCAGCGCCAGAACCCTGGACCACGACCCACCAGGCGCCGGGTTGCGGCACATCCACGGCGAAATCCTTCTCTCCCGGCTGGATCAAAGCCCCACCAAAACCGAGCCGCTCCTCCTGGCCACTCGAAACGAGCATCGCCATTTGCTCGTAGAGCGGTCGTTCGTCCGCCAAGTGCAGAATCGCGGCATAGTCCGCTGGCTGGTGCGATACACGGCCGAACACAGTCCAGCCCGACGTCTGCTGGGCCGTGGCAAGCGTTGATGCGCAGACGAGCAGAACCGCAACCATCGCCGGGGCGCTTTGCGCAACCAAGGCCATGCTCACCTGCAGACGTCAGAATTCAGCCCGGGACCAAAGCAGGAGACATACTTCTGCCCGTCCCCGTGGACGCCCGCAGTAGCTGACAGCGTACCCTTGCAGGTAATGGGCGGCTTACCGGGGCCGCACACGGCGTACGCACGGAATACCATGCCGGCCACATCGAATCCTCGGCTGGACCCATAGTCCGTTCCAGTACAGGAACCTCTGGAAGAACAGGTGTCATTCTCGCCCCCCATGAACCTATCGTAGCCCGTGAAGCAGTAGTACTCGTCGGTATCGGCCTCCTTTGGCGTCTGCGTGCACGAAGCAACCTCACTTCCACCCCCCCACAGCCCGCGCACACGGCCAACACCAAGGCCAAGACGCCAACCCTACACATCCACTCGGCATCCCGGTTCAAGCAACTCATCCTTCCTCCCCTCTACGCTGGCCACCGCGGGTCAGTCCGCAACAGCAGTCGTGGCAAGATCAACTTGCCTGTCAGCATACGTCATGCTCACATCCCCTGTCCTCTGGTTGCGTTGAAACAGACGCCGCTGGACCGAGACGTAGCAGTCCCCGGCGCAACCCGGCGTTCGCAGCGCCCGGCTGCGGTACGCTCTCGCTCTTTCGACGTTCAAGGACCAGCCTCGAAGCGCCGCATCGGTCGGCGCCACAGCGAGCACCAACAAGCACCCGGAGAACTCGATGACCGATGTAGCCGCCCGCCCCCGCGTCACCGTCGATATCGAAAACGGCGTCGCCGATGTCCGCCTCGACCGGCCTGACAAGCTGAACGCGCTGGACGGCGCGATGTTCGATGCGCTGGGCACGACCGGCCGCGAGCTGGCCGCCGACCCGTCCGTGCGCGCCGTCGTCCTCTCCGGCAACGGGCGCGCCTTCTGCGCCGGCCTCGACTTCGGCAGCTTCCAGGCCATGAAGAGCCGTGCAGGCAGCAACTCGCTGACCGATCAACTCCTGTCACGAACGGACGACAACCCCGCCAACCACGGCCAGACGGCGGCCTGGGTCTGGCACGAGATGCCGGTACCGGTGATCGCCGCGGTCCACGGCGTGGCCTTCGGCGGCGGCATCCAGATCGCCCTCGGCGCCGACCTGCGGATCGTCCACCCGGAGGCGAAACTCTCCGTGCGCGAGATCGTCTGGGGACTCGTTCCCGACATGGCCGGGCCCCAGTTGTTGCGGCACCTCGTGCGCGCCGACATCGCCAAGGAGCTCACCTTCACCGGTCGTGTGATCAGCGGCGTCGAGGCCGCCGAACTCGGGCTTGCCACGCGCCTATCGGAGCAGCCGCTCGACGACGCCCTGGCCCTCGCGCGCGAGATCGCCGGCCGCTCGCCGCACGCGGTCCGCGCCGCCAAGGAGTTGCTCGATATGTCCCGAACCGCCAGCGTGCGCGAGGGGCTCGAGACCGAGCACCGTTTACAGGCCGGGCTGATCGGCTCCCCGAATCAGGTCGAGGCGGTGACCGCGAACATGCAGAAGCGCACGCCCAACTTCGCCGACGTCGACTGACGCCGCCCCGCCCCGCAGTGACGCCGGGGTGGCGACCGCGCCGGATGCGGGCGAGACGCCCGCGCTCCCAGGAGCGGACCTGTGGCGGGCGCGGCTACTCCAGGTGCCAGCCGTGGTCGGCCTGGAGCAGGGCGCGCTGGGAGTCGAACGGTTCTTCGCCAATCTCGGGCTCGACGCGCGTGTAGCTGCCGTCCGTTTCCAGGCGTCGGCAGTTCGCCGTATCGACCAGGTGCGGCGCCAGGATGTCGCGCAGCGCCGCCCGGCGCAGGTCCGGATCGAGAATCGGGCAAAGCAACTCGACCCGGCCGTTCAGGTTGCGCGGCATGATGTCCGCGCTGCCGGTGAACAGTTCTTCGTCGCCGCCGTTCCGGAAGTAGTAGAGGCGCGAGTGCTCCAGGAACCGGCCGACGATCGAGGTCACCGAGATGTTCTCGGACAGGCCCGGCAAACCGGGTCTCAAACAGCAGATTCCCCGCACCTGGAGCAGGACCTCGACCCCCGCCTGGGAGGCGCGGTACAGCGCGTCGATGCAATCCCGGTCGACCAGTGAGTTCATCTTCAAGATCAGGCGACCGCAGCCGCGCCGGCGGTGGTCCTCGATCTCCCGATCGATCCGCCGGATCAGCTCCCGGCGCATCTGCACGGGCGCGACCAGCAGCTTGCTGTAGCTCTCCTCGCGGGCATAGCCGGTGATCGAGTTGAACAGCTTGGCCACGTCCGAAGTGATCTCGTCGTCGTCGGTCAGGAGACCGATGTCGGTGTAGATGCGCGCCGTGACCGGGTTGTAGTTGCCGCTCGCCAGGTGGACGTACGAATGCAGGGTGCCTGCTTCGCGGCGGACGACGAGACACATCTTGGCGTGCGTCTTGAGCCCGAACACGCCGTAGACCACATGAACGCCGGCGGCTTCCAGCGCCCGGGCCCAACCGATGTTGTACTCCTCGTCGAAACGGGCTTTCAACTCGACCAGAACCGAGACCTGCTTCCCTTTCTCGCGCGCTTCCATCAACGCCTCGACCACCGGTGAGTTCGCGCCCACCCGGTAGAGCGTCTGCTTGATCGCAATCACGTCCGGATCGGCGACCGCCTCGCGCAGCAGCCGCACGACCGGCGAGAAGCTGTCGTACGGGTGGTACAGCAGATGGTCGCGCCGGCGGATCGACTGGAACAGGGGTTCGTCGGACCGTAGCGCCGGATGGCGAACCGGCCGGATCGGGGCGTCCAGAAGTTCCGGACGGTCGAGGAAGGCGATCTCACTCAGGTCTCCCAGGCCGAGAGGTGAAGGCAGCGTATCGACCTGGAAGGACGCCAGCCCCAGGTTGCGTTCCAGGATGGTCCGGATCTTCTTGGGCGTGTCCTGGCGCACCTCGAGCCGCACAGCCGAGCCGAAGTGCCGCTGGCCGACGACCTCCACGATCGCGGTCAACAGATCGTCCGCCTCGTCGTCCTCGATCTCCAGGTCGGCATCGCGGGTGACGCGGAACGTGTAGGCAGCAACAACCTCGAAGCCAGGGAACAGCAGGTCGAGATTGGCGGCGATCAACTCCTCGATCCACACGAACTTCCCGCGCGCCGACTGGTCCAGCCCAAGTTCGTCCCGGCCGCCCCCCGGCGCCCGCACCAGGCGCGGCAGTAGCTGCGGCACCTTGACGCGGGCGAAACGCTGCCCCTGGCTCCCGTCGTCGATCAGCACGGCCAGGTTCAGGCTCAGGTTCGAGACGTGGGGGAAGGGATGGCCGGGGTCGAAGGCGAGCGGGGTCAGGACCGGGAAGATCTCGCGTTCGAAGTAGGCACGCAGCTTGTGCTTCTTCTTGGCCGAGAGGTCGTCGTAGGAGACGATCTCTATGCCTTCGTCCCGGAGCTTGGGCAGCAGATCGTCGTGCCAGCAGTCGTAGACGAGCTGGCGCTCGCTCTGCAGGTGGGACCGGATGCCGGCCAACTGCTCCGACGGCGTCATGCCGTCCGGCGGCGCCTCCAGCGCCCCGCGCTCCAACTGCCGGCACAGCCCCGACACCCGCACCATGAAGAACTCGTCCAGGTTGGTGCCGTAGATCGACAGGAACTTGACCCTCTCCAGCAGCGGATGCCGAGGATCGCACGCTTCCTCCAGGACCCGGCTGTTGAACTGCAGCCAGCCAAGCTCCCGGTTGATGTAGTGCTCGGGCAAGCCCGGCGTGATCGCCGGCGGCCGCGCTTCGGCCGCCGTCTCGGGTTCCACCTCGCAAGCCGGCGCCGGAACCGGCACAAGCGACGGCTCGATCAGACTCTCAGCGGCTGCGGACTCTGGGTTCGCCACGGTAACCGCTGATTTTACACCGCTTCCGGCGCCCGTGCGGCAGCCGAAGGGTCCGCGGGGCAGGCGACGGAGCTTGCGCCGCAGAAGGCCAGAAAACCGGCGCACCCAGTTTCTGCCGCGCAAGCCTCTAGGAGGCTGCGCGCCGCCGGACCACGACGAAGGTCACGTCGTCCGAAGGAACTCCACCGGGGGAGAGTTCCTCCACCCAGCGCTCGAACTCCGCTACCGCCTCCGCCGCGGGGAGCTGGCCCACGTCGCGCCAGCGGCCGGCAACGACCGGGTAACTCACCGGCTCGCCGCTCGCATCCAGCATCTCGGGCAAGCCGTCGCTCATCAGGAGCGCCGCGTCACCCGGATCGAGCCGGACCTGGTGGCGCTCGTACGAAGCATGCGCCATGGTGCCGAGCGGCACCCCGGAACTCATGATCTCCTCGACCTCGCCGGATGGACAGCGACTGACGAGCACGGGCGGCATGCCGGCGGAGGCGAGGTCGAGCCCGCCCTCGTGGTACCGCGCCAAAACCAGCGCCATCGCCCGCCGGCCCAGGTTCATCGACCGGATAGTCGCCGTCGCATGGGACAGGAACGCCGCCAGGTCGAGGCCCAGGTCCGCGGACGCCAGCAGTGACTTGACCACCGTGACCATGGTGCCGGCGCGCGCACCGTGCCCGGTGGCGTCGCCGACCGCGATGATCAGGGAGCCGTCGTGCTGGGGCCTGAAGTCGTAGTAGTCGCCTCCGACTTCCGAGGCCGTGCGCAGGAACACGGCGATTTCGAGGTCGGGGTGCTCCGGCAGCGTCGCGGGCAGCAAGGAGAGCTGGAATCGCCGCGCCTCCTCCAACTCCATCGTCTGCCGCTCGTTCTCCGCTTCGAGCAGCCGGCGGCCGACCTCCTGCTGACGGCGGAGCCGTTCCTGCTCCAGCAACTGCCGCCTGTTCTTCTCCTGATCGCGGGCCATGCGATTGAACGCCTCGCCCAGCTTGCCCACCTCGTCGCGACCGCCCAGGCGCGCCCGGGCCGAGGCGTCGCCCCTGGCCAGGCGGTCGACCTGTCTGGTCAGGTGGCTGAGCCGGCGCGTGAGGCGGTTGGCCAGCGGAGCGGCCGCGAACAGGGACAGGCTCACCAGGCCGACGCCGACACCGAAGTTCCGCAACGAGGCGCTGCGCATCTCGGCCAGAGACGCGCCGATCGGACGGACGATGCCGTAGACGAGGTCACCTTCCGCCGCGGCCTGGGTCACCACCACCCAATTGCTCAAGCCCCTCCACAGGGCCTCATCTCCGGCGACGAGAGCCTCGGGGAGCGGCTGCCCACCCGGACAGCGCACGCCCTGGAGGAACTCCAGCTCCTCCGGCGCCGAGGTGTAGATCTCGCCCTCCGCGTCGATCGCGAACGGCACCGCGCCGCCCGTGCGAGGAATCCGGCTCAGTACATTGCGCATCAACCTTTCGGGCCGGATCCCGGCGTGCAGCTCGCCAACCACGTGGCCGTCCCGGTGGACGGGAGTCGAAACCGGGCCGCCAAAGATCTGGGCCATTCGATCCCGCGCCCTGCGCAACCACTCCGGGTCGTCCAGCCCCATCCCAGGCGCCCCGTTTCCTTCCGTCATCCCCGGCCGCTCCGGGCGGCCCCCTGACGGGCGCCCGTCCCGGTCGCCGAACCGCGACCACAGGAAACGTCGGCCCGCCCTGCCCACCTGTCCGGGGTCGCCGGGAGCGTCGGCGCCGAGCGCCCCACCCGGCGGAACGACTCGTCCGGGCTCGGGCGCGCCGGCAGGCACGAACTCAAGCACTTCGACGAAGTTCGCGCTGTCGCCCAAGTTGCTCAGCAGTTGGTCCACCAGCGCCTCCCGGTCGACGTACTGGGGGTCGTCGAAGGGCAGCATCATCCCGAGCGTCCCCACATACCGCTGCAGATCTTCCCTCGTGCGGCGAAGCCCGACCGAGATCTGCCTGGCGACGTCCAGCGTCTCGGCCTGGACCGCGGCGCGGAACGCATTGGCCGAGGAGACGTACGAATAGCCGACGATGCCTGCCAGGGGCAGAACCGCCAACACCAGGAAGGCCAGGATCAGTTGGCTACGCAGCTTCATCGCAAGTACTAACCGGAGTCGGGCGCCCGAGCTTCCCGGTCCGCTCCAGGCCTGAGGGTCGGCTGCCGCACCAACCCGCCATCCTTGCGCCGACCGACCAGCGAGCTGACCACGCCGTGAAGCGCCCGCACCTCGTGCTCCCTGAGCTCCGCACGGTGCAGGATACTCCGCAGGTTGCGGACCATGATTCCCCGCTTTTCCGTTACGCGCAGGAAGCCGGAGGCGTCGAGCTCCTGCTCCAGGTGCTCGAACAGGTTGACGAGTTGCGCCGCGGTGGCGAGCGGCGTCGTCGACTTCGGGCCGGCGGCTGCCACCGAGCCGCCTGCCTCGGCCTCGAACCAGGCGTGGGCGACCAGCAGCACCGCCTGCGCCAGGTTGAGCGACGAGTACTCCGGATTCAGGGGAATGTGGACGATGTGCGACGCCAGGGCAACGTCGTCGTTGCCGAGTCCTGTGCGCTCAGGACCGAACAGCACCCCCGAGCGGAGCCCCTGCGCGGCGCAGCCCCGGACTTCGATGGCCAACTCGCCCGGTCCGATCGCCGGTTTGAGCAGATCGCGACGGCGCGCGGTCGTGGCGTACACGCGGTGCAGATCGGCTACGGCCTCGGCCGTGGTCTCGAACACCGCTGCCCGGTCGACGATCTCACGGGAAACCCCGGTCGCCATCGCCTGCGCGCGCTCGTTCGGCCAACCGTCGCGCGGCGCCACCAGCCGCAACTCGACGAGTCCGCAGTTCAGCATCGCCCGGGCCGCCGCCCCGATGTTCTCGCCCAACTGCGGGCCCACCAGAACGATCACCGGTCGCAGGGAGGCCCCCGGCGCGTCGCCCCGCGCCTCAGCCGCCCTGGCTTCCGCCTCTGATCCTTGACTAGCCATTCTTATTCGTAGCGCTACGACCGCGCAGGATAGCTAGTGTCCGCCAGAAAACCTAGCAAGCCATTGAGTTTGCAGGTCTTTCCGGGGGTTTTGTAGCGGGAAGATGGTCGCCATCGGATAGCCTTTTGGTCGAAATCGGCCAGTTATGGGTCCGTTTCGGGTGATCTTCGGGGAGGTGAGGCGATGCGGGAGGTGCAAAGTCGGCAGTTCAAGGTCGGCCAAGTGCCGATCGGGGAGATTTGGATCGACCCAAAGTCTCGGGACGACATCCCGGCGGTGTTGAAGGGTCTTCAGCACCTCTGGTGCGACGAGGAGTTGCGTGGTCGTCTGTTCGATCTCCTGGACGAGCATGTGTTGCCGGGGACCGACCGGAAGGTTGGTCGTCCAGGCATGGAGTTGTGGCGGATTCTGGTGTTGGGCGTGCTGCAGCAGGGTCTGGGCTGCGACTTCGACCGGCTTCAGGAGTTGGCCAACCAGCACGCGACCGTGCGCGCGTTCCTGGGTCACGGTGAGTTCGGCGACAAGAGCTACTACGAGTACCAGACGGTGGCGGACAACGTGTGTCTGTTGACGCCGGCGCTATTGTCCGAGGTGGGCAGATTGGTGGTGGAAAGCGGCCATGCGGTCGCGCGAAAAAGGCCTGGCGAGCCATTGCGCGGGCGGTGTGACTCGTTCGTGGTCGAGACGGACGTGCATTACCCGACGGACGTGAATCTGCTGTGGGATGCGATGCGGCGCCTTGTGCGGGAGACCGGTCGATCGGCAGGGAGGCACGGCATCGGTGGCTGGCGTCAGTGGCGGCATCAGTCGAGGTTGGTGCGCAGGCTGTTCCACAAGGTACGTGGGACGCGCCGGGCGAAGCGGTTTCCGGCCCGTGTGAGGGCGTACTTGGCGCAGTGCGGCGAGCTGGTGGCGCGGGCGACAACCACTGTCGAGGCGCTGCGGGCTGCGGGGTGTGAAGCGGCCTGTGAATCGATCGAGGGCTTCATCGGCCATGCTCGGCGTCAGATCGACCAGGTCGAGCGCCGGCTGCTTCTGGGCGAGACGATTCCTCATCGGGAGAAGGTCTTTTCGATCTTCGAGCCGCACACGCGATGGGTCTCGAAGGGCAAGGCGGGCACGCCGGTGGAGCTCGGAGTCCCGGTGGCGCTGATCGAGGACCAGTATCGGTTCATCCTTCACCACGAGGTGCTGTGGCACGGCGAGGACGTCGATGCGGCAGTGCCGCTGGTGAGGGCGGCCCAGGAGCGGTTCCCGGACCTGCGGGCGTGCAGCTTCGACCGAGGTTTCCACAGTTCGGAGAACCGCATCCGGCTTGACCAGATTCTTGATCTCAACGTCCTGCCGAAGAAGGGGTATCTGTCTCGCGCCGATCGGGAGCGGGAGAACGGTGAAGCCTTCGCCGCCGCACGGCGTGCGCATCCGGCAGTCGAGTCGGCCATCAACGCTCTGGAGCATCGCGGCCTCGACCGTGTCCGAAGCTGCGGCGCCGATGGCTTCGAGCGCACCGTCGCCCTCTCCGTGCTCGCGGCCAACCTGCATCGCCTCGGCCGCTTGCTGCAGCAGCTCGAACGAAGACGCCAGCGGCGACGACGCGCCGCCTAACGGCGACGCCTTTCCGAAAACCGAATCAGCGCCGAGCACCGGAGGCGCTGCCCTGCCCGACAAACCCTGATTGCGCCTCGTAAACACCAGAACCGCCCTCGCTCCCCACCGCGCGGCTCCGGTCCCGCCAATCATGCGCCAATGAAACGACCCAGAACCCGAGAAAGACGGCGTTTTCTGGCGGACACTAGCTAGGCTACACAGGTGACTCCCGCCCACCTCGCGGATCGGCTGCCCGAGACTCCGGGGGCGATTCCTCCCGACGACATCCTGGAACGGTTCCTGGACTGGGTCGTCGGGCTCGGCTTCGAGCTCTTTCCACCGCAGGAGGAGGCGCTGATCGAACTGATGGCCGGGCGCCACGTGGTCCTCGACACGCCGACCGGGTCCGGCAAGTCCCTGGTCGCGATGGCCCTTCTGTTCAAGGGCCTCTGTGAAGGTCGGACCGGCATCTACACAGCGCCGGTCAAGGCACTCGCCTCGGAGCAGTTCTTCCGCATGTGCGACGAGTTCGGCGCCGAGCGGGTCGGCATGCTGACCGGCGATGCGAGCATCAACCCGGAAGCGCCGATCGTCTGCTGCACCGCCGAGGTGCTCGCGAACATGGCGCTCCGGCAGGGCGCGGCGCTGCCGGTCGACTACGTGGTCATGGACGAGTTCCACTACTACTCGGATCGGGAGCGCGGCGTCTCGTGGCAGGTGCCCCTGATCACCCTCCCCGACACGACCTTCCTGTTGATGTCGGCGACGCTGGGCAACATGGCGCCGATCAGCGAGGCCCTCGAACGGGCCACGAAACGGCCGGTCGCGCTCATCAGCAGCCGGATGCGTCCGGTGCCGCTCGAGTATGAGTACCGCGAGACACCCCTGGGTACGACGATCGACGAGCTCGTCGCCGCCGACAGAGCGCCCATCTACGTCGTCAACTTCACCCAGCGCGACTGCGCCCAGCTCGCGCAAAGCCTGACCAGTCTGAGGCTCTGCACCCGGGACGAGAAGAAGGCGATCACAGGTGCGATCGGGGACTTCCGTTTCGACACCGCCTACGGCAAACAGGTGCGCCGCTTCCTCAGCTTCGGAATCGGCATTCACCACGCGGGGCTGCTGCCGAAGTACCGCCTGCTGGTCGAAAAGCTCGCGCAACTCGGGCTGCTCAAGGTCATCGCCGGCACGGACACTCTCGGCGTCGGCGTCAACGTGCCGATCCGCACCGTCCTCTTCAGCCAGTTGAGCAAGTACGACGGCCAGGACGTGGCCATCCTCAAGGTGCGGGACTTCCAGCAGATCGCCGGGCGGGCCGGCCGCAAGGGGTTCGACGAGCAGGGCTGGGTCATCTGCCAGGCGCCGGAACACGAGATCGACAACCAGCGCCGCCGGATGAAGGCCCAGGCCTCGCCTCGCGCCAGGAGCCGCAGGCAGTTCAGCAAGCGGCCTCCGCCCCGGGGTTTCGTACCCTGGGACGAGCGCACCTTCCGGCGTCTGATCCACAGTCCACCGGAGACGCTCGAATCCCGATTCCGGCTCAGTCACGGCATGGTGTTCGACCTGATCCAGGCCGACGAAGCGACAGAGAACGGCGGCCCCCTCCAGAACTTCACTTCGATCCGGCGGTTGATCGCCGCGTGCCATGAGAAACCGGCCAGAAAGAAGCGCCTGATCGGCCAAACGGCGGAACTGATCCGGTCGCTCCACCGTGGCGGCATCGTGCGCATGGCGCCCTCGCACGGCAACGGCTACCGGGTCGAGGCGGACCGGGACCTCCAGTTCGAGTTCTCGATGCACCAGAACCTGTCGCTCTACCTGGTCTCGACCCTGGAACTGCTCGATCCGGAGGATCCCGACTACGGCCTGGACCTGCTCAGCCTGGTCGAGGCGATCCTCGAGAACCCCGAGATCGTGCTCCGCCAGCAAGCCCGCAAGCTGCGCGACGAGCTGGCCGCCCGGCTCAAAGCCGAGAGGGTGCCGTACGAGGAGCGAATGGAACGGCTGCGCGAGGTCACGCATCCCAGACCGCTGGTCGCTCTCATCGAACCGACCTTCCAGGAGTTCCGCCGTTCCCACCCCTGGGTGCTCGGCGATTCGATCCGGCCCAAACGGGTCGGCCGCGAAGTCTACGAGGACTTCCTGAGCTTCGACGAGTTCATCGGTCGCTACGGGCTGCAACGCTCCGAGGGCGTCGTTCTCCGCTACCTGAGCCGGCTGTTCAAGGTCCTGAGCCACGGCGTGCCGGATCGGTTCAAGACCGAGGCCGTGTTCGACCAGCTCGGCTACTTCCACGCCCTGCTCAGCCGGGTCGACCGCAGCCTGCTCGACGAGTGGAAGCGACTGCTCGAACCGGTCGCGGGCGACGGGCCGGCAGGGGGCGCCGAACGCGCCGCCGAGGCCTACGATCTCAGGAGCTCCCGGCGCGCCTTCGCTGCCCGTGTACGCGGCGAACTGCACCAACTCGTGCGCGCGTTGGCCGTGCAGGACTTCGAAGAGGTTGCGCTCCTCGTCGGACCGGACCGCGGCGGCCGTTCCTGGACCCCCGAACGCCTGCAGGAAGCGCTCGAACCGTTCTTCGCCGAACATGAACGGATCGACACCTCACCCGCCGCGCGCGAGGCCCGGCTGACCGCGATCGGCGAGGCGGGCACCCGGAACTGGACCTTCCGCCACGTGCTCCTCGACCCGGAAGGCGAGAACATGTGGTCGCTCGAAGGAGTGATCGACCTCGGCGCTCTTTCCGCCGACCGCGACGACCGGGCGGCGGAAACGCGCCGGCTCCTGCGCCTGGACCGAATCGGCACCTGAGTGGCGCCGCTACCGCCGCCGCTCCACCCCCAGCTTCGGACACCACTCCTCCACCGGACAGCGCGAGCACCATGGGCTGACCGGCACGCACAGCTTCTGACCGAAGCTGACCAGCGTCTTGTTCAGGCCGATCCACTGGCTCCGCGGCAGCTTCGCGCGCAGGGCCATCTCGGTCTCCAGGGGATTGCGGGTATCCACGTAGCCCCACAGGTTCGTGATCCGGTGGACGTGGGTGTCGACGCAGATGCCGGGGCGCCGGAAGCCCTCGGTGACGACCAGGTTCGCGGTCTTGCGTCCGACGCCCGGCAGTTCGATCAGCTCCTCCACCGTCTGCGGCACGTCGCCGCCGAACCGGTCGAGCAGCACTCCCATCGCGAGCCGGAGGTTCTTCGCCTTCGTGCGGTAGAAGCCGACCGGGAAGATGAGGCGTTCGAGTTCGGCAGCCGGCAGCGCGCCGATCTCCTCCGGCGTGGTAGCGGCCTCGAACAGCCGGCGGGTCGCGGCCGCGGTCGCGTCGTCCTTCGTCCGCGCGCTCAGAATCGTCGATACGAGCACCTTGAACGGATCCTGCTCGGTCTCGGCAATCAGCGTCACGATCGGCAACCGGGTGCCCTCGAGGCGCCGCCGGATGCGCCGCAGCATCGCGGCCAGACGGCGGTTCGACGGCGGCGTCGGCAGAGCGGACACGACGAAGCGACGCTACCAGCCCGTGTTGGCTGCAATAGCGCCGCCCGCAACTGCTGTTACCTTGACCTGATGAAGATCGCGGTGAGCGGCGCCTCCGGCCTGATCGGCAGCGCCCTGGTTCGCAGCCTGGAGACTTCCGGCCACCAGTGCCTGCACCTGGTGCGCCGGCGGCCGCGTGACTCGCGAGAGATGGAGTGGCAGCCCGAGCGCGGCCTCGCCAAGCCCACCGGCGTCGAAGGGTTCGACGCCCTCGTCCACCTGGCTGGCGAGAGCGTCGCCAGCGGCCGCTGGACCGCGGCGCGCCGCCGCAGGATCCAGTCCTCCAGAGGCCCGGCGACCCGCCGCCTGGTGGAATCTCTGAGCGGGCTCAAGCGGCCGCCGCCCGTGTTCGTCTGTGCCTCCGCGGTCGGCTACTACGGCGACCGGGGCGACGAGCTGCTGGACGAGGACTCCCCCGCGGGCGGCGGATTCCTGGCCTCCGTCTGCCGCGACTGGGAAGCCGCGGCCGCGACCGCGGCAACGGTCTGCGAACGGGTGGTGATGCTCCGCTTCGGCGTCGTGCTCTCGGCCGCCGGCGGCGCCCTGCCCCGGATGCTGACGCCGTTTCGCTTCGGTCTCGGCGGCCGCCTCGGATCGGGCCGGCAGTACTTCCCGTGGATTCACCTCGACGACGCGGTAGCCGCTATCCGCCACCTGCTCGACCGCGGCGAGGGCCCCGCCAACCTCACCGCGCCGGAACCGGTCACGAACGCGGACCTCACTCGCTCGCTGGCGCGCACCCTGCGCCGGCCGGCCCTGTTCCCGGCACCGACTCCGGCCCTCGTCGCGGTCTTCGGCGCCATGGCGCGCGAGGCGCTGCTGGCCAGCGCCCGCGTGGTCCCGGCACGCCTTCTAAGCGGCGGCTTCGCGTACCGCCACCCGACTCTCGACTCGGCTCTCGCTCACGAGTTGTCGCCGTTCGGCAACGCGATGAAGTAGGCGCTTCTCGCCCGGGCAGGAGCATCGCCACGATCCCCGGAGGCCGTTGATCCGACATGGGGCTACAATCCGGGAAGCCAAGCGGCACCCGGCGTGTTGGGAATGATGAGCGCTGTCGGCAGCCCACCCAGCCGCCAGGACACGGCCGGCAGCGAGCGGAGTTCACACCCACCTCGCAGGTCTCCGCCAACGGACGTCCAGCCCACCGCAAGACCGACATGGCCTTCAAACTCGAGAAACGCAAGACCTCCGGGTCCAAGTCCGCGACCTCATCCCTCCATTTCGGAGGCGCGCCCTATGAACTGGCGCCGCAGAGCAGGACCCCGCTCCGAGTGGGCATCATCGTCACGATCGCCTTCCACGCCCTGCTGTTTTTGATCACCTTCCCCAACATGAAGCCCCGCCCCCTCCAGGCGGCGCAGACGCCGAAGACCTTCCTGGTCACGACGGTCCGTTTCAAGCCGCCGCCGCCCGCGAGGGCGAAGCCCATCCCCAAGACCAAGACCCGGAAGATCCCGATCCCGGATCCAACCCCCAACGATCCCGAGCCGCTGATCGAAGAGGAGGTGTTCGACGCGCCGGAGATCGACTTCGACGGCATCAGCGACGTGCTGTTCGACATCCCCGCAGCTCCCTCCCCTGCCGGTCCGCCGGGAACCATGTGGGTCGAAGGCGATGTCCTGCCGCCGAAGAGAACCTTCGGCCCGCGGCCCAACTACACCGAGGAAGCCCGCCGGGCGCGGGTCCAGGGCGTCGTCATTCTCCAGGCCGTGGTCGACTCCCTGGGCAACGTGGGCTACGTCAAGGTCCTCAAGGGCCTGCCCGAAGGCCTCACCGAGTCCGCCGTCCAGGTCGTCGAGCAGTGGCGCTACGAGCCCGCGACATTGAACGGCGAGCCGGTCCCGGTCTACATCAACCTGACCGTCAACTTCTCGCTGCAGTAGCCGGCGTCGGATCCGGCGACGCTCTCCTTGTCTTGCACCTATGCACGACAAGCCAGTTTGTGCAACACTTTGGCCTCAAGTTCGTGACACAAACCAGTTTGTCGTACACAGGTGTCACACAACGAGCGATCGGCTCCTCCAACGCCCCGTATGCCCGCCGTCCACTACCAGCCTGGGAGCTTCCCTCCCGACGACCGACTCGACTGGGCCGACCTCGTACCCGCGATCGGCCCGGCAACGGCCGCCGTCGCTCGCTACGACGGCCTGCTTGAAGCCGTACCGAACCCGGACGTCCTGCTGGCGCCGCTCGGCGCCCAGGAAGCCGTGCTTTCCTCCCGCATCGAGGGCACGCAGGCGACGACGCGAGAAGTCCTCGAGTACCAGGCAGGCCAGGAGGCGCCGTCCCCGGAACGCCGCGACGACTTCGTCGAGGTGATGAACTACCGTGGCGCCATGCGCGAGGCGCAGGCCCTGTTGAAAGACCTGCCCATCTGCCTGAAGGTCGTCCGTCGGGCGCACCGAATCCTCCTCCACGGCGCCCGGGGCCGGGGCCGGGCCCCGGGCGAGTTTCGCCGCATCCCGAACTGGATCGGCCCGCCCGGCTGCACGATCGACGAGGCCAGCTACGTCCCCATCGACACCGACAAGCTGGCCGACGGATTGAACCGGTGGGAGAGATACCTGCACGAAGAGACCCGAGACCCGCTGGTGCAACTCGCGGCAATACACGCCGAGTTCGAGGCCCTCCACCCGTTTCTAGACGGCAACGGACGCCTGGGGCGCATGCTCGTGCCCCTCTACCTCTCGGAGAAGGGTCTCATCAAGCGGCCCATGTTCTACATCAGCGCCTTCCTCGAGGCGAACAGAGACGTCTACTACGAACGGCTCCTCGCCGTGTCCCGCGACGACGACTGGACCGGCTGGTGCCGGTTCTTCCTGGAGGCCGTGCGCGCCCAGGCCGATGACAACATCGCGAAGGCAAGGCAAATTCTGAGTCTCTACGACCGGATGAAACGCCACGTCGCCGATCTCACGCACTCACAGTACGCCGTCGCGGCACTGGACTTCATCTTCGAACTCCCAGTGTTCCGCAGCACGGACTTCATCGCTCAGGACAATGTTCCTGCACCCGCGGCCCGACGCATCCTGAACGTCCTCCGGGACGACGGCGTGCTGCGGACGGTGCGGCCGGCGAGGGGACGTCGCGCCGCCATCTTCATGTTCGACGAGCTCCTCGACATCGCCGAAGGGAGCGCGACCGAGTGACGACGCCCGCCGTTTGTGTTGCACAAATGTTCGGCAAACTCAGTTGTGTGACGATTCGAGGCCCAAAGTGCTCCGCAAACCGGTTTGTCGCACAAAGGTGCGACACAAAGAGCCGCAACCGCTGACCGCGGCTGACCCCTGCGCCGCGCAGGCCGACCTGATTCCGCCCCCCTGCCGCCGATGAGACTCTCCTGGAACGAGATCCGTCCCCGAGCCGCCGGCTTCGCCCGCGAGTGGGGCGACGCCGGCTACGAGCGCAGCGAAACGCAGAGCTTCTACAACGACTTCTTCGAGATCTTCGGCGTCAAGCGGCGCAGCGTCGCCCGCTACGAAGAGCACGTCAAGCGCCTGGACAACTCACAGGGGTTCATCGACCTGTTCTGGCCGGGCGTGCTGCTCGTCGAGCAAAAGAGCGCGGGCCGCGATCTGACCGCGGCCCGAGGTCAGGCCCTGTCCTACTTCGACGCTCTATCGGAGCACGAGCGGCCCCGCTACTTGATGCTCTGCGACTTCCAGACCTTCGAGTTGCTCGACTTGGACGAAGGCGAAGAAACACGTTTCCCTCTCGCCGAACTGGACAAGCAGGTCGAGAAGTTCGGTTTCATCCTGGGCGTCCAGCGCCGCACGTTCCGCGACCAGGATCCGGTCAACGTGGAGGCCTCGGAGCTGATGGCCCGGCTCCACGACCGGCTGCGGGAGTCCGGGTACCAAGGCCACGAGCTGGAGCTGTTCCTCGTGCGGATGGTGTTCTGCCTATTCGCCGACGACACCGGCATCTTCGAACCTCGCGACCAGTTCCTGGAGCTCCTCGAACAACGGACCGCGGAAGACGGCAGCGACCTCGGAGGCTGGCTCGCACGCCTGTTCCAAGTACTTGACACGCCCGAAGACGGCCGCCAAGCGACTCTGGACGAGGATCTGGCGCGCTTCCCCTACGTCAATGGCGAACTGTTCACGGAAACCCTGCCGATCCCGGAGTTCGATGCGGAGATGCGCAGGGCCTTGCTCGATGCTTGCCGTTTCGACTGGACCGCGATCTCGCCGGCCATCTTCGGAACGTTGTTTCAGTCGGTGATGGAACCCGAAGAGCAGCGGATCAAGGGTAGTCACTACACCTCCGAAGCGAACGTCCTGAAGGTCATCGAGCCGCTCTTCCTTGACGACCTGCACGCCGAGTTCGGGAGGCTCAAGCGGAGTCGCGGCACGCGCCGCATCCCCAACCTCCATGCCTTCCGGCAGCGCCTCGGGAGTATGCGCTTCCTCGATCCTGCCTGCGGCTGCGGCAACTTCCTCGTTATTGCCTACCGCGAACTGCGTCAGCTCGAGATCGAAGTGCTGCGCGAACTCTACGCACCGGGCCAGCTCGGCCTTCTCGCCGACGTGCTTTCACTGGTTGATGTGGATCAGTTCTACGGCATCGATCTCGACGAATTCCCCAAACGCATCACCGAAGTCGCGCTGTGGATGATGGACCACATCATGAACAACCGGCTCAGCCTCGAGTTCGGAGAGGCGTTTGCGCGGATCCCGCTCACTAGTTCACCGCGGATCGTCTGCGCGGACGCCCTGGAGATCGACTGGGCCGAGGTGCTGCCACCGCAGGAGTGCGACTTCGTACTCGGCAATCCGCCATTCGGGGGCTCAAAGTACCAGTCGGATGTACAGCGGGCACAGGTCAGGCGGATCGCCCGCCTAGGCAAGAGCGGCGGCACACTCGACTACGTAACCGCCTGGTTCCTTCGCGCCGGCGAGTACCTGCGCGAGGGTCTCCGCACCTCAGAGAACGCATCAAACCAAGGAGCCGGGGCGTCAGCCCCCAAACCGATGAGAATCGGCTTCGTCGCCACGAACTCGATCACCCAGGGCGAGCAGGTGGCGCAGTTGTGGCCGCAGATCTTCGATCGGCTAGGCCTAGAGATAGCGTTCGCCCATCGGACGTTCGCCTGGCAGTCCGACATCCGGGGCATGGCGCACGTTCACGTCGTGATCATCGGCCTGACCCTGAACACCGACGCTCCCGCCGACCGGAGGCTGTTCTCCCACCCCGACCTCAAGAGCGATGCGCAAGAGAGCCGGCACGCCGCGATCTCGCCGTACCTGTTCGATGCAGGCGGCCTCGCCAATCCCCATCTGGTGGTCCGAGAGACACCTTCGCCGCTCAACGGCTGGCCGCAGCTACTGAGTGGTTCTCAGCCGATCGACGACGGCAACTACATCTTCAACGAGACACAGCGAGCCACCTTCTTGGAGCAGGAACCGACTGCCGAGGAGTTCCTGCGGCCCTACGTCGGATCACGTGAGCACATCCAGGGCCGGCAACGTTGGATCCTGGCTCTTCAGGAAGCCGAGCCAAACGACTTGGCGGCCATGCCAGTGGTTGTAAGGCGAGTGAAGGCGGTCAAGGCGTTTCGCTCCAGGAGCAAGAGAAAGAGCACGCTGGCAATCGCCGACTATCCGCGCCGCTACAACGTCGAGGTCCTGCCCAAGAAGCCCTTCCTGGTCGTGCCCGAGGTCAGCTCCGAGCGCCGTGACTACGTGCCCATCGGCTGGCTGGCGCCGCCCACGATCCCCAGCAACCTGGTACGCATCGTCGAAGGCGCCACCAAGCCACTCTTTGCCCTCCTGACCTCCGCCATGCACATGGCCTGGCTCCGCCAGATCGGCGGCCGCCTCAAGAGCGACTACCGGTACTCCATCGGCCTCGTCTACAACACCTTTCCGCCGCCTCCGGCCGAACCGGAGGCGCTCGAACGCCTCGCGCCCCTCGCCGACGCCGTCCTCAAAGCCCGCGCCAACCACACCGGCGCCACCCTTGCCGAGCTATACGACCCCGACCTCATGCCCACGGATCTACGCCGTGCCCACAGGGCGATCGACCGCGCCGTCGACCGCCTCTACCGCCCGCGCCGGTTCGACACCGAGAGCGAACGCCTGGCCCACCTCCTGGCCGCCTACGAACGGCTGCAGGCGCCGATCGCCGCACAGGCCGCCGGCAAACCGAGGCGACATCGGCGAAGGAGACGGCGCGCCAAACGGTAGCGAGCGGAATCGACGCCCGAACTCGCGGCCTAACTTCGGTGGTCCCTGACCTGTGGCGGCGCAGAAGGCCGACCACCTCCGGTTCCCTTCCGTCGTTGCTCACTCCACTGGCCCCAGATGAACAGACCGACCAAGCCGACGAAGGGGCCGAACGCAGCCGCAGCGCCCCAGAGCGACTTGTCGTTCGCCAACAGATAGCCGCCAAGACCGAGTCCGGCCAACGCCACGACGAAGGCGAAGATCTGCCCTCGTCTTCCCATGGATACCTCGTATGCATGTGCCGCCTTCTGCATCGTATGGCCATGTTCTTGCTGCTTCTCGGCCATGACGATGATCCGTTCGGCAGCACCAGACGTCACTTCTTCGTATCCGGCGAGCGTCCATGGCGCTGGCAGCGGTCCGCTGTGCTCCTGGACAAGCAGGGTCTCCTGCTTGACCAACCTGTCGCCTCCAGGGCGCGAGTTCGGAGGTTCGACGTCAGACGGCCGGCGACGGCGAAGCGGATCTGACCTTTTCGGAGGCCGCCTCTTCTTCCGGCTCACGAAGCCCCGTCACCACGGTCGGCGCGGGCCATCGCGTCGCGGAGATAACCCCCCACCGCGGCCCAGTGCCCCTCCAACGCGCCAGCGCCTGCTTGCCTATCGCGTCCACGCCGACTGAAGGCCCCGCTCCAGTCCAGCGAACGCGCCATACCCCGCAGGAAGGGGTGCATCGAGTAGTGCGGGCGCGGCGAAGCGACGGCTTGGGGCAGGACGGACCTCACTGCCATGTCGGGCGCGTACTCGTAGATCGAGGCAATCAATTCCCGAAAGTCGAGGGAGAAAAGCCAATCGGAAGCCGCAGCCATGTAGCGGCTTGCGTGTTCCGGCAGAGATGCCGCCGCCCGCTTTCCCCGCTCCAAGCCCTCCTCCGTCAGACCGTAGAGCCGGTATCGCCGCGACTCGTCGACGACGGCAAGACCCTCTCCCACCAACTGGTCGAGTTGGACGTAAACGGCCCGGTCAAAGGGCCCGTAGTGGTACGGCCGAAAGTCGAAGTGCGGACAACCGCATTCACCCTCGAGCTCTCGGTCGAGCAGGAAGAAGTACTTCTGCAGGCGCACCGGGTCGAAGCGCGCGTCCGCTCCCGCGGCGGCCATTGCGGCCAAGACGAAGGTGGGTCGGTCCATGACAGAGCGAATAGTGACACGCGAAGCGCCGTATGTCACACCCCGTCTCATCGCGGCAATCCGGCCTGTTCGGCTCCAGATCCGGGAGACGCGAGGGTCACCTGGTCGTTGGGCCCGCCTACTCCCCGCCCGACCCGGACCCCGTACTCGCCCCCTCACCCTTCTTCTCGTAGTACTCCTCCTCCAGCAGCCGGGCGCCGCGCAGGATGTTGCCCATCGCGTAGTTGCCTTCGTGGCAGGCGTACTCGTACAGGAGGTCGTCGGTCCCCGGCCAGATGAACTCGCCGCTGTAGGGCGCGGCGTAGTCCGTGTCATGGACGGTGAACCCGTAGAGCAGGTCCTTCGGGCCGTGGCGGCT
The DNA here is from genome assembly GCA_965262355.1 of Candidatus Multivorans sp. Classification (GTDB taxonomy): domain Bacteria; phylum Acidobacteriota; class Thermoanaerobaculia; order Multivoradales; family Multivoraceae; genus Multivorans. The sequence goes on from OZ253534.1 coordinate 729,485, forward strand.
GAAGCGCTCGGTGACCTTCAGGCCGTCGCGCGGATCGCTCTGACTGTCCAGGAAGTTCGTCGTCTCGACGACCAGGGTGTCGCCTTCCCACCAGCCGATCGAGTCGCCGCCCAGGGAGCGGTACTCAAGCGGCGCGTGCTCCGCGTTCAACCGCACGACCTTGGCCCAGTGCATCCACTCGACCATGATGACGACGTGGTCATCGGTCTGGGTGATCGTCTTCAGGTTGTTGTAGGGCAGGGAACGAACCGGGGTGGTGGCGACGCTCGTGTAGATGCAGCGGTCTCCGGGCGTCAGCGACTCGGGGCCGTTGTAGGGGTCGTCGTCTGCCTCGATCCACCAGGCGTCGCCGGTGTTGCGGTACATGTAGGGGTTGACCGTGGCCCTGCGCGCCTTGCCGGCCTCGGTCAGCTCGGGCATGCGGCCGTTCGGCGGATCGGTCAGGACCGAGGTGCGGTACTGGCCGTCGATCGGGTAGGTCCGGTCGCCGAAGTCGAGCCAGAAGAAGTTGTAGCCGCCGACCGCGCCGGCCGCGCCCGCGGAGCCGTCGCCGCCCGGCGGCGGCGCCTCACGGCCGGGGTCGCTCTCCGCGTTGGCGCCTTCCCGCACCGCCGCCATCCCCTTGCCGATCTGTTCCGCCTCCTCGACGGTCATGTGCAGCTTGTCTCCGAAGCGGGGATCCCGCTCGAAGGGCGTCAGGTTGCCGACGTCGTAGTTGCCCGAGAGGTCGGGACGGCCGCTTGCCGTACGCGGAATGTCGTCGTCACCGGCGGCAGCCAGGGGCGCTGCCAGAAGCGACGCCAGGACGAGAGCGATGAACGCGGAGTTCGTGCTGCGGATGGACATGTCAACTCTCCTCGCAGAGGTTCGCGTGTGCCGATTCTGTGGCGCTGGACGGGTACGAGAGTACTGCATCGCCCGTGGCGCCTGCAGGTACCCGGCCGTCCGGTGCGCGCTCTCCTGAGGCGCTTCAACGCGGCGGCAGCCAACCGCGCGGGGGCCGGAAATAGGCCTTGAGGTTGGCTTCCCGCGGGCGCTCGCGAGACAGGTTCTCGAACACGCCGTACACGAACGTGCCGTGGTCGTGACGGTGGATGACGGGATTGCCCCGCCAGCGGGCGTCGCCGATGTCGCACGGCTGCTCCGGGAGACAACCGCCCCGCGCGCTCAGATCGGCAGCCTCGTACTGGAAACCGACGAACCTCGCATCCCTTGGCAGCAGAATGCCGACGACCTGACAGGAGCGCTCCGGATCGAGGACGGGGATCAGCAACTCCTGGACTTCCGCCCGGATCAACGGCGGCAACAGCCGCAACACGTCGTTGCCTTCGGGCGACGCCAGGGCGCCGGTGTAGGCGCGGAACTCTTCCGGCAACGACCGTTCGACGATCGCCGCCACCCGCTCCAGACGCCCGGCGAGATCGGCCGCGCACGCCGTCGTCTCCCCGGTGCGGGCTTCCGCCGGCCAGTGGCTCGATACGGACCATTCGCCGGGCGCGCATTCGGGGCAGGCGCCCGCGCGTAGCAGTGTGGGGTTCGCCAGCAGGCGGACCACGACCGGCTCGGGTTCGGGCACGGGTTCAGGCGCGGGCTGCTCCACCACCGCGACCGGTTCCGGTTCCGGCGCGGGCTGCTCCACGACTTCCGCCGGCTCGGGCGCGGGTGTCTCCACTATGGGCGGCGGCTCTTCCGGCTGTGCCACCGCGACGACGGGCGCCGCCGGCGCAGGCTCCTCCACAGGCGGCGCCGGTGGAGGAGCCGGCGGCGCTTCGACCGCCGGGGGCTCGACGACCCGCGCCACGTTCTCCCCCTCGAGCCGACGCTCCCGCTGTTCGGCCCGCCGCTCCGCCCGGCGCTGCGCCCTGTTCATCGACTGGGCCGAGCCGGCGCTCGCCGCCTGGGTGGCCGCGCCGAGGCTCGAGTAGCTCACCTTCATGGGCGCCCAGAAGGGGCCCGTTCGTTGACTCGAAGTGAACCCCACCTCGGGCCGCTTCCCATCCTCCAGCCTCACGTAGGAGTTAACGATCATGAAGCCCTGACGCATGAGTTCGACTTCCCACTCGCCGGCGGCCAGACCGGTCACTTCGGCTATGCCAGCGTCGTTCGTGAGCAGCGGCGGCGGGCCGCCGGAGCGGTCGGCCTCGGCGAGCCGGACGATGACCCTGACCTCAGGCACCGGTTGCCCCGCGTCGTCGGACACCGTGATGCGGAATGCGCGGTCGCCGCTCCAGTCCTGGGCCGCCGCGACCACCGGCAGGGCCGCAAGCAGCGCCGCCAGGGTCAACCGGCGCCGGCTCATCCTCATCCACGGGTCCCCGGCGGTGTGACGTTCTTCTCTGGAGGCTTGTCGGGCGGGGAGCGCCGGTCCCGCCACATGCCCATCATCAGGGTGAGCAGGCCCAACACCGCCTCGTCGACGAAGGGCAGGAGATCGGGAACGACGAGATCGAGGAGGAAGACGATCGCCAGCAGAGTGAAGAGCTGCGGGAAGCGCAGCCCGCCCAGGAAGGAAAGCGGGGACGGGCCGCCGCCGCGCCGTGCAGGAGGCTGATCGGGCATCAGAAGAGAGTCTATCGCCTGAGTGGAGCGGCCCGGAAAACTCACTGCGTTGCGTTCTGCGACGCGGGCTCCTAGGCTGCGCACCGGTGAACGAGCCAGCGATTGTCTACCCCGCCCTTGCGCTCGCCGGCTTCGTTGCCGGGGTCCTGAACGTAGTGGCGGGCGGCGGTTCCTTCCTGACCCTGCCGATCCTCATCTTCTTCGGATTGCCGCCCGGGGTCGCCAACGGCACCAACCGGGTGGCGATTCTGTTGCAGAACGCGGTCGCCTCCTGGGGCTTCCACCGCCACGGCGTCCTCGACCCCAAGGCGGTCCTGTGGGCAGCCCTGCCGGCGACGGCGGGCGCCGGTCTCGGCGCCTGGGCCGCGCTCTCGATCAGCGACGACGCCTTCCGCAGGCTGCTGGCGGCGCTGATGGTCGTGGTGACCCTCTGGACCCTGGTCTCCCGCCGCTTGGAACCGAAGGAGCAGCCGGCGGCGCTGCGGGTCGGGATGCTGGCGGTCGGGTTCTTCGGCGTCGGCATCTACGGCGGGTTCGTGCAGGCAGGGGTCGGCTTCTTCATCCTCGCCGCGACCTCCCTGGCGGGCCTGGACCTGGTGCGCGGCAACGCGGTCAAGGTACTGAGCATTCTGTGCTTCAGCACCCTCTCCCTGGCCCTGTTCGCGCTCTCGGGAAAGGTCGACTGGACTCTCGGCCTGGCGCTGGCGGTCGGCAACATGGCGGGGGGCTGGCTCGGCGTGCGGCTGACCGTGCTCAAGGGTCACGTCTGGATCGGCCGGGTGGTCACGGTCACCGTGATCGTGTTCGCGATCCGGCTGTGGTTCGGCTGAGCGGCTTGCGGCCTAGCGCGGCTATGCTCCCCGCCGCAATCTCAAACAGGAAACAGGGCTTATACAAGGAGATCAACCGTGGCTTACGACGCATTCGACCTGAGCGGCACCGTGGCGCTGGTGACCGGCGGCAACTCCGGCATCGGACTTGGATTCGCAGAGGGTCTGGCCCAGGCAGGGGCCGATGTCTGCATCTGGGGAACCAACGAGACGAAGAACGCGGCCGCGAAGGAGCAGTTGGAGCGCCACGGCACGAAGGTCGAGGCCCTGCGCTGCGACGTCGGCGACGCCGACGCGGTGGCGGCATCGTTCGAACGCACCGTGGAACTGCTGGGCAAGGTCGATTCCTGCTTCGCAAACGCCGGCATCGGCGGCCGCGGCACGCCCTTCGTCGACATGTCGATGGAAGAGTGGCGACGGATCTTCCAGGTCAACATGGAGGGTGTCTTCCAGACCTTCCAGCAGGCGATCCGCCACATGGTCGAGCGCGGCGAAGGCGGCGCCCTGGTCGCGACCAGCAGCCTGTCCGCCATCTTCGGCGCACCCCGCAGCGAGCACTACGCGTCGACCAAGGCGGGCCTCAACGCGATGGTCCGCGGTCTCGCGGTCGAGCATGCCCGCCACGGCATCCGCGTCAACTCGATCCTGCCCGGCTGGATCCACACCGCGATGACCGAGCGGGCGATCAACACCGAGGCCTTCCAGACCAAGGTCCTGCGCCGCGTCCCGCTGCGCCGCTGGGGTGTCGGGGCGGACTTCAGCGGCATCGCCGTCTACCTGGCCAGCAACGCCTCCAGCTACCACACCGGCGACGAGTTCGTGATCGACGGCGGCTACGCCTGCTTCTAGTCTGAGGCCTGATCCATCGAGCGGAAGATCGGCGCGACGACTTCGGGCATGCGGCAGTGGTTGCCGGTTTCCTTGTCGACCCACACGTGATCGGTCCGGCCTTCCACCAGCACTCTTCCGTTGGCCTCGACCCGGTAGCCGAAGCTCATGGCGCGGCTCTTGAGCCGCTCGAGCCAGCAGCGGACACGGACCGGGTCGCCGTAGAGAGCGGCGCCCCGGTACTTGAGCTGGACGCCGGTGACCATCAGCCAGTAGCCCTCGTCTTCCATGTTCCGGTAAGCCATGCCCGCGACGCGGCAGTGGTGGGTCCGGGCGAGCTCGAACCACACCAGGTAGTTCGAGTGATGGACCACGCCCATCTGGTCCGTTTCCTTGTAGCGGACCTCGATGTCGACCTCGCTCGCCGGCACTTCGCGGCCAGTCGAGATCACTTCCGTGCCGGTCATTCCGTTCATATCGGGCCGCGACTGTAGCGGAGAACGGTCGTGACGATCTTCCAGCCGGCTCGCACCGTACCGGCGAACGTGCCGGTGATCTTGGAAACGCCGGTACGCCGGCGGTAGCTGACCGGGACCTCGACCACGCACAACCCGCGCCGCAGGGCCTTGACCTGCATCTCGGCCGTCCAGCCGAAGTTCGGATCCCGCATGCGGAGCGACTCCAGCGCCTTCCAGGAGATGGCGCGGAACGGTCCCAGGTCGGTGTAGCGGTGGCCGTAGAGCAGGCGCACGAGCAGGCAGGCGAAGCGGTTGCCCCACCGGGCCTGCGGCAGCAGAGCGCCGGGCTCGGCGTCTCCCAGCACCCGTGAACCGATGACCAGGTCCGCCTCGCCGCGCGCGATCGGCTCAACGAGCCCCGGCATCTCCTCGGGGTGGTCCGAGTAGTCGGCGTCCACGAACACGACGATCCGCGGCGGTCCCGTCCGCCGCACGTGATCGAGCGCCGCCAGGCACGCGCTGCCGTAGCCCTGGACCTGCGCCGGCACGACCTCGGCGCCCGCTTCCCGTGCCCGCGCCGCGGTCGCGTCCCGCGAGTTGTTGTCGGCAACGACAACCCGGCGCACGAGGCCCGGCGGGATGTCCTCGAGCACCAGACCGATCGAATCCTCCTCGTTGTACGCCGGGATGACGATGTCAACGATCGGAACGCCGGTCACAGCGTGACGCCGAAGCGGTTCCGCAGCGCGAACGCCAGCGCGATCGACAGGACCAGGAATGCGATCAGCCAGTGGACGTCGAACAGGCCGAAGAACGAGATCGAGGCGGTGCGGTACTGGACATCGATCCGCTCGACCGGTCCGCCCCGGGGCAGCGACGGCTCCGCCGGATAGAGCAACTGGTCGAGGATCGCCGCCCGCCGGCGCGTCGGCGAACGGCGGACCCAGCGCGCGCCGCCCTCCGGGGCCTCAACGAAGAGGCTCTTGGTGAACTCCCCGCCGCCTGTGCGTACGACGAGATCGTGTTCTCCCGGTTCAAGGGCGCGCAGCCGCCAGACGACCTGGCGCAGGCTCGGCACCCACACCGCCGGCGTCTCCACCGCGACGCCCGGCGGCGTCTCGAGGTCGACGCCCGGCCGCGGCGCCGCTTCGCCGTCGACCGCCGGTTCCGAACCCGGCGCTGTCAGGTCGACGGCAAGGAGCGTGCGCTCGCCGACCTCCAGACCCTCGTAGCCGTAGTGGAACTGGAGTTGGGCGATCACCAGCATGAAGGGCACGATCATCCACAGCAGCGGCACGAGGTTGAGCCGCAGGTAGGTCAGGTTCTCGCGCAGCAGCCGCAGTTGGGCTGCCAGCACCGCGCGCAGGTCGTCGTTGAACAGCCGCACCTCGAGCAGGTTCGCGAACAGGCGCCGTTTGACCGCGGCGAGCGCCTCCTGGTTCGACGTCCAGCGGTACACCAGCAGGGCGAAGATGCCCGACACCAGCGCCACCAGCGTCACCGGCACGATCGGCGGCAGGGCCGCGAAGGGGCCGAGCAGCAGGTCGAAGACGGCCCGGAGAGCGGCGTTGACGAAGGACATTGGAAGGGGAGGCGGGACCGGCGACGGCCGCTAGGAGATGTACCCGAGGCCGCGGAGCCGCTTCTCGATCTCCTCCCTCGACTCGGCGCCCTCGAGCTTGGCCAGTTCTTTCTCCAGAGCGTGGGTGATGAACTCCTCGACCGACGAGTAGCCCGCGATGTCGCTGTAGCGCTTCACACGAGCGATGAGTTCCTTGTCGAGCTTGATCTTGCCGCCGCCAAACATGCTTCTTCTCCTTGGTTACGGCTAGAAGCCGCCGGATGCGGGCGAGACTCCCGCTGCCGCCGGCGGGAACTGCCCCAGGCCGTACTCGGCCAGGATCGAGGCGGCGAGGTCGGTGATGCCCCGGGCCGGACGGTCGAGCGGCCGGCTCACGAGAAGCACCCCCGGCACGACCAGGTGGTCCATCATGTGGTCGCCGCTCCAGGCGCTGTCGTTGTCGGTGAACACCTCGCCGACAACGCTCCCCGATGCCGATTCCGTCGCGCCCCGGTAGCCCTTGGCGTAACCGACGATCAGGTCGGGACCGATCGGGCTCTGGTCCTGGAACGCGAAGTCGTCCCGACGCTGGACCTCCGTGACCGCGTTCTCGCCGGTTTCCGGATCGACCGCCGCCAGCAGTTCCGTTCTCAACTCCTCGATCAGTTCGAGCCGCTCCGCCGCCGTCACGATGCCGTCCCGCTCGCGGCCCCGCAGGTTGACGTAGAGACCCGAGAAGCCGATGCCGTAGGCCCGGGTGCGTCCCCAGTCGGCGTTCGCCAGGAAACCGGGGTCGGCGTATGGATCCGGGTTCTTGGCCGCCAGGTAGCCCTTCTCAAGCAGCCAGGCATTGAGGTGGAAGGCCCGACGCCAGGAGGCGAACCCGTGGTCCGACATGACGATCAGCAGGGGCTCTTCACCGCCGCCGTCGCCGAGGCCGGCTTCGGCTTCGAGACGATCCAGCGTCTGTCCGACGATCGCGTCGAGTCCCTCATACAGGCTCGGGATCAGGTCGGCATCGGCGGCGTCGACCTCCGGGTCGTAGGCCGGGTGGTCCGGATCGCGCGAACGCCAGCGCACGTGGCCGATCTGGTCGACGTTGCCGAAGTAGTAGAAGAGCAGGCCCCCCGGCTGCTCCAGGTACTGGTCCAGCACGTAGCCGTACTGCTCCGAGACCTCCTCGCCGGCGATCTTCGCCTGGGCCAGGAACTCCTCCGGAGTGAAGACGCCGTCGGTCAGCGTCTTCGTGTCCTCCGGCATGCCCTCGGTATAGAAGCGGTCCACGGCCTCGGCGAGCTCCGCGGCGAAGTCCGGCGGCGTCGAGATGGGCGCCGCGGGCGCCATCGGATCGTGATCGATCGGACTCACGTAGAGCTCGAATTCCGGTTCGAGCGCCCGCAGGTACATGCGGCAGATGCCCCGCAGGTGCTGAGTCGGCATCATCTCGAAATCGACCTCGAGCCAGTCGCTCCACTCCCCCACCCGGAGCACGATCTGCTGGTCGCCGACCTCGATCTTGGCGCTCTCGGTTTCCGGATCGAGGTAGACCGTGAAGGGGGCCGTCAACTGCTTCGGCTCACGCAGCAGCGGGTTGTCGGGTCCCAGCAGTTCGGCCTCGACGACGTTGTCGTAGATGTCCAACTCGACGATGTCGCCGCCGGTGATGTCCTGGTCCGCGAATGCGAACAGCTCCGAGGTGTAGAAGGTGAACCAGCCCTCCGTGCCGCGGACATCCGTCGTGCCCATGCCCGAGAGTTCGCGGCTTGCCGTGCCCGAGACCGGGAAGTTGGCCGGCATGCGGATGATCTGTGTCCGCACACCGTGCTCCTCCAAGACCTCCCAGAACGGGGTGCCGTGCCGGAACTGCGTGTAGTCGCCGCTCGTGAGCGGGAACTGCCAGCGCCCCACCTTCAGGGAACGGCCGTCCGACGACGATCCAGCGGTCGAAGAGTACGGAAACATCGTCTCCGGGTCGCGGTGCAGAAAGTCGAAGATGCCGTGCCCGCCCGGGTCCATGCCGGTGATGAAACTCGACCAGGCGACCGGGCTGTGCGGCGGGATCGTCGTCTCGAGCGGCGTGAAGCTTCCCATCGCCTCCAGGCGGGCGAAGTTCGGCAGCCGGCCCTCGTCGATCAACTGGCGGGTCAGGCCATAGTCGAGACCGTCGAAGCCCAGAACGACGACCTTCGGCCCCTTGGACGGGCCGACGCCGTCGCCGCCGCACGCGACCAGGAGAGCGGACAGTGCGACCGCCGCCGCTGGCAAATGCGGCCGGTTCACGCCGCGGCTCCCGCCGCGCGGCTGCCGCCTGCTGCCGCGAGCTCGAAGACCGACTCCCCTTCCATGTAGTCCGGCTTGTCGACACCGAACAGAGCCAGAGCGGTGGGCGCCATGTCGAGCAGGGAGAGATCGTCATCCCGGTCGACCGGCCGGCTGCTGAAGAACACGCCGGGCACGAGACTTGGATCGACGCAGTGGTCGCCGCTCCAGGCCTTCGTGTTGTCCGCGAACACCGGGCCCGCGACCACGCCGACGGCGCAGTCCCAGGACACGCGGTAGCCGTCGTTGTAGCCGACGATCAGGTCGGGGGCGTTGCCCTTGTAGGGACCGGTGTACAGGTCCTCGGAGTCGAACGCGGCATTGATGCCGACCTCGCCGCGCTCTTCGTCGCGCAGACCGTTCCAGGCCGAGATGAGTTCCCGCTTGAGCGCCCGCGCCTCGTCGCCCGGTTCCACGATGCCGGAGGCCTCGCGGCCCTTGAGGTTCAGGAACACGCCGGCGAGACCGAGCGCGTAGGCCCGCGTGCGCGACCAGTCCACGCCCTCCAGCCACTGCTCGCTGCCGTCGGCGTCCTGCCGGAGCACCAGGTAGCCGTGGTCGAGCAGCCAGCGGTTCAGGTTCACGCCGCGGCGGAAGGAGGCGAAGCCGTGGTCCGACAGCACGATCAGGAGATCGTCGTCGCCCAGTTTCTCCATCACCCGCCCGACCAGGGCGTCGTTGTGGCGGTAGTGCTCCTCGATCGCGTGGCGGTGCTTGCCGGGCTTCCTGCCCGCAGACGCCGGATGGCCGTTCTCCATGTAGCGCCAGAACATGTGCTGGATGCGGTCGGTGGCGTCGAACACGCAGGTCAAACTCCCCTGCCGCAGACGCTCCAGAGCCGCAAAGAACATCTCCTCGCGCTCGCGGTCGATGTCGTACGCCTGCTGGAGGAAGGTCGCGTCGTCGGTCACGCCCTCGTTGAGCGCTGTGGTGTCCTCCGCGAGACCGAGCGTGGCGAAGTCGCCGAGGCGCTTGGCCAGGTACGGCGCGTAGTAGGAGGGGTGCGAGATCGGCATCGCCGGCTTCTCGGGGTCGATGTGGATCGCGGTCAGGTACAGGGAGGTGTGCTTGCCGGCCTCGGTCAGCATCATCCGGGTCAGGCCATGGACCTTGACTCCGGGCGCGGCCCGGAACGGAATCCGCACCCAGTCGGAGAGTTCTCCACGCATGAGTTCGACCGTATCGCCCGCCACCGTCACCGTGGCGGACTCCGCCTCGCGGTCGACCCGCACCGTCATCGGCACGCGCAGCGGCGGCGGCGGGTCACCCTCGAGGAAGCTGTTCTCGGGCCCTTCGACCACGCAGTCGAAGTGATCGGGGCCGGCGCCGCCCAAAGCCAGCGGCACGCGCACGCCGCCCTCCCGGATCGTCTCCGCCGCCGGACGCGTCGTGTAGAGCAGGAAGGTGCCCTGGCTGCCGACGAGGTCCGGCACGCACATCGCCGCCAACTGGGCGCCGTAGAACCGGTCCGGCGGGAAGGTGATCGGCACCCGGAGCACGGTGCTCCAGACGTTCCGTTCGCCCAGCACGGTCCAGAACGGCTTCGACCGCCGCAGCAGGCGAATCTCGGGCTTCTGCAGCGGGATCTTCCACTTGCCGAGCTTCAGGAACCGCTCCACGCGGCCGATGTGGGCCGAGGACAGCTTCGGCAGGTAGCTGCGCAGGTCGCGGTCGAGGAAGTCGAAGATGTTGTGCTTGCCTGGATTGGCGCCGGTAGCGAACGTCGACCAGGCGACCGGCGACAGCGCCGGGTAGGTGCTGGCTATCCGCCGGTAGCTGCCGCGCTTGCTGAGGCGCTTGAAGTTGGGCAGATGGCCCTCCTTCATCATCCTCTCCGTCAGGCGGGGATCCTGGCCGTCGAGACCGACGAACACGAGCCGCTTGACGTGCGCCTTCGGCGGCTTCTTGCGCCGGACCACCCGCCACAGCGTTCGTACCGGCCAGGCCAGAAGCGAGACGAAGGCCAGCGCCACCGTTCCCAGCAGAACGAGGAACGACGACATCAGCGCGAACCCGGCCCCAGGGCCGATGTAGGCGGCCGCCGGCGCCGCGGCGCAGAGGCCCGCAAGCAGCGCCAGCGCGACGGTTACTGGACGCGGAGCTGGCATGTTCTCTGGATTCCAGATGGTCGTGGCTGAACCGAGAGCCGGCGCTCCCCGAGCGGTCGGCTTGGCGCCGCTTGACGCGGACCGGCATTCTATCCGCGCCAGCAACGCTGAACCGATCAACTGCATCCTGCACCATCTTGCCCATACTCGGCTAGCTGGCTAGTATGGGTCGCCATGAAGACCACGGTCGAGATCCAGGATGTCTTGCTCGAACGAGCCAAACGCCATGCGAAGGCCACTGGCCAGCCGTTGCGTGCCGTGATCGAAGATGGCCTCCGTCAGTTGTTGGCGAAGCCGAAGCCGACAACGAAGTACCGGATGAAGGACGCACGTTACGGGAATCCTGGAGACCCCGACCCACTGAGCCGCTATTCCTGGGACGAAGTCCTCGACATCATCTACGGTGGCAGATAGCGCCGTTGATCGCTCTGGACACGAATCTCCTCGTGTACGCACACCGGTTCGACAGCGAGGTCAACGAAGAGGCGCTGGCAGTAGTCCAAGGCTACGCCGAAGGCGACGAGCCATGGGCCATCCCGTGGCCCTGCTGCTGCGAGTTCCTGAGCGTGGTGACGAACCGTCGGCTCTGGCGCCGGACCGCGACACCGATGGAGGCGGCCTGGCGTCAACTGCAGATCTGGGCCTCGTCCCCATCCGTCCGCCTCCTCGCCGAGACGGAGGACTTCCTTCCCGTCTTTGGTCGCCTGGTGGCGCATCCACGGATCACCGGTCCGAGGGTCCACGACGCCCGTATCGCCGCGATCTGCATTGCGCACGGGGTGAGCGAACTCCTGACCCGCGACCGTGACTTCGCCCACTTTCACGAGTTGCGCGTCCGAGATCCGCTCGTAGCGGCTTGATGACGGCCGTTACCCGAGTCTGGCGTCGCCTCCGCTACGGCCGGCCGATCGTCGTCGTCTCCGGCCTGCCGCGGTCGGGCACGTCAATGGCCATGAAGATGCTCGAGGCCGGCGGGATGCAGATCGTGACCGACGGCGAGCGGGAAGCGGACGCGGACAACCCGCGCGGCTACTACGAGGACGAACGGGTCAAGGACCTCGCCAAAGCCACCGACAAGTCGTGGCTCAGGGCATCACGCGGCCGCGCGGTCAAGGTCATCTCCTTCCTGCTCAAGGACCTGCCACCGAACCTGAACTACAAGGTCATCCTCATGCGCCGCGACCTGACCGAGGTGCTGGCCTCACAGCGCAAGATGCTCGACCGCCGCGGCGAGACGGACGACACGCCCGACGAGCGAATGATCGAGCTCTGGCAGGACCAACTGTGGCGTGCGTACTACCTGCTCCGCCACGGTCCCCAGTTCGAGTGGGTCGAGATCGGGTACCGCGACGCGCTGCAGGACCCCGCAGCGGCGGCAGCACGGATCAGCGCACTGGTCGACGGGCTGGATGAGCGGGCGATGGCTGGTGTCGTGGATCCGGCGCTGTACCGGAACCGGGTCTGAAGCCAAGCGCGCTGAACACCCGTCTGCTGCTTGCCTTTCAGGCAGGTGACAGCCCACGACCGACAGGCCCAGGCTGTCCCTCCGATCTTGGTAGCTCATAGCTGGTCTGCTATGTTGACCTCGCCCTGATCGCTCTCCGGAGAGTAGGCGTCGGCCGATGGGCAGAACTGACGAGGAGGCCCGCGATGCAGCACGGAAAAGAACGGCGCTACGGTCTCGCAGAGGCGGCGACGATCATCGGGATGCCAACCCCCACGTTGCGCACTTGGTTCTGCGGCTGGCCTAGCGGGAAGCCTCCTGTGCTGGTTCCGGATGAAGGCGCCATCAACCCACCGATACTGAGCTTCTTCAACGTCGTCGAGGCACGCTTCCTCGACGCCTATCGGCGAAGAGGTGTCTCCATGCAACGAGTCCGGCGGGCGTTGGACTTCGTCAGCGAGCATCTGCCCGGCTTCGAGCGACCGCTCCTGAAGCCCGACTTTGAAACCGATGGAAGAGCTCTATTCGTCGAACTGCAGGAGACCGAAGCGGCAAGACTGTTGGAGGCCAGCGGCGGCGGTCAGTTCGTTTGGCCGGAGGTCGTGAAGGAGCACTTCCAGTCGCTCGACTTCGACGACCGCGGTGATCCCTCCAGGCTGTGGCTCGATGACCGACACGAGGTCATGCTGGATCCGCGTTTCGGCTGGGGTTTGCCGGTCATCGCGGGATCCGGGGTCCGAACCGATGTCCTCTTCGAGCGCTTGGAAGCGGGCGAAGAGTTGGACACCATCGCCGAGGACTTCTCGGTCGAGCTGTCCGAGGTCGAAGCAGCCGTCGCTTGGGAACAAGCGGCCAGACGCGCGGCGTAGATCGCCCGTCCGCAAGGTAAGACTTCCGATGCGGACCGGCCCGGAGAATGACGCTGCCGGTGTGACGTTCTTCTTCGACCGCTCGATCGGCAAAGCCGTGCCCGAGGCCCTGCGAACCGTCCGAGTGCCCGCCGTCTCTCACGACGACCACTATCGACCTCAGCAAGAGGTTGCGGACGAGACGTGGATCGAGGAACAGACCCAACTCGGCCACGTGTTCGTCACCAAGGACAAAGGAATACGCTACAGGGCCTCGGAAGTGGCGGCTATACGGTCAGCTCAAGCGCGACTCCTCGTCCTCACCGACAGGCGAGCGAATCGGCTGCGGATGCTGAGGGCGATCATGATCGCTTGGCCGAAGATCGAGAGCCTCGTCGACACAGAGCCCATGGGTCCGTGGATCGTCACGATCAGCGCCGGGGGAGTGTGGAGGAAAGTCCTGTAGCTGGCAACCGCGAGCCACTGGCCAAAGCTGGCGTCAAGCTCGCTTGATACCGGAGACGAGGGCAAGGCCCCTCCATGACGAACAAGATCGGCACGATAACGACGGTCGACATACGCAAGGTATGGCTGAAGGAAGACACTAACTTCACTCCCTGGCTCACCGAGAACATCAGGGTGCTTGACAAGAGCCTCGGCATCGGTCTCGAGAACGCCCGGCGCGAGCAGAAGGCAGGGGCCTTCCGCATCGACATCGTCGCTGAAACCTACGAAGGCCGCATCGCAATAGAGAACCAGTACGGACCTGACCGAACTACGAGAACTGAACCGGGCTGCGGCCGCAATGAAGGCAGTGTTCCACGCGCGTATCGACGATCTTGACGAGCGGCTGGAGGACGATCCGTGGGAACCGTCCAGCGACGACGAGGACTGAGGGGGGACGGCTCGTTCGCTAAGGAGAAGGCTCAGGCCAGCCCTACGGCATCGAACACTGCTAACTCCCGCTCTTGCTTTCGACGGGGAGCGCCTCTTCGCCACTGATCGGCGAGCATTCCGAGGACAACGCTCGCCCCTACACCGACGGCTATAGGCGCTACTAAACCGGAAGCAATCGAGCCAAGGCCCGCAGCCGCAGCCAGTTTCCCAGCCCCGATCGCCGTGGCAGATACGGCGGCCCCCCGCAAGGCCCCGGCGCCGGTCTCGCGGGTTCCCCGCACCTGAAGGGACCGAGCCAACGCCACGCTGGACACGACAACGGTAAGGGGACTCGCTGAAGCGACTCCGACAAGACCCAACGAACCGGCCGTCCGCGCCAGTTGGCCGGCTCTGTCCTCCCTGAACTGGAAGACCACGACAACCGCGCCCAGCGAGGAAGTAACGAACTCGGCGGCGTCCCAGGTCACCCAGTCGCGCAGCAGGTCCCCGCGCGGAAGTGAGCCCGCATAGCGTTCGGACAGACCCGACACCATGGCGTTCGCCTCGTCGAACCACTCTCGGCTCATCGTCACGAACGGCATCCCCTGAGGCGTCGCCGCGTCTCGCCAGATAGCGCTCAGAGTTCCGCCAAACTTCTCGATCCAGTCGGCGTCGGGAACGGCCGACCGTCCGGCTTCGAACGCGCCCTTGAGCGAGTGTCCTCCATCGAAGAGCCGGTGCAGGTTGCCGTGTTCGCGGCCGGCGTTGTACACGGCATCCATGGCCCGATCCCACGCTGTGGGCGTAGATACGGAGGCCGCCGATTGCAGCAGATCCTTCAGCCACTGGGCGTCCAACGCCGGCCACAGCGATAGCCCCGCTCCGGCACCGGTGCGACGGACAAACTCCGAACTTCGATAGCGCTGGGCGAGAAACTGCCTCGCGGAGTCGTTCGTCTCACCGATGACACCCCGAAGGCCTTGAACGACTCGATCCACATTCGGCGCGGCAGCCTCCAGAATCTCTTTCGACGAGTTGGCTGTTCGCCCGAGCAGGCTTCCCGTACGTCCGACGAATCTTCGTGACGTTCGCGCACCTGCTTCTCCGGCCCCACGAGCCAGGTCTGCCGCACGGCGGCCTACCTCACCGCCCATGTTCCTCGCCTTGTTCCTCGAGGCCTTGACTGTCCGTCCGACGACATCACCCGCGTCGGCGAGCCGCTCCCGAATCCCGGGCCTGTCCTCGGGGACAGAATCACCCATGCAACGGCGCGAAGGACGTTCGTCGCACACGTCAAGGGCGATAGCCGCGGTTCCGCGGTTTCGAACAACGGCCGGAGAGGGCCTGGCCCGATTCCCGGTCCACGCCTAGTACACCCCGACCGTCGTCCCGGACGCCAGCTTCGCGAACGGCCGCACCCCGCTGACGCCGTCCCAGGGATAGTCGACGTAGGGCCGTTCCCGCTCGCCCTCGTCGCGCTCCAGGAAGCCGGGGACGAAGAACTCGCGGGTCAGGGTGGTCAAGCGCACGCGGCCCGTGGCGCCGTAGTCGACGACCTGGTCGGGGTCGTCGGGATCGACGACTTCGAGCACCGCACGCGGCTGGGGTGCGTAGTAGGCGATCGTGTAGCCCTCCTCGGCGGTCACCGGCCGCGAGGCGGCGAGGCCCATCAGGGTGTTGCCGTAGGTGGGGGTCATGTAGACGCCCTCGAGCAGTTCCTCGACCGCGAAGCGGGTCCACTGCGGCGTGAACTCGGTGCCGCCGGAGAAGATGCCGCGGATGCCGGTGTCGGCAAGGGTCTGGCCCCGAACCTCGAGCGCCAGACACAGGCTCTCGAGCAGTTTCGGGGTGGCGAACAAGGCCTGGATGTCGTGACCGGCGGAGAGCACCGACAACGCCTGGTCGATCACGTGGTCCTTGTAGGCCTCGAGGTGCTCCATCCAGCCCTTCTTGATCAGCTTGATCACCCACCTCGGGTCGAGGTCGACGCAGAAGCAGATGCCGCCGCGGTACTGGCACAGGTGCTCCACGGCCAGACGCAGCCGGCGCGGGCCCGAGGGGCCGAGCATCAGCCAGTTGCAGCCCGGCGGGAAGTGCTCGTCCGGCAGGTTGGCGCTGAACAGTTCGTAGTCGGTGCGGAAGTCGTTCAAGGCCACCCGGCTCTTCGGGATGCCGGTCGTACCGCCGGTCTCGAACACGTAGACGGGATCGTCGGCCATCGCCTTGGGCACCCAGCGCCGCACCG
This sequence comes from Candidatus Multivorans sp., assembly GCA_965262355.1. GTDB lineage: Bacteria > Acidobacteriota > Thermoanaerobaculia > Multivoradales > Multivoraceae > Multivorans. The sequence continues at coordinate 745,561 of OZ253534.1, forward strand.
GGCCGCCGCGCAGCCACTCGTCCTGGAACGGTGGGAACTTGCGCAGGTCGGCGTAGCCGGCAACGTCGCTCTGGGGATCGAAGTCGAGGCTGGAAGCGAAGTCCAGCCAGAACGGCGTGCCGGTCTCCGGGTCGAAGTGCCACGCCATCATGTCGCGGACGTGGGCGTCGAGTTGTTCCTTGGCCTGTGCCTGGGCCTCAGCGCTGGCGACTTCCATCTGCGGACTCCAATCGGGTTTGTTCGATGGGCAGGAACGGTAGCTGTGCCGCGGTTACCGCGGCGGCGGCAGATTACAGCAACGCGCGCACGCGCGAATGATCAGGACTTCGCCGGCTACGGTGGCTACGGTGGCTACGGCAGCGCGAAGACCCAGAGCACGCCGCCCTGGGGCACGTAGGTCTTCGTGCCAATCGCACGGTCCAGGTGGTCGGTGCCGCGCTGAGCGTCGACTCCCCAGCCCGACTGCACGGCGATGTACTGCACGCCGTCGACCTCGAAGGACGTAGGCACACCGGTGATCCCGGAGTTCGTCCGCTGCCGCCACAACGTCTCACCGGTCGCGGCATCGAAGGCCCGGAAGTAGCGGTCGCTGGTGCCGCCCATGAACACCAGACCCCCGCCGGTGGTCAGCACCGGCCCCCAGAGCGGGCGCTCGAAGTCGACCGTCCAGACCTTTTCGCGCGTGTCGAGGTTCCACGCCTGTAGTTCGCCGTAGTGATCGGCGCCCTCGCGCGACACGAAGCCGCCGTCCATGCCCATGAAGGTACGGCCCGGGCGGTACTCCTCCTCGACGCCCTCGAGATACGAGCAGGTGTATTCGTTGGCCGGGATGTAGAGCAGCTTCGTGTTCGGGTTGTAGGCGGCCGGAGGCCAGTTCTTGCCGCCGGACCAGGACGGACAGAAGACGGCCCCCTCGCCGGTGCTCGGCGTCTTGGCCGGGTCGTACTCGGGCCGGCCGGTCTCGGGGTCGATCGACGTGAACACGTCCTGGTAGACGAACTGCGTCGCGTCCAGGAAGTCGATCGAGTCCGCGCTCCGCTCCAGCACCCAGAGATAGGCGTTGCGTCCGGGGTGGACCAGGGCCTTGCGCGTCCGGCCGTCACGCTCGACGTCGATCAGGAGCGGCGGATCGACCTCGTCCCAGTCCCAACTGTCGTTCCAGTGGTACTGGTGATGGGCCCGGATGTCGCCGGTGTCGACATCGAGCGCCAGCACGGAGGTCGCATGCAGGTTGTCGCCGGGGCGGGCGTCTCCCATCCACGGGCCGCCGTTGCCCGTGCCCCAGTAGGTCAAGCGCAGTTCCGGGTCGTAGGTGCCGGTGACCCAGACCGGAACGCCGCCGGTGCGCCAGGTGTCGCCCGGCCAGCTCTCGTGTCCAGGTTCACCGGGGCCCGGGATCGTGTAGGTCTTCCACAGTTCGTCCCCGGTGTCCGCGTCGTAGGCGGCGACGAAGCCGCGAATCCCCCACTCGCCGCCCGAAACGCCGACCATCACCCTGCCCTCAACGGCAAGCGGAGCGAGGGTCATGTAGTAACCCGCCGAGTAGTCCTCGACCACCGTCTCCCACGCCACTCTCCCCGTCCGGGCGTCGAGGGCGATCAGTCGGGCGTCGACGGTGGCGACGTAGACGTTGTCCCCCCACAGCGCGACGCCTCGGTTGGTCGGGTGCATCTGCTGGAGATCCTCGGGCAGTTCGGGCACGAAACGCCAAACCAGCTCGCCCGTTCTTGCGTCGAGCGCCAGTACGCGGCTTCCGGGGGTGGTGATGAAGAGCGTGCCGTCGTTGACTATCGGCGGTGACTGGTGGCCCTCGTTGATGCTGGTCGAGAAGGTCCAGGCGGGAACCAGAGAGGCGACGTTCGAAGTGTCGATCTGATCCAGCGGGCTGTAGCCCCAGCCGTCGTAGGTGCGCCGGTACATGAGCCAGTTCGAAGGCTCCGGCGACAAGAGCCGCTCCTGGGTTACCGGGCGATAGCCGCGCTCCTGAGCTGCCGCGGGCGCCATCGCCGCACCGAGCGCGAGCCAGGCGGCGCCGCATCGCAGGACTGCTTGCCGGTAGGCCATCGTCAGAACTCCTTCTCGAACCGAATCCTCGCGCTGAAGCCGCCGGCGGCGACCAGGACGCCGTCCTCCGAACGAAGCGGCAGCGAGGGCAGCCGCCGGGGCGCCGGTCCGGAGATCACTTCGGCGCCGTCCCTGGGGTCGAACTCCGACTCGTGGCACGGACAGATGAGGAACTCCGTTTCCTCGGACCAATCCTCGATGTCGCAGCCGGTATGGGTGCAGACGCCCGAGTAGGCGACCACGCCGCCGGCGGACGCCTCCTCCGTCTCGGGCGCCAGTGACTGCGGGTCGAAACGCAGCAGCAGGACCTGGTTCAGGCGCGAGCCATCGCGGACCGCGCCGCTGGTCGGATCCATCGCGTAGCAGATGAGCTGTTCGCTCGCGAGCGGCACGTCGGCGGCCTGGACCGTCTCGCCCTGGCGCGGTCCGAAGGCGAACACGAGCCGGTCGCCCTCCTGCGGCCGGGCCTTGCGTGGATCGTCCGCCTGCGCGTGAAGCACATCGAGGCCGCGCACGCCAAGGCCCAGGGCCAGGGCCGACTTGAGAACGGTCCGCCGATCCTCCATGGTCGGGTGAGGCTAGCAGCCTGCACCCCTGGGAACGCGGGCATCTTGCCCGCATCCGGCGCGCAGGGCCGGTCCGGTTGCAGGCTCCCGGTGTTACGATTCCACCTCTCTCGCCGCTGCTTTCGACCACTCCTCCGCCCCCCTGCGGACCGGCTACAGGTACTCCGAATGATCGACATTCCCGCCATCCGCTGGGGCAAGCCCTACGAGTCGCTCGAGAAGGCGACGATCGTCCATTTCGAGACCGGCGAGGAACTGGCGACGCTCCACCAGACCAACCCCGGCCTGGTCCAGCGGGACATGCGCCGCGCCCAGCGCGCCCGCGACCTCCTGCGTGAGATCCCGTCGAGCGAACTGATCTCGATGGTGACCAGGGCCGCCGACCTGTACCTGACCGCGGACCTGCCGCTGGGGAACGGCACGCAGAGCCCGGCGGACTTCGTCCACTACCAGTCGGCGACCACCGGCCTGCCCGAGCACATGTGCCGGGCGAACATGGACAAGAACCACTTCGTGCTCACGCACATGGGCGAGGTCCTGGACGCTCTCACCCGCGGTCTCGAACTCGACATCCTCGGCCGGGGCCACGGCGTCGAGGAGCGCGGCGTGCCCGTGAGCTACCAGGCACAGGCGCCGGTGATCGGCCTCGTGCTGCCGTCCAACTCGCCCGGCGTGCACACGCTATGGATGCCGGTCATTCCGCTCCAGGTCGGCCTCGTCTTCAAGCCGGGCCCGCAAGAGCCCTGGACCCCGTACCGGATGACCGAGGCGTTCGCCCAGGCCGGCGTGCCGAGGGAAGCCATCTCGATCTACCCGGGCGAAGGCGACGTCGGCGCCGCCGTTCTCGCCTCCTGCTCCCGGAGCATGATCTTCGGCGGCGCGGAAACCGTCGCCCGCTACCAGAACGATCCGCGGGTCCAGCCCCACGGCCCCGGCTTCAGCAAGATCCTGCTCGGCGACGACGTCGTCGACGACTGGGAGAAGTACCTCGACGTGATGGTCGACAGCGTGCTCGTCAACAGCGGCCGGAGCTGCATTTCCTGCTCCGGCGTCTGGGCCTCGCGCCACACGGAAGAGATCGCGCAGGCGCTCGCCGAGCGGATGGCGCCGGTGCTGCCCAAGCCGGCCGACGACCCGGAATCGCCGCTGGCCGCCTTCACCGTGCCGGGCATGGCAGCGGCCATCGACGGCATGATCGAACGGCAGGTCGACGCCCCCGGCGTGCGCGACCTGACTTCGGAGCTGCGCGGCAACGGACGGCTCGACGAGCGCGAGCGCTGTGACTACCTGCTGCCGACCGTGCTCCACTGCGCCGACGCCGACGCCCCTGCTGCGAACGTCGAGTACATGTTCCCCTTCGTCTCCGTCGTCGAGTGCCCGCAGGACAAGATGCTGGGCGCCATCGGCGGCACCCTGGTCTGCAGCGCGATCACGAACGACGAAGGCTGGCGCCGGCAACTGATCGACGCGACCCACGTCGACCGCCTGAACCTGGGGCCCGTGCCGACGATTCAGCTCAACTGGCTGCAGCCCCACGAAGGGAACATCATCGACTTCCTCTTCCGCGCTCGGGCCTTCCAGCAGGCGTAGGTGTCGTAGCAGGGCTCCTCATTGCCAGCGCCTCAACCTGACGCGCCACGCTCATCCTGGCAGGCTTCCCGGAAGCCTGTGACATCGATGATCGCCTCGGCCGGCTGGTCCGGCTCGTTCCGGTACTCCCTTACCACGCCAGTAACCGTGTCCAAGACCCGGACCGTGTGCCCGAGGTCCGTCGTCGCCGCTCCGAACAACCACATGTGGCCGTTCGCGGCGCAGGCGTCCAGCACCTTGATCAGGACCTCCCAGTTGTCCGGCTCGAAGAACCAGAACATGCCGGAGCTGTTCGTCCCTTCATGGACCACGCCGGCCCTGCCGCTATCTCCGTCCGCCGTCCACCAGTCGATTCCGACCGCGTAACGCGAGTCCTGCAGGCACAGGGTCTCCGCGTCCGCCTCGCAGTCCCCGGCGGGATCGCTGGCCTCGACCAAAAAGGTCATGGACGCGGTCGACTCGATGCTGCCGTCGCTTGTCCACAAGATGACCTCGTAGAAGCCCGGCGCCGCCCAGGAGTGGTCCACCGACCGGCCCTGCGAGTCGGCGCCGTCGCCGAAATCCCAGCGCCGGAGACGGACAAGGCCCGTACTCGTGTCCTCGAACGTCACCGGCACGCCGGTGCGGGCGCGGCAGAGACTCCCGGTGCACCCAGCAGTCGCGCCGATGGCGGCCACTGGCGGACCGCCGTCGTCGCCGCCATCGTCCCCGGTGCCGCCATCGTCCCCGGTGCCGCCATCGTCCGAGGGCGGGGGAGCGCCGCCTCCTCCGCCGCCGCCACCACCGCCGCCACCGCCGCCACCGCCGCCACCACCGCCGCCGCCGCCATCACCGCCGCCGCCGCCATCACCGCCATCCGGGACGTCATCACGGTCGTCGTCCCCGATCGTGCCGAGTACCAGCAATGTCTGGCCGCCGCCGGCCAGCGACGCGTTCCGCGCGTTCTGTAGGCTCAGCGTGAACGTCTCATTCGGTTCCTCGTCCTCCGAATCGTCGATAAGCGCCACCGCAATCTGCTGGGCGGCCGTCGAACCGGCGGCGAAAGTCAGCGTGCCGCTCGCCGCCATGTAGTCGGAATCGGCTCGCGCTCCGGCAAACCCGGGACCGTCGGAGGTCACGTAGTCCACGGCGACTTCGTTGCTGCTCGCTCTGCTCAGCGTGACCGGGAAGATGAGCGCGCCGGCGCTCTCGGAAGCCTCAGCGGCCGCGACGGACAGTATCGGCGTGTCAACCTCCGTGATCGTCACCACCACCGAAGACGCCGACACCGAGCCGTAGTCGGCCCCGCTCACTTCGTGGCGGATCGTCACCGGTTCGTCCGCCATTGCATCCTGGTCCACCATCGCCTCCACGAGAACCGTGCGGGACGAGCTCCAGCTCGACGCCGAGAACTCCACTCTGGGCGTCCACACGATCAGGTCGACGCCTTCCGGACGGATTGGCTTGACAGTGACCCGACCGGACGGCTTGGAGGCCAGAATCACCTCGTAGTAGCCCCTCACTCCCTCTCGAATCGTCAGCGAATCGGGCGAAACCGTGACGCCGCGCGGCGGTAGTACAGACACTCTGAAGTCCTACCGCGCCGTTCCATTCGCACCCCCACTGTCGGTGGCCGTAACACTCACCGTGGTCGAACCCACACCTGTCGGCGTTACCGTAACCCTCGAACCCGACACATCCGCCGTCGCCACCTCCGGCGACGAGGATGTCGCGGCGTAGTCCAGAATGTCCTTGTTCCGATCGTAGAACGCGTCGACAACGTCGATTGTTCGGAGCCCGTCCTCAACCCGGAGCTCCAAATCGGGCAGGCGCCCCACCGTCACCGGGGGCACGCTGGGCACCGCCTCCTGATCGATCGTGAGCGCGGTGGCGCGGAGGTGAAGGTTCCCGCCTCTGCGATGCGGAACGGTCAGGAAGTTGATCCTGATGCTGCCGCTTCGAGCTGTCGACAGGTCGGACCCCTCTACCGCGTAGCCCACCGACCGGGCGCCCACACTGAACATCCCGTCCGTGATGGCGAGGTGTGATCCTAGCGCTGTGGCGGTCCAGGGACACCCGTCGGCTGCCGTCACCTCGAACGTGAACGACCCGCCGTCCGCCGACACGGATGTGGACGACGGCGAGAAGGAGTAGGGCGCCGACTCGCAGTTGGCAACGTTGGGACGAAAGTTGGCCAGGAACTTGGCCATGTTGTTGATGGTCCGGATCACGTCCGAGGGTCCCGGCGGCGTATTGGTGTACAACTCGCCCTCAACCCCCAGGGGCACACCTGAATAGGTCTGATCGGGATTCGAGAACTTGTGGAGCAGGCTGCAGGAGAGTCCCTTGCTCCAGCACTCGGAGGAGTAACTCATCAGTGTGTACCATCTTCTCTCCGTGTTGACGTAGCCGTACCCGAAGGGCGGAGTGCCGAACTCGTAGCCGGTATCCCACCCGCACAAGTTCGCGAGCGAGCACCTCTTGTAGCGATCGTGCTTCGCCCCCAGAAGGTGGCCCATTTCATGGGCGAACGTCGACGCATAGTGGATGCCACCCGTCGCGAGATTGGCGCCCGCCGCACCAACGTAGTAGCGGTGAAACATGAACAGGACGTCGGCTTCCACCTCCTCCCACTGGACCACTTCTCCTCCGGTGCCGTCCTTGACCCAGGCTGCAAAGCCGCCATGGATGCTCCCTGGTCCCGGGGTGTAGTCCGTCTGCGCCAGATGCACGAGGTGGAGGCGGGGAAAAGCTCCACCATCCTCCAGAATCCGGTTGGCCGTCGTGAAGTGGCTCTCGATCTTCGCCTCGACGCCTTCGGTTCCACCCATTGAGTCCTTCGCGCCGGCCGTGTAGTAGGCGATGATGTCGATCCTCGATCCATCAGCGACGGTCGCGTCGGACGTTGCCGCCACGGAACGATCGGGAGCGGATCGCGCGACGCCGAAGGGGACCGCTTCCAGCGCGGCGTCGGGCGATCCGCAATCCCCAACGGCGGCCATGGGAACGACCTCTTCGATGACGTGCATCCCCGAGCCGGCCGGATGCACTTCCCAGGCCCCCTCGGGCGTCCAGACGCTGCCTGCCACGACATCGCCGTTCACAACCAGGACGACTGATCCCATCTCCGCATCCGCTATCGGACCGGAAAGCGTGTAGCCGCCCGAGAATGCCGGGGCCGTCCGCTCGATGACGGCGACGTGCTCAACATCGTCGAACAGATTCAACGTCAGCGAAGAGAACTCCCCACGGCGGGCCAGCTCCCGTACGGCGTCCAGATCGGCAACCTCGATCCCCACTGTTCGGCTTCGGAACGTCGCGGGCGCCTTGTCGGGCCCCAGCATCGCCGTGACTCGCGCCGGTTCGTAGCCGCGGAACAGCCCCCTCGCCTGGCCCTCCGCTTCGTGGCCTCCGAAGAGTGCGATGGCGGTCCACACGATCGCCGTTGCGGCCACCGAACCCCGCGCGCCGGCGGTTGGCGCTTCCCTGCAGAACATCTCCCTTTTCCGATACCAAAGGAAGTTATGCTCCGAGGCTCGTTGTTGTCGCCCACAGAACTGCGGGGCCAGGGAGCTTGCCGCGCCATGCCCCCGCGGCGAGCGCGGCACGCGTCAGGCGGCTCGCGCTTCAGCCAATGCGCTCGATCGGATCCTGCGAACCGTCGTGTGTGTTCGTCTGCAGGGCCGGGGAGGCGGGCAGCAATCGCCGATCCTCCCGCCGGGAGGATCCCCGTTTTCGGGGACTCATTGGCCACTCGATTCGAGCGGACGCCGCTCGCCCCCGCCGGCGACCCTCAACTCGTCGTACCAGGCCTTGACCCGCTCGGCCGACCACGGAGTCACCGAGCAGTCGGCCACGAAGTAGACTTGGTCCGCGATCTCCTCGACGAGTTCGAGGCGGTGTGACGACAGCAACACTCCGCGGCCCTCGGCGGCGAAGTCGCGCAGCATTCGGCACAGCCGCGCGACCGCGACCGGGTCGAGGCCGCTGAACGGCTCGTCGAGGATGAGCAGTTCCGGTTCGTGCAGCAGCGCGGCAGCCAGGGCCAACTGCCGGCGATTGCCGGTCGATAGCTGGTGGCACAACCGGCCGGACGTCGGCACCTCCAGGGTCTCCAGCAGATCGACAGCACGGGCGCGCGCGGTGCCGGCGTCAAGGCCGTACAGGGCGGCGCAGTAGTCAAGGAACTCGAGGGGCCGCAGGAAGTCGAAGAGTTCGTCCTCCTCGAGCAGGATGCCGACCTTGGTCATGATCTCCGGGTGCAACCGCGGATCGAACCCGAACATCCGTGCCCTGCCCCCGCTCGGCTCCGTCAAACCGAGGCCGAGGCGCATCAGGGTCGTCTTGCCGGCCCCGTTTCGTCCCACCAGGCACTGCACACCGGCGCCGATCTCGAGGTCCACCGAGCGCAGAACCTCCAGCTCGCCGTAGGACTTGCTGACCGAATCGAGCCACAACATCGTTGTCATACCGTCACCGCCCACTCCCTCAGCCGCCGACGCAGCCAGTCGCCCTTTGCCAACGTGGCCACCAGGGCCGCACATCCTGCCGCCGCGAACAGCAGCAGCACCGTCATCGCTACCGTGGCGACCGCCGGGCCGCCGAGCAGCCGCGCCGCGACCAGCGCGCCCCCGAAGAGCGCCACCTGAACCAGCCAACCGCACCCGAGCACCGCCATCGCCAGCACGCTGCAGTAAAAGTCGCGCTGCTCGTGCAGCTTCGGTTTCCTGGGCAGCCAGATCGAGACCACCGCTCCGCCGCCGGCCAACCCAAGCAGCGAGAAGGCGGCCATGAGAAGCGGAATCGCCCGGTCGACCGGTGAAATCTGTTCGGCCAGCAGCACGCTCACGACCGCCGTCTGCGCGAATACCAGACCGCCGACCACGGCGAGAGCTCCCAGCACCTTGCCGGGCATGCAGGCGGCCAGCGCCTTCTCCGCCGACATCGAGAGCCGCCGGGCGCCGTCCGCCGTGAATCCAAGCAGGTTGGCGAAGAAGGCGATCCAGAACGCCGAGAGGAAGGCCGCGAGGCCGGCCGCCATCCATAACCCGAACTGCCCAACCGCCGTCCCGTCGTCTGGCAGCTCCCTGGTGCGCAGCACAATCGCCATGAACAAAGGCATCAACCAACTGAGGACCAGGTTGAGACGCACCTGCCGGAAACGGAGCATCATCCGCGCCTCCGCAAGCGCGATGACGAGGGTGGGCCGCGACCAGACACCCGCCGGCCCCCGATCCAAGGCCGCCGTGCGCCGCCGCAACCCTGCCCAACCGGCCCGCTTGCCGGCCGAATCCTCCGCCGCCGACCGGTCATCGCGCTTCTTCGTCTTTGCACCGCGATCGTCGGGGCTGCGCTGCTCCAACGCGAAGGCCCCGGTCACCAGGGCCAGGAGAAGAACGAGCCGCCCGCTGCTCACAGCCGCCATTGCCCACAGCTCGCCCCCGGCCCACAGCGGCTCCACCGCGCTCGCGCCGAGCACACCGAGGAGCAGGAGCCCGAGTCCGGCGCCGAGCCAACGTCTCCGCCCACGAGCGCCCAGGATCACCGCCCCCAGCGGGCCGGCCGCGACCAGAGCGGCCACGGCGCCGAGCACATCCATGCCCTCGAACACCCATTCCGCTCCCCGGGGCCAGCCGGTCCCCGCGAACACCAGCGCCAGGGACTCGTTCAGCAGCACCAGGACCATCGCCAGACCGACCAGGTTCGTGCCCACCGTCAGGGCCGTACGCCGTCCGACAGTGAGCCCGAACTTCGCCCCCTGCTGCCGGCTGAACCACTGCGTCACCGGCGCCAACTGGAGGACCGTCATCAGAACGAAGAACGACATCAACACGAACAGCATGTCCACGGGCGAGTTCTCGAACGGCGCCTCCTCCATCCTGCTCAGGCTGAACGTGTAGTTCACGATCAGGAAGCCGGCCAACAGGACGCCGAACACCAGCTTCCCCTTCTCGCTCAGCGCCTTGCGCCAGCCCGCGAGGCCGCGGAGGCGGACCACAGTCAGGATCAACGCGAACAACCCTCTCCTGCCGCCAGTCCGGCCGTTCCCGGTGGGTAAAGCAGCCGCTCCACCGCCGAGCTCCCGTCGAGGCTCGTCTCCGGCCCACCAGTGCCACGCGCTACTGTCGTCGTCGCCCTCCTCCGCTCTCAGCTCCGCCAGCCTTCTGTCCCGCCTGATCTTCCACTCGAAGTGAGCCGCAAACGCCAACTGCGCGACACCTGCGGCGAGACCTGCCCACATCGCCCTCGGGCCAGCCCATTCCGCGGCAAACCAACCGAACCACAGCCAGTACACGCCGACGATCGGATAGGCGAACCGGAGGAACTTCTTGCGACGTTCTGTCACGTGACGTCCGGACCCGCCTGGGTGCACTTCATCGTCGGCAACGATTGAATTCTTGGCGACCGCATCATCGGTCCTCCACCAGCTCTTCCCACCGACTGCTCACAACCTCGCCGTCGCCGCGGAGCACCCAACCCCCGGCGGTTTCTCCTGGCGCCCACAGGCCACCGACGGACTCGGTTACTCGTGCCGCGGCCGACCGGTAGACAGCCAGGCGGCGGGCCGCATCGAGTTCGGTCCGGCCAGCCTCAATCGCCTGGAGGACCTGTCCGCCGTTGCCGCGCAACTCGTCCAGCGCGGCTCGCTCACCGGCCCAGCCAATCCCGGCGAGAACAAGTGCATCCTGGGGAAGGACGGCGAATGCCTGGTCCAGCATGAGGTGTAGAGCTTCGAGGTGCTCCGCGGTGCCGGCCGCCAGGTAGCGCTCGAGCTTGATCAGGTTGACGTTCAGTTCGACCCACCTGAAGAACTGCTCGCGGTGGCTCGCGCGCCGACGACCACGGCTGGCAGCCACTTCCAGTGCCCGGTACGTGTCCACAGTGCGACTGAACACGATTCGCCCGGCGCCGATCCACGTGTTCAGGTCCGCCAGCCGGCCCTCAGGTTCCGTGTTGACGTCGGCCAGCCGGCGAATCGAATCGAGGTTCGTGAACACGATGTCCGCCGGTCGGCCATCGATCGTCGCAAACTCCAAATCGAAGTCCGGCCCTTCCGCCAGCACGACGAGCAGATCAATGTCGCTCCAATCCTCGAGCTTGGCGGCGGTGGACCCGATCAGCACGAGGGCGGCGACATCGTCTCGACGGCGGAGTCGCTCGACCACCTGATCGATCGACAGGTCGGCCGAACTGGACCTGGTCGTCGCGAACACCCTGGAACCTCCTCGGGGCCCGGCCCGCTCAGTCATCAATCGTCCTCTGTTGCTTCCGGGGGGCTCCCGATCAGGGCGAGTCGCCGGTCGTTGCCCACCAACAAACTGCATCGACAGCGGCACGCCGTCCCGCTCACGGCCGAGCCTATAGCCCGCCGCTGTACGATCGCGCACCATGAAGAAGCAGCTTCCCGACGGCGTCGAGCTGCGCGACCTGGCATCGGACGCGGACTACGAGGCGGCGGTCGATCTCCAGCGCCGGACCTGGGGCACCAGCTTCGAGGACACGGTGCCGCCGACGATCCTGATGATCTCGCAGAAGATGGGCGGCGTTCTCGTCGGAGCATTCGACGAGGACGACCGGATGCTCGGCTTCCTCTACGGCCTGAGCGGCTTTCGGTACGGTCGCCGCGCCCACTGGTCGCACATGCTGGCGGTGACGCGCGAGGCGCGGGGCCGTGGGCTGGGACGCGAACTGAAGGTCTTCCAGCGCGAGCTCCTGCTGCCGCTCGGCGTCGAGACGGTCTACTGGACCTACGACCCCCTGGTCGCCCGCAACGCGAACCTGAACCTGAACCGGCTCGGCGCCCTGCCGATCGAGTACGTCGTGAACATGTACGGCGAGGACACGGGCAGCGTGCTCCACAGCGGACTCGGCACGGACCGTTTCGTCGTGGCGTGGCCGATTCTGAGTTCCCGGATCGACTGGCTGGTGACCGGGGCGCCGGCGGCCACGCCGACACGGGCAGCGCCGCCCTTTACTGTGGACGAGACGCTGCCGGAGACGGCGTGGGTCGAGGCGCCGCCGAGCATCGGCGCCATCCTGCATTCGTCGCCCGAGACGGCCTTCGACTGGCGGAGGCGGACCCGGGCGCAGTTCCAGGAGCACCTGGGGGCCGGCTACGAGGTGACCGGGTTCACCTGGCGGGGCGGCGGAGCGGAACCGGATGCCGGCCAGAAGGCCGGCGCACCCAGTGTCCACGCTCGCGCCGGCGGCGAACGCCGCTACTACTATCGGCTGGAACCCTCGGAGACCAAGTGAGCCTGCAGATCGAAACCATCACCCTGCGCGAGATCCGGCTGCCGCTGGTGGAGCCTTTCCGCATCTCGTCGGGCGTCACGACCACCCGCCGGATCCTGCTGCTGGAACTCGTCGACGCGGACGGCGCCTCGACCTGGTCGGAGTGCGTCGCCGGTGACTTCCCGAACTACTCGCCGGAGAGCATCGACACCGCGACGCTGGCGATCCGCGCCTGGCTCGCGCCACGTGTTCTCGGCCGGCGCTTCGAAACGCCTCAGCAGGTGTCCGAAGCGCTGTCCGAGGACCTCCGCGGCCACGAAATGGCCCAGGCGGCGATCGAGATGGGCGCTTGGGCGCTGGCCGCGACCAAGGCCGGGCGCAGCCTTTCGTCGTTGCTCGGGGGCACGCGGAAGCGGATCGGCACCGGCATCTCGATCGGCATCCAGAGTTCGCCCGAGGAACTGGCGGCGAAGGCCGAGGCGGCGCTGGCCGCCGGCTACCGGAAGATCAAGCTGAAGATCAAGCCGGGGCAGGACCTGCCGTATCTGCGGGCCGTCCGCGACCGGCTCGGCCCCGACGCGCCGCTGATGGCGGACGCGAACAACGCCTACACCCTCGCCGATACGGACCACCTGCTCCGGCTCGACGACTTCGACCTGGTGATGGTCGAACAGCCCCTCGCCTGGGACGACGTGGCCCGCCACGCCGAACTTCAACGTCGCATGCGGACGCCGATCTGCCTCGACGAGTCGATCACGAACATCGCCCGCGCCGAGGACATGATCCGCCTCGAGAGCGGCCGGATCATCAACATCAAGCCCGGCCGGGTGGCGGGCTTCACCGCGTCCAGGGCGATCCATGACCTGTGCGCCGCGAACGGCATCCCCGTGTGGTGCGGCGGCATGCTCGAAAGCGGCATCGGCCGCGCCTACAACGTGGCGCTGGCGTCGCTGCCGAACTTCACCATCCCGGGCGACGTGAGTCCGAGCAACCGCTACTGGGCGCAGGACATCGTGACCCCGGAGTGGACGATGGACGGCGAAGGATGGGTCGACGTGCCCGACGGCCCCGGGCTCGGCGTCGAGGTCGACCGCGAACGGATCGAGGCGCTGACGGTGGCGGAGGAAACGTTGCGCTCCGTCTGACTCCAGATGCGGGCGAGACGCCCGCGTTCCATCCGCGCGCCCGATGACGGGCGCACGGAGTGGTTCGCGCCACCCGGGTGCCCAAGACCAGGGCGTCGGTTACAGGCTCCAGCCGCCGTCGACGGTCACCGTGTGGCCGGTCACGAAGACGTTGCGCTCGATCAGGGCGACGATCGCGTCGGCGCAGGTCTCGGGAGTCGCCACGGCCCGAAGCGGCGCCCCCGCGCTCACCCGCTGCTGTGCCTGGTCGTAGGTCTCGTCGCCAAGCCCGCCGCGCAGCCAGCGCCCCTCGATGAAGCCCGGGGCGATCGTGTTGACCCGGATCGCGGGACCCAGGACGCGAGCCAGCGACTTCGTCATCACGATGACCGCGGCTTTCGACGCGGCATACGGGATGCTGCTGCCCCCACCGCCGATTCCGGCGATCGAGGCGACGTTGACCACCGCGCCCTCACCTGCCGCCTGCATGTGGGGCGCGGCGGCGCGGGTGCAGTTGAAGACGCCGCGCAGATTGGCGCCGAGGATGTCGTCCCAGACCTCGTCGGTGACGCCCTCGAGGTCGTCGTGGGCGATGAAGTGGGTCATGCCCGCGTTGTTCACCAGAATGTGCAGGGCGCCGAACGCGTCCACTGCGGACTCGATCAGGCGCCGGCAGTCGGCGTCGCGCCGAACATCCGCCTGGACTGCTGCGGCCGAGCCGCCCCCGTCCCGGATGCCGCCGACGATCCGCTCAGCGGCCTCGGCGCCGCTGTGGTAGTTGACGACAACCTTCGCCCCGAGGCTCGCGAGCAGCTCAGCCGTCGCCTGACCGACACCCGAGGACGAGCCGGTGACGACGGCGACCTTGCCTTCGATCTCCACTCTTCAGTTCCCGCGTTCCGCCCCGCGAGCGCCTAGCGGCCCTTCCAGTTCGGAGGCCGCTTCTCGGCGAACGCCCGCGGGCCTTCGACCAGGTCCTCGGACGTGTTCATAGCGGCGGTCCACGGGAAGATCGAACCGGCGGCCTGCTCGAGCGCCATGCCGAGGCCCTTGTTCGCCGCCTCCTTGCTGGCCCGCACGGACAGCGGCGCGCATTCCAGGATCTGCGCCGCCCAGGCCCGGGCGCGGTCGAGCAGCTCGTCGTGGGCGCAGACCTCATTCACGATGCCGAGTTCCTTCGCCTCCTGCGGCCTGATGTGCCGGCCCGTGAGCAGCATCCCCATCGCCTGGTGGTACGGGATCTGTCGCGGCAGCCGGTGAACGCCCAGAGCGCCCGCCATCAAACCCACGCGCGGCTCGGGCAGCCCGAAGGTCGCCTTCTCCGAGGCGATGATGATGTCGCAGGCAAGCACGAGCTCGAACCCGCCGCCCAGGGCGAAGCCGTTGACCGCCGCGATCATCGGCTTGTGCAGGTCGAAACGCGACGTGATGCCGCCGAAGCCGCCCCGCACGCCCTTCATGCCGGCCCGCACGACCTTGCTGCCGTGCTCGGCCTGGTACTTCAGGTCGTTGCCGGCGGAGAACGCGCGGTCGCCGGCGCCGGTGAGGATCGCCACCCAGGCGTCGTCATCGGCGGCGAAGTCGTTGAACACCGAATCGAGCTCCTGGCTCGTCGGCGGATGGATGGCGTTCATGCGCTCGGGACGGTTGATCGTCACCGTCCAGACGTGGTCGTCCTTCGAAACCTCGAGAAACTCGTAGCTCACTTGCCTGCTCCTGTTTGCCTTGCGGGGCCGTTTTGTGGCCGTTTCGTGGGAGGGCGTGAGAGTAGCAGGCCGGGGCGCGGCAGCCCTCCCGGAATCATCTGCCTGGGGTTCTTGACAAGTGCTTGCGGGCGCTGGCAGCGTCCGCCCACGATGACCCTCTTGCCGCTGCCGGAGAGCTTCCACGAAAGCGTCGCCCGCGAGCGGAGCGGCGCCTGGTTCCACGACCCCGATCCCAACCGGGTCGCCGCCGCTGCCGCGGACTGGCGCCGGCGCCACGACCTCCCTCCGGCAGCCTCCGACGAGGCCCGCCGTCTGCTGCTGCTGGTCGACGAGCAGCGCGACTTCTGCCTCCCCGAGGGCACGCTCTTCGTCGGTGGCCGTTCCCGCCGCGGCGCGCTTGAGGACACGGAGCGGCTGGTGCGCTTCATCTACCGCAATCTCGGCAACCTGACCGACATCGTCAGCAGCCTCGACGCGCACCTGCCGCACCAGATCTTCTTCTCTTCGTTCTGGACTGACGCCGCGGGCCGCCCACTCGATCCCTACCGCGAAGTGACTGCGGAACAGGTCGCCGCCGGCAGCGCGGTTCCCAACCCCGACCTTGCCGGCTGGTTCGGAGACGGCAGTCCGGAATGGCTGCGCCGCCAAGCCGAGGACTACTGCCGGAGACTGGAGGAGACCGGGCGCTACCGGCTCTACCTGTGGCCGCCGCACTGTCTGCTGGGCAGCCAGGGCCAGACCGTCGTCGGAACAGTCCAGGAAGCGCGCCTGTTCTTCGCCTACGCCCGACGGGCGCAGGCGCCGATGGAGGTCAAGGGGTCCGACTCGCTGACCGAGAACTACTCCGTGCTGTCGCCCGAGGTGCTCACCGGCCACGACGGCCGGCCCCTCGGCGAACGCAACAAGGCGCTGCTCGATCGCCTACTGGCCGCCGACGCGGTGATCCTCGCCGGCCAGGCCGGCAGCCACTGCGTGCGCAGCACCGTCGACGAACTGCTGGCCGAGATGGGCCGTCACGGCGTCCCTGCCGGCCGACTGCATCTGCTCGCCGACTGCATGTCCGCCGTCGCGGTGCCCGACCCGGACCACCCGGGCGAGTTCGTCGCCGATTTCACCGACGAGTTCGAAGTAGCCCTGAGCCGCTACCGGGCCGCCGGAGTTCATATTGCGAGTTCCCAGGACGACGCCGCGGACTGGGGCTGATCGGATCCGGATGCGGGCGAGACGCCCGCGTTCCCAGGATGCGGGCGAGACGCCCGCTCAAGGCACGTTGCGGCGCAGCTCCTCCACCCACACCGCCGGGCCGCCGTCCGACGGCGCGCGCCAGTCGCCGCGGGGCGACAGCGAACCGCCGGACCCCACCTTGGGCCCGTTGGGCATCGCCGAGCGCTTGAACTGGCTGGTGCCGAAGAAACGGACCAGAAACACCTCCAGCCAGTGCTTGATCTCGGCCAGGGAGTACTCCCGGCGGTCGGTCTCGGGCATCGTGTCGAGCCAGGCGCCCCGGCCGCGATCTCCCCAGGCCCGATGGGCCAGGTAGGCGACCCGGCTCGGGCGGTAGCCGTAGCGGCTCAGGTAGTAGAGGTGGAAGTCCTGCAGTTCGAACGGACCGATCACCGCCTCGGTCGACTGCGCCGGCTCCCCGTTGCCCGCCGCCTGCCCTTCCACGGCCGGCACGAGTTCCGGAGAGATCTCGGTATCGACGATCGACTGCAGCGTCTCGCTGGCCTCGGCGCCGAACTCGCCGCGCCCGACTTCCCAGCGGATCAGGTGCTGGATCAGGGTCTTCGGCACCGACGAGTTGACGGTGTAATGCGCCATCTGGTCGCCGACGCCGTAGGTACACCAGCCGAGCGCCAGCTCGGAGAGATCGCCGGTGCCGACCACCAGGCCGCGGTGGTGGTTCGCCAGCCGGAACAGGTGGGACGTGCGCTCGCCGGCCTGCACGTTCTCGAAGGTCGCATCGTAGACCTCCGGGCCGCGCTCGCCGCGGCCGTAGGGATGGTCGATCGACTGCAGCATCCGTTCGCTGGCCGGCCGGATGTCGATCTCCGAGGCCGTGACGCCGAGTGCCGCCATGAGCCGCTTCGCGTTCTCGTAGGTGCGCGCCGAGGTGCCGAAGCCGGGCAGCGTGTAGGCGAGGATGTTCGACGGCGGCAGGCCGAGGCGTGAAAAGGCGCGCACGCAGACGATCAGCGCGTGGCTCGAATCGAGACCACCCGAGACGCCGATCACGACCTTCTCGATGCCGGTCGCGTGCAGGCGCTGGACCAGGCCCGCGACCTGAATGTCGAACGCCTCGGCGCAGCGCTCGTCCCGCTCGCCGCTGTCCGTGGGCACGTACGGAAAGCGGGGGATATCCCGCTCGAGCGCCACGGCGGCCGGCGGCCGCTCGACCGCGAGCGCGACCAGCCTGAAGCGGCCGGCAGCCGACTCCCGGCGCGCTGCGTCCCGGAACGTCGACATACGGAGTCGCTCCTGCGCCAGCCGCTCCAGGTCGAGGTCGGCGGTGACGATCTGGGCCTCCTGGCTGAAGCGCACGGATTCCGCCAGCCTTTCGCCGTTCTCGTAGATCAGGCCGTGGCTGTCCCAGGCGAGGTCGGTGGTGGACTCGCCCGCGCCGGCGCCGGCGTAGACATACGCCGCGACGGACCGTCCCGACTGCGACGCGCACAGCAGCCGGCGGTAGTCCGCCTTGCCGATCGTCACGTTGCTCGCCGACAGGTTGAACAACACCGACGCCCCGGCCAGCGCGCCGTGGGTACTCGGCGGCAGCGGCGACCAGAGGTCCTCGCAGATCTCGACATGGAAGCGGAACTCGGGGGTCGGCCCCACATCGAACAGCAGGTCCTCGCCGAACGGGACCTCCGCGCCGCCCAGGGACACGAACTCCGACCGTCGCGATTCGGCGGCCGCGAAGTAGCGCTTCTCGTAGTACTCGCGGTAGTTCGGCAGGTAGGTCTTGGGCACGATGCCGGCGATTCGGCCGCCGTGTGTGACCGCCGCCACGTTGAACACCGCGCCGTCGGCCACCAGGGGCAGGCCGACGATCAGCGCCGTCCGCATCTTGCCCGTGGCAGCAGCCAGTTCGAGCAGGGCGTTCCGTGAGCCTTCGAGCACCGCCGACTGGTGGAACAGGTCGTCCAGCGAGTACCCGCTCAGGTTGAGTTCGGGGAAGACGGCCGCCGCTGCTCCGGCCTCGTCGGCGCGCCGCGCCAGCTCGAGGGTGCGTTCTAGATTCGCCGCCGGATCCGCGATCTCGACCCGCGGCAGGCACACGGCGACGCGCGCGAACCCGTGCTCGTACAGGTCGTCAAAGCAACGCACTACGCCTCCAGCGCCCGAAGCGGCCATGCCGGATTATGAACGAGAAACGCGGATGGCACCCGGCAAGCGCCTCAAAACCAAGACACTTCTGCCTCGGGGCCCCCCCGGCGACTCAGTCCGAGCCGCCTCGAACCCTGTGCGACGCGGCCAACTCTTCGCACAGGTCGAGCAGTTCCGCCGCCATCTCGACCGGGGCCGGCGCCTGGCAGTCGAGGTCGAGCAGACCGGGGGGCAAGCCGGCGACCTCACGGCCCGCGACCTCCCGGCACATCTCGAGCGTGGGCAGCGGTTCCAGCAGCCGCCCGCGGTCGAGGACCGGCGCCAGCAGGTCGTGGCCGCCCTCCGGCCCGGAACCTGTACCCGGACCGGCTTTCTCGTCCCGGGCGTAGATCACGTCGCGCTCCAGAACGCCCCCGGCGCCGCGGTACCGCCGCACCTGCAGCCGCCCCGGCAGGGACGCCTTGCCCACGCCGGCGCCGAGCTTGAACACCGGCCGCCACCGCTCGTCGCCGGCGCGCCTGATCGCCGACAGCTTGTACACGCCGCCCAGCGCGCCGGCGCTCCGCCCGTCGACGCCCGCTGCCGTGACCAGGGACGTGCCGACCCCCCAGGTGTCGATCGCCGCTCCGGCACGCCGCAACTCCATGATCCGCTTCTCGTCCAGGCTGTCGCTGACCACGATCGCCACGTCCTCGAGCCCCGCCTCATCCAGCCGGCGACGCGCCATCCGGCTCTGCTGCAGCAGGTCGCCGGAATCGAGACGGATGCCGAGCAGCCGCTGGCCGCGCCGCTCGAGTTTCCGTCCGGTGGCGATCGCGTTCTCGATTCCCCGGTCGACGTCGTAGGTGTCGACCAGGAGAACGCAGTTGTTCGGCATCGTCTCGGCGAAGGCGTCGAAAGCCTCGGGCTCCGAGTCGAACGCCTGGACCCAACTGTGGGCATGGGTGCCGCGCACGGGAATGCCGAAACGCTGGCCCGCCTGCACGTTCGAGGTCGCGGTGCAGCCGCCGACGTAGGCCGCACGGCAGGCGCTGAGCGCGCCGTCGAATCCCTGGGCCCTGCGCAGGCCGAACTCCAGTACCGGCTGGCCGGCCGCGGCGATGTGACAGAGCCGGGCCGCCTTCGTCGCCACCAGGGTCTGGAAGTTCGCGATGTTCAGGATCGGCGTCTCGATCAGTTGCCCCACCAGAAGCGGCGCCTCGACCCGCAGCAGGGGCTCCCGAGCGAACACCGCCGTGCCTTCGGGTACAGCGGCGAGAGAGACCGCCATGTCGAGCTCCGGCAGGGCGTCGAGGAATTCGGGCGCGAACAGCGGTCCGCCGTCGCGGCCGGTCAGACTCCCGAGGTAGTCGATGTCCCCGGGCTCGAAGCGAAGTTCCTGGAGGAAGGACACCACCTGCTCCAGGCCCGCCGCGATGGCGAAGCCGCCTCCGAACGGTGTCCGTCGCATGGACATGTAGAAGCTGGCCCGGTCCAGGTGGCGACCGTGCTGCCAGTACCCCTGAGCCATCGTCAACTGGTAGAGGTCTGTGGTCAGGGCGCTCACGGCGAGGCCTCCACGAGCGGCGGCGCCGTCGGCCGGTGCTGGTACAACTCGCCGTCCACGAAACCGAGCCGCCGGTAGTACTCGCGCGTGCCGACCGAAGAGATGACCGCGACGTGCTCGAACCCGGCTTCGGCCGCGACCTCGAGCGCCTCGGCGATCAGGCGGCGGCCGAGACCGATGTGCTGCGACCGGCCCTTGCCGCGCTCGCCGAGACCGACCACCGCGCCGTAGACGTGGACTTCACGAATGAGTGCACTGCCGGCGAGTTCGTCGATCGGCCCCTCCCCTGCCTCCGACGCAGCCGGCAGGCGCAGCCGCAGGAACCCGGCGATCCGGTCCTCCGCATCCACGAACTCGAGGAACGTCTCCCGGCCCGAAGCCGCTTCGTAGTCCGTGCGCCGCATGCGGAGGCGGCCCGGATCGACCCGCCGGCCCCCGATCTCCCGGGCGCGGATGTCTCGGCAGACGACGCCGCGGCGTTCGGCCTCCTGTTCCGCGAACTGACGCAGGTTCGTCGTCCTGTTGCCGGTCACGATCTCCGTGCCGGGAATGTCGCGAATCACCCGCGTCAACCGGCAGTACCGAGGTGTAGCGCCCAGGCTGTGTACGAGCACGTCGAGCAGCTCACTTCGGGTGTACGGGCGCCATGCGCCGCAAAGGTAGTAGGACATCAACTCCGCGCTTTCGATCAGGGAGCACGGGTAGACCTTCAGCTCGTCCGGGCGTACGTCCGGGTCCTCGAACAGCCGGTCGAAGTCCTCGCAGTCGGCCGCCGCCGTCGAGCCGTAGAGGTTCGGCATCCAGTGCGCCTGGATCTTGAACCCCGTTTGGCGCAGCAACCGGATGGCCCGTCTGGTCATCGCCGCGTCATGGCCGCGCCGGTTCTTCGCGAGCACGTCGTCGTTCATGGTCTGGATGCCGATCTGTACCTTCGTCGCTCCCAGGCGACGCATGCGGAGGGCCTCACCCCGATCCAGCCGATCGGGACGGGTCTCGAGCGACAGGCCGACGCAGCGGACGGTGGCCGTCTCGTTCTCGCACTGCGCCGCCTCGAGTTCAGCCCAGCTCGCGGTCTGCCGCCGCGCCTGGGCGGCCGCCCGGGGATGCGCCGAAGTCCAGTCGCTCACGACCTGGTTGTAGTTGCGACTCCGGCCCGCGTCCGGGCCCGCGTTTGGGCCCGCGCCCCCGCCACGGGTGTCGAGCGTCTCGCCGTCGACCGTCTCCTCCAGGTCACGGAAGTCGACCTCCGGCTCGAATCCGGCGAGCGGATCCCCGCCGGTACGCCTGGCGATCTCCGAGAACCGGTTCATTGCCTCGAAGCAGCGCAGAACGAACCAGATCTGGTAGCTCTCCGGATAGCTCGACCAGGTGCCGCCGAGCACGATCAGCTCGACCTTGTCCACCGGGTGACCAGTGTGGTGGAAGGAACGCAGCCGGGACAGAGTCTGGCGGTAGGGGTCGAACTGATGCTCCGCGGCCCGCTGCGCTCCCGGTTCCGACGAGATGTAGCTCTTCGGCATCCGCACGTCGCTGGGACAGAAGATGCAGCGCCCGGGACACGGGAACGGCTTGGTCAGCACCGTGACCGGCGCCACGCCGCTCCTGGTACGCACCGGCTTCATCCGCACCCGCTCGACGAACGTCTGCTCGCAGGCCGAGCCGGAGCGAAGCGCCCGGTAGCCGCGGATCAGATCGGCCTTCGAGAAGAATCCCTTGCCATCCTTGGGATAGCGCCGCAGCAGGTGCTCCAGGTCCTCCTTCTCGAAGCTCGACGCCCGCTCGACGGCGCCGAAGATCGCCTCGAGTTCGGCCGCATGCTCCGCGGGGTCGAACGGATAAGCGCTGCCGCCAGCGCTCATCGACGGCGTTCTCCGCGGCCGACCGCCACGCGAAGCCGCGGTCCACGCCGATCCAAGACGCCCATGAAGCGTTTCGGGGCTATTGTCGCCACCATGGCGGGAACCTACTACGGCCGCGCGAAGCGCTCGCACGCCTGAGGTCGGGTAACGACGATGGTGGCGGAAGCGGCGCCGGCGGGGCGCTTTGAGGGCCGGGCGGCCCTGATCACCGGTGGGGGCAGCGGCATCGGACTGGCGGTGGCGCGGAGCCTGGCTTCGGGCGGTTGCCGCGTTGCGCTCAGCGGCAGGCGGCGGGAAGCGGTCGAAGGGGCTGCCGCGGTGTTGGGGGAGCAGGGGCTGGCCTGTGTGGCCGTCGCCGGCGACGTCGCGGGTGCGGACAGCGCGCGGGAGATGGTCGACGAAGCGGCTCGAGAACTCGGCGGGCTCGACATCCTGGTCAACTGCGCCGGCGTCTATCGCACCGGGCCGCTGGCGGCGGACAGCACCGGCGCGGCCGAGCCCGGAGTGACCGGCGAGCCAGACCCGGTCGACCTGGTGATCGACATCGATCTGAAGGGCGTGCTGTTCGCTATCCGCGCCGCCATTCCGCACCTCCGGGCCAAGGCAGGCACGGGCGGAGCGTCGATCGTCAACATCTCGTCCTCCGTCACCCAGTCGCCACTCGCCAACTGCTCCGTCTACTCCGCCGCCAAGGCCGGCGTCGACGCGTTGACCCGCAGCCTCGCGCTTGAACTCGCGGGCGACCGGATCCGCGTCAACGCCGTGCTGCCGGGCGTCGTCCGCACACCGATCTTCGAGACGGTCATGCAACCCGAAGAAGCCGCTGGTTTCCTCGACAGCTTCGGCGACCAGGTACCGCTCGGCCGGGTCGGCGAACCCGACGATGTCGCGCGCGCGGTCGTGTTCCTGTGCGATCCGGCAAACGACTGGATCACCGGCGCGCTGCTCGCCGTCGACGGCGGTCTCAGCCTGGGCACTGTGTAGCCAGACCTGGGAACCCGGGTGGCGCGACCCGCGCCACACGCGAACCACTCCGTGCGCGCGTCAGCGGGCGCACGGATGGCACGCGGGCGTCTCGCCCGCATCCGGCGCGATGCCGCGAAGCGGTGGAGCTACGGCCATACTCGCCTCCACCATGGACCCCTCGACCCAAGCCGCCCTGCGCCACATCAACCGCGACTTCTACAGCCGCTACGCCGCCGACTTCGACCGCACCCGCCACCCCGGCGGCTGGCCTGGCTGGCGACGCGTCGTCGAGGCCGCGGCACGGCCCACGGGACGGCCCCTCCGCGTCCTCGACCTCGGCTGCGGCAACGGCCGCTTCGCCCAGTTCCTGGACCGCAACCCGGACCTCCGCTCGGAACGGCCATTCGACTACTTCGGTATCGACTCCAGCGCCGAACTGATCGAGCGCGCCCGCTCCGCCGGCGCCGATCCCGAGCACATCCGCTACGAGGTCGCCGACATCGAGACCCGCCCGCCCGACGAGGCGACTCACGATCTCGTCACGCTCTTCGGCGTCGTCCACCACCTGCCTGGCTTCGACAACCGGCGCCGCGCCCTCGAACGAGCCGCCGCGGCCCTGGCGCCCGGTGGCCTGCTCGCCGTCACCTGCTGGCTGTTCGCTGACGACACCCGGTTCGAGAGCCGCCGCCTCGACTGGGGGTTGGAAGCAGGCGTCGACCGGGAACAACTTGAACCCGGAGATCACCTGCTGCGCTGGGGACCGAGCGACTCGCAAGCCCGCCGCTATTGCCACCACACGAACGAGCGGGAACTCGACCGTCTCGTCGAGGGCCTGCCGCTCGTCGAAACCGCGCGCTACCGCGCCGACGGACCGGGCGGCCGGCAGAACCTGTACTGGCTGGGTGCTCGAGCCCTCAGACCGGACCGCGGACGCGACTGAGGAAGTCATCAGCGTCCCGGCACTCCCACGCCAAACGGATCAGCGGCGCGGGGTCCGCGATGTGGTCGAGTTGCTCGAACCACGAATCCAAGGCCGGCGGCGGCGTCAGGCCGCGAGCCGCGAGCGCTTCGTGCACGGCGACGCGAACGATCTCCAGACGCTCCTCTGCGCGGCCCTCGACACGGCCTTTCGCCCGGCCTTCCGCTCGGCCCTCCGCGCGGCCCTCCGCGCGCTCCCGGCGCAGAAGAGGATCGTCGTCGGGGCCGGTGCCTTCCGCCGCCGCGAGCGTGTCGGCCACACGGCGAAGCGTGTCCACCGTTTCCAGCGAAGCCTCGTGTTCGTTCAAGGCCGCGTGGATCGCCTCCGCGGTCCAACCCGGGAAGGCCCTGCTCGACGGCGTTTCGATGTAGCGCCCGCCCTCCAGAACGAAGATCGTGAGGGCGGACCGGCGGGACTTCGGCCGGTAGTGCCAGCTCGCGTTCGGGACTTCCACCCATACCTCCGGGAAGCCCCAGGACTCGTAGATTCCGAGCTTGCGACGCCGCACGTCGGTGCTGTAGTCGACCTCCAGGAGCACATCCGGCAGCGCGTTCGCACCGCGTTCGATCTCCGGGCCACTGGGTCGCGTCTCGGAGGGGTGCAGATAGGCCACCTGGTCAGCGGCCAGTAGCCGCAACCGTTCGCCGCTCTCTCCGCGCACGACCAGATCGGCCGCGCCGATCACGTCGATCGGCGAGCCGCGCCGCATCGCGATCATCTTCACGCAGGCGGCGAAGCGCTGCGCTCCGTACTCGTGATAGGTGGTGGCCGGCTCCGCCACGATCGCGATCTGGTTGCGCGCGTCCCAGTACTCGATGCGGCCCTCGTAGTCGTCGAGTTCCTCGTCCGGAATCGGCACCGCGCGGCAGCCCGGGAACTCGTGGCCCTGCGGCGGCGCACAGTCGTCGGGAAGCTGGTCGGCCCTTCTGGCGATCGGTTCAGCCATGCGGTCGATTCTAGAACCACGGTGAAAGTCGAGTCGAGATCCACCGGGAGAGAGGGCAGCGAAGCGGCTGGTAGTTTGCGATGGAAGGAGGATCGCCACCGATGAAGCCCTCGTCCCTCGCACTTGTCGCGTCCGCGCTGCTGACCGCCCTCCCCGCCGGTGCACAGCAGGAGGAGACGTACGACTACTGGCAACCGCAGCGGCGGATGGTCCGGCTGGGCCAGCAGGCCATCTTCATGTGCAACGGGCTGTTCACGTCGAACCGAACGATCGAGCAGGTGTTCCAGCAGGAACTGGCCTTCCTGCGGGAACCGGTGGGAACCCCGGATGGCGGCGACTACACGATCGACTGGGACCGGCGCGCCGTAGAGATCGGTTCCGGCCACGGAGCGCCGAAGATGCGCGCCGCTTTCCGCGACGGCATCGGTTGCATCATCCTGGCGCCCGACCAGGACCTCGACGACATCGACGAGCTGCCGGCGATCGAGATGGCGCCCCGGCCCGGCAAAGCGGCGGAGATCCCGTGGCCCGACGGGGACCTGACGGCTCAGACCGCCCTGCCGCCCCATGTCGACGTCGCGGCGCTTGAAGCCGCCTCCGACTGGGCTTTCGACCGCGAGTCCCCCGAACAGGTCACGCTGAGCCTGCTCGTCGTCCACCGCGGCGAGATCGTCCACGAGCGCTACGCGGAGGGCGTCGACCAAACGACCCGCACGCGCACCTGGTCCACGGCGAAGAGCATCGCCGTGACACTGATCGGCATGCTCGTGGACGAAGGCGAGCTTTCCCTCGACGCCCCGCTCGGCTTCGACTTCCTGCCCGATTTCCCGGCAGAAGCCGCCGCGCCCGAAGCCGACCCGCGGTCCGCGATCACCCTCCGGCACGTCCTGAACATGTCGAGCGGCCTCCAAACCGTCGACAACGGCGGGCTCGAGTACGCCGTCGGCTCCGGCATGTCCTACTGGGCCGGCGCCAGTTCCGTCGACGGCGCCCGGCGCCGCGCCCTGATCCGCGAGCCCGGCACGAACTGGGACTACGAGAACTACGACACCCTGCTCGCCGTCTACGCGATGAAGCTCGCCCTCGGCAGCGAGAAGGGGTACCACCAGTTTCCCCGAAGACGCCTGCTCGACCCCATCGGCATGAGGAACACCCTCCTCAGCACCGACCGCTTCGGCGACTTCATCCTCAGCAGTCAGGTCTACACCAACGCCCGCGACCTCGCCCGCTTCGGCCTCCTCTACCTCCAGAACGGCGTCTGGAACGGCGAACGCCTCCTATCCGCCGAGTGGATCGACTTCGTCCGCACCCCAGCCCCCGCCACCCACAACCGCGGCAACTTCTACGGCGGCCAGTTCTGGCTCATCCCCGACGAACGCACCGACGTCCCCCACGACGCCTACTCCACCGCCGGCAACCGCGGCCAGTTCGTCGTCATCGTCCCCTCCCACGGCCTCGTCATCGTCCGCCGCGGCCTCGACTACGGCCGCCAGGGCTTCGACCGCTGGGACATGACCCGGGAGGTGCTGAAGGCGTTCCCGCCAGCGGCGGCAGCGGCGGACTGAGGCGGAGCCGGAGGGGCGGATCCGGGACCGCGACGGTCTCGGTTACACCCGCCTGTCCGGGGCGGGAACCTCGATCCATTCGTATAGGCTTATGCAAGGCTCCACTTGACGCCGAGCCGAGAAGCCACCGGATGACCGCCACGACCAGCGAACGCAGAATCATAAACACGCGGGAGGTGCTGAACCTCCTCGTTGAGCAGCACGGCGAAACCAGACAGCGCCTCGTCCGGATCGAGGACAAAGTCGACGTGCTTGTCGACCATGTGGCAGAGACCAAGGGAGACGTCGCGGCGATCAAGAAGCACCTGGAGGCGATACCCCGGTCGACCTAGAGTCGGCACCGGCGCCAGCGCAAAGTCATCGGCCAACTCCACCAGCCCCTTAGCGAGCCCTCTAGCGCCTGCTGCACTAGCAACCTCTCCTGAGCCGGCACGTCTGACTGCCGTCGTGGAGACTGCGGCAGTTCCACCGGAGCGTCCGCCCGGAGCTGGCGCGAGAGAAGCAGCGCTGGCCGTCTCCGCTTCACAATCGCTTCCTCTTCGGGGTGCATCGACCGAGCGATAGACTCCCTTCTGCCGAGCGAGGGCTTGTCAGCGTGCGTACACACACGGTTGCTCAGTTCTACCTCCGGAACTTCCAAGCCGAGCCGGGCAGAATCTGGAAGTACGACACAAAAGCCGGCCGCTGGCAACTCGTTTCGATCAAGAAACACGCTGAGGCCCTTGAGGACTTCTACCAGCCGGTTCTAGAAGATCAGCTCCAGAAGCTGGAGGACCGCGCGGCGCCGGCGATTCAGCGATTGGTGTCGGAAAAGCTGCCAATGCTGTGGGAGGAGCCCGAGAGGCTTTCTGTTTCGGAGTTTCTGGCGGTACAAGCAGCGCGAACGCCGAAGTTCTTCCGGGACCTTGTCCATCCGGCAGAACAGGTCGCACTCGACAAGGCGTACCGTCGGGGCGACATGAACGACCCGCAGTACTTGGACGCTTGCCAAAAACTCACGAACCTTATGGCGAAGGGAAGTGAGGCGACAGTTCTATCCAAACCCGGTAGAGATGCGGTGAACCAGTTGATCGAGGAGTGGACCCAGATCTTCTGTAGCGCAAGCTGGACGATAGTGGAACCGGATGCTGGACTGGATCAATTCCAGTTCTTGACGTCAGACAACCCTGTGATCCTGTCTCGACGAGGAAAGCAAACGCCGCTCGCGGCTGAGATTCCCGTGTCACCACGGAGAGTGCTTGCGGTTGGACTGGGTGCGAGACAGCGTCGTCATACTCTAGAGTTAGTGAGGTACTCAGGAGCGGAGGCCAGACGCGTCAACAGCAGAGTGGTGAGCATGTCGCAGCGGTGCTTGTACGCAAGTGCACGCCAGGAATGGGTGAGACGACTGAAGCGACCGTAGCTCTTTCGCTTCCACTTGCCTAAGGACTAACCAGTGAACCGAAGCAGGCGCCAACTCTTCTTCTTCCGAAAAAGCGCGAACGTCACCTGGGACCCCTCCCCCTGAGCCCCAGAGCGGGCGAGTGCGACCGACACCACCACCCTCGTTGCCCAGCGGTGAAGGCCTCGGTCCTTCTCCCGAGCGGGATCGCAGGAGCCGTAGAAGTTCAATCCCTGGTACTCGACCGTCGCCGCGGCGTTGCCCACGGCGGCCGCGTAGCGAGACAGCACCGGGCCGAGCTTCGACCAGTCGGTGCGGAACGGCTCGTCGACTTCTCGCATGGAGAGCGTGTAGTTCCAGAAGTCAACGAACACCCTGACACGACGGGGTGGCCCCTTCCTCGGAGCATTCGGACTAGGCACTTGTTGACGCCAAAAAAATACAGGGACGCACGAGGCGTCCCTGGGGTCAAGATACTCGGACCCCGTGTTTCCCTTTCTGGGCGGTAGGTCCTAGGGGTCGTCTTGGCGGCAACGCTAGTCGACCAACGCCAGCCGTGTCAATGGGGGCCTGCACGCGTGAGTAGAGTCGACGACTGGCGCGGTGGCGGTAGACGTTGGGGGTAGCTGTTTTCCGGCAGCTTTCGCGTTGCCGGCGCCTCACTCCGCGTCATGGCTCCGTTTCCAGTCGCCGCTCATCGAACCGGACGTGCGGTTTTCCCGCATCCGGCTCTCGGACGGGATCATGCCTTCGCCCACGGAAAGCGTGTCGTGCGCACCCTCAGGCGAGTGAGTCCGTACTCCTTCCAGAGCATCTCGTCCGGGAAGCGCACGTGCTTCGCCGATCTCACCTTGTGCTTGCGGCATAGCCACTGTCGCAGCCGCCGGGTGGCGTGCCGATCCACCGCGGAGTAGGACGGACTCACCTGCCCCGAGGTGAAGTAGTTCGCCCAACCGATCATCAACCGGTTCAGACGACCTGCCACGACCTCCGGGGCCAGCAGCACGTCACGCCGCGTGGTCAGCTCGCTGATCCGACGGCAGATGCTCTGGACGCTGCTCCGGCTCGGGCGCGTGCCGATGTAACTGCGGCCCGTGTCCCGGCGATAGTTGCGTCCGATCCGGTACCCGAGAAACTCGGTCGGCTCCTCCGGCACCCGGCAGCATCGGGTCTTCTCGGCATTGATCGGCAGCTTCAGACGACCCATCAGCCACTCGACCGCCGCCAGCATTGAAGCTGACGGCGATTTGCCGAGCACGACAAAGTCGTCCGCGTAGTTGACGATCTCCGCGTCGAAGCGCCGGGCAAAGCCCAGCGTCTTGAAGCCCAGGATGAAGCGGCGCCTGTAGATATTGCTGAAAAGAGGAGAGATGGGAGCGCCCTGAGGCGTACCCTTCCGCTCCCGACGCGCACGGTTCGTGCGGCGTTTGCCGCCCTTGCCGTCGTCTTCCTCCACCGCCATCTCCAGCCACGCCTTGATCCAGCCAAGCATCCGACCATCGCTCACGCGACGGGCGATCGACTTGAGTAGCTCGGCGTGCGGGATCTGACCGAAGTAGTCCGACATGTCCGCGTCCACCACCTCGCGGCGGCCCTTGCTCACCAGCTCGCGCACCCGCTCGACCGCGGCCTGCGCGCTGCGACCCGGCCGGTAGGCGTACTGCTCCGGTTCCAGGTCGGCCTCGAAGATCGGCGATAACACCAGCATCGCCGCCGTCTGAGCCACCCGGTCCCGCACGCAGGGTATGCCCAACGCCCGGTACTTCCCCTTCTGCTTCTTCGGGATCAGCACCTGCCGCACCGCTTGCGGACGGTAAGCGCCTTCCCTCAATTCCCGCGACAGTCCCCCAAGCCAACGCTCCACTCCAAACGACTCGATGTCCGCCACCGTCTCACCGTCCACGCCCGCAGTGCCGCCATTGCGGCGGACCCCCTGCCAGGCCATAAACAGCACGTCGGCGCGCCACACCTTGTCGCTCAGCGAGTAGAAACGGAAGCTCGGAGCTTCCTTCGCTTTCGCATGCAACGCCTTCCGGAGTCTCCGAACACTCTCTGAGGCAGCTAGGCTCTCGCCAGTCCTCACGTCCTTTCCTCCTTCATTACGTCATTCCCGAACCAAGGCCCCTTCCCTCCACCGGCATTACCCGGTCTCACAGGTACTACGGGCCTCTCCGCCACCCACAACGGCCCAGACTGTCCCTCGCGGGATTCCGGTTTGGCGCGTGCCACGCCACCGATGGGGCTTCCCGTGTTGCATCCTTCCCCCTCTTGCATGCGTGCCGCCGCCATTACCCCGGCGGAACCGACCGGTGCTTCTGTCGCTCGCTTCCCGGTCGATGGCAGCCTTCCCCGCAACACTGACGGGTCGGCTTCCGCATTGCGCGTTTCGAGGCCTGCTCAGCGTTCACTCGAGTTGCGGCCCGCATGCTTGCCAAGCCGCCCAAGGCGGCCCTTGATCGAAGTGCTTCAGACGATCTCGTTACCTCCATCATCCGCTCCGATTGCTTCCGGCTGGAACGACAGTTAGCCGGGCGGGATTCGCACCCGCTGGGATAAGGCGCCTTACCACGGCGCACAGCGAAGTGAGCGCCAACTTCCCACCGTCCGAGAAAGCGCGAACGGCCGCCTGGGACCCCTCCCCCTGAGCCCCAGAGCGGGCGGGTGCCGCCAACGCCTCTTCGCCAGCCCGGAGCCGGTCGCTACAGCCAGTCGCGGTCGGCGATCTTCTTGGGCAGGAACTCTTCGGTGACGAAGGAGAGGCCCTTGCTGGAGAGGGCTTCGAGTTCCCACTTGACGCCGGTGCGGAGCATGTTCTTGATCTCTTTCTGCCAAGCCTTCGCCTTGAACCACTCGTAGTTCAGGATCTCCTTGGCGCGGGAGCGGTCCTGGTCGTTGAGGCGGATGCTGACGCCTTCGGAGAGGTCGTAGGCGGCGGGGTCGAAGCTGGAGAGGCCGATGAAGCGGGCCCTGGGCACGGCCATTCGCTTGGATTCGAAGGCGAGGCCGATGGAGCCCTGCTTGACGACGGAGTGGATGTAGTAGCCCCAGGGGTCGTTGTCGACGAAGACGTAGAGCGGCAGGTTCAGTTCGTTGACCAAGCGGTACAGAAGGCGGCGGACGCCGCGCGGGGGCTGGCCCTGGCCGGTGACGAGGATGCAGTCGTGGCGCTTCCAGAACTTGTCCTCGTTGAGACGGGCCCAGACCGCCTCCTTCTCCACCAGAAGGATGAACTTGGCGCCGTGGCCGACGAAGCGGATCGTGTTCGGTTCGACGATGCCGGGCACCGACCAGCCGCCTGAACCCATGCGGGAGAGGTCGATCACGTCGCCGGCGTCGACCAGGGTGAGCGGGCCGACGACCGAGCCGCGCTTGGCGGCGAACAGGTGCAGCTCCTCGCGCAAGGTGCCGAGCGTGACTTCAAGGTCCTCGATGATCGGGTCCGACTCCTCCTGGCCGTCGAAGGTGTTCTCCTTGCCGTCGGCCAGGGTGTGCTTGGTCATGTAGTAGAGGTCGCGGATGCTGGTCGTCTTCTGCTCGTCGAGAAGCTGGGTACAGCCGCGGGCGACCAGGAGCGTCTGCATGTACTTGCGGGCCTGGTTCAGGTTGAAGAGCGAGCGGCGCTGGGTTGCGTCGCCCATCTCGATGATCTTCTTGCGCTTCGAGAAGTTGACGTTCGAGAGCGTGCGCGAAGGGATGTCGACGAAGGGATCGACCTCGCGGCCGGCCATCTTCACCGTCTGCTTCGCCAGGAACTCGATCTTGGCTTTGGCGTCGAGGCTGGCCGGGATCTTGAGCCGAGCCTCCTCGGCGGCGGACTGAGTCGGCCCGTCCTTCGCGCCTGCGTTGCTGCCAGAGCCAGCGCCGGATGCGGGCGAGACGCCCGCGTTCCCAGGACCGGAACGACGCTCCGCGCCACGCTCTCCAGCCGTCACACCAACTCCAACTGGGACCCGCTATCGCGCTCGGACTCGGCAGGGATCGGCGGCGGCACTTGCTCGGGCGGGTCCACGTCCTCGACGACAGGCACTGCCGCATCGGGCGACGCGTCCTCATCGAGCGTCGCCGCTGCAACGGCGCTCGCCGGCGGCGCGGGTCCGGCGTCCGGATCGACCACGAGCACGTTCTCGCAGGCTTCCAACTCGTCGCCGTCATCAGCGCCCTTCGCCTCTTCGAGCAGACCCGCCAACTCCGTCTTGCGGCGGCTGATCGCCAGCAGCCGATCGCGGAACAGCTTCTGTTCCTTGCCGGTGATCGCCTCGACCGAGTTGACCACTTCCTCGATGTAGAGATTGAACACCTCGCGCCGCCGCGCCTCGCTCTTGGCCCGCGCCTTGCGCTTGACGTACTGCCCGAGCCGGCGACCGCAGGTCTGCAGCGCGAGCTTGATCTCCTTGCGAATCTCGTCGTAGTCGGCGACCGCGACCTTGCTTTCGGAACTGAAGGGCACCCACACCGAGGCGAGATGAACGAGCACGATCAGCGGCCCCGACGGCAGCGCGCCGCGCGACTGAGCCAGACCGTAGTTGCGCCACGAGACGTCCATCACCGCCTTGGTGATGCAGCAGGAGCCGGCGTAGTGCTGGAGCGGCACCCGGTTGGCGAAGCGCAGCACCTTGGCCAGTTCGTCTCCGGGCAGATCGCCGCCCCAAGCCAGGCCGACCTCGACCTGGAACGGGTTGCCGCGGTAGACGGCAGGCCGGCGCGTCTCCACGCCGTAGAACTCGGCCCGGACGCCCCGGGTCAGACCGGCCAGGAGCTCCTGGACGCCGATCGGTGACAAGCAGTCGGTCGACGGCGGCCGGATGCGGGTCTTCGCGTCGTTGATCGCCTGGTAGAGCGCGTCGACAGTCTGCCGGGCGACGGTGTTCGGAAGCGCCTTCGGGTTGATGCCGGCCCGCTTCGCCAGCCCCCCGGCGAGTTGCGGCGAGATGCGGCTGAAGTCCCGGGACAGGAACCGGGTGACCGTCTTGTGCTTGGTCGACTGCAGCATCTTCATCAGTACGCCGAGTTCGACGCCGTGGGGATGCGGCTTGATCTCCTGCGGCGCCACCGGGTTCTGCTGCACGGTGCGCGCCCAGGAGGCGGTCTCGCCGTTCGGGCTCCGGTAGTGCAGCGTCACGTGCGGGTTCGCGACCGCGACCTGGTGGAGAAACTCCTCAACCGACTGGCGGCCCTTCAAGTACTTCGCTTCCAGCTCCAGTTCCACCAGCGTGCCGTGGTCCAGGTGCCAGTCGGGAAGGGTCCGGCGACCGATCGCCTTGGGCTTGTTCGTGTTCGTGTCGACCATGACCTGCATCGCGTAGGCCCGCTTCTCCGGCCCCGTACGCGACTCCACGGATACCGGCTTGCCGGTCGTCAACTGGCCGTACATCGCCGCCGCCGAGATGCCGATTCCCTGCTGGCCCCGGCTCTGCTTGAGGCTGTGGAACTTCGAGCCGTAGAGCAGTTGGCCGAAGATCTTCGGCGCCTGCTCGGGGACGATGCCGGGGCCGTTGTCCGTAATCCGCACAAGGTAACGGTTCGTGCCCTTGGCAACTTCGAGCTCGACCCAGATCTCGGGCAGGATGCCGGCTTCTTCGCAGGCGTCGAGCGAGTTGTCCACCGCCTCCTTGACCGTGGTCAGGAGGGCCTTGCGCAGCGAATCGAAGCCGAGCAGGTGCCGGTTCTTGGCGAAGAACTCGGACACCGAGATCTCCCGCTGGCGACGGGACAGCGTTTCAGCGGTGACTCGGGTCGTCAAATCGGTTCCTGCTTCAGGGACTGAGATTGAGGCGTGCCCCCACGTGCACCATCCGGGGTGCGCCCACGGCCACCAGACCGGTACCGGAAATGCCGACCTGTACTTCCTCGTCGAGCAGGTTCTCGAACCCGGCGAAGACCTGCCAACGGCTGCTCAGAGAGCGGGCGAGACTCAGGTCCACGACCGCGAAGCTCGAGAGTGGCCGCGTGTTCAGGTCGTCCTCGTACTGCTCGCCGACGAAGCGCAACCCCAGCCGTGCCTGCAACACCTCGGGGTTCGAGTACTCGAGGCCGAGGCTCGCCGACTGCTCCGGCGTCTGCGCCAGCCTCTTTCCCTCGAGTTCCGGGAAGTCGGCCGCGCTCTGGACCTCGGCGTTGCTGTAGAGGTAGGACACGTCGAGCCGCCATTCGTCGCCGAGCCGCTGGCGGAGTTCCGCCTCGAGCCCCTGGATGCGGGTGCGGTCCAGGTTGAGCCGCTGCCGGCAGGAGCCGCCGCCCGGCACGAAGCCGCAGGGCTGGAAGAACCGCCCGCTGGCGATCGAAGCCAGGGTGACGTTGGCGATCGGGTTCTCGACCCGGTTGTGGAAGGCGTTCAGGGACAGCCTGGAGCCGCCCTGGTAGCGCACCGTCCCGAACTCGATGCCTGAAAGCCGCTCGGGCTCGAGCGTTTCGTTCGCCTCGGTGATGTCGTTGCCCACCCGGAACGGCCGGTAGAGCTCGTTGACGGTCGGCGCCCGGAACGATCCGTACACCGAGCCGCGCAGGCGCCAGCCGAAGTCGAGGGCGTAGAGGAAGCCGATCCGCGGCGACGCCGCCGTCTCCTCCCGGTCCTCGAAGGCGTCTTCGCGACGGATCGAGCCGTCCGCCTTGTTGATCTCGAGCCGGCGGCCCGAACCCGTCTGCCAGCGGTCGATGCGGGCCCCGAGTTCGAGATGAAGCCGCTCGCCGAACTGCGCCCGGCGCTGCACGTAGGCGCCCGCGATCGACTGGTCGCCACCGGCCATGCGCCGCCGGTTGAACTGCGTGGTGTAGAAGAAGTCCTCGTTGGTCGCCCCGTCGACGCTCCGCCACTCGGCGCCGGCGACCCACAGGCCCGATCCGACCTCGCCCTGCCCCAACTGACCCTGCCATTGGGCGCCGAGGCCGACGGCTTCCGAGCCGACCAGGAACTGATCGAGCGCCGGCCGCTCCGATGACCGGTCGGCCTGCTGGGCGCTGAACGTGCTCGCGAACTCCTGCTCGTGCGTGAAGCCCCGCAGCGTCCAGGTGTCGCCCCGGCCGCTCACGATGTCCGCGCTCAGGCGGAAGGAGGTCAACTCCGTGTCGTTGCCGGTCAGTGGCGTGCCGTTGCCGCGATCCTCCGACAGGGTGTCGCCGCCGACGCTGACGGATACCGAGTCGCTGGGAGAAACCGTCAGGCGGCCCGCGACGCTGGTCTGGTCGGAAAACGCGTCAACGTCGATCGGGCCGCGCTGGTCGTCGCGGAGCACCGGGTAGCCGTCGCTGTTGAAGCTCCTCGCCGACAGGGTGAGCGACGCGCGCTCGAACCCCTGCCCGAACCAGGTGTCGCCCGACAGGATCCCGTGATCGCCGCCCAACGCGGACAGCCTCAGCGAAGAGCCCGGGTCCGACGGCTCGGCGGTGACCAGGTGGATCACGCCGCCCAGGGCCGAATTGCCCCACAGGCTCGAACCGCCGCCGCGCACGACCTCGATCCGTTCCAGGCTTTCGCGGCCCACGCGGCCCCAGTAGATCCAGCCGCCGAAGGGGTCGTTCAGAGGCAGCCCGTCGAGCAGCACCAGGGTCCTGCTGACGCCGCTGGGGCCGATGCCGCGCAGCGAAACGCCCTGGCTGGTCGGATGGGCGACCATCGAGCTGTTGCGGCGGAAGAGGCTGAAGCCGGGCACCCGGCGCAGCGTGTCGTCCAGGGTCACGGCCGGGCTGGAGCGGAGTTCGTCGCCGGTCAGCACGGACACGCTGGAGGTCACCTGCCCGAGTTCCTGCTCCGCTCGAGACGCCGTGACGACGATCGTTTCGGCAAGAGCGGGGTCCTGGACCGGCTCGGCGTCCTCGTCGTCCGCCGTGTCCGTCGCGGCAACCGCCGCGGAGGCGGTCAGCGCCAGGACGAGCGCAGAGGCAAGCACGAGGAAGCGACCGCGAAGACGGCCGTTTGGCGTTCGCGTCGTCGAGGCGGCAGGCAGGATCGGCATGCGCTAGCTCCTAGAGAGCCGGACCCGGCGTCTCCGGGTCGGCGGGAGCGGGCATGGTAAACGAAGCGGGATCGACTTCCGCGCCGGCTTCAGCTTCCTGGATCCTCAATTCGGCGGCGACCTGGCCCTCGACGGCGATCCGGATCGTCCCGGGCACCTTCAATCCGCCCACGTCCATGTAGTCGCTGATCGTCACTTCGAGCTCTCCGGTCGACCCCAGAAACGACCCGTCGAAGACGATCCGGCGCTCCAGGAAGTCCTCGCCGCCCAGGTAGAGCACGCGCGCTTCGCCGTCCGCGGTCGCGACGTCCAGCCGGTAGGCCTCGTCGCGTTCGACCTTCTCCGTACCCGCCAGCGACACCTCGAAGCCGCGCTCCTCGGTGTTCGCGAGCATGCCCCACAGGAAATCGGACAGGATCCCCACCGCCCCGACCATCTCCTCCGGCAGCGGCGTGGGGTCGATGATGCCCTGCATCGGCGACACGTTCCAGGCCGTTTCGCCGTCGTAGGCCAGGATCATCGTCAGGCCCTGCAAGTCGATGTCGATACGGAACGAACTGGGGCGGGCGAAGGCCACCGTCATCGGCACTTCGAAGCCCAGCATGACGACGGTGCCGGTGGCGGCTACCGTCTCGACATCGGCGGCCGAGGCGCCGCGGGAGTTCCGGTATCGCGACAGCACATCGTCCAGGCCGAGCGCGGCGTCGGCCATCTGGCCCGGCATGAAGAAGATGTCGGGATCGATCTCCGGGTTGATCTCGTAGGAGTTGAAGGTCAAGGCCAACTCGCCCATCGGGCTCGACGAGACCTGCCGGTGGGCCAGCATCACGCCGTCCACGTCGCGGTAGTCCGCGAACACGGTGGTCACTTCCTGCATGCCGAAGCCCAGGTCCTGGGTTGCGACCCGCTGCTTCTCCAGGCCGTCCTCCACGCCGATGAAGACCTCTACCGGGCCGCTCGCCGCGGCGACCGCCAGCTTCCAGACCTCCTCGCCGCTCTCCAACTCCTCGCGGCCGGCCAGTTCGACCTCGTAGCTCAACTCCGCGTACTCGAGCCAGGGCACATTGAGCGCCGCGTCGGCAGCCATGGATGCGGCCTGGCCGCCCTCCAGGGGCGCCGGCTTCGGCTCGCCTGGCACCTGACCCCAGGCCTGCTCGCCGTCGTAGGCCTGAATCAACGCCATGCCGCCGAAGTCGATGCGCGACTGGTTCGGACGCCGCGCATGCACGGTGAACGCGACTTCCATGCCCTGCATGGAGAGCGTAGCCGCGCCGCGCACCGTTTCGATGGAGCGCAGTCGATCCAGGCCGCCCCGCGCCTCGTAGTGCATTGCCAGCACCCGGTCGAGCTCGCTGGGCTCGGCCGTTTCCTGGGTCCATGCCGGCGCTGCCGCCAAGGCAAGCGCCAGGACGGCGAAGCACGCTCGGCCTCGGTCCGTTCGCCGCCTGTTGGGTACGCCGCGCCCCGTTCCCGCGCGAGCTGCTGAGCCGATCGGTGCAGAACCCTTCATCTCATCCTCCGCTGGCTGTCCGCCGCGAGGCCCATAGGTTTCGCCAAGCCGGCTCGCTGCCCAAAATCTGTGCCGGCATGATACCCGACCGGGGCTGGCGCAAGACGGCGCGGGCGGCGACGCCATGACGCAGGATACCGCCTTCGGAGCCTTCCGCAAACTCTGAAAACAAAGAGGTTAAGGTCGACGGCTAGGTTCGGCCGGCGCGGCGGCGCCAAGCGGCCACCGAGCGCCCTAGAGTTGCTTGGAGCATGCCGGTCTGGAACCCCCTCCCTCCGCGGGCGGTTTCTCCTCTACGATTCGTCAACGAACCGCTCCATGAACGAGGAAAGACAAGGCGACGGCATCGACGCAGGCGCGGGTTCCGGGGCAGAGCCCGGCGCCGCAGCCGAGACATGGTCGCTGTCTTCTGCCGCTTCCTTCGGAAGCGCTATCGGAGAGGTGCTCGCGACCGGCGCCGACGACCACCCTCCGCTGGCGCCTCAAGCCGCCGGGTCCCAAACCCAGCGGCTGCGCTTCACCGCCGACGGTTGGAAGTACTTCCGCATCTGGATCGTCAACGTCGCGCTGACGCTCCTGACGCTTGGTATCTACTCGGCGTGGGCGAAGGTCCGGGCACGGCGCTACCTGTACGGCAACATCTGGCTCGGCGACGCGGCCTTCGACTACACGGCGAACCCGGTGGCGATTCTCAGGGGTCGGATCCTGGTCGCCATCGTGTTGGTGCTTCTCTCGTTCGCCCAGATCCTGTCCATCTTCTACTACTACGCCGCGCTGGCCGTGCTGGCGCCGCTCGTGCCTTGGGTCGTGGTCCGCGCGCGGACCTTCCAACTCCGCAATTCCAGGTATCGCGGCATCGCCTTCGACTTCAAGGGGCGGTTCTGGGACGCCGCCGTCTGGTATCCGCTGATGGCCGTTGCGTCCATGGTCACCCTGGGGCTGGCCTGGCCATTCAGGGTCTTCGGCCGCGACCGCTTCCTCATCACCGAGTCTCGCTTCGGCAACAAACCGTTCCGCTTCATCGGCGAAGCCAATCCCTACTACGGCGTCTACGTGGTCGTCTGGGTGCTGACCATGATTCTGTTCATCGGCTCCTGCTTCGTTCTCATCAGCCTGACCTTCAATCCCGATTCTGAAGCGCAATCTCCCGCGGCGAACTTCGTCATGCCGGTGTTCTTCGCGCTGGTGGGGCTGGTCTCGTTCGTCTACATACGCACCCGCTTGCTCAGCTACCGCTGGAGTTGCACCCAACTCGGCGACAGCGACTTCATCCTGCAACTCTCCTTCGGAACCATGTTGTGGCTCTATGCCAGCAACACAGCCCTGATCGTCGCCACCTTCGGCCTGTTCGCGCCCTTCGCCAGAATCCGCGTGCTGCGCTACATCGTGGATCAGTTCCTCGTCATGCAGCCGCTCGGCAAGATCACGTTCGAAGCCGGCGACGCCCAGCGCCTGGGCGCCACGGGCGCCGAGGCGGCGGGTGAGTTCGGCCTGGAGATCGGGATATGAGCGCCGTTGCCTGCCACTACTACGACGGTCGCACCTCCGAACGGCGCGACGCCTCCCTCGCCATCACGATCGACGGCAACGTGGTGGTCGCCGTCGACGGCTTCGAGGAGCGCCGTCTCCACTCTTTGTCAGAGGTCCGGATTCCCAGCCGTATTGCCGACACGCCACGTCACATCCGTCTGCCCGACGGCGCCGTCTGCGAAGTGCGCGACAACGACGCGTTGGACGCAATGCAGGTCCGCGCCGAACACGGTCCCCAACCACTCGGCCGGCGCTTCGAGCGGCTTCTCCACCGACTCGACAGCACCTGGCGCGGAGCGGCGGCGGCGCTGGCGGTCACAGCGGCGATCCTGTACTCGTTCACGGAATGGGGAGCGCCGGCGGTGGCCACGGTCGTCGTCGCGGCGACGCCGCCCGAGGTCGAAGCGGTCATCGGCGAGAACCTGATGACCCTGTTTCTCCAACTCGACGCTCTTGAACCCACCGAACTCGATCAGACGCAGCAGACCGACATCCTGAGCGCTTTCTACAAGATGAAGGAGGACACGGCAGTCGAGGCTACGCTCGGCTTCTTCTCCGCACCCGGATTCGGCCCGAACGCCTTCGCCCTGCCGGGGGGCACGGTCGTCATCACGGATCAACTCGTCGAGTTGGCCGAGAACGACGAGGAGGTCGTCGCGGTCCTCGCCCACGAAGTGGGGCACGTGGCCGGCCGCCACGTCATGCGGCGCATCGCCCAGACCTCCTCCATGCTCGTCCTGTGGACCGCCTTCACCGGAGATGCGTCGGTCGCCGCGCTGTCCATCCTGGCGCCGGAGCAGTTGCTCGCACAGCGCTACTCGCGCACCTTCGAGCGCGACGCCGACCAGTTCGCCTTCGACTACCTGCTTGGAGCCGGCATCGCGCCGACACGTCTGGGGGACTTCCTGCAGCGACTCGAAAAGGCCCATGCCGCCGGGGGCGTTCCCAACTGGCTGGCGAGCCACCCCGGCACCGAGGAACGCGCGCGCAACGCAGCGGAGGCCGCGCAAAGAGGCGACGGCGCCGAAGCCCAAGAGTGAACCTCCGGCGGCACGCGGCATATTCTCAGGCCACACCACCGAAGCAAGCGACGCGGGCCGAGGCCGCAGGCCGGACCCGCAGCAGGAGGCACCTGTCATGCAGAAACTGATTCAGGCCCAGCGCGAGCAGTGGGCCATCGACGGCTTCATCCGCGTCGAACAGGCGCTGTCAGCGGACGAAGTCGCGTTCTTCGACGCCGAACTCGACCGCGTCCGCCAGCTCCCCGGCTGGGAACCGAACCCGGACGGACCGCTGGGCCACTACGCCTGGCTCGACCACGCGATCGACCGCGATCCCGAGGGCTTCATGGACCGCCGGGTCCTCCTCCACTACGACCAGGCGTTCCTCGACCTGATGGACGCCTCTCCCGTCTTCGACCTGGTCACCGACATCATGGGCCCCCATGTCGTGCTCAGCATGAGCCAGGCGATCGTCCGCCCGTCCAATCCCAGATGGCCCGGCTACACCCACACCGACGGCGGCGAGGCGCTGCGCCGCATCCGCGTCACCGAGACCAGCCTGCCACTGGCGATGAAAGCGCTCTACCTGCTCTCCGATGTAACCGATGACGACTGCGGCAACTTCACCGTCTTCCCCGGCAGCCACATGCGTCCATTCCCCGACCGCCCCTACCCGCCGCCGGGACCGAAAACGCCGGGCGCCGTCCAACTTGCCGGCAAGGCCGGCGACTGCATCCTCTTTCCGCACTCCCTGTGGCACGGCCCGTCGGTCAACGCCTCGCCGCGCGCCCGCAAGACGATCCTCTACAACTACTGCCAGTTGTTCCTGCGTACGTATGACCCGGAGCCCACGGCTGAGATCCTCGAGCGCTGCACGCCGAGGCAGCGGCGCCTGCTCGGCGACCTCGGCTACGACTTCCGGCCCGGCTCGTACTTCTACGCCCCGCAGGACCAGGTGAACCTGATCGTGGGCGAGGGTTCGGGGTAAGGCCCCGGAGACTCATGGAGAACCAGATGTCCGCCAGAACCCGGGTGGCGATCCGCGCCACCCGCGAACCACTCTGTGCGCCCGTCATCGGGCGCACAGATGGCAGGCCGGCGCGCCCAGTTCCTGCGACCGCGAGCCTCCCAGGTGGCCGCAGAGCCCGTCACGGCCTGCTGCCATGCGTGGTGCTATCCACGTGCATGACGCTGGCATGCTCGACGATCTCCGTCACGGCACCGGACGTTGCCACGGGACTGGGGGCGCCGGCGTCCTCGCCGGCGTCCGCCGAACGGCCCGACGAGCCACGGCACGAAGCCTCCTTGCCTGGTCTCCTCCCGGATCTGGCTCGTATCGTCGGCCGCGAGACCGTGGACCGCGGAGACGCGCTCCTTGGCATGTTCCAGGAGCGCGGGTTCGATCCTCATATCCACGAGTTCTCGGCAACGGCGACGGATCGGCAGCCGAGAGACGTCGGGAGAAACCTGGTCGTCACAATCGGCGAGGGGCGCCGCGACATCGTTGTGGGCGCGCACTACGACGTGGTCCGCCTCCGAGACGGCGCGGTCGTCGGCGGCGCCGTGGACAACGGCGCGGCGTCGGTCGTCCTCACCAGGGTGGCCGAGACGCTGCGGCGACACGAACTCGAGCACCGCGTCCAAGTCGTCCTGTTCGACCTCGAGGAGGCCGGGCTCCTCGGCTCCCGCGCCTACGTCCAGGACGAGGACGGGGACCGCATCGCCGCCATGGTCAACGCCGACGTGGTCGCCGGCGACGGCGCCCTGATGTACGGGCCGACGTCCCACGAGGGAAACGAGGCGGTCTACCGCAGCCTCCTCGTCGTGTGCGCCGACAGCGAAGTCCCGTGCATGGCCTTCCCCCGGTACCCCTCCAGCGACGATCGCAGCTTCCAGGCCGCCGGAATCCCCAATGTCTCAATCGCCATGAACGGAGCCACCGCGTCGCACCAGATGTGGCTCGCGCTCAATGCGGGCGCCGAGTCCGGGCTCAGTGAGGGCTTCCTGCCCGACGTCTTCCGGGTCATTCACTCGGCCGAGGACACGATCGAACGTGCCAGCGAAACCGCGATGAACCGGCTTCACGATGTGATCGTCGCCCTCGTGCTCGAATTGGACGGGGCTCTGTAGTGCCGCAGAGGGCTGGGCCCCTGGTTCCTCCGTGAGGTCTACTCAGGGCGGATCCGCGTACGGCTCGTCCTCGGGCACGAACTCCGTCTCCAGCCGCGCCGCCCCGCTCCACTCGCGCATCGCCTTCGTGTCGAGCAGCGCACGGCAGTAGTCCGCGGCTTCGCGCGGAAGCGGCGGCTCGTACGTCGCGAACCGCGAGGCGACCGGCAGGAAGTAGGCGTCAGCGGCCGTGAAGCTGCCGAAGAGGAACGGCCCTCCCCGGCCGAACTCGGCCTGCGCGGTGCGCCACAGGGCGGTCAGCCGGCCGATATCGGCCATGACCTCGGGCTCCTGGCCCTTGCCCGGATAGCTCGAGCGGATGTTCATCGGCATCTTCGTGCGTAGCGCCGCGTAGCCGGAGTGGAAGCTCGCAACCAGGGATCGCGCCCGAGCACGAGCCCGGCCGTCCGCCGGCCAGATGCCGCGCTCGGGGTACAGGTCGGCCAGCCGCTCGGCGATCGCGGAGGTGTCGAAGGTGGCGAAGCCCTGCCCCGGCTCGCCCTCCCAGAGCACCGGCACGAGCCGCGTGGGCGAGAGCGCGTCGATGTTCTGCTCCCAGTCCTCGGAGTCGAACTTCAGCATCCGTTCCGTGAACGGGATGCCGAGTTGGGTCATCAGCGACCACGGCCGGAGCGACCAGGACGAGTAGTTCTTGTTGCCGATGACCAGGGTGAGCGAAACCGTCATGGGCGGCGGAGCGTATACCCACCCTGGGAACGCGGGCGTCTCGCCCGCATCCGGCGCGAAGCGACGGCCTCCGGCCAAGCTGGAAACCCCGAGTCTCCCAAGGATGACGGAACCCGGTACAGGCGCTATCCTGAAACCGAAGTGCTCCACTCCAATCGCCCGCGCGTCCGA
Organism: Candidatus Multivorans sp.; assembly: GCA_965262355.1. Lineage (GTDB taxonomy): Bacteria > Acidobacteriota > Thermoanaerobaculia > Multivoradales > Multivoraceae > Multivorans. The sequence goes on from OZ253534.1 coordinate 788,411, forward strand.
ATCGCCCTGGCAGTGGCCGTGTTCCTGGCCGCTCTGTCCAGCGCGCCGCTCGCCGCTCAGGCAGCCTCGAACGGAGAGCCGCCCGGCGACATCGACGGACTATGGGACTTCGCCACCGCGACGCCGCTGCAGCGGCCGTCGGCCTACGCGGAGCAGGAGTACTTCTCGGCCGAACAGGCCGGCCAGTTTGAACGCGACACCATCGAGCGTCGCGCCGAGGCGCAGAAGCGGAGCCCAAGCGTCCATGCGCCCTACTGGCTCGATCACGGCCGCAAAGTGCAGGAGTCACGGCGCACTTCGCTGATCTTCGACCCGCCCAACGGACGCATCCCGCCGATGACCGAAGCCGGCAGACGGCGAGCCCAGGAACGACGCGACCGGCGCCGGAAGGCGCCGGCAGGACCCGAGGACCGCTCCCTCTGGGAACGCTGCCTGATGGGCTTCAACGCCGGGCCGCCGATGAACCCGGGGGCCTACAACAACAACGTGTTGATCCTGGTGACCGAGGACACGGTGGCGCTCCTGAACGAGATGGTCCACGAAACCCGGATCGTCCCCCTCGACGATCAGCCTCGGCTGCCCGAGCATCTACGCCAGTTCAAGGGCGATGCCCGCGGATCCTGGGACCGCGAAGCTCTGGTGGTCGAAACCCGCAACTTCGATCCGCGAATCAGCTTCCAGGGCTCGGGCGGCAACATGCGCCTGACCGAGCGCTTCACCCGCTTCGACGACGCCACGCTGATCTACGAGTACACGATCGACGACCCGGAGTCCTTCAACCGCCCCTGGAGCGCACGTCTCGAGATGAAGCGGTCGGACCAGGCACTCTTCGAGTACGCCTGCCACGAAGGCAACTACGGCCTCAAGAACATCCTCGAGTACGCCCGCGCTAACGAGAAGCGGGCTAACGAGGCTCCAGCAGACTGACGTCCGGCAGCCGCGCGGCCTCCCGGTCGAAGGTGTAGAGGGGTACGGCCCCGGCTCGTCTCGCCGCGGCCGCGATCATGCGGTCGGCAATGTCGGCGCCGCCACGGCGGAACTCTCGCGTGGCGCGCGCCACATCGCCGGCCGCCTCGACTTCCAGCGCCTCCGAGTGCAGCAGGTCGTTGAACACGATTGCCAGCCGCTCTCGCTTGAATCCGTAGTGGTTCTTGAGGACCCAAACCAACTCGATCGCCACCTCCCGGCTGATGAACCCCGGTTCTTCAACCCTCAACTCCTGCAACAGGGCTGCCGCAGCCCTCGCCTGTCCTTCGTCGTCTCGGATGAGGAACCGAACGAGGATGTTCGTGTCGAGCGCAATCACTCGCGGCGCGCTCCCCCGACAGCCGCACGCTCCTCTTCCTCCGACATCCGACGCCAGTCGCTCCCCAGCACTCTGCGACACGCTCCCTCGGCAATGGCGCGATCCATATCCTCCAGGGTCGCGGGAGGCCCGTCGTACTCCAGCACGCCGAATAAGCGGCTTAGCGGCAGCACCGGCGCGATGCGTACTTCCCCGTCGTAGACGAAGTAGCGCACCCGGTCCCCTGCCTTCAGATCAAGCGCGTCGCGCACCTCCTTTGGCAGGGTCGTCTGCCCCCGGGAAGTAATCGTCGATTCTGGCAAGCGAGTCGGCTGTTGTGCATTCATTCTTCTAGTTTGCATTACTCGTCGACATCCTGCAAGGCAAACTGCCTCCAGCTCCGCCCGTCTCCACCGACCCAGACTCGCCACTTCGCCGAACCCGGGTGGCGCGATCCGCGCCACCCGTGATCCAGTCCGTGTGCCCGTCATCGGGCGCACGGATGGCACGGCCGCCTGGGACCCCTCCCCTGAGCCCCTCCGCGGGCGGGTGCAGCCGCGCGACGCCTCAGCCGCCGCTGGCGACCGAGACGACATCGTCCCGGTGGGTCCACCAGCCGGGGCTGGTCCACCAGTCGCTGCCGGGGGGCGGGGTCGGCTGGAACAGGAACACGCCGGAGGGCGCGAACTCGACGCCGCGGAGGCGCTTGCTGAAGGCCCTGATCTCTGAGTAGTTCCACATCATCGTGAACGGCTGGTCCTCGGCGACCACGCGTGCCAGTTCGCGGTAGATCGCGGCGCGGGCCTCGGGGTCGAACTCGCGCCGGCCGCGTTCCAGGAGTTCGTCGACCCGCTTGCTCTTGTAGCCGACGTAGTTGCGGGCGTTGTCGTAGCTCGTCGAGTGCAGGCGGATCGACCACTGGTCCGGGTCGGTCGTCACCTCGTCGGCGTCGGCATGGGCCTGGAACTCGTGCTCCAGCAGATGCTGCTCGTGGGTCGCGTTCTCGAACACGCGAAGCGTCAGCTCGACGCCGATGCTGCGCAGGTCCTCGCGGTAGATGTCGGCCATCTTGACCGCGTCGGCAAAGGTCTGGGCGATCTCCAGCTCGAACGAGAACTTGATCCTCCGACCGTCGATCTCCTGGTAGCGCCAGCCGTCGTCCGGATCGGAAAGCCAGCCCGCCTCGTCGAGCAGCGCGGCGGCGCGGTCCAGGTCGAACGGGTACTTGGGCACGTCCGGGTTGTAGCCCATGTGGTTCTTGTCCCACAGTTGATCCGTCTCCAGGTAGACGCCGTAGGTCACATCGCGGATCACCCGCTTCTGGTCGTAGGCGTGGGTCATCGCCCGCCGCACCCGCACGTCGCCGAAGAACGGGTTGCTGCCGTCCTGGTTCCAGCCGATGCGCGCGATCCGCCGCGCCGGCGCCCAGCCCTTGACGCCGAGCCGCTCGAACTCGGCGTCGTTGCTCTGGGTGGCGAACTGCTGCGGCGTGAACCAGTACTCGTCGAGCTCGCCCTTCTTGAACAGCAAAAGGCCGAGGTTGCGGTCGCTCTGGGGCCGGTAGATCACCCGCTTGAACGGCGCCACGCGGGCAGCGTCCGGGAACTCGTCCCAGCGGTCGACGACGATCCGGTCGGTCTGGGTCCAGGACACGAACTTGTAGGGGCCCGAGCCGATCACTTCCTCGCGCGCGTAGTGGTTGAAGTACTCGCTGCTGCGCATCGTCGGATCGTTCGCCCGTTCCTCCGGGTTGTTCCAGATATGCCGCGGAATCGGCGGCACGCGCATGGCGAGCATGTTCGTGACCAGGGCGTCCTTGAAGAAGAACTCGACAGTGAGATCGTCGATTGCCTCGATCCGCTCGATCTGGTCGACATCGTGCTTGTACATCGCCGCCGGCACGTCGTCCGAGGCCACCGCGTCGTAGGTGAACTTGAGGTCGTGCATCGTCCACGGCTTGCCGTCGTGCCAGGTCAGGCCCGGCCGGATGCGCACCCGGGCGCTCATGAAGTCGTCCGCCATGATCCCCTCCTCGACCATGGTCTGGTTCCACACCGTCGTCATGTCCGCGTTGCGCGTCGTCAGGGCCTGGAACAGCGCGCTCGAGAGGTAGTAGTCCTCCCAGAAGATCGCGAAGATCGGGTTCAGCGTGCGCGGATCGCCGAGCATGTAGCGGACCAGGGTGTCGTCCCGGGCTACGGCCTCGGGCCGGTCGAACGGGTACGGCTCGGTGAGGGTCGGCGGGTTGACCAGCGGATCGGTTGCCGGGTCGTAGGCCGGTCCCGAGGGCCCGGTGGAGCGCTCCGGCAGCGGGCCGATGCAAGCGGCCAGGAGCAGAACGAGGAGTCCGAGGAGGACGGGGACAGCGGGGGATCGGAACAGAGACGTTCTGGCGAGCATGGTGGCGGAACTGTAGCGCGGCGCCGCTGCAGCCGCTCAGCGCAGCCGGTCGATCCGCCGCCGGTCGCGCTTGGTCGGGCGGCCGGCGCCACGGCTCCGGTGGGCCGCCGGCAGCGCCACGAACGCGTCGCGAGGCGGCCGCTCAGGCTTCGGCGGGCTCAGGTCCTCGTAGAGCCGCGGCGCCTCGGCTTTCGGCAGCGGTCGATCGGCCAGTTCGCGAACAACCAGGATCCGCTGCCAGTCGTCGCGGGCCTTGAACTCGATACGGTCGCCCACCGCCAGCCGCCGGTGGGGCTTCGCCTGCTGGCCGTTCACCGTGACCTTGCCGGAGGTACAGGCCGCGGCGGCCTTCGAGCGGGCGCGGAACATCCGCGCCACCTGCAACCACTTGTCGAGGCGGTTCAACGGTCCGATTCCACGCTGTGAGCAGCGTTACCGCAGTTCAAGACGATGCGTCCTCCGGATCCTCTGGATGTCCCGCTTCTCCACGTCCGCCTCAGATGCGAACCGCGGCCAGTCGGCGACCGCGTCGAGCGCCCGATCGATCACGCGACGAGCGCGTGGCATCTTCAGCCCGGAGGTCTCCGCGAATCTGAGCAGGTCGGCGCGTTCGAAACCGCCGCGCTTGCCCGCCATGCTCATCTGGTGTTGGCCTGTCCACGGGCCGCGCGGGTTGTAGGCGTACGTCACGTCGTACGCCGGCGACAGCCGCCATTCCCCGCGGCGGTTCATCAGGAACGCGACGTTCTTCACGTGATCGTCCTGGTTCCGCGCGACGATGTTGAAGACGGTCCGGCGATACTGCTCCTCGACCACCGCCATCCCGAGCCCAAGTTCGCGGATCGTCTCCATCGCCTGCTCATGCGAATGCGCGCCCGGATCGTAGTAATCGAAGTGCCGCAACGCCGCGAGGGACTGCATGTGAATCTTGCCGCCTGTCGTATCGCGGTCGAACCGGCGCGTCATGAAGTGGCTCCGGCCGCCTTCGAGATGCAGCCGGCATTCCGACATCTCGACCCCGGCCTCTCGCGCCATCAGGTGATACGCGTACTCGATCCGCCCGTAACCCAGCGGATCCGCCAGCTCGCGGTCGCGGTTGCCGGTGATGCCGTCGAACTTCAGGATCCAGTGCTCGAAGCCGGCTCTCGTGTCCACCTGGCCGGAACGGAACTCCCCGGTGTTCCGATTCCAGGCAAGCACCGCCTTCGCCCGCGCGCCGCCCGCGGACGTTCCCACGCTGAGGATGTCCTCGAGCGCCTCGCTGTCGTCGAGCCGGCCTGACAGCCGGCCCCGTTCGTCGAGAACCCGATTTACGAGTTTGACGAGTCGAGCAATCTCCACCTCGTCGCGCCGGTTCCCCCTGGGCGTCGCCGGTTCGAACTCCAATGCCCCGACGCCGCGCGTGCCGATGTAGCAGAGCCGGTCCACCGGATCGAAGCTCTCGACGCTCCGTTCGGTTTCCGCAAGCCAGACATCGATCAACCTGTTGCCGAACCGGTCCGGCAACGAGGCCGCCACGAGGCCAGGCAAGCCCAAGAAGGTCTCACCGAGCGCAGGGAAGTCGTAGGTCCCTTTACGTGCAGGCATTGCCAGCGGAGAGACCTCGATGCCGGCCGGCACGAACGCGTCGTCGTACTGGAAGACCCCGACTCCCCGCCCGGCATCCCACGACACCGCGCCGATTCGGCGGCCCCACAAGTTCACGCTGGCGTCAGTCATTCAAGTCCTCGGCCCACGACCATGGCTCTTCCCGAGCCCCTCCCTTCCGCGGGCGGGCACGCTGCCGTTCGCGGCCGCCGGAGTCCACCCGTTCGATGGGCCGGATCTCCTGCGACGGCACCGCGTTCAGCAAACCGTCCGCCAAGCCGAGGACGATCGCGAGGCGCAGCAGGCTGTCCAGACTGCTTGGCTGACCGACCTCGATACGGCGAAGCGTACGCAGTCCGATTCCCGCGTCCTCGGCCAGAGCACTCTGCGTGACGTTCCTCGCAAGGCGAAGCTTCGCCAGACGATGCCCCAGCTCAGTTCGCAGCGCGCGTGGGGTCAGACTTCGACGGGGCATTCCATCGGCCATGAATCGCTCCTGTATTCGCAGTCCCTCTTTGTTCGCTACCCATACTGCCGCTATTCCTAGAACATTTCAAGAGGCCATAAGCTGCCGTTTCACGACCTATTTAGAGTTTGTAGGCTGTATTTGCCCTCTTACAAGTAACAAGTCCAGGGGTGGCCCGGCGACGCTCTCCTTTGCGGGCAGCCCCGGCGGTGGGCTGCGGGCGGCGCCCGGGTCAACGCTTCCCGCGCCGCGGCAGATACAGGTCGGTGATCGTCCCTTCGTACGCCTCGGCGGCGAAGGCGACCGTCTCGGAGAGGGTCGGATGCGGATGGACCGTGAGCGCCAGGTCGGCGGCATCCGCGTTCATCTCGATCGCCAGGGCCGCCTCGGCGATCAGGTCGCCGGCGTTCACGCCGACGATGCCGGCGCCGACGACCCGCCCGCTGGCGGGGTCGAACAGCAGCTTGGTCAGGCCTTCCGCCCGGCCCAGCGTCAGGGCGCGACCAGAAGCGCCCCACGGGAAGACGGCCTTCTCGTAGGCCGTGCCGTTCTGCCGCGCTTCGGTTTCGGTGAGGCCGACCCAGGCGACTTCCGGATCGGTGTAGGCGACGGACGGGATGACGCGCGCCTCGAAGCCGCTCTTCTCCCCCGCCGCCACCTCGGCCGCGACCTTGCCCTCGTGGGTCGCCTTGTGCGCCAGCATCGGTCCGGGCGCCAGGTCGCCGATCGCGAAAATGTGCGGCACGTTGGTCCGCTGCTGGTCGTCGACCGGCACGAAGCCGCGCTCATCGACCAGAACGCCCGCGGCCTCCGCGCCGAAACGATCGCTGTTGGGACGGCGGCCGACCGCGACAAGGACACGATCGAACAGACCGGAGCGGGACTCGCCGTCGTCACCCTCCATCGACACCATGAGGCCGTTCTTCTGCGCCTTGACCCCGGTCACGCCGGTCGCCACGTGAATCGCCTCCAGCCGCTCGGTGAGCCGCCGCTGGAGCGGACGGACCAGATCGCGGTCGACGCCGGTCAGCAGTTGCGGCAAGAGCTCGACGACCGTCACCCGGTAGCCGAGGGCGGCATAGACCGTCGCCATCTCCAGACCGATGATGCCGCCCCCGATGACCAGCAACCGGCCGCCGGGCTCGAACTCCGGGTCCAGTTCCAGGGCGTCGGTCGAGTCCCACACTCGCGGGTCGCCCTCCGGCAACCGCGGGATCATCGCCGGGCGCGAGCCGACGGCGACGATCGCCTGCCCGAAGCTCAGGGTGCGCCGGCCGCCGTCTGCGTCCTCGATCTCAACCTCGTGGGGACCGACGAAGCGGCCAGGGCCCCGTACAACCTCGACCTTGCGCCGCTCGGCGAGCTGCACCAGGCCGGCGGTGAGGCGGCCTACCACCTCGTTCTTCCAACTGCCGAGCTTGGCCCGGTCGATGTCGGGCGCGCCGAAGTCGATGCCGTGGGCCGCGAACTCCGCCGCCTCGTCGATCACCCTGGCGGCGTGGAGCAACGCCTTGGACGGAATGCAGCCGACGTTCAGGCACACGCCGCCCAGATTCGCGTGCGGCTCGACGAGAACGACCCGGCGGCCCAGGTCGGCGGCGCGGAAGGCGGCGGTGTAGCCGCCAGGTCCGGCGCCCAGCACCAGGACCTCGGCGTCGACATCTCGCGGTGCAGCGGCAGCCGATGCCGTGACCGTCGACGGCGTCGCGGCCGCTGAAGGCGCTCTCTCCTCCATCCGTTCCGCTCCGACCTCCTGGGTCACCCCGCCGCCCACTGCCGGAGGCGGCGCATGCGGATGCCGTGGCCGCTCGGCGCGGTGGTCGGGATGCGACTCGTCCTCGGGATCGAGCACGACGATCAGATCTCCTTCCGCCACCTTGTCGCCGAGGGACACACCGACCTCAAGAACGACGCCGCTGTGGGTCGACGGCACCTCCATCGACGCCTTGTCGCTCTCGAGCGTGATCAGTCCGGCATCGATGTCGACGTGTTCGCCGGGCGAGACGAGCACCTCGACGACGTCGACGGAATCGAAGTCGCCGATGTCGGGTACGACGATGCGGATCGGTTCGGCCATGTCTAGGGCGTCAACGGATGCGGGCGAGACGCCCGCGTTCCCATGGCGGACAGGATGCCCACCTTCCCAGGGACAACGTCTCCTGTCGCCATGTCAGAGCACGACCCGGCGGATGTCGGCCAGCATCGAGCACAGGTGGGTCGTGAAGCGGACCGCGTAGGCGCCGTCGATCACCCGGTGGTCGTAGGACAGCGAGATCGGCAGCATCAGCCGGGGGGCCAGCCCGGCGCCGACGTAGACCGGCCGACGGACAGAGCGCGAGACGCCGAGGATCCCGACCTCCGGCGCGTTGACGATCGGCGTGAAGGCGGTGCCGCCGATGCCGCCGAGACTCGAGATCGTGAAGGTGGCGCCCTGGATGTCGGCGGGCCGCAGCTTGCGCTCCCGGGCGCGGCCGCTGACTTCGGCCAGCTCCCCGGCCAGCTCGTAGACGCTCTTGCGATCCACATCGCGCACGACGGGCACAACCAGGCCGTCCGGCGTGTCCACCGCGACCCCCAGGTGGACGTAGCGCTTGAAGATCAGCGAGTCCCCGTCCGGCGCCAGCGACGAGTTCATCTCCGGGAACTCGGCCAACGACGCCGAGACCGCCTTCATCAGGAAGGCCAGCAGGGTGAGCCGGACGCCGCGTTCGCGCGCCTCCTCGAGGTGAGCCCGGCGAAACGCCTCCAGTTCCGTGATGTCGGCCTCGTCGTGCTGGGTGACGTGCGGCACGTTGAGCCAGCTCCGATGGAGGCTTGCCGCCGACAGTTTGCGGATGCGGCTCAGGGGCTTGGACTCGACCGGGCCGAACTTCGAGAAGTCGATCTCCGGGACCTGCGGAATGCCGGCGCCCGCAGCCCGCGGCCCGCCGCCGGTCATCACCTGCTTCACGAAGCCCTCGACGTCCTCGCGCAGAATCCGCCCCTTGGCGCCGGCGCCGGAAACCCTCCGCAGGTCGATGCCCAGCATGCGCGCGAACCGCCGCACCGCGGGGCTGGCGTGGGGCGGGGTCGAGCCGGCGGGCGGGGCCGGGGGGGCGGGCGGCGGCGGGCGGCGTCCGCGACTCGACCGGCGGGGGGGCTCAGCGGCGGGTGTCGGTGCGGCCGGCGGTGAATCGGCAGGCGCCGCCGCTTCCACCACTTCCGCCGCCTGCTCCGCGACCGGGGCGCCGGCCGGCGCATCCGTCGCCTCGATCGTGAGGATCAGGTCACCCTCCGCGACCTGACCACCGATCGCGACGGCGATCTCGACCACCCGGCCCGCGACCGGCGACGGTACTTCCATCGACGCCTTGTCGCTCTCCAGCGTGATCAGCGACTGGTCGAACGACACCTCGTCGCCTATGCCGACCAGGACTTCGACGACGTCAACCTGGTCGAAGTCGCCGATGTCGGGAACGACGACGGGAACGGCCTCGCTCACGAAGTGGCCGGGTTCGGTGCGTTCGGGTCGATGCCGTAGGCCGCAATTGCCTTCGCCGGCGCTTCGGATTCGACTTCTCCGTTCTCGGCCAGGGAGGCGAGCGCCGCGACCACGATGTGCCTGCGGTCGACCTCGAAGAAGGAGCGCAACTGCTCGCGGGTGTCGCTGCGGCCGAAGCCGTCGGTGCCGAGTGTCCGGTACGGACCGGGCACGAAGGCGCGGATCTGGTCCGTGAAGACCTTCATGTAGTCGCTCGCTCCGACCGTCACGCCGCCGCGGCCGGTCAGGCGCTCCCGCACGTAGGAGATCCTCTTCTCCTCGCCGGGATGGAGCCGGTTCCAGCGCTCGACCTCCAGTCCGTCGCGGCGCAACTCGTTGAAGCTGGTCGCCGACCACACTTCGGCGGACACCTTCCAGTCCGCCTCCAGCATCTCGGCCGCGGCGTCCGCCTCGCGCAGGATGGCGCCCGAGGCGAGCAGCGTCGCGCGCCGGCGGTGCCGCGAACCGGCCCGGATCCGGTGCAGGCCGCGCCGGATGCCGTCTTCGGCGCCGGCCGGCATCCTGGGGTGCTCGTAGTTCTCGTTCAGCGTCGTCAGGTAGTAGAAGACCGGCTCTTCCTCGGCGTACATTCGTCGCAGGCCGTCCTGGAGGATCACCGCGAGTTCGTAGGCGTAGGTCGGGTCGTAGGAGACGCAGTTCGGGACCGTCGAGGCGGCCAGGTGGCTGTGACCGTCCTGGTGCTGCAGGCCCTCGCCGTTGAGCGTCGTCCTTCCCGAAGTGCCGCCGATCAGGAAACCCCGCGCCTGCATGTCGGCCGCGGCCCAGATCAGGTCGCCGACGCGCTGGAACCCGAACATCGAGTAGAAGATGAAGAACGGGATCATGTGGAAGCCGTGGTTGGCCGCCGAGGTTCCCGCCGCCATCCAGGAACAGAGCGACCCGGCCTCGTTGATCCCCTCCTGCAGGATCTGTCCGTCCCGGGCCTCCTTGTAGGGCGCGATCTTGTGCGCGTCGACCGGTTCGTAGAGCTGGCCGGTGGGGGCGTAGATGCCGAGCTGCCGGAACATGCCCTCCATGCCGAAGGTGCGCGCTTCGTCGGCGACGATCGGCACCAGGCGCTTGCGTATCTTCGGGTCGCGCGTGAGCAGCGTCAGCAGGCGCACGAACGCCATCGTGGTCGAGAACTGGCGGCCCCGGCTCGAGCGCAGCAGGGCATCGAAGGCAGCGAGCTCCGGCACCTCGAGCGGCGCCGCGCGGAGCTCCCGCACCGGCAGGTAACCGCCCAGGGCTTCGCGCCGCTCCTTCATGTAGCGGATCTCCGGACTGTCGTCCGGCGGACGGTAGAAGGGGGTCTCTTCCAGCTCCTCGTCGGAGACCGGGATGTCGAGCCGGTCGCGGTATCCGGTCAGCGCCCGCAGCCCCATCTTCTTCTGCTGGTGGGTGATGTTCATCCCCTCACCGGCCTCGCCCATGCCGTAGCCCTTGACCGTCTTGGCCAGAATGACCGTCGGCTGGCCCGTGTGCCCCGCCGCCGCCGCGTAGGCGGCGTAGATCTTGTGCGGGTCGTGGCCGCCACGGTTCAGCCGCCAGATGTCCTCGTCGGTGAGGTGAGCCACCATCGCCTTGAGTTCCGGGTACTTGCCGAAGAAGTGCTCGCGCACGAAGCCGCCGTCCTGGCTCGCCTTGTACGCCTGGTACTCGCCGTCGACCGCCTCCTCCATGCGCCGCCGCAGCAACCCATGGCGGTCGCGGGCGAGGAGGGGATCCCAGTACGACCCCCACACGACCTTGATCACGTTCCAGCCGGCGCCGCGGAAGACCGCCTCGAGCTCCTGGATGATCTTGCCGTTGCCGCGGACCGGCCCGTCGAGCCGCTGCAGGTTGCAGTTGACGACGAAGATCAGGTTGTCGAGCTGCTCCCGCGAAGCCAGGGAGATGGCCCCCAGGGACTCCGGCTCGTCCATCTCGCCGTCGCCCATGAAGGCCCAGACCCTGCGCGGCTCGGTGTCGAGCAGGCCGCGGTTGTGGAGGTACTTCATGAACCGGGCCTGGTAGATCGCCATCAGCGGCCCGAGACCCATGGACACCGTCGGGTACTGCCAGAAGCCCGGCATCAGCCAGGGATGCGGATAGGACGAGAGGCCCCCCGGCCCCGCCTCGCGCCGGAAGCTGAGCAGATCCTCCTCGCTCAGGCGTCCCTCGAGGAAGGCGCGGGCGTAGATGCCGGGCGAGGAATGGCCCTGGATCATGACCAGGTCGCCACCGTGGTCCGCGGACGGAGCGTGGAAGAAGTGGTTGAAGCCCACGTCGTACAGCGTCGCGGCGGAAGCGAACGACGCGATGTGCCCGCCGAGCCCCTCGTAGTCGTGGTTGGCGCGCACCACCATCGCCATCGCGTTCCAGCGGATGATGCTGCGGATCCGCCACTCGAGGTCCGCGTCGCCGGGCGACGGCGCCTGCGCCTGCACGGGGATCGTGTTCAGGTATGCGGTCGTCGCCTTGTAGGGCAGGTAGGCGCCGGAACGGCGCGCCTTGTCGACCAGGGCATCGAGCAGGAAATGGGCGCGCTCGGGGCCTTCCCGCTCCACCACCGCTTCCAGCGCTTCCAACCACTCGGCGGTCTCCACCGAATCGATGTCCTTGCGCGCTATGTCGATGCGATCCGTGTACATCTCGGCGTTCTCGATGGAGTTCCGATCCTGGGCACGCGGGCATCCTGCCCGCATCCAAGCCCGAAGCGCCGGCTTCTTGCCTCTGGCGCAACGCGCCGAGGTCCGATTCTATGCGCCCGGCGAGTTCGGCCGCCGCGCCGCGACGGCAGCCGGCCGGGAAGGAAGCGCAACGGCTGCTATGGTTTCGGAACGCTGGGTGTGGCTGGAACGACAGCCTGAGACCACGTTGGACTGACTCGCTTCAGGCCTGGACGCGGAAGCCTTCGAACCTGAAACGGTTGATACCGACGTAGGGAATGCAGCCATGACGATTGCCGACCGAATCCCGCAAAGCGCGGCGCCTCTGCTGAGCCGCGACTCCCTCCCCAACTCCCGCAAGGTCTACGTCGAAGGCTCGGATCCGTCGATCCGCGTCCCGATGCGCGAGATCGCCCAGTCGCCGACCACCGCCGGCGCGGGTCCGTCCGCCGCCAGCGGCCTGACCGCGCTCGGACCGAAGGAGCACAACCCGCCGTTCGTTGTCTACGACACATCGGGGCCGTACACGGACCCGTCCGTCGAGATCGACGTCCGCCGCGGTCTCGAGCCACTCCGCCTGCCCTGGATCGAGGGGCGCGGCGACGTGGAGGTGCTCGACGGCGTCTCGTCCCTCTACGGCCGCGAGCGCGCCGCCAACCCCCGGCTCGACCGGGTCCGCTTCGTTGCCGGCCGCCAGCCGCTGCGAGCCAAAGCCGGCAGCCGCGTGACCCAGATGCACTATGCGAAGCGCGGCGAGATCACGCCGGAGATGGAGTATGTCGCGATCCGCGAGAACCAGCGCCGCGATGAAGTCGCCGCCGAGATCGCCGCCCAGCATGCCGGTGAGAGCTTCGGCGCCGCGATTCCGCAGACGATCACGCCCGAGTTCGTCCGCTCCGAGGTCGCCCGCGGACGCGCGATCATCCCCGCCAACATCAACCATCCCGAACTCGAGCCGATGGCCATCGGCCGCAACTTCCTGGTCAAGATCAACGCGAACATCGGCAACTCGGCCGTCACCTCGTCGATCGAGGAGGAGGTCGAGAAGATGGTCTGGGCGATCCGCTGGGGCGCCGACACGGTGATGGACCTCTCCACCGGCCGCAACATCCACGAGACCCGGGAGTGGATTCTGCGCAACTCGCCGGTGCCGATCGGCACCGTGCCGATCTACCAGGCGCTCGAGAAGGTCGACGGCGGCCCGGAAGACCTGACCTGGGAGATGTTCCGCGACACCCTGATCGAACAGGCCGAGCAGGGCGTGGACTACTTCACGATCCACGCCGGCGTGCTCCTGCGCTACGTGCCGCTGACCGCCAGGCGGCGCACCGGCATCGTCAGCCGCGGCGGCTCGATCATGGCCAAGTGGTGCCTGGCCCACCACCAGGAGAGCTTCCTCTACACCCACTGGGACGACATCTGCGAGATCATGGCCGCCTACGACGTCTCTTTCTCGATCGGCGACGGGCTCCGCCCCGGCTCGCTCGAGGACGCGAATGACGAGGCCCAGTTCGCCGAACTCAAGACCCAGGGCGAGCTGACCCGCCGCGCCTGGGACTTCGACGTCCAGGTGATGAACGAGGGTCCCGGTCACGTGCCGATGCACATGATCAAGGAGAACATGGACAAGCAGCTCGAGTGGTGTGACGAGGCGCCCTTCTACACCCTCGGCCCGCTCACCACCGACATCGCCCCCGGCTACGACCACATCACCTCCGGCATCGGCGCCGCGATGATCGGCTGGTTCGGCACCGCGATGCTCTGCTACGTCACCCCCAAGGAGCACCTCGGCCTGCCCAACCGGGAGGACGTGCGCGAGGGCGTGATCACGTACAAGATCGCCGCCCACGCCGCCGACCTGGCCAAGGGCCACCCCGGCGCCCAGACCCGCGACAACGCCATCTCCAAGGCCCGCTTCGAGTTCCGCTGGGAAGACCAGTTCAACCTCTCCCTCGACCCGGAGCGCGCCCGCGCCTTCCACGACGAGACCCTGCCCCAGGAGGGCGCCAAGGTCGCCCACTTCTGCTCCATGTGCGGCCCCAAGTTCTGCTCCATGGAAATCACCCAGCAGATCCGCGACTACGCCGCCGAGAAGGGGCTCGAAGACGCCGAGGCCGTGGCCGCGGGGTTGCAGGAGAAGGCCGGCGAGTTCAAGCGGGCCGGCGGCGAGGTGTACTTGCCGGCGAAGTAGGCCGGCGGGGCATCTAGAGATTACCTACAGCGCTTCAAGTCGCGTCAACCACGCGTTGAAGTGGGCACACTTGTCGCGCATCCGAGGCAGACCGATAACTTCGGCGAGTGCCTGGCCATGTCGCACCTTCTTGTAGGCGGGCCGGAGGCGGGATAGGCGTGCCGATGGATGAGTGCTCTCGCCGTCGTTCAGGTGCTCCGGGCTCGCAACGCGATCAAGTGCTTCGCCCAACTCCGTCGCTATTTGGCGCCAAGCCGGTTCGACCTGCGACAGCCGAACTGGGTTCGACAGGAGCAGGGCTTCGAACTCGTAGGGCTGGACGTGCGGAAGAAACTGCTCGGGCCTGCAGCCCGTAAGGTCGACAACCTCCCGATGTAGGGCATGCTCTACGGCTCGGGCGCGAGCCACAGGATCGGACTCACGTGCTGCCTCGGCCCGCCCAGGGAAGTCCGCGGCCAGACCGTACAAGTCGAAAAACGTCGTGACGTATGTAGCGTCGCGTTCCCGAAGTGTGTTCCGCAGGAAACGGAGCACGCGCTCAGGACTCAGGCCGCCACCCGCAGCCCGCCGCGAAGTCGCCACGCATCGCGGACGCAGGAAGACAGAGCCTTGACCAAAGGGCAGGCGCCAAGATTCTCGACACAAACCTCTGCTCGGTCCGGCCCTCGCAGACAACGGTGACCTGGATCAAGGCGCTGGCCCGCCGCCCACGACCCCCATCTGCCACAACGCGCCCAGCGAATAGTCCTCGAGCCAATCCTTCAAGGAGCTACTGTCGAGCCTCCGAAAGGCGGACATGCCGTCATCGGCCTCAACGACGATCACCTCCTCCGGCGCGAAGTGCGAAACCAGATCCGCCGACTGCGTGGATACGATGATCTGCCGCACCTCGCTAGCAGCGTGGAGCATCTCCGCAAGCAACTCGAGCGCAAACGGATGAAGGCCCAACTCGGGTTCGTCGATCATCAACAGCTCCGGTTCGCGGGGGCGCTCTTGAAGGAGGAGCGTCGCGAGGCAGATGAACCGAAGCACGCCGTCTGAGAGCTCGCCTGCCCCCAGGACGTGATCCGGGTAGCCGGCGCGGACCCACTCGAGAGCTGCCCGCTCGCCCGGGTCTGGCCGGATCACGAAGTTGCCGAAGGACGGCGCTGCCAGCCGAACCGTCTCGACGATCTCTCGATACCGACGCGCGTTGCTGGTGTGAAGGTCGCGCAGCACCGACGCAAGGTTCCCGCCGTCCTCCTGCAGTCGCAGGTTGTCCCGCACTCCCTGCTCATGGCGTAGTCCCGACCTGCTCCCGGTGTCGGCGAAGTGGTATCTGCGCCAAGCTGACATCGGCTCCAGCACATCGAATGCACCGATGGCTTCCGACTCCTTGTGGACTTCGGAAGAGCGAAAGTGGATCCCCTCGCCGGATGGGAGGTAGGCAACGTCGTATCCCGTCTCGCGCGCGATCGTCGGCAAGTCCCCAGAGCCGGCGACGCTCCCCGGGCCTCCGCCGTAGGAGATCAGATTCTCCAGGTACTCGACGAACTCGTCACGTACCTGCTCCACATCGCACAGCCACAACAACTCCTCGCTCCGAAACACGAGGTCGTCGCCCGCCGCGCCCAGAACGAAACGGAACTCGGCGTCCTCGAAAACAAGTCGGCCCTGCACCTCCTGCGTCTCCTTCAACCCGCCGGTGAGGAGTGCGTTCACGCCGCCGTTCCTGGCAACAAACACCTGGAGTTCCCCGCCCATCATGGCCGCCACCATCCGCAGCCACAGGAGGAGGTTGCTCTTTCCCGCTCCGTTGGATCCGACCAACACGTTCAGCTTTCCCAGTTCCAGGCCCCCGGCTTCCCGGATGGACCTGAAACCTCGAACGGAGATGCGATTCAGTCGTTCCATCTTTGAGTCCAGGAGAGCCTCGGTCTGCGAGTCAGCGTCAAACCTCCTGACGGGCCGCGCGCGTTGCGAGTCTAACGGCGTCCGCCGAGCACAAGGAGGCGGAGGTCAGGGGCCGCGCTATCATCCGCGCCCGATGACGGAGAGCCGCCAAGAGAAGTTCTCGGGCACCAAGGAGGTCGCGGAGCGGCTGCGCTTCGATGTCGGGCCGCTTCAGCGTTACCTGGAGGAGCACGTCGAGGGGTTCTCGGGCGACCTCCACGTGCAGCAGTTCAAGGGCGGCCAGTCCTGCCCCACCTACCTGCTCGAGGCGGGCGGCAAGAGCTACGTCCTGCGCCGTAAGCCGCCGGGAAAGCTGCTGCCTTCGGCGCACGCGGTGGACCGCGAGTACCGGGTGATGACCGCGCTCGGCGACACGGACGTGCCCGTGCCGCGGACCTACTGCCTGTGCACCGACGAGTCGGTGGTCGGCACGACATTCTTCGTCATGGAGCACGTGAAGGGCCGGATTCTCTGGGAGGCCCTGCTGCCGGGCATGGAGCCCAGCGAGCGGTTCGCGATCTACAACGCGATGAACCAGACGCTCGCCCGGCTCCACGCGGTCGACTACGAGGCGGTGGGGCTTTCGACCTACGGCAAGCCGGGGAACTACTTCGCCCGCCAGATCCACCGCTGGACGAAGCAGTACCTCGCCTCGGAAACCCAGGTCATCCCGGCAATGAACGCGCTGATCGAGTGGTTGCCGGCGAACATCCCGGAGGACGACGAGACGACGATCGTCCACGGGGACTTCCGGCTCGACAACATGATCCTCCACCCCGAGCGGGCCGAAGTGATCGCGATTCTCGACTGGGAGTTGGGCACCCTCGGCCATCCGCTGGCCGACTTCAGCTACCACACGATGCAGTGGGAGATCCCGAAGGAGAAGGGCGGCCTGAAGGGCCGCGATCTGGCGGCGCTCGGCCTGCCGACGCTCGAGCGGTACCGCGACGCGTACTGCCGGCGAACGGGCCGCGACGGCATCCCGCACTGGAACTTCTACCTCGCCTACAACCTGTTCCGGAGCGCCGGCATCGCCCAGGGGATCGCCGGCCGGGTGCGCGACGGCACCGCCGCGAGTTCCTACGCCAAGGAGGTAGGCGAATCCGTGCCGCGCACCGCCGGGCTGGCCTGGGAGGTCGCACAGCGGGCCTGAACCCCTCTATACTCCCGCCCGCCCCCGCTCCCACCCGAATGGACTGGACCACCATCCGCCTCCTGTACCTGAGTGAACTCAGGTCGGCCCTGCGTGAGCGGTCGGTCCTGATCAACGGGATCCTGATCCCGCTGTTGATGTACCCGCTGATGATGTGGGTCATGTTCTCGGGAATCCTGTTCGTCACGGCGCGCTTCGAGAGCTTCGCTTCGCGGGTCGAGATCGCCGGCCTGCCCGCCGAACACCAGGGCCTGCTCGAGCGCCTTGAAGACGACGGGCGGACGGAGATCACGGAGGTCGACGCAGCGCCGGCCGGCGCTGCGGCCGCGTACCGTGAGGAAGTCGAGGACCGCCTGCTCGCCGGCGAACTCGACGCCGCCCTGATCTTCGAGGCCACTGCGGACGCTCTCCCGGGCAACGCCGCGGTCTCGCTCCTGAGCAACGGCTCGAGCGACCAGTCCCAAACCGCGCGCGGCCGCCTGGAACGCGCCCTCTCGGCCGAGCGCTCGGCGTGGCTCGACCGGATCGCCGAACAGCACGATCTGGACGGCGCCGAGTGGCAGGTCTTCGACGTGGAGTCGAACAACCTCGCCACCGGACGCCAGATGGGCCAGTTCGTGATGGGGATGATGATCCCGCTGTTCTTCGTCATCATGATCGCGAACGGCTGCCTCTACCCGGCCATCGACTCCACGGCCGGGGAACGCGAGCGCAACACCTGGGAGACCACGAGCACGCTCGCCACCCGGCGCATCAACATCGTCACCGCGAAGTACCTCTACGTCGCCACCATGGGCACCGTCGCCGGCGCGCTGAACGCGGCCGCCATGGTCGTCTCCTTCCGCTCCTTCCTCGGGCCGCTGCTGGCCCGCATCGGCGGCGGTGACGGAAGCGGCTTCGCCTTCGAACTGCCCCTGGGTTCCCTGCCGGTCCTGCTCCTCACCGCCGTGCTGCTGGGCGCCCTGATCGCCGCCGCGATGATGATCCTCGCGGCCTTCGCCCGCACTTTCAAGGAAGGTCAGTCCATGGTCACGCCGGTCTTCCTGCTCGTCATCCTTCCGGTCGTGGTCCTGAACGACCCCAGCATGACGTTCACGCCGGCACTCGCGAGCATCCCGGTCGTCAACGTCGTGCTGCTCCTGCGCCAGGCGATCGCCGGCAACCTGCTCTGGCTGCAGCTCGGGATCACGGTGGTGTCGAACGCCGCCGCGATCGTCGCCTGCCTGTGGCTCGCCTCACGCGTCCTGCGGGTCGAGGAGATCGCCACCGGCGCCTTCGAGGGCAACTTCTTCCAGTTTCTTCGCCAGCAGTTGAGACCAGCAGCCAAGGGAGCACGATCGTGAACGGCGTCCAGGTCGAGGTCCAGGGCCTTTCCAAGAACTTCTTCGATCAATCCCGAGGCGAGATCAACGCCGTCCAGCAGGTGGACTTCGAGTGCCATCGCTCTGAGATCTTCGGACTGCTCGGCGCCAACGGGGCCGGCAAGACGACCACGCTGCGGATGATCTCCACCGTGCTCCAGCCGACGTCCGGAACCGCCCGCGTGCTCGGGCACGATGTCGTGAGCGACTCGGTGGAGGTGCGCCGCAACCTCGGCTTCTACTCGGCGAGCACCGCGCTCTACCCGCGGCTCACGGCCCGCGAGACGCTCACTCTTTTCGCACGCGTCAACAAGTACCCGGCCGAGCGCACGAAGAACCGGGTCGAAGAGATGATCGAACGGTTCGGCCTCGGCGACTACGCCGGGGCGAGAATCGAGAAACTCTCGAGCGGCATGAAGCAGAAGGTGTCGATCGCACGCACCGTCGTCCACGATCCGCCGGTGCTCATCTTCGACGAACCGACCGTCGGCCTCGACGTGCTCAACGCGCTCGACCTGCAGAAGGCGATCCAGGAACTGCGCGAGGACGGCAAGGCGATCCTGTTCTCGACCCACATCATGAGCGAGGCCGAACGTCTCTGCGACCGGATCGCGATCATCGACAAGGGGCGGATCCGAGCCTGCGACGACCTTGAGGGGTTGCGGGCCGCGACATCTCAGCACTACCTCGAAGACATCTTCATCCACTACGTCACCGGCAGCGGCGCCGGCTAGGTCTGCTGGGCAGGACGCCGGATGAACCGCCGGACCGTCAGCGCGCTGGTCGTCAACGACCTGCGCCAGCTCGCCCGGAACCCCCGGGTGCTGGTGTTCGCGGTCGCTCTGCCGCTCGTCGTCTGGCCGCTGATGTGGTTCCTGACCTCGCTCACCACCGAGCGGCGGCAGGAACGAATCGAAAGCCGCACCTACTTCTATGCCGTAGCCGAAGACACGGCCGCCGCCGAACGGGCTGCCGATACGCTGACGTGGCTCGAGCGGGCTTTGGCCGTCGTCGGCGACGACGATTCTGCCGAGGATGCGGACGCATCGGACGGTCCCGCGATGCGTTTCGAGCGCGTGGCGGCGCCGGACGACTTCGAGACCGCCCTCGACGAGGAACGCCTCCACGTCCACGTCGCCTGGGAGGCTGCAGCCGACGCCGACGGCCAAGACGAGAACGTGGACCGGGAGACGGTCGGTAGCGCCGGGGACGACGCCCCGCGCATCGTCCTCTCGTACCGCGCGGACCTCGACGCTTCAGGCACTGCCGAGGGGTTCCTGAGGCGGGCGCTCGAGCGCACCCGGGTGGAGATCCGCGAGGGACGGCTCGCGGCCGCCGGCTTCGAGACCCCGCCCGGCGACCTGCTGCCGCTCGAGCGGATCGAGACCGCCAGCGAGGACCAGACCTCCGGACTCCTCCTCGGACGCATCCTGACCGCGATCATCGTGATGATGATGCTCGCCGGCGGCTCGATCGTGGCCACGGACGCACTGGCCGGCGAGAAGGAACGCGGCACGCTGGAAACCCTGCTGACCACGGCCGCCAGCCGGATCGAGATCGTGACCGCGAAGAACCTCTCGATCCTGGCCGTCGCCTTCGCCACCAGCGTCCTCAACATCGCGAACATCGTCCTGTGGATGCAGCTCGACGTGATCGCCGCACCGGCCGGCTTGAAACTGGTCATCCCGGTCGGCGCGGCGTTGCTGCTGCTCTTCCTGTACGCGCCGGCCGCGGTGCTTCTGTCCAGCAGCCTGCTGCTCGTCTCGGGCCGATCGAAGACGTACAAGGAAGCGCAGTTGCTGTTCGCGCCCGTGATGCTCGTGTCGCTGGCGGTGGCGGCGATCCCCGTGCTGCCCGGTGTAGCGCTGCGCAGCGCGATCGTCCTCGTGCCGATCGCCAACCTCGGCGTCGCCGCCAGGGAGATCCTGACGGGCCACTACGACTGGCCGCTGATCGCGGCCGCCTGGGCGGTCACCGCGGCAGCGGCCGCCATGCTGGCCCGCGCTTCGGTACGGACGCTCTCAGCCGAGAAGCTGATCACCGCCAGCGACATCGACGCCGCCGACCTGACGGGTGGGCCCGCGCTCTTCCCGCGCCGTGTCGGGCGCTGGTTCGCCGTCCTCTGGGCGCTGCTCCTGGTGTGGCAACTGAACGTCGGCGGCGGCATCGATGGCCGCCTGCTGATCGCGATCAACATGGCCATCTTCGGCGCCGCGGCCTGGCTGATGATCGCTCGCTACCGGCTCCCGGTGCGGGAGACCCTGTCGCTCAAGGCACCCCCTCCGGCTGCCTGGCTCGGCGTTCTGATCGGCGCGCCGGCGGGCCTGGTGCTGGCGGACGGCGTCGTCCGGCTCGCCAGCCTGGCGATGCCTATCCCGGAGGCATGGATCGAGGCGATGGCCGAGACCCTGGGCGCCGACATCCCGGTCTGGCAGATGCTCTTCTTCTTCGCCGTCCTGCCCGGCATCTTCGAGGAGATCGCGTTCCGCGGCGTCCTGCTCCACGGCCTGAGGAGCCAGCTCGAACCCGTCCAGCTCGTGCTGGTCGCCGGCATCGTGTTCGGCTTCTTCCATGTCGACCTGTTCCGCATTCCGCCCACGTCCCTGCTCGGCGTCCTGCTGGTGATCGCCGTCATCCGGTCCGGCTCGATCTACCCCGCCATGGCCTGGCACGCTCTGCACAACGCTCTCGCCCTCGGCAGCGCACAGATCGAGCAGATCCGCCTCCCGGACCAACCGACCTGGTGGCACTACGTACTGGCCGCCCTGGCGATCCTCCTGGCCTTCCGGCTGATGCAGGGGCGTCGCGGACGGGCGAGCTCGCCCTCCTAGTTGACCCAGGGGCCGCGGTGTACGCGGTCGTCGCCTTTCGGCTTCTTGCCGCCCGGAACGACGCGGAAGCGGCGGCGGCCGCGGTTCAGCTTCTGCTTCACGTACCAACGCTCGTACCGGAGCCGCATCTCGCGCATCAGACCGCGGGCGCGCCCGGGGCGCAGCAACACGAACACGGCGCCGACCGCCGTGCAGATGCCAAGGAAGCCGGCGAGGTCGGTGGTCGCGAGGAAACCCACCCAGGCGAACGCGATCTCGATCCAGATGAACCACTTGGCCCGGATCGGCAGGACGAAGAACAGCATGATCGTGGCGTCGCGCCGGATCAGCGCGAAGGCGGCGATGACGATCGCCATCAGCATCCGTTGGCCCTGCATGAGGACGAATGCCGTCGTCCCCGTGCTCCCCGCGGACTGGAGCAGCACCTGCACCAGGCACGCCACCAGCGCCGCAGCGCCCGCCGACATCCACAGCAGACTCCAGAAGCGCTGCCGGCCCAGGGCCCAGCGCAGGTCGCCCGCGAACATGTAGAAGATCAGCAGTTCCAGCAGGAACCAGATCGACGGCCCGCCCCAGCCCGCCGCCGGGTAGGTGACGAGCTGCCAGATCATGCCCTGCTGCCATACCGAGCTCGACAGGCGCATCAACTCCGGCACGAAGGCCAGCCCCGGCAGGAACTGCATCGAGAAGGTGACGAAGAGCACCGCCACGAGCAGCAGCAGGTCGCGCGCGTGCGGCCCCGAAAGGCCGCCGAAGCTCATTCTGCGCGCGTAGGGTCCGCCGGTCGTCATCGCGCGGCGATTGTAGCTACGTCGCGCTCTACGGGCGGCCTGGGCCGCCCAGCGTCTCTTGCCTGCGCGCGTAAGGTCCGCCGCCGACCGTCATCGTTGATCCGACCTTCCTAGGGAATGACCCGGAGACCTTCCAGCTCTGCCGCAGCCGAAAGGCGTTCGTCGAGACACACGAACGGAAGCGCGCCGCCGAACTGGTTCTGGATGAGCAGGCTGCGTTGCGCTGGCCCGCGCCTCAAAGCCGGTCGGCCCGGTCCTCGGCCAGCGCCTCTGAAAGATCAGAGTGCAGCGCAAGCGGCGCCTTTTCGAGGATCCGAGTCGCGGACTCGGTACCCGGACGGATCACACCTGCGCTGACGAGGCGCGCCTGCAGGTCCCTGTTGTCCTTCACGGCCGGAGCCAACGTCGTGGCCACTGGCTTCCCCTGGTCCGGGGCCTGCACCTCGCCGCCCCGACGGACCTCACGCAGGTAGCGGGACAGGTTCGCCTTCAGCTCCGATATCAATACCGCGCTCACGGCCGCCAATATAGTCTCCGCTCCGAGACCAGACAAGCCTCACCCAAGGATCGCCCCTCCCACCTAAGGTGGCGTGCCGGCCGCTGCCAGTACCATTCGCCGTAACCGGCGTACAGCGTCATGTCACGCCACGGAGACCCACGATGGATCGCGAAGCCGCATGGAAGACCGTCCAGGAGTTCGTCAGAGCTCCCGGGCTCCGCAAGCACATGCTAGCGGTCGAGGCCGCCATGCGCTGGTACGCCGAACGGCTCGGCGGCAACGCGGACTCCTGGGGCCTCGCCGGACTCCTCCACGACTTCGACTGGGAGATCCACCCCACCCTGGAGCAGCATCCGGCTGACGGCGCGGCGATTCTCCGCGAGCGTGGCCTGGACGAGGGCATCATCCGGACGATCCTCTCCCACAACACGGAGGGCACCGGCGTCGAGCGTGAGACGGCCCGCGACTACGCACTGCTCGCCTGCGACGAGATCACCGGGCTCATCAGCGCCGCCGCTCTCATCCGCCCGAGCAAGGACATCCGGGACGTACCGCTCAAGTCCGTCCGCAAGCGCTGGAAGCAGCGGGCCTTCGCCGCCGGCGTCGACCGCGACCACGTCGAGGAGGTCACCGCGGACTTCAGCCGCGAGTGCTACGGCGGCGAACTCGACCTCTGGCAGCACGCCGGCAACGTCCTCGCCGCGATGCAGGCGATCGCCGCCGAGTTGGAGCTGGACGGCCGTATGGCGAAGTAGAGGCACGCCAAGCCTTCCACCATGCGCGGTTCCCCATATAGAGCCACTGGGAGTGGCGCCTCGTTGACTTTGTCAGCCATTTATCTATAGTCTCCTGACAACGAGGCGCGAGATGAGTGATGGATCACACCGAAGCCTACCCTTGGATCGGCGCTGGAAGCGCTTTACCGAATACTCGGGCAACCCAGCTTTCACTGTTGACGAGGTTCGCGACGCCTTGAGGATCGCTCTTGAGGCCGACGCTCGCAGGGCTCTTCCCAAGAGCTTTCTGAGAAGCCTGGACGCCCTCTTGGCCAACCGTCAGATCTCCCTAGACCGGAACGCAGAGACTGAGCGCCTCAAGCAACTTGGAACGCAGGCGGGATCCGACTTTGCACGCGACCTCATCGGCTACGCGATTCTCGAAACGAGAAGCGGCCAACAACGAGCGCTGTCACATGCGATGCGGAGAGCGCTGCTAGACCTAGGGGCGAGCCGGCTACGCCAGATCGAAGAGCACTGCCTCCGCCACTCCTCGCCCCAAGCCGAACTCGTGCCTACTCGGGCGGCAGAGGCCCTTCGAACTGCGGACGTCGCGGACCTGGTCCACCGGCTGCTTGAAGCCGACCGAGCCCCTGCACCAACCTCACTCGCGGCAAAGACCGGACTCGATGACGGAATCTCATTGCCCGGCGGCAACCCATGACGAGGCCGGCACCTCAACTCCACGTGGATGTCGTCGAGCGTGGCGGCAAGCCACGACGCAACCGCGAACGCTGTGAGATCGGCCGCAACCTTCGATTCGACACATCGCGACTCAGTACGTACTGCCTGCGGAACTGGAACAATCAAATCTTCGACGCGTTCGTCCTCGCAGCAGCCGTGCAATTTTGCGACCACACGACCGCGCGCTCTTACGTGAACTGGGCGAGGGCCTTCAGTGTCCGGATTCCTGTCCATGAACCGGACCGGTGGAACTCGCCCCAAGTCTCCATTCCCCTCATCGAGGCCTTGAATCTCGTGACCGGCGACGAATGGCACATCGATTTCGTCAGACGCCGCACGACGGAACCACCCCCGCGACAGCAGTTCCTTCAGCCCCCCACCGGTTCATGCGCCGTCGTTCCATACAGCGATGGCCTCGATTCCCTCATGGTTGCCCGGCTCATCGAATCCGAGAACCGGGACAGGCTGATCCGCGTCCGGCTCGGTACCATTCCCGCGAGCAAGGGTTCCTCGACGAACGGCCTCGTCCCCTTCGCGTCGGTTCCTTACGAGGTGTCGTACAAGCCTCGCCGGGCCGTCGAAAGCAGCTCGCGATCCCGGGGGTTCAGATTTGCCCTCTTGAGCGGTGTCGCGGCCTATCTGGCTCAGACCACGAAGATCAAGCTCCCCGAAAGCGGACAGGGAAGCCTAGGTCCTTCACTCATCCCTGTGGGACAAGCCACCAGGGACTATCGGACTCACCCGGCTTTCACCAAGCCCATGGAGGATTTCCTGTCGGCCCTTCTGGATCATCGCCCGCGGTACGCCTTTCCCCGGCTCTGGTCCACGAAAGGAGAGACTCTCCGCCTCTTCTTGGACAAGCGCCCAGGCGACGCGAGCTGGAGAGCAACTCAATCGTGTTGGCAGGGTCCGAGGCATGTCTCGGTGGAGCGTAAGAAGCGCCAGTGCGGCGTTTGCGCCGCCTGTATGTTGCGAAGAATGAGCGTGCATGCGGCGCAGGCCAAGGAGCCCAGCACGAACTACGTCTGGGAGGACCTAACCGTCGAGCGCTACGAGGATGGCGCTGCCCCGACATTCGAGAAGCGCCAACCCCAAGGGGCCATGTATGAGTACGCCATCGCCGGGACGCTCCATCTTGAGCACCTGGCTCGTCTCGGTCGACCAGATGAGGCCAGTAGCGAGCTTGATCTCGGCGTTCTTGGCTTGGCCGAGGCATTCGGTTCTTCGGACATCACGTCGGAAGAGAAGATCAGAACGCGACTATTCAGGATGTTGAAAGCACATGAACAAGAGTGGAACGCCTTCCTCGACTCCCTCGGCCCAGGCTCCTTCGTTACGCGCTGGGCCACCCGGTTCCGCTAGACAAGCGCCGGCTATCGATCCGGCGGAAGTGGGTCGGCGGCTGAGGAACGCCCGCGAGGCAGCGGGCATGACGCAAGCGCAAGCTGCGGCCGCTATTCGAGTCGCTCGCACGACGCTCCTGGCCATCGAGAAGGGACAGCGTCGCTGGCAGCCCGCTGAGCTTCAGCGGCTAGCAGTGGCCTATGGCACCTCCGCGAACGAAGTCCTGCGGCGCGAGGCAGTGCATGTGGACCTGGCGCCCCGGTTCCGCAAGGACGGTCACTACGTAGATGCGGAAGCCGGCGAGGCGGCCCGAATCCTGGTAGGGCTCGTCCGCGCAGAGGTAGAACTCGAGAATCTGCTCGGCGTCCAGAGGCCTCGCAACTACCCCGCTGAACGCCCTCTCCTCCCTGGAGACATCCGGATCCAGGCCCAGAGCGATGCTCTCGAACTGCGCCAGCGCATCGGCTTGGGTCTGGCGCCGGTTCGCGACATCGAGAACCTGCTTGAACTCGAGTTCGGAGTGCGCGTCTACGTGCGTCCGCTTCCCTCCCGAGTCTCCGGTCTCTTCGCCTACGACACCGAAGTGGGAGCGTGCGTCCTGTTGAACGCGAAGCACCGGTCGGCCAGACGCGCCCTCACCGCGGTCCACGAACTGGCCCATCTGGTCTCCGTTCGCCACGCGACGAGCATCCACTACCGCGACGACCGGCCGAAGTCACGAGCGGAATTCTACGCCGACGCATTTGCCCGCACGTTCCTGATGCCGCCGAGAACCGTCATCGAGAAGTTCCGCGAGTATACGTCAGGGTTCTCAACTCTGACTCGCCGCCACGTCATCCTGCTGAGCGACACTTTCGGCGTGTCGCGCGAGGCAATGGTCCGCCGCATCGAGGAACTGAAGCTCGTTCCGCCCGGCGCATGGGACTGGTTCCAGGCGAATGGCGGCATTACCGACAAGCAGGCGGTGGAGGTTCTTGGCGCGCTTGCACCTGTTGACACCGATACGCCCCAATCGGCGCACTGCATGCCCCCCCGCATCGCCGCTCTCGCTGCCGAGGCGCATCGGCAGGAGCTTCTCAGCGAAGGACAACTGGCACGCCTCCTAGTCCTCGACCGGGTGGCTCTCCGTCAGATGATGGACGAAGAGGCCTCGGAGGGCGAACCAAATGCCGCCACGCCACTTCCTCTATAACTTCGCCGGCCCGGTCTTGGCGGACACCAGCGTCGTCATCAACTTGAACGCAACCGGGTGTTCGGAGGCCCTCCTGGCCGCACTACCGAACCAGGTTCTCGTTGCAGAGCAGGTTGTGTGGGAGCTGCAGGACGAGCGGAGCCGCCAGCACCACGACGGGGAGATGCTCTCCAACCTAGTGGCTCTCGACCTCATCAAGGTGACAGCCCTTGGTGGAAACGGCCACCAAGTCTTGACCGAACTGGTCGACGGGGCTGCGGCTACGACTCTGGATGACGGAGAGGCAGCCACTATCGCGGCTGCCCTCGAACAAGGTGGACTCGCGCTCATTGATGAACGCAAGGCGCTACGGATATGCGCGTCACGGTTCAAGGAACCCCACACCGCAACGACCGTCGATCTGCTGCGCCATCCACAGATACAGGAGATCCTGCCGAGGGAGGAACTCGCTGACGCAGTCTTCAACGCCGCCTATAGGGCCCGTATGCGAGTTCAGCACCATGATGCAGCGTGGGTATTGGATCTGATCGGTCGTAAGCGAGCAAGGTTGTGCCGCTCTCTCAACAGGATCCTGCGGAGCACAAGACCGCAAGGACCACCGCCAGGCAGCGAGGTCTACGAGGAACGAATGCCCTACGGTTTCAGTAGCCGCTTCTGATCCCCTGCCCGCTGCCCTTGCCCGGACAAACTACGACCACACGGGGGCCGCGAATCAACCGGCCGGCGACACCTCGACCAGCCGGTCGGGACGTTCTTCGACCGCGATGTCGAGATCGGTCTGGTCCTCCAGATTGCGGATGACCAGTTCCAACCGCCGCGTCCTGTAGGCCGAGTCGTGGACTCGCACGTGGAATGGCTCCGTAGCCGGCCCGACGGTCTCGTCTATGACTGGCATCCCAAGCTGGATCGACAGCAGCCTGACGAGCAGGTCTGCGTCCGTTGACGGACCTCCGCCAGTTCCGCGGCGCGGATCCTCGTTCTTGCGGTCGGTGAAGACGTGCAGGTAGCGCTCGCCGCCGTACACCTCGTCCTGCATCACCGTGCCGATCGAACCCCTCAGGACCAGCGCCGGGGACATTGTGGCAACTTCCCGGAAGCTGAAGTCCAGGTCGAACTTCTCCCCGAGAACCTCCGAGAGGTCGGCCAGAAGGTCGTCCAGCGACGCACCGTCACGTTGCACGACATCGGCGATGATCTCGACGTTCTCCGCGCCGCCTGCCAGGCGAACCGCGTCGCGGCGCACGCCGAGATGCGACACCAACGAAACCAGGTCGTCACACCCGAAACAGCTGCCGTCTATCGTCGGGCGGCCGTCTCTCCAGAGGACGGACATCATGGTCGGGCCACTCGGAATCGCCCGAGCCTGCGACGGGTTCCAGGCGCGGTAGAGAGCCAGGCGCTCGAGCGGATACGGCGGCGTTCGCAGATCGAGATTGCGGCCCTCCGGCAGCCGGTACAGGTCGGCAAGGCGCCGGCTCAGCTCGTGCTCGTCAACCGTGCTTTCGGCGATATCGCTCCCGGCGGGCGCCGGCCCCTCCCCGAGAAGCGACTCTGTCAGCGAAGGCGGGTTGATCCGGGCGACTTCCTCGGTCCCGGCCTGCCTACATCCGCACGCAAGCGTGGAAAGAGCCACACCGAAGCCCACGGCGAGGCTCAGTGGCGCCACACGACCCACAGTCACACCCGACGCGGATACCGGCTCTCCACGTACTCCCCCACGATCCGCGTGAACTGTTCCGACAGTTCCGCCGCGGTGCCGCGGAGCGTCGTGAACTGCCTCCCGTCGACGTACACCGGGCAGGTCGGGGCCTCGCCGGTACCGGGCAGGGAGATGCCGATGTCGGCGGCCTTCGACTCGCCGGGGCCGTTGACGACGCAGCCCATGACGGCGAGCTTCAGTTCTTCGACGCCCTCATAGCGGCTACGCCACGCGGGCATGCTGGCGTCGATGAAGTCCTCCACCTGCAGAGCGAGTTCCTGGAACGTGGTGCTCGTCGTGCGGCCGCAGCCGGGGCAGGCGGTGACGCTCGGCGCGAAGGCCCGCAGCCCCAGGGCCTGGAGCAACTCCCGGCAGGCGTGAACCTCGTCGCGGCGGTCGCCGCCGGGGCGCGGGGTCAGCGAAACGCGGATCGTGTCGCCGATGCCCTCGGCCAGCAGGACGGACATCGCCGACGACGACCACACCAGGCCCTTGATCCCCATGCCGGCCTCGGTCAGGCCGAGGTGAAGCGGCTGCCGGGTGCGGCTCGCCAGGTCGCGGTAGACGCCGATCAGGTCCCGCGGCGAGGACACCTTGCACGAGATGACGATCTGCTCCTCGGTGAGGCCGCATTCGAGCGCCAGTTCGGTCGACCGGAGAGCCGACAGCACCATGCACTCGCCGACGATCTCCTCGGAGGTCATGCCCAGGTCCCGCTCGGTGTTCTCCTCCATCTTCGCCACCAGCAGGTCTTGGTCGAGCGACCCGCCGTTGACGCCGATCCGCACCGGTTTGCCGAGTCTCCGCGCTACGTCGCAGATCGCCGCGAACTGCGGGTCCCGGCGGCCGCCGCGGCCGACGTTGCCCGGGTTGATCCGCAGCTTCGCCAGCGCTGCCGCGCAGTCGGGGTGCCGTTCGAGCAGCACGTGGCCGTTGTAGTGGAAGTCCCCGACCAGGGGCACGTCGCAACCCTCCGCGTCGAGCCGGGCGCGAATCTCCGGCACCGCGACCGCCGCCGCGTCGACGTTCACGGTGATCCGAACCAGCTCCGAACCGGCCTCCGCGAGCGCGAGCGCCTGGGCCGTTGTGGCGTCGACATCCGCGGTGTCCGTGCTGGTCATCGACTGCACCACCACCGGCGCACCGCCGCCCACCACCACACCGCCGATGTCGACCGCGTGAGTCCGGCTACGGTGGGGTTCCGGTGTGGCAGCCGCCATGATGGCGGCAGGCTAACAGTCAGCGCCGGGACCACGAGGCGTACCCACGCCAAGACGGGGCAAACGGCGCCCTGCGGCGAGGGATACGGGTAGCATCGCCTCCCATGTCGGAGTCGCACCCGCCCGCCCCCGGGCAAGACCGTCAGGAAGAACCGAGCAGCTCAGAAGAACCGGCCGCCGCGCTCGACACCGACCGACGTGAACTGCACCGGAGCCTTGGCGCCGGTGTACTGGCGATTGCCGGTCTGAGCAGTCTCGCCTTCGCACAGCCGGTCTACGACCTGCTGAGGCGGGCGCCCGAGTTTTTCGCCATCCGCAACCTCTACATGGGCGATCTTCTCGCCCTTGTTCTGGTGCTCGCGGTGGTTCCGGCGCTGGCGCTCTCCGCGCCCGCCGCTGCTCTTCGGTTCCTCCGCCCATCCTGGATGCGACCCGCGATTGCGGCCCCCACCGGCCTGCTCGCCGCGGTGATCGCGCTGCAGGCGGTCCGCGGTCTGCCGGCGGTCGTTGCCACGACGCTTGCGCTGGCGGCCGGAGCCGCTGTGGGCTGGGCCTACATCCGATTTCGGGCCGTGCGCTCCTTCGCAATGCTGCTGTCGGCCGCCGCGGTCCTGGTGCCGGCGCTCCTCGTACTCGACGGCAGGGTTCGACGGAGCGCGGCCAGCCCCAACCAGGCAATCCCGGCAGACCTGGGCGATACGGGCGCCCGGGCGCCGGTTGTGCTGGTCATCTTCGACGAGTGGTCACTGACGTCGATCCTCGACTCCGAGGGGCGGATCGACCGGGAACGGCTTCCCAACCTGGCGCGTCTGGCCGACCGAGCCACCTGGTATCCGAACGCTACGGCTGCCGCCGACGTGTCCGAACTGGCGGTGCCGGCGATGCTGACCGGCCGGAAGGCCGAGCAGGGGCGTCTCCCGACACTCGCGGAGCAACCGATCAACCTGTTCACCGTCCTCGCGCCAAGCCACGACATCTACGCCATCGAACCGATCACGTCGCTCTGCCCGCCCGACCTGAACCTGCTTGGCGAGCAGCGGCCAGCCTTCGGAGAGCGTTTCAGCCTCCTGATCTCCGATCTCACGGTGGTCTGGCTCAACCTGACACTGCCCGCAGTCTGGACCGAAGGATTGCCGGAGGTCACCCAGACCTGGAGCGCCTTCGGTCAGGACCAGGCCTCCACTCCCGACGCCCCACCGACAGACAAGCCCGTCCAGCGAGCTCTCCGCCACCTTCGAGAGGCCGACCGGGCGGCCGAGTTCCGCCGTCTTGGCGACTCGATCCGGCCGCAAGGCCAGCGCCCCGGCTTCTACTTCCTCCACAGCCTGCTGCCTCACCTGCCGTGGGAGTACCTGCCCTCCGGGCGCACCTACCGTGTCACCCGGACTCGCGTCCACGGACTCGAACGAGAACTGTGGACGACCGACCCCTGGCCGGTGCACCACCACGAGAAGCGCTATCTGCTGCAGGTGGAATTCGTCGATCGCCTGATCGGCGAGCTGATCGAGAAGCTCGAGTCAGTCGATCTCTTCGACCGGAGCGTGATCGCCATCACGGCGGATCACGGGGTCGCCTTCCAACCCGGCAAATCCCGCCGACTCCTCGATGTCGACGACTCTTCGGGGTACCAGCCGCTGGATCTCGCCGCGGTGCCCCTGGTCATCAAAGCACCGTTTCAGCGTCAGCCGGAGATTGACGACACAGTCACTTCCCTGGTCGGCTTGGCGCCACGGATCCTCGAACTCGCGGGTGCCGAAGCGAGTGCGATTCCCCGATCCCAGGACACCGGATCACCTTCCCTGGTCGGCAAGTACGCCGCCCACGTGGAGGTTCCGGTAGACCGCGAGCCCTGGCGGCGGGAACGGCTCGCGGAGCAGGCAGCGCTCCTCGGCGAGACGAACGACCCGATGGCGATCGGCGCCGTGCCAAGCCTTCACGGTCGAAGGATCTCGGAACTACCGCGCCGTAGCGGCGAGATCGGCATCCAGCTCGAAGCGTCGGATCTCTGGGACCACGTCGATCCCAGCCGAGCTTTGCTGCCAGCTATCGCCCAGGGGACTCTGACGGGGCCGGACTCTCTCCTCGAACGCTCTGTCGCGGTGGCCCTGAACGGTGTCGTCGCAGCCTCCGTTCGTCCCCACCAGACCAATGCCGGCGAGATCCGGATCGCGGCTGTACTGCCGGAACGCCTCTTCCGGCCGGGACTCAATCAAGTCGATGTGTTCCTGATCTCAGAACGAGGAAGCGCATACGAACTCGAGTACATGGAACGGCCCCTCGGTTTCGTCTACGAACTATCCTGGGGTGAACAGGGCGAAGGAGACGCACTGTTGCGTCGGTCCCGGAGCGCCCTCTCCGCCGACGTGGAACGGATTCCCGTGGCGCGAAGCGATGCTGGTCTGTCGGGCTTCCTCGAGGGCAGCCACCGGACCGCCGCGCGCATCCACGGTTGGGCTGCGGATCTCACCGATCCCGGCAGCATCCAGGAAGTGGTCGCGTTTCTCGCCGAGCGTCAGTACTGGGTCGGTTCGACGCAGTACGAAAGGTCCAACGTCGCGAATCGCTACGGTCAGGAACAGCTCTACACCGGCTTCACCCAGAAGTCCCGACCCGGCGAGGGACTCGACTCCGAAGCTACCGACGAGGTCTTCGATGCGATCCGACGGGAGGGTTTCGTCGCCTACGCGATCTCGCGCCGGGGCATCGCGACTCGACTTCGGTTCTTCTATGCGCCACTCGAGTTCGACGAGAACGGAGTCGAGATCCTGCCCATCAGCGACGGCCGCCGACTGCGGGTACAGGAAACCGGAGACGGCCTCGAAGGCGCAATCGACCTGATCAACAAGCCTGCGAACCGCACGCTGATCGAAGGCTGGGCCGCCGATGTCCAACGGGGCGAAAGACCCCGTCAGATCGTCATCTACCGCGACGGCGAGTTCCTGAAGAATCTGGGCACGAACCGCGAGCGACCGGATGTCGCTGCGCATCACGATGACCCCCGGCTCCTGCGCACCGGTTTCCGCGGCGTCGTGTCCGGCGCTCCCGAACCGGAGACGTTTGCCGAGAACCACCGGGTCTTCGCACTGATGCTCAGTGGTTCCGCGGTCGAGTTGCCGATACGGACGGCAATTGAACCGCTTCCGTAGGGGCGACTCCGGGTCCCCAGGGCCTCCAACCCGACAGCAGCGCCTGTTCGCGGCGATCCCATGGGCGGCCTTCGGGGTCTTCGGCGTCTGGTTCGCCGCCCGCCTGATCCCCAACCTCGCCCTGCGGCTGCAGTTCGAGGACCAGTTGATCGTCCTCCGTTACGCCCGCAACCTGTCGGAGGGCAACGGCCTCGTCTACAACGCGGGCGAGCGGGTCATGGGCTTCACGACGCCGCTGTTCACCATGCTGAGCAGCGTGTTCGTCATCCTCGGCGGCGATCAGGCGGCGGCCTGGCAAAACGGGTTCGGCCTGTTGTGCATGCTGGGCACTGCCGCGCTCGCCGCCAGACTGCTGGTTCGCCTCGGAGCCGGGCCCACCGCGCCTCTGGCGGTCGCCCTGATGACCTTCAATCCCGCGGTCGCCTACAACTACCTGTACGTGGGAATGGAGATCCACCTCTTCGCCCTGCTCTTCCTGCTCGCCCTCGATCTTCACCTGAGCGAACGCGTCACGGCTGCCGCGGTCGTGTCCGCGCTCCTGTTCCTGACCCGACCCGAGGGCGCCCTTCTCGCGGCCATGCTGATCGCTCACGGCTGGCTGCGCCACCGGAAACCACCCGTGCGTCAGACTCTGGCGGCGCTGGCTGTGGCGCTGCCGTGGCTCCTCTTCGCGTTCGCCTACTACGGCGATGTCCTGCCGAAGACACTGGGCGCAAAACAGGGCGAGAGCATCGTTTCTCCGCTGCACTACCTGGATCTGGTTCGAGAGGTCTACGGCGAGGCGGGCAAGAGTCTGCTGGCGGCGTACAACCCCTCCTTGACGCAGACGATCGCCGGCCCACTGCTCCTGGTGGCTCTTCTGATCATCGGCGCCACCGCGCTCTTGCGCCGCCGCGCCGCTCTTTGGCCCCTGATCGCGTTCCCGCTCGGCGCTCTCGTCGGCTATGCCGTGATCGGATCGCTGCCAGGATACACGTGGCACTACTACACGCTGACCATCCTCGGCGCGTTCCTGCTCGCGCTGGGCGTCCACGCCTGCCTGGTCGGGACCGGGCGGCTCTGCCAACAGGCGGCGGAACTCCTGCCTCGCCATCTCCGCATCGGCCCCCAACGCCCGCTCGTTGCCGTCCTGCTGACGGCGATCCCGATCCTCGCGCTCACGCTGCCCGTGCTCCGCCACACGTCCCAGCAGATCGGACACCGCGTCGAACCGACGGCACGGCAGCAACAACTCGAAGACATGGGCCGATGGCTCGCCGAGCGCTACGAGCCGAGCACGTCAGTGCTCGTTCGCGAGATCGGACACGTCGGCTGGGTCAGCGGTCTGCGGATCGTCGATCGCGGCGGCCTGGTCACGCCCGGTTTGCGCTACGACGTTCCGCGACGCGTTGCCGCCGAGAAGTTCCTGCCGGACCTGCTGCTCCTGCGAGCGGACAACTACGGCGTCCAGGATCCACGCGAAGGGGTCGGGTTCCCGTCGAACCTCGGCTACGAACAGGTCGAGGACTTCGACCACGGCCAGGAGTGGAGCCTCCACTCGCTGGTTGAACCTGATCTCACGGCCCGGCGCGAAGGTGACCCCTACCGGTACGAGGTCGCCCGAAGCGCCGCCGGCAACCTCGAGGCCGTGCTCCGCCACGTCGTCGAAGGGGAATCAGAGCCGCCGAGCCGCATTCCCATCGCGCCCCCTCCGAGCGGCTTCGATGGCGCGCTCGATGCGGTACTTCCCCGACCGCACCCCGAGCCGGTCGAGGGCGTGGCCAAGTTCATGGTCAGCGGCTTCATCCGCGACGAGCCGCCGGACCCGCGTGGAGTCGAAGCGGTCATCCTCTTCATCGGCGGTGAGATGACCGTCCACCAGCCCGGCGCCCACCGGCGGCCCGATCTTGGCGGTCTCTACGGACCGTCCTTCGTCAACAGCGGCTTCGCCTTCTGGGCCTCGGCAGATCGCGGCCTCGTGCAGCGCGAGGGCGTCCTCGCCTACGCCGTATCGCGGCGCGGCGTGGCCAGCCGCCTCCGCTTTTCCTACCGGCCCCTCGAATGGGAGCCCGGGAATCTCGAGATCCTGCCGACTACGGACGGCCGCCGCCTGACCGTGCGGCGACCCGGCGACGGGTTCGAAGGGGCGTTGCGCGTGATCACGTCGGCGAACCGGATCGAGATCGAAGGCTGGGCAGTGGACGCGAGCCGAGGTGAGCGACCGCGGCAGATCGTCATCTACCGCGACGGCCACTTCCTGACCAACATGGGGCTCAACCACGAACGGCCCGATATCGCCGAGCGCTTCGAGAATCCAGGTCTCCTGCGCGCCGGCTTCCGGGGGGCGGTTCCCGGCGAGACCGACGCCGCTTCCTTCGACGAGCGCTACCGCGTCTTCGCCGTCATGCTGCGCGGCGCTGCCGTGGAACTCCGGCCAACGCCTTGACCAAGCGGTACAGGAACTCCTGCCCCTCGTGGAAGTGGTCGATCCGGATCCGTTCGTCCTGGCCGTGGGCGCGGACGTCGTCCATGTCGCCGAAGATGCCGCTGACGCCGTAGACCAGGATGCCGGCGTTGCGCAGGTAGAGACCGTCCGTGGCGCCGGTCGACATGGTCGGAAGGACGGGAACGCCCGGCCACATCTCCTCGGTGATCCGCGTGATCGCGCCCAGCACCTCGTCGGTCAGCGGCGACGGCGGGCTGGGCGTGGCCTCGGCCTTCGGCTCCACCGTGACGCCGAACGGGTCGACGAGTTCCTGTAGCGCCTTCGCTACTTCGACCGGGTCATGGTCCGGGAGGAGGCGGCAGTTGACGTTCGCCCGCGCCATCTGCGGCAGCGCGTTCTCGGCATGGCCGCCCTCGATCTGGGTGGCGACGCAGGTGGTCCGCAGCCGCGCGTTGTATGCGGGCTGCCGCGACAGGATCGCCAGTGCGCCGGCGTCATCCGGGTCGACGGCAATGCGCCGCATCGCCTCACCGGTCTCGCCGCCGATCAGCTCGGCCGCACGAGCGAAGAACTCTTCGGTCACTTCGTTCAACATGACCGGAAACTCGTGCTCCTGCACCGCAAGCAGCGCCTGAGACAGGTCGTAGATCGCGTTCTTCTTCACCGGCAGCGACGAATGGCCGCCGGGATTCCTCGCCGCAAAGTCGAAGGACTGGTACACCTTCTCGGCACCCTGCACGTTGTTCGAGACCTTGCGGCCGTTCCGCTCCATGCCGCCGCCGCCCTCGTTCAGCGCGAAGGCGGCGTCGATCAGCTCCCGGTGCTCCTCAAGCAGGAACTGGACGCCGTTGCGCGTTCCGCCCTCTTCGTCGGCAGTCAGGGCAATCACGATGTCCCGCTCGGGAACGAACCCCTCCCGGTGCAGACGAATCAGGTTCGCGGTGTGGATGGCGCATTCGTCCTTGTCGTCCGACGTGCCGCGGCCGTAGAAGTAGCCGCCCTGCTCCATGAACTCGAAGGGACGGATGTCGGGACTCCAATCCTCGGGCAGCGCTTCGACGACGTCGATGTGCGCGAGCAGCAGGATCGGGGCGGCATTCGGGTTCTTGCCGCGGAGCCTCGCCACCAGGTTGCCCTTGGTGGGAAAGCCGGCGGGGACCAGGACCTGCACGTCTTCCGCCGGCAAGCCGGCGTCGAGCAGGGCATCGGCCATGGCCCGAGCGGCGCGCGTGTTGTCACCCCGTTCCGTGTCCGTGGTGTCGATCTCGATGAGTTGCTTGAGCAGCGCGCGGGCAAGTTCCACGTACTCGGCGGGCGGCGTCGTCCCGGCCGTTCCGGCCTGCGCTGCCAACGGCGAACTGGCCGCAGATGCCAGCAGCAACGATCCCGCGGCAACGATCTTGTACAAGTGCTTCGTCGACATGCGCGGCAATCTACCCGCAATGGCCCGCCGGAGCGGCGCCGCCGACCAGCAGCCCGGCGAGTTGCCGACGCCCGATCCAATAGCTCAGGTCCCTGGGATGCGCGATGTCCCAGATCGCGATGTCGGCCCGCTTGCCCACCGCGAGCGTGCCACGGTCTTCCAGGAGGCCCAGCGCCTGCGCCGCGTTCCGGGTGACCGCCGCCAGGCACTCCTCCGGCGTCAGGCGGAAGAGGCGGCTGGCCAGCGCCATCGCCTCCGGCACCGAGCACAGAGACGAGGTGCCGGGATTGCAGTCGGTCCCGATCGCGATCGACACTCCGCGCCGGCGGAACTCACCGATCGGCGGCCGCCGGGTCTCGTCGAGGGTCAGGCAGGCGCCGGGCAACATCACCGCCACCGTCCCGGCCCCGGCAAGTGCCCGCACTCCCGAAGCCGATGCGTACTCCAGGTGATCGGCCGAGAGCGCCCCGAAGCGGGCGGCCAGCGCGGCGCCGCCGCCATCGCTCAGTTGGTCCGCGTGCAGCTTGACCGGCATGCCTAGCTCCACCGCCCGTTCGAAGACCCTGGCGACCTGCGCGGCGTCGAACGCGATCCCTTCGCAGAAAGCGTCTACCGCATCGGCGAGGTTCCGCTCGACGACCGCGGGCAGCACATCTGCGACGACGAACTCAATGTAGTCGTCTGCCCGCCCGTGGAACTCCGGGGGCACCGCGTGAGCGGCGAGAAGCGTCGTCGGAACGGTCAGTCCCGAGTTCCGGCCGAGGCGCCGAGCCACCTCGAGCATTCGAAGTTCGGTGGCCAGATCGAGACCGTAGCCGGACTTGATCTCGACCGTCGCCGCCCCGTCGGCGGCGAGGGCCTCGAGGCGCTCCAGCGCAGCCCGGTAGAGCTCGTCTTCCGTCGCCGCCCGGGTCGCGCGAACCGTCGACATGATGCCGCCGCCGGCGTCCGCGATCGACTCGTAGCTCGTGCCCTGAAGCCGGGCCTCGAACTCCGCCCCCCGGTCGCCGTCGAACACCAGGTGGGTATGGCAGTCGATGAGCGCCGGAGTGATCCAGCGGCCCTCCAGCGACCGGGTCTCTCGAGCCTCGCCCCGCGGCAACGCGGAAGCGGGTCCGATCCAGTCGATCAGACCGCCGGCGATCGCCAGGGCGCCGTCCTCGATCGCCCCGTAGGGGGTGGCGCCGCGGCGCATCGTCGCGATACGGACATCGGTCAGCAGCAGATCCCAGCGCTCCGCACTTCCCATGCGCTCGATCCTGCCCTGTTGTGTTCGGGATTGCCAGGAAGTACGGTGGAAGGCGGTGGCCACTATTCGCGCGCGCCTCGCGCTGTTGCCCCCGGGATGGGCGGAAGACGCCCTGCTGGTCGTCGAGGACGGGAGGATCGTCGAGGTTTCGACTGAGAACACCGGTTCTTCGCCAGTCGACCTCGATGCCGGAATCGTCATCCCGGGTCTGACCAACGCGCACAGCCACGCCTTTCAGCGCGCGCTGGCAGGCAGGACGGAACACCGCTCCGGCGCCGGCCGGGACAGCTTCTGGACCTGGCGCCACCAGATGTACGAGCTCGTCGGGCGCCTCGACGCCGGCCGGTTCGCGGCGATCGCCCGGCAGGCGTACGTGGAGATGCTCGAAAGCGGGTACACCTCGGTCGTCGAGTTTCACTACCTGCACCGGGAGCCGGCTGGTTCCGGGACCGCGGACACGATGTTCGAGGCGGTTCGCCGCGCCGCCTCGGCCAGCGGCATCCGGCTGACCTATGTGCCGGTGCTCTACGAGCGGGCCGGGTTCGACCGGGACGAGTCGACGCCCGGCCAGCGGCACTTCAGGATGGATCCCACGGCGTTTCTGGCCCACCAGGAACGCGCGGCCGAGCACGCGTCCAGTCGCATCCGCGTCGCGGTCGGGGCCCACAGCCTGCGCGCGGTCAGCGAACCGTCGTTGAGGCAGGTCGCGGCGCGAGCCACGGAAACCGGCGCGCCGATGCACCTTCACATCGCCGAGCAGCAGCGGGAGGTTGACGAGTGCCTGGCGGCCCACGGTCAGCGTCCGGTCCGTTGGCTGCTGGACCGGTTCGACGTCGATCGGAACTGGTGCCTCGTGCATGCAACCCACATGGACGGCGACGAATGCCGGGACCTGGCCGTCTCCGGGGCCGTCGTCTGTCTGTGCCCGACGACCGAGGCGAACCTGGGCGACGGGCTCTTTCCCCTGGTGGACTTCCTGGAGCACGGCGGAGAGATTGCGATCGGCTCCGACAGTCACGTCTCGATCAACCCCTTCGAGGAACTGCGCTGGCTCGAGTACGGGCAGCGCCTTCGCTTGCGGTCGCGCAACGTGGCGTCCCTGCGCCACCTTCACGTGGGACAGGAGCTGTTTCTGCGCGCCCTCGCGGGCGGCGCCCAAGCCGGCGGCCAAGGCAAGGTGGGCCTCGAAGAGGGAGCGCCGGCCGACCTGGTCGTCCTCGACGACGGCGACCCGATGCTCGCCGGACACGGCCCCGCCACCGTGCTCGACGCGCTGGTATTCTCCGGCTATCGCTTTCCCATCCAACGGGTCATGGTCGAAGGCGAGTGGCAGGTGATCGACGGCGAACACGTCGACCGTCACGAAGTGGCCAGAGCCTTCAGAGAGGCACTGACGAACTTGTAGGCACGCCCCGGAACACGGAGTCTGGATGAAAAGCACCCACGCCGGACCAATCAAGGCGCCCACGGGGAGCCGCATCTCAGCGAAGAGCTGGCTGACCGAGGCGCCCCTCCGCATGCTGATGAACAACCTCGATCCGGAGGTCGCGGAGCGGCCCGAGGATCTCGTCGTCTACGGCGGGATCGGCAAGGCGGCGCGCAACTGGGAGGCCTACGAGGCGATCGTCGACACGCTGCGGAAGCTGGAGGCCGACGAAACGCTGGTCGTCCAGTCCGGAAAGCCGGTTGGCGTGTTCGGGACCCACCCCGACGCTCCGCGAGTGCTCATCGCCAACTCCAATCTCGTCCCCGCGTGGGCGACCTGGGAGCACTTCCGGGAACTCGACCGGCTGGGTTTGATGATGTACGGGCAGATGACCGCCGGATCGTGGATCTACATCGGCAGCCAGGGAATCATTCAGGGCACCTACGAAACGTTCGTCGAGATGGGTCGCCAGCACTACGGCGGCGATCTCTCCGGGCGCTTCATCCTGACCGCCGGACTCGGCGGCATGGGCGGAGCGCAGCCACTGGCGGCCAAGATGGCCGGGGCGTCGCTGCTCGCGATCGAGTGTCAGGCGGACCGGATCGAGAAGCGACTGGAGACCGGGTACCTCGACACGCGGGCCGAGTCCCTCGACGAGGCGCTGGCCGTGATCCAGGCCTCGGTCGAAGCGCGATCCCCGCTCACCGTCGGCCTGCTCGGCAATGCAGCGGAGCTTCTGCCCGAACTGCTGGCCCGCGGCGTCCGGCCCGATGCGCTGACCGACCAGACATCAGCACACGACCCGGCGAACGGCTACCTGCCGATAGGCTGGAGCGTCGAAGAGTGGCAGACGCGCCGGGCGAGCGATCCCGACGGGGTCGCGGCGGCGGCCCGCGAGTCGATCGCGGTTCACGTCCGCGCCATGCTCGGCTTTCGCGAAGCCGGTGTGCCTACCTTCGACTACGGCAACAACATCCGCCAGGAGGCGCTCGGGGCCGGAGTCGAGAACGCGTTCGACTTTCCGGGTTTCGTGCCCGCCTACGTCCGCCCCCTGTTCTGCCGCGGCATCGGTCCGTTCCGGTGGGCGGCCCTGTCCGGCGACCCCGAAGACATCTACCGCACCGACGCCAAGGTCAAGGAACTGATCCCCGACGACCCGCATCTGCACCACTGGCTGGACGCGGCGCGCGAGCAAATCCCGTTCCAGGGCCTGCCGGCGCGCATCTGCTGGGTGGGCCTGGGGCAGCGCGACCGCATCGGCTTCGCCTTCAACGAGATGGTCCGAAGCGGTGAGCTGCGGGCGCCCGTCGTCATCGGCCGCGATCACCTGGACAGCGGATCGGTGGCGAGCCCGAACCGCGAAACGGAGGCGATGCGGGACGGTTCCGACGCCGTCTCGGACTGGGCCTTCCTCAACGCTTTGCTCAACACCGCAAGCGGCGCGACCTGGGTTTCCGTGCATCACGGCGGCGGCGTCGGCATGGGGTACTCCCAGCACGCCGGGTTCGTCATCGTCTGCGACGGCAGCGAGGACGCGGACCGGCGGATCGAACGCGTGCTCTGGAACGACCCGGCAACCGGCGTCATGCGGCACGCCGACGC
Source organism: Candidatus Multivorans sp. (assembly GCA_965262355.1). Classification (GTDB taxonomy): domain Bacteria; phylum Acidobacteriota; class Thermoanaerobaculia; order Multivoradales; family Multivoraceae; genus Multivorans. Next base: position 829,264 of record OZ253534.1, read on the forward strand.
CGGCTACGAGGAGGCGATCGCGTGTGCGCGCGACCAGGGCCTCAACCTGCCGATGGTCCCGGGCGCCGGCTCCCGATGAGATTGAGGCTCGACGGCTCGCCGGTATCACTCGCTCAACTGCGAGAGGCCTGGGGCACGCCGCTCCGCGTCGAGCTGAGCGAGGGCGCCCGGCGCAGGATCGACGCGGCCGCCGAAGCGGTCGTCAGGGTAATCGCCGAGGGCACGGCGGTCTACGGGGTCAACACGGGTTTCGGGCAGCTCGCCCAGGTACGGATCGAGGAGGACGAACTCGCCCACCTGCAGGAGAACCTCGTTCGCTCTCACGCCGCCGGCGTCGGCAAGGACCTGGGTGACGAGGTCGTGCGCCTGGTGATCCTGCTGAAGGTCATGGGGCTCGCCTGCGGTCATTCCGGCGTCCGGCTGGAGCTCGTCAACGCGTTGACCGCGCTGCTCGAGCACGAGATCTACCCCTGCATTCCGTCGCAGGGCTCCGTCGGGGCCTCCGGCGACCTCGCCCCGCTCGCCCATCTCTCGCGTGTGCTGCTCGGCGAGGGCGAGGCCCACCTCCGAGGCAGGTTGATCCCAGCGGTCGAGGCGCTGGCCGAGGCGGGTATCGGGCCGATCCGGCTGGCGCCCAAGGAGGGCCTTGCGCTCCTGAACGGCACCCAGGTGTCCACCGCGCTGGCGCTCACGGCCGCCTTCCGCACCGAGAACGTCCTGGCTGCGGCGCTTGTGGCCGGCGCCATGGCAACCGATGCGATCAAGGGCAGCGACGGCCCGTTCGATCCACGAATCCAGCAACTCCGCGGCCACTCCGGCCAGACCGACGTCGCCGCCGCGCTGCGCGAGTTGATGCGGGACAGCGAGATCCGAGCCTCGCACCTCCATTGCAACCGCGTGCAGGACCCCTACTCGATCCGCTGCCAGCCGCCGGTCATGGGCGCCTGCCTCGACGCGCTCCGCCACGTCTCGGCCGTTCTTAAGACCGAGGCGAACGCCGTCACCGACAACCCCCTGGTGTTCGCGAGCACAGGCGAGTTCCTCTCGGGCGGCAACTTCCATGCCGAACCGGTCGCACTCGCCGCCGATTACCTGGCGCTGGCGGTTGCCGAGATCGGGTCGCTGTCCGAACGCCGCACCGCGCTCCTCATCGACGCCAATCTCAGCGGACTGCCGGCCTTCCTGGTCCGGAACAGCGGCCTGAACAGCGGTTTCATGATGGCTGGAACCACCGCGGCCGCCCTGGTTTCCGAGAACAAGTGTCTTGCCCATCCCGCCAGCGTGGACACGATCCCAACCTCCGGCAACCAGGAGGACCACGTCAGCATGGCGACCCACGGGGCGCGGCGGCTGCACGACATGCTGGACAACGTGCAGAACATCGTCGCGATCGAGCTGCTCGCGGCAGCCCAGGGGATCGAGTTTCGCCGGCCCGCCCGGAGTTCCACGGCAATCGAGGAAACGATGGAAGCGGTGCGCGCCATCTCGCCGCCGTACACGGAGGACCGGTCACTCGCCGGCGACATCGCCGGCGTGGCCGCGCTCATCGGACGGGGCGCCTTTCGCGGGTACGCGGCGCCGGCGCTCGGTGAACCGTAGCGCGGGCCATCCGCGCTAACCTACGCACAATCCCACCAAGGAGATCGTCATGCGCCCGATTCGCACGGTCCTCGCCGTCCCGACCCTCGTCTCGCTTGTCCTGCTCGGCTGCGCTGCCGGCGACCAGGAAGCCGGCGCCGGTGCTGCTGGCGGCGACGCCGCGGCGCCGAACCCACTGAAGGACGCCTACTTCGGCGACCTCCACGTGCACACGAAGTACTCCTTCGACTCCTACCTGTTCGGCACGCGCACGAACCCCGACGATGCCTACAGGTTCGCCAAGGGCGAGGCGATCGAACACGCCAGCGGCCACCAACTCCAGTTGCAGAGCGGCGCCCTCGACTTCCAGGCGGTAACCGACCACGGCCTGTACCTCGGCGTGCTCCCGGAGATGGACAACCCCGAGAATCCCCTTTACGCGACCACGCTCGGGACCGATCTGCGGGAAGGCGGCGGCTTCGCGCGCGCCATCCAGGGACTCCGCAGCGGCGAGTTCGCCGAGTTGCCGCAGGACGCGCAGGACAACGCCAAAACCACCGCCTGGCAGGCGATCATCGAGGCCGCCGAGGCCCACAACGACCCGGGGAACTTCACCACCTTCATCGGTTACGAGTACACGACCTCGTCGGATGACCGCGGCAACCTGCACCGCAACGTCATCTTCCGCGGCAGCGAGGCGCCGCCGAAGCCCTTTGCGTCGACCGATTCGCGCAATCCGGAAGACCTCTGGCGCTGGCTCGACGAACGCCGGGCGGAGGGCATCGAAGGGCTGGCGATCCCGCACAACTCGAACGGCAGCAACGGCCATATGTTCAAGCTGGAGACGGTGGGCGGCGAGCCGCTCGACGCGGCCTACGCCGACCTGCGGATGCGCAACGAGCCCCTGGTCGAGATGACCCAGGTCAAGGGCACCTCGGAGACCCACCCGCTGCTCTCGCCCAACGACGAGTGGGCCGACTTCGAGATCTTCCCCTACCGCATCGCCACCAGTCTCTATAGCGAACCCAAGGGCAGCTACGTCCGCGAGGCCTATGTCAACGGTCTCGTGCTCCAGGAGACCCAGGGCTTCAACCCGTTCCGATTCGGCATCGTCGGCGCGACCGACACCCACAACTCCGCCGGCACGCCCGAGGAGGACAACTTCCACGGCAAGGTCGGCACCGGCGACGGCAGCGGTCAGCGTCGCGGTTCGGTGCCGCTCGACGAGCCCACGGAGGACGGCGAGAAGTACATCCAGAACGCCTTCCAGTTCTGGGGCGGCTCGGGGCTTGCCGCCGTCTGGGCCGAAGAGAACACGCGCGACTCGATCTACGACGCCTTCCGGCGCAAGGAGACCTTCGCCACCAGCGGACCGCGGATGCGGGTCCGGTTCTTCGCCGGCTACGGCTACACGGACGACCTGACTTCCGACCCGGACATGATCGCCGCCGCCTACGATGGCGGCGTGCCGATGGGCGGCGACCTGCTCGCCGACGAGGGCAGGCGCCCCCGCTTCCTGGCCTGGGCCGCGCGCGACGCGGACAGCGCTTCGCTCCAGCGCCTGCAGATGGTCAAGGGCTGGGTGGAGGACGGCGAGGCACGCGAACAAGTCGTCGACATCGCCTGCGCGGACGGCGGTATGCCGTCCGGTGACCCGCTCCGCTGCCCCGACAACGGCGCCAGCGTCGATCTCTCCGACTGCAGCTACTCCCAGGGCCTGGGCGCCGCCGAACTGTCGGCCATCTGGAGCGACCCGGACTTCGACGCCGCGAAGCACGCCGTCTACTACGTGCGCGTGCTGGAGAACCCGACCTGCCGCTGGTCGACCTGGGACGCGATCCGCGCCGGCGTCGAGCCCAATCCGGGGATGCCGGCGACGATCCAGGAACGCGCTTGGTCGTCATCGATCTGGTACGTCCCGGGCGGCTGAGGGCTTGGGCACCAGACGGACTTGTTCCGGCCTCCTCGCCGCCATACTTCCCGCTCTCCTCGCCGCTGCCACCGCCGCCGGCAGCGCTGCCCAGGAGAACCCGGCCACCCCGCCCGGCCCGCTGCGCAACGCCTACTTCGGCGATCTTCACGTTCACACCCGCTACTCCTTCGACGCCTACCAGTTCGCGGTCCGCACCGAACCAGACGACGCCTACCGCTACGCGAGGGGCGAGTCGATCGACCACCCGGGCGGCTTCCGCTTCCAGCTTCAGGGCCAGCCGCTCGACTTTCTGGCCGTCACCGATCATGGCCAGTTCCTCGATGCGATGCCGGCAGTCGACGACCCCGAGCGCCCCTTCTTCGGAAGGATCTTCATCGGCGCCGGCCGCTCGGGGGCCGACGACGAGGAACCGAGCCCGGGCGGCCCCAACGCCTGGCAGGCGATCATCGACGCCGCCGAGGCCCACTACGAACCGGGCGCCTTCACGACCTTTGTCGGCTACGAGTTCACGGCCTTCTCGGAAGGCCGGGGCAACCTGCACCGCAACGTGATCTTCCGCGGCGAAGCGCCGCCTGCACCCTTCACTGTCGACACGTCGCAGGATCCCGAGGACCTCTGGCAGTGGCTCGACGAACTGCGCGCCGGAGGGATCGAGGCGCTCGCCATTCCGCACAACTCGAACGGCAGCAACGGCCACATGTTCAAGCTCGAGACGGTCTCGGGCCAACCCCTCGACGCCGCCTACGCCGAGCAGCGGACACGCAACGAGCCGCTGGTCGAGATCACGCAGATCAAGGGCACGTCGGACACGCATCCGCTGCTGTCGCCGAACGACGAATGGGCCGACTTCGAGATCTACGCCTACCGGATCGGCACGACTCTGCCCAGCGAAGCTCCGGGCAGCTACGTCCGCGAGTCCTACCGCAACGGCCAGATGCTCCAGGCAACGCGGGGCTTCAATCCGTTCCGGTTCGGCCTGATCGGCGCCACCGACTCCCACAACGCGGGCGGCACGCCGGAGGAGTCCAACTTCCACGGCAAGATCGGCACCGGCGACGGCACGCCCCAGCGGCGCGGCGCCGTGCCGCTCGACCGGCCGCTACCGGACGGTGAGAAGTACACGAAGAACAACAACAGGTACTTCAGCGCCTCCGGTCTGGCGGGAGTCTGGGCGGAGGAGAACACCCGCGAGTCGATCTACGGCGCGCTGCGCCGCAAGGAGACCTTCGCCACCACGGGCCCGCGCATCCGGATCCGCTTCTTTGCAGGCTACGACTACAGCCTCGACCTCGTCGCCGAACCGGAGATGATCGCCGGGGCCTACGCCGGCGGCGTGCCGATGGGCGGCGACCTGCTCGCCGAGGCAGGAAGGAGTCCGCGCTTCCTCATGTGGGCCGCCCGCGACAAGGACAGCGCGCCGCTCCAGCGGCTGCAGGTGATCAAGGTCTGGGCCGAGGGCGGCGAGGCCCGGGAGGAGATCGTCGACGTCGCCTGCGCCGACGGCGGCGCGCCGTCGGGATCTCCTCCGCGTTGTCCCGACAACGGCGCCGCCATCAACCTCGAAGACTGCAGCTACACCGAGGACGTGGGCGCCGCGGAGCTCTCGGCCATGTGGAGCGACCCGAACTTCAACGCCGACCGGCACGCGCTGTACTACGTGCGGGTGCTGGAGAACCCCACCTGCCGCTGGTCGACCTGGGATGCGCTGCGAGCCGGTGTCGAACCCCGGCCCGACCTGCCCGCGACGATTCAGGAACGCGCCTGGTCGTCGCCGATCTGGTCCGTGCCCGGCGAGTAGCGCCAAGGACGCCAAGGACACCGCGGCGTGCGGTCTACAATGGCAGGCACACTCGAAGGTACCGTCAGGGAGGAGCTCGATGAGCGTCAACGGTCGTACTCGCATCGCCTTCGTTCTCGCCGCCGCAATCGCCTGTGCCGGCGCCGCGGCAGCCGACGACATCCCCACGACCCCCGGCGGTAAACCGGACTTCTCCGGCAACTACGACATCGCCACTCTGACGCCGGTGCAACGGAGCCCCGTATTGGGGGACCGCCTCACTCTGACTCCAGACGAGGCCCAGGCGATCCGGGAGCAGGAGGCCCGGAACATCGACGCGAGGTCTCAGGCCAGCGATCCGACTCGCAGTGCCCCGCCGGTCGGCGGCAACGTCGGCGGCTACAACTACTTCTTCATGGACCGCGGCACCACCGCGGTCACGGTCGACGGCAAGTACCGGACCTCACTGCTCGTGGACCCGCCGAACGGGCGCTTCCCGGCGCTGACGGATCGCGGACAGGCGCGCCGCCAGGGGCTCTACGGGTTCTCCAAGAGGAACACCGGCCCTGCCTGGTGGCGCGACCGCGAAGTCGGCCCCTACGACGGCCCCGAGTCCCTGTCGATCGCCGACCGCTGCGTCTTCTCGCTGGAAGCGACCATCCCGATCTACCCGAAGAACTACAACAACATCAAGACGATCGTGCAGACGGACACGCATCTCATGATCCTGGTCGAGTGGATGCACTACGCGCGGGTCATCCCCATCAGCCCGTCCAGGGAAGAAGCACGGCATCTGCCGCCGGAGATCCGCTCGCGGGCCGGCGACTCGGTCGCCTGGTGGGAGGGGGACACCCTCGTCGTCGACACGACGAACTTCCTGGAAGAGAACTGGGCCACAACGACTCTTTTCGGCGAGGCCTCCCCGCCCGCCGACCAGCACGTGGTCGAACGCTTCACGTTCCAGGACGAGAACACGCTGCTCTACCGGTTCACGCTCGAGAGCGGCGACTGGGAAACGCCCTATACCGGCGAGTACACCTGGCCGGCCACCGACGGCAAGCTGTACGAGTTCGCCTGCCACGAGGGGAACTACGCGACCGGGAACACTCTACGGGGCGCGCGCTTTGAAGAGAGGGAAGTCGAAGCCCAGAGCGGCGGCTAGGCCAAGAGAACGGCCAGACCGGCAGTCGAGGGAGGCGAACGCATGTCCGAAGGCCTGACCGTCGGGGCTTCGTTCGGGGCTCTGACCGGCGCCAATGAGAACCGCCAACGCCTGCTGGATATCGACCTCAGGGTGGGCGACTACGACCTGGACAACACACGTCCGGTTCGAAGCTCCACGGAATCCAGGCCCCACAGACCGGGCGTCGCGACCTCCAGGCTGTTTCCGTCGGGATCCCGGAAGTAGAGAGACCGTCCCCGCTCCCCACCCCACTCGACCTCGTGCTCGATCTCGACACCATGGTTCTGGAGGTGCATCCGCCAACTGTCGATCTCATCCTCGCCTACGCCGAACGCCAGATGACCGGGACCGTTGGCGCCGTGGGCGCCGAGGCTCCGCGGGATCAAGCCGGGGTCAGCGGTCGCCTCGGGGTTGAACAGGAGGACCATCTGATTCCCGCAACGGAAGAAGACGTGCCTCCCTTCCAGTCTCGAATGGAGGGTGAGGCCGAGCACTCCGCCGTAGAACTCCTCGGCGGCCGCCAGGTCGTCCACGTACAGGCAGGCTTCGAGGACGCAGTCGAGTTTTCTTGGCCGGTGTCCCTCGGGTCCTTCTGCCGCCGCGCGATGCATCTTGGTTGCTCTCCGGAACTCAAGCCAAGTCCGCCCGGCCATCAGGCGGGATTGGTCCCCTCACCCGTTGCGGGGATGCCGCTGGCGCTGTCCGCCGCCAGTTCGCTCAGAAGCCGGGCTGCGTGCCCGGCTCGCCGCGCCAGGAATCGGGCGGCCTCCCCCAACAGACCGCGGCGCCGCTGGTGAGCGAGTTCTTCGCGCGCGGCCAGGCCGGCCAGGGCGGCCAGAGTCGCCTGCGAGTCCTGCCCGAGCATGCCTTCAAGGGCGAATCGTCGCTCACCGGCGCGCAGCCCCAAGCCGAGTTCGCGCGCCATCGTCCCGAGTGCCGCCCGAGTCAGGATGATGCCGGAGCGGACGGGCGCCAGTAGTCCCTTGAGGAAGATTCGGCCACCCTCTGCACGCGGGTCCGGAAGCCCGGATGCCGCGAGCAGGTGAGCGGGCAGGACCGCGGGCGGCGCAACGCGCCGGGCCTCTTGCGCGAGGGTCTCGCGGAGCAGCTCCGCCCAGCGTTTGTAGCCGCCCACCGCCAGTTCCTCGGCGTGGTCGAGATACGCGAAGACCCACGGCGCCAAGTGCTCCTGCAAGAGGGCGCGGCAGGCTTCCGCCGCCAGGGCGGCGCCCGGACCGGTCGCCTGCCCGTGCTCCTCGCCCAACGCGGCGTACAGGCCGAGCAGGACGCTGAGATGGTCCGGTTCGGCGGGAGGCGTCCGGCCCACCGCGCGCCAGAAGCCGGCGATCCGCTCTCGTGCCTCGCCGCCCATCCAGCCCTCGGGACCCACGTAGATCGAGGCGTACGGAGGCAACTGGAAGACGAAGAGCTCCGCGTACGCCGAGCCGTCGATGCCGTCACCCAAGCCGAGCAGACCGGCGACCCGGGCGTGTTCCGCTTCAGGCGGTTCAGCGAAGATGGCCAGGGAGCGCAGGAGCTCGACCGGCGTCATCGCGGGCTTTGGAACCGGTAGGCCTCGCGCGCGGGCCTGACCGGACGCAGCATCCACCAGGGTCGCCGCATCCCACCCGGCGAGTGCCGGTCGGCCGGCCGCGCCAGCTCCAGCCAGCGCTCGAACTGCGCGCGCGAGCCTTCCGTGTCGACCGACACGTCGCCGCGCCGGTCGCCTGCTGCGGCGGGCGTCACGCGTACGGCCTGGTGCCAGCAGTGCTGTCCGGAGACCGGGTCCGGGTGCACCGCGTGGGTCAGGTTCTGGTGCACGCCGACATCGGTCCACCAGACCCGCATCGTGTCCGGATCGTTTGAACGAAACGGACCGCCGCTCTGCTTCGGCGTCAGCGACCACTCCGAACCGCTCTGCGCAAGCGCGACGGTCATCATGCCGAGGCGTTGGCCCGGCTGGCCCTCCGGCTTCCAGCGGCCCATGTGATGGCTGCACGCGACGACGCCGGGGCGGATGCCCTCCGTGATCCACGCCTTGACGACGAAGTACCCGAGGTCGGTCGTGACCCGGACCAGGCTGCCGGTGCCGCCAATGCCCAGACGCACGGCGTCGGTCGGGTGGATCCAGAGCGGGTTGGTGTGCGCGATCTCGTCGAGCCACTTCGAGTTCGCGCTCCGGGTGTGGATCTGCACGGGTATCCGGAAGGTCGAGATCAACGGCATCTGCCCGGGCTCCAGCCGGCTCGGATGCACATGGCTCTTGATGTAGGTGGGCGCCGCCAGCTCCGGCCATCCCCACTCGGCGAGGGTGTTCGACCAGAACTCCAGCTTGCCGGAAGGCGTCGGCCAGCCCCTGAGCATCTCGCCGTCCACACGCACGCCGACCCGGCGGCGGCCATCTTCGTCCGCTTCAAGTGCGGTGCCTCCCTGCGCCTGCGGGCTCGCCGGAACCGGCGCGCGCGTGTAGACGCGGTCGCGTTCGTCGACGTGCGCATCCTCCAGCTCATCGTCAGGAACGCGCTGCTCGAAGACCTTGCCGACCTTGCTCGCGACCTCGAACGCCCCGTAGCGGCGCATGTACTCCAAAGGCTTCAGCCCTTCCCGCGCAGCGACTTCAGGCAGCCCGGGCACCGTGTTCGCGAAGATCCAGCCGTAGTACTCGTCAACGGTCATCTTCTCGCCCGGATTCTCGACCGACTCGAAGAACTCGCGGATCCCCAGCGAGCCGTCGGGATCGATGCGCCAGGTGAGCTCGATCCAGAACTCGTTCTCCTCCCACACCTCGCCGGGGTTCACCTCGCGGGTGTCGCCGATCTTCTCTCCCAGGCGACCCCGGGCGGCCCTCAGGACCGGTTGACGAAAACCGAGCCACTGGCCGTCGTACTGCTCGTACGAGGTGAGATCGTGCCGCTCGGACGAATGCCCCATCGGCAGGACGTAGTCGGCGAAGTAGGCGGTCTCGTTCCAGGTCGGCGTCATCGCCACATGCAGACCGATCCGGCGCGCGTCGCTCAGCATCTCGATCCAACTGAAGCCGTCCGGGTTGGTCCACACGGGGTTATGGACGCGCGTGAAGTACACGTCGAGGTAGGCGTCCTGCGCCCGCATCAGGTGCGGCATCAGGAACGACATCTCGTTCAAAGACAGCGGATATTCGCGCGGCCACTGCACATCGTTCCACCGCTGCGGGGGGCGTCTCGGAAGACGCGGCGGCTTGGGCACGAACTTGTTCCAGGCATTGGGGAAGGTCCCGCCCTCGGTGGCCAGCGCGCCGAGGAGCGCGCCCAGGAGAGTGAGCGTACGGGCCACCTGCCAGCCGCCGAGATTCCCGGATCCGGCGCTCCGCCAATTGTGGGTGGCCAGACGGGTGCCGGCGGTCGAGATCACTTCCGCGACGGCGCGCAGCTCACCGGCATCGATCCCCGATTCGCTCGCCGCGTACTCGAAGGTGTACTCGGCGTAGATCTCCCGCAATGCCTCCTCGAAGCGCGAAAACGAGGCGCCGGCAACGCCTTTGGCCGCCATGAAGTCCTGCCAGTTCCACCACCGGCGCACGAAGTCGCGGTCGTACCGACCCTCCCGGATCATCCAGTTCGCGACCGCCAGGAAGATCGCCGCTTCGGAACCGGGATAGGGCGACAGCCAGTGGTCGGCATGGGTCGCGGTGTTCGAGAGGCGCGTGTCCAGGACGATCAGTTTGGCGCCGTTCTTCTTGCCCTCCATGATGCGCTGGGCGTGGGGGTTGAAGTAGTGGCCGGTCTCGAGGTGGCTGCTGACGAGGACGATGACCTTGGCGTTGGCGTGGTCCGGGCTCGGGCGGTCCATGCCCATCCACCAGTGGTATCCGGCGCGCGCGCCGCTCGAACAGACATTGGTGTGCGAGTTGTGCCCGTCGACGCCCCAGGCCGCGAGCATCCGTTCCGTGTATCCGTCCTCGCCCGGGCGGCCGACGTGGTACATGACCTGGTTGTGCCGCTCTTCCTTCAGGGCCCCACGAATGCGCGCCGCGATGTCGTCGAGGGCGTCGTCCCACGACACGCGCTCCCACTTCCCCTCTCCGCGCCCGCCGGCCCGTTTGAGCGGATGCAGAATACGGTCGGGATCGGTGATCTGGTTGAGCGTGGCCGGGCCCTTGGCGCAGTTGCGGCCGCGTGAGCCCGGGTGTTCGGGGTTGCCCTCGAACTTGCGTACCTGCAGCGTGTCGCGGTCGACGTAGGCCAGGAGTCCACACGCGGACTCGCAGTTGAAGCACGTGGTCGGGACCAGCATGTAGCGCTTCTCGACGCGCCGCGGCCACGCCTTGGAGTCGAGCTCGACCCAGTCGTTCCAACGCTCCTTCGGCGGATAGGACGCGAGGTGGACGCGGCTGGCCCCGGGATAGAAGGTCTCGCCGCGGGCTTCGGCGTCGGCCCTTGCCGCCGAGACCACGCCCTCCAGGCTTGCCAACTTGTCCGGCTCGTTCACGGGTCCTTCAGGAGAGAGGCACCGATTGGCCGGCTTGCAGGTAGGCGTGCTCGTAGAGCAACAGGCCCGCCAATCCGGCGGCCACGCCGAGGTGCGCACCCAGACCCACGAGCACCAGCGCAGCCGCGGCGAGGAAGAAACCGGTCCAGTAGGGGCCTGCATACCGGCCCCTGAGCATGCCGCGAGCAGCCAGGGCGGCGTGGGCGGTCGGGTGCGCCATCGTCGCCTCGCCAAGAGCCAGGGCGACATGGACGGCCAGCGAGGCCTGGAAGATCCAGACGGCGCCGACACCGAGCGCCAGAGCTCCTCCCGCCGCCAAGTCAGCGAGCATCAGCGCGCCCGAGCCCGCCAGCAGCGCCTGGACGAGAAAGTGCGGCGGCAGGAGCGGGCTCTGCCACAGGTCCCGCGCGCGTGCCTGGGCCAGAAGGTACGCGGTGTAGACCGCGGCCGCGGCCGCGAGCGGGCCCCCGGCCCAGGCCAACACTTGCGTCCACTCGGGCCTGCCGGCCACGACGGCGCCGATGTGGGCGGCCAGCAGCGCGCCGTACGCGGTGATCGCGAAGCCCCCGCGCACCAGCCAACTGCGCCACTGCGGTCTGGTGAGCACCATCCAGAACCGCTCCGGATGCTCCAGATCCCACACCAGGAGCGCGCCCGTCAGCACCAGAAAAGCGAGCGCCATCAACGGGCCTATGAGCGTCCACACCGGCGATGTCCAGGGGATCATGCCGGCGATCGCCAGGAGCAGCGGCACCAGGTAGGCCCCAGCGGCGATCGACTTCGTGAACGTGTAGAGGCTCACCCGAAAGTCCCACGGAATCTCGTGCGGGACGTCGTAGCTGAGCAATGCCGCCGCGGAGCTGTTGCCGGGACCGGTATGGCCGGACGACACCTTCCCGCGGCCGTTGTCCTGCTCACTCCACATGAACAGTCCGCCCTCGGGTTGGCGGGCGGCAAGGGGATCCAGCGTAGCCCGGTCCGCGCCCTTGTAGAAGACCTTGGGCCGCGTCTCCTTCTCCGGTCGGCGCACCGCGACCGGTTCCTGGTGGACGATCCTGGAGACTTCAGAGAGCGGGTCGTTCATGTCGCCGACCAGCAGCGCCTGGGTCGGACAGACGACGACGCACGCGGGCTCGAGGCCGATGTCGAGCCGGTGCGCGCAGAAGTTGCACTTTTCGGCCGAGTGGTCGTCGGGATTGATGAAGATCGCATCGTACGGGCACGCCGCGATGCACGCCTTGCATCCGATGCACGCCGACTTGTCGAAGTCGACGATGCCGTCGTCCCGGCGGTACATCGCAGAGGTCGGGCAGGCCGCGACGCAGGGTGCGTCCTCACACTGGTTGCAGCGCGTGACCTGGAAGGCGCGGCGCGCGCGCGGATAGAGCCCCACGTCGACGGACTTCACGTACGTGCGCGTGACCGATAGCGGCACCTCGTTCTCGGACTTGCACGCGGTTGTACACGCATGGCAGCCGATGCAACTCGTCTGGTCGATGACCTTGGCCCAGAGCGGCTGCGGTGCGGCAGAAGCCTCGCTCGTCGTGGGCAATGGAACTTCGATCGGTACGGCGCGTCCGGCTGTAGAGGCGATGAGTCACCCTAGCAGTCCGCGGCCAAGTCAAGCGGGCGCGGCCGTCGCTCTCAGGCCTTCTTGACGCCCCGGCCCGTCGCGCCTTCCGGCGGTGTGTCGCGCAGGATGCCCGCGCGCTCCAACTCGTCGACACGCGACGGCGGGAACCCGAGAATCTCGACCAGCACTTCCCGGTTGTGCTCGCCGAGGCAGGGCGCGGCGCGGCGGTAAGTCGCGCCTGTCACGCTGAAGTGGATCGGCAGGCCGGGGTACCGGCGCCTGCCGACCTCCCGGTGATCGAGATCGGTCCAGAAGCCGCGCGCTTCCAGGAACGGGTCACGGGCCAGGTCGCGGGCGTCGGCGACCGGCGCCGCCGTGATCCCGGCGCGGCGCAGCGCGACCGCCAGAGCGTCCCGATCTCGACTGCGGGTCCAGTCCGAGAGCAGACCGTCGATCCGGTCCTCGTCCGCCCGCCGCTGGTCCAGCGACATCGACGCGAAGGACGCCGGCAGGCCGGCCAGATCGCACAGCGCCTGCCATTCCGCATCGTTCTCGACACTGACCGCGATCCAACGGTCCTCGCCCAGGCACTGGTAGCAGCCCTGGGGCGCGCGCCGGAGATGGCGGTTGCCGCGCCGAGGCCCGGCTGCTCCGCGAAGCTGGGCGGCCAGGATGTGATCGCCGAACATGGTCGCCGTCGCCTCGACCATCGGCGTTTCGACCGTGCCGCCCTCGCCCTCCGGCGACGTCAAGCGTCCGTAGAGCATCGCCAGCGTGCCCACGACCGTGTGCAGCGCCGTCACCGGGTCGGGCCAGGCGATGCCCGACCGGTGCGGACCGCCGTCCCGGTAACCGAGTTCGGACGTCAACCCCATCGTCGACTCGATCAGGGGACCGTACGCGAGCCGATCCCGGTACGGGCCGGAATTCCCGAACCCCGGCATCGAGACCGCGATCAGACGCGGGTTGATGTCCAGCAGCTTCTCCGCGTCGAGCCCCAGCTTCGGCATGACCCGGGGGCTGAAGTTGTCGCAGACGACGTCGGCACGCTCGACGAGCTCCTCGAAGATTCGGCGCGCCTCCGGATCGTTCAACTCGAGCGTCACCGAGCGCTTGTTCCGGTTCATCTTGTTGAACGCGGCGTTGCGGTCGAACGGACGCTCGCCGGCGTCGTTCTCCGGGTAGAGGTGGCTGAGCCTGGCGATCCTCGCCGGCCGCGTAGCCGGGCCGCGCGCCCAGGCCGCCTCGACCCTGATCACGTCGGCGCCGAGGTCGCCGAGGATCCGGGTCGCCAGCGGTCCGGCCCAGACCCGGGTGAGGTCGAGAACGCGCAGGCCCTGGAGCGGGCCGTCCGTCAGTGCCGCTCGGGCTGCCGGCGCCGGCGCCGGCCCGTCCCGTCCGCGCGGCTCGCACTTCAGCAGGAACGGCCCGCGCGGCACGAGCGGCCCGCTGCCGCCGTCGATCGGTACGAAGAAGCCGCGAGCCCGGAAGTGAGGGTCGTCGAGCACCTCCAGCGCATCGATCACCGGACCGATCGGCGCCATCACCCGCTCCCCCAGTTCGATGATCTCGGCCGCGGTGTGGGCCATCATCCACGGTTCGATCGCGCGGTCGAAGTCCTCCCGGTTCTCCGCCCGGTCGGCGTCCTCCGCGAAGCGCGTATCTTCAGCGATATGACCGAGGCCGGCGGCCTCGAGGAACGGATGCAGCATCTCCTTGGCCGGCATGGCCAGCGACACGTAGCCGTCCTTGCAGCGGTGAACGCCCACCGGGTGCCAGGGCCCGCCCTGGGAATTGCCGACCCGATCGAGAACGTAGCCCGCCTGGGTCCACATCACGGTCGTGTACTGGTGCAGCGCGGCCAGCGCCTCGACATGGGACACGTCGACCGTCTGACCCCGGCCGATCGCAGGCCTCGCCAGGATCGCGGCCAGACCGCCGATCACGGCGTGGGCGCCCGCCTGGAAGTGAGCGTGAAGACCCGGCCGCGCGATCGGTTCCCGGTCCGGCGCTCCGTTCAGGTACAGGTGCCCCGACCAAGCGTCGTCGGTGAACTCGTTCGACCGCGGCGGCCCCGCCTGTCCCCAGACGCTGTTTCCGGTCGCCGCGCCGAGCCCGAAGGGCGAGATCCGGAGCAGCACGGCCTGCGGCGCGTCGTCTTGCGCAATCAACGGCTCGAGTGGTTCCGGCGCCGCACTCTCGATCACGATGTCGACTCCGTCGCGCTCGACCTGTTCCAGGATTTGCGCCCGCCCCCCGTCACCACTCGGCCGCAGTCGCGCCGATCGCTTGCCGGCGTTCAGGTAGGCGTACGCGGCGCCAACGCCCTTCCAGCGCTCGCCGACCTCACGCCACGGGTCCCCGCCGGGCGGCTCGAGGCGCAGCACGTCGGCGCCGCAGGCGCCAAGCAGCAGACCCGCATAGGCGCCCGCCGGCGAGCCGGCGACTTCGATCACGCGCAGGTTGGAGCAGGGCCGATCCATCACGGGTCCGCGACGGTAGCAGCCGCCGGGAGTAATCTTGTCCCATGACAGATGAGCCTGAAGGAGCGTTGTCAATGTTCCGGCCGAGGGCCTACCGACACATGAAGACGGCCTTACGCAACGACCCGAGAGAGTCCGGGGGCGTCGCCGCGCGTGCCGTCCTGGCCGCAACGGCGATGCTGCTTCTGACCGGCGCATGCGACCGGGCCACCGTTTCGACCGCGTCAGGTTCCGAGAACGGAGCCACGGCGACGCTTCCGGACATCGGTCCGGACTGGAAAACGATCGAGAAGTACATGGAGGAGCACGCGGCGTGGCTTGAAGACGCTCGGAAGCTCGCAGTTGCTCAGAACAGGCAGGTCATACCGATCACGGAGCTACCCAAGCGTCCTGACATCAGACCCGCGATCACTGCGGCTTCGGCGATCCTCGAAGTGGCCGGAGACCATGACAAGACGATCGAAGCTGCCGAGTTTCTGATCAAGTTGGCACAGTTCGACTCCGGCGCCGCCGAGGATCCGAAGAACGAACAGCTGACTTACGCGGCAGCCAGGACTCTCATTGAACAAGCACCCGACTACGAGCGGTGGCCCCAGTTGCTGGAGGAAATCGACCGCCGCAGGCCACGCGCGACAAATCGAAGCTCGACTCAGACCTCAAGTAACGCGTTCCTTGAAGAGATGGCGACAGAGGCGGACAACCCGGTGTTGCGCGCCTCTGTCCGGTACTACCTCGCCCTGGACTTGGCGCGGGCCGTCAACTCCTCCGCAATCTCGCCGGAGGAGCGCGAAGTGAGACGCCAGCGGGCCCTCGAGATGGCAATTGGGCTGAAGGCGGGAGTCGAAAACGAGGCGTTCCTGGGCCGCTTTGCCAACGTGTCTACGCCAATGACCTTCGCCGAGGTCGAAACGGAACTCGTCGACACGATCCGGCACGGGACGGTCGGTGGCGCTCTGACCGACCTGACCGGCATGCGCCTCGACGGTGTCACGGAAAGCCTGGCCGATTACAAGGGCCGGGTGGTGCTCGTCGATTTCTGGGCCACTTGGTGCCTGCCATGTATTGCGGCGCTGCCTGACCTCCGTGGACTGGTTGCCGACCTTCCGACGGATCGGTTCACGATCCTGGCAATCAGCGTTGACGCGGCGCCAGAGTTCGTGACCGACTTCCTTGAGAAGGAGGCCATGCCCTGGGCCAACTGGCACGTTGGCACGTTCAGCGACGTGACCCGGAAGCTCGACGTCCGCTCCTTCCCCACTTACATGCTCGTCGATCAACAGGGCCAACTGCTGGCCCGAACCAACCGGCTGTCCGAAGAGTTCGTGTCTCTGATTGAGCAGACCGTCGCGAACACCTCAACAGGCTGACCGACCCGGCGCGCCCAACACCACCACCCTGGTCTTCATTCGCAATCTGCACCGGGTTCTTCTGAGAGAGCCGTACGAGATGGACGCGCGAACTCCGGATGGGCGCGCCGTCAGACGGCTGATATCGATCGGCAGTTACAAGACCGTGCCGAACAACGTGCTGACCTCGACCGGCGAGATCCACTACTTCACGTCACCCGAACAGGTGAAGCCGGAAATGACGGACCTGCTGGACTGGTACCGCGAGGCCGAGCGCAAGGGCGAGCACGCGATCGTTCTTGCCGCGGTGTTCCACTACCGCTTCGTCCGTATTCACCCCTTCGACGACGGCAACGGTCGCATGGCGCGGCTGCTGATGAACCTGATCCTCATTCGGCACGGCTACACCGTGGCCATGATCCGCAGCGAGGACAGGGACCGGCACATCGATGTCCTGGAGCGAACGCAGCAGACCGAGCGCTTGTCCGAGGTCGAGGACCTGCGCGAGTTCATCGAACTCGTCGCCTCCTGCTGCGAAGGCAGCAAGAGACTCCATCTCAGGGCGGCGAGGGGAGAGCCCATCGACGAGCCGGAGGACATCTTCCGTGAGAGTCCGACGACTACGGACTCGCAGCCACCGTGACCGCTACGGCGTCGGCCCGCCCGAGATCGTCCGCTACCCGCACGGTGAACCGACCCGCCCGCGGCGACCACAGGTAGTCCTCGCCGGGCGCCACCCGGGCGACGAGACGGTCGTTGACGAACCAGTACAGCTCCCTCGCATCGCCGTCGGCAACGGCGGAGAACAGCAGGTTCGATCGCTCCGAGCCGCGGCGCGGGACGTGGTAGATCAGCGAGTTCTGGGGGGAAGCGATGCGCGGCGCCACACCGGATGCCGACGTGCGATCGAGCCCGCACTCCGGCGACCACGGCGGAGGCTGCCGGATGGCGACGCCGGCGCGCCGGAACACGGCGTAGATGTTCGAGGGCCAGAACTCGTAGATCTCCTCACGCGCCGCGACCTCGTCACGGCAACTCCTCAGCCCTGTTGCCGGATCGACGCGCACCGCGCGGTAGACCGACGACTCCCGGATCGGCGACACGCCCGGAATGAACCAGGATCGGGTCGTGCGCGGGCAGTGCCGGCCAGGCAGATCGCCGGTGGTCGCACACACGTCGACGCGCCGCAGGTTCAGGGCGGTGGCGGGCTGATCGCTGGCCGGGGGCACATTCAGGCTGTCGGCGATGGCGAAGAACAGCGGCGCCGCCGCCTCCCGGCCGACGAACGCCGGATTGGCGCTGCCGTCGAAGTTGCCGACCCAGACCGCCAGCACGTAGCGGCCGGCGACGCCCACGCTCCAGGCGTCACGGAAGCCGAACGAGGTACCGGTCTTCCAGGCCACCGGCTGCCGCGTCCCGGCGACGAGAGACGG
This sequence comes from Candidatus Multivorans sp., assembly GCA_965262355.1. GTDB lineage: Bacteria > Acidobacteriota > Thermoanaerobaculia > Multivoradales > Multivoraceae > Multivorans. The sequence continues at coordinate 847,037 of OZ253534.1, forward strand.
AGCGTCGGGCAGCGGCACGTCTCGGAGCATGTCGAGCACCAGGAAACTCGCTTCGGGACTGAGCAGTCGCCTGGCCGGCGCCGCTGAAGCGACCGGAGTGGTGTTGAGATCGCGCCACACGCCGCCGCCGGCCAGCACCGCGTACAGGCGCACCAGTTCCTCCATCGTGATCTCGCTGCCCCCAAGCGCAAGCGCCAGACCGTAGTGTTCAGCCGACTTGAGGCCACCCACTCCGGCCTCGTCGAGCCAGTCGCGAAACCGCTCCACATCCAGCGCTTCGAGCAGAGTGACGGCGGGCACGTTGCGGCTGTGGATGAGGGCGTCGCGGGCGAAGACGGGCCCCAGAAAGCCGCGGTCGAAGTTCTCCGGCGCATACGCCGCATACCGCCGCGGGGCGTCCTCGAGCAGCGTCATCGGATGAATCAGGCCGCTGTCCAGGGCCAGTCCGTAGAGCAGCGGCTTCAGCGTCGACCCGGGGGAGCGGCGGGCGCGAACGCCGTTCACCTGGCCACCGATCGCAGCGTCGAAGAAACCCGCCGACCCCACCAGGGCCAGCACCTCCATCCGCCGGTGGTCGATCAGCATGGCGGCCGCGTTGTCGATCCCGTCCCGGCGACGCCGCTCGACGTAGTCCCGCACCCGCGTCTCCAACAGGGCCTGCAGGTCCAGATCGAGCGTCGTGCGGATCTCGGCCACGCCATTCCATGGCGCGTGGTCGCGGACGAAGTGCGGGGCGCGATCGGGCAGGTCGGCAGGCGAGCGGAAGACAGGTTCGAGCCGCGTACGGGCGAGCGTCTCCCCGTCCGACCCGGGATTGGCGGCCCGCCAGGCCGCGGCCAGCCGGGCCCTCGCCGTCATGAGCCTGGCTCGGCCGCCGTCCGTGGCTGGGAAGCGGGCCACCGGGTTCTGCGGAATGACCGCCAGAGCCAGCGCCTCGCCCAGGTCGAGCGCGCTGGCCGGCTTGCCGAAGTACACCCGGCTGGCGGTGCCGATGCCTTCGACGCTGCCGCCGTAGGGCGCCAAGTTGAGATACGCCTCGAGGATCTCGGCCTTGGTGTAGTGGCGCTCCAGTTGCAGAGCGCGGGCCGCTTGGACCAGCTTGCCCGCCGGCGAGCGCGTGTCCAGGTCGAAGCGCATCCGCGCGAGTTGCATGGTGATCGTGGAACCGCCGACCATCCGGGAGCGCCGGAAGTACGTGGTCCAGGCGGCGCGGACGAGTGCTGCGGGGTCGACGCCGGGATGACGGTGGAAGCGGCGGTCCTCGTAGAGCAGCGTCGCGTCGAGCGCCTCCGCAGCGATGTCTTCGAGGGCCACAAACAAGCGGTAGCGGCCGTCGTCCGCCAGCCTGAGCTTCAACGTCTGCCCCTGCCGATCCGTGACCAGACTCGAAAAGCTCACCCCACAATAGAGGTCCGGTTTCGGAATCAGGGCCCAACCCACCAGCGCCAGGGCGGCGGCGGCGCCGAGGAACCAGAGCCTGCGGCGCGTGATCACTCTCCTCCCACGATCAACCGGCCGGCGGCCGTGCGGCCGACCAGGTTGCGGTCGTACATCGAGGCGGCGTAAGCGGCCGGGGCCACGAACTCGCCGGGGCTGGTGGCCTTCACCCGGTAGCGGATCTCGGTGAAGCGCTCACCGAAACTGCCGTAGAAGACCAATCGGTCTTCGCGCACATCGCTGTAGTCCGGCGCCCACAGCCCGTACCGGTTGCGCACGGACTCGGTCAGGATCTCGAAGCCTCCCGGCAGCAGGTCGGTGACGGCGACGTTCGTGGCCCGACCGCCTTGCGAGCGGACCCGAAGACGGACCTCGAGCTCCTCGCCCACCCGGACGCGACCGGCACGATCGCCCTCGGCGTCGAGGTACACGCGGTCGATCTCGATGCCCTGAGACAGCGATCCGGTGGGGATCTCCACGTCGAACCCGGACTCGCTCAGGGAGTAGTAGACGCCGCTCCCGTCGGCCCCGGCAATGTCCACCGCGTCGACCGCAACCGGCAGCGAAGCACGCGCGTAGACGCTCCCTGTGACCGCAATGTCGATCGGCCCGTGCTCACCACGCGCGGTGATCTCGGGCGGCCTCAGGAGATCACGGCGCGCCAGCGATCCATGGACTTCGCCGAGAGCCAGGATGGTGTAGGCGGCGGAAAGCGTATTGAACCGGTTCTCGAACACCGGTTCGACAAGGGAACGCACCGCGTCGCCGTCGAGCTCCGCCATGCGCCGCGGGAAGTGCCGCGCCAGCAGGTAGACGTATTGGGCGTCCCGCCCGAGGCGCGTGTCGAAGTCCGTGTCCGGCAACGGCGAGGCGCCCAGCCGGTAGCCGCCGATCAGGCGTTCGGCCAGGACTTCACTTCGCAGCAGGGCGTAGCTCGCGGCCATGTAGGCGCTCGCGATGTCACCACGCCAGGCGTCTTCGAAGTGGGTGTCCAGGGTCTCCTGCAGCGAGCTGAGGTAGTTCGTGGTGACCTCGCCGTTCCGGGTCAGGAGGTAGGTGGCGTAGGCCCTGGTACGTGCGTCCTTCAAGTCTCCGCCGGAAGCCGGCGGAGGCGTCCCCGCGAGCCGGCCCAAGTAACCGAGGGCGGAACCGAATACGTCGTCGGGCACGGCCATGCCGAAGGCGCGGGCATCGGTCAGGAAGTGCGTCACGTAGACGGACGGGAACGCCGCCGCCTCGGCCGAAGCAGCCCAGAAACGGAAGCCGCCGTCGGCGCCCTGCCGGCTCCGCAGCCACGTCACGGTTTCCCTGAACTCCGCCAGCAGCGCCCCGCGGTCGAGCGGGAAATCCGAGGACTGCAGCAGCCCTACCCGTGGGAAGATCCCGCTCACCATCTGCTCGACGCACTCGTGCGGGAACGTGCGCAGGTAGTCGAGAAGGCCGTCGACCAGCACCAGCGGACTGGCCGATGCAGCCACCTGGCGGCGCGCCTGCGCCTCGTGCAGCCGCCGCGGCACTTCGACCCGCGCGCGGCCGCGAGCGTCGAAGCCCGATGACACCGTGGTCGCGAAGGCCGTCGCCGGACGCACGGACACCTCGGCGCCCCGGTGCACGGTCTCCTGGTCGAGGCGAGCGGTCAGCGTCAGGGACGCCGTTCCCGGCGAGTCGCCCGCGCGCAGGCGGAACGCCGCCCGCCCTTCGTCACCCTCGGCGACGGCGACGGTTCGACTCGACCCGTCCTCCACCGCCAGCCGCTCGGAAGGCGCGGCGGTGAGAACGATCTCGGCTTCCGGCCCGGAACCTTCCAGGTGGTTGGCAACGCCGACGGAAACCTCGAACGCGTCGCCCGGCGCCACCGCCAACGGCAGATTCGGCGTGACCACGATGGGGCCACGCACGGTGACGGGCTTGGCGAGCGAGCCCAGTCTGTCATCGGAGACGCCAACCGCCATCACCCGCAACTCGCCGTTCCAGTAGTCCGGCAACCGGACCTGCACCGCGCGTGGCTTGGGCCCCGCCTCGACGATGTCCATCCAATAGGCCGCCGGCGGTTCGGACCGCCGCCGGAACGGGTTCAGGTTGGCGCCAATGAGGCGCGCCGCCTCGCCGCCCCCGGGCGCCGCCGCGCGGCGGATCACGTCGTAGTCGGGCATGATCAGGTCCACCATCTGGTGGGTCTCGACCTGCAGGGCCTTCTTGGCGAGGAACGTCTCCAGCGGATAGGGTGTCTGGTAGCCCGCGACCTGGAGAATGCCCTCGTCGACGGCGAACAGGACCAGGCGCGACGGCGACGGGGTCGCGACGCTGAGCGTCAACTCGTCGCCGGGCCGCACGAGATCGGGCGCCACAAGGTCGATCTCCAACCGGCGGTCGGACCGATCGATCGTGAACGGCGCCACCGCGTAGCTCAGCGGACTGGCGAAGATCTCTTCGGAATCGATGTCTCGCACCAGTGCGACGTTGACGTACGCGTTGCCCTCCAGATCCTCGGGAACGCGGATCCGGGCAAGAGTCGTGTTCGTTTCGGACCGGAACCACTGGAAGGCGTATAGCCGCTCCCGTTCGATCGTGACGAGCCCGGCGCCGGCGTAGGGCGCCGAGATCTCCATCACGATTTCTTCGCCGGGCCGGTACTCGGCGCGGTCGAGTTTGAGGTCGAGCTCCGCGTCGCGCTCCAGGTTGCCCGCGAGATTGGCGGCGCCGGCCACCGCGAACTCCACCCGGCTCAGCTTGACGCCCCCGCCTACGACTTCCAGCGCGTAGCGCCCGGGCTGCGACGACGGCAGCACGATCTCGGCGCCTTCCTCCGGCAACGCGAACGGCTCGCGCCGGACCTCGCTTTCCTTCAGCACCGACTGGTAGGCGAAGGCGCCGTTCTGCTGCTTCACCAGAGCGGACACATAGCGCCGCTCGAGCAACACGGTTTCGAGACCGGTGACCGTCCTGGCCGAAGCGTCCGGCCCGACGGCCACGAACCGCACCGTGCGCTCCGCGTCGCGGGAGATGAAGGCGAGGTCGCCGTCCGCCCGGTAGCCGACCAGCGTCTCGGCCGGCGACAGAAGCGTCCCGGCAACAGCCACCACACCGCGTCCGCCGCCGACCTCGAACCCCTCCGCCTCCAACCGGAGCCGGTAGATGCCGTTCTCGTACCTCCCCAGGTCGAGCGGCAGCCGGGCGACTCCGTCGTCCCCGGTGACGGTCTCGGCGAGTTCGATGGTGACCGGCCGAGGCAGGGTCTCAGGATCCCGGTACGGATCGGTGAACGTGAACTCCGGAAACGCGGCGAACTCCGGCGAGACGGGGTGGAGCGTCAGCGTTCCCCTCACCCGCCGTCCCTGCGCCGGCGTGCCGAACAGGTTCTCCAGCGACACCCGGGCAACGTGGTCGCCGGGTCGCACCCACCCGTGCTCGGGACTCCCCTCGACGGCCGCGCGAATGCGCAACCGGTCCGGCCGGTAGTCCTCGACGTTGAACGCGGTACCGCCCAGCGCCCGGACGTACCGCCCTTCCTCGTCGATCAGATAGACGTTCGCTCGGTACCGGCCCGTCGGCGACTCGAGGCGGGTGTCGAAACTCCAGGTGAGCAGACCGTCGTCGGGAAGCGTCGACCTCGTCCGCAGGGCCTGACGCCGGCGCGCGTCCTCGATCCGGAGTTCCACGGGCACCCCGGGCACAGCCGCGATGTCGCCCCGGCGTACGATCCCGAACAGGAGCACCGTCTCTCCCGGCCGGTAGAGTCCCCGGTCCGTATAGAGCGCGGCCTTGAGTTCCTCGGCGGCATCGGCGCCGACCCGTTCGCCGCCCACGTCGAATCCCGACCAGGTCAACTGCCGGTCGCGGCGGCGGTAGGGCACGAAGGTCGTGTCGCCCCCGTGCTTGACCACGATCACCGCAGGCGCCCGATCCCGCTTGAAGTCGGCGGCCGAGTCAAGACGGGCGTGCCCGCGGCCATCCGTTGCCGCGGACAGTACGGGCAAGCCGTTCTTGCCGAGCACTTCGACCCTCGCCCCGGCGACCGGCCTGCCGGTCGCCACCGAGTGGACGAACGCGTGCTGGCTGCCGTCGGCGTTCGTCTTGGCCAGTACGCCCAGGTCGGTGACCAGAGCCATGCGCCGGTCGAAGCTGCCGACCGCCTGCTCCCGCTCTCGATCCCAGCCCTGCACGCGGACGATGAACAGGCCGCCCCGATCCAGGAACGGATCGAGGTCAAGCGTCGCGAAGACCTGCTCGCCCGGATGCCCGGGATTGACGTCGATCAAGTGCGTCGTCAGCGACGAGATGTTGTCTGCATCGAACCTGTAGTCGCGAAACCACGGGTTTCGGATGTCGCCCCCGGTCTGGCTCACCAGGTGGCTGAGCGCGTCCGGCAGGATCTGCTGGACCTCGACCCTGACGGTCGCGACGCCGCGGGCGGAAAGAGTGACCCGGCGTTTCCCCGTCAGCGGGAGGAGGGCGCCGTCCTGCGCGATCGCGGCCTCCTTCGGGTAGGCGGGCACGGCGGCCACGCTGTTGGAGGCGGAGGCGAGCACGAAACCGCCGGCGGATGTGAGTCCGGAGGCCACGCGCAGGTACACGTAGCGACCTTCCGGCGCGTCGAAGGCGAGACTCTGGAGCGCCGCCGTGTCCCGCTCGGTCGGGTTCACGGTCACGTCGAGCGGCTCGGCGGCGGACAGCACCGCGGCCGTGACCTCGCTGGCCGACCGCCAGCGGTACGGGCCGTATCTGTTCCCGCCGATGGTGAGCTCTTCGGGCAGCACCCACGCCATGATCCTCTCGGCGAAGTCGTCCGTACTCACCTGGTCCGTGAGGGTCACGACCGCGGTCTGCACCGGGTTGCCTTCCGTGTCTCTGACGATCGAGGTCGCCATCCTCTCGACGCGGAAGTAGCTCTCCTGATTCGGGATGCGCACCTGGACGGCCAATGTCTCTTCGAACGCGCCCTCCCCAACAGCGGGTGCGAGATCGGCCGCCACGGAGACCGTGACGAACTGATCCCGCTCCGGTATGGCGAGGACATCCGAGTGAACGTACGCCGTTCGATCTTGGGGGCCGTACTCGACGCGGTACGGCAGCGCCCGCCGGGCGCCGTCGTCGCCCTCTCCGATCGACATACTCAGACGCCTCTCCAGATCGCCCCGGGCGACCGGATGCGAGAACCGCAGGCTGGCCACTACCCGGCGATCCGAAACCTCGACGGGATGCTGAACGAACAACCCCTCCTCCAGCCAGGCCTTGAAGGGCGGTGTTGTGAACTCGACCGGCGCCGCGGCGAGTCGGACACCGGGCGCGAACAGGTCCGGCGCCAGCCGCACACGATAGGAGTGGCCCGCCGGCCAGTCCTCCGCGGGCACGAAGACCAACTGGTTCTCCGTCTCGAAACGCCACTCGCCGGGGGCCGCCGGATCCAGATCGATACCCGCCTCGAGCGGCTCCCTGACCAGGTCGAGGCGCGCCGCCGACAGAACGGGCAGTTCGGGTACGTCGGGATTGGCCAGGTAGTGGAAGTCGAGCAGCAGCGGCGCCGGCTTCAGTTCGCCGTCGACGATGGCGGTCACGCCGGGCGCGATGATCGCGACCCCCACGCGCAGCGGCTGCGGGAGACTTCGCCAGTAGGAGAAGCCGAGCGCCGTCAGGATGCCGATCCCCAGCAGTCCGAACAGGCTCCAGCCGGCTCGACGGACGCCGAGCCGCCGCAACCAATCGGGCGGCGACCACGCGAACTCGCCCAGAAGCGCGGTCAAGAGTCTCGCCGGCTGCAATTCCCCCTCACCTGTCTACGGTGTCAGGGCCGCAGTGTACAGGCGGCAGGGGCGGGGCTGCGTCGGGGCGCACAGTGTCCTCAACCACGTCGGCGGCCGTGGCATTCCGGGAGTCGTCGTATGCTCGCCGGCCCACCGAAGAAGCAGCCCTCACCCGGGTTCCCAGGGCGGCGGTCTCAGAGTTCGGCGCGCCGGCGCTCGTCCAGACTGCCAAGCGCTTCGAGCAGAAAGCCCAGCAGGTCACCGTCCACGTAGTCGTTGTCGACCACGTTGACCAGGAAGTAGGTGTCGTGGATGCGCTGGAGCAGGCGGCGCGACGCGCTTTCGTCTTCGTAGACCGCCGCCCATGACGACAACCACAAGTCGAAGGCCTCGTCCTTCCAGACCTCGAAGGAGCGCGGATCGACGATCGTCGGCTGCCTGATCTCGCCTCCCGGGAAGACGCCCCAGGTCACCGCGTTGACCGTGTCGCAGTTGCTGTAGGCGGTGCCGGAACGGTCGATCGCGTGGTACGACAGGCTCTCATTCGCCGCCAGCGCTCCAAGCAGCGGCGGCACCTGCTCCGGCGCCAGGAAGAACTCGAGGTATGCCTTCTGGTAGAGGTGGCCGCCGGCGCCGCCCCAGCCCACCGCCGGATCGTCGGACGGCGCGCCGTTGAGCCGCGGCTGCGAGTTGATCGTCAAGAGCCCCGCCAGGTTCAACCGCTCCAGCGCGTCGCGCAGCGGCTCGCTCTCCAGGTCGAGCGGCCAGTCGTACCAGGGAATGCCGTCGACGTCGCCGCGGCAGAAACCGGCGAAAACCCCCCGCACCTGGTCGATCGACGCTAGTTCGCGTCCCCAACGCTCGCGCGCGACGTCGGGCTTGACCGGGCGAAACGCCAGGTGGTGGTCCGCCAGATCGCCGAATGCAGGCGAACCGGAATCGCCCCAGCGTCCGTTCGGGAATTCGTCCCAGTCCTGGGTCCGGGCGAGATAGCTCTTGGGCCGGTTGGCCCAAAAGATGGGTCGCACCTCCTCCTTCGGGCGTCCGACGGCGGTGGCGCTGCGCCAGGGCAGCACCCGCTCGGTATGTTCGGGCACGATGCCGAGCCGGCGCAGGATCACCTGAACCGAACGCTCGAGATTCAAGGTGTAGAAGTGCAGGCCGGGGGCGCCGCCGTCGAGCAGGCGGCGGCAGATTCCGGTCAACAGATCCTGCCCGTACTCGCGCACCGAAGCGTCGTGGAAGCGGCGCGCCTCGATCTCCCGCACGATCTCGGGCGGCGCGCTGGCGCCGAAGCCGGTGATGCGCTGAAAAGACTGGTAGCCGTTGATCGGCGCCAGTCCGGGAACCAGCGGGCAGGAGATGCCCCGTTGCCGGCAACCGTCGACGAAGCGGAAGTAGAGCTCCGGCTCGTAGAACATCTGGGTGATCACGAAGTCCGCGCCGGTCGCGACCTTCTCGGCCAGATGGTCCAGATCGCGCTCCCGGTTCGCAGCCTCCGGGTGGCCTTCGGGATAGCCCCCGACGCAGATTCCAAAGTAGTCGCCGTGCTCCTCGCGGATGAAGCGCACCAGGTCCGAGGCATGGGCGAAACCGTCGGCCACCGCCGACCAGGAACCGCGGCCGCGCGGCGGGTCGCCGCGCAACGCCAGGATGTTGCCGATGCCCCGCTCGCGGCAGTTCTCGAGCACCGCCGCGATCTTGCGGCGCGGCATGTTCGTGCACGTCAGGTGCATCATCGTTTCGAGGCCGAGCACGTTCTCGATCGTGCTCGCCAGCTCGAACGTCAACTCGGCGGTGCTGCCGCCGGCGCCCCAGGTCACGTCGACGAACGCCGGCTCGAGGCGCCCCATGCGCTCGATCCGCGCGTAGAGGTTCTCGATCCCGGCCTCCGTCTTCGGCGGGAAGTACTCGAACGAGTAGAACGGCCGTCCCTCGGACGCCGCCGAGCGGAGTTTGTCGATCAGCTTCATCGCGGACCGGATCCTACTGCCGGAAGGGGCGCTAGAAGGGGGCTTCGTCCTCCGCGTCGGGTGCCGCAGCAGCAAGCCGCTCCGCCTGCCGCACCAGCCCCGGCGCCTTCAGTCGCTCCGCCACCTCCGCCAACTCCGGGCCCGGACCGTGCCATCGCAACTCGTCGACCGAGCCGCTGACCGGTGCGTCACGCACCAGCGTTGCGAGCTCGCGGAACAGCTCCGCCGCTTCCCGCTCTTCCCGCAGCGTAGCCACCAGCCGGTCCCGGCTGCGCACCTTGACTTTCCACTTCCAGGGTTCGTTCGGTATCTCCTCCAGGTGGACGTAGTGCGCCAGCACCGCCGCCGCCGACTTGGCGCCCCAGCCCTTGAGGCCCGGAAAGCCGTCGGCGCTGTCGCCGACCAGGGCCAGGTAGTCGGGGATCGACTCCGGTTCGACCCCGAACTTCTCGCGGATGCCGTCGGCGTCCCAGCGCACGCCGCGCCGCCGGTCGACCTGGACCACCCGGCCGCCCCGTCCGGAATCGACGCACTGCGCGAGGTCCTTGTCGGGCGTACAGATCCGGACCTCGACGACGCGCTCGTCCGCGGCCGCCATCGCCGCGCCGCTGGCCAGCCCATCGTCGGCTTCGTGCTCCACCATCGGCCAAACCGTGATGCCCACAGCACCCAGGGCCTCCTCGAGCAGCGGGAACTGGGCCAGCAGTTCCGGGTCGATCCCCTCGCCGGTCTTGTAGCCGGGCCAGAGCTCGTTGCGGAACGACTCGATCACGTGGTCGGTCGCCACCGCCATGTGGGTCGCGCCGTCGCGGAACATGCCGAGCAGCGAAAAGACGACCCCGCGCACGGCGCCGACCTCCACGCCAACGTCGTTCCGGTAGCTCGGGGCGCCGAAGTGGTGCCGGAACAGCTCGTAGGTGCCGTCGATCAGATGGACGTACATGCCGGACTCACGACGTGGGACATCGCGGGCAAGCTACCATCAGCCGCCATGCCCGCTTCCTCCTCCGTGTTCCTGCTCGCTTTCGCGCTCACCGCGGCGCTGCCGGCGACCGCCGCGAACGTGCCCGGCGACCCCCTGACCGGGTCGGGCGAGGTGGCACGGACCCTGCTGCCCGCCTCTCAACTGCAGGCCGGCGAGCTGCCGTCGCCGATCGACAACGCGGCCTTCGCGCTGCCTGAGAACGCCGCGCCGCCGCGGCACCAGATGCGGGGAACGCTGCAACTCTTCGGCGGCGGTGCGTCTTCGTTGACCGTTCACCATGACTTCTACTCGCGGGCGCTCGAGCCGCCGCTCGTCTTCGCCCTGCGCCGCATCCCGCGGCTCGATGTCGTCCTCACCCAGAGCGGCTCCCACCTGATCCCGGTCGACCGCGGGCTCCGCTTCACCGGCGACGCCTACTGGAATGCGATCGTCGGCGCGGGGCGCATCTGGAGCGAGCGCGGAGACGGCGACAGGAGCCGGGCCTCGCTGCCGATCACCCTGGTCGAGCGCAACCAGAACTGCGCCTACCACGGCGTCGTGTCGTTCCTCTTCGACGGCAGCGCGACCTCGCCCGCCGCCTTCCAGGTGACCCAGGAGACGTGCAAGTACTTCAAGTTCGACCTCTGGGACGCCGGCCCCGCACGCTTCGCGGCCGGCGAGTCGTCGGACGCCCAGGCGGTCGCAGACGCCTACGCCGCGGAGGTTGGGGCCCGGATACCGGTGCGCCCGATCGACGAGATCCGGGGCGACCACCCGCGGTCCCAGGTCTACCCGCAGTCGTTCGGCGCCGGCATGGATCGCGAACACCTGACCGCGTACGGCATAGCCTTTCGCGGCATCCACTATGCCGGCCCGGTCCGCACCCGTCACGGCGACTATCCCTACCCGGAGCAGATCCGCCTGCCGTCCTACTCCACCGCCAAGACCGCCTTCGCCGGGGTGGCGCTGATGCGGCTGGCCCAACTGCACGGCGAGGAGGTGGCCCGGCTTCCACTCCGGGACTACCTGCCGAAGCCCCCCAAGGACCGCTGGCAGGGCGTGACCTTCGAGCACCTGCTGGACATGGCCACCGGCCACTACTGGGATCCCGCCGACCAGGAAGACGAGAAGGACACGACGACCGAGCTGAACTTCTTCGTCGTCGAGAACCAGAACCGCAAGCTCCGGGGCGCCATGGCCTTCACCACCAAGGAGCCGCCAGGCCGGCGCTGGGTGTACCACACGACGGACACATACCTGCTGACGTACGCGATGACGGAGTACGTCGGCCGCCTCGCCGGCGCCACGAAGAAGGCGCCCGCCGACTTGCTCGCCTTCGTCGCCGACGAGGTCTACCGGCCCCTCGGCCTGTCGGCCGGCGCGCTCCAGGCGGTGCGCACCGACAACAGCGCCGACGGCCGTCCCTTCGGCGGCTACGGCATGTTCTGGACCCCGGACGACATCCTCAAGATCGCGAACCTGCTCAACGTACAGCGCGGCCGGATCGGCGACCGTCAGGTGCTCCATCCGGACCTGCTCGCGGCGGCCATGCAGGAGAACGAGAACGACCGCGGCCTCGACGCCGTCCACCAGGCCAAGCCGAACAAGTACAACAACTCCGTCTGGTCCCGGCCGATCCAGGTTCCCGACGGCGGCGCCGGCACGAAGGAGATCTGGGTGCGCCAGATGCTGGGCTACGGCGGCATCGGCGTGCTCATGCTCCCGAACGGAGCGGTCTTCTACTACTTCGGGGACGATGACGACCACGAGTGGCTGCGCTCGGCGCGGGAGGCCTACAAGCTGAAATGACGGACCGGGAAGCCGAAACAGCGGCGACCACCGCGCCGTTCGCCGGCTTCCGTGTCATCGAGCTGGCCGAAGGCGTCGCCGGCCCGTACTGCGGCAAGCTGCTCGCCGACCTCGGCGCCGACGTGATCAAGGTCGAGCCGCCGGCCGGCGACCGCGCGCGACGAGCATCCGGCGGCGACCCGGCGAAAACCCTCGACCCGGAAGGCTCGCCGCTGTTCCTGTACTGCAACACGAGCAAGCGCGGGATCGTCCTCGACCTGGACGACGACCGCGACCGCGAGACCTTCGCCGCGCTGCTCGCCGACGCCGCGGTCCTGATCGCCGACCGGCAGCCGCCGGTCGAGACGAGGGCCGATCTGATCGTGGCGGCGGTCACGCCCTACGGTCTGGACGGCCCCAGGGCCGCCGCGCCGGCCGGGGAACTGACGCTCACCCACGGCGGCGGTCTCGTCAACCAGATGCCTACCCGTTCGCGCGACATCGACCGCGCGCCGGTCACTCTGGGCGGCCATCAGGCCGGCTACCACGGCGGCCTGGTGGCGGCGCTCGCGGTCGCAGCCCTGCTCTACGAACGCCGCCGCGGCGGCGCGGGCGCTCGAGTCGACGTCTCGATCCAGGACGTGATGGTCAGCCTGGTGGCGCCTCTCCTCGCCAGCGCCCGCTACCACGAGACCACCTGGTCGCGGGTGCCGGACCGTCCGCCCGCCATGGGCCGTCTGCGAACCAGCGACGGCTACGTGATCCTCAACGCCTTCGACGACCACCACTTCGAGCTCTTCCGCGAACTGATGGGCAACCCCTCGTGGTGCGAGGGCGACGAGTGGAAGGACATGGCCTACCGCAGCCACCACCTGATGGAGATCGCACCCCAGGTCGACGCCTGGGCGCTTGAGCAGAAGCGCGACGACCTCTACCACCGCGCCGCCCGGCTCGGCATTCCCGTCGGCCCGATTCACGACGCCGCCGACGTGATGGCGTACGCGCAGTACGCGGCGCGCGACTACTTCGTCCCTGTCGCCCATCCCCGCGCCGGGACGAAGCGCTACGCCGGCTGGCCGTACCGGATGGGCGCGTCGAAGCCGCGGGTCTCGCGCCCGGCGCCGCTCTTGGGCGAGCACTCCGCGGAGATTCGCAGCGAGCTGAACGGCGGCGGCGCCACCGGCGCGCGACCTACCATTGCCTCATCGAGCGCCGAACCGGCTGCCGCCCCGTCCCGCCCGTCCCTGCCGCTCGAGGGCATCCGCGTCGCCGAGTTCGCCTGGGTCTGGGCCGGGCCTTACGCCGGCGTCCTGCTTTCCGCCCTGGGCGCCGAGGTGATCAAGGTCGAGGGGCCGAAGCGGCTCGATCTGACCCGCCGGTCGGTGATCTGGCCGCGCGCGGAGGAAGCGCCGCAGAAGGTCGGCCCCGACGCCGGGTTGGTCTTCAACACGATGAACCTGAACAAGCGCTCGCTGACGCTCGACCTGTCGCAGCCCGAGGGCCGCGAACTCGCACTCCGCCTCGCCGGCGAGTGCGACGTGATCTACGACAACATGCGCCCCGGCGCGATGGTCAAGCTCGGCCTCGATCACGAAAACCTCCGCCGGACGAACCCGGAGCTGATCGTCGCGTCCTCGTCGGGCCGCGGCCACGGCGGCCCGGAAACCGAGTACCTGGGCTACGCGATGGTCCACCAGGGCGTCGCCGGCGGCGCCTGGATCTCCGGCTACCCGGACGACCATCCGACTCACAGTGGCGGCGACGTCGACCTGATGAACGCGATCACGCTCGCCTTCTCGATCGTCGCGGCGCTCCACCACCGCGAGCGGACCGGCGACGGCCAGTTCATCGACTACTCCCAGTGCGAGGGCGTCAGCTCCCTGCTCGGCGAGGTGCTCCTGGAGTACGAGATGACGGGCGAGATCCCGGAGCGGGCCGGCAACTCGCACCGCAGCTCGGCGCCGCACAACGTCTACCGCTGCTGGGGGGTCGACCGCTGGCTCGCTCTCGAGGTGCACAGCGACGAGGAGTTCGGCCGCCTGGCGGCCACGATGGGCCGGCCCGACCTGGCCGAGGATCAGCACTTCGCCGCCGCCGCGGCCCGCAAGCAGAACGAAGGCGAACTCGACCGGATCATCGGCGCCTGGACCAGGGAACGGGACCGCGACTGGATGGCGCGCGAGCTCTGCAATGCCGGTGTAGCGGCCGCCCCGTCCCGCGACGCGCGCGACCTCTACGCCGACTCCCACCTGCGCGCCCGCGGCGCCTTCGTCACCGTCGAGCACCCGGACCTCGGCGACCTGGAACTCGTCGGCCCGCCGTTCCGAATCGAGGGCCGCGATCTCACGCCGCGCCGCGCGCCCCTCCTCGGCGAGCACACCGACGCGATCCTCGGCGGCCTGCTCGGCTTGTCAAACGACGAACTCGCCGACTACCGCAGCCGCGGCATCGTCGGCTGAACGCGGCGCTACACTCTCCCCCCTCCATCCCAAATCCCCATCCGCTCAAGGGAGGTCCGTAGTGACTCGACTCAGCCGAACCTCGCGCGGCGCCGCGACCGCCGCCGCCTGCATCGCCCTCGCCCTGCTCTTCACCTCGCCCACCCCCGCCGCCGCGCAGGACGGCGACTCCGTCGCCGTCGACATCATGAGCAAGTACCGGGTGGCGCCGAACATCACCTATCTCACAGCCGACGGCTACGAGTCGAAGCTCGACGTGATGACCCCCCGCGGCGAGTCGCCGGCGCCGACCCTGATCTACATTCACGGCGGCGGCTGGGTCGGCGGCACGAAGGAAGCGAGCGTCCTGCGCGCTCTCCCTTACCTCGAGATGGGCTGGGCGGTGGTCAACGTGGAGTACCGCATGGCCCGTAACGCGCTGGCGCCCGGCGCCGTCGAGGACTGCCGCTGCGCGCTGCGCTGGGTCCACCGCAATGCCGAGGAGTACGGCTTCGACACCAGCCGGATCGTGACCACGGGCGCCTCGGCCGGGGGTCACTTGTCGTTGACCACGGGCATGCTGCCGGCGTCGGCCGGCCTGGACCGGCTCTGCCCCGACAGCGACACCTCGAAGCCCGGCTGGGCCAAGGCGACGGCGCCCGAGATGCCGGTCGCCGCGATCGTCAACTGGTTCGGCATCACCGATGTCGGCGACCTGCTCGAGGGCGAGAACGCGAAGACCTACGCCGTAGCCTGGATGGGCTCGAAGACCGACCGCATGGAACTCGCCAAGCGCGTGTCGCCGATGACCTACGTCCGCCCCGGCCTGCCGCCGATCCTGACCATCCACGGCAACGCGGACAACATCGTGCCCTACCAGCACGCCCTCAATCTCCACGCGGCCCTCGATGAGGCGGGTGTGACCAACAAGATCCACACCGTGCCCGGCAAGGGCCACGGCAACTTCACGGCCGAAGAGGCGCAGGAGATCTTCCAGGTCATCCGAGCCTTTCTCGACGAGCACGTGACCGCCGGGGGCAGCGCAAGTTCCGGCGCCGAGTGACGCCTGCCGCATCCGGCGCTCCGGACCTCTGCACCCACACCGCCGTCGACCTCGCCGCGCTGATCGCGCGCGGCGAGGTTTCGGCCGTCGAAGTGCTCAACGCGCACCTCGACTGGATCGACAAGCGCAATCCCCAACTCAACGCGATCTGCACCCTCGACCTCGACCATGCCCTCGAGCAGGCGCGTGCCGCCGACGACCTGCGCCGCAACGACCCGGACGCCGCTGCCGCGAAGCCCCTCCTCGGCCTGCCGACCGCGATCAAGGACCTGGTCTCCACGAAGGGCATCCGCACCACCTTCGGCTCGCCGATCTTCGCGGACAACGTGCCCGACGTCGACGCCCTGATCGTCGAGCGCATCCGCGAAGCCGGCGCGATCGTCATTGGCAAGACGAACACCCCCGAGTTCGGCGCCGGGTCGCAGACCTTCAACCCCGTGTTCGGCAAGACCCGCAACCCCTGGGATCCCAGCCGCACCTGCGGCGGTTCGAGCGGCGGCGCGGCAACGGCGCTCGCCAGCGGCATGCTGCCGATCGCAGACGGCAGCGACCTCGGCGGTTCGCTCCGCAACCCGGCCAGCTTCTGCGGCGTGGTCGGCTTCCGGCCTACGCCCGGCCGTGTGCCGCGCGTGCCTCCTGAACAGGGCTGGGACGACCTCGCCGTGCTCGGACCGATGGGCCGAACCGTCGCCGACACGGCGCTTCTGTTCTCGGTCATCGCCGGGCCCGACCCCAGAGACCCGATCTCTCTTGCTCCGCCAGGCACACCCTTCCACCCGGTCGCACCAGCCGATCTCCGCGGCCTCCGCCTCGCCTGGACTCCCAACCTCGGCCGCTACCCGGTCGAGCGCGAGGTAGTCGAGGTCTGCACGGCCGCCCTCTCGACCTTCACCGCGCTCGGCGCCGAGATCGAGCAGGCCGCGCCCGACCTCTCCGGCGCCGACCGCATCTTCCGCGCCCTCCGCGCCCACCTGTTCGCCGACAAGCTCGGGCCCCTGCTCGCCGAACACCGCGGCCAGATGAAGGACACCGTGATCGAGGAGATCGAGCGCGGCCTGGCGCTCACCGGCCCGGACATCGCCAGTGCCCAGGCCGAACGCACGCGGCTGCACTGCCAGGTGGTCGACTTCTTCCAGAACTACGACGCCCTGCTGCTGCCCACCGTCCAGGTTCTGCCCTTCGACGTCGACCAGGCCTACCCCACCGAGATCGAAGGCCAGCCGATGTCGACCTACACCGACTGGATGGCCTCCTGCTACTCGATCACCGTCACCGGCTGCCCGGCCATCTCGGTGCCCTGCGGAATCGGCCCCTCCGGTCTGCCGGTGGGCCTGCAGATCGTGACCCCCCGCGGCAGCGACCGAAAGACCCTCGCCATCGCCGCAGCGTTCGAAGCGACGAGGTCGATCAGACGAACCTGAACACCTACACTCCCGGAATGACTCTCCTCGCCCGCAGGTTGCAGTTGGACATGCCCCGAGTACTGCTGCGTCTTAGCCTCATCGGGCTCATCGCCGGTGCGCTTCAGGCCCAGCCCGCCGCCGATCAGTCCCCCACCATCACCGGCACCCTGACCGACGAACGCGGCGCTCCCGCCGCCGACGTGGACGTTGTGCTCCGGCCCTACCCGAGCGACTACGAAGTCGGCCTCCAGCTCTTGGGCGCGCCCGATGCGCTGCCTGAGGTAGTGGACCGGACACGCTCCGGCGCGGATGGTTCCTACTCGGTGTGGGCGAGTCTGGCGGGGCCCTACCGGCTGGAGTTCCAGTATTCAGCGTCCGCCGACCAGCCCGTTCCCGCTCAGCCTGTCGTCATTGGCAACCTCGTTCCTCTCCAGGGGTCCAGACTCGCCGAAACGATCGAGGTGCCGAACCGGCATCTGGTCGCGGTCCGGGTGCTGGACGCCGACGGCGGACCGGTGGAGGGTGCACTGGCGATCGCGCACCCCACTCTCTGGATGTCGGCGCGACACCTGAATGCAATAGCGCAGATGCTCCGCGATTCTCAGGCAGGGAACTACTCGCGCCCGCAGGAACAGCGAGTGTTCCCCACCTACCATCCCGCTGGTTCTCGAACGGACTCCGAGGGCATCGCCCGCTTCCTGATGCCCACGGAGGAGGCCAACGTCCTCGTCTCGGCGCCGGGCTTTCAACTGGCTGAGGCGAGGACGACCTCCGGCCGTGCCGCGTTCCGCCTGGAGCGCGGCCCCGGAATCCGATTTCGGGTTCGCGGGTCAAACGGCGCACCGGCGCAAGGAGTGTTGATCCGCACCTCCGAGCCCCCTCCCCCCGCCGACGCTCCCACCGCGCTCACGACGCTCAGCACCCCCGGCGCTCTCGGGACTCCCGGTACGCCCCTGGCGGTCACCGACCGGAACGGCGAGGCGGTCGTCAGCGGAGTTGCCGCTTCGCAAACGACCTGGGAGTTCCTCGGAGCCGACCGCGCCTTCGCCGAAGTGTCGGCGCCCGCGCCGGAGCCAGGAGCCCCTTTCCCAGGCGAACAGATCGTCGACGTGCGACTCGAAGCTCCACGGCGGATTCCGGGCCGGGTGGTCGATACGGCATCGGGCCTGCCGCTCGCCGGCGCCGCGATCTGGGTTCAGTCCGCCCCCGGTGACAGCGCGTACAGCGAACCGAGCGGCGCCTTCGACCTGACCACCCGTCCTGCCTCAATGGGAACACGCCTGCTGGTGACGGCCGCCGGCTATCTCTCCGAGAGGACCGATGTCGTCGCCTCGGAGGCCCTGAATGCGGCCGAAGTGAGGATCGGGCTGACACCCGCAGCCCGGATCGCGGGTGTGGTCACCGACGGCGCCGGTCAACCTGTCGCCGGCGCGAGGATCTGGGCCGAACCACGCGGTAGGGGGGGCGCCCGCTTTTCTTCCTCCCAGTCGGGGCCTGCGTATGCCGCGCCTGACGGCTCCTTCGTAGTCGAAGGAGCCCTCTACCGACAAGCCTACCGGTTGACCGCTGAAGCCCAGGGTTACGCAAGGACCCTGCTCGACGTGCCGCCGGTTGAGCCTGGCAGCGTCATCGAGCCCGTTCATCTCACGCTGAGCCGGGGCCGCCGCGTCGTCGGGACGGTCGTCGACACCGAAGGAAACTCTGTCACCGGGGCTCAGGTCGAACTGCGCTGGCCGCTGGATCCATCCGACTTCCGGCCACTGACGGACAGCCCCGCCACGGCCGCTACGACGAACGACCAGGGCGCCTTCGTGCTCCCCGCCACCGCCCCGGGCGAGTACGAAGTGGACGTCAGCCATTCCGCGTATGCGCAGCGACCAGCAACGCGGGTCGACCTACCGGCCGGTGAGTCGGACTTCGAGATCGGCGACCTCACCCTGGTCGCCGGCTCCACGATCCACGGCATCGTCACCGGCCCCGATAGAAGACCGGTAGCCGGCGCTGCGATTCAATCCATAGGGGAGTACCGCACAGGCGGGGCTCCGATCAGGACGGCCACTGCCGACAGCGACGGTCGTTTCCGAATCGAAGGCCTCTCCTCCGACCTCGTGGACGTGGGCGTTCGGGCATCGGGCTACCCGGTGCTCACTCGCGCGGGCGTACGCACGAACAACGACGATCCGGTCCTGTTTGAGCTCAAGCCTGGAGCGTCGGTCGCCGGCCGGGTGCTCGACAACGGTGGTAACGGAGTCGCCGGCACTCTCGTATCCCTCAGCCTCGAACATGACTATCTTACAGTCGCGGATCCGCAATTGTGGGACGCCGATGACACGGACCCACGACACATGACGGACGCCGAGGGCCGGTTCCGTTTCGAGGGCCTCATGGCCGGCACGTGGTCAGCAGCGGCGAAGAAGGGAACGGAGGGAGCGAAGGTCGACCAGATCGAACTGGCGCCGGGCGCCGAGCGGGAGATCGAACTCCTACTGCAGACGAGAGACCGATTGACGGTGATCGTCGCGACGGATGCAGGAGAGCCGGTGGCGGATGCGCGGATCACGATCAGTTCCCCTGGCGAACTCCTGCCAAGCGGCTACGGCCGGACGGACGGCAGCGGGCGGTTGGAGACGGACATCACCCCAGGCCCGGTCACGGTCAAGGTCACCCACAGGAAGCTGCGGGACGCGTCCCGGCAGGTCGAACTCGAGCCGGGCGACAACGAACTCCGGTTCGAACTGCGGCCCGGAGCGGAGATCCGCGGCACGGTCCGCTCGTACGACGGCGCCCCTCTTGCTCTGGCAACCGTGGCGGCCGCAACCGAGTACGACTTCAGTGCCGAGTCTCACCGCACGAACACCGTCTCCGACCAAGACGGCGCCTTTCGCGTCACCGGGCTCGAACCACGTCGCTACATCGTCACCGCCCGATTGCCGGGCTACGCCGACGGCGGCCCGGAAGAGCCGATCGAGATCGGCGATGAGGCCGTCGAGGGCCTCGAGATCATGCTGGAACCCGAGGCCTCGATCATCGGCGCCGTGACCGGGCTGTCGCCGCCCGATCTGAACCAGGTGCGGGTCTCCGCGTGGAAAGGGTCCCGTTCCCGCGACGCCACGACGGACACCGAGGGGAACTTCTCCGTACAGGGAATCGGCCCGGGGACATGGGACGTCACAGCGATCAAGGGCGACTGGGAGCGCACTGTCGAACGGACCGTGACCGTCGAGCGGGGTATGACCGAGGTCTTCGTCGAGTTGCCTTTCGAGCGCGGGCTGCGCCTGTCCGGGCAAGTGGTTGAAGGCGGTGCGCCGCTTGGCGGCGCGAGGCTGTGGGTGGGCGATGTTTCCGTCCGGGCCGACCACGAAGGCCGCTTCGCCCTGGAGGGACTCAACCCCGGCCCGAATCAGGTGGTCATCTATCGGCCGGACTTCAGTTCGCAGCACCAGTCGATCGATCTGCAGACCGATCTGGAAGGCGTCCGCATCGAACTCGCGCCGGCCGCGGCCACCGTCGCCGGCGTCGTCGTCGACGCCGAGACCGGCCAGCCGCTCAACCGGGCCAATCTGACGGCCGCCGACGCCGCGACGATTGCCATCATCGCGGCGGGCGGGGACGGTGACGGCCCACTCGTCGGCGTCAGTTCCGTTTTCGCTCTAGGCGCGGGCAGGTTCAAGCTCGAGCTAAGCGAGAACGCCGACCGCGTGCGAGTGACTAGCAACGGGTACGAGAGTACTCAGATTCCCCTGAACATCGCGCCGGGTGAGCAGGTCGAGGGGCTGGTGATCCGGCTGCAACCGGCGCCGGCAGAACCGCCGAAGCAGTAGGCTGCGGTCCAGCGACCGGAATGTCCCGACAAGAACTCAGGGCGACTCGAGGCATGCGCCAACTCCTGCTGTATCTCGGCCTTGCCACCCTCGCTTCCCTTGCCGCGAGCGACGTCTCGGCCCAGCCCGCCAGCGACCCGCTCGTCGTCGCCGGCACCCTCGTCGACGAACGCGGCGCTCCCGCCGCAGGCGTCGAGGTGGTCCTCCGGCCGCATCCAAGCGCCTACGAGTTCGACCTCGATCTTCTGGGCTATCCGGAGGCGCTGCCCGAAGCCGTCGACCGGATCCGCTCGGACGCCGACGGGGCATTCTCGCTTTCAACGCCATTGCCCGGGCCCTACCGTCTCGAAATCCGGCCTGCAGGGCCAGCCGACGCGCCCGGCATCGTCATGCCCCTGCTGTACGGCAACCTGGCGCAGTTCAGCGCACCGGCGCCCGGAGTTGTGATCCGGACGCGTGGCGAGGTCAACGTTCCTCTGGCGGTAACCGACGAGCATGGCGAGGCCTTGGTCAGCCCCCTCGTCGATTCCGGGACGACCCTCGAACTCGAGCGTGTCGATCGGGCCTTCGCTCGAGTTTCGCAGCCGTCGCTCACCGCGCGGGACCCGTCCACGGGCGAGCAGGTCGTGAACGTTCAACTCGAAGCGCCACGCCGCATCTACGGGCGCGTGGTCGATGCCGAGTCCGGCATACCGGTGACCGGCGCGACCGTCCTTGTCTCCGGACCTCCCGGGCACGCCACCTCAAGCGACCGGAGCGGCGCCTTCGAGCTGCACACCGTGCCAACCCGAAGCGATGTCAGCCTCTGGGCTACCGCTCACGGCTACGCCTCCGCTTGGGCAAACGCGGGGGCCACCCACCAAACCAGCCCAGTCGATGTCACCATAGGCCTGAAACCGGCGGCGCCCCTCTTCGGACTGGTCAAGGATGCCTCCGGCCAGCCCGTCGCCGGAGCGGGTCTCTCGGCCCAACTGACAGATGACGAGCTAGCGATTGCTCGACGTTCGTTCCGTGCGCTGCAAGCGACCTCGGCCGCCGACGGTTCCTTCCGCTTCCCGGACGCCCTGTACGGCAGCCCCTACCGGATCACGGTTCGGGCCCATGGATTCGCGAGTGCCGCCGTTGACGTGCCGCCCCTCACACCGGATGCAGCCGCCGAACCGGTCTGGATCGTGCTGACCAAGGGCCGCCATTCCCGGGGCAGGATCGTTGACACCGACGACAATCCGGTCGCGGGGGCTGAAGTCAGGCTGCGATGGCCGTCAGCGAGCGAGACGGTCCTGTTCTTCGACCGGCTCGACGCCACCAGGCCAACGACGACGGACGAACGTGGAGAGTTCCGCTTCCCGGCCGTCAGTGCGGGCGAGTACGAAGTCCGCGCCGTGCACAGCGAGTACCTGGCCCCCGGCAACGCGAGAACCGAAGTGCCGGAGGGCGAGGGCGACTTCGACCTCGGTTCCTTCACGCTGATCCCCGGCGCGGAGATCCACGGCCTCGTGACGGATCAGAATGGTGATGGGGTCGCCGGCGCCACACTCGAGGTCAACAGATACGGCCCGGACCAGGATCAGGAACGCACGGCCACAACGGACATCGACGGGGTGTTTCGACTCGGAGGACTTGCGCATGAACCCGTCGATCTCGGCGTGCGCGCCGACGGTTACGCTCCGACAACGCTGCGCCAGGTGCGCCCGGACACCGGAGAACCGATCCTGATCGAGCTACAGGCAGGCGCATCGCTGGCTGGGCGCGTCGTGGACGACGCCGGCAAGCCAGTTGCCGGGGCCCGCGTGTGGGTGGAGCCCGACAGGGAGACTCGGATGCAAGCCGGCGTGTCGGCCGCGCGGAACTACTTCAAACGAACCGGCGCCGAAGGCCGCTTCCACTTCGGGCACTTGAACGCGGGAACCTGGTCGCTTGAGGCAACGGAGGGGACGTCGACCGCCGATCTCAACGACCTTGAGCTGAGGCAGGGGTCGGAACACGAAGTCGAGCTTCGGTTGCGTAGCCAGGATCAGTTGACGGTCATCGTCACGACCCACCTTGGCGAACCCGTGGCCGACGCGAGGATTCGCGTCGCGCCTGAAGAGGATCCGTTCTCCGGTGCCTACGGCACCACGGATGCCGCCGGCCGCGCACAGATCGGTGTCACTCCCGGCGCCGCGACCGTGCCCATCGAACACCCGGAAGAGCAGAACGAGTCGAGAGACGTCGTGCTCGAACCCGGGAACAACGAACTGGCGATCCAGTTGAAGTCAGGCGGTGCGATCAGCGGCGTCGTTCGTTCGGCCGACGGCGCCCCGGTGGCCCGGGCCACCGTCGAGGCCCACCCGGAGGACGTACTCGATCGGCCGGCCTTTCTTCGCCGCTACTTCCCGCCCGGCACGCAGACGATCTCCGATCGCAACGGACAGTTCCGCCTCACCGGCCTGGAGCCCGGAGCGTACTTCGTCAGCGCTGCTGCTCCCGGCTTCGCGGAGAACGGTCCGGCCCAAGCGATCACGATCGACGGAAACCCCGTGAGCGGCGTCGACATCGTGCTCACACCAGGCGGCTCGATCGTCGGCGCCGTAGTCGGCCTCCCTACCGCGGAACTGAGCCAGGTGGAAATCACGGCCTCTCAGAACGCCCAGTGGGATGCCACGAAGCCCGACGCGGAGGGAAACTTCACCCTGGACAACATGGCGCCAGGTACCTGGAACATCGTCGCCAGGAAGGGCGAAGCCTTCACCGGGCGAGCCGTGGAGCGCACCGTGACGCTCGGGCCCGGAAGCTCCTCGGCTTTCGTGGAACTTCCGTTCGACCGAGGCCTCCGCTTGAGTGGACAGGTGCTGGTAGCCGGCGAACCGATGGCCGGAGGGCTCCTGGGCCTCGCCCCTCCCGACGATGAGGAGTTCCAGTGGGCCCAAACCGACCACAGGGGGGCCTTCGAGATGGACGGGCTGGAACCCGGCTCCTACACACTGACGATCCGCCAGTCGGGCGGCAGCTCCGAGAACCGATCGATCGACCTGCAAGCCGATCTGGAGGGTCTTCGCATCGATCTCCAGGTTCCGGGCACTCTCACCGGCGTCGTCCTCGATGCAGCCACCGGCCGACCTCTCGCCGCGGCCTCCCTGGCTGCCGGCAACGCCGTGCAGATCACCGCCCTCCGGAACGAGGACGCTGGCAGAGTCGGACTTGCGGGACGGGCAGACAGCAGGGCCGGAGGCCGGTTCAAGATCCAAATCGGACCCGGCGCCGACCAGTTGTGGGTCACCCGCGACGGCTACCAGAGCGCGCTCCTTCCCCTCAGCGTCCCGCCGGGCCAGCATCACCAGGGGGTTGTGATCGAACTCCAACCGGCCACGTCCGAGACTCCCAACCCGTAGCGTGCGGACCGGAGTGCCCCAAATGGAGCGCGGGCTTCAGCTCTGCCGGCCCCACATGCGGGCGTTTCTCGTCCTCGCCGCCGCTACGGCCATCACGCTGTGGGCCCAGCCCGCGACCGATCCCCCACTCGTGGTCACCGGCACGCTCGTCGACGAGCGCGGTGCTCCCGTCGCCGACGTCGAGGTGGTCCTCCGGCCCTATCCGAGCGCCTACGAACTCGACATCGACCTTCTGGGCGAACCAGATGCGCTGCCGGGACCGGCGGATCGCCAACTCTCCGGACCGGACGGGATCTTCTCCCTGTCGGCGAGCGGAACTACCGGCAGATCCGCCCTACCGGGAACCGCACGAGCAACCGGAACGGCTCCACCCGGAGTTCGACCGCGCGTCCACGCGCACGGACGCCGAAGGTCTGGCACGGTTTCTCATGCCCGCGAGCAACGCACGCGTTGCCGCTTCGGCGACCGGGTTTGCGCTTCGCACCGGTGCACCGACCGACGGCCGGGCCACCCTGCGGCTTGATCGCGCACCCGGAGTCCCTATTCGGGTCCTCATCCCGGACGGTCGCGCAGCGTACCGGGCCGCAATCCGCACGGCAGCGGAGCGCCCGGTTCCACTCGCCCTGACCGACGAGCATGGGGAAGCGACGATAGGAATCGCCGCCGACGGGCGAGGGAACCTCGAAGTCGAGACGGCCGGCGGCGCGTTTGCCCGAGCGTCGGTACGGAATCGCCCCTCCCAGGACGGAGCGTCCGCGCGATCGCACGTCGAAGTCCGACTCGAACAGCCGGCGGCGATTCCCGGCCGGATCGCGGATGCCCAAACGGGACACGCGGTCCCCGAGGCCGTGGTCTGGGTGGGTTCCGATCCCGGGCGCCGCGCCGTCGCCGACGGGTCGGGCCGCTTCGATCTGGCTGCACCCCGGCGCCGAAACGGGGCCGAGATCGGAATCGTCGCGAGCGGCTACAAGTCCGCGACGGCGGGGGTCACAGCAGAACAGCTTACGGGGGCGGAGGAAATGTCGATCGGGCTCACAGCGGCGGCGCCCCTCACCGGCTGGATCGTGGACGCCTTCGACCGCCCGATCGCCGGGGCGAATGTCCAACTCGAGCCAAGTGGCAGAGGATGGTTCTTCCAGCGCGAGACCGGTCGGTCGGGACGAGCAACATCAGGGCCCAGTGGTTCCTTCTGGATCGACAACGCGCTTTACGGCAGCACCTACCGACTTACCGTCGAAGCCCGGACCTTCGCCTCGGCCCAGCTTGACCTACCGGCCTTCACACGCAACGCCCCGGTCGAGGCGCTTCGGATTGTCCTGACCCAGGGGCGGCAGCCCTGGGGCACAGTTGTCGACCTGGACGGTGCACCCGTCGCCGGCGCGCAGATCCGGCTGCTGTGGCCGCCCGACGATCCCGAGGTCCGGGAAGACTACGGAGACAACGACGCCACCGAATCGGTGACCTCCAACGAGCGGGGAGAGTTCGAGTTCCCAAGTGTCGCCCCCGGCCAGTACGGACTCGACGTCGTGCATCCTGAGTACATCGACCTGCTGCACAACGCCGCCAACGTAACCAGCGGAGAGGGCTTCGTCGACCTGGGCGTCTTCACGCTCACGCCCGGGGCCGAAATCGAAGGAGTCGTGGTCGGTCCGAACCGTCGTCCCGTCGAGGGAGCCGAAGTCCGCACCAGGCAACGAACGCAACACCTGTCCGGTCAGGTCCGAACCGCAACTACCGACCAAGACGGACGGTTCCGCCTGCGCGGACTGCTGCCCGCCCTGGCCGACATCGCCGCGGCCAAGGACGGCTACATTGCTTCCGTCGTCCAATCGGTTCGGCCGGGAACCGGCGAGTCGATCCTGATCGAGCTGGCGGAAGGCGCATCGCTGGCAGGCCGCGTTCAGGAACCCGATGGGACTCCCGCCACCCGTGTCCACGTAGGGCTGGAGCTGCCATCGGACGAGCTGTCCCGAATTGCCCCGGGGCGCGGTCCAGAAGAACTCTTCCGCCGCGGCCGGACCGACGACGAGGGCCGCTTCCGCTTTGACAATGTGGTTCCCGCGCGGTGGACCGCCGAAGCCCGCGACGAGACCACCCGGGCGACCCTGGAGGGCATCAAACTTGCCGAGGGGGAGTTGCGCGAGATCCAGCTTCGGTTGCAGCCTCCGGACCAACTGACTGTCTTTGTCACGAACCACCTCGGCGAACCTGTCGCGAATGCCGACATACGAGCGAGTCCGGAAGACCGATCCCGCGAAACGGCGTTCGGCGACACCGACGCTGGCGGCCGTGCGACGCTTTGGGTCGCGACCGGGCCAGCCACGATCGAAGTCGGCCATCCGGAGTTGCTCAACGTCTCACGCGAGGTCGTCCTCGAACCCGGAGCCAACGAACTCGACGTGCAACTCGGCCCCGGCGGGGAGATCAACGGCGTCATCCGCTCCGTGGACGGCACGCCGATACATGGAGTCACCGTCGAGGCGAGCGAGGAACCACCCGACGTCGGCGGAGACAACGAACGGGCCTTGAGGCTGCGAAGACTCAACCGGATACTCAGACCGCCGATCCGGACCGTTTCCGACTTCGGCGGCAACTTCCGCGTAGCCGGTCTGGACCGTGGCCGCTATCACCTTGTCGCCCGACTTTCTGGTTACACCGAAGCGGAATCACCGGGCGTGATCGAGATCGACGGCCAGTCCATCGACGGTATCGAACTGGTGCTCGAGCCCGGAGCCTCCATTCGAGGCTCCGTCACCGGCCTGGACAGCGCCGATCTGGCATCGGCCGAGGTCCAGGCCTGGAAGGGCGCCCTGTTTCGGAACGTCAAGCCCGGTATCGACGGCAACTTCGAACTCAGCGCCCTCTCGCCCGGAACCTGGCAGGTCTCAGCCACAGCCGGCGATCGGCGGTCCAGCCTGCAGGAGCTAAACCTGGAGCCGGGCGGACCGGGCGCCTCCGTCGAACTCCAGTTCGAGCCCGGATTCCGGTTGTCGGGCCAGGTACGGTTCGCCGGCGAACCCGCAACCGGCGGCTTCGTCAACGCTCTGCTTCAGGGCCAGGAACAACGGCGCCGAACCCGAACCGATCACCAGGGCCGCTTCGAGATGGAAGGACTGGCTGCCGGCACCTACGAACTCAGGTTCCGGCACAACCTGGGCGCAGCGGACCAGTCGCTCGACCTCCAGAGCGACCACTACAACCTGCTCGTCAACCTGCAGCCACGCCCCGACCAGCCGAACTGACCCAGCGGACCGCCTGAGTCACCTCCGCTCGTACGTGTACAACCTGCGCCCGCTGGCCGACACGGTCTCGGTGCGCCGGATCGCCGCGTAGGGCTGGAGCGCTGCCTCCCAGGCTTCCGGCGTGTAGTCGGCGAAGCGGTCCCCGCGCAACGTGAGCAGATCGTCGACCCGCGGGTCGCCCTGGGGAACGAACTCGACCAGTCCCCGCGGCGCCAGGGAGACGAGCCAGGCCGCGATCCGGGGCAGCGGCACGTTGCGGCCGATCGCCAGGTGATGGATCACGGCCAGCGCCACCAGGGCGTCCGCGCTGCGGGACCGGCGCCCCAGCGAGCGACGCTCGACCTGCGACCAGCCCTGGTCGGGCGACGGATTCGCCAAGTCCTGGTAGAGCGGCAGAAAGCGCAACCGATCGGACCGCGCCCGCGAGCAGGCGCGTTCCAGCGCACCGAAATCGGAATCGAAGCCGATCACGTCGCGAACGCCTCCCTCAAGCGCAATCGCGGCGAACTCGCCCGTGTTGCAGCCGAGATCCCAGAGCTGCTCCGGCGGCGCCTCGGCGATGAAGGCGCGCACCGATTCGGCCTTGCGCGAGGCTTCGCCCGTGTCGTAGCTGGTCAACGACGTGTAGTCGCTCCAGGTCGTGTCCGTGCCCTTGGGCTCGAGCTTCTTGATCCAACGCCGGAGTTGCGTCAGAAGGCCTCGGTAGGCGTTACGCGGCAGGGGACGCCTCTCCGTTCGCTCGGCCGCCTCGCTCCGCGAGCCGGCGCGGCGTTCGAAGCGGAGCGGCAGCAGCACGTGGGCCTGCATCCTCGGTGACCAGCGCATCCGGCCCGGCAGCAGCGCCGCCAGCTCTCGGGCCGGGATCCCTTCCTGCATCCCGCGGTACCACGCGTTGTGCGGGGCGCCGAGCTTCGCCGCCAGGAGCAGGGGGTTGAGGAACTGCTCGCAGAACTGGGAGTGCCCCTGCCAGTACTCGCCCTCGTGGTAGCGGCGCAGCGACAGCCAGTCGATAAACACCGGCTTGGCGCCCTTGAACTGCACGTTGTAGGCGCTCGCGTCGGAGAGCGAGATGCCCCTGTCGAGCAGCCGGATCTGCATTTCCAGGTGGTGCAGCGCCGCCGCCTTCAGAAGCGAGAAGGGCCACTCGTAGGGGTACGAGATGAACGGCACCCGTGGGTGCTCCAGGACCAATCCCCCCGGCGGCGGCAGGACACCGGCCTCCACCGGATCGACTTCCTCCGCCGCCACCAGCGCCCCCTCGACGACCAGGGCATCGACGACGCCGCAGCTCCGCACGTAGCGGTAGTCCTCGACCGCTGCCGGCGCGACGCTCCGAAAGATGCGGCCGTCCCGGCCCTCGATCACCTGACCCGCCGGGTCGCGGAAGGACGAAGGCTCAGCCTGGGACGCGGGGGTCTTCGCGGCCCCTGTTCGCACTATTCCGACTCTGACTCGTCGTTGCCGCCGTAGCCGAAGAAAGCCTGAATGCGCCGCCAGTAGAACCTGAAGGCGAGCGCCGCGGCCGCCACGCCGCCGATCACCGCCTGCAGGATCATGCTGCCCGACGCCGGATCCAGGTAAGCGTGGGCCGTCTGCGGCACGATCAGGGCCACGATCAAGGCGACCAGGAGACTGGTTCGATTCTGCGTCATTCGTCTTAGCTCCAAGGACCGCCATCCCTGTGAACCGTTCGTGAAGACGAACAGATCCAAGGCCTTTCGTCAAGCGAACGACGCCTTCACGCTGACGGCGCCGGCGGTCGGAACCTACCGGTTGGACATCGCCGTCGCGGCAGGCGACGCGACGCCGGGCGACCGCCGCGTCGTTCCAGGGCCGCCATGCGGCGGTCCAACGTCAGAACCTCCAGCCCGGCACGCGCGTAGTCGTCCGCAATCAGGCGGTCGAACAAGCCGGCCCCCCCAGACGCTTCCAGGGCCGCGAACACCGCGCGCCCGCCCATGGGCGAGACGAGCCCGCTGCGGAGCACGTCGAGCAGTCCGGTGCGGGCGTCCGGCTTCGATACCCGATAGTGGTGTTGAACCGCTACGTAGGCCTCTCCGATCACCTGGTTCGAGGCGAAGATCTCGCCGCCTTCCTGCTCCACCAGCGCGATGAGCCCGGCCACGCAGTCCAGGAAATCCTTTCTGGGTTCGCCGGTCAGCAGGCGCACCAGGATCGAGGTGTCAATCCCGCAGCGTGGGGTCATACCCTTGCGAGCGGAACGACTCGAGATCGAACGGGCCGCGCTCTCGCTCCAGCTTGCGCCGCAGTGGCGCCAAGCGCTCGCGGTGGATTCGCTGCGGGCGCAGGCGGAAGCCATCGGAACCTTCAATCAGTTCGAGGCGGTCTCCCGGCCCCACTCCGAGCTCGTCGAGCACTCGCGCCGGAAATGTCACCTGGCGTTTCGATGTGATCTTGACGATCATCGGGACACCTTACCATCTGCACCACTACGGTAAGGCGAGAGGAATCAACAGCCGGTCCAGCGTCGCCGATTCCCGGCACAATCCCGCAAGTCGTAGGATTGCGCGCCGACACCAACAACAGCACGCGGCACACTCGAGCCACACGCAGGGAGAACACACGTGGACATAGCGAACAGGATCATGGTCGTCACCGGCGGCGCCTCCGGGATCGGCAAGGCGCTGGCGGAAGCGTTTCACCGCGAGGGCGCGCGGCACGTCGTCGTCGCGGACCGGAACGAGGCGGGCGCCAAGGCGGTCGCCGAAGCGATCGGCGGCACCGGCATAGGCCTCGACGTCGCCGACGAAGGCGCGGTGCGCGACCTGGTCGAGGCTGTGACCTCGAACATCGGGCCGATCGACCTGTTCATGTCGAATGCCGGCTACGTAACCATGGGCGGGCTCGAGGTCCCCAACGAGGAGATCAACGACATGTGGGACGTCCACGTGATGTCCCACGTCTACGCCGCGCGCGCGGTGCTGCCGTCGATGATCGAGCGCGGCGAGGGCTACATCATGAGCACCGCCTCGGCGGCCGGGCTCCTGACCCAGCTCGGTTCGCTCGCCTACTCGCTGACCAAGCACGCGGCGGTGGCGCTGGCGGAGTGGATCGCGATCACGCACGGCCACCAGGGCATCCGCGTCTCGGTGCATTGCCCGCAGGCGGTGAGGACGAACATCGGCGCCAACAGCCCCACTGCCGGGCGCTTCGGCGAGGCCGTCGGCGTCGCCTCAGGCGACGGCGTTCTGACCGCCGAACAGGCGGCCGACGTCTGCATCGAAGCGATCCGCGAGGAGCGGTTCTGGGTCCTGCCCCATCCCGAGGTCGCGGAGTACGTCCGCCGCAAGGCGACTGACGTCGACCGCTGGCTCCACGGCATGAGGCGGTTCCAGGGCCGGCTCTACGAAGGCAAGCAACTACCCGGCGACTGGTTCGTCGACGCCCAACAGCGCGACTGAGCCGCCCCGGACGCAACCAAGGGCGACGACGATGACCTCCGCCGCCGATCCGGTCTTCTCGACGCGCGAAAGCGGCGTCGCCGAGATCGTGCTCAACCGGCCCGCGCGCCGCAACGCGGTGACCGGCCCGCTGGCGGAGCGTCTCCACGCCGAGATCGTCGCCGCGACCGAGGACGACGACGTAGGCGTCCTCTTGCTGCGCGGAGCGGGCGGCGCTTTCTGTTCCGGTCTCGACCTGGGCGAGTTCCGCGCCGATCCGGCCCCTGACTGGATGCCTGCCTTCAGCGGTCTCTGGCTCGACGTCCACGCCGCGCTCTACGACTGCCCGAAGCCGATCGTCGCCGCCCTCGAACGCTTCGCCATCAACGCCGGCTCGGCGCTGGCGCTCGCCGCCGACCTCCTGGTGGCGGGCGAGCAGGCCTTCCTCCACGTCGGCGAAATCCAGATGGGCATGGCGGCGCCGATGAACATGGCCTGGCTGCGCCTGCGCCACCCGGAGAGCGTGGCGGCCCGGCTCGCGATCGTCGGCCGGCGCTACACCGGAGTGGAGCTCGAGCGCATGGGCGTGGCTTCCGAGGTGGTCGCGGACAATGAAGTCCTGACCCGCGCGCGGGAACTTTCTGCAACCATCGCCGGTTATCCCCCGAGCGGAGTTCGGGCAATCAAGTCCACCGTCATCCGCGGCCGGACCGAAGCGTCCGGCCACGAGTGGTTCGCCCGGATTCGCGGCGGCTGAGAGCTCCCGGGACGAGCCCGGCGCTTCACGCCGGATGCGGGCGGGACGCCCGCGCTCCCAGGCCGGACAGTGACCGAACCGACGCGGTAGGATACGAAGCAATGACGGCCTTCTCATTGGACGACAAGTACACGCTTACTGAAGGCCGCGTGGCGATGACCGGTATCCAGGCACTGGTCCGGCTGCCGATGGACCAGCACCGCCGGGACCGCGAAGCCGGTCTGCGGGTCGGGGGGTTCATCAGCGGCTACCCGGGATCGCCACTCGGCGAATACGACAAGCAACTCATGCGGAACGGCCGGCTGCTGGCCGAACACGACGTGGTCTTTCAGCCGGGGATCAACGAGGAGACGGCGGCGACCTCGATATACGGCGCCCAGCTCCTCGAGCGATTCCCCCACCAGCGCTACGACGGGGTGGTCGGCATCTGGTACGGCAAGACCCCGGGCGTCGACCGCTCCGGCGACGCCTTCCGCCACGGCAACTTCATCGGCACGGGCAAGCACGGCGGCGTGCTGGTGCTGGCCGGCGACGACACCGCCTGCAAGAGTTCGACCATTCCCGGCGACAGCACGATCAGCTTCTTCGACCTCTCGATGCCTGTGCTCTATCCCGGCGACCCGGCGGAGGTCCTGGAGTTCGGCCTGCACGGCATCGCCCTGTCCCGGTTCTCCGGTCTGTGGACCGCGCTCAAGATCGTGACCAACGTCGCCGACGGCGGCGCGGTCATCGATCTGCCTCGGATGCCGCCACCGGTTCTGCCGGATCTCGAAATCGACGGCCAACCGTTCCAGAAGCACCTCGACATCCGGCTGCTGCCGCCGCATACGGTCGAGATGGAGCGCCAGATCTTCACCGAGCGCACCGTGGCCGCCCTGGACTACGTCCATGCCAACGGCCTCGACAGCATCCGTTGCGCCAGCCCCGGCGACCGCCTGGGCCTGATCGCGGCCGGCAAGCCCTACCGCGACGTGCGCCTGGCGCTCAACCTGCTGGGACTGGACGAAGCCGCGCTCGACCGTCACGGCATCCGCCTCCTGAAGCTCGGTTGCATCGCGCCGGTCGAAACGCGGCGCCTGCGCGAGTTTGCCGCGGGCCTGGACGAGATCATCGTCGTCGAGGACAAGCGGGGCTTCATCGAGACCCAGGTCCGTCAGACCCTCTACAACCTGCCCGACCGGCCGCTCGTCGGCGGCAAGCAGACGCCGAGCGGCGAAGCGCTGTTCCCGATGCACGGCGAACTGGAGGGTCACCAGATCGCCCTCATCCTCGGCGCCTACCTGGAGCAGCGGCTGCCCGGCGCGGTGCCGGCGGAGAACCTGTCGCACCTGCGGACGGGCGCCGAGTCCGCCGACCTTGCGACGACTCTCCCGGCCGCGCTGCCGCGCACGCCCTACTTCTGCAGCGGCTGCCCACACAACATCTCCACCCAGCTACCCGAGGGGTCGGACGCCGCCGGCGGAGGCATCGGTTGCCACGCGATGGCGATGTGGATGGACCGCGGCATCAGTTGGCTGCCGCAGATGGGCGGCGAGGGCGCCTGCTGGATCGGGCTTTCGCCCTTCACCGAGCAGGAGCACGTCTTCCAGAACGTCGGCGACGGCACCTACGCCCACTCCGCCAGCAAGGCGATCGAGGCCTGCATCGCCGCCAACCTCCACATGACCTTCCGCATCCTCTACAACGCGGCGGTGGCGATGACTGGCGGGCAGGAAGCGGTCGGCCTGCTCAGTTCGCTCGGCGTGGCGAAGCAGCTCCAGCTCCAGGGCATGAAGCGGGTGGTCCTGGTCACCGAGGACCTCGAGCGCTTCCCGCACCGCGACGACAACGGCGTCGAGATGCGGCACCGCCGCGACTACGACGACGTGCTCAAGGAACTGCGCGCGATCAAGGGACCGACCGCCGTCGTCTACGACCAGCAGTGCGCCGCCGAGAAACGACGCGAGCGCAAGCGCGGCATCCAGGAAACGCCGAGCCAGCGCGTCTACATCAACCCGGCCGTCTGCGAGGGCTGCGGCGACTGCGCCGCGAAGTCGAACTGCCTCTCGGTCGCGCCGCTTGAGACGGAGTACGGCCGCAAGACCCAGATCCACCAGTCGTCCTGCAACCTGGACTACTCGTGCATCGAGGGCGACTGCCCCGCCTTCATGACCGTCGACCTGGGCGCCGCCACGAAGCCGGTCCGCCGCGCCGCGGCCGCGCCCCTGGCCGCGGACGAGGCGCCGGCGCCGGCCGGCAAGGTTCGGGAGAACGAGATCTTCAGAGCCTTGCTGGTGGGAATCGGCGGCACCGGCGTGGTCACCGTCGACGCGATCCTGGTCACCGCGGCCCTGCTCGAAGGCCGGTACGCGGTCCACCTCGACCAGACCGGCCTCGCGCAGAAGGGCGGCGCGGTGGTGTCGAACCTGCTGCTCAGCAGCAAGCCGATCGACCGGGCGAACAAGCTCGGCGAGGGCGAGGCCGATCTGGTCCTGTCCTTCGACCTGCTCGCCACGGTCGCCACCGACAACATCAAGCGGTTCTCGAAGGAGACCACGGCTGTGGTCGCGAACACCGCCGGAATCAGCCCGGCCGCCGTGATCACCGACAGCGCCGCGCGGATGCCGCCGCTCGACGAGCTGCGCAAGCGTCTGGCCCTGTTCACCGACCGCGACCGGAGCTACTTCGTCGACGCGGAGGCCGCCACCGAGCGGCTGCTCGGCAACAGCGTCACCGGCAACATCTTCCTGGTCGGCGCCGCCTACCAGCAGGGCCTGCTGCCGCTCGAGTCGCGGTTCATCGAGGAAGCGCTGCGAGCGAACGGCGTGGCGGTCGACGACAACATCCAGGCCTTCCGCTACGGCCGGCTCTCCGTCGCCGATCCGGAGCGGTTCCGAAGCGCCTCCGGTCTCGAGCGTCCCAAGGCGCAGACCGCGGCGTCGGCCCTGGAAGCCGCCCGCGCCCGGATCGAGCGCTGGGCGCCGAAGTTCGGGCCGGAACTCGAACGCCTCCTGGCGGGCGCCCCGCGGGGAGGCGCGCTCGACCGGCTGCTGCCGGGCCGCGTCGCCGACCTGCTGCTCTACCAGGGCACGGGAATCGCCGAGCGCTACCTGGGGTTCGTCGGCGAGGTCGGGGAGGCCGAGGAATCGAGACTGCCCGGGCACACGGCGGTTCGCGAGGAGGCGGCCCGCTACGGCTTCAAGCTGCTGGCGGTCAAGGACGAGTACGAGGTCGCCCGCCTGTGGCTCCAGGACCCGATCTGGGACCAGATCGCCAACGACTACGACGGCCCCATCGACCGCCACATCCTGCTCCACCCGCCGACATTGCGGCGGATGGGCTGGCAGCGGAAGATCAAGTTCGGCGCCTGGTCCCGGCCCATGTTCCGGCTGCTCTACGCGGCGCGCCGGCTCCGCGGCTCCGTCTTCGACATCTTCGGCGCCACCCGCCATCGCCGGCTGGAGCGCGCCCTGTTCGACTGGTACCGCGAGCTTCTGCACGACACGCTCGACCGGCTCGAGGCCGAGTCCGCGCCGCTCGTGGTCGAGGCAGCGAAACTGCCCGATTCGATCCGCGGCTACGAAGGCGTCAAGGAACGCACGATCGCCACCGCGAAGACACGCGCCAGGCAGCTCCTGGACCAGCTCGACGCGCAACACCTCGGCTCGCGCGTCGCTTGAAGCCCGCGTAGGATTCCGCACCGTGATGCGCTACAGAAGAGTCCCGACCCTCTGCGTTCTCCTCGCGCTGCTGATCGCCTCGGCCGCACCGGCCCTGGCCCAGCCAACGGCCCACCCCGTCCTGAGTGCGTTCCTGCCCATCGACGAGTACATCCTCGAGATCGACGGTCAAGCAGATTCCGACGCCAGGCTCTACCTCTCCCAGCGGGCCGCGGCGATGCTGATCCTCAGCGACTCCCTGGGCGAACCCGTCCTGCTGTGGGCACGCACCATGGCCACGGACCGTTTGCCGGCCACCGATCTCCTGGCCGCCGGCGGCGGCTACGACATAGTCGCCGAACCGGGCAACTCGTACGTCGGCGAGGCCAAGCCCGACCAGACCGCCATCGCCCTGCCGATCGAGGGTCGGACCGTCCGCATCATCCCCCGGCCGCCTCTGGTTGGCGACCGCACCCTGGGCGAACTGCTCGAGCACTCGCCCGGCTACCGGGCCGGCATGCAGGCCTTCAAACCCAACGCCTCGGCCATGGCCGCCCTCCGCGACGCCGGACCGGCACGGGTCCGCGTCTTCTTCGGCTCCTGGTGCGGCGTCTGCAAGCGGGTCCTGCCCAACCTGCTCGACGTCAACGCCGCACTCGAAGGCTCGAACGTCGCCTTCGACTACTACGGCTTGGCCCCACCCCCGGCCGGCTGGGACGACCCCGAAGTCAAGGGCAACGAAGTGACGGGCCTGCCGATGGCGATCGTCTTCCGCGACGGCCGCGAACTCGGCCGCTTCGTCGGCGCCCCCGAGTTCGCCCAGCCCGCGCAGGCTCTGCAAGCCCTGCTCGCCGGGTCTCAGTAGTCCTGGGTGCGTCGGCGTCCCCGCCGGCTTCCGGATCCGGCGCTGGGAACCCGCGATGAGGGGCGTAACTAAGGCGGCACCATGCTAGGCTACGTCCTCTCGAACCGGCGCCGACTTCCCCGGCAAGGTCAGGAGAGAGGAGATCGGACATGCACGACACTCTGAACTCGAACAACGAGAAGCTCATCCTCGTGTTGGAGCGAATCTGCGAGCGTCTGGGGTCGGTGAACAAGACCCAGGCCGTCAAGTTGCCATACCTGGTCGACACGGTCGCCGCCAGGGTGTTAGGCCGCCCGATCACCAGCGCCGCCTATGAGACCTGGCGTCACGGTGTCGTGTGCCCTCCGCTCTATGACTTGCTGAAACCCGGAACGGAAGAGGGCGGCTTCCGCGTCAAACCACGGCGCTACGTGGAAGACGAGTACACCGTCTCACTAGCCCGAACCGCGACAGTCGCGGAGTGCCTTCGAGAAGCCAGCGGGCTCGACGACACAGAACGCGCCATCGTCGACCATGTCGCTGACGAGTTCGGAGCCCTGACCGCCGGGGCTCTCGGCCGCCTGACGAAGCGGATGAACCCCTCCGTGCCGCCATCAGCCTGGGGCAACAGTCGCGTCAATCGAGCGGCTGACGTCAGTGAGAACGCCTACGAGCGCCTCACGCCCGCGTATCAGGAAATGGCGGCACAACTTGAGAGCATCGGCCTCCAAGAACTGAGAGAGAACTCGACGCCCGTCGACGACCCACGCGACTGGGTCTGAAAGCGTTGCCGCAGGTACTCGCGTACGAACCCACCTGGCTGGACAAGCAGTGGACGAAGGCCACCAAGAAGCTCCCAAAGCGGGACGCGCAGCAACTCGAAGAGAGCCTGGTCGGCTTGATCGAGGCTCTCAGGGACTGCTCCCATCCGACGCTTGACCCGAAACTCAACCGGTGGAGCCCTTCCCGCTACCACGGCAAGGCACGAGCCAATGTCACTTGGTGCGAGTACCGTCTCGGTGACCGCCGGAACAAAGCCCGTGCGATCATGGCCTACGACTCGTCCGACAACACGATCTACTTGGTCGCCCGTACCGTGATCCACGACCACCGCCGCATCGGCGAGATGATCAACCGCTTCGCTCGT
Organism: Candidatus Multivorans sp.; assembly: GCA_965262355.1. GTDB lineage: Bacteria > Acidobacteriota > Thermoanaerobaculia > Multivoradales > Multivoraceae > Multivorans. Next base: position 884,065 of record OZ253534.1, read on the forward strand.
GACGCGAGTGAGGAACGCTGAGTGAACCGCGGTTTGAGTTGAATCCCAGCGGCTGCCGCAGTGCCCGAACGCGGCATGGATCGAAGGAGACAGGAGACAGCGCATGATCGAGATGAGGAACGAGAGGACGGGCGCCAGACGATCGGTACCGCACGTCGGGTTCAGTTGGACAACCTTGTTTCTTGGGCCTCTGGTTCCCCTGTTTCGTGGAGACTGGAAGTGGGCGCTGATCATGTACTTGGTGGACCAGATCGCCGTGGCATTGGCAATGATGCTGTCCGTTGTGCTCGTCGAGGCATTCGCGGTGTCCTCACCCATGGCGACGACAGTCCCAATCTTCGTCGCCGGCGGGATCGCGCTACTCGTCACCCAGCCTGTGTTCGCGGCCATTTACAATCGGCGGTACTACGCCGACCTCGTGAACGATGGGTTCGAAGAGTGGCCGTCCCCATGACGCGGGTGACGGTCGTACCTGGGTGGGCGCCTCCGGCATGGATCTGCGCTCTCCAGGCCCTGCTCCTGGTTCAGTGCAGCGCGGTCACCTTGCCGCAACCCGGTGAGGTCTTCGCGGACCTGCTCAGTTCCGGGGAGCACGGGCCCGAGATGGTCGTGATCCCGGCGGGCGAGTTCCTGATGGGGTGCTTCGGCACCCCTCCGCCAGTGCCCGGCGTGGACTGCCATCCCCGCGAGGAGCCGGTACGCAGGGTGAAGATCCCGCGACCGTTCGCCGTATCGGAGTACGAAGTGACGTTCGAGGACTACGACCGCTTCACCGGCGCGACCGAGCGGGCTGCCGACGACGGATGGGGCCGCGGTCGCCGTCCCGCGATCAACGTGTCGTGGCCAGAGGCCCAGGCCTACGTGGAGTGGCTGTCCCGCGAGACCGGGGAGACATACCGTCTATTGAGTAAGACGGAGTGGGAGTACGCGGCCCGCGCGGGATCTTCAACGAGGCTGGATTGGGGCGACAACCAAGCGAACTGCGGGCGCTGCGGCAGCCGCTGGGATGGAACTCAAACCGCGCCGGTGGGTTCTTTCCCGGCCAATCCCTGGGGCCTTCACGACATGCTGGGCAACGTCGAGGAGTGGGTGCAGGACTGCTGGAACAGCAACTACAACGGCGCTCCGACCGACGGCACCGCCTGGGTCGAAGGCGATTGCGCGAGTCGCGTTATCCGCGGCGGAGACTTCCTGGTCGGGGGCCCGCCGGGCGCACCAGTCCGTAACCGCTGGCCCGCGTCGAGCGGCGTGCAGATCATCGGGTTCCGAGTCGCCCGAACCCTTGGTCGCTAGGCGCCCAGGTCAATCAAGGAAGAGCGACTACGGCCCGTCTTCCCGGCCGTTCACGACCACCGGCTCCTCCGGAGATCCCCTGCTTCCGACATTGACCTCCGCACCCCAGCGGCGGCCCGCGGCCCAGAACGAGACTTCGTAGGCGCCGGGAGTCACGCAACCGAGACCGAGGCGGCCGGAGTCGGAGAAGCGCACCCCCTCGCCGGCACCGGTCAGGTGGCTCGCGATCTCGGCGCCTGACTCGGTGGTCACGCTGAGGAAGGAGAGCGGCTCGCCCGCGCAGTCGGCGGCCCGGCACCGGAGTTCGAGCAGACGGCCCATCGGCAGCAACTCCCGGATCCTGGAGGTACGGTCTTCTTCGACGTTCAATCCGACGCCGCCGACACAGGCGACGGCGTCGTTCCAGACCAGGGACACGTCGCCCGCGGGCACCCCGCGGTTCGTGTACGTGCCGGCTACCGACGCCAGCCCCGTACCGACGACTTCACCCGACGTGTTCACGAGATGAAGCCAGGCACCCCCAGCGGGACGTTCGCCCGCGCGCTGAAGTTCCACTTCGACGACGCCCGGCTCGGCACTACCAACCCTCAGGAGTTGGTGTGGCGGCGGCTCATTCCCGAGCAGAAGCTCCTTCGTCACCGTGCCGCGGCGGCCGCTCTTTCCCTGCTCCATCAGGGTCCGCGAGAGTCCGGCGTCGGCCCAGATCCGGTAGGAGCCCGGCGGCGCCGGCGGCAACACGAAATGTCCGTCGTCACCGGCTTCGGCGTAGGCGACGATCCTCCCCAGATCGCCAAGCAGGGAGACCTGACCCGCGGCCGGCACCCCTTTTTCATCGAACAACTGGCCCATGACGCGGACGCCACTCAGGTCTGCCTGGGGCATGGGGTCCGATGGCCACAAACGCCCGACATAGCTGCCGTCTCCCGGATACCACGTCATCCATAGTGGGTCCGCCGGAGCCTTCTCGACAAGAAAGGAACCGGCGGGACCAACTTCTGTAGACAGTCGCCGCAGAGAACCAGCACCGAAGCCGAAGAGACGTTGAATTTCGCCCGCACCGGTCTGGATCACGACCCCGAACTTTCCGGAGCTCCGCGACGGGTCCAGGACGCTGCCAAACCGAACGGTCCCACCGGCTACCGGCCGCCCATCCAGGACCAGTACGCTGCGGATGTCCCGCGTCGCTAGCCGCACATCCACGGCCTGCACCGCGGCCGGGCCCTCTTCGATCGCGATCTCCCGCGAGACTCGAAGCCCACCTCCTTCATCCGTCACCTGTAGGCGATAGATGCCGGGTACCGCCACAAATTCGGCGCGCGCAGTCGCTTCGTCGTCGTCCCGCTTCGTTGCGTCGATTTCGGCCGAAGACCGCAGCGGCGCCTCGACGATCGGCGCCGCAATCTCCAGGAACCGGTCCAGCAAACGAACGGCGCCGCCGCCCAGTCCGTCGACGACGACCGCGACACGGCGGCCCGGATGCAGCCATGATTCGCCCTGATCCGCCAACTCGTTGGCACCCAGCGCGAGGAACCGGTCCGCAACCGGCACGTCGGGGCACTGCAGACGCAGGTGGTAGCGGCCCGCCTCGAGACCGCCGAACAGGTACCGGCCATCCGCATCGGATACGGCCACATGCCGCTGCCTCATCCGTGCCGCCTGTACGGCCGGCCCCGCACCCGGCAGGAGGAGTTCGACCAGGCAGCCTGCGGCTGGTTCGGCCCCGGCCGCGTCGAAGAGCCGACCCTGCACGACCGCCCCGCGGTCCAGGGCGACCAGGCCGAGATCGATCTCGCCGCCCGGTACCGGTGTAACGCGAATGAGCGGTGATCGGAGGTAGTCGTCGGCCTGGAACGCGATGTCGATCGTGGTCTCGCCCGCGAAGTGGGCGTTGATCGGCACCGACACCGGGCCGTCCGCGTCTTCGACGGCGTGCCCGGCACTTCTTCCCGCCTCCCCCACTCCGAAGGCCCACATCGTGAAGTTCCGGATCGGCTCGCCGGCAGCGCCCACGAGTTCCACCCGAACTACGCCTGCCGAAGCCGGCTTGGTCTCGGCCTCTCCGGCCGCGTCGTCCTTGGCTACCAGCTCGAAGACGACGCGAGAAGGCCGCCGGCCCTGCTCGACGGTGCGGGCGTCCGTCTCGAAACCGGGCGCCTCAGCCGTCGCCTGGAGGTTCCCCGCCGGCAGGCCGGCAAGCTCGAAGAGACCCCGTTCGCCGCTGTCGACACATCGCCTTGTCGGGCCGAACGAGCCGAATGCACCTGGATTCCGCCAAAAGGCGCAGACCCGCGCTCCGGCTACCGGGTCCCCGCCTTCACTCTCCCGGACTCTTCCCTTCGCCGCTCGCCCGGCTTGGAGTCGGATCACACCGGGCGCCTCGTTCGGATACTCGCCAAAGAACGGCAGGTGCGCGGGATGATCGACGATCAGCGTCAGACCGGGAAGCCGAGGCAGGGCATCCTTGATCACGCCCTCCGCCGTGGTCGCCGTCCGCAGCAGAATCGCCTCCATCGGGGATGGGCCTTGAACCGAGGATCCTGGCGTGATCGCTCCGACAGCGGCAACCTGCTGTGCCGCCGGCCGAAGAACCGTCACCGTCGCCTCGCCGACGGGTTCGCCATTCGCCGCGAGGACGACGATCTGCCCGGGCTCCGTGGGCTCCTGGCCGGCAGCCGGGGTCGCGGGCATAAGGAAGGCACTGAGACTGGCTAGCAACAACAAACATCTCATGACAGAACACCTCCTGTGCTGCTCCGACCTGCCGAGGGCCCGGCCCACCAATCTACAACCCAACCTCCCGACCGTTCACGACCACCGGTTCCTCCGCCGGCCCAGTGCTGCTGACATTCACCTCCGAGCCCCAGCGGCGGCCGGCCGCCCAGAACGAGACCTCGTACGAGCCGGGCGTCACGCAGCCGAGGCCGAGGCGGCCGGACTCGGAGAAGCGCACGCCCTCGCCGGCGCCGGTCAGGTGGCTCGCGATCTCGGCGCCGGACTCGGTCGTCATGCTGAGGAAGGAGAGCGGTTCGCCGGCGCAGTCGGAGGCCGGACAGCGAAGTTCGAGCAGGCGGCCTATCGGCAGCGACTCGCGCAACGTCGAGGTGCGGCCCTCTTCGACGTTCAACTCGACGCCGCCGACGCAGGCGGCGGCGTCGTTCCAGACCACGGCCACGTCTCCGGCGGGCACATTCCGGGTTCTCTGCCCGGCAGCCGATGCCAAACCGCCACCGACCACATCGCCCGCCGCGTTGACGAAGTTGAGCCAGACGCCACCAGCCGGACTGCCGTCGGCCCGCCGAAGCTCCACTTCGAGCACGCCGGGCTCTGTCTCCTCGACACGCAGGACCTGGTGAAGCGGCGGCTCGGCGGTGATCACGAGATCCTGGACCGCCGTTCCCGCCAGGCTACCTCTGCCCTCCCGAGCGCGGCTCGGGGACACCCCCGCACCGGCCTTAAGTCGGTACGAGCCCGGCGGCGCCGGCGGCAGCACGAAGCGGCCGTCGTCAACGACCTCCGCGAACGCGACGACGCGGCCCACGTCTCCGACCAGGGACACCTGGCCGCCGACCGGTGTGCCGTTCACGTCGAGCAGCGAGCCGGTCACCCGAACACCGTCCAGGTCCATGCGGGGAACCGGCTCGGCCGGCCACAACCGCCCGACGTAGGTGCCGCCGCTGGCGTACCACGTCATCCAAAGCAGGTCATCGGCGACGCCGTCGACCTCGAACGAGCCGTCCGCGCCAACAGTGGCGCGCACCGCTGGGCTTCCCACCCCCAACATCCGGCTTTGCTCGGCGCCGCCACGGCGCTGCGAAGAAAGCTGGATCTTGAAGGTGCTCCGGGCTGGCTCGAAGACGCTGCCGAAGGAAACGGCGCCGCCCGCCACCGGGCGGCCGTCCAGCACCAGGACACTCCGGATCGTCCGCGTCGACAGCGCAACGTCGACCGTCTGCACCTCGGCTGGTCCCTCGGCGACCGCGATCTCCTGCGAAACGCGGAGGCGGCCCGATCCGTCGACGACTTCCAGCCTGTACAAGCCGGGAACCGCCAGGAACTCCGCCTGCGCCGCCGAGTCCTCATCGCCGCGCTGCCCCGCCTCGGCCTCCGGCGGCGACCGCAACGCCGTCTCGACGATCGGGATCTCGATCTCCCGGAACCGGTCCAGCAGGCGAACCGTGCCAGTGCCAGTGCCGATGCCGGTGACCCGCACCGCGACGGGCTGGCCGGGATCCAGCCAGGACTCGCCCTGGTCGGCCAGTTCGTTCGCATCCAGCACGACAAGCCGATCCGTGACCGGCGCCCCCAGGCATTGCCGCCGCAGGTGGTAGCGGCCCGCCCCGAGGCCGCCGAGCAGGTACCGGCCGTCGGCATCGGACACGGTCAGGTGGCGTTGTCGCAACATCAGCGCCGCAATGGCGCCGGCGCCAGGATAAAGGAGCTCGACCACGCAGCCGGCGGCGGGTTCCGCCCCCACCGCGTCGAACAGTCGCCCCTGCACGACCGCCCCGGGTTCGAGAGCGATCAGACCGAGCTCGATCTCGCCGCCAGGGATGGGCGCGACTCGGATGAGCCGAGATTCGAGGTAGTTCGCGGCCCGGAACGAAAGGTCGACCGCGGCATCGTCGGCGAACGAAGCACTGATCGGAACCAGCACCGGACCCTCGACGTCCTTGATGTCGTGCGATGAGCCAGCCATCCGACCGACGCCGTTGGTTCGCATCGTGAAGTTCTGGATCGGCTCGCCCGCGGCGCCCACGAGTTCGACGCGCACTTCGCCGGCCCCGGCCGGCCCCGCTGGCGCCTCGCCGGCCGGCTGCTCACTGGCCACGAGTTCGAACTCGACGCGCGAGGCCCGCCGACCCTGCTCGATGGTGCTGGCGCCCGTCTCGAAACCGGGCGCCTCGGCCGTCGCCTGGAGGTTCCCTGCCGCCAGGCCCGCAAGCTCGAACGCGCCCCGTTCGCCGCTGTCCGTGCAGCGCCGCAAGGTTCCGAACCAATCGGGAAGAACCGCGTCGCGCCATGACGTACAGACGCTCGCTCCGGTGACCGTGCGACCGCCGGCGGCTTCCCGTACCACGCCCTTCGCCGTCCGCCCCGGCTGCAACCGAATCACCTCCGGCGGCGGCCGGCTCGGGTACGCGCCCACGAACGGCAGGTGCGCCGGATGGTCGACGACCACCGTCAGCCCGTGCAGCCGCGGCACGGCGTCCTCGACGACGCCGTCTTGCGTCGTCCCGCTGCGCACCAGCAACGCGTCGACCGGCGAGAGGCCAGCCCGGCTCGGCTGGAGCACCGTGACCGAGGCGTCGGCGACGGGCTGGCCGTCCCCTCCCAGGACGACGAGCTGGCCCGGAGTGGGCGTTGGCGCCTGCTGCGCCGTCGCGGGCACTCCGAGGAGACAGAGGATGGCAAGGCAGGCGAGAACAGAAATCAATCGCATGATGAAACCTCCCCAGTGCGAATGGCGGTCGAACTCAGCAGGAGCAGCCGAATCGGCGGCCGGAACATGTTCTCCACTCCGCTGCTCGACTCCTCGAGCACCCAGTACTTGCGGCCCGGCAGCAGGCTCACGTGGGCGGCGTTGGTCGGCAGGCGGACCTTGCCGACCATTTCATCCCGTTGGGGATTGATCCGGTGCAGATCCCAGACCGGTTCGCCACCCGTCGCGTCCCGCATCAGGACATAGAGGCTGTCTTCGTCGGCGAAGAGGCCGGCCGGATAACTGGACGTCTCCAATGCCGCGTAGAAGGCGTCGCGCCCCTCCGGACCATCGCGAGGCAACGGCGGCATCGGCGCCGGCAGGTCCGGAAAGGCCTCCAGTCGCCGTCCATCCGCGACAAGCTCCTGAACGAACGGCCCAGCGGGCGAAAAGCGCAATGCGAACACCGCGGCGCCTCGGCCGCGGGTCGTCGCAAGATCGTGCAACGATCCATACCAATAGCGTTCACCCTCGAACCCGGGCCAGGCGGCCAGCTCCCGGAGCGCTCCTCCGGGCCGATTGGGCTGACGCGCTGCTCCGAACTCCGCATACTCCCTCTCCGAGTGCTCCCCATCAGAGAGTCGACTCGCCTGCACATAGAGCCTGTCGCGAAGGGCAGCCATCCTGGAGATGGCAAAGACCTCTTCGCCTCTCCACTTTCCCGTCCCTTTCTCGATGTCGCTTTCCCATAGCACCCGAACAGGTCGAAGGTCCACGTCCAGTCCAAGCAGACGATCCCGGTCCGTAGAGCCGTCCGCCAGCAGATAGCCGTCCTCCCAAGGCTGGATGTCGGCTGGCGACACGAAGTTCAACTCCAGGTCCTCGCTCTCCCAGCCGTTGACGATGCGTACAAGTCCCTCGGACGTGCTGTAGACGAGCAATCGGGACTGGTGCAGATCGGCGAGCACGAACCGCTCGTCGTCCATCCAGGTACCCCAGATACCACCCAGTAGAGGGAACTCGGTGACCTCCAACGGACGGCAGGCGGGTTCGGGCGTACGCACCGCCGAACACCCACTGAGAAGCAGCAAAGTGACGACCGGGCCGGCCGCAGTAAACCTCAGTCGCACGACAGAGGCTCCCCTGCGCGAATGGACGCCGCGTCGAGCAAGAGAAGCCGAATCGGCGGCCGGAGCGGATGCTCCAGCCCGCTGCTCGCCTCCTCCAGCACCCAGTAGCTGCGGCCTGGAAGCAGGCTCACGTGAGGCGCGTTCGTGGGCAGGCGTAGCTTGCCCACAACCGCATCCTGCTCCGGGTCGATGCGGTACAGGTCCCACACGACCGCATCACCGGTCGTATCCCGCATCAGAACGTAGAGATGGTCCCGATCGGCGTAGAGACCGGCGGGATAGCTGGACGCTTCCAGAGGCCCCCAACCAGCCCAACCGCCCCCGCCGACGCGAAGCAACTCCGGCAACGGCACGGGCAGGCCCGGAAAGGCCTCCAGCCGCCGGCCTCTACCGACGAGTTCCTGGATGAAGGGACCATCGGGTGCGAAGCGGAGGGCAAAGATCGAACCGGCGCGATCACCCGTCGCCGCAAGGTCGGAAGCCGATCCGTACCAACCAAGCTCTCCCGCGAAGCCGGGCCAAGCGGCTACTTCGCGCAGCCCGCCGCGCGGCGCACCTGGCCGGGAATCGGCCCCGAACGCTACGAACTCCTCTTCCCAATGCAGTAGCTCCGAGCGCCGTGCGTCATCCGTCCGACTGCCCTCTACATAGAGCCTGTCGCGCAGAACGGCCAACTGCATGATGCTGAACACCTCGTCGCCAGTGATGATCCGATACCGCCTTCCCCCGGCGCCGCTCGACACACCTGTCGTCCTCTCCACGTCGCTCTCCCAGAGCACGCGAACCGGTCGCAGCTTCGGGTCCAGTTCAAGGAAGCGATCCTGGTTTGGGTAGCCGTCCGCGAGGACGTACCCTCGTCCCCACGGGTGAATGTCCCTCGGCGCCACGAAGTTCAGCGCCGGATCCGCGCTCTCCCCGCCGTTGACGATCCGCACGAGCCCCTCAGCCACGCCGTAAACGAGCAGGCGGGACTGGTGCGGATCCGCAACCACGAAGTGTTCGTCGTTCATCCACGCGCCCCTCAGGAGGCCAAGCATCGGTAGTTCGGCGGTCTCCAACGGGCGGCACGCGGGACCGGACTGAACAACGGCCGAGCAGCCGCCCAGGAGCAGAGCGGCGGCCAGGGTCGCAGCGAACAGTGGTGCTGAGCACACGAATCGTCCAGTGCAGCCGGATGCCATTCGGGCTCGCCGCTTCGCGGCGTCGCGCCTGATGCGGGTCAGAACCCGGGTGGCGCGATCCGCGCCCACCCGTGAACCAGTCCGCGCGCCCGCGCACCCAGAGACACGCTCCGGTGTGGCGCACTGTTCTACAGTAAGTGCTCTGGCAGCGTTGCGGGCGCAGCGACAGTCGGCGCGGATGGGGCGTTTCGGCCACCGCATTCAACCTGACCTCCCTGCTGTAAGGCTTACTCCAACGCCAACGCCACCAGCGCCGGACTTTGTTCCCCGCGGCCCACAGTGAACGCCACGTACTGCCGGCCTTCGTGGAGATAGGTCATCGGCGTGCCGTGCGGGGTCGGTTCGACGCGGTGCTCCCAGAGCTTCGCGCCGTCGTGCCTGGCGTAGGCCCGGATGAAGCCGGCGTCGCCCATGAAGGTCATCCGGCTGGTGTCGTAGTCGGCCTGGATGATGAAGATCAGGTCCTTGGTCAGCACCAGGCCGCCGTTCGAGAGCACGCCGTGGGAGGGACTGCCGAGGTCGGGCAGGTCGAGGTGGGCGATCGCCGGGTGGTCCTTCGGCCCCGGACCATGGGCGACCTGCCACAGGTGCTCGCCGGTGTTGAGGTCGATCGCGGTGATCCGGCTGTAGGGCGGTTTCACGAGAGGCAGGCCCTGCGGTCCGGCCATGAACGAGACGGCGGCGACGTAGCGGAACTCCGAGCGGGCCGGGTCCGCTGGCTGCACCGCATAGCTGAGCACCTGGGTCATCGACGGCACATAGAGCACGCCGGCCTCGGGATCGACGGCGGCGCCCCGCCAGTTCGCGCCGCCGGCTGCGGACGGCAGCGTCAGCACGCCCAGTTTGCCGCCCTCCTCGACCTCGAGCGGCGGCGTGTAGATCGGGCCCATCACGTAGTCCTTCACGATCTCGAGCGCCTCGGCGCGCAGCTCGGGCGTGAAGTCGATCAGGTCGTCTTCGGTGAGGCCGAGGCGCTCGAAAGGCGGTGGTTTGGTCGGCATCGGCTGGGTCGGTGAACTCCACTCGCCCGGGACCGTGGTCTGCGGCACCGGGCGGTCGTCGATCGGCCACACCGGCTCGCCAGTCAACCGGTCGAACACGTAGGTGATGCCCTGCTTGCTGACCTGGGCGACAGCCTTGATCTCGCGGCCACCGACGTTGATGTCGACGAGGTTCGGAGCCGAAGCGAAGTCGTAGTCCCAGAGGCCGTGGTGGACCGCCTGGAAGTGCCACTTCCGTTCGCCGCTCCGTGCATCCAGCGCCACCAGGCTCTCGGCGAACAGATTGTCCCCACGCCGGTGGCCGCCGTACCAGTCGTTCGTCGGCGTCGAAACCGGCAGGTAGACAATGCCGAGCTCGTCGTCGCAGCTCATCATCGTCCACACGTTCGTGTTGCCGGAGTACTCCCAGGAGCCGTCCTCCCAGGTCTCGTTGCCGAGCTCGCCCGGCTGCGGGATCGTGTGGAAGATCCAGCGCATCTCGCCGGTGCGGACGTCGTAGCCGCGGACGTGACCGGGCGGCATCTTCGGTCCGCGCGGACCGTCCGAGATGATCGAACCGAGCACGATCACATCGGCGCAGACGATCGGCGGCGCGGAGTGCGTGTACTGGCGCTCGTTGATCTCGCGGCCCAGACCGAGGGCGGTGTTGACCATGCCGGCGTCGCCGAAGGCCGGATCGGGTTCGCCGGTCGTCCGGTCGAGCGAGATCAGGCGGCGGTGGTGCGCGGCGTAGATCAACCGCTCCGCGGGTTCGCCTTCGACCTCGCCGCGCCAGTACTCGAGCCCCCGGTGCTGAAAGCCGGCGTTGGCCGGGCGGCCGGCGTCGTAGCTCTTCGGGTCGTAGACCCAGAGCGTCTCGCCCGTTGCCGGGTCGATCGCTGCGACCTGGCTGAGTGAGGTCGTGATGTAGAGCGTGCCGTCGATGTAGAGCGGCGTGCTCTTGTACATGCCGCCGCGGTGCTCCGTGTCGGCCTCGGTCTCGACTGAGGCCCAGCGCCAGACCTCGCGCAACCGGTCGACGTTCGACGGGTTGATCTGGTCGAGCGGCGAGTACTTCGTCGAGGCGCGGTCGGCGGCGTAGTGGCGCCACTCGCCCACCGCGGCCTGATCGCCCGCGCCGGCGTCGGGCGCCCTGCTACAGCCGGCAATCAATGGCAGGAGGAAAACGGCCGCCGCGGTCGCGCGAGAGCCAGGCAAGGCAAGGGCGTTGTTCGCGATCACCCGACGAGTCTACGCATCCAGGCCGGCTCCGAAGTCAGGCGAACTCGGCTACCGACAACACCAGCCGCACCAGGTCCGCCTGCCCCGAAATGCCCTGCTTCGCGCATATCCGGCGCAGGTGCAAATCGACCTGGGCTTGCTCACACCCCATCGCCTCGGCGATTTCAGGCACCGTTCTGCCTCCCGCCAACCACGCCGCCACGCGGCACTCGGTCGGCGAAGACGCAGGGTTGAGGCCAGCACTTGCGGATCGACACAAAGCCGGCGCCCCCGTTCCTCAACCAGCACAAGCGCGGCGACGCACCGGGCGCCGAAGTCGATCTCAGGGACTACCGCAGGTTCGACGTGAATCGCGAACCGGGGAGCGCGAAATGATCCACGGAGCGTAACCGAGCCACTGACCGGTACCGAGCCAGACGCCGGCAGCGCGTTGGCGAGCAGCCGGTCAAGACGCGCGCGGTCCGCGTGCAGGCGGGCCCGCAAAAGGCCGCCCCTGTCCGTCAATACCTCGCCGCGCCGCAGAATGTCGCGAGCCCGGTCGTTCGCCGCCATGATCCGCCCCCGCTGGTCCAGGTGGATGGCGCCATATCGGGCGCTGTCAAGCAGGTCGGCCAAGGTCGCGTTCCTTGCCCCGGCCGCAGCCAGCGCCTGACGGACAACGACGAACTGCCGGACATGCGGCATGAGCCGTCTAACCATCGCGAGTTGAGCGAACCGCCAGCCGCCAGTTGCTATCGGGTCGCCAGTGCCCCACGTGATGTGTGAGTAACCCTCCGGCCCCTCCAGTCGCACAAGCAAGCCCTCCTGTGCTTTGGCCCGATACATGTGCTCGTTGTAAGCGGGCGAGGTCTGCAACTCCTCTTCGGTGTAGAGATCGGCGCAACGCACCAGCGAGTCGAAACGAAGTTGCCGGAAACGCGACACCTTCTCGTCCGTTGGGTGGTACATCTCAAGATACTCGCGCTCCAATCCCTGGCAGCGTTGCCCACGGTAGTAGAACCCGACCAAATGTGGCCGCACGTCGTCTGCGGGGCCTTCGCCCACCATCAGGAAATTGCCCACCGTTCCGCAGGCCTCGTCGATCAGCGCAGAGGTTGCCGGCCAATGGACATCGTCCAGCATGGCCGCGTGCAAGGACCCAAGGATGCCTTCGAACGCGTCTTGTTCGCTCATCGGGTACGAAGTTCGCCTGCTTGGCGAGGCTAGGAGCTTGCGCGGCAGAACTTCCGGAAGCCGGCGCTCCGCGCCGGATGCCGGCCAGAAGGCCGGCGCACCCAGTTTCTGCCGCGCAAGCTCCCAGGTTCCGCCAGCAAGCGGACCGCCGCATGTCTGACGGCCCTAAGCTAGCACGGTCGTGGTCAGGACAACGGTCCCGCCCAACGCAGCACAGCTTCAGGGAGGTCTCCGCCCGTCCTGTACTCTTGGCGACCCTCAAGACAGGGCCCAATCCGCCGGCCCCTGCCTGGGCTGCGACCACCGACCGACGACAGACGCGACAGGAGAAGAGCCATGACATGGGACTTCGAAACAGACCCTGAGTTTCAGGACAAGCTGGACTGGATGGACGAGTTCGTCCGGGATGAGATCGAACCGCTCCGGTTCGTCCTCGGCAGCCCCTACGATCTCTCCTGCCCGAAGCGCCAGAAGCTGATCCCGCCGCTCCAGGAGGAGGTCCAGAAGCGCAAGCTGTGGGCCTGCCACCTGGGGCCGGACCTCGGCGGCCAGGGTTACGGTCAGGTCAAGCTGGCGCTGATGAACGAGATCCTGGGACGATCGCCCCACGCGCCAATCGTCTTCGGCTGCCAGGCGCCGGACTCCGGCAACGCCGAGATCCTCGCCCACTACGGCACCCACGAGCAGAAGGCGCGTTTCCTGCAGCCCCTGCTCGACAACCAGATCGTCTCCGCCTACTCGATGACCGAGCCGCACGGCGGCTCCGACCCCAAGGTGTTCAAGACCCAGGCCGTGCTCGACGGCGACGAGTGGGTGATCAACGGCGAGAAGTGGTTCTCCTCGAACGCGCGCTACGCCTCCTTCCTGATCGTCATGGTGGTGACCGACCCGCAGGCGCCGCCCTACAACAAGATGTCCATGTTCCTGGTGCCGAAGGAGACGCCGGGTGTTGAGATCGTCCGCAACGTCGGCGTCGGCACGGGGACCGAGGAAGGATCCCACGGCTACGTTCGCTACACGAACGTTCGCGTCCCGAAGGACCACCTGCTCGGGCATCGCGGCCAGGGCTTCGTGGTCGCGCAGACACGGCTCGGCGGCGGCCGCATCCACCACGCGATGCGCACCATCGCCAAGGTGCGCACCGCCTTCGACCAGATGTGCGAGCGCGCGCTCTCGCGCGAGACCCAGGGCGAGCTGCTGGCGCAGAAGCAACTGATCCAGGAGAAGATCGCGGACTCCTGGACCCAGATCGAGCAGTTCCGGCTGTTCGTGCTCCAGACCGCCTGGAAGATCGACAAGTACAAGGACTACCGGATGGTCCGCAAGGACATCTCGGCGGTCAAGACGGTGATGCCGAAGGTCTACCTCGACGTCTTTTCACGAGCGCTGATGATCCACGGCTCGCTCGGCGTCTCGAACGAGATGCCCTTCTCGGCGGGCGTCATCGACTCGTTCCACATGGCCCTGGCCGACGGCCCGACCGAGGTCCACAAGGTCACCGTGGCGCGGCAACTGCTGCGCGAGTACGCCGGCACGAACGATCTGTTCCCGACCACCCACCTGCCGAAGCTGCGGCAGGCGGCGTATGAGAAGTACGCGGGCGTGCTGGAGCAGCAGGTGGCGGCGCTGTAGGCGCGGCTACACGTGCGCGGCGCTCGTGGCGCGCAGGCCGAGCCCCGCCACGACCGCGAACAGCAGCGCGAAGACCAGGTTCGCGATCCCGCTGGTCTCGCCCATCAGGCCCGTCACCGCGAGCACCAGGAGCGCGACCGCCACGAGGATCGAGAAGATGTTGCCCATCTTCTGGGCATCGTCCTCGCTGCCGCCCATGCAACCGATGCGGACCAGGAAGAACGCCAGCACGGCGAAGAAGGCAAGCAGGCTCCACCAAGAGCCCAACGCGGCATCGACCATGGCCTGACTGGCCCACCAACCGGCGCCGAGAAGGTACGCGATCGCAAACAGGAAGTTCTTCATCATGGGGACCGGAAATCTAGCTGACCGCCGCGGGATCGGCAACCCCCGCCCGGAGCGCGGTCGCCGTCAGACGAAGTCGGAAAGGGACAGCACCAAGCGCACCAGGTCCGCCTGCCGCGAGATGCCCAGCTTGTCGCAGATCTGGCGCAGGTGCCAGTAGATGGAACTCTCCTTGCGTCCCGTCCCCTCAGCAATTTCACGCACCGTCCTGCCCTCGGCTATCCAGACGGCCACTTGGGTCTCCGCCGGCGTCAGCCCCAACGCCGAACCGACTACGGCCGGAGCGAGGTGAGACTGGCGGCCCGGCTCGACGATCAGTACCAGGGCCGCGACGCGCTGACCGCCGAAGTGGTTCTCAGCGGCGGCCGTAGGCTTGACGTGGACCACGAGCTGCGGAGACGGCGGCGGGCAGCGCAGGGTCATCGCGCCGGCCTCGGCGGCGCCGCCTTGCGGCGCCAATGCGGCGGCCAGCAAGCGAGCGAGCCGAGCGTCGTGCGCTGGCAGGCGGACCCGCTGCCGCACCGCAGGATCTCGACGGCGCGATCATTCGCAGCCACGATCCGCCCGCTCCGGTCCAGGTGGATGACGCCGATCCGGGGATTGTCGAGCATCCCATTCAGGGACGCGCCCAGCGCCCCGGAGGCGGCCAGTGCACGCCGGACGCCGACGAACTGGCGGATGTGCGGAGAAAAGCGCTCGATCATCGCGATCTGAGCCGACCCCCAATCGCCGGGGCCGACCGGGTCGCCCAACGCCCATGCGATGTGCGAGCAGCCAGGGAACCCGCGCAGGCGAACGGTCACCCCCTGCTGGCTGCCGGCCCGCTTCAGAAAGTCGTTGTAGGCAAGCGAACTCTTCCGCTCCTCCTCGGTGTACAGATCAACCACAGGCGTCACCTGGTCGTAGGGCAGTGCTCGGCAACGGTGGATCCGCTCATCCGTCCGGTAGTGGTGCTCCAGGTAGTCGCGCTCCAGTTCTACCTGGCGTTCGCCCCGGGCCTGAAGGAAGATGGAGTCCTCCCCCAGGTCGTCCCCAGAACCGCCGACGATCAACAAGCCGCTGCCGACAGATCCGCAGGCCTCCTCGATCAGGGCGGAGGCCTCCAGCCACTGCTCGCCGTCGAGCATTGCGGCGTACAGCATCTCGAGAATGCGTTCAAAGGCGGCTGAAGCTGTCATCTGTACGGGGCCATGTCCCACACCCGAAACTCACCGCGACCCTCTTCCCTGGTCGCAAGCAGGAATTGAACCTACTCAAATGCGGTGGGAAATGCCCCCTCACAATTCGGGGTAGAGGCACGATCAGAAACGATCAGGAAGACGCAGCTCTCCATCGTCGGTAGCGCCCGAACGCCGCCGCCGGCCCGTGCTACTCTCAGATCCCCTGTGGCGTCACCCAAGCGGCCGCTTGCCCGATAACCCGACGGAGAAACCCGACATGTTCCACGACCTCCCCGAGAATCGCCCATTCCTCATCGTGGCGGCAGCCGCGCTGCTCGTCCTGTTCGCTGCCTGCGCAGCGGACGAGTCCGCCGACTCCGAGATGCACGACGACCACGATCACGATGCGGAGATTGCCGAATCGGCCGACGACGGCGCGCCCCGCGTCTACTTCGAGGGGCTTGAGAACCACGACACGATCCCCAGCCTGGTGACGCTGAACTTCGCGGCCGAGAACTTCACGATCGAACCGGTTGGCGACGGCGCGATCAACGAGGGCGCCGGCCACTACCACATCGCCATCGACGGCGAGTGTCTCGAGCCGGGCATCGTGATCCCGACCGCGGCCCCATGGATCCACTTCGGCGACGGTTCCAGTTCGATCGAGATCGAACTCGACCCCGGCGAGCACTATCTCTGCCTGCAGATCGGCGACGGGGAGCACCGTACGCTGGACGAAGCGGAACTCTCGCAGTACATCATGGTGCACGTCGAGGAAGAGGCGGAAGAAGAGGCCTAGGACTCCGGGCGACGGCAGCCCCGCTAGTTGAAGAAGAACGGGCTCGTCCAGGCCGCGCCGCCGTCATTCTGAATCACCCGCAAGTAGAGATAGCCGCCCGGCCTGAACGCCGGCAGCGTGACAGTCAGGCTGCACTCGCGCTCCCCTTCCGGGCACAGGGCCTCGCCCGCGAGGGCGCCGGCGCCGGCCGCGCCCGGGCGACTGATCACCTCGATGCGAGCGATCTCGGCCGGCGCCACCGCGCGCGCGACCAGGGTCCGTTCGGGTACGCCCGCAATCGGACCGACCTCGCCGGCGGCGGCGCCGGCGGCCGGAATCTCGGCGCCGATCGGCCAACCGGCGTAGCTCGCCCGCACGACGATCCGCGGCCCGTTGGTCGCGTAGGTGCGGCGCGCCCGCAGCGCCTCGTAGAGTCCCTCGCGGGTCACGTCGTCGACGAGGATCGCGGCCACGCCGCCGCTGGGTGACGCAAGATGCGCCAAACCGGGATGCCCATCGTGGCCGTCGCTCGAACCAACGAACCCCAACCGGTAGCCGTGGTCGAGTGCATCGCGAACATAGTTGCCCTCGAGGCCGCCGCGGACCACCACGCCGGGTGAATCCGCGGACTCGCTCGACCCGTGAACCGAGACGATCTCAGTGACCGGCTCCAGCCCGGGCGGAGGCGCCGGCGACCAGTCGGTGGCGATGGGGTCGCCGGCCGAGTGGTGGGCGAAGGTCAGGGCGCGGGCGCCTTCGAGCCCGGCCCAGAGCTCATCGGCCTCGTCGAAGCGCTCGTCGATCGAGCTCAGGAACAGACTCGAAACCGCCTCGGCGGTCGGCTCGAAGAACACGACGTGCCGGTGGCCCTCAACCCAGTTCGTCCACTCGTAGCCGGCCAGCGCCACGAAGCGGCCGGGCTCGTGCCGGCGGTCGACAGCCTCCAGCGTCTGCTGCCAGATCGCCGGCTCGCGATCCGCAAAGCGCATCCCCCAGTGGTCGTGGTCCGTCACCGCCGCGGCGTCGAGAGCCGCGATCTCGCGCGCGTAGCGCAGCAGATCGTCGGGCGTCCCCGAACCGTCGGAAAGGCCCGAGTGGTTCTGGAGGTCGGCCCACAGGATGCGCCGGCCGGCCGGCGAAACGACGAGTGGATTGCTCTCGGCCTCAAAGGCGGTACCCGGCTCCTCTGCGGTCGTCCGACCGCGCACCCTGACCACCGCGCCCGCGGCGGCGGATAGCTGCAGCCGGACGGCGAGGCGGCCACGATCCTCGCCGGTCAGCGCCAGGGAAACGACCTGCTCCCGGCCGCCGGCCCCAGCCGGTTCACCCCGTCCATCGCTGACGCCGACGCCCGCCGGCAGCCACAGGTCCAGCGTGCCGCGAAATGCCGGCCAACCGTTGCCGGCCGCGTCGACCAGGGCCGCGACCAGGTCGACGAACTCGCCCGGCCGCGCCGTCGACGGCAGGTGCAGCAACAGCCGCGCCGCCGGCCCCGGCAGAACGTCGACCGCGGGGGATTCGGCGATCAGCTCGCGCACTCCGTCGCCGTCGCCGTCGACCGCAACCCAGAAGCGCGACCCGCTCTCGGCGTACCGGTCGGCCAGCGCGCCCGCCGGGCCGGCGCCGTAGGTGATCTCGATCCGCTCTCCTTCCTTCAACCCACGTCCGCCGACATGGACCGCCAGCAACTGCTGATCGAGTGTCTCGGCCGAGAGATCGATGCCGGGCGCGTCCGCTTCCACCGTGGTGTAGCCCGAAGCCCCTTCGCGCTCGGTCTGGGGTGTGCTCCAGCCCCAGAAGGGAGAAACCTGGAGATACACGGCCCCGCCCGCGACCACCCCTTGCGAGCCCGCGCGGTAGACGATCCGCCAGCTACCGGCCCGGCCCGCGACCGCGGGCCCGGACAGCGTCTCCACGGTGGCTGTGCCGGCGCCGTCCGCCGGCGAACGCGGCCTGAGGAGGTCGGCGCGGAGCTCCTCCGTGATGTCGGATCGCGGCGAGCGGTCGGGCCAGCCCCGGTTCGCCGCGTCGTCCTCCGGCGCTCGCGTGCAGGCGATTGCGAGCAGGGTCAGCGCTGCTGGAAGGAGAAGGCTCCGTATCCGGCAACCCGTCTTATCCCTCACTTCCTGTCCTCCACCGGATGCGGGCGAGACGCCCGCGCTTCCCCAAAGCGGGCAGGATGCCCGCGCTTCCGCCCAGGGATCCTCTCACGACCAATCAAACGGCTGTAATCTGGCGCCGCCCAATGTCGTACAAGATCGCCTTCATCGGCACCCATGGCGTCGGCAAGACAACCCTCGCCTACGGTCTCGCCGCGCGCCTCAAGCGCCGCGACATCAACCTCGACGTCGTGGTCGAGGTGGCGCGACGCTGCCCGTTGCCGCTCAACGAGGGCACGACCCTGGAGGCCCAGTCGTGGATTCTCCACTCCCAGATCGCGCACGAACTCGTGGCGGAAGCACGTGCCCCGGTCGTCATCTGCGACCGCAGCGTCCTCGACAACTATGTCTACCTGCTGTTCGCCCGCGGCCGCCAGCCAGCCCTCGAACCGGTGGTCGAGTCCTGGTGTGCGACCTACGACCTGAAGGTCCACGTACCCATTCTGGGTGGCAGCGAGGCACAGCCCGACGGGGTCCGCGCTACGGACCCGGCCTTCCGCCAGCAGATCGACGACCGGCTCAGGAACGAACTGGACGATCGCTGCATCGAGGTTCTGGCGCTCGATCGAGAGCAGCGCGACGGCTGGCTCGACGCGGTCGAGGAGGCCGTGTCGAACCAGCTTCGCCGCCCCCAACTCGATCTCCTCTGAGCCGGCTGCCGCGCGTATACTCAGCGGCCGAAAACCCGAGAGGAGTCGCCATGGCCAGTCCCTTCCTTCGCACCGAACTCTGCGACATGCTGGGGATCGAGTACCCAGTGATCTCCGCCGGCATGGGGCCGGTAGCCGGCGGCGCCGAACCGGTCGCCACGGCCAACCTGGTGGCGGCGGTGTCCGAGGCAGGCGGTCTGGGCGTGATCGGAGGCGTCGCCTACAGTCCCGACGACCTGCGCGCCGAGATCAACAAGGTGCGCGCGAAGACGGACAAGCCGTTCGGAGTCGACCTGCTGCTCGCCTCAAACTTCCTGGAGAAGGCGGGAAGCGGCCCGACCTCCGCGACAGTTCCCACGCGCGACCTCGTGCCGACGGAAACCCGAGACGCGCTCAAGAAGATGGCCGAGAACCTGGGCATCGAATGGATCGACGCGCCACCGGAACCTCCCGCCGAGAATTGGGTGCCCGAGGGCCAGAGCTACGCCGGAGCGCAGATCGAAGTTCTGCTGGAAGAGAAGGTGCCGGTGTTCGCCTCCGGCCTCGGATCGCCCGCGCCCTTCTCCAGGGCGCTCAAGGACGCCGGCATCAAGATCATCTCCCTGGTCGGCAATGCCCGCGCCGCCAGCCGCGTCGCCGACGGCGGCGCCGACATCGTCGTCGCCCAGGGCACCGAGGCCGGCGGTCACACCGGTAAGATCGGCACCCTGGCGCTGCTGCCCCAGGTCATGGATGCGGTGGCGCCGCTGCCCGTCGTCGCAGCGGGCGGCGTCGCCGACGGCCGCGGACTGGCGGCAGTCATCGCCGCCGGCGCCATCGGCGCCTGGTGCGGCACCGTCTTCCTGGTCTCCGACGAGGCGAACCAGCCCGCGCTGCAGAAGGAGCGCATCCTCGGCGCGGCCACCGAAGACACGGTGGTGACCAGGCTCTACAGCGGCAAGACGATGCGCAACATCACGAACCCGCTGATCGAGTCATGGGAAACGAGCGGAATCCGCGCTCTGCCGATGGGGCTGCAGGGTGTCCTCACCCGCGACCTGCTGCACTCCATCCGCACCGCCGGCCGGGACGACTTGCTGATGAACGCGGCCGGCCAGACCTCCGGCATGCTGACCAAGGCGCGTCCGGCGCGGGAGATCCTCCACGAGATGGTCGCGGACGCCTCGTACCTGCTCGGCGCGAGGCTGTCCGAGCGGGTGCAGGTCCAGGTCGCCGTCTAAAGCCTGCGGAACACTGGGCGCGCCAACTACCAGCGTCGCGCGTCCGGCTCGATCGCTTCGAGGTCGAAGCAGTGGTACCCGGCAGGGTGCCGCCAGAAGCGTTCCCGATACGGGTACGTCCGCAGCGACGCCTGGTCGGTGGGCGCGTCGAGGCTGAAGGTCGCGCAGAGTTCGTAGGCCTTCTCTCCCGTGGCCCGAAAGGCGTAGGGGTCCCTGGTCTCCGGATCGACGATCGACACGATGTTGATGTCCCGCTCGCTGCTGAGCGCCTCCAGGCTCGCTGGCAGGGAACCGTTCCTCTCCCAGTAGATGTCGACGCCACGGACGATGTCCCGCAGGTTGCCCACCCGGGCCACATCCAGCCCGCGCTCGCGCGCCGTTCCGGGCGAACCGACGGCCACCAGCCCCAGGACCACCGCGACGACGACGGCAACCGCCGACACTCCGCCGAAGACCACCGGCAGCCTGGACGGCTGACTGCCCTCGGCCGGTTCCGCGTCGTCCTGACGCAGATCCCAGAAGTAGTAGCCGAAGACGCTGCCCGCGATCGCAGCCACAACGGCAACCTTGAGCACGAACCGCACCGCGAGTTCGCCGCCCAGGACAAAGAAGACCAAGGCGATCAGGTCGCCGGCGAGGACTCCCGCCGACACGAACAGAGTGAGATACGTCAGCCACTTCCTGATCCGCGACGAACGCAGCTCCGGATCGCCGCGCAGCACCCTACCCACAAGCCGCTGGACGAGCAGGAAGGCCGGGAAGGAGATGACGAGATACGCCAACCCCCAGCGCAGCATCTCAGCCGAAGCCGCCGCCGGCGGCGTGAACGCGATGTCCGCGAACGCCCGGTTGATGAGCACGAACATCACATTGCCGAAGCTGATCGCCGCCGCGTACAGGGCGGCGAACAGCACCAGGTAGAGGAACGCCTCACGCGCGCCCAGATAGGGCCGTGGCCGCGGGATCGGCGCCACGAAGTCGCGATCGACCCACGCGCTGAGCGCCTTGTCGATATCGCCCTGCCGCCATCCGGCATCGCCCAGTGCCGTCTTGATCTCGTCCCTGCCGGCGCCCCGTGACAGCGCGTCCCGCACAAACCGGCTCAGTTCCTCATTCACAGTAGCTCCTCCCGCGTTGTTGACGCCGTCAACATTACAGCCGCCTTCGCGCCGATGTCAACGTTAGTATGCGTGCCATGATTTCGACAGCCGTTCTCGACGCCCTCCGTTCCCTCGACACACCCACGGTCTGCAACGCCCTGGAGGCGGTGGCGCCCAAGCGGCGCGGCCACGGTTACACCGTGGACCCACTTGTGTGCGCCCGGCCGGACCTGCCGCCGATCGTCGGCTTCGCCCGCACTGCGCGCATCCGCGCCCAACACCCGGGCACGGCCGATCCCAAGCTGGCCCGCCGCACCTCGGTCGGCTACTACGGGTACCTGGCCGCCGGCGAGGGTCCCACGATCACGGTGATCCAGGACCTCGACGACAACGCCCGCGGCTACGGCGCCTTCTGGGGCGAGGTGAACTCGAACATCCACCGCGGCCTGGGCTGCCTCGGCGTGATCACGGACGGCAGCATCCGCGACCTCGACGACGTCGCCGAGAACTTCCAGTTGCTCGCCGGCCGCGTCGGACCCTCACACGCCTACGTCCATGTCGTGGACTACGGCGCTCCGGTGACCGTCGCCGGCATGGCGGTGCGCGACGGCGACCTGATCCACGCCGACCAGCACGGCGCCGTGGTCGTGCCAGCGGACGTGGCCGATCAGGTCGAAGCGGCCGCCGACCTGATCGCCCGGCGCGAACGGGTGATCATCGACGCCGCCAGGCAGGACGACTTCAACCTTGACAAGCTGAAGGCCGCCTGGGGCGAAGCGGCGGAGATCCATTGAGCCGCAGGCCCCAGGCCCGACGACTCTTCAACGGTAGGCGCCGGCGGCCTGGTGCTTCGGGCGCCGGTCCAGCGTTGATGCTGGCGTGGTTCTGCAGAGCGGCGGTCGTCGGGCTCCTCGCGGCGGCCTCCTACGCACAGCCCGTCGCCGAAACTCGAGCCCCGGCGCCAGACCTTGAGGGGCTGGCCCCGCTGAGTGCGGTGCCCATCCTCGAAACGCCGCCAGTCGATGTGAGCGCCAGCCGATCGGCGGACGGTCCGGGCGAACCGTACCGGTTTGCAGAGCCGTTCGCCGTCGAGGTGACGCCGGCTACCCACGGACGGTGGGAAACGACGAGCGATGGGCGAACGGCGGTCTGGCGCCTGCGCGTGCGGTCGGCGGGCGCCGTTTCGATCAATCTGGGTTTCACGCGCTACCGCATGCCTCCCGGAGGTCGGCTCCGGGTTCACACGCCCGACGGCGAGGACGTCGTCGGTCCGTACACCGAAGCGGACAACAAGTCGCACGGTGAGCTTTGGACGCCCCTGGTCTCGGGCGATGACGTCGTGATCGAGGTGGCGGTGCCGGCGGACCGGGTCGGCGACCTGGAGCTCCAACTCGGTTCGGTCAACCGCGGGTTCCGCGATCTGGTGGCGACAGACCCGTTGCGATCCCACCAGAGCTGCCACATCGGCGGATACCACGGCGGGGAAACCCCCGCCCACGGCCGATTTCACGAACCCCGCAAGTTTGTAGGCGACGGAGGGCCGACGGCGGTACAAGGTAGTGATGCAAGCGAAGCGTCGGCACTGTTCTCAGCCCGACCGTGGCGACGGAGAGCTGCCGGCGTTCCTAGCTGGCGATCTTGCCAGCGTCTTGTCAGGAGTCGAGTTGCCCGCCCCAAAGTGGCGATGCGTTCACGAATTCGCCCGTCGGCCGCAGTCGGGGGTCCTGCGCCGAACCGCAGCCGCATGCGCCTTGGCTCTACTCTCGGCCGCGGCCCACGCCCAGCCTGCGGCGCCGATCATGGAGGGACTGGCGCCGCTTGACGAGATCGCGCCGCTCGAAACGCCGCCCATGGCGGCCGCGATCCTCGCGGTCACCGTCGGCGCCGGCGAGCCGGAGCGGTTCGCCGACCCGTTCGAGGTGGTCGTCAGTCCGGCCACGCACGGCCGGTGGGAGACGACGCGCGACGGGCAAACGGCGGTGTGGCGCCTTCCCGTCGTTTCGGCCGGCGCGGTGTCGCTGAACTTCGGCTTCACGCGCTACCGGATGCCGGAGGGCGGGCGGCTGCGGGTGCTGACCCCGGACGGCGCCGAGATCGTGGGGCCGTACACGGATGCCGACAACAAGACGCACGGGGAGCTGTGGACGCCGCTCGTCTCCGGCAGCGAAGCGGTGATCGAAGTAACTGTCCCGGTGAGCCGCGTCGAGGATCTCGAACTCGATCTCGGATCGGTCAACCGGGGGTTCCGCGACGTCATGGGCGTGGCGTCCCGCGCCGGCGCGAGCTGCGAGGTCGATGTGGTGTGTCCGGCCGCGGATTCCTACCGCGACCAGGTTCGCAGCGTCGGGCTCATCGTGCTCACAGGGACCTACCAATGCTCGGGCGTCCTTCTCAACAACACGGCTCGGGACCGCAAGCCCTATTTTCTCACCGCCGCGCACTGCAGGGACCTGGACGAGCACCCAGACCGCGCCAGGAGCGCAGTCGTGTACTGGAACTACCAGGCTGCGGAGTGCGGCGCGAGAGAGTTCGGGGGCGACACGCAGACCCAGACCGGGGCGGTCGTTCGAGCGATACAACACCCGGATTTGGCGTTCTCGGACTTCGCGTTGCTGGAGTTGGACGCCCAACCGCCCGTCTCAGCCAACGTGTACTTCGCGGGCTGGAACCGGGCGCCGGCGCCGCCCAGCTCCTCCTTCATCATTCACCATGGCATTCCGGACCCCAAGGCGATCTCCATCGAAAACGATCCCGCGGTGCCGAAGAGTTCCATTGCGGTGCTGGGCTGGGACGCCATTGAGCCGGACCCCGAATCATTTTTCCTGGGAGTCGAGCGACTCGACCAGGGATCAGTGGAGTCGGGTTCGTCGGGGGGACCGATGTTCGACCAGGACAAGCGCGTAGTCGGGCAACTCAGTAAAGGCCAAGCCGGCTGTGCGTTGCAAGGCCCCGTCTTCGCCGGGCGGCTGGCCAAGTCCTGGAGCGCGGGACCGCCGTGGGTGAACCGCCTTAGCCACTGGCTGGACCCACTGTCCACGGGCGAGACCGCCATCGACGGCCGGAACTGGAATCGGCCGCCGACGGCGTCGGGGACGCTGGACGACAAGTCGCTGCGTTCTTCGGACACCGGCAGTCTGACCGCCGAGTTGTCGTACGGTTTCGTGGATCCGGACCGGGACGATCTGACCTACGCCGTCTCGTCGTCGGACACCTCGAAGGTCACGGCGACGGTCGCCGGCTCGTCGGTCGCCCTGACGCCGGTGGCGGCCGGGTCGGCAACGATCACGGTGACGGCGACGGACGCCGGCAACATGACGGCGACGCAGACGTTCACCGCGACGGTCGACGGCAACCGTTCGCCCGAGGCATCGCAAGCGATCGCCGCGCTGACGCTCGATGTGGACGACGGCGCCCGGTCGGTGGACCTGTCGTCCGTGTTCGCGGATGCCGACGGCGACGCGCTGACCTACGACGCCTCGTCATCCGACACCTCGGTGGCGACGGTCGACGGGGCGCCATCGGGCATGTTGACGGTGACGCCGCTGTCGAACGGCAGGGCCAGGGTGCTCGTGACGGCAACGGACGCGGCCGGTTCGAACACGAGGGCGACGCGGAGCATCGAGGTCGTCGTGAACAACCGAGCCCCGGCCTTGATCCTGCCGTCGCTGACCTTGCGACACGCGCATCACCGGTACATCAATGTGTCCGACATCGTATCGGACCCGGACGGCGACCTCCTCAGGTATAGCGTTCCAGTGACACCGCGCTTCAGTATGCCGCTGTCCGTGCAGCGGAATGGCGACATCCTGGACCTGGGGCCTTGGGGTCGGGGAGCTACCACGTTCACGGTCACGGCGACCGACGTGCTGGGCTCGAACACCCGGGTGACTCACACCGTGACCGTGACGATCGTGAACGATGCGCCCAGGCTTGTGAACCCCCAGCCGGACCGGACGATGTCGGTCGGAGATGGGGAAGTGCTCAACCTGTTCCGGACGGTCGATGACCGCGACGACATCCAACTCGACTGGACCGTCTTGTCGTCGAATGGGGCCGTGGCGACCGTGGCGCTCAAGCCGCCGAGTTCCAGCGGGTTCATCGACTACGCCGACCTGACAGCCGTATTCCCCGGCACGGCCACGATCACGCTCACAGGGGTCGACGCCATCGGTGCGTCGGCGACCGACACGTTCGAGGTGACCGTGACGCCCCCGTCTCCGGGGCCGGGCGAGTCCTTGTCGCCGCAGTTCCTGCGGGTGGAGAACGGGGCCTCGTCGGTGGATGTCTCGAGCGCGTTCAACGATCCGGACGACGACGATCTGACGTTCGCCGCGACCTCGTCGGACGAGACGGTGGCGACTGTCGCGGCGGCGGGCTCGGTTGTGACCGTGACGCCGCTTGAGCGCGGCACGACGACGGTGACGGTGACCGCGACCGACGAGGACAGTGCGTCGGCGACACAGGCGTTCGAGGTCACCGTGCCGAACCGTCCTCCCACGGCGGTCGGGACGTTGGCCGCGCTTTCGCTTCGGGTGGAGAACGGCGACGAGACGGTGGACGTGTCGGGCGCGTTCACCGATGCGGACGGCGACGATCTGACGTTCGCCGCCATGTCGTCGAACCAAACGGCAGCGACGGTGGCGGTATCGGGCTCGGTTGTCACCGTGACGCCGCTTTCGGGCGGCACGACGACGGTGACGGTGACCGCGACCGACACGCGCGGTGGGTCGACGCCGCAGGCGTTCGAGGTCACCGTCGTGAACCGTCCTCCGGCGCCGGTCGATTCGCTCGCGGACACGGAGCTCCAGGTCGGCGACGGGAACGAGGTCGTCGAGGTCGCGGCCGCCTTCGAAGACGCGGACGAGGACCCGCTGACGTACGGCGCCTCGTCGTCGGCGCCGGGGGTGGCGGGGGCGGCGCTCTCGGGCCCACGGGTCACGTTGACGCCGCTGGCCCGCGGCACGGCGACGATCACGGTGACGGCGACCGATGTGACCGGCTCGAACACGCAGGCGTCCCAGCGGTTCGACGTGCGGGTGAAAGCGCGGCGCGGGGTGACCGTGTCGACGGCCGCGCTGACGGTCACCGAGGGCTCGTCCGAGACCTACACCGTGGCGCTGGACTCCGAGCCGACCGGGGATGTCGTGGTGACGGCGACTGTGCCGGCGAACACGGACGTGACGGTCGATCCCGCGGCGCTGACGTTCACGATCGGGGATTGGCAGGCGCAGCAGTCGGTGGTCGTGGAGGCAGCGGAGGACCCGGATTCGAGTGCCGATCCCGCGGTCATGATCACCCACCAGGTGAGCGGCAGCGACTACGGTTCGGCAAGGGCGTCGTCGGTGCGCGTGACGATCGTGGAGACGGGCACGTCGACGCTGTCGGTCACGGCGGCCGAGGCCTCGGAAAGCAGCAGCCAGGTCATCTTCGAGGTGACCTTGAGCAGGCCGAGCGGTTCGGAGATCACGGTGGACTACGCGACCTCCAATGATTCCGGGTCCGCTGACGCCCGAGCCGGTTCGGACTACACGGCGGCGAGCGGCACGCTGACGTTCCCGGCGAACTCGACCGCGTCCCAGGAGATCGTGGTCGAGATCACGGACGACACGGAGGACGAGGAAGAGGAGGAGACGTTCCGGTTGACGTTGCGGAACCCGCAGAACGCGGAGCTGGCCGGCGGCGGCTCGACGCTGCAGGCGACAGGGACGATTCGCGACGACGACGACCCGGAAGTCGAGGTGTCGTTCGGGTCGTCGAGCTACGGGGTCACCGAGGGTCGGGCGGTGGATGTGGTGGTCCGGCTGAACCGGGACCCCGAACGCGACCTGGAGATCTTCCTCGAAGAGACCCGTCACGGCGGCGCCACGGACGCGGACTACTCCGGCGTGCCATTGAGCGTGGCGTTCGGCCCCGGCGTCAGGCGCCAGCAGTTCCAGGTGGCGGCGACGGACGACGCGGAGGACGACGACGGCGAAGCGGTGGTGTTGAGCTTCATGCCGCTGCCGTCGCGGGTGACGGCCGGCGGCATCGGCGAGACGACCCTCGCGATCCAGGACAACGACGGTGGCAGCGGCATTGGCGTTGGCGGCGGCCCTGGCGGCGGCGGCCCTGGCGGCGGCGGCGGTGGCGGTTCTCCGCCTTCCGACGACGAGGACGACCCACCGCCGGACGACGACGACGGTGGTGGTGGTGTCCAGCCTCCCCCGCCGCCCGCGCCAAGTGGACCGCCCAAGGCCGACTTCACGCTGACTGCGGAGTGCGCCGGGCACCTCTGCCGTGCCCGCACGGGCCTGCCGGTGACGTTCGAGGACACGAGCACCGGCCGCGTCCAGTCCCGGCGCTGGGACTTCGGTGACGGGACGGGGTCGCGCAACCGGCGGGTCGACCAGGTCTGGTCGTCGCCGGGCTTCTACGAGGTCGCCCTGACCGTGAGCGACGGCACGACCGAATCGACGGCAAGGCAGGTGTTCCTGGTCGAGGCGGGCGACCCCCCGGGACGTGCGTCTCGGACGCGGAGACGCGTTGCCTGCAGGACTCGCGCTACGCCGTCACCGTCGACTGGCGGACCGCCGCCGGCAGCGGCGGGGGCAGCGTGGTCCACGCGGGCACGAACGACTCGGGCCTGTTCACCTTCTTCGACCGGAACAACTGGGAGGTGCTGATCAAGGTCCTCGACGGCTGCGCCCTGAACGAGCACGTCTGGGTCTTCGGCGCGTCGACCACGGACCTGGGCTACGTGATCCGGGTCACCGACACGGCGACGGGCACGGTGAAGGAGTACCGGAACGAACCCGGCATGCCGGCGTCCGCGATCACGGACACCAGGGCGTTCCCCGAAGGCTGCAGGCAATGAAGCGGCAGGCTGCCGACACGCGGGTGCGAGCCGTGCCGGGAATCCTTGCGCTCGCTCTCGGCATGGGCGTGTTCGCCCACCCTGGTTCCGACGCGGCGGCTCAGGTCGTGGCGCCCGGGCAAACCGCACCCAAGCCGAAGTCGAAGTTGGAGTCCACCCGGTCGCAGCCGCCGGAGGGCCGGGTACACACGTGGCAGGACGGCGGTCGGACCCGGCGAGCCTACCTTCAGGAGGATCTGATCCTCTCCAGGGAAGGCGCCATCGCCTCGTCGGGCGTCGCAGTCGCCAGAACGGCGGACGGCGCCATCGTCCGCGTCGCCGAGGCGGGCCGAAGCGACGGACTGCCCGTGTTCCGGTCCCAATCCGGCGCCCTGATGACCCTTCCCGGTGGTGTCCTCCTGGTCTTCGATTCCGAATGGACGGAATCCCGGACCCGCGTCTTCTTCGCGGCCAACGGAATCGCGATGGACCGGGTCTCGCCGCTCGGCGAGATACCGAACGGGTTCGTGGTCGAGACCGAACCGGGCTTCCCGTCGCTCGAGTTGGCAAACCGTCTCGCCGGCCTGGACGGCGTCAGGCTGTCGAGTCCGAATTGGTGGAAGGAGAGCACGACCCGATGACTTGGGCGGCTTGAGTTCGCGGTGTCGACCTTGCGCAGCGTGAACCCTTTGCGCGAAGCGGCGGTTCTGTTCGCCCTTGTCGCGGTCTTCGTTCTGCCCGATCCCTCCTCGGGGCAGATGCCGGCCGCGCCGACGGTCGACGCCGTCCACGCGGGCGACGAGGCGCTGACGGCGGTCTGGACCGCTCCCTCCGGGGTGACGGGCATCACCGCCTACGACTTGCGCTGGATCCTGACCAGCGCCAACGAAACCGTCGACAGCAACTGGACCGTCGTGCAGGACGTCTGGAGCGACGGTCCGCTCCACTACCTGCTCATCGGACTCTCGAACAGCTCAAGCTACGACATTGAGGTCCGGGCGGTGACTGACACCGACGGAACCTGGTCGGCAACGACCGCCGCGACTCCCGCGGACCCGGGAGCGTCGCGCGGGGCCGCCGCCGAGCTTCCGCTTGAGATCCCGCTGGCCGGCCGGCTCTCGACCCGTCAGGACAGGGACTACTTCAAGTTCACGTTGACGGGCCGGACCGGCGTGACCATGTTCACGCAGGGTTGGCTCGACACGCGTGGGGTCCTGTGGAGTTCGAGCAACTTCATCACCGCGAATGACGAAAGCGGATCGCGGGCCAACTTCCGGATCACGCACACCCTGAACGCTGGGACGTACTACCTCGAGGTCAGGTACAGCCCCTTCCACCGCGGTGGGTACGACGCCGTGTACAACGTCCGCGTCAGGACGATCCCGGACACGACCGGCATCAGCGACGCGCGCGAGGTCGAACTCGACAGCATCGAACTCGCCCTGTTCGATTCGCCAGGCGACGAGGACTACTTCAGTTTCACCCTGAATGCGGAGACGGACGTCCTCATTCGTACGAGTTCTCTGAACAATCTGGACTCGAGTCCTGAGCTGGACGACACGGTTGGAGAGCTCCTCGACAGCAGCTCGACGTCGATCCAGACGAACGACGATAGCTGGCTGCCTGGCCGCGTGGAGGCATTCCTGCTTCGGAAGAAGCTCGCGACAGGCACTACTACATCAAGGTCAAGGCATTCCTGACCGACACGATCGGCGCCTACCAACTCCACCTGGAGACGGTGACGGAGCCGGGAAGCAACGTCGCCGACGCGCAGTCTCTGGGCTTCGACGAACTGGCCGCGGGCAGGATCGATTCGTCCACCGACGCGGACTACTTCAAGATCAACGTGCCGGCAGCGAGACACGTCTTTCTGCGCGCCGTCAGCAACACGGTCGCTATCGACGGCGCGGTGGTCAACGTCGATGACGCCGAAGTCGCGGCGAACGTGTTTCAGCAGACCTTCACGACCGACGGCCCGATGGGCTTCACCGTGTCCGCCCGTCTGGCCGCCGGCGACCACTACCTCAAGGTGACCCGTTCCGGCGGCGACAGCACCGGCGGCTATGCGCTGACCGTGAAAACGGACCTGGAGATGGACAGTGTTGTCTCGAAGTGTTCCGCCCTCAGCACTTCTTTCAGCGATCCCCTGTTCGGGTGCCAGTGGCACCTGCGCAACCGGGCTCAGATCGGCGGAGTTTCAGGGCAGGACATCCATGTCGAGGACGTCTGGTCAGGCGGCAACATGGGCGCCGGCATCGCGGTCGCGGTCGTGGACGGAGGAGTCCACGCGGGCCACCCCGACCTGACGGACAACGTCGATGTCGCGCGCAGCCATGACTACACCCCGGACGGCTTGCAGTTCGTCACCTGGATCGTT
Organism: Candidatus Multivorans sp.; assembly: GCA_965262355.1. Taxonomy (GTDB): domain Bacteria; phylum Acidobacteriota; class Thermoanaerobaculia; order Multivoradales; family Multivoraceae; genus Multivorans. The sequence goes on from OZ253534.1 coordinate 914,736, forward strand.
CATGGGACGGCGGTCGCGGGCATCGTCGCGGCCCGGGACAACGCCTTGGGCATGCGGGGAGTCGCGCCCCGCGCCACGATCTACGGGTACAACCTCGTGCTGAACAACACAGACGAGAACCAGGCCGACGCGATGACCCGCAACCTGCAAACGACCGGGGTATCGAACAACAGTTGGGGGTTTACCGACGGCCCTGAGCTGGACCCGGCCGAGGCGGCTTGGGAGATGGCTGTAGACACCGGCGTCACGACCGGCTACGACGGCAAGGGCATCGTCTACGTCTGGGCGGCGGGGAACGGCCACCAAGCCGCGGACGACTCGAACTTCGACGGCCGCGCGAACTACTACGCCACCGCGGCGGTGTGCTCTGTGAACAATCGCGGCACGAAGTCGCACTACTCGGAGAAGGGAGCGAATCTCTGGGTATGCGCCCCCTCGAATGACTACCGGGACGACGCGATCTACACCACCGTCAACTATGGTCGCTATACCGGTGGCTTCGGCGGCACGTCGGCCGCGTCGCCCATTGTTGCCGGCGTGGCCGCTCTGCTGCGCAGCGCGAGTCCGAGCCTGACCTGGCGTGACGTGAAGCTGATCCTGGCCGGTTCCGCGCGCAAGAACCACAGCTCGCACTCCGACTGGGTCACTGGCGCCCCGAAGTACGGCGCCTCGGGGAACTACAACTTCAACCACTCGTACGGCTTCGGCGTCGTCGACGCGAAGGCGGCGGTGGACCTCGCCGCGACCTGGGAGCCCCTCCCGCCCATGATGGACACCGGTCATGTGGATGTCGTGCCAATGGGCCTGTTCCCGGACCTGGGCTACGTCCCCGACGGGACCGGCAGCGGCGCCGGCGTGCCGCATACGAGCACCGTCACGATCGGCACGGAGGTCGAGTTCATCGAGTTCGTGGAACTGAAAGCCACCTTCGATGGGCCGTCGAACACGATCTCCGCTTTCAGGGATCTTCTGGTGGAGCTCGTCTCGCCGTCGAACACGAACTCGGTCCTGGCCGTTCCCGCTCGATCCGTGAACGTCGAAATCGAGCCGGAGTACCGTTTCGGCTCGGCGAGGCACCTGGGAGAGAACCCCGCCGGAACCTGGACGCTGCGGCTCACCGACCACTACCCAGGCGGCGCAACGGAGCTCGACACCTGGAGCCTGAAGATCTACGGCCACCGGTCGACGCCGGGCCCTCCGTCGATCTCCTTGGTGGACGGCGGTCGGCGGTCCCTGACCGCGACGTGGAGCGAGCCGACCGTCATAGGCACGTCCGCAATCAGCTCCTACCACGTGCGCACCATCCGGAGCGACGCCACGAACAAGGCGGACGAACGCTGGCTGGTGCATGAGAACGCCTGGGCGACCGGCGCGCTCAGCTACGAGGTGGCGAGCCTCCTCGACAGTACGGAGTACGACGTGCAGGTGCGCGGGGTCAATACGAAGGGCGCCGGCGTCTGGTCCGAGACCGTCACCGCCACTACCCTGCCCAACCAGGCGCCGCTCTCCGCAGGCTCGCTGACCGGGCCGACGCTGCAGGTCGGCGACGGGAACGAGGTCGTCGAGGTCGCGGACGCGTTCGAGGATCCGGAGAACGACGCACTGACGTACGGCGCCTCGTCGTCGGCGCCGGGGGTTGCGGGGGCGGCGGTCTCGGGCTCACGGGTCACGTTGACGCCGCTGGCCCACGGGACGGCGACGATCACGGTGACGGCGACCGATGTGACCGGCTCGAACACGCAGGCGTCCCAGCGGTTCGACGTGCGGGTGAAGGCGCGGCGCGGGGTGACCGTGTCGACGGCCGCGCTGACGGTCACCGAGGGCTCGTCCGAGACCTACACCGTGGTCCTGAACGCCGAGCCGACCGGCGATGTCGTGGTGACGGCGGCTGTGCCGGCGAACACGGATGTGACGGTCGATCCCCCGGCGCTGACGTTCACGATCGGGGATTGGCAGACGCCGCAGTCGGTGGTCGTGGAGGCGGAGGAGGACATGGATTCGAGTGCCGATCCCGTGGTCCCGATCACCCACCAGGTGAGCGGCAGCGACTACGGTTCGGTAAGGGCGTCGTCGTTGCGGGTGACGATCGTGGAGACGGGCACGTCGACGCTGTCGGTCACGGCGGCCGAGGCCGCGGAGAGCAGCAGCTCGATCATCTTCGAGGTGACCTTGAGCAGGCCGAGCAACTCGGAGATCACGGTGGACTACGCCACCTCCAATGGTCCCGGGTCCGCTGACGCCCGAGCCGGTTCGGACTACACGGCGGCGAGCGGCACGCTGACGTTCCCGGCGAACTCGACCGCGTTCCAGGAGATCGTGGTCGAGATCACGGACGACACGGAGGACGAGGAAGAGGAGGAGACGTTCCGGTTGACGCTGGGGAACCCGCAGAACGCGGAGCTGGCCGGCGGCGGCTCGACGCTGCAGGTGACGGGGACGATTCGCGACGACGACGACCCGGAAGTCGAGGTGTCGTTCGGGTCGTCGAGCTACGGAGTCGCCGAGGGTCGTACGGTGGATGTGGTGGTCCGGCTGAACCGGGACCCCGAGCGCGACCTGGAGATCTTCCTCGAGGAGACCCTCCACGGCGGCGCCGCGGACGCGGACTACTCGGGCGTGCCATTGAGCGTGGCGTTCGGCCCCGGCGTCAAGAGCCAGCAGTTCCAGGTGGCGGCGACGGACGACACCATGGACGATGACGGCGAAGCGGTTGTGCTGAGCTTCGTGTCGTTGCCGCCGCGGGTGAGCGACGGCGGCGAGACCACGATCGCGATCACCGACAACGACGGCAGCGGCGGCGGTGGCGGCGGCCCACCGGCGGGCGGCGGCGGCGGCCCACCACCGGGCGGCGACGACCCACCGCCGGGCGACGACGACGACGGTGGCGGAGTCCAGCCTCCCCCGCCGCCCGCGCCAGGTGGACCGCCCAAGGCCGACTTCACGCTGACTGCGGAGTGCGCCGGGGACCTCTGCCGTGCGCGCACGGGGCTGCCGGTGACGTTCGAGGACACGAGCACCGGCCGCGTCCAGTCCCGGCGCTGGGACTTCGGTGACGGGACGGGGTCGCGCAACCGGCGGGTCGACCAGGTCTGGGCCGAGCCCGGCTTCTACGAGGTCAGCCTGACCGTGAGCGACGGCACGACGGAGTCGATCGCGTCCGAGGTCTTTCTGGTCGAGGCGGGCGATCCCGCCGGGACGTGCGAGTCGAGCGCCGAGAGGCGTTGCCTGCAGGACTCGCGCTACGCCGTCACCGTCGACTGGCAAACCGCCGCCGGCAGCGGCAGGGGCAGAGTGGTCCACGCGGGGACGAACGACTCGGGCCTGTTCACCTTCTTCGACCGGAACAACTGGGAGGTGCTGATCAAGGTCCTCGACGGTTGCGCCCTGAACGGCCATGTCTGGGTCTTCGGCGCCTCGACGACCGACCTGGGCTACGTGATCCGGGTCACCGACACGGTGACGGGGACGGTGAAGGAGTACCGGAACGAACCCGGCATGCCGGCGTCCGCAGTCACCGACGTGAGCGCGTTTGAGCAGGGCTGCCGCCCGAACTGAACCTGGAATGGCTCGGAGACGCAGGCGCCGGCGACCTGGTGCTTCCGGCGTCTGTCCACCGTTGGCGCTGGCGTTGTTCCTCGCGGCGGCCGCCTACGCCCAGCCCGTCGCCGAGACTCGAGCCCCGGCGCCGGCCCTTGAGGGGCTGGCGCCGTTGAGTGCGGCGCCCATCCTCGAAACGCCGTCAGTCGATGTGAGCGCCAGTCGAACGGTGGACGTCCCGAGCGGACCGTACCGGTTTGCAGAGCCGTTCGCCGTCGAGGTGACGCCGGCTACGCACGGACTATGGGAAACGACGAGCGATGGGCGAACGGCGGTTTGGCGCCTGCGCGTACGGTCGGCGGGCGCGGTTTCGATCAATCTGGGTTTCACGCGCTACCGCATGCCTCCGGGCGCTCGGCTCCGGGTCCACACGCCCGACGGCGAGGATGTCGTCGGTCCGTACACCGAAGCGGACAACAAGTCGCACGGTGAGCTTTGGACGCCCCTGGTCTCGGGCGATGACGCGGTGATCGAGGTGACGGCGCCGGCGGACCGGATCGGCGAACTGGAGCTTCAACTCGGTTCGGTCAACCGCGGGTTCCGCGATCTGGTGGCGACAGATCCGTTGCGAAACCACGGGAGCTGCAACATCGACGTCGCGTGTTCCCAGGCGGACGGGTACCGCGACCAGGTCCGTAGCGTTGCCAAGATAACGATGGGCGGCACATCCCGTTGCACGGGTTCTCTGCTCAACAACACCGCGAGGGACTTCAAGCCGTACTTCCTGACCGCGCGGCACTGCTTCGACAATGCTGCCACAGAGGCGTCAACCGTCGTCGTGTACTGGAACTACCAAAGGCCGGAATGCGGAAGCGGCCGACCACCGACGGATCAGACCCAGAGTGGAGCGATCCTGCGGGCCGAACACGCACCTAGCGACACGGTGCTTCTCGAGTTGGACGACGAGCCGGATGCCGCCTTCAACGTGTATCTCGCGGGTTGGAATCGTGGCGCGGCGCCCCCCGCCTCGGCCGCCACGATCCATCACCCCAGGGGGCACTACAAGTCGTTCAGCGTGGATGACGACGCCCTGACGGTGACGAACCGGAACGGGACCGTCTCCGACCCCGAAGGCGGATACCTGAGAGTCGCGGCGTGGGACCAGGGCACTACTACCGAATCGGGATCGTCGGGTGGACCGCTGTTCGACGAGCACAAGCGTGTCGTTGGACAACTGTGCTGCGGGGATTCAGCGTGCTTCCTTGCCGAGCCCGATCGGTTCGGAAGGCTGGCGGCCGCCTGGTCTGGCGGAGGCGCCGCGAGCAGCCGACTGTCCGATTGGCTGGATTCCGCCGGCGCCGGCGTCACCGTCCTCGACGGCATGATCCACAACGCCGCGCCGCAGGCCGTCGGGACGCTGGACGACAAGGCCATACGGCTCGCGGACGGCGCCGTGGCGGGCGCCGTGGCAGTGGACCTTGCGGTCAGGTTTCGGGATCCGGAGGGCGACGACATGACGTTCTCGGCGACCTCTTCCAGCGAGTCGATTGCAACGGTGACGGTCGAGGGGTCGACGGTCACGGTTGCTCCCGTGTCGGCGGGGACATCGACGATTCAGGTGACGGCAACGCAGGTCGACTCCGCGGAGAGGGTGACGACGCGGGCGTTTGACGTGATCGTTGGCGCCAACCGTTCGCCTGATGTGGCGGCGACGATTGGCGACATGTCGTTCCCGACAGCCCCCGCCTCCCAGTTCGTCGAGGGGACGGACGCGTTTTCGGATGTCGACGGTGACGCTCTGACGTACGAGGGGTCGTCTTCCGATCCGTCCGTTGCGGAGGTGTGGGTTTCGGGTTCGAGGGTGACTGTCGCGGCCGTCTTCTTGGGCGGCACGGCGACGATCACCATCGCGGCGACGGACGTCGGCGGTTCAAACATCCGAACCCGGCAGACGTTCGATGCAGTGGTCGCGAGCCGTCCTCCGAAGGCGGTCGGTTCGCTGCGCGGATTGACTACGCGGTCGAGCGAGAGCAGCTCGTTCAGCGTATGGGGCGCCTTCTGGGACCCTGAAGGCGACGAGCTTGCATATGCGGCGTCGTCTTCCGACACGTCCGTCGCCGAGGCGTCGATTTCCGACTTGACCGTAACCGTTACTGGGGTGGCGATCGGCACGGCGACGATCACGGTGACGGCGACGGACGTGGCCGGGTCGAACACGTCGGCGACCCAGACGTTCGATGCGACGGTGGAGAACGGTCTTCCGCGGGTGGTGGGGACGCTGGCTGCGCTGACGCTGGTGTCGGGAGGCGGCGATGGGGCGGTGACCGTGTCCGGCGCGTTCAGGGATCCCGACGGGGATGAACTCACGTACTCGGCAACGTCTTCGAACGCGTTGGTGGCGACCGTGGCGGCGTCGGGTTCGACGGTCACAGTGACGCCGTTGGCCTGGGGCACGGCGACGATCACGGTGACGGCCACGGACGCGGCCGGGTCGAACACGTCGGCGTCGCAGACGTTCGACGTGGAGGTGGTGAACCGGGCGCCGCTGGCGGTCGGTTCGCTGACCGGTCCGGCGCTTCAGGTCGGCGACGGGAATGAGACGTTGGAGGTGTCGAACGCTTTCGAGGATCCGGACGGCGACGCTCTGACCTACGGCGCGTCGTCGGCGTCGCCGGGGGTGGCGGGCGTCGCGGTTTCGGGTTCGCTGGTGACGCTGACTCCGGTTTCAGCGGGTACGGCGACCATCACGGTGACGGCGACGGACATCGCCGGTTCGAACGCGCCGGCGAAGCAAACGTTCCGCGTATCGGTGAAGGGGAGGCGCGGCCTGACGATCTCGCGCGACGCGTTGACGGTCGTCGAGGGGGCGAGCGGGAGCTACACGGTGGTGCTGGACTCCGAGCCGACCGGTCCGGTGACGGTCACGCCGACCATGCCAGCGAACACCGACGTGTCGGTCGATCCGACGGAGCTGACGTTCACGACGGGAGACTGGAGTTCTCCAAAAACGGTGCTCGTGGCGGCGGCGAGGGACCCGGACATGGTGGGCGACGCCCCGGTCACCATCAGCCACCAGGTGAGCGGCAGCGACTACGGCTCGGCGCCGGCGTCTTCGGTCGAAGTGACGATCGTGGAGGCCGACGCATCGACCCTGTCGGTCGAAGCGGCCGAGGTGTCCGAAAGTGACGGCACGCTGGTCTTCCGGGTGACGCTGAGCAAGGCGAGCAGTTCGGAGATCACGGTGGACTACGCGACCTCGGACGGTTCGGGTTCCAGCGGAGCGCGTGCCGGCTCGGACTATACGGCGACGAGCGGCACGCTGACGTTCCCGGTTGGATTGACCACAGCTCAGCAGATCGTCGTGGCCGTTACGGACGACACGGACGACGAGGAAGAGGCGGAGACCTTCCAGTTGACGCTCCGCAATCCGCAGCACGCAGCGCTGGCCGGAGGCGGCTCGACGCTGCAGGTGACGGGGACGATTCGCGACGACGACGACCCGGAAGTCGAGGTGTCGTTCGGTTCGGCGAGCTACGGGGTCGCCGAGGGTCGGGCGGTGGATGTGGTGGTCCGGCTGAACCGGGACCCCGAACGCGACCTGGAGATCTTCCTCGAGGAGACCCTCCACGGCGGCGCCGCGGACGCGGACTACTCGGGCGTGCCATTGAGCGTGGCGTTCGGCCCCGGCGTCAGGCGCCAGCAGTTCCAGGTGGCGGCGACGGACGACACCATGGACGATGACGGCGAAGCGGTTGTGCTGAGCTTCGTGTCGTTGCCGCCGCGGGTGAGCGACGGCGGCGAGACCACGATCGCGATCACCGACAACGACGGCAGCGGGGGCGGCGGCGGCCCACCGGCGGGCGGCGGCGGCGGTGGCGGCGGCCCACCACCGGGCGGCGACGGCGACGGTGGTGGAGTCCAGCCTCCCCCGCCGCCCGCGCCAGGTGAACCGCCCAAAGCCGACTTCACGTTGACTGCGGAGTGCGCCGGGGACCTCTGCCGTGCGCGCACGGGGCTGCCGGTGACGTTCGAGGACACGAGCACCGGCCGCGTCCAGTCCCGGCGCTGGGACTTCGGTGACGGGACGGGGTCGCGCAACCGGCGGATCGACCATGTCTGGGCCGAGCCCGGCTTCTACGAGGTCAGCCTGACCGTGAGCGACGGCACGACGGAGTCGATCGCGTCCGAGGTCTTTCTGGTCGAGGCGGGCGATCCCGCCGGGACGTGCGAGTCGAGCGCCGAGAGGCGTTGCCTGCAGGACTCGCGCTACGCCGTCACCGTCGACTGGCGGACCGCCGCCGGCAGCGGCAGGGGCAGCGTGGTCCACGCGGGCACGAACGACTCGGGGCTGTTCACCTTCTTCGACCGGAACAACTGGGAGGTGCTGATCAAGGTCCTCGACGGTTGCGCCCTGAACGGGCACGTCTGGGTCTTCGGCGCCTCGACCACGGACCTGGGTTACGTGATCCGGGTCACCGACACGGTGACGGGCACGGTGAAGGAGTACCGCAACGAACCCGGCATGCCGGCGTCCGCGATCACCGACGTGACGGCGTTCCCCGAAGGCTGCAGGCCGCAGTGACGCCTGTCCGGCGGCGAGGAAACTCCATTCCCACGGCCGAGGAACCCCCCGCCCACGGCCAATTTTGCGAACCCCGCAATCCTGTAGGAGACCAAAAGCCGACAGCGTTCCAGACTAACGATCCGGACAGCGTCTTGTTTGGAGTCGAGTTGACTGCCCCAAAGTGGCGACGCGTTCACGGGTTCGCGCGCTCCCTGGAGTTCAGAGGATTGGAGTGCCGTATGATGCAACGAAGGTCTGCGCGGTGGCTGTTCGCGGTCCTGCTGGTCCCTGGCGGCTTCGTTGGACTCCTCCCGGATAGTGCGGCCGCGCAGGAGGTCCTCCCGGATCGTGCGGCCGCACAGGAGCTGTCCGGGCGCCCGTTGTCGGCCCAGGATCGGATACCGCCGATTTCCGGGACTGCCGAGCGAGGCGTCCCCTACACATGGCGGGACGGTAACCGGGTTCGCACCGTCTATCTGGATTCCGAGTTGGTTCTGGCGGCGAGCGACGTTGGCTCGGTGCCGGGCGAGAAAGTCGCGGAGACGGGCTTCGGGGCCATCGTGCGAATGACCGGCGAGACTCGAGTGGCCGTGGAGGCCGGCGAGATTCGAGTGGCCGGCGATAGCCGGGTTGCCGGCGACCGTTCGCAGAGCGACGCCGCCCAGCCGGTGTTCCGGAGTCGGTCCGGGGCCGTCATGGCGCTTCCCGGCGGCGTCGTCCTGATCTTGGACCGGGGGTGGTCGGAAGCGCAGGTCGCTGCCTTCCTGTCGGCCAACGGCATCGAGTCCGGCCGCGTCTCGCCCCTGGGCGAGATCCCGAACGGTTTCGTCGTAGCGACCGGCCCGGGTTTCGGGTCTCTCAATCTGGCGAACGCGCTCGCGGAGCAAGAAGGAGTGATCGTGTCGATGCCCAACTGGTGGACTCAGCGTGTCCCGAAGTAGGCTCGGTCAATCCGCCCTCGCACTCCTGGCGTTCGCCTCGGCGCTCTCGGGCCAGATGCCGGCCGCGCCGACCATCTCGGGGGTTTACGTGGGCGACACGGCGTTGACGGTCGCCTGGACGAATCCCTCGGGCGTCACGGGGATCACCAACTACGACGTGCGCTACATCCGGACCAGCGCGGACGAGACGGACGATGCCAACTGGACGGTGAGGGATGACGTTTGGACGGATGGTGACCGGCTTCTGTACCTCATTACCCGTCTCACGAACGGCGTCGACTACGACGTGCAGGTGCGGGTCAAGACCGACACGGACGGCGCGTGGTCCGGCACGACGGCGAAGCAAGCCGAGAATCCGCATGACTTCACCTGCCCCGCGCAGGCTTCAGTCCAGATCAACGTGCCGATCGGCGGCAACCTGTCCAACGTCCACGACATCGATCACTACACGTTCGACGTCGCAGCCGCTTCGAGCTTCACCATCGCCTCTCAGGGCAGGCTCGACCTTGTGGGCTCGCTCTTGAGGTACGACAGCGTGGCGGACGACTGGCCACGACTGGTTCGCGACGATGACACGGGACAGGACTTCAACTTCCAGATCGCCAGGCCCCTTAACGTCGGATTGCATTGCCTCAAAATCGAAGGCCTGGGGGACGACGGCGATTTCACTTTCGAGATCGAGACCTTGCCCGACTCGACCGGCAGGAGCGATGCCCACGCGGCTCCGCTGGACGGCGCAGCAAGCAAAGGCATCGTCGACGCCAGTGACGACGAGGACTACTTCGAGTTCACGCTGTCGGCCGAGACGGACGTGCTGATCTTGGCCGATCCGGCGCACTGGGACATGAAAGCCGAACTCCAGGACAACGACGGTACGGTCCTTGCCACGAGCGACGATGGCTACGTCCTCTTCAGGGAGACGCAGTTCTTCCTACGCCGAAATCTCGCGGCAGGCACCTACTTCGTCAAGGTGACGGCGCCTGGGCGTTCGTCCGGCCAGTACACCGTCAACGTTCAGACCGCCGCCACTCCCGGCGCCGGCACTGCCGGCGCAGCGGTCGTGAGCCTCAGCACCGATGGCACCCTGTACTCCGGCCGCATCGCCTCGGCAACCGACGCGGACTACTTCAAGATCGACACAGCGTCGGCCAGCCACGTGTTCGTGCGGGCCGTCAGCAACGGGGTCGACATCGACGGGGCGATTGTGAACAGCGACGACCAGGCCGTGTCGGCCAACGTCTTCGAACAGGACTTCACGTCGTCCGGGCCGAAGGGATTCACGATATCGGCGCGTCTCGCTACGGGGACGCACTACGTCAAGGTGACGCGCGCGGCAGGCGATTCCTTAACCGGCGGTTTCCTCGTCGGGGTCGTCAAGGACGAGTCGATGGACAACATCACGAACACTTGTAACAGATCTACGCTGCGAATAGCCGATCCGCTCTTCATCTGTCATTGGTTCCTGTTGAATAGCGGCCAGTTTACACGCTCCAAGTTCGGAGAAGACATCGGTGTCTATTCCGTGTGGAATAGCGGCGTCCTGGGCGCCGGCGTCGGCGTCGCGATCGTCGACGACGGATTTCACGCCGGTCATCCCGACCTCGCGGCGAACGTCGACGCTACCCGGAACCACGACTATGTGGGCGACGGAGCGCTGTCCAATGAGAAGTGAGCGTGAGCGTGGGGTCGTCAATCCAACGAGAGGTGAGCGTGAGCCGTTGGGATCGGGGATCATCGGAGGATGATTGTGACGCTCCAGACACGCCGACTTCAGAGTCTTGTCGAGGTCCGCAGTTTCCTGTCCGGCAACGAGTCGGTGGACTTCGTGCTGGTGGACCGCGGATCGAGCTACGAGTTCGTCCGTGAGACGCTGGTCAAGTTCCGCTACTGGGCGCTTCCGAGGCGCGACAAGGGCGTGATCCGGAGCTACCTGATGAAGATGATCGGGAAATCCGAGTCGCAGGTGACGCGGCTGATCCGGCAGCACCGGGAGACCGGCAGCGTTCGCGACCGCCGCGGCCAGCCGCCTCACGCGTTCAGGCGGCGCTACACGAAGGCCGACATCGGGCTTCTGGCCGAGGTCGATGCGGCACTGGGCCAAGTGTGCGGACACGCGACGCGCGCCGTCATGCGGCGGATGTTCGAGGAGTACGCCGACGAGCGCTTCGAGCGCCTGGCGACCATCTCGAACGGCCAGTTCTACAACCTGCGCAAGTCGACCGCCTACCGGCGGCGCCGCACCAGCTTCAAGAAGACGCGGTCGACCGCGGTCGGGATCGGGGAACGACGCAAGCCCCAGCCGGAGGGGAAGCCGGGCTACCTGCGGGTGGACACGGTGCACCAAGGGGACAAAGACGGCGAGAAGGGCGTGTACCACATCAACCTCGTGGACGAGGTGTTGCAGTGGGAGCACGTGGCGACGGTACGGGCCATCTCCCAACGGTGTCTCGTGCCGGTGCTCAAGGAGCTCATCGAGTCCTGCCCCTTCAAGGTGCTGGGCTTCCACGCCGACAACGGCTCCGAGTACATCAACCGCAAGGTCGCCGAGATGCTCAACCAACTGCACGTCCCCGAGTTCACCAAGTCCCGCAGCCGGCACACCAACGACAACGCCCTGGTCGAGAGCAAGAACGGCAACGTGATCCGGCGCCAGTTCGGATACCGGCACATCCCCAAGCTCTTCGCCCGCGAGATCAACGTCTTCGCATGCGATGTGCTCACCCCCTTCCTCAACTTCCATCGCCCGTGCCTGTTTCCCACCGAGGTCACCGACAGCAAGGGCCGCACCAGGAAACGCTACCGCTACCAGGACACCATGACGCCGTTCGAGAAGCTCAAGTCCCTGCCGGACGCGGAGCGGCACCTCAGGCCCGGCGTCACCATCGCCGCCCTCGAAGACCAAGCCGGCGCCACGAGCGGCCTCGACGCCGCGATCGCCCTCAAGCTGGCTCGTGCCAGACTCTTCGAACTCATCGACCGGGAGTCCGATCCCCACCGGCGCCGGAGCGCCTGAACCGCAGACCGCGCAGCCCGATGCCATACACCGCACACCACCATCGGCCCAGGCCGGAACACAACGCCCGCAACCGCCGCGGCATCGCAGCGGGCGCTACCCTAGGCGGCAGACGGTGCAGAACCGTCTGCCGCCCCAGAACTACCCCGAGACCGACCCGACTCGACTCTCCATGACGGTCCCGTTCACGCTCATTTCAGGATTGGATTGGACTGACGGCCTGCTCAACTCACTCGGTGAGCACGGCACTTCCGTAGCGGGCATCATCGCGGCGCGCGACGACTCGGTCGGCCTGCGGGGGTGGCGCCCCGAGCGACCATCTTTGGCAACAACCTGCTGCGATCGGGCGACATCGCGAACGAAGCCGACGCGCTAACTCGCAATGCGGCGACGACCGGCGTCTCGAACAACAGTTGGAGCTTCAGGGACACTCCGGCTGTCGACGCGGCTACGAGCGCCTGGGAAATGGCCATCGAGACCGGACTCGAAATCGGATATGGCGGCAAGGGGACGGTCTATGTATGGGCAGGCGGAAACGGCGGCCCGGACGACCACACGAACATCGATGGCCGGACGAACCACTATGGCGTCATCGCCGTTTGTGCGACGACCGACCAGGGCGAACAGTCGCACTACTCGGAGTCAGGCGCGAGCCTGTGGGTGTGCGGCCCATCGGACGGTGAGGACCCGACCGATCTTCTTGGCTTGCGGCCCGACCGGCCGGGCCTCTACACCACCAGGAACTACGGGCGCTACGGCGAGTTCACTGGCACCTCGGCAGCCGCGCCGGCGGTAGCCGGAGTGGTCGCGCTCATGCGGTCGGCGAACTCGAACCTGACCTGGCGCGACGTGAAGCTCGTCCTTGCCGCTACGGCGCGCAAGAACGACAGTAGCGATTCATCGTGGAGTGACGGCGCCGGAAAGCTCGGCGCTTCGGGCAACTACCACTTCAGCCACCTGTACGGCTTCGGCGTCGTCGACGCTGAGGCGGCGGTCAACCTGGCGAAGACCTGGACCACCCTGCCACCCTTGATCAAGACCACGCCCGTGACCGCGGACGCGAATCTCGCCATTCCCGACGGGACGAGAACAGGTCCGAGTGCGCCTTTCGGCGCTACGGTATCGAGTTCGCTGGAGGTAGGGGACGATGTCGACTTCATCGAGTTCGTCGAGATCGTTGCGGACTTCGATGCGAGCGAGTTTCGGGACCTGGAGGTCACACTGACGTCTCCTTCGGGAACGAAGGCGACGATCTCCACGCGAACCTACCTGCTTGCCAGGATCCTCTACGACTTGAGCATCGATCCTGACTACCGATTCGGTTCAGCGAAGCATCTCGGCGAGAACCCTGAAGGCGCCTGGACCTTGAGCATGAGGGACGGGTGGACAGGCGACACGGCAACCCTGAACTCCTGGAGTGTCCGCATCTATGGGCACCGTGCCCGGCCGCACAGCCCGGCGGGGGCCTCGATGGTCGGCCAGCAGAAGTCCCTTGCCGTGTCCTGGTCCGCGCCCACGGCTACGGGTGCATCGGAGATCACGTCGTACGACCTCCGCTACATCCGCACGGACGCCACCAACAAGACCGACGGAGCATGGACCGTGCGGACGGGCGTCTGGTCGGCCAACGCTCTGGAGTACACCCTGACGGGTTTGGTGGACATGACGGAATACGACATTCAGCTTCGGGCCGTGAACTCAAGAGGCTTCGGTCCCTGGTCCGAGACGGCGGTGGGCACGACGTTGCCGAATCGGGCGCCGTACCCCGTCGAGTCCAACAAGACATTGGATCTGCGGGCCGGCTCGACGAGCGAACCGATCCGGGTCGACGGTTTCTTCGAGGACCCTGACGGCGACGTCTTGACGTACACGGCGACGTCGTTGTCGCCGGCTGTCGTTGCGGCGTCCATGTCCGGCGCTCAGTTGACCCTGAGGGCGCTCTCGACCGGCAGAGCGACCGTCACCGTGTCGGCGACCGATATCGCGGGGTCGAACTCCCCGGCGGAGCTGGACTACGACATCGAGGTAAGGGCGCTGTTGGGAGTGACGGTGTCGGACGCCGCGCTGACGATCGCCGAGGGGGGCTCGAGTTCGTACACGGTGGTGCTCAGGGCGGAACCGAGCGGTGCCGTGACGATCACGCCTTCGGCATCGAGCGCGGAGGTTACGGTCAATCCTGCGGCGCTGACGTTCACCTCCGGGGACTGGAACGCTCCGCAGCGCGTGGACGTTAACGCCGAACACGACACCGACGCGGTCGCGGACCCCTCCGTGACGATCAGCCACCAGGTCAGCGACGGCGACTACGGGTCCGTTTCGGCATCTTCGGTGCGCGTGACGGTGGTCGAAGACGACGCGCCGACCCTCTCGATCGAATCCGCGGATGCGGACGAGAGCGACGGTCAGCTCGCCTTCGAGGTCAGTCTCAGCATTGTGAGCAGCGAGGACGTCACGGTCGACTACAGAACGTCGGACGGTTCCGGTTCGGGCGCCGCGCGCGCCGGGTCCGACTACACGGCCGCCAACGGCGCCTTGACCTTCTCGGCCGGATCGTTAGCGCCACAGGCGCTCACGGTAGAGGTTCTGGACGACAGCGTCGACGAGGAAGAAGAGGAGATCCTGCGGCTGACGCTGACCAATCCGAGCAACGCATCGCTTGCCGGCGGCGGCCAGTCGCTGCAGGTGCTCGGCAAGATTCTGGACGACGACGATCCGGAAGTGGAGGTGTCGTTCGGAAGCGCCAGATACCGTGTCCGTGAGGGTGAAACGGCCGACATCCTGGTGCGTTTGACCCGCGATCCGGAACGCAACCTTGAGATCGAACTCCTGCAGACCCTCGAGGGCGGCGCGACCCAGGCCGACTACTCCGGCGTACCGATGGTCGTCCGCTTCGGCCCCGGCGTAACCAGGCAGGACTTCCAGGTGGCGGTGACCGACGACACGGTCGTGGACGAAGGCGAGTCCTTGAAGTTGACCTTCCCGGCGCCACCCGATCGCGTCAGCGGCAGTGGCGAAACCATCATCGAGTTCGTCGACAACGACGTCAGCACGCCCCCTCCGCCCAACCCGGGCGGCGGCGGCGGCGGCGGCGGCGGTTCTCCGCCTTCCGACGACGAGGACGACGACGACGACGGGGGCGGTGGAGTCCAACCTCCCCCGCCGCCCGCGCCAAGTGGACCGCCCAAGGCCGACTTCACGCTGACCGCGGAGTGCGCCGGGGACCTCTGCCGTGCGCGCACGCTGCCGGTGACGTTCGAGGACACGAGCACCGGCCGTGTCCAGTCCCGGCGCTGGGACTTCGGTGACGGGACGGGGTCGCGCAACCGGCGGGTCGACCAGGTCTGGGCCGAGCCCGGCTTCTACGAGGTCGCCCTGACCGTGAGCGACGGCACGACCGAGTCGACGGCAAGGCAGATGTTCCTGGTCGAGGCGGGCGATCCCGCCGGGACGTGCGTCTCGGACGCGGAGACGCGTTGCCTGCAGGACTCGCGCTACGCCGTCACCGTCGACTGGCAAACCGCCGCCGGCAGCGGCGGGGGCAGCGTGGTCCACGCGGGGACGAACGACTCGGGCCTGTTCACCTTCTTCGACCGGAACAACTGGGAGGTGCTGATCAAGGTCCTCGACGGCTGCGCCCTCAACGGCCGTGTCTGGGTCTTCGGCGCCTCGACGACCGACCTGGGCTACGTGATCCGCGTCACCGACACGGCGACGGGCGCGGTGAAGGAGTACCGGAACGAACCCGGCATGCCGGCGTCCGCAGTCACGGACGTGACGGCGTTCCCGCAAGGCTGCGAACCGTAGCTGCCTACCGACCTTCGCCCGACGCCAATCGACCAGCCGATGTCCTCAAGGCGGCGGTCGTAGGACTTCTAGCCCGGCGGCGGCGGCGGCGGCGGACGGCGGACGGCGAGATTCCACCGAATCCCGCAATCCTGTAGGCGACGAAGAGCCTCCGGTGTTCCATTGTAGGAGCATGACTGACTTACTTGCCCCCAAATCCAAGGGGGTAACACGTCTTGAACGAACTCGCACATGGGCCGCTCTCGGGTGTCCTGCGGCGCACCACAGCAGTGTGCGCCTTGGCTCTACTGCCGGCCGCGGCGCACGCACAGCCCCCGCCGAACCGTGCTCCCGAGGCTGTCGGGACGTTGGCGGAACTCTCTCTTCATCCGAATGAGGGGAGCTATGCGCTGGACGTGTCGGGCGCGTTCAGCGATCCGGACGGCGACGATCTGAACCTTGTCGCTACGTCGTCGGACGAGACGGTGGCGACGGTAGAGGCAGGGGCCTCGACGGTGATCGTCAGGCCGGTGCTGCACGGCACGACGACGGTAACCGTGACCGCGACCGACCCGGGCGGTTTGACGGCGACGCAGACGTTCAGGGCGACCGTGGCCAACCGCCCTCCCGAGACGTTTGGGCTATCGACGATACCAGTGCTAAGGGTGGAGGATGGGCCCCACACGGTGGACGTGTCGGGCGCGTTCACCGATCCGGACAACGACGATCTGACCTTTAGTGCGTTCTCGTCGGACACTACGGTGGCGAGGGCATCGGCAGCAGGCGCCGTCGTCACCGTGACGCCGGTGTTGCACGGCGTGACGACATTGACCGTGACCGCGACCGACCCAGGCGGTTTGTCGGTATCGGAGTCGTTCGAAGTCGCCGTGGCGAACCGTCCTCCCGCGGCTGTCGGGAGGTTGGCGACGCTTTCGTTCAGCGCGAAGGCCGGCGCCCGGACGGTGTCTTTGTCGCGCGCGTTCCGCGATCCGGACAACGACGATCTGACCTTTAGTGCGTTCTCGTCGGAGAACAGCGTGGCGGAGGTTGCGGTGGCGGACTCGGTTCTGACCGTGACGCCGTTCAAGCGCGGCACGACGACGGTGACGGCGACCGCGTTCGACACGGAGGGACTGTCGGCGACGCAGGCGTTCGACGCCACCGTGGCGAACGCTTCTCCCGTGCCTGTCGGGGAGCAGCCGGCGCTTACGTTGCAGGTGGATCGGGGCGCCACCACGGTGGACGTGGACTACTGGTTCAATGATACGGACGGCGACGAACTGACGTACACCGCCAGGTCATCGAACGAAAAGGCGGCGACGGTGGAGGCCGGGGCCGCGGCCGTGATCGTGACGCCGCTTTCGGGCGGCTTCACGACGGTGACGGTCACGGCGACGGACGTGGGCGGTCTGTCGGCGACGCAGGCGTTCGAGGTCGCCGTCCCGAGCCGTCCTCCCGACGACGTCGGGGAGTTGGCTGATGTGTTGCTCCAGGTCGGCGGGGGCGCCGAGGTGATGGATGTGGCGGACGCCTTCGAGGATCCGGACGGGGACCCGCTGACCTACAGCGTCTCGTCCGAGTCGCCGGCGGTGGTGAGGGCGGCGGTCTCGGGATCACGGGTCACGTTGACGCCGCTGGCCCGCGGGACGGCGAGGATCCATCTGACGGCGGCCGATGTGACCGGCTCGAACACCTGGGTGCGCCATGGTTTCGCCGTGCAGGTGATGGCGCGGCCCGGGGTGACCGTGTCGACGGACGCGCTGACGGTCACCGAGGGCTCGACCGCGACCTACACCGTGGTCCTCGACTCCGAGCCGACCGGGGATGTCGTGGTGACGGCGGCGCCGCAGGCGGGCGCGGATGCGACGGTTGCTCCGCCGACGTTGACGTTCACGACGATGACCTGGGCAACGCCGCAGACCGCCACCGTCACGGGAGGGCAGGACAGCGATGCGGCACACGATCCTCCGTTGACGATCAGCCACGAGGTGAGCGGCAGCGACTACGATTCGGTTTCGGCGTCGTCGGTCGTGGTGACGATCGTGGAGACGGGCACGTCGACGCTGTCGGTCGTCGCGGCTCGGGCCCCGGAAGCAATCGACTCGGTCACGTTCGAGGTGACCTTGAGCAAGTCGAGCAGCGAGGAGATCACGGTGGACTACGCGACCTCGGACGGTTCGGGGCCCGGCGGAGCGCAGGCCCGCTCGGACTACAGGGTAAGCAGGGGCAGGCTGACGTTCCCGGCGAACTCGACCGCGTCTCGGCAGATCATGGTCGCCATCACGGACGACAGGGAGGACGAAGAGGAGGAAGAGACGTTCCTGTTGACGCTGACGAACCCGCGGAACGCGGAGTTGGTCGGCGGCGGGCGGACGCTGCAGGCGGCAGGCACGATCGAAGACGACGACGTCCCGGAAGTCGAGGTGTCGTTCGGGTCACCGAACTACGCGGTCACCGAGGGTCGCGCGGTGCATGTGGCAGTCCGGCTGAATCGGGACCCCGAACGCAACCTGTCTATCCTCCTCTTTGAGAACCTCATCGGCGCCTCGCCCGACGACTTCAACTTCTCTCTCGTGGACCAGCGGGTGTATTTCGGCCCCGGCGTCACGAGCCAGCAGTTCAAGCTGTCGGCGAGGGACGACCGCGACGACGACGATGGGGAGAAGCTGGAACTGGACTTCGCAAATCTGCCGTTTCGGGTGAGCGGCGCCGCCACGACCACGATCGCGATCATCGACAACGACGGCGGCGGTGGTGGCGGCGGTGGCGGTGGCGGAGGAGGAACGTCACCCCCGCCGGCAGAGCCGGAACCGGAACCGGAGCCGGAACCCGAGCCCGAGCCCGAGCCGTCGGGACCGCCGAAGGCCGCCTTCACGGTCGACGCGGAGTGCACGGACGGCCTGTGCCGGGCCCTGACCGGCGTCGCCGTGTCATTCACGGATGCGAGCACCGGCGAGGTCCGGTCCCGGACCTGGGACTTCGGCGACGGCACGGCGTCGCGGCGCGCCAACCCCGCCCACTCCTGGGCTGAACCCGGCTTCTACGACGTCACCCTGACCGCGACCGCCGGCAGCGAGGAATCCACCGTGTCGAGGACCTTCCTCGTCGAGGCCGCCCAGCCCGCCGGGACCTGCGTGGCGAACGCGACGACCCGTTGCCTGCAGGACTCGCGTTACTCCGTGACGGTCGACTGGCAGACCGCCGACGGCAGCGAAGGCCAGGGCAGCGTGGTTTACGCCGGCACCAACGACTCGGGGCTGTTCACTTTCTTCAACGCGGAGAACTGGGAAGTGCTGGTCAAGGTGCTGGACGGCTGCGCCCTGAACGAGCACGTCTGGGTCTTCGGCGCCTCGACCACGGACCTGGGCTACGCCATCCGGGTCACCGACACGGCAACGGGCACAGTGAAGGAGTACCGGAACGAACCCGGCATGCCGGCGCCGGCAATCACGGACAGCGGGGCGTTTCCCGAAGGCTGCCGACCGCAGTGACCCCGCGGCTTTCCAGTAGCTTTAGTTTCCCGAACCCCGCAATTTTGTAGGCGACCGAAAGCCGTTGGTGTTCCAAACTGTGAAGCACCAATCCACGTCCCAATGAAAGTTACTTGCATGCCCCTACGCCGGTACACTATTTCCAAAGAACTCGCACATGGGCCGCTCTCGGTTGTCCTGCGGCGCACCGCAGCAGTGTGCGCCTTGGCTCTGGTGTCGGCAACGGCCCACGCCCAGGCCCCGAACCGTGCTCCTGAGGCTGTCGGGACGTTGGCGGATCTCTCGCTTCGTCCGGATGAGGGGCCCCGCACGCTGAACCTGTCGGGCGCGTTCAGCGATCCGGACGGCGACGCTCTGAGCCTTTCCGCTAGCTCGTCGGACGACCCGGTGGCGACGGTAGAGGCAATGGCCTTGACGGTGATCGTCACGCCGGTGCTGGGCGACACGACGACGGTAACCGTGACCGCGACCGACCCGGACGGTTTGACGGCGACGCAGGAGTTCGAGGTCACCGTGGCCAACCGCCCTCCCGAGTCGCTATCGACGCTGCCAATGCTACAGCTACAGGTGGATGAGCCCGAATCCGTGGACGTGTCGGGTGTGTTCACCGATCCGGACGGCGACTTCCTCACCATCACCGCTGCCTCGTCGAACACTGCGGTGGCGACGGTAGAGGAAAGGACCTCGGCGGTGCTCGTCACGCCGGTGCTGCACGGCACCACGACGGTAACCGTGACCGCGACCGACCCGGGCGGTTTGTCGGCGACGCAGACGTTCGAGGTCACCGTGGCCAACCGCCCTCCCGAGGCGCATGGGCTATCGACGATACCAGCGCTAAGGGTGGAGGATGGGCCCCACACGGTGAACGTGTCGGACGCGTTCACCGATCCGGACAACGACGATCTGACCTTTGAGGCGTTGTCGTCGGACATCAGCGTGGCGGCGGTTGCGGTGACGGACTCGGTTCTGACCGTGACGCCGTTCAAGCGCGGCACGACGACGGTGACGGTGGCCGCGTTCGACCCGGAGGGACTGTCGGCGACGCAGGCGTTCGACGTCACCGTGGCGAACGCTTCTCCCGTGCCTGTCGGGGAGCCGCCGGCGTTTACGATGCGGGTGGACCGGGGCGCCGTCACGGTGGACGTGGACCAGTGGTTCAGTGATTCCGACGGCGACGAACTGACGTACACCGCCAGGTCATCGAACGAAAAGGCGGCGACGGTGGAGACCACGACATCGGCCGTGATCGTGACGCCGCTTTCGGGCGGCTTCACGACGGTGACGGTCACGGCGACCGACGTGGGCGGTCTGTCGGCGACGCAGGCGTTCGAGGTCGCCGTCCCGAGCCGTTCTCCCACCCACGTCGGGGACTTGGCTGATGTGTTGCTCCAGGTCGGCGGGGGCGCCGAGGTAATGGATGTGGCGGCCGCCTTCGAGGATCCGGACGGGGACGCGCTGACCTACACCGCCTCGTCCTCGGCGCCGGCGGTGGTGAGGGCGGCGGTCTCGGGATCACGGGTCACGCTGACGCCGCTGGCCCGCGGGACGGCGACGATCCGTCTGGCGGCGGCCGATTTGACCGGCTCAAACACCTGGGGGCGCCATAGTTTCGCCGTGACGGTGATGGCGCGGCCCGGAGTGACCGTGTCGACGGACGCGCTGACGGTCGCCGAGGGCTCGACCGCGACCTACACCGTGGTCCTCGACTCCGAGCCGACCGGGGATGTCGTGGTGACGGCGGCGCCGGAGGCGGGCGTCGATGCGACGGTCGCTCCGCCGACGTTGACGTTCACGACGATGACCTGGGCGACGTCGCAGACCCTCACCGTCACGGGAGGGCCGGACAGCGATGCAGCACACGATCCTCCGTCGACGATCAGCCACGAGGCGAGCGGCGGCGACTACGATTCGGTTTCGGCGGCGTCGGTCGTGGTGACGATCGTGGAGACGGGCACGTCGACACTATCGGTTGTGGCGGCTCGGGCCTCGGAACGAAGCGGCTCGGTCATGTTCGAGGTGACCTTGAGCAAGTCGAACCTTGTGGAGATCACGGTGGACTACGCGACCTCGAACGGTTCGGGGTCCGGCGGAGCTCAGGCCGGCTTGGACTACACGGAAACGATGGGCACGCTGACGTTCCCGGCGAACGCGACCACAGCCCAGCCGATCATGGTCGCCGTCACGAACGACAGCGAGGACGAAGAGGAGGAGGAGACGTTCCTGTTGACGCTGACGAACCCGCAGACCGCGGAGCTGGTCGGCGGCGAGCAGATGCTGCAGGTGACAGGTACGATCGACGACGACGACGTCCCGGAACTCGAGGTGTCGTTCGGGTCACCGACCTACGCGGTCACCGAGGGTCGCGCGGTGGATGTGGTGGTGCGGCTGAATCGGGACCCCGAACGCAACCTGGCGATCGCCGTCTTTGAGAACCGCATCGGCGCCTCGGCCGAGGACTACTCCTACTCTCTTCTCACGGACCGGCGGGTGAATTTCGGCCCCGGCGTCACGAGCCAGCAGTTCAAGCTGTCGGCGACGGACGACCGAGAGGACGACGATGGGGAGAAGCTGGAACTGACGTTCGTCAACTTGCCGGCGTTTGTGAACAGCACCGGCGACACCCTGGTCGCGATCATCGACAACGACGCCGGCGGCGGCGGGCCCACGGGGCCGCCCCCCGGCGGCGGCGGCGGTGGCGGTGGCGGTGGCGGAACGCCGCCCCCGCCAGCAGAACCGGACCCGGACCCGGACCCCGACCCCGGGCCGTCAGGACCGCCGAAGGCCGCCTTCACGGTCGACGCGGAGTGCCCGGACGGCCTGTGCCGGGCCCTGACCGGCGTCGCCGTGTCGTTCACGGATGCGAGCACCGGCGAAGTCCGGTCCCGGACCTGGGACTTCGGCGACGGCACGGTGTCGCGGCGCGCCAACCCCGCCCACTCCTGGGCTGAACCCGGCTTCTACGACGTCACCCTGACCGCGACCGCCGGCAGCGAGGAATCCACCGTGTCGAGGACCTTCCTCGTCGAGGCCGCCCAGCCCGCCGGGACCTGCGTGGCGAACGCGACGACCCGCTGCCTCCAGGACTCGCGTTACTCCGTGACGGTCGACTGGCAGACCGCCGACGGCAGCGAAGGGCAGGGCAGCGTGGTCCGCGCCGGCACCAACGACTCGGGGCTGTTCACCTTCTTCGACGCGAACAACTGGGAGGTTCTGAGCAAGGTCCTCGACGGTTGCGCCATGAACGATCACGTCTGGGTCTTCGGCGCCTCGACCACGGACCTGGGCTACGCCATCCGGGTCACCGACACGACGACGGGCACGGTGAAGGAGTACCGGAACGAACCCGGCATGCCGGCGCCGGCAATCACGGACAGCGGGGCGTTTCCGGGCGGCTGCCGCCAGCAATGACCCGGCGTCGGCGCCGGCCCACCCCCTACGCGATCACGGGATCGATCGGCGTGACGATGCCGAGCGCGTCCTCGACCACCTGGCCGGCCGCGAGGCATAGATCCTCGCGGTAGCGGCCGCCGACCAACTCGACCACCTGGGGCAGGCCGTCGGCGACGCCGGTCGGAACGCATACCGTCGGCAGGCCGAGCAGGTTCATCACCACCTCGAAACGCATCTGGTCCAGCACGTCGCCGGGTTCCTGCAGGTCGTAGCCGATGACGAAGGGCGGCTGGGTCAAGATCGGGGCCACGATGACCGGGTAGTCCTCCTGGAACTCCTGCCAGGCGCTGGCGACGGCATGGCGGTCAGTGAACATCGCAGAGTACTCGGCGCCCGACTCGACTCCGAACATGTCGAGCGCCCGGACCAGGAAGTCGTAGGCGTCGGGCGACATGATCTCCTTGAGCGCCGGGCGGGCCAGGTTCAGTTCGTAGCCCAGGAAGATCTCCCAGGCCCTGCGCGCCTCGGCGACCATGGGTGGCTCGACCTCCTCCACCGCGTAGCCCGCGGCCGCCAGCGCTTCGCCTGCCGCGCGCACGCCGGCGGCGACATCCGGATGCGTCGTGCCGCCGCTGGGCGCCGGCACGAGTGCGACCTTGATCGGCTCGCTCGGCCGCTCGAGGTCGAGCGGCACGGGCACCGACCACGGGTCGCTGCGGTGGTACCGCCCCAGCAGTTCGTAGGCAGTGCGCAGATCGGCGACCCGACGCGCCATCGGGCCGTCTACGGCCATCAACTGCCCGGACAGGTCACCGCCGGTCGGACTGGCAATCCGGCCCAGCGTCGGCTTGAGCGACGCGATGCCGTTGCACTGAGCCGGGATGCGGAGCGAACCGCCGATGTCGTTGCCCAGGCCCAGGCAGCTCATGCCGCTGGCGAGGGCCGAGCCTTCGCCGCCGCTCGAGCCGCCGACGTTGCGGTCGGCGGCCCATGGGTTCCGGGTCAGGCCGTAGAGATAGCTGTCGGTGTGGACGCGGAGACCCAGGTCGGGCAGGTTGGTGCGCATGAGAACGATCGCGCCGGCGTCCTTGAGACGCTTGACGATCAGCGCGTCCGCCGCGGCGTTCTCTTCCGCGAAGGCGGGCACCCCGTTCGTGGTCGGCGTGCCGGCGACGGCGATGTTGTCCTTGACCGAGATCGGCACGCCGTGAAGCGGCCCCAGCTCGGCGCCGGCGGCCACCGCCTCGTCGGCTGCCTGTGCGGCCTCACGCGCCTCGTCGGCAAGCACGCGGACGACCGCGTTCAGGTGGCCGTTCACCGCGTCGACACGCGCAAGATGCGACTCGATGACCTCGAGGCTCGAGACCTCGCCGCGGCGAATCGCCGCCGCCAACTCGCCGGCGCTGGCGCGCCACAGGTCGTCAGGCATCGGGTCCGTGGCCGCGTCGGCGGCGGCCGCATCGGACGGCGCCGTCGCGTCGCCGTTGCAGCCGGCGAGCAAGCCCGCGGCCCCGGCCAGGGACAGGGCGTTGATGACCTGGCGCCGCGAGACGCCGGCGATTTCCTGGGGCTCGGGTTCGTGGGTCGTCATGGGTAGCTCTCCTTGTGTTACACGCAGGCGTTGACCCACTGGCGGCGGCGCCCCGATGCCGGCCGGAAGGCCGGCGCACCCAGTACGCTAGCCACCGCCTTGCAGGTCATCCAGGTTGAGCGTCTCGGTGAGCACGGGCTCGCCGTCGATGCCGCGAACTTCGAGCGTCACCGCGCGGGAGGCCCAGTCGATCGAGAGCGAGCCGTAGTTCTCCGGTGTGTAGGTCGGGCCGAGCCGGTAGGGCCCTGCCTCTTCCGCACTGCTTGAAGGCGCGTTCAGCGCGCTCGCGGTGAGTTCGACCAGCGGATAGCCGATCACCTCGTCACGCCGGTAGATGCCGCCGCGGTGGCGGTCGCCCGACACGATCACCAGGCCGTTGGCGCCGGTCTCGCGCACCAGGCCGTACAGGCGGTCGCGATCGGCGGGGAGATTCCGCCAGCCCTCGTAACCGTGGCCGTCGGCGATGACCTGGATCGACGACGCGAGGATGCGGAGATCCGCCTCCTGCTGCAACACTTGGCGGAGCCAGCTCCACTGCTCCTCGCCGAGCACCGTCTTCGCGGGGTCCGGGTCCGGCACGTAGCGCTCACGGCCCGGTGCGCCGGGTTCGTCGGTGGGCTTGAGCGGCGACCGGAAGTAGCGCGTGTCGAGCAGAATGAGCTGGACCCGCTGGCCCGGCGGGCCGTAGGTCACCGCGTCGTAAACGCCCGGCCTTGCGGCGCGCTCCGAGTCCGCCGGCACGTCCCAGAAGTCCTCGAAGATCCGCTGCGCCTCCTCGCGCCCGAAGAAGTCGGCGCCGCCGTCGTTCACACCGTAGTCGTGGTCGTCCCAGACCGCCTGGATCGGCACCGTCTCGCGCAGACGGCGGAAGCCTTCACCCGTGGCCTGCATCGCGTAGGCGTCGCGCAGTTCGCGCATGTCCTCCGATTCCACGTCGCCGTAGACGTTGTCGCCCAGGAACACGAAGAGCTCGAAGTCGTCGTCGAGGACGGCGTCGAAGATCGGTTGCGGCTGGTCCTGCTTGAGGCAGGAGCCGACGCCGATCCGCTGCAGCGCCGGCGCCGCCGACGCCGTGTCGGCAGCCGGAGGCTGTTCTCCGGGCGCGCCGCAGGCGGCGATCAGGAGCGCCATCGCCGGCAGCATGCGGGCGACCGCCCGCGGCGACTCAGCGCGCCTCTTCACTACACACCGTCTCGATCGTGTACCCGGAAGGGTCGGGCAGCTTTCCGGCGGCGACCATCTCCTTGATCAACTCCTCCGTCACCGTGATCTGGTCTCTCTCCGCGTACGCCTCGCGCGTCGCCCGAACCTGAGGGTGCTCAAGCATCCGACAGTATCCCATCAACAGCGGCTTCACCTTGGCCCACTTCCGCCGCGTATAGATGTTCGGCTGGTAGGACTCGTCCCACTCCGGGGTGACGTACTCGCGCAGGTCGAACGGTCGGCGGAGACGCCACCCGCCATCGTCACGGACGATCGTCGGATCGTCACCGGCGCACAGGTGCTCATAGAACCACATGCCCTGGTGGTTCGCCTCCAGGTCGGCCAACGAGAACACGCCGGAGACGAGCTTGCCGAGAATCGTGTTCTCCGCGCGCACACCGCGCCGCAAGGCCACAAGTTCCGCCTCGGCAGGGCTCGCGCCGCGGGCACGGGCCCTGCGGTACCACCGGTGGTAGTACCAGGCCGTACCGAGCAAGTGGGTCAGCTTGTCCGTGCCGAGCCGTACACCGTCCACCTCAACCGTCGGACTCGGCGGCATCCAGGTACCGGTGTCGAGAAACGTCATCGTGCTGTAGATGTACGTCTGCTTGAACTCTCGCATTTCCTCCGGCCCCGACGGCGACCTGTTGACCAAGGGCGAGTTCATCGACCAGGTTTCGAAACCGTCGAAGAACAGCATGCGATGGCGCTCGAAGAACCGCGACCGCACGTTCTGGCAAGCGACGTCTTCACCGTCCCGGTTCAGCTCGGCGACCAGACGCCCGAGTTCCAGGTTGACCCGGGCGTTCAGCACCCCGGTCGCGTCCTCGAGGCGGCGCCCCCAGGCGTAGAACTGGTCGGTCTCGAGAGCAGGCGCGGCGCCGGCGCCGCCGAGTCCGACCAGCGCCACCGCGACCGCCGCAACCCGAGGAGAACGGGCGCCGGCCCAGGCGGCGGCGCCCGGCATCAGAAGCCCCAGCCGATGCCGGCGGTGTACACGTAGCTGTCCGCGTCCTGATGGGCTGAGCTGATCCGCCGCATCGCGCCGAGGGTGAAGCTGACCCGAGGCAACGAGAACTGCGCCTCGAAACCGGCCAACGTCTGCCGCGCGGGATCGAGGTCCGAGTCGCCCCAGGTGCGGAGCAACGCGGCGCGGCCGCTCCAGCCGACGTAGATGTTGCTCAGGAAGGGTGAACCCGGCCTGCGACCTGCGATGAGGCGGGCATAGCCGACACCGAGCTGGCCGCCCGCCAAACCCGGTTCGAGATGCAGAACCAGGCCCCGGTACTCGCAGAAAGCGACACAGTCATGGCTGGACGGTACCCGCGCCACGACCGCTCCGGCGCCCACCGAGACCTGCATCGGCGTCGAGTACCTGACGCGCCCGATACCGACCCAACGCAGCGACGTGTCGTCGACATCCGCTCGCACCTGATCGGCGACGGAGCTTTCGGCCGGTTGATCGACCGCCTCGCGACCGACCTCCTGACCCGCCAACGGGAACGCGCAGAGGCCACAGATCAACGCGCCCGCCCCGAGCGTGAGGGAGCTGCCTGTATTGGATCGGAGTGCGGCTCGCATCGGCGCCGGAAGCGCCGATCCTACAATGGACGGTCCGGTTTACGATCCGGCGCCGCACCGCCGGATCCGGCCCGAGAGGGCGACGTGAGGCGAAGGACGGCCGCTACGAACCGCCGCCGAAGCGATAGCTCATGACGGCCTTCAAGCGGCGACCCTTCGGATTGGCGGTCAGGGCGTCGAACGCCTGCTCGAAGAAGACCAGCGGCGGCTCCTCGTCGGTCATGTTGATCGCCGACAGGGCGATGTCGAAACCGAGCCGCGGGAAACGCCACAGGAACGTCAAGTCGAACGTGAGCCACTCGTCGATCGGCAGCAACTCGGGCGGCGTCCAGGCCACGTTGCTGTCCTCGTACGACGAGATGTGGTTGGCCCAACCGATCAGACTGTAGTCGCCCCACCGATAGCCGAGCGAGGCCCGCGTCTTCATCTCCGGCAGCGGCGGCGCGATCGGCGTATCGCGGTTCAGCAGGCCGACCACGTCCTTGCGCTCGCGGTAGACGACGCCGTCGCGTTGGAGTTCCTTCAGCTCGTAGCTCTTCGTGTACGTGCTGTCCAGGCCGAACGAAAGCTCGCCCCTGCCCGCGTCCAGATGGCCGTGCAGATGAAAGTCAAAGCCCGAGGTCTTGATTCCCGGCCAGTTGATCAGGTCGATCCGCACCCGCTCGATGTCCGCGGGATCGCACGAACCGTCCGCCAGACCGCCCGGGCAGACGACACGGCCCATGACCGCGTTGAGCGCCGCCTGGTTGCCCCCGTAGCCGTCGGCGTAGA
The DNA here is from genome assembly GCA_965262355.1 of Candidatus Multivorans sp. Taxonomy (GTDB): domain Bacteria; phylum Acidobacteriota; class Thermoanaerobaculia; order Multivoradales; family Multivoraceae; genus Multivorans. The sequence goes on from OZ253534.1 coordinate 942,601, forward strand.
GCCGCAGCACCTCCTGCTGCGGCAGCAGGGCGATCACGTTCTCGAAGTCGTAGCTCCAGTAGTCCAGCGTGACATCGATTCCAGGCGAGGCGAAGAGCACCAGGCCCAGGTTGTAGGTGAACGCCTGCTCCGGCTTCAGCGCCCGGCTGCCGAAGGCGTCGACCGCCTTGTAGACGCCGACCGTGTTCAGGTACTCCAGGGTGGTGCGGATCTCCTCGTTCAGATCGTCGACCGAGGGCGCCCGGAACGTGGTCTGGACCGAGGTGCGGAACGAGAGCACGTGATCCTCGCCCGCCGAGAGCTGCCAGCGGCCCGAGAACTTCGGATCGAAGCTGTCGATCTCGTCGTGGAGCTCGTAGTTCGCCGCGAACTGCATGTCGCCGCCAAGCGCGTTGACCGACAGCTCGCCGAACATCCGGTGAACCGCCTGGGAGTCGCCGTACGGGTAGTAGCCCGAGGAGAAGGTGAAGGCGCCCGCGCGCGCGCCTCTCTGCCTGCCGGTGAGAGGATCGATGCAGGACCGGTCGCCCGGCACCACGCAGGGGTTCAGTTCGTAGTTGCCGACCGCATTCGGGATCGCGCTCACGTCCAGCCGCCGGTACTGGTAGCCGAGCGCGTAGTCGACCTTCTCAGGCAGCCAGTTGCCGGACAGCGTCGCCTCGGCGACGAGGAGTTCCGCCTCGTTGTCGACGTCCACCTGCTCGTTGATCCAGTCGAGCATCGCCCGACTGTTCTCCAGGCCCGAGACGTACATCGGATTCGGGTTGTTCTCCCACGCCGCGCCGGGCTGGGCCGAAAACTCGATGCCGTTGCCGAACGGGTTGTAGAACATGCAGTCACCGACGCCGGACTGGGCCGAACCGGTGTCTCCGAGCCGCATGCCAGAGGGGCTCGTGGCGTCGGCCACGACGTCGACGCCGCAGTTCGGGCCGCCGTAGCCGCGGAAGGCGAGGAACTTGCGATAGGCGTACTCGGCCGGCTGGTTCATGTTGCCGGTGGCCCGCGAGTAGCTCACGCCCACGTCCAGGTTGGCCGCCTTGCCGCCGATGGAGAGGTCGTGCTCGATATTCGCCGCGAGGCGGGTCGTTTCCGTGCCCCGCCGCAGACCGCGTCCAGGGCCCGCGTTCCCGACCATGCGGCCATAGAAGTACCAGTCGTCCTCGAGACACGCCTGCTCCGAGCCGAAGCCGGCGGAAGCGAAGCCCGAACCGCACAGCGCCTGCCGCCCGGGGTGGATGCTGGGGACGACCTGCAGGCCGTCCAGCAGCGACACCGGCGGGAAGGAAGGCGTGGTCACGTAGTTCGGGATGATCGACTCCGCGTACAGAGCCTCCACGTGGTAGCTCGTGCCCTCGGCCAGCGGACCGTTCAGCTCGGCGAAGAACCGGTTCGTCTCCGTCGCCTCGATCAGGCTGTCCCACGGCTGATAGCGGAAGGCGCAGGTGAAGCCGCGGTCATAGCCGCCGAGACCGTTGCACGCGGGATCGACGAAGTAGTCCGTGCCGGCCGTGCCGTTGCGCGAACGGGCCAGCTCCTCGACGAACGCCGAAGAGGTTTCGCCGCCGGTGAGGTTCGGGCGCAGGAAGATGCCCGGATTGCCGGTGTTGGACCAGCCCCAGAACCAGCCGGTGTCGCGCGCCTTGAGCGTGAACGGCCGCTCCCTGGCGCCGAGATGCGAGCGCTCCGCGCGCTCGAGCGAAAAGACGAGGTGATGATCCGAGCCGCCGAGCTTGCCGCCCCAGATCGCGCCGGCCGTGGAATCGCCGGCGCCGTCCAGACTCTCATGCGAGAGCTCGACCTCGAACCCGGTGAACTCGTCGCGGGTGACGAAGTTGGCAACGCCGGCCACGGCGTCCGAACCGTAGATCGCGGCGGCGCCCTCCTTGAGCACCTCGATGCGGTCGACCGCGATCGAGGGAAAGGCGTTGATGTCGACGAAACGGCCGCCGAACAACCGCGCCGGCAGCGGCGTCTGGCGGCGGCCGTTGAGCAGCACGAGGGTCCGCGATGCCCCGAGACCCCGGAGGTTCACGTTGGCGACGCTCTCGGGCACCGCCGTCCCCTGGTCGTTGTACCAACTGTTCGCCTCGCCGATGACGGCGGACGAGGCGGTCAGGTTCTTGATTAGATCGACCGCCTGCAGCGACCCCTGCTCCTTCAGGACTTCCCGGTTCAGCACCTCGACCGCGTAGGGAAGGTCGACGGCCGGTTCCTCGATCGCCGAACCGGTGACGACCACTACGTCGTGGGCGTGGAAGTCGAGGACGCCGGCCTCTTCGCCGTCGTGGTCCCCGTCGTCGTGATCCTCGTCTTCCTGAGGCGGGGGCGTATCGACCGGCGAGACCGGGGAGGTCTCGGGCGGGGCGGATTCGCTCCCGTCTTCGGCAGCGCGGGCACCCCCTCCAACCGCCACCACGAGGAGCATCAGCAAGATCAACATGGGCTTGGTGATCATTTCGCCTCCTGACTCCGGCTCTGACAATGCATGAGCGGCTCGTCGCCAGGCAGGCGTCGACCTACCAACCGGATCGCGAGCTAGACACGGGGGCCTGTGCGACAACGATATACCCATCGCCCCCCAAATGGCCCCCAAAACTAAGGGTGGCCTGGTTTCGGTTCAGCCGAGCGCGAATCGGACGCCCCGGCGGCGCCAAGACTTCGCTCCTGCCGCGCCGGCGGCCGCGTGAACTAAGATCACTCCCCAACAGGAGGTTCAGATGTCCCGACGAGTCCACCGAGTCCTGCCCGTGGCCGCTCTCGCGCTGACCCTGAGCGCGGCCGGCCCCTCCCCCGCTCACCACGCGTTCTCGGCCGAGTTCGACGCCAACCTGCCGATCAAGGTGGAAGGCACGATAACCAAGGTCGAGTGGATCAACCCGCACGCCTGGGTCCACGTGCAAATCACGCTGGACGACGGCGAGACCATGACCTGGGAGCTCGAGGCGGGCACCCCGAACACCCTGGTGCGGCGAGGCCTCAGCCGCACCCTGCTAAAGCCCGGTACCGAGGTCGTCGTCCGCGGCTACCAGAGCAAGGACCGGATGTGCACCCCGAACTGCCGCGGCAGCGGCCGCGACATGACCCTCCCCGACGGCCGCAGCCTGTTCATGGGCTCATCCGGCACCGGCGCGCCGCGAGACGGCGCGGATTCGACCGAGCAGTAGAAGCGGCTCAGCGCCTACGCGCCGATGCCGGCTCGTCAGGAATCGCCGGGCGCCCGGTTCGATTGCCCATGGTCGTCGAGCACGCCGAACGCAGCGATGATCTCCAGGGCGATGAACACCACAGCCAAAAGGATGAAGAAGTGGAAGTCAGTCATGGGCCACCTTCGAGAGCCTGGTTGGCGCAGTCCGCGCCAGGACCTTGGTCTCGGCGGATCATACGCCCTCCGGCAGCGGCGCGCTACAGGATGGCTTCGACCCAACCAGGCAACGGCTTCTCCCGGGGAAGCTCGCTACTTCGGATCGGCGACCCTCCGGTGTAGGTGGTCGCGGGAACGCTAGAGGCCGAGACCCTTTTGGTGTGGATGCCCCTGCTCGCGCACCCAAGCGAAGGCCCTGGCCAGGGTCTTCTCCCCGATTCCCTTCGTCGAGGCCAGTTGGCTGACGGAACGCACCTCGCTCCGTTCCAGGGCGCGTTGTATGGCCCCTACGTGTCTCACTTCGATGCCGGTTAGCGTGGCCAGATCACTGGCGGCCACCCCCCGGAAACTGGACTTGAGCGAGTCGATAAGGTCGTCCTTGGCCTCTGGGTCGTACCGGTAGATGTCGATGGGTATGTCGCATTGCTGGAGCGCCTCGCACATCAGATCGAGCACCCCGGCTTCGGCCAGCCCTCCGTTCTGCGAACCCAGGAGCGGAAAAGCTACCGAGTCGATCCCTCGCCGCCGGTAGGTGCCGACAAAGTTGGAGAGCCCTAGTCTCAGGTACTCCACCTTGGACGGCAACCGCCAGTGGCTCTTCGTCGGAAAATTGAGCACCCACGGCTGGTCGCTCCCCGGATCCGGCTTGTAGAGCCACAACTTGCCGATCTCCATCCGGCCTTGCCGGCACAACGACTCGTACCTCAGGAACATGGCCGGGTAGCGGAGCTTGAACTCCAGGGCGATGCCCGCCCCCATCACGCCAACGCAGTTCACAGCATTCACCAGCGTCTGCCGCTCACTGGCGAAGATGTTGCCGTTGATGACTCTCAACATGGCTAGAAGAACCAATCCGGCCGCACGTCCACAGGAGTGGACCATTTCTGTCTCACGAGTTCGTCACGCAGCGGCGCATTGTTCACCACCGCACGCTCCAACTTGGAGAGCGGAACCCAAACGGGTATCAAGACTTCGGCACACCGTTTTCGCTTGCCGTCCTTGAAGTCCGTCCAGGACGCGGCATTCAGGCATTCCCAGTCGATCTTTTTCAAGTCCCGAAGATCCGAGAAGAAGCGAGTCGCCCCGGACGCAGCGTTTCCATCGGTGAAGACAACGCCGGGGCGGTGCAACACGCAACGGTTGACGTAGAGCACGACGATACTCGACTGCAGTGTTCTCCGCACAGACAGCATCGGGTTGCGGGCCCGAAAGTAGAGCGGCACATAGTCGTGCAGCGGTCGACCGTAGATCGGGTCAACCTTGGCGCGACGCCTCTGGTTGACTTCCGGATCCGAGATATCGGCCGGATTCCGCGTTCGATGGGCGGCAGTGTGGTGCAAGAGGGCGCGGGCATGCAAAATGCCGGCGATGTTGTCCTTGTGCGTGATGTGGTAAAGGTACCGAACACCCTCGTATGGATCGGAGTTGGCCACGAAGTACCAGACCTTTGCGCGAAACCGACCGTCCTGTTCGCGTCAATCCTCCTACTGGTCCTCTTCCTTAGCCGCCTCCAACGCCTTCTTCGCCGCATCGACCCGGTTCTGGCCGCCGTACCAGCTCGCCAACCAGTCCTTGCCGTCCTCGGCCTTGCCTTCCTGTTCGCGGTGGCGGGCGCCGCGGAGCATCAGGGTCATCGCGCGGTTGCCTTCGTGGCAGGCGTACTCGAGGAGCGGATCGTCGGTCCGCCGCATCTCGAGGGCGCTCGTCCAGGGCGCCTCATAGGACTCGGGGTCGTTGACGGTGTACTCGTAGAGCAGGGTGTCGGGGCCGGTGCGGCTGAAGCGCTCGGTGAGCACCAGGTTCGGGCCGGTGCCGCGGAACGCGGTGTGCTCGGTGTAGTTCTTCGTCGTCACGACGAAGGCGTCGCCTTCCCAGACGCCTGACGAGTCGCCCTTCCAGAAACGCATGTGCTCTTCGGCGTGCTCGCGGCCGTCGGTTGGGATGACCCGGTGGTCGTTGATCATCTCGGTCATGATCGCGACATAGCCGGGCGACTGGAAGATCTCCATCATGTTGTTGTAGGCGCCCGGGGTCATCGGCGGACCGGCGTTGAAGCCGACGATGCAACGCTCGAACGTGTTCCGCTCTTCCGGGCCGGCCGGGGCTTGGCCCCAGAGCGCATAGCGTTCGTTGGACCGGCGCCGGGCGTCGGCCGTGAGCGCCGGCAGGCGGCCGTTGGGCGGATCGACGACCAGGGAGGTCCGCATCGTGCCGGACACCTTTTCGCCCAGATCGAGCCAGAAGGCGTTGTAGCCCACGTCGACGTCGCCTTGGCTGGGGTCGACGTCGCCGCCGCTCCGCGCGGCGCTTGCGGCGCGCTCTTCCTTGCGCCGCTGCTCCCAGGCCGCCGCCTCTTCGGCGGTCAGGGTTGCCTTGTCACCGAAGGCGGCCGGCCGCTCGAGCGGCGTGATCGAACGGAAGTCCCAGGTGCCCTGGAGATCGGGAACGCCCCAGGACGTCTTGAGTTCCGCGTCCTCCGCGGCTGCCGCGCCGGCGAAGGCAACGGTTGCGGCGACGAAACAGACGGTGCTGGCAAACAGTCGGTGCTTCATTCGTTCGACTCCTTCCGATTCTTCAGACAGGACCAGGCGGCCCTACTGCGGCGTCGCCCCCCGGCGAAGCTGGCCGTAGGCCGCGTCTTCTCCCCCGAGGGGAATGCACTTGAACTCAAGCAGGCGCGCGTTCTCTTCCAGCCGCCGATAGAGGGGCATGCTGATCGTCCACGGCTCGGTGAAGACTTGGCGGTCCGTGATCGTGGCCTCGTACTGCATCGAATTCGGGCCGGTCGGGGTAAACCGTTCCACCACGACGAGCGCCTCGCTGTGAAAGTTGCCCGAAGCGTCGAACCAGGTTTCAGCCACCTGGTCGGTGACCTCGACGACCAGCGTGTCGCCCTCGAAGCGGCCCAGCGAGTACCCCATCCAGGACGGCAGTTCGGCTCTCGTGCCCGGCCGGTCGAGCCGGACCGCGCGGCTGTTGCCGCCCCATTCGTAGGCGAAGAAGACCGCCTTCGGCGTCTGCACGATCTGGAACGGCAGCGGCATGTAGTTGGCGCGCGGAACGCCGGGTATGAAGCACTTCGCCGCCGGGTCCAGGTTCAGCCAGTCCGCCCGGTTCGCGTTGCGCTGCTCCAGCGCCCAGTCCTGGTACGGGATGCTGCCGCCTTCGACCACGCTCAGGCCGGCCGGTATCGCACCGAAAGCGCCGTACTCCGGCACCGGGGTGCGTCGCGCGCTGTGACCTTCGAGGTCCCAGTGGGCGCTGTTCATCGTTTGCCAGATGCCGTTCAGATCCGGATCGCCGTCCGGCGTCCGCGGCGCCTGGTAGGCGCCGTCCTGCGACTGCGCGCCGGCAGTCACAGCGAAGAGCAGCATCGCAAGCAGCGACACGGCCAAGCTGTTCCTCTGCATGGCGGGGAACTATAACGAAGGGCACATCAGGGCAGCCGGAAGACGAACAGGCCGTTGCCGCTGCCGGGATAGCGGATCTCCGGACTGACCCTGGCCGGCACGAAGCGCGGACTGCCGCCGCCGAGGCCGGTGGACACCGCAACGTACTGGACGCCGTCGACCTCGTAGCTGATCGGGAAGCCCTGGACCGAGGTCGGCAGGCGGGCGCCCCAGAGTTCTCGGCCGGTCGCGGTGTCCCAGGCCCGGAAACGGCGGTCGATGTCGCCGGCGAAGACGACGCCCCCGCCGGTGGTCAGCGCCGCGGTCAGGAAGGCGGCGCGCTGCTCGACGCTCCAGACCTCCTCCATCGTGTCCACGTCGTAAGCCGCCAACTTGCCGAGCCGCCCTTCCGTGCCGGGCATCTCGAACCACTTGCGGTCCGCCTGCTCGCCGCCCGACCCCTCCTCGAACCGGACCTCGCGGCCCGAGATGTCGAGGCAGCTCTGGCTCAGCGGCACCACCAGGAGCCCGTGCTCCGGGCTGTAGGAGGAGGCCTGCCAGTTGTGGCCGCCCGCGGTGCTGGGGCAGACCGAGACCCACTCCCCGATCCCGGCCGAGGCGATGTCCTCCCGGTAGCGGACTTCCCCGGTCTCGCGGTCGATGTGGTCGAAGACGTTCTGGAACACCATCTCCTTGAGAGCCACGAAGGAGGCGTCCACACGATCGAGCTTCCACAGGATCCCGTGCTTGCCGGCGGTGAGCAGGAGCCGGCGTCCGCCGCGGTCGATCAGCACCTGCTCGAAGGCCTCGTCCAGGTCGAGGGCCTCGCCGGGCACGTGCTGGCGGTAGAAGGCGATCGCTCCGTCATCTGGCTGCAGCACCAGGGTCGAGTTCGTGTAGAGGACCTGATGGTCGATGGTCAGCCCGCGGCTCGCCGGCACCCAGGGTTTGGCCTGCGCCACCGGCCAGTAGAGCAGCTCGAGCTCCGGGTCGTAGCTGCCTGGAATCCACGAGTCGCCGCCGCCTCGCAGCATGAGCGGCAGATCGCCCCAGGTGTCGCCTCCCGGCGCCCCCGGCCGGGCGATGGTGTAGGTGCGCCATCGCTCCTCGCCGGTTTCCGCGTCGTGGGCGGTGATGAAGCAACTGTCCTCGAAGTAGCGGGTGCAACCGTTGATGCCGTTGATCACCAAACCCTCGACCACGATCGGTCCGCTCGTGTTCTTGTAGCCCTTCGCCGGATCGGCGATCTGCGTCTCCCAGCGCGGCCGCCCGCTCCGGGCGTCGAGCGCGAGCATCGCCGCGTCCTTGGTGGCGACGAAGATCTTGTCGCCGTAGATGGCGAGGTTGCGAAGCTGGTTGAACCCGCGCGCCGCGTCTCCGGTCAGCGAACGCCGGTACTCCCAGATCAGCGTGCCGGTGTCAGCCTCCAGCGCCTGGATGATGTTGCGCGGGTTGGCGAGGTACATCACGCCGCGGTAGACCAGCGGGGTCGGCTGGTTCACCCCGTCCGCCATCGCCCAGGACCAGGCCAGGCGCAGCTCGCCGACGTTGTTCGCGTCGACCTGATCGAGCGGGCTGTGGCCCTGGCCGTCGTAGGTGCGCCGGAACATCAACCAGTCGCCGGGGTCCGGGTCGAGCAGCATCTCGGCCGTCACCCGTTCGAAGTCCTCGATCTCGCGCTCCCCGGGAGGCCGGACGTACTCCTCCTCTGCCGCCTCCCGCGTGATGCGGCGGTCCCGGTCCGCGACGGCGGCCGGGTCCGCGGCGGGGGCGGACGCTGCCGCGCCGTCCAGGCCGAGGCTGTCCAGCACCGCACTCAAGCCCGGCGCATCGGCCACCAGGGGTTCATCGCCGGCCACAGCACCGTTCGCCCGGAGCACGAAGCCGACGAGATCGTAGGTCTGCTGCGCCCCTAGAGAGTTCCGGTCCTCCGGCGGCATGGTGACCCGGATCGTGTCCGCGAGATCGACCACGGCGCCGGCTCGCCAGGCGTCGAGAAAGCTCGCGCCACGCAGGGGCGGCGCCTCGCTCGCGCCGGCCAGGCTCGAAAGGTGGCATTCGACGCAGAGCTCCTCGAAGAGCGCCCGCCCGCGCTCTGCCTGTTCGGCGGTGTAGACGCTCACCGGCGCCTCCGGTGGCTGCGCCCGGACATCAGCGGCGACCGTCGCAAGCAGCGCCATCGCTGCCACGGGGCCGCATACACTTCGCGCCATGTCGCGCATACTAGTCGTAGGAGGAACAGGCCCCACCGGCCCGCCGATCGTCAACAACTTCCTCGCCGCCGGTTTCGAGGTGTCGATCTTCCACTCCGGCGCCCATCCGGTCGACTTCGACGGTCCGGTGGAACGCATTCTCGGCAACGCCCGCGACCGGGACGACATCCGCGCCAAGATCGCCTCGCGCGAGTGGGACGTCGCGGTGTGCATGTACGGCCGGCTGCGGACGCTGGCCGAGGAGCTCGCGGGCAAGACGGGACGCCTGGTGGGCATCACCGGCCAGCCGGTCTACCTGGGCTCGCAGCCGCCCACGCCAGAGGGGCGCATACCGCTGCCGGTGCCGGAGTTCGCGCCGCGCCAGTACGACGCGGCGAACTACACCGGCAAGGTGGCGGCGGGCGAGGACCAGCTCTTCGAGCAGCACGGCCGCGGCGACTTCGAGGTCGTGATCCTGCGCTATCCGGGCGTCTACGGACCGCGCACGCCGATGAACCACGAGTGGGCGGTGGTCAAGCGCATCCTGGACCGGCGGCCCTTCATGATTCTTCCCCACGACGGGGTCACCTACTTCCAGCGCGGCTACACCGAGAACCTGGCCCGGCTCGTGTTCCTGGCCTCCACTCGACCCGAAGCGGCGGGACAGGCATTCAACGCCGGCGACGAGCGGGTGATCAGTTGCCGCGCCGTGGCGGAGGTCATCGTCGACGAGCTCGACGCCGAGATGGAGCTCGTCGGCGTGCCCGCGCCCTACTGCTGCGGCGTGTTTCCGCTCGCCGAAAAGTCGAACCAGATCCTCGACATGTCGAAGGCCCGGACGCTGCTCGGCTACCGGGACGTTGTCGATCCGGAGAGCGCTACACGCGCCACCGCCCGCCATCTCGCCGCCAACCCACCCGCCGAGAAGGACCTCTACGCGGCCGGAACGGGACGCTTCGACTACGAGCGCGAGGACCGGATCGTCGAGCGCTGGCGGCGCGCCCAGGCGCTGATGAGCGACGGGGACTCCTGACACTGCCGCGGCCCCGGGGCCGGGGCATCGGCTATCCTCCGATTCACCGAACGCAATACGGAGGAAGTCACCGATGATCGGACGGACCACGCTCGCTCTTGCCGTGGCGACCGCACTATTCGCGGCGCCCGTTCTGGCGGCCGACGACTGGGAGACGCCGCGCACCCCCTGGGGCCACCCGGACTTGCAGGGACTGTGGACGAACACCACCTTGACGCCCTTCGAACGGCCGGTCGAGCTGGGCGACAAGGCGTTCCTGACCGAAGAGGAGGTCGCGCAGCAGGAAGCCGCCCGGCAGGCGATGATCGAGAATCGCGCCGAGCAACCGGCACAGAAGGCGGAGGCCGGCCAGAACGTCGGCGCCTACAACCTGCACTGGCTGGAGCTCGGCACCAAGGTGGTCGGCAGCCGGCGCACATCACAAGTCATCGATCCCCCGAACGGGCGTGTGCCGGTGCGGCCGGAGGCGCAGAAGGTCCGCGCGGACAACCTGGTGAAGATGTTCGACTCGTACGAGTACATGAGCGTCTGGGACCGCTGCATCACCCGCGGCGTCCCCGGGCACCTGTTCCCGGCCGGCTACAACAACGGCTACCGGATCGCGCAAACGCCCGAGTACGTGGTCATCTACTCCGAGATGATCAACGATGTCCGCTTCATTCCGGTCGACGGCCGGGACCGCATCCCTGAGGACATCCACCTCTGGAACGGCGACTCCCACGGCCACTGGGACGGCGACACGCTGGTCGTCGAGACGAAGAACTTCTCGGACCAGGGCTGGATCGCCACCAGCGGCTCCCAGGGCCGGATCAAGGGCATCCCGGTGAGCAACGACCTCGTCACCGTCGAGCGTTTCACGCGGCTCGACGAGCACACGATCGACTGGACCGTCACGATCGAAGATCCGGTCAACTACACGGATACCTGGACCGTGAACCTCCCGCTCTACTTCGATGCGAACTACGAGATGTTCGAGTACGCCTGCCACGAAGGGAACTGGGCGGTCACCAACACGCTGAGCGGCGCCCGTCACCTGGAGAAAACGGCCGCGGGCAGCAGTCCGTAGCGCCGCCAAACCGCAACGGCAGCAGCAGCTCCACTACCGGCCAAACAAAGCACGCACGCGGCGGCGCCTCGTCTCCGCGTCGAGGGACCACACGATGAGTTTCGACACGATGAGTTTCGACGCTGGCCGCTTTCCCGTTCCCGTCCGCGAGGACATGGCCACCGCGCTGCGCAGGTCGTGGGCCGACATCGGCCGGCCCGGCACGTGGTGGACCGGTCCTGAACGCGTGGCCATCGCGGCTCTCGCACGCGCCGAGCGCGTCCAGCGCAACGAGCCGCCCTGGAACCGCGACCACTCGGAGCCGCCGGCGCCCCTGCCCGAGAAGGCGGTCGAGGCGGCGCGCAAGATCGGCGCCGATCCGACCCACCTCGACCGCGAATGGGCCGAGGGCGTCATCGCCGAACTCGGCGACGCGCCGTACGTGGAGCTCGCCTCGGTCGTCGTGACCACGGTTGCCGCGGACGCCTTCTGCGAAGCGATGGGGATCGAGCACGAACCGCTGCCCGAACCCGAGGCCGGCGAACCGACCCGCGAACGGCCGGACGGCATGGGCGACATCGGCGCCTGGGTCCCCGTCCAGGTGGTCGACTGGAACCACGCCAACGTGGCCCGCGCACTGAGCTTGGTGCCGCAAGGCGTGCGGACCTTCTTCCGCTTGGTGGTTGCCATGTACGTGGGCACCGGAACCGACTTCACCGAGATGGTGTGGGACCACCGGCCGCTCGCCAGGCCCCAGGTCGAGTTGATCGCCGCCAGGGTCTCGGCCCTCAACCAGTGCTTCTACTGAACGACCGCCCACACCATGCTGCTCCGGGCGAGCAGCAAAGCGGTTGGAGCTGAGGTCGACCTGAGCGCGACGGTGGAGGACGCGGCTGACGGCGGCGTCGAACACGGCGCGCTCCTGACCGCTTTCGCCGAGGCCGTGGTGCGGGCAACAGACGATCTGGACGCGGTCCGCACCCGCGTCGCCGACGCGCTGGGCCCGGCGAAGTTCGTCGAGGCCGCCGCCACCGTCGGCATCTTCAACGGCCTCGTCCGCGTCGCGGACTCGACCGGCATCCCCAGCGACGCGATGACCCTGGAGCGCACCGCCGCCGTCCGCGGTGAACTCGGCTTCAACCGCTGGGGCGGCGCGAAGTCGTCCGGCGTCGCCGAGGCGCCGGCGTAGCGGCGGCGGCGCACACCCGACCAGGCTGAAGGTCGTCGACGTAGACTGAATGGCGATGCACTCCAGTTACGATGTCCTTCTCGACACTTTGCTCCAAGTCTGCAGGGCACACTACGGCGATCGGCTGGCGGCGCTGGCGGTCTTTGGGTCCGTCGGCCGCGGAACTCCCAGGCCAGACTCCGACATCGACCTGCTGATCGTCGCAGACGGCCTGCCACACGGCCGGATCGCGCGCGTTGAGGAGTTCCGAACTATCGAGCGCGCTTTCCAACCTGTTCTCGAAGTGGCGAGACTGATCGGGCTCCACCCACGGCTTTCACCACTCTTCAAGAGCCAGAGCGAACTCAAGCGGGGCACGCCGTTGCTGCTGGACATCACCGAGGACGCGCGCATCCTCCACGACCCCCACGGTTGCCTTCGGAACACGCTGGACCGCCTGAGGGCGCGACTCAGGGAGCTTGGCTCGAAACGGGTCTGGAAGGGTGATGACTGGTACTGGGACCTGAAACCCGACTACCAGCCGGGCGATGTATTCGACCTGTTCCCGCCATGACGACCAACGGCGCGCTGGCCCGCAGCTACCTGACGAAAGCCAAGGTGCGGCTGCGCGCTCTGGCCGTGTTCCTGGCTGAGGAAGCGTACTCTGACGTCATTCGGGAAGCTCAGGAACTCGTCGAACTTGCCCTGAAGGGAATGCTCCGGCAAGTCGGCGTGGAACCGCCCCACTGGCACGATGTGGGCAGCCTCTTCGGCCCACTGGCCGACCGGTTCCCGGAACTCGACAGCGCGAGCATCCAGAGGATCGCCACCGTCTCCGCATGGCTCCAGGCCGAGCGCGAGCCCTCGTTCTACGGCGAGGTCGACCTGATTCCGACCGAGCACTACACAGCAGCCGACGCGCAGCGAGCATTCGACGACGCCTCCTGGGTTGTCTCGGTTGCCGACCGAGCAATTCCAGAAGAGTAGATGCCTCGGTTGCGGCAACCGACCCAGCAGACGCGGGCCTCAGGGCGACGAGATCACAGGTCTGCTGCGGCCGGAAGGAGTTCCGAGCGTCCGGCGGCATGGTGACCCGGATCGTGTCCCGCCACGAAGACACAGACGCTCCGCTCCCTGCCTACAGCGCCTCCGCGCGGCATGCCTCCGGGAACGCGGACAGGTCCGCGAACGCGTCCGGCTCGCCGGGCGCCTTCGTGTACCGCCGTTCCGCTCCGGTCAGCGTGTCCTGCACCGCCAGATCCAGGCCCAGGTCGCTCGCAGACGCGATGTAGACCCAGTGGTGGTCGTTGACGTCACAGCCGTTCAGCACCTTCACCATGACCTCCCAGTTGGCCAGCTCGAAGAAGTAGAAGACGCCGGAGTCCGCGGTTCGCGCCTCGGCGACGCGGGCGGCGCCGCTGGCGCCGTCCAGCGCGGACCAGTCAAGCGTGACCCGGTAGCGCCCGTCCTGCAAGCAAAGCGCAGTCCCAGTCGGCTCGCACGTCGCCTCCACTCCCCCCGCCTCGTACCTCCTGATGGCCCTGACTTGCACTTCCCAGCGGCTCTCTCGATCTTCTCGCATGCGCAACCTCCCCCGGTCGAAGTGCGCGAGGACCCAATCATGGTCGGCGGCATCGAAGGGCATCCAGAGATCGGGACCGACCCGAAGGGCGTACGTGGCGCGCTCGAGGCCCTCTTGCTCGCTGGTCGCGGATGGGAGCACCATGATGTTCACTCCCCGTTCCTCCAGGATGTATCCCGGAGGCGGCCTTCGGTCGTGCGCCATGAAACGCTCGCTGTTAGGCCAAGTCACCGGGTTGCGCGCAACGGTCTTGTCCGTGAGGCCCAACCCATCCACAACTTTCAAGTCCGCCAGAAAGTAGGACTGGATACCCAGGACGATCGCTGCCGTCAGGGCCTCCTGGGGAAACACCCCCCGTTCCATGCGTTCGTACTCCCTCCACCCTTTGAGTTGAACGTCGGCAGCCTCCCGAACCTCCACGAAGCGAAGCGCCACATCCTGCTCTACCAACCGTTGACGCAGGTCGTTGGAAACGGAAGCGAGCGCCTCCATTCCCGGCGCCACGCCCAGCCAGGGTGTGTTGTCCCGATTGATTTCCAGGTGAAACGCGTCCGTGACGCCCTGTGTTCCGGCGCCTCGAAACAGGAGCACACCTTGCAATGAGTTCGTAAAGAAGAGGACGGGCACGAACAGGAAAACGGCGCATGCGGCTGGCCTTGTCGGCCCCGAGGGTCGCGGAGTCGACCGCAGTCGTTGCAGTTGGCCGGAGACCATGGCGCCCGCGTGAACCACACCAGCAGCCGCGGGAACCGCCAGCAGCGGCCAGTAGAAGTCGAGCGGGCGGTACTCGAAGTAGTCGCCACCGATCCGGAACAGGTAGGCCATGTGCGGGCCGATGCAGACGAGCGGCAGGGCGTACCGGAGGTCTCTACGCCCTCGCCAAGCCTTCCGCAAAGCCAGGATCGCAAGCGGTATCAGCAGGTAGAGCCCGGTCTCGATCGCCGCCGCCCACAAGTAGCTGAATCCCGACTCGTACCAGGGTCGAACGTGCTTGGCGTAGTAGGTGTTCGGCAGCCACTCCCCGTAGTAGGCGTAGCGGAACAGGAAGTGCGCCGCCACCAGTCCGACAAAAGGCGCGACCAACCAGGCCAGCTCCCGCCAGTCCACTCGCAACCGCCTGGAGGCGGCGATGCGCTGTGCGACGAACCAGCCGAAGCAACACGCCGCGATCAATGGAGCCTCGGGCCTCGTGTATGCGGCGGCCGCGAGGCTCAGTGAGGCGCCCATCAGTCCCCAGCGGCTCTGACCGTGAACCGTCAGGCAGACGACCGCCACAACAATGAAGAGGGTGAACTGCCGCGTTTCCAGCCCCCCGGCGGAGGTCCACACCGCGAACGTGGCGCTGCTGCACAGGAGACCCAGCGCCATCCAGGTCACCAGCGCCCGGCGCCGCAGCCCGGGAAGTCGCATCGCCCACCACACCGTCGCCGCCAGCGTGCCGACCGTACATGCCACCGACAGCCACGGAGCAGCGTTCTCGGGGCGCAGCCCGAAGACTCGCCAAAGGCCCGCCAGTTCGAGCACCCAGAGGAAGTTGGAGTATCCCTCCACGCGCTCCCCGGGATTGAAGACGAGACCGTGGCCTTCCACCAGGTTGCGGACATACCGGAAGCTGATGAAGGCGTCGTCGCACAGGAACCACGCCGCCGACGCCATCGCGGCCAACAGCGCCAGCCACGGCAGACTGCCTCCAAGCAGAGCGAGTCTCCGCGCCATGTTGCGCATCCTATTCGTCGGCCGTAACGGGCCGGTCCGTCCCCGGATCGTCCGCAACTTCCTCGACTCCGGTTCGAGGTGTCGATCTTTCACTACGGTGGCCTGGAGCCCCTTATCGGCTCCGCCCTTCCCTCAAAGGCAGAACCGCCGCCCCCGGTGTAACCCAAGTGCGGCAGTGTCAGGGGCGGACGGTAGCAGTGAACATTACGGCGTCAGACGCGCCTGCGCTGTCCGTGACGGAGTAGGTGATCGTGTAAGTCGTCTCGGTCGGGACGGTCGGAAGCGTCCCGCTCGCGATGCGCGTCGACGCCGCGAAGGAGATCCCCGGCGGAAGACCCGACAAACTGTAGGAGTACGGCGGGCTACCTCCCGTGGCCGCTGGGAACAACGTGCTGACAACCCCACCAGACGGCACTCGGAAGTTCGGAATGCCCGGCAACACCAGCGGCGGCGGCGGCGCTGGCGGCGTTGTCAGTTCGACCACATTCGACCATGGACCGTCCCCGACCGCATTCGTCGCCCGCACCTGATAGTGACGAACCAGCGTCCAAGGGGTGACCACGCTCCATGACCTCGCGCTGGAACCGATGTTCGACGAAGGCGACGGCGAACCGGCGCCCGTGAAGCGCCATGAGTGCCCTGACGATTCCCGTGTCTGCAACTGATAGCGCGTGATCCCGCCGCCGGAAGACCCGGTCCATGTCAGCGCCTGAGTCCGTCCCGAAACCGAGCCCGTCAACTGAGGTGCCGAGGGCAGCGTCTGCGCAAGCACCGTAGCGACGAACGTCACGAAAGCCGACGCGCTTGCACTGTCCGAACAGGTGTAGGTGATCGTGTCGCTCGTGACAGTCGGAAGAGTCCCGCTTGCCACGCGCGTTGACGGCGTGAACGTGATGCCAGGCGGTTGCCCCGACAAACTGTAGCTGTAAGGAGCCGTACCTCCCGTTGCCTCCGGGAACAACGTGTTGACAGTGCCGCCTGACGGCACCCGGAAGTCCGGAATGCTCGGGCAGACCAGCGGCGATGTTGTTGGAGGTGCTGTTGGAGGAGGTGGAGGAGGAGTTGCTGCAGGTGGTGGTGACCCCGTGCTGTCGCCGATGAAGCCGCCGGCGCCGTCGCCCGAAATCGTGATCGTGTAGCTACCCGTGCTCCGACGCACGAAGGGATACACGCGGACGCTGTGCGCTCCGGCGCCCAGCACACCGGACCAGGACTCGTCCCAGGTGCCAAAATTGTCCGAGCAACGGTGCTCTTGGGCCGAACGGGGAACAGCCCCGCCGCTCGCCGGGGCAGGATTCTCGTGTACGCGGCAGTCCATGTCCCGGCTCATGCCGGTCACGGAGACGGTAATGTTCTGACTCGCCCCTCCCAGGGTGAACCCGTAGGTCGCGCCCGGACTCCCGGTCGCCGTCGCCGAAATAGACCACCCGCGACCAGTGCTGTCCCACAAACGGAGGGTCAGGATGGGTCTGAATCGTGCCCTGTCGTATGATTGGTTTTCACACAAAGCCAATGACGGCAAGGAGATCCAGACCCATGGCGCACAATGGTACCGTACTCGGTCAGTTCCTCAAGCTGGTGTCGAGACATGAGTTCGAGCGGGAGGCGGGAAGGCGCCACAGGGGACGCAAGCTGCGCTCGATGAGCCGCTGGAGCCAGTTCGTAGCGATGGCGACGGCCCAGCTTTCCGGGCGGTGCAGCCTGCGCGACATCGTGTCGAACCTGGACGCGCAGGGTCACAAGCTCTACCACCTTGGCGTGGGCCGGGTGGCCCGGTCGTCGCTGGCGCGCGTCAACGAGAGGCAGCCCCACGAGCTGTACGAGGCGTTGTTCGGTCGTCTGCTGGCGCGATGCCGGAAGGCGGCGCCGGGGCATGGTTTCCGGTTCCGCAACAAGCTGTTCTCGCTCGATGCGACGTACGTGGACCTGTGCCTGGAGCTGTTTCCCTGGGCGCAGTACCGCAAGACGAAGGGAGCGTTGAAGCTGCACATGGGGCTTGACCACGAGGGCTGTCTGCCGGCGTTCCTGGAGGTCACGGACGGCAAGGGGTCGGACCTTGAGGTGGCGCGGTCCCTTCGCCTGCCGAGGGGAAGCATCGTCGCTGCGGACCGTCTGTACCTCGACTTCGAGTGGCTGAAATCCCTTGATGCACAAGGGGTTTTCCTGGTCACTCGGCTGAAGCGCAAGATCAAGTACGCGGTTCGAGAGCGGCGGTCGTTCGCGCCTGGGCTGGGCGTGACGTCGGACCAGACCATCGAGTTGACCAGCGTCAAAGGCCGCACCCGGTGTCCGATCCCGCTGCGTCGAGTCGGCTATCGCGACCCCGACACGAAGAAGTTCTACGCGTTCCTGACCAACAACTTCAAGCTCGCCCCGAAGACCATCGCGAACATCTACAAGGAGCGTTGGCAGATCGAGACCTTCTTCAGGTGGATCAAGCAGAACCTGCGCATCAAGAGCTTCGTCGGCACTTCGCGCAATGCCGTCATGACGCAGATCTGGATCGCGATGTGCGTGCATCTCCTGCTCGCCTACCTGAAGTTCGTCAACAAGATGGCGTGGACCATGAGCCAAATCCTGCGCCTCCTGCAACTCAACCTGTTCGCGCGAAGACCGCTCCTGGACCTGTTCGAACCCCGGAGCGGACCGCCTGATCCCAGGAACGCACAGACTCAACTCGCACTGCGCTGAAGTTTGTGGGACAGCACTGACCCGCGACCGTCCCTCCCGTCACCGCCTGGCACGGGGGAAAGGGGTATACAGATCCAGCCCAAGCCGGGAAGGGGTAGCGGCAAGCACGCCGTGCCTGACGTTGTAACCGTGCCGCAGCCGGGAGCCTCGGGATTCGCTGTGCAGTACCCAGGGCAACCGCGAGTGTTGGGGTGGTCTGTGCATCGGTCCCCGCCGCCGCCGTCACCACCGCCGTCACCACCGCCACCACCGCCGCCACCACCACCGCCGCCGCCGCCGCCGCCGTCATCGTCATCATCGTCATCGTCGTCCCGTCGTTGTTCTCTTTGCAGGTCGGCACAGGTCTCCGCGTAGATCTTGGAATTGCTTACGTTCGACATGATCGACGCAGGCCGAACCTCCGTACAAGCGTCCGTATCGGCGTCGGCTAGTCGAAAAACATGACCAAGCTCATGCTCTATCAACTTCTGTATAGACGAAGGACACCCCAATCCTCTGTCGGTATAGATTTCGATCGTCTTGGTCCCAAACTTTGCGCGAGCACACCCGTTGGTTTCCCCAAAACTCTCCTTTGTCCCCTCCCTGACGGTCCAAACTTCTCCTGATTCGGTACCGAAAGATGGAGACCCCGTGCTCGCCATCCATGCAGGAATCGAAGTGCATTCGGTGCGCCAAGATCCCAAGGCATCGTCGATAGTTGTAGAAGATACGTTGCTTCCAGCCGTGTTGATGGCAATGTTGTCTGGTAGGTCACCGACGAACCCCGCGAGCGAGTCGAGAGTGCATCCGGGTTGGGCTTCGACGGGTTGACCACCGGCCAGGGACGAGAGTCCCGCCAAGGCAAAGACAAGACTCCAGTTCTTCAAGGTGTTGGCCTTTGGCCACGCACCAGAAGCTCGTAGTCGCGGGCGAACTGACGCCGATCCGCCGAGCCCCACGGTTGATGGACTAGGCGCTCGGCTGAATCGAACAACCGTTCCGCTACGGCTCGATCTACGAGCGCTCGAAGATCGTCGGCTGTGCTCGGGCCATAGCCCCGGCCCCAGGACCAGACAAGAGAGTCGCCGGTCACCACGGCAAAACTGCCGGTTTCCATGTCGCCGACGTTGACTACGGCTCCGGTCCTCCAAGCACCGACAACCACGACACGGTCGCCGGATACCGGCGGAAGACCGACTACACTCTCAGCAGAACCGCAATAGACGTGGCCCTCGATGACTAGTCGTCCGACGGGCAGGAGGACGTGAGCCGGCAGCGCGGAGCGACGGTGCAGGGGCAGAACATCGGACAAGGTGAGCAACAATACGGGCGCTCCGTCTTGACGGAAACCAGGCGTGACTGCCGCAATCGTGGCTTCGATGGCCACATCAGACAGCAGTAGGGCCGGCAGAAAATCGGTAGTTTCGACCCATGCTCTATCGGAGGTCGCGGCCTCAAGCCTAGAAGCAGTCGAACAGTAGTCCTCAGGTGGCACGGTGCCGTCTGCTAGCCCGCTAACTTTACCAGAGATGAACCGCCCCGCGAAGGCGGCTCGTTGTCGCTCTAGGTTCTTGCGAAGCCGCGGTTCCGTCCGGTGATGCCCGGAATCACTCAAGGCCAAATCCGCAGCGGTCCATGACTTCCACGGGGGCTCCAGATGCAGTGCGTCGGGAGGGGATTGTGCCTCTGTTCGAAGCGTCACCGCCAGCAACGCCAATAAAACCAACGAGAGCCGCTTCATGCTTCATTCCCTTCTAAACTTAGTGAACGATAGTGCCCATCCGTTGCGGCGTGGCCGCGACAGTCACCGGCCGGCAACCTTGCCGCAATTCCTCTAGAGGAGACTAGCTGGCTTAGCCCTGATCGTCAATTGAGAGAGCTGTCCGGCGAGAAGTGAGCGTGAGCGTGTGGTCATGTCTCAATACCCGACGAAATGTCTGCATGCGCCGAGACCGTTACCTTGGGAAGTGTGAGCTTGCCCCGGTTTCGTGGACACTACATCCTTTGGAGGAGGAGGTACCCACGATGCCAAGATCAAGACCCCGGTTGAGCTTGACCCCGTTTGGTGGACACCTCATTCTTGGAGGAGGAGGTACCCACGATGTCGAGAAGAAGGAGCCGGTACCCGGCACAGTACCGGCAGCAGATGGTGGATCTGGTCCGGGTCCGGACCAACTGGCCCGCGAGTTCGAGCCGTCAGCGCAGTCGATCCGCAACTGGGCGGCCCAGGCGAACCGGGACGAGGGCCGCCGGAGCGACGACAGCACGACGGCGAAACGTGAGGAGTTGCGCCGGCTGCGCCGGGAGAACCGCCGGTTACGGGAAGAGCGGGCAATCCTGGCAAGAGCAAGGGCCTGGTTCGCTCGGGAGACGGGACCGAAGGGGTCTTCCGGTTCATGAGAGCGCACCAGGCCGGTAGATCGCCCGAATGCCATCAGACGCATCTGCCGCCGCACCCTGTGATGACCGACACGAAGGCCCTCGCTCCCCCCTCGGCTAGCGTTAGCGCTAGCAGCAAAGCGACGAACGGCTGACGCTGAGCAGACGGCACTGCCGTGATCTCCGATAGAGGCCTGTCCATGCGCAAGGCCTCCAGCGCTACCTGGGACAATTCCATGTCCGCGCGTCCCAGGAGGCAGCGGCCCAGCCGGGCTCATCGTAGCGGCAACTCCAGGGCTGCGCCCCGGCCCAGAAGCGCGAACACCCGGTGGCGGCGTGCGAAGGCCGCCCGCTCTGCGTCGTCCACCGAGCGGGAACTGCTGGCGCCGGCCTGAGGTTGGAGCGCCGGGACCGTCAGCCGGAATCCCGTTTCCAGCAGCCCAGTGTCGCCGAAGCGGTCGGCCACGTCCGGCCGCCGCCGATCCAGGCCCGCCGTCGCCAGGAAGCCGCCGTCGCGGTAGACGACCATCCGGCGCGGCGGTTCGCCTTTGGCGACGTCAGCGGCCCAGCCGGAAAGCAGATACTCGCCGTTGACCGCTAAGAGCTCGTCGATGGCGCCCTGCAGTTCGTCGCCGGGCCGCTCGATGGGCAGTTTGCGTCCGTCCGAGATGTGGAGGATTCCCGGCTCGCCCTGCCCTTCTGAGAGCGGCCAGTGATGGACATCGAGGCGGGTCGCGGCGGCATCCCGGCCGGAGTCTTCGCGGAATACGACGAAGACCGCCAGGCCATGTCGCTCAACCGTCTCGGTATCTACCCTTGTGGAGACGAACCAGCCGCTGTCCCGGGAGTCCGGTCCCAGGGTCGCCGCGACGTCCGGCCGTTCGGTCAGGTCGACCCGCTCGTAGGGCGTCTGCATCTCGCCGGCGAAGATGACCAGATCCAGGATACCGCCGGCCTGCTCGCCGAACGCCCAGCCCTGGACGTTCATCGTCGCGAGCGGCCCAGCGCCACCCGGCGCGGGCGCGACCGCGTCGACGAAGCCCCGCATCCGTTCCGTCCCGCTCCGGACCGGGATCCGGGTCGGCGCCACGGAGGGGACGCCCCGCGGCCGCTTCATCAGGGCGGAGATCCGCCCCTCCGGAGCCCGCAAGAACGTGTAGTCGAACTCTCGCTCGATCGTCGCCCAGGCGCTGCGCCCGAGACGCTCGAAGCCGAGCCCCGGAAACCGCCTCCGGATCGTCTCCATGTCGTGGAGCGGTGTGGCGACCAGTGCCCGGTCGCCGTCCACCATCGCGTAGATGAGAGGAGGATCGCGCGCCGCCTGCCGGCTGGTCGCAAGCTCCCGGTCGAGCCAGGTCCGATCCTGGATCAGCGGATTCCAGAGATCGACGCCGGCGGCGCGAGCCTGATCGAGCGTTGCCATCCGATCGTGGGCCATCTGCCGCGGCTCCTGGGCCCGTGGCGGGTTCCGCGCGACGCCTCTATCCGTCAGTCCCAGATAGTCGAAAGTGCGCAGGTTCGAGAGGTAGGGCACAACGCCGACCGAGCCGAGCGCCACGTGGGTGTCCGCCGGAAGCCGGCCGGTTGCCACCAGGTCCCGGACCACGCGCGCGTTCCGCAGGGAGAGCTCAAGGTAGAGACCATGTATCTCCGCGCGCACGCCCACGACCGAGCGGTGGGTTCGTTCGACCAGTGAAACGTAGTGTCGCCGGACCCGTGACCCCGAGCCGAGAGCGACTTCCACGCGCGCCGCAAACTCCTCCATCGTCAGCCACCGCGGCTCCAGGTTGACAAGCGCACGGTGAAGTTCGACCGGCAGCCGGACCGTGCCGTAGAGGACCACGAACAGAAAACAAACCACGACAGTGCGACGTGCAACAGCAAGTACTCGCGGCTCTGCGCTCTTACTGTTGACCTTCCTCGACAGCAACTCGGCCGCGCCTCGGGTCATGACCAGAAAGGCGAGCGGAAAGTAGAGGTCGAAGGGCCGGTACTCGAAGTGATCACCGCCGATGGAGATGTAGTAGAGCGCGTGAGGCACGGCGGCAGCAGTGAACAGCAACGGGATCAAGCCGCGCTCGCCCCGGCTGCGGAACGACTGCCAGCAGCCGGCCAGGAGGAGCGGCAGCCACAACCACATCGCGTACTCGATGACGAACGATTGCGCGTAGTCCCAGCCCATCGACCACCAGGAGAGGCCGCCGACCTTCGCGTAGTAGGTGTTCGGCAGCCACTCGCCGTAGTAAGCGAGTCGGAAGCCGACGCTGGCCGCGACCGGAACCGCGTAGACGAGGGCATCCCGGGCCGCTCCACGCAGGTCGGCACGCAGGCATTCGGGGTACAGGTGTTGCCGGCGCCGACGAATCGCCAACCAAATCCAGGCCGCGGAAAGCGAGCAGCCCGCGATCAACACGCCGTCCGGCCGGGTGAGGGTGGCCAGGGCGAAGAGCAGGGCGGCCCATGGGCGGTGGGCTCCCGGTGCACCGGCAGCACCGGCACTTGAGGCGGGCGTCCGCGGTGCTGCCGCCGCGCCCCGGATCTCGACCACCAGCCGGAGCAGCGCGCCCAGGATCAGGACTTCGAACAGACGGGTCTCGAGCCCGCCCGTGGACCACACGGCGACACTGCGTGTGGCGGCCAGTAGCATCGGCGCCAGCAACCAGATCCACGGCGGGTCGCGCGGCCGTGCTTCGCTGTACGCGAACCCGCTGACGAGCAACCAGAGCACGATCGTCAGGCCGTAGCCGAGCGGGACCGCGGCGGCTTCCGGAGCAACGCCGACGAGCGCGGCGGCGGCCAGGATCAGGACCCAGAGCAGGTTCGTGTAACCCTCGACCCGCTCGAAGCCGGGGTTGAAGACGAGGCCGTGACCGTCGGCGAGATTCTGCGCGTACCGGAAAGAGATGTAGGCGTCGTCTGTGAGGAACTGATACTCGCGGGCGTGGAGAAGCAGTGCCCCGAGGGTCAGAAGCGCCGCGACGAGGATCGCGGGGTGGAGTCGGCGCCTGCCCGTCAGGACCCGTGCAGCCTCCAAGGCGGCGATTCCTAGACCGCGAACTCGGGCGCCGGCAGTTCGGCGAGGCGGCGGTGGCACATCTCACAACTCGAAATGCCCCGGGCCTCGGCCGCCGGGTCCAGTTCCTCGTCCACCCACTGCAGGAAGGTGCGGTAGTTGTCGAATACCGCCTCGGAACTCGAACCAACCCCACCGAGGTCGAAGTGGGGCGAGTCGATCTCGGCGGCGAAGGGACAGGCGTGGAACTTCCCCTTCGTGGTCAGCACCGGGAAGCAGCGCACGCAGCGGTTGCCCATGCCGTGGTAGTCCGACTCCCGGTCCTGGTCGAACTCCTGTTCCGCGCCGCCCCCGGCGTGGAAAAGCACCTTGTAGCCCTGGAAGATGCGGTTCGGGTTCTTGAGCGCCCACTGCTCCAGGCGGTCCCTGGAGTGCCGCGGCATCGGCTTCGCGTCGCGGCCGTGGTAGATCGAGTAATTGAGCACCGCTTCGCTCTTCGGATCGGACTCGAGGATCGAGATCAGCTTCTCCGCCTGAATGCCGTTCGAGA
This sequence comes from Candidatus Multivorans sp., assembly GCA_965262355.1. Taxonomy (GTDB): domain Bacteria; phylum Acidobacteriota; class Thermoanaerobaculia; order Multivoradales; family Multivoraceae; genus Multivorans. The sequence continues at coordinate 966,699 of OZ253534.1, forward strand.
ACACGGTGATCAAACCGGTGAAGCCACGCTCGCGTACGTAGCGGATCGCGGCGACGATCTCGGGCGTGTGCAGAGTCGGCTCGCCGCCGTAGAACTTCAGGTTGCCGTTCGCCGCGAGTGTGTCGAGCGCCTGCTCGAGAACCGCCGGCGTGTAGGCCTGGTACCAGCCGTCAGGGGAACCGTGGATCGTGCACCAGGAGCAGTCCCGGTTGCAGAAGTTGCCTTCGTACAGGTGGAGTTCGCGGAGTTCGCCGTCGGCCTCGGCGAAGTGCTCCACCGGCTCGTGGAACGTGATCGGACCGATGTTCGGGTCGCGGTGGGTGTCGTTCAGGCCCCAGTCGTAGGTGTTGTAGACGAGCTCGTAGCCGGCGATCTGCTGCTCGTCCAAACCGGCGTGCTCGGCGACGAAGCGCAGCACGCCGTGCCGGTACTCCTCCGTCGTCCCCGCTCCGGCCGTGAAGTCCTCCGCGTACATCCGGAAGATGCGAGAGACGAAGACCTTGCGCGCCTCGTGGTCCACTCGGCAGTTCCAACGGTTGGCCAGGAACGCCTTCGTTGCCTCGTGCAACGTGTCGCGAAGCCCGTCGCCGCGGTAGGCCGAGGGCCGCACCGCCGGGCAGCCGTTCGCGCCGCAGTTGATCGCGAAGTGGATCCGAGGTTCGGCGTAGTCCGAACGGAGAATCTCGTGTTCGATGTCGTCGAGGCTGACCTCGGCGCCGCCGGCGATGTGATGGCGGCGCTGAAAGAACTGTCCGTCGCGGGTCTTCCAGACGGACCGGATCGGATACTCGTCCACGATCGCGTCCAGGGTGAACGCGTTGTAGGCGTTTATCCAGTAGGCGAGCCCGTCTTCCTCGCGCGGGAAGAGCTCGGGCCGGCTGTCCGGCGAGACCTCGCCGAGCTCAGCGACGAACTCCTCGAGCAGGGGACGCCGCGCGGCGAGACGCTCGTAGTCGACCTTGCCGTCCTCGGCTACGACCGCAGACAGCAGACGATCCCACGCGTCGTAGGAGAATGTCTCCATCGCGCCCTTTGGGCTACTCGTCCCCGGAACCTGTGCTGCCGGCCTGACCTTTCTTCTCGTGGTACTCACGCTCCAGCAGCCGCGCGCCGCGCAGGATGCCGCCCATCGCGTAGTTGCCTTCGTGGCAGGCGTACTCGTAGTTCTGTTCGTCCGTCTGCGGCCAGATGAACTCGCCGCTGTAGGGCGCGGTGTAGTCCGGATCGAGGACGGTGAACCCGTAGAGCAGCCCGTCCGCGCTCTGGCGGGTGAAGCGCTCGATCACCTTCAAGCCTTCGCGCGGCACGCCGGGTCGATCGAGGAAGTTCGTCGTCTCGACCACGAGGGTGTCGCCTTCCCACCAGCCGATCGAGTCGCCGCCGAGCGACCGCACGTCGGCGGGCGCGTGTTCCGCGTTGAGGCGTACGACCTTCGCCCAGTGCATCCACTCGACCAGGATCACGACGTGGTCCTCGGTCTGGGTGATCGTCTTCATGTTGTTGTAGAGGATGGGCCGGGCCGGAGTGGTGGCGGCGCTGAGATACAGGCAGCGGTCCAGCAGGGACAGCGTCTCCGGACCGTCGTAGGGATCGTCGCCGGTCTCGATCCACCAGGCAGTGCCGGTGTTCTCGTAGGCGTAGGGATGCAGATCCGCGCGGCGCGCCTTGCCCGCTTCCGACACCGGCGGCATGCGGCCGTCCGGCGGATCGGTCAGGATGGAGGTCTGGAACTGGCCGTCGATCGCGTGGCGCGCGCTGCCGCTGTCGGTCCAGAAGGCGTTGTAGCCGCCGACCGCACCCGCGGGACCGCCGGAACCGTCACCGCCGGCCGGAGGCGCCGACCGGTTGGGATCGCTGGCGGCGTTGGCCTTGGCCATCGCCGCCGCGGTCGCCGCCATGATCCGCTCCGCCTCCTCGACGCTCATGAACTTCTTGTCCCCGAAGCGCGCATCCCGTACGAACGGAGTCGAACTCGCGATGTTGTAGCGGCCGCTCAGGTCGGGCTTGCCGTCCGCGGTGCGCGGGATGTCGTCACCGGCGGCTATGACCGGCGCCGCCACCAGCACGGCGACGCCAATGATCGAGAGGGCGCCAAGACTAGAAGGGGTGACAGCGGCTCGTTCGAAACGCATGGGAGATTCCTCCGTTCTTTCGGTAGAAAGAGGGCCGCGTCCTCTTGGGACGCAGGCTAAGAAGACGGGCACCTGGAGAGGCGTCGAGCCTACCGCACCGGAACCCGCTGGTAGAGTCCCCAGCACCAATCGAGGCTCCAACCCTCCAAGGGAGGACGAACGGATGAGGTCCCCGACTCACACTCGCCCGCAGCGACTCGCGACCCTCCTGGCGGGCACCGCAGTTCTCGCCGCAACGGCCGCCGGCGCCGCCGAAACGCCGACGTTCAGCCGCGACGTGGCGCCGATCCTGTTCGAGAAGTGCGTGCAGTGCCACCGCCCGAATCAGGCGGCGCCGATGTCTCTGCTTTCCTATCGCGAGGCTCGCCCCTGGGCGCGCGGCATGGCGCGCGCCGTCGAGAACGGCGACATGCCGCCCTGGAGCGCCGAGTCGGAGCACATCGTCTTTCGCAACGACCTCTCCCTCTCCCCCGAACAGATCGCGACGATCACTTCCTGGGCCGCCGGCGGGGCGCCCGAAGGCGATCCCGCGGGCCTGCCGCCCACGCCGACATTCTCCGACGGCTGGACCCTGGGCGAACCGGACTACGTGCTGACCCTCAAGCGGGTCGAAGTCCCTGCCGAAGGCCCTGACGTCTTCCCCAAGCAGCAGATCAAGCTGGACCTCGAGGAAGAACGCTGGGTGCGGGCGATCGAGTTCATGCCCGGCGACCGCCGCGCCACCCACCACTTCCAGGCGACCTACACGACGCCGCGCCCGCGGCGGCAGAGCGGCGGCCCGATCGGCGCCGGCGAGAAGGTGCGCGAGGGCGCGGGCGGCAGCGGCGTGTTCGGCATCTGGACCGCCGGCATGCCGCCCTACGTCTTCCCCGAGGGCACCGGCCGCGTCCTCGGCCCGGGCACCTCGATCCTGGTCGACTCGCACTACCACCCCTTCGGCGAGGCGACCTCGGACGAGACCCGGATCGGCATCTTCTTCGGCAAGGGCGAACTGCAGCGCGAGGTGGCGACCGTCTCGGTAGCCAACACCGGCATCCGCATTCCTCCGGGCGCCGACCACCACGCGGAGGAAGGCTTCTACAAGCCGGACGAGGCCATGCAGATCCTCGCGTTCAGCCCCCACATGCACCTTCGCGGCAAGGCGATGACCTATCGCCTCGTCCATCCCGACGGCGCCAGCGAGACCCTGCTCGACGTGCCGAGGTACGACTACAACTGGCAGTGGCTCTACTACCCCACCGAGCCGATCGACATTCCGGCCGGCAGCCGGGTCGAGGTCACCGCCGTGTGGGACAACTCGGAGGACAACCCCGCCAACCCCGACCCGACGCGGGAGATCATCTACCGCGGCAATGTGTTCAACGAGATGTTCGTCGGCTTCATGGAGGTCGTCCGCAAGGAGGGCGGCTATCACCGGCCCAGACCAAACCTCGACAAGCTGAAGGACCTGATCGCCCAGCACCCCGGCGGGACCTCCTTCCTGGTTGAGGGCTTCATGCCGATCGCCTTCGACGCGCCTCACGACGGCGAGGGCGTGCTCTACCTGGTCAACGGCCTGCAGATGTTCACGATCACTCTCGACGACATCGCCTGGTCCGGGAATCGCCTGCAGGTGACCACCCAGTTCCCGACGCCGGAAGCATCGGCGATCACGACCCGGATCGAAGGCGAAGTCGACGCGGACGGCGCCCTCCAGGGCACGATCACGATCGGCGCCGGCAGCGAGCGTCCGATGCAGATGAAGATGGTGGGTCAGCCAGTGGGGATGGTTGGTCAGCCGGTGGGGACGGTTGGTCAGCCAGTGGGGACGGTTGGTCAGCCGGCCGGGCGGGCGGCGTCCAGCGAAGCGACCGGCGCCGCCGCAGGGGAGTGACGACGGCACGCCCCTCGAAGGCCGGGCGCCGGTGTCGGCTCGCCGCGCTGCTGCTTGCGGCGCCGCTGGCTGTTGCCTGCGGCGAGTCGAGCATGTCCCAGTTCAAGGCGCTGGTCCGGGCCAGCTTCCCCGGCGTGCCGCAGATGAGCATCGAGGAGCTCGATCGCCGGCTCAAGGACGATCCTCCGCCCCTGGTGATCGACGTCCGCGAGCCGTTCGAGTACGACGTCAGCCATCTGCCCGGCGCGGTTCACGCACAGGGCGACAACATTGCCGAACTGGTCGCCGAAAGGGAGCCGGACCGGCCGATCGTCCTCTACTGCTCCGTCGGCTACCGGTCATCCGCCGCGGTGGCCGACCTGATCCAGTTGAACGACCCGGAGATCGGGGGCCGGGTCTGGAACCTCGAGGGCTCGATCTTCGAGTGGGCCAACTCGGGACGCCCCGTGTATCGCGGCGAGGACAAGGTGGACCGGGTCCACCCGTACGGCAAGCAATGGAGCAAGCTGCTCGAACCGCACCTGCGGCCCTGACCCAACCTCACGTGAACCCGGACCAACCTCAGGTGAAGCCCCGACACGAAACTGACAGAACAAAAGGAGGCTGCCATGACTCGGACGAGGTTCTCGCGGGTTCACCGTGCAGAACCTCGGACCCGGGCAGAGCCAGGTCGCCATACGCGGCGTCGCGGCCGGGCAGATCGTCCGTGACCAGCCCGGGGTCAAGGAACAGGTGGGCATCTACCTCGACGAGTCGGTCATCTCCCTGTCGCTGTTCACGCCCGATATCGACCTCTTCGACATCTCGCGCGTGGAGGTTCTCCGCGGACCGCAGGGCACCCTGTTCGGCTCGGGTTCGCTGGCCGGAACCGTCCGCTACATCACGAACCAGCCCGAGGTCGGCGTCTCCGAGGGCTTCGGCGAGTTCTCGCTCAACTCGGTCGGCGACGGCGGCATGGGCGGCAACGCGAAGGTCGCGGTCAACGTGCCCGTGGGCGACGCGGCGGCGATGCGGATCACGGCCTACCACACGGCCTTCGGCGGTTTCATGGACGCCGTGCAACCCGACCTGAACTACGAGTTCGAGCAGACGGCGGCGTTCTTCGAGATCACCTGGACCGCCAGCGAACGGGTCGATCTGACGGCGGGCGCCCGCTGGTACGACTACGAGGAGAACCGCAGCCAGGTCTTCGACGGCCTGTTCGCCGATCCCCGCGGACTCGGAACTCGGGTCGACCCTGACTTCGACCGCCGACGACGGCACGACGAGCGTGGTTTCCGGCATCGAGCAGGGCAACCGCCTGCCGACGGTGCCGAAGTTCCAGGCCGCGGTCGCCGCGACCTACCGCTGGGAGGCCGGCGACTGGGCCGGCTACCTGACGAACCCGCCGCGGACGATCGGCATCAGCAGCCGGATCAACTTCTAGCCAGGAGCTTGCGGAGCTGACCGGAGCCGGCCCGCGCCCGTCCGTTCCCCGCTGGCTCGGCCTCAGTGCATCTCGGGCTGTGCCGTACTGGTAAGCACGCCCGCCGCGCCAAGTACCAGCAGGGCCAGGACGACTTCCAGGGCGACGGTCCGTGGCAGGGGATCCGTGTGCCGGTCGGGCCGGAAACGTATCCGCAGGTAGTTCACCCCGCCGAAGCCGGCAACCAGGAAGCTCAACCCCACCTTGACCAGGAGGATCTGACCGTAGCGCTCGGTCCACAGAGTGTTCCAGGCCGGCAGGTAGTGGTACGCCAAGAAACCACCGCTCGCGATCAACAGAAGGGCGCCCGTCACCGCCAGGGGCGCGAAGTACCGGAGCCAGTAGCGCCGCATCGAAACCGCTTCCGCCGGCGACGCGCCCAAGACCCCCAGAGGAACCGCGAGCACGGCGACCAGGGTGCCGATCCAGAGACCCACGCCCACGATGTGGACGCTCTGGGCCGTCCACAGCAGAGGATCGCCGTACGCGTGGCCCGTCATCGGCAACGCGGCGGCCAGACCCAATGCCCCAATCCAGTAGACGGCGCCGCCGGCCAACGGGGTTCGCTTCACGAGCAGCGCCCCGATCGTGGTCACCAGCCCAGCCCCAGCCTGCCACTGCCACCGACCTCCCCAACGACTCTCAACCGCTACGGCCCGCAGGCTCTCCAGAGACAGTCCGTCGTCCATTCCCCACACCTCAACGGACTGAAAGACCGCTCGCAGCAGCAGTGCCGCAAGGAGCAGGAGGCACGACATCCATCCCAGGCGCACCAGCGCCAGATGCGGATCGCGGACGGAGAGATCAGCGCCGCGGGCGGCAACCAGGAGCCGCAGCCCGAGGACGCCGAAGACCGACAGTAGCGGCAGGTAGACCGACCAGCGGCCGGCCATCTCCCAGCTCACCGGCTGTTGCGGGCGATCGTGAAGGTCCACTCGCCCTTGAGGACGTGCCCGTCGTCGCCGGCCGTCTGCCAGCGGGCGGTGTAGGCGCCGTCGGGCACGCGGCCCGAAACCCTGGCCATCAGGTCCTTCTCGCCCATCGTGTGCAGGCCCTCGACGCTCAGCGGGCCCTGCGGCCCTTCGAGTTCGAGCTTGCTCAGCGGCAGGTCCGGCTCCTGGTTGAAGAAGACCCGGAGAGTGCGTACAGGACCGCTCAGGGCTGCACCGTCCTCCGGACTGGTCTTGAGCGCCTTGAGGTGCGCGAAGGCCGCGGCCGCGAGCGTCAAGGCCAGTACGGCAAAGCCGAGCCCTACGGTGCTGCGAAAGCGATGTCCATCCCTCATCATTCTCGTCTCCGGGCCTGCGAGACGCCGGCGCCAGTGCCGGCCCGCGCCGACGCCGAGAGTACCAGTCCGCCCTGGGTCGCGTCCGCTGCCACGCCGGCCTGAGGTCTACCCAGAATGCTGCCGGCCAATTCTCAGGGCGGCGCTGGCTTGGCGTCTTCGCCATCTCGCCCGCGAATCGGATCAGAGAAGAGGTTGTGCACCCATCGGATGCGCGCTGGGCGGCCGGCTGCCCATGGGGAACTTCTACGGCGGTTCCGTCCGGGTGGCGGCCGCGTCTCGAAGCGCGGCAGGTCGGTTAAGACTGCGACTCCCGTGCTACCGTGACCGACGGTTGACCGCCGTGTGAACGGGCGTCGCTTTGATCGGTGGAGGTTGTAGTGTCGTGTGAACTGCCCAACAGAGACTTCCCGTGCTACTCGGTTGCGGATGCTGCGGCCATGGTCGGGATGCCAGCCCAAACCCTTCGGCGATGGATACGCTCTGACGAGCCGCTGATAGCACCCGTTGCTCCCGCTGAGACGGTCTGTCTGTCGTTCGCCAATGTCGTCGAGGCCCACGCGGTGGCGACTTTGCGCAGGAGGTTCCGCTTGCCGCTCCAACGCCTGCGAACGGGTGTCGCCTACTGCCGCGAGCATGGCATAGACCGCCCTTTCCTTCAGGACGACCTCAGGGCCGTGTCCCTGCACGTCTACCTCGACAGGGGTGGCGAGCTAATCAACCTGAGCAGCTACGGCCAACTGGGTATGAGACCGATTCTTGAAGACTACCTAGAACGCGTCGTGTTCCGGGAAGGGACTCCTCTCCGGTTCTTCCCATTGACGCGCCCAGAGAAGTCGCCCCGCTTCGTCGCGGTCGACCCTGAGAGATCCTTTGGGCGTCCGATGACCGCTGAGGGCTTCATCAGCACGTCCGTTATCTACTCTCGATTCTCGGCAGGCGAGTCAGTGAGGTCGCTCGCTTCTGACTACGACATCAAGACGCCGTATGTCGAAGAGGCGGTCCGCTACGAGGGCGTCCGCGCCTGGACCCTCAAGCGAGACAGAGTTGCGGCATGACAAGGAACGACTCGAGTTCTTTGCCGACCGGGATCTCGGGAAAGCATTCGTCGAGAGGATTCGCACTGAGGACATCTGTAGGATCACCGGCTATTCGGAGCGATTCGGCGAGACCAACGCGGACGATGACCACTGGATAGCCGAGATCGCCGAGCGTGGAATGGTCGCACTGTCCCACGACTCGGCGATAAGACGTAGTCCTCTGGCCCGTCGGGCCGTCTACATGCACGGATGCCGGTTGTTCATTCTTAGAGGCCAAGTTGCAACGACTCTCCTAGCCGAGTTCTTCCTGTGCGCCTTTGACAAAGTCGTGCGGTTCGCATCCGAAGAGCAGCCGCCGTTCATCGCTGTGATCGTCAGAAGACACAGGCTTGGCAAGACCAGTGCTGTCCCACAAACATGGATGAAGTATGGGTCTGGACCGAGTCTTGTCGTATGATTGGTTTTCACAACAAAGCCAATGCCGGCAAGGAGATCCAGACCCATGGCGCACAATAGTACAGTACTCGGTCAGTTCCTCAGGCTGGTGTCGAGACATGAGTTCGAGGGGGAGGCCCGGCGGCATCACAGGGGGCGAAAGCTGCGCTCGATGAGCCGGTGGAGTCAGTTCGTGGCGATGGCGACGGCGCAGCTCTCTGGACGATGCAGCCTTCGCGACATCGTGTCGAATCTCGACGCGCAGGTTCACATGCTCTACCACCTCGGCGTTCGGCGTGTGGCCCGGTCGTCGCTGGCGCGCGTGAACGAGAAGCAGCCCTCCGGTCTCTACGAGGCGTTGTTCGGTCGTTTGCTGGCGCGATGCCGTACGACGGCGCCGGGGCACGGGTTCCGGTTCCACAACAAGCTGTTCTCGCTAGATGCGACGTACGTGGACTTGTGCCTGGAGCTGTTTCCGTGGGCGCAGTACCGCGAGACGAAGGGGGCGCTAAAGCTCCACGTGGGGCTGGACCACGAAGGCTTTCTGCCGGCGTTCCTGCAAGTCACGGACGGCAAGGGGTCGGACGTTGAGGTGGCGCGGTCCCTTCGTCTGCCGAAGGGAAGCATCGTCGCTGCGGACCGGCTGTACCTCGACTTCGAGTGGATGAAATCCCTTGATGCACAAGGAGTTTTCCTGGTCACTCGGCTGAAGCGCAAGATCAAGTACGCGGTTCGAGAGCGGCGGTCGTTCGCGCCTGGGCTGGGCGTGACGTCGGACCAGACCATCGAGTTGACCAGCGTCAAAGGCCGCACCCGGTGTCCGATCCCGCTGCGTCGAGTCGGCTATCGCGACCCCGACACGAAGAAGTTCTACGCGTTCCTGACCAACAACTTCAAGCTCGCCCCGAAGACCATCGCGAACATCTACAAGGAGCGTTGGCAGATCGAGACCTTCTTCAGGTGGATCAAGCAGAACCTGCGCATCAAGAGCTTCGTCGGCACTTCGCGCAATGCCGTCATGACGCAGATCTGGATCGCGATGTGCGTGCATCTCCTGCTCGCCTACCTGAAGTTCGTCAACAAGATGTCCTGGACCATGAGCGAAATCCTGCGCCTCCTGCAACTCAACCTGTTCGCGCGAAGACCGCTCCTGGACCTGTTCGAACCCCGAAGCGGACCCCCTGATCACAGAAACGCACAGACTCAACTCGCACTGCGCTGAAGTTTGTGGGACAGCACTGTGGCAAGACGGTCGTAAACGTCGAGATGGTGAAGAGCGCCGAACAACTGTCAGAGGAGTTTGATAGTGAGTGAGGTCACTTGTCCGCAGTGCCGAGGAGCGGCTCTGCCGGGCTACTGTCCGGCTTGCGGCACCGATTGGCGCCAAACGGCCCCCAAGTTCTGGCCCCATCGAGAGGCGACCTCCGGCGAACGCCTGAAGGCCCAGCAGGACGCGCAACGAAAGAACGCAAGCCGACCGCCGGAGGAACACCAGCCGAAGAGGCGCCGATGACCGAGATGGTCACGGCAAGCCGTAAGGACGTAGCCGGCTTTCTCGGCTTGCTAAAGAAGAACGGCGGGGCCGTGGAGGTGGGGCGCTTCCTCAGGGAGGAGAAAAAGAGCCGGTGGGTCGCGGCCGATCGTGCGTTGAACGAGCAGCTCGTCCGTGGCCACAGCAGACGAGGTGCAGGACCCGGAGACCCAGAAGTCGCATATTTCACACAGATTCACCTTACGACCGCCGGAGAGAAGTTCCTCAAGGACTGGTGGTGGCGCTGGTGGAGATGGCCCGCGCTTGCGGTCGGAGTGTTCGTTGGTCTGGAGAGCCTCATCGCCGTGGTCCGCGAGATTCTGACGCTCCTGCCCTAGAGCGCCGCCGACGCCGGCACGGCAGCACGTCGGCCATCCAGTCGAAGGTCATGCTCGAACCCGCGAAGTTCGAACCGCCGCTTAGCCCGCTTCCACGTCCGGCGCCACCCTCAATGTGGCGGATGTTCGCGACCGGGAGGTTCATGGCCGGATCTTACGCCCAGAGGCGCAAGTCCGCTTCGGCCGAAGTCAACCGTTCCCCAGAACCCCCGTCTGGTAGAGCAGGCCGATCAACTGCAAGATGACGCCGACTACCAGCGCGACCACGGCGATCTTGAGACTCTTGAGAGCTACTTTGAGCCGTCGGGAGTTCTGAGCGGCCGAACGAAGACTATGGAGTTGCGACCGGCCAGCGTGAGTGAGCGTGTACTCATCGTCACCTTTCTGGACTACCAAACCGTCCGCGATCAACTCCTCGAGACTGTGCCACCAGTTCTCCATGTCTACCTGACCGCCGTCCCAGTCCACGCCATCACGCAGACCGTAGACAAAGCGGCGCTCATCCACTACGGCTTTGAGCCTCGCCCACAGTGCCTTGCCGTACCGCTCCACCTGCTCCAAGAGAAACCGGTCCGTGGCGGCTTCGCCCCAAACATGCTGGAAGCCGGGATTGCGGATCAGGTGCGTCCGCGATTGCTTCTCCCAGCTGCGGCGCCTCCGCCGAATCTGAATCCTCCGCCACACTTGCGGGGACAACAACCTACTAGCCGGAGCGGGCGCCTTCAGGTCCCCGGGTCGGCCGACCGTCCGTCGCGGGCCGCAATCAGGCGGTCGCGGGCCTTCTGCAGCCGCTTGATCGCCTCGTCGATCGCTTGGACCGCCGCCTCGAGATCAGGATGAACATACTCAACGCGGATGTCTTCGGTGGGTTCGCTCAACTGACTCTGTTCCTTGAGACGGCGGCCAGCGGGGTCGTCAAAGGTAGGTCTGGAGCGGGCGGGCGGATTCGAACCGCCGACTTCCCGATCCAGAATCGGGCGCTCTACCCAAACCTGAGCTACGCCCTGAGTCCTGAATACTACCACGGCCGTTAACCGAGGCACCGCCGCGCTTGGGGGCGAACTCCCGCCATCCCCGACCGAATGCCATTCGGCGGGTTCACCCCCCGTCTCCGGGGGATCAGCCTCGAACGCTACCCAGTTCAGGCCCGCGACCGGGCTTCGGTCGGTACGGGATGCTGGCGGTCGGCAGAGCCCGGGTTTGGCGGTAGAACGTCCCCCCGCTTGCTCTCCCCGGCCCTGGCCGTAGCCAACGCCGCGAGGGGTGAGGTTGTGCCGCCGCCCAATGTTGGCAACGCTCGGAAAGTGAGCCACCTCGGCCGTGTTGAGTATACGCGAGTCTTGGCTCGTCGGTCTCCTTGAGTCAGTAGCAGTAGCGGCTGCGGTAGCTGTGGGAAACCGGTCTGCCGGTTTTCCAAGGCGGTGCGGGAAACGGTCTGCCGTTTTCCGCGGCGCCGGCAGCTTCCGCAGCCGGCGGCCGTTGCGGTGCTCTCAGCGGCGGCGCCGCGGCGGTCCGGTTGCGCGTGTCCGCGACGCGCCACCGCTTCCGATCCACGGGCGCCATGAAGGCGAGAAGATGCTCGAACGTGATCCGTGCCTGACTGAACGATGACGCGGCGATGATCGTCTCGGCCCGAGGCTGCCGCAGCGGCCCCCGCAGGGTCGCGTCCGCGATCGCGGCGACCAACGTAGTCTTGCCGCAGCCTCGTCCGACCGTGAGGGCGGCGTCGCCCTCAGTCGACCACGCGCCCCGCAGGAACCGCCGCTGCCACGGCAGGACGCGGAACGGGTCGCCGACGCCCTGTCCTTGCGTGACCGTCAGGCCCTCAATGTGGCGGATGATCGCGGCCCGGAGGCTCATGACCCGGATCTTACGCCCAGAGGCGTAAATCCGCATCGGGTCGAGGGTCAACTGTTCCCCAACACCCCCGTCTGGTAGAGCAGACTAATCACCTGCAAGATGAGGCCGACTACCACCGCGACCACGGCGAATATGAGACTCACGACGGCTACTTTCAGCCGTCGGGAGTTCTGCTCGGCCGAACGAAGACTATGGAGTTGCGACCGGCCAGCGTGAGTAAGCATGTAGTCTTTGTCACCTTTCCCGACTACCAGACCTTCCGCGATCAACTCGTTGAGATTGATCGCCCAATTCTCCATTTCTGTCTCTCCGCCGTCCCAGTCCACGCCATCACCCAGACCGTGGACGAAGCGGCGCTCAGCCACTTTGGCTTCGAGCCTCCACCATAGTGCCTTGCCGTACCCCTCCACCTGCTCCAAGAGAAACCGGTCCGTGGCGGCTTCGGCCCAGGCATCCCGCCAGCCGGGACTGAGAAGCACGTGTCCTTTCTTCGTTCGCTTCTTCCAGATGAGCCGCCTCGGCCATACCTGAAGCCTGCGCCACCAGTTCATGACGACGTGGGGGCACCCTTAGCCGGACTCGTCGCCCCGGCCGGGGTTTCGCTCGGCGATGAACTTCTCCTTGTGGAGCCGTTCGGCGATCTCGATCAGTTGCTGAGGTGTGACCACGCGGTCTCGGAGTGCGCAAAGAGTGACCAGAACTCGCGACCGATGCTGTTCATCGTCGAGGTCCTGGAAGTTCAACTCGAAGAACCGCAGTGCTTCTCTTGTGGCGTCGTCCATGAGGGCGCGGACTCTAGCAGCCACACTCCGCCATCCCCGACCGAATGCCATCCGGCGGGTCCACCCCCCGTTTCCGGGGGATCAGCCTCGAGCGCTACCCAGTCAGGCCCGCGAACGGGCTTCGGTCGGTCCGGGATGCAGGCGGTCGGCAGAGCCCGGGTTTGGTGGTAGAACGTCCCCCCGCTTGCCATCCCCGGCCCTGGCCGTAGCCAACGCCGCGGGGGGTGAGGTTGTGCCGCTGCCCAGCGCGGACACGGTTTCGACGGTACTCCGGTGCGGAACCGGGCGCGGATACTCGGATGCCCGAACGGGCATTGCCGCAACGCGCCGCCGTACCGGCGTCAGGCTGGTTCGATGGATCCCCGCGCCTGCGGGGTGTGGGGCGGTGTGTCATGATCCGCCCCACGTGACGACAATCTGTTCGGCCAAGGTGGCGCGGAGCGTGGGTCAGGCCGTGGGTCACGGCCCGACCCCGAAACCGTAAGTTCAATGTCTTCAAGCACTTACGGCGATCAGAGGAGCGATCCCTACACCGTCCGCGAGGGTGGCGCCGTTCCGCCGCCGACCAGTTGGCGCAGCCGGCTGCGCTACCTCGGTCCCAGCATCGTGATCTCCGGCTCGATCGTCGGCTCGGGCGAAATCATCCTCACTTCGGGACTGGGCGCCTCCGCGGGCTTCATCCTGCTGTGGTGGGTTCTCCTTTCCTGCTGGATCAAGTCGCTGATCCAGGCGGAACTCGCCCGCTACACCCTGGTTTCCGGCGACACGTACGTGCGGGCGATGAACCGCCTTCCCGGCCGCATCCCGATCGGACGCGGCCATGTCAGCTTCCCGGTGGCGATCGCCCTGATCGCCCTGGTCCCCGGGCTGCTGGGTCTCGGAGGCATCATCGGCGGCGCCGGCCAGGCGCTCACTCTGCTGGCGCCGCAGATACCGTCCACCTGGGCCGCCGGTGTGCTCGCCGTCGGCACGGTAGCCCTGCTGGTGACCGGCTCGTACAAGCTGCTGGAAGGCGTCATGCTGGTGCTGGTAATGACCTTCACCGGCGCCACTCTGGTGTGCGCCATCCTGATGCAGTTCACCGAGTTCGCCGTCACGCGCGCGGACCTCGCCTCGGGCTTCACCTTCGATTTCCCGGCCGAGTACTTCATTGCCGCTCTCGCCGTCTACGGCTACACCGGAGTGAACTCTTCGGAGACTTCGGCCTACCAGTACTGGTGCGTCGAGAAGGGCTATCCGAACTTCGTCGGACGCCCCGACGCTCCGGGATGGGAGGCGCGCGCGAAAGGGTGGATCAAGGTCATGCAGACCGATGTCTGGGTCACCCTGGTCATCCTGACCTGCGCCACGCTGCCCTTCTACATCCTCGGCGCCGGCGTGCTGCGCGCCCGGGGCAAGGAGCCGGAGGGCCTCGAAACGATCTCGGTGCTGTCCGAGATGTTCACCCAGACCCTGGGACCCTGGTCCCTGTGGCTGTTCGGTGTCGGCGCCTTCTGCATCCTGTTCTCGACCATGCTCTCGGCCATCGCCGGCGGCGCCCGCTACATCCCGGACTACATCATGGAGCTGGGCTACCTGCGGCGGCGGAACCTGACCGCCCGCAGGTCCTGGATCCGCGCCTACTGCACGGGGATCCCGGTCTTCGCGTTCGCCGTCTACGTGGCGATACCGAACCCGGTGCTGCTGGTCACGATCAGTTCGCTGGTCATCGGGATGCTGCTGCCGATCCAGAGCGGCGCCGTGCTCTGGTTCCAGAAACACCGGATGGACCCGCGCATTCGCCCGGGCATGGGAATACGTACCGCCGTCTGGGCCATCTTCCTGTTCGAACTGGTCATGGTCGTGTTCGTGATCCGGTATGTGGTCCTTGGGCCCCTGCTCAACTGAGGAGAGACGATGTCAGACGCGACGTTGCAAACCGTAGTTCTGTCCCCCGCAGCCCTTTGCATAGCCGCCCTGACGGCGGCCTGCAGCGCGCCGGCCGAAGACCTGCCCGCCGCGGACACGGGCATCCGAACCATCGGCGAGAGCGCCAGTTTCCGCGGCATCAACGGCATCCTCTTCGGCCCCGACGGCGATCTGTACCTCGCCTCCGTCGTGACCCCGGCCGTGGCGCGTCTCGATCCGGAGACCGGCGAGATCCTCGACAACTGGGGCCTCGGCGACGGTCCCAAGTCGCCCGACGACCTCGCCTTCGGCCCAGACGGCTCGGTGTACTGGACGGACATCAGCAACGGCGAAGTCGCCATGCGCACCCCCGACGGCGAGACCCGGGTGATCGCCGCCCCGGGGGCCGGGGTCAACCCGATCACCTTCTCGGACGACGGCAGGCTGTTCGTCTCCCAGTGCTTCATGGACACGCGTCTGTTCGAGCTCGACCCGAAAGGCGTTGCGGCGCCGCGCCTGATCCGCGACGACCTCGGGCCCGGTTGCGGCCTGAACGGCATGGACTGGGGCGCCGCCGACGGCAAGCTCTACGGCCCGCGCTGGTTCCGCGGCGAGGTCGTGCGCATCGATGTCGACACCGGTGAGATGGAGACCGTGGCCAGCGGTTTCGAAGTGCCGGCGGCGGTCAAGTTCAACGGCGCCGGCGAGCTCCACGTCCTCGACTCGCTCCGGGGCGTGGTCGTCCGCATCGGCGATGACGGCAGCCAGGAAGTCGTCGCGCGCGTCCAGCCCGGGCTCGACAACTTCGCCTTCGACGCCTCCGATCGGCTGTTCATCTCCAGCTTCGCCGACGGTTTCATCGTCGAGGCGCTGTCACCTGAGGAGAACCGGGTCGTGCTCGAGGGCGGGCTGAACATGCCCGGCGGCGTCGCCCTGATCGGGACCGGCGACACGACCCGTCTGGTCGTCGCCGACTTCTTCGCGTTGCGGCAGCTCGACCCGGCGACCGGCGACGAACTCAGCGTCGTCCGCGACGTGATCGGCTTCTCCGACATCGGCTCGTCGATGTCGGTCCACGCCACGGACGACGGTCAACTCGTCCTCTCCAGTTGGTTCGACAACGCCGTGCGGCTCTGGGATCCCGAGGCGGACGCGCTGGTCCGGACCTTCGCCGGTCTGGCCGCGCCCGTCGACGCGCTCATGTTCGGGGGCGACATCGTCGCCAGCCAGTGGGGCGCCGGCAACGTGATCGCGTTCTCACCCGACAGCCCGGAAGAGCAGCGAGTCCTGGCAGAAGGTCTTGAGGGCCCCGCCGGTCTGACGACGTTGGACGGCAGCCTCTACGTCACCGACAACCTCGCCGGCAGCCTGCTCCGCATCACCGACGGCGGCGCCGAGGAAGTGGCGAGCGGACTCGAGCAACCGGAAGGGCTGGCGGCCGCCAACGGTTCGATCTACGTCGTCGAAGCCGGGGCAGGCCGGGTCACGGCAATCGACCCGGCAAGCGGCGCGGCGCGTGTCGTCGTCGAGGGCCTCGAGTTGCAGGTACCGCCGAGCGGCGCCTTCCCCAACACGATGCTGTTCAACGGCATCGCGACCGATGGCGAAACCGCCTGGGTCGCCGGCGACGCCGCGAACACGATCTACGTCGTCGATCTCAACTAGCGCCGCGACACTCGCTTCGCAACGTTCTGCGGCGCAAGCTCCTAGGCGTCACCCAGCAGCCCGTGGCAGAAGTGGCTTCGTGGCCCGAGGAGGCGGACCAGTCAGATGTGTGGTTCTACAGGGGACCAGCGGCGGCGGTAGATGTTGGATAGCAAGTGGATCGGGTTTGCGGGCCAGCTCAGGAAGATCCGCCGGTATAGCGCGACGAGTCGCGGCCAGACCCCTCCATGTTGACCGGCGAGGGCGTTGCGGGCTGCCGAAGCGCGGCCCTGGAGGCTCCGCGGCGTGCCGACTCCCACAAGCTCGCGCATCAGGAGCCCGAGGTTGCAGCCGCAGGCATGAATGTAGACGCGCTTGAGGACGTTCGAGCGACCGCGCAGGTGCAGCCGCCGCATGCCGCCGGTCTCGTACTGGTGAGCGAAAGGCCGTTCAAGCCGTTCCCCTCGCTGGCGCTGCATCCGCTTGCCCCGATTCCCCCGGATCCGCCGACGGTTCGCGTACACGATGGCCTGCAGGTCCTTCTTGCCCTTCCAACGACGACGACCACGGTCCGGCTCCGCGATGTAGCTGCGAAGGCCCAACTCGTCGATGGAGGCGAGAACGGCGTTGCTGTGGTAGCCCTTGTCGGCAACGATCTCCTGGATCGCGGCATCGTCCCCGATCGCCGATTCCACCTGCTCGAAGGTCTCCTCCAGCGTCTCGCCGAACGACTCCGTGTCCCCCTTCGATCCGCCCTGAATCGTCACTCCCAGGATCGTCCCGGACAAAAGGTCCACCGCCTGCTCCGCCTTGTACGCGAAGTGCGTGCGGCCGTCCTTCATCTTCGTGATCTCCGCGTCCGGGTCGTGCGGATTCGCCCACTCCGCGTTCGACAGCTTCTTCTTGCGCTTGCGGTCGAAACCGACCAACTCGGTCCGCGTCGGCGTCTCCACGCCCGACGCCTCCGCCAAACCCCGCACGAACTCGTCGTAGTCCTCCCCACTGTCAAGACGCACGATGCTCCGCAACGCCGCGTTCGCCTCCAGAGTCGTCGCGTCCATGCCCACCGTCTTGCCCGACACCAGACCCGACTCCGCCAGACGACCAAGCACCCACGAGAACACTCTGCTGTGAGTCTCCACGTCGACCAGCCGACGCGTACGCGAAATGGTCGAATGATCCGGCGCCGACTCGGTCACGCCCAACCCCAGGAACCGACGAATGCTCAGAGAGTCCTGAGCACGCCACGCCATCCCCCGCTCCGAGTCCAGACCCTCGAAGTAACCCAACAGCAGCAGACGAAAGTACCGGCCCGGACTAAGACTCGGACGGCCCATCCGCTCCGCATAGAACTGCGCGCACGCCGACTCCACCAACTCGTCGAAACCGCCGGCTTCCAGAATGCCGTTCAACCGCTCATAGAACGGGTGACCAGCGCTGCGAGGAAGATCCGCTCCCGCCACCCAAAGCGGCTCCTGACTACCACTGCGATCCGTCTTGCCCATAGCCATGACTGCATTCTATCGCAACCGCGCCGAATCGACTTCCACCACGGGCTGCCAGGCCGTGGTCGCCGTAGGTGTTGGCCGGGCCCGTGCCTCCCGGGCCAAGACGCCCGCCGTCTCCGAAGTGGCCCTTGCCCGGCACGTGGTTCACTTCGACCCGGATGCCGTCCGGATCCTCGACCAGGATCGAGTAGTAGCCCGGCGCAAAGCGATCTCCCTCCTTGGGGCCGTGGATGATCGTGGCGTCGAGTTCGGACGCGATGAAGCGGTAGATCGCGTCGACATCGTCGCGGCTCCGGGCCCGGAAGCAGAAATGGTGGAGCCCCGGCCGGTCCTGGTCGAACCCGCGGTCCCGCTTGTCCGCCGGCGCCGCCCGCACCAGAATGCCGGTGCGGCTCCCGATGCAGTACAGCACGTCCTCGCCCCGGATCAACGTGCGCATGTCGAGGAAGTTGCAGAGCCGCTCCCAGAACGGCAGGCAACGCTCCGGGTCACGGACCGTCAACTGGATGTGCGCGATGCCGTTGACGCCGACGGTCTCGCCGCCGCTGCTCACTCAGCGTCCGCCGCGGCTGACTCCGCCGTGGCGACCTCGATCAAGTTCAAAGATGCCGAACCTGGTTCCATCGGATCGGCGGAAACCTCGACGATACGCCCGCCAAAGGCCGGACGCTCCTCCCAACCCTCGTCGGCCAGGTGTCCGCTGTTCAATTCGTCGAGACGTTGACGCCAGCCGGGCAGCACGCGGTCCAGGATGGTCCGGAAACGCTCGTTGTGGGACCGTTCGATCAGGTGGACCATCTCGTGGACGACAACGTATTCCAGACAACGAATGGGCTTCTTGGCCAGTTCGGTATTGAGCCAAATGCGACGGGCTTCACAGTTGCACGTGCCCCACCGCGTCTTCATGCGCCGGAGACGCCACTCCGCCACACGGACGCCGAGCTTGGTCTCCCACTCGGCGACCAACGACGGGATGCGCCTTCGCAGTTGGAGACGGTACCACCTGTAGAGCATCGCTTCGCGGGCGTCACGGCCCGTGCCGGGGCCTACGCGCATTTCCAACCAGGCCTTGTCCCGGAGTCGAATCCCGTTCCGGCCGCCCGAGACGACCACGTCCAGGCGGTAGCGGCGCCCTTCGAAGTAGTGGCTCTCGCCGGTCACATACTCCCGCCGGGACTGGCGATCCTGCCGCTCGAACTCCGCCCGCTTCCGGCGAATCCAGGCCAACCGGGAGATCACCGCCAACCGGTGACACTCGTCCACGAAAACGAAGACCTCGCCGGCGGGCGGGAGCGCAGAGGTAGCCGAGCTCGGCAAGGAGCGGAGCGTCGGGTTCGGGGACATCGGCCTCCTTCCAGCGGAGCCAGTACTTCTCCGCTGTCTCGATCACGCCGTAACGCAATCCCTCGGTCTCGTTGCCCGCCATGAGGAGCTGCACCGTGGTGAAGAAGGCTCTGATGAAGTCCTTCTTCTGGTTGTCCAGGTTCTGTCGGATGCCCTGGGCCACCGAGACGGTCGAGCGCTTGAGTTCAAGGACGCCGATGGCGACCCCGTTGACGTAGAGCACGATGTCGGGCCGTTTGGTGTGGTTTCCCTCGACCGTGACTTCTTCCGCGATGGCGAAGTCGTTCGCGGCCGGGTTCTCCCAGTCGATCAGACGTGATGTTCCGGTTGGTCGCCACGAGGTACTTCGCTTGAGATGCCGTGATGTCCGTAGCGACGCACCGCCCCTGGGCTTCTAACCACCACGCCCACCTCCCCGCCCCCCAATCTCCCGCCGAACCCGCGCAACCTGATCCGCAAGCTCCTCCCGCGACGGCAGGTACAACTGGTACTTCGACGCGTAGATGTTGGCGTTGTCCGGTAGCGTCAGCTCGACCACCGCTTCGTTCTTCCGGTCGCAGAGGAGGATCCCGATGGTTGGCAGTTCGCCATCGGTCCTCACATGGCGGTCGAAGTAGTTCACGTACATCTGCATCTGGCCGAGGTCCTGATGGGCCAGTTCGCCGCGTTTCAGGTCGATCAGCACGTAGCAGCGCAACAGTCGGTTGTAGAAGACGAGATCGACGAAGAAGTGGCTGTCATCGAAGCTGAAGCGCTTCTGGCGCGCCTCGAACAGGAAGCCCTTGCCGAGTTCCAGCAGGAACTGCTGGAGCCGGTCGATGATTGCGGTCTCCAGGTCGCTCTCGGAGTAGGCGGGCTTCTCTTCCAGACCGAGGAACTCCAGCACCACCGGGTCCTTGATCAGGTCCGACGCCTTCTCGACCACCTGGCCCTCACTGGCGAGGCGGCGGACTTCGTCTTTGTCGCGGCTGAGGGCGAGCCGCTCGTAGAGCGAGCTGTCCAGTTGTCGCTTGAGCTCGCGAACGCTCCAGCCGTTCTCCGCAGCCTCGATCTCGTAGAACCGAAGGGCTTCGGCGTCGGTTACCGACAGTAGTGTGACGTAGTGGGACCAGCCGAGTGGGAACCGCTTCGAGAGCTTCGTCAGGGCGGAAGCCGGGGTGAACGGGCCTGGCGTGAGAGATTCAACGGACAGCGTCTGTTGAATCTTCGAGGGCTCCCCGGATTCGACGGACACCGTCTGTCGAATCTCGGAGAAGACCTCATAGAACTCCCTGCACTTCCGCAGATTGGTGGGCGAACAGCCCTTGATGCGATTCGCCCGCAGCCTGGCTGACAGCCGATCGATCAGCTCCTTGCCATAGAGCTCCCGGCGGGCCGCGCCTCCTCCCTCAAACTCCACGATGTACCAGCCGAACAACCAGTTCCGCACCACCAGCGATCGATCGATAGCCCGAACGGACGACCGCTGGGCCTCTTCGTGAGTGCGAGCGCACAGCTCGACGAGGCGCTCGAAATCGAACGGCTGACTCACGCCGGCAGGCCCATCCGCCTCAGATGGCCCTCGACCTTCGCGCTGTAGTCCTCAACACGTTGCTCCAACTGCGGCAGCGCGTCGGCATACCGCCCCTCCAGCTCCCTGACCCGATCCACCAGTCCACCCGTCAGACGCTCGACCTCCTTCCCGATGGCGCCCTCGATGTTTGCCATCCACTTGTCGTCGACGACCAGTTCGGCGACCTCCGCCACGGTCAGCATCTCGTACCGTGCGAGCACTTTCGCGTCCAGTTCTGTCTGCGCCGCCTTAGTCGACCTCTTGGCGGAGGCGTGGGCCGTCATCAGCTCCAGGCAGACGTCCAGCGCGTCACGTTCCTCATGCGCCTCGGGATCATGGAGCACCTCTTTCAGCCGCGCCTTCACCGCGCTCTGTGTCACCTTCCCGGTATCCGACGTTGCACCCTCAAGCAGCCCATCCTCTCCTGAACTCTCCTCGATGTGTTCTTCCAACTCCCGGGCGATCCCCTCCTCCTCGGTCCGCAGGCCGTCGACGGCGGCGCGTTCCGCCGCGCAGCTCGTCGCAGCTCTTCCAGAGCGAGGAGTAGAGGTGGGATTTGCGGAGAGGCATGTCGTCGTCAGGTGCTGGGCCGGGGAAAGCGGCCGTTGATCGCGAACGAGCAGCCAACCACCGAATGCCCGGGAATCTCGAGCGGGCTGCCCGCGTGCTGGAACCGCGAACCGGTATTGTCGCACGGCGGGCTCGTGAACCGTACAGGCTGGCCGAGGTCGGCCCGGACGAAGGGGCGAAGTCGGCGGCGAACGCACGTGTAGGCGGACGGCGGAGCGGACAAGGAGGGGAGCCCGGATCCGCCGTCCGCCCCACGGCAACAACCTGTCCGTATTTGCCTGGCTTGTCTGTGGGGACGGCTGGACCTGGAGACAGGCAACCCCCGTGCCAGCCCCGGTCGGAACGGCCGAAGGCGCCGAAGGTCCTTTAGACGGCTGGACAAACGGCCGTCGGGTGAGGCCGGCAGGGTCGCCGTTCTATGACAAAAACGTAGCTGCCGTCGCTCGAGCCGACAACGGCGTTGCGCCCGCAAGAGCGGCCAGCGCCGACCCAACAAGCCGGTGTCAGCGGAGGACTCCTTAGCTGCTAGAGTCCGCCTTCACGATTTCGAGCCCTCCCATACCCCCTCAGGAGATCAACAGAGAATGCACCGAAACACTGTTTGCCGCCTGCTCACGCTCAGCCTGTGCCTCGCGGTCATCGGCTTCGCCCCCGCCGCCGCGCAGGAGCGTCCCTCCAGCCCCGAGGGCGCCGCATCGACTCAGATCGGCGACGCCTGGATCGACATCACCTATTCGCGGCCCATTCTGCGCGGGCGCAACGGCTACTTCGGCGCCGGCGACTCGTACGGCCAGGCGCTGTACGCGGGCGGTGAGGTCTGGCGCGTCGGCGCGGACGTGACGACCCGGATCAAGACCGAGGCCGACCTGATGATCGGCGGAACGACGGTGCCAGCGGGCGAGTACAGCCTGTTCATCGAGCTGAAGGAGGGCGCCTGGACGGCGATCATCTCGAAGCAGGGTTACATGGAGACCTTCGACCGCGACAAGGTGGCGGAAGGCCTGACCTGGGGCGCCTACGGGTACAACGCCGAGCACGACGTGGCGCGGGCCCCGATGATGGTCGAAACGACCGAGTACTCGATCGACCAGGTAACGATCCTGTTCAGCGACGTCTCGGACGGCGGCGGCGCGATCGTCGTGATGTGGGACAACCAGACGGGCGTGCTGCCCTTCGGCGTCGCCCAGTAGCCCCCAGCGTTTCCCTCGTCGTGTTTCGGCGCGGCGCCGCCACCCGTCAGAAACGGTCGGGCCACCGGCGTCTCGCGTGGAACACGCGCAGGATCTCAACCACGCCGTCGCGGACCCTGTACGGAATCAGGTAAGGCGTTTGTGCCGCGACGAGTTCCCGTGTACCTGGGGACTCGTCCGGGACGGCCGCTGCCGGGGTGTTCCGAAAGCCGTTCCACGGCATTGACGATGGCTGAGGCCACCCGACGCGCCGCTTTCGGATCGTCTCTCGCGATGTACGCCCGCGCCTCTTCAAGATCGGCGATGGCGCTGCGAAACCAGACGATCTTCAACGAGGCGGATTCCCCTCGTTCTCGCTACCCCAGGACTCAAGCCACGATGTAACCCGGCTGTGCTCCACGAACTGCGACGCCGCCGCGCTGTCTGAAGCTTCCAGGGTTCTCCTGATCTGCTCTACCTGCCACTCGTTCATTTCGAGATAGTCGTTCAACGCCTGGGAGGCCAGGAAGGACTTCGAGCGGGTGGTCGACTTCGCGAGGCGATCAAGCCGTCGGTGGGTCTCGTCGTCGAGCCGAAGCGTCATGGTAGGCAAGGCGGCCTCCTGCATGCAGTTTCGTTCACCTGCATTCAGTATACGGGAACCGCCACGAAGCGCCGCTTTCCCTCTCAGACGTCGCACGCCCGGTAGGCGTCGATGACGGCCCGCTCGCCCTCGCGGCCCGGCTTCGAGTTGCCGTGCTCCATGCCCACGATGCCGTCGAAGCCCTTCTGCTTCAGGTGCCGGAACACGCCCCGATAGTTGATCTCGCCCGTGGTCGGCTCCTTGCGGCCCGGGTTGTCGCCGACCTGGATGTAGGCGATCTCGTCCCAGGCGCGGTCGAGATTCGGGATCAGGTTCCCCTCGGTGATCTGCTGGTGGTAGAGGTCGTCGAGGATCTTGACCGAGGGAGAGCCGACCGCCCTGCATATCTGATACGCCTGCGGAATCCCGGTCAGGAACACGCCGGGGTGGTTCGCCCAGTGATTGAGCGGCTCGAGCACCGCGACCAGACCTGCCGGTTCCAGGATCGCCGCGGCCCGCTTCAGGTTCTCCACCACGTTCGCGGTCTGGTATTCCCACTCCAGGCCCGGGTCGAGCTGACCGGGGACCACGGTGCACCACTTCGCGTTCACCCTCGCCCCGACCTCGACCGCCTTGCGCATGTCCGCCTCGATCGCCTCGCGCACCGAGGAGTCGGCGGAGGCGAAACTCACGCCGCCCCAGGAGGTGTGGGCGACGAAGACCCCCATCTCCATGCCCAACCGGTCCAGCTCGGCGGCGATCCGTTCCTGGAGCGAAACCTCCCGCCCGCCCATGCCGTTGTCCTCCAGGGCGCGGAAGCCCTCGTCATGCATGAACTTGAGCTGGTCGATGTGGTCGTCGCCGGCATGGTGCCGGAACATCCCGAAGTGGGGCGCGTACTTGAGCTGGAATGCACCTGCTACGGCAGGTTGTGCCGCCCGGACTCTCGCCGCAGCCGGCACGGCAGCCTCGACCGCAAGCGCTGCCCCGGCAGCCGCGCCTCCGGCAAGAAGCTCGCGCCGGCCGATCGAGCGCGAGTCTCCATTTGAATGATGCATCGTGGCAGAGTAGCAGCCCCCATGAGGACCCCGAAGGAACCGACATGACCAGAACACCGCTCGCCCTGCGCACCCTCTGCCACGTTCTGATCGCCGCCACGGCGACCGCCGCGTCGGCGGTCGACGTCTCGGACACCCGCCTCCTGTCCCAGCCCGCGGTCAGCGCCGAGCACGTCGCGTTCGCCTATGCCGGCGACCTCTGGATCGCCGGCCGGGACGGCAGCGGCGCGCGCCGGCTGACGTCCCACGAGGGGACCGAGAGCAGCCCCCGTTTCTCGCCCGACGGCGCCCTGGTCGCGTTCAGCGCCGAATACGACGGCAACATCGACGTGTTCGTCATGCCGGCCGCGGGCGGCGAGCCGAAGCGGCTGACCTGGCATCCGGGCAACGACCTCGTGCAGGGCTTCACCGTGGACGGCTCGGCGGTCCTGTTCGCGTCCCAGCGCAGCATGTTCACGAACCGCCACTTCCAGCTCTTCACCGTGCCCCTTGTGGGGGGACTGCCCACGAAGCTGCCGATCCCGCACGGCCTCCGGGCCAGCTATTCGCCCGACGGGCGGCGCATCGCCTACATCCCCACCCCCGAGCGCTTCGAGCAGTGGAAGAACTACCGTGGCGGCACGACCTCCCGCATCTGGATCTACGACACCGGGGACCACTCGGTGCAGACGATCCCCCAGCCCGAGGGCCGCTCGAACGACACCGACCCGACCTGGATCGGCAACCGGGTCTTCTTCCGCTCCGACCGTGCCGGCGAGTTCAACCTCTTCTCGTTCGACACCGGAAGCGGCGAGATCGTTCAGCACTCCGAGTTCGAGGACTTCCACCTCGAAGACCTCGCAGGATCGGCGGACACGCTGATCTACGAGCAGGCCGGCTACCTGCACCTCTACGACCCGGGCTCGGACCGCCACGAACGGCGCCGGATCGGCGTCGCGGCGGACCTCACCGAGACCCGGCCGCGCTGGATCGAAGGCCCGGAGTACATACGCAGCGCCTCCATCTCGCCCTCCGGCGCGCGGGCCGCCTTCGGTTACCGCGGCGAAGTCCTCACGCTGCCCGCAAAGAAGGGTGACGCTCGCAACCTGACGCGGAGCCCGGGTATCCACGAGCGCTTCCCGACCTGGTCGCCCGACGGCGGGAGCATCGCCTACTTCTCGGACGAAGGCGGCGAGTACGGGCTCCACGTCCGCAACCAGGACAGCGGCGAGGTCAGACGCCACGAGCTCGGCGGCGAGCACGGCGGCAACGGCTTCTACCAGAACCCCGAATGGTCGCCCGACGGCAGCCGGATCAGCTACGCCGACAACTCGATGACCCTGTTCGTGATCGACACCGACAGCGGCGACGTGGCGAAGATCGCGAGCGAGTACTACTACGGCCCCGCCAGCCCGCGCCCCGATCACTCCTGGTCGCCGGACTCCCGGTTCATCGCCTACACCCTGAACACCCGCTCCTACATGCAGCAGGTCTTCGTCTACGACGTGGAGGCAGGCGGCTCCCACCACGTCACTGACGGCCTGAGCGAGGTCGGCGAACCGGTGTTCGACCGGAGCGGCGACTACCTCTACTTCACCGCCTCCACCGACGCGGGTCCGGTGAAGCATTGGTTCGCGATGTCGAACGCCGACATGGAGGCATCGAGTTCCATCTACGTCGCCGTGCTGCGCGCGGACGGCGAATCGCCCCTGGCCCCGGAGAGCGACGAGCAGACCGTGGAGGCCGACGAGGAGGGCGCCGACGGCGAAGGCAGCGATGAGGACGTGGAAGGCGACGGCGACGGCGACGGCGAAGCCGACGACGGCGAGGACGAGCCCCGGGTCGAGATCGACTTCGAGGGGCTCAACCAGCGCATTCTGGCGCTTCCGGTCCAGACCGGCGGGTACAGCAACCTCGAAGCCGGTGCGGCAGGCAAGCTCTACTACCTGCGTTCCCAACCGGCGGGCAGGTTCGGCGGCGGCGACGGTGGCGATCTCATCCGCTTCGACCTCGAAGCGCGCGAGGAAACGGTTCTGCTCTCAGGCGTGGGCAGCTTCTCCCTCAGCGCCGACGGCAAGAAAGTGCTCTACGCCGGCCAGGACGACTTCGGCATCGCCGACGCAGGCGGGAAGATCGACCGCGCGAAGAGCGCGATCCCCGTCGACAAGCTGACGGTGCGCATCGATCCCCGGGCCGAATGGCAGCAGATCTACGACGAGGTCTGGCGGATCAACCGCGACTACTTCTACGACCCCGGTATGCACGGCGCCGACTGGCCGGCGATGGGAGAGAAGTACAGCGGTTTTCTGGCCGACGTCACCAACCGGGCCGACCTGAACAAGGTGCTGCGCTGGATGTGCAGCGAGATCGCGGTCGGCCACCACCGGGTCGGCGGCGGCGACCAGCGGAACGATCCGGAGCGCGTCGGCGGCGGGCTTCTCGGCGCCGACTTCGAACTCGCCGACGGGCGCTACCGCTTCGCCCACGTGCTCGGCGGCCTGAACTGGAACCCTGAACTGCGGGCGCCGCTCACCGAGCCGGGCGTCTCGGTGACCGCCGGTGAGTACCTGCTGGCGGTCGACGGGATCGATCTCGACGCCACGGACAACGTGTTCGCGCGGTTCGAGAACACCGCCGGCAAGATCGTCGAACTGACCGTCGGCCCGAACGCCGACGGCTCGGACTCGCGCACCGTTTCCGCGGTCCCGGTCGCGAACGAGTCGGCGCTGCGCAACCGCGAGTGGGTCGAGCGCAACCTGGCCAAGGTCGACGAAGCGACCGGCGGCCGGGTCGCCTACG
The DNA here is from genome assembly GCA_965262355.1 of Candidatus Multivorans sp. GTDB lineage: Bacteria > Acidobacteriota > Thermoanaerobaculia > Multivoradales > Multivoraceae > Multivorans. Next base: position 993,533 of record OZ253534.1, read on the forward strand.
TCTACGTCCCGAACACGACCACCCTCGGCCACACGTACTTCAAGCGCTACTTCTTCCCCCAGGTCCACAAGCAGGCCCTGATCGTCGACGAGCGCTTCAACGGCGGCGGCCAGGTCGCGGACTACTACATCGACCACCTGCGGCGCCCGTACATCAGCCACTGGGCAACCCGCTACGGCGCCGACTTCCGCACCCCGAGCGCGGCAATCCTGGGACCGAAGGTCATGATCATCGACGAGACCGCCGGCTCCGGCGGCGACCTGCTGCCGTGGATGTTCAACAAGCTGGGTCTCGGCACCCTGGTCGGCAAGCGCACCTGGGGCGGCCTGGTCGGCACGCTCGGCTTCCCGATCCTGATGGACGGCGGTTTCGTCACCGCCCCGAACCTCGCGATCTGGACCGAGGACGGCTTCGTGGTCGAGAACGTCGGCGTGCCGCCCGACGTCGACGTCGAGCAGTGGCCGGCGGACGTCATCGCCGGCCGCGACCCGCAACTCGAGAAGGCGATCGAGATCGTCCTCGAGCAGTTGGAGGCGAACCCGCCCGACGAACCGGCCAAGCCGCCCTTCCCGGTCCGGGTCCGGCGCTAGCAGCGTGCCTCCGATCCGTCCTGGGAACGCGGGCGTCTCGCCCGCATCCGGCTAGGGTTCTCCGCCCATGAACGTCAGCTACCTGTTGCCACGCCTCCGCGCCGAGTGGCGCAAAACCATGCGGCGCGAACTCTCCGAGATCGACGTCGATCCGCGCTGGCGTGCCCGCGAGGGGCACTTCCGATCACCACCGATGACGCCGGAAATGGTGGCCGTCATCGGCCGCCTCTCGCCCCAGTTCCACCTCGAACCGGGCGAGTCGTCACGAGCGTTCTGGGAGCTGACCCAGAACGGGTCCTGCTGGGGTGAGTTCGACGCCGCGGAACCCGTTCTCCGCGCCATTCCCCCACCCGGGAAGGCGCTCGACATCGGTTGCGGCCTCGGCCGCTCGACTGCCTTCTTCCAGCGCGCCCTCGGCTGGTCGGACACCGAGTTCCACCTCTACGACGGCGACGGCCCGCGGATCGACTACCCCCGCAGCGCCGAGCGCACCGACCGCTCCTTCTGCGGCGACCTGCACGCTTTGCGCGACGTGCTGGAGTACAACGAAGTCCCGAACTTCCGGATCTTCGACGCCCATGACCTGGACCACCGCCTCGACGCCCTGCCCGGGCCCTACGACCTCGTCTACTCCTTCTACGCAGCCGGCTTCCACTGGTCCCTCGCCGACTTCTGGGAGGAGTTCGAAGCGATCTCACACGAAGACACCGTCGGCGTGTTCACGATCCACCGCAACTTCGAGGAGTTTCCCGCCCTGCGGAACTGGGCATTCCGAATCGTCCGCTTCGAACGCAGCCTGATCAAGGACCGCCCGCACCGGCTGCTGATCGCGAGTCGCGACGAAGAAATGCTGGCAGGGCTCTGACGTCAGCAGGCGACGCACCTCGTGCACGCCACCAGCACCGTCAACAGACACACCTGATACCTTCGCGCTTCTCACAGGATCAACACACGAGAGAGATGCCCCATGCTGCACGCTGAGCCCACGACCGTCAGCCTTGCTTTCCCCCCACGGAAGCAGTACGCCATTCCCAGCTACCAGCGGAACTACGTTTGGACGCAAGAGGGCCAATGGGAACCTCTGTGGGACGACCTGACGGCTCTCGCTCGCCAAATCCTCACCGAGGGATCGGATGCCAGACCGCACTTTCTCGGCACGATCATCACAAAGCAGATCGGTGCTGAGGGCTTCATCGACCAATGGTGGGTAGTGGACGGACAGCAGCGACTGACGACGCTGCAGATCCTCATCGCAGCCACCCGCTCCGCCTTCCACGAATGTGGCCTGACGCAATGCGCATCGATTCTCGCGAACGCCCTCGTAAACCCGCCGGAAGTGATCCGCGACGACAACCCAGGGGACAAGTACAAGATAAGGCATAAGAGCAGCGACTACGCTGGCTTCTCCACGATCGTCGAAGCCGGTCTCGATGGTGCACCGGTTCCCGAGGAGGAGAAGCTAAGGCTTCACGACTGCTACGTCTATTTCAGAGACACAGTCACCAAGCGGTTCACGAGTGTCCCCGAAGAGGCCCGCCACGAACATGCGATCGCCCTCACTAAGGCCATTCTCGACAAACTACAGGTTGTTGACATCCGTCTCCTGGATGCCCGGGAGAACAGCCACGCCATCTTCGAAGCCCTGAACGCTCGAGGCCAACCGTTGACCGAGTGGGAGAAGACAAAAAACTACATACTCTCGATCGCAGTCCGCAACGACGACCGGGACGGTGACCGCACCTACAGGGAGCACCTCGAGCAGTACGACAGCGACCCCTACTGGGAGCAAACGGTCAAAGTGCAACGCTTCTCCGGCAAGCGTATCGACCTCTTCCTGTCCTTCTTCGCTCAGATCGAACTCCCCGGGCGTCGCCGCGAGGTGTCCGGCGAGACCGAGCAGCAGCCCCTCAAGAGAGACCGTCTCTATCGAGAGTTCCGGTACGTCGGCGAGCACCTCTACCGGAGATCCGACAAGGAACTCCGCGGCTTACTGGAGCGACTGGGCCGCCACGCGACGATCTATAGGCAGATCGACCGTAAGGACAGTGACAAGTTCTCGGATTACGCCCTCCTAGTTAGTGTCCGCCAGAAAACGCCGTCTTTCTCGGGTTCTGGGTCGTTTCATTGGCGCATGATTGGCGGGACCGGAGCCGCGCGGTGGGGAGCGAGGGCGGTTCTGGTGTTTACGAGGCGCAATCAGGGTTTGTCGGGCAGGGCAGCGCCTCCGGTGCTCGGCGCTGATTCGGTTTTCGGAAAGGCGTCGCCGTTAGGCGGCGCGTCGTCGCCGCTGGCGTCTTCGTTCGAGCTGCTGCAGCAAGCGGCCGAGGCGATGCAGGTTGGCCGCGAGCACGGAGAGGGCGACGGTGCGCTCGAAGCCATCGGCGCCGCAGCTTCGGACACGGTCGAGGCCGCGATGCTCCAGAGCGTTGATGGCCGACTCGACTGCCGGATGCGCACGCCGTGCGGCGGCGAAGGCTTCACCGTTCTCCCGCTCCCGATCGGCGCGAGACAGATACCCCTTCTTCGGCAGGACGTTGAGATCAAGAATCTGGTCAAGCCGGATGCGGTTCTCCGAACTGTGGAAACCTCGGTCGAAGCTGCACGCCCGCAGGTCCGGGAACCGCTCCTGGGCCGCCCTCACCAGCGGCACTGCCGCATCGACGTCCTCGCCGTGCCACAGCACCTCGTGGTGAAGGATGAACCGATACTGGTCCTCGATCAGCGCCACCGGGACTCCGAGCTCCACCGGCGTGCCCGCCTTGCCCTTCGAGACCCATCGCGTGTGCGGCTCGAAGATCGAAAAGACCTTCTCCCGATGAGGAATCGTCTCGCCCAGAAGCAGCCGGCGCTCGACCTGGTCGATCTGACGCCGAGCATGGCCGATGAAGCCCTCGATCGATTCACAGGCCGCTTCACACCCCGCAGCCCGCAGCGCCTCGACAGTGGTTGTCGCCCGCGCCACCAGCTCGCCGCACTGCGCCAAGTACGCCCTCACACGGGCCGGAAACCGCTTCGCCCGGCGCGTCCCACGTACCTTGTGGAACAGCCTGCGCACCAACCTCGACTGATGCCGCCACTGACGCCAGCCACCGATGCCGTGCCTCCCTGCCGATCGACCGGTCTCCCGCACAAGGCGCCGCATCGCATCCCACAGCAGATTCACGTCCGTCGGGTAATGCACGTCCGTCTCGACCACGAACGAGTCACACCGCCCGCGCAATGGCTCGCCAGGCCTTTTTCGCGCGACCGCATGGCCGCTTTCCACCACCAATCTGCCCACCTCGGACAATAGCGCCGGCGTCAACAGACACACGTTGTCCGCCACCGTCTGGTACTCGTAGTAGCTCTTGTCGCCGAACTCACCGTGACCCAGGAACGCGCGCACGGTCGCGTGCTGGTTGGCCAACTCCTGAAGCCGGTCGAAGTCGCAGCCCAGACCCTGCTGCAGCACGCCCAACACCAGAATCCGCCACAACTCCATGCCTGGACGACCAACCTTCCGGTCGGTCCCCGGCAACACATGCTCGTCCAGGAGATCGAACAGACGACCACGCAACTCCTCGTCGCACCAGAGGTGCTGAAGACCCTTCAACACCGCCGGGATGTCGTCCCGAGACTTTGGGTCGATCCAAATCTCCCCGATCGGCACTTGGCCGACCTTGAACTGCCGACTTTGCACCTCCCGCATCGCCTCACCTCCCCGAAGATCACCCGAAACGGACCCATAACTGGCCGATTTCGACCAAAAGGCTATCCGATGGCGACCATCTTCCCGCTACAAAACCCCCGGAAAGACCTGCAAACTCAATGGCTTGCTAGGTTTTCTGGCGGACACTAGTTATGGACCGAAGGGCAGCGCTTAAGCTCAACTCTCTAATTCCTCTCTTCATGGTTCTTGTGGAAAAACTTGGCTATGGCGAGGACCTTGATCAGGTACTGCGCATCCTTGACAGTTACCTCATGCGACGTGTTGCGCTCAAGGCGAACTACTCCGGCTTCGACGACGTCGCTTTCCGGTATGTACAGGCGGTCCGGGACGCGTCTCCCGGGGACGTCATCACCGTATTGATCGAGCAACTCGAAAAGGCACCCTGGGCGAGCCGTTGGCCAAACGATGATGAGATCGTCCTGCATCTTCGAGACTCCGATATGTATCACAGAAACGCCCACAAGCAACTCCTGCTTCTAGGTGTAGCGCAACAGATGCACGAAGAGAAAGAGAGCGATCTCACGATGCCTTTCACCCCGAAAAAGGGGTTGACGGTCGAGCACGTCGCGCCGCAAGACTGGCAGCGGCACTGGGGAGAGGACCTGAACTTCGGAGACAACGATGAAGACAGGCAGCGGCTGAACCGTCTAGTCCACCGGATCGGGAACCTGACTCTCGTAACTCGCAAGCTGAACCCCAAGCTGGGCAACCGTCCCTGGCCCTACAAGGCGAATCTGCTAGAGGACGACAACCTGCAGATGAACCGTCGCCTGCTTGACGACATGGAAGGCGAGACCTGGAACGAGACAGAGATCAACCGTCGGGGCCAGATCATCGCCAAATACGTGAACGACATTTGGCCGCACGCGAACTCACTTCGCAAGGAGCTTGGAATCAGGCCAACTGATGATGCCGACGACCTCGTCTCCGGCATCTCCCCGCTGGTTGCCCAACGCTTGGTGGACAGCGTGACGGACTCCGGCGTCGAGGACGGCTGGGCGGACACGGAAGGGGTGAACCGACGCCGGCGCGATGGCCGCTACGGACGCCACCTATACCTGGGCGGTGGAGACCGTTGGCACGGTGCCTGGTTCGGTGTAAGCGAGAGGGATCGCCAACTCATGCTCGACTACTGGGACCCGGAAGGCGTTCTCGACCGCTTCATCGAGGTTCCTGCTGGTATCGGCTTCGACGAGCAACTGGAGGCCGTGGCGACCCAAGTGCGGGAGATCGCCGAGGCCATCGCTGCCAGCGACGACGACGTCTGAGTACACGCTGACATTGTGGCCGGCAGGAATGGCCGCTGTCTCCGTCGGCCAAATGGTTGCCGTAACGCATCCAACGGTCCGCATCGGGCTCGCCCACCGAACCAAGCAAGGCACGCCACCGACGCCAAACCGTCCACTGTTCCCGAAACTCAGACGCTAGGCTAGCCCCAACCGCCAACAACCCAGGAAGGCACGCCATGCTCGACTCGTTCAGGAACTGCCAGCCCCAGACCTATGCCGCGATGCGGATCGTCGCCGGTTTCATGCTCCTCTGGCACGGCGCCCAGAAGCTGCTCGGCTTCCCACTGCCGACGCCCGACGCCCCGGGCTACATCCTCTACGTCGCCGGACCGATCGAACTGATCGGCGGCGCGCTGATCATGCTCGGCCTGTTCACACGTCCCGTCGCCTTCCTCGCCAGCGGCCTGACGGCGACGGCCTACTTCGTCGGCCACATGTTCCGTGCGGTCGACGACCCCGGCATCCTGCACTACCTGTTCCCGCTGGTGAACCGCGGTGAACTCGCCGTTCTCTTCTGCTTCGTGTTCCTCTACATCGCCGCCAAGGGCAACGGCATCTGCAGCCTCGGCGGCGACGAGGACTGAGCGCACTTGGCGCGACTCGCGTAGCTGCGGCTTCCGTTTCGGCTGCCCTGGACGCCTCAGTACGTTGAGCCGTCCTTGCGAGTGAAGCTCCACCTCCCGTCCGACCCCAGGACGGCCTTGAGATCATCCGCCGGGTAGCGGACCTCGTCGCCAGCGGACCGGTCGCCGATTTCCAGCATGACCACGTTCTGGCCCGTCCTGTTGACGACCTGATGGGCTTCACCCTGCGCCGGGAAACCGGCGCACATGCCGGGTTCGAGCCCGGTATCTCCAGACTCCGTGACCAATGTCGGATGGCCCTGCAGGATGTAGATCATCTCGTCCTGCCTGCTGTGACTATGCATCAGGGCCGACTCGCCGCCGGGCGCGAGGATGGTCAGGTTCACGCCGAAGTTCTTCAGGCCGAAAGGGTCTCCCAGCGGCCTCTTCTGCCGTTTCGCCATGCGGCTGAAGTACGGCTCAGGGTAGTTCGATGTCTTCGTTAGCGGCGGCGCTTTCTCCGCGCAAATCGCATCTGGTGAGTGGTTCTTCTTCATGCCTTGACTCTCGCCCAGAATTGATTCCGGGGCAAGCGACCACCTACTCTTCGCCCGCCGTCGCCAAGACCTTGGCTAAGAGTCGCGGAGCCAACCGATAGCCGGCTGCTGCAAGCTCTCGCAGAATTGGGCCGACCGCCTCCACCTCTTGTCGGGGCTTTGCCGCAAGGAGCACGCTCGCCACACCCACAATAGGCACCCCACGGCTGCGGGCGATCCTACGTCCTCTCGCGTCGTCGATGAGCAGACGCGCCTGCCGGTCTTGGGCAAGTGCGATTGCCTCGGCTTCCCCCACACCAAGCAGCATCAGAAGATCCTGGATAGGCACCGGCGTCCGGCAAGGCGTCAACGGCGATCCAGCCGGCCGCCAGTGCGGCCTCCAGTGCCCTGGCTCCAGGGCGGTCGGAACCAATCGCCAACTCGGACTCAACAGCCGGCGGCACGGCAACTCGGCCGTACAACCGTCGAAGCAAGTCAAGCCGACCGATACGCGAAGGCCGATGCGCGGACCGGTGTCCGCTACGACCGCTCCACTCACCCGGCCGCAGCGATCTCCTCTTCCACCTCTTCGGGCGGATAGTCAACCGCGGCAATCCCCGCCTCACCCAGAAGAGCTACGAAGTCCTCGGGGACCATCCCGGCAACTCTGGCGGCTTGGGTGAGGGAGAGATGGCGGCTCTCGAAGAGATGCAACGCCAGCGCACGGTGGGCACCGTGACTGACAAGCCGATCATCGAACGGCATGGCCAGGATCGTTGGGCGCCCATGTTTGGTGACGACAGCGAGACGCCCCTCCTCCGCGCCCCGGAGCAGCTCGCCCGAACGCTGCCGCAGTTCCCTTACGCTGAAAACGCCAAGTGTCGTCATCACTGCCCTCGCAAACTTGTGCCCACAAACCGTAGCGCAAGTGCGCCGGCTGGCGTCAAACCGCATCAACAGCCCGTCACCCCGTGGTCAGCGAGGAGATTGCGGCGGGCCTTCGCCCAGACGAGCGAGGGCACCGTCGCGCGGTTCGGCCCCGCGGCGGCGCTCATCCGTGCAGCTCTCGATGCTGAAGGTCCGGACGCGGCCCGGTTGGAGCTTCGCCGCCTGATCGAACAGGAGCGCGGGTCGCGTGTTGAGATCGGCACTCTTCGAGCCTCAACCGCCGGCAACCGGGCCGCCGCAAGCCTGCTGCCCGACCTGGTCGACCTGGTCAACGGCGCCGTTCGGCGGTAGTTGACCACAGGAACGCCACCGGAGCGCCGCCTCTTCTGACCCGGCCAATATGAAACTTCCGCGCCGTGCTGGCGTTGTAGCAGAAGCTGGCACTCTTCATGCCGCAAGTCTACGGCTGATCGACCTCGACTACGCCGCGCTCTGCCCACACAACAGACCGAAGACCCCTTCAGAGGAGAACCATCCAATGAAAGTCCATGCGATCACAGTTGGCCTCGCCATCGCCACCCTTGGATGTCTCGCGAGCCCTGGCGATGCTCCGGCCGAGGACCTCCTGATCAAGAACGTCACCATTGTCTCGCCGGAGCGAGAGGCACCGTCTGCGGCGACGGACGTGCTTGTGCGCGATGGACGGATCGTCGCAATCGGGCGCAAGCTTTCGCAAGGCGCCCACGGCTCCGAACATGTGATCGACGGCGCGGGACGCTACCTCACGCCGGGACTGATCGACGCGCATACCCATCTGAGCGACATCCCAGGGATGAACTACCAGCACGAAGTTGCCCATCCGAACATTGCACGCGAGGCCCGCCGACAGATCCCGCGCAGCTACCTCTACCACGGCTTTACTTCGGTAATCGACACGATGGTACTGCCCGACGTCATTGCCAAGTGGAACAATCTGGACGTTCGTCCCCATGCATATTTTTGCGGGGCGGCGCCGGTGTTCGACGGCTATCCGATGAACTTTGTCCCGAAGGCCGTTCGCTATCGGATCATGCCCTATTTCTTGTTCGACGAGGCGCGCGCCGATGAGTTCCCCGCTGGCTTCGCCCCGACTGACCACACGCCAGCGGCCGTCGCCGAAAGGATGCATGGCGACGGCGCCGTCTGCGCGAAAACGACATTCGAGGGCGGGTTCGGCGATCGCGACAACCTGCCGCTACCTAGCGAACGGATCATCCGGCATCTGGTGGCCGCCGCGCACGCGCGCGGCATGCCGGTGCTGCTGCACGCCAACTCCCAGTCCGCCCAGGCCTTCGGGCTGGCGGTGGGTGTCGACGCCTTCGCGCACGGCATGTGGAGATGGGATGATCGAGAGGCAATCGAGCTGACCGCGGAGGTCACAGAGATCCTGGATGCCATCGTCCACCGCAACATCGCTTGGCAACCAACCATCCAAGTGCTCTACGGCGAGCGTGATCTGCACGACCCGGACTATCTTTCCAGCCCCGAACTCCGGCAGGTGCTGCCGAAAGCCGTAATCGACTGGTATGGAACCGAGGACGGGCAGTGGTGGCGCAATCGCATGCGCAACAATCCGAGGGTGGCGAGGGTACTGGAAAGTGGCCACTGGGAAGACCTGGACGCCGTACCGATCGCGCGTGTCACCGAGGCGCTCTCCTATCTCGCATCGCGTGGCGCGCGGCTCAGTTTCGGCAGCGACACTCCTAGCGACCCGACTTACGCCAACCCTCCCGGCTTCAACGGCCGGCTGGAAATGCGCCGTTGGTTAGAGGCAGGAGTCACGCCTATGCGCCTGTTTCGCGCCGCGACGATCGTGAACGCGGAACTCTTCGGCCTGCAAGACGAAATCGGGACGGTCGAGGAAGGCAAACGCGCGGACTTGCTACTTATGACGAAAAACCCGATGAAGGACGCCTCCGCCTTCGATGCGATCGACATCGTCATTCTCGACGGGCGCGTCTTGCGTCGATCGGAGCTATCCGCGGAGAACGCGCAATAGAACGGCGCTCACCGAGGCCTTGCCGAGCCGACCATCGGACAGCTCCCTAGGGGCTTGCTCAAAAAAGGGGCGCGCTGCATTCGTCTTGGCGATTCATCACGTCCAACATCGTTGCTCCTCAGTCGAATATGGCCCCGATATGCTCCGTCGTCGCGCCTTGTTGGACGCGCGCCTCGCCGGTCTCGGTGCGACCCGGACTTCTTCTGCAAGCCCTAGCAGCCCGTGGCAGAAGTGGCTTCGTGGCCCGAGGAGGCGGACCAGTCAGATGTGTGGTTCTACAGGGGACCAGCGGCGGCGGTAGATGTTGGATAGCAAGTGGATCGGGTTTGCGGGCCAGCTCAGGAAGATCCGCCGGTATAGCGCGACGAGTCGCGGCCAGACCCCTCCATGTTGACCGGCGAGGGCGTTGCGGGCTGCCGAAGCGCGGCCCTGGAGGCTCCGCGGCGTGCCGACTCCCACAAGCTCGCGCATCAGGAGCCCGAGGTTGCAGCCGCAGGCATGAATGTAGACGCGCTTGAGGACGTTCGAGCGACCGCGCAGGTGCAGCCGCCGCATGCCGCCGGTCTCGTACTGGTGAGCGAAAGGCCGTTCAAGCCGTTCCCCTCGCTGGCGCTGCATCCGCTTGCCCCGATTCCCCCGGATCCGCCGACGGTTCGCGTACACGATGGCCTGCAGGTCCTTCTTGCCCTTCCAACGACGACGACCACGGTCCGGCTCCGCGATGTAGCTGCGAAGGCCCAACTCGTCGATGGAGGCGAGAACGGCGTTGCTGTGGTAGCCCTTGTCGGCAACGATCTCCTGGATCGCGGCATCGTCCCCGATCGCCGATTCCACCTGCTCGAAGGTCTCCTCCAGCGTCTCGCCGAACGACTCCGTGTCCCCCTTCGATCCGCCCTGAATCGTCACTCCCAGGATCGTCCCGGACAAAAGGTCCACCGCCTGCTCCGCCTTGTACGCGAAGTGCGTGCGGCCGTCCTTCATCTTCGTGATCTCCGCGTCCGGGTCGTGCGGATTCGCCCACTCCGCGTTCGACAGCTTCTTCTTGCGCTTGCGGTCGAAACCGACCAACTCGGTCCGCGTCGGCGTCTCCACGCCCGACGCCTCCGCCAAACCCCGCACGAACTCGTCGTAGTCCTCCCCACTGTCAAGACGCACGATGCTCCGCAACGCCGCGTTCGCCTCCAGAGTCGTCGCGTCCATGCCCACCGTCTTGCCCGACACCAGACCCGACTCCGCCAGACGACCAAGCACCCACGAGAACACTCTGCTGTGAGTCTCCACGTCGACCAGCCGACGCGTACGCGAAATGGTCGAATGATCCGGCGCCGACTCGGTCACGCCCAACCCCAGGAACCGACGAATGCTCAGAGAGTCCTGAGCACGCCACGCGATCCCGCGCTCCGAGTCCAGACCCTCGAAGTAACCCACCAGCAGCAGACGAAAGTACCGGCCCGGACTAAGACTCGGACGGCCCATCCGCTCCGCATAGAACTGCGCGCACGCCGACTCCACCAACTCGTCGAAACCGCCGGCTTCCAGAATGCCGTTCAACCGCTCATAGAACGGGTGACCAGCGCTGCGAGGAAGATCCGCTCCCGCCACCCAAAGCGGCTCCTGACTACCACTGCGATCCGTCTTGCCCATAGCCATGACTGCATTCTATCGCAACCGCGCCAAACCGACTTTCACCACGGGCTGCTAGCAGCTGACGTAGATTAAGTCCGGAACGGGCGGCTCGCCTTCGTTCATGAGTCGGGTGGCTTCCTTTCATCGAATTCCTTGGACTTCTTCCCATGCTGGGGGCATTGGTCGTTGCCGCACCGCTAGGCCAGGGTCTCGGGTAATGTCGCGTCACCGAGCCACTCGGGTTCTTCCTTGCACTGGCTACACACAACTCGCAGCATCGAGCGTTCTTCCTCCTTGATACGACACACGCCCGATCCTAGGCCACAGGTGCATTCTAGCGGTCTCAAGCTCCCACGAGCTCCCGCCCGAACCCGTGAGATCATGCAGCATCCAGTCCCTCGCTAACGCCCGAGGCGCCGCCATCGGCACCAACCTCATTTACGCGGCCTCCCACCAATTCGGACGCGTCCAGGGCCAGGGTCGGATTCCGGCGCTCTCGCATAGAGGATGCGCACATCGTCCGACGGGAATGCCGACGACGTGGCGTCACGTCCGCAGAGCGCGAAACGCACACACGGATTCAATTCCGGTATTCCCCCCAGCTAAGACCCCTGCGCTTCGGCAGGTCCGGGAAGCGCTCGCGCGAGCCGACGACCCAGTCCTCGGCCGCGAATTCTCCGAACTCATGCGGACTCCGAAACCCGCGCCGTTGCCTCGCGGCCCGTTCAGTTACGCCGGATCAACACGGACTTCCCGGGCTCCCTGCGCACCTCGAACCCGCCCGGCCTGGTGACCAGCGCGCTCTGGCTAGACACGGGCGAGGTCCTCGAGCGTTCGACGAAGCGCCCGCATGCGCGCTGAGAGTAGGAAAAGAGATCGCGCAAGTATCCCGGCGCGAGCAAGTCGGTGCCGCCGCACCGTCGTTTTCGGTATCGGCTGAGACGTAGTTGAAGGGCCTGTGCCTCCCTGCTTGAGCGGATGACGAACTGACTGCTGTCCATATGGGAGGACCGCGACGACGGATCGTCCCGCGGCGAGGGCCAAGTACCTCAACTCACCGCGAAGATGCCGCCGTCGACGGGGATGGCGGCGCCGGTTACGTAGGCCGCGGCGCGGGAAGCCAGGTAGATCGCGACACCGGCCATGTCCTCCGGCGTGCCGATGCGCTTGCGGGGGTTGCGGGCGCGGATCTCGTCGCCGAACTTCTTCAGGTTGTACTCCATCATCTTGCTCTCGAACGGCCCGGGACAGACCGCGTTCACCGTGATGTCCTCCGGAGCGAGCCGGCGGGCCAGGGCACGCGTGAGGTGGATCATCCCGGCCTTGCTGGCGCTGTACGGATAGTGCTCCGCCGGGTTCAGGTGCAGGCCGTCGATCGAGGCGATGTTGATCACCCGCGCCGGATCGTCTTCGGTCGCCGCGGCGCGCAGCTCCGGCAGCAGCCGCACGGTAAGGAAGAAGGGGCCCTTCAGGTTGATGTCCATCACCTTGTCCCAGCCCGACTCGGGGAACTCCTCGAGCGGCGCGCCCCAGGCGGCGCCGGCGTTGTTGACCAGGATGTGGAGCTTCTCTTCGCGTTCCCGGAACTCGGCGCAGAAGCGCTCGACGCCCTCGACTGAAGCGAGGTCGTTCGGCAGCGAGATGCACTCGCCGTAGGCGCTCAGCTCGTCGGCCATCGCGTCGCAGACCGCGGCCTTGCGCGAGCTGATGTAGGTGCGCACGCCGTTCTCCACGTAGCCGCGGGCGATCATCGCGCCGATGCCGCGGGAGCCGCCGGTGACCACCGCCACCTTGCCGGAAACGTCAAACAGGTTCTTCATCTTCATTACTCCACGGTCAGTGCGTCGGTCAGCACGGAACCCGCCCGTGCCGTCTGGTCCCAGAGTCCCAGGGCGATCCGCTGCCGGCCCTCCGGCAACCGCAGGGTCAAGCCGGCGCGGTAGTGGCTCTCCAGCGCGTCCGCGAGCGTGTCGGACGGCACCTGCAACGGCACGTCGAGGTGCTGCGCCGCCGTCAACTGGTCGTCGTCGTCCATCGCCACGACGACCAGGCGGGCCGCGGCGCTGTGAACACCGTCGAACTCGACGAGTTCCACGTTGCCGATCGGAAACTCGACCCACATCGAGACCTCGAACAGCTCCTCGTCGTCCACCGGAACGATCGCGTCGAGGTGGACCTCCAACCGATGGGGGTTGTCGCTCTCGCCGATGACCACGGCAGCCAGCGCCCGCTCCGAGATGCGGGACCTCATGCCCTTCTTGATGTAGCTCTGCCGGTAGTTCGCGTTGACGCCCCGGCCCCCCTGAACCTTGATCTCGATGGCGGTGAACTCGCCTTCGACCTTGCCCGCCGAGGACAGTCCCAGCGAGTAGTACGACTGCATCCCGCCGACGGCCCGAGGCAGGAAGCCGCCGAGCCTCCCGCCGCCGGTCCGGGCGAACCCGCCCGTGCCCTCGGCCAGACCGTGCAACGCCTCCCGGTAGTCCGAGATCTCGAGCAACGAGCCCCGACCCTTGGAACGCCGGGCACTCGTCGCCGCGTTGCCCGGCGGCGGCTTGGCCGCGAACAGCGTCACGCCGTAGGTGTTCGCCTCCGCGACGATCGCGCGGATGGTCGCCGTGGCCCGGTACTGCTCGACCTCCTGCTGGAGGCGGCCGGCCTCCATGCTCGTGTCCCGGTCGAAGGGGCCGCCGGTACCCGGAATGCCGCCGGCCTGACCGCCGCTCCGACTCTCGACCAGAGCGCCGGCGTTGCTGGCGCCACCCGTCAGCAGATCCTGGAGATGCTCCATCAGGGAGCCCAGCGGCCGCTCGACCACGCCGTCCGACACGTAGATCAACGCCTTCCGACCCTCGAGCCAGGACAGAGTGCGCACGAAGTTGCCAAGGGCCTCGAAGCTGCTCTCCGAGTCGGCGTAGATCTCGCGCGCGTACGTCCGCATCTCGCCCAGCAGCGCGTCGATGGCCAGGGCGGCGTTCTGGCGGTCGAGGCGGTCGCTGCCGCGCATCCGCTGGAACGCATCGGTCACCGAGAGCTGAGCGCTCTGACGCAGGCCGTCCCGCGCGTCGCCGACCGTCTCCTGCCCCTTCAGACTGGCCAGCGCGCTCCGGATCGATCCCCAATTGCGGGTGAAGCTCTGGAGGATCCGCGGTTCCTGGTCGTGCGCGGCGACCATCACCCGCACCCGGCGATCTTCCAGCACCGCCGGCAGGTCGACCTCGAGCTCCGCCAGCGCGCGGTCGCGGTTCGCGGACAGCATGTTGTGCTGATCGAAGTACAGGATGAGCCAGATCGGCGTGCTGGCGTCCGGATCATCGCTCACGACTTCGTAGAAGTTCACCGGGTCGACCCGGCGGCCGTGTTCGAAGACCTGGAAGTCCGACATCGTGAGGCCCGTGATCGGCGCCCCCTGCCGATCGGTGACCTGCACGTCGATGTTCACGACTTCGACGTCGACGGACTCCTGGATGACCCCGGCTGCGGACTCGGGCTGCTGGGCGCTCAGAGGCGACGCCCCGAGGGCAATGAGTGCGGAAAGGAAGGCGAGGCCGGTTCTCTTGCTCATGACAGTTCGAACCCCTCATAGCCGTTGGCCGCTACCGCGTTGCATTTCTCCAGGTACGGAGGAAAGCCAAGGTAGGGCATGAATACGCGCGGCTTGCCGGGCACGTTGGCGCCCAGGTACCACGAATTGCAAGTCGGGTAGAGCGTGTGGTCGGCCACTTCGCGGACGTGGGCCACCCACTCCTCCTCCGCCTGCGGCGATGCTTCGATCTCCGAATAGCCGCGACCCCGAAGGTAGTCCATGCAGTCCGCGATCCACTCGACGTGCTGCTCGATTGACGGCAGCATGTTCGAGAGCACGGAAGGACTCCCCGGACCGGTGATGATGAACAGGTTGGGGAAACCGGCGATGCCCAGGCCCAAATAGGCGCGCGGCCCCTCCGCCCACTTGGCCCGCAGCGTCCAGCCGCCGCGGCCGCGAATGTCGATCCGCGTTAGCGCGCCGGTCATCGCATCGAAACCGGTGGCGAAGACGATCGCGTCGAGCTCGACGTCGCGGCCGCCGGCGCGGACACCCGACCGGGTGATCTTCTCGATCGGCGCCTGGCTTATGTCGACCAGCGACACGTTGGGCCGGTTGTAGGTCTCGAAATAGCCGCTGTCGAGGCAGATGCGCTTGCAACCGATCACGTTGTGCGGACTGAGCAGGTCCGCGGTGTCCGGGTCGCGCACGATGCCGCGGATCTGCTCGCGCACGAACGAGGCCGCGGCGTCGTTTGCCTCCTGCGTCCGCAGCAGGTCGGCAAAGGAAACCATGAAGGAAAAGCCACCGGTCTGCCAGCGCTCTTCGAAGCGCCGCCGGCGTTCCGCGTCGGCCGCAAGCACCGCCTCGTCGTGCATCGGGTTCATGTCCGCCCCGAGGCCGGCGGGCATCAGCTTGTTCCGCGCCCGGAACGCCGGGTACTCGGCCTTGACCTCCGCCTCGCGCTCCCGGTCCATGGCCCGGTTGCGGGCCGGAATCGAGAAGTTCGGCGTGCGCTGGAAGACAGTCAGGTGACCTGCCTGCTCCGCGATCAGCGGAATCGCCTGGATCGCCGAGGACCCGGTGCCGATGATGCCGACCCGGAGACCCGTGAAGTCGACTTCTTCGTGCGGCCAGGCGCCGGTGTGGTACTTCGCGCCCTCGAAGTCGTCGAGCCCAACAAAGGACGGGAGGTTCGCCGCCGAGAGGCAGCCCGTGGCCATGATGACGAAGCGGGCGCGGATCGTCTCGCTTCCGGCGCCGTCGCCAAGGTGAGCGCCGTTGCCATTGCCGTTCCTCCAGAGCTTCTTCCCGGGTGTTTCGGCCGCCGTCACCTCGACCTGCCAGTCGGAGGTCTCGGGGTTGAAGTGGGCCGACGCCACCCGCGTATTGAACTCGATGTCGCGGCGGAGGTCGAAGCGGTCGGCGACATGGTTCGCGTAGCGGAGGATCTCCGGTTGACCGGCATAGCGTTCACTCCAGGACCACTCCCGCTGCAGCTCTTCCGAGAACTGGTACGAGTACTCCAGGCTCTCGACATCGCAGCGGGCGCCCGGATAGCGGTTCCAGTACCAGGTGCCGCCCACACCGTCACCGGCCTCGAACGCCCGCACCGAGAAGCCCAGACCGCGCAGACGGTGCACCATGTAGAGGCCGGCGAACCCCGCGCCGACCACAACCGCGTCGAACTTGCGCATCGCGCGGAATCGTATGCTACGAACCATGCCAGCGCTTGACGGTCTCCGCATCCTCGACCTGACCCGCATCCTCGCGGGTCCTACGTGCACGCAGTTGCTCGGCGACCTCGGCGCGGACGTGATCAAGATCGAACGGCCCGGTCGCGGCGACGACACGCGAACCTGGGGGCCGCCCTTCGTGCCCGGCGCGGACGGCGAGGACACGAGCGAGAGCGCCTACTACCTGTGCGCGAACCGGAACAAGCGCTCCGTCGCGGTCGACCTCGCCACGGCGAAGGGCGCGGACCTGGTGCGACGCCTCGCCGCCCGCTCGGACGTGCTGATCGAGAACTTCAAGGTCGGCGCCCTCCAGCGCTACGGCCTAGGCTACGACGACCTGAAGGACGAGTTCCCCGGCCTCGTCTACTGCTCGATCACGGGCTTCGGCCAGACCGGCCCGAACGCACACCGTGCCGGCTACGACCTCCTGGCGCAGGGCTACGGCGGCATCATGAGCCTGACCGGCGAACCGGACGGCGAGCCGATGAAGGTCGGCGTCGGCATCGCCGACATCGTCTGCGGCATGTACGCCGCGACCGCGATCCTGGCGGCGTTGCGGCACCGCGACCGCACCGGCCGCGGTCAGCACATCGACCTCGCCCTGGTCGACACGCAGATGGCCTGGCTGGTCAACGAGGGCACGAACTACCTGACCTCCGGAGAGGTGCCCCGCCGGCGCGGCAACGAGCACCCGAACATCGTCCCCTACGGCGTCTTCGAGACCGCCGACGGCCACGTGATCGTCGCGGTCGGCAACGACGGCCAGTACGAGCGGTTCTGCGAGTTTCTCGGCGCGCCGGAGCTGGCCTCCGACGAGCGCTACCGCACCAACGCCGGCCGGCTTGCCCATCGCGAAGAGTTGGTGGCCGAGCTGGCGCGCCGCCTGCGCAAGCTGAGCAGCGCCGAGGTACTGGACGGCCTGGAAGCCCGCGGCGTGCCCGGCGGCCCGATCCACAACCTGGAAGAGGCGCTCGCCTCCGACCAGGCGCTGGCCCGCGGCATGACGATCGACATGCCGCACCCGCTGGCCGGCAGCGGCAGCGTCCGGATCATCGCCAACCCGATCAGGATGTCGGAAACGCCCGTGACCTACCGGAAGTCGCCGCCCACATGCGGGGCCGACACCGACGAAGTGCTCGCCGAGCTCTTGGACGACGACTAGCGGAACTCGCCGTCGAACGACTGCTCGCCAGGCGGTGGTACCGTGAGAAGAACCCCGGCCACTCCCGGCCCCCAGGAGACCATTTGACGAACACTGTAGTAGGAATCAGCGGCTTCGGCGGCTACGTGCCGGAGCGTGTGATGACGAACGAGGACTGGACCGAACACGTAGACACCTCCGACGAGTGGATCGTCGCGCGGACCGGCATTCACCGGCGCCGCTTCGCCGCCGAGGGCGAATCGACCGCGGATCTCGCCACCGCCGCCGCGAACTCGGCGCTTGAGAGCCGCGGCATCGGCGCCGAGGAGATCGACGAGATCATCGTCGCGACCGACACTCCCGAGGTCTACACGCCGGACACCGCCTCCTTCGTCCAACGCATGATCGGCGCGCGTGAGATTCCCACCTACGACCTCGGCGGAAGCGGCTGCGCCGGGTGGGTCCAAGCGGTCGACATCGCCCGCTCGCGGGTGCTCACCGGCACCCAGCGAGTCCTGGTGATCGGTGTCGAACTCATTTCGCGGCTCGTGAGTTGGAAGATCCGCGAAACGTGCGTCCTCTTCGGCGACGCCGCCGCCGGCGTGATCGTCGAGAAAGGGCAGCAGATGGCCGAGATCCTCGGCTCCAGCACCGGCACCGACAACAGCCAGTGGAAGATCCTGACCCTCCAGATCGGCGGCACCCGCAAGCCGTTCTCGCTCGAGCGAGCACAAAGGGAAGAGCATCTGAAGCTCGAAATGGACGGCCCGGCCCTGTTCCGCCACGCCGTCCACCGCATGTCTGAGGTCAGCCGCGAAGTGCTCGACAAGGTGGGCGTCAAGCTCGATGACATCGCGATGGTCATACCCCACCAGGCGAACCTGCGGATCATCCAGGCGGTCGCCAAGAACCTCTCCGCTCCGATGGAAAAGGTCTACACGAACCTTCAGGAGTACGGCAACACCGGCTCCGCCTCCGTTCCCCTGGCGCTGTGGGAGGCCCACCGCAACGGCCGCATCTCACCCGGCGACCTGGTGCTCCTGACCTCCTTCGGCGCCGGCTTCCACTGGGGCGCGATGCTGCTCCGGTTCAACGGCTGAACGGTCCGACAACCCCCGCCCGATCTGCCCCTGGGAACGCGGGCGTCTCGCCCGCATCTGGCGTGAGGGTGGAAGCAGCTACCATCGCGGTACCCTGACCGACACCGACCAAGGGAACCACCGTGTCTGCAATGTACGACCCCGCGCACCCGGGCGAGATCCTCAGCGAAGCAATCAAGGCTGCGGGTTGGACTGTGTCCGACGCCGCAGCCCGACTTGGCGTCACCCGGAGCACGCTGTCCCGCGTAGTCAACGGAAGCGCCGGAGTGTCCCCCCGGCTAGCGCTAGCGTTGGAACGTCTCGGCTGGAGCGATGCCGGGCATTGGGTGCGAATGCAAAGTGCCTACGATCTGGCCAGAGCCCGCCGAGCCGAGTCCGCAGTGTGCCTCGCAAGCTGAGCGGGCCCAAACTGGGTCGCACTTCCCCCAAAGCAACTGCAGCCGCCCCGGATGGGCCCGAACCCCCACAGGCACCGCGAGCGACCCGCTCCAACGCGGATCCTAAGGCTCCTTCTCGTCTCTGTCACTAGACGGGAACCCTCCGCCGCGCCACCCAGGATCGCTGGTATAGGTTACCGTCCCTCTTTGACCCCGACCCGAACAACCCGCCAACAAAGGGAGCTTCGTGTGGGCGACAACACTCCAATCGAATGGGCAGACGCGACCTGGAACCCTGTGACGGGTTGCACGAAGATCGCGCGCGGTTGCGACAACTGTTACGCAGCCCGATTTACCGAGAGATTTCGCGGCACACCCGGCCATCCGTTCGAGAACGGGTTCGATC
Organism: Candidatus Multivorans sp.; assembly: GCA_965262355.1. Lineage (GTDB taxonomy): Bacteria > Acidobacteriota > Thermoanaerobaculia > Multivoradales > Multivoraceae > Multivorans. The sequence continues at coordinate 1,013,058 of OZ253534.1, forward strand.
TCACGCCTCGCCCAGAAAAGCTCTCGCAACCGCTCTCGTGGAAACGGCCGCGACGAATCTTCGTGAACTCCATAAGCGACCTCTTCCACAAGGAGATACCGCCTGCCTTCCTCGATCAGGTCTTCGACACAATGGAATCCGCAGATCGGCACGTCTACCAGATCCTCACGAAGCGAAGCTCGTTGATGCGCGACTACATACTCGGTCGCTACGGACTAGCCGGAGTGCCCGCGCACATCTGGTGCGGCGTCTCCGTGGAGGATCGCGCAGCCACTGTGCGAGTCCGTCACCTCCAACAGGCACCCGTGCCCATCCGCTTTCTCTCTGTCGAACCACTCCTCGGTCCCGTTGGCGACATCGACCTCAGCGGAATCTCGTGGGTGATCGTCGGTGGAGAAAGTGGCCCCGGGGCACGCCCGATGCGAGAAGAGTGGGTGCTTCAGATGCGGGACCTCTGCCAACGTCACGGCGTCGCTTTCTTCTTCAAGCAGTGGGGAGGCCCCAGACCGAAGTCTGGTGGTCGTCAGCTTCAAGGGGCGGAACACAACGACATGCCTGTGTGGAGGGGATGAGGAGTGGCCAAATTCCATTGGCACCCAAACGAGCCGCCGCCTCGGATCGAAGACCACACGAGGGCGAAGCTGAAGGTGCTTCGCCGGTACCTGAGCGCCTACTTCGACCGGCCTCAACAAGAGCTGTTGGCAACGCTCGGAAAGTGAGCCACCCACCGTTTGGAAAGTGAGCCACCTCGGCCGTGTTCGAGTGTACGCGAGTTTTCTCTCGTCGGTCCCCTTGAGTCAGTAGCAGTAGCGGCTGCGGTAGCTGTGGGAAACCGGTCTGCCGGTTTTCCAAGGCGGTGCGGGAAACGGTCTGCCGTTTTCCGCGGCGCCGGCAGCTTCCGCAGCCGGCCGCCGTTGCGGTCCGCTCCGCGGCGGCGCCGCGGCGGTCCGGTTTCGAGCTGTGCGATCGGGATTCACGAGGCCGTGCTCCGCAGCCGTGTCCGATAGGAGGAGCCCTTGGTGGCGAGGATGTGGGCGTGGTGGGAGAGGCGGTCGAGCAGAGCCGTGGTCAGCTTTTCGTCGCCGAACACGCGGACCCACTCGGAGAAGGCGAGGTTGGAGGTGACGATGGTCGAGCGTCGCTCGTAGCGGTCGGCGAAGACGTTGAAGAGCAGTTCGCCGCCGGCGCGGTCGAATGGCACGAAGCCGAGCTCGTCGCAGATCAGGAGATCGACCCGCTGAAGCCACTGCTGCAGGCGGCCCAGCTCCCGCTGGTCGCGGGCTTCGAGGAGATCGCGGACGAGGTCGGAGGCCTTGCGGAACCAGACTCGGCGGCGGCGCTTCGCGGCCTCGATGCCCAGCGCGATGGCGAGATGCGTCTTGCCGGTGCCGATGGGTCCGACCAGGACGACATCGTCGCCGCGGTCGATGTAGTCGCAGGCCGCCAGCTCGCGCAGCTTTGGCTTGGACACTCCCTGTAGCGCCTTGAAGTCGATCTGCTCGAGCGTCTTGTGGTCGGGGAAGCGGGCCGCGCGCAGCCGGCGCTCGACGGTGCGGGCCTCCCGATCCCGGATCTCGGTCTCGAGCAGTTGCCACAGGTAGTCCTCGTAGTCCCACTGTGCGTCCTGGGCCTGACGCGCCCGCTGCTCGTAGTCGCGCAGCACGGAGGGCATCTTGAGCGTCTTGAGGCCCTCGGCGATGACGGCTCTGCGCACCGCCCGGCTCACGATGCCGCCTCCTGAAGCAGCACGTCGAAGTCAGCGGCACGAGCGCTCTCGACCTCGTGGCGGCGGAGCGGCTCCGGCACCTCGATCCTGGAGGCCGGACTCCGCGGAGCGAGTCCCAGCAGGTCGAAGCGACCGGCGGTCAGGGCCTCCTCGAGTGCGGCGGCTACCTCCTCGCTGCCGTGGTCTGTGACCACGCTCAACAGCTTGGCGAAGAGCCGCGCCGTCTCCAGCGCGCCGTGCCGCAACTCCAGCATTCTCCACAGCTTGCGATAGGCCGGGCCGAGCTCTGCGAGCAGCTCCGGGGCCACCTGGCGCACCGCCTGAGGTTTCCGGGACAGCTCCTCGAAGTAGTGCGCGTAGCGCACCAGGCGCTGTCCCGGCCGCACCAGAGCGCAGCGGTACTCCGCGTCGCGACAGGAGAAGACGATGTCGCCCGTACCGACGCGGGCATGGACCTGGAGGCTCTTCCACCGCGAGGGAACCGAGTAGATCGCACCACCCAACTGCACCGTCGCCTGGCGCGACACCCGCACGATCCTGAGCTTCCTTGCCTCGAACGCGGTCGGCGGCAGCTCGCGCAGAGCCGCCTGCTCCTCCTGCCACCGCGCACGGTTGCCGTGTGCCGCGTCGACCGAAGCCAGCACGCCCCGTGCGATCTCCTCCAGAGTGCGCCCTTGAGGCACCGGACTCATGTGCGCCAGACGGATTCCCTTGCCCCGCGACTCCACACTGCCCTTGTCGTGCCCCTCGCCGGGGCGGGCGAAGCACGGCTCGAACAGGTAGTGGCTCACCAGTGCCTGGAATCGATCCGTCAACTGACGCTTGGCGCCCACCCGGCGCCGCACGGCCGCACTCAGATTGTCGTAGACCAGCCGCAGCGGCACGCCGCCGAAGTGCGCGAACGCCCGCACGTGGCCATCGAGAAACGCCACCTGGTCGCAGCGGTCGTACAGCCACACGAACGAACGGCCTGAGTACGGCAGGTGCAGCAGGAACTTCCACACCCGGTGAGCCACACCGTCCTCCTCCACCGTCACCTCGAAGAAGTCCACCTGGCCACACTCGCCGGCACGGTGCACCAGCGGAATGAACGTCTCCTGCCGCTGACGCTTCCACTCCCGAACGTAGCTGCGAACCGTCGTGATCCCGACCTCGTAGCCATCCTCCAGCAACTGCCGATGCAGACGCGTACCCGTCAGCCGCTGCTTCGCCGTCGTCCGGCGAGACCACGTCCTCAGCAGCTCCTCCAGACGAGGCGCCATCCGCTCCGTCACCAGCCGCCGCCGCGGCCTGCTCTCCACCCGCCGAGGCGCGCTCTGATCCAGGTACTTGCGCACCGTGTTGCGGCTCACGCCGTGCTCCCGAGCCACCGAGCGTTGGCTCCGACCCTCCACCAGCACCTGGTGCCGAATAACATGTACCTGATCCATCCTCAGCAAGTCCTTCCTCCGATCGCGTTGGTCTACTGAACAAGACCAAGCTACCGGCCAAGGGCCGAGGGTGGATCACTTTCCGAGCGTTGGGTGGCTCACTTTCCGAGCGATGCCTCCAGAGCCCTCACCCCGATCAGTTCAAGCTCGATCTCGTCGACGGCTTCTGCGGCGGTGGCACCTTCAGAGACGGCATGGAAACAGTCTCTGGCTCGCCTCTCATCATGCTGGAGGAAGCCCACGCAGCCGCCGACAGGTTGAACCAGGGTAGGGCGAAGCATCTACACGTCGACTGCAGGTTCTACTTCGTGGACAAGGAACAGGCGCACATCGACCATCTCAATAGGTGCTTGTCAGAACGCGGCATCGGTCCAACCGACGAGAGAGTCGTAGTTCGCCATGGGTTCTTCGAGGGCGTGCTCGATAGCATTCTCGAAGAGATTCGCCGTCGACAGCCTCGGGCGGGCCGCGCGATCTTCCTGCTCGACCAAACCGGCTTCGCGCAGGTGTCGCTACAACTTGTCGCCCGCATTCTTGGCGAGCTGCCTGCAGCAGAAGTGATACTCACGTTCGCGACAGATCATCTTCTGAACCACCTATCGGATACAGCGCCTCTGATCAAGTCCGTCTCTCCGCTGGACTTGACCGAAGCGAAAATCAAGGAGATGATTCGGTTTCGCGATGGTGACGGGGAAGGGCCTTGGTTCAGCGAATGCTGCGCCACCACATTCGGTCGGCCACCGGAGCGATGTTCGACACACCGTTCTTCATTAGGCCGAAGAAATCGCGCCGTGCCCTGTGGTTCTTGCACCTGTCTAGACACCCAACCGCTCGCGACGTGATGATTCAGCAACATTGGCGGAACCGCAATACGTTTGAGCGCTACGGCTCCGGAGGCTTCGACATGCTCGGCTGGGATGCCCTCAGGGAGCTCGACGGTCTGACGCTGTTCAACTTCGACGAACTCGATGCAGCGCAGTTGGACGAGCAGCTCTTGCGCACATTGCCGCGTGAGTTGTACGCTCTTGCATCCGAGAATCCGGTGACCATAGAGGTCGTGCAGCACATGTTCGCCAATCGAACAGCGGCGACGTTCGAAGTACTCGGTAATGCGATCCTGCGGCTGGCGAGTGAGGGCGAGATTCAGATTCTGACACCCGACGGCAGAGTCCGCTCGCGCTCGCTGAAGAAGCTGCGAGCTGACGATCGGATAGCCTTCCCCGGTGCGCTGTGGCTCCCTGGGATGTCGCGACTTCGGTAAGGAAGGGTGGAGTCCGAATCCCGGAGCAGCAGTAGAATCGCCGTGATTCTGCGCGCGGCATCAGCGAAGTACTGCACATCATTGAGTGTCAAGGGCCGGCTCAGGATGGAGTTCTCCCGGTAGGAGAGCCACTTCTTCAGGACTTGATACCCGCCGAGGCGATACTGCCAGGCGGCGGCGGGGACGTTGAGCCAGTACGCTTCGCGGTTTAGGTAGATGTCGAACGTGCTCTCGCCGAGTTGCGGAATTCCATCGCCAAGGACCTCTCGCTCCTTGGCGCGGTAGGAACGCTCCACCGCCCGGCCCTGGCCCGGCATCACGGCGTCGCCGACACCGAAGTGGCCCCATCCCGCGGCCACGGCGAAGTCGTCACCAGTCATCTGGTGGCCGTCGACCTTGGTCGGAACGGCGATGGCTGTGATCTCCGGTCGTAGGTTGCCAGCCGTCACGCCAGGGACCGGCGTGTCCGGGTCGAGCAGCCGGGCGAGCTCCCGGCCTCGCGCTGCAGTGGCCGCGAACCTTTCGGCCGCGACCTCGCTGGTGGCCTCAGGCCAGTCCGGAAGCCGGATGCGTGGCCAACCAAGGCGCAGGCCGTCGGCGTTGGAGTTGCGGTATTCGGCATCGTGCAGGGTGGCAAGCGTGAAGTGGAAGAGATCCTCCACGGTGGCGCCGATGCGGTTCAGGTAGCGCTGGGCGCCCGCGGAGAGGTTGGCGCGCAGCCCGGCATCTACCCCAATCGCGGCGTCTTGCCGAAGGTACGCCGGAAACAGGTTCGACCCGCGCTCGATCAGGTGATGCGAACCAAGGTGGGTCGTAAACACGGCCTGCGGCTCCGAGGCGTCTTTCCGAACCTGCTGAGACGCTGTGAGCCAGAGGTTCCCGGGAGCAACGTGTTCGCGGTAGTCATGTCGCGGCCGGTCGAATAGTCCCGTCTCGTCCTCCCAGTAGAGCCACCGATTGTCGAACGGCCGGTATGTAACCCGGCAGAAGCCAGCCTCCACCGGTCCGCCGCGAGCAAGCAACTCTTCTCGGCCCGCCCGCGCGTCAAATCGCGCCGTGGACTTCATCGCGCTCGGGTAGCGGCGCTCGATCTCTTCGTGGCTCAAGCTCGGATCGAAATAGTCGCCAACGCGAGTTCGAAGCCTCTCCAGATCGACATCAACCAAGAACGCGTCCCGGTTTGTCAGTACTCCGTGAAAACGCACCGGAAACAAGTCAGGCAGAGCCGGCCAATCAAACCAGCGCTCGTCGACCGTTGTTCGAAGGAAGGGCATGCCAAGCGGCAGAGAGGGTTCGATTCCCTCGTAGAGCGCCTCCGGCTCGGCTTCAGCCGTCTCGAGCAGGTCCTCTCGCTTCGTCCGGCCCCAGAGATGTCGGAAGCGGACCTCCGATGCCGGCGCGTGGTCCGCCTTCCGAACCAACGTCGTCACCGCCGTGCCCACCTGAATGCCCAGCGCATTGCTCTCGGTCGAGAAGATGCTCGGGTCGGGCGAACCATCCGGAGCGATCTTCCCGGTCTTGTATTTGTCGCCGTTCAGACAGTCGATCCGTATCGCGTCGAACGCCTCGACGTACCGCTCCCGCATCCCGGTGAACGACAGGCCATCCAGATACGAGTAGTTCGAAATGAAGCAAACGATGCCCTGGCCCGTCCGCTCGGCGATTCGCCTCTCCGCCATGCGGAAGAAGCGCACGTAGAGATCATTCAGGCCCCGACCCTCCGGTCGACGCACGCGCTTCGTCGAGCGGTATGCGTCGGTGAGTTCGCGCTCTTCTTCCACCGCCAGGCCGGGGAAACCGTTGTAAGGAGGATTGCCGAGAATGACGAGAATCGGCGCCTCCTGCTTCACTTTCTCCGCCCGATCACGCTCCTCCTCCAGTTCAGGGAACGGGAGCGGCTTGTTCGTTCTCGGTTCCCAGCCCGTGAGGGCGTTGGTCAGGAAGACTCCCGCGCGTTCCGATCCGTCCTCAGCCAACGGAGCGTCAAGGTCCTGCATCGTCAAGCCAACCTGCAGATGGGCGATCACGAACGGCGCCGGCATGATCTCGAAGCCGAAGACGCGCTCCGTGGCGGCTTGCTTCACGCGGGCACCGGCGAGCGCTCCGAGTCCTCTTCCTTCGAGATTCTCGGCGATGCGCTTCAGCACGTCGGCGAGATAGGCGCCGGTTCCACAACAGGGGTCGAGGACATAGACGTTGTCCGCGGCCAGACCGTCCGGGATCTCCAGGTCGTCGCGGAGCGCCTTGTCCACCCGGGCGACCATGTACTGCACGACTTCCGTCGGCGTGTACCAGACGCCCAACTGCTTGCGTAGTGTCGGGTCGAACGCTTGCAGAAACGGCTCGTAGAAGTAGGGGACAGCCTCGCCCTCGTTGAAGCTGGTGAAGAAGGCGGGACGATCGACCCGGTCAAGAGCAGCCGCCGTCCAGTCCAGTACTTCAGTCAGCCCCAGGGGCCGCAGACGTCCGGGGTCAGCCAATTGCTGGAACAACGCCCGCAGAACCGGCGCGCGGAGGTGCCAGACGGCGGTGCGCCAATCGAACGCGCCGGTCGGTGGCGGTGTTTGCCGCGACCAAAGCACCCACGCGGAGAAGACACCGTAAAACAGCGTCTGCACGAGAGTCGAGTGAAAGAAGCGCGTACCCTTCGCACCCTCGAAACGCACCCCGAGCGCCTCTTCCAACGACGACCTGACAGCTCCGAGCGACGGCGCATCTCCAGCCGCCTCGACCCTAGCGAGGCCATCGCGGGCGTAGGACGCAAGTAGCCACGCAAGATCTCTCGGCTCAACCAAGGCGGCGCGGTGCGACAACGCGCGCGCAAGGTACTCGCCCAGACGCGGGCCGGCCTTCTGTGCTGACGCACGCGGCGTCTCCAAGAGCCGGTCGAAGGCCGTCTCGGTCTCCGACAGGCGAAACGCCTCGAGCCTGACTTCGTCGCCGGAGGAGTTCCGGCCGACGAGTTCGAACTCCCGCAGGTTGGTCACCAGGACGAGGCGATAGCGGGACCAGTAGCGGTTCACCTGTTCGCGGACTTCCGCTGTTGGATCGCTCGAAACGTCCTCTCGCAGCGACTTCACTTCCACAACGCCACGCTCGGGAACTTGACCCTCGCGGGGCATGCCCCTCTGAACCTGCTTCGACGCGTAGAGGCCGATGTCGGGATGGCCCGAGCCCTGGTCGGCAAGCTCGACGACGCAGAACACCTTCGGTTTGAGCGCCGCGCCGACGGCATTCAGCAAGTTCGCGAGCGGTACGTAGCTCGACCGCTCGCCCGTTGCGCCGCCCGATGCCCGCAGGCGCCGGAGATCGGAGAAGTACGTCTCGACTGCCGCCGTGAGTTTCTGGGCCGGGATCACGCCGCAACCCTACTTGTCAGAGCCAATGAGGATCAACTCTCCAGATTCTTCGGCCATCAAGGCGCAGGCCATGCGAAGCGACCACCGGGCCGGTGGCCGGCGTGATCTCCCCCTGCTGCAACCTCCTCCGCGCCTTGCTATTCGTAAGTATTTCCGCTAGAGTTGCTGGCCCGGACTTGGGGACAAGACACCCCGTTCTCGACGCTCCAAGGCCGTTTCCACAGACTCACGAAACAGGCTTCAAATGATTGATAAACACACCGACGCGAATCCCAAGGAACGACTGGGCGAAGAGATTGCCACGCTCGCCGCGCGCATCGACGCGGCGACCTACGAACTGCTCTTGCTGATTCGCAAGTTCGATGAACAGGAAGGCTGGAACAACGCTTCCTGAGTTGCGCCCACTGGCTCACCTGGCGCATCGGGCTCGCCCCCAACGCGGCTCGAGAGCGGGTGCGCGTCGCCCGGGCCCTGGGTGAGCTGCCACTGATGAGCGAGGCGATGAAACATGGCCAGCTCTCCTACTCGAAGGTCAGGGCGCTGACTCGAGTCGCCATGCCCGACACCGAAGAGTCACTCGTGGACCTCGGCAGGACCGGAACCGCGGCGCACATCGAGTGCCTAGTGAGAGCGTGGCGGCGGGCCGACCGGGCCATCGAGGCCAGCGACGACGAACTGCGCGACGCCGCCAGTCACTTCTCCACCCACATCGGCGAGAATGGCATGTTCGTGATTCGCGGACGGCTGGCGCCCGAGGTCGGCGAGGTGCTGCTGAATGCGCTCGACGCTGCGAGTGAGAAGCTGTACGACGAGAGCCGCGGCGAGAGGGGAAAGGCGGACCGTCCCCCGGTCGGCAAGCTGCGGGCCGACGCTCTCGCGCTGGTGGCGGAGAGCGCGCTCGCGAGCGGGCTCGAACCGGGTTCAAGCGGTGGTCGCTATCAGGTTGTCGTCCACGTGAACGAAGAGGAGTTGAGGCATCGCGAAAACGGTTCGATGGCGAACGGCGTACAGGCGCGTGCTTTCGCGGAAGCGGCCGAGGCGGGCGTTTCCGCGGAAGCGGCCCGCGCCTGTGTCTCCGCGGAAGCGGCCGACCGCGGTGTTTCCGCGGAAGCAGCAGCCCGCGACGTTTCCGCGGAAACGCCACCCACCAACGGCGCCTGGCTCGGTGACTCTCACGTCCCTGTTTCCGCGGAAACAGCCCGGCGGATCGCCTGCGACGCGGGCAAGGTGCGAATGAGCCACCGGAACGGCGAAATCCTGAGCGTCGGCCGCAAGAGGCGCACCATTCCGCCGCCGATCCGGCGCGCTCTGGAGTTCCGGGATCGCGGTTGCCGCTTCCCTGGCTGCACTTCCCGTCACTGCGACGCCCACCATGTCCACCACTGGGCCGATGGCGGCGAAACGAAGCTCTCGAACCTGGTGCTTCTCTGCCGCCGACATCATCGGCTCTTGCACGAGGGCGGGTTCAAGACGCAAGTGGACGCTAACGGCGCGGTGCAGTTCTTCCATCCTCGCGGACGGCCACTCCACGAAAGTCCCGCATTGCCACCGGTCGGCCCCTACCCTTGCGACGATCTCCTCCGAGACCTCGAAGATGCCGGCCTTCTCGTCACCGGCAACGAGTCGATGCCGGCCTGGGACGGCACGCCGATGGACCTGCGGTACGTGATGGAGTGCCTGTGGAAGCCGCCGCCCCATCTGCAGGCAGTGGTGGAACGGGAGAGATACGGCGGAACAAGTCGAGAGCAGCCCGAGTCGCGGGCGGCCTAGCCAGACCCAGGGAAGAACGGAAGAATGGAAGGCGCCGCATACCGTTTCCTCTACGACAACATCCACGATTTCAAGACCACTGCCGCTCTCGTAGAGTCCGAGATTGGCAGACATGGCATTCGAGGTGACCGCAACGCGGTCGTGCCAGACATGAAGGGCCGCAGGCACCAGGAAACGTGGGAGTCAATGAAGACCGTCTCCCACTTCAACCTTGCGACGGCCTTGGAGCTGATGCTGAAGTTGCTTCTGTTTCGCAACAACACCGCCGTTCCAAAACGTCACTCGCTGACCAAGCTCTACGCGGCCTTACCGGCACCGGCTAGGCAACGGCTTGAGTCCACCTACCAGGAGAGCAGGGCTGTGCGCCCTGGCGGCTACGAACTTGTCGCGTTTCTCAACACGGCGTCCCCAAGCGAGCCCGAGCGACCGGCAGCCCGCGACATCTCCACGCTCAGCGGGTTCTTCGAGTACTTCGATGAGGACGTTGTGCTCTGGAAGAAACGCTACTCGTGGGAGTTCGTCGACCGGGGTCAGTTCCGGCACTACCTGAGTGACATCGCGGTCTTCATCGAGTTCATCAACCGCGTCATGAAGCGGATCCCCAAGGAGTAGTCGTAGGCGACCCGTGTCTTTGGCAGGCCCCGGAATCGGCTACCGTCGAGGCGATTGAGCCGTAGCAGCCAGTTTACAGGTCCATCTAACCGCACCTGTTGACCGCACCCGTTCGGCGAACTAATCTACCGGACCATGAAAGAAGGACGCGCGCTCCGCACTCGCTCGGTCAGATTCTCGGAGGATGTCGTGCCTCTCGGCGACGTCAAGGTGAACCCGGGCGCCGTCGTGCGACAGACGAGCGAGTCAGGCCGGCCGGTGCTTCTGACCTCGCGTGGTCGCGGAGTCGCCGTCGTCCAGTCCCTCGCTCAGTACGAGGAGGCGCAGGACGAGCGGTCCTTCCTTCGCGCGGTCGTCGAAGGACTGGCAAGCGCCGAAGAAGGTCGAGAGGTCACGCTGGCTGAGGTCAAGGCGCACTTCGCTCAGAAGTGAGCAGGGGTGCCGCGCCACCGTGAGCGAGGGCCGAGTTGCCGTCGTACTGACTGAGTTGGCGCTGTCTGACTTGGAGAACTTGACAGCCCCCGGATGCGGGCGAGACGCCCGCGTTCCCAGGGCGGAAGCCAGCAGGCTTCCGCGTTCCCAGGGACCAATCACCCGGAGATCAGGTTCCAGATCGTGAACAGGGTGAAGGACACGTAGACACCGGATGCGATCAGCATCATCACGATGTTGAGCGCCTTCGGTCGTGCGGACTTCGGCAGCCTGGTCAGGTTCACGTAGAGGGTGAGCGGCACGTAGATCGCCATCGCGAAGCCGCCGAGGAGCGCGGCGTTGAAGATGAAGCCGAGCGCCGATACGCCGCTGAGTTCGAAGAAGGCGGTCGAGGCGGTGCCGGCGACCATGAACATGATGGCGAAGGTCAGGTACCACTGGCTCTGGGTGCGCTTCTTGCCGAACTTGAACATGGAGCCGAGCAGGTAGGACCAGGTGCGGGCGCCGCCGTCGACGGCGGCGAGTTGGGAACTGAACAGGGCCGCCATGCCGATCAGCAGGAACACGTAGCGGCCGGGGGCGCCGAGGCTCGACTCCAGGATCACGGACATGTCCCAGACGATCTGGCCCTCGGCGGGAACGATCCCGGCCGGGCGGAGAACGGCCAGCGCCCCGAACATGAAGAGGAACATCGTGAACGTGTTGCCGAGCCAGAAGAAGAGGACCTGGTCCTGGATCACGTAGCGCATCCAGCGCCTGAACCGGCTCGCGTTCTCGGGGTTCTCGGGGTAGCGGAAGCCGGTCTGGACTTCGGCCGTCTTGTGCTGGCGCAACGGATTCGCCAGTACCGGGATGCGCTTCCCCATGCCGATGTTCTTGTCGCGCAGGTAGAAGGCGTAGTAGAGGTTGCCGGTGCCGCCAATGCCGGCAAAGACGACCGCGCCGAAGAAGCGGGCGAACGTGAACTCGTCGTCCAGCTCGATGTGGCCGAAGTTGACGAGGCCGCGCCCCATCTCCTTGACCGCATCCCAGGTGCCGACCGAGAAGGCGACGTAGACCAGGCCGATCGTGATCACCAGCACCATGATCCCGATGGACCGCTCGACTGCCTTGTACATCTGCTTCGGCCCGAACAGGATGAGCGCGATGAACCCGAACGTGACCGCGGTCCAGAACCACTCGGGGCCCGGACCGTCGGGACCGAAGATCAGAGCCTTGAGCGCCGCGCCCGACATCCTCGCCCACCCCGGAAGGAACAGGCCGACGAAGCCCAGAGTCAGGAAGGCGTAGATGACGGTCATCGACATCCGGGCGTACGACGTGAACGGGTGTTCGCCGGTGACCACCGCCCAGCGGCCGATCTCGATGTTGATCCAGAGCTGAAGGAAGACGCCCAGGGCCGCCGCCCACAACATGACCGTGCCGAACTTCGCGGTCACCCACGGCCATACCGCGAGTTCCCCGGCGCCGACCGCGAGGCCGATCATGATCGCGCCCGGACCGGCGAGCTGCCAGAAGGACAGCTTGCGTTCGGGGAGGTTCTCCTCGCGTAGCGGTGGGATCGGTACCGGCATCTGAACGACCTCCTCTATGCCGGTACGGGCCGAAGCCGCCCATCCAGCTTCTCGCGATTCAAGGGAACGTGGAGCGCGAAACACTGTAGCAGCGGGCAAGTCGCGTGTACGCATCGAGGGACGCAGCGGGTACCATGTCGCCGCCACCCGTTGCCGACACGACCGTTCCCGCGAGGAGACACGCCGATGACTCGACGCCTGATCCCGACCTGCCGCTCGATCGCGGCCCTGCTACTTACACTGACCCTCGGCGCCGCTCCCGCGCTAGCCGCCGCCGACGCGACCGTCACGGTCACGAAGCCGGAACAGGTCGGCCTCTCGGCCGAACGCCTGGCCCGCATCGACGCGGTGATGAACGGCTACATCGAGGCGGGGAAGATCGCCGGCGCCACGGGCCTGATCGCCCGTCGCGGCGAGATCGCCTACTTCAACACCTACGGCTACCGCGACCTCGAGTCCAAGGAGCCGATGCCCAAGGACGCGCTCTTCCGCATCTACTCGATGAGCAAGGCGGTCACCGGCGTCGCCGTGATGATCCTGCACGAGAAGTACGGCTTCTCGCTGCGCACCCCGGCCTCGAAGTGGATCCCCGCTCTCGGCGATCAGAAGGTCGCCGAATGGAGCGTCGATCCGGGAACCGGCGACCCGCGCCTGGAACTCGTGCCCTCGAACCGCGACATGACGGTCCAGGATCTGCTCACCCACACCGCCGGAATCAGCTACGGCGGTCCGCGCAACGCCCAGGGCAGCTCGTACTACGCCGAACTCGGAGTCCGCGACCGCGACCAGAACCTCGAGGAGTTCGTGGAGAAGCTGGGTCAGGCGCCCCTCCACGATCACCCCGGCACGGTCTGGCGCTACGGCCTCAGCATGGATGTCCTGGGACGCCTGGTCGAGGTGATCTCCGGCAAGACCTTCGATGTCTTCCTCGAAGAGGAGATCTTCGCGCCGCTGGGCATGAAGGACACCGCGTTCTACGTGCGCCCGGGCACCGAGGACCGGCTGGCCGTGCTCTACACGCCCGACCGCGAGGCCGGCGACGGCACGATCACCCGTTCGAACGCACCGCCGCAGGACTCCTACCTGACCAAGCCGAAGATCTTCTACGGCGGTGCCGGCCTGGTCTCGACCACGACCGACTACTTCCGGATGATCCAGATGCTGCTCGACGGCGGGGAGTACGAGGGCGGCCAGATGCTCAGCCCGAAGTCGGTCGAGCTGCTCGGCAGCGACCACATCGGCGACATGCCGCGCGTCGGTCAGCTCCTCGGACCCGGCGACGGCTTCGGCCTCACCTTCCGGGTCAACGAGAGCCCGGGCGTGAACGGCGCCAACGGTTCCGTAGGCGAATACAGTTGGGGCGGCGCCGCCGGCACGCGGTTCTGGATCGACCCCGAGGAGGAGATGGTCGGCGTGTTCATGATCCAGATCCTCCCCCACGGAGGCCTGCCCTACGGCACCGAGTTCCGCAACCTGGCATACCAGGCGATCGTCGACTGACCTGTTCGGAGAAAAAGAGAAGATGAGCAACCGCAGCCTCGAAGTCCGTCTCGCCTCGCGCCCCGCCGGAGAGCCGGAAGCCGCGAACTTCGACCTCGTAGAAACCGACATGCCTAGCGCCGGCGAGGGGCAGGCGCTGGTGCGCAACGTCTACATGTCGGTCGATCCCTACATGCGGGGCCGCATGCGGGACATCCAGTCCTACACGCCGCCCTTCCAGATCGGCGCCGCCCTCGACGGCGGTGCGGTCGGCGTCGTCGAGGAGTCGAACTCGGACGCCCTCGCACCCGGCGACCTGGTGTCGAGCCGCTTCGGCTGGCGCAGCCACTTCGCTGCTTCCGCCGCGGAGCTGCAGAAGATCGACACCCACGGCGCGCCCCTCTCCACCTTCCTCGGCGTGCTCGGCATGCCGGGCATGACCGCCTACGTCGGCCTGCTCGACATCGGCGAACCGAAGGAGGGCGAGACGGTGTTCGTCTCGGCTGCGGCGGGCGCCGTCGGCAGCCTCGTGGGACAGATTGCGAAGATCAAGGGTTGCCGGGCCGTCGGCAGCGCCGGCTCGGCGGACAAGGTCGCCCACCTGGTCTCAGACCTCGGCTACGACGCCGCCTTCGACTACCACGGCGACCTGAACCGCAACCTCGCCGACACCTGTCCCGACGGAATCGACGTCTACTTCGAGAATGTCGGCGGCCCGACGCTCGAAGCCGTGCTCCTGCACATGAACATGTTCGGCCGCATTCCCGTCTGTGGGATGATCTCGCAGTACAACGACAAGGAACCCCGGCCCGGCCCCAGGACGCTCATCTCGATCATCCCCAAGCGTCTCAAGATGCAGGGCTTCATCGTCTCGGACCACATGGACCGCCGCGCCGACTTCGTCCGCGACACAGCCTCCTGGATCGCCGAAGGCAAGGTCACCTACCGCGAAACCATCGTCTCCGGCCTCGAGAACGCCCCCGAAGCCTTCATGGGCCTCTTCCGCGGCGACAACACCGGCAAGATGGTCGTCCAGATCACCGACGACCCGACGCGGTAGCTTCCGCGCCGCAGGAGATCTGCGGCTACACCCGCCTGCCCGGGAGGGCGCGAGGGGGCGGCCGCCCCAGCAGGCTGGACAGCCCGGGCTGGCGCGGCGCCACACTCTTGTTTGGGGACCCGGACGACCACCGTACCTACGCTTCCTTGTTTGAGCGGCCCTGGCGCGTCGCGCTCGGCGAACTGGTGTTCAGCCGCTTGGCAGCGGCGCGCTACAGCCTTACGGCGCGGGACTCTTGGAGCGGCCGCAGGCCCCTTCCCGGCTATCCCAGAGCAAGGTACTCACGCCAATCCCAGAATCAGCGCAAGCGCGTACTGTATTCCTTGCATGCAGCCTGAAGAGATTTCGGGGCAGGCTGACGTAATGTTCCCTGTCGGCACATTCTTACCAGCACGTTGACGTGTTGCCGACATTGCTTCGGCCTCTCCAACCTAGGGTAGTCCTTCCGGCTCTCATCCACGGTCTCTCCGTCCAAGTAGGCAAGCCACGTCTCGATGTTCCAAGTGGGTATGAACACGGCGGCTCTGTCTTTAGGTGATCTCCGCTCCACGCCCTGCCGATCGCATGCTTCATCCAGTCTACGCAACCGTCCGTCAACGCCCACCGCGTCGCCATCAGTCAGGAGTATTAGAGTCGTGGCGACATGAGTCCGGCGGCCCGCCCTAAGTTCCGTCACGTACGTTTCTTGAACGAATCTGTCAGCGGCTCCCCGGCCAGGGGGACTGCGCTCTATGCGTAACTGGTGATAATCCCTCACGAGCCCCGTTTCCAGCAGGAGCAAGCGTGCGAACGTCTCGTGCTGCTGATCCTCACACACCAGGACATACTGCACTCTCTGACGACTCATCACCGCTCCCAGCCTCGGGCCATCAACTGAGAGAGCCTCAGCGGGGTGTCGCGATTCGAGTTCGCCAACCTGTCGGCCAGGGATTCCGTTCTGCTGGGCCCCAATCCATCGCGCCAGAGCAAGACGCCCTGCTCGCCTCCCAAGTAGTCGATGACCTCCGGGTGGTGCGAGCACAGTACGGCCTGAGGAGACGCGTCCCCGCAAGCATCTGCAAGCGCAATCAGCCACGGCTGGATCTCCCGGAGCCCCACGTAGTTGACGGGCTCGTCAATGAAGAGCGCAGTCCCCTCCACAGCGAGGAGCGTGATCGCGTATAGGACGGTCAGAGCACGTTGCCCATCGGATAGTTCGTGAAACCTGTACTCGTGGGCCTCGTCAGCTTCGCCGAAGACCGCAGTCAACACTCGCGTATCGACTCCGGCCCTCTCCAGGCGGAGTCCACGCAGTCCACTCAGCACTCGACCGAGCACGTCGAGGTATTCTGGATTCAAGTGCGGCCGTTCCTGCAGGAGGTGGCGGTACCAATCGACGAAGTTCCGCCCATCTCTGGCCAAGGTCGGATCCTCGCCAGTCGCTTCCGAACCTAGGGCCGGCGGATTGAGTCTGCAGACCAACACACCGCGCATGAATTCGAGAAAGCGGGTGAGAGCGATATTCTCCTCGACCGGCACGACTCGGGCGAGCGCGGATTCACTCCAGTCGCTCTTGAAGGCGGGACCCTCCGAATGATCGTCACGGTATAGTCGCACGTCGCCCAGTTCGAAGTTAAACAGGATGCCTTCATTCTTCGACAGCGTCTCGTGGATGATCCGTGCGCGGCGCTCCCGGCGGTCGTGCTCAACGTCCAAGCGATAGTGGAACGCATCTCCGTCCAACTCGACGTCCAGTCGAAAACACTGAACGGTCCGTTCCTGCCATCTCGTAAGGGACGAAGGCGGGAACACATCCCGGTCGGTGACCTTGGCCGTGCCTTCGAGCAGTCTCCGCAACGCGTACACCACGTCCAACACCGCCGTCTTCCCGGTCCCGTTCTGTCCGACAAGCAACGTCAGTTCCTGCAGCCGCAAGTCGAAGTTGACAAGGGACTTGTAGTTGTCGATGTAGATCCGTTTGAACATTCGATGGGACTCCTCATCACCTCGTGATCGCGTTGGTCTTCGCAAGCCTGGCCGACGCCTGCCCTGCCGGTTCGCCGAGGAAACGCCGGTTCAGCGCGTACAGTTCCGGCACCAGCGCTCGGATCCTCTTCACCAGGTCACGCTCCGACGCCGCCTCGGCGACTGGGCCGGGAAAGTCCGTGTCAGAGACGTACCAGACGCCCGCTTCTTCGTCCCAGGAAATCTCCGCGAAGTAGGTATGGTCCATGCCGCCTCCGGTTGCCGTTCAGCCGGGCGAAGGACATTATGCCCTCCCGCCCGTATCGTGGCCGGCGGCTCCTCGGCTTTGATCGCCCCAGCAGGCGCGGCTACGGGTAGTCGAGGTCGAGAAACGGCGGGGCACTAAAGACGCCCGGCATCCTCCCGCAACCTCGCTGGTGGCTTCCGAGCGGTTCGGCAGCACGACGACATCCAGCCGGCGCAGGCGGTCTGACGGGTTCAACCCCGGGTGACTCGGAGCGAGCGACTGTCGAGACCTTGCGGCAACCTAGACCGACCGGAGCGAGTGGAGTGGAGTGAGCGCCGACCTCCCCCCAAACCAGAAAGCGCGAGCGGCACCTGGGGTTGACCCCCTCATACCGCCGACCAGCCGGGGGGTGTAGCCGAGTCCAGCCGCCGCCCCGACGCCGGGTCAGGGGTACGGGTAGTCGAGGTCGAGGAACGGCAGGGCGCTGAGGACCCCGGGGGTGTCCACCGGCAAGGCGCGGTGGAGGTAGGAGGCGTCGAGCTCGTCCCAGCTCGTGACGCCGAGCAGGCCGAGACAGGTCGTGATCTCGTGCTCCAGGATCCTCAGCATGCGCACCACGCCCTCGCGGCCGCCGGCGGCCATGGCGATGCACTCGAGGCGGCCGATGCCAACGGCGTCGGCGCCGAGGATCTTTGCCTTGACCACGTCGGTGCCGCGCAGGAAGCCGCCGTCGACGACGACCTGGGTACGGCCATCCACCTCGGCGACGACCTCGGGGAGGGTGTCGAGGGCGCCGCGGACGTGGTCGAGCTGCCGGCCGCCGTGGTTGGAGACGTAGACCACATCGACGCCGTGCTCGCAGGCCAACCCGGCGTCCTCCGCGGTGGCGATGCCCTTGAGGATCAGGGGGATGTCGAACTCGTCCTTGATCCGCTTGACCAGGTCCCAGGTCATCCGAGCCTGGTAGTTCAGCGGCGCGGCCCGGGTCGTGGCCTCCCCGACCGAGGGCGGGCGCCACCGCTTCAGGATGTCCCGTTCGCGCCGGCTGTAGACCTGGGTATCGACGGTGAGGCAGAAGCCGTTGTAGCCCGCGCTCTGCACCCGGCGGATCAATCCCCGCATCCAGTCTTCGTCGTCAGCGAGATAGAGCTGGTACACCTTAGGCGAATCGGAGGCCTCGGCAGAGCCCTCGAGCCCGGGCAAACACACCGAACTGACGAAGTTCATGATCCCGAAGTCCTCGGCCGCCTTCGCGGCCGTGGCGCCGCCGCCTTCCTCGAACAACTGCAAGGAGCCGATGGGTGCCAGGATCACGGGAATCCGAAGGTCGTTGCCGAGCAGCGAGCCGCCGGCATCGACCTCGGACACATCGGTCAGCACGCGCGGCCGGAACGCCACCGAGTCCAGCGCCTGCCGGTTGCGCTTGACCGACGTCTCCGTCTCGGCGCCGCCGACCAGGTAGTCCCATACCTCCTGGGTCAGCTTCCGGCGCGCCGCCACGACGAGCTCATGGAAGGTCAGCGCGCTCTTGGCGGCGGCCCCGGGTTCGAACGGGTCGTCGGTCAAGTATCGTCGCGGGTCGGTCACGGAATCGCTCAGTTCGCTGGTCGGCGGACCCTAACAGCACCCCGGTCGGCCGCAGCGACACATGGAAACTACGCACCGCCCATGATCAAGGTCGACCTGCCGCGGTTCGAGCGGCTGCTCAGCCGAGCCCTGGACACGTTGCCGCGGGCCTTCGCCGACCTGCTCGACAACATCGCGGTCGTGGTCGAGGAGGAACCGAGCGAGGAGGATCTGCGCCTCGTCGGCCTGGACCCGGAAGAGGACGACCTGCTGGGGCTCTACCACGGCGTACCGCTCGACGAGCGAGGCAGCGGCTACAGCTCCCTGCCCGACCGGGTCGTGATCTACCGCCTGCCGATCCTGTGGATCTGCGACACGGAGGACGATGTCGTACGCGAGGTGCGCGACACCCTGGTCCACGAGTTGGGGCACCACTTCGGGCTGGGCGACGACGACATGCCGTACTGAGGGTCCGGATGCCGGCCAGAAGGCCGGCGCTTCGCGCCGGATGCGGGCACAGGATGCCCGGGTGCCCAGGAGCGGCTGCTAGGTTCGCCCCATGCCGAAAGCCCTTCCCTTCCTTGGCATCGCAGCCGGCCTGCCCGCAGGCGCCCTCTTCGCCCGAGCGAACCGCCGCTGGCGCGACGATCCCGGCTATCAGGACTACGTCCGGCGCACGAACTCCCTGCTGCTCTGGCCGCCGCACCGGACTTGACGTTTCCGCGCCACCTGAGGGCGGCGACCTGCCTCGCCGCCATCACGCTGAACGTGGCCTTCTGCGCCCTTCTGCTGCTGCTCCTGCTGCCGGCCAAGGCGGCGCCGCGCACGCGACTCGGGTTCCGGCGCCTCTCCCACCGCATCTACCGCCGCGTAGTACGCATCGACAACGCGCTCCTCCGGCACATCTCGGGCGCTTCGTGGAACTTCGAGGAGCTGACGCTCGACCCGGCACGGCCCCACATCGTCCTGGCCAACCACCGATCCTGGGCTGACATCCTGATCGTCCAGAGTGTCATCGCAACGAACGGTCCGATCGTCAAGTTCCTCGGCAAGCGCGAGCTCCTCTACGTACCGATCTTCGGCGTCATCATCCTTGCCTTCGACTTCCCGGTGCTCCGGCGCCGCGCGCGCCGGGGAGGCAACCCGGCGAACCGCCGCGACGACGACCGGCGCCGCGTCAGCGAAGCGTCCGCGGCCCTGATCGACTCGCCTGCCGCGATCCTCTCCTTCGCCGAGGGGACGCGGTTCACGGAGGCCAAGCGCAAAGCCAGAAGCGGACCGTACGACCACGTGCTTCCGCCCAGGGCCGGCGGCCTCGCCGCCATGATCGAGGCGCTGGCCCCAGCCGGCGGCACGATCGTCGACGTGACCCTCGCCTACCCGCGGACGGTTTCGTTCTGGGAGTTCCTCGGCGGCGCGGCGGGGCCGGTGAGCGTCGCGTGGGAGGCCGTCCCGATCACGGAGGTGGCGCCCGAGCGCGTCCAGGAATGGCTCAATGACCGCTGGCAGCGCAAGGACGAGCAACTCCGGAACGCGATCCTTATGGCTTACAACTCAGATCTGGTCAACTTAAGCGAAATGGAATAAGATCTCGCGCCAGCCCCGTTCCGTCGACCGACACGAACCGACACGACCGACACGACCGACAAACAGACCCGGACAGCGAGGCGACAACGACATGACCGAGCACGACGACCGGCACGATCCCCAAGAGCCCGACCTGAAGGCCCTGGCCGCCGAGCCGACCGCCTCCGAGGCGCCCCTGGCGCCGCGGACGACCGGCCCCAAGCCCGAACTGCCCGTCGTCGTCCTCCGGGACATGGTGATCTACCCGGGCGTCACGATGCCGATGTCCGTCGGACGGGCGAACACCCTGAGCGCCATCCAGACCGCGGCCGAGAGTCCGGACGGCAGGTTTTTCGCTCTCCTGCAGCGGGAGAAGAGCGAAGAGATCGACCCGCTCGGGCTGCACACCATCGGCGTCACAGCCCGCGTGGTCCAGCTCCAACAGGGTCTCGGCGGCACGCAGGCCCTGGTCCAGGGTCTGCATCGCGGCATCGCGCTGCGCGTCGACAGCACCGCAGAGCATCTGGTCGCCACCGTCTCGCCGGCAGAGGAACTGATGGCGGTGGACCCGGATGACCTCGCCTTCGTGGCCCTCGACGAGGAACTGCGCAACCGGGCCGCCGAGCTCGGCGCCCGCGCCGGCATCCCGAACGAGGTGCTCAACAAGACCCTGCGCGCTGTGAATGACCCGGGCAGGCTCGCCGACCTGGTGGCCGGTCATCTCGAACTCCCGGCCAGCGATCACCAGTCCCTGCTCGAAACGCTCGCGGTCGAAGAGCGGATGCGCCGCGTCCTCATGCTGGTCCAGCGGCGCATCAAGCTCCTCGACGCCCAGCAGGACATCAACACCCAGGTCGAGGAGGAGATCGGCGACCGGCAGCGCGAGATGTACCTGCGCGAGCAGTTGAAGGCGATCCGCAAGGAACTCGGCGATGACGACGCCGCCGACGACCTCGAAGATCTGAAGGAGCGGGTCGCCGGACTGGAGTTGCCGCCCGCGGCGAGGAAGGAAGTCGACCGCGAACTGAGACGACTCGAGCGGATGGGCCGCGAGTCGATGGAGTCCCAGGTCATTCGCACCTACGTCGAGACGGTGTGCGAACTGCCATGGAGCGAGCTCAGCGACGAACGGCTGGACCTCGCGGACGCGGCGCGCATCCTGGACGAGGACCACTACGGCCTCAAGGACACGAAGGACCGGATCCTGGAGTTCCTCGCGGTGCGGGTCATGCACGACCGCCAGACGCGCAGACCGCAGTTGCAGGCAGAGCCCGCCGAAGAAGCCGCCGCCGACCCACCCGAGGCTGCAGAGACCCGCGACGGCGAAGAGGAAACAGAGCGAAGTCCGATCCTCCTGTTTGTGGGACCTCCGGGCGTCGGCAAGACCTCGATCGCCAAGTCGATCGCCCGCGCCATGGGCCGCGAGTACGTGCGGGTCTCCCTGGGCGGCGCCCGGGACGAGGCGGACATCCGCGGACACCGGCGCACCTACGTCGGCGCGATGCCGGGGCGCATCCTCCACAGCATGAAGCAGGCCGGCGTCAAGAACCCGGTGTTCCTGCTCGACGAAGTCGACAAGCTGGGCGCCTCGCTGCAGGGCGACCCGTCGGCCGCTCTGCTCGAGGTCCTGGACCCGGCACAGAACGGCGCCTTCACCGACCACTACCTCGGCGTCCCCTACGATCTGAGCCAGGTGATGTTCATCGCCACCGCGAACTTCATGCAGAACATCCCGGCGCCGCTCCGCGACCGGATGGAGACGGTCGAGTTCTCGGGCTACACGGAGCACGAGAAGGAGAACATCGCCCGCCAGTTCCTGCTGCCGCGGGCCGTTCGCTCCGGCGGCCTGCTACCCGAGCAGATCGCGGTCGGCGACGAGGCGGTCCGCGAAGTGATCTCCCACTACACCCACGAAGCCGGCGTCCGGCAACTGGAGCGGGAGCTCGGCCGCATGGTGCGCAAGGTGGCCCGTCGCCTTGCCGCGACGCCCGAGAACGCGGAAGCTGAAGACGCCGGCGCGGCGACCCCCGTCGGCGCCGGCGAAGTCCGCGAGTTCCTGGGCCGCCCGCGGGTCCGGCCCGAACGGGCGCTGGAACGAGACGCCGTCGGTGTCGCCACCGGCATGTACTACACGCCGATGGGCGGCGACATCATGTTCGTCGAGGTCGAGACCACGAAGGGCAAGGGCCGGCTGGAACTCACCGGCCAGCTCGGCGACGTGATGAAGGAGTCGGCGCGCGCGGCCTGGACCTATGCGAAGTCCCGCGCCGCGGCGCTTCAGATCCCGCCTGCCGCCTTCGCGACGGACGTTCACATCCACGTCCCGGCCGGCGCCATTCCCAAGGACGGCCCCTCGGCCGGCGTGACGATGGCCGCGGCCCTGGTCTCGGCGCTCTCCGGCCGGCCGGCGAAGGCGGGCCTCGCGATGACCGGAGAGATCACCCTGTCCGGCCGCGTCCTGCCGATCGGCGGGGTCAAGGAGAAGGTGCTCGGCGCGGTGCGCGCCGGCATCCGCGAGGTCGTGCTGCCGAAGCAGAACGAGGCCGATCTCGAGGATCTGCCCACCGAGGTACGCGAATCGCTGATCGTCCACGCCGTCGAAGAGCTGGGCGAAGTGCTGGCGGTGGCGCTGCCCGACGCCCGTTTCGTCGACGGCCGCCTGCTGTTCAAGGGCGACGATCCTGAACAGGTTCGGCGCCTGTCCTGCAACTAGCTGGCTGCCAGCGCGGCAGAACTACCAGAGGCCGGCGCTCCGCGCCGGATGCGGGCAGGATGCCCGCGTTCCCAGGTTCGGCGCCTGTCCTGCAACTAGCTGGCTGCTAGCCCAGAACCCGGTTCAGCGCCTCTTCGTGGTAGCCCACGATCAGCGTGCTGCCGACCCGGACCACCGGCGCCCGCAGGTTTCCGGTCGGCCCCAGTATCAGGTCAGTCGCGCCCGGTTCAGAGGCCGGCAACTCCGTCTGCTTGCGCCCCCTGGCGACGTAGATCGTCTCCGCCCCGGCGAGCAGAGCTTCCGCATCGGCTCGCCCCAGCTTCCGGCTCGCCGCAGTCCTGTCCGCAATCACCGCGCCGCGTGCGTCCATCAACTTGGACGCTTTCTTGCAGCTCGTTCAGCCGTTGCGGTGGTAGTACCAGTCGACTTTGCTCATGTTGCCTCCCTTTCCGTTGGTGGAGGGGACAGTCTACGAAACCCGGGAGACCGAGTGCGCCTGGCAGCGAAGGCGAGTGGCCTGTGGCATCATCGTTCGTTCATGTCTGCAAACGGCCCCGAAGGTGTTCTCCACGAGACCGCGAAGCCAGCGCAGCGCTACCTGGTGCCCCAGGGCACGAAGCGCTTCGACCCGCGGCAGTGGAACACGACGCCGCCGCCGGACGCGCCCAGCCACCAGAAGCTGAACAAACTGCGCCGCGCCGCCGTCCGCGACATCAGCCGCCTGCAGCGACTGCTCTACGCCGACAACCGCCACGCCGTACTGCTCGTCTTCCAGGCGATGGACGCGGCCGGCAAGGACGGCACGATCAACGCGTTGCTCACCGGCGTCAACCCGGCCGGCTGCCAGGTGTTCAGCTTCAAGCAGCCGTCGACCGAAGAACTCGATCACGACTTCCTGTGGCGCACCGCCCGCAACCTGCCGGAGCGCGGCCGCATCGGCGTCTTCAACCGCAGCTACTACGAGGAAGTCCTCGTGGTGCGGGTCCATCCCGAGCTGCTGGAGAAGCAACAACTGCCCGACCGGGATCCCAACGGCCTGTGGCAGCAGCGCATGGAGTCCATCGTCGAACACGAGCGGCACCTGGCGCGCAACGGCACGTTGATTCTCAAGTTCTTCCTCAACGTCTCGCGCGACGAGCAGAAGGTCCGCTTCCTGCGCCGACTCGACCGCGCCGACAAGCACTGGAAGTTCGCGATCAGCGATGTCCGTGAACGTGGGTTCTGGAATGACTACATGAGCGCGTACGGCGAAACGATCAGGTCCACCACGAAGACCCACGCGCCGTGGTACGCGATTCCCGCCGACAACAAGCCGTACATGCGCTGGGCGGTGGCCGACATCGTGCGCGACGCGCTGGCACGCCTCGATCTGCACAACCCCGAGCCGTCGCTCGCCGACCTGGCCATGTTCGACGACATGCGCCGGCAGTTGGAAAACGACTAGACCGAAAACACCTGCCGCTCGGTTATCATCCGCCGTCTACGCGATCTCGACTCCCGGGGCCCCCGACGCTCCGAACCTCACGGGTCCCGATGGGACCGGAAAGGCCGAAATGACCCTCTCAACTGGGAAACTCCGCAACTACCTCCTGCTCGCGCTTGCCGTCGCCCTGCTTGTCGCCGGCTGCAGCGCCTACGCCGCGCCGGCTCTGCCCGCCGCCGTCGGCTCCTGGAACATGTCGATCGAAACGCCGCTCGGCACCCAGACGCCGACCATCAACGTCACCGGCGACGCCAGCGGCCTGATGGCTGCGATGGTCTCGCCCGAGGGTGAAGTGGAAGCGACCGACGTCACCTTTGGCGAAGACGGCGCCTTGGGCTTCACGGTTGAAATCGACGCCGGTGGCCAGCAGCTCACGCTGGTGTTCAGCGGCATGGTCGACGGCGACTCGCTGAACGGCACGTTCGCCACCGACTTCGGCGACATGACCGCGACCGCGACGCGCGCCGTCGAGTAGCTCCACTCCGCTCCTGTTCTGCCCTGCCGGCTGATCCAAGGCCGGCCCAGCAGATCCAAGCCCGGGATCGAGACGATCCCGGGCCCTCAGGGACAGTCACCCGATTCCTGGCTGGATGACGGTCCCTTGACAAACAGGACCAATCCGCTCCACTATCTCCCGGCTCGGACAGGGCAGCGTCGCTGCCAGGTCAAGGAATGGAGAGCGAGCGGACCAGACGGTTGGTTGCCCATGCGGTCCGCCCGCCCTCGCAACCGGGGCCCATTGGGTCCCAGGAGGGAGAGTAACGTATGGGAACCCGCACGCGGAGGGCCGGCAGGCCGCTGGTCCGTTTCCTCGCAGCCATCCTGGCCCTGCTGCTGACAACCGGGGCCGTAACCGCCCAGGGGTCGACCGAAGACCGCCTCGACGCCTTGGAACAGCAGATCGCGGAACTGCGCCGGGCGACCTTGGAACTGGCGGCGCCCGGCGCCCCGGACGTGGCGGAGTTGAAGCGGCAGGTCGAAGTCCTGACCGAAGAACTCGAGAACCTGCGTCTCGGCGAGGCGCCGGAAGCGAGCCTGGAGGACGGCGCAGCCTACGGCTTCGGTCCCGCGGCCTCCAAGGTCTACCGGGTCGAGCAGGGCCTGTCGATTGGCGGCTACGGCGAGATGCTCTTCGAGAGCTACGCCAGCGACCGGGAGGACGGCGAGTCGGCCGGCAAGAAGGACACCGTCGATTACCTGCGCGGCGTCTTCTACATCGGCTACAAGTTCGATGACCGCTGGGTGTTCAACTCGGAGATCGAGTTCGAGCACGCCTCGACATCCAAGTCCGGCAGCGCGTCCGTCGAGTTCGCGTACCTCGACTACCTGTGGAAGCCCGAGATGGGCCTGCGCACCGGCCTGCTGCTGGTGCCGATGGGGTTCCTCAACGAGCTCCACGAGCCACCCCTGTTCCTGAGCGCGGAGCGGCCCAACGTCGAGAAGGCGATCATTCCCAGTACCTGGCGCGAAAACGGCGTCGGCGTCTTCGGCGACATCGGGCCCTTCTCCTATCGGACCTACGTCGTAGGCGGTCTGAATGGCGCGAGCTTCTCCTCCTCCGGCGTGCGCGGCGGCCGGCAGAAGGGCGCCAAGGCGCTGGCCGAAGACCTGGCCTGGACCGGCCGGCTCGACTACACGGCCACCCCCGGACTGACCGCCGGCGTCTCGGCTTACATCGGCGACTCGGGCCAGGGGCTGCTGGACCCGGCAGGGCATATCGTCGGCGCCCGCACCGAGATCTTCGACATCCACCTCGACTGGAAGTACCGCGGTTTTCATCTGCGGGCGCTGGCGGCACTGGCCGAGATCGGCGACGCGGCCCGCCTGAACCAAGCCCTGGGCAAGACCGGCAGCGCCTCCGTCGGCGAGCGGCTCGAGGGCCACTACGTCGAGATGGCCTACGACCTCCTGGCCAAGAGCGGCAGGCAGGCGTCGCTCTCGCCCTTCGTGCGCATGGAGACGCTCGATACCCAGGCCCGTGTTCCGGCCGGCTACTCACGCAGCGGCTCGAAGGACGCGGACATCCTCACCTTCGGGTTCGCCTTCCAACCCATCGACCGGCTGATCTTCAAGATCGATCACCAGGACTGGAGCAACGCCGCGAACACCGGCGTCGACCAGTGGAACCTGGCGATGGGCTACCTGTTCTAGACGCACGATGACCCGCGGCAAGGGCAGCGCCTCGCTGATGGCGATCGTGACCGGTGTGTTCGCGCTTTGCGTCTGCGCGCCGCAGCCGGCCGCGGGAAGAGTCTTCCTGACCCGCGGCGAGGCGCTCGCGCTTGCCTTCCCGGATTGCGAAGTGAAGCGCCAGGCGCGCTACCTGACTCGCGACGAACAGGACCGGGCCGCCAAACTCGCCGGCGTCAAGGTGGATTCGCGGCTGGTCGTCCGCTACCTCGCAAGCTGCGGCGGCGCCGCCTACTTCGACGTCCACCGAGTCCGCACCCTCGCCGAGACCCTCATGGTCGTCGTCGACGCCGAGGGCCGCGTCAGGCAGCTCGAAGTCATGTCGTTCCTCGAACCCGAGGAGTACATCCCGCGCCGCACCTGGTACGACCAGTTCCTCGAACAACGGCTCGACGCCAGACTGCGGCTCAAGCGAAAGGTCCACGCGGTGACCGGCGCGACGCTGACCGCGCGCGCCACGACGGATGCGGTGCGCCGGATCCTGGCGCTTGACCAGGTGCTCAGGGAACCGCCGTCCCAGACCGGGGGACTGGTGCCGTGAATCGCCTCACCGCCTGGAGCGTTCACACGTCGACCTTGCTGGTCGGCGGTACGGGACTCGTGTACGCGTGGATGCGCTACTTCACGGCGCCGGCCGACGAGTTCGCGGTCGTCGGCCACCCCTGGCAGCCGCACGTCCAGCACCTGCACCTCTGGACGGCGCCCCTGCTCGTCTTTGCCATCGGCCTGATCTGGCGTGACCACGTCTGGCGGCACTACCGGCGCCGCGTCCGCGACCGCCGCCGCAGCGGCCTCTCGCTGCTGCTGGGCTGTGCCCCGATGATCGTGTCCGGCTACCTGATCCAGACCGCAGTCGGCGATCTCTGGCGTCAGGCCTGGATCGCGATTCACCTGATCGCGTCCGCCCTCTTCCTCCTCGGCTACGGCGCCCATATGGTGAAGCCTGTCCGGGCCGCGATCGGCCGGCGGGGCTGACTACGACTTCCCGGCGGCGCCGTCCTCGACGGCCGCCGTGTGCTCGCCCTGCTCGCCGTGGCCGCCACCCGGCGGCCCGGGGTGCGGCGTGTTGGTGGTGATCAGCACCACCGAGACCAGCATGCCGACGATGCCCACCCAGAGCAGCGGGCTCACTTCGATCTGGCCCTTGGCGCGCGCCAGCGTGTACAGAGCGGTGACCGTGACCGCGCCGCCGAACACGACCGGCATCACGGCGTAGGGAATCCGCGCGCCGCCGCTGAACATGGCGAGGGTCAGCGAGAGCGCACCCAACGCGCCCAGGATGCCCGCGTAGAGGCCCCAGATGCCGGACGGTCCGGTGGGTTCGAAGCTGTCGCCCATGACTCTCATGCCGATCAGACCGCCGACGATCGCGATCACCAGGTAGGCGATGCCGATGCCGACGTAGGGCTTGAAGGGCGACATCGTCTCGTCCACCAGGCGCGCCCTGCCCAGCACCGGGCCGTAGAGACCCCAGCACAGCGCGGTGCCGAGAGCGAACACGAAGGGGAGGAAGTTCTTCATCGAGGGTCTCCTGAGCGCCGCCCGGTACCGGCCTGGCCGGCGCCGGCGCCGCTACGAAAGTCCGAAGTGTGAGGGAACCGGAGGTTATCCCCTGAGCAGGGACACCGCGGCCGTCCGGCCCGGCAGACCGGTCACGCCGCCGCCCGGATGGCAACCGGCGCCTCCCAGCCACAACCCCTCGACGGGCAGGGGGTCGCCGGCCCAGGCGGCAGCAGTGGGCCGGAGCCACAGGCTCTGACCGGGGTTCATCTCGCCGTGGTGAAGCCCGCCCTCGGTGGCGCCATACTCCGACTCGTAGTGCGCGGGAAGCAGGAGCGCATGTCCCCGGATCAGGCCGCTGACATCAGGCGCCCAGCGCTCGAGCTCGGCCACCATCCGGTCCGCAAGCTCCAGGCCCGCCGCACCCCAGCCATCCTTGAGATCGAACGGAAGGTGGTGCGCGGTCGCCAGCAGCAGGTGCCGCCCGGCAGGCGCCAGCGACGGATCGAGAGCGGTCGGGAGAGCGGCTTCGATCCACGGACGTTCCGGCAAGCGGCCGTACTTCGCGGCGTCGGCCGCGCGCTCGATGTCGTCCGGATCCCGGGCCAGCACGATCCGCCCCGTGAGAGCCGGTCGCTCCAGACCCTGAAACGCAGGCAGATCGTCGAGCGACAGCGCCAACCGCGCCGCGGCGCCGCGGTACTTCACCTTGAGCAGTCGGCGGACGAAACGGGGTTCGAGGTTGGGCGCGCCGACCAGGTCGAGGAAGGTGGAGGTGGGCGTCGCGGTCGAGATCACCGCCCCGGCTTCGATCCGCTCACCGTCCGCCAGTTGCACACCCGCAACACGGCCCTCCTCCACCAGGATCCGGGAGACGACGGCGCCGGTCCGGAACACCGCGCCGGACGCCCGGGCCGAAGCCGAGAGCGCCCCTGCCAGCCCGGCCGCGCCGCCCCGCGCCCGCACGACGGGCGCCAGACGGTCGGATCCACCGAGAGCGCAGTGGTAGAGCAGGGGCCAGCCGGTGCCGTTCGCGCGCGGTCCCATCCCGGTCGCCGGAAGCGCCAGACCGCACAGCACCGCGGCCAGCGCCCGGGTCTCGAACCACTCGCGCAACAACTCGTCCAGCGGCGCGGACACGAAGCGCAGCAGTTCCGGCGCGATCAGCAGGCGGCCCATGTCGGCGAGTTCCGGCGGCCGGCACAGCAGCGGTTCGAGCGCCGACGCCCGCTCCGCGAGTTCGGCGACGAACCGCGGCCAGGCGGCAGCGTCGCGGGGACTGGCCGCGGCGAGTCCCTCCGCGGTCCGGTCGACTTCGGGCCAGAGGACGACGGGGCCGGAGTCCCCGGCCGCCGGGACCGCCGCCACCGCCGGCGCTTCGATCAGTTCCAGGCCGTAGCGAAGCAGCTCGAGTTCCTCGATCAGGGAACGGCGGAACATCCCCAGGTCGTTGCTGCCCACATCGACCCGGTGACCGGGAAGCAGCTCCCGGGTCGAGGCCAGCCCGCCGAGTTCGCCCCGCGCCTCGAGCAGCACGACTTCCCGCCCGGAGCGCGCCAGCAGCGCGGCGGCTACCAGGCCGTTGTGGCCTCCGCCGACGATCGCGACCCGATCGCTCACGGCGCCTCCGCCCCGCCACGCCGCAGGTCCTCGAGGATTCGCAGCGCAGCCAGCCGCCCGGGCCCGCCCGAGATGCCGCCGCCGAAC
Organism: Candidatus Multivorans sp.; assembly: GCA_965262355.1. Taxonomy (GTDB): domain Bacteria; phylum Acidobacteriota; class Thermoanaerobaculia; order Multivoradales; family Multivoraceae; genus Multivorans. Next base: position 1,042,677 of record OZ253534.1, read on the forward strand.
TGGGTCGACGAGCCGCACAGGTAGTAGCCCGGCAACGGCGTCCGGAACGACGCGGCAGCCGGATCGGGACGCAGCAGGAAGAGCTGCGACAGCCGCAACTCGCCGTGGAAGATGTTGCCGCCCGGAATGCCGGCGATCGCCTCGATGTCCGGCGGCGCCCGCACCTGGCGGTGCAGCACCTGGTTCTCGATGCCCGGGGCATACTCCGCCAGGGTCCGCACCACGGCGTCGCCGAACGCGTCGCGCTGCTCGTCCCAGGTTGTTCCCGCCAGTTCGTAGGGCGCGTACTGCACGAAGCAGGAGAGCACGCACTTCCCCGGCGGCGCCATGTCCGGGTCGAGCACCGAGGGGATGATCAGGTCGATGAACGGCCGCTCCGAGAAGCCCCCGTACTTCGCGTCGTCGTAGGCGCGATCGATGTAGTCGAGACCGGGGGCGATGGTGATCCCGCCCGCGAGGTGGGGGCCCGGCGCCGGCATGCACTCGAAACGCGGCAGCCCGTCGAGCGCCAGGTTCACCTTGCCGGCGCAACCGCTGCTCTGCCAGCGGGCCACACGGTCGAGAAGCCCCTCCCCCGCGCCGCCGGGAACGTCGTCGGCGTCGAGCAACCGGCCAAGACTGACCTGGGGCGCCGCGGACGAGACGACGACATCGGCGGTCAGTTCGTCGCCGTTCGCAAGCACGACGCCGCGGGCGCGCCCGTCCCGGGCAAGCACGCGCGCCACCGGGCAATCCGTGCGGATCTCGGCGCCGTAGCCGCGCGCGGCCGACGCGATCGCAGCCGCGACGCCGCCGGTGCCGCCCTTCTGGAAGCCCCACTCCCGGTACACCCCGTCGATCTCGCCCATGTAGTGGTGCAGCAGCACGTACGCCGAGCCGGGCGTGCGCGGCGACAGGAAGGACCCGATGATGCTGGAGGAGGAGAGCGCGGCCTTGAGCGCGTCCCACTCGAACCACTGGTCCAGGAAGTCCGCCGAACTCATCGTCAGCATCTGCACGAAGGAGCGCATCCGGTCCTTCGGCAGGTCGAGGAAGTAGCGCGCGATGTCCGCCACTTCCGCCGACACATCTGAGTCGATCTGCTCCGGATCCTCCTTGACGTGGCCGGCGACCGCCGCCGCCAGTTCGTCCGGGGCCGCCCGCTGCAGCCTGAACATCAGGTGCCCCAGGCGGCGCATCTCGAGCTTGTACTCCGAGAGCGCCTCGGCGTCGCGCCGCGAGTGCCGGGCGATGTTGCGGTAGGTGCGCTGGGGGTCCGCCTCGCGCAGCAGGCAGTCGCCGCCCGGCAGCGGGTTCAACGTGCTCGCCGTGGGGACCAGAAAGAGCCCGTGCCGCACGAGGTCGAGCTCGTGGATCACCTCCGGACGCAGCAGCGACACCAGGTACGAGAACACGCTGTACCGGAAGCCCGGGAAGGCCTCCTCGCTGAGAGTGGCGCCGCCGATGACGGGCGCGCGCTCCAGCACCACGACATCCAGCCCGGCCCGGGCCAGGTAGGCCGCGGAGACCAGACCGTTGTGGCCGGCGCCGACGACTATCGCGTCGAAGCGGCCGCCGCGGCGGGCCGGATCGGATACGGGCGAGACGCCGCTCACGAAGCGTCTCCCAAGGCAGCACCCACCGCCGTCTTGCGCGCCGGACTGAAGAACGGCCGTCTTGCGACCCGGGCGCGGGCCCGGCGCCGTCCGTAGCCGACCGCGACCTCAAGCTCCAGGGCGGTCCCGAGCACGGCCGCGTCGACCTGCACTGTCGCCAGACCGAGGTACTTCTTGAGCAAGGGCGAGAAGAACCGCGTCGTGCACTGCCCGACCTGTTCTCCGCCGGGCACAAACACGGGCGTCGGTTCTCTCGACGCCGGGCGCCCCACCACCTGCGGTCGCAGGTCGATCTCGGACCACAGCCGCTCCAGCTCGAACCAGTCGACTTCGAGCCCCACCATCGCCCAGGCCGGTCCCCGGTCGCGCTCCCGTTCCAGTGCCCGGCGACCGACGAATTCGGCCTGCTTGTCGAGCTTCACGGTGAAGCCCAGGCCCGCCTCGGCCGGCGTGACCTTGAGCACCTCGATCTCGGCGTGGGTCGCCGACACGTAGTCGACGTCGATCAGCACCAGGCCCGCCTCGACCCGCGTCATGTCGAGCGCGAGAAGCCCCGCCGGCTGCAGGCCGTGGCCGGCCCCAGCGACCCTGAGCGCATCCCACAGCGCCTCCGCGTGCTCCGCGGCGATCCAGAACTCGTAGCCGAGGTCGCCGGTGTAGCCGGTGCGGGTCACCGTGACCGGAATGCCGCGGGCGTCGCCGGCCAAGCCGCCGAGTTCACCGGCCGCGAGGTCGAAGTAGCGCATGCGGGCGAAGTCGACACCTTGGATTCCGGCCTCGGCGATCGCCCGCGCCCGGGGTCCCTGGAGCGCCAACACGCCGGAGTCGGCGGACACGTCCCGCACCTCGACGTCCATGCCCAAGCCGCAGTCCTCGAACCAGCGCAGGCACGGCTCCGCGGCGCTGACCAGGAACCGCTCGCGCTCCAGCCGCTGCACGTTGCCGTCCTGCAGCAAGTGGCCGTCCTCGTTGCACCACGACGTGTACATGACCCGGCCCACGCGGCACTTGGTGAAGTCGCGCGTCATGACCCGGTCGAGCAGCCGCTCCGCTTCGGCGCCCCGGATCTCGTACTTGAACAGCGGCGACACGTCGATCAGGGCGGCCGTGTTGCGGACCGCCCAGTAGTCCCGGTCCGGCGTCGGCTCGTAGCTCAGGGCGCAGGTGTAGCCCGACCAGTCCCGCCAGGCGCCGCTCTCACACAAAGCCTCCGTCCGGCGGTGGAACGGCGTCCGGAGCGGCTCCAGCAGGGCCATGCCGTTGCGGCGCATGGCACTTGCGCCGCCACCGAAGCCGCCCTCGGGCAGCCAACGGTAGCCCTGCGTGTCCGGGTTGCGGCCAACCAGTCCCTCCGCCTCCAGCACACCGAGCAACCGGTGCGCCGTCGAGGGATGGAGTCCGTGCGCCGCGGCGAGGTCCGTCAGCCGATGCTCCGGCTGCTCCGCCGTGAACGACCGGTAGAGCGACAGCGCCCGCTGAATGGCCTGCGTTCCCTGCGGAGCCCGGCGCGCCATGGCCCCCTACCGGCCCCACCGGCGGTGGAGGCGCGCGTAGTAGTAGCCGCCACCCAGGCCCCAGGGCGTGAACTGGCTGTAGGGCAGGCCGAACTGCGCCGCGAACAGGTCCATGCGATCCGAGAACGTATCGAAGACGTTCTGGCCGCCGACCGAGAGCGTCGTCTCGCGCACGAGCGGGATGCTCACCTCCAGGTCGAAGATGTAGCGGCCGCCGAGGACCGGCGCGTCGGCGCGCCGCACGGAGCGGGCGTCCAGGTGGTCGACCCAGGACCCGAAGTAGTGCAGGCGTCCGAGCAGGTCGACCGGCCCGATGCCCTGGTTGACGGCCACGTTCCACCGCGTCTTCGGCACGCCCCGTTCCAGGGCAAGCACGTCGCCGGGACCGAGCAGGTCCGAGTCCTTCGTGATCTCCGTCTCCGTGTGGTTGAGCGCAAGGCTGAACACCGTGTTGCCGCCCAGCGCCGGCGGCGTCCAGGTCGAGACGATGTCGATCCCCTGCGTCCGGGACGAGAAGTCGTTGATGAAGAACCGGAACGAGGACAGCGTCCGAGCCGACGCGATCCCTTCCGACAGCAGCAGCGCGCGCTCGTCCGCGGCGAGCGTGAAGAACTGCGACAGGGCGAGGCGCTTGTCGACGTCGATGTGGAAGGTGTCCGCCGTCAACGTGAACGGCCCCGTGTCGACCACCAGGCCCGCCGTCGCGTTGGTCGAGGTTTCGGGCTCAAGCGCCTGGCCGCCGCGGAACTGCGCGGCGCGGAAGGTCGACGGCACGGTGGCGCTGTCGACCAGGTCCAGCGTCTCGGGATTGATCGTCGACTGCACGTTGAACACGTTCTGCTGACCGGGCGTCGGGGCGCGGAAGCCGGTGCTGACGCCGCCGCGCACGGAAACGGTCTCGGTCAAGGCATAACGGGCCGAGAGCTTCCCGTTCGTCGTGTCGCCGAAGATGTCGAAGCGCTCGAACCGCAGGGCGCCGCCGACCGTCCAGCGGCCGTCCGGGTCCCGCAGTTCCAGGTCGCCGTAGACGGCCGCGTTGGCCCGGTTCCAGGTCCCGGCCGTGTAGTCGGGGAACCCCGCAAAACCGTTGGAGCCGGAAACGAACCCCTGCGCGGCGTATGGTCCGACCTCCCACGACGGCAGTCCGCCGGAGCGGATGGTGAAGCGCTCGTCACGCCACTCGGCGCCGCCGGCCAGGTGAAGGAGCTCGCTGACGGCGTAGGAAACGTCGAAGTTGAGGTTGACCTCGGCCTGCCGGTAGAGGCCCGGATCGAAGTCGCGCGGGCTCGCCGGCCCCAGGGAGGCGTTGACCGTGTTGAACAGGAAGAAGTCCGCTTCGTGAGAGCCGTAACTGGCGCTGGCGTCCCAGGTGAGACCGCTCTTTGTGGACCGGCGCAGGCCGGCCACCGCCGACACATCCGCGATCACGCCGCTGAAGTAGGGCGCGAAGCCGCCCGGAGCGATCTCCTGGAAGGTGAAGCAGTTCGGGTCGGCGAAGACCTGCGCAAGCGCGTCCTGATCGGCCCGGTCGTCGGTGATCGTCACGGTCGGGCATCCCGCCGACCCGTCCCGCACGCCGTCCTGGGCGTCGAGCACGTCGCCGACGAGCAGCGTCCGGCCGCCGTCGTTGCTGAAGATGTTGGCGCGGGTATTGGGATTCCGGTAGTAGAAGCCCTGCGTCGCCGTCTTCTCGGCGTAGTTGGCGTGCCCATAGAGCTGCGTACCGTTGGCGAACAGGCTGCCGAAGTTGCCGAACAGCTTCAGTTCGTCCTCGTACCTCGAGTCGCCCCAGACCTGCGCCGGGTCGGCGACGTGCGTGTTGCCGGCAGCGATCAGCGCCGCCGCGTCGGCCCGCTGCACGCTGCGGCTGGTCGGGTCGGCGTTGCCGTACTCCATGCTCAGATGGGCGAACCCGTTCTCCCCCAGCGGCAACCCGATGTCGCCGGCGATCGTGTACGCCGCGCCGTCGCCCGCGCCGTAGGCGCCGCTCTTCACTTCCAGGCTGCCGCCCGACGGGTCGTCCTTGAGCAGGAAGTTCATCACGCCGGCGATCGCGTCGGAGCCGTACTGCGCCGAGGCGCCGTCGCGCAGCACCTCGACCTGGCGCAGCGCGGTCGCGGGGATGGTGGAGATGTCCGGACCCTGCGTGCCGTCGGTCACGCCCCCGAACCAGACCAGGATCGCGGAGCGGTGCCGGCGCTTGCCGTTCACCAGCACCAGCGTGTGGTCATGCGCCAGGTTGCGCAGACTGGCCGGCCGCACGAGCGACGCCGCGCCGCTGATCGGATGCGTCGCGACATTGAACGACGGCACCAGGTTCCGCAACAAGTAGTCGAGCGAGCTGGCGCCCTGACTGACGACATCCTCGACCGGGATGGCGTCGATCGGTACAGACGACTCGGTCACCGACCGCGGCCGTGCGCGGCTGCCGACCACCACCAACTGTTCGTCGAACTCCGCGACGAGCTCCACCGTGAGGGTCGTCGGCGCCTCGGCCTCGACATCGCCTTCCTGGGCCTGAACGGCGCCGGGCGCCGAAAGCGCGGCCAGCAACGCGATGAGCAGGCGCGGCACGGCTCAGATGATGGCACATCAACAGCGCTAGGATTCGGCTCATGATCCCGCGCAAGGCTCCCCGGCCGTCTCACGGGCGATCTGGAGATCCAGGAGGACGGCCGCCTGACGGCCCGGACAGAGATGGAATCTCTGGGAGAACTCACGATTTCAACCCATGGCCGGGGGGAGCTCGTGAGCGGATCGGTGAAGGTGGTCTCCGAAGGTCCCATTGGCGGAGTCTTGCGCTATGCCCTGCCCGGCATCGGGGTCACCGGGGTGGGGGCCAGCCAATCCGTCCAGGACGCCATCTTCCCAGTTCGCCAGGAGGGGAATCTCGAGACTGCAGCGGCCATACGTAATGTGGCCGGGTCTGATCTGGTGGCAACCTGCCGGTTGATGAAAGACGGCGCCGTGCTCGAAGAAACAGAGGTCCCTCTGGCGGCCAACGGACAGGAGTCCCTGTACCTCGAAGAGTTGTTCGCCTTCACCTGCGGTCGTCGATCGGCGATCGACACGGGGTGCACCCGGATCGCGCGGCCGGTCCAGGCCAGAACGAGAGGAGAGACAACGTGATGGATGACTCCAGAAACAGCGTGACATCAGACGAGCGCGGTGAACTGGCGCTGATACGCGCCCAGCACCCAGCGCCGCACCTCACTCACCTACCCGGCAGGGAGGACCCCTCTGCCCGGCCAGGCACCCCCACCGCGCCACCGCGCCGCCCACACCGGTTCCCAGCCCTCGCGAGTGCCGCCCTCGGCTGCGTGCTCGCGCTGACCGCGCTCGCCACTCCGGCCCTCGCCCAGGCCCCTGCCGCCGTCAGCGATGTGGTCGTGGTGCCGGTACCCCGCACCCCCACCTCGCTGACAGTCTCCTGGTCCGCTCCCGACAACGCCGGCAAGCCCGCGGGCCCGGTTCCGACGCTGAGCGCGGCCACGGTCGACGGGAGCACGCTGACGCTGACCTACGACGAGGCTTTGGACGAGGCGTACGCGCCCGCCGAGGAGGCCTACACGGTGACGGTCGGCGGGGCGGCAGTGACGGTGGCGGGCGTGGCCGTGGAGGACTCGGCGGTGACGCTGACACTGGCGGCGGCGGTGTATGCGGGCAAGGCAGTGACGGTGAGCTACGCGGTGCCGGCAACGAACCCGGTGCAGGACGCGGACGGCACGGCGGCGGGGGCGCTGACGAACAGGACGGTGACCAACCGTAGCGCCAGCGTAAGTGGTCCGTTACTGTCGCCCGACGGACAGATTGCAGTCACGGTCGAGCTTCGAAATGGCGTCCTCCATTACGCCGTCACCCGCAATGACTTCACGATTCTCGATTGGTCGGCGCTGGGCGTCACGTTCACGGATGGGGGAACAGGCTCAGTCGGTCTGCTCTCTGTTACAGGCGCCAGCACCCGCGAGAGCAACACGACATGGACCGCAATCTGGGGCAAATCGTCCGAGGTCCCGGATCATTTTCGCGAACTCGAGGTCGACTTGCGGGAGACCCTTGCCCCGCAGCGAAGGTTGGCCGTCATTTTCCGGGCCTACAGCGAGGGCATTGCGTTCCGCTATTCCCTGCCGGCACAGTCCAGCCTCTCCAGTGGCGACAACCTGAGCGAGAGTACTGAGTTCAATTTTGCAGGGGACTGGCCAGCTTACACATATAGGCCTGAGGAGGGGCCTGCTGACGCTCAGTTGCTCAGCACCATAACCTCCCCCACGGTGCCGCTTGTTCTCCTGCCGAATGCGGATTTGCGTGTGGCACTGCTCGAGGCGGCCATCCTCGAGTACGAAGCGATGGATCTGGAACCCGGCCCCGGCGGTACGCCTTCGCTCCGTGTGGAGGACCCCGACCCTGCGGTTTCGTTCACGACGCCCTTCAAGACCCCGTGGCGCGTGCTCCAGATCGCTCCCGATTTCAATGGGCTGCTGGAATCGCGGCTACTGGAAACGCTGAGCCCCCCCTCCCGGATCGACGATCCTTCCTTTGTTCAACCGGGCTCCGCTCTATGGGACCGCCGCATTCGCAAGCTCGTCTATGGAGGGCATAGGTATTGGTTCGACACCGCGACGTACACCCGTATGATCGATTTCGCGGCGGAGAACGATATCCCGTACGTGCTCATCGGTTCGACCTGGTATGGCGACCAGCGAAGTATCGCATCGGATCCTCTGACGGCCGTCGCAGGAATTGATATAGCCCAGGTCTTGGAGCACGCACGGGATAACGGCGTCAAGATCCTGCTGTACGTTAACGACAAAGCCTTCTTCCTTCACGACATCAATACAGTCTTTGAAACCATTGCTGTCCCACAAACTTCAGCGTAGAGCAAGTTGAGTTTGTGCGTTTCTCGGTTCGGGGGGTCCGCTCCGAGGTTCGAGCAGTTCCAGCAGCGGTCTTCGGTCGAACAGGTTGAGTTGCAGGAGGCGGAGGATCTGGCTCATGCTCCAGGACATCTTGTTGGCGAATTTCAGGTATGCGAGCAGCAGATGGACGCAGATGGCGATCCAGATCTGCGTCATGACAGCATTGCGCGAGGTGCCGACAAAGCTCTTGATGCGCAGGTTCTGCTTGATCCACTTGAAGAAGAGCTCGATCTGCCAGCGCGCCTTGTAGATGTCCGCGATGGTCTTCGGGGCGAGGCTGAAGTTGTTGGTCAGGAACTTGTAGTGCCGACCCGTCTCCGGGTCGCGATAGCCGACCCGACGCAACGGAATCGGACACCGCTTGCGCCCCTTGACGCTGGTCAGCTCGATGGTCTGGTCCGACGTCACGCCCCGGCCGCGAGCGAACGAGCGCCGCTCCCGAACCGCGTACTTGACCTTGCGCTTCAGGCGGGTGACCAGGAAAACCCCTTGTGCATCAAGGTCCTTCAGCCATCCGAAGTCGAGGTACAGACGGTCCGCCGCCACGATGCTCCCCTTCGGAAGACGAAGCGACCGGGCCACCTCGAGGTCCGAGCCCTTGCCGTCGGTGACGTGCAGGAACGACGGCAGACAGCCCTCGTGGTCGAGACCCACGTGCAGCTTCAACGCCCCCTTGGTCTTGCGGTACCGCGCCCAGGGAAACACCTTCAGGCACAGGTCCACGTACGTGGCGTCGAGCGACAACAGCTTGTTCCGGAAACGGAACCCATGCCCCGGCGCCGCCGCCTGACAACGGCTCAGAAGGCGACCGAACAGCGCCTCGTACAGTTCGTGAGGCTGCTCTCTGTTCACCCGCGCCAGCGAAGATCGGGCTACCCGGCCAACGCCGAGATGGTACAGCTTGTGAGCCTGCGCATCCAGGTTCGACACGATGTCTCGCAGACTGCGCCGCCCGGAAAGCTGCGCCGTCGCCATCGCTACGAACTGGCCCCAGCGGCTCATCGAGCGCAGCTTGCGTCCCCTGTGATGCCGCCGGGCCTCCCGCTCGAACTCATGTCTCGACACCAGCTTGAGGAACTGGCCAAGTACGGTACTATTGTGCGCCATGGGTCTGGATCTCCTTGCCGTCATTGGCGTTGTTTGAAAACCAATCATACGACAAGGCACGGTTCAGACCCATCCTTCCTCCCCGTTTGTGGGACAGCAGTGCTTTGAAACATATCATCGGTGGGGCGTCGCGGGCGTCAAGTACGGATTTCTAGAAGCGGACGGGGTCACGAAAGTCCGCAAGACCATCAATGCCATTGCGGTCGCGGCGGAGCACGAGCTTCTGATCGACTTTCACGACGGCCCCGTCACTCCCAGCGGTCTCCAGCGCACCTATCCCAATCTTGTCGCTCTTGAGTTTTGTCACGCACAGATCGATGCAGTCCGGTCCTTCACGCCAACCGACTTTTTGCGCATGGCGTTCGTCAACATGCTGGCCGGTCCGCTCGATATGAACAACGGGTTCTTCGCCCTGAATACTATGACTGACCGCACGAACGGCGGCTTCTACTACGAGCACCGACTGCCGGCCATCAACGCCACTGTTGCCACCGAAGTGGCGCGCATCCTGATCACGGAAACCGGGTTGCGGGTGTTGCCCGACGCGCCGGAGGAATATGCGCGGAAAGACGACCTGTTCGAATTCGTGCGGAAACTTCCCAGTGGCGCTTGGGACGAGACCCGCGTGCTCCATGCCGCAATTGGCGAGCACATCACCACCGCGCGACGAGATGGGCAAGAGTGGTTCATTGGCAGTGTCATCGACGAAGACGGCGGCAGTCTCAACATCGATTTGGAGTTCTTGGAAGAGGGCGTCACCTATGCGGCCACGATGTATGAAGATGCCACGGACAGCCACTATCAAACCATTGCTGTCCCACAAACTTCAGCGTAGAGCAAGTTGAGTTTGTGCGTTTCTCGGTTCGGGGGGTCCGCTCCGAGGTTCGAGCAGTTCCAGCAGCGGTCTTCGGTCGAACAGGTTGAGTTGCAGGAGGCGCAGGATCTGGCTCATGCTCCAGGACATCTTGTTGGCGAATTTCAGGTATGCGAGCAGCAGATGGACGCAGATGGCGATCCAGATCTGCGTCATGACAGCATTGCGCGAGGTGCCGACAAAGCTCTTGATGCGCAGGTTCTGCTTGATCCACTTGAAGAAGAGCTCGATCTGCCAGCGCGCCTTGTAGATGTCCGCGATGGTCTTCGGGGCGAGGCTGAAGTTGTTGGTCAGGAACTTGTAGTGCCGACCCGTCTCCGGGTCGCGATAGCCGACCCGACGCAACGGAATCGGGCACCGCTTGCGCCCCTTGACGCTGGTCAGCTCGATGGTCTGGTCCGACGTCACGCCCCGGCCGCGAGCGAACGAGCGCCGCTCCCGAACCGCGTACTTGACCTTGCGCTTCAGGCGGGTGACCAGGAAAACCCCTTGTGCATCAAGGTCCTTCAGCCATCCGAAGTCGAGGTACAGACGGTCCGCCGCCACGATGCTCCCCTTCGGAAGACGAAGCGACCGGGCCACCTCGAGGTCCGAGCCCTTGCCGTCGGTGACGTGCAGGAACGACGGCAGACAGCCCTCGTGGTCGAGACCCACGTGCAGCTTCAACGCCCCCTTGGTCTTGCGGTACCGCGCCCAGGGAAACACCTTCAGGCACAGGTCCACGTACGTGGCGTCGAGCGACAACAGCTTGTTCCGGAAACGGAACCCATGCCCCGGCGCCGCCGCCTGACAACGGCTCAGAAGGCGACCGAACAGCGCCTCGTACAGTTCGTGAGGCTGCTCTCTGTTCACCCGCGCCAGCGAAGATCGGGCTACCCGGCCAACGCCGAGATGGTACAGCTTGTGAGCCTGCGCATCCAGGTTCGACACGATGTCTCGCAGACTGCGCCGCCCGGAAAGCTGCGCCGTCGCCATCGCTACGAACTGGCCCCAGCGGCTCATCGAGCGCAGCTTGCGTCCCCTGTGATGCCGCCGGGCCTCCCGCTCGAACTCATGTCTCGACACCAGCTTGAGGAACTGGCCAAGTACGGTACTATTGTGCGCCATGGGTCTGGATCTCCTTGCCGTCATTGGCGTTGTTTGAAAACCAATCATACGACAAGGCACGGTTCAGACCCATCCTTCCTCCCCGTTTGTGGGACAGCAGTGCTATCAAACCAATCGTGAAGCCTATAGCGTGCGCCAGGCGACGGTGACCATCAGCGACACAATCACGGCCAGAATGGCTCCAGGCGGCGGTCAAGCCGTATGGCTCAGGCCTCTCACGGCACCGGCCTTCGCCAGTGCCGGCGCCTTTGAGGTGGTGGAGAACGGGACAGCGATCGGGGCAGTAAAGGCCGCAGAGTCGGGTAGCAAATACCGCATCTCCAGCTACAGCATTACCCTCTCTGCCAACGTACGTGACACAGCGGCCATCCCGTTGAATAGTGGAGGGCACACGTTGGCAAGGAGGATCAATGTCAAGACGAGAGCAGAGGTTTGGCGGCGGCTCGGAGCTCCCGGCCGCGGGGGTTGAGGAGCGTAGCGACGAGGCCCCCGCGGCCGGCGCGGCGCCCGCCGGGGCGGTTCCCGACCCGGAAGTGCTGGCGAGACCGACCAGGCGGCAGTTCACGGCGGAGTACCGGCTGCGGATTCTGGAGGAAGCGGACCGATGCACGGACCGCGGCGAGGTGGGTCGGCTGCTGCGGCGAGAGGGTCTGTACAGCTCCCATCTGGCCAACTGGCGCAAGGCGCGGCGAGAGGGCGCGCTTTCCGGTCTGAGGCCGAAGAAGCGGGGCCGCAAGCCGAACGAGGCCAACCCTCTGATGCCGAAGGTGAAGCGGCTGGAAGCGAAGGTCAAGCGTCTCGAGAGGGAAGTCGCCGCCGCGCACACGATCCTGGACGTCCAGGGAAAAGTTGCAGGGCTGCTGGGATTCAGCCTCGAAGACGGGAAGGACTGCTGATGGCGGCAAGGTCCCTGGCCCGGCAGGTCGGCATCGCGCCGGCGTGCCGGGCGCTGGGCGTGTCGCGATCGACCTTCTATCGTCGTGCGAGGCCCGCTCCCGGGCGACGGCAGCCCCGCCCCACGCCTGCCCGGGCACTGAGCCAGATCGAGCGGAAACGGGTCGAGGCCACGCTTGCGTCGCCGCGTTTCGTCGATCGTTCGCCGGGAGAAGTGGTGGCCACCCTGCTCGACGAGGGCCGCTACCTGTGCTCGGAGCGCACGATGTACCGCATCCTCGAAGCGAACCACCCCGTGAGGGACCGCCGCAATCAGCGCGTCCATCCGTCGTACGCCAAGCCGGAGCTAGTCGCTGTCGCGCCCAACCAGGTCTGGTCGTGGGACATCACCAGGCTGCTCGGACCGCAGACCTGGACCTACTACTACCTCTACGTCCTGCTTGACCTCTTCAGCCGCTACACGGTCGGCTGGATGGTCGCCGACCGCGAGAACTCCGCGCTCGCCCAAAGGCTCATCGAGGAGACCTGCCTCAAGCACGGCGTCAAGCCCCATGTCCTGATCCTGCATTCCGATCGAGGCGCCCCCATGACCAGCCAGGGTACCGCCCAACTGCTCGCCCGCCTCGGCGTGAACCGGTCCCTGGGCCGCCCGCGGGTCAGCGACGACAACCCCTACTCCGAAGCACAGTTCAAGACCCTCAAGTACCACCCCGACTTCCCCAGCCGCTTCCCCAACCAGGACGCCGCGACCGACTACTGCAGGTCCTTCTTCCCCTGGTACAACACGGAACACCGCCATGCCGGCATCGCCATGCTGACCCCCGAGACCGTCCACTACGGCCGGGCGCAAGCCGTGATCGAGCAGCGCCAACGCACGCTGAGCGCCGCCTGGGAAAGCTCCCCCGAACGATTCGTCGGCGGCCAACCGATGCACACGCCACTGCCCCAGGCCGTCTGGATCAACAAGCCCGACAACAAGACTGCAGAGACGACTCAGTAAATCCAGAACCCCGCTGTATCAATGTCGTTGACAGGTTCCGATTACGGGCGGACAGGATCAGGCCCAAATTGAAATCACGAACACGGGCGAGTTGAGCTTCAGGACGTCCCCGGACTATGAGAATCCCACCGACGGCGCAAGCGCAGACCCGCCAAACCCTGCGGGCAACAACGAATATGTCGTGACGGTCACGGCGACGGGGAGCGACGGGCGGACGGCAACACAGACGATTATCATCACCGTGACCAAGAAAGCAGACGATATCGTCGAACCGCCTCCACCGCCACCCGTGGTGGGTGGCGAGCGTGCCCGGCCGCCGAACATCGTCATCGTCCTGGCCGACGACCTTGGGCACGGCGATGTCGGCTATCTGAACTCACAGTCCCAAATCCCGACGCCGAACCTGGATACCCTGGCAGGACAGGGTATGGCGTTTCTGGACGCGCATTCGGCGTCGGCGGTTTGCACCCCGACGCGCTACGGCCTGTTGACCGGCCGCTATGCGTGGCGGACACGACTGACCCTGGGAGTCCTGGACGGTTACGCGGGGCCCTTGATCGCTCCGGATCGCGAAACGCTCGGCTCCTTTCTCGGAGCCACCGGGTACCGCACCGCAGTGATTGGAAAGTGGCATCTGGGCCTCGGTTTTGCGAAGAATGCCTTGGGCGAATTCGACTTCAAGGAGCCCATTGACGACGGGCCGCACACGCACGGATTCGACGAGTCCTACATCATCCCGGCTTCCTTGGACTTCCCCCCGTATGTCTATATCCGTGACGGCGAGATCACGGGATTTCCGCTGGGGCAACAGTCCGGGATGGAATTTCAGCGTTCCATGAGAGCCGGCGAGTTGGCGTCGGATTTCGATCCCGCTGATGTGCTCGATGAACTGATCCGGCAGGCCGCGGGGTTTATCCAGCGGCAGGCGTCGGACGGGATGCCATTTCTGCTGTATCTGCCCTTGACGGCCCCGCACAAGCCGGTCTGGCCGACCCAGAAGTTCGAAGGAAAGACCGAATTGGGCCCGTACGGGGATTTCATCGTACAGGTCGACGCAGCCGTGGGCGACGTAATGAGCGCCCTGGACCAAGCCGGTGTCGACGACAACACGCTGCTGATTTTCACCTCCGACAATGGGTCCTTCATGTTCCGTCTGGACGGGCTTGACGACAGGGACCACACGGATGATTCGACGATCCAGGCGTATCGGGCGGGCAATCACACTGCGAATCACGTGTATCGAGGGACCAAGGCCGATATTTGGGAGGGGGGTCATCGCGTGCCGTTCTTCGCGCGCTGGCCTGGGGAGATTGAACCCGGCAGCACCCGGGAGGAGGTCATCTCGTTGACCGATGTCTTTGCAACGGTGGCAGAGATCGTTGGTAAGGAGTTGCCCAATAATGCGGCCGAGGACAGTTTCAGCCTCCTGCCGCTGCTACGCGGCAAGCCGTGGGCCCGTCCGCGCGCTGCGGTAGCCCATCATTCCATTCAGGGAATGTTCGCGATCCGTGACGGTCGCTGGAAGTTAGTCGCAGGGAACGGTTCCGGGGGCAGGGAAGATCCTGCCGGTCAACCCTTCGGGAGGCCTTACCAACTCTTCGATATCGCATCCGACCCATCGGAGCAGCTCAACGTCTATGACCAGCATCCCACTGTCGCCCGGCGTCTGGAACGGGAACTCGAACGCATCCGTTCCTGGGGCCGCAGCCGCATGCCGACCGACATGGCGGCTTTAGTGGATCTTTACAACGGGACGAATGGTGCGAACTGGAAGACAAACACGAACTGGTTGAGCGAGGCGTCAGGGGTGTCGCTTTGGGATTGGCACGGTGTGACCACGGACGAGAACGGCCGCGTCACGGAACTGGCTCTCGCCTCCAATGACTTGAGCGGCACGATTCCAGCCGAGCTGGGGATCTGACCAAGCTCCAGAGGTTGGATCTCTCCGAGAATGAGTTGAGCGGGGCAATCCCGCTCACCCTGATGACGCTGTCACAACTCTCGGTGTTGGATATACGGTCGACCACTTTGTGCGCGCCGGCGGATACCGCATTTCAAGCGTGGTTGGCGACGATCAATTTTCAGGGAGTCGTCTGCGGCGACCCGCCACCGCCGCCGCCGCGTCCGCCACCGCCACCGCCGGGCGGCGGCGACGCGGAGCAAGACGACGACACCGGCGGCGCGGGCGGCGGCGGCGGTCCACCGCCGCCGAGTGGTCCGCCCACGGCCGACTTCACGCCGACAGCGGAGTGCCCGGGAGATCTCTGCCGCGCCCGCACCGGGCTGCCGGTGACATTCGAGGACGCGAGTGCCGGCCGCGTCCAGTCCCGGCTCTGGGACTTCGGTGATGGGACGGGTTCGCGCAACCGGCGGATCGACCATGCCTAGTCGTCGCCGGGCTTCTACGAGGTCACCCTGACGGTGACCGACGGCACGACCGTGTCGACGGCAAAGCAGATGTTCCTGGTCGAGGCGGCGGAGCCCTTGGGGACATGCGAAGCGGACGCGGAGACGCTGTGCCTGCAGGATTCGCGCTACGCGGTGGCCGTGGAGTGGCGGAAGTCGGACGGCACGACCGGCGCGGGGAGCGTGGTCCACGCGGGGACGAAAGACTCGGGTCCGTTCACGTTCTTCAACCGGGAGAACTGGGAGATTTTGATCAAGGTGCTGGACGGCTGCGCGGTCAACGGCCACGTGTGGGTGTACGGCGCGTCGACGACGGACCTTGGGTACACGATCCGGGTGACGGACACCGTGACGGGCGCGGTGAAGGAGTACCGGAACGAGCCGGGGCAGCCGGCACCCGCGATCACTGACGCTACGGCGTTCCTCGAGGGCTGCCAACCGTAGCGGCGGTTGTCGATCGCGATTCGCCGGCACGCCCGGCCGGAGAGGCCGCGGGCACGGAGTCTGATCGCCCAAAGCATCGGACGGCGCTAGGATTCGGCTCATGATCCCGCGCAAGGCTCCCCGGCCGCTGGACGGCCGCCTCTACACCGATCCCGCCATCTTCAACGAGGAGATGGAGCGCATTTTTTCGCGGTTGTGGGTGTGCGGAGGGCGCCTTGAGGAACTGGACGAACCGGGGCGCTTCGTGACCCGGGAGATCGGCGGCGAGTCGATCATCGCCGTGCGGACCGCGGCAGGCGACGCAGACCCGAGGTCAAACGGCGCGGCCGCCGCGAACGGCAACGGCGCAGCGGGCGCCGCGGCCAACGGCCTGGCCGCCTTCTTCAACGTCTGCCGCCACCGGGGGTCGCGGGTCGTCGATGAGTGCGGGGGCCGGGCCAAGGTCTTCCAGTGCCCGTACCACGCCTGGACCTATGGTCTCGACGGGCGGCTGGTCGGCGCGCCGCACATGGGCCGCGACTTCGACGCCAAGGGCGCCGGCCTGGTGCCGGTGCGGATCGAGGCGCTGAACGGGTTCTTCTACCTGTCCCTGGCGGTCGACGGGCCGCCGCTCGCCGAAGTCGCCGCGGATCTCCCCGACCTGTCGCGCTTCACGCTCGACCAGCTCGTCCGCGGCGACCGGCACGAGTACGAGGCGCAGGCGAACTGGAAGATCCTGTGCGAGAACTACAACGAGTGCTACCACTGCGCCGTCGTCCACCCGGAGCTGAACCGGGTGTCGGATTACCGCAACGGCGGCAACCTGGAGACCGGGCGTTTCCACGTCGGCGGTCCGATGACCCTCAACGACGGCTGCAACACGATGTCGGCGACGGGACGCAGCAACCGACCCGATCTACCCGCGATCGATGTCGCCGACCGGACCTCGGTGCAGTACTTCCACGTGTATCCCAACCTGCTGATCAGCCTGCACCGCGACTACGTCGTCGCCCACACCCTGTGGCCGATCGAGGCCGGGCGCACGCGGATTGTGTGCGAATGGCTGTTCGACCCCGATACGGCTGCTGCGCCCGGTTTCGACCCCAGCGACGCCGTGGACTTCTGGCATCTCGTCAACAGCCAGGACTGGAAAGTCTGCGCCCGTACCCAGTTGGGCGTCGCGTCCCGCGGCTACCGCCCCACCGCCTTCGAAGAGTCCGAAGCCTGCATCCAGATCTTCGACGGCTGGTACCTGGACCAGATGGGCCTGTGATCGGGCGTCCTAGCCAGCCGCGCACTCCTCGAAACGACGAGCGGGCCTGAGAACCGGTCATGTGGTTTCGAGAACACGCGCTGATCCTCGTCCTGTTCGCCCTCTACACGGGCGTCCTGGTCCACCACGCCCTGATCGGCCAGCGCCGGACGCGCGATCTCGCCGACTTCCTGGTCGGCGGCCGCTCGCTCGGCGGCGTGATCCTCGGCGTTTCCTTCTTCGCCACCTACGCCAGCACGAACAGCTTCATCGGCTTCGCCGGCAAGGCCTACGCCTCGGGCATCGCCTGGCTGCTGATCGTCCCGACGGCGGTCGTCCTGTCCTTCGTCGCCTGGGCGTGGCTGGCGCCGCGTCTGCGCGGAGTGACCGAAACGCTCGGCTCGGTGACGATCCCGGACTACATCGGCTTCCGTTTCAACAGCCGCCCGGCCCGCTTCGTCGCCGCCCTGATCGTCATCTTCTCCAGCTTCCTGTACATGACCGCGGTGTTCAAGGGCATCGGCTCGCTGCTGGTCGAACTGCTCGATCTGAGCTACGGCCTGTCGCTCTTCTTCGTCGTGCTGATCGTCTGCCTCTACACGATGATCGGCGGCTTCCACTCCGTGGCGCGGACCGACTTCGTCCAGGGCATTCTGATGACGCTCGCCGCCGTGCTCATGTTCTTCGCCATCACCCGGGCCGCCGGCGGCATCGGTCGCCTCGCCGACCTGGCCCAGATCGGCGACGGCGCGCTCGTCCGCTGGGACACGGCGCAGCCGCTAGGCCTGCTGATCGGCGTCGTGTTCGCGTCCACCGTCAAGCTGATCGTGGAGCCGCGCCAACTCTCCCGCTTCTACGCCCTGGAGACCGAGGCCGCCGCGAAGAGCGGCCTCGTCGTGTCGACCGTGAGTTTCCTGATCGTGTTCAGCCTGCTGGCGCCGCTCGGCCTCTACGCCCACTTCGTGGTCGGCCAGGGGGTTGTCGACACCGACCAGGTCATCCCCATGATGCTGAGCGACCCGGCCATCTTCCCGCCGGTGGCCCAGGCGTTCCTGTTCCTCGCCCTGGTCTCGGCCGCCATGTCCTCCCTCGACAGCGTCCTCCTGGTCATGGCCTCCACCGCCCAACGCGACCTGCTCGGCCTGCTCGTCCCCGCAGACGACCGCCACGCCGTCCGCAACACCCGCATCTGCGTCGTGCTGTTCGCCGCAATCACCGCGGTGCTCGCGATCGACCCGCCCGGCGGCATCGTCGAGCTGACTTCGTTCTCCGGGGCGCTCTACGCCGCCTGCTTCCTGCCCTCCCTGGCCCTTGGCCTCACCTGGCGCCGCGGCAACGGCCAGGCCGCCCTCTGGTCCTTCGCCACCGGCGGCGGGACCCTGGGGCTCTGGATGCTGCTCGACATCCAGGGCATGCACGCCGTCTTCCCGGCCATGGCGATCTCGTTTGCCGCCTACTGCATCGCCGCCTGGGCTGCGCCGGAGGCCAAGGCGGCGAAGGGGCTGTTCGGGTAGGCCAATCGGTTTCACCCGCCTTCACCAGAACCCCATGACGGAAGAGAAGATCGCATCGCCGCACGGCAAGAACCAAGGCGTGGGCGGATACCTCCTGGCAAGAGCCAGAGCCATGCTCTGGTGGACACGTTCGGCACGGAGAGAGCGGAACCGAATAGACCAGACCGCAACGGTGCATACGTTCAAGGCGGCCGGCCAGGAGCTGGCCGTGGTCGATCTGGGCCGCTCCATCAGTTCCAAACTGATCACGGACATGGATCGCCGGGTGCTCGAGATCGGCAAGCCGCTCAAGTCCGGCGGGCCAATCGGGACCGCGTGCCTACCCATCGCCGGCGCCGGCGCCGCTGTGGCTTCATCGCTCGCCGCCGGCAACGTGTTCCTCGCGACCGTGAACCCGGCCACTCTGATGACCCTTGGCGGCGGCGTCGGTTCAGCGGTCATGTCTGCAACTGGCGGCGGCATTGTGGCCCAGGCCCCCTTCGTAGCCGCGAGCGGCGCCCTGTTTCCGGTTGTCGCGCCGCTTCTGCTGTTCAGCACCTTCTCCTCGATGATGATGTCGGTCCGCTTCGACCGCATCGAACGGACGTTGTTCGGGATGAAGGAGGCACTGGCCTATCTGTTGAAGGACAAGATCTTCGAGGACATGGCGCGTTTCCTGAGTGCCAGCGAGCGCCTGTCGGACATTGATGAGGAGTACCGCAGCGGTCCGGGTTTCACGGACGAGATGAAGATGCGGCTTGCATTGGTTGAGAGGGACGTCAACGTGTTGCGGCACAAACACCATGCTCTCGCAACCGGCAGGGTCGACTCAGCCGTTGCGGCGAAGCTCTCAGAGATCGACAAAAGACTCTTCGTGGCGGCGAGCATCGCGGACGCCAACGTCGATCAACTCCGGCTGCTGCTCGCGCTTCAAGACAACCCGGCCGATGCGGTGAGGAGTTGGTCGGCCCTCGAGAAGAAGGTCAAGCGGTACGAAGATGACTTCCGTTCGCTGGCTGAGAACAGCCCGACAGAGGAGTACCGGAGCGGACTAGAAAAGTCGATCGACCGGATGAACTGGTGGAACCGCAACGTGTTCAAACGGCGGGAGCGAAGCAAGAAGAACGAGATCAGCGAACTCGACCAACTGACGACAGACGTGAGATCGTGGGAAGGAGATGTCGAAGGGGAGACCGGAGACGCAGCGGATCCGGCATCTGACTACTCGCTGGTCTTCTGGAGAGAGAACGATGGCGAGGGGAAGTTGAGGGCCCACTACACGGCCGACTACCAGCTCAAGGTGGCCTAGGGCCCGAACCTCACGCCAGAGCAAGGGAATGGCGATCCTTCGAGGCCGGTGTAAACTAGTCTAACCAGATAGTTCGGCCAAGGGGTTCATCATGCGATTCATAGGCGCCTTCGAAGCCAAGACCCATCTCTCCCGCCTCCTCGATGAGGCCGAGAAGGGCGAGGTCATCACCATCACCAAGCGGGGAAGGCCTGTCGCGCGGCTCATGCCTCCCCTACCGGCAGATCGCAAACGGGCCGCAAGAGCCGTCTCCAACCTCCGCGCACTGCGCCGCCAGATTGGCTGGTCTGGGACCGTCGAAGAAATCCTGGCTCTCCGCGATGCCGGGCGCCGATGAGCGCTCCCGTGCTGGACTGCTCGGTCGCCTGCGCCTGGTTGCTTGATGACGAGAGCGTTCCCGCTGCCGATAGGGTCCTCAAGCGAGTGGGGACCTATGGCGCATCGGCCCCGCGCCTGCTGTGGGCGGAACTGCGCAACTCCCTCGTCATGGCGGAACGCCGCGGTCGACTCGCTCCGGCACAGACCGAGGCAGCTCTCGCGGAAATCGAAGACCTCGACATCGAACTGGACCATGCGCCCGACGGCGCCACCACGTTGCGCCTGGCACGCGAGCACCAGATATCGGTGTACGACGCGCTCTACCTCGAACTGGCGGTTCGACAGCGACGAGAACTCGCCACTTTGGACCGGGCACTGCAACGGGCCGCAGAATCGGCGGGCGTCGGTCTCTGCCGATGAAAGCTCAGGTCAAGGCTCCGGCACGGGCTCGCCCAATCGTTGAAGAGCAAGGGCGAGGTTGTTCTGCGTGGACGCCCAGTGATGCGGAAACCGCTCGCGGGTACGTATCTCGAGGGCGAAACGAAAAGCAGCAACGGATTGCTCCAGGAGCTCAGACTCTTGTGCGCATCTTCTTTCACGCCAGTCCTCCTCGCTCGCGACGCCTCGCGCGTTCTCGCAGGAACGTCGTGCATCCTGTGACTCGCAACAGCGCGGTATCGTACCGCCCGGCTCCCGGTTTTCCCGTCCCTCCAAAGGTTGTTCGAGTAGGAAACCGCACCTGGAAACAGCCGGATCTCGACCAGACCAACCTGCACGTCCGCTACCTGTCGGCAGATGACGACCCGCTCCTTCCGCCACCTCCCCAACGAACTCGTCGCCAACCTGGAAAGCGCGCCCTACAGGTACGCGTCCACGATGGCGGGTATCAGGCTCAAGCACCCGGACTACGACGCGCACGCGACTCTGCTGCGCACAACGTTCGAGGACTACGAGACCACCTTGCAGTTCGACACGATCGTCGCCATGTTCGGCGCCGCGTCATACGTCACCGGCGCCGATGTCGTCACCAAGACACGGCACTTGCTCGCGCCTGGCGGCAGGGCGATCCTGACCTTCTATCGGGATCCGGCAGGGTTCTACGAGCGCTCAGGTCTGGGAGAGGTGCCCCAACTAGCTTCTATCCCCGAAGGAACAACGAGACACAACGACTTTCACATCCTGGAGCTCTCTCCCGCTGACGACTGACGTCCAATTCGGTCCTTGCCGGAACTCCATCCGAAGGCCTGGGGGGCTTCTGCTTGCTGAAGGTACTCCGTCCGGGCACCAGTCGAGCACGCGCCGCTACACTCCACGCCCGATGACGAACGACGGTGGAGGGGCTCAGCCGAATCGCCACCCAGGTCGTCGGCGACGAGGGAGCACGTCCCGATCTTGTCGGCAGGGACGAAGAGGCGCGGTGAGTTGGGCCCCGACCTGCCGCGGCGCCTGATGAACCTCAAGACGACCATCGATCGGGGCGTCGCCAGGGCCGAGGCAAAGGGACTCGTCAGTACGGAGGGCCTCAGGAAGAAGCTGGCACCCGAGGAGGGTTACGGTCGGTGGCTTGAACTGGGAATCCGAAAAGGAGACTCCTGGGTGAACAGCAGACCCGCGGGCGCCTGCCTCTGCATGCACTACACAGCGTGGGCCCAGTACGGAGAAACCCCCATCTGGCTAGAACTGGCTGACCGTGAAGACGATTGAGACGTTCTCCCGCTGAAGAAAGTCAGGAAACGCCTTCGGGACGACATCGTGGACGAAACGGACGGAACCGCCTTCGTTCCGATCTACCCACCCGCCGGAGTGGAACTCGACCAAGTCGTGGATTCGGTCGTAGGCCAACTCCGCGACCTCGCACACCGGATCGCCGGCGTGGCGCCGGACTGAATCGGCGGTCGCCCGCTTACCGCGGGCCAGTTCAGTCCGTGGCGTTGGAAGACCCGAACTCCCGCTCCACCGCGGCCCAGAGTCCGTCGATGTCCAACTCGACGCCGAGCACGGCGGGGGACGTCCAGGGTCCGCCGGCCTGCGCGTGAACTACGAAGCGCTCGCCGTTGTTCACGAGTATCTCGATGGTTCGCGCCACGGGATCCACGAGCCAGTACTCCCGGACACCCGCTTCGGCGTAGCGGTTCAGCTTGAGCAGCCGGTCCATGCGCGCCGTGCTGGGAGAGAGCACCTCGACCACCAAGTCCGGAGCACCTTCGATCCAGTCCTGGAGAATCTCCCGGCGCTCCGGCGAGACATACAGGACATCGGGCTGCGCCACGGTGTGATCGGCGAGGTGAACGTCCATCGGCGCGACGAGTGCTTGGCCGCCTCGTTCCCCAGCGACAGCCTGGAGTATCTGCCACAGTTCCGTGACCAGGAACTGATGAAGCCGAACCGGACTTGGACTCAAGTAGAACCTGCCATGGATCAGTTCGCAGCGGGGTTCGTCTGGAAGTGCGGCGTAGTCGGCCCGGCGATAGGGACCGGGTCCGCGAGGCACGGTCTGCGGCGGCTGGTCGAGCAACGTCACGGACATGCTTGGGAGTATACGGAGCGACCCGTTGAGGCGTCCAAACAGCCAGTAGTCAGGCCGTCTACCGCCGCCGGTTCTTCGCCTGCTGCACCGACTTGTAGTACGCGCCCAGCCGGCGATCCTCACCACGCCGGGACACCTCGTCGCGCCGCTGCTCGAGCCGACGCCGTTCTTCCCGGAGGTCGTCGTAGTTGCGCAACCGAGCCGGATCCAGTGAGCCGGCCTTGATCGCGGCCCGGACGGCGCAGCCGGGCTCCTGGCCGTGGCCGCAGTCGCGGAAACGGCATGCGCGCCCCAGTGCTTCGATGTCGTCGAAGGTCTCCTCGAGGCTGCTGTCGTCGTCCGCCCAGAGCTGGAGTTCGCGGATGCCCGGGTTGTCGATCAGGAGGCCGCCGCCGGGCAGCCGCACCAGTTGGCGGTGGGTCGTGGTGTGACGACCGCGGTCGTCGCCCTCGCGCACCGAGGCGGTTGCCATCACCTCGTGGCCGCAGAGTGCGTTCAGCAGCGTCGACTTCCCGACGCCCGACGAGCCGACCATCGCCACGGTGCGGCCCGGCGCGAGGTGAATCGCCAGAGGCTCCAGGTTCTCGTTCTCCGGCGCGCTGACCGCGATCACCGACGCACCCGCCGCGGAGTCCCGGGCGCTCGCCAACAGCGCTTCGAGATCGTCGCAGAGGTCCGTCTTCGTCAACACGACGACCGGCTCGGCGCCGCTTTCCCTTGCCATGGCGACGAAACGCTCCAGCCGGCGCGGGTTGAAGTCGCCGTCCAGGCCCATGACCAGGAACACTGAATCCAGGTTCGCGGCCACCAACTGTTCCTCGGTGCGGGCGCCCGACGCCTTGCGCGAGAGCCGGCTACGCCGGTCCAGCACGTGGACGATGCGGGGATCGGCGCCCGAAGCCGCTGCCGTCTCGACCACCACCCAGTCGCCGACGGCCGGACTGCCGGAGGCAGCGCGCCGCACGCGCTTCAGAAGCGGGGCGTCGACTTCGCCCTCGACGGTCGCCAGGTGAAAGACGCCGCGCGACATCGACACGACGCGTGCCGGGAACAGCCGTTCCGAAGACGACGACTCCAGGAACCGCCGGTAGGAATCGGCGAAGTCGGGCGCCCAGCCCCAGGCCTCGAGAGCGGCCTCGTTCATGGCCCGCCCGCCTCGGAATGGCAAGCCACTACGTCAGCCGCCGCTTCGGGTCGAGCGTGTCCCGGAGCCAGTCGCCCAGGAGGTTCGACGCCAGGCACGAAGCCATGATCGCCAGACCCGGCATCGTGATCAACCACCAGGCGACCTCGATGAAGTTGCGACCGTCGGCCAGCATGCCGCCCCACGATACCTGGGGTGGCTGAATGCCTAGCCCCAGGAAGCTCAACCCCGCCTCGAAGACGATCACGCTCCCGAACTGCAGCGTCGCGAGAACGAGAAGGGTGTTCAGGACGTTCGGGGTCAGGTGCCGGATCAGGATCATGGGGCTGCTCACGCCGGCCACCCTGGCCACGGTGATGAAGTCCCGCTCACGCAGGCTCAACACCTCGCCGCGCACGATGCGCGCGTACCAGGTCCAGTAGGTCAGCACGATGATCGTGATCACCATCCCCTCGCCCGGCGGCAGCACGGCAGCGAACAGCATCGCCAGCGGGATCGCCGGAATCGACATCTGGATGTCGATCAGCCGGGAGATCAGGGCGTCGGCGACGCCGCCGAAGTAGCCGGCGGAGATGCCCAGCGCCGCGCCCAGGCCGCCCGAGAGCGCGATCGCGTAGGCGGCGACCGTCACCGAGACGCGGGCGCCGGCGATGATCCGGCTCAGGATGTCGCGCCCCAGCATGTCCGTGCCCAGGGGATAGGTGAGGCTGCCGCCTGAGCGCCAGAACGGCGGCGTCATCGACTCGGCAAGCGCGATCTCGGAGGCCTCGTGGGGCGCCAGCCAGGGACCAGCGACGGCGCAGAGAAGGACCAGTCCGAGCACGACGCACGAGACAACGGGAATCCGCCGGTTGTCGACGAACTTCTTCACAGAAGCACCCGTATCGCTTCGCCAAGCCGGTCAGCCATGGCGGATCCTCGGGTCGATCAGCCCGTAGCTCAGGTCGACCAGGAGGTTCACGACGACGAAGATGACCGCCGAGAGCAGGACCCCTGCCTGCACGACCGGGAAGTCGCGGGCGAACACGGCGTCGACCACGGTGCGGCCGACGCCCGGCCAGGCGAACACGACCTCGATCACGAACGCGCCGCCGAGCATGTTGGCGAAGTAGACGCCGATCATCGTCGCCAGGGGCACGGCCGCGTTGCGGAGCGCGTACCGCCAGATCACGGTGCGCTCCGGCAGGCCCATCACCCGTCCCGCGCGGATGTAGTCGCTGTCGAGGATGTCCAGCATCGACGAGCGCAGGGTGCGGGTCATCGCGGCGACCGGGTACCAGCCAAGGGCGATCGCCGGCAGCACGAGGTGAAGCGGCCCGCCACGCCCGAACGCCGGCAGCCACTGGAGCCGCACCGCCACGAACAGGATCAGCAGCAGGCCGACCCAGAAGCCCGGCATCGCCTGGCCGAGAAGCGCCAGCACCTTCGCCAGGCGGTCCACCCAGCGGCCGCGGTAGACCGCCGACAACACACCCAGAGGCACGGCCAGCAGGAGCGCGAACACCAGCCCCGCGAAGGCCAGTTCCAGGGTAGCCGGCAGGCGCTCGAGCAGCAGCGGCATCGCCGGCGCCTGCCACTGGTACGACTCGCCGAAGTCGCCGGTGAACGCATCCCTCAGGAAGACGAGGAATTGCACCGGCAGCGGACGGTCGAGCCCCAACGCCTCGCGCATCGCCGCGAAGTCCTCCTCGGTCGCCTCCATCGGCAACAGCAGGGCCACCGGATCGCCGGCCAGCCGCTGCGCCACGAAGACGATCAGGAGGGCGCCGAGCACCGCCACGGCGCCCTGCCAGAGCCGGCGGATCAGGTAGGCGCGCATGGCTCCGTTGTGGTCAACGAACCGGCGCTTCCGAACCTACGGACTCGGCCAGCCCGATGTCCCGCATCATGCGCCAATTCGCCTGAGGCCACGGCTTGAAGCGCAGCGTGTCGCGCCAGGCCAGGGTCACGAGCGGCCGGTAGGTCGGCACGCCGCCCGCGACCCGCTCGTGCTTGAGTCGCGCAATCTCCCGAAGCAGGGCCTCCTTCGCCTCGGGTTCGACGGTCACGCGCAGGGTCTGGACCATCTCGTCCAGCTCCGGATCGTCGTGGTAGGAGTACCAGCCCCAGCCATCGCCGTACGAGTGCAGGTGGCCGGACCACGCGTCGGTCGGGTCGCCCAGCGTGCCGTGGCCCCACATCCAGCTCGCGATGCCGTCCATCTCGGGGCGAGCGTCGCGGCGCCCGAGGTTGATCCAGGCGCCGTACTCGAGCTGGACGATCCGACAGCGAATGCCGGCCGCCGTCAGGTAGGCGAACATCGCCTCCCCCACCTCCTTGAGGTACGGCTCCCGCGGCGTGGTCAGGTTGTAGCAGTTCACGTTGATCCCGCGCGCGAAGCCAGCCTGACGCAACAGCTCGCGCGAGCGATCCGGGTCGAAGGCGTAAGGCTCAAGCGCGGGGTCGTAGCCCGGCGCACCCGGCGTCAGTTGCGCGGTCCGGATGCCCTGTCCGTGGAGGATGTACTTGATGATCGCGTCGAAATCGATCGCGTGGGCCACCGCCCGGCGCACCCGGACATCGCCCAGCGGGCGCCTCGAGTCGAGGGCGTTCAGTGCCAGAAACAGGTTGTTCGCGGTCGGAAGCGACGCCACCTCGACCCCGGGCATGCGTTCGAAGTCGGCGACCTGGGCCGGCGGCACCGCGTCGATCCAGTCGACGGCCCCGGTCTTGAAGGCGGCGACCCGGGTCGTGTCCTCGGGGATGATCTTGATCGTCAGGCGGCGGATGCCCGGCAGCGCATCGGGCTTCCAGTAGTCGTCGAACCGCTCCACCACGATCTCTTCGCGCAGCTTGCGCGACACGAACTTCCACGGCCCGGTGCCGATCGGATGCGCCTGGACTCCTTCGTTCCCGACCTCCTCGTAGTAGCCCCGCGGAATCGCCCACAGGTCGAGATTCAGGGGCAGCAGCGCCGAGTCCGGAAGGTCCTTGAAGACGATCTCCAACTCGTAGTCGCCCAGGACCCGCACGTCATCCACATGCCGCCACCGGCCCGCCTGGCGCGAGAGGCTCGGATCGCGCTGCCGGAGATAGCAGTACCGGAGATCGTGCGCCGTCAGTTCCTCCCCGTTGTGGAACCGGACGCCGCGCCGCAACTCGACGCCGATGAGCCAGACCCCGTCGCGCTCGAACAACCGCCACGATTCGGCCAGCCAGTTCTGCTGCTTGAGGTACGGGCCGATCGCCAGCAACTGCTCATAGAACAGCGCCATGAAGTACTGATCGACGCCCGCCGACGTGCGCGTGGGGTCGATCTGCGTCGGCTCGGCGGCGAAGGCGACCACGACGTGAGCGTCGTCGGCGCCGCCGCCATTCTGGGCTGCGAGCGGCAGCGGCAGCAGGTAGGCAGTGCACATTCCCGCCGCCACAACTCCAATCCGCATGGAGGAAACCTACCGCAAACAGGGAGGGTCCCGGAGCACAAGCCAAGCGCCACCGCACCTCAGCCAACAAGCGCAGCAAGCCCCTAGTGCGACCAGGGATCCAACAGAGGCACGTTCAGAAGCTTGAAGTCCCGGACGTTCCTCGTCACCACCGTCATGCCGTGCCGTCGAGCGACCGCAGCGATCTGGGCGTCGACGACCGGAAGCGGCAGCCCCGCCCGGTCCCCGGCTGCCAGCAAGTCGCCCCAGATCACCGCCGCCGCCGTGTCGAAGGGCAGGATGCGACCCCTGAACTGCCTGGCGAGGTCGTTGCGAATCCAGGTCTCGAGCACGTGCCTCCTGCCCTCATCCGGGTGCTTGCGCGCACCGCGCACAAGTTCACCCAACGTGAGGACGGAAAGATAGACATCCGCCGCCCGATGCTCCAGGAACCAGACCGTCACCCGCGGTTCAGGGCGGGCCTTCATACTCTCGCTGACGACGTTGGTGTCGAGAAGGTAGGTCACTCCAGGTCGACTACCCGCCCCGTGGAGCGGTCCCGTTCAATGTCCAACTCCACGCCGCCCAGCGGCGACGAACGGAGGAAGGCCAGCAGTTCTCTTCCGGTTTGCGCCTGAGGCGCCGCAACCGAGCCGGCAATCCGTCCACGCAACACCTCCGCAGGCCGGCCGCCAACCCGGAGCGTGCGCGCGACTGCCCGGACCAACGCCGCGTCCTCGGCCGGCACGGTCACTTCGACCCTCCTTGATCCTTCCCCGATCGCCTTCCTGCGATGGCGCCTCACTCGCTCCCTCGACGTCTTTCTCGCTGAAGGCTCAGCCACAGGTTGTCTCCGGTAACGTTTCCGGGAAACTAGCGCGTCGCCGGCCAGAGTGTCAACTCGGCCAACGGTCGCCACACTCAACCGCTGGACAAGGCGCCGAGCACGGAAGAGAATGAACCCTACAACCCCTTCGATTCATTCGACTTTCGGTCTCGGCGGCGGTGTCCGTCATGCGGTCTGCCGCTGCGCTCCTTCGACGTGCGCTCCCATCGCCACTCCCGTATCTCCACACGCCGGCGGATCGCGATCCTGCTTGCGGCTCTGGTGGCCGCACCGGCCGTCGGCCAGGTCGTCGAGCGGGTGGTCGACGGCGACACGATCGTCGTGTAGGGCATCGGCAGCGTCCGCCTGATCGGCGTCGACACGCCGGAAACCGTCCACCCGAACAGGCCGGTCGAGTTCTTCGGCAAGGAGGCCAGCGCCTTCACGAAGAGAATGCTCGAGGGCAAACGCGTCCGTCTCGAGTACGACCAGGAGCGCCAGGACCGCTATGGCCGCACCCTGGCCTACGTCTATCTCCCCGACGGCACCTTCGCGAACGCCGAGATCATCCGCCGCGGCTACGGCCACGCCTACACCCGTTTCCCCTTCCGCCACCTGGAGGGGTTCCGCCAACTCGAGCGCGAAGCAAGAACGAACCGGCGCGGCCTTTGGGGGACCGTTGTCGGCGGGAGCGCCGACAGCTCCCAGGCCGCACCGGCGGGCGTTCCCCGAACCGTCTACGTCACGAAGACCGGCACGAAATACCATCTGGACGGCTGCCGTTTCCTGAGCAACAGCAGGATCCCGATGCCGCGGGACGAGGCTCTCCAGAGCTACGAACTGTGCGGCGTCTGCGCCGCGCGGTTGCGCTCGAGACGGTAGCGAGAACTGGCCAACCCTTCTGGGGCAACTCACAAGCAGCCGCCAACGTGGTATTTTTGGGACGGCGCAGCTTCCAAGTGCCCCTTGCGGGCAGCCCTTGTGTCTGCCCGGGGAAGGTGCGCCACTGCCTTGGTAGCAGAGTCGGGTCACCACATGGTGAATGGGGTACGCTCGCAGGCTCCCATCCCGGCTCTCGCGACGAGGCAGACACGCACTACTACAACTTGCCCGCCCGAAACCGGCCGTCCGGCACGGTCTGTTGAGTCATGCTCACCGGCGCCTGTCTCTGCGGAGACATCGCATTTGAGGTCGACGGCGATCTGATCGAGATCGCCCACTGCCACTGTTCGGTGTGCAGGAAGTTCCACGGCACGGCGTACGCGACCTTCGGCGCCGTCGATCCGAAGTTCTTCCGCTGGACGCACGGCGAGACGAAGATCGTTCACTACCAGTCCTCGCCGCACGGTTTCCGCCACTTCTGCCCGCGCTGCGGTTCGGCGGTCCCGGCGAATCCCGAAGGCGGCCCGGTGTCGCTGGTGACGATGGGCGGCGTCGCCGAAGATCCGGGCTTCCTGCCGACGCTCCACATCTTCGCCGGCTCGACGGCGCCCTGGCACACGATCGTCGACAACCTGCCCCAGCACGAGGAGTATCCGCCGGAATGGAATGCTCCGCCGGGCATCGAGAAGCCGGTGCGCCAGAGCGCCACGCCGGGCGCCGCCCCCGGCAGTTGCCTCTGCGGTGAGGTGACCTACGAGTTCGACGGACCGCCGGAGCGGATGGTCAACTGCCACTGCTCCCGCTGCCGCCGGCAAACGGGCGCCGCCTACGGCACGTTCGTCTTCGTCAAGGAAGACGCGTTCCGCTGGCTGAGCGGCCGGGAATCGGTCGTCGACTACAAGATGCCGGAGGCGCGCGTGAAGGGGACGGCGTTCTGCCGCCACTGCGGCAGCCTGCTGCCCCGGCTCAGGGAGCCCGGGCAGGTCCAGGCGCCAGCCGGATCGCTCGACGCCGACCCGGGCATCCGGGCGGCCGTGAACATCTTTGTCGGCTCGAAGGCCCCGTGGAGCGCTCTCGACGAGAGCATTCCGTGTTTCGCGGAGTACCCTCCTTCAGCTTGAGGCCTCCGCTTCCTTCCCGCATAGACTCGGCACATGGCTGAACCGGTCGCCAAGCCCGCCCGAGAGATTCCGGACGACGGACCGCCGCCCCGGGTTGACGACTTTCCAGGCTGCCAAGAGGTGCGGATCCCACGTGACGCGATCGAGGACTACGACGGCCGCATCGAGTACTGGGACGCACGCAACGAGGCCGCGTTCATCGCGGAACCGACGACCACCTACCACGAGTACGGAGCTCAGCGCCTCGCACGCCTGATCGAGAGGATCGCGATGAGGCGCGGTTCGCCGATCGACGTGATCGGCGCATCGGACCTCGCGGTGCGGGACGCGGACGGCACGCGGCAGCGCCTCCTGGCCGCTGACCAGGTCGTCTACCTGCATCCGGCCACGACGCGGCCGCGCGGCAGGGAGATCGAGCGGGGCGCGGACCACCTGCCGGATGTCGTCCTGGAAGTCGACTACAGCACCGACGCGAGGCGACGCAAGCTCGGCATCTACGAGTCCTGGGGCTTCCCGGAGGTCTGGATCGAAGTGCCGGACGCCAGTTGGAGCTACCGCCCCAGGTCCCGCCGGTCCGGCGTGACGATTCACCTGCTGGAGGGCGGCCGGTACGTCGAGGCGACGTCGAGCCGGGCATTCCCCGGCTGGACGACCGAGGAGATCCACCGGGCACTCAACGAGCCCGCGGTGTCGGCCACGACCGTCGACGTGCTGCGGCGCGTAGCCGACGCACTCGCAGCGGTGGAGGGAACGGGGCCCGACGACGACCCTCTTCTGCGCCGCGAACGAGCCGAGGGCCGCGCCGGGGGCCGCGCCGAGGAACGCTTGGACATCGTACGGAGCGCGGTACGCGATGCGTTCGCCGCGCGCGCTCTGGCGATCACGCCGGCTCTGCGGACGTGGCTCGAAGAAGTCGACCAGGCCCCGGACGCGGCCGCGATCATCCGCCTGGCCTGGGAATGCCGCGACGCCGACGACTTCGTGCGCCGGGCCCGGTTTCTGACCGGCAACCCGGACGCCTGAGAGCTACGGCGGAGCCCCTCGGTAGCCGAGCCCGAACCGCCGCTGCAAGCGGGTCGGTAGCGGCGAATCCGGATCAGGACGTACCCGCAGAACCGAACAGGCGGGGTTCGAAGCCCGGCTCGTTCACGATACTGGCGCTGCTCCCGGTCGCGCGGATCACGAGTAGTCCCTTCCGCATCGCGTAGCGGGTCGTTCCCTCGTGCGCCTTCAGGTAGGCCACCGCTCCGTACAACCGCCGGGCGCGGTAGCCCCGGAACAGGTTCGGAAGTTCATCCAGCAACTCCAGAAAGTCCGTAACGTGCTCAGGCTTCAGCGTGCTCTTCACCTCGACGGCGACCGCCTCCTCTCCGTTCGCCGCGAAGAGGTCGACCTCCCGCTGCTTCGGATCACGGGACAACCGGATCCGGGAGGACACCACGTCCACCTCGACGTTCCGCTCCCGGAGCAGCTTCACCAGATCCCCCTCGACGAGCGACTCCATCAGCCGGCCCCACTGGCTCGTGAACAGGCCTTCAGCACGGCGCAGCCGCCGGTCCGTTTCCTCCATCTGTTCCCGGAGCTCCCGCCTCTCCTTGCGGGCCTCTTTCAGGGCCTCTTCGCCCTCCTTCTGACGTATCGCCACCTGGCGGAGAATCTCCCATATCTCCTCCGGCGTGGCGGGGCGGCGTTCGGTTTCCGTAGCGCTCATGGACAACTCCTGGCGCGATTCTAGATTGGGCGGCCGCTCGGGTGCCACGGCATCGCCGCCGAGGGAGTACCATCGCCCGATGAACTGGCGAGAGCACATCACCGTCGATCCCGAGATCTGCCATGGAAGAGCCTGCATCACCGGCACCCGAGTGCTCGTGACTGTAATACTCGACAACGTGGCGGCCGGCCTGAGTCCGGAGGAGATCGTACGGAGCTACCCTTCGATCACCCTGGGTTCAGTAAGGGCGGCCATGCGCTACGCCGCGGAACTGGCGAAGGAGCGGGTGGTGGCCCTCTCCGGATGAGGTTGTCGCAATGCGATTCAAACTCGACGAGAACCTCCCCGTCGAGTTCGCGAGCCTGTTTCGCCGGTCCGGGCACGATGCAGTAACCGTTCTCGATCAGGGGCTTGGCGGCGCCAGAGACCCAGAGCTCGCATCCGTCTGCAGCGAGGAAGGTCGCGTCCTCGTCACCTTCGACACCGACTTCTCCGACATCCGGACGTACCCTCCGAAGGCATCCTCCGGAATCATCGTCCTGAGATTGGAGAATCAGACGCGCGCCCACGTTCTGGAAACCGGGATGCGACTTGTCCCCGCGCTGTCCGACTCGCTCGCCCGAGGCGAGCTTTGGATCGTTGAGGAGTCGAGGATCCGGGTCCGGGCTTGACCAGCAGCGAGAGCCCAACCCGCTCGGTGGCGTCAGTCTTCCAACGCCCGCGCTAGGCCGGTCGGCAGCGGGGAGTTCTCCGTAAGCAACTTGTAGAAGGGTTGTTCGACCGCCTGCAGTTGGACCTTGAAGAGCCTTTTCTGATCTAGCGCGGTGCGGTCGAAGACGCGGACAACAAAGCGGCACTCGGGTTTGCTGTTCTTGCTCCAATCATGGACCCGAGCAGTTTGGCGAACGAACTCCTCCGGGGTTAGCTGCTCTTGCCGAGCGAGGTTGCCCACGGGCAGAGAGGCGCGTGCGTCCTCGACGGTGCCAAGCCGGCGATCGGACGGGTCAAGCACATAGTCGGGCGAAGTTGCCGCGTAGTCGACCACGAGGCCGCCGGGGGTCAGCACAACGTCGAAGAGATAGGCGGTCCTACCGTCAGCGTCCCGCCAACAGCTTGGGTGAACCAAGCCGCCGCCCAGAGACCGGACGCGAGTCTCGAGGCGATCGGCCTTCTCCCGCTCTCGGTCGCGCTCATCGAGCACCTGTTCAAGTCGGTCCCTCAGTGCCAAGTCCTCTTCTCCGCCCATCTCGCGCCAGCGGCGCGCATCGTGGATGACTTCCTCGATCGCCTCTTCGGTCGTCTCGCTCCCGCCAGAGTTCAGAGCCTCCGCAAGATCGCTCTGCGCCTCGACGACGTCCGCCACCTGCTCGGGCGACAAACCCTGTTCGGCAGCGGCCCTGACCGCATCCAGCAGATCCCTCAGTTCTTCCGGCTCGGCCGACCGACCTGTGTCGTCAACCGCCGCGTTCCAGGCGGCGCGGTTCTCGATGGCGTCCCGAACTTCCACGGGCGTCATTCCCTGCTCGTCCGCGGCACGCATCGCGGTCGCCATGTCCCGGATCTCTCCCGCCGAAGGCGAGACCCCGGCCTCCTGAAGCGCCTGTTCGAGCTCGGCGTGTGCATCCGCCTGTTCGACGGCACGCCGCGCAGCCAGCAGTTCCTCCACCTCAGCCGCCGACATCGTGCCAATCTCCGACCGCCGGATCCGCTCGAGGAGTTGTTGCGCGGAAGGCCCCGGGACCGTTCGCTCCAGTTCGCGGACCAGTACGCGCCAGTTGTCTGCCGCGTGATGACGTTCGACACGCTCCACCAGGTACGACCGCAGAACCGTCGGATCCTGCGGCAGTTTCTCCTCCTCGAAGATCTCCCGTACGTCCTCGTACCGCTCCAGCTCCGACTCGGCCTCCTCGCGCCTGTCCGACTCGCGCGCCAGCATCGCCGCCAGCACCAGCAGCAAGACGAAGATGATCAGAATGGCGATCTCGGCCATGGTGAAGCCGAGGACAAGACCGCGCGGGAAGGCCCGGCCCGTTTCCGAAGGACTGTCGTCGAGTGCCATCCGCTTCAGTTGCGACGAAGAGCCCCGAAGATGCCGCGCTTGCGCTTCGACGTCGATCGGGAAGCGGCGGCCAACGAAGCGCTTGCGCTTTCCAGCACCCCGGTCGACTCACGCAAACGTTCGCCCGCGACCGTAGCCTGGTGAGCTACAGCCTCCGACCGCGCCGATTGCCGCTCAAGCTGCTCGGGAAGGGACTCCAGGGTAGTCGCGGCCCTGGCCAACGAGTCGGCGGCGTCCTGGTAGCGGCCCGCCAGGTCCTCATTCTGAGCGAACGCTCGCGACAACTGTTGGACAATCCGCCCGCTCTCCACGACGGCCCGTTCCTGCCCTGCCTGCGTGCTACCCAAGCTCTTGACCAGGGGCTGGAACCCGTCAATCAACCGACGCAAGCGAGTCTCCGCGGGATCCAGGACGCGCGTGGCGACCTCGCGCTCGAAGTCCGCGGTGCGAAAGCTCTCCAGCGCGAGATCCACCGCGCTCCGCAACGCTGTCGCTTGGGCTTTGATTTCCTGCTCCTTCGTTCCGATCGTTCGCGCCATCGATGCTGCCGACCCATCCAACGAGGACGCCGCATCGTCCAAACAAGCCGCGACTCGACCCAAGGCATCCCGCTGCGCCTTGACCATGCCGTCGCTCAGGACCTCCTGTTGAGAGGCGATCTTCCGCAGAGTCGCCATCGCCTCCTCCTTGATGTGGACCGCCATTTCCTCCTGTCGTTCGGTAATCCTCCCCAACGCGCCTTCGGCTGCCTTGTCCAGCCTCGAACCCAGACTGCGGAGATCCTCGAGTTTGGCGGCCTCGGCCGCCAACGCCTCGTGCTCCTCCGCCGTAACCCCCCTCGCTCGCTCGACCGACTCGCGCAGTTCGTCCAGGTCCTCGCGGAACCGCTTGTAGTCCTCGAGCGCGTAGTCCATCTCGGCCCGGAGCTCGCGGTGGGCGACTACCAGACTCTGGCGCGCAGCGGCCTCCACGCGGGCCGGTTCCCCGGCGGACGACTGACTGACGTACACCCGGCCGATCAGGCCAAAGACGGTGCTGCTCAAGGCCACCCCGAAGCCCTGAACGATGTCCTCCGTGTAGCCCTCCGTGGTGAACCCGTAAAGTGATACCGCCAACGAGGTCAGGGTGTAGAGGAATCCGACGTAGTAGAGATTGTCGCCCGCGTGCTCGAACTTCGGGCCCTTCAGCTCCCGGTCCCAGAGGACGAAGCCGTAAAAGCCGATCAGGGCCAGGGAGACCGCGACCGGAGGAAACCAGTGACTCGTTGCGAGCTTCACGAGCAGCAGCAGTAGCCCCCCTCCGGCCGCGAACCACAGAAAGGCCGTGCGGGGACTTGGATCCCGATCGCCGCCGCGACGGCGGCCCGTTGCCATCAGTTCATCCCGTCGATGCTGACCACGGGTCCGACCATGCCGCCCTGATTCTCAATCCAGCGGCCCCAGAACTCGGCCAGACCGCGGGTGCTTTCCAACCGCAGGTGAGCCTCCCGTTGGACGAACAGGACTTCGACTGTGACGCCGTCCAGATCCGTGCTGAGCGCGTCCGCGCCACGGCTGCCGGCGAATGCGTGGTAGTCGACCTGTCGGCGAAAGAAGGACAGGCTCTCCGTGTTCTGCATCAGGTCGGAAACGAGCAGCAACCGCCTTGGGACGTCCGCATGCTCCCGACGCCCGAGCACCGTGACGGCGACCGACTGCACGCTCTCCATGAGCGGCGAGCTCTTGGCTTCCTCGCGGTCGAGCAGTTCCGAGAACACCTCCCTCAAGGGCTCGAGAAACCGCTCGTCGAGCCTCTTAGCGATGAGTTGCCGGCTCTGGATCAACGGGTTCGCTTTGTCCGGGTCACCGGGATGGCACGTCTCGACCAGCGGTTCGAGGACGCCGCCGCTTTCCACCTGCGTCTCGAAGGCGAGGAAGAGCTCGTCCGGCTTGCCGGCACGAACTTCGTCGTCGAGACGTCCGAGGATGTCCGCCCGACTCAGGGCGCTCACACGGTCCGACGTGTCCACGAGGATCGCCGTGACCGCGCTCGGACCGGACACGGGACAAAGGGTGTCGGCATCCCGCCCCACTGGTCGCGGCCGAATCACGAAGAGCGAGACGATCGCAACCACCACCAGCGCGATGCCCGCACCAGCAGCCGCCATGATTAGTACCTCGCGCGAGGACCGGGCACTGTGCCGGCCACGCCGGCGCCGTCGACTACGCCTCGCCATGCGACGAATGGGCCGACGCCGACGGCCCGCCGCTCTTCAGGGGCTCGGAGCCTTCCGGGTCAATCTGCTCACGTATCGAGCGCCACATCGCGTGGACCTGCTCGTTCGCATCCCGTTGCTGCAGGCTCAGCCGCTCAAGGTCCTCCTCGGATAGCTCTGGAGGCATCGCGGCCGGTGTCCACAGGGGTGCAGTGCCCTCGGCCAGGCGCCACTCGTTTCTATGCACCGCCGGCGTTCCCCGGTCCGCTCGCGCGTGGTGGTTCGCCTCGCGGTACTCGGCAATCAGAGTCGTGCCCAGGCGCTGCAACTGCTCGACGTGCTCGACGTACTCCGCAAGTAGCGCTTCTCGACCGTCCAAGATCCGTTGTAGTTCCTTCGGCTTGCGCCTCGCTCCCAAGCCGATCTGCCGGATCCGGTCGAGACTCTCGTCGCGAAGCTCCGCCAACCGATCGACGACCTCCTCGCGTTGGTCGTAGTAGACGTTCCGCGCCTCGCGCATCTTCTGGTCCTTGCGGCCGTACCCGGGATACACGTCGTAGAACTTGTATCCCTCTAGGAAGGCGACGCCCGAAAAGAACAGGCCCATCGCCACAAGGAGCCAGGACTCGAGGTCCTCCAAGCCGAACGGGGATTCCGCCAAACGTCGAAAGGCCTCCGCGCCCACGTCCTCGCTCAAGTCGGCGGAGGCCTCCCGCCAGTGGGCCAAGGCCAGATTCAAGCCGAAGGCGAAGGCGACATAGATGGCCGCTAACGACAGCGCCATCAGCTTCTTCCAGAAGTTCACATGGTGAACCCAGCGAAAGATGTTGCCGAACCCGAGGAACGGTAGCGCCACGTTGATCAAGCTGAAACCGAAGGCGATGCCGTAGCCGCCAAGCAGGCCAGTTTCGCTGCCCACCGCGAGGAAGGTCGCGTTCAGCAGACTCTCCCCCAAGAAGATTGCGACTAGGATGGCGATCATCACCCAACGCCAGGGAATGGTGGGTCCTGCCGGCTGTCGATCGATGTCGTTCGCATCCTGGAAATCGTGGAACTCGCGGCGCAGCCGCTCGTAGTGGACGCGGGCGTCGTTCAGGCCGTCCCGCTCCTGCTGAGCAATCTCGTCGAACCCGGTCCGGGCCCCGTTGACGGCAGCATTGAAGTCGCTCGTCGGCTCGCTCTGCTCAAGTTGCTCCCAGTGCTTTCGGGATTCCCTGAATAGGTCGCTGACTGTCTGCTCCGCCTCGACCCGCAGGGACTCCATATGCTCCGCGATCTGATTCTGCGCGGGATCTTCCGAGGCCCGAGCGGCGGGTCGCCCCGGTCGCCAGCGCGGCGGCCGATCCGATCCGGCTGGAGTTCGCGGCGCAGATCATCGATTCGGTGCTCCCTGAGTACAGGCATGGCCTATCTCACCCCCAGCTCGAAATCAGGTGCCGGAGGGCAGGAATCACGTCAGATCTGCAGTAGGCAAGGGTGAGCAAACCCGCGAATGATAGCGAACAAAGAGGCGCAACAGACGCACTCCGCGCAACACCCTGCCGGGAGGCTCCTCCCAAGCCCTACTCCACCGGCAGCGCGAACGTGAACAGGGCCTGACCCGCGGCGATCGTCACGTGCTGCTGGCCGCCGGCCTCGTAGCTCATCGGCGCGGCGTGGACGTTGCCGCCGAGCCGTCGGTGCCAGAGTTCCTCGCCGCTGCCGGCGTCGAGCGCATAGAAGATGCCGGCGACGCTGCCGCCGAACACCACGCCGCCCTTCGTGGCCAGCAGGCCCGACGTGGAGCGCGGCTGGACCCGGTACTCCCACTTGCGGTCGCCGGTCAGCGGATCGAGCGCCCGCACCGCGCTCACGTACTCGTCGGCCGGCGCCGCCGGCTTGCCGTAACCGCCAACGAAGAGCTCACCCTCTTCGTACTCGGCTTCGGCCATGAAGTAGAGCATCTCCGCGTCGTAGGCCTGGATGTAGAAGAGGCCGGTGTCCGGGCTGTAGGTGGGCGAGAACCAGTTCGCGGCGCCGCCGATCACCGGCGCCACCAGTCTTCCCTCCTCGGAGGGGAACATGTTCGGCACGCGGATCGGCTTTCCGGTCTCCTGGTCGATGCCCTCGGCCCAGGTCTGCTTCGCGAACTCGCGTGCAAACAGGAACTCGCCGGTCTCGCGGTCCAGCAGATAGAAGAACGCGTTCCGGTTGGCGAAGGCCATCAGCTTGCGCTGCCTGCCCTGGTACTCGGCATCGAACAGGACCGGTACCTGGCAGGCATCCCAGTCGTGGACGTCGTGCGGCGTGAACTGGAAGGCCCAGACGACCTCGCCGGTGTCGGGCCGGATGGCGAGGACCGAGTCCGAGTGCAGGTTGTCGCCCTCGCGGACCTCGCCGTTCCAGTCCGGTCCCGGGTTTCCGGTACCCCAGTACAGCAGGTCGAGCTCCGGGTCGTAGGACCCCGTCATCCAGGTCGGCGCGCCGCCGGTCTTCCAGGATTCGCCCTCCCAGGTGTCGTTGCCGGGTTCGCCCGGCCCTGGAATCGTGTACGTCCGCCAGCGGAGTTCGCCGGTGTCCGCGTCGTAGGCGTCGAGGAAGCCCCGGATCCCGTACTCGCCGCCGCCGATACCCGTGATCACCAGATCGCGGATGATCATCGGCGAGGCGGTGATCGAGTGGCCCGAAAGCGGACTGCCGACTTGAGTGGCCCAGATCAGAGCGCCGGTCTTCGCGTCGAGAGACACCAGCCGGGCATCGATCGTGCCCATGTAGAGCCGGTCACCGAGCACGGAGACTCCCCGGCTCTGCTTGCGGCAGCAGAGCGCGAGCTGATCCGGCACGTCATGGGTGTAGGTCCAGTACCGCTGGCCGGTGCTCGCGTCGAGCGCCAGCACGATATTGTCCGGCGTGGTCGCGTACATCACCTCGTCGACCACGAGCGGCGTCGTCTCGACCTGTCCGAGCGTCGGCAACTGATGAACCCAGCGAAACTGCAGGTTCGCGGCGTTCGACGAGTCGATCTCGTCCAGGCGACTGAAGCGCTGACTGTCGTACTGGCCCGAGTACATGAGCCAGTTGGCGGGCTCATCGGCCGCCGCCTTCAACCGTTCGTAGCTGACCTCGCTCTGGGCGAATGCACCGGACGCTGCGAGCAGAAACGACAGCGCGATGCGGACGCCCGCCGGCGTCTTCGTCTCGTTCATTCGGGTCATCGGCATCACTCCGGCCGCAGCGAGTAGAGGTAGGCCACGAGATCGTCCAGATCCCGGCCGCGGAAGAAGCTGCCGAGCGGCGGCATCAGCGACTCTCCCGGTTTGTCGACGGAAGCCAGATCGGCCTTGGCGAAGGACCGGAGATTCTCGAACTCGTCGAAGAGCTGAATCGAGTGGCGGTCCTCGTTCCGCAACACGCCGCGGACGAGGTTGCCGTCGGTGGTCCTGACCTCGACCGTGCGGTAGTCATCGGCGATCACCTCCGAGGGATCGGAGATCGAAGTGCTGATGTGGTCGGGCGCCCGCCGCCAGCCGAGATCGCTGAGATCGGGTCCGAGCCGGCCGCCAGAACCGTTCAGACGGTGGCAGTCGGAGCAGGAGCCGCGGCTCACGTACAGGCGCCGGCCCCGCGAGGGGTCGCCCGGCGCCTCCGCGTCGCCGCCACCGCGGCTGAGCGACCGCACGTAGGACACGACCTGCCAGATCTTCTTGTCGGGCTGGTAGATGCCGCCCATGCCGCTGTTGGGAATGCCGGTCAGGATGTTCCGGAACAGGGCCGCATCGCTGCTGCCGTGACGGAACACGCCGCGTGTGAGGTCGGGGCCGTCGCCGCCCGTGCCGTCCGCGCCGTGGCAGAGCGAGCAACTGCGGCGGAACACCCGGGCGCCGGCATCGACGTCGGCCTCGGTGGCGTGGGGATTCTCCTGGACGCGATCCTGAATCGCTCTCGAAAGCACATTCTGGGCGGCCGCCGGCTGACCCCAGAAGATCATCGAGGCGGAGAGAGCCGCTAAAGTCAGGAAGGAGGCTCGGAACCGGGGGGTAGACGACCTCCGGACACGCGGGCCAGGAAGGCGTCGTCGAGGCTCGACCCTGGAACTCCGAGCAGGTGTCGATATGGCCGGAAACATGTCGCTGAGCGTAGCACCAGGATCGGGCCCAAGGCTGCAACCCGGAGCCCGGAGCGCCGTATAGTCGGGTACTGTGCAAGCCAGATCGGACGCTTGAGCGCTTCCAACTTGAAAACGCATGGAGCGGTCGCCGGGTTTCCGCAAACTCCCGATCTCCCAACCCCAAAGGAAATGACATGAACCGGATTCCTCCGCGCACCTCTGTAGCGACGGCCCTCGCCGTCGG
This sequence comes from Candidatus Multivorans sp., assembly GCA_965262355.1. Lineage (GTDB taxonomy): Bacteria > Acidobacteriota > Thermoanaerobaculia > Multivoradales > Multivoraceae > Multivorans. The sequence goes on from OZ253534.1 coordinate 1,083,084, forward strand.
ACTGCTCGCCCTGCCGGCGACGGGCCTCGCCCTGAACCTGGACCAGCCCACGTTCGTGGACGACATTGCGCCCATCCTCCACGAGAACTGCACCTCCTGCCATCAGCCGGATGAGATCGCGCCGATGGCGCTGCGGACCTACCGCGAGGCCCGGCCGTGGGCGAAGTCCATCGCGCGCGCCGTCGAGAACCGCGACATGCCGCCTTGGGACGCCGACCCCGGCTTCGGGCCGTGGAAGAACGACATCAGCCTGAGCGACGACGAAATCGCCGCGATCACACGCTGGGCCGCTTCGGGAGCGCCGCGAGGCGACGGCGACGAACCGGTCTTTGAACAGCCCGCCGAGCAGGCCGAATGGGAGTTCGGCGAACCGGACTGGGTCTACGAGTTCGACGCCTTCGACGTTGCGGCCGACGGTCCTGACAGCTTCGCCGTCCTGCCGATCGAGACCGGCTTCGAGGAGGACCGCTGGATTCGCGCGGTGGAGGTCCAGCCCGGTGACCGGGAGGTTGTCCACCACTTCATCCTGTGGCGGGCATCCGAGGCCAGCACGCAGGTCCAGGACGCCTGGATCGACGCCTGGGCAGCCGGCGTCGGAGCGACCGAACTCCCGGCCGGCACCGCGCGCTTCGTGCCCAAGGGCCGCGGATTGCTCGGCGACTTCCACTACCACCCGAACGGCGCCGCCTCGACCGACAAGACCCGCATCGGAGTCTGGTTCGCCGAACCCGAAGAGGTCGAGAAGGAACTCATCAACCTCTGGGTGATGAACGCCACCTTCAAGATCCCGGCCGGCGACCCCAACTACGAGGCGCGCGCAAGCCATGTCTTCTCCGAGGACGTCGTCGTGCGCTCCCTGGCCCCGCACATGCACTACCGCGGCAAGGACATGAAGTACACCGCATACCTCCCGGACGGCGAGGAGCGGGAACTGCTCAGCGTCAGCCGCTACGACTTCAACTGGCAGACCGGCTACGAGTTCGACGAGCCCCTGGCGCTTCCGGCAGGCACCAGGATCGAGGTCGTCGCGCATTGGGACAACTCCGACGACAATCCGAACAATCCCGACCCGACAGTCAACGTCACCTGGGGCACCGAGTCGACCGACGAGATGCTGATCGGCTTCGTCGACTACGTGGCCGCGGACGGCGTGAGCCCCGAGCCCGCCAGCGCGGTGATCGCCAAGCTGGCCGAGCTGGGGAAGAGCGATCCGGGGCAGGCCTGGCGCTTCGACGTCACCCGCCAACCAGGCCAGGGGCCCGAACCGACCGCCATGCTGCTGCCGCGCGACGGCAGGCCGGGCGGCTGGTTCGTCCAGTTCGGCACGCTTGCCCTGCCCGCGGTGATCGTCGACATCGTCTGGGACGGTGACCACGTCACCGCCACGGCACAGGTCCCGGGACAGACGATGGAGCTCGAAGGAACGGTCCAGAAAGACGGTTCCATGCTCATGAACATGGGGTTCGCCGAAATGATCGGCACACCGGCCGAGAACGAGACGCCGACCACCCTGCCGACCGGGTAGAACGTCCGCGCCGCATGACGGAACGCTCCGCCGCCCCACGGAGGTTCGCCTCGGCCGCTCTCGGGGCGGCCGGGGCCCTAGCGGCGGCGGTTCTGCTGTCCTGCGGCGGTGACGCTTTGGACAGCGGAGGCGTTGAGCCGGATGCGGGCGAGACGCCCGCGTTCCCAGGGGCGCCGGAGTTCACGGCCCCGATCGTCTTCCAGCGTTTCGCGAACACCGGCGCCACGCCGACCGTCCCCGGCTTCTACGGCGGCGCCGACATCTGGATCATGGACGGGGACGGCGGCGGCCCGCGCCTGGTCCGGCGGGGCGTTCCACAACCCGCGTTGCGCTCCGCGCAACGCGCGACCCGCTCCGTGCGCCCGTCCTCGGGTGCACGGATGGCACACCTGGACCACCCGTCCCTGTCCCTCGACTTGCGGAGCGTGATCTACGCCGAGTTCAATGACGCCGACGCCGGGGTCGAAGGCGGCGCCCGCATCTTCCGGGAGGACCTCGCCACCGCCGAGCGCGAAGTGCTGCGCGAAGTCGAGGGATGCGCCGTCCACCACGCCAGCATCTCGCCGATCACGCAGGAGCTGACCTACACGCGGAACTGTCCCGAAGGCGACGGCTTCAACCAGGGGCTGATCACCGAGTTTGGCGATCGCCGCCGGCTCGACGCGTCGATCACCACGGCGCTTCGGATCGGCAACGGCGTCGGCCTCAACCGCGCCGTCCTGTTCCAGGGCGAGAGCGACGCCGTCGACGGAGAGCGGCGGATGGAGATCGCGATCATCCGCTTCGACGGCTACGGCCAGGGCACCTACACCGCCCTCACCGATCGTGAACACCGGCACCGCCGGCCCGCCGTCTCACCGGATGGTCGGACGATCGCCTGGCAGACGAACCGAAGCGGCCCGACCGACGACATCTTCCTCGCCGACATCGACGGCTCCGACCAGCGCCGGCTGACCATGTCCAACGCGAACGACGGCCACCCCTGGTTCTCCCGCGACGGCCGCTCGATCGTGTTCGAGTCGGACCGTTCCGGAAACTGGGAGATCTGGAAGATCGAGATCGAGACCGGCGAAGTCGTGCAACTGACGGACGACCCGGCCTACGTCAGCACGCGGCCGCGCTGGTAGACGACGGAGTGGGTTCCGGCCGCCGCCAGCAACTCGGAGCGTGTTGCCATTTCGCGCTCCGCCGCCTTCGATAACGTAGCGGTCAAGAGCCGTGTCGTGAGCCAAGACACCACCCGAAGCGCCGCCCGACACAACGCAGGAACGGGGCGTCGTGACACCTGACTCCAAGGGCCGCGACCTCTTCATCGTCGACAACAGCGTCTCTGGCTGGACCGGGCTCCGCTACTTGCAGGAGTGGGCCGGCATCGCGAAGGCCTTCGACATCGCGACCGGCTACTTCGAGATCGGCGCCCTCCTGGCCCTCGACGGCAAGTGGCAGGGGCTCGACAAGATCCGGATCCTGATGGGTGCCGAAACCACCCAACGGACGCGACGGGCGCTCCTTGAAGCCGTCCGCGAGCGAGGCCTCCGGCGGCTCGACGAGAGCATCGAGGAAAACAAGCTGCCCAACCCGTTCCTGCGCGGGACTCCGGCAATCGCTCCAGAAGCTGCTTGCCTTCCTCGAGGTGCACAGCGAGAACGACTGCGAGAAGAAGCGTCTTGAGCAGTGGAAAGCGCAAAACGCCGACGTCCTCGGCCGCAGCCAGAGGCAGCGGGAGCTCTGGGGCAACGCCAACGAAGCGGACGATGAAGACGTCGTCCCCCAGGAGCTGCTCGATGCGGTCGAACCCCTTGACCGGGCCGAGTACAACGTCGAAGAGATATTGACCGAAACCCTCACGGACCTCGGCGAGATCGTGAGGTTCCTGAATGAGGCGCGCCGCTTCGAGCCGAAGCACGACGACAAGCTCAAGAAGCTCATCCGCCTGCTCAAGTCGAAGGCGCTGGCCGACCAGAAGGTCCTGATCTTCACCGAGTTCGCCGACACGGCCCGCTACCTCAAACGTCACCTGAATCTGGCAGGCATCGAGGGCGTCGAGCAAGTAGACAGCGCCACGAAGAAAAGCCGCTCTGAAGTCATCCAGAACTTCGCGCCCTACTACAACGGCCTCTCCTCCCCCGAACTCACCGAGCAGGACCGCAAGGAAACCCGCGTCCTGATCTCCACGGATGTCGTCTCCGAAGGTCTCAACCTCCAGGACGCCTCGCGGATGATCAACTACGACATCCACTGGAACCCGGTCCGCCTGATGCAGCGCATCGGCCGGGTGGACCGGCGAATGGATCCCGTCGTGGAAGACCGGCTCGTAGCCGACCATCCCGAGGCAGGCGCTTCGCGGGGCAAGGTCTGGTTTGCTCGGCGCGGCTTCAGGAGCGCCAGCCCCGTCCGAAAGGACGAAGACGATACAGTGTTCGCCGTCGCTCCCGATACGAAGGTCATCGACGGCGAGGATGTGCATCGGTCCCTGGACGATTGGCCCTGACGGCATTGCTGGGTGCAAGTGTCCTCCTCACGCCCGGGCGGCACACCGCCCAAGATCGAACAGGCCATGATCGCAACGAGTCGCGCCGGACCAGCGACGATGGAGACACAACATGAGAGAACGCCACATCGAGATTCAGGAACTCCACGCCAACCTGAGCGGCTGCCTGGACGAAGTCCAGCACGGCACGACCCTCCTGCTGACCGACGGCGAGCACCGAGTGGCGCGGATCGTTCCGGAACCCAAGCCGTACGTGGCGGAGCACGACCTCCTGATCCTCCCCGGCAGGGGCAGGTTGACGAAGACCAAGCCCAAGGCGCAGTTGCGCGGTGAGGGCAGTATGGCCGACATCGTGAGAGAAAACCGCCGGTGAACTCCCTCTACCTGGACACCAGCGCCCTGTTCAAGCGCTACGTCGAGGAGGAAGAGTCCGAAGCGGTGCTGGCCCGGATCGACGACGCCCGGTCCGTCGGAACCGCGCTGATCACCCGAGCGGAAGTTGCGGCTGCGCTGGCGAAGGCTGTGCGGGATGATCGCATGGGGCTTGCAGAGGCACGGGAGGTGGAACGTGTATTCGCTGGAGACTGGACAGCATTCACGCGAATCGGATTGACGAGCCAAGTGGTGACTCGGGCAGGCGAACTCGTATGGACCCACGATCTGCGAGGCTACGATGCCGTGCAGTTGGCGGCCGCACTCGCTTGGCGAGAAGCGGCCGGCGACGCCGAAGGCGGGATCGTCTTCGCCTGTTTCGACAAGGACCTGCGCCGGGCGGCAGCGACCGAAGGCCTGACGACGTGGCCCGAGTGACAGCCTCGGGGCGGCGCGATGGCAACCAAACGCCGGGATCAGGGCAGCAGCTTGATCAGCGTCACGTTCGCACCCACGACAGCGGTCGCCATCACCCAGAGCCGGCGGCGGATGCCCGCACGGAGGGACCGAATCTCGATCAGCAGCACCTGAGTCTCCGGGCGTAACTCCTTCATGGTGACGCCGAGCCTCGGTAGAGCGCGCTTCCCTGGGCGCTGTGGATCTTTCACCGTGTCGATCATAGGGCCATGGTACACGCGCTGGACAAGAGTGGGCGCGGGCGGCCTACGCGCCGGAGGCCACCTGCTACGGATACCAGTCGATGGCTGCACCACACTTCCGGGCGAGTGGTCACGAGACGACGGCACCTTCGTCGGCAAACCGCAGTTCGAAGGGGTTCGTCACGGACACATGGCCGAGCGTCGCGAGCATCTCGAGAGGGTCGTCGGCGTTGATGTCCTTCATGACTTCCTGAACGTCCTCCCGGCTCGTCGGCGGCAGCCGCACCGCGAAGAACGTCCACAGGGCCTCACTCCTGTACGGCCGGTCCTTCCTGGGGAACTCGGCGATCGGCGGCCCGTCGTAGCCGGTCTTGTAGCGGAAGACGAACGCGCCGCCTTCGCAGGACAGCTCCCCGATCAGCTCCCGGCCGTGCGCCCTGCTTAGCCGGGCGACCTCAAGCCTCCTCCCGGTCGTCTCGCGCGGGGCGCGCCGTCGGCGGATCCCCGCAGCCAGACACAACCGGTCCAGAACCCTCTCGACTGACTTGTTCATGGTCCCTGGGCCTCCAAGCCGCTATCGCACCCGGCGGCGCCCCGGCGTCGCTACTCCACCCGCGACAACAGCCACCACTTCATTGTGGTCGACACGAGGTCGGCCGCGTCGCTCTGCACGAAGTGGTTTGCGCCCGGCACGGTGACCAGGGTCAGGTCGCTGTCGAGCCAGTCCCAGGTGTTGTTCAGACCGTCCGAGTGGAGAGCCGTGTCGTCCAGGCCGTGGAACATGAGCACCGGCATTCCGAGCCGAGGCAGTTCCTGTCCGGGCGCCTGGCCGATGCCGCCTCCGTCTCGCGGGTAGTTCTGCTTGTAGTAGGCGAGCATGGCGTCGAAGTCGGAGCGTTCGAAGGCGGCCTGGTAGTGCTTCTTGGCCTCCGGGTCCTGGACCCAGAAGGAGAGGGTCTGGGCATTCATCGGCATGCCGAACAGGATGTCCGGGTCGCTGGCCTTCCCCTCCTGGAACGTCCGGGCGTAACCGCTGTTCGCCTGCTGCTCGGCGTTGTTCGCCAGTTCCCGGCCCATGCCGTTCGGATGCGGCAGGTTCAGGATGATCAGCCGCTCCGTCATCTGCGGCAGGTGGAACGCGACCTGCCAGGCGACGGCGCCGCCCCAGTCGTGGCCGACGATCGTGGCCTTGTCGCGGCCGAGATGCCGGACCACCGCGGCGACATCGCCGACCAGATAGCGCATGTTGTAGTTCTCTTCGCCGTCCGGCGAGTCGCTCTTGTTGTAGCCGCGCTGGTCGATCGCCACAACCTGGAAGTCACTCGAGAGCGCCTCCATCTGGTGCCGCCACGAATACCAGAAGTCCGGGAAGCCGTGGATCATCACGACCAGCGGGCCCTCGCCGATCGAAGCAAAGTGGATCTTGACGCCATCCGAGTCGGCGTAGCCGTGCTCCACGCGGTCCATCAAGTCGCTGCCCATCGCCGCTCCCCCAGTCATCGCCAGCAGTAGAACGGCGGCGGCCGCAGCCATGAGGCGCCGTCGTGTCGTCTTTCCACTCACTCGGATCATCGTTCCTCTCCTCTTGGTTGGTGACCGGGTCGGGCCGGTGCATCCTACGCTCGAACCCTCACTCTCCGGTCGCAGGCAACGCGAACGCGATCAGCTCGGAAGGCGCCCCGCTGCCGCCAGCGGCCACCACCAGGTACTGGCGACCCTCGTGCATGTACGTCATCGGTGAGCCGCCGACACCGGTCTCGATCTCCACCGACCACACCGTCTCGCCGGTCGTCTTGTCGAAGGCCGAGAGGGTCGACGGTTCGAAGCGCCAGTCGCGGCTCGCCGCGATCTCAGCCAGCGCCGTCGCTTGCTCCTCATTCGCCACGGCAAGCTCCTCCAGCGCGGAAGACTCCAGGTCCATCGATCGCGATTCCAGCTCGGCGTCCGGGTGGACCGTGGCCTCCAGGCCCACGAACAGCAGGCCCGGCGTCAGCAGCACGTGGGCGCGGGAACCGGACCCCATCGGCCCCACATCAAGATCCCGGATCGCCGGATGCCCGCTCGGCCCCTCGCCCAGGGGCCGCACCCACTCGATCTCGCCCCGGTTCAGGTCGTAGGCCGTCATCCGGGTGTAGGGCGGCTTGACGATCGGCAGGCCGAAGGGACCCGGGACGCTAATCTGGATCGACCCGATGTAGTCGAACGACGAACGGTTCGGATCGGGCTTCTTCATCGTCAACACCACCGGCCGGGTGAACGAAGGCACGTAGAGCCAGCCGGTCTCCGGATCGAAGGCGCCGCCGGGCCAGCTCGCGCCGCCGCCCCAGCCGGGCAGGTTCCATGTCCCGCGCAGCGACGGAGGCGTATAGAGCGGACCGTAGTCGTACTGCTCCATGATCTCCTTGGCCCGCTTGAGGATCTCGGGCGTGAAGTCGATCAACTGCCCCTCGTGCATGCCCTGACGTTCGTACGCCGGCGGCTTGGTCGGAAACTTCTGAGTGGGCGCCGACCGCTCGCCGGGAACCGTGCTCCGCGGCACCGGCCGGTCCTCGATCGGCCACACTGGCTTGCCGCTGCGCGCATCGAAGACGTAGACGAAACCCTGTTTGCTGAGCTGCGCGGCGACCTTCACTTCGCGGCCGTTGACGGTGATGTCACCCAGGATCGGCGGGGTCACCAGGTCGTAGTCCCACAGGCCGTGGCGGATCGCCTGGAAGTGCCAGGACCGCTCGCCGGTCTCGCAGTCGAGCGCCACCAGGCTCTCGGCGAACAGGTTGTCGCCCAGCCGGTGGCCGCCGTACCAGTCGTTGGTCGGCGTGCCGAAGGGCAGGTAGACGAGCCCGAGTTCCTCGTCGGCCGTCATCAGAGTCCAGACGTTCGCGTTGCCGGTGTATTGCCAGGAGTCGTTCTCCCAGGTCTCGTGCCCGTACTCTCCCGGCGCCGGGATCGAGTGGAAGGTCCAGCGCAACTCGCCGGTCATCGGATCGAAGCCGCGGATATCTCCGGGCGGCGCGTCCGGGTGGTTCGGCGCGTCCGAGATCGAGGCGCCCACGATCAGCGTGTCGCGGCAGACCATGACCGGCGAGCTCACGGCGTAGGCGCGAGCCCTGATCTCGCGCCGCAGGCCCTTCGTCAGATCCACAGCGCCGCCGTCGCCGAAGGAGCCGATCGGTTCGCCGGTGAACGGATCGACGGCCAGCAGCCGTGCGTCGCCGGTGCCGTAGAAGAGGCGAGGCGGGACCGCCTCGACGCCGTCGTCGCTCTCGCGTCCCGGCCAGTAGCTGGCCCCGCGATGGACGAACCCCAGGTTCGTGGGCCGGCCCGCGTCGTAGGACTCGGGATCGTAGACCCACTCCGTTTCGCCGCTCGCCGCATCGATCGCGGCGATCTGGCTCAGCCCGGTGGTCGCGTAGAGCCGGTCGCCGACCTTGATCGGCGTGACCTGGTGCCCGCCCGGCTGCATGCGGCGGCTCCTGAGCCGGCGGTCGTTCGCGACCCGATCGTTGTCCGGCGAGGACCAGCGCCAGACGATCGCCAGGTCGCCGACGTTCTCGAGGACGATCTGGTCGAGCGACGAGTAGCGCCGCCCGCCCTTGTCGCCGGTGGTCACGGGCCACTCGCTGTCCTGGCCCTCCGACCAGGCCGGGACGAGCAGGGAAGAGAACACGAACGAGACCGTCAGGACAGCACGGACTCCGGTGTACGACCTGCGACTCATTCGATCCTCCCGTGCGCCGTTGGCTGCTAGGCGTTCACGTCGATGACCACCCGCCCACGGGTCTCACCGGCCAGGATCGAAGCCGCCAGCTCCTCGATCCGGCTCATCGGCTCGACCGTCGTCATCTCGGACAACAGGTCGGCCGGAAGCTCCGCGGCCAGACGGTTCCACGCTTCCCGCCGCAGTTCCATCGGCGCCATCACCGAATCGACGCCGGCGAGGACCACGCCGCGCAGGATGAAGGGGTAGACGCTCGACGGCAGGTCCATCCCGCCGGCCAGTCCGCAGGCGGCAACGCAGCCGCCGTAGCGGGTCTGGGCGATCAGGTTCGCCAGCGTCGACGATCCGACCACGTCCACGGCGCCGGCCCAGTTCTCGCGGCCGATCGGCCGCGGCTTCGCGGACAACGTGTCGCGGGCGAGGAAGTCGGCCGCGCCCAGACTACGCAGGTAGTCATGCTCCGCCTCGCGTCCGGTGGAGGCGATCACGCGGTAGCTGGCCCGCGCCAGCAGCGCCACCGCCACCGAGCCCACCCCGCCGGCGGCGCCGGTCACGACGACATCGCCGCTCTCCGGCGTCACGCCGTGGTTCTGCAACGCCATGACGCACAGCATCGCCGTGTAACCGGCGGTGCCGATCGCCATCGCCTGCTGGGTCGTGAAGGCGTCCGGCACCGGCACCAGCCAGTCCGACTTCATCCGCGCCTTCTGCGAGTAGCCGCCCCAGTGGCTTTCGCTCAGGCCGTAGCCGTTGACCAGCACCCGGTCGCCGGGCGAGAACGCGTCCGAGGCGGACTCCGCCACGGTGCCCGCCAGATCGACGCCGCAGACCATGGGCACGGAACGGCAGATGGGCGCGGCGCCGGTAATCGCCAGCCCGTCCTTGTAGTTCAGGGTGGAGTGCTCGACATCCACCAGCACGTCGTGCTCCGGCAGATCGCCTGGGGTCAGGTCGCGCAGGTTGACCGTGTGCCGGTCGTCGACCTTGTCGACGACGACGGCTCGAAAGGTGTCGCTCATTCTCGGAATGTCCCTCAGTTTGGATTCAGGTAGCCGCGAAGTTCTATCATTCTGCGTATGAGATTCACGATGCCGTCTCGTCTGCTCGTCGCCACCGCCTTGCTCCTGCCGGCGTTCGCCCCCGGCGCCGCCGCGGCGAACGAACGCGCAAGGATGACACCCGCCGTGGGCGATCCCGCCGACACCTGGCCGCGCTGGCGCGGACCGAGCGGTCAGGGCGATGTCGCAGGCGCCGGCTACGTCGACCGCTGGGGTCCGGAGGAGAACGTCCGCTGGAAGGTTGCCGTGCCGGGCAACGGCAACTCGTCGCCGATCGTCTGGGGCAACCGCATCTTCCTCACCACCGCCGAGGCGGCCGGCGCCAAGCGCTCGGTGCTCGCCTTCGACCGGGAGACGGGGAAGCGGCTGTGGACGACGGCGGCGCCGAACGCCAACCCCGAGCGCGCCTACCGGAAGAACGGTCACGCCTCCTCGACTCCGACCACGGACGGCGAGCGGGTCTACGCCTACTTCGGCAACCACGGCGTGCTCGCGATCGACATGGACGGCAAGATCGTCTGGCACAAGTCCCTCGGCGAGCTGAACGCCTTCCACGGCACCGCTTCGTCGCCGCTCCTGCTCGGCGAGCGGCTGATCATCGTCCAGGAGCAGCAGCGCGCCGAGTCCTTCATCGCCGCTTTCGACCGGAGCACCGGCGAAGAGTTGTGGCGCACCGAACGGGATACCCAGGTCGGCTGGAGTTCGCCGGCCGCGGTCTCAGTGACAACCGACGAAGGCCAGCAGCGCGACGAGATCGTCGTCAACAGCCAGCACCACGTGATCGCGTACGCCCCCGAGGACGGCCGGGAACTGTGGCGCGCCAGCGGTACCACCTTCGAGGTCATCCCGAGCCCCGTCGTCGGCCACGACCTGCTGTTCAGCACCTCGGGCCGCGCGGGCCCGACCCTGGCGATCCGCCCCGGCGGCAACGGCGACGTGACGGACAGCCGCATCGTCTGGACCGCGGCCAAGGGATCACCCTTCGTCGTCGCGCCGATGCTGGTCGGCGACTACCTCTACATGGTCAACGACATGGCAAGCGTGATCACCGTCTACGAGGCGAAGACCGGCGAAGTCCTGTGGCAGGAACGCCTCGGCGAACGGATGCGTGAGGGCTTCTCCGCCGCGCCGGTGGCGTTCGACGGCAAGATCTTCTTCACCAACGACAACGGCGAGACCTTCGTGATCAAGGAAGGGCCGGAGTTCGAGCTCCTCCACGTCAACCGGATCGGCGAACGGACGATCGCGTCGCCGGCCCTGGTCGGCGGTGTCTGGTACATCCGTACCGACGGCCATCTGTGGGCGATAGGGGGGGAGGTCGCGCGATAGCGGCGCTCGCCGATCGACGGATGGCCTACCCGAACACGACCGGGCTACAATCGGTGCATGGCTGAACCGATCTCCAAGGCAACCTGGACGCCGCCGGACGACGGTCCTCCACCGGTCGCGGCGGAGTTTCCGGGCTGCAACGCCATTGACGTTCCGCCCGACGAACTCGACGACTTCGAGGGCCGCCTGGAGTACTGGGATGCGCGCAACGAGATCGCGATCGTGGCCGAGCCGCCGACCACTTACCACGAGTACTCGGCGCAGCGGCTCGCGCGCCTCCTGAACCTGATCGCCCTGAGGCGGGGCTCGCCGATCGACGTGATCGGCGCCGCCGCTCTCGTCGTGCGCAACCCGGAGGGCGAACGCCGGCGGGCGATGGCGGCCGACCAGATCGTGTATCTCCGCCCCGGAGCAACGCGGCCCTGCGGCCCCGATATCGAGTACGGCGTCAACGAGCTGCCCGATGTGGTCCTGGAGGTGGACTACAGCACGGACGTTCGCCGGAGGAAGCTCGGGATCTACGAGTCCTGGGGCTTTCCCGAGGTGTGGGTAGAGGTCCCCGAGGCAAATTGGCGTTACCGCCCGAAGTCGCGGTTGTCCGGACTCGCGATTCACGTCCTGGTGGAAGGTCGCTATGTGGAGGCAGCGAGCAGCCGCGCCTTGCCCGGTTGGACGGCGCAGGAAATCCACCGGGCGTTGAACGAGGCCGATATGTCTCTCTCGACCGTCGATGTGCTGCGCCGGGTGGGTGACACCTTGGGCGCGTCGGAGGGAACGGGCCCGGACGACGACCTGTTCCTGCGTCGCGAGCGCGCCGAAGGCCGAGCCGAGGGTCGTGCCGAAGGCCACGCCGAAGGCCGTGCCGAAGGCCGGCGGGAGGCTCTCCGGCTTGCCGTGCTCGGCGTTTTCTCGGCCCGAGGGCTGGCCGCTACGCCGGCTCTCTACACTCTTCTCACCGAGATCGGACCAACGGCAGACGCAGTCACGCTGGTCCAGCTCGCTTACGAATGCCAGGACGAGGGCGACTTCCTGCGCCGCGCCGCCGACTGAGCCGCGGTGAGGATCTCACGGATACCGCAGCCGACGATGCACCCGCGCGACCTCGACCATGTAGCCGCGGTTGGGTAACGAGGCGGCGCGCTTGATCGCGGCGCCGGCCTTCTCGATCTCGCCGGTCAGTTCGTAGTAGAGACCGACATAGAGATCGGCGTAGAAACGGGCGCCGGGGCCCTCCTCCTGCGCCGCGGTCTCGACGTCCCCGGCGCTGCCCTTGCCGCGGAAGAGGGCGTCGATCTCCTTCATCGGCCGGCGCGCGTCCGGACCGACCGGCAGCATTCCCTTCCGCGCCGACTCGAGACCGTCCTCGGCCGCGGCGCAGAGCAGGTGCCATACGGCGTTCTCCACGTCGTTCGGATTGACCAGCCGGTGGCGTTCGAACTGGCCGCGGCACTCGGCGAACCGGCCGGCATAGAAGTACGAGACGCCCCGCTGCCACAGGTACGGGTCCCGCGACGGGTCGAGTGCGACGACGCGGTCAAAGTCCTCGATCGAGGCCTCGATCTGTCCGGCCTTGAAACGGGCCGAACCACGCAGCAGGTAGAGCTGCCAGTCCCGCGGCTCGACCTCGATCGCCCGGTCGTAGCCGGCGATCGCCGCCTCGTAGTCGCCGCGGGACTCGTGGAGGCTCGCCTGGCGGAGGAGCATGGCGGCGCTGGGTTCGGCGTGGCGCTGGGGCGGCTCCTGGGCGGAAACGCCTATCGCGGTAGCCAACGCAAGAGACCCCGCCATTGACGCCGTACCGGGCCAGACAAACGCGGGGCCTCTCATCGACTGGACTCTAACGGGCAGAGCGGCGCTCCGCGCCGATGCGGGCAAGATGCCCGCGTGCCATCCGTGCGCCCGATGACGAACGCACGGAATGGTTCGCGAGTGGCGCGGATCGCGCCACCCGCGTGCCCAGGGCCGGACTTGAGCCGGGACGCCTAGCGACAAACACACCCCTGCACGGACGAAGCTCTTCTACTAGACTTCGCGCGCTCCAACACGACGAACACGACAAGACGACAGAGAGAGGGAATCGACACCATGGGTCTGCTCGACGGAAAGGTCGCACTCGTTACAGGCGCGGGCGGCGGTCTGGGCCGCACCCACGCGCTGCTCCTGGCGCAGGAAGGCGCGGCGGTCGTCGTCAACGATCTCGGCGGCGCCCGCGACGGCACGGGCGCCGGCACAGCGATGGCCGACCAGGTTGCAGCCGAGATCCGCGACGCCGGCGGCCAGGCGGTCGCCGACTACGGCTCGGTCTCCGACGGCGACGCCGCGAGGGCGATGGTCCAGCGCGCCGTGGACGAGTTCGGCAAGCTCGACATCGCGATCAACAACGCGGGAATCCTGCGCGACAAGTCGTTCAAGAACATGACGGACGAGATGTGGGACATCGTCCTCGACGTCCACCTCCGCGGCACCTACCTGGTGACCAAAGCCGCGTACGACCAGATGATCGAGCAGGAGTCGGGCGGACGGATCATCATGACCAGTTCGACCTCCGGCCTGCTCGGCAACTTCGGCCAGACGAACTACGGCGCCGCCAAGGCCGGCATGGCTGGCTTCATGCGCTGCCTGGCGCTCGAGGGCGCGAAGTACGGCGTCACGGTGAACCTGCTGGCGCCTGCCGCCTGGTCGCGCCTGACAGAGGACATCATGCCCGAGGCGACCGCCGATCCGCTGGCGCCGGAGAAGGTTTCGCCCGCCGTGGTCTGGCTCTGCACCGACGACGCCGCCGACATCACCGGCCGCATCTTCGCGGTCGGCGGCAACACCGTGTTCCTTCTGTCCTGGCAGTCGCTCGAGATCGCGCGGCGGCCGAACGACCGGGACCCCTGGAGCGTGGCCGCGATCGGCGAGAAGATCCGCGCCGCATCGGCCGACTTCCCCAAGCCGGTCCGCTTCCAGGATCTGAGGTAGCCCGTCCGGTTGCAACGTTGGGCGTCGGTACGCGTATAATGATGACCAAGATGACCATTATGGTCACGAATACGCCGGCCCCGCCCACCCCGCGCCTCGGAGCGGGTAAGCCGATCCCCCAAAGAGCAAGCGAGAACCGACCGATGAGCCAGCTATCCGTGGACTCCACCGCCACCTGGGAGGCCGAACTCGAAGGCCGCATCCCGCCCGACCTCGAGGAGGAGATCAAGATCTTCGAGACCCAGATCGCACAGAAGCGACTGGGCAAGATCGACGACAAGGTCTTCGCCGAGACCCGCCTGCGCCGTGGCGTCTACGGCCAGCGCTACGACAACGGCCAGCGCCACGACGGATTCGCGAGCCGGACCCTGGAGTTCCCCTGCGACGACCTGACCAAGGGGCCGAACACGGTCTGGGACGCGCCGGGCATGCTGCGGATCAAGATCCCCTTCGGCGCCATGAACGCGGAGCAGATGGAAGTGCTCGCCGACCTCGCCGAGGAGTACTCGGACGGCATCTCCCACATCACGACCCGCCAGGACATCCAGCTCCACTTCATCCACATCGACGACACACCGGACATCATGCGGCGCCTGGCCGCGGTCGACATCACCACCCGCGAGGCCTGCGGCAACTCTGTGCGCAACGTCACGGCATGCCCCCTGGCCGGCGTCTGCCGCGACGAGCCGTTCGATGTTTCGCCCTACGCCCACGCGTTGACGTACTTCCTGCTCGGGCACAGGGACGCCCAGGACTTCGGCCGCAAGTTCAAGATCGCGTTCTCGGGCTGCGAGCAGCACGCCTGCGGCCTGGCGAACATGCACGACCTCGGCGTGGTCGCACAGGTTCGCGCCGGCGTCTCCTCGAACGGCGCCGGCGCAGAGCCGGAGCGTGGCTTCAAGGTCTACGTCGGCGGCGGCCTGGGAGCGGTTCCGCATCAGGCGAAGGTGCTGCGCGAGTTCGTGCGCGAGGACGAACTCCTGCCCCTGGCGCAGGCCGTCTGCCGCGTCTTCGGCCGCCTTGGCGAGAAGCGGAACCGGGCGCGAGCGCGGGTCAAGTTCCTGGTGGCCAAGCTGGGGATCGAGGAATTCAGCCGCCTGGTCGACGAGGAGCTCGCGGCTCTGCCCGCCGATGACCAGTGGACCGCCTATCTCGACGACCTCGCGATCACCGAGGAAGCGCCGACCCGACCGGCCGTGAAGCTCGAACCGGGACCGCGCCCCGAGGGCTTCGCCGAGTGGCTGGCCACGAACGTCCAACGGCAGCGACAGCCGGGCTACGTCGCCGTCGCCGTCAACCTGCCCCTCGGCGACCTGACCTCTCCCCAACTGCGGGCACTCGCCGACACGGCCCGGCGCTACAACGGCGGTCTGGTGCGGAACACGGTGGAGCAGAACATCGTGCTCCGGAACATCAGCGAAGCGGACCTGCCAGCCCTCTACTCGCAACTCGGGAGCGAAGGCCTGGGCGCACCCGGCGCCTCCTCCCTGGTCGACGTCACGTCCTGTCCCGGAACGGACACCTGCAAGTTGGGCATCTCGTCCTCCCGCGGACTCGCCGGTGAGCTCCGCAAGCGGATCGGGGCGGCGCTCAAGACGACCAGCGTACTCGCCGACGAGGCGGTGAAGGACCTGCGGATCAAGGTCTCCGGCTGCTTCAACTCCTGCGGCCAGCATCACGTCGCGGACATCGGCTTCTACGGCGTGAGCCGCAAGAGCGACGGCCGCACGGTGCCCCACTTCCAGGTCATCCTGGGCGGCCAGTGGAGCGAGAACGCAGGCGCCTATGGGCTCGCCGTGGTCGCCGTGCCGGCGAAGCGCATCCCCGAGACCGTCGAGCGGATCGCCGGCCTCTACGTCACCGAACGCGAGAAGGGCGAGAGCTTCCAGAAGTTCATCGCCCGGGTCGGCAAGGCCCGCGTTCGGCAACTGCTCGACGACCTGACCAAGCTGCCGACCTACGTCGAGGACCGCACTCTCTATTCCGACTGGGGCGACCCGCGCGAGTACACGATCGGCGACCTCGGCGTCGGCGAGTGCGCCGGCGAGGTCGTAACCGCGGTCGAGTTCGGCCTGACCGCGGCTGAGCGCGAGGTCTTCGAGGGCATGCTGGAACTGGACCGCGGAGCGGCGGGGGCCGCTGCCGCCAGGGCCTATGCCGCCATGCTGCAGGCGGCGCGGGCGCTGATCACGACCCAGAACATCGACATCGGCAACGCACCGGCGGAGATCGTCGGCGAGTTCCGCACCCGCTTCTACGACACGGAGCTGTTCTTCGATCCGTACGCCGGCGCCAAGTTCGCGAACTACCTGTTCCGCATCCACGGCGACGCCGAGACGGACTCGGGCGAGGAAGCGCACCGCCGGATCGAGGAAGCGCAGTTGTTCATCGAGGCGGCCCACGCCTGCAACCACCGGATCGCGCAACAGCAGGCGACGGCCGGTCTGCGACGAGCGGTATGAGCACTCCCCAGGAACCGGTCCTCGATCGTCTGGTCAAGCTCGACTTGAAGGTGCTGGCCCGCGCCGGGTCCACGGCCGGGGCGGAGGAGTTCATCCCCGTCTTCCATCGGTGGATCACCGAGCGGGTTCTGCCTGAGCTACTGATCGACGTCGCCGACTACAGCCACGTGCCCGAAGGACCGGGGGTGCTGTTGATCGGCCACGATGCCCAGTACGGCTACGACCAGAGTCGCGGCGAGCCGGGGCTCCTCTACAGCCGCCGGCGCGAGACGTCACCGGCACTCGAGGGCATCGGCACGCTGGACCGCCGAATCGAGTCGCTGCTCGCCTGCGCCTTCCGGGCCTGCGACCTGATCGAGGCAGAGCCCCAGCTCGAAGGCAGAGTCGCCTTCGACCGCCATCGGCTCGAACTGCGCGTCAACGACCGCCTGGTCCCCCAAGACGAAGACACGTCCGCAGAACTCGAATCCGCCTTCGGACGAGCCCTGGCAGCCGCGGGCGTCGCGAACGGCAACACGCGGTTCGAGGCAACGCGCATCGGCGACGAGCGCGAGCGGCTGACCCTCAGGGCCGGCTGACGGCCTGCGCGCTGGCCACGAGCCGCCGGAGTTCGGGCTTCAAGTCCAGCTCCGCGGCGGCTTCGCGGCCGGCATCCGACATCTTGGGCCAGGTCCTCACCAGCACTTCCGCCGTCTTCTCGTCGCCAAGGCGGCTCGCGAGCCCCTCCAGGTCGCGCTCCAGGAACACGAGGCAGGCCGCGTCCTCCAGGGTCTGCGCCTCCTGGCGCGAACTCCGTCCCCCCCGCTTCAGCACCAGGTTCTGTACGCGCTCGATCAGCTCTCGCCGGTAGCCGGCGTCACGCAGTACGGCAGCGGCCAGACGCGCGTGCTCCAGCGCCGCCGCCCGCCGCCAGGCGAGATAGCCCTGGCGCCCGGCCGGGTAGTCGGTCCGCGGCAACTTGAAGCGGCGCAGATGCTGGCAGTGCGCCGCAAGCAGCAGGATCTCGCCGGCATCCGGATCGAGCCGCGTCACCCAGGCAGCCATCCGCCGGGCATAGGCCAACTCCCGCGGCACCTGTTCGCCGTCCACCGTCTCCGCCTCCGGATCTTCCCGGTGAAACAGGTCGAACCCCGCCACCGCGTTCTCGAAACGCGGCATCAGCTCGAAGCTCTTCACAATCTAGCGCCCCGTCGTGGATTCCGTGCCGCACCAATGCGACAACGCCGCCCTTCCTACCCGCCTACCCGCCTACTCGCCTGCCAGTTCCCGCTCGACGACGAGCTTTTCCTCGGCGTTCTTCTGCAGCTCGGCAAGCCAGGCCACGTAGCCGTCGGGATCGACAAAGGGGTGGGGCTCGCCTTCCGCCCGCGACGCCAACCGCTCGGCCCGCTCGAAGATCCTCCCCATCGAGGCGTGATTCGTGATGCTCACCTCGATCGGGTTGCCCTCCTCGGCGGCGAGCCGCTGAACCCGGGCCACGCTGTCCAGGTAGAGGTTCGTGCGGTGGACGCCCTCGAAGTTGAGCCCCACGCCGCCGAGGACGAAAGCGCGGTGCTCCTTGCCGCCGTCGCGGACCGGGAACTCCATCGACAGAACCCCCTCGGTGTGTCCGGGCGTGACGTAGAAGCGGAGCGCCGTGTCGCCCAGCTCGAGCGTGTCGCCGTCGGCGATGACCATGTCGCGAACCGGCACGTCGATCTCGTAGTCGGGGTTGCCCGGCGGCGTTTCGGCCAGTTCCCAGTCCGCCTCCGTCATGCCGACCCGCGCCCCGTAGGTCTCCTGGAACCGGGCGGCGCCGCCGACGTGGTCGAAGTGGCCGTGGGTCGCCAGCACGTACTTCAAGTCCGCCGGGTCGAACCCGAGGGTCCGGATGCCATCGATCGCGGTATCGATGTGGTCGCCGTAGAGCGCGTCGATCAGGATCAGACCGTCCGTGGTCACCAGCAGGTAGCACGAGACCCACTCGATCCCGACGTAGTAGAGGTTGTCGAAGATCTGGAACGGCTCGACCCGCTGCGCGACCGGATCGTTCAGGTCCGCCCCTTCCGGATCGGAAGACTCGGCGGGCGCGGCACCCGCTTCGGCCGCATCGTCGGCCGCCGGCGGCGCGGCATCGCCACCTCCGCAGGCAAGGGCGCCAAGCGCGATCAGGAGGACGATCAGGAGGGCTGGAACGGAACGCGTCATCCCGCGAAGTTACCACGCGGGAGCAGCCGATCGGAGGCCGTGGGCGCCGCTACCAGGTCTCGCGGTACGGCCTCATCTCAACGTTGAAGCTCCACGCGGACGGGTCCTGGTGTGCCACGTACCAGACGTTCTCGGCGATCGCGTCGGGCTGGATGAAGAAGTCGTCCGGCTGCTCGGGCATTCGCCGCCGGGTCCACTCCAGGTCGATCACCGCGTCGATCACGAAGTACGCGACGTGGACGCCCTGCGGCCCCAGGGTCCGCGCCATCGATTCGGCGAGGATGCGCTGCCCCGCCTTGGTCGGCGCGAACCCGGCGAAGCGCGGCATGCCGCGGCGCGCCGCCGTGTTGCCGGTGACCATGATCGCCCCGCGCCCGGCCTCGATCATCGCTGGGGCGACAGCGCGCGCCAGGTAGAGCAGGCCCATCACGTTGACTTCGAAGTTGGCGCGCAGGCGCTCCGGTTCGACCTCCATGAAGTCGCCGAAGGCGCCGCCCACGGCGTTGTGGACGAGCACCCCTGGCGCGCCCAGGTCGCCGCCGACCCGCACCAACGTCGTCCGCACCGCCTCCGGGTCGGACACGTCGCAGACGTAGCCGCGCGAACCCTCGATCTCGGATTCCAGCGCCTCCAGACGCTCTGCGTTGCGTGCGAGCATCGCCACCCGGTAGCCGCCCGCCGCAAAGCGACGGGCCAGCGAAGCCCCTGTTCCGGGACCCACGCCGGAGATGACACAGACCGGATCGCTCATGGGTGCGCGGACACTACTGGATCCGGACGGCCGAAGTCCGACCTGGGAGACTGCGCGGCAGAACTGGGACTCTCCACCCTTTAGCAAGTGGTCTTGGGGAGGCTGCTGTGGGTCAGGTAGGTCATGCGACCTGGGCATGGCATCGCTTGTTGGGGTCGAAGAGAGTGCGGTCTCGTAGCATGGCGCACGCGACGCCGAGGAGTCGGTCGACGAGCTGTCTGATGGCGCGTCCGTGCGTTTTCCCCTGGGCTTTCATGGCGTCGTACTTGGCGCGGCTGATCGGGTCATGCTGGATGGCGACTCGTCCCCAGTGATAGGCGGCATCGCTGAGGTGTTCGTTGGCGGCGAGTCGTCGCATGACGATGAGCTTCTTGCCGGACTTGACGGTCACCGGCGCCACTCCGCAGAGGCAACGCAGTGCCCCGTAGTCTCTGCGGGCCAGGCTTTGATCGGCCTCGGAGAGCAGGGTGGCGAGGCCGACCATGCCGAGTCCGGGCAGCGACCTGAGGATGGCGGCGTCGCTTGGCTTGGGCGTGTCTTCGTCGTCTTCCGGAGAGATCGCGGTTTCGAGTTTGCGGGTCATCCGCTCCAGCCGCCTTTCGGCGTCGGCGAGTTGGCGGCAGACGGTGTCGAGCACCGGCCGGAGGATTCCTATGTGTTCGACGGCGGCCTTTACGGCGTCCGGGGAAACGGCGATCGGCTCGGCCCGCAGTTGATCGCGCAGTTGGGCGGCAGTCAGGCGCCGGATGCGGTGTTCCTTGAGCAGCTTGGCGAGCGTGGCTTCGCGCACCCGTCGAGCCTTGTCGGGGGTCGGCGCCAGTCGCCACAAGGCCAGCGCGAAGGGCGCCGACACCTCGTTCTTGACCACGGCGAGAAACTGCGGGTAGTAGCGCCAGATCTGGTCGCGGACCTGGTTCCCCAGGCGGTTTTTCTGGTCGACCAACTGCTTGCGGGCGCGGGACACCTCGCGCAGCATGACGGTGGCGGCATCGGATGGTTGCACGCGGTTCAGGCACTCAGGGTCGGTGCGAAGCGCGGCGGCGAGCACCCGTGCATCGCGGCGGTCATCCTTGGCGCCGGCGACGGAGAAGCGGTCCCTGAAGCGGTCGAGCTGCTTGGGGTTGATGGAATACACGGCGAAGCCTCGCTCCAGGAGGCACTCGACGACCGGTCCGTGCGGCACCTCGCTGGCGATGCCGATCTCGCCCGGAGGCGTCGGTCGTGTATGTCCAAGGAGCCAGTCCGCCATAGCGGCAAGTCCCTTGCCGCTGTGGTCGAACGCCCGCTCCCCCCTCACTTTGCCGTCCCGACCCAGCAAACACACATGGTGGGTCTCGGACCCCCAGTCCACGCCGGCGAACCACGTCCTGATCATCTCGTCCTCCTTCTCCCTTGCGGTAGTGTTGTCTGGTCGGCATGCCGCGTTGCCTGCCCGTACCTGTACTGGTGCTCTAAGGCACTGACTCTCCACTGGGCGTCCAACGCGGCGAAGCAGCCAGGGCACAGGTCCCAGCTAGGTGCTCGAAGCACAGTGCGCCGGTGGTCGCTCCTGGCTGCTTGCCGACTTTCCTTCAGTGACTCCGGCAGACCAGAGACGAAACCGACCGGCGGTCTCGGCTGCGGAAGCTGCCGGCCCCGCGGAAAACGGCAGACCGTTTTCCGCCGGACCTTGGAAAACCGGCAAGCCGGTTTCCCACAGCTACCGCAGCCACGGCGGCTACTGGTCCATTCCAACTCTCTCAACGACCCACCAGAATCCACCCGTGAAAGGTACAGGTGCGCCGGCCTTCTGGCCCGCGTTCCGGCCGGAAGTTCTGCCGCCACAGAGATATAGCCATTCCTGTATGCTGGCCAAGCTGACTCAACCGCCGTCTCCCGGGAGGCCCCGATGACAATACGCCGCTCCCCGATGTCCCGCTTCCTGCCCGTGGCAACGCCGATCGCCTTGCTGCTGGCCACCCTCGCGGCGGCGCCGGCAGCGGCGGCCGACCGTGAGATCTACATCGGCTTCCACCTCGGCCTGGCGGGCGTCGACATCAACAGGAACGAAGCCTTCGACCAGGTCCTCGACGGCGACGAGAACTCGCTGAGCTACGACATCGGTTACAAGTTCAACGACTTCCTGGCGGTCGAAGTGGGTTACTACGACCTGTCCAAGGTCGACGGGGCGATCCGACCTTGCGCGGAAGGCGTTTCGTGCTCCGATATCGCGATCCAGGGCAAGATCACCGCCTACTCCGCCGCGATCGTTCCCCACTACGACATCACGGGGCGCATCCGCGTGTTCGCGAAGCTCGGCATTGTGTCCTGGGCTGCCAACGTGGAAGACGCGGCCGAGGACCTTGACGTCACGTTGGTGGACGTGGACGATCAGGACCTGATCTACGGCGTCGGCGTCGAAGTCCAGATTCTCGGTCGGTTCAGGGCGGTCGGCCGGATCGAGTCGATTGCCGGCGATATCGAGACCGTCTCGGCCGGCATCCGGATGGTCTTTTAGCGCCGCCAAACCCCAGGTGCTAGCGTCGCACCCCGTGACCGACATCACGCCCTACCGCATCGAAATCGACGACGAGCAACTGACCGACCTGCGCCGGCGGCTGGCCGCCACGCGCTGGCCCGAACGGGAGACGGTCGACGACTGGACGCAGGGCATCCCACTTGCCTACACGAAGGAGCTGTGCGAGTACTGGGCGTCCTCCTACGACTGGCGGCGGCTGGAGAGCCGCCTGAACGACCTCGATCAGTTCAAGACCGAGATCGACGGGCTGGGCATCCACTTTCTCCACCTCCGTTCCAAGCACACCGGCGCCGCGCCGTTGGTGCTGACCCACGGCTGGCCGGGATCGATCCTCGAGTTTCTCGAAGTTCTCGATCCGCTGCTCGACCCGACCGCGCACGGCGGCTCGGCCGAAGACGCATTCCACCTCGTCTTGCCGACCCTGCCCGGCTTCGGATTCTCCGACAAGCCGGCATCGCCCGGCTGGAGCGTCGAGAAGGTCGCGGACGCCTGGGCCGAGCTGATGGCGCGCCTCGGCTACGAGTGGTACTTCGCCCAGGGCGGCGACTGGGGAGCGGCGGTCAGCACGGCGATTGCGATTCAGAACCACGAGCACTGCCACGGCATCCACGTGAACATGCCGACCGTGGGCGTCGACCAGAGCACGATGGGTGACCTGACCGACAACGAGAAGGACGCTCTCGCCGGCATCCAGCACTACCGCGACTGGGACTCGGGCTACTCGAAGCAGCAGTCGACACGGCCGCAGACGCTGGGCTACGGTCTGGTCGATTCGCCGGCCGGCCAGGCGGCCTGGATCGTCGAAAAGTTCTGGTCCTGGACCGACAACGACGGCCACCCGGAAGACGTGCTCACGCGCGACCAGTTGCTCGACAACGTGATGATGTACTGGCTGCCGGCCTGCGGCGCCTCCTCGGGACGCATCTACTGGGAGAGCTTCGGCAAGGGCGGCAACGACCCCGTCGAGATTCCGGTCGGCTGCAGCATCTTCCCCAAGGAAATCTTCCGCGCCTCAAGGCGCTGGGCCGAGAAGCGGTACCGGAACCTCGTGTACTGGAACCGGCTTCCGAAGGGCGGCCATTTCGCCGCTTTCGAGGTCCCGGACGTCTTCGTCGGGGAACTGCGGAAGTGTTTCCGGGAGATGAAAGCCTGAGACGGCAGGCAGCCGTGATCGCCGCTTCGCGGCTCGCCGGATGCGGGCCGGACGCCCGCGTTCCCAGGGGACGGAGAAGCCGTACCTTCAGCTCTCGTCGACAGTGGCGCGGAACCGCGGCGGCCGGCGGTGCGGCGCGGCCTGCTCGAAGGCCCAGGCGACGCGGATCAGCGTCGGTTCGCTCCACGCGGCGCCGAAGAAGGAGACGCCTACCGGCAGTCCGTGGACGGTTCCGGCCGGTACGGTGACGTTCGGGTAGCCCGCGACAGCCGCCGCGCCTGAACTCCCGACCGAGAAGTGGTCGCCGTGCACCAGGTCGGTCACCCAGGCCGGACCGCCGCTGGGCCCCAGAATGGCGTCGAGACGGTGCTCCGCGAGCGTCGCGTCGAGCCCTTCCTCGCGGGACAGGCGGTTCGCCGTACCGCGCGCCGTCTGGTAGGCGGCCTCGGTGAGCGGTCCCTTGCCCTCCGCCTCGATCAGGATCTCCTGGCCGAAGAAGGGCATCTCGCGCTCCGCGTTCGCCTCGTTGAAAGCGATGACGTCGGCCAGCGAAGCGACCGGTGCGCCGGCGCCCAACTCGGCGAGGTACGCGTTCAGGCCGGCCTTGAACTCGTAGAGCATGGCCTCGTACTCGTGCCGCCCAACCTCCCCCCGATGGGCGATCTCGATCGGATCGACGATCTCCGCACCCAGGCCGGCAAGCACCTTGATCGCCTCCTCCATCACCTCGTCGACGCGGCTGTCGCGGCCCATGAACTGCCTGCCGATGCCGATCCGCAGACCGCTCAGGTCGGAAGCGCCCCCTCGATCCAGGTCGCGGCCGCCGAGGTCTGCCGAGCGAAGCTCGCTTAGGTGACGGGTCAGGTCGGTTGGAGTCGGTGAGGCGGCCGTGGCGTCGTCCCGCGGATCCCGCCCCGTCATGCCGCTGAGCAGCGCCGCGGCGTCGGCCACCGTCCGCGCCATCGGGCCGGCGGTGTCCTGCACGGCAGAGATGGGAACGATGCCGCTGCGGCCGACCAGGCCGACCGTCGGCTTGATGCCGACCAGCCCGTTCGCCGACGACGGGCAGATGATCGAGCCGTCGGTCTCCGTGCCTACCGCCGCCGCGCACAGATTGGCGGAGGTTGCCGCGCCGGACCCGGAACTCGAACCGCACGGGTTGCGGCCCAGGAGGTACGGGTTGCGGCACTGCCCGCCGCGGGCGCTCCAGCCCGAACTCGACCTGTTGGAGCGGAAGTTGGCCCACTCGCTCAGGTTCGCCTTGCCCAGGAGCACCGCTCCCGCGTGCCGGAGCTGGGACGCGACGAAGGCGTCCCGCGGCGGGATCAGCCCCTCGAGCGCCAGCGAGCCGGCGGTCGTCGTCGTGCGGTCGGCGGTGGCGATGTTGTCCTTGAGCAGGATCGGGATGCCGTGCAGCGGACCCCGAACGCTGCCCGCGGCCCGCTCCCGGTCGAGCTGCCCGGCGATCTCCAGGGCGTCCGGGTTCGTCTCGATCACCGAGCGGAGCGCTGGTCCCTGGCGGTCGAGCGCCTCGATCCGGTCGAGGTAGAGCCGCGTGATCTCCCCGCTTGTCCGCTCACCGGCCGCCATCTGACGGCCGAGCTCGGCGATCGTCGCCTCTTCGAGTTCGAAGCTGGTCACATCCAAGCCCGAATCGTCGTCCGGCCGGGCGTCGGAATCCCGCTCGGCAGGCGAACAGGCCCCACCCGCAACGGCGGCCGCGCCAAGCGCACCGGCCACCGCCATCACCTGCCGTCGCGTGGCCCCCTCTTTCTCACTCATGGCGCGACGCTAGCAAGAACACTGGGTGCCCCAGCGTCCCCGCCGGCTGCCGCCGCAGAGCGCCCGCTCAAGCCCAGCCCCCACACCCAGGCCACGATCGCCCCCAGCGGCACATACCACGGCCAGGCCAGCAGCTCGCCGCCGGGACCCTCCGCCCAGCGCCACAGCACCAGCACCAGGGCGACGCCCAGCACCAGCAACAAACTCGCTCCCACCCGGCCGCGGCCGTCCGCGTGCAGCCAGGTCCCGAGCAACACGGTGCCGCCTAGCAAGCAGATCCATCCCGCCGCCGGCTGATGCCAGGCCGCGGCGAAGACGGCGAACACGGACAGCGGCCCGGACCACAGAAAGCCGCGGCCGTCGCGGCCGCAGGGCGCCAGCGCCAGAAGGACCGCGGCCATCAGCGCTCCGCCCGTGTAGCCGGCCATCGCCAGCGCCAGGTCCAGCAGCGCGTCGTACCGCGCCGCCACCCGGTCCATCGACAGCGACACGAGGCCCAGCACCAGCCCCCAACCGAGGACCAGCAGCCGCGGCAGCCGCAGACTGTCGCCGCGACGCCACCGCGGACCCAGCAGCGACGACGTAGTCTGCGCCAGGGCGGCGAGAATGGAGTCGAGACTGGAAACCGCCGCAGCCAGCGCCCCGGCCACGACCAGGCCCTTCAGACCGACCGCCACCGCCTCGACCGCGAACACCGCGAAGATCCGATCCGGCTGCTCCGCCACGATCGCCGCCGCCGTACCTTCCAGGGGCGCCTGCTCGTAGTAGGCCCACAGGCCGATCCCGACCACGGCGAACGCGAAGGAAACCAGCACGGACACGCTGCTGGCTACGACCGCCCGTTGGGCGTCCCGTGCGCTGCGGCAACAAAAGATGCGCTGGGCCATCAACTGGTCGGTGCCGAAGGCAGCGAAGCCACCGATCGTGGCGCCGATCAGCGCTGCCCACAGGGTGTATGGCGTCGACAGCGAAGTCGACAGGTCGAACAGCGTGAACTTCCCCTCCGTCCAGGCGGCGGCAAGCGTCGTCGAGATACCGGCCTCGATCTCCCACACAACGACACCCAGACTGACCGCGACGCCGACGAGAAACAGCACAAACAGCGCGGCGTCCGTCCAGACCACGGCCGCGACGCCACCGAGCCAGGTCCACAGGATGGCGACGGCCATGATCGCCGCCACCGCGGCCACGTGGGGCGGCAGGCCGGTCGCGCTCTCGAACCAGGCGAGCTCCCGGTGCAGCAGCACCCCGAGCACAACGGCCGAGAGGTAGACGCGGGCCGACTGCGCCAGCACGCCCCCCAGCCAGAACAGACCGGTCGCCGTCTTCCGTATCGCCGCTCCCGAGCCGCCGAGCCGGCGCTCGATCAGGTCGTACGGGCTCATCACGTCGTACCGGTAGTAGGCCGGTACCAGCAGCCACGCCACGAGCAGACGGGCGGCGACGTAGCCGAACAGCCCGATCTGCAGGTAGGTCATGTTGCCGCCCGGCCGGTGGACGATCGCGGGCAGGCTGATGTAGGTCACGGCGCTGATTTCGGTCGCCACCAGGGACGCCGCCACCGCGTACCACGGCAGGTTGCGCGAGCCGCCGAAGTAGTCGCGCTCCGTCTTCTGCCGCCGCGACAGCGACCGCGACAGCAGCGTCAGACCGACCAGCAGGCCGGCGAGGATCAGCCAGTCGAGTGTGCCGAAAGATCCGCGGAGCTGCATGCGGCCCTACTTAGGCGGCTCTTCACTCGCCGCCGGCGTAGACGTCGCCCCGGGTACTTGTCGCCACGCGGTAGAGGCCGGTGCGGGCGGTCATGTAGAGCGTGCTGCCGTCGCCGCCGAAGGCGGTGTTCGCCGGCAACTCGGCCGGTGCGATGGTGCCCAGGTGCCGGCCGTCCGGACTGAAGACCAGAACACCGCCCGGGCCGGTCGCGAACACGTTGCCGTGGACATCGACGGCCAGACCGTCGGGTGCGCCGGGGGCCTCCATGTCGCTGGCGTCGAAGAACATCTCGCCCTCGCCGAGGGTCAGGTCGTCGTTGACGGCGTACTTCTTCCAGTACCGGTTCGGCGCCGCGTCCGAGTTCGCCACGTACAGGATCTTCTCGTCCGGCGACAGGCCGAGACCGTTGGGGCGGGTCTGGCCGGTCTCGAGCAGGGTCACCGTGCCGTCCGGGTCCAGCCGGTAGATGCCGTTGTGCGGCTGCTCCTTGTTCTCCGACGCGTCCTGCCCGTCCAACCCGTACGGCGGGTCGGTGAAGAAGGCGGCGCCGCTCGAGTGGAACACGATGTCGTTCGGGCTGTTCAGCCGCTTGCCGTCGTACCGGTCGGCCAGGGTCGCCCGTTCGCCGTCGAGCGCCATCGCGGACACCCGGCGACCGCCGTGCTCGCACAGGACGAGGCGGCCGTCCGGGTGGAGCGCCAGACCGTTCGAGCCGCCGGTGCCGCCGGTGTCTGCGTCCTCGGACAGCACCGGCTGCAGGAACACGACCTTGCCCTCACTCTCGGACCAGCGGTAGACCGTGTTGGCCGGGATGTCGCTGAAGTACAGCCGCTCGGGGTCGCCCGGCACCCACACCGGGCCTTCCGTGAACGTGAAGCCGTCCGCGACCTTCTCTACCACCGCGTCCGCCGGCACCAGGTCGTCCATGGCCGGATCGTTACGCAGAACGGAGCCGTCCGTCTCCGCAGCATCCGTCGCCTCATCCACCATCGCTTCCGTCTCCTCTGTCTCGCCGCCGTAGCCGCAACCCGCGGCCACCGCGACAGTCACTATCGTCATTCCGGCCAGAGCCCTCTTCATCGTCGCTCTCCTCGTGTCGAACCGCCCCCATTCCAAGCAGGATGACTCAGGATAGCAACCGGGATTCCCGCCCCGTGCAGCTCCGCGACTGGGTGCGCCGGCCTTCTCGCCGGCATCCGTGTGCTGCCGCGCAGCGGCGTGCGCAACTCCGCGACCGGCGTACGCGCCGGGCTATAGTCGCTGCCTTGCCCCATTCGCCCGTCATGGACGCCGTGCGAGGACTCTCCCCCGCCGCGACGGTTCCACTCCGGGCGGGTCTGTTCGCCCTCGCCGCCATCACCGCCTGTCAATCGCCTGGACCCCCAGAATCTCCAGGGACCACAGCGCACTTGTCCCCACCGAGATCGGCAGAACCGGCAACGGCGGCGCGCCTGCTTCGCGACGCCGCGCCCGAAGCGGCCGGCTTCGATGCGGAGCGCCTGCAACACGCGGCCGACCTGCTGGAGACGGCCACCGGCGACGGCGTCACTCCGGGCGGCGTCCTGCTGGTGGCCCGCCGGGGAGCGGTGGTCCTCGAACGGGCCGCGGGCCGCCTGACCTACGACGAGGGCTCGCCCGCGGTCACCCCGTCGACGATCTACGACCTGGCATCCCTGACCAAGGTCATCGCGACCACGACGCTGATGATGCGCCGGGTCGAGGAGGGCGCGCTCGACCTCGACGCCACTGCCGCGTCCTACCTGCTCGAACTCGAGGGGTCACCGGTCGGCGGCGCGACGCTGCGGGACCTGCTCGCCCACTCGAGCGGTCTGCCCTGCTGCACCGAGCTGTTCCGGGACATCGGAGAGGGCCTCGACCGCGACGAGGCTCGCACCCGCTATCTGGAGCACATCGCCGGCACACAACTGGAAGTGGGCCGGCGTGAACGCGCGATCTACTCCGACCTCGGCGTACTGCTCCTGGGCGAAATCCTGGAGCGCAGTTCCGGTCGCGGCCTGGCCGACCTGGTGCAGGCCGAAGTCCTTGATCCACTCGGCCTTGCCGACACCGGCTATCTACCGCTGGAAGAGCTGCGCGAACGCATCGCGCCCACGGAATTCGATTCCTGGCGCGGCCGGCTACCCCACGGCGAGGTCCACGACGAGAACACGCTCGCGCTGGGGGGCATCGCGCCGCACGCCGGCCTGTTCGGCGCCGCCCGCGAGGTCGCCGCGTTCGGCCAGGCGATCCTGAACGGCGGCGTTTACGGAGGGCAGCGGCTGGCCAACGCCAAGACGATCGCCCTCTTCACCCGTCGGGCCGAACTCGTCCCCGGCAGCAGTCGCGCGCTCGGTTGGGACACGCCCTCCCAACCCAGTTCCGCCGGCCGCTACTTCTCCGCACGCTCCTTCGGCCACACCGGCTTCACCGGCACCTCGCTCTGGATCGACCCCGAGCTCAATCTGATCGTCGTCCTGCTGACGAACCGTGTCCACCCGACCCGGGACAACATCGCGATCAGAGCACTCCGCCCGGCAATCCACGACGCCGTCGTCCTGGCAATCGACGATCGCGAGGTCGAGCCCCGCGACCGCGACTAGAACTCCACCCCCAACGCCCGCAGATCCCGTTCCGCCTGCTCTTCCCAGCCGCGGTTCGCCGCCGGGCTCGCGGGGCTCGGGTGCAGCATTCGGCCGATCGGCACGTTCAACTCACCGAGTGCTCGCCGCGCCCTGCCCTCCGCGAACGCTCCGATCCCGACCACCAGCCGCGGCTCAAGAACCTGAACTGCTCGCTCCAGAGCCCGGTCACACGCCCCGAACAGGGGCGCCTTCTCCCGCGCCGGCAACCGGTCCGGCGTCAGGTTCGCGCCGCTCTCCGCCAGGAAAGCCAACGGGCAGTAGTTCCAGATCACGAAGAGATCGAAGAAAGCCGGCGGCGTCGCGAACCGCCGCTCCGCCCAACCCCACACACGGCGGCCGCTGACCTCGCTCCGCTTGCAGCCAAAGCCCAGGATCGGCCGCTTGGGGTGCTGATCGGCCGGCGGTTCGACCCCGCTTGCGATTCCCAACCAGTCCCGCACGTGGGCCACCTCTCCGAACGGCACGCCGGTCTGAGTCATGCCCCACGGCCCGGGGTTCATTCCCAGCAGCAACACCCGTCCGGTTGCCGCACCGGCGGCGCGCAGGTAGGCATGGTGGGCCGCTTGGGCGTAGACCAGGGGGTTGTAGACATGCGCGACCGGAGGTCCGAACTCAAGCCGGTCGACTGCCGAGGCCAGTCCGTCCGCGGTCGCCGTCAGCGGGGAGCGCGACGCCACGGGCTGCTAGACGATCCGCGACGTGCGGCCCGTCCAGTAGCGGTCGCGCAGCAGGCGCTTGTACAGCTTCCCGGTGGGCAGCCGCGGGAGCTGCGCCTCGAAATCGATCGACTTCGGCGCCTTGTAGTGCGCGATTCGCTCGCGTGCGTAGGCCATCAGTTCCTCGGTCACTTCCGGGCTCTCCGGGATCCCCGGCATCAACTGGACCACCGCCCTGACCTCTTCGCCCATGTCCTCGTTGGGAACGCCAATGACCGCCACATCGGCGACCTTCGGGTGGACGATCAGCGCGTCCTCGATCTCCTGGGGATAGATGTTCACGCCGCCCGAGATGATCATGAAGGCCTTGCGGTCGGTGAGGAACAGGTAGTCGTCCCCATCCAGGTAGCCGACGTCGCCGAGCGTGCTCCAGCGCGGATGGTCCGGGTGCCGCGAACCCAGGGTCTTCTCCTGGTCGCCGTGGTACTCGAACAGGTCCGCGTCCTCGGGCGGCTCGAAGTAGATCGTCCCGGGTTCGCCGACAGGCAACTCTTCGCCGTCGTCGCCGCAGATGTGCATGGTCGCCGTGAGGCAGCGGCCGACGGTGCCGGGGCGCTCCAGCCACTCTTCGGTCTCCACCGCGCACATCCCGTTGCCCTCGGTGCCGGCGTAGTACTCCAGGATGATCGGTCCCCACCACTCGATCATCCGGCGCTTGACATCGACCGGGCAGGGCGCGGCGGCGTGAATCGCCCGCTGGTGGCTCGACAGGTCGTAGCGCGTCCGCGCCTCCTCTGGCAGCTTCAGCATCCGGTTGAACATGGTCGGCACCCACTGGCTGACGTTGACCCCATGGTCCTCGATCGCCTTGAGCGCCAGTTCCGAGTCGAACCGTTCCAGGACCACGACCGTGCCGCCCAGGGTCTGGACACCGCCGGTGAACCCGATCGGCGCCGCGTGGTAGAGCGGCGCCGGCGACAGGTAGATCGAGTCGGCGCCGATGCCGTAGATGCTCGTGAGGACTTCCAGCCTCAGCGCCGGCATCTCATCAACCGGCAGTCCCAGCAGCGGCCGCAGGATCCCCTTCGGCCTCCCGGTGGTGCCCGAGCTATAGAGCATCGTGCTGCCGCGCGGCTGCTCGGCGAGCGGCTCGGCCGGGAACTGAGCGGTAGCCTCCGCGTAGTCGTCCCAACCCGCGGCAATGCCGAGCCGGTCGTCGTCGACCATCAGGCGGCTGGGGCAGATTGGAATCAGGTCGGAAAGCTCAGCGCAGACCTCGGCCAGCTTCGCCGACGCCACGATGGCCTCCGCTCCGCAGTCCTTGACGACGTACGCCGCTTCTTCGGCGGTCAGGTAGCTGTTCACCGTGGTCAGGTAGAGACCCGAGCGGATCGCCGCCCAGTAGACCTCGAAGTAGCGCGGGTGGTTCTCCATGAAGATCGCCACGTGGTCGCCGGGCCGCAGGCCCTGCGCGTACCAGAGCTGGGCCAGCCGGTTCGACCGTCGATCGAGCTCGAGGTACGTGACCGATTCACCGCTTCCGGCCATGATGACCGCAGGCTTGTCAGGGGTCTCGCGCGCGTACCGACCGGGGTACATCGACTCGCTCTTTTACCGGGCGCTCTGCCAGCGACTCAGGGGCCCACCGGCGCCATCTGCCAACTGACCATCAACTCGGCGCGGCAGGGCAGAACCCGGGTCACGTCCATCTCGATGTCGGCATCGACCATCGCGCTGTCCGGCGCGTCGAAGCGGCCGACGATCTCCGCTTGGATAAAGCCGTCATTGTCGACCCGGAAGTCGTTCGGCGTCCGGAACCTGAAGCCGGCGTTGCGCAGCGGAATACGCAGGTCGAGATTCCCGAACCGGTTGAACGCGTCGACCATCGTGGCGCAGGCTTCCGGCTCGCCCTGAGCCACGTCGCCCAGACCGGGCAGATTGACGATGAACGACGTGAGAACCGCCTCGTCATCGTCGCGTTCGAGGACGAAGCGCAGTTCCTCTCCCTGGGGGCCGACGCCCACCCATTCGCCGACCGAAAAGACGACCAACTCGACGCCCAGCAGGTCGCCCCGGTTCTCGCAACCTCCGAGCGCGAGAACGAGCAGCGACGTGGCGATAGCGAGGGCCGCACGGCGCAGGCGGCCCGCAGGCCGAACGGACGGAAGGTCTCGTGCGAGCATCGGAGGAGTCACCCTATCGCAGCGCCGCGCAGCCGACGCCACCTCGAGACAAGCAGTCCGACGCCGAAGATCGTCAGCGTGCCGATGACCGTGATCATGTAGCTGTGAAGCGGGTTCCGCAGCATCGCCAATCCCCCCGTAAGGCGCGGTGAGGCCGTCATCCACACGATGACCAGCACGCCCACCGCGACGCCCAACTGGGCGGCGGCCCGGCCCGCCCGCGGCGCCAGCCGGTCGAGCGCGAACACGCCGAGCAGGCCGCCGGCGAAGACACCCGACCACGTCCACCAGAGGTCGAGCAGGCTGCCGGCGCCGATCATCAGCAGGGCGGCGGCGGTACCGAGCACGCCCACGCCGACAGTCGCCCGGCGCAGCACCCGCAGGTCCTCCGCTTCCGCCCCGTCCGGCCCCGGCGCCGGCCGGATGTAGGTGCGGTAGAGGTCGGAGAGGAACACGGTCGCGGAGCTGTTGAGCGAGGTGTCGATGCTGCTCATCGCGGCCGCGAACAGCGCCGCGATCAGGAGGCCCGCGGCCCCGGCCGGCAGCCGGGTCGAAATGTAGTGCGGGAAAGCCTGGTCGGCGGCCACTCCGGCGACTTCCGGCTGACCCTGGAAGACGACGAACAACCCGGTGCCGATGAAGAAGAACACCGCCGACACCGGCAGGTAGAGGCCAGCCGCCAGCCACACGGAGCGCGAGGCCGCGCGGTCGCTGTTCGCGGCGTGGTAGCGCTGCACGTAGCTCTGGTCGATGCCGAAGTTGTTGAAGTTGATGAACAGGCCGTAGATCAGGACGACCCAGAAGGTCGAGGTCGTGAACTCGAATCCGAAGCTGCCGAGCGAGAACTTGTCCGCAGCGTTCGCCGCTTCGACCAGCCCGCCCAGCCCGCCCGGGGCGTCAACGATCAGAAACCCGACCACGAACAGGGCGCCGACGGTCAGCACCACGCTCTGGATCACATCGGTCCAGATCACCGCCTCGATGCCGCCGATCAGGGTGTAGGCGGTGACGACAACGCCCGTGCTGAGAATGATCCAGGCCACCGGCCAGCCGGTCAGTGCGTTCATCGCCAGCGCGACGCCGAGCAGGATGGACCCGACCCGTGCGAACTGGGTGAGGAGGTAGCAGGCGACGGCATAGGTCCGCGCCCAGCGGCCGAAGCGAGCCTCCAGGTGGTGGTAGGCCGACACCGCGCCGCTTCGCCGGTAGAACGGGATCCACCAGCGCGCCGCCAGGAAGGCCGCCACCGGCAAGGACAGCGAGAACACGAAGGCGTTCCAGTTGCCCGCAAACGCCTGCCCCGGCACGCCGACGAAGGTGTTGCTCGAGAGGAACGTGCCGAACATCGACAGGCCCACCGCCCAGCCCGGCAGCGCCCCGCCGGCCACCATGAACCCGCGGGCCGTCCGGCTTCGTTTGGCCAGGGACAGGCCGAGAGCGATGACCGCCAGCAGGTAGGCGGCAAAAACGAAGAGGTCGAGACCCGCAGTCACTCGGAGGCCGGCGCCAGCACCGGCGCTTCCTCCGGCCACTCGGCACCGGACATCCGGTGCCGCGGCAGAGCGGCCGGATCGAGCACCACGTGCCGGATGCGGGTGCGGCGGTGGGTGTAGGTCAGGTGGACCCGTCCGTCGCGGGTCTGGATGACCGCCGGGTACGAGTACTCACCGTCCTGGTCTTCGAGCATGAGCGCTGCGTCCCAGGTGTCGCCGTCGTCCGAGAGCGCCGCGTTCAGGCGCGAGCGCGAGCCCGCCCACGCTCCATCGATGCGCACCTTGTGGTTGTAGATCAGGAGGTGCCGGCCGTCCGCCAGAGTCACGCCGTCGACGCCGGCGTCCGGATTGGGCAGGCCGGTCGCGAAGATCGGCCCCCAGGTGCGGCCGGCGTCGCCGGAGCGGGAGGCGGCGATGCGGCTCTGCTTGGAACGAAACAGCGCCAGGAGTTCGCCGTCGCCTAGCGCGGCAGAACGACCGAAAACTGGCGCTTCGCGCCGGATGCCGGCGGGGACGCCGGCGCACCCAGTTTCTGCCGCGCAAGCTCCCAGGGTCAGGATCGTCGGCTGGATGACCCAGAAGTCTTCGCCGTCCGCCGTTCTGCCGGCAAGCGATGCCGTGCGGCTCCAGGTCGCCCCGAGATCAGCCGAGCGTTCGAAGTGCGCGCGCCACGTCGGCGCTTCGGGGGCGTCCTCGACGCTCGACCCCGCAAGGAGCGAACCGTCCGGGAGGGCGATCGGCTTGTTCTTGATCGGTCCGAGAATGCCGTCCGGCAGCCGCCGCGACGCGCTCCACGAGCGGCCGTCGTCTTCCGACTCCATGACCATGCCCCACCACAGAGATGGGCTCGGGCCGACCTTGTAGAACAGGAGCAGCGGCGCGCCAGCGCGGGGCGACTGGTAGAGCACCGGGTTCCAGGTCGGGTAGCGGATGCCGCCGGCCTGGACTCCGTTGGCGACCTCGACCGGCGGCGTCCAGCGGCCGCTCGGCGACGCAGCGTCTGACGCCGATTCGGCCCGCTCGGCTTCAAGCCGGCTGAACCAGATGCCGACATCGGCGTTGCGCTCCTCCGTGCCGCCGAACCACGCGGCGACGAGCGCGCCGGAGGCGGTTTCGGCGATCGTCGAGGCGTGGCACTCGGGGTGCGGCGCCGTCTCGAAGATGAACTCGGCGAGGACCACGCCATTCTGCGCTTCCGCCGGCACGCCGACGACCGCAGCAGCGGCCACCGCTGCCGCGAGGACGACGGCGGTGGCCTGACGGCGGCCGGTCAGGGCGCTGTCTCCACTTCTGCCCGGGCGAGCACCAGCTCTTCCGCCTGGCGGACGATCTCGCCCGCCCGTTCAAGGAGTTCCGCGTCGGTCGCGCTGCTGATCGGATGCTCGATCACAGCGAACCGGTAGTCCGGCGCGCCGCAGGCCACGGCCATCAACTCGGCGCCGTCGACGAACGCCGACGTCATCACCCCGACCGCAGGCACTCCGGCCCGCTCGAACGTGACCGCGTCATGCAGACTGCACGACGAGCAGCTCCCTCAGTCGCCGACGCCCGTGATCACCAGCCGCCGTCTGGCCAGTCGGCGCGCCAGTTCCGGCTCCACCGGAGCGCTGTAGTTCCCCTTCGTCGCCCGCTCGACCGAGGCGCCACCCCAGCGGTTCTTGAGCAGGGCTTCGACATGGTCGAAGAGCGGTGCGACTCCGGCCTTGCCGTTCGAGAGCAGGGCGATGTCGATCCCGGCCACCGCCTTCAGCCGAGGCGCCAATGCCAGGGACGGCGGAGAACCCTCCCAGGACGGGTCGAGGACCTGCATGAAGGGGAGTCTAGCGGGGGCCAGGCAAACGGAATCCGGCCACCCTCCGTAGAAGGTTGCAAGTCTGGGCCGGTCCTGCCGGCGGAGACCGCCAACATCCCCAGGAGACTTGTCGAGGATGGAGCGATCGCGTAGGACAACCGCCGGTACATCCCGATCTTTCAGTTCGAGCAGAGCGGATCCCTGGTACCCAACATCACCAAGGTGAATACCGCGCTGAGCCCCGATCTCCATCCCGTCGAGATCTACGCCTGGTACACGGAGCCCGATCCCGATCTCTTCCTAGGCGACGGTGTGGACACCTGCGTGAGCCCCCTGGCGTGGCTTCGCAGCGGCGGCGCCGTGATGAGACTCACGATGCTCGCCCGGCGGCTCTGACCAGAGACCGTGGCCAAACTGCCCCGGAGGCCCGACCCCGATCGGCTCCGCGCCACTGAGCCCAGGCTGACGACAGTCGCGTCCGGACAGCTCCTCCACCGCATCTACGAGCGCGGCGGCGATCATCCCACTCGATGGAGTGCATTCCGCCACTATGGACCCCTGTCCCGCTTCGACCATCACCTCGTCGAGGATCACGGCAGCCCATCACTGCAGGAGCGCGGCATTCTCTACGCGGCGACCGATGTCGCCACGGCGGTCGCGGAGTTTTTCCAGCGCAATCGGCGCCGCGTCAATCGCACCCGACGCCAACCCTGGCTGGTCTCGTTCCCGCTAGCAGAAGATGTTCGACTTCTCGACCTCACAGGTTCGTTCTGCCTGCGAGCCGGCGCCTCGGCGAAGCTCGTCAGCGGCCCCTTCACCCATGCCCAGAACTGGTCGCGGGGCTTCCATGAGGCCTATCCGCAGGTTCATGGCGTCCACTACCTCTCGTCGCTGACGAATCGCCCCACTGTCGCGCTCTACGAAAGGGCGGTCGAAGCCTCGCCGATCGCGTCCGAGGCCCGCTTCCACCGCGCGCTGGCCGACCCGCTCCTGCATCGCGTGCTCACCGGAATCGTCGATGAGATCGGCTACGGCCTCATCTGATTCCCCTCAGAACCGGTCCGCCTCCCAGAACGCGAACCGCTCAGGCGGCAGGCAGCGGGCCAGAACGTCGCCCTCCTGTGGCACACCGAGGAAGCCGGCCAGCGCCGCGTCATCCAGGCTGCGCACCATCCAGGTCGCGGGCGGCCGGGCCTCCGGCGGCAGTTCATCCCAGGCGGGTTGGGTTTCGATCCGTCCGCCGGCAGCGGTAAACGCTGCTTCCAGCGCCTGGTCGCGGACCAGGGGCAATCGGATCGACTGCACGCCGCGGCCAGACATGGCGGCAGCAACCAGTTCGCACAGAGCCTGAGCCCCGGCCCGCTCGCGGCCCCACTCGAGGACACGCAACCGACCGCCGATGCCGGCGACACGGACGTAGGCGCTGATCCCCTGTCCCTCGTCGGCAACCCAAATGTCCTCGTCCGGGTTGCCGGCTAGCTGGAGGCTGCCCCGCCAGCCCTCGGCGTCGCGGTGGACGATGCCGTCCAGCGGCGCACCGGCGGCGCCTCCAGCGTAGACGCTCCAGAGGCGCTCCAGTCCGTCGCGGTCGGTCGCCGGGTCGTAGCGGCGCGCCCCAGGAACGGCCGACATGGAGCGGTCAGCCCAGTGCAGCGTTCGCCAGCCTCTTGACCACGGCCGATACCCGTACCCCCCGTACCACTTCAGCCGTTCGGCCAGCAGGTACGACAACACCATCCCCCGCTCCCTCATCGCGTCGATCATGCGTTCCAGGAGGGCGCCGGCCAGTCCGCCGCGCCGGCAATCCGGCCGGGTGAAGACACTGCCGACCCCGCCCATGGGCAGGATCCGGCCGCCGACCCGCACCCGGCGCGGGAAAATCTGAACGCACGAGACCAACTCACCGCCCTGCTCCGCGACCCACACGTTGCGCGGTTCGAACGCGGGATCGAGTTCGATGTAGCGGCGGAAGAAGTCACGGCCCCGTTGTCCGTCGGGGAAGGGCCAGCCGTCGAGAAGGTCGAGGAGGGCCTCGATCTCTCCAGGAAGGAGGGTTCGGAGGTCAGCGCCCTTCATCAAGGGCGATTGTGACCTACGTTGACCGAGGCCGTACCAGCGGAGAGACTTAGTTTGCCCCCTGCCGCCGGGAGTTGTTGATGAAGGTGAACATGCACGAGGCGAAGTCGCAGTTGCCGCAGTTGGGAGAACTGGCCTGGGAGGGTGAGGAGGTCGTGATCACCAAGGGCGGCAAACCGTACCTGCTGCTCAAGCCCTACCGAGAACGTCGGGTAGAACGACAGCCCGGCGGATTGGAAGGGAAGATCTGGATGTCGCCGAACTTCGACGAACCCGACCAAGAACTCTTCGAACTGCTCGAGAACTCGAAGATCTTCCCGGATTCCGTCTAAGCCTATGGACGGTCTGCCGATGAACCAGGAACTGTTCGACACTGTCAGGGAATTCGTCGCCGAGGATCTGAACGGCCGCTTCGGCGACGCGTTCGTCTTCGATCCCATTCTGGTCGAGCCGCGTATCGACCACGACGGCGATGAGTACCTGCGAATCGACATCATCTTCGACGGCGACCAGCAGCACCTGGACCCCTCCTGGACGGTCGGGTTGATCCGCCGCGTACGTAGCAGGCTGCGGGAAAGCGGCATGGACGCATCTCTTTCGCCCCACTACAACGAGAAGTCGGAGTGGGAGTGGTACCAGAAGAGGGAGGAGCGGAGGAAGAGCAGACTTGCGGCCCGATGACTTGATCGCGACGGCTCGCGAGCTTGCCCTTTCAGGCAGGAGGCGCCCTCGCCAGAGCAACCTCCGGCGCGCCGTGAGCACCGCGTACTACGCCCTCTTTCACTGCCTTGCGGCCTGCTGTGCAGACACCCTTGTCGGCGGTGAAAGTGCAAACCGCAGCGACAAGGCTTGGCGACAGGCATACCGGGCAGTGGAACACGGTCGCGCAAAGCAGAGGTGCGAACAGACCGCCAGCCGAGCTTTCCCCGGGGAGGTCATCGAGTTCGCAACACACTTCGCCGACCTTCAGCGCGACCGCCACCATGCGGACTACGACCCCGTCGGCAACCTCACGAAATCGGATGTGCTCCAGAGCATCGAATCCGCAGCGGATGTCGTTCGTCAGTTTGGGCGGGCACCGGCGAAGCATCGCCGCGCCTTCGCCATATTCGTCCTGCTCCCGTTGAGAAGGAACTGAGCGTCTCCCGAGCCTCTGCCTGTTCCGGCTAGGCTTTCCGCCGTGAACTGCCCCATCACGCCGCTTCTGGCAATCCTGTTGCAGCCGCTCGCCGCGCCGGCCCAGACGGACCTGCCGGTCCGCATCGAGCCGTTCCTGCAGCAGGTCGCCGAGTACGACGCGCCGATCGAAGCCGACGCGCCGCCAAGCGACGACGCCGGCCCCTCACTTCCATCCGCGCCTTCCCCCGCCAGCGCCGACGGCGTCCCCGGCGAAGTCCGTGAGGTCGCCACGGATGCCGACACCCTGAGCATCGCCGTCGCCTCGTCCGACGGCGTCTACCTGCGATCCGGCTCCGAGACCGTCTGGCGTCGTTTGTTTGCCCGCGAAGGCGACCGGAGCTGGGCGCCGGTCGATGTCCGGGCCGTGGAGTTCGACTACCACGGCAAGCTGTGGTTCGCCTCGCCTCAGGGTCTGGGCGCAGTCGACGCCGACACCGGCGCCTGGCGCCTCTACGACCGGACCGACGGGCTGCCCTGGAACGACTTCACGAGCCTCGCCGCGGCGCCTGACCGGTCGATCTGGGCGGGCGCCACCCGCGGGCTGATCCACCTGATTCCGGGTACTTCCCCGGACGATCCGCCCCGCTGGCAGTACCGGCAGGGCCGCCGCTGGCTTCCCGACGACCATGTGTTGGCGGTCGAGGTGGCGCCGGACGGGGCAGTCCGCGTCGACACCCGCGGCGGTCCCGGCACGATCCACATGCGGCCGATGACCCTGCGGCAGAAGGCGGACCACTTCGACCGGCAGATCGACCGCTTCCACCGCCGCACACCCTACGGTTACGTCGGCGGCGTGACGCTCGAGCGCGCCGGCGACCCTTCCGCGTTCGCCCAGCACGACAGCGACAACGACGGCCTCTGGACCGCGATGTACGGCGCCGCCGAGTGCTTCCGCTGGGCCGTCACCGGCGATCCCGAGGCCCGCGAGCGGGCGCGTCAGGCCTTTGAAGCGCTCCGCTTCCTGCAGCTCGTGACCCGGGACGGCACGCCGCCGGCGCTGCCCGGCTTCGTCGCCCGCTCCATCCTGCCGGCCGACGGCCCGGACCCGAACGCCGGCCAGGCGGAACGCGACCGCCAACTGCGGGAGGAAGGCGACGGACTTTGGAAGGTCATCGATCCGCGCTGGCCCACGAGCGCCGACGGCAAGTGGTACTGGAAGAGCGACACGAGCTCCGACGAGCTGGACGGTCACTTCTTCTTCTACGGCCTCTACTACGACCTGGTCGCGCAAGGCGACGCCGAACGCGCCGAGGTACGCGAAACCGTGCTGGCGATCGTCGACCACCTGGTCGACCACGGCGGCGCGCTCGTCGACCACGACGGCAAACCAACCCGCTGGGCGGTGTTCGGCCCGGAGCAACTGAACGACGACCAGGAGTGGTGGGAAGAGCGCGGCCTGAACTCGCTCTCCTACCTGACCTACCTGCGGATCGCCGAGCACATGAGCTACGGCGGGTTCCCCGACGCACCGGGCCGTGGTCGGCGCTACGCGGAGGCCGCGCAAACCTTTCTCGACGACCACGCCTACGCCGCCAACCTGCGCAACCCGAAGGTCCAGAGCGGCCCCGGTACCGGCAACCAGTCGGACGACGAGATGGCCTTCATGAACTACTACCACCTGCTCAAGTACGAGCGGGACGAGGCGCTGCGGAGCGCCGTCGCCCACTCGCTCCGCCAGTACTGGAAGCTCCTGCAGCCCGAACGGAACCCACTGTTCGACTTCATTCACGCCGTCGCGATCGACGAAACCAGCTACCGCGACGCATTCGACGACGAGACCTACAGCCGCGGCGACTTCCCGCTCGCCGACGCCGTGGACAGCCTCGTCCTCTACCCCCTCGACCGCTTCGACTGGGCGCTGTCGAACAGCCACCGCCTCGATGTCCTCCTGCTGCGCGCCCAGGAGGAACGCCGCGGTCCGCGGGGCCACCTGATCGACGGTCGCGTGCTGCCGATCGACGAACGCTTCGTGAACCACTGGAACCACGATCCGTGGCGGCTCGACCACGGCGGCCAGGGCCGCTACCTGGCCGACGGCGCGAGCTTCCTGCTTCCCTACTACCTCGGCCTGTACCACGGGCTGATCGAGGAGACCGTCGGCGAGGCCGGCACAGAGGCCGCGGAGTGACGACCGGCCAGGCCGATACGCCGCGCGTGGCGCTCCAGCTCTACACGCTGCGCCGGCAGGTGCAGGAGAACCTCGAAACCGCCCTGGGCCAGGCCGCCGAGGCCGGTTACCGCGAGATCGAGTGGTTCGGCGGCCTCTGGAACCGTACGACCACCGAACTGCGGCAGCTCCTCGCCGAACGGGGCCTCT
This sequence comes from Candidatus Multivorans sp., assembly GCA_965262355.1. GTDB lineage: Bacteria > Acidobacteriota > Thermoanaerobaculia > Multivoradales > Multivoraceae > Multivorans. The sequence continues at coordinate 1,124,104 of OZ253534.1, forward strand.
CCCTGGCCGCGGCCCACGTGCCCCTGGCCGACCTGGAAGCGGACCCGGCCGATGTGATGCAGACCTTCCGCGAGCTCGACTGCGAAGTCCTCGCCTGCCCCTGGCTCGATGAAGCCCAGCGCGGCGACGGCGGTCGCGCGCACTACCTGGCACTCGGGAGGCGGCTCGATCTGCTCAGCTACCGGTTCCGTGCCGGCGGCTTCCGCTTCGCCTACCACAACCACGAGTTCGAGCTGCTGCCGTTCGACGACGGCGAACCGGAGCGCCGCGGCGTCGACGGCCTGCGCGCGCTCGCCTCCTGCCGCTCGCACGACGGCTGGGGCCTGGAGCTCGACATCTACTGGGCGGCCTTCGCGGGCCACGACCCGGCCGCCCTGATCCGCGAGCTTGGGGACCGAATCCACATCCTGCACCTCAAGGACGGGCTGCTGCCCGGCGAGCCGGACGAACGCGACCCGGAGCGCGCCACCGCCGAACGCTGGTTCCGGCCGCTCGGCGCCGGCGACGTCGACGTGACCGGCTGCGTCGAGGCGGCGCTGGAGGCCGGGGTGCGCCTGTTCGTCGTCGAGCAGGACGAGACCGCGGCGCCTGACGGGTCGCCGGCCGAGGACGCCGCGGCCAGCCTGCGCCATCTCCGCACCGAGACGGCTCTCGGCCGCTCCCTGGCCGCGCGAGACGCCCCATGAACGGGGGCCTCTCCGGGCTCGATACCGCGATCGTCCTCGTCTACCTGGCGGGGGTGCTGGTCATCGGCACCACCTTCAGCCGCTACGTGAAGACCAGCGGCGACTTCCTGCTCGCCGGACGCGCCCTGCCGTTCTGGGCGATCGGCATGTCGATCGTGGTCAGCGACATCGGCGCCACCGACTTCATCGCCGTCGCCGGCGGGACGTACCGCTACGGCCTGGCGCAGGCCAACTTCGACTGGCTGGGCTCGATGCCGGCGCTGCTGATCGCGGCGTTCCTGATCGTGCCCTTCTACTGGCGAAGCGGCGTCTACACCGTGCCCGAGTTCCTGGGCCGCCGCTACGGCGACGGCGTGCGCAGCTTCCTCGCCCTGGCCTGGGGCCTGATCCTGGTGCTCAACCTGGGAATCATGATCCACGCCACGGCGCTGCTCATGCGCACCGTGCTCGGGTGGGATCCCCAACTCTCGATCTGGATCACCACCGGCATCGTCGGCATCTACACGATCAGCGGCGGTCTCGCCGCGGTCGTGATGACCGACGTGCTGCAACTCATCATCATGTTCGTGGGCGGCGCCGCCCTGGTCGCCCGGGCGCTCTACGAGGTCGGCGGCCTCGCCGCGCTGCGCGAGGGCGTCCTGAACCAGGGGCCGCAGTACGCCGACCACTTCTCGCTCTACCTGCCGCACGACACGGCGACTCCGTTCCCCTGGACGGGCATCGTGCTGGGCCTCGGCATCGTCCTCTCCGTGGCCTACTACACCGGCAACCAGACGATAGTGCAGCGGGCGCTTGGCGCCCGCAGCGAGTGGGACGCGAAAGCCGGTGTGCTGCTGGCCGGCGTCCTGAAGCTGTTCATTCCGCTGCTTGTCGCGCTGCCGGGGCTCGCCGCGATCCTGATCGTCCCCGACCTCCAGAACGCCGACGAGGCGGTGCCGACCCTGATCACCCAGTTGCTGCCACCCGGACTGCGCGGCCTGATGTTCGCGGCGTTTCTGGCCGCGCTCATGTCGAGCGTCGACTCCAACCTGAACTCGGCCGCCACGCTCTGGAGCCGGGATCTGCTCGGCCGCCTGCGGCGGCGGTGGCGCCGCGCCGACCTCGGGACGGCCGCCGAACTCCGCTTCGGGCGCATCCTGTCCGCGGTGCTGCTGCTCGCCGCGGCCTTCATCGCCCCCGAGATCGAGCAGCGCTTCAGCAACATCTACAACGCGATCCAGACCGTCTTCTCGCTGATCCAGGGTCCGACCCTGGCTGTGCTGCTGCTCGGCATCCTGTGGCGCGGCGCGAACCGCTACGGCGGCGCCGCGGGCCTGGCCGCGGGCGTCGGGCTTTGCCTGCTGCTGAACAGCCCGGCGATGGACGGTCTCTTCACGTCCGAGGAGCCGTTCCTGTTCGTCGCCTGGTGGTCCTTCGTGTTCACTCTCGCCGTGACCTGGATCGTCAGCCGGCTGACGCCGCCCGAGCCGCCGGAACGCCTGCGCGGCCTGGTCTGGGGCGAGGTGAGACACGACGAGGCGGTGCAGGCCGCGCTGCGGCGCCGGGTGGCGCGGCTGCAGGGAGAAGGCGAGACGCCATGAGAGCGATCCTCGAGTTCGTCCTCGGGCCCATCGACGCCGCCCTCGGCGCGTTGCCGCTCTGGAGCGCCCGCGTCGCCGTGGCGCTGCTGCTCATTCTGCCGGCCGCCGCCGTCTGGCGGCTCAGCCGCGACTGGGTGCTCCGCGGCGCGCCCGACCGCGCCAAGTGGCGCGACCTGCGGGTCTGGGCGGCGCTGTTCATCGTCCCGTACCTGATGATCTACCTGCTGCTGGCGTAGCGGGACACACGGACCGGGAGCGCGTTAGGATCCGTCCCATGGCCGAGCCCGTCCGCGCCGCTGTGCCGAAGCTCCCGCAAGAACCGCGGGATCCGGAAGCGGCAGCAATCGATCCGGCCGACTTCCCCGGCTGCCAGGCGGTCCACATCCCACGCGAGGAGATCGAGGACTACGACGGCCGTCTCGAGTACTGGGAGGCACACACGGAGACCGCCATGGTGGTGTGCGAGCCGACTACCCGCTACCACGAACGACCGTCGCACCGGCTCGGCTGGCTGGCCGGCCGGATAGCAGCCTCCAGGGGGACACTGATCGAGATGGAGGGGACGACCGACCTGGTGCGGTTCGACACTTGCGGCGAGCGAAAGGTGCTGATGCAGGCGGACCAGATCCTGTACCTCCACCCGCCCGCTGCCGAACTGAACCCGTCGGTCAACGTGGATGGAGACGTCATGCCGGACGTGGTGCTGGAGGTGGACTACTCGACCGACGTCCGGGTGCGCAAGCTGGCGCTCTACGAGGCCTGGGGGTTTCCCGAAGTCTGGGTCGACGTGCCGGACGCGCCCTCGCGGAGCCGCCCGAAGTCCCGTCGCTCAGGACTGACGATCCACGTTCTCGAGGCTGGCCGCTTCCGGACGGCGCCGAGCAGCCAAGCCTTCCCGGGCTGGACGGCGGAGGAGATCCATACGGCGCTGAACGAACCCGTGACATCTCCCGAGACCATGGCGGTGCTGCACCGGGTGGGGCGTGCCTTGGGCGCCGCGGAAGGAACCGGCCCGGACGACGATGTGTGGCTGCGCACCGAGCGCGACGAGAGTCGCGTCGAGGGTCGCGCCGAGGGCCGCGTCGAGGGCCGCGCCGAGGGCCGCGCCGACGTGCTGCGCGCCGTACACGGCATCCTCGAGGCGCGCGGCATCCCGACCACGCCGGCATTGGCAGTGCGGTTGGCGGAACTCACGGATGGTTCCGTGGCCGAGTTGATTCGCGCCGCGCAGACGTGTGCGAACGAGGCAGAGTTCCTGCGACTGCTCCGGCGACGGTAGCTACCAGCCTCGCAGCCATGGCCGCCGACGACAACCGCGACCGCTCCACGGCCCGCATCCTCGGCGTGTTCCTGGCCGTGCTGGCGATTCCGGTGCTCGCCGGGGGCTTCGCCGCGGCCGAATCGATCGACCTGGCTCTCGGTACGGCCGCCGGAGCGGCGCTGCTCCTGGCCGCCGCGGTGCTGATGATCTACGGCAACCGCAGCGGATCGAAGGGGGGTCGGAAACGCTGACCGAGTCGCCACAGCCGGCGCCGGATGCACCTCGCGCGACCGCCGAGCCAGTCCACACGATCTCGCCGACGATCTCCGAAGACGAAGCCCGCCGGCGCCTGGCCGGCGGCCGGTTGCGAAGAAGCCGGCGCGGCCGGTCCCTGGGCCTGGAACTCCTCTACCTTCCCCACTGGCTCGTCGTCTACCGGACCCTGAAGACGGCTGAGACTCCATACCCGGCCGGCAGCGGAATGCCACCAGGCGAACAACTCGCCGTGCTCGTCTGCCGCCTCAGCGGTCAGGCCGCGCACATCCGACTCGAAAGCCTCATGGTCGCGGGGGGATCCGAGCCCCTGCCGCCAATCCTCGGAACCGCCGAAGCCGAAGAACAGGCCGCCGACTTCGTCGATCGCGTCCTGCTCATGGCCGCCCGCGGAAAGCGGCCGCGCGAGCGCGGCCGGCTCCTTCGTTCCGAACCCTGCGGCTACCCTTACTGGGTCGAGTATCTCCAGCGTCGGCGCGACATCGACTTCGGCGCCCTGGACGCCGTGTCCGGCAAGAGAGCCGGCGCCGCCGTTCGCAGCGCGATCGCGTCAGGCTTGACGCTGGCAACCAGCCCCTGACCGCGGCCGGCGGGGCGCCAAACCTCTACAGCATCAAGCTGGTGACGATCATCAGGACCCCCATGGCGATCACGATGCTGAACCCGTGAACGAAGAGAAGGCAGGCCTGCTTGACGATGGTCCTGAACCATCCTTCTTCGTACGCCCGTCGAAGCGAAAGGAAGAGCGCGACGAGGACGGCGAGGAAGGCGAAGCCGGACAGCGGTTCCCAGAGGAGAGTCCCTGCTCTTCCCGCGCTAGTCAGCAGGAACGCCGCGGCGTGAAAGTGAAGTGCGAAGACGAGGTGCGGCACGTAGAAGCGCTCTCGGCGGCGGTACAGCAGTCGGAGGAACATGGCGAACAGCGGCACGAGGACAAAGAACATCCAGGGGAGTCGCCGTACGAAGAGCGCCTCGAAGCCCTCCGAGTCCTCGACGATCGGCACCAGCACGCGCTCGATGAACCACCCGGCTTCTTCGTCCCCGTCGTCCGACTCCGAAGACCCGATTTGAATGGGGGCGTCCGGGTTCGTCCCCGTCGTGTCGACGACGTTGCCCCGAGCGAGGAGCGCGAGCAGAAGGAAGGTGAAGAAACTCACGAACAGGTACAACCGCAGCGGCGCGACGTAGCGGGCGCGCCGACCCCGCCAGTGTTCGACGGTCAGAAAGCCCGGACGTAGAACCAGAGCGATCAGCGTGCGCCAGACGCGGGAGTCGAACGAGAGCAGGCCGTCCAACGCGTCGCGGACGAACTGACCGACCGTCGCATGCAGATCGCCGGCGCGCTGGCCGCAGTCGGCGCAGTAGCTGTCCACGCGCTCCGAGCCGCAGTTCGGACAGCTCTCGACCGCCGCCGGCCTGCCCTCCAGCGCCGACTCGACGCTCCGGATGACGACATCCTCGCCGGGTATCTTGACCACGCCTCATCATCTCACGACGTGCCGGGAGGCCGGGAGGAATGCAGGCGCGCCCTCCCCTCCGTCTTGACTTAGACTTCCGTCCTTCCCGACCGAGGAGACCCGAATGGCCGAGGCTTTCGACACGCCGACCTACATCCGTGGACCGCTGCGGTCCCCCAAACAGATGCTTGCCGACCAGGAGTACGGCGGGCACGTGTCCATCCACGACGACTCGATGGCGGAAAAGATGGGGTTCCAGGCCGGCGGCCCGATCGAGGGTCCGACCCACTTCAGCCAATTCGTGCCCCTGCTCCACGACCTGTGGGGACAGGAGTGGTTCGAGACCGGGTGTCTGAGCGCCCACTACCGGAACATGGTGATCGAGGGCGAGCAGGTGCGCGCCCTCGTCGAGCGTCCCGCCAATGGCCAGACCCAGGTCCGCATCCGGGCCGAGAAGGCCGACGGCACGGAGGTGCTGATCGGTACGGCATCGATCCGCGGCGACGTCGAGTCGTCCGAGATCGCGACCCGGATCGCCCGTCTGCGGCCACCCGGGCCCCTCGTCATCATGCGCGATCTCAAGGTCGGGATGAAGGGCAGGGGCCTCGAAGAGGTGAGGATGGACTTCGACCAGCACATGGGCAGCCTTTATCCCTTCAGCCTGAATCAGAAACTCGACGCGATCACGGCGCCGTCGCCCTGGTACACCGAGAAGGAGGGCGGCTCATCGCCCTGGGGCCGCGCGGTCATCCCGCTGGAGATGATCAGCGTGCTCGGCGGCTACTCGAACCGCAAGGCCGGCTTCCGCATCCGCGGACCGGCCCTGGGCCTGTTCGCGGGCCAGCAGATCCGGATGATCCGCGGGCCCCTGTTCGTGGGCCGGGACTACCTGCTGGAGCGCGAGATCGTCGCCCTCAGCGAGAGCCGGCGCACCGAGTCGTACTGGGTCAGGACCACCTTCCTCGACGCGGGGTCGAAGGAACCCATAGCCGAGATGATCTTGAACCATGCGACGCTGAAGCACTCCTTCGCCAACTACGAAGAAGAACTGGCGGCCATGGCATGAAGCAAATGAACGCCGAGCCGATCCACGGCCAGATGACCTACGACGAGTCGGTCGCCCACCTGACCGGCCCGGGCGCCGACTACGAGCTGGTCACGGAAACCGTGCGCGAGGTCGAGTACAAGGTGTTCAAGAACCTGCCGGCGACGCTCCGCGACGTCTACGACCAGGCGCGCCAGGACCACGGCGACAAGGACTTCCTCGTCTTCCAGGACACCCGCCTGACCTACGCCGAGGCGTACGACCGCGCCGCGGCGATCGCGCATCAGTTGGTCCACCGCTACGGTGTCAAGAAGGGCGACCGGGTGGCGATCGGGATGCGGAACTACCCGGAATGGGTGATCGCGTTCATGGCGATCACGTCGTCCGGCGCGATCTCCGTGTCGCTCAATGGCTGGTGGTCCGGGGAGGAACTGGAGTACGGCTTCAAGGACTCCGGCGCCAAGCTCGCCTTCTTCGACCAGCAGCGCTATGAACGCGTCGCGAGCCGGTTGCCCGACCTCGGTGTTGTGAGCATCGGCGTGCGCTGGGACGGCGACCCGCCCGACGGCGTCGACGATTTCGACGCCGTGTGGAGCGGGGCAGCCGGAAAGCCGATGCCCGCGGTCGAGCTCGGCCCCCACGACGACGTGACGATCCTCTTCACGTCCGGCACCACCGGCTTCCCCAAGGGCGCCGTCTCGACCCATCGCGGCGTGCTCAGCGGCATCGGCAGTTGGGGCTTCTACGGCGCGCAGCGGATCGCCATGGGCCTGCTTGAGGAACCGGAGGAGAACCCCGAGTTCCAGCCCTCGATCCTGATGCCCCTGCCGCTCTTCCACGTCAGCGGCAGCCACGCCGGCCTGCTCGCCTCCTTCGGCGCCGGCCGCAAGATCGTGATGATGTACAAGTGGAATCCCGAACTCGGCCTGGAGCTGATCGAGCGGGAGCGGGTCACGTCCTTCAACGGCGTGCCGACGATGACCTGGGAGATGCTGCAGTCGCCTTCGCTCAAGGATCGCGACCTGCGCAGCCTGGCCGCGGTGTCCGGCGGCGGCGCGCCGATCCCCGGCGGCATGGTGGACCGCCTGCAGGTCCTGATGTCGGACAAGCACTGGTCCTTCGGCTGGGGAATGACGGAGACCAACGCCGGCGGCGCCGGCAACACGGACGAGGGCCTGGTCGAGAAGCCGGACAGTTGCGGCAAGCCGTGCCCGATCGTCGAACTGAAGATCATCGACGACGACGGCAACGAACTGCCGTCCGGCGAGCAGGGCGAGCTGATCATGAAGTCGTCGATGAACATCCGCGGCTACTGGAACAGTCCGGAGGCGACCGCGGAGACGATCCAGGACGGCTGGCTCAGAACCGGCGACATCGCCGAGATTGACGAGGACGGCTTCCTCTACATTCGCGACCGCAAGAAGGACATGGTCCTGCGCGGCGGCGAGAACATCTACTGCGCCGAGATCGAGCGCGTCGTCTACCAGCACCCCGCCGTCTACGAGGCCGCGGCCTTCGGCGTCCCCGACGACCGGCTGGGCGAGGAACTGGCGGTGGTCGTGGTGCCCAGGGACGGCGCCGATCTCGACGCGGCCGATGTGCGGGCCCACGTCGGCGAGCATCTGGCGCGCTTCAAGGTGCCGCGCTACGTCTGGCTCCAGGACGAGCAGTTGCCGCGCGGCGCCACCGAGAAGATCCACAAGCGCACGCTGCGCGATCAGATGCTGCGGGAAGCCCCGGAATTCCAGTGACGGCGGCTCAGCCAACCCACCGCACCGAGGACCAGATGACCTCCGACGAAGTCCGGATCGAACCGGGCGACCCCAAAGGTACCGCCTTCGTGCGCCTGCACGAGGCCCTCGACCGCGAACTCGGGGAGCTCTACCCAGCGGACAGCATCTACAGCGTCGCGCCGGACAAGCTGGACGCCCCGGGCTGCTGCCTGCTCCTGGCCCGGAATGCAGACGGCGAAGCCGTGGCCTGCGGCGCGCTCCGTCGCCTCGGACCCGACCAGGCCGAGATCAAGCGGATGTACGTGGCCCCCGAGTACCGTCGCCAGGCCTTGGGGCGGCGCATCCTCGAAGAACTCGAAGCCCGCGCCGCAGCCTTCGGCTACCGCTCGCTCCGCCTCGAGACGGGCGCCATGCAGCCGGCCGCGATCAATCTCTACCGCTCCTTCGGCTACGTCCAGATCCCCTGCTACAACGAGTACGCCTACGATCCGCACAGCGTCTGCTTCGAGAAGCGGCTGGACGCGGGCGGCGGCTAGTATCCGTCGCAATGGCCCACCCGTCGGACAGCTCGCCCTCAGGGGCGCGGGCGTCTCATCGTCATCCGAGCGAAGAACCCCTGGGAACGCGGGCGTCTCGCCCGCATCCGGCCAGCGACCTCGCCGACCCAATCGGCCGCCGCCGCGCCCTCCAGGTAATCGGGGGCGCCGCCGCGCTGCCCCTGCTGCCGGCGGAGCTGTTCGCGAATGCCCACCTCGCCCACGTCCACCTGCACCGGCAGGAAACCGGCGGCGAGCCTGCCCCGCTCACAATCCTCGCGGAGCACCAGGCCGGCACGCTGAACGCGATCGCGGAGCGCATCCTGCCCACCACGGACACACCGGGCGCCGGCGACGCGGAGATCCCCGGCTTCGTCGACCGGCTGCTGTCGGGCTGGCTGCCGGACGCGGCGCGGAATCACCTGCTTGCCGAGCTCGACCGCTTCGACGCCCGTGCCCGCGAGGGCAATCCCGACGCCACCGGCTTCGTCGATCTCTCCGACACGCAGAAGGACCAACTCCTGACCGAAGCCCAGAACGAAGCGATCGCCATACGCTCTGGCCGCGCCTTCTCGCGCAACCCGGACCGTCTCCACCAGCAACCCTTCTTCGACCTCGTCAAGTGGCTGACCCTGTTCGGCTACTACACCTCCGAGGCGGGCATGAAGTCGGAACTCGGCTACCGGATCGTGCCGGGACGCTGGGATCCCTGCGTCGACGTCGAGGACGCCTGAGCGATGGCCCAGATCATGGAACCGAAGGTCTGGGACGCGATCGTCATCGGCTCCGGCATCACCGGCGGCTGGGCGGCGAAGGAACTGACCGAGAAGGGCCTCGAGACGCTGGTTCTCGAAGCGGGCCCCCCGGTGGTGCCCGAAGACGACTACAACGAGCACACCCCGCCCTGGCAGATGCCGTACCGGGGCCTGAAGGACCGCAAACAGCAAGCCGACCGCCAGCCGATCCAGAGCCGCGCGGGCGCCTGCGACGAGTGGTCGAGCAAGTTCTTCGTCGACGACATCGACAACCCCTACTCGGTCGGCGAAGGCGCCCAGCAGTTCCTGTGGATTCGCGCCCGTGTGGTCGGCGGGCGTTCCCTGCTCTGGGGCCGGCAGAGCTACCGCTGGAGCGACCTGGACTTCGGCGCCAACGCCCGCGACGGCTACGGCGCCGACTGGCCGATCCGCTACCGGGACCTGGCGCCCTGGTACGACCACGTGGAGTCCTTCGTCGGCATCGCCGGGCAACCGGAGAACATGCCGCAACTGCCGGACGGGCAGTTCTTGCCGCCGATCGCCCAGAGTTGCATGGAGGAGCGGGTTCGAGATGGCCTCGACCGTGCCTTCGGGGGCACGCGCCGGTTCACTCCCGCCCGGGTCGCGGTGCTCACCCGCCACCACAACGGTCGCCGCGCCTGCCACTACTGCGGCATCTGCCGCCGCGGCTGCATGAGCCGGTCGTACTTCTCGAGCCTGAACGCGACCCTGCCGGCCGCCGAGGCGACCGGCCGGCTGACCGTTCGTCCCCACAGCGTCGTCTACAACCTGATCTACGACGACGAGAAGGACCGGGTGAGCGGCGTCCACCTGGTCGACGGCGAGTCGCTGGAGTCGATCGAAGTCCACGGCCGCCTCGTCTTCCTGTGCGCGTCGACGATCGAGTCGGCGAGAATCCTCCTGAACTCGGCGACCCCCCGCTTCTCCGAGGGCCTGGCCAACTCCAGCGGACAGGTCGGCCGCAACCTGATGGACCACATCTTCCAAGCCGGCGCCAACGGCAACCTGGACGGCCTCGAGGACAAGACGACCTTCGGGCGGCGGCCCAACGCCTGCTACCTGCCGCGCTTCGTGAATCTCGACGGCGACCAGGCCGAAGCGACCCGCGAGAAGGACTTCCTGCGCGGCTTCGGCTACCAGTGCGGGGCGCGGCGGCCGACGACGTGGCAGAGCGGCATCGGCCAGGCGGGGTTCGGCGCCGACTACAAGGCCAGCTTGCGCGGTCTCGGACCGTGGCGGCTGAACTTCACCGGCTTCGGCGAGAACCTGCCGAACCCCGACAACCGGGTCACCATCGACCCGGAACTCAAGGACCGCTGGGGCATCCCCGCCGCCCGGATCACGATGAACTACGGCGAGAACGAAGCGGCGATGCGGGAGAGCATCCAGAGCCGGGCCGCGGAGATGCTGGAAGCGCTGGGTGCTACGAACATCCGCACCTTCAACCGCAACTCCCTGCCCGGCTTCGCGATCCACGAGATGGGAACGGCGCGGATGGGCCGGGATCCCGAGACCTCGGTGCTCAACGGCTGGTGCCAGTCCTGGGACGTGCCGAACCTGTTCATCACCGACGGCGCCGCCATGGCGTCTTCCGCCTGCCAGAACCCCAGCCTCACCTACATGGCGCTCACCGCGCGCGCCTGCGACTACGCCGTGCGCCAGATGCGGCGGCTGGAACTCTGATCTGCCGATTGCCGACGAAACACCGGCGAATCCGGCCCCGCAGGCTCTATGATTCCCAGTGAACTGAACGGAGAGGAGCCACGCCCATGCGCCCGACCCATCGCCTCGCCTTGACCTGTCTCGCCGTCATCGCCCTGGCCGCCGGCCTCGCCGGCTGCGGGGGCGGGGACGCCGACGCGCCAGCAAGCCCGATCACCGAGACCGACACCCACACCTTCGAGGAGGTGGCCCCCGGCGTCTACTTCATCGTCGGCCGCAACGACGTGATCTTCGTCCAGAGCAACGCGATGCTCGTGCTGACCGACGAAGACGCGCTGGTCGTCGATTCCCACGTCACGCCGGCCGCGGCGCGCGCCCTGCTCGCCTCGATCGCGGAGGTCACCGACAAGCCGGTGACGCACCTCGTGAACACCCACTACCACTTCGACCACGCGCACGGGAACCAGGTCTTTCCCGAGGACGTGGCGATCGTCGGCCACGAGTTCACGCGGGAGATGCTGATGAGCGATGTCCTCGAACAGGGGACGTACCTGAACTTCGCCAACTGGATCCCCGATCAGATAGCGGGTTTGAAGCAGACCGCCGAGGCGATGGAGGATGGCGAGAAGAAGGACCGGGCGCTGCGCGAGATCGCGGCCCAGGAGGCCCACTACGTCGCGCTCGACGAAACCGAGCCGACGCCGCCGAACATGACGCTCAAGAAGCGAATGACGATCCACCGCACCTGGGAAGGCCAGGACCGGCCGATCGAACTGCTCCACCTCGGGCGCGGCCACACCGGCGGCGATGTCGTCGTCCTGCTGCCGAACGAGCGGGTCGTCTTCACCGGCGACCTGGTGCTGGCCGGCGGCGCCTACATCGGCGACGCCTACGTCGACGAATGGCTCCAGACGCTGGACCGCTTCGAGGAACTCGAGTTCGACCTCATCCTTCCCGGTCACGGGGAGGCGTTCAGCGACATGGCCCAGGTGGCGGCGCTGCGCGACTTCCTGAGCGACTTCTGGAACCAGGCCGTGAGCGCCCGCGACCAGGGTCTGACCGCCGAAGAGGCAATCTCAGAGATCGCGTGGCAGGGCTTCCTGGCCATTGCCCCGGACACGATCAAGCTCCAGTGCGTAGAGCGCGCGTACGCCGTGATGGACGCCTCAAATGGCGAGGAAGACACCGATTCCGCATAAACAGGGTGCCGCTTGGAAGAGGGCATCCTTATCGCTAAGTTACTCCTTTTGTGGTATTTACAGAGAATCGGCGTTAGCATCCTGGCATGGAACAACAGCACGTTGCCCCCCATTCGGTAGGCCCCGACGCGCTCGGGCGCGCGGTCGAGCGCGCAAGCGGCTGGCTATTGGAACGGTACGGCGAGGAGGTCGAATGGGCGATCGAGGACCAGTTCCTGATCGGCCTGGACGACCAGGAACGGATCGACCTCGAAGAGCAGTTGCAGGCCCGAAGCGGCCGCGATCAGGCCATCTTCTTCGCCAACGCGATGAGCTGTCTGCTCGCCCAGGGGCGCTTCGAGCCGGATGCCGACGAGGGCGACTGTCGCTCCTTCAGCTTCGCCGACAAGCTGCTTGGAGCGGGTGGGCTGCTGCTGGAAGTGACGGAGCGTCGCTGGCTGGAGGCTCTGGTCGGAAGCCGCCTGCAGCTCTACCGCATCGGTCCGGAGAACGGCCCGATCGCTCTGGAAGAAGTGACCAGCCGCCAGCAGGTCCGGGTCGAACCGCATCCGGCGATGGAGCCCCTGGAAGCCGGCGATCTTGTCGGCACGCGCGTCGTGACCCTGGAGGACGAGACGACGGGACGCCTGTGCGGCGTCTTCGGCTTCCCGACCGGCGCCGCCGAACGGGGACTCGTCGAGCTGGTGGAAACGGCCGCGGCGCACCCCCGCAGCAGCCGGGGCGAGATCCTCGGCATCGCCGAAGTGGTCGCCACCGCCTGGCTGCACTCCTTCCTGCCCGACGCGTCGACGCGGGGGCCTCTGGCCGTCGTGGACGGCGGCGGCGAGCCGCCCAGCCGGCGCCGGGTCCTGCAGTGGCCGGTCTCCCGCGACTGAGCGCGGACGTCAGCAACCGCTCCCGAGGCCGGCATGACCTACCGGCCCTGTTTGCGGCAATCGGCTTCCTCGGCCTCGTAGCTGGCGCCGCGGCCGCCGCGGCCCAGGAAGACGTAGACGAGATCGTCACCGGCCCGGTGGCGATCCGCAACTACGAACTAGTCGCGCCGAGAGCGATGGCCGGCAGCGATCTCGACCCGGAGGTTGAGGTCCGCATCGAGATTGATTCTGCGGGAGCGGTGACCGGCGTGGAGGTTCTCGCGATCCAACCTTCGTCCAAGTTCGACGATCTGCTCCGGTTCCATGTCGAGCGCAATCTGGCGGACTGGCGCTACGGGCCGGCCAGGGACGGGGAGGACAAGCCCGTGCCCTCAACCCTCTCGTGGCGCCTGAAGTTCGAGAGTCCTGAAGGAGAACGTCAGTACGAACTCGCCAGCCAGAACTTCGACCCACAGCTTGAGGTGCTCGTGGCGGCGGGCGGCCTGACCGAACTAGCCGAACCGCTGACTCCATCCCAACGCGCCCGGGCGCTGAACCGCGCCGTCGAGGCCGCGGAGAGGTACATCGACAAGGATCACCGAAGACGTAGGGAGACGCGCCGCTTCATCCTGATCAGCGACGCCCGGGAAGAAGCGACGATCGCTGCTCTTGCCGGCAACATGGAGGCGATCTATCAGGTCTTCCACGCGCTCTTCGATCCGCACATCGAGCCGCTGCCGGAGCACTTCAAGACCGTCGTCTATCTGTTTCGCCAGCAGGCGAGCCTCGTCGCACTGCAACAACAACTCGGCAGCACGGGCCTCGGCGCCGGCTTCTATCGCTCGCCCGGTCTGATGGCCTTCCACCAGCAAGTCCAGAGCTCTGACCAACTGGTGCACTCGATGTTCCACGAAGCCTTCCACGCATTCAGCGACAGCCACCTGACGGCGCCCGGGAAGGAACTGCCGCGATGGGCCGAGGAGGGTCTGGCGGAGTACTTTGCCAACTCCAAGATCGAGAAAGGCCACCTGATTCCGGGCAAGACAAGCGGCAGCAAGTACGTCATCTTCCACCGTCGCGCCCGGCAGTTGCGGGGCACGGCGAGCTGGAGCCTGACCGAAGCTCGCGCGAGCTTGAAGCGGGGCGAAGCGCCGACCGTGGCCGAGCTTCTCGAAGCGACGCGAGACACGTTCTACGGCCTGCGCTACCAGCAGTACTACGGTTTCTCCTGGCTGCTGACGCACTTCCTGCGCCACGGCAGGGAGGAGTGGGACACCGAGCAACCCTTCGCCGCAATGCTGCTCTACCTCGTCGAGGGCTACTCGGGACAGGACGCGATCGCCGCGGCCTATGGGACAACGCCCGAGGCGTTGCAAGCTGAGTTCGAACGCTACGTTCGAAAGTTCTAGTAGAGCTCTTCTCCCCGAGCGCGCCTACTGCCCTTCACCCAGGGAGTCGTACTCAGCCCGGTGGCTGGCGGCCTCGGCTTCACGGCCGAGCGACTTGTAGCACACCCAAAGGTGGTAGTGGGCCAGACGCCGCCCTGGATCGAGCTCGATAGTCCGCAGTAGCCGCGGAATCGCCTCCTCCCAGCGCTCCAGGTTGGCAAGCGAGATGCCGCTGAAGAAGAAGGTGTCCGCCCGTTGATCGTTCAACTCGCCAGCCCGATCGAGCGCCTGCGACGCCTCTTCCCACCGTTCCGCTCGATACGCGGCAAAGCCCAGGTTGTACCAGACCGCCTCCAGGTGACCCAGCTCTTCGGCCGCCCGCTTCAATAGCTCGATCGCCCGATCGAAATTGCCCGCACTCAGTTGGTTCGCACCCTCGTTCAGGATCAACTGGGGATCCGTCACCTGCTGCCACTGATCCTCCGCCGCCTGCCGGTGCGAGGCGCGCTGTTCCTGCGTGCCGTAGAGTTCAACGAGCGCACGCCTCGCCTCCCTGCTGACCCGGTTGTCCTCATGCGCATGCTCCTCAGCGAGGCGGAACAGGCTCTCCGCTTCATCGAAACGGCCAGAATCCCTCAGATTCCACGCGGCGGTGAGAACCTCCGCCGCGAAGTCATTCAGCTCCATCTGATCGCTATGGTCGAGTTCAGAGGCAACGATCCTCAACTGCTGATTCGCTTCGTCCACACGGCCGGCCCGCGCAAGCGCTCTTGCATAGCGAGAGCGAAGTCCCTGGGCGCCATCCCGCACCATCTCACCGAGCAGGTCGGCGGCGGCGCCCCAATTCGACTGGAGAATGAACAGCCGTAACAGGGCCCAGGCGATCTCTTCGTTCCGCGGCTCGGTGGCGCGCAACTGCACGACCGTTTCCGTAGCCTCGGGGAGCCGCCGGAGACGCTGCTGCAGCAGTGCTTTCAACCGCAGGAACCGTGCGCGATCTGGACTCTCCAGCGCCAGCCGCTGCTCCACCAGGCCGAACGCCGCCAGCAGCACCGTTTCGTCCGCTTCCTCACTGCGGGCGATGTGCTCGACAACACCTGGCGACGGTGCAGTAGATGGATCGTCCAACGCCCCGAGCAGTTCTCTTCGATACCCCTGCATCTCGTTCTCAGGCAGCGGGTTTCGCCGATGGACTCGCAGCAATGCGGTGAGGGGCGCAACCGGCTCGTTGCAATCGCGGCGCGCCCTCTTGAGCCATCCGATCTCCTCGGCCGGCTGGGAGGACAGCCACGCGATCTGCGCCCGACGCATCAGACGAAGGCACTCGACATCCGGCAGTTCGCCGGTCGCAGGCGCGGGAGCTTGTGCTACAGCGTCCCCCGGCACGGCCAGGAGGGATAGCGGCGCCAGCACGAGGCACACAAGGAGAACCGAGTCCGGCAACTTGCCAGCTTGCCTTCGCAGTCTTCGCAGTCTTCGCAGTCTTCCCATCGGCGCGATCCAGTCTCTCAGGCTCTCCCCACCGCGGCCGCCATCCGCTCGAGGATCTCCTCGAGAATGGCGCGGGAGGTGGCAAAGTTCAGCCGCGCGCAGCGCTCGAAGCCGAGCGTCGAGCCCGGCGGCCCGAACTCCGCACCGTCGTTGAGCGCCACCTTCGCCCGCTTGAGGAAGAACCGGGACGCCGGCATCGGCAGGTCGAGGCCGCGGCAGTCGAGCCAGTAGAGGTACGTCGCCTCCTGGGGTCCGTGCACGATCCCCGGCAGGCGCCGGTTCAGAAAGTCCGTCAGGAAAGCGCGGTTGGCGTCCAGGTAGGACACCGTCGCCGCAAGCCATGGCCCTCCGTCGCGCCATGCTACCCGCGCCGATTCGACGCCCAGGATGCCGGGATGCGCCAGGACGAAGTGCGGCAGTTCGTCGAACCGCTTCTTCAACTTCTCGCTGCCGAACACCAGCAGCGCGAGCTCCAGCCCGGCGAGGTTGAACGACTTGGTCGCCGACGTGATCGTGACCGTCCGCTCCTTGACTTCGGGGCCCAGGGTCTCGAACACGGTGTGTTGGTGGCCCGGGAACACGAGTTCGTTGTGGATCTCGTCGGCAAGCACGATCAGGTCGTGCTCGATCGCCAGTTCCGCGACCGCCTCCAACTCGCTCCGCGTCCACGAGCGGCCACTCGGGTTGTGCGGGTTGCAGAGCATGAACAGCCGCGTGTCCTTGTCGATCACGGACCGCAACTGGTCGAGGTCCATCTCGAAGCGCCCACTTCCGGCGCCGGACCCAGCACTGCGGCGCAGCGGCGACTCGACCAGCCGGCGGCCGGTGCCGGCCACGGCCTCGAGGAACGGCGGGTAGATCGGCGTCTGGACGACTATCCCATCGCCCTTCTTGCTGCCCAGCATGAGCGAAAGGTCGAGGCCCTGAAGCGCGTCGACCAGGAAGCGGATCCGCTCCGGTTCCACCGTCCAGCCGAGCTGCTCCTCCATCCGCCGGCCGAAGACCTCCGGCAGATCGCCGACGTCCGGCGGCTCGCAGTAGCCGAGGTCGGACCGCTCGACCAGGCTCCGCACCACGCGTTGAATCGGCCCGGCGATGGGAAAGTCCATGTCCGCCACCCAGGCCGGCAGGACATCGGCGCCGCCTGCGGTGTAGCGGCTCCACTTGAAGCCCGTACGGGCCGCAAGATCCTCGACACGGAGGCTGTCGAACTGCTCCTTGATCGACACGGGCGGCAAGCTATCAAGCGCTGCTAGGGTTCCGCCGCCATGGCACTCAAACTCGGACTCCAGCTCGGTTACTGGGGCGCGGGACCGCGCCCCGACTTCGTCGACATGGCAATCGAAGCCGAAGCGCTCGGCTACGACTGCGTCTTCACCGCCGAGGCATGGGGATCGGACGTGTTCACGCCCCTGACCTGGATCGGCGCCCACACCTCGAAGATCCGCCTCGGCACCGGCATCGCCCAGATCTCGGCGCGCACCCCCGCCGCCACCGCGATGCACGCGATGACCCTGGACCACCTGTCCAGGGGCCGCGTCATCCTCGGCCTCGGCGTCTCCGGCCCCCAGGTCGTCGAGGGCTGGTACGGGCAACCCTTCGCCAAACCCCTCTCGCGCACCCGCGCCTACATCGAGATCATCCAGAAGATCCTCGCCCGCCAGGAGCCCGTGACCCAGCACAGCGAGCACTACCAGCTCCCCTACACCGGCGAGGGCTCCTGGGGCCTCGGCAAACCGCTCCGCTCCATCGTCCACCCACTCCGCTCCGATCTGCCGATCTTCCTCGGCGCCGAAGGCCCCAAGAACGTCGCCCTTGCCGCCGAACTCTGCAGCGGCTGGCTACCCCTCTACTACTCCCCCTACCGCCCCGAGGTCTACGCCGAGTCCCTGGCCGGCCGCAAGGACGGCTTCGAAGTCCCCTACGGCGCCCGGCTCCGGGTCCACGACGACGTCGCCGAGGCCCTGCTGCCGATCAAGCAGTCCCTGGCCCTCTACGTCGGCGGCATGGGCGCCAAGAAGCGCAACTTCCACCGCGAACTGATGGCCCGCATGGGCTGGGAGGCCGAGTCCTTCCAGATCCAGGAACTCTTCATGACCGGCAAACGCGAAGAAGCCGTCGCCGCCGTCCCCGACGAGTTCGCCGACGAGATCTCCCTGGTCGGCTCACCCGAACGGATCAAGGACCGCCTGCAGGCCTTCGAAGACAGCGACGTGACCACGCTGATGGTCGGCGCCGCCGGCAAGGACGAGCTGCGGCAGGCGGCGGAGATCGTGCTGGGGTAGCGCGGCAGAACTACCGGAGGCCGGCGCTTCGCGCCGGATGCGGGCAGGATGCCCGCGTGCCATCCGTGCGCCCGATGACGGGCCCACAGAGTGGTTCGCGTGTGGCGCGGGTCGCGCCACACGGGTTCCCAGGCCAGATCGTTCTGCCGCGCAGTCTCCTAGGCCATCGGCCATACCGACCGGTCCGTCGGCGCGACTCATGAGGCAGCAAATTGCCATAGTTGATAAGTTCCCGCCATGAAATTCGAAGAACTGGTCGCCGCGGTCGCCGACGAGCCAGTCTTCGAGACCGGACTTCTGCTGGCCGGCCCCGGCGACCCCGGCAACGTCAGGCGGCAACTGTCGCGCTGGGTCCGCGGCGGCAGAGTGCATCAGATGCGGCGCGGACTGTATGCCCTCGCACCGCCCTGGCAACGCTGCGTCCCGCACCCGTTCCTGCTCGCCAACCGTCTGGCGCCAGGCTCGTACGTCAGCGGGCTGGCGGCGTTGGCCTTCGCCCATGCGATCCCCGAGTACGTACCGGAGGTCACCAGCGTGACGCCTGGACGACCGCACACGCGGCAGTTGCCGTCGGGCCGGTTCTCCTTCCGCCACCTGAAGGCGGACCGGGCGTTCGGCTACCGGCTGCTCGATCTGGGCGGCGATCAGCGAGCCTTCGTGGCGACCCCGGAGAAGGCGCTGCTCGACTCCGTCTACCTGCAACCCGGCGGCGACGACGATAGGTACCTGCGGGAACTTCGCCTCGACTTCGGCGCCCTGGATCTGGACGCCCTCGACCAGACGGCGGCGCGGTACGCAGCGCCGAAAGTGACTCGAGCGGCCGCTCGCATCCGCGAGCTCGCCGCCGGGACGCCCGCATACGACCTGCTGTGAAGGACCACCTCAAGGCGCTGATCCGTGGGCACGACCCGTTGCGGGCCCGCAACGTGGTCAGGGAGTACCTGCAGGCGCGCGCGCTCCGGGCCATGCAGGGCGCCGGCGCGATGAACGCGTTGGCGTTTCAAGGCGGCACCTGCCTGCGGTTCCTCTTCTCGCTGCCCCGTTACTCCGAAGACCTGGACTTCGCGCTCGAAGGCGACCGCACGGCCTACGCCCTGCCGAAGTACCTGAAGGCCATCCGCGCCGAGCTCGCCGCCGAGAACTACCGGGTGGAGTTGCGGATCCGCGAACACCGCTCGGTGCACGGCGCGTTCACGCGCTTCCCCGGTCTGCTCCACGAGTTGGGGCTGTCGCCGCACCGCTCGGAAGCGCTGGCGATCAGGATCGAAGTCGACACGAATCCCCCGCAGGGGGCAAGCCACCAGATCAGCCTGGTGCGCCGACACGTGACGCTCAGGCTCTTCCATCACGACCGCGCCTCTCTGTTGGCCGGCAAGCTCCATGCCGTTCTTCAGCGCGGCTACGCAAAGGGTCGGGATCTGTACGACCTGATCTGGTACCTGAGCGATCCTGACTGGCCTGTGCCCAACCTGTCGCTGCTCAACGCCGCACTGCGCCAGACCGATTGGGAAGGGGGCGAGTTGACGCCCCGTTCGTGGACCGAACCGGTCGCGGAGCGACTTGAGGCGCTGAACTGGGAGCGGGCACTCGCAGATGTGCGGCCATTCCTGCAAGAACAGGCCGACATCGACCTGATCACCCGCGCCAATGCGCTGCGCCTCCTCGCCAGGTCGGGTTCGCGCGGGTGACGGTCCGTCCGCCGACTACTACCGCGCCGCCTGGCAGCGCGCGAACTCGGCGCCGATGTCCGGGAGCTCTGCTTCCAGCAGCGGCAACGAGTCGATGGCCGGGCCGGCGCCGTGCCGGCCGGCGGCGAGCCGGGCGCCGAGGTTCGTGAAGGTCTCGAGCAGCGTCTTCGCGGTGCGCGGCGTGACGACCCCCGCGCCGAGGCCGAAGGGGGGCTGCGGGTCGCTGGCGGTTTCCTGGACGATCTCGACCGTCCCTTCTGCGTCGCCCGGGGCCAGGAGCCAGCGTGACCGCACGCAGAGGACCCGCTTGCCCTTGAACTCGGGTGTCAGGTCGTCGGCGCCGGCCATGTCGCCGATCACGCCGCCGTCGGGGGTCCGCCACCATGACGCGCGGTCCATCGTGATGCGCCGGCTGATGCCCCTGCCGGAGACGCGCTGGCGGAGGGTCTGGAACGGGGCGTCGAGCGGGGCCGCGCGTTCTTCGACGCACATGGACTGCCAGTCGGGGCAAGCCCCGGCCTCGTTCAGGAGGGCGATCACGCCAGGAATGGAGCCTCGGACGGTCATCTCCGCCCGCACCAACGGGTAGTCGGCGTTCTCGATCGGGCAGGATTCGACGGTCACCGGGCCTTCGGCCTCTCGGGGTTCGCAGTCCGCGGCGGCAGTGCCGGGCAGGGCGGCAAGCACTGCAAGAGCCAGGAGCAATGTGCAACGTTCCATGTCAACCTCCTGTCGTCGCCACCTCCGGCAACGCAAAGGCGATCAACTCGTCGGGTACCCGGCGGTTGCGGGCGCCGCCGCCGGCGACGACGATGTACTGCCGTCCCTGGTGCATGTAGGTCATGGGCGGACCGTGCAGCCAGATGTCGGTTTCCACTTCCGCCAGCAACTCTCCGGTCGCCTTGTCGTAGGCGCGCAGGAGGCTGCCTTCGGCCAATCGGTCGCCGTCCTCGTCCACGGCCACGAAGCCGATCAACAGGGTGCGGGTGACGAGCAGACCGCCATCCGCCGGCATCCCGAAGTAGACGGTGCCCATGTCGTCCAGGTTCAGGTGCGCGATCGCCGGATGGTTCTTCGGGCCGGGGCCCACGGGGATTCGCCAGCGGTGCTCGCCCCGGTTCAGATCGATCGCGGTGATAGTCCGGTACGGCGGCTTCGTCAACGGCAGGCCCCGCGGCCCACTCGTGTCAACGTAGCCGATCACGTAGCGCCAATCCGGACGCCGGGCCGCGTCCGGCTCGATCAGCGACATGCCGGTGGGGCGGTTCTGCGACTCGACGAAGAGCATGCCCGTCATCGGGTCGACGGACGCTCCGGGGTGGTTTGCTCCGCCGGCGGCCCCCGGTACGACCATCACGCCCTCCTTGCCGCCCTCGCCCTGGACGATCAGGGGTGGGAACATGGGCCCCAGCACCAGCTTCTCGGCGATCTTGAGGGCCTCCTCGCGCAGTTCGGGCGTCCAGTCGATCAGGTCGTCCTCGCTGACGCCCTGGCGCTCGAACGCGGGCGGCTTGGTCGGGAACGGCTGGGTCTCCGACAGCTTCTCGCCAGCCACCGTCGACTTGCCGTTCACCGGCCGTTCCTCGATCGGCCAGACCGGCTCGCCGGTCGCGCGGTCGAAGACGTAGGTGAAGCCGGTCTTCGAGACCTGGGCAACGGCCTTGATCAGCTTGCCGTCGACGACGATGTCGATCAGGTTCGGCGCCGAGGCGATGTCGTAGTCCCAAATGCCGTGATGAACGGTCTGGAAGTGCCAGACGCGCTCGCCCGTGTCGGCGTCGACGCAGACCAGGCTCTCGGCGAACAGGTTGTCGCCCGGCCGGTCGGCCCCGTAGTAGTCGTTCGACGGCGTGCTCGTTGGCAGGTAGACGTAGCCCAGTTCGTGGTCCGCGCTCATCGACGTCCACACGTTCGCGTTGCCGGCGGTGCGCCACGAGTCGTTCTCCCAGGTCTCGACCCCGTACTCCTCGTCTCGCGGGATCGTGTTGAAGCGCCACTTGAACTCGCCGGTGTGGACATCGTAGGCGCGCACGTGGCCGGGCGGTGCGTCGCTCCTGATCGAGTAGTCGAAGATCTTCGAGCCGACGATCACGCTGTTGCCCACCACGATCGGCGGCGCGCCGTGGGTGATGTGACGGATCGAGTACCCGCCGGGGCCGAGGTCGCGGGCCAAGTCGACCACGCCGTCCTCGCCGAAGGCGCGGTCGGCCTTGCCGGTGGCGGCGTCGACCGAGACAAGCTGCCGGCCGATCGTGGCGACGAACAGGCGCTCTTTCTCACCGTCGGTCCAGTACTCGATGCCGCGGGCGCCGACCGGCCGCATCGTGGTTCCGCCACGCTCCCAGGTTCTCGGGTTGTAGACCCACTTCTGCTCGCCGGTCGCCGGGTCGAGCAGCGCCACCTGGCCGAGGCTGGTCGGGGCAAAGAGCCGGCCGCCGATCATCAGCGGCACCGAACGGTAGAAGCCCGTGTCGTACCCGGGCAGAACGTCAAGCGGCACCTCGTGGTCCGCCGTGCGCCATCGCCAGGCGATTTCGAGCCGTCCGAAGTTCGTGCCGTCGATCTGAGTCAGCGGCGAGTAGCGGCTCGACGTGTGGTCGCCGCCGTGGTGTTGCCACTCCCCGTAGGCGGACTTGCCGTGCTCCCGCGTCTCCGCCCGGACCGTCCCCGCAGCCAGGGCGATCAGACAGGCGATTCCCGGCGCCACTATCCGACGCCCACTGCCCATGCGACCCTGCCTGTGGACCTTCGCGTTCGGCGTCCTGGACTCTGACATCTCAGACCTTCCTCCACCGGGGAACGGAGCGAAGCCCGCGCCCTATCTCCGGCCTCCGCGTTGAACGAATGCGCTAACCTAGCAGCGTGCGCGGCAGGACGTTCGGCGTACCCTACCTTCTGCGGCGCACGCTCATACCGCACACTCACGACGCATTGAAGCACGACGCATTGAAGCAACTCGGGAAAGGCAGGATCCGATGCCCAAGCAAGAGATGACCCGCCGCAACGTGCTGGGCGCCGCCGCCACCGGCGCGGGCCTGATGATCGTCCCCCGCCACGTCCTCGGCCGTGGAAAGCCCGCGCCCAGCGACAAGCTGAACATCGGCGTGATCGGCGCCGGCGGAAAGGGCCGGAGCGACATCGAAGGCGTTTCGGGTGAGAACATCCTCGCGCTCTGCGACATCGACTGGCAACGCGCCGAGCAGGCGATGACCGCCCATCCCGACGCGCCGCGGTACCACGACTACCGCGAGCTGCTCGACAAGCACGCCGACGAGCTCGACGCGGTCATGGTGTCGACCGCCGACCACACCCACGCCGTGATCACCATCGCAGCGCTCGAGCGCGGTCTCCACGTGTTCACGCAGAAGCCGCTGACCCGGACGATCTGGGAGGCGCGGATGGTCGGCGAAGCCGCCCGCAAGGCGGGGACGGCAACCCAGATGGGCAACCAGGGCCACGCGGACGAGGGCACGCGCCTGATCCGCGAGTGGATCGAGGCCGGCGTCATCGGCGAAGTGAACCACGTCGAGTACTGGACCAACCGGCCGATCTGGCCGCAGGCGATGAAGCGCCCGAAGGAAGTCCACGAGGTGCCGGAACATGTCGCCTGGGATCTGTGGCTCGGCCCGGCGCCAGAGCGCCCCTACCATTCCGACTACTATCACCCGTTCGCCTGGCGCGGCTGGTGGGACTTCGGCACCGGCGCGATCGGCGACATCGCCTGCCACGCGATGGACGCAGCGTTCTGGATCTTCGACCTGCGCGACCCGTCGTCCATCTACGCCGAGTCCACGCCGCTGTTCAAGGAGACGGCGCCCGCCTCGACCCGGATCACGTTCGAGTACCCGGCACGTGGCAACCGCCCGAAGATGACCGTGGTCTGGCGCGACGGCAACCTGACGCCGCAGATGCCCAAGGTGTTCGAGGGCAAATGGCCGCCGGGCAACAGCGGCCAGTTGTTCGTCGGCGCCGAAGGCGTGATCACCGCCGACATCTACGCCGGCAAGCCGACGATCTACCCGTCGACGCTGCACGAGAAGATCGCCAAGAACCCGGTGCCGCAGACCTTCGAGCGGACCGAGGGTCACTACCAGCAGTGGATCGACGCGATCAAGGCGGGCACCACGAACCCGGAAGGTTCCAACTTCGCCGACCATGCGGGGCCGATGACCGAGACGGCTCTGCTCGGCAACCTGGCGGTGCGCTCGCAGCAGGAGATCGTCTGGAACCCGAAGAAGCTCAAGGTGACCAACGGCGTCGACGTGCCGTCCGAGTACATCAAGCCCGTCTACCGCGACGGCTGGACGCTGTAGAGACGGGCGGTGACAGGAGCACCGCCCGCCAGGCAGCGCCGGCCGCCCTGGACCGGAGAGTGAATCGATCTCCAGCGGCGGCTAGAGCCCTGCTGCGGACCGCCTGCGCTCCCCCAGGCTCAGTGCGTCAGCCGGCCTGAACCGCGGCTACCGCGGCGTCGCGGTCCGCCACGATGTTCACGATCAGGCTGAAGCCGCTGACCTCGAACAACTCCTTCACCTCGTCGTTCAGACCGCAGACGGCGAAGCGTCCGTTCTTTGCCTGCAGGGCCCTGGCGACAACCAACACCACTCGAAGACCGGCGCTGCTCATGTAGCGGGTGCGGTCCAGGTCCAGGACGACATCCGAGACGCCCTCCCCGATGGAGGCCATCATGGCCTGCTCAAGGTCCGGCGCGCTCGCGGCGTCGACGCGCCCCTCGGGCGCCCAGACCGCAGCGCTGCCGGCCTCCGCACCCTCGATCTTCGAATACCCGATCTTCGTAGTCTCGATCACACCAAGTACTCTCCAAGTCTCAATAGAAGGGGTGATGGGCGGTCGCCGTCGCGGCCGCAATGTCCTGGACGGACTTCTGGATTGCCCGGCTCATCGCCCGGCCGATCAGATCAAAGCCGCGGACCAACTCGATCCGCGCCGCCGCGTGCCGCAACTCCTGCGGACTGAGAATGACCTGAAAGGCGTTCGAGGCGTCGGCCAGGCAGATCAGCCCGACATCTCTCGGCACCGGGATCCGGTCGCTCAACAGCACGTCCAGGATCCGCAGCTTGACCTCCCGCTCCTCGCGGTCGTCGACCATGGGGTAGCGGCGGCTGCCGAACACCCACAGGAAGTTCCGATCCTCGACCCGGAGAATCCCGCGCTCGACCAGGCGTGTCAGCGCGGCCGCCTGGATATCCTTGCTCCGGGCCGAGAGCCTGACCACCCAGGTGCGGGGGTCTGCCTCGTCGTCCGAGTCGACGATCTCGGCCAGAGGGCCATCGAGGATCTCCTCGCCCACCGGTGTCGAATCGACGACGACCATCTTCTGGAGGTCGCAGTCCAGCCGGCCGCGCAGCGCGAGGTCCATCAGGATGGCGCCCGCGATGAGCAGCTCCATCACGTTCGGCGCAACCCGCTTCATCGCGCCGGTGTCATCGTCCAGGAGGAGGAGAAGGATCTCTTCGACGAACGTCAGGTGGGGGCTTTCAGTCACTTTGTCCGGCTGTCCTGCGGTCGGTTCGTCGGCGGGCGATCGCTGCCGTGCATCCTACAATGCTCCTGAGCCCGGCAGGTTGCTAGATGCCCGCCGGTTCCACCTGCCCGCTCGGTTCCTTGCTGTCGCTGCTCACCGTGACCGTGAGCACGTCGGTGTCGTGATACTGCTGATGCTCGACCGAGGACGCAAAGTGGCGCAGCAGCCGTAGCGAGAGCTCGTTCTCGATCGGAGCTGGCGCCTCGGGAGTCATCAGCACCAGCCGATCCTCGATGTTCCTCCCGCCCGGCGCCGCGATGAACTCGAGTTCGGCCGTCTGGCGGTCGACGCGCGCGAGGAGCAGCAACCGGCGGTCGGCGCCGCCCTCCGCCTCGTCTCCGCCGATCAGACTGAGCAGGGCCTCCTCGCCCGCCGACCACAGGCGCTCGGCGGCCTCGGTACTCCAACGCGCCCGCGTGGCCTGGGTACGCAGGAAGCCGCCGATCCTGGCGGCGGATGCCGAGTTGACCTCGGTCTCCAGGCGACGGCGGCGCGGCCTGGTCGATTCGAAGAACGCGGTCAGGCAGATCGCGGTGAGTCCGCCCGCCGTCATGCCGTTGCCCAGGATGGACGCCGCCCAACCGCCGAGCTGATCGCTGAAGATCAGGTCGTTCTCAAAGCCGACGCCGATCCAGAACGACACGCCGATCACCAGCGCCTTGCGGTAGTCCAAGCCGCCGTGACCGGCGATCCGCGCGCCGAGGACGAACAGGATGGCGATCAGCACCAGCAGGTACGCGCCAGCGACGGGGCCGGGAATGGCGAGAACGACGGCGAGCGCCTTGGGAAGAAACGCGAAGGCGATGAAGATGATGCCGATCCACACTCCGACGCGACGCGACGCGACCCCTGTCAGCTCCGTCACTGAAATGCTGCTCGAGTACGTCGTGTTCGGCACGGTGCCCGCCAGTCCCGAGAGCAGGTTGCCGAAGCCATCGGCGGCGACGGCGCCCTGGACCGCCCGGTAGTCCGGCGCCCGCGGCACGCGCCAGGAGACCCGCTGGATGCCGACCGCATCGCCGATCGTCTCGACGGCCCCGATCAGGGTCACGATCACGAAGCCCGGCAGCAACGACCAGAAGGACGGTCCGAAGGTCAGATCGAGTCCGGGCCAACCGCCGGCGGGAGCGCCGATCCAGGCGGCCTCCGCCACCCTGTCGAACTCGTAGAGCCCCAGCGCCGCCGCGACGATCGAGCCGACGACGACGCCCGCCACCGGCGCCCAGAGACGCCACATGCCGGTGGCCCGCAGGCCGAACCCGACCATGACCACGATGGCTACCGCAAACGAGATCGGCCCGGCTGCCCGCGCCGCGTTCTCGGGAACCAGGGTCAGTTGGTCGAACACGATCGGCATGACGCTGACCGAGATCAGCATGATCACCGTGCCCGTGACGGTCGTCGTGAACAGCCGGCGCAGCAGCAGCAATCGCGAGGAGAGAAGGAACTGGAACAACGAGGAGACGATCACCAGCTTGGCGAGAAGAAGCGGACCGCCCGCGCTCAGGGCAGCGATGCTGACCGCGATGAAGGCGCCGGAGGTCCCCATGAGCAGGATGTAGCCGGCACCTATGCGCCCCAGCCGCTGCGCCTGCAGGATCGTCGTGATGCCGCTGACGAAGATCGCCCCGAACACGGCCCATGCCAGGTACTCGTCGCTGCCGCCGGCGGCGCGGACGATGATTGCCGGGGTGAGCACGATCCCGGCGACGCACAGGGTCGCGTACTGGAGGCCCATCGTCGCCGCGAGCAACGTCGGCGGCTTCTCGTCCGCCTGGTAACGAACGCTGGCGGAAGGCCCCGTTTCGGCCGTAGCCATCACTCCTGGTAGAGGGCGGCGTCGGGCCGCCAGGGGGAGCGCTGGCCGGCATAGACCGGCGGTCCGTTGCGGAAGTGTGAGGCCTCGGCGACGGTCTCCACGAAGGGCATCTGGCGTGGGTAGAGGTCGCCGGACCGCGGCCGCGGTCCGGCCTTGGAGACATGGCCCCAGAGCGGATGGCCGACCACCTCCTCCGCGATCGAGGCGGCCTCGATCAGCTTGTCGAGCCGGTAGCCCGTCTCGATCCCGAGTTCGTGGCAGAAGTCGACGAAATCCTCTGTCGGAACGTGACCGGCCGCGCGGCCGTTGCCGCAATACGGGCAGCCTCCCATGCCGCCGATCGAGGTGTCGAACTCACGCACGCCGAGTTTCAGAGCCTCGTAGTAGCTGGCGATCGACGCGCCGCGCGTGTTGTGCAGATGGCAGTGGAAGTCCGTGATCTCCGGCCACCGCTCCCGGATGGCGAGGATCGTCTCCCGCACCTCGTGCGGCATGTTCCAGCCCATCGCCTCGATGATCGAGCAGCGGGTGACGGGAAGACCAGCCTGGCGCCAGCGGTCGATCATCAGCGCCAGCAGGTCGAGCCGCTGCTCGAGCGTGAACGGGCCCTCGAAGTTCGAGCCGAAGGGGTTGCCGATCGCCACCGCACCCGACTTGGCCCCGCCCGCGCGGGCCCGTTCGATCATGGCCGGGATGCGCTCGATCTGCTGGGCCTGGGTCACGTTGTAGTTGCGGCGGGCAAAGGTGTCGCACAACTCGACGTGGGTGCCGATCCGGCGCTGCCGGACATCGAGCTTCGGATACCAGCGATCCGCGCGCTCGAACCCGATCTGGTTGAAGATCGCGGCCGTGTAGCGGACACCCGGCTTGGGCACGAAGCGCTCGGCGATCTCGTCGATGCAGGCCATCTGGGGGGTCCACTTGGGATGGGCATAGGACCCGATCGAAATCACCTTGGCGCCGGTCTCGCCCAGCGCATCGAGCAGCCGCAGCTTCTCCGACACCGGAATGTCGGCACTCTCGATCTGCAGCCCCTCCCTCATCGTGTCGTCCGTGATGATCACGGACTTCGGCAGTTGGCCCATCGGCAGGTACCTCCGCCTGTCCCTGGAGCAGGCGTCTCGTGGAACGGGAAGCGCCTACCCTATCGTCGCCAACCGCTGTTCGGAAGGCGGTCTCATCACGTCTGGCGCGGCCTGGCACCGTGTTAGCCTTCCTCCGTGCGACGCCGGCTGCTCCCCTACGCCGTCCTCGCAGCGGTCGCACTCGCCGTCTTCCTGCCCGGCATCGCCAGCCGGGACGTATGGAACCCCGACGAGCCGCGCTACGCGGAAGTCGCGCGCGAGATGCTGTTGCCGCCGCTCTCGCTCGAGCATCTCCTTGTGCCGCGGCTGAACGGCGTGACCTATACCCACAAACCGCCTCTCCACTTCTGGAACATCGCCCTCTTCAGCGCCCTGCGCGGCGGCGTCGACGCGGTGGCGGCGCGGCTGCCGTCCCTGCTCGCCGGCGTCGGCGCCGTTCTGGTGGTGTTCATGCTGGCCGGCCGCCTGTTCGACCGCAGAACCGCCTGGCTCGCGGCGCCGATTTTCTGCACGTCGGCCCTGGTCATGTGGAATGCGCGGGTCGGCCAGATCGACATGACGCTTACGTTCCTGGAGCTGCTGGCGATCCTGTTCTGGGCCCGGGCCCGTTTCCGAAGCGGGGACGACGGCCCGAGCATGAGCCGGGCCAGCCTCCTGTTCTTCGCCTGCGCGGGTCTGGCCACGCTCACCAAGGGCCCGGTGGGACTGATCGTGCCGCTACTCGCGGTGATCGCCTTCCTGGCCTTCGAGCGCGACCGCGCCGGGATCGGCGAGCTGCGGCTCGGCCGCGGACTGCTGCTGTGGGCCGGCATCGTCCTGGTCTGGTTCGGTCCCGCGGTGTGGCTGGCCGGCAAGCCCTATTTCGACGCTCTGCTGTTCGACCAGACCCTGTCCCGCTACGCCAGCGCCACCTACCACCCACAACCCTGGCACTACTACTTCAAGACTCTGCCCGGGACCTTCGCCCCCTGGATTCTGCTGGCGCCGGTGACAATCTACGCCGCCTTCCAGCACTCCCGCGAGGAGCCTGACAGTCGTCAGGCACAGGCGGTCCGGTTTCTCCTGATCTGGGTCGCCAGCACCTTCGTGTTCTTCAGTCTGGCGGGCGGCAAGCGCACCGTGTACCTGCTGGCGCTGGCGGCGCCCCTGGCGATGCTCACCGCCCATGGCGTGCTCCTGATCCGGGACCGCTGGCCGCGCTACCGGGCGGCGTTCCTGGTTTCGGCGGCGACCCTGCCCCTGTTGTTTGGCTTCCTGGTCGCGGCAGTGCCCGTGGCGGCCCGCGACCTCCCCGAAGGCACGGTCGCCCAAGGCACGATCGCGGAACTCCAATTGGTCGCCGCACTGCCCGCTCTGGCCGGGCTGGCAGGCCTCTGGTTGGCGGTGCGACGCCGCCCCGAACTGCTCGTAGCCTGCCTTGCTGCCAGCCTCGGACTCGCGATGTCGCTCACGGCCGTCCGGCTACTGCCGCTGGGCGACGCGTTCAAGTCGGCGCGCGGCCTCTCACGCGAACTCGTCCAGTGGGCGAAGGCCGACGAGCCCTACGCGATCTACCCTCGTTCAGATGCCGGGTTCCTGTTCTATTCCGAGCGCTTTGCTGCCGATCTCGGCGAGCCCTTCGTCCCCGAGCAGCAACTGCGCCAGTTCGCGGACCGCACCGATCGCCCGGTGTGGCTGCTCATCCTGCGGGACGAACTGGACGCCCTGGCGCCACCGCTCGAGCTCGTCGAAGTGAGCCACGACGACGACCCACTGTACGAATACGTGCTGCTGACTACTCCGGAAGGCGCCGCCCGTGTCGCGGTCTCCACGAAGGCGCAACCATGAACGACGGCGACAGCCTGAGTCTGGCGCCTGACCTCGCCACGGACGCCGCGGCGCCGCGGTTGGTCCCCGAGAGCGCCGCCGAAGCAACCGCGACCGCCCCGCCGCGGTCCGAATCGCGGCGCAGCTTCGGCCCCCTGAGCCGCCGGCTGGCGGACCAGGGGCTGTTCCTGTTCCGGCACCGGGGTTCGTTCGTCGTCTTCCTGCTACCCGCCGCAGTGCTGGCGGTCCTGGAACGCCGGTCGGCTGGGCTACCCGCGGACCCTGGCCTCGGCTGGCTCATCGTCTGCCTTGCGATCTCCCTGGTCGGTCTGGCCGTGCGGGCGGCCGCCGTCGGATCGGCGCCGCCCGGCGCCTCCACTCGCAGCTTGCGGGCCCCGAGCGCCAGCCTGCTGAACACCTCCGGCATGTACTCGCTCAGCCGTCACCCGATCTACCTGGGCAACCTGTTCGTGCTGCTCGGGTTCGCGCTCGCGGTCCGGTCGTGGTGGTTCGTGCTCACCGCCGCCCTGGTCTACTGGTTGCTCTACGAGCGGGTGATCGCCGCCGAAGAACGCTTCCTCGGCGAGCGATTCGGCGTCACTCATCGTCGCTGGGCCGAGCGCACGCCGACGTTCTGGCCCCGTCCCCGCCTGTGGCGACCTCCCCAGACGCGCTTCAGTTGGCGCACCGTTGTGCTGCGGGAGTACAATTCGCCGCTGCTGATCGCCGCGATCTTCCTGTTCCTGCGCTGGGTCGACCAGGTAATCGTCCGCGATCTGGGCGCCGGCGCCTGGTTGAGGCAGGATCTCGTTCTCGCCGCCTCCGTGATTGCGTTCGCGGTCGCGGTCCCCGTCATGCGGCAAGTGCGCAAGCGGGGACGCTCGGGGCACTGAGATCCAGGCAACCCGATCAAGTCCGAGGAAACCATGGCGGTCGAGAGCCGTTGACACCAATAGCTGGAACGCAAATGACCGCCCGCCTCAGGATCGCCGTCGCTTTCGCCGCGTCGCTGCTGGCTTTCGCCGGCAGCGATCCGCTGGCCGTCGAAACCGGTCAGGACGCCGCCCAGCCGAACGCCGCCCAACGCCTCGCAGGCTCGGCGTCTGGCCCCATCCCCCACCTCACCAGCACTCTGCGCCTTCTTACGGCACCTCGTGCCGCTCCTGCGGCGCAGACTCCTGGCGCTCTCGATACCCGCTTCGTCCGCTGGCTGGAGCGCGTCGCCCCCCTGATCAGCGAAGAGGAACGTACGTTCTTCGTCAATCTTCCGAAGGACTATCGCCGCGAGGCCTTCATCCAGGCCTTTTGGAAGGCCCGCGATCCGGATCCCAGGACGCCCCTGAACGAACTCCAGGTGCTCTGGGAGGACCGCGTGGACGCCGCGCTCAGTCAGTGGGGCACGCTCGAGGATGCCCGCACCCTCTTCTACCTGCTCAACGGACCGCCGGGTCGGTTCACCCTGCCCGACGGGCGCACCGCCTCCTACTGCCTGTCACGCGGCAGCGAACTGGAGATCTGGTTCTACGGCGGCAGCGACCGGACGCCGCGCCACTTCCTGGTCATCTTCCTGGCGGTCAATCGGAACCGCCCTTACCAGTTCTGGCATCAGAGCGCCGCGCGCCGGCCGGCGTCGCGCCGCGGCCTGCCGACGACGAACATCGCCGTGCTTTGCGCCGACGAATGGCTGGGTTGGGCGGCCCGCACCCTGCAGAACGACCTCACCGGCGCCTCCGTTGTCGAACACGTCTCCACGCCGCCCGAGCCGCCCGAGGAGTGGCTCGCCACCTTCGCCTCCTTCACGACCGATGTCCCGGATAGCGCGCCCCG
This sequence comes from Candidatus Multivorans sp., assembly GCA_965262355.1. GTDB lineage: Bacteria > Acidobacteriota > Thermoanaerobaculia > Multivoradales > Multivoraceae > Multivorans. Next base: position 1,156,100 of record OZ253534.1, read on the forward strand.
CTTCGACGTCGAGACGCGGTGGGACTTCCCGGGCCGCAACCAGACCCGCACAGTGGCCCATGGCCTGGTCCTGGTGCCTGTGGCGTCCGCCGGCCGCAAGAGCTTCCAGGATCGCGAGTACCACAGCTTCCTGATGACCGGCGAGGTGATCCGCGACGATCGCCTGTTCGAGACCTTCCGCTACCGGTTCGAACTGCCGGTCGGCGATGGCGACGCGGACGCCATCCCGCTCGTCTTCACCCGCTATCTGCGCCCCGGCGATGTCCAGGTCCGGCTCAAGATCGAGGATGTCTTCGGTCAGCGCTTCGCCATCGTCGACGAGACGGTCCCGGTGCCGAACCTCGAGGACGGGCAGTCGTTGCGCAAGAGCCTCCTCGAGACCTTCCCGGCCCTGGCCGAGGCGAGCGCCGCCGCTGCCCGCGGCGAACGGCTGCTCCGCCTGGTGCCCCCGCGCGACGAGCGGGTGCGGGTGGGCATGGTCCGCTTTTCGACTCACGCGATCGGCGACTTCGATGCGGTCGCCTTCTCGCTGGACGGCCGCGAGATCCTGCGCAAGCGGCGCCCGCCGTTCGATGTTGAACTGAACCTGGGATCCCATCCGACCGAGCACCGCGTCCGCGTCGAAGGCCTGAAGGAGGGCCAGGTCGTCGCCTCGGACGAGATGTCCGTCAACCGCGGCGGCCAGCGCTTCCGCGCCCGATTCATCGAACCGCGCTCCGGGGAGCAGTTCCTCGAGAGCACGCGGGCCGTGCTCGAGATCGCCACGCCCGACGGCGAGGCGATCGACCGCCTGGAGCTGTTCCTCGGTGAGGAACGGATCGCCACCCTCTACCAGCCGCCCTGGGTGCAGCCGGTGGTTCTCGCCGGACCCGACCTGACGTACCTCCGCGCCGCCGCCTTCCTCGCCGACGGCAGCAGCACCGAGGACGTCGTCTTCATCAACAACCCGAATCCGATCGAACGGATCAACATCCAGTATGTGGAGCTGTTCGCCAGTGTGGTCGACGTTGCGGGACGGCCGATCCCCGGCCTGGAACAGGACCGTTTCCGGATCACCGAGGACGGCGCCGCACAGACCGTCCGTCGCTTCGAGTGGGTGGACGACACCCCGTTCCATGCCGGCCTCCTGATCGACACGTCGGCTTCGATGGAGGACTCGATCGTGCAGGTCCAGACGGCGGCGCAGCGGTTCGTGGACAAGGCCGTCCAGCCCCAGGATCGGGTGGCGGTCCTCACCTTCGCCAACCGGCCCCACGTCGAGAGCCGGTTCACCAAGGACTTGGGATCGCTCGAGCGGGCCCTGGCGGGTCTCAAAGCCGTCGGCACGACGGCCCTCTACGACAGCCTCGTCTACTCGCTGAGCTACTTCGACGGCATCAGCGGCCAGAAGGCGCTCCTGCTCCTGTCCGACGGCAAGGACGAGAACAGCACCTTCTCGTTCGAGAGCGCACTCGAAACCGCGCAGCGATCGGGCGTGACGATCTACGCCATCGGCCTCAAGCACGCGGCCAGGGACCGCAACACCCGGCGCGTCCTGGAGCGCATTGCCGAAGAGACCGGCGGCCAGGCGTTTCTGATCGAAGACGTCGACGAACTCGACGGAATCTACGACCAGATCGAACGCGAACTCCGGAACCGCTACCTGCTCACCTACCAGTCGACGAGCACGAAGCCCGACAGCGACTTCCGGGTGATCCGGGTCGAGGTGGACAGGCGCGGCGCCGAGGTGCGGACGATGTCGGGGTACTACCCCTAGAAGCTGCCGGGACCCTTCCAGGTTGCCTTCAGACCGAAGGAATCAGCGCCTGCCCCTCGAGAAAGCGCAGCATCAGGTCGAAGCACTCCTCGGGCTCCTCGAGCAGCACGAAGTGGCTCGTATCGGGTATGAAGTCGTAGTCCAGAACCAATATGTCGCCGAGGTTCACACTCGGCAAGAACGAGAACCGTCCCAGGCGTTCTCGCGAGGCAGGCTCTCGATGCGCGCTACCGCGAGTTCAGCCGCCTTGTTGGCCAGCGCCAACATTCCTTCCGGCGACATCTGCAGGCCGCAACGGCCTACTCCTCCTTCGGTGGCCAGCGCATCCTGTCCGCCCGTACAGCCTTCTCCAGATTGCCCCATGTTGCTCGACCCTGCAGCGCTAGCGAAATACCGATGCGACCTCCTCGATGAACCGGTCGAGGACTTCCCTTTGCCGTTCCTTGCCCCCTAGGTTGAAGGCCGGCACGATGAACTCGTGCACCCCGGCCTCGCGGTAGGCGCCGACGGCGTCGACGACCTCCGATACGCCGCCGATGTTCGCCGGCATCGCGGAACCGCGCTCGCGCACCTTCGCCAGGAACGCCTCGTCGTCGCTCAGGAACAGCAACGCCACCGCCGAGCGTTCGATCGTGGCCGGGTCGCGTCCCACGTTCTCGCAATGGGCGTCGAGCACCGCCATCTTGTGCTTGAGGATGTCGACCGCGCCCCAGACGTTCCACTCGTCGGCGTGCTGGGCGGTGATTCGCAGGGTCACCTTCTCGCCGCCGCCGCCAATCATCAGCGGGAGGGGATCCTGCACCGGCTTCGGCTCCAGCGGTGCACCGACCAATTGGTAGGCATCGCCAACGAAGGCCGCACTCGGTTGCCCGTAGAGTGCCTTGATTACCCGGCAGGCCTCATCGAGACGGCGGAGCCGCTCGCCAAGGGTGTGGAACGGGATGCCGTAGGCCAGGTGCTCGTTCTCCTGCCAGCCAGCGCCCAGGCCCAACACAACCCGGCCACCCGAAATGTGGTCGATCGTCGCCGCCATCTTCGCCAGCACCGCGGGATGCCGGTAGGTGTTGCCCGTGACCAGAGGTCCAAGACGCACCCGGGGCACCGCCGCAGCAAGAGCGGCGATCGTCGTCCAACTCTCCGCCCACGGCGCCGAGGTGTCGTCGCCGTTCGGCATGAAGTGATCGGCGTACCAGATGCCGTCCCAGCCGGAGGACTCGACGTGGAGAGACATTTCAAGCAGATCGGCCCAAGGCATCGTTGGGGCGGGCCAATAGCTGAATCGCATCGCAGAGACTCCGTGCGGTCGTATACATGGCGCTTCAGCCGCGATGCGGCTGAAGCGCTACGAGTTCGAGAAGGGGGGCGGTTACCGTGGCGCCAGGAGCTTGCGCCGTGGCACGAAATTCAACACTTGCGTCTACTGCCGCGCAAGCCCCTAACGAGCTACCCGTTTGAGGAGTTCGACGATCTTGGCCGTGTTCTCCTGGTTGTCGTCCTTCGTCATCTTCGCGGCGCCGCCACCGGCCAGCTTGAACCCGAGGCCCGTTCCGGAACCGTAGCCGTGGTACAGGGCCAGCACCTGGCCGCTCGCCTGGTCGACGAAGTCGCACTCAAGAAGCGACGTGGACTTGCCGGCTCCTCCGCCCGCGGCATAACGCAGCAGGCGGCTACCAGGCTCTACCTCCAAAACACAGTCGACCCGAAGGTAGTTCTCTTCGCCCGCCGCGTTGGGCTCAGAGAGCACATCCGAGTAGAGCCCGGACTCGGTCAGCCGCTCGAGGAGTTGTTCACGCAACTGGGCATCCAGCTCGCGCTCCTGCAGCGGCGCGTCGTTCCCGGCTCTCTTCCACGCGATGTCGGTCGAGGTCGTGCCGATCACGGCTCGATCGTGTGCATTGAGGGCCTCCTGGTCGAAGACCTTCAACCACCGCCCCTTGAACTTCCCTGGGTTCTTGCCAATCGTCTCCTCGGCGCCGACCACAGCGGCGCCGGCGCTCATGAGTAGCACTGCCAACCAACACGTCATCCTTATCCTTGTCACGCCGTCTCTCCTCATCTCAAGTCCTGGTTCACGTCCTCTGGTTCACGTCCTAAGGTAGTTGCGGCAGAATGCTTGGAATCAGGCCGGCGGCGAGGAGCCGTTTGGTCCCTTCCAGCACGGGAAAGGCGACAAAAAACCAAGCACCTTCTTGCAGCGAGCGGGAAACGTATGCCGGCTTCACGGTCGCATCGTCGGCATCGCTCCACTTCCGAAAAGCGGGAATCCAGCGCGGAACGGTCGCCACGTATTCTCGGTAGTCCGCCGGAAAACGCGAAAGCAAATATGCCTCCTCCCGTCGCACGATAACGCTGTAGTAGACGGCAAATGCAATACCGAACACGAATGGCCAAGTCAGCGTGCCGGTCAGCAGCCCAATTCCCACGACGCCCACGAAGCTGAAGCAATAGAGCGGATTTCGAACTATCGAAAACGGACCCGATTTGACAAGGTCGACTCTCTTGTGGCCACCGATGTACGCCGTACACCAGGCCCGCCCCAAGACGCAGAGGATGATCGCTGCATAACCGAGCCATTGGAGCGTTTCGTGCGCAACGCTTCCCTGACCCCACATGGATGGAGTCGTGACGACCAAGGGCAATGCCACAAGCGCGGCGAAACGGGTCACCCGGATTCTGCCGCGAGCAGAAGGCGGCACTACTGAAGTCGCGGTGTCGGTTCGCTCCAGTCGATCAGGCGCCGCGCCAGCGGCCTCGGAAAGGCCCGCTTCGGTTCTCCCTCGCGCCGGTTGAATGAGATGCCTGGATGAGGCGTTGTCGGCATCATCGGGCGTCATTCGAGGGCTCCTGCGACATCGCCAATTTGTTCACAGATATCCTCAACCCGCGTCTCCCATCAGGGGCTTCTCAACTGGATCAACCTAGCTCAAACTCGCCCGAGGTGCAATCCACCTGTGACCTCCGGCCGCCTTGGCGCCGATCCCGGCTGACGGAGACACTCAGCTCCCAGACGCCGGGAACGGCGCGCCTGCCGGGACGGCGGTGATCCGGTCGTCGATCAGATGGATTCCCAGCGCGGCGCCGAACTGCGGCAGGTGATGACGTGTCTTTTTTCATGGATTGGGCGTCGCATCTCCCGACTTTGAACATCGCAGGTCGAACCTGCGCCCGTCCGCCGCCGCCACGTACGCGCCGTATAGCACCCGCACGACCTCCAGGCCCAGTTCGCCGTCGGACTCGGCGGCCTCACCGTTCAGGAGCGCGGCGGCGAAGGCCTGGCAGATGCCGAGCTGGCCGGAGGTCCAGTCCTCGTCCGGCATGGGCGTTGTCCAGCCGGCGCCGGAGTCGACCTTCTCCATGATGTAGGCGTCGCCGAAGACGCCGCCGTCCGGCGCGTACGCGCGGAGCATGTCGTTCGGGCTCAAGGACAGGCGCAGGCGGCAGTTGCTGGCGAACAGGTCGAGGCTGCTCTCCATGCCGCCGAGGACGTGATCGCCGCCCCAGGCGACGGCGCGTGAACCGTCGTCGAAGGCGATGGTGGCACAACCCCAGTTCTCGACCTCGCCCCATTCCCCCGCGATCCGGAGTTGGTCCTCCGACAGGCCCGCCACCGCGCTGAGATCGGCGGTCTCGGCGATGACCCAGGCCGGCCGCACCGGCGTGCCGCGCCGGCGCAGGCCCTCGACCCGCTTCAGGTGCAGCATGGCGCCGACCGGATGGGCGGCAAGCCGGAGCAGGGCGCCGCCGCCGGTGTGGCGCCAGACCCGCGAGTACGGAGAGTGGGAGCCGCTGTGGCACTCGCCCCCGCGCATTTCGAGGAGCACGCCGTCGGCCTGTTCCAGCAACGCCTGAGCTCGGCGGAAGGCCGGCGCGTAGATCCAGTTCTCGCCGTAGAGGAGCTGGACGCCCGCCTGCCTTGCCGCCTCGACCATCGCGCCCGCGTCCCGCTCCGCAACTCGCAGCATCTCGCCTCGGTCCCGGCCGGCGACCTCCTCGTTGGTCGCGGACTCCGGCAGATCCTGGCCGGTGTAGGCGGTCAGGGGTTTGGTGCAGATGACGTGCTTTCCCGCCGCGGCGGCCGCCTCGGTCATCTCCCGGTGCAGGCTGTTCGGTACGCACAGGTCGACCACATCGATCGAGGAGCTCGCCAGCATCGCGTCGAGATCGCCGAACACGGCCGGCACGTCGAAGCGTTGCGCGTAGGCCTCGGCCCGTTCGCGGCGCCGGGCGACGACGCCGGCGATACCGGCGGAACGCACCTGCCGCCAGCAACGGGCCCTGGTCTCGGCCAGGAATCCGGCGCCGACGATGCCTACACGCAAGTGTGGTGATTCCGCCATCGAGTCGGGGCGAGCTTAGCGCCGGCGTTTCTACCTACCGCTACGATTGGCGGCCGACATGCAGAGAATCGTGATCGCCGCTGCCGCCGCCGTCTGCGCCGGCCTCCTGGCCGCGCCGTCGGGCGCGCAACAGGGCGCGCCGGCCGGCGAGTGGCCGAGCTACGGCGGCGACGTGGGATCGACGAAATACTCGCCGCTCGACCAGATCGACGCCGGCAACTTCGGCGAGCTCAAGAACGTCTGGCGCTGGCGCTCGGTCGACAGTTTCCTCGGCAAGACGGAGGCCGGCGGCGAGTGGTACGCCAATCGCGACCTGATCTTCGACCAGTTGCTCGACGAGGATCCGCTGCTCTGGCGCGCCGGCCGCCCCCCCTTCATCCGCAACCTGAAGGCGACGCCTCTGATGCAGGACGGTCTGCTGCTGCTGAACACGCCGATCTCGATCGGCGCCGCGGTTCACCCGGCGACCGGCGAGACGGTCTGGGCGTACAACCCGAAGAGCTACGAGAAGGGCACCACCACGATGACCGTGGTCTGGAACCAGCGCGGCGTCGCCTACTGGACCAACGGCGAGGCGGGCGGCGAGGCCGACAGCCGCGTCTACTGGGGCACGGGGGACGGCTACCTGATCTCGGTCGACGCCCGCACCGGGCGGCCGATCGAGGAGTTCGGGGACGGTGGCCGGGTCGACCTGATGGAAGGTCTGCCGCGCGCCAACCGCGGCGAGCGGGACTACCTGAACGCCCTGCTCTACTCCATGCAGTCGCCTCCGGTCGTGGTGCGCGACATCGTCGTCACCGGCGCTTCGATCGCCGACCGACGGGTCACCAAGGAGTCGATCCCGGGCTGGGTGCGCGGCTGGGACGCGCGCACCGGCGAGTTGCGCTGGGTGTTCCGTAGCGTGCCGCAGGAGGGCGGCGAAGGGGTCGAGACCTGGGGCGACGAGTCCTGGCGCTACTCCGGCAACGCGAACGTGTGGACGATGCTCTCCGGCGACAACGAGCACGGGATCGTCTACCTGCCCATCGGCACCGCGACGAACGACTTCTACGGCGGCCACCGGCCGGGCGACAACCTGTACTCGGAGAGCCTGGTCGCGGTCGACGTCGAGACCGGCGACAAGCTCTGGCACTTCCAGGCCGTCCACCACGGCCTCTGGGACTACGACTTCCCCGCCGCACCGACGCTGATCGACCTTCCGGGCCGAGACGGCGCCGAACCCCGGCAGATCGTCGCCCAGGTCAGCAAGCAGGGCTTCCTCTACGTCTTCGACCGGGTCACCGGCGAACCGGTGTGGCCGATCGAGGAGCGTCCGGTGCCGCCAGCGACGATGCCCGGCGACACCGCTTCACCCACCCAGCCCTTCCCGACCAAGCCGGCGCCTTTCGAGTACCAGGGAGTGACCGAAGACGATCTGGCCGACTTCACGCCCGAGATCCGCCAGATGGCCTTGGAGGCGGTCGCCGACTTCGAGATCGGCCCTCTGTTCACGCCGCCGTCGCTGCCGGTGCGCGGCGGCAAGCTGGGGACGATCTTCCGGCCCTCGGCCGGCGGCGGCGCGAACTGGTACGGCGCGGCGGTCGACCCGGAGACCGGCTGGCTCTACGTGCCGTCGAGGAACGTGTTCAGCATGGTCACGTTCTACACGCCGGATCCGCTGGAAGGCGGCACGCTCCGCTACACCCACGGCGGCCGCGGCCGGCGGCCCGAGATGCCGGAGGGTCTGCCGCTGTTCAAGCCGCCGTACACGCGCATGACCGCGATCGATCTGAACACCGGCGAGCACGTGTGGATGAAGCCGCTCGGCAACAACGACCGGCTGCGCCGGCACCCGCGCTTGCAACACCTCGACCTGCCGCCCCTCGGCGGCGACACCTACACCGGGCCGCTACTGACCAGGACCCTGCTGATCCACGGCCAGCACGCCGACGACGACGACGGCGGCAACCGCCTGGTGGCGCGGGACAAGCGCACCGGCGACGTGATCGCCGAGGTGCCGCTGCCCGCGCGCGGCCTCGGCACGCCGATGACCTATGTGTACGAGGGCCGGCAGTACATCGCGCTGACCGTGGCCGGGCGTGCGGCGACGGACTACGTGCCGGAGCTGCTGGCGTTCGCGCTGCCTTGACGATCTAGCAGCCAAGCCAGCGGTTACGCTTGGATCGCGGAAACAGAACCCACCGTTCCACGTATGCATTTAGATGAAACCCACTATCCGAGAGACCTTGACCTGTCATCCATGCGCCCGATGACGGGCACATGGACTGGTTCACGAGCGGCCCAGATCGCGCCGCTCGGGTTGGCGATCTTGGCGGCCTTGCTGGCCGGTTGCGGCGATCCGCCCAACGTCACCGTCGTCAACAGTCCGGGCGCCCTGTCCATCAAGGGCGAGGTCTGGGCCGACAACTGGTTCGCCTTCTATCTGGGCGAACGCCTCATTATCGAGGATTCGACGCCGATCACGACGGAGCGGTCGTTCAATGCCGAGACATTCGTCTTCAACGCGGAGTACCCCTTGCAATTGAACGTCGTCGCCAAGGACTTCAAGGAGGACGGTACAGGTCTGGAGTACATCGGTCGCCGTAACCAGCAAATGGGCGATGGCGGACTCATTGCACAGTTCACGGATACCGCCACGGGAGCGACGGTCGCAGTCACGAATGCTGCCTGGCGATGCCTGGTGATCCATGAGGCGCCGCTCGACCGTGCTTGCGAAGACGAGACCGAACCGGCGCCCGGCGTCGGCCCATGCCAGTTCGCAGCGACGGCAGAGCCTGACGGCTGGCGCATGCCAGGATTCGACGACGCCGAATGGCCGTCAGCGGTGGAGCACAGCGCAGCCGCGGTGAGACCGAAGGATGGCTACGAGGACATTCAGTGGCGGGACGGAGCGCGTCTGATCTGGTCAGCCGACCTCGAAACGCACAATACGCTGCTGTGTCGCCTAACTGTCGAGCAGCCCTGAAGGCGTCAGTCCGATCCGAGCTGGCATCGGCGTCGCTTCGGCCTGGCGGCGGGCCAGCGAGATGCGGGCCCGGCGGGCGACGAACCACACGCAGACCAGGAGCAGAGCGATCGCGTTGATCCGCAACGGCAGGATCATCGTCGTGTGGACGGTCTCGGGCGATGACTGCATCTGGTGGATGCTGCGCCACCAGTTGACCGAGTAGTAGACCAGGGGCGCGTTGACCGAGGCGACGATGCTCGCCGCCGCCGTCCACGGCGCCCGCCGGTGCTCTTCGGCGAAGCGCCGCAAAGCCATCACACCGAGGAAGGTGAGCCACATCACGAAGGTGAAGGTCAGCCGCGGATCCCAGACCCAGTAGACGCCCCAGGTCGGCTTGGCCCAGACGATGCCGGAGAGCAGGCCCGCCGTCTCGAGCACGACGCCGACCTCGATCACGCCGGCCAGCATGCCGTCGACCCAGGCCTTGCGCGTCCACAGCGAGGCGGCGCCCACGAAGCCGGCGCCGAAGAAGCAGACCAGCGCGTTCCACTGCAACGGCACGTGGACGTAGAGGATGCGGTAGACATCGCCCATGTTGCGCTCTCTGGGCGCCACGAACAGGCCGATGTAGACGCCCGCGATCAACACGGCGAGCCCCACCAGGCCGAACCAGTGCTCCCAGGCCCAGCCGCGTCTCGCGTTTGCCGACGTCATCGGCGGGGACGTTAGCACCGCCGACTCCTCAAGGAGAGGAGCTCTCTTGATACCGTCGGCGACCTTCTCACGACCGGAGGAACTCGCGCGATGGCGGACTCAGCAAACATCCTCGGCAGGCTCGGCGTATGGGCCGGGCTCGACGGCCTCTCGGCGCCGCAGGCGGCCGAGTTCGCCAACGGAATCGAAGCGCAGGGATACGGAGCGCTGTGGATTCCGGAGGCGATCGGCCGCGATCCGTTCGCGCTGATCGGCTATCTCGCCGGCCGCACCGAACGCCTGACGCTCGCCACCGGCATCGCGAACATCTACGCCCGCGACGCGATGACCACGCGGGCGGTGCACAAGACCCTGTCCGAGATGCTGCCGGGGCGTTTCGTTCTCGGGCTCGGCGTTTCCCATCCGCACCTCGTCACCCACCTGCGCGGCCACGAGTACAAACCGCCGGTGCCGAAGATGCGCGAGTACCTCGAAGCGGTCGGCAAGGCGTTCTACCGCGGACCCGAGCCCGAGCAGGAAGCGCCGATCGTGATCGCCGCCTTGAGACCCCTGATGCTGAAGCTGGCCGCCACGGCTGCCTCTGGCGCACACCCCTACCTGGTCACGCCGGAGCACACGCGCAGGGCGCGCGAGATCCTCGGCGACGGACCGCTCCTGTGCCCCGAGCAGAAGGTGATCCTGACCACGGACGCCGAAGCGGCCCGGAAGATCGGCCGCGCCAACCTGTACGTCTACCTGCGGGCGCCGAACTACCGGAACAGTCTGCTCGAACTCGGCTTCAACGAGGACGACTGGAAGGACTTCCAGGCCAGCGACCGCCTGGTCGACGCTCTCGTCGCCTGGGGCGCCGAGGATCAGCTCCGCGAACGGATCCAGGCCCACTGGGACGCCGGCGCCGACCACGTCTGCATCCAACCGTTCCGGCCCGACGGCAAGCCGGGGACAGACCTCGAGGCGCTGGCCGCCCTGGCGCCCGGCCGTTGACCGCCACACCATTCAAGGAGAAAGCAAGATGACAAACCGACCACTCGCCCGCGGGATCGCGGTCGCCTCCCTTCTCGCAGTGGCCGCCCTCGCCTGCACGGCGGGCGAAGAGGCCCCCGAACCGGTCGATCTCCAGGCGCCCCTCGCCGATCTGCAGGAGGGCTGGAACACGATCACCCCCGGCGGGGACACGACCTGTTCCGACGGCTCGCCCTTCCGCTTCTTCGTCCGCGCCGCCGATCCGACCCAGCTCGTCTTCTACCTGCAGGGCGGCGGCGGCTGCTGGAACGCCCAGACCTGCGACCCGCAGGGGCAGCCCAGCTACACGATGACCGCGCCCGAAGAGATGCGGTCCGCCAGCGGCGCCGAGCCCGAAGAGCAAGCGGCCCACGGCATTGCCGCGTTCAACCATCCTGAGAACCCGTTCGCCGACCACAGCTTCGTCTTTGTGCCCTACTGCACCGGCGATGTCCACATCGGCGACCGCGACGCGGTCTACGAAGTGGAGGCGACGGAAGAGGCGCCCGCGCGCGAGGTGACCGTCCACCACCGCGGCTACACGAACGGCAAGGCCGCTCTCGACTGGACCTACGAGCACTTCCTCGGACCCGAGACGGTCTTCATCACCGGCTCGAGCGCCGGCTCGATTCCCTCGCCGGTCTACGCGCGCCACTTCGCGGAGCACTACGCCGACGCGCGGATCACGGCGCTCGGCGACGGCGCCGGCGGCTACCGGCAGATCGGCGACAGCCGGCCGCACGAGGCCTGGGGAACGCTCGAGGCGCTCTCCCACTTCGAGAACATGAACGACGTCACCGACGAGGACTTCTCCTTCGAGGCGCTGTACGTCCAGGCCGCCAAGGCCCACCCCGAGGTCATGTTCGCGCGCTACGACACCGCCGAGGACGAAGTCCAACTGCAATTCCTGATGCTCGCCGGCGCGAATCCGGAGGACGGCCTGCAGCCGCTGCTCGACGCGAACGAAGCGGACATCGACGCCGCCCTCGAAGACCAGGACAACTACCGAAGCTACATCGCGCCGGGCGAGCTGCACACGATCATGCTGCGGCCGCAGTTCTACAGCTTCGAGTCCGACGGCGTCACCGTGCGTGACTGGGTGGCACAGCTCGCCGCGGGCGAGGCGGTCGCCGACATCCACTGCGGCGACTGCACCGGTTTGCCAGAACCTGAGGCCGCAGCCGCCGAAGGCGCCGAAGCCACCGGCGGCGGTTGAGTTCCCAGACAGGTCCGCCTGACGTCGTGCTCAGGAAGACGGCGGCGTTCCCGCATGGCTGTACCATGCTACTCTGCACCAATAGTATGACTGAGAGCATTCTCTTGGAGACAAGATGAGGACTATTCGAAAGACGATCACCCTGACGGACCTGCAGGACCAGTGGGTCAAGGCGCGGATCGCCGCGGGCCACTTCACCAATGACAGCGAGTACATCCGGGATCTGATTCGGCGCGATCGGGAGCGGCGGGTCGATTTCGAGATCCTTCAGGCTGCCGTACAGGAAGGCCTGGACAGCGGCCCGAGTGAGAGGACGGTACCTTCCATCATGGAAGAAGTCGAAGCGCGGCTCCGAAGCGATGGGCGTCCATAGGCTCTCGCGAAAGGCAGCCTCCGACATCGAGGACATCTATACCTACACGATCGAACAGCACGGGCTTGCCTCAGCGAAGAAGTACCTGAACGGTCTGCATACCTGCTTCGAGCTTCTCGCGGAGTACCCGATGCTCGGCCGTCGGGCCGACCGGATAGCGCCCGGAGTGAGACGTCATGAGTGCCAAGCTCACGTCGTCTTCTACGTACCCCACGAAGCGAACATCCGCATCGCCCGTGTGCTGCACGCCCGAATGGACGCGCCTCGCCGATACTTTGGGGACAGATAGCGCAAAGACAAAGGGGTTCGTCAAGCGTCGTCGACCCGGCCGAAGGCCGCCGGGCGGGCGAAGACGGTCTCGGACCGTCGTAGCGCGACCCGACCGGGCGGCGCGCCTCGGGGCTTGCTGATGTCACAGCCGCGGGCCAGGTGCACGGCAACCCGGCCGCCGGCGCGGGACTTGGAGTAGCGCGCGGCCAGCGCCGCAGCGAAGTCCCGCGTCGCCCGGGGCAGCCGGTCGACGCCAGAGTCGTTGAGCACCAGCACGTGGGACCCGGCGCCGGACGCCGCGTGCAGCCAGAAGTCGGCCGGACGGGCAAGCCGCAAACTCAGATCGTCGTTGTCGGCGGCGGTCTTCCCCACCAGGACGATGAAGCCGTCCGGCGACTCGAACCGTCGCGCCACCGTCCGGCCGCGGAAGAGGCCCTGGGCGGGCAGGGTCTCCTGGCCCTCCTCGCGCCGGGTCGCCTCTCCCCGGGCCGGCGGGGAACTCACTCCGGGAACAGGCGCCGGTCGAGGCCGGGGATGATCTTCAGCGCGTTGCGGAAGTAGATCTTCTCGAGCACCTCGTCCGACAGGTCGAGCCCGTACATCTTCCAGTGCGCGTGGCGCTTGCGGTAGTAGTCGAAGTACTCGTCGGCGGTCTCGAGCACCCGGAAGTAGACGTGGTACTCGCTCGGCGCGTAGGCGTCCTTGCCCATCAGGACCCGGTCCTGGTACTTGGTGAGAAACGCCGCCGCCGTATGCGGCTGGCGGCCGAGTTCCGCTACCACGGCGCCGATCTCGGTGTACATGTTCGGTATCTCGTCCAGCAGGTCCCCGAGCCGGCCCAGGTCGTTGCCCAGCCAGCCAAGGTGGGCATTGATGAAGATCGTGCCGGGATGACGGCGGAACAGGTTGTGCTGCTCGGTCATCGTCTGCTCGAACGAGGCGAAGCGCAAGGGGTCATCGCGGCGGCGGTTCGGAAACTGCTTGAGTTCCAGCCAGCGCTCGTTGTGCTGGTCCCAAGGCTCCCAGAACGGCGACGGCTCACCGACATGAATCAGAACCGGGATGCCCAGCTCGCCCGCCTTGGCCCACACCGGATCGATCCGCGGATCGTCGGACGGCACCCGCTGGCCGGTGCTGTCGGTCAGGAACATGCCGAGGTTCTTGTAGATCTTGAGCCCCTGGGCGCCGGCCGCAACGTCCGCTTCGAGCTGAGCGGCGGCCGCCTTCCCCCAACCGGGCTGATCGAGACCGGACAAGTTGACATTCGCGAAGACGACGAACCGTCCCGGGTAACGGCCCTTGGTGACGGCGATGTTCGCCTTCAGTCCCTCGCCGCTGCCGCCGCTCAGGTTGACGAACACGGCCATGTTCATCTCGTCCATTTCCTTGACCATCTGGTCGATCCGCGCCGGATCGCTGCCGCGCAGATGGGCGTGGGCGTCGACGAAGGGGAACTTGGCCCGCGTGACCGGTCCGCCCGGGACCTTCAGCGTCGAGCGCGGCTCGTAGGCCGCGACGGTCACGTCCTGTGTGCCTCCCTGGCCAAGGACCGGGAACGCCAGGGCCATCAGCAGGCTCGCAACCACGAGCGATCGCGGGGCGAGTCCGGGGGTCGTCACCGTGCAGCGAAACGGTACCCGCATGTTCTCTTCCTCTAAAGTCCTAGGGTGCATCGTCGAAGGCGCGACCGGATGGGGAGTCTACGGCAGGTTCGCCGTCCCCCCCCCATACAGCGGCTCCGCTCCCGGAAGCGGCGGGCCGCCTGGCGGGTGGGCATCAACACCCGGCCGTCGGAGACTGGTTTGGCGATCCGCCACAGCCGACGCTGGATCCCCTCTCGCGATCCGACAACAGCGACCGGGCGTAAGCATGCACCCTCGCCAACGGCGTGAGTCGGAGATCCACTTCGCGCAGCTTCTCGATCACGAGCGGGCAACCCGCCGCAGCGAGACGATTCCCGAATTCGATGATCGAACCAGCGCTCGCCGTCTCGCTGCTTTCCACTTCCGTCGCCGCCGCAGCGGCGACCGCGAGGAGCACGCAAAGCTCCGGCGCCATCCGTACCGACGCCGTGTCCTTGAACTTGTAGCCCTTCTTCGCATCCCCGGCGGAGACCGGCTCCATACCCTGTGCCACCGCGGTCGCAACGCAGTACGCCCAGAGATCAAGACGCCGCCTGAACGGCATCCGCTCAGAATCCCCGCCCCCTGGTTGGTGCCGCCGCACGAAACGGTCGACATCCTCCCTCATATCTGTCGGCAGCCTAAGGCTATGAGCCTTCGCGGTCAGCAGTCGCTGGAAGTAGGTCACGATCCGCCTCGCGCGCTGGGAACTGGTCGCTCCGACCAACCTGGCGATCCCGCCTGACCGATCCGCTCACAGACCCTGCAATGCTGGCGCGGACCGCAGCAGCAGAGCAGGGCGACCTTCTTCGGCACCGTCCAGTTCACCACATCGCCTCCCCTGCCCGCTTCCCGTGCGTCCCACTGCCCGGTCAACGTGTACACGGCGCCGCCGAACTCTCGAACGCACTCGACTTCCGCTGGGCCCGCGAGATCCGATCCGGTCAGCAGCAGGATCGGTTGATCCGAGTTCCTCACCGTAACCTCGAGTGTGTTCAGCCGCACAGCGCCGGACATCGAGTTGAGCAGAGAGTCGGCGATCAGAGGCGCATGGGTTCGAGACTCGGCACACAGCGCGAGGATGAACGACAGTGCGAGCACTCGCCGGGACGCGCCGTTGATCTCCGTGGGCGGCATGGAGCGGCCTCTTCCGTTGAGTGCGAAGATCTCGAACCGACCGCTCGCCCCCTCCACCGGTCGAATCCCCACTCTGGCTACCATCCGCACAGACGCTTGCACGTTCTCCGCACTCTCGAAGTCGTCCTCCGAAACGTTCGCAGCCATCTCTGCGAACAGTTGGTTCATCCGCTCCGAGAGCTCGTGGATCTGGCGTTCCTGGATCGCTTCGTAGGACTGCCCGAGGATCGACGCCGCCAACTCTGCCACGTCCTCCGCGGCTCGGCTGTCAGCCGCCGCCAGTTCGTTGCGTTGCCGATCGACGATCTTCTTGCGCACAGGATCGAGAAGTCCGCCGATCTCCACGAGCTCCTGTTCCAGCCGGCCCACAGCGCGATCGACCAAGCTGACCTGAGCGACCAGCGCGCTCTCCTTCTCGCGCAGAGCCGGGACCTTGTCACGGTCGATCTCCCCGATCTTGCGGTTGACTTGCCGCAATTCCGCTTCCGCTGCGTCCAGATCCAGATCCAAGACCTCAATCTCGGAGTTCAACACCGCCTGATCCCGGACCCAGCTCGACCGCTCCGCCTGCCGCAACAGCGAACCAGCGGCCTCGCGGAGCTCGCGTCGATGGGTCCCGGCTGCGTCCTCAACGGATCGGGCGAGCCTCGCCGTCACCGCCTGGCGCCGCGCTTCGTCTCCCGCAAGGTCCTGCCCGCAGACGCACACACCATCTTCAACAAGCCCCTCGACAAAGTCCACATGTCGCAGCGGCACCGCCCTTCTCGCGCGGGGTTGAACCGCCGCGAGTTCCGCAGCGACCGTCCGCAGCGGTTCTCTCATCAGTGCCGCTAGTAAGGTGGGGCGTTCCAGTTCGCCAGCGAGACGGTCCAGCAGCGGTCCTCGGTTCTTCCGCAGTCCGTCCCGCCTGCGCTCCGCCGCATGCCGCGCCGATGCCAGGGTCTCAAAGGCGCCAAACAGCATCAACTGCCCCGTCAAAGCCTCGCGACAACTCTCAAGGTCCGCCTGGAGGCCGGCCTTTCGGTCCCGGACCTGCCGAAGCTCCTCCTGGACGGCGCGCCGACGCTGCTCCAACTCGTCCTGCTGCTTCTGCAACTCGTCGAGATCGCGGGACCCGATCGCCCTCGTCGCCTCCCGGCCGAGCCTGCTCGCAAGCCTCCGCAACCGTTCGGTTGTCGCCTCAAAGACCTCGATACCCAAGAGGCTGCGAACGGCGTCTGTCGTCTTCCGCTCGACCAGGTCCCGGCGCAGTGCCCTGCTCTGAGCACCACCGGCGAAGTCAGTCGCCTCGTCCGCGTCCATCACGAAGAAGTCCCTCAGTTCCCAAGGCAAGAGCTCCTCGATCACTGCGTCGACTCCTGCACGGTGATCGGCCCAGCCACTACCAGCCACCCGCTTCATCAGGCTCGCCCGCTCGTCTACCCGCTGGAAGTCCGGCTCGTCGTCGCGGCCCGCCGGCTTGCCGATGGTCCGCACCGACCGCTCCAGGCGGTAAAGTGCGGTCGCGCCTGAGGCGCCATCCTGATAGCGGGTCGAACCATCCGTGTCGAACTCAATCGCGACGCGTGTTTCAACGCCCTCTGGACGAGGCTCCCACCACGCGGGATGAACGGAGTAGGCGCCCTTCCGGTCCCCCGGCAATCCCTTCTCGCCATACATGCCCCAGAGCAACGACCGAAGAAAAGTCGTCTTGCCGGAACCGTTCTCCGCCCGAATCACAGTCAGGGGCCGCTCCGGATCGGTCGACGGTTCGAAGACAGTCCGGTCGAATACGGCAAAGTTCTCGATCTCGATCCGTCGCAGCCTAAACACAGCCTTCCTCCTCCGGTAGCTTGCCGACCGGCCTGCCCTCGCTCCTCTCCTCCTTGTCGTCGGCGGCCACCCGGCGGGCCTCAAGCGCCACGGCCCGGACCCGTTCCTCGAGCGTCGCGTTGATCCGGCCAATGGTCCTGATCCGGTTGCGGTCCTCCAAGTCGACGGCCCCCAGCAGGAGCTCGATCAACCGCTCTGAGGCCAGCCCCGGCAGTTCGCCAAGCGGGGCACGAGCCGCGATCTCAGCGAAAATCCGGTCGAAGTTGTTGACCATCCGCGTTCAGCCCCGGTAGTCGTCTACAGAACCTTGCGCCGGTTCTTCAAGCGTTCGAGCAAGAGCGCCGCCGCGCCTCCCGGATCGAGTTCCGGCGCCTCTTCCACCGGTTCCGGGCGCAACTCCACTAGATTCGACCCGCACAGGACGACGCGGATTACCTCCCCGGCGCTCGCACCGAGATGCGCGAGCGGGTTCGCAAGACGACCGAGATGGGCACCACCCCCGATTGTCGAAAGCTGCCAGACTATGGATACGGGGGCGCTTTCGGGCGGATACGCCACGTGGGCCTTGATTCCCTGGTTCGGTTCGCAGCCGAGCTCCCGAGACACTTCCGCTGGGATGCGAACGCCGTATCCCTCGAAGTGCTCCTCCCTCACCTCGAAGCGCCAGTACGGGCGGCCCTGATCGTCCCGACCGTGAGCCACGTCGTCGATCATCCGCAGCTTCAACGCCGTCGTGTCGGCACGGCGCACATAACCGCCCCGAACTTCGAACTGGGGTGTGTTCAGGTAGTTTCGAATCAACGGTTCCCCGATCTGGAACAGACGCCACAACTCGGAGAACAGGCGCTCGACGCTGGTCGCGCCGCCGTCCTCGTCGATTCGCTGCAGAATCTCGCCGGCCACACCGTCGTACTCATCCTCCACCCACTCGCGAAGGCCCCAGTCCGTCATGTTCGCCCGTACCACGCTCGGAAACGCCGAGAGGTAGGACGACACCCGCGCTACCGGGAATCCACAACGCCCCGCAATCTCCTCCTTGCTGGCGATCCGGCCGATGTTCAGCACTGCTGCCTTGACCCGGGCCTTTCTCGTGTTCCGGAGGCCGAGCAAGCCATCGATCCGATGAAAGCTGCACTTCTCAACGAGTAGCGGCCAGAAGCGGACCCAGCCCGCGTCCGGCAACGTCTCCTGCAGGGAAGTCTCCGCAACAAGACCCGCGTCATCCTGCAGCTCGCGGGCGGCCGCCTGCAGATCCCGAACGACCTGGGCCGCTGCCGGGCTAAGACTAATCCGCTTGCCGCGACGATAACCGACCGTATCGCGCAACATGCCAACGGCGACCGGCAGCGAAGCGGAGTCGGCGCCGGCGAAGACCCCTTCCACCCGGCGGTCCAGTTCTTCGGTGAGGACCACCGGCTCGAGGCCCATCGCCACAACTCCACCGAGCGTCCGTAGCTCCTCACCGAGGGCGTCCTGGACCCGCGGCTTCAGGCGGCGCTCGACTTGCCTGACCCTCTCGCGGGTGACGCCAAGAAAATCGCCGAGCGTCTGCAGGGTCGCGCGCTTTCCCAGCCGATAGAGGCGCTGCTGAAGGATCAACAATTCGGCGTGCGTGAGATCCGCACACAGGGACTCCACGGCGGCCAGAAACGAGTCCGACAGCCGCCGACCGCCAGTCACCGAGTCGAGCTCGATGTCGTTCAGTCGTTCGCTGATGCCCATCGCGTCCGCCAGCCTGCCCAGATCCTCCTCGAACGCGCCTCGAAGCGTCCGGGCTCGCCTGAACTCCCGCGCAGCCGCGAGCAGTTCGCGGAGGGCTCCGAGTTGTTCTGGCAAAGCAGGTTCAAGGAACCTCGGCCCGCCCTGGCCTGCAGAGCCCACCGCGGCCAAGTCGCACGCCCCCATTCCGAACCGGAGGCCGCTGTCGGCAAGGACGCCACGAAGTTCCTCCAGGGACCTCACGCCCAGGTTCCTCGTGGCCATCATCTCGGCTTCGCTCCGGCAAGCCAGCTGGCCAAGGGTCTCGATGCCCTGCTTGCGCAGACAGTTCACAGATCGCACACTGAGTCGGAGACCAGCGATCGGGGTGGCGAGCGCGCCTTGACGCTCTCGCGAGCAGTCGCCCTCCATCAAGCCTCCGCTCCGGCACCCGCGGCGATTCGACAGAGCTCGTCCCAGGGAAGCCCCGCCAGAGAGACGCCCAACGCGTGACGCGCGAGGTGTCGGGCCGACGCCACCACATCCGCTTTCTCCAGTTCGCTACATTCGGACAGGCGCGAAATGACCGCCGCTCGCACGCGCTCGTGACAGATCACCGTGAAGCGCTTCAGACCGATCATCACGAGTTCCTCCCACACCGGCCGGCTCTGATGGAGGAGACGATGAAGGGCATCCACGTCCGCGGGAGTAGGCAGATGGCGGCCAGCCTCCATCGCCAGGCGGCGACGCCACCAAGCGCGGGAAATCGGACAGTCGCTGAGCACGGACACGTTGCCGCGCACGAAGATACCGCCCGTGCGGCGCAGGAAGTTCCTGGTCTCTGCTTCCAACTTCTCCACCGGGTCGGTCTTCCCCGCCGCCCCGCCGCCACCGAAAAGAGCCGCGTGGATGTCACCGCCGAGGAGGCCCTTCTCCAGCCAGTCGACGTGGCAGATGAGCCAGAACAAGGGCGTCGAAGCCTCCGCGACGGTGACGACATTCGCCAACGTATCGCCGATCTCGACCTCAAGGTCGACCGGCGGTTCACGGAACTCAGCGGCACTCAGAGGTCGAGGAAGAGGCGGCGCGGCGATGTCCTCGCCTGAGAGGAGCAGCGCCTCTCGAAGGCGATTCGCGAGACCCTCCGCACCGCGGTCGAGGCCGCTCTGAAGCGTCTGTTGTCGAACCGTCACCGCGGCCCGCCGACGGGCCCGCTCGTCCTCGCTGCTCCTTCGGTGCTTCGCCGCCTCCCACACCAACGCCTTCTGCCAGCCGGAAAAGGCATCTCGCCGCCGTGCCAAGCGATGTAGCTTCATCGCGGATTCCCGTCAACGACGATCTCGTCCGCCCCAAAGCCCTCGATCGTCGTTGCCGCGAGCGCTGGATCCCAACCCTGCTCGTCCTCCCAGGTCGGAACCCCAGCCTCCCGCAAATGCTCGCGGAGCCTCTCCACGACGAGGCTTCCGCTCTCGTCATCCTGGAACCGCGGACTCTTGCCGATCCGGGCGAACGCGCCGACTAGGGCCGCGACCTGGACGTCGCGGCTCGCCCGCACCCTCTCGTGCACGTCCGGCGCGAGGTAGACGATGAACCGCGGTTCATCTCCCGTCGTGTCCTCGCCAATCCTCATCTGGCCCGACTTCAGGTTCTTGTCCCGCTGGAACTCGATCAGTGAAGCCGCCAGATTCTCCGATGCCCAGATCTGGCCCTTCGCCAGCCACCAACCAACAGGAACGTCGATCGGCCGGCGCCCCCAGAGGTCGATCAGACCTGTGGGGGCCAGGAGCGCCGGCTTCGTCGTCACAACACCGGGAAGGAGGAAGACCGATCCGTCGACCTCGTCGGGGCTCCACCGGACTGCGAACCGAGACTGACGATCGCAGTGCGTCCTCGCGTAGAGCGTCTTCGGGCAGCGCACCTCCAGCGCGTAGGCGGCAAGACCCGCCGCCAGGAGCTGTTCTAGCTCGGGCGCTTCGTGGACGCGGTGCGTAACGGTCGCGGTTTCGGAGCGCACTTCGACGTTCGCCTCGTATCGGGCCCGCGCCCAGTCCAGGCTGGACCCGTCCTCGCGCAGCACGGGGCACACGAAAGGCGACACGAGTAGGGCCATAGCACCTACCTACCTATCCTTCGGTCGCCGCCCTATCGGGCTGCCGATGAACGACGTCGACCTGCAAACCTCGCGGGTCTCCAACCGGCTCGGCGAGCCGCACAATGAGATCCGTCTCCGGAACAGGAACGATGAGTTCCTTCGGCCCGTTGCTTCTTCCGACCGGTGAGCCGCGGCCGTCCTCCGCCGAGAGGAGAGGCAACCACTCCGGCGGCTCAGGGCTGCTGCACGACTCGTCGGAGCCCGAGTCCCGCCGCACCCGGAGGCCGAGCTGAGCGCCTGGCCTTCCGAGCTTCCCGTCTTCCACCTTCAGGCGGACGACCAAGCGGTCGAAGCCGGCAGTGCCCGGCAAGAGCCGGTGGGCAATTCGCGCCTTGACACCCCGACCGGGCTTCGGACGTCTCGGATTCGGTTCACTATCCGGGTTCGGCCTGGGGCCGGGTTCCGGACCGGGTTTCGGTATGACGACAGCCTCCTCACCGCCAGACGCCCGTGGACGATACGGCCTGAGCTGCTCCGCACCACGCAAGACGGCACCCCGGAACACGGCGAAGTCCTCGGGCTGCCAAGGCTCTTCCGTCGAGACGTCGCCGGCTTCCGCCCGCAACCGATCGGCGATCTCGCGAAACAGCTCGAACAGGCGTTCGCGGTCCGACAGCTCGAGTCGCTTCTCCTCGATCGTTCGATGCTCCGGGCCTTCCGCGTCGCGAACCAGTCGGCACAGCTCCCCTTCGCCGCTGAGGAGCACCACCGCGTCGAACGGGTTCTGACGGGTGAAATCCGAGGGCTCGAGATGCTTGGCGCCATTCGTCACCCACATGCCGGTGCGGAACACGTTGACGCGGCTCCCTCGGGCCGCTCCGTCCGCGTCCAGACGCCGGATCCTGACGCCGACGCCATCGCCCACTCCGCGTAGCCGGTCGCCTTCCCGCAACGTCGTCCATGCGGAGTGAGCCTGGCCTCCGACCAGCCAGCCGCCGCCCGAGCCTCTCTGGCTGCGCCGCTGTCGCTCGAACTCCAACAGATCTTCGCTCAGCGACTTCCGGTTCACATCGCACACCGTGTCGGCCGACTCGTCGGCGATCCGGACCGCCATCTCGCCGTGTTCGATCGCAGCCAGAAAGTTCGTCGCCGCGACCCTGCGAATCTCGCGAACGACATTCCGAACCTCGCCCCGGAAACGATTGAAGCCGACGATGCAGACGACTGCTCCGGTCGTCGCGATCGCTGTCATCTCGTGGTCGAGCAGCTCCGGGATATGCACCGGATAGTCGCCATCGAAGAGATCCGGCTGCTCGCCCGCTTCGAAGCACTCGATCTGTCGCCGGTCCAGCCAGTAGCCGTTACCCGCTCTCCGGGAACCCTCTCGAACATGCGTTGCCAGGACGGCGTGGCCGCTGACCGAGTCCCGAGGCGCTCCATCGACGATGGCACGGCGCTCCATAGAGCGCGTACCGCAGGTCGGAGGCGGCGAACGCGGTCAGATGGCCGACGCCAAAGGAGCCGGCAGAACTCGCGTCGCCGCCCTTGTCGCCCGAGCCCTCCGCCAACAGCCGGCTCATCCGCTCGGCATTCAGTCCGTGACCGTTGTCCCGGCAGAACAGCACCAGAGTGCGCCCACCGTCCAGTGCGGCCTCGATCCTCCGGCAGGTCTCCCTTGTCGCCGGTGTCGAACGGGTGCCGCTGCCATGCTCCTCCTTCGCCGCATTGAAGGCCCGAACGTAGGCCTTGATGCCCGGGATGCTCTCCACCGGCCACTCGCGGACCGTCAAATGAACTTGAAGTGGGTCCCTCGCCGTCGCCCGGCCTGCCCGACGGGCCCCGTCCAGGCAGTTCTGGAGCAGCTCTCGGATGACCGGATCCGCCCTGCCGTCGTGCTGTGACATCGCCTGTGTCGAGAACCCATCGCGCTCGTAGGTCGAAGGAAAGAAGAGCTCGGCCATCAATCCGTGCAGTCACAAGCCGGGGTGCCCGACGAGAATCTCGACCGCTCCGCCGCCGTCCCCGCGCCAATCTGCGCGAAGGTCGGACCGGAAACGCCCAGGAAGCCAAACCGCGATGTGCCCTCGCCGCCGCGTCGAGGGGCCTCGCGCCTGTATCGTCGCTCGATGTCGGCCCACCAACGCACGTCCGACGGCGCATCGGCCACCCTCTCCGCGTCTTCGGCGCTCGCGGCCCGCTGGAGTGTCCGCGTGCCCTTCATGAAACAGAAGACGCAGTTCCCGGCATCCTGCGGACAGCGAAGGTCGA
Organism: Candidatus Multivorans sp.; assembly: GCA_965262355.1. GTDB lineage: Bacteria > Acidobacteriota > Thermoanaerobaculia > Multivoradales > Multivoraceae > Multivorans. The sequence continues at coordinate 1,179,344 of OZ253534.1, forward strand.
AGTCGCGCCGGCGCCAGAAATCTAGGATCTGGTCTCGTCCCAGGTCGGCGTCGTAGAGGGGGAAGTAGGGTCGCTCGCCGGGCGGCTGCGTGCGGATAGAACAGCGCCGCCGGGGCGCGTCCTCGGCGTAGAAGGAACGGGACAGAACCCGGCGGACACGACGTGGCTCATCCGCCCGCAAGCCGAGAAGGGTAACGAACTGGGCCGCCTCGCGACCCCAGAGCGGCACCCGACGCCGTCGCCAGCCGTTCCTTCCGCCCCAGACACGGCCTTCGGTGAAGTCCCTCCACTTCTGGGCCGGCCTCGCCGGCGGACAGGCCGTCATGTAGGCCACGCGCGTGATGAAGTCCTCCACGTTGGCCGTCCCGCCGCGTTCCCGGTAGCTCGCCGCCGCCCGTTCGGGACTCACGAAACGTCGCTCGGCGTAGTGGCCTTCGTGCGACGGCCCTTCCAGACCACCTAACCACTCGGCAAGCAGCAGGTGCTGCGGATACAGCTTCAGCTTCGCGGTGCAAGACCGCGACATGGGGTTCGGGAGCATCCCTTGGAACGACAGCATCTCCTCGAAGACCTCGCCACGGGAGCGGTAGCCGTCTGGATCCAGTTCGACGGGCGTGGGACCAACCAGGCGGTAGGAGAGTCTCCGCGAGTAGACGCCCCTAGACGCGTCCTCCACGGTGCAGAACTCGTACCACAGGAAGGGCAAGCCATGGTCTCTCTCAAGGCGGCGCTTGCACTCGGCTGCGAAGGAGTAGGTCCCCGGATGCTCCGCCGACGTGTTGGCAAACAAGACGATGTCGCCACGGTGTGGATCGAGAGCGCCGCTTTCGGCAAGCAAGAAGAGCATCGCTGCGGACGATCGGCCGCCGGAAAACCGAACGATGTGTGGCAGCGCTTCGTGACGCCGGTCGCGATAGGCGATCTTCAGCACGCCGTCACCACCGGCGCCGGTCCTATCGACCGAAGTGTCTCTGCTCAAGCTGCCGCCTGCTCGCTGCCGCTAGGGCCGATCAGCGACTTGAGTGCTCTCGACTGGAATCGGGGGGCAGGGTGACGCGGGCTCCCGACCATTCGGCAGGGGTGCGTCCTGGCGTCGGACCATCCAGCGAAGCGGAGATTCACCATACGAGAGGGGATCATGCCCTAGCATGAACGCCAGAGCAACCATACGCGCCGGACGCGGAGCCGGCTCACAAGCACCGCAGCCGGCCTTCGACGCCGGCGGCGGGTCGCCGCCTCAGCGAGGCAGGGACGGCAATGGCACCCAAGTGGCCACCACGCCGCGCGCGTATACTCCCCGCGATGTCCATCGAGCGGGCCGCCGAGGTCCTGGTGTTGCTGTTCACCGTGTACATCGCCTGTGGACTGGCCTTCGCCCCGTTCTTCGTCTGGCGCGGCGTGGGCCGCGTCGATCCCGCCGCCAAGGCAACCGGCCTTGGCTTTCGGCTCATCATCCTGCCCGGCGTTGCCGCGTTGTGGCCGGTGCTGCTGCGGAGGTGGCTCACCGGCCAGCTGCCCCCCGCGGAGCGCAACGCCCACCGTGACGCGGCCGCCGGTCGGCAGAGGCGGGTTTCCCCGTGATCCGCGGTTTGCGACGGCGTCACCGTCTGGTCTGGGCCGTGCTGGCCCCGATCGTGGCGGGGCTGGTTGCTGCCGCGCTCCTCTTGCGCCCCGCACCGCCGCTCGTCGACAAGTTGCCCACCGCCATCGACGCGCCCTGGGTAGAACCCCCAGACGCGCCCGAACCGAGCGAAGACGATCCGGACGCGGACGCGCAACCATGAGCGCCGGATACCAGGCGGTTCTCTGGAATCGCAACAAGAGGCTCTACGACCTCGCAATCGCCGTAGGCGCGGTGGTCTTCCTGGGCCTGTTCGTCGGCATCGGGGTGGCGACCAGAACCCAAACGACGATCGAGACCCTGCTGATCCGCGGTTTCGGCGCGGGCGCCCTGCTGCTGCTTCACGTGGTGCTCGCCATCGGTCCGCTGTGCCGGCTCGACCGGCGCTTCCTGCCCCTGCTCTACAACCGCCGCCACCTCGGCGTGTGCATGTTCCTGCTCGCGGCCGCCCACGGCGGGTTCTCGATCGTCCAGTTCCACGGCCTCGGGGTCCTGAATCCCCTGGTCAGCGTGCTGGCGAGCAACGGCAACTACGACAGCCTGACCCAATTCCCCTTCCAGGCGCTCGGCCTCGCGGCGCTCGTCATCCTGTTCCTGATGGCGGCGACCTCGCACGACTTCTGGCTCGCGAACCTGACGGCGCCGGTTTGGAAGTCGCTCCACATGCTGGTCTACGTCGCCTACGGACTGGTCCTCGTCCATGTCGCGTTGGGCAGCCTGCAGGCCGCCGAACGGCCGACCCTGCTCGCGGGCCTGCTGGGCGTGGGGTTCGTCGGCGTCGCCTCGCTGCACCTCGTCGCCGGGTGGCGGCAACGCGCCCCGGCGCCGGCCGCCGGAGCGGAGGACGCCGCGGTCGATGTCTGCGCGGTCACGGACATCCCGCTCGACCGGGCACGCATCTTCGTGCTCAGCGGCGAGCGGGTTGCCGTCTTCCGCTACCGGACCGATGACGGCGAGCGGATCGCGGCCGTATCGAACGTCTGCCAGCACCAGAACGGGCCGCTCGGCGAGGGCCGGGTGATCGACGGCTGCATCACCTGCCCCTGGCACGGCTACCAGTACCGTCCCGAGGACGGCTGCTCGCCGCCGCCCTTCACCGAGACGATCCCGACCTTCAACGTCCGCGTCGAGGGCGGCCGGATTCTGGTCGACCCGATCCCGAACCCGCCGGGCACCCACGCGGAACCGGTTCGGATAGCCGCTACCGCCCGAGCGGAGGAGCCCTCGTGACCGGCGACCGCCGCGACGACTTCTACGTCGGCTACCTCGACGAGACGCCGCCCGGGATCTCCCGGTTCGTGCGCCGCGCCGTGGTCGGGCTCCTGCTGCTCGCCGCGACGCTTGGCGCCGGTCTGGCCCTGCTGCTGGAGCGTTTCGACGAAGGGGTGTTCGAGTACGGCACGGTGCGGCACTACAGCGGCGAGCTGCTCGTCGATCCCCATCCCCGTCTGCTCACGGCGGACGGACCGGCTGCGGGTTACCTGCTGGTTGGCGTGGGCAAACACGGACTCGATGCCAACGAGGAGCCGAGCCCGCCCTGGCAGCCAGCGCTCTCCAGGAAGCTCCAGCTCTCGGGCACCCTGATCCAGAACCCGGAAGCGGCGATGCTTGAAGTGCACTCGCTCGAACTTCCCGAAGGACGGACCAGCGAGGAACTTCCGACGGAACCGGACTCTCCCGCCGACCCGGGAGCCGGTGGCTCGCGCCCCGACAGTGAGAGCGACGACTCGGCAGCCGCAGCGACTCCAGCGGACGCACAGGTCGGCCACGCCTACATACGCGTAGACACCCTCGTCGGCGAAATCGTCGACACGAAGTGCTACCTCGGCGCCATGAAGCCGGGCCGCGGCAAGCCCCATCGTGACTGCGCCTCTCTCTGCATCCGCGGCGGCATTCCGGCCGCCCTACTGGTCCGAACGGAGAACGGCGAGCGGGTACTGGTCAACCTGGTGGACTTCGCCGGACGGCCACTGGGGCGTGAGCTTCTTGAATGGGTCGGCCAGCCGGTCGCGGTGAGTGGTCGGCTGCGTCGCAAGGACGACCGCCTCTTCCTGGCTCTTCTCACCACCGAGTGGATTCGCGCGGCAACCGGAACCGACCCATGACCGAGTCGGCGAGTCTCCCGTCCCGACCTGTCGAGCCGCCGGGCATTCTTCCAAGCCCGGAGCTTCTCCCCGCCGGCGAGATCGAGATCGGCAGCTACCGGCTGCGGTTCGCGCGCAGCGCCTCTGACATCGACCGGCTGCTCAAGCTGCGTTTCGAGGTCTTCAACCTGGAACTGGGCGAGGGGCTCGAAGAGTCCGTCGCCACCGGCCGCGACGCCGACCGCTTCGACGCGAGCTGCCACCACATGCTGGTCGAGCACGAGGGCGGCGACCTCATTGGCACCTACCGGATGCAGACGGCTGCCATGGCTGCCCGCGGCCAGGGCTTCTACTCGGCCGGTGAATACGACCTCGGCGCCCTGCCCGCAAGCGTTCTCGACCAGTCGGTCGAGGTCGGCCGCGCCTGCATTCACCGCGAGCACCGCAAGCGGACCGTGCTGTTCCTCCTCTGGAAGGGCCTGGCCCGCTACCTGGTCCACAGCCGCTGCCGGTACCTGTTCGGCTGCTGCTCCCTGACCAGCCAGGACCAGGCAGCCGGCATCCGGCTCTACCGGCAACTCAAGGCGGCCGGCAAGGTCATGACGGACCTCGACGTGCCTCCCCTGCCCCACACCCGCTGCGAGGCGCCCGACGATCAGGTGTCCGCACTACCCGACATCAAGGTGCCGCCGCTCTTCGCCACCTACCTCCGCTACGGCGCCCTGGTGTGCAGCCGGCCCGCGATCGACCGCGAGTTCAAGACCATCGACTACCTCGTCCTGATGGACACGGCCGCTCTGAGCCGGCGCACCCGGTTGATCTTCGGGCTGGACGCGGCGCTACCGGCGCCCAAAGCGCCGCCCGCGCCGCCCTGAGCATGGCGCCTGGAAGCGGAGGTCCTCTCCGGCGCTGGCGGTTGATCTGGCGGGGCCCGACCCTGCTGCTGGCGGCACTGGCCGCCTGGTTGCCGCTGCTCGTCCTGCGCCCCCTGCTGGCCCGGCGTGCTCCCGGGTCCTGGCGCGCCGTCCTGCGCGCCGTCCTGCGGTGCTGGGGACGTACGAGTCTCGCCATCCTCGGCTGCCGTGTCACGGTGTGCGGCGAACCGCCGCGCGAACCCTTCCTGCTGATCTCGAACCACATCTCCTACGTCGACATCTTTCTGCTCTCAGCCTTCACGCCGGGCCGCTTCGTCGCCAAGGCGGAGATCGGAGACTGGCCGGTGATCGGCGCCATGTGCCGCTCGGCGGACATCATCTTCGTCGACCGCGGCCGGCGGCGCGACGTCACGAAGGTCGGCGAGCAGATCACGGCAGCGCTGGCGGCCGGCGACCCGGTGATCCTGTTCCCGGAGGGCACCTCGACCCCCGGCAACAAAGTCGCCCCGCTGAAGCCCTCCCTGCTCGCGCCCGCGGCGGGGCAGGAACTGAACGTCCACTGGGCCGTTGTTCGCTACGAAACGCCGCCCGACGAGACGCCGGCGTTTCTCAGCGTCGCCTGGTGGGGTGACATGGCGCTCACACCCCACGCCCCCGATCTGCTGAAGCTCCGCCGTATCGACGCTCAGATCGAGTTCGGCGAAGGGACGGTCAGAAGCCCTGACCGGAAAGTCCTCGCCCGTCGACTGCGGGAGCAGATGGCAGGTAGCTTCCGGCCGATGGTCTCAAGCGAGGAACTGGCAGCCATCGGCGACGTGCACGGGCAGGTCGGGATCCCCGAGAGCCGCGGCTGACGCAACGCGGATGCGGCCGCCATCGCCCCGTCCCCGCAGGTGGCTACGCGTCCTGCTCTACGCCTACGCCGCCGCGCTGCTCGTGTCGACCATCGTTCGTCTGGCGGCCCACGAACCGCCGCTTCCGGGCGCCCAACCGACGATCGAGATCCCCAGGCCGAGCGGTGAAGGCACATTGCGCATCGCCTGGATGGAAACGGATTCCCCGAACCAGGATGCACTACCTCTCCTGCTCCTGCACGGATCACCCGGCGGCGCGGACAACTTCGACCGCCTCAAGTCGCCGTTGACCTACACCAGCAGGCAGTCGACGACGAGCCCAGATGACGACCAGGGCGACAGCCCCGGGAACCTCGCGATGGTCGTTTCGGGCGCCCTTGCCCGACGGACCATCGCACCCGACCTCCCCGGCTTCGGCGCCTCGGATCACCGGGTAGCCGACTACTCCGCACGCGGCCACGCCGACTCGACGCTGAAGCTGCTCGATCGACTGGAAATCGAGCGGTTCCACGTCCTCGGCTTCAGCATGGGCGGCGCGGTCGCATTGCATCTCGCCCAAACGGCGCCCGACCGGGTCGCTTCCGTCGTCCTGGTGTCGTCGATCGGCGTCCAGGAGCTCGAACTGCTCGGCGACTACACGGTCAACCACGGCCTGCACGGTCTCCAGCTCGGCCTGTTGTGGGGACTGCGCAACCTCGTAACCCACTTCGGCGCGTTCGACAGTCCGATCGCTCACTCCTACGCGCGCAACTTCTACGACACGGACCAGCGGCCGCTGCGCGGCATCCTCAGTGCGCTGGAAGCCCCCGTCCTCATCGTCCACGGCGAGCAGGACCCCCTGGTACCGGCCGCCGCGGCCCTCGAGCACCACCGCATCGTGCCCCACAGCGAGCTGTGGATGCGCTCCGACAGCCACTTCTTCCTGTTCCGCGGCAGCGAAGATCTGCCGGCGCGGATCGACGAGTTCCTAGGCCGCGTCGAAGCGGGCGAGGCCCCCACTCGCGCCGACGCCGAACCGGAGCGCCTGCGGCGGGCTGCATTGCCCTTCGACGACATGGACCTGCCGCCCTTCACCGGCCCGGCCCTGCTCATCGTCTTCCTGCTCCTCGTGTTCGCCACGTACGTGAGCGAGGATCTGACCTGCATCACCGCGGGTCTGCTCATCGCCCAGGGACGACTCGACTTCTCCGTTGCCGTCGCCGCCTGCTACATCGGCATCCTGAGCAGCGACCTGGGACTCGCCTGGCTGGCCCGGATCCTCGGGCGGCCCGCGCTCAAGCTGCCGCCGTTCAAGTGGTGGGTCAGCGAGGCCGCGATCGAGGAGGCCTCCGCATGGCTGCGCCGGCGGGCCCTGGTGGTCGTCCTGATCAGCCGCTTTCTGCCCGGTTCGCGGCTGCCGACCTGCATGGCCGCCGGCATCCTGCGAACCAGCCTGCTCAAGTTCTGCTTCTATTTCGCCCTCGCCGTAGCGATCTGGACGCCCGCGTTCGTCGGCTTGAACGCCCTGCTGGGCCGCGAGGCCGTCGAGCGGTTCGGCGGCCGCCTGCCGGGCGGCCTGCTCGCGGCGGCGCTGGCGCTGGCGCTCCTGATCTTCGGCGTGCGCACGTTCGTTCTGCCGCTCTTCACCTGGCGCGGGCGGCGTCTGTGGCAAGGCCGGCTGCTGCGAATCCGGCACTGGGAGTTCTGGCCGATGTGGGCGTTCTACCCCCTTCTCGTGCTGAACATCCTCTGGCTCGGCCTGCGGCGCGGCCGCCTGACGGCGTTCACGGCCGTCAATCCGGCGATGCCGCTGGGCGGCCTGCTGGGAGAGTCGAAGAGCGACATCCTCGACGGTCTGGCCGGCATCGGGGATGCCCTGCCGGCCTGGCGCCGGTTGCCGCCCGGTCGCTCAGAAGAGCGCCTCGACGCGTTGCGGCGATTCCTGGAGGAGGAGAACCTGAACTACCCCGCCGTCCTCAAGCCCGACACCGGCGAGCGGGGACGCGGCATCGCCGTGGCCCGCTCAGACGAAGATGCAGCGGAGTTCTTCGACGCGACGCCCGGAGCGGCACTCGTCCAGGAGTACGTCGCGGGCGAGGAGTACGGTGTCTTCTGGGCCCGGCATCCCGGCCGATCGGACGGACAGGTCTTCTCCATCACTCACAAGTTACGGCCGACCGTGACCGGCGACGGCCGGAGCACCCTGGAGCGGCTGATCCTCATGGACCGGCGCGCCGTTGCCATCGCCCACATCTACGCCCGGGAACACCCGGAAGCGGCGAAGCGGGTACCCGAGGCTGGCGAAGTCGTCGAACTGACCGAAGTCGGCGCGCACTCCCGCGGCACGATCTTCCTGGACGCGAACGATCTCCACACCCCGGAACTCGAACAGGCGTTGAACCAGATCAGCACCGCCTACGACGGCTTCGATTTCGGCCGCTTCGACGTGCGAGTCCCAAGCGCCGAGGCCCTCCAGCGCGGCGACGGCCTCCGGGTGCTCGAAGTGAACGGCGTCACGTCCGAGGCGACCCACATGTACGACCGCCGCTACGGCTTCTTCGCCGCCCACGGCATCCTGCGCCGTCAGTGGGCGATGGCGTTCGACCTGGCAGAGGAACGGATTCGGGCCGGCGCGCGACCGGCGAGTGTGCGCGACATCATCCGCGCCGTCCGGGCCGAACGGCGGGCGCGCCGCCGGTAGCCGCTCCCTACTCGGCCTTCGCCGGCACCTTCTTCGCCGTCCGCCGGCGCGGCTTCGGCTTCTCCAGCGAATCGAGCCGCTGCTCGATCGCGCTGAGCCGGTCGAGGACCGCCTCGAGGTCCGCCTTGCCGGGAAGGCCAAGCCTCTCGAGCCGGCGCTCCAAATCGCCGTCAATCCCGGCCCGCGCCTTCGACTTGGTCTGCTCGAACCGCTCTCCGGCCACGGTGCGCACCTGCTCCACGCGCTCCTCGGCCTTGACCCGTAGTGCGCCGAGAGACACCTTCCCCCGCGCTTCGATCTTCTCGCCACGCTCGACCAGGCGGTCGAAGACCTTGGCCCCCGCATCGGCCGCCTCGCCCGCGACCCCGACGCCAGCAAGCGCCACTTTGTGGGCCGTTTCGAAGGCAGAGTCGACCAACGACCGCTCTTTGCCGCCGCTGTCCTCAGGCTTAACCGCTCCTGCTGCTGTCATCTAATTCTCCTCTTGTCTGTTGCGGTTTCCTGCCGCGCAAGCTGCTAGCAACCCTGGGCCTCGGCGAGCCGCCGCTTCACGGTTTCAATGGGGTTGCGGTAGTCCACGGTGCCAAGACCGCGGTTGGTCAGCTTGTAGCCGATCAGCGCCTGCAGCTTCTCGGGCATCTCCACCACGACTTCCCACGGCACGCCGACGAACTGATTCTCCCGCTGCTTGAGCCACGCGAGGTTGAAGTTGAAGTTGATGGTGCGTCGATAGCCTCCGTGCGTCGAGTTCCCGCCGCCCCGGTGCCAGACGGCGCCATCCCAGAGGAACAGGGCCCCCGCCGGCATCTCCACGGTCATCACAGGCACGTCGGGATCGACCGGATCGGCCGAGCGATGGCTGCCCGGAACGATCTCCGTGGCCCCGTTCTCGGCCGTGAACGGATCCAGCGCGATCAGCGTGTTGGCGATCAGCGGAAAGTGCGGGCGCGAAAGCGGATAGTTGCCGTCGTCCTGATGCATCCGCTGGCGCCGGTCGCCCGGCCCCGGCCGCATGGCGGCGACGCCTGAGACCTGGTAGTCCGGGCCGAGTACCGCCTCCACCAGTCCCAGCAGGCGGTCGTCCATCAGCAGTTCGTCGACGGCGCGCGTCTTGGCCAGCAAGTTGTGCGTGTGGATGGTCTGCTGGCCGTAATCGTCCGTCACCCGGCTGCCGATCTCCTCGAAGACGGGGGCGAGGCCTCGCCGCAGCCCCTCCAACATCTCGTCGTCCAGGAAGTCCGGCACCACCGTGTAGCCGTCTTCGCGGACCTGACGTGCTGAACTCTCGATGTCCATGAATTCCCGTGAACAGTGCCTGGTTGACGTTGCGCGGGAGCGTAACAAAGCAGCGAAGGCACGCCGAGCGATTCGCCCCAAGGCCGGGTTGGTAACCTGCGCCGACTCCTGGAGGACCCGACAATGAGCTATACGACGAAACTGAGGCCGATGTTCGCCGCCGTCCTGGCGGCGATGCTGGTCGCCGCCGCGTTCACCGGCGCCTACGCACAAACCGAGGCGACAACCCAGACCTTCACGGCCAGCGACGGCGTCGCCATCCACTACCAGGTCGAGGGCCGCGGCGACCCGGTGGTGTTGCTCCATGGCATCACCGGCACCGCCGCCTCGAACTGGGGCGCCGCCGGCATCATCGACCGCCTGGCCGAGGAGTTTCAGGTCATCGCCGTCGACCAGCGCGGCCACGGCAAGAGCGACAAGCCGCACGACCCGGCGAACTACGGCGAGCGCATGGCCCTGGATGTCGTCGACCTTCTCGACCACATGAGGCTGCAGCAGGCGAACGTCGTCGGTTACTCGATGGGCGGCTTCATCACGATGAAGCTCATCGCCCTGGCGCCCGACCGGCTGCTCTCGGCCGTGGTCGGCGGCGCCGGGTGGCCGAGCGCCGAACTGCGCGACGACGACCTGTACGAGGCCCTGGCCTCGTCGCTCGAGGGGGGCAAGGGCGGAGGTCCGCTGATCGAGTTCCTGTGGCCCGGGGACGAACCGCCAGCGCCCGAGCAGGTTCAGGCGATCGGCCAGGCGATGGTCGCCTCGAACGACCAGTTGGCCCTGGCCGCAGTGGTGCGCGGAATGCCCGCGCTCGACGTGAGCGCCGAGCTCCTGCGCATCAACCAGGTGCCGACCCTCAACATCATCGGCAGCGACGATCCCCTGAAGCCCGGCGCCGACGCCCTGGTCGGCGTCATGCAGGAGCACCGCCTCCACGTCATCGAAGGCGCGAACCACCTCAACACCCTGAACTCCCCCGAGTTCTACGACACCATCCGCGACTTCTTCATCGAACTCTGTAACTGCGCGTAGCGGCGCCGGCGGCGGCGAACCCGGCAGCGGCGGTTCCACCCGCCTGGTCTGGGCCCAAGGGGAGGGGGGGCCAACGGCCGTTCGCGCTCAGAGGAGGATAGCCTTCGCCGGCGTTGTAGCGGACCACGCCGGCGAGCGCTTGGCGCGCGAGCGGTCCCCTGGGATCCGGCAGGCCCTGCGCCCGGGCGCCGGCCCCGATCGCGGCCGCGGCCTGCTTGATCGTCGCCGGGGCGTAGCCGTCGTCCATCAGCGCGGCCCGGTAGGCCTTGGCGGTGTTGGTGCGATCGAGGCTTCGAGCGCGGCGGAAACGCGCCGCACGTCGCCGGCGGAGAGTCCGTCGTCGCCGGCGCGTTCGAGCTGGTTCATGGGGGGTTGGTGTGCGGTTTAGGCGAAGGGTCAACTGCGAACAACACGAATTACACGAAACGACCCACCCGCGGCACCCGCCGGAAGAGCGGTCCTTCGTAGCGGACCTCTTGAGCTCCACGCCGCGGCCGCGGCGCGGAGCCAGTTGTCGAGCGCCGTCATCGTCGCCAGCGTGAGGTAGGCAACCGCGCCCTCGACCTCCTGGTCCGTCTTCGATCGCCGATGATGCCGCCCTGCTGCGCGCCTACGACGGATCGCGCCCTGGCCGAGTTCGAGCGCGGCGGCTGCCCGCTTGCCGACGATGCCGTTCGAGGACCATGGACTGATTCTACGCCCTGCGCTTGCCGCGGTTTCAGCCTGCTGCGGAACCTGTAGCCGGTAGCGCCGCGGACGAGTTTTCGAGTGACCCGCTGCTGTAGTAGAGTAGCTTTCGTCAAACACCGAAGGAGACCCCCCGAAATGAAGAAGCCTCTGATCTTCGCCGCCGTCGCCTTGGTCGCCTGCGCCGCTGCCGTACTGATCGCCCAAGCACCGGACGAACGCGACGCCTTCGAGCTTCGCCGAACGCTGATCGACCGCATCGAGGATGCCTACACCAGCGGCGACACCGAGACGCTGAAAGCCCTTGCGAACATCCAGGAGCCCGCGCCGCGCATGCCGACGATTGAAGAGCTTGAAGCTCTAGTAGCGAATCCGCCCCCGCCACTAGTACCCATTGACTCGTTCAAAGCTCGGAGTGCCGCTCAGACGATGCTTGATGCAGCGGACGATGAAGAGATCGTCTGGCTGTACCTTGGGCTGCTAGACGCGAAGAACGAGTACATCGAGATCAAGCGAGGAATCGCGGAAGTCGAAGCCCGCGTGAAAGAGAACCGCGAGCGAAGAGAACGCGCGCAGCGGGAGAGAGCCGAAAGATGAAAAGGTTCCTTGTCTGTGCCCTGTTGTTGACGGCTGTACTCCTAGCCGTTCCGGCGGTGGCTGGAGAGTGCGATAGCGAGCGTGACACCTACCAAAAGGCGCACGAAACGGCGGAATCGGCCTGCCGCGGAAACCGGGAGAACACCCAAACGTGCGGATCCGCGAGGACCACTCTGAACCATGCGGCGTCGGACCTGCTTGTCTGCGCCTGGACAATGTAGCTGCTTGGCGGTCTGACGAAGGTCGGTCCGGATCGCCGCGTTTCGCTCTTCCAACCGCGTCCGGGTAGAGCGGACCTCGTCCGTCGCCTGGGCGAGGGCCGCCGTTTGGGGCGGCAGTGCCATCGGCGCTGTCGGAACCCACAGCGCGAGCATGGCGAGTCGGTTGCCTAGTCGAGACACGCGCTTCACTCTCTCACGCGGCTCTCGCCCCAGGGCACGACATCGAGAAACGCGTTGTGGATGGTTTCACCGTCCTCCAGGGTGGCGGATGGGCGGACGGTTTTGGGCCGCCACGTCCGACCTGGGCCGCCGTGGTTTGGGGCGGCGGCACCGGGTCGCCGTCGCGTCGCAGGCCCTCGAGATGAAACTCGATGGCTTCGCGCATCAGCTCGACGACTTCGTCGCGCGTGTCTGCCGCCGCGATGCAGCCGGGGAGATCGGGAGCATAGGCCGCGTAGTTGTCGGACGCTTTTTCGATGACGATCGTGTACTTCACGAGGTTTCTCACTTCTTGAGGCCGGCCTGTTTGAGGCATTGCTGTCCCACTTCAGAGCAGAGCGAGTTGAGTCCGCGATGGTCTTCGGGGCGAGGCTGAAGTTGTTGGTCAGGAACTTGTAGTGCCGACCCGTCTCCGGGTCGCGGTAACCGACCCGACGCAACGGAGATCGGGCACCGCTTGCGCCCCTTGACGCTGGTCAGCTCGATGGTCTGGTCCGACGTCACGCCCCGGCCGCGAGCGAACGAGCGCCGCTCCCGAACCGCGTACTTGACCTTGCGCTTCAGGCGGGCAACCAGGAAAACCCCTTGTGCATCAAGGTCCTTCAGCCATCCGAAGTCGAGGTACAGACGATCCGCCGCCACAATGCTCCCCTTCGGAAGACGAAGCGACCGGGCCACCTCGAGGTCCGAGCCCTTGCCGTCGGTGACGTGCAGGAACGACGGCAGACAGCCCTCGTGGTCGAGACCCACGTGCAGCCTCAACGCCCCCTTGGTCTTGCGGTACCGCGCCCCGGGGAAACACCTTCAGGCACAGGTCCACGTATGTGGCGTCGAGCGACAACAGCTTGTTCCGGAAACGGAAGCCATGCCCCGGCGCCGCCGCCTGACAACGGCTCAGAAGGCGACCGACCGCTGGGACCCCCCTCCCCTTAGGCCTCAGACCAGGCGGGTTGAACCGAAGAAGTCGCCTTGCCCGTCACGCTGACAACTGGGTCTCGACCAGCGTGGTCCAGTAGCGCATGCCGACGGGGAGGATGTCGTCGTTGAAGTCGTAGCGGGGGGTGTGGAGGCCGGCGCTGTCGCCGTTGCCGAGGAACATGAAGGCGCCGGGGCGTTGCTGGAGCATGAAGGCGAAGTCCTCGGAGCCCATGACCGGCGTCATGTCGGCATTGACGTCGCGGCCGACTTCGCGGGCGGCGTTGGCGGCCTTCTCGGTCTGTTCGGCGTGGTTCACGGTGGCCGGGTAGTAGCGGCGGTACTCGATTTCGAAGCCGGCGCCGTGGGCGCTGCAGACGCCGCGGACGATCTGGCGCATGCGCCGTTCGATCAGCTTCTGCACTTCGGGCAGGAAGGTGCGCACGCAGCCGCCGTGTACGACGCGGCTCGGGATCACGTTGTCCGCGTGGCCGCCGTGTACGCGGGTCACGGACACCACCGCGTTCTTGAGCGGGTCGACGTTGCGGGCCACGATCGTCTGCAGGGCGAGCACGATCTCGGCCGCGACCGGGATCGGATCCACGGTGCCGTGGGGGAAGGCGGCATGGCCGCCGGCGCTGGTGACGGCGAACTCGAACACGTCGATGGCTGCCATCAGCGGTCCGGCGCAGAGGCCGAAGTTGCCTACGGACATGCCCGGATAGTTGTGGACGCCGTAGACCTCGTCGGCCGGAAACTGCTCGAACAGCCCTTCCTCGATCATCACGCGGGCGCCTCCGTCCTTCTCCTCCGCGGGCTGGAAGACGAAGTAGATCGTGCCGTCGAAGGACCGGTTCTGGGAGAGGTACTTCGCCGCGCCGAGAAGCATCGCGGTGTGGCCGTCGTGGCCGCAGGCGTGCATCGTGCCGGGGTTCTGCGAGCGGTGCTCGAACTCGTTCTCCTCGCGGATCGGCAGCGCGTCCATGTCGGCCCGGAGCGCGATGCTGCGCTCGGACGATCCGGACCTGAGTACGCCGACCACGCCGGTGCCGGCGAGGCCGCGATGGACCTCGATGCTTCCGAAGGACTCGAGCAATTCGGCCACCTTGCGGCTGGTCACTTCCTCCTCGAACGCGAGCTCGGGGTGGCGGTGGAAGTCCCGGCGCCAGGACGTCATCTGTTCGTGCAGTGGATCCATGGGCTTGGATGGTAGCGGAGAGCGGCCGGAGATGGTCCGCCTGACGGTACACTCCGCTGCCGGGCTGGCGTTTCCGGCCCTTCCCGCCCGCGCCGCCGCCGGGTGGAGCCACCGAGATGACGACGCAGGATCCCGAATCCAGGCCCCGCCGGCACGTCTACGACGCCGCCGAGATCGAGCCCAAGTGGCAGCAGATCTGGCGCGAGCAGAGCGCGTTCCGGACCCCGGACGACCCTGAGCTCCTCGCGAGCCGGCCCAAGTACTACGTACTCGACATGTTCCCCTACCCCTCCGGGGCGGGGCTGCACATCGGCCATCCGGAGGGCTACACGGCGACCGACGTGGTGGCGCGCAAGCGGCGCATGGAGGGCTTCAACGTCCTCCATCCGATGGGTTGGGACGCCTTCGGCCTGCCGGCGGAGCGCGCCGCGGTGCGTGAGAACCAGCACCCGCGGCTGATCACGCAGCGCAACATCGCCAACTTCAGGCGGCAGATCGAGCGCCTCGGCTTCTCGTACGACTGGGAGCGCGAGGTGGACACGTCGGCCGTGGACTACTACCGCTGGACGCAGTGGATCTTCCTGGAACTCCACAAGCGCGGCCTCGCCTATCTGGAGGACGTGCCGGTGTGGTGGTGCCCGGCGCTGGGCACAGTGCTCGCCAACGAGGAGGTCAAGGACGGCGCCTACGTCGACACCGGCGATCCCGTTGAGCGGCGGACGATGCGGCAGTGGATGCTCCGGATCACCGCCTACGCCGAGCGTCTGCTGGAGGACCTCGACCAGGTCGACTGGCCCGAGTACGTCAAGGAGATGCAGCGCAACTGGATCGGCAAGTCCCACGGCGCCGAGATCCGGATGCCGATTGCAGGCAGCGACGACAGCTTCCCCGTCTTCACCACCCGCCCCGACACGCTGTTCGGCGCCACCTACTGCGTGCTGGCGCCCGAGCATCCCCTGGTGACCGAGATCACGGTCGCGGAGCAGCGCGCCGCGGTCGAGGCCTACGTCGAGGAGGCGAGGAACAAGAGCGAGTTGCAGCGGACCGACCTGGCCAAGAGCAAGACCGGCGTGTTCACCGGCGCCTGCGCCACGAACCCCGCCACCGGCCAGCCGATCCCGATCTGGGTGGCCGACTACGTGCTGATGAGCTACGGCTCCGGCGCGATCATGGGTGTTCCGGCCCAGGATCAGCGCGACTGGGACTTTGCCGTGGAGTACGACCTGCCGATCGTGCGTACGGTGGCGCCGCCGGACGGCTGGAAGGGCGACGCCTACCTCGAAGACGGTCCGGCGATCAACAGCGGCTTCCTCGACGGCCTCCTGGTCGACGCGGCGAAGGAACGGATGATCGAGTGGCTCGCCTCTGAGGGCCACGGCGCCCGGCGCGTCGAGTACCGGCTGCGGGACTGGCTGTTCTCCCGCCAGCGCTACTGGGGCGAGCCCTTTCCGGTCCTCCATGTGCTCGGCGACGACGGCGAGCCCACCGGCGAGATCCTGCCCGTGCCGCAGGACGACCTGCCGGTGGAGCTGCCCGAGGTCGACGAGTTCAAGCCGACCGCCGACGGCCGGCCGCCGCTGGCCCGGGCCGGCGACGACTGGCTCATCGTCACCCTCCCGGACGGCCGCAAAGCGAGGCGCGAAACGAACACGATGCCCCAGTGGGCCGGCTCCTGCTGGTACTTCCTGCGCTACATCGACCCTCACAACACGGAGGCGCCCTGGTCACGCGAGCTGGAGCGCTACTGGATGCCCGTCGATCTCTACATCGGCGGCGTCGAGCACGCGGTCCTCCACCTGCTCTACGCGCGCTTCTGGCAGAAGGTGCTCTACGACGCGGGGCTGGTCTCGACCTCGGAGCCGTTCGCCCGGCTGTTCAACCAGGGGATGATCCTGGCCTACAGCTACCGCGACCAGGGCGGCAAGTACCACCACCCCGACACGGTGGACTGGCGTGGCGAACGTGTGTTCCTCGCCGGCACGGACGAGGCTCTCGAAGCGCGGGTCGAGAAGATGTCCAAGTCGAAGCTGAACGTCGCCAACCCCGATGACGTGATCGAGCGCTGGGGCGCCGACACGCTGCGGCTGCACGAGTTGTTCATGGGGCCGCTCGACCAGCAGAAACCCTGGCAGACCAAGGACGTCGACGGCGTACACCGCTTCCTGCAGCGGACCTGGCGCCTGGTCGTGGACGAGCGGAGCGGCGTCGGCGCCGCCCGGGTCAGCAACGACGCGGCGGAAGCCGCCGCCGACCTGAACCGTCTGCTCCACAAGACGATCCGCAAGGTCGGCGAGGACATCGACACGCTCGACATGAACACCGCGATCTCGCAGATGATGATCTGGGTCAACGCGGCGACCGCCGCCGACCGCGTGCCGCGCCAGGTGCTGATGACCTTCCTGTGCGTGCTCTCGCCCTTCGCTCCACACCTCGCCGAAGAGCTGTGGTCCCGCCTTGGCGGCGAAGGTCTGATCTGCCACCAGGACTGGCCCGCCTTCGACCCGGCCTTGGTGGTCGACGAGACGATCAACATCGTCGTGCAGGTCATGGGCAAGAAGCGCGACGTGCTCCAGGTCGCCGCCGACACCGACAGGGCGACCCTGCAGGAACTCGCGCTGGCGTCACCCAAGGCCCGGCGCTTCATGGACGGCAGGGAGCCCCGCAAGGTCATCGTGGTGCCGGGCCGGCTGGTCAACATCGTCGTCTGACGGTTCCGGCGCCTGACGGCTAAGGACTCGCGACAGTTCAACTCGCGAATCGGCTATGATCGCCCGCCGTCGGAGGCGTTTCGGCGCGAAGACGCATCCGCCCGATCCCAACCCGAGCGAGATCACCATGAAGAGCGATATCCACCCGAAGCTCCACCCGGTCGTGTTCATCGACCCGTCGGCCGACGCCGAGTTCATCTCCCAGTCGACGATGACCAGCGGGAACACCCGGGATATCGACGGCGTCGAGCACTACGAGATCCGGCTTGAGATCTCGTCCGCGTCCCACCCCTTTTACACGGGACGCCAGCACTTCGTCGACAGCGCCGGCCAGATCGAGAAGTTCCAGCGCCGGTACGGGCGCAAGTAGCGTCCGGGCGCCCGCCGCTTCGCGCCGGATGCCGGCGGGGACGCCCGCGCATCCAGTTTCCGCCGCGCGGCCCCTTAGCTCAACGCCCTCCACACCTGCGCGACGGCGAAGCAGAGCACGAAGCCCATGGCCACGGGCAGCAGGGCGGAGACCGCGGTCCAGCGGACGCTGCGGGTCTCCCTCCAGATCGTGTAGAGGGTGGTCGAGCAGGGGTTGTGGACCAGCGAGAAGAGCATCAGGCAAACCGCGGTCAGCAGCGTGAAGCCGCCGGCCTCGAGGACGCCGGCGGTGGCGGCCTGGGAGTCGAGCTCGAACATGACCCCGGCGCCGGCGCCGACACCCGGCACTCCCGCGACCAACACCGCCAGCATCAGGATCGTCGGGATCACGATCTCGTTCGCCGGAATCGCGATGATGTAGGCAACGAGGATGATCCCGGACAGGCCGAGCGCGAAGCCGAACGGGTCCAGGGCGCCGATCAGGCCCTCGGCCAGCGACGCCTCGCCGGCGCGGATGTTGCTGAGCAGCCAGATCACGGCCCCGGCCGGCGCCGCGAACACCACCGCGCGCCAGAGGACGATCAGCGTGCGGTCGATGATCGAAGTGTAGATCGTCTGCAGCACCTGCGGCGGGCGGTACGGCGGCAGTTCGAGTGAGAACGCCGACGCCTCGCCGCGCAGCACGGTCCGCGACAGGAACCAGGACACCGCGAAGGTCAAGAGCACGCCGAGCACCGCAATCGCAACCACCGACAGCGCCGACACGGCGCCCGCGATGTGCGCCGGCACGAGACCGCCGATGAAGATCGAGGCGATCAGGATCTGGGTCGGCCAGCGGCCGTTGCAGAGCGAGAAGTTGTTCGTGATGATCGCGATCAGGCGCTCACGCGGACTGTCGATGATCCGCGTCGAGATGATCGCCGCCGCGTTGCAGCCCCAACCCATGGCCATCGTCAGCGACTGCTTGCCGTGAGCGCCGACGCGGTGGAACATGCGGTCGAGGTTGAATGCCACCCGCGGCAGGTAGCCGAAGTCCTCGAGCAGGGTGAACAGCGGGAAGAAGATCGCCATCGGCGGCAGCATCACGGCGACCACCCAGGCCGTGGCCAGATAAACGCCGTCGATCAGGAGCCCGTCGAGCCACCACACCAGGCCGAAGGAGGAAGCCACCTGCTTCAGCAGCGGATGCACGGTGTCGATCAGGAGCGACGCGAGCATCGACGACGGCACGTTCGCGCCCGCGATCGTCAGCCAGAAGACGACCGTCAGCATGAGCAGCATCAGCGGGAAGCCGAACACCCGGCTGGTCACCAGGCGGTCGAGTCTGGCGTCGAAGTCGAAGCGGCGGCGTTCGCCGTCGCGGGAGACGGCGCGGTCGGCGATGCGGGCGGCCTCGGCGTAAACCGCCTCGGTCAACGCCTGGTGGAAGTTCCGGCCCACCCCCCATCGCAGTTGGCCGGCCAGCTCGAGTACCGCTGCACGGGCGCCGGGTTCGGCGACCGCCGGAGCGCCGGCCTCGCCACCGGCTGACGCCGCCCCCTCGCCGCCATCCTCCCGCACTCCCAGATCGACCAGTTCGGCCAGGGAACCGCTCTCCACCGCGGCGGCCAGGGTGCGGTCGCCGTCGAGCAACCGCAGAGCGACCCACTGCGGATTCGGCAGCAAGGGGAACGCGTCCTGAATCGCTCCGGACAACCGGCGCGTCGCCTCGCTCAGCACCGGGGATCGGCCGCCGACCCGCCGCGGACGGCAACGATAGGTGCCGGTCGCCACTTCCGCGACGACCCGGTTCAGTTCCTCGAGCCCTTCGCCCGAGCGAGCCGCCGTCGCCACCACCGGCACACCGAGATCCCGCGCCAGACGCCGCACGTCGACGGTCAGACCCTTGCGTCGCGCCTCGTCGATCAGGTTGAGGCAGACGACGGCGCGATCCGTGATCTCCAGCACCTGGAGCGCCAGGTTCAGGTTCCGCTCCAGGCGCGTCGCATCGACGACGATCACGGTCACGTCAGGGCGTCCGAAGAGGATGAAGTCGCGTGCGGTCTCCTCGTCGAGACTGGACGAGAGCAGCGAGTAGGTCCCGGGCAGGTCGACCAGCTTGTAGCGGTCGCCGCCGTACTCGAAACCACCCTCGGCGCGGGTGACCGTCTTGCCGGGCCAGTTGCCGGTGTGCTGGCGCAGTCCGGTGAGCGCGTTGAACACCGTACTCTTGCCGGTGTTCGGATTGCCGGCCAGGGCAACGACGTAGTCCCAGTTGCTCATGTCGACGCCGAGCCGAACCAGGTTGCCGAGGTGATGCGCCGGGCAGTTGCCGCAGTCGTGTGCGAGTGCCGGTTGCGTCATGCTGAAGCCTTCTCTTGGGGCCGGCTGACCTGGATCTGATCCGCCTGCGAGCGGCGCAGGGCGATCAGGGCGCCGCGCACCCGGTAGGCCACCGGGTCACCCGACGGGCTGGCCATCTTCGCCTCCACCACGGTGCCTGGAAGCAGCCCCAGGTCGAGCAGCCGGCGGCGCTCCATGCCGCGGCAGAAGCGCGAGAAGCCGACCACCAGCGCCTGTTCGCCGACGGCCACACCCGACAGCGAGCCCGTGGCGTCCGCGGCTACCGGTCTGTCATCGGAAGCCTCCTCCGCCGCCGGTACGGCGAAGATGTTGGCCGCGATGACCGGCGCCAGCACGACCTCGTCCAGCTCGGCTTCGAAGCGGATGCGCTCGGGCGCCACGGACGAGATGCGCAACTTCATGCCGGGATGGACGCCCTCGGCGACCAACTGCGCATAGATCGCGGCGGGTTCGTCCTCGACGTGGACCACCTCGACTGCCTCACCGGCCGCGAAGTCCGTCAACGCCCGGCCGGTTCGCGGCGGCAGATCGCCTTCCTCTGTCGGGATCGGGTCGCCGTGCGGGTCGAACGGCGGATGACCGAGTCGCACCGACAGTTCCTCCGCCTGCTCGGGCGAAGTCAGGTGCTCCCGGCGCTCGGCCTCCGGGTGCCAGCGCTCCGGCTCCAGCCCCGTCTCGTCCGCCAGGTAGCGCTCCCACAACCGGTGGATGCGGATCACGCGCAGCGCCTCGCTGCGTCCTTCCGCGGTCAGCCGGAAGCCCCCCTCCGCCGACACGAGGAGTCCCATCCTCTCCATGCGGGCGAGGAGCTCGGTGCTCCGCCGGCCCCCGAGCCGCAGCACGCCGACCAGACTCTGATGGGTCGCCTGGCGCCCCTGGTACTCGCAGTCGAACAGGTGCTTGAGCGCGTCCTCTGTGCGCGTGCGGTGCAAGGCGCGCCAGCCGGAGCGCCAGCGCCACAGCCAACCGCGGTCCGGCCATGCCACCGCGGCGGCCAGGGCAATGACCGCGGTGAGGACGACGAGTGCGAGAAGAGGGTTCATGTCTTTCGGCGAACGTCTGCAGGCGTTGGCGGGCGTCGTGATTCGCTTCCACGAATCAGAAATTTAGTCTACACTAAGTCTCGTCGGCGCAGAAGCGCGGCTCGGGGGCGAAGAGGGTCGTGGAGACCGCCGCTACCGGAAGCGGTTTCGGGGCGCTATTCTTCGGAGAGTTGGAATCGGCCCGAACGCTGGAGCGTTCTGCAACGATAGAGTGGTTCTGTCATGACGGGCTTAGTACAGGCAACCTGGAGCGTGCTCGCTGAGCTCGCACCCTGGCTGCTGTTCGGCGCCCTGCTCGCCGCCCTGCTCCACGTCCTGATGCCACGGGACCTGATCCGGCGCCAACTCAGCGGCTACAGCGGCGTGATCAAGGCCGTAGTCCTGGGCGTGCCGCTGCCGCTCTGCTCGTGCGGCGTGATCCCGGCCGGCATCGGCCTCAAGCGCACCGGGGCCAGCAACGGCTCCGCGATGGGCTTTCTGATCAGCACGCCGCAGACCGGCGTCGACTCGATCCTGGTCAGCGCGACCTTCCTCGGCTGGCCCTTCGCCCTCTTCAAGGTCGCGGCCGCCGCGGTCACCGGAGTGGCCGGCGGCTGGTGGGTCGAGGGGATGAAAGACGACGGCGCCCCGGTCGAGGAAGAGGCGCCGGCCGAGGTCGCCGACGGAGAGTCGGGCAGCGGACATCGAATCGGCGGAACGGTCCTTCCGAAGATCACCGAAATGGTCGGCCATGGCGCCGAACTCCTGCAGAGTATCTGGCGCTGGGTCGCGGTCGGGATCCTCGTCTCCGCCGCGATCGAGGTCCTGCTGCCACAGCAGGCTTGGCTCGATCTGGCGGCGCTCGGCACCTTCGGCGCGGCGGCGGCGGCGCTCGTGATCTCTCTACCGCTCTACGTATGCGCCACCGCCTCGGTGCCCATCGCCGCCGCCCTGGTCGCCAACGGTCTGCCGCTGGGCGCCGCCCTGGTCTTCCTGATGGCCGGCCCGGCCACCAACGTCGCCACCGTCGGCGCCGTCTACCGGGCATTCGGCCGGCAGGTGACCGCGGTGTACCTGACGACGGTCATCGTCGGCAGCGTCGGCTTCGCCATGATGTTCGAGACCCTGATCGGCGGCGCCGCGCTCCAGGTCGGGCACGCACACGAACACGGCGTACCTTGGTGGGCCGCCACGTCCGCGATCCTGCTGATCCTGATGTTCGGCTGGTTCGGCCTCCAGGAGTTCCGGCGCTGGCGTCGGCAGGCGGCCATTGCGCGAAGAATGAAGACAGCCTCGGCGGCTTCCGGCAGCGCCGGCGCGGCAGTCGAAATCGCCGTCGGCGGCATGACCTGCGGCAACTGCGCGGAAGCGGTAGAGACCGCGCTGCTCGCCGAACCGGGCGTGGAGATGGCCAGCGTGGACCTGGACCAGGGCCGCGCCACCGTGTGGGGCATAGCACCTCTGAACGCGCTCAAGGCAGCCGTGCAAGGCGCCGGCTTCCAGGTTTCCTGACGCCGGTCCAAGGGCCGGCACTCCTCATCCGTTTGCGCCCGCCGCCCTCCCGGACATAACCTTCGCGCGCGAACATGAAAGCCGGAGTCGTACGCGAAACGCACCCTGGAGAGCGCCGGGTCGCCCTGGTCCCCGAGAGCGTCGCCCGAATTCACGCCAAGGGTGTCGACTTCCTCGTCGAAGCAGGCGCTGGCAACGCCGCCGGATTCGACGACAACGCGTACCGCGAAGCCGGCGCCGAGATCGCCGCAACGGCCGGCGAAGTTCTGGGCAGCGCCGATCTCGTCGTCCGCGTCCAGGCGCCCGAGTCTGCCGAGATCGAGGCGTCCAAGGCGGGCGCATCGGTCATTGGCCTGCTCTTTCCCCTCTCCGCCGGACAGCTCGTCCGGCAGCTACGTGACGCGCGGCTCACCGCGATCGCGCTCGACCGGATTCCCCGCGTCACGCTCGCGCAGTCGATGGACGTCCTCAGTTCGCAGAGCACGGTCGCCGGCTACCGAGCCGCCGTGCTCGCCGCCTACCGCCTGCCGCAGTTCTTTCCGCTGCTGATGACCGCTGCCGGGCGCATCAACCCGGCCCGCGTCCTGGTCCTGGGCGCCGGCGTCGCCGGTCTGCAGGCCATCGCCACCGCCCACCGGCTGGGCGCCGTGGTCGAGGCCTACGATGTCCGCGCCGTGGTCAAGGAGCAGGTGGAGAGCCTGGGCGCCAGCTTCGTCGAGGTCCCGGCGATCGAGGACGCCGAGACCGAGGGCGGCTACGCCCGCGAAGTCTCCGAGGAGAGCCAGCGCCGCGCGAATGAGGTGATCGCCGAGCATCTGCGTTCGACCGACGCCTGCATCACGACGGCGCTGATTCCGGGTCGTCCCGCGCCGCGCCTGATCACGGCCGAGATGGTCGAGGGGATGCCGAACGGCTCCCTCGTCGTCGACCTGGCCGCCGAGCAGGGCGGAAACTGCGAGCTGACGAAGCCCGGCGAGGAGGTCGTCGTGAACGGCGTCACGGTGCTCGGCCCCCTCAACCTGGCCAGCGATCTGGCCGCCGACGCCAGCCGCATGTTCTCACGCAACGCCGAGAAGCTCGTGCTCTACCTGCTGAGCGACGGCGAGCTGAGCTTCGACTTCGACAACGAGATCGTCAAGGGTTGCGTCGTCACCCACGACGGCGAGATCGTCGACACACAGGTCGCTGAAGCCCTGGCCTGAGCCAACGGCCCAGCCTGAACCCGCGCAAGGAGGAGCAACGCCATGCTCGAGATCTTCCTTGGGCTGTACATCTTCATGCTCGCCGCGTTCGTCGGCTACGGCGTGATCAAGGGTGTACCGGCCCTGCTCCACACTCCGCTGATGGCGTTCACCAACGCCATCTCCGGCATCTCCCTGGTCGGCTCCCTGGTCGCCGCCGGCGCTCACTACAACGACGTGAGCACCGTGCTGGGCGCCATCGCCGTGCTCTGCGCCACGATCAACGTCGTCGGCGGCTTCTGGATCACGGACCGCATGCTGCGCATGTTCAAGAGGCCGGACCAGAAAGCTGAAACGGCGGGAGACGCCAAGTCGTGATCAGCCAGGTCGAAACGCTCTACCTGATCGCGTCGTTCCTGTTCATCCTCGGGCTGCGCGGCCTGACGGCCGCGCATACGGCCCGCCGGGGGTTGATCCTGGCCGAACTCGGCATGGTGTTCGCGATCTGGGGCACCCTGATCCACCCGGACATCACCCGCCACCTGGACGACATCGGCTGGTTCCAGACGTACAAGTGGATCCTGCTGACCGTCTTCATCGGGAGCGCGATCGGCATTGCCATCTCCGCGCTCATCCCGATGACCCGCATGCCCGAGCGGATTGCTCTCTCCCACGCCTTCGGTGGGCTCGCGGCAGCGCTGGTCGGGGTTTCCGAGTTCTACCGCGAGTACGGACACATCGACCACACCACGATGGGGGCGCTCGGCTTCGAGGTGCTCTTCGGCGGCCTGACCTTCACCGGCTCGCTGATGGCCTTCGGCAAGCTCTCGGGGCTCATCCCGGGCAGAAACATCACCTGGCCTCTCCAGAACCAGACCAACATCCTGATGTTCGGTGGCACCTTCGTGCTCCTGGTGCTGGTCACGATCGACCCATCGAATCAGGTCCTCTTCTACGCCATGGCCGCGATGCCGCTGCTGCTCGGCATCCTGTTCGTGGCGCCCATCGGCGGCGCCGACATGCCCGTCGTCATCACGCTGCTCAACTCCTACGCCGGCCTCGCCGCCTCGGCTACCGGATTCGCGCTGAACAACAACGTCCTGATCATCGCCGGCGCCATCGACGGCGCCTCCGGGTTCATCCTCTCGGTCGTCATGAGCAAGGCCATGAACCGCTCGTTCCGCAACGTGCTGTTCGGCGCCTTCGGCGAGGTCGGCGAGGACGACGAGGCCAAGGCCGCCGCTGGCGGCGAACGGGTTCAGGAGGCCTCGGTCGGCGACGCCGCAATGCTCCTGTCCGGCGCCAACTCCGTCATCGTCTGCCCCGGCTACGGCATGGCCGTGGCCCAGGCCCAGCACGTCGTCAGCGAACTCGCCGAGATCCTGGAAGCGAACGGCACCCAGGTCCGCTACGCCATCCATCCCGTCGCGGGCCGCATGCCCGGCCACATGAACGTGCTGCTGGCCGAAGCGAAGATCCCCTACACCACGCTGTGCGAACTCGAGGAGATCAACGACGACTTCAAGAACACCGACGTCGCCCTCGTCGTCGGCGCCAACGACGTCGTCAACCCGGCGGCGAAGCACAACCCGTCGAGTTCCATCTACGGCATGCCGGTCCTGAACGCCGACCTGGCGAGGTCCTGCATCGTCCTCAAACGGTCCATGCGACCGGGGTTCGCCGGCATCGAGAACGAGCTGTTCTTCGCGCCGAACACGGTGTTGACGTTCGGGGACGCGAAGGACACGCTGACGAAGGTGGTGGAGGCGTTGTCGTGACTTTCGCGCATTGACCGAAAGCAACCCGCCGGCCGCGATCTGCGTGAAAGTGACAGCGAAGGGCCAGCCCACAGGGGCGGTAGGAAACCTGGGAACGCGGGCATCTTGCCCGCATCAAGTGCGCAGCGCTGGTGCTGTCGGCACCGGCACGCGAAGTTCCTGGAACTCGGCCTTCACCCGGATGGATGAAGAGTGGATGCAGATCCACCGCCGGCAGATCGAAGGATGGTCCCGCACGCTCGCGGAGATGGCCACCGCTCAACGGAAACTGATCGCTGACGGCCTCTGGCAATCGGGACCATCCGACTTTTTCAGGATCCTCAAGCGCGAACGCGACGAGATGGCGCACACCCGAATGCTCGCTTGGCTCCTCGATCCGACCGGGCGCCACGGGCTCGGGGACTCAGTTCTCCGACAACTTCTGAACATCTTGCAAGGGACCGAGGGCGCACGTTCCGCGACTGAAAGGACTCGAGTCGGAACCTCCTTCTGGCGAAGCGGCCGAGAAGCGGACATCGTCTTCTGGGGAAACGACTTCACGCTGATCATCGAGGTCAAAGTCGACGCAGACGAACAGCTGCGCCAGTGCGAGGACCTCTACCGGAACTTCCGGCACGAGTGCAACCCGCACTTCCTCTTTCTCACACCGGACGGACGAAGCCCCACGTCCACCTCGACCAAGGAAGCCAGCCGAGCCTTCACGAACATCTCGTGGCCGGAGGTCCGACGAATGGTGCGGAGCGCCTACGACCGGTCCGTCTGTAGTTCGCGCACGTCGCAGGGCACAAGAGTCGTAGGCAACTATCTGATCACGCTGGAGGAACAGTTCGGATGAACCAGATCGAAGACGAACGGATCAAGTTCTACTTCGAGCACGAAGCCCAGATCACGGAATGGGCCCAGATCGAGAAAGACGCGGTCACGTTCTCACACGACTTCTACCTCACAATCAAGGCGCCGCTCGACAAAGCCCTACGCGAACACTTCCCGGGTGATGTCGAGTCCTTTGTTGGCAGCAACGCGAAGTGGCCGAGTATCGGTTTGCGGAAGCGGGACGATTGGCCGACAGCCGACAGCGATCCCGACGTAAGACTGGAGTGGATGAGAAGAGACTGCCTGTTGACGATGGATGAGTGCCGCTGGGTCGGCATTCGAACGAACGTGGAGCAGTATCACCACGCCCTCACCGAAGAGCGCATAGAGGAGTATCCGGATCGCAGCAGCTGGTGGCCGGTCTACACATACCTGAGTCCCGCACCGGATGGGTTCTGGGAGGGGGACGGCTTGGAGGAGTACCGGGCTTACCTGGTCGCGAGCCTGGTCAAGGCTTGGCGAGTCCTCTCGCCCCTTGTGGACAAGGCCGTCGACCACCGGCGGTAGCAGTACGAGCTGCGGCAGCACGAAGTGCACGACCGGCGGCCGGACAGATAAGGTGCCGGCGTCTGGTGCGAGGACACCGCGGTTTCGGTTCGTTCCGCGCCGCCCACCAACTCGGGTCGAAGCAGTACGCTGCGGCTACGCGGCTGCTGGCTCCAACCGCAGGTCCCGCGTGTGGTACGCGCGAAGCGCGCGCTCGCCGTCAGCCTCCCGGTAGAAGACGAGAGACTCTTCGCAAGCCTCTCCCTGAGTGGACTCGACCGGGTTCATCCACTCCTCCATCCGCGCCCGCACCGAATCGGAATTCCTGCGAATCTGCCGGACGTTCCGCACCTTCTGGGCCAACTCCCGTTCGAGAAGGCGCCTCAGGATCGGGGGGAGGTAGCGACGCCTTCGTTCGGCCAGTTCGCCCTTCAGTCTCCTGTGGAAGGCCCCAACCCGATCCGCATCGAGCACTTGCCTGAAGTCCTTGACGTACCGTTGGATCTTGTCCCGCAGTCGCCCCTCACGGGGCTCAGCGAACCCCGGCTCGTTCTGAAGTGTCAGATACAACTCAAGTGCGTCGACCTGAACGTCCAGCCACCCGGCAAGGAAGAAGCGAGCAAGCTCAGCCACCGCGGACCGCGCGCCGTCCTCCGAGTCGATGGGGCTTTTCACCAGGAAGCGGTACTTCGGCGACAGCTTCTTCACGTCGGCCGCGACCAATGCCAAGTGCTCCTTCGTATCGCCGGCAAAGCGGCGATGCTGCTCGAAGTCGTCCCGTATTGCGTCGACCCGTTCCGCCGCGGCCTCGAACCGGGCGTAGTCTTCGGCGTCAAGAAGGCGCCGCACACCTTCTACGGCTTCGTAGAGCTTTCCAAGAGATTCCTGCACCTTCTCGACGCGGCGCAACGTGATGGCCGACGACACGGTTACAAAGAGGATCACAGGCGCCACGACCGGTATCAAGGCGGCTCCGGCAGCGATGAAGGGGGCCTGCGCAAGAATCCCGGTCGGCCCCACGACAGCAGATCCGACTCCCGTACCAATTGTCATCAGCGTCGCTGGATTGGCCGTCGCCAGAAAGACGTTGCCGGCGAGCAGAGACGATGCGGCCAGGCTCCCAGCTCCCAGCATCGGCCAGAGGCAGGCACTGTCGACCACTCCACCGGAATGGAAAGGGGGAGCCGTGGTCCACGATGCCCGCAGGGCGCTGCTGGCGTCCCTGCCGAGGTCGACCAAAGCCATTGAACGCTGCTCGCAAGTCAGGAACTGACCGACTGGATCACGCGGTATCGCGTGTTCAAGACGCTGAGCCTCCACTCGATCCTCCCCTCCCCAAGAGCAACGCCGTTCATGCGGGGCGCCAGTACGATACACCGCTCGATCTGCCTACTCGCAGTGTCGCCCGTGCGGCTGCGCCCTCACCGATGAGAATCGTGCAGATGTCGCACGGCCGCCAGCTGCGTTCTGGCGAGCCGCCAGGCCCGCACCGGACGCTCCAAGGGATGCCGTGGGCGGGGCGGTGGAAAACCGCCAGCACCTCCTACGCCCCATCTCCGAGTCCGAATGCTCCAGGGGCACTTCCCCACGCAACGCAGGATTGGGTGCTTCAGCCACCGGACGGCGCTCTCGCGGCTCCAGTCGAAGAACTCGAGCGCCCCGTTGTAGACCCTGGTCGGCCGCGCCACGCGGTCGCTCTCGTGCCGGCCAAACTCGGAGGCGTTCCAGATCTGGCCGTGCCAGTGCGCGAGCATCCTCCAGAAGCGGCCCAGCGTCGGGCCGGGAATCCGGCTTCCCAGGGCGGACAGGTCACGGTGAAGGAAGGTGTTGATGAACTCACGACGCCAACGGTCGCTCTTTCCGTCGGGAGGCGGCGAGGACAGCGCCGCGCTGACGATGACGCTCGTCTCGAAGACGACGCGCGTCACTCTTCAGCCAGTAACGACTGCCGAATCTCCTCGGTCAGACCCCGGCGCTGGGCGTTGCGGCTGACCTTCCGCACGACGTCCTCCAACGATCTCCCGGATTCGGCAACGTCGCGAAGACGCAGGCTGACAAGCAGGTCGAGTTTGCGACGCTCACCAGCGGAAGAGGCTCGGCAGAGTTCGGCGACGTCTGAATCGACGGAGCCCGTGATCTGGTCCGCCATCGCGGTTCTTCACCCTGGTCAGCCAAGCAGACGGTCGACCGCCGTCGCCAACGCGAGCAGGGCGCCTACGACGAGGACCATGCGCCAAGTCAAATCGGCGCGAAGCGTCTCCAAGTCCGATTTTGTCGCCACGCCCTCCGTTACCGCGGCCCGGATCGCTTCGGTGACAGCCTCCGCCTGAGCGGCTTCCAAACCGGACTCCGCCAACTTGCGGGCCGTTGCCAAGGTGTCGAACATTGCCGTGGCCATGACGGTCTAGGCTAGCAGAATCCCACAGCGGCACGGGCCTCGTGACTCGCCATCGACAGGACCACTACCCGAGGCCGACGATTGGCTTCGGATGCGGGCAACGATGCCCGCCTATCGGGAGCGGGAGACATCCGTGCCGTCGCCGACCAAGTCCCCCACCAGTCCCCAGAACTTCGTCTTCCTGTCATGCGTCTCCAGCAGATTCGCCAAGTACTCGTCGTGGGAGTGGAAGCCGCGGTAGTCGCTGATCCTCTGCGCCAGCCCGGTGCATTCCAGAAGTTGCCTCGCCGCGTGCCCGTAGCCGGTGGAACGCGCGTTGCCCAGTGTGAAGTCCATCAGCGCCCGCAGCGCCAGGGTCGCCGCGAGGGGATGGTCAGAGGCCAGTGAGGAGACCGCAGCATTCAAGGTGCCGTAGAGACCGCCATTCAGTTCCCTCGCTCTTCGCACGATGAGAGCGGCGGCGCCTAGCAGATCGGGCCAAGCGAGCAGAAAGGCGAGCGCCTTGTGCACGTCGTGGTAGTCGGCGGCGCAGGCCAGGGCGGTTTCCGTTGCCGCCTCCTTCTCGGAAGCCGGCAATCGTTTCAGGTATGCGCTCAGGCGCTCCGAGTCGAGTCTGCTCTCGAAGTCCATCCACCGATTGGCCTGAGCCTCGGCACTCCGACCGAGCGCATCCAGAACGGCGATTCTGGCATCGCTCCATTCCCTCCTGAGGTGTGGGCCGCTGTCCGTTGCATGATCGGCGTCCTGGAGAATCTCCAGCGCCTCCTCCGCCCGATTTGCAGCGAGGAGCCGCTGCGCGATCTCAGCCGCGAAGACCGGGATCGTCCGCCGTTGCTGGTCGAACTGGGCCACGAAGGCGTCCACGTCTCCCTGCGCGTCGGCGATGTCCGTTAGAGCCTGAGGGACGGTGTACTTCAGCAGATACGAGACATCGCGCCTTCCGCCGTTGTCCGCGTCGCCTGCGGCCCAAGGGCCGGCAACGACGTTGCTCGGCGCAGCGTCGGACGCGGCGCCACCCCTGCTGTCCCGGAATGCGAGCACCTTCCGCCGCAAGTGGTCCAGGCCCGTCTCGCCCAGTGCGGGCGCCAGCTCGCCGATCAGGCCGTCGTACTGACCCAGGGTGTTGCTCAACAGTGCCTCGAAGACCTTTCCGGAGAGCTTCACCGGGTCGGGTCGGGCCGCCTCCGTGGCACGTCCGAGGTCCGCCCGGGCACGCCGGAACACATCGCCGACGAGGCCATCGCTGTCGTCGCACCGTTGAAGGACCCGATCCGCCACGCTCATGAACCGCCAGAGCACGTCCACAGCCAGCTTTGGGTCGCACCCGGCCACAAACGTCTCGATCGCTTCCCGTTGCGTGTCCAGCTCCCGGGCCAACCGGCCAGCGCGCGAGCGGCGGACGAACGTCCTGGAGTGCGCTAGCGCAGTCAACCGCTTGCGTATCTCGATGGCCGCCGCCTTCGGACTCTCCGCCGCGGCGATCTCCAGCCTGAGGACCCGCTGGGCAGCCGCGTCGTGGGACGTCGCGTCGATGAGCAGCTCCGCGAGGCGTCGAGCCCCCAGCAAAACCAGGGTCGCAGTGTTCAGTCCGCTCTTCTTCGCCACCACATCCTCCTGCGCCCGTCCTCACCGGCATTCGCGGCTGGCCCGTAGGGACGCAGTCTACGCGGCGCCGGTGCGCGGCTGAACCCTGCTTCATGGCGACCGCATGGGGCCAGACCGGAACCGGCGCCCCGCCGCACTCTACACATCCTCCAGCAACCGTCCTGCGGCCACGGCGCGAAGGTCTCCGCCATGGGAAACGAGATGTCGCCCGCGTGGATCCTGTGCGGAGTGGGCGGCTCAATGCTCGCCGCTTCGCGGCATCGCGCTTGATGCGGGCGAGATGCCCGCGTTCCATCCGCGTGCCCGATGACGGGCGCGAGGAGTGGTTCGAGGGTGGCGCGGACCGCGCCACCCGGGTTCCCAGGGGCTACTCGCCGAGGCAGATGCCGAGGTCGCGGGCGGTGGCGACGACGTCGGCTTCGAGCGGGACGCTCTTCATGCGGTTCACGACGAGTTCGAGGGGCACGGCGCGCACCGTGGGCGGGTCGAGGGCGACCATGACGCCGAACTTCCCCTCTTCGATCTGGCGGACGGCGGCGGCGCCGAAGCGCAGCGCGATCAGGCGGTCGTAGGGAATCGGTTGGCCGCCGCGCTGGAGGTGGCCCAGGGTCACGGTCCGCGTCTCCTTGCCGGTCCGTTCGTGAATCTCGGCCGCGACCCGCTCGGCGACGCCGCCCAGGCGCTCGGCCGGGCCGCCTCCGAGGCCCTTCGACCACGTGAAATCACCGCCTACCGGTCGGGCGCCCTCGGCCGCCACGACCACCGCCGAGTGCCGGCCGCGCTTCTCCCGCGCCATCAGGTGATCGCAGACCTCGTCCATGTCGTAGGGGATCTCGGGGATCAGGATGACCTGGGCCGTCGCCGCGACGCCCGCGAACAGGGCGATCCAGCCCGCGTAGCGGCCCATCACCTCGACCACGAAGACGCGGTCGTGCGCCTCGGCGGTCGAGTGCAGACGTTCGATCGCCGCCGTCGCCACGTCGACGGCAGTGTGGAAGCCGAACGTGACGTTGGTGCCTG
Source organism: Candidatus Multivorans sp. (assembly GCA_965262355.1). GTDB lineage: Bacteria > Acidobacteriota > Thermoanaerobaculia > Multivoradales > Multivoraceae > Multivorans. Next base: position 1,210,912 of record OZ253534.1, read on the forward strand.
CGAGGTCGTTGTCGATCGTCTTCGGCACACCGACCACCGGCACACCGAGCCCATGCAACTTGAGCGCGAGCCGCATCGAGCCGTCGCCGCCCACCGCCACCAGGGCGTCGAGGTCAAGACGATGGAAGCCCGCGACGGCTTCCTCGGTTACGTCCTCCACCACGACCGAGCCGTCGTCCTGCTCGACCCGGCGCTCGAACGGGTTCACGCCGCTGCGCGTGCCCAGGATGGTGCCGCCGAGGTGGGTCGTGCCGCGGACCGCGTCGCGGTCGAGGATGCGGATCTGGCTGGGATCGAAGAAGGCGCCGTAGCCGCGTAGGAGGCCGACGACCTCCCAGCCGCGGCGAATCGAGGCCAGAGTCACGGCCCGGATCACCGCGTTGAGGCCGGGTGCGTCGCCGCCGCCGGTGCTGATGCCGATCCGCTTCATCGAACTGTGGAGGTTCGCACGTCGCGCGGTTGGCGTCTACCGCGAGCCGGCGCTCCGCGCCGGATGCGGGCGAGACGCCCGGGTGCCCAGGGGCGCTCAGTCGGGGTTCTCGAGGCGGTGGTACATCCGATGTACCTCGACCAGAGAAGGCTTGCGGTCTGGAAACGCGGTATCGGAGAGGTCGATCGTCCCAGGCACCTCCTCGGCAGAAACCCCCGCCGCATGCTGCTCGGCCGTTCGCTCCCACAGAACGCGGTAGTAGTCCTGCGACTTCTCGATCGAACTCAGGTCGGTGAGCGGCGCGCCATGCCCGGGAACGGCGATGTCGAAGTCCAGCGCCTTCAGATTCTGCAGCGTCTCGGGCCACTCGTCGACGTAGCCGTCGCCGAGGAACGACGGCCCACCGAACAGCATGTCGCCCGTGAAGACGAGACGGTCCTGCGGGAAGTAGACCGCCACGTCGCCACCGGTATGGGCGCGGCCCAGGAAGATGATCTGGATCTCGCGGCTGCCCCGGAACAGGGTCATCCGCTCGTGCAGCGTCACGTCGGGCGGCAGCGGAGCGATCTCGTCGAAGTCCGCGGCGTGGGCGGCGAACATCGCGCGATAGGTCTCGAGCCCCTCGCGCTCCTCGTCGTCCTCGGCCGCCTCGATCTGCTCCGCGAGCTGCGCCAGCCTCGCCGCGTTCCCGGCCAGCCCACTCAGGTAGGTCGGCTCCTCGTGAGCGGCGGTCGCCAGCTTCATCCGCGTGTACTCGTGGCCGATGATCGGGATGTCGGCGAACTCCTGGTTGCCGTGGGCGTGGTCCCAGTGGTAGTGGGAGTTGATCAGCGCCGTCACGGGCTTGTCGGTAATGGCCGGGATCGAAGCGATCAGGTCGCGCGCCTTCGCCGGTGTGACGTGCGAATCGACGATGACGACATCCTCGTCATTGACGATCACGAGCGAGTTGCTGTTGAACACCTGCGCCGTGGTCTGGGTCAGGTAGATGCCGTTCCGGACTTCCATGAAGCGGTGGGTATCCGTCGTCGTGGTCCACTCCTGGGCCCACAGCGAACCCGCCGCAAACACTGTGGCCGCGGCGAGCGCGGCACGAATCGTCAGTCCAACGTGTCTCATGGATCCTCCCTCTCGTGGTCCGCCGACTTCCGGCGACGCCTGCCGTCCTTGCGGTCTACAATACGCCAACCCGATGGCGTTCTCCGTCCTCCCGATGCTCGTCGCAGCCAGACCGGCCCTCGCCCTGATCTGCGTCGCCGTTGCGGCCGCGACGGCCCCGGCGCGCGCGGAGGAAGGCGACGGCGCATCGGCGGTCGCCGAAACGACCCCTCCGCCCGGCCACTGGGAGACCAGCCACTCGATCGACGTCGGCGGCGAAACGGTTGAGTACGACGCTGTCGTCACCGGAATCCAGCTCGACAACGACGACGGCGTCCCGGCCGCACATCTCTGGTACACGGCGTACTTCCGGACGAACGGCGCGGCGCCGCAGGAGCGCCCCCTGGCGACGACCTCCCCTATATCGTCAACTTGCCGTCCTACGCCATCGCCGCCCGATACCTGGACGCGCTGCCTGAGGGAACCCCGGCGGACCTCGAGACCCTGATGGCCGACGTCGAGGAATGGGCGCTCACCGAGTACGCGACCGCGTTGCTTCGGGGCAGCACGCTCGCCCCGGACACTCGCGCCCAGGTGGTCGACCGCCTGCACCGCTACACCGGGCTCTCGCGCGACTTTCTCGACAAGTCGGACCTGCGGGTGACTGCTCCGGGACGAGACGCCTGATACAGTGTTACAAGTTCGTCTCGCACCGGAGTCCCCAGCCTTACGCCATCCGCCATGAAGCTCGACCTCAGGACGATCCTGGCGCTCCTCTGCACCGCCGGCTTCACTCTGTCGACTGCGAGCGCGTCGCCAGAGTCCAGCGAAGCGCAGAGGACGGCACCCCTGGCGCTGACGCCGACCGAGTACAACAACACGGTCGCCGACCTGCTGGGCTTCCCCAGAGACGGGGCGCAGTGGCCGAAACGGCCGCCCGTCGCCGACCGGATCAGCCCGCGGCGCGCCGCCAGCAAGGGCGTTTTCTCGCCGCCGCCACCGCCCGATCCGTGGCCCTGGCAGTTTCCGGCCGAGCCCGGCGCCGACGGCTTCGAGGGAATCGCACAGGGCCAGAGTCCGTCTTCCTACCAGGTCGAGGAACTCCACCTCGCCGGGATGCATTTCGGGTCGTTCGCTCTGCTCTCGCCTGCCTTCTTCACCTGTCCCGACTGGGCCGGCCTGCCCGCCGAGGAGCAGGAGGCATGCGCACGGACGAGTCTCCTGCAATTCGCCGAGCGCGCCTACCGCCGCCCTCTCCGCGCCGGGGAGCAGACGCGGATCGAGGGGTTCTGGCAGGCGAACATCGACTCCGGACCGCTGGACGAGGCCGTGGCGCTCACGGCCGCCGGCATCCTGCAGGCCCCCGCATTTCACTTCAAGCTGGCGCCGGGCGACGCAGGCGCCAACGCGGACACGACGCTCGATCCATGGGAACTCGCGGCGCGGCTCTCCTACTTCCTGTGGGACTCGATGCCCGACGAGGAACTGTTCACAGCGGCGCGTTCCGGCGACCTCGACACGCCAACCGGCATCGAACGCCAGGCGCGCCGAATGCTCGAAGACCCGCGGGCCAGACCCGCCGTTGTCCACTTCCACCACCAGTGGCTGGGCACCGACAAGGTCCTCCTGATCGCACCCGCGCGCCGCGCCTTCGGACCTCTGTTCGGCATCTCCCGGGAGATGGTGAACCCGCGCGACGACGACGTCAAATGGCCCGCCATCATGGGCCCGATGCGCCATTCGATGAAGCTGGAGACGGAGCTGTTCGTCGAGCGGGCCATCTTCGAAGGCGACGGCACGTTCACCGCGCTGATGACGGACCACCACGGCTACGTGTCGAAGTCCACGGCGCCGATCTACGGAGCAAGCGCTACCCGCGTCGCCGATCGTCCCAGCGTGACGCGACCCATCGAGTACGTCTCGGCGTCGATCGGGCGCAAAGCACCGCTCACCCTCTATCCCGTCGCACTTCCCAGCGACCAGCGAGCCGGCGTGCTGACCCTGCCCTCGGTGCTTGCGATCGGCGCGTACGCGGTGCAACCGGGTCCCATACCCAGAGGTGTGAAGATCCTCGAGCGGATCGCCTGCATGGAACTGGGGACGCCGGTCCAAGGCGCCGAGACCGCCCTGCCGCCAGACACGCTGACCGCGGAGAGCACGAATCGCGAGCGGACCGCGGCCGCCACCAAGCCCCGCACCTGCAACTCGTGTCATCGGCGCATCAACCCGGCCGGGTTCGCCTTCGAGCACTACGACGCGATCGGCGCATGGCGCGACCAGGACAACGGACAGCAGGTCGATGCCAGTGGCTCGCTGAGGTTTCCCGGCGCCGAGGACATCACCTTCACAAACGGCGTCGAGTTTGCGCACAAGCTGGCCGCCAGCCGGCGCGTGAGAGACTGTTACACGCTCCACTGGACCCGCTACGCACTCGGCAACCACCTCGAAAGGACGACGCCCGGCGTCAAGACGATTCAGGAACGCTTCCGCGAGGACGATTCGATCAAGGAGTTGCTGGTTTCGATCGCCACCAGCGAGCTCTTCCGCGCGCGGTCCGTTTCGCACTCCCCACAAGCCTCTGGAGCCGGCCCATGATCTCGAGACGTCACCTTCTGCAGTTCGGCGGTCTGACGGCGCTCGGCGCCGGATGGCCCGGCGGCGCCCTGCGCGCACTGGCCCAGAGTCCGGCGCAGACCAGGCGTCTGATCGTGATCAGCCACTGCCACGGCTGGCCGTACGCCACCTGGTGCATGCGGCCGGAGGGCGCCTCCGAGACGGAACCCTGGGCTCTCGACCTGGAATCCCTCGACCAGAGTGAGTTCAGCAGGCCGCTGGCGCCGCTCTACGAGCACCGTCGCCGCCTGCTCGCTATCGACGGGCTCTCCCTGGCAACCGCCGAACTCGATGTCGGCGGCAACCGCCACGACCGCGGGTGGGTTCACGCCTGGACCGGCAACAACGCCGATTTCGCCGCCCGCGACACGCGGTCCACTTCCGCGTCCCTCGACCAGCTCGTCGCCGCCCGCCTGGCGCGGCCGGATCGGCTGCCGTCCCTGGAGCTCTCGGTCGATTCGGCGCTCGAGTCCGGCCGCCCGATCGCGTACAACGACAGCGGTGTGCGCCTGCCGGCGGAGAACACGCCGCTCCGCGCCTGGGAGCGGGTCTTCGGGCCGGCCTCATCCGGCGACGAGGTCGGCGCCTACCGCCGCAGCACCCTCGACTTCGCCTACCAGGAGTACCGTGCGGTCGCCTCCCGCTTCGACGCCACCGATCGTGCTCGACTCGAGTCCCACTTCGGGCTCGTCGACCGGCTCGGGCGACGGCTCGAGGGTCTAGCGACTCTGTCCTGCGAGGCGCCGCCGCGACCGGCCGCCTCGTTCGACCGCTACGACCTGCAGTTCGACGCCTTCGTCGACACCATCGCCGCGGCCTTCAGTTGCGACATCACCAGGGTCGTCTCGCTCTCGCTGGGCGAGATGCCGACCGCGGAGTTCGGGGCCGGCCACATCAGCGACAAGGTGCACAAGGGCATCGCTCACTACATCCACGACGACGCGGCCAAGCACGCCGCGATGACCGACTATCTGGTGTTCCACGCCCAGCAGGTCGCCCGCCTCGTCAGTACGCTGGAAGCGATCCCGGACGCCGGCGGCGGCTCGCTGATGGACAACACCCTGATCGTCTGGGGCTCGGAACTCGGCGACGGCTGGCACGGCTACCGCCACTACTGTCCGGTGTTGATCGGCGGCTCGTGGGCCTTCAACACCGGCCGGTACATGTACTGGCCCCACGAGACGCCAGCACAGATGCGGGTCCCCACGCAGCTCATGCCGGGCGGCACAACGAAGCTCGCGGGCATCCCCCACCAGCGACTCCTCGTCAGCGTCGCCCGCGCCATGGGCCTCGACATCGACCGCGTCGGCCTCAGCCACACCTACGGCCAGCGCGGCGACTACATCGACCTCATCGGCCCGCTGGCCGGGCTGCGTGCGTAGCGGTGTCGAGTTGCACCCGCCAGGTCACGGACGGTAGAGCCGCGACGTGAAACGTCGGCGCGCCTACGCGAAACGCCGGCGCGGCGCCCGGCGAAGACCGCCTGCCCACGAGTGGGTCGGCGGTCGCATCACCGAGCCGACCCATCTGAAGGGAGGTCGGATCCCGTCCGCGACGGTAGAGGCTCTGTTCGCCGCCAGCGGCGCGTTGTTCGCACTCCAGCCGTGGACGATCCTCGACAATCCGCCCATCGTCCGCGTGGACATCCCGGCACTCGGCGTCGAGGGCGCCTGCGTCGTGATCATCGGCGCACACGACGAGAACCGCGGCATTCTGATCTTCTCGTCGATCGACCGGTTTGAGGCGTTTCACGACGCGGCCGAAACAGGCGACCCCGAAGATTCAACGATCGCGGTAGTCGCCGACCTGCTGACGCTCACATTCAAGTCCGCCTCCGATCTGCCGCCGTCGCTACGACGTGAGGCGATGGAGCACGGTTGGCGAGCGAAGAGCCCGGACGCCTATCCGCTGCTGCAAAGCCGCGACGAGGACGGCCTGCCGCGATCGCTAATCGAACGCGACCTGGAGATCGCCGCCGCGTGTGCAGAGTCTCTCTGTGCGCTCCTCGCCCGGCACCCGGCGGCACTGAGCGCGGCAGCGTTCACGCCCATTTGCGAGTCGTACTTCGACGACAACGACCGGGAGGTGCGCGTCACCGTTCCCTACGACGCGCTCGACTACTACCACCTGGGCGACCCCGAGGAGATCGAGCCTGATGACGACTTCGAGTGGAGTCCCGAACCCGGTCCCTTCAGGCCCCGAGCCGGTCGCAACGAGCGGTGTCCGTGCGGCAGCGGCCGCAAGTACAAGAAGTGTCACCTGGCGGCTGACGAGGCTCTGCACGCCGACAGCCTCCGCACGACTACGGCGCACCGGATGGACCTGCAGCTCATCGATCGTCTGATCGAGTTCGCCGAACGGGAGTTCGGCCAGGAATGGCGGGAACCGACGGACGACTTTGCAGATTTCTGCGAGACGCCCTTTCTCGCACGCCCCTGGTCGGTCTTCAGCCTCAAGGTCGATGGCAGGGCGGCCGTGGATGCCTATCTCGAGAGCCATGAGCGCCGCTGTTCACCGGAGGAACGAGCCTGGCTTCAGGCGCAGCGCGCTGCCTGGTTCTCGGTTTGGGAAGTCGAGGCCATCGATCCGGGGAAGACCCTGACCCTGTACGACCTTCTCTCGGGAGAACGGCGCACGGTGCGGGACACGATGGCCTCGAAGTCGCTCGCCAAGCGAGACGCCATCCTCGGACGCGTCGTGGATTACGACGGCATCTCGCTTCTGGCAGGCGTCCACTCGATTCCGCTGCCTCCCTACGACGCCGCCAACGTCGTCGATCGAGCGCGGGCCCGCCTGCGTCGCAAGCGGCTCGTGCCGGCGGAACGCCTCCGCGACGCGGCCTTCGGGCGTGGCCTGGTCGGCTATTGGGAAGAGGCCGTGGAAGCGCTCCGTATGCAGGCCGCGCTGCCGCCGAACCTGCACAACCGGGACGGTGACCCCCTGCTGCTCACTCTGGACCGGTTCGAGATCGCGCCGGGAGCGGCAGCCGAAGTCGAAGCCCGCATCGCCGAGCTCGAGGGCGTCCGCAACGAGACCGACGACGACGCTCCAATCACCTATGCGATTCTGCGCCTCGGCGACGAAACGCTGCCAGAAGGCGAGAACACGGTCCTGGGCTGGCTTCGGCTAGACGCCGACGTGCTCGCGATCCAGACGAACTCGACGGCGCGGGCCGACGACCTGCGGGAACGGATCGAGGCAGCCTGCGGCCAGCGCATCAAACACGACGCTCGCGAGCAGACAGACCCTCTCGCGGCCGAGCCGCGCTCCGGGACGCAGCCGGAACTGCCCCCGCTCTCACCCGAAGACGAGAAACGGGCAGCCGAGTACGCAGCCGAGCACAAAGCCCGCCACTACGCCGGGTGGCCGGACCTGCCGCTGCCCGCACTGAGCCGGAAGACGCCGCGGGAATGCGCGCGGACGGCCGCCGGACGTCGAGAGGTCGATCTGCTGTTGAGGCAAATGGAGAACATGGAGGAACGCGCCAGGAGCCCCGCGCTGTTCGACTTCTCGATCCTCCGCGAAGAGCTTGGCATAGCGCCGCGAACGTAGCGACGTCGGGTAACTCCCGGCGAACCCGCACACCGCCGACATGCAGCCGGGGCGCATCACTGCGAGGCAAATGGGTCCGGCAGAGCCCGACTACTCGGGCAGCGCGAAGGCGAGCAGCTCGGATTTGCGCGGCGGCAGGCGCTTGGGCCGCGGTCCGGCATCGACGGCGGCCGTGGCTTCAACGGGTACGCCGGGGCCCGGGCTCTCGCCGCCGCTGGCGACGAGGATGTACTGGCGGCCCTCGTGCATGTAGGTCATCGGCGAGCTGTGGAGGGCGCGGTCGACCTCGACCTGGGCCAGCAGTTCCCCGGTCGCCTTGTCGAAGGCGTCGAGATAGCTGCCGGTGGCTGCACGGTCGCCGAGTTCGTCGAGGACGGGCTCAATGGAGACGACCAGCGTCTTGGTGACCAGGACGCCGCCCTCGGTGACGATCCCGTCCTGGGGCGGCGTGCCCAGGCGGCCCAGGTTCAGGTGCTTGATGGCGGGGTGGTTGCGCGGTCCCTCCCCGAGCGGCGCCTGCCACACGATCTCGCCCCGGTTCATGTCGATCGCGGTGATCCGGCGATAGGGCGGCTTGAGCAGGGGCAGGCCCTGGACCAGGGGCATGGCCCGGCGGTTGATCGCGTACCGCCAATCCGAACGCGCCGGATCGGGCGCCGAGAGCGAGATGGCGCCGGGCCGGGTCAGCGAAGGCACGTAGAGGATGTCGGTCTCCGGGTCGTAGGACGCGCCGGTCCAGTTGGCGCCGCCGCCCGGGCCCGGGTTCTGGAGATAGGCGCGCTTGCCGTCCTCGCCGTGGATGATCGGCGGCGTGAAGATCGGGCCGATCACGTAGTCCTGGATCACCTTCAGCGCTTCGGCCCGCAGCTCCGACGTGAAGTCGATCAGGTCCTCGTAGTCGATGCCGAGCGTCTCGAAGGGCGGCGGCCGGGTTGTGAACGGCTGGGTGCGCGACAGCTTCTCGCCCGGGGCCTGGGAGTGGTAGTTGACCGGCGCCTCCACGATCGGCCAGACGTGTTCCCCCGTGGCCCGGTCGAAGACGTAGGTCATGCCGGCCTTGGAGACCACCGCGACCGCCTTGATGTCCTTGCCGTCGACCGTGATGTCGATCAGGTTCGGCGCCGAAGCCAGGTCGTAGTCCCAGACGCCGTGGTGGATGGTCTGGAAGTGCCAGACGACCTCGCCGGTGCGCGCATCGAGGCAGACGACCGACTCGGCGTACACGTTGTCGCCGTGCCGCTCGCCGCCGTAGTAGTCGTTGGTCGGCGTACCGAAGGGCATGTAGACGTAGCCGAGTTCCTGGTCGGCGCTCATCATCGACCAGACGTTCGTGTTGCCCATCTTCCTCCAGGACTCGTTCTCCCAGGTCTCGATGTAGGGCTCGCCCTCCCGGGGCACGCTGTGGAACGTCCACTTCAACTCGCCGGTCTTGATGTCGAAGCCGCGGATGTCCCCCGGCGGATTCGTGTTGCGCAGCGGGAAGTCGAAGATCGTTCCGCCGACAACGATGGTGTCGGCCACCACGGTCACCGGCGCGGTCCAATTCATGTTTCGGTTCGCGCGGCCGGGCAGGAGACCCTGCATCAGGTCGACGACGCCCTCCTCACCGAAATCCGCGTCGGGCTTGCCCGTCTCCGTGTCGATCGAGACCAGCCGCCCGCCTCGGGTCGCGACCAGGATGCGTGCCGCCTCGCCGTCGCTCCAGTACTCGAGGCCCCGGTTCTGCATCAGCCCGCGTCGTTGATCGACCTCCCAGTCTCGGGGATCGTGCCGCCACAGCGTCTCGCCGGTGGCCGGATCGAGCGCCGCCACCTGACCCAGGCCGGTCGACATGTAGACGACGCCGTCGATCAAGAGCGGCGTGCCCCGGTACGGTCCGGCCACCAGGTCGGTCTTGTCCCTGAGCAGGGCGTCGGCCGATTCCCAGCTCCAGACGATCTCCAACTGCGAGAAGTTGCCGGCGTCGATCTGGTCCAGGGGCGAGTACTTCGTGGAGCCGCTGTCGCCGGCGTAGTGCCGCCATTGCCCGCCTTCCGTGCCGCGCTGCGCTGTCGCCGGCACGGCGGCCGTCGCGGCCAGAAGAACGTAGAAACCTGGCGTAGCCCACCGATGGAGCCTCGACATCCGAAATCCCCTTCTGTTGGAACCGGCGCATCTTACTGCCGTGTCATCGCTGCTAGCGTTGCCCGCCCTCCGAGCAGCACGCCGCGAGGCGAACCTCCAACCAAACGAGACGCGACACCGATGACCTCGAACTCCACCATCATCTCCTCCGTAGTCGGCCGCGAAATGCTCGACAGCCGCGGCAACCCGACCGTCGAAGTCGAAGTGGCCCTGGAAGGCGGCGCCAGTGGCCGCGCGATCGTCCCGAGCGGCGCCAGCACCGGCCGCCACGAGGCGGTCGAACTGCGTGACGGCGACTCTGCGCGCTACGGTGGCAAGGGCACGACGATGGCCGTCGGCCACGTGAACGGCGAGATCGCCGAGGCGGTGCGGGGACTCGACGCGGCCGATCAGGCGGGACTCGATCGGGTGCTCGTGGCGCTCGACGGCACCGCGAACAAGGGCCGCCTCGGCGCGAACGCCCTGCTTGGCGCCAGTCTGGGCGCCGCCCACGCCACCGCTGCCGCTCGTGGCCTGCCGCTCTACGCCTCGGTCGGCGGCAACGGCGCCCGCACCCTGCCCGTGCCAATGCTCAATATCCTCAACGGCGGCCAGCACGCCGCCGGTTCGACCGACTTCCAGGAGTTCATGGTCATGCCGACCGGCGCCGGTTCGTTCGCCGAGGGCCTGCGCTGGGGCGTCGAGGTTTACCACCGGCTGCGCGCGATCCTCCACGACCGCGGCTTCTCCGTCGCGGTCGGCGACGAGGGCGGCTTCGCGCCCGCGCTGGGCGGCAACGAGCGGGCCGTCGAGGTCATCCTGGAGGCGATCGAGGCTGCCGGACGCCGCCCCGGCGAGGACCTCCAGATCGCGCTCGACCCGGCAACCAGCGAGCTCTACGACGAAGCGACCGGCCGCTACAGCCTGCCGATCGAAGGCCGCGAACTCGAGAGCGGGGAACTAGTCGACCTCTGGGCCGACTGGTGCCGCAAGTACCCGATCGTCAGCATCGAGGACGGTCTGGCCGAGGACGACTGGGCCGGCTGGAAGGCGCTCTGCGAACGGCTCGGCGGCGACGTGCAACTGGTCGGCGACGACCTGCTGGTGACGAACATCGAACGCATCGACCGGGCGATCGAGGAGAGCTCCTGCAACGCCCTGCTGTGCAAGGTGAACCAGATCGGCTCCCTGACCGAGAGCGCGGCGGCTGTCAAGCGCAGTCGAGACGCCGGTTGGGGCGTCGTCATGAGCCACCGCTCCGGCGAGACGGAAGATGTGACGATCGCGGACCTGGCCGTCGCCTGGAACACCGGTCAGATCAAGACCGGCGCCCCCGCCCGCAGCGACCGCGTCGCCAAGTACAACCAGCTCCTCCGCATCGAGGAGCAACTCGGCGACCGCGCCGTCTACCCGGGGCTCGACGCCTTTCCGGCTACGAAACGAGCCGGCTAGAGCTCATTGAAGCCCAGCCGCAGGTACGCCAGGTTCGGGAGGCTCCCCAGGCCCGCTGGAATGTCGCCGGTCAGTTGGTTCGAGTACAGGTACAGGTAGACCAGGCTTCGGAGATTCGCCAGCTACCGGGCGTCGCCGGCCCCCGTTCGCTCGTCCCTGGTGGCCCACTTCGGGCGTACGCGAAAGCGGCCGTCCTCGCTCACGCCTCCGGGTTGCCGGACGACGATCGTGCCACCGGAGACAAACCCCTTCAGTACCTGCTCCACTTCGAAGAGAACGTCGGTGGACGGGCGCGGCGCTCCAGGGGCCGCCATTACCGAACGCACTTCACCGAACACGATGATCGGTGTGCGGTCCACCATCGCGTCGTCGCCGGGCATGACGTAGATGAGCCCGCCAACAGGCGCCGCCGCCAGACACACCGCCAACGAACAGCCGAGCAGGATCAAGGGGAGTCGGGCGAGACACCTGCCCGCGCGCGAACCGACTTGACTGGCTGCGTTCCCGTTCACCACCGGCGCCCGTCTCCTTTCCCCTCATTTTTGCGGGGAAAAAACTATAGTCCACAAGGAACACGACGAGGTCCGCGACGTTCGTACCGGTGGCGCCGGTGCGCAGCAGCCCGCCCGCGGCGTCAAGGGCCGTGTAGGAGTCGTTGTTGTCGAGGGCGGCGCGCGGGTCGATTCCGGCCCTGCGGATGAGGGCAACGGTGGATGCGTCGACGATGCCGCCGGCGGCGTCGGTGGGCCCGTCGCGGCCGTCGGTGCCGGCGGCGAGGAACACCCAGTCCCGGCGGTCGGCCAACGGGCCCTTGGCCGCTTCAAGGGCGAAGGCGAGCGCCATTTCCTGGTTGCGGCCGCCCCGGCCGCCGCCGCGAACGGTCACCGTCGTCTCACCGCCGGCGACGTAGGCAGCCGGAGGCGCCCCGGCGAAGCGCCTCGCCAATCCCGTCGCGACCTCGCGCGCCTCGCCCTCCAGGGGCGCCGGTTCGACCTCGGCGCCGATGCCGCAAGCCGAGGCCATCGCCCCGACGCTGGTCCGGTTGCCGCCGACGACCCGGTAGATCGCGCCGTCGAAGACCGGATCGCCGGGCTTCGGCGTCTCTTCGAGCTCGCCGCTGATTCCCGCCTCGAACCGGCGCCGAACCGACGCCGGGCACGCCCGCACCGCGCCGCAGCGTTCGAGCACTGCGTATGCGTCCCCGAACGTCGACGGATCGGGCGCTGTCGGCCCGCTGCCGATCACGGACGGGTCATCGTCGGTCACGTCCGAGAGAGCGAGGGTAATCACCCGCGCGGGCCGCAACCGGCGCAGGAGTCCTCCACCCTTGGTCGTCGAAATGTGCTTTCGCACCGCGTTCAGCTCGTGGATCGTGGCGCCGCCGCGCAGGAGCAGCCGCGTCACTTCCAGCTTGTCCTCCAGGGGAATCCCCGGCGGCGGCGACGGCAGCAGCGCCGACGCCCCGCCCGAGATCAGCACCAGAGCCAAGTCGTCCCTGCCGAGCGCAGCAGCGCGACGCTCGATCTCTCCCGCCGCGGCGAAGCCGCGCTCGTCCGGCAGCGGGTGCCCCGAACGAAGCGCCTCGAACCGGGCCGGGCCCACGGCCTCGTCGTGGGTCACGAGCAGCACGTCGGACGGCCGGAGTCGGTCCCCGAGGACCTGGACCGCCGCCTTCGCCATGCCGAACGCGGCCTTTCCTACCGCCAGCACCGCAACGCGCCCGCCTGCTGCAACGCCCAGGTCGAGTTCGCCAAGCGCCGAAGCGGTCGACACCACCGGGTCGGCCGCCGCCACGCCCGCGAAGAAGATGTCCTCAGCCTGCTGCCGGAGTGCCTCGATCATGTACCAAGGATACGGCCAGCAGGGGCAAGAGGATCGCGCTCACGCCCTCTCACGGTCCTTGCTTCTTTTCGTCCCATTTGGTACGTTCTCCTGCGCCACATGGAGACTTGCACTGAGGCCCAAATGAGCAGCCGAGGATCCCGCGAAGAGCTGAGTATCCCCGCCTTGGCGGAGATCCGCGGAGGATCGTGCTCCGCAGGCCTGTTGCGCGAGTTGAAGGCCGCGCTGGAGGTGCCGGACATCGAACTGGCAGGCATCGTCGGCATCCCGCGTCAGACCATGCTGCGCCGACTGCGCAACGGAACTCTCAAGCGCCACGAAGCCGACCGGGTCGTCGCGGTCGCCAAGGCGTACAACAAGGCGCTCGACTTCTTCGAGTACAAGCACGAAGCGGCTCTCAGGTGGATGAAGCGCCCCAACATCGGGCTTGGCGGAGAGACGCCCCTTGAACACGCCGATACGGTGACCGGCGCGAACGACGTCGTCGTGCTTCTCCATCGCATCGAGCACGGCATCCCGCTCTGACCTTTCCAGCCGACTGCCTCGGTCGCGACGCGTCCGCTGCCCCACAACAACGTGAAGCTCGATGAGGGTCTGGAGAATCGCCAGGGCGGTCCACGCGACCGACGCAGCCGCGATGCTGAGCGGCATGGGCGCCGCCCTCAGCGGAGGCCGTTGGACTCCGCCCGGGATGCCCGTCGTCTACTGCATTGAAACATCGTCCCTGGCCATGCTCGAGACCCTGGCGCGGATCGAGGACATCTCGGATGCCCCGACCTTCCGGATCCTGGACGTGACAATCCCGGACGACGACGTGGTCGAACTGCCCATCGACGAAGCCGCTCGAAACGGCCAGCAAGCCGGCGCGGCAGCACTGAAGGAACATCTCGCCTTCGCCGTGCCAAGCGTGGTGAACCCGCTGGAGAGGAACATCGTGATCAACCCGCTGCACGTGAACTTCGACGAGGTGAAGCCCGGCACGATTCGCTCGTTCAGGTTCGACCAACGGCTGAGCTGATTCGGGCTACTCTCCCGTGCCTCGGACTCACCGGTAGAATGGACGGCCCGACGGTAGCCGCCATGGATTCCAGTCAAGCGCCGCCTTCTGTACCCCGCAGAATCGGCTGGGAGTCCCCAGCGCCGGTTCCCGCCGGCCACCGGTTCAACCACTTCCTCGAGGCAGAGAGCGGCCGCCTGCTGGCCCACGGACTGGACCTTGCAGCCTTCTTCGAGCCGGGACGCGCCCCGGCATCCGGTCTGCCCTTGACTCCCATGCCCAGTCCGCTCGAAATCGCCTTCCTGCCGAACATCCGCACCCAGGTGAGGACGATGGAACGCTGCTTCCAGCGCGCGATCGACCTGGTCGGCTACCCCGCCCCCTTCCACTTCGCCTTCGCCTCGAAGGCGAACACCGCCGAGGAGATCGTCCGCTCGACTTTGGCCGCCGGCGCCCACCACGAGATGTCGTCGAACATAGACGTCGAGATCGCCCGGCGCATGATCCGATCCGGCCAACTGCCGGAAGATCGCCTCGTGCTCGCGAACGGGTTCAAGGGCCCGGGCAGCGACTACGCGCAGAACCTGGTCGCGCTCCGGAGCGAACACCGCGGCACGATCCCCATCCTCGAGGACGCCTCGGAGCTGGAATCCTTCGCCGGCAGCGGCCAGGCATTCGAACTCGGAGTCCGCCTCAGGCTGCCGGGGCCGAGAGCCGGCGCCGGCGCCTGGCTGGACGGCACGCGGCCGGCCGATCGCGACTCGCGTTTCGGCGTCGACGCCCTGGGGACAGAGCGTCTCGCAGCCGAGATCGACCGAACGCCCGCAACGCGTTTCGTTCTCCTGCACGCAATGTTCGGTTCGGCGGGCTGCAGCGAGGAGGAGTTCGTCGAGGCTCTCGAACCTGGGCTCGATCTCTACGCCCGCCTCGGCCGCAAC
Source organism: Candidatus Multivorans sp. (assembly GCA_965262355.1). Taxonomy (GTDB): domain Bacteria; phylum Acidobacteriota; class Thermoanaerobaculia; order Multivoradales; family Multivoraceae; genus Multivorans. The sequence continues at coordinate 1,225,937 of OZ253534.1, forward strand.
CACCCCCACCTCCGCTTCTTCGACTTCGGCGGCGGCGTGCCCGGCAGAACCACGCTCGACAGCAGCTTCGACTACGACCTCTTCGCGCGCCACCTGCTCCAGAGGACGCTCGCGTGCTGCGCCGCCCACGGCACGAAGCCGCCGGCGTTGATCGGCGAGTTCGGTCGCTACACGGTGTCCGAGCACGCGGCGCACCTGTTCCGCGTCATCGCGGTCAAGGCGAATGGCGCCGAGTTGCCCTGGTACCTGGTCGACGGCTCGATCATGACCTCCTTCCCCGACACCTGGGCCCTGGGCGAGCACTTCATCTGCCTGCCGCTCAACCACCTCGACCGTCCCTTCCGCCGCGTCCGCCTGGGCGGCATCACCTGCGACCGGGACGACGTGTACCCGCCCCGCGGCAGCACGGTTCCCCTCTTCCTGCCTGACCTGGCCGCGGCCGAACTGGCCGAGCGACCGCTCCACCTGGGCTTCTTCTCCGTCGGCGCCTACCAGGAGATGCTCGGCGGCGTGCGCGGCAGCAAGCACTGCGTCCTCCCCGAGGCCACCGAACTCCTGATCGACCGGGACGACGACGGCGGCTTCGTCTGCGACATCGTTCCGGGGCATACCTCCGAGGACGTGCTCCACAACCTGGGCTACGGGCGGACGGTTCGGGTCGGCGCGCCCCGTACCGCGGCGCCGGTGCCGCTGGCCTGAGGGCATCCACCGTGTCTGGGAACTGCCCGTCACCGGCGGTCGCCCTCGCCCTGGCTCTAGCCGTGGCCGCGATAGCCGGCCCTCTCGCTGCCGAAGATCCGAAGCCGGCCTTCGTCGACCGCGCCGCCGACCTCGGCGTTGACTTCACACACGCGAACGGGATGACCGGAAAGCTCTACTTTGCCGAGCACATGGGAGGCGCCGTCGCCCTGTCGGACTTCGACGGCGACGGCGACCTCGACCTCTACCTCGGTCAGGGGCACCCGCTGGCGCCACCTGGGAACGCGGGCGTCTCGCCCGCATCCGGAAACGCCAGCGGCTCAATCCTGCGCGACCGGCTGTTCCGCAACGACCTCGATGCCGGCGAACTTCGCTTCACCGACATCACCGGCGAGAGCGGCCTCGACGCCCGTGGCTACGCCATGGGCGTCGCGGTCGGCGACATCGACAACGACGGCGACCCCGACCTCTACATCATGAACCTGGGCGCCAACGAACTCTGGCGCAACGACTCGGCGCCGGGCGCGCCCCGCTTCACCAACATCACCGACGGCAGCAACGCGGACGACCCTCGCTGGAGCGCCGCCGCGAGCTTCTTCGACCTCGACGCCGACGGTCTCCTCGACCTCTTCGTAGGCAACTATGTCGAGTTTCGGGTCGCCATCCACAAGCAGTGCGCCTCAGCCGAGGGCGTGCTGGACTACTGCGGCCCCAAGGCCTATCGGGCCGAGGCGAACCGAGTGCTGCGAAACAGCGGCAGCGGCGTGTTCGAGGACTGGACCGCACGCCTCGGTCTGGCCGACCTCGCCCGGCCAACCCTGGGAACGATCGCATCCGACTTCGACGGCGACGGCCTGATCGACATCTATGTCGCCAACGACCAGGAGGCCAACGCCCTGCTGCTCAATCGCGATGGCGCCACCTTCGTCGACGACGCGGTCATGGCCGGCACGTCCGTCAGCGCGTCGGGCCAACCGCAGGCGAGCATGGGCGTGCTGGCGGAGGACTTCAACGGCGACGGCCTGGTCGACCTCTTCATGACCCATCTCCGCCGGGAAACGAACACGCTCTATCTGAATCTCGGCGACGGCATCTGGGACGACGTCACACGCGCCAGCGGTCTGGGACGCCCCAGCTTCTCCTACACCGGCTTCGGCACTGCGGCGCTCGACTACGACCTGGACGGCGAACTCGACATCTACGTTGCCAACGGCGCCGTCAAGCGGATCGAGGAGCAATTCCGGGCGGGTGAATCGCTGCCGCTGCGGCAGACGGATCAACTGTTCCGCGGGCTCGGCAGCGGCCGCTTCGAGGAGATCCTGGACTTCGAGAGCCCCATCGTCTCCGAAGTGAGCCGGGGGCTGGCCGCGGGTGATCTGGACAACGACGGCGACCCGGATCTCGTGGTCGCGACCAACAACGGCCCGGCGCGCGTTCTCGTCAACCAACTCCGGCCGGCGTCGCAAGCCTGGGCCGGAGTCGATCTGCGACTCGCGGGCAAAGACGAGAGCACACCCGGACGCCGCGCTCTCGGCGCCTGGGTCGGCGTACGCGACGCCGGGAATGACACCGTACGCCGTTGGCGCCGCTTCCACACCGACGGTTCCTATGCGGCGTCCAACGATCCCCGCATCGCCTTCGTCGCTGCCGGCGAAGCCCCGACCGTCGTCGTCTCCTGGCCCGGCGGTGGTCGCGAGGTCTTCACTCCCGGCGGCCTGGGCCGGTACTTCACCCTGGTCCGCGGCCTCGGCGAACCCGACGCCGCGACAACAGGTGCATCGCGGTGAACCCCGCACCGTCAACAGGGGCGGCCACGCTGGCCACGCTCGTCGCGCTTTTGACTCTGACCCCTCTGCAGGCCCTCGCGCAGCCCGCCCTGGAGTCCCTCGATCAGCCACGGATCGACCACTACGAGCAGTCCGTGCAGGCTCAACTGACGGCAGCGCGAACCCGCGTCGACAGCCTGCTCGAAGCGCCCGAGTCCGACGACGCCGAGTTGGCAGCCGCCTTCGGCCATATGGGTCAGCTCTACCTCCTGTACGACTTCATGGGGCCCGCCGCCGCCGCTCTCCGCAACGCCGAAACGCTCGCTCCCGCCGATCCACGCTGGCCCTACTTTCTGGCCGTTCACGAGACGTTCGAAGGCAACATCGAAAGTACGGTCGCTGCACTCGACCGGGTTCTTGCACTGGCGCCCCGCGACCTCGCGGCACGAACTCGCCGCGCCGACGCCCTGCTCGAACTCGGCCGCGTCGACGACGCCGAGCGCGACTATGTGCGAATCCTGGAACTCGATCAGCAGTACTCCGCCGCCCGCTTCGGCCTCGGCCGGATCGACTCCGAACGCGGAGAGTTCGAACGCGCGGCCGAACGGTTCGAGACGGCACTCAGTGGACAACCCGACGGATCCGCCATTCAACACCACCTCGGGTTGGCGCTCCGTCGTCTGGGCCGGCGCGAGGAGGCGGCGCTCCACCTGGAACGGAACCAGCACATTCGCGTCGGCTTTCCCGACCCGCTGTTCGCGGCCCTGCAGCGGCTGAACGCGAGTCGCGAGGCGCACTTCAAGCGCGGCACCGACGCGATGCGCCGGGGCAACGCTCAGGCCGCGCTGAGCGCCTTTGAAGCCGCACTGGAGGCCCTCCCCGACGACCCCGTCACGTTGTTCAACGTCGGCATGGCGCTGATCGAACTCGGCGACAAGGCAGGCGCCGAAGTGCACATGCGCCGCGCGGTCGACATACACGACAGCTACCGCGAACCGCACTACAACCTTGCGCTCATCCTGGCCGAGCGGGGCGACCTGGAGGGTGCCGAACGCCACCTCCGGCGGGCGGTCGAGATCGATCCCGACGACCTCGAGGCGCGGGTCCGGCACGCCGAAGTACTGACTCGACTTGGCGGGGCGCCGGAGGCGATCGCGCTGCTGGGTGACGTGCTGGAAAAGGACGCGGCGATGCCGATCGCCCAGTTGGCCCTGGGCGCCGCACACCAGGCCGCGGGGGATCCGGAGGCGGCCCGGACCGCCCTGTTCGATGTGCTCGAGGCCGCCCCGGGCGCACCGCGGGAACGCGCCGAAGCCCACTACCGTCTGGCGGTTCTCGCCGAGGCGGAAAGAGGCGGCGCGCTGCCCAACGAACAGCCGGCCCACGAGGACACCGGCAACCCCGCCTTCCACCTCCAAGAGGCAGTTGAGCTCGATCCCGACTTCGCTGAGGCCCACGCCCTGCTCGGACGCCTCTTGGCGCAACAGGAGCGCTACCCGGAAGCCGCCGGCCACTTCGCTCGAGCGCTGACCCGCGATCCAGCGAACGGAGCCTGGCACGGCGCCCGCGCCATGGCCCTCATTCTCGGCAAGCGCTATGCGTCGGCCCGCGGGGCCCTGGCCAGCGGTCGCCAGGCGCTGCTGAGCGCCGAAGATCGGGCTGCCGGCGCGATGGACCACCTGGACACCCTGCTGGCGCGGCTGCTGGCAGCGAGCCCCGACCCGAGCGTTCGCAACGGCCGCGAGGCGCTGGCCATCGCCCAGCGCCTGATGTCGGAGCGGCCGACGCTGGAGCACGGTGAGACGCTCGCGATGGCGCTCGCCGAAGTTGGCGATTTCGAGCGCGCCGCGGCCCTGCAGAGGCAAGTGCTCGAGGAGGTCAGGAATCGCGGCGGCTCGCCGACTCCGGGCCAGGAGTTTCGTCTCCGCTCCTACCAGAACAACGAACCGGTGCGCGAACCGTGGTTCTCGCCCTGATCCCGACCCTCGCGGCCGCGCTCGCGATGACCGCGGCCGACGAAGCGGCAGGCGACCGGGCCTTCCGTTTCGTGGACGCCGCCGAAGTCTGGGGCATCGACTTCCGTCACCACCATGGCGGGCGGGGCGACTACTACATGGTCGAGACGGTGGGCAGCGGCGTGGTCGCGTTCGACTACGACGGCGACGGCGACGACGACCTGCTGTTCGTGGACAGCGGCGAGCCAGCGCCCTACGGCGGCAAGCCTGGCCGGACGACCCTGCTGCGCAATGACTTGGCCAACGAAGGTGGCCGTTTCGTCGACGTAACGGACCCGTCGGGCATCCTCCTCGACAGCTACGGCATGGGCGCCGTGGCCGGCGATGTCGACGGGGACGGCGATCCCGATCTCTACCTGACCGCCTTCGGGCCGAATCGGCTATGGCTGAACAACGGCGACGGCGCCTTCCGTGCCGCACCGCCGGACAACGCCGCCGCCGACCCTTCCTGGAGCGCCTCGGCAGCGTTCGGCGATGTGGATCTGGACGGCGATCTCGACCTCTACGTCACGAACTACGTCGACTTCAGCTACGACAACAACCAGCTCTGCGGCCGACCGGAACACGGCATCCGCTCCTACTGCCACCCGGATGCCTACAACCCTCTGCCGGACCGGTTCTACCGCAACGACTACCGCGAACAGGGCCGGACCGCCTTCGTTGACGCGACGGCGGAGTTCGGCTTCGGTGACGCTCGCGGCGCCGGCCTGGGCGTCGTCATCACGGACTTCGACGACGACCGGAGGCCCGACATCTACGTCGCAAACGACATGGACCCCAACCTGCACTTCCTGAACCGGGCCACTGCGGACGGTCTTCGTTTCGAGGACGATGCTCTTCTCGCCGGCACCGCGCTGTCGGACCGCGGCGAGCCCGAGGCCGGCATGGGCATTGCCGTCGGCGACATCGACGGCAACGGTTTCGAGGACCTGATCATCACCCACCTCGACCGGCAGACCAACGCCCTCTACGCGAACCGGGGCGACGGGCTGTTCCTCGAGCGACGGTTCATCGCCGGCATCGCAGAACCGTCCATGCCCTGGGTCGGTTTCGGAACCGACCTGGCCGACTTCGATCTCGACGGCGACCTCGACCTCGCGGTCGCGAACGGCCACGTGATCCACAACATCACCGAACACGAAGGTTTCGGCGGCGCGGCCTACAAGCAGCCCAACCAACTCCTCGAGAACCTCGGCGGCCGGTTCGTAGAGATCCACGATAGCGGCATCTCAGCCGTTCGCGTCAGCCGCGGGCTGGCCACCGCTGATTTCGATCTCGACGGCGATCTCGATCTCGTCATCGCGAACAGCAATGACCAGGCGGAGGCCTACCGCAACGAGAGCGACCTTCGAGGCGAGGCGATCCAGGTGGACCTGCTTGACACCGGGACACCCAACCGGCGTGCAGTCGGCGCGTTGCTCGATCTTCGGTCGCGGGGCGGGAACCAGCGGCGCGAGATCCGGGCCGGCTCGTCCTACCTGTCCCAGAATCCGCTGACCCAGACCTTCGGTGTGCCACGCTCCGGCAACGCAGACGAGGCCGGCGATGCCGAGGCGCCCGCCGGAGTCGTCGAGCTCAGGATTCGCTGGCCCAGGCAGGGCAGCCTGCGGCTGCCGGGACTGGCGCTCGGGCAGCGTGTGCGGGTGGTCCGATGAGTACAGGGCCTGACAGCTCTGCCGCGACCCGAGCCGGATGCGGGCGAGACGCCCGCGTTCCCAGGGACCGGATGGGGGCGAGACTTCAACTTCTGTCAATCTCTTTGTTTGGCATCGTCGGCCTCGTGCATCCAGCAGCCGGCGGTGAGATCCGCTTCCACGAGGTCAGCGTTGCCTGGGGACTCGACTTCAAGCACAACGCCGGAATCTCGGGCCGGATGTACATGGTCGAGACGATGGCAGGCGGGGTCGTGCTCTTCGACTACGACGGCGACGGCGACGACGACGTCTTCTTCGTCGACGGCGGGGTCCTCCCAGGATACGACGGTCCGCCGCCGCGATCCCGGCTGTTGCGCAACGACACGGGCGCCGGTTTCCCGCGTTTCGCCGATGTGACGGGCCCAGCCGGCATCGACATCGGCGGCTACGGCATCGGCGGCGCCGCGGGCGACATCGACGGCGACGGCGACTTCGACCTCTACGTCACTGCATTCGGCAGCAACGAGCTCTTTCTGAACCTGGGCGACGGCAGCTTCCGGGCCGCCGGCACGGAGCGAGGCGTCGACGATCCCCGCTGGAGCGCCTCGGCCGCCTTCGGCGACGTCGACCTGGACGGCGACCTCGACCTCTACGTGGCGAACTACACCGACTTCTCGGTCACGAACAACAAGTTCTGCGGCCTTGGCGCCTCAAACAAGAGGTCGGACGGCGACACCGGCAAGCCCGAACGCGGCTACTGCCACCCCGACATGTACAACGGCGTGCCGGACCGCCTCTACCTCAACGACGGCAACGGGTACTTCGTCGACGCGACCGCCGCCAGCGGCCTCGACACCGTCGCCGAGGCAGGCCTCGGCGTGGTGATCGGCGACCTCGACGGTGACCGCTGGCCCGATCTGTACGTGGCCAACGACAAGGATCCGAACCTGCTCTTCCGCGGTCTCGGCGGCGGCCGGTTCGAGGACGAGTCGCTGCTCTCGGGCACCGCCTATGACCGAAGCGGCAACGCGGAAGCCGGGATGGGGGTCGAACTGGCCGACCTCGACGGCGACGGTCTACAGGACTTGGTGGTGACCAACTTCGCGCTCGAGACGAACGCCTTCTACCGCAGCGCCGGTGGCGGTGTCTTCCTCGATCAGCGCTTCCCGTCGGGGCTGGCCCAGCCTTCGCTGCAGCGCCTGGCTTTCGGTGTCAATGCCCTGGACGCCGACCTCGACGGTGATCTCGACCTGTTCGTGGCCAACGGCCACATCCAGCCGAACGCGGCGCGTATCGGCGAAGTCGGAACGTACGAGCAACCCAACCAACTGTTCGAGAACCTGGGCGGTGGGCGCTTCCGGGAGCGGCGCGATGTCGGTCTCGACGCCGTGCGCACCAGCCGCGGCTCGGCGGTCGCCGACCTCGATCTCGACGGCGATCTGGACCTCGTCGTCGTCAACTCGAACCAGCTATCCGAGGTCTACGAGAACCGGACTTCCGGGAGGTGGCTTGCGTTCGGCTTCTCTTCGCACAACGGGAGCGGCCCTGGAGCGATCGGCGCCCGAGTGGTGCTCACGACAGGTGGAGGGACGCAGATTCGGGAAGTGCGAGCGGGCTCGTCCTACCTGTCTCAGAGCACCCAGACCCTCTTCTTCGGACTCGGGGACGAGGAACGGGTCGAACGCCTGACCGTGCGCCAACCTTCCGCGGAGAATGCCCTCGTGCTGCGCGACCTGCCGGCCAACCGGCGTGTCCGGCTGCAGAGATAGCATCGCCGCATGAACCCTCCGGTCCTTGTCGCCACCTTTGTGGTTTTGGCGTCACACGCCGCGACGGGGATAGCGGCGCCACGTCCTGCTCAGCAGACCGCCCCCGTCCCGGAGCTCCCTGCCGCCATGGCCGAGGTTTTGGAGCGCGCCGGCGCCGGAGACCTGGCCGGCGCCATCGCCTTGGCGGAGGCGCTCTGCGCCGAGGACGACGCACCGGACGCGGCGTTCGCCCTGCTCGGCAGTCTGCACGTCGAGGCGGGCAACATGGAGAGGGCGATCGAGATCCTGGCGCCGCTGGCGGCCCCCGAACCGGCCGATCCGGGCGTGCTCTACAACGCCGGCCGCGCCGCCGAAGCGCTCGGACGGCGCCAGGCGGCGGGTGTCTACTACCGGCGCTCCCTGGCGATCCAGCCCCGCTCGCCGGCGCTGCGCTCGCTCGGCATGCTGCTGGGGCGAGTCGGACAACCGGCCGAGGCCTACGCGTTCCTGCGACCCTGGACCGCGGCCAACCCGCAGGACCACGAAGCGCGGCTGGCGGCGGCGGCAGGCGCAATCGCCCTCGAGCGAACGCCCGAAGCCGAGACGTTGCTCGAAGGACTGAGCGGCGACGATCCCGGCCTCAAGATGCTCCGAGCGCAGGTCCTGCTTCAACAAGCGGACCCCCGGGGCGCGATCAACGAACTGCGTCTTCTGACCGACGAGCCGCCTCCCGGCATCGACGGCGCCATCCGGCGCACTCTCGCCCGCGCCTACCTCGTGGTCGGCGACGCAGATGCCGCTCTCGGCCAAATCGAGGCCGCCCCGACCAGCGGCCCCGAGGATGCGGTCCTGCTCGCGAGCGCCTACTTTCAGGCAGGCCGCCTGCAGGAAGCGATCAAGACGCTGGCGCCGTTCGCCGAACCGCTGCCCAACAGTCCGCCGCCGGAGAATCCGCCTCCCGTGGCCCGGGACGTCGTGCTCGAGTACGGCCGCTTCCTCCATTCGGCCGGCGAGGCCGAGCGTGCGGTGCCGTTCCTGCGTCTGGCCACCGAACTCGAGCCGGACACTCCGGACGCCTACCAGGCGCTCGGACAGGCGCTTGCCGCCAGCGACGAGCGCGAAGAGGCAAGGGAGGTCCTGGAGCGATTCCAGACGCTGTCGCGGGCAGCAGGCAACGAGGTCGCCTCGGTCAACCGGATGCGGCGCGACATCGCCGACCCGACCGGCCGCGAGGTGCGGGAAGGCCTGGAACTGGCCACCGCCGGCGATGTCGAGGCGGCACTCGGCATCCTCGCCCGGGAGGCGCAGTTGGCGCCGACCGACCCCCGGCCCGCCTATGCCGCATCCTCCATTCTGCTGGGCGCCGGCCGCGGCTATGAGGCGCTGACCGCCGCCGACCAGGCGCTCATCGCGGCGCCGGGGCGTGCCGACGGTCTCTACCAGCGGGGGGCCGTGCTGATGTCACTCGAGCGTCTGGTCGAGGCCGAGGAGATGTTCCGTCAAGCCCTCGAAGATCAACCCGGCCATCCCGCGGTGCTGGCCGACTACGCCGTCCTGCTGATGAGCATCGACCGCAACGAGGAAGCACGTGGACTCCTCGAAAGGTTGCTCGAGGTCCGGCCCGACGACGCGCCGGCGCGAGGCCATCTCGAACGAATCGGCGGCGCTCCGAACGCGAAGGAGGCTGAGGCGAACGAGGAACGCGCCTGGGCGCGGATCGGCCGCGAGCAGATGCGCGGCCGCAACTTCCAGGCGGCGGAAGAGCCGCTCCTCCGCGCCGTTTCTCTCGATCCCGTCGACGCCTCTCTGCGCATCGACTTGGCGTCCGTCCTGTGGGAGAACAACAAGCTGGCCGAGGCTGAGTTGCAGGCACGCGAAGCGGTCGCTCTCCTGCCTTCGTCCGCGGCAGCGCACCGGCTGCTCGGCGGTCTGCTCCTCTGGCGCGGCGCACACCTGAAGGCGGCTGAGTCCCTGGAGCGCGCGGCGACGCTGACCGAGCCGGACGCAGCCCTGCTGATCGAACTGGGCCGCGCCTGGGGCAGCGGCGCCGGCGAGGCAACAGCCTCCGAAGGACAAGACCGCCTCACGCGGGCTGAAGCTGCTTACCGTCGAGCGGTTGGCCTGGCGCCCGAGCACAGCGAGGCCGCCTACGGTCTGGCCCAGGTACTCAGGCGCCTCGGCCGGAACGAAGAGGCGGCAACCGAGATCGAGCGCTACCAGCAGCTCTACCGCAACGACCAGGAGGACACCCGCGAGGGTGGACTGGAGGCGGCAGAGCCCCCGGAGGACGGCTAACCCACTAGCTGCTAGAGGCCTCGCAGCAGCGACCGCGCCACCCCAAGATCCGCTGCATGGCGCCCGGCAAGAGCCGGCGCGGACGCCTCCCGCACAAACCGCTCCAGCGCCGGCCTGGCGATCTTCTGGCGTCCGGCTCGCGCAGCCACGCTGCCCAGGTTGAACAACACGCCGAGGTCACGCGGGTCGAGCGCCACGGACTGCTGCCAGGCCTCGATCGCCTCGTCCATCCGTCGTTGGTTGAACAGTGCGATCCCCAAGTAGTTCCAGGCCAGAGGCAACGCAGGGTTGAGTGCAAGCGCTTCGCGCGCCTCACGCTCGCAGAGCGGCCAGTCCGCGGCGTGGAGAGCCGCAAGCGCCAGATTCTGCCGCGCCTGCGGGTTCCTCTCGTCGAGCTCGAGGGACCGCAGCAGGATGTCCCTGGCACGATCGGTCTCCCCCGACTCGGCAAGCACCAGGCCAAGGACGTTCAGCGCGTCCGGATCTCTCGATCCGGCATGGCGCTCCATCAACCGCACCGCGTCCTGCGCTTGCCCCACCTGGGCCAGAGTCAACGCCAACTGCCGTTGCAGGAAGGCTGACGCCAGACCCCGGCGCTCGGCGTCGATCATCAAGCGCAGCGCTTCCTCGATCCGCCCCTGGTCGAGCAGAACCTGGGCCAGGTTGGAGTATCCGAGGCCCATCTGCGGCCGACGCTGGATCGTCCGCCGCGCGAGGTCCTCGGCCTGCTCCAGGCGTCCATCCTGGTACGCCTCCGAGTAGTCCTGGATGATCCGATCGAGGTCCACGAGGTTCTTCGGGTCGTCCTGTTCACCGTATGACTCCGGCAGGAGGCTGCCGCCCGAGGAACTCAGGTAACCCAGACTCTGCAGCGCCCGCCGCTCGTCCTCGCTGACAGTGCCAGCCAGCGGCGGCCACTCGGATTCGACCGGCAACAGAGCCGCGAACTCGGCTGCGGCCGATGCCTCCGCCGCATGGAGGTTTCTGACCTCCGCCGGGTCGGCAGCGAGATCGTAGAGTTCGGGGCGCGGCAGCGAGATGTACTTGAGTATGCGGGCGCCGCCCTCTCCGCCGGTCCCGGCCTTGCGCTCGACAATCACGCCGCGCAGAGGCGCCCAACCACGCTGAAGGTTGGAGCGCAGCGCCTCGAAGTAGGTCACGTCAGGCGCCTTCGGTCCACCGCCGTCGCCCGGCGCCCGCCAGAGACTGCGGCCCGCCATACCAGGGATCGCGGAGGCTTCGACTCCTGCCGCTTCCAGCATCGTAGGCAACACGTCGACATGGCGCACCGGCGCATCGATCCGGGCGGCGGTCAGCGTTTCGGCCCACAAGACGAGGGGCACGGCAAGCGTGGCCTCGTACGCGAAGAGTCCATGCGTCTCTTCACCGTGATCCCCCAGACCCTCGCCGTGATCCGAGGTGACGACGACGAGCACGTCTGGGCGCCCTTCGCGGGACGCCACCGCCTGCACCAACCGGCCCACGTAGTCGTCGGCCGCCGCGACTTCGCCCAGATAGGGCTCTTCGGCGAAGCGGGCCGAGAACGGCGCAGGCGGCTCGTACGGGACATGGGGCTCGTACAGGTGGACCCATAGGAGCCGGCGTTCGCCCTCGTGCAGCCCCCACCAGGCGGTCGCCGCGGCAACAACCTCGGCGCCACTGCGCTCGGCGACGGCGAACCCGCGTGTAGACCCCTCCGGATACGAATCGTCGTAGACCTCGAAGCCCCGGCCCAACCCGTAGCGGGCGTCGAGCGGGAACGCGGCGACGAATGCGGCCGTCCGGAAGCCGGCGTCGGCAAACGCCGCTGCCGCGGTCGGGACGGATTCCGGCAGCACGAAGCCGGCGTTGTCGCGCACTCCATGCTCATAGGGCAACCGGCCCGTGAGCAGGTTCGCGTGCGACGGCAGCGTCATCACGCTGTGCGCACGCGCACGGTCGAAGACCCAGCCGCTCTCAGCCAGGCCGTCCAGATGAGGGGTCTCCGCCGCGGCGTTGCCGGCGAAACCGGGCGCGTCCGCACGGAGGGTGTCAATCGTCACCAGGACGACATCGCGCGCGAAGCCGGGCGCGGGCGCCTCAGGCCAGGGAGCAGCCTCCCGAACCACCGCTGGCTCTTCGCGGTGCCCCGGCTGGCAGGCCGCCAGGGTCGGAACCGTCAACAGCAGGGCGGCCGCTGCCTGCCGGGACCGCTCCCTCAGAGCGATTCCAGGTACTCCGCGAACTGCTTCGCCTCCTCGGCCCGCTCGCCCTCCGGCTCGAGTTCGAGCAGCCGCCGGAAATCGGCCGCGGCAGCGGCGTTCCGGCCCGCGGCCATGTTCGAAAGGCCGCGGAAGTAGTACGAGTCCGCCCAATCGGGCGCTGCCTCGATCGCCGCGTCGAGCTTGGCCAGGGCGCCCTCGAAGTCGTCCTGGTTGTAGAGATCGACCCCTTCGCGCACGAGGATCTCCGGATCCGCGCGCTGATCTTCGGGCATCCGCTCGAGATACGCCTGGGCCTCATCCGCCCGACCCAGAACCACCAGCCTCCGGCTCATCAGGCGCAGTGCGTCAACATTCGAAGGTGCGTAGCTCAGGGCCCGTTCCAGACTCGCCAACGCCTCGTCGTCACGCTCCAACTGCACTTGCGCCTGGGCGACCGCGACGAGCACCGCCGCCTTGGCGCCGTCCGGCAGCGCCGGTAGAGCCTCGGTGAATACCTGAATCGCCCCTTCGAAGTCCTCCGACCCTAGCAGCGTGTTGCCAAGCTCCAACTGTTCCCTCGCAGCTTGGGCCGCCTCGTCGTCCTCCAGCGCAGCGGCCGAGCCGTCGGTCGCTGAGGCCTGACCCGCTTCGAGGGTCGTCTTCAAGAAGACCCGGTCGGAAGGCGAGCCATACTCCTGGACCTGAGCAGTGTGCGTCGTGGATAGATAGCCCGCCTTCGACACGACCACATCCCAACTGCCGCCAGTGAGGCCGGCGCGGGCCCAGTTCCCCTTCCGGTTCGTCAGCGACTCTTCCGGACCGGCGCCGTCCAGCGTCAACTTGACGCTCGCTTCCTCGACCGGGTTGCCGTCCGGATCCTGAACGGTGCCACTGAGACGCCCCCGTCCGGCCCAAACCTGGGCGGAAGCCGCCGCAGCGAAAAGAACGACTGACAGCGTTGCACCGGCTACACGAGTTCGATAGTTCATCAGACCTCCCCTCGTCCTGAGACCGCCAATCTGCCGGCCATGGTACTACGGGTCCACCGGGGAACGAAGGGTATGTAGTGGCTCAGCCAGGACCATTCCAAAGTGGGTACTTGAGTGAACGCCAGAGACGCTCGATGAAGATGTTGTCCAGATACCGGCCGCGGCCGTCTATCGAGATCTTCACCTCTGCGTCTTCGAGTCGCCCGGTGAAGTCCGAGCTGGTGAACTGGCTGCTCTGGTCCGTGTCGAAGATCTCGGGCTTGCCATGCTGGGCCAGGGCCTCTTCGAGGGCTTCGACACAGAACGAGGCATCCAGCGGGTTCGAGAGACGCCACGACAGCACCCGGCGGCTGGCCCAGTCCATGACCGCCGCCAGGTAGAGGAAGCCGCCCCGCACCGGGATGTAGGTGATGTCGGCGCACCACACCTGGTTTGGACGCTCGATCGTGAGGCCCTTGAGCAAGTACGGATACGTCCGGTGATCCGGATGCGGCTTGCTCGTCCGCGGCGCCCGGTAGATTGCCTGAATGCCCATCACACGCATCAGACGCCGTACCCCGTGACGTCCGGCACGGACGCCATCGCGCCGAAGATGGCGGACCATCTGACAAGAGCCGTAGAACGGGTACTTCAGGAACAGCTCGTCGAGCTTGCGCATGAGACCAAGCGTCTCGGCGCTCACCCCTTTGGCCGGTACGACAACGTTGGCCGGTACGACAACGAGGAACGGCTGACCTTGAGCAGACGGCACTGCCGGCTCAGGCAGAACCCGAGTCCTCGCGCTCGATCATCTCCAGGCGCTTGGGCCAGCTCAATGCCCGAGCCCCCTGGACAAGAAATCCCGCTCGCTCATCAACTTCCCGATCTTCGCGTGCAGGTCCCTGATCTTTTCCTCATGGCCGCGCGGACGACCGTCCGACTTGCCCGAAAACGTCTGCGGCAGCCCGTCGATCGCCTGGCGCTTCCAGCTACCCACCGGATCCGGGTGGACCTTGTGACGGGCCGCGATCTCCGACAGCGGCCGATCCTCGCGCAAAGCCTCAAAGCGCCACCTTCGACTACACCTTAGCGACCTGTCCAGTTTCCCGGGACCACATCAAGGTGAAGGCGATTTGGAGGCATCGCTCGGAAAGTGAGCCACCCAACGCTCGGAAAGTGATCCACCCTCGGCCCTTGGCCGGTAGCTTGGTCTTGTTCAGTAGACCAACGCGATCGGAGGAAGGACTTGCTGAGGATGGATCAGGTACATGTTATTCGGCACCAGGTGCTGGTGGAGGGTCGGAGCCAACGTTCGGTGGCTCGGGAGCACGGCGTGAGCCGCAACACGGTGCGCAAGTACCTGGATCAGAGCGCGCCGCGGCGGGTGGAGAGCAGGCCGCGGCGGCGGCTGGTGACGGAGCGGATGGCGCCTCGTCTGGAGGAGCTGCTGAGGACGTGGTCTCGCCGGACGACGGCGAAGCAGCGGCTGACGGGTACGCGTCTGCATCGGCAGTTGCTGGAGGATGGCTACGAGGTCGGGATCACGACGGTTCGCAGCTACGTTCGGGAGTGGAAGCGTCAGCGGCAGGAGACGTTCATTCCGCTGGTGCACCGTGCCGGCGAGTGTGGCCAGGTGGACTTCTTCGAGGTGACGGTGGAGGAGGACGGTGTGGCTCACCGGGTGTGGAAGTTCCTGCTGCACCTGCCGTACTCAGGCCGTTCGTTCGTGTGGCTGTACGACCGCTGCGACCAGGTGGCGTTTCTCGATGGCCACGTGCGGGCGTTCGCACACCTGGGCGGCGTGCCGCTGCGGCTGGTCTACGACAATCTGAGTGCGGCCGTGCGGCGCCGGGTGGGCGCCAAGCGTCAGTTGACGGATCGATTCCAGGCACTGGTGAGCCACTACCTGTTCGAGCCGTGCTTCGCCCGCCCCGGCGAGGGGCACGACAAGGGCAGTGTGGAGTCGCGGGGCAAGGGAATCCGTCTGGCGCACATGAGTCCGGTGCCTCAAGGGCGCACTCTGGAGGAGATCGCACGGGGCGTGCTGGCTTCGGTCGACGCGGCACCCGGCAACCGTGCGCGGTGGCAGGAGGAGCAGGCGGCTCTGCGCGAGCTGCCGCCGACCGTGTTCGAGGCAAGGAAGCTCAGGATCGTGCGGGTGTCGCGCCAGGCGACGGTGCAGTTGGGTGGTGCGATCTACTCGGTTCCCTCGCGGTGGAAGAGCCTCCAGGTCCATGCCCGCGTCGGTACGGGCGACATCGTCTTCTCCTGTCGCGACGCGGAGTACCGCTGCGCTCTGGTGCGGCCGGGACAGCGCCTGGTGCGCTACGCGCACTACTTCGAGGAGCTGTCGCGGAAACCTCAGGCGGTGCGCCAGGTGGCCCCGGAGCTGCTCGCAGAGCTCGGCCCGGCCTATCGCAAGCTGTGGAGAATGCTGGAGTTGCGGCACGGCGCGCTGGAGACGGCGCGGCTCTTCGCCAAGCTGTTGAGCGTGGTCACAGACCACGGCAGCGAGGAGGTAGCCGCCGCACTCGAGGAGGCCCTGACCGCCGGTCGCTTCGACCTGCTGGGACTCGCTCCGCGGAGTCCGGCCTCCAGGATCGAGGTGCCGGAGCCGCTCCGCCGCCACGAGGTCGAGAGCGCTCGTGCCGCTGACTTCGACGTGCTGCTTCAGGAGGCGGCATCGTGAGCCGGGCGGTGCGCAGAGCCGTCATCGCCGAGGGCCTCAAGACGCTCAAGATGCCCTCCGTGCTGCGCGACTACGAGCAGCGGGCGCGTCAGGCCCAGGACGCACAGTGGGACTACGAGGACTACCTGTGGCAACTGCTCGAGGCCGAGATCCGGGACCGTGAGGCCCGCACCGTCCAGCGCCGGCTGCGCGCGGCCCGCTTCCCCGACCACAAGACGCTCGAGCAGATCGACTTCCAGGCGCTACAGGGAGTGTCCAAACCGAAGCTGCGCGAGCTGGCGGCCTGCGACTACATCGACCGTGGAGACGATGTCGTCCTGGTCGGACCCATCGGCACCGGCAAGACGCATCTCGCCATCGCGCTGGGCATCGAGGCCGCGAAGCGCCGCCGCCGGGTCTGGTTCCGCAAGGCCTCCGACCTCGTCCGCGACCTGATCGAAGCCCGCGATCAGCGGGAGCTGGGGCGCCTGCAGCAGTGGCTTCAGCGGGTCGATCTCCTGATCTGCGACGAGCTCGGCTTCGTGCCATTCGACCGCGCCGGCGGCGAACTGCTCTTCAACGTCTTCGCCGACCGCTACGAGCGACGCTCGACCATCGTCACCTCCAACCTCGCCTTCTCCGAGTGGGTCCGCGTATTCGGCGACGAGAAGCTCACCACGGCTCTGCTCGACCGACTCTCCCACCACGCCCACATCCTCGCCACCAAGGGCTCCTCCTATCGGACACGGCTGCGGAGAAGCCCCTCGTGAATACGGACCCCACCACCCGCAACCGGACCGCCGCGGCGCCGCCGCGGAGCGGACCGCAACGGCGGCCGGCTGCGGAAGCTGCCGGCGCCGCGGAAAACGGCAGACCGTTTCCCGCACCGCCTTGGAAAACCGGCAGACCGGTTTCCCACAGCTACCGCAGCCGCTACTGCTACTGACTCAAGGGGACCGACGGAGCACAGACTCGCGTACACTCAACACGGCCGAGGTGGCTCACTTTCCAAACGGTGGGTGGCTCACTTTCCGAGCGTTGCCAACAGGCGATTGCTGACGACCGGCGCGACCGCCTGCGGCCGATGCGCCCGGACCCCAAGATGCCCGGGGGCTTGAGGCCGTGGACGGCATCCTGGCGCAGACGGACAGCGGGGCGGTGGCCGCTTCAGAGACTATCGAGGAGCTGGTTTCCCCAGATCGTGCTGCACGACACACCGCCGCCTGCATAACGGCGATGCGCTCCTCTCGGCTGCCGGCGGTCGAGACGCTTTCAAGCAGTTCGACTTCAGCTTCCAGCCGAGCACCAAGCGGGAGCAGACCGAGAACCTCCAGGAGCTAGGTTTCCTGAAGCGCGCCGAGAAGGTGACCCTGCTCGGCCCGCCCGGTGTGGGCCAAGACCCATCTGGCGCTCAGCCTCGCGACTACGCGGCCGCCGGATTCGGCGGCCGCGTCTACTACGGCACGCTGGCGGCACCGACCGAGGCAAAGGCTGCGGGCACTTTGCTGACCTCCAACAAGGGCTTCGAAGGAATGGGCGACGTGCTCGGGGACGAGATCATGGCCCCAGCTCAAACCACCGACCCAACGCTCCCTTGGGACAAAGTGTGCACGGAAGGCTTGGCGAACCCAACCAATGCGTGTACACCCTGGACCGCGAGCCGCCGCACCCCCATGCCTTCGTTCAACCGGAAATCGGAAGAGCCGGGGGAGCCAACTCGACACTTCCCCGGCCCATTCCTGTTACTCCGCCGCAGAGACCGTTACTAGGACCGTTACTAGCGTTTCGGACCTGGCGTCCTGAGCCTTATAGTCGGTCCTGGCGGTAGTCGCGCCAGCGAAAGAAGCCGTTGAACGTCACGCAGCGAACTCCAATGGGCGTCATAATCGGCTCACAAACCGGAACCCGACAGTCTCGGTCCGGTCTTCCGTCCGCCGTCACGCACTCCGGCGGTGGGCATGATGGGTCAATCGGTACCGTGACACACTCGGGTCGCCACGTATCGCCGGGCCGAGAAGTCCCGCTTCCGCCACATTCTGACTCATGGTGGTTCCAGATACAATTTGCATCGTCTCCATGAGAACCCTCATGTGCTGCTGCCCTGCTGCTAAAGCACAGCAGCAGGGCAACACCACCAAAGAGGGCGAGTAGAGGCATACGCATGTTCATTATTCGTTTCTCCTACTTCCAGTTCAGGCGCACACCGAATCTGTAGATTCGCGGTGCAATGTTGTCGTCCAGGTTGCCGGCGTTCGGCACGCCAACCCGGGGCAGGTAGTACAGTCCCGTGCCCTCGTTCGTGAGGTTGAAGGCATCGATGCCGAAGGTCATGTTGACCGGACCCTGAAGGGCGATTTCCTTCTCGATCCGAAAATCGACGGTCTGGACGTCATTTAGCCGAATGGCGTCGAGGTCCGGCGTCACGTTGACGTCGCCGTTTCCGGTCAGAGGGAAGCTGGTTCGCTGGAAGTAGGCGAGGGGGGAACCTTGCCGCCCAGTGAGGTTCGCAGAAATATTGAAGCCCCACGAGCGATCCGGTGCCACCTGGTACATCCCGTTCAGGCTGTACGCCCATGTCGACTGCAGGATCCTCCCGGACTTGCCGGAGCCGCCCCCGATCGTCAGGTAGATGTCGCCGTCTGCCCCGCCGCCGCGAGAAATCGTCGGATTGGCGTGATCATAGAAGGACCTCGGCACATTCCATTCCGCATTACCGTACTGGTAGAACCCCCGAGCCATCCAGCGGTTCGCGAGCCTCTTGGTGAAGCTGATCGAGTAGCCCAAGTAGTCGCGCTCCCGGTCGCCGTTGGTGACATAGTCGCCGCCAGTCCAGCTCAGGCCGGGGGTAGTCAGCCCGTAGTACGGAGAGCTGTACGACGTGTTCGTCCGTGGCAACGTGCCCGTCAGGTTACCGAGGTGTGAATAGTCGCTGCGGTTCGGAATCCGTACCGTGCTGCCGTCGTCGAGGAGCAGGAACCCGTCGAGAAGGTCCGAGACATTCCGCGACGTAACGGTGAAGGCAACTACGAACTCCGGTAGGAAGGCGTGTTCCACCGCTGCCAGGATCTCGCGTGTGTTGGGGGGCTTCAAGCCTGCATCGGTACGGTCGACGACTGCCAACGGGTCGTTCGGGTCGAAGCCGCTGGCCTGTTGGAATGCACCGGTGACCGAATCGAAGTACGCGTAAACGTCACCGAACGGCGAGTTCCTGGTCACCCATCCCGAACCTAGTTGGTCGGAGAACTGTGAGATGCTGGCGCGGACCAAGGTCTTCCGACCCTCACCGATGGCGTAAGTAGCACCAAGCCTCGGCACCACTGTGCTCCAACTGAAGCCGCCTTCGGAACCGGAGAAGTTGTTCTCAGGGAAGAGATTCTGGTAGGTCGCCACAGGATGCGCGGGCCGCTTGAACGGATCGTTACGGCCGCTCTGGTCGTCGTAGCGAAGACCGACGTTCACCGTCACCTGGCCCAGGCTAATCGTGTCCTGAGCCCAGAGAGCCGTGTACTCGGAAACCGCAACGCCAGTCTGGCCGCGGTGAGCTACCGACTGACCCCAGCTGGTATGGAACACATCGCGCGGCCCCCAGGCGAAGTCCGAGTTCTG
Organism: Candidatus Multivorans sp.; assembly: GCA_965262355.1. Classification (GTDB taxonomy): domain Bacteria; phylum Acidobacteriota; class Thermoanaerobaculia; order Multivoradales; family Multivoraceae; genus Multivorans. The sequence continues at coordinate 1,245,519 of OZ253534.1, forward strand.
CACGAACTCGCGGAAGCGACCACCGATCTTTAGCTCGTGGTTCACCGCGGCGCCCGTGGTGAAGAAGTACGACGTGTCGACCTGGTAGGAGTCGAACGGTCGCGAACTGCCACCCGAGAGGAAGTTGTCCTGCCATACGCCGGAGTCGTACCTCGGATCGAGTGCGTCCGGATCGAGTCCGTTCAGATTCGACAGATTACCAAGGGCCAGCAGAGCGAAACCGAAGTCGCCGTGTGAATAGGTGCCGGTCAGGAAAAAGTTCGACGAGAACACGTGTGTGTCCTCCAACCGGTACTGCGCCGAAGGACCGCGCTGATTCCAGGTCGTGTGAGGCGGCCGATTGGTGGCCCCACCGCGCCCGAACTTCAGCTTGTCGCCGTTGTTGAACGAGCCGACGATCGAGTTCGACGCCGCCAACTGACCGTTCGCCTTGAGCGCCGTGTTCTCCAGGATCGTGTCGTCGGCGGTGCCGGTGGCATTGTTCTGCCGGATGTCGTTCTGACCCCAGCTTCCCCAGAAGAAGAGACGGTCCTGAATCGCCGCGCCCCCGGCCTCAAAGCCGACGTCCTCAATCTTGCGCACCCGAGCGCCGGCCAGCGAAGTCTGGAAGTTGGTCTTGTAGAGTTCGCCCTCAATGTTCGGCTGCGACGCTTTGAGTGCGCCTCCGAAGTAGCCGTTGGCCTGGGTGTTGTAGAACCGGGCGGAACCGCGGAACTCGTTGCTGCCCCGCTTGGTCACCAAGTTCACCTGCACGCCAGCGGTGTTCTTCGTGATGTCCGTGCCGCCGGTGGTGAAGGACATCTCCGCGAACTGGTCGAAGTCGTAGTAGGTAGGCGAAGCGCCGGTGGCGGCCATGTCGGTGATCGATGTGCCGTCCAACTGGAAGTCATTCTGGTTGTCACTGACTCCCGCGGCACGGAACTCGGCCTGTTGGCCCGACTCGGAACCGCCGACATTCACCCGGTCGACCAGCACGCCTGGCGTCTGCGATACCAGAGCCCAGGGATCGCGCGCAGTCGGAATCTTCTCCAACTCGACCTGGCTGACGTTGGTGCCCGTGGAGAGCTTGCGCTCGTCGAGCAGGGGACTCTCCGAGGTGACGGTGATCGTCTCCTCGAGCGCCCCGCCCAGAACCAGGGGAAGGTTGGTGTTGCGGCCAAGGCCGACCACGGCATCTGGAAACTCGAGGCCGCCGAAGCCGTCGAGCTCCGCCGCCACGTTGTAGGCGCCGGGATCGAGGGCGAGGAAGCGGAAGGCGCCCTGGCCATCCGTGAACTGTTCGCGAACCGCGCCGATCCCGCTAACGGTGATCTTCACGCCTGGCAGTGCGGCGCCGGATTCATCCGTCACCGTGCCATAGAGGTTGCCCGTCGGCGATTGGCCCCAAGCCAAGCCTCCGACGAGCAGACTAACGACGACGCTTAGCGTCAAAACGAGGCGTCTGCTCATACCTTCGATTCTCCCTCCGGGGTGATTGTGCGAGAGGTCCGGGTGCGGCTCACACCGCGTCTGGCGACCTCCGCTGGTATCAAGGAGCCTCTGGGGCTCCCCAACAACTGCCTATGCCTACCTGTACTCTCCACCGCAAGGCATGTGCCAAAACGGCTTCGAGCCAGCCAATGCCGACGGTGGGCGCAAACCCGCGTCGATGCGAGACAATCTGGATGCCCCGAGCGCGCGCGACGCCAAAACGGCGCGATGACGCTTGCGGGCGAATCCAATAAACTGCTCCATATCCACTATTCTGAAGATTCTCCCAACGCTGCCCTTGGCTTCTGGGCTTCCCGTGTCCCCGCCGTGACTCGTCATCAGACTGTCATCTGGCGGGTAGTGACATGAACGATCCAACGGTGAACACCCGGAAGCGGCGCAGATGTGACCGGCGGACGACCGCCAGCCTAACGTGACCGTGACGAGCGCAAACTCCAGATCAACCTGTCGAGTCCCTGAACCGTACAGTAGATTGACCAGGATGTCCACGATCCCGCGCGACGCCGGCATCCCAGTTCGCCTGTAGCGGCTCATGAACCGGCACTCTCCAGCTTCCCAATCGACCAGATACGGACGTTGCGGGCGCACCCTGGCTGTGCCGCCGGCGGCCCCGTCGCCGGTGGCGCTGCTGCCCGCGGCGCTGTTTACCCTGACCGCGGCCTGCAGCGGCTTCGTGCCCTTCGACGGCGCCCAAGCCTTGGCGCCCGAGTTCGAGCGCCGCTTGGGCGGTGGCTGGCAGGATCAGGTGGTTGTCCCCTTCGCCATCGACGAGCAACTGCGCGAGGCGGTAGACCAGCGAGTCAACCCAGCCGGCAGTCAGGCCCGCCGGCGCGACGCGGTGCTCGACTTCGTCTTCGGATCGGTGGACCTGCAGTACGAACTGACTCCGACCCGAACCGCGGCGCAGACCTTCGTCGCCGCCCGCGGCAACTGCCTCTCCTTCGTCAACCTGTTCGTGGCGGTCGGTCGCGAGCGGCGGCTGAACCCTTTCTTCGTCGAGGTCGAGGATTACCAGCGCTGGAACTACCAGGACGGCGTGGTGGTGAGCCGCGGCCACATCGTCGCCGGCATGTACGTCGACGGCCAACTGGCCACCTACGACTTCCTGCCCTACCGGCCGAAGTCCTACCGCGACTTCCAGCCGATCACCGACCTCGCCGCCACCGGCCACTACTACAACAACCTCGGCGCCGAGGCGCTGATGGCGGACGATCTGGACGCCGCCGAGCGCTGGCTTGAGATCGCCATCCGGCTGACGCCGGACTTCGACAAGGCGATCAACAACCACGGCATCGTGCTGCTCCGCCGCGACCGTCTCGGCGAGGCGGTGCGCGTCTATGAACAGGGCCTGGAACTCCATCCGGAGAACGTGCCGCTGCTGACGAACCTGGTCCGCGCCTACCAGCTCCAGGGCGAAAGCGAACGCGCTGGCGAGCTGTTGGACACCCTGGAGAGCATGAACCAGGCCAGTCCGTTCTTCTATGTCTATCGGGGCGACGCCGCGCTGGCGGCGGACGATGCGGTCACCGCGCTTGACTACATGCGCCGCGCGCTGCGCGTCGACTCCGAGATTCCCGAGGTCCATGTCGGGCTGGCCCGGGTCTACCTGGCGACCGGCAAGGTGCGCGAAGCGAAGCACCATGTCGAGCGGGCGCTGACGCTCGACGCCACCCACCAGGAAGCGCGCAAGTACGCGGCGCTGATCGAACGTGGAGCGCCGTAGGCGCCTGTTAGCCTTACTGCCAACGATGCCCCGGGACAGGACAACCTAAGGTCATGACACCCGCACCGTCGTTTCCGCCCCTTTATCCCCTCGGCCCCAAACCGCTCACACGGGCCATGCTCGCGTGCGCCACGACGCTGGCGATCGCCACTCTGCCGGCGGCGGCGACGCTGGCGGCCGCCCAGGAACCGCAGGACCTGCGGCAGTTCGAGGACCGCGCGTTCGTGTTCGAAGTGCAGGTGCCGGTCAATGTCGTCGCCCGCAGCGGCGAGGCGATCCGGGGTCTGAGCCGAGCGGACTTCCAAATCCTCGACGACGGCAACGTCCAGGACATCACGGGCTTCCGGGTCGTCGATCTGGAACTGCTCGCGCCGGACGAGCGCCGCGTGATCGAGACCGACTACGGCATCCCGCCCGCGGCCCGCCGACACTTCCTGTTCCTGTTCGACCTCTCGTTCTCGTCGCCGACCGCTGTCGCCAAGGCGCGCGCCGCCGCTCAGGACTTCGTGCTCACGGAGATGCACCCAACAGACCTGGCGGCGATCGCGGTCCACACCGTCGAGTCCGGACCGCAGTTGCTGATCACCTTCACTCCCGACCGGACGCAGTTGGCCCGCGCCATCGCCATTCTGGGCAACCCCCGGCTCCTGAACCTGGCAACGAAGGACCCGCTGGGCTTCATGATCGACGCTCCGGGACCGAGCGCCTCGGCGGTTCTCGACACCGGCGGCGTCAACCAGGAGATCATCGACATGGAGCGCGATGTGGACGCCTACCTGCGAGTGATCGGCAACGAGATGGCCAAGTACGAGAGGAGCCACGCCCGCGGCCAGATCTCGTCCTGGACGCACTCTCTGAGGCAGATGGCGCGCATTCTCTCCAGCGTCGAGGGGCGCAAGCACGTGGTTCTGTTCTCGGAGGGCTTCGACGGCCGGCTGCTGTTCGGTCGCCAACCGGACTTCTTCGACCAGGACATGCAGCGCGAAAACCAGGCGATCGAGACGGGCAACTTCGCCCAGGTCGACACCGACAACCGCTTCGGCAACACCCAACTCCAGACGCAGGTCAACTTGATGCTGAACGAGTTCAAGCGGGCGAACGCCGTGATCCACGCCGTCGATATCTCGGGCCTGCGGGCGGATCTGCCGGAGGAGAACCGGAGGCGCACCGTGGGGCGCGACGCGCTGTTCTACCTCGCCAACGAAACCGGCGGCCGCCTGCACGAGGATGCAAACGACTTCGGCGCCGAACTAGGCAAGGTGCTGGAGTCCTCGACGGTCACCTATCTTCTGGCCTTCCAGCCTTCCGAACCCGGCGAACCCGGCGAACTACGGCGGATCAAGGTGCGCGCGCGGGCCCCGAAGGGCGCGCAGATCTCCCACCGCATGGGCTACTACACGCCACGGCCCTTCGGCGACCTGCATCCGATGGAGAAGCGCCTTCTGGCCTCCGATCTGATCGCCGCCGCCACCGCGAAGAACGATCTCAAGATCGACGTGTTGGCGGCGCCATTCCGCGGCGGCAGCGACCGGGCATACATCCCGGTGATCGTCGAGATCGGCGGCGAAGGACTGCTCGCCGGCCACCAGCCGGCGCAGTTGCCGGTCGAACTCTACGCCTACGTCACCGACGGCAAGGCACAGATGCGGGACTTCTTCAGTCAGATCGTCACCCTCGACCTTGCCGGCCGGGAGGACGCCTTCGCCAACACCGGCCTCAAGTACTACGGCCATCTCGAACTTGAACCGGGCGACTATCTGCTGCGCGTCCTGGCCCGCAACGGCGTCACCGGCAGCACCGGCGTCCGAATGGTCGAGCTGCGGGTTCCGACCTTCGAGACCGGCGAGCCGGCCCTGCTGCCACCCTTCTTCCTCGAGGAACCCGGAAGCTGGTTCCTGGTCCGCGAGCAGGCGGCCGATCGATACGCAAAGACCACGGTCTACCCGTTCACGGTGAACGGCGAGCCCTACGTGCCGTCCGCGGCGCCCCTGGTGCAGCGGAGCGGCGACCACGGAGCCGAGATCTGCCTGGTTGGCTACAACCTGGGCCGCGGCGACCTCAACCTGGAGGCCACGGTGACGGACCTGAGCGGGGAAACGATGGCGGGAGGCGCGCTCAGTCTGCTCGAGCGCACCGTGACCGGAATTCCCGGACTCGACAAGATCGTCGCCGCCTTCAAGCCCACCGATCTGCCGGCGGGCGACTACACTCTGAGAGTTGCCGTGACCGACCCGGCGACTCAGGCCCGGCCGGTCAACTCGATCCCGCTGAAGGTGCTGAACTGAATCCGAGCCGAATCGGGTTCATCGGATTCGACCATCAAAGCTCTGCCCCCTTGGACAAGGAGCCCCTGGAATGAAGAACCGCAGGCCCCCCGGCCGTCCGTCGACGACTTTCGCCGCCGCCCTGTGCGCCGCCGCCCTGCTGTTGGCCACTGCCGCCGCGGCCGAGGCACAGCGTGGCCGCAAGCAGAAGAAGGCCCAGTTCAGCGGTTCGACCACCGTCACCGTGGTCGAAGTGCCGGTCCAGGTCAGCAGCCGCGGCAATCCGCTGCGCGATCTCGGCCCAGAGGACTTCGAACTCCTCGACGGTCGCAAGCCGGTCCAGATCACCGGCTTCGAGATGGTCGATCTGTCGACAGTGGAAGGCAAGGCCACGGAGAAAGCCGTACCGGTCGCCGCACGCCGGCACTTCCTGTTGCTGTTCGACCTCTTCTTCACCACTCCCGACTCCATCGGCCGCGCCCAGCAGGCAGCCGCCGACCTGGCGTTGCGGCAGCTCCACCCCACCGACCTGGTGGCGCTGGCGATCTTCGACACCCGCCCCCGGCTGGTGCTTGGTTTCACATCCGACCGCAGCCAACTCCGGCAGGCAATCCGGACGCTGGGCAAGATTGAGACCGGCGAGGCGATTCGCGACCCACTCGGCCTGGTGATCGGCGACCTCAGCGCCCCACAGCCGACCGACTCCAACCTGGGCGACACCGGCGGCCGAGCTACTGTCGATACCGATCTCGAGGCCATCCAGACTCAGCGAGAGCTGCGAGCCCTGCAGGGCGCCGCGGAGCGCGGCAGAGCGGCCAGCAAAGTCGCGGCTCTAACCAGCGGCATGGGCGAACTCGCCGCCTGGATGCAATCGATCGAGGGCCGCAAGCACGTCGTCTTCCTGTCCGAGGGCTTCGACAGCAGGATCCTGGTCGGCAACCGCGGTCAAACGAGTGAGGAACAGGACGCGATCCTGCAAAGGCAGGACGCGGTCTCAAGCGGTCGGCTTGGGGAAGTCGACAACGAGGAGCTCTTCGGCAGCAGCGCCGCCCAGAGCCAGATGACCCAGATGTTGGCCAAGTTCCGCGAGGCGAACTGCGCCATCCAGACCGTGGACGTGAGCGGCGAAGTCCTTGCCGAGAGCGCCAGCAACCGGGACTCGCTGTTCATGATGTCCAAGGACAGCGGCGGCGAGCTGTTCGCCAACTTCACCGACCTGGGCGACGCGATGTCCGAGATGCTGGAGCGCACCAGCGTCACCTACCTGCTTGCCTTCCAGCCGGAGGACCTGCGGTACGACGGCCGCTTCCACAAACTGCGGGTACGGCTCAAAAACGCTCCCCGCGGAACCCAGGTCGTCCACCGACCCGGCTACTACGCACCGAAGCCCTACGCCCAAACGAGCCCCTTCGAACGGTCCCTGGATTCCGCGCAGCAGGTGATGGGCGGTGTCGAAACGGGCGAGATCGATGCTTCGGTACTCGCCGCGGCCTTCCCCGCCGACAGCGGCAAACCGTACGCGCCGGTGCTGATCGAGGTGAAGGGCGAGGATCTTCTGGCCGGCCTGGAGGGCGCCACCGTTCCGCTCGAGATCTACGCCTACGCCCTGGACGACAACGGCGTCGTGCGCGACTTCTTCGCCAGCCGGCTGAGGCTGGACTCGACCCAGGCCGGCCCCGCGCTCCGCCAGACCGGGCTCAAGTACTGGGGTCACTTCGACCTGAACCCGGGCGCCTACTCCGTGCGGGTGCTTATCCGCAACGACGCCACCGGCCGTCGGGCGCTGACCACGTCCTTGCTCCAGGTTCCCGGTGAGGCGCCAACGCTGCAGCCGCCGCTGTTCCCGGAGCAGCCAGGCAAGTGGGTCCTCCTTCGTGAGGACGAGTCCGAGCAGCGAAGCGATGTCGCCTTCCCCTTCCTGCGCAGCGGCAACCCCTTCATTCCGGCGGCGCGGCCCGAGGTCGCCGCCGGCGGCGAGACGCCGATCAGCCTCGTGGGCATGAATCTCGGGGCCGGTCCGGTCTCCGTCCGGACGCAGGTGTTCCGGCCGGACGGCGAGCAGGTAGACGACGGAGGCGAGATCGTCCTCGCTCCCGGAGATCAGGCCGGTTCAGGTCTCTCCCAGCTCTCCGGCGTGTTCGTCGCCGGCCGGAAGCTGACCGCCGGCGACTACACCCTCTCCGTTGTCGTTACAGACCAGGAGAACCAGGAGCACGCGTCCTCGACCACGATCCGGGTGCTGTAAGGAGCCCGGCCGGAAGGCCGGCGCACCTGTACCGTTCTCAGTGCGCTACCGGACGTCGATGCCGCCGCGCAGGAACGACTGGCGGCCGCCGATGTCGTCGCGCAGGCCGACGCCGATGTCGTGGTAGCCGCCCTCCAGGGTGACCTCCAGGCCGTAGCGCCAGGACCCGTTCTCGATCTCGGCGATCCGATCCTGGGGAACCGCGATCGTCAGCTCCCTCAACTGAGGCTCGGTCGCGCGGTCGCGCTCGTCCTTTGCCGCCAACCAGAGCCGGATGCGGCCATGGTGGGCGCCGTCCCGCGGGATCAGCGTGAGTTCCTTCCAGGCGACCTCGATCACCACCGGCACGTCGTAGTTGCCGTCTGAACGCCGCTTCGCCGGCAGGCTGTCGACCCGAACGCCTAACGGGTTCTCCTGCATGTTCAGGTTGAGCGCCGACAGGGTGCCCTCGATCATCCGCGACTCGACCGTCTTGTCCCGGTAGCCCTTGCGGAACCGGACACTGGCGCCGCGGGGTCTGTTCTTCCAGCGGACCTCGATCGAGTGGTAGCGCCCCGAACCGACCCTCGCCAGCGGCATGTAGCCGAGGGCGTAGTAGTTGCGGAAGTCGTCCGCGATCTTCAGCAGGTCGGGCATGATGCGGTTTGCGTTGATCACCGAGCGCCCCCCCGTCTCCTCGGCCATGAGCTGAAGCGGCGCCTGGAGGTTGGTCATCAGGATCTGATCGATCAGCGACGCCTGCCCGGGCGCCCCCGCGACCTGGTTCTGGACCGAACTCTGCGACAGGACGGTCAGTCCCCGGGCGTCGATCGTGTAGAAGCTCGTGCGGTTGGCGTTGGCCCCCGCCGCGAGCTGCTGGAATCGCCTCGACAGGTCGTACTCCGCCATCTCGATCAGGGACACGGACCGCTCGTAGAGCTGTTCGACGAAGTAGAAGACGTCCTCGCCGGCGATCATCGGAATGCCGTCGGCCACGTAGATGATCGCCTTGCGGCCGGGCGCCGCGGAGAGGTTCTCCACCACCCGCGTCAGGCCGTTGATCGCCAGGTTCGTATCGTTGCGTACCGACCCCGCGTAGGCCATGAGTTCGGTGCGGGCGTAGCTGGCGCCGCCGCCCACCGTGAGCCCGGCCCGCTCGGCGGCCGCTAATCCGGGCCTGCCCTCATTCGAGGTCTCGTTGTTCACGTCGTTGATGTTCGCGATCAGGTCGCGGCGCTCGTTGTTGCGATGGAGGCGCTGGGCGGAGACCTCTTCCAACTCGAGCAGCGCGCGGTTCAGCGACTCCCGATCGTTGGTGAACGGCAACCGGAGATTGAGAGCCGGGTCGAAGCTCGCCAGCATGACCTGGTCCTCGGGCCGCAGTTGCTCGCGGATGAAAACCCGGAGTTCGCGCAGGACCCGGTTGCGATTGAACGGCGTCAGGTTGTAGTTGTCGATGTAGACGGCCACATGAAGCGCCTGCTCTGCCGGTATCGGCGCCGGCGCCCGGCGCGCCCGGTCCGCTTCCCGCGGGTCCGCAGGTGGAGGCGGTACGAGCGGCTGGGCCTCGACGTCGCCGCCGCGACGGACGAACAGCTCGTCGTCACGGAGTTCCACGGCATAGAAGTTGCTGATCTGAACCGGTCTGCCGTCGACCCGGAGGTCGAAATCGTCGGGCCCGAGACCGAGCACGGGCTTCCCGTCAGAGCCCGTGACGTAGACGTCGATGTTCACGACTTCAACGTTGACGACCTCCGTGAAGCCGGGACCGGACGGCGCGGGCGGGGAGTCAGGCTGGGCCGCCGCGGGGAGCACGGCCGACACCCAGAGGAAGACGCCCGCCACGGCAAACGCCACGCACGGGTTGGCCCGGCGCACCGCGCCGGATGCGGGCAGGATGCCCGCGTTCCCAGGTCCGGAACGGCGCTTCGTCCTGCGACGCAAGTTCCTGCTCCGGCGGAAGGATCCAATCTGATCCGCAGTCGCCATGGCGAGAGCCTACCGCGATCCGGCGAGCAGCCGCAGCTCTTCAGCCTCCGGCCACCGCCGCAGGGCCTCGCCGAGCACTCCGTTCGCCGAGCGCTGATCGTTCATCGCCCTCAGTGCCCGCACCGCCTCGGCGTACGCCGCCGGATTCGGATTCACGGTGACCATCTCCTGCAGGGTGCGACCGACCTCGCCAACCCGCCCCGTCAGCGCCTGGAGAAAGGCCAGGGAGGAGTACGCCCCCAACAGATCCCGCCGCAGCTCCATCGCCTCCCGGTAGGCGCTCTCGGCCTCGCCGTCGCGACCCAAAGCAGCCAGCGCCGTGCCGCGGTAGAGGTACAGGTGTCCGAGGATCTCCCGGTCGCCGCGGTCGCCGAACTCAGCCAACACCTCGTCGCTCTGGGTCAGAGCCTCCTCGAAGCGCTGCTGCTTGTTCAGCCAGGCCGTCCTCGTGATCAGCGGCATGACCTGGGGGCCGCGCTCGGCGATGGCCCGGTCCAGGTACTCCTTCGCCGCGTTCAGGTCGTCCTCAAACAGCGCCGCCTGGGCCAGCACGTCGTGCGCCATGGGCGCGCGATCGACGACCGCCAGAGCGTGTTCCCGAGCCTCGTCGACCCGGCCCTCCAGCAACAGCAACTCCGCCACCTTGAGCCCGGCGCTGGCCGCGCCGCCCGCCGACGCCTCGAACGCCTTGCGGTACGCCTGGAGCGCCTGTCTGGGCCGGCGCCGGCGCTCCAGGACATCGCCCAACTGCTGCCACGCCAGGACGAGCTGCGGTTCGCTGGCGAGCACCGCCCGCAGCGCCGATTCGGCCTCCGGCAGATCGTCGCCGTCGATCAGCCGCGAGGCCCGGCCCAGGTCGGCGACCACGGCAATCCGGCTCTTCGGGTCCGCCAGCGCGTCATCGCCCGCGCGCGCGCCGCCAGACAAGTACCCGAGCGACTCCAGGCGCTTCCGGGTCTCGGGATCGTCCTCGGCCGGCGAAGTCAGCGTGCGGTCGATCTCCTGCAGGGCAGCGCGCATCCGCCGCGCGGCAGCCCGCTCCTCCTGGATCACATTCGACCGCTCCGCCGGGTCTTCGGACAGACGGTAGAGCTCCGGAGCGGGCGACTCGATGAAGTGCAGGTCGCCTTCGACGATCGAGGCAAGATCGCTCCAACCGAAGTGGATTCGGGGGTAGACGCTCTCGGACACGATCTGGCGCGGCGCGCCGCCCGAAGACGTCGCGTCCAGCCCAAGCAGATCCAGCCCGGCCAGCCCAGCGGCCGATTGCAGCCCCGCAAACGAGTAGACCGTTGGAGCGACATCGCTGAGCTGGGCCCCGACCGCGACCCGCTCGCCGGCGCGCTCTCCTCCCGGCAGCTTGACGATCAGAGGCACCTGGAGCACTTCCCGGTAGAGGAGGATCAGGTGGTCCATCTCGCCGTGGTCCATCAGGCCCTCCCCGTGGTCCGAAAGCAGGATGACCAGCGCTTCGTCGTAGACCCCAAGCTCCTCCAGGCGCCGGATCAACTCGCCGACCACGGCGTCCGCGGCCGCCACCTCGCCGTCGTAGGGATTCCCATAGCGCCCGGCGAACGGCGCCGGCGCCTCGTACGGGGCGTGCGGCTCGTACAGGTGCAGAAACAGGAAGAAGGGCGAGTCCGCCACCCCGGCGAGCCAGTCCGAGGCCGCGGCCAGAGTCTCCGTACCGGGACGCTGAAGTTGCCCCAACTGCCGCCCGGTCTCGAACCCGACGCCGTCGTCGTAGACGTCGAAGCCCCGGCCGATCCCGGTCGTGGCGCGCAGAACGTAGGACGAGACGAACCCTCCGGTCGCGTAGCCGCTCCGCCCGAGTTCGGCGGCCAGAGTCGGGATCCCCTCGTCCAAGGGGTAGCCGGCGTTGTCACGCACCCCGTGCTCCGGCGGCAGGAGGCCGGTGAACACGCTGGCATGGGAAGCCAGGGTGACGTTGACGTGGGTGTAGGCGTGCTCGAACAGCACGCCCTCGGCTGCGAGCCGGTCGATCGCGGGCGTGTCCACGCCGTCGTAGCCGTAGGCCGGGAGCCGGTCCGAGCGCAGGGTGTCGACGGAGATCAGAACGATCGGCGAGAGGGCCGTATCCCCGGCCGTCTCCGCGCCCGGCGGCGGAGACGGAGTGCAGGCCAACGCGGCCGCCGCAGCAGCGCCGGCAAGCCGCGACGCGGAAGCGCGCAGAGAACTCACTTCAGTTCGAGCGTCCGGATGACCGTCTGCGGCAGACCGGAGACATCGCCGACCGGCGTCCACACTTCGACCGTCTCACCGTCCTCTTCGACCTCGGACACCTCCACCCAACGCGCCTCACGCAGCCGGACCAGCACCTCGAGCTTGCCGTCCGCCGGCGCCGGGCGGCCGCTCTCCGAGGTCCAGAAGTTGTAGAGCGCAACATCCTCCGATTGGCCCGCTTCGATCACCTGCAGGAAGAGCTGCTTCTCGTACACCGGCAAGGAATGCCCGTTCAACTCGACATCGAAGCCGAAGCTGTACACGGCCCGGCTGCCGGCGTTCTCGATCGTCGCCGTCAGCTTGCAGAGCGTCTCGGCGCCGGGCGCGGTTGGCGCCACCGCGATGCCCGACAGGACGACTTCCGGCTGATCCTCCGCAGCGACCGCGGTGACGGCGAGCAGCACGGCGACGGACCATCCGCTGACGATCGGTGACCGGACTGACCGGCGCCGTGACGTGTTTCTTCCACCGGAAGCTCCGGTACGAGACGCCGCGTTCAACACGGCATGCATACTACCGGTGGGAAACCCACGACCATGGCCCTTCATTCCCCGCTCCAACTCTCTGCCGCAATCGCGTGTCTGGCGCTAATCGGCTCGGCCGTCCTACCGGCGCAATCCCGAGATTCCGACGATCCGCCGGCGGACACGCCCGGTTACCCCACCGTGGACTCCGGCGGCGACAGTGCCATCTACGACCGTCTGCGGCGGTTGGCGTCGGACAAGCAGAAGGCGAGGCGCCGGGCCGCGAAGGCGCTCGCCAGGGCCGATCCCGCGACCCTCGTCCCCCTCGTCGACGCCTACTTCTTCATGCGCAACGAGGCCCGGGCGGATGCCAGGCAGCTCCTCGAGGACCTGTCAGGTGAACAACTCGGCGGCCGCTACCGGGACTGGTTCCTGTACGTTGCCGGCCGCGACGATCTGACCCCGCCGCCCGGCTACGTCGGCTGGAAGGGCGAGGTCTTCTCGCGCATCGATCCCGTGTACCGGCGCATCCTGGCCCCCGGAGCCGAGGTGCGTCTCCGCCTTCGGGAAGTCCAGTGGGGCGGCGTGCCGCTTGATGGAATCCCGGCCATCGACGACCCCGGGGCCGCTCCCGCCGACACCGCCCGCTTCATGCGCGACAAGGACACGGTGTTCGGGGTCCGTCTCGGCGGCGAGCATCGCGCCTATCCGGTCAAGGTGCTCAGTTGGCATGAGCTCCTGAACGACACGGTCGGCGGTGAGCCGATCACACTCTCGTTCTGCACCCTGTGCGGTTCGGGGATTCTGTACTCGGCGGTCGACGAGGAGGGCGCCCGGCTCATGTTCGGCACCTCCGGCCTGCTCTACCGCTCGAACAAGCTGATGTTCGACCGCGCCACGCTCAGCCTGTGGAGCAACCTGACCGGCGAAGCCGTAGTCGGGGAACGCGCCGCTCAGGGTTCACGGCTCACCATGCTGCCGATGACGCTGACTCGCTGGGACGCATGGCGGCAGCGGCATCCGGACACGACCGTCATGGTCCCCGATCCGGCTGCGGCGCGGCAAACGGGCTACCGCTACGTGGAGGGCGCGGCGGACCAGGCGCGCGCCGGCGTCGAGTTCCCGGTCTGGCGACAGAGCGACGCACTGGAGCGCAACGCGCGGATCTACGCGTTACGGATCAACGGCGAAGCGAAGGCCTACCCGCTCGACAAGCTGCGCGCCGAACGGCTGGTTCACGACACGTTGGGCGGCGTTCCGATCGTGCTCGTGGTCGACGGGGACAGCGGCGCCGTCCGCGCCTACGAGCGTGAGGGCCGGCGATTCGAAGCGCCTGAAGCGACACCGCTCCAACAACTCCGTGCCGAGGACGGATCGACGTGGTGGATCGGGGAGGACGGTCTGGCCCCCGATGGCGGCGGCGATCTGCTGCCGCGCGTTCCGGGCCACGTCGCCTTCTGGTTCGGTTGGTACGCGTTCTACCCGGAGACGGCGGTCTACTGACCGCGGTCTGCCGGGTAGAACCGCGCACGGCTCCCTCCCGTCAGTTACTGCAGGGGAACGCCTGGTTGTCGCTCTTCGCTGCAGCGGTCCGGCTGAGGACGTTGCTGTGTTTCCACACCTCGTCTTCGGGGTTCGGCGACACAACCGTGAGATTGAACGCAAGGTCCGTCACTGGCGCCACGTACACCCAGACATAGTCGCTGATGGCGCAGCTGCTATCCAGAACCTTGATCAGGACCTCTGCGTTGCTCGAGTTAAAGAAGTACAGAAGACCGGACTGCAGCGAATCGAGCCCGTAGTCCTGCGCCTCACTGATCGTCGGCTCGCCGGTCGCGGAATCAAGGTACTCAACGCACATGTTTACGGTGTAGCCGCCCCCCAGTGTCGTCACCGGCGTAGGTTCGCAATCGGTCCCCTCGCCCGCGCCAATCGGCTGCGCGACTCCATTCGGTGCCGACCCCGTCGAATCCGACGCCGAGGCTGCACCTGCAGCCCAGGTCGCCGGGAAGCCGGAGTCGACAAGTTCCACTCCCGGCGCACCATCGCCGCCGCGTGTCGCGTTTGCCGTCGAGCCGGATGCCTCACACGGGAAAGCCTGGTTATCGCTCCGGGTCGTCGCAGTCGCCCGACCTCTCGGATTCCGGTGCATCCAGCGTTTCTCGGTCGCGGTCTCGTCCACGTAGAGATTGAACGCCAAGTCGGTCACCGGCGCCACGTACACCCAGACGTAGTCGCTGATGGCGCAGGTGTCCAGAACCTTGACCAGCACCTCAGCATTGTCCCGGTCGAAGAAGTACAGGATGCCGGACTCCTTCAACTCCAGGCCGTAGTTCCAGGCGTCTGCCTTCACCGTCCCGCCGTCCTGATTCTCGTACTCGATGCACATGCTGACGGTGTAGCCATGCTCGAACGTGATCTGCGCGGCCGAGGGCACGCAGTCCGAGAACGTCGGCAACACGATTGTCACCGTGTTGCTGTTCGAACCTCCGTTGCTGTTGAACGCCCGCACGCGGAAGTCGTGGCGGCCGCCGCTCACAAGGCCGTCGATGTCTGCTGCCTCGGTGTTGTGGGGCAACCTCATAGCGGTCTGCCAGCGGCCGCCCTCAGGCCTGTTTTGAACCTCGAAGCCGTCCTCGTTGCTCGACTCGTCGACCCAGGTCAGCTTCACGCTGGCCGCGCTGGTCCTCATCACCTTCAAATTGCCCGGCGCTGTCGGCCTGGGGCCACTGGGAGGCGGCGGAGGCTCCGTGCCGCCGGTCAGGAAGTCGCTGTACTGGACCGCGATGTGGATCGTGCGCTGGATAGCGCGCTCGTTCTCCCGCTGGTCGGCGACGCCGAGCGTCCAACCCCTGGGCCTGATCCGCACGGTCGAGAAGTAGGGCTCCTGCCGGCCGGTGCTGTAGCTCATCACCGACTTGATTTCCGGCTGGCTGTCGAAGTGGTGGTGGCCGTAGGCGAAGGGCTCCACCGCGTCGCTCGGATCGACGTCCGTGTTGTCCGGATCGTGGTTGCCTCCCAGGTTGTGCCCCACCTCGTGCGCGAAGGTCTCGATTTGACTGCCGTACTCGCCGTCTCGTACCAGATTCGCGTTGTCGACGCATCCGCCGGCGACCGTCGTCACGCCGTAACCGCTGCCTGAGAAGGTCCGGGCGGTGTGCCTTCGTTGAAGCAGCCAGGCCTGACCGCAGAAACCGGGGCTTTCGTTGAAGAACAGATGGACCAGGTCCGCGTCGTGCTCGGCGCGCAGATCACGGACATCCTGGTTGTCCGTCAACGGGCCCAGCGGGCTGTTCACACCGTCCAGGGTGCCGGGTGCCTGCTCGTGGTGGACCATGTTCGCGGTGACCGGTATCTCCCCGTTCCGTAACACCAGGTTCAGGTAGTCCATGCCATGTTGCATCGCAGCCTGTGGAGTGCCCCAGTTGGCTTGTTCCAGCCGCTGCGCCGCGGATGCTGTGTACAGAATCAGAATGTCGAGCCGGTCATGGTTCGATTCTCTGCTCACGCGTCCCGGCGGATCCGCGCGCTGCGCCTCAACCGCGGGAATCAGCGGATCCGTTTCCGGAACGACGCCGCCGCCGCAGAACCCCTGCGAACTCCCCTGCCCCTCGGTCAAACGGCCGAAACCATCGCTGCCGGCTCGAATCCAGTACGTGCCCCCTTCCGGCAGTCCGAATCGGCCGAGCAGGTAACCGTCCTGCAGCGTCAGCACGACGCTGTCGTACCCCAGTTCGGGGTATCCGCCCGTCCACATCGCGTTGCCGTCGCCGCGGTCTTCGAAGATCCGCATCTCCGCGGCCAGCACACGGCCGTCCGGCGCGGCGAATTCGAGCCTCTGCGGCCCGGAACGCACGAGATCGTGATCGACCTCGACCGACCAGCCGTCCGAGGTCGGGTCGTCGTCGAGAGAGACTGCGTTCAAGAACCGCTGCCCGGAGGCGCTGGTTGCGGCGAGAAGAAGCTGGAGGCACAACGGCAGGAGCCAAAACAGCCGCGAGTTCGCAAGGGGCTGAGAAGTCATCTTCCCGGAAGCTCGGCCTCCGGGTTGAGAACGGTTTCCCGAAGACGAAAATCCAAATCTAGCCATAATCGATCAGTCTAGCCCATCACGCGCGCGTCATGGAAGCCGACCGTCCCGTAGAAGCGACGGTCCCCTGTGCTGGGCGGTCCCGAACCGCGACGCAGCTAGAGTGGTAAGGCGCTCGTGTCGATGCCGCCGCACAGACTGCCCCCCTCGTTGCGGTAGGCCTTCGACTCGCCGGTTACCGTGTCGGTCAACGTGACCGTGTATTCGACATCGGACACCCGCCATAGAGAAACCAGTACTTCTCGTTCAGCGGGCGACCCTCCAGCACCTTCGCGGTCATCTCCACGTCGGTTGGACCTAAAGGCTAGCCAATGAGCCAAAGCCGCTACCGTCGTCAGACGGCTGACCCGAGCCGCTCCGCTACTCGCAGACGTAAGCGCTGTACACCGGTATGCGGTACGGCGGGTTGTCGGCCGTGTACGGCGGGTCGCTGACCTCCCAGCCTTCAAGCAGCCCCCAGCACCCGCCGCCAACGTAGACCCAGGTGTTGGGCGGCGCGGGGACAAACCCCGCGTGTGAAATGGATGCGGCACCGGTACCGAACGTCAGGGCCAACACTACGACGCTCACGCCGAAACTGCGGATGATGGACTTCATCTGGTTGCTCCCCTCTCCACTTGAATGGTCCACGTGGATGTTGCCGCGAATGCTAGCAGCCCGTGGTGAAAGTCGCACCTCCCAGCGCTGTCCAATGAGAAGTGAGCGTGAGCGTGTGGGGTCAATCCAACGAGAGGTGAGCGTGAGCCGTTGTGATCGGGGATCATCGGAGGATGATCGTGACGCTCCAGACACGCCGACTTCAGAGTCTTGTCGAGGTCCGCAGTTTCCTGTCCGGCAACGAGTCGGTGGACTTCGTGCTGGTGGGCCGCGGATCGAGCTACGAGTTCATCCGTGAGACGCTGGTCAGATTCCGCTACTGGGCGCTTCCGAGGCGCGACAAGGGCGTGATCCGGAGCTACCTGATGAAGATGGTCGGGAAGTCCGAGTCGCAGGTGACGCGGCTGATCCGGCAGCACCGGGAGACCGGCAGCGTTCGCGACCGTCGTGGTGAGCCGCAACATGCCTTCAGGCGTCGCTACACGAAGGCCGACATCGGGCTACTCGCGGAGGTCGATGCAGCGCTCGGCCAAGTGTGCGGACACGCGACGCGCGCTGTCATGCGGCGGATGTTCGAGGAGTACGGCGACGGGCGCTTCGAGCGCTTGGCGACCATCTCGAACGGTCAGTTCTACAACCTGCGCAAGTCGACCGCCTACCGGCGGCGCCGCACCAGCTTCAAGAAGACGCGGGCCACCGCGGTGCGCATCGGCGAACGCCGAAAGCCCCAGCCGCGCGGGCGTCCGGGCTTCCTGCGCGTCGACACGGTGCACCAGGGCGACCGGGACGGCGAAAAGGGCGTGTACCACATCAACGTCGTCGACCAGGTCACGCAGTGGGAACACGTGGCGACCGTGCGCGCCATCTCGCAACGATGCCTCGTGCCGGTGCTTCAAGAGCTCATCGAGTCCTGTCCCTTCAAGGTGCTGGGCTTCCACGCCGACAACGGCTCCGAGTACATCAACCACAGGGTCGCTGAGTTGCTGAACCAGCCCCACATTCCGGAGTTCACCAAGTCCCGCAGCCGGCACAGCAACGACAACGCCCTGGTCGAATCGAAGAACGGCAACGTGATCCGCCGCCACTTCGGCTACGGACACATCCCCAAGCTGTTCGCCCGCGAGGTGAACGCCTTCGCACGCGACATCCTCTCGCCCTATCTCAACTTCCACCGACCGTGCCTGTTTCCCACCGAGATCACCGACCACAAGGGCCGCAGCAGGAAGCGCTACCGCTACCAGGATGTGATGACGCCGTTCGAGAAGCTCAAGTCCCTCCCCGACGTGCAGCACCATCTCAGACCTGGCCTCACCCTCTGTGCACTCGAAGACCAAGCCAGGGCCATGAGCGACCTCGACGCCGCGACCGCGCTCAAGCAAGCTCGTGCCAGACTCTTCGAACTTATCGACCGGGAGTCCGATCCCAGGCGCCGCCGGAGCGCTTGAAACGGCTGTACGCCAATGCCCTGCACCGACCACAATCGCCGCCTCGAGGCCGGGGAGCACCGCTAAAAGGCCACGCGACCAGCCGAGCGCGCTACCGTAGGCGGCAGACGGTTCGGAACAGTTCGGAACCGTCTGCCGCTTCCACAAACTACCCCCGAACCGACCGGGCTCGACCCTCTCTACCCGCGCCGTTCACGCTCACTTCTCTATTGGAAAGCACTCGCATTCGAGCGGCGATGCATCGCGCCTGACATCGTTGCTTCGGTCAGATATGGCCCGATATCTTCAGTCGTCGCGCCTTGTCGGCCGCGCCCCTCACCGCTCTCGGTGCGACACGGACTTCCACCACGGGCTGCTAGTGTCAGGTCACACGTCCTATGTCGCATGAATCGTAGGTTCCTTGCCGTTCGACGACGGCGACGACGGCAAGGAGTCTGGCATGAAGCGGTACGTGGTGGAGTTGGAGGAGCAGGAGCGCGAGGCGTTGGCGAGGACTACGCGCAAGGGTTCGCATCGGTCGCAGAAGGTGATCAACGCCTTGATTCTGCTCAACTGCGACGAGGGCGAGTTCAACGGGCGTCGGCCGACCGGCGAGACGATCGCCGGGGTCTTGCGGATCAGTGCGCGCAAGGTGGATCGTGTGAAGAGGCGGTTTGTGGAGGACGGTCTGGAGGCGGCGCTCGGCAGTCGGCAGGGGCGTCGTCCCAAGTACCTGCGCAAGGCGGATGGCGAGTTCGAGGCGCGGCTGGTCGCGCTCAGTTGCGGCGAGCCGCCCGAAGGGCATTCGCAGTGGTCTCTGCGTCTGTTGGCGGACCGTGCGGTGGAGCTCGGCTATATCGACAGCGTCTCGCACGAGACGGTGCGGCGGGTGCTAAAAAAAACGCTCTCAAACCGTGGCGCCGCGTCGGCTGGGTGATTCCGCCGCAATGCAACGCCGACTTCGCGGCGAACATGGAGCGGGTGCTCGACGTCTATCGGCGTCCGCACGACGCGAGCTTCCCGGTGGTGTGCATGGACGAGACGCCGCGGCAGTTGATCGCCGAGACACGGGCGCCCATCCCGCCGGCCCCTGGACGGGAGGTCCGCGAAGACTACGAGTACCGACGCTGCGGCGCCTGCAACGTGTTCATGGCGACCGAACCGCTGGCCGGGCGGCGTCTGACCAAGGTCACCGAGCGCAGGACCAAGACCGACTGGGCGCGTTTCCTGGAAGACATCGCCGGGCAGTATCCCGACGCCACCCGAATCACGCTGGTGATGGACAACCTCAACACCCACCGCCCCGGCGCGCTCTACGAGACCTTCGACCCGGCCCGGGCCAAGGCGCTGTGGGACCGCTTCGAGTTCGTCTATACCCCCAAGCACGGCAGTTGGCTGAACGTCGCCGAGGTCGAACTCAGCGTGATGATCCGCCAGTGCCTCAACCGCCGCATCGACTCCATCGACACCCTACGCGCCGAAGTCGGCGCCTGGCAAGCCGCCAGAGACCGGATCAAAGCCAAGGTCAACTGGCACTTCACCACCGACGACGCTCGCGTCAAACTCAAGCGCCTCTATCCGACTTTTGACGAGTGACACGGCACTAGTCGCAGTGCGCGCACTGCGGTCGCAATGTTAGGACACTGTCCGAATGCGCCCGCTTCCTGCAAGTCACTGTTCCTCGAGGGGCCGCGGCAGTCCAACCGCGCGCCGCAGCTCTTGGAAACCCCGCCCGCCCCGCACGGCATTCCAATCCCCGACCACCAGCAGCACCACGCCGCCCGGGTCGAGAAAGCGCTCCGCCGCACGGCGGACATCGGCCGCGGTCACGGCACTTAGCCGGTCCCTGTAGCGAGACCAATACTGGCGAGGGCGGCCCAGCAGTTCGTCCTCGGCGTACCGGCCGGCGATCGCCTCGGCGCGATCGAAGAGCAGGGGAAACCGGGCCAGCACGGACTGCCTCGCCGTCTCGAGTTCCGCGGCCGGCACAACGTCGCGTTGCAACCGCCGCAGTTCCTGCAGCACCGCGCCGGCCGCCTCGGCGGCCGACTCGGGGGCGGTCTCCAGGAAGACGCGGAACTCGCCCGCGTGCTCCGGCCCCCAGCCGCTCCGCGGGGGATCGATGTCGAAGGTCGTGAGCACCCGATAGACCAGGCCTTCGCCTAGCTGCAGGCGGGACCGCAGGCGGGACACGGCGCCCGGGCCGTCGAGAATCTCGGTCAGGAGCAGCAGCGCCCAGCGGTCGCGGTTGTCCCAGGAATCGAAAGCTGCTCCCCTATGACCAAGGGCAATCGCGGCCTGGGCGCCCGGTCGGTCGATGATCCACCAGCCGGGCGAGGCGGCGGAGGCGGTTCCTGGAGCGGCGGCATCAGCAGGCAGCGAGCCTGCCTGACCACCGGCAGAGACACTCGCCTCTGCCGCCACCGGAAGCGGGTCCCGCCAGTCGCCGAACAGCCCGTTCAGGCGCGCCACCACGGCTTCGGCATCCACATCGCCCGAGACGGCGAACACCGCGCCCTCGGGGCCGTAGTGGCGGCGATGGAAGTCGGCGAGCCTCTCCGGCGTGAAGGCGGCCACCGCCTCGGGAGTCAGCCGCCGTCCGCGGGGGGCGCTGCCTCCGTGCACCAGCCGCAGCCACTCCCGTTCGAGCAGCCGCCGCGGGTCGTCGGCCTGGGCGGCGAGGCTGACCTCGAGGTTGGCCTTCGCCTGGGCCAGGCGCTCCGCGTCGAAGCGCGGTTCGAGCACGATGGCGGCAAGCAGTTCGAGACCGCGACCTAAGGCCTCCGAGCCGCAGTCGAGAGCGATCACGCTCCGCGCCGAGGCGCCCACCGTCTGGATCCTGGCGCCCAGGGCGTCGATCTCGTCGTCCAGGCGGTCCGCGTCGAGGTCGCCGGCGCCCCCGCGCCGCAGCATGGCCGCGGTCATCGAGGCCAGTCCTGCCTCCTCCGGCCGCTCGTCCAGATCGCCGACGGGAACCGCCAGCACGACATCGACCAAGGGCAGGCTGCGATCCGGCACGACGTAGACCGGTAGCCCGTTGGCCAGCTCGAAGCGCATGCCGGCAGGATCCGGCGGCGCGAAGGACGACGGCTCAAAGCGGAGGCCTTCCGGATGCGACAGGATTGCCGGGCGCGGCGGAATCTGGGCAACTCCTGCTGCTCCCGTCGCGGCCAGACCGAACAGGACGAACAGACGGAGCACCGGCGCCAGCGCCGGATGCGGGCAGGATGCCCGCGTTCCCAGGACCGGAGTCGCGTGCCGTTCCGCCGCGCAAGCTGCCGGCAACCCTCAGCCCTCCCCGGTCCGCTCGAGCGACAGGACCGCTCGTTTCTCGGCTACGAGAAAGGCGTCGATCACCCGCTCCAGGTCGGCTGCACGAACTGCGGCCGCCGCCTCGAACCAGCCATCCAGTTGCCGCCAGCCGCCCAGCACCTCGGCCGCCGCCAGCCGGTGCGCGAGTCCGGCGTCGGTTTCGATCTGCCGGAAGGAGTCGGTGGCCAGTTGGCGCCGCACCCGCTCCAGTTCGCCGCTCTGGACGCCGTCCGCCCGAACCTGCGCCAGCAGGCGGTCCCAGGCCGGGAGCAGTTTCTCCAGATCCGTATCGCCGGCAGCTTCGATGCGCACCGCGAAGTAGCCCCCCTCCACGCGCGACACGTGCTGGGCCGAAGCCGAAGTTGCCACCGCGTCATCCGCGAGCACGAGCCGGCGATGCAGCCGGCCCGAACGGCCGTTCAACAGCCCCGCCAGCACGTCGAGCGCGACCGCGTCGCCGGCGGCGTCGAAGGGGACCGTCGGATAGCGGATCTCGATCTGGCTGCGGCAGGCGCAGAGTCCGTCCAGGGATCCGAGAGCCGGCTCGGCACGCGGTTCTGACCGGCGGTCAGCCCGCACGGCGCTGCCCGTGCCGCCACTCCCCTTCAGACGGCCGAAGTAGCGCTCGGCCAGTTCCCTCGCGCGCTCCGGCGCCAGGTCCCCGACCAGCACCGCAACCAGCCGGTCCGGCCGGTAGGCGTTCTCGAAGTGCGCCCGCGCGTCCG
Source organism: Candidatus Multivorans sp. (assembly GCA_965262355.1). GTDB lineage: Bacteria > Acidobacteriota > Thermoanaerobaculia > Multivoradales > Multivoraceae > Multivorans. The sequence continues at coordinate 1,268,066 of OZ253534.1, forward strand.
CCGGCAGGAGACCCGCGATCTCCAGCCGGTCGCCTCCCGGCGTGTGCGCGTAGGGGTGGCCGGCGCCCCAGAAGGAGGCGTCGAAGAGCTCGAACCAAGAACCCGCCGGACTCGAATCGATGCGCTGGCGCCGCTCCTGCTCGACCACCCGCAACTCGCGCTCGAAACCACGGAACACGGGCTCGAGCAGGCGGTCGGACTCCATCCAGAACCACAGCTCGATCTTCTCCGCCGGCGCCAGCACCTGGAAGGCGGTCGAGTCGTGACGGGTCTCCGCGTCGAGGCCGAAGGCGCCGGCACGGGTGTAGACCCCGGAGTACTCGCCCGGCCGTTGCAACGTTGCCAGCCGGCCTTCGAGACGGGAAAGACCCGGCGCCTCGCGGCGCCGGCGGACGGAGTCCTCGTAGAGACGCTCCCACTGCCGCAGCAGCCCCGCCTCCGCGTCCCAGTCCGCGGTGCCGACGGTCCGGCTGCCGGCGAACAGCAGGTGCTCCACGACGTGGGCCATGCCCCGCTGCCCCGGCGGATCGGACGCCGAGCCGCCGCGCACCGCCCACAGGGCGGAGACCAGGGGCCTTCCCGGCCGCTCGACGACCAGGAAGGTCATGCCGTTTTCCAGCTCGAAGTGCGCGGGCTGGAGTTCGGCCGGCAACGTTGCGGGCGCGGCGGGCGCTGCCGCGGCAAGAACCAGGACGGCAAGGAAGCTGCGCCGCAGAACGATCCGTCCCTGGGAACGCGGGCATCTTGCCCGCATCCGGCGCGAAGCGGTGGCGTTGGAGATGGCGCTGTGACTCCTCACCGCCGCTCCTCGACCACCAGGTAGACGCCCGACGGCGGATCGACGATGCGGGTCCGGGCGCCGGAGGGCCAGCGCACGTCGAGCCGGCGGGAGGCGCCGGCGGCGGCCGCCGGGTCGCTGCCGGACGACGCCACCGCCCAGCGCAGCCGATGCCCGCTCGACGACTGGTAGCTGTCGCCGCGCAGCACCCAGCGGCGAGCCGGAGGCTTCCCGGGCTCGCCGGCGAGCGTCACGGCGGCGCCCACCGCCTGCGTGTTCGGCGACCGGCCGCGCAGTTCGACTCCCAGCCAACCCGCCCCTTCCGGCCCCGCCGTGGCGTTGCGCCCCGTGTCATTGCGCCACAGCCGCGCCGGACCGTCGTTGGCGGTCACCGCGAGATCGCCGTCGCCGTCGTTGTCGAAGTCCGCGACGGCGGCCCCGCGGCTGACCAGCGGGTCCCGATCCGTCCAGTCGCAGCGCGCCTCGGTGAAGCTCTGCCGCGTGCCCGCCGCGTGGCCGCGGAGCAGCAGGTTTCGCTGCCGGTAGCTCGTGTTGTCGCGCCGCGGCGTGGTGAAGATGTGGCCGTTGGCGACATACACGTCGAGCGCGCCGTCCCGGTCGAAGTCCTCTGCAACGATCCCGAAACCGAGCAGGTTGAAGGACGGCTGACCGAAGCCGGAGACGGCGGAGATGTCCTCGAACAGCAGTGCCCCTTCAGCGCCGGCATTGCGAGCGCCGGCATTGCGATAGAGCGTGTTCGTCTCGACGTCGAAGTTGGTCACCACGAGATCGGGGTCGCCGTCGGAATCGAAGTCGGCCGCCGCCAACCCCATGCCCGCCTCCGGCCGGCCGTTTCGGTTCACGGCAGCGCCCGACAGCAGCGACTGATCCTCGAACGAGCCGTCGCCCTGGTTGCGGAACAGGAGGTTCAGGGTCAGGTCGTTGGCGACGTAGAGATCGGGCCGGCCGTCTCCGTCGAGGTCGGTGAACACCACCCCGAGACCCTTGCCGTCGGCGCCGTCGAGACCCGCGGCCGCCGCCCGGTCCTCGAACGCGCCGTCGCCTGCGTTCACGTAGTAGCGGTCGTGCTGGCCCAGGAACAGCGACGGGTCGCAAACCTCCGGCGCGGAACCGGGCCCATCCCGGCGGCAGACCAGGCCATGGTCGGGGTCGTAGTCGAGGTACCGCGAGACGTAGAGGTCAAGGTCGCCGTCCCGGTCCGCGTCCGCCAGCGCCATCGAGGAACCCCAGGGCAACTCGTCCGCCCCTCCCTCGGGCTCCGCCGCGCGCAGCGGTTCCGCCGCGGCGAACGACCCGTCTCCACCGTTGCGCAGGAGCACGGTGGGACCGTAGTGCGACACCAGCAGGTCGATGTCCCGGTCACCGTCGACGTCGGCCGCAACGACTCCCTGACCGTACCCTCGGGGCAGCGCCCCGGCATCGGCCGGTTCGAACCGGATCTTCCCCGCGGCGTCGGGCCCCAGGTTGCGGAACAGCCGGTCCACCGACGCCTCGCCGGACCGAGGCGGGAAAGGCCCCGACTGCACCAGGTAGAGATCGAGCCAGCCGTCCCCGTCGTAGTCGATCCAGGCCACGCCGGCGCCCATCGTCTCGGGCAGATGCAGGCCGCCCCTGGCGCCCGATTCGTGGACGAAGCGCACCCCGGCCTGGGCCGCCACTTCGGTGAACGTGAAGCCGCAATCCTCGCTGGCGGCCGCGCCGAAAGGGAGGACGAAGGCACACGCCAGCGTCGCGACGTGGGCGACCGACGAGGCACCGCCGGCGTCCCGGCTCATCCGGCGACCGCGCGACGGCCGCCTGGAAACGGTTCGCAGGTCATCTTGAAGCGTCCTCGCCTAGTGGGAAGCGATGTCCAGGATCCGCGCCACTCCAGTGATCCCCTGGAGCTTGCCGACTTCGCGGTTCAACTCAGTGATCTGGCCGGAGAGTTGTTCGGCCACCCGGTCGCTCCGCTCCTCCAGCCGGTCGCCCAACCGGTCAATCTTCTCCTCCAGCCGAGACCAACGCTCCTCGAACTTCGCCTCCATCTCGTCGAACCGCGCATCGAACTTAGCCTCGATCCCGTCGCACCGCGCATCGATCCCGTCGCACCGCGCGTCGAACTTCGCCTCGATCCGCGCCCGTTCCTGCCGGGCCTCCTCGAAGCGTCGGTCAATCCGACGCACGCCCCACGCGAATAGCCCACCAAGCGCCGCAAAACTCGGCACCATGACGCCAGCGATCTGAAGAACCGTTTCCATTCCATTCTCCACCGGAACGCCTCCGGGCCCGAAGTCCAAGTCGGGAACGACCTCAGAGCCGGCGGCGCCACGATGGCGCGGCCACGACTCTATCCAATGACTGAGACGGAAACACGCCGCGCCATCACGCACAGCTCCGACGAGGTCCAATGGCGCGGCCACGCCTGAAGAGACTTAGACTGGCGCCCATGGACCTGGTCTGCGGCCCGCACACCCTGACATCAGGCGATCGGCCCCTGATCATGGGGGTGCTCAACGTGACGCCGGACAGCTTCTCGGACGGCGGCCGCCACCACGCCTGCGAGGGCGCGATCGACCACGCGCGGCGCATGGCGGCGGAAGGGGCCGACCTGGTCGACATCGGCGCGGAAAGCACCCGGCCGGGCGCCGAGCCGGTGGGATCGACGGAGGAGCTTGCCCGGCTAATGCCGGTGATCGAGGGCATCGGCCGGCTCGACCTCGGGGTGCCCCTGAGCGTCGATACCGCGAAGCCCGAGGTCGCCGATCGCGCGCTCGCTGCCGGCGCCCACCTGATCAACGACATCTCCGGCGCCGGCGAGGCCATGCTCGAGGTCGCGGCACGGCACGGCGCTCCGGTGATCGCCATGCACATGCAGGGCGAGCCCCGCACGATGCAGCGCAAGCCTCGATACGACGACGTGGTGGCCGAGATCCGCGGCTTCCTCGCCGAGCGGGTCGCTGCCGGACGTCGCCTCGGCGTCGAAGTGCTCATCGACCCGGGGATCGGGTTCGGCAAGACGCTCGAGCACAACCTCGACCTGCTGGCGAACCTGCACGAGCTGCAGCAGATCGGCGCGCCCCTGGTGCTCGGCGTGTCGCGCAAGTCGTTTCTCGACCGGCTGCTCGGTGGCGTACCCGCCGGGGAGCGCCTGACCGGAACGCTGGCGGTCAACGCCTGGGCGGCGGCACTGGGCATGGCCGACGTGCTGCGGGTACACGACGTCGAGCCGCACCGGCAACTGACGGAGAGCATCGGCGCCCTGAGGCGGCGCCGCAATCGATCTGCGCCACGACGCCGTGTTCTGGCACATGGCATCGTCTGCAGGAGCCGGATCGGCGTCACCCGGGAAGAGCGTGCCGAGCCGCAGGAACTCCTGGTCGACATCGAAGTGACCCTGACGGCCGGGGCACGCGGAACACGCGACGACCTCGGCGAGACCGTGGACTACGTCGAGCTCGCCGCCATCGCGCAAGCGGTCGCGGCGCGCGACGAGTACCGACTCGTCGAGACCCTGGCCGAGCGGATTGCCGCCATCGTCGGCCGGGAAGCCCCTCAAGCGGCAGGCGGTTCGACGCCGTGGAACCGGATCGAATCGCTGCGGGTACGGGTCACGAAGCCCGGCGCGGCGCGCCAGATCGGCGCCGCGGAAGTCGGCGCCGAAGTCGACTGGCGGCCGTGATCCGGACCCGCGCCTTCGTCGCCCTCGGCTCGAACCTGGGCTGCCGACAGGCTAATCTGCGCGCCGCGACCATTCGCCTGGGCCAACTCGGGAGCGTGACCGCCGTTTCGGGGTTCCACGCCACCCAAGCCGTACCGGAAAGCGGCGTGGCGGCCACCGACCCGGACTTCCTCAACGCCGCGGCGGCCATCGAAACGCGCCTTGATGCCCGGACCCTGCTCGACGGCCTGCTCGAGATCGAGGCTGCCCTCGGCCGCGACAGGACGACGACGCCGGCCGGCCCACGGACGATCGACCTCGACCTGCTGCTGTTCGGCGACGACGTCATCGAGGCGTCCGGTCTGATCGTCCCGCACCCCCGCATGCACCGCCGCCGATTCGTCCTCGAACCCTTGGCCGAGATCGCCCCGAACGCCTGGCACCCCGGCCTACGGAAGACCGCGGCCGAGCTGCTGGCCGGGCTACCGGTCGACTGAGCCCAGTAAACAATGGGTGCACCGGCGTCCCCGCCGGCCTCCGGTCGTTCTGCCGCGCTAGTAGCTCTTCGGCAGGCCGAGCACTTTCTCCGCGATGTGGCAGAGGATGAGCTGCGGGCTGACCGGGGCAAGGCGGGGGACCATTACCTCGCGCATCAGCCGCTCGACGTGGAACTCCTTCGCGTAGCCCATGCCGCCGTGGGTCATGACCGCCTGGGTGCAGGCCTTGAAGCCGGCCTCGGCGCCGAGGTACTTCGCGGCGTTCGCGTAGTGGCCGCACGGCTCCTCGCGGTCGTATAGCGACGCCGCCTGCATCGCCATCAGGAACGCCGCCTCCAGCTCCATCCAACACTCCGCGAGAGGATGCTGGATCGACTGGTTCTGGCCGATCGGACGGCCGAAGACCCGCCGGTTGCGAGCGTAGTCGGTCGCCCGTTCCAGGGCGTTGCGGCCGACGCCGACCGCCTCGATGCCGATCAGGATCCGCTCCGGGTTCAGGCTGTGCAGGATGTACTCGAAGCCGCGGCCCTCGTCGCCTATGCGGTCCTCGGCCGGGATCTCGAGTCCGTCGATGAACAGCTCGTTCGAGTCCACCGCGGCCCGGCCCATCTTCGGAATGCGCCGGATCTCGACCCTGGAGCGGTCGAGCGTCGTGTAGAACAACGAGAGTCCCTTGGTCGCCTTCCCGGTCTCGGCTCTGGGCGTCGTGCGCGCCAGCAGCATGACCCGGTCCGCCTCCTGGGCGGTCGTGGTCCAGATCTTGCGGCCGTGGACGATGTAGCTGCCGTCGGGGCGGCGCTCGGCTCGGGTGGTGATCGCGGTCGTCTCCAGTCCGGCGTCGGGCTCGGTGACCGCGAAGCAGGTCTTGGCACGCCCTTCGATCAACTCGGGCAGGAAGCGCCGACGCTGGTCCTCGGTGCCGAACACGACGATCGGGTGGGGGCCGAAGATGTTGATGTGGATCGCCGAGGCCGCGCTCATGCCGCCGCCCGCGCTGGCCACCTGATGCATCACCAAGGCGGCTTCGGTCACGCCGAGCCCGGAACCGCCGTACTCCTCCGGCATGGCGATGCCGAGCGCGCCGCACTCGGCCATGGCACGGTGGAACTCGCTCGGGAACCGGACCTCGTTGTCGGCCGCGAGCCAATAGTCGTCGTCAAAGGCCGCGCAGGTGCGCGCAATCCCCTCGCACAGGGCGCGCTGCTGTCCGCTCAGCGTGAAGTCCATGGGAGGCACAGAAGGGTACAACGATGCGGCGCGTCAGGCCGCCTCGGTCCCGCTCACGGGTCAGCCTGCCGGCGACGGGAGCAGCACGTACCGGGCCAGAACGGCGAAGCCGCCGATCAGGATGAACGCCGCGGTCCACATCAGGGTCGTGCGCTGCCAGCGCTCGAGATGCTCCTGCCTCCGGGCCCAGCGCAAGACGGTCCGCAGCAGGTACGGCAGGGACGCTCCCCAGGTCAGGAGGACGCCCAGCAACAGCCATGACGTCGGCGAGAAGCCCTGGAGCACGGCCAGCGCCGCGATCACGAACAGCAGCGCGACCCGCACCACGACGCGCACGAAGCGCATACTGCCGGCCTGCTGCCGCCTGAGCTTGTGCCGCCGGCCGCTGAAGTCGATCGCCACGTTCTCTCCTGGTTCCCGCCGCTCCCCGGTTCCCGCCGCTCTACGATTCCCCCGCTCCGGCGAGGTCGAGCAGGAAGGCGTAGACCAGGGCTGTCTCGCGGTAGCGGTCGAACCGCCCGGAAGCGCCGCCGTGGCCGGCGCTCATGTTCGTCTTCAGCAGCAGCAGGTTGCCGTCCGTCTTCTTCGCGCGCAGCCGGGCCACCCACTTCGCGGGTTCCCAGTACTGGACCTGGGAATCGTGCAGCCCCGTGGTCACCAGCATGTGCGGGTAGTCCTTCGCCTCCACGTTGTCGTAAGGCGAATAGGAGAGCATGTAGTCGTAGTACTCGCGCTCCCTGGGATCCCCCCACTCATCCCATTCGAAGGTCGTCAGCGGGATGCTCGCGTCGAGCATCGTGGTCACGACATCGACGAACGGCACCTGCGCCACGACGCCGCCCCAGAGGTCCGGCCGCAGGTTGAACACGGCGCCCATCAGGAGTCCTCCGGCGCTGCCGCCCATCGCGTAGATCCGGTCGGGATCGGCGTAGCCCTCGGCCGCCAGATGCTCGGCCGCGGCGATGAAGTCGGTGAACGTGTTCTTCTTGTTCAGGAGCTTGCCGTCCTCGTACCAGGAACGCCCCATCTCCTCGCCGCCGCGGATGTGGGCGATCGCATAGACGAAGCCGCGGTCGAGCAGGCTCAGCCGCAACGAACTGAATCCCGCGTCCATGCTGGCGCCGTAGGAGCCGTAGCCGTAGAGGAGCAGCGGGCTGCCGCCCTCGGCCGGGCGCTGATCGGGCCGGTAGACGACGGACACCGGCACCTCCGTGCCGTCCGCGGCGACCGCCCATAGCCGCTCGGTGCGGTAGTCCGCGGACTCGAACCCTCCCAGCACCTGCTCCTGCTTGCGCAGGGTCTTCTCGCGCGCTGCCGGGTCGTAGTCGAACACGGACCGCGGCGTGGTCAGCGACTGGTAGACGTAGCGGAGCGTTCCCGACGCCGGATCGGGGTTGACGCCGAGGCCCGCGGAGTAGGTCGGTTCGCCGAAGTCGAGGTCGTGACCCTCCGTACCGCCGGCGCCCATCTCCTTGATCCGCAACTGGTTCAGGCCGCCGCGACGTTCGGCCAGCACCAGGAAGCGATCGAAGAGCTCGAAGCCCTCGAGCAGCACGTCGTCGCGATGCGGGGTCTCCTCACGCCAAGTGGCGCGACCGGTGTTGTCTTCCGCGGTCGACATGAGGCGGAAGTTCGGCGCTCCGTCGTTCGTGCGCACCCAGAAGCGATCGCCCAGGTGGTCGACGCTGTATTCGTGCCGCTCGCCGCGCGGCTCGAAGACGGCGAAGTCGCCGCCGGGGTCGTCGGCGCGCAGCGTGCGCACCTCGGTGCGCAGGGTGTGGCTCGAGACCGCCATCAGGTACTTGCGGGACTGGCTGCGCCGCAGGAAGACGCTGAACGTCTCGTCCGGCTCTTCGTAGACCAGGTCGTCGGCGGCGCCCTTGCCCAACCGGTGCCGGAAGACCTGGTAGGAGCGCAGCGTGTCGGGGTCCTGGCGAACGTAGAACAGGGTCGCGCTGTCGGCTGCCCAGGCCAGGTTCGCGGTCACGTCGGGGATCTCGTCCGACAGCGTCTCGCCGGTCGACAGATCCTTGAAGCGGACGGTGTAGAAGCGCCGCCCCACGTCGTCGACGGCATACGCCAGGATGTTGTGGTCCGGGCTGACCGATGGCCGAACGGACGTGTACTCCTTGCCCTCGGCGATCTCGTTCACGTCGACGAGAACTTCCTCCGCGTCGGGGCCGGCGGCGCCGCCGAACACGTCGCCGTCGGCGGGACGGCGGCAGTGGACCTCGTACTGCTTCCCCTCCTCGTAGCGGGTGTAGTACCAGTAGTCGCCGTCGCGGTAGGGAACCGACGAATCGTCCTCCACGATGCGGCCGCGGATCTCCTCGAACAGTTCCTCCTGCAGCTCCTCGGTATGCGCCATGACGCCGGCGAGATACGCGTTCTCCGCCTCGAGGTAGGCGATGACTTCGGGATCTTCCCGCTCCCGAAGCCAGTAGTACTCATCGACCCGCACGTCGCCGTGGGTCTCGAGTTCGTGCGGCCGCGCCGCGGCCATCGGCGGGTCGCCGGGATCGGCGGCGGGGGCGGCGCAGGAGGTCACGACGAGAGCCGCCGCGAGAAGGGCTGCGGAGGCGATTGCGGCGGTTCGAGGCGGCCTTGCCGGTGTGGAGAACATGGGCACGGGAGTCTAGCGGGTTGAATCAACTTCGCTCCCACAGCAGGATGGCCGCGAAGAAATCCTCGAGCGCGGCGCCGACGGACTTGAACAGGGTGATCTCGCCTTCGGTCCTGCGCCCGCCGTGTTGCCCCCGGCACAGTTCGTAGAGGTCCGCGGCGACATCTTCCGGAGCGAGGGCGCCCGATTCGATCGGCTGGGTGAGGTCGCCCGCCTCCACCAGGGCGCCGGCCCGGGCGTCGACGAAGACGGTCGAGCGGCGCATCGCCTCGTCGTCCGTCTCGCGCATGGCCGGCGTGAAGCCCCCGACCAGGTCGACATGGACGCCGGGCTGCAGCCATGAACCGAGCACCAGGGGTTCCGTCGCCAGGGTCGCGGTGCTGACGATGTCCGCCGCGCGCACGGCCGCCTCCAGATCGTTCGCCGTCCTGGTCCGGAGTCCCTGCAGCAGCGGCGAACGGGACGCCTCCAGCGCCTTCTCGGGCCGGCGCCCCCAGAACTCGATCTCGAGATCCGGCCGCACCGCCGCGTGCGCGGCCGCGAGATGCGGCGCCAGGTTGCCCGTGCCGACCACCAGCAGGCGCCGGGCATCGGGGCGCGCGAGGAACTTCGACGCCAGCGCCGAGGCGGCCGCCGTGCGCCGCAGGGTCAGCTCCAGGCCGTCGATCAACGCCAGCGGCGCCCCGGTCACCGCCGAGGACAGGATGTAGCTGGCCTGCACCGCCCCCAGACCGCGCGAGACGTTGCCCGGAAACACCGTCGCCACCTTGACCCCCAGGTAGCCGCCGGCGGTCCACGCCGGCATCAGCAGAAGCGTCGCCTCGGGATCGCCGGCCGGCGCGGCGACGCCATGATGATGGCGCACCGGCATCTCGCAGCCACAGTCGAAGCCCCGTTCCAGGGCCTCCACCACGGCGCCCCAGGGCAGCAGTTCGGCCGTCTTGGCGGCGTCGAAGAATCGCATGGGAATGCGGAGGATAGTCTCATTCGCCATGGACCTTCCGGAAGAGCTTGAACAGAACGGCTACGCGATCCTGGAAGGGGCGCTGGACCGGCACCAGGTCGGCGACCTCCGCGGTGCACTCGAACCGCACCTCGACCGCCGACTGTTCGGCCGCAACCCGTTCGAGGGACACCGCACGCAGCGGGTCTACGGTCTGCTCTCCAAGTCCCGCCTGTTCGACCCCGCGGTCGAGCATCCGGCGGTGATGGCCGCCTGCGAGGCCACACTCGGGCCGGGGTTCCTGCTCTCGGTGGCCCACGCCATCCTGATTCACCCCGGCGAGGCGGCGCAGAGCCTCCACCACGACGACTCCTTCTACCCCCTGCCCCGTCCCCGCGCGGCACTCGGCGTGAGCACGATCTGGGCGCTCGACGACTTCACCGAAGACAACGGCGCCACCCGCATCGTGCCCGGTAGCCACCGCTCGAACGGCGACCGCCCCGACGAGTCCGCGGCGCAGCCGGTGATCATGCCGGCCGGCTCGCTGCTCATCTTTCTCGGCACCCTCTACCACGGCGGCGGCGAGAATCGCTCGTCCGGCACGCGCCTCGGCCTCACCATCCAATACTGCCCGCCGTGGGCCCGCCAGCAGGAGAACTTCATCCTCGGCGTACCCGCGGGCGAGGTTCCCGAACTGTCTCCCAGGATCCAGGAGCTGATCGGCTACGGCATTCATCCTCCGTTCATGGGCCACGTAGATGGCCGCCACCCGCTAAAGGCTCTCCACACATGAAGAAGTTCCAGTCCCTGTTCGCCCTGCTGACCACCCTGGCCCTTGCGTCGGCCTGCGGCGGTCCCGCGACCGCCCCCGAGGCCGAACCCACGGCCGAACCGGCGGCCGCCGTCCCCGAAGGCGCGCCCCGGCTCGTGCTCCTGATCGCCGTCGATCAGATGCGGGCCGACTACCTGGAGCGTTTCGGCCCCTTGCTCACGGACGGCCTGGCCCGACTGCTCCGCGAGGGCGTCACCTTCAGCGACGCCCACCACTTCCACGCCGCCACCGAGACCGCCCCCGGCCACGCCACCTTGGCCACGGGCGCGTTCCCCAAGCGGCACGGGATCATCGGCAACGGCTGGTTCGACCGGGAGACCGGCGACGAGGCGTACTGCTGCGGCGACCCCGACCACGGCGTGTCGCCGCGCAACCTGCTCGTCCCGACCCTGGGCGATCTCCTCAAGGCCGCCTATCCGCAGTCCAAGGTCTTCTCCGCCAGCGGCAAGGACCGCGCGGCGATCCTGATGGGCGGGCACGACCCCGACGGCGCCTGGTGGTACAGCCGCCCGACCGGGAGTTGGGTGACCTCGACCTACTACGGCGACCGGGACTCCCAGCCCGAGTGGCTCGACGACTTCAACGCCGAGAGCCGTCTCGATGCGCTCTTCGGCACCGCCTGGGCGCCGCTGCTGCCGCTCGAGCACACCGCGGCGTACGACATCGAGCCGCTCGACAGCGGTCTGTTCGCGAACACGTTCCCGCACGCCCTGGGCGGCTACACCGTCGAACGGTCGGCCTTCTACGCCTCCATCTACCGGTCGCCCTTCCTCGACGGCTACCTCGAGGACTTCGCCGAGACCCTGATCGAGGCGGAGGATCTCGGCGCCGACGACGTTCCGGACCTGCTTTCGCTCAGCTTCTCCGCCCTCGACACGGTCGGCCACGGCTTCGGCCCGAACGCCCCGGAGACCCTGGACACGATCCTGCGGCTCGACCGGACGATCGGCGAGCTGCTCGACTTCGTCGACGAGAAGATCGGCATGGAGAACGTGGTCGTCGCGCTCTCCGCCGACCACGGCGTCGGCATCGTGCCGGAGCTGGTGGTTCGCGGCGGCGGCGAGGGCGGCCGCTTCGGCGCCGAGCAGACGCTCTGCCTGCAGCAGTTGCTTTCGCGCCTCGAAGAACGCTTCGGCGACGGCGAGTTCCTGCTCGACACCTTCTACCTCGACGAGGAGGCCATCGCCGCGGCCGGCGCCGACCGGACGGCGGTCGAGGACGAGATCATCGACGCGATGGGCAAGTGCCCGCTGATCGCCGAGGTCGTCCGGCCCGCCGAACTCGACCCGGCCAATCCCCTCCACGAGCTCTACCTGAACAGCTACTACGCCAGCCGCAGCGGGGATCTGATCGCCGTTCCGGCGCCCAACGTGCTGCCGACGCCGTTCACCGCCGTCATCGCCAGCCACGGCTCCCCACATGGCTACGACACCCACGTGCCGCTGATCATCCGCCGCCAGGACGGCAGCGGTCGCGTGGTCGAGGAGCGCGCCAACACGATCGATCTCGCACCGAGCCTGGCCACGATCCTCGGACTCGACTTCGACGGATTCGACGGCGTCGACCGGCTGACCGAATGAGGACGACCTCCATGCCCAGGACGAAGACACCCGCACCGACTGGCCGATTCCGAGCCGCCGCCGCCGCCACCCTCTGCCTGACCGCGGCCTTCCTCACGGCCTGTCAGGCGGAGGCGCAGACCTACGCCGAGAAGCTCGGCTTCCCCGCCGGCGCCCGCGCCGTCATCCTGCACGTCGACGACGCCGGCATGTCGCACGACTCGAACGTCGGCGCCTTCAGGTCGATCCTGGACGGCGTCGCGAACTCGATGAGCGTGATGATGCCCTGCCCGTGGGTGCCGGAGCTCGTACGGGGCCTCAAGGAGAACCCGGGGATCGACGCCGGCCTGCACCTGACCCTGACCGCCGAGTGGGACGTCTACCGCTGGGGTCCCCTCGTGGGCCGCGAGGCAGCGCCCGGCCTGGTCGACCCCGAGGGGGCGCTGTGGTCGAACGTCGCGGACGTCGTCGCCAACGCGACCCCCGACGAAGTGGAGGCCGAGGTCCGCGAGCAGATCAGCCGCGCCCGCACGATGGGCTTCGAACCGACCCATCTCGACTCGCACATGGGTACGCTGTTCGCCACCATGGACTTCCTCGAGCGGTACATCGCGGTCGGCCTCGACGAGGGCATTCCCCTGATGTTCCCGGGCGGCCACAACGCGATCCTCGAAGCCCAGTACGAGGCCCAGGGACGGGACACGCCGCCCGGCCTGGGTCAGGCAACCGAACTCGGCCGGCGCATCTGGGACGGCGGCCTGCCGGTGCTCGACGACCTCCACAACCTGAGCTACGGCTGGGTCCCCGAGAGCGGCGCCGACGCCACCGACGAGGAACTGCTGGAATACAAGGTCGAGCGCTACGCCCAGGGCCTGCGCGACCTCCGCCCCGGCGTGACGATGGTCATCATGCACTCCACCGATCCGAGCGAGAACTTCAAGTACATCTCCAGCTCCGGCCCCAGCCGCAAGGGCGACATGCTGGCGATGCTCGACCCCCGCCTCAGGCAGGTGATCGAGGAAGAGGGACTGGTCCTCACCACCTTCCGCGAGCTGAAGGAAAGGCGGGACCGCGTCGACTAGCAACCGGCTCCTCCGGCCCGGTGGCGATCACTCCGCCGAACAGGCGGCAGCAGTCTGGTTGATTCAGGCGAAACGGTTGCTCGACTCAGCCGATCTGCCCACCCACCTGACGGCCGTTCGACCAACTCAGGAGGGACATCTGGTCACGCTCAAGCTTCCAACCGGCACGAGTCCTGAGACCACAAACGCCATCCTCGAGTGGGCCCTCGAAGCAGCGGCCCGGGTACTCCGGGGGAATCCCCAGCCCTCCGACGCCGAGGTCTACAAGGCGGCTCGGAGCCTTCCGCGCCGCGCTAGCTCCTAGCTGGTGATGCGCTGGAACCTCGGCGGCCGGCGCTCGACGAAGGAGGCGACGCCTTCCTTGAAGTCGTCGCGCTGCAGGCTCTCGGCCATCAACTGGTTTGACTCGCGCAGGGCGTCGCCGGTGTCCATCATCAGGTGGCGGTAGACCTGCTGCTTGATGACCTTGAGCGATTTCGGCGCGGAGCGCTCGGCCAGAGCCTTGATGTAGTTCCGGGCCTCGGGGACGACCCGGTCGTGCGGCACGGAGCGATTGACGACGCCCATCTGGGCTGCCTCCGGACCGTAGAACTTGCGCCCGGTCCACAGGATGTCCAGCGCGTTGGACGGACCGGCGACGCGCGGCAGGATCCAGCTCAAGCCGTGCTCGGCGATCAGGCCGCGGTTGACGAAGGCGGACGCGAAGACGGCGCGGTCGGATGCGATGCGGATGTCGCACAGCATCGCGACGGCGAAACCCAGACCGGCGCAGGGGCCGTTGATCGCCGCGACGATCGGCTTGCGCACCGCCATCAGGTAGTTGAAGGTGACGCCGAAGTTGTCTTCGCCCATCTCCTCGATCGCCCCGGCCTGGGCGTCCTCGAAGGTCGCACCCCCGCTGCCGCGCTCGCCGCGGCTGGTGGCCTGGAGGCCCTGCATGTCCGCGCCGGCGCAGAAACCGCGGCCGGCGCCGGTGAGCAGGATGCCGACCGCCCGCTCGTCCTGCTCGGCGGCCGCCATCGCGTGCTTCATCTCGGCCATCATGCTGCCGGTGATCGCGTTCAGTTGCTCCGGCCGGTTGAGAGTGATCGTGGCGATGGGATCGTCTACGTCGTACTTGATCAGTTCGTACTCGGTCATGCCTTGGCCTCCAGCGGCTGTTCGAGATGAGCGGCCAAGAGTAACGCAACCCGATGGCCGCTAAGCCCGCATACTTCACCGAGGTCCGTAGCGAGGGCGTGGAGGCGCGACATCCCTGAAATATGCGGGCTAACATGGCCCAACGCCCTGGAACGCACGCCGCATTGAAGGAGAACGTCATGCCTCGAACTTCAACAACCGGCGACGACTGTCGCACGGCCATGCCGGCGCCGCTTGCTCTGGTCGCCGCGGCGCTGTTCGTGGCCTGCGCCGGCCCCGAACCCGAACCGGCGCCCCGACCCGAGCCCCCGCCCGGCACGTCCGAACGGCTCGAGATCGTCGACCGCGCGATCGAACTCCACGGCGGCGAACTGTTCGAGCAGTCCCGGGTCAAGCTGACGGTGGCTTCGCGATCCGGGAGCTTCGACGTCGACTCGATGGTCGACGGCGACCGCTTCGAGTACCGGATCCGCGCCTCGAACGGCAGCGACGAACGGGAGTACCGGCGCGACAACATGGCGCTCAAGGTGACGGAGAGCGGCGAGCCGATGGAGATGGAGGAGGCGGAGCACGTGCGCGCCGAGAGCTACGTCAACCAGCGCATGTACTTCCTCTTCCTGCCCTACAAGCTGAACGATCCCGGCGCCTACAAGGAGGACCAGGGCCTCGAGGAGTGGCACGGCAGGCAACTGCACCGCGTCCGCGTCACCTTCGAACCTGGCGCCAGCGACGGCGCGGACAGCGCCTACGTCTACTGGTTCGATCCCGAGACCGCCCGCCTCGAGCAGTTCGCGTACGACTACAGCGAAGGCGCCGGGCTCCGCTTCCGGGTGCTGACGAACTACCGGCGGATCGGCGGCCTGCTGTTCTACGACGCGGACAACTACGGCCTGAACACAGCCGACGGCGGCCTGACCGTCGACGACATCAACCCGGTCTACGTCGGGGAGGAGTTGCCCCTCGTCTCCCAGATCGAACTGCGCGACATCGATGTGGAACGGACCGGCGCCAGTTGAAGGTGCGCTTCGCCACGGCCATCGCCGGCCTCGCCGCACTTCTGCTGTTCGCCTCCTGCGAACCGCCGGCGCTCGAGGAACCGGCCCCGGAGTTCGACCCCCAGACCGTCGCGGCGGCGGTGCTCGATGTGCTCGACATGCAGGTGGAAGCCTGGAACGAGGGCGACATCGACGCCTTCATGGCCGGCTATCTGAACAGCGACGAACTGCGGTTCACGTCGGGCAACGAGGTCCATCGCGGCTGGAGACAGACCCGTCAGCGCTACCACCAGAGGTACCCCGACCGCGCCGCGATGGGAACGCTCGGCTTCGAGAACCTGGACGTGCGCGTGCTCTCCGAGCATGCCGCCATGGTCTTCGGCCGCTTCCGGTTGACGCGCAAGGCCGACGAACCGACCGGGCTGTTCACCCTGCTGTTCGAGCAGCACGGCGAGCAGTGGCTGATCGTCGCCGACCACACCTCGCAGTAGCGGCGATACGCTCGCCACTGGTAAACGAAGACGATGAGAGAGCCAAGCGTGATCTTGATGGGCACGGCGTCGGTCCTGACCCTGGGACTGGCCACCTTCGCCCTCGAGGGACCCCGCATCCAGGCCGAGATCGAGGCGCGAACGGCGGCGGCGCTGGCCGACGTCGGCGTCCGCAACCTGAGTGTGCAGGCGAAGGGGCGCGACGTGACGCTCTCCGGCACGGTCGCCTTCGCCGAGATCGGAATCGAGGCGGCGCGGCGCGTGGCAGCGACACCCGGCGTGCGCAAACTCGACAACCGGCTGGAGATGGCCATCGGTCCCTCCTTCGAGTTCGCTCCCGACGGCGACATCTGGTTGCTCCGGGGCAAGATGCCGACGCCCGAGACCAGGCAGGAGCTGTTCGACGCCGCCGCCGCCATCGTCGGCCAGGGCAACGTGATCGACGAGACCGAAGTCGACAGCTCCGTGACCGAACCTCCCTGGCTGTCGACGCTGCCGAGGCTGATCCAGCTTCTGCGCCGCCTGGACGGCGCTCCGGGCCTGCGGCTCGAGGACAGGACGCTGACGCTGACCGGTCACACCTCCAGCGAGGGCCTGCGCGACCACCTGGTGTTCGAGATCACCTCGATCGGCGCCGGGGCCAATGCCAACTGGAACATCGCCAATCGGATGAGGATCTCGCCCGTGGCCGTAAACCACAGAGCGGAGGACCGCATCCGCGGCGTCCTGGAACGAGGGCCGATCGAGTTCGAGGACGGCACGTCGACGCTCACCGCGGAGGCCACGACCAGGATCGACGAGATCGGCGCCGCGCTGGCCAACGTCTCCGACATCCGCGTCGAGATCCTCGCCCACACCGACGCCGGCGGCGACCCGGCGGCAAACCGGACGCTCAGTCTCGAACAGGCAAGGGCCGTGCGCGACGTACTCTCAGCCAGCATTCATCCGGACCGGTTGCTGGCGGTCGGTTACGGCAGCGACCGCCCGCTTCCGGCGGACGGCGACAACACAACAGACACCGGCGGCGCCCCGACTCGCCGCATCGAGTTCCGCGTTCTTCACCGTCCCTGAACCGCCACCGATGCTCTACGTCCTTCTCGAAATCTGGATCTGGGTCGCCGCCGCGGCGCTCGTCGGCGCGATCTTCGGCTGGTGGATGCGCAGCATCCGGGCCGGCAGGCAGGTTGCCCGCGAAGCGATGATCTGGCAGCGCCGGCTGAAGCGCCAGAAGAGACTCGCTGCCCGCGAACGGCAGAAGCCGGAAGGCCGTGATTAGTCGCCGCCGGTGCGGAGATCGAACTCCGACGGCGCCACCACGACTCCGGCCCGGTGCTGCAAAGCGCGCGACGTGACGTCCGCCAGGACCTCCGGCTGCTCGGCCGCGATATCCCACTGCTCGCCGGGGTCGAGCGCCAGGTCGTAGAGCAGGGGCGGATCCTGTTCCGTTCGTTCGCCGGCAAGACCGTACGCGCCCTGGGTGATGAAGTGCGCCTTGTAGTTCCCGACCCGGTAGGCGTAGAGCTCGCTGCCGCGGTAGAACGGCATCTCCCGGCGCGGCCCTCCCCCCTCGCCTCGGAGCACCGGTCCCAGATCGAGGCTGTCCATCGGCCGGTCGTCCGGCATGGCGCCGCCGGAAAGGGCAAGGAAGGTCGCAAACACGTCGCTGGTCGACCCGATCTCGTCCGTGACCACGTCCGGGGCGATCGTTCCGGGCCACCAGAACAGCCCTGGCACCCGCACGCCGCCGTCCCAGGTCATTCCCTTGCCTTCGCGGAGCGGCCCGGCCAGACCGCCCTGCGTACGGAAGGCGGTCCACGGGCCGTTGTCGCTGCTGAACAACACCACCGTGTTCTCGGCGATCCCCTCCTCCTCGAGGGTGTCGAGGATGCGGCCCACGCTCCAGTCGATCTCTTCGATCACGTCGCCGTAGAGCCCGGCGCCGCTGTGGCCCTCGAAGTCCGGCGCCCTGAAGAGCGGCACGTGGGGCATGCTGTGCGGCAGGTAAACGAAGAAGGGCTCGTCCCGGTGGGCGCGGATGAAGTCGACTGCCTCCTCGGCGTAGCGCTTCGTGATCGTGGTCTGGTCCGCGGGCTGCTCAAGCGTTTCCGTGACCACCTCGCCGGCCTCGTCGCGCTCTGAGCGAATGAGAGGCACGTCCCAGTACTCGATCTTCGGGTCGACGAAGGCGGCGCGGCGCTCCCCCGGCGCCCGGGTCGACATCATGTCGTTCGAGTAGGGAATGCCGAACCAGTAGTCGAAGCCGTGCCGGGTCGGCAGGTACTGCGGGCGATCGCCCAGGTGCCACTTGCCGAACATTCCGGTCGCGTAGCCGAGGTCGCTCAGCGCCTCGGCGATCGTGACCTCCTCGTCCTGGATGCCGCCCACGAAGTCCGGGAACAGCACCCGGGCCCGATCGCCGTAGAGCCCGTTGCGCACCGGCAACCGCCCGGTCAGCAACCCCGCCCGGCTCGGCGAACAGACCGAAGCCGTGACGTAGAAGTTCGTCCAGCGCTGACCCTCCGCCGCCATCCGATCGAGATTCGGCGTCCTGATCACCGGCGCGCCGTAGCTGCCGAGATCGCCCCAACCCAGGTCGTCGGCGAACACGACGACGAAGTTGGGGGGGCGGTCGGAGGCGATGTCGGCGGACGGCGGCGAACCGCACGCGGCCAGCAGCAGAACGGCAGGAAGAGCGAAGCGGACGGTTTGTGACATGCGGGCAGTCTACGAGAGAGCGGACGTGGGCCGCGGCGGTCGCGAAGAGGCAGTAGGATCGCCAACTTCCGCCCCAGGAACCGACCGGAAACGCAGCTATGACCCCAACCCGAATCGACGAAGCCCGCGCCCTCGACCACCTGATGGACCTGCTCGCGATCGAGGGGTTGAGCGGACGTGAAGCCAAGGTCGCGGCGGCGGTCCGCGAGAAGCTGCTCGCCGCGGGCTGCGAGCCGTCCTGGATCGGGCATGACAACGCGAACGAGCGGATCCCCGGTGACTACGAGGTCGGCAACCTGATCGTCGACCTGCCCGGCACAAGGCCGGGCCCGCGGCGGCTGTTCATGGGTCACATGGACACGGTGCCGCTCTGCCGCGGCGCGGTGCCGGTGCGCCGCAACGCTCGGATCGAGGCGGAGGGGGACACGGCGCTGGGCGGCGACAACCGGACCTCGATCGGCGCCCTGGTGACGATGATCGAGACGCTGCTCGCGCAGGACACGCCAAGGCCCCCGATCACCGTGCTGATGACGGTCGGCGAGGAGGTCGGACTGTGGGGCGCGCGGACCGTGGAACTGGAGCGCCTCGGCACTCCCGAGATGGGCTTCAACATCGACTCCGGCGCGCCGCACGTCGTGATCATCGGCGCCACCGGGGCCGACCGCTGGCAGGTCGACATCCATGGCAAGTCCTCGCATGCGGGCGTTCATCCCGAGCACGGAATCTCCGCGGCGCTGATCGCCTCGCGCGCGGTCGCCGACGTCGCCGCCCAGGGCTTCTTCGGCAAGATCGAGCTGCCGGCCGGCGCCGGCACCTCGAACATCGGCCGGATGACCGGCGGCGAGGCCAGCAACCAGGTCACGGACCACGTCTTCGTCTCCGGCGAGTCGCGCAGCCACGACAAGGCATTCCTCGCGCAGATCACGGCGGCCTACCGAGGCGCCTTCGAAAGCGCCGCCAGGAGCGTCACAAGCGCCGACGGAACCTGCGGCCGCGTCGACTTCCGCGCCGAGCAGGACTACGAGGCGTTCGAGATGCCTGTCGAATCGCCGCCGGCGCAACTCGCCGCAGCACAGATCCGAGCCGTCCTGGGCGCCGACCCGGCGTTCTCGGTCGTCAACGGCGGACTCGACGCGAACTACCTGAACGCCAAGGGTCTGCCCACGGTGACCCTGGGCGCCGGACAGCACAACCCCCACACCGTGGACGAGTACGTCGATGTGCGGGAGTACCTCGACGGCTGCCATTTGATCGCCGCCATCGCCGCGGCCTGATTGCCTGCCACTGACTGCCAGCCACCTGGAGGCCCCCGAATGAACACGCGCATGCTCCACGAGAAAGTGATCGTCGTCACCGGCGCCGGCCGCGGCATCGGCCGCGACATCGCCCTGCTGGCGGCCGCCCACGGCGCGTCGGTGATCGTCAACGACCTCGGCGGTTCGGAGCGCGGCGACGGCGCCGACCAGACGCCGGCCCAGGGCGTCGTCGACGAGATCGTGGCCGCGGGCGGACGCGGCGCCGCGAACTACGAGAGCGTCGCCGACTTCGACGCCGCCGGCCGCATCGTCGAGCAGGCTCTCGACTGCTACGGGCAGATCGACGGCATCGTCAACAACGCCGGCATCCTCCGCGACGGCATCTTCCACAAGATGACCGAGAGCGACTGGGACGCCGTGATCGCCGTCCACCTGAAGGGCAGCTTCAACATGGCGCGGGCCGCCGCCCCCCACTACCGCAAGCAGATCGGCGGCGCCTTCGTCCACATGACCTCGACCTCGGGGCTGATCGGCAACTTCGGCCAGGCGAACTACGCCGCCGCGAAGCTCGGGATCGTCGGGCTGTCCAAGTCTCTGGCGCTCGACATGCAGCGCTTCGAAGTGCGCTCGAACTGCATCGCGCCCTTCGCCTGGTCGCGGCTGATCGGGACGATTCCGACCGCGGACCCGGCCCAGGCCGCCCGGGTGGCGAAGATGCAGGCGATGACTCCGGCCCTGGTCGCGCCTCTTGCGGTCTACCTGTTGAGCGACTCGGCGAAGGACGTGAGCGGTCAGATCTTCGCGGTGCGCAAGAACGAGATCTTCCTGATGAGCCAGCCGCGGCCGATCCGCTCGGTCCACAACGGCGACGGCTGGACCCCGGAGGCGATCGCCGAGCACGGCATGCCCGCCCTGGCCGGGTCGTTCCACGACCTCGACCGGACCACCGACGTGTTCACCTGGGATCCGACGTAGCGCCGCAGGCGCCTAGCTGCTAACGGGCAGAGCGCGCCACCAGGTCCCGCGCCGCCGCCCTCCAGTCCGTCACGTCGAAGCGGAATCCCGATTCCGTGATGCGGCGGGGAACCACGCGACGACTCTTGAGGATCAGCTCGGTCTCCGTCCGCATGGCGAAAGTGCCCATCTCGAGCATCCACCTGGTGGCCGGAAGGCCGATCGGTACGCGAGCGGCCCGGCGCAGTTCGCGGATGAAATCGCGCTGCGGCAACGGCCCGGGCGACGCCACGTTCACGGGGCCCGAGAGATCGTCATGGCTCAACAACCAGTACACCCCGCGTACCAGATCGCGGTCGTGGACCCAGGAAACGTACTGACGGCCGTTGCCCCACCAGCCGCCTAGGCCGAGGCGGGTCAGCCCAAGGATCAGTCGAAACGGCGAGCCGGCATCCGGCGACATGACGATCGCGGTTCGCATCGCGACTCGCCTGGTGCCCGGGGTGTCGGCTTCATCCAGCGTGCGCTCCCAGGCCTTCGCAACGTCGATGCTCGCCTTCCAGACCCGCGGAAGATCGGGCTCGCCGCCGCCGAGGACGCCGGCGACGTCGTCGTGGGCCTGCTCGGTGTGGTGGCTGTAGATCGTCGCGGTCGATGCCTGAAGCCAGACCCGCGGCGGCTTGGCGGCACCGCCGACGTTCTCCGTTTCCGCTGCGGCCGTCTGGCCTCACGCCACCTCGAACAGCCCCGCCGCGCCCATGCCGCCGCCGACGCACATCGTCACCACGACGTTCTTGGCGCCGCGGCGCTTGCCCTCGATCAGCGCGTGGCCGACCATGCGCGCACCGCTCATGCCGTAGGGATGGCCGATCGAGATCGCGCCGCCGTTCACGTTCAGCTTGTCGTTCGGGATGCCCAGCCGGTCGCGGCAGTAGATGACCTGGACCGCGAAGGCCTCGTTGAGCTCCCAGAGGTCGATGTCGTCCATCGTCAGGCCCTGGCGCTCGAGCAGCTTGGGAACCGCGAAAACGGGGCCGATCCCCATCTCGTCCGGCTCGCAGCCGGCGACCGCCATGCCCCTGTAGATGCCGAGCGGCTCGATGCCCCGCTGCTCGGCCAGCTTCGAGTCCATGATCACGCACGCCGAGGCGCCGTCGGAGAGCTGGCTGGCGTTGCCCGCCGTGATCGTGCCGTTCTCGCGCACCGGCTTGAGCGAGGCAAGGCCCTCGATCGTGGTGCCCGGCCGGTTGCCCTCGTCCTGGCTCAGCTCGACCTCGCCGAAGCTGATGTCGCCGGTCGCCCGGTCGAGGATCATCTTCGTCGCCTTCATGGTGATGATCTCGTCGTCGAAGGCGCCCGATTCCTGGCCCGCCGCGGTCCGCTGCTGGCTCTGGAGCCCGTACTCGTCCTGCTGCTCGCGGGTCACGCCGTAGCGCTTCGCCACGACCTCGGCGGTGTCGATCATCGGCATGTGGAGCGCCGGCTTGTTGTCCCGGATCCACGGATCGGGAGCGCGGAAGCCGTTCATCTTGTCGTTCTGCACCAGGCTGATCGAGTCGATGCCGGCGGCGACGACGACCGGCGCCCGGTCGACGATGACCTGCTTGGCCGCGGTGGCAATCGACATCAGGCCCGAGGAGCACTGGCGGTCCATCGTCATCCCCGACACCTCGACCGGCAGGCCGGCCCGGATCGCGGACTGGCGGCCTACGTTGAAGCCCTGGGTGCCCTGCTGCATGGCGCAGCCCATGACGACGTCGTCGACCTCGCCCTTTTCGATACCGGCTCGCTCGATGGCGGCGGAAATCGCGGCCGCACCCATCGTCGGCGATTCGAGATTGTTGAACGCGCCCCGGAAGGCCTTGCCGATCGGCGTGCGGGCGGTGGAAACGATGACGGCGTCAGTCATGGAGAAACTCCCTAAGCTCGATTGGTTGCTGTGTGTTCGGTTCGGTGGAGCACAAAACAATAACACCTACCGTCCGTTCGGTCGGCCCCTACTCGTTCAACCAGGCGTTGAAGGCCGGCTGCCGCTTGTCGCGGAATGCCGCCACACCCTCGCGGGAGTCCGGATGATGGTCGCCGATCGGCGTCCGGGCCGCGATGTCCTCGAGCGACTGCTCCCAGGTCTGGTCGGCGGCGTTGTAGAGGCTGCGCTTGAGCAGCAGGTAGTGGCCGCCCTCGTCCGGCAGCAGACCGAAGCGGAGCGTGCCGCTGCCCATGCGCGCCGCGGTCGAGGCGATGCGGAAGTCGCAACTGAGCGCCAGCGAGAAGCCGGTCTGCACCGCGACGCCGTTCATCGCCGCGATCGTCAGCTTGTCCATGCCCCGGATCGCCGTGTTCACGGGCTGCGAGATCTTGCGCAGTCCATTGATCGTGCCGAGCACGTTGTCGTGGCCCCGGTGGATGTCCGGCACGAGCTGCTCGCCGCGTTCGCCCCGATCCTTGCCGCTGATGTCGTCGCCGGCCGAGAACGCCCTGCCGCTGCCGGTGAACAGCACCACGCGCACCGAATCCTCCATCGCGGCCTGGGTGAGCGTCTCGAGCAGATCCCGCTTCATCGGCGCGTTCATGCCGTTGAGCCGGTCCGGCCGGTTGAATGTGATGACCAGGATCCCCGGATCCTCCACCTCTACTTCGAAGCCCTGGAACTCGCCCGTCTGGATCATGCCTGCTGCTCCCTTTCTGGTTGCTCGTTGTGCGATCGGGGCGGTCATTGTGCCAGATGCGCGTGCTACTCTGCCGCCGCCCCCGAAGTGCGTGGGGCCCCTTCAATCCACGCAGCAGACAAAGAGGACCCAACTGATGAAACGCTTCATCGGCGTGCTTGCTCTCGTCCTCGCCGGCGGCCTCCTGCAGGCTTCGGCGTACGCCTCCGGCTCCATCTCGGCCGGCAAGGGAATCAACCCGCGGGACGCCTACACGATGGGCAAGGCGCTCACGTTCCAGAAGCTCGTCTGCCCGTCCTGTCCCCTGCAGAAGCGCGATCTCGACCGCGACCGCGCCCTGAGCCTGAAGAACAGCCTCGAGGCTCGTGACGAGGCCGAGAAGCCGGGTACCGCGGATGACGAGAACATCGCCGTTCTCTGCCCCGGCGCCGGCGACGCCATGTGCGACGGCAAGCCGGACGAGCAGGAACTCGTTCATTTCTATCTGAACCGCCGCTACAAGCTGTAGGCCGGAGAGAATGATGAACACAAGGCTTCTCCGTTCCTCGCTCGCCGCGACTACGGCCGCCCTCGCGCTCGCGGCGTCGCCCGGTCGTCTCCGATCCGAACACCGGACGGAAAGCGGCCGCCCTCGCGCTCGCGGCGTCGCCGCTTGCCGCAGACGGTTCGCCCTGGTTGCCCGCCCCCGGCGCCGGGTCCATCAGCGTGTCCTACGTCTCCCAGGAGGCGACCGAGTTCTACCGCGCCGCCCGGAAAGGACCGACTCCCGCCGGCGGCCACGAACTCGGCCAGCAGACTCTGTGGGTTACCGGGTCCTACGGCATTTCCGACGCACTCGCTCTCGACTTCCGCGTCGGAGGCGCCGAGAGTTCCTTCATGGCCGGGCCGTCGGCGCCGTTTCCGCCGCAGGAAAGCCTGAGCGGCCTGCAGGACGTGAACGCCGGTGTCGTCTGGCGGTTCAAGGACGAGGTGACCAGTTCGGGGCCCAGCGTGGCGCTGCGCGCGGCTGCGATCATCGGCGGCAGCTACAAGACCGGCTACATCAGCTCCCTGGGTGACGGGGGTGACGGGGGCGACGGCGCCGAGCTGTCGGTGCTCATTGGCAAGTACGTGGGCGAACGGGGCGCCCTGTCGGCAGAACTCGGGTATCGCTACCGCAACAGCAACATCCCGGCCGACACCTTCATGAACCTGTCCGCCGGCGTGCTGGTCGGGAACCGCGTCGGACTGAACATCGGCTACCGGATGGTCGACGCCGAGTCCTCCGGGCTCGACATCGGCGTGCCCCCCTTCTCCCCTGCGCGTTTCCCGGAACTCCAGGAAGAAATCCAGCTCGTCATCGGCACAATCAGCTTCGGCCTGTCCGACACCACGAATCTGGGCATCTCCTACGGGTCGGTCGTCGGCGGCCGCAACACCGCGGTATCCGATGTCATCGGCGTCTCGCTCAGCTTCAACTTTGACACCTACTGATCGTTCTGCCGCGCAGGCTTCTACGGCTCGTTGAGGCTCCAGTCGTACTCGTAGTCGACCGAGCCTTCGAAACCCTCGAGGCGCGCGGCGAGTTCCTCGTCCGCGTACTCCGCGAGGTGTTCGACCACCGACTCCTCGGTGTTGCCGAAGTCCTCGGCGTACCAGTCGTAGAGGCTTGAGATGACGATGAAGTCGTCATCCACGAAGTCGACCCCGCGCGGATTGTTCACGTAGTCCCGGGCACCCTGCTCCAGCAACGCCCCCGTGTTGGCCGCGGTGAAGGCTGTCGCCAGCAGGTGGGGGCAGCCGTAGGCGGCGCAGTTCACCGCGTAGTGGATCCGCCTGTCGCGCCAGAGCGGTCGGAGGATGCCGTGCTCGATGTCGTCGAGTGTCAGGTCCCGGCCGTTCACCTTGGCGTGAACGTCTCCCCAGGGGCCCGTGTTGGGGATGACGCCCTCGTGGATGTCCCTGATCGTGTCGACGGGGTACTCCGCCAGCACGACCTGGACCGTCGTCGCGTTGTAGAGGTTGATCCAGTACGCCATCTGCTCTGCGCGCGAGTAGGCGCTCGGGTCGAGTCCCTGCAGGTACTCGAGGTAGCCGGTCAGCCTCGCCTCGTCGTCGCCGCTGGACGAGATCGCCGCGTAGTCGAACAGGTTGACGCCCGAGTCGTCGGTGCGGACGTAGCCGTCGAGTATCTCCTGCCAGGCGCCATGATCGATCGTTTCGGTACTTGTTTCGTCACTGACGTCCCACCCCGCGATCTCTTTCGGTTCCGGGGCGCCGCAGGCGACGGCGATCATCATCGCGCCGAGCGCGGCCATCAGTTTGCGATTCGTCATTGCATTTCCTTTCGTATCCTTCTCCGGCGGCGCAGGGTGACGCCGGCCACGAGCGCCAGGAGGATCAGTCCGAACTCCAACCCCCGGGCCCGAACCGGCTGTTCGTAGGGTTGCAACGTGTAGTCGGGCAGGTTGAGCCCGGTGATGTAGCTCAGCAGGACGGCCATCGACGCCGTCCATGCCCAGAAGCTCGGAAAGACTACCGCGAAGGGCAGCAGCCACAGCAGGTACCAGGGGTTGATCACCGGCGACAGTGCCAGCAGAACGCCAAATAGCCAGTCGCCGCGCGGGATTCCCTGCTCGCCGCTGCCGCGGGCGTAGCGAAGGCAGTACCAGCCCCAGAAGGCGGCGAAACCCACGCCCAGCACGAGCCGCGCCTCGAACGGCGGCACGATCGTCTTCAGCAGTCCGAACACCGCGGAGTTGAACTCCCAGTCCCGAGCGAAGACCTGAAGCGACAGCAGATCGGTGCCCCCCAGAACGACGAAGGGCAGGTAGACCGCAGCCGCCGTGGCCACGAAGAGAAGCCAGTGCCTGAGCCCCGCGCGCACCAGAATCAGCGGCGCCAGCACCAGGGCAAACGTCTTCGTCGCCACCGCCAGCCCAAGAAGGGCGGCCGCGATCCACCAGCGGCGGTGCCGAGCCAACACGATCGCCGCCAGCAGCAGGCAGACTCCGACGCCGTCCGGATGCGCGGTGAAAGCGATCTCCTTGACGACGAGGGGACACCAGGCGTACAGGAGGACATTGCGCGCCGGCGCCAACCGCAGCAGGAGAAACACCGTGGCGAGATCGACCGCGATCAGGATCGCCTGCAGGGCCGCGACGCTGGCCGGCTTGATCCAGTACGCGACCAGGAACACGAGCTGCGTGACCGGCGCGTAGATCGTCGGCAACTCCGGGTAGTTGACACCGTCCAGGACGCCCTGGAACAGCGCGGGCACCGCCGGGTCGACGAAGAACGCCTCCGGCGCCGCGCCGTAGGGCGTGCCGGCGACGGCGAAGCGGTAGCCGTCCCACAGGTAGCGGAAGAAGTCGTCCTCGTAGAACGGCCCGCCGATCAGACCGCAGAGGCGAAACGCGGCCGCCCAGACCAGGAGTCGGCCAACCGGAAACGGCGCCCCTGTCTTCCAGAAGTGGAAGAACAGCCCGAAGACAGGCAGACCGGTCCAGGCAACGAGCAGGAAGAACGCCCCCAGGTCGGGCTCGCCCGGCTGCCGCGCCAGAAACGCAAGGGTCGCGTACCCCAGGACGCACCACAGACCGACCCCGTCTACATATCTCTTAGAAGCCAACCCACTCCGTCCAGCCGGACCCGCGGTGGCCGAAGTCGAACACGTCCGGGTGCAGCAGTTCGGCCAGGATCTCCGCCGACTCGACGACCCGGGGACCCGGCCGGTTGAAGAACCCGGATGGCGCGAGTCGCGCCATCCGCGAACCACTCCGAGCGCCCGTCATCGGGCGCTCGGATGGCACTGGTTGCCGTCGGTCAGGAACACGCGGCCGCTTCGCACCGCGGAGAGACCGGACCAGCCGGGACGGGCCGCGAGCGGCGGCATCTCGGCCGCGGTGCGGGGGATGTCGAAGCCGCACGGCATGACCGCGATGACATCGGGGTCTGCCTTGATCATCTGCTCGAACTCGAAGTAGCCGGAGTGCCTTCCCGCCTTGCCGAGCATGACCTTGCCGCCGGCGATCAGGGCGAGTTCCGGCACCCAGTTCTCGGCATGCATCAACGGGTCGATCCACTCGATGCAGGCGATCGTCGGCCGTTCCGGGAGTCGGCTGGACCGCTCGCGGATCGCGTCGAGGCGCCCGGTCATCTCGGCAGTCAGCCGCTCCGCCCGCTCGGGGCGGCCGAGCGCCGAGGCGACCGTGCGGATGTCGTCGAACACGTCGCCGAGGTCCATCGGCGCCAGCGAGACGATCCGCGGCGCCGACGACACGAGCTCGCACACCGCCCGCTCCACGTCCTTCAGGCTGACCGCGCACACCTCGCACTGGGTCTGGGTCACGATCACGGTCGGCGCGAGTTCGTCGAGCAGCCGGCCGTTCACGCGGTACACCGAGAGCGCCTCCGCGACGATCGCGCGCACCTGGTCGTCGATGGCGCGGCTCGAACCGTCAACATCGACCTTCGACGACGAGCACACCGGCAGCTTCTCGACCGACGGCGGGAAGTCGCACTCGTGCGACCGGCCGACCACGGCTTCCTCGAAGCCGAGCGCGCAGACGATCTCCGTCGCACTGGCGATCAGGGAGACGATCCGCGGTTCGGTCATCGTGCCGCCGAGGCTACCGTCTTCCCAGCAGCAGCACCGCCGCCGCCGGCAGCACCGTCACCGACGCCAGCAGGCACGCCGGCAAACCGATCAGCATGACCGCGGCCATCGTCTCCAGACCCAGGTGGTCGGTGAACAGGAGAACGGAGAAACTGGCGGTCGTCGTGAGCGTCGTCATCGCGATCGCCCGGCCCACGGACAGGGTGGCGAAGCGGATCGACTGGGCCTCGTCATCGAGGATGCGGTGAACGACGTGGATGCCGTCGTCGATGCCGAGCCCGAAGATCAGGGGCAGCACGAGCCAGCTCATCACGTTGAAGGGAATCCCGACCCAGCAAAGCACGCCCAATGTGAACGGCACGGCGGCCAGCACCGGTAGCAGAGCGAGCAGAACCGACGCCCGGCGGCGGAAGTCGAGGCACAGAACGAGCAGAACGAATCCCAGGATCGAGACCGCGATCCATGGGATCCACGGCCGGTTGCCGATCATCATCCCCTCGACCACCGCCAGGAGCCCCGTGGCGCCGGGGTCGATCGCCTGGACCGCCAGGCGCTGCCGCCGGGCCAGATCGCCGTCAGCCTTCGAGTCCACGGGGTACGCGTAGACCAGGAACTCGCCGGTCGGCGCGATGAACTTCTCCCGCAGACCGGCCGGCAGGGAGTCGATGTCCGGCGGGCCGGCGGCCGCGGCGCGTCGGAGCGCTTCGACCGCGAGCCCGAGCGGGCCGCCCGCCGCCGGCCTGCTCACGTCCTGGGCGCCGAGAACCCGGTCCAGGGCAAGGGCGCGTTCCGCGAGATCGGCCGGCAGGATGGTGCCGAGGCTCACCGTCTCGCTGAACAGCGGATGACCGTCAAGCCGGCCAGCGAACTCCCGAGCCCGCTCGAGACTCTCCGCCGCCAGGATCCAGGGCGCGCCGTTCGTACCCAGTACCTCCTGAATCCGGTCGACCGTGGCGATGGCCGGCACTCCGCGATTCATGAGCCGCTCCAGGCGCGTCTCGACCTGGAGCCGGGGTAGCCCCGCAAGCGTCACCGTCAGTACCGCGACGCTCACCACCAGGCAGCGCACCGGCCGCCGTGTCGCCCATCGCACCAGGAACGCCAGCCCCGGCACCCGAACCGGCGCGGCGCGTCGCGCCGGCAGGGCAGCCGCCGGTGAGCCGCGGCCTCCCTGCCTCCGCTCCCTCAGAACCCACACCGACGGCAGGATCAACAGCGTCAGCGGCAGGCAGAAGAGCAGCCCCAGGCCGCCCGACAAACCGAGGTGCAGGGCAACCGGGTCCGGGGCCGCGGCGGCGACAAGAAAAGCGCCCGCGGTCGTGATGCCACCGGCCACCACGCCGCGGCCGGCGCCCGTCACCGTCCGGCGCAGCGCCTCCTCGAAGGGAAGCCCGTTGGCCAGCTCCTCGCGCTGGCGCACGAACAGGTGGACGGCGAAGTCGATGCCGAGCCCAAACACCGTGACCCCGAAGAACGTCTCCATGACCGTCAGCTTCCCGGTCAGCAGACCCACCGCGCCCAGCGCCGCGCCGATCGACAGCACGAGCACCGCCGCCACGGACACCAGGCCGCCCGGCCGCTTCTCGACGATCCGGAACAACAGCAGCACAAGCGCCAGACTGATCGGCGTGAGGCGCTTGATCGCCCCGAGCGTCTGCTCCTGGTCGCCAGCCGATACCGCCGGCAGTCCCGAGAAGCCCACCGTGACCCCTGAACCGGCAAGCGCGCGCTCGACCGCGGCTTCGAGTTCGAAGAAGGTGCTCCGACCGACCTCTTCCTCCAGCGGGTCGAGCGCCATCTTGATTTCGACCAGCCGGGCGCCGGGCACGCCGCCGACGGCGCCGCGCAGCGCGATCGCGGAAGCCGCGAACTCCGCCGCGTTGGCGAGGTCGTCGGGGCGTTCCACGACCCCCGTCCAACGGTCGAACAGGGAGCGCTCGACCAGCCACGGCGCCTGCTCCTCGAGCCACTCGACCGGCAGCGGACGGCGCGCCGCGACCACCGTCGGCAGCGTCGACGCGGCCCGAATCGTGCGCTCGACCGCGTCGTCTAGCGACTCCTCCTCGCCTTCGAGCAGCACCAGCAGCAGTCCGCCAAGTTCGAAGCGCTCGGATACCTCGAAGTAGCGGCCGATGTGCTCGTTGGCGCGGTTCATCACGCCCACGAAGGTGAGGTCCACCGGTGTTATCGGCAGCAGTGCCGCCAGCGCGAGCGCCGGCACGACCGCCCACGCGATCGCGCTCCGCGGCGAGCGGATCGTCCAGCGCGCGACCGCGTCGAGCGCCCGCCGCATGCTCACGGAAGAAGCCCCCGGAAACGTCGCGAACCGGGCCACGGCGGGCTGCTACAGTCCCGCGCGCCAACGCCCGGAGAACGAGGAGAAGCTGTGAATTCAAGCAGAATGAAGTTCGGCATCATGTTCGCCAACACTGGCCCATTCGTCGACGGTCAACGCGCCGTGGCACTGGCTCAGGCCGCCGAAGCCGCCGGCTTCGACTCGCTATGGACCGTGGAGCACGTCGTCGTCCCGCGCGGCTACGTCTCCTCCTATCCCTATGACGACAGCGGCAAGATGCCCGGTGGACGCGAGGATTTCGACATCCCCGACCCGCTGATCTGGCTATCCTACGTGGCCGCGGCGACCAAGAGCATCAAGCTCGCCACCGGCATCCTGATCGTCCCGCAGCGCAGTCCCCTGGTCACGGCCAAGGCCGTCGCCACGCTCGACAAGCTCTCGGGGGGGCGCGCCATCCTGGGAGTCGGCGTCGGCTGGCTGGAGGAGGAATTCAAGGCCCTCGGCGTGCCCTTCGCCGGCCGCGGACGCCGCCTCGACGACTACCTGCGCGCCTTCCGGGCGCTCTGGAGCGAGGACTGCGCCAGCCACGACGGCGAGTTCGTGTCCTTCTCCGACTGCTACTGCCGGCCGCAGCCGGTCAATGGCTCCGTACCGATCGTGATCGGCGGCCACTCCGAGCGCGCGGCACGCCGCGCCGGCGAACTGGGCGACGGCTTCTTCCCCGCCATCACCGACGTCGACAAGCTGAAGCACCTGTTCCGCACCATGCGCGAGAGCGCCGAGGCCGCGGGCCGCGATCCCGACGCGATCGAGATCACAGCCACCGGCGGACCGCCGGACCAGATCGCCCGGATGGCCGAACTCGGCGTGTCGCGCGTCTTCGTGCCGCCGATGGCGCCCGATCGGCTGGCCCAGTTCGGCGAAGAGGTGGTCGCGAAGTTCGGTTGAGGAGACTGCGCTCGTGCAGTGGTAGCTTTTGCCCATGATCTACCTTCGGCGCTTCGCCCCACTCGCACTCGCCTTCACGCTGCTCCTGGCCGCCGCCAGCCCCACCCTCGCCTCCGAGCACGAAGCGGACGGCCCCGTCCGCGTCCTCTTCGTCAGCAAGTCCTCCGGCTTCGAGCACTCCGCGATCAGGCGCACAGACGCCCAGCCGAGCCACGTCGACACCGTGCTCGCCCAGATCGCGGCCGACCGCGGCTTCGCCGTCACGTCGACCAAGGACGCCGGGATGATCAACGCCACCCAGCTCGCCAACTTCGACGTCGTCATCTTCTACACCACCGGCGACATGACCCAGCGCGGCGGCCAAGGCTCGGGCATCTTCCGCGGCGACGGCAATCCCCCCATGAGCGCCGACGGCGTCTCCGACCTGATCGAGTGGATCGAAGCCGGCGGCGGCTTCGTCGGTTTCCATCCCGCCACCGACACCTTCCACGGCGAAAACGACGAAGTCACTCCCTACGTCGGCATGATCGGCGGCGAGTTTCTCCACCACGGCGCCCAGTTCGAAGGCATCGTCCGCGTCGCCGATGCGGACCACCCGACGATGGGCAACGTCGAAGACGGCTGGAAGATCATGGACGAGTGGTACCTGTACAAGAACGTCGCCAAGGACGAACTGCACGTCCTCGCCCTGATGGACCCCGGCGAAGAGCGCGCCAAGCAGGAGGTGTACGACATCGCCCCCTACCCCATCGTCTGGTGCCGCGAACTCGGCGCCGGCCGCGTGTTCCACAACGCGATGGGCCACCGCGAAGACGTCTGGTCCCACCAGATGTTCCAGACCTGGGTCGGCGACACGATCGAGTGGGCGGCGGGCAAGGGTGAAGCCGCGGCAGCCCCGAACTGGGGCGATGTGGTGCCTAGGACGCCCTAGAGAAGCCAATCGGCGGACCGGCAGTGACGACGCTGCGCTCCTGGGCCACTCGTAGTAGCGTGTCAACGCGATGCGGCCTCGACACCCGAAGAAGGATGTCGAGGCTGCGCTGGCTGAAGCCGAGAAAGCAGGCTGGAACGTGACACTGACACCACGCGGCCACCGTTGGGGCGTGATGAAGTGCGGTGAAGCCAGCCGATTGGGCTGCCAAATCTCAGTCTCGTCTACTCCCAAGAACTCGGGACACCACGCCAAGCGGCTTCGACGCTATGTCAATCGCTGCCCACACAAGTGACGCCAGCAGAGCCAGGAGCACAAGCCCATGCCTATCCAGCAGTTCACCCTGATCGTCGAAGGTGCCGATCTGCAGTCCGAACCGGTCTTCGACGCGCTCTTTGAAGCCGGTTGCGACGATGCAACGGTCGCGCGGGTCGACGGAGTCCAGTACATCGACTTCGACCGCAATGCAGCCAGCCCGGGCGAGGCCATCCTCTCCGCGGTGCGAGACGTCAAAAGCGTCGCAGGCCTTCGAGTCACTCGCGTTGCCAACCTCAACCCAGTCTCCAAGGCCAACATCGCGGACCGAGAGCCGTGCACCCTCGACAGTGTCGGATTGTTCGTCACTTCAGCGCCCGGGCCGATCGGATTCCCTTCGCCAGTAATCGACCCGCACAGCCCGTATCGACTGGCGCCCTGGTCCGACCTCGGACAGCTCTCCCAACCCGGCTCGGCGAACAAGCAGCGGAACCCCCTCCCCTCTTCCCCGCAGTCAACCCAAAGTTGGAACTTCGTCGCCATTAGCACGGAATCCCTACGACCCGCAGGGACAGTCTTCGGGCTCTAACCGGCCGGTCGTGAGGTCAACCGGGGAACAGCAAACCTCTTGAGCGTCACGCTAGAGCAGCGGTAGATAGTCCGTCTTCGCCAAGCCGACCCACCGAACCCTAACTCCGAGATGAAACGCCCATCCCACTCGACTGAGAAGGCCGTCTTCGCCCTGAGCGGAAACCAATGCGCCTATCCCGACTGCACACAACGTATCACGCACCGGCCAGCGCCTTTCGCCGACACGACTGTCGTTGGCGAGGTGTGTCACATACAAGGAAAGAAGCCTGGAAGTCCCCGGTGGAACCCGAAAATCACCCCCGCACAAATCCACAACATTGGCAACCTGATACTCCTCTGCCCGAATCACCACACAGTCGTGGACGACCAACCCGAGGTCTACCCTACCCACGTTCTGCACCGATGGAAGAAGGACCACGAAAGGAAGTTCTTCGCGACTCAGATCGAGACGATCGACCACAGCCCCTATGCCACCGCCGCCCCACGCTTCCCGACGTCACTCGTAGACAAGGAGATCGAACGGGAGCTTGAGGTCATCAGAAAGGGCCGTCTCTTCCCGGACTTCGACACCTCTCAACGCTGCCTGCAACTCGGCTTGGCCCTATCCAATGGCGAGTACGCAGGTGCAGCCACAGCAGTACGCTGCCGAACACTGGCCTGGTGTGCCCGGCTCCTGACGCGGACCGACGAGTCGGACACCGCCAAGGAGTATCTCCGACAAGCGAAGCGACTGGGTGCTGAAAACGAAGTCGCGATCGCCAGCGCCTTGGCGAACTCCCACGAGGGCAACCATCGAGCAGCCCTCTACGTCCTGGACCGCCTCGACTCCCGGATGGCAAGGTCCGCTGCTCTCGTAGTAGCGGCCGATCAAGACGGACCGGCAGGAGCCTTGCGATGGACAAGCGACGCCGGAATCGTGGCCGCCGATCTGGATCCAGACGGAAAGTTCCTCCTTCTCGCTTGGTTCCTTGAGCTCGGCGACTGGCATGCGGCGTTCTCAACACTTGAGGCCGTAACCGACGAGGACCGCTCAATCGCGCCTGCCATCAGTCGGCTCACAGCTCTAGCGCATCTCCTCCAGGCTGTCCCGGCGGAGTTTCGCGCGACCGTAGCCCAGAACGTACCGTTCTTCGCGTCGGACTTTCCCCTTGCCACAGACAGGAAAGCGCTTCGGTCGCGCAGCAGAGCCCGGCGTCACGTCCGCGACGCCGCTAGGGCTGCACGAGACCTCGGCTGCTTTCTGACTGCGGAGACCTGCGAAGAGTACGCCTTGTGGCTCGAGCTTCTGGACCCGACTCACAGGCACGAGGCACGGGTGGACCTGGAAATGAAACTCCAGGACCTTGGGATGCACCTCCACTTGGTCTATCTGGGCCTACAGTTTGGCGTTCAACTCGATCTGTCTGCAATCGAGCAGGAGATTCGACACCAAGTCTCAAGGAAGGGCGGCAACACGCCAAGCACCGCGACAGCCCGGCTGGCGATAGCCACGGTGCAAGAAACACCCGAAGCGGTCGCGGAGTACGTAGCTCAGCATCGGTCAGAACTCGTCGACCACTTCGACGAGAAGTTGCTCCGGTCACTCGAGATCGATGCTCTTTCACGAGCCGGCCGCCTAGATGAGGCGCGGTCTAGCCTGCATAAGCTCGTGCGAGACGGAATCGCCGGCGCCGAAGAGGACCGGCTTCGCGATGTGATCGCCAGAGCCGAAGGCAACGACACAACGGCTTCGGCGAGGCGACGGTTTGAGGAGACCGACTCGCTGCCCGATCTCATCAACCTCGTCGAAGAGCTCGCCACCCAAGATGCACCCTCGGAAGTCCTCAAGTACGGCGAACTTCTCTTCCAAAGAACTCGTTCAAAAGAACATGCCGAACTCGTCGCCGACGCGTTGGTTCGAGTCCAGGACTACCACGGCCTCGCAGACTTCCTGGACGCCAACAGAGACCAGGTCGAGCGATCCGAAGCGCTGCAACTCTGTTCCTCCTGGTCTCTGTTCTGGCAGGGCTCTTTGCTTGAGGCTCGGAAGTCTCTGGAGAGCTTTGTCGGCAGCCATGATCAGTCGAACTATCGCAACCTACAGGTCCACTTGGCCGTCTCCCTGGGTGACTGGGAATCAGCATCGATGATTGTCGAGTCGGAGTACCAAGCTCGGGAACGGAGAAGCGGGTGGGAACTAGTGAGAGCCGCCCAACTGGCTGCCGAGCTGGGATTCCCGCGCGCGAAGGAGCTGACGTTGGCGGCAGCGGAGAAGGCCGAAGATGACGCAGGATTCTTCGCGGCTCTCTACTTGCTGACGGTCAAGGGAGGTTGGGACAACGAGCCAGATGCTGTAGCCTGGCTCCACCGGGCAGTCGAACTCTCGGGTCCGGATGGCCCCTTTCAGCAGATACGTCTCGAGACTCTCATGAGTGAGAGCCCAAAGTGGCGCAAAGGCCGGGTCAGCGTACTGGAGAAACTGGACCGAGGCGAGATTCCGGCTTTCCTGGCCGCCGAGTACCTCTACAGCTCCCTCTCAAACCTGATGCTGCGCCCGGCTCTGGCCAATGAGTCGGAGGACGACCCGCGCCGCAGGCGCTGCGTTCCGGCATACAGCGGCAAACGCCCACAAGTGCCCTGTAAACCGGGAAGCCAGGCTTGCTTTGACGGAACGGCACTTCTCACACTGGGCTTTTTGGATTTGCTCGACCAAGCTCTGGACGTTTTCGACACGATCTACGTTCCGCACTCCACACTCACTTGGCTCTTGCGCGAGAAGACAGGAGCGTCTTTCCATCAGCCGAGTCAGGTAGAGGACGCGTGTCTGGTACACGACTTGCTCGAGGATGGGACGATCTCAGTCGTCCAGCCAACCGTCTCGCCGAACGTCAAACTGGCTTCCGACGTAGGGCACGAACTAGCCATGCTGATTGCCGAGGCCGGGACGGACGACCCGGCCGGCAGTCAGCGGCTGGTCGTTCGGCCCTTTCCGGTGTATCGCATCGGATCCCTGATGGATGACGTAGTCGATCTTACGGCGCACCGTCGCGTTCTCACGAGTTGCCAGGCAATCGTCCAGAGTCTGGAGCGGCAAGGTCTCTTGACCGAAGGCCAGTACGAAGCCGCAGTCTCGTATCTGCGCCTACAAGAGAAACCCTGGCCCGAACAGCTCGAGATCAGCACGCCCGCCGTCCTTTACCTAGACGGCCTAGCCATGACCTACTTCCTTCGGCTCGGCCTGCTTGGAGTTCTGCGGTCAGGCGGCCTCAAAGTCTACGTCCCTCCCGACACAGTTTCCGAGATGAACGAACTGCGTTCATATGAACGCACATCCGATGAAGTGACGGCGATCCTAGAACGCATCCGAATCGCTGTCAGGTCCCGGATCGAATCAGGACGCGTACACATCGGACCTGTCCAGCCTCCTGAGTCATCCGATGAAGAGTCGCACGTGCGGCATCCAACCATGGAAGTCGTGGCCTTGGCCGACCGTTCGGATGTCATCGTGTCCGATGATCGTTTCCTCAATGGCTACCCTGAGATCGGCCAGGGCGACGGTTCCGCACCCACCGCCACGACACTCGATCTTCTGGACACTCTGGCAGCGGCCGGTGCGATCTCGGAAGCGGACCGGCGACGCCATAGGACCCGGCTTCGCCGCGCCGGGTATCTCTTCGTGTCGGTCGAGAAAGACGAACTCCTCTCTCACCTGCTGAAAGCGACAATCCTGAACGAACGCCTCGTGGAAACGGCAGAACTCAAGGCCGTGCGGGAGAGCGTTCTCGTCGCGCGGATGGGCAGCCAGCTTCAAGTTCCCGACGAATCACAGTGGCTTACAGACACGATCGGCGCATTCGTCGCCGCCTTGAAGGACTTGTGGCGAGGTGAACCCGATGTCTCTGGTGCGCGACTGCGGTCGGACTGGATCCTGGAGCAGATTGATCTCCGAGGTTGGACCCACCGGCTACCTCCGGACGGCTCCAGTCGGACCATGGACGGCGTCCGGGCCGAGCAAGTGATCCAACTCGTGCTGGCGCCTCCAGAGGCCTCAGCGACCGTGAGCGGACGCTACTGGGATTGGGTCGAGGAGCGAGTGCTGAAGCCGATTCAGGCGACTGAACCGGCCCTGTACTCTTGGCTCGCCGAGCAGTTCCTGCTCACCGTCTCGCGGGTGGCAGACAAGGCTGCTGAGAACGCGGAACCTGACGATGACTAAAGCGAGCGAGCTCCGAACCGCCACGGCCTTGCTTGCATTGGAGTGCATACCGCCGTCCTTGCGAGAGACCTTGGCGCGCCACGTCCGGATGCGCGACGACTATGGCATCCGACTCGACACCATCCTTGAGGTCGGTGATTCAGACTTCAAGGCACCCGTTTCAGCCATCGTGCGTGGCGTCACAAGTGCCCTTAGTGGCACCCCAAGAACCACTCTTCGGGACACGGGCGGTAACGACTGGTCAATCGAGCCCGACACCGACCGTGAACAACCCGCGCTTGTCTTCGCCCATGGCGAGCGTCACGTCGGTATGCATGCGTGGCTGACGCTGTCGCCGGACCGGAGCACAAGGCTTCGTTGCCTTGAGGCGCTCGCCACCGACGCCGGTCTGCCGCCGAAGGCCTGCTCCTCCTGGCGACGGGTCCTTGAAGAACGGAGCCTCAACGGCGAGGAGGTGCCTGACTTCCTCTCGGACCTTCACAACACGCCACACGTTCAAGAGCAGTTTCTCGCCAACAGCATTGGCACCCCCGGGCTGAACTCGCAGTTGGCCGCGCCCCCATCTCGGACGTACTTTGAAAGACTCGTTGGCTCGCGAGGCGACAGCGCCTCGATCCAACGTCACGCTGCGGTCGGCGCCCGGGAACACCTTGCCGAATTGGCCGCTTGGCGGCCATATGAAGGCTTCTTGCAGAGTCTCTACATGGCCTCGCATCCTTGCCTTAGCGCGCAGATTCGGGTCGACGGCATGAGCAGCGACGAGCTCGTACAAGCGTTCGAGTTTATCCTTCGCGTTGGAGACCAAGTGTCGCAGCTAGGCACCATCGAGGTGGGGTTCCGCGTGTCCGCTGACCGGCCCGAGGTGATTCCGGCGCTCAACAAGTTAGTGGATCTGATGCGCAGCGACGACACAACCGACAAAGAAGGTCGGTTTCGCACGTACTCGCTCCTGTACATGCTTGTTACGAGCGAGTTGTCGACACGGCAACAACTCGCTGGGGAACCTCCCTTCTACCGACGTCTGGCAGCCCTGGCGCAAGCCGGCGTGATTCAGCGGCAGATGGTAGTCGCAGGCATTACCCTGAAGGACTCCGCCCTTGAGTCGGTGACTGGAGAGTATCTTGTGCGGTCCGTCGTAGACCTTCGGCTGGAGCCACGGCGGCACCCAACCCTCGCCTTCGCAGAGCAATTGCAGGCCCACTTCTTGAGGCGCGTTTTGCGAGCCGCCATCCGGTATGAGAACGAGCTCTACACGGAACTCATGGGGGAACTTGGGCACCTGCTGGGTCCCGAGGGCCTCCGCCAAGCCGGCGAGGCATTCGTTCTATACACGCCTGGGCCGCTAGAGGAACCTGAGGAGAATCGAGCGCTACCAGCCGAGTTCGCCCAAGCAATCCAGGTACAGCTCGACACGGACGACGCCATCGAGCCCGCTGACTTCTCAGCGCTCAGGACCTCCACGACGAGCTTTCGTATTGGTAAAGCACAAGCAGATTTGGCGGCGGCCGCACTCACACGTTCCGCTAACCGGCTGGCGAACGTCAAGAGTCACTCCGAACTCTTCGCTACGCTGGCTGGCTTGGCGTCCGTTGCCGCGATAGCTCGGAGCGAGCGGCTTGCGGACACGCTTCGCGTCGTGGTGAGAAGGTACCGCCGGGACTCTGAGTTCCCGATCGCATTCTTCGAAGCAGCGCAGATCCTGCTGGTCGCGGCCGCGAGCAGGGCGGAACTAGGGAACTGGGCGGACTTCGTAGGGGATTGCCTGACGGAGTTGGCCTTTGGCGATCTGGCCGAGGGCGACGGTGAGATTCTCCACGGTTATGTGCGACGTCTCTGCGAAATCGTGCCCGAGCTATGGGCGACCTGCGGGAGCGCCGACGCAGCTCTCATGGCCTACAACGGTTCGATACCGAGCGATCAGGGCAGTCAGAAGCAAACGTCCGGCACCTGACGTGCTGGGTGACTATCTGAGTCGCTCTTCGAAGTCTGCCCACGCCCCTCGGTAGTCCTCCTCCCGATCGCACCGGTCGAACGGGCACAGTACTCGATACAACTCCGGCTCGGGTGCGTCGAGCATAGCCACGATGCCCTTTCTGGCCCGCACCCCAACAGGCACAATCATCCGGCTCGGTGCGAGAGCGACGAACGTAGCTGCCGGAGTTCTTCATTCGCCTCGTTCGTCTGGTCTCCGTCGCTCGACACATACAGCCATCCCCAGACGTGGACGTTCGACGCCACCATCAGAACAATCTCCCGCTGCCCAAAGCCCAACTTGGCGAGGAGAATCACCCTTACAAGCGCCACTGCCTTCCCGGCCAAGGACCGCGCGTCGTTACCTCCCCAGGATCCCCCGTGAACCAGCCGGCTTCGACACTCCCACAGCTCCCTCACGAGGTCTCCAGGTTCGTCCACAACGTCGCGGTAGGGTCGGAGCAGATCTTCAATCGCCCTCCGCCTACTCTGCTTGCACAGCCAAGCCTTCATTCTCATCCAGGCCTTAGTTTCCCCCGAGCACGAACTCAAGACCTTGTCATAGAGCCGGCGCGCCTCCGAATCCTCCTTGTCCCGCGAAGCCAAGCTCTCCAGGCACTGCACGGCGTCGACTAGACTGTGCCTCACGAGATGTCGACCGCAACACAAACTCAAGTAGAGATCGACCAGCCACTCGTGTCTATCGTAGTACTCGAACCAACTTCCGATCACACTTTCTTCTCTGCGCCCGATATCCTTGGCCAAGAACAGCATGTCGATCCAAGTCACATCCGGTTCATCCTCGGGCCTGGACGGAGTCCACTCAGGCTTGAAGACCTTCTCCCCATCCCGGCCCGAGAGCGAGAGCAACCGCATCGGTCTGTTCGTCACGAACCAGAGGAATCGTTGAAAGACCTCCGCCACCCGAACGAAATCTCCGACAGCCACTCCCTGTTCTTCAACCGCCTCGATCCTCAAGACCGGCCGCTGCCGGATGACGACTTCGTGGGTGTTGCTCGCGGAACCCTCCCAAGAGAACCCGCAGGATAGGTGGAATTTGATCCCCCGACTCACCACTTCTACTCGGGGCAGGGCCGCTGCACTCTTCGACACGGAGAACGTACACTCCCTGAACCACACGAGGGGTTCCGTCTCGATTCCACGTACATCCAACCAGGTGTCGAGACCCTCAATGGTCACGTTCATGCCTGTCAGCGAAGGTGATTCCTCAAGCGGCTCCTGGCGCAAGAGAGCACGCGTCGGCCAGACCCTCTCGCTAAGATTGACGAAGGCGCCGAGCGTATGGCTCCGCAGAATAGGCTCGTAAGAGTAGCCGCACCCTTCGAGAGCGACGTATCGACCATC
Source organism: Candidatus Multivorans sp. (assembly GCA_965262355.1). Lineage (GTDB taxonomy): Bacteria > Acidobacteriota > Thermoanaerobaculia > Multivoradales > Multivoraceae > Multivorans. The sequence goes on from OZ253534.1 coordinate 1,308,637, forward strand.
ATGAAGGCGCCCGCACACCAACGTGTCGATTCTCTGAGAGGCATGATACGGAATCCCCAAGAACGAAGACCTCTCTTCATCTTCGAAGGTGAGTGCAGTGCGGTATCTGTCCGGGAGGTCGAGATCAAGTACTGCCCTACCGCTCCTCGTGAGGGTCAGGGTTCCATCGAGATGTTCGATCTGGTCTTCGGCATGCTCGGGCAACCAGAACTTCCCTCGCAGCTTCTGTTCGCTCTGGATCTTCACCCTTCCACCTCACAAGTTGGTCTGTTTGCGCCACTCCACCGGACGACATCGAATTGCACTGGTTCCGTCGGCTCCACTACCACTGCCCACCTTCCGACATGGCCAAGCCTCGAAATGACCGGCATGGAGACCGACTGGCAGCTAGACCGTGACCTTAGTTTCCGCATCACCAGCCGCCAAAGCGTTCATGTACGCCAGGATCAGGTTACTGCTCCGGTAACCATCAAACTCAGCTTCGTCGTGGCGCCGGACGATAGGGAACGTTCCGAGAACGTACTCCGCGTCTTGTCGGGACAACCCGTAGAGCAGGAAGTACAACGCATTCAGCCTGGCACGCAAGTGTCGGCGGTCCTCTTCATCCCAGGAGAGCGGAGGCCGGTCGTAGCCGAGGTCACGCGCAATCGACTCCATGTCGTGCGCCGTATAGCTGAGGCGCAGGATGTGGTCGCGGACCAGGTCCAAGGCGGTCCTCTTCCCGAGTCGGCGCTCGTAACCCTCACGGCGAATGACCGGCAACTGCTCGACGATGAACCAGTTCAGGTGCTGGCCCTGGACCTTCTGCCGGGCCACGAAGTCGAACACGAAGGAGTTGAAGTTCGCTGCGAGCAGCCACAGCGCCTCGGCGTCGGCCGCAGTTGAGCCGGCGCCAGCCGGCAAAAGCAAAGGCAGTGTGTTACCCACGCCGGAGCGAGGTATGAGGGCAGCGATCATCGTGCGGACGTTCGTCGGCGCGGTGACATCCTTGAAGGCGAGCGCCCAATCGAGACTCTCAGGCCAATCTACGTCGTTCGACGAAACCCAGAACTGTGGATCAGGGGACCAGCCAGGGTCTTCATGTTCCGCCAACGTCGCCATTCGCGGCTGTGCCGGCCGGTTCAGGTTCTCCGGGTTGACCACGATGTTCGCCGCGCGGTGGTCGAATGCCTGCACCATCTTCCCCTCGTACAGCGGCAGCCACTCTTCCTCACCTCGCTTCCACCGATTCCCAGCGACCGGGTAGCAACCCGCTGACTCAAGCTCCGCAGCAGTCCGAAACAAAAGCGAACCGGCCACACACGCCGCTCCCCACCGCCGGATCGGTCCACCAGCACCGGATGGCGTTCGTAGATGCCCCGCGTGATCTCGGCGTCCCGGCGGGTGCGGAAGACGGGCGCGGTGCCCGTATTCGGATTGACCCGCGTAAAGTCGGTCGGACTTAGGGGGAAGCATCGTTCCGGGTCGCTCAGATCCCCCGAGCTGTCGAGAAAGAAGCCGCACGGGGTCTCCGAGAACGTCCGCTCGGCGCCTCCGAGGATCAAGGCGGAGAACTTGAAACTACGGTGGACGTCCGCGAAGAACGGCGGCAGCCCGGTACCCAGGCGCCGATTCTCGAAGTCGAAAAGGCCAGCCAACCGGCCACCGGTGGACATCGACTGGAAGAACGGCGCGGCCGTCATGTCGGCGTAGATGCCTGAAGGCACAAGCAGCCCCACCAGGCCGCCAGGCCTAAGCACGTTCAGCGCCCGCTCGACGAAGAGCGAGTACAGGTTGATGTCGCCCCTGCCAAGCAACGGATAGTCGCCTGAAGTGCGGAACAGCGTCAGGAGGCTGTCGGCGCGCTGCTTCGCCTCGTCGAACGCGGCGGCCAACGGCTCACCGCGGTCTCGGAGTTTCTTGATGCCAATACGGCGCTGTGCCGCGGTGGGAGCGCGGGCAAGCTCTGGATCGCGGGTCGCGAACCACTCCACTTCCTGCAGTTTGATCCGGTCCCAGGGCGGATTGCCGATCACCGCGTCGAACCCGCCATCCGGGCTGCGCCGCTGCCAGTGTCGCCAGACCCCCGGGAAGGCCACCTCCCAATGCAGGAAGGTCTCCCGTTCGGCCAGCGCGCGGGCATCGCGCCATAGCTCGCCGAATCTCGAGAGGCCGGCGTCGTCCGAACTGGCCGAGGTCGCATCGATGGCTTCCGGACCCTCCGCGAGGAGTGAATACGCCCTGGCCGGATAGGCGCCAATCACTTCGAGCAGTCCACGCGTCTCGAACTCGTTGCGCTGCTTCTTCTTCATGCCCGCGGTCAACCAGCGAAGGCTGCACAGGAAGTCGAGCGCGCGGCGCAGCTCGGAGGTCGCCTGGTCAACGCCCTCGAAGAGCATCGCCGACTCCCGGACCTCCGCCACGTCGGCGTCGGACATCTCCTCGATCAGCTCCATCCCGGCAACCGCGTTCTCGGCGCCCTGGATAGCGCTGGAAGCGATCAGCCCACCGAGACGGCGAAGCTCATCCGTTCCATCGCCGACCCTGAGGCCGACAAGCGAATCGCCGCACCGCAGATGATGATCCAGGAACGACAGCGGCGCGCCGACGGTGAAGCTGTGCAGCCATAGCGACACCTTGGCCAGTTCCACCGTCAAGCGGTTCTTGTCCACGCCGTAGATACAGCGCTTGAGCACCATTCGCCGGATGATCGCCTGATCCGTGAGTTGCGCCTCGTCGATCACCCAGTCCGATTCGGCGGCGCGATGGAGGATGCCCTGCCGGATACGAGCGATCCGACCCACAAGGGGCGATTCGTACGGCTCGTCAAGCCACTCCGGCACCGCCGGCACGTACTCGATGAGTTCCGCCACATAGTCGGAAAGGAAGTCCACGGCCGTGACCAGGAAGTGGCCGCTTCCCATGGCGGGATCGAGCACCTTGAGATCCAACACGGCCTCCGCCGGGTCGATCTGCACCAGATCCGCTAGGCGGTCGTCCTTGGTCCGGCGGTCGCTCTTGAGCTCCTCGGCCTTCGCCTCGAACGCCAGCAGGCGCTCTTCCGCCAGCGGCTTGAGCGTCTGCTCGACGATCAGGTCGACCAGTTCCTGGCTCGTGTAGAAGCTGCCGCTGTCCTTCCGCGCGAAACGGTTGAGCTGGATCGAGACGTTGCCTGCCGGGTCTCGCACCGGCTCCCGCTCAAGGAGACGCTCGTAGATCGAACCCAACTGCTGGACCGACATATCGCGGTAGTTGACGAACCTGGCCCGACCATCGCCCCTGTGGCCGAAATGGCTGAGCCCGAAGACGACCGGGGCCGTCTCACTGTCTGCGAGACGAACCCTTGCCAGCAGTGGCGCCGCTTCCTCGGCGAACAGACCGCCGTTGTAGGGCGGCAAGCCGATCGACCGGTCACCGCCGTCGATCTGCCGGAAGAGCTCCATCAGACGGTTGTAGTAGTTGCCGGCCGTGCTCGAGAACGTGTCCCCTTCGGCCATCCGGCGGGCAATGTCGTCCCGCACTCGCCGCCTCAGACCGTAGTCGTCGTACCTGGGGTCGTTGACCGGCAAGAGACCCCGGTCCTCGGCGTAGAGAACGAACAGCAGCCGGTAGAGGAAGATCAGCGCGGCGTCGCGGATCTCGCGCAGATCGGCCGATGGGGCCCTCTCAGCAAGCGCGTTCAGAAGTCGGGGGAAAGCATCGTCGAAGACGGCCTGAGAGAGGTCCTCGGCGACCTTCTCCTCATAGCGCTTTCCCTCTGCGATCGCCGCGTCGATGAAGGTCGTCGTCGCTCCGTCCTGCAGCGTGAACGCCTGACGACCGAACAGGAGAAAGAACCTTCTCAGACCCTCCTCGTCCTCCGCCCTCAGCATTGAAGCCAGGTCCGCCTCGAAGTACGCGCTGGCTCGGGGGCGGGCGCGAAAGTCGTAGAGCCTCCAAATCTCTCCGTTGGTCAGGATGCCCCAACGAACTCGGCTATCGGAGACAGCCTCGGCGGTCGCCAGATAGCGGAGGATCTGCCCGTGCGGCGTGCCAAGAGACGACCGGTCCGTACGGTCACGAGCGTCGAGCGCCAGACCGAACCGCTTGCTCTCCTGCACCACCAGAGCGTCCCGGTAGCGATCGTCGGGAACCGGGCGCTCGGCAGCACGAGCTTTCGCCCCGGGGTTTTCGAACAGCAGGTGATCCGGGATGCCCTCACCCCTGGAAGCCGCTTGCTGAGGCAGGTAGTCCGTCCATCCCAACAACCTGAGGACCGGACGAACCACCTCCTCCTCGGTCACCGCCTCGTTCGGGTCCGTGAAGCGGCTGAACTCCGCCAAGCAGTTGGAGACACCGGCCCGGAACTCGGCAAAGGCCTCCGGGTGACGGACCGACTCCCGCCACTCGGCCGTGTCCCGAATGCCGTCGGTCAGGAAGTACTGGGTGAAGAGTTGGCCGGGCAAGGTCGTATCAATGGAGCATCGAAGGCGGGAAGCGACCGAAACGTCGCCGCGTAGGCGAGAACGAGAGCATGGAGTCTAGGGCTTTGCGCGCCAGAAGCAAGCTAGCCGCCGGGTCGGCCGGGACGCCCACCGGCTCAACCCGGACGCCTTCCCCGTCGTGAGTCCGCGGTTCACCGGTTCCGATTGAGCGGAGCCCAGGAGGACGCCATCCGGGGATCTGCGTCGGCCTCAATCGCTTGTGTTTAGCAAGCATTCATGCTAGATTCCTTACCTTCGACGGAGGCCCCGAACGGCCGGTTTCGCGGCCTCCGACACCTGCCAATCGGACCGTCAGGTCCCAGCACTGGGTGGCAACCAAATGATTGACAAACAAACCGGCATGAGCAGCAAGGAGCGCATGGGCGAGGAGATCGCCGCGCTCGCTGCGCGCATCGATGCGGCGACTTACGAACTGCTCGTCCTGATCCGCAAGTTCGATGAAGAGGAAGGCTGGAACCGCGGCTTTCTCACTTGCGCCCACTGGCTGACCTGGCGGATCGGGCTGGCGCCCGGCGCGGCCCGTGAGCGGGTGCGAGTCGCCCGAGCCCTAGGCGACCTGCCCTTGATGAGTAAGGCCATGAGACGCGGCGAGCTCTCCTACTCCAAGGTGAGAGCGCTCACCCGCATCGCCACGCCGGACACCGAGCAGTCGCTGGTTGACTTGGGCAGGGCCGGAACCGCCGCGCAAGTCGAGCAAGTGGTGAGAAGCTGGCGGCGGATCGACCGCACAATCGAGGCCCACGACGACGAGCTGCGCGACGCATCCAGCCATGTGACGACCCACATCGACGAGAACGGCATGTTCGTGATCCGCGGTTGTCTGGCGCCGGAGGCGGGCGAGGTCCTGATGAAGGCACTCGATGCGGCGAGCGACAAGCTCTACGCAGAGCAGCAGGAAGACAAACCGCCAGTCGGAAAAGTGCGCGCCGACGCTCTTGCTCTGGTTGCCGAGAGCGCGCTCAAGGGCGGACTCGATCCGGGGTCCAGCGGCGACCGCTATCAGGTCGTGGTTCATGCGAACGGGGAAGAGCTGACGGCGCAGGAGAGCGCCACGGCTGACAACCGGACTCACGTTCCCGCGGGAACGTCTCGGGCACGCGTTCCCGCGGGAACGTCCCCGTTCCCAGGAGCTGTCAACGGCGCCTGGCTCGGGACCTCCCATGTCCCTGTTTCCGCGGAAACAGCCCGGAGGATCGCCTGCGACGCCGGCAGAGTCTCGATGACCCACCGGGACGGCCAGATCCTTAGCGTTGGCCGCAAGACCCGCACGATCCCGCCGCCGATCCGGCGGGCCCTGGAGTTCCGCGACCAGGGTTGCCGCTTCCCCGGCTGCACATCGGAGCACTGCGACGCTCACCACATCGTCCACTGGGCCGACGGCGGCGAAACGAAGCTCTCCAACCTCGTGCTCCTCTGCCGCCGACACCACCGCCTGCTTCACGAAGGCGGCTTCAGCGTCAGGATGAACGAGGCACGCGCCGTTCAGTTCCTTGACAAACGTGATCGGCCGCTGGAGCGCAGCCCCGCGCCGCCACCTGTTGGCTGCCCGCGAGCTGATCCGCCACCTGGAGGACGCCGGCATTCTGGTCACCGGCAAGGAATCGATGCCCGCTTGGGACGGCACACCGATGGACCTGCCTTACGTCATGGAGTGCCTGTGGCGGCCGCCACCGCATCTCGAAGCAGCGGTCGCCCGGGAACGAAACACATCGCACGCCGCGTAGGGGCCAACGGCTCGGAACGGTGCTCGCTCCACTAGCGGGATAGCGTGGCAGGAGCGACATGGACGAGACGGCGGCGCCCGCTCAGACGCGGTGGGAACAATGGGGAGTTCGGGTTCTCCGGTTCCCGCTGACCCGGATCGTCCTCTTTGTCGCTGGTATCGCCGCGGCCGTCGTGCTCCAGGGTCTGGCGGCCGCCGGGCTCAGCCTGTGGTTGGAAATCTCCTGGCTGCGCGTCGCGGTCGGAGTGGTCTTTCCCATCCTCGCCGTTCACTTCGCCTACCGTGGAATGACCCGTCTCCTGGAGCGACGGTCTGCCGCGGAACTCTCCCTGAGCGGGGCACTGCGTGAAACCAGCGCGGGTGCTCTGGTCGGCGCCGCCTGCTTGACGTTGATCGTGGCGCTCATCGCGGCGCTTGGCTTCTACCAGGTGCAAGGAGCTCGGCAGCCTGGAGCCGCTCCTGTTGACCGCGTTCGCCATCGCCGCCGTGTCAAGGCTATCGCCGAGGAGGTCGCATCGTTTTCGCGGTGTGGTGTTCCGGATTCTCGAAGAGGGGCTCGGAACATGGCTGGCCCTCACCACGGCTGCGGCAGCGCTCTTACGGACTCGTACACCTGAGCGGAATCCGAACGGCAGACCGTTTCCCGCACCGCCTTGGAAAACCGGCAGACCGGTTTCCCACAGCGCAGCGCTACTGCTACTGACTCAAGGGGACCGACGGAGCACAGACTCGCGTACACTCAACACGGCCGAGGTGGCTCACTTTCCAAACGGTGGCTCACTTTCCGAGCGTTGCCAACATTCTGGTCACCGGCAAGGAATCGAGCGCACACCGATGGACCTGTGTCATGGAGTGCCTGCCACCGCATCTCGGCGCCGAAACACATCGCACGCCGCGTAGGGGCCAACGGCTCGGAACGCTCCACTAGCGGGATAGCGTCGACATGGACGAGACGGCGGCGCCCGCTCAGACGCGGTGGGAACAATGGGGAGTTCGGGTTCTCCGGTTCCCGCTGACCCGGATCGTCCTCTTTGTCGCTGGTATCGCCGCGGCCGTCGTGCTCCAGGGTCTGGCGGCCGCCGGGCTCAGCCTGTGGTTGGAAATCTCCTGGCTGCGCGTCGCGGTCGGAGTGGTCTTTCCCATCCTCGCCGTTCACTTCGCCTACCGTGGAATGACCCGTCTCCTGGAGCGACGGTCTGCCGCGAACTCTCCCTGAGCGGGGCACTGCGTGACCAGCGCGGGTGCTCTGGTCGCTTGACATGGCGCTCATCCGGCGCTTGGCTTCTACCAGGTCAAGGAGTCGGGCCTGGATGACCGCGTTCGATCGCCGCCGTGTCAGGCTATGCCGAGGAGGTGCTTTTTCGCGGTGTGGTGTTCCGGATTCTCGAAGAGGGGCTCGGAACATGGCTGGCCCTCACCATCTCGGCAGCGCTCTTTGGACTCGTACACCTGAGCAATCCGAACGCGACCCTCTACGGCGCCGCGGCGATCGGTATCGAAGCGGGCGTGCTGCTCGGCGCCGCCTACGTCCTGACCCGGCGACTATGGCTCGCGATCGGCATCCACTTCGGATGGAATTTCGTGGTGCGTATTCGGCGAATCTCTCCGGCATCCAGGTGCAAACTTGAGTCCCCTGAGCGGACCCGACTTCCTCTCCGGCGGCGCTCTCGGGGTAGAGGGTTCCGTGTTCGCCATTGCCGTGTGCCTGCTGGTGAGCGTCGTCTTCCTGAGGCGGGCGCGGCTTCAGGGCCGGTTCATCCGGCCGTTCTGGCGGCGAGAAGCGACCCGTGAGTGCACCAGTCGGTGACAATGACCGGATTGGGAGCCAGCTACCGGTTCCATCTCTCTTCCGGCATTCGGGTCATCCTCGGTCTGGTGACGTTCCAGTTGGTGCTTCTGCTGGTTCTGGTGGCGCTTCAACCACCCGCGGCGCGTGAGTCGTTCCCCCGGGGACCGGATGTCACCCCGATCAAGCGGGAAGCGAACCCGAGAAGACGCGGGGTTCGAAGTCCGCCTCGTTGACGATGCTGGCGCTGCTGCCGGTGGCACGGATGACGAACAGCCCTTGCCGCTCCGCGTACCTCGTTACCGAGCTGTCGCTCTGGAGATACGCCACCGCGCCGTAGATCCGATGTTCCCGGTACGCCGGGAACCACTCCGCGAACCGCGACAGCTTCTCCACGAAGCGGGTGACGTCTCGGGGCCTGAGTGTCGTCTTGACCTCGACGACGACAACTTCCGTGCCGTTCAAAGCGAGGATGTCGATCTCGAAGTGCTGTCCGTTCCGCCTCCCTTCGAATCTCTGCAAAGTCCCTTCCACCGCGATACCCCGCTCCTTCAGCAGGGGTACGAGGTCGCCCTCGACCAAGCTCTCCATCAACTTGCCCCACTGGGACGTGAACAGGCCTTCCGCCTTCTTGAGCCGCCGGTCCGTCTCCTGCATCTGGCGGTCGGTCTCCCTGAACCGCCGGTCAGCCTCCCTCGCCTGTTCCTTCAGCAGCCGGTCGGTCTCCTTCATGCCCTCTCTGACCTCGACCATCCTGGCATCGCTCTCCGCCATCAGGTCGGAAGTGTGCCGCAGAATCGCCCAGATCTCCTCCGGCGTACCGCGAGCGCCGCGGCTCTCTTCAGGTGCATTCCTCGTCGTCATCGTCTCCTCCACCGCAATCGGCGCCGCGAGAGGGTCCGCTCATGCTGGCAAGGTCGGGACCGCCCGTCGGCCGCTTACGCGCCGAACCGGGCGACGACGATGGTAACCCGGAACGCGGGGCGCACGAGTGTCGCCGGCGCCTTCCCTCCCGCCTTCTCCTCCTAGGTCTCCACGCCCTCGTTCAAGATCCGCAGATACTCGCTGTAGACGTACACCCGGTTCCGGCTGAAGCCGGTGAGTTCGCGGACCGTACCTGCCTCCTCCAGGAGCTTCATCGCGGCGGAGGCGGTCGGGAACGAGAGGCCGGTGCGGTCGCACGTTGCCGGAATGGAGAGCAGCGGCCGCTGCCGTAGGGCTTCGTGGACCCGCAGTGCCGAACCGGCTCGCCGACCGGTGTTGGCCAGGCGTTCGCGGTCAGCGGTGAACCGTTCGGTGAGGCGCTGTGCCGTTCTCGCGGCATCTTCGGCGGTCTCCTGAACGCCTTGGAGGAAGAAGGCGAGCCAAGCCTCCCAATCACCGTCACGGCGCACGCGGTCGAGCAACTCGTAGTACTGGTCGCGGTGGCGCTTGAAGTAGACGCTGAGGTAGAGGAGCGGCTGGCTCAGCATCCCGGCTTCACACAACAGCAGGGTGATGAGCAGCCGGCCTACGCGGCCGTTGCCGTCGAGGAAGGGGTGGATCGTCTCGAACTGGACATGTGCGAGACCGGCTCGAACCAGGGTCGGCAACCAGTCGTCTTCAGCGTGCAGGAAGCGCTCGAGTTCAGCCATGCAGTCGGGCACGGCGAGGTGCGGCGGCGGCACGAAGACAGCGTTGCCCGGGCGGGTGCCGCCGATCCAGTTCTGGGAACGCCGAAACTGACCCGGTTCCTTGCTTACGCCGCGACCGGCAGACAGCAGGATGCCGTGCAGCTCGCGGATCAACCGGTTCGAGAGCGGAAAGTCCTCGCCGAGTCGCTTCAGGCCGTGTTCCAGGGCGTCGACACAGCGCGAAACTTCCGCCGCATCGGCGATCGGCACTCCCGGCGCCTGGTCGAGTTCGAACAGCAGGAGATCGGAGAGCGACGACTGAGTGCCCTCAATCTGGGAGGACAACACCGCCTCCTTGCGGACGTAGGAGTAGACGAAGAGCGTCGGCTCCAGGAGTTGATTCGCTCCCTCCAGCCGCCCAAGGGCGAGACTGGCGGCTTCCAGGGATCGCAGCAGGGGGCCTTCGAGGTTCAGCGGGGGTTGCGGCGGCAGGGGCGCTGGAATGAAGGCGCGCACCTGCTCGCCTCCTTCGGCGGTAACTTCATGGCGACCCGGCATTGGACGTTTCATCGAGGGGTCCGCCTCCTGACCTCAGTTCAGTTAAACAACTCTGCATTGGTCGACCAACTATGAAAAGTTGCGGCGTAAGTTTTATCACAGGACCGCCAACCGCTTCCTTGTGCAGGAACTCTGAATAAGGGATCAGCCAGCCATCGGACCCGCTTGACCGCGATGACGACGCAGGCAGCAGTATCCGTTTACGCCCTAGTTGCGCTATGATGCTCTCTTCCCACTTTCCCGTTTCTCGCGTTCCGCGTCCTCGACGCCGTGACTTCCCTGCCCGCAGCTCTCACCGACCCGCAGTGGCCGCGGTCGCTGGTGCGCCAGATCCGGCGCGGGCGGGAGCTGGTGGGCGACAGTCCTGCGGCCGGAATCCAGGAGACGGACGCCAAACTGTTCGCCACGCGGCTTGCTGGCGTCGACCGACTCCTCGATGGCGGGATCTGTCGCGGGCAGACGGTCGAGCTGGTCGGTCCCCGGAGCAGCGGCCGCTTCTCCCTGGTGCTGGAGCTCCTGGCCGGCGCCACCCAGAGCGGTGAATCGGCGGCGCTGGTCGACCTGGGAGATCACTTCGATCCGCAGGCGGCCGCGCGCACCGGAGTCGTCCTCGAACGGCTGCTCTGGGCGCGGCCCCAGCGACTGAAGCAGGCGCTGGGCAGCGCGGAAGTGCTGATCGGCGGCGGCTTCCCCCTGGTCGTGGTCGACCTCGGACTGCCCCCGGTTCCCGGCGGCCGCGGCAAGGAGTCGGCATGGCTGCGGCTGCGGCGGGCGGCGGAGGACCATCAGGCGGCGCTCCTGATCGCCAGTCCGTACCGCGCCGGCGGCACGGCGCCGCAGAAGATCCTCGACCTGGGATCCCACGCGTTGCCGGTCCGCGCCCTCTGGGGGCAGGCCGCGCCGAGGAGCCCGCGGTTACTCGACGGACTCGCGACCCGCCTGGAACTCGCCAAGTCGCGCGGCGAACGGCCGGGCGCCGCGACCAACGTCGAACTGCGCGTTCTCACCAGCAGCCTGCGGCGCCCCCTACCCGTCGCGCCGCCCAGGCCGGCGGAGAGCAGCCGCGGCGGCTCGCCCGCCGAGGTGCTGAGACGTGCCGGCTAAGCGGAGATCCCGCATCGCCTGCATGAGGGCGGCGCTCTTTCCACTGGCCGCCTACCTGCGGGGGGCGCCGGAGCTCGCCCGGGAGGCGGTCGTGGTCCACGAGGGACCCTCGGCGCGGATCGTCGCCGCCTCCCGGCTGGCGCGCCGCGCGGGGGTGCGACCGGGGCTGACCGTGGCCCAGGCCCGGAACATCGAGTCCGGCCTGGTCGACCGCGTCCGCGACCCGGAGCGCGAGCACACCGCGCAGGAGGTGCTGATCGAGATCGCCGGCGCCTTCTCGCCCCGGGTCGAGGACGGCGGCGAGGGCATGGTCTACCTCGACATCGCGGCCGATGACGAACACAACTTCGGCCAGACGATGATGCGGGACATGGATGCCGCCGGCCTGCCCGGGCGGGTCGGCATCGCCGGCAGCAAGCTCGCGGCGCAGGCCGCGGCCGCCCTGCCGCGGTCGCCGAACGTCGTGGCGCCCCGGGGTGAAGCCCGGTTTCTGGCGCCGTTGCCGCTCAACGCCCTGCTCGAGAGCGGCGGCAGCGGTTCCGGCGACACGGCGCCGAAAGGCGACGACCAGGAGATCCTCCCCACGCTGAAGCTCTGGGGCCTGCGCACGGTCGGCGACCTGGCCGGCCTGCCGGCTGGCGAGGTCCACAGCCGTCTCGGCGAGCGCGGCACAGCGCTCCACGCCGCCGCCCGGGGCATCGATCCGGCGCCGCTCACTCCCCGTCCGCCGCCGCCCACCTTCCGCGAGTCGCAGACCCTGGAGTGGCCTATCGACAACCTGGAACCGTTCCTGTTCGTCGCCCGCGGGGCGGTCGAACGGCTCACCTCCCGGCTCGAAGCCCGAGGCATGGGCTGCAAGCGGCTCGAGCTGTCACTCAAGATCGAGCCCGAGGGCCTCCACGAGGTGGCGATCGAGCTGCCGGCGCCCACGCGCGAGGCCCGAACGCTGCTGTCGCTCGTCCGCCTCCACCTGGAGGCGGAACCGCCGCGGGCGCCGATCACCGGCATGCAGCTTTCGGCTCACCCCGATGCCCCGCGCCAGGCTCAACTCAGCCTGCTCGGCCCTGCCGCCCTGTCGCCCGATCGCCTGGCCGCAGTTACGGCCCGGCTACTCGCCCTGCTCGGGCCGAACCGGGTCGGCTCGCCGCGCACCCGGAACGGCCACCTGCCGGAACGCTTCCGGATCGCCGACTACGACCCGCCGCCGCCGCCACGCATCCGGCTCGAACCGCGGCCCGGCCGCGGCATGCTGGCGGTGCGCACCCTGCGGCCTCCGGTCGAGATCGAGGTGCTGACCGTCGAGGCGGGCAAAACTCCCGCTCCCTGTCCCGAACCGGTGCGGATCAACCTTCTGCCCACCGAGGAACGCCATGTCCGGATCGAGGGTGCGGTCCGCACCGCTGCCGGGCCGTGGGAGATCGAGGAGGGCTGGTGGCGGGAGGTCCCGGCCCTGCGGGACTACTGGGACGTGGAACTGCGAAACGGCGCCGTGTGCCGGATCTATCGTGACCGGGGTTCGGAACGGTGGTTCGCGGATGGAGTGTACGACTGAGGGTCTCGACCGAAACACGCGCTGCTCCCTAGTGTACTGTCTCCAACATGGCTTTACCACGTGTAACCTTTGCGATGATGCTGTCGGCGGTGGCCGTCCAGACGAACGGCCGGGAGTTTTCGTTGCTGTGCTCCACGTAGTCGTAGATGGTCTTTACGAGGTCGTTGACGCTCTGGAATGCACCGCGCCGGATCGCCTTCGTGGTCAGACCGCCCAGCCAGCGTTCGACCAGGTTGAGCCAGGGCGACGAAGTCGGAATGAAATGGAAGTGGAAGCGAGGCTTTCGCTCCAGCCATGCGCGCACGGCGGCGTGTTTGTGGGTCTGGTAGTTGTCCAGGATCAGGTGCAGGTCGAGATGCTTCGGGATCTCACGGTCGAGACGCTTGAGGAAACGGAGAAACTCCTGGTGGCGCTGCCGGCCCATGCACTCCGCGATCACCGTGCCCTCCAACACGTTCAGCGCAGCGAACAACGTCGTCGTCCCGTTGCGCTTGTAGTCGTGGGTCATCGTTCCCGCGCGGCCGCGCTTGAGCGGCAAGCCCGGCTGGGTCCGGTCCAGAGCCTGGATCTGGCTCTTCTCGTCCACGCACAACACAAGCGCGTTCTCGGGCGGATTCCGGTACAGGCCCACAACGTCCCGCAGCTTTTCCACGAACCTGGGGTCGTTGCTCAGCTTGAACGTCTTGACCAGATGGGGCTTCAGCCCGTGCGCCACCCAGATGCGCTGGACCGCCGCCGGACTGATGCCCTGGGCCCGAGCCATCGAACGCACGCTCCAGTGGGTCTGACCGGGCGGCTTCTCGTGCAGCGTCGCTTCGATCATTTTACGCACGACCGACTCCGAGAGCGGCGGCTTTCCGCAACCGCGGGGACGATCCCTGGTCAGCCCCGAAGGTCCGTCCTCCGCGAACCGACGACGCCACAGCAGCACCGTGGGCCGCGAAACGCCGAGTTTCGCCGCAATCGCCCGATTGGCCGTGCCCTCCGCCGCAGCGAGCACGATCCGGCTACGCCGGACGGTGCGTTGCGTCGTCGTCGGCGCCTCTACCCATTTCTTGAGAAGCGCTCGATCGCTCTCTTCGATGTGAAGTCGTTCCGCTGGTTCCCACATGAACGGAATACTGACGAACTTGCCCGAGACTGTCAACCCATGTCGGAGACACTACACTAGAAGCCCACGCCACTACGCCAGACACCACCTCTCTCGCTCGGTGAAAACGACACTCTCACTCTTGTGCTAGACACTCGGGCTGCTACACGACCACTTCGGTCAAGACACGCCTGCTCATACCCATCGGAACGACCGACCACCAGGCGCCGGGCCTGCGCATGAACGAACAGAGGATATGAAGTTGCCACACCAAACGTACTTCTCCCAACGCACCGGCGTGAATCCACATCCCGATGGCCTACCGCTCGCTGACATCGTCGACCTCTTCCTGCGTGTCTACGAGGACCTAGAGACTGAGGGCTACTTCGATGAGGCGTTCGGTTTTGAATGCGTCGATGCAGGCCACATCGCGGGTCGCGTGAAGGACGTGGAATTGGAAGTCCTCTTGGCAATCCGAAAGAGAGAACTCTGGCCTATCGCTGATCATGCCGACGGGTACAGCGAAGATGACCTCTTCGACCTACTGGAGTTCCTATTCCAACATGTGTCAAGACCGGTCGACGGTGAGAATCATAGTTGGGGTCAATGTGGGATGCACTGGGAGACCTTTAACCGCGAGGACGGCCAGGAGCACTACCGGTCAAAGATGAACCAAGTCCTGGACCATTACGAACGAGCATTCGAGCTGTCGCCGGAGGGCCAGATCCTGCGCCGAGTAGAGGCAGGATTTGAGACGACCTTCGAAGCGGACATGCCATCAGAAGACCCCAAAGTGGTGTCACGTGTTGAAGCCGCAGTCTCCACCTACCGTCGACACCATTCGACAGTGGAGGATCGACGCCAAGCCGTCCGCGACTTGGCGGACGTACTTGAGCACCTTCGCCCTCAGATCAAATCACTACTCACAAAGAAGGACGAAGGAGACCTCTTCAACATCGCCAACAACTTTGGAATCAGGCACCACAACGACAAGCAGCAAACCGGATACGACACCGCACTGTGGCTCAGTTTGAGCTTGACCCGTTTTGGTGGACACCTCATTCTTGGAAGAGGAGGTATCCACGATGTCGAGAAGAAGGAGCCGGTACCCAGCAGAGTACCGGCAGCAGATGGTGGATCTGGTCCGGTCCGGGCGGAGCCCGGACCAACTAGCCCGCGAGTTCGAGCCGTCAGCGCAGTCGATCCGGAACTGGGTCGCCCAGGCGGACCGGGACGAGGGTCGCCGCAGCGACGGGAGCACGACGGCGGAGCGTGAGGAGTTGCGCCGTCTGCGCCGGGAGAATCGCCGGCTGCGGGAAGAGCGGGAGATCCTGGCAAAAGCAACGGCCTGGTTCGCTCGGGAGACGGAACCGAAGGGGTCTTCCGGTTCATGAGAGCGCACCGGGCCGAGTTCCGCGTCACGACGATGGCCCGCGTGCTCGGCGTCTCCACGAGCGGGTTCTACGCCTGGCTGAGGCGCCCGCGGTCGGCCAGGGAGAAGTCGGACACCGCTCTCGCCGAGCGGGTGCGGGCGATTCACGAACGGAGCCGAGGGACCTACGGGGCGCCGAGGATTCAGGCTGAACTGGCCGACTGTGGGTTCGCAGTGAGCCGCATGCGCGTTGCCAGACTGATGCGAGAGTCCGGCCTGGCGGGCATCAGCCGCCGCAAACGGCCGACGACGACCCGTCGCGCCGCCTCGGTTCGCCCGGCGCCGGACCTCGTTGATCGGCAGTTCGTGGCCGAGACCCCGGATCGGCTGTGGGTCGCGGACATCACTTACGTTCCGACGCTTGCCGGGTTCGTGTACCTGTCGATCGTCCTGGACGTATTCAGTCGGCGAATCGTCGGCTGGGCCATGAACTCTTCTCTGGCAACCGACCTCGTGCTCAGCGCTCTGGAGATGGCGATTGCCCAGCGGCGACCCGAGTGCGTGATCCACCACTCCGATCAAGGCAGCCAGTACGCTTCCCTAACGTTCGGGAACCGCTGCCGCGATGCCGGCATCGCACTCTCGATGGGTTCCGTCGGAGATTGCTACGACAACGCCATGGCCGAGAGCTTCTTCGCCAGCCTCGAGTGCGAGCTGCTCGACCAGACAACGTTCCGAAATCACGCCGAAGCGAAGGCGGAACTCTTTCGCTACATCGAGGGCTGGTACGATACCCATCGTCGCCATTCGGCGATCGGACAACGCTCACCCGTCAACTTCGAAGAGGCGTACCGAGAGGCCGCCTGATTCCCGAAACACAAACTGTCCACGAAACCGGGGCAACTCCAGTTGGATGTTCTACTTCTATCTTGCGACTATCCACGTCGTGCTCCGCAAGATCAAGCATGAGGGCAACTCGTAGTGTTAAGCTCCTACACCACGGTACGGGACTCTGGACCACGTAAACAGCGACGCACGAAGTCGTCGAACCAGGGTACCGTAAAGTCAACCTCACCCCAACGCGGCGAGTAGCAGAGCCCCTTCTTGATCAGCTTGTCGCGCACAGGTCCCACGCCCGGTGTGTCCTTGCCCATGGTTGCCGCGACACGACCTGAAGCATACGGACCCTCGCCAAGCGACGCCATGGCGACCAGGTACTCGCGCTCTGAATCGGTCGTGCGGTCGATCCGGACTCGGAAGAAGCCGGTATCCAGTTCATCGACCGCAGTCGGCACCGCGGTATCCACGTCCCTGGCAGTGATTTTGGCCGGACCATCCGCCAGGTCCCACGCCTGCTTGCCGAACTCCTGAAGGAAGTAGGGGTAGCCCCGAGTCTCGCCGACGATTCGGTCGAGCGCGTCCGGCTGCCAGACGACTCCTTCTTCTTCAGCCGGCTCGACCAGCGCTGCTCTGGCGTCGCCGTCGTCCAAACTGTTGATCGACTGGAAGTTGAAAAGGCGCTCCGCGTACGATTTCGCTTCGCCGGCGAGGGCCGGCACCGACGGCAGGCCAGCGGCGACCAACATGAATGGAAGCTGCTCCTGATTGACTTGGTGGAGGCCAACGATCAGGGCCCCCAGGTCCTTCCGCTTCAGGTACTGGACCTCATCCAACGTGATCAACACGCCGCGCTCTCGCTCCCGGGCTACGTCGCCGACCTCGGTGAACAGACCAGACAGGTCCTCGTCCAGAAGCCCGGAATCTGCCCAGCCGGGCACGGGGTCCAGTCCGACGGTCACATCGCCGCCGTCCGGAAGGTTCCAGCGCATCTGGAAGGACTTCAGGACTCCCAACGCACGCCGGCCCCGCTCGGCCAGGTTGTGCGCCGGTGAAAGCCGCAAGAGCACCTTGCGCACCAGTCCGGCCACAGCTTGGGGGAGTCGCATCCCCTCACTAGCCTCAAGCGGCTGGCAGACCCAGTCCCGCTCTTGGCCGAGGCGACGAAACTCCCGCAAGAGGACCGTCTTCCCGACGCCGCGCAGGCCAGTCAGAATCACGCTCTTGGCGGAACGGCCGAGCCTGAGACGCTCGATCGCGACACGGATGATCTCAAGCTCAGCATCACGACCTACGAGTGCGGGCGGCGGACTGCCGGCACCTGGGCTGTAGGGGTTCCGGATCGGGTTCATCGGACGATTATAGGGTTCTGCCCGATTTATATCTAGATTAGCTATAAACTAGGCAGATCGCTATAAACGCGAGACGACGCAACGACTGCTCACGCTTGGCGTGTAAGCAGCCCGGTAGTCCGAACGCGCCAGCCTCAATCGCCTGGCAGGGTGGGTCGCGGCACCTGCCCGCCAATCACCTGCTCCGCCACCACCCGGCCGCCGATCAGGTGTTCCTGGATCACTCGTTCGAGCACCTCGGGGGTGCAGCCCCAGTACCAGACGCCCTCCGGGTAGACGACCGCGATCGGGCCGGCGTCGCAGATCCGCAGGCAGTTCGCCTTCGTCCGCATGACCGTGCCGGACTCCGTCAGGCCGACCTCGACCAGGCGGCGCTTGAGGAACGCCCACGACTCGAGTGACGTCTCCAGCTCACAGCACTTCGGCGTCGTCTGGTCGCAGCACAGGAAGATGTGCCGCTGCACGTTCGAGATGCCGATGGCCTCGGCTTTGCGACGGGCACGGTCGAGCGCTTCGCGGTCCATGGCGCCGATGATTCCATGACCGGTGCGGAGCCCGGCGATAGTCTGCTCCGCCATGAAGCTGTTCGAGGCCGCCTATCCGTTCCAGGACGATGTCCTGGCTCTGCCGGTCGAGGATCTCGACGCGACTGCGAAGTGGTACGCGAGTGCCTTCGGCCTCCAGGAGGTCGAGCGACGTGAAGAGCCCGTGCCGACGGTCATCCTCGAACGCGACGGCGTCCGGATCGGCTTCGCGATCAACGGCGGCGACGCGAGCATGGACGGCGCGGCGATCCTGGTCACCGACATCAAGCGAGCGCGGGCCGAACTCAAGGGCAACGGCGTCAAGGTCAAGAACTGGCGCATCGACAAGCGGGACGGGAAGAAGTTCCGGGTCTTCTTCGTCGTCGCGCCGGATGGTCTCTGCTACTATTTCCATCAGCCGGTCCTGTAATCTCTACGACCCGCCAACGATGGGCGACCGCGTAGAATCAGCGGCGACGCCAACGCCCGCTACGGGCTTTCAGCCAGCACGGTATAGGCCTGATGCTCACTCTCGACCCCGATGAACAGACTTGGCTGGATGAGTACCGGGGAGCGCTCCGAGACGCCCACGCCGAGGCTGTTCTGCGCCTGGTCGTCTACGGGTCCAAGGCCCGCGGCGACGCCCATGCAGAGAGCGATCTGGATCTCCTGCTCATCGTGCGAGACGATGCCGCCGACCTGAAACGGCCACTCAGGCGCATCGGGTACGAACTGGCCGCGCCCGCGCTGGTTCACCCGTCCATCATGGCGTACACGCAAGCGGAGTGGAACGCGCTTGAGCGCTATCGCTCGACCTACCACGCCTCAGTCGAGCGCGAAGGCATCCCGGTGCTTTGAACAAGGAAGCGGTGATAGCGGAGTGGCGACGGGCCTTGACTTCCCTGGGGGCAGCCGAGGTCCTCGTGCGGGCGGCCCACCATGAGGACGCTGTCGGCACCTCGTACTATGCGATCTTCCACGCGGCGAAGGCGGCCTTAGCCGTCCACAGTGTCGAAACATCGACCCACGCGGGACTGCGGAGCATGTTCGGCCTGCATTTGGTGCAAGAAGGCGAGATAGAACCTCGGTGGGCAGCCGACCTCGGCGAAAGTCTCGACGATCGCGTGAAGGCCGACTACAACGTCTTCGCTCACTTCTCGGAGGAAGACGCCAGCGATCAGCACGATCGAGCGAGGGTGTTCCTGAAACGTATTCGGGACTACCTCCTGGCGAGGGGGTTGACCGAGAACGAGATTCCAACCGCCCCAGCCGACTGACTGGCACAGCCGATGGTCACTACTCCACCTCCGCAGCCTGGATCCGCCCAGCTCATGCGGCTCTCCAATGCCCTCGTAGTCTACAACCGGGCCTTCCGAAGTCATCTCAGCGCTGTCCTGCGGAAAAACCTCGGCCGCGATTGGTGGCAGCAGGGGATCGTCCGAAGGATCTCCACGATTCAGGCAGACATCGAACACCTCGGCCTTGAGATCGAGACCGACATTGACGCCTTGTCGGTACTGGAGCCGAAGCACTACCCTTGGATCGTCAGAGAACACCGGGAGCACTTCCAGAGGCTGTTCAACAAGCGCAGCTTCCACATCGCCAAGGTAGGAGGCAGCCCGACAACCCTCATGCATGAGGTGGCTGACTGGCGAAACGTGAACGCCCATCCGCCCGCACGCGACCTCGACCCTGCGGTCGTTGACCGGGCTGTCGACTCGATGCTCCGTCTTGTGGGCCTCTTCGACCCAGAAGCACATGACGAACTATCCAAGCTGTCGGGCAAGGCGAAGATCAAAGGAGAGCCGGAACACCGGCCCAATATCGTCTCCGGAGCCGAGAGCAAAGCGAAGAGCATCGTCGCAAAGGCGGAAGACCTGGCGCGCACTATCCGGAACGACGCCGAACGGGAGGCGATGGACATTCAGAAGGACGCGGAGGCCCAAGCCGAAGCCATTCGGGCCGGAGCGCAGGAGAAAGCCAGGTCCAATCGGGCTTCAAGACCGAATACCTTCGTTCCTCGCGAAGATCGCGAGAAGATTGACCGTGTTCAGATGCGCGTGCGGCAACTCGAAAACGAGAAGGCGAGCGCACAGTCCGAACTCAAAACGGCACGCCGCAACATCATTGTCCTTGAGAAACGCGCGCGTTCGATAGAAGACGACGCCAAGAGGAAAGCTGGCAGAACCCTGCGAACGGCACGAGAAGAGGCCGAGACCATCCGTCTGCGACCGCAGCAGAGTGAGACCTTCCAGTCGCTTCTCAAAGAGGCCGAGGAAAAAGCGGCGCAACACGCCGCAGACATCCTGCAAGACGCAAACGCTGCGCGACAGGAGACCCTCGCCGGAACGAAAGGTCAAGCCGAGAGGATCCTCGCCGAAGCCCGTAGGGAACTGGCCACCATTCTCGCTGACGCCAATGAGAAAGAGCGCGGGGTTCTGGCGAAAGCGGAGCGCAGGGCAACCGAGATCCGCGAGGAGGCACGGCGGGCCCCAGGGAGAATCCGCGGCGAAGCTCACAGTGTCGAACCGCCAGCTCGGGACGAACCAGGCCGTGAGAAGCTCAAGGTAGCCCAAAGCAGAGCCGCAGACGACTTCCGGAGGCGTTTCAAGCCCGCGCGGTCGGGAAACGGCCACCTCCGCTCTTTCGGCATCGACGGTTGGTGGCTCAACTGCTGGGTGGGTAGAACGAATGGACTACCTCGCGCCAGTGTCTTCGCCCCAGCCAAGACCATCAACGGGAGGCGAATCGAGGCCCAGGACACACCCTTGATGGAGAGCGTATGCGCCAGCGAGGAGGGAGCCTTTGAATGGCTGCGCGAGAGGGATGAAAGTGGTCAGATCCGCCGGGAGGCGCGTCGTGCGATCCATTTGTTCGAGAGAGAGGAGCGCGACGACGAACCCACGCTCGAGAGCGATGCGCTCGACGACGACATTCCGTTCTGAGGGTCAGCGGCCAATAGGTCGCTGCTTCCCGCTCGTGACGCTCCTTCTGGTCACGCCGGCCATCTCCGCCACCGCCCAGGACTTCGCCGAACTCCTGGAGATCCGGCGCGTCAGGGCAACCCTGGACCTGAGCCAGGTGCCGGAACCGGACCTGACCGGGGTCCCCGCGGTGGACGCGCGGCGCCTTCGGGACTACCGGGCGCTCACAGCCGGCGCTCTGGAACACGCCGCCGAACCGCTGCAGGCGCAGTTGGCGGTGAACAGCTACGGCGATCTCTGCGTGCGTTACCTGCACTACGAGCTTCACGACACGGCCGCCGCCTGCCTGGACCAGATCCGGGAGCTGGCGCCGGCGGACTTCCAGTTTGCCTACTTCCAGCTCTTGCTGGACATTGCGACCGGCGACCTGGAAGGGGCTCTCTCCAGCGCCGAGCAGGCGCTCGTCATCCGGCCCGACGACCCGCCGGCCTTGATCCGCCTGGCCGAACTCCACGTCGCGACCGGCGACGTCGATGCCGCCGAAGCCGCGTACGAAGCGGCGCTTGCGGCCTATCCGGAGAGCGCGACGGCCCGCGTCGGCCTCGGTTACATCGCGATGGAACGCGGCGACCCGGCGCGCGCGCTCGAGATCTTCCAGGAAGTCGCTGCGTCCCAGCCCGAGGGCAGCGAGGCGAACCACCACGTCGGTCTCGCCTACCGCACCCTCGGCGACGCCGACCGGGCTGCCGAGGCGTGGCGCCTGAACCAGGACATCCTGATCCCGATGTACGACCCGCTACTCGAACGCCTCAGGCCGCTTGAGGAAGACGTGATCCTGCCCCTGGACCGCGCCGTCGCCGCCGCCGCGGAGGGCGACCACGAGCGGGCGGTCGGGCTGTTTGAGGAGATCCTCCAAGCGAACGAAGCGGACGACGAGGCCCACTTCCGCCTGGCCGGCTCGCTGCTGGTGTCGGGCGACTCGGCACGCGGCCAACGGCACCTGCGCCGGGCCATCTCCCTGAACGCGGACCACGCCGGGGCCCACTTCGCTCTCGCCATGGTCCTCGCCCAGGCCGGACGCCGCGCCGAGGGCGCCCAGCACCTGGAACGTGCGGCCGATCTCGCACCCGAGAACCTGACCTGGCGTCTTCAGCGGGCACAGATGCGGGCCGCCTCGGGCAACACCGCCGGCGCCATCGACGAACTCAGGCAGGTCGTTGCCCTCGACCCCGGGATGATCGAGGCGCGAAGGATGCTCTCCGCCGTGCTGGTCGGCACCGGCCGGACGGAAGACGCCGCCGCCCAGTTGCAGGCTCTGGTCGCTCTGACGCCGGACGACCTGCAGGCGCGGTTCAATCTCGGACTGATGCTGTTCGAGACCGGCCGCTACGCGGAGGCGCGTGTGGCTCTCGACGAAGCTCTGGGGCGCTTCCCCAGCGATGTCGCCACCCGCCACCTGCTGGCGCGATTGCTGGCTACGAGTCCCGACGACGCAGCGCGGGACGGCGCCCGGGCGGTCGAGCTGGCTCAGTCGGTGGTCGACGAACAACCCGCACTCGACCACCTCGAGACGCTGGCGATGGCCCTGGCCGAGGCCGGGCGGTTCGACGACGCGATCGCCTGGCAGCAACGGGCGCTGGAACGGGAACGGGCCGAGGCCGGTGGCAACTCGTCCCAGCGGCTGGATCGGCTGGCGCTCTACCAGGCGCGCCAGCCGCTGCGGGCGCCGCGGCGGCAGAACTAGGAGCGGCTGAGACTCTTGCCTTCCATTGCCGCCCGGTTTACGCTTACCGGATGGCCCCCAAGGTACCCAAGGTCGACGTACCGGCCCGCAACATGGGCCTGTCCGGCTCGATGCGCAAGGGCAGCAGCCGCGGCGGCGGTAGCGGCAACGGTCTGCTCGACGCCCGGGGCGAGCCGAACCCCGGCTACGCCGCGCCGGGTGCGGTCAAGGAGCAACTGCGCCGGCGCCAGTTCCAGTCTCCGCCCAAGCGCCGGCGGGGGGCCCCGCCCTACGCCGAACTCCACACCGCTTCGTCGTTCTCCTTTCTGCGCGGCTCGTCGCAACCCGAGGACCTGGTGGCGCGCGCGGCGGCGCTGGGGCTGCCGGCAGTCGCCCTGCTCGACCGGAACGGCGTCTCCGGCGCGCCGCGCTTCTACAAGGCGGCGCGTGAGGCGGGAATCCGGGCGCTGGTCGGCGCCGAGGCGGTCATCGACCGGCCGCAGGCGTCCACGGCGTCGCGGCAGCGCGAGGAGCGGCCGATGCTGGACGACCAGGAGACCCGCGTCCACCTCCTGGTGCGGAGTCGACAGGGCTATCGCAACCTCTGCCGCCTGCTGACCGCCGGAGCGCTCAACCACCCCAAGGGCGAGGCCCGGATCGACTGGACGCTGCTCGAGGAACACGCGGCGGGGCTCCACTGCCTGGCCGGCGCCGCAACCGATCCGGTCGGCAGGGCGCTGGCGCGGGAAGGGTTGGAGGCCGCCCAGCGGCAGCTCGAACGGCTGCACGCCGTTTTCCCCGGCCGCCTGCACGTGGAGCTCGCTCGGCACGGCATCCGCGCCGAGGAACACCGCAACCAGGCCCTGGTCCGGATGGCGCAGGGGCTCAAGGCGCCGGTCGTGGCCACCGGCGGCGTGCGCTACGCCACCGCCGCCGACAAGCCCCTCTACGACCTGATGACCGCGATCCGGCACCACGTGACGGTCGACGACGCCGGCGCGCGCCTCGCCCGTGAGCGCCAGCGCCGCCTCAGGAGCCCGGAGGAGATGCACCGGCTGTTCGCCGATCTGCCGCAGGCGGTCCACGCCGCACACGATCTGGCCGCTGAACTCGACTTCACCCTCGCCGACCTCGGCTACCGCTTCCCGGACTATCCGCTGCCCGCCGGCGAGACCGCGATCTCAACCCTCCGCGAACTGACCTGGCAGGGGGCGCGGGAGCGCTTCCGGCCGCTCACCGCCCGCGCCGGGGCACAGCTCGAGAAGGAACTCGCGCTGATCGGGAAGCTCGACCTCGCCGGCTACTTCCTGATCGTCTGGGACATCGTCCGCTTCTGCAAGGAGCAGCGGATCTTCGCCCAGGGCCGCGGCTCGGCCGCCAACTCCGCGGTCTGTTACGCACTCTCCATCACCGCGGTGGACCCGGTGAAGATGGACCTCCTGTTCGAGCGCTTCCTGTCCGAGGAACGCGGCGAGTGGCCGGACATCGACATCGACCTGCCGTCCGGCGACCAGCGCGAGAAGGTGATCCAGTACGTCTACCGGCGCTACGGCCGGCACGGCGCGGCGATGACCGCGAACGTGATCACCTACCGCGATCGTATGGCCGCGCGCGAGGCGGCCAAGGCGCTCGGGTGCTCCAAGTCCCAGGTCGACCAGCTGGCCAACTTGAGCCGCGGCGACAGCAAGGAGATGGACAAGGAGTTGACCGAACTCGGGTTCGATCCCCGCGACCGGCGCATCCAGCTCTTCATCCGCCTGTGGCGGCAGCTCCAGAACCATCCCCGTCACCTGGGGCAGCACTCGGGCGGCATGGTGCTCTGCGCCGGCCGGCTGGACGAGATCGTGCCGCTTGAACCGGCGGCGATGGAGAACCGGGTCATCGTCCAGTGGGACAAGGACGACTGCGCCGATCTGGGGATCATCAAGGTCGACCTGCTCGGCCTCGGCATGCTGAACGCGCTCGAGGAGGCGGTGCCCCTGATCCGCCGGCACGAGGGCACGGAGATCGACCTCGCCCACCTGCCGCCCGACGACCCGGCGGTCTACGAGATGATCTGCCGCGCCGACACGGTCGGGGTCTTCCAGATCGAGAGCCGGGCGCAGATGGCGTCCCTGCCGCGCCACCGGCCATACAAGTTCTACGACCTCGTGATCCAGATCGCGATCATCCGTCCCGGCCCGATCGTCGGCCGCATGGCCCATCCCTTCTTCGAGCGCCGGGTGGGCCGCGAGGAGGTCACCTACCCTCACCCGCTGCTCGAGCCGATCCTGCGCCGCACCCTCGGCGTGCCGATCTTCCAGGAGCAGATTCTCAAGATCGCCATGGTCGCGGCCGGGTTCTCCGGCGGCGAGGCGGAGGACCTGCGGCGCGCGATGGGCTTCAAGCGCTCCGTCGAGCGTATGCAGCAGATCGAGCACCGGCTGCGCTCCGGCATGAACGAACGCGGCATCCAGGGCGTTGCCCAGGAGCAGATCGTCAAGGCGATCACGTCGTTCGCGCTCTACGGCTTCCCCGAGTCGCACTCCGCCAGCTTCGCCCTGATCGCCTACGCCAGCGCCTACCTGAAGCGTCACCACCCGACCGCCTTCTTCCTGTCGCTCCTGAACGCCTGGCCGATGGGCTTCTACCACCCGGCGACCCTGGTCCGCGAAGCGCAGCGCGCGGGCAGCGTCGTGCTGCCGATCGACGTGAACGAATCGGGGGTGAGGTGCCGCTGGCAGGACCGGCCGGCGGAGAACGACGCCGGTGTGCAGACCGGCGAGCCGCCCCCGCCGGGCGCGATCCGCCTCGGGCTCCGTTACATCAAGGGGATGCGGCGCGAAGCGGCGGAACGGATCGAGGCCGAGCAGGCGGCGAGGCGGTTCCGTTCGATCGAGGATCTGGCCGAGCGCTGCCGCCTGCGCCGGAACGAACTCGTGGCCCTGGCGTCCATTGGCGCGTTGCCCGGGCGCGGCCGGCGCGCGGCACTGTGGCAGGCGGCCCAGGTCGAGAAGCCGAAGGGCCCCCTGTTCGCGGATCTCTCAACCGCGACTCCCTCGCCGCTCGACGAGATGACAGAGGTGGAAGAGACCGCAGCCGATTTCGCCATCGCCTCGATCACCACCGGCCCTCACCCGATGGAGTACTACCGCCGGGCGCTCGACCGCCGCCGCGTCGTGACCGCCGCCGCACTCCCGGACCGGCCCGCCGGCCGCCGCGTGCGCACCGCCGGCTCGGTCATCGTCCGCCAGCGCCCGGGCACCGCCCGCGGCCTCCTGTTCCTGACCCTGGAGGACGAGACCGGCATGAGCCAGACCATCGTCATGCCGGATCAGCTCAAGAAGCACCGCCGCACGATCGTCTCGTCCTCCGGCCTGATCGTCGAAGGCGTGCTGCAGAAGAAGGACGGCTCGCTATCCGTCAAGGCGGACAAGTTCTGGCCGATCGACCGGCTGGAGCGGATCCCGAGCCACGATTTCAGGTAGCGCGACCAAGCACTTCATCCGCCTTCGGGAAAGATGCACTGGAGATTGTCCACATCGCTCTCTGTCGCGTAGAAAACCCGAGATCCTGTCTCCCACGGAACATCGAGCGCACCGCGCGACATCTCAACTCCAATCAACTCGGGCTGATCCACGGCGTGCTTGAAACCCAGGAGATGAAACAACTCGTGGACGATGACCTCTCCGTCGCGTCCATTGGCGTTCCCCTGACAACAAGGATCGTCATCGGTCCACCATGGCCCCAGGGCGCGTTTGTTGTAGCTCAGAGTCCCGCAACAGGCATGGGCGCTCATTATTGAGCCCCCTCTGCCATCCCAATCCTGAGGGTTATCGTCGTTCATGTAGAACACAAGGATTTGACCGCGCTCGCGAAGCAGATAGGACTCCGAGAAGCGACCGAATTCCTGATCCCAACCCGCTGGTGCGCTGGACGGGACCTCGATCAACTCGCCCATCTCAACGATCCGGTACCCGAGCTGCGCCTCGATCTGATCGGCTAGCCGACCGATCGGATCGAGCAACTGCTGGAGATCTGTGTCGGTGACGAACTCGGGAAAGTTGCGCACCATGTCCACACGAAACGGGGTTCCATCCCACTCCCCGACTACGCCGTGGTCTCCGAAGTAGGAATCATGGCGCAACGCCAGGGATCTGGTGTCCGTACATTCTCTGCCGGCGGCTAGTGTAGTGTCTCCGACATGGGTTGACAGTCTCGGGCAAGTTCGTCAGTATTCCGTTCATGTGGGAACCAGCGGAACGACTTCACATCGAAGAGAGCGATCGAGCGCTTCTCAAGAAATGGGTAGAGGCGCCGACGACGACGCAACGCACCGTCCGGCGTAGCCGGATCGTGCTCGCTGCGGCGGAGGGCACGGCCAATCGGGCGATTGCGGCGAAACTCGGCGTTTCGCGGCCCACGGTGCTGCTGTGGCGTCGTCGGTTCGCGGAGGACGGACCTTCGGGGCTGACCAGGGATCGTCCCCGCGGTTGCGGAAAGCCGCCGCTCTCGGAGTCGGTCGTGCGTAAAGTGATCGAAGCGACGCTGCACGAGAAGCCGCCCGGTCAGACCCACTGGAGCGTGCGTTCGATGGCTCGGGCCCAGGGCATCAGTCCGGCGGCGGTCCAGCGCATCTGGGTGGCGCACGGGCTGAAGCCCCATCTGGTCAAGACGTTCAAGCTGAGCAACGACCCCAGGTTCGTGGAAAAGCTGCGGGACGTTGTGGGCCTGTACCGGAATCCGCCCGAGAACGCGCTTGTGTTGTGCGTGGACGAGAAGAGCCAGATCCAGGCTCTGGACCGGACCCAGCCGGGCTTGCCGCTCAAGCGCGGCCGCGCGGGAACGATGACCCACGACTACAAGCGCAACGGGACGACGACGTTGTTCGCTGCGCTGAACGTGTTGGAGGGCACGGTGATCGCGGAGTGCATGGGCCGGCAGCGCCACCAGGAGTTTCTCCGTTTCCTCAAGCGTCTCGACCGTGAGATCCCGAAGCATCTCGACCTGCACCTGATCCTGGACAACTACCAGACCCACAAACACGCCGCCGTGCGCGCATGGCTGGAGCGAAAGCCTCGCTTCCACTTCCATTTCATTCCGACTTCGTCGCCCTGGCTCAACCTGGTCGAACGCTGGCTGGGCGGTCTGACCACGAAGGCGATCCGGCGCGGTGCATTCCAGAGCGTCAACGACCTCGTAAAGACCATCTACGACTACGTGGAGCACAGCAACGAAAACTCCCGGCCGTTCGTCTGGACGGCCACCGCCGACAGCATCATCGCAAAGGTTACACGTGGTAAAGCCATGTTGGAGACAGTACACTAGGTGCGGGACAATCCCCATTAGACCCTGCGTGTCATGCACGAACAGGCTGCCGGTCCCGAATACGCTTCGCGTGGTCTCTACACCCCCTGGATCGAGCGCCGCCGCTCCCCCACTCAAGCGCCCTTCGCATATCAACGGAGCGACAGCCGCATTGCGGTCCCCGTTTACCCAGTACCAACCGTCATCCCCGATGTCCGTGAATGAAACCTGACACTGCACCGGATCACCATTTGCACCGGCACACAGGGAATCGGTCAAGAGTTGGACGACCAAGCCGTCGGACCGTGGAAACAGGGTTTCTCGCACAGCCGTGCCGTCGCGCTCGATGCTGACTTCCAGGGACTGACCGCCTTCCGGCTTCGCCACGAATCCGCCGGTGCCGCGAAAGAACGGCGCAACGTGACGCTCGCAGCTCTGCGTGTCGCCGCCGCCAGCTCGAGAAAGCTGCGGAACGATCCCCATGAGACCCTGCGTTTCGTGCACAAAGAGCGTTCCCGTCCCAAACCTGCCTCGTGTTGTCTCCACGCCGCCGGGATCGAGCGGCGCCGCGCCACCACCCAGGTCGTCCTCGCAGATCAGCGGAGCAACGGCGGCGTTGCGGTCGCCGTTCACCCAATACCAACCCCCGTCCTCAATGCCGCTGAGCGTGACGCCGCACTCAACCGGATCGCCACCAGGAGACGCCGTGCAAAGGGACGATCTCAACAACTCGACGGCCAGACCATCGCTACGCGCGAACACCGTCCGGACTTCGGTCTCATTGGAGCCCTGAACAGTCAGTTCCGCAGAGCGGCTATCCGTGGGCGCCACCACGAGTCCGCCGGTACCTCGAAAGAACGGCGCCCCGTAGCGTTCGCAACCCTGCGCGCTGTTCGCGCCGCCTACTAGAAGGACAATCGGGAACAGGACCAGCAGGCGACTCGCAATCCCGGCGGCCCTGGTCCGCGAAGCGCAGCGCGCGGGCAGCGTCGTGCTGCCGCTCGACGTGAACGAGTCGGGAGTGACGTGCCGCTGGCAGGCCTGGATCAGGACATCATCTTCAGCGCGATATAGGGAACGACATTCAGGACCACCACTGCGAGTCGATATTGCTGAAACACGCGGAAGAAGGTTACCGCCGCTTCTTCCTTGGTCACACCGAACATCTTCGCAGTGATGGTGGCGAAGATGTCGCGAAACACACTGAAGACCAGCATGGCCAGGAGCAACAATCCGACATTGAGCGCCGTACACCAGCCGAAAAACGTCGCCAGCGTGTCGATCGAGTTCATGATCTTGACTCCTGTAGTGGCCCGGTTTCGTGACTGTACCGCGCGCGGTTCATGGCCGGCCCGACCGCACCGGTACGCCCTGCCGGTACTGCTCCAGTCTCCGGTTCAGCAGTTCGAGCAGCCGTTCCCGGTCCGCCGGCGCGGCCTGCCGCCGCCCCGACGCGCCGCGGATGGCCTCCAGGGCGGTCTCGATCGTTCGCACCGCGGCGTCGAAGTCGCCGGTCTCGGCGTAGGCGGCGGCCAGAGTCTCGAGCAGGGCCGGCTCTTCGCCGCCGGCGACCGCGTTCAGCTCGAGCGCGATGATCAGAGCGAGCTGGCCGTCCCGGCGGCGGCTGTCGCGATCGGTCGCCAGGGTCCAGGCGAGGTCGTTGCCCCGTGCGAGCAGGCGCTCGTCCTCGACGTAGGCGCGCCGCAGGTGATCCGTGCCCTCCATAGCGCCCTCGGGTCCGCTACGCAGAAGAGTCAACCCGAGTTCGTGGCGGCCGGCAGCGTGGGCCGGGTCGTGTTCCAGCAGCGCCCGGTATCTCTCGATTGCCTCCTCCAGACGGCCCGTACCGGCAGCCACCTGAGCGGCGCCGTAGAGGGCGGCGACATCGCGAGGCGCCACCGCGAGGATCGCGCGGTAGTGGGCGCCAGCCGCCTCCGGGTAGCCGCTGCGGACCGCCGCGACGGCCAGGATCCGGTGCGCCTCGACGTGCCGCGGATCGCGGTCGACGACCGCGGCGAACTGCTCCATCGCCTCGGAGAGCCGGTCCAGCTTGCCGAGCAACTGGCCGTAGAGATAGCGGAGTTCCACGTCGTCGGGGCTCTGCTCCACGGCGCGACCGAGTTCATCTGCCGCGGCCTCCGTTTGCCCTTCGCTGTCCAGGAGTTCGGCCAAGCGCACCCGTGCCGCGACATTGCCGGGATCCGCGGCCAGCGCCGCCTCCGCCTCGGCACGTACCTGGTCCACGTCGCCGGCATCGACCAGGGCGTTCTGGTAGGCCATCCGCGCACCCGGATCGTCCGGCTCGAGGTCCAGTGCGGCGCGCGCGTGACGGACGGCGGCCCGGTTGTCTCCGCGCCGGCTCTCGATCACCGCCAGACGCTGGAGCGACTTGAACAGCCGGTCCCTCGCACCGCGCTGCTCGAACGACGCCCGACCCCCGCCGTCCATCCGGCTGCCGTCCAGCCGCGCCTGCTCCACCTCCACCGACCGTTGCAGAAAGTCCACGGACTCGGCGGGGAAACGGTCCTCGAACCAGCGCGCGTAGCTGGCCAGCGACACCTCGTCCGGCGGCTCGGTGAACCAACGGCCGGCGACCGGCGCCGACGCAGCCCGCAGCGCGGAGCGCGGAGCGTCGAGCAGTTCGAGGTCGGCCAGAAGATCGCCGGCGGTCACACCACCGCGGTAGAGAACGGCGACCCGGCCCTCGCCGTCGATCAGCATGGAGAACGGCAGCGACAGGGGGAAGCGGCGGTCGAACAGCGAGCGCTTGACGATCTCGACCTTGTCGAGGGTCTCTTCGGTCGCCATCCCGCTAGAGAACGGGAAGCCGACCTCGTCCATGAACTTCCGGGCCGACTCCTCGGTCGTGGTCGGCACGTCGCCCAGTCCGTCGGTCGACAGCGCCGCGATCTCGAGCCCGGCGGCGCGTAGCGCGTCCTCCTCCCGCGTCAGGTCGAGCAGCTCTGACCGGCAGGGAGCGCACCAGCTCGCCCAGATGTTGAGCAGTACCGGCCGACCCCGCCCGATCGCGATCGGCGCCGGCGCCGCGGCGCCGAAGGGTCGCATCGAGAGCTGCGGCGAAGGCGGCCGCGGCGCCAGCACGACCCGGGCGCCCGTGGTCGGCGCCGGGGGCTGCTGCTCGCCCGGTTCGAGGGCTGACTGCCGTCTGCGCACCGGCGCCGGCGCCGCCCGGCCGCTGCCCTGGACGATCCGGTAGCGGCCGCCGGCCGCGATGCCGCTGAAGGTCTCCCGGCCGGCGCCCGGCCAGTGGACGATCGCCGTACCCGTCGGTTCGGCGGCGCCGAGGCCGAAGTGCAGCCAGCGGCTGGACTGGGAGAGGAAGCCCTCGCCGGCTCGCACCGAGCGCCGCAAGGCGCCGTCCGTCGTCTCGAGCTCGACCCGGGCGCCCACCGCGTCCCGGTTGGTGCCGGCGCCGTCGCCCTCGAGATACAGCGCGACGAAGCGGTCGGCCGCGGGTAGTTCGTTGCGCATCAGCCGCAACCGGGGCGCCGTGCGGTTGCTGATCGCCACATCCAGGTCGCCGTCGCCCTCCAGGTCGAGGAAGGCGACGCCGCGGCCGTCGTCCGGGAAGTCCAGGCCGCTCACCGCCGAGGCGTTGGCGAAGGCGCCGCCCGCCCGGCCGGGGTTCAGGAAGACGCAGTTCCGCTCGTTGCCGCTGAAGGACAGCCCCTCATCCAGCCGCTCGTGAAGCGCGCGCAGGGATTCGAGATACGGCGCCAGCGAACGCTCATCCGGAGCGCCGTCTTCGAGGGCTCTGGGCGCACGCGGCACGACCTGCCGCCAGAAGAAGCTTCACAGGTCGTCCGGGAGGGTCTGGGTCAGGTTGCCGTTGGCTACGACCAGATCCTCCCAGCCATCGTTGTTGATGTCGGCGAACACCGACGACCAGGACCACCGGCCCATCGTCACGTCGGCCTGGACGCTCCGGTCGACGAAGTCGCCCCCGTCCGAGCCCGCGAAGAGCGAATTGCCGCGCGCCATCCGCTGGACCTCCGCCAGCGGGCCGGCGCGCTGCCGGTCGCGCTCGAACTTCCGCTGGTAGGTGATCCGGTTGCCGGCGGCCGAGAACATGTTGCCGACGTACACGTCCATGCGGCCGTCGCGGTTGTAATCGGCCCAACTCACCGACATCCCGGACGAGATGTCCTCGACTCCGGCGTCGCCCGCCACGTCGACGAACCGGCCGCCGTCGTTGCGGTACAGGTTGTTGCGGCCGTAGTCGTTCGCCACGTAGAGGTCCGCGTCGCCGTCGCCGTCGTAATCCTCCCACGACGCCGCCAGACTGAAGCGGCGGTTGTTGCGGTCGAGCCCCGCCGCGGCCGTCGCGTCGACGAACCGGAACCCGCCGTCGTTGCGCAGCAGCACGTTGCGGCCGCCGTTGTTCGCGTCGTGGTACGGCACCGGGCTCGCCACGCCGCGCTCGTCGTAGGCGCGGCGGTAGGCGCAGACGTAGAGGTCGAGGTCGCCGTCGCCGTCGTAGTCGGCGGCCGAGAGCGAGTTGCTGTCCGGGATATCGCCCGCGACGTAGCGCACCCGGGCGAAGCCGCCGTTGCCGTCGTTTTCGAGCACCAGCACCGCCGGCCGGCTGGAGAGCACCAGGTCCGGGTCGCCGTCGTTGTCGAGATCGACGAACAGCCCGGCGAGGGCGCGCTCCAGGTAGTCGACCGCCGCCGCGGCCGAACGGTCATCGAACGTGCCGTTCGGATTCTGTACGTACAGCCGGTTCGGCAGTCCGCCCTGCTCGGGCAGGAAGATGTCGTCCAGACCGTCACCGTTGACGTCGGCCACGGACACGCCCTGCCATCCCGTCTTGTTGTAGCCCGCCGCCTTGGTGATCCGGTTGAGCCAGGCGTCCGGCGGCTGCAGCAGTTGGTCCCGGTAGCTCGGGTTGTGGCCGACGGCGGCTTCGGTGACGTCGACGAAGAGCGTGCCGCCGGCCGCGGACGTCTCCTCGTAGTCGCTCACCTCGACCGTGCGCAGGAGCGGCTCGCCGGTGCCGTCCGGCGGCGCCGTCCAGGTCGTCGTCCAGACCGCGTTCAACTGGCGACTGCCGCCCGCTCCCGCTGCCGACGCCTCGAAGTAGGAGCGGGTGGTGAAGCTCGCCGCGTCGCCCTCGATCGTGAAGAGCTTGAAGTCGGCCCGCGGCGGTCCGTTGCCAGCCAGCCGCTCGCCCAACGCGCGAAGCGCCTCCAGGAAGCCCTGGCCGCCCCTATAGGCGAAGCGCCCGGGCTGGCCAACAACCACAGCGAAAGCCGGACCGGAGTAGCGCTCGATCAACTCATCGGGGACGAAGCCCCGGGTCTCGAACGTCTCGTCAACCGCCTCATCCAACGCATCCGGCGACACCGCGGCCACGCCGCCTACGAGCCAGCCCGCGATGCGCTTGAGCTGCGCCTCGGCCTGTTCGCTGAGCGCTTCGCTGTCCCAGCCATCGGCACGGGGATCAACGGCAGCGGCGAAGTTCTCCGGCCCGAAGGCGGGAGATGTCTCAACAGCCGCGGCCGCCGCGCGGCGATCCTGTGCCACCGCCGTCGGTGAGGCGCCCAGCAGGATGACCGCCGAGAGCGTGGCCGCGGCAGGCTGAAAAAGCAGTGGCTTGAGCAAGTTCTTGAGCGCCATTCGACACGTTGGACTCTATCGGCGGAGCCTAAACCGAAAGCGCTCTTCTATGATCGGGCCGTGCGCCCCAGTTCAAGGATCCCCTTCGGCCTGGGGCAGACCAAGCCGCACCACTTCCTGGAGATGGGGAAGGTGGCGTGGCGGAACCGGGACGAGGCCGGCTACGCGTGGCGCATCCTGCGCGACGGGGTCTGCGACGGCTGCGCGCTGGGAACTTCGGGTTTGCGCGACTGGACACTGGACGGCGTCCACCTGTGCATGGTGCGTCTCGATCTGCTGCGGCTGAACACGATGCCGGCCCTCGACCCGGCCGTCCTCGCCGATGCCGACGCCCTGGCCGCCCGCGACTCCACGGCGCTGCGCGGTCTGGGACGCCTCGCTCACCCGATGCTGCGACGGGCCGGAGAGCCAGGGTTCCGGAGGATCGGCTGGCCCGAGGCGACCGACATCGCGGCGTCCAGGCTCGCGGACGTCCGGCAGCGCGACCCGACGCGGGCGGCCTTCTTCCTGACCTCGCGCGGCATTCCCAACGAGACCTACTACGTGGCGCAGAAGGCCGCCCGCTTCTTCGGCACGCCCCACGTAGACACCGCTGCCCGCCTC
The DNA here is from genome assembly GCA_965262355.1 of Candidatus Multivorans sp. Classification (GTDB taxonomy): domain Bacteria; phylum Acidobacteriota; class Thermoanaerobaculia; order Multivoradales; family Multivoraceae; genus Multivorans. Next base: position 1,342,787 of record OZ253534.1, read on the forward strand.
TGCCACGCCGCCTCCACGGTGGCGTTGCATCGCGCGCTGGGATTCGGCGCCGCGACCAACTCCTACCGCGACTGGCTCGACGCAGACCTGATCGTGTTCTTCGGCTCGAACGTGCCGAACAACCAGCCGGTGACGATCAAGTATCTCCACTTCGCGCGCCGCCGGGGCGCCGAGATCGCGGTCGTCAACCCGTATCGCGAGCCCGGCCTCAAGCGCTACTGGGTGCCGTCGGTCCCTTCGAGCGCCCTGTTCGGCACCGACCTCGCCCAGCACTGGTTCGCGGTCGACACCGGCGGCGACCTCGCCTTCCTGAACGGCACGATGAAGGCCCTGCTCGATCTGCCCGGAGGCGTCGCGCGCGACTTCGTCGAGCGCTCCACCGAGGGCTTCGCCGAGGTCGAGGCGGCGCTGAGAGGAACCGGCTGGTCCGAGCTCGAGAGCTCGAGCGGCGCCTCGCGCGCCGAGATGGAGCGTTTCGCGGCACTTCTCTGCTCCAAGCCGAAGACGATCCTGGTCTGGTCGATGGGGCTGACCCAGCACCGCCACGGCGTCGACACCGTGCTCTCGATCTGCAACCTCGGCCTGATGCGCGGCCTCCCGGGCCGTCCCGGCTCGGGCCTGGTTCCGATCCGCGGCCATTCCGGCGTCCAGGGCGGTTCCGAGGTCGGCTGCGCGCCGGTGACCGAAGCGCAGACGCTCGACCGTTGGGCCGGGGTCTGGGGTTTCGAGCCCCCGCGCGGTCCCGGACTGGCCGCGACCGGCCAGATCGAAGCGGCAGCGACCGGAGACATCGACGCGTTCTGGCTACTCGGCGGCAACTTCCTGGAAACGACGCCCGACCGGGAACGGATCGAGCGTGCGCTGCACCGGCCCAGGCTCCGGATCCACCAGGACATCGTGCTCAACGGCGCGATGCTGGTCGAGCCGAGCGACACCGTGCTTCTGCTGCCGGCGACGACCCGCTACGAGATCCCCGGAGGCGTGACGGAGACGACGACGGAGAGGCGGATCGTCTACTCGCCGCCGATCGACTACGGGGGCGCCGAGGCGCGGCAGCTCGGCGAATGCCGCCCGGAGTGGGAGGTGCTGTGCGAGATCGTCGGCCGGGCGCGGCCAGAGCCCGCGGGGGCTCTCGACTTCGCGGACACGGCAGCAATCCGCGACGAGATCGCACGCGCCGAACCGCGCTACGCCGGCATCGAGCACCTGAAGCGGAAGGGCGACCAGTTCCAGTGGGGCGGGCCGCGCCTGTTCGAGGATGGACGCTTCGCGACCCCCTCGGGCCGAGCCGGCTTCCACGCCGTCGAACCGCCCGCGGAGCGCGGCCTCGAGGATGGCGAGCTCTTCCTTTCGACCCGCCGGGGCCGCCAGTTCAACTCGATGGTCCATCACGGGCGCGATGCCCTGACAGGGCTCGAACGTTCCGACCTGCTGATGAACGCCGAGGACGGTCGTATCCGGGGGATCGCGGACGGCGACCGGGTCGTCGTCTCGTCTCCCGTGTCGCAGATCGAACTGGTGGCGCGCTTCCAACCGATCAAGTCGGGCAACGTCGAAGCCCACTGGCCTGAGTGCATGGAGTTGCTGCCGTGGTCGCTGGACCCCGATTCGGGCGAGCCCGAATACGGCGTGCGGGTGCGGATCGAACGGGCGGGCGCCGCACATGGCGGCTGACCGCCCGGCGGCTGGCGGGGCCGGACGCGCCGCGGCCCGTGAGGCCCTGGTCGAGCGCGGCGAGGGCGATGTGCGATGCGACCTGGTGGCGGTCGAGGCGCCGCTGGAGATCCGGGTCGACGGAGAACCGCTCGTCATCACCATGCGCAGCCCGGGCGCCGAGGTGGAACTGGCCCTGGGATACCTCTACGCCGAGGGTTGGATCGAAGACGCCGCTGACGTAGACGAGGTCGCCGCCGGCGCCGCCACCCGCTCCGACGGGCAGCCGGCGGTTCCGGCCGACGACGAGCCCACGCTGGTCCCCGGCTCGATCGTCGACATCCGGCTCTCGGCGGCAGGACGCCGGCGGACTGGCCAACGGAAAGATGCCGGCATGCGCGAACGCGCGTTCCGCGTCACGAGCGCCTGCGGCGTCTGCGGCAAGCCCTCGCTCGAGGACCTGTGGGTGCGGCTGCCGGCGATCCGGCCGCTCGACCTGGCGCCGGACCGTGAACGCCGGCTCGTCCAGGAACTGCCGGCCGCGATGAGGGGTCGCCAGGAACTGTTCGACGACACCGGCGGCGTTCACGCAGCCGCCCTGTTCGAAGTCGACGACCAGCGCGCCGAGCTGCTGTGGCTCTACGAGGACATCGGCCGCCACAACGCGGCCGACAAGGTCGTCGGCCGGGCGCTTCAGGCCGGCCGGCTGCCCTTGGACTCGACGATCCTGGCGGTCAGCGGCCGCCTCGGCTTCGAGATCGTCCAGAAGGCGGCGGTCGCCGGCGTGCCACTGATTGCCGCCGTTGGAGCGCCGTCCAGTCTGGCGCTGGACATCGCCCATCTGGCGGGGATCCGCGTGTACGCCTTCGTGGCAGGCGATCGCGGCAACCTCTATCCCGCCGCCCCGGTCGAGGCGCATCTCGTGACTGGCGGGCCGATTGACGACGCAGGCGCACGGGCATAGGTTGCCCCTAGCCTGTTGACCCCAGCAGGGAGAGCACGACGATGACGAGGAGTCTGCAGTGACGGCAGCGGCAACCGGGTCCAAGCGGAAATCCGCTTCCGGCCTGACCTTCTTCGAGCAGGTCAACGTCGCGTTCGACCAGGCGGCGAAGTACACCGACCACGATCCCACCCTGCTCGAGCAGGTGAAGCAGGTCAACGCGGTCTACCGCGTCAGCTTCCCGCTCCGCCGGGACGACGGCACGATCCAGGTGATCGACGCCTGGCGCGCGGAGCACAGCCACCACCGGCTGCCAACCAAGGGCGGCATCCGCTACGCCATGAGCGTCAACGAGGACGAAGTGATGGCGCTTGCGGCGCTAATGACCTACAAGTGCGCCCTCGTCGACGTCCCCTTCGGCGGCGCCAAGGGCGGCGTCCGGATCAACCGCTACAAGTACTCCAAGGGCGAACTCGAGCGGCTCACGCGCCGCTACACCGCCGAACTCCAGCGCAAGTCCTTCATCGGCCCCGGCAAGGACGTGCCGGCGCCGGACTACGGCACCGGCGAGCAGGAAATGGCCTGGATCGCCGACACCTACGCGCAGATCGAGCACGGCGAGGTGAACGTCGCCGCCTGCGTCACCGGCAAGCCGGTCGAGTACGGCGGCATCCAGGGCCGTACCCAGGCCACCGGGCTGGGCGTCTTCTTCGGCATCCGCGAGGCCTGCTCGTTCGAGGACGACATGGCGAAGCTCGGGCTCGAACCCGGCATCGCGGGCAAGCGCGTCGTGATCCAGGGGCTGGGCAACGTCGGCTACCACGCCGCGAAGTACCTGCGGGACGCGGGCGCGCGCCTGGTCGGTCTCGCCGAGTACGAGGGGGCGATCGCGTGTACGGATGGACTCGATGTCGACGACGTGGTCGAACACCGCCGCGAGACGGGGTCGATCCTCGACTTCCCCGGCGCATCGAACATCGAGCCCAGCCGCAAGGCGCTGGAACTCGACTGCGACATCCTCATCCCGGCGGCGCTCGAGAACCAGATCACCAGGGAGAACATCGGGCGCATCTCCTGCCGCATCCTGGCCGAAGCCGCGAACGGACCCACGACCTCCTATGCGAGCATGGCCGCCGCCAAGCGCGGCATCCTGGTGATCCCGGATGTCTTCCTGAACGCCGGCGGCGTCACCGTGTCCTACTTCGAATGGCTCAAGAATCTCTCCCACGTCCGCTTCGGGCGGATGCAGAAGCGCTTCGAGGAAGGCGTACGCCGCGATCTGCTGCACGCGATGAGTGCAGCCACCGGCGTCAGCTTCAGCCATGACGAGATCAGGGTCCTGGCTCGGGGCGCGGACGAGATCGACCTCGTGAACTCGGGTCTCGAAGAGACCATGGCCACCGCGTACTTCCACATCCGCAGGTTCCGGAAGAAGGCGGGCCCCGGCGTCGACCTGCGCACCGCGGCGATGGCCCTGGCCATCGACAAGGTCGCGGCTTCCTACAAGACCGCCGGCATCTTCCCCTAAGCCCTCCGCCGACGCCGAACGTCTCTTGATCTCCGTACTCCTCATCGTGCTCGGCATCGCCGTGCTCTGGGCCGGCGGCGAGGTCCTCGTGCGCTCGGTGACCGGTCTGGCCGCGGTGTTGCGGGTGAGTCCGACCGTTATCGGTCTGACCGTTGTCGCCTTCGGAACCTCGGCGCCGGAGCTGGTGACGGTGGTCTTCGCCGCGCTACGCGATTCGCCCGGGTTGATCTACGGCAACGTCGTCGGATCGAACATCGCCAACGTCGGCCTCATCCTCGGTCTCTCGGCGCTGGCGGTTCCGCTCCACAACCACGACGACGCCAGCGAGCGACAGGCCGCGCGCCTGGTTCGCCGCGAGTTGCCCTTCCTGCTCGCCACGTCACTCCTGGTGGCGATCTTCGCCGCCATCGGACGCCTTGGGCGCTTCGAAGGCGCGGTGCTGCTCGCACTGATGGCATTCTTTCTCGTCGTTCTGGTACGCACCGGCAACGTCGACGAGCCAGAGTCGCACGGCGTGAATCGACTCAAGGCCGTCCTGGGCACCCTGTTGGGACTGGCGTTGCTGATCTTGGGCGCCGACCGACTCCTCGTTCCGGCAGCACAGGATCTGGCCATTGCGGTCGGCGTCAGCGAGCGGGTCATCGGCCTGACCGTCGTCGCCTTCGGAACCAGTGTCCCGGAACTCGCTGCCTGCCTGGTGGCGGCATACCGCAAGCACCACGGCATCGTGCTGGGGAACATCATCGGCTCGAACGTGTTCAACATCCTGCTCGTGCTGCCCGCCGGCACGATTCTCCGCCCCTTCACCACCACTCTCGCTGCGGAAGGCCTGGACGCCGCCGTGATGCTCGGCTTCAGCCTGCTCCTGTTCCTCGCCATCTACATGCTGAGGCACGGGCGCAGCATCGGACGGGTCTGGGGCATCCTGCTGCTGGCGGCCTACGGCCCCTACGTAGCCTGGCTCTTTACCAAACAATGACCCCTCTCGAACCGACAGCAAGCGGCGCCATGCCCTTCGCCGACCGTCACATTGGACCGCGTGGCGCGGAGATCGCGCAAATGCTCGAAGCGCTTGGTCTACCTACGCTGGAGGCTCTGGTGGACAAGGCAGTGCCGGCCTCGATCCGCAGCGCGGGCCCCACCGGCGGCCTCGAACTTCCGCCGGCCGCCTCTGAAGCCGAGGCGCTCGTCGAGCTGGACGAGATCGCGAGCAGCAACGAGGTGCTGCGCAGTTTCATCGGCATGGGGTACCACGGCTGCATCACGCCGCCGGTGATCCAGCGCAACGTGCTCGAGGACCCCGGCTGGTACACGGCCTACACGCCCTACCAGCCCGAGATCTCCCAGGGCCGGCTGGAAGCGCTGCTGAACTTCCAGACCATGATCGCCAACCTGACCAGGCTGGAGGTCGCGAACGCCTCCCTGCTCGACGAACCGACGGCCGCCGCCGAAGCGATGACCCTGTGCTGGGCCGAGAAGCGGCGGCAGGGGCGGTTCTTCGTGTCGAGCGGCTGCCACCCGCAGACGATCGAGGTGGTCCGCACCCGCGCCGAGCCGCTCGGCATCGAGGTCGAGGTCGGCGACCACGAGACGCTGGACGCGACCGGGGTCTTTGGCGCGCTGGTGCAGCAACCGGCCACCGACGGCGGCGTCCACGACTACCGCGGCCTGGCGGAACGGGTGCGGGAGGCGGGGGGAATGACGATCGCCGCCGCCGATCCTCTCGCCCTCTGCCTGCTCGAAGCGCCCGGAGACTGGGGCGCCGACGTCGCGGTCGGCAGCACCCAGCGATTCGGCCTGTCGATGGGGTTCGGCGGTCCGCACGCCGCCTACATCGCCGTCCGCGACCGGCTGAAGCGGCGCCTTCCCGGCCGCCTGGTCGGCGTCACTCACGACGACCGCCACCGGCCGGCGCTGCGTCTCGCGCTCCAGACCCGGGAGCAGCACATCCGGCGCGACCGCGCCACCAGCAACATCTGCACGGCGCAGGTGCTGCCCGCGGTGATCGCCAGCTTCTACGCCGTCTACCATGGCCCCAAGGGACTGCAGGCGATCGCCGAGGCGGTCCACCGGCGCGCATGCCGCCTGGCCGAACGACTCCGCGCACTCGGCTACGAACCAAGGGCCGATACCTTCTTCGACACGGTCACGGCGGAGGTGGACGGTCTCGAGGAAGAGCGCCGCGTGATCGTCGCCGCCGTCCGCCGCAAGCTGAACCTGCGGGCATGGGGCACAGGCGCGATTTCCGTCGCCTGTGACGAGACGACCACGGACTACGACATCGAGTCGGTGCTCGCGGCGTTCGCCGAAGTCCGCTCGTCGGCCGTGCAGGGCCCGGCCGACGCGCCCGAGCCGCTGCCCGAGTCGCTGCGCCGGGAGACACCCTGTCTCGATCACCCCGTGTTCAGCAGCTACCGGTCGGAGACCGAACTGCTCCGTTACCTCCACCGCCTGGAGGCGCGGGACCTGTCGCTGACCACTTCGATGATCCCGCTCGGCTCCTGCACGATGAAGCTGAACGCGACGGCGGAGATGATGCCGATCACGTGGCGCGGCTTCGCCCACATGCACCCCTACGCGCCGCCCGAGCAGACCGCCGGCTACCGAACACTCTGCGCCGACCTCGAGGGCTGGCTGGCCAGGATCACCGGCTTCTCGGCCGTCTCCCTGCAGCCGAATGCCGGCTCCCAGGGCGAGTACGCCGGGCTGCTCGCGATCCGCAGCTACCACCAGAGCCGCGGTCAGGGCGCGCGCAACGTCTGCCTGATCCCCACCTCGGCCCACGGCACCAACCCGGCAAGTGCGGTGCTCGCCGGCATGACGGTCGCCCCGGTCAAGTGCGACGACGAGGGCAACATCGACCTCGAAGACCTCACGGCACAGGCCGACGCCCACAGCGACGACCTGGCCGCCCTGATGGTCACCTACCCCTCGACCCACGGCGTGTTCGAGGAAGCGATCCGCGAGATCTGCACCATCGTCCACGACCACGGCGGGCAGATCTACCTCGACGGCGCCAACATGAACGCCCAGGTCGGCGTCTGCCGGCCCGGCGACTACGGCGCCGATGTCTGCCACCTGAACCTGCACAAGACCTTCTGCATCCCCCACGGCGGCGGCGGTCCGGGCATGGGACCCATCGCAGTTGCCGGGCACCTGACGCCGTTCCTTCCGCGCCATCCCCTGGCCTCCACCGGCCGCGCCGACAGCGCGGGCAGCCTCGGCGGCGGCACGGTCGGCGCGGTGAGCGCGGCGCCCGTTGGCAGCGGCGCCATCCTCCCGATCTCCTGGGCCTACATCCGGATGATGGGCGCCCCCGGGCTGCGCCGGGCCACCGAAGCCGCGATCCTGAACGCCAACTACATCGCGCACCGGCTCGAAGCGCACTACCCCGTGCTCTACCGCGGCACGGGCGGCCTCGTTGCCCACGAGTCCATCCTCGATCTACGCGGCTTCAAGGCCGCCGGCGTCGAAGTCGACGACGTGGCGAAGCGGCTGATCGACTACGGCTTCCACGCGCCCACCATGTCCTTCCCCGTCGGCGGAACGTTCATGGTCGAGCCCACGGAGAGCGAGTCGAAGGCCGAGCTCGACCGCTTCTGCGACGCGATGATCGCCATCCGGGCCGAGATCGCGGCGGTTGAACGCGGCGATGTCGCGATCGCGGACAGTCCACTGCGCGGCGCGCCGCACACCGCCGCCGCAATCAGCGCCGACAAATGGGACCGCCCCTACTCCCGCCGCCAGGCCGCGTTCCCCGCCCCCTGGAACGAGGACCACAAGTACTGGCCCCCTGTCGGGCGGGTCGACAACGCCCACGGCGACCGCCACCTGGTCTGCACCTGCATCGGCTGACAGGCGTCCTCCAGGACACAGCCGACAACGATCAGGTTGTCTCCAAGTTCCAGTACTGCGAGGACCTGTACCGCAAGAAGCAGGACAACACAAGTTTCACCAAGGCCTACTACGATCTCGTCACCGATTTCTGGCCCACAGGCTGGGTCCGAGGCCTGGAATGCGGGCCGCCGACTTCGGTTGCGGCCTGGGCGGGCCCTGGTACCAACCGCTGAGCGGTTCCGGTTTCTCCTTCGCCAGCTTGCGCAAGTCGAGATTCGGGCGCTCCATCACGCACAACACGCTGCGTGTGCTGGAGGCGCTCCGGGTCGTGCCGAAGGGGACGGTGCGCGTATCGAACGTCCTGAACCTCTGCGCGGTGGGCATGGCGGAAGCGGGCCGGCTCGGCATCTTCACGCCGATGTACTTCCTCCACGCCCGCAAGCCCGGGTAGACCGTCGACACGCCACGCGGCCAAGCCGGACGCGCTACCTGGTCAAGCCGAACTCGATCGCGTCCGAGAGGGCTTCCCAGCTCGCCTCGATGATGTTGGTCCCCGCGCCGACCGTGGTCCACCGGTCGCCGCCGGCCACGAAGTCCACCAGCACCCGGGTGATGGCAGCCGTACCGTGGGCGCTGTCCAGGATGCGCACCTTGTAATCGGCCAAGCCCATCTCGGCCAGTTGGGGGTAGTGCGGCTCCAGGGCCTTGCGCAGAGCGTGGGCCAGGGCGTTGACCGGGCCGTTGCCCTCGGAGGCGGTATGGGCGATCGTGCCGCCCGGCACCTCGACCTTGACCGTCGCCTCGGCGACCAGGCCGCGGCCGTCGCGGTGTTCCACCACGGTCAGGAAGTCGATCAAGCGGAACGGCGCCTCGTATCCCGGTTCCGCCCGCCGCAGCATGAGTTCGACGGAGGCTTCGGCCGCCTCGAAGCTGTAGCCGCGGTGCTCGAGTTCCTTGACCTTGTGCAGCACCTCGCGGGCGTACGGCGTGTCGGCGCCGACGCCGGAGCTCTCAGCCAGGCGGACGATGTTGCCCCTCCCGGAGAGCTCCGAGACCACGGTACGCATCTCGTTGCCCACCACCTCCGGCTCGAGGTGCTGGTAGCTGGTCGGTTCCTTGAGCATCGCGGCGACGTGGATGCCGCCCTTGTGGGCGAAGGCACTCCGGCCGACGTACGGCAGGTGGTCGTCATGCGTGATGTTGGCAACCTCCGCGACGTAGCGCGACAGCGCGGTCAACTCGTGCAGGCTCTCGTCGGGAACGCAGGAGAACCCCATCTTGCACTGCAGGTCCGGCACGATGGTGACCAGGTTCGCGTTCGCCACCCGCTCGCCGTAGCCGTTGATCGTGCCCTGCACCATGACCGCGCCGGCCCGCACCGCCGCCAGCGAGTTGGCGACGCCGCAGCCGCCGTCGTCGTGGGTGTGGATGCCGATCCGGACGTCCGGGCCCAGCTCGGCCCGCGCGGCATCGACACCCGCCTCGATCTGCCACGGCAGGGTGCCGCCGTTCGTGTCGCAGAGCACGATGTAGTCGGCGCCCGCCGCAGCCGCCGCGCGCAGCGTGCCGAGGGCGCACTCCGGGTTTCCGGCCAGGCCGTCGAAGAAGTGCTCTGCGTCGTAGATCACCTCGCGGCCGAGGTCCTTCAAGTAGCCGACGGTGTCGCCGATCATCGCCTCGTTCTCTTCGGCGTCCGTTTCGAGGACCTTCTCGATATGCAGATCCCAGCTCTTGCCGACCAGGGTGACGGTAGGCGTCGCGGCGGCGACCAGCGCCTGGACGTTGCCGTCGTGGGCGCACGCTCCGTGCTTGCGCCGCGTGCTGCCGAACGCGCAAATCTTCGCCTGCTCCAGCTCGACCTCGCGGATGGCATCGAAGAAGTCCGCGTCCTTCGGGTTCGAGCCGGGCCAGCCGCACTCGATGTAGGGGATGCCGAAGGCGTCGAGCCGCCGAGCGATCGCCACCTTGTCGACCAGGGACAGCGAGACGTTCTCCCGCTGCGTGCCGTCGCGCAGCGTCGTGTCGTAGAGCTCGATCCGGGAAGTCGTCAAGGCGCCATCCTCACATGCGCCATCCTCACATCATGGCGAAGCATCTTCCAGCCCCGGTCCCTGCAGCAGCTCGATCAGTTCCTCGCGCGAGAAGATCTTGTTCAGACGCGGATCGTCCTCCTGCACCACGCTCTCCATCAGGCGCCGCTTGCGGTCGATGATCGCCGCGATCCGTTCTTCCAGCGTCTCCTCGGTGATCAGCTTGAACACGTGCACGACCCGCTTCTGGCCGATGCGGTAGAGGCGATCGGTCGCCTGATCCTCCCGGGCCGCGTTCCACCAGCGGTCGTAGTGGATCACGACCGAACCGCCAACCAGGTCGATCCCCGTACCCCCGGCCTTCAGGCTGCCCAGGAACACCCGACACTCGTCTTCGTTGTTGAACCGATCCACGACCTTGCCGCGTTCGCGGGTCGAACCCGTCAGGGTCACGTAGTCGATGCCGAGCTTCGTCAGGTGGCGCTCCAGGATCGCGATCATGCCCAGGTACTGGGTGAAGACGACGACCTTCTGGCCGCTGTCGAAGCTCTCTTCCAGCAGCTCCTTGCACAGGTCCCACTTCCCCGACTCGTAGTTCTCGTAGCGGTCGAGGTCGCCGACCGCCAGGGCGGGATGATCGCAGATCTGCTTCAGCATGTTCAGCAGCGCGAAGATGTGGATGTAGGGCAACGAGCCCCGTTCGCTCCGCAGCGTCTTCATCAGCGCCACGCCCTTCGTCTCGATCGTCTGCCGGTACATGCCGAACTGCTCCTCGCTCAGGCGGCAGGTGCGGACATCCTCGATCTTCTCCGGCAATTCGTCCAGAACTGCCGTCTTGACCCGGCGCAGGACGAAGGGCGCGGTCAGACGCCGCAGGTTGACCGCGTACCACGAGTCGGCGTCGAGTTCGTTCGGCCCGATGACATCGACATAGCTGTCGTCACCGCCCAGATAGCCGGGCAGCACAAGATCGAAGAGTCCCTTCAGCTCGGTCAGCGAGTTCTCGATCGGCGTGCCGGTCAGCCCGAGCTTCATGCGCGCCTCGAGCGCCACCGCGGCGCGGTAGCCCTGCGTGCTGCGGTTCTTTATCTGCTGAATTTCGTCGAACACGATCAGGCCCCACAGTCGCTCGCCGAACTGTTCGACATCGTTGCGCATCACGCCGTACGAGGTGAGCACCACGTCGCCCTCGGCCAGCGATTCCTCGAGATTGCGGTGAGGTCCGTGGTAGTAGACCGGCCGCAGTGTCGGGGCGTACTCGCGCAGCTTGTTCCGCCAGTGGCTGATCACGGTGCGCGGACAGACGACCAGAATCGGCAGGTCGATGGCCAACTGTTCGCGCAGAATGACCATCAGGGCCATCGCCTGATGCGTCTTGCCGAGCCCCATGTCGTCACAGAGCAATCCCGCCAGACCGTTCTCGTACAAGAACTTGAGCCACTCGACGCCCAGCTTCTGGTAGGGCCGGAGAATGCTCTTCAACCCCTCCGGCTCGACCAGCGAATCGGCAGGCCTCAAGGCCAGGAAGCGGCGCAGGAAATCCGTCCGGCTGCCCTCGCCCTCGACCCGGATCGGCGCCGCGCTCGAGGCCTGAAGCCGTAACAGTTCAGCCGACGAAAGGCGCACGCGGCCCGAGGCGCCGTTGCCGTCGCCACCATTGTGCCCGGCGCCGGCCCGCCCGGCACCCACCGGACGACCGGGCAGCGAGCCCAGATTACGCAGCGCCGGCGCGTTCAGGTCGATCCAGCCGGAAGGGGTCTCGAGATAGGGCTGGCCCGCCCGTTTCGCTTCGAGCAGGTCGCTCAGCCCCACGTCGCCGCTGCCGAAGCCGTAACGGATCGACAGCAGGCCGTCCTCTTCGTCCCCGCCCTCGGGTGCGATCTCGATGTAGTCGAACTCGGTCAGAATGCCGAGGCTGGCCAGGGGATTCTCGGCCAGGGTCGGCCGAGGTTCCAGGGCCGGCGGCGCCGAGCGAAACGTGCCGATGGCCGCGGTCTCGAGGTTCAGGCGCCTGGGTTCGCCCCAGCTTCCCTCGCTTCGTTCCGACCGCCGCACGAGAAGCCCCAACTCCTCGAGGAACACGAGGTCGCCGTACCAGAAACGCTCACGCCCGGCTTCGTCGAGCATCTCCTCGCCCTCCGCGGCGAGGCGCAGGGCATCGAGCTTCTGCTTCTCTTCGATCTTCGTATCCGGCCCAACGTAGAAGAGATCAGCGGCCGGCAGCGGGGCGACCGAGGCCTGCCCCGTCTCCGCCAGCAGCGCGAGCGCATCGGCCACCCGCCGCCGCGGCACTGCAATCTGAAACCTGACCGACGCGTCGGGATCGACCCTGACCTTCAGGAACAGACTGCCGCTCCGGAGATCGACCGCGGGGTCGAGCCGGATCCGGTCCTTCACAAGCTCCGCCATGCCAGGCACGCCACCGGGGATGTCGCCGTACTCCCGTAGCGCGTGGTAGGCAACGCGGCACCAGAGACTCCGCTCGAAGAACTGCCGGTTCGTCTGCATCCCGGCCTTGTTCAGGTGCTGCTCCTCGGGCGTACGCATGAAGGTCGAGAGACGGTCCAGGAGACCCGAACGATCGGCAACCGAGGCGCCGGACGAGAGCTTCCCGATCCGCTCGAGGAAGCGGACCACCGACGGAGACTGCTCCAGGTAGCGGAGAACCTCCACCCCTCCCGGGGTAAACAGACGAATCGGCCCGCCTGCACGCTCCTGAAGAACGCTGCAATCCGAAACGGAAGGAAGGTTGTCCGCGAAGAGTGTCTGGGCGAGCCGGAACCAGCCGCTGCGGGAGAACAGGTCGAACCAACTGCCGCCAAGGGCGCGATGGAACTCCCGGATCTGGCCTTCGAGCTGCTTCAGATGGCGGCAGCCGCTGCGCCGCCCCGCCGAACAACTGCAGAACGTGAGTGGACGCTTCGACCCCGCGACGTTGGCGAGATGCACCGCCGAACCCGGCTCCGGATCGTGCGGATCCGGCAGCAGTCCGATGCCGGTGCGGTGGAATTCAAGGCGGGGAAACAGCTTCACGACACAGTCGCCAGTTGGCTTCGGGCAAGGCGTGAACGCACGCAGAAACGGGGCTGGACCTGACATCCCATGGGGCCGATCCGCTACGCTGAGCGCGTAAACGCTCGATCCTATCTCCGATTCGGTGGCCTGTGGGGCTCTTGCTCGCCGAAAACCCCGCGAGGACACCAGCGCTCCGGTACCAGCTACGAGCGCTTCCTGCGGAGAGAGTTCTTCGACCCGCTGGACCTGCGGCGCACCGGCTATCGCCTGGCCGACTGGTCGGGAGTGCGGATCGCCACGGGCTACCGGGGCGACCGGCGCTTCGGCCGGGTCATCGACAAGCAGTTCCACGAAGACGGATCGGCAGGCTGCTCCTCACTCCGGACTCTCGGCACTGAATTCGGTGGCCTTGAACTCGCCCTTCGATCCCCACCTCTCCCAGATCGGTATGCCGTCCAGGGCGGTGATCTTCCAGGTGTCCCCGTACTTCCTCAGGTAGAAGAGGCGTTCCATGATGGCCTGCCGAGCGGGCCGAAAGTCGATGAAGATGCCCCGCACGATGGCCACCTCACCGGCCCACTCGACGTACATCGACTCCACGTCGACCCCGAGCGGAGAACCGATCCTGCCGATCTGCTCGAACCTGCGCCGGTACATCTCCGTCCAGTCCGCCTTGGTCTGGCCGGAGTAGTCGCTGAAGTCGTCGGCCCAATAGCTCAGGTGCTCTTCGACCTGTTCCCAGGTCGTCGCCTCCTTCTGCGTGTCGAGCACGTTGGCGGCCACCTCGAGGGCCGCCGCCTCATCCTCCGGCGTCTGCGCCCAGGCATCCGCGACGGCGGTCTCGGCCGGGCCGCCCGGCGCCTCCGTGACCCGGTCGGCAGCGATCTCGAACGCGACCAGGTGCGCAGCGTCCTTGACGTACATCCGCGACCCGGCGACCGTCAGGTGGGTAAACACGGGAGTGTCGGCGACCTCCCAGGACGCCAGCTCCCGGTACTCCGCCGGATCGGCCGCGACCACCTTGATGTCGCCGTTGTCCGTCAGCACGAGAAGCCGGTCTCCCATCACGACGAAGGTCGCGTACCGCGCCGCCTGGGGCGGGCCCTGCCAGCACTGCTCCCCGGTCCGGACATCGACGCAAACGAGCGTCCCGAGCCTCTTGTTGGAACGAAAGTAGACGTAGTCGTCGACGAGCACCGCCGAGTCCATGTAGAGCTCGTGCCGCTTCGTCGCCCAGACACTGGTCACGTCCCAAGGCTGGTCGGCAGATCCGCCTCCGGGTTCAACCCCGAGCAGTGTGTTCCCCCAGTGATAGCCGCCGATCAGGACCTGGTCCTCGTAGAGCAGGGGCGTCGTGATGTTCATCTCCATGAACGTGCGCATCTCCTTCGACCACAGGAGCTTGCCGTCACTGGCGCGGACGCCGATCGCGTTGTTCTGGGTCAGCGTCACGATCTGCCGGACGCCACCGATCGTGAACGCCATCGGCGAGGCGTAGCTCGGCGGGAACTCCTCGGTCCGCCACACTTCTTCACCCGTGTACCGGTTGTAGGCGACCAACGCCCCAACGCTTACGAGGGAAGGATCCGGCCAGGTCTGGCCGATCGGCACGATGATGAGATCCCCTTCGATCAAGGGCGAGGCGCTGGCGCCGCACTCCGGAAACGGCTGCTCGTAGATGTCGTCGTAGCTCTTGTCCCATAGGACATCGCCAAACTCGGTATCCAGGGCGTGCAGTCGCTCTGTGACCCCGAAGCTGTAGATGGAGTCCCCCTCCGCCACCAGTGTCGACTTGGGGCCTGGGCCCCATGCCGCCGCGTGCGTCACTTCCTTGTAGGGGACCGGGTAGGCATAGCGCCAAATCTCCTCTCCCGTGTCCGGAGAGAGGGCGAGGACGACCTCTTCTTCACCCTGCCGGGCGTGGAGGTACAGCCGGCCCCGGTGAATGATCGGCGCGGACTGCCCGAGACCCACTTCGAGCTTCCAAACCTGGTGCAACGCGGCCGGAAGGGGCCCTTCGAGCGCCGCCTGAAGCTGCTCGTTGCCAGCAGCCGGGGCGACTCCGTTCCGGTCGGGGCCACGCCACTGGGGCCAGTCACCGCCATCCGCAAGAAGGGCGGATAGCGGACCGAGAAACAGGAGCACGAGGACCGCCGCTTGAACTGCCCCGAGGGTACAGGCACGGATCTGCGTCACGGACCCAAGGGTCTCAGCCCCGCGGCTCAACCAGCTCAAACCACTCGACGATCTGCCCGTCTTCGACGGAGGGCACGGCGATCCCGGGGATCCTGCGATCCGGCTTTCCGACTGTGGTGCATTCCGGCATCACGTCAGAAGTCCAAGGTCAGGCGCAGCGTCAGCCGCCGCGGCAGCAGGAAGTTCAGAGGCACGAGATTGCCGTTCCGGTAGCCGGCCCTCTGCCACTGGTCCCAGCCATCGTCGTTGAGTACGTTCTGGACCTGCACGTCGACCCCCAACGCGCCGCCGTTCCCGAGCGGGAACGAGCGCCCGAGGCCGAGGTCCAGGAAGGTGTTGCCCGGCAGCCGGACGCCGTCTTCGTGCGGGTGCAGAGCGATCTCGGTCAACCCCTGGTTCAACCGCACGCGCCTATGGACCGTATACGGCCGGCCGTCCTGGACCCTGAGCACTCCGACCGCCTTCAGGTTCCAGGGCAGGTCGACATGCCCCTGGGCCAGGAACATCAGCTTCCGGTCCGCCTGGTAGAGCCCGTCCCCGTTCAGATGATGATTCGGATCGGCGCCCTCCTGGTTGCTGAAGAAGGGCTGACCTTGGATCTGGTTCAGAGGACGGGTGTTTCGTCCCGTCGACTTCGAGTAGCCGAGAGAACTGTTCAGTCCCCAACGGCCGACCTGGCGTTTTCTGAGGGTCAGGAAGAAACCCTCGTAGTCCTGGTAGTACCTCGCATCGGGCGGCGCGTTCGCTCCAGGGCCTGGGCTGTTGCCCTTGCGCCGCGTCGGCTCCTCGATGATGCTGAAGAGCGTCATCGTCTCGCCAGTTTCCGGGTTGACGAAGGGCACATTCTCATAAACGCCGTCATCGAGGATGTGCCAGCCGATCAGGTTGGCGCCTTCCTTGATGACCACCTCGGCGCCGATTGTGAGGGTGTCGCTGAGCTGCTGCTCGTAGCCGACGGCGTACTGGTCGAACTCGGGGGGCTTCATGTTCGGGTCCGGCGGATCGAGGTGCTCGTCCGTGACCGTTCGGAAGTAGGTGAAGGGGCCGTACCGGTTGGCGCTGAAGCCGAACTTCGCCTCCGGCCGGTTGGGATGGGGCCCGTTCCACATCGCCGTGTTGTTGTTCTCGAAATACTTGCCGTAGGACACCCGCAGCACGCCCTGCTTCGAGCCCTCGCCGACCTGGTAGGCCAGCCCGACGCGCGGAGAGATGGTCTCCCAGTCCACGACATCCTTGTAGGCGGGATGCACGTTCCCGGTCTTGACGCCCTGGTTCTCGCCGCCGAAGTGCTGCAAGAGCTCAGGAAAGGCAGGGATGTCGCCGTTGTCCTGGTCGTAGCGAACGCCCACGTTCAGGGTCAGCCTGTCGCCAACGCTCCACGAGTCGTCCGCAAAGATCCCCAGCCCGGTCGCGTCGCTGCCGTAGTAGTGGGGTCGGCGAGCGTAGATGTAGTAGTTCGCCCCGAACTTGTAGTAGTACTTGCCGCTGGCGCCGGGATAGATCGCGGCGGTCTGGATCGAAGCGTCGGTGAACTGGACGCCGAACTTGAACTCGTGGCTGCCTCCGAGGTCATCAGCGAAGTGCGTCAACTTCGCGCTCGCCCTGGTCATTTCCGGCGGGTAGTCGTACGGGTATTTCACCCCGCCGACCGTGGTCGGCACCGGCGCCGTGTAGTCGATGACCGGCGCGGCGATGCTTCCGGTCACCGAGGCGACGCGGTCGTAGTTCTCAAACGCGCCGACGCTGACCTCGAAGAAGGTCCTGTCCGTGATCACGGACTGCCAGCCCAGCTTCCATCCAGGCTTGATTCCGAACTCGTGGGACGTCGCGTCCTCGTCCGTGAAGGGATCCGCGGTCTGCTGCCAGTCGTAGTCCTCGTACTGGCCGCTGAACGTCAGGGTATTCGACTCAGTGAGCGACCAGTCGAGCTTGAGGTTGTAGCGCTCCCATTTGTCCGGCCGGATCAACTCGCGTACCTGACCCGGCTCCCCCAAAGCGTCCTCCTTGTACTCGAGCGACACGTAGTACCACAGCTTGTCCCGCTGAAAAGGGCCGCCGAGCGCCAAGGTGTAGTTCTGGAAGCTGTCTCGATAGAAACCGGTCTCCTCGCCACCCAGCCCCGCCGCCTTGGGACCCTCGGCGGTCGTGCCCGCGTACTGACCGAAGTAGTTCAGGCGACCGTTCAGGTCGTTGGTCCCGGACTTCGTGACCACATTGATGGCCGCGCCCGACATGCCTCCGTACTCGGCCGGGGCGCCCACTCCCAGCACCTGAATCTCGGCGATCGTGTCGGGGTTGATCCACCACCACACGTTGCTGTTCTCGTGGAGAGAGGCATTGAGACCGTCAACGTTCCAGGAGTTCGCGGCCATGCCGCCGCCGTAGGCCGAGTAGCGGTACTCCGCGTAGGTTTGGTCGCGGCCCATGTTGCTCATGCCCTTGGCGAATCCCGCGTAGTCCTGGAAGTTGCGGTTCGTGGGCAGGGGGTCGATGAATTCTTCCGGCAGGTTCGTGCTAATGACGTTGCTCGTCACGTCGACGAAAGGCCGCTCCGAGGTCACCGTGATCGTGTCCTCGGCCGCGACGAGGTGGAGCACCAGATTCACCGTACTGGTCGCCGAGATCGAGATGCGCACGTCCTCGACCGTTTCGTCCGCGAACCCTTCGAGCGTTCCCGTTACGGTGACAGTGCCCGGCGGCAGAGCCGTCACCAGGTACTCCCCGGTGGCCCCGCTGGTCGTCGCGCGCTCACCACGCACGATGTCCCCGGTCACCTCCACCAGGACTCCCGGCAGCGGGTCGCCATTCGTGTCGCGAACCTCTCCGCGCACCGTTCCGACGTTCTGTGCCAGGGCCGGCGTCGCCGCCAGCAAGAGAAACGAGACTGCAACCAGGAATCGAACCTTGGACATACCGAATCCTCCGATCTAGGCGTAAGTCTTTTTTTTCTGTGCGTTATGAATTGCCATTCGACTAGCCGATCTAGTATCCAATGCCCGTTTGTTGCCTAGATGATTGCGGACTATACTCTCTGAGCGCGAAGAGAGGTAAGCGGAAAAGATGGAATTTTGCTAGAAAACCTTTGTGCGTCGCCCCCGGACGAACCACAACCATCGAGAAGCCGGCTCCCCTTGACAAGGAGACTGGCCGACGATTCCGAAAGAGGGAGATCCCTGGAATGAGCGAAGCGGGCAGGCCCAGGACAAGCAATCGCCGCGACTGCATCAAGACCATGGCGGTCGCCGGCGGCGCCGCGGCTCTGGCGAGCTGCACACCAGGTACGGAAGGTGCGCTGGGAGCATCTGACGATCAGGGACCAGCAGACATGGAAGCGCGACACTTCCCCGAGGGTTACCCACCCTACCCTTCGGCAGAGGCCACGGAGACTGCGTTCGCGGAGCACGTGTCCCCCGGAAACGTCGGCGTCATGAGAGCGTTCGGCACCGAGCTTCACTTCGGCCAGCGCGAGGGCGCGCGCGTCCAGGACGCCTTCACCAAGAAGTGGTACTGGGACTGCCACCGCAACGGCACGCTCTACAACCTCGGCCACCGCAACCCGGACATCATCGCGGCCGTCAAGGAGGCGCTGCACCAGCTCGAGATCGGCAACCTGTTGCTGGTTTCCGGTTACAAGGCGAAGGCGGCCGAGAAGCTGATTGCCAGCACCGATGGCGCGCTTACCGGGGTCACCTACACCGCCAGCGGCGCCGAGTCAACGGAGGTCGCGATACGCGCCACTCGAGGCATGACCCGGCGTACGAAGCTCGTTTCGATCGAGGCTTCCTACCATGGCCACACCTGCTTCGCGATGGCCGCCGGCGACAGCGCCGACAACCACGAGCGCTATCTGCTCGACTTCGACGACTTCGTCTTCGTGCCGTATGACGATGTGGACGCCATGGCCGCTGCCGTCGATGACGAGACGGCGGCGGTGCTGATCGAGTCCTCACCGGCGCAGGCGGGTTTCCCGGTGCCCGACCCCGGCTACTTCCAGGCCGTCATGGACATCTGCCGGAAGCACGGTGCGAAGTTGATCATCGACGAGGTCCAGACGGGGCTGGGCGCGACCGGAAAGTTCTGGCTCTGGCAACACCACGGCATCGTCCCGGACATCGTGACCACCGCGAAGGGTCTCGGCGGCGGCATCCTCGCCAACGCGGCCGTACTGTTCGCCCCCGAGGTCAAGGAGTGGTTCTTCGACACCGCGATACCGCATTCCTCGACCTTCGGCGGCAACGAACTCGGCTGCGTGGCGACCGCCAAGGTCTGCGACCTGACGATGGCCCCGGGTTTCCTCGAGCATGTGAACGTCTTGGCCGAGCAGTTCGCCGAGGGCCTGCGCGGCGGTCCCTACAAGGTGAACCAGCACGGACTGTGCATGGGCCTCCTCTCCCAGGAGATGGGCAAGATGGAGATGACGACAAGGCTGTTCGAGGCCGGTATCTTCACCGTGCCGGCCTGGTACACGGACGGCGGAGTCGAGTTCCGCCCCATCCTGACGCTGACCGAGAACGAAGCGGACGAGATCATCGGCATCTTCCGGGACACGGTCGGATAGGCGCCACGCCGACGGCGCCAGGTGCGCCGTCCACTTGACAGCCACTCCTCTCCTCCCCTACGCTCCCCCGCACGACCTACCATCCGGTAGATCGCTCGGAAACCCATACCCGCAGTAACCCTCTACCCAAATGGGACACTCGAACCGGCCATGACGCGCTTGGCACCAGGACGGCTTCGAAGAAGTGCGCGGACGCCTCTTCGCGGCGCCCGGCCCGCCGTCGCCGCCCGCGTCCTGTCGCGGCCGATCGTCGACTTCGCCGGCGCGGCCGGCCTCCTGCTACTGGTTCTGATTCTGGTCCTTGCCGTCCAGGGGGCTAACTAGGCGCACCAACCGGAACCTGACCAACCTAGAGCCCCCAGCACCGCCTGGGGGCTTTTTTGGTTCGGCTGCCCCGGAATCCACCATGAAACACCACATGACCACTGAACAACCCATACGACGACTGAACAACCCGCATGACGATTGAACGATCCGAGTGGATCTGGCTCGAGGGCCAGTGGACGCCCTGGGCCGAGGCGAACGTCCACATCACGACCCACGGCCTCCACTACGGCTCGTCGGTCTTCGAGGGCATCCGCGCCTACGACACCGGCGAGGTGACGGCCGTCTTCCGGCTCGGCGCCCACATCCGACGTTTGTTCGACAGTTGCCGGATCATGCGCATGGATCCGGGCTACGTCCAGGACCAGGTCGAGGAGTTGTGCATCGAGGCGGTGGCGCGCAACCGCCTGGAGTCCTGCTACATCCGGCCGCTGATCTACCGCGGCGCCGAGAGCATGGGACTCAACCCCACGGACTGCGGAGTGAAGCTCGCGATCTTCGCCGTCCGCTGGGGGCGCTACCTCGGCGAGGAGGCGATCGAACAGGGCGTCGACGCCGCGGTCTCCTCCTGGCGGCGCTTCAACTCGAACACCGGCGCCCCCCTGGGGAAGATCGGCGGGCAGTACGTCACGAACCAGTTCGTCTCCGTCGAGGCGCGCCAGAACGGCTACGCCGAGGGCATCATGCTCGACGACCGCGGCCTGGTCTGCGAGGGCCCCGGCGAGAACCTGTTCCTGATCAAGGACGGCGTGATCTACACGCCGCCGAGCCACAACTCGATTCTGAACGGCATCACCCGCGATTCGGTGATCACGATTGCCCAGGATCTGAAGTTCGACGTGCGCTTCGAACCGATCAGCCGCGAGGAGTTGTACCTGGCCGACGAACTGTTCATGACCGGCACCGCGGCCGAAGTCAGCCCGGTCCGCTCCGTCGACCAGATTCCGGTCGGCAACGGCAGCCGCGGCCCGATCACGCACCGCCTGCAGGAGGAGTTCTTCGGTCTGGTGGAAGGCCGGCTCCCCGACCGCCACAACTGGCTCACTCCGGTATCCCGATTGGCAGCGGCGGCACAGCCGGCGGCGGGCTGAGCGAGGAGGTCAAGATGGCCGAAGAAACGACCGCAACGGACAGCGAACACACAGAGACAGGCACGGGCACGGACGCAGTCGTCCTGACCGGCGCCGAGATCGTCTGCGAGTGCCTGCTCCGCGAGGGGATCGACATCGTCTTCGGCTATCCGGGCGGGGCCATCCTGCCCACCTACGACGCCCTGACCAGGTACCCGCAGCTCCACCACGTCCTGACCCGTCACGAGCAGGGCGCGTCCCACATGGCGGACGGCTACGCCCGCGCCACCGGCAAGGTCGGCGTCGCGATGGCAACCAGCGGCCCCGGCGCCACGAACCTGGTCACCGGCATTGCCACCGCGATGATGGACTCTTCCCCGATCGTCTGCATCACCGGCCAGGTGCCGACCGGCGCCATCGGAACGGACGCGTTCCAGGAGACGGACATCACCGGCATCACGATCCCGATCACCAAGCACAACTACCTGGTCACCAGCGTCGAGGATCTGGCCGACGTGATGCGCGAGGCGTTCCACATCGCCCGCACCGGCCGTCCCGGCCCGGTCCTGGTCGACATACCGAAGGACGTGCAGGTTCAGACGACCGAGTTCGTCTATTCCGAGGAACCCATCACCCTGCCCGGCTACCCGCAGCCGCTCAAGGGCCGCGCCGACCAGATTGACAGAGCCCTCGAGCTGATCCGCGAGTCGAAGCGGCCGCTGATCCTGGCCGGACACGGGATCTCCATGGCGGGCGCCAACCGGGAGCTCAACGAACTCTGCGAGCGCACGCAGATCCCGGTCGCCCTGACCCTGCTCGGCAAGGGCGCCATCTCGGAACACCATCCGCTGTGCCTGGGAATGATGGGTATGCACGGCGGCGCGGAGGTCAATCACGCCATCCAGCACGCCGACCTGCTGATCGCCCTCGGCATGCGGTTCGACGACCGGGTGACCGGCAACCTGGCGACCTACGCCCAGAAGTCGCGCAAGATTCACGTCGACATCGATCCATCGGAGATCAACAAGAACGTCAGGGTCGACGTGGGGATCGTCGGCGACCTCGGCGAGGTGTTGCGGCAACTGCTGGAAGGGGCCGAACGCCCCTGGGACAAGGCCTGGCTCGACCGGATCGCCGAGTGGCGGGCGGGCGCCGAACAGCGGGAGATCGTGAGGCCGGCGAGCGAACCCCAGCACCCCGCGGTCCCCGAGGGCAAGCTGCTCGGCGCCCAGGTCATCCGGGACCTGTTCGAGTTCACTGATGGCAGCGCCGTGACCGTCACCGACGTCGGCCAGCACCAGATGCTGGAGGCGCAGTACTACCAGCACGAGCGGCCGCACAGCCTGATCACCAGCGGCGGCCTGGGCACGATGGGCTTTGGGCTGCCGGCGGCGATCGGCGCCAAGATGGCCCGCCCCGACCAGGAGGTCTGGGCGATCATCGGCGACGGCGGTTTCCAGATGACGATGATGGAACTCGCCACCGCCGTCCAGGAGCAGGCGAACGTTCACATCGCCATCATCAACAACGGCTTTCTCGGCATGGTCCGCCAGTGGCAGGAGTTTTTCTACGACGAGCGGTACAACCAGACACCCATGGTCAACCCCGACTTCTGCAAGCTGGCTGCCGCCTACGACATCCCCGCGATCCGGGTCACTGAACGCGGCAAGATCGAGGAAGCGGTCGCTGCGTCGCGGGCACAGACCGGAGGTCCGACCCTGATCGAGTTCGTCGTCGAGAAGGAAGAGATCGTCTATCCCATGGTGCCGTCGGGCGCCGACCTCGACGACATGATCCGCCGGCCGACGCCGGAGGAGTTCGAGAGCAGGCGCCGCGAACAAGCGGCGGCCGTCGAGACGCCCGAGCCCGAGGCGCTCGGGTCCTGAGGGCACTGCGATATGGCAAAGCACATCCTGGCCGCTCTGGTCGAGAACCGCCCCGGCGTCCTGGCCCGTGTGGCGAATCTCTTCCGGCGGCGCAGCTTCAACATCGACAGCCTCTCCGTGGGACGCACCCAGCGTGACCACGTGTCGCGGATGACGATCGTCATGGAGTCGGACGCCGCGGAGGCGGACCGCCTGGTGAAGAACCTCTACAAGCTGGTCGACGTCGTCCACGTCGACCACCTCCACGGCCAGCCCGCCGTCGCCCGTGACATGGCCCTGGTCAAAGTCAGGGCCGACTCCTCGAACCGGCGGGAGGTGATCCAGCTCTGCGACATCTTCCGCGCCCGGATCATCGATGTCGCCGCGGAGTCCCTGGTCGTCGAGATCACGGGCGAAGAGGAGAAGATCGAGCACTTCACCGAGCTCGTCCGTCCGTTCGGCATTGTCGAGATGGTTCGCACCGGCGTCATCGCCATGGGCCGCGGCGGCCACACCCTGAAGGACGCGGGCTTCAAGCCGAACCGAGGCGGGTCCAGGGCCAGACGGAGCGTGCTGTAGCAGCTTGCGCCGTAGAACGAGATTCGAGAACCCCGCCAGGAACCACATTACCGACGGCCGCTTCGGCTCAGGTCACACAGACGAGGAACAACTCAGATGGCAAAGCTCTACTACGACGACGACGCGGATCTCTCCCGGCTCGAGGGCCGGACCGTCGCCGTCATCGGCTACGGCAGCCAGGGCCACGCGCACGCCCTGAACCTGCGCGACAGCGGGGTCGACGTCGTCGTCGGCCTGCGGGAGGGAAGCAGCAGCCAAGCCAAGGCCGAGGCCGACGGCCTCGAGGTGCTGGGCAACGCCGAGGCCGCGGCCAGGAGTCGGATGATCATGATCCTGGCCCCCGACACCGCCCAGGCGGAGCTGTACGAACAGAACATCGCACCGAACCTCGAGCCCGGTGACACCCTGATGTTCGCGCACGGCTTCAACGTCCGCTACGGCCAGATCGAGGCGCCCCAGAACGTCGACGTGTCCCTGGTGGCGCCGAAGGCGCCCGGGCACCGGGTGCGGGAGGTGTTCACCGAGGGCGCCGGTACGCCGGGTCTCGTTGCCGTGGCGAACGACGCCACGGGGAGCGCTCTGGCGGACGCCCTGGCCTACGCCAAGGGGATCGGCTGCACGCGCGCCGGCGTCATCGAAACCACCTTCGCAGAAGAGACTGAGACCGACCTCTTCGGCGAGCAGATCGTGCTCTGCGGCGGCGCCTCGGCCCTGGTGCGCGCCGGCTTCGAGAAGCTGGTGGCGGCCGGTTACCAGCCCGAAGTCGCCTACTTCGAGTGCCTGCACGAGCTGAAGCTGATCGTCGACCTGATGTACGAGGGCGGACTCGGCTACATGTGGTACAGCGTCTCCGACACCGCCGAGCACGGCGGCTACCACGCCGGCGACCAGATGATCACGAAGGACGTGCGCGCCGTGATGGACAAGGTGCTGAGCGACATCCAGGACGGGACCTACGCCCGCGACTGGATCGCTGAGAACCGGAACGGCCGCCCCCGCTTCGATCCCCGTCGAGCGAAGGAGAGGACGCATCCGATCGAGGAGGTCGGCCGGGAACTGCGCCGGATGATGCCGTTCCTCGACGCCAAGGAGGTGTAGCGATGGCGGGACCAGGGCCGAACGGCGACTACGTCCGGATCTTCGACACCACGCTGCGCGACGGCGAGCAGTCGCCGGGCGCGACGATGACGAGCGCCGAGAAACTCGAGGTGGCGCGGCAGCTCGCCGTGCTCGGCATCGACGTCATGGAGGCCGGCTTCCCGGCCGCGAGCCCGGACGACCTGGAGGGCGTACGGCGGATTGCGCGGGAGGTCGGCCGCGGCGGACCGGTCATCGCGGGGCTCGCCCGCTGCTGGCGCGAGGACATCGACAAGGCCTGGCAGGGGGTCCGCGATGCCGCAAAGCCGCGGATCCACGCCTTCATCGCGACCTCGGACCTGCACATGGAGCGCAAGCTGGGCATGACCCGCGAGCAGGTACTGAGCCAGGTCGGCCACATGGTCGCGCACGCCCGGTCGCTCTGCGACGACATCGAGTTCAGCCCCGAGGACGGCAGCCGCTCCGACCCGGACTTCGTGGTCGAGGTTCTCTCGCTGGCCATCGCCGAGGGCGCCACCACCCTGAACATCCCCGACACGGTCGGCTACGACATGCCTGTCGAGTACGCCGACCTGTTCCGGTACCTGATGAAGCACACCGACGGCGCCGACCGCGTCATCTGGTCGGCGCACTGCCACGACGATCTCGGCTGCGCGACCGCGAACACGCTGGCAGCGATCCAGGCCGGCGCGCGCCAAGTCGAAGTGACGATCAACGGCATCGGCGAGCGCGCGGGCAACACCTCCCTCGAGGAAGTGGTCATGGCGCTTCACACCCGACCCCAGATCTACGGCGTCGGCACCCGACTGAACACGACCGAACTGGTGCGGACCAGCCGCCTGGTGGCCCACTACACCGGCATCGCGGTGCCCCGGAACAAGGCGATCGTCGGTGAGAACGCGTTCGCGCACGAGGCCGGCATCCACCAGCACGGCATGCTCCGGGATCAGCGCACCTACGAGATCATGACCCCGCAGACTGTCGGTCGGACCCAGAGCAGGCTGGTCCTGGGCAAGCACTCCGGCAAGCACGCGCTCCGGATGCGCATGGAGGAACTCGGCTTCGAGCTCAACCGGGAAGAACTCGGCGAGGCATTCCGCCGCTTCAAGCAGCTCGCCGATCAGAAGAAGGACATCACCGACGCCGACCTCCAGGCGCTGGCGAACCAGGAGATCCTGGCGCCCACCGAGATCTTCACGCTGACCGAGTTGCAGATCTCCTGCGGGCGGCCGGGCATGCCGACCGCGACTGCCCGCCTGGTCGGTCCGAACGGCCAGGAGTACGTCTCGCCCGGTGTCGGCACCGGCCCGGTCGACGCCACCTTCCGCGCCATCGACGCCGTCGTCGAGGTCGAGAACACGCTGCTGGAGTACAACGTCCACAGCGTCACCGAGGGCATCGACGCGATGGGCGAAGTCACGGTGCGGATCAAGAGCCCGTCGGGCGGCCGCGGCAAGGGCCGGGTCTTCGGCGGCTATGGCGCCGACACGGACGTCATCGTCGCTTCGGCCAAGGCGTACGTAGCCGCCCTGAACCGGATGCTGGCCGCCATCGGGACCAAGTACACGGCCGGCGAAGGCAGTCCGGCAACACTCAGGGTGTCAAGCCCCCAACCGGTGGAAGCATGAGTCAGGCACAGACGCTGTTCGAGAAGATCTGGCGGCGCCACCTGGTCACCGCCGAGGCCGAAGGCCTGCCGGCGACGCTCTTTGTCGACCTGCACCTGGTCCACGAAGTGACCTCGCCCCAGGCGTTCACCGATCTGGTCGAACGGGGCTTGAGCGTGCGCCGGCCCGATCTGACCCTGGCGACGATGGACCACTCGACGCCGACCGACCCGACGATCGACGTCGCGAGGCTCCGGGTGCTCGACCCCGAGGGATCGGCTCAACTCGACCGACTGCAGGCGAACTGCGATCGCTACGGCATCCCGCTCTACGCCATGGGCGATGAGCGCCGCGGCATCGTGCACGTGATCGGACCAGAGCTCGGCGCCACCCAGCCCGGGATGACGGTTGTCTGCGGCGACAGCCACACGAGCACCCACGGCGCACTCGGCGCGCTCGCCTTCGGCATCGGAACCAGCGAAGTCGGCCACGTCCTGGCCACCCAGTGCCTGCTCCAGCACCGGCCGAAGACCTACGAGGTGCGCGTCAACGGCCGCCTCCAGGAAGGCGTGGTCGCCAAGGACATCATCCTGGCCGTGATCGCCAAGCTCGGGATCGGCGGCGGCACGGGTCACGTCTTCGAGTACACGGGAGCGGCGATCCGCGCGCTCGACATGGAAGGCCGGATGACGGTCTGCAACATGTCGATCGAGGGCGGCGCCCGCGCCGGCCTGATCGCGCCCGACGAAGTGACCTTCGACTACCTCGAAGGGCGGCCGATGGCGCCGTCCGGTGACGCCTGGGGGGCGGCGCTCGAGGACTGGCGGTCCCTGCCCACCGACGAGGGGGCGGTCTACGACCGGACCACCACGCTCGACGGCTCGGCGCTCGAACCGATGGTCACCTACGGCACCAACCCCGGCATGGCGATCCCGATCTCCGGCGCGATTCCTGAAGATGCAGCGGTCGAACCCGCGAAGCGGGCCTCCTTCCGCAAGGCGCTCGACTACATGGCGCTCGAACCGGGCCAGCAGCTCCAGGGCAAGCCGATCGACGTCGTCTTCGTCGGCAGTTGCACGAACTCGCGCTACAGCGATCTTGCGGCCGCCGCGAGCGTCCTGCGCGGGCGAAAGGTGGCCGAGGGCCTGCGCGTACTGGTCGTGCCCGGATCGGACGCGGTCAAGCGGCAGGCGGAGAGAGACGGCCTGGCCCAGGTCTTCGTCGACGCCGGGGCCGAATGGCGCGAGGCGGGGTGCTCGATGTGCCTGGCGATGAACGGCGATCAACTGGCGCCGGGCCAGTACGCGGTCAGCACGTCCAACCGCAACTTCGAGGGTCGTCAGGGCGCCGGCGGGCGCACCTTCCTCGCCAGTCCGCTCACCGCCGCGGCATCGGCGATTACGGGTCGGGTCACCGATGTCCGCGAGGTTCTGTCATGAGCGTCCGCTTCGACCGCTATACCGGCACGATGGCGCCGCTGCCCAACCAGAACATCGACACTGACCAGATCATCCCGGCGTCCTACCTCAAGGTCACCGACCGCTCGGGGCTGGCCTCCGGCCTCTTCTGCCGCTGGCGCTATCGCGACGGCACCCCGGAGGGCGAACCGATCGAAGGCTTCGTCCTGAACCAGCCGCAGCATCAGGACGCCCGCGTCCTGCTCGCCGGCGACAACTTCGGCTGCGGCAGCTCCCGCGAGCACGCGCCATGGGCGCTGGTCGGCTATGGCTTCCGCGCCGTGATCAGCACCTCCTTCGCCGACATCTTCCGCAGCAACGCGCTGAAGAACGGCCTCGTCGTCGTGCCGGTGACGGAGGACATCTCCGCGGCCCTGTTCGACGCCGTCGCCGCCGATCCGGCGACGCAGGTCACGATCGACCTCGAATCGCAGACCCTGAGCCTGCCCGGCGGTGGCGAAGCGACGTTCGACGTCGACCCGTTCGCCCGCCGTTGCCTGCTCGACGGCACCGACCAACTCGGCTACCTGCTGCAGCAGGCGCCGGCGATCCAGGCGTTCGAGGCCGGCCATCCCTCGCGGCTCGACACGCGGGCAAGCTGAGCGGGCCGGCTTCGGCGGCACCAGCACATGCAAGCGAACATCGTCCTCCTTCCCGGTGATGGCATCGGGCCTGAAGTCACGGCCGAAGCGGCGCGCGTCCTGAACACGGTCGCCGAACTCGGCGGACACAGCCTCCAACTCGACTCCCACCCGATGGGCGGGAACGCGATCGACGACTTCCGGAATCCACTGCCGCCCGGCACCCTGGCCGCGTGCAAGGACGCGGACGCGGTGCTGCTGGGCGCGGTCGGCGGGCCGAAGTGGTCCGACCCAACCGCGGAACTCCGGCCCGAGCAGGGACTCCTCGACCTGCGGTCCGAACTCGGGCTGTTCGCCAACCTGCGCCCGGTGCCGGTGTTCGAGTCCCTCGTCGAATTCGCGCCGCTCAAGCCCGAGCTACTGCGCGGCGTCGACCTTCTGTTCGTGCGCGAACTGACCGGCGGCATCTACTTCGGACCCCGCCAGGAGCAGGGCGACGGCGACGTGGCTCACGACACGCTCGTCTACTCCACCGCCGAGGTCGAGCGGGTGGCCCGGGTGGCGCTGCGCGCGGCCCGGGCTCGGAGCGGGAAGCTGGCCTCGATCGACAAGGCCAACGTGCTGGCCTCGATGCGGCTGTGGCGGCGTTCCGTGACCGAAGTCGCCGGCGCCTTCCCGGACGTCGAGGTGAGCCACCATCTCGTCGACGCCTTCGCGATGCAGTTGATGCGCTCGCCCAAGGACTACGACGTGATCCTCGCCGGCAACCTGTTCGGCGACATCCTGAGCGACGAGGCGGCGATCCTCGCCGGCTCGCTCGGCATGCTTCCCTCGGCGTCGCTGGGCTCCGGACGCCAGGGCCTGTACGAACCGGTGCATGGTTCGGCGCCCGACATCGCGGGACGGGGCATCGCGAACCCGATCGGCGCCATCCTCAGCGCCGCGATGCTGCTCCGCCACAGCCTCGGCCTGGAGGCGGAGGCGACCCAGGTCGAAGCGGCGGTCGCCGCGGTCCTGGACGAAGGGTTCCGCACAGCCGACCTTGTGCCCGCGGGCCAGCAGGCGGTAGCGACGACGGAGATGGGCCTGGCGATCGCCGCCAGGATCGGCGGCGCTTGAACCCGCTGGCGTTCCTCTGACTCTGCAGGCTCGCGCTCGGTACAAGCTTCGCCGGCGGTCCGCCCGCTGAGAATCCACTGCTCGCTCCCGCGATCAGAGATCCGCCGGAAGAAACAGCACCGGCTCGTCGGAACCGAACCCCAGGTCGACCTCGAACTCCACCCGCCCCCCCGGCACCAGCACGCTCCCGGCGCCGGCGCTTGCGTTGAGCGCGCCCGCACAGGCGTTCACATAGAGCCCGTAGTCGAGGGCCGCCGATTGGACAACCCGGTAGCGACCAGCGGAAAGTCCCGGCAGTTCGATCCGGTCGATCGCACTGCCGGTCGCCAGGTCCGCGCCCGCCCCGCCGGCAAAGCTGCTCCAAAAGACCAGGTCGCTCAGTGACAGTACGCCTCCATGCGGCGTCACGAGAACCGGCTGGGAGCGACCTCCGGCACGGTCGCCGACCGTGTTGCGCAGCACGACCGTGCCGACCGGTTCGTCCATCAGGTCGAGTCGCAGAATGGGCTCGCCCGGCGATGGCAGCGACACGCAACCCGACCACAGCAGGTGGGGCGGCGCCTTGACGACCACCGAAGCCGGGCCGACGCCGCCGCGAGGAACGAGGACCCTGGTTCGCCCCGAGCGGTCCGTCGCACCGAAGCCAGCGCCGACGGCCCCCGATCGGCTTCGCGCAACGACCTCGACTGTCGCAGCCGGCAAGGGACTTCCCGCTCTCGTCAGGAGCACGTCGAGTGGATCGCCAGGTTGGAGGTGCAGGCGCACTGTCCGAACGTCGTCTACTACCCAGTCCTCGAACGGCGAGGAAGGAACCTCGGCCTTTCCTTGGGTGAATCCGTCGAGCCCGGCCTCCAGGCGATACCGGCCTTCCTCGAGTCCGTCGAACGCGAAACGGCCCTCCTGGTCGGACGCGACCGGCAGAGAAACGAACGCTTCCAGATCGTCATCGTCGTTCCCGCCCCCCTCGTCCGCTCTCTCGATGCTCACCGAGGCGCCAGGGAGAGGCTCAAGCGTTGAGCCATCGAGGACCACGCCACGTACCGTTCGGTCGCCCAGGTCGAATCGCAGGCTCAGAACATCGTTGTCCACGCGTGCGCTGACCTTGAACATCCGACGGAGTCCGCCGGCCGTTTCCACGGCGGCGGCGACCACATCGCCTGTCGGCCTCGGCATCTGGCCGCCGAACTCGCCGTCTTCGCTTGTGACGAATGGTACGCGGTCGCCAGCCCCGCGGCTGAGCGCCACCCGGGCCTGAACGCCGGCGCCGTCGAGACGCACCTGACCGCGCACCTCGACGAAGTCCAGATCGATGGCCACGGCTGCGTTGCCCGCTACTTGTATCTGCTCCGAATGGAGCACGTCGCCGTCCGGAGTCTGCAGGTCCAGAAAGTACGAGCCCGTCGGCAGACCATGAAGGGTCGCGACGCCGTCGGGATCCGCCTCGGCCATCCGAGGCGCCGCTCTCTGATGGAGCCTCTGCGCCGCGACTCGCCACCTGCCCGTGCCAGGCGCCTGCGGCGAGATGAAGACCCGTACCTCGGCAAACTCGCTCAGGAGGACTTCCGCAAGCCGCGTTTCGGCGTCCGGCGCCAGCCGCACGCCGTTGATCCGGGTCGGCGGCCGACCCTCGCTCTCGACGATCAGGGAGTAGTACTCTCCGTCAAGCCCCACGAGCTGCGCGAAGCCGTCTTCGCTCGTCACTGCCCGCGCGGGCACCGGTCCGTTTCCGTCTTCCGCAAGCGGCGGGTACGGCTCGGCCCTCACCGCGGCGCCGGCGACGGGCAGGCCCGAATTCTGTTCCACCGCATGGAGTGACACGGAGGATCCCCTGACAAGCCGAAGCGGTTCGAGTTGCCTCATGCCAGCCCCGATGTCTCGGTCGAAGAGATAGCCAGGCGCCCAGCCCTCCACCGCTATCCGATAGTCCGTGCGGCCAGCCGGCCCGCGCCAACGCAGAAGGTTCCCGTCCAGAGTGGCAGGTTCCAGGAAGTGGAGCGTTCCCGACGCGACTTCGAGCCAGCCTTCGACCAATGGAGTTCCACTTCCGAGGCTCTCACCGGAAGGCAGAACAAGAGGCACAGCGAGGTCAGCCAACGTGTAGGCGGTCAGATTGACAACCCGAACCGGTGGCGCCTCGCCGTCGACGACGCTCGCCATCGAAGCACCCACGCCAACCCGAGGACACCAGATCAGGCGACCGCGGCAGGAAACGTACTCAAGACCCTCAACCGCGGCGCGGACCGGAGTCGCGCCCGGCGCGCCCAGCTCTCGAACCACTCCGCCGTCCCCGTCCACGGAGACCAGCGTGATCGTAGAGGCCGCTTCCGGCGCCAACTGCCCCGTCGCGACCGAGATGACGATCTCCTCTGCCGGAAGCGTGCCCGGCAAAGCGAAGGTTGTGATCAGGATCGTCGACCCGATCGCAATCCTCTTGGGATCGAGTCGCAAGTTCAGGGGCCCGCCGTCGGTACCGCCAAGTGACGTTCGGCAGCCACGCCTGCGACTCCAGCGACCGCAACGAGAACAAAGCTCAACCGGTTCATTCTGCCTCCAACCATGTGAATGTGAACCATCAGCATCTGCAGGAGTCACTGAAGGAAGGTCGGCAAGCAGCCAGGAGCGACCACCGGCGCACTGTGCCTCGAGCACCTTGCTGGGACTTGTGCCCTGGCTGCTTCGCCGCGTTGGACGCCCAGTGGAGAGTCAGTGCCCTGGAGCACCAGTACAGGTACGGGCAGGCAACGCGGCATGCCGACAAAGGGAGACTACCGCAACCAAAAGGGAGGACGAGATGACGGAGACGTGGTTCGTCGGCGTGGACTGGGGCTCGCAGACCCACCATGTGTGCGTGTTGGATCGAGACGGCCTTCGCACCGACCCTCAGTGCCTGCGCCGCCGGCAAGCCCCCAAATGACGCCATCGTCAAGTTGCGCGAGCTGTCCCGCGCCCGCAAGCAGTTGGTCGACCAGAAGAACCACGGTCGGCCTCGCCACCCTGCTCTCGGAGGCCGATGAGTGCCTGGGTCGAAGAGAGTGCGGTCTCGGAGCATGGCGCAGGCGACGCCGAGGAGTCGGTCGACGACCTGTCTGAGTGCTCGTCCTCCGGGGCCTGTCGGCCGCAGCTCTTAGTTGAACAAGACCAACAGCACGCCTCCCAAGACCAGCCGGTAGGCGACGAAGACCTGCAGGCCGTGCCGGCGCACCCAGCGCAGCAACAGCCCGATCACCAGGTAGCCCACGACACCTGACAGGGCCGTCACCAGAAGCATCGCCGGCAGTTGCGACACCGGCAGCGCGCCGCTCAGCATGTCCAGCGCGTCGTTGCCGGCGACGAAGATGCCGGCGGGAATCGCCATCAGGAAGGCGAAACGCGCCGACGATTCGCGGTCGAAACCGAGCAGCCGTCCGGCGCTGATGGTGACGCCGGCCCGGGAGGCGCCCGGAATCAGCGCGGTGGCCTGAGCCACGCCGAACAGCAACGCGTGCCACCAGGTCACCTGGTCGAGACGGCGAGCCTGCTTCCCCCAGCGGTCCGCCACGCCGAGCACGAGGCCGAAGCCGATCGTCGCCCAGGCGATCACGCCAGGATTGCGCGCGTCGCCGGCGACCCAGCCCTCGGTCGCCATGCCGACGACTAGAACCGGTAGCGACGCCAGCGCCAGCAACGGAAGCATCCGCCGCTGCGCCGAATCGCCACCTGCGTCGCCGTTCGGCCGAAGGGCCCGGACGTAGCCCGCAAGGTCCTTCCGGAAGTAGGCGACGACCGCCAGCAGCGTTCCCGTGTTCGCCGCCACGTCGACCGCCAAACCCTGGTCCGGCCAGCCGAACAGCCGCGGCAACAGGACCAGGTGCGCCGTCGAGCTGATCGGCAGGTACTCGGTCAGCCCCTGCACCAAGGCCACGAGAATCAACTGCAAGGGGCCCACGCAGCGAGGATAGCGAAGCGGCAGAACGCGCCCGCCGGATGCGGATACGATGCGCGCCATGAAGAAGCCACACAGCCACCTCAGCTTGGTTGCCGCGACCCTTGCTCTCCTTGCCGCGACGGCGGCCTGCGCCCAGGAAGACGCCGGCGCCGCGGCCGACGATGAGGCGCCGCTCACGGAGACCTGGGACCAGAAGGCCTCCTACGCGCTCGGGCTGAACATCGGCGGCAACCTGGGACCGGACGACCTGGAACTCGACGTCGAGCTGCTCTTGCGCGGTTTCAAGGACGGTCTGGAAGGCAACGAGGCCCTGGATTCCGAAGTAGTCGACACCGTGCTAAGCGAACTGGGGACGAAAATGCAAGAACACACGGATCGCCAGCGTCAGGCCGCGATGCTCGAAAACACGGCCCGCAGCGCCGCCTTCCTGGCCACCAAGGCGAATGAGGACGGCGTCGTCAAGACGGACTCCGGACTCCTCTACCGCGAACTCCGCGCCGGCGACGGCGAAAGTCCCACGGCCGACCAGACCGTGACGGTGCACTACCGCGGCACCCTGCTCAACGGCACGCAGTTCGACAGCAGCTACGACCGCGACCAGCCGGCCACCTTCCCGGTCGGCGGCGTCATCCCCGGCTGGACGGAGGCGCTGCAACTGATGAAACCGGGTGCTGTGTGGGAGATCTTCATCCCCGCCGATCTCGGCTACGGCAACCACGGCTCGCCGCCCGCCATCCCGCCGGGCGCCGCCCTGGTCTTCGAGGTCGAGCTGCTGGAAGTGCAGTAGCTATGGCTAGCGTCCGGCGGTGAAGCGGTAGCCGACGCCGCGGACGGTGTGGAAATGGCGCGGCCGTTCGGGGTCGGGTTCGAATCGCTTGCGTAGCCGGAGGACGAAGTTGTCGATCGTCCGGGACGACGGGAACGCCTCGTAGCCCCAGACGCGGTCGAGAATGTCCTCGCGCGAGACGACTTCGCCCTCCCGCTCCGCCAGGGCCTTGAGGATCATCGCTTCCTTCTGCGTCAACTGCTGGGGCTGGCCGTCCCAGGACGCGCCCGAGAAGGCGGTGAAATCGAAGTGGTTGTCACCGAACCGCACCACGTCGGGAGTCGTTTCCGCCGCGCGCCAGACACGCCGCCGCAGGATCGCCTGCACCCGCAGCAGCAGCTCGGTGAGATGGAACGGCTTGGCGAGATAGTCGTCGCCGCCGGCTTCGAGGCCGCGAATGCGATCGTCGACCGAGGCCTTCGCGGTCAGGAACAGTACCGGTGTATCGACACCGTTCCGCCTCGCCTCCTCGCACAGGGTGAAGCCGTCCACACCCGGAAGCATGACATCGAGGATCACGAGCTGGTAGCGCGGATCCCGAATCCGCTCCAGTGCCTCCTCGCCGTCGCCGATCCAGTCGACGTCGAGACCCTCCGCCTCGAGGTTGAAGCGGATGCCGGCGGCCAGGTTCTCCTCGTCCTCGATCAGGAGCACCCGGGCCGCCCCCTCGGCCGCGGTTCTCACGACGCCGGCGCCGCGGCAGGCTCACCGACCGGCCAGGTGACTCGGAAGGTAGCGCCGCGGCCCGGACCCTCGCTGCTTGCCTCGACCTCACCGCCTTCCAGGGCGACGAAGCCGCGCACCAGGTAGAGGCCCAGGCCACTGCCCTTCTTGTTGCGTCGCAACTCACTGCCGGGCCGGTAGAACTTCTCGAACAACCGGCGGCCCTCGGCGGGCTCGAAGCCGACCCCGTCGTCGAGAACCTGAAGCTCGATCGCCGAACCGAGCCGCCTGGCGGAGACCTCCACCCTGGTTCCGGCTGCCTGCGCCGACTCGATTGCGTTGCCGATCAGGTTCCGCAGCACCGTGCCAAGGCCCACCGGATCGGCCTGCAGGCCCAGACCAGGCTCCACCCGGACTTCGATATCGATTCCCTCGGTACCGGCGGCCCGGTGCCCGAGTTCGGCGAACGCCAGCGAGACGGCTTCCGACAGGTCGACCGGCGCCCGGCGCGGTACCGCCCGGCGCTCCTCCAGACGCGTGGTCTCCAGCAGGTTGCCCACCAGACGTTCCAACCGCCGCAGATCCTCGAGGTTGCGCTCCAGGAGCCCGCGGCGATCCGTCGCCGCCAGGTCGCGCAGCAGCAGGGTCTCCGTCGTCAACCGCAGACTCGCCAGCGGACTCCGCAGTTCGTGCGACACGGCGGCCAGGAAGTTCTGCTGACGGTTCAGGAGGTCGGCCTCCCGGCGCAGCACCCGCCACAGGACGAGAATGCCGCCGGCAAGGACGAGCAGGAAGAACGAACCCTCCCACCGGTACTGGCTGAGGTGGCTACGGCGTTCCGTTTCGATCGCCTGCAGGGCGGAGGGCCGGATCTGCGCGCCCTGGGCATCGATCTCCAGGTGCGGGTAGAAGGCGCGTAGCCCATCGAGGGGCTGCCCGGCCAGAACCGATGCCTCGCCAGCCGAGCGGTCCACCTCGTAGCTCGCCACCCTGTCCGCGGCGATCCTGCCGGCGAGCAGCGACTGGTCGACCAGCCACCAGACGACCTGAACCGCGGTGATGGTCAGCAGAAGCAGAAAGCCGACCTGGAGTCGCCGGACGCGCAGGCTCTCCGCCGACGAAGAAGCGCTCAGTCCAAACCAGGGAAACCGTTTCGGCATCGGCCCTATTCTGCTACGAACGCTCCGCTACGGCGGGCTGCTGCCGGTGTTAGGTTCCCCCACCATGCTCGAACCGGTCTCCGTCCACCGTGTCCCGTCGACCGACGGCGTCGAACTCGCCGTCTACGACTACGGCGGCGACGGGCCGACCCTCCTTGCCGGCCACGCGACCGGGTTCCATGGACGAGGTGCGCTGCCCGGTCGCCTTGATGCGCGGCGCCGTGCTCACGCCCGGGCGCTGGCGGACAACCAGGAGACTGCGCGGCAGTAGCGTCGCCGCTTCGCGGCGCGTTTCCTCTCGGAAGCCGGCCAGAAGGCCGGCGCACCCAGTTTCTGCCGCGCTAGCGCTGTAGCAGCTCCTGCCCGCGCGCCAGCGCCTGCCGCTCCTCACCGGGTCGGCCGAGCCGGCTCAGAATGTCGGCGAGCACGAAGTAGCCGAGCGCGCCATCCTCGCCGGCCGGCGCCAGCTCGAGACCCCGGCGGGCGATCGCCTCCGCTTCGGTCAGGTCGAGATCAAGGTCCATCAGGGCCTTTGCCAGATGGAAGTAGCCGAGCACGAAGTCCGGCGCCGCCTCGACCGCGTCCCGATAGGCTTCGATCTGGTCGAGGGGCCGGTTCAACCGTCCGTAGAGACGGCCGAGATTGAAACGCGGGCGATGGTCCCGCGGCCGAAGTTCCGCCGCCCGCCGGTACGTTTCCACCGCCTCGAACGGTTTCCCCGCCTCGTCGAGCAAGACCGCGAGGTTGTAGTGCGCCTCGCCGAGTTCCGGGTTCGAGGCGATGGCCTGCCGAAACTTCGCCTCCGCCTCGCCGCTCCGGCCCGTGAGCGCCATCACTTCGCCCAGCTTGTTCGTCACCACCGGCGGCGGCTCGCGACCCTGGGCGGCAGCGGCGAGCACTTCCTCGGCTTCGCTCAACTCGCCGCGCTCAACGTGGATGCGGGCCAGGGCCATCGTCGCCTTCGAGTCCTGGCCCGCGACCTCAAGCAGGCGCCGGTAGCCGACCATCGCCTCATCGATGCGGCCCAGCTCGTGGTAGGCGTTGGCCAGCCCGAGCAGAGACTGCCGGTGCTCGGGGTCGAGCGCCAGCGCGCGCTGGAAGTGCGAAGCCGCCGGCGCCGGATCGCCGGCAAGAAGGGTGATCGTGCCCAGAAGCTGGTGCGCGTCGAGCAGTCCGTCGTCCTCGGCGAGCGCCACCCGCAGTTCTGCGTTCGCGGCCTCGTCGTCGCCGCCGCCGAAGGCGCTCTGCGCCCTCATGATCGCGCGGTGGAGATGCGCCTTCGTCTTGGCATCGGCGCGCGGCCCTTCCGCCTCCCGCCTTTCGGCTGTGCCGCGGCCGGCGAGATACCCGAGGGCACGCAACTGCGCCAGGGCCTGCTCGTCCAGATCGGGCTCGGGCGTTGCATCCGGCGCCCCGCGGTCGAGTTCGGCAGCCAGTTCCAGGGCGGCGGCCCTCAGTTCGCGGGAGGTGTCGCGCCGTTCGAGCAGGACGTTCGTCAGTTCCCCCGGATCCTCCAGCAGGGCGTAGAGCTCCGGGTCGGGCGTCTCGATGTACTTGTAGTCCACCGTGCGCAGCGAGCGAAGCGGCGCCCAGCCGTAGTGGTCGAGGGCGTAGAACGACTCGGCGTAGACGCCGCGCTCGGCGGCCGGGTCCTCCAGCCCCTGCATCGACAGGAGCAGACTCCGGCCCTGCCCGGCGCCGGCCCCCGCGAGGCCCATGAGTTCGGCCAGCGTCGGCGCGATGTCGACGTGGCTCACGACGTCAGCCACCACCCGTCCGTCTTCCAGCCCACCGGGCAGCCGCACGATCAGGGGAACGTGCACGGTGGAGTCGTAGACGAAGAAGCCGTGGTAGCTCTCGCCGTGATCGCCGAGGCCCTCGCCGTGGTCCGCCGTCAGGACGACGACCGACTCGTCGAACACTCCCCGCTGTTCGAGCGCGGCCCGGAAGTCGCCGATCAGCGAGTCCGTGTACGCCACCTCGCCGTCGTAGGGCCGTCCCTCGTATTCGGTCCGGAACGGTTCGGGCGGCTCGTACGGATCGTGCGGATCGAACAGGTGCAGCCACAGGAAGAAGGGTGGCGGCCCGCTCGTGTCGCCGGCAGCGCCGCCGTCGCCGGAAGAGACCGCTCCGTCCAGCCACTCCAGCGCGTGGGCGATCGTCTCCGGCCCGGAGCGCTGGACCGAGCCCAGGTTCGCGCCGGCCATCGAGTCGAGATCGAAATCGTCGACGTAGGTATCGAAGCCGCGGCCGATCCCCCAGCGCGCATCGAGCACGAAGGCGCTGACGAAGCCGCCGGTGCTGTAACCGGCGTCCCGGAAACGCTCCGCGAGAGTGGTCCGATCCGCGCCCAACACGTAGCCGACGTTCTCCCGCACGCCGTGGGACGGCGGGTAGAGCCCGGTCATGATCGAGCTATGGGCCGGCAACGTGAACGGCACCGTCGACGACGCGTTGGCGAAGCGAATGCCCTCGCCGGCCAGCCGGTCGATGTGAGGCGTTGCAACCCGGTCGGAACCGTAGCTCGACAGCCGGTCGGCGCGCAGGGTGTCGATCGTGATCAGGATGACCGACGGGTGGGCCGTCGAGGCGCCCGCGAGGAGGCGCGCAGTGTCCGCCTGAACCGGTGTGGGCGACGCGTCCTCCGGTTCGGGGGCGCAAGCGGCCAGACCCGAGGCCACGATGGCCGCCAGCAGAAGACGCCGACGGCTAGAGCCAGCGCCGGACGCGGTTCGCATACTCGCGGTACTCGTCGCCGAACTTGCCTTCCAGGTAGGACTCCTCGCGCAGGATCACGCCCCAGCGGAGCAGTATCGCCGTGGCGACGGCAATGACCAGGTACCACCAACTGTCCCTGGCGAATCCGATGCCCAGAAGCAGCAACACCATGCCGGTGTAGATCGGGTTCCGGGTCAAGCGGTAGGGGCCGCGCACGACCAGGCGCGCCGTCGGAGTGTGCACCGCCAGCGAGCCGCCGCCGCGCATCATCGAAAGACCGGCCCAGGTCATCAGCACCACGCTGCCGAGGATCATCACGACGCCCGCGACCTCGCCGAACCTCGAGAGGCTGCCGGGCCAGAGGGGAAGCGGCAAGAAGCGCGACAGCCCAAAGGAAACAAGCAGGCTGGCGAGGATGAGCAGCGGCGGCTCGAAGGCCGTCCGCGCCCGGTCCGATTCGCCCTTGCCGGCTCGGCTCACGTCGCCCCGGAGCCCTGCGCCCGCAGCCCGCCCAAGGCGCGAATGTGTTCCGGTCCCAGGCCGCAGCAACCGCCGACGATCCCCACCCCGGCGTCAACCCAGCCGCGGGCCTCCTCGAGCAGGTCCGCCGGTTCGATCACTTCGACGAAATTCCAGTGCGGCATCGTGAAGTAGCCCGACTCGGGATACACGCCGATCGGCCCCTGCCAGCGCTCCCGCACCATCGCCACCGCCTCGGGAACCGCCGCGATCTCCGTATGCATCACGTGGACGATGCGCGGTCCCAAGGGGATCACAGCGTCGAGCACCGACTCGAACGACACGTCGGGCCAGTTGAAGGGCGTGATGGCGCCAGTCTCCCGATCCTTGCGAGCGCTGACGCCGAGCCACACCGGCAGTCCGGTCGCCTTCGCGGCCTCGAAGGCCAGAGACGCGCGCTCCCGCTCCTGCATCATCTCGAGCGCGATGACGTCGACTCCTGCTTCAGCGAGAAGCTCGCACTGCTCCCGGTAGGCCACCAACTGCTCGCCGAGCGGCGCGTAGCCGCCCCGAATGTTGCTCGCCGGCATCGTCGACAGCGAACCGGCGACGAGCACTCCCGGACAACCGGCGCGGTCGCGGGCCTCCAGAGCCGCCTCCACCGCCCGCCGCACGATCACCCCGACCTGGTCGCCAAGACCCGCCGCTTCGAGCAGAGGCCGGTGGGTGGCGAAGGTGTTCGTGATGATCGCGTCGGCGCCGCACCGGATGTACTCCTCATGAAGGTCTCGGATCGCGTCTTTGTGATCGAGCGCCGCTGTTCCGCACCAGGCCGCCGAGTCCATCGGCACCCCCCGGCGCTCCAGCTCCGTCCCGGTGCCACCGTCGAGAAGAAGAACCTCACCCCGGTCCAGGCACTCATGCCACTCTTCAACAATCCCCATCTGCTCCCCCTCGAAGCGCCACTCTGCCACACACCGCGAAGCCTGGTCCGGCTACACTCGCGGTCCGCCTCAGGCAGGACGCAACCGGGAGGCAGCGGCCATGAGCAGCGACTGGTTCTACAAGTTCGACACGCTTTCGCTTCACGCCGGCCAGCGGCCCGACGCCGCCACCGGGGCGCGCGCGGTGCCGGTCTACAACTCGACGTCCTACGTGTTCCGCGACACGGACCACGCCGCGGGGTTGTTCAACCTGGAGGAAGCCGGGCACATCTACTCGCGGATCTCGAACCCGACGGTCGCCGTGTTCGAGGAACGGATCGCGGCGCTCGAGGGCGGCGTCGGCGCGGTCGCCACCGCCTCCGGCCAGGCCGCCTTCCACCTCGCCGCGGCGACGATCCTCTCCGCCGGCGACCACGTCGTGTCCTCGGCCGCGATCTACGGCGGCACCCACAACCTGCTGAACCACACGCTGCGGCGCTTCGGCATCGAGACCACCTTCGTCGAACCGACCGACCCGCGGAACTTTCAGCGCGCGGCGCGGCCGAACACGAAGCTGTTCTTCGGCGAGACGATCGGCAACCCGCGCATCGACGTGCTGGACATTCCCGCCGTCGCCGGGTTCGCCCACGACATCGGCGTGCCGCTCTTGATCGACAGCACTTTCGCCACCCCGTACCTGTCGCGGCCGATCGACCTCGGCGCGGACATCGTGATGCACTCGGCGACCAAGTTCATCGGCGGCCACGGCGTGACTCTGGGCGGCGTGCTGGTCGACAGCGGCAAGTTCGACTGGGCCGCTTCCGGCCGCTTTCCGATCATGACCGAGCCCTGCCCGGGCTACCACGGCATCGCCTTTGCGGAGCACTACGGGCCGCCCGCCTTCGTCCTCAAGGCGCGGCTCGAAGGGCTGCGCGACTTCGGCGCGTGCCTCAACCCCCAGGCGGCCTTCTACCTGCTGCAGGGGCTCGAGACCCTGCCGCTGCGGATCAAACGCCATGTCGAGAACGCCGCCGTCGTCGCCGCCTTCCTCGAACAGCACGACGCGGTCTTGTGGGTGAGCTATCCCGGTCTGGCGAGCCACCCCCAACACGAACTCGCGCAGAAGCTGCTTCCCAAGGGCAGCGGCGCCTTGATGACCTTCGGCATCCGCGGCGGGCTGGAAGCCGGCGTCGCCTTCATCGAGAGCCTGGAGCTCTGGTCCCACCTGGCCAACGTGGGCGACGCGAAGAGCCTGGTCATCCACCCCGCGAGCACGACCCACCAGCAGATGACGGCGGAAGAGCTGGCCGAATCGGGCGTCACCCAGGAGATGGTCCGGCTGTCCGTCGGCCTGGAGGACCCGGGCGACCTGACCGCCGATCTCGACCGTGCCCTGAAGCGCTCCCAGAAGCAGGTGCAGCGGCCGCGGGCCGTCGCTTCCTGAGCCGGAGACAAGCATGGCGGAGCTTGAGATCCAGGGCCGCAAGGTGTACTGCGGCGCCGGCGGCGCCCCCTGGCGGCCGGGGCAACCGCTCGCCCTGCTTCTCCACGGCGCCGGCTGCGACCATACGGTGTGGGCCCTGCAGGCGCGGTCGCTCGCCCAGCACGGATGGAACGTCGCGGCGCCCGACCTGCCCGGCCACGGGATGTCGGACGACCCAGGCGGCATCTCCACGATCGCCGACTACGCGACCTGGACCGCCGACTTCGCCGCCGCAGCCGCGGAACGGGCAGGCAGCGAGGAGCTTGCGATCGTCGGCCACTCGATGGGCGCCTGCATCGCGGTCGACGCCGCGGCCAGGCTGAGCGGACCCGCCAACCGGGTCGCCCTGTTCGGCGCCGGCGAGACGCTGCGCGTGAACCCCGGCCTGCTCGCCGACACACTGAAGAGACCGCTCAACGCCCACCGCTTCATCGCCGCGTTCGGCCACGGCGCCGGCGCCCACTTCGGCGGCGCCGAATCGCCGGGGCTGTGGATGCTCGGCGCGACGATGGCCCTGCTCGACCGCTGCGCTCCGAAAGTGCTCCACCGCGACTTCGCCGCCTGCAACGAGTGGGAAGGCAGCGAGAGCGCCACGGGCGTCAACTGTCCCACGCTCGTGGTCTCGGGGACAAAGGACCGGATGACGCCGCCAAGAGCCGGCCGCGCGCTTGCCGACCGGATCCAGAACGGCAATGGCGGCGCGGCCTTTGAGACGGTGGCGGACGCCGGCCACATGCTGATGGCCGAAACGCCCGGGGCCGTCACGCGCTGCCTGCGCCGTTTTCTCGGCGCGAACTGACCTGGGAGCTGGCGCGGCAGGAACTGGGTGCGCCGGCGCGCCCGCCGGCTTCCGAGAAGAAACGCGCCGCGAAGCGGCGACGAACCTGCCGCGCTAGCCCGGCAGCGCTGCCGCCCTACTCGGCCAGGCTCTCGGCCAGACGCATCAGGGTCACGGCCTCGCGGCGGTAGCCGTACCGGTCGCCGCCGGTGTTCGCCTCCGCCAGCGCAATCGCGTCGGCCCAGGTCCAGCCACCGGTGTAGACGCCGTCTCGCAAGAGCTGGCCGAATCCGGCGATGGCGGCGGCAAAGCGCTGGTCGGCGCTGCCATCGCCTATGTTGCGGTCGATCGGCACTTCGATCAGTCGGCTCGTGTCCTCGCCCGGCGCCTTGTAGCGCAGGCGGAGGAAGGCGAACTCCCCGGACCTCCGCGAGTCCGCGCCGGCGCCCGGGGGCGCCGCCGCGGACGCCGCGTAGCGCAGGGCATCGTGGAGCACCGCCGGGGAACCGACCGGCGTCACTTCGTAGATCGCCGTGACCGAGTGGCCGGCCCCGATCTCGCCCGCATCGACCCGGTCGTTGTTGAAATCCTCGCGCCTCAGGGCCCTGGTCTCGTAACCGATCAGCCGGTACTCGGCGACCGCGGCGGGGTTGAACTCGACCTGGATCTTCACGTCGTCCGCGATCGGGAACAGGGTGCCGGTGAGCTGGTCGACCAGCACCTTCTGGGCCTCCGCGAGCGTGTCGATGTACGACGCTTGACCGTTGCCGTTCTGGGCCAGGGCCTGCATCGTCAAGTCATCCAGATTGCCGCGGCCGAAGCCGAGGACGGACAGGTAGATGCCGCTCTCCCGCTGCCGGGCGATGAAGTCCTTGAGTTGCTCGGGGTCCGAGATGCCGACGTTGAAGTCGCCGTCCGTGGCCAGGATCACGCGGGTGACCTCGCCCTCCGCCGCCATTCCCGCGGCCGTCTGGTAAGCCAACTGGATGCCCGCCGCCCCGGCAGTCGAGCCGCGGGCGTCGAGGAGGTCCAGTGCGCTCAGGATCTCGCCCCGTTCGGTGGCGGCAATCGCGTCGAGCGGGCGACCCGCGCTGCCGGCGTAGGTGACGATCGCAACCTCGTCCTCGGGCCGCAGTCGGCCCAGCATCAGACGGAAGGACTGCTTCAGGAGCGGCAGCTTGTTGGGCTGGTTCATCGAGCCCGACGTGTCGATCAGGAACACGAGGTTAAGCGGCGGCCGGGCGTCCGTTGCCGGCAGCCGGCCCTGGATGCCGACGGTCATCAGCAGCGTGCCCGGGTTCCACGGCGTCTGCGCCACGGTCACGGTCGGTTTGAACGGTGCCCCGCCGGCCTCGGGCGCGGGATACGCGTAGGGGAAGTAGTTGAGCATCTCCTCGACGCGCACGGCCTCGGCCACAGGCAGATAGCCGTTCATCAGCGAGGAGCGGACGACGGAGTAGCTGGCCGTGTCGACGTCGATCGAGAAGGTCGAAACGGGTTCCTCGCCAGCAATCTTGAGCGGGCTGGCCGGCTCGTTGGCGAAGGCTTCTGTGCTGCGCGGTTGGGGAGCTGCTCGAACTACCAGCTCGCCCTCGACGAACGGGTCCGCCGCAACCAGCGCTTTCATACGCGAGGAAAGGGCACTCGGCCGAGGCCTTGGCTGCATGGGTTCAGGCGCAGGCGGCGGCAGCGTTTCAGTCTCCACCGGCGACCCCGCGGTCACTGAGAACTTATCGACCATGGGCCTCTCTGCGGTCACCGTAATCGCTCCCTCCAGGGGCTCGGCTGCGGGAGGAGGAGGCGCAGGAGCGAGCTGGCGTCGGCGCTGGAGCGCCTCGACTGGAGCGACGGGAGCGGGCGACGGCTCGGTAGGGGCAAGATCGAACAGGTCCAGATCGTCGACCTCCGGAATGTCGATCTCCGCAACCTCCAACTCTTCCCGCTCCTGGAGGCGGAGCGACTCCGGTTCATAGGGCAAGGGGCC
Source organism: Candidatus Multivorans sp. (assembly GCA_965262355.1). GTDB lineage: Bacteria > Acidobacteriota > Thermoanaerobaculia > Multivoradales > Multivoraceae > Multivorans. Next base: position 1,387,166 of record OZ253534.1, read on the forward strand.
CGGTGGCGAGGCGTCGGCCGCTGCTACAACCTCGGCCGGGCGCGGCGCGGTCTCTCGGCTCAAGACCACGAAGAGAGCAGCGAAGCCGACCGCGGCCAAGCCAGCAGCGGCGATCACAGCGGGGCGAGAAGTCAGTGTGGAAAGCATGTGTCGTACTCCATGTCCGATACCCGCCCAGGTAGTGAGGCGGTCATGAGTACGACGCGGCTCGGCCGCTGATTCTTGGGACTGGTCGAAGAGTTCCATCGCGCGGGCCAGGTTCGCCTTCCGCCGTTCGGCATCGGGCTCGGGCGTCGCACGGTCCAACGCACGTTTCAGATCGTCGAGTGGATCGGTCATCGTCATCCTTCCTCTTGCCGCATCGCGCGCAGGCGCTTGCGGACTTCCGACAGCCGCCAACTGACGGTGCCTTCGGAGATTCCGAGCACCTCGGCGGCTTCCGCATGGGTCATCTCGCCGTCGAGCGTCAGCGCGGCCGTGTCGCGCAGATCGTCCGGCAGGACCGTCATCGAGCGGCGCAGCCAGTCGAGATCCGCGGCCCTGTCCGTTGCCGCCGCACGGCGGTTCACCTCCCAGTCCCCCCAACCCTCGGCAGCCTTGGCGCTGCTGGCGGCACGGCGTCGACGGTCGTGAGCCGCATTCGCGGCGATCCGATAGAGCCAGGTCGTCAGCTTGGCCTTGCCCCGGAAGTTCTGGAGCTTCGCGGGCAGGGCGAGGCAGATTTCCTGCGTAAGGTCTTCTGCCTCCTCCCGGCGCCCCGTCAGCCGGAAGCAGAACCGGAAGATCCGGTCGTAGTAGCGATCCAGGAGCTGGCCAAAGGCGTCGCGATCGCCAACCGCAGCCGCCCGAACCAGCTCGTCGTCACCTCTCACAGTGGCCTTCACACTAGACCACCCCGCGGGGGAACCCCCTCTGGTTTCGACGGCCACATGCACCGCGTCTCCCGTCCTCATTCACCGGTATGACGCACGGGGAGTCCCGATCCTTGGCGGCGCCCAGGATTCCCGTGACGCTGCTATCTTCCCCCGCACCAACGGGAGACCTGCCATGCACCTGTCCATGCACAACTGGATGCGCGCCGAACCGCTCGAGAAGACGCTTGCGCGGCTGCGGCAGTTCGGCTACGAGTCGCTCGAGATCAGCGGGGAGCCGAAGCTCTACGACACGGCCGATGTCGGCGCCCTGCTGAAGCGCTACGGCATTCGCTGCTGGGGCTCCGTGACCCTGATGATGGAGGGCCGCAGCCTCATCGCCAGAGACGAGGCCGAGCGCGCCAGCTCCATCCAGTACGTCAAGGACTGCATCACGATGGTCAAGGAACTCGACGGCCACGAGATGTCGGTCGTTCCCGGGACGGTCGGCAAGGTCGATCCCGACTCGACGCCCGAGAACGAGTGGCGGTGGGCTGTAGAGAGCATGCGGGAGATCTACGAACACAGTCAAGCCGCGGGCGTGCTGCTCGCGATCGAACCGATCAACCGCTTCGAGACCTACTTCATCAACCGCGGCGACCAGGCGCTGGCGCTCGCCGAAGCGACCGGGCCGGACTGCGGCGTCTGCCTCGACGCCTTCCACATGAACATGGAGGACGACGACCTCCTGGGATCGATCCGCAAGGCCGGCAGCCGTCTCGTCGACTTCCACGTCGCCGACAGCAACCGAATGGCCGCCGGCATGGGCGCGCTCGACTGGGCGGCGATCGTCGAGACGCTACGCGAGGTCGGCTACGACGGCGCACTGACCGTCGAGTTCGTGGCGTCGATCGACCGCACGCCGGCCAACCGCTACCCCGAGGCGGTCGAAACCGAACCGACCGACATCACGCCCGAGCAGAAGAAGTTCATCGAAGACCACGGCAGCAACCTGCTCAGCGATGAGTTCTACACGATGCTCACGCGGCGTTCGGCCGAGGAACTGCTGCCGCTCATCGGTTAGGAAGCCCGATCCGTCGGCAGGGGGCGACCGGTCAGCGGATCAGCTCCTCCTCTCGACAGGCTTCCCGACGACGCTCGGAGATCAGTTCCTCCACGAGGTTCCGGCCCGGCACGCCGAACCGCTCCTGGACGCGTCGAACCACCGATTCCCTGCTCTCGACGACCAACCGGCCGTCCTCGACCCGGCCGATAAGAGGGTCGCCTGACTTGAAACCCAGAGCCTCGCGCATCGGCGCCGGCACCACCAGACGGCCCTGGGCGCCGAATCGGACTCTGACCGGCGGGATGGGTTCAGGCATCGCCCCTGAAGTTTGTCACGCGCAATCCCAGGACCCGAGCACTGCGCCATGGTCCGCTCAAGTCCCCTCCGCCTGCTCGGGTCCGATAGCCTCGGCGCTCATGGCGAAGATCCTGCAAATCCAACACGCGACCGTCGTCGTCGACGACCTGGAGAAGGCCTGCGCCTTCTACGAGCACGAGCTCGGGCTCGAGGCGCTGCCGACGTTCAACCTCGACTTCCCGGCACAGTTCTTCAAGATCAACGAGGAGCAGCAGCTTCACGTCACGGAGTGGGAAGACCAGGCCTCCTTCCGCGGCCACCTCTGCCTGCAGGTCGACGACTTCGACTCGCTCTTCTTCCGCATGCGCGAGCTTGACGCCATCGACACCTCACCCTGGGGCAAGGTCCGCCGGCTGCCCGACGGCGCCATGCAGATGTTCATCCGCGACCCCGCCGGCAACCTGATCGAGATCTCCTGCCCGAGCCACGTAGCCGTCGACGAGACGATCTTCAGCGACGACCTGGTCGATGCCGAGGGCGGCCTCTACAAGTCGAACCGCGACGACCCGCGCGGGTTGCATACCGAGGACGCGACGCTGTACCACGGGCAGTAGGGGCGGCAATTCACCGCTCCACGGCTGTGGCCTCCTGACGCTCGAGTCCGCCTAGAACTCGAGCCCGAAGCGCAGCATGATCCGCCTCGGGTAGAGGTAGCCGTCGGGCACGTACATCTCGTCCGGCGCGACCGTAAGCTCCTCCCACCAGTCGTGGGCGTCCTCGTTGAAGACGTTGAACAACTGGAGATCGAGCTTCAACTCCACCTTGCCGACGTTGAAGCGGCGGCCGAAGGACAGGTCGACGAGGTTCTGGTCCGGCAGCCGCGTGTCGTCGCTGGCGGGAACTGCGATCACCGTCTGACCGCCCTGAGCGAGCGGCGACGCCGACGTGCGCAGGCCGACGGTCAACTGGCGGCTGTACGGCTTGCCGGTGAGGAAGCTGTAGGTCCCGGTGCCGATGAGCTTCCACGGCAGCTCGAAGTTGCCCTGGAACTGGAACACGTGCTCGCGGTCGTTCTGCAGCGCCTGGTCGGCGTTGATCCAGTTGTTCGGATCGCGCCCGTCGTTGTCCGTGTAGAACGGGCTGCCCTGGTCCTGGAGCAAGGGCCGCGGAATGAAGCCGGTCGAATCGGACCAGGTGTAAGACGACTGCATGCTCCAGCCGTCGCTGTAGCGCTTGTTGAAGGAGACGACGACGCCCTCGTACTGCTGGTTGTAGCTGACTCCCGGCGGCGCCTTGGAGCCGTCGCCGGGCCGGTTGCCCTTGCGCGTGGTCGGCTGCTCGATGATGCTGAACAACTGCTCCGTTTCACCCGTGAACGGATTCGTCCACGGCACCTCCTCGAAGACGCCGTCGTTCAGGATCTCCCAGCCGATCAGGTTCTTCGCCTCCTTGTAGACGCCCTGGATGCCGAAGGTGTAGTTGTCCCCCAATCGACGCTCCCAACCCAGCGTCAACTGGTCGGTCTCCGGCGCCTTCAGATCGGGATGGAACAGGTTCCCGTGGTATTCGAAGCTCGAGGAGTAGGACCAGGGACCTTCAAGCGAGGGTCCGGATTCGGTGATGTAGGCGGGCGGATCCGGCGGCGGCGCGTACCAGTTGCCGGTCACGTCCGCGTCGTAGAACTTGCCGTAGAAGGCGCGGAAGACCTGCCGGTCGCCGATCTGGTACGCCATGCCGATACGTGGCGAGATCAGTGACCAGTCAACCACGTCCTTGACCCCCGGGATGACGTCGGAGGTCGGGCTCCAGTCCTGGTTCAGCCTCGGAAAGTCCGGAATCTCGCCGTTGTGCTTGTCGTAGCGCACGCCGACGTTCAGAGTCAGGTTCGAGTTCACCTGCCAGGAATCGTCGATGAACGCCGACACGGACTGGGTGTCGGCGCCGTAGTGGAAGGGCCGCGCCGTGACCCGGTAGTAGTACGCGTAACCCGGGGAGTACTCGTAGCGGTAGAAGTAGACGCCGTTGGGTCCGCCGCCGGTGCGGGTGTCGCCGGTGCCGGTCCCGTACGAGATGCCGAACTTGAAGTCGTGGTCGCCGTTCAACAGGTCGTCGGCGTGGTGGGAGAGCTTGATGTCCAACTGGTCGCGGCCGAGCGTCCATCGATACTGGTATCCCGGACTGCCGCTGTACTGTGTCGGACCGCCGTCCGCCGGCGAGTAGTCCGCGTAGGGCGCAGCCTCGCTGCCCGTCGCCGACAGCACGTTGTCCGTGCCGTCGTAACCGGCGTACATGACTTCCAGGTAGTCGTTCGGACTCAGGACGGACTGGACCTGGAGGCCCCAGGCCGGATTCGTGCCGAACTCGTTCCCTATGGCGTCGGGCGTCGTGTTGGCGGCGGCGAAGACGAAGCTGTAGTCCTCGAAGTGGTACTTCGCCTCCATCAGGTTGCTGTCGTTGAACGCCGCGTTGATCTTGAGGTCGTAGCGGTCGGCCGGATAGGCGGTGGGAAAGCTGGGGTCCACGCCCGCCTCGGTGTAGGCGTCCCGCGCGAACTGAACAGAGCCAAAGAACCACACCTTGTTCCGCACGAACGGACCGCCGAGGGTGCCCGTGATGTCGTCGAACTCGTCGCGATGGAAGGGAATGCCGTCAATCTCGGCGTTCTCCTCCGTCAGGCCGTCGTTCTGGTGGTACCAGTCGATCGAGCCGGAGAAGTCGTTCGAGCCGGACTTCGTGACGACGTTGAACGCGGCGCCGGACATGCTGCCGTACTCCGCCGGCGCGCCGAGCCCCAGCACCTGGACCTCGTCGATGATCGCCGCGTTCAACCACCAGTACGAGTTGCCGGTGTCGGACGAAGTCGTATCCAGGCCGTCGATGCGCCAGGAGTTTGACGCCGTGCTCGAGCCGAAGGCGGACATCGACGTGCTGCCCTCTGACTCTGCGCTGATCCCAGGCGACACCGCGACCAGATCCCAGAAGTTGCGGTCGGTCGGCAGGTCCTCGATGAACTCCGCGGTATAGCTGGTGCCGACGCTCGAACTCGTCACGTCCAGGATCGGCGACGCGGTCACCGTGACTTCCTCCTCCACCGCCTCCAGCGAGAGTTCGATGCCGAGCCGCACCGTCGCACTGATACCCACGCGGACGCCTTCCACCCGGTGCTCCCGGAAGCCGTCGAGAGCCGCGGTCACGACGTAGTCGTCGACCGGAAGCGACGACATCACGAAGCGGCCACCGGCGCCGGCGATCGTGGCCCGCGACAGGCCGCGATCCTCGATCGTCGCCGTGATCGTGACTCCTGGCAAGGCGTCGCCGTTCGTGTCGCGCACCTCGCCGCGGATGTCGCCCGTGGTCTGAGCGCCGGCGCCGGCCGCCAGCACGAGGAGGGGGGCCGTCAGGGTCAGAACTCGGCTGGCGCGGTGCAGTGCGGGTGACATCGGCAATTCTCCCAACGTTCGCTGGAACTTCACAAGGCGAGTGGCCGGCGATGATACCGCACTACCCGGAGGCAGAAGCGGGCGAGACGCCCGCGTGCCCAGGACGGAAACGGCCCCGCGAGAGCCGGATCAGAACGGGAAGAAGAGCGGCACCATCCAGACGATCACGGCGAGCAGAATCACCGTGAGCGGCGTGCCGACCTTCAGGTAGTCCATGCTGCGGTAGCCGCCCGCGCCCATGACCAGCAGGTTCGCCTTGTGGCTGAACGGCGTCATGAAGGCCGCGGAGGCCGCGAGCGCCACGCCCATCATCAACGGATACGGAGAAAGATCGAGGCCCGAAGCCGCCTCCAGCACCACCGGCGTCAGCAGCACCACCGCCGGCGCACCGTCGAGACACTGGCTGAGCAGGCTCGAGAGCAGAACCAGCGACGCCAGCACCGCATACGGCCCGACCGGGCCGGCCAGGTCCATCACGCTGCTCGCCAGCAGGGCCGCGGTACCGCTGCTCTCCATCGCCGCTCCCACCGGCAGGATCGCCGCGACCAGGAAGATCGCCCGCCACTCGACCGCGCGGTACGCCTCCTCCATGGTCAGCGCGCCGCACAGCACGATCAGGCTCGCGGAAGCGAACGCGGCGACCTGAATCGGTGCAAACCCCGTCACCACCAGACCGATCATCAAGGCCAGGCAGCCGACGGCGTAGGGCGCCTTCTTCAGGCGACGGGGCTCCTCCGCGACATCCGAGAGCATCAACAGATCCCGCTCCCGGGAGAGCAGACCGAGTCGGCCCCGGCGGCCCTGCAGCAGCAGCGCGTCGCCGACCCGCAGCGCAAGCTGGGCCAGGCCGCTGCGAATGGCCCTGCCCTCGCGCCAGATCGCGAGCACCTGCACGCCGTACCGATTGCGGAACTCGATCTCCTCCAGGCTCCGCCCCGCGAGACCGGACCGGGGCGCCAGCGTGGCCTCGGCCATGCCCACCTCCTCCGACTCGAACGCGGGCGCGGCAATCCCGGACGTCAACTCGACGCCGCCCATGCGCAGCAGGGCGCGCAGGCGCCGCTCCTTGCCCTTGACGAAGAGCCGGTCTCCGGCCTCGAACTCGAGCTCGGGTCCGGGGCCCCAGAGCACCTCGCCGGCCCGTTCGACCCCGACGACCGTGAGTTCCATCAGCCGGCCCATCCACCCGACGCCCGCGCCGCTGGCGAGTAGCGCCGAGTTCTCCGGCACCCGGATGACGAGCAGGGGTTGATCCTCGAGCCGGTCCAGCGCGGCCGGGCCGCTCTCTTCGATCTCCAGCACGTCGGAGTCGATCTCCGGCGCGTCGTCGCCGAACAGGCCGTAGAGCACGTCTCCCTTCTCGAGTCGCAGGTTGCCGAGCCGGTCGACGTGAACTTCGCCGTCTCGTTCCACCGCGATCACGAACACGCGCCAACGCTCGCGGAAGCGCGTCGCCGCCAGCGTGCTCCCGGCCAGGGGCGACCCGGCGGGCACCCGCGCCCTGAGCGCGGTCACGCCCACGTCCGGCGCGCCGGTCTCCCCCGTGGTGGCCGTGCCGAGCGTCGTGGCCGTGCCGAGGTCGACGCCCTGGAGCCGCAGCATTTGCCGCACCTCCTCGGCGTCGCCCTGGACGACCAGTTCGTCCCCGGCCAGCAGCCGCGCGTCGTCCTTGGGCGCCAACTGCCAGTCCTCGCCGCGCGCGATACCGAGGAGCTGCACTCCCAGGGTGGTCCCCAACCGGGTCTCGCGCAGGGTCGCCCCGTCGAGCTGCGAAGCCGCCGGTATGCGGATCGAGAACAGCCCCTCATGGAGGCCGTAGAGATCCGCGAGTTCCGATTGACCGCGGCCGGGGGCCGCGGCTCTGCGACCCGGCAGAAGACGGCGCCCCAGGGTGAGCATGTAGACGATGCCGCCCAGGAGCAGTACCAGGCCGAAGGGCGTGAAGTCGAAGAGTCCGAAGGGCTCCAGTCCGCGGTCGCGCAACATCGCCGCCGCCAGGATGTTCGGCGGCGTCCCGACCAGGGTCGCGGTGCCGCCCAGGATGGCCCCGAATGCCAGCGGCAGGAACAACCGGGACGGCGGCAGGTGCGCGCGCCGACCGAGACTCGCCACCGCCGGCATCAGCACCGCGGTCGCCGCGATGTTGTTCATGAACATCGAGAGCACGCCGGCGACCAGCATCACGGCGATCATCAACGGCGTCTCACGGCTGCCGACGAAGCGATGGATGGCGCCGCCGACCAGATCCGCCACGCCGGTCTGCATCAGCCCGGCGCTGACGATGAAGATCGACAGCATGGTGATCACCGCCGACGACGCGAAGCCGGTGAACGCCTGATCGGCGGTGACGTAGCCGGTGAAGATCAGCAGCGTCAGACCGAGAAACGCGGTCAGGTCGATCGGCAGCTTCTCGGTCAGAAACAGGACGACCATGCCCGCCAGAACGGCGAGCAGGAATGCGATCTCCAGGGTCATCGGGGCTTCGTGGCCAAGGGTTCGGGCCGCGCCGGTGTGGTCATGCGCCAGCCGCTCGTCGGCCGCCGGATCGGCATCAGATCACAGTCCAACCACCGTCGACGGCGAGTGTCTGGCCGGTCACGTAGCTCGATGCGTCCGAGGCAAGGAACAGGACCGGACCCGCCAATTCCTCACCCTCGCCGGGCCGGCCCATCGGCGTCTTGCGCCGGATCCAGTCGACTCCCTGATCGGACGCGAACATCTCTTCGGTCATCTCCGACGCGAACCAGCCCGGCGCAATCGCGTTCACGCGCACGCCGCGGCGGGACCACTGCGCCGCCAGTTCACGGGTCAGGTTGACGACGCCGCCCTTGGAGGCGGTGTAGGACGCCTGGGGGATCTGCCCGGCGCCGACGAGGCCGAGAACCGACGCGATGTTGACGATCGACCCGGAACCCTGTTCCAGCATCAGAGCGCCGAACGTGCGGTTGCAGAGGAAGACGCCGGTGAGGTTCACGCCGACGACGCGCTCCCAGACTTCGAGCGTCTCCTGTTCGGCCGGAACCGGATGGGCGACGCCGGCGTTCGCGACCAGGACGTCGACGCGGCCGAATCGATCGACGGCGGCGGCGGCCAGGGCCTCCACATCGTCCTCGCGGCTGACATCACAGGCAACGGCCAGGGCCTCTCCCCCAGCAGCCTCGATCTCCGTCGCCAGCTCCTTCAGTCGCTCCAACCCTCGCGCCGAGACGACCACCGAGGCGCCGGCGCCTGCCAACGCGTGCGCGAAGACCACGCCCAGGCCCGACGAAGCGCCGGTCACCACCGCCGTCTTGCCGTCGAGTCGGAAGAGATCGCCAGCCTGGTTCATCGCGGCGCCGAGTCTACTTGCGGCGCGGATGGCACGCGGGCATCGATGCCCGCAGTTGGTTCAGGCCGGAGGCTCGAACCGCCCGTCGATCGCGGTCCAGCCGCCGTCGACGAAAAGAACCGCGCCGGTCATGTAGCTCGAAGCGTCCGAGACCAGGAAGGCCGCCGCGTTGCCGATCTCGTCCGGACGACCCCAGCGGCCCAGCGCCGTCTTCTCCGCATAGGCGCGGTTCCAGGCCTCGTTCTGCTGGATCGGCTTGGTCAGGGGCGTGTCGATGACGCCCGGCGCCAGCGAGTTCACCCGCACCCCGGTGCCGCCGAGTTCGGCCGCGGCGGCGCGCGCGAGTTGGACGATCCCGGCCTTGGTCGCGGCGTAGACGCCCTGACCCGGCTCGACGACCAGAGAACGGATCGACGACAGCAGCACGATGCTGCCGCCGCCGGCGGCCGACAGCAGCCGTCCCGCGACCTGCAACACGCACATCGCGCCACCCAGGTTGAGTGTGATGACCCGGTCGAACTCTTCGGGCTGGTAGTCGAGCAGGCGCTTGCGGACATTGACTCCGGGCGTCGCCACCACGCCCTTCAGACCGCTCAGCGCCTCGAGCGCCGACGCCATCGCCGCGGGATCGAGGATGTCGAGTTCGGCCGCTTCGGCCTGGCCGCCGGCCGAGACGATCCGGTCCGCCGTCGCCTGCGCGGCCAGCAGATTCACATCGAAGCAGGCAACCAGCGCCCCCTGGCGGCCGCAGGCCTCGGCGGCGCCTTCACCGATCCCCGAGCCGGCGCCGATCACGGCGACGGTGCTGCCGTCGAGACGAAACGGATTCCGTGACATCGTCATCCCCTTACGGCAGGTCGCGGACGGCGAGGATGCCGGGAAGCGACTCGGCATGGCGCACGCTGTTGAGCACCGCGTCGGCGAGCACTTCGGCGGCGAGGGCGCCGATCCGACTGACATCGGCCGGCCCTTCGAGAACGCCGGTGGCGATCGCGAACACGGTGTCGCCGTCGCCCGGGGTATGGGACGGGACGATCGAACGGGCGAGACCGTCGTGGGCCATCTGCGCCACCCGGGTCGCCTCGGCCTGGGTCAGGGTGGCGTTGGTCGCGACCACGGCGATCGTCGTGTTCTCGCGGTTGGCGGCCTCCCGTCGACTGGCGCGACGGTCGCGCCCGAGGCCGCTGCGAAGCAGCTTGCGGGCGTCGAGCAACTCGTTGTTCGGGCCGCGCACGCCTGCCACGACCTGACCCGTGGCCGGATCGATCACGTCGCCCACGGCGTTGACCGCGACCAGCGCCCCGACCACCAAACCCGCCGAGGGGCCTTGGTCGAACTTGTGCGAGGCGCTGCCCAGGCCGCCCTTCATCCTCGATCCGCGGCCGCCCATCTTCCCCACCGTGGCGCCCGCGCCGGCGCCCACGTTGCCCTGGGCTACCGGCCCGGTCGTCGCCGCCTCCGAGGCCCGGTAGCCGCACTCGGCGTCGGGACGGGGCTTGCTGCTGCCGCCCATGCCGAGGTCCATCAACGAAGCGCCGACCACGATCGGCACCACACCGGCGCCGACCCGGTAGCCGACGTCCTGCTCCTCGAGGTAGCGCATCACGCCCCCCGCCGCGTCGAGACCGTACGCGCTGCCGCCGGTGAGAACCACGGCGTGAAGCTTCTGAATCATGTTGTGGGGACGCAGCAGATCGGTCTCGCGGGTCGCCGGCGCGCCGCCCCGGACGTCGACGCCGCCGACCGCGCCGCCGAGCGCCAGCACCACGGTGCAGCCGGTCGGCCGCTCCTCGTAGGTAATCTGACCGACCCGCAGCCCCTCGACCGCCGTCAGGCCGGGATCGTCCGCGGCGGCCTCTTCAGCCAAGCCGGGGCTCCCGGAAACGACTGCGAACACTCCGAGTCCCAGAACGACCAGCCATCTGGTCCGCGACGGCGACCGCAAGCAGGCAGCCGACCGTCGTCCACGTTGCGCCAAGGCCACGCTCGCCCCTAAGATGCTTGTCACAGATCATCTCTCCTGCCATCAGCGACTGTGTTCGTCCAGCCGGCGTTAGCGAAGGCGCCGTCGCTCGGCGGGTTGCCCTCGGTCGCCCGAGACGAGCGACGGAACCATTGTGGCAAGAGTCGAACCCCACCGCAAACGCGCAGCCCTCGGGATCCCCACCGCCCATGACGCCAGACGCTAGCGAACTCGGCCGGCTGCGCTCGTCTGTCGTGGACCGCGTCCTCTCCGAGGCGGCCGTCTGCGGTGAGGAAGCAGCGTACTTCGCGGCCGAACTGATCCGGGTGCCGACGGTCAACCCGCCCGGCGACGCCTACCGCGAGTGCGCCGAGTTGCTCGGCGTCCGCCTCGAGGCAGACGGTTTCGAGACCGAGTACGTCGAGGGTCCCGGCGACGATCCGAAGCGTCCAAAGGTCAACGTGCTCGGCCGGCGCCGGGGACGCGAGTCGGGCCCGGCACTGCACCTGAACGGTCACATCGATGTCGTGCCGCCGGGCAGCGGCTGGACGGTCGATCCATTCGGAGGCGAGATCAAGGGCGGCTGGCTCTACGGCCGCGGCTCGGCGGACATGAAGGCAGGCCTTGCCGCCGCGGTGTTCGCCGCCGAAGCGGTTCGGCGCGCCGGCGTCGGGCTGCGCGGGCCCCTTGAGATCAGCGGCACGGTCGACGAAGAGAGCGGCGGTCTGGCCGGGGTCGCCCACCTGGCCCGGATCGGCCGCGTGACGAGCCGAACCACGGACTACGTGATCATCCCGGAGCCCTTCGGCCCGACGCGGATCTGCATCGGTCACCGTGGCGTGCTCTGGTTCCGGATCCTCGCCCACGGCCGCATCGCCCACGGTTCGATGCCATTTCTCGGCGTCTCGGCAATCGACGCCGCGGCCGAGGCGGCGCTCGGGTTGCGCGAGGCGCTCGGCGACCTGGTCACCGAGCTGCCCGTGGTCCCCGAAGGCGCCCGCCGGCCGACCCTGAACGTGAACTCGATCGCCGGTGGCCAGGTCATCGAGGGGCTGAATGCGTCTGCCGCCCTGGACGGCCATGGCCAGGGGCTGCCTTCACCCTGCGTCGCGGACCAGTGCGAACTCGTCGTCGACCGCCGCTACCTGCTCGAGGAAGGCGCCGACGCGGTGCGCGCCGAGGTCCAGGGGGTGCTCGCGGCGGTAGAGGCCCGCCGGCCCGGCGTTCGTTTCGAGATCGAGGAAGTGCTCAGCGTCAAGCCGACGCATACGCCCGACGACTGCCGCCTGGTCGAGGCCCTAAGCCGGGGAATCGAAACGGCGACCGGGCGTTCCGCCGACCTTGTGGCAAGCCCCGGCACGTACGACCACAAGCACTTTCAGCGCATCGGCGGGATCGGGCAGTGCGTCGCCTACGGCCCGGGCGAACTGGAACAGGCCCATCAACCCGACGAACGCTGCGCGCTGTCCGACATCACAGAGTCCACACAGGTCATGGCCCTCACGATCGTCGATCTGTTGGGCTAGTGTTGATCGTCACGCCGCCGCGACAGCGAGCGGCCGAACAGCGAACCACACAGCCGGCCCCAGGAACGGGCCGCCGAGGAACTGCAACCATGACCGTGGCACTTGACGTCGCGACCCCGACAGGGCCCCTATCCCTGGAACTGCCCCCGTGCAGCCACCGGCCCCGACCGTACGCGGGCGCCACCCGCGAGGAGGTCCTCGCCCTGCGCCGGCAGCACGTGAATCCGGCCCTCTTCACCCTGTACAGCGAACCCGTGATGCTGGTCGAAGGCCAGCGCCAGTACGTTTGGGACGACAGCGGTCGGCGCTACCTCGACCTGTTCGCCGGCATCTGCACCGTTGCCTGCGGCCACTCGCACCCCAAGATCGTCGCCGCGGTCCAGGAGCAGATGGCGGTCCTGGCCCACAGCTCGACCGCCTTCCTGCATCCGAACATGCCCCGCTTCGCCGAGGCCCTGCTGGCCAAGCTGCCGCCCGAGCTCGACCGGGTCTACTTCGTCAACAGCGGCAGCGAGGCGAACGACCTGGGCGTCCAGATGGCGCGGCTGTTCACCGGCCACTCCGACATCGTCGGCATCCGCAACGCCTACCACGGCGGCAGCGCCCCGACCGGCGCCCTGACCGGGATCCACACCTGGAAGTCCTGGGCGCAGCGCGGTGGCCCCGTCCACCACGCGATCAATCCCGATCCCTACCGCAACCCGTTCTCCGGCACGCCGGAGCAGATCGCCAGCCAGTGCGCTGAGGATGTCGCGGAACTGATCCGGTACTCCACCCCGGGGCAGGTCGCCGCCTTCATCTCCGAGCCCATCCAGGGCGCCGGCGGCGTCACGATGGGAGCGCCGAACTACCTTGTCGAGGTCTACGACATCGTGCGCAACAGCGGCGGTGTCTGCATCGCCGACGAGGTGCAGACCGGTTTCACCCGGACCGGCGACCACTACTGGGGCTTCGAGCGCTCCGGTGTCGTGCCGGACATCGTGACCATGGCCAAGGGCATCGGCAACGGCCTGCCCCTGGCGGCCGTGGTGACCACGTCGGAGATCGCGGCCACGCTGGCGCAGAATCTCCACATCAACACCTTCGGCGGCAATCCGCTCGTTTCGGCGGCCGGCCTGGCCGTCCTCGAGGTGATCGAGGAGGAGGGACTTCAGCAGAACGCGCGAGTCCTCGGCAGCCGGCTGATCGCCGGTCTGCGAGCGCTGGCCGAGCACCACGAAGCGGTGGGCGATGTCCGCGGCCAGGGCCTGATGATCGGCGTCGAACTGGTCACCGACCGGCGTTCGAAGACGCCCGCAACCGCCTTCACCGCCAGGGTGCTCGACGAGCTGAAGAACCTCGGCGCCCTGGTCGGCAAGGGCGGGCTGTCCGGCAACGTGCTGCGCATCAAGCCGCCGCTCTGCCTGACGGACGCGGATGTCGACTTCACACTGGCGGCGACGGACGAGGCGTTGACGCGGGCGGCGAGCTAGTAGCTGGCGGCGCGGGCTTCGTACTCCGCACCGAGCGCTAGACTAGGTCAGCGAGGAGGAGGCGGTTGACGATGCTGGCGCCACAGCGGTGACGACACATCCACCTGTCAACTTCAGCAGTCTCGGGTCCGCCCGGACCTTGCCGGCTCCACGCACTGCCAGACCGCTACGGTTCGCTCTCCACCCTCGGCCCAACAGGCACAGTTAACTGCTGACGGACTTCCTCGTAGACTCGAATCCCCTCGTCAGCCTCGATAGTGACCGCCAATCCGTAGCGCACCGCATCGTCAAACTCGCCAGCAGGCGCACTACAGGAGACCGTGAAGTGGAGGTAGCCGTCGTCCACAAAGGAGGCGGCCTCGTGGCCCTCGTAGTGAACGTGCACCAGTGACCCTCGCCGGATCGATTGATGCGACGGCTGCAACTTGGTTCGTTCGACGAAGCCCTTGTCACCATTAAGGTTTGACCCCGCTAGGAGGTCGAGCTTCGCACGGCGGTACATTCGGTGACGGACGTTCACCGGTGAGAACCACGCGAGAGTGCATGTAACCGACCGCGGCCGTTCCAAACGCTCTAGGCTGTGTGGAAGGGGAACTCGGTAGTCAGCAACAACGTGATCGGCTGAAACCTCGCCGTGACCAACGAGAGTCGCACGGTTCGACGCACAAGTGGCGGCTTCTTCTACGTTCGGGTAGCCGTACCCGATTACCCGGGCGATGTTGTCCATGTGCTCTACGTGCCTACCTCGACCACCCGGCCGGTAGAGTTCCCGTAGTTCTTCCGCCTCCTGGCCCCAACGGGCGCGGTGGACCAGGAGCGCCTTGACGACGACGCCGTAGTACGCAGGATCGACATCCTCGAGGAGCCCACCGTTCTCATCGTCGAGAAGCGCTTCGAACAGACCTGATGCGGCGCGTGTCGCAAGTGCGGTCGCAGTGCTCGTTCGCCCTGTCGCACCCTCCCGTTGAAGATCGCCACCCACGTCAGGCGCCGCCGCTCGTAGCCCGAAGAATCGCCCTGGCTTCGCCGCTTTGAGAGCAGGTTCCCCCCCTACAGTAGTCACCCTCGCCAATTCACGACCGCCGGGCATCATGATGTCCGGCTTAACGACGTTTCGATAGCCTAGGCCCATAGCCGACGTGATGTTCGGCCCAGTGCCGTCGCCCAGTGGCGAAAGGGCATAGTCTGGCCTCTCTTCGGTGACCCCGTCGTGATGCCATGCACCGACTGTCAGGACGTTCAAGGCTTCAGCCGGCGACAGGAGCGTGCGCCTCGACCGCTCCTGACCCAGCGCCCGAAGAACCAACTGACGTCGTTGTAAGGGCGTCGAGTCTTCGAACTCAAACAGGGTCTCGGAGTCCGACACCGGAAGCGGACACTCAATGTTCCCTGCGCTCACAAGGAACAGAATGCCGTACCGCGCGGCAAGGTAGTCCAGCAAACGGGCCCAGGGGCTGATTGGTCGGGAGAACGGCCGTCGTCTGTCTCCCAGAGAGAGGTTCACGAGAAACACATCCGGCGCCGTAGCCTCACCCTCCGCGTCGCCCTTCTTCATCCGCTTGACAGCTCTGTAGATCGTGTCGATGAGCAGTCTGTCGGGCGGAAACTCCTCTGACTCGCCGCTAGGGTCTGGAACCAGAACCGGCCGAACGTAAATCTCTCTTCCCAGCGGAGGCTCGTCACCGTTTCGGTCTCCATGGACAATCAGGGACGCCATCATCGTGCCGTGAATGCGTTTGGCCACGTCGCTGCGCCGTTCGAGTTCGTCAGGGTCATCGATCCGCAGGCGGCCGTCGAGCAAAGCATGCCGCTCCACCGGTACACCGTCGAAAAGGGCGGCGATTGGCGGGCCGAGGGGCTCTAGCGGTGGTGCAGGTGGGGCTCCGACCTGTGCTTCATCGACGGCGGTCGAGAAGCTGACGCTGGACTGCGGCCTCACCACCATCACCGCATCAGATAGCGCGATCACATCCTCGCGGTCGACCAAGTGTCTCAGCCCACGAGCGGGAAGATCGACGAGCCACGCTTCGTAGGCGACTTCGGGTATCGAGGCACTGTCGATCAGCCTCCCACCCGCCTCACGCAGCACGTTGTCGAAGCTGCGGCGTGCCGCCTCCCGTTTCTCCAGAGTAGCGCGGCTCCACAGCTCGACCTCAATACGGTGCTCCGCGCGTGGCTCGTCTGCAAGTTTCTCCCTAATCAACTCGATCGTGTCTTCCGGGATTCGGTCTTCCGGCCCCCAAGCGCGCAGCACGCGAAGTCGCTCGAAGACGCGCCACCAGGGGGCGAAACCTGTCGAGGCAGGTTCGCCGGCCTGGTAGCGGCGCCACAGAGAAAGCAGGTGCTCAAGCGCATTCAGGTCAGGCATCGCGATGTACATTCGCCCGCCCACAGGCTTGCCTTCCCGATCTTGCCCTTCCCGTCCCTTACGCTGATCGATGACGGCGAAGTCCTCGTCGGCCGGAGATTCCGTGTCTTCGTCGCCGAGCAACTCAAGCCCGTCGACCTTGGAGACGGCGCGGCGGAAGTCCGTGACCGACCCGGCGATCTCGAAGACGAGCGCTCGCTCTGGTGCGATGCCCGCGGGATCCTCGCCGAACGTCAGTGGGTCATCAGGGTCCATGGCATCCCGAAGGCGCTGGAAAACAGGTGCCAGTCGCTCTCCCTGCCGCCGACGGTCCGGCCGACGGATGTCATCGCCGCCCCCTCCTGTCCCCTTGCGTACTCGTCGCGCAGGCGCAGGAATAGGCAGCAGCGGGAAGTCAGTCACACAGTGTCTCCGCGGTCCGACTACGCGTTCGCCCGCTCACGCCATTGCCCGAGCCGCTCTCTGACAATCTCCTTCGCAGAGACTTCGCCCATCGCGAGAACCTGCCGCCGCCGAATGTCGCGGCAGAATTCCTCGGCTTCGGCGTAGCTGACTGGGCCGAGCTTCTGGGCCAGTGTCTCTGGAGCGTAGCCCAAGGGCTCGGGCAAAGAACAGGCGAAGCGTGCGATGTACTCGGTGAGGGCCTTGGGCGTGGGAGGGTTCAGGCTGAGCCGGAGTTGGAAGCGCCGCCAAGCGGCGCGGTCGAGGAGTTCGGCGTGGTTCGAGGCGGCGACGACTACGGTGTAGCTGGGCAGTTCATCCGTCTGCATCAGCAGGGAGGAGACGACGCGCTTGATCTCCCCCGTCTCATGGGTGTCGCCCCGCTCCTTGCCAACTGCGTCGAACTCATCGAAAAACAGGACGCACGGGGTCGTCCGGGCGAAGTCGAAGACGTGCTTAAGGCGCGTCGCGGTCTCCCCGAGGAAGCTGCCAATCAAGCCCTCGTAGCGGACGACGAGAAAGGGAACGGCAAGCGCTTCGGCAATGGCTTCTGCGAGGGAGGTCTTGCCGTTGCCGGGTGGGCCGACCAAGAGGACCCTGTGACGAGGCTCGATCGAATGGGCGCGCAGAACCGACGCCCGGTGCTGCTCCTCAATGAGCTCCTGACAGGCGCGGCGATTCGTATTGGACAGGACGAGTTCGTCAAGCCGACGGCGGGGGGCGACTTCGACAAGGAACCGGCGCACGCGATGGCCGCCGGAGAGGAACTTGGCGGCACCCTGGTGTCCGTTGGCTCGTAGTACCGACTCAAGACGATCCGCGAGGACGTGGTGTCGCTTCGCCCTCTCTTCGGCGATGATTGCCTCGACGGCGGCTTGAGCGCGGGCCTGATCGCCCTGCGAACTCGCCTTCACGAGCGCGAGGAGGAGGTCGCTTCGCGCCATCGTCGATACTCCTATTTCGTTGAGCCGCGCAGAGCGGCTATGGGAGCGAGGCTACCAGCGCCTGCTACGCGGCGCTCCAAAGCACTACGACCCCGCCGGCGAGCCGGCGGGGTCGTAGTGCTTTGGGTCGATCCTGAGCGGATCGCGCTCGCTACGGGCGAGGGCCTACAGGCCGACGACCGAAACGAAGCTGACGCAGCGGCCCGGAGCGCCGCCGAGGTTGTGGGTCAGGCCGAGCTTGGGATCGGCGATCTGACGCTCACCGGCCTCGCCGCGGAGCTGCAGCCACATCTCGTACATCATCCGCAGGCCGGAGGCGCCGATCGGATGGCCGAAGCTCTTCAGGCCCCCGTCCGGATTGATCGGCTGGTCGCCGTCGAGATCGAAGCGGCCGTCCATCGTGTCCTTCCACGCCTGGCCGCGCGGCGAGAACCCGAGGTCCTCCATGAGCACCAGCTCGGTCGGCGTGAAGCAGTCGTGGACCTCGGCCATGCTGATCTGCTCGCGCGCATCCTCGATGCCGGCCTGCTTGTAGGCGTCCCGGGCGCTCTCGACGACCTCGGGGAAGGTGGTGAAGTCGTAGTCCTGCCGCTTGGCGCCTTCGGCAGGGCCGGCCACGAACGACAGCGCCTTGATGAAGATCGGGTTGTCGTTGTACTTGTGGGCGTCCTCGGCGCGGCAGATCACCGCCGCCGCGGCGCCATCGGAGACACCCGAGCAGTCCATGATGCCGAGCATGCCGGCGATCTTGGGCGAGGAGTTGATCTTCTCGACCGGCACTTCGCGCTGGTACTGCGCCTTCTCGTTGCGGGCGCCGTTGTAGTGGTTCTTGTAGGCGATGCGGGTGAGCACGTCGCGCATCGTCTCCAGGTCGACGCCGTACTTCTCGGCGTACGCGGGCGCCAGGAGTGAGAAGTTCGCCGGCGCGGTCATACCGGACTCGGTGCCGTCGCCCGGAGGCGCGCTGCCGGTGAGACCGGAGAACCCGGAGTCCTTCAGCTTCTCGACGCCGACCGCCATGACCAGGTCGTAGGCGCCGGAAGCGACCGCGTAGGCGGCGTTGCGTATCGCCTCGCTGCCGGTGGCGCACATGTTCTCAAGCCGGGTCACCGGCTTGTACTGGATCTTGAGCGGCTCGGAGAGCGTCAGGCCGGAGATGCCGCTGCCGGTGGTGCCGAGCCAGTAGGCGTCGACGTTGTCGGGCTCGACCCCGGCGGAGCCGTAGGCATTCTGCACGGCATCGACCAGCAGATCGCTGGTGCTGCGGTCCCAGTGTTCGCCGAACTTGGTGCAGCCCATACCGACGATGGCTACGCGATCACAGATTCCCTTGCTGGCCATTGGTGCTCCTTGGTCGTTCCTCGGACGGATCCCCGTCCCCTATCGAGTGTTCGTCCCTATCGAGTGTTCAGCGCTTCGGGCGCGCCTTCCAGAAGTAGTTGTGTACGCCCCCAGCAGTGTACAGGCGGCGGAATGTCATTTCCAACTCGTCACCGAGCGCAACCTTGTCCGGGTCGACATCGGTGAGCTGGCAGAGCATCCTGCCGCCCTTGTCGAAGTCCACCACCGCGCCAACCACAGGCGGCTGCAGCGAATAGGCGAGCCGGTCGAGGGTAAAGGTGCTGATTCGGCATTCGCCGTCGGCGTAGGACTCGATCGTTGAATCATCGGAAGCCTGACAGACGACGCAGACGCGCTGAGGCGGCAGGTTCGTGCTGCCGCAGCGGTTGCAGCGGGAGCCCAGGAAGCCGAACTTCCAGCGCTCGGCGCGCTGCATCGGCGGCGCCGCCGGCCGATCGGGATCGGGCCGCCGCGGCGGTTCGAAGGGCAGCACGTCGCGCCACTTCAGGTAGGTCGTGTAGGCGAGGTCATCGCGCTTGGACCCGACCCAGGACGCCACGGTGTGCTTGGGACAGCCGTCGTCGATCGCGTCGGTGACCTCGAACACGGCCACGTCGACGCCGTCGGCAACGCAGGCCACCGCGATCTTGTCGCCGGCCGACGCACCGTCGAGCGCGCTCGCAAGAACCAGACCGGCGTGGGCCGCGCCTGAGCGGCCTACCGTCCCGGCCATGCCGTCGGCGAGCTGCGCCGGAGCGAGTCCGGAGGGGCGCATGAAGCCGCGGAAGACGCGGGCGTTCGTGCCGTCGAGCACGACTTGGGAGAGCTCGGAAGCCGCCACCCCGGCGTCGGCCAGGGCGCTGGCGAACGTGTCGACCAGCAGGGGCGTGAAGATGCTGGCGCCGAAGCGCTCTTCCCACTGCTTGGCGAAGGGCATGCCGGGGCTCTGCCACACGTCGAGCACCTCTTCGGTGCAGGAGGCGCGGCCGATCAGGCGGGCGATCGGCTCGCCGCCGCCGAGGACGAAGGCCGCCGCGGCATCGCCGCCGCCGGACTCGCGGGGACCGCTCGGAGCGCCGACGATCACGTCGCTGGCAGCCACCAGCACGGTGCGACCTGCCGCCGCCATGTCCAGGCCCGCCAGAAGGGCCGACAGCCCGGCGCGGCTCGAACCGCCGAAGTCGAGCGCCGCGACCGCCTTGGGCAGGTTCGTTGCGGCCTGCAGCGTCGCCGCGTTCAGCTTCTCGCTGTACGGGGGGCTGGTCGAGGCAAACACAACGGTGTCCACCGCGGCCCCGTCGGGCAACTCGCGCAGTGCCTCGCGCGAGGCCTCGACCGCCATCGAGGCCGAGTCTTCGTCGTAGCTCGCGGCAGCGCGCTCACCGCGGCCGCCGCCCATGGCCGACCGCTGGATGCGAGAGAACGGTACGTAGCTGCCGTAACGAACGATTCCGGACATGGAAGCGGGTCTCCTGGTCTACGGGGCCGTGTCTTCGGTCGATCGTATCTGCCGACCGGTCGGTAGGTGAGAGGGGGCGCAGTGTAACAGCGATCGGATCGGGGCAGCGGCGGCGCTAGTTGTTCCGGTTCTGCCGCTCGATCTCCCGCATCGTTTCCTGCATCTGCTTCATGAGCTCGTCCCGGCGTTGCTTCTGGTACTTCTCGAAGTCGACCGCCTTGCCGTCGACGATCTGGTAGATGCGGGTGAACTTCTGCACGTCGCCCGTCTCCCGGAACTGGATGTTGCCGGTCACGCCCTGGAGCTCGCGCACCGCTCTCATGCCCTTGAGGAAGTCGCTCGGGACGGCAATCACCTCGACCTCGGACAGAGCCACGATGTAGACCCACAGCGCGTCGTAGCCGAGGGCCGCGTAGTAGCTCGGAAGGGTGCCGTGCTTCTCCTGATACGCGGCGACGAAGGACGCAACCGGCTCCTCGGGGCTCTCGGTGTCATACAGCGGCGCGGTCATGAAGCTGTTGTTCGCGGCCGGGCCGGCCTCTGTCAGCACGGATTCGATGGCGAGGGAGGAACTCGTAGCCAGGTAGTCGTGCGGGCCGTTGAAGCCTCCCAGCCGCAGCGCCTGCATCGCCTCGGCCAGCGCCAACCCGGAGGCGGCAACATAGATCGCATCCGCCTCATAGCTCAGCGCCTCGTTGACCATGGCGTTCTGATCGCTGGAACCGGTAAAGAGGACGCGGCCTGCGAGTTGGGTTCCCCAAACCGCCTCGATGGAGTCGGCGAGAGAGGTGCCGAAAGCCGTGTCCTGGGCGACCACGACAAGCCGGTCGACCTGCAACGTGTCGCGCAGGAACGTCGCCATGGTCGAGGCTTCGATCTCCGCGCTCGGATACAGGCGGTAGAAGAACTCGGAGACGCCGCTCAACGCCGGGCTCGATGCGGACGGCGAAAGCAGCACCCGATCCGCCTCGTTGACCACCGGAATCATGGCCAAGGCCTCGTCGCTCGTGACCCCGCCGATCGCTGCCAACGACGTGGAGAACGCCGTTTCGAGCAGCGCGGCGGCCTGGGCCGGGTCACCCTCGGAGTCGACGATCTCGAGGACCACGTTGTAGCCGAGATCTTCATCGCCCGCCATCAGCCGCTCGTGACGCAACTGGATGCCGTTCGCGATCTCCTGGCCGTAGACGGCCGCTTCGCCGGTCAGCGGCGCAATGGCCGTGATGGTCACGGTTGGAACTTCGGGTCCGCAGCCGACCGCCGGCAGCAGACACAGGGCTCCGAGCAGTGCAAGAGTTCGTTTACGCAAGCTCATCACTCCAGTTCTCCGCCAGTCGGCGATGTCACCAAGTCGATGCGGCAACCTCTTCAGGGACGCCTCGCGCGATCCGCCGGAACAAGGTCTCGAATCGCACAGTAGAACCGTCTGTTCTAACGCAGCCCTTCGAATCGTGTCAAGCTCAAGCATACCGTGTGGGCATCCTAGGGTGCGTCGAAGAGGGGTTGCGGAGGACGCCATCCGGCGCCGTCGCGGTCGAGCCAGGTGTAGCGGAGCGCGAGATTGGCCGTGCTCTCGCCGTGCCGGACCATCAGCAGCGTGGACACGGCATCGGCGCCCGGAGGCGGCTCAGTCACCCACGGTGCGCGTGACCGGCTGGCTGCCGACCGGACCGCTCACCCATCCGCCGATGACCGCGGAGAACAGGCCCGCGTTGCCGCCGGCGTGAACCAGTTGCAGCCCGCCCGGCCGGAACTTCGGCACCTGGGCGCCGGCCATCTTCTCCGGTATCCCCTCGTCGCAGTCGCCGGCGCCGCGCACCAGATCGGCGCCCGATCGCACCAGGAGACCGTCGAGTTCGCGGCGCAGTCTGACCTTGTCCCAGCCTGCCCGACGGAAGACGTTGCCGTGCTCCGCGCCCACCACCAGCATCGCATCGAAGCCGATGATCAACTTGTGGTGGGCGACGCTCAGAAGCGCCGCCGCCAGCGAGCGGGTCAACGATTCCGGCCTGCGGGACAACTGATCGGCCACGCCGCGTGGTCCCTCGCCGGCGAACAGGGTCACGGCGGAGGCGCCTTCGGGAACTCCCCGTTCCACGGCCAGCGACTCCCAGGGCGAGTCGTCCTCCCGCTCGGCAAAGCAGAAGCCGAGCTTGCCGGGGTTGCCGAACGTGGCCCGATCCACTTCGCCCGGCCGGGCGCCGCCGACGTTGCGCAGCACGAGCTGAAGCGCGCGGCCGATCGTCGAATTCGCCCGGTTGCCCTGCCCCAGAACGTTCATCCGCGAGTTCATGCCGATGGCGGAGGTCACGGGCCCGTTCACCACGACGACCGGGCCGGCGAAGTAGGTCGTTGCCGCCAGACCGTGCCAGTTGAACTCCTCCGTCAACGCCGCCTCGACCGCGGCCAGCACGACCGGCAGGTACTCGGGGCGGCAGCCGGCCATCACCGCGTTGACGGCGACCTTCTCGACCGTGCACTCACCGTAGTCGGGCGCCACGAGTCCGAGGGCATCCGCACGGTCGCGCCTGGCGCCGGCAAGCATCCGCTCGACCCGCTGCGGCGTCGGCGGCGCCACCGGCAGACCGTCCGTCCAGCCGCGTGCGAAGCAGGCCTCGACGTCGTCTTCCTGATCGCCGAGCTCGACCCGGCGCGAACC
This sequence comes from Candidatus Multivorans sp., assembly GCA_965262355.1. Classification (GTDB taxonomy): domain Bacteria; phylum Acidobacteriota; class Thermoanaerobaculia; order Multivoradales; family Multivoraceae; genus Multivorans. The sequence continues at coordinate 1,410,321 of OZ253534.1, forward strand.
GCCGCCCGCGAACCGCGCCGCGAGCCGCTCGGCGTGCCGCGGTTCCACGTTCAGGGCGCCGCAGCCCGGCCGGCTCGGCGGCAGATCCGTTCCCAGCCCGTCGAGGCCGCTCACGTCCTGCCACTGCTCCCGGTTCCAGCCGATCGCCGTGCTGACCGTAGCTCCGCCATCCCGCGACAGGAGCGTCGGCACGATCTCGATCCCCAGCCGGTGCGAGAGAACGAGATCCGCGTCGTGGATGGGATCTCCCGAGGCCGGGAAGGCCGGATCGTCCTGGGTCACGACCAGGACCGGCCGGTGACGTCGGACTTCGTCCAGCACGGGTTCGACCAACTGGCAGGTCGGACAGTCCTTCTTGACCACCGCCACCAGGCCTTGATCGAAGCCCGGAAGCGCCGGAGCGGAGACGGAGGATGATGCAGTCATGGCAGGCGACCCTAGCAGCCCGGATCGTGCTCTCGCGGTGCGTCCACTGTCGTGTATCGTTCGGGCCTCACCGAGGAGAAACCCATGGTCCAGACCCTGATCGACCCGACGAACGAGACGGCCCCCGCGGCGCGCACTGCAGCGCCGCGACTCGACTCCATCGGAGGCAAGACCATCGCCCTGCTCGACATCTCCAAGGCGCGCGGCGACCTGTTCCTCGACCGCGTCGAAGAGCGAATCACAGGCCGCGGCGCGTCGGTGCTCCGCTTCACCAAGCCCACCTTCTCCAAGGTGGCGCCGGCCGACCTGCGCGCCGAGATCGCCCAGCGTTGCGACGCGGTGATCGAAGCGCTGGCCGACTGAGGGTCCTGCACGTCGTGCAGTGTGCACGACACAACCCAGTTGGAAGATATGGGGCTGCCGTCCGTGTTCGTCGCCTCGTGCGAGTTCCAGGACGCGGCCGAGTCGCAGTCGCAGTCGCTCGGCTCCTCGCCGGAGGTCGTCTACGTGCGGCATCCGATCCAGGACCGCACGGACGACGAGATGGGCGAGATCGCCGACCAGGCGGTCGACGCGCTCGTCTCCGCGCTGACCCACTGACCTCCAACGCCAAGAAGCAGCTCGAGTCGCCGCGGCGTTTCACAAGCGCCGCCGGGCGGGTCGTGTACGCCCTGAACCTGGAGGTGTTCCCGAACTTCTTCGGCAACGTCTACGTGATCGACGACGGCGCCCGCCGCACCCTGGTCGACTGCGGTTCCGGCATGGACTTCTCCAACGACAACCTGGTGCGCGGCCTGGCCTCGGTCGAGGACCGCTTCGGAACTCGCATCGGCCTCGCCGACATCGACGTCATCCTGATCACCCACGGCCACATGGACCACTTCGGCGGCCTTCAGTTCGTCCGCCGCCACACCGACGCGCCGGTCGGCATTCACGTGCTCGACCGCCGCGTGCTGACCCACTACGAGGAACGGGTCGTGGTCGCCTCGCACCAGCTTCGCGTGTTTCTCAAACGGGCCGGCCTCTCCGCCGGCAAGTGCGACCAGTTGATGATGATGTACTCGGCGCCCAAGGCGCGCTACCGCTCGGTGCCGGTCGAGTTCCTTCTCGAAGAGGGCCAACCCGTCCCGGACGCGGACGGCGGGGATCTCGGCATCGAGGTCATCCACGTGCCCGGCCACTGCCCCGGCCAGGTGTGCCTGCGGGTCGACGACGTGCTGCTCACCGCCGATCACGTGCTGGCGCGGATCACACCCCACCAGTCGCCCGAGTCGCTGACCCTGAACATGGGCCTCGGTCACTACCTGGAGGCTCTGGGCAAGGTCGAAACGCTTGACGGAATCCAGGTCGGTCTGGGCGGCCACGAGGAGCCGATCGAGGACCTGACCGCGAGAGTCGGAGAGATCCGCGCTTCCCACCACGAACGGCTCGAACAGATCGTCGACGCCTGCCGGGCGCCTCAGACCACCGCCGACATCAGCCGCACCCTGTTCGGCGCCGTGCGCGGCTACACCGTGCTCCTCGCCCTGGAAGAGGCCGGCGCGCACGTGGAGTACCTCTACCAGCGCGGCGAACTCGTCGCCGAGAACGTGGGCGAACTGGAGTCCGAGGAAGATCCGGCGGTTCGTTACGTGCGGGCGTAGCGCGGCAGAACTACCGGAGGGCGGCGCTGCGCGCCGAATGCCGGCCAGAAGGCCGGCGCACCTGTACCTTTCACGGGTGGATTCTGGTGGGTCGTTGAGAGAGTTGGAATGGACCAGTAGCCGCCGTGGCTGCGGTAGCTGTGGGAAACCGGCTTGCCGGTTTTCCAAGGTCCGGCGGAAAACGGTCTGCCGTTTTCCGCGGGGCCGGCAGCTTCCGCAGCCGAGACCGCCGGTCGGTTTCGTCTCTGGTCTGCCGGAGTCACTGAAGGAAAGTCGGCAAGCAGCCAGGAGCGACCACCGGCGCACTGTGCTTCGAGCACCTAGCTGGGACCTGTGCCCTGGCTGCTTCGCCGCGTTGGACGCCCAGTGGAGAGTCAGTGCCTTAGAGCACCAGTACAGGTACGGGCAGGCAACGCGGCATGCCGACCAGACAACACTACCGCAAGGGAGAAGGAGGACGAGATGATCAGGACGTGGTTCGCCGGCGTGGACTGGGGGTCCGAGACCCACCATGTGTGTTTGCTGGGTCGGGACGGCAAAGTGAGGGGGGAGCGGGCGTTCGACCACAGCGGCAAGGGACTTGCCGCTATGGCGGACTGGCTCCTTGGACATACACGACCGACGCCTCCGGGCGAGATCGGCATCGCCAGCGAGGTGCCGCACGGACCGGTCGTCGAGTGCCTCCTGGAGCGAGGCTTCGCCGTGTATTCCATCAACCCCAAGCAGCTCGACCGCTTCAGGGACCGCTTCTCCGTCGCCGGCGCCAAGGATGACCGCCGCGATGCACGGGTGCTCGCCGCCGCGCTTCGCACCGACCCTGAGTGCCTGAACCGCGTGCAACCATCCGATGCCGCCACCGTCATGCTGCGCGAGGTGTCCCGCGCCCGCAAGCAGTTGGTCGACCAGAAAAACCGCCTGGGGAACCAGGTCCGCGACCAGATCTGGCGCTACTACCCGCAGTTTCTCGCCGTGGTCAAGAACGAGGTGTCGGCGCCCTTCGCGCTGGCCTTGTGGCGACTGGCGCCGACCCCCGACAAGGCTCGACGGGTGCGCGAAGCCACGCTCGCCAAGCTGCTCAAGGAACACCGCATCCGGCGCCTGACTGCCGCCCAACTGCGCGATCAACTGCGGGCCGAGCCGATCGCCGTTTCCCCGGACGCCGTAAAGGCCGCCGTCGAACACATAGGAATCCTCCGGCCGGTGCTCGACACCGTCTGCCGCCAACTCGCCGACGCCGAAAGGCGGCTGGAGCGGATGACCCGCAAACTCGAAACCGCGATCTCTCCGGAAGACGACGAAGACACGCCCAAGCCAAGCGACGCCGCCATCCTCAGGTCGCTGCCCGGACTCGGCATGGTCGGCCTCGCCACCCTGCTCTCCGAGGCCGATCAAAGCCTGGCCCGCAGAGACTACGGGGCACTGCGTTGCCTCTGCGGAGTGGCGCCGGTGACCGTCAAGTCCGGCAAGAAGCTCATCGTCATGCGACGACTCGCCGCCAACGAACACCTCAGCGATGCCGCCTATCACTGGGGACGAGTCGCCATCCAGCATGACCCGATCAGCCGCGCCAAGTACGACGCCATGAAAGCCCAGGGGAAAACGCACGGACGCGCCATCAGACAGCTCGTCGACCGACTCCTCGGCGTCGCGTGCGCCATGCTACGAGACCGCACTCTCTTCGACCCCAACAAGCGATGCCATGCCCAGGTCGCATGACCTACCTGACCCACAGCAGCCTCCCCAAGACCACTTGCTAAAGGGTGGAGAGTCCCAGTTTCTGCCGCGCAAGCTCCTAGCGGCCCAAACGACCCCGCGCCTGTGGTAGATCTCCCTCTGTTCGCGCTCATGTTCACCGTCGCGCCCACTTCCCATCGCGGTCCGCTCTCAGGCAGCCGGTCCCGCCGCCTCGGAACGTGAAGGTCACCGGCACGCACACGCTCGCCGTGCCGCGCGGCGTCGTCTGGGAGGCGATCCTCGACCCGGAGGTCCTGTCTCACACCCTGCCCGGCTGCGAGGACATGGCGCCGGTCGGAGACAACCAGTTTCGCGGCAAGCTGAAGATGAAGGTCGGCCCCGTCCAGGGCCTGTTCGAGGGCGGCGTCGAGCTTCTCGACCTCGACCCACCGAACGGCTACAACCTGAAGATGGACGGCAAGGGGGCGCCGGGCTTCGTCAACGGTACCGGCTCCATTCGCCTCGAGGACGCGGACGACGGCGGCACCCTGCTCCACTACGACATCGACGCCCGCGTCGGCGGCCGCATCGCCGCGGTCGGCCAGCGGCTGCTCGACAGTTCGGCCAAGGTGCTGACCCGTCAGGGCCTCCAGGGTCTGGAAAAGCAGTTGGAGGCGCGGGCGGAAGCGCCGGCCGCTACGGCCCCGGCCGAGGCCGCCTTCGCCGGCCGGTTCGCTGCCGGTCTGGCCAAGGAACTCTGGCCCTATCTCGCCGGCGGCGGCCTGGTCGTTCTTGCCGCCATCGCCATTTCGCTTCGCGCTTGTTCATAGATCGCCAATAGAAAGGAGACACTCCAGAGATGACCGTGTCCATACAACTCGAAGTCAACGGCAAGGCGGTACAGGCCGAGGTCGAGCCGCGGCGCCTGCTGGTCCACTTCCTGCGGGAAGATCTCCGCCTCACGGGCGCCAACATCGGCTGCGAGACCAGTCTCTGCGGCGCCTGCACGATTCTGATCGACGGCCAGGCGGTCAAGTCCTGCACCGTGCTTGCGGTGCAGGCGGACGGCGCGGCGGTCCAGACAATCGAGGGCCTGGCCCAGAACGGTGAGCTGCATCCCCTGCAGGACGCCTTCTGGGAGAAGCACGGCCTGCAGTGCGGCTACTGCACACCGGGCATGATCCTGTCCGCGAACTACCTGCTGGCGCAGAACCCGAGCCCGAGCGACGAGGAGATCCGCGAGGGGCTGAAGGGCAACATCTGCCGCTGCACCGGCTACCACAACATTGTGGAGGCCGTGAAGTACGCCGCCGAAAGGATGAGCTGAGATGGCGCGCGTACTCGGCACCTCGATCAAGCGCCGGGAGGACCCGGCCCTCATCACCGGCCGCGGCAAGTACACCGACGACCTGAAGGTCGAAGGCATGACGCATGCCGCGATCGTGCGCAGCCCCTACGCCCACGCCCGCATCCGCGGCATCGACACCTCCGCCGCCGAGACCTATCCCGGCGTCCTGGCGGTGCTCACGGCGCGTGACGTCGCCGCCGCCGGCATTCCCGGCGTGGTGCCCGTGGGCTGGCTGCTGCCCGACCTCAAGACCCCCGCCCACCCCATGATCGCGGCCGACACCGTCCGCCATGTCGGCGACGCGGTGGCCGTGGTCGTGGCTGAGGACCGCTACATCGCCCGCGACGCCGCCGACCGGGTCGCGGTCGACTACGAGCCGCTCGACGCGGTCGCCGATGTCGTCGCCGCGCTCGAGGACGGAGCGCCCACCGTCCACGAGGACGCGCCCGGCAACGTAGCCTTCGACTGGGAGATCGGCGACAAGGATGCGGTCGACGCCGCCTTCGCGCAGGCCGCCCAGACGGTGGAGCTCGATCTCCGCAACAACCGGCTCATCCCTCACGCGATCGAGGCACGCGCGGTGCTCGCCTCCTACGACTCGTCGACCGGCCACATGACGATCCACATGACGACCCAGAATCCGCACGTCCACCGGCTGCTGATGACGCTGGCGTCGCTCGGCATGCCCGAGCACAAGGTGCGGATCGTCGCGCCCGAGGTCGGCGGCGGCTTCGGCAGCAAGATCCACCACTACGCCGACGAGGCGATCGTGGGCCTGTGCTCGATGAAGCTCGACCGCCCGGTGAAGTGGGCCGCGACCCGCACCGAGACGAACCTCACCGACGCGCACGGCCGCGACCATTCGACCCACTGCGCGCTGGCGCTCGACGGCGACGGCCGGATCACGGGCCTGCGGGTCGACACCAAGGCCGCCATGGGCGCCTACCTCTCGACCTTCGCGCCCTCCGTGCCGACCTATCTCTACGGCACCCTGCTGTCCGGCCAGTACGACATCCCCGCGATCCACTGCCACGTGACCGGCGTCTTCACGCACACCGCGCCCGTCGACGCCTACCGCGGCGCCGGGCGACCGGAGGCCACCTTCGTCGTCGAGCGGCTGATGCACCTCGCCGGCGACGCGACCGGACTCGGACCGGTCGAGGTCCGCCGCCGGAACTTCGTCCCGCCGGACGCCTTCCCGTACCAGACCCAGGTCGCGCTCGCGTACGACTCGGGCAACTACGCGCCGGCGATGGACCGCGCGCTCGAGATGGTCGGCTACGACGACCTGCGCCGCGAGCAGGCGTCCCGCCGCGCCAACGGCAACGGCCGCCGGCAGCTCGGGATCGGTTTCTCGTCCTACATCGAGGCTTGCGGTCTCGCGCCCTCGGCGGTCGTCGGCTCGCTGGGCGCCCAGGCCGGACTGTGGGAGAGCGCCGACGTGCGCGTCCACCCCACCGGTTCCGTCACCGTCTACACCGGCTCCTCCTCCCACGGCCAGGGCCACGAGACGACGTTCTCCCAGATCGTCGCCGACCGGCTCGGCGTCGCTCCGGAGGCGGTCGAGGTCATCCACGGCGACACCGACCTGGTCCAGTTCGGCATGGGCACCTACGGCAGCCGCAGCGCCGCCGTCGGCGGTTCGGCGATCGCGGGAAGCGTCGACAAGATCATCGAGAAGGGCAAGAAGATCGCCGCCCACCTGCTCGAAGCATCCGCCGAGGACCTCGAGTACGAAGACGGCAGCTTCCGCGTCGCCGGCTCGCCGGACCGCGCGCTCGGGCTCGGGGACGTGGCGCTCCAGGCCTACCTGGCGCACAACTACCCCGACGACCTGGAGCCGGGCCTCTCCGCCACCACGTTCTACGACCCCGCCAACTTCACCTATCCGTTCGGCACCCACATCTGCGTCGCCCTTGTCGACACGGAGACCGGCGCCATCGAACTGCTGCGCTACGTCGCCGTCGACGATGTCGGCAACGTGATCAACCCGATGATCGTCGACGGCCAGCTCCACGGGGGTCTGGCCCAGGGCATCGGTCAGGCGCTGTGGGAGAACGCGGTCTACGACGAGAGCGGACAACTCCTCACGGGCTCGTTGATGGACTACGCGCTGCCCAAGATCCACAACCTGATCCCGTTCGAACTCGACCGCACGACGACGCCCTGCCCGCACAATCCGTTGGGGGTCAAGGGCGTCGGCGAAGCCGGTGCAATCGCCTCGCCGCCGGCCGTGGTCAATGCCGTCGTCGACGCGCTGGCGCCGTTCGGCGTCACCCACATCGACATGCCGCTCACGCCCGAGAAGGTGTGGCGGGCCGTGAACGCCGGATAGTTCCCAACCCAACCGACCAAGACAACCTCTTCCGTCTAGAATCCCGCAGCCGAACCAGAGAGCTGCCGAATCAGGAGCACCGATATGTACCCAGCCCAATTCGATTACCGTCGCGCCGGATCGGTCGATGAAGCGCTCGGCCTGCTGCAGGAGCACGAAGACGCGAAGCTGATGGCCGGCGGCCACAGCCTGATCCCGATGATGAAGCTGCGCCTCGCGCAGCCACCCGTGGTCATCGACATCGGCCGCCTCGACGAACTCAAGGGGATCTCCGCATCGAACGGCTCAGTCCGGATCGGCGCCCTGACCACCCACGCCGAGATCGCGGGATCCTCTGTACTCGCCGCCCGCTGCCCGGTCCTCGCCGAAGCGGCCGGCCACATCGGCGACGCCCAGGTCCGCAACCGCGGCACGATCGGCGGCAACATCGCCCACGCCGACCCGGGTTCCGACCTGCCGCCGGTGCTCGTCCTGCTCGGCGCTTCCGTCCACCTGCAGTCCCCGTCCGGCACCCGTTCCGTTGCCGCCGGCGACTTCTTCCAGGACCTGCTGATGACCGATGTCGGCGAAGACGAGATCCTGACCCACGTCGACGTCCCGACCGTAGGCGCCGGCGCCGGCACCGCCTACCTCAAGTTCGAGCACCCGGCCTCCGGCTACGCCGTCGTCGGCGCCGCCGCCTCGGTCACCGTCCATCACGGCCGCTGCACCGCAGCCGGCCTCGTCGTCGGCGGCGTCGGCGCCATACCGACCGCGGTCGACGTCTCGAGCCTGATAGGCACTGACCTCTCCGACGACGCGATCGCCGCCGCGGCCTCCAGCCTCGACACCGAAGACCCGATCGGCGACATCTTCGCCTCCGGCGACTACCGCGTCCACGTTGGCAAGGTCTACGGCAAGCGCGCGCTGGCGGCGGCCCGCGATCGGGCGTAGCGAGCCGCTTCGCGGCTCTCGGGGCTCCTGGTACGAGCGGCTCACCCGCCTGCGGAGGGGCCGGTGGGAGGGGTCCCAAGGGCTCCTCCACAGGCTGGACGGCGTCGGCCTCCGACACCGGGTAGGGTGCCGCAACGCGGCCACCTCACCGAAGCCGCGAACACTCTCGACATGTGCTACGCCGCGTCATGGGATCGCCCCGGAAGCACTGCTGACCATCCGAGATCCATCGTCGAAGGCTGTTCTTCGTCCATGTCTGTAGTACCCGGATGCACGGACAGAGTGCGCCCGTCTCATTCTCGCCGTCAGTCGGCGGGCCGGCATCGGGGCGGACGATATAGATCATATGATCCACTACTCTTCTTCGTTCGTCCTTGACAGACAAGAATTTGGGATCATACGATCCCTAACCACGCCAGCCTGAAACAGAACGATGGCCAGCGTGCGGAAGCAGAGGAGGATCGACGAGAGCACAAGGAGGCTGCTGATCCGGCTGGCCGGCCGGTCCACAACTCGGACCAACCTGCCGACGCCAGAACGGCCTGGTCACTGGAACCCCTTCTCAGTACCGAACCCGGAGGCCCTTGGCCTGCCCTTCAATGACTTGTCGCTGAGCCGCTCTACGTGAAACTGGAGGTGAAACCGGACCGGAGAATCATCTTCGGGCGCAGCTTCCACTACTCCACGCGCTGAACTGACATCGGCAGAGGAACCAGACCATGAGCGAGAACAAAGTGAGGAGTAAGAGGGCAGACCAGCCAGGTTCCGACGAACCGACCTGCCCATGGTGCGCGGGTCCGGTCGCCACGAGAATCGAAGACAACACCTTCACCTACGGACTGGGTGAGAAAGCCGTCGAACTCCACGTCCAACTCCCCATCCGGCACTGTGACGCCTGCGACCTCGACTTCCTGGATCACGTCGGAGAGCGCATGCGGCACGAGACCATTTGCCGGCACCACGGAGTGTTGTCGCCGTGGGAGATCCGCGCCATCCGGGAACGCCGGAAGCTGAGTAGGGCGGCCTTTGCCCAGATCACCGGCTTGGGCGAAGCGACGATCAAGCGCTGGGAGACCGCCGGTGTGTTCCAGAACACGGCCAATGATCGGTACCTGCGGCTGTTGGCTACGCCGCAGGGCTGGGCCGAGCTTCAGCGGATCACAAACGGGGGAGGGCAGTCCTCCTCCGTCGCCGCGCCTGCTACTTCTTCCCCAACGAAGAGAACCTCTTCCGCATCGGTCTCGGTTTCGACGGCGAACCCCTGATCATCCATCGCCACGAGGAGCATCTCGTTCCTGAACGAGATGGTCTTCGCCAAGGACCTCACTCTTGGTTGTGGGCTCCGCCCTCTTCGGGCACCCAGCGCGACGCCTCGGGCAATCACATGATCGGCTTCTCCGGTTGAGCGGCGGCCACGTGAACCATATGATCGTGGACGGTGTGAATGGCGCCCAGCCATGGCCCGGAGGGACTCACCGTGTCTTAGCGACTCGACGAGACGGCGGCTGGCCACGCTCGCCCGCCGGCGTCGAACCACTGAAGGACTGACGACCATGGCACCCGAATCCGGATCAGCCGCAACCCCCGACTTCGACCCGTTGTGCCCACGATGCGACGAACCGTCCGTCGTGACCTACTGCCACGAACACGCCTTCAACTACGGCTCCGGCGAGACCGCGGTCAAGTTGCATGTTGAACTCCCCGTTCGTCGCTGCGCAGCCTGCGGTTTCCAGTTTCTGGACCACGAGGCGGAGAGAATCAAGCACGACGCCGTCTGCGAACCACGACGGCTACCTCCTGTTGGAAGATCTCAAACTCCAGTGGCAGCCGAGATCGAGCCTGACCATGTGCTGCTCGACTGCCGCACCGGCTACACCGACATCGGCGGGATCTGCACCCGACACCTTCCGAACGCGGTCGCCGTCTTCTTCTTCCCGAACCAGCAGAACCTGCGCGGCTTGACCAAGATCGTCCGCGACATCAGGGCGGAGGGCACCGGTCCCCGGCAACAGCACATCGATCTCCACTTCGTCCTCTCCAACGTGCCGGACCTCGACGACGAAGACTCCGCCCTCCACCAGATGCTCTCTAACTTCCAGACCGATCTGGGTTTCACCAAGCCTCCCCTTCGCATCCACCGGAACGACAGCCTCTCGCTCCTCAACCAAGCCATCTTCACGAAGCGCCGGCAAGACAGCAGGCTCGGCCGGGAGTACCGAGAACTCGCGGCAGAACTATCCGCGGCGTCCCACCACCTGAGCGCGGCCTCCTCGCCGAAACCGCCGGAACACGTCTGAAGCCACGGCGACTGCAACTGAAGTCGGCGATTCGTCAGTCCGGACCAGCGCTTCGCGGCGCCAGGTACGTTCCCTCGCGTGACGACTGCGGAGGCCAACGAGGGGTCATCTACAGCCTCGTCTTCTGGATCAAGCCTCCGAACACAGCTATCCAGAGCCCTTCGAGCGTCTTCCCACAAAGCTACCGGGCGCTGGAAGCCCGTTCCAAAGTGGGCCGCGGCGCGGCCGGCTCCCGATACTCTGGGCGCTCAATGAGCGATGACGCTCCCACCCCGGAACTTCCCCCTGGATGAGGCGCGCGAGCTGATGAACCCGGCTTGGACGCTGCGGCGGACGACTCTGGCGGAGCGACCGGCCACCGAAGCCGCGTTCGACCGAACCGCCGACGTCATCCGACGAAGGCTCACTCGAGCCGTGGCCCTGTGTCGCCGGGCCGACGACCCCCGCGCGCTCGTCAGGGCGCTCAGAAGGTTGGGTCACGTGGAGCACGACGCCGGCCGTCGCGACGACGCTGTCGCGCGCTACGAGGAAGCGGTCGCGGTCGCGCGGGCCGCAACCGACCCGATGCTCCTCGCCCATGCCGTCCGGCACCTCGCCGACGCGCATCGCAGCACCGGACGACTGGCCGAGGCCGAGTCCGGTTACGACGAGGCGCTGGCCCTCTACGCCGCAGAAGACGAGCCTCCGGCGCTCGACTACGCGAACGCCCTCCGCCCCCTGGCGCTTCTCAAGGAAATGCAGGGCCGGGACCGACGAGGCAAGGCACCTGTGGCGACGCGCCCGGTTTCTCTACGCGGGAATCCCCGTCCCGGCCGGCGAAGCCGAGTGTGACGAACATCTGACCCGGCTCGGCTGATCGGCAACCCGGCGCAAGCGACTCGAGCGGCGCACCGGCCGGACCATCACACCGTCGTTGACGGACACGAACAAGGGATCATACGATCCCCAAGACGCTGGCCTGAAGGAGAGTTCGGCCTCCACTTCACCGACGCCTCAGCGTGGCAATTCATCGCGGACAGGCTTGAACGGGGAGCGCATGTCGAGACCATCGACCGACTTCTCCGCCCTGTAGGTTGCGCCGCGCCGCATTCGCCGAGATGGCAAACCATAGGGGATTCGTCAGATCTCGCCAGTCCCGCCAACTGAGATGACGACTGGCCGTTCTGGGTCGCTGCCCTGCCTCGGAGGCCGGGCGTTGGAGCCGGAATCACGCGACCCAACCGGCACTTCGTCGCCGAAGTCAACGGACTTCATGATCCCGAAGATCTCGTCGCCGTACCGTTCCAACTGGCGCTCCATCACTCGTCGGTCGTTGCGTTTGTCCTCGAACCACGACCGGATGGGTCCGCCAGCTCGCCGCCAACTCAATTGATCACAAATCCGTTGATCGAGCATCTGGCGGATGAACTTCCGTTGCAGGGCGCACTCGAACCACTCAATGTTCTCTTCAGCCTTGATGCGATTGCGGAGGCTCACGAGCCGGTTTTCCGCCTGCTGCAGTGTCAGGACAGGCCTGAGCGTCAGAACGGACCTTTCGTCGTCTGGCAACGGGTCGAAATGTGCGGACTGCTCTTCAGCAGCTTCGGCTTCGCTCCAATCAGGATCCGGCCCGCCCGACGTTCCGATCCCCGCCAGGGCGTCCGACACGATGCTACGGAGCCTCTCCTCATCCAGGATCCGATCCCGCAGGCTCGCGAGCGTGGCCTGGAGGCCCTCCCTGGCCGGCCGGTCCGCGACCACATGACGATCATCCTGTTCCGCTCGCGGCTCAATGCGGTCCAGAACGGCCGCGAGCGACGTACTCAGTTCCGAGAGTCTCCGCTCCACGACCCCATCGTCCACTTGGCGGGCCTTCGCGATCGAGATCAGATACTTCAGGTCGCTCTCCGTGAGACTCCGAGCCACGAGTCGGTCGAGGGAACTCAAGACCTTCGCCAGCACCGGGGCCACCTCTTCTTCCTCAACCTGAGGGGAACCTCCGGCCATGACTCCCGCGGCGGGCGCCCCGGCACTGGAGGCGGGCGAAGAGCGGTCGCTCAACCCCATGACCACATCCCGGACAGCCTCAATGGTCTGCTCGATCCGGATCAAGGAATCCGCAGCCCCAGGCGGGCTCGGTGGCGCGACGACTGCGGGGGAGGCCCATAAGGGGCTATCTACAGCCTCGTCCCCTGGATCAAGCTGCCGAACACAAAGATCCAGAGCCTTTCGGGCGTCTTCCTTCAAGCGTCCCAAGGCCTCAAGGAGATCGCCTTTCACGGACCCCGCGTGCTCGACGAGCATCAGGAGAGTACCGGCCAGAGCCGCAACGGCGCCGGGATCGTGAATCGGCTCGTACGTGTGGGCGTCTACATTCCGCAACAACACAAGGTTCTCCATCGCGACTCTGGCGACGTCCAAACGCTCCCTATAGGACTTGTTCCTGGCCCTAGTTGACGGACTCACCTTCTGCCGAAACACATCGCCCATGAGCCCGCGCAAAGACTTCAACTCGCCGCCTTGGACCCTTCCCAGGCGCCACCCCCAAACCCTGGTCAACTCGGAGAACTCCCTACACTCCCCGATATCGTCTATCGCTCTCTCCTCTATTTCGACGTGACAGTTCAGGCGCCAGAACTCGAGTGCCTCGCGAAGGATCTGCTTCCAGATCTCCATCGCCACCATTCGGTTCTCCTTGCCATCAGCCGCTGAAACGCGTCGTCGACGGCCGAACGGTCCAACTGGCCCACCTGCGCCTCAGTAGCTCCGCGGCAGCCCCAGCACGTGCTGGGCGAGGTACGTGAGGACAAGGTTGGTCGAGATGGGCGCCGTCTGGAACAGGCGGCATTCGCGCCACTTGCGTTCGATGTCGTACTCGGTGGCGAAGGCGAAGCCGCCGAAGGTCTGGAAGCAGGTGTCGCCGGCGTCCCAGGCCGCTTCGGAGGCGAGGAGCTTGGCGCTGTTCGCGTCGGCGCCGCATTCGCGGCCGGCGTCGTAGAGGGCGGCGGCCTTGCGGACGATCATCTCGGCGGCATCGGTCTCGGCGTGGGCACGGGCGATCGGGAACTGGATGCCCTGGTTCTGGCCGATCGGCCGGCCGAAGACCTCGCGCTCGTTGGCGTACTCGACCGCGCGGCGGATGAAGTAGCGGGCGTCGCCGATCGCCTCGGAGGCGAGCAGGATGCGCTCCGCGTTCATGCCGCTCAGGATGTACTTGAAACCGTGCCCCTCCTCGCCGATCCGGCTGCTGACCGGGATGCGCAGGTTGTCGAAGAAGACCTGGGTGGTGCCGTGGTTGATCATCGTCTCGATCGGCTGGATCTCCAGGCCGTTGCCTCGCGCCTCGCGCAGATCGACCAGGAACACGGACAGGCCGCGCGAGCGCTTCTCGACCTGGTCCGCCGGCGTGGTGCGGGCGAGCAGGATCATCAGGTCCGAATGAAGCGCACGGCTGGTCCAGATCTTCTGGCCGTTGACGACGTAGGTGTCGCCGTCGCGGACGGCCGTGGTCCGCAACTGGGTCGTATCGGAGCCGGTCACCGGCTCGGTGACGCCGAAGGCTTGAAGGCGCAGTTCGCCGCCCGCGATCTTCGGCAGGTATTCCTGCTTCTGCTCGTCGCTGCCGTGGCGGAGCACCGTGCCCATCGTGTACATCTGGGCGTGGCAGGCGGCGGCGTTGCAGCCGGAGGAGTGGATCGTCTCCAGGACGACGGAGGCGGCGCGCAGCGGCAGCCCGGCGCCGCCGTACTCCTCGGGAATCAGGCAGCCCAGGTACTCGTGTTCGGTCAGCGCCTGCACGAACTCCGTCGGGTACTCGGAGGCGGCATCGAGACGCCGCCAGTACTCGCCCGGGAACTGTTCGCAGATCCGGCGCACCGGGTCGCGGAGGTAGGGGTAGTCCTGCTCGATGGAGACGTGAAGATCGCTGTCGGTCATGGCGGCTGATCGTAGCGCTTCCCAGGGCGGGCGCTACTGCGGGCGGACGCGGTGGATCCGCACCAGGTTCGTCGGCGGACGATCCTGGATCGGGTCACCCATCAGCAGCACGATCGTGTCGCCGGGCAGAGCCAAGCTGCCGGCGAGGAGCTGCCGGTCCACCATCGCGACGACCTCGTCGTGGTGGTAGACCTCCTGGTCCATCCGCACGGCTTGAACGCCCCACACGAGCTGGAGTTCGCGCATGGTCCGCGGTTCGCGGGTGAAGGCCAGCACCGGCGTCGACGGCCGGCGGCAGGCGACCTGGCGAGCCGTGAAACCGCGCTGGCTCAGGACCACGATTCCCTGCGCGCTCAGATGCCGGGCCGAGAGGATGGCCGCGGCGGAGACCGTCTCCGGGATCTCCAGCGCGCCCAGCCGGTTCGGCGGTTCGATGTCGTAGGGGCCGACTTCCATCGTGTGGAATCCAACCGGCTGCGAAGTGTGTTTCGAGAGCTGGTAACGCTCCGACTCGGCAATGATCAGGTGCATCGTCTGCACCGCTTCCAGGGGATAGCGGCCGGCGGCGCTCTCGCCGGAGAGCATCATGGCGTCGGCGCCGTCGAACACCGCGTTCGCCACGTCCGACGCTTCGGCCCTGGTCGGCCGCGGATGCGCGATCATCGACTCCAGCATCTGGGTCGCCACGATCACCGGTCGCGCCAGCCGCCACCCGGCCTCGATGATCTGCTTCTGAGCCACCGGCACCTGGTGGAGCGGAATCTCGACCCCCAGGTCACCCCGCGCCACCATCACGCCGTCGGATTCGAGCACGATCTCGTCGAGGTGCTCCAGCGCCCGGCGGCGCTCCAGCTTGGCGATCACCTGCAGGTCGCGGCCCGCCTCCCGCGCGGCTTCCCGCACCCGCACCACGTCCTCGGAGCCGCCGATGTAGCTGGCCGCCAGGAAGTCGGCGTCCTCCTCGACCGCCATCCGGATGTCGCCCAAGTCCTTGTCCGAAATGTGGAACGGCAGATGGCTGTCGGGCAGGTTCACGCCCTTCCGGCTCGACACCGCGCCCCCGACGATGACCTCCGCCTCGATCGTCTCCTCGTCCTTCGACCGGACCTCCAACTGCACCCGGCCGTCGTCGATCAGGATCTGTTCGCCCGGCTGAACGTGCTTGACCATGTCGCGGTCGAGCGCCAGGTCCGCACGGGCGCCCGCGCCCAGGGCAACGACGTCGCCCCGCTTGAGCACCCGCGCGCCCTCGAAGTGATCGAGCCGGTGCCGGGGCCCCATCAGGTCGACCATCACGCCGACCGACCGGCCAGCCTCGTCGCTGACCTGCCGCGCCAGCCGGATAAGCCGGCGATGCTCCTCCCTGGTGCCGTGAGACTGGTTCAGCCGGACGACGTTGACGCCGGCGCGGATCAGCCGCGCGAGGGTCTTGGGATTCGAACTCGCGGGGCCAATCGTGGCGACGATCTTGGCTCGGCGCTGCACGGTTTACCGGGGTCAGGACCCGAACTGCGCCAGCCGCTCGATCAGATCCGCGACCCGGTTCGAGTAGCCCCACTCGTTGTCATACCACGACACGACGCGGGCGTACACGCCGCCGCCCTCAGCCGGCGTGACCCGGGTCAGCGGCGCGTCGAAGATCGACGAGTGGGGATTGCCGAGGATGTCGCTCGAAACCAGCGGGTCTTCGGAGTACTGGAGGATGCCCGCCAGGTTCGACTCGGCGGCCGCCGACGCTGCCCCGTTGATGTCCTCCGCCGTGGCGTCGCCGCGGAGCCTGCAGGTCAGATCGACGATCGAGCCGTCCGCCACGGGCACCCGCATCGCCATGCCGTCGAGGCGGCCGTTCAGGTGCGGCAGCACCTTGCCGACGGCGCGCGCGGCGCCCGTCGTGGTCGGGATGATGTTGGCGGTCGCCGAGCGGCTGCGCCGCGGGTCGCTGTGCGGCGAGTCGACCAGGCGCTGGCCATTGGTGTACGCGTGGATGGTGGTGATGAACCCCTCCTCGAAACCGAACGCGTCATCGAGGGTCTTGGCCAGGGGCGCGAGGCAGTTCGTGGTGCAGGAGGCATTGGAGACGACGCGATGCTCGGGACCGAGTTCGCCGTCGTTGACGCCGAGCACGATCATGGCGTCGATCTCGTCCTTGGCAGGCACCGTGAGTACCACCCGCGAGGCGCCGGCTTCCAAGTGCTGCGCCACCTGGGCGCGGGTCCGGAACACACCCGTCGACTCGACCGCGATGTCGACCCCGAGCTCACTCCAGGGGAGCTGGGAAGGATTCCGCTCAGCGCTGAGCCGGGTCTGGCGGCCTCCGACGCGCAGGCCGTTCCCGGTCACCTCGACCTTCTGGTCGAAGACTCCCTGCACCGTGTCGTAGCGCAGCAGATAGGCCAGGCGTTCCGCGTCGAACAGGTCGTTGATGCCAACGATGTCCACGTTGGGGCGGGCGGCCAGGATGCGGAAGACGCTGCGCCCGATCCGCCCGAATCCGTTGATGCCGACGCGAATCATGAGCAGTGCCCTCCCACGCACGCCATTGCGCACCGATCGGGCGCATACGCCCGTCTCCTGCCACGAAACCCCAGCAAGATGCCGACGCGAATCATGAGGCGCCCCCTTCGGCGCCAGCCGCCGGCGCAGCGTCGAGCGCGGCGACGAGTTCCAGGAGCCGGTGCAGGTAGCCCCAGCCGTTGTCGAACCAGGCGATCGTCTTCGACATGTGATCGCCCAGGGTCATCGTTGCCTGCGAATCGAAGATGCAGGTCGCCCGGCTGCCTGCGGTGTCGGCCGAGACGATCGCCTCGCGCTCGAAGCGCAGCCGGCCGCTCCATTCGCCGCCGGCAGCCGCGGCAACGGCCTCGTTGACCCCGGCAATGCTCACGGCGTCGCGGTGCCAGCACACCAGGTCGACCACGGAGCCGTTCGACACCGGCACGTTCATCGCCGAAGCCGAGAGCTTGCCGCCCAGTTCGGGCAGCACGGCCTCGAGTTCCGCCGCGGCTTCCGTCGCCGAGGGAATGATGTTCTCGCCCGCCGCCCGGCCGGAACGGAGTTCGGGCGCCGGCACGTCAGCGAGCCGCGAACCGGCGCCGTAGGCACGCACGGAACTGATGAACGCCTGCTCGACGCCGAATGCCCCGTCGAGGATGCGCAGCAGCGGC
This sequence comes from Candidatus Multivorans sp., assembly GCA_965262355.1. Lineage (GTDB taxonomy): Bacteria > Acidobacteriota > Thermoanaerobaculia > Multivoradales > Multivoraceae > Multivorans. The sequence continues at coordinate 1,428,056 of OZ253534.1, forward strand.
CCGGCGCAATGCGCTGTGAACGAGCCGGCGGACACGATCCGGTCGGAAGGCTCGATCCGGTCCTCGTTCAGACCGACCACGACCGTCCGGTCCAGCTCCCCGCCCGGTGGCGCGCAGAGCACCACGCGCTCGGCGCCGGCCTCGAGGTGCCCCTCGAGTTCGGTTCGCGTCGGCTTCGTGTCCCGGAAGTCGACGACGGTCGTGACCCCGAGGTCGCCCCAGGGCGCCTCACCGGCGCGGCCGGCGGGCGCCACGCTGGCGCAGGCGCCGTCGACGCACAGGCTGCCGTTCTCGAGCGCGACATCCGCGTCGAGCGGCCACGGCAGGGTCGAAAAGCGCAGCAGGTAGCGGAGCATCTCGGGATCCGCGGTGTCGGCGACGGCCGCGATCTCGATTTCGGGACGGTCAAGAGAGAGGCGAAAGAGGCTTCGACCCAGCAGTCCGAAGCCCATGATTCCAATGCGGGTCGTTGTCGTCATGTGCATCTCCCTGTGAGGCGAATCGGCCCTCGGTCGTCGACCCAGCAGTCCACGTGTAGCCCCAGAACCATGATTCCAATGCGGGTCGTTGTCGTCATCCAGGTATGAAAGTAGTCAGCATGGAAGGAGAAGCAATCAACGGGAGCGGGCAGGATAACCGACCCTGGGTACCCTGTCTGTAACTGAATCCGGCCTGCGGAAATCCTCAGTCGGCGCCGTACGCAGAGGCCAGGATCTCCATCGTGTGCCGCACGGGAATCGGCGAGCCCAAACGGTGCACGTGGCTCTCGATCTGGGTCAGGCAGCCGATGTTGCCGGTGGCGATCACGTCCGGTTCGCCCTCGAGCAGAGCCTCCGCCTTCTTGCGCCCCAGGCGCGCCGCGAGCTCGGGCTCTTCCAGGTTGTAGATGCCCGCCGAACCGCAGCAGATCTGCCAGTCGCGCGGTTCGACCAGGGTCACGCCCCGAACCTGAGCCAGCAACTGCCGGGGCCCCGTCCGCTCCGATTGCGCGTGGGCGAGGTGGCAGGCGTCGTGGTAGGCGACGCGCATCGGCTGCGGCAGCGGCGGCGGCGCCTCGGTCTCGAGCGCGGCGAGGAACGTCGACACGTCCCGCACCTTGGCGGCCAGAGCGCGGGCCGCTGCCTCTTCGGGCCGCCCCGCGAACAGCAGGCCGTATTCCTTGAGGCCCGAACCGCAGCCGGCCGCGTTGGTCAGCACCGCGTCGACGTCGGCCAGGAGACCCTCGGGCCCGAAGACCTGCAACAGGGAACCGGCGGCGGCGCGGGCCCGCGGCGCGTCACCGGCGTGAAGAGCCAGCGAACCGCAGCATGCCTCCTCCTTGGGGACGACGACCTCGACGCCGCGGCGCGTCAGCACCTCGATCGTCGCGCGGTGAATGCGGGGCGCCAGCACCTGCTGGGCGCAACCGGCGAGAAGGGCCACCCGGGCGCGCCGCTCGCCCATCGCCGGGAACACGCCGAAGCCGACTTCCGCGCGATCCGCAGTCCTGGGCAGCAGATCGAGCGTGGCGGCGAGCCGGGCCGGCAGCAGCACGCGGAACGGCGCCGCCAGGCGACCCAGCCGCAGCATCCACCGCAGGCGCGCGGGGCGAGCCAGCGTGTCCAGCATCAGGCCGCGCCACAGGCGATCCGGCAGGGAGCGCCGCCGGCCGGCCTCGGCCAGTTCCCGGAACGGCATCAGCAGTTCGCCGTATTCGACACCCGACGGGCAGGCCGTCACGCACGACATGCAGCCCAGGCAGGGGTCGATGTGGACCAGCGCCTCCTCCAGGTCGAGGCCGCCCTCGAGCACCTCCTTCATCAGCACGATACGACCGCGCGGCGAGTCCATCTCCTCGCCCAGCTCGATGTAGGTCGGGCACGTCGGCAGGCAGAAGCCGCAGTGGACGCAGGCCGAAACCGCGTTCGCCATCGCAGTGGCCGAGTCGCCGACCTCGCTTCGCAGCGCGTCCAGCTCGATCGCATGCTGCATCGGCCGGAGCGTAGCGCAGCGGGTTGAAACCGGATGCGGTCCTTCGGGCCCGATCAGATGTGCTTGTAGGCCTGGAGGGTCAGGAACTCCTGGAACTCGGAACCCAGCACCAGGTCGTCGAGCAACTCGACCGCCAGACCGTAACGGCTCGCTTCGCGGCCGCCGAGCTGCCTCAGCTCTTCGTCGCGCACCTGTTCGTAGAGCTCCACCGTGACCTTCGCGCCGTTGTCCATCAGCGCGTTGCGGTGGACCCACTGCCAGAGCTGTGCGCGGGCGATCTCGGCGGTCGCCGCGTCCTCCATCAGATTGTTGATCGCCGCGGCGCCGTTGCCGTTGAGCCAGGAGTTCATGTACTGGAGCCCGACCGAGACGTTGTTGCGCAGGCCCTGCTCGGTCAGGGTGCCGCCCGGAACGTTCAGATCGATCAGGCTGCCGGGCGCCACCGACACGTCCTCGCGCAGCCGCTCCTTCTGGTTCGGCCGACCCTCCATCTTCGTGCTGAAGACCTCAAGCGCGATCGGCACCAGGTCCGGGTGGGCGACCCAACTGCCATCGAAGCCGTCGCCGGCCTCGCGCTCCTTGTCGGAACGGACCGCCGCCAGCGCCGTCGCGTTGACCTCAGCATCCCGCCGGCTGGGAATGAAGGCCGCCATGCCGCCGATCGCATGCGCGCCGCGGCTGTGGCAGGTGCGCACCAGGAGCTCCGTGTAGGAGCGCATGAAGGGAACGGTCATCGTGATCTGGCCGCGATCCGGCAGCACCATGTCCTCCCGGAAGGCGAATTTCTTGATCGCGCTGAAGATGTAGTCCCAGCGGCCGGCGTTGAGTCCTGCCGAGTGGTCGCGGAGTTCGTACAGGATCTCCTCCATCTCGAAGGCGGCGAGGATGGTCTCGATCAGCACCGTGGCGCGAACGCTGCCCTGGGGCACGCCGAGTGCGTCCTGGGCGGCGACGAAGATGTCGTTCCAAAGCCGCGCCTCGTGCCGGTTCTCCAGCTTCGGCAGGTAGAAGTACGGACCGCTGCCGCGGCTGAGCGCTGCCCTGGCGTTGTGAAAAAAGTAGAGGCCGAAGTCGAAGATGCCGGCCGAGACGGGATTGCCAGAGAGGAGGGCGTTCTTCTCGATCAGGTGCCAGCCGCGAGGACGTACCAGCAGCGTGGCGATCTCGGCCCCCAACCGGTACTCCTTGCCGTTCCCCGGGTTCGTGAACTCCAACTGCCTGCGCACCGCGTCGTACAGGTTCTGCTGACCCTCGATCACATTGCGCCAACTCGGACTCAGGGCGTCCTCGAGATCCGCCATGAAGACCTTGGCGCCCGAGTTCAGCGCGTTGATCATCATCTTGCGATCGACGGGGCCCGTGATCTCGGCCCAGCGGCAGTTCAGGTCCGCGGGCGTCGGCGCCACCTTCCAGTCCGCGTCGCGGATCTCCTGGGTCTCGGCCGGGAACGTGGGGTCGTCACCGGCCTCGATCCGGGCGTGGCGATCGACCCGGTCCTGAAGCAACTGCTGCCGCCGCTGCTCGAACTGCCGGCACAGGTCGCCCGCGAACTCGAGCGCCTCCGGGGTCAGGATGTGCTTCGCCGCTTCGAAGTCGCGCGCTCCCGTGATCTCGATCCCACTCATGGTGCCGTCTCCCGCAGCCGGCCGCGGCCGGCGTCTCGATTTGTCGTCTGTTGCCGCCTCCCCGCCGAACCGCTGCGCCCGGCCGGCGAAGCGGCGGCAGCTTACCGGATGCCGGCGGGGGCGCCGGCGCACCCCAACGAACGTGAGACAATGCCGCGGCGCTGATCGCTCCGAAGCGCCGCCCCGCGACCGGAGGTCCCAATGATCGTCCCCCGTCAAGTGCCGCGCGCCACGCTGGGCGCCACTCTCCTGGCCCTCGCCGCGCTGGCGGCGCCCGGACTGGCCCAGACCGGCGAGCCGACCAGGCTGCTCCGCTTCCCGGATCTCTCCGGTGACCGAATCGCCTTCACCTACGCGGGCGACATCTGGCTCGCCGCGGCGGACGGCGGCACGGCGACACGACTCACCTCGCACCCCGGCCTGGAGCTGTTCGCCAAGTTCTCGCCCGACGGCGCCCAGATCGCCTTCACCGGCCAGTACGACGGCGACGAGCAGGTCTACGTCGTAGAGGCGGCGGGCGGCGCGCCGCGTCAGTTGACCTTCTATCCGGCAGCAGGTCCGCTGGCCCCGCGCTGGGGCTACGACTACCAGGTCTACGGCTGGTCGCCCGACGGCAAGTCCGTGCTGTTCCGGTCGCTCCGCGACGGCTGGGACCTGGGCGATACGAAGCTGTTCCTGGTCGACACCGCCGGGGGATTGCCCCGGGCGCTGCCGATGCCCGAGTCCGGCGGCGGCGATCTCTCGCCCGACGCCCGGCGGGCCGTCTACTCGCCGGTGACCCGCGACTTCAGGCACTGGAAGCGGTACGAGGGCGGCTGGGCGCAGGACCTGTGGATCCTCGACCTGGACAGCCTGGAGTCGATCCAGGTCACGAACCACCGCCGCTCGGACCGCGACCCGATGTGGATCGACGACCGGATCTACTTCTCCTCCGACCGCGACGGCATCCTGAACCTGTACGCCTACGAAGTCGATTCGGGCGACCTGGCGCAGCTCACCCGGGAGGACCGGTGGGACGTGCGCTGGCCTTCCGCCGACAAGGCGAACCGGCGGATCGTGTACGAGAAGGCCGGCTCGCTCGAGATCTTCGACCTGGCTTCCGGCGCCGTGCGCCCGGTCCCGATCCACGTGCCGACGGACCAACTCGCGCGCCGGCCGAGCCGGGTCTCGGCGGCGAACCGGGTCTCCGGCTTCTCCCTCAGCCCGAAGGCGAAGCGGGCCGCCTTCTCGGCCCGCGGCGACATCTTCAGCGTGCCGATCGAACACGGTCCGACCCGCAACCTGACGCACAGCTCCGGCGCCAACGACCGCGATCCGGCCTGGTCGCCCGACGGCCGGCGGATCGCCTTCGTCTCCGACCAGAGCGGCGAAACCGAGATCTGGGTGGTCAGCCAGGACGGCGGCAGCGACCCGGTCCAGCTCACCCGGGGCAGCGTCGGGCGCCACTACAACAACCTGCTCTGGTCGCCGGCGAGCGACCGCATCGCCTTCGTCGACCAGCAGGGGCAGCTCGGCATCGTCGACGCCGCGCCGACCGGATCGCGCGACATCGTCGAAGTCGTCGACGATCCGCGGCCCTTCGGCACCGCCTACGACTGGTCACCGAACGGGGACTTCCTCGCGGTCGAGCTCGGCGACCCGAACGACTTCAGCTCGATCCACCTGTTCGAGGTCGAGAGCCGGACCCTGACCCGGGTGACGTCCGAGCTCTGGAACGACTTCTCGCCCGTGTTCGACCCCGGCGGCGACTACCTCTACTTCCTCTCCGACCGGCAGTTCCAGCCGCAGATCGGGAGCTTCGAGTTCAACTACACCGCCGATCGCGAGACGTACATCTACGCGCTCGCCCTGCGCCAGGACACGCCCCATCCCTTTCCGCCGCGAAGCGACGAAGTCGAGATCGAGGACGAGAAGGACGACGATGAGGCGGACGAAGAAGGCAGCGGCGAGCACGAGGACGGCGACGAGGACGGCGAGCACGCGGGCGACGACGACGACGAAGACGAAGTGAAGGACGACGAGCGCGACCGGATCGACCTGGACGGTCTCGCGCAGCGCGTCGCCCGCGTACCCGTAGAGGCCGACAACTACTTCGGCCTCGGCGCCGCGGAAGGCAAGGTCCTGTACGTCCGCGGCGGCGCCCGGTACCTCGGACGCTCGTCCGACGTCGAGACCGAGGTCTTCGCGTACGACCTCAAGAAGCGCGAGGGCAAGAGCCTGGCCAAGGGCATCGGCGGCCTCGTCCTGTCCCGCGACGGCAAGAAGCTGCTGGTCCGGGAGGGCCGGTCCTTCCGCCTGCTCGATCTCGGCGGCGGCGACGCCAAGACCCTGTCCCTCGCCGGCCTGACCGTCGACCGGGTGCCGACCGAGGAGTGGACCCAGATCTTCGACGAGGTCTGGCGCCGGTTCCGGGACTTCTTCTACGCCCCGAACATGCACGGCTACGACTGGGAAGCGCTGCGCGAGCAGTACCGTCCCCTGCTCGCCCACGTCGGCCACCGCAGCGACCTGAACTACGTGATGAGCGAGATGGTCGCCGAACTGAACGTCTCCCACGCCTACGTCAGCGGCGGCGACTACGAGGCGCCCGACCGGCCGCGCGCGGCCCTGCTCGGCGCCCGCTTCGAGCTCGACCAGGACGCCGGCCGCTACCGGATCGCCGGCATCTTCGAGGGCCAGAACGAGGAGCCCCGCTACCGCTCGCCGCTGACCGAGATCGGCGTCGGCATCAGTGAAGGCGACTACCTGTTCGCGATCCAGGGCCGCGAGCTGACAGCAACCGGCAACCCCTTCCAACTCCTGCGCGAGGCCGGACGCGGGCCGCTCGAGCTGACCGTCGGTTCAAGCGCCGACCGCGGCGAGGCGCGGAACGTCCTGGTCGATCCGATCTCGAGCGAAGACGCGCTGATCTACCTGGCCTGGACCGAGCGCAGCCGCCGCATCGTCGCCGAACGCGGCGGCGGCCGGATCGGCTACCTCCACATTCCCGACATGTCGGCCGACGGCATCCGCGAGTGGATCAAGTGGTACTACGGCCAGCTCCGCGCCGAGGCGCTGGTCGTCGACGTGCGCTCGAACGGCGGCGGCAACGTTTCGCCGATGATCATCGAGCGCCTCCGCCGCGAGACCCTGATGCTCGACTTCGAGCGCAACCGCGACTCGGTCGACACCTCGCCCGGCGGCGTCTTCCACGGCTACCTCGCCTGCGTGATCGACGAGGACACGGCGTCGGACGGCGACCAGTTCGCCTACCAGTTCCGCCGCGCCAGCCTGGGGCCGATCGTCGGCAAGCGAAGCTGGGGCGGCGTCGTCGGCATCTACGGCCGGGCGCCCCTGATCGACGGCGGCGCCGTCAACGTACCCGAAGCCGGCGCCGCCGACCCCGAAGGCAACTGGGTGATCGAGGGCTACGGCGTCGAGCCGGACATCGAAGTCACCAACCTGCCGCGCGACATCCTCGACGGCCGCGACCCGCAGCTCGAGAAGGCGGTCGACCTCCTGCTCGAGAAGCTGGCCGAGGATCCCCGGACCCTGCCCGGCCGCCCCGCCGACCCGATCAAGACCCCGTAGCATCGACAACCCGCGAGATTCCAATGCACGCCAACCGCCACCGTTCAACAGCAGCGATTCTGATCGCCACCGCCCTTGCGGCGGCGCCCGCCCTCGCCGCGGGAACAGCCTCCACCGACTGGACCGGCTTCCGCGGCGCCGACGGCAGCGGCGTCGCGCGCTCCGGCCCCGGCCCGGCGGCCGACCTCACAGTCGAACGCAACCTGCTCTGGAAGACAAGGGTCGAAGGTCGCGGCCACTCCTCGCCGGTCATCTCCGGCGGCCGGGTGTTCCTGACCACGGCGATCACAGGCCGCGTGATTCCGGGCGCCGGCCCTCCCGATCACACCTTCGGCGGACAGCCGTTCACGCATCCGCAGGCCACCGACGGCAACCGCCACCACACGATGAAGGTGATCGCGGTCGACGCGGACTCGGGGAAGATCCTGTGGTCGCACACCGCCTACGCGGGCCGCGTCTTCGACGACCGCCACTCCGAGTCGTCCTACGCCTCGCCGACTCCGGTCACCGACGGTGAGCGGGTCTACGCCTACTTCGGTTCCGAGGGCGTCTACGCCTACACCCTGGACGGCGAGCCGGTCTGGGAGCGCGACATCGGCGACATCAAGACCGTCGGCCTCGGTGTCGGCACTTCGCCCGTGCTCACAGACGGTCTGCTGATCATCCAGGCCGACGAGGACAGCGGCGACGACTCCTTCATCGTCGCGCTCGACCCCGCAACCGGCAAGGAAGTCTGGAAACGCGAGCGGCCGGTGCAGGCGAGCTGGGGAACGCCGATCGTGGTCGAACACGGCGGGCAGAAGCAGTTGCTGACGACCGGCTACGAGTACGTCATCTCCTACGATCCGGCCAACGGCCGCGAACTCTGGCGCGCCACGGGACTCCAGAACAACGCGATCCACTCCCCGATGACGGTCGGCGATCTGGCCGTGTTCACTTCGGGCTACCCGGGCAAGGTTGTCTTCGCCATTCCCCTCGACAGCCGCGGCGATCTAACCAAGGGCGACCCGCGGGTGTGGACCTACCGCAAGGGCACCGGCTACGTGCCCTCGAACCTGCTCTACGGCGGACTGCTCTACCTCACCAACGACGGCGGCGTGATCACCTGCCTCGACGCGCGCACCGGCGAGGTGGTCTACGAGGGCGGCCGGCTGCCGATCCGCGGCCGGTACTCCGCTTCCATGGTCGGCGGCGGCGGCCGGATCCTGATGGTCAACACGGACGGCGACGCAGCGATCATGCGCGCCGGGCGGACGCACGAGGTCCTCGGCAGCTTCTCGCTCGGCGAGTCGGTCTGGGCGACGCCCGCGATCGTCGGCGACCGGCTCTACGTGCGCACCCGCGAGCACCTGTTCGCGCTCGGTCCAGCATCCGGCAGGCACGCGCTCGCAGTGACAGGCCCCCGGTTACCGTAAAGAGGGTCGCCCAGACCGTAGAGTGTCTCTGGGTGCGCGGGCCTTCTGGCCCGCATCAGGCGCGAGGCCGCGAAGCGGCGAGCACGAGCCGCCTACACCGCCCAAGCCTGACGCCCCATGAGCCCCGCTCGCATCGCCGTCCTCCTCCCCTGCCTCAACGAGCAGGCGACGATCGGCGATGTCGTGGCCTCGTTCCGGAGCGCCCTGCCCGGCGCCGCCATCTACGTCTGCGACAACGGGTCCGACGACGGCACCGCCGAAGCCGCCGCGGCCGCCGGCGCCACCGTGATTGCAGAGCCCCGGCGCGGCAAGGGTCGGGCCATCCGCCGCCTGTTCCGCGACGTGGACGCCGACATCTACCTGATGGCCGACGGCGACGACACCTACGACGCCGAGAGCGCCGGGCGCCTCGTCTCGATCCTCCAGGAGCGCGACCTCGACATGCTCGTGGCGGCCCGCAAGCGCGCCGCAGCACACGCCTACACCCCGCTGCGCCGCGTCGGCAACCGGCTCTTCAGCGCCCTCGCCCGCTGGCGCTGCGGCCCCCGCGTCCTCGACCTTCTGTCCGGCTACCGGGCCTTCTCGCGCCGCTTCGTCGACCGCTTCCCGGCGCGGTCGAGCGGGTTCGAGATCGAGACCGAACTGACCCTGTTCGCGGCGTCCTCGGACCTCGCCTGGGATGAAATCCATTGCCCCTACTTCGCCCGGCCGGAAGGCTCGACGAGCAAGCTGAAAGCGTTCCGCGACGGCTGCCGCATCCTGCGCACGCTGTTTTCTTCTCCGCGGGCTTCCAGCCCTCATTCCGCGCGCCTCGGCCCCCTCCGCGCCACAGCCCTCATCGGCGCCGTGACCCTCGCCGCCACCGCTCTCTTCCTGACGCTCAACTGGCTGGCCGTGCGCGCCGATCCGGAACCCGTAGCCGAAGCGCTGCGGGCCTCCTACGCGCATCCCGGGCAGACGATCCAGGATTCGCGCGAGAGCTTCAACGACTGCCTGATCAGCCTGATGACGCTCAACCGCTACGGCGCCACCCTGGAACGCACCATCTCCCCCCGCCGCGTGTACCGCTATACGCGGCCGCAGCGGCCCTGCGACGCCCTCAAGCAACGCCTCGACCAGGGCGCCGTCGACGACTCGGACTACCTGAGCGTCTTCTACCACCAGTACTGGGCCGGCCAGCGGGCCATGCTGCAGTGGTTGCTGCCGCGGATCGGCGTCGACGGGTTGCGGCGCCTGCTGCGGGTGTTGACGTTCGGCCTGATGGGCGTCGGGTTTTTCGGCGCGCTGGTAATCGCGACAGCAATAGCCGCCCTGCCTCCGGCCTGGGAACCCACGGGTCCAGCCAGCCTCCGGCGAAGGCTCGGTCTCCCGCCCACTCCAGGTGTGACGCCGAACCCACGAGTACGGCGCCAGACCCTGTTCCAGGCCGTTGCGCTCGCCGCGCTCTTCGGCAGCCTCCTGCTCTTCCTCGACCTCGACGACCGCGCCGGCAGCTTCACCGCCGGCGCCTCGAACGTGCTGACCATCGTCCTGCTGCTCGCCGTGGCGAGACGCCGCGCCGCGCACTGGCGGCCGAGCCTCCAGGTCGTTCTCTTTGCCGCCTTCGGCGCCATGATCGCCTACCACGAGCTCCTGTTCGGCAGCGCCCTGATCGGGCTCGCCGGCCTGCTCCTGGCTCTGGCCGTGGCCCCGCCGCCGGCCAATGACCACGGCGACGAACCGTCCGACCGCCCCCGCGATCCGCGGACCTGGCGCCGCCGGCTGCTGATCCGCTGCGCCGGCGTCTACGCCTCTTGCCTCACCGCCGTCTTCCTGCTCCGCGTCCTCCTCGCCGAACTCGTGTTCCGCGAGCCGGTGCTGTTCAAGTTCTGGGATCAGCTCACTTTCCGGCTGTACGGCGCCCCGCGCAGCTCCATCCACCCGGACATCGACCCCTTCTACGCCAGCGCGCCGACTCTCGAACGAACCCTCGAACGGATCGGAGACAACCTCGGTACCGTCGGCCTCGGCTCGCCGACCCTGGCCCTCGTCCTCATCGGCGCCGCCGCGGCGACACTGGCCGCCGCCACCCTCTACGTCCTCCGCCACTGGTGGACCCTCGAAGACCCCTGGCGCTGGGCCGGCATCCTCGCCGCCGGCTGGTCCGTCCCCGCCTGGTACGCCGTCTTCTTCGCCCACGCGCAGGCGCACGTGCCCGTGATGATCCGTCTGCTGGCGCTGGCTTACGCGGCGGCTGCGGTGCTCGTCATCGGGGCGGCCATGTTCCGTCGGAGGACCGCAGAAACTTGAAATCTCGGAGTCCAACGACTGATATCTCGGAGTCAGGACCTTGAAATCTTGGAGTCGGACGACCGGAACATGCGGGATAGGATCGCGGCGATCGACCGATGACTCGACCAATCGAAGTCAAACCGCGCAACGGGTTCACGCTCTGGCTCCGCTTCTCCGACGGCGCGGAGGGCGTCGTCGACCTCTCCCGCCTTGCCGGCAGGGGCGTCTTCCGTTGCTGGGATGCCGCGGACGCCTTCGAAGCGGTTCGCGTAGCCGAGCACGGCGCCGTCGTGTGGGGGGATGACGCGGAACTATGCCCCGACGCACTGTATCTCCAGGTCACCGGCAAGGCCGTCGACGAAGTGATGCCCGGCACCGTTCCCCTCCTCCGCGATGCCTGAACTTTGCCGTTTCTACGGGATCATCATCCGTCTGTACTTCGACGACCACGCGCCGCCTCACTTTCACGCCAGTTACGGCGGAGACGAGGCCGTCGTGGAGATCGACACCCTTGCCGTAATTCACGGAGACCTTCCGCCTCGCGCGCAGAGCCTCGTTCGCGAATGGGCGCTCTTACACCAAGGGGCACTCCAAGAGGCTTGGAAGAGAGCGAAGCAACTGCGGCCACCAGGAAAGATCGACCCTCTGCCGTAGTCCACCGCGCGAGAAAAAGAGAATGTCAACCGAGTACCCGGCCACAGCCAGACCGCTGCTTCAGCAAACAGAGCGCCTGACCTCTCTCAGGCTCTGGCAGGCTCTAACGAGCGACGAACGCGCAAGAGCGGCCAGCGTGGCTCTCGCATCGAACGAGACCGCCCATCGCACGGCTCTGATCCGGGCCGTTTCCAGAGCAAAGAACTTCCGGCCCAAGACGGTCGAGAAGTGGCCCGACCAGAAGATCGCCAACGAGGTGCGTCCACCCATGCTCGCCGACGCCGCGCTGGCAAACCGCCTGCTTGAGGCCTTTGGTGAAGGCGGCTACCCGGAACTGCATAGCGAGTTCGAGGAGCGCGTCGCTCGGAACGAGGACGGTGAGGTTTCCGACGCAGCAGCGCGAGAAACAGCCACCCACCTGGTCGACCGGTTTGGTGAGAGGGATGCGGTCTTCTTTCTCCTGACCACCAGCCTCGCCGACCGTCCGCTAGCACGGGCCCTACGCGGCTGGTTCGCTGACTTTGAGGCCGCGACGGACCGAGAGCTCTCCACGTCCGTCGAGGCGCGGGAACAAGACGTCACCGAGGGCGACACGTCTGACACTAGCCACGAGCCCGATCGCCAAGAGAAGTTCACCACCCTCGACCGTCTCCTGATCCTGGCAGCCGTGGATGCAAGGCAGGACGTTCAGGGAGCCGAGCCTGAGGATGCAATTGACGATGCAGTCGGCGAGCTGATTCAACTCAGCGGGCGCCGTCATCGGTCCTACTTCCACGCGGGCTTCAGGGACGCCCTCTTCGACCGTCCCCTGGGTGAGGAGATCCCAGCCGAGAACGAGGCCCGACTTCGTTGGTACTGGAACGGAGCGATCCAAGGGCTCGCTCGAACCAAGTCCTGGGAGCGGATCGTCCGCGTCTACGACGACAAGCCCCCGGTAAAGGAGCTGGGAAACGGTGGGGACGCGCCGTCCCGTCAGGCCGCGCGCCACATAGTGACGGCTTTGGAGCAGCAGGAACGATGGCTCGATATCCCCGTCTTCCTTCAACCGCGGGGAGTGACCCTGGAGTTGTTCCGCCTTATCCTGAGCAGGGCAGCACATCTCCTGCGAGACGGCGTTTCCGCCTCACGTGTTCAGCCACTGCTGGACATTCTCGATCAGTCACGCCCACTCCTTCGGAGATCTGAAGGCACGCCCAGGAACTTCCACTTGTTCCTCGCGGCTGATCGGTGCGCAGCGCGTTGCCCGCAGCAGCTTGGCGAGTTCGACGCAGCACGTCGCCGGCTGCAAGTTGCTGTCCGTTCTGCAGATAGTCGCCCCGGCCTAACGACAGCCCTGGAAACGGACCTCGGCCTAATAGAGGGTGCGTTTCGATCGCTTACGGACGTTCAACTGCCGCACGAATCCGGCGAACTGGACTCCTTCGCCAACCGACTGCGAGGCAGCAAGCGGCGCTTCGAGTCAGAGCACGGGAATGGAGTTCACGGCCCCGGCCGCTACTGCCTTGGCGTCCTCGAGTTGATCGACGGCGACCACGAGGCTGCCGACCGCTACTTCGGGAGAGCCCGAGGGCTTCTCCAACGGGAACCCGCCCGATTCTCGCCTGACGCGTATCCAGCCGAGTTCTTCGTCCGCCTCGGCCTCTACGAGGGCATCGCCAAGCTCCTGGCAGCGACGACGGAAGATCGGCTCGTTGCCGCCGCGGACCTGCTCGCGGACAGCCTGAAGGAGGGCGCGAGAATTCCACGGTACTTCGTTGAGAAGGTGCGCGAACACCTCGACCTCGTGCCTCCCAAGAGCAGCGAACCGGTCCTGCTCGCCCTCCTTGAGGAGGGCGATGACCACCTTCTCGACACACTCGTTGGTGGGACCAAGGCACCTGCCCTCCTGAAACCGCTCGCGAAGAAGTTCTTGGCGCGTGCAAAGAGGCCTACCCGGGGAAGAGAGGAAGAGGCTGCCGACTACCGGGCCGCGCTCGAGTGCCAACTTGCAGCAGGCGAGGAAGAGAATGCCGAGGCCACCCTCGACCGCCTCGAGGAGCTTGCCCTCAAAGGCACCGGCGTCGCTGAATTTCTCGGACTCCTCGAGACGGAAGACTGCGGACGGCTACCTTGGTCTCGTGAAGAGGCTGAGGTCGGGGCAGCTCGGGTTCGGGCGAACCGGGGACAGTACGAAGAAGCCGCGTCAGGCTTGACCAACCTCTTCCACCGGTACGCAGGTGAAGCGGCGAGTGGGGATCGTGAAGCGCTTGAGGGGGCGGCGGGAATCTTGGGGACGATTCGCGGCTACGGCTTGCCCCAAGACTGGTGCCACGATCTGGAGCTTCGCTACGAAGCCATCCGTTCCGAACAGCAACCTTTGGCGCCTGGGCACGACGCTCGGTCCGTGGCGTCCAAGCCCGTAACGGTCCTCGTCGTCGGCGGGAACGAGATTCAGGCTCGGGATGCCGAAAGAGTAGAACAGAGGGTAAAACAAGACGACCCGTGTATCAGCCTTGATTTCGTCCACTCCGGATGGACATCGAACTGGAACAAGCACTTGGAGGATGTCAAACGCAAGCTGGACGCTGGGTGCAATGCTCTGGTCATCCTCCGGTTCATCCGAACCCAACTGGGAAGAAAGGTGCGCGCCGAATGTGGCCAACGCGGAATTCAGTGGCGGTTTTCCTGGAGCGGCGGTCAAGGGGGGCTCATCAGGGCTGTTCATCGCGCTGCGGAGGCAGGCAGGCAGACCGCTCGGAGTTGACCGACGACTGCTTGCCTCGGGCCAGTCCTGAGCCACCGCTGTGGACCCAGTAGCGGTAGGACCACTCATGCAGCCACCAGTACCGCCATCCATTCCCCGCGTCGGCATGCTTGCACGCGTCCGCAACCGCCGCGGCATCGTCGCCGGGGTAGCTCCATACGACGGCGAAGCAGGCCGCCTGCACCTGGTGCAGGTCGAGTACAAGGACCACGACTCACCGCACAGTGAGCGCCTCATCTGGGAACTCGAACCAGGGCGCAAGCTTCTCGAGCCGAGCCAACTGCCCAAGGTCAACGAAGCCCCGCCGATGCCGGCCGAGGACTTCGACGCCCTGTTGCGCGCCGCGCGCTGGACGGCGCTCATGCCGTACCTCGACCCCGACGGCGCCGGCCCGCTCGACCGTCAGCCGGTGTCGAGTCCGCTGCACAGCGGGATCCGAGTGGAGGACTATCAGCTCGTCCCCCTGCTGCGCGCGCTGCAGATGCCGCGGGTGAACCTGCTCATCGCCGACGATGTCGGGCTGGGCAAGACGGTCGAAGCAGGGCTGATCCTCAAGGAGCTACTGCTGCGCTGGCGCATCCGCCGGGTGCTCGTCCTGGTGCCGGCGGCCCTGCGCCTGCAGTGGCGCGACGAACTCGAAACCAAGTTCGCTTTGCCATTCGAGACGCGGGCGGAGGAACTCCTCGGGCGGTCCTTGGCGAACTCGTCGGCGATGTGACGGCCCAGCCACTGGACTAACGCGGTCAGGTCGCGGCCAGATCTACGTCATCCACTGGGCCAACGCCAGCGAACGAAGGTCTGAACGCTCGTGCTCCTATACCGCCGGCATCGCCGGCTCCTGCACGAAGGCCGGCTTCACAGTCCGCACGCCCGACCTGCTCGGCGGTGCCGGCGGCACCCTGGTCGACGCCATGCCCCCGCCTCACGCTCCGTGCTCATGCTACGGTGAAGCGAGAAGGTCATCAGCGAGCCGCACTCTTCTACTGCTTGGAAGGCACCCAATGCCAGCGAGAGACGCCGAGACTCAGCCAGGGTCGCTCCTCGCCGACGAACTGGAGTTCTATGAGGAGCACTTCGACGACTACGCGACGAGGTTTCCAGACCAGTACGTCCTGATCTGCGGTCAGGAGTTGATCGGCGTCTTTCCGACTCGCCGCGAAGCGATCGACGAAGGATACCGACTAGGCGTCCGAAAGATGCTGGTCCGTGAGTGCGGCACCCGCCCCGAGCCGGTATTCATGCCGACCCTCCTTCGTGCCGGGCCCGCTACGACGAGCGCGGGCGCCGCACCTTCCCCATCACGCTTCGCTACCACCCCGCGTACCGGGGCCGAAAGGCGCGCGAAGGAGTTCGCGTGGGAGACATCGTATCGGGCTTCGCCCTCCTCGATACCGGGGCCGACACGACCGTTATTGACGCCACAACCGCGTTGAACGCCGACTTGGTGTCGGTCGACTCGATTCCCTTCCTCCGCTATGACAGTCACAAGAACATCAACTCTCCGAGCTTCGAGGTCGAAATGGTGCTCGACGGCATGGGATCGTGGCCGCTCCGAGTTGCCAGCCTCGACTTGGCGAGATTCCACCTCATCGCCGTAATCGGACGTGACATCCTCAACGACCTTGTGTTGACCTACGACGGACCGGCACGGACCGTCAGCTTGGAGCGGCCGTAGAACGCCAGCGACGCACGACTGCCGAAGCTCGGTGGCGCACCGCCGCCTAATCGAGGAAGTCCCCTCCTCGTTCGCGGTACAGGGCGCGGTTCCCCAAGATCAGCGCGTTGGCCTTATCGACGCTGAAGATCTCCGGCTTGATGCCGGATAGATGCACCTTCACTTGAAGCCAGTCGGCTGCATGCCTTCGTGGGTCGTTCTTGGTCACCGTATGCCTCGCTCAGATAGACCGAGTCAGTTCCTCGGTTTCGCGGCCGGGTCGTCCTCGTACAGCGCCGGATCCGGGTCGACCTCCACCATCTTGCCGTTCACGACGACGAGAACACCGGTGCCGTGTCGATGCGCGTCCCTGTGTGCGCGACGGACGGCCCGCTCCATCGCGGCAGGCGCAGCCTGCATGTCGGGGTCGTCAAGCTTCGAGACGGGAAGCCGTTCTTTGTTCGCCGTCATGCGTTTCTTCCCTCATCCACCAGAACCAAGCGGCGACCTCGCCGGTCGAGAACCAGCCAGGAGTCTACGAGATCCCGGTAGACGTGCCGGAAGTTCGCCACACTCCTGTCGAAGCGCCGCCGAGTGACGGCTTCGGGAATGCCGTGGCCACCCTGCGCCACGCGCTGCTCCACCCGCCGGATCGCTTCCTCGGGCGTGGCGAGGGGCAGGTAGATCAACTTGACGTCGTAGCCCTCACTCCGCCACTGCCGGATTCTCCGCACGTAGCCCAAACCGGCCAACGTCGTCTCGAAGGCGAAGCTCCTGCCTTGTCTGGCGTGGCGGTCGATCTCCTCCAGCATCAAGCGACCGGCCCGGAAGCCGGCCGCTTCCGGCTCCAAGGGTGAAACGCCCGCAGCGATCAGGTCGGCGTTGACGAAGATCGGGCACGCGGGCTCGAACGGAAGGTACTCCAGAGCGAAGGTGGTCTTCCCCGCGCCGTTCGGCCCCGCGATCATGATGATCTTGCGTTCGGGCGGCATGACCGGAATCTACAGCGCGGCACCAAGAAGCTGTCGTCAGAAGCGGTAGCCTTGCCGGCCCCATGGCGCTAAACCCGGTCGTCTTCACGGAGAAAGTCCTCCAGAGCTTTCTCCGCTACCAGTTGCGGGCCTATCCGTTCGCGGATCCGCGCCTGCATGGGCAGATGCGTGAACTGCTGTCCCTCGACCAAGCGCGGCGCTCGCCGCTGCTCCAAGGCCCGTTCGTCAGCCTCTCGCGGCCTTTCCGCACCGGCGCGCCGGTGGCGGACTTGGCGGCCGAGGGGCTGCTCCACCCGCACCTGGAGCAGCGCATCCCGAGCGACATTGAGGAGCTCTACGGACACCAGGAGGAAGCGATCCGGGCAATTGCCGGCGGGCGTTCGACGCTCATCTCGACCGGGACCGGCTCCGGCAAAACGGAGTGCTTCCTCTACCCGATCGTGAGCCGCTGCCTGGGCTTGCGGGACGAAGGCGCCCCGGCAGGCATCTGCGCAGTCATCGTCTATCCGATGAACGCGCTGGCCGAAGATCAACTGATGCGGCTGCGCTCGCTCCTGGCAGGCACGGGTGTGTCGTTCGGGATGTACGTCGGCAAGACGCCGGAGTACGAGAGCGGCGTGGGTGGTGTCCGCCTGCCGGCGGGGGCCTCGCGTGCCGACTACGAGGCGAAGCTCAGGGAGGTGCAGGAAAACAAGGGCGGCGAGACCGTGCACCCGGCCGAAGAGGCGTGCTCTCGGGAGGCGATGCGGTCACCAGGCGGGCAACCACGCATCCTGCTCACGAATGTGAAGCAGTTGGAGTTGCTGCTCACCCGCCAGCGGGACGCCGAACTGTTCAGCGGCGCCCGCCTCGACTTTCTCGTCTTCGACGAGGCCCACACCTTCACCGGGGCGATGGGGGCCGAGACCGCGTGTCTGATCCGTCGTCTGCGAGCTTTCTGTGGCCGGCAAGCCGCGGACACGGTGTGCGTCGCCACTTCAGCGACCATCGTCGATCGGGAGCGACCGAACGCGGCCCGGGCGTTCGCCTCGCGGTTCTTCGGTGTGCGGGAGGAATCCGTAGCAACCGTCGCGGAGGACTACGAGCAGGAGGTCTGGAGCGAGGACCGGTGGCTGCCAGACGCCGTCCGAGGAGACGTTACGGCCCTACTTGCCGCCGCCGTGGAGGCAGTCGAGGAGGACCCGGAGGGGCCCGGCGGTGCGGTTCGCCGTGTGTACCAGGCCCTCGCTGGCCGCGAGCTTGGCGCCGGACCGTGGCCCCAAGCGCTCTACGACGCCCTGGCGACCAACGAGATCGTCTACGACCTGAACGCGGGCCTTCACCAGCCGAGGCCGCTCAGTGAGTTGCCGCCTGAGCTTCGCGAGACCACCGGTCGGGAAGTAACGGAGGCCGAGATCCTGGCCTGGCTGACCTTGGCCGCCGCGGCGCGCAGAAAGGGCCGACCCTTGTTGCGACCCGTGGTTCACGGATTCCTCCGCGGGATTCCCGGTGCCGTCGTGTCTTTCCCAGACGAAAGCGACGAGCCGCGGCTGTGGCTGGCGGCCGAGGACGAGATCGAGCAGGCCAGTGCGTCCCCAAGCGACCAGTCCGGCGAGAACGAAGCGCGGTCGGCTCGGCTGCCGATACTCACCTGCACTACCTGCGGCCAGCACTACTACACCGCTCATCTCCAGGACTTCTCGTTCGACGGCAGGCGTCCCGGCGGGGGCGAGCCAAACGAGCACGGCGTCTTCTGGGCACCGTTGGCCGAGGCGCTCGGTGGACGGAGGGTCGTCCTTCTCGACCGGCTCATCGGCGGCGACGAGGACGACGCGGAGGACGAAGACGGTAGCGGGAGCGGGAGCGAGAGCGAGAGCGAGAGCGAGAAGAGTAGGGGCACGGCCGTCCTCGAGCGCCGGACCGCGCCCATCCACCTGTGCCGACACTGCGGCACAGCACATTCGGAGTCTGGTGACGGCTGCCTGGACTGCGGAGCTCCGGGGCCCCGCATGCGCCTTCACGCCGTGCGCCAGAAACAGGATCGGCCGGGGGTGCTGACCAGTTGCCTGTCATGTAACGCCCTCGGCGGCGGCACTGGTCGCTACCGTGAGCCGGCACGGCCGGTGCGAGCCAGCAACGCCGCCGATCTCCACGTCCTGGCTCAGGACATGGTCCATCACTCGGAGCGGCCGCGGCTGCTCGTGTTCTGCGACAACCGCCAGGATGCGGCCTTTCAGGCTGGCTGGATGAAGGACCACGCTCGCCGTTTCCGGCTGCGGTCCCTGATGGCGGACGGGTTCAGTCGTGGCGATTGCCGATCGATTGGCGACCTGACTTGGTTCCTGGACGCGGCCCTGGAGAAGGACCAGTCGCTCTCTCGGGCCCTGATCCCCGAGGTATGGCAGGTGGCCCGCCTGGAGGCTGCTGGGCGGCGCCATCGCGACGAACGACTGAAGTTCCTGCGCATGCAGGTGCTACAGGAAGTCACCGAGTCTGCCCGGCAGCCCCTCGGGCTGGAGCCGTGGGGCCGGATGAAGGTGGACTACGTCGGGCTCGACGCTTCACTACCGTGGATCCAGGACAACGCCAATCGGCTCGGACTACCGCCCGCATCCATGCGAGAGGGGGTCGCCGGCGCACTCGACTACGTGCGTCGCCAGAAGGTCCTCTTCGACGCGGAGTACCTGACATTCACGAAGAACCGCATGGACGGCGACTTGGAGATGCAGCAGGGGTACCTGCGGCGGTTCGGCGGCCCTAAGGGAGTCAAGTTGAAGCGCGGCCGCAGCGACGCCTCGGGCCGGGTACTGCAATGGCTGAGCGATAGCGGCCAGACGACGATGAAGCAGATGGCAGCCAATTGGGGCGCCGAACCGGAGCAAGTGGAAGAACTGCTACAGGGCCTCTTCGCGATGCTGGTGGCCCAGGGGTTCCTGGCGTCGGTGCGGTTGAAGGGCGCCAAGGGCGGGAACTTGCCCAACGCCAGCGGCGTCTACCAGGTCGACGCCGACCGAATCAAACTGTCGCCTCACCACGGCGTCTACCGCTGCCGCAGTTGCCGCGCACGCACCGTTCGCCGAATGCCGCACGACCGCTGCATGGCCTGGCGGTGCAACGGCACTCTGGAACGGCTGCCTGAGGATCCGGACGACTACGACCTGCAACTCCTCGACGGTGGCTACTCCATGCTCCGCCCGGAAGAGCACACCGCCATGGTCCCCCACGACGAACGGGAACGGCTGGAGAACCTGTTCAAGGGCCCAAGCGACGCCGTCAACTGCTTCGTCTGCACCGCGACACTTGAACTCGGAGTCGACATCGGCGCACTGGACGCCGTCCTGATGCGCAACGTGCCGCCGCTGCCGGCCAACTACTGACAGCGAGCCGGACGCGCCGGCAGACGCCATCGGATGGCGGTCAACCTGACCTACTGCAGACCTGTTTCCCACGACCGCGCATACTTCGCGCAGCCCGAGAAACTGCTTGCCGGCCGGGTCGACCCGCCGGCCTTCAACCTGAGCAACGACGTGATGGTCCGGAAGCACGTCAACGCCTCGGTCCTGAGCGGGCTCCAGCGCCTGAGTCGCGAAGGGGGCAAGGAACAAAGCAGCCTCTCGGTGGCTGACGGGGAGCAGATCCAGGCAGCCCTCGAGAGCTGCCTGCCGCGCCTGGTTTCCTCCTGGTTGTTCGATGGCGATTCGGTGCGTGCCGCCCCGTTCAACTTCGGGCCCCTCACCGAGGTCGTCCGCCGTCATCGCCGATCCCTCTTGGCCGAGGCAAAGGCCGCCTTCGTCCAGGGTTGGCCTGAAGCGGATGCCGCAGCCGTTGCCCCGGAGGTACTGGGCCGCTATGTCGACGACTTCACCGACGGTCTCAGGGCCGTAGAACGATCTCTGCGGCGCCGGCTGGACTGGGCCCGAGAACAGATCGAGCGCCTAAACAACATCCGCCGCGAACACGGTTCGCTTGACAGGGAGGACGACGCCCTCTTCTGGCGCTGCGATCAGCTCGTCAAACGGTTGAAGGGGCGAGAGCGCCGAAATCGCCGGAACGCACAGGGCTATCAGGACGCAAACACGTTCAACGTGCTGGCGGCGCGGGGATTCCTGCCCGGCTACGGCCTCGAGACGGGCTCCGTACAGGCGATGGCGGAGGTTCCTTTCTGGCATTCCGGGGCGCTCGCCTTCAACCTGCCGCGCCCGACCGGAATCGCGCTCAGGGAGTACGTCCCGGGCAACCTGATCTACGCCAACGGGCACCGCTTTGTCGCCCGCCGTTTCCTGCGCTCTGCAGGCGAGGAACGGGAAGAGATGCCGGCCTTCGAAGTCTCGACCGAACATCAGGCGGTCAGGCAATGCGACCCTGGCTCGCCGGCATCCCTGCTCGGCGCCCAAGCCCTCCGCACGCTCGCGGTGTGCGATGTGCATCTTGCGCACCAGTCGCAGATCTCGGACGATGAGGAGTACCGCTTCCAGATGGGAGTCGCAGTCCACGGCATCGAATCCGGAGGTCACCGCGGCGGCCAGGCGTATCGATGGGGCGAACAGGACGCTCTGCTGCGCCATGGAGTCGACCTGCGGCTTGTCAACGTCGGTTCGTCGGCTGAGATCAATGCCGGTTCCAGGCTCGGATACCCGGTATGTACGGTCTGCGGCCAGAGCGTGTCGCCGCTGTCCTCGGACCGGCAACAGCGGGAGTTCGGCGAGAGTCATCTTGAGCGGTGCGGACGCCCGGTGAACCGCGTCGGCTTTCATGCGGACCTCACCGCCGACGTGCTATCCCTGCCGAGTCTGCCGGACCCAACAACCGCGTACAGCGTGCTGGAGGCACTGCGGTTCGGCGCCACACAGGTGCTTGACATGCACCTGGACGACTTGGCAGTCCTGGTCGTAGGCCAAGTCGACCGGCCAGACGTGGACGCACTGCTGTGGGACCCGATGCCCGGCGGTTCAGGGCTCCTCGATCAGCTCGTGGAGCGCTTCGAGGAGGTTGTCCAAACCGCAGAAGCCGTCGCCGGCGGTTGCGCTTCCGCCTGCGGGCATTCATGCATCGACTGTCTCCAGACCTTCCGTAACGGCTACTACCACCGGCACCTGAGCCGCCGCACGGCGCTGGAGTGCCTGGATGAGTGGGGCCAGCGCTTGTCCTTCTCGCACGCGATCTTGGCAGCCACGCCGGCCGGGCAGGAATCGACCGAACAGCCCGTGAACGAGGCCGAGAGAAGGCTAAGGCACCTGCTCCTGGCGGCCGGGTTCGGCGAGGGCGTGCGCGGCGAGCAGATAGGGCTGGGGCCCGGTCTCGGCACGACGACTCCCGACGTCATCTACCGCGGAGAGGACGATGCGCCCGACGTTTGCATTTATCTTGACGGCCTGAGCGAGCACCTCCACGGCAATCCCCGCACCGCTGAGAAGGACCAGGAGATCCGATACTGGCTCCGGCAACGCGGCTACGAGGTCGTCGAGATCTCTGTCACCGACCTGGATGACGGCGGAGCGATGAAGCGTCACTTCCGCAGGTTGGCCATGTACCTGGGGGCCGACGAGGTTCGGAAGCGGGTCGACGACGACTCCGGGTGGTTCGAGGCAGCGGCTCAACCTGAGGCCCGCGACGAGACCATGCGCACCGGGGCCGACGTGCTTAGGTTCGTCGAACCGACGCCGGAGAACCGCTACAAGAACTGCGTGCCGCTGATGGAGGACCTGGAGGTAGCGGCAGGCAGTTTCGGCGATGCTCACGGTGTCCTGGATGAAGTGGATTCGGCAGCGCGGTGGATCGCCGTCGGCTCCGGACGCTCGTTGACACCCGGCATGTTCGCAGCCGCCGTCGTCGGCCGCTCGATGGAGCCGCGGATCCCGGAGGGCTCAGTCTGCCTCTTCCGTCGCCCCGCTGCTGGCAGCCGCAACGGGCGGATCGTTCTGGCACGTCTACGGGACGCAGTCGACCCGGAGACCGGCGAGCGGTTCACGGTGAAGCGCTACCGGAGCGAGAAGCGATCCGCTGAAGACGGTCCCTGGCGCCACGTCCGGATCACGCTGGAACCGCTGAACCCCGAGTTCGCACCCATCGAGCTGGTCGCAGAAGACGACCGGGGTTCGAGTGCGGTCGACATCCTGGCCGCGTTCCTCGACGTGTTGCAGCCAACGCCATCGACCTGAAGCGAAGCAACCCCTAAGCTCGGTCAATCCACACCGGAAAATCAATCAGAAGACACCAGACACAGCTAGTCGCCCACACCGCCGAGCAGCTCGACACGCACTTTCTGGAGCATCACCTTGACTAGCGAGACGCTGGCGCTGTAGCAGACATCCCTGAGAACACGTTCACCCTCTTCCCGAGCGATCACGCCTCACGAGCGGCGCCGATACACCTGACTGCGGTGAGCAACCCGTACGACCTCAATGAGATTCTCACCGGGTTTGTGAGCGAACAGGACCCGCCAATCCCCGACTCGCAGCCGCCACGTCGGCCTGCTGGATCCCCTCAGGCGCTTGACCTCCCCGGCCTGCGTCGAGGCATAGCGCTCAACTGCTTCCGTGATCCGTCTCCGGGTCGACTTGTCGGTGCGTTTCAGGTCTCGCAGCGCCCGGCCACTAAACGCAACGGCGACCCTCAGAGGTCAAGCTCCTGCTTTGCTTCCTCCAGAGTGTGAGTTCGCCCCGCGTCGAGGTCCTCATATCCCTCGTCCAGAAGACGCTTGCCTTTCTCACTCAGGGCCTCGTCGTCGTCGGGCGCTTCCATCAGATGCCTGGAGAACGGTTCCAGACGTTCGACCAGTTGCTCCAGATAGCGGCCGGCGGCCGGAATCTCCTGGTCCGGTAACTGCTCCACCAAGCGAACAACCTGTTCTCGGTTGTAGGATTTCCTGCTTGGTACGGTCATCGCCTCGCGCCCGAAGTACGGCTGGGACGCTACCACGGCAGAACCGGGGCAACCGTATGCCGCCGCCGCCGATTCCATGCCGGGCGCACGCCGTCGGTTCGCCGACCCCTGGCCCTCGTCCTCATCGGCGCGGCGATGTTCCGTTGGGGAACCGCAGAAACTTGAAATCTCGGAGTCGGAGAGCTGAAATCTCGGAGTTCCGATCGCCACTCGGCACGAATACACTCCCTGGCTCGCCGAGAACCTGGACCGCCTCTCAGGCGTGATCGGAATCGATCTGGAGCTTGAGGGTTGCGAAGTCCACGTGGGCCCCTACCGCGCCGACATCGTTGCCAACGAGCCGGCAGATGGCACTCGCGTGCTCATCGAGAACCAGTTGGAAGATGCAAACCTGCAGCACCTGGGCCAGGTCCTCGCCTACCTGGCCGGCCTGGAGGCCAAGATCGTGGTCTGGATCGCCAAGGAGTTCGACGAGCAGCATCGATCTGCGATTCGCTGGCT
Organism: Candidatus Multivorans sp.; assembly: GCA_965262355.1. Classification (GTDB taxonomy): domain Bacteria; phylum Acidobacteriota; class Thermoanaerobaculia; order Multivoradales; family Multivoraceae; genus Multivorans. The sequence goes on from OZ253534.1 coordinate 1,452,313, forward strand.
GAACGACCATACTGACGATCCGTTCGCGTTCTTCGCGGTCCGGATCCGTGTGGTCCAGATCGGAAAGTCACCGCTGGCGCCTATCTTCGAGGTACTGGAACGCCCCAACGAGTGGGACCGCCGAGTGCAAGAAAGCACGCGAGTTGGGGAACTCCAAGGCCCCCAGGGTGTCAGAACACGTCCTGTCCGTGCATCGCCTCAAGCCGGTCTGCCGCCGCGGCGACGTGTCCAGCCGTCGCCTGGAACTCCTCGGGGTCCAACGTTGCCAACAAGTGGTCAACCGAAACGACTACCAGCGCGGCCGGGTTCTTCTGACCCGTCTCTCTGACTCCGAAACGAGCAAACTGCAAGGTATCAGCATTGAGGCGCAGCAGCGGGTAGGCCTGCCTCCGCATGAACTTCGAAAGTTCCCTCTTGCTGATGACCTGACACCACGATTCGAAAGAGACAACTACTCCACCTTCTGTTTCGCCCGAGGGGAACACACGTACCTCCTGCGAGCGGTCGTTCTGCCACCGGCATACCAGCCGAAACTGACCGACTTCTTCGTCGACATGGCCAGGTATCCCGGCAAGCGCGGCGACCTGGGAAATCTCCTTAAGGACCTTCCGTTCCTGCTCAGGCGACATGGTTCCTCTCCTCGAGATACTGGCGGACGATCAGCTCGCATCCTGTTTCCGGGACGTCGATTCCGCCGCCAAGCTCAAGCAGGCGCCGGAACTCGGCGGGGGCGACATGACCGTCGGCCGAAGCAACGTCGATCAATCCGCAGATGATCCCGTGCTTCTCGACGGAACTCAACTTCTGCCGCCTCTTCGAGACCATCTCCCGGAACCGGTGAAGACATAGTGCATCCGTGAGGTCCGGCTCTGAGACGAGCCGGCTCACATCGACGCCCTCCGGCGCCACGGTCTGAATCCGTTCCATCTCAGCCGCGACAACATGGCGATCCGCAAGCGCGATGTAGAGCCCGCCCCAGAACAGGAACTCCGCGAGCAGAGGGTCGCCCATGGGCTCGGCGTTCCCGTCGGGGTTCATCAGGGCCAGCATCCGCGAGACCTCCCTGTCGGCCTGCTCCAAGGACGAAGACTCGGCGAACACGGTCATCGCCTTCATACGCAGCGGAGGGAACGGATGAGTGTGAGTCCAGTGATCCCGACCACCGTCAATAGTCACTTCGTCGAGAAGATGTTGCCATTGTTCCGCGAAGTACTCCGGCCGCACAACGAGACCAGTCGCCGTCACGCCGGAAACCGTCTTGAAGAGGGCCCGCGCGGCATGCTCAAGCGACCCGCAGCACACCAGGCCGACGCGATCTGCGGAGATCTCGCACGCCCGTTGCCACGCTCTTAGGCGCATACATACAGTCGGAGGCAGCGAACCGCTCTTGGCGAGACCCTCTATGTCGACGTCCAGGTGACTGAACAGCATGTGGCCCAACTCGTGGCCGAGGAGGAAACGGAGTTCGTCCGCATCGAGGTTGTTGACGGCACCACTCGAAAGAGCAATCAGCGTACGAGAGCCTCCGTCGATAGTCACGGAGGCGTTGATGGCCAGATGCGGGGACACATAGCACTCAACCTCTCCGGTTACAAACGCCAGGTCCGTCAGCGACGCGACCGCGGCTGCCACCGAGGGCATGATGTTCGAGTCGATCCGTACTGCACGCGTCAGGAGTTCTGCCCTCGTTCGCGCTCGGCTTCGGAGAGCATCTCCATGTTCCATGCTCTCGGCGATGGCGGGCTCCTTCGTCAACTCCCCTCGCAGGCGCGAGTCGTCGCGGAACTGAAACGAGTTGGCGTTCAACCTATCCATGACGCACCGGTCGATCAGGAGCCGCACTACTCAGCGACCGACACTGCGGACAACGTCTCGCGACCGATCACCGCGTGCGCGTAAGCGGTGCAGGCGCGGATGTCGTCCGCTTCCAGATCGGGGTAGTCCTCAAGGATGGCTTCGGGAGAAGTGCCCTGGGCTAATAGGCTGAGAATGAACTCCACCGAGATCCGCATGTCGCGGATGATCGGCTTGCCCCCGAAGACATCCGGACGGGCGGTGATGCGGGCGAGGAGTTCAGTGTTTGTCATGCTCGGGCTCCTCAAGTTGCGAGGCTCGTAGCCTACGCTTGGGGCTCCTAGCCGTCCAACTCGTTGACGGTAGTCGCGTTCCGGGTTCGAGAGGGTCTTCCGGCTTGGTCGGCGGGTCGTCGATGCACGGGAAGTCCTCCTCAAGAGGCAACAGACGAGAGAGGACTTCCGCAAGCGGGCTTCGTTCAACGCGCGGCATCTGTAGAGCCTACGCCCTATGCGGGCGAGACGCCCGTGTTCCCAGGCCCGGGAGCTCTTCGAGCGCTACCAGCATCGGCCGGAGTTTGAGTTCTTCGATGTCCAGGCCGACCCGCACGAGCTGAGGAATCTGGCGGAGGCGCCGCGGCATCAGTCGAGGTAGCGGGGCGGCCCCGCCCCTACGCGGCCGCCTCCTGCTGGGCGTACTGCAACTGGTAGAGGCGCCAGTAGACGCCCCGGAGATCGAGGAGTTCGTCGTGGGTGCCGTGCTCGCAGATGGCGCCGTGGTGGAAAACGTAGATGCGGTCGACATCCTTGATCGTCGACAGGCGGTGGGCGACGACGATCGAGGTCTTGCCCTCCATCAGGTGGTGGAGAGCGTCCTGGATCAGGGCTTCGGTCTCGGTGTCGACGCTGGAGGTGGCCTCGTCGAGGAGCAGGAGCTGCGGTTCGCGGGCCAGGGCGCGGGCGAAGGAGAGCAGTTGCCGCTGGCCGGTCGAGAAGTTGACGCCGCGCTCGCTGACCTTGTGCTGCCAGCCGTTCGGCAACTGCTCGATCAGGGCTTTGACGTGGGTGGCGCGGGCGGCCTCCTCGACCACGTCGTCGGCGACGTCGCGGCCGAGGACGACGTTGTAGCGCAGGTCGCCGTCGAACAGGAAGACGTCCTGGAGCACGAAGGCCAACCGCCGCCGCAGTTCGGGTTTCGGAATCTCCCGGATGTCCCGGCCGTCGACGAGGATCGTGCCTTCCTGCAGCTCGTAGAGGCGCGCGAGCAGCTTGAGAGTCGTCGTCTTGCCGGAGCCGGTCTGGCCGACGATCGCCACCCGCTCGCCGGCGGCGACGCGGAAGGAGACGTCGCGCAGGACCGTCTCCGCGCCGTACGAGAAGGTTACGCCGTCGAACTCGACCTCGCAGCCGCCGGGCTGCGGGCCGGCAACGGCCTCGACCGGCGTTTCGATCCGCCCTTCCGGCTCCCGCGGCTCGTCGAGAAGCTGGAACACGCGCTCGGCGCTCGCCATCGAGGACTGCATTACCGAGTACTTCGCCGACAGGTCCATCAGCGGACGGAAGAAGCGGCCCATGTAGTCGGAGAAGACGTAGATCGTGCCCAAGGTGATCTCGCCGACGCCGAGCAGCTTGGCCCCGTACCAGAAGATCATCGCCCGGGTCAGGTTCGTGGCCAGGTCGACGGACGAGAACAGCAGAGCGTCGTAGCGGATCGATCGCAGCCAGGAATCCCGGTGGGAGGCGTTCTCGCGCTCGAAGTCCCTCTGGTTTCGCCGTTCACGGGCGAACAACTGGACCACCTTCATGCCGGTGATCGTTTCCTGCAGGTGGGCGTTGAGGCGCGCGATCTTGACCCGTACCTCCCGGAAGGCCTCGCGCACCTTGTACCGGAAGATCGCCGCCGCAATTCCCAGAAAGGGCACCAGGGCGAGGGCCGCCAGGGCCAGACGCGGCTCGATCGAGAACAGCATGCTGAGGATCACGAGCATCACGAACACGTCCGAGACCATCGCGATCACGCCGGCCGAGAACATCTCCGCCAGGTTCTCCAGATCGTTCGTGAGCCGGGTCACCAGGCGGCCCACCGGGTAGCGGTCGAAAAAGCGCATCGGCAGTCGCTGGACGTGATCGAACAGCGTCCTCCGGACGTCACGGATCGTGCGCTGGCCGAGCGAGATCATGGTGAACGCGCGCAGCCACTCCATGCTCAGCGTGAGTATCGAGATGCCGAGCACCAGGATGAACATCCAGGCCAGCGGCGGCAGGCCCAGCCGCGGCGCGACGAAGGGGGCGATCCACCGCACCTCCGACGTGGCGACGCCCTCGGTGAGGTAGTTGAGCGCCGCGCCCATGATCAGCGCCGGCATCAGCTCCAGAACGGCACGCACCGGGACGAGGGAGAGGTTGAAGCCGATCCAGCCCCGGTAGGGCCGCATGAACGGCCAGAGCCGCTTGATCAGTTCCCTGTCGTAGACCTTGCCGAGGTCGCGCTCACGGCCCGGCCCGACGGCTTCGCTCTGTTCCTCGCTCACGGCGACTCTCCCGCGGGCGCACGCCGCGGCGCCCCGGCCGCGGACCGGGTGTGGGCCGGATCGGCAACCACACCGCCGCCATCCCCGAGCTCAAGCTCCGACAGCAGTTCCTGGCGATGGTTCAGCCGGGCGTAGAAGCCGCCTGCTGCGATCAGTTCCCGGTGCGTCCCCCGCTCCGTGATGCAGCCGTTCTCGAGCACGACGATCTGATCGGCGTTCCGCACCGCCGAGATGCGGTGCGCGACGATGAAGCAGGTGCGGCCGCGCCGCCGCCCCTCGAGGTCGCCCAGGATCGCCTCCTCGGTGCCGTGGTCGACGCTCGACAGCGAATCGTCGAGGATGAGGATCGAGGGGCGCAGGATCATCGCCCGCGCCAAAGCCACCCGCTGGCGCTGGCCGCCCGAGAGGGTTACCCCGCGTTCCCCGACGACGGTGTCGAAGCCGTCCTCGAACTCGTCGATCTCCCGTTCGACCTGGGCCCGCGCCGCGGCCCGGCGCACCTCCTCGAGGTCGACGTCGGGGACGCCGAAGCGGATGTTCTCGGCCACTGAGATGGAGAACAGGAAGCTGTCCTGCGGCACCATGGCGATGCTCGAACGCAGCACCTGGACCGGCATCCGGTTGAGGTCCACGCCGTCGATCAGGATGGCGCCGTCGTCGACCTCCAGCAGCCTCGGCACCAGGCTGACCAGGGTCGTCTTGCCCGACCCCACCGGTCCCACGATGCCGACCGTGCTGCCCGCTTCGACCACGAGATCGATCCCCTTGAGGGCGGGCAGGTAGCTGCCCGGATAGGTGAAGGTCAGGTTGCGGAACTCGACCCGGCCGGCAACCTCCGAGACCTCGGCGACATCCTCCCGATCGCGGATAGAGGGCACGATGTCCAGCACCGAGCCCAGGCGCTCGAGCGCCGCGAGCCCGCGCTGGGTGATCGAGACGACGAAGCCCAGCATCATGATCGGGAACGTCAGCATCAAGATGTAGCCCCAGAACAGCCACAGATCCTCGATCCCGAGCAGGCCCGCCTGCACCCTCAGACCGCCCAGCCACAGCACCAGGGCGGCCGAGATGGACGGCACCAGTCCGACGGAAGCGAACATCGTCGTCTGCATGACGCCGACCTTCATCATGCGCCGGAACAGCTCCTCGTTCTGGTCCTCGAAGCGGTCGCGCTCCAGGTCCAGCAGGTCGTAGGCCTTGACCACCAGGGCCCCCGAGGCGTTCTCCTGCACCACGGTCGAGACCTTGCCGAGCTGCTCCTGGCCGGCCAGGTTGGCCTGGAACATGAACCGGCTGTAGTGGCGGGTGACGAGCACGAAGATCGGGAAGGAAGCCATGGCCCAGAGGGTCAGCACGGCGTCCACGCGCAGCATGACCACCATGGCGCCCAGGAACAGCACCGGCGTCTGCAGCAGATTCAGGAGCCCCATCCCCAGAAACATGCGGATGCTGTTGATGTCGTTCACGGCCCGCGACATCAGATCGCCGGTGCGGTGCGCCAGGTAGAACGACTGCGGCAGGCTCTGCAGGTGGGCGAAGTAGTCGTTGCGGATGCGGTACTCGATCTGGCGGCCGATGTTGAACATCACGATCCGTGAGAACAGCCTTGTTGTGGCCAGGCCGACCGCGGCCAGAACGAGGAACAGCACCTCGCGCCGGAACCGCTCGGGGGGGCCCTCGAGAGCGGCGACGATGTTCCGGCCCGCCAGCGGGATGAGCTGGAAGAAGGCGACGTAAAGGAGCGTGAGCCCCCCGCCCAGGACGTAGGCGCCGGCCTCCTGGCGCATGTACGCGAACAGGCGGGCGAGCGGTTTCTGGATTCCTCCCGACTCACCGTCCATGGCGGGGGACCATAGCAACGCGCTCCCCCCGATCGCATGGCGGCTGCGGTAGGCTGCCGCAGCTCTCCCCGCTCGGGAAACCAATCCATGAAGCTGCACTGGCTCGTCCTCGTCGCCCTGATCGGCATGTGCCTCACCGTGGGCGCGGCGTTCTTGACGCCGCAGACGCCGTACGAGGACGTGGTCCTGGAGGACGGCACGACGGAGCGCGTGATCAAGAGCCGCGGCTTCGAGCACGACCGCTTCCCGACCATGCGCCAGGGCGGACCGGGCGCCGAGCGTCACGCCACAACGCTGTGGATCGGCTGGGCGTTCGTGATCTTCCAGGTGCTCTTCTTCGGCGGCTGCCTGGCGATGGGCATGAAGCGGCGCCGCCCCGAGGGGGCGTCCCTGGGGCCGGCCAAGCGACCGCTGATCGTGGGCACCCTGGTTCTGGCTGCGATCTTCACCGCGCTCATCTTCTCGTACCAGCGCTACGCCACCGAGGACACGCACACCCTGTTCCTGGGCTTCCCCAGGCCGACGGCGTGGGTGTTCTACGCGGTCTGGCCCTTCCCGGTGTTCTTCATGGTCACGTACATGCGGATCTTCGACCGCTGGTTCTTCACCGAAGAGGACGAACGCAAGGTCGAGGAGCTTGCCGCCGCGCAACGCCTGAAGGAGAGAGAGGGCCGGAAGGAGCTTGAAGCCGGCGGCGGCGACACGGCACGGGCGGGAGGCGACTGATGGAAGAGAGCCGCAACGCCGTCATCCTGACCTGCCTCGTCATCTACTTTGCGCTGTGCATCGGCGTCGGCATCTGGGCGATGCGGCGCACGAAGTCGTCCCAGGACTTCTTCATGGCCGGCCGCGAGCTCGGCGTCATCGTTACCGCCTTCGCGCTCTTCTCGAGCACGCTCTCGGGCTTCGGCTTCGTCGGCGGCCCGGGTCTCGTCTACAGCCAGGGAATGACTTCGGTGTGGATGATCGTCTGCGGCACGGTGGCGGCCTGCTTCACCTTCTTCCTGGTGGCAAAGCGGCTGCGCATCTTCTCCGAGGTGTACCAGACCGTGTCGCTGCCGGACACCGTGGCGCTCCGCTACCAGAGCGAGACCACCCGGTTCCTGACCGCGGTGGCGATCATCCTCGGCGTCGTGGGTTACCTGGCGGCGCAGATCATGGCGATGGCGGTGGTGCTGCAGGAGATCCTGAACAGCGTCGACGGCATTCCCGAGGTCACACTGGGCATGTCGATGGCGATCTCCGTCGCCGTCCTCGTCTTCTACTGCGTGACCGGCGGCATCATCGCGGGCGTGTACACCGACGTCGTCCAGGGCGGGGTGATGGCGGTCGCGGGGGTGCTGGTGGTCATCGCGGCGATCCAGGCGGTCGACGGCGGCATCGCCGGCGGCGCCATGACGCTCGTGAACGACGATCCGGAGGCGATCGGACCGTGGGGCACCCTGGGCATCATGGGAGCGCTGTCCTACTACTTCCTCTTCGTGGCGGGCGCCTGCGGTCAGCCGCACGTCATCACCAAGCTGATGATGAACAAGCGGATTCGCGACTTCAAGCAGATCTTCATGGTCAGCGCGATCGCCGGCTTCTTCGCGGCGCTCTTGTGGATCGCCATCGGCTTCGCGATGCGGGCCCTGGTCGTGGCCGGCGACCACACCGAACTCGGCCAGCCCGACGACGCGGCATACGCCTTCCTGCAGGCGTATGCCCACCCGGTCCTCGCGGGCGTCGTGTTCGCGGGACTGTTCGCGGCCATCATGTCGACCGCCGACGGGTTCCTGAACATCGGCGCCGCCGCGATCATCCACGACATTCCCAAGGCGCTCTTCGGCAAGCCGTTGAAAAAGGAGCTGTTCTGGGCTCGCACGGCGACTCTCGGCATAGCGGTCGGCGCGGCGCTCTTCGTGCGCTTCTCGAAGGAGGACCTGGTCGCGCTGCTGGGCACCTTCGGCTGGGGGACATTCGCCGCCGCGCTGGTGCCGACCGTGGCGATCGGCTTCAACTGGAAACGCGCGACGGCGCTGGCAGCGAACGTTGCGATCATCTCCAGCCTCGCCGTGAACTTCTCCATCGAGATCTTCAAGATCCAGGTGCCCCACGGCATCCACGGCGGCGCCATCTCGCTGCTGCTGTCGCTGACCCTGTTCTTCGGCATCTCCCTGCTGTCGAAACCGCGGCCGCTTCCACGCGAGATCGACGCGATCCTCGATCTGTAGCGGCAATCCGCGCCATGACCGCTTCGCCCAGCTTCCAGCGCTCCAGCCCCGCCACCCACCGCGGCTTCCCCGACGTCGACGCCGTCGCCTCTGCCCTGCGCGCCGAGGACTACATCGCCGACCGCAGCCTCGCCACCGCGATCTACCTGTCGCTGCGCATGGGCAAGCCGATCTTCCTGGAGGGCGAACCCGGCGTCGGCAAGACGGAGGTCGCCAAGGCCCTCTCGCGCTGCCTGGGCTCCGAGCTGATCCGGCTCCAGTGCTACGAGGGGCTCGACGTTTCGACCGCCGTCTACGAGTGGAACTACCGCCGGCAGTTGCTCCACCTGCGCGGCGTGGAGGCAGCCGGAGGAGGCGACGGCCGGGCCGCCGTCGACGACGTGTTCTCCTCCGAATTCCTGCTCGAGCGGCCCCTGCTGCGCGCGGTCCGTTCCGGCCGCAGAGGCGAGGCCCCGCCGGTCCTTCTGATCGACGAACTCGACCGGGCCGACGAGGAGTTCGAGGCCTACCTGCTCGAGATCCTGGCCGACTTCCAGATCACGATTCCCGAGATCGGCACCATCGCCGCCGAAACGCCGCCGGTTGCGGTGGTGACCTCGAACCGCACCCGCGAGGTCCACGACGCGCTCAAGCGCCGCTGCCTCTACCACTGGATCGACTTCCCGGACTACGAGAAGGAAGTGCAGATCGTGCTGCGGCGCGTGCCCGAAGCGCCCAAGCACTTCGCCGCCGAGATCGTCCGCCTGGTGCAGGCGCTGCGCGAGGAGGACCTGTTCAAGCAACCCGGCGTCGCCGAGACCCTGGACTGGACGAACGCCCTGATCGCCCTCGACCAGGAAACGCTCTCCGACGGCATCCTCCGCGACACCCTGGGCGTGCTCCTCAAGTACCAGGACGACCTCGACAAGATCGACGACGAGGCGGTCCGCCGGCTGCTCAGGAAGAGCCAGTCCGCAGGTGACTGAAGGCGAGATCGCCCCGCGACTCACCAACCTGCCGGCTTGGTGATGGCGGTGCCCGGAAGCGTGCCGGGGAACTGCGCCGCCTTGAGCATCGTCGTGCGAACATGACGTACATGGCTCGCCGCCTAGCGGAGTCTCGGCGCGACCTGCCAGCGGCCCGGACACACGATGAACACCGGTTTGCCTCGTTCAGCGGTGACGATCCGGATCGGTGTCACGAGATCGGTGTCGTTGGAGATCACGGCTGCTGCGTCGAATAGCCCCTTCCAAGCGTCGTTGAGAAGGTGGGAGCCAGAGCGTCTTGGCGAGAAAGCTGCCGAAGTGCACCTCGACCTGCGGCAGCGTGCGAAGCGCGTTCAGATAGCAGGCCGATGCTCAGCTTGATGGGGTCGAGCCACTTGAACGGCGTTCCCTTGAGGGCTCCGTAGTACAGGTTCAAGCCGTCAATGTAGACCCTCGTCCTCATACTGTCCCCAAAAAGCAAGGGCTGCCCCGAAGAGCAGCCCTTGAGCCGACAGCACGCTGCCGGCGGGTATCTGAACGGAATCTACCTCCGCTCGGAGAGCCATGCAAGCAACTGGAGCGGGACCACGGCCACCATCAACGTGCCCCTTCGCAGGCGGATGCTACACGCGCTAGCTGTAACTGGGGTGTGTGGCCGCCGCCCCTCCCCCGCAACCGGGGCAAGAGGGGCGGCAACCGGGTCTCATCATGACCCTCCCTGGACGCTCACTGCGCTCCCGGCGCCGCCGTGACGGCGCCGGCTCGGGCTACTGAGCGTGCGGGCTACACGAAGACCGTTGTTGTTGTTGCGGTTATCGGTGGTGTTCCTGTTGCGGTTCGCGGAGCGGAGGTTCCTCGGTTTGTTGTTCCAGGAACCACCGCGCAAAACGCGTCGGGGGGAGGGCCAGGCCCCCGCGCCGGGTCGAACCACCCGTCGCGGAAGATCGTTTGACGCAGACGCCAGGTGTCCGCGTGCTCGGCGTGGGCAATCCAGGACTGGACTCGTCGGCGCACTTTGTCTTCGGCCACCGTCCCGTGCCGCCAGCGGTCGCGCAGGCCGCGGAGCCGGTTGCGGAATCGTCGGACGTTGTCCTCAGGCAGGTGGCGACGGCCGCCGGGCAGCAGAACGAAACCGAGGAACCTCACCGGCTCGGTCGTCGGTTGAATCATCGTCTTGCGCGGATGAAGCCGCAGCCTTCGCCCCTCCAGGAAGCGTGTGAGCCGGCGGCGCCACGCTTTGAGTTGTTCCCTGTCATCGTGAAACAGCACGAAGTCGTCGACATAGCGGACATAGCCCTTGGCGCGCAGGACCTCCTTGACGAAGTGGTCCAGGCAGTCGAGGTAAAGGTTGGAAAAGAACTGGCTGGTCAGGTTGCCGATGGGCAGGCCGCGGCGGCGCTCCAGCGGCGTGAACAGGTCGTCGCCCGGGAAGTGCTCGTAGACCGGCTCCTGCGGGTTCGAGCCGTCGATGATCCGGTCGGCGAGGTCGAGAGTGCACTCGCAGGCGAGCCGGCGGCGCAGGTCGCGCTTCAGGATCTCGTGGTCGATGGCGTGGAAGTAGCGGAAGATGTCGCAGCGCAACACGTAGCGGAACCGGTCGCGGAACTTCTCGTAGCGGGCGACCGCCCGGTGGGTGCCCTTGCCGACGCGGTTCGCGTAGCTGTCGTGGATGAAGCCGCGCTCGAAGATCGGCTCGCACACCGCGCAGAAGGCGTGATGGACCACCCGGTCGCGGAACGGGGCCGCGGAGACGATGCGGTGCTTCGGGTCGTGGATCTCGATCTTCGTGTACCGGCCGGGGCGGTAGCTGCCGCTCTCCAGTTCCCGTTCCAGCCGCAGCACTTCTTTCTCCAGGCTGGCCAGAAATGCCGCCACGCCGGGCTTGGCCCGCTTCGCCCGCGCAGCGCGCAGGGCGGCCGCGTGCAGCGCCTCGAAGGAGGCGATGCGGCCGAACAGGTCACGCGCCTTGGCGGGCACCGTGTACCTTGCGCCAGGCGCCGACCTTGCGGCCGGTCTCGTCAATGCAACGGGCGGCGTGCTCGTAGCGGCGCCGGTCCAGGATGCGGAGGTCCCAGGCCAGCCGGAACAGGAAGCGGAGCTTCTCGAGGCCGAGGTTGGCGCTGGCCAAGTGGCCCGCGCGACGTCGCGTGTAGGTCGCCTCGATCAACTGCTCCAGCACGTCCAGCGCGGTGGTCTGGATGCGGTCGCCGAGCAGGAACTTGCGGCTGCGTGGAAAGCGGTCCACCGCCGGCACCAGCCACAGAATGAACCGGTAGTGGGACTCGAGCGCCGGGCCGGTCAACCGGGCAGAACCCGCCTTCGCCGGGCGAAGGTCTTCCTGTTTCTCGGACAAGCCTTCTCCGTGTGCTGAACCGCTGTAGGGGTACTGCGCAGGCCAGGCTCAGCGCCGGACCAAGGGGGGCACGCCCCCCTTGGAACCCCCCAAAGATGTAAGGAGGTAACGATTCATGGAGTGAGCGTCCGGGCCACACGAAACCGTCGCCGTAGCCGCGGCTACCGGAGGTGCTCCAGACGCGGAGCGCGGAGCGGAGGGCCCTAGAATCGCCGTCCCAGGAACCACCGCGCAAAACGCGACGGGAGCAATCGCCCGACTGCCACGCACTCCCGTTCGACGGCGCGCCGCTGTAGCTCCCGTTCCAGCAATCCTGAACCCACTCCCACGCGTTCCCATGCATGTCGTGGAGACCCCATCCGTTCGGGGAGAACGAACCCACAGGCGCCGTCTGCGAGGCGTCCCACTGACTCCCGCAGCCATAGCAGTTCGCACGGCCCGAACCAATCTGGTTGCCCCAACTGTAAGCCGTGCCCGAGCCTGCGCGGGACGCATACTCCCACTCCGACTCGCTCAGCAGACGATACGTTGCACCTGTCGCCGAAGACAGCCAACGCACGTAGGTCTGAGCTTCATCCCATGAAACACGCATCACCGGATGCCGGCCGCGACCCCAATTTTGATCATCCGGACGATGACCGCAACCGCCCGCCGACACGCAGGCGTCCCACTCCGCGAACGTCACCTCGTACTTCCCGACCGCCAACGCCTGAGGAATCGTCACCTGGTGAACCGGCTGTTCATCGTCCAAGCACCCCACCCCCGACACGCAACCCATCCGGAAACTCCCCGCCGGAATCACCACCATCTCCGGACCCGTACCGCCCGAACGAAGCGTGTCCCGGAATGCCTCGCCCGGCTGCACGCTCCCGACGTCCGAGATCGTCATCAAGGGGCCGGTCCAGACGACCGCCTTCCCGTAGTGGCTCTCCGGCCCCTCCCAGTGGTCGCAGGGCGGCCAACTCGACTCCACGTTCAGGTGAGCGCTCAGGTAGTCCAGGGCCTTCCCGGAGTAGTTGGCCACCACGAGCTCCACCCGCCACACGTCGAGGGGCTGGCCGTCGTTCGGCTTCAGCCTCTCGTACTCCTCCGCCGAGTGGCGCGCCTCCCGGATGCGGCAGGTCGCGCCGCCGGGGTCGATCTCCTGCACCGTCGCTGACAGCCGCACGCCGTCCTGGTAGTAGAGGGTTTCGGCTGCAGCCGTTCCCGTGGCCAGCAGCAGTACGGCGCTGGTCAGACAGGTTCTCATGGCGTGTTTCCTTCCCAAGTCTCCGGTTGCTCTTCAAGCGATCCCGGATTCTTGCAGAGATCGAAGGAGCCCTTGGTGGCGAGGATGTGGGCGTGGTGGGAAAGGCGGTCGAGCAGCGCCGTGGTGAGCTTCTCGTCGCCGAATACGCGGACCCACTCGGAGAAGGCGAGGTTGGAGGTGACGATGGGGGAGCGGCGCGGCACGCCGCTGACGGAAGCCTCGCCCACGCGGACTCTGGTTGCAGGAGGATCTCAGGCGGCCTGACGGCCCTATGGCCCGCGCGCGCTCTTCGGCCTCAGCCCGCGAGGCGGTCTCATGGCAACGGGGTGCCGAACAGGCTCTACTTCCTCGATCTGGTCCGGCGAGTCCTGGTCGATCGAACTTCGATCGTCTCCCCATCGGGGCCACGGCGGATGACCAGAGAGTCCTCGGTGATCTCCTCCGACTCCGGCAAGTCTCTCGTGTCCCTGGTATCGCGGAGCTTCTCAACGAGAATCCTCAGCGTCCCGAGTATCAGCGGCAGCCATGTAGACGGGTCAGCCCAAGGCACTAGCCGTACCCGTGACCCGTTCGATCTTCCGAACGGCGAAGAGCGCGACGTCTTTCTCGCCGCTCTTCTGAGCAACGTACATCCTGCCGTCAAGGATGAACGGGTAGTTCTCGCCATAGGCCATCCGCTTCGGGTCTAGGGTGATTACGTCCGTACCATCGTCGTCTTGGCCACACACGACCGCCGCTGGTTCAGCGCTAGGGATGCCTCGAAAGACCGCTTCTTCTTGGAGTGGGGTCACAGTGTCCTCCTACCAAGTCCACACCTCAGACGCCACCAACCATACCAGCAACCGCAGCCAAGTGTCCGCGTGCTCGGCGTGGGCAAGCGCACGTAGCCCTTAGCCCGCAGGACCTTCCTTGCAGAAGTGGGCTCGGCGTCGGGTGCAGGTCGCCTCGATGAGCCGCTCCAACACATCAAGGGCCGTCGTCTGGATGCGGTCGCCGAGCAGGAACTTGCGGCTGCGTGGAAAGCGGTCCACCGCCGGCACCAGCCACAGGATGAACCGGTAGTGGGACTCGAGCGCCGGGCCGGTCAACCGAGCCGCACTCGACTTCATTGGGCGAACGTCTTCCTGGGTCTCGGACAAGCCTTCTCCCTGTGCTGAACCGGCTGGACGGGTGGCAGCGCAGGCGAGGCTCAGCGCCGGACCAAGGGGGGCAAGCCCCCCTTGGAACCCCCCAAGGATGTAAAGAGGTGAGGATTCATGGAGTGAGCGTCCGGGCTACACGGAAACCGTAGTGGATGAGGCGGTTACCGGAGGTGTCCCTGACGCGGAGCGCGGAGCGGAGGGCCCCAGAATAGTAGCTCCAGGAACCACCGCGCAAAACGCGTCGGGAGCAATCCCCGGCCTGCCACGCGCTCCCGTTCGACGGCGCACCGTTGTAGCTCTCATTCCAGCAGTCCTGAACCCACTCCCACACGTTCCCGTGCATGTCGTGAAGGCCAAACGCGTTCGGCGAGAAGGAACCCACCGGCGCCGTCTGGGAGTCGTCCCACTGACTCCCGCAACCATCGCAGCTCGCACGGCCCGAGCCGATCTGGTTGCCCCAACTGTAAGCCGTGCTCGACCCGGCGCGAGCCGCATACTCCCACTCCGACTCGCTCAGCAGGCGGTACGACGCGCCAGTCTCCGATGACAGCCAACGCACGTAGGCCTGAGCCTCATCCCATGAAACACGCATCACCGGATGCCGGCCGCGACCCCAGACGTCCTCCAGACGATGACCGCAGCCGCCAGCCGACACGCAGGCGTCCCACTCCGCGAACGTCACCTCGTACTTCCCCACCGCCAACGGCTGCGGAATCGTCACCTGATGCACCGGCTTCTCGGCGCCAAAGCAGTCCACCCCCGACACGCAGCCCATCCGGAAACTCCCCGCCGGAATCACCACCATCTCCGGACCCGTACCCCCCGAACGAAGCGTGTCCCGGAATGCCTCGCCCGGCTGCCGAGACGGGCGCTCAGCGGCGGCCGGCGGCTCCGTCCTGGCCGCCGCGGGAGCGGGGCGTGACGGCGGCGCCGCGCGGGCGCCCGGTGCGCCCCGGTCCGCCGGAACGGGCGCCGCCTCGCCAAAGTCGTAGTCGATGCTCCAACGGCCGAAGCCCGGTTCCTCGTCGTGGAAGACCAGGAGGAACATCGTCTCGCCCACCTCCTCGCCGGGAGGCACCTCGCTCACCTCCTGGAAGGTCAGAAGCCCGCCTGCCCAAATCACCCCGCCCGGATAGAGCTGCGACGTGTTCCAGTCCCAGTTGGTGCAGGGCGGCCACTCCGACTTCACGTCGACGCTCGCGCGGAGGTACTCGATCGTCTTCCCGGAGTAGTTCGCAGCCTTCAGGTCCATCCGCCACACGTGCAGCGGCTGGCCCTCGTTGGCTTTCAGCCGCTCGTACTCCTCGTCCGAGTGCCGGTCCTCGAGGATGTGACAGGTAGCCGCGTCGCGGGTCACCGTCCGCGCCGATGTCCAGAGTTGCACGCCGTCCTTGTCGTAGAGATCCTCGGCTACGGCCGGCACAACGGCCACGATGAACGCTACGAAGGCGATGGACGTTCTCATCAGGGGCTCCTCCTCGTTCAAGGCAGTCACTCTCGCCGCCCGGCGGTTCACGAGCGCGGCGCTGTCCGTGACGCCGGTCCAATGGCGCAACTCTACAGACTCGCGCCGGCCACGGCCCGAAGCGCCGCCAACGTGGCCGGGTAGGCTAAGGACCGGCCTGAGACGGCCGAACGGCAGGCATGACGACCACGACGGAGCCACCGCGCTGGCACTACCGCTTCGCCAACTACCGGCGCGCCTTCCTCCTGCTCCGGGAGGCCCTGGACGATCGCCCCAGCGGCCACCGGAACGGTGGCTGAAGCGGCCGCCGCGGCAGCCCGCGGCCACCTGCTGCGCAACATCGTCCTCTTCGGCCGCCTCCTCCGGGTGGGCAGCCTCGACGTAACGCCGACCCAGCTCCGCGACTGGGTGGCGGCTCTGGAACTCGTCAACATCGCCCGCAAGCGCGACGTGAAGGCGGCTGCACGGGCCGTCCTGGTCAGCCGGCGCCGCGATCTGCCGTGGTTCGACAAGGCCTTCGAGCTCTTCTGGCAGGCCCGCGACCCGCGCGAACTCGAGCAGCTCGAACTGGGTCTGATGATCCAGCGCCACACCGAGCGGACGAAGCGGTCGGCGATCCAGAAGCTGGCTCTCAAGGACGGCGACAGCGACGGCGACCGCTCGCAGGACAGCGACCGAACCGCACGCACCGCCCTCTACAGCGCCCGCGAAGCGCTGCGGCGCAAGGACTTCGCCCAGCTCGAAGGCGACGAACTCGACGAGATCAAGCAGTTGATGGCGTCCATGCACTGGGAACTCGAGACCCGGCGCACCCGCCGGCGCCGGCCGAGTTCCCGCGGCCACCGCCTCGACCTGCGCCGCACGCTCCGGCGCAACCTGGCCCACGGCGGCGAACTGGTCGACCTCGTCGGCCGCGACCGCAAGCACCGGCAGCGGCCCCTGGTCCTGCTCTGCGACATCTCCGGGTCGATGGAGCCCTACTCGCGGCTGCTGCTCCACTTCATCTACGCCGTCTCGCACCCCCGGTCCACCGACCCGGGCATCTCCCGGGTCGAGGCCTTCGCCTTCGGCACCCGCCTCACGCGCCTCACCCGCGAGCTCGCCGAACGCGACATCGACCGCGCCCTCCAGGCCTCCGCCCACCGAATCGAAGACTGGGGCGGCGGCACCCGCACCGGCGACGCCCTGCGCGAGTTCAACTTCGTCTGGGGTCGACGCCTCCTCGGCCAGGGCGCCGCCGTCCTCATCATCAGCGACGGCTGGGACCGCGGCGACATCGCCCTCCTCGGCAAGGAAATGGAACGCCTCCACCGAAGCTGCCACCGCCTCATCTGGCTCAACCCGCTGCTGGGCTCACCCCGCTACGAACCCCTCACCCGCGGTATTGTGGCCGCTCTCCCCCACATCGACGACTTCCTGCCGGTGCACAACCTGGCGAGCCTGGAGCAGCTCGGCGACCTGCTGGCGTCGCTGTAGCGGCGCGGGGTCGGCTGGCGCCGGGCGAGGACCTCACTGCGTACCGGACAGCGTGCTCGCCGGGGCGGCCCGGTACTCCACCAGTGCCGAGCGGCCAACGATCTCGACGATTCTCACCCACAGCTCGTTGCCGTCGGCGTCCGCCAGCCGCAGTTCCTCACCCGGCAAGAAGTGAACGGGCTGTTGCTGGCCCTCGTTGACCGCGATGTTGGACGCATAGAGGTAGGTCCGGTCAGCAGTATCGCGGATCGGATTGACTCGTCCCCGCAGCCTCGGCAGACCGCCGGTCGCCTCCGGGAAGATGACCGAGCCACCCGCGGGAAGGCGTTCGAGTTCGACCATAAGTGCCTGAACACGCGGCATCCAGTCTCGCTCGACGTGCGCCGCGTAACCCTCCGCTGCAACGAGGACGGTCATGGGAAGGTGGCTCGAGTAGAGGTCGACGGTCGCCTCACCGTTCGCGTCGGTCGCGGCGCGCTTCCACGCACTGTTCGGAAACAAGGCCAACACGTCCGCGCCGGCCACGGGCCGCCCAGCGGACCCGGCAGTGATGACCGTCTCGGCAGCGCTCACTTCCTGCGGTGCGGCCGGAATGGTCAGGCGCAGTTCGGCGTCGTCGATCAGTCGATACTCGGGCAGTTGTCCACTGATTTCCCGGGTTTCGCGTCGAATGATCGGGATCCCATCACCGCGGCGCTCCATGAAATACCGTCTATCGTCTGAGCCTGGGGTTCCCGCTACGGGCATCCGTCTGAGCACGGAGGTCAAGGCCTCGTTGCGGGTCGCCTGCCGCTCACCCAAGCTGTCGATCGACAGATTGTTCGGCAGCGTCCCAGGAGATTGGATCTCCACGCGATCTTCGAACATCGAAAGACGGATCCTGCTCGCCTGCCGCGAGTAGTCGCGGTGAACCACGGCGTTGACCAGGGCCTCGAAGAGCGCCCGTTCGCTGTACTGAGGAAGGTCGACTCGCGCCGGTGTCTTTCGAGCCGCGACCCGCATGTTGCGTAGCGCGAAGGCCATCGCCTCGGCGATCTGCCGGTTCAGCGGCCCGGTGATCTCCTGGGCATCGCTCTGACCGGAGGCGCGGTCGTTCCCCAGATAGCGGGTTGCCGTGATGCAGGCGCCGGGCAGGAACTGCTCGGGCGTTCGACCACACAGCAGAACGCCCGCGACCGTAGTGCGTAGAACACCGGCGTCGTCAGGGGCCAGCAGGGCCAGCCTCCGCAGGGCCACCTCGGGCTCCGCCCGGCCTTCCGCGCTCAGCAACGGCTTCCATAGCGACTCATCCAAGGTTCTGAACCCCGTGTCCGGCAGGGGCTGCTCGTCAAACCACAGGTAGCGTGCCTGACTCAGCCGTTGCCGAATCTCCTTGCTGCTGTAACTCATCCGCAGCCGCCGACTCCAGACCGCCCGAAGATCGCCTCACTCTTGTCACTCGCGGCAGGCCGGAGTTCCGCCTGGTCGCCAGTCGCGGCGCCGAACGCGCACGGCCCCCGCCCGGGCGCCGACGCAAATGTCCTCTTCCGCTCTCGTTGCGCCATTGTGGCCTCCACCAGCCTTCAGAAGTCGATTCTAGTCGCCGCAGCGATTGGGCTACCGGCAGGGCCTTCGCGGCGAAGGCACGGCGTGCGGACGACGCCGAGCACCGATCTCCTCAGCGGCGCAGTGTCTGTTCCAGGTAGCGGACGACCATGCGTTCGATGAACGCGGCGGCGTCGATCGTGAGAGCGACGGTGGATGTGGGTTCGGCGCCGGGTTCGAAGAGGGTCATGCTGCGTTCGTCGACGGTGACGCGGCCGTGTTCGACGCCGAACAGGTCGGGCCACAGGAGGAAGCCGACGGCGACGGCGTCGAAGAGGCGGGGATCGATCTGGCCTTTCTCTTCGTCTCGCCACAGGGAGTAGAGGGACGTGACCGCGTCGGTGATCGGGGTCCCGCGCATGAAGAGGTGGAGGCGCCGTTCCGCGTCGAGGCGGACGTGGTCGGTCACGTCGAGCGGTATGTAGACGACGTCTGTGCCACCGCGCTGGACCGCCTGGTCGAAGACCTTCGAGGATGCCGCATCGGCGAGGACGTTCCACTCCCGCTGCGCTTCGCCGCCGTCGTAGCCGGACCGGATCGAGCCGTACATCGAGACGACGCGCTTCGCGTGCTTGAGCACATCGGGGTCGAGCAGCAGGGCGTCGCCGATGTTGGTCACCGGGCCGACGGTCAGCAGGGTGATCTCGCCCGGGTTGGCGCTGAGCGTCTCCACGATGAACTCGGCCGCCGGCTGCGACTGCGGCTGGAGTTCGTCGAAGCCCCGGCCCCAGTGGAACTGCCGGTTGTACGGCGCGTCCTTGAAATCTTCGTGTGGTTCGCCGCCGCGCGGCGTAACCAGCGCCGTCTCCCGGCCGACGTAGACCGGAATGTGGTCCAGGCCCGTCTCCCAGAGCATCCGTAGCGCCAACAGCGCCCGGTCCGGCGTGCGCGCGTGCCCGACCGTGATGCCGACGAGCTCGATCTCCGGGCTGGCCAGGAGCAGCGCCATCGCGTAGGCGTCGTCGATGTCCGAACCGATGTCGCAGTCGAACAGCACTTTCGTGCGTTCGTCGGCGGGGCCGGCGTTGGGCTGGCCAACCGCAGGGACAGAGACGGCCCAGAGCACGGCTCCGGCCAAGCAACCTGCCCGCACCATCGGCGCCACGCACCGCCGTTCTCCGTTCGCCATCACGACTCCTCCGTTCTCCGTGGACGTTGACCCGCAAACCTCGGGCTCGACGGAGGCTATCGCCCCGGAACCGGCGCTCTGCGCCGGATGCGGGCGAGACGCCCGGGTTCCCAGGCCTGGACCGACGGACGTGGTGCTGCTGCACGTCGCAGCCCGCCACACTAAAGAGCGTAGTATTCACCGCCATGCGTGACTCTATTCGCCGCTTCCTTCGCGACCCCCTGCTCGTCTTCCTGGTCATCGGAGCGGGAGTATTCGCCCTCGACCGGATGGCCGGCGGCGTCTTCGACCCGGAGAGCCGCGGCATCCTCGTCACCCGGGACCAGGTCGTCCGGCTGGCGACTCTCTGGAGCGCCCAGATCGGGCGTCTGCCGACCGTGGCCGAGCTGGACTCCCTGGTCGAAGACCACATCCGGGAGGAGGTCCTGGTCCGTGAGGCGACGCGGATGGGTCTCGACAGCGACGACACGATCGTGCGTCGACGGCTCGCCCAGAAGATGTCCTTCCTGATCGAGGACACGGTCGTGGTCGCCGCGATCTCCGAGGCGGAGCTCGCCGCCTTCTTCGAGGAGAACGCGGACCGCTACGGTGAGGTCCAGCGGTTCACCCTCCGCCACGTCTACGTCAGCCCCGACCGCCGCGGCAGCGACGAGGAGGCGGCACGGGTCGCCGACGAGCTGCTCGAACGGCTGCGCACCGACGCGCCGGGCGCCGAACCAGAGAACACGCTCTGGCGGCGCCTGGGCGATCCCTTCATGCTGCGCCGCGAGTACGGGCGGCGTACCGCCGCCGACCTCGCGGAGCTCTTCGGCGGCGCCTTCGTCGACGCGCTCGGAGACCTGCCGGTCGGCGAGTGGGCCGGGCCGGTGGAATCGGCCTACGGCTATCACGTCGTCCGCCTTTCGCTGCGCACCGAGGCAACGCCGGCCGTGTTCGAGGACGTCCGCCGGCGGGTGCTCGAGGACGCCCAGCGCGACGCCCGCGACGCGGCGAACCGCGAAGCCCACGACAACCTGCGCAACCGCTACGAGATCGAGATCGAAGAGATCGACTTCACCTCCGAACTCGACGGCGGCAGCGAAGCCGCGGCCGGCGGCGAAACCGGCGGAGACGCGCCCTGACCCGGCGCTGCCTGCACGGGCTGCTGGCGGCGGCCATCCTGGTCGGGCTCTTCGCCGCTGTCCCCGCCGGCGGCCACGAGGTCCGGCCCGGCTACCTGGAGCTGATCGAAGTCGAGACCGGCCGCTTCGAGGTCGTCTGGAAGCAGCCGCGTCGCGGCGCGCTGCTGCTGCTGCTCGACCCGATCCTTCCGGACTACTGCACCGAAACGGCACGGCTGCCGCCCGAGAACCTGGCCGGCGCCCTGGTCGAGCGCTGGACCGTCGAGTGCGCGAACCCGGACGCCGACCCGGAACGCACGTTCCACGGCGACACGTTCGCCATCCAGGGTCTCGAACGGACGCTGACCGATGTCCTGCTCCGCATCAGCTTCACAGGTGGCGACAGCCTGACCCAACTGCTCCGCCCGGACGCGCCCTCCTACACTGTCGATCGGGAGTCGGCCGGCAACGCCGCGCCCTACTTCCGGCTCGGCGTCGAGCATCTGCTGTTCGGCTTCGACCACATCCTGTTCGTCATCGGCCTGCTGTTCTACGTGCGCAGTCCCTGGCGGCTGGTCGGCGTGGTCACCTCGTTCACGGTGGCCCACAGCATCACGCTGGCGCTGTCCTCCCTGGGCGTGGTGCGGTTGTCTTCGGCCCCGGTCGAGGCGGTGATCGCGCTGTCGATCCTGTTCCTGGCGGTCGAACTGTTGCGGCCCGAGGACCGGCGCTCGCCGATCACGTCGAAGCGACCCTGGCTGATCGCCTTCGCCTTCGGCCTCCTGCACGGATTCGGGTTCGCCGGCGCCCTGGCCGAGATCGGCCTGCCGCAGCAGGCGATTGCCCTGGCCCTGTTCCTGTTCAACGTCGGCGTCGAGGTGGGACAACTGATGGTCGTCGCGGTGGTGCTGGCGGTGGTGGCCGTCGTCCAACGCATAGGGATCGTCGTTCCTGAACTCGTCAAGCGGCTGCCGATCTACGCGACCGGCACGATCGCTGCGTTCTGGTTCGTGGAGCGGGTGGCGCGGATCGTCGGTTGAGCCGATGCGGGCGCACCCAGTATTCGCCGGCGCACCCAGTAAGATGATGCTTCCGTCCACAGCGTAGACAGGGAGGAGCCTGCGTATGGCGAAGGCAGACGACGGGGGCAAGAAGGCCGGCAACGGTAAACGCAAGAGCCTTCTCGACCGGTTCCTCACCGGCGTCGAGGTCGTCGGCAACAAGTTGCCGGACCCGGCGATCCTGTTCCTGCTGCTCCTGTTCGTGACCTGGATCGCCTCGGCGATCATGGCGCCGATCCAGTTCAGCGAGATCGACCCGAACACAGGCGAGGCGATCCGGATCCAGAACCAGCTCACCGGCGAAGCGCTGGCGACCTTCATGGCGCGGTTGGTGACGACGTTCACCAGCTTCGCGCCCCTGGGGGTCGTGCTGGTGGCGCTCCTCGGTGTCGGCGTGGCCGAGAAGACCGGCTTCATCAGCACCGGTCTGCGGCTGATCCTGGGCTTCACGCCGCGCAGCCTGCTGACGCCAATGCTGATCCTGGCGGCGATCGTCAGCCACACGGCGGCGGATGCCGGTTATGTCCTCGTCATCCCGCTCGGAGGCGTCATCTTCTACGCCGCCGGCAGGCATCCCCTGGCCGGAATATCAGCCGCGTTCGCCGGCGTCTCGGGCGGCTTCTCGGCCAACTTCATCCCCTCCGGAATCGACCCGCTGCTCCAGGGCTTCACCCAGTCCGCGGCCCAGATCTTCGACCCCGAGAAGCTGGTCAACCCGCTCTGCAACCTGGCGTTCACGGGGCTCTCCTCGATCCTCGTGATCGGGGTCGGTTGGTACCTCACGGACCGCGTGATCGAACCGCGGCTCCGCGGCACGCAGGTCGACGGCGATCCGGAACAGATGCCCAAGATGGAGGAGTTGAGCCGCAAGGACCGCCTCGGCTTCCTCGCCGCCATGGGCGCCCTGGTGCTCGGCCTGGTCGTCCTTCTGGTCTGGGCGTGGCCCGCTACATCGCCACTGCGCAGCGCCGGCGGCGAACTGACCGCGTTCTCGGCGCCCCTGATGCAGATGCTGGTGCCCTTGATCTTCGTCTTCTTCCTGATTCCGGGCGTCGTCCACGGCTACGTCGCCGGCACGGTGAAGAGCCACCGGGACATCGTCGCCGGCATGAGCGACGCGATGGGCACGATGGCCTACTACCTGGTCATGGCCTTCTTCGCAGCCCAGTTCATCGCCGCCTTCAGCAACTCGAACGTCGGCCTCCTGATCGCGCTCGAGGGCGCCAGCTTCCTGCGCGACCTCAACCTGCCGCCGCAGGCGACGGTGGTCGGCATCATCCTGCTGTCCGCGGTGGTCAACCTGTTCGTGGGCTCGGCTTCGGCCAAGTGGGCCGTGCTCTCGGTGATCTTCGTGCCGATGCTGATGAGCCTGGGCATCTCGCCCGAGCTGACCCAGGCCGCCTACCGGGTCGGCGACAGCGTGACGAACATCACGACGCCGCTGATGCCCTACTTCCCGCTGGTCGTCGTGTTCTGCCAGCGCTACGTGAAGAAGGCGGGGATCGGCACCGTGCTGTCGTTGATGATCCCGTACACCGTCACCCTGCTCATCACCTGGACGGTCTTCCTGGTCGGCTACTGGCTGGTCGGCCTGCCGCTGGGCCTGCAGTCGACTTACACGTACCCCTGATCCGGGCCGCCCGCGTGCCATGACGAAACCGCCCTCGATTCGCGCCGTCCCGGCGTTCGCCCTGCTCGCTGGGGCCCTGGTCGCCGGGGCCCTGCTCGTGGCGGCGACGCCGGCCGCGGCCCAGCCCAACCGGCCGATCTACCCGGTCTACGAGGGATACGTCCTGAACGACGACGGCACGGCGGTCCTCGTCTTCGGCTACTACAACCACAACTCGGTCGCGGCCGAGATTCCGGCGGGCGAAGCGAACCGCTTCGGCCCGGGACCCGCCGACCGGGGCCAGCCGACCGTCTTCGAACCGGGACGCCAGCGCAACGTGTGCCTCATCGTCCTGCCGGAGGACTACGAGGGCAACCTGGGCTGGACGCTGACCCGAGGTGAGAGCACGAACACGACCACTGAACGCGGCGGAATCGACCCCCTCTACCTGATCGAGAACATCTCCATGGCCTACCACCGCGCAAAGCAGATCGACACGGCCACCGCCGCGCGCGGGGTCTGCATCGAAACCCCACCGTCCCCAACCGGGAGCGAACCATGAACCGCACTCTCCACGCGATGACTCCGGCGCCGATCCTGCTGTTCGCCTTCCTTGCGGCGCCGGCGGCCTCGCCGGCCGCGGCGGCCAACGACGGCACGGTCACCTTCAGCGGCGACATCGCGCCCATCCTCCAGCGCTCCTGCCAGCGCTGCCACCGGCCGGGGACCGCCTCGCCGATGTCGCTGCTCACCTACGAGCAGACCCGGCCCTGGGCACGCTCGATCAAGCGGCGGGTGGCAAGCCGGGAGATGCCGCCCTGGCACATCGATCGCACGGTCGGCGAGTACGACCCCGACCCGAGCCTGAGTGACGAGGAGATCGCCCTCGTCGCCTCCTGGGTCGATGCGGGCGCACCGCGCGGCAACCCCGGCGACCTGCCGCCGCCGATCGACTTCCCCGACGGCGACGCATGGGAGTACGGCGAGCCCGACCTGGTGGTCGAGATGCAGGAGGACATGGTCGTTCCGCCAGAGGGCCCCGACCTGTTCGTCAACTTCCTCGCCGACTCAGGCCTCACCGAAGACCGCTACATCCGCTGGATCGAGGTCAAGCCGACCAAGGACGGCCGGCGGAGCGTCCATCACACGATGGTCTACGCGATGCAGGACGACGCGGAGTACGTGGGCCAGGACTTCTTCGAGCGCGACGATGATCCGAACCGCCGTGACGCGGAGGGCAACCCGGTGGGCTCGCTGCTGATCGAGTACGCGGTCGGCAACACCGGCGACGTCTACGCCGAGAACACCGGCAAGCTGCTCATGGCCGGCGCCACCATCCGCTTCAGCGGCCACTACCACTCGATCGGCGAGGAGATCCGTGACCGGCAGCGGATCGGCTTCGGTTTCTATCCGCGCGGCGTGGCGCCCAAGCACCGGATCGTCTCCACGCGGCTGTTCGCCGGCCTGCCCGGCAACCGCGGCTGGCGCAACAACGAGCTGTCCATTCCGCCCGGCGCCGACAACGTCCGTCACGACGGCTACCGCGTGCTCGACCGCCCGATCCAGTTGATCAGCTTCCAGGCCCACATGCACTACCGCGGCAAGGCGATGGAGCTCGAGGCGATCCACACCGACGGCCGACGGGAACTGCTCACGCGGATCCAGAACTACGACTTCAACTGGCAGATCGCCTATCCGTACAAGCACCCGCCGGTGCTTCCCACCGGCACGGTGCTGCACGTGACCTCGTACCACGACAACTCGGAGAACAACCCCTACAACCCCGACCCGACCGCGTGGGTCGGCTGGGGCAACCGGACCGTCGACGACATGGCGATCGGCTGGACGAACTTCGTGTTCCTGTCGGAGGAGGAGTACCAGGAGCACACGGCGGCGACTGCCGCTACCGGGGCCGACGACTAGCAGCCCTGCGCGAAGGCAGTCGCGTCCGTGATCGCCGGCGCCGGCTGCCCCGGCTCGTTCCGGTACTCCTTCGCCATCCCCGTCACCGTGTCGGTGACCCGGATCGTGTAGCCCAGGTCCGTCGTCGACGCGCCGTACACCCACATGTGGCCGTTCACGGCGCAGCCGTCGAGCACCTTGATCAGGATCTCCCAGTTCTCCCGATCGAAGAAGGTGAACAGACCCGAATCGTTCGTCCCCGCGTGAAACACGCTGCCGGCGCCGCTGGCGCCGCCGGCCGTCCACCACTCGACGCCGACCGCGTAGCGCGAGTCCTGCAGGCACAGCGTCTGCGAGTCCGCTTCGCACGTCCCGGCGGGATCGCTCGCCTCGACCAGGAAGACCCGGGACGTGACCGACTCGGTCGTGCCGTCGCTGACCGACAGGGTGACCTCGTAGAAGCCCGGCGACGACCAGGCGTGGGCGATCCGCCGGTTGCGCGAGGCCGTCCCGTCACCGAAGTCCCAGCGTCGTGACTGGGCGCGGCCGGTACTCGTGTCCTCGAACGTCACCGGCACGTCCGTGCGCGCACGGCATAGCTCCCCGGCGCACTCCGCGGTCAGCGTGAAGTCGACCTTGGGCGGACCGCTCGACGGAGGCGGAGGCGGTGGCTGGGTTCCACCACCGTCGTCCTCATCGTCGTCTTCGTCGTCTTCGTCGTCACCGCCAGGGCCGCCGGGACTGCCGGGACTGCCGGGACTGCCGGGATTGCCGCTGCCGTCGTTGTCCTGGATCGCCAATGTGGTCTCGCCACCGCCACTGACGCGGGTCGGCAACGACACGAAACTCAGCACGACCGACTCACCGTCATCGTCGGCGCTGTCGTCCGTCGCCGCGAACAGGAACTCCTGCGTCCTCACGCCCGGCCCGAACGTCACGCTCGATGGCACACCCGAGTAGTCGGCTTCCGTCGTGCCGCCGTGATGGGTCCGCAGCAGACCGGCGTCCAGATCCCGCTCGGGGTCGCTGCTCAGACGCACGACCACGGTCACCGTGCCGCCCTCCGTGACCCCGTAGTTCGCCGAACCGAACGACACCTCGACCTCCGGATCGTCGTCGTCTTCGATCGTCCCCGTCACCTGCAGGCTCTGGCCGCCGCCGGCCAGGGATGCATTCCGAGGGTTGCGGAGTGTCAGGCGGAAGGTCTCCGTTTCCACCTCGTCGTCCCCGTCGTCCACGATCTCGATCGCGATCTCCTGGGGCGTCGTGCTATTCGCCGTGAAGGTCAAGGCGCCGCTTGCCGCCGTGTAGTCCGAGACGGACCGGGCGCCGGCGGCGCCGGAACCGTCCGAGGTCGCGTAGTCGACCGTCACTTCGCTGCTGCTCGCCGTGCTCAGCGCGACCTGGAACACGAGCCTGCCGTCGTCTTCGGACACCGGCCCCGGCGGTTGGATCGACAGCGTCGGGGCGTCGTCCTCGACCACCGTGACCTGCACCGACGACGCGGAGACCGGGCCGTAGTCCGCGCCGGCCACCTGGTGGGTCACGGCGACCGGAGCGTCGGCGAGCGCGTCCTGGTCGTGGCTCGCTTCGACGGTCACGGTCTTCGGCCGGTCCCAGTCGTCCACGCCCAGGGTCACGGCCGGCGGGTCGACGGAAACCTCCGTGTTCGTTCCCACGGAGGGGGTAACCGTCACCGGCCCGGTCGGCTCCGAGTTGAGGACCACCGTGTAGGCCGCCGTCGCCCCCTCGTTCACGGTGAGCACGCCGGGCGCCACCGTGACGCCGCGCCGCGCCTTGACCCTCACGTCGAAGCTCACGGTCGCGGGCGTGTTCGAGCCGGTCAAGTCGGTTGCCGAGACCGTGATCGTGGCCGTGCCCCGCGCTAGCGGAGTCAACGTCACCGTCGAGCCGGAGACGCTCTTCGCCGCCACCGCAGGCGCCGAGGAGGACGCGCTGTAGGTCAGAGTGTCCCCGTCGGCATCGTCGAACGCCGCTGCGACGGCCACGTCCCGGTTGCCGTCGCCCACCTGGAGGCCCGGTCCCACCAGCGAACCGACGGCCCGGGGAGCGCGGTTCGCGACCGTCGCGGTGAAGGTCTGAGTCGCGGACTGGTTCGAGCCTTCGACGTCGGTGGCGGTCACGGTCACCGTCACCGTGCCGGCCGACATCGGCGTCACCGTCACCACGGAGTTCGAGGCGGTCGCCGTCGCCACCGACTCGTTCGACGAGGAGGCCGTAAAGGTCAGGTCGTCGCCGTCCGGATCGCTGAACGCGCTCCCCGCATCGAGCGACGCGGCGCCGGTTTCGACCCGCAGGGACATCGCCGGCAGCACCCCCAGCGTCCCCGGCGAACGGTTGGGCACCGTCACGTCGAACGCGTGTGTCGCCGACATGTTCGAACGGCCCGTGTCGGTCGCCGTCACGGTCACGGTCGCCGTGCCGACCGATACGGGCGCAACGGTTATGAGGGTCGGTAAGTCCAGCCGTGGGGCCGAGGCGGTCGCCATCGCCACCGACTCGTTCGACGACGTGGCTCGGTAGAACAACCGGTCGCCATCGGGGTCGCTGAATCGGCCCATGAGGGATATGTCCCTGCTGCCCCTGCCTACGTGCAAGTTCAGCGCCGGCATCGTTCCGGCCGCGACCGGCGCCCGGTTGGGCACCGTGACCTCGAACCACTGTCTCGCCGAGGTGTTGGAGCCGTCCGCGTCGGTCGCGGTCACGGTCACGGTTGCCGGGCCGGGCCGCCGCGGTGTCACCGTCAACGTTGAACCCGACATGGACACCCTCGCTACCGCGTCGGCCGACGACGAAGCGGCGTAGGTCAGCGTGTCGCTGTTCTTGTCAGTGAATGATCCCGACACGTCTAGCTCGATCGCACCGGCCGCGATCGGCAGCGAGCGCGCCGTCAGCTTGCCTGCGGGCTCGGGCGAGCGGTTGTCGCCGACCGTGGCCTCGAATTCCAGGGTCGCCGCGGTGTTCGCGCCGTCCGCGTCGGTCGCTGTCACCGTGACGGTTGCCGCGCCCGTTGCCACCGGGGCGATCGTCACCGTCGAGCCGGACACCGTCACGGTCGCCTTCGCCTCGTCCGACGACGACGCGGTGTAGGTCAGGGTGTCTCCCTCTCGATCGTGGAACCCGTATGACACATCCACCGACAGCGCCCTTTCCTCCTCCGGGTCCGACAGCCGCAGCGCCTGGTCGTCGAGCGTCGCTGCTTTCTTCGGCGGAGCGTTCCAGTCCATGCCGTCGATGGTGGTTTCTCCGGTGTTCTCCGGGTCGAGCCAGCTCCGCAGGCTGTTCCAGGACTTCGCGAGCCGTCCCCAGGCGCCGCCGTACGAATTGCCGCACCGGCGGGCGCCCTCACGGAATACCGCTACCAACCGTTTGTCCTGGTTGAAGAGACCACCCCCGAAGGCGCCAACAGAAGAGCCCTGGTCCCACTCGTTGACGATCAGATAGCCGTCGGCGGGGGGGGGTGTGCAGCCTCCACGGCCCGACAGTCGCCCCCCCGCTCGCGATGTTGATCGACTTGACGTCAGCGTGGGGATGGAAGAGCGCGAAGGCGGACGTGACTTCCTCGTCGGTGCGGTCCCAGCCGGCGTGGTAGGCGTTGAAGTCGGGGTCCAGTTCGTCGTCGAGTTCGATCAGGACGACGCTGGTGGAGTAGTTCCGGGCTCGAACGTAGGCGCCGGTCTGGAATTGTTGCAGCGCTTCGCTGCTTCTGTCCCCGCAGGCCGGGCTCTCGTAGTTCCAGTACACGACATTTCTGGCTGCGTGCGAGGGCTGGTTGTAGGAGGTGCAGCGTTCAGAGGTAATGATGTAGGGCCTGCCGTCCCGCGCCGTGTTGTTGAGCAGGGCGCCCGAGCAAAGCGAGTGGCCGCCGGTAACGATCACGACGGTGCTGCGCACCTGGTCGCGGTAGGGGTCGGCCGAGCTGCACGCGACATCGACCATGCAGCTCCGGTCGACCTGCTGGAGCGTCGAGAACTGGCGGAAACCCCGGTTCACGGACCCGAGCTCCAGCTCGAGTTCTCCGACCCGTGCCGCCGGCACGGCCACTTCGATCACTGCCTCTTCGCCGCTGACGATGGGGGTCCACAGCTCGCCGTGGTCCTCGTTGTCGGCGTCCGTGAACGGCCTGATCGCCTCCGAGCCGTCCGGCGTGTAGACCCGTAGCGATCCGTCCGGCGGCATCCGGTAGCGGGTGAAGCCCAGGTTGATCGACACCGCCCCGGGCGAAACGACGCGAAGTCGCCACACTGCCGTCTTCCCGTCAGCGGTGGCCTCCCACCGGCCGTAGCCGGTGGGGGTCACCTGGACCTCGAACGGTTCGGCGAATCGGAACGGCGCCTCGGAAGTGCTGGCGGCGCGGCTGAACGCGGCGTTGATCGGCGGGGTTTCGAGCCGCAGAACCTCGCTCAAGGGCGCCAGACCTTCGAGAACCGAAATCGCGGGCTGGTCAGGAGCAGGCCCGACCGGCTGCGCTGACGCTGCCGTGGCCAGCAGTGCCAGGGCTGCTGCTGCGATCGGGGGCCCGGAACCGCGGAACCTCTTTCCCTCTACCGACCTTCGCACTTCAGTTTCCCCCGGACTTCCGATCCTCTTCGCACCTGACTGGCTAGTGCAGATCCGACGCCGGCATCACGGCGGTGCTCACCCCGCCGTCCCGCCAGGCGAAGATCAGGCGGTCGCCGCCAAGGGCGATCTTGGGGACGCCGACGGCGCTCCGGCCTGCCGGTGCCGGCGCCACGGTGACCGCCTCACCCGTGCTGCCGGCCCGGGTAACCCGGCGCACTCGCAGGGCGTTTCCGCCGTTCTCGGAGCGCTCAACCCAACTGACTGCCGCGCTGCCGCCATTGAGCATCGCGACGCCGGCCCACCCGCGGGGCGAACCGTCATCGACGCGGATCGGATCGCGGAAGCGTTGCTCCTTCGGGTCCCAGAAGGCGGCAAGCACTCTCGACTCACCCCCAGCGGCCGTGAACCAGGCAACCGCAGGGCCCGTTTCGTCCGAGGCCAGCGCCGGGCCGTTCGTCGGGCAACCGCGGATGTGCCAGCCGTCCCGGTGCACAAGTTCGGGGCTCGTCCAGCTCTCTTCCCGGAGACGCGCGAAGGAGATGTCGCGGAACTCACCTTCGCGACGGTCGCGGAAGGCGAGGAAGAGACCCCGCGGCGTCGCCGCCATAGCCGTCGTGCAGCAACTGCACACGTCGGCGTCGACCTCGCGGTCGTCGCTCAGCGTGCCCTCCATGCCGAAGCGCGCCGAGCGGAGCGTCATCCGCGGTTCCGCCTCACCGTGTCCGGCTGCTCCGCCGCCGTCGGGCCCTGGGGTGTCAGTGCTTCCCTGCGCTGCCAAGTCGTCGCCGACCGAGGACAGGTAGGCCACCTCGAAGCCGCCCGCGATGCCGGCGTAGGCCACGAACCCCGCGTAGCCGTCGCTGCCCTCACCCTGGGCTTGAAACACCGGCCGCCACGTCGCGCCCCGATCGTCCGAGAAGGCCAACCGGATGCCGTAGCCGTAGTCGCCCTCGCGGTCTTCGTCGTGGACCAGCCAGTGCGCCGCGAGGCGGTCGCCGCCAAGCGCTGCCACGGCGGGATGGTCGATCCAGTTCACGAACCAGTTCTCGCCCGATGCGATCGTGACCGCCGGGCCCCACGCATCGCCCTGCAGCTCAGCGAACCGGAGGGCGTGACCGCCCTCGTTCAGGCGCTCCACCCAGCTCAGGAACACGGCGCCGTCTTCGGCCGCGGTGAGGGAGTAGCTGCTGCTGCCTTCCGCGGCTGGGCCGTCGAGAGGCCGGACCTCTGCTGCTGCCACGACGGTGGCGAGGACGACGAGAAGCGGCGCTAGCGCCGGCGTTACTGCCAGGTCACCGCCATGGCGAAGAAGTGGTCGAAGACTTCGCGGTTGGGGTGGTTCGCGTCGTTGTTCTCGGGGCTGCGGATGTAGAAGTCCAACTGCTGCGCTGCCGGGTTGACCGCCCCCGCCGACCCATCGGTGGGCTGGAGCTGCACCTTCAGCGTCTCGCGGTCGCGCATGCCCTGGGTGACCATGAAGTGGATCTGGTAGTCGCCGTACAGCTCCTCGCCGTTCAGCGTGGCGCGGCCGTAACCCCAGCCGGCGACGTAGAGCAGGCTCTTGGGCCAGTTCGAATCGCCGCAGCCCGCATCGCCGTGCTCGAACAGGTAGGCCGCGATGCCTCCGTCCTGGCACTCCGAGAACTCGTGGAAGCGGTCGAGTTCCACCACGTAGTCGCCCTCGGGAAGCTGCAACTCGGCGCGGAACGTGCCGGTGTTCGCGATCTCGTCGACATCGATCGTGATCTCGCCGCCCACCGGCGCCACGTTGCCGGCGTCGTCGCCCATGTGGTCCCAGGGCGACTCGTCGTCCAGGCTGCCGACCTGGTGGACGTTGCCGCCCGTGATCGCGAACCGGCCATCGTAGAGTTCGTGCTGCTCCGGCTCGTAGAGCCCCATCGCGGTGCCGGGCTGACTCCGCGCGGTGACCGGGGCCGCCTCGGCCTCAACCGGTTCGGCCTCGGGCGCCGCACAGCCGACCAGGAGTACCGCCAGCAACCCCGCGGCCGCTCCAACTGCGAACGTCCAACGCCGCCGCATCGTCATCGTCATCTACCTCCAGCAGTCACTATAACGCTCGCCGGACGACCAAACGCCGGTAGCGCCGCCAAACCCGTCGCAGGCGCCGTGTTTGGCCCCAGCCCCCACCTCACCAGGAGTTCGCGCCCCGGAACGCACTCCGTTGCGTTCCTGCGGCGCAAGCTCCTAGAATCCCCTCAGTGCTGGACATCCTCCCCGACCTGGACCGCTGGCGAGCTGAAGGCCAGAAGGTTGCCGTCGCCACGGTGATTCGCACCGTCGGCTCCTCCCCCCGCCCCCTGGGATCGAAGATGGCGGTGTCGGAACGGGGCAGCATCGCCGGTTCGGTCAGCGGCGGCTGCATCGAAGGCGCCGTGTTCCAAGAGGCGCAGTCGGTGCTCCACGACGGCCGGCCGAAGCGGCTCAGCTACGGCATCTCGGACGAGCAGGCGTGGTCGGTGGGCCTCACCTGCGGCGGCGAGGTCGAGGTGCTGGTCGAACGCATCGACGGCTGAGACCCAGCGGCCAAGAGCACGCACCGATGAGCTCCCGCTTCGAGTCCCTGCGCCGGTCCCTGCTGGCGGGCGACCGGGTGGTGTCCTTCACCCAAGCCGGCGGCGCCGGCTTGGGCGCCCGCCTGCTCGTGTGGCCCGACGACGGACGGTCCCAGGGAACGCTGGGCGACACCGATCTCGACCGGGTGGCCACCGCCCTGGCCACCGGCGATGCCCTTCCGCCTACGGGTCTGCGCGAGATCGAAGGCGCGGAGGTCTTCGTCGAGACCTTCGAGCCGCTGCCGCAGTTGTTCATCGTCGGCGCGGTCCACGTCGCGATCCACCTGGTCCACTTCGCGGGCCGGCTCGGGTTCCGCACCGTGGTCGTCGACGCCCGCTCCGCCTTCGCCACCCCCGAGCGGTTCCCCCACACCGACGACCTGGTCGTCGAGTGGCCGGCGGACTACCTGGCGCGAGTGCCGCTGCACGCCAACACGTTCTGCGTCTTCCTTACCCACGACGAGAAGCTCGACAACCCGGCGCTCCAGGTGGCGCTCGAGGCCGGGGTCCGCTACGTCGGCGCCCTGGGCTCCAAGCGAACCCACGGCAAGCGGGTCAGAGCGCTCACCGAGGCCGGCCTGTCGCCCGAACTGATCGATCGAATCCACGCGCCGATCGGCCTCGACCTCGGCGGCCGAAAGCCCGAGGAGATCGCTCTCGCCATCGCCGCCGAACTCGTCGCGGTGAGGAACGGCCGGCCGGCGACGGACCGATGACCGGCCCGGTATCCGGCGTCGTGCTCGCCGCCGGACTCTCCACCCGGTTCGAGGTCGGATGCGGGCAGGATGCCCGCGGTCCCAGGACGAAGGTCACCGGTGAGGCAGAGCCGAAGCAGCTCTACCGCATCGACGGCGAGACCCTGGTGCGGCGCGTCTGCCGCGAAGCGCTCGCCTCCAACCTGGCGCAGGTCATCCTGGTCACCGGCCACGCGCGCCGGCGGGTCGAGGCGGAAGTCGCCGACCTCGACCTGCTGGCGGTCCACAACCCGGACTACAGGGGCGGCCAGAGCGGATCGGTGCGTCGCGGTCTGGCCGCGGTCCCGACCAACGCCGACGGCGCAATGTTCCTCGCCGTCGACCAACCGGGGCTCGACGCCGCCGTCATCGACCGGCTGCTCGGCGCGTTCCGCGGCCCGGCCTCGATCGTCGTGCCGACCTTCCGCAGCCGCCGCGGCGCGCCCGTCACCTTCGGGCGAAGGTGGTTCGGGAATCTGGAGCGTCTCCGCGGCGACCAGGGGGCGCGTCCGCTCCTCGAAACGCTGGCCGAACACATCCAGGAGGTGGAACTCGATTCGGCGATGCCGCTTGAGGATGTCGATACCGAAGCCGACGCTCGTTCGTGGACCCGTGAGGCTGGGCGCCAGTGAGCAGGCCACTCGACCGTCCACTGCGGCTCATCCCCCAGGTCTGTCACTACGACTGGGGCACGCGAGACTTCATCCCGCGTCTCTGCGGCCGCGAACCCACCGGCCGACCGGAAGCTGAGCTGTGGTTCGGCGCCCACCCCGAGGCGCCGGCCGGCGTCGTCACCCAGTCGGGTTCGGACAGCGGCCAGGACCGCGGCAGCAGTTCGGTACCCCTCGACCGGCTGATCGCCGACCGCCGGAACGAGGTACTCGGCCCCGGCGCGACCGGCGCCGCTCTGCCCTTTCTGACCAAAATCCTCTCCGCCGCCAGGCCCCTGTCGATTCAGGCCCACCCCAACCGTGAGCAGGCGGTCCGCGGCTTCGCCGCCGAGACCAGCGGCGCCGAACCCGTCACCCAGGCGGTCCGCAACTACCGCGACCCCAACCACAAGCCGGAGCTCCTCTACGCCCTGACGCCGTTCTCCGCCCTGTCCGGCTTCCGGCCTGCCGCTGAGGCGGCCCAGCTCCTGGCCGCCCTCGATCTCGAACAACTCCGGCCGCATGTCCACCAGCTCGATTCCGAGGGCGCCGTCGCCTACCGACCGCTGCTCGAAGCGCTCTACCGGCACACCGGGACCGATCTCGCCTCCGCCGCCAAGGGCGCTGCCCGCCGCGCCTCCACCGAGGGCAACGCAGACTGCCGGGAGGCGATGCAGTGGGTCGTCCGCATCGCCGGGCACTTCCCGACCGACCCCCTGGTCGTCGCACCGCTCTTCCTGCGCCTGCTCCGCCTCGATCCCGGTCAGGCCCTCTTCACCGGACCCGGGGTGCCGCACAGCTACCTCGAGGGTTCCGCAGTCGAGGTCATGGCGAGCTCCGACAACGTGCTCCGCCTCGGCCTGACCTCGAAGCGCGTCGAAGCCGGAGAACTGCTCGACATCCTCGTCTACGAAGCCAGCGCCGGCGCCGCTATCGAGAGCGTAGTCGAAGACCATCCCTGGGGGACACGATCCCGCTTTGAGCCTCCGGTCGACGACTTCGCCCTCGAAGTCCTCGACATCGGGGGCCACGGCGAAGCACCGCTCCGCTCCGACGGTCGCGCACGGATCGTGCTGTGCCTCGACGGTGAGGTCGATGTCCGCAACGCTTTCGGGGCCCAACTCCTGCACCCCGGCCAAGCCGCGCTGTTGCCCGCCGCCGCCAAGACCGTCACGGCAACGGGCCCGGGAACTGTCGCTCTCACCACATCGAACCGCCCAACCAAATAGGGCAACTCAGTCGCAGGTCGGGAACGCCGTCGTGTCGGTCACCGGCACGAACAGCGTCCCGGCTTCGTTGACGTACGTCTTCGACTCGCCGGACACGATGTCCTCGACTTCGAGTTCAACCCGGACATCGGTCAGGCCGCCGATGAAGACCCAGTAGGCGCCATCGCCGATCGCGCAGCCGTTCAGCACCTTGACCACGACCTCGACGTTGTTCTCGCTGAAGAACCAGAAGTAGCCGGTGTCTCCAGTGAGCTCCACCGCCCGTGCGTCGCCGGACTGATTCTCGGTCTCCCAGTGGACGGCGACGCGGAATCGATCTTCGTTCAGGCACAGGGTAGTGAGATCGGCAACGCACGCTTCTCCGGCGGCTCGCCTTGAGCAACGGCCGCGACACCCGGCAAGACGGCCAGCACGATGCACCCCAACGCTGTCCGCGTCATGACCCCGGCGCCTGCTTCCTATCCCTTTCGGCGCCGCGACGACGCCGCATCTGGAACGCCACCCCGACCACGATCAGCACCGCGACGCCGGCGTGGGCCGGCAGCCCCTCCAGGCCCACGGCCGCCATGATGAGCAGTGCGCCGATGAACGACGACACCACGATCAGGGCCGTCTCGAAGACCTTGCGCAGGAGCCACGCTCCCAGCAACGCCGCGGCAGCGGTCACCACCCACCAGAGGACCTCCGATTGCAGGCCGTAGAAGCCCGCCGCCCACAAGGCGGCGCCGGCGCCCAGCAGCGCGCCCGCAAACGCCACGGCGACCTTGCGCACGATGAACGCGAGCAAGGCACTGACGACTCCGATGCCCACCGCCACCACCAGGCGCATATCGCTGGGCAGGGTCACGACGCCGGAGAGCATGCCGTAGCTGACGAAGAAGCCGAGCAACCCCAGCAACGCGGTGTAGAGCTGCCGGCCCAGCAGCAGCAGCAGCAATCCCGCCACCACCCACAGCCAGGGCGGTCCGAGGGCCCCCTCGGCGCCGAACCGGCCGAAACCAACTCCCTCACTCCAGAGGCCGCTGTTCACTCCCGCCTCTCCCGCTCCAACTCCGAAGCGATCCAGACCAGGGCCGCCTCCCGCGGTTCGTCCCGGCCGGAGAGCAACCCCTTGCGCGTTAGAGGAACCAGCGACTCGGGCACGACCGCCCGGCCTTCGACCCGTTCGCCGTTCGGGCGAACGAAGTCCGCGATCGCGTGCATCAGCAGATCGCCGTTCGGCATTCTCTCGACCACCGCCGGCAGCGCCGCCGCCGCGGTCGGCTCACCGAACACCCTGACGCGGCCGTGGTCCTGGAGTCCGGCGGCGAAGATCTCGCTGGTGCTGGCGCTGCCGCCGTCAGTGAGTACGGCAACCGGTCCGCCGAACACTTCGAGCTTCTCGCTGCCAAGCGATACCCGGCGCGGGTACACCGGCAACCGCAGGTCCGAGCCGCGGTGCAACATGCTGCCCAGTGAGACTCGCTCTTCCATCAGATAGCCCGCAATTCCGACGGCGGTGCCGGCCACACCGCCGGGATTGCCGCGCAGGTCGATCAGCAGGCCATCGAACGCCGACGAGCCGGCCGCTGGGTCTCCATAGAGCGCGGTTTCGAACGCTGGGACCACGGGCATCATCCAGACGTTGAAGCGCACCGCAAGGACTCGACCACCGGTCGCCGTCTCCACCTCCTCGGTCTCGAACACGTACTGCATCGGCGGCAGGTTGCCGAAGCCGACCGCGACCGCCTCCGGGTGGTGGGCGCGCTCCAACTCGAGCACGAACCGCTCGCCGGCCCCGTCCGCGAACTCCACCTCCACGGAGTCGCCCGGTGCTCCGAAGAGCAGGCCGTCGACGGCGCGCGCACGCACCATCTCGGCAACCGGAGGATCGAGGGACTCCAACTCGAAGCAGCGGGAAAGAGCTCCAAGCTCCTGGTCGCCGATCCGCAC
The DNA here is from genome assembly GCA_965262355.1 of Candidatus Multivorans sp. Taxonomy (GTDB): domain Bacteria; phylum Acidobacteriota; class Thermoanaerobaculia; order Multivoradales; family Multivoraceae; genus Multivorans. Next base: position 1,489,428 of record OZ253534.1, read on the forward strand.
GACCTCGGCGCCGGTCGTCAGGCCGTCGCGGTCGGCCGCCGAACCCGCCGCGACCCGGCTGACCACCGGCACCTGGTCCAGGAAGCGGACCTCGAACCCCGGCCCCGCGTCCGATGCGGACGAACCGCCCTCGCCGGTGACGGTCCGCATCAAGGCCGGGGTGCAGGCGGCGCCGTCCCCGTCGTCGCTCGCGGCCGGCTCTCTGCCGCCGCCCGCCGACCGGGCGCCCGGCAGGACGCCGAAGTGAGACTGCCCCAGCCGTGCGAGCATCTCCTGGACCACCTCCCGCAGCTCCTGGGCGTCCGCGGCATCCCGGGCTCGCGGTCTCAACTCGTCGCCTACGGCCGGCCAGTCGACGCCGCCCATCTCCTCGTCCCAGAAGGTGTCGGCGATCCTGCTCCAAGCGAAGTCGAAGCTCTCCAGGTTCAGGGCGGCCCTCTCGGGAGAGGGCGGAGCACCTTGGCCCCCGGCGGTAGTCGCAAGAACCAGACCGCAGGCCGCGATTGCCGCCGTCCGTCGCAGGGAATGCGCGCTGTGCATGCTCCGAGAATACACACCCGCAAGAGCGGTTCACGAGACGGCCGGCAGGTCCCGGGCGGTGTGTCCATGACAGAGGCGTGCCGGCAGTTGACGATCTTGCTACCGTCACGCCCAACCGTGCGAATCCTGTACGTTCTTCGCCACGCCAAGTCGGACTGGACTGCAACCTACGGCGTGGACCGCGACCGGCCCTTGAACCCGCGTGGCATCGCGGCCGCCAAGACGATGGGCCGCCTTGTCGCCGAACGACGGGAGCTGCCCGACCGGATCCTCTGTTCGTCCGCCCTGCGTACCCGGCAGACGATCGAGCTGGCCGTAGCTGCCGGCAACTGGAACCGCACGACGATCCTGGCGCCGGCGCTGTACCTGGCGTCGCCGGGATCGGTGATCGATCTTCTGCGCGAGCAGGCTGACGACGCGAACTCGATACTGCTCGTCAGCCACCAACCCACCTGCGCCGAACTCGTCCGCCGACTGACTGGCGACGATCCGCCCCGCTTCGTCACCGCGGCCCTGGCATGCCTCCATCTCGATGTCGACTCGTGGAGCGAGGTCGAGCCCTATTGCGGCAGACTGGCCTGGTTTCAGGCGCCGAAGTCGGCAGCCGGATAGGACGATCGAAGAGGGCGAAATCTCGCCCACCCGCGCCTCAAGGCGCGGGGGAGGATCGTCCAGAGGCGGCTACGGCTCGCAGCTCCCGGAAAACGCCGTCACGTCGGTGATCGCCGGCGCCGGCAGCCCCGGCTCGTTCCGGAACTCCTTCACCGTCCCCGTCGCCGTGTCCGTCACCTCGATCGAGTAGCCGAGGTCCGTCGTCGACGCGCCGAACACCCACACGTGACCATTCAGCGCGCAGCCATCCAGCACCTTGATCAGGACTTCCCAGTTCTCCAGGTTGAAGAACGTGAACAGGCCTGAGTCGTTCGTACCCTCGTGGACCACGCTGCCGTCGCCGCTCTTGCCGTCCGCCGTCCGCCACTCCACGGCCACCGAGTAGCGCGAGTCCCGCAGGCACAGCGTCTCCGCGTCCGAGACGCACGTCCCCGCCGGATCGCTCGCCTCGACCAGGAACATCCGCGACGCGATCGATTCCCGCGTGCCGTCGCTCACGGTCAGCGTGACCTCGTAGAAGCCGGGCTCGGCCCAGGAATGGGCGATCCGCCGGTTGCGCGACCCCGTCCCGTCACCGAAGTCCCAGCGACGGGACTCGACGCGGCCTGTACTCGTGTCCTCGAACGTCACCGGCTGCCCCGTGCGCGCACGGCAGAGGTCCCCGGCGCACTCCGCGGTCAACGTGAAGTCGGCCTCGGGCGGACCGCTCGGCGGGGGCGGACCGCCGCCACCGCCCGCGCCACCGCCGTCGCCGGGGTCATCGCCCTCGTCGTCGGAAGGCGGAGGGCCACCGCCGCCGCCGCCCACGCCAGGGCTGGCCCCGCCGTCGTTGTCACCGATCGCCAGGGTCGTCTCGCCGACGCCGCCGGCCGTCACCCGCGACGGCAGGGAGCCGAAGCCCAGCACCACCGCCTCGCCGTCGTCGTCCGCGCTGTCGTCCGTCGCCGCGAACAGGAACTCCTAGGTCCTCACGCCGCTGCCGAACGCGACGCTCGGAGGCACGCCCGAGTAGTCCGCATCCGCTGCGCCGCCGTGGTGGGTGCGTTCCAGGTCGATACTCAGATCCCGCTCGGGGTCGCGGTTCAGACGCACGACCACGGTGACCGTGCCGCCCTCCGTCACTCCGTAGTTCGCCGATCCGAACGACACCACGACTTCCGGATCGTCGTCGTCACGAATCGTTCCCGCCACCTCGAGCGTCGATCCGCCGCCGGCGAGCGACGCGTGCTGGGCGTTGCTGAGCGTCAGCCGGAACGTCTCCTCCTCTTCCTCGTCCTCCGTGTCGTCCATGAGGTTCACGACGATCTGCTGGGCAGCGGTCATTCCAACCGGGAACGTCAGCGTGCCGCGCGCCGCTGTGTAGTCCGAGCCGGCTCGGGCGTCGGCGGACCCCGAACCACTGGAGGTGGCGTAGTCCACCGTGACCTCCGAACCGCTCGCCCTGCTCAGCGTCACCCGGAAGACCAGCATGCTGTCGCTCTCGAGCGCCGCCGCCGCTTCGACCGACAGGGTCGACGTGTCCGCCTCGACGATCGTCACCACGACCGAGGACACACGCACCGAGCCGTAGTCGCCGCCGCTCACCTGGTGGCTGATCGTGACCCGAGGGTCGGCCACCATATCCGTGTCCACCGCGGCCGCCACGGACACCGTCTGCGGAGAACTCCAGTCTCCCGCCGTGAACGTCAGTTCCGCCGGATCGACCGACAAGTCCGTGTTCGCCGGCACCGTCGGCGTCACCGTCACCGGGCCGGTCGGCTCGGAGTCCAGGACCACGGTGTAGCTGCCACTCGACCCCTCGTCCACCGTCAACGCGTCGCGCGAGATCGTCACGCCGCGCATCCCCTTCACTCTCACATCGAACGTCTGCCTCGCCGGCGCGTTCAAGCCGGCGATATCGGTCGCCGTCACCGTGATCCTCGCGTTGCCCTGCGCCATGGGAGTCAAGGTCACCCGAGACCCCGACGTCCGTGCCTGCGCGATCCCCGGCGCCGACGAGGACGCGTCGTACGTCAGCGTGTCGCGATCGGGATCCTCGAAAGACCCGGACACGTCCACCTCCTCGGGCCCGTCACCGACCTGAAGGTCAGGTCCCATCAGCGAACCGACGGGCTGCGGCGCCCGGTTCGGAAGGGTCGTGGCGGTCTCCGATTGCGACCAGGCGCCCCTACCCTTTGCGTTCACTCCGCGGACCTGAACGTCGTAGCTCGTATCGTCCAGCAGACCGGTCACGGTGCGGGTCAGGGTTCCGGCACTCCAGACGTCCCTCTCCTCCGTCCAGAAGCCGTCCGCCCTGTCCGATGCACTAGCGAGGATGTAGCGCACGTCGTAAGTCGTGACCTCGGAGGCGCCGACGGTCGAGGGCGCCGACCAGAGAACGGTCAGAGCCCGCTGACCAGGCGTCGCGACGAGAACGTTCGGCGCGCCGGGCGTCGAACGGTGACCGTAGAACTTGAGGCTCCACGACTTGAGCGTCGCCCTGTTGCCAGGGATATGGTCGGTGACCCGAAGCGTCCAGGTCCCGGCGGGGTTCTCGCCCAAGTGCCTGGCCGACCCGAAACGGAAGTCGGGATCGATGCCGAATGTGTTCCCGTTCGCGTCTACCTCATTGTGCGGAACGGCAAGCGTCGAGACCGTGTCCGTCGGCGAGACGAGTTCCACCTCAAGATCCCTGAAGGCTGAAGCCTCGAAGTCGGCGATGATCTCGACGAACTCGATGAACTCGACCTCGGTGCCGACGGTCACGGTGCTCGTGACCGTCGCCCCTGTGCTGAAGGACGTCGTGTCGGGGATGATCAGGGTCGGTGTGACCTTTACCGGTTCCGTCTCGATGAAGGGGGGGAGGTTCTCCCAGCCACTGGCGAGGTCGACCGCGGCCTTCGCGTCGACGACGCCGAAGCCGTACTTGTGGTTGAAGTTGTAGGCGCCCGAGGCGCCGTACTTCGACGCCCCCGTGCGCCAACCACTGTTGCCCGTGTCGTTCTTGCGGGCCGACGCCGCCAGGATCAGCTTCACGTCCCGCCAGGTCAGAGCCGAGTTCGCCGCGCGAACCAGGGCAACGACACCGGCGACGGTCGGCGCCGCGGCGGAAGTGCCTCCGAAGCTGTCACCGTAGCGACCGAAATTGTAGGTCGTGAAGATGCTGGCCGTCCCACCGTCGGAGGGAGCGCAGACCCACAGGTTCGCGCCCTCCTCCGAATACCACGACATCTGCCCCCGATTGTCCACCGCGCAGACCGCAACAACGCCGTAGTAGTTCGCGTAGCTGTCGAAGTTCGAGTTGTCGTCAGACCCGCCATTCCCCGACGCCCAGACGTAGACGACGCCCTTGCCGCCGTAGCCGCTCGTGACTCCGGTATCGATGGCCATGTCCCACCCCGCCGGGGCCGGGTCCAGGCCCGGCCCGTCGATAGGCCCCCAACTGTTGTTCGACGCCCCCGTCGTGTCCAGGTTGCGGTTCATCGCGTCGACCTCGTTCGCGTCGATGTCGGATTCGTTGGACGTCAGGACGTTGTAGCCGTAGATCGTCGCGCGGGGCGCCACTCCTCTCCCGCCCAGGGCGTTGTCTCGCGCCGCGATGATGCCCGCGACCGCCGTACCGTGAGAATCAAATGGGTGGAGCAGACCGTGCCCGCCCGCGCTGTAGTCATGGCGGCGGGCTATGTCCACGTTATCGGTCAGGTCCGGATGGCCTTCGTGCAGTCCGACGTCGACCACGGCTACCGTCATCCCTTCTCCCATGTTGCCGCCGGTCCAGACCTCCTCGACCCGGATGTCCTGGCCCGACGTGCCGTCGAGCTGGCCTGTGTTCTTCAGGTTCCACTGGCAGCCGGACAGGGGATCGCTGAACGGAGCGGTGAAGGCGGAACAGCCTGCCACGACTCGGTTCATGCCCCCGTCTTCGAGCATTCGAATCGCGTAGCCGCCCGTGCTTTCGCCGCCGGAACGGGTCACCTTGATGTAGTAGGTTCCCGCGTCCAGACGGCCGGCCAACGTGAACCCCATCGGGCCGCCGGACCGGAAGTCCTGCTCGAACAGGTTCGTTTCGACCGCGTCTCCCATGTCGTCGACGAGCGCGCCATCGATGTCCACCGTGTTGCTCACGGCGCGGGCGAAGACGTGGGTCGCTTCCGACAGCTCGATCTTGAAGTAGTCCGCGTCGGTCGACGGGTCGATCCTCCCCGCGCCAGTTTCGTCGAAGTCGAGAGCCTGGGCATCGGCGATCGCGCTTCCGGGCTCGATCACCGTATCGACGTGAAACGAGTAGAGCCCCGTGTCCTCATCCGAGAAGGCATTGACCTTGACGTAGTACGTGCCGGCCGCAAGTTTCCGCCGGATGAGGAACTGAGCCGACCTGCCAAGCACGAAGCCATCGTCGTTCTTCGTGATCGACATTCCGTTGTTGTCGAAGAGTTCGCCTACGGTGTCCGCGACCGGAGGGCCTGCACGAAGGAGAACGTCGGTCGCTTCGTCAAGAGTGAACTGGAAGTAGTCCTCGTCGCCTCCCGGGTCGATCAGGCCGTTCTCGTAGCGGCCAACTTCGACTTCCTCCGCGTCGCTGATGCCGGTGGTGTCCGCGATCGTCTTGACGTGGACCTGGTAGGGCCCCGTGTCGAACGAGAAAATCCTCGTCGTGACCCTGAGGTAGTAGATCCCGGCATCGAGGGTGCTCCAGATCAGGAAGTTCCGCGGCCCGCCCAGTCGAAAGCCGCCACCGTCCGAGCCAAGGGGGTCGCCATTCTCGTCGTCCAGCACTGCCGCAGTGTCGACGTCACCGAGAGAGAACAGGAGCACCCCGATCTCTGCCGTCAACGTGAACTTGAAGATGTCCACGTCATCTGTGACGTCCATGTCACCGCCGAGCGGCAGGTCGAGAGGAAGAGTGAGGGCCGTGTCGAACGTGCTGCCCGGCTCGGTCGGCGTCCCCGCGACGGTCGCGGACCAGGCGCCGTCCGTGTCGGTTACGGCGCGCACCTCGACGTCGTAGCCGGCGTCGTCGGTCAGTCCGGCGAGAACGTAGCGGAGCACTCCCTCGGTCCAAGCGTCCTCTACCACCGTCCAGTTCGAGTCGGCCGTCTCGTCGGCGCTGGTCAGGATCCAGCGCAGGTCGTAGGCGGTGATGTCCGTGACGCCGGACGGCGCGGTCCAGACGACCGTCAGCGCCTCGTCGCCCGGGTGGACGGCGCTGATCGTCGGCGCGGCCGACAAGACCGACGTACGGGTGAACGTCAGCGTCGCGATCTTGTTGCTGTTGAACTTCCCGACGTCCTGAAGGCTCGTGATGTTGCCCCTGGGGTTCGTCGCGCTGTTGGAGAACGAGAACTCCGTTCCGTCCTCGGTTCCGGCGTCCCAGGGATAGAGATCCACCGAGACCGAGGCGTTCCAGTCGCCCGAGCTGTCGAGCATCGACAGGCCCGAAACGCCCACGAACCAATCCGGGCTGGGCGCGATCATCGTCACCAGCGTGACGCGGGGGTGGTCGGTACTCAGCGTGACGTCGGAGAACGTCACCGTCGCCGTTGGGCCCGCGCTACCGCTCGTGCCCTGGAGGATGCTCAGGTGGTCGTCGCCGGCCGCGGTGATCTCACTCTTGAGAGTCGTGTAGCCGCCGACCTCGGCCATTGACTCCACTCCGGCGGACGCCTCTTCGCCGCTCTTGAGGAAGGTCACCTCGTCATCGTGAACGCCGCCGATCAGGCGCGAGAAGTGTGCGTCCGCGGGAACTCCCCCCGACGTCACCGTGGTCGTCCACGCCCCGGTAAACGTGATCTCGTAGAGGGCTTCGGAACGAACACCCACAACCGGATCATCCGGAGAGGGGGTCAGCGACGTGTCCTGGGCCTGGGCCGAATCGGGCAGAACGAGGACGGCGGCAACGGCGACAAGGAGGCTCAGCGGCAAGGGCCGCAGGACGAAACCCGCAGCGAACGACCGAGCCAGCATCTCGCTAGGCTAGCCATCCAAACGACGCTTGGCCCCCTCGAAACGAAGGGGGCCGGGCGCTTTTCCGACGCGCCTCGGACATCGAAAGGCGCCAACCTCAGGCTGCCTTCACCTGGTCGTGCGTTCTCTCCACCAGTTGGGGCTGGACAGCCTGACGCCATCCTGTCCCGCAAGGGCGTTCGCAAGCTCCAAAGAAGCGAAACCGGGTTCGGTCTCGACGACGAAACCGTTCGGGATGGCGCCGAGTGGCGAGAGTCGGTCGGTCCCGATGCCATTGGCGGCGAAGAAGGCTCCCGTTTCACTTTCGCCCCAGGCCGGATCGAAGACCAGCAGGACGCCCCCGGGAAGCGTCATCAGGGCCCCGGAAGACGACCTGAACACCGGCTGTCCTTCGACCTCGCTCGCGCTGGCTACCCGGACGATCCTGCCCTGCGAGCTTCTCGCGACCGGGGTCCCCGCGGCCGAGACGGCACCCTCCCGCGACACGACCAGGTCCGCTTGAAGGAAGGCTCTCGAGCTGCGGTCGCCGTCCTGCCACGTGTAGATCTGGCCTTCGGGCGGCGTAGGGCGACCGGCGCCGGTCCTCTTCTTGGGAGCTTCTTCCCGATCCTCGACTTCGACGGCCTGCGCCAAGGCCTGCGAACCGGGTTGAATGAGGGCGGCGAGGACCAAGGCCAGCGCGAACGCCCGCAGGATCGCCGCACTTCGAGTTGATCGGCAGCAGCCCTTCGGCAGATCAATCACATGGTTCACTTCGACGATCATAGCCTACGGCGGGCGTAGTGGGGCCTATCTAGGAGAGTAGCCAGGAGATCACCGGTGTCCGCTACACTCGTGAGGTAACGCAAGTGCGTGCAGGCCCCGACGTCGGGTCGCCTGTGGAATACAACAGTCGGTGAACGGCTCGGGGTAGCTCCTCGGGCTCGGCAAATACGCGGGAGCACTTGCCTGCGCGCACGGTGCGTTACACGACCCGGCACCAATACGGGTGTCGGCGAACAGCGCCGAGGATCCTCCATGCGGGCCTGCTATTCTGCCTCTCAGGCAACGAGTAGCCGCCTGCGCGACAGGAGGCTCAGATGCAGCGCTCTCCGTACGGCGGGGGACCGGAACGGCACCCCCCAACAAGGGCTACTCGCTGCCGAGATGAAGCCGCTCGGCCCCCCGCCACCAAGGGGATTCTACGTAGCGGGGCGGACGGCCAGAAAGACGGCCGCGATCGCGGTTCTGGCCCTGACGTTGGCCTCGGCTCCCGCGACAAACGGGCAAGCACCGGAACTGCCGTTGAGCGCGCCAGTGGCGAGCAACCGCGTCCTGCAAGCGGAACTCGACCAAGCCCCGAACTCTGATCTGGAACGCGACCTCGAGTCGTGGACCGAAGTCTGCAACCACGACGATCTGACCGGCGAGATCGCGAGCTGCTACCTGCAGTCGCCCATGTACTCCGAGGCCTCTTCTACGGCGCCTGGTTTCTTCACTGCTCTGCTGCACGTCGAATGCGACGGTGCGGTGTGGGTTAGCGCGATGCGGGGGCGAACGAACCCGAACGGTGTGCCGATCGTCGGATCGGGCGAAGACATGCGGCCCACAAGGGCCGTTGTCGAAGGGGTCGTCCAGGATGCCGCCGACCCGTCCCGCGCCACCCTGTTTGTCAGTCACTCGGCCGCGTGGGCCGGCACCACACTGGCGTTTGAGGCCCGTCACGACGACGACTCAACGGCGGTTTGGCGGCTGCCGTTCGGCGAACCCGAGCGAGAGGTCGTGGAGGCGTTCCTGAACGGCCCCGCTTGCCCTCGTGCGGCACACGAACCGACCCCGTCGGCCGAACCGGCTGTCGTCAAGCCGATAGCGATCCGGCGTCTGGAAACGCAGTACACCAAGAAGGCACGCCGGAATCGAGTGCAGGGCGCCGTGGTTCTCCAGTGCGTCGTGACCGTCGCCGGTGATGTAGAGGACAGCGCTGTCCAATGAGAAGTGAGCGCGAGCGGTTGGGATTCGCCTACGTGGCCCGCGGAGCAGCGGCGGCGGCAGGGGTCTCCCCGCCGCCGGACAGGCGTCACCGCGGTCGGCAGCCTTCGGGGAACGCCGTCGTGTCGGCAATCGCCGGCGCCGGCAGGCCCGGCTCGTTGCGGTACTCCTTCACCGTCCCGGTCGCCGTGTCGGTCACCTCGATCGAGTAGCCGAGGTCCGTCGTTGAGGCGCCGAACACCCACACATGACCGTTCCGCTCGCAGCCGTCCAGCACCTTGATCAGCACTTCCCAGTTGTCCGCGTTGAAGAACGTGAACAGGCCCGAGTCGTTCGTGCCCTCGTGCACCACGCTGCCGTCGCCGCGCCCGCCGTCCGCCGTCCACCACTCCACGGCCACCGAGTAGCGCGAGTCCCGCAGGCACAGCGTCTCCGCGCCCGAGACGCACGTCCCGGCGGGATCGCGCGCCTCGACCAGAAACACCTGCCTTGCCGTCGACGTGGTCGTGCCGTCGCTCACGGTCAGCGTGACCTCGTAGAAGCCGGGCTCGGCCCAGGAATGGGCGATCCGCCGGTTGCGCGACCCCGTCCCGTCACCGAAGTCCCAGCGACGGGACTCGGCGCGGCCTGTACTCGTGTCCTCGAACGTCACCGGCTGCCCCGTGCGCGCACGGCAGAGGTCCCCGGCGCACTCCGCGGTCAACGTGAAGTCGGCCTTGGGCGGACCGCTCGGCGGAGGCGGACCGCCGCCGTCGTCCTCGTCGTCCTCGTCGTCGGAAGGCGGAGGGCCACCGCCACCGCCGCCGCCACCGCCGCCACCGCCGCCGCCGCCAGTACCGTCGTTGTCACCGATCGCCAGGGTCGTCTCGCCGCTGCCGGTGACCCGCGACGGTAGAAAGCCGAAGGTCAGCACCACCGCCTCGCCGTCGTCGTCCACGGTGTCGTCCGTCGCCGCGAACAGGAACTCCTGGGTCCTCACGCCCGGTCCGAACGTCACGCTCGATGGCACACCCGAGTAGTCCGCGTCCATCGCGCCGCCGTGGTGGGTCCGATCCAGCTCGATACTCAGATCCCGCTCGGGATCGCGGTTCAGACGCACGACCACGTCTACCGTGCCGCCCTCAGTCACTCCGTAGTTCGCCGATCCGAACGACACCTCGACCTCCGGATCGTCGTCGTCACGAATCGTCCCCGTCACCTGCAGCGTCGAGCCGCCGCCCGCCAGCGAGGCGTGCTGGGCGTTGCTGAGCGTCAGCCGGAAGGTCTCCTCCTCTTCCTCGTCCTCCGTGTCGTCCATGAGGTTCACGACGATCTGCTGGGCAGCGGTCATTCCAACCGGGAACGTCAGCGTGCCGCTCGCCGCTGTGTAGTCCGAGCCGGCTCGGGCGTCGGCGGACCCCGAACCACTGGAGGTGGCGTAGTCCACCGTCACCTCCGAACTGCTCGACCTGCTCAGCGTCACCCGGAAGACCAGCGTACTGTCGCTCTCAAGCGCCGCCGCCGCTTCGACCGACAGGGTCGACGTGTCCGCCTCGATGATCGTCACCAGGACCGAGGACGCCCGCACCGAGCCGTAGTCGCTGCCGTTCACCTGGTGGCTGATCGTGACCCGAGGGTCGGCCACCGTGTCCGGGTCCGTCTCCGCCTCCACGATCACGGTCTTCGGGAACCTCCAGTCTCCTGTGTTGAAGGTCAACACCGTCGGATCCACTGACAGGTCCCTGTTCGCCGGCACGGTCGGCGTCACCGTCACCGGGCCGGTCGGTTCGGAGTCCAGTACCACGGTGTAGGTCCCGGTCAAACCCTCGTCGACCGTCAACGCGTCGCGCGAGATCGTCACGCCGCGCCTACCCTTCACTCTCACGTCGAACCGCTGCGTCGCCGGGGTGTTCGAGCCGGCCACGTCGGTCGCGGTCACCGCGATCGTCGCCGTCCCCTGCGCCACGGGAGTCAAGGTCACCCGAGACCCCGATGTCCGTGCCTGCGCGATCCCCGGCGCCAACGAGGATGCGTCGTACGTGAGCGTGTCGCTGTCGGGATCCTCGAACGCCCCGGACACCTCCACGTCCTCCGTCCCGTCGCCAACCTGCAGGTCCAGCCCCACCAGCGAACCCCTCGGTTGCGGCGCCCGGTTCGGAAGGGTCTCGACGATCGTCGATTCCGACCAGGCGCCCCCGCCCTTCGCGTTGACTCCGCGGACCTGAACGTCGTACTTCGTGTCGTCCAGCAGGCCGGTCACCGTGTGACTCAGCGAACCCGACATCCAGACGCCCTTCTCCTCCGTCCAGCGGTTGTCCGCCTTGTCCGTGGCGTCGCTCAGGATGTAGCGCACGTCGTAACTGGTGACCTCCGAGGCGCCGATCACGGACGGCGCCGACCATAGGACCGTCAGAGCCCGCTGGCCCGCTGTCGCGACGGGTAGGGGCGGAGCGCCGGGCGTCGATCGGTGGCCGTAGATCTTGAGGCTCCAGGACTTCAGCGTCGCGGTATCGGTGGCGAGATGGTCGGTGACCCGAAGCGTCCAGGTCCCGGCGGGGTCCTCGCCAAGATGCCTCGCCGAGCCGAACCGGTAGTCGGGATCGATGCCGAAGGTGTTCCCGTCCTCATCCAAGGCACCGAATGGAACGGCCAGGGTCGACACCTTGTTCGACGGCGAGACGAGTTCCACCTGAAGGTCCCTGAAGGCTGGCGCCTCGAAATCGGCCACGATCTCCACGAACTCGATGAACTCGACCTCGGTGCCCACGGTGACGGTGCTGGTCACCGTTACGACCGGGTTGTCCAAGTCGGGGATTGCGAGATCCGGCGTCGCCTCGACCGGTTCCGTCTCGATGAAGGGGGGGAGATTCTCCCAGCCGGTGGCGAGGTCCACCGCGGCCTTCGCGTTGACGACCCCGAAGCCGTACTCGTGGTTGAAGTTGTACCTTCCCGTGGCGCCGTACTTCGAGGCGCCGGTGCGCCAGCCGCTGTTGGAGCTGTCGTTCTTGCGGGCGGACCCAGCGAGAATCACCTTCACGTCGCGCCAGGTCAGGGCCGAGTTCTCGGCCCGCACCAGGGCCACGACACCCGAGACCGTCGGAGCCGCAGCCGATGTGCCGCCGAAACTGTGGCCGTAGCGGCCGTAGTTGTAGGTCGTGAAGATGCCGGCCCTCCCACCATTCGACGGAGCACAGATCCACAGGTTGGCGCCCAGCTCCGAGTACCCCGATCGCACGCCCCGATCGGTCACCGCGCATACCGCGGTGACGCCGTAGTAGTTCACGTAACCGCCGAAGTTCGAGTTGTCGAACGGATGGCCGTTGCCTCCGGCCCAGACATAGACGACGCCCTGGCCGCCGTAGCCGGTTTCGACTCCGGTGTCGATCGCCATCTCCCAAGCCTCCGACACCGGGTCCAGGCCCGGGCCTTCAGGGCTCCCCCAACTGTTGTTCGACACCCCGGTCGTCGCCATGTTGCGGGTCATCGCGTCGGCATCGTCTTCATCGACTTCGGATCGCAGCAGGTTGTAGCCGTAGACCGTCGCGCGCGGCGCGACTCCCCGCCCCCCGATTGTGTTGTCCCGCGCCGCGATGACGCCGGCCACCGACGTGCCGTGGGAGTTGAAGGGGTGGAGCAGGCCGTCCCCGTCCTCCGTGAAGTCGTGGCCGAGAGTCGTGTCCACGTTGTCGGTCAGGTCGGGATGCGCTTCGTGCAGTCCGGTATCGACCACCGCTACACCGATGCCGGCGCCCATGTTGCCGCCGCCCCAGACATCCTCGACCCGGATGTCCTGGCCCGAGGCGCCGCCGAGCTGGCCCCGGTTGCGCAGGTTCCACTGGCAGCCGGACAGAGGATCACTGAACGGAGCAGTGACGGAGGAACAGTCGGTCACGACCTCGTTCATGGTGTCGTCTTCGAACATGCGAATCGCGTAGCCGCCGGTGCTTTCGCCGCCGGAACGCGTTACCTTGATGTAGTGGGTTCCCGCGCCGAGGCGATCGGCCAACGTGAAGCCCATGGGACCGTCGGACCGGAAGTCCTGCTCGAAGAGGTTCGCCGTGACGGCGCTTCCCATGTCGTCGAGCAGCGCCCCGTCGATGTCCACCGTGTTGCTCACGGCCCGGGCATACACATGGGTCGCCTCGGATAGCTCGATCTCGAAGTAGTCCGCGTCGGTCGACGGGTCGATTCTCCCCGCTCCGATTTCACGGAACTCCAGCGAAGCGGCGGCGGTGATCGTGCTTCCAGGCTCGGTCACCGTCTCGACGTGGAAGGAGTACAGCCCCGTCACTTCTTCCGAGAACGCCTTGACCTTGACGTAGTAGGCGCCAGCCGCCAGCTTCCTGCGAATCAGAAACTGAGCCGACCGGCCGAGCACAAATCCGTCGTCGTTCTCCGTGATCGACGTTCCACCGTTGTTGAGGAGTTCACCGACCGTGTCGGTGACCGGCGGACCCGTACGAAGGACGATGTCGGTCTCCTCGATGAGAGTGAACTGGAAGTAGTCCTCGTCTGCCCCCGGGTAGATCAAACCGTTCTCGAACTCGCCGACTTCGACTTCATCCGCATCGCTGGTGCCGGTCGTGTCCGCGATCGCCCTGATGCCGACCCTGTAGGAGCCCGTCTCCGACTCCGTGAAGTGAAGCGAGACCTCCACGTAGTACGTGCCCGCTTCGAGGGTCCTCGCGATCAGGAAGTTGAGCGGCCCCCCCGTGACATTGCCGTCATCGTTGAACGCAACGGCATCTCCGTCCTCGTCGTACAGCAGCCCCACCGTGTCCAGGTCGCCGCGCGTCCGGAGCACGACGCCGCTCTCGGCCGTCAACGTGAACTTGAAGTAGTCCACGTCCGACAACGTGTCGAACTCGCTTCCCAGCAAGACGCCGAGCGGCAGGTCGGAGGCCGTCGCCCGCGTCTCCCCCGGCTCGGCCGGCGTTCCCGCCACCGTCTCGGACCACACACCGTCGGTATCCGTCACGGCGCGCACCTGCACGTCGTAGCCGGAGCCGTTGGTCAGTCCCCTGAGGATGTAGCGGAGCGATCCCTCGGTCCATACGTCCTCCACGAGCGTCCAGTTCGAATCCACCCTCTCGTCCCTGCTGGTCAGGATCCAGCGCAGGTCGTAAGCAGTGATGTCCGGCACGCTCGGAGGCGCGGTCCACAGGACGGTCAGCGCCTCGTCGCCCGGGTGGACTGCGCTGATCGGCGGCGCCGCGGCCACAACCGATTTGAGGGTGAACTCCAGCGTTGCGATCTTGTTGCTGTTGAACTTCCCGACACCCTGAAGGCTCGTGATGTTGCCCTGAGGATCGGTCGCGCTGTTGCTCAGCGAGAATTCCGTGCCGTCTTCGGTTCCGGCGTCCCAGGGATAGAGATCCACGGAAACCGAGGCCTTCCAGTCGCCCGAGCTGTCAAGCATCGACAGGCTCGAAACGCCCACGAACCAGTCCGGGCTGGGAGCGATCATCGTCACCAGCGTGACGCGGGGGTGATCGGTACTCAGCGTGACGTCAGAGAACGTGACAATCGCCTCTGGGCTCAGGTTGTCGCTCGTACCCTGGAGGATGCTCAGCCGGTCGTCGCCGGCCGCGTTGATCTCGTTCCGCAGGGTGGAGTAACCACCGATCTCGGCCATCGACTCCACTCCGGCGGACGCCTCTTCGCCGCTCTCGAGGAAGGTCACCTCGTCGTTGTGAACACCGCCGATCAGTCTCGAGAAGTGGGCGCCACCGGGAAGTCCGCCCGTCGTCACCGTGGTCGTCCACGCCCCGGTGAACGTGATCGTGTAGATGGCCTCTGAACGATTGGCCACGTCCGGATCGTCCGGAGAGGGGGTCAGCGACGTGTCCTGGGCCTGGGCCGGATCGGGCAGAACGAAGACGGCGGCAAGAGCGGCAAGCAACAACGCCTGCCGCAGCCGCCTCACGGACGCGGATCGGAACATCTGACCGTCGCGCCACAGTTTGAGCGCCCTTCCGCCGTCAGAGGATCAATCGCTTGCCGCACCCCCGCAATTGTAATGGGTCCGGTCCGTCCCCTAAGCGTCGGCTTCCGGTAGTTCTGCCGCGCAATCCCCTATGACCCCAGCCGAGCCATCACCGGGGCGTGGTCCGAAGCGATCAGACCCTCCTTCTTCTTGCGGTAGTCCCGGTCCGTCTCGACGTGTTCCACTCGGGTCCGGACCGCTTCGGTCGCCAGCAGGAAGTCGATCCGCAGGCCGAGGTTGCGGTGGAAAGCGCCGAAGCGGTAGTCCCACCACGAGAACTTGACCGTGTCCGGATGGAGTTCCCGGTACAGATCGACGAACCCCAGATCGAGCAGCGCCCGATACCTCGCCCGCTCGGCCTCGGTGTGGTGGATGCCGCCGGCCAGGCGGTCCTCGTCGTGGGTGTCGAGGCGGGTCGGCGCGATGTTGAAGTCGCCGCAGAGAACCGCCGGCTCATCGGCGCCGAGCGAACCGTGGAAGTAGTCCCGGAGCGAGTCGAACCACGCCAGCTTGCGCGGATAGTCGAGGTGATCGATGTCCTTGCCGTTCGGGCAGTAGATGGTCGTGAAGTCGAGCCCCGCGGTCCGCACCCGCATCAGGCGGGCGCCTGCCTCTTCCTCGCCCGGGAGCCCCGACTGGACTTCCTCGACCTCATGGCGTGACAGCACGGCGACGCCGTTCCACGCCTTCTGGCCGCACACCGCGGCGTGGTAGCCGAGCTCCTCGAGCGCCTGCCGGGGGAAGTGATCCGCGGTCGCCTTCAGTTCCTGGAGGCCGACGACATCCGGCTGCCGGGCCTTGAGCCAATGGACGAGGAAATCGAGGCGCGCGCCCAGGCCGTTGATGTTCCAGGTGGCGATCAGCATGGGGGTCATCCCTCGTTACGAGCGGATGCGGGCAGGATGCCCGCGCTCCCATGGCGGCACGCCGGCTCTAGCTCCAGCCGCAGGTGCGGCCCTCGTTCTGTTCCTTCAGCCACTCGGCCAGGGGCGCGAAGTAGTCGAGGATCGCCGTCGCGTCCATCTCACGGCTGCCGGTGGCCGCCTCCAGCGCATCAGGCCACGGGCGGCTCAGGCCCATCGCCATCATCTCGCTCAAGCGCCGCCCCGCCTCTTCGTTGCCGTAGATCGAGCAGCGGTGCAGCGGCCCCTCGTAACCGATCGCCGCGCACAGGTCGCGATGCAACTGGAACTGGAGCATGTGCGCCAGGAAGTAGCGGGTGTAAGGGGTGTTGCCGGGAACGTGGTACTTGGCGCCCGGATCGAAGTGCTCCTCTGTCCGTTCGCTCGGGGCGCCGACGCCCTGGTACTGCTCGCGCAGACGCCACCAGGCGGCGTTGTACTCCTCCGGCGAGGTCTCACCCGAGAACACGGCCCAGCGCCAGCGATCGATCAGCAGGCCGAAAGGGAGGAAGGCCACTTTGTCCAGCGCCATCTGCATCAGCAGCCCCAAGTCCGCGTCCGCCGACGGCGCCTCGTCCAGCAGTCCGATCTCGACCAGGTAGCCCGGCGTCACCGACAGGGCGATCGTGTCGCCCAGGGCCTCGTGGAAACCGTCGTTGGCGCTGTCCCGGAACAGCGGCGCCTGCTCCCGGTAGCCGAGCTGGTAGTAGTTGTGGCCCAGTTCGTGGTGGATGGTCGAGAAGTCCTCGGCGTTGATGTCGATGCACATCTTGATCCGCACGTCCTCGTCCAGGTCGAGCTGCCAGGCGCTGGCGTGACAGACGACCTCGCGGTCCCGCGGCTTGACGAACTGCGAACGCTCCCAGAACGTGTCCGGGAGAGACTCCATGCCCAGCGAGGTGAAGAAACCCTCGGCCATCTCGACCATCTCGATCTCCGAAGTCCCCCGACTCTGGAGGATCTCGGTCAGGTCGTAGCCGGGGTCCGCGGCGGGCGGCGCCACGAGGTCGTAGATGTTCGACCACGTTTGCGCCCACATGTTGCCCAGGACGTGGGCCGGAATCGGCCCCGCCGGATCGACGACCTCCGGGCCGTGGTGCTGGGAAAGCTCGGCCCGCACATGGCATTGGAGGTCGTCGTAGAGCGGCTTCACCTGGCCCCAGAGGCGGTCGACCTCGGCCGCGAAATCGTCCGGCGGCAGGTCGTATTTCGACCGCCACATCGCGCCCGTGTCGGGGTAGCCGAGACTCTGCGCTCCCTCGTTGGAGAGCTCGACGAAGCGCTGGTAGTCGGCGCGCATCGGCGGTGAGACGGTCCGCCAACCCTCCCAGGCGTCGAGCAGCGCATCGGCGTCACGGCTGTTGTCGATCACGTCCTCCAGGTCGCCAAGGGAACGGCAGGTGTCCGTGCCGGGAGCGTCCGGGCAGTGCTGCCCCGAGCCGTACGTGGCTTCCATCCCGGTCGTGAGCTCGGTCAACTCGGTCAGCTTCGCCTCGTCGGCGGGGGCGGCCAGGGTCAGTCCGCTCCTCAGCAGCCCGAGCTTGCGCCCCACGTCCTCGGCTTCGCCCTCGGCATCGTAAGTCGCCGCCTCCTTCGCGAACTCGACCATCCGGCCCAGGAAGCTGGCGCTGGCGCGGGCCGCCAACGCGTTCGTGTCGTCGTTGATGTAGGTCGCCTGCACCCACTGGGCCCGGCTCAGGTCGTAGCTGTTGCTCAGCACGGCCTCGTCGGCAGCGGCCGTGAACTCGGCCGCCGAGGGGCGGGGCTCACCGGCGCAGCCGGCCAGGAGAAGGGCGACCGCAGTGCCGGCGGCCGGCAACGCGAGATGCGAGGTGCGAAAACGGAGCGAGGACAACAGCATGGGGAAAACCTCCACGGGTTCCGCGTGGCGCGCGGGTCAAAGCGACGCTGGCAACTCTAGTTGACTCGTGGAGCGGCGTATCCTCTGCCGATGGACCCGATCGTTATCGGCACCCGTGCGACGCCCCTGGCGCGCATCCAGGCGGACCTGGTTGCGGACCGGTTGCGGCAACTTGGCCTGGACACGGTTGTTCAAGCCATGTCGTCGCAGGGCGACCGCAGCCTCGGCGGCAGCTTCGCCCAAGCCAAGGGCGTGTTCACCGGCGAGCTGAGTGCGGCCCTCCGCGGCGGCACGGTCGACCTGGTCGTCCACTCGCTGAAGGACCTGCCGGTCGATGACGAGCCGGATCTTGTGATCGCCGCCGTGCCGGAGCGGGAGCGGCCGTTCGACCTCCTGCTGCTGGCGCCCGGCCCGGACGCCGCCGGGGCCACGAGGCTCGCTGACCTGCTCGATCACGACGGCGAAGGCGCCGCTAGCCAAGCGGCGCCCGCCGGCGAGGCGTTCGGCATCCTCCCGGCCGGGGCGCGGCTGGGCACGTCGTCCCCGCGCCGACAAGCAGGGGCGCTGGCCCTGCGCCCGGACCTCGTCTGCTGCGCCGTTCGCGGCTCGGTGGGGCGCCGCCTCGAGTGGCTCCAGAGCGGCGCGGTCGACGCTCTGCTCGCCGCCGAGGCGGGGGTCCTGCGGCTGGCCCGGAGCGGCGAGTTGGAGTCTTGGGCGGCGGCAATCCGGGGCTTCCGGCTGGACCTTCGATCCTGGCCCTGCGCTCCGGGCCAGGGCGCCCTGGCGGTGCAGATCCTGCGCGGCGGCAGACTCGACGGCCACCCGGCCATGGCCCGTCTCGACCATCCCCCGACACGCGCCGCGGTCACCGCCGAGCGCTCGCTGCTGGGCCGTCTCGGCGGCGGCTGCCTGCGTCCGTTCGGCGCCTGGGCGGACGCCCGCGGCGACACGTCCCAACACTCCCCGATCGACGCGGTCCACGCCGCAATCGCGCCGGACGACTGGCGTGAGGCGGCCGGGGCCGGGGATGCGCCCCAGATCGTCCACGCCAAGGCAACTGCCGGCGGTGCCGGCGCCCGCCTCGATCTCGACGCTCTCGCTGAACGAATCGAGCGGAAGCTCTCCGCCCCTGGGTTCCCGGCGTCTCGCCCGCATCCGGCCGCCGGCGCCCCCGACCTGATCGTGACAACCGAGGCCGCGGGCACTCGCCGCCTGACCCGCCTGCTCCCGCCAACCGTCGGCGTCGCCACGCTACCGGCGACGCAGGTCGAGGTCTTCGAGGACGCCTGGCCCGCCGACCGCATCGACCTGGACCGCCCGCGCCGGCAGTGGCCGTGGCTGCTCGTCTCATCGCCCACCGCGGCGCGTGTGTTGGCTGCGCGGGCCGAACGGGAGACGACCTGGGGACGCCTGCCGTGGTGCGCCCTCGGCGAGGGCACCGCCCGCGCCCTGCTCGCCGCCGGCGTGCCGCCCAATCTGGCGGCAGGGGCCCAGGACGGCAGGGGCCTGGCCGACTACGTAGCCCGGGTCCTCGATCCCCGATGCCCCCTCTTCGTGCCGCACTCGGCCCGCGGCGGCGGAGCCCTGATCGAGGCGCTCGAAGCCGCCGGCCGCGAGGTCGTCGCCTGGCCGGCCTACACCGTCGTCCCGAACCCCGACCTCGCCTGGCCCGGGGGTTGGCAAGCCGAGCGGGCGCGCGTACTCTTCACCGCTCCATCGGCCGTCGCCGCCTTCGTGGCCTCGGGCCTGAACTGGCCGGGAAGCTGCTGGGCGATCGGGGCGACCACGGCCACGGCGCTACGGAACGCTGGTGTCGACAACGTGAAGTGCGCACAGGAACCGACCGCCGCCGGCATCGAACGGCTGTGGCATGAAGAAGTGAGCGGCGAACAGCTCGCGGGGGGATCCGGATGACTGCCGGAAGAACCAGCGAGGAACTCTGGGCCGAAGCGCAGAAGCACCTCGTCGGCGGCGTGAACAGCCCGGTACGCGCCTACCGCGCGGTCGGCGGCACGCCGCCCTTCATCGCCGACGCCGAGGGCGCGGTGATGCGCTCCGTCGACGGCCAGAGCTACGTCGACTTCATCGGCTCGTTCGGCCCCCTGGTGCTGGGCCACAGTCATCCGGCGGTGGTCGAGGCGGTGCGGGAGGCCGCCGCCCGCGGCACTTCCTTCGCCGCACCGCACGAAGGCGAGGTCGATCTGGCGCGGACGGTCAAGGAACTCGTCCCCGGCATCGAGAAGATTCGTTTCGTCAACTCCGGCACCGAGGCGACCCAATCGGCGATCCGGCTCGCCCGCGGCTGCACCGGCCGCGACCTGGTGCTCAAGTTCGAGGGCTGCTACCACGGCCACGTCGACGCGCTGCTGGTCGAAGCGGGGAGCGGCCTCGCCACCTTCGGGATCGCGTCGAGCGCGGGCATCCCGGCCGGGACCGCCCGCGACACGATCGTCCTGCCGCTGGACGACGAGGAGGCGCTGGACGAGGCGTTCCGCCGCCACGGCGACGGGCTCGCGGCCGTCATCATCGAGCCCCTGCCCGCGAACAACGGCCTGCTGGTGCAGCGTCCGGAATACCTCGAGCGACTGCGCCGCCGGTGCACCGAACACGGCGCGCTGCTGATCCTCGACGAGGTGCTGAGCGGCTTCCGGGTCCCTGGCATCACCGTCGGCGCGGGGCTCGGCATCGAACCCGATCTCTACACCCTGGGCAAGGTGATCGGCGGCGGGCTGCCGGTCGGCGCCTATGGCGGTCCGGCGCGCCTGATGGATCAACTCTCGCCCCTCGGACCGGTCTACCAGGCCGGCACTCTGTCCGGGAATCCGCTCGCGGTCGCCGCCGGTCTCGCCACCCTGCGCGAGCTGCAGGCCAACGACGGCTGGGCCCGGATGGACGCGCTGGGGTCGCTGCTCGACCGTGAACTCGGCCCTGTGCTCGAAGCGAGCGGCCACCCGTACCGGCTGGTCCGTTGCGGCTCGATCTTCTGGCTCGCCTACGGCGGGGGCGACCTGCCCCGTCGCGTCGACCGCTTCCATCCGAACACGGCCGAGATCTTCGGTCTGCTCCACCGGGGCCTGCTCGACCGCGGCTACATGCTGGCTCCTTCCGCCTACGAAGTCGGCTTCCTGTCCCTGGCCCACGACGACGAAACGCTGGCCGGCTTCGCCGGCGCCGTCGGCGAGGCGCTGGCTGACATCCCCACGCCGTGACCGCCAGGGCCCGTACGGACGCCGCGGCGCCCGGGCTCGTTGCCGCCTACTTTCGGGAACTCCAGGACCGGATCTGCGACGCCCTGGTCGAGATCGACGGCACCGCCTTCGACGCCCGGGAGCTGACGAACGAACGGGGCGGCGTGGCCAGGCCGCGGGTGCTCACCGACGGCAAGGTGATCGAGAAGGCGGCGGTCAACTTCAGCCATTCCCGGGGCGACTCCCTGCCCCTGGCCGCCACCGAGCGCCGCCCGGAGCTCGCGGGGCGCTGCTTCGAGGCGACGTCCGTGTCCCTGATCGTCCACCCGCGCAACCCCTACGCGCCGACCAGCCACGCCAACATCCGCTTCTTCATCGCCCACCCACCGGCCGGCGCCGAAGACGCGGACGAGGAGGGCTGGTGGTTCGGCGGCGGTTTCGATCTCACCCCTTACTACGGCTTCGAAGAGGACGCCGTCCACTGGCACCGCACCGCCGCCGTGGCCTGCGCGCCGTTCGGCGACGACCTCTACGGCCGCTACAAGGCCGCCTGCGACGACTACTTCTACCTCCCGCACCGCCAGGAGATGCGCGGCGTCGGCGGCCTCTTCTTCGACGATCTGAACCGACTCGAACGACCGCCGGAGTTCGACCGCTTCGAGCGTTGCTTCGCTTTCGCCCGCAGCATCGGCGATCACTTCCTGCCCGCCTACCTGCCGATCCTGGAGCGCCGCAAGGATCGGCAATACGGCGAACGCGAGCGCCGTTTCCAGCTCTATCGGCGGGGGCGTTACGTGGAGTTCAACCTGGTGTACGACCGCGGAACGCGCTACGGACTGCAGGCGCGGGCGCGCACCGAGTCGATCCTCGCGTCGCTGCCGCCGCTGGCCGCCTGGCGGTACGACTACAAACCCGAACCAGGGTCCCCGGAAGCGCGCCTCGTCTCGGACTTCCTGGTCCGTCGCGACTGGATCTGACGCAGAGTTCGACGATGACCGGCACATCCCTCTACGAACCGGAACCCCGCCTGGCGGGTGACGCGGAGCGCGGAGCGATCGGCGTCCTCCTGGCCAATGTCGGCACCCCCGCGGCGCCGACGGCAAAGGCCTTGCGCCGCTACCTCCGGCAGTTCCTGAGCGACACCCGCATCGCCGAGGCGCCGCGCTGGAAGTGGCTGCCCATCCTCTATCTGTTCGTGCTGACCACGCGACCCCAGAAGGTGGCCAAGCTCTACGGGAAGATCTGGACCGACGAAGGCTCGCCGCTGCTGGCCATCGGCCGGCGTCAGGTGGAGGGCATCGCCGCGAGGCTGCGGCAACGCCGGCGCGACGGGGAACCGCCCTTCCATGTCGCGCTCGGCATGCGGTACGGCGAGCCGTCGATCCGGAGCGCGCTGGCCGAATTGCGCCGCAAGGGGTGCACACGCCTGCTGTTCTTCCCGCTGTTCCCGCAGTACTCGGCGGCCACCACCGCCTCCACGATCGACATGCTGGCACGGCAGCTTCGCCGCTGGCGCTGGGTGCCCGAACTGCGGACGATCAACAGCTACTACGACGACCCGGGTTTTGTGCGGTCTCTCGCCGCGAGCATCCGCGAGACCTGGGAGGACGGCGAGCCGGACCGGCTCGTTCTCTCCTACCACGGCGTGCCCCAGCGCTACGTCGACAACGGCGACCCCTACCAGTGCCAGTGCCTGGAGACGACCCGCCTCCTCGTCGAGGAACTCGGCATCGACGAGGAGCGCGTTCTCAGCACCTTCCAGTCGCAGTTCGGGCGCGAACTCTGGATCCGGCCCAAGACCGACGTTGCCATGCGGGAACTGCCCCCGGCCGGGCTCAAGAACGTCGATGTCGCCTGCCCCGGCTTCTCCGCCGACTGCATCGAGACCCTCGAGGAGATCGAAGTCGAGAACCGCGGCTACTTCGAAGAGTCCGGCGGCGAGAGGCTCCGCTACATCCCCTGCCTCAACGACCGCCCCGACCACCTCGACGCCCTGACCGAGCTGATCCTGCGCAACACCCGCGAGTGGCGCCGGGACTGATCGGTGCTTGCCACGCGTCATGATATTCGTTAGAGTTTCATTCCGCTCACGAATCTCATGTACCCCCGGAAAGGAACGACGGAACGATGCCCACACTGCAACCGATCCAATGGGAGTCGCTTCAGCCCGAAGAGGTTGAGAGACTGCCCGAGCGGCTGACGAGCCGGATCGGGACGATCAACGCCGGAGACGATCTGGTGCTGGTCCACACGCCCGGTAGTGCAGCCGGGATCTTCAAGCCGTTGAACCGACTGTACCGACTGTTGGAAGAGGCCTCGCCCGCGCCGAAGCACGAGGACTGGAACCGGTGGCTGGAAACCGCGCTACCGCTTCTCCGGGGGTTCACTCCCGATGTCGAAAGGGAGTTGGCGATCGACAACCTGGAGCTGCGTCGGACCTACGTAGCCGAGACGCCGATGCTGACGGCTGCGGAGATTCACCGCTCGTCGGGCCTGCACTCCAGGAACACCAGCGAGCCGGCGTCGCGGTGGAAGGCCGAAGGCAAGGCGTTTGCACTTCGGATGGATGGCCGCAACTACTACCCTGCCTTCCAGTTCGTGGACGGGTCGCCCCGGCCGGCGGTAAAGGCCGTGCTCGCCGAACTCCCGGCCACGATGACGCCGTGGCAAACCGCGCTGTGGTTTGCATCCGCGAACGGGTGGCTCGACGCCGACCGTCCTCAGGATCGCCTGGACGACGACGCCCTGGTCGTTCAGGCGGCCCGCCGGCTCGCGGAGCCGGCGTATGGATGAAGGTTCCGCTGCCCTTCTTCCACCGCCGCCTGAACTCCTCGCCGAACCCAACATCGTCGAACACCCGACGCACGAGCCGCTTCATCGCGTCCACAGTCGGGAATCGGCCGGGAACGAGTTCAACCCATGCAAGGGAAGCCCGACGCGATTCGCACCGATTCGAGACGATGAGGGGCGGTGCATTCCTTCGCTCTACACGGGCGGAACCCTGGAGGCGGCGATCTACGAGACGGTGTTTCACGACATTCCCGTGACCTCCAATGGCCCAAGGACGGTGCCTCGCGGCGCTGTCGAGAGTCGAGAGCACAGCACCTTGCTCCCGCGCCGCCCCCTGCGCCTGGCGAGCCTGCGCGCGCCCGATCTCAGAAAGTGGCAGATCCGCCGCGAGGGTCTGATTGGCAGCCTTCCTGGCCAGTACGAGCGCACGGCTCTGTGGGCGAAGGCGATCCACGATCAGTACGACGTGGATGGGCTGATCTGGACCTCCAGGCAGTGCGATCCAGCCGCGGCGATGCTGATGTTCGGCGACCGCGTGACCGCCAAAGACATCCGGGTCATCGGCGTCCGCGACGGACGGGACAGTTCCTTTCTCAAAGACGTGCGTCAGGCGGGAGAGCGAGGCGGCATCGTGATCACGGCGTAGCCGCCGCCTGAGCCCAGACCCCTCCTGCTCGGACACGACAGCCTCCTCGCCGAAACGAAGGGGTGACAGGACCGTGACACTCCGCAGCCCGACCTGAGGCAGAATCGCCCGATGGACAATTGTTGTGTCGTCGCGGCAACCTGGCGTTACGCGAACGCGGAGGAGATTGCCCAATACACGGTTCCAGACGAACGGCGGGCCGCGGAGACGCGGCGGCTCAAACAGCGGATCGGCGCCCAGGGGTTGATCTATCTCGCCACGTGCAACCGGGTCGCGTTCGTTCTCTCCGCCGAGCCGGGGGCGACGCTTGCCTCCTGCCGGCGCGAGTTGCTGCGCCTTGTCGCGGGCGCCGGCGCGGCGCGGCGGGTGTTCCGGAGCTGGGAGGGCGAAGGGGCCGTCGAGCACCTCTACCTGGTGGCCTCCGGCCTCGATTCGGCCCAGCCCGGCGAGCGGGAGATTCGCGGCCAACTCCGCGACGCTCTCGACGAGGCAGCGACCGCCGGCACCGTTGACCCTGACCTACGCCGGGTAGTCGAGTCGGCACTCCGGGCCGGCAAGAGGGTCCACCGGGAGACCGGGGTCGGCGCCGGCCGCACGTCCCTGTCCGAGATCGCGGCCGACCTGCTGACCGGCCGCGCGGCGGAAGTCGCGGGTCCGGTCGCCCTGGTCGGCGTAGCGGCGATGACCGAAACCTGCACGGAGCGGCTCCGCGGCCGGGGCATCCCCCTGATACTCGTCAACCGCACGCCCAAGAAGGCCGAAGAACTCGCCGCCCGGACCGCTGAAGCACCCCAGCCTCCAGGCACAGCGCCGACCGTCGAGACGATGAGCCTGGACGAGTTCCAGGCTCGACCGCCCGCCGTGTCAGCGGTTCTGTTCTCAACCGGCGCGCCCGGGCCCGTCGTCGACCGGCGGTGCCTGAACGCCCTGGCCGCGGCCGGCCGAAGCGAGCTGGGCGCCCCGCCTCTCGTGATCGATATGGCGATTCCGGCCGACGCCTTACCGTCCGACACCGACGCGGCCGGCCTCGAACGGATCGGCATGGACCTCATCAACGAGCGGGCCCAGCAGACCCTGCACAACCGGCGTGAGCGCACCGCCGAGGCGCGCGTCCTGATCGACGAAGAACTCGACGCCTACCGTGAGGCGATGGCGACCCGATCGGTCGCCGGGGCCATCCGGGCGATCGGCGCGAAGTACCAGGACTCCCTGGGCGCCAATCTCGACCGCCTGCTGCAGGGCGAGCTGAAGAGCCTCTCCGAAGCCGAGCGGGAAGCGCTCAGGCAGTGGACCGAGACCATGGCCAAGCGCCTGAGCCATCTGCCGGTGGTCGGTCTGCGCGGCGTCGCGACCAAGATCGGCCAGGAAGGCGTCGACGCTTTCCTCGCCGCCGCTGCACCGGAGCTGCTGGAGAGCCGCCGCTCGGCGGACGTCGCCAAATGACTGCCTTTGCCGAGTCCGCGGCCCGTCCGGCGGCCGCGTCGCCGAACACCTCTGCCCAGCCGGACACCGACCTGCTCCTGCGGACGCTGCGCTTCGAGGACACGGCGCGACGGCCGCTGTGGATCATGCGGCAGGCCGGACGCATCCTGCCCGAATACCGGGCTCTCAAGGAGAGGCATGGTTTCGCCGGACTCGCGGGCAACCCCGAACTGGCGGCTCAGGTCACCCTGATGCCGCTTCGCCGCTTCCCGTTCGATGCGGCGATCACGTTTGCCGACATCATGTCGCCGCTGCCGGCCCTGGGCATCGACTTCCGCTTCGATCCCGGCCCGGTGATCGCCCAACCGATCCGCGACGCCGCGTCGGTAGCCGCCCTGCCCGACCCGGACCATCTCGACGAAGCCGCGATCGCGCCCGAGGTCACGGCCGCCCAGCGGATCGTCCGCCGGGAACTCGACCCGGGCAAGGCGCTGCTCGGGTTCGCGGGCGCGCCCCTGACCCTGGCCGCCTACCTGGTCGAAGGCCGCGGCGTGCGCGACTTCCCCCGGCTGCGGGCGTTCGCCTACGAAGAGCCCGCGGCCTTCGACGCCCTGCTCGACCGGCTCGGCCGCCTCTGCGCCCGCTACCTGATCGCGCAACACCGGGCAGGGGCCGACGCGGTCCAGGTGTTCGATTCCTGGGCCGGCCTGTTCGCCCGCGCCGAGTGGCGCCGGCGCGTGCGGCCGCACCTGGAGCGCCTGCTCCAGCGCGTTGGCGACGCGGGGGCGCCGCGCATCCTGTTCCTCCACGCCGCGCCGCAGTTGGTCAACGACTACGCCGAACTGCCCTGCGAGGTGCTCGGCGTCGACTGGCGCACCGACCTCGGGGCGCTCCGGCGTCGGCGGCCGGAGCTGTGCCTGCAGGGCAACCTGGACCCGTCCGTGCTGCTCGCCGGCGCGGAGGCGATCCGACGCGAGACGGGCAGGTTGCTCCGTAGCCTGTCCGGCCGCGGCCACATCGTGAACCTGGGTCACGGCGTGCTGCCGGAGACCCCGCTGGAGGCGGTGCAGACCCTGATCGAGACGGTCCACGCCGAGGCCGTCCACGCCGAAGCGGAGCGCGACGTTTGAGCGTCGAGCGGGCCAGCCGCCTGGTGATCGTCGGCGGCGGGCCTTCCGGACTGGCCGCCGCCTGGAAGGCGTCCGCCGAGGCCGGGCGCGCCGGGGCGTCTCTTGAGATTGTCGTGCTCGAGGCGGACACCGAGGTCGGCGGCAAGGCCCGGACGGAGCAAGCCGATGGTCTCCTGATCGAGACCGGCCCACAGGGTTTCCTCGACGATCAGCCGGTGCTGCGGGAGATGATCGACGCCTGCGGTCTCGGCGAGGAGGTCATCTCGCCCGAGCCGGCCGCCAACCGCCGCTCCATCTACCGGGGCGGCAAGCTGCGCGAGCTGTCGCGCAGCCCGCTGCCGTTCGCCCGCAGCGGCCTGCTCGGACCGCTCGGGCTGGCGCGGCTGGCGATGGAGCCCCTGGTGCCGCGACGTCGAAGCGGGGGCCCGCTGGGAACGCGGGCGTCTCGCCCGCATCCGCCCACAGCGACCGACCCGCGGAGCCGGCGCAGCGGCGGCAGCGCCGGGGACGCCGCCGACGAGTCGCTGTTCGACTTCGCGGCCCGGCGCATGGGCCGGCAGGCCGCCAGACGCCTGATCTCACCCGTCGTCCTCGGCATCTTTGCCGGCGACGCACGGAGACTCTCGGCAGCCGCCGCGTTCCCACGGCTCGTGGCGATGGAGCAAGCCCACGGCGCCCTGTTCAAGGCCATGCGCGCCGGCCGCAGGCGCGGCGTGCCGCCGCCCGGGCATCGGACCTTTCGCCGCGGCATTCAGGCACTGCCGCGCGCGGTCGCCGCAATGCCGGGAATCGAGGTCCGTTGCGGCCACGCGGTCACGTCGATCGAGCACCACGCCGACCGCGCCGGCTTCACTGTCGCTTCCTCCGGCGGCGAGCTTGCCGCCGACGCCGTCGTGGTCGCGGCCGACCTGCCCGCGGTCGCGGATCTCGTGGCCGGCGTCTCGGCGCTGGCAGCCGACGAACTCCGGCAAATCGAATCGCCGCCGATGGCCGTCGTCCACACCGCCT
Organism: Candidatus Multivorans sp.; assembly: GCA_965262355.1. Classification (GTDB taxonomy): domain Bacteria; phylum Acidobacteriota; class Thermoanaerobaculia; order Multivoradales; family Multivoraceae; genus Multivorans. Next base: position 1,517,403 of record OZ253534.1, read on the forward strand.
TCGACGCTCAAGCCGCAGCCCACCTGGAGCCGGCCTACGGCTTCCTCGTCGCCCGCGGCGAGGGCATCCGCATGCTCGGCTGCCAGTACGAGACCGCAACCTTCCGCGGCCGCAGCCCGGACGGCCAGTTCCTCGCCCGTTCCATGTTCGGCGGCAGCGTCGACCCCGAGGCCGTAGACCTGGACGACGGTGAGCTCATCGATCTCACCCGCCGCGAGCTGCGCCGCACGACCGGCATCGACAGGGCGCCGGTTTCCACCCACATCGCCCGCTGGCCTCACGCCATCCCGCAGTACGCCCCCGGCCATCCGCAGCGGGTGGCCAGGATCGAAGCAGCCCTGGACCCGATCGACGGCTTCTACCTGGCCGGCAACTCGTTGTACGGCGTCGGTCTGAGCCGCGCCATCGCGGTCGGCGCCGGATGCGGGGAGCAGGCGGCGCGGCGACTGCTCGGCGCCAGCGTCTGATCTTCGAATGAAGGCAGGTGACGCCGCTACGGAGGTTCACGGCGGAACCGGCTGGTGGTATCGTGCCGGCCGCTCTTGCATCTTCAGCCCGAAGCAACGATGGGTCACGCCCGTGAGCAAGACGCGATGCGCCGCGAGTACGACTTCTCCGAAGGGGTTCGAGGCAAGCACTATCAGGAGGCAAATCCCATGAAAGAAGCGCTGCAGTTCTACATCAACGGTGAGTGGGTCGACCCGATCACGCCGAAGACCATGGACGTGATCGATCCGTCGACGGAAGAGACGATCGGCCGGATCAGCCTCGGCAGCGCGGCCGACGTCGATCGTGCCGTCGCCGCGGCGCAGGCCGCCTTCGAGCGGTTCTCTCAGACCAGCCGCGAGGAGCGGGTCGAGCTTCTCGGCCGGATCGTCGCCGGCTACAAGGCGCGGATCGGCGAGATGGCCGAGACGATCTCCGCCGAGATGGGCGCGCCGGCCTGGCTCGCCAAGGCCGCGCAGGCCCCGTCCGGCCTCGGTCACTTTGCCGGCGCCCTCGCCGTGCTCAAGAACTACGAGTTCGTCGAGACCCGTGGCACCACCGACATCGTCAAGGAAGCGGTCGGCGTCTGCGGCCTGATCACGCCCTGGAACTGGCCGATCAACCAGATCGCCTGCAAGGTCGCGCCGGCGCTCGCCGCCGGCTGCACGATGGTGCTCAAGCCGAGCGAGGTGGCGCCGCTCAACGCGATCCTGCTCGCCGAGATCCTGCACGACGCGGGCGTCCCGCCGGGCGTCTTCAACCTGGTCAACGGCGAGGGCCCCGAGGTCGGCGCCGCGATGTCGGCCCACCCCGGGATCGACATGATGTCCTTCACCGGCTCCACTCGCGCCGGCCGCGCCGTCGCCAAGGCCGCCGCCGACTCGATCAAGCGCGTCGCCCAGGAGCTCGGCGGCAAGTCGCCGAACGTCGTCCTCGAAGACGCGGACATCGACCGGGCGGTCAAGGCCGGCACCCGGCAGTGCTTCCTCAACAGCGGCCAGTCCTGCAACGCCCCGACCCGGATGCTCGTGCCCGCGGCTTCTCACGCCCGCGCACTCGAAGTCGCCAAGGCCGCCGCCGAGGCGACCGTCGTCGGCCCGCCGGGACAGGAAGGCGTCGCCATCGGCCCCGTCGTCAGCAAGGTCCAGTACGACAAGATCCAGGCCCTGATCGCCAAGGGGATCGAAGAAGGCGCCGAACTCGTCACCGGCGGCACGGACCGGCCCGATGGGCTCGACAGCGGCTACTACGTCCGTCCCACCGTCTTCGGCGGCGTCAGCAACGACATGACGATCGCCCGCGAGGAGATCTTCGGCCCCGTGCTCGCCATCCTCCCCTACGAGACCGAGGAGGAAGCGATCCGGGTCGCCAACGACACCCCCTACGGCCTGTCGAGCTACGTCCAGTCCGGCGACCTCGACCACGCCCGCAGCGTGGCCTCCCGGATCCGCGCCGGCAACGTCCACATCAACGGCGCCCCCGCCGACTTCGGCGCCCCCTTCGGCGGCTACAAGCAGTCCGGCAACGGCCGCGAGTGGGGTGACTTCGGCTTCGAAGAGTTCCTCGAGGTCAAGGCCGTGATGGGAGCACTGCCGAAGGCGAGCTGAGGCGAGTCGCCTGGGGCCACGACTGGCGGTGCTGGCACCCGCCCGCACAGAGGCTCAGGGGGAGGGGTCCCTGCGCGGGCTGAACGGCGTCGGGCTTGGCTAAGCTCCCGCCACACATGAGCGACGAGACCTCTCGGTCCGAAGCTGCACGCACGAGGAAGGCTCGGGTTCTTCGAGACAAGGCAGCCGGGACGCTGGACCGCCCAACACGGAGGACTTCGGATACGAAGACGGTCTTCCGCAGGCAACTGGGAAAGCTTGGCGATAAAGCGGCGCGCACTGTCAAAGACGCTGCCCAACGTACTGCGCAGGCCGTAAGGGACCGCGCGGCTGGGAAAGACGCTGCCGTGGGGAAACAGGTCATCGTCCAGGACCTTCCCGAAGACCTGAAGCGCCGCTATCTGGAAACACTGGTCTGGCTTACGTACCAGGACGACTGCGAGATCGACGAACGCGAGGTTTACGAACTTCAGATCCTGATGACGCAGTTGGAGTGCGACGCCGAATCGCGGCGAGTCATACGCGATCGGATAGCGGACCCCGCGGATCTCGATCCAAGAGAGCTCGTCGAACAGATAGGGAATCTCGTGCCCGACGAGACCCTGGGAGTAATCGGCTACTCGCTGATCAAGGATGCAGTCCGCCTGGATCACTCAGCATCGGCCAAGGCAGGCCTAGGCCGCCATGAACGCGGCATGCGGCGCCTGGCGGACCTGCTCGGAGTCACGGACGAACAGATCGCGCTCATCGAGCGCGCCTGCGACCTGGACCGGAAGATCCTGCGCGGTGAGCTCTCGGATGGGCAGATCGTCAACATTGCCAAAGATCTGGCAGCAAAGGCAGGTGGCGTCGGTGTACCGATCGCCGCGATCTACTTGAGCGGAAGCGTCACCGGTCTGAGCGCCGCCGGCATCACTTCCGGCCTTGCCGCCCTTGGCCTCGGAGGAGCACTCGGGCTCTCAGCCATGGTGACGGGCATCGGCGCGGCAGTCCTCACCGGCGTCGTCGCCTACAAGGGTCTCCGCCGGCTCCTCAACCTCCCCGGCCGCGACAAGTCGCTCCGCCGCGAACTGATGCTTCGGGACGTGCTGCGCATCCACCAGAAAGCGATAGCCAACCTTGCCGAGGACATCGCGAACTTCGCCGAGAGGCTCGCGCGACTGGCAACCGATGTCGAAACGAACCGAGTCACGATCGAGAAGCTCTCGAAGGAGCTGACGCTGCTTCGCAAGGCGTTCGGCCGCCTCCGTCAAGGCGAGAACCGCTTGGAGCGGGAACTGGAAGCCGAAATCGAGCAGACGCTCACTGTTGCCGACGCCAACGAGGATACGCCCGAGGCTCAACCGCCGGACATGCGGAACCCCATCGGTCCCAGCCCAGCGCCTGCCGAAACCGCACCTGCGATCTCTGCGGCATCGAGCAAGGAACAGCCAAGGAAGAAGTCTCCGACGAAGGGGTCGGAGTGGGCCCTGGTCGTCCAGCGCGACCAGATCGTGAAGGTGGCCCGGCACCTTGCCAGTCAGAACCGTCAAGCCGATGGCCTGGAGAACGAAAGCGGCCATCAGGGCACGAGCCTCTCGGAACTCGAAGCCGGGTTGGTCGAAGCCTGGCAGGCCGCTGGCCTGCCAAGACCGGACACGGCCAAGATGTCAGACCAGAAGATCGACGGCCGGCTGCTGCCCACCGCCGCCGAACGAAGTGCCATCGGCCGGAGTTTGCCCGACCTTGCCCCTGGCCTAGCCATTCCCGACGCCGACGGCGACTGGAGCGAGTACCTGCAGCAGACCAACCGCTACCTCGACGAGCACGGCATCGGTACCGAAACGGATCCGCTCGAACAGCTACTCCCGCCGCACCGGGCGGCTGAGATCCGCCGGCAGTTCGACCGGGACTTCGGCTCGACAACCTGGGACAGGTGCGACTACGCCGCCGTCGCGATCACCGTGCTCGCCGGTACGCTGCTTGACTACTTCCTGGTCGCCACGCCCGGGGCAGCCTTCAAGGGAGAACCGCAGCGGGGCAGCACGGTGACGGCCTGGATGAAGGAGCAATCCGGCAAACTGGCGCCCAGTTCGAACGCGGGTGATCTACCGCGCAACGCGTTTCAGAGCTGGGTCGCCGGCCTGACAACGAAAACCGAAGATTGGGCCAAGGTCCCCTACGACGTCGTGAGCCCCAAGCTCGACCTCACTCCAAACACTCATCGACTTGCCGCCATCGGGCACGACCCGGTTCTGGGCCTCGTGTTCGGCGCCAAGGACATCATCTGCCGGACATGCACCTTCATCGATTCGAACGGTGCCTGGAGGGTCATCTCGGGGCCCGCGTACGCCGAGCGGGGAGTGCTCGAGGCCCTGGCGACTGTCGTCGCACACGGTTTCTCCGACGCGTTCACACCCAAGGGATTGCCGCCGCCTTTCCTGTCGGCCCTGCAGGCACTGAAGGCCAACTCTGGCTTCACGCTGACGGACGGCGGCGACCCTGTCTCAGTGCCGAACCTGGTCCGCCACATGTACAGCAACGGCTACGACCTGCGCCACTTCGCCACCATGGCCATCGTGCCTGCAACCGCGGAGCTGACGATCCGGACCTACCAGTTCGCACGCACCCGCGGACACGACGAAGAATGCGGCAGGGATGGCATCGGAGGCAGATTGAAGCTCTCGCAGATGCTGGCCCTGACCCACGGACTTCTTGCATCCGGCAACATCCTCAAAACGGCGCTCTACGGCTGGAATCCAACCGCACTCAACATGGCCCAGTTCCTCGCACTCGGGAAACAGATGATCTCCCTCGTCAAGCTCTCGAGCGAACGCAACTCTCTGATCCAGCAAAACCTTGCCGAGGGCTGGGAAGAACTGCTGAAAGAGAGTCTGCGAACAGACCGAATCAACCGAACTCCCGCAGATAGGTGAAGTTCAGCGCAGCACCAACGTCTCTCGAAGAGGCGGCCAAGTACAGATCGAGATCGACCGTCACCAGAGGTCTCTCGCGGTGGTAGCGACCTCGAACAACGCCGCATCGGTGAGTCCCAAGCGACGGAAAACACGGCTGCGCGCTGCTTCAGTGCTCGCGACGACAATCTCCCGACACTCCTCGATGACGTAGCGGAGACCGTCGAGAAGCTGCGAGCGCTCGGGCTCTCGATGCTGTCCGAGCAGATTGGACGCTTCGGTGAGCGTGTTCGGCGTCACCAGAACCCGGTCGACCTGTGCGATCAAGTCGACCAAGGTCTCGCAGTCAGCCGCCGTGAACCCCCGCAGCCGGCGGTGTCTTCCGATCAGCCCGCGATCCACGACTCCCGCGACAAACAGCACGAGAAGGTTGGCATCGACGAAAAGGCCGTCGCCGCCACGATTTCAGCCGCTAGTGACGGGGTGTCGATTCGTCAGAGACAGCGCCTGACCACTGTCGTCGTCGATCTGGACGATCTTGTAGGTGCGCCTGACGTGTCGGTCCCGGAGCTGCGTCAACAGAGGATTCAGTTCCTCGCCGTTTCGATCCCATGGCCGAAAGAAGCCGACCGTGATCTTCCAACAGTTCGACGTGTCGTCGAAGACGACTTCTTCAAGCCCCACATGGGTGATGGTTTCGCCTGAGAAGAGCTCGCCAAGGTACTCCTTGGCGCTCTGTACCGCTTGCTTCACATCCATTTTCTGTATCCGCTTCGAGAGGTCCGGCCAGATGATGCCCGTCACCCGAGGCATGACAGGCACGTTAACAGCCGGCACATCGACGGCGCCAAGGGCGATAACTTCCTTTGACGCCGGGCGCCGGTCACCCCAGCCGGCCGAACCGACCGTCCGGGTCGAGTGCCTGCTCGACGCGGCGTAGCAGTTCGCCGCCGGTGCGGTAGCCGAGGATCGGTTTGGCGACGGCGCCCGCCGGGGCGCGCATGGCCAGGGCAGCGAGCTTCGACTCGGTCAGAGCCTGGTCGAGAGCCTGCAGTTCGCTGAGCCGTTCGGCGGGCCAGGCGATGAGCGCCTGCTGGGCGCCGGCGCTGTAGACCCTGGCGATGCGGTCGGCGTCGAGGTCGGCCAGGATCTTCTCGAGCGCAACGACGGCCGCAGGCGTCAACGGGCACTTGAGGACGGCGGCTTCGGGCGGGGCCCAGTGGAGTTCGCGGCGGGCTCGCCAGTGCTTCGCGTCAGCGTTGCCTGAGAGGGCCTTCCGGCCGGATGCGGGCGAGACGCCCGCGTTCCCAGGGGGCGACAGGGCCCTCTCGAGAAGCCCGGCTGTGCGTTCGATCCGCGCATCCAACGCGAAGCTGCGGCCGCCGATCCGCATCTCCAGGTCCCAGCCGGCCAGACCGTGGACAAGGTCGAGGCACTCGAGCTCGACCGCGCCGGCGCCGACGCGACTGGCGGCGGCAAGCGCCTCGTCGAGGGTCATACCGACAACACGCAGCGTGGCGCAGCTCTCGGGATGCGGGAAGACCTTGAACGTGCACTCGGTGAGGACGCCCAGACGGCCCAGGCTGCCGACCATGAGCTTCGGCAAATCGAAGCCGGCAGCGTTCTTGACCACCTTGGCGCCGCCGTGGATGATCTCGCCGCGGCCGTCGATGAAGGTCACGGCGAGCAGGAAGTCGCGCAGGCCGCCGTAGCGCAGCCGGCCCGGACCGTTGGCGCCCGCGGCGACGGCGCCCCCGACGGTGCTGCCGGCCTCGACCAGCAGCGCATCGAACGGCAGGTACTGGCCCTCGGCCGCGAGCCGCGCCTCGACATCGGCCAGCGGCGTGCCGGCGAGCGCGGTCACCGTGTACTCGCTCGGCAGGTACTCGGTGATGCCGCTGAGGGCCGACAGGTCGAGGATTTCGGCGCCGTCCACCGCCCACAGCGCCGGCTTCGTGCCGCCGCCCCGCGGCACGATCCGCGCCGCGCCGCGCACGGCCTTGGCGACCTCGGCCGCCGTGCGCGGTCGGTGGACCGGGACGGATGCGGGCGAGACGCCCGCGTTCCCAGGTCTGCCCGTCACGAGCGGGTCGCCGCGCCGCGGCTCGCCCGCTCGCCGGCGCCGAAGTCGCGTCTCTTCATTCGCGCGAGATGACTCCCGCCACTTCCAGCGGATGAGGGCCGTGGCTGAGCAGCGCCGGCGCCTCCCCGTCCGGGAACATCTTGCCCCGATTGGCAAGTTCGCCGGGGTCGATGGCGGATCGGATGCGGCGCATCGCGTCCAGGTCGCCGTCCTCGAACATCTCGCCCAGGTACTGCCGCTTCTCCATCCCGACGCCGTGCTCGCCCGTGATCGAACCGCCGAAACCGATGCACAGCCGCAGGATCTCCCCGGCCAGTTCCTCGGCCCGCTCCAGTTCGCCCTCGACCCGGCCTTCGAAGAGGATCAGCGGGTGCAGGTTGCCGTCGCCGGCATGGAACACGTTCGCCACCCGCAGGCCGTGCCGCTCGCCGAGCCGCTGGATCTCGGTCAGGGCCTCGCCCAGCCGTGACCGCGGCACGACTCCGTCACAGACGATGTAGTCCGGGCTCAACCGCCCCACCGCCGAGAAGGCGCTCTTGCGGCCCTTCCAGATCCGCATCCGGTCGTCCGGGTCGCTGGCGATGTGTTCGAAGTAGGGCTTCGACTTCCTGACCACTTCCAGCAGCAGTTCACTCTCGGCGGCGACCTGCTGCTTCTCGCCTTCGAGCTCGACGATGAGAAGCCCCTCGGCGTCGAGCGGGTAGCCCGCGCCGACCGCCGCTTCGGCCGCTTCGATCGCCAGGTTGTCCATGATCTCCATCGCCCCAGGCAGCAAACCGGACGCGACCACCGCAGCCACCGCCTCGCCGGCCGCCGTCAGGGAGTCGTACGCCGCCAGCAGCGTGAAGAACGTTTCCGGCTTGGGCAACAGCCGCAGCGTGATCTTGGTGGCGATGCCGAACAGACCTTCGGAGCCGACGAACAGACCGACCAGGTCGGGGCCGACGTTCTCCAGGCTGTCGCCGCCCAGTTCGACCACCTCGCCGTCCGGCAGTACGACCTCAAGGCCGAGCACGTGATTGCTCGTCATGCCGTACTTCAGGCAGTGCGCGCCGCCGGAGTTGAAGGCCAGGTTGCCGCCGATCGTGCACACGGACTGGCTCGAAGGATCCGGTGAGTAGTACAGGCCGTAGGGCGCCGCGGCGTCGGAGACGGTGAGGTTGACGACCCCCGGCTCGACCACTGCGATCCGTCGTACCGGGTCCACTTCGAGAATCCGGTTCAGCCGGTTCATCGCGATGACCACGCCGTCCTGAATCGGCAGCGAGCCGCCCGACAGGCTCGTGCCGCTGCCGCGGGCCAGGAAGGGCACTTCGGCGGCCGCGCACAGACGGACGACGTCGACGACTTCGGCCGCGGACTCGACCAGGACCACGGCACGTGGCCGGGCGCGGAATGCGGTCAGCGCGTCCGACTCGTAGGCCGCCATTGGGGCGGCGCCGGTCAGCACGCGGTCCGGGCCGAGGCGCCGGGTCAGAGCGTCGAGGAAACTGGCTGCGCCCATCGTCGTCATCGATCGACGATCAGCCTACAACGGCTCGGCTAGTCGGCGAGGGGCATCACGATCCAGAGCACGACGTAGACGATGATCCCCGGGAACGCCACCGAGAGGATGGAAGCCAGGACGTAGAGCAGGCGCACGCCGGTGGGGTTCCAGCCCAGCCAGACTGCGAGGCCGCCGCAGACGCCGCCGATCAGGCGGTCGGACGCGGATCGATGAAGGGAGCGGGACTGGCTGGCGGCGGTGGTCACGGTCGGGTTCCTCCTCGAGAGAGACAGGCTGGCTGCTGCCTTCAACTACGGATGCGGCGAGGGTTGGGTTATAGCCAGCCGCGCATAGGATGAACCCTCGATGGCCGAGGAACAGCAGGCGCCCGAGCGGGTAGGCACGTTCGCGAGTCTGGTCCGCGCCGTCCGCTCCTGGCGGACGCTGTCCGTCGTTTTGCTGTCGTTCTCTTCGGGGATGCCGCTGGGCCTCGTCTGGATCGCCATCCCGGACTGGATGGCCGACGCCGGCGTTGACATCCGGATCGTCGGTTTGTTCACGCTGGCGCAGGTGCCGTGGACGTTCAACGTCGTCTGGGCGCCGCTGATGGACCGCTACTCGCCTCCCTTCCTGGGCCGCCGGCGGGGTTGGGCGGCGATCGCCCAGGTCGGCCTGCTGCTCGGCACGCTCGGCCTCGCTGGCGTCGGCGATCACCCGGATGCACCGTGGCTGGCCCTCGCCCTCACCTTCGCCATCGCAATGGCAGCCGCCTCCCAGGACATTGCCGTCGACGCCTACGCCGTGGACGTGCTGAAGAAGGAAGAGCAAGGCGCCGCGGTAGGGGCGCGGATCGCTCTGTACCGCGCGGGGATGTACGTCGCCAGCGCCGCCAGCATCACGCTCGCGGCCTCAGTCTCGTGGCCGGTGGTTTGCGCCGGCCTCGCCGCGCTCTACCTGCCCATGCTCGTGCTCACGCGCCTGGCGCCTGAGCCTCGCAACCTGCCGCCCGAGCCAAGAACAGTCCGTGAAGCCGTTTGGCTACCGTTCCTGGGCTTCCTTTCCCGGTACCGCGCGGTCGAGATCCTGTGCTTCGTCATCCTGTTCAAGCTCGCCGACAACATGGCCAGTGCGCTCCTGCGACCGTTCCTGATCGATATGGGCTACTCCAGCACGGACCGCGGCATCGCCCTCGGAACGATCGGCCTCGTCACGACAATAGGCGGCGCGATCCTCGGCGGTCTGGCCACGAACTCACTCGGGCTCGGCAGAGCGCTGTGGGTCTTCGGCTCGCTCCAGATCTTCTCCAACCTGGGCTATGTGCTGCTCGCCAATGTCCCGAAAAGCTCGCTACTGCTCTATGGCGCGATGGGCTTCGAGAGCCTCTGTCAGGGACTGGGCACGGGCGCGTTCTCGGTGCTGCTCCTGCGGATGACCCAGAAGCGATTCTCGGCAACGCAGTACGCCCTGTTCTCGACCCTGTTCGGCTTCGGCCGCATCTTCTCCGGGCCGGTTGCCGGCATCACGGTCGATGCGATCGGGTGGTCGAACTTCTTCCTGGCCACGATTCCCCTGGGCATTCCGGGCCTCTACATGCTCTCGCGCTTTGTCAAGCCCAGCGAGCGGGAGCCGGTCTTCGAGATACGGCGCTTGGATCCGCGGCCCCCGCACACGCCACGGCAACTTGCGGTGCATGGGGCGGCTTTCGGGATCCTCGGCGCCGGCGGCGGCGCTTTGCTGCTGACCGGCCTGGCGGGTCTGAAGGCGATGCGCAGCGATGCGGCTGAACCGTTCCACTTTGTGGCCGAACTGCTGGCGATGGCTGCACCCACAACTGCCGGGGCGTGGGTGCAGCTCGCCGGAGTTGTCGCGTTCGGGGTGGCGATCGGGTTGTTCGCGGCGGCGGTGCAGGCGGCGCAGCGCGGGGCGGGGGCTGCGTTGGCGGCGGAGTCGGAACGCTAGCGGGCGATCTGACCCTGCCGCAGCGGGCGCTGCATCGTGGTCGGCTCGTCGGGATAGAGCTTGGAAACCTGTTCGCCGTAACCGTTGAAGATCGGCGTGTCGAACGGCTGGTTGTTGTGCAGCCAGTGCGAGGTCGCCTGACTCCAGCGCGGATGCGGGATGTTCGGGTTGATGTTCGACAGGTAGCCGTACTCGTGGGGCTGGATCTGCCAGAAGGTGTCCGGTTCGTCGGCCACGAACTCGATCTCGACGATCGACTTGGGGTTCTTGTAGCCGTACTTCCAGGGCACGACGATCCGTAGCGGCGAGCCGTGCTGCTTGAGCAGGGGTTCGCCGTAGATGCCGGTGGCGACGAAGGCCAGCTCGTTCATCGCCTCGTCGATCCGCAGGGCCTCGGCGTAGGGCCACGGGTACCACGACGTCTCGCGAATGCCCGGCATCTGCTTGTCCTCTCTCTTGGTCACCAGGCGGACATGCTTGGCTGAGGACTTAGGGCTAGCCTTCTCGATCAGCTTGCTGAGCGGGAAGCCGCTCCACGGCACGTTCATCGCCCAGCGCTCGACGCAGCGGAAGTGGTAGAGGCGCTCCTCGTGCGCGAAGGCGAAGATGTCGTCCAGGTCGAGCGTCATCGGGTTGTCGCACAGGCCCTTGATCTCGACCTTCCACGGCTCGACCGTGAACTTGCCGGCGAACTTCCACACCGGGCCGCCGCGACCGGGCAAGAACTCGTAGAAGTTGTTGTGGCCGCCGGCGACGTCGCGGGGCGTCAGTTCGCCGCCGACGCTGGCCGGCGGTCCGGCGAACTTCGTGTTGCGCCGGGGCTTGCCGGTCGCCTCGGCCGGATAGACGTCCGGCCTCGACAGGGCCGGCTTCAGCTTCTCCTCGAGCGGCGGCGCCGGCGGCGGCGCCGGCACCTGCTGGCGGAGACGGAACTGGGAGGCCAGAGGCGAGGCGCCGGCGATACCGATCGTGGCCGCAGCCACGAACTTGCGGCGGTCCATGTAGACCTCCGGCGGCGTCGGCTTGCGGCTCGGCAGCGTGACGCCGTCGTCACCGGGAAGATAGCGGGCAGGGTCGTACTTCTTGATCCACATCGTGTCAGCCGAACCGGCTCAGGGCGAGATCGCTACCGCCGTTCGGCGTTCCTCCTGTTCTCGTGGCTTCGGCGGTGCGAAGCGCGTCCGTGATCGTAGCAGCCGGATGCGGGCAGGATGCCCGCGTTCCCAGGGCGGATGCGGGCAGGATGCCCGTGAACCAGGGGTGAGCTACCAACGGAGGTTCGCCAGCAGTGCGGCACGGTAGAGGGACGGCGTGGCGCCATTCTCCAGGCGAGCAGCTTCGGCGTCCAGGGCGAAGAACTCGCCGACCCTGAGCCGGGCGCCCGCCTTGTAGGCCTCACCGTAACGCTCCGACAGCCCCGCGCCCAGATACGGCGTCAGACTCCCCCGGCTGCCCAACACGGCCAGCCCGTATCCGACTTCCGCCTCCGTCGTGCTACCCGGCGCCGTCGCGCGGTAGCCCGCGGGCGCCGCGTTCTGCTGCTCCCACAACCTGATGATCCCGCTCGACGCGGCGCCCAGCGTCGACCGCAGCCCGATGGACAGGCCACGGTCGCCGCCGCCCGGCTCGAACCGGAGCGAACCGCCCACGCCCCACTCCGAGAGTTCGCTCGCTTCGTGGGCCAGCAGGGAGCGTCCGGTCAACTCGGCGGACAGGCCCCGCGCCGCGTTCTCGAACCGAAGACCCGCGCCCAGTTCCAGGCCGCCGCCCGTCTCCGCATCGCCATCGTCGTAGCGGAGCCCCAGCTCCACTTTCGGAGTCAGCACGGCGCCGGACTCGAACTGGAACCGGCGCGCGCCCTCGATCATGAATCGCAGACGGTTCACGTCGGTCGACAGCGCGGGCAGCGCTTCCGTCTCGTCCGAGGTCGTGTGGACCAGCAGCAGGTCGGTGCGGAGCGCCAGGCTGAAGCCGTCGGTCGCCGCAGACGACCGCAGTTCCTGCCGCGCCCCGAAAGCGCCCAGGCTCATCCCGATGTCCGCCTCGATGGACCCCAGGGGCTTGCGCGGCAGAAACTGGGACTCTCCACCCTTTAGCAAGTGGTCTTGGGGAGGCTGCTGTGGGTCAGGTAGGTCATGCGACCTGGGCATGGCATCGCTTGTTGGGGTCGAAGAGAGTGCGGTCTCGTAGCATGGCGCACGCGACGCCGAGGAGTCGGTCGACGAGCTGTCTGATGGCGCGTCCGTGCGTTTTCCCCTGGGCTTTCATGGCGTCGTACTTGGCGCGGCTGATCGGGTCATGCTGGATGGCGACTCGTCCCCAGTGATAGGCGGCATCGCTGAGGTGTTCGTTGGCGGCGAGTCGTCGCATGACGATGAGCTTCTTGCCGGACTTGACGGTCACCGGCGCCACTCCGCAGAGGCAACGCAGTGCCCCGTAGTCTCTGCGGGCCAGGCTTTGATCGGCCTCGGAGAGCAGGGTGGCGAGGCCGACCATGCCGAGTCCGGGCAGCGACCTGAGGATGGCGGCGTCGCTTGGCTTGGGCGTGTCTTCGTCGTCTTCCGGAGAGATCGCGGTTTCGAGTTTGCGGGTCATCCGCTCCAGCCGCCTTTCGGCGTCGGCGAGTTGGCGGCAGACGGTGTCGAGCACCGGCCGGAGGATTCCTATGTGTTCGACGGCGGCCTTTACGGCGTCCGGGGAAACGGCGATCGGCTCGGCCCGCAGTTGATCGCGCAGTTGGGCGGCAGTCAGGCGCCGGATGCGGTGTTCCTTGAGCAGCTTGGCGAGCGTGGCTTCGCGCACCCGTCGAGCCTTGTCGGGGGTCGGCGCCAGTCGCCACAAGGCCAGCGCGAAGGGCGCCGACACCTCGTTCTTGACCACGGCGAGAAACTGCGGGTAGTAGCGCCAGATCTGGTCGCGGACCTGGTTCCCCAGGCGGTTCTTCTGGTCGACCAACTGCTTGCGGGCGCGGGACACCTCGCGCAGCATGACGGTGGCGGCATCGGATGGTTGCACGCGGTTCAGGCACTCAGGGTCGGTGCGAAGCGCGGCGGCGAGCACCCGTGCATCGCGGCGGTCATCCTTGGCGCCGGCGACGGAGAAGCGGTCCCTGAAGCGGTCGAGCTGCTTGGGGTTGATGGAATACACGGCGAAGCCTCGCTCCAGGAGGCACTCGACGACCGGTCCGTGCGGCACCTCGCTGGCGATGCCGATCTCGCCCGGAGGCGTCGGTCGTGTATGTCCAAGGAGCCAGTCCGCCATAGCGGCAAGTCCCTTGCCGCTGTGGTCGAACGCCCGCTCCCCCCTCACTTTGCCGTCCCGACCCAGCAAACACACATGGTGGGTCTCGGACCCCCAGTCCACGCCGGCGAACCACGTCCTGATCATCTCGTCCTCCTTCTCCCTTGCGGTAGTGTTGTCTGGTCGGCATGCCGCGTTGCCTGCCCGTACCTGTACTGGTGCTCTAAGGCACTGACTCTCCACTGGGCGTCCAACGCGGCGAAGCAGCCAGGGCACAGGTCCCAGCTAGGTGCTCGAAGCACAGTGCGCCGGTGGTCGCTCCTGGCTGCTTGCCGACTTTCCTTCAGTGACTCCGGCAGACCAGAGACGAAACCGACCGGCGGTCTCGGCTGCGGAAGCTGCCGGCCCCGCGGAAAACGGCAGACCGTTTTCCGCCGGACCTTGGAAAACCGGCAAGCCGGTTTCCCACAGCTACCGCAGCCACGGCGGCTACTGGTCCATTCCAACTCTCTCAACGACCCACCAGAATCCACCCGTGAAAGGTACAGGTGCGCCGGCCTTCCGGCCGGCATCCGGCGCGAAGCGCCGACCTCCGCGAGTTCTGCCGCGCCAGGTCGCCCTCGCTCAGGGTCATCGATCCGGAGCCGCGGCCCAGAGCGCCCCACACCGCCAGGCGGTCGTTCACCGCGACCCGCAGGTAGGGCAGGCCCGTGGTCAGATCGCTCGAGAGGTCGCCCTCCCGGGCACGCAGACCACCGCCCCCGGCCCGGCGGTAGTCGCCGTCGCCGCGGCTGTGGGACACCGCGACCCCGAACAGCACGCGGCCGCGTTCGACGTCCGCTCCGACGGTGCCCGTGACCACCTCGCCGTCGAGGCTGAGGGTGTCCTCGCCGCCGTCGAAGCGCGTCGCGGCGCCGCGGCCCCAGACGGACCAGCGGTGGCCACCGGCGTCGGCGCCGTGGGCGGCGCCGTTCGCCGTCGCCCGATTGCTGTACCCGGAAGCGTGGGAGTCGGAAGAGAACTGGAACGAACTCCGTGCCAGCACAACGCCCGCGTCCATCCGCCCCGACCCGTACCTGCCGGACTGCGCGTCCAGAAGGCCGCCACCGGACCCGGCCAGACCGACGGCGCCACCCGCCGCCTGACCGATGCCGCCAAGCCCAGCAACGGGCGCCGGGGCCGAACCGCCAGCGCCGCTCCCCTGGCCGCTACCGGTAGCGCCGTGTTCCCGGTCGCTGCCCGAAACATCGACCCGGTGGCCCGCAACCACGACCTGGGCGCCCGATCCGAGCCGACCCGTCAGCCGATCCTCCACCGCGTCCACGGCGTTGCTCGCTGCCGTGCGTCCGAACCGGGCCAGCCATTCCTCGGCCGGCGCCGTGTCGTCGTCGTCCTCGATCGTTCCCGTGGCGGCCACCACCGAGCCGGCTTCGAACGCCGCGTTCGTCGCCTCGCTCAGCGACATCCGGAAGGTCTCGGCCTCCTCGACCAGCAGATCCTCTAGCAGGCGCACGGCGATCCGCCGACTCGTCGTGCCGGGAGCGAAGGTCAGTTCGCCGCTCGCCTCGATGTAGTCCAGACCCGGCTGCGCCGTCGCGGCCGAACTCGTCCAGCGCACTGTCGCCGGCATCGCGCTCTCACCGCTGAGCGAGACCGTGAACGCGATCTCGGCCGCGGACTCGGGCGCCGACGCGTCGGCGATCCGGAACACCGGCGCCGCATCGTCGTTCTCGATCACGCCCGTGGCCAATGACGCTCCGACTCTGAGCTTCGCGTTCCTTGGCCGGCTGAGGCTCACCGTGAACGTCTCGTTCTCCTCGAAGAGAGCGTCGTCGCGCAAGGGAATCACGATCGCGGCGGACGCCGAGCCCGGATCAAGGGTCAGGACGCTGCTCACGGCCGCGTAGTCCTGATCCGCGGTCGCCGAGCCGGGCGAAGTGCTCCATCCCACCTCCACCGGCATCGAACTCTGCCCCTGAAGAGTGACCTGGAACATCAGATCGCCCCTGCTCTCCGGCGCGGAGGCATTGGCGATCGCAAGGACCGGCGCCGCGTCGTTGTCCCTGACCTGGACAGTCGCCGAAGCCGCACTGCCCAGCGTGTAGCCGCTGCCGCTCAGCAAGGTGGCCACAATCTCCCTGTCCGGCTCGTCCACCCTGTCGTCGATCGTCCGCACGGTCAGGGTGGTCTCATCGGCGCCGCCAGGGAAGAGCGCCGAGGTCGGCGATTCGCCACCGATCATCGGCGCCGTCGCCGTCACTTCCAGCGACACCGTGAGTGGCTCGGCAGTGGCGCCCGCACGCCTCAAGGTGAACGCCACCTCGGCGCCCTCGACGACGGGACTCTGCACCGCCCGAACCGTCACCTCCGGCGGCGCCAGGTTCGTCACCGCACCGATGATGTTCGAAGGCGGACCGATGCCTGCGGAGTTCAGGGCGCAGACCCGGTAGTGGCGGGTCGTCCCTGCCGTCAGACCACGGTCGCTGTAGGTCGTCCCCGTCGTGCCGGTGTCGTCCACCAGCACCGACCATCCTGAATCGCCGTCAGGCGACCATTCGATCCGGTAGCCAGTGATCGCGACGCCGCCCGTCTCGGTGGGCGCCGTCCAGGCCAGGTCGATCCGGGCCTCACCGTCGGCGCGAGCCGCAAGGTTCTTCGGAGCGGCAGGAACGGTCACGGCGGGCGGCGGTTCGTCGTCGTCCTTCACGGTCACTGCGGCGGAGGATGCCGAACCGACGACGTAGAAGGCGGCCTGCCCAGCGGTCAACGTCACCGTGATCACGCTGTTCCGTTCGTCAACCGAGTCGTCGACGGTCCGGACGGCCAACGTTGTCCGCGCCGCCCCCGCGTCAAAGACCGCCGAGGTCGGCGCGGCTCCGCGGATCATCGAACCCGTCTCCGACACCTCCACCGACACCGTCAGCGACGCCGACGAATCGCCAGCCCTACTCAGAGTGAAGGTCACTTCCGCGCCCTCGATCACCTCGGGCGTCGACCCCGAGAAAGCCACCTCAGGAAGATCCGGGTCCGGCGGCTCAACGGGAACCGAGTCGTTGTCGACAATCGCCAGTTCGAGGCGCGGAGGGAAGCTGACGTAGGTGGGCGTGTTCGGGGCTCGCTCGGTGATCAGCCCGAGGGTTTCCGGCTCCAGCTCTTGCACCGAGTCGTCAACGATGGTCAGGGAAACGTCCTTGACCGCCTCGTAGTTGCCCTCGGCCGCCACGAACACCCAGTCCGCCGCCGCGTAGCCAATCTCTACGGAGAGTGGCGCGTAGTCGTCAGGCGAGACCGCGCTGCCCGCGCGGGTACTCACGGAGACGTTGAAATCGCTGGTCGGCGCCGGACTGCCACCCGTAGTCGCCGTTACCCGGATGGTCGCCGTTCCGATGTCCTCGGGAACTTCGGTCACCACGACGCCGTTCGCGTCCAGGACCGCGGTCGTCACCCGCACCTCTGCCGGTTCTCCCCCGTCCGTGGTCGCGCCGGCCGGATCCGACGCCGGACCGGTCCCGACCAGGTTGATCGCCGACACCCGGTAGTGCCGCGTCGTTCCGGGTTCCAAGCCGCCGGCCGTGTAGGTCGTCGTCGAGGTTTCAGTGTCCTCGACCAGATCGGTCCAATCGGAAGCGCCGTCCCCGGACCACTCGATCCGGTAGCCGGTGATCGGCGGATTGGTGGTGCCGGCCAGCATGTTCCAGCTCAGGTCGATCGCATTCCGTTCCGCCGCGGTCGCCACCAGGTCGGTCGGAGCGCCCGGGACCGCGTCGTTGTCGACGATTGCCAGCTCGACCCGTCCGGGCAACGAGACATAGGCGGGTGTGTCTGGCGCCCTCTCAATCAACAGCCCGAGAGTCTCCGCTTCCTCATCCACCGAGTCGTCGACGATGAACAGCAGGACCTCCTTGACTGCCGAGTAGCGATCCTCAGCATCCATGAAGACCCAGTCCGCGACCGCGAAGTGGACCATCACGGACAGCGCCCCGTAGTCGTCTGGAGAAACGGCGCTGTCGCTACGAGTACTCACCGCGACCCCGAAGGCCTCGGTCGGCGCCACGCTGCCGACGGTTGTCGCCGTTACGCGGATGGTAGCGGTGCCGACATCCTCGGGGACCTCGGTTACCGCAACGCCGTTGGCGTCCACCACAGCAGTCGTCACCTGGACCTCCAGGTCGTCATCGTCCTCGACGACCACCATCGCCGACGACGGCGAGCCCACCTCGTACGAAGCGTCCTCCGGCGCCATCACCTTCAAGGTGACGTTCCCGTCCGCTTCGTCCCGATCATTCCCGTTCGTGAGGAGGCCGAAGCTAAGTAGTGTCCGCCAGAAAACGCCGTCTTTCTCGGGTTCTGGGTCGTTTCATTGGCGCATGATTGGCGGGACCGGAGCCGCGCGGTGGGGAGCGAGGGCGGTTCTGGTGTTTACGAGGCGCAATCAGGGTTTGTCGGGCAGGGCAGCGCCTCCGGTGCTCGGCGCTGATTCGGTTTTCGGAAAGGCGTCGCCGTTAGGCGGCGCGTCGTCGCCGCTGGCGTCTTCGTTCGAGCTGCTGCAGCAAGCGGCCGAGGCGATGCAGGTTGGCCGCGAGCACGGAGAGGGCGACGGTGCGCTCGAAGCCATCGGCGCCGCAGCTTCGGACACGGTCGAGGCCGCGATGCTCCAGAGCGTTGATGGCCGACTCGACTGCCGGATGCGCACGCCGTGCGGCGGCGAAGGCTTCACCGTTCTCCCGCTCCCGATCGGCGCGAGACAGATACCCCTTCTTCGGCAGGACGTTGAGATCAAGAATCTGGTCAAGCCGGATGCGGTTCTCCGAACTGTGGAAACCTCGGTCGAAGCTGCACGCCCGCAGGTCCGGGAACCGCTCCTGGGCCGCCCTCACCAGCGGCACTGCCGCATCGACGTCCTCGCCGTGCCACAGCACCTCGTGGTGAAGGATGAACCGATACTGGTCCTCGATCAGCGCCACCGGGACTCCGAGCTCCACCGGCGTGCCCGCCTTGCCCTTCGAGACCCATCGCGTGTGCGGCTCGAAGATCGAAAAGACCTTCTCCCGATGAGGAATCGTCTCGCCCAGAAGCAGCCGGCGCTCGACCTGGTCGATCTGACGCCGAGCATGGCCGATGAAGCCCTCGATCGATTCACAGGCCGCTTCACACCCCGCAGCCCGCAGCGCCTCGACAGTGGTTGTCGCCCGCGCCACCAGCTCGCCGCACTGCGCCAAGTACGCCCTCACACGGGCCGGAAACCGCTTCGCCCGGCGCGTCCCACGTACCTTGTGGAACAGCCTGCGCACCAACCTCGACTGATGCCGCCACTGACGCCAGCCACCGATGCCGTGCCTCCCTGCCGATCGACCGGTCTCCCGCACAAGGCGCCGCATCGCATCCCACAGCAGATTCACGTCCGTCGGGTAATGCACGTCCGTCTCGACCACGAACGAGTCACACCGCCCGCGCAATGGCTCGCCAGGCCTTTTTCGCGCGACCGCATGGCCGCTTTCCACCACCAATCTGCCCACCTCGGACAATAGCGCCGGCGTCAACAGACACACGTTGTCCGCCACCGTCTGGTACTCGTAGTAGCTCTTGTCGCCGAACTCACCGTGACCCAGGAACGCGCGCACGGTCGCGTGCTGGTTGGCCAACTCCTGAAGCCGGTCGAAGTCGCAGCCCAGACCCTGCTGCAGCACGCCCAACACCAGAATCCGCCACAACTCCATGCCTGGACGACCAACCTTCCGGTCGGTCCCCGGCAACACATGCTCGTCCAGGAGATCGAACAGACGACCACGCAACTCCTCGTCGCACCAGAGGTGCTGAAGACCCTTCAACACCGCCGGGATGTCGTCCCGAGACTTTGGGTCGATCCAAATCTCCCCGATCGGCACTTGGCCGACCTTGAACTGCCGACTTTGCACCTCCCGCATCGCCTCACCTCCCCGAAGATCACCCGAAACGGACCCATAACTGGCCGATTTCGACCAAAAGGCTATCCGATGGCGACCATCTTCCCGCTACAAAACCCCCGGAAAGACCTGCAAACTCAATGGCTTGCTAGGTTTTCTGGCGGACACTAAGTAGTCTCGATTCCGGCTCCATCCTCAGCGTCATCGTCCTTGGACCCCCCGAAAACGCGAACGAACCCGTCACCGAGAGCTCCGCCGACACCTCCAACGCCTCCTCTGCCGGGCCAGCGCGCCTCACAACGAAGAGGGCCTCCTCGCCTTCGGCGACGGGCGTCGACTCCGGCTCGACCGTGATCACTGGCAGAATTTGCAGGTCGTCGTCGTCCTCGACGAGCACAGTGGCCGAAGAGTCCGCGCCGACTTCGTACTCAGCGTCCTCGCCAGCGGTCAGCGTGACGGTAACGCTACTGGCCGCCTCGTCCCGGTCGTCCGCCTGGGTGCTCACCGCCAGCCGCTTCTGCTCCTCTCCTCCCATCAGGACAATCGACGTCGGCGCCGTCCCGCTGATCATCGAGCCCGTCTCCGCCACCCCAAGCGACACCGTCAACGCTTCCTTCGTCGAGCCGCTTCGACTGACGACGAACTCCGCGGCCGTCCCTTCGGTGACCGGGGTCGGCCCTGCCTCGATCGTCACCACGGGCTTCGCGGACGGGACCGAGTCCAGCGCGCGTGCATCACCGACGAAGGCCAACAGGCCGCCGATGGCGACGAAAACGGGAATGGCCCGAGCGGCAAGCCGCCAGGGACCGAACCCGCTGCAGGATGCACGCTCACCTGCGGTTTCGGGCGCGGGTCTTGAACTGGATCGAAGTGAAACAGGGGTCGCCCTAGCGACCCGAAATCGGGTTGCTCTCTCCATTGCCTGATTTGCCTCCGTCTGTTCGGCGGAGAGGCCTCGCAACCACTAGGGACTTCTCGTGGCTAGGTGAGCGCCCCTCTGCCTAGGGGACTTTCTTCGCAGGCGTCGCGGATATCCCTGTCCGGCGCCCTGCTATGAGGCGGAACCACGAGTTGCAGGTGGTAGTCCTGGATCCACACCCTGCCGCCGGGCACGGCCCGGCGCGCTGCCTCCTCGGCGAAGCGCCGGTTGACCGCCACATAGGGGTTCCACCAGTGCCGGTGATACTCGGGCGGCCGCACCGCGTCGTGGTAGAGCGGCCACAAGGTCGAGTTGCACATGCCCTCGTAGGAGCCCGCGACCTCGGCCTCCGACACCGGCACCGCCACGTTCAGGATGTCCTCGTGGCGGAACGGCTTGGGCGCATCGTCGGCGCCGCCTGTCCAGCCCACCCAGCATCCCCCCGCCTCCCGGACGATCGGCGACAGGGCGCTGACCAGACCGCCGGGGCTCTGCGCCCAGCGCAGTTCGCCGTCCACCTCCTCGCGACGCACGGGCAGCGTGTTCGCGACGATCACAAGCTCCGACTGCCGAGCAGCCGGTACATGCTGAGGGGCCATGGTTTCTGTATCGTAAGGGATCTCGGAGGCGAAGCCCTGTGAACCAGAAAGCGCATCCTCCGCACGCCGCCTGGATCCTGCTGGAAGCGGGTTCCGACATCCCTCCGCCGCAGTCGTGGGCCCTGTTCCTGGATGTCGACGGTACCCTGATCGAGATTGCGGACGCGCCCGACGCAGTCCACGTCGATGAACGGATCGGGGGCCTGCTCGAACGACTCCGCTGCCGGCTCGGCGGCGCGCTGGCGCTCGCCAGCGGACGCTCGCTCGATGTTCTCGACCGCTTCTTCGCGCCCCTCGAGCTGCCGGCGGCCGGGCTGCACGGCCTGGAGCGCAGGTCCGCCGACGGCGGCGTCAACCGGACCGACGGCGCCGCCCCGCTGGGCCCGGCGCGTCGTGAACTGGCGCGGTTCGCCGCCGCGCACCCCGGCACCCTGCTCGAAGACAAGTCGGCGACCCTGGCGCTCCACTACCGGCGCGCAGCCGGCGCCGAGGCTGCGGCGCGCCAGTTGATGGAACAGGTGCAAGCCTCGCTCGGATCCGGCTACCGGGTCCAAGAGGGCAAGATGGTGCTCGAGTTGAAGCCCCACCGCCCGAACAAGCGCACCGTGGTCGAAGACTTCATGGCCGAATTGCCGTTCCGCAACCGGGTCCCCGTCTTCATCGGCGACGACATCACGGACGAGGATGGCTTCGCCGCCGCGCAGAGCGTTGGCGGCGCCGCGATCGTCGTCGGCCTGGAACGCGAAACCGGCCGCACCACCAGCGCGCAATACGGTTTGAGCGGCGTGCGGGAACTGCACCGTTGGCTGGAGGCCCTGTGCGACACGCTATGACCGGGGCGCCCCGACCGCTCGACGGCGGCGTGATCGGCAACTGCAGCTTCGGTGCGCTGATCGATCCGCGGGGGCGCATCTGCTGGGCCTGCCTGCCCCACTTCGACGGCGACCCGGTGTTCCACTCGCTCCTGGGCGGCACCGACGACCGCGACCCCGAGGCCGGTGGCTTCTTCGACGTCGTGCTCGAAGGGTTCGTCTCGAGCTTCCAGCACTATGTGGAGAACACCGCCATTCTCGTCACGACCCTTCACGATGAACACGGCGCAGCCGTCCGCATCACCGACTTCGCGCCCCGGTTCGAGCAGTTCGGCCGCTCCTTCCGGCCGACGACCCTGGTGCGCACCATCGAGAGGGTCGCAGGCGAGCCCCGCATCCGCATCCGCCTGCGGCCACGCTTCGACTACGGCGCGCGCCGCCCCGAACTGACCCGGGGCAGCAACCACATCCGCTATGTCGGCCCGCGACTCGCCCTGCGGTTGACCACGGACGCCCCGGTTTCCTTCATCACCGACGAGATCACCTTCGTCCTCGAACAACCCCTCACCCTGCTGCTTGGACCGGACGAGAGCCTGACCGAGCCCGTCGACTCCGTGGCGCGCGAGTTCCGGAGCCGAACGGAGAGCTACTGGCGCGAGTTCGTGCGCCACCTGGCGGTGCCGTTCGAATGGCAGGAGGCGGTGATCCGGGCGGCGATCACGCTGCAACTGTGCAGCTTCGAGGAAACCGGCGCGGTACTGGCCGCGATGACCACCTCGATTCCCGAAGCGCCGGGCACCGGCCGCAACTGGGACTATCGCTTCTGCTGGCTCCGGGACTCCCACTTCGTCGTGCAGGCGCTGAACCGCCTGGGCGCGACCCGCACCATGGAGAACTACCTCGGCTACATCACCAACCTGGCGGCCGCCGCCGAGGGCGGCGTGCTCCAACCCGTCTACGGGATCAAGTTCGAAGGGGAACTGACCGAGCGCACCGTCGACAACCTCCCTGGTTACCGCGGCATGGGGCCGGTGCGGGTGGGCAACGCCGCCTGGCGTCAACTCCAGAACGACAACTACGGCAGCGCGATCCTCGCCGTCACCCAGAGCTTCTTCGACCGGCGGCTGGTCAAACCGGGGAACGCGCGCGTATTCGGCTGGCTGGAGCAACTCGGCAGTCAGGCCGCTGCACTGTTCGACCAGCCCGACGCCGGGCTCTGGGAGTTCCGGCAGCGGAGCGCCGTCCACACCTTCTCGAGCGTCATGTGCTGGGCCGCCTGCGACCGTCTGGCACGCATCGGGAAGGCACTCGGTCTGACCGACCGTCAAACGCACTGGACCAGCCGGGCCGAAGCGATCCGCAAGCACATCCTGCACAACGCCGAGAGCGGCGGCCGCCTCGCCGCCACCCTCGACGGCGTTGGCATAGACGCCAGCCTGCTGCTGCTCCACGACCTCGGCTTCCTCGACCCCGCCGACCCCCGCTTCGCAGGAACCGTCGAGTCGCTCGAACCGCTCCGCCAGGGCAGCAATTTCTTCCGCTACCAGGAGGACGAGTTCGGCGCCCCCACCACCTCCTTCGCCGTCTGCAGCTTCTGGTACATCGACGCGATCAACGCCCTCGGCCGCCACGACGAAGCCCGCGACCTGTTCGAACAGATGCTCGAACGCCGCAACCCGGTAGGCCTCCTGTCCGAAGACCTCGACCCCGAGACCGGAGAACTCTGGGGCAACTTCCCCCAGACCTACTCCATGGTCGGCTTGATCAACTCCGCGCTGAGGCTGAGCCGCCCCTGGAGCGAAGCGTTCTAACGCGGATGGAGGAAGCCCCTTGAGAACACGTACCGAAGATTCGGATCCAGTCGTCGAAGCGATCCGCCGAAGCAACCTATCGATCTACGATCCGCTCGTCCCCCACCACGCCGAACTCTGGATCGCCACGGACCGCCTGGAACTCGTCCTCGACCGCGCCCTGACCGGCATATCGCTCCGAGGCCTGCCGCTCCGCACTCGCTCCAAGGTGGTCAAAGAGCACGTCTGCCGAGCTCTCGGCTATCCCGTGCCACCCTCCTTCACAAAAACGCAGCCACGCTTCCCAGGTCAATGCCTGGACGTGTATACACAGAAGTCCGACAATCTCCAGGTGTGGAACAGCGAGCTCGAACCAGACCGCCGCTACGCAGTCGTACGCCTCGGCGCTGACGATGAAGTGGTCACCGTGCGCGTTGTCGCAGGCGCGACCCTCTCTCGCTTCGACACTACGGGCACTCTGACCCGCAAGTATCAAGCACGACTGATCTTGCGGGGCCCCTTCCCCGAGCTCGTGAGTCCCGCCGACACGGATCGCCTCTTGCCTTGGCTGCAAGCTGACTTCGCCCTGGCCTCCGTCCGCGAGCCAACAGTGGCTCCTCGCGCGGGCCAACTGCTACCGATTGGCGAGGTTTTCCACCGCCTCCAACCGCTTCTCCGGCAACGCATCGTCGACGCCGGCCACGATCAAGAGCGCAACCGCGGCGCCGCCCTGCATCGATTAGTGTGCTCCCAGCTCGGATACTCAAGCTACAAGGACGACGGTCAGTTCCCCGACGTTCCACACCAGATTCTCGAACTGAAGCTACAGACTTCACCTACCATCGACCTTGGCCGCGTGAAGCCGGACAGCCTCGACAACCTACCAACTATGCCGAAGATCAACGGCGCGGCCCTTCGATACTGCGATGTTCGATACGCGCTGTTCCATGGGTTCAAGGACCAGGACGCCGTCGTACTTACTCACCTCTACGTAACGACCGGAAGGGACTTCTTCTCCCGCTTTCCGCAGTTCCAGGGGCAGGTCGTCAACACAAAGCTCCAGTTCCACCTACCCCCGACTTTTTTCACACGTCCCTAAACTCCACCGGCGCAGCGCGATCAGGGTACGGAATCTGGTCCACTGCCCGGCGCCTGCTGGAATTCCGAGAGACCTCCGCTTCCGACGGTCCCTCCGAGTCAGTCAAACTCCGCCACACCATGCCGTTCAACTCTGTTCCGAGTCGCTCCGCTTCCGTGGGATGCATGTTCCCGAAGAGCCGCCGGGCACCATCAATGATGGCCCGACCGAGCGATGTGCTCGGATCCGGGAGCGGAAACTCCCGTACATACTGAGTAATGAACCGTCTCCGGCCAGCATAGAGCTTGTTCGGGAACCTGATGTCGTAGAACTGCTCGATGAAGGTTGAGTTCCCCACGGCCGCCGCCAGCCACAGTAACTCCGCGTCACGCGACTCCTCGCACGCGAGCCAGTAGCAATCCCCGTTCACGACCGAACCCTCCAAGTCCATCCAAAACGTCGGTCGCTCGGTGATGTCCCGGAACACCAACTTGGGCAGCTCCCAAGAAGCCGGATCCTGCGGCACCCAGATCTCGTACCACCTCCGCCCCGCGTTCCTCAAGTACTGGCGCGCTTCAAGCGCCTCGCGGTGCTTCTCCAAATACGCGGCGCTTCGGGGATACCGCGCCAAGTCGACCGCCCGGCGCCGCCCTCCAGCGACCTCATGTGGATACAGGATTCCGGTCGCACTGTCCTCAACACGCGGTCTGAACCGACCGGCGACCCGGTGTGTAGTCAACGGCCGCAGGAGTTCCGGTCGGTCTGCCTCCGACATCTGATCCCAATCCCTCCGAATGAAGACGTGATCGGCGCAGGTCTTCACTCCCACACGGACCTTTCCCAGATCCCCGAACTTGCCCCAGGTGCGGCTCTCGACTTCGCTCAGCCAGCGATCAGTGGCGTCCGTGGATAGGCGCCACAAACCGCCCGATTCTCGACTCCTGTGCAACCTGCCGTGACACACGTTGAAGCGTCGCCCGTCAGGCACTGCAGTGACGCCGGAGCGCTCAAGCGCACTGATTGGGTCATCGGCAAGTTCGACCGCAGGCTCCTGAGTCTCATACACCGACGTGAAGGCGACCGGATCCTCGCGCCGGTGGTCTCGTCCGCGAGCGAGGAGAAC
Source organism: Candidatus Multivorans sp. (assembly GCA_965262355.1). Classification (GTDB taxonomy): domain Bacteria; phylum Acidobacteriota; class Thermoanaerobaculia; order Multivoradales; family Multivoraceae; genus Multivorans. Next base: position 1,543,382 of record OZ253534.1, read on the forward strand.
GGCGGGTAGAACGGCAGCGTCAAAGAGCTTGGTGTCTCCAAGATCCCAGACATGCCTCATTGCGAGCCGTTTCAGGAGGCGACGCCGTACCGGCGCGCCCGACTTGGTGGTCATGAATCGGTTCGACACGATAATGCCTGCAACGCCGCCGGGAGCCAGAACTTCAGCAATACCGAGCAAGAAGGCGTAGTACAGATCTACTCGCCCAGACAAGCCGAACTGTCGAGCGATCGCTTTTGCTCTCTTCGAACCCATAACTTGCGTGCGGACATACGGCGGATTCGCGATGATCAAATCGTAGGGCTGCACGGAGTCAGCAAGCAGCATGCCCATCTGATGGTCACTATTTCCATGCTCAGTCAGATGGTCCAGAAAACTGGCCCTCCGGAGGCGCAACGGAGCACCAGGAAACTCGCTGCGGATCCGCCTGGTTGCTACAGAAAGTGCTTCCCGGTCAACTTCGAAACCCTCCACTTCAATGCGAAGTCGGCCCTGATCCTGAAGTTGTCGAAGCAAGGCGACCAGCAGTTCGCCGTGGCCTACTGCCGGGTCGAGCAGCCGCAGTGGACGATCCGCCGGAAACTCCCTGACCATGCGGGCGATCCGCCCGGCAACAAACGTAGCCAGCGGACTCGGCGTATAGGTGACGCCCCCACCCTTCTCTTCCGTCACCAAGCCGTAGCGACCGCAACTCTCGATAGATTGACCACCCGCCCCACCTGTCGGTGGAGCAAGAGGCTGAGAGGGAGACGTAGGTGCCATCCGGATCGCCACTCGGCGAGTTCGGCTCGACCGCGATTGAGGTATGTGGTCGCAGGAAGCACGTCGACCCGATTCGCCGAGCCAAGGCGATCCTGTACCCAGCGCGGGCTCGCGGTCAAGGGGCCGAGAGAACGCCGAGCTGCTGGTACCCTCCAAAGGCAGTCGGAGAGCCGTACTGACAGAGGCCGTCCACTCGGCCTGGAGACAAGAATGGCACAGGTGCCGCACCACGACCCCCTCCTCCTCCACGAAGAGCTGATGCTCCTCGCCCTCCACGACGAGAAGGGCACGATCATCGCCGGCAACAGCCGCTTCGGCCTCGGCGGCGCGATCGCCGCCGAACTCCTGCTGCAGGAGCGAATCCGCATCGACGAATCGCGTCGGCGCAAGCTCGTCGACGTCCGCAACATCCGCCGCATCAACGATCCAGTCGTCGACGAGTGCCTCAAGAAGATCCGGGACGCGAAGCGGCGGGCATCGCTGCAGACCTGGATCACCCGCTTCTCCTCCCTCTCCAAGCTCCAACACCGGGTCGCCGGGCGCCTGTGCGAACGCGGCATCCTCAAGGCCGACGAGAAGCAACTGCTCGTCATCTTCAGGCGGCGCATCTATCCCGAGATCGATCCTGGCCCCGAGCAGGAGATCATCGAGCGCCTGCGCGTGGCGATCTTCGGCGACGAGCGGGAAGTCGAGCCCCGCACCGTCGTCCTCGCCTCGCTGGCCAAGGCAGTGGGCCTGCTCAACCCGATCTTCGGCCGCAAGGAACTGAAGCCCCACAGGCAACGCCTTGTGAGCCTCGCCCACGGCGACCTCGTCGGCAAGGCCACCGCGGACGCCGTCGCCGCGGCGCAAGCGGCGGTGGCCGCGGCCGCCGCCATGCCCGCCATCATCGCCGCCTCGCAGTCCGGCTGAGCCGTCAACTCCAGTAAAGAACCCCGCCAGCACGACGCCGTATCTCTGGGTGCGCGGGCCTTCTGGCCCGCATCCGGGCGACGCCGCGAAGCGGCGAGCCCGTATCCTCCCCGCCACAATGCCCAAGCTCTACAACGAGATCGCCCCCTGGTGGCCGCTGATCTCGCCCCCCGAGGAATACGAAGAGGAAGCCGGCATCTACCGCCGCCACCTGGTCGAAGCCTGCGACGGCAGCCCCCAAACCATGCTCGAACTCGGCAGCGGCGGCGGCCACAACGCCTCCCACCTCAAGGCGCACTCCGAGATGACTCTCGTCGACCTGTCGCCGCACATGCTGGCCATGAGCCGGCAGCTCAACCCCGAATGCCGGCACATCCAGGGCGACATGCGCACCGTGCGCCTCGACCAGACCTTCGACTGCGTCTTCATCCACGACGCCGTGGACTACATGACGACGCTCGAGGACCTGCGCGCCGCCATCGAGACCGCCTACATCCACTGCCGACCCGGCGGCTCCGCCCTCTTCGCTCCCGACCACCTGCGCGAGAACTACCGGCCCGGCACCGACTGCGGCGGCTGCGACGGAGAGGACCGGAGCGCCCACTACCTCGAGTGCTCGTTTGACCCGGACCCCACCGACACGACAATCACCACCGACTACGCCTTCGTCCTGCGCTCGAAAGACGGCAGCGTCGAAGTAGTGCACGACCGACACATCACCGCCCTGTTTCCCCGTGCCGACTGGTTGCGCCTGCTCGCCGAAGTCGGCTTCGAGGCTGAAGCCGTGGACTGCGATCACTCGGAGATCGAGCCCGGCGAGTACGAGCTGTTCGTGTGTCGGCGACCGCATGACTCAACGCTCACCGCAGCTACGAGAATGACTGGAACCGACTGGTGAACCTCCGCCCGGCCTAGTCTGGCCCAAGCGCCAGCACGATGGCGGCTCCTATGCCACCCTCGCCTTCGGCCTTTGCAAACGCGGCTACGCTCGAGTCCAGCGTCCCCCAGCTGAACCACACGAGTAGGCGGCGTGTTGCTCTACGCCGTTCCGTAGAACCGACCAGACCGGAAACGCTCAGCGCAGCGAAGAAGCGCGCGGAAGGCGAACTCGGCCCACCGCCGCCTCCGCGCCCTACGTCGCCAGAACTCGGTCTCGACATTGCACAGGATCGATCCCGTCCGGCACGCGGCCAGAGCTTGCCCACCACATTCTCAGAACAGTTCCCTTTGTACCCGAAGTCCTCCTAAAGGAGTCCTCCGACCGTGGGACGACAACCCAACCGAGCTATTCGGACGGTCCACTCTTGACCGATCCGGACGACGTAGCCGCGCCTGTTCGCTCACCCGACGATCCCAAGAGACTCCGCCAGCCCTTGCCAGCAGACAGTCAGTCGACCAAACCCGGTAGTCCGGTCCACGCCGAGAAGGTGTCGCCACAACTCCAATGTGCTTCTTGCTCGCCACCCGACCGCCCACGAAAGCTATTGTCAGGAAACGCCTCGGCTGCTGGGCGGCGCCAGGCCTAAACTCTTCTCGCCCGTACAAGCCTCACCGAATCCGTCGCGGTCTGGTATTGGGCAGGGAGAAAGTAGCTTAACCAACGCCCGAGAGCGTCTAGCACCACGCCAAGCCGGTGCTCGCCTGGGTCCACACCCCGACGCCCGAGAAGCTCGCCGAGTTCCGCTTCACTGACATGCCCTACTCGGTCGATGCTCCGCAAGACCGAAGCGACAAGGGAACTGCTGCTCAGGGCCGCGCCGATCCACAAGCGGAACTCCTCTTCATCCATGCCGGGAATCACACCAATCTCCGCCAGATCCTTTTCCGCCGCCGGCCGCGCCAGGCGACTCACATCCGAGTCACCACAATACACGGCATACAACTCCGCCGGATCCATCACGCGTGGAACCCAGTCCTTAGGCAGGACGCCAAGTTCATCTGCCTCTGCTCCCGCGCCAGTAAGACTCGCGAGCTTTGGACGCCGTCCAAGCAACGTCTCAAGCAAATCGCGGCGCGCCCGCGACGCGCGGACGGCTCCTACAAGCAACTCTTCCTCAAAGTTCACAAGCTGCTCTCGCTTTCGACCCACCGAAACCAACAGCTCCAGGTTCTTCGGCTCCCTCCAGCCAAACGCAGACGCCGTGACATTCGCGGAGCCCACCAAGCACTCATCGTCTGCCGCAAACACCTTCGCGTGCAAATCGTTCCGAGTGTAAAGCGCAGCTCCTTCTCGCTCTACCAGATCGAACACCAGTGCTGTCCCACAAACGGAGGGTCAGGATGGGTCTGAATCGTGCCCTGTCGTATGATTGGTTTTCACACAAAGCCAATGACGGCAAGGAGATCCAGACCCATGGCGCACAATGGTACCGTACTCGGTCAGTTCCTCAAGCTGGTGTCGAGACATGAGTTCGAGCGGGAGGCGGGAAGGCGCCACAGGGGACGCAAGCTGCGCTCGATGAGCCGCTGGAGCCAGTTCGTAGCGATGGCGACGGCCCAGCTTTCCGGGCGGTGCAGCCTGCGCGACATCGTGTCGAACCTGGACGCGCAGGGTCACAAGCTCTACCACCTTGGCGTGGGCCGGGTGGCCCGGTCGTCGCTGGCGCGCGTCAACGAGAGGCAGCCCCACGAGCTGTACGAGGCGTTGTTCGGTCGTCTGCTGGCGCGATGCCGGAAGGCGGCGCCGGGGCATGGTTTCCGGTTCCGCAACAAGCTGTTCTCGCTCGATGCGACGTACGTGGACCTGTGCCTGGAGCTGTTTCCCTGGGCGCAGTACCGCAAGACGAAGGGAGCGTTGAAGCTGCACATGGGGCTTGACCACGAGGGCTGTCTGCCGGCGTTCCTGGAGGTCACGGACGGCAAGGGGTCGGACCTTGAGGTGGCGCGGTCCCTTCGCCTGCCGAGGGGAAGCATCGTCGCTGCGGACCGTCTGTACCTCGACTTCGAGTGGCTGAAATCCCTTGATGCACAAGGGATTTTCCTGGTCACTCGGCTGAAGCGCAAGATCAAGTACGCGGTTCGAGAGCGGCGGTCGTTCGCGCCTGGGCTGGGCGTGACGTCGGACCAGACCATCGAGTTGACCAGCGTCAAAGGCCGCACCCGGTGTCCGATCCCGCTGCGTCGAGTCGGCTATCGCGACCCCGACACGAAGAAGTTCTACGCGTTCCTGACCAACAACTTCAAGCTCGCCCCGAAGACCATCGCGAACATCTACAAGGAGCGTTGGCAGATCGAGACCTTCTTCAGGTGGATCAAGCAGAACCTGCGCATCAAGAGCTTCGTCGGCACTTCGCGCAATGCCGTCATGACGCAGATCTGGATCGCGATGTGCGTGCATCTCCTGCTCGCCTACCTGAAGTTCGTCAACAAGATGGCGTGGACCATGAGCCAAATCCTGCGCCTCCTGCAACTCAACCTGTTCGCGCGAAGACCGCTCCTGGACCTGTTCGAACCCCGGAGCGGACCGCCTGATCCCAGGAACGCACAGACTCAACTCGCACTGCGCTGAAGTTTGTGGGACAGCACTGATCGAACACAGTCAGGTCAGACGCTCCAGCAATCAGGTCCGCAAGCCGCCACCTAGTAACAACCGTCGTCTCCACGCCACCCGAGATTCGTTGAAGTATGGGCCCCAGTGCTTCGGAGCGTATGAAGGGCGCAACAATGAGAACACGCTCTCGCGCCGCGCTCAGGAAGGAGACAACGTGATCGCCAAGCTCACTCATGTCTCGATGGCACTCAAGAACTTCCTCGTCTCTCTTCCCCAATCCATGCGGAAGTCCTTCAGCTGCTCCTTGTCGCCCCGTGGCGCCCTATCCTCGAAACGGGCCCATGCCACCAGAAGCATCCGCACCGTGAACGCTGCCGCCCGCAAACGTGCTGCGAGTTCCTCGGGCCCCTCCCCGTCCGAATCGACCTCCAGAACCTCAATCAGGTGCTCGTGCAGCGGGTGACGATCATTGAGCCATATCTCGATCACGTCGGCTAAAGACTCCACCTGAAAAAACGCATGTGAATGATCAAGCGTAACCGACCGGGCCAACACTCTTCGATCATTCCCGACCGTCTCCTCCGCCCATTGCCGGGCAGTTACCTCGTCGACGCCCGTCGGCACGCTAGCGACAATCTGTCGGATCTTCTCCGACCTCGTCGTCTTCGGCGCGTCGTCGGTCTTCCCCCTCTCTCCCCGACTTTTCTGGTCCTCTATGATTCTGCTGGCGACATCTTCAAGGCCGGCTCCGGTTTGAGGATGCCTAGCAGCCCGTGGCAGAAGTGGCTTCGTGGCCCGAGGAGGCGGACCAGTCAGATGTGTGGTTCTACAGGGGACCAGCGGCGGCGGTAGATGTTGGATAGCAAGTGGATCGGGTTTGCGGGCCAGCTCAGGAAGATCCGCCGGTATAGCGCGACGAGTCGCGGCCAGACCCCTCCATGTTGACCGGCGAGGGCGTTGCGGGCTGCCGAAGCGCGGCCCTGGAGGCTCCGCGGCGTGCCGACTCCCACAAGCTCGCGCATCAGGAGCCCGAGGTTGCAGCCGCAGGCATGAATGTAGACGCGCTTGAGGACGTTCGAGCGACCGCGCAGGTGCAGCCGCCGCATGCCGCCGGTCTCGTACTGGTGAGCGAAAGGCCGTTCAAGCCGTTCCCCTCGCTGGCGCTGCATCCGCTTGCCCCGATTCCCCCGGATCCGCCGACGGTTCGCGTACACGATGGCCTGCAGGTCCTTCTTGCCCTTCCAACGACGACGACCACGGTCCGGCTCCGCGATGTAGCTGCGAAGGCCCAACTCGTCGATGGAGGCGAGAACGGCGTTGCTGTGGTAGCCCTTGTCGGCAACGATCTCCTGGATCGCGGCATCGTCCCCGATCGCCGATTCCACCTGCTCGAAGGTCTCCTCCAGCGTCTCGCCGAACGACTCCGTGTCCCCCTTCGATCCGCCCTGAATCGTCACTCCCAGGATCGTCCCGGACAAAAGGTCCACCGCCTGCTCCGCCTTGTACGCGAAGTGCGTGCGGCCGTCCTTCATCTTCGTGATCTCCGCGTCCGGGTCGTGCGGATTCGCCCACTCCGCGTTCGACAGCTTCTTCTTGCGCTTGCGGTCGAAACCGACCAACTCGGTCCGCGTCGGCGTCTCCACGCCCGACGCCTCCGCCAAACCCCGCACGAACTCGTCGTAGTCCTCCCCACTGTCAAGACGCACGATGCTACGCAACGCCGCGTTCGCCTCCAGAGTCGTCGCGTCCATGCCCACCGTCTTGCCCGACACCAGACCCGACTCCGCCAGACCACCAAGCACCCACGAGAACACTCTGCTGTGAGTCTCCACGTCGACCAGCCGACGCGTACGCGAAATGGTCGAATGATCCGGCGCCGACTCGGTCACGCCCAACCCCAGGAACCGACGAATGCTCAGAGAGTCCTGAGCACGCCACGCCATCCCCCGCTCCGAGTCCAGACCCTCGAAGTAACCCAACAGCAGCAGACGAAAGTACCGGCCCGGACTAAGACTCGGACGGCCCATCCGCTCCGCATAGAACTGCGCGCACGCCGACTCCACCAACTCGTCGAAACCGCCGGCTTCCAGAATGCCGTTCAACCGCTCATAGAACGGGTGACCAGCGCTGCGAGGAAGATCCGCTCCAGCCACCCAAAGCGGCTCCTGACTACCACTGCGATCCGTCTTGCCCATAGCCATGACTGCATTCTATCGCAACCGCGCCGAATCGACTTCCACCACGGGCTGCTAGCTCCGCCTCGGCTTCCCTTGACCATCCTCTTTCGCTCCTGTCTCATCCGAACGATCTGACCGTCAAGCCACGTCCAAATCTCCCCGAGATGCTCTCTCGGATCACCGGCCTCCCGAAATCTCTCCTCCACCGCGCTCCGTGTCTCGTCCCCCTCTGCTTCGTTTTTCCAATCAAAGCCAGCGCCGCGCGTGAAGCCGAGAGCGTGTTGTTTGTTGTTCACTACGCCGAAAATCTCGTCAAGCACAGGGTCGAATTCAACCTCCACCGACCACCATCGTTCCTCCGGCTCATAGCTGTTAACCCAAGCTTGGCTCAGTTCAAGTTCTCGCCCGGCACGCACGATAGAAATTCCTTTGTTCCGACTAGCGTGCTTGCCCCAAGGTGCATCCCCAGGGTTCTTGTGCGATTGTGGCCAAGTAATGCTGGATTCGTCCTCCCGAATGGCATCCTGAAGTGGTAGGGTACAGCGGATGTGTACGTCACCTTTCCGATCGCCCGCGGGAACCGACCAAGACCGTTCACTAAAGAGACGAAACATCGACCGACCTGAAAAGGGCTCCGGAGTGGACGATGGAGACATGAGATAGAGCGGATCATTGGGCAAGCAGTCCGTGCGTGCCTCTTCAACCAGTCGTTTGCCTGCTTCCCTAGCGCGGACGAGGCTGATCTCAACTGCGCCCTGAATACCAGCAAGGAATTTCCTATACACGCGACCGCACAAGTCCGCCGTTCTCTCTAGGGTCTTGCCGCCTCCTCGCCAGCTAACGCGATCCAACTTACTCCATACGACAAGCGTACCGGCCTGCTCCCATGAGCTCGCAGCCACCTCTTGCCAGCGGTCCGGCAGCGGCGATGCTTCGGGCGCCGGCACATCCGTCTGGTTCCTTTCTTTGATCTCTTCCAGATCCAAGTAACAGTGGAGCGCGTTGGCAGCACCGTTCTGCCAAGTCCACACGTCAACCCGCTTACACTGTGAGATAGACGATTGGGGCAGGCCGATTCCAAAACGGCCGATCCCGCTCCTCTCGGGACCAAGTCGCGTACCGTCGCCGAATTTCAGGGCACGCCTAAGTGTCGCCCAATCCATTCCAACGCCATCGTCGGCTACTGCGATCTCGCTGACTCGAGCCCGTGCGTAGCGCTTGCCTGGAGGCGGCGGTGTTTCGACAGCGAAGATCTCTATCGACCGCGCCTGGGCTTCCACCGCGTTGTCTATGAGTTCCGCGAGCCCGTGATCCGTGTCCTTGTATCCACTGTCGCGCATAGCCTCTAGTGTGAGCCGCGGAGAGACAATAGGGAAATCCAGTTCGTTCTGAGTCGGTTCGGGTACCATCAGGTCAACTCCATATATCTTCCCAGTTCAGAAATTGTTCAGCGAGGTCTCCAAAGCCAGGAAGAGTCGTGTCGACGACCGTAACAACCTCGCAACGCTCCGACCCTCCCGCTCGAGGCCCTCTGGTCACGCGCCCTACCATCTGACTGTAGAGAACGAGTGACTTTGTCGGCCGCGCGATTAGCGCTGCACTAGCGGCCGGTGCGTCGAAGCCGGTGGTGAGGACGCCGAAGTTGAACAGGAGGCGCGATCGACCGCCAGGTCGCTTGAAGCGCTTTATCAGCTGCGCCCGCTTGGTTGCCTCGGTCCTCCCGGTCACCGCATCGGCCTGTAGTCCAAGTCCTCTGCAGACGCAGGCTAGCAACAGGGCGTTGTCGACCGATGGGGCGAACACAAGGACGCGCGAGTGTCTCGTTACCATCTCCTTCAAGCGAGAAAGGAGGCGCAGGTTGCGCTGTTGATCTTCGCCGAGCTGCGCCACGAGCCCAGCGGGGATGTCCGACGCCGCCGATAGCTCTGAGAGATCTTTGGCCGAGAGGCGAAGGCCCGGCTCAACGTTGAGCAGCGAGAAGTCCACCGCGGCAAGATAGCCCTCATCGGTGAGCCGCCTGATCGGATTGTCTCCGTCGAAGTCGGCCATGACTTTATTGCCTCGAAACAGCGCTGAAACCGCCATATCTGTCTCTGGATCCGCCCATGTGCGCCCCGGGGTGGCACTAAGCCCAAGGAAGGGCATTCTTGGTTTTCTAGTGACTACCGTCTCGACCAGATCCAGATAGGTGGCGGCTATCGCTTGGTGTGCTTCGTCAAAGACAACCAGGCTCTTCCGGTTTGATGGTGGAGATGCCGTAGTGTGGCTTGATGCGCGACACAGACTTGTACGGTCGGATTCTGGGCATCGAGAGTCCTTGGGAGGTGACGGGCGTCGAGCTGCGGCTTGAGGCCGGTGATGTGGAGGTATTCGTGGCTCGCGGCAGTGGCGAGTCGTACCGTTGTCCCGAGTGCGGCGGCTCGGCGAGCCGTCACGACTCGCGTCGTCGGCGCTGGCGGCATCTGCCGACGTGCCAGTACCGGACGATTCTGACGGCGGAGGTGCCGCGGGTGCGTTGCTCGGAGCACGGAGTGCTGACGATCGGCGTGCCGTGGTCGGATGCAGGCTCTCGTTTCACAGCGTTGTTCGAGGCCTTGGTCATCGACTGGCTGGGGGAGGCGAGCATGTCGGCGGTGGCTCGGCGGCTGGACTTGAGCTGGGACCAGGTGGACGGTGTGATGCAGAGGGCGGTGAAGCGTGGTCTGGCGCGTCGGGGCCCGGCGCCCGCGTCTCGCTGTCTTGGCGTGGACGAGACGTCGTTTCAGAAGCGTCACGAGTACGTGACGGTGGTGGCGGACATCGAGGGTGCGCCGCGCGTTCATCACGTGGCGGATGGTCGTGGCAAGGACGCTCTGTCTTCGTACTACGAGTCGTTGTCGGAGTCCGAGCGTTCGGAGATCGAGACGGTGGCGATGGACATGTGGCCCGCGTACATCTCGGCGACGGTGTCCTGCCTGCCGGACGGTGACCAGAAGATCGCGTACGACAAGTTCCACGTCGCGGCTCATCTCGGCGATGCCGTGGACGAGGTGCGCCGGGAGGAGCACCGCTTCCTTTGCAGCCAGGGCGATGGGAGTCTCGCCGACACGCGCTACCTGTGGCTGTATCACCCGGACCGGGTGCCGGAGCGGTCCTGGGTCCGCTTCAAGGAGTTGATCGACGGTACGTCGAAGACGGCCCGCTGCTGGCACCTGAAGGAGGTGGCGATGATGATGTGGGACACGCGGGACCGCGCCGAGGCGATGGCGACCTTCAAGGGCTGGTACTCGTGGGCGATCCGCAGCCGGCTGGAACCGATGAAGCGCGTCGCGCGAATGATCAAGGTTCATCTCGACGGCGTGCTGACCGCGATCGAGCGAGGGGTCACCAACGCCCGCCTCGAAGGCATCAACTCCGTCATTCAGTGGCTCAAGAAATCAGCCCGCGGCTACCGGAACCGAGATCGCTTCCGCACCGCAATCTACTTCCATCTCGGCGGACTCGACCTCTACCCCGATTCGCTCACATTCCACACGAAACCCTGAAGAGCCGACAACCATGGTGGTCCGGTTGCCCAGGTTCCAGAGTCGGTCACGGTCTCGACCGAAGACGTGTAGCTTCGCGAGTCCTGCGATGACGATTCCATCGCTTGCCTCGTCGAGCGGCGGGTCGTGGCTAGACCAGAAGCGCAGGCAATCCACTTCCCGGTCGCCCACGGCCTTCCAAGTGGCCTCGAACTCAAGAGCGGCCTGTTCGAGAAGCTCACGAGTAGCGGCCAGCCACAACACGAGACCGGCTGAGCGCCTGAGGTGCGACGCGACGATACTCATCGCCGTTCGCGTCTTTCCCACACCAGTGGGCAAATGAAGCATCGCGCGACCGTCTTCAAAGTACAGGTGCCGTTCAACCTCGCTCGCGGCTCGCTTCTGATGGGGGAACAGGCCACGAATCGGTTTGACGATTTCGCGTGACGGGGACGCTTGCGCCGGGCGCTCGGCAACCGACTGCACGCCAAAGAAGCCTAGTGTCGTGTCACTCGTCAAAAGTCGGATAGAGGCGCTTGAGTTTGACGCGAGCGTCGTCGGTGGTGAAGTGCCAGTTGACCTTGGCTTGGATCCGGTCTCTGGCGGCCTGCCAGGCGCCGACTTCGGCGCGTAGGGTGTCGATGGAGTCGATGCGGCGGTTGAGGCACTGTCGGATCATCACGCTGAGTTCGACCTCGGCGACGTTCAGCCAACTGCCGTGCTTGGGGGTGTAGACGAACTCGAAGCGGTCCCACAGCGCCTTGGCCCGGGCCGGGTCGAAGGTCTCGTAGAGCGCGCCGGGGCGGTGGGTGTTGAGGTTGTCCATCACCAGCGTGATTCGGGTGGCGTCGGGATACTGCCCGGCGATGTCTTCCAGGAAACGCGCCCAGTCGGTCTTGGTCCTGCGCTCGGTGACCTTGGTCAGACGCCGCCCGGCCAGCGGTTCGGTCGCCATGAACACGTTGCAGGCGCCGCAGCGTCGGTACTCGTAGTCTTCGCGGACCTCCCGTCCAGGGGCCGGCGGGATGGGCGCCCGTGTCTCGGCGATCAACTGCCGCGGCGTCTCGTCCATGCACACCACCGGGAAGCTCGCGTCGTACGGACGCCGATAGACGTCGAGCACCCGCTCCATGTTCGCCGCGAAGTCGGCGTTGCATTGCGGCGGAATCACCCAGCCGACGCGGCGCCACGGTTTGAGAGCGTTTTTTTTAGCACCCGCCGCACCGTCTCGTGCGAGACGCTGTCGATATAGCCGAGCTCCACCGCACGGTCGGCCAACAGACGCAGAGACCACTGCGAACGCCCTTCGGGCGGCTCTCCGCAACTGAGCGCGACCAGCCGCGCCTCGAACTCGCCATCCGCCTTGCGCAGGTACTTCGGACGACGCCCCTGCCGACTGCCGAGCGCCGCCTCCAGACCGTCCTCCACAAACCGCTTCTTCACACGATCCACCCTGCGCGCACTGATCCGCAAGACCCCGGCGATCGTCTCGCCGGTCGGCCGACGCCCGTTGAACTCGCCCTCGTCGCAGTTGAGCAGAACCAACGCGTTGATCACCTTCTGCGACCGATGCGAACCCTTGCGCGCAATCGTCGCCAACGCCTCGCGCTCCTGCTCCTCCAACTCCACCACATACCGCTTCATGCCAGACTCCTTGCCGTCGTCGAACGGCAAGGAGCCTACTACGATTCATGCGACATAGGACGTGTGACTTGACACTAGGAGCAACCGGCTGACCGGCCCGTCCAACCGATCCTCCTGCATGAGTTGCTCTACTCGGCAGCCGGTTCGTTCTTCCAGTTCTCCGATCTTGGCGACTGGCACCGCACTCAAGAGGAGCTTTCTCCTTCTTTGGTCGTCGACGGCAAACTCCACTGAGAGCATCTCGCCAAGCACATCGGCCCGTTTCGGACCGCGGACTCGGTCAGGATCAACGGCCTTGACTAGCTCAAGAGCCCCGCCCGGCAGCAGACGCTTCGCCTTCCGGTCGTCCAGTTTGTCGAGAATCTGCGAGGGTCGAACTCCCGGTGACCCAGTCACAACAGTCATTCTTGACACGCCAATCCCTCCCCCGCAGCGACGGCGGCCGGGACAGTCACCACGAAGTCGGCCCGGCTCGGCGTCCTTCGAGAGCGAGTGCAAAACACACGTAGGTCAACCTCCTCCTAAGGGAGCAAAGCTCCTTGTCTTCACCCACCACCGCTCCGGTACCGCAGCACCTGAAGCGGCACGCTACGACTTAGGGCTTGATCTCCGGTCGGCGGAGCCTAGCGCCTTACACGGGTTTCGTCACCCGCTCAAAGGAACAGGCGCCACCAACTCCAGAGCACCCAGAACCAAGGCAGCGGCCGCCTCAATCTCCTCACCCGTCGTAAAGCGCCCGAAGCTGAAACGGATGGACGCACCACTTTCAACCGCGGGCAAGCCGAGAGCTTGGAGCACGTGCGACGGCTCGGGAAGGCCAGAGGCGCAGGCGGAACCAGTTGAAGCGGCGAGGCGTGGCTGCAGGACACCGAGGATGTCGCGGGCGTCCAAGTCGGGGAACTGAATGTTCGCGTTGCCGGGGTGGCGACGCTCAGGCGTCGGCCCGTTGACGGAGAAGGCATGGTCACTGCCACGCAGGATCTGAACGAACCTGTCGCGTTGGCGCGCGACCCTCTTCCGTTCCCCGACATTGTCGACCCCGGCGAGGATCCCGGCTGCAACGCCAAAACCGACACAGAGCGGCAACGGCAGCGTGCCGGAGCGCAGGCCATTCTGCTGCCCGCCGCCGTGGACGAGGGGTTCGATCTGCTCTCTCAGATCACGCCGAATGTAGAGTGCGCCGACTCCTTGAGGCCCGTACATCTTGTGTCCCGAGAGACTGATCAAGTCGGCCTGCGTGGCCAGATGGCCCGTATCCATAGCGCAAGGAGCCTGTGCCGCGTCGCAGTGCAGCGGAATGCCGCGCACGGCTAGGACTTCGGCGATGCCCCGGGTGTCTTGAATCGTCCCGACTTCGTTGTTGACCGCCATTGCGGACACGAGCAGCACATCGTCCCCAAGACGGCGCTCTACCTCTCCAGGGTCAAGGATGCCCTCCCGGTCAACCGGGATCGGCTCGATGACGAAGCCCTCGCGGGCCGCGAGCGCTCGGGCCGCCGCCAAGACGCACTTGTGCTCAATAGCGCTCACCAATACGCGGTTCCGGCCGGGAGGAGCGCGCCGCGCAAGACCGAACAGGGCCATGTTGTTCGCTTCGGTGGCGCCGGATGTGAACACAAGCTCATCGGCATCGGCACCGATCAATGCGGCAACGGACTCCGCTGCTTCCTGAACGGCCTTCGCAGCGCGCCACCCGACAACGTGGTCGCTTGAGTGCGGGTTACCGAAGGCCTCGTTCCAATACGGGGCCATCCGCTCCACTACACGCGGGTCCACGGGTGTCGTCGCCTGATAGTCGGCGTAGATGAGCTTGCCGTCCTGCATGGCAGGGGTCTCCTGGACGTGGCATCCAGTCCCGGCCTTGACGCTAGCAAGCGGATGGCCTACTGTCGAACTGGACGCAGCGTCCAGCGCCTAAGCCGATGCTTCGAGGCCCTCTACACAAAGACGGATACCGCCCCAAGCTATCAGGCCACGAGACGTTCCCACTCCGCTACGGATGGCTGAAGAAGGCGGTAGACGCAGTATCAACCGGCGGCGACGCGGGCAACGGGAAGTCCGTCTTCCTATCCGAGGACGCGATCGCCCGCTTCGGCGTCGGCAGGAACATGGTGGCGTCGATGCGCCATTGGGCCGTCGCCACCGGCATGATCGAGGAGACGAGCGGCACGCCCTCACCCACGGAGCTCGGGCGACGTCTATTAGCGGGCGACGGACTTGACTCCTACATGGAGGTCCCGGCGACGACATGGCTCGTTCATTGGCGCCTCTGCGGCAACTCTCAGAACACAACGTGGTTTTGGGCGTTTAGTCACTATCCGGCGGCGACCTTCGAGCGAAGCGCCCTCGCCCGTGGAGTCGAGAAGCTCGCAAAGGACCGGGAGTGGCCCCGAGCCTCTCCAACCACCATCGGAAACGACGTCAAGTGCTTCGTACGCACCTACGTACGACGACCCACGTCGGCCAAGGCAAGCTACGAGGATGCGCTCGAATCGCCACTGACGGAGCTCGGCCTGATTCGGTCTGCCGGGAGCCGCGACGGCTTCCGCTTCGTGCGAGGTCAGAAGCCGACGCTTGGAGCCGGCGTGTTTGCCCTGGCAGTGACCGAGTTTTGGGACAGCTACTCCACAGCCGGGACC
Organism: Candidatus Multivorans sp.; assembly: GCA_965262355.1. GTDB lineage: Bacteria > Acidobacteriota > Thermoanaerobaculia > Multivoradales > Multivoraceae > Multivorans. The sequence goes on from OZ253534.1 coordinate 1,558,509, forward strand.
CTGTCTTTTGAGGCCCTCGCCCATGAGCCGGGATCGCCTGGCCGGGTGTTCCTGTTGGACGAGGACGCGCTCGCCGACCGGCTCCTCGGAATCGAGGAAGACACCGGCGGCGTGTACCGGTGGTCGGAGACGGCCGGGCTGAAGCAGTTGATCCGCACACACGCAGTGGGAGAGGCGGAGGCACTCGATTTCATCGAGCAGGACTACATGTGGTCCGATCGTGAGGAGGTGGCCTAGTGCCCCTGGCGGAACGGATCCATGTTGCGCGGCGCTACCAACGCGCCATCAACATCGACTCGGACATGAGCGACCTATCCGCGCTGGAAGGCTTCATCTGCCCACGGTCCTCGGCCGAGGTCTTGGAGACCATGGCCGACCATGTCCACACGACGGGACAGGGCGCGTTCACCTGGACGGGGCCATACGGCACGGGCAAGTCGAGTCTGGCGGTAGTCCTGGGTGCGGCGCTCAACGGCACGAAGCGTCTGCGAAGCGAGGCCGAAACCCTGCTGGGCCAACCCACATTCGACGCGCTGGCGAAGGCCTTGCCGCCGCGGACCCGGGGTTGGCGTGTCCTTCCCGTGTCTGGCCGCCGTGATGCTCCGGCCCGGGTTATCGGCGAGGCAATTGAAGCGGCGGGATGGCTACCGCCGGCTTACTGGACGGAGACACGAGTTCTTGAGGCACTCGATGAGCTTGCGGCCAGGAATCCCCGCGCAGGCGGCGGTCTGCTCGTGTTCATCGACGAGATGGGCAAGTTCCTCGAAGCGGCGGCGCACGACGGTTCGGACATCCACCTCTTTCAACAACTAGCGGAACGTGCCTCGCGAAGCCAAGGGCGACTCATCGTTGTCGGCATCCTCCATCAGGCCTTTGCCGAGTACGCGCACCGTCTCTCCCGGGAGGCACGTAACGAGTGGGCGAAGATCCAAGGCCGATTCGTTGACCTGCCCATCAACACGGCTGGAGAGGAGCAGATCGAGCTGCTCGGCCGAGCGATCGAGAACGGCCACAGGCCGCAGTCACCAAGTGAACTGGCCAAGCGAGTGGCCAAGCTCTCGAGGAGGCAAGCAGCAGCCACCCTCGCCGAAAGGCTGGAGGACTGCTGGCCGCTGCATCCCATTGTGGCCTGCCTGCTCGGCCCGCTCTCTCGACGGCGCTTCGGGCAGAACCAGAGGAGCCTGTTTGCGTTCCTCAACTCCGCTGAGCCTCTGGGCTTCCAGGACTTCCTTCGCAGCGCCGGCGAAGACGAGCTCTTCACCCCCGACCGCCTTTGGGACTACCTACGCGCCAACCTGGAACCATCGATCCTGGTGTCACCGGACGGCCACCGTTGGGCGCTTGCCGCCTATGCCCTGGGACGTAGCGAGACGATGGGCTGTGACGAGCTGGATCAGCGGCTGCTCAAGGTGATCGCGCTCCTTGACCTGCTCAAGGAAAGCTCCGGTCTGACAGCGAGCAGAGCCCTTCTGGGGCTGGCCCTGCGGGAGCATAAGGCCGACGAGATCGACACTGCCCTGGAGCACTTGCGCGACCGGTCACTCATCGTCTTCCGGAAGTTCTCGGAGGCCTGGGCGATCTTCGAGGGCAGCGATTTCGATATCGACAAGGCACTCGAAGAGCAATCTCTGGGCACGGGTCAGTTGGATCTCTGGGCGCTCGGTACGTCGTCTGAACTGGATCATGTCGTCGCGAAGCGCCACTACCACCAGACGGGAGCACTTCGGTGGTTCGACGTGACCGTAGTGCCTCTCGAAGAGCTGAGGCAGGCCGCCGCCGACTTCTCGCCGCAACAGGGGGCGATCGGGACCTTCCTCCTGGGCGTCCCTACGCAGGGAGAATCGGAGGAGGACGCAAAGGACATCTGTCGCGATGCCGCCGCGACCTCGGGCGACTGGGACATCGTCGCGGGATTCTCCCCGAGTGTTTGGGGTATCCCCGAGCTGGTCACTGAACTGTCCGCCCTGGAGCGCGTACGCGATGAGACTCCCGAGTTGCAGGGTGACCGGGTGGCCCGCACCGAGGTTCTGGCCCGCATCGCGGCCGTGCAGGAACGCGTCGAAACCGAGCTCGCGCGAACGTTCGACAACGCGTCCTGGTACCGCCAGGGAGCGGGGCCTGTACAGCTATCGCGCGCCCGGCTGAGCGCCCTGGCCTCGGACCTCGCCGATGCGCGGTTCTGCGACGCGCCCAGGCTTCACAACGAACTCCTTGGGCGGGCTAAGCCCTCGAGCAACGCGGTAGCGGCGCAGAACGTGCTTCTGCGGCGCATGGTGCTGAACGAGGGCGAAGTGCGGCTGGGCATCAGAGGATACCCGGCTGAAGGTGGTCTCTTCGTTTCCCTCCTGTCGGCGACCGGGTTGTATTGCCACTCCAAGAACGGCTGGCGGTTCACGGCCCCCGCACCAGATCTACTGGACACTCACAATCTCGCCCCTGCATGGGAGGCAGCTCGGGATTTACTGAGGAGCAGCAGCCACCGCGCGGTGCCGGTCACCGAGCTCTACGACACTTGGCGCAGGCCCCCGTTCGGCATCAAGGACGGTCTCCTGCCCGTCTTGTCGGTGGCGTTTCTACTCTCCCAGCACAGCGACCTGGCCTTCTACCGGGAGGGCGTCTTCCAGACCCGCATCACAGATCTGGACATCGACTTTCTGGTGAGAGACCCGTCTGACATCCAGTTCCGATGGATGGACCTAGGCGGTGTCTCCAGGCTACTGCTGGCTGAACTGGCCGATGTCGTCCGAGACCTCGACACCGACAACGCGCTCGACTACCTAGAGCCGATCGATGTTGCCAGGGGCCTGGTAGCCATTCACGACCGGCTGCCGCTCTGGACCGGCCGCACCCAGCGGCTATCGCGCAACGCCCGGGATGTGCGACACCTCTTCCGGCAAGCCAAGGACCCAAACCGTCTCCTCTTTGACGACATGCCGGAACTCCTGAAAGAGCCTCTGGCCGACGCCGAAGAAGACGCCGCCACGCGCATCGCCGATCGGGTACGCCAAGGCCTGACAGAACTCATCCAGGCATGGCCCGCAATGCTCGGTCGGCTCCGCGAGATACTGCTCTCAGAACTTCAGGTGCCGAACTCCTCGCCGGCGATGCTCGCCGAACTACGCGCCCGCGCCGAGAACATCCGGGAGCTGGGCGGCGACCACCGCCTCGAGGCCTTCATCGTCCGCCTGTCCCGCTTCGAGGGAACCGAAGGCGACATCGAAGGACTTGCCAGCCTGGCGGTCAACAAGCCGCCTCAGACCTGGGTCGATCTGGACATCGACCGTGCCACCGTCGAGATCGCAGCCATGGCCCAGAATTTCGTCCGCGCCGAGGCCTTTGCACGCGTCAAGGGCCGGGCCGACAAGCGCCATTCGATGGCCGTTGTAGTCGGCCTGAAGGGCGCTCCGACCACGCATCACGACGAGTTCACTGTAGGGGACCTTGACCGCCCAGAGGTCGAATCCCTCGCCTCGAGGCTGGAGGCGGTCCTGAACGACACCGGAGAAGACCGCCGCCACATCGTCCTGGCAGCCCTCGCCGAAGTAAGCGCCCGATACCTCGGCGCCCATGCACCGGCAGCCACAGACGCTGACAAAGAGGAGCGCGCAGCCTCATGAGCACCACGAAGACCGAATGGCACGTCCTGGGCCTCTCGGGTGGCCGAGATAGCGCCGCGTTAGCGGTGCACATGCGCCAGAACCACCCCGATCTCGAAATCGACTACTTCTTCACGGACACCGGCAAAGAACTTCCCGAGGTCTACGAGTTCCTCAACCGCCTTGAAGGCTTCCTCGGGAAGCCGATACTTCGGCTCAACCCCGACCGCGACTTCGACTTCTGGCTCAAGCAGTACAACGACTACCTGCCGTCGGCTCAGAGTCGCTGGTGTACCCGCCAGCTCAAGCTGCGCCCCTTCGAGCAGTGGGTCCGGCCCGCGCTTGACGCCGGCACAAAGGTCTCAAGCTACGTCGCCATCCGAGCCGACGAGGAGTACCGCGAGGGCTACTCTTCCCGGCATCAGAACCTCACTGTCCGCTTGCCCTTCAAAGACGCCGGCATCAACAAGACAGGAGTCCTCGAGCTCCTCGATGGCGCGGGCCTAGGCTTGCCCAGCTACTACGAGTGGCGCACGCGCAGCGGCTGCACCTTCTGCTTCTTCCAACAGAAGATCGAGTGGGTCCGCCTCAAGGAGCGGCACCCGGAGGCATTCGAGGAAGCCAAGACCTATGAGAAAACCGCCGTTGAGCACGGCTCCCCCTTTACCTGGAGCCAAGGCGAGTCCTTGGATGAGCTAGAGCGGCCGGAACGGGTCGAGCAGATTCGCCTCGATCATCAGCGCCGGCTCGCGCGGATGCGCGCCAAGCTACAGCCCAATCCGCTGCGTCCGGATGCTGAGCCTCTTGACATCGATGACCTCTACGGCCAGGCGAAGGTGTGTCTGGCGTGCCACAAGTAGGCTTCCTCCGAATTTGTTGACCAGTGAATCCGCGCGCTGCCATCGACTTCGTCAACGAGGCGAACGAGCTACAAAAGCACAAAGTCTCGATCACGCTACTCCCGGACGCCCTCCTTAGCAGCGACTTCGTGATCCCCAACCTTGTCTGGGACTTCGTGCCATACGGTCGAACTCATATAGCAACCGTGCCGAACGACAAGCGCGGCGTCTACGCCTTCGCCGTGCACCAACCCAGCACTGTCCTGCCGCCAAACTGCTACATTCTTTACATCGGCATGGCTGGATTGAACTCCAACCGTTCGCTGAGAGCGCGCTACTCCGACTATCTCACCGAGAGCAAGTACATGAAGCGCCCCAAGATCGCCAGAATGATCGGCACATGGCACAGCGTACTGAAGTTTTTCTTCGTGCCAGTTGACGACGCCGTTTCCTCTAGCGACATCAAGACACTTGAATACCAACTCCTGAACGCCATAGTACCTCCTCTTTCGCCTGGAGATTTGGATGCTGGCCTCAGAAGACAAGAGAACGCTTTCAAATGAACTCACCACCTCATGGCAAGGTCACCTTTCCTGCCCTCCGCGGGAGAATGGGAGACTGGCGCTACTACATCTGTCTAATGAGCCTGCCGCAACTAGGCGCTCGCGTTCGCTTCGCTGATGAGATCCACAAGAGTACCGGTCTCTCTGACATGATTCAGAGACAACTACAACAGAGCCAAGCAGGGAGAATCGCAGTCTATCTCAAGACACAGCCAGAGCGCTTCTTCAATTCTCTCGTTATCGCAACATACGGCGGAGAGCCAACCTGGCATGCCCTGGTCGACGTCCGAAGCAGAATTGACCACAGCAACGCACCTGCGCTAACCGACGAAGCTGTCTCGTCCATCGGCTTCTTGACCTTAACGGGTAAGGAACGTCTCTTCGCCCTTGATGGTCAACACAGGCTCGCCGGAATCAAGGAGGCGGTGGCCAACGAATCTTCTGTGGCAGTACATGACGAAGTTTCGGTGATTCTCGTGGCGCATGAGTCGACCACAAGGGGTCTCCAGAGATCTCGGAGGCTGTTCACGACACTCAACAAGACGGCGCGAGCGGTCTCGAAGGGCGAGATCATTTCGCTCGACGAGGACGACGTGATGGCGATCTGTGTCCGACGCCTCATCGAGCAGACGAGTCTCTTCGGTGGCAAGCGCGTTGCTTTCGTGGCGAACAACAACATTCCCGTGGCAGACGACGTTTGTCTAACCACTATAGGCAACCTATACGACTTGCTGGCGATTCTATTCACAGCATCCGATTTCGACCTGAGGCGGCCCAGACCAGCTCTTCAGCGTGCACGCCCAACTGAAAGCGATCTGACCCGCTACTTCGAGTACGCGCACCAGTTCTTTCAGCTCCTCGGCTCCACGTTCGACGAACTCGGCGAGTTCTTCGCGGCGTCCAACACACAGACGATCGTTCGAAGGTATCGAAATCGCCGAGGTGGAAGCGCTCTGTTTCGTCCTATTGGCCTAGATGTCTTCACGCGAATCGTTTGTAGTATGACCCGCATGATGGACGTGAAGGAGGCGGTGGCGCTGGCGGGGCAACTGCCTCGCTCACTCGACAAGGCACCTTTTCGACGCCTCATGTGGGACCCCCACGGCGGCACCATTCTGAACGGGCACAGGGTGACTCTGCGCGAGACCCTCGGCTACATGGCGGGAATGACGCCAAAGTTCCCAACTGACGAGCTCTTGGAGAGGTATCGACGGGAGACCGGCTCGGACGATGCGCAGTTGCCACCGAAGGTAGTATGAGTTTGGGGGCTGAGAACATCGTCGTATGCGAGAGCAGCCACCAAGGTGAACGGCGGGCCATGGCCAAAGAGAGTTCCTTCTTTCCGACCGGGCATTCCGCGCGCCGCTCTTCGTTTTCGAGTTGCTCGGTTGCCTTCGCGAAGGGGTCGCGCGCATCGGCGGCGCACCGTCCTCCATCCTGGCCTGGATCTGCTTCGTGGCGGGGCGCGCACTCGGCCTCACCGCCGTTGTTTCCTTGATCACGGGCTTCCTCCGGCAGGCAGGATCGACATCGTGAGTACCAACAACAAGCACCACGAGTCCGCTCCCTGGGTCAGATTCGCTCTGGTCGTCATGCTCGGCATGGCGGCCCTCATGGGGGATGTACTCACCCTCGAAGCGATCCGGACCTCGGCAGTGGCGATGGCGTACGCGGCTTGTCTTGTCCTGATGCTGGCCGCCACCTTCGCTTCCTTGGGACGGTCTTCGCGAAAGCGCCAGACCCCGGACGGGCTCCAACCTCGTCCCGAACCGGCCTGGCACATCCATCGCACGTTCACGGATCCACTGTTCCAGGGTCCGGCGGCCTTCTGCATCTTCGTTCTCGGCCTCGACCTGGTTTCAGACCTGAGGGCGGAGCCGCCGACTTCCCAACAAGCCGTGTGGTTCCTGGTCGCCATCACCCTTGTCGCCGTCGTGCTTCTCCTCGAGCCCGTCTGGAAGGCCCGGCAGGCAGCCGGCGTGGCCCGCCTGTCCCATGGCCAACTCCAGTCCGAGCCGCCCCGCCGGGAATCGGCGGCCGATCCGTGGTTCTCCATTCCGCACGTAGCGGTCGGGTTCGTGGTCTTCACCAGACTCGGCGTCCGCCAGATCGAGGAGGACCCCACGAGTGTCGCTACCTGGGTGTTCTTCCTGTTAGCGCCTGTAGCTGGGGCCTTCACGGCCGTGAGCGGCGCGCTGCGGCGCCGGCGCCGCGCCCGCGGCGAGCAAACTCCTAGTCCGTTGGCCACTCCCTGACCTCGACCGCAGCCATCGGGAAGTCCCCACGTTAGCAGTCGCCCCGCCGCTGGCGTTGCACCCACTCCGCTGGGTCGTCGTCCCAGTCGTGGCCGGTGTCGGAGATGCCGCCGAGCGCCGCTTCGAGGTCATCCCAGCGCCGTTCGTCGTCTAGGCCCCGCTGGATCAGTTGAGCGATGAAGGCGCTGCGCTGCCTGGGGCCGGCGCGCCGGTCGAGCTCGGCCACGAGATCGTCGTCCAGGGCGATGTGCAACCGCATGGTCCGAAGCTAGCGCACACGAGGCTCGGCCGGAATGCGTTAGCCTGACCGGCCACCGCAACTCGGCCCCGACATCGTGACCGCAAAGGACAAGCACGACGAGTCCAAGCCGTCGGCGAGGTTCGCCGTCCTGATGGGGCTCTTCTGGGTAGGTCAGGATGCCGGTCTGTTGAGCATCGAGGCGCTCCGCACGTCGACCGTCTCGATGGCGTACGCGGCGGCGCTGGCAACGGCGACGCTGGTCACGCTGTGGACCGTCCTGAAACCGCTATGGGTAGAGCCGAGCAGCAAAGAGGCGGTTCCAACGACCGGCCCCGTGTGGCACGAGTCGACGCTGTTCACCGACCCGTGGTACCAGGTCCCGGCGATCTTCTGCGTGTTCATCGCGGCCAGCCGGTTCGTTCTGGATCTGGTAGCCGAGCCGCCGCAAACAGAGCGGGCGGTGTGGTTCCTGGCGTCGCTGAGCATCGCGACCCTGGCCATGGCGTTCGGTCTGATCGGCGGAGGTGCCTCCAAGAAGGGCTCGAAGGGCAAGGATGAGGATGACTCGGACAAGCCAGTTCAGGCGGAGACGGCGGGCGAACCGTTATCGCCCGTCGAGGCCACTCTGCGCGATCCCTGGTTCAGCGTGCCGGCTACGGCCATCCTCTTCCTGCACTTCGGCCGGGATGGGTTGAACCAGATCGAGGAGGAGCCAGACTCGCTGATGACCATAGTGACGCTCCTCATGCCCGTAGCCGCGTTCGTGGTGGGTCTGGTGAGCTTCGCCGTGTCGCGGGCGCGGCAGAGGCGGAGGGAGGCGGCGGTGGTGGTGGATGCGGAGTCGGTCGGTGTCATGGGGGACTCCGGAGGGCCGGAGGCATAGCCTCGCCGCTTCGCGGCTCGGCCCGGATGCCGGCCGGAGGCCGGCGGAGTGCGTCGCGGCGATGCTGCCGTTCGTGGAGGCTCAGTTGGGGACACCGCAGGGGCGCAAGCATGAGCCGCCTGTGTTACCAGAGTTGTGAGACCTCGTCGTCGTACCCGGTCATTTCCCACCGAATGAGCGACCAGGGTATCTGGCCCGCAGCGTAGACTTCGTCCAGGAACTCCCGCAAAACGAAGTCGTCGCCGAGTTGATTGGCCCGGTCTCGCATCAGTTTCATGAACTGGACCTTCCCCAGGACCATGAGCATGTGATGCCCCACGCCGCGCAGCGTCGTATCCAGTTCAAACCACAGATGGTGGCTGCCCTCCAGCAATTCGCCATGCGGCGCATTGTCGATACAGAACTGCGTCGCTTCTTCCAGACTCCAGTCGCCGCTGTGCATGTAGATGTCGGAAAGTGCGCGCACGGTACGGAAAGCCGCCTGTTCATAGGTGATTTCCCTGCCGTGAGGATTACGTCCGTCCAGATATCCTGCATGCATCAGCAATTCCTCGAGGGCAAACGCAAGCCCCTCGTCGCGAGCCGTCGAAATCTTGTACGGCCGCTCTCCGCCACGGATCGGGCGATTGTCGCGCTGCGCTCTGAGCATGTCGAAATGATGGCCGACCAGCTCATGAGTGTTCTCCATCACCGCTTCCCGGTGAGAGAAATTGAAGAAATAGTCGTGCGTCTCGGGCCAGGGATCCTCCAGAGAATACCCCTTTTCGGAGAGCCGCGTGTCGCTATAGTCATCCGGCACGAGGAAGTCGTGCATAGTGAAAATCTCCTCGTTGCGCAGGAAGCTCATGATGCGATCGACGGCTTCTTCGATGTCCTCCCTGTATTCGACCTGTGACCGGGCCGGTATGATCGGCGGAACATCGCGATTGCGGTTCTCCTCCAGTCGTTGAAAGGTGATCACGCGATTGTCTTCAAGTTCAACGATCGTTCGAATGTCGTCCCAGGTATAGGGAAACAGATAGACGTTCCTGAGCAGCCAGTTGTAGTTTTCCCTGCCCACACCCGTGGCGCCCGTCATCCGATGCTCGTTGGAGAGTATCCAGTCCTCATAGTCGTCGATAGCGATCAGTGCCGACTCAACGTCGGCCACGAGTTCCGGATGATGAATCCTCAGGCCCTGCGCGAGCGATTCATAGACCGATCTGGAATCTCCAAGGGAGAGAATCGCCAGAGTGGCCAGGTCGGCGGCGATCAGCGAAAAATCATTGAGATTCTCCTTCGCCTGTTGCACCAGATCGGGTACTGATCTGAGCCTTGATTGCAGATCTGCGACCTCGTTCCCCCGGAGAGGCGGTTCAGCTACCTCGGCAAGCGTGGCGATCACGTCGTTGTAGAATCCGGGATCCCTGGACCATGGGCTGAGAACCCGGTGCTGGAACTCATAACCGTTCGTCTCCGCCCGGACAAGGTGGTAGTCAGCCTGTTGTGAGATCACCCAGTCCGCGGGATCTATCGACTCCAACCGCTCCTGAAACGCCATCAGCTCACCGTATTTCTCTGCCATTGCAGCGGCGGAAAAGTCGGGCGCAGCGTCCAGGTTCGACAGGATCCAGCCGCTCTGCGAAAAGGACTGGATGTTGCCGGTGTCGCCTTGTTGGAACGAGCGAAACTCTCCGAAGAGGGAGACCAGATCCGCGTAGTCGGTGCTTGCGGCTGCCTGAGGTGTCTCGGTTTCCGCCGGATCGCCTCCCGGATCATTCGACAGCAAGAGATACAGGACAAGGCCGGCGAGTATGGCCGCCAACACGACCACAAGAATGCGGTTACGTATCATATTTCCCCCCGAATGCTCTTGGCTGCAACCCTGGTGTTGCAACGCGCATTTGAATTCAAGAGTCTATGCCTACTCCCCCAGTAGCGACGCCCGGACGATCTCCTGGTCGTTCCGGTGCACGATGTGGCCGTTGGCGTAGGCGGGGTGGACCCAGAGCAGCTTGCCGAGTTCGCGGCGAACCCGCATGCTCCTGGTGGTCGGCTCGATCAGCTTGGTGCGGTCGATCTCGTGGTAGCCGTCGGGGCTCAGGCGGGCGATCATCAGTTCGCCGCGGTCGTTGCTGATGAAGTAGCGGTCGCCGTTCCTGACCAGGAACGCGGTGGCGATGCGGGCGTCCTCGCTGGGCTCGAAGGTCGCCCAGAGCTCCTTGCCGGTGGCGCGGTCGATGGCGCGCAGAGCGCCCAGGCCGCCGATGCCGTAGATCGTGTCGCCGTCGAAGGCAGGCGTCGAGTTGAAGGCGTGCAGGCCGTCGACATCCTCCTTGCTGCTGCTCTTCCCCTTCCAGACGATCCTGGCCTGCGGCTTGCCCGAGCCGGAAGCGTGATCCGCCTCGGCGACCTCGATCAGGGTCGAGCCGTGCGACGCGGACGATACGAGGAGCTGGTTCCCCTGCTGGATCGGGGTCGCGATCGTCTGGCCGTACTCCACCTCGTAGGGGAACTGCCAGAACACCTCGCCGCCGTCCGGGTCGAGGCCGGCGATGCCCTTCGGGTGCCAGATGACGAGGTGCCGGCGGCCGCCGAGCTCGTAGATCACGGGCGAGTTGTAGCCGGGCTCGTTGAGCGCCTCCATCGATCGCCAGATCTCTCCGCCCGAGTCGCGGTCGAAGGCAACGACCATGGCGTCGGGCTCAGCCCCTACGAGGGTGATGATCTGCTGGCCGTCCGCCAGCGGCGCCCCGACGAAGCCCCACGGCTGCACCGGGGCGCCGTAGTCCAAGGCGAGATCGACCTGCCAGAGCACTCGGCCGTCCTCGACCGCCAGGGCCGCCAGATAGCCGGCCGAGCCAAGCACGTAGACGCGGTCGCCGTCGACGGTCGGCGTGGCGCGCGGGCCGTTCGAGTAGGCGGGCATGAGACCGGCGAGGTCGGTTTCCCAGGAGTGCTCCCAGAGTTGCTTCCCGGTGGTCTCCTCGAGCACGACCAGGCGCTCACGGCCACGGTTCCCGGGCAACCGCTCGAAGTCGGTCACGAACACGCGTCCCTCCGCCACCGCGGGGCCGCCGTAGCCCGGCCCGATCGGCGCCCTCCAGACGAAACGAAGGCCGTCCTCGGGGAAGCGGTCGAGGATGCCGTCTTCGTGCCAGACGCCGCGGCGTTCGGCGCCGCGCCACTGCGGCCAGTCGTCGGCGTGGGCGACGGGCGCCGCGAGGGTGAGCGCCAACGCTGCTGCGAGGGCTGTCGATTTCATCGGCGAAGCATAGCCTTGGGCTCCAGCGGAGCCGGATGCGGGCGGGACGCCCGCGTTCCGGCAGAGTGCGGTAGTTTGGCCGCCGCTATGCGCCGCTCGGTACTATCGCTGCCACTGCTCGTCGCCTTGCTGCTGCCCGCGGCCTGCAACACGGCGCCCCACGTCGGCGCCGACCTGGTCTACCGCCACAGCCAGGACTTTCCAGCCATGCGGCTGCGTCCGGGTTGGAACCGGGTATGGGTGGGCCGGGAACTGCAACGGGTGGACCGCCTCATTCATCGGGTCCAGGTGATCCCCGAGTTCGCCGGCGACCTGATGAACATGACCGGCCGCCAACGAGAGCGGATGACCGCCGAGATCGCCTGCCCTCAGCGCGACCATGCGGTGTGGGATGAGCTGACTCGCGGCCAGGACATCGAGATCGATCTGGAGACCGCGGACCGCGGTTGGTTCACGACCGTCTCGTGCCGGAAGGCGCTGAAGTAGTCGCGTCAGAACTACCGGAGGCCGGCGCTTCGCGCCGGATGCGGGCAGGATGCCCGCGTTCCCAGGGATCGACGCGACGAGATGACGCTCCGTCAGACGGCCTCGGCGGTCCCCGGTGCCCGCAGTTCGTCTTCCAGCCAGGCGATGATGTCGGACGACTCGTAGAGCCATTCGACGGTGCCGTTGTCGTTCTCGATCCGCAGGCACGGCACCTGCTGCCTGCCTCCGCCTCGCACAAGTTCGTCGTACCGGCTGCGGTCGCGGTGGATGTTGCGGAGTTCGACTTCGACCCCGAGCCGGGCCAGTTCGCGACGGACCCGCAGGCAGAACGGACAGGAGCCGAAATGGTAGAGCGCCAGGCGGGACGCCACACGGTCCGCGTCCGGGCCTGACGGCGCCCCGCGCGGTTGGCGCACGGTGGCGCGGAGAAGACGGTCGATCAGGGCCATGACGTGGTGCGGCGTCAGGGTAACAAACGACTGTTCTACTCGTCGCGGGCATCGACCGGGCCGCGGCGCTTCTTCGTCTCGCCGCGATGCCGCTTCGCCTCCAGCCTCTTCGCCTTGGCGCGGGCTGACGGCCGGGTGGGCCGGCGCGGCCGCGGCTCGATGCGGGCCTCTTCGATCATCGCCGCGAGGCGCAGGAGCGCTTCGGCCCGGTTGCGCGCCTGGGTGCGGTGGGTGTCGGCGGACACGACGATCTCGCCGGCGACAGTGAGGCGCTTGCCGGCCACGCCCTCCAGGCGAACGCGCAGGGGGCCTTCGATGCCGGCCGCGTCGAGGTCGAGGCGGCACTGTGCCGCCGTCGCCACCTTGTTCACGTTCTGACCGCCCGGGCCGGAGGAGCGGACGAACTTGAAGGTCAGCGCTGCTTCGGGGATCTCAAGGCCGCCGATGTCGATCGTGGCCATGGGCGTATGGTGCCAGATGTGCGGCGGGCTCGCCGCTTCGCGGCGTCGCCCGGATGCCGGCCGGAAGGCCGGCGCACCTGTACCTTTCACGGGTGGATTCTGGTGGGTCGTTGAGAGAGTTGGAATGGACCAGTAGCCGCCGTGGCTGCGGTAGCTGTGGGAAACCGGCTTGCCGGTTTTCCAAGGTCCGGCGGAAAACGGTCTGCCGTTTTCCGCGGGGCCGGCAGCTTCCGCAGCCGAGACCGCCGGTCGGTTTCGTCTCTGGTCTGCCGGAGTCACTGAAGGAAAGTCGGCAAGCAGCCAGGAGCGACCACCGGCGCACTGTGCTTCGAGCACCTAGCTGGGACCTGTGCCCTGGCTGCTTCGCCGCGTTGGACGCCCAGTGGAGAGTCAGTGCCTTAGAGCACCAGTACAGGTACGGGCAGGCAACGCGGCATGCCGACCAGACAACACTACCGCAAGGGAGAAGGAGGACGAGATGATCAGGACGTGGTTCGCCGGCGTGGACTGGGGGTCCGAGACCCACCATGTGTGTTTGCTGGGTCGGGACGGCAAAGTGAGGGGGGAGCGGGCGTTCGACCACAGCGGCAAGGGACTTGCCGCTATGGCGGACTGGCTCCTTGGACATACACGACCGACGCCTCCGGGCGAGATCGGCATCGCCAGCGAGGTGCCGCACGGACCGGTCGTCGAGTGCCTCCTGGAGCGAGGCTTCGCCGTGTATTCCATCAACCCCAAGCAGCTCGACCGCTTCAGGGACCGCTTCTCCGTCGCCGGCGCCAAGGATGACCGCCGCGATGCACGGGTGCTCGCCGCCGCGCTTCGCACCGACCCTGAGTGCCTGAACCGCGTGCAACCATCCGATGCCGCCACCGTCATGCTGCGCGAGGTGTCCCGCGCCCGCAAGCAGTTGGTCGACCAGAAAAACCGCCTGGGGAACCAGGTCCGCGACCAGATCTGGCGCTACTACCCGCAGTTTCTCGCCGTGGTCAAGAACGAGGTGTCGGCGCCCTTCGCGCTGGCCTTGTGGCGACTGGCGCCGACCCCCGACAAGGCTCGACGGGTGCGCGAAGCCACGCTCGCCAAGCTGCTCAAGGAACACCGCATCCGGCGCCTGACTGCCGCCCAACTGCGCGATCAACTGCGGGCCGAGCCGATCGCCGTTTCCCCGGACGCCGTAAAGGCCGCCGTCGAACACATAGGAATCCTCCGGCCGGTGCTCGACACCGTCTGCCGCCAACTCGCCGACGCCGAAAGGCGGCTGGAGCGGATGACCCGCAAACTCGAAACCGCGATCTCTCCGGAAGACGACGAAGACACGCCCAAGCCAAGCGACGCCGCCATCCTCAGGTCGCTGCCCGGACTCGGCATGGTCGGCCTCGCCACCCTGCTCTCCGAGGCCGATCAAAGCCTGGCCCGCAGAGACTACGGGGCACTGCGTTGCCTCTGCGGAGTGGCGCCGGTGACCGTCAAGTCCGGCAAGAAGCTCATCGTCATGCGACGACTCGCCGCCAACGAACACCTCAGCGATGCCGCCTATCACTGGGGACGAGTCGCCATCCAGCATGACCCGATCAGCCGCGCCAAGTACGACGCCATGAAAGCCCAGGGGAAAACGCACGGACGCGCCATCAGACAGCTCGTCGACCGACTCCTCGGCGTCGCGTGCGCCATGCTACGAGACCGCACTCTCTTCGACCCCAACAAGCGATGCCATGCCCAGGTCGCATGACCTACCTGACCCACAGCAGCCTCCCCAAGACCACTTGCTAAAGGGTGGAGAGTCCCAGTGCCAGAGGACCTGGGGATCAGTCCTCGGTGTACCGGATCTCCATGCGCCGGACGATCAGGGCGGTCACCGCGAGCACGACGGCGGCCAGGGCGAGCAGGCCGAGCACGGAGACGGCCACCGGCGGCGGCTCGACGACCACGGCGAACGGTCCGTCGGAGAGGGGCACCGGCAGCAGCCCCTTCAGGTAGTGGATCACGCTCAGCTTCTTGAGCGCCGGCGGCAGCAGAAAGTGCAGCATCTCCCACAGGTAGAGCGCGCCGGCGGGAATGATCGGGTTACGGAACACCATGCCGATCAGCGTGAACAAGGCGCCGTAGCCGATGCAGGCGAGCAGGGTGACGCCGAGGTAGGCGAAGAGATGGCCGCCGCCCGGGCCGGCGGTCAGGTCCTCGATCGCTCCCGAGACGCCCACCGGCAGGTAGATCAGGAGGTAACTGAGGAGCGTGCTGGCCATGAACAACAACGCCACAGCGGTCACCGCGGCGACGTACTTCCCCACCACCACCACCTCGCGGCGAAGCGGCGTCAGCAACAGGTAGTGCAGGCTGCGCTCGAGGATCTCGCCCCGGAACAGGTTGAAGAAGACGTACAGGCAACCGAAGAACAGGATGGCGCCGAGGAAGACGGTCTCGAAGATGGTCTCGTACACCGTGCGATTGCCGAACCGTTCCAGCACCGTCTGCCCGCCGATGGGTATCGAGCCGACGAACAGGACGATCACGACGGGTACCGCCGCCGCAAGCCCCAGGATCACCGCCCGACGGGTCATCAGCAGCCGGCGCAGCTCCAGGCGCACCAGTCCGCCGACCTGCCGGCCGAACAACGCCCAGTCGAAGCCTCGGGAAGCTGCGGCCTCGGGAACCACGGTCACGACGGCTCCTCCTCGTCGGTCATCAGGTAGCGGTAGACGGCCTGCAGGTCGCTGTCGGCCGGACCCACCGCCTCGACCTCGACGCCGCCCTCGGCGACCAGTTCGCCGACCAGGCGCAGAAAGCGGTCGGCGTCGCGGGTACGCAGGTGAAGGCCGTTCCCGTCGTCGTGGAGCTGGACCTCGGTGACGTGGTCGAGTTCGAAAGCGCGGGCGGCAAGCCATTGCGGACGGTTGCAGCGCACGAAGACCTGCATCGGCTGTTCGCGAGCCTCCGCGACTTCGGCCCGCATCCCGTGCACCTCGCCTTCCGCCACGATGTACCCGTTCGAGATCAGGATCACGCGGTCCGAGAGCAGGTCGACCTCGTGCAGGATGTGGCTCGAGATGAGCACGTGCTGGCCTTCACGCGCCAGGTGACGGAAGAGCTCGATCGTCTCGGCGCGCACCATCGGGTCGAGCCCGTTGAGCGGCTCGTCCAGCACCATGACCTGGGGCTGGTGGGCGATCGCCTGCGCCAGCTTGATCCGCTGTCGCATGCCCTTGCTGTAGCCGCCGACCCGGCGGTGCGCCGAGTCGACCAGGCCGACCCGCTCCAGCGCCCGCGCGGTCAGGCGCTCCGCGGTGGTGCGGTCCAGGCCGTGCAGGAGCAGGTAGGAAAACACGAACTGCCAGCCGGTGGTCCCGCGCGGGAAGGAGTCGTACTGGGTGCAGTAACCGAAGCGGCGGAAGAGATCCTGCGGCCGGCTGACCGGAATGCCGAGAATCCTGATCTCGCCCCGGGTCGGCCGCAACAGGCCCGCGAGCAGGTTCATCAGCGTGCTCTTGCCGGACCCGTTCGGCCCCACCAGGCTGGTGATTCCCGGCTCGATCGTCAGGTCGACCCGGTTGACGCCCAGCACGTCGCCGTAGAACTTCGAGACATCGTGGAGGACGATGTTGCGGTCGCCACGGGCCTCCAAGCCGCTCACTTGACGACCTCGAAGGCTCGCACGCGCCGGTAGAGCATCGCCGCCGACACCGCGACCAGCAGGCCCGCCGCCAGCCAGGCGGCCGCGCCCGGCATCTCGACGTTCCCTTGGGTGCCGAAGACAGAGGCGGAGAGCGCCGCCGTCACGTCGAACGCCACCACCATGCTGCCCAGCCAGGAGTCGTAGAACTGCTTGTAGAACTCGCCGAACGCGGTGCCGCTCAGGATGGCGCCCATGAACACGATCCGCGCCCAGGGCTTCCACTTCACCCAAGCCGCGATGGCGAGCATCGGCAGCGACATGCAGAGAGTCCAGACAGCCGACACGAAGACCATGGACGGCGCCACTCGCCAGTGCTCCCCCAACCACTCCGTCCCGCCGAGCGAGGCCTGGATCGCGAACAGGAGCAGCCCTGGCGCCCACGTGATCGCCGAGACCAGGACCGCCAGAACCAGGAGCTTGCCGAGCACGTAGTCGGTCCGCGTCAGCGGGCGCGAGAGGTAGAGCGGCATCGCCCGGTTGCGCAGGTCCGCGGACAACAGCGACGGCCCGACCACCAGGACGACGACGAACGCCAGGTACAACTGGGCGCGCAGGAACAGATTCTGGAAGAACCAGGTGTTGACCTCCAGGAACTCCAGCAGGTCGGTCGCGCCGATGTTCGTGAGGGCCAGCGCCTCCGCGTTGTAGCGCAGGTACATGGCGACCAGCAGCACGAGCGGCCAAGCGAAGCAGAAAGCGAAGAAGGCGAGGAACATCCGCGAAGCGAAGACGTCGCGCAGGCCGTAGCGGCTGATGACGAGGAACCGGCTCCGCGCCGGCATCAGGGGCCCGCTGTAGCCCTTGTAGCCGTGGTCATAGACGGCCATCGTCGCCCTCCATCGCCTTGAGGAAGATGTCCTCGAGCGAAGTGCGCTTGTAGTCCAGGCGGCGGATGGTCACGTCCTGCTCGATCGCCGAAGCGTAGATGTGACGCACTTCGACGCCCGGAGGCAGCACGGCCTTGATCCGGCGGCGGTTCACCACCGCGACCTCGCAGCCCAGTCCTTCGATCGCGCTTCGGAAGGCGCTTCCCGCGCCTTCGCGCTCGGCGCCCAGGTCGAGTTCCAGGAACCGGCGGTTGGCGCGGCGCTCCTCGGCCAGGTTGCAGTAGGTGGCGACGCGCCCGCGGTTGAGCACCAGCACCTCCTCGCAGCACTCCTCCACGTCGCGCAGCAGGTGCGACGAGACGACGATCCTCGCCTCGCTCGAATCGCGGATCTCCCGAATCAACCGCAGCATGCGGAGGCGGGCCGGCGGGTCGAGCCCGTTGGTCGGTTCGTCGAGGAACAGGAGGCTCGGCCCGTGGACGATCGCCTGCGCCAGCTTGAGCAGTTGCTTCATGCCCAGCGAGTAGGTCTCCACGTTGCGGTACCGGGCCTCGCCTAGGCCGACGTAGAAGAAGACCTCGTGGGCCCGTTCCAGGGCGGCTTCCGGCGGCAACCCGGAAAGCTCCGCCATCAGCCGCACGAAGCGGACGCCGGAGATTCCGGCGATGAACGCGTCCCGCTCCGGCATGTAGCCGACCCGGCGCCGCAGTTCCCGACCCTGGGCCGCGATGTCCATGCCGACCAGGCGGGCGGTGCCGGCGGTCGGCTTGTAGAAGCCGAGCAGGGTGTTGAGCAGCGTCGTCTTGCCGGCGCCGTTCGGCCCCAGGAGACCGATCGCGCGGCCCGAGAAGGCGCCGCGCAGGTCGTCCAGGACCTGGTGCCGGCCGAAGCGGACGCTTAAGGCCTCGAGGTCGATGACCGGCGGCGCGGCGGCCGCGCTGGCGACCCGTTCCATCGCTTCGCCTACGGTCGCCGCGTCCGTCACACCGTAGCCGCCTTCGGCGGATGCGGGCAAGATGCCCGCGTTCCCAGGGTCTCAGCCGTCAAGCGGCCGGCCTCAAGAGGAGGTCCGCGGACCTGGACCGGTCGGCCGCCACCTGGGTGTCAAAACCGGTCGCCGGCTCGGGCGCCGGTTCCGGCTCGGCCGCCTCCTCGATCGACTCCAGGCCTTGCAGGAGCGCACCGAGGCCGAGCATCTGGCCCAACCCGGAGAAGGCCAGCAGGCTCGGACCACTGGAGGTGACGACGATCTCGCTGCGGCCGGCGTACACCGTGTAGAGCGCCGGTCCCTGGCTGGTGATCGACTCCTCGATCGCCTGGACCACGGCCTGCTGGTCGTCGTTCACGGCCCCGGTCGGCAACAGCTCGAACAGTTCGCTCGCCGTCTCGGCAAGCCGGTTGTAGACCATCGCGGAAAAGTCCGTGTACCCATTCGGGGGCAGGAGATCGATGAACTGCTGGCTATCCGTCAGCGAGGCGCCGCTGCCGCGATACCGGATCGCGGTGTCGATCGCTGCCACGCTGGAGGCGCTCACCATGTACCCATCAAAGTACGTGTAGAAGATCTGCGGGGTTTCGAGCAGGGCCTTCAAGACATCGTCCCAGTCGTCGCCGGCCTCGTCGCTGTCGCCCGAGTCGGCGGCGTCCTCGTCGCTGTCGTCGAACTCAAGCGAAAGACGGTAGACCGTGCGGCCGTTCGAGTCCTGCTCTTCCAGCGTCAGGCTGGCGTCGCCGTCTTCGTCCGCCTCAGCCAGAGCGTCGTCCGCCTTCTCCACCAGCGTTTCGATCGAACTCTGCAGCGCGCCCGCGTTGTAGACCGACGCCACCGCCAGCCAGGCCGGCGACGGCAGCACCGGACCGTCGATGCCGACCGCGTACTCGCCGCCGAGATGGACCAGGAAGTCGTTGCGGATGGACAGGCCGAGTTCGGCCTCGATCTCGGCCAGAGCCTCGTCGGGGTCCACGCCCGCATCTTCCAGGGCATCCACGATCTGGTCGTAGATGGTCAGCGGATCCTCGATCACGCCGGCACTGACGAACGAGGCGTCGGGCGAGAAGAAGTCCAGGGCGCCATTCGCCCCGGGTCCCGCCAGCCAGGAGATCGCTCCAGAACGCTCGCCGTCGAAGCTCAGGGTCGCGGTGATGTCCGCGCGGTCGCCGTCCTGGGTGCGGGAGACGACCAGATCCTGGACCTTGTCGAGCCCGGTGAACGCGAACGCTTCCGCGCCCTCTTCGTCTTCGTAACCCTCGTCCAGGCTGTCGACGAACGTCGTCAGGTCGACCGCGGCCAGCAGTTCCGCGCCGGCCGCGTAGCGCTCGGCCAGCCGGCCGTGCAGACGCGAGCCGACGAAGGCGTTGGTGGCGCCGTCGGCGTTCCCTGCCACGGTGCGAAGTAGCGCGAGCGAGGTCGAGGCGGCGGCGATGTCGTCGGCGATCCACACCAGCAGTTCGCCGTCCGAGTCGGTCGCCGAATCGAGCTCGTCGACGATGCGGATCGGATCCTCGTCGCCTCCCTCCACGAGATCCCCGATGTGCTCCTCTAGCGCTTCCCGCAGGGCCGCGGCGTCGGTCACTTCGGTCACCAGCAGCGGCGTGAACGCCTCGTCGCCGGCGCTGCCGGCAAAGGCCACGACGGTCTCGTCGCCCATCGCGTCGCCGAGCTCGCGCAGGTTCGTCACCAGGTCGTCGATCGTGTCGACTACACCGGACGCCTCAAGCTCCGCCCACCACCCGGCGAGCAGCCCGCTCGACCCCATCCGGGACCGCACCAACTCGAACATGTCGCTCAGCGTCGACGATGCGTTCGGCATCGCCACATAGACGGTCGTATCGCTTGGCATCAGGTCGAGCAGCCGGGTCGAGTAGCGGACCGGCGCCGCCTCCATCAACTGGTTCAGGTCGCTGCGCAGCGACTTGAACTCCTCGAGCAGCGCCACGTACCGTTCGGCGTCCTGGCTCCAGGCGACCTCCTCCTGGAGCGTCATCGCCACCAGGGTCGTCCGGCTTCGCAGTTGGTCGCCGGCCAGCAGGCTGTGCCGCTTGCGGCCCTGCTCGACCTCCACCTCGCCCTCGATCACCGACACCCGCGACCCCTTGACGCCGTGGGTGACGGCGAAGATCGTGCCCTTGACCGACACCAGCATCTCCTGGGTCGACACGACCAGCGATCGGTTCTCCTGCTTCGCGGCCTGGACGATCACGCTGCCCCGGTCGACCCGGACGCGGTCGCCCCGGCGCCGGGCGTCGACGCGGAAGGTGGTGAGGCCGGCGGCCTCGATACGCGATCCGTCCGCGAGTTCGAGCACCGCGCGGCTGCCGGCGCCGGTGCGAATCAGTTCACCGCCGTCGACCGCGTCGCCGGGCTCAAGCGGCACGGGATCGGCGCCGCCGGCGCCGGCGACGAACATCCGGCCGTCGACGCTCTGGACCTGGACGATCCCGTCCTGGGGCGGCTGCAGCACCCGCCCCGAGGTCCAGACGCCTGCCGCCGCAAGGGCCACGACCGCAGCCGCGGCCGCGTAGTAGCGGCCCACTCGTGCCGGCGCCGCGGGCCCGGCCCAGTCCGAAACGGCGCGGCCCGCGCGCACGGCCTGGAGGTGCTTGCGGCAGGGAATGCACTCGCGGCTGTGATCCTCGACCAGGAGGCGCTGGGCCTCGGGCAGCGTGCCGGCCACCAGGGCCGGCATCCGTGCCTGGTAGTCGGCGCAGGAAGTCAGAGTCAGCGTCGGGGCGCCGGCGTCGCTCGGGTCCGCGACCGCCACGGCACCGGCGGTGGCGGCGGCGAGGACGCTGCGTACCCGCTCCGCTGCCGCCGCGGCGGCATCGGCCGGCGGCTGCTCGGCGGCGATGGCCCGAGCGGTTTCGATCAAAGTCCGATTCATCTGGTTGCGGTTGCTCACGTCTGCACCCCTGTTTCTTCCTGTCCTTCCTCTTCCCGTCCGGATTCCCGTCCGGATCGCCTGTCGTTGGGTTCCACAGCATTCAGCTCGTCCGCCAGCGCCAGTCTCAGACGCTTGCGCAGCCGGTGCAGCGTCACCGCCACGGTCATGCGCGAGGTGCCCATCATCGGGCCGATCTCGGAGTTCCGGTGGCCCTCGAAGTAGCGCAGCACGAACATCTCCGCTGCCCGCGGGTTCACCTTCGCCAACTCCCGGCGCAGCCGGTCGCGCAGTTCCAGGCCCGCAAAGCGCCGCTCCGGGTCGCTCGCGCCGTCGACGGCCGGTTCGATCTCCTCGATCAACTGCTGATCGAGCGCCACGAGGCCGGAACGGTTGCGGGACCGGATGACGTCGAGCGAGGCGTTGATCGCCGCCCGCCGCAGGTAGCCGCCGGCGTTCCCCGTCTCGAGCGCCGCGGGGGGACGCTTCAGGAGCCGCAGAAAGATCGTCTGCAGGACATCCTCCGCGTCGTTCGCGTTGCCGGTGACCCGCCAGGCGGTGCGGAAGATGAGCAGGTGATGCTCTTCGAACAGCTCGTGCAGCTCCGCCCCGGTCGAATCCGGCATCGGGGGAGGCGCTGCGGGCGGCTCTGTGGTCATCGAAACCGTGGCAGTCGTCAAACGGCGCCTCCTTGGCTCCGGGCGTGCCGGCTCGTTGACCGGCGCGCGGGTGGGTTCAGTGGTGAAGACGCCGCAGGGACCGATTGTTTAGCAGACCGTAGGGGTTTGGCGGCGTGCGGCAGAACTCCCAGAGGCCGGCGCTCCGCGCCGGATGCGGGCAGGATGCCCGCGTTCCCAGGTCAGATCGTTCTACCGGGCATGCTCCTACTCCTCCGCCGACCGGACCACCGTCGCCAGCAGCACCGTCGCGAGTACGACGATCCCGCCGCCCAGCCAGGTCAGCAGGTGCGGCTGCTCGCCGTGGAACCACATCGCCCAGAACGGGCTGAGCGCCGGCTCCAGGAGCAGCAGCAGGGCGAGAATCGGCGCCTGCAGGACGCGGGCGGCACGGGTTACGAGCACGTAGGCGAAAGCGACCTGGAACAGGCCTAGAGAAGCCACGATCAGAAGGTCTCCCGGATCGACGGACCGAAGCGGCGCCATCACCGGCAAACACGCGAAGCACACGATGACGTTGCCGCAGGCGGCGGCCGCGATGCCGGGCGCGCGGACACCGGCACCGTCCCCTGCAGAGGACACTTCGCCTGACGTACCGGCTGTCAGTACCGCTGCCGGCGGGCGGCCGGCGGCACGCAGGCCGATCAGGGTCAGGCCGTAGGCCAGGCCGCAGAAGGTGGCGAGCACGTTCCCGGTCCGGGGATCGGGCGCGGTCGCAACCGCATCGGCGCCGCCGAAGAACGCCATCACCAGGCCGGCGCCGAACAGCGGCACGAAGAGAAGCTGCCTCGCCCCCGGCCGCTCCCGCAACAGGATGGGGGCCAGCAGAAGCACGAACAGCGGCGCGGTCGACTGCAGGAAGATCGTCTCGGCGGCCGTGGTCCGCTTGTTCGCGTGCACGAACAGCACCAGGGTCAGGCAGTAGCAGCAGCCGGTCCCCAGGGTGAGGAGCAGGGCGCGCCGCCGGGCCTGGCTGCGCCACCAGGCGGACACGCCGCCGCCGCCGGCCGCTCCCGGTCCGCCGGCCCACCGCCGAGCCGCGGGAATCGCGAGCAGCAGCACCGCGGCCGCGACGACGGACCGCGTCCCGGCCACCTGCCAGGCGTCGAGTTCCGTCGCCTTGACCGCGGCGCCGCCGGTCGAGAACAGGATGCCGGCGACCACGGCCTGGAGCGCGGCGGTGGAACGGGACGTCATCTGCAAGGGCTCTGGGACAAGCCTGTATCGTAGTTCGGTTGAGCGCCGCTCAGCGCTTGCCGCGGAAGCTGCTGCGCCAGGAAGCAGGCCCGCATCGCCTTGACTTGTCCATGTCCGGCCCCATAACGTGTCCATTATGGACACAACTTCCTGGCACATCGGTGCCGCAAAGCAGCAGTTCTCCGAGGTCGTCCGCAGGGCTCAGACCGAGCCCCAGATGATCTACAACCGAGACGAACTGGTAGCCGCCATCGTGAATCCCGACCTTCTCGAGACGGTGCGAGAAAGGCAACGACGGTCCGCAAGAACCCTGGCCGATCTCTTCGCCGAGTTTCGTGAAGTCTGTGTTGGCGAGGACTATGAGCTTCAGGTCGGCGAGCGCCGGAATCGCGAAGGCTGGCCCGCGGACAAGGGCGACCACGAGAGCCACGAGCCCGGCCGCTCCCGCACAAGCGCCGGATGATCCTGCTCGACACGAACATCGTGGCGGAACTCAGTCGGTCGCGACCGAATCCTGTCGTCGAGCGCTGGGCAGCCACGGTGAAGCCGCCCTTCGCCTTCAGCGTCGTCAGCATCGAAGAAACGCGCTACGGGCTGACGTGGCGGCCGACCCAACGCGCCGAGATCTGGTTCAGCGAGTTTCTGGCCGGCTTCTGCGACGTGCTGCCGGTGACCGAAGCCGTCGCACGTCGCGGCGGCGACCTCCGGGGCCGCTTCCAGGCCACCGGCGAAATGCGAACTCAGGCGGACATGCTGATCGCCGCAACTGCCCTGGAACATCAGCTCCCCCTGGCGACCCGGAACACGCGCGACTTCCGAGGCTGCGGCGTCGCGCTCGTGAATCCGTTCACGGCCACGCTCATTTGAGTGAACGATTCGCCCCGCAGCCGCTGGGGCTCGCACCACAGTAGGCTGAAGGCCTGAATCGGCGGACCAGGCGCCACCGTGACACTCACTGACCACAATCGCGGATCCGTTCCGACGTTGGCCCTGTTGCTGAGCCTTGCCGGCTCGGCCACACTCGGGGCCCAGCCGAATCAGACGTTCGTCGACTCGGTCGACGTGCAGGTCGTCGAGGTCGACGTCGTGGTCACGGACAAGAAGGGCCGTCCGGTCAAGGACCTGACACGAGAGGACTTCGAGCTGTACGTGGACGGCCGGCCGGTCGGGATCACGAACTTCTACGAGTCGTCGATCTACGTGGAGGAACCGACCGGCCGCCGCAACAAGGAACGCCCTGCCGTCCGCAGCGAAGCCACGCCCGGCGCCACGGTCGAAGGGCCGCTCACCGTCGTCTTCTACCTGGACGACCCGAACCTCCTCCCATCCCACCGCACCCGGCTGCTGCGACGTCTGGAGGCCGCGATCGCACCGTGGCGATCCATGGACGCGAGCTTCATGCTCGCGCGGTTCGTCCACCGGTTCGAAGTCCTCGTGCCGCCGACCCGCGACCTGGACGCGATTCTGGAAGGTGCCGCGACC
This sequence comes from Candidatus Multivorans sp., assembly GCA_965262355.1. Lineage (GTDB taxonomy): Bacteria > Acidobacteriota > Thermoanaerobaculia > Multivoradales > Multivoraceae > Multivorans. The sequence goes on from OZ253534.1 coordinate 1,583,260, forward strand.
GTACCGAAAGGGTCGCCGCGTTCGATCCAGAACGGCGGAGGCGCCCGACGGTTCGCGATCAGGAGCCTGATCGACAGCCACGAGTTCTGCGAGACGGCTCCGTTCTGCCGGCCTTGCGAGGACAACTGGGGCGAGTTGCTGTCGCTGGCCAGGCAGTACGCGGACAACCAGGCGACGAACACGGCGATCGCGGCCGACGGTCTTGCCGATCTGGTGACGACCCTTGCCGGCGTGCCGGGCAAGAAGACGGTCGTGCACATCACGGACGGGCTGCCGCAACGGCCGGGCATCTCCGTCCTCGACTACCTCGGCAATCAACTCTGCGCGGCTCTGCGGCCCAGCGCGCCCTCGGAGACGATGGCGGAGATGGTGCAGTACGACGAGAGCCGCCGGTTCAACCGCATCTCCGCTCACGCCAACGCGAACCGGGTCACGTTTTACGGCCTGGATGCCGCCGGCCTTCGCAGTTCCGCTCCCGACATCTCGCTCGACAATCCTCTCCTGGCGCCGAGTTTCCAGAACGTCAGCCTCCGCGCGATGAACGCCCAGAGCGGACTTCACCTGCTGGCCAACGAAACCGGCGGCAAGGCTCTGATCAACGCGAACGACCTGTCGATCCTCCTCGACGACATGACCGAAGAACTCGCCGCCTCGTATTCTCTCGGTTTCGTCTCCGAGGAACGCAAGCCGGGCCGGGTAAGGCAGATCTCCGTCCAACTGGCGCTCGGCGCCGACAAGGGGCGGAGGATCGAGTACCGGCGCACCTACCGCGACAAGTCGCTGGACGAGCGGCTCGCCGAGCGGCTGCTGTCCGTCGCCTACCTCGGCAACCCGGAGAATCCGCTCGGAGCGCGTGTCGACTTCGGCGGCACCACGCCGCTCGAGAAGAAGGTCCATGAGTTGACGGTCGGCGTCAGCCTGCCAGCGGAGGCGATCGTGACGCTGCCGGGCAAGGACGGCGAGGTGCGAAATGCGACTGCTCAGCTCCGGCTCTGGCTGGTCGCCGTCGAGGACGAGAAGGGCGCCCGCAGCGCCGTCCGTCAGAGGACGATCGCCGTCGGCGGCGAGAACGGTGTTGTGGCCGTGGACGGCAGCTACCGGGTCGAAGTCGCGATGAACCTGCCCGAGGGCGCCTACAAGGTCGCCGTCGGGGTTCGGGACGAGACAACGGGGGTGATGTCGCTGCTGCGCGAGCCGGTGACTGTTCCGAATCGGGAAGCTGCGAACTGAGACCGGCCCGTACCCGTAGTCTCACGTCCCTCGACGACACTCCTGCATCGAAATTCGAAGGACCCACCCATGCCCGTACCCGTCCCGCCGCTGAAACAGGCTGAGCTGCCGAAGCGCAAGACCGCGCTACTGAAGATGATGGGTCCGGGCATCGTCATGGCCGGAATCGCGATCGGCTCCGGCGAGTTGATCATGTGGCCGTGGATCACATCAATCGTTGGAGCGCAACTCATCTGGGCGGCCGCGATCGGGATTTTCCTCCAACTCTGGATCAACGTCGAGGTTGGACGCTGGACCGTGGTCACCGGCGAAAGCCCCCTGATCGGAATGGTCCGGGTAGTCAAGCTCATCGTCTACCTCTGGGTCTTTCTCGTAGTCGTAGGAAAGTTCCTTCCGGGTTGGGCTCGTGAGACCGGCGTCTCCCTTCGGAGCCTGATCTTCGGTGTCGAGAACACGAGTCTCCCCGGGTGGCTCTGGGCGGAGTGGGTGTGGACCGCGATCGTCTTCGCCGTGATCGCCGCCATTCTCTTCGGACCCAAGGTCATCTATACCGCGGTCGAACGTTGCATCATGGGGCTCGTCGCCATCATCGTGGTAGGCCTCATCTACGTCGTCTGGGAGATCGGATCAGCAGATCTCTTCGGTGACATGTGGCGCGGTCTACTGAACGTGGGGCGTTTCCCGGACTTTCCCGTTGAGATTCCGCCGGTGAACGGCGAAGCACGTCCGCCATTCGCATTCAGCCAGTTCTTCGGCGCGATCGTATTCGCGGGATTGGGCGGCCTCGGCAATCTCTACTACGCCTACTACTTGCGAGAAAAGAAGATAGGCATGGGGAAACGGATGCCGCCACTCATGAGCCCGACACACAAACACGAAGTAAAGGAAATCGACACCGGCTACGTCTATCCCGAGTCGGAAGAGAACCGCCGGCGTTTCCGGGACTGGATGAAGTATGTGTGGGTAGATCAGGTCTTCTGCTTCTGGATCCTCGGCAGCTTCACGATGTTCCTGTTCATCTTCGGCTCGCTCGCCGTATTGCATCCTGAAGGTCTCGTTCCCAGCCGCGGAAGCCTCGTGTGGGATCTGGCCGGGATTCTGGAAGAGAGCATGGGCACCTCCGGGCACTATCTGTTCCTGCTCGTAGGCATGGCGGCGCTGTTCAGCTCCCAATTGGGAGGCGTGGACGGCGGGAGCCGGATTTTCGCGGACATGCTCCACACCAGCTTCAAGTTCGGCCGCCGGCTCTCCCTCGAGAAGTGGTATCTCGTCCTTGTGGGCACGACGATTGTCATCGGAACAGCCAGCGTCGCCTTCTTCGAGAGAAGAGGGACGGCGGGACTCGATTTCCTGTTCTATTCGGCGCTCATTGGCGGATTCGCCATGGCGGTCTACGTGCCGCTGCTCTTGTACATGAACCTGACGAAGCTGCCGAAGTCGGCGCGACCCGGCTGGATCAACATCTTCTTCGTGGGCATTGCTTCGGTGATGTACATCGCGTTCGCCGTGTACACCATCGTAGACCACTGCTGTCCCACAAACGGGGAGGAAGGATGGGTCTGAACCGTGCCTTGTCGTATGATTGGTTTTCAAACAACGCCAATGACGGCAAGGAGATCCAGACCCATGGCGCACAATAGTACCGTACTTGGCCAGTTCCTCAAGCTGGTGTCGAGACATGAGTTCGAGCGGGAGGCCCGGCGGCATCACAGGGGACGCAAGCTGCGCTCGATGAGCCGCTGGGGCCAGTTCGTAGCGATGGCGACGGCGCAGCTTTCCGGGCGGCGCAGTCTGCGAGACATCGTGTCGAACCTGGATGCGCAGGCTCACAAGCTGTACCATCTCGGCGTTGGCCGGGTAGCCCGATCTTCGCTGGCGCGGGTGAACAGAGAGCAGCCTCACGAACTGTACGAGGCGCTGTTCGGTCGCCTTCTGAGCCGTTGTCAGGCGGCGGCGCCGGGGCATGGGTTCCGTTTCCGGAACAAGCTGTTGTCGCTCGACGCCACGTACGTGGACCTGTGCCTGAAGGTGTTTCCCTGGGCGCGGTACCGCAAGACCAAGGGGGCGTTGAAGCTGCACGTGGGTCTCGACCACGAGGGCTGTCTGCCGTCGTTCCTGCACGTCACCGACGGCAAGGGCTCGGACCTCGAGGTGGCCCGGTCGCTTCGTCTTCCGAAGGGGAGCATCGTGGCGGCGGACCGTCTGTACCTCGACTTCGGATGGCTGAAGGACCTTGATGCACAAGGGGTTTTCCTGGTCACCCGCCTGAAGCGCAAGGTCAAGTACGCGGTTCGGGAGCGGCGCTCGTTCGCTCGCGGCCGGGGCGTGACGTCGGACCAGACCATCGAGCTGACCAGCGTCAAGGGGCGCAAGCGGTGCCCGATTCCGTTGCGTCGGGTCGGCTATCGCGACCCGGAGACGGGTCGGCACTACAAGTTCCTGACCAACAACTTCAGCCTCGCCCCGAAGACCATCGCGGACATCTACAAGGCGCGCTGGCAGATCGAGCTCTTCTTCAAGTGGATCAAGCAGAACCTGCGCATCAAGAGCTTTGTCGGCACCTCGCGCAATGCTGTCATGACGCAGATCTGGATCGCCATCTGCGTCCATCTGCTGCTCGCATACCTGAAATTCGCCAACAAGATGTCCTGGAGCATGAGCCAGATCCTCCGCCTCCTGCAACTCAACCTGTTCGACCGAAGACCGCTGCTGGAACTGCTCGAACCTCGGAGCGGACCCCCCGAACCGAGAAACGCACAAACTCAACTTGCTCTACGCTGAAGTTTGTGGGACAGCAATGATCGTAGACAAGGTAGTGCGGATGGTGGCCGGCTAGGCGGGCAGTGAAGCGTTACTCCCGGACCCTGCTTTCGGCCCAGGGCACGACATCGACTCTGGTGCAAACACCTTCCGGCAAGCAGTACGAGTAGGTGCCCGGGGCCAAATCCCCGACAACGAACTCGTCCCCATCAAGCCGAACCTGGCCTCGATCAGCTATGGCGGCCAGTGTGTCACCGACATCGACCAAAGCGCCCCCAGGAGTGACCAGCCAAGCTGCCCACGAGTCCGGTACACGCAGAGCGCCGCGATCGGGCGACATTTCCACCTCGATCGGAGCATCATCCCGGATCTCGAACCGCCAGCCGACCATTCCGAGGCCATCAGCCCGGACGACGACATCGACGATCTCCGCTTCCATTGGCAGCCAGTGGGGAGCGACGCCCGAGCCGTCGGTGTTGCCGTTCGAGTCCACGCGTCGTGTACCGGCCGGAAAGTGGACGAACGTCTGAGCACCCGACACGGGAACACCGCCCGAACGGACGACGATGGACACGGGCCGCAGGTCGTCCAAGAGAAGCTCGAGATCCTCGACCCGGTCGTCCCTCGCCACCTGAAGCCGCAACTCCCGCGAACGGATCTCTCGGTCATCGATCCGACCCTCGGCAGAGATGCTGTACTCCCACTCCGGTAGGCCGGTGATCTCGAACGTCCCGGAGGCATCGGTCTTTCTATGCCAACTGACCGGCATCAGGTGGTCGAGCCGCTCACCTGCCACTTCATCGATCGCTTCCATCCAGACATATGCGCCTTCCACAGACTCGAGGAGCCCCGTCGCGACGCTCCTCCGAACGACCCGGCCGCTGACCGTGCCTGCGGGCAGCTCGATCCGCACTCGCGCAACGCCATCCGAATCCGCCTCGATCTCGAAGTTGCCGGCGTCGTTGACCTCGCGGTCATCGAAGCCGTCCCAACCGTCCGAGTCCCAACCGCCTTCGCAGGGATCGCAGCCAGGAGCCGGCGTCACCTCGACTGGCCAGAAGCCCTCCCGCGGCAGCAGGCCGCTGAAGCGGCCCTCCTCCCGACTCCGGAAGGAGACGCGTTCGAAACCCCACATGCCGCCGAACCAGACCATCGCGTTCTCGAGGGGCTCCCCTCCTCGCTCGATCCGACCGACCAGAGGCACGGCATCCAGTTCGATCGCATAGTGGTCCTGGCCGAAAAGGCGGATGACCTCCTGGTGCCAACGGTTGCCTCGACTGTCCTCGACATGCACTTCATAGTCGCCCTCCGGCAGACCACGCCAAACGAAGGAACCGTCGCTCTTTCGTTCCTGAAACTCGAAGTCGCGACTCCAGCTCTCCACGCCACCACCGGGCCCAAGCGTCACGGCGAAGACGGTCGGCTTCAGGTCTCCAATCTCCAGGACGCCGGGCGCCAAGAAGGAAACGGTCAGCAGATTCCCGGCCGCCGACTGGAGCTGTCCCAGATCGATCCGGTCGTTCAGCGACTGGATACGCACCGGCCAACTGTCACCGTCCGAGCCCGCCAGCCTGAGTTCATATGCCCCGGGGGACAGCCCCTCGAACATGAAGACGCCGCCGCCATCCGTCCAGGAGGACCAGCCGAATGCCCCATAGGCATCCCGCTGCCTCATCCCGAACCGATGGCTCGCCCCATCGTTCGAACCCATGCTCCCCGTGACCACCGCTCCACGAACCGGCTCGATCAGGCCCAGATCCGTGTCGGCGGTGACGGTCACTTCAGACCGCAGTAGCGGCAGGAACAGGCCCAAACGGACGCGCAGGTCCACCGTTTCGTCCCGGGCGAAGGGACAGGCGATCAGTACCTCGCGCCGGTCCGGCTCGCGGTCGACTTCGCAGGGCCCGCCGTACAGCCCCCGCTCGAGACGCACGCCGCGATTGCCGACCTGGCCGCCGATCCAGACCTGGCCGGTCCGCAGGAGGTCGACTCCCTTGTCCGTGCCATCGACGGCGAAGCGCACGACGCCTTCGGGCACCAGCGTCAGCGACACTTCCAGATCGTCCGGAGCGATGTAGGCAGTCGAGCTCCACCAGCCCTCCGTCCGCGCGGAAGCGAACCAGCCGGACCGCACTTCGGTCGCGGGGACGGTCACCTGGAAACTCAGCTCCTCCGCGGCGCCCTCGACGGTGTAGGAAGCCACCGGCACCCGCGTCGAGGCTTCGGTGAACTCGAGCGTGACGTCGCCGGACGGCGCCTCGTCGCGCGAGGCGACGGCGTCCAGGTGGACCGTCATTTCGACTTCGCCCGCGGTCTGGGCCAGGGCACAACGCAATGCGGCGCAGCTGCCGTGAAGAGGAGGATGGTCAGCGCCACCGCAAGCAGAGATTGCCTTCCTGGTGCACAACACTTCATCCTTGACGTTCCGCCGGGACGATTCTACGTAATCTGTACGACGGAGTAGTGCCCGGCGTACACTGCATTGGTAGGCAGCAGCGTGAGAAACATCACCCTCAGTGCTGACGAGAAGCTCATAGACGCGGCTCGCGAAAAAGCCCGGCGAAGAAGGACCTCTCTGAACGCAGAGTTCCGTGCCTGGCTCGGACAGTACGCCCCAAGCCAGCATGGCGAGCGTCGGATCAAGGACTACCGCCGGCTCATGGATGCGCTGGCGGAGGTTTCGAGTGGCCGTCGGTCCTCGCGAGAGGAGATGAATGCCCGCTGAGTTCTTCTCGACACCAACCGGAATCGAACGGCAATCGCTGCTCTACCGGTGCAACGGCGCGGTCAGTTCTGCAACGCGGCGTTCGAGCCTCGCCGCCAGATCCGGCTCGGCGGCGTTCTCCTCGACCAGGCGCACCAGGGAACTGCCGACGACGACGCCGTGGGCCACTCGGGCCACTTGCTCGACCTGCTCGGGAGTCGAGATGCCGAAGCCAACGGCAACCGGCAGGCGGACCCGCCGGCGTACCCGCTTCACTTCCCGCGCCAGGGTGGGGATCAGATCGTCGCGCTCGCCGGTGACGTCGGAGCGGGCCGTGTAGTACACGAAGCCGTTCGATGCCGCCGCGGCGCGGTCGATGCGCTCCTTCGTGCTGGTGGCGGCGATCAGGTAGATCGAGTCGACGCCCCGTTCCACGAGGGCCGGCTGCAGTTCGCGCAGGCCCTCGTCGGGCGGCAGGTCGACGCAGAGCACCCCGTCGACGCCGCTGTCGGCGGCCTGGGCGGCGAACGTCGCAACACCGCGGGCGTGGACGGGGTTGTAGTAGGTAAACAGGACAATCGGAACGCCGAGTTCCTCCCGGTGGCGCTCGATGATCCCGAGCACCGCGCTGAGAGAGGAACCGGCGGCAAGAGCCCGGTTGGAAGCGCGCTGGATCGTGGGACCGTCGGCGATCGGATCGGAGAAGGAGACGCCGAGCTCGATCACGTCGGCGCCGCCGGCGACCAGGGCGCGCAGCAGGTCGGGCGTGGCCTCGAGGCTGGGGTCGCCGGCCACGATGAAGGGAATGAAGGCCGCGCGCTTCTGCCTGGAGCAGCCGGTGAAGGCGGCGGCGATGGCGCCGTCGGGTGAGGGGCGCTTGCGGAGAGGACTCATCCGTCGTCTCCGCTTCCGGATGCGGGCAGGATGCCCGCGTTCCCAGGGGCGTCGTATTCAAGCACCGACTCGACGTCCTTGTCGCCGCGGCCGGAGAGATTGACCAGCATGATCTGGTCCTCGGCCATTCCGGGCGCGCGACGGATGACCTCGGCGATCGCATGCGCCGATTCGAGCGCGGGCAGGATGCCCTCCATCGACGACAGCAGGTGGAAGGCGTCGATCGCCTCCTGGTCGGTGGCCGACGTGAATTCGATCTGCCCGTGCGCGTGCAGGAACACGTGCTCAGGGCCGACCGCCGGGTAGTCGAGCCCGGCGGACACGGAGTGGGTGCCGACGACCTGGCCCTCCTCGTCCTGGAGCACCAGCGTGCGCGCGCCGTGGAGCACGCCGAGCGTGCCGCCCGAGAACCGCGCCGCGTGATCGCCCAGGTCCGGCCCCCGTCCGCCGGCCTCGACGCCGACGAGCAGCACGTCGGGACGGTCGAAGAATGCGGAGAACAGGCCCATCGCGTTGCTGCCGCCGCCGACGCAGGCGATCGCGACATCCGGATCCGCGGTGCCGGTCTGCCGCTTCAACTGGCGCCGGGCCTCGGCGCCGATCACGCTGTGGAACTGCCGCACCATCCGGGGATAGGGCGCCGGCCCGGTCACGGTGCCGAGCACGTAGTGGGTGTCGGCGAAGCTCGCCACCCAGTCCCGGAACGCCTCGTTGATCGCGTCCTTGAGCGTCCGGCTGCCGGCATCGACCTGCGCCACCTCCGCGCCCAGGAGCTGCATCCGGTAGACGTTCAGGCGCTGGCGACGCATGTCCTCCTCGCCCATGTAGACGACGCAGTCGAGACCGAGGAGAGCGGCGGCCGTGGCAGTGGCGACGCCATGCTGGCCGGCGCCGGTCTCGGCGATGATCCGGGTCTTGCCCATCTCCTTCGCCAACAGCACCTGTCCCAGGGCGTTGTTGATCTTGTGCGCGCCGGTGTGGAGCAGGTCTTCCCGCTTCAGGTAGATGCGCGCGCCGCCGAGGTGCTCGGTCAGGCGCTCGGCGAAGTACAGCGGCGTCGGGCGGCCGACGTAGTGCTCCAGCAGGTCCTTCAGCCGGCGCTGAAAGGCGCGCTTTCGCCGCAGGCGGTCATAGGCGCGGCTCAGCTCCTCGAGCGGCGCCATCAGGGTCTCGGGGGCGTAGCGCCCGCCGTAGACGCCATAGCGGCCGCCTTCGTCCGGTTCCATGGCCGCGGCGGAGAGGGGTGTTCTTACCTTCATCGTGCTGCTCCCACTGCCAGGTTGGCGAACAACTGCTCCAGCTTGTCGCGGTCCTTGTGTCCGGGCGAGGACTCGACACCCGAACAGGTATCGACGGCGTAGGCGCCGGGCACGGCCGCCGCGACCTGGGCTACGTTGCCGGGGCCGATGCCGCCGGCGATGAACACGCGCCGCGACCTGCCGCCGGGCTGCGTCAGAGCGAGATCGGCCGCCGCCGCGTAGTCCCAGCTCTCGCCGGAACCGCCGTAGAGCCGATCGTGGGCTCGGTCGATCAGGACCGCCCAGCAGTCCTCCTCCGGAATCCGGGCCGCCTTCGCCGCGCCGCCGACGCGTCGGACACGGATGGCCCGGTCACTGAACCTTGCCATGAGTTCCGGGCTCTCGTCGCCGCTGAACTGCAGGAAGTCGAGGCCGACCTGCCGGTCGATCGCCTCGACCTGCCCGCGGGTGTGGTTGACGAAGATGCCGACCACCCGGGCCGCGTCGCCGATGCCGGCGCGGATGCGCGCGGCCTGGTCGGCGTCGATCCAGCGCGGGCTGGGACGGTAGAAGTTGAGGCCGATGAAGTCGGCGCCGAGGTCGACAGCGAGGCGCGCGTCGGCGGGCGTCGTGACCCCGCAGATCTTGACCTTCATGGGGTCGCTCCCGATGTCGCCGGCTCGCCCAGCAGTTCCGCCAGAGCGGACGCCGGGTCGCCGGAGAGCACCAGGCGTTCGCCGATGAGGAACGCGTCGAAGCCGGCCCGGCGCAGCTTGGCGACATCGGCGGCGCTGTGAATCCCGGACTCGGCGACCTTGAGTGCCGACGCCGGCAGGCGGCCGACGCGGTCGGCGCTCCGTTCCAGGTCGACCTCGAAGGTGCGCAGGTCACGGTTGTTGATCCCGACGAGTTCCCATTCGGGGTCGCCGCCCCCGTCTCCATCGCGACCGCTCGAACGCAGCTTCTCGAAGTCCTCGTCGTCGTGGGTCTCGACCAGCGGCACGAGACCCAAGCCCCGGGCGAGCGCCGCCAGTCGCCGCAGCTCGGCGGCGTCGTAGAGCGCGGCGATCAGGAGCACCGCGGAGGCGCCGGCGTCGCGCGCCCACTCGAGCTGCAGGTCGGAGACGACGAAGTCCTTGGCCACCGCGGGCAGGCCGGAGGCGGCGGCGCATTCGGCGAGCAGCTCGTAGCTGCCGTGGAAGTGGTCCGGCTCGACCACGACGGAGAGGCAGGCGGCGCCGGCAGCGGCGTAGGTCGCGGCGCGGGCGACCGGATCGAAGCGGCCCCGGAGATCGCCGAGCTTGGGCGATCCCATCTTGATCTCGGCGATCACGGCGCGGCCGCGGCGGGCCGAGATCGCGTCGAGAAAGCGGCGGCCGGGCGCGCCGGCGGCGAGGCGTGGCGAGGCGGAGCCAGAGCCGGATGCGGGCGAGACGCCCGCGCTCCCGGGGGTAGAGCCTGCGGTCCCAGGGGCGGCGCCCGCGCTCCCAGACGCCACGCGTCGGCGCCGCTGTTCGCAGATGCGACGCAGGATGTCGGGTACTTCGGCCACGCTCCTAGCTCCCGCCGTTTCCCTCGTCCCAGCCGGCCCAGCCGGCGAGCTCTTCGAGCTTCCTGGCCGCCGCTCCCGAGCGCTGCACATCGAACGCGGCGGCAACACCGGCGGCGAGGCCGTCCGCCCTGCCGGCGACGAAGAGCGCGGCCCCGGCGTTGAGACAGGTGATGTCGGCCAGCGGCCCCCCGCCGCCGGCGAGCACGCCGCGCATCAGCTCGACGTTCCGCTCGGGGTCGCCGCCGAGGAGATCGTCCGGCGCCGCCTCGGCGATCCCGAAGTCGCGTGGATGAACTTCGAACGTGCGCACCTCGCCGTTCCGGACCTCGGCGACCGTGGTCGTCCCGGTGGTCGTGATCTCGTCCAGACCGTCGCCGTGGACGACCAGGGCATGTTCGCTTCCGAGATCCCGCAGCACCTGCGCGACCTTTTCGACCAGATCAGCCGCGAAGACGCCGATCAACTGCCGCTTGGCGCCCGCCGGGTTGGTCATCGGCCCGAGGACGTTGAACAGCGTGCGCACGCCGAGTTCGCGCCGCACCGGCATGACCTGGGCCATCGCCGGGTGGAGCAGGGGCGCGAACAGGAAGGCGATGCCCACGTCGTCGAGGCAGCGTCCGAGAGCCTCCGTGTCGCCCGAGAGCTGCACGCCGAGAGCGTCGAGCACGTCCGCCGAGCCGGAGCGGCTCGACACGGCGCGGTTGCCGTGCTTGGCCACCCGCGCGCCCCCCGCCGCCGCCACCAGGGCCGCCGCGGTCGAGATGTTGAACGTGCCCCGGCCGTCGCCGCCGGTGCCGCAGGTGTCAATCAAGCCGGAACTCCGGTGCGGCACCGGAACCGCCCGCGCCCGCATCGCCCGGGCGGCGCCGGCGATCTCACCCACCGACTCGCCCTTGGCCGCCAGCGCGACCAGGAACGCGCTCTTCCACACCTCGGACAGTTCGCCGTCCATCAGCCGGCCGAACAGCTCCTCCACCGTCGCGGCGGCAAGATCCTCGCCGGCGATTGCCGTTCGCAACAGGGCCGAAAGGTCGAGATCAGTCATTCGTCGCCTCGCAGTAGTCGAGAAAGTTCTGAAGCAACTGCGGTCCGGTGTCGGTGAGCACCGACTCCGGATGGAACTGAACGCCCCAGTAGCGCAGTTCCCGGTGCCGCATCGCCATGAGCGTCCCGTCCTCGCTCCAGGCCAGCGGCTCGAGCTGTGCCGGCAGGTTGGCCTCCTCGACCGCCAGCGAGTGGTAGCGCGTGGCGACGAAGGGCGACGGCAGGCCGGACAGCAGACCGACCCCCCGGTGCTCGACTTCGGAGGTCTTGCCGTGCATCAGCACCTTCGCCCGGCTGACGGTGCCGCCGAACGCCGACCCCAGCGCCTGGTGCCCGAGGCAGACCCCGAGCAGGGGCACGTCGGGTCTCGCCCGCAGGAGGTCGATGCACACGCCGGCGTCCTCCGGCCGGCCCGGCCCCGGCGACAGGACGACGCCTTCCGGGTGGCGCGCCAGCAGATCCGGCACGCTCTCGACATCGTTGCGTACCACCTCGAGTTCGGCGCCGAGACCGCCGAACATCTGGACCAGGTTGTAGGTGAAGGAGTCGTAGTTGTCGATGACGAGGATCATTTGCAGTGGTCCTCCAGGTCGCGCGCCAGCGCCACCGCCCGCAGCAGCGCCGCGGCCTTGTCGCGGGTCTCCTGCGCCTCGCGCGCCGGGTCGGAATCGGCGACGATGCCGCCTCCCGCGGTGATCGAGGCTTCGCCGTTCACGACGGCGAGGGTCCGGATCGTGATGCAGGCGTCCATGTCGCCGCCGAACGAGAAGTAGCCCACCGAGCCGCCGTACATCCCGCGCGCCTCCGGCTCGAGTTCGTCGATGATCTCGACCGCGCGGATCTTCGGCGCCCCGGACAGCGTGCCGGCCGGGAAGCAGGCCAGAAGGGCGTCGAGGGCCGAGCCGGCGCCGCTTCCGGCGTCGGCGGCCTGCTCCGCCTCGACCGAGCTGACGATGTGCATCACGTCGCTGTAGTGCTCGATCACCATGAACTCGGCCACCGAGACCCCGCCCGGCGACGCCACCCGTCCGAGGTCGTTGCGCCCCAGGTCGACGAGCATCACGTGCTCCGCGCGCTCCTTCGGATCCGCCATCAACTCCTCGGCCAGGGCCCGATCCTCCGCCGCGGTCCTGCCGCGCGGGCGGGTGCCGGCGATGGGCCGCACCTCGAGGCGCCGGCCCGTCCGCCGCACGAGCATCTCGGGCGAAGCACCGACCAACGACACTTCGGGCGCCTCGAAGAGCACCATGTACGGCGACGGATTGACTAGGCGCAATGCCCGGTAGACGGTGGCCGGCGGCACGTCCAGGTCGATCTTCCACCGCCGCGCCAGCACGACCTGGAAGATGTCGCCGGCGGCGATGTACTCCTTCGCCCTGTTGACCGCGCGGGCGTGCTCCTCGTCATTCAGGGTGGGGTCGGCGGTCTCCGCCTTGACGCCGAGGTCCTCGACCCGCGCCGCCATCGCCTCACCGCGGCTCTCGAGCACCGCCTGCAGCGCATCGAGCCGCGCCTCGGCCTCCGCCGCGGTGGTCTCGCCCTCGATCTCGTTCGCCACCGCGACGATGCGCTGGCGGGCGTGGTCGAACACGAGCACGTCGTCGAAGCGGGCGAGGATGGCGACGGGTAAGCCGAACGGGTCGGGTGGGCGGCCGGCTGGGTGATCGACCAGGCACGGCTCGACGAGCCGGATCGCGTCGAAGCCGAAGGCAAAGGTCCAGCCGCCGGCAAACGGCAGCGGCGGCGGCGGATCCGCGGTCACGCCGTCGAGCAATTGCCGCAGCTTCGGCAGCGGATCGCCGGCTTCCACCTGAACGCCGCCGCCGGAACGGAGATCCTCGATCTCGAGCCGGTCGAGGTACACGCGGCAGACCTGCGACGGCCCCGCGCCGAGGAAGCTGTAGCGCGATACGTGCTCGCCGCCGGTGATGCTCTCGAGCAGGAAGCGCCGCGCCCCGGAGTCGCCCTCCGCCTGCGCCGCCAGTTTGCTGTAGACGCCGAGCGGCGTCGACGTGTCGGCCAGGAACTCCCGCGTGTGGGCGATGGCGGATGCGGGCCGGCTCATGACGACGACCTTCCCGCGGCGTGGTGGCGACGACCCAGCTCGGCGGCCACGTCGGCGATCCCGACGCCGGTCGCCTGCAGCAGCACCAGCAGGTGGTAGGCGAGATCGGCGACTTCGGCCGCGAGATCCCCGCGGCGCTCGGCGGACTCGGGCGCCGCGTCGGCCCAGACGCCGGCGATCACGGTCTCGCCCGCTTCCTCCGCGACCTTGCGCGCGATCCGGTCGACTCCCTGGTCGAGGAGGCGGGCGGTATAGCTCTCCTCCGGCCCTGCTTCCGCCCGCTCGACGAGCACACGGGCCAGCCAGCCGAGTTCGAACTCGGCGGCGTTCGGCTCGAAGCAGCTCCTCGTGTTGTTGTGGCAGGCAGGGCCAGCCGGCAGCGCCCGTACCAGGAGCGTGTCCCGGTCACAGTCCTGGAGCACTTCGACCACCGCCATTGTGTTGCCCGAGGTGGCGCCCTTGCGCCACAACTCCTGCCGCGAGCGGCTGTAGAAGTGGGCCTCGCCGGTGGCGAGTGTGAGTTCCACCGCCTCCCGGTTGGCGTAGGCGAGCATCAGCACCGCGCCCGAGAGCACGTCCTGGACCACGACGGGCAGCAGGCCCCGGTCGTCGTAGGCGAGAGCGGCCGGGTCGATGGCTTTAGGTGTCATCTGTTCGTCCTTCGGATGCCGGCCAGAAGGCCGGCGCACCCAGTGATTGATCACATGCGGATCGGAAAGCGGCGGCCAAGGTACTCCTTGACCGCGCCCACGGAGTACGTGGACTGGTGGAAGATCGAGGCGGCGAGCACCGCCGCGGCGTCGGTCTCCAGGGCGTCCGCCAGGTGCTTCAGGGTGCCGGCGCCGCCGGAGGCGATGACCGGCACCGGCGACAGCGCCGACGCCCGCCGCAGCAGTTCCAGGTCGTAGCCGCTCTTCATGCCGTCGCTGTCGATGCTGGTGAGCAGGATTTCGCCAGCGCCCCGTTCGATTCCCTTCTCGATCCACTCGATTGCGTCGAGCCCGGTCGGCGTGCGGCCACCGTGGGTGACCACCTCCCAGCTCTGGTCCTCCGCCCCGTCTTCCTGCCGCCGCTTGGCGTCGACCGAGAGCACGACGCACTGGCTCCCGAAGCGCTCGGCGAGACGGGTCAGCAGCTCGGGATCGGCGACGGCGGCGGTGTTGATCCCCAGCTTGTCGGCGCCGGCGAGGAGCAACTTGCGGCCATCGTCGACACTGCGCACGCCACCGCCGACGCTGAGCGGAATGAACACCTGCTCCGCGGTCCGGCGCACCCACTCGAGGTCCGTGTCGCGGCGCTCGGGCGCGGCGGTGATGTCGAGGAAGACGATCTCGTCGGCGCCCTCCGCGGCGTAGCGGGCCGCGGCCTCGGTCGGGTCGCCGTGATCGGTCAGGTTCTTGAACTGGACGCCCTTGACCACCCGCCCGGCGGCCACGTCCAGACAGGGGATGATGCGGCGGGTGAGGCCGGTCGGCTCGATGGTGGCTCTCATGACGCGCCTCCGGTAGCGGCGGCGGGCGTTCCCGCTCCGCCGCAGGCGGCGAGCGCCTCGCCCAAGGTCAGCGATCCGTCGTAGAGCGCGCGGCCGACGATCGCGGCTTCGATCTCGGGCCGCCGAGCCGCGGCTTCCAGGTCGGCCGCCGACCGTACGCCGCCCGAGAGGATCGCCGGCGCACCGGCCATGGCGCCGATCTCGCCGGCGAGGTCGATGTTCGGGCCCTGCATCATCCCGTCCCGCGAGATGTCGGTGACCAGGACGGCCGCGATCGGCAGACCGGCAAGCTGCTCGCACAGCCTCGCGGGCGAGCGGTCGGCCGATTCGGTCCAGCCCGCCAGCCGCACTTCGCCGCGGTCGATGTCGAGCGCCGCCACCATGCGCCCCGGGTAGTCGCGACAGAGGCCGGTGAACACGTCGAAGTCGCGAACGATGAGGGAGGTCACCACCGCCCGTTCGCAGCCGGCCGCGAAGGCCCACTCGACGGACGCGCGGTCGCGCAGGCCGCCGCCGAGCTGGATGCCCGTATGTCGGTTCGACGCAGGCGGAGCCGGATGCGGGCGAGACGCCCGCGTGCCCAGGCCGGGGCCGGACGGCGCCCCTGCCGCCTGTTGAACCAGCGCCTCGACGACTTCGCGCTGGGGAGCGCCGCCGAACGCGGCGTCCAGGTCGACGACGTGGATGCGGGACACCCCCGCCTCGCGGTAGCGGCGCAGCGCGTTGCCAGGATCGGCGTCGTAGACCGTGCGGCGCCCGTCGTCGCCGCGCTCGAGGCGCACGACCTGACCGCCGCGCAGATCAATCGCGGGCAGCAGTTGCACCGTCGCCTCCTTCGACCCCATCGGCCAGGCCGCCCGCCCAGGTCAGGTAGTTGCGCAGCAGCCGCAGACCGGCGGCGCCGCTCTTCTCGGGATGAAACTGGGTGCCCGCGACCCGCCCGCGGCCCGTGATCGCGGGAAAACTGCGGCCGTGGCGGCAGCGTCCCAGGACGCATTCCTCCGGCACGCCGTCCGGCGCGAAGGAGTGGACGAAGTAGTAGTGGTCGTCCTCGGCAGCGCCGGCGAGGAGGGGATGGTTTGCTGTGCCGAAGACGCGGTTCCAGCCGATGTGAGGCAGGGGCACGCCGCCCGGGAGCTCGGTGACGCGGCCCGCGAGCAGGCCGAGACCGTCCGTCGTGCCGAACTCCTCGCTGCTGTCGAACAGGAGCTGGTAGCCGATGCAGATGCCGAGCAGGTACGCGCCGTTCCCGAGTGCCGTGCTGATTGCCTCTTCGGCAGCGCCGCGCAGAACCTCGCGCGGCGGCTTGAAGGCGCCGACGCCCGGCAGCACCAGGCAGCGAGCCTTACGAATCGCCTCCGGATCGCAGGTGACCTCGACCTCGGCGCCCAGATGGCGGAGCGCCCGCACCAAGTTGCCGATGTTGCCGACGCCGGCGTCGATCACCGTCGCATTGCAGGTTGTCCCTGTCGCCGCCTCGGTCATGCGGTCAGGCTCCCCTTCGTACTCGGCGCCTCGACGCCGCTCCCGGCGTCAGACCGCAGGGACACCGCGTCACGCAGCGCGATCGCCACCGCCTTGAACGACGCCTCTGCGACGTGGTGCGGATTGCGGCCGCAGAGGACGTCCAGGTGCAGCGTCAGCCGTCCGCGGTCGGCGAAGGCGCCGAAGAAGTCACCCATCAGGGTGAGCGGGAACTCGGTCGTGACCCATGCCTGCTCCAGCTCCGCGGGCAGCCGGAAGTGGAAGGAACCGCGGCCCGAGAGGTCGATCACGGCGCGCGCCAGCGCCTCGTCGAGCGGTGCGAAGGCGTGGGCGAAGCGGCGCACCCCGGCCCGGTCGCCCAGGGCCTCTCGCAGCGCATCGCCCAGCACCAGCCCCACGTCCTCCACCGTGTGGTGAAGGTCGATGTCCGTATCGCCGCGGGCTTCGAGGTCGAGCCCCAGACCGCCGTGGCGCGTCAGGGCGTCCAGCATGTGGGAGAAGAAACCGTTCGGCACATCGAGCCGGCACGGGCCGCCGTCGAGCGACAGCTCGGCGCGGACCTGGGTTTCGGACGTCTTGCGATCGATGGACGCTCGTCTCATGGCTTCTCTCCCGCGTTCATTCCCGCCAGCGCGCGCCGGGTCGCGCGCAGCGCCGGACCGCCGCCAATTCCGATCCTCATGCATTTGGCCAGACCCGGGTACCGGCTCACGTCCCGAACCAGGACCCCGCCGTCGGCGAGACCCTGGCGGATCTCGGCGCAGCGGGGATGGCGCGCAAGCAGGAAGTTGGCCTCCGAGTCGAGAACCTCGAAACCGAACTCCCGCAGCATGACCATCCACTGCTCCCTGCGCGCCCGCACCACGGCAACCCGCGGCAGGAAGCGGTCGGCGTGTTCGAGCGCCACTTCGCCGATGACCGCCGCCGCGTGACCGACGTTGTAGGGCAGCTTGACCTTGATCAGTTCCGTCACCAGGTCCGGGTCCGCGAGCAGGTAGCCGAGACGGATGCCGCTCAGGGACCAGGCCTTGGACAGGGTCCGGAACACGACCAGGTTCGGGTGCCGCCGCAGCAGCGGCCGGTAGTCGTGGCGGCAAAACTCGCCGTAGGCGTTGTCGAGCAGCAGCGGCGCCTCGAGCGCGCCCAGGAGGCGCTCCACCGTAGCGGGATCCGCGGCCGTGCCGGTCGGGTTGTTCGGCGTGCAGAGGATCACCGGCCGGCTCGGGTCGCGCTCGATTTCGGCCTGGAGTTCGCCGGTCTGCAGCGCCAGGTCCGGCGCCGGTTCGAGGAACCGCGGCACGCCCGCGGCGCGCCGGACGAAGGTCTCGTAGAGACCGAAGCACGGCTCGCAGGCGAGCACCTCCTGGCCGGGGCGCACGACGCCTTCGAGCACCGTCGTAAGGAGCTCGCCGGAACCGTTCCCGACCAGAACGCCCTCCGCCGGCCAGCCGTTGAGGTCACCGAGCAGACGCCGCAGACGTTCGGCGTGGAAGTCCGGGTAGTGGGCCCAGGTGCGCTCGGCCAGACGCGCCAGAGCCTCCCGCTTGAGCGCCCGCGGCAGATCCCACGGCGCCTCGTTCTGGTCGAGCCGGTAGCGGTACGTCGCCCGGTCGAGCGAGTAGGCGGACAGGCGGCGGAACTCAGGCCTGACGAAAGCGCCGGCGCCCTGGGCGGAGGCGCTCATGACTCCGCCTCCGCGCTCTTTCCCTCGGCCCAGGCGCAACCTCGCCGCCGCGGCATGGGCCGCCAGACCCTCGGTGGCCGCCAGGGTCTCCGCGGCGCCGGCCCAGGCCTTCGAGGCCTCGCTGGAGAAGCGAACCGTGTGACTGCGCCGCACGAAGTCCTCTATCCCGAGACCGGAAGCGAAGCGTGCGCTGCCGCCGGTGGGCAGCACGTGGCTCGGTCCGGCCACGTAGTCCCCGAACACCACCGGCGACGGAGCGCCCACGAACACCGCGCCGGCGTTGTGCATCTCGTCCGCGCGCGCTTCCGCGGCGGCGCCGATCAGTTGCAGATGCTCGGGCGCCAGTCGTTCGGCCAGCGCGAGCGCACCGTCCAGATCGTCCGCGATGAAAGCCGCGCCATGTGCTTCGAGTGCGGCGGCTGCCGTGTCGGCGGTGGAAAGCTGCGCAAGCTGCCGATCCACCTCCGTGGCCACCTGGTCCGCAAGCGCCGCGGAGTCCGTGACCAGGACCGCGACCGCCAGGGGATCGTGCTCCGCCTGCGCCAGGAGGTCGGCCGCCACCCAGCCGGCGGGAGCGCCGTCGGTCGCCACGATGACGACCTCCGACGGACCCGCGTCGCGGTCGACACCCACGTCGCCCGCCACGTGCTGCTTCGCCGCCGCCACCCAGGCGTTCCCGGGCCCGACGATCAGGTCGACGGCGCGGATCGACTCGGTGCCGTAGGCGAGCGCCGCGACGCCGTGCGCGCCGCCCATCCCCCAGACCTCGTCCGCTCCGACCAGGTCCAGCACGTGCCGCAGCACCGGGCTCTCGAGGTACGCCCGGGGCGGCGTGGCGACGACGAGTTCCTCGACGCCCGCGAGCCGTGCCGGCACCGCGGTCATCAGCACCGTCGACGGATACTGAAACCGCCCACCCGGCACGTAGATCCCGACCCGGCGGATCGGCAGCCGGCGCTCCTCGATCGACACGCCGTCGCGTTCCAGGCGCTGGACGCCCGGACCGTGCGGCTGAGCCCGGTGGTAGACCTCGATGGCGGTCCGGGCGCGCTCGATAGCGGTGAGGATCTCCGGGGCGATGCCTTCGGAAGCCGGATGCGGGCGAGACGCCCCGGCGCCGCCTAGTCGCAGCGCGGCGACCGACGACGCGTCGAAGCCGTCGTAGCGCCGCACCGCTTCGAGCAGGGCCGCGTCGCCGCCGCTGCGGACACCGCCTATGATCTCCGCGGCGGCGCTCCGGATCTCGGCCACGACACCGCCCCGGCCCCGCCGGTCGAGGAGTTCCAGGCGCTCCCGCCCGGCACGGCTGTCCGCCGCCAGGACCTGCAGCGCTCCCCCGCTCCGCACCTCAGTCACCGGCGGCCCCCGCTTCTTCGAGCGCGCCCAGCAGCCGGCTCAACCGGCGCCGGTGGGCGTGGAACGAAGCCCGGTTGACCACGAAGGTCGGCGCCACCTGGGCCAGCACCTCGACCTCGTGCAGGTCGTGGGTCCTGAGCGTGGCGCCGGTCTGCACGATGTCGACCGCCATGTCGGTCAGATCGAGCAACGGCCCGAGTTCGATCGAGCTGGTCAGGCTCAGCACCTCGACGTGCAGGTTGCGGGCGGCAAGCAGCCGCGCCGCCCACGCCGGATAGCGCGTCGCGGCCCGAAGCTGGCCGCTCCGCCGCGGCAGTTCCGGCGTCTCGGCAATCAGCGACAGGCGGCTGCGGCCGTCCAGGAGCCGCAACGGCTGGAAGACGTCGGGCTGGGTCTCCTCCAGCACGTCGCTGCCGACGATCGCGCAGTCGACGATCCCGTGCTCGACATAGAGCGGCAGGTCCCAGTCCTTGAGCAGCAACACCTCGACCTCGACCCCCAACACCCCAACGCCCCCGAAGCGCTGGCGTAGAAGCGAGGCATCGAGATCGGTGAGACCCATGCCCGCGGCCGCAAGCGCGTCGCGCGCCGGTCCGAGGTTGCGTCCCTTCGGCAGGCCGAACGTGATCATGCTCCGACCCCCTCCAGTTCCACCAGCAGGTCGAGGCCGAACGAGAAGCCGACCGCCGAGCA
The DNA here is from genome assembly GCA_965262355.1 of Candidatus Multivorans sp. Lineage (GTDB taxonomy): Bacteria > Acidobacteriota > Thermoanaerobaculia > Multivoradales > Multivoraceae > Multivorans. The sequence goes on from OZ253534.1 coordinate 1,603,457, forward strand.
GTCGCCGCTGAGCGACCGGAACACCCTGTCGTAGCGGCCGCCAACCCCCAAGGCCAAGGCCGTACCCGGCGCGTAGGCCGCGAACATGAGGCCGTCGTAGTACCCGCGCGTGCCCGCGGAAACGCCGACCCTCGGGTCGAGAGTGGCGGCGGCGAACTCGGCGAGATCGACCTCGACCTCGATGCCAAGGTCGCGGTACTCGGCGGAAAGCCGGTCGCGGAGCAAGAGCAGGTCGGTCACCGCAACGGCGGCGCCCCCGAGCGCGGAGAGGTCTTCCGGATAGCCACGCTCTACGACCTCGGCGAGACCGGCCCGCCGCGCGGCCCGCCGGTCGCGGCTTGCGATCCGCAGCGCCAGCTCGCCGGCGCCATCTCCCGCCGCCGAGAGCAGGGGCTCGTCGAGCGCGCCGGCAATGCCGAGGACGACCCGGAGCGCGGCGTCGTCGCCGGATGCGGGCGAGACGCCGCCGCGGGCCTGCAGCAGCAGGTCGAGGAACAGGGTCAGCACCGTAAAGTCCGCCTCGGTGCGGTCGCCGCCCAGCAGCTCGGCGCCCAACTGCGAGTACTCGCGCATCCGGCCGGGGCGCAAGGGCTGATGCCGCACCACGTCGCCGCGGTAGTACAGACGGAGCGGCAGTTCCAGGTCGTCCAGGTGGGGGGCGAGCAGCCGCGCCAACATCGGCGTGAAATCGCCGCGCAGCACGAGCAGTTGACCGTCCCGGTCGACGAAGCGGTAGAGCTGTTCCAGCCGGCGCCCCTGCAGCAGCGGCCGGTACGGCTCGAAGTAGTCGAGGATGGGCAGCAGCACCTCGCCGAAGCCGCGCTCCTCGAGCAGCGCGGCCAGACGCGCCTCCAGCCGGCGGCGGCGCTTCACGCTGTCGAAGAGAGCGGCCGACACTCCGGTCGGCAGGCCGGCGGAGATCTTCATCGCTTAGCAGCCCGTGGTGGAAGTGCGCGTGCAACGAGAGCGGTCAGGCGCCCGTCCGGCAAGGCGCGACGAGGGAGCATACCGGGCTGTATTCGACCGAGGAGCAACGATGCCGGGCGGGATGCATGGCCGCTCGAACCCGGGTGGCGCGTCTTCGCGCCACACGCGAACCAGTCCGAGCGCCCGTCATCGGGCGCTCGGATGGCATGCCGCGTGACTTTCGCCATGGGCTGCTAGACCTCCAATCCCAGCGCCGCGGCGCCGACCGCGAACGGAAGCGGCTCGCCCGTCATCGCCTCGAACTGCGCCAGACCCTGGTGCAGCAACACTTCCCGTCCGTCCACAACCCGAACGCCGCGCGCTGCGAGCGCCCGGCGCCAGGGCGTGGGTCCGCCGCCGTAGACCAGCTCCACCGCGGCAGCCGAGGCCCCCAACGCGTTGGGATCGCAGGGAAGCGGGTCGGCGGGATCGTGGCCGAGCGACGTGGCGTTGACGACGACGTCGAACGCGCCCGGCGCCAATTCGTCGAGCGGAACGAAGGCGACGCCGAGCGACTCCGCGGCTGCCTGGCCGCTCGAGGCGGTGCGGTTGGCGAGCGCGACCACAGCACCCGCGGCAGCCAGGCCCGCCGCCGCGGCACGGCCGGCGCCGCCCGCGCCGATGATCACGGCAGTGCGGCCCGAAAGCTCGATCCCGCACCGGCGCAGCGGACCCACGACCCCCTCTGGATCCGTGCTCTCTGCCCGCCATTGCCTTTCGGCGGCGGTTCCTCGGCCCGGGATCAGGGTGTTCGCGCCTCCGGTGCGGACCGCCAGGTCGCCAGCCTCCGCGGCCGCGGCCAGAGCCGCCGCCTTGTGCGGCGCGGTGACGCTCAGGCCGCCGAGGGGCATGCCCGCACGCTCAAAGAAATCGCTCCGCGCGATCTCGCTCCAGAACGTCTCGAAGGACGGCGCGTCGAAGGCAACGTAGAGCGCGGCCTCACCGCGGTCGAGGTAGCCCGCGTTGTGGAGCCGAGGCGACAGGCTGTGCGCCGCCGGGTGCCCGACGACGCCGAACAGCCGCGACACGCCGGGAAGGCTCGGCAGGCCGTAGTCGGCCCGCAGCCGATCGATGGACGGTTGACCCGGGGCGGCAACCAGCGAACCCGCGGCGCCGTAGACCCACGGCGCACCCAGCCGCGGCGCCACCAGCCGCGTCCAGGCGCCGATGGCGCCCACCCCGAACGCGGCGACATCCGTCCGGCCGGTTTCGAGCAGCAATTCGAGCGGCACCAGCTCCTCACCCGACCTCTCGGTAGCGGTGACGAGCTTGTAGAGCCGGGCCTCCGCGCCCGACATCTGCCTGAGCCGGCCTCGCAGCGCCTTGAGACTGGCGCCGCGGCCGTGCCAGGACACCAGCCGCCGGACCGGCTCGACCGAGGTGAGGACGCCCGCGCCAAGATCGCGGTCGGCCTCGATATCGACGAGGTCGTAACCGCGGGCCGCAGCCAGCCGCTCCGCCCGCCGACCCGCATCGACCGGTCCGCGGCCGCCCTCCGCCTCGCTCCGCAAGGTGTAGAGCAGTTCGCCCGCGAAACGCTCCCGGAGCCAGTCGGCGGCGATCTCGCCGACCAGATCCGCACGCACCTCGAGACAGTCGGCGCGCTCCGACAGCGCGCGCAACTCATCGCCGGACGCGCTGGGCGCCTCCGTCAACGACGCCACCAATGTCGCGCTCCGCGCGACCTCCGTAGAAGTTGCGCTCCGCGCGACCTCCGCAGGGGTGACTCGTGGCGGATTCTCGGGTGTTGAACTCAAACTGATGACCTCCTTCGATCCGGAAGGAGGTCTTCTCGTTCACCCTCGTCCCGGACACCATGCCGGGACCTAAGCCCGGATTCAGCCCTTGCCGTGACCGTGAGCCCACCAGGCCTGCGCAACGACGCCGGTCGTCGAGACGACCGTGGGCATCGAGATCGCGCTGTCGCTGGCCTGTGAGTTCATGACGTGGTGCGGGTTGCCGGGGCCGGAATGGTCCAGGACGCCGGATTAGACACCGGAAGGCCTTGGGGTGTCAAGGAATAGCGCTGTCCAATGAGAAGTGAGCGTGAGCGTGGGTCGTCAATCCAACGAGAGGTGAGCGTGAGCCGTTGGGATCGGGGATCATCGGAGGATGATTGTGACGCTCCAGACACGCCGACTTCAGAGTCTTGTCGAGGTCCGCAGTTTCCTGTCCGGCAACGAGTCGGTGGACTTCGTGCTGGTGGACCGCGGATCGAGCTACGAGTTCGTCCGTGAGACGCTGGTCAAGTTCCGCTACTGGGCGCTTCCGAGGCGCGACAAGGGCGTGATCCGGAGCTACCTGATGAAGATGATCGGGAAATCCGAGTCGCAGGTGACGCGGCTGATCCGGCAGCACCGGGAGACCGGCAGCGTTCGCGACCGCCGCGGCCAGCCGCCTCACGCGTTCAGGCGGCGCTACACGAAGGCCGACATCGGGCTTCTGGCCGAGGTCGATGCGGCACTGGGCCAAGTGTGCGGACACGCGACGCGCGCCGTCATGCGGCGGATGTTCGAGGAGTACGCCGACGAGCGCTTCGAGCGCCTGGCGACCATCTCGAACGGCCAGTTCTACAACCTGCGCAAGTCGACCGCCTACCGGCGGCGCCGCACCAGCTTCAAGAAGACGCGGTCGACCGCGGTCGGGATCGGGGAACGACGCAAGCCCCAGCCGGAGGGGAAGCCGGGCTACCTGCGGGTGGACACGGTGCACCAAGGGGACAAAGACGGCGAGAAGGGCGTGTACCACATCAACCTCGTGGACGAGGTGTTGCAGTGGGAGCACGTGGCGACGGTACGGGCCATCTCCCAACGGTGTCTCGTGCCGGTGCTCAAGGAGCTCATCGAGTCCTGCCCCTTCAAGGTGCTGGGCTTCCACGCCGACAACGGCTCCGAGTACATCAACCGCAAGGTCGCCGAGATGCTCAACCAACTGCACGTCCCCGAGTTCTGGAGGCATCGCTCGGAAACTGAGCCACCCAACGCTCGGAAAGTGATCCACCCTCGGCCCTTGGCCGGTAACTTGGTCTTGTTCAGTAGACCAACGCGATCGGAGGAAGGACTTGCTGAGGATGGATCAGGTACATGTTATTCGGCACCAGGTGCTGGTGGAGGGTCGGAGCCAACGCTCGGTGGCTCGGGAGCACGGCGTGAGCCGCAACACGGTGCGCAAGTACCTGGATCAGAGCGCGCCGCGGCGGGTGGAGAGCAGGCCGCGGCGGCGGCTGGTGACGGAGCGGATGGCGCCTCGTCTGGAGGAGCTGCTGAGGACGTGGTCTCGCCGGACGACGGCGAAGCAGCGGCTGACGGGTACGCGTCTGCATCGGCAGTTGCTGGAGGATGGCTACGAGGTCGGGATCACGACGGTTCGCAGCTACGTTCGGGAGTGGAAGCGTCAGCGGCAGGAGACGTTCATTCCGCTGGTGCACCGTGCCGGCGAGTGTGGCCAGGTGGACTTCTTCGAGGTGACGGTGGAGGAGGACGGTGTGGCTCACCGGGTGTGGAAGTTCCTGCTGCACCTGCCGTACTCAGGCCGTTCGTTCGTGTGGCTGTACGACCGCTGCGACCAGGTGGCGTTTCTCGATGGCCACGTGCGGGCGTTCGCGCACCTGGGCGGCGTGCCGCTGCGGCTGGTCTACGACAATCTGAGTGCGGCCGTGCGGCGCCGGGTGGGCGCCAAGCGTCAGTTGACGGATCGATTCCAGGCACTGGTGAGCCACTACCTGTTCGAGCCGTGCTTCGCCCGCCCCGGCGAGGGGCACGACAAGGGCAGTGTGGAGTCGCGGGGCAAGGGAATCCGTCTGGCGCACATGAGTCCGGTGCCTCAAGGGCGCACTCTGGAGGAGATCGCACGGGGCGTGCTGGCTTCGGTCGACGCGGCACCCGGCAACCGTGCGCGGTGGCAGGAGGAGCAGGCGGCTCTGCGCGAGCTGCCGCCGACCGTGTTCGAGGCAAGGAAGCTCAGGATCGTGCGGGTGTCGCGCCAGGCGACGGTGCAGTTGGGTGGTGCGATCTACTCGGTTCCCTCGCGGTGGAAGAGCCTCCAGGTCCATGCCCGCGTCGGTACGGGCGACATCGTCTTCTCCTGTCGCGACGCGGAGTACCGCTGCGCTCTGGTGCGGCCGGGACAGCGCCTGGTGCGCTACGCGCACTACTTCGAGGAGCTGTCCCGGAAACCTCAGGCGGTGCGCCAGGTGGCCCCGGAGCTGCTCGCAGAGCTCGGCCCGGCCTATCGCAAGCTGTGGAGAATGCTGGAGTTGCGGCACGGCGCGCTGGAGACGGCGCGGCTCTTCGCCAAGCTGTTGAGCGTGGTCACAGACCACGGCAGCGAGGAGGTAGCCGCCGCACTCGAGGAGGCCCTGACCGCCGGTCGCTTCGACCTGCTGGGACTCGCTCCGCGGAGTCCGGCCTCCAGGATCGAGGTGCCGGAGCCGCTCCGCCGCCACGAGGTCGAGAGCGCTCGTGCCGCTGACTTCGACGTGCTGCTTCAGGAGGCGGCATCGTGAGCCGGGCGGTGCGCAGAGCCGTCATCGCCGAGGGCCTCAAGACGCTCAAGATGCCCTCCGTGCTGCGCGACTACGAGCAGCGGGCGCGTCAGGCCCAGGACGCACAGTGGGACTACGAGGACTACCTGTGGCAACTGCTCGAGGCCGAGATCCGGGACCGTGAGGCCCGCACCGTCCAGCGCCGGCTGCGCGCGGCCCGCTTCCCCGACCACAAGACGCTCGAGCAGATCGACTTCCAGGCGCTACAGGGAGTGTCCAAACCGAAGCTGCGCGAGCTGGCGGCCTGCGACTACATCGACCGTGGAGACGATGTCGTCCTGGTCGGACCCATCGGCACCGGCAAGACGCATCTCGCCATCGCGCTGGGCATCGAGGCCGCGAAGCGCCGCCGCCGGGTCTGGTTCCGCAAGGCCTCCGACCTCGTCCGCGACCTGATCGAAGCCCGCGATCAGCGGGAGCTGGGGCGCCTGCAGCAGTGGCTTCAGCGGGTCGATCTCCTGATCTGCGACGAGCTCGGCTTCGTGCCATTCGACCGCGCCGGCGGCGAACTGCTCTTCAACGTCTTCGCCGACCGCTACGAGCGACGCTCGACCATCGTCACCTCCAACCTCGCCTTCTCCGAGTGGGTCCGCGTATTCGGCGACGAGAAGCTCACCACGGCTCTGCTCGACCGCCTCTCCCACCACGCCCACATCCTCGCCACCAAGGGCTCCTCCTATCGGACACGGCTGCGGAGAAGCCCCTCGTGAATACGGACCCCACCACCCGCAACCGGACCGCCGCGGCGCCGCCGCGGAGCGGACCGCAACGGCGGCCGGCTGCGGAAGCTGCCGGCGCCGCGGAAAACGGCAGACCGTTTCCCGCACCGCCTTGGAAAACCGGCAGACCGGTTTCCCACAGCTACCGCAGCCGCTACTGCTACTGACTCAAGGGGACCGACGAGAGAAAACTCGCGTACACTCAACACGGCCGAGGTGGCTCACTTTCCAAACGGTGGGTGGCTCACTTTCCGAGCGTTGCCAACACGAGTTCACCAAGTCCCGCAGCCGGCACACCAACGACAACGCCCTGGTCGAGAGCAAGAACGGCAACGTGATCCGGCGCCAGTTCGGATACCGGCACATCCCCAAGCTCTTCGCCCGCGAGATCAACGTCTTCGCATGCGATGTGCTCACCCCCTTCCTCAACTTCCATCGCCCGTGCCTGTTTCCCACCGAGGTCACCGACAGCAAGGGCCGCACCAGGAAACGCTACCGCTACCAGGACACCATGACGCCGTTCGAGAAGCTCAAGTCCCTGCCGGACGCGGAGCGGCACCTCAGGCCCGGCGTCACCATCGCCGCCCTCGAAGACCAAGCCGGCGCCACGAGCGACCTCGACGCCGCGATCGCCCTCAAGCTGGCTCGTGCCAGACTCTTCGAACTCATCGACCGGGAGTCCGATCCCCACCGGCGCCGGAGCGCCTGAACCGCAGACCGCGCAGCCCGATGCCATACACCGCACACCACCATCGGCCCAGGCCGGAACACAACGCCCGCAACCGCCGCGGCATCGCAGCGGGCGCTACCCTAGGCGGCAGACGGTGCAGAACCGTCTGCCGCCCCAGAACTACCCCGAGACCGACCCGACTCGACTCTCCATGACGGTCCCGTTCACGCTCATTTCAGGATTGGAAAGCACTGGAATAGCTGCTAGCGCGGCAGAACTCCCGGAGGCCGGCGCTCCGCGCCGGATGCGGGCAAGATGCCCGCGTGCCAGTCCGTGCGCCCGATGACGGGCGCACGGACTGGTTCGCGTGTGGCGCGGGTCGCGCCACACGGGTTCCCAGGTCAGAGCGTTCTTCCGCGCTACGCCCGGGCCATGATCAGAGCGCCGTTCGTGCCGCCGAAGCCGAAGGAGTTGGTCAGCGCGACCTCGACCTTCGCGTCGCGGGGCTCGTGGGGCACAAAGTCCAGGTCGCACTCCTCGTCGGGCTCATCGAGGTTGAGCGTCGCCGGCAGTACCTGCCGGTCGATCGCAAGCGCCAGGAGCCCGGCCTCGACGCCGCCCGCCGCTCCCAGCAGGTGGCCTGTCGAGGACTTGGTGGAGGACACGGCCAACCGGTAGGCGTGGTCGCCGAAGACACGCTTGATCGCCCGGACCTCGGCGATGTCGCCGAGCGGCGTCGAGGTGCCGTGGGCATTGATGTAGTCGATCCGTTCCGGCGTGATCCCGGCGTCGTCGAGCGTCGCCTTCATCACCCGCGCCGCGCCGTCGCCTTCGGGTTCCGGCGCCGACACGTGGTAAGCGTCTGCGCTCATGCCGTAACCCAGGATTTCGGCATAGGCATGGGCGCCGCGGGCCAGAGCCGCCTCGCGCTCCTCCAGGATCAGCACCCCGGAGCCCTCGCCAAGAACGAAGCCGTCGCGGCCGACATCCCAGGGCCGGGACGCCTTCTCGGGCTCGTCGTTGCGCACCGAGAGCGCCTTCATCGCCCCGAAGCCGGCCACCGCCAGGTCGCAGGTCGTGGCCTCCGTGCCGCCGGCGAAGGCCGCGTCGGCGTAGCCGTGCTGGATCAGGCGGAACGCATCACCGACCCCGTGCAGGCCGGTCGTGCAGGCGGTCGTGGGACAGGTGTTCGGTCCCTTGGCGCCGTGCCGGATCGAGATCTGGCCGGACGCCATGTTGGCGATCAGGCCGGGGATGAAGAACGGGGACACCCGGCGCGGTCCGCGGTCGCGCCACACGTCGTGCATGTGCTCGATCAGCGGCAGCCCGCCCATGCCCGAGCCGACGACCGTGGCCACGCGATCGGCGTTCGCCTCATCGATCTCGAGCCCCGAGTCCTCACGGGCCAGGGCTGCCGCCGCCACGGCGAACTGGATGAAGAGATCGACACGGCGGATGTCCTTCCGGGGCATGAACTGCTCCGCGTCGAAGTCCAGCACTTCGGCGGCGATCTTCGTCGTGTACGGGGACGAGTCAACCCGCGTCATCGCACCGACGCCGCTCCGGCCCTCCATCAGGCCGGACCACGTGGCCTCTGTCCCCACCGCGAGCGGGGACACCAGGCCGACACCGGTGATGACGACGCGCCTACGGTCGCTCATGTGCATGCACCACGAATCCGTATGTCAGCGGACCCGCTCGGGGCGGCCGGACCCGGCTCGCTAGCTGTCGCCCCCGTGCGCCTGGATGTAGTCGGTGGCTTCCTTGACGGAGCCGATCTTCTCGGCATCCTCATCGGGGATCTCGATGCCGAACTCCTCCTCGAAAGCCATGACCAACTCGACGATGTCGAGCGAATCCGCACCGAGGTCGTCGGTGAAACTGGCCTGCGGAGTGACTTCGTCGGCATCGACTCCGAGCTGCTCGACAATGATGCTATTGACCTTTTCGACTACGGACATTCTGGTTCCTCTTTAGGCGTGTTCGCGCAGGGTTGACGTTTTTCCGGCCCGCTGACAGACGGAGACTATGCCACCACGAAGGCGATCCGTCCAATGCCCGCGCCGTCGAGGAGGGAACCGCGACTTTGGCGGCCGCATCACCGCTAGCACCTAGCAGCCCTCAGGAAACGGGCTGGAATCCACTATCGCGAGCGCCGGCTCTCCCGGTTCCTTCGCGTACTCCTTCACCGAACCCGTCACGGTGTCGAGGACCCGGATGGTGTACCCCAGCGTCGTCGCTGACGCGCCGTAGACCCAGACGCGACCGTTTTCCGCGCAACCATCGAGAACCTTGATCAGAAGCTCCCAGTTGGTGCCGGGCGAGAAGAAGTGGAACAGCCCGGAGTCGTTCGTGCCTGAATGTACCACCCGACCGGCGCCACGTTCACCCTCCGCGGTCCGCCATTCCACAGCCAAGGAGAACCGCGAGTCCTGGAGGCACAACGTCTCGGCGTCTGCCACGCAGGTCCCGGCCGGATCGCGGGCTTCCACCAGGAACATCATCGACGCTCGGGACTCCCGACTAGCGTCACCCACCCGCAGCGTAACCTTGAAGAACCCGGGCGCCGTGAAGGAGTGTGATGCCGACCGGTCACGGGAGCGGCCGCCATCGCCAAAGTCCCAGTCACGAAACCGGACCGTGCCGGTGCTTGCGTCCCGAAACGCCAGCGGTACGCCGGTGCGGGCTCGACAAAGTTGATTCTCACATTCGGCGTCGACCGCTATCGCGGCCCGCGGAAGCCCCTCGCTGCCGTCGTCATCGCCGCCGCCTTCGTCCGACGGAGGCGGCGTAGTTGGAGGCGGCGTAGTTGGAGGCGGCGTAGTTGGTGGCGGCGTAGTTGGTGGCGGCGTAGTTGGTGGCGGCGTAGTTGGTGGCGGCGTAGTTGGTGGCGGCGTAGTTGGAGGCGGCGCATCCGCTGCTTCAGCGACGCCACCGTAGGCGGCTTCCCAGCCGTCGACCACAGCCGCCACATGGTAGGACTCGCCCGGAGCGCTGCCGGGCATCCGCCGCGAGCGACCCGTCAGGCCCTCGGCCAACACGGACACGCTGCCGTCCGTCAAGCGGCGGTACAGCGTGTAGGTGACGGACGGCGCCGGACTCCAGTGGCTCACAACTGCCGCTGTCCAAGACAACTGGACCGCGCCCGCGTCAGGCAGCGCCGTCAGCACCGGACCAGCGCGGACCTGATAGCCGAACTCCTGCCAGGTAGCGTCACCGCTACGGTCGAGGTCCGCCGCCAACACCGGATACTCAGTCGATGTTCCGAAGTTCCACCGGCCGCTCCAGTCGCTGAGGCTCCCACTCGCCTCGGTCGGCGCCTGCAGCTCGGTCGATGTCAAGCCCGATCCGTAAGTGCCCGACTCCAGGTCCGTTGTCGTCTTGTCCCAGTAGGCGGATGAAACCGTCGGCGCGCGGCTAAAGTTGGGACTGGCCAACACGCCGCCAGAGGAGACGCCGCTCCCACCAGACAACAGGCCGGCGAAGTAGCTTCCCCTGATCTCGCCGCTGTACCCCTTCCCGACCAGGCCTCCGGCGTCGGTTCGGCCTGAAACCAGGTTCCGCGCATGGGACTCCGACACGGTTGAGCTGTGCGTCGCTCCAACGAGCCCGCCGGCTACCTCGGCCGTCACCGTGCCGATCGCGTAGCTCCTCGTAAGGGAAGCTCCGTTGCTCAAGCGGCCCACCAGGCCGCCGGCCGTACGAGTGCTCGTCACGTGCGCTGCGACGAGACTCTCCCCGAGGGAACTGCCGCCCGCGCCACCTACGATGCCCCCGAGGGCCCAGGCTTCGCCTGAGACGCTGCCGGTCACGAATACCCGGAAGATTCCTCCCTCGGTCCATCCGACGAGCGCTCCCGCCATGCCGTTACCTGTGTATTCCGCGTCGATACGCACGTCGAGCAGCCTGAGGTCGCGTAGGACGCTGGAACCGCCGGCGGCACCGAACAGGCCGAGCCTGGGTTCGGCGCGGCGGAGGAACAGACGGCGGATCGTGTGACCGTTGCCGTCGAAGGTGGCGTTGAACGGTGCCTCGCGAAGTCCGATGGGCTTCCAGCCACTGCCGCCGTTCCAGTAGGCGTCCTGATGATCGATCCATTCGTTGCCGTTGGTATCGAAGTCGAGATCGGCCGTCAGTTCGTAGCCGGTGCAGGTTCGGGTCCCGCAGTCCAGAACCGAGCCGCTTGTACCGAACGCCGCCATGTATGCGGCGGCGCCGCTGCCGGAGGGGGCGCCGTCACCGTCGATGTCGTGCCGCATCGCGTCCAACTCCGCCAGCTCCGCCACTTCGATGAGCCCGTCGCCGTCAACGTCGCCAAGCACCGATGACATCAGGTTCTCCACCTCGACAATCGAGAACGAGGCGACGGCATTGTCCGCCGCGTCCGACAGTGCCGGAGTTCCCGCCGTGCAGGAAACCGCCACCGTCTGTCCGGGCAGCGGCGTTTCCGCCGGAGACAGCCTGACGCTCGTGCCGTTGACGACGACTCCCTCCAGCGCCGCGGCAACGCCGTTTACCGTCACCGCAAAGGCGGACTTCGGCGGAAGGGCGTACCCGGCCCCGTTGAGCTTCTCATCGAAGGTGAGCGTCAACCCGTTGGCGTTGACCGAGGAGGACTCCAGCGCCGGTTTGACGGAGTCCACCTTGTGACTGGTTGCGACCGCGGCATGGGTCAGAGCCGCTGCCTGCTCGGAACTGTCCTTGATCGCGCCGTCGGGCACAGTCAGTCCGTTGGCAGCGACTTCGATTCCGTCCTCGTCTCTGTCGCCCTTGACCACCTCATACGCGAACCGGAGCAGCTCCCCCACCGTCGCCTCATGGCCGGCCTGCCGTTCCTGAGTGCCAATCGTCAACCCGATCCTCGGGGTCCCGGTAACCGTCACGTCCTTGGTGAACGCCACCTCCACTTCGATGCGGTCGCCCGCCGCGTAAGTCCCGTTCGGCCCGCCATTGGACACAACCGAGACCGAAGTGACCGCAGGTGCCGCCGCGATCTCGTCATCGTCGACAAGGGTCACCGTGGTCGAGGCCGTTGAGCCCCTGGGCACCGTTCCAGCGAGACTGATCGTCAGTTCCTCATCCGCCTCGTCGACGGCGTAGTCAACCGCATCGATGGTGAACGTCTGCACTGTCTCGGTAGCTGCGAACCGCACGCTGGCCGGCACGCTCGAGAAGTCGCCGGCGGCGGCCGTGGTCGCGACGGCGAGCGGCACGACAACAGGCCTGCCTGGCGCCGCACTCAGTTGGACCGTCACGACGGCGCCGGCGCCGCCCTCTGTCGCCGTGTACGAAGCCGCGCCGAAGAAAACGGCTGCAGCGTCGAAGCGGCGGTAGGCGCCCACAATGGGGCCCGTCTGGTTGAGCGACCGGACCGCATCGCTCGGCCCCTCGACAAGGTGCGAAAGCTGAGAACCGGCCACGCCCATCGGATCGCCGCCACGCACTAGATCCGGATTCGAGAACCGAGGCAACCGAACGCACGAGAACCCCGTGTACTGGCATTGCGAGTTGGACGCCATGATCGTCCGCCAGCGCCGACTCAACGACGCCCCCCCGAACGCACGTTGATTGACATAGCCGAACGCGTAGGGATGGACGGTCTGCGGGCAGGTGCTGCCGCACTCCGCATTGCGATCGTGCCGCAGGCCCAGGACGTGCCCTAGCTCGTGAGCGAAGGAGGCGGAGGCGGCGTCATGGCGGACAGCCGCAAACGCCCGGTGCTGGGTCCCGCTGCCAACCGTCGCAGGCGTATCGGCTACGCCACCCACACGCCCGCTCCAGGCCCCCAGCATCACCACCACGTCGACCGCGACGCTGTCCCGCATCTGATGAACGCTGTCCATGTACCCGTCCGAAGTCGCCGCGAGACGGTCAAGGTCTGTGAATATGTTGCTCTCGGCGTAGTTCACCTCCCGCACGTCGACCAGGGCGACACGAAGGTCGGCGCCGCTCTTCTCCAAGACGTCGTTGGTTTCCGCGACCAGGAGGTCGATCTCGTCACGAGCCTGGCCGGCGCCGCCGAGTTCACGCCCCGCGGCCGACGTGTAGATCACCGCCACGTCGAGAATCGAAGGCGCCGCAACACCGGCCGACGAGGCGCTGTCGGCGGACCGGGGCGACCGCCCCGAAGGTCGTTCTGCCCGCTCAAGCAGCGCTTCCCCGGCAATCTCGGGCAGATCTCGGACGCCGCACTCGAACGAACGCGCCGGCTCGTCCACCTCGCCGACCAGATGGAGGCCGGCAGCGCCGGGGCCGATCCGGTACGACGCTCCCAAGGTGCGTACCGAACCGGTCACCAGGCCAGCCCTGACCACCAGATGCAGCGACCCGAACGGTTCGCCGACCACGCGGCCCGAGATCAGAACGCCATCCGAAGACAACCGCTCTACGCGTTCCACCACCGCACGCAGCACCGCATCGTCGAAGAGGTTCAGCGTGAGCATCGCTGAATCGGAGCGCCCGGCGACGGCGGCGTCACGCGCTCGCGAGAGCGCCGAGACGTCCAGACGCGCCGACCGGCTCCGCAACAGGTCGTCCTCCGGCGCGGCCGGGCCTGCTCCAACTTCCGATCTCACCTCGCCCGCAGACGAGAATAACCGGTCGCTCTGCGCCTGGGCCCCAAGCGTTTCAGACGCCGCGAACCACACGGAAGCGAGCAGCAGAGCGAATCGGACTCCCAACGACTTGGCCTGAACACCCATTGGGCAACTATAGTGGCCGCTACGTCCGCATTCGTTCCGTTTGCCGAATCTGCGGCTGGCCGCGAAACGGCCCTGACACTCAGGTCATTCCGCCGCTGACGCTCAGGACTTCGCCGGTGACGTAGGACGCCTCGTCGCTCGAGAGAAACAGCACCGCGGGCGCAATGTCGTCCACGGTGCCGAGACGCATAAGGCCGTACTGCTCCAGGAAGCGCTCGCCGGCGCCCTCCGGCATCGCCGCGGTCATGTCCGTCTCGATGAAGCCCGGCGCCACGACGTTCACCGTGATCCCCCGGCTGAGCAGCTCGCGGGCGAGGGACTTGCTGAACCCGATCAGCCCGGCCTTGGAGGCGGCGTAGTTCGCCTGCCCGGCATTGCCGATCACACCGGCGACGGATGACACCGAAACGACCCGTCCGAAGCGCCGGCGCATCATGCCCCGCACGAGCGCCTTGGTGAGGACGAAAACGCCGGTCAGGTTCACGTCCAGCACCCGCTGCCACTGGTCCAGGGTCATCCGGGCCAGCAGGTTGTCGGCAGTGATGCCGGCGTTGTTGACCAGGATGTCGACCGCCGCGAACTCCTTCGGAAGCTGCCGCACAGCGCCGGGTACCTGTTCGTGATCGGCCAGATCGAGCGCCATTGCATGGGCCTCGCCTCCCGAGGCGGCGATTTCGGCGGCGACTTCGCCCAGCAGTTCCTCGTTCCGTGCCGCCAGCACCACGCGGGCGCCCTGCCGCGCCAGCAGCACGGCACAGGCGCGGCCGATGCCGCGCGATGCGCCGGTGACCAGCGCCGTTCGTCCGCTCAGATCGAAGATGCTCACGTTCTTGGTCACTCCATGTCGCCCGGCTCGGCCACCGACTGGACCTTCAGGCGCCGGTCGATCCGCCGCGCGAGGCCACACAGCACCTTGCCCGGCCCGAACTCGATCAGCCGGTCGACGCCTTCGGCCGCCATGACCGTCACCGATTCCGCCCAGCGCACGGGGCCGTCGATCTGCCGCACCAGCGCGTACCTGGCCGCGGACGCGGTCGTCACCAGCTCCGCATCCACGTTGCAGATCACCGGCACCTGTGGGTCCGCCATCGGCGCCGCCTGAATCAGCGGTTCCATCGCCCGGCGGGCCGGCGCCATCAGGGCGCAGTGGAATGGCGCCGAAACCGGCAGCGAAATCGCCCGGCGCGCACCCCGGTCACTCGCCAGCACCATGGCCTGCTCCACCGCTTCGCTCGAGCCGGCGATCACGATCTGCCCCGGCGCGTTGAGGTTGGCGAGCTGGCAGACCCCGCGGGTTGCAGCCGCCGCCTCGGCGGCGACTTCCGCCGTGTCTTCGACGCTCAGGCCAAGCACCGCGGCCATCGCGCCCTTGCCCACCGGCACCGCCTTCTGCATGGCCTCGCCCCGCGCCCGGACCAGGCGCAGAGCGTCGCCGAGTTCGAGCGCGCCAGCGGCGACGAGCGCCGAGTACTCGCCCAGGCTGTGGCCGGCGACGAAGTCCGGCGTCTCCGTCTCCAGACCCCGAGCCCGGTAGCAGCGAAGCGCCGCCGCCGATGCGGCGACGAGCGCCGGCTGGGTGTTCGCCGTCAACTGAAGCTCGTCCTCGGGCCCCTCGAAGCAGAGCGCGGAAAGCGCGAAACCGAGGGTGTCGTCCGCCTCCTCGAAGACCGCCCGCGCCTCCGGAAAGGTCTCCGCCAACGCCCGGCCCATGCCGACCCGCTGCGACCCCTGGCCTGGAAAGACATACGCCACCGCACCCATCTGAACAACCCTCGACTACGAGTCAGAACCGAACCGCGGCGGCGCCCCAGGTCAGCCCGGCGCCGAAGGCCGCCATCAGGACCAGGTCCCCGGGGTCGATCCGCCCGTCGCGGTTCAGTTCGTCGAGCGCGATCGGGATGGACGCGGCCGATGTGTTGCCGTAACGATCGATGTTGACGTACACGCGGTCGGCGGGCACGTCGATCCGGCGCCCCACGGCGTCGATGATCCGGCGGTTCGCCTGATGGGGAATGAGCCACTTGACGTCTTCCGGCTTCTGGCCGGCGTCGGCGAGCACTTCGCCGGAGACCTCGGCCAGGGTGCGGACCGCCACCTTGAAGGTCTCGTTGCCGAGCATCCGGATGAAGGGCAGCCGCGCTTCCAGGGTCTCCGGACGGTTTGGAGGATTGCGGCTGCCGCCGCCCGGCATCTCGAGCAGGTGGGCCAGCGAACCGTCGCTGTGAATCGCCACGGAGAGAACGCCCGGCAGCCCGTTCTCCGGACTCGGCGCCGGGGGGTCTTCGCCGCGCAGCACGACCGCGCCCGCGCCGTCGCCGAACAGAACGCAGGTCGAGCGGTCCTCGTAGTCCGTGTACTTGGTCAGCGACTCGGCGCCGATCACCAGAGCCGTCGAGGCGGCGCCGCTGGCAACGTACTGGTGCCCGACCGAAAGACCGTAGATGAAGCCGGTGCAGCCCGCGTTCAGATCGAAGGAGGTCGCGTCCTTCGCACCGATTTCTTCCTGCACCAGGCAGGCAGTGGACGGGAAGGGCATGTCCGGCGTCACCGTCGAGATCAGGATGAGATCCACTTCCGCGGGCGCCACACCCGCCATCTCCATCGCGTCGCGCGCGGCTCGAACGGCAAAGATCGACGTGTACTCGTCGTCGGTGGCGACCCGTCGCTCGTGAATGCCGGTTCGGGCGACGATCCACTCGCTCGAGGTGTCGACGATGCGCTCGAAGTCGGCGTTGGTGAGAATCTTGTCCGGCACGGCCTTCCCGGTGCCGGCGATCCGGACCCGCCGTGCGTGGTTGGTAGAGGCTCCGCGCAACCCGTTCCTCATGGGCCCGTTCCTCATCCCGCTACCGCCTTCGGCGCCGCCTCGGAGGCGACCTCCGAGAGCTTGGCGCTGACCTTGACGTGGGTGCCCGCCTCGCAGAACTCCACGGCGCGCTGCACCGCGCTGCAGATCGCGTGGGCCGACGAACGACCGTGGGCGACGAAGCAACCGCCGCGCAGGCCGAGCAGCGGCGCGCCGCCGTACTCGCTGTAGTCGATCCGGCTCTTGAAGCGGTCGAAGGCGGGCCGGGCCAGCAGATAGCCCAGCCGCGACCGGAGGGTGCGTCCCATCTCCTCGCGCAACTGGCCGCCCACGAACTCCGCGAGCGCTTCGGCGCTCTTCAGGATCGCGTTGCCGACGAAACCGTCGCAGACGACGACATCGGTGGTGCCGCTGAACACGTCGCGGCCCTCGACGTTGCCGACGAAGTTCAGTCCCGTGGCGTCCAGCGACTTGAACACCTCGCGAACCAGGTCGGTGCCCTTCCCGGCTTCTTCGCCGATCGACAGCAGGCCGATACGCGGCGAGTCCATCCGCAGCAGTTGCTGGGCCAGGTAGTGGCCCATGACCGCGAACTGAAGGAGTTGGTGGGGCTTCGAGTCGACGTTGGCGCCCGCGTCCAGCAGGATGGTTCGACCGACGCGCCGCGGCATGGTCACCGCGAGGGCCGGTCGATCGACCCCGGGCGCCACACCGATCACCATCTTGCCGGCGACCAGGGCGGCGCCGGTGTTGCCCGCGGTCACCATGGCCTGCGCCCGGCCATCCTTGACCAGGCGGGCACAGACACGCACCGAAGAGTCGCGCTTGCGTCGCACCGCGAGCGCGGACTCGTCCATGCCGACGACCTCGCCGGCATGGACGATCTCGACCCGGTCCCGGACACCACGCCCGGGCTCGAGGTTCTCCATCTCCTGCTCCAGGATCGGCCGGCGGCCCACGAGGAGGAGACGGAGCTTACGTTGACGGGCCGCCAGCAGCGCGCCCTCAACCACGGTCCGGGGGGCGTGGTCGCCGCCCATCGCATCGACGGCGATCACGGTTGGGGTTCGCGCTGAACCTCGATCCGTCAATTCAGGGTCAACTCCTAGTTAGTGAACGACCAGTGTAGCGCCTGAGGGGGGCGCCCAGCGGGCTGCTAGAGGACGTCGTCCATCTCGACCACGTCGCGGCCGCGATAGTGACCACAGTGGCTGCAGGCGCGGTGCGGCAGCTTGGCTTCGCCGCAATTCGGGCACAACGAGGCGGCGGGCGGCTTCAGCGCGTCATGGGTCCGTCTCCGGTCGCGACGCGCCTTCGAGTGCCGTCGTTTGGGGTTTGGCATTTCAAGGATTCCTTTCTGGGTCGTCCAGCTTGATCGTCCAGCAGACTACGCCGCCGCTTCGGCGGCGCAGCGGCTGCCAACACTAGTTCAGATTCCCGCCAAGTCGTTCGCGGATCGCTTCCAGCCCCGACCAGCGCGGGTCGACCTGCTCATCGGAGCACGTGCAGGCTTCCCGTTTCCGGTCGGATCCGCAGTGCGGGCACAGTCCGAGGCACGCCGGATCGCAGACCGGTTTCATCGGCACGTTCAACTCGACCTGTTCCCGGACCAGAACCGCCAGGTCGACCGCGCCCTCGACCGCGGTGAGCGTCGACAGGTCCTCCGGCTCCAGTTCACGTGCGCCGGCCCCATCCTCGGTTCCGTCCGAGGCGCCGGACGCGTCTTCGCGGAGAACTGTCACAACCAGCGCGAGCGAAAGGTCGACATCCTCCTCATATGCGGTCAGGCAGCGGCCGCAGTGGAGCCTCTGCCGGTAGTGCAGCCTCGCCTGCAGCAGGAAGTCCGGACCGACGAACGCCAGACTGCCCTTGCAGTCCACGCTGGCGAGCACGAGCGCTTCGTCACGGCCCCAGTCGGCAGCCGGCGCCGGAACGGCTTCGTGCCAGTGAAGGGGGCCGTCGCGGGCTTGTTCGAGCAACAGGTGCATCTCATTCACCACCAGGTCGCGAAACTCAAGCCGCCGCGCAATTCGGCTTAGGCGCAACCGCGCAAGCCGAAGAGGCTACGAATCGTCGCGGCAACTGTCAATGCAGTGCAGTGGCTCACTGCAAGCCCGTCCGTCCCACATCTGTCTGAGCCACTACATCTCGGACACGCGCCGTGAAACGCGCCGTGAAGCGCACCGCGGCGCTAGGCTTGCGCCGTGGCCCGGATCGGCATCGACGCTCGAAAGGTCCGCGACTTCGGGATTGGCGTCTACGTTTCCAACCTGATCCGGGGTCTGGCCCGGATCGAGGCCGAACAGGACGCTGCCCCGAACGAGTACGTCCTGTTCGTCCGCCCGAGGATCGCGACTTCGCTGCCGATCTGCCGGCGAACTTCCGCTGCGTCGTCGAACGGTCGCCGGTCTACTCGCTGCGCGAGATCGGGATGATGACCTGGCGCATCTCGCGGTCGCGCCTCGACCTCTACCACGCCACCCACTACGTCCTGCCGGCGATCGTGCCGTGTCCGACGGTGGTCACGATCCACGACATCATCCACCTGCTCTACCCCGGCTTCCTGCCGAGCCGCGCGGCGTCCCTCTACGCCCAACGCATGTTTCGCCACAGCGTCAGCCGAGCCGACCGGATCATCGCCGTGTCCCAGAACACGAGCAGCGACGTTCTCGACTACTTCGACGTTCCAGCAGAGAAGATTCAGGTCGTGTACAACGGCGTCGAGGATCGTTTCCGGAAACTGCTCAGCGCCGAGGAACTCAGCGCCCGCCTGGAGGACGTGGGCGTCCGCCAGCCGTACCTGTTGTTCGTCGGCAACCCGAAGCCCCACAAGAACCTGGACCGGGTGATCAAGGCGTACGCAAGAGCCCGTTCGCGAGCCGGCTTCGAAGCGCCCCTCGTCTGCGTCGGCGCGCGGCCCGGCAGCGACTTCAAGGTCGAGCGCCGCGCCCGCCAACTCGGGGTCGGCGACCACGTCCAGCTCGTCGGCCACGTGCCGGCGAGCGCCCTTCCGGCCCTCTACCAGGGCGCGAGCCTGTTCCTCTACCCGACTCTCTACGAGGGCTTCGGGCTGCCCGTGGTCGAGGCAATGGCCTCACGGACGCCTGTGATCACGTCGAACACGTCGTCGCTCAACGAGATCGCCCGGGGCTACGCGGAAGTCGTCAATCCCCTCGAGGTGGAGGAGATCGCTACCGCCATCGAGCGCTGCATGAAGGATCGGGACCACGCCCGGCAGCTCGCCGACCGCGCCGCCTCCCGCGCCGCCGGATTCCAGTGGCAGACCGCCGCCGAGAGCACTCTCGCGATCTACCGCGATGTGCTCGGGGAGGCGGGACACTGACCGCCGGTTAACATCCGGCGCCCGCCAGAGTCGGGCGCCCCTACACCTCCACGATCCCAGCACCGTGCTCCAAAACCGACTCCGCGTCACCGCCACGCTGAACATCGCCGGCGATGTCGCCGCCACGGTCGGCGCCTTCTTCCTGGCCTGGTACCTGCGCTTCGTGCAGCCGGTGATCGAGATGACGAAGTCGGCGCCGGACTTCGAGCCGTACCTCAGGATGCTGCCCTTCATCCTGCTGATCTGGCCCACGGTCTACTACTTCCACGGCCTCTACCGCATCCGCCGCGGGCACAGCCGGGTGGACGAGACGATCAGCATCGTCGTCGCGACCGTCCTGGCGCTCGTGATCCTGACCGCGGTCCTGACCTTCGACCGCGTGACTCAGGCCGGCAGCGACGACCCCTTCTCCTACAGCCGCGCCTTCTTCGCTCTGTTCGCGGCCAGCGACATCTTCCTGGTCGCGCTGGTCCGCTTCGTCACCCGCGCCTTCCTGCGCGTGGTGCGGCGTCGGGGGCACAACGTGCGCCGCATCCTGATCGTCGGCGCCGGCGACAGCGGCGAGGAGATCGCGGCCAAACTGGTCCGGCACCGGGAACTCGGCTACGAGGTCGTGGGCTTCCTGGACGACGACCCGGACACGGTCTCCACCGAGCGCGTCAGCGGCGTCAGCGTCATCGGCACACTCGACGACCTGGAAGCAGCAATCGAGCAACACCACGTCGATCAGCTCATGATCGCCCTGCCGTTCGAGGCGCACCGGAAGATCCTCAACCTGCTCGACCGCATCGGCAACGAGCTGATCGAGATCCGCCTGGTGCCGAACGTCCTGCAGTACGCGACGCTGCGCGCCGAGATGGAGGACGTGGACGGCACACCGGTCATCAATCTCTCCCACGTGCCGATGGAGGGCTGGTCGAGCCTGGCCAAGCGGACGATGGACATGGGCGCTTCCCTGGCGGCCATGGCCGTGCTGCTGCCCCTGCTGCCGATCGTGCTGGTGCTGATCAAGCTGGAGGATCGCGGGCCGCTGTTCTACCGGCAGGAGCGGATGGGACTCGACGGCCGCTCCTTCACGATCCTCAAGTTCCGCTCCATGCGAGTGAACGCCGAGTCCGCCACCGGCCCGGTGTGGACGGTCGAGGACGACCCACGCCGCACCCGCATCGGGGCCTTCCTGCGTCGCTGGTCGATCGACGAGCTGCCCCAGCTCTGGAACATCTTCCGCGGCCACATGTCGATCGTCGGCCCCCGGCCCGAGCGCCCCGCCTTCGTCCGCGAATTCCGCCACGAGATCCCGAACTACATGCTCCGCCACCGCGTGAAGTCGGGGCTGACCGGCTGGGCCCAGGTCCACGGCTGGCGCGGCAACACCTCGATCCGCAAGCGTATCCAGTACGACCTGTACTACATCGAGAACTGGAGTCTCCGTCTCGACTTCCAGATCCTGTGGCTGACCCTGCGCCGGGGTCTGACCAAGAACGCGTACTAGGGGCGGGCTGCCACAACAGCCGACGCTCCCCGAGGTCCACGACCCTCAGCTCTCGGCGTCGAACTCGCGATAGTCGCCGCGCTCTTCCATCGGGATCGCGTGGCGAACCTCGACGTGGAAGCCATCGCCCTCGGTATAGACGACATCGTTCAGGTCGTAGACCACCTGGGTCTGGGAGCCCTTGGTGAGCCCGGCAGTCTCAACCCAGAGCAGCCGGCGTTCCTTCTCCGCACCGTCCGGGTCGGCGATCGTGAGGTCGACCGTGATGCCGTCGAGCGTGCCGGCGCCCTCGTTGTGAACCAGGATGTCGAGCATGACACTCACCATGGCGGGCTCGGCCGGCATGTCGCCTTCCGCTTCGGCGTCTGTATCGGCTTCGGCTTCGGCGTCGGCCTCCTCGGATGCCATCGCCTCCTCGGCAGCCGGTGCCTGAACCGTGAACGACTGCAACTGCGCGATGAAGCCGGCGCGGGTCTCCGCCACACCGCCCCCGCCGCCGCAGGCAAGCGCGAGCAGCGCGATGGCCGCAACGAACGCCAGGACCACTTCCGGTCGCCGCCACAATGTCCGATTCAAAGTGCCCTTCATCGTCTCTCCCTTTCCTGCCATCAGCCTCGTCTGAGCCCTCGTCTCGCGTCGACCTCTGAGGATAGCCTGTATCACTCCGAACGGGCGCGGCAGAACTACCGGAGGCCGGCGCTTCGCGCCGGATGCCGGCCAGAAGGCCGGCGCACCTGTACCTTTCACGGGTGGATTCTGGTGGGTCGTTGAGAGAGTTGGAATGGACCAGTAGCCGCCGTGGCTGCGGTAGCTGTGGGAAACCGGCTTGCCGGTTTTCCAAGGTCCGGCGGAAAACGGTCTGCCGTTTTCCGCGGGGCCGGCAGCTTCCGCAGCCGAGACCGCCGGTCGGTTTCGTCTCTGGTCTGCCGGAGTCACTGAAGGAAAGTCGGCAAGCAGCCAGGAGCGACCACCGGCGCACTGTGCTTCGAGCACCTAGCTGGGACCTGTGCCCTGGCTGCTTCGCCGCGTTGGACGCCCAGTGGAGAGTCAGTGCCTTAGAGCACCAGTACAGGTACGGGCAGGCAACGCGGCATGCCGACCAGACAACACTACCGCAAGGGAGAAGGAGGACGAGATGATCAGGACGTGGTTCGCCGGCGTGGACTGGGGGTCCGAGACCCACCATGTGTGTTTGCTGGGTCGGGACGGCAAAGTGAGGGGGGAGCGGGCGTTCGACCACAGCGGCAAGGGACTTGCCGCTATGGCGGACTGGCTCCTTGGACATACACGACCGACGCCTCCGGGCGAGATCGGCATCGCCAGCGAGGTGCCGCACGGACCGGTCGTCGAGTGCCTCCTGGAGCGAGGCTTCGCCGTGTATTCCATCAACCCCAAGCAGCTCGACCGCTTCAGGGACCGCTTCTCCGTCGCCGGCGCCAAGGATGACCGCCGCGATGCACGGGTGCTCGCCGCCGCGCTTCGCACCGACCCTGAGTGCCTGAACCGCGTGCAACCATCCGATGCCGCCACCGTCATGCTGCGCGAGGTGTCCCGCGCCCGCAAGCAGTTGGTCGACCAGAAAAACCGCCTGGGGAACCAGGTCCGCGACCAGATCTGGCGCTACTACCCGCAGTTTCTCGCCGTGGTCAAGAACGAGGTGTCGGCGCCCTTCGCGCTGGCCTTGTGGCGACTGGCGCCGACCCCCGACAAGGCTCGACGGGTGCGCGAAGCCACGCTCGCCAAGCTGCTCAAGGAACACCGCATCCGGCGCCTGACTGCCGCCCAACTGCGCGATCAACTGCGGGCCGAGCCGATCGCCGTTTCCCCGGACGCCGTAAAGGCCGCCGTCGAACACATAGGAATCCTCCGGCCGGTGCTCGACACCGTCTGCCGCCAACTCGCCGACGCCGAAAGGCGGCTGGAGCGGATGACCCGCAAACTCGAAACCGCGATCTCTCCGGAAGACGACGAAGACACGCCCAAGCCAAGCGACGCCGCCATCCTCAGGTCGCTGCCCGGACTCGGCATGGTCGGCCTCGCCACCCTGCTCTCCGAGGCCGATCAAAGCCTGGCCCGCAGAGACTACGGGGCACTGCGTTGCCTCTGCGGAGTGGCGCCGGTGACCGTCAAGTCCGGCAAGAAGCTCATCGTCATGCGACGACTCGCCGCCAACGAACACCTCAGCGATGCCGCCTATCACTGGGGACGAGTCGCCATCCAGCATGACCCGATCAGCCGCGCCAAGTACGACGCCATGAAAGCCCAGGGGAAAACGCACGGACGCGCCATCAGACAGCTCGTCGACCGACTCCTCGGCGTCGCGTGCGCCATGCTACGAGACCGCACTCTCTTCGACCCCAACAAGCGATGCCATGCCCAGGTCGCATGACCTACCTGACCCACAGCAGCCTCCCCAAGACCACTTGCTAAAGGGTGGAGAGTCCCAGTGGTGCCGCGCTAGGAACGGGCGCGGTCCCAGAATTCCTCGGCCAGACCGCCGGCCAGCACGATCTCGGGCCGCAGTTCGACGCCGAACCGATCTCGCACCGCCCGGTGGACCGCCACCATCAGATCGAGCACGTCGGCGGCGCGCGCCTTCTCCCGGTTGACGATCACGTTCGCATGGCGCTGACTGATCTCGGCGCCGCCACGGCGCAGGCCCTTCAGATCGCAGGCTTCGATCAGCCGGCCGGCGAAATCGTCCCGGGGATTGCGGAACACGGAACCGGCGTTCGGCTTGCCGGACGGCAGGCTCCGCCACCGCCGCCTGTTCAACTCGCCGATCCGCTTGAGCGCCGCGGCGCCGTCCCCGCGCCGGAGCTGGAACTCCGCTCTTGTTATGACCGCGTCGGTCCCCTGCAGGTTCGTGGTCCGATAGCCGGGCATAAGCCGGGCAACCGGCACGGCCTCGACCGGGCGCCCCGGCCGCGCCACGCGGACCTCGGTGAGAACATCGCGGATCTCCGTGCCGTAGCACCCCGCGTTCATCACCACGGCGCCGCCCACGGTCGAGGGGAAGCCGGACAGGGCTTCGAGCCCGAGCAGACCCTGCTTCGCCGCGTCCCGGGCCAGTCTGGCGAGCGTAACGCCGGCGCCAGCCCGCACCGTTTCGCCCTCCACCTCGACGAGTTCGAGCTCACCCCGGAGTCGGCAGACGACACCGCGAATGCCGCTGTCCGGGAACAGGACGTTCGAGCCGTGGCCGTGCAAGTGAAGCGGGATCGCACACTCACCGGCCACGGTCATCACCGCCGTGAGGGCCGTTTCGGACTCGACCCGGACGAAGAGATCCGCCGCACCGCCGATCCGCAGCGTCGTCACGGAGGCCAGTGGAACCGCCTCGCGGACACAGGCGCCGGGAATCGCGACGAGCCGGTCCCGGACCTCGTGGTTGACGCCCAAGGGGGGCTGCAATACGCTGGCTGCGCCCTTGTCGATGTCGGCTGTCACGTTGTTCTACGCCACGTCGCCGAGCGTCCGTAGCGGCCAAGTCCCGCCTTCCGTTGAACCGTCTGACGACCCAGGGGACCGCCGCACCGGTCGCGCGGGAGTATAGCCACGCACAGCCTGCGGCGACGCCGCCGGAACCGCGCCGCTGCCCCCTCGAAGGCCGTCGATCGCTGCCCGAACACCTCCAAACGCGCCAAAACCACACAATGAGGAAAAAGAAACCCATGACCCCCACCCGCGCGAATGCGCGCAAGCAGCAAGTCGGCCGCGAGGAAGGCATCGCGGGCGCGCTCTCCCAGATCGAACGTCAGTTCGGAAAGGGCGCGATCATGCGCCTCGGCGAACAGGAGAACCTCGGTGTCGAATCGATCTCGACCGGCTCGCTGGCCGTCGACGCGGCCATCGGCACCGGCGGTTTCCCGCGCGGCCGCGTCGTCGAGGTCTACGGCCCGGAATCGAGCGGCAAGACCACCCTGGCCCTGTCGGTGGCCGGCCAGGCACAGCGCACCGGCGGCACCGCAGCGTTCATCGACGCCGAGCATGCCCTCGACGCCGAGTACGCGGAGAAGATCGGCGTGAACATCGACGACCTCCTGGTCTCCCAGCCGGACAGCGGTGAGCAGGCACTTGAGATCGCCGAAATGCTGGTGCGCTCGAACGCGCTCGACATCGTGGTGATCGACTCGGTCGCCGCCCTGGTGCCGCGCGCCGAACTGGAAGGCGAGATGGGGGACTCCCATGTCGGCCTCCAGGCTCGGCTCATGTCCCAGGCGCTCCGGAAGTTGACCGCCATCATCGCCAGGTCGCGGACGACCGTGGTGTTCATCAACCAGATCCGCGAGAAGATCGGGGTCATGTTCGGCTCGCCCGAGACCACGACCGGCGGTCGGGCGCTCAAGTTCTACTCTTCGGTCCGCATCGACATCCGGCGCATCGGCGCGCTGAAGGACGGCGACGTGGTGGTCGGCTCACGGGTGCGGATCAAGGTGGTCAAGAACAAGGTCGCGCCGCCGTTCCGGCTGGCCGAGTTCGACATCGACTTCGACGAGGGCATCTCCCGGGTCGGCGAGTTGATCGACCTCGGCATCCAGCACAACAAGGTCATGAAGAGCGGCGCCTGGTTCTCGGCCGGCGATGTGAGGCTCGGCCAGGGCCGGGAGAACGCGAAGCAGTTTCTGCGCGACAACCCGGACCTGGCCGACGAGATCGAGGCGCACCTGCGCTCCGAGATGGGTCTGCCGGCGATCGTCGCAGCCGCGGAGTCCGGCGACCAGCCGGCCGCCGCCGGCTAGCGGCGCGGCGAATACTGGGTGCGCCAGAACCGCAGAGTGGAGCGAGGCTGACGCCTCGCGCGCCTTCTCTGAAATGCCGGCGAGGGCGCCGGCGCACCCAGTATCTTTCGGCGGCCGGAATCTGCGCCGCGATTCGCTGTTATCCGGGCTAGGGTCCGCCACTGGGAGTGGAGAACTCCACGAGCACATGACGAAACAACCCCTTCTTCCCGTAGCCGTCCTCTTCGCTGCCGCCCTGCCGGTCGCCGGGCAGTTGCCCTGCAACCCCTGTGTCGGTCTGGCTACCGACGATCCCGAGTCGGTTGCGGAGGTCCTGGGCACGCTGCCCGAGCTGCCGGAGGAGGCGCTTCTGGTGGTCAAGTGGCCGGTCGATCTCGCGGACGAAGCCGCGGTCTCCGCCGCGGCGGAGACGGCGTCGAGGCTGCGGGACAATGGCGCGACACCGTGGTACGCGGTCCGTTTCGCCGCGCCGCCGCCGGCGGCCGATCGCGCCGGCGAGCTGACGCCGGAGCTGGAGCAGTTGGCCAACCTCGCCCGGTCGGCGCGGGCCGGCGCCTTCTTCCAGCTCATCTGGCCGGGGGAACTCCGCAACGAACCGCTACAGGTGCAGGAGTACGCGCTGGCGCTGAAGCGGGCGGCGGTCGCCGTTTCGGGCGCGCAGCCGGATGCCGCCGTGGTCTCGGCGCCGCTGCCGGGCGATCCGGAGTTGCTCCGCGCTCTCTACGCGCAGGAACTGGACGCTTACCTCGACGGAGTCGCGGTCGTCACCCCGAGGGACTCGGATGCGGGCGAGACGCCCGCGTTCCCAGGCTCGGACGCGGTCGATCTGAGCGACTTGCGGGGACTGATCCGCGAACTGGATCCGGATGCCCTCGTCGCGGTCGAGCCTGGTCCGGCCGGCGCCGCGGCCACCGGCCCAGACGCCGGCGGCCGACTGTTGGTCCGCGCGGCCGCCGAGGCGGAGGCCGGCGCCACCCTGTCCCTGTTCCCACTCTCCGGCAGCGGCGACGCCGACATCGCGGCGGTTCGAGTCGCCCGCCTGATCGCCCAGGAGTTCTCGGGCGACGTCGCCTTCGACCCCTACTCGACGCCCGGCGGCGCGGAGGCCTGGAGCTTCGTCCACGGGCAGGACCTGAGCCTGCGGATCGTCGTGGCGCCACCGGCTGCAGGGGCGCCGGTCACCCTCAGCTTCAACGACCGCCAGATCGGGTCGCCCGCGCGCTTCGATCCCGCGACCGGCGAGACCGACCTGCTGTTCGGCGGCCGGCGCACCCGGAACGGCTACGTGCTCGAGTTGACCGAAACCGACGGGCCCTTCTTGTTCCGGCTCGACCGCGATCTGGCGGTCGGCCTCGACGGGGCGGAGAGCATCGAGGAGGCGTTGACCGTCGCCGACACGCGCCAGGTGCCGGTCGGCGAGATCCTGAGGCGGCTGCAGGCCTTGGAAGACGATCAGTCGAGGCGGATCGCGAACTACAGCGCCACCAACACGACCTCGCTGCGCTTCCAGCTCGGCACCGGCATCCAGACGGTCGACGTGACCTTCCAGGGCCCCTTCTTCTTCCGCCAGGAATCAAGTCGCGGCGTCTGCGCCGCGCTGACGCACGGGAAAAGGCCTGTTTCATGCAAGGCCGGTTTCGACTGGGCCTGGGACAACTTTTTCGTCAACGGCATTCGCTGGCGGCGCAAGAAGATTCCCGAGATCCCCCTGATCCAGCCGGAGAAGGCGGCCGCGATGCCTGCCGCGATCACCTTCACCAAGGAGTACCGCTACCGGCTGCGGGGCACCGCAACGGTCGAGGGCCGCGACACCTGGGTCGTCGACTTCGAGCCGGCGGCGGCGCTGGTCGAGGGGCGGACCCTGTTCCGCGGCACGGTGTGGGTGGACCGCGAGGTCTACGCCCGGGTGAAGACCCGCGCGGTCCAGCTCGGGCTGACCGGCGACGTCCTCTCGAACGACGAGACCACCTTCTACAGCCCGGTCGACGCGAACGGCGAGCCGGCGGCGTGGGAGCGGTCGTCGTACTGGCTGCCGGCCCGGGTCGTCAGTCAGCGGCTGTTCTCCCTGCTGAACGCGACAACGGTCGTGGAGGGGTTGACCGAACTCACCGGGATCGAGATCAACCCAACCGACTTCGAGACCCGCCGGCAGGCGGCCCTGGCCTCCGAGGCGACGATGGTGCGCGACACCGACGTGGGGCTTCGCTACCTGGCGATGGACAACGAAACCGGCGAACGGGTGGTCAAGGAGGACGACAAGACCCGGATGTTCATCGTCGGCGGCGCCTTCTACGACGAGGCCCAGAGCGGCCCACTGCCCCTGGGCGGCGTGAACTGGCTGGCGTTCGACTGGCGCGGCACCGGCACCCAGGCCGACCTGTTCGTCGCCGGCCCGCTGATCCTCGCCAATGTCGCGAACCCGAGCCTGTTCGGCTCGCGCTGGGATGCCGGCGCCGACATCTTCGCGCTGGCGATCGCGGGCGAAGACACCCTCTACCGCGGCGGCCGGGAGTCGCCGCGGGAGAACGTGAAGCGGCTGCGCCCGAACATGGACTTCAGCCTCGGCCGCCCGCTCGGCAGCTACACCAAGCTCGACTTCCGCTACGAGCTGTCCTGGAACAACTTCCAGCGCGCCGATGCAACCAGCGAGGACTTCGTCCTGCCGGCGGATCATCTGAGTCACAGCCTGGGGACCACCCTCCGCTACACCCGTTCCGGCTACAGGTTGGTGCTCGGTGGCGCCTGGAACCTGCGAGGCGAGTGGGCGCCCTGGGGCCTCGGCGGCGCCAACGTGACGCCGGACAGCTACACGCTGTGGAACGTGGGCGCCGCCAAGACCTGGCACCTGCCGAAGTTCCAGAAGATCGGCCTGTCCTTCGAGTACGCGGACGGCGCCGATCTGGACCGCTTCAGCAAGTACGAGTTCGGGTTCTTCTCGGACATCACCGTCCACGGCTACCAGAGCGACAAGGTACGCGCCGAACGGGCGGCGGCGGCGCACCTGAGCTACGGCTTCGAACTCGGCCAGCTCTTCCGCATCGACCTGGTCGGCGACGCCGCCTGGGCGACGGACATGGCGTCCGGGCTGGACAACGAGCTGCTCGCCGGCGCCGGCATCGTCGGCACCTTCATCGGCCCCTGGGGCACGCTCGTCAACATGGACGTGGGCACCGCGCTCGCCGGGCCCGACGACGGCTGGAGCGCCTTCATCGCCGTCCTCAAGCTCTTCTAGGCAGAGCCACCGCCATGCCCCCGGAGGACGACTTCACGCCGGACATGGAGGACGTCGTCGAGGTGCCGATCGGCGACGAGATCGACCTGCACCCCTTCGCGCCCCGCGACGTGAAGGATGTCGCCCTGAGCTACCTCGACGCCGCGTACGAGAAGGGCTTCCGCGAGGTTCGCTTCATCCACGGCCGCGGCATCGGCGTGCAGCGCCAGATCGTGCGCAAGGTGTTGGAGCGCGACCCGCGGGTGGTCTCGTTCAAGAGCGGCGGCCCCGGCGGCGGCGGTTGGGGCGCGACCGTGGCGCGCCTGCGGTAGATCCGCGGACCTCGCGCGGCAGAACTACCGGAGGCCGGCGCACCCAGTTTCTGCCGCGCACGCTCCTCGCTCAGTCGCCGTAGGGCGCCGACCGGACGGCGCCGCGACGAGCCCACAGCATGCCGAGTCCGAACGCGATCAGCGGCGTCGCGATCAGCAGATCGGACGCGCTCACGCTGTACACCGGCGCCGACGCCAGAGCTTCCGCCGCGGTCTGCGCGGACGCCGCCACCTCCGGCGCTTCACCGCCCAGAAGTTCCGCGACCGCAGCGCCAGCCTGCGGACGTTCGGCGCGCAACTGGTAGGCGAGCCAACCGCCCAGGGTCACGCCGACGAGCAGGAACTGCGCACTCGCCCGCTTCAGTTCCGACTCCGCCTCGCGGTGGGCGTGTTCGCGCTCGCTCGAAGTGAGGTCCGAGTCCTCCACGCGGCGCCAGCGCAGGGCCTCGATCTCGGCCCGGCGCCGGGTCGCCGCGACGCCGCAGAAGAAGCCGATCGCCGCCACCAGCACATGCAACGCCCCGACCAGACCCGGCACGCCGCGGGGAAGGACCTGGACACCCACCACGGCCAGGATCGCGGCAACCACGAAGACCGTGGACCAGACGACGGCGACGGACTGCAGGCGTTTCCAGTTCATCGACTCAACGGTACTTCAGGCGCCCCTGCCCATCAGCTCCAGCAGACCCAGGGTCAGCACCGGCACGTAGGTAATCAGCAGCACGCCGACGCCAAGAATAACGAGCGCGGGCACCGCGGCCCGGTAGACCACGAGCAGCGGCCGCTCGAAGCGGTAGGACGCCAGAAACAGGTTGAGACCCACCGGTGGCGTCAGGTAGCCCAACTCCAGGTTGGCGACGAAGATGATCCCGAGGTGAATCGGGTCGACGCCGAAGGCCAGACCGAGCGGAATGATCAGGGGTACGACGACCACGGTGGCCGAGAAGATGTCCATCAGGCAGCCGACCACGAGCAGGAAGACGTTGAGCAGCAGCAGGAAGACGATCTTCGATTCGATGTTGTCCTGCGCCAGCTCCACCAGGCGCTGTGCCGCCTGGGCGTCCACCAGCCAGCTCGTCAGTCCCATCGCCACCACCAGGATGATCAGCACCCCGCCGACCAGCACGGTGCACTGCCGGAACACCGCGATCAGTGGCTTCCCCACCTTCAGGTCGCGGTGGATCACGCACTGGACGATGAAGGCGTACAGAGCCGCGAGCGCGGCGGACTCGACGAGGGTCGCCAGACCGCTGAAGATCGCAAACAGGATGACCACCGGCAGCAACAGTTCCCACTTGCCGGCCCACACGGCGCGGCCAATCTCGGCCACCGACGTGCGGCTTCGGCGGGCGCCGCCGCGCAGGCCCTCCCGCACGCCCCAGGCAGCGATCAGCAGGATCAACAGCAGGCCCGGCAACAGACCGCCGATGAACAGGTCCTCGATCGGCACCTGCGCGACGATGCCGAAGAGGATGAGGGGCAGAGCCGGCGGCAGCAGGAGACCCAGGGACCCCGACGAGGTCAGGAGCCCAAGCGAGAACCGCTCGCGGTAGCCGTCGGCGGAGAGGGCGGCGAAGAGAACACCCCCGAGCGCCAGGATGGTGACGCCGGAGCCGCCCGTGAACACGGTGAAGAACGCGCACAACACGGCGCAGACCACCGCCGTCCCGCCCGGCGCCCAGCCGAACAGGGCGCGGAAGACCCGCAGCAGCCGCCTGGACGCCCCACCCTCGGCGAGCAGAAAGCCGGTCAGCGTGAAGAGGGGGATCGCCGCCAGCGTCGGAGACACCGCGAGCCGGTAGCTCTCGGCCGGAATGGCAGCGAGCGGAACGAAGTCGGCGAGAAACAGAAACACCGCCGCGCCGCCCAGGGCGGCGAAGATGGGGCCGCCGAGCAGGGTCGAAGCCAGAATCAGCACCAGCCAGGGCGCCGCCGTGCGATCGGCGAATGCTTCCCCGTTCGCGTTGATCCACAGCCCCAGCGCGATCCCGAGGAAGGCCAGACCGCGTCCCTGCCACCAATCCGACGACTTCCACGCCAGCCGCAGCGCCAGCAGCGCGAAACCGACCGGCATGACCGCCAGCCCCACCCAGACGGGTACGCCGGCCGCCATCTCGATGCCCCCCTCGCGCTCGATCTGCACCAGGTCCAGACTGGCCAGCCCCAGCAGCGTCGCCACCATCGCGCTGACGCCGCCGGTCAGAACCGCCGCCGCGCTCCGAAACCGGCCCTTGGGCAGGAGCGTTCCGGTGGCCAGGGCCAGCAGGCGCCGTTCGCGCGCCGCCAGGGACGCGCCCAGGAAGGCGATCCACAGCGTCAGGTGCTGTTCGAAGGGAAGCGCGCCGGGAATGCCGGTGCCGGTCTGGCGGACGACGATCTCACCTAAGGGCAGCAGCACCATCGCGGCGAGAAGCACGCTCGAGACGCCATCCTCGGCGCGGTGTACGAGGCGTACCACGGCCGGGAGTCGGGCCGCGGCGCCGTTTTCAGCCAAGAGTTCCCGCCGTCAAGAGCCGCCTACCGGCCGCTGTCCGAGGCGGCAGACGCGGCTGCTTCGGCCTCCTGCTGCTTGCGGTACGCGTCACGCACCGCCGTCGCCCGGTCGAAGATCGCCTCCGGTACGACCTTGCCCCGCATGTCGTCGGCGAAGCTGTTGGCGATCCGTTTCCAGTCGTCCTCGACCTCGGTGCCGACGATCGGGACGACTTCAAGGCCCTGGCCGCCCATCAGCTTGATCGTCGCTTGCTCGATGTTGGGGATCGTCTCGAAGATCCGCGTCTCGGCGCGTTGACCGCCCTCGATCAGCACCTTTCGATCCGGTTCCGAGACGCGGTTCCAGGCCCGCTTCGTGACCACGACAGCGCCCATCATCGGGATCAGCGGGATGTCGGCGAAGTACTTCGCCTGCTTGAAGAACTGAACCGACATGGCGTAGATCGGCGGCACCGCGAGGGCATTGATCATGCCGGTCTGCAAGCCGATGGGGATCTCCGTAGCGGCCAGCGCCACCGGCTTGAAGCCGCCCTGCCGCCACCAGTTCGTCATCGCCTCGTCGCCGGCCCAGGTGAAGATCTTGAGCTTCTGCATCTCCTCGACGGTGCGCGCTCGCTTAGTCGTGAAGAAGTGCACCTGCCCCACATAGCCCCAACCCAGGAGAACGAAGCCCTCCTCGTCGAGCGTCGTGCGAAGGCCGGGGGTCAACTCCTGCAGGACGTGGTACATCTCGCGCTCGGAGCGGAAGAAGAGAGGGATCTCGAAGACGGTGAAGTCCTTCGAGATGTCGGCCAGACCGCTGACCGACAGAGCGGCCGCGTGGTACTGGCCGATCTTCATCTTGCGCAGGATGTCCGGCTCGTCCCCGGCCACGCCGCCGGGATAGATCGTCAGGCTGACCCGGCCATCGGTGCCCTTCTCCCAGTCGCGGCCCATGGTGTCGAAGAACCCATCCCAGGGCGAACCGTCGGGCGACAACGTCGCCATCTTGATGGTGAAGCCCGCCGCCCCGGCCGGCGCGGCAACGGCCGCAGCAACCAGGAGCAGCGCCAGCAGCGGCGAGAACCGGAACTTCATCCTGGGCCTCCTTCGGGCACCGGCCGGGAACGCATCCGCGCCGCTCCGACCCGCTGAGTTCAACTGACGGCACTGTATCAACGGCCCGACCCCGGCGGGCGTCACCGGCGGGCGCGCGGATGGCAGTCTTCACGACACACCAGCAGCCGCTCGACGCCCCAGGCGCGCCAGAAGGCGGCCGGTTCCGGGGCTTCGCCGAGGCTCTCCGAATCTTCTGCCGCGACCAGCAGGACACGGAGCCGGTCGAGCAGCGCCGCCGCCCGGCGGTCACGGTCCCGGCTGCGCTCCCGCACCGCCGCGGCGAGCGCTCGCTCCTGGGCAACGCCGGCAAGAAGCACGGTCGGCCGGCACCACAACACCGAACCGACCAGCGCCTCGCGGCTCGGCTCGAGCACCAGCACCGCAAGATTCGCGCAGCACCAATGCAGCCAGGGCACGGCCAGACGGGCCACCCCCGCCGTCGACGCGGCGGCGGGCGGCGTGACGACGACGATCTCCCGCGCCGGCGGCCGCGGCGCCACCAACTCGTCGAAGACGGCGGCAGCGACGGTCTCCGCCGGCGCCGCAGCGAGGTGGCAACAGAGCGCCTGGGGAGAGGACTGGGGCGCCGGGATCTGGTCGACCGACGGTCGTTCACCGCTCCTGAGCGTCGCCCGCCAGCGCTCGACCTCGGCCCAGCCGCGCCGAAACGACCACCACCGCCAGCGGCCATCCCGCGGGTAGAACACCCAGGGCTCATAGCCGCGGCTGCTCCGCGCCGCCATCGCCAACGCTTCCAGCGCCTGTGAGGCCGCCACAGCGCTATCCTAGAGCGTGCGCAGCAGAACATGGGTTACGCGCCGATCTTCCTGCGACGCACGCTCATATGAGCGTGCATACTCCTATGAGCCTGGAATCTCCTGAAAGAAGGCCATCGTTTCCCCACCCATGATCCCCGCCCCTCAACCATCCCATGGCAAGGCGTCCGCGCGGTCCGTCACCGCCGTCGCCTTGATCTGGTGTCTCGTGAGCGCAACAGCCGCGCCCGGCGTCGAGATCTCGAATCCTGCCCTGTTCCAGAAGAGCCTGACCGCGGCCGCTCAGGCGGTGAGGCAGTACGGACTGCTCGACGACCCGGAAGCGCAGGAACGGGTCAACCAGATCGGCTACCAGGTCGCCTACCACGCGGACTTCGACCGCTACCCGCTCACGTTCGCGGTCGTCGACACGCCGCTCCCCAACGCCTTCGCCCTGCCGGCCGGCCAGATCTTCGTCACCAAGGGCATGCTCGACCTGAGGCTCTCGGATGACATGCTGGCCGCGCTGCTCGGCCACGAGATCGCCCACGTCACGTCCGAGCACTTCCTGAAGCAGAAGAAGCGCGCGACGAAACTGAACGTGCTCAGTTCTCTTCTGTCCGTCGGGTTGATCGCTGCCAGCGCGGCCGACCGGGACGACGGCTACATCGGCCCCTACGGCTACACCCGCGATCAGAGTCCGACTGAGGCGGCCGCTCAGGCCGCACTGGTCGGCGGCATGGCGATCACCGAACTCGTCATGCGCAGCTACTCGCGCGAGCACGAGGACGAGAGCGACGAAGAGGGCCAGCGCTACGCGGCCGCCGCGGGTTTCGACCCGAACGGACTCACGCAGTTGATGGACAGGATGGGTGAACGCATCTCGCAGTCGAAGGCGTACGGCTACTGGCAGACCCACCCCTTCTTCGACTCGCGCGTCCACGCGGCCGAAGCCCGCGGCCGCTACCTGGCGACCCTGGCGCCGGCGCCCTCCGAAGAAGTGGACGCGTACCGCACCGAGACGCGGACGGTCCTCCTCGATTTCCGGGAACGCGAGACGAAGGAGACGAAGGAAAAGACCCGCGGCGACCCGCAGGGACCGCAGCCGATGTCGCCCCAACTCGAACTGCTGAGGGAGCTGGCGCTTCACGCCTGGCCCTCCGGCGCCGCCGCCGAGTCGCTGCGGCTCGAGAAGCTGCACAAGCTGCGCGACATCGAACTCGATCGGCTGACCACCTCCCGGGACTACGGCCGGATCACCGCCGCCTACCGCCGGCAGATGGAGACCGTGCGCTCCCTGTCCCCCGACTCGCCCTTCCTGGCGGTGCTCAGCAACGAACTGGCCGACCTTCGCCGCCAGTCGGAAGAGTTCTATGGCCCGTCGATCAGGATCCTCGACCGCGGCGTGTTCGAGACTCCCTTCCTCGAGGCCTTCCTCTCCAACTACCCCGACTCTCCGCGGACGCCCAAGGTGGCGTTGCTGCTGGGGATCTCCTACAGCCGGCTCGGCCGCGAGACGGACGCGGTGGAGCACTTCCTCAAGGCCTGGGAATCGGAGCCGACGGGTGCCATAGCGGAAGACGGCGACAGCCCGGCGGCCGCCGCGCAGCGCGGGCTCCGCAACCTGGCGCCGGTGCTCACCCGTCTCGGCTCGCTGCAGCACCTGGCGCTCCAGCAACGCGACGCCGAACTCGGCGAGCGAGCGGAGGATCGGCTCGGCAAACTGGTCGGCGACTACGACGACATCACGAGCGGATCGGAGTATCTCGAGCGCTTCCCGGACGGCCCCTACGCGGGCGAGGTCGAGGAGCAGTTGAACAAACTCGCGGACGCGCTCTACAAGGAGATGCTCACGTACCAGGATCTCGGCGACGCGGCGAAGGCGATTGCGCGCGCCAACCTGATCCTGACCCATGCCCCTCACTCGCCAAGCGCCCAACGGATCAGTGACGAGCGGCTCGACGAGCAACTCGACGCGTAGCGGTCCGACCGGCCAAGGGCCGAGTGGGTCGGGCTGCCTCCCCCGCCGCGGCCGGAGTCGCGGCCTCTGGCTCGGCGTCGGCGTCGTCTTCCTCGCCGCGGGGCTGCCGGCCCAGCACGAGGCGGCCGAGCGGGAGGCGACCGCGGCCGTGGACGCGGTTCTCGCCGCCGTGCAGACCGCCCGCAGCGCCGGCGACCTCATGGAAGCGCGCGGGCGCCTGCTGGCGCTGAGCCGGCGTTTCCCGCAGAGCGAACACCCCCAATCGGCCGTTCGCGGCCGCGCCCTGGTCGAGGCAGCCGCACTGGGACGGCGCACCGGCAACGCGGCGCAGGCCGCCGGCGAGCTGCTGCGGGTGCTGGAGCGCGAGGCCGACAGCGAGTGGACGCCGCGGGCCCACTTCGAACTCGGCGAACTGCTGCTCGCGCGGGGCGACTGGCAGGAAGCCGTCGACCATCTACGGCTGGCGCGGGAAGGCTGGCTCCGCCGCGACGCCGCCGGTGCGGAGTCCAGGACCGACCTCGCCGATGCCGCGCTCGAGCGGATGACCCTGATCCACCGCCTGATCCTGCGCCCGCTCGCCGGACACGAACCCTGGCGCCGTTCCCGGCCCTACCTGCCCGAGCAGGCGGGAATCGAGAAGCCCCGCGGAGTCGCGGCCGGACCGGACGGCACGCTCCTGGTCACCGAGCCGAACCGCGCGGCGATCCTGGATGCAGGCGGGACGCCGTCCTCGGCCCGCGACATCCGCGGGATCGTCCGTCCCAGCCAGACTTCCCGCGGCGGCGCGGCCGTGATCACGGCCGACGGAGTGACCCAGCTCCAGGATCTTGCGACGGTCTCGTTCACCCGCCCTCAGGGCGGCGCCCTCGACCGGATCGTCGCCGCCCACCAGGACCGGTTCGGCAACTGGACCGTGCTCTCGCGCCGCGCCGCCGAAGTGCTCCGCTACGACCCGGACGGCCGCCCGCTCGAGACCCTCCGGATGGCCGCGATGACCGAGCCCATCGACCTCGCCGTGGGCGAAGACGGCGCCATCCACGTCCTGGACGCTGGTTCCCGCTCGCAAGCCCCGTCGGTGCTCCGCTTCGGCGCCGACGGCAGGTTCGAGGAGTCCTTCCGCGCCAACTGGAAGCGGCCCACAGCAATCGATGTCGACCCGTTCGGCAACCGCTACGTGCTCGACACAGGAAAGCTCCAGGTCCTGGTCTACGACCCGTTTGCCGCACCCATCGCCACCCTCGGGCCCATCCTCCCGAGCGCCCAGGAGCTGCGGGCGCCGGAGGACATCGCGGTCGACGCCCGGGCACGCATCTTCATCGCCGACAGCCGACTCGGCACCGTCCTGGTCGTGGAGTAGCAATGGGAGCGCGCCACCAGCTCACCGGGGTCATCCTGCCGTTGCTCCTCGCCGTCTCCGGCCCCCTCGCCGCACAGCGCTTCGGCGTCCAGGAGATCGGCCGCAGCGATCTGGAGACCGAGCACTCGAGCCGGCTGCCGCCCCAGGCGGCGGCCGCGCTGGCCGAGGCCGGCAATCTCTACGCGGATGGCGACTCCGAGGGGGCGATTCCCCTCCTGCAGAGCGTGATCGAGACCCTGGCGCCACTCGCCGCCGCAACCGGCGATGCACGGGAACTCGCCGGCAACGACCCACGCCTGCTCGAGGCCCTGCGCACCGCCTGGCTCTACCTGGCCGCCGCCCACTGGACCCTCAGCGACCGGGATGCTGCCGACGAGGCGCTCGACCGGATCGTCCGCCTCGACCCCCTGTTCGAGCTGGACGAGGAGGCCGCCGGCAAGCAGTTGACGGACCGCCTGGAGGGCCGGAAGCAAGAACTGGTGGGCCGCGTTTCCTTCCTGGTCCTGCCGCGGGACGCCCGCATTCTGGTCGGCGACGTCGAGTTAGAGAACGCCACG
Source organism: Candidatus Multivorans sp. (assembly GCA_965262355.1). GTDB lineage: Bacteria > Acidobacteriota > Thermoanaerobaculia > Multivoradales > Multivoraceae > Multivorans. The sequence continues at coordinate 1,641,223 of OZ253534.1, forward strand.
CCGCCGGAGACCCTGCCCGGCGAGGAGGAGGGCGAGGCAGCGGAGGACGAGAGCCCTGAGGAAGCTCCCGCCGATGCCGCCGACGACTCCGCGGCCTCCGGCCCCGATGGCGAAGCGGCGCCTGAACCCGAACCGTTCGAGCCTCCCGAGCCCAGCCCCCTGCTGGTGGGCGACTACCTCGCCTTCGTGTCCCGCCCGGGCTTCCTGCCCACCACCGCCGCCTTCGCGATCGCGGGCGGGCGAGACCTCGAAGTCGAGGTCGAGCTGGAGCGCGACAGCGCGGTCGTCCGGTTGCGCACCGCGCCGACCGGCGCCACGGTGGTGGTGGACGGCATCGAGCGCGGGGGAACGGCCGGCCAGGCGGAACCCTGGTTCCGGCCGGAGGGTCCGGCCTCGGACCATCCGCCCGAGGACTTCTCGGAGGAACTCTGGATCGAGGATCTTCCACCTGGGCGCTACCGGATCGAGATCGAGAAGGACGGCTTCCGGAGCGTCGAGACCAGCCTGCAACTGCCTGACCTGCGCGACTACGACCTGCCGCCGATCGTTCTCGAGCGGGAGGAAGCGGTCATCGGTCTGACCGGCCTGGCCGAAGGCGCGACCGTCCTCGGCAACGGCCGGGTCCTGCGCCCCGACTGGTCGAAGTCGCCTCCTCAGGTGCGTCTGACTCCCGGCGCCTACGACCTCTCGGTGACCCACGGCGCCCTGGGCTACTTCGAGACATCCGTGGTCGCCGAGGACCGGCGCCGGATCGACATCGACATCGAACTCCGGCCCGCGCTCGTCTACCTCGGCGTGCTGGGCGACGACCCGGCCGGCCTTCGGGCCATGGAATCGGCCCTCCAGTCGTTCCGCGGCACCGGCGCCTACAGCGTTCTCGGACGCGCCACCGAAGGTGTCGCCGCGCTCGCTGAGATGGGAATCGATGCGGAGACGCTGCGCGACCGCGAAACCGCTCGCCGGGAACTGGACTGGACCGCGATCCAGGAGCACGTCCAGGCCAGGCAGCCGGCGGCGCTCTACTTCGCCGCCGTGCTGAACGACGACCTGGTCGCCGATGCGGTCGACCTGTGGTGGTGGCCGGCCGTCCCTGGCCCGGCGCGGCCCGACGTGCGGACCGTGCGGATCGACGGCGGCCGCATCGAGGAAGCGCCGCTCAATCGTCTCGCCCAAGCGCTCGATCCGGACCTGGGCCGCCAGACGCCGCGCTTCGGCGCCGTCCTGATCGACTCACTGAGCGCGGGCGTGCCCATCGTGGCCACGGTCGAACCCGGCGGACCCGCGGACGCGGCGGGGCTCCGGCCCGGGGTTGAAGTCCTCGCCATCGACGGCACGGCCGCTTCCTCGACCCTTCAGTTGACCGCGGCTCTCGAGGATCTGGAACCCGGCGGCGTAGTCGAACTCGAGATCCGCGATCGGGACACCGTCGTCGTCCTGACCGTCGAGCCGCAGTGGGGTTGGACTCTGCTCGACGTCTTCGACTCCGACCTGCTGCCGTCCGCCGCCGCCGCCCGGCTGCTCCAGGAACTGGAGCGAAGCGGCGACATTCCGCGCTGGCTGCTCGAGTTCAATCTCGCCACCCTGCTCCTCGCGGGCGGCGACGCGCCCGAGGCAATTCGCAGCCTGCGCACGATCGACGCTCCCGGTCGCAGCGGACTGGGCCGCGAGACGGTCGAGTACACGGTCGGCCTCGCCCTGCAGATGCTCGCCGACGAGGGCCGGGACGAGTACCGGTCGCGTGCCCGGGCCGTCTTCGAGGCCCTCGCCACCGCGGAGCGCGGGCGGCTTGTGTCCGACGCCGGGCCGAGAGTCGCGCCGCGGGCGCGCCTGCAGGCCGACGCCCTGGCGGACAACTGATGGCTGCCAGCGGGCCGCGGCCCGACGTCCTGGTGGTCGGCGGCGGTCTGATCGGCCTGTTGATCGCCCGCGAGTTGTTCCGCGCCGGCGCCCGGGTCGAGGTCGCCGACGACCGCCGCGCCGGCGCCGCCTCGCCCACCGCGGCCGGGATGATCGCGCCGATCGCGGAGAGCAGCGCCGATCTGGCCTTTGCCAGGATGGCGCTTCTGTCGCGCGATCTCTGGACCGAGCTGGCGCCGGCCCTCGAACACGAGAGCGGGACCTCGATCGACTACGACGACACGGGCGCCATCCTGCCGGTTCTCGACGAAACAGGCCGCAAGGTGCTGGGCGGGATCCGGAAACAGGCCACCGACCTCGGCGAGGCGACCGCGAAGCTCGACCGCGCCGAACTGATCCAGTTGGTGCCGGACCTTCGTCCCGGGATCGAGACGGCGCTGCTGCTGCCGGGCGAACACCGCGTCGACAACCGGCTTGCCACCGCCGCAGCCGCGGCAGCCCTGCGCCGGCAGGGCGTGACCCTCCACCGGGCCAGGGTCGAGAGCGTGAGCGAGGAACCGGGCGGCGTCTCTGCCGCGGGCGCCGGTTTCGCGTGCACCGCCGGCGCCGTCGTGATCTGCGGCGGCGCCTGGACAGCGGCGATCCGCGGTCTGCCCACCCTGCCCATCCGTCCCGTCAAGGGCCAGATGATCGCCTTCGACCGGATCGACTGGCCCTTCACCGGCGCCATCCGAACCCCGTCCTTCTATGCCGTTCGCCGTGCCGGCCACCGCCTCCTGATCGGCGCTTCGGTCGAGCACACCGGCTTCGACCTCAGCCTGAGCGACGATGTCGGCAGCGGGTTGGCCAGCGGGGCCGCCGACCTGCTGCCGGCGCTACGCGGCCGCGAACCGGTAGAACACTGGGCCGGACTTCGCCCGGGGACGCCCGACGGGTGGCCCCTGGTCGGCCAGTTGAGCGATCGTCTGCACATCGCCGCCGGCCACTTCCGCAACGGCATCCTGCTGGCCCCCCTCACTGCCAGAATGATCGCGCCCCTGGTCCTCGGCCGGCCCGCGGACCCCGCCGTGCCGGTGCCCGCCGCGATGCGGCCGGGCCGATTTTCACATGACGGCGACTCTGGTACTCTCCCGCACTCCGAAGCCGCCGGAACTCGAGAGTCCGCCACTCACTGACCCGCGCGAGGAAGAGTTCGATGACCCACATCATCTTTGAACCCTGCATCGGCGTGAAGGACACGTCGTGCGTCGATGTCTGTCCGGTCGACTGCATCTACGGCAAGGACGAGGAAGACTGGGACATGCTCTACATCCACCCGGAGGAGTGCATCGACTGCGGCCTGTGCGTCGACGCCTGTCCGGTGCAGGCGATCCTGCCGCTCGAAGAGGTCCCCGAGGGTCAGGACAAGTACATCGCGTTGAACTACACGATGTTCGGTTTCGACCCGCCGTAACGGCGCTGGCGACGATTCGGCTGAGGCAACGGGCGCGACGCGAGTCGCGCCCTTTCGCGTATCTGGAGCCCGCCAGCCCGAAACCCCTGCCGAGGATGCCAAAGTTGAGTGTGATGGACTAAACTATGCGCCCAACTTGGGCCGTTGGTGCTCAGACCCACGAAACGGAGAACCGGTGGACTACAAGGACTACTACAAGGCGCTGGGGGTGGCGAAGGACGCCTCCGCGGGGGAGATCCAGAAGGCCTACCGCAAGCTCGCTCGCCAGTTCCACCCGGACGTGAACAAGGACCCGGGCGCCGAGTCCCGCTTCAAGGACATCGGCGAGGCCTACGAGGTTCTCAAGGACGAGGAGAAGCGCGGCAAGTACGACCAGTACGGCGCCGCCTGGCAGCGGGTGCAGACCGGGAGCGGCCCCCCGCCCGGCTGGGAGGGCTTCCACTTCAACGTGGGCGGCAACGAGCCTTTCGACTTCGGCAGCGCCCGCAGCGCCGGCGACGCCTCCGGCTTCAGTTCCTTCTTCGACATGCTGTTCGGAGGCGCGGGTCCGCAGGGCTTCCCCGGCGGCGGTCGGCCCGGGAACCGGACCCGGCCCCGCCGCGGCCGGAACCACGAGGTCGCATTGCCGCTCAGCCTCGAGAACCTGGCCGAGGGCGGTCCACGAACGATCGAGTTCCTCGACCGTTCGACCGGCCGGACACGGAACCTCCAGGTGCAGATTCCGAAGGGCGTGCTTCCCGGCCAGTCGATCCGGCTCGGCGGCCAGGGCGGGAAGGGCATGGGCGCGCCCGACGGCGATCTGCTGCTCAAGGTCGAGGCCCTGCCTCACCCGGTCTTTCGCCGCCGCGGGCGCGACCTTCACTGCGACGTGCTGGTGGCGCCGTGGACCGCCGCGCTGGGCGGCAAGGTGCGGATTCCGACCCTCGGCGGGCACGCGGAGGCACAGCTTCCGCCCGGCTCGTCGACCGGCCGGAAGATGCGCCTGCGCGGCCGCGGGCTGCCCGATCCCAAGGGCCCGAACGGCGATCTGCTGGCCGAACTTCACGTCGTCGTTCCCAAGCAACTCACCGAGGAGGAGAAGGCGCTGTTCGAGCAGCTCCGTGACACCTCCGACTTCGAACCCTCCGGCGACACCTCCGGGACCGGCGGCGGAGAGCGCTGACCACGCCCCCTGAACGAAACAGGAGCCTCTGAAACCAACAAGAGAATGGGAACGATATGGACCCGAACAAGCTGACAATCAAGTCCCAGGAAGCCCTGACCGGCGCCCAGGACCGGGCGCGGCGTCTCGGCCACCAACAGGTGGGAAGCGAGCATCTGCTGCTCACCCTGCTCGACCAGCACGACGGTCTGGCGCCCCGGCTCCTCCAGCGCCTCGACATCGACGCGGCCGCCCTGCGCGCGAGAATCGAGAGCAACCTCGACCGCAAGCCGAAGGTCTCGGGCGGCGCCGGCGAGCTCGGCAAGATCTACGTCACGGCCGGCCTGGAGCAGCTCCTGCTCCGGGCCGAGGACGAGGCCAGGGCGCTCGGCGATGACTACGTCTCGGTCGAGCACCTGCTGCTGGCCGCGCTCGAGGGCAAGCACGGCGCCGCCCAGGCGCTCGCCGAAGCCGGCCTTACCCGGCCGCAGCTCCTGGAAGCGCTCAAGACGCTGCGCGGGGCGCAGCGCGTGACCAGCAACAACCCCGAGGCGTCGTACGAGGCGCTCGAGAAGTACGGCGTCGACCTGGTCGCCCAGGCGCGGGCCGGCAAGATGGACCCGGTCATCGGCCGCGACTCGGAGATCCGCCGCGCGATCCGCATCCTCTCGCGCAAGACGAAGAACAACCCGGTGCTGATCGGCGAACCCGGGGTCGGCAAGACGGCGATCGTCGAGGGACTGGCCCAGCGCATCGTCCGCGGCGACGTGCCGGAGTGGCTCAAGGACCGCAGCGTCTTCTCGCTCGACCTCGGGTCGCTGCTCGCCGGCGCCAAGTACCGCGGCGAGTTCGAGGAGCGGCTGAAGGCGGTGCTGACCGAGATTGCCCAGAGCGAAGGGCGCATCCTGCTGTTCATCGACGAGGTCCACAACATCGTCGGCGCCGGCCGCACCGAGGGCTCCACCGACGCCGGCAATCTGCTCAAGCCGATGCTCGCGCGCGGGGAACTCCACTGCATCGGCGCCACCACCCTGGACGAGTACCGCAGGTACGTCGAAAAGGACGCGGCGCTCGAGCGGCGCTTCCAACCGATCCTGGTCGACGCGCCGTCGGTCGAGGACACGGTGTCGATCCTGCGCGGGCTGCGCGAGCGCTTCGAGGTCCACCACGGCGTGCGGATCCAGGACAACGCCCTGGTCGCCGCGGCCACCCTCTCCGACCGCTACGTGTCGGACCGGTTCCTGCCCGACAAGGCGATCGACCTGGTCGACGAGGCCTGCGCCCTGATCCGCACCGAGATCGACTCCCTGCCGGCCGAACTCGACGAGGTGACACGGCGGGTCATGCGACTCGAGATCGAGGAGGCGGCGCTCACCAAGGAGACCGACAAGTCGAGCAAGGCGCGCCTGCAGGCTCTGCGACGCGAACTCGCCGACCTGCGGACCCGCGCGGCCGCGATGCGCAGCCAGTGGGAGAGCGAGAAGGCGGCGATCGACGACGAGCGCAAGGTGCGCGAACAGATCGAGCAGGTGCGGCGCGAGATCGAGATCGCCGAGCGCAACTACGACCTGAACCGGGCCGCCGAGCTGCGGCACGGAGTGCTCCCGGGGCTGATCGCGAAGCTCGGCGAAGGGGAGGCGGAAGCCGGCGACGACGACGCCCCCGGCGCCGGCACACGGCTGCTGCGGGAAGAGGTGACCGACAACGAGATCGCCGAGATCGTGTCCAATTGGACGGGCGTTCCGGTCACCCGCCTGGTCGAGGGCGAGCGCGAGAAGCTGCTGCGCCTCGACGAGATCCTGCACCGCCGGGTGATCGGCCAGGACGAGGCGGTAGGCCTGGTCGCGGACGCGGTGATCCGTGCCCGCTCCGGCATCAAGGATCCCCGCCGTCCCATCGGCTCCTTCCTGTTCCTCGGACCCACCGGCGTCGGCAAGACGGAGCTCGCCAAGACCCTGGCCGAGGCGCTCTTCGACACCGAGGACAACATGGTCCGCATCGACATGAGCGAGTACATGGAGCGGCACACGGTCTCGCGCCTGGTCGGGGCGCCTCCCGGCTACGTCGGCCACGAGGACGGCGGCCAGTTGACCGAGGCGGTGCGACGCAAGCCGTACGCGGTCGTCCTGTTCGACGAGATCGAGAAGGCGCACCGCGACGTGTTCAATGTGCTCTTGCAGATCCTCGACGACGGCCGGATCACGGACTCCCAGGGGCGGACCGTCAACTTCAAGAACACGGTCGTCATCATGACCTCGAACCTCGGATCGCCTCACCTGCTGGAAGGCGTCACGCCCGAAGGCTCGATCACCGACGCGGCGCGGGACGCCGTGATGAACGAACTGCGGCGGTCCATGCGGCCCGAGTTCCTGAACCGGATCGACGAAGTCGTGCTCTTCTCGCCCCTGACCCTGTCGGAGATCGAACAGATCATCGACCTGCTGGCGGCCGACCTGGCCAAGCGGCTCGGGACTCAGGGGATCGGGCTCGAACTGACCCCGGCCGCGCGCGAGTTCACGGCCCGCGCCGGCTACGACCCGGTCTACGGCGCCCGGCCCCTCAAGCGCTACCTGCAGCGCGAGGTCGAGACCCGGCTGGGCCGGGCTCTCATCGGTGGCGACATCGGTCCGGGAGACCGGGTCGTGATCGATGTCGACGGCGGTAGCCTCGCGATTCGAACTGGGCCCACGACCGGCTCGGCAGACGCCAGAAGCGACGACAACCGCGCCGCCTGAAGAAGCCACCCTCCTCCCACTCCCGACTCCAACCCGACCAGGAGCCGCAATGAAGCTCTACGCCTTCCAGGGCTACCGCTACAACTCCGCGGCGCTCGATCCCGCCCCGCAGGCAGCGCCGCCGTTCGACCAGATCGACGAGTCCCTGCGCGACCGCCTGCACGGGCAGTCGCCGCACCAGTTCGCCCACGTGACCAAGCCCGTCGCTCAGGACGGCCGGACGCCGCACGAGCAGTCCAAGGCGCTCCACCGCGAGTGGATCGAGAGCGGGGTCATCGCGCGCGACGAGACTCCCTCGCTCTACCCCTACGCGATCACCCAGTCCGACGGTTCGAGCCGTCTCGGCCTGTGCGCCCTGGTCGGCGTCGAGCCTGGACGCGAGGGAGACCTCTGGCCCCACGAGCAAACGGTGGCGAAGTCGATCGCCGAGCGCTTGGCATTGTTGCGGCTGAGCCGGATCGACATCGAGCCCGTGTTCTACCTCGCCGAAGACGACGGCACCCTGGAACGCCTGCTGAGCGAAGATTGCGGAGGCGCCGCCGGGGCCGCCCTGGTCAGGCACACGGACCCCTGGACCGGCGATGTCCACAGCCTCTTCCGGATCACGGACCCCGAGCGGATCGGCGCCTACGCCGCGGCGCTTGCCGGCGCCCGCGCCGCCATCGCCGACGGCCACCACCGCACCCAGGTCGCCCAGACCTACGCCGCCGAGGAGGGCGCCACGGGCGGCGCCGCCGCGAGCTGCAAGATGGTCGTGCTCACCAGCCTGACCTCCGCCAACCTCCGGATCGACCCCGTGCACCGCGGCATCCGCGTGCCCGTGAACCGCGAGGCGATGTCCGCGCTGCCGGCGCGGCGCGAACCCCTGGAAGCAACCGCCGGCGCCGAGATCGCGGCGCGCGTCGCCGCCGCGCCGCAGCCCGCCCTCGCCGTCTGGTTCCATGGCGACCCGTCACCCGAACTCTGGACCCTCGACCCCGCGGCGGCGCCCGCCGACATGCCCGGCCGCAAGGCCGACCTGCCGGCCTCTCTACTCCATCACCACCTGCTCAAGACCGCCGGCATACCGCTCGCGTCCGCCACCGACGGCAGCATCGCCTACGAGGCCGACCCCGACGACATTGTCGCGCTGATCGGGAGGGGTGAGGCCACCGCCGGCGTCTTCCTGCCGCCGATGACGCCGAAGCAGTTCGCGCTTGCCACCGAAGACGGCGACCTGCTGCCCCCGAAGTCGACCCGCTTCCTGCCGAAGCTCGTGTCGGGACTTGTGTGGTGCGGGCATAACGCGGAGGTCGTTGAGGGTTAGCGGTTTCCACTCCTGCGATGATCATTGGAGGGATCGTGTGAGGCCGTTCTGAAACCGGAGAGGCGGGATGAGCGACCGCCCGAGCATCGCCGGCGACATCAGCTTGGCGATGAAGATGCAGAACGTCTCTAGGTCGTGTGAGGGCCCACCGGAACGACCCACAACCTCACGAGGGGCTTTCGCCTGAAGACCGCTTCCGCCGCAGTTTGTTAGGCTTCCGCCGCCTTGGACCCTCTCTCGCCGTAGCCGCGTCCTCCATGAATCCCCTCGGCGATCCCAACACGAACGGCGCAGTCGCGCCCTGCCGGCGAGCGAAAGTGTTCGACTTCTTCTCCGGCTGCGGCGGGGCCAGCCGCGGCTTCCAGGACGCCGGAATGGACATCGTGTTCGGCCTCGATTGTGACGCCGACGCCGAGCGCACCTTCCGGCAGAACTTCCCGGCGGCCGTCTTCGAACGCAGCGACATTCGGCATGTGGATGAAGGCTCCGCCCACGAGCTGGTGATCGAGCACCGACCGCATCCCGTCTTGTTCTGCGGATGCGCTCCCTGCCAGCCGTTCACCAAGCAGAATACCAGCCGCCCCAAGCCCAACGAGGACGAACGGGTGCCGTTGCTTCTCGAGCTTCTGCGCTTCATCCAAAGGTGCGAGCCCGACATCGTTTTCGTGGAAAATGTCCCGGGGATTCAGAATGTGTGCCCCGAGTCTGAACCGCTCAGCGACTTCCTTCAGGGATTGGAGGAGGCCGGCTATCCCAAGCCGACCTGCACTTCAGTGCCCTTGAAGCAGTATGGAGTGCCGCAGGGTCGCCGCAGATTCCTGCTCCTCGCCAGTCGCCACGGACCCGTGGATCTCCCTCCCGAGACCCACGGGCCGGGCACGGCCAACACCGAATTCGCCACCGTGCGCGACTGGATAGGCGACCTGCCCGGGATTGACGCCGGTGAGACACACCCGGCTATCCCCGACCACCGCGCCGCTCGGCTGTCCGAGCTCAATTTGGAGCGCATCCGGGCGACCCCCGAGGGCGGCGGGCACCGGGATTGGCCGGAGGCCCTTCGTCTTGAGTGCCACAAGAAGACCGCCGGCTACACCGACGTCTACGGTCGCATGTCGTGGGACCGGCCCGCTTCCGGGCTCACGACCCGTTGCATCAGCTACTCCAACGGCCGTTTCGGGCACCCCGAGCAGGATCGCGCAATCAGCGTCCGAGAAGCCGCGTGCCTTCAGACATTCCCGATGGATTTTCGCCTCTGCGGCAATCTGAACTCGAAGGCTCGGCAGATTGGAAACGCCGTGCCCTCGCTGTTGACGACCCTGGTGGGACACCATGTGGCCAGACACTTGGCCGAGGCAGGCGTCACCTGATGTCGACGGAGGTTAGCTTCAAGGCCCGGGCCAGAACGCTGGACATGCTGGGGAGACAGCAGATCGCCGGCATCCCCACCGCGATCAGCGAGCTGTTTAAGAACGCGCACGACGCGGACGCCGGTCGCGTGGACGTTGACTACTACCGTCGCGACAGGCTGTTCGTGATGCGCGACGACGGCTTCGGCATGCAGACCGACGAGTTCATCGACCGATGGCTCACCCTCGCGACGGAGACCAGCATCCAGCGGAAACGCGCGGAGCGCCGACGCCGCCAGCCGCAGCGAGGCGCAAGGCCCATCCTGGGGGAGAAGGGAATTGGTCGTCTGGCCATCGCCACGATCGCTCCTCAAGTGCTGGTGCTCACGCGCGCCCTTCGCGACGGCGTCTTGTCCGACCTGACGGCTGCCTTTCTGAACTGGCGGGTCTTTCAATGTCCCGAACTGAATCTTCAGGACATCCGGATTCCGCTTCGTACCTTCCCCGGAGGCAGCCTGCCCGACGCCGAGGACGTAGCCGACATGGTGGAGTCATTCCTCGGCAGGAACGCCCGCCTTCAGAAAAACATGGACGAAGAGGAGTGGGCGCGGATCGCGGGCGACCTTGGAGCGTTTGCGGTTGATCCTCTGGAAACCGCCGAACACCTGGGCGAGCCTACGCTCCTCGATGGAGGTCACGGTACACACTTCTACCTTCTGCCGGCATCCGAGAACCTGGACTATGACATGGCGGGGGATCCGACTTCCGGTTTGGCAGCACCGCTCCACAAAGCACTGCTGGGGTTTACCACTCCATCGTTTGCGACCGGCGCGGAACCGGTCATCCGCACCGCTTTCCGCGATCACCGAACGGACGGCGCCTGCGAAGACCTCATCGGCGAACACGAGTTCTTCACTCGCTACGATCACGAGAACGCGGATCACCAAGTCTTGGGGAGATTCGACCGGTATGGCCAGTTCAAGGGTAGCGTGTCCATCTACGGCGAGACTAGGCGCGACCATGTAATCAATTGGAGCGGCGGAAAAGGGCGTCCCACGGCGTGCGGCCCGTTCCATATCACGTTCGCCGCAATCGAGGGTGCAGCCAGGCATTCCACTCTTCCTCCGGCGGAGCATGCTCGAATGCTCGAGAAGACGAGACGCATCGGTGGCCTCTACATCTATCGAGACGGCGTACGCATTCAGCCGTACGGAAACACGGACTACGATTGGCTGGAAATCGAGCTCCGGCGGACCAAGAGCGCCTCTTACTACTACTTTTCTTACCGGCAGATGTTCGGAGTGGTCGAAGTCGACTCCAACAACAACGCAGGCCTTCGCGAGAAGGCTGGGCGGGAGGGCTTTCGCGAGAACAAGGCCTACCGTGAACTGCGGAGCATTCTGAAGAGCTTCCTCGTTCAGGTTGCCGCCGACTTCTTCCGGAAGGAGGGAGTGTACGGCGAACGGTTCAAGAGCCGCAAGCGAGAGTTGAACGAGACCGAACGACACAAACGTGCCCGGGCCAGGAAGGTCACGGCCAAACGCGCCAAGTTCAAGAAGGACCTGACCGCTTTCTTCCAGCGGCTGGAGACGGATAAGCCCCTTGAACGGGTGATCGAACTGGGCTTGGCGACCGAAGCGCAGGTCAGGGAGGCAGCCTGCGATGCGGACCGCGGGAGGGCCGCCAGACGGATCATCGAGATCGAACGCGATGCAAGTAGAGATCTCAGGGAGATGGAGACCCGTTACCGGATTTCCAAGCCGCGCATCGGCATGAGCCGGGCCCTGCAGCGGGAGTGGGGTGACTATCAGGAGGCGTTCGAGAACCTTGTCGACGGCATACGGGACATCCGGGACTCGATTGAGAGCGTCGTCACGAAGGAGGTGACCAAAGCGGGAGTCGACGTGAGTGCCAGAGAACGCATGGAATCGGCTTTCAATGAGGTCAGGCGGCTGGCCAGGAGAGAGACGAAGTCCGGCCGCGAAGAAGTGGACGCGGCTGCCACGAGCGTCTCGAAGGAGGCCCGTACCGTGGCGGCCCGGTGCGTACGAGACGTCGAGAATGCCATTCGCGCCGCAATGGCCGATTTCGGCCAGCGCGATCTAGCCGGTGTGGACGATCAGAAGCTGATCGCCGCGCGTTCCGATCTGGAAGCTCCGATTCGCGAGGCCTTGGAGAACGCAAGCTACACACTCGACTCCGTTCGCTCGCAGCTGGCAGCCGTCGACTTGACGGGCGACTCATCCCTTGTCGATCAACTTGCGGCAGTGGAACAGAGCAACGTCACGCTCACGGAACAGGCGGCCGCCGACCTTCAGCTCGCTCAGCTAGGCATGGCGATCGAGATCATAAGCCACGAGTTCGGCGCCGCCATCCGTTCGGTCCGATCGGGACTGCGCGGCCTCAAGGCCTGGGCCGATGCCAATCGCGAACTGATGTCCTTGTACCAGGGGATTCGCGGCAGCTTCGATCACCTCGACGCGTACCTGACACTCTTCACGCCGCTCCAAAGGAGGCTCTACCGCAAGGCCGTGGACATTCACGGGTGGCAAATCCACGAGTTCCTGATCAACCTCTTCGGTCAGCGACTGGCCAGGCACAACATCGAACTGGCCCAATCCGACTCCTTCGCCAGCGCCGCCGTGCGGGGCTATCCGTCTTCCTTCTACCCCGTATTCATCAATCTCGTGGACAATGCGATCTACTGGCTCTCCGGCCTAAACGAGCGCCTTGAGCGCCGAATCCAGCTCGACGCGTCCGGGAAGACGTTCCGCGTCTCAGACACGGGACCCGGGATCCACGCCCGGGACCGGGAAGACATCTGCGATATCGGGTTCACGAGGAAACCAGAAGGACGCGGCATGGGGTTGCACATCGCACGCGCAACGCTGCGTGAGATCGACTACGACTTGACGCTCGAGGAGCGCGGAACGGAGTGGAGCACGACGTTCGCGGTCGCGCCGATCAAGGACCGGAAGGACGACACCGATGGCGAACTGTAGTTCCGGGGAGACGAACGGACTTGGCGAGCACTGCCGGCAGATCGTCCGGCGTTTCCTGCTGACGGCGGTAGTCGTTGACGACGAGCTCTCCGCCCCTGCAGATCCACCGGTCCACGGCGAGCTGACCGCACCCGACCAGCGTGCTTCGAGGCGGGCGCCGACACAGGCGGGCCCACAGCACCATCCGTCCTGGCCCCTGAAGGTTGACCCGATCACATGGTCGTTTGCCCGCCAAGGAATGGTCTGCGGCGTAATAGCGCCCCAGGAAGGGCAGAACGATGTTGAGGCTCTTGCCAATGCCGTCGCTCGTGCGGACGTCGTCATTCTGGACTGGCGGCTGAGCCGAACGAGCGGCGCGAACGCATTGCCGCTGCTGGAACGCATCCTGCGGGCGGACCAGCCGGGTCGACTTCGCCTGATCGCGTTCTACACCGGCGAGCCCGACCAACAGGACATTCGCAGACGGATTGCAGACAGCCTCGACGGCCTGGACGCACCTCATGGAACGGTGCGCACAACCGACGACCGCAATCCCATCGACTTCGGAGCGTGCCGGATCGTCGTGTACGGGAAGCCAGGTTCCAGTGCCGACGGCTTGAACACAGTTGTAAACGAAGAAGAGCTGGCCGATCGGCTCATCGCCGATGTCGCTGAAATGGCCCAGGGACTCCTGCCCAGCCTGGTTCTGACTGCGCTTGCCGCCGTGCGCGACAACGTATACCGCGTGCTGGAGCGCTTCGGGCCGGACCTTGATCCAGCCTTCCTGGCGCACCGCGCCTGTCTCCCGCAGCCTCCGGATTCAGAGCAGCACATGGTGGAACAGATCGCCAGCGAGCTGCACGGCATCATGGACGACGCGGTCAGAAAGGAGCGTCCCGCTGGAATCAAGGCGATTGACCATTGGCTGGCCGACCGATTCGCTGATGGTCAGGTAGTCTTCGCTCCAGAACGTCAAGCTGGTATACCCGAAGTCTTGGACATGCTGACCGATGGACTTGAGAAGGAAACGCCGGAATGCCTGCGGGCGAAGAAGGGAAAGAAGAAGTGGGACCTTATCTCTCATGGACTCGCCGGAGGCACCGGTGACGTCGGCGAGCTCGACCGCCGCCTCGCGTCTACGATGAGTTTTCGACAGGTGCTCGAGGACACTTCGCGGCAGTTGTCGATGGGAACGGTAGTCCGCCGGATCGGAAACGACGACACAACGCTCCTATGCGTCACGCCGAGATGCGATAGCGTCCGTTTGACTGAGGAGTCATCGTTCCTGTTCCTCCCCCTCTCGGAACCCAAAAGCAGCACTCTGCAGGTCGTCGTGCCGGTTGGCGCGGACCAACATCGGCGCATGACGATATCCGCGAATCCGTCGGAGTGGCTTATGGAGGACTTCACACCGGACCCTGTACAGCAGTGCGTGCTCGCAGACCGCGATGGGCCCGAGTGGGGATTCACCTTCCAGGATGTCGGCGGCGGAAAGTACCGTTGGGTGGGAGAGCTGAAGCCGGAGTTCGCCCAGTCGATAGCGCAGACGATTGCCAAGAGAATGTCGCGGCTTCCCCTCAACAAGTCGGAATGGCTCAGGCGCTCCGAACGCATCGGGTAACGGGAAAGCTGACCGATCTCGCAGGAAAGGGCCATCCACGGGGCTCGCCGTCGTCCCGACCGAGGAACGGCGCAATCCGCTCCGCAACCGCGTCCTCAGCCTTCGCCTCGCACCCCCAGATGACCATGACCCGCCAGCCTACTGTCGACCGGCGATGAACTCCTTGCGCTGTCCCTTCAGCCATAGCTCCACGCTCGCTGCCACCTCCTCCGAGCGCTTCTTGGGGCGCAAGGCGCACTCCCAGATGACCCCGACGCGCCAGCCGGCCTTAAGCAGCGCCGTCCGGCTATTCCGGTCGCGCCGGACATTCACCGCGAACTTCCGCTCCCAGTAAGTCCTGTTGGTCGCCGGTGTCGTGGTGCGGCGACAGCCCTCGTGGCGATGCCAGAAGCAGCCGTGCACGAAGCAGACCGCTCCGAAGCGGGGGAAGACGAGGTCCGGCCGGCCCGGAAGCGCAGAATCGTGGAGCTTGTACCGCAGCCCGCGGGCGTGGAGCGCACGGCGCAGGATCAACTCCGGCCCGGTGTTCCGGCTCTGGACTCTCGCCATGATGCGCGAACGCGTCGCGCGGTCGAAGGTGTCCGGCACGCTCTCCCCGGCCTTGGGCCCAGCCGCAGATTCTCTGTGGGAAGCATCAAGGCTACTGCATCGCCTGCGTCTGCATCGTCAGCCCCCCATCGCCTGCATCGCCAGCATCGCCTCCGCCTGCGTCTGCATCGCCGGGGTGGAGTCGAGCCGGCTGCAGCGTCCTGCTCGCCGCCAGTTCGCCGCCGGTCTATCCGAGAGCCGTCTCGCTGCTCCTGTATAGTCTCGGTCGGCACCCATCCGGTCGGATCTCCTGAGGGTCCGACCCGCCACCAGGAGCGCCTACGGCTTGTTCGAGACCTCGCAGGAAAGGTCTGAGAGGACTTCCAACACTGCTCCGCTCGCGGTTCCGGAGGCCGCCTCCAGGCTCGGCGAACAGGACCGGATGAGCGACCCGTCGGCGGCGGGCCGCTTCGCGGAGTTCTTTGCCGGAATCGGTCTCGTCCGCGCACGCCTCCAAGGGGCGGACTGCTTCCCCATCGAAGTCAACGACCGTCAGGCGAGGCTGGGCTTCGGCAACGCAGTGTGCGTCCAGGCTGTCCGGTGGCTCGTACGGCATGCCTTCGACCCTGAGCGCAGCGCGGCGCTGGACGCGGCGGCGTCCTCCCACGCAACGACGTCGATTCAGTTTCGCCGCAACCCGCCCTCGCCGTCTGGTTCCAGGGTGATCCGACCCCTGAACTCTGGACGCTCGACCCCGAGGCCGCGCCCGCCGACATGCCCGGCCGCAAGGCCGACCTGCCGGCCTCCCTACTCCACCACCACCTGCTCAAGACCGCCGGCGTACCGCCTACGTCCGCCACCGACGGCAGCATCGCCTACAAGGCCGACCCGGACGACATCATCGCGTTGCTCGAACGCTCCGAAGTCACCGCCGGCGTCTTTCTGCCGCCGATGACGCCCAAGCAGTTCGCGCTCGCCACCGAGGACGGCGATCTGCTGCCCCCGAAGTCGACCCGTTTCCTGCCGAAGCTGGTGTCGGGCCTGGTGTGGTGCGGGCACGATGCGGAGGTGGTGGCCGGGTGATGCGCATGACGAGGAACACCTGCCGGCTACGAGGGGCGCTATGGCTGGTGCTGCTATGGCCGGTGGCCGTTGTCGTCAGCGTGCGGGCAACGGAACCGGGGCCCTTCCACGAACTGGCCGGTGAGTACCGGGGGACGGTCGGGCAAACGCAGGTGACCGTGTGGGCTGCACCCATTGCCGTTCCTGGAGGTGGCGAAGCGGCCCTGTTGATGCTGTTCCCGGAGACGGAACGCCAAGCCCTGGTGGCTCGCCTCGAGTTGCTGGCGGGCGACCAGGAAGCGCTCTACCGGCGCGCCTGCGATGACGCGCGCATCGGCGAGAACGGCTACGACTACTACTCCGTCTTCTCCCAGGTCTGGCAGTCCGGCGGAGGCCTGGTGTTCATCTACTCCGGTCCAGGCAGGCGAGGGTTGCTCGGATCCGGCTGGCGCTCGGCGACCGCAAAGAGCGGCCTGCTGATCAACGAGGAGTTCATCTTCCTCCGTGGGCGCGAGTACATGGTCCGTCGGGTCGAGCGCGATCCTCATACCGGCAGGCTGACCGAGGTGCGGCTTACGCAGACCGGTTTTCTCCAGAACTTCTTCGACAATCCGAAACTGTCGCTGGTTGCAGCGGACGCGCCTGCAGGCGTACTCGACCTGATCAAGGAGTACGTGAACGCGAAGTACGCGGCGATGGAAAGCCTGCCGACGGATCCTGCGGCGATATGCCGCTGAACGGCGACCGCCTCTCGCCCGCCTCCCTCAGTCCAGGAACCGGTGGCTACCGTCGCAGTGCGGCATCTTGTCGCTGCGCTTGCACTGGCAGAGCGCGACCCTGCGGTCCTCCTCCAGGGTCAAGCGGATGGGCTCGAACTCCGTGCCCTTGTGGGACCCGTCGCAGAACGGCTGGTTCTGCGACTGGCCGCACCGGCACCACCAGTAGGTCCCGGCCTCCAACTCGATCTTGGCCGGCACACGATCAGCAATGCGGGCTTCGGTCATCGGTTTACTCCTATCCAGTGTCTAGACGGCTGTCAGTAGCGGTAACGCCAAGTTGATCCAGTTCTCATGACAGGTGCGCAGCTACGGTTCGTTGCACTGGCCAACGACGTCGAGCCCGTGCCGTGTCCGGAGGGGAGGGTCCCATCGGGCTCGGAGCGAGCGACGCACGAAGTCTCCCATCTACTGACGCCGAACCGGATCGAGCGGAGTGAAGCGCGCGCTGATCGGGTGACATCCCATGAGGTTCCAAGAGGGTCGATGAGAGTCGCATCAGGGCTTCGGTTGGGCCGACGATTCGACGCAGTGAGGGAAGTGCTCCCGAATGAGAGTTCGGTCTTGGTCGGCAACGGCCCACTCGAACGCTGCGTTGTCTTCGTGCTCTGCGGACCGAACCGCCAAGCCAAAGGTCTGCTTACTCGACGCGACCATTCCGGCAGTCGGCTTGGTGACGTTCTGGCCCTCCTCCTTGATGCTTCTGCCATCGACTCGGACCTCTAGGATTCGGTCGTCGAGGTCGAGTCCACCGTCGCTGTAGGCCCACCAATCTTCTCCCGGTTCACTGTCCAGTTGGCCAACCGCCAATGCCGTGGCGCAATCTCGCCCCAAAAACAAGATCCCGCGGAGATCCCCTTGGTCACTACGCAAAGCAGGGGCGATGGGCGACGCGATCTCGTCGAGGAAGGGCACCTTCTCGCCCCAGTCGTTCTCGCCGAGTTCAAACGTCCACCTTCCTGTCTGCGTGGAAGCTTGGCGTACGGGCCACGGATAACCCTTGGCTCTGGCCATCTCCATGGCCTCCGCCTCAAGTTCGGCCGTCGCCGAGAAGGAGCACGGGCGGGCAGGCGCTGCAGTGTCGTGAGTGAAGTAGACGCGCTGGCTGTAGTGATGACCGTCTTGAACAACTGCTCCCGCAACATAGTGTGCGTAGCCTGCCGCCTGACAGGCGCTAGCAGCACGCGCAGCAAGGAGCCGAAGCCGGCCCTTTCTGCCACGAAGGGGCGAGGCAAACACGCGAACCTCGCACTCGTGCGGCGCAAAGCACTCCGCCCATTTGGGAGCGATCTCGGTTTGGCTGTGGCCATCTCCGGGGAGCATCAACGTCAGTGTTAGGGCACCGAAGAAGTAAGGCGTCACGCGCCCCGACAGTCGTCCCGGCAGGTTCATGGTTTCTGGCTCCTGTGAGTTCGGGACGGTCTTCCCTCTCTGATCCGTGTGCGGTGCCTTTCAGTGTAGCTGCCGTGCCTCGCCACCGTCAACGGACGGACCACAGGGCAGTACAGGGCAGTGTCTCAGTTCGAGGGTTTCACAGGTTCTCGCGCCAGTGCTTGGTGTGAGACACGGACCCCCACCGGGACTCGAGCCGTTCTCGTTCGTTGACGGCAACGGCAACAACTGCGTCGTGCCCGAGGAGGCAGTCGTGGACGGTGCCTCAACGCCTCGACCGCTCTGGCCGCTCATCGGCTCACCGTTCGTCAGCAACTCCCGACGGGCTTCCGTCGTGCACAACTACTTCTGCCAGGTCAAGACCAGACCGTGGCAAGAAGTTCAGCGGCTGTTTCGTGATGCCCTGACCGCATCAGGGGTTCAGAGGTTCATGCCAAAGTGGCCTACGGAGCCGTCCGTCTTGGCGGACCGCGGTGGATCCCGGTTGATGAGTGGGAGCGCGGCCAACCCAGGCCCAGGACCGTCATGCCCGAGTTCTCCGAAGCCGACTCTAGGGAGTTGGAAGCCTGGATCCTGGAGAATGACCGCTCACTGGACGACCTGGATCCCGAAGTCGACCGTCTTCTGAACGAGCGAGCGCTCAGGAACGCGGACCGATGTGCCCAAGAACCATGATACGAAGGCGCGAACTCGCCCTCCGTCTCCACCTGGAGGATCGCCGGCTGCGGCCATGCCGGCGGCGTCCAGTCCGAACTGACGAGTCTCAGAGTCGTCACCGTTTGCTGACCTCGGGCCCTAGTGTACTGTCTCCAACATGGCTTTACCACGTGTAACCTTTGCGATGATGCTGTCGGCGGTGGCCGTCCAGACGAACGGCCGGGAGTTTTCGTTGCTGTGCTCCACGTAGTCGTAGATGGTCTTTACGAGGTCGTTGACGCTCTGGAATGCACCGCGCCGGATCGCCTTCGTGGTCAGACCGCCCAGCCAGCGTTCGACCAAGTTGAGCCAGGGCGACGAAGTCGGAATGAAATGGAAGTGGAAGCGAGGCTTTCGCTCCAGCCATGCGCGCACGGCGGCGTGTTTGTGGGTCTGGTAGTTGTCCAGGATCAGGTGCAGGTCGAGATGCTTCGGGATCTCACGGTCGAGACGCTTGAGGAAACGGAGAAACTCCTGGTGGCGCTGCCGGCCCATGCACTCCGCGATCACCGTGCCCTCCAACACGTTCAGCGCAGCGAACAACGTCGTCGTCCCGTTGCGCTTGTAGTCGTGGGTCATCGTTCCCGCGCGGCCGCGCTTGAGCGGCAAGCCCGGCTGGGTCCGGTCCAGAGCCTGGATCTGGCTCTTCTCGTCCACGCACAACACAAGCGCGTTCTCGGGCGGATTCCGGTACAGGCCCACAACGTCCCGCAGCTTTTCCACGAACCTGGGGTCGTTGCTCAGCTTGAACGTCTTGACCAGATGGGGCTTCAGCCCGTGCGCCACCCAGATGCGCTGGACCGCCGCCGGACTGATGCCCTGGGCCCGAGCCATCGAACGCACGCTCCAGTGGGTCTGACCGGGCGGCTTCTCGTGCAGCGTCGCTTCGATCATTTTACGCACGACCGACTCCGAGAGCGGCGGCTTTCCGCAACCGCGGGGACGATCCCTGGTCAGCCCCGAAGGTCCGTCCTCCGCGAACCGACGACGCCACAGCAGCACCGTGGGCCGCGAAACGCCGAGTTTCGCCGCAATCGCCCGATTGGCCGTGCCCTCCGCCGCAGCGAGCACGATCCGGCTACGCCGGACGGTGCGTTGCGTCGTCGTCGGCGCCTCTACCCATTTCTTGAGAAGCGCTCGATCGCTCTCTTCGATGTGAAGTCGTTCCGCTGGTTCCCACATGAACGGAATACTGACGAACTTGCCCGAGACTGTCAACCCATGTCGGAGACACTACACTAGGAGTCCCCCGCCCCTGCTCGCGAACGGATAGCAGAGGCCGCCCCGCCAGATGCACGTCGTAGCCGTCGATGCGGTCGAGCGGCGCCAGGACGGCCTCCTCCCGCCGCTGTAGGAAAGCGCTATCCGCCTCTCCTCCATGACACCGTCCCGTGGACCGAGGGCGGCCCGCTCGCCCCTGGCAACCGCCGCGTCAATGCCCCCCACCAACTCCTGCTCCTCGTCGGAGAGTGAATCCACGAAGGGCCCCCTTTCAAGCCGGTCAGCTCTTCCTGTGAAGCAATTCCCCGTCGTAGTTGTTGCCCACCGCGACTACCTGAACCTCGATTCCTCTCGCATCGTAGCTTTCGGCAGTGAATCGCCACCACCGCGACCACGTTCACCGCAACGCCCGACACGCGCTGCCGCTTCCAGAACGGCCGATACCGGGCCGCCCAATAGCGGAGTGGCCGGACAGCGAATCTGGCGCACCGGTGCGGGCCATGGCCCGGCCCTGGGCCAGCGGCTGGGATTGCTCCTCGGCTTCGGACCGGGCCGACGCGGGCGTAATTGGCAATTCCTAAATCGGTTCAGACTTGCCGAAGAACTCGGCCACGTTCCGGCCTATCTCGACATTGTGCCTCTCGTCTAGAGAGTAGTTATCGCACAGCCAGTTAAGCGCGTCGTAGTGGCGTGTCATGAACCCGATCCAATCGGGACCAAAGCTGACAACTCCCGGCCTCACCTGAGTGACCGCACACAAGCAGCTTGCGATCACGCCGAGCGTCACTCCGTCCGCGGAAAGGAAATAGAACCAATAAGGAAACGCGTCGTCGAGCTCCGAGCAGAAGCGTCGCACCTCCGCGATATCGTATAGTTCGCTCGAGTCGTTAGAGTAGCCCAGAAACGCCAAGTCTACGCATCCCCGATACCGTTCGACCGCGTCTCTGTCGGCGAGCACGCGAGACAGAATCGCAGCAGGTCGGGAAACGTCGAGCGCCTCGACCTCTGAGCGATCAACAACGACACGCAGCCAGTCAGCACCCAGGTCCTCCTCCAACCCCGTTCTAGCGACCTCGGCGGTTTCCGAGTCCTCCGCCAACTGAGCCGTAGTGATGTGGCTTTCCTCTGCGACAGGTCGAACCGGATCTTGCGTAGCCGAATTTGACAGGTTCCCGGTGCCTTGAGGCTGGTACACCACTGTCTTACCCGCACGAAGGCCGAATCGGCTACGCGGAAACACACCGTGGGCGCGGGCTGCCGAAAAGATCTCTCGCAGCGTCGCCACGAAGCTCTTCTCAGTCGTCCGGAAGAACGTAAGCTGCTGAAACTCTGCATGATCGAGAAGTAAGCACGGAGTGCCGGTCTCGTCGTACACGGCAAGGACAAGCGGGCTACAGTCTGGACGCTCTGGGTCAAACAGCTCGTTGACGATAACGAGCCCGAAGACACCGCGGCCGGACATGGACACTAGCCGGCGCTTACCCTCGGTGACGACCTCAACGGAATGGCCAGAGCGGAGGTGATTGATGGACCCCTTCAACTGGCCGGCCGCCTTCCTGACGTGCTTGGCAGCAGTGGCCTTCTTGCGTTCAATTTTCCGATTCAGTGCTGACTCAGTTACTGGGCTGTCCTTGGCCTGAATCAGGAGCAAGGTCTCGGCCGTTGCCACGAGAACGTCTACGAATTCCTTTCCGTTGTCGGAGCGGATCGGGTTCGGGAAGACCTGAGCACCTCCGAAGGGGCGATGGAGGGCCGTGGCTATGTCGAGCTCGTCAAGGTTGCCAGGGTTTTCGACGTGTTCGTCCAAGCCGTCGGGGAACAGTCGCTCTCGCAAGTGAATCGTGAAGGCATCGGCGTCGTCGGAGGGTGAGCGAGCGCCAAACCAGATTTGTAGATCGTCGAGGACTTGGCGCGCGCGAGCGAGTGTCAGGGGCACGAAGCGCATCGTGTTCGTGAGAGAGCGGAAACGATGCGGGTTCGGGTTCTCAGCTCGGAAGCCAAGCAGCTCTCGATTCTGCTCGTCGAAGAAGTGGACGTAGAAGGAATCTGACGATAGGAGGGAAAGTATGTCGCTCGTGATCTCTCCGCCGAAGAGTGGTGTGCGGAGGACCAGTGGTTCATCGTAGTCGTCGAAGAAGGCAGTCAGCAGTCCATACGTAGCCACGTCGCCGACATGGACGGGGACCAGATAGAAGCGGAATCCACCGCGCAGTCTTGCCGTCTGAGCCATCTCTCTCGGCGCCTTTACGACGAGGATCCGTCGCGAGTCTCCGTGGCGGCGAATCATTGCTGTCCCACAAACTTCAGCGTAGAGCAAGTTGAGTTTGTGCGTTTCTCGGTTCGGGGGGTCCGCTCCGAGGTTCGAGCAGTTCCAGCAGCGGTCTTCGGTCGAACAGGTTGAGTTGCAGGAGGCGCAGGATCTGGCTCATGCTCCAGGACATCTTGTTGGCGAATTTCAGGTATGCGAGCAGCAGATGGACGCAGATGGCGATCCAGATCTGCGTCATGACAGCATTGCGCGAGGTGCCGACAAAGCTCTTGATGCGCAGGTTCTGCTTGATCCACTTGAAGAAGAGCTCGATCTGCCAGCGCGCCTTGTAGATGTCCGCGATGGTCTTCGGGGCGAGGCTGAAGTTGTTGGTCAGGAACTTGTAGTGCCGACCCGTCTCCGGGTCGCGATAGCCGACCCGACGCAACGGAATCGGGCACCGCTTGCGCCCCTTGACGCTGGTCAGCTCGATGGTCTGGTCCGACGTCACGCCCCGGCCGCGAGCGAACGAGCGCCGCTCCCGAACCGCGTACTTGACCTTGCGCTTCAGGCGGGTGACCAGGAAAACCCCTTGTGCATCAAGGTCCTTCAGCCATCCGAAGTCGAGGTACAGACGGTCCGCCGCCACGATGCTCCCCTTCGGAAGACGAAGCGACCGGGCCACCTCGAGGTCCGAGCCCTTGCCGTCGGTGACGTGCAGGAACGACGGCAGACAGCCCTCGTGGTCGAGACCCACGTGCAGCTTCAACGCCCCCTTGGTCTTGCGGTACCGCGCCCAGGGAAACACCTTCAGGCACAGGTCCACGTACGTGGCGTCGAGCGACAACAGCTTGTTCCGGAAACGGAACCCATGCCCCGGCGCCGCCGCCTGACAACGGCTCAGAAGGCGACCGAACAGCGCCTCGTACAGTTCGTGAGGCTGCTCTCTGTTCACCCGCGCCAGCGAAGATCGGGCTACCCGGCCAACGCCGAGATGGTACAGCTTGTGAGCCTGCGCATCCAGGTTCGACACGATGTCTCGCAGACTGCGCCGCCCGGAAAGCTGCGCCGTCGCCATCGCTACGAACTGGCCCCAGCGGCTCATCGAGCGCAGCTTGCGTCCCCTGTGATGCCGCCGGGCCTCCCGCTCGAACTCATGTCTCGACACCAGCTTGAGGAACTGGCCAAGTACGGTACTATTGTGCGCCATGGGTCTGGATCTCCTTGCCGTCATTGGCGTTGTTTGAAAACCAATCATACGACAAGGCACGGTTCAGACCCATCCTTCCTCCCCGTTTGTGGGACAGCAGTGGCGGCGAATGGACCGTAGACCTCCCGGAAAATCCAAGAGGTCCACAACCTCCGGGTTCGTGGTGGTGAGCTTCATTAGACTCCTTTCTAATGGCGTGTTGGAGAAGACCCTCAAACAGGCCGCGTTGCGTCGCGGTGAAGCACCGCTGACCAAGACTACTCAGGGCTGCAGGTTAGCTCGACGGTGTCCGGGGGACAGCTTCGACTTTCCCTCAGACTAGTGTCAAGTCACACGTCCTATGTCGCATGAATCGTAGTAGGCTCCTTGCCGTTCGACGACGGCAAGGAGTCTGGCATGAAGCGGTATGTGGTGGAGTTGGAGGAGCAGGAGCGCGAGGCGTTGGCGACGATTGCGCGCAAGGGTTCGCATCGGTCGCAGAAGGTGATCAACGCGTTGGTTCTGCTCAACTGCGACGAGGGCGAGTTCAACGGGCGTCGGCCGACCGGCGAGACGATCGCCGGGGTCTTGCGGATCAGTGCGCGCAGGGTGGATCGTGTGAAGAAGCGGTTTGTGGAGGACGGTCTGGAGGCGGCGCTCGGCAGTCGGCAGGGGCGTCGTCCGAAGTACCTGCGCAAGGCGGATGGCGAGTTCGAGGCGCGGCTGGTCGCGCTCAGTTGCGGAGAGCCGCCCGAAGGGCGTTCGCAGTGGTCTCTGCGTCTGTTGGCCGACCGTGCGGTGGAGCTCGGCTATATCGACAGCGTCTCGCACGAGACGGTGCGGCGGGTGCTAAAAAAAACGCTCTCAAACCGTGGCGCCGCGTCGGCTGGGTGATTCCGCCGCAATGCAACGCCGACTTCGCGGCGAACATGGAGCGGGTGCTCGACGTCTATCGGCGTCCCTACGACGCGAGCTTCCCGGTGGTGTGCATGGACGAGACGCCGCGGCAGTTGATCGCCGAGACACGGGCGCCCATCCCGCCGGCCCCTGGACGGGAGGTCCGCGAAGACTACGAGTACCGACGCTGCGGCGCCTGCAACGTGTTCATGGCGACCGAACCGCTGGCCGGGCGGCGTCTGACCAAGGTCACCGAGCGCAGGACCAAGACCGACTGGGCGCGTTTCCTGGAAGACATCGCCGGGCAGTATCCCGACGCCACCCGAATCACGCTGGTGATGGACAACCTCAACACCCACCGCCCCGGCGCGCTCTACGAGACCTTCGACCCGGCCCGGGCCAAGGCGCTGTGGGACCGCTTCGAGTTCGTCTACACCCCCAAGCACGGCAGTTGGCTGAACGTCGCCGAGGTCGAACTCAGCGTGATGATCCGACAGTGCCTCAACCGCCGCATCGACTCCATCGACACCCTACGCGCCGAAGTCGGCGCCTGGCAGGCCGCCAGAGACCGGATCCAAGCCAAGGTCAACTGGCACTTCACCACCGACGACGCTCGCGTCAAACTCAAGCGCCTCTATCCGACTTTTGACGAGTGACACGACACTAGGTGCTTTGCGTAGTTTCCCCTATAGGCGATCACTCTCAGCAGGTTGAGCTCGACAGACCATCGGGCTAGATTCCACGCTTCGTGGTATGCCCCGCCCGGCACGTGTGCTTTCTTCGGATGAACCACCACCACCGCCACCGACCTACTCGCCCGCCACGGCGGTGAGCGCCGCCAAGCGGGCGGCTTCGAACTCGTCGCCGGGGTTCCAGGACGGGATTTCGGGGTTCTCGGAAATGGCGCGAGCGCAGGCGAGGCCGAGTTCGACGTCCTCGACCATGCCCTCGAGGTTCCAGCCTTCTCCGTCTTCGGTCATCGGCTGGTATTCGTCCGACGGCTGGTGGTAGACGTTCTCGGTCCAGGCCTCCAACTGCTCACGGCCCCAGCCCTCCGGCCGGTCGACAAAGTCGGTGCCGTTGTCGAGGTAGATCGCCGGTACGCCGATGCGGGCGAAGTTCAACTGGTCCGAACGGTAGAAGTAGCCGTTGGCCGGGAACTGGTCGGGCAGCACGGTGCGGCCTTGTTCGGCGGCTGCCGCTTCGACCACGGCGTCGAGACTCGACTTGCCGTAACCGATGTAGGTCACGTCACGGGTGCGGCCCCACTGGTTGCCGCCGTCGTAGTTGATGTTCGCGGCCATCTTGCCGGGCGGCACGGTCGGGTGGGCGGCGTAGTACTCGGAGCCGAGCAGGCCCTGCTCTTCGGCGCCGACGAAGGCGAACAGGATCGAGCGGCTCGGCCCGGGTTCCTGGGCGGCCAGTTCGTTGGCGATCGCGAGCACCTGGGCGACGCCGGCCGCGTTGTCGAGCGCGCCGTTGTAGATGCGGTCCTCCAGGCTCTCATCGGGCGAAACGCCGAGGTGATCGTGGTGGGCCGTGAAGACGATCCACTCGTTCGCGAGTTCCGGATCGCTGCCGGGCAGAGCGCCGAGCACGTTGGCCGTCTGCTCGCTGGTCACAATGTTCTCGAGCGCCAGACTGGTCATGAGACCAAGCGGCACGGGTTCGAAGTCGGCGCTCCTCGCCGACTCCAGGGTCGCGTCGTAGTCGACGCCGGCCAGCTCGAACAGGCGACGGGACGCCTCCTCCGTCAGCCAGGCGTTGACCTGGGAGCGGGGTTCGCCCTCGGCGGGCAGCTCGAACTGGGGCCCCGTCCAGGACGTCTGGACGACCTGGAAGGGATAGCCGGCCGAGGGCGTGGTGTGGATGATGATCGCGCCGGCCGCGCCCTGGGCCGCGGCGCTCTCGTACTTGTAGGTCCAGCGGCCGTAGTAGAGGCGGCGATCGCCCTCGAACAGATCCGGATCCCAGTCCGGATCGTTGTTCAGCATGACGAGCACCTTGCCGGCGAGGTCCGCGTCGCCGTAATCGTCCCAGCCGTACTCCGGCGCCTGGATGCCGTAGCCGACGAACACGACCTCGGCATCCTCGATCGTCGCCTGCTCCGACTGGACGCCGCTGCCGGCGATGAACTCGTCCCAGAACGCGAACTCGATGCTGTCGCCGCCGCTTGAGTGGAAGGTCCAGGTCTCGGGCACGGTGGAGTTGATGCCGACGATGTCGAACGGCTGCTCCCAGCTACCGTCCCCGGCCGCCGGTTCGATGCCCATGTCCGCCAGGGCATCGGCGATGTACTGGCGGGCGGCGACGTCGCCGGCGCTGCCGGGGCCGCGGCCCTCCATGGCGTCGTCGGCCAGGTCGGCGAGCCAGGTGTCGAGTTGGGTTGTGAGGTCCACGTCGACGGTCTGGCGGGCGCAGGCGGCGAGGACGCAGAGAAGAGAAATCGCGAGTGCGAGAGTTCGTTTGGTCATGGTCGCATCGTAGCGCGCCGCCAGGCACCACACTGATAGATTGCTGGCTATACGACATGCCCGCGACGAACACGCCCCGCCGGCCGGCCGCGGTGTCCGAGAGTGAGCGGACACTGGACCGCTATCTCGACGGCCTGCTGGTCGAGCGGGGCCTTTCCCAGCACACCGTAGACGCCTACCGGCGCGATCTCCGGCGGCTGACGAGCAACGTGGAGGATGACGGCGGCGACCTGCTCACCGCCAAGGTCGACCAGCTCAGCCGGCACCTGCGGCGACTCCGCCGTGAAGGGCTGTCGCCGCGCTCGATCAGCCGCGCCCTGGTGTCGATGCGCCGGTTCTACGTCTTCCTGGTCAACGAGGGTGACCGCGACGACAACCCGGCGGTCAACCTCTACCCTCCGCGCCTGCCGCGACGACTCCCCAAGGTGCTGCGCGAAGAGCAGGTCGAGGCTCTGCTCCGCGCCCCGGACACCAGCCGGCCGCCCGGCGTGCGCGACCGGGCGATGATCGAGTTGCTCTACGCCACCGGCCTGCGGGTCAGCGAGATGGTCGGCCTCACCCTCCAGCAGCTCCAACTCGACGCGGGCTTCCTGATCGCGTTCGGCAAGGGCGCCAAGGAACGGGTCGCGCCGATGGGCGAATCGGCCGAGAACTGGCTCCACCGCTATCTGAAGGAGGTGCGGCCGGTGATGGCGAAGGGCCGCCACGATGTGGTCTTCGTCAACTACCGGGGCACCGGCCTGACCCGGCAGGGCTTCTGGAAGCTGCTCAGGAACTACGGCCGGGCCGCCGGCATCCCCGACCTGTCGCCCCACGTCCTGCGCCACTGCTTCGCGACCCACCTGCTCGAGCACGGCGCCGACCTGCGCGCGGTACAGGTCATGCTCGGCCACGCGAGCATCACGACGACCCAGATCTACACCCACATCCACCAGCACCGTCTGCGGGCGCTGTACGACCAATTTCACCCACGCGCAAGGTGAAAACACTGGGGGCGCCGGCCTTCTGGCCGGCATCAAGCGCAACGCCGCGAAGCGGCGAGCGCGAGCTGTACATGCCGGCGTACCGCCGACGAAGAGGAGCCGGCCTCCGGCCAGCCTGTCAGCTTGGCCGCCTGCGGCGGCAGCCGGCCAGAAGGCCGGCGCACCTGTACCTTTCACGGGTGGATTCTGGTGGGTCGTTGAGAGAGTTGGAATGGACCAGTAGCCGCCGTGGCTGCGGTAGCTGTGGGAAACCGGCTTGCCGGTTTTCCAAGGTCCGGCGGAAAACGGTCTGCCGTTTTCCGCGGGGCCGGCAGCTTCCGCAGCCGAGACCGCCGGTCGGTTTCGTCTCTGGTCTGCCGGAGTCACTGAAGGAAAGTCGGCAAGCAGCCAGGAGCGACCACCGGCGCACTGTGCTTCGAGCACCTAGCTGGGACCTGTGCCCTGGCTGCTTCGCCGCGTTGGACGCCCAGTGGAGAGTCAGTGCCTTAGAGCACCAGTACAGGTACGGGCAGGCAACGCGGCATGCCGACCAGACAACACTACCGCAAGGGAGAAGGAGGACGAGATGATCAGGACGTGGTTCGCCGGCGTGGACTGGGGGTCCGAGACCCACCATGTGTGTTTGCTGGGTCGGGACGGCAAAGTGAGGGGGGAGCGGGCGTTCGACCACAGCGGCAAGGGACTTGCCGCTATGGCGGACTGGCTCCTTGGACATACACGACCGACGCCTCCGGGCGAGATCGGCATCGCCAGCGAGGTGCCGCACGGACCGGTCGTCGAGTGCCTCCTGGAGCGAGGCTTCGCCGTGTATTCCATCAACCCCAAGCAGCTCGACCGCTTCAGGGACCGCTTCTCCGTCGCCGGCGCCAAGGATGACCGCCGCGATGCACGGGTGCTCGCCGCCGCGCTTCGCACCGACCCTGAGTGCCTGAACCGCGTGCAACCATCCGATGCCGCCACCGTCATGCTGCGCGAGGTGTCCCGCGCCCGCAAGCAGTTGGTCGACCAGAAAAACCGCCTGGGGAACCAGGTCCGCGACCAGATCTGGCGCTACTACCCGCAGTTTCTCGCCGTGGTCAAGAACGAGGTGTCGGCGCCCTTCGCGCTGGCCTTGTGGCGACTGGCGCCGACCCCCGACAAGGCTCGACGGGTGCGCGAAGCCACGCTCGCCAAGCTGCTCAAGGAACACCGCATCCGGCGCCTGACTGCCGCCCAACTGCGCGATCAACTGCGGGCCGAGCCGATCGCCGTTTCCCCGGACGCCGTAAAGGCCGCCGTCGAACACATAGGAATCCTCCGGCCGGTGCTCGACACCGTCTGCCGCCAACTCGCCGACGCCGAAAGGCGGCTGGAGCGGATGACCCGCAAACTCGAAACCGCGATCTCTCCGGAAGACGACGAAGACACGCCCAAGCCAAGCGACGCCGCCATCCTCAGGTCGCTGCCCGGACTCGGCATGGTCGGCCTCGCCACCCTGCTCTCCGAGGCCGATCAAAGCCTGGCCCGCAGAGACTACGGGGCACTGCGTTGCCTCTGCGGAGTGGCGCCGGTGACCGTCAAGTCCGGCAAGAAGCTCATCGTCATGCGACGACTCGCCGCCAACGAACACCTCAGCGATGCCGCCTATCACTGGGGACGAGTCGCCATCCAGCATGACCCGATCAGCCGCGCCAAGTACGACGCCATGAAAGCCCAGGGGAAAACGCACGGACGCGCCATCAGACAGCTCGTCGACCGACTCCTCGGCGTCGCGTGCGCCATGCTACGAGACCGCACTCTCTTCGACCCCAACAAGCGATGCCATGCCCAGGTCGCATGACCTACCTGACCCACAGCAGCCTCCCCAAGACCACTTGCTAAAGGGTGGAGAGTCCCAGTACTTACAGGCCCAGGAAGCCGTAGATGCGGCCGATGAAGTTCACCGTCTCCCGGTAGGGCGGCACTCCGTCGTGGGCGTCGACGGCGCCCTCGCCGGCGTTGTACCCGGCCAGCACACGCGGCAGGTCGTCCTCGAACCGGCGGCGCAGCCAAGTCAGGTATCGGGCCGCGGCGAGCACGTTGCGGGCGGGGTCGTAGAGCTCGCCAGCCGAAACACCGAAGCGCTCGGCGGTCGCCGGCATGAGTTGCAGCAGACCGCGGGCGCCCTTCGACGACATGGCGCCGGGGTCGTAGGCGGACTCCGCGCGCGCCATCGCCGCCAGCAGATCGGGGTTCAGTTCATGCTCGCGGCCGATCTCGAGGAACAGCTCGCCGTAGGGAACGGCCGGCGCCGTCTGTCCGGACCTGTAGTCGAGCGAAAAGCCAGCCTGAGGCGGCGGCTCAGGAGGCGGCTCCTCGCCGATCTCGTCGTCGAGGATGCGCTCGATCCGCATCAGGGGCAGGGTGACGGAACCGCCGTTCTCCAGGGTCAACCGGATGCGCTCGACGTTCGTGCCACTCCTCTCGAGGAGCTCCCACGCCGTCACCTTGTACCGGTAACCGTTGGTCAAAACGGCCAGTTCCGCCCCGACCGAGGGGGCGCACAGGACCAGGACCACGGCCGCCGCAGCGACCCGCGAGACGACGCTCATGCGCAGGAGCGTGCGCCACAGAACATGGGGTACGCCGATCTTCCTGCCGCGCACGCTGCTAGCCCCCGTCAGGCGCCGACCGCGGTCATGAGTTCCGGGCCGGCGGGGTTCTCTGCCGCGGCTGCTTCCGGTTGGTAGCGCATGACGACCAGGGTCAGATCGTCCTCGGCGCCAAGGCCGTCGATGTGGCGCCTCATCCTGGCGAGAATGCGGTCGCACACCTCCTTGGCATCGGCTGCCGGTCCCAGGAGAGAATCCCTGGTCCGGTCGTAGCCGTACGGCTCACCGTCGCGGCCCACGGCTTCGATGAAGCCGTCGGAAAGCCAAGCGAGGACATCACCCGGCTGCAGCTCGATGCGCCGGAAGCCGTAGTCCTCGCCGAGCGCGCCGAGCGGGGTCCCCGGCAACAGAATCTCCTCGACTTCGTTCTGCCGCAGCAGGTACGCCGGCGGATGGCCCGCGTTCGTGATGTCGACGGTGCCCGCCTTCAGATCGACCAGGGACAGACTCGCGGTCACGAAGGTGCGGTCGCCGCCTGAACGCACCAGTCGATCCAGGGCCGACAGGATCTCCCGGGGCGGCTTACCCTCATCGACCAGGGTCAGGAGCCCCGCCTTGAGCATCGCCATGCGCAAACCTGCGGAGAGACCGTGACCCGCCACGTCCGCGATCACCACTGCCAGGCGATCGCTCTCGCCGCCATCCTCTCCGGGCAACCGGACGATGTCGAAGTAGTCGCCGCCGATCGCCGCGGAGGGCTCGAAGTAGGTGGCGAACTCGACGCCCTCCGCCTGCAGGCTGCTTCCCGGAATCAGGCTCTTCTGGACCTCGCGGGCGATCTCGAGTTCCTGCTCGAGCACGTGCTTCGCGGCTCGCTCGGCGACCAGGCCCTCGAGGCTCCGCGCCATCTCGTTGAAGGAGGTCTGCAGCGCGCCGATCTGATCCCGGCGCCGCACCGGGATGCGGGCCGAGAAGTCGCCCGCCTGCAGCGCCCCGGTCGCCGCGCTCAACCGGTTCACGGCGCGGCTCAGCCCCAGGATCATGAACATGGCCATCACCGTCGCCGCGATGAAGACGTCGAAGAGCAGGAAAGCCGCGATGCCGAACGCGATCCAGGCGAGACTGTCGACCTGGGCGGAGGACGAGAAGAGGTGTCGGATCACGATCCGCTGGGTAGCGGCAAGCGACGCCGACACCGGCGGCGAGACCGGTTCGCCGGCGGCGAAGGCGTGCAGCGGCCCCGCCATCTCGACGCCGACGATGCTGAACGGTGAACTGGCGCCGAGGGACTCGAAGAACGCCTCGCGCTCGGCGCCGCCGCGGGTCCGCGCGAGCGGCTGGAGCACGAACTCGGTGTCGAGGATCTGGACCGTCCACTCGGTGCCGTCGGTCTCGCCCTGACGCCGGAGCCGGGTCCAGACATCGCTTCGGCGACTCAACTCCCGTTCCAGCAGCCCCCCGGTGTCCGGGTCGTAGAACGCCACCACCGCGGAAGTTCCGCGGCGGAAGGCCGCTGCCAGAGTCGCCGAACCGTCGGGCAGTACGACCAACTGCGGAACCCTGCTCCGCCGCCGCTGACGATCGAATTCGTCGTCCGTCTCCAGCCACGCCGGGAAGGGTGACGGCGCCCTCGGGTCTCCGGCCACGCGGGCGTCGCCCTGGTAGTACGCCAGTGCGGCGCCGCCCACCGTCGTGGGCAGTCTGGAGGGGTCGAGGAGCCCCATTTCGAGCGGTTGGATGAGGAACGCCGACACGGCTTCGAGCTCCTCGTGGAGGCCGATCGCCGCGTCCCGGTACAGGTGACCGAGGAAGAACCCGGACAACAGGTAGGCGACGACCATCACCAGCACCAGGCTAATCAGGAAGGGCAGCAGACCGAGCAGGATGTAGCTGAAGGCCAGGCGGCGTCCGACCCGCCACAGCAACCGGCGCTGCAACCAGACGAATACCACCCACGCGATGACGAGTCCGGCGACGCTGGCGACGGTCCCGGCCAGGAAGTCCAGAGCGAACGGCGCGTCGAGCGAGAGGGTGACGCTCGAAAGCACCAGAGCGAGGAACAGCCCCAACAGCCAGACGGCTCGACGCCATGGCCTGTTTCGGCTTGGTTGTTTCTCGCGGCTAGGCATTGAGGTTCTCGCCAACGCGCGGGGCAGCGTCATGGTACTATCTGCGCCCTCAACTCCCGCGGACGGAAGCTGGATCGTCCGCAGGATTGGCGGCGGTCCCGATCCGCGTTCAAGAGCGCCACGCGTCCACATCGCACGAGACGAACATGACCCTCCCGATTGCAGGGCAGACGGCCGCTGGCAGAGCCGCTGAAGCAACCGTCTCCGATGTCGTCATCCGCTTCGCCGGTGATTCGGGCGACGGCATGCAGCTCACCGGCACCCAGTTCACGAACACGTCGGCGCTGATCGGCAACGACCTGTCCACGTTGCCGGACTTCCCGGCCGAGATCCGGGCGCCGGCCGGCACGCTGGCGGGCGTTTCCGGTTTCCAGGTCCGAATCGCCGATCACGACATCCACACCCCGGGCGACGCCCCGGACGTCCTGATCGCCATGAACCCGGCGGCGCTCAAGGCCAACCTCCGCGACCTGCGCGACAACGGCGTGATCATCGTCAACACCGACGAGTTCACCCCGCGCAACCTGAAGCGGGCGGGCTACGAGTCGAATCCGCTCGAGGACGACAGCCTGAACGCCTTCAGGCTCCACCGGGTCGGCCTGACGACGATGACGCGGCGCGCCCTGGAGGACAGTCCGCTCGACGTCCGCTCGAAGGACCGGTGCAAGAACTTCCTCGCCCTGGGCATGGTCTACTGGCTGTTCAGCCGCCCGCTCGAAGGGACGATCGACTGGCTGCGGGTCAAGTTCAAGCGCCGGCCCGAGATCGCCGAAGCGAACGTCAAGGTGATGAAGGCGGGCTGGAACTTCTGCGACATCACGGACGCCTTCCAGGTCCGGTACGACGTCGAGCCGGCCCCGCTCGAGCCGGGCATCTACCGCAGCATCCACGGCAACTCGGCGCTGGCCATCGGCCTGGTCGCCGCGAGCCGCCGCAGCGGACTGCCCCTCTTCCTCGGCGCCTACCCGATCACCCCCGCCAGCGATGTGCTCCACGAACTGGCAACCTACAAACACTTCGGTGTTGTGACCTACCAGGCCGAGGACGAGATCGCCGCCGTCTGCTCCGCGATCGGCGCTTCCTTCGGCGGCAGCCTCGGCGTCAGTTGTTCGAGCGGCCCCGGGATCGCGCTGAAGGCCGAGGGGATCAACCTGGCGGTGATGGTCGAACTGCCCCTGGTGATCTGCGACATCCAGCGCGGGGGGCCGTCGACCGGCCTGCCGACGAAGACCGAGCAGGCGGACCTGCTGCAGGTCATGTTCGGGCGCAACAACGAATCGCCCGTACCGGTGATCGCGGCCTCCTCGCCCGCCGACTGCTTCGACACCGCGCTCGAAGCGGTCCGCATGGCGACGACCTACATGACACCCGTCATCCTCTTGTCCGACGGCTACATCGCCAACGGCTCCGAACCCTGGCGCATCCCCCAGGTCGAGGAACTCCCCGACCTTCGGGTCGACTTCCACCAGGGCGCGGAGGGCTTCCTGCCCTACATGCGCGACCAGCAGACCCTCGCCAGGCCCTGGGCGATTCCGGGCACTCCCGGTCTCGAGCACCGGATCGGCGGTCTCGAGAAGGAGGACGTCACCGGCAACGTCAACTACGAGCCGGATAACCACGACCACATGGTGCGGCTGCGAGCCGAGAAGGTCGCGCGGATCGCGGGCGACATTCCGGAAATCGAGGTCGACGGACCCGAGAGCGGCAAGCTCCTCGTCCTCGGTTGGGGCAGCACGCTGGGCGCGATCACCGGCGCCGTGAACCAGGCGCGGACGGACGGCCTCACGGTCAGTCGCGCCCACCTGTGGCACATCAACCCCTTCCCACGCAACCTGGGCGACATTCTCGAGCGCTTCGAGCGGGTCCTGGTGCCGGAGATGAACCTCGGTCAGTTGGCGTTGCTCCTGCGGGCCCGCTACCTGAAGGACATCGAGACCTTCTCCAAGGTCGAGGGCAAGCCCTTCACGCGAGACGAGATCCTCCATCGAATAGAGCGCATGGCGGAGGTATGAGTTAGAGATGCCCACAACTGAAGCAACGCCGCTGACCAAGAAGGACTTCCAGAGCGACCAGGAGGTCCGCTGGTGTCCCGGCTGCGGCGACTACGCCATCCTGTCCGCGGTGCAGTCTGTGTTCCCCGAACTGGGAATCCCGCGCGAGAAGTTCGTCATCGTGTCCGGAATCGGCTGCTCCAGCCGCTTTCCGTACTACATGAACACGTACGGCTTCCACACGATCCACGGCCGCGCGCCGGCCGTGGCCACCGGTCTCAAGATGACGCGCCCGGACCTTGATGTCTGGGTGGTGACCGGGGACGGCGACGCGCTCTCGATCGGCGGCAACCACCTGATCCACACGTTGCGCCGCAACGTGAACGTCAAGATCCTGCTGTTCAACAACCGCGTCTACGGCCTCACCAAGGGCCAGTACTCGCCGACCAGCGAGCTCGGCAAGCGCACCAAGTCGACGCCCCACGGCTCCGTCGACTTCCCCTTCAACCCGCTGTCGGTTGCAATCGGCGCCGGCGCCACCTTCGTGGCCCGCAGCGTCGACATCTTCATCCCGCACCTCAAGGCGGTCCTCAAGCGGGCCGCGGCGCACAAGGGTTCGGCGTTCGTCGAGGTGATGCAGAACTGCAACATCTACAACGACAATGCCTTCGCCGCACTGACCGACAAGACGGGCCGGCAGGCCAATGGCCTCTACCTGGAGCACGGCAAGCCCCTCGTCTTCGGCGACAACAAGGACAAGGGCCTGCGCTTCAACGGCACCGACTTCGAGGTCGCGCAGCTCGGCAACGGCACCACGGCCGACGACTGCCTGGTGTGGGACGAGAACCGCGCCAATCCGTCCCTGGCCTTCCAGATGGCGAGCCTCTCAAGCGGCGACGGCCTCGGCGACTTCCCCGTACCTCTCGGCGTGCTGCGGGCCGTCGACGCGCCGACCTACGACGCCAGCGTCATCGACCAGATCGAGCAGGTCTCTGCCGGACGGCCGCAGACGCTCGACCAGTTGATCCACGGCACCGACACCTGGACCGTGGACGCGGGTGGCAACGTCGACCGCGGTGCGAACTAAGGGCCACAAGCCTCGCTGGATTCTCGCCGGCCTGGTGTTGCTGGCAGCCGCGGCGCCGGCTCAGGAAACGGCTCTGCCGGAGGTCTTCTCGGAGGTGATCGACGTCCGGGTCGTGAACGTCGAGGTCGTCGTTACCGACCAAGCGGGGAACCGCGTCCAGGGCCTGGGACCGTCGGACTTCGAACTCCTGGTCGACGGTGAGCCAACCCCGATCGCCTACTTCACGGAGATCGAGGACGGCTTGGCTCGAGACGGGACGGCTGGTGACTTGGCCGGGGTGCCGAGCCTGGACCTGAACGCGCCGGTAGGCACGAACTTCCTCATCTTCATCGACGACCTCTTCTCCTTCGAACACGACCGGAACAGGGTGCTCGACCGCCTGAGGGACGACCTTGGCGAACTCGGTCCGGCGGACCGGGTCGCCGCCGTGGCCTACGACGGCCAAACCGCGGAGATCCTGACGCCTTGGACGAACTCCGCAGACCAGTTCGAGGACGCGCTGGACCGAGCCCGCTCCCGGCCGTCCCACGGTCTGCAGCAACTGTCGGCACGGAAGCAAGTCACTCAAGACCGACAAGTGCTCGCCGATCACCAGGCGGGCAGGGATCAAAGCGGACTCCTTGGATCGGCTCCGCAGGTCGCATCGGGCTTTAGCGACACCACCCTCCGAATGGACGTCGCCTATAAGGAATCGTTGGGCAACCAGTTGGAGAGTTCCGTGCTGGCGGCGATGGCCACCATGCGCCGGTTCGCCAACCAGCCCGGCCGCAAGGTGATGCTGCTGCTCGCCGGCGGCTGGCCAAGATCCGTGGAGATCTACGCCCGGGAGCGGTTGTCCGAAGGAAACCTCCCCGTCGACCGTCGAGTCATGAGCGAGCACGAGCTGTACGGTCCGCTGGTGTCGACCGCGAACCTGATCGGCTTTTCGCTCTACCCCGTGGACCTGCCGGGCCTCACCAGAGACTTCTACGGCGACGCAACGAGAGGGTTCGGCGCCAACGCCGAGCCCGACGCGATCGGCGGGGCGCCGGGAACGCTCGAACAGGAAGACACCATCCACAGCGCCCTGCACCTCCTGGCTCACTCGACCGGAGGCGTGCCGCTGGTGAACGCGCGCCGGGATGTCGCGTTGGCGAGCGTGGTCGCGGACACGCGCTCGTACTACTGGCTCGGCTTCGAGCCGCAACGGCGCGAGGACGATGCGTTCCATGAGATCGTGGTGCGGCCAACAGGCCGAACGGACCTCGAACTTCGCACACGCGAGGGCTACGTGGACATGTCGCGCGACCACGAACTCGATATGACAGCGAGAGCCGCCCTGCTGTTCGGCGATCCGCCCGAGGCTCTACCGCTTCAGGTGCGCTTCTCGGAGCCCGTTCCCGCCGGCCGGCGAAAGATGTCGGTGCCTGTAGAGGTGGCGATTCCCCTCGACGAAATCCAGCTCCTGCCTGTGGCCGACGAATGGCTCAACGTGGTGGAGATTCGCGTGACGGCGATGGACTCGGGCGGCAACCGCTCGGAAGTGTCCTTCGAGAAGGTCCCGATCGGCGGCACTGCAGAGCCGCAGCCAGGACAGACTTTCTACTACCAGACCGATCTGCAACTCCGCCGGCGCGAGCACTCGCTCGTGATGACGGTACACGACCCCTTGACGGGAACGAACCTGACCTGGACGGGAGAGATCGGTCCGAAGTAACGGGGCTGGCCTCCAGCTCTAGCCGCGCCAGCGGAAGCCGTCCTGCTACCGTACTCGGCGCCCCACGACTGACCGGGAAGCCAAGCGATCGTACTGGAGAGGAGGAGCAAAGGCGATGAGCGGATCCGGCTTGGCTTGGACCGTGACCGTCCAAGTCGAGACGCATCGCGAGGGTAGCGTATGGGTGGCCACCTGTCCTGCCCTGGACGTGGCAAGCCACGGCGACAGCAAACAGGAGTCGTACCGGATGCTCGAAGAGGCGCTTACAGCCTTCTTCGAGGACTGCTGCGAACACGACACGTTGCTGGACGTACTCGCTGAGAGAGTCCTCGCTCCGGCTGCCTCCATGGTGACCGTCAAGCTGCCGGCAAGCCGAAAGGCCCGTTTGGGCTATCACAACGCACTACCGAGGGGACGGGGCGCCGTGGCCTTGATCGAGAATGAAGCGCGTCCCAAACTGATCGCCGTCTCTCTATCCTGACCGCGGAAGCAAGGGAGGCGACCTATTGGCAGAGCTTCCTACACGGGAGCGAAGGCGGACTGCAGCCAGGCCTTACCAAACCAGCGAGTGTCCTGGGCTATCCGGCCGACCACAGGTGGCAGCGGGCGAACCGCGCACCCACGCGTACAGCGCCGTATGTTGCTCTGGACCATTTCGTGAGTCGACTCAAAGTTCCACCCCCAGTAGTTAAGGGCAGACGAGCCGAAGTCTCCACGCTGGAGACGTTGTAGTGCACTCACCAGCATCAGGCCGCTCGCCAACGACAAAAACGGGAGGGCAGCGTCCGGTGCATTAGGGTTCTCGTCAGTAGTGAGGTGCGCTTCGCTGCAGGTCAGAGTCGAGGCACGCACTTCCGACATCCGGCAGCGAGCGCAATCGTCCACGCCGACGATGTGGCGATGCAGTTGAGCGCCCCAGATCGGACTTGTAGTCGCCTGGAACTGCAACGGGTCCAACCGATGGGAGGCTCGAGTCCGCACCTCCCGGCCGTTCGCGAGAACCAGAACCGTATCGAATACGTCATTCCGAATCTCGAGAGCCTCGTCGTACCACTTGTCGACGGTTCGCAGAGTCGACAGGTAGCGCGCCAAGCACCGCGACTTGAGACGGCGCTGCCCGTCAAACCACCCCGCGTCCTCAGGGAAGAACAGAACGCTCCGGTTGGTGTTGTGGAGCGCAACAGAATCGGCATCCACGACGGTCCACGGGCCACAGTAGCCCCACTGCATCAACCAATAGGCCACGCTCGTGGCCACGGCACCGGCACCGATCATCAGTGTGCGTCCGACAGCGACGCCCGGGAGTTCATCAGGTCCTAGGTCAGCTCTGGCACCTTCATCAAGGTTCCACGCGGACAACCTGCGCCGAACGACGGGCATTCCCAAAACCCCCTTCATAGCAGCGGAAGCTCCAAGCACGGCGGCTACCCCAGCCCCTCGGAGGTCAGCACTGAAGCCTTGACCCATCGACGAGGGCGAAGCAGCAAGTTCGCCCACGGACCGATCACAGCCAAGGTACCAACTGAGACCGCCGCGGCACTGCCTACCGAGGCCGATAGAGACTGTCGCCGGGCGGATCGCCGGACTCGTACGGAGATCAAACTGGCCATACGGATCGATTGCGGCAGCGAGGCCGACCAACTCCTCGCCCAGACTAGAACCGCCGCGGACTGCCGGCGTTAGCAGCGCAGTAGCCGGACGCTCTACGTACACGCTGACTACCCGATGGAAGCGCATGAGCTGGTTCACAAGAGTCAGCAAGGCAAGCTGCCCGGCTTGTGTCGCGCAGGCGTCATCGCCGACGTAGACCTCAATTGGCGCATGCACCGGCCAGACTGCGTCGAGATAGGCGACAGTTCTGGCGTCCCGCCGCTCATAGAAGCGGTCAGCCTCGGAAACCTGCTGCACAGCAGTCACTGGCTGGATCCCAAGCGCATGTTCCGAAGGACCGAGTCCCTGGAGCAGAGAACCCACCGGTGGTTCTGGAACTGATGGACGGAGAAGTCGCCTATAGAGGTAACCACTCGGCCAAAGTGCGGAGCCACGAGTGAGAGCATGTTCTCGAACGGCATCACTATCAGTTCATCATCGCCGTCCGAGTGTCGTGTATCCCAGGTTGTGTGGCTGTGAACCTGAGCGAGGATGCCGAGACCCGCCGCATGGGCTTCAGTTACGGCATTCCCGAACTCGCTTGCCGACACGAACACGCTATGCGGGCCGTGGTTGGCGATGGGCACAATGACCGCCTCTAGAGTGGTCAGATCCGGCCTCTCGGTACCTGCCCAAAAGCAGATACCTTCGTGGCCGCCATCACTCAGCCCCGCTTGGTAGAAATCGGACAGGACGTCGCGCGTGCGGTCGACAAGCTCGGACCCGATCCAATAGCGGCCCCGTAGCGCCCCTCGCGGCAGCGGCCGTGTCCGGTTCACCATCACGCCATCCGGCCGGTCGTGTAACGGAAGTCACGTGCAATGACGTGAAGCATGTCGGCGATCTCCACTGCATACACGTGCCCCTGTCCGGCCGTTGTCCAATGGACCAAATCCCCCCAATCCCCGTGCGGCCCTCCCTGCACCTGGTGTGCTAGTCGGTTGAACGGTGCGCAGATGATTGCCGTCGTACCGTCGTCGAGGAACATAGAACGACCGTGCGGTGTCGCCTTCGGTTCGGGGCTATGGCACCGGTCGCCCGGCTCCGACCAATCCGATCTGCACCACTGCCATGCAGGTGGGATCTCCCTGTATCCATCGCACAGACCTTGCAGATAGAACTTCTCGCCAGAGCCTTGGCGGCTATAGACGGCGCGTACCCTTCTCTGCGGTAGATCGCAGGTCACCTTGATCTGTTGCCGCTCCGCCCACTGCAGCGCTGCCTTGAACTCCTGGGCCAAGACCGCTTCTGTCACACGGTCTGGAAGCATCGTTCAGACTCCGCCGCCTGTGTCGGTCAGCGTGAGCCGGTCGCTATCGCGGACGCCCGCCTCGAACAACGGCTCTTTCCGCGAAAGGGCTACCTTCTCCTTGTTCTGAAACGTCGGAGTGCCGCCTTCGTAGCCAAACGCCTTCGCAGCTTCGTCGGCAGCGTCTCCGACAAGTGTGGATTTCGGCCACGTGAACTTCTTGGTTGCCGGGCTCCGCGGAGCGACGACCTCCACCGTTACGTCGTTGTCAGATTCGATCATCGTAGTCCCCTCCATGGGATCGTGGCGCAACCGTCCAGCCGCCTGTCGAGCCAAGCCCCGTCACGCCTATGTTGGGCAAGGCGACCTCACAAAGAAACCTCCCGGCGGAGCGGTTCCGCCGGCTCGACATCCGATCAGCCGAGGAGACACTGAGGTCGCCCCCGAAGAAACCGAACCCGAGGCCAACCGGATGCGAACCGGCCAAGGGCTGGGAATGGGCTCCGGGCGTCGGGTGACACAAGCCCCGCAAGGTCGTCTCGGACATGACCCGAGATGGTAGGGAAGAAACCGCGAAATGTCAACAGCACCAACTCCTACACGTTTGGGTGGAGAACCTAGGTTTGCGGCGTTGACACCGTCGTGCTCGGTCCGTACACTGTGTCTTCCACTATGCGGAGCAGCAGACGAAGGCTGTACGCTGCGTTCGGCGAGTTGGTCCTCGCACACCGCCGCCGCTTGCCAGAAATGACCCAAGCCGAACTCGGGCGGCAGATCGGGTTATCGCGGACCTCTGTGACCAACATCGAGCAGGGCCGTCACCACATCTCCCTTGAGACATTCCTCCGAATAGCGACGGCCCTCGAAGTCGCACCGGAAGACCTCCTCCCGCCGTTGTCACGAGTACCAGGATCCTCGCGCATAGCCGAGATGATGCCGGACTCGCCCAAGGAACTGGTGGAGTGGGCTGAAAACCTGTAGGGAACGAGAAGCCGTGAACGGTCCCACGTGAAGTGGCGTCGAGCCCGTAAGGGCGCAACGCTACGGCCAATTGCCGAAGAGCTCCTGAAGGCTGCGGGCATCCGTGAGCCGCCTATTCCAGTGGAAGGAATCGCGGAATCACTGGGGGCTACAGTTCGGTACGCACCGTTCAAGGGGGAGCTGGCAGGGATGCTGATCCGAGACGAAGACGGCCGCGGCGTCGTCATAGGAGTCAACTCTCTGCATCACTCGAACCGCCAACGCTTTACGATCGCCCACGAGTGCGGGCACCTCAGGCTTCACGAAGGCCAGACGGTGTACGTTGATGAGTCCTTCCGAATCAACCACCGCGACGAAGTGTCGGCGAAAGCA
Source organism: Candidatus Multivorans sp. (assembly GCA_965262355.1). Lineage (GTDB taxonomy): Bacteria > Acidobacteriota > Thermoanaerobaculia > Multivoradales > Multivoraceae > Multivorans. The sequence goes on from OZ253534.1 coordinate 1,682,854, forward strand.
ACGAACCCCGAGGAGATCGAGGCGAACCGGTTCGCGGCAGAACTCCTGATGCCTTACCGGATGATCAAGGAGGATCTGAGCCAACTCCAGTTCGACATCGAAGAAGACGAATCGGAGTTGATGCAGTTGGCCGACAGATACGGCGTGAGCCTGCAGGCGCTGACGCTGCGGATCAGCAGCATCGTCAAGGAGTTCTGAGACCGGCGCCTACCCGCGCATGGGGCCTCGTCGACCGCGAAGCTGGCGGCGGCGCGTAGCGCCACCCTCAGCCCAGCTTCCGCTTCAGCGCCTCCAGGACCACGGGTGGCACGACGCCGGAGATGTCGCCGTCGAGGCTACGGACCTCCTTCGTCAGGCGGCTGGAGAGGAAGATCCACTCCGGCGCCGGGAGCAGGAAGATCGTGTCCACGTCGGGCGCCAGGCGGCGGTTCATCAGGGTCATCGGTAGCTCGTAGTCGAAGTCGGCGCCGGAGCGCAGGCCGCGGACGACGGCACAGGCGCCCTTGTCGCGCGCGTAGTCGACCAGCAGGCCGCTGAAGCTCTCGACCCGGCAGTCGTCCGATTCGCCGAGCAGCTCGTGCAGGAGGTCGATCCGCTCTTCGACCGAGAACAGCGCCTGCTTCTGCTCGTTGTAGAGCACCCCGATGTAGAGCACGTCGAAGAGCCGGCGGGCGCGCTCGATCAGATCGAGGTGGCCGTTGTGCACCGGGTCGAAGGACCCGGGAAAGATGCCGATTCTCCGTCGACCACCAGGAACACCGTTGGAACCATCCGAGACAGGCGGCCGAGGCGAGTGGGAGCTCATCGCGCGCCTCCGAGTTGGCTGGAGAGGTCGATGGTGGTCACGTTGTGCGCGGCGTCGGTGAGCCGGAGCAGCAGCAGCCGGGCGCCCTCGGCGGCATCGATCGACAGGGTCTCACGCTGACTGTCGAGCAGGCCGTCCCCGACCCTGACGGCGCGCCACTCACCCGCGTCGACGCTGACCACGGCCTCGCGCAGCGGGCTCCATGCGTCCTCGACCACCGCGGTCACGCGGCCGCCGTCGCGCGAAGCCTCGACCAGTCGCGCCGGGCTGTGGTCGACCACCACGGCGGCCGATACCTCGTCTGACTCGAGCGCATCGCCGGGGGTGTTGTCGAGCTTGTCGCTGGCGCTGACCTGAAACCGGTAGACGCCGTCCGGCAGCACGGTGGCGTCGAAGCTGAAAAAGGCGGCCTTGAGGTCATCCGCCATCTCCAGCCACAGAGCATCGGAGTCGTCCGCGTCTGCGTCGCCGGCCGCGAGTTCAGCCTCGCGGGCGAAGGAGAGCCGGTAGCGGAGGCGGTCCTTGTTCGGGTCCTCGGCCTCCCAGCGCAGGGTCCGGTAGCCCAGCTTCCACAGGCTCTTCGTCGAGCCCTTCTGGGTCTGGGCCGGATCGCCGACGGTGGTGAAGATGCGGTCGCGGTTCGGGTGCGCCGGCTCGTAGGCCTGGTTCGAGGGGTTGAAGTTCGTTGGCACCAGGATCGTCCCCGCCGGGAGCACTTCCAGCTTCTTGATCTCGGGCTTGCGGTTGTGCTGCCGGTAGGTGACCTCGACCGCCACGACCTCGGGCGTCCGGTCGCCGCTGCCGCGGAGTTCCGCCCGCCACTGGAGGTAGCGGCCGGGCGGCAGGTCCGAGAGCGGCGCCTCCCGCGCCGCGGAAGCTTCGGTCCAGTCCGACCACGTCTCGTCCGGGTCCGAACTCATCCCGCTGCGGGCGGAGAGCGCGACCTCGGCGCCGTCTCCGGCCCGCCCGCGCCAGCGGATCGAACCGAAGCTCGAGACGGAAGACGCGTCGAGCGGCTTGGCCGTCACCGTTCCGTGCTGCGCCAGGCCGCCGCCGTCACCGCCGACGAAGCCGTAGACGGCCGCCCCGTTGACGCTGGCGAAGACGGGGCCGGCCGTGCCCCTCGCCAGGCCGACGATCTGGCTCTGGTCGAGGTCCTTCTCGAGCACCATCTGATCGTTCTGGAAGCTGAACAGCTTGCCCTCCTGGCCGGTGGCGACCCACAGCCGACCCTGCTGGTAGCTCAGGGCGTACACCGTCTCGATCTCGAACTTCCAGATCGACTCGACGGCGCCGGTCGCGTCGATCCGCAGCACTTCGGAGCGCGGACCCTTGAAGGAGGCGGAACGGCTTCCCGCGGAGATCGCGCCGGTCTGGACGGTGACTTTGCTCTGCTGGCCGTTCGAACTCGAGGAGTCGCTCCCGGAGGAGGCGGCGCTTGCCGTCGAGCTGCTGGCTGTCGAACTGCCGCTCGCGGCGCTTCGCGCGCGGCTCAGATCGACGAAGCTGGCTTCGGAGGCGAGCGCGGAGGCGTAGAAAGCGCCGTCCTCGCCGGGCGTGATCGCCAGCACTTCGGGTCCGGCGGCGTCGTAGAGCGTGCGGGCTTCGCCCTCCGCGTCGATCTCGAGCAGCAGACCCTCGCCGGCGGTGCCGGCGAGCACCGTGCCGTCCGGGCGCATCGCCAGGGAACGGATGTGGACGTCCGTGCTGTCGTAGAGCAGCTTCGATTCACCGCTCGCCAGGTCCACCCGGTGCAACTGCCCCTCCGGACCGGTCGCCACCAGCAGGCCGCCGTCCCCGGTTCCCAGCAGCGCCCAGATGTACTGCGCATCCGGGTCGAACAGCTCTTCGACCTCGCCTTCCGGCCGCTTCCGGTAGACCTTGCCGTCCGGTGACGAGCCGGCATAGACGGCGCCGTCGCCGTCAACCCAGACCGCGAACACTTCGGGCTCCTCGGTGGCGAACAGTTCGGTGACCGAGCCGGCATCCCCATCGATCTCGACCTCCAGGACCTTGCCCGAGTTGCCGGTGCCAACCGCAAAGCGCCCCTCCGCGCCGACGAAGGAGAACAGGAAGGGCTCCGCGACGGTGGCGAACTGCTCGGCCCGTTGGGCCAGACGCAGGATCCCCAGCCGATCGACGCTCACGTCAACGAGCTCGCCCGCCAGAAACGCGGCCTGGCTGTCGGCGCGCCAGATCTGGACTTCCGAGGCGCGGGCGACGCCGCCGCCGGCCAGCAGCAACCAGAGCCCCGCCGCGACTCCCGCTACGGCCCGGGTACGGTCCCCCAAGGTACGGGCCCTCAAGGCGCGGTACCGGGCAGGATCTCGAGGTCGAGCCGGAACAGGCCGTCGAGCGGGATTCCGAGATCGCGTCCCTGCTCGTTCACGATCGCCAGGTTCAGGGCCCGGGGCTCTCCCTGCAGGGGAGACGCCTGCCAGATCGACCGCACGGAGGCCGGAAGCTGCGGCATCGGCCGTCCCTCGACGATCAACCCGCGGGCCGGCACGACGCCGAGCGCGGCGAGCCGGCTCTTCGGCTGGAACGAACGCAGCATCTCGAGCTGCTCCGTCAGGGACGACGCCTTGCTGGGCTCGAGTTTCAGCCGCGCCGCGTCGATGCTCACGCCGTCGCCGACGAAGAGGTAGTAGCGCCCCGGCCGGCGATCCTCCGGGATCGTCACCTGGAGGGTCTCCTGGTACCGGTCGCCGCGATGCCGGCGGAGATCGAACACGACATCCACCGTGTCGCCCGCGTGCACCCTCCGCGAAGAGGCCTGGGCGCGCTCGATCTCGACCGTCCGCACCCCGTGGGTCTGGCTCAGCGTGAGCTCGACGCCCTCGATCTCGACGCCTTCGTAGTCCGAGTTGACCAGCGCCCCGACCAGGGCGATGAGGTAGAAGGCGGCGCTCGTGCCGGGGCCCGAGCCGTCGAAAGTCTGCCGCAGCGTCACGTCCTCGTGCCCGCGCAGGCGCAGGGTGCCGGTCATGTCCAGGCCGCTCTCGCCGCCGCCGTACGAAGCGGAATCGAGCGCCTGCATGGTCGGAATGCCGACCAGCGAAGGCAGCATCCTGGGCAGATCGGCCAACTGGAGATCGAAGCGGCGGACATCGCCGTTCGGGGCCTCGACCTGGATCGTCATGGGGATCGTCCGCGCCTCGGCGCCGACCCGCCCCCTCAGTCCCGCGAAGCGGTCCTGGTCAAAGGCGCCGACTACCGAGCCGATGTTGCTGAGCCGCATCGAGCTGTTGAGCCGCGGCACCACCCCGATCACCTCCACGGTCGCCATGGGAACGCGCAGCGGACCCACCCCGAGGTACGGGTGGCCCATGGCCAGCACCTCGCCGTCCTCGACCCGGGTCACGGTGCCGCCGACCGCGATCTTCAGGTCGCCGTCGATCAGTACCCCCGCGACCGCGCTGCCGGCGCCGAGGGCCGGCATCTCGGCCGTGTCGGCGCGTCCCGCCGGGGCGGCGGCGAGCATCCGCCGCAGTGTTTGGCCGAAGCCAAGAGTGGCGATTTGCGCGCCCCCGCGACCGCCCCATTCCGCCGGCGCGACCAGCGCGCCGAGCTGTTCCGCGACGGTCTCCCGAACCGCCGCAGCAACGTCGTCGGGCGGTTCGAGCATCTGCCGCACGGCCTGGTCGAACGCCTGCGGCGCACCCGGAACAGCCAGTCCCAGCGACTCGCCCGCGGCTTCCCCGGCTTCGAGCGCGCTCAACTCCCGCATCGCGGCGATCGGCGTGATCAGCGCCAGCGCCTCGCTGGTGAACGCCCAGGAGTACGCGACGGCCCCGGCAAGGCGGTCGTCGATGTAGACCGGGCTGCCGCTCATTCCGGCCACAACGCCCGACTCCTCGAGGCCGTTGCCGCTCAGGCGGGCGACGATGTAGCTCGTGCCCGGATTCATCTCGCGGATCACGCCGACGACCTCGACCCCGAAACGCGTGGGTTCGCTGCCGGCGAACACGGACAGGCCGTAGCCGGTCTGGCCGCGGGAGACCTCGTCGACGCCGATCTCGCTGCCGTTCAGATCGACGGCCGAGACGGATTCGGTACGCGTCGCCGCGACCGGTTCCTGCGCCCGGGCCGAAGCGGCCGGCAGCAGGGTGGAAACCAGAAGACCGAGGGCGACGGAACGGGTCACTGTCAGGGTTCGCTTTGCAGTCGGCAAGTTGAACCGGCGACCGGTGCTAGAGATCGAAGCGCCCGCGGCGCAACACCCGCAAGCCGGCGGAAGTCCAAGATACCACGGTGGATGGCGGCCCTCCGGGCGTCGGTTCGCCGCCCACGACGATCGCTCCGGCATCGTCGAGGATCGGTTCGAGCGCCGGCAACTGGCAGACCGGCGGTTCCCCGCTCCGGTTCGCACTCGTTGCGGTCAACGGGTGTCCCAGGATGCGGAGGAGTCCCCGAAGCCGTTCATGAGCCGGCACCCGCACGGCCAGCGTCCGCCCGCCCGCCGCCGCGGGCACGGACACAGCGGAACGAAGCGGCGCCACCACCGTCAGCGGCGCCGGCCAGTGGGTCTCCGCCATCCGCACCGCCTCGTTCGGTTCGATGCCGAGGTCGATCGCCTGCGCTACGTCCGCCGCAACCACCGGCAGGGGCTTGCCGCGATCACGCTCCTTGATCCGGTAGATGGCCTCCACGCCCGCCGCGGAACGCGGGTCGACCGCCAGGCCGTAGGACGACTCCGTCGGAATTGCGAGCACGCGGCCGTCGGCCAGAGCCTGACTCAAGTCGTGGGGATCGCCGTCCCAGGGCCAGATGCGGAGCATTGCCTACTCGGCGGCGGCGGCGATCAGTTCCTCGGCCGCCGAGCGGGCGGTCTCGGTGATCTCTTCGCCGGCGAGCATGCGCGCTACTTCCTCGACGCGGCGTTCGTCGTCGAGGCGGTGGACGTCGACCAGCGTCCGGCCGGCTCGCACCTCCTTCTTGACCTCGAGGTGGAGGTCGCCGCGGCTCGCCACCTGGGGCAGGTGGGTCACGGTCAGGATCTGGCCGCCGCCGGCCAGGCGCTGCAGCTTGCGGCCGACGATCGCCGCCTCGGCGCCGCCGACCCCCGAGTCCACCTCGTCGAAGACCAGGGTCGATTCCGCCGCAGGGCCGGCGCCGCGCACGGCGGTCTGGAGCGCCAGGAACAGGCGCGCCAGCTCGCCGCCCGAGGCGACCCTGGACAGGGGGCGAAGCGCCTCGCCCGGGTTGGCGCTGAAGCGGTAGGTCACCTGATCGACGCCCAGGCGATCGAAGGCGACGCGCTCGCCGTCCAGTTCAAGCGAGCTGTCGGGGCGCGGCGCACGGCCGATCTCCACTTCGAACGCGGCGCGATCGAGCGCCAGATCCCGCAGGTGGCCGATGACCTCCTTCTCCAACGCGGCGCCGAGCTCCCGGCGCGTGAGAGACAGAGCCTCGGCGCGCGCGGCGTACTCAGCGAGGCAGGCCGAGGCTTGCTCTTCCACCTCGTCACGACGGACATCCGCGGTCTCCAACTCGAGCAGTTCGTCGGCCAGGCGCTGGCCGTGTTCCAGGACGTCGGCACTGTTGCCGCCGTACTTCCGGGTCAGGCGCTCGATCACACTCAACCGCTCCTCGATCCGGTCGAGTCGCCTGGGATCCGAGTCGGAAGCGACCGCCCGTGTCCGCAGATCGGCCGTCAGATCGTTCACCAGCGTGCCCACCTCGGCCAGCGTGTCCGCCCAGGCGCCGGCCTCGGGTTGCCAGCGCGCGATGTCCTGCAGAGCGTTTCCAGCCTGAGCGAGCCGGCTGTCGACCGCGTGTTCGTCGTCGGTGAGCAGGGCGAGCGCCTGGTGCAACGCGCCCGCGATCGCCTCGGCATGGCGCAGCACTTCGCGTTCGGCGCGCAGTTCCTCGTCCTCGCCGGCCGAGAGGTGCGCGGCGTCGATCTCCGAGGTCTGGAACTTGAGCAGGTCGATCCGCTCCAGGCGAAGCTGATCGTCGCCGCTCAAGCGCTGGAGCCGATCGGCCGTCTCGCGGTAGGCCTCGTAGGCGCTGGCGCACGACGCCACGAGTGCCGCAACGGAGTCGCCGCCCGACCGATCGAGCCAGGCCCGCTGCAGTTCGGGCGACAGCATGCCGAGTTCGTCGCGCTGACCGAAGATGCGGATCAGACGGCGGGTCACCGCGAAGAGAAGCCGCAGCGTCACCGGGTGATCGTTCACGAACACGCGGTTGCGCCCCGCCCGGGTAACCTCGCGGCGCACCAGGAGTTCGTCCCCGTCCGCCGGCACGCCGGTCTCTTTGAGCAGCCGCCGCCAGTCGTTGCCCGAAGGCTCGAAGACGCCGCTCACGACCAGCGTGTCCGCGCCTGTGCGGATCGTCTCCGAACTGGCGCGCCCCCCGGCAAGCAGGGACAGCGAATCGACCACCAGGGACTTGCCCGCGCCCGTCTCGCCCGTGACCACGTTCAGGCCCGGTCCGAAGTGAAGCTCTGCCCGTTCGATCACGGCCAGGTTCTGAACGTGCAGCGAGCGCAGCATCGGATGCCTGCGTACCGCGCTACTCGTCGGACACCAGTTCGGCGGCGCGAGACGCCGCCTCGACGATCGCCTTGATCAGGGTCACCCGGAGGCCACCCTCTTCCAGCCGCAGGATGCCGTCGACCGTGCAGCCCGCCGGCGTCGTCACTTCGTCCTTGAGCAGCGCCGGGTGGCGGCCCGTGTCGAGCACCATCTTGCCGGCGCCGAGACAGGTCTGGGCAGCCAGCTCGATCGCCATCTTCCGCGGCAGGCCGACCTTCACGCCCCCGTCCGCCAGGGCCTCGATGACGATGTAGAGGAACGCCGGTCCGGAGGCGGACAGTCCGGTGATCGCGTCCATGTGCTTCTCGTCCGCCACGACGGTGCGCCCGAGGGGCTTGAACAGACGTTCCGACGCCGCCATGTGGTCGGCAGACGCATGGCGGCCGGCGCAAATCGCCGTCATGCCGGCGCCCACGAGGCTCGGCGTGTTCGGCATCGCCCGCACGACCGGGATGGGGACCGGCAGGCGGGCCTCGATGTAGGACGTGGTCACCGAGGCCAGAATTGAGACGACGAGCTGTTCCGGGCGCAGGGCGTCGCCGATCTCGGCAAGGACGAGGTCGGCAGTTTGCGGCTTGACTGCAAGCATCACGATGTCGGCGCCCTTGACCGCGGCTCGGTTGTCGACGGTGCCGGCGACTCCGAAACTCCGCGCCACCCGGGCGACTCGATCCGCATGGGCCGCCGTCGCCACGATCGACCCGGCGGCGGCGGCGCCGGCGTCGAGCCAGCCGCCGATCAGGGTCTGGCCCATCTTGCCCGCGCCGATCACTGCGACGCGGGGACCGCCATCCACTGCGCCGCCTTCGTCGTTCCTGCTCGTGGTCACCTTCGGATCTCCTCGGTTCGTCGGGCCGCGACGTTATGCCGACTTGCCTTCCGAGGGAAGTTACCAGCGACGGCGCTAGCGCCAGATGCGGGCAGGATGCCCGCGTTCCCAGGGCAGATCGTTCTGCCGCGCAAGCTCCTAGTGCCGGTGATCCAGATTCCCGCGCAGCAGCCGCAGGAACAGCGCGCGCGCCACATGGCCGGCGATCTGCGGGTTCTCGCGCAGCCGGCGCGTCGAGTAGGCATACCACTGTCGGCCGTAGGGCACGTAGATCCTCATCCGATGGCCGGCGGCAGCGAGCTCATCCCGGCGATCTTCGGTCACCCCCAGGAGCATCTGGAACTCGTACCGGTCAGCCGCAAGGCCGCGCCGCTCGACGATCGCCGCCGCTTCGCGCAGGAGATAGCCGTCGTGAGTGGCGATGCCGACGTAGGCGCCGCGGTCGAACAGGGCCTCGAGTGACGCCAGGAAGTTCTGGCGCACCTTGCCGTAGTCGGTGATCGCGATGCTCGGCGGCTCGACGTAGATGCCCTTGCACAGGCGGACGTTCGCCCGCTCCGGCAACGCCGCGATGTCGGCGAGGGTGCGGTGGAGGTAGGCCTGGAGCACGATTCCGACCGCGTCGCCGCCGGCGCCGGCGCCGCGCGGGCCACCGGCGTCGGCGCGGGACCGCGAGTCGGCAAGCGCCTCGCCGTACAGGTCCAAGGTGTCCGTGGTGCAGGTGTGGTCCTCCATGTCGATACGGACGAAGTTGCCGCGGGCGGCTGCCCGCTCGACCAGGCGAGCGAGGTGCTCGCGGCAGAGTTCGCGATCGACCTTGAGCCCCAGGAGGGTCAGCTTGACGGAGACGTTGCAGTCGAGACCTTGGTCGCTGATCGCCTCGACGAGGTCGACGTAAAGCCCGGTGCCCTCGACTGCGAGTTCCCGGCTGTCGACCTCCTCGCCGAGGAGCGCCAGGGTGCCGGCCAGTCCCCTGCGGTTCAGGCCGCCGGTACGGGCGAGCGCATCGTCCGGCTCGTCGCCGGCCACGTAGGGCGCCGCCACCCAACGCACGAGGGGAGGCGGCAACAGTGGCAGGGAGCAGCCGACGAAACGCGAGAAGATCGTCATGGTCTCACTTCGAGGGGCGGGGAATGCTGGCTACCGGCTCTCATCCTGCCGGCGAACGTGCTCGTGCGCGTGGTAGCTGCTGCGGACCAGGGGGCCCGCTTCGCAGTGGCTGAAGCCAAGCCCCAGGGCGAACTCGCGTAGTCGCGCGAACTCGTCCGGGTGAACGTAGCGGTCGACGGGCAGGTGGTCCCGGGTCGGCCGCAGGTACTGACCGATGGTGAGGATCTCCGTTCCCGCGGCGCGGATGTCCGTGATCGTCGATTCGAGCTCCGCCATCGTCTCTCCCAGGCCGACCATCAGGCCCGTCTTCACGCGGCCATCGTAGCTTCCACCGTCGCGGCGGGCCGCCGCTTCGCGGAGCAGGTCGACGCTGCGCTCGTAGCGGCTGCCGGGGCGCGCCTGACGGTAGAGCCGCGGCACCGTCTCCATGTTGTGGGAGAACACCTCCGGCCGGGATTCGAGGACGATGTCGAGGGCGTGCGCGACGCCCCGAAAGTCCGGCGTCAGCACTTCGACCGCGGCGCCGGGCACCTGCGCCCGGATCGCCCGGATGGTGTCCGCGAAGTGGCCCGCGCCGCCGTCCGGCAGGTCGTCGCGGTCGACGGAGGTGACGACCACGTGCCGGAGCCCCATGGTCGCCGCGGCCTTCCCCACCCTCGCCGGTTCGTCCGCGTCGACACCGGGAGCGGGCCGTCCCGTGTGGACGGCGCAAAAGCCGCAGCGGCGCGTGCAGGTGTCGCCGAGGATCATGAACGTGGCGGTACCGTGCTGGCCCCAGCACTCGTAGATGTTCGGGCAGCGCGCCTCTTCGCATACCGTGTTCAGGTTCAAACCCTCGACCAACCGGCGCACGCGGTGATACGACTCCGGCGTCGACAGCCGGATCCGCAGCCAGTCGGGCCGCGGCAAGCGGGCGGCGCCGGCCGCGGCCGGCGGGGCGCCGATGGGAACGAGTTGGTCCATGCGCGTTACGACTCCGGGGGCCGACCCTCCCGCGGCCGCGAGTCACCCTGGATCCTAGCCCCTATTGCCGGCGCAACCAGCGACTCCGGCGCCACCGTGAGCAGCCGCCGCTCGAAGACCTCCGCGAAAACCTCCGCGCAGCACGCGGCGACTTCGGCCAGACTGTGGCGGCGGCCGGTGAGGGCCTCGATCGAGGTCATCACGCCGGCGTCGAAGCCGCAGGAGAGGATGCCGGCGAAGTCGTCGAGTTCGGTCGACACGTTGAGCGCGAAACCGTGGGTGGTGACCCAGCGCCGGAGGTGGATGCCGATCGAGGCGATCTTCCGATTGCCGACCCAGACGCCGATCCGCTCGCGTTCCTCGCCGCCCAAGGCACTGACGCCGAACACCGCCAACGTCCTGACCAGCACCTCCTGCAAATCACGGACGTAGGCGCGAACGTTCCGCCGGTCCGGCCTCAGGTCGAGCACCGGGTATCCCACGAGCTGACCCGGACCGTGGTACGTGGCGCGTCCGCCCCGGTCGCACTGGGCGACGGCGATTCCGCGCTGCTCGAGCCATTCCGGCGCCGCCAGGACATCGCCCCGGTCGCAGTTCCGGCCCACGGTGTAGGTCGGCGGATGCTCGAGCAGGAACAACGTGTCCGCGGCGTCGGGGTCGGCGTCCAGGATGGACTGCCGGACCCGGTGCTGCAGCTCGACACCGGCTTCGTAACCGATCCGGCCCAGGTAGGCCGCACGGATCGGCGTCTCCACCTTCGGAGCAGCGTTCGGCCCCATCTCGCCCATGTCCACAAGGTTACGCCTTGTACGTGGCCGCCTGCTCCAGCCACCACCCGTCTCTACTCCCATGCTCGGTATACCATTAGGGGCTTGATTCAAGAGGCTTGGCTATGTTCAAGAGGGGCGAGAAAACAGCTTCAAAGCGACTGCTGCAGGCCGGCCAGATGATCCGGGCTCGTCGCGTGCAGCTCGGGCTGACCCTGCAACAGTTGGGCGAGAAGGCCGGGCTCTCTCCCGCCTTCATCTCCCTGGTGGAGCGCAACAAGGCGAGCCCGTCCCTTGTTTCCCTGTTGAATCTGGCTCGAGCCCTCGACGTGAAGGCCTCGGCCTTCATGGAGATCCCTGCCGGCGAGGCGCTTGTGCGCCGACGCTCCGATCCGCAGCACATCGAGGTCGATTCACCCGTGGAGTACAACCAGCTCAGTGCCTGCATGAGGTTCCAGCAGATGGATGCGATCTTCATGAGGATCCCAACCGGCCACGTCTTCCCCGACGACCAGCGGGAGGGCGAGGACTTTCTGTACGTCATCAAGGGCGAGCTCTACTGCGAACTGGGAGACGAAAAGGTGACTCTTGCGGAGGGCGACTCGATGCACTTCAACGCGCGCACCGTCCACAACGCGAGCAACCTGACCGACTCCGAAGTGGAGTTGCTCTACGTCGGCACTCCCAGCGTGTTCGGGCAGAACGACTAGACACTACTCATCGGGGGAATGCTCGCCCTGATGGACCGTGTGGTCGCGGCCTGACTCCCTCTTCTCTTCGGAACGTGCGTAGCGCTCGAAGCCCTGATCCAACGCAGCCAAGGTCTCGTCAACACCGGCTTGGTCGGCTGAAAGCAGGGCGGGCCGATGTTCCGGCCGGCGCATTGGCCGGATGCGGGCGAGACGCCCGTGAACCAGGGGGCCAGAGTGCTCGCGTCCCAGGCTCCGGGGCATCCGATACAGTCCAGAACTGCCGATGCCCACCGGAGAATCGCCCGCACGCCGACCCGGGGACAACGGCGGGCGGGACCGCCGGCGGAAGCCCCGCATCGGGCTCGTCCTGACCGGGGGCGGCGCGCGGGCCGCCTACCAGGTCGGCCTCGTTCGCCATCTGGCGGCGCGGATGCCGGAGTTCCACTTCGATGTCCTGACCGGCGTCTCCGCCGGCGCCATCAACGCCTCGTTCCTCGCCTCGCATCCGGGCAGCGCCGCCGAAGCGACGGAGGATCTGAGCCGGATCTGGCTCAACCTGACCCCCGACCATGTGTTCCGCGACGACGGATGGTCGCTGGGCGGCATGGTGGTCCGCTGGCTCCTGAACCTGGCCTCGGGCGGTCTGCGCTACCGGCCCCGGGTCCGCGGTCTGGTCGACACCTCACCGCTCGGCAGCCACCTGGCACACGTGCTCGGCGCCGAAGCAGGAAACAGCCGAATCCTTCCCGGTATTGCAAGGAACCTGGAGCGCGGACGGCTCGACGCGGTCGCGGTGACGACCGTCGAATGGTCGACGGGACATACCGTCACCTGGGTTCAGGGCCGGGATGTCGAGGCCTGGGAAAGGCCGAAACGGCGGTCGGAACGCGCCCTTTTGACCCTCGACCACGTACTCGCCTCCGCGTCTCTGCCGCTGATCTTCCCGGCGGTACGGATAGCCGGCGCCTGGCACGGCGACGGCGGCGTCCGCCTCACCTCGCCTCTGTCGCCGGCCCTGCACCTCGGCTGCGACCGCCTGATCGCCGTCTCCACCCGCCACCAGCCCCTGGCGCCGAGAGCGGAGGCCAGCAGCTACCCGCCGCCCGCCCAGTTCGCGGGCGTGCTGATGAACGCCGTGTTCCTGGACCAACTCGACCAGGACGCGAACCGGCTGGAACTGATCAACGGCCTGCTGGCGAAGCTGCCGAAGGCGGAGCGCGGCCCGCTCCGGCTGGTCGACCTCGTGCTGCTGCGCCCCTCGGAGGACCTGGGCCGGCTCGCGACCCGTTTCGAGCCCCAGTTGCCGAAGGCCTTCCGGTTCCTCACCCGCGGTCTCGGCACCCGCGACACGCAGAGCCCCGACCTGCTCAGCCTGCTGATGTTCCAGCCCGACTACATCCGCGCCATGATTGAGGTCGGCGAGCGCGACGCGGAGGCGCGACACGCCGACATCGCGGCGTTGATTGGCGCCTAAGCGACCGTGAGGTCGTCAGAGAGGTAGACGTCCTGGATGTGGTTCAGGAGTTCCACGCCCTCCGCCAGCGGCCGCTGGAACGCCTTGCGGCCCGAGATCAGGCCCTGACCGCCGGCCCGGCGGTTGATCACGGCGGTGCGCACCGCGGCCGCCAGGTCGCCGGCGCCGCCGGAGGAACCGCCCGAGTTGATCAGGCCGATCCGGCCCATGTAGCAGTTCGCGACCTGCCAGCGCACCAGATCGACCGGATGGTCGGAGACCAACTGGCTGTAGACGAGGTCGTGGGTCTTGCCGAAACCGATCGCCGGGTAGCCGCCGTTGTTCGTCGCCTGCTTCTGCTTGATCACGTCGGCTTCGATCGTCACTCCGATGTGGTTCGCCTGGCCGGTCAGGTCGGCCGAGGCGTGGTAGTCCACACCGTCCTTCTTGAAGGCGTTGTTGCGGAGGTAGCACCAGAGGATGCAGGCCATGCCCAGTTCGTGGGCCTGCTGAAAGCACTCGGCGATCTCCACGAGTTCCTCGCGGCACACCTCGGCGCCGAAATACACCGTGGCGCCGACGGCCACCGCGCCCAGGTCCCAGGCCTGCTCGACCTGGGCAAAGAGGACCTGGTGGTAGGTGTGGGGATGGGTCAGGCTCTCGTTGTGGTTGATCTTGACGATGAACGGGATCTTGTGGGCGTAGCGCCGGCCGATGCTGCCCAGCACACCGAGAGTCGAGGCGACGCCGTTGCAGCCGCCCTCGATGGCCAGCCGGATGATGTTCTCCGGGTCGAAGTAGATGGGGTTCGGCGCGAACGACGCCGCTCCTGAATGCTCGATCCCCTGGTCCACGGGCAGGATCGAGACATAGCCGGTGCCGCCGAGGCGCCCATGCCCGAGCAGCCGTTGCAGGCTGCCGAGGGTGCGGTTGTTGCGGTCCGAAGGGCCGAAGGCCCGGTCCACCGTGTCCGGCCCCGGCACCGTCAGAAGCTCCTTCGGAATCCCGGTGCAGACGTGTCCTAGGAGGCTCTCCGCCTCGCTGCCCAGAAGCTGTTCGATGCGCGCGATATCGGCCATGGCTGGTCTCGGGTACTCCTCAGAAGAAGATGTCGGTGGATCGGGTGCGGCGCGATTGTAGCGCCGCGGGAGGCGCCCCGCGCCGCCGGTCAGTTCAGGCTACCGGCTGGCAATTCGGGACCGGATTCCGGCTGGTCCAGCCATTCGAGCAGCCGGAGCAGCACATCGAGCGGAGGACCCCAGAGTCGGTGCCGTCCGACGTGGTACACGGCGAGCGGCACGAGCTCACCCTCGATCTCGAAGGTCCGCTCCTCGATCAGCCGGGGATGCCTCAGGGCCGACAGCGGTAGCCGTACGGACGGCGCCTCGACATTGCTGCCGTCATCCTCGGGCGACGGCACGGCGACGACGCACGCTCGAAGCCGGAAACCACCTGTTGCGTCCACCTCGTCCAGCTCGCCCAGGCGCAGAACGCGCGACGGCTCGACACCGAGACCGACGCTCACCAGCCGCGCCACCGTCGGCCAGGGGTCGTCGCCCTCGAAGGGCGTGGCGGCGAAGCTCAGCGGCGGCGTCTCGTTCGGCTCCTCCCGCAGCAGGGTCCACAGTTCGGCCGCTTCGACGTACAGCGGCACCACCAAGGCGACCTGAGTGCCGCTTCCTCCGGCGGCCGGCAGCCGTTTCGACTGATCCAGCACGCGCCGCATTTCGAGAATCCAGCTCACGGGCGCCGACACTATCGCCAGGATCCATGGCGCAGCTCCAGGCGATGAACCGCGTTCGGCGCGTCGTCGGCACTGCCCAGGGTCAACCGCAGCCGGTGCAGGCCAACGGGTTCCCTTGACCACCACAGGCGATGGCGGGCCACCGGAGCGGCCAACCGCAGACCGACCGCGGTCCGCCCCGACGGCAAGGCCCGACGCTCCTCAAGTTCCGCGCCCACGACCTCGAGGCGCGTGCTCCCCTCCAGGATCACCTCGAGCCTCGCGGGCCGGGGAGGCGCCTCCCCACCCGGGCCACTGGCGCTGCCGTCCTCCCAGGCGATCAGGAACTCGGTGTGACGCGGGTCTTCCGACCCGCGCTCCGAGCTTCCGACCACCAGGCCTTCCTCCCCGAACGGAGCGATCCGCCCGGCGATGGGGCGCAACCACAGGTCACCCACGAAGAGGTCCGGCGACCCCGCCGGCTGCAGTCGCTGGGTCGTCTCCTGGGGCAGAAGGGGTTTCAGGAGACCGGCCGGCGGCGGCGCCGGTCGCAGCGCCGCGTCGGGCTGCAGCCAGAGCGGGTAGAGAACGAGCGCCGCGGACACGGCGACCCCGAGGATCCGCGTCAGGCTGAGCCGCGCAACCAGAAACCAGAACATGGGCGCCAAGGCGCCGATACCGCCCGGCCCGAGGGTGGTGGACTCGTCGCCCAGATCGAACGGAAACAGCAGGGCGCGGGCGGCGAACGACCCAACCGCCGCGACCAGGAGCACCCGCCGCCAGCCGCCGGCGGCGAGGCCCAAGAACGCGGCCCACACCAGCGGAGCGCAGTAGGGCAGGAAGCCGACCGTCCTGCCCACGAGCGCATAGTGCAGGGTTCCAAGGCGAAGACCTTCGGCGGCTCGCACGTCGAACTGGGGACGATCGGGGGGCCCGCCGCCGGCGCGGAGGCCGTCGCGGCGCGGTCCGTCGGTCCGGCCCCACTCTTCGACCTCGAAGTCGACGGCTGGAAAGCCCGACGCGCGATCGAACACCTCGCGCTCGACCGGGCCCACCCCACCCCGGGCGAGCGCCGCCGCGCCGAAGAGCGCCGCGACGGTCAGCACCGCGGACATCGACAGGGCGACCGCCGCCAGCCGCCGGCGCGGCTGCAGCAACGAGAGCCAGACCGCCGCCCCTAGAGCCGGCAGCAGGCTGAACCCGTCAACCGAAGCCAACACCGCCAGCGCCAGCAGGCATCCGACCAGCGACCAGCGCACCACCGCCCGACCGGTCGTCTCGATGGGGCGCCGCGAGCCGGTCGCACGGCGGGCCGTCCGTGGTACCGCGCGTCGTGCTGAACGCCGGGCCGCGGGCATGATCTGCACCACCAGCGCCCAGGCCACGGCCGACACCGCGAGGCGGAGCAGCTCCGGCGAGGGCAGGGGCAGCAGAGTGAACGCCGTCGTGCCGGCGACGCACAGCGCGATCCACGCGGGCGCCCAGGGGCCGACCAATCGCTCCAGCACCAGAGCGGAGACGGCCGCGGCAAGCACCAGCAAGAGCCAGTTCAGCACCGCCGGTCCCCACCGCGGCGAGAGGCGGACGAAGGGCGCCGCGACCACGGCATAGACCGGCGGCCTGCCGAAACCGATCTGCGAGCTGCCGGCGGTGGTCGTAAGCGCAAGGGCCTCGGGTTCCCGCTGCCAGGTCCGTACGTAGCGGTCGTAGTCCTCGCGGCCGTAGGACAGATCGCCGTCCCAGGCAAGACTGGCCGCGGCCATGAGGTAGGTGGCCTCGCGCTCCCCCGCCGTGTGCGCATCCGTCAGTGTGGCGAAGAAGAGAAGCGCCGCCAGCAGCCCGGCCAGAACCAGCCAGGACCACCGCCGCGCCGTTGACCGGTGGGTCACAGGTCGCGGTCGAAGGCCTGGGCACCGCAGTGGGTCATTGAGCCGCCGCCAAACAGGTGGGCCTCGAGGCGAAGCCGCGCCGGTTCGATCGGCTTGCGGAGCCTCAGGCCGATCCGGCACGCGTCGCCCGGCACGAGATCACGGGGTAGGGGAATCCACGGCCGGCCCTTGAACAGGTCGCGGCCGCCGCTCCAGAGCTGGGGTTCGAGAACGACGCCGCCGTCGGCGTGCCGGCCCGAGAGCCAGGTGGCGAAGCCGGTGTTCGTGACCACGATCTCCACCGCACGCCGCTCACCCCCTGCCCAGGGTCGTTCACAGCCCTTGACTTCGATCCGTCCCGGCAACCAGCCCCAGGTCAACGACGTGGGAGGCGAAGGACGCGGCGGTGGAGGCGCGGTGGGCGCCTCCGCGGGTTCGCCGGCCCACTCCACCAGGGCCTCGGCGACTGCCCTGGCCGACGACGACGGCCGGTGCTCGCGCTCGATGAAGGAGCGCGCCGCATCGCCCATCTCCCGCAGCCGGTCGGGCGCAGCCAGGCGCCGGCGCAGAAGACCGGCGAGCGCCTCCGCCTCCTGTGCCGGGTCGTCCCCGAGCGGCGCCTTGACCACCACGTCGCCCGGCAGTTCGGTGAACTGGCCGTAGTCCGAGACCACCGCGGGCCGTCCCAGAGCCAGGATACGGAGCAGCGAAGCGGAGGTCTCGCCGGCGCTGGGATAGCGCAGATTGAGGCACAGGTCGCAACCGGCAATGGCGATCGGGAAGGAGGCCTCGTCGAGGAAACCGGTCACCACGACGCGATCCTGGACTCCCAGATCCCGTATCAGCGTCGCCAGATCGAGCTGGGGCGCCACTTCCCCGGCAACGACCGCATGCACTTCCTCCATGCCCGGTTCCGCCAGCGCCCGAAGCAGCACATCCGTCCGCTTGATCGGCGTCTGAAAGCCGAAGGAGCCGAGCAGGACGGCGGACGGCGCGACGCCCAACCGGCGCCGCCACGCCGCGGCATCCTCCCGGCTCGGCGGATCGGGCGCCGGCATCGGCATCGGCACCCGCCGAACCTCCGGCAGGGAGTGGCCGGGCGCCCGCTCACCCAGCTCCTCCTCGAGGAAACGGCGGCCCCAGTCGCTGTGAACCAGCAGGCCGCGCTGGCGAAGCAACAGCGAGCCGTGCGCCGGCATCTCGAACAGCCGCGCCCGGCCGTGGGCGCCCCAGCGGGTCGGTACCGCCACCGCGGCGCCCTCCCAGCCGTGCTCCTCGCCGAGCGCGGCCACGTAGGCGTCCAGATCGCCGCCGGCGAGCGTGGCCTCGACCAGAAGGTGATGGAGCCGCAGGTCATGCACGGTCACGACCCCCGGCGCTTCGAGAGCGAACCGGCGCACGCCCTCGTGGTACACGTTGTTGCCCAGTTGGTAGAAGGGAAGGCGGCGCGCCGGGTCGAGCGCCGCGGGTTCGACGACTTCGTAGCGGCGCCGGACTTCGGACGCCACCTCCTGGCCGGGCAAGCGCACCAGGCGCAGGTCGCACAGAGGAGCAAGCTCCTCCAGCAAGTCGACGCTGTAGTCGGCGATGCCCGACCGCACCGGAGGCAGCGGCGAAACGTAGTCGACCGCCGGTCCGGTCACCGACACCTCTCCCCTACGCCGTCTCGAGCTGTTGCGAGAGCCAGGCATCGATGAACGGGTCGATTCCGCCGTCGAGGACGCGCTCGACGGCCGAGACCTCGAGCTTCGTGCGGTGGTCCTTGACCATGCGATACGGGTGCATCACGTAGCTCCGGATCTGGGAGCCGAAGCCGATCCCCAACTTCTGCCCCTCGATTTCGGCCTGTTCCTCCCGGCGTTTCTGTACTTCGCGGTCGTAGAGCCGGGCCTTGAGGATCTTCATCGCCATCGCCCGGTTCTTGATCTGGCTACGCTCGTTCTGGCAACTCACCACGACCCCGGAGGGATGGTGAGTGATGCGCACCGCCGAATCCGTCACGTTCACGTGCTGACCGCCGGCGCCGGACGACCGGAAGGTGTCGATGCGGATGTCCTTGTCGTCGACCTCGATGTCGATGTCGTCGTCGACCTCGGGGTAGGCGTAGACCGAGGCGAAGGACGTGTGGCGCCTCTTCGCCGCGTCGAAGGGCGAGATCCGGACCAGCCGGTGAACGCCGTTCTCACCGCGCAGGCGACCGTAGGCGTAGTCCCCACGCACCGCGACCGTCGCGCTCTTGAGCCCCGCCTCGTCGCCGTCGAGCCGTTCGAGCAGCGTGACGTCGAAGCCGCTCTGCTCCGCCCAACGGAGGTACATGCGCAGCAGGATCTCGGCCCAGTCCTGGGAGTCGGTGCCGCCCTCACCGGGGTGGATGGCGAGCAGAGCGCTACGGTCGTCGTCCTCGCCCGAGAGCTTCAACTCCAGGTCGAGCGCCTTGGTCTCGCGCCCCACGCGGTCGATGAAGACACCGAGTTCCTCCTCGCCCTCGACCGCCTCCGCGCTCTCGGCAAGCAGCTCGAGCCAGGCCACGACTTCGTCGCTGTCCGCGTTCAGCCCGTCGACGGTCGTCTGTCGCCGTTCCAGGGTCCGGCGGCGCCGCAGAAGGGGCGCGCTCCGGCTGCGATCGTCCCAGAATCCCGGCTGCTCCATCTCATGATCGAGCGCGGCGAGCTGCTCCCGGACCTCGGCCGGGTCAAAGATACCTCCGCAGACCAGCCAGGCGGGACCTGAGCTCGGTCAGCGAGCGGTTCGCGTCGGAAGCGATCATCGGCGCAGTATGCCAAACGCGGCCAGTGCGAGGCAAAGCAGCGGCGCCAGCAGGGGCGCGCGGGAGAAGGGAGTCATCCCGTCGAGCGGGAAGATGGGCACCTTCAGCACGTACGTTTCGTCGATCTCCGACCGCTCCAGGATCTGGCCGCGGTAGTCAATCGAGGCCGAGATTCCCGTGATCGCGGCGCGGATCACCGGCCGTGCGTTCTCCGCGGCCCGAAAACGGGCGGGTCGCAGATGCTGGTGCGGCGCCCAGGTCCGGCCGTACCAGGAATCGTTCGTCATGGTGACGAGCACGGTCGCGCCGCGCCGCACCCGCGCCGCCACCTGCTCGGGGAAGACGATTTCGAAGCAGATCGAAACCCCGAGCCGGGCGCCGGCCGCATCGAGCAGACGTACCCCGTCACCGGGCGAGAAGCCGCCGGCATGGCGCGCAATCTGACGCACCCCGGGAAGGTAGCGCGCGAGTGGCACGTATTCGCCGAACGGCACCAGGTGCATCTTGTCGTAGGTCTGGCGCCGCGCGCCTCTGGAAGCAGGAGTCAGCAGATAGGCGGCATTGAACGCCGTTTCCCTGCTCTCATCCGATCGATCCCACCGGGCACTGTTCAGGAGCAGGGAACAACCACCGGCCACCAGCTCCTCGATATCGCGGGCAAAGGCCTCGTCGCGTTCCAGTTGATAGGGCCAACCGGCGCTCTCCGGCCAGATCACCAACCGCCCCGGGTCGCATGCGCCGCGACTGACGGAGAACAGTCGCTGGTAGTTGGTAGGGACGTCCGTGAAGCGGGCGCCGGCGCCGGCGTCCTGCATCTCGGCGGTCGCCATGTGGATGTTCGGCTGCACCACGGCCACTTCGATTGCCGGTCCCGCCGGCTTCGGCCGGTCCAGGTTGGTCCAGTGCGCTGTCGCCAGCAGGGCTGCAACGGCCGCGAGCAGGAGCACGGCCTGGCGGCGCGTGTCCCGGCCACCCAACCGGATCAACGCCAGGCCCGCCCCGGCGACGATTGCGGAGAGGCCGTGGCTGCCGATCCAGCGTGTGATGTCGAGCGCCCCCGGAACGTCGACCCAGGCATAGCCAAGCAGGTTCCAGGGAAAGCCGAACGGACCGAGTCCTCGCACCCACTCCAAGCTGACCCAGATCGACGGCGCAAGGACCAGGGCCAACGCACCCCGACGGGCAAGCGCCGGGCCCGCAAGCCAGCAGAAGAGACCGTGATACAGCCCGAGATAGAGGGCCAGCAAGACCAGCAGGGAAGCCGACGCGACGCTCGGCAGGCCGCCGTAGATCGTCAGTGTGGTGGCGATCCACGGCACCGCGATCAGCCACGCCACGGTGCCGTGAAGCCAGCCGAGCCACAACCTGCCCCAGGGCCCGAGCGGCGACCCGGCAATCAGACACAGCGGTGCGGCGGCCGCCAAAGGAACCAGGAACCCGGGGCGTTCGTCGAAACAGAACGCCCACCAGACGCCCCCGCAGATGGCCAGAGCGCACTGGAACCAGATCGACGAAGCAAGAGCCGCCCATGTTGACGACGGTCCCGACGGCGTACCCTGGCCGGCGGTCAGTTGTTCGGCGTGATCCAGGTCTCGAGCCCGTACTGTTTGGAGAGCAGCTCGGCAGCGGCCGAGGCGGCGTCCTGGTCCTCGAACGGGCCTACCCGCACCCGCTGCATCACCTGGCCGTCGAGCGCCTGGGGTGACAGGAAGGCGGAGTGTCCGTCCGCGCGTAGCTTCTGCTCCACCGAGGCCGCCTGCCGGAGATCGGCACTCGAGAAGACCTGGACGACCAGGGCCGTGGTCGTTGCCGCGGCGGAGGCCGGGCGAGTGCTCTCGACCGGCCGCGTTCCCTCTTCGGCGCCGCCGAAGAATCGCACCACTTCGGCCGGCGCCGCTTCGCTTTCTGCGCCAGCGGCGGCAGGAGGCGCCGAACCCACGACCGTCTCCGGAGGCGGCAAGTCCGGCAGCGTGACGACCGCTTCGGTTGCGGACAGATCGAGATCGTTCGACCGGCCCCACCACACACCGGCGGCGAATGCTCCCACCAAGGCCAGCGCCAGAAGAGCTACGAAGGCGGCAATCTGGCTGTTGCTGACAGCAACCTCATAGGGCTCGTAGGCGTCGCGGTTCACTCTTCGGGCAGTTTGAACGCCGAGAACGCCTTGAAGAGGTCAAGCGGCAGCGGGAAGATAATGGTCGAGTTCCGCTCGGTGGCGATGTCCGCCAGGGTCTGCAGGTAGCGCAGTTGCAGGGTGACGGGGTTGACGCTGATCGCGTTCGCCGCCAAGGCCAGGGCCTCGGACGCCTGGAGCTCACCGCTGGCGTGAATCACCTTGGCTCGCTTCTCGCGTTCCGCCTCGGCCTGCTTGGCCATCGCGCGCTGCATCTCCTGCGGCAGGTCGACGTGCTTGACCTCGACCATGGAGACCTTGATGCCCCACGGGTCGGTCTGTTGATCGATCACCGTCTGGAGCCGGTCGTTGAGTGTCTCGCGCTCGCTCAGCAGTTGGTCGAGCTCGGTCTGGCCGAGGATCGACCGCAGCGTCGTCTGAGCCAACTGGCTGGTTGCAAAGAGGAAGTTCTCCACCTCGACGATCGCCTTGATCGGCTCCAGTACGCGGAAGTAGACGACGGCGTTCACCTTCACGGAGACGTTGTCCCGGGTGATGATGTCCTGTGGCGGAACGTCCAGCACGACCGTGCGCAGCGACACCTTGACCATGCGGTCGATCGGCCAGAGCACCAGGACCAGACCGGGACCTTTCGGCTTCTTCAGGATGCGACCCAGCCGAAACACGACGGCGCGCTCGTACTCGGCCATGACGTTGATCCACCGGGTGAGCAGGAACAGGCCTGCAACGACCAGGAAGCCGATAAAGGGAAGGCTCGCCATATTGATCAGGGTCCTTTCTTCTTCGAAGTGCTTAGGAGTCGCCGACCGGTTCGACGCGCAGAGTCATGCCGTCCACTTGAACGACCCGGACCCGGCCGCCGACCGCAACCGTGACATCGGATTCCGCGTTCCAGATCTCGCCGTGCAACCGCACCTTGCCGGGCAGGCCGACCTCGATGCCGGCGCTCACCAGGCCCAGCTCATCGAGCAGGCCCTCTCTACCAGTCGCCACGCGGTTGCGCTGCGCCTTGAGCGCAAGCCGGGCGAGGCCGAGGGCCAGCAGCCCGATCGTGATGCCGACCGCGATGATCAACCTCAGGCTCGCACGCAGCGCCGGGTCGGCGTCCCGGAACAGCATCAACGCCCCGAGACAGAAGCAGATCGCGCCGCCGAGCGTCAGCATGCCGAAGCTGGGAATCTTGACCTCGAGCACCCAGAGGACGACGGCCAGGAAGAGCAGGGCCAGACCGGCGTAGTTGACCGGCAGCACGGACATCGCCCACAGGCCGAGAATCAGGCAGACGGCGCCGACGACTCCCGGGAAGATCGCTCCAGGATGGGTGATCTCGAAGATCAGGCCGATCGACCCCAGCGACATCAGCAGAAGCGCGATGTTGGGGTGGGCGATGACCGACCGCACACGCTGGAAGGCCGACATCTCCATCCGGCGAACCGTCGCCTCGCGGGTAGCCAGCGTCAGCTCCCGCCCGCCCTTCTCGATCACGCGGCCGTCGAGATCGACGAGCAGCGACTGCAGGCTGGGCGCGACCAGATCGACGAGACCCCCGTCGAGCGCCTCCTGCGCCGTGAACGACTTGCTCTCGATCACCGCCGACTCCGCCAGCTTCTCGTCCCGACCCCGACGGGCCGCCAGCGAACGGATGGTCGCCGCCGCATCCTGAGTCACCTTCTCCCCCATCGCCCCCGGGATGTCCTCGCCGCCGCCGGCAACCGGATGAGCCGCGCCGGTGTTCGTTCCGGGCGCCATCGCGGCAACGTCGGCGCCCAGCAGGATGAAGAAGCCGGCCGACGCAGCCTGGGCGCCGCTCGGGGACACGTAGACGACGACCGGTGTTCTGGCCTCCAGGAAGGCCGTGAAGATCTTGCGCATCGCCTGCATCTCGCCGCCCGGCGTGGACAACTCGACGATCAGGGCCTCCGCCCCAACCCGGTCAGCCTCCGCGGTCACCTCGTCGATGAACTCGGCGATGACGACCTGGATCACGGAGTCCACGGTCGCCACGATCACTTCCGGCGCGGACTCGGCGACCGGGTCTTCCGCTTCGGCGGGAGGATCGACGTCCGCAGGCGCCACCGCTTCCTCAGGCTCAGCGGCGACGGACTCTTCCGACTCTCCGGATTCGTCCGATCCGGGTTCGTCGGCGAGCAGGACCAGTGGCGCCAGGAACAGAGCGAGGGCAAACGCCAGCCGCAAGAGACTTCCCGGTCGTGTCAGCTTCAGCGAGGCCCGCATCTCAGGCAGTCTACTTGACGAGCGGGCGCCCGTTGCCGGCGCAGACACCCGTTACCGGCGGAATGGTCGGGGCGAGAGGACTTGAACCTCCGGCCTCACGGTCCCGAACCGTGCGCTCTACCAGGCTGAGCTACGCCCCGCCGCACCGGCACGCCGCAGGATACGGCCCCACAGGCAGGAAGTCCAGCTTTCAGAGCGACGCCGCGTCAAGCCGGGTCGCCGGTCTCCGGTGCCGCGATCACGATCTCCTCGTCGTCGCCCGCTTCGTGCTCGAACCGCTCACCGTTCACTTCGATCGTCGCTGCGTCGGCGTTCCGGAGTTTGAGACGGATCTCCTCGTCCGCCGCAACCGTCAGGGACTCGCCCTGAATCCGCAGCTCGCTGACCGTGCGCTCGCCGTCGCTGTGAACGTCAACCCAGCTCGTCGCCCGGAACTCCAGCGTGACCCGCAGGGCCTGCTCGGGCAGCGGCGCCGGCGGTGGTGGCGGAGGCACTTCTTCGGTGATCGGCGGCGCCATCGTCTCCATGTCCTCGGCTGCTTCGCGTTCCGAACCGGGGTAGAAACGCCACACGAGGAAGGCAAGGATCGCGACCACGACCAGCACAACCACACCGGCCCGTCCGAATGGGCGCCTCTTGGACCGCTTCGCCAGGTTCTCGATCCCGCCCTCGAGGTCGTCCTGGGCCGAAGCGGCGAGATAGAAGTTGAGCACCTCGTCGGGATCGAGGCCGACGATCCGCGCGTACTCGCGGAGGAAGCCCTTGACGAAGATGGTTGCCGGCAGCAGGTCGAACCGATCCTGTTCCAACGCCTCCAGATACCGGATGTTGATCTTGCTCGACTGGGTGATCGTCTGCAGTTCGACCTGGCGAACTTCCCGTTGGCTGCGAAGCCAGGAGCCGAACGACTCCCCCTCGCCCGCAGGCGCCGCAGCCTGATTGTCCTCGGTCATTTCTCCATCGGTACTGTTCGGGACCACAACTGGCGGCAACCATTCTAGTCACATGCCGTCCCGAGGCCGTTACCAACCCGTTTCCGGGCTGATACGATCATCAACCCGCACACGCGTCGCCTGCAAGCGCAGCGACCGCGACCGGCGCGCCCGCCACCGCATGAGGATTCCGCAACGCATTCAACACAGCCTCGCCAGCGGAGATATCGACGCAGTCGAGGCAGAATGGCTGGCCGCGGTCGAAGGCGAGATCGCGGTCGACGCCTTCCTTGCCATCACCGCAGGGCTGGTTCGACTCGACGAAGGCGAGCGCGTCGGCACACTGCTCGAACTGCTCGACGACCAGTTGCTGGAGCGCGGTCTGTGGGCGGAACGCCTGGACCTGATCCGCGGCGCCGGCGGCAGGTATCTGCGGAGCGGCCAAGTCTACGAGACCGTTCTGGACACCCTGCACGAGCTCTACCAGGACCGCGAGTCCGACCTGAACGAGCTGCTCCACGAACTGGACCTGGACCGGGGACGCCAGGAGACGATCAAGCTCTGGGACAAGGTGGACCGGCTCCGCAACCTGCTGGCATTCGAGCCCGGCGACATCGTCGAGATGACGGGCCGGGGAGTCGGGCGCATCGCCGAGGTGAACATGCCGCTGCAAACCTTCAAGGTCGACCTCGAGAACGCGTCGGGAGTCGCGGTCGGGTTCCGGGCCGCCGGCAAGATGCTCACCCTGCTGCCCCCGCAGCATGTGCTGCGACGAAAGCTCGAAGAACCGGAGCAACTGAAGACGCTCAAGCCGCCAAAGCTGCTTGAACTGACGCTCAAGAGCTACGACCGCCCGCTGACCGGGGCCGAGGTGCGGGCCATCGTGGTCGGCATCATCCCGGAGCGACGCTGGTCGAGTTGGTGGACCAGCGCGCGGAAGCAGGCGCAGGTCCTGTCGTCCGGCGGTTCCCGGCAGACCTACCGCTGGGTCGAAGCGACCGACGCCGAGACTTCGCTCTGGCAGGAGTTCAGGCTGGCTTCGGACCGCGCCAAGATAGGCCTGCTGCGACGCGCGGCGAATCAATCGCAGGATCTGCGGGACCGGATGGCGGCCGCCCTGGACGACCTGGGCCAGCTCCTGATCGGCAGGCAGCCGGCGCTCGCGTTCGAGATTCGCTGCGCACTGGAGCGATTCGGCGCCGAGCCCTCATGGCCCGCGGAGGAACTCCTGGCCAACATGGAGGATCCGTTGCACTTCTTCTCGTCGATCGAGCAGCGCGGTCCACGCGAGCAGGCCTACACCCTGCTGCCCGCCTGTCGCAGCGACTGGCGCGAAGTGCTCGAGAAGCGTTTCCTCCTGGAGACCGACACGAAGGCAATCGGCACGATCGCCGACGTGATCGACGAGAAGCTGCTGCGCCGCTGCGCCGCGCGCGCTCAAGTCCAGCCGCATCGCACGCCGGCGGCCTTCACCTGGCTCGCGGAGGGCGCCGCGGCCGAGCCGGCACTCCGCGCCGGGCGGCAGAACCGCCTCCTCAACCTGTTGATCCACTCCCTGAGGCACGAAGCCTTCGCCCCGTTCCGACTACGGCTCAAGGCCCTCTTCGACTCCGGCGGCACGGTGCCGAAGCTGCTGCCCGAACTGACCCTGGAAGAGGCCCGGCAAGCCGAGGTCTCGATGCGTCACGCGGCGCTCGAGGACTACCGGCGTGAGCCTCTGCTCGCTGCACTGCACCTCAAGTTTCCCGACCTGCTGGCCGACCATGACACCGACCACCACGATCTCTACGCCCTGCCGACCTCCATCGCCGCGAAGCGCGAGAGGCTGCGGGAGCTGGCCGAGAAAGAGCTGCCGGCCAATCGCAGAGCAATCGAAGAAGCGCGTGCACTCGGCGACCTGCGCGAGAACTTCGAGTACAAGGCGGCCCGTCAGCGCCACGAGTATCTGACTTCGCTGGCCACGCAACTGCAGCAGGATCTGCAGCGCTCCACGCCGATCGACATCGCCGCCGCGGCCTGCGACAAGCTCCGGATCGGCAACCGGGCGGTCTTCGAGTCAAAGAGCGGCGAACAACGCACTCTGGCCATCCTCGGCCCCTGGGAGAGCGCACCGGAGCGCGGAATCATCTCGTACGAGTCCGACCTCGCCCTCAAGCTGCTCGGTTCCGAGCCGGGCGCCGAAGTCGAGATGGACGGCGAGACCTTCATCCTGCAGACGATCGAGAACCTGGAAACCGGCAGCCTGGGGCTGGAGTAGGCCCCACCCGTTCGCGCTCCGTGCGCCTCGCGTATGCAACGCGGGCGGCGCACCCAGTTCCTGTAGTGGCTCAGACAGATGTGAGACGGAAGCGCTTGCCATGAGTTGGGGGGATCTCCAAGAGACCCCGCAGTTTCATAGGTACTGAGCCACTACAGTTTCTGCCGCGTAAACGCGAGCAATGCTAGACTTATAGCGAAGTGTCTCTAGATGTCGAGGAGGTTCGGCGGATTGCTGAACTGGCAAGGCTGCAGCTCTCGGCCGGTGAAGAGGCGAAGTTCGCTTCCCAGCTCGGGAGAATCGTCGACTACATCGACCAGCTTCGCACGTTCGACGCGGGAACCGCTCCCTCCGCCGACACCGAACCGGAACAGGATGCCGCCGCCAACGACGTGCCGGCAGGAGGCCGCTCTCTCCTGGACGACTTTCTGGACAACGCACCCGCATCCCTCGACCGCTTCCTTCTCGTGCCCCAGGTCAAGGCGGCGCCCGGCGGCGGCGAGTGAAGCCAACCGTGACCGCCGAAGCGCTGGCAGCCGCCGTCCGCTCGGGCGAGCGAACCGCAGTCGAGACAGTTGAGCAGGCATTCGCCCGCATCGACGAGGTCGACGCTTCGGTGGGAGCGTTCCTTGAACTCTGGCGGGAACAGGCGGCCGAACGCGCAGCCGACATCGACCGGCGCAGGGATTCCGGCGAACCCCTCGGCCCTCTGGCCGGCGTCCCGACGGCGCTCAAGGACAACCTGTCGCTGGCCGGACACGAACTGAACTGCGGCTCCCGGATTCTCTCCGGCTACCGCGCGCCTTACACCGCCAGTGCGGTTGAGCGCCTGCTGTCCGCCGACGCCGTGCCGGTCGGCCGCGTGAACATGGACGAGTTCGCGATGGGTTCTTCGTGCGAGAACTCAGGGCTGGCCGTCACCCGCAATCCCTGGAACCTGGACATGGCGCCAGGCGGTTCGAGCGGCGGCTCGGCAGCCGCGGTCGCGGCGACCGAGGCGCCGCTCGCCCTGGGCTCCGATACCGGGGGCTCGATCCGGCAACCGGCCGCCTTCTGCGGCGTCGTCGGCGTCAAGCCAACCTACGGCCGCGTCTCCCGCTACGGCCTGGTCGCCTTCGCCTCGTCCCTCGACCAGATCGGACCGCTCACCGGTACGGTGCGTGACGCCGCACTGGCGCTCGGCGCCATCGCCGGCCCCGACCCCCGCGATTCCACGTGCAGCGAATTGCCGGTCGAGGACTATCTCGAATCGATCGAAGACGGTATCCAAGGTCTGAAGGTCGGCACGATCCGCGAAGTGGAGACCTCGGCGCTCGAAGACGATGCCGCGCAGGGCTACCAGCGGGCGCTCAAGGCACTCGAGACGGCCGGCGCCGAGCTGGTCGAGGTGAGCGTTCCCCTGATCGACGCCGCGGTCGCGACGTACTACGTGCTCGCCAACAGCGAAGCCAGCGCGAACCTCGCCCGTTTCGACGGCAGCCGCTACGGACACCGGGCCGCCGGCGCCCGTTCGCTCCAGAGGATGTACACCGACAGCCGGAGCGAAGGCTTCGGCAGCGAGGTCAAGCGCCGGATCATCCTGGGCACGTTCGCGCTGTCCTCCGGCTACTACGACGCCTACTACGGCCGTGCCGCCCGTATCGCCGAGGCCATGCGGCAGCAGTTCGCCAGCGCCTTCGAAGCCGTCGACCTTCTGGTGACTCCAACCTGCCCCTCCGGCGCCTTCGCCCGCGGGGAACGGGTCGACGATCCGCTGGCCATGTACCTGTCGGACGTCTTCACCACGCCGCCCAGCCTGGTCGGGATTCCCGGAGTCTCGGTGCCGTGCGGCCTGGACAAGCGCGGGCTTCCCCTCGGTCTCCAGATCCTGGCCCCGCCCTTCGCTGAAGCCATGGCTCTGCGAGCGGCAAGAGCGGTCGAACTCACGATCGGTTTCGAATGCAGCCCGGAGGCGATTCCATGAGGACCCCCACCGCCATTGTCTGCGGCGCAGCTCTCGCCATTCTCCTGCCCGCCACGACCGAGGCGGCGACGAAGCGGGTCGCCGTGCCCGAGATCGGATCGCCGACACCGGTGGCTGTGATGACCGGACACGGCAAGATCCACATCGAGGCGAAGCCGCGCGCAAACGAAGGCCTGCTCGCCTTCGCGAAGCGGCTCTGCGGCAACTCGAGGCATTCCTCCGCCCTCAGCCGGGCCAACGGCGGCGTCCGGCGCCTCAAACGCGGTGTCCGCTACAGGGTTCCCTTCGAACTGCTCCCCAAGGGAAGCCAGCAGGCGGCGATCCGCGCCCTGCTGCCGAAGGACCAGGCAACCGCCGATGGCTGGAAACACCGGGTCTCGTCTTCCTCGCGCGGCCGGGATGCAGAAAGCCTGTGGAGCATTGCGGAGTGGTTCACCGGCGCCGGCGAGAACCACCGCCTGCTGCGGCAGGCGAACAGCCTGACCACCAACGTCATCCGGCCGGGACAGTTCATCCTCGTCCCGCGCCGCGTCCTTGCCGAACCCTTCACCGGCATGTTGCCCGCGCCCGTGCCCGCGCCCCGGACGGCGGCCATCCGCTCCGGTACCGAGGCGACGCCCTTCGTGCGCTACGGGTCGGACGACAAGGGCGAGTATGCGAGCTACCGTCTGAAGGCGGGCGAAGCCCTCTACTCGAGTGTCGTCATGCGGTTCACCGGCCGCCTGCACGCCGCGGACGTAAACGAGCTGGTGCGGGAGATCGAGCAGCGCAACGAGATCCGCAACGTCAGGGATCTGCCGGTCGGATACGAAGTCAAGATCCCAGTCGACCTGCTTTCGGCGCGCTACCTGCCCCCGGACCATCCGCGCCGCGTGGAGTGGGAGGCGCAACGCGCTGCCGGAGAGCAGATCGAGAACGAGGTGCTGGCGCTCGACCTCGACGGGGTGACCGTGGTGCTCGACGCCGGCCACGGCGGCCGTGACATCGGCGCGCCGGTCGGCGGCCTCTGGGAGAGCAACTACGTTTACGACATCATGCTGCGGACCAAGAGAGTGCTGGAGAGCCGCACCGCCGCCGCCGTCGTGCCGACGACCCGCGAGGGCTCGACGTTCCGGATCGCCGACGCCGACGTGCTGCCGCAATCCCGTGGCCACACCGTACTCACGAATCCGCCCTACCGGATCGACAACGCCGCCGTGGCGACGAACTTCCGCTGGTACCTCGCGAACTGGGCCTACCAGCAGCGGCGGAAGGCCGGCGTCGAGCCCGGCCAGGTGATCTTCATCTCAATTCACGCCGACTCGCTGCACCACTCCCTGCGGGGCGCAATGGTCTACATCCCGGGATTGGTCGGCATCACGAACGACTACGGCAAGACCGGAGCGCCCTACACGTCCCGCCGGGAGGTCAAAGCTGAACCGCGGGTGTCCTTCACGCGCAACGAGCGGACCACCAGCAGGGGACTGTCCCGCGACCTGGCCGAGCACGTACTGGCCAGCTTCAGAGACGCCGACCTGGCGATTCATCACAACGGGCCGGTTCGTGACCGGATCGTCCGCCGGCGCAGGGCCTACGTGCCGGCACAGATCCGCTTCAACCGGGTACCGGCCAAGATCCTGCTCGAGGTCTGCAACCTGGGCAACGAGCAGGACCGCCGGCTGATGAAGACCCGCGCCTACCGGCAGCGAGTCGCCGAGGCCATCGTCGACGGCATCCTGTCGTACTACGGCGTGCCCCAGGGCGGCGCCAACCGCACTGCCACCGCCAGCGGCAATTGACGCGGACGCGCCGGCGCCGCCACGCCCCGTCAGTATCGACGCATAAGGCCGACCACGATGCCCTGGATACTGAGGGCTTGCACGCCCTCAGTATCGACGCATGAGGCCGACCACGATGCCCTGGATGCTGAGTTGGTCGGCGGGCACGTAGATGGGCCCCATCTCCCGGTTGGCCGGCTGCAGGCGAACCGTGTCACCCTCGGGGTAGTACCGCTTTAGGGTCGCCTCGTCGCCGACCAGGGCCACGATCATCTCACCCGAGTGGGCCTCTTCCCGCTGGGCTATGACCACCAGGTCGCCGCTGCAGATGCCGTCGTCGACCATCGAGTCGCCTTCCACCTGGAGAACGTAGTGGCGGCCGGCGGCGCCACGCCCCAGCAGGTGCTCCGGCACCGACAGGTCGTCGACGCCGGGCACCGCCTCGATCGGCTGGCCGGCCGCGATCCGGCCGTGGAAGGGCACGGCATTCGATGCCGGACGGCGGGAACGGAGCGTCTTCTCGGTCAACTCAAGGCCGCGCTTCTGATTCCAGCCGCCCCGCAGGTATCCCTTCTGCCGCAGCAGCTTCAGGTGCTTGTGGACGGTGCCGTAGGAGCGGTAACCGAAGCGGCGCCGGATCTCCAGGTGGGTGGGCGCCACGCCGCGCACCGCAACGAACTCGCACACGAAGTCGAGAATCTGTTTCTGCCGCTCGGTCAGGAAGTCGTCCATCGACCGAGGATGGTAGACGGAAACAGAGCGTAAAACAAGCGGCATTGACCGAGCCTGCGGTCCGCATACACTACGCGACCTAGGAGTTTGCGCGGCAGAACTACCGGAGGCCGGCGCTGCGCGCCGGATGCGGGCAGGATGCCCGCGTGCCCAGGTCAGATCGTTCTACCGCGCAAGCTTGCATGGAACAAGCGGATGCAGTCACTGGGTGCGCCGGCCTGCCATCTGTGCGCCCGATGACGGGCGCACAGAGTGGTTCGCGGGTGGCGCGGATCGCGCCACCCGGGTTCTGGCCGGCTTTCCGAGGTGGGACGCGCCGCGAAGCGGCGACCGCACTGCCGTGCGCACTGGACATGTTCCCTGCGCGGCAGCGCAGCGGAAAGCCGCGGCGACTACTCCTGGCCTCCCACATGCCGTAGAGTACGCGCCGACGAACCGGCTTCAGACCACACCCCACATGCCACAACAGCACCTGGAGGAGCACGAACTCGCCAACGGCCTGCACGTTGTGCTCCACGAAGACCGGCGCCTGCCCCTGGCCACCGTGAACATCTGGTACCACGTTGGCTCCAAGAACGAGCAGACCGGACGCACCGGACTGGCCCACCTGTTCGAGCACATGCTGTTCCAGGGCTCCGCGAACGTTTCCGAGAACGGGCACTTCGAGCACATCCAGAGCGTCGGCGGCGTCGCCAACGGCTCGACCTGGTACGACCGCACGAACTACTACGAGACCCTGCCCTCCAACCATCTCGAACGCGGCCTTTGGTTGGAGTCCGACCGTCTCGGCTTCCTGCTCGAGGCCCTGACCCAGGAGAAGTTCGAGAACCAGCTCTCCGTGGTCACGAACGAGCGGCTGCAGCGCGTCGACAACCAGCCCTACGGTCTGGCCACCGAACGCCTCAGCGAACTGCTGTACCGCCAGCGGGACGGCAGCAACCACCCCTACGCCTGGCCGGTGATCGGCTACATGGACGACCTCGAAGCGGCCACTCTCGACGGGGTCCGGGACTTCTTCCGCACCTGGTACCGGCCCAACAACGCGGTCCTGACCCTGGCCGGCGACATCGACAGCGCCCGCGCCCTCGATCAGGTCAGGCGCTACTTCGAAGACATCCCGGCCGGACCGCTGCCGCAGGCGCCGCAGGTCGACCCCGTAGCCGAGATCGGTCCCCGCGGGACAGCGCGTGAAGTGCTCGAGGACACGATCGAGTTGCCCCGTTCCTACTCTGCCTACTGCCTGGACGGATACGGCAGCGACGACTGGTACGCCGGGGCGATGCTGGCGACGATTCTCTCCTCCGGCATGATGAGCCGGCTCCACCGCGATCTGGTCTACGAGCGCCAGATCGCGCAGTCCGTGTCCGCGATGATCCTGCCCACGGAGATCTGCGCGATGTTCGCCGTCGTCGCCACCTGCCAGAGCCGCCAACCGGACGCGCTCGGAAACGCCGAGGCCGTCGAGGAGGCAGTCCTCGACCACATCGAAGCGATGCGCACAGAGGGACCGACCGAGTCCGAACTCGAACGGGCGCGGCGAATCCTGCTGCTCGACTACCGCAACAGCAAGCAGGACCTGGCTCTGTGCGCCGACCGGCTGTCCGCCGCGGCGACCTACCTGGGCGACCCCGGCCGGGCCTGGACCGAACCGGACCGGCTGCTCCGCGTAGGTGCGGAGCAGATCCGCAGCCTCGCCGAGCGCGCTCTCGGTCCGGAACGCCGCGCGGCCGTCATCGTGGCGCCCAAACC
Organism: Candidatus Multivorans sp.; assembly: GCA_965262355.1. Lineage (GTDB taxonomy): Bacteria > Acidobacteriota > Thermoanaerobaculia > Multivoradales > Multivoraceae > Multivorans. The sequence goes on from OZ253534.1 coordinate 1,716,132, forward strand.
GTGAAGCCCGCAGCGCGCCCGACACTCGACCGCAGCCGGGCTCCGCTTCCAGCGCCGAGTAAGCCCTGCGCGTTTCCACCGTTCGAGCACGAGCGCCTCGAATCCGGCACCCGTTTGTGGACTCTCGATGTCCCGGACCGCAGTCTCGTCACCGTCACTCTGCTCATGCCGGGCGGCAGCGAGCTCGATCCACCGCAACTGGCGGGACTCGCCTCGTTCACGGCGGGACTGCGCAGCAAGGGCACAGAGCGGCACACGGCGCTCGAGTTCGCTGCCGCGGCCGAAGACCTGGGGACCGGCATCTCGGCCTCCTGCTCCTGGGAGATGGCGGGTGTCGGCACCACGATCCGCTCCGAGGATGTCGCCACCGGCCTGGAACTGGTCGCCGAAGCCGCGCTGCAACCGACCTTCAGGGCGGAGGAGATCGAACGCGCTCGCCGGCGGCGCCTGGCCGAGATCGACCAAAGGCGCAGCGATCCTTCCAGTCTGGCCGGGGCAGCCTTCGCGCGCGCCGTCTACGACGCGACCCCCTACGGCAACCCGGCGATCGGCGATCGCGATACCGCCCAGGCCATCACCCGGAGCGACATCGCCGCGTTCCACGAACGGTCCCTCGCCGCGCGCTCCTGCCACCTGATCGCGGTCGGCGACCTGGGCCGCGGAGGGGTGCGGCAGGCGATCGAGGAGAAGATCGAACGCGATCTCCGCTCCCACGGCAAGGAGTTCGACGACGAACCGGCCAGCCTCGAACCGGACAACAGAGCGGAGCCGACGCGCCGGGTCGTGATCGTGGACCGCCCCGGCGCGGCGCAGACCCAGTTGCGTGTGGGCCATGTCGGAATACCGCGCCGGCATCCCGACCGCATCCCGATCCAGGTCGCGAACTCGATTCTCGGCGGCAAGTTCATCAGCCGCCTGAACCTCAGCTTGAGGGAGCGGCACGGCTACACCTACGGAGTTTCCAGCAACTTCAGCTCCCGCCGGGGCCCGGGGCCGTTCGTGGTCTCGACGGCGGTGGCCAACGAAGTGACCGGCGCCGCCTGCCGGGAGATCGTCGGCGAACTCGAGCGCCTCTGCCATGAGCCGCCGAGCGAGGCTGAACTCGACGACGCCCGGAACTACCTGGTCGGCGTCTTCCCGTACACCCTGCAGACGATCCAGAATCTCGCCTCCCGGCTGCAGGCGCTCGCCACCTTCGACCTGGACCACGACGAGTACGAGCGCTGGCCCGAACGGATCCGCGCCACTACCGCCAAGGATGTGCACGAGGTCTGCCGCCGTCATCTGTTCCCTGACCGGCTGACCGTGACCGCGGTCGGGCCGGTTTCAGAACTTGCGCCGCAACTCGAGGGCCTGGGAACGATCGAGGTGCAGCCGGCCGGGTAAGCGCCGAAGCGGCCGCCCCCACCGGCCCGCCGCGTGGTATCTTCTGCGGCTGTTTCCAGGCCTGAGATTCGTGCCGCGCAGGGTGGCCGGATTCCAGCCAACCGCGACCCGAGCGGGCTACCCCACACAAGGCCCGCGACGCCAGTAACGGGAGCGTCGATGCAACTCGAAAGTTCGGACAGGATACGGAACCTCGCCGTCGTCGGACACAACGACTCCGGCAAGACGACTCTGCTCGCCGGCCTGCTCTACACCGGCGGCGTCTTCAACCGGCAGAACCGAGTCGAGGACGGCAACACCGTCACCGACTTCGACGACGAGGAGATCCGCCGCGGCATCTCGATCGGCCTCGCCGTCTGCTACACGCCCTGGTCGGACGACTCCGGCGAACACAAGATCAACCTGCTCGACTGTCCCGGTTCCGGAATCTTCGTTCACGAGACCAGCTCGGGCATGCGCGCGGCCGACGCCGCCCTGCTGTGCCTGAACGCCGCATCGCCGACCCAGGTCATGGCCGAGAAGGCCTGGGAAATCGCGGCCGGGATGGACCAGCCGGTGATGCTGCACCTGACCAAGATGGACCGCGACAACATCGACTTCGAGGGTTGCATCGCCGAAGTGCAGCAGAACTTCAACCGCATGGCGCTGCCGGTCCAGATCCCGGTCGGCGCCGGCAAGGACTTCACCGGTGTGGTCGACCTGCTGAGCGGCAACGCCTATCTCTACGACCACAACGGAAACGGCCGCAGCCAGGGGTCCGAGCCGCCGGCAGAGTTGGCGGACCAGATCGAAGAGTGGCGGGCAAAGCTCACGGAAGCGGTCGCCGAGAGCGACGACGAGCTGATGGAGGCCTACTTCGACCAGGGCGACCTCGATCAGGATCAGTTGGTCGAGGGGCTCAAGAAGGCAATCAGGAACCGGTCGCTGTTCCCTATCACCATGTCGTCCGCCAGTCACGGCATCGGCAACTCGGCTCTGCTCGACGCCGTGGTCAAGCTGTTGCCGTCGCCGACGGGCGCACCTCCGATGCCAGCCGCCGATCTCGGCGGAGAACCCGTGGAACTCAAGCGCGGCGACGGCGCGCCGGTCAGCGCGATCGTCTTCAAGACCATGAACGACCCCTTCATCGGCCGCATTTCCCTGCTCCGCGTAGCCGCGGGCTGCATGACCTCCGACACCGGCTACTGGAACCCCCGGCACGAAGAGGCGGAACGGGTCGGCCACCTGATGCAAATGCAGGGCAAGACCGGCCAGGACGTGCCTCAACTCCTCGAGGGCGACATCGGCGGCGTGGCGAAGCTCAAGAGCAGCGTCACCGGCGACTCGATCACGAGCCGCGAACGGCCGCTTCGCCTCGGATTCCCCACCCCTCCGGTCGCCGCGATCTCGTTCGCCATCGAGCCGAAGACGAAGGGCGACGAAGAGAAGATCGGCGAGGCGGTGGTCCGGCTGGTCGAAGAGGATCCGAGCCTGCGGGCCGGGCGCGACCCGCAGACCGGCGAGTTCCTCCTCTCCGGCGCCGGCCAGCTCCACGTCGAGATCGCCGTCTCCAAGCTGAAGGCCCGGTCCAGGGTCGAGGTCATCCTGCACCCGCCCAAGGTGCCCTACCGCGAAGCGATCAGGAGACCAGCGGTCGGCCACGGCCGGCACAAGAAGCAGAGCGGCGGCCGCGGCCAGTTCGCCGACTGCACGATCACGATGGAGCCCGTCGCCACCCCGGAGGACTACGAGTTCGTCGACGAGATCTTCGGCGGCTCGATCCCCAACAACTACCGCCCCGCAGTCGAGAAGGGTCTGCTCGAGGCAGCCGCGCGCGGCTACCTGGCCGGCTACCCGGTCGGCAACTTCCGTGTCCGGCTCCAGGACGGCAAGTACCACGACGTCGACTCGTCCGAGATGGCCTTCAAGGTCGCCGGCTCCCTGGCCTTCAAGGACGCCATGGCGAGAGCCGCCCCCACCCTGCTCGAACCGGTGATGCAAGTCGACATCAACACCACCGAGGACTTCATGGGCGACATCATGAGCGACCTGTCCTCCCGACGCGGCCGCCCCCAGGGCATGGAAACCAAGGGCAACGCCCAGATCGTCAAGGCCACGGTGCCCATGGCCGAGATGCTGACCTACGCCCCCGCCCTGCGCTCAATGACCCAGGGCCGCTCCAGCTTCACGATGAACTTCTCCCACTACGAGGAAGTTCCCCGGCAGATCCAGGAAAAGATCATCGCCGAAGCGAAGCGGGCGGACGAAGAGGACTAGCCGGCCGCGGAAGCCGGCAGCGGGCTGCCGTTGCTACCATCCACGCATGGTCGTGAAGCCCACCCACCCACCGACCGCCCGCAGCTTCATCCCCCCTCCAGCGCCGGGCGAGCGACCTACCGAGTACGCAGACCGCATCGGCGAGTACCATGTCGCCTCCAGGTCCGAGGCGCACCGAAAGCAGTACGGCCTCTATTTGACGCCTGTGGCCGCCGCCGACTTCATGGCGGCCCAGATCCGCCTCCCCGGTGACCGCCTTCGGGTCTTGGACCCTGCCGCCGGTGCGGGCATCCTCTGCTGCGCGGCCGTTGAAGAGCTCGCCGATCGCGACTTATCGACGAACCTGATCGATCTCGTTGCCTACGAGGTAGACGCCGAGCTGGCGGACCCTCTGCAGGCGGTCCTCGACTACCTGCGGGACTGGTGCATGGAGGAGCATGGAATCCGCCTTGCGGCGCGCATCGAGTCGAGAGACTTCGTCATGGAGCACGCGGAGGCTCTTCGCCGTGAAGACAGTCTGATTCCGTACGAGTCAGATGACCGAGAGTTCGACATCGCCATTTCCAACCCGCCGTACTTCAAGATCAACAAGAGCGACCCGCGGGCGGTTCTCGCTTCAAACGTGGTTCATGGGCAACCGAACATCTACGCCCTGTTCATGGCGGTCAGCGCTGTCCTGGTCCGCCCGGGTGGCGACTTCATCTCCATCACGCCGAGGAGCTTTGCCTCCGGCTTGTACTTCCGGCAGTTCCGGCAGGTCTTCTTCAACCTCATTCGTCCGACCCTGGTTCACGCATTCGGATCGCGTCGAGAGGCATTCAAACGCGACGAAGTCCTGCAGGAGAATGTCATTCTCCACGGCACTCGGCTCAATGCCCCGCGGCAAGACCGTCACGCTCCGTTGGTGATATCCAGCAGCCGCGGGGTTGCCGATCTGAACGAATCGCACCGCCGCATGACGTCGCTTCAGGCAGCCCTCGATCTCGACGACCGCGACCGGGTACTGCGACTACCCGTCTCCGACGAAGACGCTCGGGTTCTTGACCTGGTCGACTCATGGCCGAACACCTTGGCCAGTCTAGGCCTCGGTATCTCCACCGGACCCGTGGTGCCCTTCCGCGCTCGAACCCTGGTCGACCATGAGGGTCGAGTACCACAGACACACGTTCCGTTGCTCTGGATGAACCACGTGCGTCCGATGCAGGTCACCTGGCCGCTGCATCGGCACAAGCCGGAGTACATCAAGCGCCAAGGCGCCGAGGCGCTGCTTCTCCCGAACCGCAACTACGTTCTCATGCGCCGGTTTTCTGCGAAGGAAGAGGCCCGTCGATTGTCAGCGGCCCCATACCTTGCCCGGTCCATGTCCGTTCCGCGGGTGGGACTTGAGAACCACCTGAACTACATCTACCGACGCACCGGCTCGCTCTCTGACGAAGAGGCATGGGGCTTGGCCGCGCTCTACAACAGCCGCCTGCTCGACACCTACTTCAGGTGTCTGAACGGAAACACGCAGGTCAATGCGACCGAGCTGCGAGCAATGCCGCTACCGGCTCATGACACCATCGTCGCGCTCGGAGAACGTGTCCGGCAACTCGCCGACCCGATGGAGAAGCTGGACCGGTTGATTGCATTGCTGTCCCACAAACTTCAGCGTAGAGCAAGTTGAGTTTGTGCGTTTCTCGGTTCGGGGGGTCCGCTCCGAGGTTCGAGCAGTTCCAGCAGCGGTCTTCGGTCGAACAGGTTGAGTTGCAGGAGGCGGAGGATCTGGCTCATGCTCCAGGACATCTTGTTGGCGAATTTCAGGTATGCGAGCAGCAGATGGACGCAGATGGCGATCCAGATCTGCGTCATGACAGCATTGCGCGAGGTGCCGACAAAGCTCTTGATGCGCAGGTTCTGCTTGATCCACTTGAAGAAGAGCTCGATCTGCCAGCGCGCCTTGTAGATGTCCGCGATGGTCTTCGGGGCGAGGCTGAAGTTGTTGGTCAGGAACTTGTAGTGCCGACCCGTCTCCGGGTCGCGATAGCCGACCCGACGCAACGGAATCGGGCACCGCTTGCGCCCCTTGACGCTGGTCAGCTCGATGGTCTGGTCCGACGTCACGCCCCGGCCGCGAGCGAACGAGCGCCGCTCCCGAACCGCGTACTTGACCTTGCGCTTCAGGCGGGTGACCAGGAAAACCCCTTGTGCATCAAGGTCCTTCAGCCATCCGAAGTCGAGGTACAGACGGTCCGCCGCCACGATGCTCCCCTTCGGAAGACGAAGCGACCGGGCCACCTCGAGGTCCGAGCCCTTGCCGTCGGTGACGTGCAGGAACGACGGCAGACAGCCCTCGTGGTCGAGACCCACGTGCAGCTTCAACGCCCCCTTGGTCTTGCGGTACCGCGCCCAGGGAAACACCTTCAGGCACAGGTCCACGTACGTGGCGTCGAGCGACAACAGCTTGTTCCGGAAACGGAACCCATGCCCCGGCGCCGCCGCCTGACAACGGCTCAGAAGGCGACCGAACAGCGCCTCGTACAGTTCGTGAGGCTGCTCTCTGTTCACCCGCGCCAGCGAAGATCGGGCTACCCGGCCAACGCCGAGATGGTACAGCTTGTGAGCCTGCGCATCCAGGTTCGACACGATGTCTCGCAGACTGCGCCGCCCGGAAAGCTGCGCCGTCGCCATCGCTACGAACTGGCCCCAGCGGCTCATCGAGCGCAGCTTGCGTCCCCTGTGATGCCGCCGGGCCTCCCGCTCGAACTCATGTCTCGACACCAGCTTGAGGAACTGGCCAAGTACGGTACTATTGTGCGCCATGGGTCTGGATCTCCTTGCCGTCATTGGCGTTGTTTGAAAACCAATCATACGACAAGGCACGGTTCAGACCCATCCTTCCTCCCCGTTTGTGGGACAGCAGTGGGTTGATTGCAGACAGGCTGGCCACCAGCGTTCCAAGGAAGGTCGCCATTGGCCAGCGTTGAAGAGGCGCGGAGAATCCTCCGGGCCTTGGGGATGCCGCCCGCGCAGTCGAACCAGATGGCGGGCATGACCCTGCTTGCGCTGTGCGGGCTGACATCAGATAGCTCTTGGTCGGAAGCGTCACGCAGCCGGCGAACAGTGACCAAGGGCATCATGGACCACGTCCGGGAGCACTTTGGCCGCGACTATGCCCCGAACACCCGCGAGACGTTCCGCCGCCAGGTCCTCCACCAGTTCGACCTCGCCGGCGTTGCGGAACACAACGCGTTCGAGCCTGATCTACCAACCAACAGTCCAAGGTCCCACTACGCGATCAGCGATCCCGCGCTTCAGGTCGTACGGTCCTACGGCACCCCCGAATGGGAGTCGAATGTCGTGGGCTTTCGCCGCGACCTATGCCCTTGGCTGGCAGAACGGAAACGTTCGAGATCTCAGGTAATGGTCCCGGTTCGATTCCCCGACGGTCTGGGCATGAGGCTCTCGCCGGGTCGGCACAACGAACTCCAGAAGGCAGTGATCGAAGAGTTCGCGCCGCGTTTCGCCCCTGGCGCCCATGTGCTCTACCTCGGTGACACCGCTAAGAAGGACCTCTACCTGGACCAAGCGCGCCTACTCGACGTCGGCCTTCCGCTAACGGAGCACGACAAACTCCCCGACATAGTCCTCCGCGACCGAGCTCGCGAGCGACTCTTCCTAATCGAGGCTGTGACGTCACATGGCCCCGTCGACCGGAAGCGCCTCGCGGAATTTGAGGCCCTGCTAACATCGTGCCGCGCCAAGCCTGTCTATGTGAGCGCCTTCCCGGACTTCGACGAGTTCCGCAAGCACATGAAGTCCATCGCCTGGGAGACCGAGGTTTGGCTCGCAGAAGTGCCGGATCACTTGATCCACTTCGACGGCGACAAGTTCCTCGCGCCAATCGCCTAGCCACTACTACTAATCCCACTAAAGGAGTACTGTCATGAAAGACCGCTATGGTTCCCTCGCTCTCGTCGTGTTCTTGGCGGCGGCGGCCTTCGTAGCTAGTGTCTCATCTGCGAAAGTCCTAGGGTTTGCGGCCGACCCTGAGACTCTGCGGAACCTCTTCTTGACGCTTCTGATCGTCGCGACTTTCAAGGAGCGGGCACAGGAAGTGTTTGTGAAAGCCTGGCGAGGAATGGAGCGCAGCGCCTTACAGCGAGAGCTCGACGCTGCTTCTCCGGAACACTGGCCCAACGCCCAAGCCGCGCTTGCCAAATTCAAAGCAGCCACAGGCCAACGGGTCATGTTCCTCAGCCTGTCTCTCGGCCTGCTGATCAGCGTCGCGGGAGTTCGGGTTCTCGAGCCTCTCGTTGAGAGTCCTCCGGAAGCCGATACGCCTGAGAAGTGGCTGTTCACAAGCCTGGACCTCGTCATCACGGCCGGGTTGCTCGCAGGCGGCTCAGTACTGATCCACGACATGATGTCGGCGCTCAGCACAGCACTGACCAGTACGAAGGAAAAGCTCACGGCCCAGGCGACGACCAATCAAGTCCCGGTCGCCGGGCCTGACAATTCGGAGCCCAAGCAGTGACGCCACGAGGGCCGGAGCCTGGGCGGAGCGACGATGCCCATTCGCTGGGCCAAGGTGAACGGCAGTGAAGCTCCCCGTCAGGCCGTTGACTGTTGGTCCCATCTTGGGACACACAACTGGTAGTACGGAACCTGTCAACGACATTGATACAGCGGGGTTCTGGATTTACTGAGTCGTCTCTGCAGTCTTGTTGTCGGGCTTGTTGATCCAGACGGCCTGGGGCAGTGGCGTGTGCATCGGTTGGCCGCCGACGAATCGTTCGGGGGAGCTTTCCCAGGCGGCGCTCAGCGTGCGTTGGCGCTGCTCGATCACGGCTTGCGCCCGGCCGTAGTGGACGGTCTCGGGGGTCAGCATGGCGATGCCGGCATGGCGGTGTTCCGTGTTGTACCAGGGGAAGAAGGACCTGCAGTAGTCGGTCGCGGCGTCCTGGTTGGGGAAGCGGCTGGGGAAGTCGGGGTGGTACTTGAGGGTCTTGAACTGTGCTTCGGAGTAGGGGTTGTCGTCGCTGACCCGCGGGCGGCCCAGGGACCGGTTCACGCCGAGGCGGGCGAGCAGTTGGGCGGTACCCTGGCTGGTCATGGGGGCGCCTCGATCGGAATGCAGGATCAGGACATGGGGCTTGACGCCGTGCTTGAGGCAGGTCTCCTCGATGAGCCTTTGGGCGAGCGCGGAGTTCTCGCGGTCGGCGACCATCCAGCCGACCGTGTAGCGGCTGAAGAGGTCAAGCAGGACGTAGAGGTAGTAGTAGGTCCAGGTCTGCGGTCCGAGCAGCCTGGTGATGTCCCACGACCAGACCTGGTTGGGCGCGACAGCGACTAGCTCCGGCTTGGCGTACGACGGATGGACGCGCTGATTGCGGCGGTCCCTCACGGGGTGGTTCGCTTCGAGGATGCGGTACATCGTGCGCTCCGAGCACAGGTAGCGGCCCTCGTCGAGCAGGGTGGCCACCACTTCTCCCGGCGAACGATCGACGAAACGCGGCGACGCAAGCGTGGCCTCGACCCGTTTCCGCTCGATCTGGCTCAGTGCCCGGGCAGGCGTGGGGCGGGGCTGCCGTCGCCCGGGAGCGGGCCTCGCACGACGATAGAAGGTCGATCGCGACACGCCCAGCGCCCGGCACGCCGGCGCGATGCCGACCTGCCGGGCCAGGGACCTTGCCGCCATCAGCAGTCCTTCCCGTCTTCGAGGCTGAATCCCAGCAGCCCTGCAACTTTTCCCTGGACGTCCAGGATCGTGTGCGCGGCGGCGACTTCCCTCTCGAGACGCTTGACCTTCGCTTCCAGCCGCTTCACCTTCGGCATCAGAGGGTTGGCCTCGTTCGGCTTGCGGCCCCGCTTCTTCGGCCTCAGACCGGAAAGCGCGCCCTCTCGCCGCGCCTTGCGCCAGTTGGCCAGATGGGAGCTGTACAGACCCTCTCGCCGCAGCAGCCGACCCACCTCGCCGCGGTCCGTGCATCGGTCCGCTTCCTCCAGAATCCGCAGCCGGTACTCCGCCGTGAACTGCCGCCTGGTCGGTCTCGCCAGCACTTCCGGGTCGGGAACCGCCCCGGCGGGCGCCGCGCCGGCCGCGGGGGCCTCGTCGCTACGCTCCTCAACCCCCGCGGCCGGGAGCTCCGAGCCGCCGCCAAACCTCTGCTCTCGTCTTGACATTGATCCTCCTTGCCAACGTGTGCCCTCCACTATTCAACGGGATGGCCGCTGTGTCACGTACGTTGGCAGAGAGGGGTACGGCTCGGATCTTTGGTCGCGGAGCCATGGAAGTCTCCGGGGGCCGACCGAGGAGAGCCCACGGTGTAGTTCGCGTAAGGACAGCTCACGGAAAGTACGGGCCGGTTCGGACTTTCAAGCTCAACCGAAACTTCGACATGTCGGGCGTCGCAATTGTGTCGGGACTGAGGCCGGCGACCGAGTATGTGTATCAGATGGGTTGGCTGTTCTCCGATCTTGAAAGTACGAAACTCCGGGTTGGAAGCTACCTAGACTGGTCGGAGAATCGGGCGATATCCTTTCGCTCCGGGTCTTCGGACCCTACTGGGCAACGGTCGATCGTAGTGGGCTCGTGCCGCTACGCCCTTAGGATGTACCGGGGAATGTGGTTTGACGACCGGGGGGACAAAACGTTTCGATCCGTGTTGCGGCAGATCGATGGTCCGAGTAAGGAGCTGTTGGCAACGCTCGGAAAGTGAGCCACCCACCGTTTGGAAAGTGAGCCACCTCGGCCGTGTTGAGTGTACGCGAGTCTGTGCTCCGTCGGTCCCCTTGAGTCAGTAGCAGTAGCGGCTGCGGTAGCTGTGGGAAACCGGTCTGCCGGTTTTCCAAGGCGGTGCGGGAAACGGTCTGCCGTTTTCCGCGGCGCCGGCAGCTTCCGCAGCCGGCCGCCGTTGCGGTCCGCTCCGCGGCGGCGCCGCGGCGGTCCGGTTTCGAGCTGTGCGATCGGGATTCACGAGGCCGTGCTCCGCAGCCGTGTCCGATAGGAGGAGCCCTTGGTGGCGAGGATGTGGGCGTGGTGGGAGAGTCGGTCGAGCAGCGCCGTGGTCAGCTTCTCGTCGCCGAATACGCGGACCCACTCGGAGAAGGCGAGGTTGGAGGTGACGATGGTCGAGCGTCGCTCGTAGCGGTCGGCGAAGACGTTGAAGAGCAGTTCGCCGCCGGCGCGGTCGAATGGCACGAAGCCGAGCTCGTCGCAGATCAGGAGATCGACCCGCTGAAGCCACTGCTGCAGGCGCCCCAGCTCCCGCTGATCGCGGGCTTCGATCAGGTCGCGGACGAGGTCGGAGGCCTTGCGGAACCAGACCCGGCGGCGGCGCTTCGCGGCCTCGATGCCCAGCGCGATGGCGAGATGCGTCTTGCCGGTGCCGATGGGTCCGACCAGGACGACATCGTCTCCACGGTCGATGTAGTCGCAGGCCGCCAGCTCGCGCAGCTTCGGTTTGGACACTCCCTGTAGCGCCTGGAAGTCGATCTGCTCGAGCGTCTTGTGGTCGGGGAAGCGGGCCGCGCGCAGCCGGCGCTGGACGGTGCGGGCCTCACGGTCCCGGATCTCGGCCTCGAGCAGTTGCCACAGGTAGTCCTCGTAGTCCCACTGTGCGTCCTGGGCCTGACGCGCCCGCTGCTCGTAGTCGCGCAGCACGGAGGGCATCTTGAGCGTCTTGAGGCCCTCGGCGATGACGGCTCTGCGCACCGCCCGGCTCACGATGCCGCCTCCTGAAGCAGCACGTCGAAGTCAGCGGCACGAGCGCTCTCGACCTCGTGGCGGCGGAGCGGCTCCGGCACCTCGATCCTGGAGGCCGGACTCCGCGGAGCGAGTCCCAGCAGGTCGAAGCGACCGGCGGTCAGGGCCTCCTCGAGTGCGGCGGCTACCTCCTCGCTGCCGTGGTCTGTGACCACGCTCAACAGCTTGGCGAAGAGCCGCGCCGTCTCCAGCGCGCCGTGCCGCAACTCCAGCATTCTCCACAGCTTGCGATAGGCCGGGCCGAGCTCTGCGAGCAGCTCCGGGGCCACCTGGCGCACCGCCTGAGGTTTCCGGGACAGCTCCTCGAAGTAGTGCGCGTAGCGCACCAGGCGCTGTCCCGGCCGCACCAGAGCGCAGCGGTACTCCGCGTCGCGACAGGAGAAGACGATGTCGCCCGTACCGACGCGGGCATGGACCTGGAGGCTCTTCCACCGCGAGGGAACCGAGTAGATCGCACCACCCAACTGCACCGTCGCCTGGCGCGACACCCGCACGATCCTGAGCTTCCTTGCCTCGAACACGGTCGGCGGCAGCTCGCGCAGAGCCGCCTGCTCCTCCTGCCACCGCGCACGGTTGCCGGGTGCCGCGTCGACCGAAGCCAGCACGCCCCGTGCGATCTCCTCCAGAGTGCGCCCTTGAGGCACCGGACTCATGTGCGCCAGACGGATTCCCTTGCCCCGCGACTCCACACTGCCCTTGTCGTGCCCCTCGCCGGGGCGGGCGAAGCACGGCTCGAACAGGTAGTGGCTCACCAGTGCCTGGAATCGATCCGTCAACTGACGCTTGGCGCCCACCCGGCGCCGCACGGCCGCACTCAGATTGTCGTAGACCAGCCGCAGCGGCACGCCGCCCAGGTGTGCGAACGCCCGCACGTGGCCATCGAGAAACGCCACCTGGTCGCAGCGGTCGTACAGCCACACGAACGAACGGCCTGAGTACGGCAGGTGCAGCAGGAACTTCCACACCCGGTGAGCCACACCGTCCTCCTCCACCGTCACCTCGAAGAAGTCCACCTGGCCACACTCGCCGGCACGGTGCACCAGCGGAATGAACGTCTCCTGCCGCTGACGCTTCCACTCCCGAACGTAGCTGCGAACCGTCGTGATCCCGACCTCGTAGCCATCCTCCAGCAACTGCCGATGCAGACGCGTACCCGTCAGCCGCTGCTTCGCCGTCGTCCGGCGAGACCACGTCCTCAGCAGCTCCTCCAGACGAGGCGCCATCCGCTCCGTCACCAGCCGCCGCCGCGGCCTGCTCTCCACCCGCCGCGGCGCGCTCTGATCCAGGTACTTGCGCACCGTGTTGCGGCTCACGCCGTGCTCCCGAGCCACCGAGCGTTGGCTCCGACCCTCCACCAGCACCTGGTGCCGAATAACATGTACCTGATCCATCCTCAGCAAGTCCTTCCTCCGATCGCGTTGGTCTACTGAACAAGACCAAGCTACCGGCCAAGGGCCGAGGGTGGATCACTTTCCGAGCGTTGGGTGGCTCAGTTTCCGAGCGATGCCTCCAAAGGAGCGGGTCGACGCTCTACTGATGTGTGGCGACCAGATCTACGCGGACGACCTCCGCTTCCTACGGACGGACTCTACGGTCGACGACTACAATGAGCGCTATCGGCGCGTCTTCACAACGCGGTGGCTTCGGGAGCTCATGGGTAGAGTGCCGACTTACATGACTCTCGACGATCACGAGATTGAAGACAACTGGCCTGAGCGAGCAGACAGTCGGGACTGGGTGAGGAAGTTCCCGAGTGCGATTCACGCATACTCCACGTATCAAGCCAGCCATAGTCCATTGTTGGCCTTGACAGAGGATGGGCGGCTTGACGGTACGCCGAGTCACCTCTGGTATCGGTTCGTTGACGGTTGTTGCGACTTCTTCGTTTGTGACACCCGAACGGAACGGGATCTTACTGAAGGGAGTCGGGAGATGCTGGGGCCGCGGCAGTTTCAGGCGCTGCTCGACTGGCTCGCGGACGGGAGCCAGCGAGTCAAGGTTCTGGTGACGAGTGTGCCCCTCTACGAGCACGTGGGGCCGGACAAGTGGTCCGGGTTCGTCACTCAACGAGACCAGATCCTTGACGCGGTCCGTGAGCGCGGGGGGCTTGGGCTACTCGTAGTTTCGGGCGACGTGCACGCATCTATGGCGTCGGAGTTGGTTTCATGCGAAGACGAGTCCTGCCGGATCGTGTCCGTTGTGGCGTCGTCGTTCTTCTGGCCCTACCCGCATCCTCGCCGGCGTACGTTTCGACTTGAGGGGTGCATCTCTACGAGGAGCGGCTCTGAGTTCCAGGTTCAGAACGCGACGAAGGTGTACCCGACGGACTGCTTTGCCCGGCTGGATATTGATCCCTCGTCGGTGAACGTCAGGGTCTATGGCCGCAAAGGCGGGATGCTCGTAGAGCGAGAATTCAAGTTCGGCAGCGGCTAGCAGATGTGGCTAGGCTAGCTGGCGAAGGAGCCCGTCTGACGTGCCGGAAACCCAAACTGCGTAGGTTCTCGCGTACCGTCGGTATGAGACCCGAGCGACGACCTCCAGCCTGCAGTGGGCCGAAGGAGGGGGTCCCAGCGGGCTGTCGGCAAGCGACGGGCGACGCCCACACATCGTCCTACGCCAAGCCGGAGCGAAGCCGACCGAAGCGAGCGCTCCCCTCTCATTCACCAAGAAAGCGCGAGCGGCCCCTGGGACCCTCCCCTCCGGTCCCGGTGCGGGCGGGTGGGTCTGACGCCGGTCCGGCCGCCGTCCAGCCGCGGTGCCCCGCTACTCGTCGGCGTCGACGAACTCGATCACGGCAAGCTCGGCGGCGTCGCCGCGACGGGGGCCGAGCTTGGTGATACGCAGGTAGCCGCCGGGGCGGTCGGCGTAGCGGGGCGCGATCTCGTCGAATAGCTTCTTGACGTGGTCGCGATTGGGGAGCCAGCGGCGGACGAGACGCCGGGCGTGGACGGAGTCCTCGCGGCTCCGGGTGACGAGCTTCTCGGCCACCGGCCGCAGGGCCTTCGCCTTCGCCAGTGTGGTCTGGATCCGGCCATGCACGACCAGGGACGCGAGCATGTTGCGGAACATTGCCCGCCGGTGGGCCGTGGTCCGGCCCAGTTTCTTGTAGCCAACTCCGTGACGCATCTTCGCTCCTTCCCGCGAAAGCTCGAGAGCGGTCCAGCGGCCGCTAGGCCTGGACGCCGCCCTCCGCGTTCTCCGGAACCTCCATGCCGAAGGACAATCCCATCCTATCGAGAACCTCCTGGATCTCTTCGAGCGACTTGCGGCCGAAGTTCTTCGTCTCCAGCATCTCTTTCTCGCTCCGCACGACGAGGTCGCCCAGCGTGTTGATGTTTGCGTTCCTCAGGCAGTTAGCCGAACGAACACTCAGGTTCAGATCGTCGATCTCCTTCTGTAGCAGGGCGCCAAGATCGCTCCCATCGACTTCCTCCTCGACCGCGGCTTCCATAACCAGACTCTCCTCGGCGTCGATGAAGATCGTCAGGTGGTCGCGCAGGAGTTCGCCGGCACGGGATACTCCCTCTTCCGGCGTCACCGTTCCGTCCGTCCAGACCTCTACGATCAGTCGCTCGTAGTCGGTCGTCCGGCCGAGTCGCGCGGCCTCCACGCGGTAGTTCACGCGCTTCACAGGGCTGTGGACGGAGTCGAGCGGAATCCAGCCGATTCCCATCGACTCGTCGAGGTTGAGGTCCGCGCCGACGTAGCCGCGTCCATTCTTGACCTGCGCCTCGAGGCGGAGCCGGCCCCGTTCGTTCAGCGTCGCCACCTTGCTGTTCGGGTCGCGAATCTCGACGCTCGGGTCGCCGTCAAAGTCACCCGCGGTCACCGCGCGCGGACCCGACACGTCCAGCGTGATCACGCGCGTCGTGCCGTCAAAGGACCGCAGCGGGACCTGCTTCAGGTTCAGAATGATGTCTGTGACGTCCTCGACCACCCCTTCGAGTGAAGAGAACTCGTGCAGAGCACCGTCGATCCGCACCGCGGTAATCGCGGCGCCTTCGATTGCCGACAAGAGGCTACGACGCAGTGCATTGCCCACGGTTGAGCCGAAGCCGCGTTCGAACGGCTGGGCCGAGAACTTGCCATACGTATCGGTCAGAGTCTCGGTATCGATCTCGATCCGCTTCGGGCGTTGAAATCCCTTCCAGAGCATGTTCACTCCTACAATCTCTATTGCGTTTCAGGTTGAAACGTTGATGTATCGGTGCGGTACCGGCGGCCGGATGCCGGGTTCAGACCCGACGCCGCTTGCGGGGACGGCAGCCGTTGTGCGGAATCGGTGTGACGTCACGGATCGATCGGATGCCGATGCCGGTGGCCTGCAAAGCCCTGACGGCCGATTCGCGGCCGCCTCCCGGCCCGTTGACCAGGACGTCGACCGACCGCACGCCGAGGTCCTTGGCCTGATAGCCGACCGCCTGCGCGGCCACCTGAGCCGCGAACGGCGTTCCCTTTCGCGACCCCTTGAAACCGTTTCGGCCCGACGACGACCAGGTCAGGACGTTGCCGTCCGGATCGCTGATGCAGACCAGTGTGTTGTTGAAGGTCGCATTGACATGCGCCACGGCGTGGGGCACCACGCGCTTTTCCTTCTTCTTCGCCTTTGCCATCTAGGTGGTCCTCTCTCGCCTACTTCCCGACCTTCTTCTTGCCGGCTACGCTGGCCCGCCGCGGTCCCTTGCGGGTACGCGCGTTGGTATGCGTGCGCTGGCCCCGAACGGGCAGGCCCTTGCGATGCCTGACGCCACGGTAACTGCCGATCTCCATCAGACGCTTGATGCTCTGAGTCACTTCCTTGCGCAGGTCTCCCTCGACCGACCCCGCCTCCTGAACGACCCGGCGAATGCGCCCGGTCTCGTCCTCGGTCAGTTCCCTGACCTTGACCTCGGCGGCGACACCCGCCTGATCCAGCAGCACCAGCGCCCGTGAGCGGCCGATGCCATAGATGTAGGTGAGGCCGATGCCTACCTGCTTGTTCTGGGGTAGATCGATGCCCGCGATTCTCGCCATTCCAGCTCTCTCCCGTCCTTCTCAGCCCTGCCGCTGCTTGTGCTTGGGGTTCTCACAGATGACGCGGATCACTCCGCGACGCCGGACCACCTTGCACTTCACGCACATTCTCTTCACTGACGCTCGTACCTTCATGATGGATTTCCTCCCATTCCGAACAGCCGACGGTCAGGTCCGCAGCCTGTACACGATCCGGCCACGGCCGGGGTCATAGGGCGAGAGTTCGACCAGAACGCGATCCCCCGGGAGAATCCGGATGAAGTGCTTGCGCATCTTTCCCGAGATGTGGGCCAAGGCCTGGTGCTTGTTGTCAAGCTGGACCTTGAAGACAGCGTTCGGCAGTGTCTCCACCACAGTTGCCTCAACCTCGATCGCCTCTTCCTTCTTCACGCCCAAGTTCCCTTCGTCCTCCTGCTGCCTCTCAACTCAAGCCGCCAGACCCAGCACGCGCGCTCCCGTCGGCGTCACCGCGACCGAGTGCTCAAAGTGAGCTGACAACGATCCATCCTTCGTTCTCGCCGTCCAACCATCTCCATCCATCCTCACGGCTCGACTTCCGGCGTTGACCATCGGTTCGATTGCCAAGACCATTCCCGACCGCAACTCCATACCTCGACCCCGGCGACGGTAGTTCGTCACTTCCGGTTCCTCATGTAGTGCGGAACCGATACCGTGACCGACGAAATCGCGAACCACGGAGTACCCGTGACTCTTGACGTACCGCTCGACCGCGCGACCGATGTCGTGCAGCCACCTGCCGGGCGCCACGGATTCCAAAGCCACATCCAGGGCTCGGCGAGTGACTTCCAGCAAGCGCGCGGCTTGCTCCGAGACCGCACCTACACGGTACGTGCGCGCAGCGTCGCCATAGTACCCCGAAAACTCCACGCCGCAGTCGATGCTGACGATGTCTCCCTCCTCGAGAGGCACATCGTTCGGGATGCCGTGGACGATCGCATCGTTGACCGAAGTGCACAGGCTGGCCGGGAACCCCCGGTAACCGAGAAACGCCGGCCGGCCGCCTCGCTCACGAATCGCTGCCTCTGCATGGACATCGAGTTCGCGTGTGGTCATCCCGGGCCGCAGCCGCTGCTCCAGCGAGGCCAGTACCTCCAGGACGATGCGGTTGGCGCGGTCCATCAGGTCGAGTTCCTCTTCGGTCTTGAGAATCGGCATCAGGCAGCCGCCGTCTCCGCCAGCGACGCCTCGATCGCGCTCGTCACCTGTTCGATGGGGACGTTGCCGTCGACGCGGCGCAGCAGTCCCAGGCCCTCGTAGTGAGCGATCAGGGGCGCGGTCTGCGCGGCGTAGATCTGCAGCCGTTCGCGCACGACCTCTTCCCGGTCGTCGTCGCCGCGGCCGCGCAGCACGGAACGTCGAACGAGAACCTCGTCCGGCACGTCGATCGTCACCACGTGATCGAGGGCCCCGCCGCCCAGGATCTCGTCCAGGGTGTCTGCCTGCGGCGCGGTGCGCGGATAGCCGTCGAGCAGGAAGCCCGCGGCCGTATCGGCCTGAGCCAGCCGGTCGCGAACCACGTCGGCCATCAGATCGTCGTCGACCAAAGCGCCCGAGGCCATCACACCCTCAACACGCCGGCCCAGCTCGCTGCCTGCGGCAACCGCGGCCCGCAGCATCTCGCCGGTCGAGATGGCCGGCACACCGAGACTCGCCGAAAGGCGCTCTGCCTGCGTGCCCTTGCCGCAACCGGGAGCTCCGAGCAGCACGATGCGAAGAGGATCAGCCACGGCGGCCTCGGATCCGGCCCCGCTTCATGAAGCCCTCGTAGTTGCGCATCACAAGCTGGCTCTCGACCTGTTGCAGCGTGTCCATGGCCACGCTGACGACGATCAGGAGCGACGTGCCGCCGAAGTAGAAGTTGATCCCCATGCCCTCGGTCAACCAGAGCGGCGCAACTCGGTCCAGGGCGCCACCGATGAACGGAAGCCCCCCGACCTTGAAGCCGGCGATCAGGAACTCGGGCAGAACGGACACCCCCGCCAGGTATAGGGAGCCGACCAGGGTCAGCCGGGTCAGAACCCGGTCGATGTACTCCGAGGTTCGCCTGCCGGAGCGAATGCCGGGAATGAACCCGCCGTACTTTCGCATGTTCTCGGCAAGATCGTTCGGGTTGAAGATGATCGAGACGTAGAAGTACGAGAAGAAGATGATCGCCGTTACGTAGAGCAGGTAGTAGACCGGCTGACCCCATTGCAGCGCGGTGGCGATCCGCTGGATCGGTTCGTACTGGATCATGCCCGCCACCGTCGCCGGCACGGTGACCACCGAACTCGCGAAGATGACCGGGATCACGCCGCCGGTGTTCACCCGCAAGGGCAGGTAGGTGCTCTGCCCACCGTACTGGCGCCGGCCGACGATCCGCTTCGCGTACTGCACCGGAATGCGCCGCTGCGCCCGCTCCATGTAGACGATGAAGGCGACGACCACGAGCATGAAGGCCGACAGGAAGAGGATCTTGAGCAGAGACATCGCACCGCTCTGCATTTGACTGAAGAGCGTCAGGACGGCGCCCGGCAGACCCACGACGATGCCGGCGAAGATGATCAGGGAGATGCCGTTGCCGATGCCGCGCTCGCTGATCTGCTCGCCCAGCCACATCACGAAGGCGCAGCCCGTGGTGAGCGAGAGCACGGTCATGAACTTGAACCCGAGGCCGGGGTTGAAGACCAGGGGCGCCCCTCCCGGCGAGGTCAGGTTCTCCAGGAAGAAGGCGATGCTCGTGCCTTGGATGATCGAGATGATCACCGTTCCGTACCGGGTGTACTGGGTGATCTTCCGCCGGCCCATCTCGCCTTCCTTCGAGAGCTTCTCGAGGTAGGGCCAGACCACCGTGAGCAACTGCAGGATGATGGACGCCGAGATGTACGGCATGATGCCGAGAGCGAAGATGGCCACCCGACCCAGGCTGCCGCCGGTGAACGTGTTGACGAACCCCAGCACGGTGCCCTGCATCTGGTCCATGAACTCGAGCAGGGCCTGGGGGTCGATCCCCGGCGTTGGAATGATGCAGCCGATGCGGTAGACGGCCAGCAGACCGAACATGAACAACACCCGATTCCGGAGATCCGGAATCGCAAAGATGTTGCGGAAACTTTCGACGCCCACGTGCTAACTCCGTCAGCCGATCTCTTCGCAGGCGCCGCCGGCGGCCTCGATCTTGGCGCGCGCGGACGCGCTGAAGCGGTGCGCCCGGACGGTCAATCCGGCCGGCGCATCGCCAACGCCTAGAACCTTCAGCTTCATGCCCCGGCGCACACGGCCGTGGGAAACGAGCAGGTCCACGTCGACCACATCGCCGAGACCGTCCAGGTGTCCGACGTTGATCACCGTGTACTCAGTCCGGAAGATGTTGGTGAACCCGCGCTTCGGGACGCGCCGCACGAGGGGCATCTGGCCGCCCTCGAAGCCGGCGCGGCGGGAGAAGCCCGCGCGCGAGCGCTGACCCTTGTGGCCTCGCCCGGCAGTCTTGCCCGTGCCCGAGCCCGGTCCACGGCCGACCCGCTTGCGCGCACGGCGACTTCCAGGCGCCGGTTTGAGTTCGTGCAGCTTCATGTCAGTCCTCCTGAGAGTTCCCCAGAATCCGGACCAGGTGGGGAATCTTCCGAACCATGCCGCGCACCGCCTGGGAGTCCTCCCGCTCGACGATGTGGCGAATGCGCCTCAAGCCAAGACCGCGCAGAACTTCGCGCTGCGGTCTCGGCCTGCCGATCGCGCTACGCACCTGCTGTATCCGAATCGTCCTGCGAGCCACTGCCTCTTCCTCCCTGGTCTGTGTTCATCGACGCGCCGTCCAGCGAGTCCAAGCCACGCAATTCCCTGACCTGCTTCTTGCTGCGCAGAGACAAGAGCCCGGCGAAAGTCGCCTTGACCACGTTCTGCGGGTTCGTCGTCCCCAGCGACTTCGTCAGGATGTCCTGAATGCCGGCGCCCTCGACCACCGCACGCACCGCGCCGCCGGCGATGACCCCGGTTCCCTCAGAGGCGGGCTTCAACATCACCCGACCGGCGCCGAACACGCCCACCGTCTCGTGCGGGATCGTCGTTCCGTCGAGCGGCACCCGTACCAGGCTGCGCTTCGCGATCTGAATCCCCTTGCGAATCGCGGCCGGGACCTCCTTCGCCTTGCCCGAGCCGTAGCCGACGCGGCCGGCGCCGTCGCCGATCACAACCAAGGCGGTAAAAGAAAAGTTCTTGCCGCCCTTGACGACCTTCGTCACCCGGTTGATGTCGACAACCTGCTCGAAAAACTCGCTGTCGAGATCGATGTCCCTAGCCACTGTTCGCTCCTTCGCTTCTCTGCTGCATCAGAACTCGAGGCCTCCGGCGCGCGCACTGTCCGCAAGCGCCCGGATGCGGCCGTGGTACAGGAACCCGCCGCGGTCGAAGATCACCAATTGCACGCCCTGCTCCCTGGCGCGCGCCGCCAGCGCTTCGCCCACCGCCTTTGCCGCGCTGCAACTCCCGGTCGAGCCTTCGAGCTCCCCGCAGACTTCCGGCTCGAGCGAGCTTGCAAACGCCAGGGTGTGCCCCGCCCGATCATCGATCAGTTGAGCGTAGATGTGACGGCGGCTCTTGTGAACCGCCAGACGCGGTCTCTCCTGTGAGCCCCTAAGCTTCTTCCGGACGCGGTAACGCGCGCGGCGCCGCCGGCGGCTCCGATCCAACGTTCTCTTTCTTCGCAGGTCGCTCATTGCCTCGATGTCCCTGTTTCCTGAACTCGTTCCAAACCGTCTAGACCGACGTCGCTTTGCCGACCTTGAGCCGGATGACCTCGTCGCGGTAGCGGATGCCCTTGCCCTTGTACGCATCCGGCTTGCGCAGGCTGCGGAGGTCGGCCGCTACCTGCCCAACCTGCTGCTTGTCGATGCCGGAAACGGCGATCCGGTTCGCCCGGTCGTCGATCGAGACGTCGATCCCATCCGGGATCGCGTAGACCACCGGGTGCGAGTATCCGAGCGCCAGGTGGATTTCGCGCCCCTTGACCTCTCCCCTGTAACCGACGCCGACGATCTCCAGCTCTCGCCGGAAGCCCTCGGTGACACCCACGACAGCGTTCGCAAGCAGCGCGCGGGCCAGTCCGTGCAGGGCCCGTTCCGGTCCGCTCGAGCCGGAACGGTGCAGCCTGACGACGCCGTCCTCGACCAGGACCTCGATGCCCCGCTGGAGCGGCTGCTCCAGCTTTCCCTTCGGACCCTCGATAGTCACCGTACCGCCGTTCACCGCCACCTTCGCCTTGTCCGGCAGCGGAATCGGCGCCTGTCCTATGCGTGACATCTAATACACCTCACCAAGAGTCGCTGTGCCGCCAAGGGCGGCCCGCGACTGGCGGCGACTGCTGTGCCGACCGCTGTTGCCCTGCATCTCAGTACACCTCACAGAGGACCTCGCCGCCCACACGCTGGCTCCGCGCCTCGCCATCCGTGAGCAGACCCTTCGAAGTCGACAGGATCGCGACGCCCAGCCCGTTCAGAACCGGCTTCAGATCGTCAGCGCCCCGATACACCCTGCGCCCGGGCTTGCTGATCCTCCGCACCTTGGTGATCGTCGGCACTCCCTCGCCGTTGTATGCCAGGAAGATCCGGAGCGTCCTGCCGGGCGGCGAGTCGTAGACCTCGTAGTGGCTGATGTAGCCCTGGTCCCGCAGCACGCGGCACAACGCAATCTTCAGGCTCGAAGCCGGCGCCTCGGTCTGATCGTGCTTGACGATCAGCGCGTTGCGAATCGTGGTCAGCAGATCCGCGATGGGGTCGGTCATGGTCATCGTGACAATCCTTGGGTGTTTTGAACTCGTGCCGGTCCGGAACTCAGGTCGCGAACGGCATGCCGAGACCGCGCAGCAGATGCAGCGCCTGCGCGTCCGACTCCGACGAGGTGACGAGGGTGACGTTGATCCCCTTGGAACCGTCGCTCTTCGAGTAGTCGACTTCGGGGAAGATCAGGTGGTCCCGGATACCCAGGGTATAGCTGCCCCTACCATCGAAGCTCCGGTCCGAGATGCCGCGGAAGTCGCGAACTCGCGGCAGCGCGACGGTGACAAGGCGATCGAGGAAGTGCCACATCCGGCTACGGCGCAGCGTGACCCGGCAACCGATCGGCATGCCCTCACGCAACTTGAATGCAGCGATCGACTTCCGGGCGCGCGTGATGACCGGCTGCTGACCGGCGATCAAGGCCAACTCAGGCACGGCGTTCTCCAGGATCTTGATGTTCTGGATCGCTTCGCCGATACCCATGTTGAGAACGATCTTCTCCAGCCGCGGCACCGCCATCGGGTTGGAAATGCCGAACTCCTGCTGCAGGCTGGCGACGACCTCCTCCTGGTAGAGAGTCTTCAGTCGGGGAATCATGGTCATTCCTTCAGGTCACAGCCTCAGCTCAACGCCGCGCCGCTGACCTTGGCGTAGCGTGTTGATTTTCCGTCCTCGAGAAGCCGCTTGCCGACCCGCGTCGGCTTGTCGGTATCCGGGCAGATCACCTTGAGATTAGAGACGTGGATGGGCGCCTCCCGTTCCAGGATGCCTCCCTGAACCTGACGCTGCGGGTTCGGCCGCTCGTGCTTCTTGACCAGGTTCACGCGTTCGACGATGGCGCGATTCTCGGCCGGAAGCACCCGCAACACCTTGCTGCGCACACCCCGGTTCCGGCCCGCGATGACCAGCACCTCGTCACCCTTCTTGATCTTCAGCTTGTGACTGTCAGATTTGGGCATGTCAGATCACCTCCGGCGCCAACGACACGATGCGCATGAAGCGCCGCTCGCGCAGCTCGCGGGCGACCGGGCCGAAGACGCGGGTCCCGATCGGTTCCTGGGCATCGTCGATCAGCACCGCGGCGTTGTTGTCGAAGCGGATGTAACTCCCGTCCTTTCGGCGCCGCTCCTTGCGGGTCCGCACGATCACCGCGCGCACGACCTGGCCCTTCTTGACCGTGCCCTCGGGCACCGCCTCCTTGACCGAGGCGGTGATCACGTCACCCAGCACACCGTACTGCCCGGAGGAACCGCCCCGCAGCTTGATGCAGGCGATTCGCTTGGCCCCCGAGTTGTCGGCGACATCGAGCACCGTTCCCATCTGGATCATCGACGCACCTACCCTTCCGCGCGCTTGACGATTCGCTGCACGCGCCAGCGCTTGTGACGCGACATAGGTCGGGTCGAGACGAGGGAAACGACATCTCCCTCACGGCAGTCATTCGACTCGTCGTGAGCCACGAACCGCGACGACTTCTTCATCAGGCGGTGGTAGAGCCGGTGCATGACCGTCTTCTCGACCGCCACGATCACTGTCTTGTCCATCTTGGCGCTGACCACCTGGCCCACCCGAACCTGGCGGCGGCCCCGCGCTTCTTGCTGATCCACGTTCATGTCGTTCCTGTCGCTCTCTCGCGCCTGACGGTAAGGACCCGCGCCAACTCGACCCGGGCGTTCCTGATCCTGGTCGGCTTCTCCAGTTGGCCAATCGACTTCTGCAGTCGCAGGGCGAACAACTGATCGGCCAACTCCTCCTCCTTCTGCACCAGCTCGTCTCCGGTCAGCTCTCTGAGTTCGCTTGCCTTCATCGTCTTCTCACCTCCAGACCTGTGCCTCAGACCTGTGCGCCGTGGCGCACGACGAAGCGGGTCTTGATACCGAGCTTGTGGGAAGCCAGCCTCATCGCCGACTTCGCCAACTCCGGCGACACGCCCTCGAGTTCGTAGAGGATGCGGGCGGGACGAACGACCGCAACCCACTCCTCCGGGTTGCCCTTGCCCTTGCCCATCCGCGTTTCCAGTGGCTTCTTGGTGATCGGCTTGTCCGGAAAGACCCGAATCCAGACCTTGCCGGTTCGCTTGATGTGGCGAGTGATCGCGATTCGCGCGGCCTCGATCTGACGGGCCGTGACCCAGCCGGCCTCCTGTGCCTGCAGGCCGTACTCGCCGAACGCCACCACATCGCCGCCCTTGGCCAGACCTCTGCGGCGGCCGCGGTGATGCTTGCGAAACTTGACCTTCTTCGGCATCAACATCGTTCGTTACTCCCTCGAATCCCCTCAGCGCCCAGCCGTGCCCTACGCCACCGCGCGGCGGCCGCGCTCCCGCGAAAGATCGCCGCGGTAGACCCAGACCTTGACTCCGATCACGCCGTAGGTCGTGAAGGCCTCGGCAAAGCCGTAGTCGATGTCGGCCTTCAGGGTGTGCAGCGGCAACCGCCCTTCCTGATACCACTCGGTGCGGGCGATCTCGTTGCCGCCGAGCCGACCCGAAACCATGATCTTGACACCCTTGGCGCCGAAACGGAAGGCCGATTCCATCGCTTTCTTCATGGCCCGGCGGAAGGCAACCCGGCGGAGAAGCTGTCCCGTAATCGCCTCGGCCACAAGCTGGGCATCGAGCTCCGGACGCTGGATCTCCTGGATGTTGATGTGGACTTCCCGCCCCATCTGCCGGCTCAGGTCGTCGCGCAGCTTGTCCACTTCAGCGCCCTTGCGGCCGATGATGATGCCGGGGCGCGAGGTGTAGATCGTGACGCGCAGCTTGTCCGCGGCGCGCTCGATATCGATCTGGCTCACGCCGGCATGCATCAGGCGCTTCTTCAGACCGGTCCGCAACTCGATGTCCGAGTGCAGCGTGCTGGCATAGTCCCGTTCGGCGTACCAGCGCGAATGCCAGCCCTGGTTGTACACCAAACGAAAGCCGTACGGATGTGTCTTCTGACCCATGAGCGCTCCTACGTTGGCTCTGCCGACTGACTGCGAGAATCAAGCTTGATCGTGATGTGGCTCTGCCGCTTGAGAATTCGGAACGCACGGCCCATGGGCTGCGGGCGCAGGCGCTTCAGCGTCGGACCCCCGTCCACGAAGATCTCCTTGACGTAGAGCTGCCCCACGTCGCCCCCCCTCTGCTGGTTCTCGGCACGGTTCTCGGCGTTGGCGATCGCCGACCGCAACAACTTGGAGAGCGGCCGTGCTGCCGCCTTGGTGCTCAACTGCAGCAGCGCCGAGGCTTCCTCGACACCCCGGCCGCGGATCAGGTCCGCCACCAGACGCACCTTCTGCGGCGACGCCTGGAGATACCTGAGTCGGGCGATTGATTCCATCGTTCTGTTCTCTCTCCAACTACCGGAGACGAGCCCGGCGCTCTCTCTTGCCGCCGGCATGGCCGCGGAAAGTCCGCGTCTGAGCGAACTCGCCGAGCTTGTGACCGACCATGTTCTCGCTGACGAACACCGGAATGAACCTCATGCCGTTGTGAACAGCGATGGTGTGACCCACCATGTCCGGAATGACCGTGGACCGGCGCGACCAGGTCTTGATGACCCTCCGGTCGTGACTCGTATTCATCGCAGTCACCTTGTCGTACAGGTGGCTGTCGATGAAGAAACCCTTCTTGAGTGAACGTCCCATGCTGACCTCTGTTTCGTGCTCTCGCCGGCCCTACTTGCGGCGTGCCCGCCGCCGTACGATCATGCCGCTCGTGCGCTTGTTTCTTCGTGTCTTGTAACCCTTGGTCGGCTTGCCCCATGGCGTGGTCGGATGCCGTCCGCCGGAGGCCTTGCCCTCGCCGCCGCCCATGGGATGGTCGACCGGATTCATCGACACGCCGCGGTTGTGCGGCCGGCGGCCGCGCCAACGGTTGCGACCGGCCTTCCCAAGCGCGACGTTCGAGTGCTCCGAGTTGCTGACCTGACCGATCGTGGCGGCACAGTCGACGTGCACCCGGCGGACCTCCCCCGAAGGAAGGCGGACCTGAGCGTAGACGCCCTCCTTGGCCATCAACTGGGCGCCCGTGCCGGCGCTGCGCACCATCTGCCCGCCGCCACCGATCTTCAGTTCGATGTTGTGGATCATCGTGCCCAGGGGAATGAACCGGATCGGAAGGCAGTTGCCGACATCGATCTCGGAGCCTTCGCCTGCCTGGACCACCGCGCCTACCTTCAAGCCCTGGGGATGGAGGATGTAGCGCTTCTCGCCGTCGGCGTAGTGCAGCAGGGAGATCAGCGCGCTCCGGTTCGGGTCGTACTCGATCGTGGCCACCTTCGCGGGCACGCCCACCTTGTCGCGCCGGAAGTCGATCCGCCGGTAGCGCCGCTTGTGGCCGCCGCCCCGGAACCAGATCGTCTGCCTGCCCGCGTTGTTGCGGCCGCTGATCCGCCTCTTGCCCTCGACGAGGGCCTTGTGCGGCTTGTCCGCCGTGACCTCTTCCCGGAGTGCGTACTCCTGGAAGCGGCTCGCCGGATTGGTCGGTTTGAGTTTCTTGATCGCCATTTTCTTGTTGGCTCTTGCTACACGTTGTCGAAGAGATCGATCTGGCCCTCGGCCAGCCGTACGTATGCCTTCTTCCAATCGGGGCGCCGGCCGACGAAGCGGCCCTGGCGACGAACCTTGCCGTGCATGTTCACGATCCGGACCTCCGCCACCTTGACACCCTGGAACTGCGCCTCCACCGCGCGCCGCACCTCGATCTTGTTGGCTCGGGAGTCGACGACGAAGGCGATGATGTTCCGATCGTCACGGAGTCCGGTCGACTTCTCCGTGATCAGCGGCCGACGCAGGATTTCCTGCACTCTCATGACCCACTCCCGTTCTTCCGCCGCTTCTGCAGCACGGCGGACAAGCGGCCGATCGCGGTCTCGCTGAACAGCAGGTAGCCACGATCGACGACGTCGTAGACGTTCACACCAAGGGCGTCGACGGTCTTGAGCTGCGGGTGGTTGCGGGAAGCCAGGATCAGGTTCCGGTTGCCGTGGTCGTCGACGATCAGAGTCTTCTGGTCGATTCCAAGACCCCGCAGACGCGCGGCCAAGGCGCCTGTCTTGTGGCTGTCGAGATCGAGCGAGTCAACGACCAGGATCCGCTCCTCAACCAGCTTGCGTGAAAGCGCCGACTTGAGCGCGTTGCGCTTCTCGTTCCGCGACAGCTTGTTGCGGTGGCTGCGATGCTGCGGACCATGCACGACGCCGCCACCGCGTCGCAACGGCGAACGGATGCTGCCAGCCCGGGCTCGGCCGGTACCCTTCTGACGGTGCGGCTTGACGCCGGAACCCCGCACTTCGTGCCTGCCCTTGACTTGGTGCGTGCCCGCCCGCTGCGCGGCCCGGACCGACACCACCGCCAGGTAGATGAGATGCTCGTTGTACGGGTAGGTGAAGACCTCTTCCGGCAGCTCGATGCTGCCGACCGCCTCGTTGTCGAGGCTCCTGATCGCGACCTTTGGCATCAGATCGAACTCCGAACCATGACCAGACCGTTGCGGGCGCCCGGAACGGCGCCACGTAGATAGAGAAGGCGATTCTCCACATCCACCTTGACCACCTTCAGCTTCTTCGTCGTCACCCGTTTACCGCCCATCCGGCCCGGAAACCTCATTCCCGGGAAGACACGCGAGGGACTCGCCGACTGCCCGACGGAACCCGGAGCGCGATGGAACATCGAGCCGTGTGTGGCTCGCCCGCCCCCGAAACCGTGGCGGCGTATGACGCCCTGGAACCCCTTCCCCTTGCCATTGCCGATCACATCGACACGGGAGCCGACCTCGAAGATCGAAACCCCGATCTCATCGCCGGGCTGCGACTCGTTCGTCGCGTCGACCCGCACCTCGACCAAGTGACGCATCGCCTCGACACCGGCCTTCTTGAAGTGGCCCCGGCGCGCCTCGGTGACCCGCCTCGGCGGCCGCTTCTCGACCAGGCCGATCTGGACCGCTTCGTAGCCGTCGGACTCCGCCGTCTTTCGTTGCACGACCCGGCACGGGCCGACCTCCAGGACGGTAACCGGCACCGCGGCGCCGTCCTCGGCGTAGATCTGCGTCATACCGATCTTGCGCCCGAGCAACCCCCTAGCACGACCCTTGCTTTCGCTCACCGCCTTCATCCCCCGTCGCTTCGCCTGCTCAACTGCCGGTTCAACTGCCAAAGGCCTTGATCTCGACGTCAACGCCAGCCGGAAGCTCGAGCTTCATCAGCGCGTCAACGGTCTGGCTGGTCGGTTCGAAAATGTCCAACAACCGCTTGTGGGTGCGAATCTCGAACTGCTCTCGCGACTTCTTGTCCACATGCGGAGAGCGATTCACCGTGTAGCGGGCAATGTGTGTCGGCAATGGAATCGGCCCGACCACGCGCGCGCCGCTACGCCGCGCGGTGTCGACGATCTCATGCGTCGACGTATCCAGGATGCGGTAGTCGAAGGCCTTGAGCCGAATACGGATCTTCTCGTTCACCATTCTCTCGAATTCCAACCTTCCTCGAATACCGACCTTGAACCGCTTACTCGACGATGTCGGTGACGGTGCCGGCGCCGACCGTACGGCCGCCCTCGCGAATGGCGAAGCGTACGCCCTTCTCCATCGCGATCGGAGCGATCAGCTCCACGTCCAGCGTCACGTTGTCGCCGGGCATCACCATCTCCGTGCCTGCCGGCAGGGTCGCCACACCCGTCACGTCCGTCGTGCGGAAGTAGAACTGTGGACGGTAGCCGTCGAAGAACGGCGTGTGACGACCGCCCTCGTCCTTGTTCAGCACGTACACCTCGCCCTTGAACTTCGTGTGAGGCGTGATCGAACGCGGATGAGCCAGCACCTGACCACGCTCCACCTCGTCCTTCTTCGTACCCCGAAGCAGCACGCCGATGTTGTCGCCCGCCTCGCCTGAGTCCAGCAGCTTCCGGAACATCTCCACGCCCGTCACCACCGTCGACTTCGTCTCACGAATGCCCACGATCTCCACCGTCTCGCCAACCTTCACGCGACCACGCTCCACACGGCCCGTCACCACCGTGCCGCGACCCGAAATCGTGAAAATGTCCTCGATCGGCATCAGGAAGTCCAGGTCCACCGAACGCTGCGGCGTCGGGATGTACGAGTCGACTGCCTCCAAGAGCTCCACGATCTTCGAACCCCACTCGCTCTCCGGATCGCCGCTCTCCAAGGCCTCGAGCGCCGAACCGCGAATGATCGGAATCTCGTCGCCAGGAAACTCGAACGAAGACAGCAGGTCCTGAAGCTCCAGCTCCACCAGGTCCAGCAACTCCTCGTCATCCACCATGTCGCACTTGTTCATGAACACCACGATGTACGGCACGCCAACCTGACGAGCCAGGAGCACGTGCTCACGCGTCTGTGGCATCGGACCGTCCGCCGCAGACACCACCAGGATCGCACCGTCCATCTGAGCCGCGCCCGTGATCATGTTCTTCACGTAGTCCGCGTGACCCGGGCAGTCCACGTGAGCGTAGTGACGGTTCGCCGTCTCGTACTCCACGTGAGCCGTCGCGATCGTGATCCCGCGCTCACGCTCCTCCGGAGCCTTGTCGATCTCGTCGAAAGGCACGAACTGCGCACCACCGCTCTTCGCCAGTATGTTCGTGATCGCCGCCGTCAGCGTCGTCTTGCCGTGATCCACGTGACCGATCGTCCCCACGTTCACGTGCGGCTTCGTACGCTCGAACTTCTCCTTCGCCATTGCGGTGCTCCTGCTAACTCAATGAAATGCTTGATTGTCTTGTCTGGAACGTCTTCTGAAAGGCTTGTCGCTTGAACGGTTTCCGGCTACGCCCGCCAGCGACTCAGCCCGTGGCCTTCGCCACGACCTCTTCGCTCACATTCCTCGGAGCCGGTTCGTAGGACTCGAACTGCATCGAGTACGTTGCCCTTCCCTGGGTCGCCGAGCGCAGATCGGTGGCATAGCCGAACATCTCGGCCAGCGGCACGCGGGCGCTGACGACCTGGGTGTTGAGGCGCATCTCCATGCCCTGCACCTTTCCCCGGCGCGAGCTGATGTCGCCCATGACGTCGCCCATGTAGTCCTCGGGCGTCACCACCTCGACCGCCATGACCGGCTCCAGTAGCACCGGACTCGCATTCTTGGCCGCATCGCGCCAGGCCATCGAGCCGGCGATCTTGAAGGCGACCTCGGAGGAATCGACATCGTGCGCACTGCCGTCGTAGAGGTCGACCGCGACCCCGGTGACCGGATAGCCGGCCAATGGGCCCGATTCCAGGGCCTCGGCGATGCCTCGCTCGATCGACCTGATGAACTCCTTGGGGATCACGCCGCCCTTGGTGGCGTCCTCGAACTCCAGACCCTCACCCTTCGACGGCCGGACCCGGACCAGGCAGTGGCCGTACTGCCCTCGGCCGCCGGACTGGCGCACGAACCGTCCTTCGCCCGAGGCTTCGGCGGTGATCGTCTCGCGGTAGGCGACCTCGGGCCGTCCGACACTGGCGCCGACCTTGAACTCACGCAAAAGGCGGTCCGTGATGATCTCCAGATGAAGTTCGCCCATGCCCGAGATCAGGGTCTGGGCCGTATCCGGGTCCGTGTGGACCCTGAAGGTCGGGTCCTCGCGCATCAGTTTGTCGAGCGCCAGACCCAGCTTCTCCTGGTCCGCCTTCGTCTTCGGCTCGATCGAAACGGAGAGGACCGGCTCCGGGAAGTCCATCGACTCCAGCACGATCGCCGCCCGTGGATCACAGATCGTGTCGCCCGTGGTTACGTTCTTGAGACCCACGACCGCGGCGATGTCGCCGCACCACACCCGCTTGATCTCCTCGCGCTTGTTGGCGTGCATTTTGAGCAGCCTGCCGATTCGCGCCTTGTTGCCGCGTTTTACGTTCAGCACCGACTGGCCGGTCTCGACGCAGCCCGAGTAGACCCGCATGTAAGCGAGCTGGCCGACGAACGGGTCGGTCATGATCTTGAACACGAGGGCGCTGAACGGCGCGTCGTCGGACGGCTCGCGCACAGCCACCTCGTCACCGTCCACGAGACCCTCGATCGGAGGCACGTCCAGCGGCGACGGCAGGTACTGGAGCACCGCGTCGAGCAGGGGCTGGACGCCCTTGTTGCGGAAAGCCGAACCGCAGAACACCGGTTGCAGGCTGTTGGAAACCGTCGCGCGGCGCAGGGCCGCACGCAGTTCGTCGTTCGTGACCTCGGCGCCCGAGAGGTACTTCTCGAGGAGCTCCTCGTCCGTCTCGGCAACCGCCTCGACCATCGCCTCACGAGCCACCAGAGCCAGGTCCGCGTACTCCTCAGGGATGTCGGTGTCCCGGAACTGCGCCCCCAGGCTCTCGCCGTCGTAGATGTAGGCCGACATCTCGACCAGGTCGATCACACCGCTAAACGCGTCCTCGCGCCCCAAGGGCAACTGCAGCACCACGGGCGAGGCGCCAAGCCGTTCGCGCATCATCCGCACGCAGCGATCGAAGTCGGCGCCGACGCGGTCCATCTTGTTGACGAACGCAATCCGCGGCACGCTGTACCGATCCGCCTGCCGCCACACCGTCTCGCTCTGGGGCTCGACCCCGGCAACGGCGTCGAACACGGCCACGGCGCCATCGAGAATGCGCAGCGAGCGCTCGACCTCGGCGGTGAAGTCGACGTGTCCAGGCGTGTCGATGATGTTGATCCGGTGGCCCTGCCAGGTGCAACTCGTGGCAGCCGAAGTGATCGTAATGCCGCGTTCCTGCTCCTGCTCCATCCAGTCCATCGTCGCAGTGCCTTCGTGCACTTCGCCGATCTTGTAGTTCACACCGGTGTAATAGAGGATGCGTTCGGTCGTCGTCGTCTTGCCCGCATCGATGTGCGCCATGATCCCGATGTTTCGGGTCTTCTCGAGTGGGACAGTTCTGGACATGGGGCTGGACATGGTGATCTGGGTCGGGTTCTTCAGAGGAGCGATCGGGGCAATCAGTCGTATTCAGTGCAGTTCTAAGCAGGCGGGTTTCAGCACGAGAGCCACCGCTTCGCAGGGGCAGCGGCGGTGCCGTGACGTGGACAACCGGCGGCCGGGAACGACGTGGGCGCCGCCGAAGCGGGCCCAAGGGCGTTCGCTACCAGCGGTAGTGGGAAAAAGCCCTGTTCGCTTCTGCCATCCGGTGGGTGTCCTCTTTCCTCTTGATCGCCACTCCACGGTTCTCGGCCGCGTCGAGCAACTCGCCGGCCAACCGCAGTCTCATCGTCTTTTCACTGCGGCCCTTCGCCGCGTGAATCAGCCATCGCATGGCCAGCGCCAGCTTGCGCGCAGGCCGCACCTCGATCGGAACCTGGTAGGTCGAGCCGCCGACGCGCCTCGACTTGACTTCGACCGCCGGCTTCACGTTGTCGATCGCCTTCTGGAAGATGGCCACAGGGTCCTCCTCGCCGGTGCGCTCCTTGATCGTGTTCAGAGCGTCGTAGAGGATGCGTTCGGCGACGGACTTCTTGCCGTCCTTCATGAGGACGTTGACGAACTTGCTGACCAACTGCGAGTGATACAGCGGGTCGGGCAGGATCTGGCGCTTCGGGACTTCGCGGCGTCGAGGCATTCTTCCAAGTTCCTCCGGCTCAGCTCTTGGGGCGCTTGGCGCCGTACTTGGAGCGCCCGCGGCGGCGTTCGTCGACACCGACGGCATCCAGAGTGCCGCGGATCACGTGGTAGCGGACGCCGGGCAGGTCCTTCACCCGGCCTCCACGAATGAGCACGATCGAGTGCTCCTGGAGGTTGTGCCCGATCCCGGGAATGTAGGTCGTGACCTCGATGCCGTTGGTCAGCCTGACGCGGGCCACCTTGCGCAATGCCGAATTCGGCTTCTTCGGCGTCTGCGTGTACACGCGCACACACACGCCGCGCCTCTGCGGCGAACCCTGGAGCGCCGGGCTCTTGGTCTTGACGACCTGACGCTGGCGGCCCTTGCGGACCAGTTGGTGGATGGTGGGCATTGATACTCCTGCTCAACCGAACTCTTCTACTTCGTTGCCGGAAAGCCGGCTCTTGGGCGCAACTCGCGCCGCGGCATGGATCGTTAGCGGCGCAAGAACCGACCGACCGGACGAAGCCGGAAGCCGGAGCAACCGGACCTAGCTGACCGCTCGCAGTGTTCTGCGCTGCGCGCGGCACCGGGTTGATTCCCGGTTCAAGGTCTGGCTCGCAGACGTGGTGGACTGTCTCTTTGACCCGCTCCGCGCGAGCCGCACAAGGGCGCGAACATTAGCAGAAACCTGAGAGCCGGGGCAACCAAGCGAAGCCTCGGAGTGGGCGCCTCAGGTTTCGCCGTCGCTGAGCACCTGCGGCATCGTGCGGATGAACTCCTCCGGGTAGTCGTAGTTGTACAGATCGTCGGCAGCCAGGTCCGGCGTCGGGTAGGTCACGTCCTCGATGTGGAAGTCGTGGTAATAGTCCATGCCGGTGCCGGCGGGGATCACCCGACCGACGATCACGTTCTCCTTCAGGCCCCGGAGGTGATCCACCTTGCCGCTGATCGCGGCTTCGGTGAGCACCCGGGTCGTCTCCTGGAAGCTCGCGGCCGAGATGAAGCTCTCCGTGGAGAGCGACGCCTTGGTGATCCCGAGCAGCAGAGGCCGGCCGATGGCCGGAGTGCCTCCAGCCGCCGTAACCCGCTCGTTCTCTTCCTTGAAGCGCCAGCGGTCGACCTGCTCGTCGATCAGGAAGTCCGTGTCGCCGACCTCCTCGATCTTCACCGAGCGCATCATCTGGCGGACGATCACTTCGACGTGCTTGTCGTTGATCGCCACGCTCTGCGAACGGTAGACCTCCTGGATCTTGTCCACCAGGTAGCGCTGGAGTTCCTTCTCCCCCTTGACCTGGAGGATGTCGTGCGGGTTGATGTTCATCGCCTCGCCGATCAGCGGATCTCCCGCCGTCACGTACTCCCCGTCCTGCACGTTGACGTGGATGTGGCGCGGAATCTGGTAGCTGAGGCTCTCGCCGGCTTCGTTCTCGACGGTGATCTCGCGGTTGCCCTTGATGATCTCCTTGCCGAGGCGCACGGTGCCGTCGATCTCGGTGATCACGGCCGGCTCGCGGGGACTCCGGGCTTCGAACAGCTCCTGAACCCGCGGCAGACCGCCGGTGATGTCCTTGGTCTTCGTCGTCTCGCGCGGGATCTTCGCCAGCGTGTCGCCGGGATGGACGTCATGGCCGTCGTTGACCCACAGGTGGGAACCGCTGGGCAACAGGTAGCGCTTCTCTTCCGCGCCGACCACGACCACCGCCGGCGCCCGCTTCTCGTTCTGCGACGCCTCGACGATGATCCGGTGCGAAAGCCCCGTGACCTTGTCGGTCTCCTCGCGGACGTTCTCGCCCTCGACGATGTCGTGGAACTCCACACGGCCCGCGACCTCGGAGAGGATGGCGGAGGTGAAGGGGTCCCACTCGACCAGGTCGGTGCCCGGCTCGACCTTCTGGTTCTCGTGCACCAGCAGGTGGGAGCCGTAGGTCAGCGGGTGGCGTTCCAGTTCCCGCCCGGCCTCGTCGACCAGGACCAGCTTGCCGTTCCGGTTGACCACGACGAGATCGCCCTCGCGGCTGTCGACGGTGGCGACGTTGATGAGCTTGACCCAGCCGATATTCCTCGACGCGTGCCGGGACTGCTCGGTGACCCGGCTGGCGGTGCCGCCGAAGTGGAAGGTACGCATGGTCAACTGGGTTCCCGGCTCACCGATCGACTGGGCCGCGATGACGCCCACCGCCTCGCCCAGGTCGACGGCGCGACCGGTCGCCAGGTTGCGCCCGTAGCAGGACGCACAGACACCGCGCCGGGTCTCGCAGGTCAGCACGGAGCGGATGCGAACCCGCTCGATGCCCGCCGCCTGGATGCCGTTCGCCATCTTCTCGGTGATCGAGTCGCCTACCGCCAGCAACTGCTCGCCGGTCATCGGGTCGAAGATGTCCTCCTGGCTGACACGCCCGACCAACCGGTCCCGGAGCGCCTCGAGAATGTCGCCGCCCTCCATGATCGCGCCGACCACGATGCCGTCGATCGTTCCGCAGTCGTGCTCGGTGACGATCACGTCCTGGGCCACGTCGACAAGCCGCCGCGTCAGGTAGCCGGAGTCGGCAGTCTTGAGCGCCGTATCGGCCAGACCCTTGCGGGCGCCGTGCGTCGAGATGAAGTACTGCAACACGGACAACCCCTCGCGGAAGTTGGCGTGAATCGGCGTCTCGATGACCTCGCCCGAGGGCTTGGACATCAGACCCCGCATGCCGGCCAACTGCCGCACCTGTTCGCGGGAGCCCCGCGCGCCCGAATCGGCCATCAGGTTGATCGGGTTGAACTCGCCCCGCTCGGCCTCGACCTCCTTCATCTCGCGGAACATCTCGGCCGAGACGTTCTCGGTAACGCGATGCCAGATGTCGATGATCTTGTTCTTGCGCTCGCCGGCGGTGATCACACCGGCGCTGCGCTGCTTCTCGATCTCGAGCACCTCGCCGCGCGCCTCATCGATCAACTGCCCCTTGGTCGAGGGCACGACCATGTCGTCGACACCGAAGGAGATGCCAGCCAAGGTGGCGTACAGGAAGGTGATCTCCTTGATCTCGTCGAGCATCCTGATCGTCAACTGGCTGCCGTGGCGGATGTAGCAGTAGCCAACCAGGTCCTGAAGACCGCGTTTGCGCAGCAGGCCGTTGATGAAGGGCAGTTCGTTCGGGAGGTGGTCGTTCAAGATCACACGGCCGACCGTGGTCTCGATCACTTCGCCGTCGAGCTCCTGGACCTCGGCGTGCATGATGTCCTGGCTGTCGTTCTGGACATCCAGGTCGATGTAGCTGCCGCTGAGCCGCAGCCGGATCGGCGTCTGGGTCTCGACGGCTCGGCTCTCGAGAGCGAAGATGACCTCGTCAGTGTTGGCGAAGGTCCGGCCCTCACCCTGTGCGCCCGGGCGCGGCATGGTCAGGTAGTAGCCCCCCAGCACGAGATCCTGGCTGGGCACTGCCAGCGGCCGACCATGCGCGGGGCTGAGGATGTTGTTCGAGGCCTGCATCAGCACGTGGCACTCGATCTGGGCCTTGGGTGAAAGCGGCACGTGAACCGCCATCTGGTCGCCGTCGAAGTCCGCGTTGAAGGCGGCGCACACCAAGGGATGGATCTGGATCGCCTTGCCCTCGATCAGCACCGGCTGAAACGCCTGAATGCCGAGCCGGTGAAGGGTGGGCGCCCGGTTCAGGAGCACCGGATGGTCGCGGATGACGTCGTCCAGCGCATCCCAGACCACTTCCTCCTCGCGGTCGACCATCTCCTTGGCCGCCTTGATCGTGCCGACGTACTCACGCTCCTCGAGCCAGCTGTAGATGAACGGCTTGAACAGCTCAAGCGCCATCTTCTTCGGCAGACCGCATTCGTTCAGCTTGAGATCGGGGCCGACCACGATCACCGAACGCCCCGAGTAGTCGACGCGCTTGCCCAGCAGGTTCTGGCGGAAGCGGCCCTGCTTGCCCTTCAGGGTGTCGGAGAGCGACTTGAGGGGGCGGTTGTTCGAGCCCTTCAGCACCCGGCCACGCCGGCCGTTGTCGAACAGCGCGTCCACCGCCTCCTGGAGCATGCGCTTCTCGTTGCGGACGATGACCTCGGGCGCCCGCAACTCGAGCAGCTTCTTCAGCCGGTTGTTCCGGTTGATGACCCGGCGGTAGAGATCGTTCAGGTCGCTGGTCGCGAACCGCCCGCCATCGAGCGGAACCAGTGGCCGCAGTTCCGGCGGAATCACGGGGATCACATCCAGGATCATCCACTCCGGCCGGTGACCGCTGCGCCGGAACGCGTTGACGACCTTGAGCCGCTTCGCCGCCTTCAGGCGCCGGATCTGGCTGGTGTCGGTGCGCATGACGATGCGGAGTTCCTCCGCCAACTCATCGATGTCGATCCGGGCCAGAAGCTCCTTGATCGCCTCGGCGCCCATCCGCGCGTCGAAGCCGTCCGGACCGTATTCCTCGCGCAGTTCCCGGTAGCGCTCTTCGGAGACCATCTCGTTCTCTTCGAGGTCGGCGTCACCGGAATCGATGACGACGTAGCTCTCGAAGTAGAGGATGCGCTCAAGGTTGCGCAGGCTCAGGTCGAGCAGGTGACCGATCCGGCTGGGCAGACCCTTGAAGAACCAGACGTGGCTCGCCGGGCTGGCCAGCTCGATGTGGCCCAGGCGCTCGCGCCGCACCCGGGAGCGCGTGACCTCGACACCGCACTTGTCGCACACGACGCCACGGTGCTTCATCCGCTTGTACTTGCCGCACAGACATTCCCAGTCCGTCATCGGCCCGAAGATCTTGGCGCAGAACAGGCCGTCCCGCTCCGGCTTGAAGGTCCGGTAGTTGATTGTCTCGGCCTTCGTTACCTCGCCGTAACTCCAGGACCTGATCTTCTCCGGCGAGGCCAGCGCGATCTTGATCGCGTTGAAGTCCTTGACCGACTGCGTCTTCTCGAAACTCGAAAGTGGTTGCACGTTGGCGACCTCCCCTAGACCTTCATCAACTCGACGTCCAGACACAGACTCTGCAACTCGCGCACCAGCACGTTGAAGGACTCCGGCAATCCGGGATCCTCGGGCACGTCGCTCTTGACCAGAGCCTCGTATGCGCGGCTTCGACCCTCAACATCGTCGCTCTTGACCGTCAACAGCTCCTGCAGCGTGTAGGCGGCGCCATACGCCTGCAGTGCCCACACCTCCATTTCGCCGAAGCGCTGGCCGCCGAACTGAGCCTTGCCGCCCAGGGGCTGCTGGGTGATCAGCGAGTAGGGGCCGATCGATCGGGCGTGGATCTTGTCGTCTACAAGGTGGGACAACTTCAGCATGTAGATGTAGCCCACCGTGACCTTCTGCTCGAAGGCCTCGCCGGTAACCCCGTCGAAGAGAGTGGTCTTGCCCGAGCTCGGCAATCCCGCCTCGGCCAGCAGTTCCTTGAGCCGCGACTCCCGGATGCCGTCGAAGACCGGGGTCGCGAACTTGATCCCGAGCGTGCGCCCGGCCCATCCCAGGTGGGTCTCCAGGATCTGGCCGACGTTCATCCGGCTCGGCACACCGAGCGGATTCAGCACGATCTCGACCGGCGTGCCGTCCGGCAGGTAAGGCATGTCCTCCTCCGGAAGGAGGCGCGAAATGACGCCCTTGTTGCCGTGGCGACCGGCCATCTTGTCGCCCACCTGCAGCTTGCGCTTCATGGCCACGAAGACCTTGACCAGCTTGATCACGCCCGGAGGCAGCTCGTCGCCCTTCTGCAGCAGCTTGATCTTCTCCTCGTTGACCCGGTGCATGACCTCGATGTGGGAATCGGTTCGCTCGTAGATCGCGGCCACTTCCTTCAACAGGTCTTCCTGCTCCAACGGCAGAGCCAGGATCTCCTGCCGGTTCAACTGCTCGAGATGCCGGTACTGGATGGTCTCCTTCGCCTCCAGGAGCCTGTTGGCCTCCCGGTCCTGCACCGCGACGGTCGGCTTGAGGCCAACCAGAAGATCCGCGATCTTCTTGTTGCGCTCTTCGTGCATGATCCGCGCCTGATCGCGGATGTTCTTCTCCAGCCTGCCAACCTCCTGCTCCTCGATCTCGAGCGCCCGCTCGTCCTTGTCGACGCCCTTGCGGGAGAAGATCTTCACTTCGACGACGGTGCCGTCGATACCCGGAGGCGCCTTCAGGCTGGCGTCACGAACGTCTCCGGCCTTCTCGCCGAAGATGGCCCGCAGCAGCTTCTCCTCCGGCGTGAGCTGGGTCTCGCCCTTCGGCGTGACCTTGCCCACCAGAATGTCGCCGGCCTTGACCGAAGCTCCGATCCGGATGATGCCGCTGTCGTCGAGATCGGCGAGTGCCGCCTCGGCAACGTTCGGGATGTCGCGCGTGATCTCTTCGGGCCCCAGCTTGGTGTCTCGCGCCTCGATCTCGAACTCTTCGATGTGAATCGAGGTGTAGGAGTCGTCGCGCACCAACTGCTCCGAGACCAGAATCGCATCCTCGAAGTTGTAGCCGCGCCAGGGCATGAAAGCCACGAGCACGTTACGTCCCAGCGCCAGTTCCCCCTCGTCCGTCGAGGCGCCATCGGCCAGGACCTCGCCCCGCACGACGCGCTGACCCTCG
Source organism: Candidatus Multivorans sp. (assembly GCA_965262355.1). Classification (GTDB taxonomy): domain Bacteria; phylum Acidobacteriota; class Thermoanaerobaculia; order Multivoradales; family Multivoraceae; genus Multivorans. Next base: position 1,755,362 of record OZ253534.1, read on the forward strand.
CGGACGACCGGCTTCTGGTGCACGCACGTGTTCTGGTTCGACCGTCGGAACTTGGTCAACTGGTAGATGTCGGCCCCGAACTCACGCGCTGCACCCGTTTCCGGGTCCGCGCCCTCGACACGGACGATCACGCGATCCGCATCCACCGAGTCGACGACGCCGGCCCGCTGGCAGAGCACCACCGCTCCCGAGTTTCGCGCGACGATTCCCTCCAGGCCCGTGCCGACGATCGGCGAGTCGGAGCGCAGGAGAGGCACCGCCTGACGCTGCATGTTCGAGCCCATCAGGGCTCGGTTCGCGTCGTCGTTCTCGAGGAACGGAATCAGCGCGGCGGCCACGCTGACGAGCTGCTTCGGGCTGATGTCCATGTAGTCGACCCGCTCGCGGTCGACCGTGACGAAGTCCCCGCCGGCGCGAGCCACCGGGCGTTCGTTCTGCAGGAAACCACGCTCGTCGATCTTGGCGTTGGCCTGGGCGATGACGTACTTCTCCTCTTCCCAGGCGGTCAGGTAGAAAGCGTGCGGCTCGGCCTGCACCTGCCGCTTCTTGTTCCGCTTGAGACGGTGGTTCTCCGCTTCCAGGTCGTCGCCGGCAACGATCTGCCCCAGGCCGAACGTCCCGTCACCCGGCTTGATCACCTTGAAGTGGTCGATGACCCGGCCGCCCTCCACCTTCTTGTACGGGCTCTGGATAAAGCCGTAGTCGTTGATCCGGGCATAGGTCGCGAGCGAAGAGATGAGGCCGATGTTCGGCCCCTCCGGGGTCTCGATCGGGCAGATGCGGCCATAGTGCGAAGCATGGACATCGCGCACTTCGAAGCCCGCGCGTTCACGCGACAGCCCGCCCGGACCCAGCGCCGACAGGCGCCGCTTGTGCGTCACCTCCGACAGAGGGTTCGTCTGGTCCATGAACTGCGAGAGTTGCGACGACCCGAAGAACTCCTTGATCGCCGCGATCACCGGCTTCGAGTTGATCAGGTCATGCGGCATCGCCGAGTCGATGTCCTGGTGAACGGACATCTTCTCCTTGATCGCGCGCTCCATGCGCACCAGACCGATCCGGAACTGGTTCTCCAACAGTTCGCCCACCGCGCGCACGCGACGGTTCCCCAGGTTGTCGATGTCGTCGATGCGACCGACGTCCTTCTGCAATTGCAGGAGGTACTCGATCACCCGGTAGAAGTCCTCGGCCGAGAGGGTCTTCCGGTCAACCGACTCCTGGGTCTCGAGCTTGATGTTGAACTTGAACCGGCCGACCCGCGAGAAGTCGTACCGCTTGGAGTCGAAGAACATGCCGTAGAAGAGCGAGCGAGCACTCTCGTGCGTCGGCGGATCGCCGGGGCGCATCCGCCGGTAGATCTCGATCTGTGCCTCCTTCGTGTCCCTCGTCGTGTCCTTCGCCAGGGTGTTCGAGATCGTCGCGCCGCAGAGTTCCCAATCCGGAAAGAAGACCTCCAACTCGCTGTGGTTGCGCTCCGCGAGGCGCTCGTCGAGGTCTTCCGGAATCGGCTCGTTCGCCTCCAGCAGCACCTCGCCGGTGTCCCCATCGATCACGTCGGCGATCAGGAAGGCGCGCTCCAACTCCTGCGGACCAACCTCAGCTTCGATGTTGTCGCCTGCGCCCAGGCGCTCGATCGCCATCTCGTCCAGGGTCAGCCCGGCGAAGACGCTGTAGCGGTGCCGGATGCCCCGGCTCGAGCGGTCGCGCAGTCGTTCGCGCTCGAGCACATCCGGACCGATGCCGAGGCGGTAGACGCCTCCTCCCGACAGCGTGAGCGGCATCGCGGTGTAGAACTGACGCAGGATCTGCTCGTTCGTCTCCAGACCCAGGGCACGCAGGAACACGGTGCCGTAGAACTTCCGCTTGCGATCGATCCGGACCGACAGGATGTCCTTCTGGTCGTACTCGAACTCCACCCAGGAACCCCGGTAGGGGATGATCTTCGCCAGGAAGACGCGCTTGTCGCGGGTGAAGAACACGCCAGGGCTGCGGTGGAGCTGGCTGACGATCACCCGCTCCGTTCCGTTGATGATGAAGGTGCCGGTGTCGGTCATCAGTGGGATCTCGCCGAAGTAGACCTCCTCTTCCTTCGCATCCCGCATCATCCGCGTACCGGTCTCCGGGTCCTTGTCGTAGACGAACAAGCGGAACGTGACCTTGAGCGGTACGGCGTAGGTCATGCCGCGCTCGCGGCATTCGGCGATCGAGTACTTGAGCTGCAGCTCGACCGGCCCGCCGCAGGTGTCGCACTTGGTCACCCGGTTCGCGTTGACGGCGCCGCAGCTCGGACAGCCGACGCTGTCCTCGAGCGGGTGATCCGTCATGATCTTGTCGCCGCAGTTGGTGCACGACATGCGCAGGTACTCGAGCCCCTTCAACTCCCCGCAACGGCAGTGCCAGTCGCCGATCGAGTAGCTGACGAAGTCGAGCGAGCAGGTCTCCCGAAAGTCCCAGAACGGGAAAATGCCGGTAAAGACCGCCTGCAGGCCATGGTTCTCCCGCTCGTCCGCGAGCAGGTTCATCTGCAGGAACCGGTCGTACGAACGGCGCTGCACACCAATCAGGTTCGGAATCGCCAAGGTCGTCTCGATAGTCGAGAAATCCATCCGACCGTTGCCGTTGCCGTTGCCGTTGCCGTTGCCTTTGCCGTGACCGTTCGGCACGTTTCTGTGATCCGTCATGCTTCGATGTCTCCTACTTCAGGTCCACTGCGCGAGGCGGGAGCAAGGCAGGTGCTGTAGCCGGGACGACGAGCACAGTCGTACGCCCGGAATTGGTCCGCCGCGCTTCGGTGGGCGGACAAGGAACGGAAGAGCGCTGGAGCGACGGGGCAACCACACGAATGCCACCCCGGCGCCGAGTGCCGGGTCGAGGTTGGCCAACGTGATTCTACGCCGACACGGGGGAAGATCGCCAGCCGGAATGGCTACTTGACCTCGGCCTGACCGCCGGCCTCCTCGATTTTCGACTTGACCTCGTCGGCCTCGGCCTTCGAGACACCTTCCTTGACGGCGACCGGCGCCGATTCGACCAAGTCCTTGGCCTCCTTCAATCCGAGGCTCGTCACTTCGCGCACGACCTTGATGACGGCGATTTTCTTGTCGCCGAACGAGGTCAACTGCACATCGAACTCGGTCTGTTCTTCGGCCTCGTCGGCCTCGCCGCCGCCCGCGGCCGCGGCCATCGGAACCGCCGCCGCCGCCGCCGACACACCGTAGTGCTCTTCGAGCTCCTTGACCAGCGTGTTCAGATCGAGGACGGTCATCTCGTCGATCTGCTTGATCAGATCCGCTGCTGCTACTGCCATTTCCTTGGGTCCCCTTCCTATTCAGCGGCGCCGATCGGGCGCCGCGGTTCCAAACATCGATAACGAGGGCCGCCGTCAGCCCTCTTCCTTCTGCCTTGCAATCTCGTTCAGGGTGCGGAGGAACTGCGGCGTCACGTCGCCCAAACCCCGCACAAACCGCGCAATCGGCGACTGGAGCAGGAACAGGAGCTTCGCCACCAGAGCCTCCCGGCTCGGCAGATTGGCGATCTCTTGAATCGCGTCGGCCGACACCGTTTGGCCGTCCACCAGGCCGGCCTTGAACTCGATCACCGGTACGTCCTTGGCGAACTCGGTCAGCGTCTTGGCCAACCCGACCGGATCGTCCTCGCTGTAGGCGATCGCCGTCGGCCCGGCCAGGTGCTCGGAGAGCGCGCCAAGGCGGCTGTCTTCGAAAGCGAGCCTGGCGATCCGGTTCTTGACCACCGAGTAGCTGCCGCCTGCTGTCCGCACCCGACGCCGCAGGTCGTCGACCTGCCCCACCGTGATGCCGGAGAATCCAACCAGGAACGCATGCGGCACGCCGGCCATGTCGCTCTGGTAGCTGGCCAGCAACTCGGCCTTCGTCTCCCGTGTCAGTGCCATTTCGACTCCTCCAAACCGTCTCAGTCGCCTACGACGCGTCCGCTGCAGCGGCTTCGGCCGGGTCGACGCGAACGCCAGGCCCCATCGTTGAACTCAGGTTGACCGAGCGGACGTAAGTGCCCTTGGCGGCGCTGGGCCGCGCCCGGGTCACCTCCGCCAGCAGGACCGCGGCGTTCTCTTTCAGTCGTTCCGTGTCGAACGAGACCTTCCCCAGAGGCGCATGAATCACTCCGGCCTTGTCGACCCGGAAGTTGACCTTGCCCGCCTTGATGTCCTCGATCGCCTTCGCCACGTTGACGGTGACGGTCCCGGTCTTGGGGTTCGGCATCAGGCCGCGGGGGCCCAGGACGCGGCCCAGCCGGCCCACGACGCGCATCATGTCCGGCGTCGCGACCACGGCGTCGAAGTCCAGCCAGCCGCCCTGAATCCGCGTCGCCAGTTCCTCGCCGCCGACCTCGTCGGCGCCGGCGGCCTCGGCCTCTTGGAGCTTCTCGCCGGAGGCGAACACCAGCACCCGGACGGTTCGCCCGGTGCCGTGCGGCAGCACGACGGTGCCGCGCACCATCTGATCCGCGTGCGTGGGGTTCACGCCCAGGCGAATCGTGATCTCCACCGTCTCGTCGAACTTGGCGAAGCTGCCGTTCTTGACCCGCTCCAGGGCCTCGTCGAGCCCGTACGGACGGTCCTCGATGACCGCTCTCGCCTCCCTGTACTTCCTGCCTGCCTTGGCCACGCGCGTTTCTCCTTAGCCCTCTGGTTCCCTGAAGCCTGTGTTCCTTGACCCTTCGACGCCGATCAGGCGTCGATCTCCAGTCCCATCGATCGGGCAGTGCCGGCGATGATCCGGCACGCGCCGTCCAGGTCGACCGCGTTCAGGTCGGGCATCTTCGTGCGCGCGATCTCCTCGAGTTGGGCGCGGGTCACCACGCCGACCTTGTCCCGGTTGGGCTCAGCCGATCCCTTGTCCAGGGAGGCCGCCTTGAGCAGCAGCACCGCGGCCGGCGGCGTCTTCGTGATGAACGAGTACGAGCGGTCCGCGTAGACCGTGATGACCACGGGGATGATCAAACCCCCCTCGTTCTGTGTCCTGGCGTTGAAGGCCTTGCAGAAGTCCATGATGTTCAAACCGGCCTGACCCAGTGCAGGGCCGACCGGAGGCGCGGGTGTCGCCGCGCCGGCCGGGATCTGAAGCTTGATCTGCCCCGTTGCCCTCTTGCTGCCTGTTCTTTTTGCCATCGTTCCCTACCTGGTCAACCAAACCGCCAAACCGCACTCGACCTTCATCCGCACCGCGAAGCGCCTCAGGTCTTCTGGACCTGCAGGAACTCGAGTTCCACCGGCGTCTGGCGGCCGAAGATCGTGACCATCACCTTCAACGTGTTCCGGTCCAGATTGATCTCTTCCACCGTGCCGGTGAAGTTGTTGAAGGGCCCATCCACGATCTTGACCAGCTCGTCCTTCTCGAACAGGTACTTCGGCTTCGGCTTCTCCTTCGCCGTGACCACCTTTTCGATGATCGCGTCGACCTCGCGCTGGTCGAGGGGCGTCGGCTCCTTGCCGGTACCGACGAAGCCGGTCACCTTCGGCGTGTCCTTGACCACGTGCCACGCCTCGTCCGAGATCTTCAGTCGCCCGTCGCCGCGCTGCTCGCACTCGATCTCCAACAGGATGTAGCCGGGGAAGAACTTGCGCTGCGTTTCCCGTTTCTTGCCGCCCTTGAGTTCGACGATCGTCTCGGTCGGGATGCGCACTTCGCCGAACACGTGGCCCAGACCGTGCGCCTCGGCGCGCTGCCGCAGGGTCTCGCGGACACGCTCCTCGTAGCCCGAGTACGTGTGGACGATGTACCACTGCCGCTGTGGAGCGGAGGCTTCCTCGCCGCCGTCTGCTGCGGCCTCGACGCTGCCCATGGCTGCCGTTTCGACTTCGCTCATCGCGTACTCCCTGTCGTCGCTCGCGCCCCGGGTCTCACTGCTGCAGGAACAGGTCGACGAGGCCGTGGTAGAGGCGCTGGATGACGAGATCGGCGATCCACAGGAAGATGGCGAAGATGACACTCGTGATCAGCACGACCCCGGTGGTGCCCACCACCTCCTCCCGCGAGGGAAAGGTCACCTTCTTCATCTCGGTGCGCACCTCGCCCAGGAACACGCCGAGCCTGCCTACTGCCGCCATCTCTATCCTCCTGACCCCTTCCGGTCTCCGTAAAACTCGCTATCTCCGCGAAACCCGTCTCAATCCCGTCGGCAGCGTCCGTCCTGCCGTCCCCCCTCCCGCAACGCGTCCCCGGAATCGCCCGTAGAACGTCTGGCAGGCCAGGAGGGTCTCGAACCCCCAACCTTCGGTTTTGGAGACCGATGCTCTACCAATTGAGCTACTGGCCTGAGTCCTCAAGTCCAGTCGTGAATCCAACCCCTTACTCGACGATGTCGGTGACGGTGCCGGCGCCGACCGTACGGCCGCCCTCGCGAATGGCGAAGCGTACGCCCTTCTCCATCGCGATCGGAGCGATCAGCTCCACGTCCAGCGTCACGTTGTCGCCGGGCATCACCATCTCCGTGCCTGCCGGCAGGGTCGCCACACCCGTCACGTCCGTCGTGCGGAAGTAGAACTGTGGACGGTAGCCGTCGAAGAACGGCGTGTGACGACCGCCCTCGTCCTTGTTCAGCACGTACACCTCGCCCTTGAACTTCGTGTGAGGCGTGATCGAACGCGGATGAGCCAGCACCTGACCCCGCTCCACCTCGTCCTTCTTCGTACCCCGAAGCAGCACGCCGATGTTGTCGCCCGCCTCGCCTGAGTCCAGCAGCTTCCGGAACATCTCCACGCCCGTCACCACCGTCGACTTCGTCTCACGAATGCCCACGATCTCCACCGTCTCGCCAACCTTCACGCGACCACGCTCCACACGGCCCGTCACCACCGTGCCGCGACCCGAAATCGTGAAAATGTCCTCAATCGGCATCAGGAAGTCCAGGTCCACCGAACGCTGCGGCGTCGGGATGTACGAGTCGACTGCCTCCAAGAGCTCCACGATCTTCGAACCCCACTCGCTCTCCGGATCGCCGCTCTCCAAAGCCTCGAGCGCCGAACCGCGAATGATCGGAATCTCGTCGCCAGGAAACTCGAACGAAGACAGCAGGTCCTGAAGCTCGAGCTCCACCAGGTCCAGCAACTCCTCGTCATCCACCATGTCGCACTTGTTCATGAACACCACGATGTACGGCACGCCGACCTGACGGGCCAGCAGCACGTGCTCACGCGTCTGAGGCATCGGACCGTCCGCCGCAGAAACCACCAGGATCGCACCGTCCATCTGAGCCGCACCCGTGATCATGTTCTTCACGTAGTCCGCGTGACCCGGGCAGTCCACGTGAGCGTAGTGACGGTTCGCCGTCTCGTACTCCACGTGAGCCGTCGCGATCGTGATCCCGCGCTCACGCTCCTCCGGAGCCTTGTCGATCTCGTCGAAAGGCACGAACTGCGCACCACCGCTCTTCGCCAGTATGTTCGTGATCGCCGCCGTCAGCGTCGTCTTGCCGTGATCCACGTGACCGATCGTCCCCACGTTTACGTGCGGCTTCGTACGCTCGAACTTCTCCTTCGCCATGACGCTCGTTGCCTCTCCCGCTCTAGCGGCTCAACTATCCGTGTGCTTGCTGCTTTGACGCCGGTCTGGAGCCCACGACCGGATTTGAACCGGTGACCCCTTCCTTACCAAGGAAGTGCTCTACCCCTGAGCCACGTGGGCAGCCGTCTCAGGATTCCCCATCTTCAAGTCTTTGAACCGTGTTCCGGGACACCCTTATCTCCCCTCGCCAAGGCGACCCTCGACACGCAATGGGACCAGCCCCCGGAGCCAAGCTCCGCGGTGCATCGCGGGGAAGGGGCGGAGTGTAGCCGCTTCTTGGGCAGCCGTAAACCCCCCTTGCGACATCCATCTGGATGAGGCGTACCGTCCTTTGCGGAACAGAGGCGGACGGGCCTACGACGCCTGATGGCGTACCACTTCGCCGTCGACCAGGAAGACGACGTCCTCGGCGACGTTCGTCGCCAGATCCGCCATCCGCTCGAGATAGCGCGAGATCGACAGGAACTGGATGCTGGCGGACGCCAATTCGGGATCCTCGTCGATCATCCTCTGGACCACGCCGTACATCGCCTCGTGGCTGCGGTCGACCACCTCGTCCTCCGCGATTACCGAACGGGCGAGTTCCGTGTCGCCGCCCACGACCGCGTCCAGGGCCGCTCGGAGCATCTTCGGAATGCGCTCGGCCATCGTCCAGATCTCTTCCGGAACTTCGACCGGCTCGGCCACCGCAAGACTCTCGGCGCGCTCGGCGAGGTTGCGGGCCAGATCGCCGGCCCGTTCGAGATCGTTGTTCACCTTCAGGTAGGTAACGACCATTCTCAGGTCCGCCGCCACCGGCGAGTGCAGGGCGAGGATCTTGAGGCACTCCTCTTCGACCTCGATCTCGCGGGCGTCGATGACGCGGTCCTGACGCTGGACTTCGTGAGCCAGGTCGACGCTCCGCTCCCGGAGCGCTCGCAGCGACTTGGCGATCATGTCCTCGACCATCGCCGCCACCTCCAGGAGCGCCTGCGTCACCTGGTCGAGGTCTCGCTGTAGATGAATCCTCAAGCCATCAATCCTAGCCTCAACCGGCGGTGGGCAACCAGAAGCGGAACGTCGAGCCCCGTCCGCGTTCGCTCTCCACCTCCACCCCTCCGCCGTGTCGCCTGGCGACGTTCTTGACGATCGCCAGGCCCAGACCTGTGCCGCCGAGCTCCCTGGAACGAGCGCGGTCGACACGGTAGAAGCGCTCGAAGATTCGGTCCAGGTGTTCCGTCGCGATGCCCGGCCCCTCATCTTCGACCTCGAGAACCGCCCGCCCGTTCTCCGTCTTCAGGCGCACCACCACCCGACCGCCCACCGACGAGTACTTGACCGCGTTGTCGACCAGATTGGACAGCGCCTGCCGGATCGCTTCATCTTCACCCAGGACCCGAACCGGGGATTGGGGGCATTCGGCGACCAGTTCGAGACCGCGCTCCTCGCTGGACGGCCCAAGCAGACTCAACACTTCGCCCACCGGCGACCGCAGATCGACGATCTTCTCGGGCGGCTCGGCCGAGGACTCGATCCGCGACAGCGTGAGCAGATCGGAGACCAGGGCGCTCAGACGGTTGCTCTGCCTGCGGATCTTGCGCAGGAAGCGGCCGCGCGTCGCGCCGTCGACCGGATCCGCGTCCAGCAGGGTTTCCACATAGCCGTGAATGGCGGTCAGAGGCGTCTTCAGCTCGTGCGAGACATTCGACACGAAATCGCGGCGCATGCTCTCCAACCGCTCCAGCTCCGAAATGTCGTGGATCACCGCCACCGCCCCTTCGACCTGTTCGCCGTCCCGCCGCGACGAGAGCAGGGGCGACGCGTTCAGCTCGAACCGGTTCGGGCCGCCATCCTGGCCGGTGAAGCCCGCCAGGGTGAACGTGCGACTCACCTGCCTCCGCTTCTCCATCGCCTCGATCAGGGCGCCCGAGATCTCCGGCTGGCGCGACAGTTCGTAGATCGGACGTCCGACCGCCAACCGCGGCGCCGGGCGTCTGAACCAGTTCGCCGCCACCGCGTTCAGGTGAAGCACCTGCCGGTCGAGGTCGATCGCCACCACCCCTTCGACCATCCCGCCGAGCACCGCCGTCAACTGGTTGCGCTCCGCCTTGAGCTGTTCGACCTGATCCCCGAACTGCGCTTCGTTCTCCTCCAGACAGGCTTCGAGCCGGGCGAACTCGTCACCGCGGCCGTCCTCGGCCCGCGGCACGCGCGCTCCGAGCGCAGAGGCCTTTTTCAGCAGATCCCGCGCTCGCTTCGCCAACCGTTTGGCGCCGATACCGGCGCCTGCGCCCGCCAGCAGCGCCAGGGTCCAGAAGACCGACGGGCCGAGTCGACCCGAGGCCACCGCGACGCCAAGCAGGACACCCGCGGCAAGCAGGCCGACTCCGCCTATCAAGAGGCGCCAGAAGAGAGGCGAGCGGATCAAGGAGATTCCTCGCTGAAGCAGTAGCCGATGCCGCGCACCGTTTCGATCAGGTCGCGGTGCGGCCCGAGCTTCTTGCGCACCGACCGCACGTGGACATCGATGTTTCGGTCGATAACCACTGCTCGGTCCCCGATCGCCCGGTCCAGGAGCTGGCCGCGGGTGAACACGCGGCCGGGATGCGAGGCCAGGAAGTGCAGAAGGCGAAACTCGGTCGGCGTGAACTCCAGCCGCCGACCCTCGACCTTGATCCGGTGCTTGACCGGATCGATCTGAAGCGGCCCCCGAACGACAAGACGTTCCGGATCGCGGTCCCGCATCGGGCCCCGCCTCAGGACCGCCCGGACGCGGGCGATCAGTTCCCGGGGACTGAAGGGCTTGTGGATGTAGTCGTCGGCCCCCACGCCGAGACCGAGGACGACATCGGTCTCCTCACCGCGAGCCGTGACCATGATCACCGGCAGGTCGCGGGTCGACTCCACCGCGCGCAGACGTCGGCAGACATCGAGACCGTCCAGACCGGGCAGAAGCAGGTCCAGCAGCACGATGTCCGGCTTGTCGCGCCCGATCACGGCAAGACCGGCACGGCCGCTGGTCGCCGTTGCGACGTCGAAACCCTCTCGCCGCAGGTTGTACTCGATCAGCTCGAGGATGTCGGGCTCGTCCTCGATGACGACGACCTTCGTGGCGCTCATGGATTGTCCGGCACCCCCAAAGTGCGGTTGGTCTACACCCAAGGCTAGCCAGCCTTTCGTGAACGGGCGATAAAGCCGGTCCTCCGGCACGAGCTGGCGCCGCCCATCCTGGACATCGGGACGGTCAGCGTGTCAATCTCCCCGACCATTGTAAGGACGAGCGCGCCCCGCCGGTCGACTGAGCGAACAGGTCGGCTGCTCGCGGCGACGCCTCCAAGACCGAAACCTGGACCTTGCCGGCGCCGCCAAACCTGTCGCAAGCTCCTGGAAGTGCGAATGCTCCGTTTGCTGACTATTGCTTCGTTGATTCCCATCGCCGCCGCCGCGGCTGCTCAGAACAACGAAGACGCCAAGGACCGCTTCTCGGTCAGCGTCGGTGGGCGGCTCCACGTTGAGGCCAGCACCTCCTCTCCCGACCCGGTTCTCGCCGACCGGTTCGAGTTCGAGGACGGCATCGACTGGCGACGCGCCCGCCTGGTTCTGAACGGCGAGTTCCTCAACCGCTTCGCGTTCAAGATCGAGCACGACATCGCGAGCGGCGACATCGTGCCCACGGACGTCTTCGTCGAGTTCGCGCCCGAGGGGGCCGCACCGAGCTTCCGCGCGGGGCACTTCAAGGAGCCGTTCAGCCTCTCCATCCTCCAATCGTCCAACTACCATTCGTTCATCGCGCGTCCGGCCGCGGCCACCGCCCTGGCGCCGGCGCGCAACCTCGGCTTCATGATCCACGACCAGCTCTCCGGCGACCGCGTCGCCTGGGCCGTCGGCGCCTTCCGCGACAGCGACGGCTACGACATGCGGCCCGGGTCGGACTGGAGCCTGACCGGCCGCCTCACCGGCCTCGCCCTCGACGGAGACGAGGGCAGCGATCCCCTGCTCCACCTCGGCCTGGGCGTCTCGCACCGCCAGCCCACCGCGGACGCGGTCCGCCTGCGCGGGCGCGCCGGCGTACGACTCGCACCGCGCCACGTCGACACCGGATGGGTGCCGGCCGACGGCATGCGGCTGCTGGGCGTCGAGTTCGCGCTCGCGCGGGGTTCCTTCTGGCTGCAGGGCGAAGCACTGTCGGCCCAACTGGACCTGCTGCCGGTTGGTTCCCCAGATGGCCGGAGCGCCAGGTTCGAGGCCCGGTACGTCGAAGCGGGCTGGTTCCTCACCGGCGAGAGGAAGCCCTACAGTCGAAGCTCCCGCACCTTCACCCGGTTGAAGCCGAAAGCACCCGTGCCTGAAGGCAAGGGCGCGTGGGAAGTCGCCGCGCGCTGGGATCACATCGATCTGAGCGACGGATCTGTTCTCGGCGGCAGCCAGCGGAGTCTCTCTCTGGCCCTCAACTGGACCCTGCGCAGCGACTTGCGGGCGCTCCTGAACTACGTGTCGACCGACCCGGCCGGAGCCGGATCGGTCGAACACGTGGGACTGCTGCTGCACGTCGACTTCTAGGAGCACTCGGCGCACCCAGTGACTGCATCCGCATGTTCCATGCAAGCCGGCGCAGTTCGTAGATGCTCGGGAGATCAATCCCCGCCGAGTGCGTTCACTCGCCCAGGTGCTCGGCGAGGAACGCCGCGTAGCGCTCCGAAGCCTCGATCCGGTTCACCCGGTTGCGGAAACCGTGGCCCTCGTCAGGGAACAGGACGTACTCGACCGGCACGCCGTTCGCCCGCACCGCCTCGACCAGCTCGTCGCTCTCGACCTGCAGAACGCGCGGATCGTTGGCCCCCTGGATGACCAGCAGCGGCCGAACGATGTTCGAGGCGTGAAACAGCGGCGAGATGCGGTGCAGACGCTCGCGCTCGGTGGCCGGGTCGCCCAGCTCCCCGAGCAGCGCCACCTTCTGGGCCTGCCACCATGGCGGCGTGCTCTCCAGGGTCCGGATCCAGTTCGTGACCCCGAAGATGTCGATGCCGACATCGAAGATCTCCGGTTCGAAGGCCAGCGCGGCCGCCACCATGTAGCCGCCGTAGCTGCCGCCGATGATGCCGACGCGCGAACCGTCGACGAAGTCCTGGGACTCGAGCCAGGTGCGCGCCCACACGCAGTCCTGCAGGTCGACCTCGCCGTGCTTCTTGTCGTCCATGTGGAAGAAGGTCTTGCCGTAGCCGGACGAACCGCGGTTGTTCACGCCCAGGACGACGTAGCCCTGGTTCACGAGGTGCTGGATCTCGGCGCGGTAGGTGCGCCGGGTCTGACCGCCCGGTCCGCCGTGGACCCAGACCATCGCCGGCGCCGGATTCTCGGCCGATGTCCCGTGCGGCCGCCAGAGGATGGCCGGGATCTCCAGCCCGTCGAAGCTCGGGTAGCGGATGACCTCGGTCGTCACCAGATCCTCGATGTCGATCTCGGGGTTCAGGCTCTCGGTCAGGCGAATCGCTTCGCCGCCCTGATCCAGGTCGTAGACGTAGAGGTCCGAAGGCGCCCGGTCGCTGCTCAGGTAGAAGGCCATCAGGCGATCGCTGGTGGAGAAACGGACGCCTGCAACGTCGCCGGCCGGCAGAGCGGGAAGCTCGACCGGAGCGCCGGTCTCGGTGTCCAGCACCTCGACCGCTGTGGCCCCATCCTCGTTGATCGCCGAGACGCGGTAGCGGCCGGTCTCGGAGAAGGAGACGCCGAAGACGTCCCAGTCGGCCGCCAGCACCAACTCGCGCGTGCCGCTCTCGAGGTCGTAGGACCACACCTGGGCGTACTCGCCGTGCTCGTTCGTCCCGTAGTAGAGCTGCGCGCTGTCCGGCGTGAAGCCGCCCGAGGAGTGCTCGACGTCGCCCTCGTGCGAGGAAGCGTGGACCAGGCGACCGGACTCGAGATCGTAAGCGTAGACGTCGCTGTCGTCGTTGCTGTTCAGACGGTCGAGAGCCAGCCAGCGGCCGTCGTCGCTGACGTCGCCGAGGTTGAACGTGCCGTCGTTCTCGAACACCCGGTGGCGCTTGAAGTCCCAGGTCCCGGGAGGCGGCGCCTCGTAGCGGTAGAGATCCATCGCGAAGGGCGTGCGCTCGTTCGTCCGCACGAAGAACGCCCCGCCGTCACTCCCCCACCCGGCAAAGGAGGCGCGCACGTTCTCTCCCGGCGTGAGGTCGACGGTGCCCTCGGGGACGTCCCCAGCGCCGTCCGACCCCACGTACAGGTGGTTCAACTCGTTACCGCCCTGGTCGCCCGTGTACAGGAACCGATCGTCGCCCGGGAAGTAGCTCTGCGCGAACACCGGGCCAGCGCTGTCCGTCAGCGGCGCCGCCTCGCCACCCGAGACGGGCATGCTGTACACGCCCCAGACTCCGCTCACGTCGCTGGACACGAGCAGGCGACTCTCGTCGGCCGAGAACGAGGCGCCGCTGTAAGAGGTCGTGTTGTGGAAGGCGGCGGCGCTGTAGACCGCCGGTTGCCGTGCGGCCTGTTCTTCGCCGGCGGCGCAGCCGAGGATGGCCGCGGCGAGAGTTGCTGCCGAGAGCGCGGGGTGCAGCCGGCGCCAAGCGATCGGAAGAACCGGGGTACACGTATCGAATGCCATGAAGAGGCCTCCTTGCGGGGCTTGAGTCTGAGGCGCCTGGCCGCCGCCTACGGCGGCGCCGTGTAATGCCTGGCCGCCGCCTACGGCGGCGCCGTATGCAGCCAGCCCGCCTGTTCGAGAATCGAGACCAGGGCGAGGTCGACCAGCTTCTCGCCGGCGCCGACTTCGACGATCGTGGCTTCCCGGCCGCCGTAACCGCCCTGAGCGGCGGCGGCGATGGTCGGGAAGTAGGCCAGCTCGCCGTTCGTGTAGCCGGCGAACAGAGTGTGGGGAATCTGGCTCGCCGCGCGCAGGCGCAACTGGTGCTTGACGAAGAACTCACCCGGGAAGCTGGCGAGCGCGATCTGGCTCTCGCGGCGGTTGCCGAGGACCACCGTGTTCACCTCGGCTTCGCGTTCGAGCGGGAAGCGCACCCGGAAACGCTCCAGGGTCGCCTCCTGGCCACGGCGGCGAAACGCCTCCTGCACCTCCGGCGACTCCAGGTCCCAGCGCGCTTCAAGCGGCACCACATGCCGCCGCACCGAGAGAGTCTCCGGGTCGTGGAAGGCGCCCGCGGCCACAAGATCGGCGCGAATGCGGAGCACCTCGTGTCCGAGCCGCTCACCTGCCATGAGCACCTGCTCGAAACCGCCTTCCTCGGGCGGGGTCTTGTCCCAGAACGGGTTGATGTCGCCCGGGGCGCCCTGCAGGAACATCGGCACCCCGCCGCCCCGTGCCTCGACCAGGGCCGCCATCGCGCCCGGGTAGTCGGCGGAAACGAGCATGTTCTCAGGCCCCAGGATGACGGGATGGACCGCGAAGTTGACCACGGTCGCGATCGCACCGCCCCCCGCGTCGTCGACGGCCAGCACCGCCACCGAGTCGTCGACCGGCCCGGTCGGCAGCCGTTCGCGGTTGCGCCAGAACATCTCCACGCTGCCGTCGGGCAGCACGCGGCGCCGGTTGAAGCCCTCGCTCGCCGCGCCCCAACCCACCGCGACCCGCGCCGGCCGCAGCCCGGCGTGGGCCTCGATGATCGCGGCGACGATCTTCCGCTCCAGCTCCGCGATCCACGGCTGCTCCGCGCTCGGAAAGTCCGCTTCGAAGCTCGGCGCCGAGTGGGTGTGCGACGCGCTCAGCAGAACGTGGTCGAACCCGGCCGCGGCTTCGACCTCACGCCGAACCACGACCGTGTTCGCCTTCTTGATCGATCCGAGGTCGAGCGCGACCAGCGCGACCGTCTCGCCGCCCGCCTCGAGCACCAGCGCCCGCGCGTAGAGCGGATCGTGAACGCCCTCGGAGCGGTTCGTACCGCGGACGCCGTAGCCGTAGAGCAACGAACCGACCGGCGGCGTGATCTCGACCACAGCCGAGCCGGCACGCAACTGAGCCGACGCCGGCGGCGGGCTGAGCGCCGCCACGCCGAGAAGAGCAAGAACCGCCAAACCGAAGATCAGACGGCGCCGCAACATGCCGGTGGCCGGTCGCAGAGCCCTGCTACCCCCCGCCGCCGTTCAGAGTGCCCCAGGGCACCCTGCCCTGGGGATCGCGCAGGATGCGTCGTGCCACGACCATGCGGTGGACTTCGTCCGGGCCGTCGTATAGCCGCGCGTAACGCGCCTCGCGGTACATCTTCTCGAGCGGCGTGTCGCCGGTCACGCCGAGCGCGCCGTGGACCTGGATCGCGCGGTCGATCACGTTGTGCAGCATTCGCGCGCCCCAGAACTTGATCAGGGAGATCTCCACCCGCGCCCGGTCGCCCCGGTCCATCGCCTCGGCGGCGTCGAGGGTCATCAGCCGGGCAGCCTGGATCTCAGCCGCGGACTCGGCGATGTAACGCTGGATCTCGCCCTTCTCCGACAGGTAGGAGCCGTGCGCCCAGCGCGACTTGGCGCGCTCGCACATGAGTTCGAAGGCCCGCTGGGCCTGCCCCAGCCACCGCATGCAGTGGAAGATGCGGCCCGGGCCGAGACGCCTTTGGGCAATGACGAAGCCCTCGCCACGGCCACCGAGGAGGTTGTCCTTCGGAACCCGCACGTCGTTGTAGCGCACCTCGCAGTGCTGGCCGGCGGTGGTGCCCATCGTGGGCACCGCGCGCACGATCTCGTAGCCGGGCGTGTCCGTCGGCACGATGATCGACGAGAACTTGCGGTGGCCCTGAGCCTCCGGCTCGGTGAGAGCGAAGCAGGTCGTGAAGGCGGCCCGGCTGGCGCCGCTGGTGAACCACTTGTGGCCGTTGATCACCCAGTCGTCGCCGTCGAGCACTGCTCGGGTCTGCATCAGGGTCGGATCGGAGCCGGCCACCTCCGGCTCGGTGAGGCCGACCGAAGGGTAGATATCGCCCGCCACCAGGGGTTTGAGCCACCGCTCCCTCTGCTCGTCGCTGGCGTACAGGTGGAGCATGATCGAGTCCTGCATCGACGCGGAGCCGACGGCAATCTGGCCGTAGTGGGAGCGGCCGATGATCTCGTTCAGGTAGACGAAGGACATGAGCGGCAGACCGCCGCCGCCGATCTCCGCCGGATGGCCCAGCGCCCACAGGCCCCGCTGCTTGGCCAGCGCCTTGAGTTCGGCCAGCCGGCCCCGGGTGCGGTCCTCTCCCGACTCCGACTCCAGGTCCGGCTCGGCCGGAATCACTTCGCCGTCGATGAACGCGCGCATCTGCTCGCGCAGTTCGACCACTTCGTCCGTCAGACCGTACCTGCCCATACCTTGCCTCCCGTTCGACGCGTGTTCCAGAACAGCCGCCGATGATGCCACAGCGAGTCGATCCGCGGTCTGGCCGACCGAGGCCGTCAGCGGTCCAGGCCGACTGACCCGCTCACGGCCAGAGGGCATCCTCCGCCAGTGCCCGGTGCAGATCGTCGAACGTCCAGACATCAATGCCGTCTTCGGTGCGGAACGATCGCCTGCCCCCGTACAGGAGGATCCTCCGGGTCATGCCCTCCAGCTCGGCCACCGCACGCAAGCCGCGGAGTTGACCTGTGTGGTACCTGGCCTGTGACTTCACTTCGATCGCCAGCAACTCGCGGCCACGGCGCAGCAGGAAATCCACCTCTGTCTGGGCCGCGGAATGCGGGTTCCAATAGTGAACCGCCTCGTAGAGGTCGGTTTCCTCCCCGTGCGCTCGGAGCAGGTGCAGCACCCATCCCTCAAGGAGCGTCCCGCGCTCCTCGGGCGCAACCGGGCCGGAGAGCCGCTTCGTCGCCCGAACCAGCCCCGGGTCGACCCAGTAGAGCTTCGGGTGACGGCGCTCGCGCACACGCAGCTTCGCTTCGAAGGCGGGCAGCCTGTACGCCAGCAGGGTGTCCTCCAGGATGTCCAGGTATCCCTGCACGGTCGTTCGGGCGACGCCGCACTCGCGCGCGATGCCCGAGACGTTGACGGTGGCTCCATGGCAAACCGCGGCGACCGGCAGGAACCGGGCGAAGCCAGCCAGGTTCCGAACCAGCGCCTCGGCGCGGATCTCCTCACGCAGGTAGAGCTGTACGTAGCTCTCGAGCGTCGCGCGCCGGTCCTCCGCCACCCACACGAGCGGAATCGTCCCCCATCGAAGCGCAGTCTCCAAGTCGAAGTCGCCGCCAAGCTCCGCCGGCGTCAGAGGGTGCATCATCCGGCGCAGCGCTCGCCCAGCCAGCAGGTTCACTCCCGCCGCCTTCAGCTTGCGGGCACTCGACCCCAGGAGCGCGAAGCGGAGCCCACGCTCCTCGATGAACCGATGGACCTCGTTCAGCAGGTTCGGCAGCCGCTGGATCTCGTCGACCACCACCCAGCCTCCCGGTGGAACCGACCGCAGTTCCGCCGCGAACAGCGACGGATCGACCAGGTAGTCGTGGAAGCGCGCCTCGTCGAGCAGGTCAACGCGGTGAGCGTCGGCAAGGTTCCGGCGCGCCCAGGTGCTCTTGCCGACCCCGCGGACGCCGAGCAGGAAGAAGCTCCGACCCGGAAGGCGGGAGAGTCGGGGATAGGGTTCGTTGTACATAATGACGTCACTTTTCCCGGAAATATGACGACATCATGGCACAGCCGAGCCGCTCCATGCTCACAGGGCCGCGACTGATCGAGTACGGGCTCCATTGGTCCACAAAGCCCCTCCTGTCGGGCCCACATGCGCGGAGCGTTGGATGTACCCCGTATGATCGGGCATCCGTGCCCCGCACCGTCGAGACCGCGTTCAACAACGCCCTGGCTACCGTACTCAGCCGGAAACTCCCTGACTCGTGGAGGATAGCGGCCGAAGAAACGGGAGTGATCAGGGAGTACGCGGGCGCCCAACCGGACATTGTCGTGCGACCCCCAGCCGGCATGCCGGTCGTCCTGGAGACCGAGTACGAGCCGGCGCGCACCGTCGAGGACGACGCGATGAACCGCCTGGGCCGCGTCTTGAGAGAGACAGGTGACATCCTGGAGGCGGTTCTCGCGGTGCGCATCCCCGGTCATCTGGGCGAAGGCGGCGGCGACCTGGGTCCCGGCATCCTGTCTGGGCGTTTCCGATGGTGCACTTTCTCCGGCTCGCCCCTTGAAGGCCGCGCGGTTCAACGCTGGCCCGGAAGCGACTGGCTTGAAGGCGGCATCGACGATCTCGCCGGCTGTGTCGAACAGGTCTCACTGTCCGAGCAGCGGATTGCCGAAGGCCTAGTGTAGTGTCTCCGACATGGGTTGACAGTCTCGGGCAAGTTCGTCAGTATTCCGTTCATGTGGGAACCAGCGGAACGACTTCACATCGAAGAGAGCGATCGAGCGCTTCTCAAGAAATGGGTAGAGGCGCCGACGACGACGCAACGCACCGTCCGGCGTAGCCGGATCGTGCTCGCTGCGGCGGAGGGCACGGCCAATCGGGCGATTGCGGCGAAACTCGGCGTTTCGCGGCCCACGGTGCTGCTGTGGCGTCGTCGGTTCGCGGAGGACGGACCTTCGGGGCTGACCAGGGATCGTCCCCGCGGTTGCGGAAAGCCGCCGCTCTCGGAGTCGGTCGTGCGTAAAATGATCGAAGCGACGCTGCACGAGAAGCCGCCCGGTCAGACCCACTGGAGCGTGCGTTCGATGGCTCGGGCCCAGGGCATCAGTCCGGCGGCGGTCCAGCGCATCTGGGTGGCGCACGGGCTGAAGCCCCATCTGGTCAAGACGTTCAAGCTGAGCAACGACCCCAGGTTCGTGGAAAAGCTGCGGGACGTTGTGGGCCTGTACCGGAATCCGCCCGAGAACGCGCTTGTGTTGTGCGTGGACGAGAAGAGCCAGATCCAGGCTCTGGACCGGACCCAGCCGGGCTTGCCGCTCAAGCGCGGCCGCGCGGGAACGATGACCCACGACTACAAGCGCAACGGGACGACGACGTTGTTCGCTGCGCTGAACGTGTTGGAGGGCACGGTGATCGCGGAGTGCATGGGCCGGCAGCGCCACCAGGAGTTTCTCCGTTTCCTCAAGCGTCTCGACCGTGAGATCCCGAAGCATCTCGACCTGCACCTGATCCTGGACAACTACCAGACCCACAAACACGCCGCCGTGCGCGCATGGCTGGAGCGAAAGCCTCGCTTCCACTTCCATTTCATTCCGACTTCGTCGCCCTGGCTCAACTTGGTCGAACGCTGGCTGGGCGGTCTGACCACGAAGGCGATCCGGCGCGGTGCATTCCAGAGCGTCAACGACCTCGTAAAGACCATCTACGACTACGTGGAGCACAGCAACGAAAACTCCCGGCCGTTCGTCTGGACGGCCACCGCCGACAGCATCATCGCAAAGGTTACACGTGGTAAAGCCATGTTGGAGACAGTACACTAGAGGTGCTGGAACGAGCCGTGCGCACTACCGCCCTGAGGTTGAGAGAGTCCTCCCGCGATCGGAGCCCAGAGGTTCTTCGGAGAATGGAAGGCGTCCTGCATCAAAAGGACTGCGAACAGACCACCCGGATGGCCATGGCAATCCTGCTCGACGCCCTCCTGTTCCAAGCTGCGATCGCCGGAGTTCAGGACATTCCGGATCTGAGTGGCCTGAGAGTCACCCGTGAAGGACAACTGAAGAAGCGCGTCTTGGAAGCGTGGAAGCGGGTGCTCGACATCAACTACTGGCCGATCTTCGAGATCGCGCACGACCTGCTCAACGTAATCCCGGACCGCGACACGGGCCGACTCCTCAACAAGTTGATCGACGCCGCATCGAGGCTCGCTGGGCTCGGTACGACGACAATTCAGGACCTCTCCGGAATCTTGTTTCAGCGCCTGATCAGCGACCGGAAGTTCCTCGCGACCTTCTACACCCTCCCGACCAGTGCTCACCTGCTCGCCGAACTTGCAGTCGCCAGGCTCGACGTCAATTGGGAGGACGGAGACTCGGCCGCCAACCTGCGAATCGCCGACTTCGCCTGCGGCACCGGCGCTCTGCTGTCCGCCGTGCAGCACCGGGTTGCCGCCCGCTTGCGGCGGGCCGGACACGACGACCGACGGCTCCACCACGCGTTGATGGAACGAGTGTTGACGGGGGCGGACATCATGCCTGCTGCCACTCACCTTACGGCGGCCATCCTTTCCAGCGCCCATCCTCAGGTGCCCTTCGCGCAGACCCGCATCTACACCATGCCTTATGGCGAAGCGGAAGAGGGCGGCGGCGAACACGCCATCGGCTCCCTCGACTTGTTGGCGGAGGATCGCGTTGTGCCGCTATTCGACACTGGCATAGTGGAGCTACACGGCGCCGAGGCGAGCGCAAGCGCGACGATGGTCGACGCGCCTAACGCCAGCTTCCATCTGGTCATCATGAACCCGCCCTTCACTCGGCCAACGAACCACGAGGCGACGGATGTACCTGTTCCATCTTTCGCCGGCTTCACCACCAGCGACGAAGAGCAACGGGTCATGTCGCGCCGCCTCAAGAAGATGAGACAAGAGCTCGACAGCCCCGCCGGGAACGGCAACGCGGGCCTCGGATCGAACTTCCTTGACCTAGCAGATCTCAAACTCCGTCCGGGCGGAACGTTGGCGCTGGTGCTCTCGGCCGCTTTCGTTCAGGGGGAGTCCTGGGCGGCTGCACGCCGGCTCCTGGCCCGAAAATACCGTGACCTGACCGTCGTTTCTATCGCCACCACGGGTCAGACCGCCCGTGCCTTCTCCTCGGACACCGGAATGGCTGAGGTGCTCGTTCTTGGCACCAAACGTCTACGTCCCCTAGACCTAGTGTAGTGTCTCCGACTTGGGTTGACAGTTTCGGTTAAGTTCGTCAGTATTCCGTTCATGTGGGAACCAGCGGAACGAATTGACATCGAAGAGAGCGATCGAGCGCTTCTCAAGAAATGGGTAGAGGCGCCGACGACCACGCAACGCACGGTCCGGCGTAGCCGGATCGTGCTCGCTGCGGCGGAGGGCATGGCCAATCGGGCGATCGCGGCGAAACTCGGAGTTTCGCGGCCGACGGTGCTGCTGTGGCGTCGTCGGTTCGCGGAGGACGGACCTTCGGGGCTGACCAGGGATCGTCCCCGCGGTTGCGGAAAGCCGCCGCTCTCGGAGTCGGTCGTGCGTAAAGTGATCGAAGCGACGCTGCACGAGAAGCCGCCCGGTCAGACCCACTGGAGCGTGCGTTCGATGGCTCGGGCCCAGGGCATCAGTCCGGCGGCGGTCCAGCGCATCTGGGCGGCGCACGGGCTGAAGCCCCATCTGGTCAAGACGTTCAAGCTGAGCAACGACCCCAGGTTCGTGGAGAAGCTGCGGGACGTTGTGGGCCTGTACCGGAATCCGCCCGAGAACGCGCTTGTGCTGTGCGTGGACGAGAAGAGCCAGATCCAGGCTCTGGACCGGACCCAGCCGGGCTTGCCGCTCAAGCGCGGCCGCGCGGGAACGATGACCCACGACTACAAGCGCAACGGGACGACGACGTTGTTCGCTGCGCTGAACGTGTTGGAGGGCACGGTGATCGCGGAGTGCATGGGCCGGCAGCGCCATCAGGAGTTTCTCCGTTTCCTCAAGCGTCTCGACCGCGAGATCCCGAACCATCTCGACCTGCACCTGATCCTGGACAACTACCAGACCCACAAACACGCCGCCGTGCGCGCATGGCTGGAGCGAAAGCCTCGCTTCCACTTCCATTTCATTCCCACTTCGTCGCCCTGGCTTGACCTGGTCGAACGCTGGCTGGGCGGTCTGACCACGAAGGCGATCCGGCGCGGTGCATTCCAGAGCGTCAACGACCTCGTAAAGACCATTGCTGTCCCACAAACTTCAGCGTAGAGCAAGTTGAGTTTGTGCGTTTCTCGGTTCGGGGGGTCCGCTCCGAGGTTCGAGCAGTTCCAGCAGCGGTCTTCGGTCGAACAGGTTGAGTTGCAGGAGGCGGAGGATCTGGCTCATGCTCCAGGACATCTTGTTGGCGAATTTCAGGTATGCGAGCAGCAGATGGACGCAGATGGCGATCCAGATCTGCGTCATGACAGCATTGCGCGAGGTGCCGACAAAGCTCTTGATGCGCAGGTTCTGCTTGATCCACTTGAAGAAGAGCTCGATCTGCCAGCGCGCCTTGTAGATGTCCGCGATGGTCTTCGGGGCGAGGCTGAAGTTGTTGGTCAGGAACTTGTAGTGCCGACCCGTCTCCGGGTCGCGATAGCCGACCCGACGCAACGGAATCGGGCACCGCTTGCGCCCCTTGACGCTGGTCAGCTCGATGGTCTGGTCCGACGTCACGCCCCGGCCGCGAGCGAACGAGCGCCGCTCCCGAACCGCGTACTTGACCTTGCGCTTCAGGCGGGTGACCAGGAAAACCCCTTGTGCATCAAGGTCCTTCAGCCATCCGAAGTCGAGGTACAGACGGTCCGCCGCCACGATGCTCCCTTCGGAAGACGAAGCGACCGGGCCACCTCGAGGTCCGAGCCCTTGCCGTCGGTGACGTGCAGGAACGACGGCAGACAGCCCTCGTGGTCGAGACCCACGTGCAGCTTCAACGCCCCCTTGGTCTTGCGGTACCGCGCCCAGGGAAACACCTTCAGGCACAGGTCCACGTACGTGGCGTCGAGCGACAACAGCTTGTTCCGGAAACGGAACCCATGCCCCGGCGCCGCCGCCTGACAACGGCTCAGAAGGCGACCGAACAGCGCCTCGTACAGTTCGTGAGGCTGCTCTCTGTTCACCCGCGCCAGCGAAGATCGGGCTACCCGGCCAACGCCGAGATGGTACAGCTTGTGAGCCTGCGCATCCAGGTTCGACACGATGTCTCGCAGACTGCGCCGCCCGGAAAGCTGCGCCGTCGCCATCGCTACGAACTGGCCCCAGCGGCTCATCGAGCGCAGCTTGCGTCCCCTGTGATGCCGCCGGGCCTCCCGCTCGAACTCATGTCTCGACACCAGCTTGAGGAACTGGCCAAGTACGGTACTATTGTGCGCCATGGGTCTGGATCTCCTTGCCGTCATTGGCGTTGTTTGAAAACCAATCATACGACAAGGCACGGTTCAGACCCATCCTTCCTCCCCGTTTGTGGGACAGCAGTGCGTAAAGACCATCTACGACTACGTGGAGAATAGCAACCAAAACTCCCGGCCCTTCGTCTGGACGGCCACCGCCGACAGCATCATCGCAAAGGTTACACGTGGTAAAGCCATGTTGGAGACAGTACACTAGAGTCAAGAAGATCGACAGCACGAACGCCCGAGAACGCGACGACGCTGTTCTTGACCCTGCGGCGGCGCCCCCGCACGATCTTGGAAGCTGACACCCTGGCGCGGAACCTTCGCGGGCTGCAAGGTCGCACCGGTCCCATCCGGATCACGCCCAGCCGGACCACTGGAACGTTCGTCCGCACCACGCTTGCCAATGGCGGCGCTGCGTCCGTCGTCGAGTCGAACCTGCCCCGGGCGCTGCTCGCGCTGGCCAACGGCAAACTTGCACTGCCCCGGTCCGAGAGTGACTACGACATCCCGATCACCCCGCTGGGTAGAATCGGCGAGCGCGGTCTCGTTGATCGGGACATCAACGGAAGCTCGCCCGGTCCGGGCAAGCCGCCACGCGGCCCATTTGAAATCCGAACCTGGGAGACCGAGCGGGTGCAGACCTACCCTGCCCTCTGGAACCATCATGCGCCCCGGGAGCGCCGCCTGGAGGTCGAGCCAGATTCGTTCGGCGAGCCACGACCGGAGTGCGCCGCCCGGGCCGTCCGCGTTTGGCGAACCGCGTCGAGACTCCACTTGAACCGCGACTTTCGACTGAACTCGCAGTCCTTGGCTGCCTGCGTTACACCCGAAAAGACCCTCGGAGGCACGGCTTGGCCCAACTACCTGCTAGCCGACGACTCGTGGGAAGCTCCCGTACTCCTATGGGCAAATTCAACACTCGGGCTGATGTCCTTCTGGTGGCTCGGCAGCCTGCAACAGCAGGGTCGGGCGAGGATCACGATCAGTCGGCTGCCGAAACTCCTCACGCTCGACCCGCGGGAACTTGACCCAGGGCAGCTCGCCGCCGCTAGTGACATCTTCGACGAGTTCAGAGAGGCCGAGTTCCTACCTGCCAACGAGGCCTACCGCGACGAGAGCCGCATGGCGCTCGACCGAGAAGTACTGATCAGTGTGCTCGGTCTGCCAAACGAACTCCTCGAGCCACTGGGCCTGCTCCGCCGCCAGTGGTGTGCGGAGCCCACGGTTCACGGCGGCAAGGCGACGCGACCGGCGTGAGGAAGTCTCTTGCCATTGCCTTCGGAAAGCCTGATCTTGAGCAGACACCGTAGCCCTCCTTCCGGCGACGAACGCGGCGAGCGAGCCGCGAACCGGAGACCCGCCGGTGGCCTGCTAGGGCCGGCCCCCTACGCTGGCTCGTCTTCAGCCAGCGGAGGTCTGAGCGTGCCGGCCCAGGGACCAGCGAGATTGAGCAGTCGGTTGAGTTTCGTCGACCTCTTTGCTGGTGGCGGCGGACTCTCGGAAGGCTTCATACAGGAGGGCTACCATCCCATCGCGCATGTCGAGGCGGAGGCCGCAGCATGCAACACGCTGCGCACCCGAATGGCCTATCACTGGCTCGTAGCAGCTGGCCGCGAGGACGTCTACGCGGACTATCTGGCCGATAGCATCGACCGGGACATGCTGTACGCGGCAGTACCGCATCGGGTTGTACGCTCCGTCATCAACGAGGAGATACGGCCAGACACTTTGCGGCGGCTCTACGGCGAGATCGACGTCCTGTTGGGCGAGCGCGAACTGGACCTGCTCATCGGCGGCCCTCCCTGCCAAGCCTACTCCCTCGTGGGTCGCTCCCGCGATCCTAACGGCATGGTGGCGGACAAGAGAAACTACCTGGCTCTTCAGGGTTTCGAGTGGAACGTGAGTGAATCGGGGTAGAGGTCGAGTCCGCCGAGATGGAAGTAGATGGCGGTGCGGAAGCGGTCCCGATTTCGATAACCGCGTGCGGATTTCTTGAGCCACTGGATCACCGAGTTGATGCCTTCGAGGCGTGCATTGGTGACGCCTCGCTCGATGGCGTTCAGCACGCCGTCGAGATGGGCCTTGATCATCCGGGCCACACGCTTCATCGGCTCCAGGCGGCTGCGGATCGCCCACGAGTACCAGCCCTTGAAGGTCTCCAGCGCCTCGGTGCGGTCCGATGTCTCCCACATCATCATCGCCACCTCCTTCAGATGCCAGCAGCGGGCCGTCTTCGACGTGCCGTCGATCAACTCCTTGAAGCGGGCCCAGGACCGCTCCGGCACCCGGTCCGGGTGGTACAGCCACAGGTAGCGCGTGTCGGTCAGGCGTTGGTCGTCCAGGCTGCGCAACTGCCGGTGCTCCTCCCTGCGCACCTCGTCCACTGCGTCGCCGAGATGAGCCGCGAGATGGAACTTGTCGTACGCGATCTTGTCCCCGCCGTCGGGTAGGCAGGACACCGTCGCCGAGATGTACGCGGGCCACATGTCCATCGCCACCGTCTCGATCTCCGAACGCTCGGCCTCCGACAACGACTCGTAGTACGACGACAGAGCCTCCTTGCCGCGACCGTCCGCCACATGGTGCACGCGCGGCTCGCCCTCGATGTCCGCCACCACCGTCACGTACTCGTGACGCTTCTGAAACGACGTCTCGTCCACGCCAAGACGGCGAGACGCCGGCGCCGGGCCGCGACGCTCAAGCCCACGCTTCACCGCCCTCTGCATCACCCCGTCCACCTGGTCCCAACTCAGGTCCAGCAGCCGAGCCACCGCCGACATGCTCGCCGCGCCCAGCCAATCGATCACCAGCGCCTCGAACAGCGCCGTGAAACGAGAACCCGGGTCCGACCACGGCACGCCGATCGTCCGCACACCGTGCTCAGCGCACCGCACACGAGGCACCTCCGCAGTCAGGATCGTCCGGTACTGGCACGTCGGCAGATGACGCCAACTCCGACGACGAGCGTCGTGCCGCCTTGCCTCGCCGCCGCACTCCGGGCAACTCAACGACTCCCCGCCGCCGCGAACCACGAATACCTCCACCTCGCCCGACTCGAGCCGCAGCTCGACACCGGTCACTTCCCACGGACTCTCGACACCCAAAATCCGACCGTACAAATCTGTGTCACGCATCCGGCAAGACTAAGCCATCTCCACCATGAACCCGGAAGAGCCACTAGGGGGACACGCCTTCGGGCTTCGCTCCCTAGAGCGCTTGCTCCCCGCGGCTGGCGAGAGGGAGCGCAACAGGCAACGCCTGACGATCCAGGACGTCCGTCGAAGCCGAAGTCCTGCCGCCAGCAGCCTGGCCCCAGCGCGAGCGGGCCCCCGAACCTTACCCGTACCTCCCTTCGATGTAGGCCGCCGTCTGACTGTTTGACGGGTTCAGGAACATCGACGCCGTGTCGCTGTGCTCGACCATCTCGCCGAGCAGCATGAACACGCACTCCTCGCTCGCGCGCCGGGCCTGGGCCATGTTGTGGGTGACGATCAGGATCGTGTAGTCGCCGCGCAGCTTCCAGATCAACTCTTCGACGGCCTCGGTGCCGGCGGGGTCGAGCGCCGAACAGGGTTCGTCCATCAGCAGGAGCTTCGGCTTGACCGGCAGCAGGCGGGCGATGCACAGCTTCTGCTGCTGCTCGAGCGAGAGTTCTGTGCCGCGCCGGTCGAGCGAGTCCTTCAGCTCGTCCCAGAGCAGAACCTCGCGCAGCGCCTCTTCGACGATCCGATCGCCTTCGACCCTGGTCGGCGGGCGCTCGTTCGGGCGGTGGACTCGAGTCCCGAACAGCACGTTGTCCCGCACCGACAGCGGCAACGGGTTCGGACGCTGGAAGACCATGCCGACCTGCTTGCGAAGCTGAGCCAGCTCGACCTCCGGGGTGTAGACATCCAGGCCCCACAGCCGGATGCTGCCCGACGTGCGCACGTACGGAAGGCGTTCGTTGATCCGGTTGACCGAGCGAAGCAGGGTCGTCTTGCCGCATCCCGAGGGGCCGATCAGGGAGGTGATCGCGCCCGCCCTGACGTTCAGGTCAACATCGAACAGGGCCTGGAAGTCGCCGTACCAGAGGTTCAGCTTCTCGATCAGGATCGCCGCGGCCGGATCGGCAGCCGCGGGCATCGCTCCCGTCGCGGGAGTCGCCTGGGATCCGGTCGGCCGCCGTGAGCGCCCCCTGGTCGATCTCCTCGAACCGCCGCTGGAGGTCATCCGAACTTCCCTTCCACGTAGGCAGTGGTCCGCGGATCCTGGGCGCCGCCCTCGAACATCGCCTCCGTCTCGGTCACCTCGACCAGCTCGCCGGTGAGGAAGAAGGCGGTCTGCGAAGCCAACCGCCGCGCCTGCTGGACGAGGTTCGTGACCAGCACGATCGTCATCTCGGACTTGAGCTCCGACAGCACCTCCTCGATCCGCATCGTGGTCACCGGATCGACCGCGATCGAGAACTCGTCGAGCAGGAGGATCGACGGATCCTGGGACAGGGCACGGGCAATCGTCAGCCGCTGCTGCTGGCCGCCCGACAGCAGACTGCCCAGGGAGTCGAGCCGGTCCTTCACTTCGTCCCAGAGCGCGGCACGCCGCAGACAGCGTTCGACGATGACATCCAGGTCGGCCTTCTTTCGCGTGCCGCGCAGCCGCGACGACAGCGCGACGTTGTCGTAGACCGTCATCGGCAGGCCCACAGGCAGCGGGAACACAACGCCGATGCGCTGCCGAAGCGCATAGGGGTTGCGCCAACTCCGGACGTCCCGGCCCTCGACGCGCACCGCGCCCTCGACCGTCATGCCCGCCGTCATCAGGTCCATCCGGTTGATGGCGCGCAGGAAGGACGTCTTGCCGCTGTTCGCCGGTCCGATGACGCCAAAGATCTCGTTCGTCGGAACCTGGAGCGTGACGCCCGAGAGCGCCAACTTTCCGTGGTAACGAATCGCCAGATCGACGATGTCGATCGCGAAGTCGGAGTCGGCGTTCGCCGGCGCGGGAGCCCTCACCACTTCTTGCGGCCCCGCAGATAGACCCGGAAGGCGATCGAGAGCCCGTTCATCGCCAGCACCATGGAAATCAGCACCAGGGCGACGCCGAAGGGCAGGTGCTCAGG
This sequence comes from Candidatus Multivorans sp., assembly GCA_965262355.1. Lineage (GTDB taxonomy): Bacteria > Acidobacteriota > Thermoanaerobaculia > Multivoradales > Multivoraceae > Multivorans. The sequence continues at coordinate 1,783,957 of OZ253534.1, forward strand.
CACGTCCGGCACCTGGGTCGAGATAACGAACAGGTGGAGCGACATCGCCATCGTCTCGTCCAGCACCCCCTGCGGCAGGAACGGGAAGAAGAACACGGCGCCGGTGAACATGATCGGTGCAGTCTCGCCGGCGGTCCGGGAGACCTCGAGGATGACGCCGGTGAGGATGCCGCTGATCGCGTTGGGCAGCACGACCTTTCGGATCGTCTGCCAGCGCGTCGCACCCATGTTCCAGCAGGCCTCGCGGAAGGCGAGCGGCACGGTCTGGAGCGACTCCCTGGTGGCGACGATCACCACCGGCAGGGTCATCACCGCCAGGGTCAGGCTGGCGGCCAGGATGCTGGTGCCGAAGCGGAAGAAGATCACGAAGGCGCCGAGGCCGAACAGCGCGTGGACGATCGACGGCACGCCGGCCAGGTTGATGATCGCGAGGTTGATGGCCCGGGTGAGCCGATTGTCCGGTGCATACTCGCTCAAGTAGAGGGCGGCCGCCACGCCGACCGGCACCGAGGCGAGCAGGGCCACGACCACCAGCCACACGGTGCCGATCAGGGCGGGCAGAATGCCGCCCGCCGTCATCCCCTGGGTCGGCGACGTGAACAGGAACTCCCAGGAGATCGCCGGCCCGCCCTTGTAGATCAGCACGCCGAGGATGATGCCGACCGGCAGGATGAGCATGCAGGTCATCCACAGGAAAAGGAGCCGGAACAGACTCTCTACCTTCCGGTTGCGCCGGTTGCGCTCGGTCGCCTCGAACACGCGCTTCCTCCTCCGTCCCTACGGGTTCGCCGAAGCGGCCGGGCGGCGGCCCCGGCCACGGTGCTTGCGCCGGCCCCCACGAACGAAGACATCGGCCGCGAAGTTGATGGCGAAGGTGACCAGGAACAGGAAGATGCCGAGCGTGAACAGCGCCTGGTAGTGGTCGGAGCCGGCGGCCGTCTCGCCCAGTTCGGCGGCGATCGTGGCGGTCAGCGCCCGCACCGAGTCGAAGGGGCTGGTCGGCAGGTTGATCGAGTGGCCGCTCGCCATCAGCACCGCCATCGTCTCGCCGAAGCCGCGCCCGACACCGAGCAGCGTGGCCGCCACCAGACCATTGCGGGCGGCGGGTAGTACGACCTTGAAGGTCACCTGCCAGCGCGTCGCCCCCATTGCTTCGGCGGCCTCCCGGTAGGTGTCGGGCACCGCCTTGAGCGCGTCCTCGGCGATCGTGGTCATGATCGGCGCCGCCATCAGGCCCAGGATGATCCCGGAGTTGAGGACGTTCAGCCCAATCGGCACGTCGAAGATCTGGATGATCAGCGGGTTCATGATCGAGAGGCCGATGAACCCCCAGACCACGGACGGGATCGCGGCCAGGAGCTCCACCAGCACCTTGAGCGTCTCGCGCACGCGGCCGGTGGCGAACTCACCGATGTAGATCGCGGCGCCGAGCGAGAAGGGCACCGACACGACCATTGCGAGCCCGGTCACCGAGGCCGTGCCCGCGATCAGGGCCAGGGCGCCGTACGTCGCGTTGTGGTTCGACGTCGGCGTCCAGCGCGGCGAGAAGAAGAACTCGCGGAACTCGAAGCGATCGAAGATGAAGCCGGCGCCCTCCCGCGTGATGAAGAGGAAGATGCCGACGATGAAGACGATCGCCGACAGGCCGCCCGCAAGGACGAGGACCTGCACCGCCCGGTCGATCCACCAGGCGGCATTGCGCCGGTCGGCCGCGTGCGCTAGCAACTTGCGCCGTTGCATATGGGGTACGCCAATTCTCCTGCCGCGCAAGCTCATAGCTCAGCCAAGCCGGCCGCCGGGAAACTGCGGACGCCGCGTCATGTTGGAGGTTTGCTTGCTTGGAGGCTCTGGTTCAGGGACAGTTCACGTCGCCGCGCGGCGCGTAGCCCTTCTCGTAGATGATGCACTGGCCCTCGTCGCTCAGCACCCAGTCGATGTACTCGCGGATGGCGCCCTCGGGCTCGCCGGCGGTGTACATGAACAGGGGGCGGGCGATCGGGTACGAGCCGTCGATCGCGGTCTCGACCGAAGGAGACACGCACTCGCCGTCCTCGCTCTTCTTGACGCAGGGCATCTTGATGTGGTCCGTCGCGTAGGCGAGACCGCTGTAGCCGATCGCGCAGGGCGTGTTCTCGACCAGGTCGACCACGTCCTTGGAGCCGTGCATGTCGCGCGAACCGAGCTTGAAGTCGCGCCGGTCGCCGAGCACGGCCTCGCGGAAGTACACGTAGGTGCCCGAGTTGTTCTGGCGGCTGACGCGGACGACCTCGTCACTGCTGCAGCCCGGCACCTCGACGCCGAGCTGGCGCCACGTCTCAATGCCACCGTTCTCACCGTAGAGCTCGGCCAACTGCTCAAGCGAAACTTCGCCAAGCGGGTTGTCGGGATGGACGAACACCGCCAGCGCGTCGTAGCCGACCACCAACTCGATCGGTTCGTTGCCGTTTCCGCGCGCCAGCTCGAGCTCGGAGTCCTTCATGCGCCGGCTGGAGTTCGCGATGTCGACGGTGCCGTTGATCATCGCCGAAATGCCGGTGCCCGAGCCGCCGCCGGTCACCGCAACGGCGGTGCCCGGAACCAGGGCCGCGTAGTTCTCCGCCCACGCCTGAGCGACGTTGACCAGGGTGTCCGAACCCTTGTTCTGGATCACGTTGCGGGAACTGCCGCCGCCGCAGGCGACAACCAGGGCGGCAAGCGCCACACAGGATGCGGTGAAAGTGACTTTCGCGGTCTTCATACAGGTGCTGAATCTCGTGTAGTCAAACAAGTCTCTGCGATGGAGCAGCGTACCCCAGGGCAGGTGAACAACCGGTAAAGATGGGCAGCGCCGAGCTCCTAGCGCGGCAACTACCGGAGGCCGGCGCTGCGCGCCGGATGCGGGCAGGATGCCCGCGTGCCATCCGTGCGCCCGATGACGGGCGCACGGAGTGGTTCGCGTGTGGCGCGGATCGCGCCACACGGGTTCCCAGGCCAGATCGTTCTACCGCGCAAGCTCCTAGAAGTAGGCGGTCAGGGACGACCAGGCCACCACCGGCACCGCCCCGTATTCGCTGCCCAGCACGCCGTCCCGGAGGCCGCGGCCGGTCGACACGATCAGGCCCGCGTTAACGGACACCTGGTCGGACACGGACCAGGCGATGCCGGGCTGAAACAGGGCCGAAGAATCCTCCCGATTGAAGAGCACGGCGCCGCTGACGGTCAGCAGCGGATGGGCCTGCCACCCCAGGGAGAGACCGGCGTAACGGCGCCCAAGCGACACGACCTCGCCACGGCTTACGCGGTCGGCGCCCGCAAGCCGCGCGTAGTCCGCGGGGTCGCCGGCGCCGAAGCCGTTCCAGCTCGCCTCGGCGATCAGGGTCAGGGTCGGCGTCAGCAGCCGGTCGACGCCGACCGTGAAGCGCCAGAAGTCGCCGCAACCGAACACCGGGTGAGCGCTCCGGGGGTCGCATCCCGGACTGGTCCAGGAGACTTCGCCGCGCAGGCCGGTGCCGCAGACATCGGCCGAGAAGAAGCCCCCGAGGACGAAGTCGCGGTGAAAGCCGCCGACCATGTAACCGAAGTCAACGCTCGAGTCGCCCTTGCCGAGGTCGCTGTGGAAGCGGCCCAGGGAGGCGAAGCTCAGGTCGTCGGGGGTCCGCGCTCCCTGGCTGGCCGCGATGACCTCGACCTCGGAGAAGTCGCCTACCGGCACCGTGAACCGCAGCGCGTCCACCCCGGGCTTGTAGTCGCGGTCGATGCGCTGCGGCGCGAACGGAGCGAACAGGTCGAGCACGGGCCAGAAGTAGTTCACTCCCCAGGTGATCGCCTGACGCCCGAACACCATCCGGAAGCCGGGCCGGTCCCAGCGCAGGTTGAAGCGGTCGATCTCGGTGGCGCCCGCCACATCGCCGCCGCCGAACGAGTCGGACTCCAGGTCGAAGAAGCGTCGCGTGGCGCCGGTCGCCACCGACGTGACGGCGCCGCTGCCAGGTGGCGACACGGCCTGCGCCACGCCGTGCACCTCGAGGCGGAAGCTGTCTCGGGATCCCATTTGCCAGCGGGAATCGAGCTTGAGCCGGAAGATCCCGAGTTCCACCCCGCCGGCGCCGCCCAACCCGGCGTCTTCGGCGGCAGCATCCCCGTCCCCACCGATCTCGATCTCTTCCAGGACCTGGAAGGCAAAGATTCGCACGTCGCCGCCCACCACGGTCTGCGCTGCCGACGGCGCCGCCGTGGCCGCTACCAGTACCGCGAGCAGCACCGCGGCTACCGAGCTGGCCGGCCAGGGCAACCCGTCAGAGCCGCCAAACCCGTCGCAGACTCCCTGTTTGGCCCCAGCCCCCACCTCACCAGCACCCCGCGTCGCAGAACTTGCTTCGCTGCGTCTTACGACGCAGGCTCCTGGCGGCGTTCGTCGCTCGCGACGCTGCCATCGACCAGGCGCACCACGCGGCGCGCCCGTTCCATCACCTGTGGATCGTGGGTCGAGAACAGGAAGGTCACGCCCTGCTCCCGGTTGAGCGTCTCCATCAAGCCCAGCAGAGTCTCCGCGGTCTCGGAGTCGACGTTCGCCGTCGGCTCGTCGGCAAGCACCACCGCTGGATTGCTGGCGATGGCGCGGGCGATCGCGACCCGCTGCTGCTGTCCCCCCGACAGTTCGGACGGCCGGCGATCCTCCATGCCCTTGAGCCCCACCTGTTCGAGCAGTCCCATCACCCGTTCGCGACGGGTCGCCGCGTCGACGCCCTGCACCCAGAGCACCATCTCCGCGTTCTCATACGCCGTGAGCACCGGCATCAGGTTGTAGGCCTGGAACACGAAGCCGATCCGGTCGCGGCGCAGCGCGCTCAACTGCTTCTTGTTCAGGCTGCCCAACTCCTGCCCGTCGAGCACGATCGAACCCGAGGTCATGGAGTCAAGCGCCCCGACCAGGTTCAGCGTGGTCGTCTTGCCGGACCCGGAGGGGCCGCAGATGGCGGTGAACTCGCCGGGTTCGATGTCCAGAGAGAGACCCCGAAGGGCGTGGATGTCCACGCTGCCCTGCCGGTAGATCTTGGTGACGTTGCACAGAGAGATGATCGGATCGCAGCCCACTTCACACCACCTTGATCGTTTCAACCGGCTCCACCCGGCCCGCGCGCCACGCCGGATAGATGCCGGAAGCGAGGGTGGCCGCGACCGCGAAGAGGGCGATCATCACCGCGTTGCGCGGGAAGATGCCGACCTTGAGCACCGGATCGAGGCCGACGCCGGCGACCTCGATCGTTCCTCCGTAGACCGCGGTCAGGTCAAGGCCCGTCGATGAAAGGTAGAGGTACGGCCCGACCGTGACCAGGAAGGCGCCGGTGAGACCGAGCACCGCCAGCCACACGCTCTCCATCATGACCAGCCGGAACAGCCGGCCCGGGCTCCAGCCGATCGCCAGCATGATCCCGAACTCGCGCAGCCGCTCCATCACGCTGACGAACAGAGTGTTGAAGATCCCCGCCGCCACCAGGACGGCGATCAGAATCTCCATGAACACGGCGCCGCCGACCTTGAGCGCAATGAACGCGGCCAGTTGCGGCTGACTCGCGTTCCAGGGCACGGCCGCCACGGCAGCACCGAGTTCCCGGTCCAACCGGCCGGCGACCCGTCCGCTCTGTCGCTGATCGTGCAGGAACACGGCCACCATGGTGGCCTCGTGCTCGCCGTAGCCGAGAAGTTCGCGCACGGTGTCGAGCGGCAGCAGGCAGAACCCGCCGTCGACGGTCGGGGCGTTGGTCCGCAGCGTTCCCCGCAACCGCGCCAGACCGCTCACGATCTCACCGTTCTTGTCGGTCAGCGTGTAGACCACCTTGTCGCCGAGTTCCATCCCCAGATTGCTGGCCAGACGGTGACCGAGGATCACGCCGCCGGTGTCGCCGGACTCGAGGGCCGCTCCCTCGTCGAGCGCTTCCAGGATCGACAAGGTCGTCTCGTCCTCCGCCCCCGGATCGAAGGCGATGAAGGCGGCGCTGAAGTTCTCGCCCGCCGTCGCCAGCATCGTCGGCCCGATCACCCGGTCCACGGTACGCGCGACCCGACCGCGCTCGCCTTCGAGCGCCGCCTGGATCCCTTCGCCGCGGACGACGGTGCGGGTCAGCGTCGGCTTGTCGAGGTACTCCGGATGCTGCAGGCTGACGTGACCGCCTCCGAGCCTGGCGGCGAGGTCGATCATGTCCTTCCAGTTGCGATCCTGCATGGCGGTGAAGACGACCGCCAGAAAGACGCCGAAGACGATCGAGCCCATCGTCAACAGGGTTCGCCGGCGGTTGCGCCACAGGTTGCGCCAGGCCAGTGCCGTCACATTGGGTCCGCTCATGTTCTCCCCTTCCTTCCCTTCTCACGTTCCCCACCGCATCTACTGGTGGTGGATCGCCTCGATCGGGCTGATCCGCGCCGCCTTGATCGCCGGGAACATCACCGCCAGCCCGACGATGAACACCAGGATCGCAACCGGCCCCGCGATCGTGGCCGGACTGACCGCGCCGGTCCAGATCTGATCCATCGAGACGCCCATCAACGCGGTTCCGCCCAAGGTCCCGACATCGATCCCCCGCTCGACCACGAACCAGAGTGCCGGCAGACTCGCCGTCAATCCCACCGCGATCGCCAGGGCAGTCTGCAAGGCGCCCTCGACCAGGATGAGCGCTAGAACCTTCCCCGGGGACACCCCGATCGCCTTGAGCACGCCGAACTCCCGGATCCGCTCGAAGACCGCCATCAGCATCGCGTTCAGGATCAGGATCGCGATCACCACGTAGACGATGAACGCCACGACCTGGACGGCGGCTTGAGCCGAGTCGAAGATGTTGGCCAGGCCCGGCAGGAGTTCGCGCCAACTCCGCACCTCGGCCCCGGGGGAACTGATGGCCGCGGCATCGGCGACGACGCCTGCCGCCGCGGCCAGATCCTGACCCTCCCCGCTGCGGACGATGACCTGGTGCGCCCCGTCCTCCAGGGCGAAGAAACTCCGGAACTGATCCTCGACCAGGAACACCGTCGCCCGGTCCGTCTCCTCACTCAGGCTCTGGAGTACGCCGCGGATCCGGAACAGGTCGTTCGCCATGCTGCCGTCGGTCGCCTGGCTGAGTGCTATCAGTTCGTCGCCGGGCGCCACCGCCAGCGTCCGCGCCAGTCTGTACCCCAGCACGACGCCTTCGGGATCGGACGAGTCGAGCCATTCGCCCCGGTCGAGCCGCAGGTAGACATCGCTGACCAACGCGTCGCGCTCCGGCTGCAGACCCTTGAGCAGCGCTCCGGTCGACGCGTCGCCTGAAGCGACCAGCGCGCCGCCGAGAAGACGCGCGCTCGACCGCAGCCCGGTCTCTTCCAGGGCCTCTAGGAGTGCGTCCGGATCTTCGATCCGGTCCCAGATCGACGGCCGTTCCCGGTAGCCCGCCGCGTGAATCTGGATCTCGCCCAACTCCACATCGAGCAGGGTGCTCTCCATGCTGCCGAGCATCCCCTCCATGAGCGAGGTGTAGATCACCATCGCCCACAGGGCCAGCGTCATCGCGCCGACCGTAACCAGCGTGCGGCGACCGTTGCGCCAAAGGTTGCGCCAAGCCATGCGGAGTATCTTCATCCCGCCGCGCCTCGTGCTGAAGTCACCGCCGTAACGACTGCAGCGAGAACGTACCCGGCGGCAGATCGATGTTGAACTCGTGCTCCTCGTAGACGATTTCGGTGAACTCGTCGGGATCGTCCGCCGGTATCACCCGCATCCGACGCGGCAGCGTCCTGCCGCCCAGCGGACCGAAGTCCTCGTAGAGGATCGTGCGCACCAACCGTTCACGCTCGTCGAAGTACTCGGCCTGGTCGAGCAGAAAATCCCGCGCCCGAAACCGGGCGTCGATCGCGCCCCACACGACCGGAGCATCCGGTAGCGGCACGCAGCGCACCACCCAATGGCCCGACTCGTCCGCCGGCCGCTCCCGGTAGGCGCACTCGAAGTCCTCGCTGTAGCGAGACTCATGCACCAGGTCGTCGTTCGTGAAGTGGCTGCCCATCCACGCCGCCTGCATCATCGACGCCGGCACCTTGATCGTCCGGTCGACGTTTGGCAGGTAGTTCCAGATGTTCTGCTCGACCTTGAGCGTCGCCGTGCCGCGCTCCTTCGCCGGCGCTTCGATCCGAACCAGCGCCTTCTCGCTGCCCTCCGAGGTGACATGGAGCCGCAACTCCCGCTGCCAACGCTCGGTCCTGATCCGCATCGTGATCCGGCTCTCGCTGGAGTCGCCGCGCATCGCATCGTCGGTGGCGAGCATCAGAACGTCGATCGGCGGGTCATCCCGCTGCGCCGCCGCGCCGGCGGCAGAGAGGAGAGCGGCGACCGCCAACGCGGTGCCGGTGCGGCCGAAGATCTGGTTCACGTGAGCGAGGACTATAGCAACGGGCAACTCCCGGACGTCCGACCGACGCCGCGCAATCCCGCTTCGACCGACCCGGCGCCTTCGAGAACTACCGCACTGTCACCGCTATGTCGCGGCCCGGTTCAACCTTGAGTCTCTGTCGAGTGCCTGGCCGTCCTGTGACTTCCACCACCCAGTCGCCGGACGGCACGCTCTCGAAGACGAATCCTCCCTGAGCGTTCGTCCAGGAAGTACGGGTCGAACCGATCGCATCCGACTGACTTCGCGTCGCTGCGGCCGGCCACATCGCGACGATCGCGCCAGCCTCCGGCAGACCGGTCGTCGCCCCCAGGATCAGGCCCTGAACCCTGCCGCTCTCTAGGCGGATTTCAACCCACTCGTCGCCTTCGACCCGTAGCGGCCTCACTTCCGCTCCGGCAGCGATGAAGTGGCTGCCGGACTCGACGTCACGGAACACGAAGGAGCCATCATGGCCCGTGAACTGTCGACGTGCTCTCTCACGCCTTCCTTCGGGCATGATCAGCACCTGTGCCCCGGACCACGGTACGTCGTCAAGGCGCACGATCCCGCTGACCGCGTGGGCGCTCTCGAAGATGAGATCAACCCGGGCTTCGCCAGCTTGGACCTCGGCACCTCGGGTCGCCCGCCTGCTCGACGAGCCGACGACTCCCACCACGGTCCACTCTCCCTCGGCAACCCGCTCGATCAAGAACGTGCCGTCCGCATTCACGTCCGCCGCCCGACCGGTCAGCTCATGGTTCACGGCCTCGACGCGAAGCGTCGCCAACTCGTCCTCTGCAAGGCCGTGGACTCGACCGACTATCCGCCCGGACGGGGCGAGGCGAAGACGAAGGTTGACATCCGCCGCGTCTCCGCTGACCCGGAGTTTCTTCGGAGCAAAGACGCGACGACCGTTGAACCTGCCGCCGACGTCGTACTCGCCGCTCCTCAACCGCACGCTAAAGTACCCCCCGGCATTCGGCATTGCGGTTGTACTCTCGGCTCCCGGCGAATCTGGGGACCAGAACGTCAAGCGCCGGTCGCCAACGCCGCGGGCCCTTCTCGGAAGAAGCGCCCGGCCGCTGATCTCGTAGCGGCTGAAATCGAGAGTCACGCGAGTCTCCCCGCCACGAACACGCACCGTCCTGGTCCGTACCGCCTCACCGTTTCCGAGGTCGGCTTCCAGGACGACCGTCCCGGCGGGCACGTCGTCGAAGGCAAAGTGGCCCGTCGCATCGGTCGTGGCCACCAGCGCCCGGTTCAACCGGACCGTCGCGCCGGGCAAACCAATCTGCCGGTCCACGACACGGCCTGCGACTCTCCCGGAGCGGGAGTCGAGATCCAGTTCAAGCCGGCGTTCGTCGCCGGCATTCAGCTCTACAATCGCTCGTTTCTCCTCGCCGTCCACGGATCGCACAAGCAGCCGATAGCGGTCTGCCGCCAGGTGCGCGACCTCGAAAGCCCCGTCGCTCGCGATGGGCCCGGAAGTCACGTAGCCGGGGTCGCGAGTCAAGGGATCCCTGAATCCGCGACTGGCCGATCCGAAGAGTTCGTACGAGCCGGCGATGGGTTCTCCGCCGCGAGTCAATCTCCCCGTCAGGATGGCTCCGGGGCCGAGTTGGATCTCGACCGGACTTGCGTCGGGCTTCAAACCGCGGAGCGTCCGTGCTGCGAAGCCGGCCGCGGCTGCCGTAACGTCGAGCCGCACGTAGGGAGGCAATCCCGGGACGCTGAAGAGGCCCTCGCCGTCCGTAGTCAACCGGGTCGCGTCGCCGTTGTCGACCATCGGATTGCGGCCAAGGGCATCCGGCGTCCGCTGAGCGATGGCGCTGACGTACGCGCCCGCGATTGGCCTCGAAGTCTCGTCGACGACCCTGCCCCGAAAGACAAGACCCGGTTCCAGGTAGACCGAACCCAGATCGAGGGTCTCGACCGCGGCCACTTCGACGCCGCGTACGAGCCGAAAGGCATGCTCGGGCGTGCGGACAGCCAGGTCATGCCGTCCCGGCGGCGAACGAACGGCGAACCTCCCTTCACCGTCGGTGCGCCCCGTGTACTTCTTCCCCAAGCGCAAGGCAGCCAGCGCGTTCAAGCTCATCACCGTGCCCTGCGCGCTGAACCGTCCCAGGGCGACTTCCGCACCGGATACCGCCAGACCGGTCTGGCGGTCGAAGACGCTCCCCGTTACGATCACGCCCCGTTGCAGCTCGATGATGTACTCGTCCTGTTCCGTGCGGTACTTGGAGATTCCCGACTCGAGGGGCAGGAAGCCAGGGTGCCTGATGGCGACCTCGATGTAGTCAAGAAGGCCCTCCGGGGCCGGCAGGCGGTCGCTCACGAAACGGCCGTCCGCGCGGGTGCGCAAGAACTGGCGCAGCGGCGGTCCGTTGCGCCGAGACCTTCTTCGTGTGAGTTCGACTTCGACGCTCGCCAGCGCCTGACCCTCGTCATCGACGACGCGGCCATTTATCGCCAGTGCCGGCTTCATCTCCGGGCAGTTGCGGGAAGCAAAGTCGCTGTTCGAACACCGGTCGTATCCACGGCCGGCCGCCGTGAACCAGACCTTGTCGTCGCGCAGTACCTCGATATCGAACTCCCCGCCCCACGCTCGGCGGCGCAAGGTCGCCAGGTCGACGTAAAGATCCGACCATTCCCTATCGGGAGGTTCGAGCCAGAATTCCACCGATGGGGCCTTGGTCGCATCCTGAGGGCGTTCGGACTGCAAGTTCCGCCCGGATAGAAACGCCACCGTTCCCTCTACCCGCGCGGAGACGGGCTGCAAACTGATCGTGCCCGGCGCCGCCTCCTCGGACGGGCGCCCGAAGTAGATCTCGCCGCGCTTCGTCTCGACCCACCAACCGGAGGAGTGACCACTCAGGCGCACCATTCCAGCCGCATCGCCAAGCGCCACCGGCCAGCCGAACTCGTCTCTGACGAGTGCACCCGCGAGAGGGCCTCCGTTCTGCGCGACGAGCTGAAACTCGCGCACTACGTCTCCGCGGCCCAGCCGTACCGTGGCAACCGAGCCGCCGGTCGCGTCGTCCTGTCGACAGATGGCCTCGCCGGTGAGAAACCCCGTCGCGCCGGCGCGAACCGTGGTCTCCCCGTCGGCGGCCACCTGAAGCACGGCGCGCCCGCTCGACGAAGTGACGGCTGGCGCCAGCCAGGCACGCCAAGCACCCGTCCCGGAATGGAACTCGTCATCTATCTGACGGCGCCTCGAAAGCGGCACGACGATGGCGCCGGGTAACGGTGCACCAGCCTCCTGAGAGAGAACCGTCGCCGCGCAGCTTCCTGCAGTTACCCGAGGCGGCGGGGGCAGGTCGTCGGCGCCGGTGCCCGGCCGCCACAACCAGGCCATCGGCAGCGACCCGGCCTCGACCACGACCCACCAGTCCTTCTGTGAGGCTTCGAGGGTTCCTTCACTCTCGTCCCCGAACGGTCGGAATCGCCCGGCACCAGCCAGGCCAATGCTCCACCTCGGCTGCGGCCTCGGTACTCCTTCAAGCCAGTTCATTCCGCATTTGAACGACCCGCAGACCGGGTAGAGATGTACACGTGCAAGTCCCGTCCCGGACACCTCATTCCCAAGACTCCCAAGTCTCAACGAGAACTCGGGCCCAGCTTGCCGAGCCTCGACCACGCCCGGAACAAGTGCGATTGCGAAGAATAGCCCGACAAGGAGCCCGAAACTGTCGGAGCGCACTCGCCCCGGCCACTCACGGAGCCCAGAACCGACGATGGCCACAGAAACGTCGCCTATGAGCAGGACACCCGATCCTGCGGGATTTCTTGACCAGGCACCCCAGGTGCGGGCCCATGACTGACACAGACGAGGTCGTCACCTTGGCCTTGCGCTCCTCGGTTTCCCCCACACGTATAGTCTGGAGGATCCCCTGGTCCGGGCCGGCCACCACACCAAAGGGAACCGTAGAACCAGCCTTCGGCCTCGTTGTACTCCAGGAAATAGAAATCGTCGCCGGACGTGTAGCCTGAGCATTGCTGCGCACCGCTCACGCCCAAGGCACACTGGTTACTACCGCAACCGACGGCTCCGACGAAGACCAACAGCAACGAACCAAGTACAATCTTCGTACTCATCGGGAATCCTCCCCGTTTGCGGGGAACCCCTGGTTGCGAGGAACCCCTGGTTGCGAGGAACCCCTGGTTGCGTAACAGAAGAACGCTAGCACCTGTTCCCAGCGGCAGTCAAGGTCGAGAGCTGTCCAGCGAGAAGTGAGCGTGAACGGGGTGCGTGAATCCAGCGAGAAGTGAGCGTGAGGCGCCGGTATCGGGGATCATCGGAGGATGATCGTGACGCTCCAGACACGCCGACTTCAGACTCTTTGTGAGGTCCGCAGTTTCGTGGCCGGCAACGAGGCGGTGGACTTCGTGCTGGTGGACCGCGGATCGACCTACGAGTTCATCCGTGAGACGCTGGTCAGGTTCCGCTACCGGGCGCTTGTGAGGCGCGACAAGGGCATGATTCGGCGCTATCTGATGAAGATGACCGGGAAGTCCGAGTCGCAGGTGACGCGGCTGATCCGGCAGCACCGGGAGACGGGCCGCATCGAGGACCGCCGCGGTGCGCCGCCTCACGCATTCGGGCGGCGTTACACGAAGGCCGACATCGGCCTCCTGGCTGAGGTCGACGCTGCGCTCGGCCAACTGTGCGGTCACAGCACGCGGGCGGTGATGCGGCGCCAGTTCGAGGTGTACGGCGACGAGCGCTTCGAGCGTCTGGCTGTGATCTCGAACGGCCAGTTCTACAACCTGCGCAAGTCGACCACCTACCAGCGGCGCCGGACGACGTTCAAGAAGACGCGGTCGACCGCCATCGGGATCGGAGAACGGCGCAAGCCCCAGCCGAAGGGGAAGCCGGGCTACCTGAGGGTGGACCATTGCTGTCCCACAAACTTCAGCGTAGAGCAAGTTGAGTTTGTGCGTTTCTCGGTTCGGGGGGTCCGCTCCGAGGTTCGAGCAGTTCCAGCAGCGGTCTTCGGTCGAACAGGTTGAGTTGCAGGAGGCGGAGGATCTGGCTCATGCTCCAGGACATCTTGTTGGCGAATTTCAGGTATGCGAGCAGCAGATGGACGCAGATGGCGATCCAGATCTGCGTCATGACAGCATTGCGCGAGGTGCCGACAAAGCTCTTGATGCGCAGGTTCTGCTTGATCCACTTGAAGAAGAGCTCGATCTGCCAGCGCGCCTTGTAGATGTCCGCGATGGTCTTCGGGGCGAGGCTGAAGTTGTTGGTCAGGAACTTGTAGTGCCGACCCGTCTCCGGGTCGCGATAGCCGACCCGACGCAACGGAATCGGGCACCGCTTGCGCCCCTTGACGCTGGTCAGCTCGATGGTCTGGTCCGACGTCACGCCCCGGCCGCGAGCGAACGAGCGCCGCTCCCGAACCGCGTACTTGACCTTGCGCTTCAGGCGGGTGACCAGGAAAACCCCTTGTGCATCAAGGTCCTTCAGCCATCCGAAGTCGAGGTACAGACGGTCCGCCGCCACGATGCTCCCCTTCGGAAGACGAAGCGACCGGGCCACCTCGAGGTCCGAGCCCTTGCCGTCGGTGACGTGCAGGAACGACGGCAGACAGCCCTCGTGGTCGAGACCCACGTGCAGCTTCAACGCCCCCTTGGTCTTGCGGTACCGCGCCCAGGGAAACACCTTCAGGCACAGGTCCACGTACGTGGCGTCGAGCGACAACAGCTTGTTCCGGAAACGGAACCCATGCCCCGGCGCCGCCGCCTGACAACGGCTCAGAAGGCGACCGAACAGCGCCTCGTACAGTTCGTGAGGCTGCTCTCTGTTCACCCGCGCCAGCGAAGATCGGGCTACCCGGCCAACGCCGAGATGGTACAGCTTGTGAGCCTGCGCATCCAGGTTCGACACGATGTCTCGCAGACTGCGCCGCCCGGAAAGCTGCGCCGTCGCCATCGCTACGAACTGGCCCCAGCGGCTCATCGAGCGCAGCTTGCGTCCCCTGTGATGCCGCCGGGCCTCCCGCTCGAACTCATGTCTCGACACCAGCTTGAGGAACTGGCCAAGTACGGTACTATTGTGCGCCATGGGTCTGGATCTCCTTGCCGTCATTGGCGTTGTTTGAAAACCAATCATACGACAAGGCACGGTTCAGACCCATCCTTCCTCCCCGTTTGTGGGACAGCAGTGAGGGTGGACACGGTGCACCAGGGTGACAAAGACGGCGAGAAGGGCGTGTACCACATCAACCTCGTGGACGAGGTGTTGCAATGGGAGCACGTAGCGACGGTACGGGCCATCTCCCAGCGGTGTCTCGTGCCGGTGCTCAAGGAGCTCATCGAGTCCTGCCCCTTCAAGGTGCTGGGCTTCCACGCCGACAACGGCTCCGAGTACATCAACCGCAAGGTCGCGGAGCTGCTCAACCAACTGCACGTCCCTGAGTTCACCAAGTCCCGCAGCCGGCACACCAACGACAACGCGCTGGTCGAATCCAAGAACGGCAACGTGATCCGGCGCCAGTTCGGCTACCGGCACATCCCCAAGCTCTTCGCCCGCGAGGTCAACGCCTTCGCCCGCGATGTGCTCACGCCCTTCCTCAACTTCCACCGCCCGTGCCTGTTCTCCACCGAGGTCACCGACAAGAAGGGGCGCACCAGGAAGCGCTACCGCTACCAGGACACCATGACGCCGTTCGAGAAGCTCAAGTCCCTGCCGGACGCGCAGCGGCACCTCAGGCCCGGCGTCACCATCGCCGCCCTCGAAGACCAGGCCAGCGCCACGAGCGACCTCGACGCCGCGATCGCCCTCAAGCTGGCTCGTGCCAGACTCTTTGAACTCATCGACCGGGAGTCCGATCCCCACCGGCGCCGGAGCGCCTGAACCGCAGACCGCGCTGCCCGATGCCATACACCGCCCACCACCACCGGCCCAGGCCGGAACACAACGCCCGTAACCCGCCGCGGCCTCGCAGCGGGCGCTACCGTAGGCGGCAGACGGTGCAGAACCAGTGCTGTCCCACAAACTTCAGCGCAGTGCGAGTTGAGTCTGTGCGTTCCTGGGATCAGGCGGTCCGCTCCGGGGTTCGAACAGGTCCAGGAGCGGTCTTCGCGCGAACAGGTTGAGTTGCAGGAGGCGCAGGATTTGGCTCATGGTCCACGCCATCTTGTTGACGAACTTCAGGTAGGCGAGCAGGAGATGCACGCACATCGCGATCCAGATCTGCGTCATGACGGCATTGCGCGAAGTGCCGACGAAGCTCTTGATGCGCAGGTTCTGCTTGATCCACTTGAAGAAGGTCTCGATCTGCCAACGCTCCTTGTAGATGTTCGCGATGGTCTTCGGGGCGAGCTTGAAGTTGTTGGTCAGGAACGCGTAGAACTTCTTCGTGTCGGGGTCGCGATAGCCGACTCGACGCAGCGGGATCGGACACCGGGTGCGGCCTTTGACGCTGGTCAACTCGATGGTCTGGTCCGACGTCACGCCCAGCCCAGGCGCGAACGACCGCCGCTCTCGAACCGCGTACTTGATCTTGCGCTTCAGCCGAGTGACCAGGAAAACTCCTTGTGCATCAAGGGATTTCAGCCACTCGAAGTCGAGGTGCAGACGGTCCGCAGCGACGATGCTTCCCCTCGGCAGGCGAAGGGACCGCGCCACCTCAAGGTCCGACCCCTTGCCGTCCGTGACCTCCAGGAACGCCGGCAGACAGCCCTCGTGGTCAAGCCCCATGTGCAGCTTCAACGCTCCCTTCGTCTTGCGGTACTGCGCCCAGGGAAACAGCTCCAGGCACAGGTCCACGTACGTCGCATCGAGCGAGAACAGCTTGTTGCGGAACCGGAAACCATGCCCCGGCGCCGCCTTCCGGCATCGCGCCAGCAGACGACCGAACAACGCCTCGTACAGCTCGTGGGGCTGCCTCTCGTTGACGCGCGCCAGCGACGACCGGGCCACCCGGCCCACGCCAAGGTGGTAGAGCTTGTGACCCTGCGCGTCCAGGTTCGACACGATGTCGCGCAGGCTGCACCGCCCGGAAAGCTGGGCCGTCGCCATCGCTACGAACTGGCTCCAGCGGCTCATCGAGCGCAGCTTGCGTCCCCTGTGCTGCCTTCCCGCCTCCCGCTCGAACTCATGTCTCGACACCAGCTTGAGGAACTGACCGAGTACGGTACCATTGTGCGCCATGGGTCTGGATCTCCTTGCCGTCATTGGCTTTGTTGAGAAAACCAATCATACGACAAGGCTCGGTCCAGACCCATATTCGTCCCTGTTTGTGGGACAGCACTGGTGCAGAACCGTCTGCCGCTCCAGAACTACCCCGAGACCGACCCGACTCGACTCTCCATGACGGTCCCGTTCACGCTCATTTCAGGATTGGACTACGCTGGTCGAGTGGTTGTCCAATGGTTGTCCAAGGTTGTCCAAAGGTTGCCAGAACAGCGCAGCCCTGGCTGCGCCACGGGAGAGCAGCCGAGAATCGTCGCCGATTGCCCTCTTTCTTCGAACACCCAGGAACTTGTATGGAACCAACCCTTCACCGGGCCGCTCAGAGCTTCGCTTCAGGCCCGCTGCCGCCCGCAACTGCGCAGAGCGACGCGGTGCACCGCCGACGGTTCTCTGGGTAATGGAATGGTCCGCCCCGCTCCCTCACGGCCTCATGTAGGGCCAGAATGGAGCTTTTGTTGCTCCGAGCAACAGGAAGGAGACGGACCGTGGAAGAGATTAGTCGAATCGGGATTGATTTCGGCAAGCACGTGTACCAGGTGTGCGGGATGGACTCGTCGGGGACGGTGGTCCTTCAGCGTCGTGTGAAGGCGCCGCGGCTGATGGAGTTGATGGCGCGGTTGAAGCCGTGCCTGGTGGGTTTGGAGGCGTGCGGCAGCGCCCACTACTGGGTGGAGAAGGTCAAGGCGCTGGGTCATGACGTGCGGATGATGAGTCCTCAGTTTGTACGTCCGTACGTGAAGTCGAACAAGAGCGACTACCACGACGCGGAGGCGATCTGCGAGGCGGTTTCTCGTCCGACGATGCGTTTCGTGCCGTACAAGACGCCTGAGCGCCGTGCGTTGCAGCAGGTGCATCGGAGCCGCGAGATGATGGTGTGTCACCGCACGCGGTTGGCGAACCAGTTGCGCGGTTTCCTTCGCGAGTACGGGATCGAGCTGCCGCAGGGTATTGCGGTGGTCAAGCGGGAGGTGCCCGTGATCGCCACGGACGCGGAGAGAGCCCTGCCGGGGGCGTTCCGTGCTCTCTTGTGCATGCAGCACGAGGCGCTGATGCAGGCCGACAAGCAGGTGGCGGACCTGACCGCGATGCTGGAGCGGGAGTCGAAGGAGAACCCGCTGTGTGACCGTCTCCGGTCGATTCCGGGCATCGGCCCCATCGTCTCGACGGCTCTGGTGGCGGCGGTCGGCGACGGCTGGGCGTTCAGCGGTGCTCGGGAGATGGCGGCCTGGATCGGCTTGGTGCCCCGTCAGGCATCGACCGGCGGCCGCACTGTGCTGCTGGGGATCAGCAAGCGCGGTGACCGGTACCTGCGGGCGCTGCTGATCCACGGCGCGCGGTCAGTCGTGCGCACGGCGCACAAGGGCAAACAGACGCGTCTGAAGCAGTGGGCTCAAGAGGTCAAGCGGCGCCGAGGGTCGAACATCGCCACGGTGGCTGTGGCCAACAAGCTGGCGCGGATCGCCTGGGCGGTGCTTCGGCGCGAGGAGGCCTACCAGGACGAGCGTCTGGCGGGCGGTCGAGCGCCAGCCTGAAGGAGAGCCTCGAGAAGTCGCTCGAGGATCAGTGAACCAACGATAGGAGGATTGCCCCACCAAGTAGTTGCGAGGAACTTGACAGAGCGATGGCGAAACAGGTCGGACCGGCGCGTCGAGAAGCCTGAACCCGCGCAGGGCCCATCAAGAGGCCGTCTGGGTGCTTAGAGGTCGACGCGCGCGTATTCCATCGGGGCCAGGGAGCTCACCCATGAGACTCCCGCTAGCAGGCCTTCGAGTCCGGCGGCGAAGCCTCGCCTGCGCCGTCCTCGGCCAGCTTGTCGAGTTCGGCGTCGATCAGGGCCTGAAGCAACGCGTCCGGGTTTTCGATCCGTTCCTAGATCGAGGGCCGCTCCCTGTATCCCTCCGCGTGAATCTGGATCTCGCTCAGCTCGACGTCGAGCAGGGTGCTCTCCATGCTGCCGAGCATCCCCTCCATGAGCGAGGTGTAGATCGTGCGCACCAACCGTTCGCGCTCGTCGAAGTACTCGGCCTGGTCGAGCAGCCAATCCTCCGCCCGATACCGGGCGTCGACCGCGCCCCACACGACGGGAGCATCCGGTAGCGGCACGCAGCGCACCAGCCAATGGCCCGACCCGTCCGCCGGCCGCTCCCGGTAGGCGCACTCGAAGTCCTCGCTGTAGCGAGACTCATGCACCAGGTCGTCGTTCGTGAAGTGGCTGCCCATCCACGCCGCCTGCATCATCGACGCCGGCACCTTGATCGTCCGGTCGACGTTTGGCAGGTAGTTCCAGATGTTCTGCTCGACCTTGAGCGTTGCCGTGCCGCGCTCCTTCGCCGGCGCTTCGATCCGCACCAGCGACTTCTCGCTGCCCTCCGAGATGACGTGGAGCCGCAACTCGCGCTGCCAACGCTCGGTCCTGATCCGCATCGTGATCCGGCTCTCGCTGGAGTCGCCGCGCATCGCATCGTCGGTGGCGAGCATCAGAACCTCGATCGGCGGGTCATCCCGCTGCGCCGCCGCGCCGGCGGCAGAGAGGAGTGAGGCGACCGCCAACGCGGCGGCGGTGCGGAGAAACAACATGTTCACAACGAGGACGAAGCCTAGCGCAACCTGCCGCCCGCTACTCGATGTAGCCGAGGGCCTCCAGTCGGCGGCGGGTTTCCTCGTCCAACTCGACCTCGACGGCCTCCACGCTGTCGAGCGCGGCCAGGTCCAATTGCTCTCGCAGTAGTCGAGCCAGGACGCCGGCGAAAAGCGGGCGTTCAGCCGCCAGATCGTGCCCTTCCTCAGGATCGGCCAACCAGTCGAAGAGCTGGCGGTCCGGCATGTCTCCCCCACGGAGCGGCTCGATCAACTTGTAGCGACCCCGGATCAAGGAAGCAAAGGGCCGGCGGAATCTGTCCGTGGTCGACACCAGCAGGCGCTGGTTGACCGGACGCATGGTGTTCGCATCCCCAGCCGGAGACTCAGGAACCAACAACGGCATCAGGCTGTCACCCTCGACGTCCAGGGCAGGGGCGCCCCGTACGATCTCGAGGAGGGTAGGCAGGAGATCCACCTGCTGCACCGGCACGCGCACGCGCCGGCCCTCGAGTTGCCCCGGTCGGTGGATCAGAAACGGGATGTCCAGCACCTCTCGATGGAGATCCCAGGCGTGGCCGAAGACGCCCCGTTCCTTGAACGCTTCACCGTGGTCCGCCACGACGACGACCAGGGGGTCCATGCCACGCTGCTTCAACTCGCGACGGAACTCGCCGAACATGTGGTCGTTCCAGGCGATCTCACCATCGTAGAGCCGGAACAGCTTCTCCACCACCTCGTCGGTGTCCGGAGCCTTCCTGTCGGCCAACGCGCGGAGATGTTCCACGGTCCCCAAAGATGGATCGTCGACGTCCGGCGCGAAGCGCCCGCGAAACGGCTCCGGGGGCTGGAAGGAGGCATGCGGCTCGATACTCAGAACCGTCAGAAAGAACGGTTGTCCCGGCGACTCCTCAGCCAACTCGTCCAACCATTCCAGCGATCGCTCGACCAGACCCTGCGCATCGTCATGTACGAACTCGAAACGGTCGAACCCCTGGTCGAGTCCGCTCGCCTGCGAGAAGTTGACGTTGGACGAGAATCCTGCCGTTGCGTAGCCGAGTTCCTGCAATCGCTCCGGCAGCGTTGCGAAGGAGTCGTCGAGATGATGCGTCACGTCGCTGATTCCGTGGCGCTTCGGCCCGACTCCCGTGAGCAGGGAAGCAACGGTCGGTCGTGTCCAGGACGACTGAGCAACTGCCCGTTCGAACACCGTGGACTGGCTGGCCAGTGCGTCGTAGTTGGGCGACACGGGCCGATCGTGACCGTAGAGCCCGAGCCGGTCGACCCGCAGCGTGTCCACGATCCAGAGCAGGATGGACTCGGGCGGGCCCTCGACCCGCTGCGGGAGCGGCGCTGCTCTCATGTCGCCCGCCCGGCCAGACGCAGCGACATGGGCGGTACCGGCGATTGCAAACTCTTCGGCCATCACCCGTGCGCCTCGCAGCGCTACACCCACACCCTCGCTGTCCGCCGATCCCTCAGCACCGAGCGCTTTGACCGAGGCGCCCGCGCGAAGCGTGAGTTTCGCCGGCAGCGCGTCCTTCGAGGTCTTGTCGCGACGCGGAACCAGCAACGGTAGCGACCCGCCCAAGACTCCGGCAACGGACGTACTCTCCGGGCCGACGCCCTCGACCTCCCAAACCACCTCCAGAACGCTGGCGCCACGCACCGAGACCCCTTCCCATCTCAACTCGAGGTCGTCCGAGGTTTCCGTGTAGAAGGCGACCTCGCTCGCCGCGGGAATCCACAGCGTTCCACCCTCTCCTCTCGCCGGACCCGGTTCAGGACTGTCACCGACCTTGATCCAGTCGCAAGCGAAGGAGGGCTTCCTCCGGTGCTTCGGCACAGAAGCCCCGGAGACCGCATCCGTAGCCGGGCGCCCAAAGTAGGCCGGCACCAGGCTCAGCCTGTGATCGCCAGCGGTCGCCAGCGCGGCGGGAACGGTGAATGTCCGCTCAGAGAAGCCGGCGCCGATCTCCACCACCGCCGTCTCACGATCGTCCCAAAGTGCCTCAAGACGCTGTGGCGGCGCTCCAGGGTACGGGAACGCGCGACATCGCATTCGCACCTCGAGATCGCGCGGCGAGGCCAGATACACCTTGAGCTCCGAGCGCCCCCCGACTGCCCAAGCGAATGTCGTTCCCTGGGGATCCGTTTCGTTCCAGGACCAACCCGCGACCAGCGAAGAGACAGCCGCGCCCGTGCCAAGATCAAGCATGGGCCGCTCACTCCTGGTCTCGGCGTAGGGGAACTCGCGCACCAGGTCCATGACCTCGACCAGCTCCGGGCGCGGCACGCAGGCGCCTAGCAACACACAGGGGACCAACAACAGCCCCCCGAACTCCCGTGGACGGTGCGTTGTCATGTGAACACCTCCTTGGCGATCAGGATCTGGTTCGGGTGGATCCTCATCTTGGCCTCGAAGCCCATCCACGCCTTGCCTTGGCGGTCGGCACAAGCCGTCCACGTCGGCGCTGCCGATGGGCCTCGCCTGGCAGGGCCATTCGCGGCTGCCGAACAGAGTGGTCAGCGGTCCTGTGAAAGTACTCGCGGACAGCTCGCAGTCCGGGTGTCGCAAAGGGAAGCAAGTCCTCTATAGTTCTAGGCTCAACACCCGAGGTACCTTCAGACGCCCCTTAGTCAGGACGTACCTCAGCGAGGACGTACCTCAGACACGGGTGCCTCAGACACAGGAGGCGCTCGCCGTGAGAGTTGTTCAAACAGTCCTGATCCTGTCCATGGTCGTCTCCCTTGCTGGATGCGGCTCCGACCAGTGCAGTAGCCACATCGGCAACAAAGTGGAGTGCGGAGGCAGCATGGAGAACGGCGCGTACCATAGCGCCTCGTACGACGAGGATACAGGCATCTTCAATGGAAGCATGTGGTGCGGGGGAACACCAACCGGGAGGCCCGACTTTGAGTGCACCGGCACAAGGGGGGTGACACCTCAAGGCGACACACTGCGTTGCCTGGACATCAACGGCAACCCCTTCGATCCATCGACAATCGTTCCGGGCCCATCCGGTACCTGCAGCTAGCTTGGGCCAAGTCAGTGAGCCAATCTGCACGAATCTCATTGCGCCAAGGGCTGAGAGTTCGCTACCCAAGAGGCCGCACCGCCGGCGCCGCGTTTTCGCTGACGGTCCTGATGCTTCCGGGAATGGCGGCAGCCCAAACCGTCACCCCCGAGTTCTCTCTTCGACTTGCGGACGGGCCTGGCGCCTCCGGAGGTGAGATCCGACTGTACGCACCCTGCTCGTCGTTCAGGTGCGGGCGCGAGTTGCTGGAGGGGGCGCCCGTGTCCTCACGGCAGCGGGTTAGGAACTTCCGGAACACGATGCGGTTTGCCGTTCCGCCCGAGTCTCTCGACTCACCGTCGGACTGGTGGATCGTCGTCGATACCGGAGGCTTGGCTGTCGCACGGCTTTGGCGACCCGGCACCGGCGGCGACGACCTGCCGGCCGCACCTCGGATCGCAAAGCGGGAATGCAACGTCACCGTTCTAGCCGAGGACAGCGATGGCCCGGTCGCCGGCGCCGAGGTTGTCCCGACGCGAGCCAGCGACCCAAGCAACAACGACGTGATCTCCGGAACCAGGGGCTGGCAGGTCTGGCTGGAACCGGCCATCACGTCCACCACTGGTGGCGCAGTTCTGGAAGTGCCCGACGACAAAGCAACCGCGATACGCGTCGGCGCCCCCGGATTCGTGACGGCAAGAGCGGTTTGCAGGCCTATCGGAGAAGGCGCGAA
The DNA here is from genome assembly GCA_965262355.1 of Candidatus Multivorans sp. GTDB lineage: Bacteria > Acidobacteriota > Thermoanaerobaculia > Multivoradales > Multivoraceae > Multivorans. The sequence goes on from OZ253534.1 coordinate 1,806,865, forward strand.
CGACCGCTCGGTGGTGCGGCTGAGGCGCCGCGGCGAGCGGAGGGAGTTCCTCTTGCGGACAACTGGCCAAGGTCGCCCTTTGCCGAGCGCTCTCGTGCGCGACGAGTTGGGCTGGCCGGTCGCCTTGACCGACGAGAATGGAAGAGCCCTGCTCGACAGTACTGCTTCGGAGTGGCAGGTGGAGACCGAGAGCGGCGCGACCTACATCGGGCGACTGTCGCAGGACCTCGAAGCCGCGACAATCGACCTGTTGCCGACCTCGGCATTCCGCCGCGGCGTGGTTAGCCTGGGTGGCGTTGGAGTTCTCACCGCCAGAGGCGCGCGGGAAGACCTCGCGCCGGAAGCCGAATCACCTCCTGTGGAGTACTGGCTTGAGGCGCCGGAAAGACCGTGGTCAGGTCTCCACCGTGCGATGGCGTCGCCTCGGCGTGCAACCCTTGACGGCGAGTTCGGGATCCAGATGCTCCCAGGCGACCGGGTCTGGTTCAGTACACGTGGTCGCGGCTACGACGCCTGCTCCGATGCCGACGTTGCCTCGGGCGCCTGTCCCAACCTTCTGCCCGCCCTGCCGATTCGCGGACGCGTGCTGGATGACCGTGACACGGCGCTGGAGAACGTCGAGATCCGCCTCTCGCGAAGCCCTGTGCGGCGCGGCGGCCCGAGCTTGCAGCAGTTTCTCCGCACACGGCAGGCCGGTCGATTCGTGAGCGACCGGCTGCCGGTCCCCAAGCGCCGCCTGCGCGATGACGTGAAGGTGACGATTCGGCATCCCGGCTTCCTGCCAATCGACGCGGCCCACATCGGCCACTACCTCACAGAGAACGGGGAATACGTCATACGGCTTCAACGTGGCGTTGTCGTGTCGGGGACCGTGGTCGATCGGCAGTCAGGAAACCCCATTGCCGGTGCGGAGGTCGGCCTCGGCCGATTCAGCGCCATGGGGGCTTCGGTCACACTGAATCGCCTCTCCGAACTTCGGGTTGGTACGAGCTTCCTGGGTCGGACGAACGGAGATGGGAAGTTCGCGGTCCGTGCGCCGCCTGGACGGCGCGACTTCGCGGTCAGGTCAGATGCACATGCGTTCCGGCTCATCCGCGGCCTTGAGGTGGGCGAAGTCGAGACCCTGAACATAGGGGTAGTGCTCCTTGATCCGGCCGTTGTACTGCGAGGGGTCGTGCTGGACGAAGCCGCGAACCCGATACCGGATGCCTCGGTGACGGCGATCGCCAAACGGGCGCCGGACGTCTTCGGCCGGGTCACGGTCGGCGATTTCGGCGACGCGGTCCAACTGAGGACAGGCGACGACGGGGTCTTCGTTGTGTCTGGCCTTACGCCTGAGGTGCGGCTGGACATTGAGGCAGTGGCAAGCGGGTTCGCGTCGCGCGCGCTGCGCGGGCTGGTTCCTGGAGCAGTCGATCCGGTGGAGATTCGCCTCAGACCGGGCGCCGTCCTTGAAGGGCAAATGACGCTTCACGGCGAGCCGGTCTCGGGCACGTTCGAACTGTTCGGCTCCGCGCACCGCTCTTCCCAGGATCCGCTGAGCGGCGACCTGGGATACGTCACGTCGGGGCGCACGCGGGATGACGGCACGTTCCGGATCGCCCACTTGGCTCCAGACCGCTATCGGCTGCTCCTGCAGTCGCAGAACGGTGCGAGCACGCGTGTAGTCGTCGAGCTCGAGACCGGCCAGGAGCGCTGGCTTGACGTGGATCTCGGCGGGAGGTCCGGCCGAATCTTCGGCCGCGTCACGGATCGGCGGCACGGCCTCACCGGGATCGCCGTTGTGCTCCATGGCGTGGGCGAAACCGGGACGGACGCGCGAGGCCGTTTCGCCTTCGACGATGTGCCTGCAGGGTCCTACCTTCTGAAAGTCGATCCGGGGACCGGCGAACTGGCGGAGCGTAAGGCTGTGCAGGTTCTCGGCGGGAAGCAGAAGGTGAACTTCGACTTCGGTCGCTACGAGGTCAGTGGCCTCGCGATTCTTGAAGATGCACCGTCCAATGGCGCTGCCTGGCAGTTGACCTTCCTCGCGTCCGAGAGTTTTCGACAGGAGCCGCCTGTCCACGTCGGCGCCGACGGCCGCTTCACTGCGTGGCTGCGGCGGGGAACCCATCACGTCGGCGGTGAGTTCGGCGGGCGCCGCATTCGCTCCGTGAAAGCGTTCCGCGTGCGGGGCGATACGACAGATGCCGTGCTCCGCCTCCGTCTTCATGCACCGCCTGGGCGGATCTCAGGACAGGTTCACGGGCTGACTGAGGGGGAGATCAACTCGCTCCGCGTCGAGGCAGTCGACGATGACTTTGCCCTACGGGAAGCTTCAATCAACTCCGACGGCACGTTTCTCATCGACCGCGTTCCCGCCGGCGAGTGGGCCGTGGCCGGTACGGTCGGCATCTCCGGCCGCCGCGCGGTGACTCACGTCAAGGTGCGTGACAGCGACACCCCGGCCGATCTCGTTTTCGCACCCGGTCACAGCCTCAAGGGTGCCGTCCACCTGGACGGGGCGCCTTGGTCCGGGGCGCAGGTCCTGCTCATGCGCGACGGCGAGATGACGAGTGCGCGCCGGCAGTTCACGGCCCATGACGGGGCCTTCAACTTCCAGGATCTGGCCTCGGGCCGCCATACGCTGGCGGTCGGAGGGGAGAAGAGGCCGGTGGACATCGACGGCAACGAATGGGCGGATGTCCACCTGCAGAGCGGCCGGGCGGTAGGCGTGGTCCTTGACGAGACCGCGTTGCCGCAGGCAGGGACGATAGTCCTGCTGTGGCCGGCCCAGGCGAGCCTGCGTCAGGCCGAAGCCCTCGGCGTGACGCGGCAGTCCTGGACCGACGAGGAGGGGCGGTTCGAGTTCGACCGCGTACCGTCCGGCGACTGGTCGCTCCAAGTCGCTGGGCGTCCCAATACCAACCGCAAGCTCCGGCTGGCACCGGCAAGCGAGGTTGCTGTAGTCGTGCATTGACCCGCCAGCGCCGCCGGGACGCGCCCGACGGTCCGACCAGACCAGCTCACGACTACTCGACCGCCCCGGCCTGGCGAGCCCGGTCCAGCACCCGTTCCGCCCGGTGCAGGTGCGGTGCGTCGACCATCTGGCCTTCGTGGCGAAACGCCATCCGGCCCTGCGCCTGGTTCTCGGCAAACGCGGCAACCAGAGCGGCGGCGGAAGCGATCTCTTCCTTGCTCGGCGTGAAGACCTCGTTGACGATGGGGATCTGGTTCGGGTGGATCGTCATCTTCCCCTCGAAGCCCATCCAGGCCGCCCTCTGGCAGTCCTGGCGCAAACCGTCCAGGTCGCCGATGTCGGTGAACACGCTGTCGATCGGCTGGGCGCCTCCGGCGCGCGCCGCGAGCAGGGTCATGGCACGGCAGTAGCGAAACACGTCGAGGTACTCGCCGCGCTCGTCGCGGCGGCGACTCGCGCCGATCGATACCGACAAGTCCTCCGCGCCCCAGGTCAGCGCCGACACCCGTGTGGTCGCGGTCAGGTGGGCGAGATTGAGCGCCCCGCCGGCGGTCTCGGTCGCGATCAGGATGAGGGCGATGGCCCCCAGGTCGTGTCCGTAGGCCAGCTCCAGTTGCGCCACCAGCCGGTCCACCCGCAGCACGTCGTCGACGCCGCTCACCTTGGGCACCACGTACGCGTCGGGCGGATGCTCCATCGTGACCTCGTAGTCCTCGCGGCCCCACGGCGTCATCAGGTCGTTGACCCGCACCGCGCGCTCCTTGCCGCCGAAGTCGGTTGCCTTGAGCCACCCGGCCACCTCACGGCGCACGTCCACCTTCCGGTCCGGCGTCACCGCGTCCTCGAGGTCGAGGATCAGCGTGTCCGCCTCGAGCCCCAGGGACTTGGCGAGCATCCGCTCGTTGCCGCCGGGAACGAAGTGGACGGCGCGCCGAAGGCGGGCGCTACTCACGATCCGGCTCCAGCCCCAGCTTCGATCTCCAGTCCCACCCGGCGAAGACCTTCCGCGAAGGTCACTGGCGGCGGGCCCAGCCCGAAGCGCAGATAGCCCGGCATGCCGGCCCAACGCCCCGCGACCAGCAGCACGCTGCGATTCCGGCGCAGCCTCTCGGCGAAGGCCGCACAGTCGGCCAGGCGGCCGTTCTCACGGAACGGGACGAAGGCGTAGGCGCCGGCACGCGGTTCCCGATAGGCGAGCGCGCCGTTCTGCCGCCCGGTCCAGTCGCGGAACGTCTCCCGGTTGACGCGCATCATCCGCCGCGCGCGCTCGTACAGCCGTTCCTGGTTCGACGGCTCAGTGGCGAAGCGGGCGATCGCATCGGAGAGCGCGCCGGGAGCGATCGTCGTGTAGTCGCGGCGCGCCCAGCAACGCGCGACGAACTCGGGCGGACCCACCATCCAGCCGAGCCGGGCCCCCGGCAGGCCGTACGCCTTGGAAAGACCCGAGACGGCGATCACCCGCTCGCCGCGGCCCCACATGCCCGGCGCCTCCTCGCCCGGCGCCAGATCATGCACGGCGCCGCGGTAGACCTCGTCGCTCAGGACCCACGCGCCGACCCGTTCCGCCGCCGCCGCGATCCGGTCGAGTTCCGAGGGCGTGAACACGTGGCCGGTCGGGTTGTTCGGATGGCTCAGATAGATGAGCTTCGTCCGTTCGCAGACGGCGGCCTCGAAGGTCTCCCAGTCGAGGGACCAACTCGACTCATCTTCGCCGGGCAGCAGCGACACGTCCCGCACCACCGCGCCGGCGCCCCGCGCCGCCAGCGCCACCTGCAGGTAGTTGGGCACGATCGCCACCACCTCGTCGCCGGGCTCGATCAACACCTGCACGGTCACGTAGTTCGCCTCGGAGGAGCCGTTGGTCACCAACACGTGCTCGCTCGATGCTCCCGCGTACTGAGCGGCAAGCTGCGACCGCAACTCGGGAGTGCCGTTGGACTGGATGTACTCGAGCGGCAGCGCGCGAAGCCAGTCCAGGTCGAGCCCCATCTCCGCCAGGCCGTCGAGCGACAGCGGCTCGACGCCGCTCTCGCTCAGGTTGACGTCAACCCGGTGTTCCCAGAGCGACTGCTGCCGCTCCAGTTCGAAGGTCTCCATTTCCACTTCGATGCCCTCTGTTGGTTCCTCTTCCGCCGCTGGGCGCCGAAGTATGCCAGCCTCCGTCAGGATAGGGACCATGCCTCGTACTCGAATCCTGCTGCGGCTGCTCGGCGCAGTACACTTGGTTGCCTTCGTCTCCCTCTGGGTGCAGATCGACGGACTGATCGGATCGCGCGGCATCCTGCCGGCCGGGGAGTTCTTCGCCTACCTCGAACGGGTGCTCGGGCCCTCGACGCTCGAACGCCTGGCGGAGGCGCCGTCGTTGCTCTGGTTTTCTTCCAGCGACACGGCGCTGCACGCCCTCTGTGCGGCCGGCGTCGTCCTCTCGCTGCTGGCACTCGCCGGCATGGTGACCATCCCGGTCTTCGGCGCTCTCTGGCTCTGCTATCTGTCGCTGGTCTGGGGCGGGCAGACCTTCCTCGCCTTCCAGTGGGACACGCTGCTGCTCGAGGCGACGGTTTGCGCCGTCGTGCTGGCCCCCCTCGGCTGGCCGACCGGTTCAGGGCCGCGGCCCGACACCTTGGCGGCGCGCGTCCGAGCGGCGTTCGCCGGCACCCCGGACGCCGCGGCCGGCCGGCCGGGCCTGTGGCTGTTCCGGCTGCTGGTGATCAAGCTGATGTTCCTCTCGGGCGCGGTCAAGCTGCTCAGTCTTGATTCGACGTGGTGGCAACTGACCGCACTCGATGTCCACTACTTCAGCCAGCCGCTCCCGGTCACGGCGAGCTGGTACGCGCACCACCTCCCGGACTGGTTCCATCGGCTCTCGGTGCTGATCATGTTCGCGGTCGAGCTGGCGGCGCCGTGGCTTGTCTTCTCTCGGCGTCTGCGTCGCACCGGCATGGGAATGCTGCTGGCGTTCCAGCTCCTGATCGCCGTCACCGGCAACTACGGCTTCTTCAACCTGCTGAGCGCGGTGCTCTGCCTGTCGTGGCTCGATACCGGCGGGTTCGGTTGGATGGCCGGCCGCGGCGGGCAGGTCGGCAACCCGGCTCAAGCTACTCCGATCCCCGGGGCCGGCGGACCCCTGCAGGCCGCCTCCCAACGGATTCGCTGGGCGGCAGCCGCCGCGATCCTCTGCCTGAGCCTCCTGGTCGCCGCCCGCGAACTCACCCGGTCGCTGCCGCGCGGACCGGACACTCCCCCACGGGCGGCCGCTGTGGCGGACCTCGTCGACCGGGTGCTGGTCGATCCGGCGGCGCCTCTGCTGCGCGCCATCGCACCGTTCCGCTCCATCAACGGCTACGGCCTGTTCCGCGCGATGACGACCTCGCGCCCCGAGATCGTGGTCGAGACGAGCGCCGACGGCGTGATCTGGAGCGAGCTGGCCTTCCGCTTCAAGCCCGGGCCTGTCGATCGTCCGCCCCGCGCCGCCCAGCCCCACATGCCCCGGCTCGACTGGCAGATGTGGTTCGCGGCGCTCGATCCGCAGCGGGCCGACTGGTTGGGCCCCTTCGTAACCCGGCTGTTCGAGGGCGAACCCGCGGTGCTGCGGTTGCTCGGCCCGGCAAGCCGGCAGGCCGAACCGCCCAACTACCTGCGCCTGCGGCTCTACGACTACAAGTTCAGTGAACCTGGGGCGGGCGGGCCGTGGTGGCGCAGAGAACTGCTCTACGATCTATCAACCGAGCTGGAACGAACTGCGTTCGTGGCAGTGCCAAACCAGGAGAGCCGCTAGTGAGGTCCACCTTGCATGTCGCCCCGAAACCCCTACCCGTGAGGACGTAAGTGAAGCCCCTTGGGGAACTCGCATCGAGCCTGTACGGCACGGCGACGTCCAGAAAGACCTTGACGGCCTTGGTTCTCGGCCTGATCGCCGGATCGAACCAGGTCGTCAGCAAGGTAGCCCTCGGAAGCGTCGTGTTCTCCGGTGCTCTGGCGCCCTACTCAGCCCAGGGCACCCGCATCGTGCTGCTGGGCAACGCCGTCGTCTGCCTGTTCATCGCTCTAGGCAGCGGCTTCCGCGGCGCGGTCGGGACCTCCCCGCCGGCACTGTTGATCGTCATAGCCGGGATCGGCGCGGCGCTGACGCTTCAGGGCGATGTCCTGTTCGCCACGATGATCGCGATCATCACGATCGGCGCCCTGGCGACCGGTCTTTGCGCCATGCTGCTCGGCTCGTTCCGCCTCGCGAACCTCATCCGGTTCGTTCCCTATCCTCTCGCCTGCGGATTCGTGGCCGGCATCGGAGCGCTCTGCTTCAAGATCGCGTTCAGGTCGATGGGGGTGACGCTGGACTCTCTGACCCTGGAGTCCGTTCTCGAGCCATTCGCTGTTTCCAACTGGGGCCTCGGCATCGCCTACGGCCTCGCCCTCTTCCTGGCAACGAGACGGTTCAAGAGTCTCCTGATCCTGCCGGGGAGCTTCGCCGCGGCGACGGCGCTCTTCTATCTGATTCTGGTCCTTCTCGACATCTCCGTAGCCGAGGCGGAGACGGCCGGCCTGCTGCTCGGTGGCATGTCCGAATCAGCACCAGGGGGCTTCTGGCCCCTGTTCGATCCCGCGGTTCTCGGCCAGGTGGACTGGTCCGCCGTCGTCACGCAGGTCCCGAGCCTCCTGGCCCTGGTGCTGCTGACCTTTCTCTGCCTGGTGATCTACCTGGGCGCCTTCGAGTTGGCCGGCAACCTGGAACTCGATTGGAACCGAGAGTTCAAGGTGGTGGGTCTGGCGTCCATGGCCGCCGGCGCCGCTGGTCGGCGGCGTGTTGCTGTTCACCGGCGCCACCCTGCTGGAGACCTGGCTGGTGAGGGTCCGCCGCAACCTGGCCTGGCCGGAGTTCGCGATCGTCCTGCTGATCTTCCTGACGATCGTGTTCTTCGGGTTCCTTGTCGGGGTGGGTGTGGGCGCCCTGGTCCTGGTCGTCTTCCTGCTGACCCGACTGGCGGCTGTGGATCCGGTCGAGTCCCGGTTCACCGCACGGGAGCACAGAAGCAACCGGATCCGGCCCATTCCCGAGCGAGCCATTCTCCGAATGCAGGGCGAACGCGTACAGGTCTACAAGCTGCGCGGATACATCTTCTTCGGAACCGCCCACGCGCTTGCCGACCGCCTGAAGCAGTCACTGAGCTCCGACCCGCAGCCGGTCTGCATCCTGCTCGACTTTGGCGCCGTAACCGGCTGCGATGTCTCCGCGGTGAACGCCCTCAGCAGGTTCATCCTCGCCGCCGAGAGCAACGGTTCGCACATCGCCTTGACCGGGACGTCGAAGGAGTTCGACTTTGGACTGCGACGGAATCTCCCCTCCTCCGTCTACGACCGGCTACTGCTGACCAGCGACGCGGACAAGGCGCTGGAGCGCTGCGAGGACCTGATCCTGGAGGCATATACGCGAGTCTCAGGCGACGATGCGGCAGGGGTCGATTCGCAGCTTCTCCAGCGGGTCGCCGACGACCTGACGACGTACCTGGACCGACAGATCCTGTTCGAGGATCTCGTATCCGAACTCGAGCCCTGGTTGGAGCCGATCGAGTATCGAGCCGGCGAAACGATCGCCTCATACGGCGAGAAAACCAGGGGCATGCTGCTGTTGACCATCGGCCGCGTCGCCCTCTTCGGGGCTTCGGGAACCCGTGTGGCGGAGCGCCGTCTAGGTGACGTCATCGGGCCCGGCGCCGACCTCGGTGGCCGAAGCGCGCGATTCGAGGTTCGCGCCACCGAGCCTTGCCAAGCCTCGATGCTGACCCCGGAAGCGGCGCGCTGGCTGGAGGAGAACGAGCCGGCGCTGATGCTGAAGCTCTACAGGTACCTCGTCGGGCAGGGACACTTCTAGCTTCGTTCCCGTTTCGCCCCAAGTGCGGATGTTTGCTAGGGCAACGCGTGAACCGACGGCATGACGTCGCCGGCGTGGCTGCCGAAGCCGAAGCTGGTCGGCTTGTACTCGCCGACGATCCGCACGTCGCTCTGCTCCGGGATCCGGTCCTCCATCCCAAGTCCCCAGTACACGGCGTTGACGACCAGCCGGCGCAGCCCCTCGCTCTCGAAGTCCGTCGAGGCGCCCATCGTGGTCGTGAACACCCGCGAGGCCTTGCCGCCGGCGCCCGTGTACGAACGGGTCCAGGCCAGCGGCTCCATGGGGTCGTTCTTCGGTCCCTCGACCGGCGGGTCGCTCGGGGACATCCCGGCCAGCACCGCCCCGAGCAGCAGCACGTCAGCGTCGTCACCGAGGTTCTTCACCCCGTAGACATCCGTCGGGCCCCAGACGTCGGTCACTCCGCGCAGGATGGGGTGGCCGGCGGCGCCGGGCGCGATGACGCCGCGTGTGCTCTCCCGACCGTGGTGGCCGTGGTGGTTGATCCACGTGTCGCCGAGCACCTGCTGCCCGAACCCGCCCGGCCAGGTCTCGCTGCGGAAGCTCCAGTCGGCGTATGGGCTGTCCAGGTTGCGCTGGTAGGAAAAGGCGTGCGTGGCGGTCCGCAATCCGACGATCGGCCGCCCCGACTCGACGTAGTCGACGATGTGCTTCATCTGCACGTCGGGCAGCTCCCGGAAACGGGTCGCGATCACCATCAGGTCGGCGTCGTCGAGCGCTTCGAGACCCGGGATGTTCGTCTGCTCCTCGGGATCGATCGCCCCGGTTTCGGCGTCGATCGAGAACAGCACCACGCACTCGAAGCCGTGCCGCACCGAGAGCACCTTGCCCAGCATCGGCATCGCCTCCTCCGATCGGTACTCCTCGTCGCCGGCGATCAGGACGACCTTGCGGCCGGCGCCGGGACCGTCGCCCCCCGGGTAGTTCACCCACTGCTGTTCGCTGCTGAACACCGGTGCGTGCAGAAAGGGCGTGAGCACCGCGCACAGCACCGACCCGGCCGGAAGGAAACGGTCCATTCTCATCTCTGTAGCCTCCGGATCAGCGTAGCATCGAGCACCTGTCGATCAGGAGCCCGGGGACACGGGCGCTTCGCAGCAGAGTTGGCTGCCAGCGTAGCGATCCCCTACACTCGACCGCTACTTTCAACGACCGGCACGGCCCAATCCAGGAGACCGGAATGAAGAGACACCCACGACACTTAGCGGGGCAGAACTCGCAAAGGCCGGCGCTGCGCGCCGAAAGCCGGCCAGAACCCGGGTGGGCGCGATCCGCGCCACCCGCGAACCACTCTGTGCGCCCGTCATCGGGCGCACAGATGGCAGGCCGGCGGACCCAGTTTCTGCCGCGCAGTCCCCAGGCTTTCTTCCTCGGTGCGCTCCTGCTCGTAGCCGGTATCGCGGAGGCACAAGAATTGAAAACCGAATTCCTCGGCTCGCAGCAGGCCTTCTCCCACATCGCCAAAACGACCGCAAACGGCGTAACCACGATCCTCATCTCGGGCCAGATCGGCTGGGCCGACGGCGCCGAGGCGCCTGCAGCCACCCTCGCCGAGCAGGCCGAGATCGCCTTCACCAACGTCGTCAAGCGCCTGGAGCAGGCCGGCGCAAGCGCCGAGGACATCGTGAAGACGAACGTCTACATCAAGGACATCGACCCGGAAAAGGTCCAGGCCGCAGGCCGGGCCCACGCCAAGGTCCTGCGACTCGACCCCCCACGCGCCTCGACCTGGGTCGGCGTGACGGGACTCGTGTACCCGTCGCTGCTGATCGAGGTGGAAGCCACGGCGGTGGCGGCGGCTGAGGAGTAGGCGGGGGAAACCGGGTGCCCCGGCCTTCTGGCGGCATCCAGACGAGGCCGCGAAGCGGTGAGCCCGGGGCGACAACGCGGAGTCGACCCGGCTCCGCGTCAGGGAAGTCCCAAGATGACGCTCGCTCCCGGCGACACGTCGACCCGGGTGCGAGACCCACGCAGCCCCTCGACTTCGAGCGTCCAGGAACCCTCGGGGACCCGTTCAAAGGCGAACCAACCGTCCCGATCGGTAAGGGAACGACGCGCGCCGCCCAGCGCCTCGGCCTCGGCCTGCCGCGCGGCGCGCGGCCAGAGGTGCACTACCGCACCCGCGAGAGCCTGGGACGTCGCCGGGTCCACTGCCAAGCCTTCGACTCGGCCCGACACGAGGTCGATCACGAGCTCTTCGTCAGCGCGGACGGACAGCGCCCTCATCTCCGCACCGATGCCCAGCGTGTAGTCCCCGGGCGGCAGGTCGAGAAAGCGGAATGAGCCGTCGTGCCGGGTCCACTCCCGCCTCCCACCGGCCAGTTCCCGGCCCCGGAGCAGGAGTACAGGCGTACCCTCAAGCGGCGCGCCGTCCAGCCGAACCGTTCCCCGGACCTCCGGCAGACCTTCGAACTCGAGCTCGACGTAGGCTTCGGCGCCCGTGATCCGCACCCGGCGTTCCGCCCGCCGCCCAGTACCGACAACCCGGCCGATGACCAGCCAGGAACGGGAGGACAGCCCGTCGATCGTGAACCGGCCCTGCGGATCGACAGTCGCCGAGCGGCTCTCCAACTCGTCGTTACGGGCGGCGATCTGCAATGACGAGACCGCCTTTGCCGACAGGCCCCGCACGACTCCCTCGATGCGCAGACTGGCGGGAACGCGAATCTCGACATCGGACATCGGACCCCGAACACGAAGAGGTTCAGCCACCTCTCCGTCCGGCTCGTTCGTCGCTCTCACGTCGTAGGTTCCGGCCATGAGCTCGACTTCGAAGCCGCCGTCGCTCCCGGCGACAGCGCTCTTCAGGGGAGGAAGACCGCCGTCGTTCCGCAAGAACAAGAGCTTGACGCCGGGCGATGGAGAACCGTCCGACCGCACGACCCGGCCCCTGATCGCGAATGCCGTGAAGTCGAAGTCGAGCCGCCTGAGCTTCGAACCGACATCTATGGCTTCGTCGAGCGTGAGCTGCTCTCCCTGCCTTGTCGCCTCCTGCCGAGTCGCCGAAACGAAGACGCGACCGCGCGGCAGGCGATCGATTGCGTACCGCCCCGCGCCGTCGGTGACGGTTCGACGCCTGCCTGCTCTGACTGCAACCCCGGGTAGACCAACGCCGTTCGCAGTCACTGCGCCGGCCACCGAGCCCGACGCGTCGCCCAACTCGAGCCCAACCTCCACGGTCTCTCCGGCGCCGACCTGCACGGAAGTTCTCGCATCCTCCAGTGCGCCGGCGCCGCTGGCAACCACGTCGTATCGCCCCGCCTCAAGGCCAGCCACGCGGAACGTGCCGTCATCGGCCGTCGGGCCCCCGATCCATCTGTCGCGCGTCGCCTGTGAACTCTGCTCAAGGTGCACCCAAGTACGAACGGGCGCCCCCGCGTGCGTCACTCGCCCTCGAACAACTGCTTCGGGCTGCAGCACGACCCGCAGAGGGGCGGCGCCGGTCGGCGCAACGGCCGAGAGTCGCTCGGTCGCCAGCCCCGAGGCGGAAACCTCGAGATCGACCAGGGAGTGCTCGTTCAATCCGGTGACGAGGAACTGGCCGAGCGTGTCGCTTCGCAGTTCCGCGGCGACTTGGCTTCCCCGGAACAGTTCGGTCCGTGGGACCCCGTCTGTGCCCCCATCGACAACCCCGGCCGCCAGAATCCGGGCGCCTGAGACCGGAACGAGATCCTGGTTCAGCACTTCGCCCACGATCGCCCGGTCGGGCGCCAGGTGAATCTCACCGACGTCAAGCCCTTCCGCGCCAACTTCCAGGCCGCTACGGACGAAGAACGCCCTTCCGGGAGCTTGCGCAGCCAAGTCGTAGCCGCCGGGACGGGCGGTCAACTCGAAGTAGCCGGAAGCGCCGGTCTGTGCGATTCGGAGGCGCCCGAACTGCCCGTTGTCCGGGTCCAACGAGGCGAGGGGCCGCAGGAGAACTGCGCCGGCGCCGGCGTCGAATCGCCCCAGCGCCACCTGGGCCGCAGCGACCGGATCTCCTGTCCGCGCGTCGATGGCGCGCCCGGTGACCTTGACGCCCCGCCGCAGCACGACTTCGAGCTCCCCGCGATCCGACACGAACCGTTCGAGCGGCTGGCGCCACAGCGGCAGGTAGCCGGGGCGTTCCGTGGACACCAGCAGGGAACTCAGCGGGTCCGCCGGCAACGGGCCGAAGACTGGACGTGTCGGGCGAGTGATGCGCCCACCCACGAACCGGCCCGTCACGTCCGAACGGAGCAGCATCCGTGCTTCCGGGCCAAAGCGCCGAGAGGGAAGCACCGTCGGTTCGTTCGACTCGTAGCCGAAACCCCACGAGATCCACACGTCCGCATCGGCGACCGGCGCCCCGACCCCGTCGACGACGACGCCTTCGACCTCCCTCGCTGCTCGCACCGTCGGGGGGCACGACTCAGGACGACTGCCTCGGAGCTGTCTGACGCCAGGGCCAGAGACCCGGGCCGCGTCCCCGAACCCGCAGAAGCCGTAACCGACACCATCCGCGGCGAACCACACACCCTCCCCGGGGAGGGTGTGAAGCGCGTAGCTCAGCTCTTTCGCCCGCATCAGCGGCGGCGCCGCTCGGGCGTCCGTCGACCGCCAGGGCCATCGCGGTTCGCGCCAGAAGTGGATGGCGTCTCCCGGTTCCGCGCCATCCGCGAGCTGGACCCGACCCGAACGGAACTCCGAGTACTCCCTTCCTCGAACGAGACGCGGCCCCCCGTCGCCCGAGAGCGCTTCGCGCGCCCTGCCCTCGTAGACGACACCGCCTGGCAACTCGAACCACAAACGCCCGGAAAGAAGGGCCGAGTCGAGCTCGAATCGCCCGGCCGCGTCGGTCACGGCCAATGGCACGCCCGCCCTGTCCCGAACCAGCGAATCGGAGAGCGACTGGCCAGCCGCGTCGCGCAGTTCCACCTCGGCTGCGGAAGCCCGCTCCAAGCGAACAGCCGACGTCGAGCCGGGAAGGCAGGTCGAGGTCCGGCTGCGGTAACCGGGGGCGGCAACCCGCAGTTCCGACGGCTCTCCGCTGGGTACGACGATCGAGGCGATCCCGCGCTCGTCGGTGCGCGTCGGCGGCAGCCACATGCGCCACGCGGGAATCACAGCAGGCCGTCGATCCTCATCGTCCGGTTCGGCCGGGGCGTATGCCGCCACCCGCGCCGCCGCAACCGGGCTACCGTCGCCTCCCGCCACCGCGATCCGGCACGCCGATGCTTCGACCGGCGGCGGCGCCGACAGGTGGCCCGGGGCCACCTCCGGCCGCCAGAGGAGAGCCATCGGCATCCGCCCGCCGCCTTCGACCACGACCCACCACGCAGCGCCCTCCGCCGGCGCCGTGCCCCGCACAACGCCCGTCCCATCCGCCGAAGCGACGACAACGACCGGACGGAGCGTTTCAGGCGGCGACTCCGCGAGCCAGTTCAGCCCGCAGTCGTAGGAAGTGCAGGCCTCAATCAGGACGACCCGAACCGGGTCGCCGGAATGGCGCCAACCCTCATCCACGCGGACCGTGAACGGAGCGGCAAACGCGCCGCTCGCAGCCAGCGGAAGCAGCAGTAGAAGCCGAAGAAGCGCCATCCTCTCAGAAGTTGCAGCCGACGATGAATCCGCCACCGCCGTTCAGCGTACATGTGATCGTACCTTCGTCCTCATTGACAGTGACGGGAAAGTCGGCGTTGCACCAGATCGGCGGCGGCCCAGTCGGCTCCGGAGCCTGACACCACAAGGCACCGCCCCAAGAGTAGTTGGAGTCCCAGTTGTTCTCGCCGGCGTAGTACCAGTACACGTCCCCACTCGCCGTCTGGGCCTTGTACACGCCCTGCTTCTTCTTCTTGCAACCCTTGGCGCCGACCAGCAGCAACGCCAAGACAATGACAAGCAGCACCTGCCATGTACCAAATGAATTGCGACGCCTCTCGGTACGCGATGGCTCCGACTTGCCAATTCTCATCAGGGGCTCCCTTCCGTTTGTTGCGGGGAACCCCTCGTTGCGGAACAGCCAGAGGTTAACGTTCGGTTGCAGCACTGTCAAACCCTACTAAGCCTTAGGCCGAAGTTCTGGGGCCCAAGTCGTGAAACTCCTGCAATGACGGTGTTTTTTTAGATATGGGTGTGTTGTCTACTGGGTACGGTTGGTCAAGGTCGGAGGTTGAGGAGGCTGAATGCCTCGGCCTGGAGGGGTGTCGGTCTGGCCAGGACATCCGCGGTGGCGTTCTCCTGGCCCTGCATTCGGACGCGATTTCGGGTCAGGGTGGCGAGGTCGGCGAGCAGGGTCTGGAAGCTGTGGACGGGTAGTCCTTCCGGTGTGCGCTTGCCGCTCGCCTTGGCGCGGGCTGCGGGGGACCGGCGAGCCGGCTGGACGGGCGAGGAGCGTTCGTCCCTTGGGTCGTCGTCGTCGAAGAGCAAGAGAGCGAGAAGGCGTCGCATGTGCCACTCGACGTAGTAGGCGAGCATGCACAGAAAGACGTGGGCTCGCACTCTGTCGGCCAGGCGATGGTGGACGGGCCGGACCTTGAGGTCGACGCTCTTGTAGCTGCGGAAGGCGCGCTCGACGCGGCTGAGGCTCTTGTAGGCCCGGACCGCCTCCGGCGCCGGGAGGTCGGCCTCGGCCACGTTGGTGCGGATGACGTAGAAGCCGTCGAGGGCGGCCTCTTCGGCGATCCGCGTCTGATTGCGGCAGTAGCGGAAGCCGTCTTCGTCGATCTCGGTGTCGAAGTGCTTGCCGACCTTGTGGGCGCGCAGGGCGCGGTCGGCGCGGGCGGCGATCTTGTCCTTGCCCCGCAGGGGGCGCTGTGGGCGCCTTGTCGCTTCGGCGACGGCCTCCAGCTTGCGCTCGGTGGCGTCGCGAAGCTCCTGTCGCTTGCGGCGCCGCCTGGTTGCCAGGAGCGGGTTCCGGCACACGATCAGCCGCTCTCCGGGGTACAGCTCGGGGGCGCTCACTTCGGCCATGTCCCGTTGGTCGAAGATCGACAGTTGCAGGTGGCCCTGCTGCACCAGCGAGCGGATCGCGGGCGCGCGCAGGGCGGTGATCCACGACAGGCCGCCGGGTTCGAGGTCTTCGCGGATGCGGGCGCTGGTGAGCAGGCCCCGATCGCCGACCATGACCATCCTCTCCAGCGAGAAGCGCTCGTTGAGCTTCTGCACCTGGGAATCCAGCGTGCCGGGATCGGCGGTGTTGCCTTCGAAGACCTCGACCGCGACCGGGCATCCGTCCCGGTTGCAGAGCAGCGCGAAGACGATCTGGGGCTTGCCCGGCTTGCCGTCCTTGGAGTACCCGCGCCGGGCGAGGGCGCATTTCGCGCCCTCGAAGTAGACCGAGGTCACGTCGCACAAGACGAGGGAACCGTCTTTGAGGTGCTGTTCGGCCAGCCGTCGCTCGATGCGTTGCTGCCGTTTGAGCAGCCAATCCATGGCGGAGTAGAGCTCGTCGGCGCCCGCCTCCTCGACTCCGAGTTCCTCGCCGAGGGTGTGGGTCGTGGTCTCGCTTGAGAGTCCGCGTGCGGTGGCGAGCTTGGAACGAGGTTCGACGATGCGGGCGATGATCATGGCGAGCGCGAGCGCCCGTTCGTGCGAGGGTCGGCGGTCGAGGAGTGTCTCGAGGCCGCGTCGTCGCGCGGCGCCGAGCGTGGCGGCGACATGACCGTGGGGCCTGGAGCGCAGGATTTCGAAGGCGGAGTCGAGGGAGGGCAGTGCGACGCCGCCCTTGAGGAGAGTGCGCAGGCCCTCAACGAGATGATCGGGCCACTTGGAAAGGTTCGCGAGCGTCCGTTTGCAGACTCTTCCGTGCTCTCGGTAGGACTCGCGCAGGAGCACGGCGGCTGGCGAGTTGCGGTTGGGTACGCGTTCGATGTACATGGCTTCTATTGTTGCTTCATCATGTCTACATGTCTACCAAACTTGACGATACTACATGGGTACATTGTGCGGCTCGGAAACCGCAAAACCCTAGGCGCGGCAACGATCCGCGACACTCAGGCCCCAGAACTTCGGCTTAGGCGAAAGGGTGCTGCAACCCAGCGATACGGCGGCGGCGCCTGGGGCACTCTCCTACTGCAAGCCTTGCCGCCGTAGGCGGCCAAGAGAAACGGCGTCCGCTTTGACAAGGCGGCACAAGGGAGACGGGATTCGCTGGCCCACATCGCTTGCTGCGCAAGCGCTGCACGCCGAATCCCGCCTCCCGCTCCATGCCGGCGCTCCGCGCGATGTCGAGCCGAACGGGACTTGCTAGCCCGCATCGCTTGCGCAGCAAGCGATGCACGCCGAATCCCGTCTCCCGCTGCACGCCGGCGCTCCGCGCGGCGTGGAGCGGGAGACGGGATTCGAACCCGCGACCAACAGCTTGGAAGGCTGTGACTCTACCCCTGAGTTACTCCCGCACGCCCGCAAAGGGAAGAAGTGGTGGAGGCGGATGGATTCGAACCACCGTAGGGCTTTGCCCGACAGATTTACAGTCTGTTGCCTTTAACCGCTCGGCCACACCTCCGGCAACTTCCTCCGTGGAGCCGGCACCCGGATTCGAACCGAGGACCTACTGCTTACAAGGCAGTTGCTCTACCAACTGAGCTATGCCGGCCCTCGCTACGAAGCACTGAGGCACCATGGCGGCGCCACGGCGACGCTGGAGTCTACGCGAGCCCCTCCGGCCTGACAAGACGCTGGCGCACCGCTTCGTAGAGCAACGCCGCGGCCGCCGTGGACAGGTTGAGGGATTCGACGCGGCCCCGCATCGGCAGGCCGAGAAGGCCGTCGCAGAGACTCTTCGTGCGGTGGCGCAGACCGCGCTCCTCGCCGCCGATGCAAAGCACGAGCGGACCGCTCAGGTCGACCGTCCACGGCGCTTCACCGGTGGCGTCGGCGCCGTAGACCCAGAAACCGTCGGACTTGAGGCGCTCGATCTCCTGGCCGCTGTTCACAATCCGCTCGACTTCGAGCCAATCGACGGCGCCGGCGGCGGTTCCAGCGACCGTGGCGGAGAGCGGCGCCGCGCCGCGGTCACGGATCAGAACGCGGCCAACCCCAGCCCCCTCGCACACCCGCAGCAGTGCGCCCAGGTTCCGTGGATCCTGCACGTCCTCGACCAGCACCAGGAGTTGAGGGTCGGCAGCAGCAACCGGCGATCCACCGCGCCTTCGGGGCGCCAGGAGCGCCGCGAAACCGCGCGCCGCCGCGTGGTCGAGTCCCGCCGCTTCGAGCCGGGCCCGCAGTTCGGCGGCGGCCACGCTCCGAACCGGCACACGGTGTCTCGTGCACAGGCTCTCGATCATCCGCCGGCGCTCCCCCGCCGCCCTCGAGATGACGACTTCGGCGACTTCGTGCGGCTGGCTGCGGAGGATCTCCCGGACCGGCTGGAAGCCGAACCGCCAATCCGCATTGGGGGCTCGCTCCAGAGTACCCCGGCGATCTCCTTGTCTGCTCACGTGCACCACCGCTCGATCAGCACGACGGCCTCGGCCGCCATGCCCTCACTTCGACCGAGGGGCCCCAGCCCTTCATGGGTCGTGGCCTTGAAGTTCATTCGCCCGGGGTCGAGTCCGAGCAGGCGCGCAACATGGTCCTCGATCGCCGCGCGGTACGGCGCCATGGACGGCCGCTCGGCGATCAGCGTCACGTCGCAGTTCCGCACCTCGAACCCCTTCTCCCGGACCAGGTCGACGATCCGCCGGAGCAGGTCCGAGCTGTCGGCCCCGCGCCAGGCGTCGTCCGACGGGGGAAAGTGGACACCCAGGTCACCGAGCCCGGCGGCGCCGAGCAGGGCGTCGCCGATTGCATGGAGCACCACGTCGGCATCGCTGTGACCGTCCAGACCGGCCTCGTGCGGAATCCTCTGGCCGCCAAGGATCAGGGGCCGCCCGGCGACTAGCCGGTGCACGTCGTAGCCCTGGCCGACCGCGGTCTCGACGACCGCTCGCGCCCCCTGCCGCGGTCGCAGAAGCGCCTCGATCGCGGCGCGATCAGACGGATCGGTGAGCTTCGGGTTCGGGTGGGACGCCACAACAGCAGCGATCGAACCCGGCTCGAACAGGCTGCTCTCGTCGTTCACCTCGATGTCCCCCGCGGCCGCCCGGTCGAGCGCAGCCGCAAGGTCCCCAGCCCGAAAGACCTGGGGCGTCTCGGCCCGAAACAGACCCGCCCGATCGACCGTCGCGCCGAGTCGACCGTCCCTCACCGTCTTCAGGGTGTCGCTCACCGGGCGTCCGAGGACCGCTCCGGCCCTGCCTTCCTCGGCAGCTGTCCGGACGACGGCTTCGAGGTCCACCGGGCTCAGACAGGGGCGGGCGCCGTCGTGAACCGCAACCCAGTCCGAGGGATCCGCGACGGTCGCCGCGAGCGCGGCTGCGACGGAATCCTGGCGGCGCCGGCCGCCCTCCACCGTGGTGACATCCACTCTGGACCGCGGTCCAACTTCCTCTGCCAGCATCTCCAGCGTCTCCTTGGCGGTCCCCGCCGGCGCCGCGACGACCACCCGGTCGATGACGGCGACGGCGACAAGCCGCTCGACCGTCCAGGCCAGTACCGGGCGGTCCAGGAGCAGAGAGAACTGCTTCGGCCGATCGCCACCGAACCGCCTGCCCCTTCCGGCGGCCGGGACAATTGCGTGGACGGTCAAAGCAGGGCTCGAGGCCGGGCTGCCAGCAGCCCTCCTAGACCTCGAGGATGTCCTTCTCCTTGTTCGCCAGCGCCTGGTTCACCAGGCCGATGTAGTGGTCATGGAGCCTCTGCATCTCGTCGAACCCCCGGCGTTCGTCGTCCTGCGAAATCTCCTTTGCCTTCTCCATCTGCTTCAGGCGATCGTTGCCCTCCCGCCGCACGCCACGTACGGTATTGCGGAGCCGCTCGGCGATCTCGTGGGCGCGCTTCACCATCTCCTTGCGACGCTCCTCGGTGAGAGGAGGCACAGGGATACGGACGATCCTGCCGTCGTTGGAGGGATTCAGCCCCAGATCGGCAACCAGGATCGAGCGCTCGATCGCGGCGATCTGGGTCGGATCGAACGGCTGCGCCACCAGCAGGGTGGCGTCGGCGACCGACAGGCTCGCGAGCTGATTGAGTGGGGTCGGCGTGCCGTAGTACTCGACCGTCACCCCATCGAGGAGCGCCGTTGAGGCCCGACCGGTCCGTAGTGTCTTCAGCTCCTGGTGAAGGTGGTCGACGCCCTCCCTCATCTTGAGCTCCATCTCCAAGAACAGTTCTTGCATGTGACCCTCTGCCTCCGTGCCGCAACTCTACTGCTCTACCGCCGCGCCGGGGCGCCGGCTCGACGCAGGACGACTCAGGTGACCAGGGAACCGACCTTCTCGCCCAGAACCACCCGCCGGATGTTGCCCTCGACACCGAGGTCGAACACCGCGATCGGCAGGTCGTTCTCCCGGCACAGGCTGATCGCGGCCGCGTCCATGATGCCCAGGTTGCGCTCCAGGACCTCCTGATAGGTCACTTCGGGCAGGCGCTCCGCCCCGGCATCCCGGCGCGGATCGGCACTGTAGACGCCGTCGACCTGGGTTGCCTTGAGCAGAATCTCGGCCTGGACTTCGTTCGCGCGGAGTGCGGCGGCGGTGTCCGTCGTCAGGTAGGGGTTCCCGGTACCGGCGGCGAAGATCACGACCCGGCCCTTCTCCAGGTGCCGGATCGCCCGGCGGCGAATGAACGGCTCGGCCACGCTGCGCATCTCAAGCGCCGTCTGCACCCGGGTCGGAACGCCGGTCTTTTCCAGCGCGTCCTGCATTGCCAGGCTGTTGATCACGGTCGCCAGCATGCCCATGTAGTCGCCAGTCGCCCGCTCGACGCCGCGATGGCTCGCAGCCAAGCCGCGGATCACGTTGCCGCCCCCAACCACGATGCCGATCTCCACGCCGAGCTCGAAGACATCCCGAATCTGAGCGGCGATTCCGGCGACAACGACCTCGTCGATGCCGAAGGGCTTGTCGCCCATCAGCGCTTCGCCCGACAGCTTGAGCAGGATGCGGCGGTAGGCCGGCTCAGGCGCAGCGACAGCAGTCATCCGGCGATCAGGACGGATCGGAAGCCGGAGGGACCGCTGCCGCCAAGGTCGAATCGCCGCCGAGCTGGAACCTGGCGAAACGGCAGATGAGCATGTTCTCGCCCAGCTTGGCGATCGCGGCCTTGAGCACGTCCTCGACCTTCCGGTCCGCGTCCTTGACGAACGGCTGCTCCAGGAGGCAGTTCTCGGCGTAGAACTTCGACATCCGGCCCTCGACGATGCGTTCGACGATGTGTTCCGGCTTGCCCGACTCGAGCGCCTGCTCGAGGTGAATCCTCTTCTCCCGTTCGAGGACGTCCGCGGTCACCTCGTCGCGACCGATGAAACGGGGCTGGCTGGCGGCCACGTGAAGCGAAAGATCGTGCGCCAACTGCTGGAAGTCGTCCGTGCGAGCCACGAAGTCGGTCTCGCAGTTGATCTCGAGCAACACGCCGATCTTGCCGCCGGCGTGGATGTAGGAAACCACGAGACCGTCGCTGGTGGCGCGGCCGGCCTTCTTGGCGGCGGAGGCCAACCCCTTCTTGCGCAGCGTGTCGAGCGCGGCTTCCACGTCACCGCCGGTCTCGACCAGGGCCTTCTTGCAGTCCATCATGCCCGCGCCAGTCCGCTCGCGGAGCTCCTTGACCATGGCGGCTGTCACTGCTTTGCTCATCGCTTCCTTCTCCCTACGGGGCTTGACCCGCCCCTGACTGGAACTTCACTGAATCTCGCTCGCCGGACGAAGAACCGTCGGCCCCTCACCACGAAACTGGCGGCCGGCTTACGCGCTGCCGCTGGCCGCGGCAGGTTCCGCCACATCGGCTGCCGTCTCGGCGGGCTCGGCCGGCCCCGGGGCTTCGCCGTCAGCCCCGACGGCTACCGCGGGTTCTGCCTCCGCCTCGTCGCCCTTGCTCCAGGCGGCAGCACCCTCGATGTAGGAGTCGGCAACGCGGCCGGCAAACAACCGGATCGTCCGTATCGCGTCGTCGTTGCCGGGAATCACGTAGTCCACGAGTTCCGGGTCGCAGTTCGTGTCGACGATGGCCACCACCGGGATGTTCAATTTGTTCGCCTCCGCGATCGCAATGTGCTCGCGCCGCGGATCAACGACGAACAGCGCGTCCGGAAGGCGCTCCATATTGCGGATCCCGTCGAGGTTGCGGACCATCTTTTCCCGCTCACGGTTCAGGCGTAGAAGTTCCTTCTTGGTCAGCAGGCTTTCCTCGTCGGCGAGCTTCTTCTCCGTATCATGGAGGCGCTCGACCGAGGCCCGGATGGTGACGAAGTTCGTCAACGTACCGCCAAGCCAGCGATGGGTGACGTAGAACTGGCCGCAGCGCCGCGCCTCTTCCTCGATCGCCTGCTGCGCCTGGCGCTTGGTGCCGACGAACAGCAGCCGGCGGCCCATTCGAGCCATGTGCTCGACATAGTCCGCCGCCTCGCGGAAGCGCAGCAGGGTCTGCTGAATATCGATGATGTAGATGCCGTTACGGCGGCCGAAGATGTAACTGCGCATCTTCGGATTCCAGCGTCTGGTCTGATGGCCGAAGTGGACACCCGCCTCCAGCATCTCCTTCATCGTGACGTGAGCCAAGAACCTCTCCCCGCTATCGCTTGCTGAACTGGAAGCGCGCACGCGCACCCTTTTGACCGTACTTCTTGCGTTCCTTGCGCCGCGGATCCCGGGTCATGAACCCGGCCGCCTTGAGCGGCTCGCGGAAGGTTGGCTCGAAGTGCACCAACGCACGCGAGAGGCCGTGCCGAATGGCGCCGGCCTGGCCGGAACTGCCGCCTCCGCAGACGGTGGCCCACATGTCGACCTCGCCTTCCTTCTCGACCACCTGCAGAGGCTGGTGGACGACCATCTTCAACACTTCGCTGTTGAAGTAGTCGTCCATCCCCATGCCGTTGACCGTCATCTTGCCACTACCGGCACGCAGGAACACGCGCGCCGTGGCCGTCTTGCGGCGGCCGGTCCCGTAATTCGCTTCCGTCAACTCGGGCTCCCTTCGATCACGATCGGCTCCGGCTGCTGCGCCACGTGCGGATGTTCCGCGCCGGCATAGACCTTGAGCTTCCGCAGTTGCCGGCGACCCAGGCGGTTCTTGGGCAACATGCCCCGCACCGCCAACTCGACGAGCCTGATCGGCCGGCGGCCACGCAGGCGGCCCGCCGTCTCCGACTTGAGCTTGCCGGGCTGTCCGCTGTGTCGGTAGTAGATCTTCTTGTCGTCCTTGCCGCCGGTGAGAACCGCCTTTTCGGCGTTGACCACCACCACGAAATCGCCGACATCGATGTGGCGAGCGTAGGTGGGCTTGTCCTTGCCGGTCAGGATGCGCGCCAGTCGCGTGGCCAGACGTCCAAGCGTCGCGCCCTCCGCGTCGACCACGTACCAACGACGCTCGATCTCCCCCAGCTTGGGGCTGTAGGTCGGGTTGGGCGTCCTTGCTCTGGCTATTGCAGTCATTCGTGTTTCTACCCCGGCCAGCTGGCCCTTAGCTGCCGGAATGCCGGCACTCCGTTGCGCACAGACTGGCGGAGGAGTGGGCATACTCCTACCGAACCTCCTCGCGCAGAGGAACGGGGATCGTAGAGTCCCAGCCGGGGCTTGTCAAGACGAACGACGGTCCCGTGGACGGGCGGGGCGGCATATTCTCACCGCCACGATGACTGCTCTACGGGTCGGACTCACCGGCGGAATCGCCAGCGGCAAGTCGACGGTGGGCGGCATGCTCGCCGAAATGGGTTGCATCGTCACGGATGCCGACGCCCTGGTCGCCGACCTCTACCGGCCGGGCGAGCCGGGCGCAGAGGCGGTTGCCAAACTGTTCGGCGCCGAGATGCTGAATGCGGACGGCTCGGTCGACAAGGAGGCACTGGGGCGCGCGGTGTTCGCCGACCCGGCCAGCCGCAAGCGCCTGGAACAGGCGATCCACCCCTTGGTCGGGCAGCGCTACCTCGAGATCCTCAAGTCGGCCGGCGACGGCGCGGTTGTCGTCTTCGAAGTGCCGCTGTTGGCCGAGACCGGCGGCCGCGGACGGTATGACGCCGTGGTTACCGTCGAGGCGCCGGCCGAGCTCCGCCTCGACCGCGCCGTCGAGCGGGGGCTCGACCGGGACCAGGCCGAAGCGCGCATGGAAGCCCAGGCCCGCACCGAGGACCGCCGGGCGGCCGCCGACCACGTGATCGAAAACAGCAGCAGCTTGGAGGAACTCCGTGCCCAGGTCGAGACTGTCCTTTCAGCCTTGAGGCGGCAGGCCTAGGAGCTTCCGCAGGAACTCGCGCCAGGCGCGGCCGCGGTGGCCGATCCGGTCTTTCACTTCGTCGCCGAGTTCGGCGTAGGTCCGCTCGAG
Organism: Candidatus Multivorans sp.; assembly: GCA_965262355.1. Lineage (GTDB taxonomy): Bacteria > Acidobacteriota > Thermoanaerobaculia > Multivoradales > Multivoraceae > Multivorans. The sequence goes on from OZ253534.1 coordinate 1,831,041, forward strand.
TCCGTCGGGCTCGAACACCGGATCCCAGCCGAATCCACCCTCGCCTCGCGGCGGCAGCACCAACCTGCCGGCGGTTGAGCCCTCGGCGATCACCTCCCGGTCTCCGTCCAGGAGCATGAGGGCGCACCGCGCCACGACGCCCGGGTCGCCCGCGCGAATCGCGACCTGCGCAATGCCTTCGTCGCCGACCGCCTCCAGCATCCACTTGACCAGCGGACCCGGAAAGCCGTTCATGCAGGCCAGTTCCAGACCGGTCTCCTCGACGACAACCGGACGCTCGAGCCGCTGCCAGGCGGACTCGGCCTTGAACCGCAGCACCTCGATCAGGTCGCCCGACTGGATCTCCGGCAGGTCGATCTCCACCGTCTCCAGCCGGTGGCCGACGATCCGTTCCGCCTCTCGCCGCTTGTTGGCGTTCCCGGTGACCAGCACCCACGGGCGCTCCCCCCTTTCCACGCCGCTCATCTGTCGGCGCCTGGACGCGTCATGAATAATCGTGCGCCGGAGTGGTATATTATTCGCCTCGAGAGAGCCAAGGGACAGGCAGTGTAGCCCGCCCCACACAATCCGGCCCAACGGAGGGAGGCCTCACATGCCTGAACACCTGATCTCGATCGCCGACCTCGAGGACGGTCAACTCGAGTCGATTCTGGAGCTGGCCTTGCAGCTCGAATCCAGGCCCCAGTCACATCGCGACACGCTCAGGGGCAAGTCGATCGGCCTCTACTTCGAGAAGGCGTCCACCCGAACCCGGGTCAGCTTCGAAGCCGGCATGACGCAGCTCGGAGGCCAGGCGATCTTCCTCTCCAGCCGCGACCTGCAGATCGGCCGCGGGGAGACGATCGCAGACACCGCCCGCGTCCTGTCGCGATACGTGGACCTCCTGATGCTGCGCACCTTCAAGCACAGCACCGTGGTCGAGACCGCCGAGCACGCCACCGTGCCCGTAATCAACGGGCTGACCGACGAACTGCACCCCTGTCAGGCGCTCGCCGACCTGATGACCGTCCGCCAGGAGTTCGGCGACCTGCGCGGCCGAAGGATCGCCTACATCGGCGACGGCAACAACGTCGCGCACTCCCTGATGATCGCCTGCGTGCGCGCCGGTCTCGACTTTTCCATCGCCTCGCCTCCGGGTTACGAAGTCGCGGACAAGTACCTCGACCTCGCACGCGAACTCGCCGCCCATACCGGCGCCGGGATCGAAACCGGCGCCGACCCGCAGGCCGCCGCCGCCGGCGCGGACGCCGTCTACAGCGACGTCTGGACCTCGATGGGCCAGGAGGAGGAGCGAAAGCAACGGCTCGCCGACTTCGAGGGCTACACCGTCGACGACGACCTGATGTCCCGGGCGGCCGATCACGCGATCTACCTCCACTGCCTGCCGTGCCACCGGGGCGAGGAGGTCACCGCCTCGGTGGTCGACGGCCCCCGGAGCCGCGTCTTCGACCAGGCCGAGAACCGCATGCACACCCAGAAAGCCGTCATGCTCCGCCTCCTCGGCCGCGCCTAGCCACTGAGTGGCCGAGCACACCCGCCGGTGGAGCACCCGCCGGCTGGGGCGCCGGCTGGACGTCGTGCGCGAGTGAACGGACGGCCGGGTAGTCGAGAACCCGGATGAGCGAACTGCGGGCGCGCCAGATGCGTGTATCCGCCCGCTAAACCTCAGCAACGGCAAACAGTTGCGCTGGTAGACTTCGCCCATGGCCGAAGCTAGGGAGGCCCCGCAGAATCCGCTTCACGAGCGCTACGCGAGCGCCGAAATGGCGCGGCTGTTTTCGGCCCGGCACCGGTTCCGGACCTGGCGGCGGATGTGGATCTGTCTGGCCGAGAACCAGGCGGCCCTGGGGCTGCCGATCAGCCAGCGGCAGCTCGACGCGCTGCGCGAGCATGCGGACGATCTCGACCTGGGGCGGGTGGCGAAGCTCGAACGCGAAACGCGCCACGATGTGGTGGCTCACCTGCGCCACTTCGCCGAGGTCAGCGGCGACGCCGGCAGCATCCTGCACCTAGGCGCGACGTCCGCGTTCATCACCGACAACACCGACGTGCTGATCATCCGGGAGGCGCTCGATCTGGTCGCGGGCAGGCTAGCGGCGACAATCGCCGAGCTGGCCGCCTTTGCCCGCAGGGAACGCGGCACGACCGCACTCGCGTACACCCACTTCCAGCCCGCCCAGTTGACGACGCTGGGCAAGCGCGCCTGCCTCTGGCTGCAGGACTTCCTGACCGACCTCGAAGAAGTGGCCAATCGTCGCGACCGACTGCGCTGCCGGGGCGCCAAGGGCACCACCGGCACTCAGGCCTCCTTCCTGACCCTGTTCGGCGGCGACCACGGCAAGGTTCGCGAACTCGACGCCCGGGTGGCCACGGCGCTGGGCTTCGCGTCGAGTTGGCGCATCACCGGCCAGACCTACCCGCGCAAGCAGGACAGCCAGATCCTGCACGCACTGTCCGGAGCCGCGGAGAGCTGCCACAAGTTCGGTAGCGATCTGCGGCTGCTGCAGGGCGTTGGCGAACTGTCCGAGCCCTTCGACGACAACCAGGTCGGTTCCTCGGCGATGGCCTACAAGCGCAACCCGGTGCAGGCCGAGCGCATGTGCTCCCTGTCGCGGCGGGTCATGACCGACTCCCTGCACGGGGCGCTGAACGCCGGCACCCAGTGGCTCGAGCGCAGTCTCGACGACTCGGCGAACCGGCGCCTGGTGCTGACCGACTGTTTCCTGACCGTCGATGCCGTGCTGCTGCTGGCCGCGAACATCGCCCAGGGACTACGGGTGAACGAGGCGGCAACGGCGGCCCGGGTGAAGCGCGAGCTTCCGTTCATGGCCACCGAGACCTTCCTGATGGAGGCGTCCCTGCGCGGCGGCGACCGGCAGGAACTGCACGAGCGCATCCGCCGGCACAGTCTTGAGGCCTATGCGCGGGTCTCGGCCGGGGAGCCGAATCCCCTGATCTACCTGATTGCGAGCGATCCCTCGTTCGGGCTCGGACGCGACGAACTCGAGTCCTTGGTCGACGCGGATTCCTTCACCGGCCGCTCCGCCCAGCAGGTCGACGACTTCCTGGCTGAGGCTGTCGAGCCGGCGCTGGCACGGCACCGTGCGGCGGCGTTCGAGGCGCCGAGGGTGTGAGCCGGACGCGGTCTCTGGCCGCACTGCTCGCCGTCCTGTTCTCGGTCGGCTGCGCTTCGACCTCCGCTCTCCAGACCCCTCGCCGCGGGACCACGCAGGAAGGACTGGCGTCATGGTACGGCGCGCAGTTCGACGGTCGGGCCACCGCCAGCGGCGAGATCTACGACATGAACCGGATCTCCGCGGCACACAAGCAACTGCCCTTCGGCACCGTCGTGGAAGTCCAAAACAAGGACAACGGCCGAAAGCTGCGGGTTCCGATCAACGACCGCGGCCCCTTCGTCAAGGGCCGGATCATCGATCTCTCCCTGGGCGCGGCGCGGGAACTCGACCTGTTTGGGGCCGGGCTCGCCAGGGTGCGAATTCGCGTCGTTCAGACGGCGCCCGAAGGCCGCAACCTGCCGATTTCCTACTCGGCGAACGGACGTCCGCCCAAGAGCTCCCGCGCAAAGGCGACGCGCAAGGCGGCGCCCAAGGCCGCATCCCCGACCGATCGGGTCGAGCGCTCCGGCTTCACGATCCAGGCCGGCGCGTTCAGGGAGCGCAGCGGGGCCGCCGATCTGGCTCGTCGCCTGCGCCGCGATCTCGGCCTCGACAAGGTCAGGATCCGTCAGGAAGGAGGCTGGTACCGGGTCCAGATCGACCGCCGGCGCCAGAAGGCCGCCGACCTCGTGCGGCAGAAGCTGGAGAAAGCCGGCATCGCCGCGATCGTCCTGCGCTGAGCGACGACGTCCAGCCGGCGCCAGGGGCATGGGGGGTGCATAGCACCGGCTCGTGTGTGCGACTCGGGTCAGGAGAGGTCGACCAGGTCGACCGAGATCGATTCGTCCAGGGCCAGCACCGCTGCCAGGCACGCCTCGTTCGGGGCTTCGTCGAGACGCAGGACGGCCAGGGCGTGGGCGCCCGGCTCACGGGCCAGGTGGATGTCGGCGATGTTGATGCCGTCGTTGCCGAGTAGCGTGCCGAGCTGGCCCACGAACCCGGGAATATCCCGGTTGCGGATGATCAGCAGGAGGCCCTGGGGTTTGAACTCCAACCGGAAGCCGGCGAACGAGACGACCCGCAGGTCACCCCCACGGTAGACCGTTCCGGCGACCTGGATGCTGCCCCCTTCGGCGTTACTGGCCTCGACCCGCACCAGGTGGGCGTACGTTGCCTGGTCGCTGTGCGTGGCCTGCACGAGTTCGACGCGGCGGTCGGTAGCCGTGCGCTCGGCATTCACGTAGTTCACCGCCTCGCCGCAAGACGGCGTCAGTGCGCCCTTGAGGGCCGCCACCGCGACCGATTTCCTTAGATCGTCGTCGATGCCCCACAGGTCCACCTGGACACGCTGGAGGCTGCCGCCGAGTGCGACCGCGGCCAGCCGGCCGAGCTGCTCGCCCAACCGCAGGAAGGGCTCGCCGCGGGCGCCCGAGGAACGGAACGGCAGATTCACCGCCGATACCGCGAGCGAGCCGCGAAGCGCGGCGAGCACCATGCGGGCCGTCTCGGTGGCGATGCGCTCCTGCGCCTCGGTCGTCTGGGCGCCGATGTGCGGCGTCGCCACCACGTTCGGGTGCGCAGCGAGTCGGTAGTCCGACGGCGGTTCCTCCGGGAACACGTCCAGACCCGCGCCGGCGAGCTTGCCGGACTCGAGCGCCGCGAGCAGCGCCTCGGCATCGACCACGCCGCCGCGCCCGACGTTGATCACGGCCGCGCCGTCCTTCATCTGGGCGATGCGCGACTCATTGAGCATGTTCCTGGTCTGATCCGTAAGCGGCGTGTGGAAGGTGATGAAGTCGGACCGGGCGAGCAGATCACTCAGAGCCACCGGCTCGACATCGAGTCGTCGCGCAACCTCCGCCTGCAGGAAGGGGTCGAAGGCGAGCACTTCCATCTCGAAGGCCCGGGCCCGGGAGGCCACCCGCCGACCGATCTGACCGAAACCGATCACGCCCAGCGCCTTGCCCTGCAGCTCGCTGCCAACGTGGCTATTGCGCTCCCAGCGCTTCGCCTTGAGCGACGCGTCGGCGGACGGAATCCGCCGCGCCAGCGCCAGCAGCAGGGCGAATGTGTGCTCGGTGGCCGAAAGCGAGTTCGCAGTCGGCGCGTTGATCACCAGCACACCACGCTGCGTGGCGGCCGCTATATCGATGTTGTCGACGCCCACCCCGGCACGGCCCACCACCTTGAGACGGTCGCCGCCCTCCAGAACCTCGCGGGTGACCTGGGTTGCGCTGCGCACAATGACCGCGTCGTAGTTCGCGATCAACGACGCGAGCCGTGGACGATCCTCGTCTCGAAGCTCGTCCACTTCCGCGCTCTCGCGCAGCAACTCGACGCCTGCCGGCGCCAGGGAATCGGCAATCAGGATCCGCGGCATCGGCTGCACGTCCATTCGGGTTCGGGTCGGGGTTCAGGCTCGGGTCGGCTGGACTGGGCTGAGTAACGGCCGGACCGGAAGCGACCGGCACGGCGGATTGTTGCAGCGCTTCAGGAGTACAGCAAGACCGATTCGCGCTCGGCGCGGAACTCGGCTTCGTCGTCGCGCCAGCTCGCGTACCAGCGTTCGAGCGCGTCCGGCGAATCGAGGCCGAGCCGGAAGCGATCGGTACCGGCGAGCAGGTCGACCGCCGGCGCGTCGGACACGAACTCGTAGGGTTCGGCGCGCCAGTCGAAAGCCGGCCCCAGGACATCGCGAAAGGCAAGCAGCAGCTCGAATCCAAGGCGCACCGGCTGAACGGCCCCGGCGTCCAGGACGCGGAGTTCCACGCCGGCACAGACCGCCCCTGCGTGCTTCTGAAACTGAGGTCTGAACATGGCGGGGACGACCGAGACACCGGTCAGTCCGGCGGCGCCAAGGCGCGCCAGGCAGCGACCGGCGAGTGCGGGCGCGTCGGCGCCGGGCGTCCCGAGAAGCTGAAACGGCCGCGTCGTGCCGCGACCCTCGGAGACGGTGGTCGCTTCGAACAGGCACAGGCCCGGGTAGATGGCGGCGGTGTCCGGCGTCGGCATGTTCGGCGATGGCGCCGTCCACGGCCAGCCCGTGTCCCGCCAGCTCTGCTCGCGCCGCCAACCCTCGACCTCGAAGACGGCGAGCGAAGTGGTGTCCCAGCCGCCGCGGCGCGCCTCCAGGAGGACGATCTCCGCCAGCGTCAACCCGTGGCGCTGCGGCATGCGAAAGGCGCCCACGAAGGAGGCGAAGTCCAGGTTCAGCAGGTTGCCCTCCACTTCCCGGCCGCCCAGGGGGTTCGGCCGGTCGAGGATCCAGACCTCACAGTCCGCCGCGAGCGCGGCCTCGGCCGCCCACACGGCGGTGGCGGCGAAGGTGTAGTACCGCGCGCCCACATCCTGGAGATCGATCACCAGCAGGTCGCAGCCATCGAAGACGTCCGGCTGGGGGCGCAGGCTGGAGGCATCGTCGCCGTAGAGCGAGATCACCGGCGAGCCCGTCCACGGATCCCTGTCGTCGCGCGAGGCGACCATGTCCTGCTCGACACCGTAGAAGCCGTGCTCCGGCCCCAACAGAGCCGTCGCCGGCTGCGCCGCTGCCAAAGCCAGGTGTGCGTGGACGCCGCCGCAACTCAGCGACGCCTGGTGGCACAGAAGCGCGTAGCGACGGCCCTTCAGACGCTTGGCGTCGTCGAGCAGTCGGTCAAGACCGGAACGGATCGCCACGGTCAGTGTCCCGGCTTTGACACGACTTGATACGGCAAGACAAGCCGGGGACAGGACACCTAGCGGCCGCGGCGGTACTCGCCGCTTCGACCGCCGCTCTTCGCCTCCAGCAACAGATCGGTGATCACGGCGCCGCGTTCGACCGACTTGACCATGTCGTAGAGCGCGAGCGATGCCGCCGCGCACGCGGTCAGCGCCTCCATCTCGGCGCCGGTGCGCGCGGTGACCACCACCCGGCTGCGAATCGTCACGCCTCCCTCGCCGGGTTCGATCTCCACTTCCACCTGGTCGAGCGGCAGTGGATGAGCGAGCGGCACCCAGGTGGCCGTGTTCTTGGCAGCCTGCACGCCCGCTACTCGCGCCACCGTGAGGGCGTCGCCCTTGGGCAGCTTCTCCAGCCGAGCGACCGTATCGCCGGACAGCAGCACCCGGCATGAGGCCTCGGCCACCCGGCGGGTCACGTCCTTGGCCGAGACATCGACCATGGCCGCGCGCCCGCGACGGTCGAGGTGGCTGAAGGAGGAGTCGGCGCCCATACCGGCGATGCGGGACGCGACAACGGGCGAACCGCACAGGCGGCTAACCTACCGCACGATGCGCCTCGCCACCGTCATGCGACGCCTGGGTCGCTCCTCAACCTAGCCGCCTGGAATGCGCCTCGCCATCGTCATGCCGGTGCTCCAGGAAGAGGGCGCCGTGCAGGCGGCGGTCGCCGCCGCCCGCAACCACTGCGACGATCTGATCGTCGTCGACGGAGGCAGCCGGGATCGCACCGTCGAACTGGCGCGGCGAGCCGGCGCCACGGTAGCGACCGCCCCGCGACCGGGGCGCGGTCTGCAACTGCGTACCGGCGCTGCCCTGGCGCTCGACGCCGGCGCCGACGTGCTGCTGTTCCTCCACGCCGATACACGCCTCCCCGTCTCGGCTCGACCCGCGATAGAGCAGGCGGTCAACCGCAAAGCCGTCGGCGGCGGTTTCCTGGTCGACTTCGAAGCGGCGCCGCCACTCCTGCGCCTGGGCCGCCGCCTGGTCGATCTCCGGACAAAACGGCTGTGTATGCCGCTGGGCGACCAGGCGCAATTCGCCACCGCGGCGGCCTACGCCGGCTGCGGCGGCTTCTCCGACCTCCCGATCCTCGAAGACCTGGACTTCATCCGGCGACTCCGCAGGCAAGGATCGATCTCGATCATCTCCCGACGCGCTACCACCTCGTCACGCCGATTCATCGAACGCGGTGTCGTTCGAACGGTGGCGACGAATTGGTTGATCTGGCTGCTCTTCGCAGCCGGCGTCAAGCCCACGCGCCTCGCAGGCCTCTACCGCCTGGTGCGCTGACGCCCATAGTGCCCGTGCGGCCATGGGCCGCACGGGGTCACGCACTTGTATTCCGCCTCGGCGGTCAGTTGGCCGCCAAGGCGGATACAAGTGCTTAGTTGAGGGCGTCCTTGAGGGGACGGCTGACCTTGAAGCGAACGCCGTTGCTCGCGGAAATCTCGATCGACTCGCCGGTCTTCGGGTTGCGGCCCGTGCGGCCGGCGCGGTGCGAAACCGAGAAACTGCCGAGGCCGGGAAGTTGCACACGATCACCGTCCTGCAGGTGGCTGGAGATGCTGTCGATGAGGGACTGGACGGCATCCGCCGCCTGCTTCTTGCTTAGACCCGCGCCATCGGCTACGGCTTCTACGATGTCTGCCTTTCCGGCCATCTAGTTGTACTCCTTAGAGTCTTTGGTGTGAACTGTGGATCGGCCCGTCAACCGTCTTCCAGCGCCCAAGCCGCGGCACGACGCCTGAATTGGCCGGCACTTGGCATCTGGCATTCGGACTCGTCTTCCAGTATGCTCGGGAACTTTTCTTCAAACTCCAAAACACCCTGCAAATCTAGGCCAGAACAGCTCTCTTTGTCAACGCCGACTTGGACTTACGGCTGCATTTCGTCTCGCGGCGCGGAACAGGACGCCGCCTCCCGGATCGGGTCATGAACTCCAGGAAAACCTGGCCGGTCGATTTCAGTCGGAGGTCCGCTCGAGCACCTGCACCGTGAAGCCGTCATGATCGTCGGCCGGCAGGAGACGCCACACACCGAGCCCAACGACGTGCTCCACCACGGGCCGGCGTAGATCGCCCGCGAGATCCCGCCGACGAAAGTCGGTTCGGGACTCCAGGAAAGCCGCGATCACGGCCTCGTTCTCCTCCGGCTCGATCGAACAGGTGATGACCACGAGCAGGCCCCCCGGGCGAACGCATTCGGACGCGCCCCGCACCATGGCCAGACCCTCCGCCGCGAGCCGCTCGATCTCGCCGGCGCTGATCCGCCACTTCAGTTCGGGGTGCTTGCGCAACGTGCCGGTTCCGCTGCACGGCAGGTCGACCACGACCCGGTCGAAGACGGGCCCGAAGGGGAGGGCCACACCGTCCGCCGCGAGAAGCCGGGGCCGAAGCTTAAGGCGCGCGGCATTCCGGCACATGGTGACCAGGCGCCGCAGGGACTGGTCAGCGGCAATGCTGCGAAGGTCCGGCTGCTCGGCCAGCAGCGCGAACGTCTTGCCCCCCGGCGCCGCCGCCACGTCCAACACGCTCTCGCCGGGCGCGGGTGGCGGCACGATCGCCGCCAACTGACTTGCCTCGTCTTGCACGTAGAAGCCGCCCTGCCGGTAGGCGTCGGAAGTCAGCGGATTCCCCCACCGGACCGTGACGCAGTGCGGCGCCAGGACCGACGGCTCGACCCCGACATCATCGTCGATCAACTGCTCCGCCAGCGGGGCCCGGCCCCCTCGATCCCGGAATGCCAACAGGTGAAGTGGTTTGGGACGGTTGTTTGCGTCAAGCAGGGCGATCGTTCGCTCCTCGCCGTAGGTGCTCAGCCAACGCTCGACCAGCAGGTCCGGGTGGGAGTAGCGGATTCCCAGCCGCGTCGTCGGGTCGGCGGTATCGGCCAGCCAGTCATCGCGGCGTGGTGATCGGGCAATCCGGCGAAGCACGCCATTGACGAAGCTGGCGCCGCCCGCGTGGGTGCGGCTTCCCGCCTGCTCGACCGCCTCGTTGACCGCCGCGTGGGCCGGTATGCGGTCAAGAAAGAAGAGCTGATAGGCGCCGATCCGCAGCGGCGCCCGCAGGGCCCGCTGAATGCGGTTCAGCGGCCGCTGCGAGGCGGCGACCAGGACATGGTCGATGAAGCGCAACCAACGCAGCGTCCCGAGCACGAGCTCCCGCAGCAACCCGTGGTCGCGGGGGTCGCAGCGTTCGAGCGCGCCTCCGAGAAACGTCGACACGGGCGCCTTCGAATCCAGAGTCCGCTCGAGCACGAAGGCCGCCGATTCCCGGACCTTGGCGTGGGCCGTCATCGCCGTGTCCCGCCGACGCCAACCGCCGCGGGATTCCAGATTCCGGATGGTCCGCCGACGAGTCACTCCACCGTTCCGAAGCGCTCGCCCACGGCGAGCCGCAGCCCGTTCGCCAGATCGAGGCCGCTGATCTGCCGGCCCCCCGGCCGCTGCACCCGGCAGAGCGCCAGCGCCGACGAGCCGCCGCACCGGACCACCGGCGCCCGTCCGATTCCCTCGAGCCTCCGGCAGCCGAGGAAGGCGCCAGGCCGATCCAGGGCGGTCTGGCCTTCGACCCCGTCACACGATGCCAGCGGCCGCGACGCGACGATCCGTACCGCCTCGCCGCGAAGCCAGCTCCGGGACCCCGGCCACGGCTCGTAGGCGCGCACCCGCCAGGCGACCTGTCTCGACTCCCGGCGCCAGTCCACGATGCCGTCCAAAGGGCGCAGCATTCGGGCATAGGTCGCCGCCGCGTCGCACTGCGGCCGCGGCTCGAGAGCCCCGGCTTCCAGCGCTTCGAGCGTGCGGACCAGAAGTCGGGCCCCGATCGCGGCCAGCCGCGGTGACAACTCACCGGCGGTCTCGTCCACGCCGATCGGCGCCTCCTCCTGAAGCAGGATCGGTCCGCTGTCGAGTCCTTCCTCCATGACCATCGTCGTCACACCGGTCTTCCGCTCTCCGGCCGCTATCGCGGCCTGAATCGGTGAAGCACCGCGATAGGCCGGCAGCAGCGACGCATGAATGTTCACACAGCCGCCCGCCGGCAGTTCCAACAGGGCGCGCGGGAAGATGCGACCGTACGCCGCAACCACGGCTAGGTCGAGCGCCAGGGAACGCATCCGGCCGAGGAAGTCAGCGCCGCGCACGCCCGTCGGTTGCAGCAGGTCGACGCCCCGGTCGAGCGCCCAGCGGGCCACGGGCGGTTGGCCCAGACGGCCGCCGCGACCCGCCCGCCGCGCCGGCTGGCTGACGACGAGGACCGGCCGTCGGCCAGCCGCCTCCAGGGCGCCTAGCGCCGGGACCGCGAAGTCGGGCGTGCCGAAGAAGGCGATCCGGTTGAGTCTTCGCGGCACGGACACGATGCCAGAGAGACTACGCCACCCACCGGCCAAGGCGCCTCCGTTCCCGGCGGACAGCGCCGCTACCGCCGCCAAGCCCCTCGCAGACTCGGTGCCTGGCCCCATCCCCCACCTCAGTAGCAGGCCGTGCCTGCAGAACTCACTCCGTAGCGTTCTTCGGCACAGCCTCCTACTCGAACGCGATCTGGGACTGCTCGATCTCTTCGAAGAAATCAGGCGGCACCAGGACCTCGCGCGGCTTGCTGCCCTGGGCCGGACCCACGATTCCGTCCTGCTCCATCAGGTCGACCAGGCGGGAGGCGCGGGAAAAGCCGACCCTCATGCGACGCTGAAGGAAACTCGCCGATCCCATCCGTTCCGAGACCACCAAGCGCGCTGCCTCGTCGTAGAGCGCGTCTCCGCCTCCGTGCTCGCCTCCAGCAGCCGACCGATCTTCCGGCAGCGGTTCCAGCACCGCCGGATCCAGGTTCGGCTGACCCTGGCGCTTGAGCCAGCGAACCAGCGCGGCCGTCTCCTGCTCGGTGACGTAGGCGCCGTGCAGGCGGATCGTGCGGCCGCTGCCGGGCGGCATGAACAGCATGTCGCCCTTGCCCAGCAGCTTCTCGGCGCCGATCTGATCGAGGATCGTGCGCGAGTCGTGTCGCGTGGCGGCCGCGTACGAGATCCGGCACGGGAAGTTCGCCTTGATCGTGCCGGTCAGCACGTCGACCGAAGGGCGCTGGGTGGCGACGATCAGATGGATGCCAACGGCCCGGGCCATCTGCGCGAGCCGGGCGATCGACGTCTCGACTTCGGACGAAGCCACCATCATCAGGTCGGCCAGCTCGTCGATCACGATCACGTAGTACGGGAGTGGTTCGAAGACGCGCGGCGCCGCGGGCTCGTCCGCCTCTTCGTCCCGGAGCCGCAGGCGCCGGGCCACCTCGGGATCCGCAATCGCCTGGTTGTAGAAGGCGATCGATCGGACATGGACCTCCGCCAGCAGCCGGTAGCGGCGCTCCATCTCCGCTACCGCCCATCGGAGAGCATTGGCAGCCTGCTTCGGCTCCACCACGACCGCGGTCTTGAGGTGCGGAATGTCCGCATAGACCCCCAGCTCGATCCGCTTCGGGTCGATCAGGATGAACTGGACCTCATCGCTTCGCGCCTTGTACAGGATCGAAGTCAGCATCCCCTGCAGGCCGACGCTCTTGCCGGCGCCGGTGGCGCCCGCAACCAGCAGGTGCGGCATCTTCGTCAGATCGGCGTAGTACGGCTCGCCGCGCAGGGTCCGCCCCAACGCCATGGTCAGGGGCGACGTGTTCGCCCGGAACTCGGGAGCGTCCAGCAGGCGACCCAGCGGGATGACCGTTCGCCGCGTATTCGGCACTTCGATGCCGAGCGTGGAGCGGCCTTGCATGCGATCGATCCGGATCGCTTCCGCCTTCAACGAGAGCGCCAGGTCGTCCTGCAGGTTGATGATCTGGGCGACCTTGATCCCCGGCGCCGGCTGGAACTCGAAGACGGTGACCACCGGGCCGGGGCTGATCCCCTCGATCGTTCCCTCAACACCGAACTCCGCGCAGCGGGTACAGATCAGCTCGCCGAGCTCGCGGACCTCATCCTCGTTGACTTCCGAGCTGACTTCCTCGCAGTACAGCAGATCGATCGGCGGCAGCTCTGCGCTGTCGGCCGTCTGTGCGCCCGTGCCGTTGGTCGGCTTGGCCGCCAAGGATGCAGGCGGATGCACCTTCGGCGCCGCCAAGGGAGGCGCCGATTCCTCCGGCCGTACTGATTTCGGTCTGACGACCTCAACCTTCTCTTCCGGAAGCGCCTTGCGGAGCCTGAGTTCCTGAAGCGGCGAGTCCACGAGCGGCTCGGCAGTGGCCGTTCTCGCGCGCCGGCCGGCTTTCTTCGCCTTGGCAGTCTTCGGCCCGCGCCTCAGTTTGCCCCTGAGGAACCTCAGGTTCCCCCTGAGGAGAACGACCAGTTCCTTGAGCCGGCCCAGAGTCCCGGCCAGCCACTCCTCAAGGCTGCCTCGCATGGTCAGCGCGATGCCGAAGACGAGCCCGAACACGGCGATCACCGCGGCGCCGATGGCGCCCAGTTGGCTCTGAATTCCACCGGAGATCGTTGACCCCACGAGACCGCCGGCAACCAGGGGCTCGCCGCGGATCTGCACTTCCCCGACAGCGAGGTCGACCAGGATCGGCAAGGCGATCAGCGCGACGGCAATGCCGGCGGCCTGCAGCAGCGAAGGAAACCTGCCGCGCGCACGCACGAGCCGGTAGCCCAGGCCCAGAACCGTCAACGCCACCACCACGACCGCAAGCCCCAGAAGCCCGTACCCGGCAGCCGCGACCTGGGCGCCGACCGGACCGATCAGGTTCTCCGTCTCGCCGGAGTTCGCGCCGCTCCGCAAGAAACTGGGGTCGCTCGGATGGTAACTCAGCAGGCTGAGCAGCAGCAGTGCGCCCAGGGCGAGCAGGAGGAGGCCGATCAGTTCGACGCTCTTACCCGCCGGTAGCCCGCCCAGACCGAACCGCCGGGCGCCATCGTCGGAGCGGATCACCGACGCCCTCGACAACCAGCCATGACGGGAACATGCACGGGCACACGATTGTAGCCCATTAAGTCGGATATGGCTATATGTCGTAGTGGCGCTTCATCTCGCGGAACAGGGCAACGAACTCAGACAACCCAAGGCTCTCCGCCCGCACCTTGCGCGGCAGGTCGAGCGCCGCGAACGCCGCTTCGGCGGCAGCCCGACCTGCGGTCGGCCGGAAGTTGTTGAGCAGCGTCTTGCGGCGCTTGCTGAAGGCGGTGCGCACGAATGCGGCAAAGGCGGACCACTCCGTCTCGTCGACCGGCGGGGCGACACGCTCCAGCCCCACGAACGCGCTGGTCACGGCCGGCGGCGGCACGAAACTGCCGGGCAGAACGACCGACAGCCGGCGCGCCGCCGCCCGGGCAGCGACCAGGACGCTCAGCCCTCCGTAGTCGGACTCGCCCGGTTCCGCGGTCAGCCGGTCCGCGACCTCACGCTGCACCAGGAACGCGGCCCGCGCGCCAACCGGCGCCCGCTCGAGGACGGCAAGAACGATTCGGGTCGCCACGTTGTACGGCAGGTTGCCCGCGATCCGGGTCGAGGCCGGCGCTCTCTCGTAGCGGAGATCGCAGCCGTCCCCGGCGACGACGACCAGGCGCGGATCCACGATCCGGCGGCGCAGTTCCATCGTCCACAGCAGGTCTAGTTCGCAGGCGATCACGCGGCTCGCGCCGCGTTCAAGCAGCAGTCGGGTGAGCACACCGCCGCCGGGGCCGATCTCCACTACGCTGCGACCGGCGACGCTCAGAAAGTCGACGGCGGGCGCCGCGGACCCGGGATGCCGAAGATGGTGCTGCCCCAGGGATCGACGAAGCGGGGGAACGCGAGTCACCGGACCGCACGGTAGCAGCCTCGATCCCAGGGACACGGACGGCATAAGCTCATTGCCAACACCTGCGCGCCGTTCGAGGCGTCAAGACCGCAGTTCAGGAGCCGGCATGAGCCCAGGAAACGAGTCCCACACCCCGTCGTCGGAATCCCCTCCATGGGCGCCGACCGCGTGCATCCTCTGCGAGTGCAACTGCGGCATCCAGGTCCAGTTGGGCGGCGACGACGGACGGCAGTTCGCTCGTATCCGCGGTGACCGGGCAAACCCCGTCTCCAAGGCCTACGTCTGCCAGAAGGCGGGGCGCCTGAACCACTACCAGAAAAGCCACGACCGTCTGCTGGCGCCGATGCGCCGGCGCGCCGACGGCAGCTCGATGACCTCGGCGTGCAGATGAACCGCAACTCGACCCTGGTGAGCTACCTGCAGCGCCTGGTCTGGATGCTGACCGGCAACTTCGGAAAGCACGGCGCCCAGAACGTCCCGACCTCGCTCGTGCCGATTACCGCGGCGCGCGCCGCAGGTCCGAGAACCACTCCCGTGACCGGAGCGCCCGTGATCGCCGGACTCGCGCCCTGCAACCTGATCGCCGACGAAATCCTGTCCGACCATCCGAACCGCTACCGGGCGATGATCGTCGAAAGCGCCAACCCGGTTCACTCGCTGGCGGAGAGCCGGAAGATGCGGGAGACCCGTGCCGCCGCGTAGCAGGGCAGCCCGAACGCTGGCGGCTCAGGCAGCCGCCGCGATACGCAGGGTCGTCGTTGCTCGCCGCGAGGGGTCGGCGCACGGACGGGACAGTCTGACCGGTCTCCTCGACGGCCGCGCTCTCCACGACGCTCTCTCCGCGGCAATCGACGATGCCCAGCGGCGAGGCGAGGCTCTCGGCCTGCTGTTCCTCGACCTCGACTTCTTCAAGCGGGTCAATGACCGGCACGGTCACCAGGCCGGTAGCCACGTCCTGCGTCAGGTCGCTACGCTCCTCCAGACCGCCGCCGCCGACGACGCCGGCGGCTTCGCCGCGCGCTACGGCGGCGACGAGTTCGTGCTGGTCCTGCCGGGAACTGACATCGACCAGGCGTTCGGGCGAGCCGAGCGCCTACGGACCGATGTGGCGTCGACCCTGTTCTCCAGTGGCCCCGGCGCCAAGTCTCGACCCCTGGTCAGCCTCACCTGCTCCATCGGCGCCGCCAGCCTGCTCCGCCTCCCCGGCACCGTCTCCCGGGGCGACTGCGAGGAAAGCGCCACGCGCCTGCTCCGCCAAGCTGACGACGCCATGTACGCGGCGAAGGGCGCCGGCCGCAACCGCGTCGTCGCGACCGACACCAGGGCCACCGGGGCCGCCTGAGCCGGGTCAGGCGTTCGGAACTCTGAAGAGGGGCGCCCTGAGCCAGCTCGCGTCCAGACTGCTAGACTCGCAAGCAAGGGTCCGAGATGGAATGGCACTCGCGATACAACGGCAACCGGGAGCTATGTCCGGGTTCAGGCGCTTTGCGGCGCCGGCCGCGCTGATCCTCGCGCCACTGCTACTGGCGTCATCCGCATCGGGCCAGTCTTCTGGCCTCTTCGTCCCGGCAGAACCCGACCGCCCGGCGACGGCAGTCGAGACGACGCCGGCGGACAACATGACGCTGCGCCACCGGCTGGTCACGATCGACTTCGGAATGCTTGAGCGTGTACTGGCGTCCGCCACGCTGCCGCTGCCGGCCACGCTCACCCTCAACCTCTTCGAGGATGCCGAGTACGAGACAATCGTCGAACGGACGGCGCCCACTTTCTCCGGCGGCTACTCGATCTCGGGCCGTATTACGGGTGAGCCGCTGGGCGGCACGACGCTCGTGGTGAACGGCGCGACGGTGGCGGGGACGGTGCGGACTCCCAGAGCGACATACCGGATCCGGTCGGCGGGCGACGGGCGCTACGTGATCAGCCACGTCGACCTGTCGAAGCTGCCGGAGCAGTGCGAGGTGGTCGAGATCGGGTATGCCGAAGACCCCAGAGAGCCGACCCCTCCGTAGCCGGCGGACGCTCAGCGAATCCGCCGCACGTCGAATCGTTCTCTCGACCCTCGTCTCTTGCCTCCTGTCGACCGGCGCCCTGGCCCACACGGGAGGTAGCGTCGCGGGCGACCGGGCGGCGCTCGTGGCTCTCTACAACACGACGGGCGGCTCGAACTGGAGGACCAGCACCAACTGGCTGAGCGACAAGCCGCTGTCCGAATGGCATGGCGTCGAGACGAACGGCAACGGCCGAGTCACGGAGTTACACCTCTGGTCAAACGACCTCCGCGGGACCATACCGCCCGCGTTGGGAGACTTGACCGAGTTGCGCGAACTCGTTCTTCTCGGCAATGGACTGACCGGGCGGATCCCCGCCGAACTGGCCGGACTGATCCACCTCCGGAGGCTCGATCTCTGGGCGAATCGACTAACTGGGGGAATCGCGGCTGAACTCGGGAATCTGCCCGACCTCGACACACTGAGCCTCGCCTTGAACGCGTCGACAGGCGAGATTCCGGCTACGTTGGCGACCGCTACCAACCTCCGGGTCGTGTTTCTCTCCTGGAATGACCTGACCGGACCGGTTCCCGAAGAACTGGGGAACCTGAGGCGCCTACAATCGCTTAGCCTTGGCAGCAACAGTCTGAGCGGACCGATTCCAGAGGCGCTAGGGAACCTCGAGTCCCTATCCATTTTGGACTTGAGCTTCAACGCCGGCCTCTCCGGTTCCCTGCCTGCCGGCCTCGTCCATCTGGACCGTCTGACCCAGGTCGACATTCATGGCACCGCGGTCTGTGTACCCTCGGGGGATCGCTTCAAGGCTTGGGCGTCCAGAATCCGGCTCGACTCGTCGGGCCTCCTGTGCGGCACCGAACCTGAAACGGTACCGGTCATCGACCTGGCGGCTTTCTACACACCGGCCGCGGCTGAAGCGGCGGGCGGAGTCTCCGAGGTCGAGGCGCTCATCGACCTCTGGGTGACCGAGACGAACCAGGCCTACCTGGAGAGCGGCGTCCAGCAGAGGGTGGCCCTACTCGTTCGAGAAGAGACGCCCTATGTCGAGTCGGCATCTTCGCTTCAGGACCTGGGCCGGCTGGAAGATCCGTCGGACGGCCACCTGGACGGGGTTCATCCGATACGGGAGATCGTCGGTGCGGATCTCGTACACCTGTTCGTGGGGAAGGCGAGTGCCTGCGGTGTCGCGCGCGTCGCTGAGCGAGCGGATAGCGCGTTCGGCCTGACCTGGACCCAATGCAGTGCCCTCCACCTCGCGCACGAACTCGGCCACAACATGGGGCTCAGCCACGACCGCTACGCCTTGTGCGGGCACGGGTACTGCGACCTGCCACGCCACTACCCTTACGGCTTCGGCTACGTGAACCAAGAAGCCCTCCAGGCCGGGGCGCCCTCCTCCGTCGCCTGGCACACGATCATGGCGTACCCGGCTCAGTGTTTCGACGCAGGGATCTCCTGCAGGCAACTGCCGCTCTTCTCGGATCCGGACAGGATCCTGGGCGGCGATCCGCTGGGATCCTCCGGTGACCGCGACGTGCCGGGCCTCCGCGGACCGTCGGACTCGGTCCGGGCTCTGAACGAAGTCCGTCATTCGGTAGCCAGCTTCAGGCAGAGGGTGCCCCGCTCGACCGGCCACTCGCCTGCAGCGGTGGGCTCCCTGGCGGACCGAAGCCTGCGTGTCGGCAGCGCCGTCGTCGTGCAAGTGTCGGATGCGTTCACGGATCCGGACGGTGACGCGCTGACCTACGAAGCGATGTCGTCCGTTGAGCAGGTGGCAACCTTGCAGGTGAGGGCGTCGCAGGTGACGATCACGCCGATCTCCCCGGGCTTCACGACGATCACGGTGACCGCCACCGACGCGGAGGGCTCGAACACTACCGCGTGGCAGCAGTTCGCCGTGGCGGTGGAGGCGGCGAGCGCTGTGGACTACGACAGGGACGACGATGGTCTGATCGAGATCCGCACGCTGGCGCAGCTCGATGCCGTCCGTCACGACACGAGCGGCGCCGGCAGCCCCTCGTCCTCCGGCGAAGCGCCTTTCGCGGCGGCGTTCCCGAACAGGAGCGTGACGATGGGCTGCGGTGGTGGAGCGTGCCGCGGATACGAGCTGGTATCGGACCTGGACTTCGACACAAATCGGAGCGGCGGCCCGGACGCGGGTGACACCTACTGGAACAAGGGCGCCGGCTGGGTGCCCATCGGCCACGACCATGCGCCCTTGGACATGACCTTCGAAGGCAACGGCCACACCATCCGCAATCTGTTCGTCCATCGAGACGACCAATCGGGATTGTTCACCTTCATCGGCCGCTACGCCACAGTGCGGCGCCTGGAGCTGATCGGCGTTGACGTGACCGGAGAGAATGCCGGTGCGTTGGCCGAGGCCAACGCCGGCGTCGTGTTTGGCGTTCACGCCACGGGCCGCGTGAGCGGGACCGAAACCGCAGGTGGATTGGTCGCGAGCAATTTTGGGGGTATGGCCAGCAGTCGTGCGGCGGCGCACGTATCGTCTGACCAGTTGGCTGGCGGTCTGGTCGCATGGAACCCGGGCGAGATCACCGGCGGCTACGCTGCGGGCCAAGTGTTCGGAGACCGGGCCGGGGGTCTGGTCGGATTAAACGCCGGCGAGATCACAGCGGGCTACGCGACGGGCCATGTAGAGGCGTCTGAGTCGGCCGGCGGACTGGTTGGAAGTAGCTTCGATCCGGGCAAACTCGTTGCCAGTTACTCCACGGCTCGTGTCGTGGGGGGCTATGCAGGGGGCCTGGTCGGTGGTCGACCCTCGTCGGGTGAGCGCGTTACCGCCAGTTACTGGGATACGGACACCTCGGGCCAGACCCGCAGCAACGGCGGCAGCGGCCAAACGACAGAGACGTTGCAGGCGCCGACCGGCTACAACGGCCTGTACCGGACCTGGAACCTCGACCTCGACGGCGATGCTCGGGCAGACGATCCCTGGGACTTCGGAACCGACGCTCAGTACCCAGCGCTGAAAGCCGACATCGACGGGGACGGGCGGGCGACGTGGCAGGAGTTGCATGGTCGGCGCCCGGCTTCTACGAAGTCACCCTGACGGTGAAGGACGGTGCGAGCGAATCGGTAGCGTCTCTGATCTTCCTGGTCGAGGCGAGCGAGGTTGCCGGTACGTGTGTGGCGGACGCGAAGACGCTTTGCCTGCAGGACTCGCGTTTCGAGGTAAGCGTCGAGTGGTCGACGCTGGGCGGCGACAGCGGCGCGGCGCGAGTCGTCCACGCGGGCACGAAGGACTCGGGGCTGTTCAGGTTCTTCGATCGGGACAACTGGGAGATACTGGTCAAGGTGCTGGAGGCCTGTGCGCTGAACGGTCACGTATGGGTCTACGGAGCGTCGACGACGGACGTCGGGTACTCGATCCGCGTGACGGACACGGTGACCGGTATGGCGAAGGAGTACCGGAACGAGCCGGGTCAGCCGGCGTCGGCGATCACGGACTCGAAGGCGTTCTCGGAGAGCTGCAGCCCGCAGCAGGTCCGGTTGAAGCCAGTATCTGGCGTCGACCACGGGTAGATGGCCTTGATCCCGGTTACTGCCCCGCGTCCTCGCCCAGCCCGCAGCGCCGGATCCAGAACGGAACCGGCGCCGTCTGCGGCAACCTGGTCGCGGCCGGCAGGTCGTGGGCGGCGATCGCTTCGAGGCGGTGGCTGCGGAGCGGCACGGCGCCGATGGAGAGGGGCCACGGCGGACGACGGAAGGCGAACAGGCTGAGGGAGACCGCTGCCCGACCGTCGGCGTCGATGGAGAGCACGTCACGGGGCGGACCCTCAGCTCCGTTCGACCAGTCCAACCCCAGCCACAACGCCTCGAACGACTCGGGCCAGCCCGGCGGCAGGCCCGGCCAGGTCTGGATCCCGCGCCGGACCTCAGCACGCAGATCGGGGTCTCCCTCGAAGGCGACCGCCGCCAGAAGCAGCGGCTCGGCGAGGATCGCCCGCGCCGCCCGCTCGGCCACCCGCGGATCCCCCGCCCCGGCGCCCGCGTCACGTTCAAGACGCATCAGCTCGAAGGGCGCAAGCGCCGACAGTGGATCGAGGTCACAGGCTCGTTCCAGGGCCTCCCGTCGCTGCTCCGTGTCCTCGCTCTCCACGGTGCCGGCCAGCAACCAGAGCGGCGCGAGCCCGTCGGCGGCCCTTGCCGCGGCCAAGGGATCCAGGCGTACGTGGTAGAGCGGGAAACGCGGATCCGCTGCCACTGCCGCCCGAAGATGAACGATCGCTTCCTCCGACGGGTCGCCGTCCGCGGTCTCGGCGGCAGTGACCTCGAACGCGCGTTCGTACGCCCTCGACGCCCAGGCCCGCTCAAGTGACCAGGCCAACGCGGCGGCCAGCCACAGGACCACGACAACCCGAGCCCGCGGCCACGGCCAGCTCGTGGGCAAGGCCTCCGCACCGGTCCCGGCACCGCGCGCCGCCGCGGCCAACCCCAGGTTCAAGATCAACGCGGCGGGCACCGCCACAACACCGGCGAAGACCCCGAACATCAGACAGACTCCCGTACCCAGCAGACCGAGCATTGCCGCCGCCAGGAGCTCAGGATCGCGGGCGAGGTCCTCGGACCGGGCCTCCCTCCCCAAGCGGCCCCCGGGCGGATCAAGAGCAGCCGGATCCCCACGAGGCGCCGGCGACCGGACGAGTTCGACCAGCCGTCGCTGGCCGTAGCGAACGGTCACGGTGAGCAGCAGCAGCGAACCGATCGCCCCCAGTTCGTACGGCGCCTGCGCCAGAAGACTGTGGGTATCGGTGATCACCTCGCCGGGAGGATGAACGCCGGGCGCCGGCCGCCAGTGGCGGGCGAGCGTCCAGCTCGACGAACCGGGACCCCAGCCCAGGATCGGCCGTTCGGCAAAGCCGGCCTTCGCCGCGGCAGCGTACGTTCGGCGCGACAGCAGCGACGGGTCTTCGAACCGCAGCACCGCCCCCAGGCGCTGGACCGGGCCGGGCACTCCAAACCGCGCACCCGCCCAGCTCGCGGTCAGCGTCAGCGCGGCGACGAGGACCAGCAGGGCGCTGCTCCGGACCAGCCACCTCCGAGCGCCCTTCAGCCACAGGGTCCATGCCGCTGCCGCGCCGACCTGAAGCGCCAGCGCCAGCAGGCCCGACATGGCGCCCGTGGCGCTCAGTGTCCAGATGAGGATCGAACCGACGACGGCGGCCGCGGCCCAGCGCGCACGCGAGCCGCCCGGCAACGGCAAACGCCAGGCGCCGAGCACCGCCAGCGGCAGCAGGGCAACCAGCACCAACGCCAACTGGTTGTGATGGCCGATCGGCAGCGCGGCCCGGCCCTGTTCGTGCAGCGGTTGCTGGATCAGGGCCCAGATCGACGCTGCCACGGCTACGGCCGCACAGCCGGCAAGAGCCCCTCGCCGCGCCGCCGGCCGACCGAGCAGGCGGCCCATTCCGGCCGCCGCCCAAGCCGCGGGCAAGAGGAAGATGACGATCGACTCCCCGGCGCGCCCGACCGGAGACAGGAGCCAGCTTGCCGCGACCGAGAGCCAGAGCGCCGCCGGCAGCGCCGGCCACCAACGCGCCCGCACCGTTGCAAGCGCCAGGGGGTCACGGAACGCTGTGCGTCCCACCCACGCAAACGCCAGGAGGAGAACCGCAGCCGCTACCTGAGAGGTCGCCTCGGCGCCGTGATGAAAGGTCCCGGCACGAAAGACCATCACCGCCAGAGCGGACGCAACAACCAACGCGGCGCCGGCTTCCCGCCATGGCCGCCCGGCGATCGGATTCTGGTCGTGCCGGCTCAGGAACCCGAACCGTGAACGCCGGTTGCGCCCGAGCGCCTGGTCAGGCGCACCGCCAACTCAGGAGCTTCGCGCAGGCATGTCCAGAGGATGCCGAGCGAGGTCACGAAGGCCCGCCAGCCGGTTCGGAGCAGAGGGGGCGGCTGATCGGAGGTCTCGGCATAGCCACGCGCATCGGCCTTCGCCTTCTCCCAGCCGGCGAACAGACGGCCCCAGGGACTGGCCAGAGCCTCGGCCATCTGCCGCTTCGCCTTGTACGGATACCAGAACGAGTCGTGGTAGAGGACGCTCGCCAGATAGGCCCATGGCGCGAGAAAGGTGCGCAACGACCACTCGACCGGCCACCGCAGCGGCCCCCAGTAGATCTTGTGCTGCATCCTCGCGGCAAAGGTCATCTCCTTGAAGGGTCCCACGAATCCCCAACTCCTGCCGGCGACCTCGGGATCGCCGACGACTTCGATGTCGCGCGGATCGCCGCAGCCCAGACCGAGATCGTGGGCCAGCCGGATGTACCGAATCGAGAGCGGATCGAAGCCCATCAGCTTCGCCGCCACCGCGTCGATCGCCACTTGATCGGCACTGGCCAGGATCACGTTGCCGATTCGGGGGATCATGCAGCGCGGGCCCGGTCCGTCCCCGGCAAAGGTCCCGTCCATGGCCGCGAATACGCCCTTGTGTATGTGCTGCTGGATCAGCAGCAGGTCGACCAGGGTCTCGTGGATCACCGGATGGGTCCAGTGCCGCCGCTCGTTGAGCAGGCCGCCGAAGGCGTTCTTCATGGCGCCGGTCGTGGTGGTGAAGACGTGGGTCTTGACCGTCGGCAGGTGAATGATGTTCTCGCCCACGAAGCGCGCCGGGATGTGGAAGCCCTGGGGGTAGACATCGTTCAGACACAGGAAGCGCTCGGTCAGATCGCCCACGGCGTCCCTGATCGGCAGCCACTCCTCACCCTCCTCGTAGAGGTGGACGTTGCGCAGGCCGTGGGCCCTGATCACGTCGATCTGCTTGTTCTCCCGCTCGCCCAGACGGGCGTCGATGACCACGGTCCGGTTGTGGCAGCCGTGGATCAGACCGGGATCGTAGCCGTCGCTCTTCATCGCCCGCACGACGCCCTCGAGCTGCCAGGGCGTGGTCGAGCAGCCCGGGAAGAAGAAGTGCCAGGAGATGTTGATCTTGAGCGCCGTGTCGACGGAGGGATCGACGACTTCGCGGTAACCCGCGAGGTTCAGCAGTTCGTGGTAGTCGGCCAGCACCGAGGACGGCGCGGTCGGCAGCACGGCAACGCGGGACCGGATCGGTGAACTCAGTTCGCGGCTCCTCGCGCACCCCGGGACATGGCGGCCAGGAAGTCCGCGTTCGAGGGCGTGTTCTTGAGCCGTTCCTGGAGGACTTCCATGCTCTCGACCACCGGCAGCGGGTTCAGCACCTTGCGCAGCACCCAGACCCGCTGCAGTGCGTCCGGCGACAGCAGCAGTTCCTCCTTGCGCGTGCCCGACTTGTCGATATCGATGGCTGGGAAGATCCGCTTGTCGACCAGCTTCCTGTCGAGGTGCAGCTCCGAGTTGCCGGTGCCCTTGAACTCCTCGAAGATCACGTCGTCCATCCGGCTGCCGGTGTCGATCAGCGCGGTGGCGACGATGGTCAGCGAGCCGCCGCCCTCGATGTTCCGGGCGGCGCCGAAGAAGCGCTTCGGCCGCTGCAGCGCGTTGGCGTCGATGCCGCCCGACAGCACCTTGCCCGACGGGGGCTGCACCGTGTTGTAGGCGCGCGCCAACCGGGTGATGGAGTCGAGCAGGATGACCACGTCCTTGCCGTACTCGACCAGCCGCTTGGCCTTCTCGATCACCATCTCGGCGACCTGGGTATGGCGCGAAGCAGGCTCGTCGAAGGTGGACGACACGACCTCGCCCTTGACCGAACGCTCCATGTCGGTCACTTCCTCGGGCCGCTCGTCGATCAGCAGGACGACGAGCACGACTTCCGGGTGGTTGGTCGCGATCGAGTGCGCCAGGGACTGCAGCAGCATGGTCTTGCCGGTGCGCGGCGGCGCCACGATCAGGGCGCGCTGGCCCTTGCCCATCGGCGCCACCAGATCCGTCACCCGCGAGGAGAGGTCGCCTTCGACCTCGAGCCGAAGGCGCTCGTCCGGGTACAGGGGCGTCAGGTTGTCGAAGAAGATCTTCTGGCGCACCGCGTCCGGGTGCTCGAAGTTCACCGCCTCCAGCTTGATCAGCGCCAGGTAGCGCTCACCCTTGTTGATCGGCTGGCGCACCTGACCGGAGACAGTGTCACCCGTTCGCAGATCGAAGCGCCGGATCTGGCTGCGGGAGATGTAGATGTCATCCGGGCCCGGCAGATAGCTGTACTCCGGGGCCCGCAGGAAGCCGTAGCCGTCGCTCAGGCATTCGAGCACACCCTCGCCGAAGAGCAGCCCGCTCTTCTCCGTCTGCGCCTCAAGGATCTTGAAGCTCATCTCCTGCCTGGCCATGCCGGCAGCCCCCACCACATCCAGCTCGCGCGCCAGTTTGAGGAGGTCGTGGTTGCTCAACTCCTTCAGGGCCTTCAGGTCGAAGGCCAGATCCGCGCTGGCAGCCGCTCGTGCGCCGCCGTTCTCAGTACGCGTCGCTTCCCGCGCTCCGTTCGTCGTCATTTTCTCAGGTCCTCGGTATCTGTGGTGCGCCACCGGGGCTGAACTCCCGGTTCAGCAACATTCCGAGCAGCCGCGCGACTCCTTCGCCGGTTCGAGACGACACGGGGAACAGCGTCGCATCGGACGGCATTCCCAACAGCTCTGCTACCTTGGCAAGAGTTCGAGCCCGAGCCCCGCGTTTCACGCGATCGATCTTGGTGACCGCAACCACGGGATCAAGCTCCAGACTGCGAAGGTACGCGTACGCTTCGGAGTCGAGTGGTGTGCCGGCGACCTTACCATCCACCAGCAGGACCACCCTGGCCAGGCCCGCAGCCGACTGGAGGTACCTGTCCACGCTCCGGCCCCAGTCCTCCCGCTCGCGTTTCGAAACCCGCGCGTAGCCGTAGCCCGGCAGGTCGACCACGTACCACGACTCGTCGATCAGGAAGAAGTTGACGGTACGGGTACGCCCCGGCTTGGAACTCGTGCGCGCAAGGTCCTTGCGCCCGAGCATCCGGTTGATCAGGCTCGACTTGCCGACATTCGACCGCCCGGCGAAGACGATCTGGGGGCGACCGTCTTCAGGCAGGTCGGCCGACCGCACGGCCGAAATGATGAAGCGCGCGCTGTGGACCTTCACGGTCCTATTCCTCCCGGTCTCTCAGGAATCTGCGCGAGGGCGAAGGTTCCTAGTGAGCGACGTTGGCCGGCGGGGCCTCGTCCGCCGACTTCTGGAATTCGGCCGGCACCTCCGGCACCCGGGGGACGACGCCGTCGAAGACGGTTTCCAGCACCTCGTCCATCGACTCGACGAGATGGAACGTCATCTCTTCCCGGACCTCCTCCGGCACTTCCTCGAGATCCTTCTCGTTCTCCTTCGGAAGCAGGATCTCGTAGAGCCCGGCCCGGTACGCCGCCAGCACCTTGTCCTTGATGCCGCCTACGGGCAGCACCTTTCCGCGCAGCGTGATTTCGCCGGTCATCGCCAGGTCGCCCCGCACCGGCACCCGCAGAAGAGCCGAGATCAACGCGGAGGCCATCGTGATGCCGGCCGACGGACCGTCCTTGGGGATCGCGCCCTCGGGCACGTGGATGTGGAGATCCTGGTCGGCGTGGAAGCCGGGCTCCAGGCCGAACATGTCGGCGCGGCTGCGGAGATAGGACATCGCCGCCCGCGCGGACTCCTTCATCACGTCGCCTAGCTTGCCGGTCAGGATCAGCTTGCCGCTGCCCTGCATCAGGCCGACTTCGCTTTCCAGCAGTTCGCCCCCGGCCTGGGTCCAGGCCAGTCCAGTAGCCACGCCGATCTCGGATCGATCGAGCTTCTTGCGGGGCCGGAACTTCGGCTTGCCGAGGAGCTTCGAAACCAGATCGCGGTCGACCGCAATCGCAGACGCCGAAGATTCGGCCCTGCTCTTGCTCTTGCTCTTGCTCTTGCTCTTCAACTTGGCCTTCACCTTCTCGGCTCGACCGTCTTCGACCAGCCGGCGGGCCAGCTTGCGGCACACGGCGGCAATCTCGCGCTCCAGGTTCCGGACCCCCGCTTCGCGGGTGTAGGAGTCCATCAGGAACCCGAGGCTGTCCTCGCCGAAGCGGATCGCGTCGTCGGTCAGGCCGTGGCTGTCCAACTGCCGGGGCACCAGGAACTGGCGCGCGATCTCCAGCTTCTCGTTCGGCGTGTAGCCGGCGAGCTGGATGATCTCCATCCGGTCCCGCAACGCCGGAGGAATCGGGTGCTCGACGTTCGCGGTGGCGATGAACATCACCTTGGAGAGGTCGTACTCCACGTCCATGTAGTGGTCGACGAAGGTGTCGTTCTGCTCCGGATCCAACACCTCCAGCAGCGCCGACGACGGATCGCCGCGGAAGTCCGTCGACATCTTGTCGACCTCGTCGAGCAGGAACACCGGATTGACCGTTCCCGCCCGCTTCATCATCTGGATGATCTGGCCGGGGAACGCGCCTATGTACGTGCGCCGGTGCCCGCGAACTTCCGCCTCGTCGCGCACGCCGCCGAGGGAAAGGCGCACGAACTTGCGGCCTGTGGCGGCGGCGATCGACTTGGCCAGCGACGACTTGCCCACGCCCGGCGGGCCGACGAAGCAGATGATCGAGTTCTGGGTCTTGCTCGTCAGTTGCCGGACGGCGAGAAACTCCAGCACCCGCTCCTTGACCTTCTTCAGCCCGTGATGGCCCTGGTCCAGGATCGTGGCAGCCTTCTTCAGATCCTTCAGCTCGCGGCTCCGCTTCTTCCACGGCACCGAGACGAGCCAGTCGACGTAGTTGCGTGACACGGTCGCTTCGGCCGACACCGGCGGCATGGCCTCCAGCCGGCGCAGCTCCTGCGCGGCCTTCTCGCGCACCAGTTGCGGAGCACCGGACTTCTCGACCTTCTGCTTCAACTCGGCGATCTCGTCGGCGCGATCGTCCTTGCGCCCCAACTCGTGGTGGATCGCCTTGATCTTCTCGTTGAGGTAGTACTCCTTCTGCGCCTTCTCCATCTGCTTCTTGACCTGGACGTTGATCCGCTTGTCGATGTTGATCTTCTCGACCTCGACATCGAGCAGGTCGTGAACCGCCTGCAGGCGTTCGTACGGATTCATGGTCTCCAGCAGGGTCTGCTTCTCGGCGGTGGAGACGGTCAGGTGCGCCGCGAGGACGTCGGCGAAACGGTCGGGATCGTCGAGTTTCAGCGTCGACATCAGACTCTCGAAGGCCAGGTGGTGGGACATCTTGGCGTACTGCTCGAAGCTGTTCAGCAGCCGGCTCATGTACACCTGAACCTTGTCGTCGGCCGGGTAGTGGATGTCGTAGACCTCGACGTCGGCCTCCAAGGCGCCTTCCTTTTCCTCCAGGGTCCGCAATTCGGCCCGGCGCAGCCCTTCGACCATGACCTTCACGTTGCCGTTCGGCAGCTTCACGTTCTGGACCACCCGCGCCACGACTCCGATCGGATGGATGTCGTCGATGCCGGGATCGTCGACCTTGGGATCCCGCTGGGCAACCAGGAAGATCAGCTTGCCGGCCGTGCGGAGGGTCTGCTCCAGCGCCAGCACCGAGCCGCTGCGCCCGACGATGAAGGGGGCCATCATCTGCGGGAAGACGACCATGTCCCGCAGCGGCACCACCGGCAGCCGCTCGCTCGAAGTCGAAACGTATCCGGAAGCCATCGCTACACCGCCTTCTCGTAGACGGTCAACGGCTGTATGCCCTTCATCACCACATCCTCGTTGATGACGCACTCCTTGACGCCAGCTTCGGACGGCAGGCCGTACATCAGTTCCAGCATCAGTTCCTCGAGGATGATTCGCAGGCCGCGGGCCCCGACATTGCGCTTGATCGCCTGCCGGGCCACCGCGCGCAGCGCCGGGGCGGTGATGGTGAGCTTCACGTCCTCGAACTCGAACATCGCCTGGTACTGCCGGACCAGGGAGTTCTTCGGTTCGGTCAGGATCCGGACCAGGGCGTCCTCGTCGAGCATCTCCAGCGTCGCCACCACCGGAAGGCGGCCCACGAACTCGGGGATCAGACCGTACTTGATGAGGTCCTCGGGCAGCACGTGCCGGAGCATCTGGCCTGCCCGCTTCTCGCGATTCCTGATCTGGGCGCCGAAGCCCATCGTCTTGTCGTTGATCCGCCGTTCGATGCGCTCCTCGAGGCCGACGAACGCGCCGCCGCAGATGAACAGGATGTTCGTCGTGTCGATCTGCAGAAACTCCTGGTGCGGGTGCTTGCGTCCACCCTGGGGCGGCACGTTGCACTGCGTGCCCTCGAGGATCTTGAGCAGGGCCTGCTGCACGCCCTCGCCCGACACGTCCCTGGTGATCGAGGGGTTGTCGCCCTTGCGGCAGATCTTGTCCACCTCGTCGATGTAGACGATGCCGCGCTGGGTCTTCTCCTTGTCGCTTCCGGACGCCTGGTAGAGCTTCAGGATGATGTTCTCGACGTCCTCACCAACGTAGCCGGCCTCGGTCAGCGTGGTCGCGTCCGCGATCGTGAACGGAACGCTCAGCAGTCGGGCCAGGGTCTGCGCCAGCAGCGTCTTGCCGGTGCCGGTAGGGCCGATGAGCAGGATGTTCGACTTCTGCAGTTCGACGTCGGTCCTGGACCGCTCGCCGAAGTCGATCCGCTTGTAGTGGTTGTAGACCGCGACCGCGAGCTTCTTCTTCGCCTGCTCCTGGCCGATCACATAGTCGTCCAGCAGCTTCTTCAGTTCCTGAGGCTTGGGCAGAGCCGCTTCCTGGCGCTGCTCGAGCATCCGGTCCTCGGCGATGATGTCGAGGCAGATGTCCACGCACTCATCGCAGATGAAGACCGTCGGGCCGGCGATGAGCTTCTTTACCTCACGCTGGCTCTTGCTGCAGAACGAGCACCTGAGGGCGTCGTCTCCGCTGTCCTTCTTCGGCATGCGTCGGTAGGTTCCTGCTTGGTTTCCTGCGCTTCGTCCGGCCGGCCCGCGTTGGACCACTACAGGTCGCGCGCACCTGAGCGCGGGCCTTTGGGCACGCGTCCAGACCGTTGAGATCGTAGCACGGCTCGGGGCCGCGAGACCCACTCCGTGCGACCGATGACGCCCGCAGGCCGCGCCGCTACTGGGCTCCTCGACGCTCTATGACGCGGTCGGCGAGGCCATATTCCACCGCCATCTCGGCGGTCAGAATCTTGTCCCGCTCGGTGTCGAAGTGGACTTCTTCGGTCGACTTTCCCGTGTGCAGCGCCAGCAGTTCGTCGATCCGGCCGCGCATCCGCAGCAGGTCCTGGGCGTGGATGTCGATGTCGGTCTGCTGGCCCGCCAGGGCTTGCACCCAGGGTTGGTGAATCAGCACCCGCGCGTTGGGCAGCACGAGCCGCTTCTCCTTGGCGCCGCCCGCCAGAAGCACTGCCGCGAAGGACGCGGCCTGACCGACGCACAGCGTCGCCACGTCCGGCTTCACATGCTGCATCGTGTCGTAGATGGCGAAGCCTGCGGTCACCGAGCCGCCCGGCGAGTTGATGTAGAGCGAGATGTCCTTCTCAGGGTTCTCGGACTCGAGAAACAGCATCTGCGCGATGACCAGGTTCGCCACGTCGTCGTCGATCGCCCGGCCAAGGAACACGATGTTGTCCTTGAGCAGCCGCGAGTAGATGTCGTAGGCGCGTTCTCCCCGGTTGGTCTGCTCGACCACCATGGGTACAAGCATGGCTAGCCCTCTCTTTCCGTCCGGTTCCGCCGCTCGACCACCTTGGGTACAAGCATCGCTAGTCCTCTCCCTTGGGGGCGGACTCTTCCGTTTCGCCGCCCGATCCATCCTTCGGCGCAGCGGCCGGCGCGTTGGCCTCGAGAAGAGCCTGCACCGTCCTGTCCCGTTTGAGTTCGATCTTCAACATCTCCAAGCCGCCATCCCGCTCCAGCTCGTGGCGCAGCTTGCCGCGGTTCGTGTTGCGTGCGCGAGCCATGATCTCCAGCGCGCGCTCGAGGTCTTCCCGGGTCGGTTCGATCCCGTCTGCCCGGGCGATCCGGTCGAGCACGTAGGAGGCGTGCGCGCGCTTGGCCGCCTGCGGACGGATCTCCTCCATCATCTGCTCCCAGGGCAGTTGCTGCTGCTCGAGATCGACACCCTGTCGAGCGAGGTTGTTCGCATAGGACCGCGCCATCTGGAACGCCTCGCGCTCTACCACCGCCTCCGGCAGGGTGGCCGGATACCGCTCCCGCAACTGCTCGAGCAGTGCGTCCGTACGCTGCTGGCCGGCAGCCTCGACCTTTCGCGCCTGCACCTGCCCGCGGAGGTTCTCCCGCAGATC
This sequence comes from Candidatus Multivorans sp., assembly GCA_965262355.1. GTDB lineage: Bacteria > Acidobacteriota > Thermoanaerobaculia > Multivoradales > Multivoraceae > Multivorans. Next base: position 1,861,859 of record OZ253534.1, read on the forward strand.
GTCGACGCTCCCGATGCTCGCGGCCAGGCCGCTGGCCCAGTCGTCGTCGACCTCGGGCAGCTTCCTCTCGAGGACTTCGTCGAGTTCGACGTCGTAGCGGCGCTGCCGCTCGATGCTGTCCTCCTCTTCGACGCGCTCGAAAGTCGCCGTCTGACCGGCCGAGAGCCCCGTCAGGTTGTCGGTGAGCTCGGGCCAGACCCGCTCGTCGCCCAGTTCCAGGTCGATGTCGTGGGTCGCCGGACCGCGTTTGTCGTGGTCGTGGTCGTGGTCGTGGTCGTGGCCCTCGCCGGCCGCCTCCGCCTCATACCCGGGCATGGCGGCGCGATGGACCTTACCCCGCACCCGGTCGCCGCGCGCCGCGGAGCGGTCGACAGGCGCCCAGGTCGCACGCTCCAGGCGGACCTGCTCCAGCACTTCGTCGACCTCGGCTTCGGTGGGTTCCGTCTCGGGATGCGGCAACTCGAAGCTCCGGTCATCGCCGATGTCGACCTCGGGCTCGACGTCGACCGTCACCGTGAAGCGCAACGGCTGGCCGGGAACCACCTCGACCGGCCCGACCCTTGGCGGCAGCATGGCCTGAACGTCCTCTTCTTCGCGCGCCATCTGCCAGTACTTCGGCGCCAGCCGCTCGGACACGTCCTCGCCGATCGCCTCGGCGAACCGTTGCCGGATCAGGTCGAGCGGCGCCTTGCCCTTGCGGAAGCCGTCGAGGCGGGCCCGGCGGCGGTAGTCCCTGGCGACCCGCAGGTACTCGGCATCGACCTCCTCGGCCGGCACCTCGAGGTCGAACTCTTGCCGGCAGAGGCCGACTTCCCGCTTGGAGACCACTGCAGTCATGACTGGAGGGGTGGAATCAGCAGGTTGCGGTAGCGAAAAGAAGAGCGGGTGACGGCCAGCGGTGCGAAGGACGGAGTCTAGCGTTCGACCGCTTCCGCGTTGAACGTGCGAAAGGGGGGACTCGAACCCCCACCCCTTTCGGGACCAGATCCTAAGTCTAGCGCGTCTACCAGTTCCGCCACTTTCGCGCCGTAGCAGTGCGGGAGCTTAATCCGCCACGGGTGGGGCGTGGTGAGCCGCCTAGGAATCGAACCTAGAACCCACAGATTAAGAGTCTGTTGCTCTGCCAATTGAGCTAGCGGCCCCAAGCCTCCATGCCGCCTCACGTCATCCGGTTACTCCGGCGTCGACGGCAGCGCGGGACTATACAGGATCCCCCGTCGCTAGCCACCCTGGACGAAGCGGACAATCTCGACCCGATCTCCGTCGCGGAGCGCCGCTTCGCCGAAGCGGGCGCGCGGTACCAGTTCGCGGTTCACCTCGACCGCCACCGTCTTCGGGTGCTGGTCCAGGCTCGCAAGCAGATCGAGAACGGTGGCGCCGGATCCTGAGGAAGCCAGTTTCCGCTCCTGGCCGTTGACCCGGAGTTGCAGCACTGCACCCATCGCGGATCGTCCTCAGTCGGGTGCGAGTTCCGCGGTCCGGTCCGGCGCGTCGGACCACAGGCGCTCCAGCCGGTAGAGTTCTCGCCGCTCGGCGTCGAACACGTGGACGACCACATCACCGTAGTCCAGCAGCACCCACTGGCCCCTGCCCGCGCCCTCGACATGCAGAGGCCGCGCGCCGTGGGCGCGCAACCCGCGCTCGACTGCTTCTGCGATGCTGCTTACCTGGCGGGCGTTGGCGCCGTTGCAGATGACGAAGTAGTCGGTGAAGTCGCTGACTTCAGTGAGTTCCAGTACCCGCAGGTCCTGCGCCTTGCGATCCAGCGCCGCCGCGGCGGCCGCGCGGACGCGGTCCTCGGTGTCGGCGGTCCCCTCCGGGTCGCGGGTAGTCGTGGCCGCTTGGGCCTGGAGCGTCTGCACTTGCGTCAACGATACAACCCGTACTTGCGACAGTAGCGCAGCACCGGGTCCGGCATCAAATCCGCGCTCACTTCCTCACCCTGTGCCAGCCGGCGCCGAATGTCGCTCGAGGAGACATCGACCGAACGGTGCGGGACGAGGACGTAGCCTCGCGCACTCTCGACCGACGCTCGCACATCCGGATCGAGACCACGCTCGCCCGGACGCGCCAGAACAACCAGCTTCACGGCCTCGATCAGGTCGCCAAAACGCCGCCAGCCGGGCAGTTCGTTGAAACTGTCGACGCCCAGGAGCAGATGCAGACTGGCATCCGGGAACTCGGCCGCGTAGCGCTCCACCGTCTCGATCGTGTACACGGATCGTCCGAGGTCGAGTTCGGCATCCGACACGACGAGTTCGGGGTAGGGCAGCAGCGCCAACTCGACCATGGTGTTCCGCAAGAGAGCCGGCGCCCTCGTCCCCTGCGGCTTGTGCGGCGGGCGGGCCGTCGGCAGGTAGTGGACGACATCGAGACCGAACGATTCCCGCGCCGCGAGCACGGGCAGAATGTGGCCGTTGTGGATCGGATCGAAGCTGCCGCCGAAGAGCCCGATCCGTGCCCCCTGTCCGCTCATGACCGGGCGCCCGTGACCGCGTCCGCGGCGACTTCCGGGTCGTCGAGCAGGCCCCGGAGTTCCCGGACAAGCGCCGCCAGACCCGCACCCGCCACGGCCGAGATCTCGAAGGCCCGCACTCCCCGTCTCGCGGCCAGCTCATGGAACTCGCGGCGCCTGTCGTCGTCGGCGATGTCCAGCTTCGAGCCGCACAGAATCCGGGGCCGCCGCAGGAGATCCTCGTTGAAGGCGCCCAGTTCGGCGCTGATCGTGTCTATTGCCTCCTCTACCTTGCTCCCGGCCTCCTCCGGCTGCGGCCCGAGATCGACCAGGTGGAGCAGCACGCGGCACCGCTCGACGTGACGGAGGAAGCGCGTCCCGAGTCCGGCGCCCTGGGCGGCGCCCGCGATCAGACCCGGCAGATCGGCAATCACGAAGGGCTCCGCCTCCACCGGCAGAGCCGGCGCGCCGACCACTCCGAGCTGGGGGACAAGGGTGGTGAACGGATAGTCCGCGATTCTCGGCTTGGCGGCAGTCACAACACTGATCAACGTCGACTTGCCGGCATTCGGCAGGCCGACGACCCCGACATCCGCGAGCAACTTCAGCTCCAGGCGGAGCCGCCTCTCCTCGCCCGGCGTCCCTCGATCCGCGCGCCTCGGCGCTCGTTGGCGCGCGCTCTTGAACCGTGCGTTGCCGCGGCCGCCGCCGCCGCCGCGGGCGACGGTCATCCGTTCGTCCTCGGCCAGCACCTCACCCAGGGCTTCACCGCTGTCCGCGTCGTAGACCTCGGTGCCGAGCGGCACCGGAATGAGCAGGTCGCCGCCGCTCCTGCCGGTCTTGTTGGAGCCCTCGCCGTGCCGGCCCCGCTCCGCGTGGTAGTTGGCGGGGAACGTGAGGCGGTACAGCGTGCCGAGCCCCGAGGCGCCCACCAGGAAGACACTGCCGCCGTGACCGCCATCGCCACCGGAGGGCCCTCCGCGGGGCACGAATTTCTCGCGCCGGAACGCCATGCAACCGTTGCCGCCCGCACCCGCGAGGACATCGATCACGGCCTCGTCGATGAAGTGCATCAACCGCTCCCGGCGCCGGCGGCGGCGTCGGCGGCGCAAACGCCTCGCAGGCTCGAAGCTCTGCGGCGCAAGCTAACCGGCTGGATGAACGTTGACCAGCGTGCCGCGCCGGCCACGCTTGCGAAACTCGACCACACCGTCGGCCCGCGCGTAGAGGGTGTCGTCGTTGCCACGACCTACGTTCTCGCCGGGGAAAAACCGGGTACCGCGCTGGCGGACGATGATCGTCCCGCCGGTCACGCTCTGGCCCGCGTAACGCTTCACGCCCAGGTTCTTGGGATTCGAATCGCGGCCGTTGCGGCTTGAGCCCTGGCCCTTCTTGTGCGCCATCTCTATCGACCTCCGTTTCGGGACCTCTAGGCCCCGGCCGCCCGTTCGATCGCCTCGATCCGGAAGCGCTGCATGTCCTGCCGGTGTCCGTTGCGCCGACGGTAGCCCTTGCGGCGCTTGAACTTGAAGACGATGATCTTCGGCGCCCGCAGGTCGGTCACGAGCTGCGCCCGCACACGCGCCCCCTCAACGACGGGGCCACCGACTTCGGCTTCGCCCTCGCCGCCGCCGATCATCAACACACGGTCGAAGACGACCTCCGAGCCGGCTTCGGCGCCGGCAACACGCTCAAGGTCCACGACATCGCCCTCTGCGAGCCGGACCTGCTTGCCGCCGGTCTCTATCACTGCGTACATGGTTGTCTCTCTGCGGCGCGCCGTTGCTTGTGGGCGCCGAACGTCATTCGCGCTGCTGTCATCTCCCCCGCGCGGAACGGCCTCGCGCCCCTGCGCCGAACACCGCCGAACGGCATTCGGCCGCCGACAGTAGCACCCGCGCGGCTTCCCGGTCAACGAAGTGTAGTGGCTCAATCAGGATCATTCCAAAGTCCGACGTTCCGCGGCGGATGCGGGCGAGACGCCCGCGTTCCCAGGCCGGAGCGGCAACTCGACCTCGAAGGTGGCGCCGGGGCGACCGTCGTTCCGGACTCTCACCTCGCCGCCGTGGGCGTTCGCGATGCGGCGCACGATGGCGAGGCCCAAACCGGTGCCGCCGCGGCGCCCGGAGTGGAACAGATCGAAGACCCGCTCGCGTTCCGCCTCGTCCACGCCGGGACCGTTGTCGCTGACCGCCAGCACGACCGACCCATCCCGGACCTCGGCCCGCAGACCGAGACGGGGATGGTCGCAGTCGTTCATCGCGGCCACGGCATTGTCGACCAGACTGAGCAGCAGTTGATTCACCTGCTCGCGGTCGACCTGGAACACGGCGCCGCCGGTGCGATCGTCGATCTCCGAAGCAACCTGCTCCGAGCGCAACTTGCCGGCGACGACCTCGCTGCAGTGGCGCAGCAACTCGGCCGCCGTCGTGTCCACCAGATCCAGGTCGGCCGGACGCGCGTACCTGAGGAAATCGGAGACGAGACGCTCGAGGCGGGCGACCTCGGAGCGCGTGATCGCCACCAGACGGTCGGACGACCCCACACCCCGGCGTTCATCCGTCGCCATCTCCTCCTGGAGCATCTGCATGTTCAGGTTGAGGGAGTTCAGGGGACTGCGGATCTCGTGGGCGAGACCGGAGGCCAGCGTGCCGACATAGGCCATCTGTTCCGCCTCCTGCGCCTGACGCTCGGCGAGAGCGGTTTGGCGCGAGAGCCGGCTGTAGATCACGTAGCCGGCGACGAAGAGCGCCACGGTCAGCGCCGCGATGATCGCCGCCTGCCGCAGCAGTTCCCGGCGCAGGACGCCCAACCGCTGTTGCAGTTCGGCACGCGAGATGCCGATCACGAAGGTGCCGATGTTGCCCACCGGCACCTCGACCAGTTCGTAGGGAACCTCACGAGTGAGCGTCTCCGCGACCAGGCCGGGCGACTCTAGGTTCGGTCGCTCCCCGCCCGCAGTCTGCGTCTCCTCATGCCGGTCGCGGAACACGAGCCGGCCATCCATGTCGCGGATCTCCACCATGTCGACGATGTCGCGCTGAACCAGCACCCGGTTGATGTAGCTGCGCGTCTCGGACTCGGTGGCCATGGCGGTGTACAGGTCGCGCCCCGTGTTCTCCACGCGGCCGGCGATCCCCTCCGCCAGTTCCTCGGCTTCGGCGCGCGCTTCCACGACGATCCGGTTCAACTCCCGCTGCGACAGCGACCGGAAGATCAACCAGCCGAACAGGCTGAGGTCGGCAAGCACGAAGACGCCGACGATCGCCGCCCAGATCCGGCGTCGTCGCTGCCTGGTGTCGCTGCCGAGCCAGTCCAACATGCCTGTGAACGCTATAAGAGAGATGGGGTGTACGATGATTCCGTGCCTGTGTGGCGAACGTCGATGCGGGTATTGGCGGCAGCCGGAGTGGTCGCCGTACTCGGCTGGGGTTGCAGTTCCGACGCCCCTCGCGACACCACGCGCGTTGTCGTCGGACTGCGGTACGACTACCCGACGCCGAACGAGCTGATCGGCCCGCCGACGCTGGCGTACGCGGCGATCAACAGCCAGATGTTCCTGTCGCTGATGAAGGAGCAAGGGGACTTCCGCGAAGGTCCACCGGCCTGGGCGCCGGGCCTTGCCGAGGGATGGGAGTTCTCCGAGGACCGCCTGCAGTTGACGGTCCGGCTGCGCCCGGACGCGATGTGGAGCGACGGCCGGCCGGTGACCGCGCAGGATGTCCGTTTCACCTGGCTGGCGCAGACGAATGGCAGCGTCGCCTGGGGCTACGCCGCGTACAAGGAGTCGATCACCGATGTCGAGGTGGTCGATGCCGGCACCGTGCGGTTCCACTTCGATGCCGCCGCGGGGACCCAGTTGGCCGACATCGCACCCGACCGGATCCTCCCGAAGCACGCCTGGGAGCCCCGACCGTTCGCCAACTGGCGCGACGACCCCGGCTGGTTCTTCGAACACATGACCACCAGCGGTCCCTTCCTGCTCGAGAGTCGAACTCCGGGCCGCGAACTCGTCCTCCAGCGCAATCCCGACCACTTCGAAGTCGACCTGCCGCGGTTGGAGCGCGTCATCCTGCGCGCCGTGCCCGACAGCACGGCGCTGACCAACCAGCTTCTGGCCGGCGAGCTCGACGTCGCCACCGGGATCGCGGCCACGGACGCAAGCCGCATCGACGGCCGGCCCGGGCTTCGCCTGATCGCCTACAGCAACCGGCAGTTCACCTTCGTGTCGTGGAACACGAGCAAACCGTGGTTCGAGGACGCGGCGACCCGACGCGCCCTGGCGCTGGCGATCGACCGCCAGGCGATCGTGGACACCATCTGGCATGGCTACGCCAGGGTCGGCAGCAGTCCGATCATCTCCGCCGTCTGGGCGCACGACCCGGAACTCGAACCCTGGCCCCACGATCCCCCGGCCGCCCGTGCGGCACTGGCTGCCGCCGGTTGGGTCGACGCCGACGGCGACGGCATCCTCGAGCGCGGCGGCGTGCCGTTCCGCTTCGAGCTGGCGACCTACGCCGGCGCCGGGGCACGCTGGGACGCGATGCAGATGATCCAGGCCGACCTCCGCGCCGTCGGCATCGACGCTCAGCCGCGCCGCGTCGATCCGAACGCCCTCAACGAGAGATTGAGCGCGCAGGACTTCGACGCCGCCGCATCCGGGTTCGCGATCGACACCAGCCTCGACTTTCGCCCTCTCTTTCACAGCGAGTCGATCGGCGGCTTCAACTTCGCCGCCTATGCCAATCCCGATGTCGACCGGCTGATCGACACCTTCGCCGCCCGAACCGATCCGCTCGAGGGCCGCGAGGATCTGCACGAGTTGCAGCGGATCCTGCACGAAGACCAACCGCTACTCGTGCTCTGGGAGTCGATGAGTCTGGCCGCACACGACGAGGAACTCGAGTCGGTGACGCCGAACGCTCTCAGCCCGCTCGCCAACCTCGAGGAATGGGCCTGGCGCTGATGTGATCCGCTTTGTCCTGCGGAGGTTGGCGGCCGCCGCCGTCCTCTTTCTGATCGTCCTGACCCTGACCTTCGCCGCGGTCACGCTGGCGCCCGGCGATCCTCTGGCGCCCACGGATCCACGGATATCGCCCGAGCAGGCGGAGCGGCTGCGGACGCACTACGGGCTCGACCAGCCTCTGCCGGTGCACTACCTCCGCTGGCTCGGCGCGGTCGTCAGTTCCTGGGACTGGGGACAGTCCTACCAGACAGGGCGGCCGGTCTCGGAACTCCTGTTCGAATCGCTCCCGCCCACCCTGCTGCTCGCCGGCGCCGCCCTGCTCGCGCAGTACCTGCTCGGCATCGGCCTCGGCCTGGTGGCTGCCTGGCGGCCGAACTCGTGGCTCGACCTCGGGGTCCGGGCCACAAGCCTGCTCGTGTACGCATTGCCGACCTTCTGGGTCGGCCTGATGGCGGTGCTGGTACTCGGGGTCGGCCTGGGGCTGGCGCCCACCGGCGGCATGACGTCCGCCGCCGCCTTCGAGCTCGGACCCGTAGCGACCGCCCTGGACGTCCTGGCCCACCTGTGGCTTCCGGCCCTGGTCCTCGGTCTGTCCATGGCCGGCGACATCGCGCGCTACACCCGGACTTCGCTGATCGAGTTCCAGTCGACCGAAGCCGGCCGCGCGACGCGTGCACGCGGCCTGCCCGAGACGCGGATCCTGTTCGTTCACGGCCTCAGCCATGCCGGCCCCCGACTGGTGCAGATGGCCGCGGTCTCGGCGCCGCTCCTGCTTTCCGGCGCGATCGTCGCCGAGGCGGTGTTCGCGTGGCCCGGCCTGGGTTCGGCCACGCTCCAGGCAATCCAGGCCCGCGACGTTCCCGTGGTGCTCGCCGCCACCGCCTACGGCGCGATCCTGGTCATCGCCGCCTCCCTCGCCGCGGACCTGCTCCTGGCCCGCCTCGACCCGAGGATCAAGGCGGAATGAGGCCTTCTTCCCTGCCAAGGTCCGCCAGGGCGGGCGCCTGGGTCCTCGCCGGTCTGGCCCTGCTCGCGGCCGCCGCGCCCCTGCTCGCCCCCTACGATCCGGCGCAGCAGCTCGACGCCGCCGAATCGAGCCGCCGGCCGCCGCTGTCGTCCCTGCTCGTGGTGCGCACGGTCGCCGGCGAGCCGCGGCTGGCCGAGAGCGTGCGCGTCGACGGCGACGACCTCGTGCTGGCGCGGCGTTCGGGCGCCCTGCGGCTTCCGCTCAGCTCGGTGACGAACTTCGGCAAGCAGGGCGTCACCGAGCAGCGGCGGGCCTGGCTCGGCACCGACGCGCTCGGCCGGGACGTGCTCTCGCGGCTGCTCCACGGCGCCCGGATCTCCCTGACCATCGGGTTGCTCGCCGCGGCGCTCGCGCTGACCGCCGGCACCGCCGTCGGCGCCCTGGCCGCTACCTCTGGACGGTGGGTCGACCAGGTGCTGATGCGGACGGTGGACGGACTGCTCTGCTTCCCCCACCTGGCCCTGGTGCTGCTGCTGGCGGCGCTCTACCAACCCGGCACCTGGCTCCTGGTCGTGCTGATCGGCGGCACCGGCTGGATGGGACTCGCGCGTCTGGTGCGCGCCGAGATCCTGCGACTGAAGCAGGAACCCTTCGCTCTTGCCGCCGCCGCCTCCGGGCGCTCGCCGGCCGGCGTCCTGGTCCGCCACCTCCTGCCGAACGCGACCACGCCGCTGCTCATCGACGCCAGCCTGCGGGTGGGCGGCAGCATCCTGGTCGAGGCGGCGCTTTCCTTCCTGGGGTTGGGTGTGCAGCCGCCCCAGGCCAGTTGGGGTTCGATGATCGCCGACGGACAGAGCCACCTGACGACGGCCTGGTGGATCGCCGCGTTCCCCGGCCTGATGGTCGCCGCGGCCGTGATCGGATCGAGCCTCCTGGCGGACGGGCTGAGCGACCGGCTCGCGGGGATCGGGACCGGCGCCGGCCGCAAAGCGCGCGTACGCTCTCCCTGGGCCATCCGCACCTGGCTGGGTCAGGCATGACCGACAGCCTGAAGACGTCCGACTTCGACTACTACCTGCCCCCGGAAGCGATCGCCCAACACCCGGGGACACGCGGCGAGAGTCGCCTGCTCGTGGTGGGCCGTGCTGCGGCGGAGCGGCCGTTCGGCGATCTGCCGGACCTGCTCGATCCGGGCGACCTGCTGGTGGTCAACGACACCCGGGTCATCCCAGCGAGGCTGCGGGCGCGGCGGCCGACCGGCGGCCGGGTCGAAATCCTGCTGGTCGAACGCACGGCGCAGGCCGAATGGTGGTGCCTGCTGCGTCCGGGGCGGCGGATGGAGCGGGGCGCCCGCATCTCGCTGGACGGCGGGCCGGCGGCGCGGGTCGAGGAACGCGCGGGCGGCCGCTTCCGGCCCCGCTTCGACGAACCGATCCAGCCCCTGCTCGGGGCGATCGGTGATGTGCCCCTGCCGCCCTACATCGATCGGCCGCCTTCCCCGGAGGACCGCGATCGCTACCAGACCGTCTATGCCAGACAACCGGGCGCCGTCGCCGCCCCCACCGCGGGCCTCCACTTCACGCCCGCCATCCTCGAGGCGCTCGACCGTCGCGGGATCGGACTGGCCGGAATCACGCTCCACGTCGGCCCCGGCACTTTCCGGCCGGTCAGGACCGAAGAACCGGACACCCACATCATGGACCCCGAATGGTTCGACGTCCCAGCCGCCACCGCCGAGGCGGTAGCCGACACGCGCCGCCGCGGCGGCAACGTGATCGCGGTCGGCACCACGGTCGTCCGCACCCTGGAGACCGTGGCCTCCGGCGGGGGCCGGATCGCGTCGCGCGCCGGCCGCACGGACCTCTTCATCCGCCCCGGCTATGAGTTCCAGGTCACGGACCGACTGATCACAAACTTCCACCTGCCCCGCTCGACCCTGCTGATGCTGGTCTGCGCGTTCGCCGGCCGGCGCCGCACCCTCGACGCCTACCGGCAGGCAGTGGCGAGCGGGTTTCGCTTCACCTCCTACGGCGACGCGATGCTGGTCTCTCGCAGCCCGAGGATCCGGTGAGCCAGGGCCGCCGCGCCGAACCCGTTGTCGATGTTGACCACCGCAACCCCCGGCGCGCACGCCGTGAGCATGGTGAGCAGCGGCGCGATCCCCTCAAAGCTGGCGCCGTAGCCGATGCTGGTCGGCACCGCGACCACCGGACAGGGCACCAGACCGGCAACCACCGTCGGCAGGGCGCCGTCCATGCCGGCCACAACCACGGCCACATCCGCGCGGCGAAGTTCGTCCACCGCGCCGAGCAGCCGCTGGAGGCCGGCGACACCCACATCCCGGATGCGCTCGACCTCGTGACCCAGCCAACTGGCGCACACCGCCGCCTCCTCGGCCACCGGGAAATCCGACGTTCCCGCGCTGACCACCGCGATCCTCCGACCCGAGGCCGGCCCGAACCGGCCCACAGTCCAGACCCGCGCCCGCGGCTCGTAGCAACCGTCCGCGACCGCCGCGCTCAACCGTTCGGCCGCCGGCGCCGCGATCCGCGTGACCAGCGCCCGGCCCGAATGCCCCACCATCGACTCGACGATCCGGACCAGCTCACCGTCGCTCTTGCCCTGGCCGAACACGACCTCGGGCAGCCCACTCCGGAGTTCCCGGAACAGGTCGAGCTTGGCCGCACCCAGGTCGAGGTACGGCAGGCAGGCCACCCGCTCGTGAGCGTCCTCCGGCGAGACCTTGCCCGAGGCCACGCCCCGGAGCAGTTCGAGAAGTTCCTGCTGCTTCATTGCGCCTCCCGGCAGCGTCAGGCGGCGTCCGCGCCACCGGTCCGGTAGCCACGCGGGTCGAGTGCCGCCCCCTCGAAGCCGAACTCGAGCAGCCGCGCCTCGATCTCGCTCCACTGCCGTTGCGCCTCCAGCAGCTCTGCCGCGCCCACCTCGACCCGCGCCGCGGCGCGGTCGTGTCGCACCCGAAGCACCTGGAAGCCCCGGCTTCGCAGCTCGGCCTCCGCGGCCTCGACGCGCCGAAGCTTGGGCAGGGTCACCAGTTGTCCGTGCGGTATCCGCGACGACAGGCAGGCGTTGGCGGGCCGGTCCCAGACCGTGAGCCCGAGCGCGCGGGCGAGGCGGCGGCCTTCGGCCTTCGAAACGCCGTGCGCCAGCAGCGGGCTGTAGACGCCGCGTTCGCCCACCGCCCGAAGTCCCGGCCGGTCCGGCCCCGGGTCGGAGGCGTTCGTGCCGTCGCAGACGGTGGCGAACCCACCGTTCGCCGCCAGCTCCAGCATGCGGTCCATCCGCATCCCCTGGCACACGTAGCAGCGGTGCCGCGGGTTGGCGCGGAATTCCGGGTCGTCGAGCTCGCTGTAGACCGTCACCTCGTGGCGGATTCCGATTTCGGCCGCCAGCCTCCGGGCGTAGTCCAGCTCCTCGCCGGCTAGCGTTTCGGCCGCGGCCGTCACCGCCACCGACCGGTCGCCCAGCGCCCGGTGCGCCAGAGCCGCCACCAGCCCCGAATCGACGCCGCCCGAGAACGCCACCAGCACCGGACCGCGGCTTCCCAGGTCGTTCTCGAGGGCCTGAATCCGGGTGGAAACCTCGGAAGCCTCAGGCGGGATCGCTGCCGCACACTCCATGGCCGCGAGTCTATGGCGGCGAGTCGTCGCCGCCGCCCAATTCGAACTTGCGGCGCGACGCGGCGAAGCCCCGCAGCACCACCGGCACCGCGAACAGAGCCGCGTAGACGCCGAAAGTCAGAATGGGCACCAGGGGCATCGCCTCGAGCTGCTCTCGCCTCGCCATGGATCGCACCAGGTAGAGCCAACCGGGCGGACCGAACAGGTAGAGCACGAACAGCAGCCGGGAACGGGCGATCTGGAGCACGATCTCGTCCAGCCTGCGGCCCGCCGAACCCCGCTTCCGCTTCAGACGGTGGACGTAAACGTTGCCGAAGAACCAGCCCACGAAGGCGGCCAGAATGTAGAGCGGATAGAGCGCCAACTCAAAGGTCAGGTTCCACCGGAGAACGCCGATCTGGGCCAGGATGCCGACCGACCACGCGGCCAGACTCGACGAAAGAATGACGGTTTCCAGACCTCGCATCGGACCGCCTCCGGCAACCAGATCAGCCAGCCGCCAGGAGAGCCTCGTACTCGGCAGCCGTCATCAGACCGTCCGGCGCTTCGCCGTCCAGCCGCAGCCGCACCAGCCAACCCTCGCCGTACGGATCCTCGTTGACCAGCTCGGGAGCGTCGTCGAGCTGGCTGTTCGTCGCCTCCACGGTCCCCGCGACCGGGGTGAAGATCTCCGCGACTGCCTTGACCGATTCAATGGCGCCGATCTCGAAACCGGCCCCGAATGCCTGGCCCGGCGCGGGCATGTCGACGAATACGACATCGCCGAGTTCCTGCTGGGCGAAGTCCGTGATGCCGAGTACGGCTTCCCCGTCTTCCAGCTTGAGCCATTCGTGCTGCTCCGTGTACAGGCGATCGTCGGGAATCATCAGAAGGTCTTATCCTCCACTGGCCTTCGGGCGTCGATAGAACGGTAGTTTGACAATACGGCAAGGGATCTCCCTGCCACGGACTTCCACCGAGGCGGCACTGCCGGATTCCGGGACCCCGCTCTCGCCGCAGTCCACGCGGGCGATACCGATCGCCCGTCCCAGGGTGGGCGCGAAGGCGCCGCTGGTCACCGGCCCCGCACAGCCCGGCCGGTCGCTGACCGTCAGACGGTGGCCGTGGCGGGCGATGCCGCGGCCAAGGGCCTCGAACCCGAGCAGCCGGTGGCGGCAACCGGTCCGGCGCTGGTGCACCAGCGCCTCACGGCCTGTAAAGTCGCCCTTCTTCCACTTGACGATCCACGACAGGCCGGCCTCGATCGGCGTCGTCTCCTCGTCGATGTCCTGGCCGCAGAGCATCATCCCGGCCTCCAGCCGCAGCGTGTCGCGGGCGCCCAGACCGGCGGGCGCCAGACCGCGGTCGCGGCCCCGATCCAGCAGTTCCAGCCACAGATCCTCCGCACTCTCGTTCGGGGTGTAGATCTCGAACCCGTCCTCGCCGGTGTAGCCGGTCCGGGACACCAGCCGCCCATGGGACTCCTGTTGGAGGAATGAGTAGTAACGCAGGTCAACCGCCTCCGAACCGACAACCTCCGCCACGATCCCGGCAGCCTCCGGACCCTGAACCGCGATCAGCGCCGTCTCGGCGGAAAGGTCGTCTACTCTGACTCCGTTTCCCGCCTGCGCAGCGGCCGCTTCGATCAGTTCGACGTCCCGCTCCCGCGAGGCGGCGTTGACCACCAGGAGGTAGTCCTCCGGGTCGAGGCAGTAAACGAGCAGATCGTCGATGAAGGTGCCTCGCTCGGTCAGGAGGGCGCTGTACTGGGCACGGCCGGGGGCAAGCGCCCCTACATCGTTCGGAGTCAGGCCCTGCAGCAGGGAAAGGGCCCGCGGACCCCGCACCCGAACCTCCCCCATGTGGGAGACGTCGAACATGCCGGCGCGTTCACGCACCGCCCGGTGCTCGGCGAGCACGCCCTGATACTGAATCGGCATCTCGTAGCCGGCGAACGGCCCGAAACGGGCCCCCGACTCGACGTGACGCCTGTGCAAGACCGTCCGTTCCACCGCTCCCTACCCTGTCACCAGTGTCGCCAGCACGCGCAGAACAAGGCTAGTCGACTCCAACCCGCACGAAGTCGGCACCGTCCGTCGTCAACTCGCCCGATTCGTGACTCTAACGCGGAAATTCGACCGGACCGGCACCCAGCAAGAAGCGATGGCGGATGCTCGCCTCTGAGACCGACAGAGCCCAACGTCCCAGTTTGACGACCGGAACAGTCTCTGCTAACAATTCCAAGCCTTGCAACAGGAGGGCCTCCACAACAGGAGGGCCTCCGATGAGGAAAAAGAGAGTTGGCACTGTCGCCCTTTCCTTGTCGCAAGAGCGCTCTTCAACGGGAACGCATTGCCAGTGCGTGGCGCGGTACTTGGCAGTCTGTGGAGTAGTGCTGTTCTTGAGCTTGGCGTCTGCGCCCGCTGCCGCCGGGTGTCTGGCAGCCGATCGAGACGTGTTCGGCTTCTGTCCCGACGGAACCTACGGCGGTTCGACGTAGGAGGCCGGCCAGCTCGTCAACTTCCGGCTCGGAGATTCGACCTGGAAGGGCTGGGGAGAGTTCGGCCGCGTGGTCGTGCCTCCGGGGCGCAGGCAGGCGGCTGCGCCGAAATCGACGACCGACAACTGAGCGCTCCTGCCAGACGCCCCGGTCCCGGACCGCCTGGGCGGCTGGCGCCGCGCCGATCATCATTCCGCCGCAGCCGCCTCCGGAAGGCCCACCGTGACTTTCAATCGGTTCGGGCGAAGGTGTCGCTGACCCGCATCAAAGACCCCGTCCGGGGTGAGCCGTTCGATCCGTTCGAGCCGCCACGAACGCCGGTAGCTGGGCAGGTCGAAGAGCAGCGCATCGACAAGCAGTCCGGCCCACAGTCCGGCGGTCTCGGTCAGAAACGGCTCGCGGCCGAACATGCCGGTCTTGCACGCTTCGAGGGCGGCTGCATCGGGTGGCCGCTCCAGCACCTGGAAGAGCGAGTCGCGGACCAACTCGAGTCCGCGCTCGACATGATCCGGGTGGGTGCCAAGGTAGACCGAAAGAGCACCCGGATCGGTGCCGGCGCCGGCCAGCAGATCGACGTGGGTGGCGTACGCCAGACCCTCCTGTTCGCGAATGCGGTTGGGGATCAGGCCGGCCAGACCGTCGGACCCGAGCAGGATGCCGAGAGCGCGCAGCTCCGGCAGATCGGGATGCCGCCGGTCGACGGTGAAATGCCCCGCATACACGTGCGCCTGCTCGCGTGAAGCGGTGGCGACCTCGATCCGCCGGTCAGGCCGGCCACGCGGCGTCGGCGGTTCGGCGCTGCGGATTCCGCCTTCGGCGGATGCCGGCCAGACGGCCGGCGCACCCAGTGGCGCCGCCGGTTCCGAACTCGCGGCCGCAGCAGCCGGCTCGACGGCAGCGCCGGCGAAGCCCTCGAAGAAGCGCTCCAGGTCCGCCAGCACCGCCTGCTCGTCGATGTCCCCCGCCACCGCGACCACACCGCCGCGCGCCAGGGCGCTGCCATGGAATCGCCTGCAGTCATCCGGCGTCAGCCGATCGAGCGATGCAGGCGTCCCCTGGCTCGGCGACGCCAGCGGATGCGGGTGGTAGAGCTGATCGCGGAAAGCCCAGCCGGCGACCACCTCGGGTCGATCCGCCAGGCTCCGGAGTTCGCCCAGGGTCTGGTCGCGCAGCAGTTTGAAGCGTGCCCGATCGAACCCGGGTTCAAGCACCAGTTCGGCCAGCCAACCAAGCGCCAGCCCGGCATCGTCAGCCAACGCGTCGACCGTGATGCCATGGACCTCAGCCGTCCCGAAGCCCCCCAGCGAAACGCCGCGCGCCTCGGCCTGTTCAGCGATCTCGCGCCAGGTCCGGCGGATGGTGCCCTCGACCAGCATGCGGCCGCACAGCAGCGACAGGCCGGGCAACGGCTCGAGGCGAGCGCCGCCGCGCAGCCAGGCCCGTGCCGCTACGACACCGGCGCCAGGCACGCGCAGCGCGCCAAGGCGCAGCCGGCCGGACCACAGGTCGAGGCGCGAAGGCTCGCGCTCGCCTGCCGCCGCAGGCACGGATCGGCCGGTGCTCACGGCGGGCCGTCCGGCAGCGACCAACCGACGATCCGGGTCGCCGGGGACAGCCAGACCGCACAGGCATCCGAGACATCGGCCGCGGTGGTACGAGCAAGCAGCTCGAACGAGTCGCGGCTGAAACCCGGGAAGAAGAGGGCATGTTCGACGGCGGCCGAGACCGCCCGCTCCGCGATCCGCTCGTGCATGAAGACCCAGTCGGCGAACAACACGCGCTTCGCCCGCTCGAGTTCCTCCGCCGACGGCGGGCTAGCGGCAAGGCCGTCGACCCGCGCGCACACTTCTGCCTCGAGCCGAGCGGGCTCAACTCCCGCCGCCGCCTCCGCTGCCAGGGTCGACATGCCTCCGACACGGTGACCGCTGGCGCCTCCGGCGGCCCAGAGCGCCAAGGGGTCCTGTTCGACCAGTTCACGCTGGATGCGACTCGAGCGTCCACTGGCGAGGACGGTCAGGGCGAGACGAACGTGGACGGACAGCGGATCGTCGGCGGCCGGCGCCGGGTGCGCGACCAGGAGACGGGCCATCTCGCCGCGGCGGAGTTCGATGCGGCGGTCGGGCGCGGGGTCGAAGACTGGTGGCTCAAGATCCGCGCGAGCGTCGGATGCGGGCGAGACGCCCGCGCTCCCAGGGCAGCCGTTGCCCAGGGCCGCTTCGATCCGCTCCATCGCGTCCGGCGGCAGGCCTCCGGCCGCGACCAGAACCGCTCTGCCGGGGCGGTAGTGGCGGCGGTGGAACGAGCCGAGGGACGCCGCGTCCAGCCCGCGGAGACTCTCTCTGGTACCCAGCACCGGGCGGCCGTAGGGATGGCAGCCGAAGATGCGCCCGGCCACCGCCTGCTCCAGGACGTCCCAAGGATCGTCCTCGACCATCCGGATCTCCTCGAGGATGACCTCGCGCTCGCTCTCGACCTCCTCCGGCAGCAGGCTCAAGCCCCGCATGCGATCCGCTTCGATCAGCAGCGCCTCACCCCAGGAGCGGCGTTCGAACTGGAAGTGGTACGCACTGACGTCGTGCGACGTGAAGGCGTTGTTCGTACCGCCGAGACCCTGGGTCACGCTGTCGATCGCTCCCGGCGGGTAGAGCGCCGACCCCTTGAACATCATGTGCTCCAGGAAGTGGGCGAGACCGGTCTGGCCTGAGCCCTCGTCCCGGCTGCCGGTGCGGTAGCACACCACCGTGACGATCGATTCGGCGTCCGCCAGGGGCAGCAGGACGACAGCCAGACCGTTGTCCAGCGTCTCCGCCTCGGCGGTTACCCGGTCGAACGCCCGCAGATCAATCATGGCGCCACGCCGCTCACTCGTCGTCACGCCAGCTCGCAGTCGTGGACCGTTTCCACCTCGAAGCGGCCGCGATCCTCTGACCAGACCAGTTGCTCGACCCGTGCCATGCGGCCTTCCGGCCCCGTCTCCAAGGTGATCCAGTTGCAACTGTTCCTGCCCTGTTCCGCTCCGCGGCCGCGCCTGGAGGTGGACGTCCCGCTGTGCACCAGCCACAGAGGGCGCGGACAACCCGGCGCCTGTCCTACGGCGGCGACGTGGACGTGCCCGGACAGGACCAGGTCGACACCGGCCGCGGCGAACGCGGCCAGCGCCTCGTCGCTGCGGCGCGCCGTGCGCCAGCCCATGAGTTCGGGCAGGCCCGCCAGCGGATGGTGGGCAACCGCGATCCGCACCGGAGGTCCGGGGACCGGGTGCGTCGGCCCTGTGAACCGTTCGCTCACGCCGGCCAACTGCCTACCCGTGAAGCGGCCGTTGTCGATGGTCAGGTTGAACGCGGTGTTGAAACCGACGACCTCCATCTCATCGTCCACGAAGTGCGGCGCCAGGTCGGTGCTGAAGTGCCGGCGGTAGGCGCCGTAGCGGTCGAGGAGCCGCTCCCAGAACCGGTACATGGGCACGTCGTGGTTGCCCGGCACGGCCAGAAAGGGACATCCCAAGCCCTCGAGAAACCGGCGCGCCTGCCGGAACTGACGCGCCCTTGCGCGTTGGGTGAGGTCGCCCGATACGACGACCAGGTCGGGCCGGCGCTCCGCGACGAGTGCTTCCACCCCGGCTGCCGCCGGCTCGTAGTGAGGCGGCCCGAAGTGGATATCGGAGAGATGGAGAAGGCGGCGCACCGCTGGAGCGACCCCGGACAACCTGGGGCCGAAAGAGTTGCTACCGAACGAGGAAACTTCGCACGCTCTCGTCGACCCGCTCGCCGGCGAGGTCACCGAGGATGCCCATGATCTCCCGCCCCCGGGCGCGCCCGATCAGGAAACCGATCGACGCGACCACCGCAACCGAGGCGAGGGGATAGGTCCGGACCACGGACACCCAATCGAGACCGGGCGTCAGACTACCGACGATCCGATCCTCGATCGCGGACTGTTCAGGCGCGGCGGTCACGACGCAGGAGGAACCCCAGGACAAAGCCCACGCCGGCAGCGATCAGCACGGCACGGCCGGGGTTGTCGCGGATGTACACGTTCGCGTCGCCGACCAGTTGATCCAGGTCCTTGCTTGCCCGTTCGTAACCGTGGCCGAGTTTCTCCTTGGCGACGCCGTAGCCTTCGCGAGCCGCCTCGCCGGCCCGACCCGAGACCTTCTTGACCCGTTCCGAAACCTTCGACTCGCGCATCCGGTCACGCGCCGCATCGACGCGGTGACTGACCGCCGAGCGCGCCTTTTCCACACCCTCGGCGACCGCCTCGCGGGCCAGATCCATCGAAGTCACGTTGCTGTCGCCGTCCGCCTCATTCTTCTTCGCGTTGCTCATGTCCGCTTTCTTCTTTGTAGTCAGTCAGTTACGGCTATTCGACGACGACGCACACCCCACCGCCGCCAAGCTCGCCGATCATACACCGCGGCGCTGCTACAATGCGGCGCCCCCGGGCTTCGGGGGCAAGCCTGTGGGGCAGTAGCTCAGTTGGGAGA
This sequence comes from Candidatus Multivorans sp., assembly GCA_965262355.1. Taxonomy (GTDB): domain Bacteria; phylum Acidobacteriota; class Thermoanaerobaculia; order Multivoradales; family Multivoraceae; genus Multivorans. Next base: position 1,880,847 of record OZ253534.1, read on the forward strand.
GCACCACGTTCGCAACGTGGGGGTCGAGGGTTCAAGTCCCTTCTGCTCCACCATTCAGAAGTTCGGATTCTCTCCCTCCGGGTCTTCCTGCGCGCGCCCGACCATGGGAACGAGGCGCACGACATCGACCTGGCGACGGACCAGGCCGTCGGCGGTCTTCCGGATCACGACCAGATCCTGGAGGGTTCGGCCGACCGGCGCCACCAGGACGCCGTTCACCTTGAGCTGCTCGAGCAGGGGCGGGGGCACCTCGGACGGCGCCGCGGAGAGCAGGATGCCGTCGAACGGCGCCTCCTCCGGCCAGCCCCGGTAGCCGTCGCCCACTCGCACCTCGACGTTGCCGTAGCCCAGTTCGCCGAGCACGATCCGCGCCCTCTCCGCCAGGTCGTCGATGATCTCGATCGAGTAGACGCGGTGCGCGAGACGCGCCAGAACCGCGGTCGTGTACCCCGAACCGGTGCCGATCTCCAGCAGCTTCTCGTCGCCGTCAAGCTCCAGGAGGTCGGCCATCAGCGCCACCAGGTAGGGTTGCGACACGGTTTGGCCGGAACCGATCTGCAGCGGTTCGTCGCGGTACGCCTCGTCCCGCAAACCCTCGGGTACGAACTCATGGCGGGGCACCGTCTCCAGTGCGTTCAACAACCGCGGCTCCTCGATACCGCGGCCTCGAATCTGCTCGTCGACCATCGCCCTCCGCTGCGAGGCGAAGTAGTCGACCTCGACGTTCGGCTGCGCCGCGACCCCGAGAGGCGCGCACAAACAGACGGCGGCGGCAACGGTCCGCGTTCTCCAGGGACGGGGGCGGCGCGCCCCCGTGGACCGCGGCCGGCTGCTCAACGAGTACACGACTCCCTATGATAGGCAAATCCCGTGCCGGATCGTCGATCGCCGAGACGACCGCAAGCCGGACCGCGGCTCAGACGGCACGACAGCGGATCAGCACGACGGTCTGGTCGTCGCCCTGCGGCAGCCCGGCCCCGAACCGGCTGACCTCGTCATCGATGGCCCGAACGATCTCGAACAGCGGCCTGTCGCGCCTCTCCCGCAGGAACGTTTCCAGGCGCTCCTGCCCGTACTCTTCGTCCGCCACCGACTCGCACTCCGTGATTCCGTCGCTGTAGAGACAGATCAGGTCGCCCGGCGCCATCTCCACTTCGTCGACCCGGTACGTCCCACCGGGCAACAGGCCCAACGGCAAGCCGCTGGCGCCAAGCGGCGTCACTTCTCCGCTCCGGCGCACCAGCAGCCCCGGGTTGTGTCCGGCGTTGACGTAGCGCACGTCGCGGTTCCGCGGATCCACCTCTACCAGGATCAGGGTGATGAAACGGTTGCTGGCGCTCGACTCGACGATGTGCTTGTTCAGGCGCTCGAAGAGCGCGGCCGAAGCCTCTACTCCGACGCCTTCGCCGCCGGGACCGGAATCGTCGACCAGCAGACGGAGCGCCGAATCCAGGGTGGAAACCAGGAGGGCGGCCGGCATGCCCTTGCCGGTGACATCGGCGACCACCATCCCCCGGCGCGAACCTTTGAGCTTGAGCGAGCCGTAGTAGTCGCCGCCAACCTGGCGGGAAGGCCGGCTCCAGCCCACGGTCTCGAAGCACCCGACGCTCGGCATGTCGGACGGCAGGATGTTGCGCTGAATCTCGGCCGCGAGTTCCACCTCCCGCTCCAGCCGCTCCTTTTCGAGGGCCTGGCGATGGAGGTTGGCGTTGGTCAATGCGATGGCGGCCTGGTTCGCGAACAGGGACAGCGCCCGGCGGTCGGAGGCCGCGAACGGCCCGATCCCGGTTCGGCTCTCCTTGTCGGCGACCACCAGCAGGCCGACGTTGCCGCTGCCGCCGTCACCTTCGATCGGCACGGCGAGAGCGTGCTCGGCGCCCGGAATCACTCCGGCCGCCGCTGCTTCGAGGGCGGCGCCGTCCGAGCCGGCGACCGGCGGCACATCGAGGACGTCCCGGGCGCCGCCGCCGATCGTCCCGGCCAGGGCCAGCCGGCCCTCGGCATCCCGCAGGTAGAAGGCGCCGCGACGGGCGTCCAGCAGGGACACGGCGCGGAGCAGGATCCCCTCGGTCAGTTCGTCCAGGTTCAGGGTCGAGGCGATCGCCAACCCCACGTCGTACACCGCCTGCAACGTGACCACGTTGTAGTTGTCGTGGAACTTGCGGTCCTTGAGCTCGTCCGCCAACTCGCGCAGCCGCAGACCCAGAGCCAGGAGGCCGGCGAGTTCGCTCCCCTCCGGGGTCCTGCCGCCATCCATGCCGGCGCTGTCTCCGCTGCCCGCCGCCTCGTCGTTCCAGGCGTAGTAAAGCACCAGGTTGTGCTCGAGACTGCTCTCCCGCTTGCCGAGCACGCCCCAGGACGCAACCGGTCCACCGTCCCGCCGGTAGATCTGGGCGCCGACCAATCCGTTGGCCTCGCACCAGTGCCTCACCAACCGCGTCTGAACCGCGCCGCTCTCCCAGTCCGCGACGTCAGCCGTCGCCGCCAGCCGCCACAGATCGCCGGGACCTCCGGAGCAACTCGCTGCGAGCGGCGTCAACATCTAGCGGTCTTGGGCAACTTGTGGCGGAGTCTCACCGCGGGCTGCTCGGGAGTCCGGAGAGTCAGGACGTACCCGGCTGGAGTTCGGCGACCGCCGCCTGCTCGTCCGGGTAGATCGTCGAGTACTGCGCCAGGCCCATGATGTGGAATGTCTTCTCGATCGTCGGCGTGAGATTGCAGAACGACAGGCGTCCCTTCACCTCGAGCATCTTCTCGATGATCTCGATCAGGATCGAGATCCCGATCGAGTTCACGATCTTCGTCCGCTGGAGGTTGAGCAGCAGCGACCGGTAGCCGTCATCCAGCAGGGCATAGGCGGCCTCGGCGATCTCCTCGCCCCCCTGGTTGTTGATGTAACCGTCCGTGTAGATCACCGCCAGATCCTGGCGGCGTTCCACGTTCAACTTGAGACCCTCGGTCATGGCTCCAACCCAACTCCCTCGCGCATGCGTCAGCGCGCTTTCGACATGACGACTGAAGTGCCGCCCTCACCCGAGTGCACGTTCACCTCGTCCATCAAGCCCTCGATGATCTTCAAGCCCCATCCGCGCTTCCGCATCGACGTGAGGTTGTCTTCGACTCTCGGTTGTACCAGCTTGGAGGGATCGAATCCAACTCCCTGGTCCTGGATCGTGATCCGCAACACGCGCGGATCGTCAGCCTCCGCCGGCCCCAACACCGCCAACTCGAGATGCAACCGGCCGTCGGCAGCCCGGCTATGTTCGATCGCGTTGATGCACGCCTCGACCACCGCCATGCCCACTTCCTCGACCTTGTCGGTGCTCATCCGTATGGACTTCGCCACCGCGCAGGCGCTGGCACGCGCCTGGAGCTCCATCTCAGGCGTGAGCCTGAACGTCAGATGGGTCTCTTGGAGTACCCCGAACTCAGACATGGAGGAATAGCGCGGCAGCCGCCGCGCTAGGCGGTCAGAAACTGCTTCAGGCAGTAGATCACGGCGGGATGGAGCTGATCGTTCAGCAGGAACCATACGAAACTCGCAACGACAGCAGAAGACCAGAACACGCCGGCAGGAATCGAACTGAAGGCCCAGTACAGGAAGCCTGACAGAACCCCCGACCCCGCCGGCGCGGCGGCGTCCCCACGGTCCAAAAAACTGAACTGCGACCCTACCATCATGCCGACCTCCCTTCGGTGCCCTTCCCTAAGAGCAAGTCCGCTGCCAGCGGAGGCCGATGTCCGGCAGAGTGCCGGAATTCCAGGCCTGGCGGGCCTTTCCGGAAGATCGAGGCTCGCCGCCCGCGAATCCAAAGTCGCGGCAAATTGTCCCGCCGACGTGGCTAGGCGGCTCTGGTCTCAGCCGGAACCCGTCACTACGTCACGCCAGAGGTGCATTCGGGGCACTATGTCCCGCAGAGGGACAAAATGACTCTCTTCAGACAGTGCGCCCAACCACCGCCGATGGATCAGTAGCGACCGCGGGACAGCGTGCGGCGGTGCACACCCAGCAGTTTGGCGGCGGCGCTCTTGTTGCCTCCGGCCAAGGTGATCACCCTCCGCACATGACGGCGCTTGACGGTCTCCAGATCGAGCGGCTCTGGGCCCTGCGGGCTCGCAGCGGCGCCTCCGATCAGCGACTGAATCAGCGACGAGTCGACGACTCCGTCGGCCAGGGAGGCGGCGCCCTCGACGATGTTCTGAAGCTCCCGAACGTTGCCCGGATAGTCATGCGCCAGGAGCAGGTTCAGGGCCCCGCGATCGAACTGGGGCAGCTCTACCGCCTCCCGGTCGCAGAACCGTTCGGCGAAGTACCGGACCAGATGCGGGATGTCCCGCCGCCGCTCGCGCAGCGGCGGCAACTCAACGCTGATTCCCTTCAGGCGGTAGTACAGATCCTCCCGGAAGCGGCCCTCGGCCACGAGCTGCTCGAGCGGTTGGTGGGTCGCGGCGACCACACGCGTGTCGACCGGGATCGCCTCGTGACCGCCGACACGGACGATTTCACGCTCCTGGAGCGCGCGCAGCATCTTGACCTGCGAAGCGACGTCGAGATCGGCCACTTCGTCGAGAAAGAGAGTGCCTCCGTCGGCCAGTTCGAAGCGGCCCAGGCGAGCTCGCACACCGGTCGCCACGCCACCCTCGATGCCGAACAGCTCGCTTTCCAGCAGGCTCTCCGGGAGGGCGGCGCAGTTGACTGCCACCAGCGGTCCCGAGCGTTCCGAGCGCCGGTGCAGGAGCGCCGCCATGAGTTCCTTGCCGGTGCCGCTCTCGCCGTGCAGCAGGACGCTGACGCTGCGTGGCGCAACCCGGTCGATGACATCCAGAACGCGTCGCATGGCCGGCGCGTGGGCCACGATCCGCTGGCCACCGACCTCCGCGAGGTCGTCCAGCCGGTCCTTCAGCAGCTTGTTCTCTTCGGCCAGGCGCTCGCGCGAAACGACCAGACGCTCCACTTGGCGCAGACCATCCACGGCGACACCGGCCAACGCCGCAACCGACCTGAGGAAGCGCCGGTCTCCGTCGTTGAACCCCGGTTCGCTGGCGCCGCGCGCCTCCTTGTCGAGCACCGCCACGAAGCCGAGCAGAGAGTCGCGCGACTTGAGCGGCGCCGCCACCAGGGAACGGAACTCGCGGTCCGCCAGCTTGCCGCCGGTTCGCGCCACGGTCTCATCCTGGGCCAGCAGGTCGTGCCACAGGGGGCCGGCAAGAAGCGTCTCGGCGGACGGCGGACGGCTGCCGAAGCCGACCGTCGCTGCGGCGCGGGCGACGCCGAAGCGGTCTCGGGTCACCGCGGCGGCGGCCGCCGGATCGACCACCGTGCACACTCTCTGCAGGAGATCGTCGAGCAGACCCTGCTCGGACTCGTGGGAGTAGAGCGCTACGACCAGGTCGTACAGCGTCTCGAGCTGCAGGCGCTGCCGGCGACCGGCCAGGTCCGAGGATGGGCTCGGCGTCACCACTTCAAGATGCCCTTCGCACCAGCGTGCGCGCCGCCAGCACCTTGCGTAAGAAAGCTCCGGTGTGACTTTCGGGCGCAGCCGCCACCTGCTCCGGCGTGCCGGCCGCCACGACTCTGCCGCCGCCGGCCCCACCTTCGGGCCCGAGGTCGATGATCCAGTCCGCGTTCTTGATCACGTCCAGGTTGTGCTCCACGACCAGCACCGTGTTGCCCCGGTCGACGAGTCGCTGCAGCAGCGCGACCAGGCGCCGCACATCGTCGAAGTGGAGGCCCGTGGTGGGCTCGTCGAGCAGGTAGAGGCTGCGGCCGGTCGCCCGCTTGGAGAGTTCGGTCGCCAGCTTCACGCGCTGCGCTTCGCCGCCCGAGAGCGTGGTCGCGGGCTGGCCGAGCCGGATGTACCCCAGCCCCACCTCGTCCAGCGTCGAGAGGATGCGGTCGATGGCCGGGATGTTGGCGAAGAAGCCGCGCGCGTTCTCCACGCTCATCGCCAGGATGTCGGCGATGTTCATGCCTTTGTACCGGACCTGAAGGGTCTCGCGGTCGTAGCGCAGCCCACCGCAGACGTCGCAGGTGACGTAGACGTCCGGCAGGAAGTGCATCTCGATCTTGTTCTGGCCGTCGCCCGCGCAGGCCTCGCAGCGGCCGCCCTTCACGTTGAAGCTGAACCGGCCCGGTTTGTAGCCGCGCGCCCGCGCCTCTGTGGTCTTCGCCATCAGGGTGCGAATCGGCGTGAACAAGTTGGTGTACGTCGCCGGGTTCGAGCGTGGCGTACGGCCGATGGGGCTCTGGTCGATCGCGATCACCTTGTCGAGATGATCCAGTCCCTCGATCCGGTCGTGATCGCCGGCCGGGGCGGCGGCGCGGTAGAAGGCCCGGGCCAGCGTTTTGTACAGGACCTCGTTGACCAGGCTGCTCTTGCCGGAGCCGGACACCCCGGTGACCAGAACGAAGCACCCCAGTGGCAGGTCCACGTCGAGATCGTCCAGGTTGTTCTGGCGCGCGCCGCGGATTCCGAGCCAGCTCCCGTTGCCCCGTCGCCGCGTAGCCGGCACCGGCACCTCCGACTCGCCGCGCAGGTAGGAGGCGGTGAGCGAGCCCTTCGCCTTCTCGACCTGGGCCACCGACCCTTCCGCCACCACCTCGCCGCCGTGTTCGCCGGCCCGCGGCCCCAGGTCGACGATCCAGTCGGCCTCGCGCATCGTCTCCTCGTCGTGTTCGACCAGCAGCACCGAGTTGCCGAGGTCCCGCATCTCCTTCAGCGTTCGCAGCAGCTTCGCGTTGTCGCGCTGGTGCAGACCGATCGAGGGCTCGTCCAGCACGTAGAGCACCCCCTGGAGTTTGCTGCCGATCTGGGTCGCGAGACGGATGCGTTGGCTCTCGCCGCCGGACAGCGTGCCCGAGGCCCGATCCAGGTTGAGGTAGCCCAGGCCCACATCCCCGAGGAAGGACAGTCGATCCTCGACCTCCTGGAGGATCTTGCCGGCTATCTGCCGCTCCTTCCCGGTCAGCCGCAGGGCGCCTATGACCCGTCGCAGATCGCCGATCGGCATCGAGGTCACCTCGTCGATCGGCAGACCGCCGACCTGCACCGCCAGGGCCTCGGGGCGCAGGCGGCGACCGTTGCAGTCGCCGCAGGTGCTTACCGACATGTACTTCTCGATCTCGGCGCGAACACCGGGCGAATCCGTCTCGGAGTGTCGCCGCCTGAGCATCGGGACGACTCCCTCGTAGCGCCCGCGCCAGCGGTAGGACGACCGCTTCCCCTTGACTTCGAACCCGATCTCGCGGCTGCCGGACCCGTAGAGGACGATCTGGCGGGCTTGTTCGGACAACTCGCACCACGGGGTCCCAAGGTCGAAGCCGAACTCGGCGGCGACCGTCCTGAGCATCCGCAGACGCCACGAGCGGGAGGTAGACGGGAAGGGGCGAAGCACCCCTCCCTTAATCGAGCGCCGCGGGTCGTCCAGGATGCGCTGTTCGTCCACGGCCATCGAAGAACCCAGCCCGCTGCACGAAGGACACGCGCCATAGGGGCTGTTGAACGAGAACAGCCGCGGCGAGATCTCGGCCAGACTGGTGCCGCAGTCCGCGCAGGCGTGGTGCTGCGACATGGTCTCCTCGGGAAGCCCCTGAGGCGCCACGACGAGCAGTCCCCGGCCTACTTCGAGCGCGGTCTCGAACGACCCCGCCAGACGCTGCTCAATGCCCGGCCGCACGACCAGCCGGTCGACCACGATCTCGATCGTGTGCTTCCGGTTCTTGTCCAGTACCGGCAGATCCCCCGAGAGTTCGACCAGCTCGCCATCGATGCGGGCGCGCAGAAAGCCCTCGCGGACCATCTGCTCGAGCTGGCGGCGGTACTCGCCCTTCTTGCCCCGGACGTACGGGGCGAGAAGCAGCAGGCGCGTACCCTCCGGCATCTCGGCCACCCGGTCCACCATCTGCTGCACGGTCTGAGGACGGATCACCTTGCCGCACTCCGGGCAGTGGGGTACACCGATCGAGGCGTAGAGCAGACGCAGGTAGTCGTGGATCTCGGTCACGGTACCGACCGTCGACCTGGGGTTGCGGGACACCGACTTCTGCTCGATCGAGATGGCGGGCGAAAGCCCCTCGATCGAGTCGACGTCCGGCTTCTCGACCTGGTGCAGGAACTGGCGGGCGTAGGCCGAGAGCGACTCGACGTAGCGGCGCTGTCCTTCGGCGAACAGGGTGTCGAAGGCGAGAGAGGACTTGCCGGAACCCGACACGCCGGTGACCACGACCAACTGCTCGCGCGGGATCTCGACCGTGATGTTCTTCAGGTTGTGCTCGCGCGCGCCCCGAACGACGATCTTCTTCCCGCTCACGGGCCGGGCGCCCCGTGCGCCCCGTGCTCGGAAGGGCCCGTGCGCATCCGGCGGCGGCCCCGGAACACCTCGCCGGCCTCCCGATCGAGGGTCCTCTCGCGCTCCTGCTGGCGTTTGTCGTACAACTTCCTGCCCTCGGCCAAAGCCAGTTCGACCTTGATCCGGTTCCCCTTCAGGTACACGGAGAGCGGCACGACCGTCAAGCCCCGGTCTCGGGTGCGCCCGAACAGACGGTCGATCTCGCGCCGGTTCAGAAGCAACCGGCGCGGTCGCTCCAGTTCGTGGTTCTCCCGGTTGCCATGACTGTAGGCGGATATGTGGGCGTCCAGCAGCCAGGCTTCGTGGTTACGGAAGGCGACGTAGCTCTCCCGCAACTGGATCTTGCCGCCGCGAATCGACTTGACCTCCGTGCCCAGAAGTTCGATACCCGCCTCGAGGCGCTCCAGCACCCGGTACTCCCGCCTTGCCTTTCGATTCACCGCCAGGGGCAGACCGTCGGCCGGGGGCTGTCGGTTGGTGCGCTTGGCCATACGTGTCCATCCCCCGGCATCCTGAGCGCCGCCGGCGCCCGCGACTTCCTTCAGGGGACCGAGTGCCGCTTGAGGCTTGCCGGAGTCTACCCCTGCGGCGGGCGGCGCCCCGTGCGGTCGAGGCGCCACAGATGTGTGGCCAATAAGCCACAGATCGAATCGCCAAGACTCACCCGGAAGGGAGCAGTCCATCGTGCAACCGCAAAGAAGTCCTTGCAGACAAAGGGAACTCGAAGGGACGGCCCCGGCGCTCAGCGGCTGGCACGATCCGTGCTCTATCTACCCGTGGATGGGCAGACTTTCCAATGGAACGAACCGGGACCGAAGCCGTTCCTCCCGATCAGACAGCGCCCGCGACCGTCTCTTCCGGCAGCAGACGACCCGCCGGTCCACCGCCATCTCAGGCGTGGGCATCCACACCGGCAGGGAAACGAACCTGCGGATCCTACCGGCGCCGGCGGGAAGCGGCATCCGATTCCGCCGCACCGATGCCGGCAACGTCGAGCTCCGGGCCGACATCAAGGACGTCAGTTCCCTTGAGCTGGCCACGACGCTCGGCCGGGACGACATCACCGTCTCCACGGTGGAGCATCTGCTCGCCGCCGTCTACGCCCTCGGCATCGACAACCTCGTCGTGGAACTGGACGGCCCCGAAGTGCCTATTCTGGACGGTTCGGCGATGCCCTACGTGCTGCTGCTGCAGGCGGCCGGGATTCGCCGGCAGAACGCCGACCGGCGGATCATGGCGATGACCTCGGTGCTCGAGTTCAAGCGCGGCGACAAGTGGCTACGCGCTTCGCCCTATCCGGGTCTGCGCCTCGACTACACGATCGATTTCCCGGGCTGTTCCGTCGGGCGGCAGCAGTTGCAGATGGAAGTCGACCAACGCAGCTTCGAGCGCGAGCTGGCGCCGGCTCGAACCTTCTGCCGCCAGGTGGATGTCGAGCAGATGCAGCGTGCCGGACTGGGTCTCGGCGGGTCGGTAGACAACTGCATCGTGTTCGACGAGCAAGGGGCCGTGAACACCGACCTCCGCTTCGCCGACGAGCCGGTCCGTCACAAGGCGCTCGACGCGGTCGGCGACTTCACCCTGCTCGGCGCGCCGATCTGGGGCCACTTCGAGATTCTGCGCGGCGGCCACCAACTCCACTACGACCTGCTCAAGGAGCTGGTCGCCAATCCGCAGTGCTGGACCTGGATGGTCGGCGAGGAGCTTCCGCCGCAGGTGGACCTCCCCCTCGATCCGAAGCAGCCTTCGGACTGGGCGCAGCTCCTGGCGAGTCAGCCGCAGTAGCGCCGCCACCGGGTGCGCCGGCCTTCCAGTCGGCCGGACTGGTAGTGTCGCCCGCATGAGAGTCCCGTGGGCGGGGCGGCTGATTTGCGCGCTCAGTCTGTCGAGCGTCCTAGGCGCCGACGTACTCGCGGCCCAGCCCTCACGAGAGGGTTCCGCCCGAACCCACAAAGCCGGCATCGCCGCCCTGTCCGTCGTTCGCGACGGCGCCGCGTTGCTGGTCAGCTTCCGCCTCGACCGCGCCCTGGACGAACGGACCTGGGAGAGGATCGAGAGCGGTCTGCCAACCGGCTTCACGTACGACATCGAGGTCCAGAGACTGCGGCGACGCTGGTTCGACAAGCGGGTCGGCGCGACCCGACTGCAGGTGGTGGCGATGTACAACGCGCTCACCCGGGAGTACCTGGTCAACTTCAAGCGCGACGGCGAGCTCTACGCAAGTCGCGTCGTGACCTCGACCGCCGACCTGGAGCGGGCGATGACGGTCTTCGAGAAGCTGCCCTCGATCGAGATCGAGGGCGACCAGTCGGGACGACTCGTCCTGAGGGTTCGCGCGGAACTGCGGTCGCGGACCCGTCTCGGCCTGATACCGGACCGGGTCCACACGGCCTGGGTCCAAACCAGGCCCTTCCCCCCGTTCAAGCGAGAGGTCCGGGGCCCGGGAGCAGAGTGACGTGACCGCCACGCAGACCACCCCGCCGAGCTCGCTGCGCGAACTGATCAAGAGCAATCGCTTCCTGGTCTGGCTGCTGGTGCTGGCCCTCGCGGTGCCGACGGCCGGCTACTACGCGCTCCAGCGCGGCAGCGAGATTGATCCCACGCTGCTCAACAACAGCATCCTCCTGTTCGCGCTGCGCAACCTGAACGTGGTGCTGATCCTGATCGTCGCGTTCGTTCTCGTCCGCAACCTGACCAAGCTGTGGATCGAGCGGCGGCGGCAGCGTCTCGGCGCCAAGTTCCGCACCAAGCTGATCCTGACCTACATCGGCCTGTCGCTGATTCCGGGATTGGTCCTGTTCGCCTACGCGACCGAACTCCTGCAGGGCTCGATCGACCGCATGTTCCGCACCGACATCGACGACCTGCTGGAACCGGCGAACCAGGTCTCCCAAGCCCTCACCTCAACCCACCAGGACCAGTTGCTGCGCGACGCCGAGCGCTTCCTCCGCGACACGGCCGATCTCGACCTCGACGACCCCAGAGGCCGGGGAAACCTGTTGCAGGCTCTGGGGGAGACGCTGCCCTTGGCCGACCTGGACTACCTGGCCGTGTACCGGGACACGGCCTTCCTCTACGCGAGGGTCAACTCCCAGGCGCTGTCCGAAATGCCCGAACCGACACGCGGAATGCTGCTGGAAGCGATTCGCACCGGCGCCGCGCGCGCCATAGGCGAGGTCTCCGGCAAGGAGGAGCGCCTGATTCTGGCGGCGGCAGCAAAGGACGGCGGCGACGCCGAAGCCACCGTGGCAGTCGCCGGCCGGCTGCTCGACGCCGAACTCGCCGGCAATACGGAGACCCTGATCGGCGCCTACCAGTCGCGCCGTCAACTGCACGCCCAGCGCAACGAGATACGGGACGTGTACTGGCTCCTGTTCCTGACCGTCACCCTGTGCATCCTGCTTGTCTCCTGCTGGGTCGGCCTCTATCTAGCCGGCCGGGTGACCGGGCCGATCGAAGCTCTTGCCGCCGGTACCCGCCGCATCGCCGGCGGCGACCTGGAACACCGGGTCGAGGCGGCCGCCGACGATGAAGTCCAGGTGCTCGTCGACTCGTTCAACCGGATGACGGACGCGCTCCAGGACTCGAACCGCGATCTGGTCGCCACGAATCGCCGTCTGGACGCCGAGCGCGCCCGGATCGAGGCCGTGCTCGAGAGCGGTCCCGCCGGCGTGTTGTCGCTCGATCGCGACGGGCGGATCCTGACCTGCAACCGCGCCGCCCTCGAAATGTTGGGCCTGCCCGCGGACACGGTACTTGCCGGCGCGCCCCCGGAAGCCTTGAGCGAGCTGCTGCCCGACCGGGGAATCGAAGCCGTGTTCGCCGACCTGCCGGACGCCGCCGGTCCGCGCCGCCCGCCAAGCGCGCCGGCGCGTCGGGAAGTCAACCTGGGCGGCAAGGACGACTGGAAGACGCTGGAGGTGAAGACCAGTCCGCTGCGCGCCCCGAGCGGCAGCGGCGGCTTCGAACCGCTCGGCCACGTCATCGTGATCGAGGATCTGACCGCCCTGCTCGACGCCCAGAAGGCCGCGACCTGGACCGAGGCGGCGCGGCGCATCGCGCACGAAATCAAGAACCCGTTGACGCCGATCAAGCTCGCCGCGGAACGCATGCTGAACAAGGCGAAGAAGAACGACAGGAGCCTGGAGGCCGCGATCGAGGAAGGGTCGTCCATCATCGTGCGCGAGGTCGGCAACATGCTGAACCTGGTCGACGAGTTCGCGCGCTACGCCCGCATGCGGCGGCCCCAGCCCCGCGACGTCGATGTCGAACGCCTGATCGGCGAGACCGTCGATCTCTACCGCGAACTGAAACCTGGCGTCGAAGTCGAGGCCCGCATCGAGGCCGGGGCAGACGGCCTGCACGCCAAACTCGACGCCGACCAGATGCGTTCCGCCCTCGTCAACCTGCTCGACAATGCCATCGCCGCCACCACCCCGCCCGGACAGGTCACGGTCCGCGCCGGCCGCAGCAACGGCGTCCTCGACCTCTCCGTCAGCGACACCGGCAGCGGCGTTCCGAAGGCCGCGCGCGAGAAGCTGTTCCTGCCCTACTTCTCGACCAAGGGACGCGGCTCGGGGCTCGGTCTCGCTATCGTCCAGCGCATCGTCAACGACCACAACGGCTCGATTCGGGTCGAGGACAACCAACCACGCGGCACGACCTTCGCGATCGAACTGCCGCAGGACGGCAGTACCCACCCAGCCTGAACGGAACACCGTGAGCAGAGCACGCATCCTGGTCGTCGACGACGAGGCCGGCATCCGGCAGACCCTGCGGGGGATCCTCGAGGACGAGGGTCACTCGGTCACCACCGCCGCGGACGCGGTCAGCGGGCGCGCCCTGATGTCGAGCGACGAGTTCGATCTGGTGCTGCTCGACGTGTGGTTGCCCGACCGCGACGGCCTGGACCTGCTCTCGGAGCTTCGGGAAGGAGACTTCGTCACTCCCGTCATCGTGATCTCGGGGCACGGCAACATCGACACGGCGGTCAAGGCGATGCGGGTCGGCGCCCACGACTTCCTGGAGAAACCCCTGGCGCTCAACCGGGTGGTGGTCTCGGTGGAGAACGCGCTCGAGCGCAACCGCCTCGAGCAAGAGGTGCGGGAGCTCTCCAGCCGGCTCGATCCGGAGCGGCGCCTGATCGGCGATTCCGAGCCGATGCGGAAGCTGGGGAGCGACCTGGAACTGGCGGCCCGAGCCGAGAGCCGGATCCTGATCACCGGCGAGAACGGGACCGGCAAGGAACTCGTCGCCCGCCGCGTCCACAGCCTCTCGCGGCGCAGCAGCCGCGCCTTCGTCGAGGTGAACTGCGCCGCCATCCCGGAAGAACTGATCGAGAGCGAACTCTTCGGGCACGTCAAGGGCGCCTTCACCGGGGCGTCCGGGAACCGCCGCGGACGCTTCGAACAGGCCGACGGGGGCACCCTGTTCCTCGACGAGATCGCGGACATGTCGCTGAACACGCAGGCCAAGGTTCTGCGGGTGCTTGAAGAGCAGCGGTTCGAACGGGTAGGCGGCAGCGAACCGATCGACGTCGACGTGCGGGTGCTGGCCGCCACGAACAAGAACCTGGAGGGAGACGAGCTCCCGGCCGGGCGGTTCCGCGAGGATCTCTACTTCCGGTTAGCCGTGATTCCCCTCCACGTGCCGGCCCTGCGCGAACGGCGCGAGGACATCCCGGCGCTGGTCGACCACTTCCTCAGGCGCTTCGCGGCCGAGGCCGGGCGCCGTCCCAAGACCATAGGCCCCCGAGCGCTCGAACGCCTGGTGGCCTACTCCTGGCCGGGCAACGTGCGCGAACTGCGCAACCTGACGGAGCGGCTGATGATCATGGCGCCGGGGAACGTGGTCGGCCTTGCGGATCTGCCGCCCCGGATCCGGGGCGCCGACGCCATCGCCCCGGTCGACGACGACTACGCGTCGCTCAAGGAGGCGCGAGAGGCCTTCGAACGCCTCTACATCGAGCGCCGCCTGGTCGCTGCCGGCGGCAACGTCTCCCAGACCGCCCGGGAGCTCGGGATCGACCGCCGCCACCTGTACCGCAAGCTCCGGGCCTACGGTATCGACCCCGGGCGCGGCCAATGAAGCGAACACCGTGAAGCGATTCGTCGTCGGCACCGCCGGCCACGTCGACCACGGCAAGACCCGCCTCGTCCACGCCCTGACCGGGGTCGACTGCGACCGCTGGGAGGAAGAGAAACGGCGCGGCATCACCATCGACCTCGGCTTCGCGTCGATGATCGAGGACGGCTGGCAGATCGGCTTCGTCGACGTGCCGGGACACGAGCGGTTCGTGCGCAACGCCCTCGCGGGACTGGGCGGAATCCAGATGATGGTCCTCGTCGTGGCGGCTGACGAAGGGGTCATGCCCCAGACCCTGGAGCACCTCGCGATCTGCTCGCTGCTCCGGATTCCGGCCGGTGTCGCGGTGCTCTCGAAGACCGACCTGGTGCCCCCCGACCTGCTGGAGCTGGCGCAGTTGGAACTCGAGGAGACGCTCGCCGACACCCCGTTCGCCGAAGCGCCCATCCTGCCCGTTTCGTCCGAGACCGGAGCAGGCCTGGAGCGACTCCGCGAGACCCTGGTCCGGCTCGCCGGCGAGGCGGCGCCGATCGACCGCCACAGCGGGCTGCCCGCCCGGCTGCCGATCGACCGCGCCTTCCACCTGAAGGGGCTCGGCGTACTGGTCACCGGCACGCTGGCCAGGGGAACCGTCACGGTCGGCGCCGAACTCGACATCCTGCCGTCGGGCGCCCGCGCCCGGGTGCGCAGCATCGAAGTCCACGGCGACAGCCGCGAGCGGGCGGAGGCTGGCGAACGCACCTCGTTGCAACTGGTCGGCGTCGGCCTGGAAGACATCGCCCGAGGCCACGAACTGGGCGCACCCGGCGTCTACCGGGCCGCGTCCTCCCTGCTCGTCCGCGTCCGGCTCCTACCGTCGGCGCCCGAGGGGATCCAGGGAAGCTGCTCCGTCCGGCTGCACCTCATGGCCGCGCAGCAGGTCGGCAAGCTGCGACCGCTGTCACCTGAACACCTGGAACCGGGAGAGGAGGCCGTGGCGGAGATCCGCCTGGAGGAGCCGCTGGTGGCAATTCGAGGCGACCGCTTCGTGATCCGCCGGCCGTCGCCCCAAACCACCCTCGGCGGCGGCGAGGTCTTGGACCCGGCCTGGCGCCACCGCCGCGGCAAGGCTCTCGCAACGACGATCGACGCCCTCACCGCGGGCCCGAGCGAGGCGGCCGTGCAGTGGGCAGCGGACGGCCGGGAGGCCGGCCTTGCGACGTCCGAACTCGCGCTGCGCCTGGGGGTCGTCCGCGGCGACGCCGCGAGCGTGCTCACCGGCGCCGCCCAGGAGGGCCTGCTGCTCGAGGCGGGACCCGAACGCTTCGTCACCGCGGCCACCGTCCGCAAGGTGTCGCGCCGCGCCCGCCGGCTGGTTGAGGCACACTTCGCCGCCGACCGCCTATCCCGCGGCATGCCCAAGGCCGAGCTCGTGCGGCGGCTGCTCGGCCACCACGCGGCCGACCTCGCCCCCGCCTACCTCAAGTGGGCGAGCCAGGGCGGTTCGGACAAGGCGGTTACCGTCGAAGGCGAACTCGTCACCCTGCCCGGCCGCGCCGGCGAACTGACGGACGTCGAGTCGAAGCTCGCGCAGGGCATCGTCGAGGGATTCGAGAAGCAGGGACTCACCCCGGGATCGCCCGAGGAACTCTGCCGCCGCCTGGGCGCCAAGCCCCAGGTCTTCGACGGCGTGCTCCGTTACCTCGTCGAGCGCGGCAAGCTGACCCGGCTGCCGAACGGCCTTGTCCTGGCTACCGGGGCCTTGGAGAAGTTCCAGGCCGACCTGCTTGCCACCGGCTGGGAGACCTTTACCGTGTCGGAGTTCAAGGACCGCTTCGGCCTCACCCGCAAATGGGCGATCCCGTTGTTGGAGCACCTGGATCGCCAGCGTCTGACGCGGCGGGAGGGGGACCGGCGGCGGGTGCTGCGGCCTCGGGGGTAGAGCGGCCGTAGAGCGTGGGTTTCGGCCTACCTCCTAGAATCAGGAACTCAGATGCTTGACCAGAAGACACTCGACGACATCGTGGGCCGTATCGTGGCGGTCGCCCAGCCGGAACGGATCATCCTCTTCGGGTCCGCCGCGCGAGGCGACATGGGTCCCCACAGTGACGTGGACCTCCTCGTGATCAAGGAGGGCGCGAACCGGCGCGAGCTGGCGGCCGAGATCTACATGAACCTCCAAGGGATCACCGTGGCCGTCGACGCCGTTGTGGTCACGCCTAAAGATGTCGAGCGCTACAGGAACAGTCATGCGCTGGTCATCAAGCCGGCGTTGCGCGAAGGTACGGTCGTCTATGAAGCAGCCTAGACTGCCTCGAGCCGACGACGACCAAGAGCGACGACTGGGCTCCCACCTTCGTTGACGCTGCGCTGCTCAGCGTCTATCTTCTGCCGTCGCCTCCGAGACCAGTTCCACTTGCTGTGAAGCCGATTGAGGCGGCACCGCAGAGGACCACGAACCGCCATTGAACACTGAGAGCGCCATCCAAGAAGGCCAGCTCCTGACCGGCCCACTGTTCAGCGAGCCGATGCGGGTGGAAACCGTCAGGTCCAACGGCCCTGGCATCTGGGTCGCGGGCCTCGTCGGCCAGAAGTCGGAGCAATTTCGCCGGGTCACGCTGACTACGGACGACGTCGCGAGCCTGACGATCACCGACTCGTCGCTGTCCTACGACGGCGACGGCAGACTTCTACGTCTTGGCCTACAGGCATACGCACTGGGCATCGCCTACGAGTTTGACCCCTACTTTGGGCTATCGATCTCCCGCATCGATCCGCTCCCCCACCAGTTGGAGGCGGTCTACGACCACCTCCTCAAACTGCCGAGCGTGCGCTTCCTGCTTGCCGACGACGCAGGCGCCGGCAAGACCATTATGGCCGGCCTGCTGCTCCGCGAACTCAAGCTCCGTGGACTCATCGAACGAGTCCTTGTCGTTTGTCCTGCGAACTTGTCATTCCAGTGGCAGCGCGAACTGAGCGAGAAGTTCGACGAGAAGTTCATCGTGCTCAAGGGAAGCGACATTCGCGACCAATTCGGTGTCAATCAATGGATGGAGCAGAAGCAGATCATCACTTCGCTCGATCTAGCCAAGCGCACCGAGATCCTCCCGGGACTGGAGCAAGTCCACTGGGACTTGGTGATCGTCGACGAGGCACACCGGATGTCGGCGCGGGACGAAACCCACAAGAGCCTCCGCTACAAGTTGGGCGAGCTGCTTCGCGACAGCACGGATCACATCCTCCTACTGACGGCCACGCCCCACAAGGGCGACCCGCAGAACTTCACTCTCTTCCTGCAGCTGCTCGACCGGGACGCCTACGCCGATGTGACATCTATCCGCGCAGCGATGAACCAGCGCCGTGCGCCCTTCTACCTCCGCCGCACCAAGGAGGCGATGGTCTACTTCCCGGAACGGCAAGAAGATGGGTCATGGGCTTCGAAACCGGTGTTCACCAAGCGCATAACGCGCACGGCCGATTTCACGATCGACGGCCTGGAGTTCGAGCTCTACGACAAAGTGACGCGGTTCGTGAAGCGGCAGAGCAGCCGCGCCGCAGACCGCGGCGATGCACGGGCACGGGCCGTCGGCTTCCTGATGGCGCTATACCAGAGGCGACTCGCCTCGAGCACCTACGCTATGCGGCGGTCGCTTGAGAACCGGGCCGCACGCTTGGAGAAGGGCCTGAAGGAAGCGCAACACCTAGCGATGGCAGCTCCGCCGGTGCTTCCGAGCGCCGAGGATCTCGAGGAATTCGAGGACGCCGAGCGTGAAGAGCTAGAGCGATTGCTGGAGGCAATCACGTTGACCGGCAACGCCGAACAGGTGTGCGAGGAGATCGACGAACTCCGGGCGCTCGCCGAGGAGGCAAGGACAGTCGAAGGCTCGGGGAACGAGGCGAAGCTCGGACACCTTCGCCAGATACTGCGAGACGAAGGGTTCTACGACCAGCCCGACCAACGGCTACTGCTCTTCACCGAATTCAAGGACACGCTGGATCACCTCCTTGAGCATCTGAGAGCTTGGGGCTTCCGTGTCGGCTGCATCCACGGCGGCATGAAACCTGGCTCGCGCGACATACCGGGCAGCCGGCTCTACACCGAACAACAGTTCCGCGATGGCGCGATCCAAGTCCTGGTCGCGACCGAAGCCGCCGGCGAGGGCATCAACCTCCAGTGCTGCCACATCCTCTTCAACTACGACATTCCCTGGAATCCGAACCGGCTCGAACAGCGCATGGGCCGTATCCACCGCTACGGACAACGGCACGACTGCCTGATCTTCAACTTCGTAGCAACGAACACGATCGAGGGACGGGTTCTCCAGCGGCTGCTGGAGAAGCTCCAGCAAATCCGCGATGCACTTGAGGACGATGCGGTCTTCAACGTCGTCGGTGAGGTCTTGCCATCCGCCCACATCGAACGGGTACTCCGCGACTACTACGCCGGCAAGTTGGGTCATGCCGATCTCGAAGACCGGCTCCTGAGGAACGTGGACGAAGCCCACTTCCGCAATATCTGCCAGACGGCCCTTGAGGGACTCGCCTCAAAGAGGCTCAACCTCGAAATGCTGATCGAGCGCCAAGCCAGGGCGCGGGAACGGCGACTGGTGCCCGAGACAATCGCTCGGTTCATCACCGAGTCCGCGCAGAACGCTAACCTGGCGCTGAAGCCCGTTGCCAGTCTCCAGCACACGTTCGATCCTGGCCGCACGCCGCTCAGCTTGAAGAGGTACGAGCGCGAGCCGGGCTGGAGACGGCCCGAGATTGCGGCCCGCTATCCCCGCCTGTCGATGGACCGCGAAACGGCAGAGAAGCAGAACCTTGAGTGGGTCACGCCCGGCCACCCTCTCTTCGAAGCCCTCCGGCTGCACAGCCTCGGTCAAGGCCGGCACTCCTTCGCCAAGGGCGCTTGCTTCCACTCCATTGCACACGAAACGCCGACACGCCTCGACTTCTATCGGGCTCGAGTCGTGGACGGTCTTGGAAGGGTGATTCACGAGCGACTGTTCGCCGTGGAACTCTCGGCCGACGGACCCTCCCGACTCTGTGGCCCGGACGTGCTCGGAAACCTGACCCCGACAAGTCCGCCGGACTTGCTCCCAGAAGTAGCGTCACTACCGGAAGCGACCGCTTGGCTCGACCGAAACGCTCTACGGCCCTTCATCGGCGAAGTCCGAGATGAGCGCCTCGCCGAAGTCGAGCGCATTGCCGACCACGTCCACCTCTCCCTGACGGCAGCTCTGCAGCGGACCGACGACGAAATCGGCCATGCGGCACAAGAGATCGAGAACGACGTGACAGGCGCCAAGGGCCGTCTAGCCCAAGCTCAGAACCGCCATGCCGAGCTATTGGCACGGCGCGAACGCCGCCGCGACGAACTCGCCCGGCAGCGCGCGGTGACACTGCAGGGAGTGGAGCGCCTGGCAAGCGCCCTGATTCTCCCCCATCCCGATCGTGACAACCTCGATCTCCGAAACCTCCGCCCACACCCAGAGACCGAGATGACAGCGATGCAGGTCGCAATGGCCCACGAGGCCGCGCAAGGACGCCGTGTCGATGATGTCCACCAGGAGAACCTCGGCTACGACATCACGAGCCTGGATCTGGAATCCGGTGACCTCCGCCTGATCGAGATCAAGGGCCTCGCCGGCCCGACGGGCAGCATTCTCCTGACACCGAACGAACGGCGCGTCGCCGAAGATCGTCGTGACTGCTACTGGCTCTACGTGGTCACCAACTGCGCCGGCGTCCCCCAACTCCAGTCCCCGATCAGAGATCCCGCCCGCTTCCCGTGGCACGAGGTCACTCACGTGCAACACTACTGGCTGAACGTCAACGACATGACTACGCCGATTCAGACCACGGAAACCTCGCCCACGTACCATCGCGAAAACTAGCCAAGCACTACCACCCAGAGACAAATCACCTCAAGACCACGCCCAATATTCCTAGACCAACATAGTCCAGACCTCGCCGGCCTAGCCCTGGTCGCTGCCTGACCCGACACAGGTTCCCAAAAGTACTGAAGCTAGAGAGTGTTTCGTCTGCCGAGGGTTCCCCCTGACCTAGAACCCACTGCACAACTGAAAGGACACGCCGCCTAAATGCAAAGAACACCGGTCAATTCCACCAATCTATGCTCCGTCGGCTACGACAGTAGCACCAGACAGCTGGAGATCGAGTTTCACGACGCCAGACTCTATCTGTACGACGATGTGCCACGCACAATCCACCAGGGCCTGATGCACGCGCCCTCCCACGGAAAGTACTTCAACCGACACATCAGAGACAAGTTCGACTTTAGGCGCCTCCGCTAGCGACACCGTGCTTCTTCGAAAACTACGTGTAAAGAACTTCCGGTCCATACTGGACCATTGCTGTCCCACAAACTTCAGCGTAGAGCAAGTTGAGTTTGTGCGTTTCTCGGTTCGGGGGGTCCGCTCCGAGGTTCGAGCAGTTCCAGCAGCGGTCTTCGGTCGAACAGGTTGAGTTGCAGGAGGCGGAGGATCTGGCTCATGCTCCAGGACATCTTGTTGGCGAATTTCAGGTATGCGAGCAGCAGATGGACGCAGATGGCGATCCAGATCTGCGTCATGACAGCATTGCGCGAGGTGCCGACAAAGCTCTTGATGCGCAGGTTCTGCTTGATCCACTTGAAGAAGAGCTCGATCTGCCAGCGCGCCTTGTAGATGTCCGCGATGGTCTTCGGGGCGAGGCTGAAGTTGTTGGTCAGGAACTTGTAGTGCCGACCCGTCTCCGGGTCGCGATAGCCGACCCGACGCAACGGAATCGGGCACCGCTTGCGCCCCTTGACGCTGGTCAGCTCGATGGTCTGGTCCGACGTCACGCCCCGGCCGCGAGCGAACGAGCGCCGCTCCCGAACCGCGTACTTGACCTTGCGCTTCAGGCGGGTGACCAGGAAAACCCCTTGTGCATCAAGGTCCTTCAGCCATCCGAAGTCGAGGTACAGACGGTCCGCCGCCACGATGCTCCCCTTCGGAAGACGAAGCGACCGGGCCACCTCGAGGTCCGAGCCCTTGCCGTCGGTGACGTGCAGGAACGACGGCAGACAGCCCTCGTGGTCGAGACCCACGTGCAGCTTCAACGCCCCCTTGGTCTTGCGGTACCGCGCCCAGGGAAACACCTTCAGGCACAGGTCCACGTACGTGGCGTCGAGCGACAACAGCTTGTTCCGGAAACGGAACCCATGCCCCGGCGCCGCCGCCTGACAACGGCTCAGAAGGCGACCGAACAGCGCCTCGTACAGTTCGTGAGGCTGCTCTCTGTTCACCCGCGCCAGCGAAGATCGGGCTACCCGGCCAACGCCGAGATGGTACAGCTTGTGAGCCTGCGCATCCAGGTTCGACACGATGTCTCGCAGACTGCGCCGCCCGGAAAGCTGCGCCGTCGCCATCGCTACGAACTGGCCCCAGCGGCTCATCGAGCGCAGCTTGCGTCCCCTGTGATGCCGCCGGGCCTCCCGCTCGAACTCATGTCTCGACACCAGCTTGAGGAACTGGCCAAGTACGGTACTATTGTGCGCCATGGGTCTGGATCTCCTTGCCGTCATTGGCGTTGTTTGAAAACCAATCATACGACAAGGCACGGTTCAGACCCATCCTTCCTCCCCGTTTGTGGGACAGCAGTGATACTGGACCAGTCGTTTCACCTCGATCGTCTTACGGCCCTTGTTGGCAAAAACGGAGCCGGCAAATCCTCGTTTCTGCGCGCCTTGGAGATGTTCTACGACCCCTCCGCAAAGCTCACGGACGAGGACTTCTACGCGGAAGACACCTCCCGAGACATTGAGATCGCGCTCACCTTCTCTGATCTTTCGTCCAACCAGCGGGACTTCTTCGCTCCGTACGTCGACAACGAAGAACTAACGATCGCAAGAGTGTTCTCTAGGAATTCAGGCGCAAGGGCCGGCACCTACCACGGTAGTCGCCTGCAGAATCCTGAGTTCGCAGACACTCGGGCGGCAGGGCCGAAGATGGAGCTCCGGAACCGCTACAACGCACTGCGGTCCAACGAAAAATACACCTCCCTGCCAGCGGTCCGGTCGGCCGACGATGCAACCAGCGCGCTCAGCCAATGGGAGAACGCCAATCCCAACGAGTGCAGCCGAATGCGAGACGATGGCCAGTTCTTCGGGTTCACAGAGGTCGGGCGCGGCTATCTCGGCCGACACACTACGTTCATCAGAGTCCCCGCCGTGCGCGATGCGCTGGGCGACTCCGCAGAAGGACGTGACTCTTGCCTTACCGAGATAATGGATCTGGTGGTACGTAACGCCCTGTCGACCCGCGACGACGTAGCCCGTTTCCGAGCGCAGACTCAGGATCAGTACCTGGCCTTGTTTGACCCGTCCAAACTTCCAGAGCTCCGGAACCTCCAAGGCCAGCTAACAGAGACGCTCAGCCAGTACGCGCCCGATGCGAGCGTCGCCTTGACATGGTCCAAGTTCTCCGCCATTCCCATCCCCATGCCGGAGGCTGAGGTGAAGCTATCGGAAGACGGCTACGAGTCGGCTGTGGAGAACACAGGGCATGGTCTTCAACGAGCCTTCATTCTCACAATGCTTCAGCACCTTGTGGCAGCTAGAGATCGTGAGGGAAGCGACGCACCCAGGACTGGACGCGGCGCCGGGCTAGGCCGCGCGCCAGCTCGGCATCTGCCTAGCCTAGTTTTCTCCATCGAGGAGCCGGAGATCTATCAGCACCCCGGCCGGCAACGACACATGGCCTCAGTCCTCCTGCGGCTCGCCGAGGGAGCGATTCCAGGTGTGGCTGAGCACACGCAGGTCGTCTATACGACACATGCTCCGCTCTTTGTGGGATTGGACCGCTTCGACCAAGTTAGGCTCTTGCGAAAGGACAACGGGCGAAGAGGAATGCCGATGGTAACCGTCGTGACCCACGCCACACTGAAGGACGTTGGGCAGCGGCTAGCGGCGCTTCGTAGCCAAGCCGGAGAGACGGTCCTCACACCAGATACACTTCGCCCCCGCATGCAGGCGCTAATGACGCCCCGTATGAACGAGGGGTTCTTCGCAGACGTTGTGGTGCTTGTCGAAGGAGAAAGAGATTGTTCAGCTCTGCTTGCAGTGGCGGCTACAGGAGGACACGATTTGGAGTTAATGGGCGTTTGCATTGTACCTTGCGGAGGCAAGAACAACATAGCTCGCCCAGCGGTCGTGTTTGCAAGCCTCGGAATTCGCACGTATTTGGTCTGGGACAACGACAAGAACTCCGGGGATGGCGAGTGCAAGGCGAATAGACAACTCCTGAAGCTGGTTGGAGCTCCCGAGGAGGATTGGCCTGACGGCGTGTGGGACACACACGCATGTCTTGATGGCGACTTGGAGCGGACCCTTCGGCAAGAGATTTCTGAGACAGTGTTCAACGGCCCTCTTGAGGAGTCACGCAGCGAGTTTGCGATGAACAAACGTTCAGCGAAAAAGAACCCTGTTGTACTGCGGAGGATCATCGAGCGAGCCAACGCACGGGGTCACGTCAGCGGCACGCTGGTTAACGTCGTAGAGCGAATTCGTGCTTGTCTCGAGGCCAGGCATGCAGGACGGTAGGTAGATGATTCCCCGAGCGTGTAGGCGTCTTGCCGAGGTAGACTTTCCGATCGCCGAGGTCTCGAGGCACGCGGTGCGGGAGAAGTCCATCCGCCACGGGCACCCGTCGACACTGCACCTGTGGTGGGCGCGGCGGCCGCTGGCTTCGTCGCGGGCAATGCTGCTGGCGTTGCTGTTGCCCGATCCTTGCGACCCGCGCTGCCCAGATGACTTCAAGCGGGAGGCGCGCCGGATACTGCTTGGAATGCAGGGGCGGCCCGCGGGTTGGGCTGGGGCCGTTGGGCCAGACGAGGGACTGCGGCGAGTCATCCTTCAGTTCGTCGCCGACTTCGCCAATTGGGACAACGCGGCGAAACCGAGCTATCTCGCCGCCGGGCGAGAATTGGTCCGAGCCGCGCATGGCGAGGAGGCGCCCCTGGTCGTAGACCCGTTCGCCGGCGGTGGCTCAATTCCGCTGGAAGCGCTGCGACTAGGCTGCGACGCCTTCGCCAGCGACCTGAACCCGGTCGCCTGCCTGATCCTGAAGGTGATGCTTGAGGACATTCCCCGCCACGGGCCGGGCGTGGCAGATGAGTTGCGGCGCATCGGCGGTGAGATCAAGAAGAGGGCAGAGCGGGACTTGGCGGACCTCTACCCGCCGGACCAGGACGGCGCGACGCCCATCGCCTACCTCTGGGCGCGCACCGTACGCTGCGAGTCGCCCGACTGCGGAGCGGAGATCCCGCTGATGCGCTCGTTCTGGCTGTCCCGGAAGCCGAAGCGAAGATGGGCGCTGCGGGCGCGGGTCGTGGCACCTTCGGGCACTCCTCGCGCCGAGGCTCCCGCGGTGCCCTCCGTCGAGTTCGCGATTTTCCAACCAGAGGCGGAAAGCGAAGTGCGCAGCGGCACGGTGGCGCGCGCCAAAGCGACTTGCCTGTGCTGCGGCACCGTGTTGCCACCCGAGCGGGTGCGAGCGCTGCTCGCCGCCCAGTCCGGCGGCGCCGATGCGGTCTTCGACGTGGACGGTACTAGGACCGGCGGAGCGCGGATCACGGCGGTGGTGACGCTCAAGCCCGGGCAGGTCGGGCGGCACTACCGGCTACCTACCCAGGCGGACTACGAAGCGGTGCGCGGGGCGCAGGCGCGGCTGGAAGAGATTCTCGGAGAGTGGGAGCGCGGCGGGCGGGTGGGGCTTTGCCCGGTGCCGGATGAGCCGTTGCCGCCAATCGGAACGCTGGGGTTCCGTGTGCAGCGCTACGGAATGCTCCGGTGGGGCGACTTGTTCACGGCCCGACAGAAGGCCACCCTCGTCGGGTTGCTTGACGCCATACGTGGAGGCCGTGGGGCACCAACCTCAATGCTGGCCTGCGCCTTTAGCCGTGTGTCGATGAGTAACATGAGCTGCACTCGATGGAACGCCATCGCCGAGAAGATGCAGCATACATTTGGCCGTCAAGCCTTACCGATCGTGTGGGACTTCGCCGAGGTCGTGGTCACAGCCGAGGCTCCAGGCAACTGGCAGAGCGGATACCACTGCTGTCCCACAAACGGGGAGGAAGGATGGGTCTGAACCGTGCCTTGTCGTATGATTGGTTTTCAAACAACGCCAATGACGGCAAGGAGATCCAGACCCATGGCGCACAATAGTACCGTACTTGGCCAGTTCCTCAAGCTGGTGTCGAGACATGAGTTCGAGCGGGAGGCCCGGCGGCATCACAGGGGACGCAAGCTGCGCTCGATGAGCCGCTGGGGCCAGTTCGTAGCGATGGCGACGGCGCAGCTTTCCGGGCGGCGCAGTCTGCGAGACATCGTGTCGAACCTGGATGCGCAGGCTCACAAGCTGTACCATCTCGGCGTTGGCCGGGTAGCCCGATCTTCGCTGGCGCGGGTGAACAGAGAGCAGCCTCACGAACTGTACGAGGCGCTGTTCGGTCGCCTTCTGAGCCGTTGTCAGGCGGCGGCGCCGGGGCATGGGTTCCGTTTCCGGAACAAGCTGTTGTCGCTCGACGCCACGTACGTGGACCTGTGCCTGAAGGTGTTTCCCTGGGCGCGGTACCGCAAGACCAAGGGGGCGTTGAAGCTGCACGTGGGTCTCGACCACGAGGGCTGTCTGCCGTCGTTCCTGCACGTCACCGACGGCAAGGGCTCGGACCTCGAGGTGGCCCGGTCGCTTCGTCTTCCGAAGGGGAGCATCGTGGCGGCGGACCGTCTGTACCTCGACTTCGGATGGCTGAAGGACCTTGATGCACAAGGGGTTTTCCTGGTCACCCGCCTGAAGCGCAAGGTCAAGTACGCGGTTCGGGAGCGGCGCTCGTTCGCTCGCGGCCGGGGCGTGACGTCGGACCAGACCATCGAGCTGACCAGCGTCAAGGGGCGCAAGCGGTGCCCGATTCCGTTGCGTCGGGTCGGCTATCGCGACCCGGAGACGGGTCGGCACTACAAGTTCCTGACCAACAACTTCAGCCTCGCCCCGAAGACCATCGCGGACATCTACAAGGCGCGCTGGCAGATCGAGCTCTTCTTCAAGTGGATCAAGCAGAACCTGCGCATCAAGAGCTTTGTCGGCACCTCGCGCAATGCTGTCATGACGCAGATCTGGATCGCCATCTGCGTCCATCTGCTGCTCGCATACCTGAAATTCGCCAACAAGATGTCCTGGAGCATGAGCCAGATCCTGCGCCTCCTGCAACTCAACCTGTTCGACCGAAGACCGCTGCTGGAACTGCTCGAACCTCGGAGCGGACCCCCCGAACCGAGAAACGCACAAACTCAACTTGCTCTACGCTGAAGTTTGTGGGACAGCAATGAGCGGATACAGACTGATAGCCGACGTGATTGACAAATCGGCTAGCCGCTTCAAGGGTCAGGTTCAGCTAGTCAACGCCACCGAGCATCCCCTTCCTGACCAGGCTACAAATGTCTGGTTTACTGACCCTCCATACTATGACGCGGTACCTTATTCTGATCTATCGGATTTCTTTTTTGTTTGGCTAAGACGGTCATTGATCGGCAATGATCTATCGCGTGATCCCTTCGACCAAGCGAATCATCTCACTCCCAAACAACACGAGATCGTTCAAGACGAGACCAAGCAAGACAACGGCCGTGTCAAGGACCGCCAATGGTTCGAGGAGAGCATGGCCCGTGCGTTCGCCGAGGGCCGGCGCCTCCTCCACGACGATGGCGTGGGATCCGTCGTCTTCGCCCACAAGACCACCGAAGGCTGGGAGGCTCTACTCTCAGGCATGATCCGCGGCGGCTGGACGATCACCGGCTCGTGGCCGATCGCCACCGAAATGGCCTCCCGTCTGCGGGCACGCGACTCCGCTGCCCTCGCCACCAGCGTTCATCTCGTCTGCCGCCCACGTCCAAACGACGCTCCGGTCGGCGACTGGGCCGATGTGCTGCGCGAGCTCCCAAAGAGCGTCGCCGATTGGATGGAGCGTCTACAGGCCGAGGGCATCCGCGGCGCGGACCTCGTGTTCGCCTGCATCGGCCCGGCGCTCGAGATCTTCAGCCGTTACCGGTCCGTCGAGACAGCCGAGGGCGATCCGGTCGGCCTCTCCGAGTATCTGGAGAAAGTGTGGGAGGTCGTCGGCCGCGCCGCGTTGCGCCAGGTGCTCGGCGCCTCGGAAGCACAAGCGAAAGACGGCCTCGCCGGCGCACTGGAGGAGGACGCTCGGCTCACCGCTCTGTTCCTGTGGACCCTTCAGAGCACGGATGCCGCCGCCGGGAACAGTTCCAGGGAAGGACGCGCCCAGGCGGATGCACCAACCGCCGCTGCGGCCGCCACCAAGGCGTTCAGCATGCCCTACGACGTCGCGCGCCGCTTCGCCCAACCGATGGGCATCGACCTCGACACCTGGACCGGGCGCATCATCGGTCAGAAGAAGGGAGTCGTTCGCCTGCTTCCCGTGGCCGAGCGGGCCGCGGACCTCTTCGGCGAAGACGGCGCCGCAAACGCTGCCGCCTGGATCGAGACCGATCCCGAGGGAAGCCTGCAGCAGGCGCTCTTCCCTGAGTTCACCGGCTCCTCAACCCCTCGCTCCGCAGGCGCCAAGGGAAGGCAGCGGCGCGGAAGATCGGGCTCGTTTCACACCGACGGGGAGTTGCAGCGCACGGACGCCACCACCCTCGACCGCGTCCACGCGGCCATGCTGCTCCAAGCCGGCGGCCACGCGAGTGCCCTGCGCGCCCTGATTACCGCCGAACAGGAGCGCGGTCCCGCCTTCCTGCGACTGGCCAACGCACTGTCCGCCCTCTATCCTCCTGGCTGCCAGGAGAAGCGCCTACTCGACGCGATGCTTCTCGCCGTGCCCAGGTGATGGCACAGTTTGGCGCCAGTCGATTCACGATCGCCCTCGCGTGAGGTCGTCCCTAAACACCTGATGGTTAACGCTGAACCAGGACCACACAATGACTAGTCCGACCTTTATCGAGCAAGTGCACATCCGGGGGTTCCGCTCTCTGGCCGACGTCCATCTGGCGGACCTGCCAATGGCCACCGTACTGATCGGCGCCAACGGCTCGGGCAAGTCGAACTTCATCCGTTTCTTCGAGATGTTGAGCTGGATGCTCGGCCCTCGCAAGCTGGCGGAGTTCGTCGAGAGACAGGGCGGCGCCGACGACCAACTGCACGGCGGCAACCGAACTACATCCCGCCTCGAGACTGAGGTCTCGCTGCGTACCGCGAGGGGCCGAAACGACTACCGATTCGTGCTCTCCCATGCCCACCCCGACCGTTTCTTCGTCAGCGAAGAGTGCTTCCGATTCAACGACTCATCGCGACCAACGGAGGCCCGGTGGCAGCACCTGGAAAGCGGTCGTCAAGAGGCGGAAATCGTCCGGGCAGCGCAATCCGACGAGCCTGCCGGCGTCAACATCACAACAGCCAGGGTGATCGTGACGCTGCTCCGCAGGTGCTCGGTATATCAGTTCCACGACACCTCCGGAACATCCAACTTCAAGAACCGCTGGGATGCAGACGACAACAACTACCTGCGCAGTGACGGCGGCAATCTGGCGGCTGTGCTGCTCCGACTGGAGCGTCAGGATCTCAGGCGGTTCGAGCTGATCTGCCGGCACATTGGCCGGATCCTGCCGGTGTTTGACGGCTTTCGGCTCGAAGAGAGCTACGGAAAGGTGTCGCTGCGTTGGAAGGCCAAGGGAACCGACAAGACGATCGGCGCCCACCTCACCTCCGACGGCTCGCTGCGGTTCTTTGCACTGGCTACTCTGCTGAACTTGCCGCCTGAGATGCTGCCCGACGTGCTCTTGCTGGACGAGCCGGAACTGGGCCTCCACCCAGCCGCCATCGCGCTCATCGGAGGCATGATCAAGGCCCTCACCGAAGAGAGACAGGTCATAGTAGCTACCCAATCGCCGCTGCTGGTCGACGTCTTCGGTCTGGAGGAGACCTTCGTGCTGGACCTGAAGGATGGCCGCACCGAGGCGCGCAAACTGGACCCGGACGACTATCGCGTGTGGCTCGACGACAGCTTCACGCCGGGCGAGTTGTGGCAGAAGAACCTTCTCGGCGGTCGTCCTTGATCCGGCTCGCGATCTCGGTCGAGGGCGAAACCGCGGAGGAGTTCGTCAAGCAGGTACTCCTGGGGCACTTGCGGGCAAACGACGTCGAACCGACGCCGATTCCGCTTCGTGGAAACGTGTCGGAAGAACGCGTTGTCAAGGACATGGTCCGCCTGCTCCACTCGCACGACGCGGTGACTTCCCTCGTCGACTTCTACGGCTTTCGTGGCAAGGAGGACAAGACGGTCGATGACCTGACCGAGAGCATGATGCGCAGTCTGCGCGAACAGCTCAGAGGTCGTTTGAGCAATCGGGTTGTGATCCCATACGTCCAGCAGTATGAGTTCGAGGGCCTTCTATTCTCGAACGTCGACGCCTTCGAGGATCTGCTCGACATCTCGAAGAGAGCCGCCGAAACGCTACGCAGAGTTCGCCGAGAATTCCCCACGCCTGAGGACATCAACGACAGCCCTCACACAGCTCCCAGCAAGCGAATTCTGAGCGCCATGCCGCGGTACCGGAAGCGAGTTCACGGGCCACTCTTAGCAGGGCAGATAGGCTTGGCCGCCCTTCGAGCCGAGTGTCGCCGGTTCGATGACTGGGTAAGCCGCTTGGAGTCACTCGGCGGCAGGGATCGAGCCGGCCAGCGGCAGATCGATCGGCCAGAGGGGAACTGTTAGTGGCGCTAGAGCCCTGGTACAAGGTCACGACACCGCGCCGCGAGGTCCGGGAAGGGCGCTCGTTCAGCCCGGACGAGTTCGCCATCGCGCTGGAACAAGTTGTCGCCGGAACGGCACCGGAGGACTACAGCGACCCGGCGCAGTTCTTCTCCCGGACGTGCTTCACGCGCGCGCTGAAAGAGCATTCCGGCATGGCACTGCGCCGACTCTCGGGCGAAACCGAGAACACGGCGCCAGTCCTCACCCTGATAACCCAGTTCGGCGGCGGCAAAACGCACACGCTGACTTCCCTCTATCACTTGGCGAACGCCGGCCCGAACGCCGCCGACCTTCCCGGCGTACCGGGTCTGCTACGTGAAGCCGGCCTGACCGGGGCGCCTCAGGCGCGGGTCGGCGTGTTCGTTGGCAACGCCTGGGACCCGGCGGAGGGGCGCGAAACGCCCTGGATCGACATCGCTCGCCAGTTGGCCGGAGACAGCGGTGTCGCCGCCCTCGGCCCTGCCGCACGGACCACACCGCCGGGGACCGAGGCGCTGGCAAGGGTGTTCGCCGCCGCGGACGCACCGGTGCTGTTGCTGTTCGACGAAGTGTTGAACTTCGTGAACCGACATCGCGGCATGGCAGAGAGCTTCCACGCCTTCCTGCAGAACCTGACGGTCTCCGTCACCGGCACCACGGGCGCCGTCGCCGTCATCAGCCTGCCGCGCAGCCAGGTCGAGATGACGGAGTGGGATCAGGAATGGCAGAACCGGATCACGAAGATCGTCCGCCGCGTTGCCCGCGACCTGATCGCGAACGACGAGGCCGAGATCAGTGAGGTCGTCCGGCGCCGACTGTTCGAGAACCTCGGCGGCGAACGGGTCCGCAGGAGGATCGCCACCATCTATGCGAACTGGTGCTTCGAACGCTCCGCGCGCCTTCCGCCCGAGTGGCTCGCCGTGGACTCCGCGAGACGCGGAGCCAAAGTGAAGGAGTTCCTTAGAGATCGCTTCGAGGCGTGCTATCCGTTCCACCCGGCGACGCTTTCCGTCTTCCAGCGGAAGTGGAGCGCGCTGGCTCAGTATCAGCAAACGCGAGGCACGCTGGCCATGCTGGCCCAGTGGATCTCCTGGGCATCCCGCAAGCAATTTGCGCAGGCGCGAACCGAACCGCTGATCACACTCGGTTCGGCGCCTCTCGATGTTCCTGAGTTCCGCGCCGTCGTCCTTGGGCAACTGGGCGAGTCTCGCCTCGAAGCCGCTATCGATGCGGACTTGGCCGGACCTGTGTCTCACGCCGGGGCTCTGGATGCGGACACGAAGGGGCCGCTTCGCGGTATCCACCGGCGAGTCGGCTCCGCCGTCTTCTTCGAGTCGTCAGGCGGTCAGGTGGACAAGGTGGCCCATCTGCCCGAACTTCGGTTTGCGCTCGGCGAGCCGGCAGTCGAGACGACGACGATCGACAATGCCGCGACCGCACTCGAAGGAAGGGGCTTCTTCATTCGATCGGTCGGGACGGACGGCTACCGCATTCACCATCAGGCCACTCTGAGAAAAGTCGTCAGCGATCGGCAAGCCTCGCTCGATGAGGAGACGGATGTGAAACCGGCGATCCGCTCGCTGGTTGAAGCAGAGTTCCGGACCGGCGCCGAGCTGCCAATCGTCCTCTTCCCGGCAGACAGCACGGCTGTACCTGATTCGCCGCGCCTCTGCATCGTCGTCGCGGAGCCGGACGCGGAAGCCGGCGAGGACGAGGTTCGCAAGAGAATCAGAAGCTGGACCACCGAACGGGGCAGTTCCCCGCGCCTCTACCCCGGCTCCCTGGTCTGGTGCGCTAAGAAACCAGGGCGGGAGCTCCTGTCGAAGGTCGAACTGTGGCTCGCCTGGAAGCGGGTGGCGAAGGAGGTTCTCGAGGGCGTCCTGGGCGCGGAGTACGACCGCTCCCACCGGCAGCGGGTTCAGGCGAACGTCAAGGAGGCGCACGACGCGGCGAAGGACGAAGTATGGGCCGGCTATCGCTTCGTCACTCTGCTGGACGGCCGGAACAAGAATCTCAAGACGATCGACCTCGGCGCCGGCCACGCCAGCGCCAGCGAGACGCTCTGCGGCAGGGTCGTGCGCACACTGCGAGCGGAAGCGCTGCTCAGCAACTCCGTCGGCGCAGGCTACATCGAACGGCACTGGCCACCCGCTCTCAGGGCTGCCGGTGCCTGGCCGCTTACGGGCCTGCGCCAAAGTTTCCTGGATGGCTCCTTGACCCGACTCCTCAATCCCGATGCCGTCCTGCGGCGGCAGATCTGCGAGTTCGTCGCCCGCGGCGACTTCGGCCTGGGGTCCGGCGAGGAGAATGGCGGCTTTCGCCGCCTTTGGTACGCGGAGCCGGTGTCGGCCGACGAAGTTGCGTTCGAGCCCGGGGTCTTCCTGGTGACCAGGGCCAAGGCGGGAGCGCTGCGAACGGTGGCAGAGACTCGTATCGGATCGCCGCCGGCGCCGGACCCCGCGCCCAATCAAGAGGCGCCAACGGAACCGACGCCCAAGCCAGACGCCGAAACCGACCACGCCGAGCAGAAGGTCACGCTTCACCTTGCCGGGGACGTTCCACCCGAGGTGTGGAACCGGCTTGGAACCAAGCTGCTGCCAAAGCTCCGCACCGGGCACCACGTTCGTGTCGGCATCGAATGCTCCGTAGCTGTGGAGTCGCCGTTCGCAGAGACTCTGGAGACCGACCTCCGGCTGCTCCTGGAAGATCTTGGACTGAGTGAACGAGTTCGCATCGATAGAACCGACCGCTGACCGCGCGGGCTTTCGGTGCCGACTCGCCGTCCGCCGCGGACTTCCCCAGCGCAGCCGACGCCACCTCGCCGCGTCCGACTGCAGCCGTGCAAGCTCGCGCCGGCGCACTCCCTTCCGCTTGACACTTCCCCTCGCGAAAAGGCTCCCTCATGACTATCCGACGAACGACAGGACGCGGCCTCACCGCGACAGCCGGCTTCACAGGTTTCGTCGATCACGGCCTCTTCGGCGAAAAGCTGCCGCCCTGTTTCACTTCCAAAGGTCTCTCAGGCCGAGTCCCGTCCTCGCTCAAGACCATAGCGACCGAGACCAACTCCAAGAAGCTCTGGAAGCTCCTTGCCAAAAGAACCCATGACTACATTCGTCACGACGTTCTTCGCGCCAACAACATACCCCGTCAGTTCGGCATCCCACACCCCGAGAGCTACTTGGCCCAATGCCTAACGATCCATCGCTGTTGGACCAACATCAAGGGACACTGTGCAAGACCCGCCACACCCGTAAGCCGTATCTTCGTCCGAAAGACCGCCGGCCCTCGCGTGTTCGAGATGAACTACAAGGGAAGGGAGCAGTTCAAGAACACCCACCGCGATCTACGCAGCATGACCGGCGCCGCCTACGTCGCCCAGGCCGATATTTCTGGCTGCTTTCCTTCTATTTACACTCACTTAATCCCTTGGGCACTTCACGGCGCCGCCAAAGCGAAGAAGGACCGGATGAGCCTATCGGTAGGCAATCTGCTCGACAGAGCGACTCAGTGCATTCATGATGGCCAAACGAACGGCCTACTCATCGGACCGCACTCCTCCAACCTCCTCGCGGAGATCATTCTCACGTCGGTCGACCACGCCCTTCTCAAGAACGGGTACGCCCCCTTCGTTCGCCACATCGACGACTACAAGTTCTAC
This sequence comes from Candidatus Multivorans sp., assembly GCA_965262355.1. GTDB lineage: Bacteria > Acidobacteriota > Thermoanaerobaculia > Multivoradales > Multivoraceae > Multivorans. Next base: position 1,914,712 of record OZ253534.1, read on the forward strand.
GCCAAGACTCACGGCGAGGCTGAACGGTTCCTCCGTGATCTCGGCTTGGAGTTGCGGGGGTTTGAACTGTCACTCAACGGGAAGAAAACCGCAATCCTCCGCATGCCCCGCCCGCTTGAAGACGAATGGGTCCGAGAACTCAACAGTTCTCGGATCGTGTCTCTACGCGGCACTGTGGGCATCGGTCCTCCACGCGCCCTACTCGACCCGGCGTTGGCACTAGCCCAGAACACCGACACCTACGCAGTCTTGAACTACGCGATCAAAATGGTACCACCTCGCCTCAACCTTGGAGCCCGGCGATTTTTCGTTCGACATGTCGTCAATCTCACACTTCTGTACCCGTATCTCGCGCCACTTCTTGAGACCCACCTGTTTCGGAAGCACCACTACGATGGCATTGAGGACGTGATCCTGGAGTTCAGCAATGAGCTCCTTGTAATCGGTACCAGACGGCTATTCGCGGACGCGACGTGTCAAGCGCTGTACCTTGCACTGAAGTACGGGTTTGAACTCCCGTCTTTGAGCGAGAAACTCGCACAAGCGGTAACCGACATGAACGACTGTCTAACGAACGTACTTCTCTTCGAGTATGCGCGCAGGCTGGGCCTCACGAGAGCGCAACGTCGCATCAGAGGACGCGTACGCCAACTACGCAGCCTCCCGAGGCAGGAACAGGACCGGTCGTGGCTTCTCATGTACCAACTCCTGAAGCCCCAGACGCTCGCGACCGCTGGCCAGCCGTTCTTGGCGGACCTGAAGAGTGACCGCTTCCGATTCGTCAAGTTCTGACCGCTCGGACAGTGTCCGAACTGGGCCGGCAGTGGTGCCTCAGACACCGCCGAGTTCGCCGAAAGGCGCCCAGTCGAGGCCGTGGGCGGCGGCGACCGCCTGGTGGGTCACCTGTCCCTCGACGACGTTGACGCCGGCGGCGAGGGCCGGGTCGCGTGCCGCCGCCGCTCGCCAGCCGCGGTCGGCGATCTCCAAGGCGTAGGTCATCGTCGCGTTGGTTAGCGCGTAAGTCGAGGTGTGGGGGACGGCGCCGGGCATGTTCGAGACGCAGTAGTGGATCACCCCTTCTTCGACGTAGCGCGGATCGCGGTGGGTGGTGGGGCGGCTTGTCTCGGCGCAACCGCCCTGGTCGACCGCCACGTCCACCAGCGCCGACCCCGGCTCCATCCGCGCCAGGTGGGCGCGAGTGACCAGGCGCGGCGTGCGGGCACCCGGAATCAGCACGGAGCAGACGACGAGATCGGCCGAAGCCACCGCGCCCTCGATGTTCGCGTCGTTCGACATCAGCGTCGTCACGTGGCCCCCGACCACGTCGCGCACGTAGCTGAGCCGCCGGGGATCGATGTCGAGGATCGTGACATCGGCGCCGAAGCCGACGCCGACCACACAGGCGTTCAGCCCCACGACACCGGCACCGATGATCGTGACCCGTCCGCGGCGCACGCCGGAGACCCCGGGCAGCAGCAGCCCCTTGCCGCCGGCAAGCCGCTCGAGCGACGCGGCGCCGGCCTGAATCGACAGCCTCCCGGCCACCTCCGACATCGGCGCCAGCAGCGGCAGCACGCCGTCCGCGAGCTGCACCGTCTCGTAGCCGATGCCCACGACCCGCCGTTCGAGCAGCCGCGCCGTCAACTCCTCCGACGCGGCCAGGTGGAGATACGTGAAGAGGATCTGGCCGCGGCGCATGCGTTCGAACTCCGGCTCGAGCGGCTCCTTGACCTTGAGGATCATTTCGGACCGTGCCCAGACCACATCGGCCCCCTCGACCACAGAAGCGCCCGCCCGCCGGAACGCGTCGTCCGGGATCGCGCTGCCCACGCCCGCGCCGGCTTGGATCGCCACCTCGTGGCCGCGCGCCACGAACGCGGCAACGCCGGACGGCGTGATCGCGACCCGGTGCTCGTCCGTCTTGATCTCCGCGGGAATGCCGATCCGCATATCGCCCTCACTTCACATGCCCGGCCGGCCGCGCCACCGGCGACCCCGTCCATCGTGGCACACTAGAACACCATGCCGGGCGAAGCGAGCATCCGCGAAGGCCAGCTCTTCAACGAACCGATGCTGGTCGAGACGGTACGCGCGAACGGCCCCCGAAGCTCTATGGAGGCAGCATGCCCATGACCAGCAACCACCAGATGTCCTTCGGCGTGGTCCTCCAGCCCGACCCGCCGGTTTCACGCGTCGTTGAGCTCGCGGTCATGGCGGAAGGCCGAGGGTTCGACCACTGCTGGCTCTTCGACTCGCATGTGCTTTGGCCGGAGCCGTTCGTGATCTTCTCGCAGATCCTGGCGAGCACGGAGCGGATGGCGGTCGGGCCGATGGTGACGAACCCGGCCACGCGCGATCCGTCGGTTGTGGCCTCGCTGTTCGCCACTCTGGACTCGATGTACCCAGGGCGCACGACCTGCGCCATGGGCAGAGGCGATTCGGCGCTGCGCTACATCGGCCGCAAGCCTGCGAGCCTAGGGGCGGTTGTGGACTCGATCGCGACGATCAAGTCGCTGTTCGCGGGCCGCGAGATCGACTACAACGGCGCTTCGATCAGCATCCCATGGCGGAGCGACGCAGGTTCGGAACTGCCGATTTGGGTCGCGGCCTACGGCCCAAAGGCGCTCGACGTCGTCGGCCGGCATGCCGACGGGTTCGTGCTGCAACTGGCCGACCCGAAGATCCTGGAGTGGACACTGCAGGCGGTGCGGGACGCGGCCGAGGACGAGGGCCGCGATCCGGACGCGATCACGGTCTGCGTGGTGGCGCCGGCCTACGTGGGCGACGACGTCGCGCATCAACGCGACCAGTTGCGCTGGTTCGGCGGCATGGTGGGCAACCACATCCACGACCTGGTCATGCGCTACGGCGATGACGACTCGAAGGTGCCCCGCGCGCTCGCCGAGTACATTCGCCAGCGTCAGGGGTACGACTACTCCCACCACGGCCGCAGCGGCAACCCGGACACGGAGTTCGTGCCCGACGGCATCGTCGACCGCCTGTGCGTGCTCGGCCCGGCGGAAGCCCACATCGAGAAGCTGCGCGAGCTCAGGGAGTTGGGCGTCGACCACTTCGCCGTGTACCTGATGCACGACGACAAGGAAGGTACGCTCGCGGCGTACGGCGAGCAGGTGATTCCGGCGCTCAGGGGCGGGTAGGGAACAACTACGCCTTCGCTTCGTACCAGTCGGGGCCCGTGCCGACATCGACGATCAGGGGCACGCTCAGGTCGGCGACGCCTTCCATCTCTTCGCGGACGAGCGCCGAGAGATCCTCGATCGCACCGACCGGCGCTTCGAGCACGAGTTCGTCGTGGACGGTCAGGAGCAGCCGCGCGGCTTCGAGTTCCGCCCGCAGCCGGCGGTCGACGGCGATCATGGCCAGCTTCAGGAGGTCCGCGGCCGTGCCCTGGATGCGGGCGTTGACGGCCATCCGGCGCGTGTTCTCGCGCACCGCGCGGTTGCGGCTCTTGATGTCCGGCAGGTAGCGGACCCGGCCGTACAGCGTCTCCACGCGCATCTCCTCCTCGGCCTGCGCCAGCGTCTCCTCGGTGTAGGTGCGCACCCCGGGGAACCGCTCGAAGTAGGCGTCGATGAACTTCTGGGCCTCGCCCCGCGCGATGCCGAGAGCGCGGGCAAGTCCGAAGGCGCTCATGCCGTAGATGATCCCGAAGTTGATCGTCTTGGAGGCCCGCCGCTGCTCGTCGGTGACCAGGGCCGCCGAAACGCCGAACACCGTGGCCGCGGTCGAGCGGTGGATGTCGTCGCCGCGCTGGAAGGCCGAGGTCAACGTCTCGTCGCCCGAGATGTGCGCAAGCACCCGCAACTCGATCTGGCTGTAGTCGGCGACCAGGAGCCGGTAGCCGTCGCGGGCGCGGAAGGCGCGGCGCACCTCGCGCCCGATTTCGGTGCGGATCGGGATGTTCTGCAGGTTCGGGTCGTGCGAGGACAGCCGGCCGGTGGCCGCCACCGCCTGGTGGTAGCGGGTGTGGAGGCGGCCGTCGTCTGCGACCAGGTGCGGCAGCGCGTCGACGTAGGTCGACTTGAGCTTGGTCAGCTCGCGGTAGTGCAGCACCTTCGCCGGCAGGTCGTGGCCGCGCTGCGCGAGCTGCTCCAGGACGTCGGCGCCGGTCGAGTACTTCTTCGTCTTGCGGGTGCGGCCGAGCACCGGGAGCCCCAGCTTCTCGAACAGGATGACGCCGAGCTGCTGCGGCGACAGGATGTTGAACCGCTCCTCGGCGAGGTCGAAGATCTCCTCCGCCAGGTCGCCGGCGTCGAGTTCGAGGCGGCGCGACATCTTCGCCAGCACCCCGGAGTCGAGCTCGATGCCCTCCTCCTCCATCGCCGCCAGCACCGGCAGCAGGGGCGCCTCGACCTGTTCGTAGACCTCGCGCGCCCCCGGCGTCTCCTCCCACTGCGGCGCGAGCGCCTCGAGGATCAGAGCGGGCAGCACCGCCTGTTCGGCCGCGTAAACACCGAGACCGGTGTCGTCGCCCAGAGCCGCGGTCGCTTCGCCGAGACCAGCGTCCGCCGGCGTCGTGGCCTTGTAGAAGAGGCGATCGAGGGCAACGGTCGCCAGTCCGAAGCTTCGCACCGCGGAGTGGACGAGGTAGGCCATCAGCATCGTGTCGACCAGGCGCGCGGCGACCCTCGGCCGGCCCTCCCGGTGCGGACAGAGGCGGACGACTTCCTTCAGGTCGTGCCCGATCAGCTCGAGACCGGGGTCGGCGAGCCACGCCCGCAGCTTCGCCGCCACGGCTTCCCGCAGACCGGGACGACCGAAGTCCGCGAAGCAGGCCCGGCCGATCGCCGCGGCTCCTTCACCGTCCTCGTCCGCCTTGCGCCCGACCGGCGCGAACGACAGCCCCACCGGCACGCCGCCGCGCCGGCAGACGACGCCGACCGCGATGCGGGGTCCCAGGTCCGCCGCCGCCTCCTCGAAGGCCTCGACGGTCTTGAGAACGACGGCCGGCTCGATCTCCGGACCGCCGCTCTCGCCCTCGAGCTCCTTCAGCAGGCTCCAGAACTCGAACTCGCGGCACAGCTCCGCCAGCGCCTCGTAGTCCGGGGTCTCCATCTTGAGGGCCTCGGGATCGAAGGGAACCTCGAGATCGGTGTGGATCGTGACCAGTTCCTTCGACAGCACGGCCTTGTCCGCGTGCTCCTGCAGGCCTTCGCGGTACGCCTTGCGCTTGAGCTCGGGCGCCGCCTCGAGCAAGGCCTCGACCGTCTTGTACTCCTTGACCAGGGTCTGCGCACCCTTGGCGCCGATCCCCGGCACGCCCGGCACGTTGTCCACCGGGTCGCCGACCAGAGCGAGGACGTCGACCACCTGTTCGGGCGGCACGCCGAAGTCCTGCTCGACCAGGGCCGGGTCGTAGGTTTTCTCGCGGCCGGTGTGAAGCATCGACACCCGGTCGCTCACGAGCTGGAACAGATCCTTGTCGGCGCTGACGATGGTGATGTCGTAGCCCGCCTCCTGCGCCTTCTTGGCCAGGGTGCCGAGTACATCGTCCGCCTCGTAGCGCTCGAGTTCGAGGATCGGGATGCGGAAGGCCTCGATCGCCCGGCGGATCGCCGGCATCTGCGCCTTCAGGTCCTCCGGCATCGGCGCCCGGTTCGCCTTGTATTCCGCGTACGCCTCGGTGCGTATCGTGGCGCGCCCGACGTCCAGCGCGATGCCGAGAAGAGGTGGTTCTTCGTCGCGCATCAGCTTGCGCAGCATGTTGATGAAGCCGTAGATCGCATTGGTCGGCTCGCCGGCAGAGGTCGACAATCCCCGAATCGCGTAGAAGGCCCGGAAGATCGTGGAGTACCCGTCGATCAGGAAGAGGCGCTTGGCGGTCACGGCGGCGACTACTCTAGTCCCCGTCACGTCGCCTTTCGCGCCGGATGCGGGCGAGACGTCCGTGAACCAGGCGCCGGAACACACAGGAGGCGTAGAGTTGCGCCGCCACAGACCGCACAGGCCGCTACAAGCCATGCTCCGCAAACTCCCAGCCGTTCTCGTTCTCGCCGCGCTCGCCGCCGCCGGCGCCGCGTGCGCGCAACCGTCCGAAGAGATGGTGCGCCTGCGAAACCTCGGCTACGCCCAACTCGAGAACGAACAGGCGACGGAGGCCGAAAGCACCTATCGCCGCCTGATCGAGTTGCTGCCGGAGGAGCCGCTCGGCCACGCCAACCTGGGAGTAGCCCTGCTGCGAGAGGACCGGCACGAGGACGCGCTGGCCGCAATCGACCGCGCCCTGGACCTGGACGGCGACCGGGCGGACCTGCTTCTCATCCGCGCCGACATCCAGCAGTGGTGGACGTCCAGGCCCAACGAGGACGCGCTCGTGGATTACCGCCGCGCCGCGCGGGCCGCGCCCGACGATCCCGAGACGCAGTACGCGCTCTTCCGGCACGCCGAGATCATGAGCGGCGCCGAGGCCGAAGCCGAACGACGGGAAGCGGTGGACCGGCTGCGGAGCTTGCGGCCCGACAATCTGGTCGTCCTGCTGCTGAGCGGAGCGGCGGCTCTTGCCGACGACGACCGCGGCCGTGCGAGCGACGACTACCTGCGGGTGCGCGAACTCATCTGGCAAGCGCAGCCGATCGCCGAGCAGGTGCTCGGAGAGGTCCTCGACGCACTGGAGGCGGACGACCTGGAACGCGCCCGCCGCCCCGCTGTGCAGCTCAAGAACGTCCTGCTCGGAACCCCCGGCTGGCATAGCAGCCTGGCCGAGGTCTACACGAAGATCCAGGGTATTCCCGTCGAGCGCCTCCTGGACGAGCCGGCGTACGAGGACTTCGGCTCCGCGTCGCCGGCACGCTTCCGGGCCATCCGGATCGACAACGCGCCGACCTCGGGCCGGGCCCTCGAAGTCGCCGACTTCGACGGCGACGACCGGCCCGACATGGCGCGGGTGACGTTGGGCAGCGGCGCGGATGACTCAGTGAACCGCCTTCAGTTGCGGCGGGCAGCAACCGGGTATGCCACACCGGGCGCCGCCCCCGAGACCGGCGCCCAGGTCCTCGTGGTCGGCGACGCCGACAATGACCGGCGGCTCGACCTGGTCGCGGTCGGCGATCCTCTCGCCATCTGGCAGGTCGACGACGAAGTCGACACGCCGCAGTTCGGTAACGCCAGCGACCGGTTCCTGGCGGACTCGCTGGCCGTCACCGCGGCCGACCTGATCGACTACGACAGCGACGGCGACCTCGATCTCGCGATTGCCCGAGCGGACGGCGTGCCCGATTTGCTGAGGAACGTGTCGGGCGAGAAAGTGTTCGAGGGCCCCCTTGAGGCCCTGGGGCGGCAGGCGCTGCCCGAAGTCGAGGCGCGCCGGTACCACCACCTCCAGGCCACCGACGCCGACCGCGACGGCGACACGGACCTGCTGCTCGCCCACGACGAGGGCGTCCTGTGGCTGGACAATCTCCGCCAGGGCCGGTTCGCCGAGAGAACCCCGCCCGCGCCCAGCCGCGGTCTGCTCGGGAGGCTGATCAGCCTCGTCAGCGCGGACGAGCCGGCAGCGAGCGCCCTCAGCACAGAGGCGCCGGTGCGGGTCGTACGAACCGCCGACCTCGACCGCGACGGGGTGCCCGAGTTCCTGCTCGCCGGCGATTCGACGCTCATCCTGAAGCGCGATGAGAACGGAGCGGTGGCTCCATTCCCCCTCAGCCCCGGTTCGGCCGCACTTCCGCAGGGCGCCACCGACCTGGCCGTTCTCGATGCCGACAACGACGGCCGGCTCGACCTCGCCCTGGTCGCGGAGGGCGAACTGCGAGTGCTCACCCAGACCTCGGACTCGGGCCCGGAGGCGCTCGAGTTCCGCCTCGCCCGGGTCACCGGCCTGCCACGCGACGCTCAGCTTGCGGCGGTGCGCGCCGAGGACCTGGACGACGACGGCGACCAGGACCTCGTCGCCGCGGGCGGTACCGGCCTCTACCGGATCGAGAACCTGGACGGCTCCAAGAACAACTGGCTGCGCGTCCGCCTGGTCGGCCTCGACGTGGCGAACCAGAAGAACAACGTATTCGGCCGCGGCACGACCATCGAAGTCAAGTCGGGCCGGGCGTACCAGTACTTCGAGGTCGACCGCGAGGTCACCCACATCGGCCTCGGCAACCGCAGGCAGGCTGATCTGATCCGCGTCGTGTGGGCCAACGGCGTACCGCAGAACCGTCTGGAACCGGGCGAGAACATGACCATCGTCGAGAAGCAGGTGCTCAAGGGCAGTTGCCCGTTCCTCTACACCTGGGACGGCGAGAAGATCACCTTCGTCACCGACCTGCTGTGGGGCGCGCCGCTGGGCATGCCGCTGGCGGACGGAGTCTGGAACGGCTACGACCCCGACGAGCTGGTGCGGGTCGACGGCGCCGCCCCGCGCGACGGCTTCTACGACCTGCGGATCACGGAAGAGTTGTGGGAGGCCGCCTACTTCGACCGCACGCGCCTCTGGGTGGTCGATCACCGGGAGGGCGTGGAGGTAGCCAGCAACCTCAGGATCGTGCCCGGCCAGGGGCACATCGGCCGGCCGCCCGACGAAGTGGTGGCCAGCGCCGAAATCCGCGCGATCGTCCACGCCACGGACGGCCGCGGCCGCGACGTGACCGAGCGGGTCCGGGCCCGGGACGAGGTCTACGCCGACGGTTACGAGCGCTCGCGCTACCAGGGCCACGCCGCCGAGCCCTGGACCTTCACCTTCGACCTGGGCGAAGCGCCGGGGAGGCCGATCCGGTTGTGGCTCGACGGCTGGGTGTTCCCCGCCGACGCGAGCCTGAATCTCGCGATCGCCCAGGCGGTGGAGCACGGCGACCTGCAGATGGTCATGACCCGGCTCGAGGTCGAGACGGCGGACGGCTGGCGGACGCTGCTCGACCCGATGGGCTTCCCCCCCGGCAAGACGAAGACGATGGTCGTCGACACGCCGCCGCTGCCCGAGGGCGCCACGAGGCTGCGGATCGTCACCACGCGCTGGCTGCACTGGGACCGGGTCGCCTGGAGTACGGACATGGGCGGAACAGGCGGCGCCGACGTCGTCGTCCAGGCCCGTCTCGACGCGGCCACGGCGGAACTGGCCTACCGGGGGTTCTCGACCCAGACCAGGCCTGCCCCCAACGGTCCGCACCTGTTCGACTACCAGCGCACGAGCACGGAGTCCCCGTGGCTGCCCTTCCCCGGCCGGTACACGCGCTTCGGCGAAGTCAGCGAACTCCTGACCGCCGTCGACGACCGCCAGGTCGTGATCGGCCCCGGCGACGAGATCCGGCTGCGTTTCGATGCCCGCGGTCTGAAGCCCCCCAAGCCCGGCTACACCCGCACCGTGTTCCTGGAGAGCTTCGGCTGGGACAAGGACGCCGACCGCAACACCTGGAAGGCGGACAGCAACCTGCCCCTGCCCTTCCAGGCGATGACCGGGTACCCCTTCGCGCCAGGCGAGGCGTATCCGCGAACACCCGAACTCGACGCCTACCGCGAGCAGTGGCTGACGCGGGTCGTGGGGCCGGAGACGCCCTTCGAAGGCGCGCCGGCTGCCGGTCGCGCCGTTTCAGCCCGGCCGTAGCGCCCGACTCCGCTACGCTAGGAGACTGCGCGGCAGAAACTGGGTGCGCGGGCCTTCTGGCCCGCATCCGGCGCGAAGCGCCGGTCTCTGGGAGTTCTGCCGCGCTAGCCGGCGGCAGGCGGAGCACTCGCGGTGACCGCCGCCATCGAGCGACGACGCTTACGGGGAGGGAAGTAGCGTGGCAAACGTCTCCAACGGACGCGGCAGATTCGGTCAGCTCGGGTTCATCTTCGCCGCCGTCGGCTCCGCGATCGGGCTCGGCAACATCTGGAAGTTCCCGTACATCACGTTCGAGAACGGCGGCGGTTCCTTCGTCCTCGTCTACCTGTTCGCGATCGCCCTGATCGGCCTGCCGATCATGATGGCCGAACTCGTGATCGGACGGCGCACCCGCCAGAGTCCGGTCGGCGCCTTCATCAAGGCCGCGAAGGACACGATGGGCGGCCGTGCCTGGGGCGCGGTCGGGGCCCTTGGGGTCACCGGCAGCTTCATCCTGCTCTCCTACTACGCCATGATCGCCGGCTGGACCGTCTACTACTTCGGCCAGTGCCTGAGCTGGTCGGTTCGCGGCTTCGACATGGAGGGGCAGGCGCTGGGCGAGGCCTTCGGCGGCTTCCTGGCCAACGGACCGCTCCAGATCGGTTTCCACGCCCTGTTCATGGTCGTCACCGTCGGCGTCGTCACCCTGGGCGTTCGCGACGGCATCGAGCGCGTCACCAAGATCCTGATGCCGGTGCTCGGAGCGATCCTGCTCCTGCTCGTCGTCAACTCGTTCTGGAGTCCCGGCTTCGGCGAGGCGATCCGCTTCCTCTTCCATGTCGGCCCGATCACCGCCGACGGACTGCTCGAGGCGGTGGGCCACGCGTTCTTCACCCTCTCGGTCGGCATGGGCGCGATGCTCACCTACGGCTCCTACATGACGTCGCGGCAGTCGATTGCGAAGAGCGCCGTCGCGATCAGCCTGCTCGACACCCTGATCGCGATCATGGCGTGCATCATCATGTTCTCGATCATCTTCAGCGTCGACGCCGCCGAGCGGGCGACCACCTTCGGCAAGAGCGCCACGATCCTGTTCACCACCCTGCCGCGCATGTTCTACGAGATGCCCCTGGGCGTGGTCCTGGCGCCGCTGTTCTACATGCTGGTCGCCTTCGCCGCCCTCACCTCGACCATCTCCCTGCTCGAGACGGTCGCCTCCTACCTGATCGACCGTCGCGGTTTCAGCCGGCGCAACGCCTGCCTCGTCACCGGCGGCGCCATCTTCGCCTTCGGCATCCCCTCCGCCCTCTCGCTCGGCGCCAGCGGCGCCCTCTCCTCCTTCGCGCCGTTCGGTGAACGCACCGAAGGCTTCTTCGCCACGATGGACTACACCGTGTCGAACTGGATCCTGCCGGTGGGCGGCCTGATGACAGCGCTCTTCATCGGCTGGTTCCTGAGCAGCCGCGCGTCCCGAGAGGAACTCGTCCAGGGCCACGGCGAAGTCAGCCGGTGGTACCCCATCTGGCGCGGCGTGCTGCTCCGGTTCGTCTGCCCGATCGCGATCCTGTGGATCATCTGGTCCGTGATCGGGGGCCGGTCGTTTGCCTGAGGCCGGGCGAAGCAGCTCCACCTGAACGGGGGACGGTCAACGAAGCCGATCAGTCCGCGGTTTCGAGAAAGCGGTGGAAACGCCAATCGAGGAACTCTCGATCGGGATGATCCTGAGATCGGTCAGGCAGACGCAGCGGCACGCCGTCGAGTCCCTTCAAGCTGTCGAGTAGAGGCCCGTCTCGCCCATCCCTTACCGCTCTCGCAACGTGGACGCGACAACTCGTATCAACTCCGATCAAGTTCGCGTCGAACGCGGTGTGGTGAAGGGTGGACATGCAAATGCCGTTGGTCACTGCCGCCGGTCCGCCTTCAGCGTCGGGGAGGATGTGGGCGCCTACCAGCAGCCGCGGCAACGGAAGGCCGCTGAATGCGCAGCGATGGCCGTACGCCGACTTGGTCCGGCTACTGAACCATGCCTGGTGGTTCCGCCGCTTCGACACGACGAGCGAGTAGGACCGCTCCCGCAGTTCGTTGGCGGGAACCTCCATTCCTGCTTGCGATGCCTCAATCGAACTCATCGTCGGTTCGAGGGAGTCAGCGGCAGCGAGCAGAACACGCTCGGCGGAATAGTCCAGGTCCTCCACCCAAACCGGCCAGATCGGCTCGTACGTCGCCTCCGACACTCCGACGAAGTAGACCAGTGGTGCGTGTCTCCGTCGGGCCTCGTCAAGAGCCTGGTTTGTGCGATCCTCGATGCCGCCGCGGGCGAGGTCGTAGGCAAGCAGTCCGGTCTCGTAGTCCGGCTGGCCGATCTGATCGCGGTACCAGGTCGTTCGGCCTGCCCTGGGCGCCACTGTCTTGATGCTGAGCGCTGCGCTCATCCGCTTTGGCTTGAAGATGCCAACAGCGCGGCCGGCAAAGTGGACCTTCTCACCCCCGAACAGGAAGCCGCGGTCGATCAGCCTCCAGGGCAACCCGGGACCGTGCGTCAAGACCAGTCGTTCAAGCTCCGCGAACGCGGCAGCTCGAACGGCCGCGTCCGGATCGGTGTGCATCGGATCGGGGCCCAGGCTAACTCCCGGGAGGTTCCGTCGAACGGAATTTCGCACGGTCGCCGCGCTGGTCCCAGACACGCAGCACTTCGATTCGATCATCCACGACGCGATAGAGGAACGAGAACGGCGTACGCGAAACCAGGGGTTCCCGTATCCCCGGCATACCTTCGACAGGGCGCCCTACGTGCGGATGGCTGCGGAGCACCTCACATGCTCCAAAGTACCTGTCTGTCGCCTGCCTCGCACCGTCGGGAAAGATCCGGGCGTAGTAGTTGCGCATCCACGCCAAATCGGCGCGGGTGGACGGCAAGAAGACGAGTCTCACCGATCACGCGAGCCGCGAAACACATCGGGCTCAGGGGGCGGGGTCTCGGCATCGGTTCCCCACGACGACACCCAGTCGTTCATCGCCTTCTCGGACACGAACGCTCCCGCTTCAGCTTCCTCGAGCGCCGCCCGTATGGCCGCACGCTTCTCGGCACAGTTGCGCAGCATGACCTCGATGGCCTCGCCGGCAAGATGAGAGGCGGAACGATGCTGGCGCTTTGCCTCGACTTCGAGGCTCCTCATGAGCTTGGCATCTATCTGCAAGTTGAGTTGCTCGGCACCCATCCCGACGATCTCCGATCCTGCGGCCATCCATACCTCCAGCAGCCAGTAGCCGACATCGTATGACGACTCTTCGTCGGGTCCAACGCTCAACCGCCCAGCCGACCGGCCAGCCAGGGCAGGAAGTCGCCATCGAGCCGCGCCTCCACCTTGAGTTCCAGCAGCGGCAGCGCACCTTCGGGCAGCCGGCCACGCAGCTTGACGGCGTCCTTGGAAGTCGTGAGAACGGCGTCGCAGCGGTGACGGGTGCAGGCGGTTGCAATGGTGTTGAGCGAGCGGTCCGGGTAGCGGTGGTGGTCGGGGAAGCGGAGGTGGTCCACGCATTCGAGGCCGGCAGCCTCCGCCGTGCGGACGACCCGATCCGGGCGGGCGATGCCGGTGACCAGCAGTGGCCGGCGGGGTGACGGACCGCCTACGACTTCGGCGTTGAGCGACGAGGTGAACACCTTGCCGGCGAAGCCGTGCCCGCGCAGGGTCGCCTCGAAGTCGTCCGGCGGCGCGGAACCGGTTTCGAGCCCGGTGAGCACGGCGGCGTCGGCGAGACGCACCATGTTCAGGGGCTCGCGCAGGCGGCCGCCAGGGAACAGCCGGCCGCCGGCGAACGGGTCTGAAGCCGGGAAGGTCAGAATCTCGACGTCGCGGCGCACCCGCACATGGGAGAAGCCGTCGTCGAGGACGAAGACGTCGATGGCCGGATCGCGGCTGAGCGCCAGGGCGGCTGCCGCGCGGCGGTCGGCGCCAACGACGACGGCAACGCCCGGCGCCTGCCCGGCGATCATCAGCGGCTCATCGCCTGCCTCCTCGACGGTGGCCAGAGGGCCGTCGCCGAGACTGACGATGAGCGGCGTTCGGCCCCGCCGGCCGTAGCCGCGCGAGAGGACAGCCACGCGGAGACCGGGTCCGGAGGGGCCCTGAGCAGTGAGACCGCAAGCTGCGGCGACCACCGTCGGCGTCTTGCCGCTGCCGCCCCAGTGCAGGTTGCCGACGCTCACCGTGGGTCGACCCAGACTCTCGGAGCGGGTCGCCCAGTAGCGCCGGCGCCGGCCGTGCGCCCAGCCGTAGAAGCGCTGCCAGGGACTGCGGGTCACCTTCACCCCAGGTCCACCAGTTCGCTGAGCAGTTGGACCGACCGCTTGACCGCGCCGCGGTTCCGGTCGACGATCTCGAGCCCGCGCCGGCCCTGCTCCGTCGCCTCCCCGGGCCCGTCCAGCAGGCGGCGCCACGAGGAGGCAAGGGCATCGCCGTCCCGTACCACCGTCAGGGCGCCCGCGGCCTCGAAGTCGTTGGCCATGCGCCGGAAGTTCGCCATCGATTGGCCGACGATCACCGGCACGCCGAAGCGCGCGGCCTCGATCGGGTTGTGTCCGCCGGTCGGGACCAGCGAGCCGCCGATGAAGGCCGCGGATGCCAGCCGATAGATGGAGGCGAGCTCTCCCAGAGAATCGAGGAGCACGACTCGAACCGGCGCCGCAGGGGGCTCACCCATTCCTGTTCCCGCGGACAGCATCTTGCTCCGGCGCAGCGCCGGCAGGGAGCGCTCTTCGACCTCGCGCCAGACTTCGTCGAAACGCTCGGGATGGCGGGGCGCCAGAACCAGCATCGCCTCGCGCCCCAACCGCTCGAACGCATCAAGGACGATTCCCTCCTCACCGGACATGGTCGAGCCGACCACCAGAATCGGCCGGCCGGCGGCGAGCCCTTGCAGAGCCTGCTCCAGGCCGGCGGCCGGCGCAGGTTCCGGAGTGTCGAACTTCAGATTGCCGGTCAACGACACGGCGCGGCGCGAAGCGCCCAGGCGCCGCAGCCGGTCCTCGTCCTGAGGGCTCTGGGCGCCGAAGCGGCTGACGGGATCGAGCAGCGTCCGACGGCAGAGACGCCCGGCGCGCCTCATGCGGACGAAGCTGCGGTCGCTGACGCGGGCGTTGAGTACGGCCACCGGGATGCCACGCCGGCCGCAGCTCCGCAGCACGAGCGGCCAGAGTTCGCTCTCAAGCAGCACCAGGCCCCGCGGCGAGTACCGGTCCAGGAACCGGGACACGAGCGGACCCAGGTCGAACGGAAGGTAGGTGACGACGACACTGCGGCCGCTCGTGGCGAACGGCATGAACAGCTTTTTCGCTGCAGCCTGACCTGTGGGCGTCACGGTTGTGACCAGCAGATCGAGGTCCGCAGGCAGGGCCGGGGCCAGGGTCGCCGCGACCGCGGTCTCGCCGACGGAGGCGGCATGGAGCCACAGCGGCCGCACCCCCCGGGCCTCCGGCAGCCGGCCGAGACGGGCCGGCAGGGTGTCCAGATAGTGGCGACCTCGCCGGGCCAACAGCACCGGCGCCGCCACGCCCAGCCCCGCCGCCATCGCGAGCTGGTAGAGGAACCACATGTTTTGAGGCGCGGCCGGAGAGGAGGCGTCTGATCAGGACCGCACCGGTCCCGGAGTATAATTCGGCTGCCTCCAGCCGTCGTGGCCACCGGGCGGTGGGCGTTCCAGGTTCCTCCAAGCGCAGTCTTTGGACGCTTTGCCCCGGGCCTCCGTATCAACAGCGAGGCATGAGATCCGCGCAAGTCATCCGCATGGAACCGCCACGCGAAGATCCTCCACGGAGCGGTCTGACGATCGCCTACTCGCGTCGTCAGCGCAAGGTGGCGTGGTCCGAGGCGTCCGATGTCGAACTGCTGGAGGGCATGCGCAGTGACGACGAACTCGCGCTCGATGAGTTGATGCGGCGCAAGGGCGCCCAGTTGCTGCACATGGCGACCAGCATGGTGGGCAACCGGGAGGACGCGCGCGACATCGTGCAGATCGCCTTCCTGCGGATCTGGGACTCACGCCAACGCTTCGACCAACGCTACAGCCCGAACACCTGGATCTACCGCATCGTCTCGAACCTGGCGATCGACCACCTGCGCTCCCGCTCGTCCCGCCTCCGCTCGCTGCAGGGCTTCCAGTTGCAGCACGAGCACCTGAGCGGGGAGGCCTTTGCCCGGCAAACCGAGAACCTGACCGAACGGGAGATCAAGTCCGTGTTCCAGGAGCTGGCGTCGACCCTGAGCGACAAGCAGCGCGCGGTCTTCGTGCTGCGCGAGATGGAGGGGCTGAACGGCAAGGAGATCGCTCACATCCTCGGCATTCGCCCCTCTACCGTCCGCAACCATCTGTTCAACAGCCGCCGGCAACTCCGCAAGGAGCTGCTGAAGCGGTACCCCGAATACGCCCAACACGCCCGGGTCCAGCACGCCGGGATCGAGGAACGCTCATGACCACCGCCTGCCCGGAATGGGCCGCGCTCGTACGCGAGCGCGAACACGCCGAACGGAGCCCCGATTTCGGCGCCGCGGCCGCGGACCGCGCCTGGAAAGACGCCCTCCGCCACCGGGAGGATTGCGGGCGCTGCCGCGCGGTCTCGCTCCAGGTCGATCCGCTGCTCCTCTTCAGCGGCAACTTCGCCAGCGGCGACTTCAACGGCGCTCGTGACCGGACCGACGTGGCCCACGAGGTCGACGAACTCCGCCAGCGGGTCCGGCTCGAACTCGAGGGGCGCGCAGCGGAAAGGCGCCTCAACGCGGCGCGGACCGCCCGCCGCCGGATGCCCATCGCGTCGGTGCTGGCAGCGGGCGCTGCTGCCGCGGCGCTCGGCCTGAGTCTCCTGCTATGGCCGGAAACCGCGCCGCCGACCGGCGATGTCCTGGGTTCCGAGCTGAGCGGCGCGGGCCTGCCGGTGCTCCACACCGCCGACATGCTGCTCGGCGCGGGCGACCGCCTCCCGGCCCATGTCGCCATGGCCCCGCTCGTGGAGCCGCTCGGCGATGAGCCGATGGGTGTGTTCCAACTTCCCGGCAACGGCCTCGCCTCCAGCCTCGATGTGGTCCTTGTGGTCACGGAGATCGCGCCATGACGGCGGCGCCTTCCGCGGCTGTGCGAATCGCCCTGGCCGTGGCCGCCCTGCCGCTGCTCGGGGCCTCCGTCGCCGCGCAGCAGGAGGCCGAGACGCAGATCCGCCATGCGTTCACGCTCCAGCACCAGCGCGCCGACGACGCCCTGGAGTGGGTGCAGGGCGAGATGTCGCCTCACGGCACGATCGAACTCCGACGCGCGACGAACACCCTCGTGCTGAGAGACGCAAGCAGCGTCCTCGAGCATCTGGTGGCTCTGCTGCGGGACTTCGACCACCCCCGCCGTCAGGTCGAGTTCGAGATCTTCATTCTCGAAGCGTCGCGCCGCGGCAGCGGCGATCCGCGATCCGAACTGCCCGCGCGGCTCACCGACGAGTTGGCCAACTGGCTGGCTTTCACGAGCTACCGGCTGCTCGGCCAGGGCCTCTTCGAGGCCATGGAGGGGGAGGACGTCCGGTTCGACATCGGCACCGAGTTCCGGCTCGGCTTCCGGGTCGGCACCGTGCTGCTCGACCGCCGGCTGAAGCTGTACGGGGTCGAGATCGAGCGAAGCCGCGGCGATGCTCTGGACGAGGGCGTCTTCAAGGGCCATCTGAACGTCTGGGTCGGCAAGCCCCTGGTGCTGGCCCTGCCGTACCGGGGCTCCAACTCCAGCGGCCTCGTGGTCGCAGTAACTGTCCGGCCATCCCAGGACGACGACAGCCTGGGCGCTGGCGAGTAGGGCCGCCTGATCATGCAGTTCGTCTGCCGGCTGGGCACTGCCGACGGTCGCATCGTCGAGCAGATCTACGAGGCTCCGGATCTCCGTAGCGCGCGGCGCGAGATCGAGCGCCGCGGACTCCACGTCTTCGAGATCAGGCAGCGCGGCCTGCAGCAGATGCTGGGATCGCTGCTGGGACGGGCCTCGACGACCGGGCCGGGCAGCTCACGCAAGACGATCCCCGGTCAGGACTTTCTGTTCTTCAATCAACAGTTGGCCGGCCTGCTCGGCGCCGGACTGCCCCTGCTCCAGTGCCTGGAGCTGATGCACGAACGGCAGCGCAACGCCGCGTTCAAGGAAGCGCTGGGCGAGATCAAGGAGCGGGTCGAGAGCGGCGAGGAACTCTCCGAGGCGTTCGCCGCCACCGGCGGCGCCTTCCCGCCGATCTACGCGTCGATGCTCAAGGCCGGCGAGCAGAGCGGCGGGCTGGAGCGGGTGATCCGCCGCTACGTCCGGCAGCTCAAGCTGGTCACCAGTTCCCGCAAGCGCGTGGTCAGCGCGCTCTTCTATCCCGCGTTGCTGGTCTGCCTGTCGGTCGGCATCGTGGCGGTGATGATGTTCTTCGTCATGCCTCGCTTCGAGGAGTTCTACCAGGCCCTCGACCTCGACCTCCCCTGGATTACACAGACGCTGCTCGGCTTGTCCCTACTGCTGCGCAATCCGACCACCCTGGTCTTCCTGGCCGCAGCGGCGATCGGCGGTTGGGCCGCCTGGAGAGTGGGACACAGCGGTCGTCTCGGCACCATGGTCGACCGCCTGAAACTCCGGCTGCCGATCATCGGACCGATCCTCCACCGCTTCGCGCTGTCCGAGTTCTGCCGCTCCCTGGCCACCCTGCTGCACGGCGGCCTGCCGTTGTCCGCGGCGCTCGACACCGCGGCCTCGGCAGTCACGAACCGCTTCCTGCATCGCCGTGCAGCGACGCTCGGTCCGCGGATCCGCGAGGGTGCGGCCTTTTACGTGGCGCTCGAGGAATCCGAAGTGTTCACCGATCTCGCCATCGACATGGTCAAGGTCGGTGAGGCGACCGGGGCGCTGGACGAAATGGTGAACAGCGTCTCCGACTTTCTCGACGAGGACGTCGAGACCCGCACCGAGCGGCTGCTCTCCCTGATCGAGCCGGTGATGCTGGTCGTGATGGGCTTCACCATCGCGCTGCTCGTCCTTTCCATGTATCTGCCGCTCTTCAGCGTGCTCGGACAGGTGCAGGGCTGATGGTCATCCAGGACGAACCAGCCGCGGCGCGCAACCGGCGCCTCATCGCGGAAGGCGTCTCGGACCTCGAAGGCCTGCACCTGGTCAGCGAGGAGGAGAGCCGGCTCGCCCGCGAACGGGCCGAGGCGGCTCAGGTCGCGGCGCGGTTCGGCCTGGAAGTCGCCGACCTCGAGAACTTCCGCATCGATAACGACCTCTTCCGTCACATCCCGTTCGACCTGATGCTGCGCTACGGCTTCATCCCCGAGCGCCAGTTGGAGGGCCGCCTCGCGGTCGTGATCGCCGATCCGACGGACGTGGTCAAGCTGGACGAGCTGGAGTTGCAACTGGGCCAGCCGCTGGAGGCCCGGGTCGGCGCCCGCATCGAGATCGAGGACCTGCTGCAGAAGTCCGAGAGCGCGCAGCGGGTCCTGGACGAGGCGACCGAGGACTTCAAGATCCAACTCGTCCAGGAGGACGAGGACAGCGGCGAAGTGCTCTCGATCGACCGCATCTCGTCCGATCAGAGCCCGATCATCAAGCTGGTCGACTCCACCCTCTTCAACGCGATCCAGCGGCGCGCGTCGGACATTCACATCGAGACGCGCGAACACGAAGTGATCATCAAGTACCGCATCGACGGGGTGCTGTACCAGGCAATGGAACCGATCGACCGCCGCCACCACCAGACCATCGTCAGCCGGATCAAGGTCATGTCGGAACTCGACATCGCCGAGAAGCGGATCCCGCAGGACGGGCGTTTCAAGGTCCGGGTCAGCGGTCGCACGATCGACTTCCGGGTCTCCGTGATGCCTTCCGTCCACGGCGAGGACTGCGTCATCCGCATCCTGGACAAGGAGTCGATGAACCAGGAGTTCAAGACCCTGCGGCTCGATGTCCTCGGCCTGGACGACGACACGATCGTGAAGCTCCGCAAGTTCATCCGCGAGCCCTACGGCATGGTGCTGGTCACCGGCCCGACCGGGTCCGGAAAGACGACCACCCTCTACGGCTGTCTGTCCGAGATCCAGTCGAGCGAGGACAAGATCATCACGATCGAGGATCCGGTCGAGTACCAGCTCGACGGGATCACCCAGATCCCGGTCAACGAGAAGAAGGGCCTGACCTTTGCCCGCGGGCTCCGGTCCATCCTCCGACACGATCCGGACAAGATCATGGTCGGGGAGATCCGCGACGAGGAGACGGCCCAAATCGCGATCCAGTCCGCGCTGACCGGCCACCTGGTGTTCACGACCGTCCACGCAAACAACGTGGTCGACGTTCTCGGCCGGTTCCTGAACATGAAGGTCGACCTGTACAACTTCGTGGCGGCGTTGAACTGCATTCTCGCCCAGCGGCTGGTCCGCCGTATCTGCAACCACTGCCGGGAATCGTTCCACGCCGACGACGCGCTCCTCGAGGAGAGCGGTCTTGAGCGGTCCGACATTGCGGGATGGCGCCTCTTCGAAGGCCGGGGCTGCATGGAGTGCAACGGCACCGGTTTCTTCGGGCGAATGGCCGTCTCGGAACTGCTCGATCTCTCCGACTCCATCCGCGAGTTGATCCTCGACCGCCGCCCCGCTTCCGAGATCCGCCGCGCCGCGGGTGCGGAAGGCATGCGTTTCCTGCGCCAGAGCGCGCTTGCGAAAGTCCGTGAAGGAGTGACGACTCTCCGTGAGATCAACAAAGTTACCTTTGTGGATTGAACGCCTGGTCGGCCTCGACGACCCTCGGGGGCCGGTGTCGGTGTTCATGCTCGACGAGCGAGAGCTCGTCCTGGCGCACTTCCTGCGCCAGGACGGATCGGCGCCGGAGCTGCAGGCCGTCCGACGACGGGAACTGCCGGCCGACACCTTCCAGGACGGCCCGCTGGGCGGACCGCTGCGCGAGCCCGCCCAGTTCCACGAAATCGTCGCGGAGCTTCAGCAGGCCGCGGATACCGCCATTGGAGAGCCGATCGCACGCGCCGCCCTGGTCGTCCCCGATCGCTGGCTCCGGCTGACCTTCGCCGAACTCGAAGAGGTTCCCAAGAAGCCGCACCTGCGAGAGGAGACCTTGCGCTTCAAGCTCCGCAAACAGGTACCTTTCCGGGTCGAGGAACTCCGTGTGCGCGGCAGGCGGACCGGCGCCGCCGGCAACGGCGCCAAGCGCTTCCTGATCGGTTTCGGCGTCGAACACGTCCTGACCCAGATCGAAGACTCGTTCAGGAGCGCCGGAATCCACATCGGCGCGGTCACGAACGAGAGCCTGGGCGCTGCCGACGGCATCGCTCGGCTTCAGGGCGACTCGGGCGCCTTCCTGCTCCTCATCGCCCACCGTGACGGCTACTCCGTGCTCGCCCACGGGGACGAGGGTCCAGCCCTCTTCCGATACAAAAGCATCGACCCGGAACTGGAGCCCTCCGTCGCTTCCAACCTGGCGGTACGCGATCTGCGACTGACCAGGAGCTTCATCGAGGAGCGCGAGCTTTTCGGCGCCGAGCGAACCCTGCCCGGGTGCGCCCTGATGCTGGCCGCCGAAGAGGCTCGCGGCGTTTGGCGCGACCGGCTCGAAGAGGGTCTGGGGCTTCCTGCCCGAATTCTCGACGGCAACGGGACCTTCGGCGCCGGACCTGGGACCCCGGACATCGGCGTACAGCAGGCGCTGCCGATGCTCGGCGCGTCGCTGACGGTGAGGGCATGAAGAACGCGTTCAATCTGGCCGCCCGGCCGTTCGTCAACCGCCGTCCCTGGCGGCGCTTGACCGCGCTGCTGTGGGCGCTCGGGATGGCCCTCCTGGCCCTCAACGCGGTGCTGTACTGGGGCTATCTCACCGGCTCCGCCGACGCTCGCACCGAACTCGCCGAACTGCGCCAGCAGCTTGCCGCCGATGGCGCCGAATTGGACCGGTTGGATTCGGAGCTCGCGCGCCTCGATGTGCAGTCGCAGAACCGCGAGGTCGCGTTCCTGAACGAACGCATCGCGGACCGGCGTTTCCCCTGGGGCCAGCTCTTCACCGACGTCGAGCAGGTGTTGCCATGGAACACGCGGCTAAGCAGCCTCGCACCCCAGCCGAGCGAGCGGAGCCGCAGACGCCAGACCGAGACGGGCGCGAACGTTCCCGCGCGCGTCATGCTCGACATCAGCGGTGAAGCCCAGGACGGAGACGGCCTGCTCGAGCTGATCGACTCCCTGTTCGAACACCCCTCGTTCCACGGTCCGAAGCTGCGGCACGAAAGCCGGAAGGACTCCGGCCCGCTCAGCTTCACGATCGCCGTCGCCTACACGCCGGAGACCGCTGCGGGTGAGCCGGAAGCCGCCGCCGACACCGCGGCCACCGGAGAGGAGACAGCGCCGATGGAGGAACAGCCATGAGCCGCCGGCGGGTATGGCGCCTGCGCATCTGGTTCTGGATCGGTGTGGGCCTGTGCGTGGTCAACGCGGGCCTGCTGTCGACGTACCGCGGCGTCTACGCGGGTCGCTTCCAGGCGCTGGAAGACGAGATCGCCGAAGTGGGCAACCTGCGCACCCGCACGACGCAGGAGGTGGCCCGCCGCGAAGGCCAGGTGGCGACGGTCGAGGTGACGGGCAGCCGCGTGGCGAGCCTCTACCGCGAGGGCTTCGCCACCGAGCGGGAACGGGTGACCGACCTCATCCGGGAGGTCAAGGATCTCGCCGACCGCTCCGGGCTCCGCCCGGGCTCGATTTCCTACCCCGAAGAGCAGCTTGAGCAGTACGGGCTGGTCGAGAAGTCGCTCGTGTTCACGGTCGAAGGGAACTACACCCAGTTGCGGCGGCTGATCAACCAACTCGAGACGACGGACACGTTCGTCGCCCTCGAATCGATCAGCCTGAGCGAAGCGACTCCGAACCTGCGCATCGACCTGCGTCTGTCGACCCTGTTCTCCGACGGCGAGTCCAGAGCGACAAGTCAGGAGGCGGGAGCATGAGCGCCGCTCAAGAGAGATCGAACCGGCCGCGGCCCCTGCTGCTGGTCCTGCTCGCGGTCCTCGCAGTGATCGCAGGCTGGCGCTATCTGCCCTCGTTCGGCGGTGGCCCCGGCTTTACCCGCACCGTCTCCGCCGATCTGCGTTCTCCTGTGATCGAGGTCGTGGAGCTGGCAGCGCACACGCTGGACCAGCCGCCGCCTGAGGACATGGCGGCGCGCAACCCCTGGTCGTTCGGCAGCCGGCCGGCGCCCGAGGGAGTCGTTCCCGAGACGACGGTTGCGGCGCCCGAACCGCAACCCGTTCAGGTCATCGTCCCGGAAAAACCGAAGCCGGCGCCCCCGGCGCCGAAGCCGGTCGGCCCGCGGCCTCCCGCGGTCGACTTCGTCTATCTCGGCACCTTGGGCCGCGACGACGATCCGGTCGCCGTCTTCTCGGACGGCACGGAGATCTACAACGCGCTCGAGGGCGACCTGGTCAAGGACCAGTTCGAAGTACAACGGATCGGCTACGAGTCGGTCGACCTGGTGTTCGTGGGCTTCCCCGACGAACCCGCGGTGCGACTGGCCATCGGCGGTCGACCGAACGGCGGCTAGCGCCGCCAAATGCCTCACGGAGTTCGTCATTTGGCCCCAGCCTCCACCTCACTAGCACTCTGCGCCGTCGGACGGCACGGTGTGCCGTTCTACGGCGCAGACTCCTAGAAGGACTTCAAGTACATGAACGAACGAAACGGACAGCGGTCGCGCACGTTGGCGCTGGCACTCCTGCTTCTGGTGGTCTTCGCCTCCTGTAGCGGCTACCGGAGCTTCCGCGAAGCGCAATACGCGGAAGTCGCGGGCGACTGGGACGCCGCCGTCCTCCGCTACATGGAACTGGTCACGGCCGATCCCTCGGACCTCCGCTACCGGGCCGGTTTGCTGCGCGCCAAGACCCAGGCCGCCCATGCCCACTTCGAGCAGGGGAGGAAGCTGCAGGAGGCCGGCCGCAACCGGGACGCAATGCTGGAGATGCAGCGCGCCGTGCAACTCGACCCGACGAACCAGTACGCCCTCACCGAGCTGGAGAAGCTCCGGACCCGGATCGAGACCAGCGACCGCGGGCCGAAGACCATCTCCCAGCTCAAGGACGAGGCCCGCGGCGCCGAGCCGATGCCGCCGGTCCTGAATCCGCGTTCCGACGAGCCGATCACCTTCGACTTCCCGGAGGCGAGCTTCATGGAGATCTACCGCGCGATCGGGCAGGCGTTCGGGTTCAACATCGTGTTCGATCCCCGCCTGCGGGATGCACCGCTCGCCAGCCCAATCGAACTGCGGGAGGTGACCGCGCTGGAGGGCCTCGAGATCCTGATGCAGAGCCTGGGGCACTTCTACAAGGTGCTCGACGAACAGACGATCATGATCCTGCAGAACACGCCGG
Organism: Candidatus Multivorans sp.; assembly: GCA_965262355.1. Lineage (GTDB taxonomy): Bacteria > Acidobacteriota > Thermoanaerobaculia > Multivoradales > Multivoraceae > Multivorans. The sequence goes on from OZ253534.1 coordinate 1,938,639, forward strand.
CGAATCGCCAGGCGTACGAAGACCGGATCATCCAGACCTTCTTCCTCTCGAACTCGGACGTGAAGGACGTGATGACCATTCTGCGCAGCCTGCTGGCGACGCGGTTCATCGCCGCGAACGAACGGCTGAACGCGATCGTCATGCTCGACAGCGTCGAGAAGGTCAAGGTCGCGGAACGGATCATCGAGCAGAGCGACAAGGCGAAGGCCGAAGTCGTCATCGATGTCGAACTGCTGCAGATCAACACGTCCAAACTCCAGGATCTGGGCCTTTCGCTCGACTCGAACACCCTGGGCATCAGCCTCGACATCGGCGGCGAGGACGTACCGCTCAGGATGTCGGACGTTGAATCGCTGAATCAGAACAACTGGGTGCTCAGCGTGCCGGGCTTCCTGTTCGATTTCGTGAAGAGATCGACCGACGCGCAGATCCTGGCCAAACCGCAGGTGCGCATCACGGAGGGGGAAGAGGCCTCGTTCTCCATCGGCGACCGGGTGCCCATTCCCGTCACCAGTTTCAACACCGCGAACACGGCGGGCAGCAATGTGGTGCCCATCACGTCGTACCAGTACCAGAACGTGGGCATCGAGGTGAACATCACGCCCCGCGTCCATCACAACGAAGAGGTTTCTCTCGATCTCGACATCGAGGTCAGCGACCTGAGCGGCCAGATCGGCAACCAGCCGATCATCGGCAGCCGCAACATCAAGACCAGCATCCGGTTGCGCGACGGCGAAACGAACTTCCTCGCCGGGCTGATCCGCACCAACGAGTCGAACACTCAAGACGGAATCCCCGGACTGTCGGAGATCCCGGTGCTGGGCCGCCTGTTCTCCCGGAGGGCGAGCGACAACACGCGCACGGACATCGTGCTGACGATGACGCCGCACATCATCCGTCGGGCGGACATCACGGAGCAGGACCTGGCGCCGATCTGGGTCGGCACGGAACAGAACGTCGTCTTCCGGGGCTCGAGTCCGCGGATCGACTCCGGGGTCGAAGGTCCGTTCGACGAGCCGCTGGATGAGAGCGACGAGACGAGGCAGCAATTGGAGGAGCGGCTTCCGCCGGGCCTGCGCGACGCGGCGCCCGAAGGCGACACGGGCGCGGAAGGAGACGACCAGCCCCCTACGGGCGTCGAGCTCGTTCCGCCGCCGGGCAGCCAACTCCAGAACGCCGGTCTGCTCGACAGACCGCCCGCGATCGTTCCAGCTCTCTTCCAGCCGTCGTCCGCCCGGACAAACCCCGAGATCGAGCTGTCCTTCACACCCCAGGCACTGCGCGTGACGGTCGGCGACAGCTTCGAAGCGCGCCTGGACATCAGGGCCCGCGCTCCGGTCTCGCACCTGCCGCTGCGGCTCAGATACGACCCGGAGCGGATCGAGGTGACCGCGGTCAGGGCCGAGTCCTTCCTGGGCGACCAGAGCGAGATCTCCCTGATGACAGACAGCTCGACACCGGGCACGGTCATCGTCGGCCTCAGCCGGCTGGGCGATCAGGCGGGTGTGGCCGGGCGAGGCCACCTGTTGGCTCTCGAAGTGCGGGCGGTAGGTCCCGGCAGGGCAACGATCACGGTCGAGCAGGCCAAGCCCAAGGGTCCCGAACTCGAAGCGCTGCCGGCGCCGACCGTGCGTCCGCTGGAAATCGAGATCCAAGATGTCGAACCGCCGGACCGCGACCAACCGGAGACGGTCGCTTGAGTCTGACGACCGCACGCGGTGGGAGGCGACCAGCCGGGTACACCCTGGTCGAGCTGATCACGGTGTGCGCCGTGATGCTGACACTGGCGGCCGTCGCCCTGCCCACCGTCACCTACACGAACAAACGGATCAAGGAGGCCGAACTCCGGGCGTACCTGCGGACGCTGCGCAACGCGGTCGACGAACACAAGCGCTACAGCGATGTCGGCCTGATTCCGATCGAGATCGGAACCGACGGCTATCCGAGTGAACTCGAGATCCTGGTCGAGCCGATCCAGTTGATCGGTCAGGCCGAAGGGGAGATCCGCTTCCTGCGCCGGATTCCGGTCGACCCGATGACCGGGGAGGCGGAGTGGGGGCTGCTGAGCTACCAGGATGACCCGGATGACAGAAACTGGGGAAGAGAGAACGTTTTCGACGTGTACTCCCTCTCCGACGGCGTCGGTCTGAACCGCGTTCCATACCGGGAGTGGTGACATGAACCGAAGAATCATGGGCCAGCGCGGCATGTCCCTGCTGGAGCTGATCATCGTCATGGCGATCATCGGCATCCTTGCCGCCGTCGCGGTGCCCCTGCTGAAGAACGCACCGAGACGGGCGCAGGAGGCGACAATGAAGCAGAACCTCCGGGTCATGCGCGACGCCATCGATCAGCACTACGCGGACAAGGGCCACTACCCACCGAGCCTCCAGGCCCTCGTCGAAGAGGAGTACCTGCGCGCGATCCCGCTGGACCCGATAACCCGCAGCAACGACACCTGGGTGGAGGTCTTCGCCGAATTCCCCGGCCTCTCCGACGAGGACCCCTGGGCTGAGACCGACCTCTCACCCTTCGGAGATCCCGGCATCGACGACGTCCACTCCGGTTCGGAGGAGAACGCGCTGGATGGCGGAGCCTATGCCGATTGGTGACCCAGCACGAGCTGCCCGTGGCCCAGGCCCCGCGGACCGGTCTTCCGAGGCCGGCTACAACCTCGTAGTGCTTGCCGTCTTGATCACGGTGATGAACATCGCGGTCGCGGCGGCACTGCCGTACTGGAGCAGTTGGGCCAAGCGGCAGAACGAAGCGGAGCTGATCTTCCGCGGACTCCAGTACGCCGAGGCGATCCGCCTGTTCCGAGTCCGCCAGGGGCGCCTGCCGACGTCGCTCGAGGAACTCATCGAGGTCGAACCGCGGGTCATCCGCCAGTTGTGGCCCAACCCGATGGACGAGGAGGGGCGCTGGGGTCTGCTGATGCAGGGAGCTCCAAGCAACGCCGGCCAGCAGGGAAACCGCCGAGCCGGAAGCGCCGGAGCGGCCAATGCCGCTGCGGCCGGCGGCGCCGGTGGAGGCGCGCTGACCGCCGTGCCGCCTCCGAACGAAGAGGAGGGCGAAGGACCGACCGTCGGACCGATCCTGGGCGTCTACAGCGCCACGCCCGGCCCCTCGATGCGCGTGTGGAACGGCCAGCAGGATGTTGGAGACTGGTACTTCACCAGCGAACTGATCCAGCTCAGGCCCGGCAACGTCACCGACGGCCGCCCACCACCGCGCCTGACCAGCGAGTGGATCGGCAAACCCTTCCCGCCCGGCGTGCTCGGGGACGGCAAGGCCCAGGACGGGGCCGCGCCGGCAGAACGCGAGCGGGGACGCAACCGGGAACGCGACGGTTGACCGAGCGACCCGCGGCGCCGGAACCACGCCACCGGGCGACTCAAGGAGGCCGACCGGAAGCGCCCCCCGTCACCATCGGCATCCGCCGGCTACCGCACTCCGCCGGCCTGCCCGAACGCGCCTCGGCCGGCAGCGCCGGGTACGACCTGCGCGCCGCCACCGACGCTGCGGTCCGGGTCGAACCCGGCGCCCGAGCCCTGGTTCCAACCGGCCTCATCCTCGGCCTGCCGCCCGGCTACGAGGCCCAGATCAGGCCACGCAGCGGACTCGCCTACCGGCAGGGCCTGACCGTACTCAACGCTCCCGGCACGATTGACAGCGACTACCGGGGCGAAGTCAAGCTGCTGCTCGTCAATCTGGGCCAGCGCCCGATCACGATCGAGCGCGGCGAACGGCTGGCTCAGATGGTCGTCGCCGCCGTGCCCGAGATCTCGTTCCGCGACGACGACACGCTCGGCGCACGTCCCGTCGCCGGACGGCGCAACGACGGCGGCTTCGGCTCCACCGGCTGCTAGTTCGAGGCGCCTTCGCCCGAGGTCCAGCTCGGCAGAGCCGCCGGATCGATTCCCAGGGAGGCGAGTGCGGTCGACCAGGCGTCGACTGGATCGGGCGAGAACACGATCGACTCCTCCACCGGCGCCGTCAACCAGTCGCTGCGAGTGACCTCCTGCATCAACTGGCCCGGCGCCCAACCGGCGTGACCGAGCAGGAGCCGCATGTGGTCCGGAACGCGACGCGCCAGCGTCCGCAGTGCGAGGATGTTCTGCGTCGCGCCTACGCCCGGTGCGATCTGGGTGATCCCGTCCGCTTCCACCCCGGTCAGACCATCCAGGGACAGCAGCACTGTACCCACCTCCGGCTGCACCGGGCCACCGACGAAGGCCGTCGCCTCCGAGCCGCCCAGCCACTCGATATCGAGTTCCCGCAACACCTCGTCGACCTTGAGTTGACTCGGACGATTGACGACGAAGCCGAGACTTCCCCCCTCGCCGCCCTCCTCGTGCGCCGCCAGCAGGACCACCGCCCGAAAGAAGAACGGATCCAGAACCTGGGGCATGGCGATCAGCAGACTCGGCGTCTCGAGGCCATCCAACCCGGACATGGCGCGACTCTACACGCCGCCGCGGGACCCAAGACGCTGACGCCGGACGCCGCTTTGGGTAGTCTAGAGTTTGCGCCGCGGAACGTAGCGAAGCCAAGTTCCGCGGCGCAAACTCGTAGTGAGGACGGGATGGGCCGAAACTCCTTGGCTGGCTAGGCGTTTCGGGGCGCTTGTCGGGGCCACCGGGTCGGTACCGACCCGCGACCTCGACTGCACATCAACTCCCCGGCACCACGCCGGACATCACGGAAACAGGGACATGACGAACAGCTTCGGGGCCAAACAAACCATGAGCACGGGAGGCCGTTCCTTCCGGATCGCCCACCTGCCGACACTGGAGGCAGCGGGCCTGCCGGTGGCGCGCCTTCCATACGCCCTCAAGATCCTGCTGGAGAATCTCCTGCGCCGGGAAGACGGGCGCATGGTGCCGGCTGACGACATCGAGGCCGTCGCGCGCTGGGAACCTACGGCCGAACCGAGTGTCGAGATCGCCTTCATGCCGGGCCGTGTGCTGCTGCAGGACTTCACCGGCGTCCCCGCGGTGGCCGACCTGGCCGCAATGCGAGACGCGATGGCGAGCATGGGCAGCGATCCCGCGAAGATCAATCCCCTGCAGCCGGCCGAACTGGTGATCGATCACTCGGTGCAGGTCGACGAGTACGGTTCCGCGGCCGCCCTCCTGATCAATGCCGAGCGCGAGTTCGAGCGCAACGAGGAGCGCTACCTGTTCCTGCGCTGGGGCCAGACCGCGTTCGAGAACTTCCGCGTCGTGCCGCCGGCGACCGGCATCGTCCACCAGGTCAACCTGGAGTACCTCGCCCGCGGGGTCATGACCTCGCAGAACGGCGCCGGCGAGCCGCCCTTCGCGTATCCCGACACGCTGGTCGGCACCGACTCCCATACGACGATGATCAACGGACTCGGCGTCCTGGGCTGGGGTGTGGGAGGCATCGAGGCGGAGGCGGCGATGCTCGGCCAACCGATCGCGATGCTCGTACCCCAGGTCCTCGGCTGCCGTCTCGTTGGCAGGCTGCCGGAGGGAACCACCGCGACGGACCTCGTCCTGCGGGTCACCGAGATGCTCCGCAATCACGGCGTGGTCGGCAAGTTCGTCGAGTTCTTCGGTCCCGGGCTAGGTGAACTACGCCTCGCCGACCGCGCGACGATCGCCAACATGGCGCCCGAGTACGGCGCCACCTGCGGCATCTTCCCCATCGACCGGGTCGCCGTCGACTACCTGCGGTTCACCGGCCGCACCGCGACTCAGGTGGAACTGGTCGAGGCCTACTGCCGCGAGCAGGGCCTGTTCCACGGCCCGGACACGCCGGAGGCCGAGTACAGCGACACGCTGGAACTCGATCTGAGCACGATCGTGCCGTCGCTGGCCGGTCCACGGCGGCCCCAGGACCGGGTGCCGCTCTCCGGGGTCAAGGAGTCCTTCCTCAGTCAGTTGCCCGGCCTTTCCACCCGCAAGGGCGGCCTGCGGGTGATCGACGACGACGACGCGAACGGCGACGCTGCCCAGGAAGCGGCCGCCGACGCCAGCGGCGCCGGCAAGGTCGACCTGCGGGACGGCGCCGTGGTGATCGCCGCGATCACGAGCTGCACGAACACCTCGAACCCGTCCGTCATGCTCGCCGCCGGCCTGCTGGCCAAGAAGGCGGTCGAGGCCGGGCTGAAGGCCAAACCCTGGGTGAAGACCAGTCTGGCGCCCGGTTCCAAGGTGGTGACCGACTACCTTGGCGAGGCCGGTCTGACCCCCTACCTCGAGCAGTTGGGCTTCCACACCGTCGGCTACGGCTGCACGACCTGCATCGGCAACAGCGGCCCGCTGCCCGGCCCGATCTCGGCCGCGATTGCCGAAGACGAGCTCGTTGCCGTCGCCGTGCTCTCCGGCAACAGGAACTTCGAGGGCCGGATCTCAAGCGAGGTGCGCGCCAACTACCTCGCCTCGCCTCCCCTGGTCGTGGCCTACGCGCTGGCGGGCCGCATCGACATCGACCTCTACAACGAGCCCCTGGCCTCGAGCGCCGACGGCCCCGTCTACCTGCGGGACGTCTGGCCCTCCCAGAGCGAGATCCAGGCGGCGCTCGAGAGTTCGCTGGTCCCCGCGATGTTCGGGCGCCAGTACGCCGATGTCTTCTCCGGCAGCGCGGCGTGGCAGGCGCTCGACGTGCCCTCCGGCCAGACCTTCGACTGGCAGGCCGACTCGACCTACGTCAAGCAACCTCCGTTCTTCGTCGACATGCCGCGCCGGCCGCAGCCGGTCGAGGACATCCACGGCGCCAGGGTGCTGGCCCTGCTCGGCGACACGGTGACCACGGATCACATCTCGCCGGCCGGTCCGATCAGCCTCGACAGTCCCGCCGCCGACTACCTCCGCGACCTTGGCGTCCAACCGGCGCAGTTCAACTCCTACGGCGCCCGCCGCGGCAACCACGAGGTCATGATGCGCGGCACGTTCGCCAACGTCCGCCTCCGCAACCACCTGGCGCCGGGCACAGAGGGCGGCTACACCGCGCTCCTGCCCGAAGGCGAGCACACGACCATCTTCGACGCCGCCACCGCCTACCGCGAACGGGGCGTGCCGCAGATCATTCTGGCCGGCCTGGAGTACGGGACCGGGTCGTCGCGCGACTGGGCGGCCAAGGGACCGCGGCTGCTCGGCGTCCGCGCCGTCATCGCCAAGAGCTACGAGCGAATCCACCGCAGCAACCTGGTCGGAATGGGGATCGCGCCGCTTCAATTCCGGAGCGGCGAAGGCGCCGAGGAACTCGGGCTGACCGGCCGTGAGGAGTATGAGGTGGAGGGGCTCGCGGCGGGCCTGGCCGCGGACTTCGAGCCCGGCCTGGAGGTCACGGTGCGAGCGAACGGCGAGGACGGCGAAACCACCTTCCGGGCGCTGGTGCGCCTCGACACCCCGCAGGAAGCCGAGTACTACCGCCACGCGGGCATCCTGCAGTACGTGCTGCGGCAGCTCCTTGACGACGACGCCTGATCCGGTTGCTGCGCTGCCGGCGGCCGAGCGGCTCAAGATCAACGAGATCTTCTACTCGATCCAAGGCGAATCGACCTTCGCGGGCCGTCCCTGCGTGCTCGTGCGCCTGACCGGCTGTCAGATGCGATGCAATTGGTGCGACACGGAGTACAGCTTCTACGAAGGCGCGTGGATGCGCGTCGAGGACATCATCGCGGAGGTGCTGACCTACGACTGCCCGCTGGCGGAAGTCACCGGCGGCGAACCCCTGCTCCAGCCCGGCGTTCATCCCCTGATGAGCGGACTCTGCGACCGGGGGCTCACGGTTCTGCTCGAGACCGGCGGCGGACTCGACATCTCAGGCGTGGATTCGCGGGTGAGGCGGATCGTCGACCTGAAGTGCCCGGCAAGCGGCGAGGCCGCGAACAACCACTGGCCGAACATCGACGAACTCCGTTCGACCGACGAGGTGAAGCTCGTGCTCGCGGACCGCGGCGACTACGAGTGGGCTCGGGACGTGATCCTTGAGCACCGAATCGACTGCCGCTGCACCGTCCACCTGTCGCCGGTCTGGGATGCCCTGGAACCTGCCGAACTCGCCTCCTGGGTGCTCGAAGACCGGCTGACGGCCCGGGTCTCGGTACAACTTCACAAGACGCTGTGGGGCGCTGAGAAACGCGGCGTCTAGGGACGGGGCCCAAAAGGCGCGAGAATAAGCCGATCGAGGCCGTTGTTGGCGAACCCGCGGGGACGGGTGATCCGTCATCCTCCGAGGCTCGCCGCCCAGGCCGGAGACGAACCACGAAGTGAGGGGAGACAACTAGTGGTACGAGTCCGCATCTTGGTCGCGTTGCCCTTGGGTTTGCTCTTGGCGGGCAGCGCGCTGCCGGCTCAGCCGGCGCCGGCGCCCGACACGCAGGTATTCGCCATCACGTCGATGCCCGCCGACATTCCGGACATGGTCCGAATCGACTCGCTGATCGCCGAGAAGAGCCGCATGGGGGAACTCGCGCTGGTATCGGCGCTGCCGGACCGCCAGTTGCCGGGACGGCTTCACGAGCACTTCAGTCAGGTCCACCGCGGTGTACCGGTCTACGGCGCCGGCCTCACCCGACAGCGGGCCAACGGGGCGACGGTGTCGATCTTCGGGACTGTCTTCGGCGACATCGACATCGGGACCGATCCGAGTCTGAGCGCCGAAGCCGCCCTGGCCCGTCTCGAGGAGATTGCAGATGCCGCTCCGGCGACCCCCGAACCGCCGAGCCTGGTCATCTTCCCGACCCTGCTAGGGAGGCTCGTGCTCGTCTGGAGCGCGCCGATGCAGGACCACCGGACCTGGTTCATCGACGCCCATAGCGGCGAACTCGTGCATCAGCTCGACCACGTGTACGCCGAGAGCGAGGTTGGCTTCGGCTTGGGCATCACCGGCGCGCCGCAAAAACTGAGCGTCTGGAAGACCGGGCAGGGCTACGAGGCGTGGGATCGACTTCGTCCGGCCGAAACCGTGACCCTGGACGCGCAGGGCGACTTCTTGAACGCCTTCCTGTTGCTCGTGCCTTCGCCGGCCTGGGAGGAGGCGGTCGCGGCGGACGACGACAACGAGTGGTCGAGTCCGGCCGTCGTCGACGGTCACGCTCACCTCGGCCTGACCTACGACTACCTCTTCAAGAGCCAGGGATGGCGAGGAATGGATGGCCAGGACGGTCGCATCTTCTCCATCGTCAACATCGACGAGTTCGACAACGCCTTCTTCCTCTCGGCGCCATTCGGGCCGCAAGGCACCGGCGCCGTCGCATTCGGCCAAAGACCAGGCGGCACGCCGCTCGTTCCCCTGGACGTTGTGGCACACGAGTTCATGCACGGTGTCACCTACTCCGCCATGACCACGCGTACAGGCCTGCCCTTGATCGGCCAGCACCGGTTCACCCTCGGACCATCGAGCTTCATAGTGTCGGATGAGGTGATTCGCTGCGGCGACCTCCACACCTTCCAGGACGATCAAGACGAAGTACTAGCGCCGTACCTCTGCTTCGACGACGACGGGAACCCCACGACCTCTCGCAACGGTCGCTTCGCCCTGTTTCTGGCCCATGGCGGTGCGATCAACGAGGCGTACTCGGACATCATCGGCACGGCGGTCGAATTCATGTTCCACCCGCCCGGCGACGGGCTGCTGCGCGCGGACTACACCAACGGCGAGGACACGGGACAGCCGGCGCGTCGGTTCGACGCGCCTCACTCGTTCAACATCGGTTCTTTCACCCTTCCGGACGCCCTCGGGCAGGCGTTCCGTTTTGTCGTGGCCCGGGTGAGCGAGAACCGGTTCCGCTACACCCCCTTCGGCAGGATGGACAATCGCTGGTTCCGGCGTGCAACCGACGGCTACCAGGGGATCCACTGGAACTCCACCATCCTGAGCCACGCCTTCTACCTGGCGATCGAGGGTGGAACGCACGCCTCGAGCGGTCGGACGGTCCAGGGGGTCGGCGGCGCCAACCGGACTCAGGTCGAGCAGGCGTTCTTCCGCGCCCTGGTTGACCTGGCGTCACCCCTGGCCAACTTCCAGACGATGGCAATCGCCATCCGACAGGCGGCCGTGGACCTTCACGGCGCCGGAAGCTCCGCCCACACGGCGATCGATCAGGCGCTGACGGCGGTGGGACTTTGAACCGATGAGGAAGAACCAGGCAATGAATCTGAAGACGCAAGCAAGCAACAGAAGCTGGCGCCGGCTCTCGATGGGTCTGGCTCTCCTGCTCCTGACCTGGTCTACGGCGCCCCTTGCCGCGCAAGCCGACGCGCCGCAGGAGGATACGGTCGCTTCCACCGAGTCCGAGAACGGCGAAGCGGCCCGGGACCGCTGGTCCGTCACCCTGGGCGGCGGCCTGCTGTCGACCAACGACGCTCCGTCCGGGACCTTCACCTTCGACCACAGGCTGTTCGGTTCCGAGCAGGGTGAGTTCGACGCCGACTACGTGGGCGGCGACGCCTCTCTCTACGAGGCATCCCTTGGCCTCCGCCTGCGCGGTCCGCTGGCGCTCGGGCTCACCTGGTCCCAGTCCTCGCTCTCCGACCAGGCGGACATCGTGGGTCGGTTGCCACACCCCTTCCTGTTCGGAAGTCCGCGCACTGTCGAAGGCAGGAGCCGTGGCCTCTCACGCGATGAGACGGCCATTCACCTTTCGCTGAAGTGGCTCGTCCGAGACGGCGAGAAGGTCCAGGTCGCCCTGTTCGCCGGTCCTTCCCAGATCGACGTCGACTATGACCTGGCGACCGCCGTTCGCTTCGATCAGACCTACCCCTTCGAAACGGCGAACTACGCCGGCGTCGAACACCGGAAGGCATCAGGCAGCGCCATCGGTTACCACCTCGGCATCGACGCCGCCTACTACTTCAGCAAGAGCACCGGACTGGGCGGAATCGTTCGCTTCAGTGACGCCTCGATCGATCTCGACGCCCCGAGCGGCGGCGCCGTTGCGATCGGTGGCGGCGGCCTTCAGACGGCCGTGGATCTCCGGTTCAGGTTCTGACCCGAACGTCGTCCACACGTCAACCGCGCAAGCCCAAACCGGCGGGATTCGGGCTGCTACACTCCGCCCCCGACGCGCGCCAAGTGAATCGAATACCGGGAAGGGTTAAGGGGTAGACAGCAGCGATGAGTGTAGCCAAGCTGAGTCTGGACGATCAGGAGTACGAATTCCCCGTCATCGTCGGCGCCGAGGGCGAACTGGCTATCCAAAGCCACGAGCTCCGGAGCCAGACTGGCGCCATTACCCTGGATCCCGGCTACGGCAACACTGGATCGTGCCGTAGCGCGATCACGTTCATCGACGGCGAGCAGGGAATTCTCCGCTACCGCGGCTACCCGATCGAACAGCTCGCCGAGCGAGCGTCCTTCGTCGAGGTCTGCTACCTGCTGATCTACGGCGAACTGCCGAGCGAGCAGGAGTTGAGCGACTTCCGAGCGAAGCTGCGGCGGCACACGCTGATCCACGAGGACATGAAGAAGTTCTTCGAGGCGTACCCGCCGACGGCGCACCCGATGGCGATCCTGTCCTCGATGATCTCGTCGCTGGCCACCTTCTACTCCGAGGACGAGGACGTCGACCTGCACGCCGTCCGCCTGATCGCGAAGCTGCCGACGATCGCGGCCTTCACCTACAAGAAGTCGATCGGCCAGCCGTTCGTGTACCCGCAGAACGACCTGGGCTACGCCGAGAACTTCCTGAACATGATGTTCTCGGTGCCCTGCGAGTCCTACGAGCCGCCGGATGTGTTGTCTCGAGCGCTCAACATGCTGCTCGTCCTGCACGCCGACCACGAGCAGAACTGCTCGACGTCGACGGTCCGCATGGTAGGCAGCTCCGGCGCCAGCCTGTTCGCCGCCATCTCAGCCGGCATCGACGCCCTGTCGGGGCCGCTCCACGGCGGCGCCAACCAGCAGGTGATCGAGATGCTGAAAGCGATCCGCGACAGCGGAGACGACTTCAGCAAGTTCGTCGATCGCGCCAAGGACAGGGACGACCCCTTCCGCCTCATGGGCTTCGGCCACCGCGTCTACAAGAACTTCGACCCGCGCGCCAGTATCCTGAAGGGGGCTGCGGACGAGGTCCTGGCGCAGCTCGGCGTTGACGATCCGCTGCTGGCAATCGCCAGGAACCTGGAGGAGGTGGCGCTGCGCGACGAGTACTTCGTCGAGCGCAAGCTCTATCCGAACGTCGACTTCTACAGCGGCATCATCTACCGGGCGATGGGCCTGCCGACGGACATGTTCACGGTCATGTTCGCCCTGGGCCGGCTGCCGGGCTGGCTGGCGCACTGGAAGGAGATGCGGAACGATCCGGACAACCGGATCAACCGCCCCCGGCAGGTCTACACCGGCGCCACCGTACGCGACTACCAGGCGCTCGCCGAGCGGTAGCGCCGGGGCGGGCCGCAGTCCCGGCTACGCGCGCAGTGCCGGACGAACCGGCTTCGCCGGCACGTGGCCGCGGCGGTACACGAGGATCGTGCGGTCGAACGTGATCACCGGCTGGCTGGTCTGGTTGTAGCCGACCGTGCGGAAGCCCACGATGCCCTGGTGCGGGCGCGACTTCGACTCGCGAACGGAGAGCACCTCGCTCTGGGCATACAGCGTGTCGCCTTCGAACACCGGGTGCGGCAGACGGACCCGGTCCCAACCCAGGTTCACCGCGTTCTGGGACAGGTCGGCGACGGTCAGCGCCGTGACCAGGGACAGGGTGAAGCAGGAGTTGACCAGGGGCCGTCCCCACTCCGTCTGACCCGCGTACTCGCGGTCGAAGTGGATCGGGTTCGGGTTCAGGGTGATCATCGTCAACCAGACGTTGTCGCCCTCGGTGACCGTACGGCCCAGGGCGTGACGGAAGATCTGGCCGACCTCGAAGTCCTCGAAGACTCTGCCCGCGCCGCCTGAAGGCGGACCGTCGTACGTACGTGCGTCGTTCATGCTCTCAGGATCGCTCCGTTCTGTTCGAGTCCCTCGATCTCCTCGGCACTGTAGCCGAGGCCCTGAAGGACTTCTCCGGTGTGTTCGCCCATCCGCGGTTCGCGCCGTCGGAGGTCGCCGGGCGTCCTGTCGAGGCGCGGTGCGGGCGCTATGTGAATCTCTCCGTCCGGGCCGATCGGGAAGGTCCCCCGCTGCATGTTGTGCGCATGGCGCGGCGCTTCGTCCAGGTCGAGCACCGGCGACACGCAGGCGTCGAGTTCGCTGAACACCCCGGCCCATTCGTCGCGGGTCCGGGTCAGGAAGGCCCGCCCGAACGCATCGATGTGCGCCGACCAGCGACCGGTGTCCATCTGCTCGTCCGCGACATCGACGCCCGTTCCCTCGCACAGCGCCGCGAAGAACTGCGGTTCGATCGCGCCGACCGAGACGTAGCCGCCGCACTTGCACTCGTAGCAGCGGTAGAAGGCGGCCCCGCCGCCCAGGAGCCCTTTGCCCGGCGTAGAGCGGGCGCCCTTCTGCGCGAAGTGCACGGCCATCAGGGACGCCGCTCCGTCGATCATCGCGGCGTCGATGTACTGACCGCGGCCGGACCGTTCCCGCTCGAACAGGGCGCAGAGGATGCCGAAGGCCGCCATCAGGCCTCCGCCGCCGAAGTCGGCGATCAGGTTGAGGGGCGGCAGGGGCGGATCCTGGCCGTTGCCGATCTGCGACAGAACGCCGGCGAGCGCGATGTAGTTCACGTCGTGCCCGGCGGCCTTCGCCATCGGCCCGGTCTGGCCGTAGCCGGTGAGCGAGCAGTAGACGAGACGGCTGTTGCTCGCGGACAATGTCGGATAGTCGCAACCCAGCCGGGCGCAGACTCCCGGCCGGTTGCCCTCCAGGAAGACATCCGCCTTCGCGGCCAGTTCGCGGAGGATGCGCTGGCCACCGGCCGTCTTCAGGTTGAGCGCGATGCTGCGCTTGTTCCGCGACAGCATGTCGCCGGATCGCACCGGTCCGCCCACCGCGTTGTCGACCCGCAGCACGTCCGCCCCCATGTCGGCGAGCAGCATCGAGCAGTACGGCCCGGGCGCAAGCCGCGACAGGTCGAGAACCCGCAGTCCGTCCAGGGCGCCCACGGCGGCGCAGCCTAGCAGTCCGCGCCGTCAGCGGAGCACGCAGTGCGGGGCGAAGGGCGCTACGGCTCGCAGCCGCCCAGGCGCCAGCCGTGAACCAAGCGTGGGCCCGTCAGCGGGCGCACGCTTGAAACGCCGTCGCGTCGGTGATCGCGGGCGCCGGCAGCCCCGGCTCGTTCCGGTACTCCTTCACCGTGCCCGTCACCGTGTCCGTCACCCGGATCGAGTAACCGAGATCCGTCGTCGACGCACCGTACACCCACACGTGACCGTTCCGCTCGCAGCCGTCCAGCACCTTGATCAGCACTTCCCAGTTGTCCTCGTTGAAGAAGGTTAAGAGGCCCGAGTCGTTCGTTCCTGAGTGGACCACGCTCGCGGAACCGCTCCCGCCGTCCGTCGTCCGCCACTCCACCGCCACCGCGTAGCGCGAGTCCTGCAGACACCGCGTGTTGTCGTCCGCCACGCAGCTTCCCTGAGGTTCCGCCGCCTCGACCAGGAACGTGAGGGACGCTGTCGACTCCATCGTGCCGTCGCTCACCCACAAGGTCACCTCGTAGAAGCCGGGTTCCGACCATGCGTGATCGACCCTACGATTCCGCGACCTCTCCCCGTCCCCGAATTGCCACCTCCGGGACCGGACTGTGCCGGAACTTGTGTCCTCGAACGTCACCGGGACACCGGTGCGGGCACGGCAGAGATTCTCGGCACACTCCACATCCACCGTGACTGCGGCCCGGGGCGGGGCGCCGCCACCACCCGTGTCGTTGCCGCCGTCGTCCCCGTTGCCGTCGTCGCCAACGCCGTCGTCGCTCGGAGGCGGCGCACCACCACCACCGCCACCGCCGCCGCCACCGCCGCCACCACCACCGCCGCTAACGCCGTCGTCGTCCTGGATCGCAAGGGTCGTCTGGCCGATGCCGCCGGAGGTCACCCGCGACGGCAGGAAGACGAAGCTCAGCGCGACGGCTTCGCCGTCCTCGTCCATGGTGTCGTCCGTCGCCGCGACCTGGAACTGGCGGCTCCTGACGCCGGGGCCGAACGCCACGCTCTGTGGCACGCCCGAGTAGTCCGCGGCCGCGGCGCCGCCGTGGAGGGTCTCTTCGAGGAGGATCTCCAGGTCGCGTTCGGGGTCCCGGTTCAGTCGGACCACCACATCCACCGTACGACCCTCGGTGACCTCGTAGTCCGAGGAACCGAAAGACACCTCGACTTCCGGGTCGTCCGGCGGTGGCAGCGGAGGGGGAGCGGTTTCGGTGACGGTCACGGTGACCGGCGCGGTGCCCGAGTGCGCATTCTCGTCGGTTGCGCGCAGTCGCACCTCGTAGACGTTGTCCTTGTCCGCATCGGCGGGGTTCTCGTAGTCCCGAGCGGCCAGGGTCAGCACGCCCGATCCGGAATCGACCGAGAACTGGTCCGCGTCCGGCCCTTCCTTCGTCCAGATCACGTCGCCGCTTGCGCCGCCGACCGAGGGCGTCGCGGAGGTCCAGACGTCGTCCTGCCCGACGCTCTCGGACGAGAGGCCCGAGATCGTGAGCCACAGAGGAGGCCCCTTGATCACCCTCGCCGTCACGTCCTTGCTGGCGCTGTTGCCGTCGGCATCGGCGGCAGTCACGGTCACCTCATAGTCGTTGTCGGCATCCGAGTCCACCGGGTTCTCGAAGTCTTGCTGAGCGAGCGACAACGCGCCCGATCTCGCGTTGAGTACGAATAAAGCGGCGTCAGGGCCGGTCTTGGACCAGGCCACGGCGCCGGCCGGGCCATCGTCGACCTTGCAATCACCCCGGCATACGACTTCCGGCCTCAGGGATGGCGTCTCCGAGTAGCTCGTCGTTTCCGGGACCTTCTGGCTGAATGCATGGGAGACCTGGAGTTCCCTTGCCTCCACTGCATTGGTCACGGTGACCGTGACCTGCGCCGTGGCCGAGTTGCCGTTGGCGTCGGCGGCCCTCACTGTCACCTCGTACCCGTTGTCGCGGTTCGCGTCGACCTCCTCTTCGAAGTCCGGTCCCGGGAGACGCAGAGCGCCGGTCGTCCCGTCGATCTCGAAGTGGCCGGCGTCGGCCCCTTCCTTGGTCCACGACACGGTCCCCACCGGGCTTCCCGTCACCGAAGGCGTGGCCGACGTCCACGTCGTGTTCTCCGCGATCGAGGCATTCGAGAGTCCGGCAACCGCCAGCGAAACACTGGTCGATGGGTCGTAGGCAACGGGCTGGGACGCGGCGACGCTCTGGTTGCCCGCGATGTCCCTCGCGGCGCCCGCGGGGACCGTGAGGGTGATTGTCGAAGCCACGATCATGGTCGGCGTCACCTGCACGGTGTAGGTGCGCGCGTCGGAGCGCGACGGGGCGCTTACGGTGGCGTTCGTCGCGGTCACGTCGCCGGCGCCGCCAAAGTCCTTCACGTCCTCGGCGAAACGGATCGTCGCCACAAAGGGCGAGCTGCTCGCGCTCGAGGGCGAGATCACAGGCGAGGGAGCGGCATGGTCCAGGGTGTAGGTCCGTTCCGCGACAGTAGGCCACGTCGTGGCCAGCGCCGTGTCCGCCAGATCCAGGATGTTCTGTCCAGCCGCGAACCTGAGCGTCACTCGCCGTTGAAGCTGCTCAAACCCGCCGTGACACTGATGTCGTAGATCCGTTTGCTGCCGGATTTCGGCGCAACGGTCAGCGTCGTCGCTCCGAGACCCGAACCTTGAAGTTCGAAGTCCTCGCTCGTCACGTTCTTCACGTCCCGGCTGAACGCCAACCGCCACCGCAGGGTGCTGCCGTTCGTCCTCTCCCCAGCCGGTTGCCGGCGCCTCAAGGAGACGACCGCCGGATTCGCCCCGGCCGAGCGGAAGGCCGCGACGATCGCGCGGGTGCCGTTGAGGGTCAAGCTGGCGCCGGCGGGACCGGTGACGGAATTTGCATTCCCATTGCTCCAGACGCCAAGCGGATGGCCGGACCAGGTCTGGGCGGGATTCGAGAACCGGCCCAACCGCGAGCACGGTGAGGCTCCCGCGTGGGAACACTGCACGCTGTAGGCCATGATCGTTCGCCAGCGCCTCGTTGACGTACCCACTTCGACTCCGGCCTGGTTGACGTAGCCGTAGGCGTCGTTGGTCGGCATGTTGACCAGGCCGGAGTCGAGGGAAATGTCTTCGGCGTAGCGATCGTGGTTGAGACCCATGTTGTGACCGAGTTCATGGGCGAACGTCAAGCTGCCGCAGTCGATCACGGTGGCGCCGAACGCGTTGGACGCGAAAGACGCGACGGCATCCCGCATGACGTAGGCAAGCCCGCAGTACCTGAAGCGACCTGAGCTTCCCCACCGCTCGACGAGGTGAACGAGATCGGCCCCGACGGCATCCCTCATTGCGTGTACGCGGTCCATGATGCCGTCCCTGGTGAGGCGAAACGGAGTCAGTTCCTCGGATGAGCTGGTCTCGGTGTAGTCCAGCTCCTCCGCGTGCGCCAACTGGATCTGCAGGTCGACGCCGCTGGCCCTCAAGTAGGCGTTCGCTTCGGTGAACCAGAGATCGATCGTCGCCTCGATCGGGCCTTCGCCGCCGATCCAAGCCCTCGCCGCGGAGGTGTAGACGACGAGGATGTCGATCCGGGAAGAAGCGCTCGTGGATTCGACGCTGACCGGGGGCGCCGCCACGTCGGCCCCAGGCGCGCCGGCCTCGACCGGCAGCGCCAGCGGTCCGGCGCATTCAGGCAACGTCTCTTCGTCGGTCTGCCGTATCTCGATGTCGCCGCCGCCGGTCGATCGGATCGTGTAGGTCTCCCCGAGAGCCCGCACCGTGCCGACGATGACGTCCCCGTTGACCACCAGGCTGACCATGCCGAAAGGCACGCCGTCGAGCTGCCCGGTCACGGAGTATCCGGACGACGTCGGCGCGGCGCTCAGACCGACGGCCGCGAAGGATGCGTCGTCGAACAGGTTCAGGTCGATCAGACCCTCGGCGTTCCCGCCCCGTGCGGCAGTCGCGCGCGCCTCGTCGAGCAGGCGCCGGTCGATCCGCGCGAGCCGGCTGCGAAGCGTCGCGCCCAGGAGCTCGGGCGTCGCCGAGGTGGAAGCCGCCGCACGGGCGCCGTTCGTCTGCTCGCTCGACGGGCCGGCCGGAAGAAACAGATCGTCCGCGCGGACGGCAGCCGTGGAGACCGACTGGAACGCGATGAGCAGGCACACCGCCACCGCACACGGGCCGACCCGAGTTGACGCTACCCGCACAGACACACCCCGATCCTTGCACGATCCAAAGGGGGCCGCCTCGGGCGCATCACGGGCCTCCACCGCACCAGGCGGCGCCGCAACCGGCGTCCGTTGATACCCTGATCCGATGGAAGCGCCGGCCCCGGCCACGGTACTGCAGCGCTCCAAGCACCCGATCACGTCCAGGCAAATCTCCGCCGGCGCCCAGAAGGTGCTGCGGAGGCTGGTTCAGGCGGGCAAGAACGCCGGTCTGGTCGGCGGCAGCGTGCGCGACCTGATGCTGCAGCGCTCCCCGAAGGACTACGACATCGTCACCGACGCGCGCCCCGAGGAGGTGCGGCGGCTGTTCCGGAACTCCCGCATCATCGGCCGGCGCTTTCGCCTCGCTCACGTTTGGTTCGGCGACGAGGTGGTCGAGGTGTCCACGTTCCGCGGCGCGCCGGATCCTGACCATCAGCGCCGTTCGCCCGGCGAACTCCTGGTAACCAGCGACAACACCTACGGCACACCCAGACAGGACGCCTTCCGCCGCGACTTCACCGTCAATGCCCTGCTCTACCGAGCCTCCGACCGCGCCGTCGTCGACTATGTGGGAGGCCTTGAGGATCTCGATCGCGGGTGCATCCGCGTGATCGGCGATCCCAACCTGCGCTACCGCGAGGATCCGGTCCGCATGCTGCGGGCCTGCGAGTTCGCCGCGCGCCTGGACTTCGAGATCGAGGACGAAACCCTTGCCGCCGCCTTCGAGCACCGCCGGGACATTGCCAAGGCCTCGCCGTACCGCCTGATCGAGGAGTTGATCCAGCTCCTGTCGAGCGGCCGGAGCGCCGCGGCCTTCGACTGGATGCGGCGCTCGGGGCTGCTTCCGATCGTTCTGCCCGAAGTAGACGAAGTGCGAAGGACAGGGACCGAGACGGCCGGCTTCTCCCAACTCGCGGAGCAACTTGACGAACGCGTCAGTACGGAGCCGGAAGTGCCGTTTGCGATGCTGCTGTCGACCCTGCTCCTGCCACGGATCGTGGTCGGCAGAGAGCGCCTGGAGGCCGGCGGAACCGCAGTCCCGAGGCGCCGCCTGCAACGACTCGTGGACGACATTGTGGCCGACTTCGGCAAACGCTTTGCCCTCTCCGCCGCCCGCCGCCACAAGATGAGAGGGGCGCTGGAGACGTTTCAACGGCTGTGCGAACCGAGCCACAGCCCGAAGATCGTTCACAGCCTGGTCCAGCGGGAAGCCTTCGGTCCCGCAGTGGAGCTGTTCTCCCTGCTGTCGGCTGCCACCGGCAGCGGCGGTGAGGCACTCGAACGCTGGCGAGCGGTCGCCGAGTCGGCGCCGTCCCGAAGCGTGACCGACACCACGAATCCACCGACACGGCGGAGACGACGGCGGCGCAGGCCGCGCCGGCACCACCTGTAGCGGCTCAACCGGTCCAGCGGAACCAACGCGCGAACAGGCCCTGGACGGTAGGACTCAGCCTCGTCCTGCGCCACTGGTTCGCGGCTTTCTTGAGCACTTCCGCCTGGGTCGGATACGGCAGGATGGTCGAGGTGAACTTCGAGAGGCCGATCCGGTGGGTCACGGCCAGGGTGAGCGGCGCGATCAGATCGCCGGCGCTGGCCGCCACCACCGTGGCGCCGAGCACCCGGTCGCTGCCCCGCTGCAGCAGGACCCGCAGAAACCCCTCCTCCTCGCCGTCGAGCAGGGCACGGTGGTTCTCTTCCAAGGCTACGTCGACCACGTCGATGGCGATGCCACGCTGCTCCGCCTCCCGCCGGTCCAGCCCAACGTGCGCCACCTCCGGCGAGGTGTACGTACACCGTGGCACGACCAACCGGTCGGCGCGGGCGCTGGGAAAGAACAGGGCGTTCTGAATCACGACGCCGGCGTGGGCGTCAGCCAGGTGGGTGAACTTGGGCGCCGGTGTGATGTCGCCCGCGGCGTAGATGCGGGGATTCGTCGTGCGCAGCTTCGCGTCGACCTGGACACCGGTCGCATCGCACTGGACGCCGATCTCCTCAAGCCCCAGGCCTTCGATGTTCGGTGTTCGGCCCACGGCGACCAGGAGTTCATCGCAACACGTCTCGCGGCGGCCGCCGTCGCCGTCGATGTAGACCAGGCGGACGCCCGCGTCGTGCGGAGCGACTTGCTCGATCGTCACACCAAGCGCGAACTCGACCCCGTCCCGTCTGAGGGCTTGCTCAACCAGAGCCGCGGCGTCCGGATCCTCTCGCGGGAGGATGCCGGGCAGAATGTCGAACGTCGTGACCCGGCTGCCGAGGCGCGCAAAGGCCTGGGACAGCTCACAGCCGATCGGGCCGGCGCCGATGACCGCCAGCCGCTCGGGACGCTCGGTGAGCGAGAAGACCGTCTCGTTGGTCAGGTAGTCGCAACGGTCGAGACCGGGAATCGGGGGCGCCTGGGGGCGCGCGCCGGTGGCGATGACGGCACGGCGGAAGCGCAGCTCGCGGTCGCCCGCGGAACCGGTCACCGCGACCGCGCGGTCGGACAGGAATCTCCCGTCGCCCAGGTAGACATCGACTCCGGCATCGCGAAAGCGCTCGGCCGCGTCGTCCTGGCCGATCGCCGCCCGGATCCGGCGCATGCGCTCCATCGCCGCGCCAAAATCGCCCGCGCCACCGGCCCCCGCCGCCCCGAACTCGGGATCGGCGCGGCCGGCGTTCCACCGCCGCGCCGCGGCGATCACGCCCTTCGACGGAACGCAGCCGAAGTTCAGGCAGTCGCCGCCCATGAGCCGGCGCTCGATCAGCGCCACCTTGGCGCCCAGACCCGCGGCCACGATCGCCGTCACCAAACCGGCGGTGCCGGCCCCGATCACGACCATGTGGTACCGACCTTCGGGCGCCGGGTTCGTCCAGTCGTCGGGGGACACCCGCGCCGCGAGTTCCCGGTCGTGGCGACTCTCGGGGAGCAGTTCCGGCCTCGTCATTCGCCTACCTCCTCTCTGAGCGCTCGCCGCGCGATCCGCACAATGACCGTCGTCACGGCGATCGCCGCCACCAGGCCGACGCCCAACAAGGCGTAGTCGCGCCAGCCGCGCTCCTGGCCGACCCCGGCGGCGAGCCGGGCCAGATCGCCCGCCACCTTGCCGTAGTACACGTAGAGCAGCGTCGCCGGCAGCATGCCGATGCACGCGAGGGCGTAGTCGACCAGCCGCACCCGGGTCAGCCCCAGGGCGTAGTTCAGGAGCACGAAGGGCACCACCGGCGTCAGCCGCAGGAGAAAAGTGATCTTGAGCCCTTCGCGCCGGACCGCCCGGTCGATGGCGGCGAAGCGCGGCTCACTGGCGATCCGCCGCTCGACCGCACGGCGGGCCACGTAGCGGGAGACCAGGAAGGCGCAGATCGCCCCCAACGAGGCGCCGATGAACACGAACAGGGTGCCCTTCCAGAGACCGAAGATCGCTCCGCCGGCCAGGGTCAGCAGGGAACCCGGAATGAAGGCAACGGCGGCCACGGCATATCCGAGCACGAAGACGACCGGTCCCCAAAACCCCAGTCCGTCAACCCACGCGGTGAAGTCGGGCAGGTAGCCGGCGACGCGGCGGCCGAACAGCAGAAGAGCGGCGACCACCAGGATGAGGACCGCCGCGCGCACCGCAAACCGCGACTTCGAGGCCCCCGCAGGCTTCCCGTCGACCGGACCGCCCCCCTCCGGGGGAGCAACCTGACTCGCAGTCTCGTTCATCTGAAGTTCCCTCCTCCGCCCTGGTGTTCCGCACCGGCGAGATCGAACACGCTCTTGACCGGCGTGTACACCTCGCTCGGCAGCTCCACGAACCGCGTCTCCCAACCGGCCATCGATCCGTTCCACAAACCAGGACGTTCCAGGGCGGTCAGTTCCCGGCCGCCATGACTCTTGCGCACGATGAAGCTGGCGCCCGGGTCGACGTAGTCCTCCAGCCGGTACGCTAGGCCGCCGGGGGCCAGCACCGCGCAGACCAGGAACACCGGGTTGAAGTGCGTGGACCGAGCCAGAATCGCCGTCTGCTCCCCGTCTTCCAGGTCGATCTGGGAGGTCTCGACGATCTGGAGCCGCCGTCCGCCCAAGGTTCCCGAGGCGACCGAGGTTTCGTGAACCCAGAAGGGACCGCCCCCGGCCGTGCCGACGGCGGGAACGACGCCGCACACCCTGGCCGGCCGGCCCGAACCCCGCGCCAGTTCGCGCGCCATTCCGGCAAGGATCTGCATGGCACGAACCGAGGCGGCCTGCGCCTTCTCGGGCTGAACGTTGTCGATGTTCTTCACCCCGATCAGTTCGAAGCCCCGATCGGCAAGAGACTGGAGATTGCCAAGCAGTGCGCCGTGGCCTCCCGGCCGCACCAATAGCGGCGCTGCCGGATCGTCCGCAATCCGGAACGGCCTTCCGTCCGCGTCGACCGCAATGCTGTCGGTAGCCGGCGACTGGTGGGAGAGCGTGACGTCGAAGCGGCATCCCAGCCGTCGTTCGAGCACCGGCAGCCGGTCAGCGAGCAGCGCCTCGAATACCGGCCGGTGACGGACCGCGACGGAGAAGTGGATCGCCGCCAAGCCGCGGCCGCCCATGACAGTGGCCACCTCAACCAGGTGCTCCTCCAGCGCCGTCCGTTGCTCGCCGTCGGCGTACCTGTGGAAGGGGATCAGGGCCTTGGGCGCGTCGCCGTAGCAGTCCAGGAGCTCGGTCGGACCGCAGTTGAAGGGGAGACAGGGCCGGGCGCTCTCGAAACGAGCCAGGATCGGATCGTTCGCCGGGTATCCGGCGGCCTGCGCCGTTCGAAGTTCCGCAAACAGTCGCGACGCCGCACCGGAGGCCGGCACGAAGCGAATCAGGCGGCCTGCCAGCGCGGCGGATCGCCCCTCTTCGGCCAGGCCGTCGGCCTCGGCGCCTTCAGGCAGAGGCAGGATGCCGTCGCCGATCCGGGCGGGGCGCGCGAGCCTCGTCTTCGGCGGTGGATTGCGCAGGAGCGCGAGTTGCCGCCGGGCCTCCTCGACCCCAATGCCGCGCGCCTCGAGCTGATCGCGGTCGGCGGCCCTCAGGCCGTCCCGATCCGTCAAGGGCGCCGCTCGAAACACATCCGACTCAATCAGGAGAACGTCGGCAATTGTTCAAGACATCCCGCAACGGTGGGCGCCGCCCGGTCGCGGTCCGAGAGCAGCGGCTCGTCGACCGGCCAGTCGATCCCGATCTGGGGATCGTCCCAGGCGATCGAGAGTTCGTCGTCCCGGTCGTAGTAGTCGTCGCACTTGTACTGCACCTCGGCGGTCTCGCTGATCACGCAGAAGCCGTGAGCGAAACCGCACGGGATGTAGAGCTGGCGGAAGTTGTCCTCCGACAGGACGCAGCCGGTCCAGCCGAGGAAGGACGGCGAGCCGCGCCGGACATCCACGGCGACGTCGAAGACCTCGCCCCGGGTGACGCGCACGAGCTTCGTCTGCTGCCGGCGGCATTGAAGGTGGAGTCCGCGCAAGGTTGCGCGGCCGGATCGCGAGTGGTTGTCCTGAACCCACGGCCTCTCCACGCCGCACTCCGCGAACGTGGACGAGTTGTGGCTCTCCAGAAAGAAACCGCGGCCGTCCCGGTGAACCGCGGGTTCGACGATCACCACGCTGGCCAGTCCGGTCGGATGAACCCTGGGCGGCGCGCTCAACGCTCCTCCTCGAGGACGAGGCTCAGATAGCGGCCGTAGCCGTCGTTCCTGGTTTCCGCCAACCGACCCAGCTCGTCCGCGTCGATGTAGCCCATGCGATACGCCACCTCCTCCAGGCAGGCGACCTTCAACCCCTGTCTTTCCTCGATCGCCTGAATGAAGTTGCTGGCCTGAAGCAGCGCCTCGTGCGTGCCCGTGTCGAGCCAGGCAACGCCGCGGCCGAGGAGTTCGACCCGCAGCGTGCCCTCGGCCAGGTAGAGCCGGTTCAGATCGGTGATCTCGAGTTCGCCGCGCGCCGACGGCTCGAGCGTCCGGGTCAGTTCGATCACGCGCTCGTCGTAGAAGTACAGACCCGGTACGGCGTAGGGCGACTTGGGCGCCGACGGCTTCTCCTCCAGGCCGATCACGCGCCGCTCCTCATCGAACTCGACCACGCCGTACCGTTCGGGATCCCGGACCCGGTAGCCGAAGATCACAGCACCCGGCGAGGACACATTTCGCTCCGCGGCCCGTTGGAACACCTGGCCCAACCCGTGGCCGTGGAAGATGTTGTCGCCGAGCGCGAGGGCCGCCCTGGCCCCGCGCAGGTGTTCGGCGCCGATGAGAAAGGCCTGCGCGATGCCCTCCGGCGCCTCCTGCACGGCATACGACAGCTCGAGGCCGAGATCTCTGCCGTCACCCAGCAGGCGCTGAAACGCGGGCTGGTCGTGCGGCGTCGTGATGACCAGGATCTCCCGCACCCCCGCGAACATCAGGCTGGACAGCGGGTAGTGGATCATCGGTTGGTCGTACACCGGCAGCAACTGCTTGCTGACCGCGCGAGTCACCGGATGAAGCCGAGTACCGGACCCGCCCGCGAGCAGAATTCCCCGTAGCGGGCTCATGTCACCCCCGTCAGGCGCTGCGCTACGCCCATCCGGCTCCTCGAGGCGCCGGGGGCGACCGCCTCGCACCAGTCGCGGTGATCCAGGTACCAGCGCACCGTCTCGCGCAGGCCGCTCTCGAAGTCGTGCCGCGGGGCCCATCCCAGATCGCGCCGCACCTTCGTGGCATCGATCGCGTAGCGGTGGTCGTGACCGGGCCGGTCTTCAACGTAGGTCACGAGTTGCCAGTAGCTCCCGATCCCCCTGGCGGCAAGCGCGGCGTTCCGCGCGGCCGGGAACTCCGCCTCGACCGCCGCACAGACCGCCTCCACGACGTCGAGGTTCGTTCGTTCCTCGTCGCCGCCCAGGTTGTAGCTCTGGCCCGGTTCGCCGCGCCTCAGCACCGTGAGCAGACCGGCGCAGTGATCCTCCACGTGAAGCCAGTCCCGAACGTTCGCGCCCTTACCGTAGATCGGCAGGGGAAGCCCGTCCACCGCGTTCAGGATCATCACCGGAATCAGCTTCTCGGGATACTGGTACGGACCGTAGTTGTTCGAGCAGTTGGTCACGATCGCCGGCAGGCCGTAGGTGCGACCGTAGGCGCGCACGAGGTGATCCGCGGCTGCCTTGGAGGCCGAGTAGGGCGAACTGGGGTCGTAGGGCGTGTGTTCGTGGAACCGTCCCTCGTCACCCAGACTGCCGAAGACCTCGTCGGTCGACACGTGGATGAACCGAAAAGCTGCTCGCTCCCCTTCGGAACGGCCGCTGAGGGCGCCGCGGGCCGCTTCGAGCAGCTCGAACGTGCCGCCGATGTTGGTCCGGACGAAGTCGCCCGGGCTGTCGATCGAGCGGTCGACATGGCTTTCGGCGGCGAAGTTGAGGACCGCCGTCGGCCGGTACTCGGCGAAGACTCGCCGGACCGCGTCGCGGTCGGCGATGTCCGCCTGCACGAACCGGTAGCGCGGATCCTCCGCAACCGCCTCCAGGTTGAGGAGATTGCCGGCATAGGTCAGCTTGTCGAACACGACCACGCGGCTGCCCTGACACGAACCGTCGGCCAGCGCCCTGGCCGTGAAGTTGCAGCCGATGAAACCGGCGCCGCCGGTAACGAGCAGCGTCTCGTTGGGAGCCAAGAGGAAGGATCCCGTCTCAGAGTTCCGGGTTCTGGGGCAGCACCGCGGCCGCCGCATCCAGAACCGCGCCGTGAAGGAGGCCGTTGGTCGCCACGATCCCACGATTCCCGTCCAGTGTCCGGCCCAGGCTGAAATCGAGACTCCGGCCGTAGGCGTCGGTCACGGCGCCCCCGGCTTCGGACACCACGATAGAGCCGGCCGCGTGGTCCCATATCTTCTCGCGATAGGTCCTGGACGAGGGCAATCGGAGATAGATCGAAGCATCCCCGCGGGCGATCGCCCCGTACTTGCACTGGCTGTCCATGCGCACGGGAGGGGCCGTCACCCCGAGCCGCGTCGCGATCCGGGCGTGCCGATCGTGGTCCGAGTGCATCGCTTCGGCCGACTCGCAGAAGGCGGCGTCGCCCGACGCGGCAACCGCGGAGACCCCGATCCGGCGGGGTGCTCCCCCGTCCTCGTCGAACGGCAGCTCGCAGGCGCCCCGACCCCGGGCGGCGACGAACAGGCAACCGCGGCCCGCGGGCGAAGGCAGATTCGGGCAACCGAGCACACCGCCGACGACTTCGCCGTCCTCCATCAACCCCAGGGCGATCGCGTACTGGTCGCCGCGCAGGAATCCCTTCGTGCCGTCGATCGGATCGAGGACCCAGAACCTCCCGCTCGCGCCACCCGGATCCGAGCAGCGGTCGATCGCGCCTCGCACCTCGTCGGCGGTGACGTCGGGGAGCTCCGACCGCACCGCGGCCACAACCTTGTCCAGGGTTTCCCTTCCCTCGACGCCTTCGAGCGCCGTCGCGGTCTCCTCGCCGACGATGGCCTCCCCGCCCGACAGGGTGAGGCTGACCAGGGCCTGCGCCGCGTAGTCGGCGACCGTCACCGGCGAACGGTCCTCCTTGGTCAGGAAGGACCCCTGAAGCGACTGCTGCAGACGCCGTGTAACGCGGCCCGCGATCCGCACCGACCGAACCGCAGCCGCGAGTTCCCCGTAGTCCCCGGTACCCGTGTGATCGTCCCCGTGTTTCACGCGGCAATGATACGGGCAGTCATCATGCGTGCCACACTGCAACCTGGGTGGCGTGCTCGACGCCACCCGCGAACCACTCCGGGCGCGAGTCATCGAGCGCACGGATGACACCTGGGTGGCGCGCTCGGCGCCACCCGCGAACCACTCCGGGCGCGAGTCATCGAGTGCACGGATGACACCTTGACGCATCGACAGAAAGACGAAGTCGCGCTCATTGCACAGGCCGTCGAAGGGTCGGAGCGCGCCTTTCAGACCCTGGTCGAGCGCTACCAACGCCCGGTCTTCAGCCTGGTCGTGCGCATGGTCCGGGACCACGGCATCGCCGAGGACGTCACGCAGGAGGTCTTCGTCAAGGCCTGGCTGGCCCTCGCCCGCTATGACCCGCGGCGGCGCTTCGCGAGTTGGCTGTTCAAGATCGCAAGCAACGCGTCAATCGACCATCTGCGGCGAAAGAAGCTGCCCACAACACCGATCGAGAGCAGCGATCCCGACGAATCGTCGATCCTCGAACGCACCCCCGACGAGCATGCGGAGGCCGCCGACACACTGGTCAGGAGGCATGAGCTGGCGGCCGCGCTGGAGGCCTCGATGGCCGCCCTCCGGCCGGAGTACCGCCTGGTCGTGCTGCTGCGGTTCAAGGAGGAGCTGCCCTACCGCGACATCGCAGAGATCACCGGCATGCCTCTCGGAACCGTGAAGACGAATCTGCGGCGGGCTCGCCGCGAGATCGAACAGCGTCTGCGCGCGGAGGGCGTGGTTTGAAACCGCGGCGATCTTCGTATCGTAGGGCGAAGGGCATGGTGAACGCCGCAATGAAGCCTGAAAACAAACCGCCATCGTACAATCGCACGCGCCGCGAGGGATGAACATGCGGAACCGAATCGACTTCCGGACACTCTTCCAATCGCTCGACGATCCCGCGCCGTCGGACGGGTTCGTCGGCCGGGTCATGCGGCAGGTGGCAGCCGCGAACCGGCCGATCGAAGCGCCGGCGCCGTGGCTCTTGCCGTTCTCGATGCACCGGTGGGCACGCGTGTCAGTCGGCGCAACGGCCGCGGCGGCGATGCTCCTGCTCGGCGGCGCGACGCTGCTTGTCCCGTCCACCTGGCTGACCATGCTGAGCGCCCTGGAAACGGGGCTCTTCAGTGCGGTCTGGATCCTGACCTGGACTGTCGGCGTCCTCGCCGAGAGCCTCGCGTTCCTGAACGGAGCGGTGCGGGTCGGTGAGGCTCTCGACCTGATTCTGCGCACCCCCCAGGTCACCGCGGGGGTGACCGCTGCGGCGCTGGTCAGTCTGGCCGCGGTCTATTTTCTCCACCGGCTCGCTTCGCGACCGGGCGGCCGGCGGCGGGTCCGCGGGGCGCGAGCCGGCGCGTTGATGCTGGTCGGCGGGCTGTGCTGCACCGGCTTGGCGTTCGGCCAGCCCCAGGGCGCTCAGGAGGCCCAGGAAGCCCAGGAGGAAGCGAGCACGGCTCTGGAGGAAGCGCGAGAACGCCTCGACGAAGCACTCGAGGAAGCTGGCGAACAAGCCCAGGGCGCCATCGAAGGAGCGATCGAGCGGCTGGAGGACCTCGAGCGCGACCTGAACGGGATCGAGGAGGAGCTCGTCGACCTCGACAACAAGGTCGCGTTCGGCAGCACCGTCCGGGTCGGCCGGGACGAAGTGGCCCACGACATCGTTTCGATCGGCGGCGGCGTCAAGGTCGACGGCCAGGTTCGCGGCGACGCGATATCGATCGGCGGCACGGCGAAGATCAACGGTCGCGTGACCGGCGAAGTGGTCGCGATCGGCGGCGACGTGGAACTCGGCCCCGAAGCGGAAGTGCTTGGCGACATCGTCACGGTCGGCGGCAGGGTGCGGCGGGAAGACGGGTCGTCCGTGCTTGGCGAGGTATCCGAAGTCGACTGGGGTGACTTCGAGTGGAACTGGGGCGGCGACTGGTTCGACGGTTGGGACGGCGACTGGTTCCCCGGTGTCGGCGACCGGCCCCCCTTCTTCCGTCTCGGCAAGGTCTTCGAGTTCGTCCAGTCGATCATCTTCACCGTTCTCCTGATTGCGCTCAGCGGCCTGGTCCTCCTGGTGGCGCCGAAGGGAGTCGGCCGGGTGCGGTCGGCGGCGTCGTCCGACTTGTGGATCATGTTCGCGGTCGGCCTGGGCGTGGAGGTCTTCTTCATCCCCGTCCTGGTCATCGTCAGCTTGCTGCTCGCGGTGACGATCATCGGCATTCCCTTCGCCCTCCTCCTATGGCCCGTCGCGTTGATCGGTCTGACGGCCGCCTTCGTGTTCGGTTACGCCGGCTCGGCGGCGGCGGCCGGCAACTGGTGCCGCCGTCGCTTCCAGGGCGCCGGCCGGGTAGCTGCCGGCAGCTTCGGCGCTCTGGCGCTCGGCGTTCTCGCGATCCAGGCGCTCGCACTCGTGGCCGACCTGCTCGGCTTCCTGGGGCTGCCGTGGTTCTTCCGCGTCATGTTCTGGATCCCCGGCGTCCTGATCTGCTACCTCGCCTGGACGATCGGCCTCGGCGCCGTCTTCATGACCCGGTTCGGCACTTCCGACCATGGCGCGGCCGCCGCCGCGCCGTTGCCGCCGGCGCCACCGGCGCCACCGGCGACGGACGGCGAGGAACTCATCGTCGGCGACCCGGGCGAGGCGGAGTCCTCGTCCGCGACCGACGGCGGCGACTCGGAACCCGCGATCCCAAAGCCTCCGGCGGCCTAGCGACAGGCAGGGGCCCGCTCGGGTCGTAGTAGTCTCCGCCTATGCCGGCCCGCGGGCTCGCCAGTCTGGTTCTGCTCGCAGCGCCCCTCGCTGCCGTTGCGCCCGCCAACGACTTCACGGAATCCTGTCAGCGGCTGCAGGACAGTTCGAACCCCTACTTCGGCACCAGGTTCGCAGACGAGCTTCGGGCCGAGTTGTCCTTGAACCCGGCCAGTCCCGAGATAGAAGCCCAACTCGGAAGCGAACTGCTCCGCCTCGGCGACACCGCGGGGGCGATCAAGCACCTGTCGGCGGCAACCAGGGCAATAGCCGCACCTGCCGCCGACCGGCCGACAGTTGCCGAGTGGAACCTGGCCTTGGCCCATCTCCAGCGCGCCGAGGATCTGAACTGCGTCCATCACACTGGCTTGGACGAAGCGACCGGCGAACCCGCCTACTCGGTCTCAAGGTCAGCGGATAGCTGCATCCTGCCGCTCACCCCCTCCGCAGTCCACGCCCGTCCCGAACACGCGCGCGCGGCAGGCGACCTGTTCCTGGGAATGCTGCAGGAAGGACGCCCGACCGGCCCGTGGAGGCAACGGGCAAGGTGGCTGCTCAACGTCGCGCGACGACTGACCGGCGACTTCCCCGAGGGCGTGCCCGCCCACTACCGGATCGGCGAGGAGGTGTTTTCCTCCGCCCCGTTTCCGGGCGGGCGCTGGCGCAATCTCGGGCCGGAACTCGGGGTCGACGCTCTCGATCTCGCGGGCGGCGCCGTAGTCGACGACTTCGACAGCGACGGCGTCCTCGACCTGATCACCTCAACGTGGGATCCGTGCGGTCCGCTCAAGGCATTCCGAGGCGACGGCCACGGCGGGTTCGTGGACGTCGGGGAGGCCTGGGGGCTCAGCAGTCAGCTCGGCGGTCTGAACCTGCTCCACGCCGACTACAACGACGACGGGCGCCTCGACCTGCTGGTGCTGCGCGGGGCCTGGCTGCTGGAGGAGGGCCGCATTCGCAACTCGCTGTTGCGCAACGAACTGAGCGGCGACATCGGCCGTTTTGTCGACGCCACCGAGGCCGCTGGCTTGGCTGAACCCGCCTATCCGACCCAGGCCGCCGCCTGGGGCGACTACGACGGCGACGGCGACCTCGACCTCTACGTCGGCAACGAGGCGGATGAGGCCCACAAGTACCCGTCGCAACTGTTCCGCAACCGCGGCGACGGCACGTTCGTGGACGTGGCGACAGCGGCCGGGGTCAGCAACCTGCGCTACGCGAAGGGCGCCGCCTGGGGCGACGCGGACAACGACGGCGACCTCGACCTCTATGTCTCCAACTTCGGCGCCAACCGCCTCTACCTGAACGATGGCGGCGTCTTCCTGGATGCCGCCATCCGGGTGGGCGTTACCGAGCCGGAGCGGGAGAGCTTCGCCACCTGGTTCTTCGACTATGACAACGACGGCGACCTCGATCTGTACGTCGGCGACTATCGCGACCAGGCCACCGAAGTCGTGGCGTCCTTCATGGGCTCGGACCCCGGGGTAGGCCAGCCCCTGCTCTACCGCAATGACTGCGGCGCCGAGCCCGGCTGCGGCGGCAGGCTGCGGATGACCGAGGTCTCCCGCGAGCTGGGAATCCGCCGGCCAGCTCTGCCGATGGGCGCCAACTACGGCGACCTGGACAATGACGGCTGGCTCGATTTCTACCTCGGCACCGGTGAACCGGATCTCGCCAGCCTGATGCCGAACGTCATGTACCGCTTCGACGGCCGGCGCTTCGAGGAGGTCACCTTCGCCGGCGGTTTCGGTCACCTCCAGAAGGGACACGGCGTGGCGTTCGGCGACCTGGACCGCGACGGAGACATGGACCTTCTGCACCAGCTCGGCGGCTTCTACCCGACCGACACCTTCGGCAACGCGTTGTTCGAGAACCCGGGCAGCGACAACGCCTGGGTCACGCTGCGCTTCGTCGGCGGCGGCCCTCCCGGCTCGGGCGCCAACCGTTTCGGTGTCGGCTCGCGGGTCGCACTGTCCGTCGAGGGTCCGAGCGGCAAACGCACGATCCATCGTCTGGTCGGCTCGGGCGGCTCATTCGGCGGCAACAGCATGCAGCTCGAAGTGGGTCTCGGTGACGCCACCCGGATCGCGGAGATCCAGGTGCGATGGACCGGCAGCGGCACGAACCAGGTCTTCGAAGACGTCGAACCCCGAGCGGTGTACCGGATCAGCGAGCGTGCGGAAGTTCTCGAACGCGTCGACATGCCTGCCTTTCGCCTGGGCGGCGACGGATGAGAACCGATCCAGGAGCTTACGCCGCAGAACGCTACGGAGTGAGTTCTGCGACGGAAGGTCATGGTGAGGACGGGATGGGCCGAAACACCGAGCCTGCGAGGCGTTTCGGGGCGCTTGGCGCCGTCGCCGTATGGGTGGCGTCGGCGCTCTTGCCGGGATCCACCCGGGCAGGAGAGAGCGAAGTTCTCTTCTCCGACGCAACGAGGAGCGCCGGTCTGGATTTTCGCCACTGGAACGGCATGAGCGGCCGGCTCTACTACCCGGAGGTAGTGGGCGCCGGGGCCGCACTCTTCGACTACGACAACGACGGCGACCTCGACCTCTACCTGGTCCAGGGCAACCTGCTCGGCGCGGACGTGGATCGCACCCAGGCGACGGTGCAGTGGAAGGGCGACTGGCCGCCCCGCGACCGGTTGTTCCGCAACGACCTCGAGCACAGCAACGGACGGACCACGGTCCGCTTCGTCGACGTCACCGAGGAGAGCGGTATTGCGGCATTCGGCTACGGCATGGGAGTTGTCGCCGGCGACCTGGACAACGACGGCTGGACCGATCTCTACGTTCTGAACGTCGCGGACAACCAGCTCTGGCGGAACGAGGCCGATGGGACATTCACGGACCGCACCGAAGCCAGCGGGACGGACGACCCGCGATGGAGCATCGCGGCGGCAGCCGCCGACTACGACGGCGACCTCGACCTCGACCTGTTCGTTGTCAACTACCTGAACTTCTCCCTGGTTACGCACAAGACCTGCCTGACCGAACGGGGCGAGATCGACTACTGCCTGCCCAGCGCCTACCAGCCTGTCCCCGACCGCCTGCTGCGCAACGACGGCGCCGGGCGATTCACCGACGCGACGGCGGAAGCCGGCCTGACCGCCACGCGACCCGGCAACGGCCTGGGCGTCCTGGCCGCCGACTTCGACGGCGACCGCCGGCTCGACTTCTACGTCGCAAACGACCTGATGCCGAACCACCTGTGGACCAACCGCGGCGACGGCGCCCTGTTCGAAGAGGGTCTGATCAGCGGCGCGGCTCTCAACGCGGACGGCGAGGCCGAGGCCAGCATGGGGGTTGCCGCCGGCGACTATGACGGCGACGGTGATCTCGACCTCTTCCTGACCCACTTCGCCCGCGAGACGAACACGCTCTACCGGAACGACTCCGAGCCCGGCGCCGCCGCCTTCCGGGACCGGACCAACGCCGCCGCCCTGGCACGGCCGAGCTGGGACGCGACATCGTTCGGCACCGCCTTCGTCGATCTCGACGCCGACGGCTGGCTCGACCTGGCAGTAGTGAACGGCGCCGTCACCTTCGCCGCCGGCAGACCGCGCACCGAGGACGATCCGTTCCCTCTGGATCAACCGAATCAGGTGTTCCTCAACGTGCCCGGCGCTAGCGGCGGCCGCCGTTTCGCCCCAGGGGCGGCCGGCATGCTGGACGGCGCCACCCCTCTCGTGAGCCGCGGCCTTGCGACCGGCGATATCGACAACGATGGCGATACGGACCTGGTCATCACGAACAACAACGGACCGGCACGCCTGCTGCTGAACCAGGCAGCGGCGGGCGACGACTGGATCGGTCTGGCGCCGCGCCTGGACGCCGCCCACGGCAATCGCCCGGCATCCGGCGTCACAGTGCGCGTCCACCGGGCCGGAGCGTCGCCTCTCGTACGATTGGCAGGCAGCAGCGGCAGCTACGCCTCGTCGGGAGATCCTCGGATCGCGGTCAGCCTGGCTGGCGCTACGGTGTCGCGCATCGAGGTCCAGTGGCCGGACGGAATGGTCGAGGAGTGGCCAGCGCCGCCTTCGGCGACCTACACTGAGCTCGTCCGCGGCACCGGCCGTGGGCCGGGACAGCAGAAAGACGACAACCGATGATCAGGCCTCTCGATCCGCAACGCGTGACCGCCGCCCTCGCCCTCGTGCTGTCGCTGGCCGCCGTGGGTCTCCGCGCGCAGACCGAGATCACCGACCGCCTCGTGCCGGTGCCCGAAGTCGATCTTCGCGGCGTCGACGAAGCGGTGCGCGATCAGATCGCCGAGCAACGCAAGCTTCTTGACGACGCCCTCGCGGCGGGTGCGCTCACTTCGGAAAACGCCGATCAGTTGGGACTGCTGTTCGGCGAGGCCGGCCAGCTCTACCTCGTGTACGACCTCCTGCCACCGGCGAGAGCCTGTCTCGCCAACGCCGCGGAGCTGCAACCGCGGAACTTCCGTTGGCGCTACCTCCTCGGCAGCGCCGCGGAGCACCTGGGAGAACTGGAGGAAGCGGTTGCTGCCTACGAGCAGGCCCGCTCGCTGCAACCGGACGATCCGGCGACGGCCATCCGCCTCGGTCGGGTCTACCTCGAGTTGGGGCAGGGTGAGGAAGCGCGCACCCAGTATGAACGCGCCCTGGAACTGCCCGGCGCCAGGGCGGCGGCACACTTCGGCCTCGGCCGTCTCGCCTCCGAAACCGACGACCCGATGGCGGCGCTCGAACACTTCCAGGCGGCGCTGCGGGACCAGCCTCGGGCCGACTCGCTTCACTACCACATCGCCCTCGCCCATCGCGCCCTCGGCGACGATGGAGCATCGAGAGCAGCCATGGAACTCCGCGGCGAGGCGCCGGTCGCCTTCGCCGATCCAATCGCGGCGGAGATCAAGGAGTCGGCCACCGGAATCGGTGCTCAACTGCTGCTGGGCCGTGTTGCCCTGGCCGCGAACGCATTCGAACTGGCCGAGCAACGGTTCCGCGAGGCAGCCCAGAACTATCCGCAGAGTGTCGCTGCCAAACGGTCCCTCGCAGCGGCCCTGGAGCAGATGGGCCGGCGCGCCGAGGCCGCCATGTGGTTCCAGGAGGCGCTGAACCTGAGCCCCGACGACGCCGCGCTGCTGTTCCACACGGGGCGCCTCTACAACGAGGAAGGCAGGTTCCAGGCAGCGGTTGAGCGACTCATCCGGGCGGTCGAACTCGAACCGTCCTTCGGGCCGGCCTGGGTCGAGTTGGCAAGGAGCCGGGGTGAAACCGGCGACCACCTTGAAGCTGCCGAGGCCTTGACCCAGGCTCTCGAACTGGCGCCGGGTGACCGCAACCTCCGTTTCCACCGGGCAAGCAGCTACCGGCGCGGCGGCCGCAGCGAACTCGCACTTCGTGAATTCGAGGCGTTGCTGGCCGACTTCGGGCTCAATCGCGAGATCGTGATGCTACTCGGGCGAATAGAGCGGGAACTCGGCCGACCGGCTTCGGCGGCTCGACGCTTCGAGCAACTGATCAGCGCGGACGCCGACCCGGCCCTGCTGAGCGCGGCCCACTTCGAACTCGGCAACATCCGCACCGAGCAGGAGCGCTACGAGGAAGCGATCCCCCACTATCAACGGGCAATTGCCAACAACCCGACGCTCAAGGCGGCCTACGTCAACCTGAGCACCGCCCTCGGTCGTCTCGGCCGTTTCAAGGAAGCCGCCCTGGCTTCGCGCCGCGCCCTGGAACTCGACCCCACCGACAGCCAGGCCCGGGCGGCGGAGGTCACGGCTCTGCTGCTCGCAGGCGAAGACGCGCAGGTGCGGCTCATGCTCGAGCAGACCCTCGAGCTTCCCGACCAGGGCGGCAGCGGCTACTTCGCCGTGCTCCTGGTCCAGGTCCTCGCCGCCTCCGAGGACGACGAGGTGCGAGACGGCGAAAGGGCCCTGAATCTCGCCCAGCAATTGTTCCAGCGTGCCCAGACACCGGCCCACGGCGCCGTGCTCGCCATGGCCTACGCCGAAACCGACAGCTTCGAAGAGGCCGCGGCCTGGCAGGAACGACTCATCGAGAACCTGGAACGAACCGGCCCCCCCGAGGCCCTCGAAGAAGCCCGCGAGCGGCTCGCCGCCTACCGCGAAGGCGGCAAGATCCGCGCCCCCTGGCGCCGCTGACGCGCGGCTGCGGCGTGGCGGCGTGGCGGCGTCGGCTATTGCCGCCTCCACCGGGTCCGATCTCCGTCTGGTACTCAGGACGGGAACGCAGTGACAAAGTGGCGCGGCGAGACGACTGAGGCGCCGCTCGGAGGAGTGCGCAGTAGAAGGCGGTCACCGGTCACCAACTGGGCCTGCCATTCGCCGGCGAGTAGTGCCCACAAGTGGTTGTCGCCAATGTCGGGGGCGTCGCTTGCCTCGTCGGGCTCCCGCCACACGGCGTTTGCGACCAGGTCGGCCAAGAACCGGTCGAGCTCGTCGGGCGTGAGACCGTGCCGTTCGGCAATCGCCGGACGACACAAGACGGCCGAGTACTCGCTCAACAAGGCTGGCGAAATCATGTACAGAAGCCTGCCGCCGATCATCGCGTCCAGGATTCGCGCCGGCGGGCGGTCCGAGTCGCCATCGATCAATCCGGAAACGACGACATTCGTGTCGACGACACACAGTCGCCGGGACCCTGGACCACCGCTCGTATCGGGGGGCCGAGATCCTCGCGCCAAGATCTACATCCCTTCTCGACGACGCCTTGTCTCCTCGACCGCAAGAGCCATGGCCCTATCAGAGTCAAGCCCCGAGTTCGCACGCGCCTTGAGCACGAGTTCCCGCGCGCTCTCATACGGCCGAATACCCCTCATTTCCAAGCTCTCTTCGATGATCGCGGCCATCGAACGGCCCTGGCGAGCCGCAGCTTCCTTGAGGGCGCGGTGCGTCTGGTCTGCAACGGTGATGGTCAGGCGGGTCATTGGTGGGTTCTCCGAAGTAGGTAGCCGACGCAACAGCATAAGCACCATGGCACCAATACACCAGCTCATCCAGGCCGGTCCTGTTCGGCCTCGGCGTCAGTTGGCGGCTGGCTCGTACCGGCCAGGCTCGGTCTCCATCACCTTGCCCTCTTCGACCAACGCATCGAGGTGGGCCCGCAGCGAGAAGGCGGCCGCGCCGTGGAGCTTGCTGTCGACGTCGGCGTAGATGCGCTCGACCATCTCCGGGATGGTGGCGACGCCGGAGGCGATTGCCTCGAGTGCCTGCTCGGTCCGCTCTTGACGGTGGCGGCGAATCTCTTCAATCCGGTCCAGCGGTGGTTCGATCGATTCGCCGTGGCCGGGGTGGAGGACTTCGATGCCGCCGTCGGCGGCGAGCTCGATCAGCCGTTCGAGGGAGGCCATGTACTGGTTCAGATTGCCGTCCGGGGGCGCGATGATCGAGGTCGACCAGCCCATGACCAGGTCGGCGGTGAACACCGCGCGCTCTTCTTCGAGCAGGAAGCAGAGGTGGTCGCTGGCGTGGCCGGGGGTGTGGAGGACCACCAGTGTCGTGCCCTCGGCGGACAGGCGCTCGTTGTCCTCGAGACGGCCTCGGGCGGCGAACGGTGGCTGCTCGCTGAAGGTGAGGAGCGCCGCGCCGTAGTGATTGGCGACACGGGGCGCCAGGGGCCAGTGGTCGCGGTGCAGGTGGCTGATCAGGACCGCCTCGACCTGCCGTCCGCCGACCGCCGCGGCTACCGCATTGAAGTGCCGGTCGTCCTCCTCGCCCGGGTCAAGGACGAAGACCGGCCCGCTCTCCGTGCCGATGACGTAGGTGTTCGTGCCCGGCCCCGTGAACATGCCCGGGTTGTCCTGGGTCACCCGCAGCACCCGGCCCGACAGCCGCACCGGCCTGCCCTTCACAAGACCGTCCATCCGGCGTCTGCTGCTCAAACGCTGAAGGCCCGCTTCCAGTCGCGGGCATTGGCCGCGGAGGGACTGGGGGCGGCCTTCTCGTAGCCCTCCTCACCCGGAATCACCGCGCGCGGCGGGTCATCCGGCGTTCTGCCCAGCAGGACGCGGGGCTGGATGATGGGGAATTCCGTCTGTGCATCGACGGCCGCGATCGCCGCGTCCGCGGTGTCGAACCGGGCGAGTTTCTGCAGGTTGCGGATGGTGGGGAAGATGATCATCCACTCCTTGCGACGCCCGTGCTCAAGCGCCTCCCGGGCGGTGACCCAGGCCGAATTCGTCAGCTCGTGGTCGTCGTGGCCGGCGGTCTGATTCCGCGGCGCCCGGGTGACGAAGAAGCGGGTGTCGTAGCGCCGGGGCTGCCCCTCCGGCGTGATCCAGTGCGCCCAGTAGCTGATCCGGTCGGTGGCCAGAGTCAGCCCTTCCTGCGCCGCGATATCGAGCAGGGAGAGCTTGCCGGCATTCAGTTCGCCACGCAGGGCCTCGTAGTGCTCCTCGACGGAGCGGTCCGAGAAGTCGAGCAACTGTCCTTCGCGATCGTAGGCCAGCAACACGCCGGCTTCCTCGAAGCACTCACGGATCGCGGCGACGTAGAAGGTCAACCCGCCCTCCTCCAGCGACAGCCGGGCGCTTGCCTCACGATCGGTGAGGCCATGGCACAGCGCCTCGTCGACCCGATCCTCGGGGTCGACCCGGCCGCCCGGGAAGACATAGGCGCCGCCGACGAAGTCCGACTTGATATGCCGGCGCTCCATGAACACCTCGACGCCGCGTTCGCTGTCCCGCAGCAACAGGACAGTCGAAGCGTGACGGGCTGTGACCGAAGACTTCGACTGCTCAGACATTGCTGCCATCCAGTTCTTCAATCAGGTCGTCGGCCGCGGACTCCGAGGCCTGCAGGCCACGGGCGGCCTCCTCTGCGCCGCGCATCGCGCGCAGGAAGCTGCGTCCCGCGATGTCCTTCAACTCCTCGTCGCTGTATCCCCGGCGAACCAGTTCGACCAGGAGATCGGGGAACGTCGAGGCATCCTCGAGCCCGACCGGCACGGTGGGGATGCCGTCGAAGTCCGAACCGATGCCCAGATGGGCGGTTCCGATCAAAGCCCGGATGTGGTCGATGTGGTCGGCGACGTCGCCCAGCGAAGCCTGCGGCCCGGGATTCTCGCGCCGCCAGGCTTCGAGATGCCCACGGAGTTCGGCCGGCGCCACACCGGCTCCCGAGAGGCGAAGGCGCTCCGCTTCCATGCGCTGGAAGTACGCGCGCACACCATTGTTGACGAAGGACGGCACGAAGGTCACCATCACGACACCCCCGTTCTCCGGAAGCCGGCGCAGCACATCGTCGGGAACGTTGCGCGGGCTTGCCGTGACTGCGAACGCGGATGAGTGGGAGAAGACAACCGGCGCCTTCGATTCGTCCAGCGCCTGGTGCATCGTCTGCGGCGACACATGGGAGAGGTCGACCAGCATCCCCAGGCGGTTCATCTCCCGCACGACCTGGCGCCCGAAGACTGTAAGCCCGCCGTGCACCGGCCGGTCCGTGGCCGAGTCGGCCCACGCCGCGTTGCTGCTGTGGGTCAGCGTCATGTAGCGGACCCCGCTCGCGTAGAGCTGGCGCAGCACCCCCAGCGACGACTCGATCGAGTGTCCGCCCTCCGCGCCGAGCAGTGACGCGACCTTGCCGGCGCCGTGGATCCGCTCGATGTCGTCGGCGGTCAAGGCCAGTTCCAGCTCGGCGGAGTACCGCTCGATCAGGCGCTTCGTCAGGTCGACCTGCTCGAAGAGGACCCTCGCGGCGCCCGGCCGGCCAAAGGAGGTCGGGATGTAGACCGACCAGAACTGGGCGCCGACTCCCCCCTGGCGCAGACGCGCGAGATCGGTGTGCATCGGCGGCTCGAGCGCCGAGGTGTCGCGAAAGTCGATCCGGTCGAGGTGATTCGAGACTCGCGTCCGATACTGCCAGGGCACGTCGTTGTGCCCGTCGATCAACGGCACCTCCCGGAGCAGGCCCATTACATACTCACGGCTGGCGCGGTGGTCTTCGGCGTAGGCCACGGGCGGTGAACCATAACTCACCGCGACGGCCACTAGAGCGCCCACCAAGGCGCCGGTTCTAGGCGACATCCCGTTTCCCCTTTCCCCAGTAGGCCCGCGATTGTAGGGGAACGCGGGTCAGGCCCGATACCCGACTCTCGCCACGGGCTGCTAGGCTGCTTCCGGTGCAGGGCTGCTGGGCAAGGACGATCGGAATCGTCGGTCTTGGCAGCTTCGGCCGTTTCCTGGCCGCCCACCTCGGCCCCCGCTTCGAGGTCCAGGTGTGGGACCGCCGCGACCTCGAACCGGAAGCCGCCGCGCTCGGACTCCCATGGACCAGCCTTGAGGGCTGTGCTGCCTGCGATGTGGTGATCCCTGCGGTGCCGGTGCAGGAGTTCGAACCGCTGGTCGTGCGGTTGGCGCCCCACCTGAAGCCGGACTGCATGGTCGTCGACGTGGCTTCGGTGAAGATCAAACCGCAGGAGATTCTCGACCGGCTGCTGCCACCGAGCGTCCAGTTCATCGGTACGCATCCGATGTTTGGGCCCGAGAGCGGTCGCCGGGGCATCCGCGGTCTGAAGGTCGTGCTCTGCCTTCCGGAGCGTGCAGTCGATCCGCGACGGGCCGAAGCCGTGCGCGGTTTCCTCGAGTCCGAGCTCGGCCTGGAAGTACTCGAGATGTCGGCCGAGAAGCACGACGCCGAGATGGCCTACATCCAGGGACTGACCCACTGGATGGCGAAGGCGCTGCGCGAGATCCACGTCCCGGACCCCGCCCTCGGCACCGTCGCCTACCGGCACATGATGAAGATCGAGGAGAACCTCCGGCACGACTCCGACGACCTCTTCCTGACCATCGCCCGGGAGAACCCGTTCGCGGCTGACGCCCGGCGCGAACTCGCCGAGAGGCTGCGCGAGATCGAAGAGGCGATCGAAGAAGATCCGCCCGCCGGCGACTAGGACAGCCAGCGCTTGCGCCGGCGGTAGTGCTTCACGTCGCGGTAGCTCTTCCGCTTCCCGACCTGAGTCAGTCCCAGGTAGAACTCCTTGACGTCGGCGTTGTCCTGGAGTTCCGCCGGCGTTCCCTCGAGCACCACCCGGCCACCTTCCATGATGTAGCCGTAGTCGGCGATCTCCAGGGCGCGCGCGGCGTTCTGTTCGACCAGGAGGATCGTGGTCTCCTGTTCACGGTTGATGCGCTGAACGATCTCGAAGATCTCCTGCACCAGCAGTGGCGCCAACCCCAGGGACGGTTCGTCGAGGAGCATGAGCTTCGGCTGGGCCATCAGCGCCCTTCCGATCGCGAGCATCTGCTGCTCGCCGCCTGAGAGGAAGCCGGCCATCGACGCGCCGCGCTCCTTGAGCCGCGGAAAGTAGCTGTACACGCGGTCCAGAGACTCGTCGATGCCACCCTTGTCCCGAGCCGTGTAGGCGCCGGCAAGCAGGTTCTCCTGCGGCGTCAGGTGTTCGAACACCCGGCGCCCCTCCATGACCTGGAAGATCCCGCGCCGCACGATGTCCTCGGCCGGCAGCTTGTCGATCCGCTCGCCCTCGAACTCGACCCCGCCGTCCGTGACCTCTCCGTCTTCGGGATGAAGCAGTCCGGAAATCGCCTTGAGCGTCGTCGACTTGCCGGCCCCGTTGGTGCCCAGAAGCGCCGCGATCTGGCCCTGCTCCACTTTGAGCGAGAGACCCTTGAGAACGAGGATGACGTCGTTGTAGATGACTTCGACGTTGTTCAGGGAGAGCATGGAGTGACTCGGAGGGGGGCGAACCCGGCGTCGGTCGGGGTCGCCCACCAGCCGCCGGGAGTGCGGCTGGCTCTACCTTGTCGCCTCCGGGCTGGCGGCCACTCGCATCTCCGTAACCGGCTGCCACTTGCCGTCCCGGACCTCGAAGATCCGCATGCCCTTGACGCCGCGATGGTCGGTGGCAGTGAAGGTGACCGGAACCGTCACACCACCGGATTCCAGCCCGTCGAAGGTCTCGAAGGCGGCGCGAATGCCGTCGCCGTTCAGGTTCCCCGCTGCGGCAGCACGCTCCATGGCTTCGGTCACGAAACCCGCCACCGTCCAACCCTGACCGTAGAGCAGGCCCTCCTCGTCAATCGAACCGCCCTTGGACGCGAGGTATTCAGCCGCTTCGTTCAGTCCGTCGATCCCCTCACCCGGCGGCGAGTAGATGATCGAACCCAGAACGCCTTCCGCGGCCTCGCCCGCGAGTTCCACCAGCACCTCGTTGCTGCAGTAGTTCAGGCACGCGAAGCGCAGGTCGAGGCCTAGATCCTGAGCGTTCTTGAGCACCAGCGATGCCGGTCCCGACGTGTTCTGGAACACGACCCAATTGGCGTCGGACTCGGCAATCCGCGTCAAGGTGGCGCTGAAGTCGGTGTTGCCTCGCGCCATCTCGTGCGGCGCCATCTCGATGCCCAGTTGCATCGCGTACTCCTCGCCGCCCTGGCGCCACGGCGAGAGACCGAACGGACTCGGGTGGTGCATCAACGCCACGTTCGGCTTCTCGCCTCCGGTGGCCTCCGCCTGCTCCATCAGGTAGTTGAGCAGGATGAACAACTGGTCGCTGTAGGTGGTGCCGACGAGGAAGTTGTACGGCGCTTCTCTCGGGTCGCCGAGCACGTGCGAGAACGAGGCAGACACGAAGGGGATCCGGTCGTCCGCGATCCTCCCCCGCAGGGCCTCCGTGTCACCAGTGCCCCAACCCATGAACATCACCGCCCCGGCCTGCACGTACTCGGAGTAGAGCTGTTCAGCCTTCGCCACGTCGTATCCGTAGTCGTTCCACAGCAACTCGATCGGGCGGCCGCCGATACCGCCGCGCTCGTTGAGCCAGTCGTAGTAGTCGCGGATTGCCTCGGCGTACATCGTGCCCACGTCCGAGGTCGGACCCGTCAGATCGAAGATCGCGCCGATCGTGATCGGGGCGGTCGCCTCGTCGACCGGTTCGCCGCCTCCGCAGGCGGCAAGCAGCAGAAGGAAAAGAGCGGCTATGAAGGCGAGACGGGTCATCGCAAAGGTCTCCTCAAGGGGTGCCGAACACCCTCAGTCTGGCGTCTGAGTAACCGGCGGATCATATCGCCCACGCCGGCGCGCCGCCGACCCTCCGAGATCAGTAGGAGAACGGCCAGACGCGGAAGTAGTCCTTCACGTTGCGCCAGAGCTTGGCGAGGCCCTGCGGTTCGAGCACCAGGAAGAGGATGATCACGAGGCCGAAGACGCCCTGCTGGACATACGGCAGGACCGTGGCCGCCCAGGGTGCTGTGTCCTGCAACGAACGGCCCACGGTGTTGATCATTGCCGGGAGCAGGACGATGAGCGTGGCGCCGAAGAAAGAACCGGAGATCGTCCCCAGGCCGCCGATGATGATCATCGCGAGGTACGAGATGGAGACCTCGATCGTGAACCGCTCCCAGGTGACGATCGAGCGGTAGTGGGCGAGCAAGGCGCCGGAGAGCCCGACCAGGAAGGACGACGTGGCGAAGGCGAGCAGCTTGTAGCCGAAGACGTTGACGCCGATCGCCGAAGCCGCGATGTCCTGGTCCCGGATCGCCACCCAGGCTCGACCCACC
The DNA here is from genome assembly GCA_965262355.1 of Candidatus Multivorans sp. Lineage (GTDB taxonomy): Bacteria > Acidobacteriota > Thermoanaerobaculia > Multivoradales > Multivoraceae > Multivorans. The sequence continues at coordinate 1,981,770 of OZ253534.1, forward strand.
CGCGAGCGAAACAGATTCGCAGTGAAGAGCGCGACCGCCAGAGCGATGACGACCAGGATCCAGTAGAAGCGCCCGTCGGTGTTCAGGCGAGCGCCGAACAGTTCGGGCGCCGGCACGACCAGAGCCTCCGTACCGCCGGTGAGCCCGTCCCAATGCGTGACCACGAACTCAACGATCTGCTGCGCGGCCAGGGTGGCCACAGCCAGGTAGAGCCCCTTGAGCCGCAGCGAAGGCAAACCGACGACCAGACCGGCAACGGCGGTGATCAGAGCCGCGGCCGGAATACTGATGTAGAAGGGCACTCCGAGCCGGACGGTCAGAAGGCCGGCGCCGTAGGCGCCGATCGCCATGAACGCGCCCTGGCCGAGCGAGATCTGGCCCGTGTAACCGACCAGAATGTTCAGGCCGATCGCGCCGATCGTGGCGATGGCGATCTGATTGGCCAGGTGAAGCCAGTACGGCGAGGCCAGGAACGGAAACACGAGGAGCCCGACCAGAAGCAGTCCCGTCCGCACCTTCTGCAAGGGCATTCGCCGCAGGGACATGTCCGAGCGGTAGTCGCTGAAGAAGATTCCCGATTCCATGATGGGTGAAGGAGGGTCGAGCGGTGCTGTACGCGTCGTTGTTCGGCGCCGTCCGCGCTTAGACCCTCTCGATGATCTCCTTGCCGAACAGGCCGTAGGGGCGGACCATCAGCACCAGGATCAGCACGATGTAGGGCACGATGAGTTCCAACCCGGAGCTCGTGTACCCGGCGGTGTAGGCCTCGAGCAACCCGATGACGCCGCCGCCGACGATCGCGCCGGGAACCGAGTCGAGGCCACCGAGGATGACCACCGGAAACACGCGCAGGCCGATGAAGATGATGTCGTGGCTGACACCGACGGTGTTCGCCAGCACGATGCCGGCGACCGCCGCGGTGATTGCCGCCATCGCCCATGCCACCGCCAGCACGCGCTTGATGCTGATGCCCATCGACAGAGCCGCCTGCTGGTCGTCGGCGATCGCACGCATCGCGATCCCGTCCCGGGTGTGACGGAAGAAGAGGGTCAGAACGATCAGCAGGATTCCGGCAATCGCGATCACGAGCAGGCGATCAATGCCGACCACCGCGCCGAGAAACTCGACTTCACCCTCGGGGATGAAGCTCGGGAACGCCTTGGGCCGGGCGCCCCAGATGCCGTTGACCACCGCCCGCAGCAGGCTCGACAGGCCGATCGTGACCATGATCATCGAGATCACCGGCTCGCCGATCAGCGGCCGCAGGACGAGCCGCTCCACGATCAGGCCGATCATTGCGGCGGAGAGCAGGGTCGCCAACACACCAACGCTCCAGGGCAGCCCGAACTGGCCGATGAAGGCGAACGCAAGGTAGGCGCCGAAGAGCAGGAACTCGCCCTGCGCGAAGTTGATCACGTCGCTGGCCTTGTAGATGACGACGAAGCCGACCGCGACCAGGGCGTAGACCATGCCGTTCGAGAGGCCGGAAACCGTGAGCTGAAGGAAGACGTCGCCTTGCATCGTCGGGATCCTCGGGCCTGCCTACGCGTTCGCCGGCGCGGCGATCCGCAGCCGGGTCTGCAGCACGGCCGTAGAGCCGTCCTGGTAGGTGATCTGGTTCTCGATCTCCACCGCGTCCTTGCCGCCGTATAGCGCATCCACGAGCAGCCGGTATCGATCGGCGATGAACCGGCGCCGCACCTTGCGCGTGCGCGTCAGCTCCTCGTCGTCCGCGTCGAGTTCCTTGTGCAGCAGCAGCAGCCGCTGGATACGCGCCGACTCGGGCAGATCGACGTTGATGCGCGCCGTGTGCTCCAGCGCGAGTTCGTAGATCTCGGGCTTCTGCGCCAGGTCGGTGAAGGTCGTGTAGGGAATCTGACGGCGCTCGGCCCATTTGCCCGCGCTGGCGAAGTCGATCGTGACCAGGGCGGTCACGAACGGGTAGTCGCCGCCGCCGAAGACGACCGCCTCCTTGATGTAGGGGCTGAACTTCAGCTTGTTCTCGATGAACTGCGGCGAGAACTGCGTCCCGTCGTGCAGTTCCATCACGTCCTTCTTGCGGTCGATGACGATCAGATGCCCGTCGTCGTCCATGTAGCCGGCGTCGCCCGAGTACAGCCAGCCGTCGCGGAGCGCCTCCTCCGTGGCCTCCTCGTTGTTGTAGTAGCCCAGGAACACGGACGGGCTGCGGGTCAGAATTTCGCCCCCCTCGCCGATCCGGACCTCCATACCGGGGACCGGCGTGCCCACGGTATGGAACTTGATGTCGTCGTCCCGGTGGACGACCGAGATGCCCGAGACCTCTGTCTGACCGTAGATCTGCTTCAGGTTCACGCCGATCGCATGGAAGAAGCGAAAGATGTCCGGACCCAGCGCGGCGCCGCCGGTGTAGGCGCGACGGATTCGCCTGACGCCCAGCTTGTCCCGCAGCCAGAAGAAGCAGCACGCGTTCGCGACGAAGCGCTGGAAGGCGAGGAAAGCCGGCAGCCGGCCGTGCTCGAGCAGGGTGTCGGCGGAGCGGTAGCCGACCTCGAGCGCCCAGTTGTAGACCTTCCGCTTGAGCCACGACGAGTCCTCGATCCTGACCTGGACGTCGGAGACCATGTTCTCCCATATGCGCGGCGGCGAGAACATCATGTGCGGACCGATCTCCCGGATGTCCTGCTGCACCGTCTCCGGCTCCTCCGGGAAGTTCAACGCGAAGCCGACCAGCAGTCCACAGGCAGCGCCGATCATCTGTTCGCCGATCCACGCCAAGGGCAGGAAGGAGACGAACTCGTCGTCGCTCCGCATCGGATCGATGCTGATGAAACTGTGCGCCATGGCCAGCAGGTTGCGGTGGGACAGCATCGCCAGCTTCGGTTTGCCCGTAGTGCCGGAAGTCGTCGAGAGCAGAGCCACGTCGTCGGCTTCAGTCGCCGCGACCCAGCTCTCGAAGTCGGCTTCGGTGGTGCTCGCGGCGGACCGTCCGATCTCCTCCACTTCGGGGAAGCCAAGCAGGAAGTCCTGCGGGTAGGAACCGAGACCGCGCGGGTCGTAGTAGATGACGTTGGTTACCGCGTGGTCGCCGTCCCCGTCGCCGCTCAACTCGTCCCAGACTTCCAGCAGCTTGTCGACCTGCTCCTGGTCCTCCGCGATCACGAACCGGGCGCCGGAGAACTCCATCAGGTACCGGACTTCGAGCGCGACCGAATCCTGGTACACGCCGAGCGAAGGAGCGCCGATCGACTGAGCCGCGAGCTGCGCGATCAACCACTCGGGACGGTTGTCGCCCAGCACCGCGACGATCTCTCCGCGCTTGAGGCCGAGCTCCACGAGACCGCGAGCGAAGTTGCGCACCCGCTCCGCGTACCGGGCCCACGTGAAGCTCTGCCAGATGCCGAACTCCTTCTCCCTGAGGGCGATCTCACCGCCGCGCTCCCGGGCGTTCTTCAGCAACAGCTTCGGCATCGTGTCCGCGTCCCGCGGCAGGGCGTCCGCAACGCTCACTCGGAACCTCCGAGGTAGGCGCGGATCACCTCCGGGTCGGCACGCACGTGGTCCGGCGAGCCGCAGGCGATCGAGCGGCCGAAGTCGAGCACGGCGACCCGGTCGGAGAGGTCCATGACGACGCCCATGTCGTGTTCGATGAGGACGGTCGTCACGCCCCGTTCCTCGTTCACATCGAGGATGAAGCGGGCCATGTCCTCCTTCTCCTCGATGTTCATCCCCGCCATCGGTTCATCCAGCAGCAGGAGCTTGGGGTCGAGCGCCAGCGCCCGGGCGAGTTCGACCCGTTTCTGCAGGCCGTAGGCGAGGGTGCCGACTGCCTGATGGCGCAGGTTCTCGATCTCCAGGAAGTCGATCACGTCCTCGACCGCGGCGCGGTGCAGGTTCTCCTCCCGGCGCTGCGAACCCCAGTAGATGCCGCAGGTCAGCACGTTGCCGCGCATGTGGATGTGCCGCCCGAGCATCAGGTTCTCGAGCACCGTCATGGCGCGGAAGAGCTCGATGTTCTGGAACGAGCGGGCGACCCCGAGCCGCGCGACCCGGTGGGGCGCCCGGCCGAGCAGGGACACGGGCGCCTCACCAGGTGACGCGGAGTAGGTGATCGATCCCTGCTGCGGACGGTAGAGGCCGCTGATCGAGTTGAGCAGCGACGTCTTGCCGGCGCCGTTCGGCCCGATGATCGCGAACACCTCGCCGTGGCGCACGTCCAGAGCGACATCGTCGAGAGCGCGTACGCCGCCGAAGGAGAGAGTGAGCCCGCTGATCTCGAGACAGGTCGAGGCAGCCGGCGAGGAGGCTAAGGGTTCGGCCACGGCTGCGCGATTGTATGCGGGCCGCCGCAGGACGGGAGAATCCGCTCCGCAGGCGTGTGCTCGCCTGGCGGCGCGATCTGCAAAGATCGCCGCGCCGTTCGTTCTCCGCGACCATCAGACCTCAGAGGATTCCCATCATGCCGGCCCGTCCCGTATTGGTCAGCGCCCCGCCCCAGCTCGACCTCGCTGTCCCCGAAGATGTCGGCCTCAGCGCCGCCCAACTGGCCCGAATCGACGAGCATCTTCGCCGGAGCTACCTCGAACCCGAGAAGATCGCCGGCTGCCTGACCCTGGTCGCTCGCGGCGGCAAGCCCGCTTACCTGTCGGCCCAGGGTCTCATGGACCGGGAGCGCGGGCGGCCCATGCAGCCCGACACGATCTTCCGTATCTACTCGATGACCAAGCCGATCACTGCGGTGGCGCTGATGCAGCTCTACGAGCAGGGCCGCTTTCAGCTCGACGACCCGGTCCACAAGTTCATCCCCGAGTGGCGGAATCTGCGGGTGTTCCAGAGCGGCAACCACCCGCACTTCCTGACCCGCCCGGTGGATCGACCGATGACGATCCGCGACCTGTTCACCCACCAGTCCGGGCTCACCTACGGCTTCATGGAGCGGACGAACGTGGATGCGGCGTACCGCAAACTCGGTGTCGGCGGGCCACCGGTCGGCGGCAACCTGCGACAGATGATCGAGCAGCTCGCCGAACTGCCCCTTGAGTTCTCTCCCGGCGAGGCATGGAACTACTCCGTGGCGACGGACGTGCTCGCCTATCTGGTTGAGGTGCTCTCCGGGCAGCCGTACGACGAGTACCTGCAGGAGCACATCACAGGGCCCCTGGGGATGGTCGACACCGGCTTCACCGTACCGGCGTCCAAGGTCGACCGCTTCGCCGCCAACTACCGCCGCGACCGGAACAAGAAGCTGGTCTTGCTCGACGATCCACTGACCAGCCACTACACCGACGAGGTCACCTTCTTCTCGGGCGGCGGCGGCCTCGTATCGACCGCGCACGACTACTACCGGTTCTGCCAGATGATGCTGAACGGCGGAGGCCTGGAGGGCGCGCGCATCCTCGGCCGCAAGTCGGTGGAACTGATGACGATGAATCACCTCCCGGGCGGCCGCGACCTGACCGAGCTGGCGGTCGGCGCCTTCAGCGAGACGACCTACGAGGGGGTCGGCTTCGGCCTCGGCGTCTCCGTCACGCTCGACCTCGCCGTCGCCCAGGCGATCGGATCCGTCGGCGAGTACGGCTGGGGCGGCGCCGCCAGCACCGCCTTCTGGATCGATCCGAAGGAAGACCTGATCGTCATCTTCATGGTCCAATTCTGGATGTCGGGCACGTTCAACTTCCGCGGCCAGCTCAAGTCGATCGTCTACCCGGCGCTGAGCTGAACCACATGGCGCCAACCTGACCACTCTCGTGGCGGACAGCCCACGTTCGACCTGCCAGTCCGTGCGCTCGTCCACGGGCGCACGGATGGAACGCCGAGCCGAGCACCGCGAGGCGAACCTGCGGCGAACGCGGCGCATCGAGAAGGCCATCTCCTGGTCGCGGCTGGCCACCGTTCTTGTAGCAGCCGTACTGGTCTGGCTGTCCGTCCAGGCGAAGCTCTTTCCCCTGGTGTGGGCGGCAGGGCCGACACTCCTCTTTCTGGTCCTCCTAGTCCTTCACGAGCGGGTCCTGCAGCAGGCCAACCGGCTGGAGCGGGCGCAAGCCTTCTACCGCCAGATGCTCGACCGCCTGGGCGGCGACTGGCGCGCCGGCGGACGGCCAGGATCCCGCTTTGCCGACGAACACGCCGACCACGTCTACGCCGCGGACCTCGACCTGTTCGGGCCCGATTCCCTGTTCAAGCTGTTGAGCCGGGCGCGCACCCGCGGCGGCGACGAACTCCTGGCGTCGTGGCTGCTCCAGCCCGCGTCGCCCGATGTCGTGCGTAAGCGGCAGGAGGCCGTGCGCGAACTGGCGCCCCGTCTCGACTTCCGCGAGCGCCTCGCCGTGCGCGGCCGGCTCGCGCGCACAGACATCGATCCGGAGGCTCTGCGGGTCTGGGCCGAGGGAGCCGTGAGCTCCGCCCTCCCCGGCGCCGGCGGCCGCGAGTTCCTGGTGCGCACCGTGCTGGCGCTGGTCGCGGCCATCAACCTCCTTACCGTGACCGGCTGGATGATCTGGGACTGGGGGCCGTCGCCGTTCCTGGCCGTGGCGATGCTGCAAATCCTCTGGAATCTCGCCACGCGCCGCCACATCAAGGCGGCCACAGGCGGCGTGACGCGGGCGAGCCGTGACCTCAACCTGTTTGCGTCTCTGCTCGAGGTCATCGAGCGCGAGCCGTTTGAGAGCGATCGTCTGGTCGAGCTGACGCGGGAGCTGCGGAGTGTCGAAGGATCCACCGCCTCCCGGAACGCCAGGCAGCTCCAGCGTCTCGTCGACCTGCTCGACTCGATGCGGAATGCCCTCTTCGTCCCCTTCGGCCTGCTGCTGCTCTGGACTCCCCAACTCGCCTACGCGATCGACTCATGGCGCCGCCGCCACGGCGACCGGGTCGCAACCTGGCTCCGCGTGCTTTCCGAGGTCGAGGCCCTGGCCAGTTTCGCCTCCCATGCGTTCGAGCATCCGGACCACACCTTCCCCACCCTGGTCGAACCGGCCGGGAAGGGGCGCCCCATGCTCGTCGGCAGACAGCTCGGGCATCCGCTGCTGCCCGAGGATGGCTGCGTGGCCAACGATGTCCACCTTGCCGGCCCGCTCGAGGACGGCAGCCAGACCGGCCCGCCGGCCCAGTGCCTGATCGTCAGCGGCTCGAACATGTCCGGCAAGAGCACGCTGCTCAGAACCGTCGGAACGAACGTCGTGCTAGCGCTTGCGGGCGCGCCGGTGCGCGCCCGATCTCTGCGGCTGACACCACTGGCCATCGGATCTTCCATCCAGCTCCGGGACTCCCTTGCCGAAGGCCAGTCCCGGTTCTACGCCGAGATCACGAAGCTCAAGTCCGTGCTCGACCTGACCGACCAGGAGACGCCGGTGCTGTTCCTGCTCGACGAGATCCTCCACGGCACAAACTCCCACGACCGGCGAGTCGGCGCCGAAGCCCTGGTCCGCGGCCTCCTCCACCGCGGCGCGATCGGACTCGTGACCACCCACGATCTGGCGCTCGCCCGGATCGCCGACGACTCGGCAGGGCCCTCACTGCGAAACGTCCACTTCAGGGATGACCTGGCGAACGGCGAAATCCAGTTCGACTACCGGCTACGCGAGGGCACCGTCACGCGCAGCAACGCGCTCGACCTGATGCGCCAGGTCGGCCTGGACGTGTAGGCGCCGGAGGGAAGGGTCGCGACCCGGACAAAGGACCGTGGAACCGGCCCGCCAAACCGTCAAGTCTCGGCGCCGACCGCCAGTCTAACCCGCCCCAGCTTCAGACTCATCTCTCATGGGACAAGACGGCGCCAATGCCGAGTTGGGAGTATCCTCCTCACTGTCCGGACATGCGGATGGCGGCCGGCGCCGCGGTTCGGGCCCGCTACACCCAACGACCCGCCCCTGCGCAACGCAGGGTTGCCACGGAGCAAACGAAGAAGATGACCGGCACGAACGCACACGAAGACGATCCCAAGGCTCCCCGCACTCTGGAGCAGATCCTGACCGTCCTGGACCGCACGTCCGAACTGATGGCGCAGAACGAAGCGCGTGCGGCCAGACAGACCGCAGAAATCAGGGAGCAGATGAAGGAGACCGACCGGCGGCTCAGGAAAGCCGAAGAGTTGTTCACGTCCCAATGGGGCAAGCTGATGGAGAGCCTGGTCGAAGGCGACCTCGTCTCGCTGCTGAGGAAGCGGGGCGTTGCAGTGGACGAGACTTCCCAGAGACTCACGGGTCGCCGCAACGGAGAACATACCGAGTTCGACATCGTAGCCGCGAACGGCGCGGAGGTGGTCGTCGTAGAGGTCAAGACGACTCTCAGGCCGGAGGACGTGACCGACTTCCTGAGCAAGCTGGCCTGGTTCACGGACTGGTTCCCGACGTACCGAGAGCGGCCGATCTACGGAGCAGTGGCATACCTCAAGAGCGACAGTTCGGTCACGAGGCACGCGGAGCGCCAGGGGCTGTTCGTCATCCGCGCCACCGGCAACAGCGCCAGCATCGTCAACGAGCCGGACTTCAAACCTCGCGCCTTCACCTGAACCCGCGGTCCAGAGGCTGAGGCCGCGGACTCCCCGCGCACGAGTATCCCCGTCGGAACCGTCATCGAGAGCCGCACACGGCGGCCCCGTGCCTGACGCGAGCCGCCCGCGGCTACGACGCGGACGAGGCTGGCAGCGGCTCCAGCGACTCGATGGCTGCCGCCTTCCTGGACCGTGCAGCGTGCCAGAGATCCCAGTCCTGCTGGAGGCCGAGCCAGAACTCGGCGGTCATCCCGGTAACTCGGGCCAACCGCAACGCAGTATCCGCAGTTACGTTGCCCTTGGCATGGACGATCCCACGGAGCCGCGGATAGGAGACACCCAACCGCCGCGCGAACGCCGCCTGCGAGATGCCCAGCGGCTTCAGGAACTCCTCGAGCAGCATCTCTCCCGGGTGGGTCGGCGGCAGACACCGCGGCAGCCGCCGCGTGGCCGGCGTTCCGGCGCCCGACCCTGGCGCCGTACTCTCAGTGGTAGTCGGTGACTTCAACGTCGTCGGCATAGCCCGGCTCCCAGACAAAGCAGATTCGATAGCGGTCGTTGATCCTGATGCTGTACTGACCTGCCCGGTCTCCTCGCAGCCGTTCCAACCGATTGCCAGGCGGCACAGCCAGATAGCGGAGTTGGTCCACTTGGTTGAGCTGTGTGAGCTTCCTTCGGGCAACGCGCAAAACAGCAGGAGGGCACCGTCTCCGAGCCGCTCGCGTCGCCGCGCCGTCGAAGATGTCCTCGGTGGCTCGATCGGCGAACGACCGGATCATGGAGCGAACATTGTAGTCCAGCCGCTTCCGGCCACGCTGCTCAGGACGGTCGGAACAAACGTCGCCCTGATCCTCCACGGCACAGATTCCACGGCTGGCGAGTTGGCGCCGAAGCCCTGATCCGGGGTCGGACCTGATGCGCCAGGTCGGCCTGGACGAGTACCATGCAGGCGCTCGGCCCAGGAGTGTTGGTTTTTCAACAGTCCTGGATTACAGTCCCCGCCAACCAAGGTTCGTGGCAACCAGACGGGAACCCGATTCGTCTTGAGGTATCCCGGATGGGCAGATTCACTCGGTTCCGGCGCTGCCGCGTCCGCCGGATCCAGAAGGGGGCTCAATTTGAAGCTCAAGCACATCGTCATCGCCCTGTCGCTGATCCTCGCGACAGTCCCGGCCGTCGCCTTCGCGCAAGGCGGGGACGGCCAGGACGCGGGTAGCACCAATGCGCGCGTCCACATCGTCATTGGCGGTGCAACGGGAGACGGACCGCCATGCACTTGCGCAAGGGCCCACATCGTCATTGTGGGGCGTGAAGAAGCTAGCCGCGATGCTGGCACTGCCGGGCGGCAACCGGATGGCGGGATCGTGCAGCAGGCGGTCGGCCGTTTGGCTTCGCGAGTCTCGGCCAACGTGGTGCGGTCCGCCGTAGCTGCGGCGTTTCGCCTGGCGCTCTGAAGAAACCTGGGATCGCGGGCGCGATGCTGGCGGCGGTCTGACCGACCGGTGAGCGACTAGCCGCCAGCACGCTCCCGCGACGAATCCACTTGGGCGCCGTTCCTGTTGAATTCAGGAACGGCGCTCTTGCTCTTGGGCGAGCGTGGGAATGGCGGCCGCTACTACGAAGGTCGGGTCCCACAAGAGAGGTCGCGAGGCACCGCGTCGCGCTGGGGCGCACGCGGCACCTATGTGGGTATAGTCGTCGGCAGTGGCGGCCCCGGGACAGGTCGCCGACAAACGCCAGTTCCAGCCGCCTACCATGTTCCACTCGTTATGGCGTAGAATCGGTTGCCAGTGACCTCCACAGTTCTTCCCTTCCACTCGTCGCCTGAGCTGGCGTTTATCCCGGAGCGCGTTCCCGCGCCCGAGGTGGAGCCGTGCGCGGTCGCGGTGACCGAGGACTTCAAGACGCTCCGTGACCGTGGGCGGGAACTCGGCAACAAGGGGTCGTATCCCGAAGCAGCGGCTGTCTATCGCCGAGCTGTAGAGGTCGCGACTGCCGCCGGGGACGGTGATCGTGCCGACGAGGCTCTCTGTGGTTGGGGCGCCGCCGAGACCGAACTCGGGAACGGCGCCAAGGTGATGCCAGAACTGCGCCAGGTCCTGCTCGGCAGTACCGTCGACTACAACTGCTGGCTGGCCTCTTACACGTTGGCGCGCGCACACGAGTTGGAAGGCCAGGTCAAGAAGGCGCTGTTCTACGCCCGGCTGTCCCATCAGCACTCTGTGCAGGTCCAGCGCCCCGGTCTGACCGGGCTCTCGCACAACCTCCTGGGCAATCTCTTGGTCGCGGAGGGTCGTGAAGCTGACGCAGCCGCCGAGTACCGTACGGCCCTCCGCCATGCAGACGCCTCACCGCCGACGTGGTTAGCAGGTGCCGAAGGGAATCTGGGCTATTGCCTCCTCGTGGGCGCTATCCGGTCCAAAGGCCTCCGTCGCAGCAGAATGCGGGAAGGCCTTAGCTTGATCTACAGGAGCATCCGCACGTTCCGGCGGGAAGGCGCGCACCAGTACAGCATGCTGCCGCATCTGGACCTTTGTTTTGCCCACCTTGAGTTGCAACGGCCGGCAGCGGCGAAGCGGCACGGACGGCGCGCGCTTTCGTTGGCCAAGCAGCACAGAGACTCCGCGACGATCAAGAACAGCCTCTATCTGCTCGGTCACGTGGCCCTGCTGGAAGGCGAAACCGAACCAGCGCGCGAGCACTTCGTAGAACTCGAGCGCCGCTTTTATCCCGACCAGGCCGGCTTGACGGATGTACTGATGTCGCTTGACCTCCGCCAAGTGGTGAATCTGAGGGCGTGATGAAGAAGGGCATACGCATCAGTTTCACCGAAGCGCCGTTCCGCTGCGGAGCGGTGTTGTTGCTGCTTCTGCTAGCCGGTGGCGTAGCCCAGGCCGAAGACAGCGCTCCGGTTCTGGGACACAGCGGCGACATCTACAAAATCACCGTCGGAACGTACGGCGAACTCTTCGCGGACGGTTCCGAGGCGTCAGCGGACGCCGAAGTCCTGCGACTCGAGGCGCGGCGGGGCTCGGGAACGGTCGAGCACTACCTTGTACCCGGCAGCGAGGCGGACGACAGTGACAGGACGCCGTCCTTGTCCTTTGACGCCGCCACCGGCCAGCTCTACGTCGTCTGGTCGAGCAACAACGACTCGACCCTGACCCGGATCAACCTGGCGTCTTTCGACGGCAGCAACTGGTCCGAGACGATTGAGGTCTCAGGCAACATCTACAGCGACAAGTCGGCACCGCGCGTCGCCGTCACTCACGACCGCTTTGAACTGGCGACCGGCAACGCCGGCGAGTCGAGCACCCGGACCGTTCTCCATGTCGTCTGGTCCGAAACCACGACGGACGGTGAGAGGGTGATGTACGCACCGGTCGTGCTCATCGACGGCGAGCTTGCCTCGACGTGGCGTCGCGTTCACCGGCTGAACGACTACGTGTCGCAGACGCTGATCGACGACCCGTACGACGGCGAGGTGCCGTCGAGTCTGCTCAAGGCCCCGACCGTCGACGCGGCCTCCGAGTCCAATGCAGTGGTCATTGGTTTCGCCGACAGTGCCAGCGGAGCCTTCGTCCAGTTGGAACTCTCCACTCCGGCAGTCGAGCTTGCCGAACTCGCCGACAGTCTGGCAGATCACCTGGACTCCACGAACCTGTGTCAGCGGATCGACAACGGAGAAGAGGACGCGCTAACGACGGTCGCCGAAGCGGCTCGGATTCACATCGTCGTGTTCGGCCGCCGGATCCGCAGGCGCGTGCTCGCCCCCTTGGCGCAGGATGTCGAGAACGCACTGGTTGAGCGTGCCGGCGACCTTTGCGCCGAAGGCGGACTGACGGGCGTGTCGAGCGCCGCTCGCATTCACATCGTCGTCTTTGGCGCCCGATCCCAGGAGGGCGATCTCCTGGAAGAAACCGTGACGGGAGACAGCCATGTCCTCCTCGCCGCAGCCCAACCGGTGGGCGAGGACTACGTACAGCACCTCGCCCGCCTGCAGGTGAAGTCGGAGCGCGCGGCACCCGCGGCCGGAAGCGGACAGCCAAAGATCTTCGTCTCGGCCAATGGCGCTGGCGCCGTGGTCGTCTGGGAAAGCGAGACCTCAATGACCTACGTCGAGACCGTCTCCGGCGCGTCCACGGACGATGCCTGGAGCGAGACCTTTAGTCTCCAGATCGGCGACGACCTCTCCCGCTCCGAGGCCTACTCGATCCTCCGCGACCGCGCCCGCTCCCTCGAGTAGCTCGCGTCGCGGCCAGAGAGGTGACCGGGGAAGGTCCCCGGGAACTCGTCCTTCTCGAAGGATGCAGAAGTCAAAGCTCGCTCCTGGGCTAGAGGCGCGCCGCTACCCCAGACTGGAAGAGGGCCCGCACTGACGCAGTCCCGCCCGCGCCGGGGCTCAGGGGGAGGGGTCCCAGCGGACTCGAAGCGAGCGACGGTCGACGCCGTTACAGAAACCGAGACGAACCGGAGCGAGCGTAGTGGAGTGAGCGCCCACTTCTCATCAACCTCTGAAGCGTGAACCCGGGTGGCGCGTTCCGCGCCACCTGTGAACCAGTCCGTGCGCCCGTCATCGGGCGCACGGATGGCGCGGCCGCTGGGACCCCTCCCCCTGAGCGCCGGCGCGGGCGGGTGCCTCGCCCACGCGCGTCGCCGCGGCGCGGCCGTCGGCGCCGCGCCTACGGTCCCGCGCTGACGATGGAACTCGTCGCGCCGCGGAGTTCCCCGCGCAGCGCGTCGCGGTGCCGGTGGAAAACCGGCAGTAGAGCGGCGGCCAGCGGCGGAACGGGCTCGTTGACCAGGGTGGCCGGATTGATCCAGCGGCCGTTGCGTTGCACCCGGTAGTCGAGATGGGGAGCCGTTGAGAGACCGCTCGTACCGACGTAGCCGACCACCTGGCCCTGCTGAACGCGACGGCCGCTTCGAATCCCCTCCGCATAGCCGGACAGGTGGAGATAGGACGTCACGTAGCCGTTGGCATGACGCAGGCGGACCGTTCGGCCGCCGCCGCCACGCATGCCTGCCGAGACGACGGTGCCGTCGGCGGTCGCCCGCACCGCGGTTCCGGTCGGCGCCCCGTAGTCGACACCGTAGTGGGGCATGCGCCGCTTCAAGATCGGATGGAAGCGATTCATGGAGAACCGCGATGTGACCCTGGAGTATGGGAGCGGTGATCGGAGGAACTGCCGTCGCAGCGGCTGCCCCTCGTCATCGTAGTAGCGATCGGGGCCGGTCGCTGCCGCCTCACCATCCTCGGGCGCCGTGCCTTCGGTGACCTCGTCTCCGCTGAAGCGGTACGCCTCGAGCCAGTGTTCCCGGTTCCGGTATCGCAGCGCGTGAATGGCGGCGACACTCTCGAACTTGCCGTCAAGCAGCAGCTCGTCGTAGAGGATCTCGAAGCGATCTCCAACCCGGAGGTCGCGGTTGAAGTCGAGGTCCCACTGCAGCACCCGCGCCATGCTGTTCGCGAGGCTGGGAGGGCCGCCGGCCCGACGAATCGAACTCTCGAAAGCACCTCGCACTTCGCCACTGACCGACCGCCGCACATGGGCCCGCCGGTAGGGACGGTAGCGACTGCTCCAGACGCCGCCCGCTCGCTCAGCGACGACTACGCCCTGACCCCGGCGCGGCAGGTCGATGCCCACCAACTCACCGCCGGAGCGGACCATGGAGAAGACCGGGTCACGGGCGCGGAGTCTCCGCGGATCGAGCACCTCGCCCACCGCCGCCGACGCCTGCCGCAGCTCGGAGTCGGGAACGCCCGCTCGCAGCAGTACGCGGTCCAGCGTATCGCCGCGGCGAATGTGGTTCTCCAGGGGGAAGGGCGCCCGGTCCAGGGCCGCCGGATCCAGGTCGAGGGCCGCGACAGGCTCCGCCGCAGCGTCGAATTGCCCGGTGGCGACAACCACCTTCTCGGGGCGTGGCTGCAGTCCTCGCCATCCCAAGAACACGCCCAGACCTACCAGCACCAAAGCGCCAATCCACCGTGTAAGTTGCTTGGAACGCATAAACTAGCGGGCTCGCCAGGGACGGACGAGTCCCCTATTCTGCCACGTCACAGCGCCTCGGGCACGGAACCCGGCTACTGGTTGCGCCTGGAGTTCAGGGAAGCAACGTCGCCGTCGTCACGCCGCATCCTGCCTGGACCGCATCTTCCGTGGAATGCCGGAACGGATGTAGCCGTGGTCACGCCCGTAGCGCAGCAGGACCGCCTCCAACTTGCGCCGCCCCCGGTAGAGCCGGCTCATGACCGTTCCAAGCGGGATTTCGAGCCGGTCGGCTATCTCGCGGTAGGACATTCCCTGCAGATCCGCCAGTTCAACGGCCGTCCGGTAGTCCTCAGGTAGAGCCTCGAGGGCCTTCTTGACGTCCTGATCCAGGGCGCCCTCCAGCAGGTCCTCTTCCGGCGTCGTGCCGCGGGCGTAAAGCGGCGACTCCAGGAGCTTCCACTCGAAGGCGTCCTCGATGTCGTCGAACGAGTTCTTCAGCGGCTGCCGCTGGCGCTTGCGGTAGCGGTTGATGAACGTGTTTTTGAGGATCTTGAACAGCCAGGCCTTGAAGTTCGTTCCTTCCTGGAACTTGTCGTAGTACTTGTACGCTCGAAGATAGGTCTCCTGGATCAGGTCTTCGGCGTCCTGTCGGTTTCTGGACATCCGATACGCCGTACTGTAGAGGCTGTCCATGAAGGGCAGCACCTCGGCATCGAAGTTCCAACCACCACTGTGATCGGCCATCGCGTTCATCTCTACCTCCCCGCCGCGCGTGTTGACTGCGGCGTCTTGCAGCGAGGGGCAGCACATTCGATGCCAGGTCCGGCGACAAGAACCAACGGGCCACTTCTTCTACTCCCGACCTGGGTTTCGGGGCGCTCGGCAGCACCCGAGCAAGGCGATTCGGGACCTGCGCCCTTAGGCCCTATGCGGCCAAGATGGCCGGACCGTGCCGGAATTGCGTCGTCGCGTGACGGCCCACGAGTCGCGTGCCGGAACGTCGGAGCGCCGAAGCCAGGACCCGGCGACGCGCAGCCGCCGCACTACGTCAGCTCACCGGTCGCCGGCACGCCAACGCCCGCCGGAGGCCCGGTTCTACCGAACCCTCAGCGGGCGTTGCAGCGTTGGCAGCGCGGCCGCCGCCGCGCCGGCCACTAACCGCCGATGAACCCTGCGCCGCGGAGTGCGATGACCAGGGCGTAGATGACGACCGACTCCATGAAGGCCAGACCAATGAGCAGCATGACCTGGATTCGACCGCCGGCTCCCGGATTGCGGGCCAACCCGGCGCAGGCCTCGCCAGTCGCACGACCCTGGCCGATAGCGCCGCCGGCCGCGGCGATGCCGATCCCGAGAGCGGCCCCAAGGGCGGCGAGATTACCGGCTCCTGCGCCTCCCCCCTCACCATCCTGCGCCAACGCCGGAGCAGCGAACAGGGTGAGGAGCACTGCCACGAGAAAGATCAGCTTCTTTGACTTCTTCATTTCCTGAAAGTCCCCTTAGTGTGCCGACGCCTCTGCCTCGGCGATGTAGACGGTGGTCAACATGATGAAGATGAACGTCTGAAGAGTGGCGCCCAGGAGCCCCAGCGCCATGATCGGCAGCGGTACCGCGAGCGGGATGAGGCCGAAGACGACGGCAGCCGCGAGGTGCTCGCCAAAGATGTTCCCGAACAGACGCATGCCGAGCGACAGCACGCGGGCGGCGTGGGTGATGATCTCAAGCGGAATGAAGAGCGGCGCGAGAAAGATGAGCGGGCCCGCGAAGTGCTTGAAGTAGCGCAGCCCGTTCCGACGAAGGCCGAACAGGTGGTAGAGCACGCAGGCTGTAATCGAGAGCGCGAAGGTCACGTTCACGTTCTGCGTCGGAGGCTGGAGGAAGAAGAGAGCCCCCGACAGGTTGCTGACGAAGATGAAGAACGCGAAGGAGGCGATCAGCGGCAGATGCCGCGAGCCACCCTCGCCGATCGTCTCCTCGAGCAGGTTGCGCATCCATGACAGGACAAGCTCGATGAGCTGCTGCAACTTGCCGGGATCGTCCTTGCGCAGGCCGCGTGACACGGTCACACCGAGCGCCGTCACGACGGCGAAAACGAACAGCGCCATGACCACGTGGTCCGGCACCTCGTGAGGGAGGTTCTCCCCGGCCCCGGCAAGGTCCACCGCACCCTGCCACACGGCGTTGACGGGCTTGTAGAGGATCGAATGTTCTCCGGCGGCCATGACGATTGAAGCGACTCAGGAAGTCCAGGTAGTTGAAGGCAAGTGAGGGTAGGTGGCCGTTGCTCGAACGGGCTGGTTGATCGTGAGCGAGGCTACCTTGGATCCGTCTTGAAGGAGCCGTGTCTGGACTGGGGTCAGCAGGCTAGCGAGCCGACACGAACCGGTCTACCAACTCGGAGATCAGCAGTGCCAGCGGCACAACCGAGAATCCCAGGATCAGCGCGATGAACTCCCTTGACCCCACGAGAAGGGCCGCAACGATGAAAGCGCTCAACAACGAATAGCGGAGAACAATGAACAGGATGTTCTTGGCACCAAGGCGCCCGTCGGCGCGAGGCTCCAACGCGCGAACCTGCATCTCCAGGCCGCGGAAGCTGAAACTACTGACGAGCCCCGCGGCTGTCAAGGTGAGGGCGGCGCTCAGGCTCCAGAAGAAGGAAAGAGCCCCTCCCACAGCGGTCACCGCCAGGGCGCACCGGAGGACGCGCCTCGACATGACAGCGAGTTCATCGTCGTTGCCGCCGCGTCCGCCGAAGAACCGGGTCAGACCGGCTTCCCCCGGGTGCCTAGCCCCGGTCCCCAGTTCACCGGATGTCCGAGTCACCGTCTTCCTCGTCGGCGTTCAGTCGCTGTACGACCTGGTATACGTTGTAGAAGCCTGCCACGACACCGAAGAGCCCCCCGATCAAGGCGCCGGTATTCGCCGCATCGAACCAACCCCCGATCGCCCTGCCGGCCAGGAAGCCTAGAGCCGAGGCCACCGGAAACACGAGCCCAATGGTGGCGACATCGAGCAGGCGGCGCGGCAGGCGCATTCCAGGCACCTAGGAGTAGTCGCCGCGGTGGTCCGCTGCGCTGCCGCGCAGGGAACATGTCCAGTGCGCACGGCAGTGCGGTCGCCGCTTCGCGGCGCGTCCCACCTCGGAAAGCCGGCCAGAAGGCCGGCGCACCCAGTGACTGCATCCGCTTGTTCCATGCAAGGCTGCGCCGCAGAACGACACGAACCCGGGTGGCGCGATCCGCGCCACCAGCGAACCACTCCGTGCGCGAGTCATCGAACGCACGGATGGAAGTGAGTTGTGCGGTGCAGCGTCATAGGGAGGTGGGGGCTGGGGCCAAACATGGAGCCTGCGACAGGTTTGGCGGCGCTCGTGGCCGAACGCCGCTACGCCCTCGAGTCCCACAACACGTCGGCCTCGCCACGCATCTGGTTCTCGTAGCGGGCTATCACGAACAGGGCGTCCGAGAGTCTGTTGACGTAGGTCAGGGCGGGGGCGCCGACTGTTTCCGTCGCCGCAAGAGTCACCAGGCGCCTTTCCGCACGCCGGCAGATGGTGCGTGCCAGATGTAGAGCAGCGGCAGCCGGGCAACCGCCGGGCAGGACGAAGTTCGCCAACGGCTCCAACTCTTCCTGCAAGGCGTCGATCGTCTCCTCCAAGCCGCGAACGTGTCGCTCCTCGATGCGCGGGACCGGTGGAGCGTCGCCGTCCGGGGGCACACAGAGATCCGAGCCGAGGTGAAACAACTCCTGCTGCACGCGGCCCAGGCAACCGCCAACCCGTGCTGAGACACCGGCAGCGATGGCTACGCCAACTGCCGAGTTCAGTTCGTCGACCGCTCCATACGCCTCGACGCGGGCGGAGTCCTTGCGAACCCGGACCCGAATACCAAGGCCGGTCGTTCCGTCATCGCCGGTCCGCGTATACACGCGAGTGATCCGTGGCAAGGAGGCTCCAGCGCCACCCTGTGGCGGCTAGTGTTGTGTCTCCGACCTAGCAGCGTGCGCGGCAGGAAGAATCGGCGTACCCCATGTTCTGCGGCGCACGCTCCTAGACGTCGTCCCGGATCGCACCTTCGACCGGGCTGCTGGCGCCCTCCGTGTAGATGCCGCCGGTCAACTCGAAGGACTCGGCAGCGCGCTCACGGAGACGCTCGAGGGCCTCGTCGAAGTTGTCCGGCGTCATCTCCTCGTCGCAGAAGGAACAGCAGCTCTCCCACGTGAAGCCGAGGCCATCCACCTGCTTGCGGCCGCCTGGAGTCACCTCGTCGGTGATCGGACACCAGATCGTGCTCATCGCCAGCATGAAGTTGTCGACGTAGCGCTCTTCCGCCGCCTTGGCCGCGTAGCCGTCCGGATCGCTGGCGAAGGCCGTCTTGACTCCTGCCTCGCTGCCTCGGTACTCCACGCCGGCGTGGGTCCAGGTCTCGCCGTCGGCGGCGGAAGGTACGAGCTTGACCGGGCAGAAGTCGGTCGACTTCACCGCCTCGGGGATCTTCACCTGGGCGAGGTCGACCGCGTCGGGCGGCAACTGACCGGCAATCGGCGCCACCCAAAGAAGCGCCACCAGGAGCACGGTGAGACGAAGAACTGAACGGCCAGAAACGAGCTTGATCGGCATGGATTGAGCCCCTCCGCGAAGCTGAGAGTCGAGAGTGAGGCGCCGGACATCGGCGCTCGCTGCGTCAAATAGGACGCGGCAGTATAGCAATCTGTATCCGGTGCCCCGGCAGGGATTCTCAGAGGATCTCCCCGTCCTCGAGGAGTGCGGGTCCGGCTATCGGGCTGGTACGCTGTTCGGCCGTGACCCGAGCCACGGCAGCATGAGGTTCCACCTGCTTGGGCGCCGCCGGACCGGCTTCGTCGCGGTGGGCGTCCTGGCTGGCCTTGGAGGCGCGGCCGTCTTCGCCGCGGCTGCCTCCGCGCAGGAGACCTACGGCGGGGAGGGCGGCCCGCCTGCAACGGTCGAGGCCTCATCGAGCGACGACCTCGACAAACGCCACGCCCAGTGGCTCGCCGAAGTCACAGCCATCATGACCTCGGAGGAGCGCGACCTCTTCCTCCGGCTCACAAGGGACTACCAGCGCGACGCCTTCGTACGGAAATTCTGGCAGGTCCGCGACCCGGTGCCGAAGACCGGCCGAAACGAGATGCGTGAGCGCTGGGACGAAAGGGTGGCCTACGCCCGGAGCAACTACGGCGGGCTTGCCGACGCCCGATCGCAGGTGCTGCTGATTCACGGCGAACCGAACCGGATCGTCCAGATCCGCTGCACGACAACGAGGATCCCGGCCGAGATCTGGGTCTACCAGGGCAGTGACCGTGTACGGTTTCGTTTCCTGCTGATCTTCGTGCGGGCCCGGGGTCTGGGCGAGGCTCGTGTCTGGGTGCCCGGCCGCGGCGACATTCGCGGGCTCATCGAAGGCGCGAAGGGCTGCATCAACGGCCACCTGCTGGAGGACATCGCAGCCCAGGTGCGCAGCCTGGGCGGCGACTACTCGAGTCAACTGGCGCGGGTGCTGGCGAGGCCCAGACCTCGCAACGAGGAGTGGGTGGCGGCCTTTGCCGCCGCCTCCACCGACCTTCCCCCGGGCGCGGCCCTGTTCGAAGCGAAGGTCGAGTACGACTTCCTGGGCCGATTTCAGAGCCGTACCGTGGTTCAGGGGCGCGTCAGCGTCGATCCCTCAGCGGTAGCAATCGGCGAGTTTGCCGGATACCGATCCAGGGATCTCCTCCTTGTCGGCGAAGTGGTCAGAGACCAGGAGCTGTTCGAGTCGTTCCGCTACAAGTTCGGCTTTCCGGCAACCGAAGGTCGGATCGCGGACACCGGACGCGGGCTGCTCCTGCCCTTTCAGCGCTACTTGCGTCCAGGGGAGTACCGGCTCATCCTGCGGCTCGAGGACATCAACGGCGGCGTGTTCTTCCGTGGGGAGCAGGATCTCGCGGTGCCGAAGCTGTCCCACCGCGCCCCGCTTGCCCAGTCCGACAGCGACGGCGAACAGTTGCTCGCAGAAGCGGCCCGCAGCGTGGGTTCGGAGTCAGTCCGGATCCGGCTTCTCAAACCCGCTGGCGAGATTCTGTCGGGGCTAGTGCGTTTCGACGCAGTCGTCGAGGGCGAAGGGGTGTCAGCCGTCTCCTTCGTGCTCGACGACACGCCGGTCCTGAGGAAGGCCCAGCCGCCCTTCAGCGTTGAACTCGATCTCGGCGATTTCCCTCGGCCCCGCACTTTACGTGTGGAGGGCGTAGGCGACGAGGGCGACCTCCTGGGCTGGGACGAACTCGCGATCAACGCTGGCGAACACAGCTTTTCCGTCCGGCTGGTCGAACCGCATCGGGGCCAACGCTACGTCTCCAGCCTGCGGGCGCGAGCGGATGTCGATGTGCCGGAAGGAGCTGCACTTGACCGGCTCGAGTTCTATCTGAACGAGAACCTGACCTCTACGCTGTACCAGGAGCCCTTCGTCCAGCCGATTGAACTTCCACCGTACGCCGGCGTCTCCTACGTACGCGCCGTCGCGCACCTGAGCGACGGCAACACGGCCGAGGATCTCGTGTTCATCAACTCGCCCACCGACATCGAACAGATCGAGGTCCAGTTTGTCGAGCTCTTTATCTCGGTTGCAGATCGCAGGGGGCGTCCGGTCGAGGGCCTGGAGGAGGGCGACTTCACCGTGTTCGAGGACGGCCAGCCACAAGCTGTGAGTCGCTTCGAGCGAGTCGTCGACCTGCCGATTCATGTTGGCGTCCTGATCGACAACTCAGCGTCCATGCGCAACTCTCTCGACATCACGCGTCGGGCAGCGCTCGGGTTCTTCGAACAGGCGGTGACTCCACGAGACCGGGCTGCCGTCATCACGTTCAACCGGTTTCCGCAACTGGCAGTCCGCCTCACCAACGACCTGAGGGAGCTGGGAAGCGGTCTGGCGGGCCTGACGGCCGAAGGTCAGACCGCCCTCTACGACAGTCTCATCTTCAGCCTGTACCACTTCGCCGGCGTGACCGGTCAGCGTGCGATCCTCCTGCTCTCCGACGGCAAGGACGAGGTTTCTCGCTTCTCCTTCGAAGACACGCTCGAGTACGCCCGCCGCGCGGGAGTCACCATTTACGCGATCGGCCTGGGAATCGATGAGGCGGGCGTCAGGCGTCGGCTGGACCGGCTAAGTACGCAGACAGGCGGCAAGAGCTACTTTGTTCGCGACCCGGACTCGCTCGACGAGATCTACGCCAACGTCCAGCGCGAACTTCGGTCGCAGTATTTTCTGGCCTACCAATCCAACAACACGCGCACCGACGACGGCTTCAGGCGGATCAAGGTCGACGTTCGCCGGCCCAACGCCCAGGCCAACACAATGAGCGGCTACTACCCCTGAGCCGAGAGACGACGGCGAACTGTCCCGAAGAACTGCAGCCGGCGAGCCGTGTCCTCGCTGCCGTGCGGCCAGAGTACAGAGATCAACGGCACTGCCAGCAGTGGGATCAACGTCGTCGGGTACGAGGGATCCACTCCCTCGCCCTCGTTGACGAAGGCCCAGTGAAGAAGCCGGTGAAGGGCCGACGAAGTCTCGGTCACCTCGAAGCCGGCCGCGAGCGCCCACCTGATGGAGAGGTACCAGATCAAACCAACGCCGTAGCCTGAGACCATGCCCCAGAACGCGCCACGTTCCGTCGTCTTCGGCCAGTAGATGACGTAGCCGAGCGCTACGGCAGGTGGAACCACCATGGCGAAGCCCACGAGCAGCAGATCGAGAACCGAGCTGATCTCCGCCTGCCAGGCGATCAGACCCGCGACCAGACCGTAGATCACGGTGGCAACCCGGTAGGACCGTAGCTCCTTGGCGCCCCTGAAACGCGCCGGCAACCAGTCCCGGACGATCATCGTTGCGCTAGAAAGCAGTATTGGACCACCCGACGAGATCACTGCCGCGAGAATCGCGGCAAGGGCGATACCAGCCAGCCAGGGCCCGGTGTCGATCGCCAACTGTGTGATCATCTGGTAGTTCCTGAGCCCACTGTTCAGCCCGTAGCGTGCCAGGGTCAACGCCCCGATCCATCCGGCGAGAACCGGCATTACCGCTGCCAGTAGGCCACCGACCAGGAAGGCCGGTATGAGGCTGGACTCCTTCTTCGCCGCAGCCGAGAAATTGACATACACCGAGGCCGCCGGCGTGTGTACCGTCGCCGAGAAAAACATGGCCAGCACAGCACCCCAGCCGGCGCCGACGAAGCTCCACCACACACTCGGTTCCAGTCCGGCACCGCTCAACCGGCCGTCTATCGCCTCCGACACGCCGGCGAATCCCCCAAGGTCGGACGTTCCGACCAGCGCCACCAGGAGAAGCCCCACGATGATCACGCTGCAATGAATCAGGTTGGTCACCGCCGATCCCCACAGCCCACCTAGAGACGTATAGACAATCAGCAGAAAGGCGCCGCTCATCACGCAGACTCCGAACGGGAGGTCGGTCACCGCGAAGAGAATCGTGCCGATGACGAAGGGCTCCAGGACGTTGATGATCAGGTACTCCGTCTGAACACAAAGACTGGTCAGCACCTGACATCGCCGCGACCCGAACCGCCGCAAAAACACTTCGGCCAGTGTCTTCACCTGCAGGCGCCGGAACGGCACCGCAAAGAAGCAGCCCACCAAGACGAGCGCGAGCAGTGTGTTGACCGCGTACCAAAGCGACCACAGGCCCTGATTCACGACATCGCCAGCCACACCGTAGGTGCCGACACCCCCGATCCTCGTACCCGCGACGCCCACAGCCACCAGCACCAGGCCCATCCGGCCATCCGCCACGGCCCATCCAGACCCACCCGCGCTCCTCCTCGAAAGGACGCTCCCAACCACGGTTACACCGACCAGGTAGGCAGCGATCACTCCAACAACTGTTGTCTCCAAACCCTCCGCCCTCCATCCTCTAGCAGCCCGTGGCAGAAGTGGCTTCGTGGCCCGAGGAGGCGGACCAGTCAGATGTGTGGTTCTACAGGGGACCAGCGGCGGCGGTAGATGTTGGATAGCAAGTGGATCGGGTTTGCGGGCCAGCTCAGGAAGATCCGCCGGTATAGCGCGACGAGTCGCGGCCAGACCCCTCCATGTTGACCGGCGAGGGCGTTGCGGGCTGCCGAAGCGCGGCCCTGGAGGCTCCGCGGCGTGCCGACTCCCACAAGCTCGCGCATCAGGAGCCCGAGGTTGCAGCCGCAGGCATGAATGTAGACGCGCTTGAGGACGTTCGAGCGACCGCGCAGGTGCAGCCGCCGCATGCCGCCGGTCTCGTACTGGTGAGCGAAAGGCCGTTCAAGCCGTTCCCCTCGCTGGCGCTGCATCCGCTTGCCCCGATTCCCCCGGATCCGCCGACGGTTCGCGTACACGATGGCCTGCAGGTCCTTCTTGCCCTTCCAACGACGACGACCACGGTCCGGCTCCGCGATGTAGCTGCGAAGGCCCAACTCGTCGATGGAGGCGAGAACGGCGTTGCTGTGGTAGCCCTTGTCGGCAACGATCTCCTGGATGTTGGGGGCAACTGTAAAGGTCCCGTTCGTGGCAACCGAAAACGGCACACTCTGGAGTTTGTCGGAGGTCGTTGGTCGTTCCATGCTGCTGGCTTCGCCAACAGCCATGGAGCGACGCGCAGATGCACGAATGGGAGACGAGGATGCTGGTGAGGCACTATCTGGAGCAGGGGATCTCGAAGGCGGAGTTGTCGAGGCGCTTCGGCGTCAGCCGGCGGACGATCCACAGATGGATCGAGTCGGGCCAGTTGGGCCTGGACCTGTCGTCGGGCGTGGCGCGGTACTCGCCGCGGCCTCGGGCTCCACACAAGCTGGACCCGTACAAGGAGTTGATCGTGGTTCGGCTGGAGGAGTTCCCCAAGCTGTCGGCGAAGCGCCTGTTCGACGAGGTGCGGGCGGCGGGCTACGAGGGCGGGTACAGCCGGGTGAGGGACTACGTGCGCGAGGTGCGGCCGCGGGAGCCCCAGGAGCCGGTGGTGCGGTTCGAGACGCCGGCGGGGCATCAGGGTCAGGTGGACTTCGGCAGGTTCAGGCTGCCCTGGGGGATTCGCCACGCGCTGCTGGTGGTGCTCGGCTACTTCCGGCTTCTGTGGCTGCGCTTCTACTCCAGGCAGACAATGCCGGTGCTGTTCGAGGGGCTGGAGAGCGCGTTCGACCGCTTCGGCGGCGTGCCGCGGGAGCTCCTGTTCGACCAGATGCGGACGGTGGTGGTGTCGGACGACCGGTCCTCCGGCGGCGGACTGGTGGTGAACGCGGAGTTTCTGCGATTCGCAGCCCACTGGGGATTCGTGCCTCGATCCTGCCGGCCTTACCGGGCGCAGACCAAGGGCAAGGTGGAGCGTCCGATCCGGTACGTGCGCGGCAGCTTCTTCTACGGGCGGACGTTCGTGAATGACGCGGACCTGAATGAGCAGGCGGACCGTTGGGCCGAGGGCACGGCCAACGTTCGCCTTCACGGCACGACGCGTGAGCGGCCTCTGGACCGATTCGAGAGGGACGAGCGCCAAACGCTTCGCCCCCTGGCGCTGCGACCATACCGACGCTTGGGCAGCCAGCCGGTCGCGGCTGAGGCCCCGCATCCCGCCCTGGCGCCGACGGTGCAGGTGCAGCGTCGGCCATTGCGGGAGTACTCGGAGGCGGTCAGGTGAAGGCGCTGGCAGGCGACCGGCGGGTACGTCTGAGGGCGATGCTGGCGGACTTGAAGATGCCCGGAGCACTGGAGGCGGTCGACGGCATTCTGGCGCAGGCGGACAGCGGCGCGGTGACCGCGGGCGAGGCGATCGAGGAGCTGCTTTCCGCCCAGATCGTCCTGCGCAACAACCGCCGCCTGCAGACGGCAATGCGCTCCTCGCGCCTGCCGGCGGTCAAGACGCTCGATCAGTTCGACTTCAGCTTCCAGCCGAGCATCAAGCGCGAGCAGATCGAGAGCCTCCACGAGCTCGGCTTTCTGGAGCGCGCCGAGAATGTGATCCTGCTGGGACCGCCGGGAGTGGGCAAGACGCACCTGGCGA
Organism: Candidatus Multivorans sp.; assembly: GCA_965262355.1. Lineage (GTDB taxonomy): Bacteria > Acidobacteriota > Thermoanaerobaculia > Multivoradales > Multivoraceae > Multivorans. The sequence continues at coordinate 2,007,257 of OZ253534.1, forward strand.
TCAGCCTGGCGATCGCGGCCGCCGAGTACGGACGCCGCGTCTACTACGGCACGCTGGCGGCGCTCATCGAGTCGCTGACCGAAGCCAAGGCCGCCGGCAACCTCTCGCGGCGGCTCCGCGTGCTTACCCACCCGGCGCTGCTGGTCGTGGACGAGATCGGCTACCTGCCGATCAGCCAGGACGGCGCCGTACTCTTCTTCCAGTTGATCAACGCTCGCCACGAGCGGGCCTCGACGGTGCTGACGTCCAACAAGGGCTTCGAGGAATGGGGCGGCGTGCTCGGCGACGAGATCATGGCGGCGGCGCTCATCGACCGCCTGCTGCACCACTGCCACATCGTCAACATCCGGGGAAACAGCTACCGAATGAGGGCCCACCAGGACCTGCTCCGGACCGCGACCGACGATCACCGCCGGGAAGACGGACCATGACAACCGGCCCCCTCCGCTCGGCGCGCGTCCGGTGTCGGGCTCCGGTCGCTCCGCTCCCTCCGCCCGACACCGGAGCCCATGGGGCGGACCGCACCGCTGCTGCTGCCACCCCAACCTCTCTTGGAGTGGGACATTTTCAGTTGCCACAAGTGGGACATTTTCGGTTGCCATTGACACCTGGATCGCGGCATCGTCCCCGATCGCCGATTCCACCTGTTCGAAGGTCTCCTCCAGCGTCTCGCCGAACGACTCCGTGTCCCCCTTCGATCCGCCCTGAATCGTCACTCCCAGGATCGTCCCGGACAAAAGGTCCACCGCCTGCTCCGCCTTGTACGCGAAGTGCGTGCGGCCGTCCTTCATCTTCGTGATCTCCGCGTCCGGGTCGTGCGGATTCGCCCACTCCGCGTTCGACAGCTTCTTCTTGCGCTTGCGGTCGAAACGGACCAACTCGGTCCGCGTCGGCGTCTCCACACCCGACGCCTCCGCCAAACCCCGCACGAACTCGTCGTAGTCCTCCCCACCGTCAAGACGCACGATGCTCCGCAACGCCGCGTTCGCCTCCAGAGTCGTCGCGTCCATGCCCACCGTCTTGCCCGACACCAGACCCGACTCCGCCAGACGACCAAGCACCCACGAGAACACTCTGCTGTGAGTCTCCACGTCGACCAGCCGACGCGTACGCGAAATGGTCGAATGATCCGGCGCCGACTCGGTCACGCCCAACCCCAGGAACCGACGAATGCTCAGAGAGTCCTGAGCACGCCACGCCATCCCCCGCTCCGAGTCCAGACCCTCGAAGTAACCCAACAGCAGCAGACGAAAGTACCGGCCCGGACTAAGACTCGGACGGCCCATCCGCTCCGCATAGAACTGCGCGCACTCCGACTCCACCAACTCGTCGAAACCGCCGGCTTCCAGAATGCCGTTCAACCGCTCATAGAACGGGTGACCAGCGCTGCGAGGAAGATCCGCTCCCGCCACCCAAAGCGGCTCCTGACTACCACTGCGATCCGTCTTGCCCATAGCCATGACTGCATTCTATCGCAACCGCGCCGAATCGACTTCCACCACGGGCTGCTAGCCCAGCCTAGCGAAGCGCCGCCAAACACCGGCAACTAGCCGCAAACGCGAAGAAGCCCCCGGCGGGTGTAAACCCGCCGGGGGCTGAGAGAATCCCGGCGACGACCTACTCTCCCACACCGTCGCCGGTGCAGTACCATCGGCGCTGCGGAGCTTAACTGCCGTGTTCGGAATGGGAACGGGTGTTTCCCCCGCGCTACGGTCACCGGAAATCGCAGAAAGCCAAGCGAAGCCGCTCTCACGGCCCCGCTACTGAATCGAATCCTCTTGGGTATTACTTTCGCGGCGCATTGCGTCACGAACAAACCTAAGCGTCCAAGTCCCGAGTGCAGCAATCTTCGAAAATGGTCAAGCCGAACGACCGATTAGTACGGGTTAGCTGAACGTCTCGCAACGCTTACACGCCCCGCCTATCAACCTGGTAATCTACCAGGGGTCTTCAGGGATACCTCATCTCGAGGCTGGCTTCCCGCTTAGATGCTTTCAGCGGTTATCCTTCCCGAACATAGCTACCCAGCTGTGCCGCTGGCGCGACAACTGGTGCACCAGAGGTTCGTCCGTCCCGGTCCTCTCGTACTAGGGACAGCTCCTCTCAAGTATCCTACGCCCACATGAGATAGGGACCGAACTGTCTCGCGACGTTCTAAACCCAGCTCACGTACCACTTTAATCGGCGAACAGCCGAACCCTTGGGACCTGCTTCAGCCCCAGGATGTGATGAGCCGACATCGAGGTGCCAAACCGCCGCGTCGATATGAACTCTTGGCGGCGATAAGCCTGTTATCCCCGGAGTACCTTTTATCCGTTGAGCGATGGCCCTTCCATACGGAACCACCGGATCACTAAGTCCTACTTTCGTACCTGCTCGACTTGTAGGTCTCGCAGTCAAGCTCCCTTATGCCTTTGCGCTCTGCGGCTGGTTTCCAATCAGCCTGAGGGAACCTTGGAGCGCCTCCGTTACTTTTTAGGAGGCGACCGCCCCAGTCAAACTACCCGCCTGACAGTGTCCCCGGCCCGGATCACGGGCCCAGGTTAGATCTCCAATACGCTAAGGGTGGTATTTCACCGATGGCTCCACCGAAACTAGCGTCCCGGCTTCAAAGCCTCCCACCTATCCTACACGTAACGCATCAGGGATCAGTGCCAAGGTGCAGTAAAGGTTCACAGGGTCTTTCCGTCTTCATGCGGGTAACCGGCATCTTCACCGGTACTACAGATTCGCTGAGCCCCCTG
>OZ253534.1:2015000-5438760 GCA_965262355.1 Candidatus Multivorans sp.
ACTCCGCTCCGGCCCGCTCGATCTCGTCTCGCACCCCGGCTTCGTGGGCGGCTCGTGAGCCGGCCCCCCGGCTCAGAACGACCGCCGTATGGAGCCCGAGCGAGCGAGCGTGCTCAATGCCCGCCGCCGACGGGACGTTGCTCAGGACGAGAACGATCTCGGCGGGCAGCCTCCCGTCCCGCGTAGCCCGATAGAGGGCCTCAAAGTTGCTGCCGCGCCCCGAGATGAGCACGGCGATCGGTGTCGTCTTCACGGTCATCGCGCACTCGAAGAACCCCGACGCGGCTCCGGCCGCTCCGGTCCCTTGTACGAAACGCCCTCGCCGGCCTGAACTGAGCCCAGTAGGAAAGCCTGCCCCCCCGCCGCTCCCAGTTCGGCCTGCAGATCGGGGGCGCCGGCCGGATCGGTGACCAGCACCATTCCGACCCCCATGTTGAAGACCCGGTACATCTCCTCTGTGTGGACGTCCGCCAGCCGCTGGATCGCCGCAAACTCCTCCGGCACACGCCAGCCTCCACGCTCCACAACCGCGCCCAGGCCCGGGGGAAGAACGCGGGGCAGATTGTCGGTCAACCCGCCACCCGTGATGTGGGCCAGAGCTCGCAGACGCGGGTCGCCCAGCAGCGGCTTGAGCAGGCGCAGGTACGACAGATGGGGCGCCAGCAGAACGTCCTGCACCGTTCGATCGGACTCTGGCAACCGGGACGCCAGGTCCAGACCAGCCAGGTCGAAAAAGGCCCGTCGCGCCAAGGAGAAGCCGTTGGTGTGAAGACCCGCCGACGCCAGACCGATGAGCACATCGCCTGCGCGCACAGCGGAGCCATCGAGGATCGCCCCACGCTCTACGGCGCCGACGATGAAGCCCACCAGCTCGTAGTCGCCCGGCTGGTAGAAGCCGGGCATCTCCGCGGTCTCTCCCCCGAGAAGCGCGCAACCGTTGTCGACACAGGCGTCCGCCACGCCCCGAAGCAGGGACGTCATGCGCTCAGCATCCAGCTTGCCGGCACCGACGTAGTCGAGAAAGAACAGCGGCGTCGCGCCCTGCACCAGGATGTCATTGACACAGTGATTTACGAGATCGGCGCCGACGGTTGCGAAATCGCCGGCCATTCGGGCTACCGCCAGTTTGGTGCCGACACCGTCCGCCGAAGCCACAAGCACGGGCTCGCGCAGAGAATCGGGCAGAGCAAACAAGCCGCCGAAGGCTCCGAGACGGCTCAGTACACCCTCGGTGAATGTCGACTTCACCAAACCGCCTATGCCGGCCAAAGCTTGCTCCTGAGCCGCCAGATCAACTCCCGCGCCCCGGTAGGCGTCTGCTTCCTTCACTAGCCCGCTTCCAGGCGCAGCGGGAAGAGTTCCGCCTGCGTCTCGCCGTGACCTTCGTCCGGTACGGGGTATTCGCCTGTCCAGCAGGCCGTGCAGTACGTATCCGGGCTACCCGAGACGCAACCGAGCATGCCTTCCAGCGAGAGGTAGGCGAGGCTGTCGGCCCGAATGAAGCGCCGAATCTCCTCCAACGAATGGTCCGACGCGACCAACTCACCGCGGGTCGGCGTATCGATACCGTAGATGCAGGAGAACGCGGTCGGCGGCGACGTGATCCGGATGTGAACCTCCGTGGCGCCGGCTTCGCGGACCATACTCACGATCTTTCGCGACGTTGTACCGCGAACGATCGAGTCATCCACCAGCACGATTCGTTTACCGGCAATCAGCTCCCGGACGGGGTTCAGTTTGACCTTGACGCCGAAGTGCCGGATCGACTGCTGCGGTTCGATGAAAGTTCGGCCGATGTAGTGGTTCCGGATCAGGCCCAGTTCGAGCGGCGTCCCGGAAGCGCGGCTGTATCCGAGCGCGCCGTAGAGCCCGCTGTCCGGAACCGGCACGACCAGATCCGCTTCAACCGGCGCCTCCTGAGCCAAACGGGCCCCCATGGCCAGGCGCGACTGGGCAACCGAGTCTGAGAACACCTCGCTGTCGGGGCGCGCGAAGTAGACGTGCTCGAAGATGCATCGCGCCGCCCTCGAGACCGGCGGCAGACGGTAGCTCTCAATGCGGTCGCCTCGCGCCAGCACCACCTCTCCGCGGTCGAGCTCGCGCAGCGACCGCGCTTCCAGCAGGTCGAAGGCACAGCTTTCCGAAGCGAAACAGGGCTGCCCGTCGAGATCGCCCAGGACCAGCGGCCTGAAGCCGTACGGGTCGCGTGCAGCGATCAGCCCCTGCCGGGTGATCAGAAGCAGCGAATAGGCCCCCCTGACGTCTCCCAGAACCCGCAGGAGCGACTCGACGATCTCCTCGTGAGGATGGGTGGCCATCAGGTGGAGAAAGACCTCGGAGTCGCTGGTGGTCTGAAAGATCGATCCTGTCGCTTCCAACTCGTGACGTGTGGCCATTGCACTGACCAAGTTGCCGTTATGGACGATGCCGAGAGGCCCCATCGAGGTCATAACGACAATCGGCTGAGCGTTTGCGATGACACTCGAACCGGCCGTCGAGTAGCGGGTATGGCCGATCGCCCGATCGCCCGGTAGTCCTGCGAGTTTGCTCGCGTCGAAGATCTCGGCAACCTTCCCCATGCCTCGCTCAGCATGGAGCTGTTCGCCATCCCACGAGACGATCCCCGCGCTCTCCTGGCCCCGGTGCTGCTCAGCGTAGAGACCAAGGTAGGTCAGGTTCGCCGCGTCCGGCGCTCCCTCGATACCAAAGATCCCGCACATGATCGTTACACTAGGAGCTTGCGCTGTAGAACGCAACGAAGTGGAGTTCTGAGGCGCAAGGTCCTGGTGAGGACGGGATGGGCCGAAACTCCGAGCCTGCGAGGCGTTTCGGGGCGCTAGCCCACGGCCCGTGGGAGAGCTTCGGTCCAAACGGTCCGCAGGTCGTCGACCGCTCCATCGACGGCGCCACCGTCAAAACCCAGTACGACACGATCACCGCCCACTTCGCCGATGTCCGAGGCGGATACACCAAGCTCTTCCGCGGACGCCAGCACTTCGTCGACCTGGGCCCGCGCGGCAGTCACGATCGCCCTCCCCTGCGCCTCCGAGAAGAGACTCAGCGGGCCGCCGTCGAAGTGCCCGCGCATTCCCAAACCCCAGGTCATGGCGCACTCGGCCAGAGCCACGAGCAGGCCGCCCTCCGCGAGATCGTGGCAGCCGCTCAGCGAGCCAGCCCGGCGCGCCCGGCGCAGCAACGCACAGAGGGCAGCCTCAGCCCGAAGATCGACGGCAGGCGGACGCCCCGCCTCTACACCGTAGAGCAGTCGCTGGTACGCCGAGCCGCCGAACTCGTCTCCGCCTTCGCCGAGCAGCAGCACCCGATCGCCCGGGCGCCAGAAGCCGCAGCCAAGCAGGCGGTGGAGTTCACCCGGCGCACCCAGGTCCAGCAGCCCATCGATCACACCGACCATCGCAACCGTCGGCGTCGGCCGCACCGCTTCGCCCTCCGTCTCGTTGTAGAGCGAAACGTTGCCGGAGATCACCGGCACGTCGAACGCCCGGCACGCCTCGGCCATCCCGGAGATGCACTCGCGAAGCTGCCACGCGATCTCGGGGTTCTCCGGCGAGCCGAAGTTCAGACAATTCGTCATGCCCACCGGCTCGGCGCCCGCCGTCGCCAGGTTCCGCACTGCCTCCGCCACCGCCTGCCGGCCGCCCATCCGCGGATCAAGCCAACAGTACGAAGGATTCGTGTCCGAGGTCAGCGCAAGTGCCGATGGCGTGTCCTTGAGCCGTAGAACCGCGGCGTCGGCGCCCGGGCCTACAATCGTGTTCGAGCGTACGGTCGAGTCGTACTGCTGGAAGATCCAGGCCTTGTCCCCGAGCTCGGGCGTCCCCAGCAGACGCTTGAGCGCACCGAGTGGATCGTCCGGCGGTTCGGGCTCCACGTCGTCCTGACGACGGGCAAGGTCCGCAGGGGGCGCCGCAGGGCGGTCGTACACGGGCGCCCCGTCAACCAGCGGCTCGACCGGCATGTCCGCCACCGTCTGACCGCGGAACGTTAGGCGGGCTCGACCGTCGTCCGTCACCCGACCGATCGCCCTTGCCTGAAGGCCCCAACGGGAGAGGATCTCGACGACGGCCCGCTCCTGTCCCCTCCGGGTGACGAAGACCATCCGCTCCTGAGACTCCGAAAGCATGATCTCGTACGGCGTCAGAGACGCCTCACGCAGCGGCACCTGGTCGAGGTCGATGTCCACTCCCGCGCCACCGCGAGCCGCCATCTCGAAGCACGAGCTGGTCAATCCGGCCGCGCCCATGTCCTGCACTCCGAGCACGACCCCGCTCCGCATCGCCTCGAGACTCGCTTCGAGCAGCACTTTCTCGGTGAACGGATCACCGACCTGCACCGTGGGCCGCTTGGCCTCGCTCTCGCTGTCGAAGGCTTCCGAAGCCATCGTCGCTCCGTGAATCCCATCGCGACCCGTACGGCTACCGGCGTAGAGAATCGGGTTCCCGGCCCCCGAAGCTGCAGCGGTGAAGATCCGCTCACGACGACAGACCCCAAGCGCGAACGCGTTGACCAGGATGTTGCCGTTGTAGGAACTGTGGAAGCCGGTTTCGCCTCCGACCGTCGGAATGCCGACGCAGTTCCCGTAGTCGCCGATGCCGCGCACCACCCCGTCGACGAGGTGCCGCATCCTCGCGCCGCGCTCGCCCTCGATGTCGCCGAAGCGCAACGAATCGAGGCAGGCGATCGGGCGCGCGCCCATGGTGAAGACATCGCGCAGGATGCCGCCGACGCCTGTGGCAGCGCCCTGGTAGGGCTCGATGAAGCTCGGGTGGTTGTGGCTCTCCATCTTGAAGGCGGCCACCCAGCCATGACCGATGTCGACGACCCCAGCATTCTCGCCAGGCCCGTGGACGACCCGGCGGCTCCGGGTCGGGAACCGGCGCAGGTGGAGCTTCGACGACTTGTACGAACAGTGTTCCGAGTAGAGGGCCGACGCGATCCCCAGTTCGGTGTAGGTCGGGATGCGACCGAGAAGATCGCAGAGGCCGCCGTACTCCTCCGTTGTCAGGCCGTGCTCGGCCGCGAGCCCTGCATCCACCAGAGGCTCGCCGGCAAGGGCACTCGGCACCGTCACAACCTCTACCCGCCAACCGCCGCCGTCAGCGCCGCCAAGCGGCCGCTGCCGGTCTGAACCGCTCCGGCCAACAGTGCGAGGCCGTCGCCGTTGCCCAACAGATCCTCGGCGCAGCGCTCGGGGTGCGGCATCAGGCCGAGTACGTTGCCTTCCGCGTTGCACACACCGGCGATCGACCTCTTCGATCCGTTCAGGTTGGCCCCGGGGGCCACGTTCCCATTGGCATCCACGTACCGAAAAACCACCTGCCCCGCCCGCTCCAGATCGTCCAGGGCTTCGTCCGTGTCCACGTAGTTCCCTTCGGCGTGTGCGATCGGCATACGCAGCACCTCACCGCGACGGTAACCCGAGCAGTAGATCAGGTCGTCGCGCTCAACCCTCAAATGCACGTCGACACTGAGAAACCGGAGGTCGCGATTCCGCCGCATCGCCCCCGGCAACAGGCCCGCCTCCAGCAGCATCTGGAAGCCGTTGCAGATGCCAAGCACCCGTCCCCCCGCCTCGGCGTGCTGCCGCACCGCGGCCATGATCGGCGAATGCGCCGCCATCGAGCCGGCGCGGAGGTAGTCGCCGTAAGAAAAACCGCCCGGCAGGACGACCAACTCGCACTCGTCCAGGGACGTCTCCTGGTGCCAGAGGAACACCGTCTCCTGCTCGAGCACACGCTCAAGCACGTGGTACACGTCGTGATCGCAGTTGCTGCCCGGGAAGACCACGATCCCGCACTTCATTGCGAGATCCACTCCACGCTGTAGTCCTCGACGATCGGGTTCGCGAGCAGTTGCCGGCACATCCGGTCGACCGCTTCCGACGCCTCGGCCCTGCTCGCCGCGTTCAGCGCAACCTCAAAGCTCTTGCCCGCCCGGATGCGCTCGACGCCGTCGAAACCGATCCGCCCCAGCGCGTCTTCGATGGCCCGCCCCTGGGGGTCGAGGACCTCCGCGCGCGGATAGACCAGCACCCGCGCCACAAAGCCGTTTCCGTTCCGCGTCAACTCAAACCCCCTGTTTCCATCCGAGCGCTCGATGACGAGCGCTCGGACTGGTTCGCGGGTGGCGCGGGTTCGCGCCACCCGGGTTCAGCAGCCCACACCGCTTCCCGCGCCGACCTCCAACCACGGTCCCGGTCGATGCTGCTCGGCCACCACGAGTTTCGCACGGGAACGCCGGCGATCGAGAATCGGCTGCACCGACGCGGCCGCCATCGCTGGCGAGTTGTTGGTTTCCGAGAGATGGCACAGGACGACCCACGACAAGCGCGCCGACAGGAGATCGTCGAGGCCCGCAGCGGCTTCCTCGTTGCTGAGGTGTCCACGCGCCGACGCCACTCGCTCCTTCAGGCGCCAAGGGTATGGCCCCGTGCGCAGCATGTCGAGATCGTGATTCGACTCGAGCAGCAGAACGTCGAGATCCCGGAGGCCGCGCCACGCTGCCGCGGTCCGACGACCCAGATCCGTCGCCAGACCAAGGCGATACCCACCGCTGCTCTCGACGACGATGCCGACCGGCTCCCGCGCATCGTGCGGCACCGGAAACACCTCGATCCCAAAACCGGCCGCGGTAAGCGGAACGCCGGGACCCATCGGTCGGGCGAAGGCGCCCAGGTCGCTCAACTGGGGGCCGCGATAGGTGCCGCGCGTACCGTAGACCGGAACCTGGTGGCGTCGTGCGAAGCGGCAGGCGCCGCGACTGTGGTCGTCGTGTTCGTGGGTCAGCAGAACCGCGTCCACATCGGCCGCCGACCGGCCGACCATGTCGAGCCGCCGCTCCAGTTCCCGGCACGAGAACCCGGCATCCAGCAACAGGCAGCCGTCCGCGCTCTCCACGATCGTGCTGTTGCCGCCGCTGCCCGACCCGAGTACGGCGGCCCGGAGCCCGGCGCCGCCGCCGCTTCGACGCCGCCGCGAGTCGAGCTTCGACCCACGCGCGGCGGCCGCAAGGGACCCGTCACCGAAGAGTGAAAGCTGTCCGTCAGGCATCGGGCGGCTCTAGCGACGCCCGCCCCGGCCCGTTCTCGTCAGAACCGCTGCCCGATCCAGAACGTCGTGCGAGTGTCTCCCGACTCCTTGAGGTCCCACTGGGTCGCAAAGTCCCAGTGCAGATCGACGCCCAACATCCTCACCGTGATGCCGAAACCGTAGGCGGCGATCGCATCGTCCAGCCGGCTGTTCTCGGAGTCCCAGAGGTCGAACTGCTGGATGCCGTTGAAGTACGCGCCGGCGATGTCGACGAAGAACCGTCCCTGGATGCCCTGGAAGGTCCAGATCGGCGTCACGAAGAAGTCGATCAGGGGGAAACGGAGCTCGAGGTTGGTGTAGAAGCCGCGGTCGCCAACCATGTCGCGGAAGTCGACTCCCCGCACCGTATCCAGGCCGCCGAAGTAGACCGGGTTGGCAAAGTTCCCGCTTCTCATGCTGCCGAAGATGCGGGTCGCGAAGACGCTGCGCCGCGTGAGCGGGAAGTACTTGCGCGCATCCAGTTCGAGCGTCTGGGTCAAGGTGCCCGATCCCTCGAGGTCCGGAGCGTACTCGGTCGACAGCCGGTAGCGATGGCCGCTCGAAGGTCCCGCCGGACCGAAGACCGTGGTGTCCCCCACCAGGGCGGCCTGGACCACCGGATAGTCGTCCTCGCGCGGGCTGATGATCGGAATCGGCCGGCCGAAGTCGTCCAGCAGGAGGTTGAAGTCGCTGTCGTACGCGTATTGCTGCAGGTCGATCTTGCGCCTGATGTAGCCGGCGCCCACCTCGAAGCGCCGGTAGAAGCTCATCGGGTACGAGATGGAGAAGATGGCCCCGGTCTGCTGGAACAGGGACCGGCCCCGCTCGTAGTACCCGTACCGGTAGTCGTAGCCGACGAAGAAGAAGCGGTTGTCGAACACCGACACCTGCCACTGCAATCTGTTCGACAGGTTCAGGTAGGTCACGTTGAACTGCGAGAAGCTCTCGACCGAAGCGAAGGTCGTGAACAGCCGCCGGTCGCCGAGGAAGTCCGAGAACTGGAGGTAGACCTGGCCCAGGAAGGTCTGGTTGTCGTCCACGCCGATCGCGGTCTGGGCGTCCTCCAGGAACAGCCTCCACCCGCGCTTGTCCTCCTTGTTCGACTCGTCGATCGAGACCTGGATGTCGGGCTCGAAGAGGTCGATGGGCGGGATCGGGTCGCCACCGATGCCCACGTCGACAATCTGGACCTCGCCGACCGGTTCGTCGATGTCCCTCTCGTAGAGGTCGAAGCGCCCCTTCCAGAAGCCCGTGTAGACCAGCCGGTCATCCGTTCCGGCCGTGGTCAGAACGGTGGGCTGGAAGCAGCCGGTGATCGCGTTCGTGTACTGCCGCAGCTCGCCCGTATCCAGGTCGAGACCGAAGATGTTCTCGGCGCCGCTCCGGTCCGACGTGAAGTACACCGTGCCGTTGTCCCCGGAGAACACCGGGTCCGTGTTGTGGTGCTCGTCGCTACTGACGCGCGTACGCTCCATCGTTTCGCGGTTCAGACGGAAGAGCTGACCCGTCTCGCCCGGCACCGACGAAAACACGAGCCACCTGCCGTCGTGGGAGTACGACGGCGCACTGTCGAAGACCTCGTCGTTGGTCAGGTTGCGGATCTCAAGGGTCTCCAGGTCCAGCTCGAAGATGTCGTACTGACCGTTCTGGTTGCCGCCGAAGGCGACGCTCCGACCGTCCGGGCTCCAAGTGGGCGCCGTCTGCTGCTCGACCTCCATGTCGATCACCCGGCGGACGCCGCCGCCGAGGGCATTGACGATGGCCAGCGAGTAGCCCGCTTCCTTGCGCACGAAGGCGGCGAGCGAGTTGCCGTCCGGCGAGAACGCCAGGTCGCGCCCATGCTTGCGCCCCAGACTCAGCATCTGGGCGACGTAGTGCCGGAAGTCCGAGGTGTAGCCCTTGGTCAGGTTGCGGATCGGCTCGCGCTCCTGGGTATCGAAGAGCACGATGTCGATGTCGTCCTGGAAGGTCGAGAACGCCGCCACCAGATCGCCCGAGGGCGAGGCGACAGGAGATGTCTCCTGGCTACCTTGGGGCCGGGTCCGGAACGGACGGCCGAAGTCGCTCGGTTCCCCGGTCGCCACCAGCTCGGGCAGGTACTGGTTGCGGAGCCAGCGCCGGAACTCCAGGTCGAAGTCTTCCGGATCGATCCGGAAAGCGCGCTCGATCGCCCGGCCGACGCGGGCGCCGATCGTGTTCCGGAACTCGAACAGGAAATCGATTACGCCGTCGGCGCCCCACCGCTCCTCCATGAAGTCGAACGCGGCGTGGCCGTAGCGGTAGGCGAAGAAGCCGCCCGCCTGACCCGAAGTAATCGGCGGCAGGCGGTCGTTGACCACCGCATCCCGCAGGTACATCCGGTCGGCGGCGCTCTCATCCTTGGCGAAGTAGCTCGCCATTCCCTCCATCAACCACTGGGGCGGACTGCTGGTCATAGCACGCCCGAGGCTGCCTCCGAAGAGGATGTGGTACTGGAAGATGTGAGTCAGCTCGTGCAGGAGCAGTTCGTAGAGCTCGATGTCCGGCAGGTCGACCGGCATCACCATCCGGAACCTTGCCGAGGTGGCGAATGCGGCCACTCCCTCCGGGATGAAGTTGATCATCACGTTGTTCTGGAGGAAGTCCGAGTGCGTGTTGTAGATGATCAACGGGGTCGGCTCCTGGATCTGGTAGTCCAGGTCGAGCGACAGTTGGTCGTAGGCGCTCTCGGCCAGTGAAGCAACCTTCTGAAGCTGGCTCTCGCTCTCCGAGTAGTAGTAGATGTCGAAGTGGGTCGAGTGGTAGATGCGCCAGTCGAAGTCCTCGTAGCGGACCTTGTTCTTGCCGAAGCCCTGAGCCTGCAGGCCGGCGCCCGCACCGACCAGAAGCGCACAGGCGAGTGCGACTACGCGGAGGGCCCACTGTCGGGCAGGCCGAAGTACTGCTGAGTTCACTAGCTCCTCCCTGGCTTCAGGGCGTGAAGATCACACGCGCTACTTCGATGTCTTTTTGCGTGAAGACGCCGAGAATGCGGTCCTCGAGCGCGTACAGGTTCTCGAACATGCCCTGCAGCGGATCCGCCTGCTCGCCTTCAAAGCTCTTGAAGTCCTTGAAGTTGTCGTTGTAGATCAGTTCGCCGGTCTTGCCGTCGAAGACCATGACGACGATGTCGTACTCGAATCCGGTTTGCTCAACGAGCACCTGGCGGTACATGGTGCGGCCGTCGAAGGGCGATGTGTATTCCTCGGTCCGGTAGCCCGAACGGTCCTGAATATCGAAATCCAGGGTGCCGGCAAGGATGAGGTCCGCCTGCGTGCGTTCCCCCAGACTTCGCCAGAAGTCCTCGTCACGCGCGAGCATCTCGAGATCGTAGGTCGGGTAGTCGACGCGGCCGGCCTCAACGATCCGCAGGTCCGTCTCCCGGCGAAGAACCTTGTTCAGGTAGCGCTCGAACTCTCCCTGCACATCGATGTCCGTACCTTCGATCCGGCCCTCGCCCTCCTGGCTGACGACCAGGAAGGGCGCCGGCAGCAGGGTGTCGCGGCCGGCGAGGTCGATCCGTGCCCGCATCGGCAGCTTGAGCCGCACTTCCACCGTGCCGTCAGCGGTCGCGGGAGCAACCGCGAGCAAGCTCATGAAGCCCGTAAGGAGACCAGCCAGGGCAACGACCGCCGTCACCCTATTGCCGCGCTTCGTCAACGTCACACCTCGAACCATCCAAATCTTAAGCTGCAAGAACTGTTCCATGGGTCCCCGCAACATCGAAGCACGTCCCGCAGCCCGTCACCGACCCTCGGCCGGGGGCGCGCCCGTGCCGGTGTTCTGCACACCCGACGCCGCCGCGGGGCCGCCGGGCCCGAGTTCTTCTTCGGCGGTATCGCCCTTGAAGTTCTGGTAGTACTCGACGAAGCGGGAGTAGTTCCGGCGCACGTCTCGTTCGCGGGGCGCCAGCCTCAGGGCCTGCTGGTAGTAGTTCAAGGCCTCCTCGAACAAGCCCAACGCCTCGTGCGCCACCGCGATGTTGCTCAGGAGCTTCGGGTGTTCCGGTTCGATCCGGCGGGCCTGTTCGAACCGGAACAGGGCCTCACTCCAGAGACCGCGGTTGGCCATGTCGACGCCGAATTTCCACTGCTGCCTCGCCTCAGGGGTGACCTTGCGCTTCTGCGCATCGACAGCACCAGACACCGTCACCAAGAGGAGGATGCCGACGATCAACGGCAGAACGCGCGACAGACTTTGAGCAGTGCGCGTCACCGATCGAGTATAGATCACGGGCCCGAATCCGTCTCTGTCTGTAAACGCTGATTTCAGCCAATCAACATGTCCCGATCCAGCGAGGGAGACAGCAATGGCAGAAGAACCGGGCCCACACCGCAGCCCTCAGGAGACCGACCGCGACGAGATCCGCCGGGCCCTCATCGCCCTGAACATGGTGCACGAGGACCGGGGCCTGGTTTGCGCACTCGCTCAACGACTGCAGACGGAACGGGATCTCGCCCGCGACCGCTTCGCCGAGCAAGCAGCCGGCAGCCTGGAGGCGCCGGTCGACAAAGTGCGGGAGACGCTACGTGCGGCCCGCTACTGCCTTGGAGACGTCGCCGCCGAGACCGCAAGGGCGCGAGAGGCCGGCGCCGCGATCGTGACTCTCGTCGACGCGGAATATCCGCGCGTGCTGGCCGACCTGGGTTTGCACGCGCCGCCGGTCCTCTACGTCCGCGGCAAGCTCGGGGGCGGCCCCGGTATCTCGATCGTGGGTTCACGCAAGGCGGACGCATACGGCCTGGAGGTGGCCAGTTGGTTCGCCCGCCGGCTCGCTGCGGCCGGCCTGACCATCATCTCCGGATTCGCGCGCGGCATCGACCAGGCCGCCCACCGCAGCGCTCTCTCGGCGAGAGCGGGGACCGGCCGCACCGCGGCCGTGCTCGGTTGCGGTCTCGATGTCGACTACCCCCGCAACAGCAGGCGGACCGCCGCCGAAATCGCCCGGAGGGGCTGTCTGATCAGCGAGTTCCCTTTCGGCTGGCAACCCCGCCCCTGGCACTTCCCGATCCGCAATCGCATCATCGCCGCACTCGGTTTCGCTTCGATCGTGGTCCGTGCCGCGAGCCGGTCGGGCTCCCTGATCACCGCCCGCCTGGCACTCGACCTCGGACGCGAGGTCTATGCCGTCCCCGGCTCCGTGCTGTCCCGCGAATCGGCGGGCGCCCACTTGCTGCTCCGGGACGGCGCCATCCCCGCGCTGGACCCGGATGCGCTGTTGGAGACCCTGCCGACCGCCGTCCTGAAGGCGCTGGAACACAGGCCGCTGGAGGGCGCGGGCTCAGCCCAGAGTGCCAGTGGCCACCCAAGCCTCGACACCGCCAAGGTCGACGGCGCCGACTCCGAGGTCGACGGGCTTCTGGTCGCGCTGCGGAACGGCGCCCGGACACCTGAACAACTGGCATCCAGCCTGCGCCTTCCGATCCCGCGGGTGCTGGCGACCCTGGCCCGCCTGGAAGTCGACGGACTGGTGCGCCGCTACGAGGGCGCGAACTACGCGCTGATGGCGCGCTAGCGCGGCAGTAGCGTCGCCGCTTCGCGGCGCGTTTCCTCTCGGAAGCCAGCCAGAAGGCCGGCGCACCCAGTTTCTGCCGCGCTAGCAGCGTGCGCGACAGGAAGATCGGCATACCCCCATTGTTCTGCGGCGCACGCTCCTAGGACTTGCGCGCTTTCTTCTTCGACGTGCGGCGCTTCCGGGCCGGCTGCCGCTTCGGCGCCCTCGGGTCCTTGCCCTGGGCCTTGAGCTTGGCCTCGCGAGCCGCCAGCAACTCGACCGCCTCCTCCAGACCCACTTCCTGGGGATCCCGGCCCTTGGGCACCGAGGCGTTCACCTGGCCGTCCGTCACGTAGGGACCGAATCGCCCCTTCTTCACCGAAAGTTCGAGGCCGCTTTGGGGGTGTTCGCCCAACTCCCGCAGCACCGACATCGCGGCGCCACGCCGCTTCTTGGGCTGACTCAGAAGCCCTAGCGCCTGCTCCAGGGTCACGGTCGCCAATTGCTCGTGGCCTTCCAGGCTGCGGCTCTCCTTGCCGCTGCGAACGTAGGGGCCGAACCGTCCGTCCTGCACGGAGACCGGCTCGCCGGTCTCCGGATGGGAACCGACTTCACGCGGAAAGGAGAGCACCAGAACGGCCTCGTCCAGCGTCAGGCTGCCGCGATCCATGGACGGCCACAGGCTGGCCATCTTGGGCTTACCCGCCTTCGCGGACCGCTTCCGACCCTTTCCCTCCGGGCTCGGATCGCCCAACTGGACGTAGTCGCCGTACCGACCCGTCTTGACGTAGATCGGCTCGCCCGTCTCCGGGTGGTTTCCCAGAGGACCGCTCTGCTCCGACGCCCCCTGAAGCAGCTCCAGGGCGTACTCGAGAGTGACCTCATCGGGGGGCACGTTGTCCTCGATCGAGACACGCTGCCCGTCGTCACCGGCCTGCAGGTAGGTGCCGTAGCGGCCGACGCGAACGACCACCTCAAGGCCTTCCTCGTTCCTTCCCAGACGCAGCGAACAAACCGCCTTGGCGTCGATGCCGTCCACACCCTCGCCCACCATGGACTGCAGACCCCGGCGTCCATCGCCGGCCGGACCCTTCTCGCTGCCGTAGTAGAAGTTGCGCAACCAGGGCTCCGCTTCGCGGACGCCGCCGGCGATCTCGTCCAGGTCGTTCTCCATGCGCGCCGTGAAGTCCAGGTCCACGAGGTCGCCCAGGTGCTGCTCGAGCAACCGGGTAACGGCGAAGGCGAGGAACGTCGGCACCAGAGCCGAGCCCTTCTTCCAGACGTATCCCCGGTCGACGATCGTCTGCAGGATGGCTGCGTAGGTCGACGGCCGGCCGATCCCCTGCTCCTCCAGCTCCCGCACCAGACTGGCTTCGGTGTACCGGGCAGGCGGCTGGGTCGTGTGGCCCTTCGGCTCAGAACTCGCCACGCCGACCGTCTGGCCCTCTTGAAGCGCCGGCAGAAAGCGCTCCTCGTCCTCTGCCCGCGCCTTCGGATCGTCCCGGCTCTCCACGTAGACCCGCAGGAACCCGGCAAAGCGAAGCACGCGACCGGAGGCGGCCAGTTGCACGGATGCTGCCGACGGTGTGGACGTTGAAAGCAGGACGCTGGTACTCGTCCCCTTCGCGTCCTTCATCTGGGACGCCAGTGTCCGCTTCCAGATCAGCTCGTAGAGGCGGAAGGCGTCCCGGTCCAGGCTTCCGCGTACCTCGTCCGGCGTCCGGAAGTCCGTGCCCGCGGGCCGAATGGCCTCGTGCGCCTCCTGGGCGTTCGCCCTCCTGGAGTAGGAGCGCGGCTTCGCCGGCGCATACTCGGGGCCAAAGAGTTCGACGATCTGCTGCCGCGCGGCAGCGATCGCCTGGCTCGAAAGCGCGGTCGAATCGGTGCGCATGTAGGTGATGTAGCCGTTCTCGTACAGCCCCTGGGCCACCCTCATCGTCCGCTGCGCAGTGAACCGAAGCTTCCTGGCCGCCTCCTGCTGCAGGGTCGAGGTGATGAAGGGAGCGTAGGGCCGGCGGGTGAACGGCTGTTCCTTGACCTCGGCAACCAAGGGCCGGGTCGCAGGCAACTCCTGCCCCAGCCTTCCGGCCTCGTCCTCCAGCAACAGGTGGGCGGCGGTCTTCAGCTTGCCGGTATTGCGGTCGAAGTCCCGTCCGCGCGCCAGAGCTTTGCCGCCCAGAGCCGACACCCGCGCGGGAAAGCGCTTTGCCTCGCCGTCCTCGGTCTCGAGCTCCACCTCCACCGTCCAGTAGTCGGCAGGTACGAACACCATCCGCTCGCGCTCCCGCTCGACCACGATCCGGGTCGCCACCGACTGAACGCGGCCCGCCGACAGCCGCGGCTGGACCTTCTTCCACAGCACGGGAGACACCTCGTAGCCATAGAGCCGGTCCAGTACCCGCCTCGCCTCCTGGGCGTCGACCAGACGGCGGTCGATCTCCCGGGTGTCGCCGAGCGCCGCTTCAACGGCGGACTTCGTGATCTCGTGGAACACCATTCGCCTCACCGGCACCTTGGGACGCAGCACCTCCTGGAGGTGCCACGCAATCGCCTCGCCCTCGCGGTCCTCATCAGTTGCGAGCACCAGCTCGTCGGCGCCGCGCAGCGCGCTCCGAAGCTTGGTGATCTGACCCCGCTTCTCGCTCGGGATCACGTAGACCGGATCGAACCCGCCTTCGATATCGACACCCAGACGTGCCCAGGGGCGCCCCCGGTACTTCTGCGGCACCTCGGCAGCGGTCCGCGGCAGGTCCCTGATGTGACCGATCGAGGACTCGACCTTGTAGCCGGGACCGAGGTAGCGCTCGATCGTCCGGGCCTTGGCCGGCGACTCGACGATGACGAGAGAGTTAGCCATGCGTGGGGGCCACCTTACCGCCGCTCTGGTTCGGGCCAAGTCACGAGAGAGTTCGCCATGCGCGCGGGCACCTTAGTAGAGCGGTGAACCTTGTCAAGCCGGCGGGCCCTTGCCATGATGCACCGATGACCGCGCCCGTCGTAGTGGTTGGCGGCGGGCTCGCCGGCAGCGAGTGCGCCTTCCAACTCGCCTCCCGGGGCCGCGACGTGACTCTGTACGAGATGCGACCGCAGCGGTCCACGCCGGCTCACGCCGGCAGCGACCTCGCCGAACTCGTGTGCTCGAACTCGCTGCGCAGCGACGACCCGCACCATGCCGCGGGGCTGCTCAAACGGGAGATGGAGCGCTTCGATTCGCTGATCATCGCCGCCGCGAGAAGCAACGCGGTTCCGGCCGGCGGCGCGCTGGCCGTGGACCGCGCCGGGTTCGCCGCCGACATAACAGAGGCGATCGAAGCGCACCCGTTGATCGAACTGCGGCGCGAGGAGTTGACCGCACTGCCGGCGCCGGACGAATGCGACTGCGTGATCGCGACCGGGCCTCTGACCTCCGAAGCGCTGACGCGCGAGATCGAGCAACTGGTTGGTGCGGACCATCTCTACTTCTACGACGCGATCGCCCCGATCGTCACGGCTGACAGTCTCGACAACGACCTGTTGTTCCGGGCTTCCCGCTACGGCAAGGGAGGCGACGACTACCTGAACTGCCCACTCGACGAGGCGGAGTACCGGTCCTTCCACCGCCAGTTGCTCGAGGCGGACACGATCGAGCTGCGCGAGTTCGAGCGGCCCCTGTTCTTCGAGGGCTGCCTCCCGATCGAGGAACTCGCCCGCCGCGGCGAGGACACCCTGCGCTTCGGGCCGATGAAACCGGTCGGTCTGCAGACCCCGGACGGCGAACGTCCTCATGCTGTCGTCCAGCTCCGGCAGGAGGACCTCGCCCGCAGCCAGTACAACCTGGTCGGCTTCCAGTCGCGGATGACCTGGCCCGAGCAGCGCCGTGTCCTGCACACGCTTCCGGGCCTGGAAGCGGCCCGTTTCGTCCGCTACGGCCAGGTGCACCGCAACACGTTCATCAATGCGCCGCTTAACCTCGACCGCTGGTACCGCATTGCCGCGAGGCCTCATCTGAGGCTGGCGGGACAGATGACCGGCGTCGAGGGTTACCTCGAGTCGGCCGCCACCGGGCTTGCCGTCGCGCTCTACCTCGTGCTCCAGGACCAGGATCGTCAACCGCCTCCCCTACCCGACACGACGGCGCTGGGCGCCCTGGCGAGACACCTGACCGAGTCGAATCCGAAGCGCTACCAGCCCACGAACATCAACTACGGTCTGCTCGAACCGCTTGCCAGACGGGTGCCGCGGCGTGACCGTCGCGCCGCCTACGTGGCCCGTGCCGGGCAGGCCCTGGAGGCCTGGGCCGATAGCATGGGCCTCGGCGAAGCACTCTCATGGGAACCACCGTTCAGCGCGCCGGGAGGCGCGAAGAACCCGAGCGCCCCAGCGCGCTCGCCGAACTGATCGCGGACTTCCTGGAGTACCTGGAGTTGGAGCGCAACTACTCGGAACACACGATCCGTGCCTACGGGCGGGATCTCGCCGCCTTCGCCGACTTTCGGGCCGCGAGCGGCGGCAGCGGTTCGGGTCTCGAAGACATCGACCAGCTTCTGGTCCGGTCCTTCGTCGCCTCCCTGAACCAGCGCCGGCTGGCCCGCCGAACCCAGGGCCGCCACCTGTCGGCGCTCCGGGGCCTGTTCCGCTACGCCTGTCTCGCCGGCCGGATGCAGTCCAACCCGGCCGACTCGGTGCCGACGCCGAAGGTCGAGAAGACGCTGCCCCGCCATCTGCGGCCGGCCGAGATCGACGCTCTGCTCGAGGCGCCCGCGGGCCGCGCCGGACCGCTCGGTCTCAGGGACAGTGCGCTCCTGGAGCTGCTCTACGCCTCCGGTCTGCGGGTCGGCGAACTCGTCGCCCTGCACTGGCGCGACATCGACCTCGGCGCCAGGGTGCTCCGGGTCGTGGGCAAGGGCGACCGGGAACGGATGACGCCCTTCGGAGAGCCGGCGGAGAAGGCGCTCAGGCGGTGGCTCGACGCCTGGGAAGAGGTGTTCCGCAGCCCGCGCGCCGGAACCGACCAGGACGAACCGGTGTTCCTGAACCAGCAGGGAAGCCGCCTGAGCGCACGCTCCGTCCGCCGTGTCATCGACCGCTACGTCTTGGAGACAGCACAGGCGGCGGGCGCCCATCCGCACGCCCTGCGGCACAGTTTCGCCACCCACCTGCTCGAGTCCGGCGCCGACCTGCGCTCGATCCAGGAACTGCTCGGCCACGCCTCCCTTGCGACCACCCAGCGCTACATGCACGTGGACACCGGACGCCTGCTTCAGGTCTACCGGGAAACCCACCCCAGAGCGAAGGGCGGCTGAGGTCCGCAGCCGGACCACCTGCCGCCTCGCTCGACGACACCACCCGCCTCCAGGAAAGGAAACCGCATGAGACTTCCCATCGCCCGCAGGACCACGGTACTCGTGCTCTTGGCGGCGGCCGCCCTGCTCCTGGCCGCCGCGGGGGCCGCCGGGGCCCAGGACGACCTGCGCGGCTTCCAGCTCGTCGGCGACTACCAGCTCTTCCTGCAGGGGCAGGAGGCTGCCGGCGCCCAGCTCTACCTCTCACGAACCGCGGGAGCATTCCTCGTCCTCGCCGACGATCTGCCCTCGCCGGTGCTGCTGAGCGCCCGCAACCAGACCTCGTACAAGGTCCAACTGCTGAAGATCTCGCCGACGGGCGAGGACACGGTGGACCTGCTGCCCGGGGCCCTGTTCGGCTCTCCGATGCCCTTCCGGCAGATTCAGGGGGGCCTCGAGTTCGCCGTCGACGGCGTGCGCGCCCAACTCCGGCAACGACCCTCTCTGGCCGGCGAAGCGACATTGGAAACTCTGTACGACCACGACCCCGGCTATCGCCGCTCGGCGAACGCCTACGAGACCGACCCGGCGGTCGTCGCCGAGGTAGCCGAGCTCGGCGCCGGCGTGGAGGTCCGCGTCGTCTTCGGATCCTGGTGCCACGTCTGCGAGCGCTTCATGCCGCGCGGCCTCAAGGTCCACGAACAGCTCCGGGAATCGCCCCTCCGGTTCACCTACTACGGCCTCGGAGACGACAACCCCTGGGGCGATGCAGAGGTCGACCGTCTCGCCGTCAAGGAACTCCCCACCGCGATCGTCTTCCGCGACGGCGAGGAGATCGGACGCTACATCGGCGGTCCGGGCTGGACCCAGCCGGAGGTCTCCCTGCGCAACATTCTGCGAGAGAATCCGTGAAACGAGGGTACGACCTCGCCGGCAGCCGACCTGAGGGAGACCAACCGACCACATGACCACCATCCTGCTCGTCCGCCGCGGCGACACGACCTGCATGGCCAGCGACGGCCAGGTCACCAACGGCGCCGCGAACACGGTGGTCAAGGCACGCGCCCGCAAGTTGAGGCGCGCCAACCACGGCCGGATTCTGGTCGGCTTCGCCGGCGGCGGCGCCGACGTCTTGGCCCTGTTCTCACGCTTCGAGGCCAAGATCGAGGAGTACCAGGGCAACTTCGAGCGCGCCGTGATCGAACTGGCGATGGACTGGCGAACGGACCGCGCGCTGCGCCGGCTCGAGGCGCAGATGATCGTCGCCGACGCGAGCAAGTGCTTTCTGGCGATGGGTAACGGCGACCTGCTCGAACCGGATCCGGGCATGCCGCTCGCCATCGGTTCAGGCGGGAACTATGCCCTCGCCGCCGCCCAGGCGCTGCTCAAGCACACGGAGCTCGACGCCGAACACGTCGCCCGGGAGGCGATGCGGATCACCGCCGACCTGTGCATCTACACCAACCACGAAGTCACCGTGGAGCGCCTCGAAGGGAATGGTGACGCGACATGACTGTCGAGCCGGCACAGAACGCCCAGTTCGTCGAGAACCTGACGCCGCGGGAGATCGTCGCGGCCCTCGACCGGCACGTTGTCGGCCAGAAGGACGCGAAGCGCGCCGTGGCCATCGCCATGCGCAACCGCTGGCGGCGGCAGCAGCTTGATCCGGAGACCGCCGAGGACATCGCCCCGAAGAACATCCTGATGATGGGCCCAACCGGCGTGGGCAAGACGGAGATCGCGCGCCGGCTGGCCAAACTCGCGCGGGCCCCCTTTCTCAAGATCGAGGCCAGCAAGTTCACCGAGGTCGGCTACGTCGGCCGCGACGTCGAGTCGATCGTCCGCGACCTGATGGAGCTGGCGGTAGCAATGGTCGGAGAAGAGAAGCGGGCCGCGGTGGAAGCGGATGCCGCGTCAAGAGCCGATGAGCGACTGCTTCAGCTCCTGGTGCCTCAAGCGCCCCAAGCGCCCCAACCGGCCGCCGACCCGGACGCCCCAGCCACCTACAGCGCACCGACCGAAACCCGGGAACGCTTCCGACAGTGGCTCGAGGAGGGACGCCTGGACCACCGGATGGTCGAGATCGAAGTGGACGACGCC
Source organism: Candidatus Multivorans sp. (assembly GCA_965262355.1). Lineage (GTDB taxonomy): Bacteria > Acidobacteriota > Thermoanaerobaculia > Multivoradales > Multivoraceae > Multivorans. Next base: position 2,034,959 of record OZ253534.1, read on the forward strand.
TCCCAACAGCAGTTCGAGATGTTCACCCCCCAGGGCGTCGAGGCGGTGGGAATCAACCTCAAGGAGATGCTCCCGGGCCTGTTCGGCAAGCGCAAGCGCCAGATGGTCGAGGTCTCCGAAGCGCGGGAGATCCTGCGCCGGCAGGAGGCGGAGGCACTGGTCGATCGCCAGGAGGTCGCCGAGGAAGCGATACTCCGCGTGGAGCAGGCCGGCATCGTCTTTCTCGACGAGATCGACAAGGTCGCCGGCCGCAATGGCGGCCACGGACCCGACATCTCGCGCGAAGGGGTTCAGCGCGATCTGCTGCCGATCGTCGAAGGAACAACGGTGACGACGAAGTACGGTCCGGTCAAGACGGATCACGTGCTGTTCATCGGCGCCGGCGCCTTCCACGTAGCCAAGCCGTCCGACATGATCCCCGAGCTCCAGGGGCGCTTCCCGATCCGGGTCGAACTCAGCGCCCTGGGCGAAGCGGAGTTCGTCCGCATCCTGACCGAGCCTGACAGCGCCCTGACGACCCAGTACCGCGCTCTGCTCGGCGCCGAGGGCCTGGACCTCTCCTTCCGTGACGATGCGGTCAAGGAGATCGCTCGCCTCGCCGTGCAGGTGAACTCCCAGACCGAGAACATCGGCGCCCGGCGTCTGGCAACCCTGATGGAGCGTCTGTTGGAAGAAGTCTCGTTCGAGGCCCCCGACATGGAGGGCGTCGCCCTGGAAGTCGACGCCGCCTACGTGACCCGGGCTCTCGCCGAAATCGTCGAGGACCGGGATCTCAGCCGCTATGTCCTGTAGGAGCTTGCGCGGCAGAAACTGGGTACGCCGGCCTTCTGGCCGGCATGCGGCGCGAAGCGCCGGCCTCCGGTCGTTCTGCCGCGCTAGACCCCGCCATCGCCATCCCATCGGCCCGGCAACGATCGTCGCCGTTCTGCTGGCCCTGATGGCCGCCACGGGCTGCGGCCGAAAGGGCGATCCGCTGCCGCCTCTGCGCGAGCCGGACCCCATCGCCGAATCGGCGCCCAGCGAACCGGAAGCCGCCGGCAGCGTGTCTTCGGAGTCGCAAGCCGAAGACGGCGAGGATGACGACGACGACGGCGAAACCGGCCCGGACAGCCAACCGAACGACGGCGGAGACGACGACGGCACGCCGCCGTGACCGACCGCAACGGCACGCCGTTCTCTCTCGTCTCAGGGGCCGGCAACGACTTCATCGCCCTTCTCGACCGTCCCATTCCGCCCGTGGAGACGGTAAAGGCGTGGTGCCGTCGCGGCGTATCGGTCGGCGCCGACGGCCTCTTCAGCCTGCGCCGCGTGACCCGCGGACGCTACGCCCTCGACTACGCGAACGCCGACGGCGCCCGGGCCGACCTGTGCCTGAACGCGGCCCGCTGTGCCGCCCGGCTCGCCTTCGACCAGGAGCCGGCGGCTTCACGCGTGCAGATCGAAACCGCGGCAGGCACTCTGACGGCCGAACCGCTCGACGACACCCGCACCGCCGTTCTGGTACCTGCGCCGGGACCGGGACGTCCCATGACCCTGCACACGAACAGCCGCACCTACACCGGCCGCCGGATCGATGTCGGCGTGCCCCACTTCGTGCTCTGGTGGCGGACCGACATGGACGAGGCGCCGGTCGCCTCCCTCGGGCCGAACCTCCGCGCCCACCCCGACCTCGGAAGGGAAGGCGCGAACGTGCACTTCGTCGCCCTGGACCCCCCCGAGGGCTTCCGCATCCGGTCGTTCGAGCGCGGCGTCGAAGCCGAGACTCTGGCCTGCGGCACCGGCGTCGTGGCCGCGGCCGCCTGCGCCGTCGCGGAAGGCCGCCTCTCTCTTCCCGTCGTCGCGACCACCCGCAGCGGCTGCGAACTGCGTCTGGAGGAAGGCGCGCCGGATCCGGCCGGTGCGGTGCGCTGGCGCCTGTCCGGTGACGCCAGAATCGTCGCCTCCGGCCATATCCGCGGCACGGCGACGCCCCGCGTCCGTTCATCCGAAGAACCCCGGTCCGTCAGGCCCTGAAACGATGTCCACGCCGCCCCGAAGCGGCGTGTCCCCACCACGCGCAGCCGGCTGTTACCCTCCGCCCCATGAGCAGCTTCCCGCCGGTCGACGAGCAGATGGAACTGCTCCTCCGCGGGGCGGTCGACGTCGCCTCCGAGGACGCACTGCGCCGCCGGCTCGAGGACTCCCGCCGGCTGAACCGCCCGCTGCTGGTCAAGACCGGCTTCGATCCGACCGCGCCCGATCTGCACCTGGGTCACGCGGTCCTCCTGCGCAAGATGGCGCACTTCCAGCAGCTCGGGCACCGGGTCGTGTTCCTGGTCGGCGACTTCACCGCCATGATCGGCGATCCCACGGGCAAGAAGGCAACCCGCCCCCAGCTCTCGCGCGAGGAGGTCCTCGCAAATGCGAAGACCTACCAGGACCAGGCATGGAAGGTGCTCGACCGCGAGCGGACCGAGATCCTGCACAACAGCGAGTGGCTGTCCGAGCTGGGCGCCGAGGGGCTGATCCGGCTGGCCGGTTCCTACACCCTGGCCCGGATGATGGAGCGCGAGGACTTCCGCGCCAGGTTCGAGAACCACGAACCGATCTCGATTCACGAACTCCTCTACCCGCTGACCCAGGGCTACGACTCTGTGGTCCTGGAGGCCGACGCCGAACTCGGCGGCCACGATCAGTTGCTCAACCTCCTCGTCGGCCGCGACCTGATGCGCGCGCGCGGCCTGGAGCCCCAGATCGCGCTCACCGTTCCGCTCCTGGTCGGCACCGATGGCGTGCAGAAGATGTCCAAGAGCCTCGGCAACGCGGTCGCCTTCGAGGACTCGCCCCGCGAGATGTTCGGCCGCACGATGTCGATCCCCGACGCGCTGATGTGGGACTGGCGGCTGCTGCTGACCGATCTGGACGCAGCGGAGATCGACCGCCAGAAGGCGCAGGTCGAGCGGGGCGAGGCCAGCCCGCGGGATCTCAAGGCTGAACTGGCCCATGACCTCGTGCGCCGCTTTCATGGTCATGGAGCAGCCGACGAAGCTCGCCGCGAGTTTGACCGCATGTTCCGCCGCGGCGGGGTGCCCGACGAGATCAAGACCCGCCTCGTCCCTGGTGGCCTGCGCTTGTTCATCGTGATCGCAGACCACACGGACTTCGCCGATAGCCGGAAGGAAGCCATGCGCCTCATCGAACAGGGGGCCGTCAGCTTGGACGGTGAGCAAGTCCGCGATCCGCATCGCACTCTCTGCGTCAGCCGCACGCCGGTACTCCTCAAGGTCGGCAAGCGCCGCTTCGCGAAGCTCAAGACGCTGGACGACGATCGAGACTAGGAGCTTGCCGGCGCCAGGGAACAGCACCAATGTCTTCACGTACCCGCAACTATGATCAGCGGAGTGACTGTGCCGCCGACTGAGAGCAATCCGGACCCGCCGTCGCCGCCCCTCGTGGAGCAGGAACCCGAGCTGCCTCCGCTGCGCATCGGCGTGCGCATTCTCCTGTTCGGGCTCGGCGCTCTCCTGCTCCTGGTTGGCCTGGTAGCCGGATGGTTGCCTGGGATCCCCGCAATCGTGCTCATCCCCCTGGGCGTGGCGCTGCTCTCGCTCGCCAGCGACCGCCTGAACCGCCGACTGCGGGTCTTCGTCATGCACCGCTGGCCAAACGCCTGGCAGCGCATCCAACGTGTCCGCGCCTGGCTGCACGGCCGGCTCAGTTGAGGCGTCGCTACTCGGTGTTCTGAGCGTTCTGAGCGCGTTTCTTGAGGCCGCGCAGGAACACGCCGTTCAGGGCGATCAGGACCGCGGCTACGACCAGCCACTGCGCAAACATGCTGCCCACACCGAGCGGTCCCCATAGCGGTTCGTTGCGCGCGCCCCAGCACATCCACACCACGAGCACCAGCGCCTGGACGACGACCAGCCGAATCGCCCACTCCCACCACACGCCGACCGCCATGTCCTGTCCGCCCTGGTTGATCAGTTCCGCACGGAAGCGCTTCACGCCGTAGCGAATCACGATCAGCGCGAAGAACAGACCGCAGAACATCAGCGCCACGCTCCAGACGTTGTCCTGGTTCGTGAAGAACGGCTGGGAGAGCGCGGAGGGAATGCCCAGGGCAAAGGCGGCGACCGCCAGGGAGATGACCGCCGTCCGGCGTTCGAGACCCGCCTCTTCGAGCGCCAGACTGACGAGCTGGAACATCGCCACCAGGGACGTCCAGGCGGCGAACACCAGGGCCATGAAGAACAGAACCATGAACATGGCGCCGCCCGGCATTGCATTGAACAGTTGCGGTATCCAGATGAACGTCAGGCCCTCGTTGCCGGCGCCGACGATCTCCCCGGCCGCATCGGGCATCAAGGAGAAGACCGTGCACAGCACCATGACGCCGGCCAGCAGCGAGATGCTGTTGTTGCCGAACGCGAGCAGGAAGGAGTTCAGGTTCGTGTCCTCCCGGCGACGTGAGAACACCGCGTAGGTCAGCACCAGTCCCCAACCGGCGCCGGTGTCCCAGGCGTTCTGCGTCAGCGCCTGCAGCCAGACGTTGTAGTCGAGCAGGTCGCTCCAGGTCGGCTTGAACAGGAACTCGAGCCCTCTCGACGCACCGGGCAACGTCACGGCCCGAATGGCCAGCACCACGACCAGAACCAGCAACGCCGGCATCAGCACCCGCACCACGCTCTCGATGCCCCGAATGCCCTTGAGCACCACGATCACCGCCAGGGCCAGAGCGAGGGCGTGGAAGATCAGCGCGACGGGCGAGAAGGAGAAGCTCCCCCAGAGTTCGCTGGAGCCCTCACCGCGGAGTTGAAGAGTCGCCGCTGCCAGCAGGTAGCGCAGCGTCCAACCCATGACCACCGCGTAGTAGAAGCCGATCGCCGCCGCCACCCAGGCGATCCAGGCGCCCATCCAGGCGAACCGGTCGCCCATCATCCGCGCGAAAGTGCCGACGGTGCCGTTCCGCATCTTCTTGCCGAGCGCGAACTCGGCCAGGATCAGCGGCACCGACCAGAGCATCAGGAAGACGACCCAGGCGACGAGGAAGGAGCCGCCGCCGTTGGACGCCGCGATCCGGGGGAACCGCCACAGGTTGCCGGTGCCCACCGCCATGCCGAGCATGGCCAGCATCAGCCCCCAGCGGCTGGAGAAGAGTTGAGTGCCTGCGGCCAGTTTCGGGTTTCCTTCCACCCAATCCTGATTCGGGTATCGCGAAGCGCAGAGGGTATCAACACGGCTGCGGGCGCCAGCGGTTCGGCGGCCCTCGCCCGTGCAGCCGCCAACGCTGGGGTACATTCGTCGCTGCTCCGACTCCGTCGTGACGTCCTCCAGCCCCAACCCTGCTCCGGCAGTCATGCGCCTGCGGGGCGTGACGAAGGTCTACCCGGCGCCAACCCGCGGCGACGACGTCCGCGCGGTCGAGAGCGTCGACTTGGACATCGAGCTCGGCGAGACTCTCGTTCTCGTCGGCGAGAGCGGCTGTGGGAAGTCCAGCATCCTCCGCCTCATCAACCGGATGGAGGAACCGACTGCGGGTTCTCTCTTCTTCGAGGATGTGGATCTGTCGACGATCGCGCCGACGGAGCTCAGACGTCGCATCGGCTACGTCCAGCAGACCGGCGGCCTGTTGCCGCATTGGAGCATCGAACGCAACGTCGCCCTGGTGCCCGAACTCCTGGGGTGGTCCAGGGGCCGCAGGCGCCAGCGAGCGCGGGAACTGCTGGAGCTGGTGGGTTTGCCGCCCGACACCTACGCAGACCGCTATCCGCGGCAGCTCTCGGGCGGCCAACGCCAGCGAGTCGCGGTCGCTCGCGCGCTCGCCGCCGACCCGCCCCTCGTCCTGCTCGACGAGCCCTTCGGCGCGCTGGACGCGATCACCCGCACCGAGGTCCGCCAGACCTTCAAACGGCTCCGCGCGTCGAGCGAACAGACCGCCGTCATCGTCACCCACGATCTCGACGAGGCCTTCCAGCTCTCGGATCGGATCGCGGTCATGCGGCGAGGCAGGTTGCTGCAGACGGCAACTCCCCGGGAGCTGGTCGAACGACCCGCGGACCCCTACGTCAGCGAACTGCTGGACCGCTCTGGAGTCGCCCGGTCGTGAACCGGCCGGCTCTCCTGCTACTGGCCGCACTGAGCGCCGGCAGTCACCTGCCGGCAGCGGCGCAGGAGGACGCTCAAGACGATCAACCTCGCGGCAAGATCGTCGTCGGATCGAAGAACTTCGCCGAGAACCGCCTGCTCGGCGAACTCTTCGCGCAGTTGATCGAGGCCCGCACCGACCTCGAGGTCGAGCGAAGACTCGGGCTCGCCGGCACCGAGTTCTGCTTTGAAGCACTGCGGAACGGCAGCATCGATATGTATCCCGAGTACACGGGGACAGGGCTGGTCACGCTGCTGGGCCGAGATCCTTCGGCCTCCAAGTTCGAAGCTCTTCAGACCGTCCGGGCCGAGTTCCTGAGGCGCTTCGACCTCCACTGGCTGGCGCCGATCGGCTTCGAGAACTCCTTTGAACTCGCCGTCAGGGGCGACCTTGTCGTCCCGGATGGCCAAGATCTCCGCACGATCAGCGACCTGGTGGAGCTGGCGCCCGACCTCCGCGCCGGCTTCGGCCACGAGTTCATCGAGCGCGACGACGGCCTGCCGGGCCTGGCCCGGGCCTACGGCATCCGCTTCGGCAGCGTCCAGCCCATGCTGCAGGCGCCCAACTACCAGGCAGCCGCGGCCGGGGCGGTCGATGTGATCGACGCCTACACCACGGACGGTCGCCTCCTGGTCTACGATCTCGTGGTCCTGGAGGACGACCTCGGCTTCTTCCCGCCGTACGAGGCGGCGCCCCTCGTCCGCGGCGACACTCTCGCCCGCTACCCGCAAGTCGGCGCCGTCCTCGGACTGCTCGGCCAGGCGATCGACGAACGCCGGATGCGGGCCGTCAACCTTCGGCTCCAGGAGCAGCACGAGGCGATCGAGGTGGTCGCCTACGACCTTCTCCTCGAACTCGATCTACTGCCCGCCGGCGCCGAGACGGTCAGTCCCGATTTCGCCCCTCCGACATCCGGCCTGATCGCGTACATGTGGTCGCGGCGGCGCGAACTCGCCCGATACACCTTGGAGCACATGGCCCTCTCCGCCGTCGCGCTGGGCCTCGGCATCCTGCTGGCGGTGCCGCTGGCGCTGGCCCTCGACCGGTTCCGCACCGGCACCAGCGAGACCCTGATCCGGATCATCGGCATGTCCCAGACTCTGCCGTCACTGGCCCTGTTCGGCTTCCTGATCCCCCTTCTCGGCGTCGGCGTAGTCCCCACCGTGGTGGCGCTTTGGATCTACTCTGTCTTCCCGATCCTGCGGAACAGTTGCACGGGGCTCAGAGAAGCGGACCCGGATGCCGTGGAGGCCGCGACGGCGCTCGGCATGACCTCAGGCCAGGTGCTGAGAAGGGTCCGCCTGCCGCTCGCTGTGCCCACCATCATGGCCGGTGTGAGGACCGCGGGTGTGATCACCATCGGCACCGCAACGATCGGCGCCTTCATCGGCGCCGGCGGCCTCGGTCAGCCGATCATCGCCGGCGTGCAACTCGTGAACATCCAGCAGATCCTGTCGGGAGCCATTCCGGCCGCGGTCCTGGCCCTGGCTGCCGACGCCGCGCTCGGCGGCCTGGGGAGGCTGCTACGCCCCCACGGCGTAGGCTCGTAGGCCACCGAACTACCGCCGAAACAGATCGTCCAACCGCGCCCGTCCTTACGTAGCAAGGAGCGTTTCTCGAATAGCCGCCCACAGGGGAACGCTCTACAGCGTGACTTGCCGACTACGGCAGCCTGAATGCCGATCGTTCGCTCACCGGTGCAATCGAGGCACTGAAGAACGTCATCGTTCTTCAAAGTCAAGGCCCTCGGGGCGATCCGACGGGACCAAGCCAAGAGCGGCGACACACTCCGTCTCGCTTGAAGGCTACTTCCATCGGTGTTCCGACTCGTGCCGTTCTGGAAAGGCAGTCCAGTACGGCGCTTCGATGGGGAGAAGAAGTGCACTTCCTGGCCGGAAATGCTCACCATCATCTCAGGATCGAAAAATGCCATCCAGCATGGTTGTCCTTCCCGTTTCGATCTAACGAGTCTCGGCGAGGATCGCCAACTCAAACAAGACGAAGAACGACAAAGAACACCTCTATCACGACGATCGGAACGATGAGCGCGATGAGCGCGTCGGCCCACGGGATGCCGTGAGTTTCCGAGATGGCTCGGACCAGCGCCGCAAAGCCCCACGCTACCGAAAGAATGTAGACAGCGTTGAACACTACAGGTGGAGCACGAACGGCCCAGAGGAGCAGGAGTCCAGTCATCCCAATAAGTGGGAAGACGAATGCCAAGCCCACCAACCGCGTGATCATCGCCAGTCGCACAACTCGGCCGCTCGTCCTAAGGGTCAGGGCCGCTCCGACTACGAAGTAGAGCCATAGAAGGAAGCCAGCAAAGAGGGCCACGACCAAGCCGAATGCCACCCCCATCCTCCAGGCCCATTCCATACCGGGACCAACTGCGGGAAACTGGAACCTCAAGGCGATGCCGAGCGTGTTGACGCCCGAAAAGCCCACAACCGCCAGCGCCGCTCGGGGGAGGCCAGCGGCGTGCCCGGATGAAGTCCGGAGCCAGCGTGCGGGCCCCCCGACGACAACTGCGAACCTCACTACTGAAGTAGGGCCCGAGCCACGGCAGGACTAGCCAGTGACTCGAGCGCCGCCGCCAAGCAAGTGAACAGCACAGCGGCGAAAGCCCAACGTAGAGCAGAACGCCACGCGACGGGTCGTTCGTATGCAACCCACCCGACCACCTCCCGCGCTAAACCGAGTCCCGCGACGGTTGCGCTGAACTGGCCGGCTAGCTCCGGCACGCCATGGACGGTCAGAGCGAACCGCAGATCAGGAACCACTCCTGCGAGCAAGGATCCCGCCAGAAACCCGTTCCAGAACGCCACGAGTATCGTTGGGAGGCCAAGGAAGAACCCTCCGGCCACAAGGATGAGGATGATCCGGAGGTTGTGAAGCGCCGTGCCGACCAAGGGGACGGTAGTCACGTCGCTTCCAGCGAAGGAGTACGGACGCAGCACGCACCCTAAAGCCAGGCCCAGAACGAGAGGTACGGTGGCGGCAGCCACAAGCGACCACCGCCACCGAACACGGTCCACCTCCGTGGGTCCTAGCTTCTCTCCCCGTTTGGGGGCCACGCCTGCGCTTGACAAAGACGGTAGAGAACCAGGTAGCCGGCCCCCTGGAATCCCGCCTGCGTGCCGACCCATAGTTCAAAGTTCCGGTCGTGGAGAAACACCGCCAGCAGGATCACACCCAAGGCGATGATGCCAAGACCGAGGAGAAAGGTCCCAGGGGCCCTTCGAAGGGTGCTGAAAGGCTCCAACGACCTAACCTCCTCCTATGATGGCCCCAAGGCCAGCTCCGATATCAGCGCCCTTCAGTCCGACGAATATGGCTCCGGGCCCCGCCAAGCTTCCGAGATAAGCACCGCCGAAGAAGCCAGCGATGCCGCCAACGACTGCGCCCGCGATGGCACCGTAGTCGCCCCACTTCCCGCCGATGAGGGCACCAATCTCGGAGGTCGTGACGTCTCCGGCGGCGCTGCTCCCGAGAGCGCCGACACCAGGAGCCGCCAGCGGCGCCAAGACCAGAGCCGAAGCGACCAGCATCGCAACGGCGCTCGTCTTCAGTGGGGACGACCCGCTGCTAGCCGTCGACGCGACACCTGAAACCAGACTCTTCTTGCCCATGAGGATTCCCTCCCTTGTTGCGGGGAACCCCTTGTTGCGGGGAACCCCTTGTTGCGGGGAACCCCTTGTTAGCGATCTTTCAGCTCAGGTTGAAGCTAATCCTGAGTGTTCACGCTTGGCAACACAAGACCCTTTTGGGCGGCCCAAATGCGCTACTACGGATCTCCAGGCACAGGTAGTCGGAAGGTCGACACGACGAGCTTGACGAGTTCGGCTTGCCTCGAACAGAAGGTCTTGCCTAAGGCACGTTTGACCAGTCCCCTCACGGAATGAGACGACCGATCCGTTCCTGTCAACCAAGATCAACCCTACCTGGCGCTGATCGACCAAGGCGTCAGCGATCACACGCGCACCCCGCAAGGCGGCTTCAGAATATCCAAGATCAGCGTCGCTGCGATCAACAGACACGAGAGTGAGGCAGCGTAGAAGCTAGCGAGGAATCCGTGTAAGCCAGACCAGGTCGCAGCCGGCGAAGAAGAACGCGCGCTCTACGCCTGCGTTCTCCGGCGAATCGCTGCCGTGGATCGCGTTGTTCTGGATGTTCGACCCGTAGAGGTTCCGGATCGTGCCCGGCGCCGCCTGGGTGGAGTCGGTCGCGCCCATCCTGTCGCGCAGGTGGGTGACGGCGTTCTCCCGGGCGAGCGCGATCGCCACCGCCGGGCCACCGGTCATGAAGGCGACCAGATCTGCGAAGAACGGCCGCTCCCGATGGACCGCGTAGAAGGCCTCGGCCTGCGCCTGCGAAAGGCGCAACCGCCGGATTGCCTGAACCTGGAACCCCGCGTCCTCGAGGTGGGCAATGATCCGGCCCGTGTTGCCCGCGCGGACCGCGTCCGGCTTGATGATCGTCAGCGTCTCTTCCATCTCGTCTCCTGTTCAGCCGCGGCCGTCAGGAGGCCAGTGCCGCCGCGACGCGCGCGCCCATCTCGGCTGGCGAGTCGACGACCAGCACGCCGGCCGCTTCAAGCGCCGCCTTCTTCTCCGCCGCGGTTCCCTTGCCGCCCGCGACAATCGCTCCCGCATGACCCATCCGCCGCCCCGGAGGCGCCGTCGCGCCGGCGATGAAGCCGACGACCGGGATATCGAGGTGCTGCCGGATCCAGTCCGCCGCTTCCTCTTCCGCGGTGCCGCCGATCTCGCCGATCATCACGATCGCCTCGGTCGCCTCGTCCTCGGCGAACAGTGCGAGCACGTCGATGAAGTTCGTGCCGTTGATCGGATCGCCGCCGATGCCGACGCAGGTCGTCTGACCGAGACCCTCGTTCGTGAGCTGCCACACGGCCTCGTAGGTCAGTGTGCCGCTACGGCTGATCACGCCGACGTTGCCCGCCGCGTGGATATGGCCGGGCATGATGCCGACCTTGGCCAGGCCGGGTGTGATCAGACCCGGGCAGTTGGGCCCCAACAGACGGCTTCTCCTGCCGCTGAGGAACGTCTTGACCCGCACCATGTCACCGACGGGGATGCCCTCGGTGATGCAGACGATCAGCTCGACGCCGGCATCGGCCGCCTCCATGATCGCGTCCGCGGCGAACGGCGGCGGCACGAAGATGAGCGTCGTGTTGCAGTCCGTCGCCTGCCGCGCCTGCTCGACCGAGTCCCAGACCGCGAAGCCTTCGACCGTGTTGCCGCCCTTGCCGGGCGTAACGCCGCCTGTGACCTCGGTGCCGTACTCCCGGCACCCCATTGCATGAAACAGGCCCTCCGTGCCGGTGATGCCCTGCACGATCAGGCGTGTGTCCTCGCCAACCAGAATCGACATCGCGTCTAGCTCCCCAGGGCCGCTACCGCAAGCTCGGCGGCGGTCGCCATGCCGTCGGCCACGACGAAGTCGAAGTCGGCTTCTTCAAGCACCTTCCGGCCCTCCTCGACGTTCGTTCCCTCGAGCCGCACGATGACCGGCACATCGACCGGCGAGCCCGCCGCGTCGAGTTCCCCGATCGCCGCGACCACGCCGCGGGCAATGCGGTCGGTGCGCGCGATGCCGCCGAAGATGTTGATCAGCACCGCCTTCACCGCGGTATCCGAAAGGATGATCCGGAAGGCGCTGGCCACCGCCTCCTGCGAAGCCGAGCCACCGACATCGAGGAAGTTCGCTGGTTCGCCTCCATAGAGCTTGATGATGTCCATCGTCGCCATCGCCAGCCCGGCGCCGTTCACCATGCAGCCGATGCTGCCGTCGAGCTTGATGTAGCTGATGCCGTACTTGGACGCTTCGACCTCGAGCGGGTTCTCCTCGTGGATGTCGCGAAGCCCGGCGATCTCCGGCCTTCTGAACATCGCGTTGTCGTCGAAGTTCATCTTCGCGTCCAGCGTGTAGACATCGCCCAACGAGTCGACCATCAGAGGATTGATCTCAACCAGGGAGGCGTCCGTCTCCAGATACGCGGTGACCACGCTGGCGACGGCGGCCTGGATCTGACGCGCCGTGCCTCCCGAGTACCCCAAACCGGACGCGATCCTCCGGCACTGGAACGGCAGCACGCCCAGTTGCGGATCGATCAGCTCGCGCAGGATCGCGCCGGGATCCGTACGCGCCACTTCCTCGATGTCCATGCCGCCGGAACGCGACGCCATCAACACCGGCCGCTCGGCCGCCCGGTCCAGGGTCACGCCCAGGTAGAGCTCCTGGTCGATCTGGAGCGCCTCTTCGATCAAGACCTTCCGCACCCGCTGGCCTTCGGGACCGGTCTGGTGCGTCACGAGCTGCATACCGAGGATCTCGCCAGCCAGCCGCTCAGCCTCCTCCGGGCCGGCGGCCAGCCTGACCCCGCCGCCCTTGCCACGGCCACCGGCGTGAATCTGGGCCTTGACCACGCAGCGGCCCCCGAAGTCCTGGCATATCTGCGCCGCCTTTGCGGGATCGGAGGTGACCTTCCCCTGCGGCACCTTGGCGCCGAAGCCGCGCAGGAGTTCCTTGGCCTGGAACTCGTGGATCTTCACGACCTTCGGTGCCTCAGTCGAGGTTCTCGACGATCGCCTGGCCGAATTCGGAGGTCTTGAGCAACGTCGCCCCCTCCATCTGACGCTCCAGGTCGTACGTCACGCGCTTCTGGCGGATCGCGCGGCCGATCGCGTTCTCGATCGACCTGCCGGCCTCCAGCCAACCCAACCAGTTCAGCATCATCACGCCCGACAGGATGACCGAGCAGGGGTTCACCTTGTCCTGGCCGGCGTACTTCGGCGCCGTGCCGTGCGTGGCCTCGAACAGGGCGACGCCATCGCCCTCGTTGGCGCCTGGGGCCATCCCCAGACCGCCGACCTGAGCGGCCAGAGCGTCCGACAGGTAGTCGCCGTTCAGGTTCGTCGTCGCGATCACGTCGTATTCGTCGGCCCGCAGGAGGATCTGCTGGAACATGGCGTCCGAGATACGGTCCTTGATCAGAATGCGGCCATCCGGCAGCCGGCCGTCGTACTTCGACCACAGCTCGTCCTCGCTCACCGTGAAGTCCGCGAACTCCTCGGCCGCGAGTTCGTAGCCCCACTCCTTGAAGGCGCCCTCGGTGAACTTCATGATGTTGCCCTTGTGCACCAGGGTGACGCTCTCGCGCCCCTGGGCGCGGGCATACTCGATCGCCTTGCGGACCAGCCGCTTGCTCCCGGTCACCGAGATCGGCTTGATGCCGACGCCCGAGTCGGCGCGGATGTCGCGGCCGAGTTCCCGCCGCACGAAGTCGATCAGAGCCGCGCTTTCCGGCGTTCCCTGCTGCCACTCGTGGCCCGCGTACACGTCCTCGGTGTTCTCGCGGAAAAGGACCATGTCCACCTTCTCCGGCTCCCGCACCGGCGACGGCACTCCGTCGAAGTAGCGCACCGGGCGCACGCAGGCGTACAGGTCGAGCAGTTGGCGGAGCGCCACGTTCAGGCTGCGGATGCCGCCGCCGACGGGGGTCGTCAGCGGTCCCTTGATCGCCACCCGGTAGTACCGGATCGCGTCGACGGTCACGGATGGCAGCCATTCCCCGGTCCGCTCCAACGCCTTCTCTCCAGCCAGAATCTCGAGCCAGGCAATGGAACGGGCGCCCGAGTACGCCTTCTCCACCGCGGCATCGATCACCGCCTGGGCGGCGCGCCAGATATCGGGGCCTATCCCGTCGCCTTCGATGAAGGGGACGATCGGCCGTTCCGGCACGACCAGGGCACCGTCCCGCCAGCCGACCTCCTGACCGCCGGCTGGCGGCTCGACTGGGGGTTCGCTCAAAGCGACCACCTCATGAACCTGCGAACCGATATCAAGGGAATGATGAGCCGCGAACCAAGTGAGTCAAGTGCGAAGGCACGACACGGAATCTCAGAGCCAAAGCGCGGCGCAGGGTATCACGTTTCCCGACCGGCGCGTTCCACCGGAGCACTGCTATGGTCTCAGTCCATGAGCGGGCAACCCCTCTTCCACCCGCCGATCCCTGCCCACGCCGCCACCTGGGAAGGCATCGACTGGGAGGCTCTGGTCGATGTCGCGGTCCGTAGCCGGGAACGGGCCTACGCCCCCTACAGCGGTTTCCGGGTGGGCGCCGCTCTGCTGGCCGCGGACGACCGCATCTACGGCGGCTGCAACGTGGAGAACCGCGTGCTCGGCCTGACCCTCTGTGCCGAGCGCGGCGCGCTGTCGGCCGCGGTCGCGAACGGGCAGACTTCATTCCGGGCCCTGGCCATCGCCACCTGCGCCACGCCGCCATGCGCCCCCTGCGGGCAGTGCCGCGACGCCCTGGCCGAGTTCTGTTGCGACCTGCCCGTGGTCTCGGTCACCGCCGGCAACCACGAGGCCGCGAACTGGAGTCGCTTCACACTCCAGGATCTGCTGCCCGAACCGTTCGTTCTTGACGTCCGGGAACCCCGATCCCTGCCCTGAGGACTTAAGCGTTGCCGGTCGGGCTCGGAGTACCCGCAGCCGAGCGGCGTCTTGGCCGCGATCAGGCCGCGACAGGCGCCGGCACGGGCGCCCGGGAGAGGCTTCAGGTTTCGGCAGCCAGGGCCTCCGCCACGGTGTCGTACGTCGGGAAGAGCGACGCCACACCCGCGACGGTCAGCAACTGGACGATCCGCTCGGAGGGCCGGATCAGGATCAGCTTCCGTTCCTCGGCGCGAAGGCGCACCAGGTAACCGACCAGCTCACCGATCCCGGTCGAGTCCATGTAGTTCACGTCCGAGAGGTCGAGCAGAACGTGACCGTCGCCCTCGGACAGACTCCGCTTCAACGCGTCGGCAAGGAAACGCGCGCTCTGTCCGAGCTTGATCACGCCCTCCACCGCCAGAAGACTGGAATCGCCGATCTGTCGCTTGTTGATGATCATCTCAAAGGCAGCAAGGGCGGCTGCTTGGATCCCCCAAGGGGCTGCTCTAACGACTGAACCGGCCCACGAAGGCGCTGCGCTTGCCGGGGCTCTTCCAGGTGGCGCCGAGACCTTCCCCCTGCCAACTGTGCTCGAGGGCGACTCCCGGCACCGCACCGTCAGTTGGCGCCAGGGGCGGGTAGAAGACCGTTTCGTTCCCGCACAGGTGGTCCCGGTGATCGAGTGGCCGGGTCCGGAGCGCGGCCAGCTCGCCGGCGCTTACCGACGCGGCCCCGTTCGCCAGCACGTCGAACTCGACTTCTGCCGTCTGGACCAGGGCCACATCCGCCAGCAACTCACCGCCCATTCCGCGCGCGAAACCCTCGAGAGCGCGCCGCTGGGACGGGTCCGCACCGGCGTCCACGATCAGGACCGCCTCAGCGGCGTCGGATTCGGCGTACGGATCGCCGAGCGTGGCTTCGGAGCGCACGACGGCGAGCACCGAGAGCCCCTCCAGGTCGATGCCGTCCCAGCCGCCCTCCTCGATCCGCCAGGCCATGATCGCCTCGTTGCCAACCAGTCCGACCTCCGAGTTGGCGAAGCAGGGGCCGGTGTAGACATCGGCGGTCCGCGCTTCGACGTAGGCGCCCGAGATCTCCACCCCGGCCCCCAGCGCCGCGGCGGGCAGGAGGAGAACCAGTGCGACCAGCATGGCCCGGTTCAGGCGTTGCATCTCGGCAAGTCTCATGTCGAACCTCCTTCAAAGCAACTGCGGCCCTCCCGGCAGTGTTCCTTGGACGCTACCGTGCCGTCCGGCCCGAGACAGTTCATGCTGTGGGTACACCACACGAAACCGTCGTCGATCTCGTGCTGGGGATCGATGTCGGCGCCGGGATCCGGCGGGGCAAGGGCCATGAACATCGTCTTCCAACGGAGCCTTCGGCAGAGTTGCGGGGTCCCGGCAAGAGTCTTAGGGGTCTCGGCAGCAGCCAGTCGGTCAGCCATGACGTCAAGCCTCCATCCCGGCCAAGCGTTCAAGCGCTCGCCTGACTGCAACCCTCGCGAGTTGTACTTTGTACCGATTGCCGCTCAGCGGCCGGGCGCCCTCCACCGCCGCCTCGGCGGCCTCTTCGATCCGTTCCGGCGTCAGTTCGCCACCAGCCAACAGGTCGCCGGCCGCGGCAGCGAGATAGGGAGTCGGAGCCGCGTGGCCCAGCACGATCCGCGCCCGGTCCACCCGAGGCGCCTCGCCGGTCAGCGACACCGCCGCCGCCATCAGCGGCCAGTCCAGGGACCGGCGCTGACGGACCTCGTACACCGCTGAGCGGACACCGCCCACACCCGCCGTCACTTCGACCAACAGCTCACCTGCTGCCAGCGTGTTCTCGCGCTCTCCTTCAGCCTGCGGCGCGCGGTAGAGCGCCTCGACCGGCACACGCCGCTCGCCATCCGGCCCCCGGACCGTCGCCTCCGCTCCGAGCGCGACCAGGAGCGGCGCCAGACTGGAGGGGCTGACGAAGCGCGCATCGCCCTCCGGGAAGATCGCGTGGTACCGGTTGTCGCCTTCGGCGACCATCGACCGGCCATCTTCTCCCAGAGCGAGCAGACCGTGGCCGCGGCGGTAGTACCAGCAGCGCGGGCGCTGGAGCAGATCGCCGCCGACAGTGCCCATGGCCCGCAACTGCGCGCTGGCCGCGCCATCGATCGCGGTCCCCAACGCCGGCACTGCGGCGATCGCTTCGGCGTGGTCCCGCAGTTCCTGCAGCGTCGTCATAGAACCCACCCGGAGTCGGCCGCCAGAGGCGTCGATGCCGGACAGGTCTCCGATGCCGCGCAGCGCCACCAGCCGCTCGACCTGCTCGACATCGTCCTTGAGCAGGCTCAGAAGGTCCGTTCCACCGGCGAGGACCTCGCTGCCCTCGGCTTCCAGCAGGCTGACCGCCTGTTCCACCGTCGTGGGCGCGGCGTAACTGAAGGGTCGCATCAGGCGATCCCTCCCCGGCCCGCCAGCGCGTCCAGCACGCGGTCCGGCGTCAGCGGCAGGTAGGGCACGCGAACCCCGATCGCATTCGCCACCGCGTTGCTGATCGCGGCGCCGGGCGAGATCACGGGCGGTTCCCCTAGGCCGATCACGCCCCGCTCGTCGTACCCGGGGCCGGTCATCATGTGGACCTCCAGCGATCCGACGTCCACGAGGCCCGCCAGCTTGTAGAACTCCATGTCCGCGTTCAGCAGACGGCCCGTGATCGGATCCGGAATCCACTCTTCGAACAGCGCGTATCCGACGCCCATGATCAGACCGCCGTAGACCTGACTCTCCGCGAGCCGCCGGTTGATGACCAGGCCGCAGTCCTGGACCGCGACCATCCGTTCCACGTGCACCACACCGGTGTCCATGTCCACCTCGACCTCGGCGATCTGCACGCCGCCGACGCCGCTCGATATCAGCCGGCCGGGGCCGGGATTGCGCCCCTGCGCGCTGACCGGCGCACCCCCGATCTGCGCCGCGGCTTCGGACCAGGACATCGCGCGCGAGGGCTCGCCTTCCACGAACACGCGGCCCGCTGCCGCCGCCAACTGCTCCGGCTCCGCCTCGAGCTGGGGGGCAACTCGCGCCAGGACTTCGCGCAGGGCGTCCTGCGCCGCGCGCCGGGTCGAGCTGCAAACCCCGCCGACGGTCGAACTGCCACCGGACGGACCCGACTGCGGGAACCGGTTGTCGCCCAGGGATACACGCACCTGGTCCAGCTCGAGGCCGAACGTCTCGGCCAGCACCTGGGCAACGATGGTTCGCGTCCCGGTACCGATGTCCTGAGAGCCGAGCCGGGCCTCGACCGCGCCGTCGGGGTGCACGGTCACGTCGCAGTTGCTCGCATGGCCGCGCCCGCCCCAAGTGTGAATCGAAACGCCAAGGCCGCGCTGAAGGGCGCCCTGTCTGGACCTCTTCCGCGGCTGCCAGCGTTCCTTCCACCCGGCCATCTCGGCGGCTACGCCCAACTCTTCCCGGTACACGTCGGCGCGGCCGGTGAAGTCCAGGTTCCGGTCCAGGAAGTCGATCGGGTCGAGGTCCAGTTCGCTGGCCAGGTCATCCAGGCAGGCCATGGTCAGGAAGCACGCCTGCGGGTGATTGGGCGCCCGCCAGGCCCGCGATCCGGCCAGATTGGTCGGCACCGACGTGTGGCGGAGACGCCGGTTCGGCAGCTTGCTGAACACATACGGCAGCGGCGTCTGGCCGGTGCCTGGAAGACCGCCCGAGCCCCAGGAGTCCGAGTCCCAGGCCACCAGCTTGCCCTGTTCGTCCGCCGCCACCCGAACCCGGGCGAAAGCGGACGGCCGGCTGCCTGCCACCGACACTTCCTGGTCCCGGTCCAGGAACAGCTTCACCGGCGCTCCGGCCTTGCGCGCGAGTTCAGCGCCCACGATCCCCCAGCGGTCGGGCGAGAACTTGGAGCCGAAGCCGCCGCCCATGTACTCGGTCCGGATCCGCACCTGGGTCGCCGGTATGCCCAGTTTCGGAAGCGAACTGGCCGGCGAGAGTGGAGACCGCCTGGGTCGAGGCATGGACCTCGAGTTCGTCGCCGTCCCAGGCCGCGACCTGACCGTGCGGTTCGAGGCACATATGGGCTATCTGGGGCATCCCAAGCGTCTGCTCGACGGTGCGATGGGCGGAAGCGAAAGCGGCGTCGGGGTCGCCGTCGGTCCGCTCGGCGCCCGGCTGCGCCGCAGGCACGCGGTCACGGTGTTTCTCCGTGACGAAGTGGGGCAGCACTTCATACTCGACCTGAATCGCACGCAGCGCGTCACGAGCGATGTCCTCGGTTTCCGCGGCGACCGCCACCACCTCGTCGGCCGCCCACTGGATCTCGGAACCCACGCCCTGGATCACGTGGACGACGCGTACGCCGGGAATCGTCTCCGCCGCCGACACGTCGATCGCTACGACGCGGGCGTGGGCATGGGGGCAGGTCAGGATCTTCGCGGCCAGGAGACCGGGCGGATTCTGGTCCGACGGGTACTTGGCGAACCCGGTCGACTTGACCGGCCCGTCCAGGCGCGCCGGACGGTGGCCGATCTGGCGCCTACGGTCCGCCTCGGGCCAGGAATAGTCAGCCACCGTTATGCCCTCCACGGCCGGACCCGCCGACCACGGCGCGGATGCCCATGTAGGTCCCGCAGCGGCAGAAGTTGCCGCCCAGTCCGGCTTCGATCTCCTGTTCCGACGGGGTCGGGTTGTGCGCCAGCAGCGCCGCGGTGGCGACCACGAAGCCGGGCGTGCAGTAGCCGCACTGCTGTGCATCGTTCTCCACGAAGGCCCGCTGCACCTCGTGCATGGCATCCGGCGAGCCCAATCCCTCGACCGTCGTGATGCTGCGTCCCGCGGACTCGATCATCAGCCGGCTGCACGCGTAGATCGGACGGCCGTCCTCGAGCACCGTGCAGGCGCCGCAGGCGCCGCGGTCGCAGACTCTCTTCGGGCCGGTGACGTCCAGCCGGTCGCGCAGCCCGTCGAGCAGCGTGACCCGCGGCTCCACTTCCAAACGGCGGGCGACGCCGTTCACTTCGAGTTCGACTTCGACCGGGCCCGGCCCGAGGGTCGGGGCGCCCTCTACATCCTTCGCCGCAGCGGCGGCGTCTCCCGGCAGCAGACTCGCCGCCAGACCACCCGAGAGAGCCCCGGCGGCGCCGCCGCGCAGGAACGACCGGCGAGAGAATCCAGATCCCTTTGCGTCGTCGCTCACGCGCCTCTCCTTCTCGTGGGAGCCGCCAACACTAACAGCTCAGGGCCGCACCGCGCCGGGGTCGCGGTGTCGAAGCCGGTTGCACACCTCGACGAACTGCGACAGGCCGTCCGCGGTGAGCATTCCACGCAACTCGTGGTCCCGGACCACCCAGAGCGCACGCGTCGAACTCTGCAACTGCCGCAACACCTCGAGGAGGTCGCAGTCCTCGGTTACGGTCAGCGGCTGGCGATTCATCAGTTCGAGTAGCGGCGTGTCGCCCGGGCAACGGGCGACGAGGTCGAGCAGGCGGTCGCGGTCCACCTCGCCTGCGACCCGTCCCCAGCCATCCACGACCGGAAACTGACGCTGGGTGGTGGAGAGCAGCAGGCGCACCGCCCACTCGATCGTGTCCTGCGGCGCCAGTCGTTCGCAGCGGGTCATCATCGCTTCGCCCGCGCGGCGGCCCTGCAGGACCTGCAACGTCCGCACCAGGGAGGACTCGCGGCTCGCTCCCAGGAGCACGAAGAAGGCGGTGAGCAGCAGAAGGATGTTGAACGGCACGCCAAGGGTCCACGGCACGAGGGCGGCCAGCCCCAGCAGCGCCGCCAGCACCATCCCCAGCCGGGTAGCGATCTTGGTCGCCCGTTCCTGACCCAGGAAGAAGGACAGCGCCGCGCGCAGGATGCGGCCGCCGTCGAGGGGAAACGCGGGCAGCAGATTGAGCGCGAACAGGCACAGGTTGCCGAACAGCAACCACTGCAGCGCCGAAGGCAGATCGACGACGGCGCCGGCGCCCCACGGCGGCAGCCCGGCCACCACCAGCCCGAAGAAGAGAACCGTCGCCAGGCCCAGGTTCAGCAACGGACCGGCGGCCGCGATCGCCAACTCCGCCGAGCCCTGCGGATAGCCGTCCAGACGGGCCACACCCCCGATCGGCGTCAGCACGATCTCGCGGGTCTCGATCCCGTACCGGCGAGCGGCGAGGGCGTGGCCCAACTCGTGCACGATGACGCTCGCAAGCAGCCCCACAACGACCAGGCCGAGCAGCCCGGCGTTGCTCCCCGAACTCGGCGCCAGCACCGCGATCCAGACCAGGAGCAGGAGGAACGTGAAGTGGACCCGTACGCGGATTCCGAACAGGGTGAAGATGGGGAAGGCGAGGCTGCCGACCAACGGTCTCATCCTGCACGCCTCCTGCCGGCGCCGACCGGTGCGCGGGCCTTCTGGCCCGCTGCCGCCGCAGGCGGCGAAGTAGACGCGCCGGCCGTCAGGCCGGCTCCTCCAGCGCCACTCAGAAGCCGGGCGATCCGCTCCAGCCCCGAGACCAGCATGTGGTCGCTGCAGGCGTAGGACAGGCGAATGTGGCCCTCGCAGCCGAATGCCGAACCAGGCGTCGTGGCGACACCGGCCTCATCGAGCAGGCGGCGACAGAAAGCCGCGGAGTCGGGACAGCGCTCGTCGAACCAGGCGCTCACGTCCGGGAACGCATAGAAGGCGCCGGCCGGCGGTGGGCAAACCACGCCCGGAATTCGGCCCAACTCCGCCAGCACGAGCCGGCGGCGCCGCGCGCACGCCGCCACCAGAGCGGCTGCCTCAGGCGGCTCGCGCTCCAGCACCGCCTCGGCGCCGGCCATCGCGAACGAGGTCGCATTCGAGGTCACGTGGCTCTGCACCGCGGCCGCCGCGGCAACCACCGAAGGGGCGCCGAGCAGGTAGCCGAGCCGCCAGCCGGTCATGGCGTAGGTCTTCGAGAAGGACCCAACGAGCACGACGGTCTCCGGATACCTGGCCGCCAGCGACGCGACGCTGGCGTGCCGTTCGCCGTCGTAGATGAACCGCTCATAGGTCTCGTCGGAGATCAGCAGGGCGCCCCGCTCGGCGCAGGCGGACGCAATCCGCTCCAGGTCGAGGACCGAAACGACCGCGCCGGTGGGGTTGCACGGCGAGTTGACGATCACCGCCCGCGTCCGCTCCGACATCGCCTTGAGCAGAGGCTGTGCCCGAATCGCGAAACCGTCCCCGGCCGCCATCGGCACCGTGACCGCCACAGCGCCCGCGAGCCGTACCTGGGCCGGAATGCTGACCCAGGCCGGCGTCGGCACCACGACTTCGTCGCCGGGCGACAGAAACGCCCGTGCAAGCTCGTAGAGCGCCGCCTTGGCGCCCACCGTGACCAGCACGTTGGCCGCGCTCCAGGGTGCTCCCTGGCTGCCGTACCGGGCCGCCAGCGCCGCTCTCAGTTCGGGCGTGCCTTCGAGCACCGTATACTTGGTCCGGCCCTCGTCGAGGGCTCGTTGTGCAGCCCTAACGGCTGTCTCCGGCGAGGGGAAGTCGGGCTCTCCGGCTCCCAGGTCGAAAACCTCGACCCCCTCGCGGCGCAGCTCGGCCACCCGCCGGGAGACAGCCATCGTCACCGACTCGCGCTCACCAGAAGGCATGAACCAGGATCGTACCAGCAGATTCGGAGCAGGAGCGGCGGCCGTCGCCGCGGTTCTGTGTCTGGCGGCGGTCGCCGGAGGCCAGTTCCGACCGCCCCCGAAGGCCTCGCTCGAGGCGGTCGCCGACCTCACCTCCTACGCTGCCGGCGAGTCCGTGCGCATCGCCGCGGTAGTCACCGTCGACGACGGCTGGCACATCCAGAGCCACACGCCGAGCTTCGAGTACCTGATCCCCACCGAGATCGCCTTCGAGTTGCCCGCCGATTGGCCGCAGCCCGACGTCAGCTATCCCGACCACATCATGTGGCAGTCCGAGTTCGAGGCCGATCCATTGGCGGTCTACGAACACGAGGCGGTGATCCACGCGGAACTCGATGTACCCGCCGACGCGGTCGCCGGCACGGTCGAAGTGCCGGTCGAGCTCACCTACCAGGCCTGCGACGATCGCACCTGCCTGCCGCCGACCACGGCCGAAGCAACCGTGTCGCTTGAGATCGGCGCCACGGGCGAGCCAACCGGACATCCAGCCTTCAAGGCCGCGCCGGCAGCGCCCACCGGCGCCTCCGTCGGCGCCCTGGGGCTGTTCGCCGCCCTGCTTGCGGCACTGCTCGGTGGACTGATCCTGAACGGCATGCCGTGCGTGCTGCCGATCGTGTCGCTCAAGCTCTTCGGACTGGCCCAGGCTTCGGGCCGGCCCCGCCGGGAGATCACGGCGGGCGCGCTGATGACGACCCTGGGCATCCTCGTCTCGTTCTGGGTGCTCGCGGCGGCGACCCTCCTTGCCCGCTCGGCCGGCCAGGCGATCGGTTGGGGGATCCAATTCCAGAACCCCCTGTTCGTCACCTTCCTGGCCCTGGTCCTCACCCTCTTCAGCCTGAACATATGGGGCGTGTTCGAGATCCAGTTGCCGCAGGCGATCAGCAACCGCCTGGGCGGCGGCCAGAGCGAGGGCTACTCCGGACACTTCTTCTCGGGCGTCTTCGCGACCCTGATGGCGACGCCCTGCTCGGCGCCCTTCCTCGGCACCGCGGTCGGCTTCGCGCTGAGCCAGCCGGCAGCCACAGTCGTGGCCACCTTCACCGCGGTCGGCGTTGGACTCGCGGCGCCCTACCTGCTGCTGGCGGCGGTCCCCAACGCGACCCGGCTGCTGCCGAGACCCGGTGAGTGGATGGCGACGCTGCGCGGCATCATGGGCTTCCTGATCGCCGGCACGACGGTCTGGCTGCTCTACGTCCTCGCCGCCCAGATGGACAGCGCCCGGCTCGCCTTTGTCGAGGTCGGGCTGCTTGTGCTCGCCCTCTTCGTCTGGCTGCAGGGACGCTCGCGGGGGGCGGCGCCGCGCATCCTCGGACGCGTCGGAGCGGTGGCCGCGGCGCTCTTCGTCCTGGTCCTCGCGGGCGGCGCATCGGCCCACTCCGGCGGCGCCGGTGGCGGACCCGGCATGGAGCGCGTCCTGAACTGGGTGCCCTTCGACCCGGTCCAGGCCGAGACTCTCGCCGAGGAGGGGAGGCTGGTCTTCGTCGACGTCACCGCGGACTGGTGCGCCACCTGCAAGGTGAACGAACGTCTGGTCCTCGAGACCGAGGAGACGGCCGCCCTCTTTGCCCGCTACGACGTGGTGGCGATGCAGGCCGACTGGACCAATCGGGACGATGGCATCGCCCGCTACCTGGCGAGCTTCGGACGCTACGGCATTCCGTTCTACGCGCTCTACCGTCCGAACCAGGCGCCGCACGTCTTCAGCGAGCTCCTTCGCGGCAGCAGACTGGAAGAGGCGATCCGCAGCTCAGCCGGCGACGCGTTCGCCGCGCGATAGGACCGCGGCGCCCAGCCGAGCGCTTGCGACCGGCCCGCCGCTCAGACCGGCGGCCTCGCAGTCGCCAACTGGACATCCCCCCCGCCCTCGCCTCCGACGACGAAGACCTGGTCGAGCCGACGTATCGCGGCGCCCGCGTCGAAATCCAGGCACAGATCAGCTCCGTCCAGCATCCCCGGCTCGCCCTCTCCTGCCTGGTCCCGGAAGAGAACCAACCAGCGATTCCCGACCCGCACCAGATCACCCGGCGCCGGCGACCCCTCGCCCTGGGCATGCCAGGCGACCATTCCGTCCAGAGAAGCGAGTCCCCAGTTCAAGTCCTCCCAGACCACGCCCCTCGCATCGAGGAGCTCACGCAGCAGGGTGACCCGGCTGAAAGCGAGCCGATCGTCGTGGAGCTGCTGCAACCGCGCCAGAGCCGCAGCATCCCATTCACCGTCGCCGCGTACGATTCCAGGCAATCCGAACACCGCCGACGGAGGGCCCAACGCGGCGGGCAGTCGCGCCTCGACTCGCGTGGCGCCGAGAAGCGCGGCCGACTTCACCCGCTGATCCGGAACCAGGGCGTCCTGGTCCGCCGAGGCCTCGATCCAGACCTGGTACCGGAGGGTTCCGAAGTTCCGCTCGACATCCGGGCCGTCTTCCTGCGCCCAACTGTCGAAATAGGCCTCAAGAGTGCCGTCGATCGACCACGTGCTGCCCCACTCGGGACGAAAGAACTCTTCGTAGCGGAACTTCTCCAGATCCGCTCCACTCTCCAGTTCCCGGAAGGGAACCCCGTTCTCCACGCTGAACCAGAGCAACCTGACCCTGCCAAGCTCGCTCAATTCCTCGACGGGAAGAGCGTCGAACTGCCGGCCGTCGATCATGACCCGCGGGGTGGCGCTGTAGTACTCGGCCTCAGCGTCTCCGTCTCCGCCGCCGCCGCCGCGGCGCACTTCGACCACCGCATGCAACCGGAAGTCCTGGCCGGCGTCGAGCTCGACTGTGCCCGACCTGGCCACCCCGTCGCCCTCGACTTCGACGCCGACCCAGGCGCCGACCAGGCTGGGCGTTCTGGCACGCTGTGCCCGTGGCGCCAGCCACAGAACCGCCGCCGCCACGGCGACGATGCCGGCCACGATCGCGAACAGCAGGAGATTCCGGCGCATGACGCGATTCTAGCCCCAGCGTTCCTCGTACCTCGGCACTCTGGCCCAGCCCATCCTCGCCAGAACCCCCCGCCGCAGCACTCGCTACGCGTCGTTCCGCGGCGCAGGCTCCTGGCTGGGCAGCACCGAGCGGAACGTGAGACGGTGAAGCGGCGTCGGCCCCAGTTCCCTGAGCGTGGCGCGGTGATGTTCCGACGCGTACCCCTTGTGGCTGGCGAACCCGAAGCCCGGGTACTGCCGGTCGTACGCCGCCATCAGGCGGTCCCGGTGCGTCTTGGCGATGATCGACGCGCAGGCGACGGCGAAACTGAGGGAATCGGCCCGCACCAGCGGCACCGTCGACACCTTCCCGTCGCACACGTCCACGGCATCGAGCCGCACCGCATCGACGAGGGCAACGGCGGGTCGAACCGTCAGCGACCGCAACGCACTCCGCATCGCCCACCGGGTGGCCTCGAGCACGTTGATGCGGTCGATCAACGCGGCGTCGCCCATCGCAACCGACCACGCGGCCGCCCGCTGCTTGATCGCCTCGGCCAATCGTTCCCGCTGCGGCGCGGACAGCCGCTTGCTGTCGTCGACGCCGGGAATCAGGCAATCCGGCGAGACCACCACCGCCGCCGCGACCACCGGACCGGCAAGACAGCCCCGACCCGCCTCGTCGACGCCGGCGACCAGCCCGTAGCCGGCCGTCGCGAACTGATGCTCAAGCCCGCGCATCAGGCGCAGGCGGTACGTCTCGGCGATCAGCGCCGCCAAACCCGTCGCGGACTCCGTGTTTGGCCCCAGCCCCCACCTCCCCATGAGCTTGCCCTTTGGAACTCGCTACGCTTCGTTCCTGCGGTGAAAACTCAAGGGCCTTTGAAGCCCGCGGTCGCCGTCAGCGCTTGCGGAGCTCCTCGATGCGCGCGGCGCGGCCGCGCAGTTTCCGCAGGTAGTAGAGCTTGGCGCGGCGCACCTTGCCGCGGCGCATGACCTCGATCTGACCGACCACCGGCGAATGAAGCGGGAAGATCCGCTCGACGCCGATGCCTCCCGAGACCTTGCGCACGGTGAAGGTCTCCCGGGTGCCACTGCCGCGGCGAGCGATCACCATACCCTGGAAGATCTGGATCCGCTCCTTGGCGCCCTCTCTGACCCGGACGTGGACCTTGATCGTGTCACCTGCCCGAAACTCGGGCAGGCCCTGCTGCACGTACTCCTGCTCCACCTGCTGTAGATCGTGCATTGCGTGTCACCTGTGCCTGGGCCGCAAGTTCTGACCCTGCGGCTCCTTTGTCTGCTGAAACGGCTTCGCGCCCCTCGTGCGAAACCGGACTCATCGATAACCAGCCCGCGCACCGCGAAGCGGCAAGACGCGGATTATCGCCTGTTCGGCGCCCTGCGCGCAACCTCTAGCGCTGTCCAATGAGAAGTGAGCGTGAGCGTGGGTCGTCAATCCAACGAGAGGTGAGCGTGAGCCGTTGGGATCGGGGATCATCGGAGGATGATTGTGACGCTCCAGACACGCCGACTTCAGAGTCTTGTCGAGGTCCGCAGTTTCCTGTCCGGCAACGAGTCGGTGGACTTCGTGCTGGTGGACCGCGGATCGAGCTACGAGTTCGTCCGTGAGACGCTGGTCAAGTTCCGCTACTGGGCGCTTCCGAGGCGCGACAAGGGCGTGATCCGGAGCTACCTGATGAAGATGATCGGGAAATCCGAGTCGCAGGTGACGCGGCTGATCCGGCAGCACCGGGAGACCGGCAGCGTTCGCGACCGCCGCGGCCAGCCGCCTCACGCGTTCAGGCGGCGCTACACGAAGGCCGACATCGGGCTTCTGGCCGAGGTCGATGCGGCACTGGGCCAAGTGTGCGGACACGCGACGCGCGCCGTCATGCGGCGGATGTTCGAGGAGTACGCCGACGAGCGCTTCGAGCGCCTGGCGACCATCTCGAACGGCCAGTTCTACAACCTGCGCAAGTCGACCGCCTACCGGCGGCGCCGCACCAGCTTCAAGAAGACGCGGTCGACCGCGGTCGGGATCGGGGAACGACGCAAGCCCCAGCCGGAGGGGAAGCCGGGCTACCTGCGGGTGGACACGGTGCACCAAGGGGACAAAGACGGCGAGAAGGGCGTGTACCACATCAACCTCGTGGACGAGGTGTTGCAGTGGGAGCACGTGGCGACGGTACGGGCCATCTCCCAACGGTGTCTCGTGCCGGTGCTCAAGGAGCTCATCGAGTCCTGCCCCTTCAAGGTGCTGGGCTTCCACGCCGACAACGGCTCCGAGTACATCAACCGCAAGGTCGCCGAGATGCTCAACCAACTGCACGTCCCCGAGTTCACCAAGTCCCGCAGCCGGCACACCAACGACAACGCCCTGGTCGAGAGCAAGAACGGCAACGTGATCCGGCGCCAGTTCGGATACCGGCACATCCCCAAGCTCTTCGCCCGCGAGATCAACGTCTTCGCATGCGATGTGCTCACCCCCTTCCTCAACTTCCATCGCCCGTGCCTGTTTCCCACCGAGGTCACCGACAGCAAGGGCCGCACCAGGAAACGCTACCGCTACCAGGACACCATGACGCCGTTCGAGAAGCTCAAGTCCCTGCCGGACGCGGAGCGGTACCTCAGGCCCGGCGTCACCATCGCCGCCCTCGAAGACCAGGCCGGCGCCACGAGCGACCTCGACGCCGCGATCGCCCTCAAGCTGGCTCGTGCCAGACTCTTCGAACTCATCGACCGGGAGTCCGATCCCCACCGGCGCCGGAGCGCCTGAACCGCAGACCGCGCAGCCCGATGCCATACACCGCACACCACCATCGGCCCAGGCCGGAACACAACGCCCGCAACCGCCGCGGCATCGCAGCGGGCGCTACCCTAGGCGGCAGACGGTGCAGAACCGTCTGCCGCCCCAGAACTACCCCGAGACCGACCCGACTCGACTCTCCATGACGGTCCCGTTCACGCTCATTTCAGGATTGGATTGGACTCCTCTGGCGCGGAGGCTTCCCTGCCCAGCAGGTCCGGCCGCTTCCTGCGCGTGGCCTCGAGCGCCTGCTCCCGGCGCCATGCGTCGATGCGACCATGGTCGCCCGATCGCAGCACTTCCGGCACCTCGACGCCCTCCACGATCGGCGGGCGGGTGTAGTGCGGGTGGTCGAGGAGGCCGGCGCGGAAGCTCTCGTTCAACACCGAGGAATGCCGCCCCACGACCCCGGGAACCTGGCGCGAGATTGCCTCCACGACGACCATCGCCGGCGCCTCGCCTCCCGACAGCACATAGTCGCCGATCGACAATTCGGAGTCGACAACCAGCGCGCGCACCCTCTCGTCGACCGCCTCGTAGCGTCCGCAAAGGAGCACCAGCCGCTTCTTGTGCGCCAGACTCTGGACCAACGCATCGTCCAGGCGCTCTCCCTGCGGCGAGAGCAGGATGCGATGGGCACGGGAGTCGCCGCCGGCAACGGCCCGCACCGCCTTGAGCCAGGGCGGCGCCGTCATCACCATGCCGCCGCCGCCGCCGTAGGGCTCGTCATCGACGCTCCGGTGGGGATCGTCGGTGTAGTCGCGCAGGTCGTGAACCCGCACGTCGAGCAGGCCGGCGGCTCTCGCCCGACCAATCAGGCTCGCCTCCAGGAACTCCCGGAAGACCCCCGGCAGGATGGTTATGACGTCGATTCGCACGTTTCCAGCAGCCCCTCGGGCAGGTCGCTCCGGATCAGGCGCTCCTCGACGTTGATCTCCGGCAGCAGTTGGTTTGCGAACGGGATCAGCACCGAGCGGCCGCCGCCGTCATCGGCCGGCCGCGCCACCGAAAGCAGCACACCGCCGCCGTCCTCGACGACCTCGGTGACCTCGCCGAGGTCACCCAGTGCTCTGTCCACGACCCGGCAGCCGACCAGTTGGAAGTAGTAGAACGTGCCCTCTTCAGCCGCCGGCACACTCTCCTCCGGAGCCTCGAGGACAGCGCCACGGAGCGCCTCCGCCCCGTCGCGGTCCGTCACGTTCACGAACTGAACCAGTGCCCGACCCCGATGCGGCCGGCTGGACGCGACCTCCAACCGTCGCCGGCGGGACCCACCCCTGACGAAGAGCTCGGAACCGCTCTCGAACCGGGCCGGGTTCTCGCTGTCGGGCAAGACCAGCACTTCGCCGCGCAGCCCGTGGGCGCGCAGCACAAAGCCCACCACCACCGTCTCCGCGGCCTTGCTGCGGGTCGACTGCGGCGCCTGTTCCATAGTCACCTCCGACCCACCGCCAGGGATCGGCGCGCCCGCCTACTCCGGTTCGACGATCTCGACTTCGTAGTACTCGCCGGTCTCGGCCCCGCGCACCTCGAGCAACGCGCGCAGCGACCGCACGGTGCGTCCCTGGCGGCCGATCACACGCCCGAGTTCCTCCGGCGCAACCTCGACCTGCAGCACGATCGCGTCCTCTTCCTCGATCTCCTCGACCCGAACCGCCTCGGGCTCATCCACGATCGACCGGACGACGCCGGCGAGCTGATCGGCGACCTCTGACACGTCCTAGGATTCCGCCGTGGCAGAAGCTCTACGCACCAGACCCCGAACGGTGTCCGTGACCTGCGCTCCCCGCGAGACCCAATGGTCGATGCGGTCCGTCTTGAGCCGGATGACCACCGGGTCCTTGCACGGATCGTAGTGCCCGAGCTCCTCGATCACCCTCGACGAGGGGACCTTCCGGCTGTCGGACACGACGACGCGGTAGAAGGGTCTGTGGCGCGAACCCATGCGCCGGAGTCTTATCTTCACCATGTTTCGGTATTCCCGTGTTGTTCAGGCGCCCGCTCTACGGTTGGGCCGGAGACGGAGCAGCGGCGCAGTCTAGCATCAGAAGGGCTTGCTCCAGGCAACGCCGGTCCCTCTCACCGCAGTTGAGGCAGAACCCGAGGCACCGACGCGCTCAGGCGGCCAACTGAACGGGAAGGCTCTCCCCTGCGGGCAGGACGGGATTGTTCTTCGAGCGCAGCTCAAGCTCGACAACACTGGCGCCGAGTTCGGGCTTGGGCTCCAGCGGCAGCGAGCTATCGACCTTGCCGGCCGCAACCATCAACCGACTTTCGGCGAATCTCGCCTCGCCCCAGGCATCGGCGCTCTCGAAGAACTCGAGCACGCTCTCCCTGAAGGCCTCGAACGGCGCGCTGCCCGCCATGTCATAGAGGACGGTCTGCACGTCTTCCTTGTAGCTCAGGTACGCCTCGGTCAGGGTCGACCCGACGCCCGCTACACCGCCCGGCTTCAAGCCATGCGCGATGTACTCGCCGCTCGCTTCCTTCGTCACGACGGCCGCGCCGCGCAACTCCACACCTGCAAGCCACCCCTCGCCGACAACCGCGGTGCGGAACTTGAACACGAGGGGGTACACCATGTCGATCCCCTCGGCACGCCACTTTCTGATCAGGAGTTCAGTCTTGTCCATAGGCCAGCTCCCTGCTCCCAGAAGAGCACGAATCGGAACGCGGGGAAATACCACGACCGCGAGCCAACCATCGACTCTACTCGTTCCCTCGCAATGGCGGCGTCCTGGGCGGGCACGGCGGATCGACTCTACCGCCCAAGGTCGACCGGCTCGAAGCCGCCAAGGCGGCAGTAGCAGAGACGGCGGCGGCTAGGCCGAAGTCTGTTCCGCTGCGGTCGGCCTGCTTTTCAGCCACGAACGAAGCCAAAGCACCTACATCCCCCGGATGCCCTTCATCCACTTGCCCCGGGTGCGCTTCATCAGCTTGCGCATCTGCCGGAACTGCTTGATCAACTGGTTCAGCTCCTGGACCGTGCGGCCGGCGCCGCGGGCGATGCGGCGGCGCCGGCTGGCGTTCAGGATCGCCGGGTTCCGCCGTTCGCGCGGCGTCATCGAATCGATCAGGGCGGTGACCCCGACCAGCCGGCTCTCGTCGACGGACTCCGCCACGTTCGCGCCACGGAACTGCCCCGGCAGCAACTCGAGGAGCTGCGACAGCGGCCCCATGCGGCGCAACTGGCGCAACTGGTCGCGCAGGTCCTCGAGCGTGAACTCCTGCCGCGCGATGCGCTCCGCGAGGCGCTCGGTTTCCTGGCGGTCGACGACGCGCTCGGCCTTCTCGATCAGGGACAGCACGTCGCCCATGCCCAGGATGCGGGACGCGATCCGATCGGGTGCGAAGGTCTCGAGGTCCTCGAGCTTCTCGCCCACGCCGACGAAGCGAAGCGGGACCTCGGTGACTCCCCGCAGCGACAGCGCGGCGCCGCCGCGCGCGTCGCCGTCGAGCTTGGTCATCACCGCGCCGGTGAGCGGTGCACCCTCGGCGAAGGCGGAGGCGCTCTTGACCGCGTCCTGGCCGGTCATCGCGTCGCAGACGAACAGCGTCTCGCACGGGTCGACTTGGTCCACCAGCGCCCGGAGTTCCGCCATGGATTCCGCATCGACGTGGAGCCTGCCGGCGGTGTCGAAGATCAGCGTGTCGAAGCCTCCCTCTCGCGCCGCGCCAAGCGCTCGGTCGGCGAAGGCACCCAACCCCTCGCCTGCCTGCGGCCCCAGCACCTCCGTGTTCGCCGCGGCGCCGACCTGCTTGAGCTGCTCCACCGCCGCGGCTCGCCTGAGGTCCCCGGCTGCCAGCACGGGTCTGCGGCCCTGGCCGCGCAGCCGTAGCGCCAGCTTGCCCGCGGTGGTGGTCTTGCCCGAGCCCTGAAGGCCGCAGAGCACGACCACCGCCGGACGGCCCTCGAGTTCGAGTTCACGCCCCGGCTCCCCGAGCACGGCGACCAGCTCGTCGCGCACGATTCGGACCATGTGCTGATCGGGGGTCAGACTGTTCAGCACCTCATCGCCCAGCGCCTGCTCCTGCACGCGCCCGACAAAGGAGCGGACGACCCGAACGTGGACATCCGCCTCCAGCAGAGCGAGGCGAATCTGGCGCACCGCCCGCCGCACGTCGTCCTGCGAGATGCGGCCCTCCGAGCGCAGGGAGCGGAAGACCCCTTGGAGCTTGTCCTGGAGACCCTCGAACATCAGGCGAGGCCAGCCCCAGCGTCACCGGACCGGCGCTGCGCGCCGGATGCGGGCAGGATGCCCGCGTTCCCAGGAGCGCCTTCTCTCGCCGCGCGCCGCCGGCCGAGCGCGACGAGGGCCGGCAACAGCGTGATCGACACCAGGGCGGTGGCCACGGCGCCGAGGATGGCGACGATGCCCATCGAGCGCAAGCCCGGGTAGTGCGACAGGGCGAGCGATCCGAAACCGACGCTGGTCGAGATGGCGGCGAGCACGATCGCCTTGCCGGTCTCACCCAGGGCCGCGACCAGACGCTCGCCCTCCAACGCGTCCGGGCCGAAGCCGACCTCGCGCCAGCGATGGACCATGTGCACCCCGTAGTCGACCCCGATGCCGATGATCATCGTGACGACGAACACGTTGAAGAAGTTCATGTCGAGCCCGATCAGCACCATGATGCCGAGCATCCAGACCACACCGATGCACAGGGGCAGCAGGGACAGGAGGGTGCTGGCCAGCCAGCGGTAGTCCAGGAACAGGAGCAGGGCAACCAGAACGAAGCCGATGATGGAAGCCGTCACCGCATCGACGCGAATGCCGTTCCGCAGCCGCTCGCCGACCACGTTCACGCCGGTGACGTGGGCCTGCGGGCCCAACCGCTCCGCGAGCTCAAGCGCCCCCGGCGGCGCACCCCGGCGCCACATGCCTGGCGGCGGATACAGGTAGACGACCAACTTGGCGTCGCCCTCGTTCCGGCCCATGTACCGCTCCAGCATCCGTTCGATCTGGGGCGATTCGCGGAGTGAAGCCGCGGTCACCGGGTCGCGGTTGGCCCCGGCGTCGGCAAGCAGATCGATACCCCGGCGGAAGGGTTCCGCGCGCAGACCCTCCTCCGTGGCATAGCGCTCGAACAACTCGTGCAGGCGCTCCCCGGCCAGCAACTCCCGGTGACGATCGAGCCAGTCGTGTCCCGCGGCCTGACTGGCCGGCGAGGGAACCAGGCTGCCGATCCCGCGCATCCCGGCGAGGATTCCGCTGTCCACCAGCTCCTGGGCGCCCTCCTCGGCCTGGATGGACAGTTCCAGGGCTTCAGCCTCCGTGGCGCCCGACAGGACGATCATCGTGTAGTTCAAGCCCGATCCGAAGTACTCGGCGACCTCATTCTGGACCTCGACGCCCGGATTCCCCTGGGGTCGCAGCTCCCTGATCGCGTCCTCGAACTCCAGGCGCGGGGCGAGGGCGCCCGTGGCCGCGGTGACCACCGCGCAGGCGCAGATCACCAGAACCGGCCGCTCGAAGCTCCAGCGCACCAGCCGGCGGGCGCCGAGGCCGTGCAGGACGAGTCTCGGCATCCGTCCCCCGGTCCGGCGGCGATCCTCCCGCCAGGCCAGCATCGCCGGCAGCAGCACGAGCACCGAGACCATGCAGAAGAGGATGCCGGTGCCCGTCAGGAGCCCCATCTGCCGCAGCCCGACGAAGTCGGTCACCATGAAGGCGTAGAAGGTTGCCGCGGTGGTGATGGCGCCGGTCCAGACCGCGCGGCCCGAGGAACCGCTCATCGCCACCAGGGCCGCCTCGAGGTCGGCGCCGCGGCGCCGTTCCTCGACGTACCGTCCGTAGGAGACGATGACGAAGTCGATCCCCAGGCCGACCAGGAGGGCCGCAAAGCCGCTGGTCAGCGCGTTCAACTCGCCGAGCACGGCGCCGGCGAAACCGAAGGCCAGCACCAACCCGAAGGCGAGCGGTACGAAGGCATAGACGATCAGGCCGACGCGGCGAAACGCCAGGGCGAACAGAAGCAGCACGCCGACCAGGGAAGTCGCCAGATTCCAGACCAGTCCGCTGACGATCGTGCCCGCGTCCGAGACGGCCGTCACGTACGTGCCGCCGAGAGCCACCTTCGGCGCCGACAACGGCTCGCCGTCCCCATCCTCGCCGGCGATCTCCGGCCAGCGAGCCAGCAGATCCGCCGTCAACTCGTCGATGGCCGCAAGCAACTGGCGGCCGAACTCGATCTCCTGAGCCGGCTGCGCGGGGCGCGCGATCAGGAGCGCCCGCGAGCGGTCCGCGGAAAGAAGGTAGCCCGTGCCGGTATCGACCTCCAGGCCGCGAGTGAGTTCGATCTGCTCCAGGAAGACCTCGTGGATGTCCAACGGGTCCAGCAGCGTCAGGTCGCGCAGCATGAGCGCCTGAGGGGAACTCAGGCCCCGGCGCAGCTCGGCGATCTGGAGCTTGAGGCCGTCGTCGGTCAACCGGCGCGCCACCTCCTCCCGACCCTCCTCGTCGAGGTAAACGAAGAGGTTGGCGGAGAAGAACTCGATCAACTCCAGCAACTCGCCGACGTCGTACTCGACGTAGTCGATCTCCTCGAGTGCTTCCATCGACGATCCGAGCTCGTCCACGAAGGACAGGTACGGGTCGAGCGGCTGGTCCTCCGGCAGGCGCACCAGCACCAGCAGGTAGTCCAGACTGCCGAAGTCCTCGATCGTCGACCGGAACGTCGTGACCACCGGATCGTCGTCCGGCAGCAGGTTCAGGATCTCGGTGTCGAAGCGGAGCGTGGTCGCCGACAACACGCAGAGCACCGCCAGCACCGCCGCGACCACGAACACGGCCCGATGGCGGCGCCGGGCGAAGGAGGCCGTCCAGGCCAGGACGCGCTCGATCACGGTCGAAGCCCGCCACAACCGGAGAGGTCAACGATCGGCGGGCGGCGCCCGGCGACGGACGCCTGCCGGGCAGGCGCGTTCCCGCTCATTGCCCGCGCGGCGCGCCGCCGAAGGCCATCAGGACCATGCGGCCGTTGCGCACGAAGTACTCGACGCCGGAGTAGAGCGTCGCGACCAGGGCCACCCACAGCGAAACCGGCGCCAGCAGGTTCAGGGCGCCCAACTGGTCCGAGATGATCAGCAGAGAGATGGCGACGATCTGCGTCGTCGTCTTGACCTTGCCCGAAAAGCTCGCGGCCAGGACCACGTTCTGGGCCGCGGCGAGCGAGCGCAGCGACGAGACCGCGAACTCCCGAGCCACCACGACGACCACCATCCAGGCCGGCGCCAGTCCGAGACCGACCAGGGAGATGAACGCCGCCGAGGTCAGGATCTTGTCCGCCGCCGGGTCGAGCAGCTTGCCGAGCGCGGTCACCTGCTTCCGGCGGCGGGCAAGGAACCCGTCGAGAAAGTCGGTCAGGGAGGCCGCCAGGAACAGACCGAGACCAATGAACTCCCAGCCACTGATCTTGGTCAGCAGGACCACGACCAGCAGGGGGACGATCAGGATACGGCTGATGGTCAGGGCGTTCGGCAGATTCAGGCCGGCCCGAAGGGACGGCGGCGCCGGTTGCTGCCGGTCGGTTTCGCGTTCGGTCGCCATCCGTTGTCCTTAGCTCAGGCTGTCTTCGATATGCCGCTCGGCGGCGGCGAAGGCCGGCAGCAGATTCTCGGCCCGGCCCCCGGCCTGGGCGAAGTCGCGGCGGCCGCCGCCGCTGCCCGAGATCGCGGAACCCATCGCGCGCGCCACTGCCGCCGCATCGACCCGGTCCTGAAGGTCCTGGGTCACCGAGGCGACGAGCTTCACCTTGCCCTCGTTCAGCGCGCCGAGCACGACCACCCCGGAGCCGAGTCGGCTCCGCAGCACGTCGGCAAGGCTTCTGAGTTCGCCCACGTTCGAGGCCGGCACCTCGCGCAGGACGACGTCGACGCCCCGGATCGAGCGGGTGTCGCCGTCCGCCGACTGCCCGCGCTCCGGCTTCCCGTCACCGGCCAGCAACCCGAGACGGAGCTTCGACAGCTCACGCTCAACCTTCCGCAGCCGCTCCTTGAGGGCACGGACCTCGACCGCGGCCTGCTCTCCGGAAGCGCCGATTTCCGACTCCAGCGTCGCCAGCAGATGGGCCCGGTCCCGATGCAGGCGCTCCGCACGGTCGCCCGCGAGCGCCTCGATGCGGCGCACCCCCGCGGCCACGCCGCGCTCGCCGACCAGCGTCACGGGACCGATCTCGCCCGTGTTGCCGACATGACAGCCGCCGCAGAGTTCGAGGCTGAATCCGGGCACCGCGACGGTACGCACCCGGTCGCCGTACTTCTCGCCGAACAGCGCCATCGCGCCGGCCGCCACGGCTTCGTCGTAGGAGCGCTCCGCGATTCCGACCGGCACCGCGCGCCGGACCCACTCGTTCACGGTGTCCTCGATCGTTTCCTGCTGGGCCTCGGTAACCGGAGCGCCGTGAGTGAAGTCGAAACGGAGCCGGTCGGGGTGGACCAGGGAGCCGGCCTGGCGCACGCCCTTGCCGAGGTGCTGGCGGAGGGCGGCGTGGAGCAGGTGGGTAGCCGTGTGGTGGCGCTGGGCGGCTTCCCGGCGTTCGCGGTCGACCTGGAGGTGGACGTCGGCGCCGACTTCGAGGGCGCCCTGGGTGACCTCGATCTCGTGGATCGTCAGGCGGCCCTGCTTCTGTGTGTCCAGGACTCGGGCCTCGCCCTCATTCCACCTCACTCTGCCGACATCGCCCACCTGCCCACCGGCCTCGGCGTAGAAGGAAGTGCGGTCGAACACCGCGACACCTTGGCCGGTCACCTGTTCGACGGATTCCGACTCCTCTCCGTTGGTCACCATCAAGCCGAGGAGCCTTGCGCCGGTTTCCAGATCGCAGTAGCCCACGAACTCGCTCCCAGCCGGACCCTTGGTCGGTACCGGGTGCGAGCCGCTCGCCGCCTCCAGTCCGGTTGGCGGCAACTTTGGGTCGACCTTCGGCGGCAGTTTGAAGTCGAACCGCGGCAGTTTGAAGTCGAACCGCGGCAGTTTGACCCCCGCCCGCGACCGCTCCCGCTGCTCCGCCAGCGCCGTCTCGAACCCCGCCTCGTCGATCCCGAACTGCTCCTCCTCGGCGATCTCCCGCACCGTCTCGATCGGCAGGCCGAAAGTGTCGTAGAGCTGGAACGTCACGTCGCCGGCAAGCACCGACGTGCCCTGGCGCCGAGCCTCCTCGATCGCCTGCTGGACCTTGCCGGCGCCGACCGCGAGCGTCTGCAGGAACTGTGTCTCCTCGGCCGTCACGGTGGCCGAAGACGACTCGCGGGCCTTCTCCAGTTCCGGGTACTGGTCACCGAGCACCTCTCCGAGTGAGGGCAGCAGCGACGCGAGGAACGGCTCCTCGAAGCCCAGCTTCATGCCGTAACGCGAAGCGCGGCGGAGAATCCGGCGCAGCACGTAGCCGCGGCCCTCGTTGCTCGGGATCACGCCGTCCGCGAGCAGGAAACCGACCGCCCGCAGATGATCGGCGATCACCCGCAGCGAGACGTCGGCGTCCGGGGCGCGGCCGTACTCGCGGCCGGCCTCGGCGGCGACCGCCCGCAGAATCGGGCCGAACAGGTCCGTGTCGTAGTTGGACCCGACTCCCTGAAGCACCGCCGCCACCCGCTCCAGGCCCGCGCCGGTGTCGATCGACGGGTTCGGCAGCGGCTCCCTCCGGCCGTCCTCGTGGCGCTCGAACTGCATGAAGACCAAGTTCCAGATCTCGAGATAGCGGCCCGAATCGTTCCCTTCCTCCCAGCCGACCTCGGGCAGGTCCGGCGAGGTGTCGACGAAGATCTCGCTGCACGGACCGCAGGGCCCGGTGTCGCCCATGGCCCAGAAGTTGTCCTTCTCGCCGCAGCGCAGGACCCGCTCCGGCGGCAATCCCGACAGCCGGACCCAGAGGTCCGCCGCCTCGTCGTCCTCCCGGAACACGGTGGCGAAGAGATGCTCCGGCGGCAACCCCCAGACCCCGGTGACCAGTTCCCAGGCGGACTCGATCGCCTCGGCCTTGAAGTAGTCGCCGAAGGAGAAGTTCCCCAGCATCTCGAAGAACGTGTGGTGCCGGGGACTCGGCCCGACGTTCTCCAGGTCGTTGTGCTTTCCCGACACCCGCAGGCACTTCTGGGAGGTCACCGCGCACGGCGAGTCCGGCTTCTCCGCGCCGAGGAAGTAGTTCTTGAACTGGACCATGCCGGCGTTGACGAACAGCAGGGTCGGATCGTCCCGCGGCACCAGCGACGAACTCGCCACCTCCGCGTGCCCGCGGCCGGCGTAGAAGTCGATGAAACTTCGCCTGATATCCCGACTCAACATGAGCTGTGACCCCGTGTCTCCGCTTCCTCCGGAAGCGCCTCTCCGTTTGTCGCCCCGTCGGCCGAGTCGAACACAACGGCGCCAATAGTACGGGGAGCAAAGCCGCGGCGCTCCAGGTGCCGGGCCAGAGCCGCGGCGTCACGCGCGGGGTGAGTCGAACGCCAGCGCGCGGCCACCGACCGCGCCCGCTCCAGTTCGTCCTCGTCGCCCACGCACTCGAGCGCGACGCCCGCGGCCGTGTCGTCGGCCCCGCGCCGCCGCAGGTCGAGTTCGAGCCGCCGCCGGCCGTAGCCGCGGCGCTTGAGCGAGCGTACGAGCATGTGCGCGGCCTCCTGCTCGTTCAGGAAGCCGTCCGCAGTCAGGCGCTCGATCGCGCCGTCGACTTCCGCATCCGGGTAGTCGCGGCGGGCGAGCTTGGTCCGCAACTCGGCCGCGAAGTGCATGCGCAGCGCGAGCAGGTCCAGACCCCGGTCGTAGGCCGACTTGGGGCGCCGCTCTCGTTTCGACTTCGACTCTTGCACCTGCGTCCTCCGGCGTTCGGAGGATAGCGCCGTCAGGACGCACACAGGGCTACCGCGAGCGCGGCGACCGCCGCCGTCTCCGTGCGCAGAACCCGCGGGCCGAGGTCGGCAAGAGTGGCCCCCCGGCCGACCAACGACTCGATTTCACCTTCGCTGAATCCGCCCTCGGGCCCGACCACCAGGGTTCGGGCGCCGCCGACCGCCGCCAGGGATGTCCCGGCGCCCGGATGCAGCACCGCCGCTCCGGCAAAGGTCCCGGCTTCCTCCAGGGCGACCGGCGCGCCGATCCGGGGCAGCCAGGCGCCGCCGCTCTGTTCGAGCGCGGACTTCGCAACGCGTTGCTGCCGGACCAACGCGCGCTCCGGGAAAGAACGGCTCGTGCGCTCCGAGACGAACCACTGCAGCTCCCTGACTCCAAGCTCGGTGGCCTTCTCCACCAGCCATACCGCCCGCTCGGCACGCACGACGGACGCAAGCAGCGTCAGACGGCGGACCGGCTCGAAGGTCGGCGCCGGCCCCTCGATGTGCAGTCGGGCCCGCTCTGCCGTGACGCCGGCGACGATCGACCAACGGGCGCCGCCCCGGCCGTCGACGAGACGCACCCGGTCGCCGACCTCGAGGCGGCGGGCCCGGAACAGGTGCCGGTAGTCGGCGCCCTCGACCTCGACCGTGTCGCGATCCAGTTCGTCGCCGCCGACCAGCAGGTGGATCACGGGCTCAGGCCTCGGAACTGGCCTCGGAACTCCGCTCCACCCTCTTGCCGTCGCCCGCCGTGGGCCCTGCCTCGCGGCCGGATCCCAGGAAGAAGGCCATGACCCGGTCGAACACGCTCCGCGCCTCCTGGCTCTTGGCGCCAACCGCGCCGCCCGCCGTGCCGCTCGCCGTGCCGTGGCTGTCCTCGTTCAACTCGGCGAGCGCGCGCACGTGTTCGAGTTCCCGCTCCGAGAGATCCCTGGGCGACGGCACCTCGAGCTGCACTTCGACGATGTGGTCGCCCCGGCCGCGGCCATCGATTCGCGGGATGCCCTGGGATCGCAGCACGAAGGCGGAGCCGTGCTCCGTAGCCGGCGGCACCCGCAGGCTGGACGCGCCGTGGAGGGTTTCGACCTCCATCGTGCAACCGAGCACGGCCTGCGGGTAGCCGACCGTGACGGCACTCAGCACGTCGGCGCCGCGGCGCACGAACTGCTCGTGAGGCGCCACTTCGATCACGACGTAGAGGTCTCCCGGTGGGCCGCCGCGCCGGCCGTGCTCCCCTTCGCCCGGAAGGCGGAGGCGGGAACCGGTATCGACGCCGGCCGGAACCCGGACCTGGATCGAGCGCTGGCGTTCGGTCAACCCTCGACCCCTGCAGCCTGTGCAGGGATCCCGGATCACGGTTCCGGCGCCCCTGCAGTCGGGACAGGTCCGAGCCACCGAGAAGAAGCCCTGGCTGTACTGGACCTGGCCGCGGCCCCCGCAAACGCGGCAGGCGGTCGGACCGGACCCCGGCGCCGCTCCGTTGCCGCTGCACGTATCGCAGTGCTCAAGTCGCGGAATGCGCAGCTTCGGATCAGCGCCGAAGGCGGCCTCCTCGAAGGAGAGCCGGAGGTCGTACCGCAGGTCCGCCCCGGCTCGCCGGCGCCCGCCGGCGCCCCGGTTTCTGAAGATGTCGCCGAAGCCGAAGACGTCGCCCAGGATGTCCGAGAAGTCGGTGAAGGTCGACGGATCGAAGCCGCCCGACGGTGACGCCTGGTGACCGAAGCGGTCGTAGCGGCGCCGCTTCTCCGGATCGGAGAGCACGGCGTAGGCCTCGGCTGCCTCCTTGAACTTCTCTTCCGCCGCGCTGTCGCCTTGATTCCGGTCCGGGTGGTGCCGCACCGCCAGCTTCCGATAGGCCGTCTTGATCTGCTGCAGAGTGGCGGAGCGTTCGAGGCCCAGGATCTCGTAGTAGTCGCGCGGCATGGGGATCTAGGCGCCGCCGCCGGCAGCGGCGTCCGATTCGGCCCCTGAGCCGTCCGCAGCTTCGGCGCCGTCGGGAGGGGCGGCATCCGGCGCCGGCGGCGCGGCCGGCATGGCGACCCGAACCATCGCCGCGCGCAGCAGCGTCGACCGCATCGTGTAGCCCTTCTGCAGTTCCTGCACCACGGTGGGCTGTTCGACCTCCGCGCTCTCCTCCCGGGCAACCGCCTCGTGGACGTTCGGATCGAAGGCGGTGTTCAGGCTCTCGACCGGTTCGACATCGAACCGGCGCAGGAGATCCGTCATCTGGCGCCGGATCATCTCGACGCCGGCACGGAAGTCGTCTGCCGAAGCTTCGGACTCGAGGGCCCGATCCAGATTGTCGACGACGCCCAGGAACTCGCGCAGCGGGGCCGAGACGTAGCTCGTACGCAACTGCTGCCGCTCGCGGCCCATCCGCTTGCGCTGGTTGTCGAGATCGGCCAGAGCACGCAGCAGCCGATCCCGGGTCGCCGACAGCTCTTCCCGGAGCTGCTCCTCGACGCTGGGCGGAGCGGCGCCCTCGTCCGCAGCCATCTCGACCACGTCGGCGGCGGCGGGCGCACCCGCCCCTGCATCGGGGCTCTCCTGTCCAGGAACCCGACTCTCAGGTCCCTCCTTCGGCTCAACTGTCATGCCTCACGCTCCGCTTGGCTGCTAGACACCGTCGGCCAGGATCTTGGACAGACGCTCGCCCAGGTAGTTCACCAGGGGCACCATGCGCGGGTACTCCATGCGCGCCGGCCCCACCACGGCGACCGATCCGCTCACGCCGTTTCCGGCCTGGTAACTGCGCACGACGAGGCCGAAACCAAGTTCTTCCGTCAGCCGCGAGTCCTGACCCAGCACTACTCGGACGCCATCGGCGTCGAGGCAGCGATTCAGCAGACCCGCCAGACGGGCGCGCTCCGCGAACATCTGGAACATGCCCTCGATTCGGGACAGGCTCGGCGACGCCTCGAACAGGCTGTGCGTTCCAGAGGCGACGAGCGAGGGCGCGTGGCCCATGTTCATGCCGTCCCTGGCCAGTTCGATCGCGCGGTGCAGCAACTCGTCCAGCCGCGCCCGCTCGTCGCTCATCATGCGGAGCAGTTCCTCGCGGATCTCGAACAGCGAGCGCCCGGCGTAGTTCTCGGTCAGGTAGTTCGAAATGCGCACCAGGTCTTCACGCGCGATCAGCTCGTCCGTGACCACCAGCTTGTTCTCTACGAAGCCGTTCTCCGCCACCACCACGCAGAGCACCTTGCGCCCGCTGAGCGGTACGAACTCGATGGCCCGCATCACCGCGGAGCCGAGAGCGGGGCTGAGGACGACGCCGACGTGGTGGGAGAGTTCGGAGAGCAGCTTGGATGTCTCTTCCGTCAGTTCCCGTCCGGTGCCACCCGCGGTCAGCAGCCGATCGTCGATCAGCCGGCGATCGTCGTCGCTCACGTTCTTCGCCTGCATCAGGTCATCGATGAAGAGGTGGAAACCGGCTTCGGTCGGCAGCCGCCCCGCCGAAACGTGCGGCTGGCGCAGATAACCCATGTCCTCCAGATCGGCCATCACGTTGCGGATCGTGGCCGCGGAGAGCTGAATCTGCCGGTCCTTCGCGACCCGCCGCGAAGACACGGGCTCGCCGGAGGACAGGTAGGTCACGATCACCTCGCGCAGGATCTCGCGGTCGCGCTCGGTGAGCTGGTCGAAGGCACGGCTCATAGGAGCCGCATGTTACAACGGCGCGGCGCCCGGCGGCCCAGGATCGAAGGCCGGTTCAGGGCTGCCGCAGGCCGCCGCAGCGCCGCCGCCGTGCCGCCCGCCGCGGCGGCGATGGTAGCGTTCAGGCACTGGCACCCGGCCATGAGATGTCCTTTTTGCGCCGCCAACCATGACCGCGTGGTCGATTCGCGAGACGTCCGCGGCGGCGAGACGGTCAGGCGTCGCCGGGAGTGCCTGAACTGCCAGCGCAGATTCACGTCCTACGAGCAGATCGAGAACATCGCCTACCGGGTGGTCAAGTCCGACGGACGGCGGCAGGAGTTCGACCGACAGAAGCTCCTGGGCGGACTTCTCAAGGCTTGCGAGAAGCGGCCGGTGCCTCTGCCCGCACTCGAGGAGATCGTGGACCAGGCCGAAGCCCTGCTCCACCGGAAGGAGGACCGCGAGATCGCGACGACCGAACTGGGCAACTTCGTGATCGACCGCCTCAGGACCCTTGACCAGGTGGCCTACGTTCGCTTCGCCTCCGTCTACAGGCAGTTCGAGGACGTGGACGCGTTCATGGACGAACTCCGCTCTCTTCTGGCGGCTTCGCGCAAGGACTGACGGACTGCGTACCGCGTCCGTTCGGCGCCTCAGACTGGTAGCGTGGCGGCATGGCTCAGCCGCTTGACAACGAGCCGTCAGACGTCATCTCGCTGCCCGACGTGTTGCCGGTCCTGCCGCTCAAGGACTCGGT
Source organism: Candidatus Multivorans sp. (assembly GCA_965262355.1). GTDB lineage: Bacteria > Acidobacteriota > Thermoanaerobaculia > Multivoradales > Multivoraceae > Multivorans. Next base: position 2,078,120 of record OZ253534.1, read on the forward strand.
CATCTTCCCGTACATTATCCTGCCGCTTTCGATCAGCCGCGACCGCGGCATGCTCGCCGTCGAGGACGCGCTGAGCAACGACCGCATCATCCTCCTGGCGCCCCAACGCGACAGCTCGATCGAAGAGCCCGGACAAGACGATCTCCACGAGATCGGAACCGCCGCGTTGATCATGCGGATGCTGAAGTTGCCGGACGGTCGGGTCCGGATCCTGATTCAGGGACTGGCGCGGGCCCGGCTGAGGCACCTGAGCCAGACCGATCCTTTTCTGCGCGCCCGCGTGGCCGACGTGGACGAAGACCAGGAAGATCGGAACCAACTCGAGGCGGAAGCCCTGGTCCGCAGCGTCAAGGAGGGTCTGGAGACCGCGGTCAACCTGGGTAAGGACATCTCTTCCGAGGTCATGGTGATCGCGGCCAACCTGGATCGCCCCGGACGGCTCGCCGATCTCGCCGCGAGCAACCTGGGCCTCAAACCGGAGGAGGCCCAGACCGTCCTGGCGACGATCCAACCAGTCCAGCGGCTACGACGGGTCGGGGACCTGCTGACGCGTGAGATCGAGCTGCTCAGCATGCAGCAGCGCATCTCGGCGCAGGCCAAGAGCGAGATGGACCGGAGCCAGCGCGAGTACTTCCTGCGCCAGCAACTGCGAGCCATCCTGGACGAACTCGGAGACGGCGATGACCTTCACAGTGACGTCGACCGCTACCTGCGCGCGGTCGAGGAGCGCGGCCTGACCGAGGAGGCTGCCACCGAGGTCGAGCGCCAGGTCCGAAGGCTGGAGCGGAGTTCTCCCGACAGCGCCGAGAACGCGACCATCCGGGGCCATCTGGACTGGTTGACCGGCCTGCCGTGGTCGACGATGAGCGAGGACCGGATCGACCTCGACCACGCCCGCGTCGTGCTCGACGAAGACCACTACGATCTCGATCGGATCAAGGAGCGGGTACTCGAGTACCTCGCGGTGAGGCGCCTCAAACCCGACGCCAAGGGGCCGATTCTCTGCCTGGTCGGCCCCCCAGGCGTCGGCAAGACCTCGCTCGGTCGTTCCATCGCGCGCGCGATCGACCGCAAGTTCGTGCGCATCTCCCTGGGCGGCGTCCGCGACGAGGGTGAGATCCGGGGCCACCGGCGCACCTACGTCGGCTCCCTGCCGGGGCGCATTATTCAGGGGCTGAACCAGGCCGGGACCAGCAACCCGGTCTTCATGCTGGATGAGATCGACAAGCTCGGCGCCGACTACCGGGGCGACCCCGCGGCGGCCCTGCTCGAAGTGCTGGATCCTGAGCAGAACTCCACGTTCAGGGACCACTATCTGGGTGTCGAGTACGACCTGTCGCGAGTGCTCTTCATTGCCACCGCGAACCTGCTCGAACCGATTCAGCCGGCGTTTCTCGATCGACTCGAAGTGGTTCGTCTCTCCGGCTACACCGAGGACGAAAAGGTGCTGATCGCACGCCGCCACCTGATTCCGAAAGCGATCGCGGAGAACGGTCTGCCGGAAGGCGCTCTCGAGATCACTTCCGCCGCACTGCGCCGTCTGATCAGCGGGTATACGAAGGAAGCGGGCGTGCGCAACCTCGAGCGGCAGATCGCAACCCTGTGCCGCAAGGGCGCCGTGCGCGTTGCGCGCGGCGACGACAGCAAGTTGCGGGTAACCCCGGCCAGGCTGAAGGGTCTGCTGGGGCAGCCACGGCACTTCAGCGAGGAACTGCTCGACCGCGACCGGATCGGTGTCGCGACCGGGCTTGCCTGGACCGCGGCCGGTGGGGATCTCCTGCTGATCGAAGTAGCGGCCTCCCGAGGCAAGGGCAAGCTGGTCCTGACCGGTCAACTGGGCGAAGTGATGAAGGAGTCGGCACAAGCCGCACTGAGTTGCGCGCGAGCCGCGAGTCTCGAGGGTCCAGGCGGCGCGGATTCCGACTACTTGCGTCGCCACGACCTGCACATTCACGTCCCTGCCGGATCCGTGCCGAAGGACGGTCCATCGGCCGGTATCACGATTGCCGCCGCAATCGTTTCGGTCCAGAGCGGGCGCCCCATCGATCACACGATCGCGATGACCGGAGAGATCACACTGAGAGGCGAGGTCCTTCCGGTTGGCGGTCTGAAGGAGAAGCTCCTGGCCGCGCGCGGGGCGGGGATTCGCAAAGTGGTCCTGCCCGAACGGAACCGGCGAGACTTGGAGGAGATCCCGGTAGCGGTGACCCGCGGCCTCGAACTGTTCTACGTCGACCACTTCGATCAGGTTCTCGAGGCCGCGCTGCTCGACTCGGAGCAACCGCAGTCATGGCCGGCGGCGAAGACCGGCTGACTGCCTGGCTCGCGAACCTCGCGGGCTCGGGCGATCGAATCGGCGACGACGCGGTTCTACTCGAGTTCGGCGGCCGACAGCTTGCATTCAGCGTCGATACGCAGCGCGCGAACGTCCACATTCCAATCGATCTCGATCCGGCGGTCGCCGCGCGGCGGCTGCTTGCGGTCAGCCTCTCCGACCTCGCCGCCACCGGCGCCGAACCGCGGTGGGCCCTCCTGGCACTCGGCGTCGACGACGAGAAGACCGCGCGACGCTTCCTGGCCGCTCTGGTTCATCGCAGCCGGCGCTACGGAATCGAGCTGATCGGCGGCGATACCGCCCGCTGTGGGGCGCCAGGCCACCTCGACGCCGGCCTGACCGTGATCGGGGAGGTACCGGCAGGCAGCTACTCGCTGGCCCGCAGCGCCGCCCGTCCCGGCGACGACCTCTGGGTCGGCGGCGCGGTTGGCGAGTCCGCGCTGGGACTTGAGCTGGTCCGGATGGGAGTCCGGATCGTCGAGCGTAAACCGCGGCTGCCGGACGACCTGCCACCCGACCTGGCACGCACCGCGAGCCGGGTCGTGCGCCGGCACCTCGAACCCCGACCGCAGCTTGAACTCGGACTGATCCTCGGGAAGCGATGCCCACCGGGAGCGGCTATCGACATTTCAGACGGCCTGGCGGTCGATACCGGGCGCCTCTGCCGCGCCAGCGGCGCCGGCTGCGTACTGCACGAGGAGGCGGTCACCCTCCGCCCGGACGCCCGTCGTCTGGCCGGCTACCTGGGTCTCGACCCACTCGACCTGATCCTGGGCGGCGGCGAGGACTACGTACTCCTGTTCACGCTGCCACCGAAGGCGAACTTCAACCATCCCGGCTGCCGACGAATCGGCCGCATCACCCGCCAACCCGGCATGAGCCTGTTGCGAAGCGACGGAGTCCTCGAACCCCTGTCCCCGCAGGGCTGGGACCATCTGGCCTGAGCGGCGGCAAGAGCGCCTGATGTCAGCGCTTGAGCGTAATCGTGATCGGTTGCTCCAGCTTCTTCAGCACCTGACCGACCTGGGCCTCAAGCGCAGCCAGACGAGCCTCGACGGTGCCCTGAGCCGCAACGGAAGCGGCCTTCCTTCGAACCTTGGCGGCCCGCGCCTTCCGCTTCCTCTTTGCCGGAGCAGCGGCCTTCGGGGGCGCAGCGGCCTCGACCTTCGCCTTCGGTTTCCGGCCCCTCTTGCTCTGTGACCGGATCTCACGGAACACCGCCACTGCCTCCGGGCGGTAGCGCCGCTTCCGCCCCTGGCCCTCGTGCGGAATCCGGTCACCATGCAACTTCATGTACCGCTGCAGGGTCGGCCCCGAGATCCCCGTCTGCTGGCCAATCGCGGTCAACGTCAGCAGCTTTGGACCGGGAGCGCTCCGAGGAGCGGCCTCGGCGCGCGCCTGCCGCTTCTTCCTTGCCGGGGCTTTGGCCACCCTGGCGGACTCTCCTGCCTTGGGTTTCCGCCCCGGCTTGCTTTCCGCGCGAAGCTGCCGGAAGACGGCGACCGAGTCTGGATGGTAGCGCCGCTTGCGACCGTCGCCTTCATGCGGGATCCGATCACTGAACAGCCTTACGTACCGCTGAAGGGTCGGATAGGAGATGCCCGTCTGCTCGCTGACACTCGAAAGCGTCAAGAGCGCCGCGCCCGACGCAGCAGCCTTCGCCGCCCTCTTGGGACTCCCCTTGCGACCGCCGCCCCGGCGCTTTGAGACCCGTTCCTTCTTCAACGCGTTGAACACCTTGACGGCGGCGGCCGGGTACCGCTGCTTGCGTCCCTCCCCCTCCGACGGTATTCGGTCCGGGTACAGCTTCTTGTAGCGCTGAGCCGTGGCCATCGAGATATTCGTACGGCGAGCTACCTCGCCCAATGTCAACAGGTTCTTTCTTCCAGCAGCCGCTGCACTCACTGCACCACTCCCCCTTCGTCGACCTTGTTCCGTGTTCCCCTATCCCCCTATGGGAACGGCGGGAGGCATGGCCAGACAATAGCAGAGACAGCGGGGCTACGGCACGGAGACCCAGCGATACAACCAATGTCCGGTCAGGGAGCGTAGTTCAGTTTTCTCACCAGGTACGACAATGCCTGTCGACTCAGACCGAGAGAGCGAGCCGCACGCGCCTGGTTTCCACCGGCATCCGAAAGCGCCTTGCGGATCAAGCCGCGCCGGTACTGTTCAAGCTTCCGGTGATAGCTGGACCCAACCTGGGGTGGACGCCGTGCCTCTTTCGGAAGTCCCAGCATCTCGACTGTAATCTCCGGGCCTTCAGCGAGCGCCGCCGCGCTCTCGATCGCATTTCTAAGCTCTCTGACATTCCCGGGCCATGGATACTCGAGAACCCTTCCGGCGACTTGCTCGCTGAATCGCAGCTTTTCCCCGTCACCCGAGAACATTCCCAGAAAGTGGTGCGCCAGCAACATCACGTCGTCATCGCGATCGCGAAGTGGCGGCGCTTCGACATTCGCCACCCGAAGTCGGTAATAGAGATCCTCTCTGAACTGGCCGGCCTCCACCATGGCCGGAAGATCGCGATGGGTTGCCGAAACGAGACGGAAATCGAGACGCCGCGAAAGGCTGTCCCCGACCCGGCGCATCTCACCTTCCTGCAAGATGCGCAGGAGCATTCCCTGCGCCGCCAACGGCAGTTCCGCAATCTCATCGAGGAACACCGTACCGCCTTCACCGCTCTCGAACACACCGATTCGGTCGCTGTCGGCGCCGGTGAACGAACCTCGACGATGACCGAACAGATCGGACACCAGAAGACCCTCGGGAAGAGCGGCGCAGTTCACGGCCTGCCATGGCCCCGAGGCGCGTCGGCTCGAATCATGAAGCTGCCGCGCCAGCAGTTCCTTGCCCGTACCCGACTCGCCCAGAATCAACACCGGCAGATCGTGCAGTGCCAGCTTATGGACGCGCTCCTGGGCCGCCACCAGCGCCTTGCTCCGACCGATCATGCCTCCCACGATCGATGCTCTCGCCTCCGCCAACTCCAGGGCGTCACGGCGACTACGGGACGCCGCAGGGGCTCGAGCCGCGATCACGGCCAAGAGGGCCCGCGCCGGCTCCTCGATACGGTCCGCACTGAGTACCAGTCTGCCGGCGGGCACGCCGACCGTGAACTGCTCTGAGCCGCCGGGTCCCTCCAACAGCACTTCCGTGCGCCCGTCCTGCCCTCCCACGTCGCGGGACTCCCGGACCGCGATGCGTGCCTCGGGGTGGCCGGCCGATGACAGCAACGAATGAAGCGCTCTCGAGTCGAGCATTTTCGCGTCCAGGAAAGCGCGAAGAGCTCTCCAAGGGCCCAGTCGGGCGGCGTCCACGCGATGCGCAGGCGCCTCGGCGCCCACTTCGGACAGGGTTCGCACCGCCGATACGAGCAACCGGGACGGTACTGTCTCGACTCGCAGACAGACCAGATCGTGGATCGTCTGTGCGGAGCGGTAGGCCCCTTGCTCCTCGAGCCGCCGCCAATCGTCCCTGCTCGGGGCCCTGCTCTCGATGACGGCTTCCCACAGCCCGGCACAGGCGGCGCCCTCCCCAACGGCGCGCGCCTCCTCCCGAAGCCCGGCAAGAAGAAAGACAGCGGGCAGAACATCGCTTCCAGCCCGTAGGCGGGCCGAGCCGTCTGCGACCGGCAGCGGGAGCGCTGCCAGGAGTTCCTCTCTCGCCTCCTCGCCGCGACCGAGGTGAACCAGGGCGCTTCCCGAGAGCAGGCGAAGCGCCCGCAGCCGCCTCCCTCCCAACTTCCGTTTCCGCAACTCCTCCAGAGCGGACCTGCAGCATTCCAGAGCCGAGCTCCACCGACCCTGCGCCAGGTCCAGACGCGCTTCGAGTTGCCGCGCTTCGACGATTCCGACGGCGCTCCCGGCCATCAGGCTCTCGCGGCGCAGGTTGTCGATCGTTTCGCGGACGCCGGACAGGCGACCGGTGCGAATCCGAGCCTCCGCGAGATTGCCATGCGCCTCGGCCCTTCCAGCGGGTCCATCGCAACACCGGAAGAGCCTGACGGAGACGCGCGCCGCTCGCTCGGCCCCAGCACAATCGTCCACTGAGAGTCGAAGCGTCGCGAGCTCGTTCCAGAGGCGGGCGCGGTCGTAGACCGGCATCTGTCTCCGGAACTGCTGAAGCGCCGTCGCCAGAGCCTGATCGGCCTCCGTGAAGTCGCCGCGGTCCGATGCGAGACGGGCCCTGACCAGGCACGACATCCAGTCGTCGGGTTCTCCTTCCGGGTCGAGCAGAGAGGCCGCCCCGCCGGTCTCGCCGACCTCGCGCATCGCGAGGTCGGCGAGAGCACGTCCCCGATCGGCAAACGGACCGACCGCGGCCTCGAGGGCCCGCTCCGCCCAGGCTCTGAGCTGAGCAGGGCGGCCCGCAGCCGCATGGATTCTGATCGCCTCCTCGCACTCTTCGAGCTTCGCCGCACCGCCGAGACGGCGCGTCTCGAGCGCGGTGAGCGTGCGGCGCGCCGCCGCCATCCGGCCCATCCTCACCCGACCCTTGAGACGGATCAGGATGTCTTCGGTGCGGCTGGAACGCTCGACCAGCGCGTGGGCGGCCTCGAACCGGCCGCGGTCGAGGAGTGCCCGCGCCACCGCGGTCCGCTCCCCCGGCTCGGCCGGCGGCTCTCGCCGGGATTCGGCCACCGCACGTCGCCAATCACCCCGGGCAATCCAGTCGAGCGGCCCGCCCGAAGCGTCGCCAAGCCAGTGGTCCTGAGCCTCGTCGCTGCCGAGGATGGTGGAGAGGCGTTCCGAGATGGTCGACAACCGGTCCGGGTCGAGGCCGGCGGCCCGCAGCAGCCGGCGGCGCCACCGGGAATGCCCAGCGATCACCACTTCTTCACCTTCTTCGTGTTCGTGTACGGCAAACAACGACACCCTCGCGCTCCGGTACTCGTCTCCCCACAGAAAGGGGGCGTGATCCAGAATGTCCACCACGAGTCGGTCCGCGGAGAAGGGCAGCAGGAGGTCGCGCCAACCCGCGACCACGGGGCGGAGCGCCGCCCGCACGGCACTCCGACCGACCATCTCCTCACTCCCGAACAACAACGAGGCGAGCCGTGTCAGTACCACCTGGGGCGACCGTTGGTCTCGCCCCACCGTCACCATGCCCGGCTCGATCCGGAGCACCTCCCGCGCATCGACGACAAGTCCTCTCCACGACCGCAACCGCCAGCCCGCGGTTCGCAGATGGGCGAGCAACGCAGCGCCCTGAAGCAGCAAGGCGGCCCGTTGCCCATCGTTCAGGCGGCTTTCGGCTAGACCGGCAGCGCGCGCGTCTTCCCGAACGGCCTCCAGCGCCTGGTGACGGATACGCAGTACGGCAGTCACCGTGCGATTCCCTCGAGGTCGGCCCAGAAGCCTGGGTAGGACTTGGCAACCACCGCCGGGTGACGAATGGTCAGCCCTCCTCGCCGAAGGCCCACGAGCGCCATGCTCATCGCGATGCGGTGGTCGTCGTAGGTATCGATCGCGACACGCGGCGAACCCGGCGCCGCGGTCAGACCGGGATTCCCCTCGATGCGCAGACCGTCCGGCAACTCTTCGACCGAGGCGCCCACCCGCCGCAACTCAGTTCCGATCGCGGCCAGGCGGTCGCTCTCCTTGATCCGCAGATGCGCCACATTGCGGATGGCTGTGACGCCGTCGGCAAAGGCGGCCACCGCGGCCAGCGTCGGTACCTGATCGGGCATCTCGGAAAGGTCGCAGTCGAGCGCGCTCAGCGAGCCGCTGCCCTCGACCTCGATCTCCCCCGGCGACGCCCGCACCACCGCTCCCATCTGCTCGAGGAGCCGCAGGAACGCGCGGTCGCCCTGGGTCGACGTCGGCGCCAAGCCCCGCAGCCTCACCCGGCCGCCGCACAGCGCCGCCGCCGCCGCGGGGTAGGCAGCCGCGGAGTCGTCGCCGGCGACGCGGTAACGACCGCCCGGCGCCTCCGGCCTGTGGGGTTCAATCCGGAACTCGCGCGCCCCGCCGGCGCCGCCGGACCCAACGGAAGAACCGAAATCAGCCATGACTTGAAGAGTTGTGTCCACATATGGACTAGAGACGAGAAACGGCGCCAGAAGCTGGATCGGCCTCTCCGCCCGCAGTCCCGCCATGAGCAACGCGGACACGTACTGACTCGACTCCCCGGCATCAATTTCGACCTGCCCGCCGGCCAGAGCGCCGCCATGGATCCGAATCGGCGCGCAGCCCGGCCGTCCAAGTTCGTCGATCCTCGCCCCGAGTTCGCGTAGAGCGGCGAGAAGCGGTCCGACCGGTCGTTCCCGCAGCCGCGGCGACCCGTCGAGGATCCACTCGCCCGGCGTCACCGCGCAGCTCGCGATGAGGAACCGCAGCAGCGTACCCGCGCTCCGGCAGTCGAGCTGCACCGGCGAATCGGGTGGGCCGGTGCGCGGCGGTAGGGCCCGCACTTCGGCGCCAGAGACGCGATCGAGACGCCAGCCCATGCGCTCGAGGGTGTCCGCGAACGCGGCGATGTCCTCGGCTTCGAGCAGGTTCTCGATCGTCACGGGCCGCTGCCCGATCAACGCCAGGTTCAGCGCCCGATGCGAGATGCTCTTCGAACCCGGAGGCTCGACCGCTCCCCGCACGCGGTCGGCGCGCCGAACCGGATACGGGTCCGGCAGGGCCCCATTCAACCCAACCACAGCAACTTCCTGTCGTAGTACCAGGCATTCGCGATCCGCACCTCGCCGCCGCCCAGGAGCCACCTCCGCGCGGCATGGAAGTGTCCGAGCAGGAGCACGTCGTGGCCCTCCGCGAGACGGCGGGCGGCGTAGCGCCGGATGACCCCCTCCGGGATCCGTTTCTTGTGCTCCAGATTGGTTCTTGTAAGTCCGCGCTCGGTCGAGGTCACGAGCCGGCGGCTGAGCGCGGACGGCAGCCGGAAGGCCAACCACCGGCTGACCGGGTTCTTCGACAACCTGCGCCAGCAGCGGTAGCGCCAGTCGCGCCGATTCAACCCGTCGCCGTGAACGGCCAGGTACCTCGCTCCGCCGGCCTCGAAGCGAACTTCGAGCCCGTAGTCGTCGAACAGATCGTCGTACGCGCCGCCGGCAAGGAAGAAGTCCCGGTTCCCCTCCACGTAGGACACCCGGATTCCACGCCGCCTCAGATCCCGGATCACGGGCGCGAGCAACCGCACCTCCGGGGTCTCGAACCGACGCGAACCGATCCAGAGATGGAACAGGTCGCCGAGAAACAACACCCGGGCACAGCACGCGGGCTCGAGCGCCCGGAGTTGGTCGGCCAGCTCCTCCCCGCTCCCCCCGGGGCCGCCCAGGTGTGCATCGGCGACCACAACGATAGGCATTCGACAGCAGCTCGCTAGACGATCGTCAAGGTCGGTCGAGAGGAGGCCAGTTCCACGAGCCGGCGCTGAACCGCCCCGGCGATGTCCCGGAAGATGCCGGCATGCGCCCCGTCGGGCGCCGAAACGACGATCGGCACACCAGCGTCGCTGCCCCGCACCAGCGCGCCGTCGAGCGGAATCACGCCCAGGACCTCGCAGTCGAGCAGCTCCGCGGTGCGCGTAACACCTCCCCGCTTGAAGATGTCCGTCGCCTCCCCGCAGTGGGGGCAGACAAAGGTGGACATGTTCTCGACCATGCCCAGCACCGGAACCTCGACCTTGCGGAACATGGCAAGCCCCTTGCGCGCGTCGATCAGGGCCACGTCCTGGGGTGTCGAGACGATCACGGCCCCGGAAAGGGGCAACTTCTGCGACAGGGTGAGCGCCGCATCCCCGGTGCCGGGCGGCAGGTCGAGCAGCAGGTAGTCGAGTTCGCCCCAGTCCACGTCCCCCAGCAGTTGGCCGAGCGCCTTCATCACCATCGGCCCCCGCCAGATCACGGGCGTATCCGGATCGAGGAGGAAGCCAAGCGACATGACGCGCACGCCGTGGCGCTCGAAGGGCTGGATCTTCCCGTCCACGATCTCGGGCCGGCGGTTGATGCCGAACATCAACGGGATGGAGGGACCGTAGATGTCCGCGTCGAGCAATCCGACCCGCAGCCCGGCGGCCGCCATCGCCACGCTCAGGTTCGTCGCCACGGTCGACTTGCCGACGCCGCCCTTCCCGCTCGCCACCGCCACGACGTGCGAGACCCCCGGCAGCAGGGAAGGGTCGCGTGCCGTCGCCGGAGCGGGGGCCGTCGCCACCTCCAGCGAAACCTGCACGTTCGAAACGCCGTCGACCGAGCCGACGGCATCGACGATGCGGCGCCGGATCTCCCTGGCGGCGTCGGCGTCCCGGGTCGGCACACGCAGATCGACCACCACGTCGCCACCGCTCACACCGACCCGCTGCACGAAACCGAAGGAGACGATGTCCCGCTTCATGCCCGGGAAGGTGATCGTCCGTAGGCACTCGCGGACCCTGTTCTCAATCGCTTCAGCCATCGACTTCTCCTGCTGTTCCAAGGCCTGCCAACCGGCCAACGCGCCGTTCGAGATCCAGCATGAACGTCCGCCGCCCCCGCACTCCCACGCTCGCGGGGTCGAGCACCTCCCCGAAGGACACCTCGACGGTAGCCGGCCGCACCACCAGCGCTCCCTTGCGCCGGATGCGCCCGGTGCCCCGGATGCCGATCGGAGCGACCAGGGCCCGCCCCTTGAGAGCCAGCAGGAACCCGCCGGGCAGAAACGGCCTCATCCGGGGACCCGAACTACGGGTTTCTTCAGGGAACACGGCCACGGAGATTCCCGCGCCCAGCAACTTCGCGGCCGCGGCGAACGTCTCGCCGGCGCGGCTCCGGTCGTCGCGATCGACCTGGACGAATCCGGCCGCCTTGAGACCCCAGCCGAAACCCGGCACCCGGAACAGGCTGCGCTTGGTCAGGAAGCGCACCGGCGAGTCCAGGATCGCGAGCAGGGCCGCAACGTCGTACAGGCTCCTATGGTTCGCCATGTACACCAATGGACGGCCGCCGGTTGCCGCGCGCCAGGCCGCGTGGTCGCCACCCGCGTAGTTGAGCCGCAGACGGACGCCGCCTGCCACCAGTAGCCCTCGAGCCCAGAGCCGCGCCATCAATCCAGCCCAGTCACGGCCTGGCACGAAGGAGGCTATGGCCGTAGCAACCCCCATCACGGCGCTGCCGAAGACCAGGTAGAGGTTGCCGGTGGTGGTTGCAACCGCCACCGCCCATGCCGGCGGCGGCGCCGACAACGGCCCAAGGGCCTTCCCCTCCACCGGGCGTGATGCCTCGCCGAAGTTGGAGTTCGGGCCAGGTTCCGAGCCTGTGGCGGTAGGATTCCGGTTCGTCAAGGTTCTGCTCAGCACTGTCAGGAGGGGAAGCTAACACCAACACGCGCCGCGAGCACGACACGCGCGAAGAGAAGTGGCCCGCAGGCTAATGCAACAGGTTGTACCCAAGATTCTGTTCGATTTTAAGGCCCCGTTGCGCCATGTCGGTGCGGTTTCGCTGCTGACCGGCAGGGGTCTGACGGCCCTAGGCAGGCCACCCTACGAGTTCCGGTCATGGCTTCATCAGATGGAACATCTCGGCGTCAGCTCGCTGGGCGTGGCCGCGGTCACCACCCTCTTCACAGGCATGGTACTGGCCCTGCAGACCGCGTACAGCCTGCCCGAGCTGGGGGTCAAGTACTACATTGGCAGCGTGGTTTCCAAGTCCCTGACCCGGGAACTCGGACCGGTACTCGTGGCGCTCATCGTGGGCGGTCGGATCGGTTCCGGCATGACCGCGGAATTGGGCACGATGAAGGTCACCGAGCAGGTCGACGCGATGCGTTCCATGGCAGCAGATCCGGTCAAGAAACTGGTGGCGCCGAAGCTCGCCGCCAGCCTGATCATGCTGCCCGTGCTCACCATTCTGGGCGACTTTCTGGGCATCCTCGGCGGCCTGTTCATCGCCACGAACCAGTTGAACCTGTCCTACGGCCTGTACGTGAACGACGTCCTCCAGGCCCTGACGCTGGGCGATGTGCTGAACGGTCTGGGGAAATCGGTGTTCTTCGCCTGTTTCATCGCTGTCATCGGCTGCTACAACGGCCTGAACGCAACCGGCGGCGCCGAAGGGGTGGGGCGCGCCACCACCAGGACCGTCGTCTGGGCATCGATCATGGTTTTGGTGTCTGACTTCTTTCTGACCAAGCTGTTCCATGTCCTTGCCTGACCCGTCGGCGCACCCCGGCCGCAGCGAAGCGCTCTATGCCGTCCGCGGACTCTGCCGCCGATTCGGCGACCGCGCCGTCCTCGACAACCTGAGTTTCGACGTCATGCGCGGCGAATGTCTGGTCGTCCTCGGCCGTTCCGGCTCCGGCAAGAGCCTCACCTTGCGGCAGCTCAACGGACTCGACGAGGCCGAGGCCGGCGCGGTGTGGTTCGAAGGAACGGATCTCGTCCAGTTGACCGAACGGCAGTTGTATCCGCTGCGGCGGCGGATCGCGATGCTGTTCCAGTCCGCAGCGCTCTTCGACTCGATCGACGTGCTCGAGAACGTCGCCTTCCCTCTCCGCGAGCACAACCGGTTGAGCGAGGAGGAGATCCGCGAACGCGTGGCCGGCGCCCTGGCGTGGGTGGGCTTGTCCGGGATCGAAGACCGCATGCCGGCCGCCCTGTCCGGCGGCATGAAGAAGCGGGTCGCGCTCGCTCGCTCCCTGGTCCTGAAGCCCGAGGTCGTCCTCTTCGACGAGCCGACGGCGGGCCTCGATCCCGTCACCTCGGCGACGATCTCCAGTCTGATCCGAAACACCCAGGGAGAGTTCGGCACCACTTCCGTCGTCGTCACCCACGACCTGCGGCTGGCCCGCGACGTGGGCGACCGGGTCGCTCTCCTTGAAGGAGGCCGGTTCCGCTTCATCGGCGCCTGGGAGCAGGCCGAACGAAGCACGGACCCGGCGCTCACAGCGTTCCTGGAAGGTCGACAACCGGCCGCAGAGGAGGACATCGATGCAGCGTGACTCGAACACAGCCAAGGTGGGTCTGACCGTGCTGGGCGCGCTCGTCGTCCTGGCCGGCTTCATCCTCGCCATCGGCGATCAGAGCTTCCTGTTCCGGGCCAGCAACACCTACCGCATCATGTTCCCCAACGCCGCCGGCCTGGCGGAGGACAACCCGGTCCAGTTGAACGGCGTCACCGTTGGGAAGGTGGACCGCATCCTGCTCAGCGAGCAGCCGGAAACCGAAATGCTGGAAGTGCGGATCAGCGTCGAACGCCGGTACGCGAATCGGCTGCGCCGCGACTCCCTGGCCCGGATCAAGACGCTGGGACTGCTCGGCGACAAGTACGTCGAGATCACCTCGGGTTCGCCCGGCGCGGTGCTCCTCAACCCGGGCGAAGAGATCCCTGCCGCCCTGCCAACCGATGTCGACGACCTGATCGCCAGTGGCGCCGACGTGGTCGACTATGTGGTCGCCACCGCACAGTCGCTGTCGACCATCCTGGCCCGCATGGAGCGTGGCGAAGGGCTGCTCGGCGAGCTGGTCGCCGAACGCGAGGACAAGCGGATCACCGACACGGTGATCCGGACCCTGGAAGCGGTCGAGCGCCTGACCAACCAGGTCGAGGCGGGCGAGGGAGTGCTCGGCCGCCTGCTGACGGACGAGGAGATGGGCAACCAGCTCGCTTCGTCCCTGGACGACATCGACGAGACCCTGACCCTGCTGCGGGAAGGCGACGGTCTGGCGCCGGCGCTGCTCCACGACGCCGAACTGAAGACCCGGTTCGAATCGACCATGGCCGACACGCAGATCGCCGCCGCCGACCTGCGCGCCATCGCCGCGGACCTGCGGGGCGCCGACGGGCTGCTGCCCCGGCTGCTGAACGACGAGGAACTCAGCGAATCGCTGACAACCGAGGTGGAGCAGCTCCTGCGGCGCCTGAACTCCACGCTCGAGCAGGTCTCCGAGGGCGACGGCACCGCGGCCAAGTTGATCAACGATCCCGCGATCTACGAGGCGCTCGACGATCTCGTGGTCGGAATCAACGAATCGAAGTTCCTGCGCTGGCTGGTCCGCAACCGCCAGAAGGCGGGGATCAAGAAGCGCTACAGGGACGCCCAGGACGTGGCCCCGGACTCCGGGTCGGGCACGTCGGAGGAGGGTCGATGATCGTCTGCGCACGCTGCGGCCAGACGCGGGAAGCCCTGGGCGATCCGCCGCTTCCCGGTTCCCTCGGCGAAGAGATCGCCGCCCGCGTCTGCGCCGGCTGCTGGGACGAATGGACGGCGATGGAGATCAAGGTGATCAACGAACTGCGCCTGAACTTCATGGAACCGGAAGCCCAGGCGACCCTCTCCCGCCACATGAAGGACTTCCTCTTCCCCGCCGACGCCGACCCCGCCGGACGGCTCGACTTCGAGTCGATCGGCGAATCGGGCTAGCCGGCCTGGGTGCGCCGGCCGGCCTCCCAGATCGGCAAGGACCTGCCCCGCGACCGCGACGTACTTCGCGAAGGCTTCCTGCTGGTTCAAGCTGCGTCTCCTTTGAGCCTGCGGCGGTAACTGGCGCTCTGCCCGCTGGTCTCGGTCACCGTGACATCCACGACCTCTACGCGGTCTCGAAGGTGCGCCCACCGGTCCCGGAGGCGCAGCCAGAGCAGCCGCGCGAGGGCCTCGACCGTGACATTGGCCACGGGCAGCAGGACGACCTCGGACGACGGAAACTCGTAGCGCCGCGATCCGAAGACCACGGTTGCCGCCTCGCCGTTCCCGGCGAGTTCAAGGTGAGGACAGTTCGCGGGCAGCAGGACCTTCTCGTCAAGGGCGGCGCACTGGGCGCGGATCTCCCGCTTCGCCGCGGCGACGGGAACCAGGAACTCGAGCGCGTCCACCTCCGGCCCACTCAACTCCACCGTGACCCGGTAGTTGTGACCGTGGAGCGGCTCCGCTTCGCCGTCGCCGAAGATGGTGAAGTGCGCGGCGGAGAACTTGAAGTCCTCCTTGCCGAGGCGGAGCGAGAACGTGCCGGACACAGGCCGATCGTAACGTCCGGCTCGGGTCCGCGACCTTGCCGGCCGGGATCCGGCCGCTTGGCGGCCGCTCGTCCCGGCGCTAGCGCCAGGGGCGGGCGGGCTCCCTGATCCGGCGGATCATCTGGCGACGACGATTGGCCGGGTCGCTCGGATCGTTGGAGAACAGCCGCATCACATCACCTTCGCGTGCGAAGCGGTACCGGCGCGCCGGCTTCTTGCCGTTCAGTCCCTTGGCTGCGCTCTTCGGGTACGTCCAGAGTTCGATGTTGGGATCATCGATGTTGCGGTGCTCCTCCCACTCCGTCTTCTCCGGGTCGCCGAACAGGACGTAGACCATGCCGCGATCCGTCCGCCGACCGAGCAGGCCCGATTCCGAGTAGCGCTTGTCGGCCTCGGCAGACCGAAGCTCGAACTGGCGCTTCAGTGCGCCGTCTCTTCGGCTCCAGAACTGCTCGACGAAGGCTTTCGCCGCCTCCTCCGACTCGATCAGAAGGAAGAGTGTCCGCTCTTCCTCGTCGGCGAGCTGCCCGACCGGTCCCACCATCCAGCGCGTATAGGCGGGCCCCAGGAAGGGGTTGATCAGGTCGTCCGGATGAAGCCGTTCGAGACTGTCCTCAGCACTCGCCGCCGAGGCCGCGCTCAGAACCAGGGCCAGAGCCAGGGTCGCCGGGCGCCGCATCGTCAACGGCTTCTCAGGAGATCCAGGAACTCCTCCCGGATCGGCCGTTCGTGGAAGATGCCCCGGAGCGCGGACGTGACCGTCATGGCGCCGGTCTTCTCGACGCCGCGCATCTCGACACAGAGGTGACGGGCTTCGATCACGACCATCGCGCCGCGCGGTCGGAGTTCCTCTTCGACGAAGCTGACCACCTGCTCGGTGAGCCGCTCCTGGAGCTGCGGCCGCTTGGCGTAGAACTCGAGAATGCGCGCGAACTTGGACAGCCCGAGGATCTTGTCGCCGGGCACGTAGGCGATATGCGCGTGGCCGTAGAAAGGCACCAGGTGATGCGAACACATGGAGTAGAAGGGGATGTCCTTCTCCATGACCATGGCGCGGTAGTTCTCGTCGTTCGGGAAGGTCGTGACCCGCGGTTGCGACCCCTGGTCGAGACCGCGGAACATCTCCAGGTACATCCGGGCCACCCGCTCGTGAGTGGTGCGCAGATTCGGGTCGTCCAGATCGAGGCCGAGTTCGACGAGCACAGCGCGGACACGCTCCGCGAGACGCTCCACCCGCTCGGCGTCCGGTACCTTTGCCGCCTGCTCCTGCTGCCTCCGCTCGCGTTCCGCAGTCGTTCCCACTGGCTCCAGAACACGCATTGGCGCATGCTACCGTAGGCCGCCACAGACAACTACGGAGCTGAGCTTCAAATGAGCCGAGTCACGATCGAATACTGCGTGATGTGAAACTACCGCCCCCGAGCCGCCGGTCTGGCGGCTCAGTTGAAGGAGCGGTTCGACCTCGATTCGGAGCTCGTGGACGGCAGCGGCGGAGTGTTTGAGGTCGCCTTCGACAGCCGGCCCGTGTTCTCGAAGAAGCAACTTGGTCGCTTCCCCGATAACGGCGAGGTCGAAGCCGCGGTCGCGGATCTGCTGTAGAGCCGCCAAACCCCGCGGCCCGGCGACGAGTCACCGGGACAGACAGCGTCCAGTCCTCGGCGGCGTCAACCGCGTCGCCGCAACTGGACCACCGTCTCCAGGTGCGCGGTCTGCGGGAAGATGTCGAAGAACGTGATCGACTCCAGGTCGAAGTCCCGGGTCAGCTCCCCGAGGTCCCGCGCCAGGGTCGCCGTATCGCAGGACACGTAGGTCAACCGGGACGGCGCGGCCCGCAGCAGGGCCCGGCGGACGTTCCCCGACAGACCGACGCGGGGCGGGTCGACCAGCACGCGGTCGACACCGGGCTGGAGGCCCTCGCCGCCTGCCTTGCCGTCGACCCAGCTCTCGACCGCGGCCCGCTCGACCCGGCAGTGGCGCAGGCCGTTCAGGCGCATGTTGTTCCTCGCGTAACGGGCGGCCACCGATTCACCTTCGACCGCCGTCACCGACCCGTAGCGGTCGGCGAGACCGACCGTGAAGAAGCCGACCCCCGCGTACAGGTCGACCGCCGTCTCGCCCTCGAAGGCGCCCACCGCCGATCGCGCCAGCGTCTCCAGCAATCCCCCGTGGGCCTGGAAGAAGCAGCGCGCGTCGTAGGTCAGGCGACGCCCCAGCACTTCGGTCTCCAGCGCACCGCCCGGCAGCCCGCCCAAGGGCGGCGCCGCGACCACCGGGCTGTCTTCGTCGAGACCGTCCGTGGCCAGACTGACGCGGCCCGGCAGGGCCTGCCCGGCCTGCACCGCGTCGTCCAGCAACCGCGGCAGATCGGCCAACCGCGCTTCGAGCGCCGGCGCCAGCACCGGGCAGCGGTCGACCTGGACCAGGTCATGGCTGCGGCGACGGCGGAAACCGACGCCGACCGACCCCTCCGCGTCCTGTTTGACATGGACCTGGGCCCGCAGGCGATAGCCCCACTGCCGGTCCGCGACCGGTTCTTCGAGGCGGCAACTCGCAAGCTGGGCCGGATCGATGCCGCCCAGCCGTCGCAGCGTCTCGGTCGCCGCGGCGACCTTGAGGCCGAGCTGCGCATCGTCCTCGATGTGCTGAAGTTGGCAGCCGCCGCAGCGGGCGTAGAAGGGACAGGGAGCTTCCCGCCGCAAGGGGCCGGCTGAGATCACCCGTTCGATCTCGGCGCGGGCGTAGCTCGGCCGGCGTTCGGTGACCCGGGCCTCGACTACATCGCCCGGCGCCGCCCGCGGCACGAAGATCGGCAGATCGCGCCAGCGCGCCAGACCGTCGCCGCCCAGCACGATCTTTTCGATGGTCAGCTCGAGGCGGCTGGTTCCCGCCAGCGCAGCGAGGGTTTCCAGCCGTTCAGCCGAGAGCGGCTGTTTCCGCGGTTTCAGCGGATCGACCTAGTCATGCTTTCCGCCGCTATGACGCCGGCCGTGCGCCCAGGTCGGATCCCGGTTCGCAAACTCGTCCAGTTCGCTCGGCACTTCGACCAGTGTGCGGCTCAACTCCGGGTCACACACGTCGTTCTCGCACTCGTAGACGTACACGTTCCAGTCGTCCCGGCGACGGTATGCGCACAGGGTCTGGTAGTTGCCGCAGTGGCCGCACTTGATCGAGAGGTTGCGGACGTTGATCACGGCGCGGGTGGATCTCCTGCTGCCAGGACGCGACAACCGGGCTGCCGGGCCTCCGGCCTCAACCCGGTTCGACCGCGCGCGCTTCCTCGATCGCGCCTCTCACCACGCTCGCCCCGGTCAGACCGACGGAGATGTAGGACACCTCACCGAGCGGGTCGAGCACCAGGAGCGTGGGCAGAGCAAAAAGCTCCGCGCCGCGCATCACTTCTTCCTCGGGGTCGAGCAGCACCGGATAACCGAACGGCTTCTCGTCGACGTGCTTCTGAACCGTTTCCAGATCTTCGCCCGTGTTCAGCGCCAGGAACGTAACGCCCTGGTCGGCGTACTCCGCGTGCAGCCCCCCCAGGATCTTCGCCTGAACGTCGCACGGCTTGCACCAGGTCGCCCAGATGTCGACCACCACGACATCGCCACGCAGATCGGGTGGGCCCAGACGTGAGCCGTCCAACGTGTCGAGCTGAAAACTCGTCAGGATCGGATCGAGTTCCGAGACATCCGGCGCCGTCGGCGCGCTGAGCCCGACGAAGACGACCAACACTGCCGCCGCCAGCCCCAAGGCCACCAGCAGCCCAATTGCAAGACTCCTTGTCACCCGGGCAGCCTACCAGCCTTGGCAGGGTCACCGGTGCTGGAACCGACCGCTCGCGAGCCTCAACTGCAGCCGCTGGTGGCGCCGCAGTTCATGCACTTGTAGCAACTGCCGTTGCGCACCATGATCGATCCGCAGTCCTGGCAGGACGGCGCGTCCTCCTGCAACAGGAACGTGACCGGGGCCTGTTGGCCGGCGACCCTTCCTGTTGCGGCCTCTTCCGCGGCGGCGCCGTTCGTCTTCTCGGCTTGCTTGGCCTCAGGTCGCGTGTCTGCGCGATGGATCACCCCAGCAAGCTCCTGCGCCTCGGGCGACAGGAACTTCGACGCCAGCCAGCGGAAGATGTAGTCCATCACCGATTTCGCCATCGGGATCTCGGGGTTCTTGGTGAATCCCGAGGGCTCGAAGCGGCTGTGCGTGAACTTGTCGACCAGAATCTGGAGCGGCACGCCGTACTGGAGCGCCACCGACACCGCCTGGGCGAAGGAGTCCATCAGGCCGGAAATCGTCGACCCTTCCTTCGCCATGAGCAGGAAGATCTCGCCCGGCTGGCCGTCCTCGTACAGGCCGACGGTGACGAAGCCCTCGTGGCCATTGATGGAGAACTTGTGGGTGATCGCGCGCCGCTCGTCCGGCAGGCGACGGCGCGAGACGCCGGCCGCTTGGCGGGCAAGAACGGCGGCCTGCAGATCGTCGCCACCGCTCGAGGCGTCGCTCGTGGTCGACAGGGGCTGCGAGCGCTTGCAGCCGTCCCGGTAGATCGCCACCGCCTTGAGGCCCAACTTCCAGCCCTCGATGTAGGCCTCTTCGATCTCCTCCGCGGTCGACTCCTCCGGCATGTTGATCGTCTTGCTGATCGCTCCGGAGATGAACGGCTGCGCCGCCGCCAGCATGCGCAGGTGTCCGAGATGATGAATCGAGCGTGAGCCGCTGGCCGGTTTGAAGGCGCAGTCGAAGACCGGCAGGTGCTCGTCGAGGAGATGGGGCGAGCCCTCGATCGTGTCATGGTCGTCGATGTACTCGACGATCTGCTGGATCTCCGACTTCTCGTATCCCAGCCGCTCCAGCGCCTGGGGCACGGTCCGGTTGACGATCTTGATCATGCCGCCGCCGACCAGCTTCTTGTACTTGACGAGCGCGATGTCGGGCTCGACCCCGGTCGTGTCGCAGTCCATCATGAAGGCGATCGTGCCGGTGGGCGCCAGCACCGAGATCTGGCTGTTGCGGATGCCGTTGCGCTCGCCCTGTTCGACGACGCCGTCCCACGACTTCTTGGCCGCGTTCAGGAGCTCGAGCGGTACGTGGGCCGGGTTGACCTCCCGCAGCGCGGCGCGGTGGTTGCCCATCACTCTCAGCATCGGCTCGCGGTTCTTCTCGAAGCCCTCGAACGACCCCTTGACCGCCGCGATCCGCGTGGACTGGAGGTAGGAGGCGCCCGACATCAGGGCCGTGATGGCGCCGGCGTAGTCGCGGCCGGAGTCCGAGTCGTACGGAAGGCCGCGAGCCATCAGCAGAGCGCCCAGGTTCGCGTAGCCGATACCGAGCGGCCGGTAGGCGTGCGAGTTTTCCTCGATCCTCGGCGTCGGGTAGCTCGCGTTGTCGACGATGATCTCCTGCGCCGTGATCACGATCTCGCAGGTGTGCCGGAACGACGCCGTGTCGAAGCCCGAGCCCGGATCGTAGAACCGCATCAGGTTGAGCGACGCCAGGTTGCAGGCGGTGTCGTCCAGGAACATGTACTCGCTGCACGGGTTGCTGGCGTTGATCCGGTCCGAGTTCGGGCAGGTGTGCCAGTCATTGATCGTCGAGTCGAACTGCATCCCGGGATCGCCGCAGACCCAGGTCGACTCGGCGATCATGTGCAGCAGTTCCGCCGCCCGACGTTTGTCCATGGGCCGGCCGTCGGTGACCGCGGTCGTCGTCCATTCCGCGTCGTCCACCACCGCCTGCATGAACTCGTCGGTGGCACGCACCGAGTGGTTCGCGTTCTGGTAGAAGATCGAATCGTAGGCGCCGCCGGGGACGTTGAAGCCCGCGTCGTAGCCGGCCTCGATCAGGGCCCAGGCCTTGCGCTCCTCGACCTCCTTGCAGCGGATGAACTCCACGATGTCCGGGTGATCCGCATCCAGGATGACCATCTTCGCGGCGCGCCGGGTCTTGCCGCCGCTCTTGATCACGCCGGCGAAGGCGTCGAAGCCGCGCATGAACGACACCGGCCCCGATGCCGTTCCGCCGCCGGCCAGGGTCTCGGCGGAGGAACGCAGCGCGGACAGGTTGCTGCCGGTTCCGGAACCGAACTTGAACAGCATGCCCTCGGTCTTGGCCAGACCGAGGATCGACTGCATCGTGTCCTCCACGGAGTTGATGAAGCACGCCGAACACTGCGGGCGCTCCTCGATCCCGACGTTGAACCACACCGGCGAGTTGAAACAGGCGTACTGGTGCAGGAGGATGTGCGTCAGCTCCGCGTGGAAGGAGTCGGCGTCCGCCTCGGACGAGAAATAGTCGCCTTCGCGCCCCCATGCCGCGATCCTGTCCGCCACCCGGGAGATCAACTGCCGGACGCTCGACTCGCGCCCCGGCGTACCCAACTGGCCGCGGAAGTACTTCGAGGTGACCACGTTCGTCGCGGTCTGCGACCAGGCCTTCGGCACCTCGACACCGAGCTGCTCGAACACGGACTCGCCCTTCTCGTTGGCAATCACGGCGTCGCGGATGTCCCACTCGACGCGGTCGAAGGGGTGGACGCCGGGCTCGGTGTACCGCCGTGCGATGGTCAGACCAGTAGGGCTCGAGACGACCGGGAGCAGACCGGCGGCGGCGCCACGGATCCGCGCCGCCGCTCCTGTCGACGGCGCAGCCAGCACTTCGCGGTCCGTCCCTCCCGTCGTTCGTCCCCTGTTCCAGTTGCCGCCACCAGCGTCCGCCATAGTCCCTCTCCCTTCGGTGTTCTCAAGCTCCGGCGTCAACGCAGTCCGACGCTGCGCGGGCTGTTCCGCGTCACTCGTGAGCGTAGTGCCATGCTTCGGGCGTATGAACTTCCAGTGAAGTCAGAAACTCAGTCTATTCGCTCGGCTAGTCCAACATGTGGTGGTTGTCAAGGGGTGAATGTACAAGATATGCCACTCATCCGTCTATGCAGCTTCATCGATAAACAGGGAAGAAGCTGCGGAGAGGCCCGCAGGACCCTGCGGATTGAAGCAGCGATAAGCTCACTGCCTGTGAGTACCCGCACGACCAGTTCGGATATCGAACTGCCGACCTTCTTCGCGCCGGACGATGGCCAGGAAGGCGGCGGCGCCGCACCGCCCGGCTCGTTCCCCTTCACCCGCGGCCTCTACCAGGACATGTACCGCAAGCGGCTGTGGACGATGCGCCAGTACGCCGGCTACGCCAGCGCCACGGAATCGAACCGCCGCTACCGCTACCTGCTCGGCCAGGGGACGACCGGCCTCTCCGTCGCCTTCGACCTGCCCACCCAGATCGGCTACGACTCGGACGCCGAGGCCGCGCGCGGCGAGGTGGGCCGCGTCGGCGTCGCGATCGACACCATAGACGACATGAGGACGCTGTTCGACGGCATCCCGCTCGGCGAGGTCACGACCTCGATGACGATCAACTCGACGGCGTCGATCCTGCTCTCAATGTACCTGGCCGTCGCGGAAGAGCAGGGCGTCCCGTGGTCGACGATCGGCGGCACGGTCCAGAACGACATCCTCAAGGAGTACATCGCCCGCGGGACCCACATCTACCCGCCGTCCCACTCCCTGCGCCTGGTCACGGACCTGATCGCGTTCTGTTCCGAACATGTGCCGCGTTGGAACCCGATCTCCATCTCCGGCTACCACATCCGCGAAGCGGGTTCGACCGCCGCCCAGGAAATCGCCTTCACTCTCGCAAACGCGCTCTGCTACGTCGACCTGGTGCTGGCCCGAGGCCTCGACATCGACAGCTTTGCCCCCCGGCTGTCCTTCTTCTTCAACGCCCACAACAACTTCCTCGAAGAGGTCGCGAAGTTCCGCGCTGCCCGCCAGCTCTGGGCGGAGCTGGTCCGCGAGCGCTACCAGCCGCGCAACGAACGTTCCTGCTGGCTCCGGTTCCACACTCAGACCGGCGGTTCGACCCTCACCGCCCAGCAGCCCGAGAACAACGTCGCCCGGGTCGCCATCCAGGCGCTGGCAGCAGTCTGCGGAGGCACCCAGTCGCTGCATACGAACGGCGCCGACGAAGCCCTCGGCCTGCCCACCGAGACCTCGGCGCGGGTTGCGCTGCGCAGCCAGCAGATCGTCGCCCACGAGACGGGCGTGGCCGATGTCGCCGACCCGCTCGGCGGTTCCTGGGCTGTCGAAGCACTGACCGCCAGCCTCGTCGACCAGTCAAGAGGGATGATCGAGCAGATCGAGGAACTCGGCGGCGCCGCCGAGGCCGTTGAACAGGGCTACCAGCAGAACGAGATCGGCAACGCCGCCTATCGCCATCAACTGGCCGTCGAATCGAAGGGCACGGTGATCGTCGGCGTCAACGCCTACACCCAGGACGAGTCCGGGGGCGCCCAGTTCCTCGCCGTCGATGCCGCCGCCGAAGCGCGGCAGGTCGAACGCGTGCGCCGCGTACGCGAAGAGCGGGACACCACGGCGGCCACGGAAGCGCTGGACCGCCTGCAGCAGGCAGCGGGCGAAGAAGGCAACCTCGTGCCGCGAATCCTCGACTGCGTCCGGCAGCGCGCCACGCTGGGCGAAATCTCCGACCGGCTGAGGGCGGTCTGGGGCGAGTACGAGCGGTGACTCGCCACCGGGAGGACCCGCGGTGAAGTCGGCCTACGAGAGGGCGCTCGAGAAGCTTGAGAGCCGGGGCATCGCGGCGCCCCAACAGGACGCCCTGAGCGGGAACCAGCGCCGGCGCATCGAGGACGAACGGAGCCGCCACCAGGCGAAGGTCGCCGAACTCGAGATCCTGCAACAGAAGAACCTGTCCCTCGATCCGGCCAAGCGGCACCAGGAAGAAGAGAACTACCGCGCCGAGAAGCGCCGGCTCGCCGAGCGGCTGGAGTCGAAGATCGAGCGCATCCGTCGCGGCTGAAGCCCTACGCCGTCTTGGCGACGATCACTGGACCACGCGCCGCCGCTGCTCTGGGCGAAGCAGGAGTAACATGACGGCGCGCACCGGGCGATGAGGCTCTCGATCGTCTCGCAGGCGGCAGCGCGCCCGCTACTGCACCCGGTTCCCAAGCCGCTCCCGATCGGCCGCCGCCTCTGCCTCACGGTCAGCTTCTAGCGGCGGCGGCGGAGTTGTCGGCCGCAGGTCCACAACGCGGGCGTAGGACGTCTTCGCGCCAACTGTCCGCTGACGCTGGACAATGACCGCATGCAGGCCGTTAGCGCTAACGAAGACCTGATTCCAGGGCGACACACTCACGCGTGGCGCCAAGCGCTCTCTTCGCTGCTGCCCAGGTGGGCCGACCAGCAGGAGGTGGTCCCGGTGCCAGTCCGAGGCGCGGCGCACTTCAACCTGCGTCGCCCTGTCGAGCCAAGCGTGCTCGACCCGGTACCTGCCGTCGCCCGCCGTGACTTGGACGACGCCGCGTTGCGGATGGGGCGCAGCGTTGTCCTTGTCCAGCACCCAGATCGGCTCTTCCGTCATGCCGGATACGCCGAGATCCGGAAGCGCGTATCCCTTCCAGTAGAGAGAGGTCTCCGCCCACAGGATCCGTTCCTCCCACTGCCACTGGAACTCGTACTCCTCCACGCCGTTGTCGAACAGAATCGGCCGGACGACCGGCGAGGCGTTCTCCGAGAAATGAACGATGAAGGCGCCCTTGTTCCACGGAGCGACCACTACCGGCCCAACGGAATCCAGGTAGACGAAGCCGGCAGAGAGAATCGTCCACTTGCCGATATCCGTCAACTCGCGACCGATATCGAACCGTTCCCTGCGAGTCGTCAGATCGCGGCTCCCGGTTTCGCCGAATGAGAAACGGGAGCCATGGCCCGTGCCCCAGGCGCGCCCGTCCCCGGAGAACTCCACGAGGAAGCCGTGGTTTCCGGGGTCGATCTCCGGAAAGGCGTCCCGGTTGTTCCAGCTCCAGGATGTCTCCAAGTCGTTGCCGCGAATCTCAACGATGTCGTAGTGCTGAGGCATGCCGTGCGTCCTGGTGGCGTCCTGGCTTCCCAGCAGGATCCGACCGTCTTCAAGCACCGTCAGGCTGCGACCCACGCGCTTCGGCGGAAGGTCCAGCGTGCCCAGTAGTCCTCGGCCGTCCATGAGAACCAGCGCCGAGGCTCGCCGTTCCTCGTCGGTGACCAAGAGGGTTCCGCGACCTTCTGAGTCCACGAATCCCCCCCTCACTTCTCCGGGAAGTGGAATCAGATTCTCCGCCCCTACGGCGCCAGCCAGGCAGCCGAGGAGCAACGCACATGTCCAAGATCTCGTTCTCTTCTTCATCTTCCGGCTTGTGGAGACGTTCGTCTCGCTTGCGTCGACAAGCGTCGTCACCTGCGTCGTCGTGCCCGTGCTGCCGCCGGTGCTCGGTGTCTGGGCACTCACGGTGAGCGTGTAGTCCCCCGAACCGCCGCCGTACGGATAGACAACGATCTTGTGATCGCCAGCATCCAGCGTACCGCTCCAGGAATCGTCCCGCGTGCCGCCGCGGTTCGTGCAGCGATTGCCGGAGACCGTGCAGTCGAAGTCGGTCGTCATTCCGGTCAACTCTACCGTGACCTCGACGCGGTGGGAGAGCGTCAGCAAGTATGTCTGGGAACTCGACACGTTCACGCCCGTCTTCACGATCGGGCCGGTTGTCGGCGGCGTCGTGGGAGGCGGTGGCGGAGGCGGCGTCGGTGTAGGTGCTGGCGGCGGAGGCGACGTGGAGGTACCGCTGACGCTGAGCGTCCAGTTCCCAGCGCCGCCGCCGTACGGGTACACGGTCACGCTATGCGTGCCGGCGTCGAGCGTCCCGCTCCACGAATCGTTGCTCGTGCCGCCGTGGTTCGTGCACGAGGAACTGTTCACCCGGCAGTCGATGTCCCGGTTCATGCCCGTGAGGCTCACGCTCACCTCGGTCCGGGAGTCCAGCCTGAAGCGGTAGGACTTCTCGCCCGAAACGCCGGTCTCCGACACCGTGAAGGGCAGGCTGTAGACCCGCACCACGCTCACCGGCGGGGGCGGGTCCGGATTCTCTGTCGGCGGAGGGCCGGGCGGACTACCGATGACGACGACTTGCGGTGCTTCCACGGTCGCGACGAAGCTGACGGAGGCGGACCCGCCCGCGCTGTCCGTGGCGGCGTAGGTGACCGTGTAAGCCGTGTCGGTCGTCACGGTCGGCAGCGTCCCGCTCGCGCGCCGCGTCGAAGGCGTGAACGCGATCCCCGGAGGAAGGCCGGTCAGACTGTAGGCGTAGGGCGCCGTGCCGCCCGTCGCGGCTGGGAACACGGTGTCGACCGAACCGCCGGACGGCACCCGGAAGTTGGGGATCCCCGGAACCGACAGCGCCTGTGGTGGAGGCCGTGGGGCAGCGACGACCGCCACGAACGTCACCGAAGCCGTCGCGCTTCTGCGGTCCCTGGCGGAGTAAAGGAGGGAATCCTCCAACTACACGCCGACGACAGGGCCGCGACTACGGCGCCTCCCCGACTCGTAGCTCCTGATCGCCGCCACCTGCCGCGCCTAGGACTAGTAAAACTGTGTCCGATGCGGCCGAGCGAACCCGCCGGCCCAAGCCGGCCTTCCGCCTCCGCTTTCTCACCCGGCGTCCGCGGACTCACCAGGGGTCGGAACTCTCCTCGCCGATCACGTCGCTCGCGCCACCCGCGCACAAGACGCGTTCGGCCTCCACCTCGCATCCGTCGGCCGGGCCGAACTGCAAGTGACTCTCCACACTGGCAGCCTCGCGGACCACCACTGCTTCCGCGCCCGCTTGCACTTCGAGGAGCCCAAAGCGGACCGCCGACGGCACGAGACCCCTAGGGCGGAACGGCGCCAGGACGATCGGAAGACGCTCCTTCTCGAGGGCGCCATCCAGCCACTCATCCAGCGGCTCGGCAATCCGCAGCCGAATTCCCGACCGCATGGCGTCCGGCAACATCTCGGCGCCGGGATGAACGAACGAGACCGGCGCCAGACTCTCACGACTGCGCGGCGCCTCCACGACGATGCTCCGGTCACCTTCCCCGATTCTGATCTGGGCTCGCACCAGATCGCCGGTGTAGTCGACACGAAACTCGTGGTTTCGACTCCTGCCGCCACTGGCAAGGACGATGCGCCAGACGTCCGAAGTCGTCTCGAAGGGCAAGAGCGCAAAAGGCCGGTCTCGCCCCATTGCCACGGCAAACGCCTCGCCGCGCTCGAAGCGAAGGACTTCGCTGAAGCCCGGCAAGTACACCGAAAGAACCGGACGCACGGAGGCCACCCTGCCTGCATCGACGGAGTCGACCACGATCTCCGACGCCCGAAGGTCGATCAGGTCCCACGACGAAGGCTCACGCCACCGGCCGCCGGCCCCCGCGCTCCCGGGGGGCGCGGGGAAGGGAGGCGTGAACTTGTAGCGAAGCAGCAGGT
Organism: Candidatus Multivorans sp.; assembly: GCA_965262355.1. Lineage (GTDB taxonomy): Bacteria > Acidobacteriota > Thermoanaerobaculia > Multivoradales > Multivoraceae > Multivorans. The sequence goes on from OZ253534.1 coordinate 2,105,725, forward strand.
TCTCGCCGAACCGCACACCGATCGGCAATCCCTGGCCGTATCTGACGACCTCGACGATCGTGCCGTGGTCGTCGCTCGCTTCGTCGAACGTTGCATAGAACAATGACGGGTCAACGCAACCGCCGGACGCCGTCTGCACGACGCGGGGTTCGAACTCGTCTCCCACGCTCCCCCGGTCGCATGCGTCGAGCGGAAACCTCCGGTACGCCTCGGTCCGCGACCCTCCCCGATCATCCGAAATCCGAAGGCCCTCGGAGCTGATGACGGCGGTTACCGTCATCGCCTGGCCGAGAACCTCGGTGAATTCACGCGCTGCGAACTTCCCGTTGAGTTCGAGCCGATACGCGGCCCAGTCGGCCCTGGCCTCCAGAACGCCGTGAAACGCATCGCTCCCGCGGATGCTGACCTCCGGGTCGAGGAGCGCTCCGCCATCCCTGCCGAGACGCTCCAGGCCAAGGCGCTCCAGGTATTCGTGCGTCTCGGCGCGGGAAACATGCGCCGCTGAGTAGACACGCGGGGCCAAGATCACAGCGCCTTCCGCCGTCTGGTGGGCCAGGCTGAGGTCCTCCACCCAGTCAGGCCCCCTGCATCGCCCGAGCGGCACGCCCAGGCACGGCCAGTGCCAGAAACACTCCAACGAGCAGGAGTGCCCGACTCCTGCATCGGAATCGGCCGCGACCGGCCGGTCGAACAGTCGATGAGAGTCCCGCCTTGCGGTCGCTGGTCATTCGGTTTTTCTTTTCCAGTGAGTTGAGTGGTTAACGTCCGTGTGCCGGGTAGCGCGCCGTATCGCTCCCTCTAGCGCATCGGCAACTGCTTCGTCCAATTGCTGTTCGGGCGTTTCCTCATCGTCATCATCGCCGCCGCCGCCGCCGCCGCCGCCACCACCACCACCGCCGTCGCCGCCGTCCCCAGGCCCCGGATTCCCATCACCCTGCCCACCACGAGGAATGAAGACCTCCACGCAAGAGCCTTCGATGAAGCCCCCGTCTCCGTCGTCTTCGCACACAACCAGTCGGATTTGTGAAGGGCCGCCGGCGAGCGGCGTCGCGACGTTGCAGTCGAAGTCGGTCGTCATTCCGGTCAACTCTACAGAGACCTCGACGCGGCCGGACAGCCTGAGCAGGTAGGTGCGGGAACTGGAGACGTTCACGCCTCTCCCACCACGCCCACATCCTCGCCACCAAGGGCTCCTCCTATCGGACACGGCTGTCGAGAAGCACCTCGTGAATCCGGATCGCACAATGAGCAACCGGACCGCCACGGCGCCGCCGCTGAGCGGACCGCAACGGCGGCCGGCTGCGGAAGCTGCCGGCGCCGCGGAAAACGGCGGACCGGTTTCCCACAGCTACCGCAGCCGCTACTGCTACTGACTCAAGGGGACCGACGAAGGATGTTCTCAGTCCAGGAGGGGCAGGGTGATGTCCTCCGGCCATCTGATTCTGATGGCGGAGGACCCGCGCCGAGGCGCTTCCACAACCAGGTCGGTGTGGTCGAATCGGAACTCGATCCTGAGTCGATCGTCCGTGTAGTGCACCAGGGAATTCAAATCAGAAGCCTCCGTTCCGGTCGCAAGGGCCGTTCGCCACACGGGACCCTCGCCCAGGGGAAGAAGAGCGTAGCGCCTGAGGAAGACGTCGTGGTGTTTGACGACGGCAAAAAGCTCCTCATCGACCGACTCGATCACACCCGACTTGATGGTGGTTCCCGCAGCGCTGAAGAGAGGCTTGGCCGAGGTGGTCGGGAGTGCCCGTGAGTCCAGGAGCCGCTTGCCGGTTCTGGCATCGATCAGCTCCACCCAGAAGTCGCCGAGGCCTCCGTGGGGTGGCAGCGGGCGCACGCCGTCCACATGCGCATAGTGATACCGCGCTACCAGCGTTTCGCCGTACCAGGTTTCGGTCGGGTAGCCCTCGTCGTTCGTGACCACATGGACAATCCGGCCAACGGCATCGTACGAGGCAACGGCTGGAAGCGGCACCGTGTCACAACTCCACGGAACATCACAATCCTGCTCGAGCCGTGCCGTCTTCGCAAGGTGGTCGTGCCGTAGTCCTCCGCGACTGTCCGTGATTCGCAGCCATCCCTCGTCCCAGAGCCGCTTCTTGCCGAGACGCACCGACTCGACCTCCATCTCCTGGTGAAACAACCGGAAGGTTGTCCGGGCAAACCGGTCGTCCCGCTCCTTCCAGTGGCGCCCCCAGGGATGAGCGGGACCCGAAGCGGCTCCGTCTACAGGGCGTGGCCGACCTCGATACAGATCCAGCTCCGTCTTCCTAGATGTTCCGGGCAACGGAGGCAAGCGGGCAAGGAAGCGCTCCATCTGTTCGCGGCTCATGTTGCGGCCCCGAGCAACCGGGAATCTCTCGCCTCCATCGGGCAAGGGCCGGCCAAAGGCGCGGTGCTCCGTGACGCTCCTGCCGTTCAGGTAGCGGGTCACCACTCTCTCGACGTTGCCGTATTCGTCGAAGAAGCTGTCCTCCGTAAACGGGCTGACACCAACACGCGGGTCCGACGCCGAGAAGCGCTCAACCAGAACGCCATCGTCATCACGGAATCTGACGATGGCGCCGTACTCGGTGGCGGAGATGATCTCCACCTCCGTCTGAGCGGACAGCGGTCTCGATGGCAGAAGCACGGCGCCGACAACTGCAAGAGCGCTGGCCAGCGCCTGGATGGTTCGTTTCGACATCGAAAAACTCTCCTCTTCTCCGGGGCTGATGGCCCGGTCTCGTGCTCCCGGTCTGACGTTCACGGGCATGCGTTCATCACCGCCTGATGGAAGGGGCCTTCGCCGCCAAGGTCGTCATGGCGCTTGCCGGCGAGATGGAGCATCTCGTGAAGCACTGTGTCGGCTCTCAAGAAAGCTGAGCCGCTATAGAAGAGAGGACAGGTGTAGATCGTCTGATCCTCGTCCTGCAGGCTGTATGCCGCATCATCACGGTGGGAACACTGGTTGAGGCTATCACTGCTATCGAAAGACACGCCGGCCAGCGCGCCCACTATGTCCAACTCTCCGTGTCTTCTGAAGAACAGCCTGCAAGTCGGATTCCGTGCCCGGGCGGTGGCGGCTGTCCTGGCCGTGTTCTCCTTCTGGGCTGGGGTCGGTGACGGCTGCGTCGTACCGCCGCCACCGCCGCCCCCACCACCGTCGTCGCCACCCCCAGGCCCCGGAGTTCCCTGACCGGGCCTCCCACCGACGACGACTTTCCTGCAAGTGCCTTCAACGATCCTCCCGTCCTCCTCATCACAAACAACCAGTGAAATGCGCGGAGGACCGCCACCCAGCGGCGTCGCGACGTGGGTCACCGTCTCGGTTGCCGTTACGGTCAGCGAGTAGTCCCCTGGCCCGTCGTCGTACGGGTACACGACGACGCTGTGATCCCCCTCCGCCAGGTTGTCGCTCCAGGAGTCGTCCAGCGTGCCCCAGCGGTTCGTGCAGCGGCTTGTGCCTACCCTGCAGTCGAAGTCGATCGTGAGATCCGTCAAGGCGACGTCCACTTCGGCGCCGGCGGTGAGCGTGAAGTTGTAGGTCTGGCTTGTGGAAACGTTCGTCTCGCTTGCGTCGACAAGCGTCGTCACCTGTGTCGTCGTCCCCGTGCTGCCGCCGGTGCTCGGTGTCTGGGCACTCACGGTGAGCGTGTAGTCCCCGGAGCCGCCGCCGTACGGATAGACCACGATCTTGTGGTCGCCCGCATTCAGCGTACCGCTCCATGAATCGTCCCGCGTGCCGCCGCGGTTCGTGCAGCGATTGCCGGAGACCGTGCAGTCGAAGTCGGTCGTCATTCCGGTCAACCCTACCGACACCTCGACGCGGTGGGAGAGCGTCAGCGAGTACGTCCTTGAACTCGACACGTTCACGCCCGTCTTCACGATCGGGCCGGTTGTCGGCGGAGGCGGAGGTGGCGGCGGTGGCGTAGGAGGCGGCGTCGTGGGAGGTGGCGGCGAAGGTGGCGGCGAAGGTGGCGGCGGCGGTGTCGGCGTAGGCGCTGGCGGCGGAGGCTGTGGCGGAGGCACGACCGTGGCGGTGAACGTGACGGAAGCCGTCGCGCCTCTGCTGTCCATCGCTGTGTAGGTGATCGTGTAGTCGGTCTCGACCAGTACGGTCGGAAGAGTTCCACGCGCACGCCGCGTCCATAGCGAGAACGCGATGCCCGGAGGCTGTCCCATCAGGCCGTAGGCATAGCCCGGCGTGCCCCCGGTGGCTGCCGGAAACACCGTGTCGACCGAGCCACCGGACGGCACCCGGAAGTTGGGGATCCCCGGAACCGACAGCGGAGTGCTGGCAGAGAGGGCCGCTGCTTCAGGCAGGAGCAGGAGCAGCAGCAGGGGCAAGGACAGTGGGATGACGGAGCGCTTCACCAGCTCGATCTCCTGAGGTGAATGTCGAGGTAAGGGGGAATATCTGCACCGTCCTGCCCTCTTCGCGGGTCGAAACCAGCCCGAATCGCCAGGAAACGAGCAACAAGGCGAGCTGGCGGCCCCTTCAAGCCCCGGCGGAGGCGCTCTCGTGGGCCGGAATCGACCTGCGGAACCGCGTTCGGGCACCTCGCGCTCCACAAAGCGCCCAACAACCCAAATTGGGGGCTTGACAACTGTCACAGTCTGTAGATAATCCCCCTTATATGACCCACAAAGTCCAATGTTCCACTGCCTTCCGGATCGAGCGCCTGGAGCAGTCCGATGAGGGCACTACTCTCAAGGGGACTCACGGCACCTAGGTTGAAGTCGCTCCAGGCCGCGTTCTCGGACTCCTACTCACAAAACACTCACAAGGCTTACGGTCGAGCGGTCGATCGCTTCGCCGCGTTCCTGAAGGGCCGCGCGGCTGACGACGACGCCGTTGCGGCCTTCCTCACGGCTGAAGCGGAACGCGGCCTGGCCCCGGCGTCGCTCTCGATCCAGGCCGCCGCCATCGGCGCCGCCGCCAGCTCAGCGGGCATGAAGGACCCACGCGGCCCGCGCACCCGCCGAACACTCAGGAGGCTGAAGCGCAAGCACGCCTCGCGCGGCCGCGGCCAGGTCGAGGGCCTGAGGCGGGAGAACGCCGTCGCTGCCGCTAGGCTTGCGGCGGAAGCGGGCACCGCCCTTGGCCTGCGCGACGCCGCGCTGCTGCGACTCGGCAGCGACGGACTCCTGAGGATCAGCGAACTTGCCGGCGTACAGGTGGACGATCTCCGTCTGGCGGAAGAGGGAAGCGGCGTCCTTGCCCTTCCCCGGAGCAAGACCGACCAGGAAGGCGAAGGTTCGTTTCTCTACGTTTGCCGCGAGACGATGGAGGCCATTGCCGCGTGGCTGAAAGTCTCCGGGATCACGGCCGGCCCGCTGTTCCGCCGCGTTCTCCGGAACAGGGTCGGCGGCGATTCCCCCTTGAGCGTGTCCGCCGTGCGGTCGATCATCCAGCGGAGGGCCAGGGCCGCCGGCGCCACCGGCCGCGTGAGCGGGCACTCTCTCCGGGTCGGCAGCGCTCAATCCCTGGTCGCAGCCGGCGCCTCCACCGCCGAGCTCATGCAGGCCGGACGATGGACCGACGCCGCGACCGCGACCCGATATGCCGCGAACGAACTGGCGGGGCGCGGCGCCGTCGCCCGATACTTCGAGGACGAGGACGCGTAGTCCCCAAGGAGGGAATCCTCCAACTACACGCCGACGACAGGGCCGCGACTACGGCGCCTCCCCGACTCGTAGCTCCTGATCGCCGCCACCTGCCGCGCCTAGGACTAGTGTCGTGTCACTCGTCAAAAGTCGGATAGAGGCGCTTGAGTTTGACGCGAGCGTCGTCGGTGGTGAAGTGCCAGTTGACCTTGGCTTGGATCCGGTCTCTGGCGGCCTGCCAGGCGCCGACTTCGGCGCGTAGGGTGTCGATGGAGTCGATGCGGCGGTTGAGGCACTGTCGGATCATCACGCTGAGTTCGACCTCGGCGACGTTCAGCCAACTGCCGTGCTTGGGGGTGTAGACGAACTCGAAGCGGTCCCACAGCGCCTTGGCCCGGGCCGGGTCGAAGGTCTCGTAGAGCGCGCCGGGGCGGTGGGTGTTGAGGTTGTCCATCACCAGCGTGATTCGGGTGGCGTCGGGATACTGCCCGGCGATGTCTTCCAGGAAACGCGCCCAGTCGGTCTTGGTCCTGCGCTCGGTGACCTTGGTCAGACGCCGCCCGGCCAGCGGTTCGGTCGCCATGAACACGTTGCAGGCGCCGCAGCGTCGGTACTCGTAGTCTTCGCGGACCTCCCGTCCAGGGGCCGGCGGGATGGGCGCCCGTGTCTCGGCGATCAACTGCCGCGGCGTCTCGTCCATGCACACCACCGGGAAGCTCGCGTCGTAGGGACGCCGATAGACGTCGAGCACCCGCTCCATGTTCGCCGCGAAGTCGGCGTTGCATTGCGGCGGAATCACCCAGCCGACGCGGCGCCACGGTTTGAGAGCGTTTTTTTTAGCACCCGCCGCACCGTCTCGTGCGAGACGCTGTCGATATAGCCGAGCTCCACCGCACGGTCGGCCAACAGACGCAGAGACCACTGCGAACGCCCTTCGGGCGGCTCTCCGCAACTGAGCGCGACCAGCCGCGCCTCGAACTCGCCATCCGCCTTGCGCAGGTACTTCGGACGACGCCCCTGCCGACTGCCGAGCGCCGCCTCCAGACCGTCCTCCACAAACCGCTTCTTCACACGATCCACCCTGCGCGCACTGATCCGCAAGACCCCGGCGATCGTCTCGCCGGTCGGCCGACGCCCGTTGAACTCGCCCTCGTCGCAGTTGAGCAGAACCAACGCGTTGATCACCTTCTGCGACCGATGCGAACCCTTGCGCGCAATCGTCGCCAACGCCTCGCGCTCCTGCTCCTCCAACTCCACCACATACCGCTTCATGCCAGACTCCTTGCCGTCGTCGAACGGCAAGGAGCCTACTACGATTCATGCGACATAGGACGTGTGACTTGACACTAGTAAAACTGTGTCCGATGCGGCCGAGCGAACCCGCCGGCCCAAGCCGGCCTTCCGCCTCCGCTTTCTCACCCGGCGTCCGCGGACTCACCAGGGGTCGGAACTCTCCTCACCGACCACGTCGCTCACACCACCCGCGCACAAGACGCGTTCGGCCTCCACCTCGCATCCCCTGCCCGGGCCGAACTGCAAGTGAGGCCCCACACTGCTGGCAGCAGCCGCGCGAACCACGCCCGCTTCCACTTCCATGAGGCCATAGCGGACCTCCCACGGAACGAGACCCTCAGGATGGAACGGCCTCAGGACGATCGGAAGACGCTCCTTCTCGAGGGCGCCATCCAGCCACTCATCCAGCGGCTCGGCAATCCGCAGCCGAATTCCCGACCGCATGGCGTCCGGCAACATCTCGGCGCCGGGATGAACGAACGAGACCGGCGCCAGACTCTCACGACTGCGCGGCGCCTCCACGACGATGCTCCGGTCACCTTCCCCGATTCTGATCTGGGCTCGCACCAGATCGCCGGTGTAGTCGACACGAAACTCGTGGTTTCGACTCCTGCCGCCACTGGCAAGGACGATGCGCCAGACGTCCGAAGTCGTCTCGAAGGGCAAGAGCGCAAAAGGCCGGTCTCGCCCCATTGCCACGGCAAACGCCTCGCCGCGCTCGAAGCGAAGGACTTCGCTGAAGCCCGGCAAGTACACCGAAAGAACCGGACGCACGGAGGCCACCCTGCCTGCATCGACGGAGTCGACCACGATCTCCGACGCCCGAAGGTCGATCAGGTCCCACGACGAAGGCTCACGCCACCGGCCGCCGGCCCCCGCGCTCCCGGGGGGCGCGGGGAAGGGAGGCGTGAACTTGTAGCGAAGCAGCAGGTTCTCGCCGAACCGCACACCGATCGGCAATCCCTGGCCGTATCTGACGACCTCGACGATCGTGCCGTGGTCGTCGCTCGCTTCGTCGAACGTTGCATAGAACAATGACGGGTCAACGCAACCGCCGGACGCCGTCTGCACGACGCGGGGTTCGAACTCGTCTCCCACGCTCCCCCGGTCGCATGCGTCGAGCGGAAACCTCCGGTACGCCTCGGTCCGCGACCCTCCCCGATCATCCAAGAACCGAAGGCCCTCGGAACTGATGACGGCCGTCACCGTCATCGCCTGGCCGAGAATCTCGGTAGTTTCACGCGATGCAAACTCCCCGTTGAGTTCGAGCCGATACGCGGCCCAGTCGGCCCTGGCGTCCAGAACGCCGTGAAACGCATCGCTGCCGCGGATAGTGACTTCCGGGTCAAGGAGAACCTCGGCATCCAGGGCCAGACGCTCCAGACCGAAACGCTCCAAGTACTCGTACGTCTCCGCCTGCGAAACATGCGACGCTCGATAAAACTCCGAGATCATGGCCACCGAGCCCGCCGGCACCTTGTCGGCCAGACTGAGGTCCTCCAACCAATCAGGCTGCCCCTGCATCGCTCGGGCAGCACCCGCAGGCACGGTAAGGGCCAGAAGCACTCCCACGAACAGGACCGCCCTACTCCTGCGTCGGCATCGTCCTGGACTGACCTGTCGAGAAGTCGATGAGAGTCCCGTCTTCCGGTCGCTGGTCATTCGGTTCTTCCTCCGCCGTGAGTTGAGTGATTAACGTCCGTGTGCCGAGTAGCGTGCCGTATCGCTCTGTAGCGACCGCCCGCTCTCCAGTTTCTCTAGCGCATCGGCAACTGCTTCGTCCAATTGCTGTTCGGGCGTTTCCTCATCGTCATCATCGTCGCCACCGCCGCCGCCACCGCCGCCGCCGTCCTCAGGCCCCGGATTCCCATCACCCTGCCCACCACGAGGAATGACGACCTCCACGCAAGAGCCTTCGATGAAGCCCCCGTCTCCGTCGTCTTCGCACACAACCAGTCGGATCTATGGAGGGCCGCCGGCAAGCGGCGTCGCGACGTTGCAGCCGAAGTCGGTCGTCATTCCGGTCAACTCTACAGAGACGTCGACGCGGCCGGACAGCCTGATCAGGTATGTGCGGGAAGCGCAAGTACACTGCTCGGGGCCGTGGCCCGGTCGATGGCGAGCGCCAGGATGCCCGGCTTCGACGCCGCCCGCCGCTCCCAGCAGGTGGCCGGTCGAAGACTTGGTGGAGGAGACGGCCAACCGGTAGGCGTGGTCGCCGAAAACGCGCTTGATCGCCCGGACCTCGGCAATTTCGCCGAGCGGCGTCGAGGTGCCGTGGGCATTGATGTAGTCGATCCGTTCCGACGTGATCACGGTGTCGTCGAGCGTCGCCTTCATCACCCGCGCCGCGCCGTCGCCTTCGAGTTCCGGCGCCGACACGTGGTAGGCGTCTGCGCTCATGCCGCAACCCAGGACTTCGGCATAGGCATGGGCGCCCCGGGCCAGAGCCGCCTCGCGCTCCTCCAGGATCAGCACCCCGGCGCCCTCGCCAAGAACGAAGCCGTCGCGGCCGACATCCCAGGGCCGGGACGCCCTGTCCGGCTCGTCGTTGCGCACCGAGAGATAGCCGCGGACCGTTTTCTTGAGCGCCGCTCTAATGTCCAGGCTTCTTCTCTACCCCCTGCTGCCCTTCGGTTTCGACCGGCACCGCTTCGACCGGCGGCAGCACTGGCAGGAGATCCAGTCCAAAACGGCGCGCATGCATGACGCTCTCGCCTTCTTCGGTACTGCGGCTCTCCAGAACCAATGCATGACGACCGTTCGGGCTCACCGCTACCGGTAACGGGCCATCGCGCCATTCCGACACATGTGCTTCCTCCCAGTTCTCGAACTGCGGACTTCGCCAGGAGTGCTTCACGCGGTGCCGGCTACCGTCCCTCTCTATCTCGACGAAGCCGCGAGTCGGGTGCGGCGAGCCATGGGTGGCCGACCGCCGAAGGAACGGCGCCTCCGGAACGGAAAGCTCATATCGGACGTTCCACAGGTCGTAGGCCAGCCACTCGCCTCCCTTCCGAGCCCACAACACACGGTCCTCGAATTGCCACACGACATCCAGGTTGCCGCCCCGGGGATGCACTACGTGCCGCAGGTGGTCGACCGGTCCCGAAGTCACGCCGTCGTCGTGAAACCGGATCAGGAAGAGGTCCGCCGCGTAGGAGGCAAGGAGAATCGGACCGTCCGAATCCAGGATCTCGAAAGCGGACTGGTCATGAAGGCGTTCGGAGGCGGGATAGAACTCCACCGCCTCGGTGCGCCGCGGCTCGCCGGAACTCGTCCGCCCGATCGCGAAGTACCTGCCGTGGGTCCTTCCTCTGTGTGGGCGGTGCCGGTGGAGGTTCTCCATGCGCACCCAGGTCCGAAGATCGGCCGCTACCTTGGTCCAGGCCGTTTCGGTGTCCGCAAGCTCCGCAGGCTCCAGTTCCTCCTCAAGCTCAAGGCCCGAGCCTCTGATCCGATAGATCTGATGAACGAAGTATGCGTCGCCATGAGTGTACGAGTCCTCATACGGATCAACGCCGTCGACCAGCTTGTAGCCCCAGATCAAAACGCGACCGTCGGGAAGAAGATCCAGAGACTTTCCCTCGATGTCGAGGTTCTGCGTGCTCGCCTCGCCGCCCTTCTGGACCGTGACGGACATTCGGCCCCGAACATTCGGCAAAAACAAGCCGACCACCGCGTGGCCCGAGTTCGTGACGACGCTGCCGCCAGCGCTGAGGAGGCGCCCCGGAGGCAGCAAGTCTCCGTCCTCCGCAGCACCGGCCGCAGGTGCCGTCAACGTCAGAAGGGCAACGCAGATTGCATGTCTCATCGTCAGCATCCGTCCTCGTTCAGTTGCTCCGCCGTCGGCCGTCCGCCGACCGGCAGGGCGGAGAAGTACTCGATCTTCGTATCGCCGTCCGCGAGCGTGTAGGTCAGGTGCAAGTGATCACCGCTCGCGGTGCCCGATCGGCCAACGTGGCCGACGAGATCCCCCGCCGAAACATGTTCAGGCATTGTGGATGGTGACGGCGAATTGAAATGGCAGTAGCGGGAGGTCGATCCGTCGCTATGCTGGATTTCGACTCCATGCCCGCAGGCGGTACCGCTGACCACCGGCACTATTCGGCCTCCCCGCCAGGCGTAGACGGGATCGCCGTCGTTACCTTGAATGTCGACGCCACTATGGTTCTCTCTGCCGGGAGTGTCGTTTACGCCACCGTGGTTGATCCCGAGCCGATCATTCTTGTCGAAGTTCTCAGCGCAACTGTCAGTCGTAGATAGTACATCCGCCCAAGACGATACATAGGTATTGCTGGCATCAGTTCCACCACCGCCGCCTCCATCACCGCCGTCATCGCCGCCGTCCCCAGGTCCTGGAGTCCCCTCACCGGGCCCCGCACCAGGCGGCGGTCCCGGGTCATCGCCGGGATCGTCGCCCGTCACGGTGGTCACATCGGCGTAGATGCCCTGACAGGTGTCTTCGATGGCGTTGCCTTCCTCGTCCTCATGGCAGACGCGGCCGACGAGTGTCGGGCCGCCAGCCAGCGGCGTCGCGACGTGGGTCACCGTCTCGGTTGCGGTCACGGTCAGCGAGTAGTCCCCCGGACCCGGGTCGTACGGGTACACCACGACACTGTGGTCGCCAGCCGCCAGATCGTCGCTCCAGGAGTCGTCCAGCGTGCCCCAGCGGTTCGTGCAGCGGCTTGTGCCTACCCTGCAGTCGAAGTCGATCGTGAGATCCGTCAAGGCGACGTCCACTTCGGCGCCGGCGGTGAGCGTGAAGCTGTAGGTCTGGCTCGTGGAGATGTTCGTCTCGCTTGCGTCGACAAGCGTCGTCACCCGCGTCGTCGTGCCGGTACTGCCGCCGGTGCTCGGCGTCTGGGCACTCACGGTGAGCGTGTAGTCCCCCGAACCGCCGCCGTACGGATAGACAACGATCTTGTGATCGCCAGCATCCAGCGTACCGCTCCAGGAATCGTCCCGCGTGCCGCCGCGGTTCGTGCAGCGATTGCCGGAGACCGTGCAGTCGAAGTCGGTCGTCATTCCGGTCAACTCTACCGTGACCTCGACGCGGTGGGAGAGCGTCAGCAAGTATGTCTGGGAACTCGACACGTTCACGCCCGTCTTCACGATCGGGCCGGTTGTCGGCGGCGTCGTGGGAGGCGGTGGCGGAGGCGGCGTCGGTGTAGGTGCTGGCGGCGGAGGCGACGTGGAGGTACCGCTGACGCTGAGCGTCCAGTTCCCAGCGCCGCCGCCGTACGGGTACACGGTCACGCTATGCGTGCCGGCGTCGAGCGTCCCGCTCCACGAATCGTTGCTCGTGCCGCCGTGGTTCGTGCACGAGGAACTGTTCACCCGGCAGTCGATGTCCCGGTTCATGCCCGTGAGGCTCACGCTCACCTCGGTCCGGGAGTCCAGCCTGAAGCGGTAGGACTTCTCGCCCGAAACGCCGGTCTCCGACACCGTGAAGGGCAGGCTGTAGACCCGCACCACGCTCACCGGCGGGGGCGGGTCCGGATTCTCTGTCGGCGGAGGGCCGGGCGGACTACCGATGACGACGACTTGCGGTGCTTCCACGGTCGCGACGAAGCTGACGGAGGCGGACCCGCCCGCGCTGTCCGTGGCGGCGTAGGTGACCGTGTAAGCCGTGTCGGTCGTCACGGTCGGCAGCGTCCCGCTCGCGCGCCGCGTCGAAGGCGTGAACGCGATCCCCGGAGGAAGGCCGGTCAGACTGTAGGCGTAGGGCGCCGTGCCGCCCGTCGCGGCTGGGAACACGGTGTCGACCGAACCGCCGGACGGCACCCGGAAGTTGGGGATCCCCGGAACCGACAGCGCCTGTGGTGGAGGCCGTGGGGCAGCGACGACCGCCACGAACGTCACCGAAGCCGTCGCGCTTCTGCGGTCCCTGGCGGAGTAAAGGAGGGAATCCTCCAACTACACGCCGACGACAGGGCCGCGACTACGGCGCCTCCCCGACTCGTAGCTCCTGATCGCCGCCACCTGCCGCGCCTAGGACTAGTAAAACTGTGTCCGATGCGGCCGAGCGAACCCGCCGGCCCAAGCCGGCCTTCCGCCTCCGCTTTCTCACCCGGCGTCCGCGGACTCACCAGGGGTCGGAACTCTCCTCACCGACCACGTCGCTCGCGCCACCCGCGCACAAGACGCGTTCGGCCTCCACCTCGCATCCGTCGGCCGGGCCGAACTGCAAGTGACTCTCCACACTGGCAGCCTCGCGGACCACCCCGCTTCCGCCCGCTTCCACTTCGATGAGGCCATAGCGGACCGCCTGCGGAACGAGACCCCTAGGGCGGAACGGCGCCAGGACGATCGGAAGACGCTCCTTCGCGAAGGCGTCATCCAGCCACGCATCCAGCGGCTCCGCAATCGGCAGCCGTATTCCCGACCGCATGGTGTCCGTCAACATCTCGGCGCCGGGATGAACGAACGAGACCGGCGTCAGGCTCTGGCGACTGCGCGGCGCTTCCACGACGATGCTCCGGTCGCCTTCCCCGATCCTGATCCGGGCTCGCACGAGATCGTCGGTGTAGTCGACCCGGAACTGGTGGTTTCGACTACTGCCGCCACTGGCATGGACGATGCGCCAGATGTCCGAAGTCGTCTCGAGGGGCAGGAGCGCGTAGGATCCCCACCGAACCCCCCCACTCGGCACGGCAAACGCCGTTCCACCCTCGAAGCGAAGGACTTCGCCGACGCCCCGCAAGCCCACAGAGAGGCGCGGACGCTCGGAAGCCACCCTGGCGGCATCGACGGAGTCGATGACGATCTCCGAGGTCCGCAGGTCGATCAGCTCCCACGAGGAGGGCTCGCGCCACCGGCCGCCGGCCTGCACGCTCCCGGGAGGCGCCGGCAACGGAGGCGTGAACCTGTAGCGAAGCAGCAAACTCTCGCCGAACCGCACGCCGATCGGCAGTCCCTGGCTGTCTCTGACGACCTCGGCGATCGTGCCGTGGTCGTCGCTCGCTTCGTCGAACGTCGCATAGAACAACGCCGGGTCAGCGCAACCGCCGGAGCCGGTCTGCACCACATGGTGTTCGAGCTCGTCTCCCACGCTTCCCCGGTCGCATGCATCGAGCGGAAACCTCCGGTACGCCTCGGTCCGGGACCCTCCCCGATCGTCCGAAATCCGGAGGCCCTCAGGGCTGATGACGGTCGTCACCGTCATCGCCTGACCGAGAACCTCGGTAGTTTCACGCGATGCGAACTTCCCGTTGAGTTCGCGCCGATACGCCGCCCAGTCGGTCCTGGCCTCCAGAACGCCGTGAAACGCATCGCTCCCGCGAATGCTGATTTCAGGGTCGAGGAGCGCTCCGTCATCCAGACCGACTCGCTCGAGGCCAAGACGCTCCAGGTACGCGTGTGTCTCGGCCCGGGAAACATGAGACGCCAGGAAGACACGCTCAATCACCGAGCCTGGCGGCACCACCCGGATGAGGTCCTCCACCCATTCAGGCGGCCCCTGCATCGCCCGGGCGGCACCCGCAGGCACGCTAAGGGCCAGAAGCACTCCCACGAGCATGAGCGCTGTGGGCCTCGGCAGGCGTCCCGCCGCCCAGCACCGAGTGCGGCCTTCGCTTCGTGGTACAGAACTCACCCGCCGATTATGCGCCACCTGAGCGTCCAGGCTTCTTCTGGACCCCCTCCTGCCCTTCGGTTTCGACCGGCACCGCTTCGACGGGCGGCAGCACGGGCAGGAGATCCAGTCCAAACCGGCGCGCATGCATGACGCTCTCGCCTTCTTCGGTACTGCGAGTCTCCAGAACCAGCGCATGGCGACCGTTCGGACTCACCGCTACCGGCAACGGACCATCGCGCCATTCCGACACATGTGCTTCCTCCCAGTTCTCGAACTGCGGACTTCGCCAGGAGTGCTTCACACGGTGCCGGCTACCGTCCCTCTCTATCTCGACGAAGCCGCGAGTCGGGTGCGGCGAGCCATGGGCGGCCGACCGCCGAAGGAACGGCGCCTCCGGAACTGCAAGCTCGTAGCGAGCGTTCCACAAGTCGTAGGCCAGCCACTACCGCGTATCCCGAGTCGGTGATTAGGTAGCCGTCAGAACCAAGAACACTTCCCGGAGGGAGCACAGCACTGTCATCGGCCGCGCGAGCCGCCCAAGCGGCCAGCGTCAGAAGAGCAGCGAGGATTGCCGTTCTCATCGTCAACACCCGTTCTTGTCAAGTTGCTCCGGCGTCGGCCGACCGCCGGCTGGAAGAGCCGAGGAATACTCTACAAGCGCCATCGGCCGCGTGAGCGGACACTCACTGCGGGTCGGCAGCGCCCAGTCCCTGGTCGCCGCCGGAGCCTCCACCGCCGAACTCATGCATAGGGCCATCTTCCGGTAGGGAGTGACGACCCGGGCGGCGCGGCGCACTGAGCGCGCCGACATCTTCGCCGGCTCGGAAAGGCAGGGTGATTCCCTTCGGCCAGATGACCTTGACGGCGGAGGAACCGCGCCGAGCCGCTTCCACAACCAGGTCGGTGTGATCGAACCGGAACTCGATCCTGAGGCGATCGTCCGTGTAGTGCACCAGAGAACGCAACTCGGGAGCCTCGGTTCCGGCCGCCTGAACCGTTCGCCAAACCGGGCCCTCGTCCAGGGGAAGGAGGGCGTAACGCCCGACGATGACGCCGTGTGTAACGACGGCGAAGAGCTCGTCGCCTAACGCCCGAACCACGCCCAGTCCGGCACCCCCCGCGCTGAAGAGCGGCTTGTCCGATGTGGTTGGGAGTGCACGTGAGTCAAGGAGCCGCTTGCCGGTTCTGGCATCGATCAGCTCGATCCAGAAGTCGCCTAGACCCCCGTGGGGGGGCAACGGCCGCACGCCGTCCACATGCGCATAGTGGTAGCGGGCGACAAGCGTTTCGCCGTACCAGGTCTCGGTCGGGTAGCCACCCTCGTTCGTCACCACATGGACAATTCGGCCCGAAGCGTCGTACGAGGCAACGGCGGGGAAGGCGACGCAGTCACAGCCCTGCTCGAGCCATGTCGTTTCCGTAAAGTGATCGTGGCGTAATCCTCCGCGACTGTCCGTAATCCGCAGCCGTTTGTCGCCGAGGCGTGCAGACTCGACCTCCATCTCCTGGTGGAGCAGCCGGAAGGTCGTCCGAGTAAACCCGTCGCCGCTCTCCTTCCAATGGCGCCCCCACGGATGACCGAGACCTGGAGGGGTCTCGCCGACAGGGCGTTGCTGACCTCGAAACAGATCCAGCTCCGTTCTGTGAGATGTTCCGGGTAACGGAGGCAAGCGGGAGAGGAAGCCATCCATCTTCTCTCGACTTATGTTACGACCCCGGGCAACCGGGAATCTCTCGCCTCCATCAGGCAGGGGCCGGTCATAGACCAAGTGCTCCGTAGTGCTCCTGCCGTCCGACAAGCGGACCACCTTTTTCTCGACGTTACCGTATTCGTCGAAGAAGCTGTCGCGCGTAGACACACTGGCTCCAACGCCCGCACCCGATGCCGAAAAGCGCTCGACCAGAACCCCGTCTTCATCGCGGAATCTGACGGTCGTGCCGTACTCGTTGTTGGAGACGACCTCCATCTCCGTCTGAGCCGGCAGAGGTCTCGATGGCAGAAGCACGGCACCAGCAACGAGAGTGCTGGCTAGCGCCTGGATGATCCGTCTCAACATTGACATTCTCCTTCCTTTTCGAGGATGTAGCTCCCGGAAGTCTTGCTCCTTACGGGCACGCGTTCAGCACGGCCTGGCGAAAAGGGCCTGCGCCACCAAGATCGTCGTGCGTCTTTCCGGCAATATGCAGCATCTCATGAAGAACTGTGTCGGCTCTTCGGACAGCAGGATAGGTGTAGAAGCGATGACACGTGAAGATCGTGTTGGCCCCTCCAACTTCCGCGTATGCCATGTCATCACCACAAAGGTTGTGGGGGTCGCTGTCGTCGAAAGACACCTCGTTCAGGCTCTGCACCAAGTCGAAACTCGCGTTGTGGTTCTCAAAGAAACTCTGGCAAGACTCGCTCTGCGCTCGGGCAGTGGCGTCTGTCCTGGCCGTGTTCTCCTTCTGGGCTCGCGTCGGTGAAGGCGTCTGTGGTCCACCACCACCATCACCACCACCGTCGCCGCCCCCAGGCCCCGGATTGCCCTGACCAGGCCCCGCGCCCGTGACGACCTCCCTGCAAGTGCCTGCGACGGGCCTTCCGTCGTTCTCGTCACACAACACCAGTCGAATGCGTGGGGGGCCGCCGCCGAGCGGCGTCGCGACGTAGGTCACCGTCTCGGTCGCCGTCACGGTCAGCGAGTAGTTCCCCGGCCCGGGGTCAAACGGGTACACCACGACGCTGTGGTTCCCCTCCCCCAGGTTGCCGTTCCAGGAATCGTCCAGGGTGCCCCAGCGGTTCGTGCAGCGGCTGCTCCCGACACGGCAATCGAAGTCGATCGTCAGGCCCGTCAGAGCGACGTCCACTTCGGCGGGCCCGGAGAGCGTGAAGCCGTGGGTCTGGCTGGCGGAGACGCCCGTCCTGCTTACGTCGACCAGGGTCGTCACCTGGGTCCTCGTTCCCGTGCTGCTGCCGTCGCTCGGCACCCGGGCGCTCACGGTGAGCGTGTAGTTCCCGGAGCCGCCGCCGTATGGATAGACCACGATCTTGTGCTCGCCCGCATCGAGCGGGCCACTCCACGAATCGTCCCGCGTGCCACCGCGATTCGTGCACCGATTGCCCGAGACCGTGCAGTCGAAGTCGGTCGTCATTCCGGTCAACTCTACAGACACCTCGACCCTGCCGGACAGCCTGAGCAGGTACGTGCGGGAACTGGAGACGTTCACGCCCGTCTTCACGATCGGGCCGGTTGTCGGCGGCGGAGGCGGAGGTGGCGGCGGAGGTGGCGGAGGTGGCGGCGGAGGTGGCGGCGGCGGAGAAGCCGCGGCCGCGACGACCATAGTGAACGTGAGCGAATCGGTCGCGCCTGCGCTGTCCGAGACGCTGTACGTGATCGTGTACGTGGTGTCGATCAGGACCGTCGGCAGCGTTCCCCGGGCGCGGCGCGTGGAAGACGTGAACGAGATCCCCGGCGGCAGACCGGACAAGCCGTAGGTGTAGGGCGGCGTGCCGCCCGTTGCGACAGGGAACACCGTGTAGAAGACACCGCCGGACGGCACCCGGAGATTGGAAACGAACGGCGCCGCAAGTGGCGGTGAATCCGGCTCGCACTGGTGCGTTGCAGGGTTGAACGTGTGCCCTTCGGCGCAGATGATGAGTGGTGGTCCGATGATGACGACGAGTTCCCGTGCTTCCACGGTCGCGACAAAGCTGACGGAGGCGGACCCGCCCGCGCTGTCCGTGGCGGTGTAAGTGACCGTGTAAGCCGTGTCGGTCGTCACGGTCGGTAGCGTCCCGCTCGCGCGCCGCGTCGACGGCGTGAACGCGATCCCCGGAGGAAGGCCGGAAACGCTGTATGAGTACGGCGGGCTGCCTCCGGTGGCTGCCGGAAACACCGTGTCGACCGAGCGTCCCGACGCCAGCCGGAAATTGGGAATCCCCGGAACCGACAGCGCCTGTGGTGGAGGCGGTGGGGCAGCGACGACCGCCACGAACGTCGCCGAAGCCGTCGCGCTTCTGCTGTCCCTCACGGAGTAGGTGATCGTGTAGACGGTGTCGACCAGAACGGTCGGCAGCCTCCCTCGAGCCCTCCGCGTCGACGAGGAGAACGAGATTCCCGCCGGCAAGCCCGAGAGGCTGTAGGAATAGGGCGATCTGCCTCCGGTGGCTGCCGGAAACACCGTGTCGACCGAGCCACCGGACGGCACCCGGAAGTCGGGGATCTCCGGAACCGACAGCGGAGTGCTGGCAGAGAGGGCCGCTGCTTCAGGCAGGAGCAGAAGCAGCAGCAGGGGCAAGGACAGTGGGATGACGGAGCGCTTCACCGGCTCGATCTCCTGAGGTGAATGTCGAGGTAAGGGTGAATATCTGCAGCGTCTTGCGCCCTGAGCCGGTCGAAACGAGCCCGAATCGTCAGAAACGACGGCAACAAGACGAACTGGAGGCCCCTTCAGGCCCGGCGGAGGCTCTTTCGCGGGCCAGAGTCGACCTGCGGAGTCCCGCTCAGGCCCGCTCGCCCTCGACAAACGCACGAACGACGCCCTCTCGACGCCATTCGGGGCCGACAATCGTCACTACTTGTGCATAATCACCCTTATCTCCCGTATAGAATCGGCACGGTGCACGGCGATCCGACTCAAACCGCCGGCTAAGAAGCGATGAAGGAACCGGATCGAGGAGCACTCACCGCAGCGCTGCTGCGGTCACTTCGGACCGAGTTCAGCGACAGCTACACGCCGAACACGCACAAGGCCTACGACCGGGCTGTGGAGCGCTTCGCCTGTTTCCTGGAGGACCGCAAGGCGGACGACGCTACCGCCGCAGCTTTCCTGGAGGCCGAGGCCCAGAGGGGTCTGGCGCCGGCGTCGCTGTCGCTCGCGCACGCCGCGATCGGGGCTGCCGCGCGCGCGGCGGGCGCTGCCGATCCGCGCGGAGCGCTGACCGCTCGAACGCTCAGACGCCTGAAGCGGAAGTGTGCCGACCGTGGCCGCGGCCAGGTCGCGGGGCTCCGGCGGGAGAGCGTGGCCGAGGCGGCCGCGCTCGCGGCCACCGAGGGGACGCTGGCAGGTCTGCGGGATGCCGCCCTTCTGCGGCTCGGCAGCGATGGCTTTCTGAGGATCAGCGAGCTTGCGGCCGTCCGGGTGGACGATCTGGAACCCGGCGACGGCGGGAACGGCCGTCTCGCGCTGCCGCGGAGCAAGACGGATCAGGAAGGAAGAGGCGAGACGCTCTACGTGTGCCGCGCGACGATGGCGGCCATCCGCCGACTGGCGCCGCGCCGCCGGCGTCGCGACCGGCCCCCTGTTCCGCCCCGTGTCCAGGGACGGCTCGCGCGTTGGTGAAACGGCGCTGAGCGTCGGCGCGGTGAGGTCGGTCATCTGCAGACGCGCGCGAGCCGCGGGCATCAAAGACCGAGTGAGCGGCCACTCTCTCCGGGTCGGCAGCGCTCAATCCCTGGTCGCAGCCGGCGCCTCCACCGCCGAGCTCATGCAGGCCGGCAGATGGACCGACGCCGCGACCGCGACCCGCTATGCCGCGAACGAGCTAGCGGAGCGAGGCGCAGTCGCCCGGTACTTCGAGGACGAAGAACGCGAGTAGCCGGCCGCGGACCCCAATGAGGGAATCCCCTAGCCACCCAGACTCGGCGTTTTCAACTCCTGCAGACTGGTCACGAACAGGCGGCTACCGCGCAGCGCCTCGATCGCGTCGACTGCCGCCATCGCCCCCGAGATCGTGGTCACGCAGGGAATGTCGAACTTGAGCGCCGTGGTGCGAATGTCCATGTCGTCCGCGAACGACTCGCCGCCCAGTGGCGTGTTCACGATCAGGCTGACATCGCCGTTGATCAGGTGATCGACAACGTGCGGCCGGCCCTCCGCGAGCTTGTTGACCCGCCGCGTCTCAATCCCGCGCGCGGCGAGGTAGTCGGCGGTGCCGGCCGTGCACAGAAGTTCGAAGCCGAGATCCCGCAGTCGCTTCGCCACCTTGAGCAGCGCCTTCTTGTCCCGGTCATGGACCGACAGGAACGCCGCTCCGCTGTCCGGCAGCGCATGGCCGGCGCCCAGCCAGGCCTTGGCGAAGGCGCTGCCGAACGAACGCCCGATGCCCATCACTTCGCCGGTCGACTTCATCTCCGGGCCGAGCACCGGGTCGACACCGTGAAAGCGGTCGAAGGGGAAGACGGGCACCTTGACGAAGAACCGGTCGACCTTCGGTTCGGTGGTGAGGCCGATCTCGTCGAGGGTCTCGCCGACCATGACCCGGGTCGCGATCTGCACCAGGGGCAGGCCGACCGCCTTGGCGATGAAGGGCACGGTGCGCGAGGCCCGCGGGTTGACTTCCAGCACGTACACCTCGCCGCCGTAGATCGCGAACTGCACGTTCATCAGGCCGACGACGCCCATCCGCAGCGCCAGCCGCACCGCGATGTCACGCATCCGATCGAGGTCGGGCTCGCTCACCCGGTACGGCGGCAGCACCGCAGCCGAATCGCCCGAGTGGATGCCGGCCTCCTCAATGTGCTGCATGATGCCGCAGATCACCGCGCGCTTGCCGTCCGAAACCAGGTCGACATCGACCTCGAAGGCGTCCTCGAGGAAGCAGTCGAGAAGCACCGGCCGGCCGGGTGAGACGTCCGCGGCCCGGCGCATGTAGTTGATCAGCGTCGGCTGGTCGTAACAGATGGACATCGCGCGCCCGCCGAGCACGTAGCTCGGGCGCACGACCACCGGGTAACCGATCTCGTCCGCCACGTTGCAGGCCTCGTCCAACGACGCGGCGGAGCCGTTCGCCGGCAGCAGGATGTTCTCTTCCGCCAGCAGATCGCCGAAGCGCCGGCGATCCTCGGCAAGGTCGATCGCCTCCGGCGAGGTGCCGAGGATGTTCACTCCCGCGGCCTCCAGGCTGTGCGCGAGCTTGAGCGGCGTCTGGCCGCCGAGCTGGACGATCGCGCCGAGCGGCTGCTCGCGGCGATAGATCGCCATCACGTGCTCCAGCGTCAGCGGTTCGAAGTACAGCCGGTCCGACGTGTCGTAGTCGGTCGAGACGGTCTCCGGGTTGCAGTTGACCATGATCGTCTCGAAACCGGCACGCCGCAGCGCGAAGGCGGCGTGAACGCAGCAGTAGTCGAACTCGATCCCCTGGCCGATCCGGTTCGGCCCCGAGCCGAGGATCATCACCTTCTTCCGGTCGGTGGGCAGCGCCTCGTCCTCCACGCCGGGTGTCGAGTAGAGGTAAGGCGTGATCGCCGAGAACTCCGCGGCGCAGGTGTCGACCCGCTTGAAGACGCGGTCCATGCGCCGTTTCGTGATCTCCCGGGCCACCAGGTTCTCCTCGCTGCCGAGCAGCGAGGCGAGGCGCTGATCACTCAGGCCGCTCAGCCGGGCACGCCGCAGAAGCGGATCCGGAACCGAGTCGAGATCCCAGCAGGCGAGTTCCGCCTCGCACTCAATGATCGATTCGATCTCGCGCAGAAACCACGGGTCGATGCTGGACGCGGCGGCGACCTCTTCCACAGTCCAGCCCTGGCGCAGCGCGGCGAAGATGGCGAACAGCCGCTGCCAGTTCGGGGTGCTGAGCCGCCGGCGCAGACTGACCGGATCGCTGACCAACTCTTCCTGCCGCGGCCACGGGGCGTCCAGCTCCAGGCCGCTCAGGCCCTTCATCAGCGCCTCGCGGAAGTTGCCGCCGATCGCCATTACTTCGCCCACCGACTTCATCGACGTGCCCAGGGCGCCGTCGGCGCGCTCGAACTTCTCGAACGCCCAGCGCGGGATCTTGACCACCGTGTAGTCCAGGGTCGGCTCGAAGGCGGCGAAGGTCTTGCCGGTGATGTCGTTGGCGATCTCGTCCAGGGTGTACCCCACCGCCAATTGAGCCGCGATCTTGGCGATCGGGAAGCCGGTCGCCTTGGAGGCCAGGGCCGAACTCCGCGACACCCTCGGGTTCATCTCGATGACCACGCGCCTTCCGGTCCCGGGCTCCACCGCGAACTGGATGTTCGAGCCCCCGGTCGCGACGCCCACCTTCCGGATCACCGTGAAGGCGTCGTCGCGCATGTCCTGGTACTCGGGGTCGGACAGGGTCTGCTGAGGCGCCACCGTGATCGAGTCGCCGGTGTGTACGCCCATCGGGTCCACGTTCTCGACCGAGCAGACGACGATCGCGTTGTCCGCCACGTCGCGCATCACCTCCAGCTCGAACTCCTTCCAGCCCAGCACCGACTGTTCGAGCAGGATGCGCGAAGCCGGGCTCGCCTGCAGGGCGCGGGTGATCACGTCGTCGATCTCGTCGCGGTTGAATACGACGCCGCCCCCCTCGCCGCCCAGCGTGAAGCTCGGCCGGACGATGACCGGGAAGCCCAAGCGTTCGATGATCTCCCGCGCCTCCTTCAAGGTCGTTGCGGTGCCGCTCTCCGGCACCTCGAGCCCGGCCTCGACCATGGCCCGCTTGAACAGTTGCCGGTCCTCCCCCAGGCGCAGAGCCTCGACGCTGGCGCCGAGGAGGGTCATGCCGGAGTCCTCCAGCACTCCCGACTCGGACAGCGCCAGGGTCAGGTTGATCCCGGTCTGGCCGCCGACAGTCGGCAACAGGGCGTCCGGCCGCTCCCGCTCAATGATCCGCTCCGCGATCTCGGGCACCAGCGGCTCGACGTAGGTCGCGTCCGCGAACTCCGGGTCGGTCATGATCGTCGCCGGGTTCGAGTTGACCAGGATCACCCGGTAACCCTCCCGGCGGAGCACCCGGCAGGCCTGGGTGCCGGAGTAGTCGAACTCGCACGCCTGGCCTATGACGATCGGCCCGGAACCGAGGATCAGAATCGATTCGATGTCCGTGCGCCTCGGCATGAGCGCGCGCAGTGTACATGCAACTTGACCCCGCTCCGACGCGGAAGAACGTGCAGGAATGTCCCCGGCGGGGTAAACACTCTGGCCTCCAGTACCGTATAGTTCTCATAGAGGCGGCACCGAGTCGACAGGCATCGAGCCCCGACTCCTGCGTCGTCACCTACCGGGTTGCGACTGGACCGCGTCCGCGGCCAGAGGAACTGCAGCCCACCCTCCGGACACCGTCCGGACCTGCCTCAAACTTCAAACCTCCGCGCCGGCGGGTTCTACCCGGCGGCGCGCGATTCACACCAGGGAGGGGTTGCTTCAGGGCAACCCCTCCTCCCAATTCAGCTCTGCCGCTACTCCCAGCGCAGCGCGCGTGCCGGCTCGACCGCCGCCCCCAGTCTCGCCGGCCACCAGCAGGCGAGCCCCGTCACCAGCAGGCTGAAGCCGGCCACCGCCAGCAGATCCAGGGCCCGCACGTCGAACGGAACGCTGCTGATGAAGTAGATCTCCGCCACGCCCGGATCGAACCGTACGAGTTCGTAGCGGGTGATGATCGCGCTCACCAGGGCGCCGAGACCGACCCCGAGGGCCGTCCCCACCGCTCCCAGGCTCATCCCGCCGAGGAGGAACACGCGTTGCACGCGCCTCGGGCCGAGACCGAGGGCGGCGAGCACCGCGGTGTCCCGGCCCCGCTCGCGGACCAGGACGACCAGAGCGGACGCGATATTGAACGTCGACACGAGCACGATCAGGCCCAGAATCAGGAACAGGCCCCACTTCTGAAGCCGGAAGGCGGCGAAGATGTCGCGGTTGCCGAGACGCCAGTCGATCACCAGCGCATCCGCGCCCAGGAGTTCCTCGATGTTCTCCTGCACGTCGGACACAGGGGCGCCAGGCGCCATCGTCACTTCGAGGACCACCTGGCCTCCGCCGACAGCAACCGCCGTGTCCCGGTGGACGACGGCATAGCTGCGGTCGTACTCGGAGAATCCGGTCTCGAAGGCGCCTGCGACCCGGAGCGTGCGGTAGGAGAATCGGGGTCCGGAAGCACCCGAAGCCACGATCGCCGTCAGCCGCACCAGGTCCCCTTCCGACACGCCAAGGGTGCGCCGTAGCTCACCGCCCACCACGATCGCCTCGATCCCCACATCTCCCCGTGCGAGTTGGACCTCACTGGCGCCGAAGGACGACGCGCCGGGCATGACGCCGCGCGTCCAGACATCGACGCCCGCCCGATTGCCGCTGCTCGCGAGCGAACCCTGGCCGGCCACGGTCACGGCGACCGTTCCGGCGCCCGGCAGCGCCCGCAGACGCTCGGCGATCCGGTCCGCGGCCCCCGGGTCCACGGCGGCGTCCCCGTGCGGTGAGACGATCAGCGGGCCCGCTTCGAGCAGCCGGCTCTGGACGCTGTCGCTGTAGCCGCTCATCAGCGCCATGGAGATGACCATGGCGGCCACGCCCAGGGCGGTCGACCCGAGAGCTGAGCGCGCCGTACCGCTCAGCAGCCGGCTCCGCGCGCCGAGCAGATACCGCGCCGCGATCCACCAGACCACACCGCTCGCACCCCGACTCACTTCGTTTCGTTCTGCGGCGCAGCCTCTCGGTCACAGACCTCCAGGAACTCCCCGAACAGCCGCGCCGCATCGTGCGGTCCCGGCGCCGCCTCCGGGTGGTACTGGACCGAGAAGATCGGTCTCCCGATCGCCTTGAACGCCTCGACCGTGCCGTCGTTCAGATTGACCGCCGCCACCCTGCAGTCGTCGGGAAGGCTGTCCGCTCTGAGCGCGAAGCCGTGGTTCTGGCTCGTGATCGAGATCTGGCCGGTCTCCTCGTCCCGCACCGGCTGGTTGCCGCCGTGGTGGCCGAACTTCAGCTTGAAGGTCTTGCCGCCCAGGGCCAGGCCGAGCAGTTGGTGGCCCAGGCAGATGCCGAACACCGGCGCCCTGGCCTCGACCAGTTCGCGCACCTCGCGGACGATCTCGCGCAGCGGCGCCGGATCGCCCGGGCCGTTCGACAGCACCACGCCGTCGACGCCCATGGCCAGGCACTCGCTGGCCGGCGTGCGTGCCGGCAGCACCGTGACCCGGGCGCCGTGCCGGACCAGGGAGCGCAGGATGTTCCGCTTGACCCCGAAGTCGTAGACCGCGAGCCGGTACTTCTCCTCGCCTTCCGCCTCCATCTCGTAGGGCGCCTCGCAGGTGACTTCGTCGACGAGAGCCCGGCCCTCCATCGTCGGCTGCCGCCGCACCTCCTCGATCAACTCCGCATCGGGACGTTCGCAGCTCGTGATCATGCCGCGCATGGCGCCGAACTCGCGGATCCGGCGCACCGCGGCGCGGGTGTCGATGCCCGCCAGCGTCGGAACGCCGTTCGCCTGCAGATAGGCGCCCAGGTCCGTGTCCCCCAGGCCGGAGCGGCGGCTGGTGAACTCGCGGGCCACGAATCCCTCGACCCAGACCCGGTGCGACTCCGCAGCGCCGTCGTAGGTGCCGTAGTTGCCGATGTGGGGCTGCGTCATGATCACGATCTGCCCGCGGTACGAGGGGTCGGTCAGGATCTCCTGGTAGCCCGTCATCGAGGTGTTGAAGACGATCTCCGCGTACCGACTGCCCTCGACCAGCGCCTCCCCGTGGAAGACTGCGCCGTCCTCGAGAATCAGACGGCCGCTCACGACGCCGGCTCCGAGAGCTCGACGAGCACGCCGCCGGCGCTCTTCGGATGGACGAACTGGACGGTTGCACCCTCGGCGCCAGGCCCGGGCCGCTCGCGCAGGAGCTCCGCACCGCTCGCCTCTTCAATCGACGGTACGGCGATAGCGATGTGGTCCAGAGCGGTGATCATGAACGTTGTCCTCTGTCTCGCCGGAATCCGCCGACGAACTCGGCGACCAGCCGGTCCGCAAGGTCGTACGGATCCACACTACGCGGTCCGGCGTTCGCGGGTGCCCGATTCTGCTGCGATTCCGGCGCCCCGTCCAGAGCAGCCGGCCGGTCCGGACGCCCCGCCGCCGAGGCGAAGCTGCCGGCTTCAACCGCGTCCATGGCGAGCCGCAGCACGGAGTGCCGGTAGAGGTCGAGCACCCGGCGGCGAAAGCGGGCCGACCGGCGGGCAGTGATCTCATCGCCGGCCTTCAGCCTATCGAAGCACCCGGAGATCGCATCGAGCAGTTCCACCGCCCCTTCACCTGCTCGGGCGACCGTCGAAATCACCGGCGGCCGCTCGCCCCCGGCGCCGCGCTCCGGCTCGACCGCGTCCTCGATCGCGCGGCGGGCGACGGCGGCGCCCGGGAGGTCGCTCTTGTTGACGACGAAGATGTCCGCGATCTCCATCGTGCCGCTCTTGATCGCCTGGACGCCATCGCCCAGACCGGGTGCTGTAACGAGCACTACCAGGTCGGAGTTGCGGCGGATCGTCGTCTGGGCCTGCCCCGCGCCCACCGTCTCCACGAGAATCCACGGGAAGCCCGCCGCGTCGAGCAGGTCGACGGCGGCGGCGGCGGCCCGCGCCAGACCGCCGGAAGCGCCGCGCGAGGCCATCGATCGGATGAACACGCACGGGTCCGTCTCCAGGTCGAACATGCGAACCCGGTCGCCGAGCACCGCGCCGCCGGTCAGCGGGCTGGAGGGATCGAACGCCAGTACCGCCACCGGTTCGCCTCGATTCCGGAGCTTCCGGGCCAGGGCGGCCGTCAGCGTGCTCTTGCCGACTCCGGGCGGTCCGGTCAAACCGATGGTCACAGCATTGCCTGCACGCCGGAACGCCGCCCTTGCCCAGGTGGCCTCGGCCCCGCTCTCGATCGCGGTCAGGGCCCGGGCCAGACGCCGGGTCCGACGCCAGGGCTGCGGTTCATCCAGCCACGCCTCTCCTGCACCGTCCGCGGTCACGATCCCGGTCACGATCCAGAGTGTCCGATGTCGACCGCTCCGTAGTAGTGCCAGAGAATCTCGCGGTAACTCAGACCCCGCTGCGCCATGAGGTAGGCGCCGACCTGGCACATGCCGACGCCGTGCCCCCGGCCGTTCCCCTCGAAGCGCCAGCCCGCGACATCGCCGGCGCCGGTCTCGGCGGACATCCGGACCAGGTTCTCCGGCAGGTCGAGGAGCCAGCGGATGGCCAAACCCTGAACCTCGACCGAGCGCCGTTCGCCGATCAGGTCGAGCCTTGCTACCCGGCTCGAGACGCCGCGCTCGAGCACGTTCAGCGAAGCCAAGCCCAGGCCGGGAAAGCGCTTCTCGACCGCCTCCCGCAGCGAGCCGTGAGAGCGCCACACCGACCAGGGTGTCGCGACCTCCTGGCCTCCCACGGCAGGCGTCTCGTGGACCACGAGAGCCGCACGGCCGCCGGTGACGTAGACCCGAACCCGATCCCCGGGCGCCATGGCGAGCGACCCGACCCGGACGCCCATATCCACTGGCGTTGCACCGGGCGGCGCCTCGGTGGTCAACAGGGCGGCCTCCGACGCCAGGGGCACCAGTCGCCGCACGCCATCCCTGCGCAAATGCAGCCAACGGTCGTCGATCCGCTCCAGATTCCCGGCCACGACCTTGAGCGCGCCCCTGGACAGGGCCCGGTTCAGGCGCTCGCTACGCTTTCGTTCCCGCACTCCGGCCAAGCCCAGCGCCTCAAGCAGGTGCTGCTCCGGCGTTCCTCCAGCTTCCCCGACCAGCGGCACAACGCCGCCTTCGACGCATGCGGCGCCGGTCGGCCCGTCTCCAGCCAAACGCGGGAAGACGTTGCCCGCGAGTTCCGTGTTGCCGCCGCAACTCGCCGTGAAGAGCGCCTCGAGCGGTTCACCGGACCGGACCAATATCTCTCCCCGCGTAGCCGCCACCGCCTCGTCCGAGCGCGGATGCTCCACCTCCAGTCCGCCATAGACCTGGCACTGGGGCGTTGCGCAGATGTCGTAGCCCTCGGCGTCGAACTCGCCGTGATGACGCACCGCGTAGGTGCGCACGGCGACCGCCTGCGCCTTGGTCGCTTCGGGCTCGGGGTAGAGGTCCGGGCCCAACTCGACCGGCACGACAGCGCGCACATAGTCCTCGAGCGGCGCCGCGTTCACGACGTTCAGACCCGCGCGGTCGTTCACGAACAGTTCGAGAGCGCCCCGGTAGCGGCGGCCGAGGATGGTCACGACCTCCCCGCCCGATTCGAGCCGGAGCCGCCTGCCGGCGACCCAGCCGATGCCGTCGACAACGCCGATTCCCTCGACCTCGAAGGCGGGATCCTCCAGCACCGCGCCCTCGACCACGATCCAACTGTCGTCGAACCCCTCGACCCGGAGTCGGCCGCGAGCCGCCTCCACCTGCTCCCGGCCGGCGTAGCGCCCGACCCGAACCCGGTACAGCCCGGTGGCGGCGTCGAGGACCGAGTCCGCTTCCTGCTCGAGCAGCGCCGCGAGCCGGGTGGCAAGCTCCCCTGCCTGCCAACGATCCCGCAGAGCCGCGACCTGGAGCCGATGAACGCCGGGACTCGCTCTGCCCGGCGCCGGCCGAACGCTGAAGCGTCCCTCGACTTCGTACCGTTCGCCGTCCTCGGCCACCAACCAGGATGGTGTTTCGCAGCAAGGAACTTCGAGCCGTTCCAGGTCCGTAGCGAGCCCTACCCGGATCTCCGCCGGCAGCACGATCGGCCCGGGCGCCGGAGCCGGGTTGGGGACAAGAACCGGCCGAGCCGCGGCCACCAGCAGGCAGGCCAGCGCGACGACGCCCAAGCCGGCAGCCCACGGCGTCACTTCTTCTCGGGTCGGTCGCTTCATCGCGTACTTCCATACGTTATTGGAAATAGGCGGAAACGGCGTCCTCTTGCACCCAGTGCTTACCGGTGCTGATGGGCCTGGAGTTCGTGCCGGTAATCGCCGACGGCGTCGATGGGGACCGGCTTCGCCATCTGGTGGAGACGGCTGACCAGGCTGGCCGGGACGCGGCCGGCGAGCGTCTGGCCGGCGGGAATGTCCTCGCCGTCGGCCTCGGACGTCAGGTAGTAGTTGCTGGTGAACAGGGTCGGCCGCCTGGCCATGTAGCGGCTGTTGATCAGCAGGTAGAGAGTGTCCGAGACGAAGGGCGTCGGCCGTCTGGCGCCGAGCTCGTCGACGACCACGACATCCGCCTCCTGCAGCGGTCGCAGCAAGTCGGCCTGGCTCCGATCGGCGCCTTGCTGGAACGTGGCCTGAATGTCCGCGACCAGGCTCGTGAAGTCGACGAAACGGCCCCGTATCCCGTACTGCTCCGCGAGTTCGACGAGCACCGCCACCGCGAGGTGCGTCTTGCCCCGCCCGCTCGGGCCCACGAACACCAGGCCCGTTTCGCGCAGGGAGCCGTCGAGTTCGAGGAAGTCCTCGATGTACAGCTCGCAACTGCGGCGCGCGGCCCGCAGTTGGTCGTTCGCGTCGCCGGCGAGGCGAAAGTTGCTGAGCCGGCAGCCCTGGTACTTCGGCGGAATCCCCAACTCATCGAGCCGGCGACTGCGGGACCGCGTCTGATAGCAACTGCAACGCCGGGCGCGGTTGGTCACCAGGTCGACGATCCAGCCACGCCCTTGGCAGAACTCGCAACCGGCTTCGTTCAATCCTCTTCCTCGACCTTGACCAGGGCGCCGCTGCGCACCCAGACCAGTGCGTGCCGCCGCCGTACTCCGCGGCGCCGGTCCGACACCTCGCGCTCCACGATCTCGAGCAGCCGGTCGCGCTCCGCCTCCAGCCGCGCCAGCCGCTCCTGGAGAGTCATAATGACCTCGACGCCCGCGAGGTTCACGCCCATGTCGCGCGTCAGCGTCAGGATCGACTCCAGCCGCTGGAGGGCGTCCTCGTCGTAGAGCCGCGTGTTGCCGTCGCTTCGTTGCGGCTCGAGCAGTCCCTCTCGCTCGTAGAGGCGAAGGGTCTGCGGATGAATGTCGTAGCGCTCCGCCACCTTGCTGATCATCACGTAGCGACCGCCCCCCACCCGCCGGCGGCGGGACGGGGGGCGGCGCTGCCGCGACGACCGGGACTGCACCATGGCGACCCTAGTTTGCCTTCTCGTCCCCGGAGGAGTCATCCACGTCGACGAAGTCGGCGTCGATCACGTCTTCATCGTCCCCGGAAGCCGGGCCTTCCGGACCGGCGCCGGCGCCCGGCGCACCCTCCGGCGGCGCCTCGGTGCTCGCCTGCTCGTAGATGACCTGGGCCAGCTTGTGCGAGGCCTGGGTCAGGCTGGCCGAGGCGCTCGCCATCGCGGCCGCGTCCTCGGCCTCCATGCTCTTCTTCGCTTCCTCGATCGCCGATTCGATCTCAGCCACATCGCTGCTTTCCAGCTTGTCCTTGTGCTCGGCGAGGTTCTTCTCGGTGCCATAGACCAGGGAATCGAGCTGGTTGCGGGCGTCGATGACCTCCCGGCGCTTCTTGTCCTCGTCGCTGTGCACCTGGGCGTCAGCGACCATGCGCTCGATCTCGTCCTTGTCGATGCCGCCGGAACCGCTGATGGTGATCTTCTGCTCCTTGCCCGTGCCCTTGTCCTTGGCCGAGACATTGACGATGCCGTTCGCGTCGATGTCGAAAGTGACCTCGATCTGCGGCAAGCCCCGGGGCGCCGGCGGGATGCCCACCAGGTGGAAGCGCCCGAGGGTCCGGTTGTGACCCGCCATTTCGCGCTCGCCCTGCAGAGCGTGGACCTCCACCGAGGTCTGGTTGTCGCCGGCGGTCGAGAAGGTCTCGCTCTTGCGCGTGGGAATGGTCGTGTTGCGGTCGATCAGCTTGGTGAAGACGCCGCCCAGCGTCTCGATGCCGAGCGAAAGCGGCGTGACGTCCAGCAGCAGGACATCCGTGACGTCCCCCGCCAGCACGCCGCCCTGAACCGCGGCGCCGATCGCCACGACCTCGTCCGGATTCACTCCGCGGTGCGGCTCTCGGCCGAAGAACTCCTTGACCGCGCTCTGCACCGCGGGCATCCGGGTCTGGCCGCCGACCAGGACGACTTCCTCGATGTCGCTGGTGGAGAGACCGGCATCCTTGAGCGCCTGGCGGCAGGGCTCGAGGGTACTCCGGACCAGGTCCCCCGTGAGCTGCTCCAGCTTGCTCCGGGACAGCTTGCAGTTCAGGTGCTTGGGACCCGCGGCGTCGGCAGTGACAAAGGGCAGGTTGATCTCGGTCTCCTGCACGCCGGAAAGTTCGATCTTCGCCTTCTCGCCGGCTTCCTTGAGGCGCTGCAAAGCCATCGGGTCCTGACCCAGGTCGATGCCCTGGTCCTTCTTGAACTCCGCCAGCAGCCAGTCGATGATCCGCTGATCCATGTTGTCGCCACCCAGGTGGGTGTCGCCGTTCGTCGCCTTCACCTCGACGACCCCCTCGCCGACTTCGAGGATGGAGATATCGAACGTGCCGCCGCCGAAGTCGTAGACGGCGATCGTGCGATCCCCCTCCTTGTCCAGGCCGTAGGCAAGCGCCGCCGCGGTGGGCTCGTTGACCAGCCGCTCCACCGTGAGACCGGCGATCTGGCCGGCGTCGCGCGTTGCCTGACGCTGGGCGTCGTTGAAGTACGCCGGCACGGTGATCACCGCCCGGTCGACCGGACCGCCCAGGTAGTCCTCCGCCGCCTGCTTCAGCTTCTGCAGCACCATGGCCGAGATCTGCGGCGGGGTGTAGCTCTTGCCCACGGCCTCGATCTGGACGTCGTCGCCCGAACTCGAGACCGCGTAGGGAACCATCTTCTGCTCTTGTGAAACCTCGCTCAGGCGCCGTCCCATGAAGCGCTTGATCGAGAAGATCGTGTTCTGCGGATTGGTCACCGCCTGCCGCTTGGCGACCTGCCCGACCAGCCGCTCGCCCTTGTCCGTGAACGCGACGACCGACGGTGTTGTCCGGCTTCCCTCCGAGTTCGGAACCACTTTCGCGTCCGAACCCTCCACTACGGCGACGACGCTGTTCGTCGTCCCCAGGTCGATTCCTATGATTTTGCTCAAGTCTTCGTCTCCTGATCGTCCACACGGTGCGCGAACGGGTGTTGCTCTTGTTGGGTGGCCGCGGCGCCGTATCGGGTGTTCTCCTGTCCAGCTACGGCTGCGGCGCGACAACGACCCTAAGACCTAAGCGTTCCGATGTCAAGTCCTGTAGAGCCAGAATCTGATGCTGATCGGCTCAATATACAGGTCACACCCCTTCGGCCGCCTCACGCGACCGCTCCCAGGCCGTCGGTCCGGCGCCCGGATTCCGGCCAGCGCCGCCAAACGCCTCGCCCTGTGTCTTCTACGTCGTCAGTTCCGGCTCTTCTCGACGTAGCGCATGCGGAGCTGAGCGAGGAGGTTCTCGACCACCGCGCTCTCCTCCGAGGTGACGTTCCCTCGTGTCTTCTCCTGCAGCACCGCCAGCAGATCGATCTGCAGACGCGCCCGGGGAAGATCCTGCGCGCTCTGGCCATCCGGAAGCTGCGCGTCGCCCAGCAGGAAGGCAATCGGCTCGACGAGCATCGCGACCAGGTCCATGAAGCCGGGCGCCGGGCGCCCCGCGCCGACCGGCGACGACTCGTACGGATCGGCCGAGGAATCGAGCGCCGCCGGCTCTGCGGGCTGTGCGGGCGCCGCCGGCTCTGCGGGCTGTGCGGGCGCCGCCGGCTCTGCGGGCGCCGCGGGCTCTGCGGCCGCCGCGGGTTCTGCGGGCGCCTTCTGCTGCTCGAGAAACCGGTACTCTTCGCGCAGTTCACCGTCGTCCGTGAACATCCTCTTGTCGGTGACCTTCACACACGACCTCCTCAACGAAGAATGCGCGAGCGTAACAGAGCCGACGGCGCCGCCGACCCCTCCTCGCTGGCGCCTATCGCGACCCTGATCGACCGGCTGCGCCGGGATTGCCCCTGGGACCGCGAGCTGTCGTTGAAGGACCTGCGGGCCTACCTGATCGAAGAGGCGCACGAACTGGCCGCCGCGATCGACGAGCGCGACACCGCGGCGATCAACGAAGAGCTGGGCGATCTGCTGTTCGAGGCGGTCTACGTCGCCCGGCTCGCCAGCGCCGAGCTGTCGGACGTTCCCGTCGGCGACGCCATCCGAACGGTGATCGAGAAGATGGTTGCCCGTCACCCGCACGTCTTCGGCAACGAGGAGGATCGGCGCCAGGCGGAGTCCGCGGCCGAGGTCGCGGCGCTCTGGGAAAAACGCAAGCGCCGTGACGCCGGACGTTCCGCGCTGGACGGCGTACCGGCTTCGCTGCCGGCTCTGGTCGGCGCCTACCGGCTCGGGCAGAAGGCGGCCGGCATCGGCTTCGACTGGGACGCGCCCGCCGCCGTACGAGCCAAGGTGCTCGAGGAACTGGGGGAACTCGACCGGGAGACGGAAAGAGGCGCGGCGGCAGACGGGCCGCAAGCGACCTCGAAGGTCGAGGAAGAGCTGGGCGACCTACTCTTCGCGGTCGCCAACCTCGCCCGCCACCTCAAGGTGGATCCGGAGCGCGCCCTGGCTGGAGCGAACCGGAAGTTCCGCCGTCGCTTCGCCGTCGTGGAAGCGGAACTCGAAGCGCAAGTGGACGGCGAAACGGGCGACGCCCGCCGGCAGCGCATGGAACTGCTCTGGGAGCGCGTGAAGCGGGACGAGTAGGGCAGCGGTTGGTTGCTACGCCTTCGGATCCGCGGCGCCCACAATCAGATCGATCGCGCTCTCGAGCACGGGATCGGACCCGTCCTCCGGCTCCGCGAAGAAGGCGGCGCCGAGGCGGTTGTCACGGTCTATGCGGATCCTGCGGTTGAGCCGCTCGCCCTCCGGATCGGTGTAGAAGGCCGATGTCAACTCCAGCACGCCGCCCCCGTTCGGCAGCTCGATCTGCTCCACCTCTCCCGCGTAGCCGAAGGTCGGCTCCCCGTACAGCTCGGCGTCTTTCGCTTTTTGCAGCACGGCGGTCAGGACTTCGGCGGCGCCCTGAGAACTCCGGTCGACCAGCACCGCAATGTCACCCGCGAACAGGCCGCCGGCGCCGTCGAAGCTCCGCAGTTCGCGGTCATCGCGGTCGAGCAGGCGGCCCAGGTCGCCCTGCGCGAAACGGCCCGCGACGGTGTAGGCATCCGCCACCGACCCTCCGGCTACGCCGCGTAGATCGATCAGCAGCGTGGCGCCCTCGTACCCGGCCAGCGCCGCGTCCACCCGGGCTGCCGTACCGGCGCCGAAGCTCGGAATCGTCAGCACGCCGACGCCGCGAAGCTCCTCGAACTTGGGCGGCAGAAGGTCGTACTCCGCAAGGACGAGGCTCGCATCGATGCTCTCGCCGCGCCGCACCAGTTCGAGCCGCAACTCCGAACCGATGGGCGCCGCGAGCTGCCGGCGCAGCTCCCACAGCGGCATCTCACGAGACGAACGGCCATTGATGCCGGCGACGATGTCTCCCAGTTCGAGCCCCTCCAGGTCCGCCGGACTGCCGCGGTCCACCGCGGCGACGTAGGCCGTCCCGCGCTCCTTCAGCACCAGCACGCCGCTGTGACGGCGCCCGATCTCCCGCGCGGCGCGGTACGACTCCACCTCGCTCGCCGGCACATAGACCGAGAACGGATCCAGGGCGTCGGTCACCCCGTCCAGCGCGCCCGCCATGAGGCCGCGACCGTCGACCTCCTCGACGTACGAGCCGCGGATCAGCCGCAGGACCTCCTCCCACAGCGTGATGTACTTGTAGATCGAGTCGGTGCCCGGCTCGTCGTCGATGGCGCCCAGCCACGCACCGCTTGCAAGGCCCAGGACGAGGAGCAGCGAGACGCCGACGAAGAGCAGCCTGCCGCCGCCAATCCCCGCCCGGCGGTCCACCGTCGAACGCTCCTGCCCGCGTCCCTGCCTGAGTGCGATCACCCGTCCGTCAGGAGAGCGACGCGACCGCCTCGGCCTCGTCCTTCATGATGTCGAGCACGGTGACCAACTGGGTGATCTGCAGCACGCCGAGCACTCGCTTCGGCAGAGAGAACAGACCCAGCTTGCCGCCGCGGTTGGTGACCGTGGTGTAGGCGGCAATCAGTTCACCGACGCCCGAAGAGTCGATCGTTCGCACCCGGCCCATGTTGAGCAGAATGTTCACAGCACCCGCGCCGAGCGCTTCGTGAACGGCCTCCCTCAAGGCAACGTCTCCCACGCCTATCGTGATCTTGCCCTGGAGATCGAGAATCGTCGCTCCATCCCGCTGGCGCTTGTCAATCTTCATTCCGCTCCTCCCTGGTCTCCTTCGGCGCCGGCGCTCGAATCGCCGAACTTCTTGTGAAGCCGGACCTTCGTGCCGCCCCCGGCGCCAAAGTCGTACTCGATCTTATCCATGAACTTGCTCATGTAGAAGATTCCCCGGCCTTCCGTCTTCAGCAGGTTGTCCGGCGCCAGTGGATCCTCCACCGCGGCCGGATCGAACCCGCTGCCCTCATCCTCCACCGTGATGTCGACTCCGTCCTCGCCGACCTCCAACACGACCTCCACCTTCTTCTCGGGGTCCAGCGCGTTGCCGTGCTTCATCGCGTTGATCAGAGCCTCCCGCAGCGCGATGTCCATCCAGTAGCTGCTCTCTTCGTCGACCTCCAGCGGTTCGAGCGCCTCGTCCAGAACCGCCTGCACCAGTTCGATGTTCTCGTACCGGCTGCCTACCGTGAGCCGGATGGTCTGCCGAACAGGTGCGGACACGATCGCTGGCCCCGTTCAGCTCCGGGCTCGCGTCGCGCCGCGCTGATGTTGGTATTTACTCCCCGCGCCCGGTTCGCCGTAGGCCACCTCAGGTTCCGACTCCATCGCGATGAAGATCAACTGGGCGATCCGGCGGCCGGCATCAAGCACGAACGGCACCGGTCCCAGGTTCTGCAACTCGAGCGTGATGTTGCCTTCAAAGCCCGGGTCGCACCAGCCGGCCAGGGAGTGGTTGATCCACAGCCGGCCCAGGGTCGACTTGAGCTTCAGGTCGCAGGCCACCGACCGCGGGATGCGCACGAACTCGAAAGTCGTGGCGAGCAAGACCTCGTTCGGAAACAGCTTCACCTTGTCTCCCCGGAACTCCTCCGGGTCGCGGGTCGGACAGATCCAGTGGTCGCCCACCCGGACATCGTAGCTCGCCGCGTTCACCTGGTCGGGTTCGAACGGCGTCACACCGCCGCCCTCACCCCAGGCGCGAATCCAGCGGTCCGGCTTGATCACGCCGGCGCCTCCGCTCGGTTCCGCACCTGTTCCCGCACCGGTCGTCCGCTCAGTGGAAGACGACGGGGCCGCCGTCGTCGCCGCGGTGAATCGTCTCGACGAACCGGATCACGCCGTCGGCAAGCGACATGACCAGCGTCGACGTGCGGTACCCGCCGCCCTCGAACCGGACGCCGCGGAGCAGGTCGCCTCCGGTGACGCCGGTGCAACAGAACACGATGTCCTCGCCGGGCGCCAGCTCGTCGGTGCTGTAGACCTTGTCCCGGTCCTCGATCCCGACGTCCTCGAGCCGGCGCTCCTGCTCTTCGGAGAGGGCGGACAGCCGACCCTGGATCTCGCCGCCCAGGCAGCGCATCGCCGCCGCCGTGATCACGCCTTCCGGCGCGCCGCCGGTGCCGATCACCGCGTGGACACCGGTGCCGCGCACGGCCGCGGCAATCGCCGTCGAGAGGTCGCCGTCGCCGATCAGCTTGATCCGGGCGCCGGCGCCGCGGATGTCCTCGATCAGACCGCGGTGGCGGTCCCGGTCGAGCACCACGATCGTCAAGGCGCTGACCGCGCAGTTGAAGGCGCCGGCGATGGCGTTCAGGTTGTCCTCCACCGGCGCATCCAGGTCGACTTTGCCGCGGGCGGTCGGGCCGACCACGATCTTGTCCATGTAGATGTCGGGGGCATGGAGCAGGCCTCCCCGCTCGGACGCCGCAAGCACCGCCATCGCTTCCGCGGCGCCGGTGGCGCAGAGGTTCGTTCCCTCCAGCGGGTCGACGGCGAAATCCACCGGCAGGTCGCCGGGAGCGCCGCGGCCGACCCGCTCCCCGACATAGAGCATCGGCGCCTTGTCCCGCTCCCCCTCGCCGATCACGACGCGGCCCTCGATCGCCATCGTCGCCAGCGACTCGCGCATCGCCTCCACCGAAACGTGGTCCGAGTGGCGACGGTCGCCGTAGCCCATGGTCTGCGCCGCGGCCACCGCGGCCGCCTCCGTGACGGCGACGAAGTCGTGATCGCGCAGGCCGCTCGCCATCAGTTCCCCCCCGACGCCACCGCGGCCAGTTCGGGGCGGGCGGCGGCCTCCCGCGCCTGATCGCGGGTCATCGGCGGGTTGAAGGAGGGGATGCCCGTCACCGCGGCGCCGATCACCAAGCCATGGATGTCGTGAGTCCCTTCATAGGTGTAGACCGACTCGATGTTAAGCATGTGGCGGACCACAGGATACTCGTCGGAGATGCCGTTGGCGCCCAGGATCTCGCGCGCCAGCTTGGCGCATTCCCGCGCCACCCAGACGTTGTTCCGCTTGCACATCGAGACGTGCTGCGGCGCCATCGTCCCGGCCGTCTTGAGCCCCGCCAACTGGTAGGCGAGGAACTGGCCCTTCGTGATCTCCGTGATCATCCACGCCAGCTTTTCCTGGACCAGTTGGTGACTGGCGATCGGCTGGCCGGCGAACTGCACCCGCTGGCGGGCGTACTCGAGCGCCGTGTGGTAGCACTCCATCGCCGAGCCGAGCCCGCCCCAGCAGATGCCGTAGCGCGCCTGGTTCAGGGTCTGGAGCGCGCTGCCGACGCCGCGGGTCCCCGCCAGGATGTTGTCGGCCGGAATCCGGCAGTTCTGGAAGGAGAGCTCGCCGGTCACCGACGCCCGCAGCGAGAACTTGCCGTGCTGCTCGGCGCTCACGAAGCCCTCGGCGCCCTTCTCGACCAGGAAGGCCCGGATTCCCTCGTCGGTGCGCGCCCACACGACGGCGACATCGGCGACGCTGCCGTTCGTGATCCACTGCTTGGCGCCGTTCAGCACCCAGTAGTCCCCGTCGCGGCGCGCGCGGGTGCGCATCGCCGAGGGGTTCGACCCAAAATCCGGCTCCGTGAGACCGAAGCAGCCAATCATCCGGCCGCTGGCCAGCCCCGGGATGAAGCGGTCCTTCTGCTCCTTCGAGCCGAAGGTGAGGATCGGGTACATGACCAGGGAACTCTGCACCGAGACCATGCTGCGGATGCCGGAGTCGCCGCGCTCCAACTCCTGCATCACGAGCCCGTACGCGACATCGCCCAGGCCGGGGAGTCCATACTCCGTGAAGTTCGCCCCGAACAGGTTCAGATCGCCGATCTCGGGCGCGAGCTCCATCGGCGCGCGGGCATCGCGATGGCACTGCTCGATAATGGGCTTCACGCGCTCGTCGACGAACTGACGAACGGTGTCTCGGATCAAGCGCTCCTCGCCGCTGAGCAGCGAGTCGAACTTCATGAAGTCAACGCCGGGAAATCGCTCCAAGGCACCCTCCTGAATGGTCTGCGGCAGCGCCGAACCCTAGCAGTCCATGGCTCCGTCCGGGCGCCAGCGGCTAGCATCGCCCGTTGAGCCGTGAGTCTGCCGTGAACCTCATTCGATTCTTCCTGCCCGTCCTCGCCGGCGTCGCCTGCGCCTGGTGGATCGACCAATCGACCGCGGCGCGCGGACTGCTGCCGCCAGGTTTCGCGGCCGCTACGCCAACTGGTCTTCGGCGCCGCGTCGCCGCCATGGCGCTGCTGGGACTGGTGCTCTGGGTCGGTGTGTTCGCCGCCGTCGGGCAGATCGGCCTGCCGTCCCAGATCGACGAGATCGACTTCGAGAACCTGTCACCCCTGAACCTGTTCCAGATGCACGCCCTGCTGGTCGCAACGCTGGCCGTCTGGCTGATGCTCGGCTACTGGCGTTGCGGGCACGACGCCGGCACGGTGATCCGAGGCCAGCTCGGACTGCGCCTCAGACCCGGGCAGAGCATGCCGGCCGAGGTCGGACTCGGCATCGGGGCGGGCGTCGTTCTGTGGGCGAGCGTGCTGGCCGTGGTGCTGTTTACGGCACTGGCCGTCGGCTTCGTCGGGGGCTTCGAGAACCTGCCTAGCGAGGCGCCGAAGATGGTGCTCTGGATGGGAAGCCTGCCGATCCTGCTGCGGGTCATGGTGAGCCTCTCCGCCGGCGTCGTCGAGGAGATCTTCTTCCGCGGCTTCCTGATGCCCCGGGTCGGCTTCGGCATGTCGAACGTTCTGTTCGTCCTGGCCCACCTGAACTACGAACAGCCCTTCCTGCTCCTGGGCGTCGCGCTGCTCTCGGTGGCCTTCAGCCTCCTCGTCCGGTGGCGCGGGAACATCTGGCCGGCCATCGCCGCGCACGCGGTCTTCGACGCGATCCAACTGCTGATCCTCGTGCCTTCAGCAGCCGACACGCTATAGCCCGAAGTGTCCGGCCACTTCGCGCTGTCATCGTGCCCTCCGCCGCCGGCGCGGCATAGATTTGGTTGCTGGCAACGGACGCAGCGCGGTCTGGCCGGCGCCTTGGGGTTGGCCCGCACCGTCCTCGATAGCGTAGATCCCGATTCGATGACTGCCGGCCGGCAGCCACCGCTCGTGAACCAGCGCTGAGAACCGGCTGGCCCCGCGGTGAGCAAAGGTCTCGGTCGTAGCCCGCACGATGCCGTCCACGGCGACCGCCAGCTTCGTTCCGTCGACGACGCCGGGGTCGATCCGACCGCTGATCAGGCTCGGCACGAAGCCGCTCTGGGGTCTCACGTCCTCGTAGGCGTGTCGCGAGGTGAGGATGGCGCGAACAACCTCTGAACTCTCGCCGTCAGGGAGTTGGTGGATGAAGTCGGAGGCCGGGCGGCCCAGGAGATCCGGCTTCGGCCCGGCTGCGAAGACACCATCGAACGGGTCCCCGGCTACGAGCGGCGGCGACCCGGCCCCGGCGCCGAACAACCGGTGGAGCCGATCAAGTGTGCTCTGACGCCGAACGGGATCCGTGCGAAAGCTCAGCGTCGACGGCGTGGGCGGCGAATAGCAGCACACGGTGAGCTTCCGTTCCGACGTGTCGCTGAGGAGAGTGCCGTCGACTTCCCACGGCGGCTCGGCAGCAAGGGTCGCGCCGATCGTGGGAACGATGTCGATGGTCTGCACAACGTGCTTGACGACTCTTCCCTCCTGCTGCCCGGGACGCTTGACGAACAGCGGCACCTCCATGAGCTCCTCGAAGTTCGCTTCAGTGACTGCCCGGCGCAGCGCTCCGGCACGAAAGCCATGATCCGCCGTGACGACGATCAGGGCGCGATCGTAGAGGCCGACGCGTCGAAGGCGGTCGACGATCTGGCCCAACACGCGATCGGTGTAGCCCACCTGGAGTAGATAGCGCTGGAGACCCTGGATGTAGAGCCACTCCTCCTCGGACACTTCCGAATCGTCCATGCCGAGAGGAATGACCGGCGCGCCGGCAGGAACGTACTCCCGGCCGGAAGGAAGGTACCTCCACGGAACATGGGGAAGGTTCAAGTGCAGGTAGTACAGCGCCGGCGTGCGGCGCCGGTCGCGTTCCATGCGAGAGAGAAAGCTATCGACGACGCGCGGGACATCCTGGTGGAGCCCGCGGCCGCCCATCTCTTCGGCTCTCTCTCCTGATCGGCCCCGGTCACGGAATCCTGTCCAGGTCTGGTCCACTTCGGGCAGACCGGTCCGGATCGTCGGCGGCAGCAACAGGTGGCCGTAGACGACGCCGAGGTCGTCGGCCACGGCGACAAGACGTGCCCAGGGGCTGGCTAGCGGCGGTTCGGTGCAGACGGCCGGTGGACAGAGGAGGCCGAACGCTTCGTACGCGACAACCCTGTAACCGCCCTGGCTCAACCAGGAGAAGAGGTTCGCCGGGTAGGCGCGGTAGTGCGCGTTCGCATCGGGCCGAGGCAAGTTGCCGGTCAGCAGTGTGGGTATCGCCCTCTCCGTCTGGGTCGCCGTGGTAAACGCCCGCGGGTACCAGTCGGCGCTTGCCGCCAGGGCGGCGAAGGAG
Source organism: Candidatus Multivorans sp. (assembly GCA_965262355.1). GTDB lineage: Bacteria > Acidobacteriota > Thermoanaerobaculia > Multivoradales > Multivoraceae > Multivorans. The sequence goes on from OZ253534.1 coordinate 2,146,907, forward strand.
GGATAGCGACGACCATCGATCGAGCCGTCCGGCAGTTGAATCGCACTCGTCGGCAGCTCGTCGAAGACCACGAAGACAATCGGCGTGTCCGACCCGATTGCGGGCGCCCCGGCGGCTTGGACGCTGGGTTCGACAGCCGGTCCTGTCAGGAGCAGATCGCGAACGCTCGGCCGGAACAGGAAGACAAGCGGCGCGATGACCGCAAGGGCAGCGGTTACGGTGACGAGGCTCGAGAACGCGCGGTAGCGGCGCAGGCAGAACACGGCGCCGGCGCCGGCGCCGGCTGCCAGCGCCAGTGCCACCGCGCCTGGCAGCCGATGAAACAGTTGGAGCAGGAACGCACCCGCCAGCAGCGCCCGAATACCGTCCGCCCATAGACGCCCTACGCGGCTCCGATGCACGGCGGGGAAGGCAAGCGGCGCCGCCAGAAGAGCCGGAGGGCCGATGGCGAGGCCAAGCGCCAGGGCGGCGAGCGGAACCCGGTCAGGCGATGGGCCACCAGGAAGCCCGGTTCTCCTCCGATCAGGTCGAGGACGGGCTGCGCTACGGCAAAGGCCCAAAGACCGAACACGTGCGCGATCGGGACCCAGCCGCCCGAGCTGTCGCTCGGCTCCTTTGGAGAGAGCCTCTCCTTGGGCATCACGTGGCGCATGGAGCTGGTGCGGCGCTATTGGGCAGTCCGGGTTCTACCCCGTCCTGCGACCCTCGGCGCAAGCGGGTGTGCCGGTCATGCCGACCGACTCAGACCAGCAGGCCGGCGATGGTCGCCGTCTGCAGGCAGGCCAGGGTGCCGGCGATCATCGCGCGCAGGCCCAGGCTCGCCAACTCGCTCTTGCGCTCCGGGGCGATGCCGCCGATGCCGCCGATCTGGATCGCGATCGACGAGAAGTTGGCGAAGCCGCACAGCGCGTAGGTCGCAATGACCTGGGAACGCTCCGACAACTGGCTCTCGGCGGAGATGTCCTGGAACCGCGAATAGGCGACGAACTCGTTGACCGCGGTCTTCAGTCCCAGGAGGGTTCCCACCGCATCCGCCTCGGACCAGGGTACGCCCATCACCCAGGCCAGGGGCCGGAACAGAAAGCCGAGGATCATCTCCAGGTTGAGTCCAGGGATTCCGATCCAGCCTCCAACCGGGGACAGGAGGCCGTTGAGCATCGCCACAATGGCAACGAAGGCGAGCAGCATGGCGCCGACGTTGAGCGCCAGCTTCAGGCCGTCGCCGGCGCCCTGCGCGGCCGCGTCGATCATGTTGACCCACGGCGTCTTGACCTCGAAATCGGACTCGGCCGCGACCCGCTCGGTCTCGGTTTCCGGGATCATCAGCTTTGCCATGACCAGGGCGGCCGGCGCCGACATCACACTGGCCGCGATCAGGTGCCCTGCCGGGATGCCCAGGCCGACGTACGCCGCAAGGACGCCGCCGGCGACGGTGGCGAAGCCGGCCGTCATCACCGCCATCAGCTCGGAGCGAGTCATCTTCTGGATGTACGAGCGGATGATGAGCGGCGCTTCGGTCTGGCCAACGAAGATGTTCGCCGAAGCGGACAGCGATTCGGGGCCCGAGGTGCCCATCAGCTTCGTCATCACGACGGCGAAGACCTTGACCACCCGTTGAATAACGCCCAGGTGGTACAGCACCGCGACGACGGCCGAAAAGAAGATGATCGTCGGCAGCACCTTGAACGCGAACAGGTGCTCCTCGAAGGTCTCTCCGAAGACGAACAGCGAACCGAAGTCCGCGTAGCCGAGGAACTCGGTCGCGACGTCGTTTGCGCCGCGGAAGAACGCCCGACCCCACGGCGTCTTCAGGATCAGCAGGGCGAAGACGAACTGAATCGCCGTGCCCATCAGGACCGTGCGCCACCTCACCCGCCACCGGTCGGTGGACAGTGCCCAGGCGATGCCTGGAATGACCACGAGTCCGATCAGCCCGGTCATCTATCGACCGCCGGATGAGCTAAGAGCCGCCAGCCTTCAGGAAACGGAAGTAGTCGCTGTCCGTCGACAGCACCAGCCACGTGTCGGCGTCGATCGTCTTCTCGAAGGCCGCCATCGTGCGCAAGAACTCGTAGAAGTCCCGCGATTGCGCCGACTGGTTGTAGGCCGAGGCGTAGATGTCGGTCGCCGAGGCGTCGGCGCGGCCCCGGATTTCGGTCGCCGTGCGGTAGGCCTCGGACTCGATGCGCTTCAGATCGCGGTCCATGTTGCCGAGAATCTCCGACGCCTGCCCCTGGCCCTGGGAACGGAACCGGTCGGCAATCCGCTGCCGCTCCGAGATCATCCGGTTGAACACGTCCGGCTCGACCTGCTTGCCGTAGTTGATGCGCCGGAACTGGACGTCCAGCACCTCGATACCCAAGTCCGCGGTACGCGCCTGGGCCGCGGCCAGGATGTCCAGGCGGATCTTGTCGCGGCCGGTCGCGATCTCTTCCAGGCCGCTGCCGGCGTCGAGATTCGATTCGTCCTCCGCCGCTTCGCGGTTCGAACTGCGGATCACCTCGATCAGGTCGTGGTTGGCGATCGCGCTGCGCGTCTCGCCGTCGAGGATGTCGTCGAGCCTCGACTGGGCGCCGCGCTCGTCGCGCAGCCGCTGGAAGAACAGCAACGGGTCCGAAATCCGCCAGCGAGCGTAGGTGTCGACGAAGATGAACACCTTGTCGCGGGTCGGCAACTCCTCCGCGGAGCCCTGCCACTCCAGGAAGCGGCGGTCGAAGTACTGCGCCTTCTGGTAGAACAGCTTGAACTTGAGCCCCGGCGTCTCGATTGCGTCGCCCTTGGGAGCACCGAACTGGGTGATGATCGCCTGGCGGTCCTCCGGCACGACGAACAGGGAGGTGCCCACAAGCACGAGCAGCACCAGGACCAACAAGGCCACGACGATCCTCACTGCGATCCCTCCCCGGCCTGCTGGGCCGCCACCTGCCGCGTCCTGGCCGCGCTGACTCCCTCGAAGCTCATGATCGGCGTCAGACCCTCGACATCCTCATCGACGATGATCTTCCGGCCCACCCGCGGCAACACATTCTCCATCGTCTCGATGAACAGCCGCTTGCGCGTCACCTCCGGCGCTTTCCGGAACTCCTCGTAGAGGGCAACAAAGCGGGCCGCGTCGCCCTGGGCGCGATTGACCCGATCGAGCGCGTAGCCCTCGGCCTGCTGGATCGACTGCCGCGCCCGGCCTTCGGCGCGCGGGATGATCTGGTTGTACTCCGCCTCGGCTTCGTTGACCAGCCGCTCCAACTCCTGCTCCGCCTGGTTGACCGCGTTGAACGACGGCTTGACCGGCTCGGGCGGGTTGTTGCTCTGGAGCACCACCTGGTCGACCCGAATCCCGGTCTCGTACTGCTCGCAGAGTTCCTGTAGTTCAACCTTGACGGTAACTTCGATCTCGGCCCGGCCGACGGTCAGGACTTCGCTCACCGTGCGGTCGCCGACCACCTTGCGCATCACCGCTTCGCTCATGTCGCGGAACGTGGCGTCCATGTTGCGGACCCGGAACAGGTACTGGTACGGGTCGACGATCCGGTACTGCACGACCCACTCGACCACCGCGGCGTTCAGGTCGCCGGTGAGCATGTTCGCCTCCTCCGCGTTGTCCACGAAGGAACTGCGCACCGCCACCGTCTCGGATCGGAAACCGAACTCCTCCTTCAACTGGCGCTTGACCGGCACCTTGGTCAACTTGTCGACCAAGGGAATCATGAAGTGGAGGCCGGACTCGGTCTGGCCGTTGTAGCGGCCGAGCCGCAGAATCACGCCGACCTCTTCGGGCTGCACCGTGTAGATGCTGGACAGGAGGAGCAACCCCACCACCACGACCAGCGCGACGATCTTGAGGCCGCCCAACCGCTCACGGAGAACCTTTCCCAGGTTCTGGAGGTCGAGCGGGCTCTCGCCGCCGGGGAAGTTGTCTGCCATAAGCGCCGACGCTATGCGATCGCAGCCCCGATGACAACCGGCAGAGCGCCGAATGTCCGACCGCGACAGAGGATCAGGCGCCCGCGTCCCGCCTTCCGGCAACGCGTCCAGGCGGTAGGCTCGCCGCCATGCCGCCGCGCTTCGACGACGACGCGAGGACACTCCGGCTGTCCGTGGCGGACCTGCTCGACCACCGCGCCGCCAGACACCTCGGGTTCGCCAACCGCGGCGGGTTCGAGCGCCTCTGGGTCGGTCAGGCGATCCACAGCCGCTACCAGGAACAGGCGATGGAGCGGGAGCCGAGCTACCGGCGGGAAGTCGAGCTCTCGCTCAAGTTCGACCACCGCGGCTGGCAGGTGACCCTGACCGGCCGCGCCGACGGCATCTACCGCGACGCGGACGGATCCCTGGCGATCGAAGAGATCAAGTCCGTACGGCCGAACACGGAGCCCTCGCCGGGGCTGCTGGCGACCTACCGGCGGCAGGCGGCCATCTACGGCTGGCTCCTCCACCGGTCGGGCGCCGCCCCGTTGCCGGTGCGGGCCGAACTGGTCCTGATCGAAATCGGCACCGCCGACATCGAGCGGCTCGAGGTCGAACTCGACTGGGAGGAGCTCGAGACCGGCATCCGGTTGAGCCTCAACGCCCTCGTCCACGACTACCAGGCGGCCCGCGCTCATCGCCAGCGACGCGAGTTGGCCGCCGAACGGCTCGAGTTCCCCTTCCACCAGCCGCGACCGGGCCAGCAGGAGATCGTCGACCGCGCAGGACTCGCAGTCGAGCAGCGGGAGCACCTGCTGGTCCAGGCGCCGACCGGCCTCGGCAAGACCGCCGCCGTTCTGTTCCCCGTCCTGCGCGAGGCGCTCGCCCGCGACCTGCGGGTATTCGTCCTCACCGCCAAGAACACTCAGGCAGCAATGGCCAACCGCGTCATCGACCTGCTCAACCGGGAGGGCGCCTTCCACTCCCTGCACCTGCGGGCCAAGGCGCGGATGTGCGCGAACGACGAGATCATCTGCCACGAGGACTACTGCCAGTACGCCCGCGACTACTACAGCAAGCTGCAGCGCAGCCAGCTCATCCCGAGGCTGCTCCAGGAGCACAGCCTGCTCGAGCCGGACGCGATCTACGCTGCCTCCAAGGTCGCCCGTGTCTGCCCGTTCGAGATCAGCCTCGAGCTCGGGCGCCAGGTCCAGGTGGTGGTCGGCGACTACAACTACGCCCTCGACCCCTTCGTCAAGCTGACGGAGTTCCAGGGCGACGCGGACCTCTCCGGCACGGTCCTGGTCGTCGATGAGATTCACAACCTCATCGACCGCGGCCGCGGCTACTACAGCCCGGAACTGACCGCGAAGGGGTGCCGCGACGCCGCGGCGAGCCTGCGACGGGTGGGCCGCGGCGCCGAGGGCGGGCCCACCGGGCGCCTGCGCGAACTCTGCGAAGCGCTCGAAGACCTGATTCGGACCTGCGTCGACGGGCAGCTCGATCGCCCGGACCGCAGCGCGGTCGCCGAGGGCGCCGCCCCCGAAGACGAACTCTGGGCCCTGCGGCCCGCCTTCGACCGCGGCTTCGTGGACTACCTGGAGTTCCGCCGCGACACCCGCTCCTTTGCCGCCAACGACGCCTTCGTCGAGCTCTACTTCAAGCTGCTCCGGTTCCTCAACACGCTCCTGCTCGCCTCCTCGCCCAAGCACGCCGAGTCCTTCAGCTTCCTCTTCCGGCGCACCGACGGCGAACCGAGCTTCAGTCTCCTGTGCAAGGACGCGAGCGCCTTCCTGGGGGCGACGATCAACCGCTGCCGCTCCTGCATCGGCCTCTCGGCGACCCTCCAGCCGTTCGAGTTCTACCGCGACCTGCTCGGGTTCGACGAGGCGCGGACCTCGACCCTCGAGGTGCCGAGCGCCTTCCCCGCCGAGAACCGCCGCATCGTCGTCGACACCTCGGTGGCCACGGCCTACCGCACCCGCGAGGACAACTACGGCCCGATCGCCGAACGGCTGGCCGAGTTCGCCCGCTCCGTGCCCGGGAACTCGATGGCCATCTTCCCCAGCTACCGCTTCCTCGCCGAGGTCGAGGAACGGCTGCCCGACTGCGGCCGCAACGTGCTGGTCCAGCAGCAGACGACCAGCGAGGCGCGGCGTCAGGAAGTGCTCGACGCCCTGACCAATCCCCTTGCCGGCGACACGCTGCTGCTCGCGGTGGCGGGCGGCGTGTTCTCCGAAGGCGTCGACTACCCGGGCGATGCGCTGCTCGCGGTAGCCGTCGTCGGCCCCTGCCTGCCCGCCGTGACCATGGAACAGAAGCTGCTTCAGGCCTACTACAACGAGCGCTTCGAGCGCGGCTTCGAGTACGCCTTCGTGGTGCCCGGCATGACCCGCGTGGTCCAGGCCGCCGGGCGGCTGATCCGCTCCGCCGACGACCGCGGCGTGATCGCGCTCCTCGACCGCCGCTTCCTGCAGCAGCCCTACCGGAAGCACCTGCCGGCCGAGTGGTGGCCGGAATCTGGCGATTCGGACAGCGCGGGACTTGCCGGCCACCCGGCAACCACTGCGGCGGCCTTCTTCGCAGAAGGGTCATGACCGGCCTGGTTCAACGGATCGAACGCTTCATCGCTTGCGGCGAAGGCCGCTTCGAGGAACTTGCCCCGGCGGCAGCCCGCTTCGGATTCGAGCGGGTCGAGCCCTACCGCCGCCTGTGCGAGCGCCGCAGCCTCTCCCGCGGCGCGCTCGACGACTGGCGCGCGGCGCCGCCGGTCCCCACCTCGGCCTTCAAGTCGCTACGCCTCGCCGCCGCCGAGCCCCGGGAGGTCTTCCGCAGCAGCGGCACCACCCGCGGCGCGGAACGACGGAGCGTCCACTACCACCCGTACCCCGACCTCTACCGGAAGGTGATCGACGCCTCCTTCGCCGCCGCCTGCCTGCCCGCGGGCAGTGAGCGGGTACCGATCCTCTCGCTCATCCCCGACCGCACCGCGGCCCCCGACTCGAGCCTCTCCTTCATGGCCGCCCACGTCTTCGAGCGCCACGCCGCGCCGGGCAGCGCCTGGGCGGTCTCCAAGGGCGGGATCGACGTCGGACAGGCTCGCCGCTGGCTGCAGGGCCGCGGCGACAGTGAACCGGTACTGGTCCTGGCCACCGCCCTCGCCCTGGTCCTCCTGCTCGACCACCTGGAGGCTGGGACCGGGCACGCGATCCGACTGCCGGCCGGAAGCCGCGTGTTCGAGACCGGCGGCTTCAAGGGCCAGCGCCTCGAGACGACACCGGAAGCAGTTCGCCAGCGCGCCCGCAACCTGCTTGGCCTGCGTCCGGAAGCGATCGTCCGCGAGTACGGCATGACGGAGCTGACCAGCCAAGCCTACTCCCGTCCCGGCGGCGAGCGCCTGCGCACGCCGCCGTGGATGCCGTTTCGCGTGCTCGACCCGGAAACCCTCGAGCAGGTCGAAGACGGCCGCACCGGGCTGCTGTCTTTCTTCGACCTCGCGAACGTCGGCGCCGTCTGCCACGTGCTGACCGAGGACCTCGGCGTCGCCGAGGACGGCGCCTTCCGCCTGCTCGGCCGCGCCACCGGCGCCGAACTCCGCGGCTGCTCGCTGACCGCGGAGGAGCTGGGCGCGGCATGACCCCGCCCCAAGTCACCGCCCAGCGCCTCGCCGCAGCCGCCCCAGCCCTGCGCGCCATCCAGGACAACGAGCTGCTCACCGCCTGGAACGAGACCCTCGCCGCCTTCCTCGATCCCACGAGCCCCGAACGCCGCCAGCTCGACCCCGACCTGTTGCAAGCCACGGGCCTCTCCCCCGCCGGCCTCGACCGCGGCCTCCGGACCATCGGCGCCGGCATGGCTGGCGAGCCCGCCGTTGCGTCACTTCGCCGCGCACCGAAGCAGCAACAGGACGGCTTCAGCCTCGTCGTGCTGCCGGCAAACCCGCCAGGCCTGATGCTCCAGTCCCTGCTACCGGCCCTGGCCGCACGCGCGCCCGTCCTGTTCAAGTCGTCGAGAGCCGAGCCTTTCTTCGCCGCAGCGTTCCTGAGCGCGCTCGGCAACCGCCTACCAGCGCTGCGCGACGCTTACGCCGCCGCGGCCTGGACCGGCGGCGACACGTCGATAGAAGCCGGCTTGTACTCCGGCGCCCGGCTCGTCGCGGCCTACGGCAGCGAGTCGACGATCGCCTCGCTGAAAGCCGCAGGCCACCGCCGACTGATCGCCTTCGGCCCCAAGCTCAGTCTCGGCTGGGTGAGCGCCGAGGCCGACCTCGAACAAGCCGCACGCGGCATGGCGCTCGATATCGCGCTCTTCGACCAGCGCGGCTGCCTCTCTGTCGAGGCCGTCCTGGTCGAGCCCGAAGCAGCCGCAGCGTTCGCCCACGCCCTCGCCGACGCCCTTTCGGTACTGGCAGCCGAGCTGCCGCCCGGCCACGGCAACGCCGCCGAACGCGCCGGCGTCCGCCTCGCCCGCGAAGACGCCGACCTCCGTGGGCTCACCTGCTACGGCAACGCGCTCGATACCAGCACCGTGATCGTCGAGAACGACACCCGGATCAGCCCCTCGCCCGGGCTCCGCACCGTCCGCATCCACCCGCTCGAGGACGTCCCAACCCTCGACGACTGGAACGACCGCATCCAGGGCCTCGCCATCGCCGGCGATCTGCCCGCGACCGTTCGCCGTGCCTTCGAGCAAGCCGGCGCCTCCCGCTTCGCCCCCGCCGGCCAGCTCCAGGCGACCGAAGCCAGTTGGCGCAACGGCGGCATCGATCTCGCCGCCGAGTTCGCAGACGACTCCCGGGTCCGCAGCGACGATCGCGTATCGAAGCTCAAGCGCGGCCTGGATCGTACTCACGAGCGCTACGCCGGGACCTTCCGCCGTCTGGCGGAGTAGGCCGTCTATCTGTAGAACGCACGCGCCCGGTGCGACTAAGGCTCAGGCGGCAACCCCGACACCGTCTCGACCACCACCCCGTCCTTGACCCGGAACGAACGCGGCAGCGTGCGGTAGAGCGGACCGAGAAACGTCGGCGGCGCCTCGCGGATCTCGAACGCCGGGCCGTAGGACCAGAAGAACGTCCGGTTCTCGTCCGGGGTCGCCGAGCTGAGCACCCACATCCCGCTGCCGGCGAAGACGTGCTCGTTCAGGCCATCGACCGCCTTGCCCAGGTCTTCGTCGAGGTCGGCAATGACCAGCCAGTGCTCGCCCTCCTCGAGTTCCGGCACGATGGTCGACAGGCACAGGAGGCTGTCCCCTTCGCCGCTGCAGATCTCGTGGATCGTGCGGTCGGGCTTGAGCCGCGTCGCCAGGTTGTCGAGCGGCAGATCGGGCGCCGCGCGGGCAAACGCGAGCAGACCCACGGTCAGCGTGCCGACCACGGCGAGCCGGATCCACGGCACGCCCCGCACCGCGCGCCGACCCAGGAACGCCAACGCCAGCGCCGGGACCATGAGCGCCAGGTCCTGCCAGAACGCCTCCGCCGGCGTGCGTTCGACCAGGTTGCCGAAGCAGCCGCAGTCGGCCTCGTCCTCTACGGCGATGCCACGCAGGTCACGGTAGTAGGTCCGTCCGGTGAGGAACAGGAAGAAGGCGACCAGGAGCGCCGAGGGCCCGAGGATCCACATCCTGCGCAGGCCGAGGATGAGCGCGCTGCCCAGGCCGACCTCGAGCGCCAGCGCGATCACGGTCACCACCGCTGCGGGCAGCAGGAAGTCCAGACCCTCGATCTCGATCTGCGTAACGAAGCCTTGGGGGTCGAGCGCCTTGACCGCCGCGCCGAACACCAGCACCGCGCCGAGGAAGGCGCCGCCGGCCCATCCCACCACGCTCAGCGCAAGCTCGGAGCGGTCGCCCGGCGCCGCCGCGCGGGTCTTCCTGCGGGCCTTACCCAGCATGCTTCGCCGTCATCTGTCTGCTGCCCATTCCGTTGTTATCCTGACTCCGCGCCGCGCCGCGTGCCCCGGCCTCATGCGCCGCATACCAGCCGCGCAGACTACTAGATGACGAACAGATGATCTCGATCTCCAACCTCGGCAAGAGCTTCGGCGAACAGACCCTGTTCGCGGGCGCGACCGTGCGTTTCACCTCAGGGCAACGCTACGGCCTCGTGGGCTCGAACGGCTCGGGCAAGTCGACGCTCCTGCGCATGTTGTCAGGCGACGAGCCGCCCAGCGAAGGTTCGATTACGGTGCCGAAGCGTTGCCGGCTGGGGGTGCTGAAGCAGGACCACTTCGAGTACGAAGAGGATTCGATCCTGGACGTCGTGATGATGGGCAACGCCGAGCTGTGGCAGGCGATGGTCGAGAGGGACCGGCTGCTGGAACGGGCCGACGAGCGCTTCGACGGCGACCGTTACGCCGCGCTGGAGGAGGTCGTCATGCGCTGGGACGGCTACTCGCTGGAGTCCCGGGCGGCCGAGATCCTGGAGGGCCTGGGGATCGAGACCGAGGTCCACAGGCAACCCCTGTCGATCCTCTCCGGCGGCTTCAAGCTCCGCGTGCTGCTGGCGCAGACCCTGGCCGCGTACCCCGACGCGCTGCTGCTCGACGAGCCGACGAACCACCTGGACATCCTCTCGATCCGCTGGCTCGAGAAGTTCCTGTCCGAGTTCAAGGGGGTCGTCATCGTCGTCTCCCATGACCACCGGTTTCTCGACAACGTCTGCACCCAGATTCTCGACATCGACTACGAAGCCCTCACCGCCTACCCGGGCTCGTACTCCAACTTCGAGCAGAAGAAGGTCGAGGAACGGGCGCGCCGGGAAGCCGAGATCGGGCAGCGGCAGCAGGAGATCGACCACCACCAGAAGTTCGTCGACCGCTTCCGCTACAAGGCGAGCAAGGCGCGGCAGGCCCAGAGCCGGGTCAAGTTGATCAACCGGATCTCGATCGAGCAACTGCCCCAGACTTCGCGCCGCTACCCGCTGTTCCGCTTCCAGTCGCGCCGACCATCCGGCAAGCGGGTGCTCACCCTCGAAGGCATCTCCAAGAGCTACGGCGACAACGAGGTCCTCGACGACGTGTCGCTCGAGATCGGCCGCGGCGAGCGGATTGCCGTTATCGGGCCGAACGGCATCGGCAAGTCGACGCTGCTCAAGATCGCCGTCGGCGACGTCGGCGCCGATTGCGGCGAGATGGACTGGGGGTACGAAACCCACCCCGGCTACTTCGCCCAGGACCACCGGCAACAGTTGCTCGACTCCCAGGGCGCCGAGAAGAAGACGGTCCAAAGTTGGCTCTGGGACTGCTGTCCCGGCGAGCCGATCGGATTCGTGCGCGGCCAGCTCGCCCAGGTCCTGTTCTCCAAGGACGAGGCGGCCAAGCGAATCGGCAGCCTCTCAGGCGGCGAAGCGGCGCGCCTCCTGTTCTGCCGCCACGTCGTCCTCAAGCCCAACGTCCTGGTCCTCGACGAGCCCACCAATCACCTCGACCTGGAGGCGATCCAGGCGTTGATCGACGGGCTGCTGGCCTACACCGGCACCCTGCTCCTCGTCTCCCACGACCGCTGGTTCGTGAGCCGGCTCGCCACCCGGATCATCGAGATCTCCGCCGAAGGCGTGAACGACTTCGTCGGCAGCTACGACGAGTACCTCGACCGCCTGGGCGACGACCATCTCGACCGGGCCGCGGCACTGGTGCGGGCGAAGAAGGAGAAACGGGAGAAGAAGGCGGCGGCTCGGGCGTAGCCAGCCTGGCTCTCTCAGGGCGGAGTTTCGACCTCGGGCGCCGTCCCAGGCGCTCTGTCGTCCTCAAGAGGAGCCGAAGCTCCCCTGTCGGGACGAACGACTGCCGGCCGGTCCGGCGGGACGTACCGGTAGCAACTTCCACCAGAAGCAAAATGACCGGGCGGACAGTGAACGACCGCCATGATGGTGTAGTCGCCCCTTCTCCCACTGGAGGGGGACACCCGGATGCTGTGCGATCCGGCCGCCAGCTCCCCGGTCCAGGAGTCGTCGCGGGTTCCGTCGCGATTCGAGCAGAAAGAACTGTTGACGGAACAGTCGAAATTCCGGTTCATGCCGGTCAGTGAGACGCTCACGGTCTGACGGGACGCCAAGGTGAACGAGTAGGTCTGTCCAAGGCTGTCCGCTTCGGTCGCGAATACCAGCCCCACGCGCGTCTCCAGGATGCGGCGCGCCCGTCCCGGCGGCCTTCCGGCAGGCGAGGGATCGACGCACCGCATGGTGTACAGCCAGGGGCCTTCGACGGCGGTGACTCCCCAACCGACTGGGCACGAGGCCGCGTAACCCACCAACGTCCCGTTCAGCATGCACCGGTTGTTGTCCTGCGTGAACCCCTCTGCGCACAGGTGCACTTCACAGCGTCCGCCGCCAGAACTGAACTCATTCCAGAATGCCGGAGGAGTACAGGTCTGCGCCTGTGCCGGCGTGCCCAAGGCGAACAACAGTCCCACCAAGAGAGTGCCTCCGAGCAAGACCGCTGTCCGACACGGCAAGTGGCCGGACAACGTGCCATTGAGAGGACGGAACGGCGTGACGGCCGACAGCGGCGACGCGGCGCCTCTAGAGGGTGCCCGCATGGTCTAGCCTCCGAGAGTTGTCGAAGCCGGCTTTCGCACCCCGGTTCCGCCCGATGTGCGTCGCCTCACCAAGGGTAAGTGCTCTCCTCACCGATCACGTCGCTCTCCCCACCCGAGCATACGATCCCCTGGTCCTGCTCTTCGCATCCGTCGGCCGGGCCGAACTGAAACTCAGGCTCCATGCGAGCCGCCTCCCGGACCACGCCCGACTCCGTTTCCACACTCCTTTCAACTTCGATGCCCCGATGGTGGAACGGACTCAGCACGATCGGAAGACTCTCCTTCTCAAACGTACTATGCAGCCAGGTCTCCAGAGGCTCAGTAGTCCGCAGCCGAACTCCAGACCGCATGGCATCCGTCAACATATCGGCGCCGGGATGCACGAACGAAGCCGGCGCCACGCTGTCGCGGCTGCGCGGCGCCTCCACGACAACGCTTCGGTCGCCTCCCCCGGCCTTGATCTCGACTCGCACGAGTTCATCCGTGTAGTCCACACGAAACCAGTACTTCCGGCTCATATCGCCCCATGCATGAACGCTGCGCCAGACGTCCGAAGTCGTCTCGAGAGACGATCGCATGTGGCGAGCGGGAACTTTCGACGTGCTTCGATCCGATACCCGCCCCGATCATCCGTAATCAGAAGGCCTTCGGGGCCGATGACGGACGTCACCGTCATGCCTTGACCAAGAACCTCTGTCGATCCACGGGATGCGAACTTGCCATTGAGTTCGAGCCGGTGCACGACCCAGTCGGCCTTCGCCTCGTGCACGCCGTGAAAGGCATCGCTCCCGTAGACGCTCACTTCTGGATCGGCGACAGCCCCAGCGGTCAAACCAAGACGCTCCAGGTATTCCTGGGCCTCCGAGCGAGAAACACCCGAGGCCCTGGTGGTCACTGAGCCTGCCGGGCTGATCTCCCACCTGACAGGCTGCACCTGTATCGCGCGCGCAACATGCCCCGGCCCGCTCAGGACCACAAGCACTCCGATGAGCAGGGGTACCCTGCTCTTGCACCGGGTTCGCCCTGAACCGGCTTGTGGAACAGCAAATGGGGCCCTCGCCTTGCGATTCCTGGTCATCGTTTCTCCTTTGCTACGGGAATCTGACTTGCGTCATCCCGTGGGTCTACTCTCTGACGTCGCACTCCCCGGCCGTTCGCTCTTCACGGCGAGTAACCACAGGAGCTTGTGATTGCATCGTTCATCCCAGTGGCATTGCCATCCTCGAAGGGAGGCCGGCTGCCAAGGTGTCGCTCCACGAATCGTCGGCAGTTGCCCAACGATTCGTACAGTAGCCGCTCCCCACCCTGCAGTCGAAGTCCCGCGTCAGGCCGGTCAGGGAGACCGAGACGCTGGAACTGGAGTGTAGGGTGAACGAGTAGGACTGCTGGCTCGAGACGCCCGTCTCGATGGCCTGCACGCGGAAGAACTGCGACCGTTCGCAGCGGCAGCAGGTCGCGCGGCGCCCGTTCGCCCAGCTCGCCGCGGTCCTGTTCTCCAAGGACGAAGCGGCCAAGCGAATCGGCAGCCTCTCAGGCGGCGAGGCGGCGCGCCTCCTGTTCTGCCGCCACGTCGTCCTCAAGCCCAACATCCTCGTCCTCGACGAGCCCACCAACCACCTCGACCCGGAGGCGATCCAGGCGCTGATCGACGGGCTGCTGGCCTACCCCGGCACCCTGCTCCTCGTCTCGCACGACCGCTGGTTCGTGAGCCGGCTCGCCACCCGGATCATCGAGATCTCGGCCGAAGGCGTCAACGACTTCGTCGGCAGCTACGACGAGTACCTCGACCGCCTGGGCGACGACCATCTCGACCGGGCCGCTGCGCTCCTGCGGGCGAAGCGGGACAAGAAGGAGCGCAAGGCCGCGGCGCGGGCTGTGTAGGACCGGTCCCGCGTCGAGGCTCGGGGGCGGCTGAAGAAATGGACTAGCATGGCCGTGATGCAGCAGGTTGAATCGTCTACGGTCATCCACAGCGACCCCGATATCTCGGGGGGCACGCCGGTCTTCCGCGGCACGCGGGTACCGGTTCAGTCGCTCTTCGACTACCTCGAAGGAGGAGAGACGCTGGACCAGTTCCTCGAACAGTTCCCGTCGGTGTCGAAGGACCAGGCACTCGCTGCACTGGAGTTGGCCTGCGACTACGTGCTGGGCCGTGCGCGTTCTGCTTGACGAGAATCTGCCGAGAGCCCTCGCCGCGGAACTGACGGGACACCGCGCCAGTACGGTGCAGTCCGAGGGCTGGTCGGGGATGAAGAACGGCGAGTTGCTCCGGCGGGCTGGTGAGAGCTTCGATGCCATGTTGACCATGGATCGGGGGCTGCAGTACCAGCAGAATCTCGGCGCCCTTGGCCTGCGTGTAGTCATCGTCCGCGCGCGTTCGACCCGTATGGTTCATCTGAAACCACTTGTCGGCCGCATTCTCGGAGTCTTGGAGACCTTGCCGCCCGGCCACGTACGTGAGGTCGGGGTCGGCGGTCACTGAGAGACGGGCTCCTGGGCTACACAGGCACGCTGCTCCTCGTCTTCCAACGACCGCTGGTTCGTGAGCCAACTCGCCATGGGTGACGACCACCTGGACCGCGCGGCGGCCCTGTCCCGGGCGAACCGGGACAAGCGGGACGGAAGGCACCACGAGGGCTGTGTAGTGACCGGAACAGGGACCCGCCCGGTGACCCGGACGACTGTCCCTGGTCCGCTCTCCGAACACCAGGGTCAGTGCTCTACTACTTCACGAGTCGCGCTCCCCTTCAAACGCTGGGGGCCCAGCGCCCGGTCAATCAACATGTAACGCCCCTCGCCATCGACTGCCGCGCCCACAGGCAGCACCGCGACCGAAGCAACCTTGGCAAGCGGCTGGGTCTCGCCGCCAATAACAACCTCGTGCCCTGGATCCCAGTCGCCGTTGGCCTTCTCGTCAACTTCAGTAAACCGGACGATCACCTCGTCTCTTCCGGTTCCCAGGGCTCTTGCCCGGGTGTCGCGCAACCTAAGGGCGCCTCCCAGCAGCATCACCGGGCGCCAACCACGGAGATCGCGCTCGGGTGCCAACTCAAGGATCTCGGTCCAACCCGCCCTATCCAGTCGCCACACCAACTCACCGGACGGATTCACCACATCGAATCCATGAAGGCCGGAAAAGAGGATCAACCCGCCCCGCGAGATTCCCCACAGATCCGTGTAGCCATCTCTATGAACGATGGACTTCGAGACAAAGCGCCCGGACTCATCGCGACTGAGCACTCTCAGCCACTGTGCCTGGTTGCGACCGAACATCTCGGGCTGCCACATCACTATCCGGTCGGCATTGATGAAAGCAAACTCCCTGGGAGCGAACCCGGGTACGAGTTCCTCCAGGTCCAGTGTCTCGTCGATCACTACGCCGTCCAAGCCGTAGAGGTCCAGAGATCGTCGCTCCGCCCGATACATAGCTATCGCTCGACCGTCCGCACTGAACTCGTACTCATCGTCCTCGTCCTCGGGGTACCGTTCGAATACTCGAAGACCGGGCAACCTTCGGACCTCCCGGCCGTCCCACCCGTAGACGACGAGCGGAGCCTCCGACGAGGCCCACGGCTCCGTGATCCCACGATCGAAGTCCTGCGTGTCCGCCGGCGCCAACTGAACGACCTGCATGGCCAGCCAATCTCCCGTCTCGGCCAGGCCGTGAAGACGGGGCCCATCAGCCGACAGGACAGGTCCGGCCAATCCGATCAAGCGCGTCCACCACTGACCCTCGTTGGACCCGTCGTCCGACCCCGCAACTCCTGGCAAGCCCCCTCGAGCGAAGACAACATCGCGCGCCGAACCCAATTGCACGGCCCGCGGTCGTCCCGGAAGCGCCTCGGTCCGCGATCCTGCACCAATCTGAAGGTACACTTGGTAGCGTCCGCCGCTATCCCCCTCCACGCACGCGTACCGGCTTGGCCCTTCAACCACACACGGTTCCTTCGACCCGGACTGGGCGTTTCCGGCGACAGCGCCAACGAGCAAACACGTCAAGACCAAAGCCGCTTCCACTCGGTTCATTTCAGTTCCTCCTTCTCCGGCCAACCATCATTCGCATGCCGCCAGCAGCGACTCGGGGTCGAGTGCCTGCTGCCGGCTACTGTTACGCCAGATGGTGTAGTGCCACTGCTGTCCCACAAACGGGGAGGAAGGATGGGTCTGAACCGTGCCTTGTCGTATGATTGGTTTTCAAACAACGCCAATGACGGCAAGGAGATCCAGACCCATGGCGCACAATAGTACCGTACTTGGCCAGTTCCTCAAGCTGGTGTCGAGACATGAGTTCGAGCGGGAGGCCCGGCGGCATCACAGGGGACGCAAGCTGCGCTCGATGAGCCGCTGGGGCCAGTTCGTAGCGATGGCGACGGCGCAGCTTTCCGGGCGGCGCAGTCTGCGAGACATCGTGTCGAACCTGGATGCGCAGGCTCACAAGCTGTACCATCTCGGCGTTGGCCGGGTAGCCCGATCTTCGCTGGCGCGGGTGAACAGAGAGCAGCCTCACGAACTGTACGAGGCGCTGTTCGGTCGCCTTCTGAGCCGTTGTCAGGCGGCGGCGCCGGGGCATGGGTTCCGTTTCCGGAACAAGCTGTTGTCGCTCGACGCCACGTACGTGGACCTGTGCCTGAAGGTGTTTCCCTGGGCGCGGTACCGCAAGACCAAGGGGGCGTTGAAGCTGCACGTGGGTCTCGACCACGAGGGCTGTCTGCCGTCGTTCCTGCACGTCACCGACGGCAAGGGCTCGGACCTCGAGGTGGCCCGGTCGCTTCGTCTTCCGAAGGGGAGCATCGTGGCGGCGGACCGTCTGTACCTCGACTTCGGATGGCTGAAGGACCTTGATGCACAAGGGGTTTTCCTGGTCACCCGCCTGAAGCGCAAGGTCAAGTACGCGGTTCGGGAGCGGCGCTCGTTCGCTCGGGGCCGGGGCGTGACGTCGGACCAGACCATCGTGCTGACGAGCGTCAAGGGGCGGGAGCGGTGCCCGATTCCGCTGCGTCGGGTCGGCTATCGCGACCCGGAGACGGGTCGGCACTACAAGTTCCTGACCAACAACTTCAGCCTCGCCCCGAAGACCATCGCGGACATCTACAAGGCGCGCTGGCAGATCGAGCTCTTCTTCAAGTGGATCAAGCAGAACCTGCGCATCAAGAGCTTTGTCGGCACCTCGCGCAATGCTGTCATGACGCAGATCTGGATCGCCATCTGCGTCCATCTGCTGCTCGCATACCTGAAATTCGCCAACAAGATGTCCTGGAGCATGAGCCAGATCCTCCGCCTCCTGCAACGCAACCTGTTCGACCGAAGACCGCTGCTGGAACTGCTCGAACCTCGGAGCGGACCCCCCGAACCGAGAAACGCACAAACTCAACTTGCTCTACGCTGAAGTTTGTGGGACAGCAATGGTGTAGTGCAGATGATCGCCGCGCGAGTTTCCCGTGTTGTTGGCAGTCCCTATTGCGTGGAAGGCCGTTGGCAGATCCCCGACCCCGACCGTAACGGTGTGTAGATGCAGGAAGACATGTTCTCTTCCAGCGTAGTCCACGATCCGCACGAAGTTTCCGTTGGCCGGGTATGTCGTCGCGAACGTCCCAGTGTTCGGATCCCAAAGGTTCGTGCCATGACCGCTATCGACTTCCGTTACACGGCCATGGATGGGCGTCATCACACTGTCGCCCCTTGCGGCACGAACGTCGATACCACTGTGAGACGGTCTCGCCGTGTTACGACCTCCGTGGTCGGAGCCGAGGGCTCGATTGCTCTCTAGAGGGTTAGAAGTGACCCTAGCCGACGTGACGAGTGAACTATCGAAGCAGGCATGTATCTCGTCATCAGCCGGATCGCTCGGCGGTGGCGGTGGTGGTGGTGGCGGTGGTGGCGGTGGTGGCGGTGGTGGCGGTGGTGGCGGTGGTGGCGAAATGGGTATCGGCGTGCTCGTGACGACGATCTCTTCGCTGAAAACCACGACACCGTCTACGCATTCTTGCCCCTCCCCCAGTTTCGTATCACCGTCACAGCTTAGTACCTCGGGTCCATCGCCGCCAAACCTAGGAACGGGTCCGTCGGAAGGACCCGGCACAACGTACCGATGACAACTACCGCCAGAAGCAAGATGACCGGCAGGACAGTTGACGAGCGCAGTGATCGTGTAGTTGCCCGCCCCTCCACCGAATGGGTACACCCGGACGCTGTGCGATCCCGCCGCCAGTTCGCGGCTCCAGTCGTCGTCGCTGGTTCCGCCCCGGTTCGAGCAGAAGGAGCCGTTGACGGAACAGTCGATGTCCCGGTTCATTCCGGTTAGCGAAACGTTGACCGTCTGGCGAGACGCCAATGTAAACGAGTAGGTCCGGCCAGGGCTGTCGGTCTCCGTCGCAAAGACAAGCCCAACCCGCGTCTCGAGAGTCCGTCGCACCGGTCGTGGTGGCGGCGGCGCCGGCGCGGTGACCGTCGCAACGAAGGCGCTGGAATCCGCGCCGCCCGCGCGGTCCGTCACCCGGTAGGTGAGCGCGTAGGCCGTATCGGCCGCCACCGTCGGAGCCGTCCCGCTCACGCGCCGGCTCGACGGCGCAAACGCGAGGCCCGGCGGCAGACCGGTCAGCGTGTAGGCGTACGGAGACGTGCCTCCCGCGGCAGCGGGAAGCACCGTGTTGACCGAACCGCCCGACGGCGCACGGAAGTTGGGGACCGACGGCAACGACAACGGAGGCCGTGCCGGCGGACGCGGCGCGGCAGGCGGCACGACGATGGCGCTGAGCGTGGTGGAGGCCGAGGCGCCCGCGTTGTCAGTCACGCCGTAGCTGATCGTGTACGTCGTATCGGTTGCAACCGTCGGGAGCGTCCCGCTCGCCCGCCGGGTCGAGGAGCTGAAGGCGAGGCCCGGCGGCAGACCGGTCAGCGTGTAGACGTAGGGCGGCGTGCCTCCGGTCGCGGCGGGAAACACCGTGCTGACGACGCCGGCGGACGGCACGCGGAAGTTGGGAAGGCCAGGCAGGGAGAGACTCGGCGGCGGCGGCGGTTCAGCTTCCGATGGATCGACGCACCGCATGCGCGCCACGGAGTAAAACCGCAGTGCGCCGGGCGCCGCAGGCCCCCGGGCCAGGTAGTGGAATTCCAGTCTCGGCGAAGCGTTTCCGAAGCGAGTCGTTTCACTCGCATCGACTCCGCCGGGGCGTCGGTAGCGCCCGTCGGATCGTCACTCCTCAGACCCCGAAGTAGCGAGCATCCGGGTGGTGAAACACGAGCGCCGACACCGTGGCCTCCGGGTCCATCATGTCGCCCTCGGTGAGTTCCACGCCGATGTCGGCGGGCTCTAGCGCCGCGAACAGTTGACGCTGGCCGGCGAGGTCCGGGCACGCCGGGTAGCCGAAGGAGTAGCGCTTGCCCCGGTACTTCGCCGCCAGGCGCTCACGGGGCGTCATTTCCGGCGGATCGGGGAATCCGAGCTCGGCGCGGAGTCGCTGGTGGAGTAGTTCCGCTGCGGCTTCGGCGGTCTCGAGAGCGAGCGCCGCGTAGGCGTGGCTCTTCAGGTACTCGCCTTCCCGCTTGAACCGCTCGGCTTCGTCACGCACGCCCGCGCCCGCGGTGACGACGAACAGCGCCACGTGATCGCCGGCCGGCAGCACATAGTCGGCGAGACAGAGGCCGTCCTCGCGCGGCTGCCGGGGCAAGAGCCACTCGGCCGCGACCTGCTCCGGCCCGCGGTCTCCGGACTCGAACAGGCTCAGCCGGTTGCCCTCGCTCCGGGCCGGGAAGAACCGCCACACGCCGCGCACGGCCATCGCGCCCCGGGCGAAGTCCTTGAGGTCCTCGACCACGGCCTCGACCTTCTGCAGCTTCGGATCGCCGGCCTCGCGCAGACGCTCCACCGAGCCCTTGAGACCGAGATGCTTGGCGTAGAGCATCTGCAGGCTCAGGTGCGGCCACACCTCATCGAGGTCGAAACGCTCCGTGCGCCGCTCAACACAGGGCGGCCGGGGCGCCGGGATGTCGGTGCGGACGGTCGAACTGCGGCGCGCCGTCGCCGGCGCCGCCGTCGGCCTGGAGCGGGCCCTGAACGCCGCCGCGTCGCGCTCGCGCAGCGACTCGACTTCTTCCAGCAAGGCCCCCCGGCGCTCCGCATCGCACAGACGTTCGATCAGATCGAGCCCGCTCATCGCGTCGCTGGCGTAGGTGCAGACGCCGCCGTACTCGGGCGCGATGCGGCCGTGCGTGAACCGCCGCGTCAGCGCCGCGCCGCCGACCACGAGGTCCGTATCGATGCCGGCGGCGGCGAAGTCGCCGGCCGTGGCAACCATCTGCTGGGCGCTCTTGACCAGCAGGCCACTGAGGCCGATCACGTCCGGCTCGTGCTTGCGTACGGCCTGGATCAACTGCTCGCTCGGCACCTTGATCCCCAGGTTCACCACCTCGAAGCCGTTGTTGGTCAGGATGATGTCGACCAGGTTCTTGCCGATGTCGTGGACGTCGCCCTTGACGGTCGCGAGGATCACCCGGCCGCGGGTCATGCCCTCCGTGCGTTCCATGTGCGGCTCGAGGTGATCGACCGCGGCCTTCATCACCTCGGCGCTCTGCAGCACCTCGGCCACGATCAGCTCGTTGTTGTTGAACAGCCGGCCGACCTCGGCCATCCCGGTCATCAGAGGGCCGTTGATGATGTCGAGCGGGTCCGGCCAGCGCGGGTCCGCCAGCGCCGCGTCCAGGTCCGGGCGGAGACCCTCCTTGCTGCCCTCGACCACCGACCGCGAGAGACGTTCCGCCAGCGGCAGCAGGTCCCGCGGCGCCTGCTCCTGCCAGGCCTTTCGCTCCCGAAATGCCGCCGTGAAGGCCCCGACCGCGCGCTGCCCCGCCTCCACGTCGCCTGACCGCAGGTCCAACAACGCTTCCGCAAGCACGCGCTCCGCCACCGGGATCTCGGCGTAGCGGGCCAGACCCTGGGTGTTGACGATCGCCGCATCGAGGCCGGCCTGCGTGCAGCGGTAGAGGAACACCGCGTTGAGCACCTCGCGTCCCGCGAGCGGTAGGCCAAAGCTGACGTTCGAGATGCCCAGGATGGTCCGCGTGCCCGGGAGCGCCTCGCGCACCGCGCGCACTCCATCGATCGTCGCCTTCGCCGAGCCCAGGTAGGCCTCGTCGCCCGTGCCGCAGGGGAAGACCAGCGGGTCCCACCAGATGTCCTGCGGCTCCAGGCCCCAACGCGACGTCAGCAGGTCGTAGCTGCGCCCGGCGACCTCCAGCTTGCGTTCGGTCGACACCGCCATGCCCTGCTCGTCGATCAGGCCGACGACCACGGCGCAACCGAACTCTCTTGCCAGCGGCGCCACGAGCTCGAAGCGCTCCAGCCCGTCTTCCAGGTTGATCGAGTTCAGGATCGACCGGCCCTGACACCAGGTCAGGGCAAGCGCCATGACCTCGTGGTCGGTGCTGTCGATCATCAGCGGCGCCTTGACCCGGCGCACCAGCCGCTCCAGGAACCGCTCCATGTCGACGCACTCGTCGCGCTCCGGGTCCTGGAGGCAGATGTCGACCACCTGCGCTCCGCCCAGGACCTGGGCGCGGCCGACCTCGGCCGCCGCCTCGTACTCGCCCTCGCGGATCAACCGCTTGAACTTGCGGCTGCCGAGCACGTTCGTGCGCTCGCCCACCAGGAGCGGGCGGTTGTCCTCCGTGAGCTCCGCCACGTCCAGGCCCGATATCAGGCACCGCCGATGATCGGGGGGTCGCCGGGGAGCGCGGCCGCGGACGACGCCTGTGAACGCTTCGATGTGGGCCGGCGTGGTGCCGCAGCAACCGCCGACCAGGTTCAGCCAGCCGTGATCGAGGAAGCGGGAGAACACCGCCCGGAAGTCGTCCGGCGTCTGGGTGTAGAGGCCATCCTCGTCCGGCAGACCGGCATTCGGGACGCACGCCACCCGGGTGCGACAGATCTCGGACAGGGCGCGCAGGTGGTCGAGCATCTGGTCCGGACCGGTGGCGCAGTTGAGGCCCACGTAGAGGAGGTCGCGGCGATCCCGGTGCAGCAGCGACGCGGCCAGGGCTTCGACCTCCTGGCCCCCGAGCATGGTCCCCGTGGTCTCGATGGTCACCGAGACCGCCACCGGCAACCGGAAGCCCAACTGCTCGAACGCCCGCTCGATGCCGATCAGGCCGGCCTTCACGTTGCGCGTGTCCTGGCAGGTCTCGAGCAGCAGGTAGTCGGTGCCGCCGGCCATAAGCCCCAGGGCCTGGGCGCGGAAGTCGTCCCGCAACTGTTCGAAGGTGACGCCGCCGGTCACCGAGATCGCCTTCGTCGTCGGTCCCATCGAGCCGCAGACGAAGCACTCCCGCTCCGCTTCGGCGCAGGCCTGTCGCGCCAGTTCCGCGGCGCGCCGGTTCAGCTCGAAGGCTCGCTCGGCGAGCCCGTACTCCTCGAGCACCAGGGGCGTGCCGCCGAAGGTGTTCGTCTCGACGATGTCGGCGCCGGCTTCGAGGTAGGACCGGTGGACCCCGAGCACCACGTCGGGCCGGGTCGCCACCAGGATCTCGTTGCAGCCCTCGAGCTCCGCGCCGCCGAAGTCCTCCGGCCCCAGATCCGCCGCCTGGAAAGCGGTACCGGTGGCCCCGTCGAGCACCAGGATCCGCTGCTCCAGGGCAGCGAGCAGGGCACGTTCCCGGGCTGCCCGGTCCGGCGGTTCCGGTAGTTGTTCAACCCGCTGTTCAACCCGCTGTTCAGCCGGCACGGTATCCACTCCACGCTTGTCCCGGCTGATCCGTCAGCCGGTCAGTGACGCTAGCAGCCAGCGTCAACCCGAACGGGCCGCGACGAAGTCCCGGCGTCGCGGGAGCAACCGCGAGGCGAGCAGGGCGCCGAACGCGACACCGACCGCATCGGCGACCAGGTCCATCCACTCGCCCGACCGGTAGCCGAGCAGCATCTGGCAGATCTCGATGGCGCCGCCGTAGACCACCGCCGCCACCGACGCGAGAAGCACGCCGCGGACGCGGCCGGCGCGCGCCGGCGGCCGGCACCAGACCCAGGCCAGCAGGGCGAACAGAAACCCATGGACGATCTGGTCCAAGGGCAGTTCGGCGGCCATCCGGCGCGCATCGCCCCCGAGCAGACCCGCGAGCCACCGCAGGGCGCGTTCGAAGGCGCCGGCGAACGCGGGCGCCGGCAGGAGCAGGAACAACGCCACGGCGCCGGCGACGCCAACCGATAGCCATCGCCAATTGAGCGCAAAGCGCCGCGGGGAGGAATTGCTAACGCGGTCCGACGAACCCCTCCTTCTCCAGGTGGAGCATGACCTGCTGTGCGGCCTCCTCGGCCGTGATGTCCGTCGTGTCTATGACCAGGTCCGGGTCTTCCGGCACCTCATAGGGATCCGATATGCCGGTGAAGGCGTCGATCAATCCGGCCCTGGCCTTGGCGTAGAGACCCTTCACGTCGCGTTCCTCGCACACGTCGAGCGGCGTCGCCACGTGGACCAGGATGAAGCCGCCGACATCCTCGATCAACTCCCGGACGTCCTGGCGGACGCTCTCGTACGGAGCGATCGGAGCGCAGATCGCCACGCCGCCGTTCTTCGTGATCTCGGAGGCGACGAACCCGATGCGCCGGATGTTGATGTCGCGATGCTCCCGGGAGAACCCGAGTTCGGAGGACAGGTTGGTGCGGACGATGTCGCCGTCGAGCATCGTCACCGGACGGCCGCCGGTTTCAAGGAACTTGACCAGGAGGACGTTCGCGATCGTCGACTTGCCGGCGCCGGAAAGGCCGGTGAAGAACACCGTGACGCCCTGGTTGCTGCGCGCCGGGTGACTGCGGCGCAGCTCGCCGGCCACTTCCGGAAAGGTGAACCACTCCGGGATCGGGAGGCCCCGGCGCAGCCGGCGGCGGAGATCGCTGCCCGAGATCGACAGCGTCCGTTCGCCCTCCTGCACGGCGTCCACCGGCTCGTACGAGTCACGGTCTTCGACATAGACCATCATCCGGAAGGGGACCATCTTCACGCCGAGTTCGGCCTCGTGCTCGACCATCAGTTCCTGCGCGTCGTAGGGGCCGTAGAAGGGCCGGCCCTTTGAATCCACGCCCGGGCCCGCGTGGTCGCGGCCGACGATCAGGTGGGTACAGCCGTAGTTCCTGCGGATCAGGGCATGCCAGAGCGCCTCGCGCGGTCCCGCCATGCGCATGGCGAGAGGCAGCAGCGCTAGCTCCGCGGTGTGGCGCGGATAGTGGTTCAGGACCTTGCGGTAGCAGCGGACGCGCGTGTAGTGATCCAGGTCGCCCGGCTTCGTCATGCCGACGACCGGGTGAATCAGCAGGTTCGCCTCGAGCTCCCGGGCCGCCCGCAGAGTCAGCTCGAAGTGCGCCCGGTGCATGGGGTTGCGGGTCTGGAAAGCCACCGCCGTCTTCCATCCGAGTTGCGCAAAGCGACGCCGCAACTGCTCGGGCGTCTTCCGCAATCCGGGGAAATCGTAGTGCCGCGGCAGTTGGACTCCCTCGATCTTGCCCCCCACGGACACGGTGTTCGTCCGCTGGTAGAGATGGGCGACGCCGGGATGAGCCTGGTCGAGCGTGCCGTAGACCAGCTCGGCCTCCTTCTTCCGGTCGTGTTCCCAGACGTCCTCCACCGTGAGCACCGCCAGCATCAGCCCTTCCGGGTCGCGCAGGACCAGGGGGGCGCCCGCCTCCAATCCGCCGGCCGCTTCCGGCGTGATGTCGAGGGTGATCGGGATCGGCCACAGCCCGCCGGAGGGCAGGCGCATCGCCTCGCAGACGCTGTCGAACGCGGCCCGGTTCATGAACCCGTCGAGCGGCGCGAATCCGCCGCAGAGGAGCAGCTCCAGGTCGCAGATCTGGCGCGGCGTCAGCGTCCAGGAGGGCCACTCGCGAGACCCCTCCCGCAGTTCGTTCAGGCGTTCCGGGACGGCGATCAGCGGCTGCGGCGAGTCGCTACGCCGCGCCACCTGGGGCTCGGTCATCATCTGCTCCGTCGACGTGGTCGTAGTGCGGCCCAGCAGCGCCGGCCGGCCGTGCAGTCTAGGAGCTTGCGCCGCAGAACGCAACGAAGTGAGTTCTGCGGGGCAAGCTGTGGACCCGCGGCGCGGACTCAGACGTCCGGATGGCGCAGGCGCCAGTCGGTGGCCTGCTCGTAGGCGTGGGCGAGCCGGCAGAGCGTCGGCTCGCTCAGGTCGCGGCCAACGAGTTGCAGGCTGTGGGGCGCTCCCGCCGGCGAGAAGCCGCACGGCACGGAGATGGTCGGCGTGCCGGCGAAGTCAGCGGGCACGGTGAAGAGCTGCATGCTGCCCAGTGGCGGATCGAAGCTCTCGGCAACCTCTGCGACTGCCTGCCTGTATGCCGCGATCGTGTCGTATCGCATGGCGTCCGTCACCGGTAGCGCGGTGACGTTGGACGGGCAGACAAACGCGTCGACGGTGGTCAGCATCGCCTCGAATCGCTCGGTGAACGCCGCACGGCGCCTAGTCGCCGCCGCGTGCGCGTCGTCGCTCACCTGCGACCCGTGTTCCAGGAACTCTCCGAAGTACGGCCCGTAGTCCGCAGCGCGGCTGGGGTACGTCGCGGCATGGGCCCGGACGGCCTCATAGGAGCAGATGGTCCACCAGTCGTTGAACGGCGCCGCCGGCATCTCGACGTCGACCACCTCGGCGCCCAGGCCGGCCAGGATCCGCAGTGCCTCGAGGGCGGCGGCGGCGACCGCGGGGTCCACGCCTTCCGCGGCGTACCGCCTATCGAACCCGAGCCGCGCCCCGGCCACGTTGCCATCGAGCGTCGGCAGAATGGGGGGCAACGGTGCCTCGAGCGTCGTCAGGTCGTTCGCATCGACGCCGGCGATCGCCTCGAGCATGATCGCGGCATCGGCGACGCTCCGCGTCATCGGCCCGATGTGGTCGAGCGAGCCCGCGAGTTCGAGCACGCCGTAGCGGCTGACCCGGCCCCAGGTTGGTTTGATACCGACGAGGCCGCACTGGGCCGATGGAAACCGGATCGATCCGCCGGTGTCCGAGCCGAGAGAGCCAAAACAGAGGCCGGCCGCCGTGGCCACGCCTGAGCCACTCGACGAAACGCCCGTCCACAGGCCCTCGTCCCAGGGGTTGACCGGGATGTCGAAGTCCGGGTGGTAGGCGCCCATCGCGCCTTCGGTCAGGTTCAGCTTGCCGAGGAGAACGGCGCCGGCGCCTGCCAGCCTCGCGACCACGGTGGCGTCGTACGTAGGCACGAAGTCGGACAGGACCGAGAGCGCACCCATGGTGCGCACGCCCCGCGTGTAGCAGAGGTCCTTGACGGCGATCGGGACGCCGTGCAGCGGCCCGCGGTAGCGCCCGCCCTCAATCTCCGACTCGGCCGCACGCGCCGTAGCCAGCGCGTCGTCGGCCATGACGGTCGCGTAGCTCTTGAGCCGTCCGTCGACGGCGGCGATCCGATCGAGCATCGTCTCGGTCAGGCTGACCGGCGAAAGCTCGCGGGCTTCGATCAGGCGTGCGACATCGCGCAAGCTCATGTAGTGGATCGGCTCGTCGTGCATCGGCATCGGGCCGGGCCCCGGTCGTCGACACGAACAGCCCGTTCCCGCAGAGCATTCTGTCGCACGAGGATTCTGCCGGGGTACTCTTGCCACCGCATACGGCTCGGCTCCCTGCCTCGAGGCAAATCGCGGAGTGGCCGCGCTGGGCGCGTAGCCATCGGCCCTGGGGAGGAATCATGGTCTGGGAGCGCGAGATAGAGGAGCTGAGGCGCCGCCGCGAGTTCGCCCATCAGATGGGCGGCGAGGCCGGGGTCGCGGAGCAGCACCGTCGCGGCAAGCTGACGATCCGGGAGCGTCTTCAGTTGTTCGCCGACGAGGGCTCGTTCCAGGAGATCGGTGAGCTCGCCGGAGTGGCCACCTACGACGGCAACCAGCTCCAGGACGTCCGACCCTCGAACAGGGTCATCGGGCTCGCCCGCCTGAACGGCCGCCGCGCGGTTCTGAACGGCGGCGACTTCACCGTGCGAGGCGGCGCCGCCGACGCGTCGATCGGCGACAAGAGCGGTCACGCCCAGAAGTTGGCGCTCGGCTGGCGTCTGCCGTACGTGCGGCTCCTCGACTCCACCGGCGGCAGCGTCAAGACCTTCGAGAAGATCGGACGCACCTACATCCCGACCAACAGCGCCACCCCGGGCGTCGAGGACCTGCTCTGCGCCGTGCCGGTCGTCGCCGCCGTGCTCGGCTCGGTGGCCGGACTGCCGGCGGTCGAGTCGTGCCTCGCCCACTTCAACGTCATGGTCAAGGGCACGAGCCAGGTGTTCGCGGGTGGGCCTCCGGTCGTCAAGGCCGCACTCGGCATCGACATCACGAAGGAGGATCTCGGCGACGAGCGCACCCAGGTGTACGGGAGCGGTGTCATCGACAATCTCGCCGACTCCGAGGAGGAAGCCGCAGCACAGCTCAAGCGGTTCCTGAGCTATCTGCCGGACAGCGTCTGGCAAACGGCGCCGCGCCGCGACACCCACGACGACCCGGGGCGCCGTGAGCCGTCGCTCCTGTCCGCCATCCCGCGCGAGAAGAACAAGGCCTACGATCCGAGACGGATCCTCGACGCGGTTCTCGACCGCAACTCGTTCTTCGAGATCACGCCGTACTACGGACGCTCTCGAATCGTCGGACTCGCCCGAGTCAACGGCTATCCCGTGGGCACGATGATCAACAACCCGGCCCATCTCGGAGGCTCGATGAACGTCGCCGCCGGCACCAAGGTGATTCGCTTCCTGCAACTGTGCGACACCTTCCATCTACCGATGGTCTATTTCGGCGACGAGCCCGGATTCATGGTCGGCCCCGAGCAACAGCGCCAGGGGATCGTCCGCGCCGGCGCCAAGATGCTCTGCGCGACGCTTAGAACCCGCATGCCGTGGCTCACCATCATCATCCGGCAGCTCTACGGCGTCGCCGGCCAGTGCCACGATCGCCCGAGCGGCATGTTCAGGCGAGTGGCGTGGCCGTCCGGCCACTGGGGGTCCATGCACATCTCAGGCGGCGTGACCGCCGCCTATCGGCGCATCATCCGGGAGTCCGATGACCCCGCGGCCAAGCAGAAGGAGATCGAGGACCGCCTCCAGGCCCTGGCGTCGCCGTTTCGCACCGCCGAGGCGTTCAACATCGAAGAGATCATCGATCCCCGCGAGACCCGACCGATGGTCTGCGAGTTCATCGACGTCGCCCAGGCGGTTCTCGAAACCCAGCTCGGACCCAGTCCGACGCCGTACATGCCGTAGGCGCACCGCGATAGACGCCGTCGGCTCAGCCGAGCGCCTGGAAGGCGCGCGCTGTGCCGGCCAGGGCCTGGTCGATGTCGCGCTCGGTGTGCGCCACGGACAGGAACATGTTGTGCCAGGGGTGCAAGTAGACGCCGTTCGCGAGCGCATGCCCGCAGAACGCGAGGCCCTTCGAGAGCTTGGGGTCGTCCTCGAACATCACGGTCGGCATCTGCGGCGGACCGGTCTGCTGGATCGCGTGGCCGTAGCGCCGCGCCTGTTCGGCAAGCCCGGCCCTGAACGCCTGGCCCAGCTCGAGCAGCCGGGTCGGCGCGTCGAGCTCCTCCAGGACGTCGAGCGTCGCGAGCGCCGCCGCAAAGGGCGCGGCCTGATACCAGAACGAGCCCGTGACGAAGATCCGCGACGCGGCGTCCCGGTACGCCTCGTTGCCCAGAACTGCTGCAAGCGGCTCTCCGTTCGCGAGCGCCTTGCCCCACGCCGAGAGGTCCGGCTGGACGCCAAGGGTCGCCCAGCTCGCATCCAGCGACAGGCGCAACCCGGCCCGCACGTCGTCCAGGATGAGCGCGGCGCCCTCGGCGTCGCAGATCCGGCGCACCGCGCGGGCGAAGGCCGGGTCGACGAGCTCCTGCGGATAGCCCGCGTCGTGCTTGAAGGCCGACACGACGATTCCCGCGAGGTCGCCGGCCGAGGCCTCGGCGGCCGCGCGCAGGCTCTCTGTGTCGTTGTACGTGAAGGTCGGGTAGTTCGCGTGCTCCTCTGCCGGCGTCCCACGCGACATGCGGTTTGCCCACGGCTGAGCGCCGTGGTAAGCGCCGGCCGCGACCAGGATCTTGCGCTTCTCACTCCTGGCTCGCGCGACCATGTTGCAGACCGTCGTCGCATCGTTGCCGTTCTTCGCGAAGATCGCCCAGTCGGCGTGGCCGACTTGAGCTACCAGGCGCTCGGCCAAGTCCACGATGATGGCCGGTGGGCCGTTCGCGATGTCGAGCGCGCCGCGCTGCGCATCGGCCGCAGAGCAGATGCGCGCATTGCGGTAGCCGGCAATCATGGGGCCGTACGAGCACATGAAGTCGATGTACTCGTTGCCGTCCACGTCCCACAGCCGGCAGCCCTCGGCGCGTGCGAAGAACTGCGGGTAGTTCTTCGGCATCCTGTAGGACACCGACTGGTGCCCGTACATGCCTCCGGGAATCACCCGCTCGGCCCGAGCCCGCAACGCCTTGTCGTTCTTCATGCTTCAGACCTCCGGATGGCGCAGGCGCCGCTAGGAGGCTGCGCGGCAGAACTACCGGAAGCCGGCGCTTCGCACCGGATGCCGGCCAGAAGGCCGGCGCACCCAGTTTCTGCCGCGCAGGCGCCGCTAGCCGCCACCGACCGCCTTGAGATCGGCGTCGACCATCATCTCGACGAGCTGACGGAAGGTGACTCGGGGACGCCAGCCCAGACACTCGTGCGCCAGGCTCGCATCGCCGCAGAGCGAGTCGACTTCGGCCTTGCGGAAGTAGCGGGGGTCGACCGCGACCAGTACCCGCCCGTCTTCGGCCACACCCTGCTCACAGGCGCCCGAACCGCGCCACGTCAGCGGCAGCCCGGCATGGGCGAAGGCGATCTCGCAGAACTCGCGCACGCTGCGCGTATCGCCGGTGGCGATCACGTAGTCGTCCGGCTGCTCCGCGCGCAGCATCAACCGCATCGCCTCGACATAGTCGCCGGCAAAGCCCCAGTCTCGCCGCGCGGACAGATTGCCGAGGTACAGACGGTCCTGCAGACCCGCCCGGATGCGGGCTGTGGCCAGGGAGATCTTGCGGGTGACGAAGGTCTCGCCCCGGCGCGGCGACTCGTGGTTGAACAGGATCCCGTTGACCGCGAACAGACCGTAGGCCTCGCGGTAGTTGCGGGTGATGTGGAAGCCGTAGGCCTTCGCCGCGGCATACGGGCTGCGTGGGTAGAACCGGGTCGTCTCGTTCTGGGGCGACTCCACGGTGCGCCCGTAGAGCTCGGACGAGGAGGCCTGGTAGAAGCGCGCCCGCGGGCAGTGCCGGCGCATCGCCTCCAGCAGCCGCAGGACCCCCAGACCGGTGACCTGACCGGTCGCCGCCGGCAGTTCGAAGGAGACCTGGACGTGGGACTGCGCGCCGAGGTTGTAGATCTCGTCGGGCGCCACCGTCGCCACCGCGCGGCCGAGCGACGACGCATCGGTGAGGTCGCCGGCGATCAGGCGCAGTCGGGCCTCTGAATCGCCGCCCCTCTCCAGCAGGTGGTCGATCCAGCGGGTGTTGCCCGACTGGGCCACCGGACGCACGAGACCCCAGACATCCCAACCGTCGTCGAGCAACTGCTCGACAAGGTAGGAACCGTCCTGACCGGTCACACCCGTGACCAGCGCCCGCGGCCTGGAGCTGCCGACGCTCACACCAATTGGAGCAGGTGGCCCATTTTTTCGCGCTTGGCCCGCAGGTACTCGCGATTCGACTCGTTCGGCTCCACCTCGATCGGCACCCGATCCACGATCTCCAGGCCGTAGCCGGAGAGAGCGATGTACTTGCTCGGGTTGTTCGTCATCAGCCGCATGCGCCGGACACCGAGATCACGCAGGATCTGGGCGCCGATGCCGTACTCGCGCTGATCGGCGCGGAAGCCCAGCTTGTGATTGGCCTCCACCGTGTCGTGCCCCTGGTCCTGCAGCTCGTAGGCGCGCAGCTTGTTGAACAGGCCGATCCCGCGACCCTCCTGGAGCAGGTAGAGCAGAACGCCCATCCCCTCTTCGGCGATGTTCGCGAGCGCCTGGTAGAGCTGGATGCCGCAGTCGCAACGCTGGGAGTGGAACACGTCCCCGGTCAGGCACTGGCTGTGGACCCGCACCAGGATGTCCTGGTCCGGCGTCGGCTCGCCCATCACCAGGGCCACGTGCTCTTCGCCCGTGATTTCGGCCCGGTAGGCGTACGCCCTCATGTCGCCGTACGGGGTGGGCAACGTCGGCGAGGCGATGAGTTCGACCAGACTCTCGTTGCTCAGCCGGTAGCGGATCAGATCCGAGACCGTGATCATCGGCAGGTTGTGGATCCGGCTGTACTGGACCAGGTCGGGCACCCGCGCCATGGTGCCGTCCTCGTTCATGATCTCGCAGATCACGCCGGCCGGCCTCAGCCCCGCCAGCGTCGCCAGGTCCACCGACGCCTCGGTCTGACCCGCACGCTTGAGGACGCCGCCGCGCTTGGCCCGCAGCGGGAAGACGTGACCCGGCCGCAGCAGATCCTGCGGGCCGGTGGCCGGATCGATCGCGGTCTTGATCGTCGCCGCGCGGTCGGCCGCCGAGATCCCCGTCGTCACCTTGCCCCGGGCTTCGATCGAGACGGTGAACGCGGTCTCGAAGGGCGAGGTGTTGTCGCGCACCATCAGCGGCAAATCGAGCTGGTCGCAGCGGTCCTCGGTCATCGCGAGGCAGATCAGGCCACGGCCGTGAGTGGCCATGAAGTTGATCGCGTCGGGCGTCACCTTTTCGCCGGCGATCGCGAGATCGCCCTCGTTCTCCCGATCCTCGTCGTCGACGATGATCACCTGGCCGCCGTCGCGGAAGGTGGCCACCGCCTCCTCGATCGGCGTGAAGACGGTCTCTTCGCGGTCGCTGCCTCGTTTCGACATGGCGCGATCGTAGCAGTGCCTACTCGCCCCAACGCAGCTTGCTGCGCAGGGCGTCGTAGTGGGTCTGGCCACAGACCCGCGCCAGCAGCGCCCTCGACTCCGAGGCGGTCACGACCACCCGGTCGCCGCCTCCAAGCCGCGCTCCCTCCTGGCCGTCCAGGGTGAGGTACACCTCCTCGTCCCGGCTGCCGAGCGTCATCGCGATCGTGCTGGTCTGAGGCACCACGATCGGCCGCATGGACAGGGTGTGCGGCGAGATCGGCGTCAGCAGCGCGACCGGCAACGTCGGGTAGAGGATCGGGCCCCCGGCCGAGAGGCTGTACGCGGTCGATCCCGTCGGCGTCGACACGATCAGACCGTCCGACCGGTAGAAGGCGACCGGATCGCCGTCGATCTCGACCTCCAGGTGGATCATCCGGGCCAGCGCGCTCTTGTGGACCACGGCGTCGTTGAGCGCCCGGTACCGGCTCATGGTGCCGGCCTCGCGCTGGAGCTCGACGTCGAGCAGCAGCCGCTCCTCGACCTCGAAGCGGCCCTCGAGAATCCTCCCCAGGTTCGCGTAGAGGCCCTCCCGTCCGATCTCCGCGAGATAGCCCAGGGTGCCGAGGTTGACCCCCACGATCGGCACCCCCGGACGGTTGCGCGCCACCGACAGCAGGGTGCCGTCACCGCCCAGGACCACGATCAGGCCGACCTCGTTCGAGTCGGCGGCGACGACGGCGACGCCGCGGTCCCCGAGCCAGCGCTTCACCTCGGCAGCGGTCGCGGCCGCCTGCTCACTGTCCTGCTTGGCAACGACCGCCACCTGGTCGATGTTGGTCATGTCACAAAGGGCGCGTTGGTCATGTCACGAAGGGCGCGATGATTGCGTCCTGAAGTGGGCGAGGATCTCGCGATTGCCTGCCGGTCCCCGAAGATCGCAGTCTACCGAGGCCGCGAACCGGAGCCCGAGAGCGCCCAGTTCGCCGATCCTCTGCTCGGCGATCCGGCGGCGCAGCGCATCGTCGCGCACCACCCCGCCCTTGCCCACCTGACCGCGCTCGGCTTCGAACTGCGGCTTGATCAGCACGATCAGATCGGCGCCGGCCGCAAGCTGCGGCAGCAGCGCCGGGGCCACCTTGACCACCGAGATGAAGGAAACGTCCATGGTCGCGATCCGGCATCGCTCCGGCAGGGCGCGGGGACCTAGATGGCGCGCGTTGATCCGCTCCATGACGACCACCCTGGGGTCGCCGCGCAGCCGCGCATCGAGCTGACCGTAGCCCACGTCCAGCGCGTACACCCTGGCCGCTCCATGTTTCAGGAGACAGTCGGTGAACCCCCCGGTCGAGGCGCCGACATCGAGACACACGGCGCCCTCGGGGTCGACCTCGAAGCAGCGCAGCGCCTGCTCGAGCTTGCGGCCCCCGCGCGACACGTACGGCGCCGACCGGCCCCGCACCTCGATCGCGGCGTCCACCTTGACCGCGGCACCCGGCTTGTCGCGGCGCTCGCCGTCCACCCAGACCTCGCCCGCCATGACCGCCCGTTTCGACTGTTCCCGGCTGCTGAACAGCCCACGCTCGACCAGCAGTTGATCGAGACGGAGCCTCACGAGCCGCGGTGGACCAGGAAGGCGACCAGGGACCTGAAGAGCTGCCGCCGCGCCGGCAACTTCTCGACCAGCGCCAGGCACCGGTCGGCGGCCTGACGCGCCCTCTGGCGGCTGCCGTCCAGGCCGAACAGGTGCGGATAGGTCAGCTTCGCGGCCTGCCGGTCCTTGCCGGCCGTCTTGCCCAACTGCTCGGAACTGCCCACCTCATCGAGGATGTCGTCAGCGATCTGGAACAGCAGCCCGAGTTCGGCGCCGACCCCGCCGAGCAGCTTCACGCGGTCGTCCCCGGCGCCGGCGTAGATGCCGCCGAGCAGGGTGCTCGCTTCGATCAGGGCGCCCGTCTTCAGGCGGTGAATCCGCTCGAGGCTCTGCGCGGCGCGTTCCCGTCCGCAACCGCCGTACGAGGTAGTGGCCCCTTCATGCTCCAGGTCGAGGACCTGGCCCCCGATCATCCCCATCGTGCCCACGGCTTCGGCCATCAACCGCACCGCCCTCAGCCGCCGCTCCGGCGGCGCCGACGCCGGCTCTCCGGCCAGGACCCCGAAGGCGTGGTTCAACAGCGCGTCGCCGGCCAGCACCGCCATCGCCTCGCCCTGCACCTTGTGCAGGGTCGGTCGACCGCGCCGCAGGTCGTCGTCGTCGAGCGCCGGAAGATCGTCGTGAACCAGGCTGAAGGTGTGGACCATCTCGACCGCGGCGCCGCCCGCGAGCAGCTCGCTCCGCGCCGCGCCGCAGGCCTCGCCGGCAAGCACGACCAGGGCTGGCCGCACCCGCTTGCCGCCCGCGAACACGCTGTACCGCATCGCCTCACAGATGGCGGCCGGCTCCGTCTCCGCTGCCGGCAGAAGCCGGTCCAGCGTGTCGTCGACCTGCGGGCGCAGCGTGGAAAGGAAGGACGCGAAGTCGGTCACGAGTCGCCCGGCTCGCCCCCCTCGGCAGCCTCCGCCAGCGCCTCCGCCGCCGGCAGCGCCTCCGCGACCAGCATGATCGGCATATCGCTCACGATCGGATAGACGAGGCCGGACTCCCGGCACCACAACCCTTCGGAAACCTCCGGCGCCTCACCCGCGAAGTGCTCCCGGTAGCGGGACATGAGCCGCTCGCACACCGGCACCGGCAGCGGCGTCACGGTCAGCGGCCCCTTCGACTTGGGGCACACCAGGAGTTCGAGCAGTTCCGGATCTACGGTCACTGGGAGTTGTGTCTCCGAGGTGGGTTGCAGGCAGCCGAGCCAGGAAGCGCCCGCCAGCGGGCGACTTCGTCCGGCAAGTCAAGTGGGAGACACAACATAGATCACCTCGACCAGCGGAGAAGGAGGGAGTTCACGCCCGGGTTGTGACGATAGTAGTCCGTGTTGGACAGATGGACGAAACCGAGACCCACTCGCGAGCCGTTGCGCAGACGGCGTCCGACCGCGAACCCCGAGCGGAACTCGAGCGCGCCGCCGATGTCCTTGCCGTCCCCCGCCTCATAAAGAGCTACGGCCAAGCTCCCGTCGAGAAACCAGAAACGCCCGAGGTCGATCCGCCGGTCGGCGCCGGCGTAGACGTAGAAGGATTCGTCGGCGGTCACGGACGCGCCGACGAGGGGACCTAGCCCCAAGCACCAGTCGGAGCGGAACCGATGCTCGATGCCGACCTCGGCGGCCGCGTGGTCCCTGCCGTAGTCGCTCGCGCCGGCACTGACACTCAGGCCCGACTCGTCGGCGCGGCGGCGCGCGCTGTCCTCCGAGGACGCGTTGCAGGCAAAAGCGGCCGGGGCAGCCAAGCTCCCCAGTAACGCCAGCAGAACGGGCGCTCCGTGGCGCAGACCGGGGTAGCGCACGGCGCGGCAGCATACAATGGCCGGCGTGGACGAAACGTCGGCAAACGCGCCGCGGCCGCCCATTTCGGCCCTGGTCACGACCTTCAACGAGGAACGCCACATCGGGGACTGCCTGGCGTCCCTCGACTGGTGCGACGAGGTGCTCGTCGTCGACTCCTTCTCCACCGACCGCACTCCCGAGATCGTGCGGGGATGCGAACGCGCCCGCCTTGAGCAGCGCACCTACTTCGGCTCCGCATCCCAGAAGAACTGGGCCATGGACCAGACCCGGAACGAATGGGTGCTCATCCTCGATGCCGACGAGCGCTGCACGCCGGCACTGAGGCGCGAGATCGAGAACATGTTCCAGAACGGGGCGCCGGTACACGATGCCTACACGATCAAGCGCCGGGTCTACTTCCTCGGCAGGGTGATCCGCTTCTCCGGCTGGCAGCACGACCGCGTTGTCCGGCTGCTGCGCCGCGACGCGGGTCGCTACCCGAACCGGCGCGTTCACGCCGACATGTGGACCCGCGGTCCCGCGCCGGTGCTCCAGAATCCCATGGAGCACTTCATGGTCGACGACCTGCTCGCCTACTCGCGCCGCATTCAGCTCTACAGTTGGTGGGGCGCCGCCCAGGTCTGGCGCGAGGGCCGCCGGTCGGGGCCGGCGGAGGTCTTCGGCCGCTCGCTGTGGCGTTTTTTGCGGACCTACGGGCTCCAGCTCGGCGTGTTCGACGGCATGCGCGGCCTCGTGTTCTGCCTGCTCCAAGCCTACGGCACCTACCTCAAGTGGTCCTACGTCTGGTCCTGGCACGTGAACCAACAACGCGGCATCGAGCCGCCCCTGCCGTCCTTCGACGACAGCAAGCAGACGTGGCGCGGCCTGACCGAGCTGGAGACCGGCGCCGCCAACTAGCAGCGTGCGCGGCAGGACGAATCGGCGTACTCCATGTTCTGCGGCGCACGCTCCTAGTCCACGCTGACGAGCAGCGGCTCGATCTTCGTCGCCCGGCCTGTCGTCTCGTCGGCGTCGACCAGGACGGCGGCGAGCCGCACGTCGCGCGTGGCGACCTCGAAGCCGGACGGCGTATTGAGCAGGAAGCGCTTCAGGGCTCGGTCGGCGCGCACGCCGATCACCGAGTCGTACGGGCCGGTCATGCCCACGTCGGTGATCAGGGCGGTGCCCTGGGGAAGGATGCGGGCATCGGCGGTCGGCACGTGGGTGTGGGTGCCGAGCACCGCACTCACCCGGCCGTCGAGGTGGTAGGCCATCGCCTGCTTCTCGCTGGTGGCTTCGGCGTGGAAGTCGACCAGCACCAGCTTGATCGCCGGATCGAGGCCGGCCAGGATCGAGTCAGCGGCCGCAAACGGCGATGGCAGCGGTTTCATGAACGCCTGCCCTTCCAGGTTGACCACCGCGTACCGCGTCCCCACCGGCAGTTCGCCGACGAAGACCCCGACTCCGGGATTGCCTTCCGGGTAGTTCGCGGGCCGCAGCAGAAAGGGCATCCGGTCGAAGAGCGGCACGCCCTCCCGCTTCGACCAGGCGTGATTTCCAGTGGTCATGCAGTCGATCGGCAACACCTCGAGTTGCTTGAGCACAGCCGGCGTCACGCCGCGGCCGCCGGCGGCGTTCTCGACGTTGACGATCACAGCATCGACCCGGTGGCGGTCGATCAACTCCGGCAGCAGGCTCGACAGGGCGCGACGCCCCGGCTTGCCGACCACGTCGCCGACAAAGAGGAAGCGAGCCATCAGCGCGCGTACTCGATCGACCGCGACTCCCGAATCACGGTGACCTTGATCTGGCCCGGATAGGTGAGTTCGCCTTCGATCTTCCGCGCCACATCGCGGCCAAGCCAGACGGCCTGCTCATCGCTGATCTCCTTGCAGTCGACGATCACGCGAACTTCGCGGCCAGCCTGAATCGCATAGCTCTTCTGTACGCCCTTGAAATCGGCGGCCAGCTCTTCCAGTTTCTTCAGCCGCTTCACGTAGCTCTCGAGAACCTCCCTCCGCGCTCCCGGACGCGCCGCGGACACGGCGTCGGCCGCCGTCACCAGCACCGCTTCGACCGTCTCCGGGTCGTAGTCCCCGTGATGACACGCCATGGCGTGAACTACCTCCTCGCTCTCGCCGTACCGGCGCAGCAGGTCGATGCCGATCTCCAGGTGGGTGCCGTCGATCTCGCGGTCCACGGCCTTGCCGATGTCGTGCACCAGCCCGGCCCGCTTGGCCACATGAACGTCGACCTTCAACTCGCCCGCCATGATGCCGGCCAGGAAAGCGACCTCCTTGCTGTGCTGCAGGACGTTCTGGCCGTACGAGGTCCGGAAGCGAAGGCGCCCGAGCAGCGTGACGAGTTCCGGGTGGAACCCCGACAGGTTCAGTTCCAGCAAGGCCTCGCGACCCTCGCGCTGCACGCGGTCCTCGAACTCGGACTCGACCTTGGCCGCGACCTCCTCGATCCGAGCCGGGTGGATGCGGCCGTCGGCGATCAGACGCTCCAGGGTGACCCGCGCGATCTCCCGCCTGAAGGGGTCGAAGCCGGAAAGAATCACCGCCTCGGGCGTGTCGTCCACGATCAGGTCGACGCCCGTGATCAGCTCCAGGGTCCGGATGTTCCGCCCCTCACGCCCGATGATCCGTCCCTTCATCTCGTCGTTCGGCAGCATGACCACCGACACGGTCGTTTCCGAGACGAAGTCCGAAGCCGAGCGTTCGATGGCAAGACTGACGATCCGCTGAGCCTCCCGCTGCGCCGACTCGCGGGCTTCGTCCTCGATCCGCTTGGCGAGGTGCGCCGACTCCATGCGCACCTCGTGTTCCAGACTGTGGCTCAGTTCCTCGCGGGCCTGCTGCACGGTGAGGCCCGAAACCCGCTCGAGTTGGCGCCGGACGTTCTGGCGCCCCGCGGCGAGTTCGGCCTGCTCGGTATCCAGTCGGCGCTCGCCGTCCGCGAGCGACCTTTGCCGCTGCTCCACTTCCTCGCCGAGACGCTCCAAACGGGCCGTCTCTTCACGCGCCCGGGCACGCCGCTCGCCGACCTCCCGTTCGCGGGCATCGAGCTTTCTCCTCTGCTCCGCCGACGAGCGCTCGAACTCGGCGCGCAGCGAAAGGAGCTCCTCCTTCGCCGTAAGTTCCAGTTCGCGCCCCTTGGCGGCGCACTCGCGCTCGGTCTCTTCGATGAGGCTGTCCGCCTGACGGCGCGCCTCGGTAGTCAGCCTTGCCGCACTACGCCGAGCGACAAGGCTCCAAAGCAGCCAGACTGCAACAAGAGTAGCCGCCGCGACCGCGACGGCAATGAGAGTAGTTTCGGTCATCAGCCCTCGATCCGGGCAGAACGGCATCCCCCGCGAGGCCGTGTGAACGCGCCCCGACACAGAACCAGAGCGGGACCAAGTGGGTGTCCGCACCACTCGCCGTCAGCGTCCCCGTTCGAGCGGGGCTGGCACGGGCGAGCAGTTGAGAGACTCCCTTCAAAAGAGCGATGGTTCCAACCACGGCTTTCATCACGAACCGCGCAGGGGATGCAGAGTCAGAGATTCTTTCAGTAAGCAGTCGAGTCGCGGCGTCCGCGCCGCGCTGACGCACAGGAAACAGGGCTCCATGCAATCAAGTCGCGGCGTCCGCGCCGCGCTGATGCACAGGATACAGGGCTCCATGCAAGTCAGGAATCGAGCGCCGCCTCCAGGTCGGAGGTCAGGCTGGACACGCGCTCAACCATCTCCACGAACCGGCCGTCCTCGGCGTCCTCGGACGACGACTCGTTGGCGAGATTCAGCGCGGCAAGAATGGCGATCCTGCACGAATCCAGATTGGGCGAGTGATCAGCGACCTCCCGCATCTTGCGGTCGACCCTCTGTGCAAGCTCCCGAATGCGCTCGGCATCGGTCGCTCCGTCCTCCCGGAGGATGTACGAGACGCCGAAGATCTCGACCACCACGGTGGCCGCAACATCTTCTTGGCGTTCGCTTTCGGCCACTACTCGATACCCCGAAAGACCGGCACTATAGCACCCGCTCGCACCCGCATCGGCGTCTCCGAGCGCACGGCCTGAACGCCGCCGAGCGGCCCGTCGAGCCTTTGCGGCTTCAGGTTTCGTCGCTGCCGAGCAGTTCTTCGAGACCTTCGGCAAGCGCCTCGACGCGCTGTCCGATCTCGGTGCGCTCCTCGGCGGCCCGCTGCTCCGCGGCTTCGAGCTCCGCGGTCAGTTCGCGCGTCCGTTCCCGCTCTGTCGCCAGAGCCGCCTTGGCCCGCTCGATCACTTCCTCCAGACGCGCCATCGCGTCGACCGAGTCCTCGGCCATCAGGACGACGAGGCGGAGGCAGGCGCCGAGACCGAAGAGAGGGCTCCACGGGCCGCGTCAGCGACGGCGGCAAACCCCTCAGCGTCCCGCACCGCGAGATCGGCGAGCATCTTCCGGTTCAGTTCGATGCCGGCGAGCCGCAGGCCGGACATGAAGCGGCTGTACGACAGGCCGTTGAGGCGCGCGGCAGCATTGATCCGCACGATCCAGAGCCCGCGGAACTCCCGCTTCTTCTGGCGGCGGTCGCGATAGGCGTAGGCGAGCGCCCGGTCCACCGCCTGCTTGGCGATGCGGTGCCCCTTCGACTTGACGCCGTAGTAGCCCTTGGCCTGTTTGAGAATCTTCTTGCGCCGGCGTGCGCGCTTGGTGCCGCGTTTTACTCGTGCCATCGTTCCTGCCCCCGTGACTCCTCAACCCGGAGCCACCGGATCATCCGTGAAGCATCCCCTTGATCATCTTGGCGAAACGGCCGGTGACGTCGCCCTGCTTGCGCAGCTTCCGCTTTCGCTTCTGCGACTTCTTGGTCAGGATGTGGTTCGTCATCGAGTGGCTGCGCTTCACCTTGCCCTTGGCGGTGATCTTGAAGCGCTTCGCCGCTCCACGGTGGGTTTTCTGCTTGGGCATCCTTAAGCCTCCCGCGGGGCTCAGGGGAGCCGCCGAACGGCGGATACTAACCGGAAACGCCGCGCACGGCTACCCGGTAAGGGGCATCGGAGCGGCGTCGGCCAGTGCTGCCTGCTTCGGGCTCGCCGCGAAGCGTCAGCTCGGTCGAACGATCCGGCAGGGTTTCCAGTGCCGGGTCCAGTGCTCGTCGGTCTGGACGTCACCGGAGCGGACGCTCTTGCAGACGCAGTGGTTGAACTCCGATGCCGGGAACGCGCGCACGAGCCGGATGACGACACCTTCTCGCTCGCCGCCCAGGGCCGAGGGTTCGGCGTGGGCCTCGTCCACGAAGTTCCGGAGGTCGTCCTCGGTGCGGAAGGTACCGTCGAACAGAACCGGCGCCACCGGAATGGTGCGGTCCGACGCGTACTCCACCAACGCCTCGAACGACGAAAAGCGACCCTCGCCGTCGCGCAGCGCGAAGGCGTAGAACGTCTCGTCCTCCGGCACCGGCCCGTACTCGATGCTGTGGACGCCGTAGATGTCCTCGCCGTAGAGCAACATGTCGGGTTCGGCCACCTTCCATGCATGGTGCTTCTTGACCATCGCCATCCACTTGGCGGACGTCGGGGCGCCCACGCTGCGCGCGTAGACGGCGCCCTGGTGCAGCAGCGTGCAACTCCCGTCCAGCTTCTCCGTGACGACGACCGGCTCGCCAACAAAGCGGGAGGTGTCGGCGACGCGGTCACCGTCCTCCGCCACGGTAGGCGAGTCCGGCCAATAAAGCGTCCGCGGGTACTTCGGTGGGCTGGCCAGTGTCGGCATCTGTCTACTCTTCAGCCCGCGCCGCTAGACGAATCTGGCTCGCCGCTTCGCGGAATGGCGCTTGATGCCGGCCGGAAGGCCGGCGCACACAGTGTCGCCACTTCGTGCCGTTCTGCGGCGCCAGCCCTTGGACTGCAACGGGCATCGGGAAGAAGAACTCGCGGACAAAGATCTGGAGCTTCACAGATCCAGCGACTTCGACGCCGCGCGCTCCGAGATCCGAGCGGCCAGGTCCTCGAGCGTCACCGCGCCCTGATCCGCGGAGCCTCCCTCCGGCGCTGCGCGCAGGCGGAGCGACACGGTGCCGGCCTCCCGTTCGCGGCCGCCGATGACGAGCATGTAGGGGACCTTCCGGGCCTGGGCGTCGCGGATCTTGTAGCCGAGCTTCTCGCTGCGCTGATCGAGCTCGACCCGGGCGCCTTCGTCCTGCAGCTTCTTCGTCACTTCGGCGCCGTAGTCGAGGAAGCGGTCGGATACCGGCAGGACGACCGCTTGTGTCGGCGCCAGCCAGACCGGGAAGGCGCCGCCGAAGTGCTCGATCAGGATGCCCATGAAGCGCTCGACCGACCCCATCATCGCCCGGTGCAGCATGACGGGACGGTGAGCCTGACCGTCGCTGGCGGTGTACTCCAGGTCGAGACGCTCCGGCATCTGGTAGTCCAACTGCACCGTCCCCAACTGCCAGCT
The DNA here is from genome assembly GCA_965262355.1 of Candidatus Multivorans sp. Classification (GTDB taxonomy): domain Bacteria; phylum Acidobacteriota; class Thermoanaerobaculia; order Multivoradales; family Multivoraceae; genus Multivorans. Next base: position 2,189,058 of record OZ253534.1, read on the forward strand.
CCGTCCCAGTGCGTCGCGGACCTGGAAGTCGATCTTCGGGCCGTAAAAGGCGCCGTCGCCCTCGTTGATCTCGAACTCGAGGTCGCGGCTGCGGAGCGCACTCATCAACGAGTCCTCGGCGCGTTGCCAAAGTTCCGCGGAGCCGATCGACTTCTCGGGCCGGGTCGAGACCTCGATCAGGATGTCGTCGAAGCCGAAAGTCCGGTAGATCTCCAGGATCGTCGCGACCGGGAGCAGCACCTCCGCCTCGACCTGCTCCTCGGTGCAGAAGGTGTGCGCGTCGTCCTGGCAGAAGGTCCGCACGCGGGTAAGCCCGGTGATCACGCCGGAACGTTCGTAGCGGTGAAGACGGCCGAAGTCGGCGTAGCGGATCGGCAGATCGCGGTACGACCGCAGGCCGGTCTTGTAGATCAGGCAGTGGGTCGGGCAGTTCATCGGCTTGACCGCGTACTGCCGTTCGTCGACCTCGGTGAAGAACATGCTCTGGCGGTAGTTGTCCCAGTGCCCGGAGCGGCGCCAGAGATCGACATCGAGAATCTGCGGTGTGCGCACCTCCTCGAAGCCGTCGCGCCGGTTCAGACCCTGGACGTAGTCGACCAGCAGGTTGTAGATCACCGTGCCGCGCGGGTGGAAGAACGGACTGCCGGGAGCGTTCTGGTTGAAACTGAACAGGTCGAGTTCGGGGCCCAGGCGGCGGTGGTCGCGCGCCCGGCGCAACTCGAGGTCGGCGAGGTAGCCGTCGAGCGCCTCCCGGCTGGCGAAGGCGGTGCCGTAGATCCGCTGCAGCCGCTCCCGGCTCTCGTCGCCGCGGTAGAACACACCGGAACTCTCGAGCAGCTTGACCGCGCCGATCTGGTTCACGCGCTGCGCGTGCGGACCGCGGCAGAGGTCGACGAACTCCCCGTGCCGGAACAAGGTAATCGGTTCGCCTTCGGGAATGTCCTCGAGGCGCTCCAGCTTGAGTTCCTCGCCCAGGTCGCCGAACAGCTCGCGCGCTTGCCGGCGAGAGATCTCGACCCGTTCCACCTCGTGCTTCTCGCCCAGGATCTCGCGCATCTTCGCTTCGATCGCTTCCAGGTCCTCCGGCACGAACGCGCGCGGGAAGCGGAAGTCGTACTGGTACTTCTCCGAGTGGTCGCGGCGGCCGACGTCGATCTGCGTGCCGGGCCACAGTCGCTGGACTGCGTCCGCCAGCACGTGCTCGGCGGTGTGGCGCAGGAAGGGCGCCGCCTCCTCGCTCTGGATCGTGATCAGGCGCAGGCTGCCCGACACCTCAATCGGCGTGCGCAGGTCGAGCGCTCGGCCGTCCAGCTCGGCGCCGACCGCCGCCTTCGCCAGGCCGGGGCCGATCGACCGCGCGACATCGAGCGCCGTCGTCCCCGCCGGGACTGTCCGCACCGATCCGTCCGGCAGGGTCAGTTCAATCATGCAGCGAGTTCCGTCTGGGGTACCGCGGACGGCGGGTTCTTCCTGCCAATACCGCGATGGTAGGCGCTAGCGGACTCGAACCGCTGACCTCTACCGTGTGAAGGTAGCGCTCTAACCAACTGAGCTAAGCGCCTGAGTCACAGACCGAACGGTCCATGTTCTGCGGAGGTCCGAGCGGACTCGGACCCTGCGGAGGTCCGAGCAAGCTCGAACCCTGGTAGGCCCGAGCGGACTCGAACCGCTGACCTCTACGATGTCAACGTAGCGCTCTAACCAACTGAGCTACGGGCCTGAACCTCGCGACCGAGTTGCCGACAATGGCCGCCGCGAGAGGCGCAACGGTACATAGGGGACGGTTGCCGTGTCAACGCGATGCAGTGCCTGAGTAGGTGGCTGAGTACACACGACGACGTTGACGGTGAGGGAGGCGGCGCTTCGCGGCGGCGCCGGATGCAAGCGGCCGCACCCCGAAAGCTCTTCGGCACAACAGGCGTCTGGCGCAGCAGCACCAGAGTTCCGGTGTCAGACGTGCACCGCACGATCGTCGACCTCCTCGACGAACCCGCCATCGGCGGCGGCGTGTTCAAGCGCCTCGGCTTCCTGGCGGAACAGCGCGGCGATGTCCGGCTCGCCGACGCTTGCCGCACCAGGCTCACCAAGGGATACGCCAAGCTCGACCCCGCGCCGCGCAGCGCCGCCGCCTCTGTGGGTTCCGGATCCGGGCTATCCGAGCAACCGATCCAGAGCTGTGACCAGGGCGGTCACTGCACCGGCGATCAACACCATGCGCCAGGTGAGGCGGGCCTCCATCGCGGCCAACTCTGTTCGCAGGTCGGCTATGTCGGCTCGGGTCGCGACTCCCTCGGCGACCGCGGAGCGGATCGTCGTGGTCACCGCCGCGGCCTGCTTCGCGTCCATGCCGGCGTCCTCGAGGGCGCGGGCGGCGGTGAGGGTGTCGAAGGTCGTCACGCGCAGCAGCCTATCGGAACCGGCTTCGGTCGGGCTTCCGTGACTCCGGATCCTGCCCTCGAGGATGTTGAACGAGCCGCCCGTAAGGGCTGCCGGGATCTCTGAATTGGGGGGATCCAGAGAGCGCCTCGGCGCCACAGCTCGTACGCGCCGCATCGGAGCCCCGTGCCTACGCCTTCTCCCACCCGCAGGAACACCACCCGGCCGCCGCTTTGTTGCAGAATGGCACGATGACGTCCGCGCTCCAGATGGCTGAGCTGATCGAAGAGGCGCGGCGGAGGATCGCCGGCTCGATCTACGTCAGCCCCTGCGCCCGGTCGGAGTACTTCTCCCGGCTCTGCGGTCTCGACGCCTATTTCAAGCTCGAGAACCTCCAGATGACTGGCTCGTTCAAGGAGCGGGGGGCCCTGAACCGCATCCTCACGCTCTCTGAAGAGGAGCGGCAGCGGGGCCTGATCACCGCCTCCGCCGGCAACCACGGGCAGGCGGTCGCCTACCACGCCAGCCGGCTCGGCCTCGAGGCGACCGTGGTCATGCCGCTGCCCACGCCGCTGATCAAGGTCACGAACACGCGCAGCTTCGGCGCCGACGTGCGGCTGGCCGGAGAGACGTTCGACGATGCCCAGGCCCACGCGCACGAACTGGAAGCGGAGAACGGAGCGACCTACGTGCATCCGTTCGACGACGCCCAGGTGATCGCCGGGCAGGGCACCATCGGCTTCGAGCTGATGGCCCAGGCGCCCGACCTCGAGGTCATCGTGGTGCCGGTCGGCGGCGGCGGCCTGATCTCCGGCATCGCCGCGGCGTACAAGGCGCACCGGCCGCAGACGCGGATCATCGGCGTGCAGACGGAGGCCGTGCCCTCGATGAGGGAGAGCCTCGCCGCCGGCGAGCCGGTGGCCGTCGACCGCCGCCACACGATCGCCGATGGCATCGCGGTCAAGCGCCCGGCCGCCCTCACCCTCAAGCTGGTCAAGGAACTCGTCGACGACCTGGTGACGGTGGACGAGGAGGAGATCGCCAACGCGGTGCTGCTGCTGCTCGAGCGCGAGAAGACGGTGGTCGAGGGCGCCGGCGCCTCCGTCCTGGCCGCGGTCAAGGGCGGCCACGTGCCGCAGGCGAAGGGACGCCGGACGGCGATGGTGCTGACGGGCGGCAACATCGACGTCACCCTGCTCAACCGCATCATCGAACGCGGCCTGACCAAGGACGGCCGCCTGGTGCAACTCGATGTCTGCGTCAAGGATCGGCCCGGCGCCCTCGGCGCGCTGCTCAACCTGGTCGGGGATGCCGGCGCCAACGTGATCGAGACCCACCACGAACGCGCCTTCACCGCCCTCGGCCTGAACGAAGTGCACATCGAGCTGCGGCTCGAGACGCGCGGCCCCGAGCACGTGGAAAAGTTGATCGAGGCGATCGCGGACGCCGGCCTCCACGTCCGGCGCCAGACCCAGCCCCGGAGCTGGCACGAGTAGTGACGCAGGTCAGCGACTGCTAGGCTTGCCGCGCGTGAACGACGAAGCCTCGGATCCTTCGCCATCCGGCGCCAGTCTGGACGAACCCGACCCGGACCCCGACCAGCGCACCTCGGCGCCAGGGGAGCGCCCCTTGTCACGTTCGCCGCAGCCCCCGGCCTCCCTTCGGGCTGAGCGCGGATGATGCCGGTAGTGCTGGCGGCGACCGGGCCGCCCATAAACCTCGACCTTCCCCTCGGCTGGGGCCTGGCGCTGGCCCTCTTCCTGGTCGCCCTGAACGGCTTCTTCGTCGCCGCCGAGTTCGCGCTGGTGAAGGTCCGACCGACCCAGATCGCTCCGCACACAGACGCGCTCCGGGGCCGCATGGCGCAGCGGATGATCCATCATCTGGACGCCTACCTGTCGGCGACCCAACTCGGTATCACCCTCGCCAGTATCGGTCTCGGAGTCGTCGGTGAACCGGCGGTCAACAAGCTCCTCCAGCCCGTGTTCAATCTCGTGCCGAACATGTCGGAGGAGGCCACCCACTCGATCAGCCTGATCGTCGCCTTCGCGATCATCAGCATGTTTCACATCGTGCTCGGCGAACTGGCGCCGAAGTCGCTGGCGATCCGCAAACCCGAGCCGACGAGTCTCTGGGTCGCGCTGCCGCTGTGGGTGTTCTACCGGATCACCTTTCCCGGCATCTGGGTACTGAACCAGATGGCGAACGCCGTCCTGCGCCTGTTCGGCATCGAACCGGTCGGCCACGGCGAGCTGGCCCACAGCGAAGAGGAGATCCGGAGTCTGCTCGCCTCCGAGGAGGACAGCGAACTCTCCGACCCCAAGCGGGAGCTGCTCGACAACGTGTTCGAACTCTCCGACCGCAACGCCCGCCAGGTGATGGTGCCCCGCACCGAGGTCGTCTACCTCGACGCCACCGCCCCGATGGAGGCGAATCTCGACCGCGCGCGCCGCAGCGGCCATACCCGCTTCCCGCTCTGCGAGGGGGACCTCGACCAACTGATCGGCCTGGTCCACATCAAGGACCTGTTCATTGCCGAGGATCCACCGGCCTCCCTGCGCGACATCGCCCGCGAGACGTTCGCGGTGCCCGAGACCCTGCCGCTCGACCAGTTGATGGCCCGAATGCGCCACGAGCACATCCACATGGTGGCGGTCTTCGACGAATACGGCGGCGTTGCCGGCCTCGTCACGCTGGAGAACGTCCTGGAGGAGATCGTCGGCGAGATCCAGGACGAGTTCGACGCCGAGGTCCCGGAATTCGTCCGCCTCGAGGACGGCGGCTACAAGGTTCTCGGCGGAATGCTGATCGACGACCTGGAGGACGAACTCGAGATCGAGATCGCCGACGCGCGCGAGGAGGACACCGTGGCCGGCATCGCGCTCTCCGAACTCGGCCGCACCGCCGAACCGGGCGACGCCGTCGAAGCCGGGCGCCTGCGCTTGGAGGTGTTGGAGGTAGACGGGAACCGGATTGTTGCGTTGAGGGTTGATGTCCTAGCGGAGTCGGCCGAGGACGTCGACTGACACCTGGTCCAGCGGGACCACCTGACGCTCGCCGTCCCGCCGGTTCGAGACCTCCGCGCCCCCGTTCGCGAGCGAGCGCGCGCCGACCACGACCCGGACCGGGAAACCGACCAGGTCGGCGTCCTTGAACTTGACGCCGGGCCGTTCCGCGCGGTCGTCGTAGAGCACGTCGTGGCCGGCGGGAGCGAGCACGTCCACGAGTTCCCCGTAGAGCGAGTCGGCGGCCGAGCGTACGGCTTCGTCGCCCGGATCGAGGGAAGTGAGAACGACCGTGAACGGCGAGAGGGGCACGGGCCAGATGATGCCGTCGCGGTCGTGGCCCTGCTCGATCGCGGCCGAGGCGGTGCGACCGATACCCAGGCCGTAGCAGCCCATTTCCATCGGTTGAAGCCGGCCGTGCTCGTCCGTGTAGGTGCAGTTCATCTTCTCCGAGTACGTCGTGCCCAGCTTGAAGATGTGGCCGACCTCGATGCCGCGCGAGAGCCGTAGCTCGCCGCCGCTGCAGCGCGGGCACGGATCGCCGTGGGCGGCGGTCATCACGTCGACCCATTCGACCGGCCGCGTGCTCGCCACGTCGCGGTCCCAGCGTACGGAAGCAAGGTGCCGGTCGCCCTTGTTGGCGCCGCAGACGAAGCCGGCGAGAAGACGGGCCGATTCGTCCACCACCAGGCGCACCTCGGCGGGAAGGCCCACCGGACCCGAGAAGCCGTGCGGACCGCCGGTCGCCGCCTCGACCTGCTCGACCTTTGCCAGGCGCAGGCCGAGGCCGCCGAGAATGTTCAGCAGCTTGACCTCGTTCACCTCGCGGTCGCCGCGAATCGCCACCGCCGCCAGGCCGTCGTCCGTCTCGTAGATCAGGGTCTTGACCACCTGCGCCGGCTCGACCTCGAGCAGTTCGGCAACCTGCGCCACCGTCGTCGTGCCCGGTGTTGTGACCTCCCGCGGGGCTTCGCCGCCATCCGCGGCCGGCACGGGCAGCTCGCCGACCTCCGCCCGCTCCACGTTCGCGCCGTAACCGCAGGCGGCGCAACTTGCGACCGCGCTCTCACCGGTGTCGGCGAGCACCATGAACTCGTGCGACGACGAACCGCCGATCGTCCCGGAATCCGCCTCGACCACGGAGTACTCGAGGCCGCAAGCCTCGAAGATGCGCGTGTAGGCGGCGTGCATCGCCCGGTAGCTCCGGTCGAGACTCTCCTTTGTAGCGTCGAACGAGTAGGCGTCCTTCATCAGGAACTCGCGGCCGCGCATGAGCCCGAAGCGGGGCCTGATCTCGTCTCTGAACTTGGTCTGGATCTGGAACAGGTTGATCGGCAACTGGCGGTAACTCTTCACGTCGCGCCGCACGAGATCGGTGACCACCTCCTCGTGCGTCGGACCGAAGCAGAATCGGCGGCCATGCCGGTCCTCCATGCGCAAGAGCTCGGCGCCGTACTTGAACCAGCGTCCCGACTCCTCCCACAACTCGGCGGGCTGAATCGCCGGCATCGACAGTTCGATCGCGCCGGCCTGCTCCATCTCGCGCCGGACGTTTCCCATCAGCTTGCGCAGCGTCCGCCAACCGGCCGGCTGGAGGGTGTAGATCCCTGCGGCAAGTCGCCGCAACAGGCCCGCCCGGGCCATCAACTGGTGGCTTATGACCTCGGCGTCCCTGGGCGCCTCACGGGCGGTCATCAGGTAGTAGTTGCTCCAACGCATCGTCTTGCCGGGGTCGGTTCGGTACGGGAGTGCTAGGCGCGGCCGCGCACGCGTTCGATGATCCGCGCGGAGTCTTTCATGAACTCCATCATCCGTTCTTCGATCGCGCCACCGCGGTCATCGAGCCGGCGTGCCCGGGCCAGCACGCCGCGCGCCTGATCCTCGTCGCCGGACGCCAGAAGCGCCATGCCCAGCCGGGTGAGCACCGTCGTCGACGGTCCGAGCTCGGTCGACTGCGACAGGAAGTCGATCGCCTCGTCCAACTCCCGGCGCTTGTAGTGGACCCAACCCAGCGCGGCGAGCGGAAACTGGCGCAACTCCTCCGGCGCGTGCTCCAGGGACCGGCGCGCGAAGTCGAGCGCCTTGTCCAGGTCCTCGTTCATCTCGGCCAGGTTGTAGGCCATCTCGTAGTAGGCGATGCTCTTCGAGAAGTTCGACCCGCCCTCGTCCAGCAGGCGGCGTCCGACCTTGTTTCCCTCCAAGTACTTCCCCTCGCTGCGCAGAGACTCGATCAGGGTCGCGTAGGCCGTCGCGCGCAGCATCTCGCCGGCATTCGAATCGAGCACGCGCTGGGTCAACTGACCGATCTCCTGACTGCGGTCGAGCCGGAGACACGCCAGGGCGTAGGTCATCAGCAGGGTCGGATTGTCCGGATCGAGCGCGAGCGCCTCGCGGTAGCAGCGCAGCGCCTCCGCCGCGTCGCCGGCGCCGATCGCCTCCTCGCCGCGGCCCACCCAGTCGGCAGCCGCCGGACTGGTCGCCGGCAACTCGGCGCCGGTCCGGCCCGAGAGGTAGGCGACCAGATCGCGGTAGCGCATCCGCCGCGGGTTCAGTTGCTGAGCGGTGCGGAACGCGGCCAGGGCCTTGCGGTTCCAGCCCCGGTCCAGGTAGCAGAGACCGAGGAGGTGATGGCATTCCTCGAACGAGGGGTCGACCTGCACCGCCTGCCCGAGGGATTCGATCGCCGCCGCGAGCCGGCCCATCTCGTAGCGGCAGCGACCGAGCAGGTAGAGCGCCTGCGGCACCCCGTCGATCTCGACCGCGCGTTCCAGGAAAGCCACCGCCGACTTCAACTGCCCCCGGCCCGCCAGCGACGCCCCGAGGCAGAAGTGCGGGAGGAAGGCGTCCCGATGGAGGACGACCGCCTTCTCCAGCAGTTCCTGACCGCGTTGTTCCTCACCCTGCTGAAGACGGATCACGCCGCTGTAGACCAGACCCTGGACATGGTCCGGCTTGGTCGCCAGCACACAGCCGAAGTAGTCGAGCGCCCGCTCCAGGCGTCCTTCCTGGAAGTGCGACTCGCCGAGGAAGTGCGCCAGCTCGTGATTGCCGCGGTCGACCACGGCCGCCGTCTCGAGGGCTTCCATCGCCTTGGCCAGGTCGAGGCCGCCCAGAGCGACCTCCGCCTCGTCGAGAAGCTGTTCGAAGCCGGCGCGGCGCCGACCCTCGTAGAGCCCGATGATCCGGTCCTTGACAGCCGCGAACCGCTCCCGCTTCTCGAGCACCAGGAACTGGTAGTCCATCTTGGACTCCCAGAGATCGCTCCACTCGGCGGCGTCGATCAGCTCCTGGCGTTCAAGAAGATCGCGAAGGGCAAGCATGCCGGCGTGGTGGACGAGAATGCTCTCCTCCTGCCGGTGCATGGCGCTCAGGACCTTCTGCACGGTTTCGCCCGTGCGTTTGAGCACCTCCTCCAGGATCGAGATGCGCTCCAGAAGGTGCTCGTCGAACGAGAACTCCTCGTCGCCAATATCCAGCGACTCCGCAGGCGGCACGGAGGCGCCGGAGAGCACCATCAACTTCTGCCGGCAGCGCTGGCAGTACTCCGCGTCGTCCTCGTTGCGCGTGCCGCATACCTGGCAGTACATCGCGGGGCAGCCTAGCGTGACGCGAGGCGCACCCGGTGATTCTCAGGTCAGGCCGTCAAACCACCGCTCGCGCCGCCCCAGCCTGCTGTCCAGCGCCGCTCCGATCCCCACGCAGGTGACGATGGTCCAGGTCCATCCACCCAGATAGGGCGCCATCTTGACCAGTCCCAGGGCGAGGAGTCCGAGGAGCACGGCAGCCATCGGCCGGCCGGCGATCCCCGCGCGGTTCGGCAGCAGCCGCGCGCCCACCGCCATGAACACCGCCACCGTGCCCCACAACTTGCACACCATGGCCGCCACGGCGCAGACGACGAGCAGCGGCGCTCCGACCAGGGCCGGCGCCGCGGCGGTCAAGAGGCCGAAGGTCACGCCCACGGCGAGCACCGCCACCAGGCCGGCGAAGAAGTTCCGGAACGGCCGCTCCAGGACACTCTCGGCGGTCACTGTCAGCGACGAGTCGAAGCCCCAGACCAGGACCACCGACACGAGCAACCAGGCCAGCAGCAGCGCCAGGTTGAGCATGGCCACCGCGGACGACAGCGGGGCGCGGCCCATCAGCGGCCCTTCGGCGAGGACGAGCCACGAGGACGGCGCCCGCGGATAGGCCACCGTGCGGCCCTCCACCGCCGCCCCGGACTCGGCGATCGCCTCGCCGCCCAGCACGAACACATCGCCGCGCAGCCGGGCCGACGGTCCCAGGTGGACATCGCCGCCGAGCACGATCACGTCGCCCAGAACAATGCCGTCGATGCGGGCGTCGGCACTCAGGACGACAACGTCCGAGCGGGCCTCGCCGCGCAGCTCCAAATCCCGTCCCAGTGCGACGACCTGATCCCGCATCACCGCCTCGGCGTCGACGACGATCGCAGCCTCGGAGTCGACAAGGACCACCCCGGCTCTCTCCGCGGGCGGCTCGGCCGGCGTGCAACCGGCGGCGACCGCGACAGAGAAGCAGGCCAGAAGACCCAGGACGGCGGGGCGCCTTCGTGTTGTGCCGAGATTGGTCACGAACGCCGATCGTAGCGCCGGTAGCGTCAGGGGTCAGGGCCGCGCCGCTCGCCATCGCGGCAGGGCGCGAAGCCGCCGCGACCGGCGACCGTCAGCGCCGTTGCCGTTCCCGCGCCGCCGCCCTGGAACCGCGTCTGAGCAGGGAGAACAGGAGCGCGGTGAGGCCCATGGCCGTCAGGCCACCGAACAGCAGACCGGGCGCCGCGGGTTGGAGCACCGAGGACACCGCCGCGCTCATCCCCCGCCAGGAGGCATCGAGCAGGCCGGCGCCGACTAGCCCGACGGTCACCGTGAAGTCGAACAGGGTCGCCACAACGGAGGCCGCCGATCCGACCTGGGGCGCCAGCGCGGCGAGCACCGCCAGGGCGCCGCCGAAGAGGCCCACCAGGGCAGCGGCGGCGGCCACAGCCCTGCGTCCACGAGCCCGCGACGGCGCTCGAACATCGATCTCGAGCGGCTCGGTCGCGAGCCGTTCCGTTGCCAGGAGTTCACACAGGGCGGCCAACTCGCGCGCTTCGTCGCGGCAACAGGCGCACTCCACGAGGTGCCGCTCCGCCTGCTCGCGCTCGGCTTCGCTCACGGCGCCGTCGACATAGGCGTCGATCAACTCGGCATGGGAACAGGCGCCTGACATCGAGCCGCTGAGCCCTTTCCCCGAAGGCGTGGTCTCCGAACTCGTCATCCGTTGAACTCCCCCCGTCCTTCAGTCGGTGAGGTATTCCGCCAACCGGGCCTTCAGCGCCCGGCGACCGCGAAACAACTTGTTCTTCACCGTGCCCAGGGGCATGCCCTTGAACTCGGCGATCTCTTCGTACGTCATTTCGGCGAAGTGTCTCAACTGGATCAGCTCCCGGTACTCGTCCGTCAGAGTGTCGATCGCGGCCCCGATGGCATCGCGCCGCTCGAGATTCCGAAGCACCCGGTAGGGGTCTCTCTCCTCACTCGGAAACTCCCTCTCCCGGGTCTCTCCGTAGACGCCGACACGCTGCATCGGAACCAGCTTGAGGCGCCGCTTGCGAAGCAAGTCGATCGCCGCGTTCTTTGCCACCCGAAACAGCCATGTCGAAAATCGGTACCTGGGGTTGTAACGGTCGAGGGCCCGGTAGACCTTCAGAAACACTTCCTGGGACAACTCCTGCGACTCGTCGACATTGAAGAGAAAGCGATTCAGGTAGTTGACCAGGCGCCCCTGATACCTCTGCACGAGGTCGGTATACAGGGCAACCTCGCCGTCCAGAATCGCAGCCACCAACTCCTCGTCGGTCGCCCGAGTTGCCTCCACAGCCTTCACCTACGTTCCTCGCGCCCGATTGTTGCGGGCCGTGGCCCGCCGCTGTCGGCCCACCCCGGTCCGCCGATACGCGCCAGAGTCGCGCCGCCCGCGCTCGCCCCACTAAAACTAAATCTCAGCGAAGGCACGGCCCGAGCCCAATCGACGGCCTCGTCCTTCCCTGGAGCCGCCCCGGGGCAACCCAGGGGCGGCGGCGTCAGGGGCGGACGGTAGCAGTGAACGTGACGGAGTCGGACGTGCCTACGCTGTCGGTAACGGCGTAGGTGATCGTGTAGGTCGTCTCGGTTCGGACGGTCGGAAGCGTCCCGCTCGCGATGCGCGTTGACGCGGCGAACGTGAGCCCCGGCGGCAGCCCCGACAAGCTGTACGCGTAAGGCGCTATCCCTCCCGTTGCCGCTGGAAACAACGTGTTGACAACCCCACCAGACGGCACACGGAAGTTGGGGATCCCCGGCACGGACAGCGGCGGCGGCGGCGCCGGCGGCGTTGTCAGTTCGACGACGTTGGACCAGGCGCCGTCTCCGACCGCATTCGTCGCCCGCACCTGATACTGCCGATACAGCGTCCAAGGCGTGACCACGCTCCACGACCTCACGCTGGAACCGATGTTCGACGAGGGCGACGGCGTACCTGCGCCCGTAAAACCCCACGCGTGGGCCGCCGACGCCCTGGTCTGCAATTGATAGCGCGTGATCCCGCTACCGGTTGCAGGCTCGGTCCAGGTCAAGGTCTGAGTCCGCCCCGAGACCGAGCCCGTCAACTGCGGCGCCGACGGCCGTACTGGCGCAACGACCGTCGTAAGGAAAGTGACGGACGCAGACGCGCTTGCGCTGTCTGTGACTGTGTACGCAACCGTGTAATCCGTGTCGGTCGTGACTGTCGGGAGCGTACCGCTCGCGCGGCGCGTCGACGGCGCGAACGTGATCCCCAGCGGCAGCCCCGACACGCTGTAGACGTAGGGTGCTGCGCCTCCGGTCGCAGCTGGGAACACCGTGTCGACAAAGCCGCCCGACGGCTCCCGGCTGTCTGGGATCGACGGCACAGTCAGCGACGGCACAGTCAGCGGCGGCGGTGGCGGCGGTGGTGGCGGCGTCGCAATGGTTGCGGTCACCGTGAGCGTGTAGCTGCCGGTCCCGCCCAGGTAGGGGTAAACCGTCACCGTGTGCGTGCCCGCGGCCAGAGTGTCGCTCCAGGAATCATCCAGCGTGCCCCACCGATTCGTGCAGGATGAACTCCCGACCCGACAGTCGATGTCCCGGTCCATACCCGTCAGCGACACGCTGACGGAAGCCTCTGCAGACAGCGTGATCGTGTAGCTCTGCTCGCCTACGCCGGTTCGCGTTGTCGAGCCGCCGCCGCTCGTACCTGGAGAGAACGCGTATTCAGTACATAGGACATTGCAAACCGAACCGCCTTCTACCTCAGTACATTCTGTGCGGCAGACCACCAACGACTGGCGGCACTCCGGGCGCCAGGGTTCTGCAGCGCAATCGACCTCCTCGCCAGCGCCGGGGCGGCCGCCGGGTGGGTCTCCGCCGCCGCCGTCATCGTCGCCGCCGCGGTCCTTCTCCCGCTTGAGCGCCTCGCAGTCGTCCGCGTGGGGATTCTTCTTGTCCCTGGTTGAATCCCTCAGATGAGACTCGTGATACATAAGCCGGTCGCTGCACTGGGTAACCTGTGCGGTATGGCCGAGCCTCATTGCGTGACCCAGTTCATGGGCCAGTATCTCGATCTTGCGCCACTTCTTCTTGCAGCCAGTCTCGTTGAAAATGTAGATGGTCCGGCTGGTACCCGGTGGCGCTACGCCGCAGACGCCTCGTTCCCTGTAGCCCTCGACACCCGTGACTTCGTCTGGAAAGTCTGTGTATCGCCCTTGTCTGACCTTCCAGGTTTCCGTGTTGCTGACGGCTCCGTTGAACAGCGGAGGCCGTTGATTCTCCGCGCAGCCGTTCTCTCCCGTCCACTTGCTGTTCGCACCGTTGAGGACGGAGTCACTGACGAAGTGATCGCCTGCCGGACTGATCAGAGAGATGCCACCGCTGGCGAGAGGACCGCCATAGTCTGCGGACATAGACCCCGGCGAGCAGTTGACCGGGGCGTCCTGGGCTTCCGCTGTAGAGGCGATACCGATGGTGAGAGCGAGAACGACGACCGTTTGTCTCCTTGTTTACAGACGTCAGTCTTGGTCCGCTCGTTTCCCGACAACACTTCGACCAACGGGTGTTCTTCACCGTCCGCGCATTGCTGCTGCCACGCTTTCTCGAATCGCGCCTTCGCCGCTGCGGTTGCCTTCGAACCGATGCAGATCTCGGTCTGTTCTCCGCTTTCTCCGTCGACGGCGATGAGGCGACACCCCCGCCTCGTTCGACGCGTCCATTCGTCCCCGAACTGCTGGCGTTCCTCCGCGCGTTCTCTGAGCTGGGCCAGATGCGATGTCAGCGAGAAGAGGTTGCCGGAGACAGCCTCGTCGACACGGGCCTGCAGATCAAGGAGGTTGTCGGGGCCGGTACTGCTGTGTGACCAGCGTAGCGACTCGCCGTCTTTCTGGACGATGGCGAACATGGTCGAGTTTCCCGGTCCCGGACCGACAGGAACCACGCCCTGAACCCAAGGGCCGATCACGACAACGCGGGTTCCGACGACCGGGTCGAACTCAGCACCATAACCGCCACAGAACACGCGGTCCTCGGCGACTACCCGCTGTACTGGCACAAGAACGTAGTCGGGGATGGGGGACCGACCGTGGAGCGGAATTGCGTCACTGAGCTCCAGGAGGGACTCAATCCAGGCGCCGCTGCCGAAACCGGGGATGATGTCCGTCACAGTCGCGACGACCGCCACGTCCGCGAGAAGCAACCCGCTTCCGAACTCACCACGAGTGTCTGGACCGAGGAAGACGATGCCCGCACCGATGCCCTTGACGGTGCAGAACTCCTCTGGAGCGAGATGCCCCTCGCGGAGATCATGTATGGCGGCTGAACCGAACGTCGCCCGGAACTTCTCCGATTGCTCGTTGATCAGCTTCCGCGTGTTCGGATGCACGCTATCCGGGATCTCCTCGTCAAGAGCCCTTGCCGCCGAGATCCAGCGCAGTTCCAAGATCTCATCCGGTGGTCCCTGTCCTTCTATTGGCGGCCCCAACAGGACCACGGCCAGCAGGCTCGTCACAAGTGGAAGACCATGCCTCATGCTTCTACAACCTCCCCCAAGGCTGTTTCCGGCGCCAAGTGGGTGCCTCGTTCGGGCGGTGAGTATAGCTGAACTGGTCCCCCGACGAAAGCCGCCGCCCTCGATCACGGGGGCGGACGGAAACGACTCAGGCGTCGCTTCGCCCTCCTCAGTAGGCGGCGCACGAACGCAACGACCGACTCGAAGCTCCAGCCCAGGAGTATCCCCAGCGGTGGTCCGCTGCGCTGTCGCGCAGGGAACGGTGTAATTCCATGCAAGCCTGCCGTCGCCACGCAGATGCTCAGGGCCAATGTCAGGCCAGCGGCCGCTGATTGGCTTCCTGCTCGGTTCATTCGTGGCAGTATCTCCGCCGTGCTTGGTACGACCACGTTCCGCTTGTACCGGCACCAGACCTCCTCAAGTCGGGCAGAAAGCAATAGACGTTGATTCACGCACGCGGACTCGGTATCCGCTTCGGCTCGCAGTGGGCTCTCGCCCACGTCGACCTCGACCTCGCGTCCGGCGACCGCCTGCTGCTGGCCGGGGCCAACGGCTCGGGGAAGACGACCCTGCTGCGGTTGATCGCCGGCCTCCGGCGCCCTACGGCGGGCGAACTCCAGGTCGACGGCCGGCGCGCGGCCGAGGATCGCTTCGGGGTCCGCAGCACCCTGTCCCTGGTTTCCCACCACGACTATCTCTACGACCGGCTGACCGCCCTGGAGACGCTGCAGCTCTGGAGTGCGCTCTGCGACCGGCGCCTCAGCGAATCCCAGCTCCACGACCTGCTCGACGAACTCGGTCTCTCCGCCGCCGCCGACCGTCAGGTCGCCGGTTTCTCGGCCGGCATGAGGAAGCGCCTGATCCTCGCGCGCTCCCGTCTCGAGAACCCGCGGCTGCTGCTCCTCGACGAGCCCTTCGCGGCCCTCGACCCGCAGGGGCAAAGCCTGATCGAGACCTGGATCGGGCGTTTCGTGGACGGCGGCGGCACCCTGATCGTCGCCTCGCACGCGATCGAACGGGCTGCCCGCATGTGCCGCCGGGCGGTGCTGCTCGAGCAGGGCCAGGCGGTGTGGCAGGGCGCAGCCGCCGATCTCGACGCCGCCTGGGGTCGGAGGCTGGCGAGACGGTGAAGTTGCTCCGTCCCATCGTTGCGGTTCTGCGCCCCATACTCGTGTTGCTGCTCAAGGACCTTCGGGTCGAGTGGCGGGGCCGGTTCCGCTTTCTCTCCATCGTGCTCTTCGGAGGCATCACGCTGGTGCTGTTCTCCTTCGCCATCGACGCCGACGACCGTGCGGCAGCGACCATGGCGCCCGGTTTCCTCATCCTCGCCCTGCTCCTGAGCTCGACCCTGGGGCTCTCGGAGTCCTTCCGGGTCGAACGGGAGAACCGGGCCCTGGAGGGGCTGCTGCTGCTGCCGGTCGAACCGGCGGTTCTCTTCTACGCCAAGGCGCTCGGGAACTTCGTCTTCCTGACTTTGCTGGCGCCGGTGCTGCTGCCCTCGGCGATCATCATCTACAGCGTCGATGCCGGACCGGACGCCCTGCTCAGGCTGTTCGGCGTCTGGCTGCTTGCCGCCGCAGGACTCGCCGCGCCGGGCACGCTGTACGCGGCGATGACCAGCCGCGCCTCGAGTCAGGACGTGCTGCTGCCACTGCTCCTCTTCCCCCTGGTCATCCCGGTGCTGATCGCCTCGGTCAAGAGCGCGGCCCTCGTGTTGCACGGGGATCCGATGGACCAGACGGGCAGTTGGTTCGTCATTCTGCTCGCCTTCGATGTGATCTACTGGGCGCTGGGTGGCGTGCTGGCCGCCGTGGCGATGGAGGAGTGACGGCCCGCCGGCAGCCCGGCTTCCCGTCACGCAAAGGAGCAAGTCAGAGGTGGACGGCGTTATAGTCGGCGGTTGGGGATGGGTCGTTGCCGCCTATGGTTCGGCGGGCGCCGTCCTGGCCCTCTACACCTTCAGCCTGTTCGCCCGCCTGCGACGGATCGAAGGCAACGCACCGGCGCAGGAACAGAGCAATGAGCACGGAACCCACGACCCCCACCGGCAGAACGCCTGACCGCGGCAACCGGCGCCTTCTGCTGCTGGCCGCGGGAGGCGCCGTGGCCATCGCCCTCTCCGTTCTGGCCTTCGGCGACGTCGGCGAGAACCTGGTCTACTACTGGAGCCCTACCGAGGTCCATGAAGCAGGCCCCGACGCGGTCGGCGCCAGCATCCGGCTCGGCGGCCTGGTCGAGGAGGGCTCCGTGAACCGGAGCGAAGACGGCCTGACCCTCGAGTTCACGGTCACCGACGGCACATCGCAGATCGATGTCCGCACCACCGCCGTGCCGCCGGCCATGTTCCGCGAGGGCATCGGCGTCGTGCTCGAGGGGACGATGCGGCAGGACGGCCAGTTCACGACCTCGCGCCTCATGGTGAAGCACGACAACGAGTACCAGGCCCCCGACATCGATGACCAGCGCAGCATGGCCGAGTTGATCGAGTCCATGCAGTTCGACACGTGACCTCGGCCCTGGGCCAGGGGTTCGTGCTCCTGGGCCTGATCGCGGCGAGCTTCGGAGCTTCCTTCGGCTACATCGCCGGCGCGCGGCGGTCGGCATCTGGCCTGCTCTGGACCCGGCGACTCGCGCTGCTCTTCGCGGCAAGCATGGTCGGCGCCTGCGCGGTCATGTGGTACGCGCTGATCAACCACGACTTCTCCGTCTCCTACGTGGCCCAGGTCGGGGCGCTGGCGACGCCATTCCACATCACGATCTTCTCCCTGTGGTCGTCGCTCGAGGGGTCGATCCTCTTCTGGGGCCTCATCCTCGGCCTGTACATCGCGGCCTCGGCCATGCTCCAGCGCCGCGGGCACGACGACTACCTCGCCTACACCCTGGCCACCCTGCTGTCGATCGGCGCCTTCTTCACCTTCCTGATCGCCAGCGTCGCCGATCCCTTCGCGCCCACGCCGCTCCCCATCCCGGTCGACGGGCCCGGACCGAACCCGCTGCTCCAGAACCACCTCCTGATGGCGATCCATCCGCCCATGCTCTACCTGGGCTACGTCGGCATGTCGGTGCCCTTCGCGATGGCGGTCGCGGCCCTGCTGCGGGGCCAGTTGGGCGCTACCTGGCTGCGGCCGATGCGCCGCTGGCTGCTGGTTCCGACGTCCTTCCTCACCGCCGGCGTCATGCTCGGCGGCTGGTGGTCGTACGAGGTGCTCGGCTGGGGCGGCTACTGGGCCTGGGACCCGGTCGAGAACGCCTCCTTCCTGCCCTGGCTGACCGGCATCGCGGCACTGCACTCGGGCGTCGTGCAGCAACGGCGGGGAACGCTCAAGGCCTGGACCGTGATCCTGATCATGATCACCTTCCTGCTCACCATCCTCGGCACCTTCCTGACCCGCTCGGGCGTGGTCAACTCGGTCCACTCCTTCACCCAGAGCCCGATCGGCCCCGTGTTCCTGGGCTTCCTCGCCCTCTGCACCGTCGCGGTCATCGCACTGCTGGCGCTCCGGGTCGACACCCTGGTCTCGGAACCCTCGAACGAGCGCCTGGTCAGCCGCGAAGGCGCGTTCCTGCTGAACAACCTGCTGCTGGTCAGCCTGATGTTCACGGTGCTCGTGGGCACGCTCTACCCGATCGTCGCCGAGTCGCTGCGCGGCGTGAAAGTCAGCGTCGGCGAGCCCTACTTCAACCGCATGGCCGTGCCGTTGTTCACCGCACTGCTGCTGATGATGGGCGTCGGCCCGGCGCTGCCCTGGGGCGGCAGCGATCCGAAGCTGCTGCGCCGCGCCCTGTTGCGCCCGCTGCCGGCCGCCGCCTGCGGCCTGGCGCTGGCGCTCCTGCTCGGCGCCCGCACCGCGCCGGTGCTGATCGTGTCCGCGTTTGCCGGCTTCACGCTCTGGGTGACCGCGGATCAGGGCCTGCGGCCGGTGCGGTCACGCCGGCGGTCCAAGGGCGGCAAGGGCGTGTTCAGTGGCGTGCTCACGGCCCCGGACAAGCTCGGCGCCTACGTCGTCCACGCCGGCGTCGTGATCACGTTCGTCGCCGTCGCCCTGTCGTCGACCTTCCAGCGCGAGGCGGAGTCCACGCTGCGGGCCGGCGACACGCTCAGCCTGGGCGCCTACGAGATGACGTTTCGCGGCGCCGAGCAGGTCGAGGAACCGCACGTGGCGCGACACCAGGCCGAGATCGAGATCACACGGGGCGGCCGGAGCGTCGGCACGCTGCTGCCGTCGCTCAACCGCTACGCCGCACAGCGTGAGCCGATCGGCACCCCCGCGGTCCGTTCAAGCGCCACGCACGACCTCTACCTGACCCTGATGAACGTCGGCGCCGACGGGTCGGTCGGCTTGCGCGCGATTCTGACGCCGGCGGTCATGTGGATCTGGATCGGCGTCCTGATCATGGTCGCCGGCACCGTTCTGTGCCTGATCCCGACCGCCGCCGAGCGACGGGCGGCGAGCCCGCGGGCGGTCCCAGGCATGGCGGCAACCGCAGCCGGAGGCGGCCGATGAACCGCAAGGTCCTCCTCATCGGCCTCGGCCTCGCCTTGCCGCTGCTCCTCCTGCTGGGATTCGCCTTCCAGCACGACCCCGCCATCGTCGATTCCCCGCTGGTGGGTCAGCCCGCGCCCAGTTTCCGTCTCGCCGGCCTCGACGGCCGCATCGTGGACCTCGAGGAACTGCGCGGCCGCCCGGTGGTGATCAACTTCTGGTCGACCTACTGCCCACCCTGCATCGTCGAGCATCCCCTGCTGATGGCTGGCGCCCAGCGCTGGCAGGGCGAGATCCACTTCATCGGCATCATCTTCCAGGACGACCCGCAGCAGATCGCACGCTTCAACACGGAGTACGGGAGCTGGGGTCCGTCGCTGATCGACGAAGGCAGCCGGGTCGCCATCGCCTACGGCGTCTACGGCCCGCCGGAGACCTTCTTCATCGACCGCGACGGGGTGATCGTCGACAAGGTGATCGGCGCCGTGTGGCCGGACAAGCTCCTCGAGACCTCGGACCGCCTTCTGGCGCAGCCGGCCGAAGCCACCGGCTGAAATGCGCCGCCGAACCTCGACGGCCCGGCAAGACGGCCGACGGTGGATCCCCGCGACCGCCCTCGTCCGGCTGCTGGTTGCGCTGCTGGTCGCGCTCCCGTTCGCCACGCCGGCTTCGGCCCAGCCGGGGGATAGTCAGCCTGACCTTCTTCTGCCGCCAGCCAAGGGAGAGCGTCGACCGGGGCTAGGCGTCGAGGCGTCCCGCGAGTTGGGCGAGCCGCTAGGACAACCGCTCTCCGGCGACGAGCTGGAACGGGCCGTGGCCGAGGTCGCCGCCGACATCCGCTGTCCCAAGTGCCAGGCGCTGTCGATCGCCGACTCCGCCGCCGAGTCGGCCCGGGCGATGCGTGAGGAGGCGCGGTCCCTGCTCGCGGCCGGCTACACCCGCGACCAGGTCGCCCGCTACTTCGAGCAGCGCTACGGCGAGTTCGTGCTGCTCGAACCCCGTGCGCGGGGACTCAACCTGATCGTGTGGACGGCGCCCGCAGCCATGGTTCTGCTCGGCGCCCTGCTGGTCACGCACCGGCTGCGCCAGCGGCGCCGGACCGGCGAAGAGGCCCTGGACGACTACCTGGCGCGGGTGGAGCAGGAGACGGCGACCTGACTCTTGTCGCGACGATCACGCTCCTGGCCGCCGTCCTCGCCGGCCTGGGTATCGGGCTCGCGTTGCTGCCTCGGGAAACCGCGGCGCGCGCGGCCGCCCTCGAGCTGCAGCGCGCCGACCTGCTGAGCCGCCGCGAAGACCTGCTCGGCCGCCTGTCCCAGCGCGATCTCGAGCCCGCCGACCGCCGCCGGCTCCAGGTGTCCACCGCTCGCGTCCTCAAGGAACTGGACGAGGTCGAGGAGGTGCTCGCCACCATCGCCCCGAGCGGCGGCCCCGGGAAGGCCGCGGCGCCGGCAGGCCGCGCCTTCGTGCAGGCGCACCCCCTGCTCTCCGGCGTCCTGCTCGGCGGTAGTGTGGTCGGCCTGGTCGCCGCCCTGGTGATCTGGGCCCAGTCCGACGCCCAGCCCGATCCCGAGGGCCAGCAGATGGCCGATCAGCAGGCAGCCGCCGGCGGCGCCGACTTCCGCGGCCAGGCCCCGCTCGGACCCGAGATGGCCCGCCAGGCCGAGGACTTGCGGCGGCAGATCGAAGCCGAGCCCACGAACCTCGACCTGCACCGCGCGTTGACCCAGTTGCTGCTCTCGAACGGCCGGACCTTCGACGCCTTCCAGCAGGCCCAGCGCATCCTGGAGATCGACCCCGAGGACCCCGACGGCCACTACGTTTCCGGCATCGTCCGCCTGACGATGGGGCAAACCGACGTTGCCCTGGATGATCTGGGCCGCGCGCTACAGAGCGATACCGGCCACGAGCAGGCAGCGCTGATGCGAGGCCTGCTCCTTCTGGAGCTCGGCGACCGCGACGGCGCGATCGCCACTTGGGAGAACGCCAACGAAGCCCGCGCCAGCCCCCGCCTCCAGCAGGTCACCGCCCTGGCCCGCGAGGGCAAGACGTTCCAGGAGATCGTCAACAACCCGTTGTAGGCGTCGTCGGGAGTGCACCGGCCCACAGAGAGTTCAGGGGGAGGTTGGCGCTCGCTGCGGTCGGCTGCGCTCCGGTACGCCACCGATTGATGAAAGGGCACCGGGCGTCGCTTGCCGACAGCCACCTGGGACCCTCCCCCCTGAACCCCCTGCGGCTGGACGGTGTCGAGCTGGCCATACTCCCGGGCCGTATCTGGGCCTGCGAACCCACCAACTTGCAGCTAGGATCCCTCGACCTTCTCCAAAGGAGACCGCGCATGGCCAATCAGTGGAGTCCCATCAGCGACTACGAGATCGATCCCAAGGAACTGGAGGATCCGGAGTTGGCGGCCCTCTCTGCGGTTTGGACGGAACAGAAATCGGGGCTCGAAGGCCTCGAGCAGTTCACCGAGCGCCTGAAGCGGGAGTGGGCAATCGAGACAGGTCTGATCGAACGGCTGTACGACTTGGACCGAGGAGTAACGGAGCTTCTCATCGAGCGTGGCATCGACGCCGCCTTGATCCCGCACCGATCTGGCCTGGGCGAGGAGAAGGTCGCCATGATCGGCGACCAGCAGAACGCAATAGAGAGCCTCTTCGCCTTCGTCAAGGGACAGCGGCCGTTGTCGACGAGCTACATCAAGGAGCTACACGCCCTGTTCACGCGCCACCAGGAATTCGCCGAGGGCCGTGACCAGTTTGGACGCAGGACACAGATATCCCTCCGAAAGGGCGACTACAAGAGCCGACCGAACAACCCGACCCGGGATGACGGCACCGTCCATGAATACTGTCCGCCGGAGCACGTCGCAGCGGAGATGGACAGTCTGCTGGACCTCCACCGGAAGCATGGGCAAACAGCGCCCGAGGTCGAGGCTGCTTGGCTCCACCACCGGTTCGCGCAGATCCACCCGTTCCAGGACGGCAACGGGAGAGTGGCTCGGGCCCTGGCGACCCTCGTGTTCATTCAGGCCGGCTGGCTGCCCTTGGTCGTGCGCGACGCCAAGCGAGCCGACTACATCGGTGCTCTGGAAGACGCGGACAACGGCGATCTCCGCCAACTCGTCGACTTCTTCTCCGCACTGCAGAAGAAGGAGTTCCTCATCGCAATCAGCCTTGCGCGGGAGGTCGAGAAAGAAGCAAGGGTCGACCTTCGCATTCGAGGCATCGGCAGGCGGCTAGCCCATCGCCAGAAGGAGCTGGCCAGAGAGTGGGACGATGCCGTCTCCAGCGCCCGGAAGCTGCATCAACTCGCGGACGACCGGATGTTGGAAGTTCGCAAGGAGCTCGAATCGACCCTATCCGCCAGTCCCGAGTTCGAGTTCTTCGTTCACAGCGAAGACGACCAAGGCGACCGAAACCACTGGTTCAGGCGTCAAGTCATCTCGACAGCCAACGAACTCGACTACTTCGCGAACACCGATCAGCACCGATCTTGGGTCCGCCTAGGCATCAACGACGCCGCCAAGAAGGGAACGCCAGCCAACGTGTTGATCTCCTTCCACTCGATCGGTCACGAGTTCCGGGGTGTCCTAGCCTGTTCCGCCACCTGGTTCCAACGGGTTCAGGACGACGACGACAGGCTCGAGTCGACGGGAGAGCGACCTCTCTGCGCAGACGTCTTCCGAATCAACTACAAGGAGAAGACGGCAGACATCGAGCCTCGCTTCCGGAAGTGGCTGGACGAGGCGATCGAGCGCGGTCTGGCCTTGTGGGAATCGACGCTCTGACTAAGCCGCTGACGTCGGTATCAACCAGCACGCAAGGGTTCATCCCGCAGCCGTCTGACATGGGCCTCAACGTCGTCCATGCCAGCCCGGTCCCTCCACATGCCGAAGGCCGGTGAGGCCGTCTCCTCGCTGGAAGGCTCGATGCCCACCAGTTTGGCCCTCGGTTTCCCGCGCCAGGTGACTGTTACAGACTCGCCGCGGTCGAGGCACGCCAGTGCTTCTGCTAGCCGACTTCCCAGACCGCTGGCGGAGATCTCCATCGTCTGCTCCCGTCCCGAGTGCTGCTTCGAACTGTACAGGCCGACTCATACGCGGCGGCGGCTGGCGTATAGTTCCGACGGAGTATCTGAAGTCCGATGTCCCCACTCGCCATCCTGATCATGGTCCTGATCTGCGGTCTCGTGTGGGGAGGCTTCTCTTTCTTCCTGGTGCGGGCGTTCAGGAGCGAACGGTCCCGCGCGCAGGACGGCTGACCGTTCCGCGGGGCTTCTGTGCGCGTCTTCCTGGTCGGCTTCATGGCGGCCGGCAAGAGCAGGGTCGGCCGTTTGCTGGCCCGGTCCCTCGGTTGCCCCTTCCGGGATCTCGACTCGGACATCGCCGCCCACGAGGGGCAGCCCGTGGCCGAGATGATCCTCGAACACGGCGAAGCCCACTTCCGTGAACGCGAGACGGCGGCCCTCGAACGCTGCGCCGCGCCCCACCCGGTCGTCGTCGCCACCGGCGGAGGCGCCTTCACGCTGGAGCGGAACCGGCGCCTGATCGCGGATCTCGGCCGTAGCGTCTGGCTCGACCCGCCATGGGAGATCCTCTGCCGCAGGGCTGAAGGCTCACACCACCGCCGGCCGCTGTTCGAGTCGCCGGAGCAGGCTCGGGCGCTGTATGAGGCTCGGCTTGATTCGTATCGCCTAGCGGACGTGCGCATCAGAACGAAGGGGACGGAGCCTGCGAAGGTCGTCGCGGCAAGTGTGGCCGCGGAGTTGGGTCCGACGCCGCAGGACCCTCAGTAGGGGCTCCGCAATCGCGCCTTTCACCGGAGCGCGCGCAGCAGGAGGCGGCAGCTCGTTTCCAGGCGGTGCGGATCGAGGGCGGAGATCACGGCGACGGCGTCGGCGCCGGCCTCGATCACACGAGGCGCGCGCTCGGCGTCGATGCCGCCGATCGCGATCAGGGGCTTGGCGGTGACCGTGCGCGCAGTGGCTATTCCGGCGAGCCCGACGACGGGGTCCGGTCGGTCCTTCGTCGTGGTCCCGAAGGCGGGGCCGATCGCCAGCGCGTCGACGGCCGGGTCGCGGTCGGCCTCGATGGCCTGCTCGCGGCTGTGGGTCGAGCGGCCGATGCGGCAGTGCCGTGGCAGCGACGGGCGCGCCACGGCCGGCGGCAGGTCGTCCTGACCCAGGTGGAGGCCCCGCGCGGCCGGCAGAGCGGCAGCGATGGCGGGCCGGTCGTTGATCCAGAACAGGGGAGCGTCCGGAGCGGAGCTGCCGCCTGCAGCAGTTGCTCCCTCGACGACCCGGGCCACCGCCTCCGCCAGGCGCCAGGCCTGAAGGTCCGGCAGTCCCTTGGCGCGGAGCTGGATCCAGCGCACTCCGCAGTCGAGCAGCGTCCGCACTGCCCCGGCAACCGGTTCCGGTTCGGTACCGAAGAGTCCCGTGTCGACGATCGCGTAGAGGCGGTTCACGGGCGGTACGAGCGGAGGCAGAGGCCCGCCTGCGGCCAATGCGGGCGAGACGCCCGCGTTCCCAGGACCCCGACCGGCGTTCATTCTTCGTCCAGCCGGGCGAGGAACCCGGTGTCGAGTTCCGCGTCGGCGAACGCCCGCGAAGCGACGATCCGCCGCATCAGCGGCAGCGTGGTGCGGACGCCGTCGACGTCGAACTCCATCAGGGCGCGGGTCATCCTCGCGATCGCCTCTTCCCGGTTCGCGCCGTGGGCGATCACCTTGGCGACCAGCGAATCGTAGTGCGGCGGC
This sequence comes from Candidatus Multivorans sp., assembly GCA_965262355.1. Classification (GTDB taxonomy): domain Bacteria; phylum Acidobacteriota; class Thermoanaerobaculia; order Multivoradales; family Multivoraceae; genus Multivorans. Next base: position 2,213,736 of record OZ253534.1, read on the forward strand.
ATCGACGCGCCTTCGAACCCGTGGCTGTCGACCCGGATGCCCGGGCCGGCTGGAGGCCGGTAGCGGCGGAGCGTGCCCGGCGAGGGTGCGAAGGTCTCCGGATCCTCCGCGTTGATCCGGCATTCGAGCGCGTGACCGCTGGTCGGGGCGCCGTCGGGCAACCCCAGCGGCTCGCCGGCGGCCACAAGGATCTGCAGCTTGACCAGGTCGATGCCGGTCACCGACTCGGTCACCGGATGTTCGACCTGGATGCGCGTGTTCATCTCCAGGAAGTAAAAGCGGTCGCCCTCGACCAGGAACTCGACCGTACCCGCGTTCGCGTAGCCGACCCGCTTCGCCAGCCGCACCGCGGCCTCGCCCAGCGACCGCCGCAGATCCGCCCCTATCCGCGGGGCCGGAGCTTCCTCGACCAGCTTCTGGTGCCGGCGCTGAATCGAGCAGTCGCGCTCGCCGAGCCCGACCGTGCGGCCGAAGGAGTCGCCGAAGACCTGAACCTCGATGTGGCGCGGGCGCTCGACCAGGCGCTCCACGATCAGTTTGCCGCTGCCGAAGGCGGCGCGGGCCTCGCTCGCCGCCGAGTCCAGGGCCGCTTCAAGTCCGGCGCGGTCGCGGACCGCCCGCATGCCGCGGCCGCCGCCGCCCGCGGCGGCCTTGAGCATCAGCGGGTAGCCGATCCCGTCGGCAAACGCCGCCGCCTCCGCCGACGACTCCGGCAGCGGACCGCCCTCGAGCACCGGCACACCGGCCGCGACCGCGGCCTCACGACCTCGGCCCTTGTCGCCCAGAGTGCGGATGGACGACGGCGACGGTCCGATCCAGGTCAGGCCGCACTGCTCTACGGCGGCGGCGAAGCCGGCGTTCTCGGCCAGGAATCCGTAGCCCGGATGGACCGCCTCCGCGCCGGTGATGAGTGCCGCCGAGAGCAGGTTGCGCTGGTGCAGGTAGCTCCCGGCCGGCGCCGCAGGCCCCACGCAGACCGCCTCGTCGGCGAGCCGCACATGGAGGGCGTCGCGGTCCGCGGTGCTGAAGACCCCGACGGTCGCGATGTCGAGGTCCCGGCAGGCGCGGATGACCCGCACCGCGATCTCGCCCCGGTTGGCGACCAGGATCCTGCGGAACGGACGCGCCGAGACGCCGATGGGTGACGGCACGGGTCGCTCAACCCCGAACACGCGCCGCCTTCGGGCCCTTAGGTCTGAATCACGAAGAGAGGCGCGCCGAACTCGACCGGGTCGCCGTTCCCGGCCACCACGGAGCTGATGACTCCGGCGGCGTCGGCCTCGATCTCGTTCATCAGCTTCATCGCTTCGACGATGCAGACGACCTGCCCCTTCTCGACCTTGGAGCCGACTTCGACGTATGGCGGCGCGTCGGGGCTGGGGGCGACGTAGAACGTGCCCACGATCGGCGAACTGAGCACGTGCCCTTCGATTGCCGGCGCCTGTTCGGCCGCCGGCGCCTCATCCGCCACCGGCGCCGACGAAGCGGCCGGCGCCGCTGGCGCGGCACGCTCCACCCTGGGACCTCCCGCGCCGCCGCCCCGGTCGCCGCCCACCCGCAGGTAGAGGCCGCCCACCTGGTACTCGACCGAGAGGTCCGAGCCGCCACGCCGCTCCTCAGCGACGAATCGGATCAGCGCCTCGACTTGCTCATAGCTCAGCACGTAGTCCCTCCAGTTCTTCTCGCGGGTCAGAAGACCGCGTTACGGCGGCAGAGTGTATCGGTCGCCGCTACGGGCGTGCCGCTGCCGCGGGCCTGCTCTCCCCGCGCAGGCTTTCCAGCCCCTCGCGCGCCCGGCGGTTGCCCGGTTCGGCCCGGAGGACCTGCTCGAAGATCTCCGCGGCCTCGCGCCGGTGTCCCTGGGCCAGGTACAACTCGCCCAGCGTGACCGTCGGCGTCGGCGAGTGAGCAGCCCCTTGACTCCCTTCGCCTGCCATGGCGGGCCGCTGCTACTGGCCCGTGACCTGGACGAACTTCGTCACCTCGTCGGAGCCGAGCGAGTTGGTGGCCCGGAAGGTGACCGCGTAGGTGCCCGTCGCCGAATAGGTATAGGTCGGGTTCTGCCGCGTGCTCGTGTTGCCGTCGCCGAAGATCCACAGCCAGCTCGTCGTGCGCCCGTCGGTCGTGTCCTCGAACGCGACCAGCAGATTGCGGGTGCTGAAGGTGAAGTCGGCCCGCGGCAGCCGCTGAATGCTGACGCTCACGTTCGTCGTCACCAACTGGCCGCCGCCGCTGCCGACATCGACGCCGACCTGGAAGGTGTCGCCGGTCACGGTGTCGAGATCGCCCGACTCGACGATCAGGCGGTCCGACGCCGTACCGTCGGCGCCGGTGGAGATCAATCCCCCGCCCGATTCGAGCGTGCCGGTCTCGGTGCGGAAGTTGACCTCCGCCTTATCGAGCGGCTGGCCCCGGTCGTCGCGAACGATCGCCAGCAGATCGGCCTCCCCGCCCGTCTCGGGCACGCTGTTCGGCGTCACCTGTACGGTCACGGACGCCGGCGACAGACCGAGCTGGACATCCACCGTCGCCGTCTCCGAGCCGCCGGTGTTGGCCGAGATCGTGGCGACGCCGAACTGGCCGTTGGCCTCGAGCATCGCCAGCGCCTCGCCCCGATCGTCGGCGGGAACGCTGGGCGGAATCGAACCGAGCGTGGTCGAGAGCCGAATCAGAGTGCCGGAACTGACCGACGTGCCGTTCGGCCGCAGCGCCACGACCCGGATCTCGGCACTGCCGTCCGACGGGATGCGGTTGGGATTCGCGCTGATCGTGATCAGCGTGCCCGAAGGCGCCACGGGACTCGTCTGGTCACAAGCCGCGAAGAGCGCCAGAGACATGCTGGCGGCTATCGCGGCAGGCAGGAATCGGCGCCGGGTGTCCATCTCTCGAATCAGTATACGGACGCTGCCAGGAGAGCGTCTAGGGTATCCGCTACTCGCCGCTTCGCGACGGCGCACCAGATGCCGGCGAGGACGCCGGCGCGGCCAGCGATCAGCCGGTGGCCGATGCCGACGGCGACCCCTGCCGGCGCTTCACGGTGCGGACTGCGGACAGCTCTTCCAGCGACTGCTGCAGCCGGTTCAGGTGCTTCCGGTTGCGGACGTCGACCACGACGTCGATCGTCGCCTCGCCGTCACCGCGGCCCCGGCTCTCGATGTGGCGGATGTTGCTGCCCTGCTTGGCGATCGCCTCGGTGACGCGAGCGAGCACCCCGGGCCGGTCGCGGGTCTCGATGACCAGGGTGACCGCGAACATCGAATCGTTGCGGCGCGCCCACTCGACCCGGATCTCACGTTCAGGGTGGTACAGCAGGTTGCGCACGTTGGGACAGTCCACGGAGTGAACGGAGACGCCCCGGCCGCGGGTCACGAAACCGATGATGTCCTCGCCCGGCAGCGGGCTGCAGCAGCCCGCGAAGAACGCGAGCATGTCGTTCTCGCCCGTGACCACCAGCCTCGCCTGGTCGCGGGGCAGGACCTTGCTCACCGCCTGGCGCAGGCGGCCCGGCGCCTCGTCCCGGCGCCGCAGACGCTCCGGCGGCAGGACCGCGCGCAGCACCGGCTTCACCGAACCACGGCCGAAGCCCAGCCGGCTGCACAACTCGTCGACGCTCCCGAAGCCCTCGGCGGCCAGGAAGTCCGCCATCTCCTTCGAGTCGAACACGCGGCGCGCGCTCACCCGGTAGCGGCGCAGTTCACTGGTCAGCATCGTGCGGCCGATCTCGATCGCCCGCTTCTTCTGCTCGGCGTTGATCCACTGACGGATCTTGCTCCGCGCCCGCGTCGTGACGACGATGTTCAACCAGTCGCGGCTGGGCTCGCGGCTCGGATTCGTCGTGATCTCAACGATGTCGCCGTTCTTGAGTTCAGTCCTCAGCGGCGCCAGCCGTCCGTTCACGCGCGCACCGCTGCAGCGATGGCCGAGTTCTGTGTGGACGCGATACGCGAAGTCGAGCGGCGTCGCGCCGCGGGGAAACGAGAGCACGTCGCCCTTGGGCGTGAACACGTAGACCTCGTCGGGATACAGGTCGATCTTGAGCGCGCTCAGGAAGGTTCGCGGGTCCGGCACCTCCTGCTGCCACTCGAGGAGCTGGCGCAGCCAGACGATGCTGACGTCCTTCTGGTCGGTGTCGACCTGGCCTCCCTTGTACCGCCAGTGCGCCGCCACGCCCTCTTCGGCGAGCAGGTCCATCGCCTGGGTCCGAATCTGGATCTCGAACGGCTGCCCGCCGCGGCCCAGCACCGTGGTGTGCAGCGACTGGTACAGGTTCGGCTTCGGCATCGCGATGTAGTCCTTGAAGCGGCCCGGAATGGGACGCCAGATCTGGTGCACCACACCGAGCGCGGCGTAGGTGTCCTTCACGTCCACCGTGATGATCCGGAAGGCCAGGAAGTCGAACAGGTCCGGCAGATCGATCTGCCGGCGGCGGAGCTTCTGGTAGATCGAGTAATAGCCCTTGACCCGGTGACTGATCTCAGCTTCGATTTCCGTTCCCTCGAGCGCCTCCCGCAAACGCTCGGCGATTCGCCGGGTCGTGCTCCGGGCCCCCTTGATCCGCTCGTCGAGCTGTTTGCGGATGTCCTCGTAGTGGTGCGGATGCAGGTGCCGGAACGCCCGATCCTCCAGCACCCTCTGAATCCGGGACATCCCCAACCGGTGGGCCAGCGGCCCGTAGATCTCCAGCGTTTCGCGCGAGATGCGCCGCCGCTTCCCCGGCTCGAGATGCTCCAGGGTGAGCATGTTGTGCAGGCGATCGATCAGCTTGACCACGATCACCCGCAGGTCGCGGGCCGAGGCCAGGATCAGCTTGCGGAAACTCTCGGCCTGCACCTCGTCGCTGCGGACGTACTCGTGGCGCCCGATCTTCGACACGCCGTCCACCAGATCGGCGATCTCGTCTCCGAACTCGGCCGCGAGAGCCTTCTTCGTTGCGCCGGTGTCCTCCAGGACGTCGTGCAGCAGGCCGACGGCGACGCTGGTCTGGTCGAACTTGAAGTCCGCCAGCATGTGGGCAACGCCGAGGGGATGGCTGATGTACGGGTCTCCCGAACGCCTGACCTGCCCGCGGTGGGACCGCTCGGCATACTCGTAGGCCCGACGCAGCCACGCTTCGTCGCAGGCGCGATCGTTCTCCTGCAGGCGGCTCAGGACATCGTCGATCCCCACGTCCCCCGGATCCCGCAGCGGCGCCGGATCCCGGGGTCGTTCAACAGCCTGCGCCATTCCGTCTCCTACGCGGCGGCCGCCTTCTTCTGCCGCCGCTCGCGGCCGAACGAACCCTCCCACAGCAGCACGATCGGGCTGGCGATGTAGATCGACGAATAGGTGCCGACGACCACGCCGATCAGGAGCAGGAAGGAGAAGCCGCGAATCACGTCGCCGCCCAGGATGAACAGGCTGCCGACCGCCATCAGGGTGGTGCCTGAGGTCAGGGCGGTGCGCGACAGGGTCTGGTTCAGGCTCCGGTTCAACACGTCGACCAGGCTCTCGCGGCGGCTGCGCCGCAGATTCTCGCGCACGCGGTCGAAGACCACCACGGAGTCGTTCACGGAGTAGCCGATGACGGTCAGGAACGCCGCCACGGTGGTCAGGTTGAACTCATAACCGGCAAACGCGAACAGGCCCAGGCAGACCGCGACATCGTGGGCGAGCGCCGCCAGGGCGCCGATGCCGAAGCGCAGCTCGAAGCGGAACCAGATGTAGGCCAGGATGCCGGCCAGGGAGAAGCCGATCGCCAGCAACCCCTTGCGTCGCAACTCGCTACCGATCTGGGGCTGAACGTTGTCGCTCGACAGCACCGCGAAGTTGCCGAAGGTCGCGCGCTCCTGGATCGCCGCGACGGCGGCGGCGCTCAGCGCCTCGCTCGGCGCGATCTCGGCCCAGTCCCTGATCAGGCCCTCGCTCCGCCGGTGCGCCATCACCTCGGCCGATGCCTCGCGATAGTGCTCCCGGGCCGCGATGTCGTCGCCCGAGGCGCGCTGGTCGTCCGGATCGGCCTCGAGCAGCAGGGAGGCCAGCGCCTCGGTTCCCCGCCGGTTCAGGTCGAAGCCCGAAACCCCGCTGTTGTACCGCTGCTGCAGCATCTCCTCGACCCGGACGGCGCTCTCTTCCCCGCCTTCCTCCGCGGTCGGGGTCCTGAGGATGACCGAGTTGTCCTCCTCGGCGCCGAACGACTGGATCGACGCGTTCTCGATCCCCGCGTTCTCCAACAGCCCCCGAAGCTCCTGGACATCCGGCGGCTCGGCGAACTGCACGATCATCTGCGCGCCGCCGGCGAAGTCGATGCCGAGGTTCAACTGGCGGCTGAAGATGAAGCCCAGCGACGCGATCACCACGACCGCGGATAGCCCCATGCACACGCGCCGCATGCGCATGAAATCGAAACTGGTATTGCGGAAAAACTCCATCGACGGATTCCTCTACCTAACTCAGATGGACAAACGCTCGACGCGGCCTGAGCGCGAGAGGAGCAGGTCGAACAGGAGACGGCTGTTGAAGACGGCCGTGAACACCGAAGCCAGGATTCCGATGGTGAGCGTCACCGCAAAACCACGGATCGCGCCGGTGCCGAAGTTGATCAGGAAGATGGCCGCGATCAGGGTGGTCAGGTTCGCGTCGAGAATCGACGACCACGCCTTGCCGAAGCCGGAGACGACCGAGGCCTTGACCGTGCGGCCGTTGTGCAACTCCTCGCGGATCCGTTCGAACACCAGCACGTTGGCGTCGACCGCCATGCCGATGGTCAGGATCAGGCCCGCGATACCGGGCAGGGTGAGCGCGGCGCCGAAGTAGGCCAGGACGCCGAACACCAGCACGAAGTTGAGGCCCAAGGCCACCATCGCGTTGATGCCCGAACCGCGGTACACGAACAGCATCGTCAGCACCACGAGCGCGATGCCGTACATGAAGGCGCGGGCGCCCTGGTCGATCGAGTCCTGTCCCAGGGACGGACCGACCGCCCGCTGCTCCAGGTAGTTGATGCCCGCCGGCAGGGCGCCGGAACGAAGCACCGTCGCCAGGTCCTCGACCTCCTGCTGGGTGAACGACCCGCGGATGATCCCGGAGTCCGAGATCCGGCCCTCGATGGTCGGCGCCGACTGCACCCGCCCGTCGAGCACGATCGCCAGCGGCCTGCCGATGTTCGCGCCGGTCCAGTCCCCGAAGATCTGGGCGCCCTCGTGGGTGAGCGAGAAGTCGACCACCGGCTCCTGGAACTGCCCGAGGCTGGCGCGCGCCGTCTTGAGATCGCGGCCCGTGATCACCGGGCGCTTCTCAAGCGCGTAGTAGCCCTGGCCGATCACGTTGCCGTCGTCGTCCCGCAGGTCCTGAGCCACGATCTCGAGGTGATCGGGAAGCGTGCCGCCGTACTGACCCAGGATCTCCTGGGTGTCCACAGCCGCGCCGCCGCTCGGCGGATACTCGGCGAGCTTGAACTCGAGGAAGGCCGTGTTCTTGATCAGGTTCTTCACCCGTTCCGGATCGTCGACGCCGGGAAGCTGGACCACCAGCCGGTTGCTGCCCAGGCCCTGCCGCTGGATCACCGGCTCGGCGACGCCGAACTCGTCGACCCGGTTGCGGATCGTCTGCAGCGCCTGGTTGATCGCCTGCTCGCGGATGTTGTTCGCCTCGTCGGCCCGGCGGTCGAAGATCACCTCCTCGCCGCTGCGCCTCCAGTTCCAGTACGGCATGGTCGGCTCAAGGATGTCGGGCAGCAAGGAGTCCTGGTCGGGCGGCAAGCCGGTCAGCCGGAAGCGGACCGGCGATTCGGTCGCGCCGACCACGCCGGAAGCGCCCTTCTCGTCCAGTTCCTGGACGATGCTGTCGATGTCCTTCTGGGCTTCCGCCCGCAGCGCATCGTCGGTCAGCACCTCGAGCACGAGGTGAATGCCGCCGCGCAGGTCGAGACCCAACTGGATCGAGTCGCCGAGCGGAAACGCCGAAAAGGCGCAGGCGCCGACCACGACGATCACGAGCAGGCCGCGCCAGAGCAGATTCCGGTTCACGACTTCGGCGCCTCCGCCAGACCGCTCACCGCGGCCTTCGTCATCTTGACCTTGACGCCGTCCGCGATCTTCACGATCACGGCGTCCGGCTCGGTCGACACGACCTCGCCGTGGATGCCGCCCTGCGTGAGGATGCGGTCGCCCTTCTTCAGGGCTTCGACGGTCTTGCGCAGTTGCTGCCGGCGGCGGCGTTCCGGGGCGATGAGCAGGAAGTAGAAGATGCCGCCGATCAGGATCAGCGGAAGGATCTGGATGAGGCCCGAGGGCATGCCCCCGGTGGCCACAAACAGGGTGTAATCAAGAATCATCTCTGGTGCTCCTAGGATGGCGCGGTCAGGCGCGCCTCGCGCAGCCCACACCGCAGGGCGCACCCTATCGCCGTTCGGCTTCCGGCGTGTCTTCCTGCCCGTTCGCCCCGGCCAGGTCCGCAAGCCGGCCGGCAGCAATCGCCCGCCGCAGCCCGGTCATGAAGTCCAGGAAGAAGCGCACGTTGTGCTCGGTGGCCAGCACCTTGCCCGTGATCTCGCCGCAGCGGAACAGGTGGTGCAGGAAGGCGCGGCTGTGCCGGCGGCAAAGCGAACAGCCGCAGGCGGCGTCCACCGGACGCGGATCGTCCCGGTGGCGGGCGGTCTTGATCCGCACCATGCCGGTTGACGTGAACAGCGTGCCGTGGCGGGCGTTGCGCGACGGCAGCACACAGTCGAACAGGTCGATGCCGAGACCCACGGCATGGAGGATGTCGTCCGGCGTGCCGAGGCCCATCAGGTAACGGGGCCGGTCCTCGGGCAGGGCGGGCGCCACCCAGGACACCGCCTGCCGGCCCAGCTCCCGGTCCTCGCCCACGCTGACGCCGCCGATCGCGTAGCCGTCGAAGGGCAGCGCGGTCAGGTCCGCCACGCTGCGTAGCCGCAGATCCTCGAAGAAGCTGCCCTGGACGATCCCGAACAGGCCGGCCGCGCCCTGGCCGCCGCCGGCGCCCCAGCGGTCCAGCGAGCGCCGCGCCCACAGCGTCGTGCGCCGCAGCGACTCGGCCGCCGCTTCGCGCTCCACCGGCCAGGGCGGACACTCGTCGAGCACCATCGCAAGGTCGACGCCCATGAGATCCTGGACCTCGACCACCCGCTCGGGGGTCAGTTCCACCCGGCTGCCGTCGTGGGGACTCTGGAACACCACCCCGCCGTCGCTGACCCGCCGCAGCCCGGCCAGGCTGAACACCTGGTAGCCGCCGCTGTCCATCGCGAGTGGTCGGTCCCAGCCGATGAACCCGTGCAGGCCGCCGAGACCGGCGATGCGCTCGGCGCCCACCCGCTCCAGCAGGTGGAAGAGGTTCGTCATCAGGATCTGCGCCCCGGAAGCCAGAAGCCGGTCGTGGCCCATCCCCTTCACCGCGCCCAGGGTGCCGACCGGCATGAACGCCGGGGTCTCGACTTCGCCGTGCGGCGTGGTCAGACGACCCAGACGGGCGAGTCCGTCGCGGCGTTCGACGCGAAACCGCAGCCGGCCGGAGCCACCGGACGTCTCCGCCGCAACCTGAACACCCACGCGGTCCGTTACCGCTTGAGGTCGAGTTTCGTCACCTCGACGTCGTCCGGCAGCGTGAGGATGAACTCCTCGTCGTCGATCGGTTCGTTCAGGACCATGTCCTTGAGTTCGATCAGCCTCTCGTCGCCGCTTGCGTGCACGACCTTGAAGCGCCGGGGCAGGTAGCTCTCGGGGTCGACCCAGATATCGATCGTCGTCGCGTACTTCTCCACCCGGCGATAGTCCGCCGTCAGGTGCATGTAGTAGGGATCCCCTTCATGCTCGGGAAACTCAACCTGGACCGTGAAGTACTGCATCAGCGTTTCCAGGCTGCCGGCAGGGCCGAGATAGGTGAGGACCTGTTCCGAGAGGTTGCCGACATCGGTCACCTTCGCCGTGCCGAGATCGACGTACCAGGTGGTCGCCACATCCCCGTTCATGGCAATCACCAGGGGTTCCGGTTCGACGAACTCCCACCTCAGTGCGTCGGGCGGCCGGAAGCGGAACCAGCCCCGACTCTCCTGCGGCGCCAGCAACAGCTCGCTGGTCAGGTGCTGCACCAGGCGCGCCTGAAGCGTCTCGATCCGGTTCTGCTCGTACTTCACCCGCTCCACCAGCTGGTCCAGCTTCTCGCGCAGACCGAGGCCCTCGGCCGTCGGATCGGGCGGCGCCGCGGGCACTTCGGGCGACTGGGCCGGGAGCGTCGACGCCGCGATCAACGCCAGGAACAGTGCGGCCAGCCACGGCGCGCTGTTGCTGGATATGCGGTACTTCATCGCATTGGCCGGAGCCAGCCGTAGAGTAGCAACCCGTGGCTGTCCCGATGAACGCGCCTCCCATCCTCGCCTTCCGCGATCCCATCCACGGCTTCATCGAGGCCGACGAACTGGAGGCGGCGCTGATCCGCACCAAGCCGATGCAGCGCCTGCGTTCCATCCGCCAACTCGGCCTGACCCATCTCGTATTCCCAGGCGCCGAGCACAGCCGCTTCGGCCACGCCCTCGGCACGATGCACCTCGCCGGCCGCGTCTACGACTCCCTGGCGCGGGCCGAGGAGATGCCGCTCGATCCCGGCCCGCGGGGGCGCGCCCGTCGCCTGGTCCGGGCCGCCGCTCTGCTCCACGACCTCGGCCACGCCCCGTTCAGCCACTGGGCCGAGGATCTGTTCGAGGACGGAATCGACCACGAGGAGATGAGCCGGCGCCTGCTCGCCGGCGACGAGATCAGCGGCGTCTTCGAGCGCTTCGGCGACGGCGTCGAGAGTTCCGACGTGATCCGGCTGCTCGCCGACCGGCTCGACGGACCGGAGCGGCTGCTCGCGCCCATCGTCAGCGGCGAGCTCGACGTCGACAAGATGGACTATCTGCTGCGCGACTCCCTGTTCTGCGGCGTCCGCTACGGCAACTTCGACCTCGACCAGGTGATCTCGACGATGCGGCCCCTGGTCGACGACGCCACCGGCGAGCACCGCCTGGGCATCGACGCCGAGGGCCTGCACGCGGTCGAGAGCCTGATCCTGGCCCGCTACTACATGTTCACGCAGGTCTACTTCCACGTCACCGGCAAGGCCCTGGAGCTCCACCTGAACGAGTGGCTGCACGAGCAGGGAATCACCTGGAGCAGCGACCCCGAGCGCTTTCTGGCCGACGACGACGGCGAAATGATGTCCAGGATGCGGCGTTCGGACAGCCTGCACGCGCGCGCCATCACCGACCGCACCCACTTTCGGCTCGCCCACGAAACCGACGAGCACCTGGCGCCGGAGCAGAAGACCGCGTTCGAACGACGCCTCGAACCCCTGCGCGAGCGCTACGGCAGAGGTCTCCTGGTCTCGAACTCCGCCAAGGACCCGCACCGCCTCGGCCGCGGCCGGGTGCCCGTGCGTCAGGCGAGCGGCCGGCTGCTGCCCCTCGAGGAAGCCAGCCATTTCATGCGCTACCTAAGGCGGATTGATCGTTACCGCGTCTACTGCAGCGACGCCGTCTACGATGAAGTGCGGCTCGCGCTCTCCGGCTGATCAATCCGCCTCCGGCTAAGGCGGATTGATCGTTACCGCGTCTACTGCAGCGACGCCGTCTACGATGAAGTGAAACTGGTGCTCTCCGGCTGATCAATCCGCCTCCGGCCTAAGGCGGATTGATCGTTACCGGGTCTATTGCAGCGACGCCGTCTACGATGAAGTGCGGCTCGCGCTCTCGCCTTGATCCGCGGCGGCCGGCGCGACCATGATCGCCTCCCGGCCGCCCGGATGGAGCAGGCTGGCGGCGCCGGGCCGAAGCCGCGCCACCAGCCGCACGATGGGCCGGCCCTCCGCCTCGAACTTCGCCTCGTAGTTCGTGCGCGGACCCTCGGGCCAGCCGCCGGGCAGACGCTCGACCTCGACCGCCGGATGAACCTCCAGCGTCTCCACCACCGCCTCGCCGTACTCCGGGTGATCGGTAGCGAAGAACAACCGTCCCGAGGACGGCTCGAGCAGCGACAGCACGAGATCGACGGTGCGCGGGTCGAGCAGCCGGCGACGGTGGTGCCGGCTCTTCGGCCACGGGTCGGGGAAGTAGATGTGGACGGTGCGCGCCATCGCCTCGGGCAACAGGGTCGAGATCAGGTAGAGCGCCTCGCCGCGGAGCAGGGTGAGGTTCCCGAGACCTCGCGCTGCCGCCCGCCGCGCCGCCATACGGAAGTACTTCGACACCATCTCGACGCCCAGGAAGGGACGGCCGGGCGCCGCCGCGGCCGACGCGAGCAGGAACCGGCCCTTGCCGAAGCCGAGTTCGACCTCCCAGTCCGAGCGCTCCTCAAGCGCCGCCAGCAACTCGGACCGGCACGACGCGAGAACGCGGGACCCGGCGCCGGCGCCTTCCGCTGCCGGCGCGCCGGGGACGCCCCAGACCACGATGGGAAGTGCGCTCAGAGCAGGTCCCGGCAGCCCAGGGCCTGCAACTGCTCCACAATGGCTCGGGCGTTCAAAGTAGATCCCGGCGGCCCAGAGCCTGCAACTGCTCCACAATACGCCGCACGTCCTGCGCCCGCTCCCGCGGCACGACGAGCACGGCGTCGCCGGTCCTGACTATGGCCAGACCTTCGACGCCGATTGCCGCCACGGCGCCGGCGTCGGCGAACAGGAGGTTGTCGCGGGCATCGATGGCGAAAGCGTCGCCCACCGTCCGGTTGCCGTCGCCGTCCGCCGGCAACGCCTCCGCCAGAGACGCCCAGGAGCCGAGGTCGTTCCACCCGCAGTCAGCGACAACAGAGCCGATCGAGGACAGCCGCTCCATCAGTCCGTAGTCGATCGACACCGATTCCAACCCGGCGTAGATCGCACGCCGGCGCTCCGGATCACCGCCCTCCGCCGCCAGAAGCTCAAGGCCGGCTGCCAGTTCGGGCAGGTGCCGGCGGTAGAGATCGAGCAGAACGGCGCCCCGGAACAGGAAGATCCCGGCGTTCCAGAAGTGGCGGCCGGAGGCTTTGAAACGCGCGGCCGTCTCAGGATCCGGCTTCTCGGTGAACCGCACCACCCGCTCCACGCTGCCCAGGGACCCTGACGCCGCAAGTTCCAGGTAGCCGTAGCCGGTCTCAGCCCACGCGGGCGCCACGCCGACGGTCACCACCTCGTGATCGCCGCGCTCGATAGCCTCCACACCCCGGCGAAGCACCAGGCGGAACGCCTCCTCGTCGGCGACCCAGTGGTCGGACGGAAACACCGCGATCACGTCCTCCCGTACGTCCTCGGGCATCGAACGTACCGCCCAGCCGATCGCCGGCGCCGTGTTGCGGCCGCTCGGCTCGCCCAGGATGCGTGACGCCGCGAGCCCCGGCAGCTCGGCGGCGACGGCGGGCGCCAGTTCCTCGGTGGTGCAGACCCAGGTCCCGTCCGCGCCGCAGAGCGGCTCGATCCGGCGCGCGGTGGCGGCCACCAGGGAACCGCCCCCGAGCAGATCGAGGAGCTGCTTCGGGCGGCGCCTCCGGCTCACCGGCCAGAACCGCGAGCCGACACCGCCGGCCAGGATGAGACCGATCATCGCCGAAGCCGCCCGTCAGTCGCCGGCGGCGCCCAGACGCCACACCGCCACTTCGGACAGCACCTTGCGCCGCAGGTCGGGCACTTCGCAGTCCGGCGCCGGGTAGCCGACCGGAAACAGGATGTACGGCTTCTCGTTCGGCGGCCGCTCGAGGATCTCGCTCAAGAAGGCCATCGGGCTCGGCGTGTGGGGCAGGGTGGCGAGTCCCATCCCGTGCAGGGCGGCGATGAACAGGCCGCAGGCGATGCCGACGCTCTCCTTGACGTAGTAGTTCTTCCGCTTCGCCCCCTGCTCGTCGAAGCCGAAGAGCTCGGCGAACACCACGACGATCCAGGGCACGGTGGTCAGGAACGGTTTCCGCCAGTCGGTGCCGAGCGGCTTGAGCGCCTCCAGCCACTCGTCCGGCATGCGCCCACCGAGATAGCTGTGCTTTTCTTCGGCCTCCGCCGCCTCCCGGATCCGCGCCTTGATCCCGGCGTCGCTGACCGCCACGAACCGCCACGGCTGGCGATGCGCCCCCGACGGCGCGGTCGACGCGGCCTCGATCGCCCGTTCGATCAGGCGGCGAGGCACCGCCTCGTCGGTGAAGAAGCGCACGCTCCGCCGGCTGTCGAACTCCTCGAAGATCCGGTCCGCCCGGCGCTCCATCTCCGCTGGCTCGACGCGCGGCGGCCGGTAGGGCACGAAGACCGGAGCGCCCGGTTTACCCACGCGCCCGCTCGAATCAGCCACCCGCCCGCTCGAGCTCGTCCTCGACCACTTCGGCCAGGTCTTCGTAGGCCACCGCCCCCGCGAGCGGCCGGCCGTTCACGAACAAAGCCGGCGTCCCGTTGACCCCGGCCAGGACCCCGGCGCGGCGGTCGGACTCCACGCGACCCGGCGTGTCCTCGGCCTCCATGCAGGCCGCGAAGGCCTCCGCGTCGAGGCCGGCCCGCTCCGCCTTGTCCTTCAGGTCGTCCGCACCAAGCGCGTCCTGCTCCTCGAACATCAGGTCGTGCAGCTCCCAGAAGGCGCCCTGGTCCTGGGCGCACACCGCGGCTTCGGCCGCGGTCTGGGCGTTGGGATGGATCGCGTGCAGCGGGAAGTGACGGAACACCAGGCGCACCTCGGTCGGGTACTCCTCGAGGAGCTGTTCCAGGGTCGGCAGGAACCGCTTGCAGTACGGGCACTCGAAGTCCGACCACTCCACGATCGTCACCGGCGCCTCGGCCTCGCCCCGTGCCGGCCCGGTCGCGGGATCGACCTCGACCCGGTACGGATCGAGCAGGTACTCGATCTCGTGCCCGTCCTCGAGAAAGTCCACGAACCGCTGCTGGGCCAGGTAGACCCGGACCTGGGATTCGAGTTCTTCCCGCCCACCCCGGATGCGGCCCTCGTTCTCGGTGAAGAAGGCGTCGATGTCCTCGTCCGTCAGCTCGGCCTGAAGGCGCTCCATCTCCGCCTCCCGCCAGACCTCGGGCGCCAGACCCGCTTCTTCGGCCTCAGCGATGACCAGGCGGTCGCGGACGATCCCCTCGACTGTCCGCTCGATCAGGCTGTGCCGCTCGGAGTTGACCTGCAGGTCGCACTGGATGCGCTGCTGCTGCAACTGCTCCAACTGCGCGGCCGCCAGATCGAGCGCCTCGGAGTGGCCGATGTCCACGCCGTCGAGCCGCGCGGCAGCCTGCTCCTGAGCGCTCCCCTCCTGGGCCGAGGCCCCGGATTCGGGGCGCAGGACAAGGAACGCGATCACAACCAGCAGGGCCGCGTAGAGCGCCGCGTGGACGCCCCACCCAGGCCGGTTCTTCGGTGGTGAGTTCTCTGTGTTCAACGTAGCCTCCTCAGCGGCTCACTCTACCGGAGTGTCGGCGCTAGCATGGCGACCGGATGACCGGGCGGTTCATCACCTTCGAGGGCCTCGACGGCAGCGGCAAGTCGACGCAACTCGAGCGTGTGGCGGCGCGGCTCGAACGCCTCGGCGTGCCCCACGTGGTCACCCGGGAGCCGGGCGGCACACCCTTCGCCGACCTGCTGCGCGAGTTGTTCCTGAGACGGGAGGCGGCTCAGGTCGACGGTGTGGTCGAGCTGATGCTGGTGTTCGCCAGCCGCCGCCAGCACCTGATCGAAGTGATCGAACCGGCCCTGGCCGCCGGCGCGGTCGTCTTGTGCGACCGCTTCACGGATTCGACGTACGCCTACCAGGGCGGCGGCCGGGGCGTGCAGCCGGAGTCGATCGCCCAGGCGGACCGGCTCGCCACCGGCACCCGGGCGCCCGACCGCACCCTCTTCTTCGACCTGCCGCCGGAGGAGGCGCAGCGGCGGCGGCGCGGCCATGCCGCCGACCGCATCGACCGCGAGAGCCTGGCCTTCTACCGCCGGGTCCATGCCGCGTTCCGGGAGCGGATCGCCGCTGAACCGGCGCGCTTTCGCGTCATCGACGCGGCGGCGCCGATCGAGACGGTGGCAAGGGCAGTCGAGCAGGCGCTGGACGACATCCCAGGTCCACCGCGGCGCGGCCGGGCAACCCGCGCATGAACCGGGCCGCGGAGCAACTTCCAGGGCTCGCAGCCGCGGGCCGGCTGTACGCCTCGGTGATCCTCCACGGGGGCGAGCCGACGGATCGGATCCGCCTTGCCTGCGAAATCGCCCGGGCGCTGCTGTGCGAACGGCAGCCGGCAGCACGTCCCTGCGGGGAATGCAAGCACTGCCGGCGGATCGACATCAAGGACGACGGCGTCTTCCATCCCGACTTCGTCTTCGTACGCCGCGATTCACGGAAGAGAGAGACGGTCATCCCTGTGGACAAGATCCGGGCCCTCGTGCAGACGGCCCAGGTGTCGCCGTTCGAGGCCCGGGGCCAGGTGTTCGTCATCGTCGAGGCGGAAGCGCTGCATCCGGCCGGAGCGAACGTGCTGCTCAAGACCCTCGAGGAGCCGGCCGACAGGTCGCCCAGGAACTTCCTGCTGCTGGCCTCGTCGGCCAACGAGCTGCTGCCTACCCTGCGCAGCCGGTCGCTGACCGTCTACCTCGGCGCCGGCGATGCCGCGGGCGCCGGCGCCGACGAGAAGCTGGTTTCCGACCTGGTCGACCTGTGGCGACGGCGTCCCGCCGACGACGCCTTCGCTCTGTGGGTCTCGGCCCTGGCCGAACGCCTGCTCGAAGGAGGGGGCTTCGAGGACATCCGGTCGCGCCAGGGCTGGACGCGGATCGCCGCGGCTCTGGCGGCAGCGGCCGGCGCCCTGGAGAACCGCAGCGACCGCGCCGCCGCGCTGGCTTTGGCCGCCGACCTGCTCGACGCCCACCGGTTGCGGCTGCGCTCGATCCAGCCGCGGCGCATCATCGAAGGCCTGGCTGCCCACCGCCTGCGGCGAGATCGGCCCGGGACCGGGTTCGAGAGCTCGGTGAACGAGCTGATCGGACCGCCCTAGCAGCGGCAATAGCGACGCCGCTTCGCGGCGCGTTTCCTCTCGGAAGCCGGCCAGAACCCGGGTGGCGCGATCCCGCGCCACCCGCGAACCACTCTGTGCGCCCGTCATCGGGCGCACAGATGGCAGGCCGGCGCACCTGTACCTTTCACGGGTGGATTCTGGTGGGTCGTTGAGAGAGTTGGAATGGACCAGTAGCCGCCGTGGCTGCGGTAGCTGTGGGAAACCGGCTTGCCGGTTTTCCAAGGTCCGGCGGAAAACGGTCTGCCGTTTTCCGCGGGGCCGGCAGCTTCCGCAGCCGAGACCGCCGGTCGGTTTCGTCTCTGGTCTGCCGGAGTCACTGAAGGAAAGTCGGCAAGCAGCCAGGAGCGACCACCGGCGCACTGTGCTTCGAGCACCTAGCTGGGACCTGTGCCCTGGCTGCTTCGCCGCGTTGGACGCCCAGTGGAGAGTCAGTGCCTTAGAGCACCAGTACAGGTACGGGCAGGCAACGCGGCATGCCGACCAGACAACACTACCGCAAGGGAGAAGGAGGACGAGATGATCAGGACGTGGTTCGCCGGCGTGGACTGGGGGTCCGAGACCCACCATGTGTGTTTGCTGGGTCGGGACGGCAAAGTGAGGGGGGAGCGGGCGTTCGACCACAGCGGCAAGGGACTTGCCGCTATGGCGGACTGGCTCCTTGGACATACACGACCGACGCCTCCGGGCGAGATCGGCATCGCCAGCGAGGTGCCGCACGGACCGGTCGTCGAGTGCCTCCTGGAGCGAGGCTTCGCCGTGTATTCCATCAACCCCAAGCAGCTCGACCGCTTCAGGGACCGCTTCTCCGTCGCCGGCGCCAAGGATGACCGCCGCGATGCACGGGTGCTCGCCGCCGCGCTTCGCACCGACCCTGAGTGCCTGAACCGCGTGCAACCATCCGATGCCGCCACCGTCATGCTGCGCGAGGTGTCCCGCGCCCGCAAGCAGTTGGTCGACCAGAAAAACCGCCTGGGGAACCAGGTCCGCGACCAGATCTGGCGCTACTGCCCGCAGTTTCTCGCCGTGGTCAAGAACGAGGTGTCGGCGCCCTTCGCGCTGGCCTTGTGGCGACTGGCGCCGACCCCCGACAAGGCTCGACGGGTGCGCGAAGCCACGCTCGCCAAGCTGCTCAAGGAACACCGCATCCGGCGCCTGACTGCCGCCCAACTGCGCGATCAACTGCGGGCCGAGCCGATCGCCGTTTCCCCGGACGCCGTAAAGGCCGCCGTCGAACACATAGGAATCCTCCGGCCGGTGCTCGACACCGTCTGCCGCCAACTCGCCGACGCCGAAAGGCGGCTGGAGCGGATGACCCGCAAACTCGAAACCGCGATCTCTCCGGAAGACGACGAAGACACGCCCAAGCCAAGCGACGCCGCCATCCTCAGGTCGCTGCCCGGACTCGGCATGGTCGGCCTCGCCACCCTGCTCTCCGAGGCCGATCAAAGCCTGGCCCGCAGAGACTACGGGGCACTGCGTTGCCTCTGCGGAGTGGCGCCGGTGACCGTCAAGTCCGGCAAGAAGCTCATCGTCATGCGACGACTCGCCGCCAACGAACACCTCAGCGATGCCGCCTATCACTGGGGACGAGTCGCCATCCAGCATGACCCGATCAGCCGCGCCAAGTACGACGCCATGAAAGCCCAGGGGAAAACGCTCGGACGCGCCATCAGACAGCTCGTCGACCGACTCCTCGGCGTCGCGTGCGCCATGCTACGAGACCGCACTCTCTTCGACCCCAACAAGCGATGCCATGCCCAGGTCGCATGACCTACCTGACCCACAGCAGCCTCCCCAAGACCACTTGCTAAAGGGTGGAGAGTCCCAGTTCCTGCCGCGCAGTCTCCTAGCCCGGCATCCGGTCCGGACTCCGCAACCGTGGCCAGCGCCGCCGGAGCTCCGCCGGCGCCACTTCGAGCCCTGCCGCGATCTGCTCCGTCCGGCGCTCCATGTCCTCCAGGTCGACCGGGTAGACGTTGCGGCGACCCGGGTCGTCGAGGCCGATCAGGTTGCGCGGTTCGATCGCGGGGCCGATCCAGTCCGTCAACTGCCCGGCCGGCGCGGGGTTGGCCGAACGCTCGTCGAGTTCCTCGAACAGGCCGCGGCGGACCGCGCCGCCGGCGCCCAGGAAGCCCTGCCAGCACCAGCTTCCGTCCGGCGGGTCGAGCAGGCGCTGGCGCAGTTCGTCGAAGCTCGCGGCCGCGAAGTAGGCCATGGCAACGGCCGTGAAGCTCTCGAAGTCATCCATCAGCCGGTAGGCGGCCACCAGCAGCCGGTCGATGTGGTCCGCCTCCGTTGCGAGCAGCCGGCCATACCTCAAGGCTGCCGCCGGCGCCGGTACACCCCGCCGGCAGAGATCGGCGATCCGCTCGACGCCGAGCAGGCTCCAGGCGATGCCGGTCGAGAACATGGGGTCGGCGAAGGCGTAGCTGTGGGGCAGAAGCAGCCAGCCCGGACCCGCGGCGCGGTCGCGGCGGTAGGCGACGCCGGAACGCGCCTCCAGGTCCCGTAGCGGCCGGTGGCAGGCGAACTGGTTCTTGAGCGACGGGTAGCGATCGAGCAGCCCGGCAAAGACCGCTGCCGCCTCGGACCCCTCGGCGCCGCCCTTGCCGGCGAGCCTCTCGATCGTCGCGGCAGCCGCCGGCCGATCGTCGGGAAGCAGGACGCCGGCGCTCACCGCACCGTCGTCGAAGCGGAGCTGGTACATCCAGCCCTCCTCCAGGAGGTGGTGGGCGGCGCTCCAGCGCTCGGGAAAGGGCGAGTCCGGCCAGTCGCCGCGGTCGAAGGGAACGATGCCGTCGAAATGGGAGTACACCAGGGTCGTCTGCAGCCGCGGCCGCAGCGAGCAAACGCCAAGCTGTTCGGCGAGTGGCGATCCACCCGTCGCGTCGACCAGGAGGCCGGCCTCGATGACGCGGCCGCCTGCCCTGATCCGGACCGGACCGGCGCCCGGGCCGTCCGGCGTCGAGACCACCTCAACCGCGGTTCCCTCCCGGCAGTCCACGCCCTCGGCGCGGGCGCGCTCGAACAGGAAGCGGTCCATATCCGCCCGCAGCCACTGGTTGTCGGCGGCATCGTCGTCCGGCGAAGCGGCGACGACCAGGCGGCGACTGCCGGCGGCATCCGGCATGAAGGCCTGGCCCGGACGGTGAGAGTAGAAGCAGAAGCCCCGCTTCAGCCCGCCGCCGACCTCGGGCAACCGGCGGCGCCAGCGGCCGTGCGCCGCCAGCGTCCACAGGTCCTCGAAGCCGTAGCGCACCGCCAGCCGCTCCAGGGCCAGGTTGGCGAGCGGCGTGGACGACTCGCCGAGCGCGAACCGCGGGTGGAGTCCGCGCTCGAGCAGCAGCACGTCGCGGCCGTCGGCGTGGAGTGCCCGGGCCAGGATCGACCCGGCGAAGCCGCCACCGGCGATCACAACCTCGCGGCGTTCTGCCGCGCTAGTCGCCGCAGCCATCACACACCGTCCGCCGCGGCTTGCCGGTGCGGTTCATCTCCCGGATCGCCTGGATGCGGGAGGCCCGGCAAGCGCCGCACGCCGAAGCGACGCGGTCGAGGTCCCAGGGGTCGACCTGGACTGCGGTCAAGTCGTCGACCGTCTCAAGCCCCAACGCCAACGACTCCATGTGACGCGGGTCTTCTGACCCGCGAGACACTCGCCGCCGCGGAGCGGCGACCGCCTCAAGCCCCAACGCCAACGACTCCTCAATCAGGGCCAGGTCGGGAGGCTCGAACCAGCCGAGCCGCTCAAGCCGCTCCAGTTCGCCGTTGCCGCCCCGCACCGGAATCAGCGCCACCGACCGGGCGCCGGCCGCCACCGCGTGTCGCACGCTCGCGGCGGCCCACTGCGCCTGCTCCTCCGCCGGCACGAACGGCACGCCGACGAGCACGAACGCCCGCAGGTCGACGCCGTCCGCCAGCAGCCGCCGAGCGGCCTGGTCGAACTGCTCCAGCGTCAACTGCTTGCCGAGCCGCGGCAGGGCTTGCGGATGCACCGTCTCCAGCCCCATCGCCACTTCCAGGCGACCCTGGAGCCGGTCGGCGAACCGGCGCACCCGGCCGTCCACCAGGCGCGGATGGCACTCGACGACCACCCGCTCAAAACCATCGGCGAGCCGCGCGATCGGTTCCAGATCCGCCTCCGGCACCGCGCGCGGCTCGAAGAAGTTGCTCGCGTTGTAGAGCTTGAGGCGCTCGCAGCGGTCGAGACCGGCCTCCCGGAGCAGACCGGGCAAAGCCTCCAGGGCCGATCGCAACTGCGCCGGCAGCGCACCCTCCGGCGTCGGTCCGTCGAGCGTGGACAGCCACAGGTCGCAGAAGACGCAGGTGAACGGACACTCGGCCCCGGTCAGGAAGACGGTCGCCGACCCACGGAGCGCACCGTCGGGCTCGCGCTCCAACTCGACCGTCACCCCCTGGGGCCGCAGGGGGTCGAGCACCGGCCGCGGCGGACGAAGCGCTCGCACGGCACTGGGTGCGCCGGCCTTCTGGCCGGCTTCCGAGGAAAGACGCGCCGCAACGCGGCGACCATTCGCAGGCGCGGCGGAACTCCCGGAGGCCGCCGCTTCGCGCCGGCTGCCGGCCAGGCCGGCGCACCCAGTTTTTCCGCTCAAGCAGCTACCCGTAGAGCGACTGGAAGTGCCGGCGGTACTGCTCGGGCGGACGGTCGAAGGCGGCGGCGAACACGTCCTCCGACGCCGCGCCCTCCTGGAAGCGGCGCTTGGGGAAGACCGGGAAGTCGATGTCGAGCACCCGCTTCATGCCCCGCCGCACGACTTCGCCCTTGAGCTCGTACAGGGCCTCGTGCGAGCCGCCGACCAGCGTGTCGAACGGGATCGCCTCGGCCACCGCGATCACGGACGGCCGGGTGAAGGGACTGAAGCCTTCGAAGCCGAGCAGCCGGGCCGGCGCGTGGGTGCGGACGGTGGCCCGTCCCAGGCCGCCCGAGTAGGTCTGGGAGTGCTTGATCATGCCTATGCCCCAACCCTCCTGGTAGAGCATCGAGTTGCCCACCACGCTGGTGATCGTGAGTTCGTGGTTCTCCTCCAGCGGGTAGTCCTTCAGGTTCTCGTCGCCGCCGTCGCCATCGACCAGGAGCCGCCAGTCCGGATAGCGCGC
The DNA here is from genome assembly GCA_965262355.1 of Candidatus Multivorans sp. GTDB lineage: Bacteria > Acidobacteriota > Thermoanaerobaculia > Multivoradales > Multivoraceae > Multivorans. Next base: position 2,235,822 of record OZ253534.1, read on the forward strand.
CCGAATGCCCCGCAGCAGGGCCAGACCGACCGCGGCGCACTCGACGTCGAGCGGCTTGTAGTCCTCGATCACCTCGACCGCCCGCAGCGGATCGACCGCCTCGGCGCCGGCCGCGATCTCCTCGCCCAGCATCTCCAGGTCCATGCGCCGGAGGAACTCACGCGCCTGCGCGGCGTCGCCGGCGCCATCGCCGACCCGGAGCGTGAACGCCTTGAGCCGGGCGGCGCTGGCGCCGGCCTCGAGCAACGCGCGGTTGAGCGCTACCAGCACGGCGCCGCTGTCGATGCCCCCGGAAAAGCAGACCCCGATCGGCTCTCGCGCCCGCTCAGGCGGCATGGCGGCCAGCCAACCGCGGAGCTCGACCATCAGGGCCTCCACGTAGCGTTCGCCGATCAGGTCGAGATCCGGCGGCAACGTGCCGCGCGGCGGATCGAAGAAGCGCTCGTAGGTCGGGTTCGGGTCGGGGCAGCCGATCAGGCGCAGCGTGGTGGCGTGGTGCGCCGGGACCATCCGCGTGTACGTGGGGTGAAACTGGTCGAGATAGCCCTCAGCAGCGAGACAGTCCCTGATCTCGTCGATGCGCTGGGCGATGACCAGCATCGGCCCGGAGGACTCCTTGGCCAGGAAGTAGCGCATCGGCCGGTCGAGGCTGCGGGCCATGACGATGTCCACTCCGCGGCGGGCTGCGAGCGCGAAGGATCCGTCGATCCCCAGGACCGCCTCGGGGCCGCGCAGCAGCCGCTTCCGGGCCTCGTCCGGCGTCAGCTTCCACAGGCGCTGTTCGCCGTCGTCGATCAGGTTGAGAACGCGTGCAATCGGTCTATCCACCGTGGCTTCCTCCCCTCCAGTCCGTCTTTGCCCGCCGGCCGCATGGTACTGTCCCCGCGATGTTCAGGCGCCACCTGACCCCTGCTGCGCCGGGCCGCGGGCCCCTCGGCACCTCGTTCCGCACCGCTGTTTTCGTCTTGGTCTGTACAGGTGTCTCGACTGTACTCATCGGCTGTCAGAGCGCGGCGGAACCGGAGGAAACCGGTCCGGTGCGGATCGTCCTGGAGGAGGAGGCGCTCGCCTTCAACGCCCTGCCGGACGGCTGCACCCGCGTCGAGCCGAGCGAGCTACCGTTCGAGCTCGCCTGCGAACTACTCGAGACCACGGAGACGCCCGCCGGGCCGCCGGGCAGCATCTGGCTGGAACTCGGCGAGCCCAGCGACTTCGGCATCGAGATCGACGACGTGGCCAAGAGCCACAAGCCGTTCTACGAGGAACTGCCGGAAGGCATCCACCTCGCCGGCCGCATGGTCATGGGTCCACTCGGACCGGCCCGGTACACCCGGGGGCGCTTCCTGGGCGACGACGCCGTCACCCAGCAGCAGCTCCGGCTGTTCATGCTGCACCCGATCGAGAACCGGCTCGTCACCATGGTTTACCAGCACCCGGCCGGCGACGACGGCGACAGCCGCGGTCGCATTACGCAGTTGTTGGTGCTGCTCGGGGAAACGGAAGTGGCCATCCCCGAGGCGCCGGCGGACGAAGCCCAGCCCGAATAGACAAACCCGGCTGCGCGGCGGGAACGGCACGGGGCGCCGCGCTGGCGTGCGCCACGCTTCGCCCGCTTCCCGGGCGCGGGCTGCAACCTCCCGGAGAGGTTGACCGATGCTCCCGCGCTGGCTCGACGACGACGAGCCCCTCGCACCGGACCCGAAGCCCGACGAGGGCGAACCCCGGAAGGCTCGCGGCCCGGCCTGGTGGCAGCCGGGGAACCGAGTCGGCCCGAAGACGCTCGCCGTCTTCAGCCGCCAGTTCGCGGTGCTGCTCGAAGCCGGCCTGCCCCTGCTCCAGAGCCTGGAGATCCTGAGCGTTGAGGGCCAGCACCCGGGCCTGCGCTCGATCCTGCTCGAGGTCCGCTCGGAGGTCGAGGCGGGCGCCGGCCTCGCCGACGCGATGAAGCGCCGCCCGCGCGCCTTCGGCGACCTCTACGTCAACCTGGTCGCATCGGGCGAGGCCAGCGGCGCCCTGAACACGGTGATGGATCGGCTGGCGACCCACATCGAGAAGGTCGCCAAGCTCCGCAGCCAGGTACGTTCCGCGCTGACCTATCCGGCCGCCATCCTCACCGTCGCCGCCGCGGTGGTGTTCCTGATCCTGTGGAAGGTGATCCCGGTGTTCCAGCACCTCTTCGACGACATCGGCGGCGACCTGCCGCTCCTGACCCGGCTCGTGGTCGGCGTCAGCGAGTTCATCGGCGCCTACGTGCTCGTCCTGCTCGCGCTCGCCGCTGCGGGCGGGTTCGCCGTGAACCGGTTGCTCCGTACCCGGCGGGGCAGGCAGGCGGCCGACCGTCTGCTGCTGCGGCTGCCCGTCGTCGGCAAGCTCCTGCTGCGGATCGTCACCGGACGCACCTGCCGCACCCTGTCCATCCTGATCTCGTCGGGCATTCCGATCCTCACCGCGCTGTCCATCGCCGCCGATGCCGCCGGCAACATCGCGGTCTCCGACGCCCTCCGCAAGGTGCACCGAGAAGTCGAACAGGGCCGCCCGATCAACCAGTCGCTGCGCCGCACGAAGATCTTCCCCGCCATGCTCTGCCAGATCGTCTACGTCGGGGAGCAGACCGGCACTCTGAGCCCCATGCTCACCCGCGTCGCCGACTTCTACGAGGAGGAGGTCGACAACGACGTCGACAGCATGATGAAGCTCCTCGAGCCCGCGCTGATCAGCATCCTCGGCATCATCATCGGCGCCATCGTGATCTCGATGTACCTGCCCATGTACTCGGCTTTGTCGCAGATCGGGTGAGGGCTCCGTGTCAACGAGCGCCCCTGGCAGCTTGCGCCGCAGAAGGGAATTGGGCACAAGAGCCTGACGGGCAAGGCTGCGTAGCCGGTCTATACTCGCCGCAGGGCCAACGAGACCGAGCGCCCGCAAGGCGAAGCCGTCCCCATGCGTTGCTTGATGCTCGGAGTCCACTCTCCGATTCCTCAAAGGCGGGACCTTGAGACCACCGAGATTTCAGCGCGGTAGCGTGAGGGCGCGCAAGGTGCAGCCCGCACCAAAAGGCAAGGACTTGGCACAAGTCGCCGAGTCCTGTAAGTACGTTGGAAGTCCCTACCACCGGAGCATTCCAACGCCTGCGGGACCGCCACGATCTCGCCCCACCGCCTCGCTCTGTCCTGTCCACTTGACCGAGCGCCCCGACCTTGTCGAGCTGTGGCTACGAGATGCCATCCGCTCCGGAAATACCGGTGCATGGGAAGGCGGTTACCCGAGATACGCCTGGCGCCGCGAAGGCGAGATCATCTTTGAAGCTCGCCAAGGATCACCTGGTTCGGGCGAGTACCACGGATACCCCTTGGAGCGAAACGAGGGAGTACGAGGACTCCCATGACCGTGCGCTTCGAGTTTGACTGGTTCGATTCAGGTTCGTCACCCGACAGGCTCTCTGAGCTCACTATGGCTGAGCTCCGCATCACGGCGGACAAGAGAGCAATCACGGCAGTCGTTGACCGCCTGACCAACACCTACCGGGAATCGGTCATCATCCCGCTATTCAACATCGCCGACTGGTTGGTTGCCAACTGGTGCAACATTCGGTACGAAGTCGCAGACATGGAGGGGCAGGATCCGGAGTTCGCATCCCGACACAATCTGGCTTGGGCCGGAAGTGGATTCGCATTGCCCGAACTCACCATCACTCCCGCTTCGGAAACCCGAATGCAACTGAAGTGGGTTCGGAGTGACCTGCAGTACGCCCAAGTCGCTTTCCTCCAAGAGGGTAGCCTAGTAGTCGAACGAGAGGAGCTTGAAGCCGAGTTCCGCAAACTTATTGATGCCGTGCTGAACCGGCTCCAGGCAGATGCCGAAACTGCGGTTGCCGCCGAAGACCTTAGCCGCAACTGGAGCGCCATCAACAACCTTGACGACCGAGAACTCGAATTCAGTCGAGCTGCTGCGCTCTTCGGAGTTGACCCCTTTGACGTGGAGGATCACGTCGCGGAACTCATCATAGGCTTCTGGAACGGGACGGACGCGTCTGTTCGAGAGGATGCACTAGCCGTAGCCAAGGGCTTGGAGTTGACATCCATCACCAACTGGCTGGAGGATGCCAGGAGGACCGTCCAAGCAGGGCAGAGAAGCGGCGAGTGGCCAAGAATCCGCCAAGGGTTGCAACTGCCAACTCTTGGTCCTGAACCGTGGACTTGGGGCTACGAGACGGCGCGCGCAGTACGAGAAGGGATCGGCGCCAATGGTCGCTCCATCGACCTTGACAACGGCCCACTAGCCATCCCTTACGAGTCAAGAGAAGTACCGACTGCACGACTTCATGGACTCGTTGGAGCCGATACCCCTCAATGCGTAGTCGCACGACGCCGACAGACAGGCACTCGGTTCCTCCAGGCTCGGGCACTCGGTGATTTCCTCGGGCGGCCTACAGCCGAGTTCGGCCTGCTCAGTTCGGTGGCAACCGACTCTCAGGCGCGGGCGCGCGCATTCGCAGCGGAGTTTCTTGCTCCCTCCGCTTCGCTAGACAGTCGAATCAACACCCAGCGTGTAGATAGCGAACAGATTGATGATCTCGCCCATGAGTTCCTCGTTTCCTCTGAGGTCATCCGGCGCCAGATTCAGAACCACCGCATCGCCGAGATCATCTCCTATTGATCTTCCTCCTCACTGCCTAAGGGGATTCTGGTACGGGCCGGTCGTGCGCGGCGTCTGGGCGCTTCGCCACCGACCCCGAGCGGGAGGTGGCAAGTCAGCACCGTGAACTGGGTCGGCTTCATGGGCCGAGGCCGCCATTGACGGCGCTGCGGCCGTTCGGATAACAAGAGCGCCATGTTGACGCCCGAGGACGCCTGGATCGCCATCGCCGCCGAAGCGGCCACGCTCGAAATCGAACGCACAACCCGGGCCGATGCGATCGGCCGCGTTCTGGCCGAAGCCCTGACCGCCACCGTCGACGTGCCCGCGCACGACGTCTCGGCGATGGACGGCTTCGCCCTCGGCGCCGACGTCGAGCCCGGAACCCTCCTGCCGGTCGAGGGAATCGCCGCCGCGGGCGATCCGCCGGGGGCGGAGCTTCGACCGGGCACGGCCATGCGGATCATGACCGGGGCGCCGGCGCCGGCCGGTGCTGACCGCGTGATCCCGATCGAACAGACCGAGTTCGAGGCCGGCGATGGCACGGACGACCCGACGGGCGCGGTCCGCATCGTGGAACCGGTGCCGGCAGACAGCCACATCCGGCAGCAGGCCGAGGTCACCGCGGCCGGCGGGCCGTTGCTGGCGGCGGGGGAACTGCTGACACCCGGCGGAGCGGGTGTGCTGGCGACCCATGGCATTCACGAAGCGCCGGTCTACCGGCGGCCGACGGTCGCCACCCTGTCGACCGGCGACGAGATCGTGCCCGCCGAGGCCGTACCTGGTCCCGGGCAGCTCCGCGACTCACACCGGGACTTCCTCCGGGCCGCGCTCTCGCAACTCGGCATCGAGGCCCGCTCGCTCGGCATTGCGCGGGACGATCCCGCCGAACTCCAGGCGAAGGTCGAACGCGGCCTGGAATCGGACGTGCTGCTGATCTCCGGCGGCGTCTCCATGGGTGAGTTCGACTTCGTGGAACAGGTCCTCGGCGACACCGGTCTCGGCTGCCGCATCCTGTTCGATGCGGTCGCGATCCAGCCCGGCAAGCCCATGGTCGCCGCCCGCCACGACCGGGGATGGGTGTTCGGCTTGCCGGGCAACCCCGCCTCGGCCATGGTCACGTACTGGTTGCTGGTGCGACCGCTGTTGCGTCGCATGACCGGAGCGGACGACGGCTACTGGCAGGGCGCGTTGCGGGCACGGCTCGAGGGCGAGCTGCCGGGCGCGAAGTGGCGAGACCGTTTCCTGCCCTGCCGGCTCCGGGTCGAGTCCGGGATGGTGCTCGCCGACCCGCGGCCGCCGCTCGGTTCCCACGACCTGGTGGCGTACGGCGCCGGCGCCGGCCTCGTGCGGGTGCCGAAGTTCAGTGCCCCGGCTGCGGCCGGGGACCTCTGCGAAGTGCTGCCGCTGTAACGCGAGTCTTCTCTCCCGGCCTGCTGCTACACTCTCGCGCCGCCGACCCGGAGGGGCCGTAGCTCAGTTGGGAGAGCGCTTGAATGGCATTCAAGAGGTCGTGGGTTCGATTCCCATCGGCTCCACCATTCCGGTCGGCTGTCGCCGCAAGCGGCCCTACTCCGGCCTGGCGCTGTCGAGCATCGCCAGGAACGCCTGACGCTGCTCTCGCATCGTCGCGGCCGGCCCGACGGCGCGCAGGAACCAGGGGCCGCCCGGCGCTTCGATGACCGCGCCGTAGAGTACGAAGTTCGCTTGGTCCGTGGTCGGGAAGCTACCGATCGTGCTCGCCTTGACCATGCCCTCGAGTTCGATCCAGATGCGGCGGACGCCGTTGCTCTCCCGGCTCTGGGTGATGGGCTCGGGAGCGCCGGCTTCGAGGACGACCTGGCTCTTCCAGCGTTCGACGTTCGCCGCCGCGCCACCGCCGCCGCCGGGCCCGAAGTAGAACATCGAGATCTCGCCCGAACCGGCCGCACCGGGAATCTCGGCCTCCAGCATGCGCATCGCCGACCGGGGTTCGACCCGGTTCCACGCCGCCGGCAGCGCGACCGACACGCCGTTGGCGCTGACCGGCGCAGACAGCTCGACGGCCGGCGCTGCCTCCTCGGCGCCGCCGTTTCCCTGGGCGGGCGCGTCGGGGCCGCAGGCAAGTAGCAGGAGCGCCAGGCCAAGCGCCGGCACGCGGGGCAGCGGGTTGGCGGTCGGGATCCTCATCGCTGCGCTCCTCGTCCTCATCGTTGGGCTCCTGTTGCCGTCATGAAGTCCGGCGCTGAGCCGGTGGGCCGAGGATATGCTGCCCGGCGGAAGCGCTCGGGGGCTGGTGCCTCCTGCGGTCTTCAAAACCGTTGTCCGGGGCGTAATGCGTCTCCGGGGGTGGGTTCGATTCCCATGCGCTTCCGCCACGGCGCCTGCCGCGCAGCCTCCTGCTAGGAGGCCGCGGCGACCTTGGAACCGTCGCTCTTCGCGGAGGAGGTCGAGGCGCCGGCCTTCTTGCCCGAGTCCGAGGACGACTCCTTCGCCGCGGACTTGCCGTTGCTGCCCGAGCCGTTGCCGCTCGCCGCCGCGCCGTCGGACTCGGATCCACCGGCCGGGCTCTTGTCCTTGCGGGCGTAGTCGTTCACGTACCAGCCGCTGCCCTTGAACTGGAACGCGGGCGCGGAGAGCAGCTTCTTCAGGCTGCTCCGGCCGCACTCCGGACACTCTTCCAACGGCGGCGCGGCAAACGCCCGGATCGCCTCCAGCGTGGCCTCGCACTCGGTGCATCGGTACTCGTAGAGAGGCATGACGGCGTCGAACTATACCAGTTGGCAGCAGTCTCCGCCGTAAGCTGCCAACAGAGGCGGCGTACCTAGAACTGGTACGCCACACCCGCGTGGACGGTGGCGTAGGTGCTGGCGGCATCGATGTCCGCGTAGTGGCCGGAGAGTTCGATCACCACCGAGATCCGCTCGTTGATCGGGAAGTCGCCGGAGACGCCGAGCGTCAGACCGGGTCCCTCCTCCGAGTCCACGCCGTTGCCGAGCTGGTAGAGGCCGAGGCCGAAGAACACTCCCGACTGGTAGTAGAGCTCCTGGAAGCGGTACTCACCCGCGATCGTCGCGTAGCGGAAGGTCGGGCTCACCAGGGCGCCCACCTGATCGCCGCTGAGACCGATGCTGCCGAGACGAATCCCGACCGCGGTGCGCGGCTGCGTGCGCCAGGCAAACGTCGCCTGCACACCTGTGTTGTCGGTTCCCTCGCTGAAACTGCCGCCGATCGTGGGGCTGAGCGCGACGGTGTAGCTGTACCGCTCCTGGGCTGCGACCGTGCCCGCGCCGGCGAGCAGCAGGAGGACCGTCGCCAGCAACAGAACGACGGTGCGGTATGCGTGTTGCGGCGCCCGCGGACGCGCGCACCCGGGACAGGACTGAGGATCCGATGCGGTCAAGTGAATCTCCTTTTGGCGCGCCGGGACTCTAGCAACCGGCGCCCCCTACAACGCGAAGGGCGGGCGAAATCCGTCCTTGTCGGCAGGAATGACCAGGAACGGCCCACCCACCGGAAGACTGCCTACTTCGTTCTACGGATCCCGGCAGCGAAACGTCCTTCCGTGCGCCCGATGACGGGCAGACGGATTGGTTCGCGGGTGGCAGCCCGGCTCCGGGCCGCGGCCCGGAGCCTCGCCCGAAGCGCGAGCTACTGCGCGCGGCGCGGCGTTGCGCTCGCCCTCTACCTGGTCCTGCCGCGGGTCTGTCTCGCCTGCGCCGCTCCGGCCGAGCGCGAACTCAGCCTGTGCCGGGACTGCCGCCTCCTGCTCGAGCCGCCTCGACGGGGCGCCGCGGCCGGTGACCGTCTGGAGGGCTGCGACGCCTTCTTCTGGCTCTGGGTGTACCGGCCGCCGATCGACCGGGTGATCCTGGGACTGAAGCACCACCGCCTCGACTACCTGGGGCGCCACATCGCGGCCGAGGCGGTGGGCACGCTGGGAATGGAGTTGCGTCGTGCGGAGTTGATCGTCCCGATGCCGATGCACTGGCGCCGCCGCCTCGTCCGCGGCCGAAACCACGCCGAGTCGATCGCCCGCCCGCTGGCCGGGCAGCTCGGGCGCCCCTTGCGCTCCGTGCTGCGACGGCGGCGCCTGGGCCGAACCCAGGTTGGACGGAGCCGGCGCCAGCGGCTCGCCAGCGCGACCGTCATGTTCCACTGCCCCCGGCCGGCCGATGTCCGTGGCCGCGTCGTGCTCCTGGTCGACGATGTCGTCACCACAGGCGCCACGGCCGGTCGGGCCGCCCGGTGCCTGCGGGCCGCGGGCGCGGCGGAGGTCATCGTCTTCGTGCCGGCGCGCACACCAGACTCATCCGCTATAGTGACTGGCTGACATGAATTGCCGGAACCATCCCGGCGACTCGCGGTCGAACGTGGCGCGAGCGCGCCTGCTCTCGGCTCGAGTCCTGGCGCCGGTCGCCGCGGTCGCGCTGTTCGCCGCCGCGCCCGTCCGGGCGGGCCTCGACGTGCCCAGCCTCGGCGATCCCACGGCGGGGCGGCTGGTCGGCCGCGTCCATGCCGGCAAGGCGGCGCTGCCCGCGGCTCATGTCTACGTCTACGACGTCGCCGACAGCAGCAAGCTCCGGACGACGACCGATGGCTTGGGGCGCTACGCCTTCCAGCCCTTGCCCGCCGGCATCTACCGCGTGATCGCCCATCGACCGGGTTACGTGCCCGCGGTGGCGGAACTGACCCGGACCACGAGTGAATCGGTCCAGTCGCTCGACTTCGAGTTGGGAACCCAGGGGCGCCGCTCCGGCAAGGACGGCGGGGAGGACGACGAGGACTTCTGGTCAGTCCGCGCACGCATTCCCAGCGACGTGCTGCGGCAGATCCAGATCGCCGAAGCGATTGCCGACAATCCGGGCTGGGCGCTCGAGACCGCGATCCAGCGGGAGCGATTCGAAGCGGAGTTCCGGACCCTCTCCGGCATCGAAGAGACCGGCGGGGCCGACACCCGGGTTCTGGGCAGCCAGATCGATCTCCGCAGTCAGTTCGGCAGAACGCAGCTCGCCCTGCGCTCCGATGTGCGCGAGTTCAAGCGTCAGGCGTTCCGTACCGGTACGGCGCAGCAGCCGCTCGGCGACAGTCAGGCCTTCGCCCTCGACGTGAACCACCGCGGCTCCAACATCCAGTTCACGTCGCAGCGTCACCGCTTCCAGGGTACCCAGGCGGACCGGGCCTGGGACGATCGGGATCCCGCCGTGGCCGCCGGTCTGGAGAGCTACGGGGTGCGCCTGGAACAGGCGGCCGGCGGTGGCGCCTCGCACTTCGAGGCCCGCTACACCGAGGACAACAACTTCCACCACGGCTTCGGCGATCTCTACGCGGGCCCCAGCGGGGTCCACAGCCAGGCGCTGGCCTCGATCGATTCACCGATGTCGTCGACCACCCTGGAGTTCCGCGGCGCCTACGAACGGCAGATCACTGCGACCACGTCGCTGGAGACCGGCATCAGCTACCGCGAACGCCAGGCCTACGGCAACGGCCAGCTTTCCAGTTGGGGCGAGGATTCACACCAGCGCTTCGACGTCTTCGGTCAGGGCGACTGGGAAATCCAGCCCACCGTCATCCTCGAGTACGGGATGTTCAGCACCCTGAGCGACGGCAGTCTCTCGTTCACGCCCCAGGCCGGCTTCGTGGTCGAACTCGGTTCGCGGTGGCTGGCCAAGATCGCGGCGAGCCAGCGGGTCGACTCCGAACAGTTTCTGTTCCGCGACTTCCTGCCGGTGCAGTACCAGGACGACGAAACCTGCAGCACCTCCTACGAGCACTGCTACCGGGTCAAGCTCAGCCGCCGGCTCGGCGCATCGGACCAGGACCACCGCTTCGAGTTCGGCGTCAACCGGCGGCAGTTCGCCGACAACGTCCGGCTGTACTTCAGCCGCGACATCTTCGACCGGCTGGAGAGCCTCCTGCTGGTCGAGGGGGACCAGATCGAGGAACTCCAGTTCGGTCTGCAGCAGCGCCTGGGTGAGAAGATCCTGACCCGCGTCAGTTCCTCGGCGGCCGCCGGCGGCGGCGGTCTGCTGCGCGCCAAGGGCGACAGCGGCAGTCTCCGCAACGAGGTCCGCTACCTGGTCGCCAGCGCCGACACCCAGTTCGAACGCAGCTCCACCGGCGTCCTGATCGCCTATCGCTGGGTCGAGCAGGAGCTCTCGCCCGTGACCCAGGACGTCGCCGGCTTCCGGCCCGCCAGCGCCGACACCGTGCTTGCCGTGGAGCGCATCCAGGTCGTGCTGACCCAGGGTCTGCCCTGGGTTACAGGCCTGCAGGACTGGGCCCTGCAACTCGAGATGCAGCTCAGCCGCGGACACGTCCCGATGGACCCCAGCCACGACCCCGACCAGCTCCGCCGCCGCGTTGTCGCGGGTATCGCGGTCCGCTTCTAGGGGCGAGTCACCCGGCCCTGGGTACGCCGGCCTTCTGGCCGGCATCCGGCGCGAAGCGCCGGCCGGAAGACGCGCCGGCCGAAGGCCGGCGCCTTCCTCCGGGCGGAAATCCAAGAACCCGTTCCTCCGGCTCCCAATCCAACAAACCGTCTCCAAACCAACAGATTGAACTCCCCGCCACCCCCAAGATGGCTAACCTGCCCTAGAATCAAGGGCCAAGGGCCGATGGCCGGTGGCACAGCACGTGCTTAAGACATACTGAATGGGCCCCAAGAATGGTAGCTTGAGCCCCGCCTGAGGCGAAGAAGCCACATCCCTACAGCGACCAGATCCCCGATGCGCATCGAGTCCCGACCAGCCCGACTCGGCCTCACGGCGGGGTTGCTCCTGCTGACCATTCTGGTCGTCGCCCTGGGCGGGTTCTCCGTCGGCCGCAAGGTGGCCTCCTTCCAGACGACCGGCCTCGTGGCCGAGGCGACCGACAGCGGACTGCGGGTGGTGTCGACAGGCGAAGCGTCCGAACTCCAGGTCGGCGACATCGTCGTCCTGATCAACGGGGAGCGGGCGCTGTCCGCCGACGAACTGGATCGGTTGCTGCGCTGTTGCAGCGAAAGCGACCTGCAGGTGCTCAGGAACGACGAACTGGTCTCGGCCCGCCACAGCCTGCCCGGGGTAACCCTGGACTGGACCTACATCGCCCTCGCCCTGACCGGGATCGCCTACCTGCTGATCGGCCTCTACACACTGAGCCGGCAGCGCAGCCGGCCCATCCTGCTCTTCCACCTCTGGACGTTGACGTCGGCCGCCGTCTACCTGCTGACGCCGGTCGCTCCCTTCGACGGCATCGACCGCGTCTTCTACCTGGTCGACAGCGTCTGCCGCCTCCTGCTGCCGCCCCTCACCCTGCACTTCTTCCTCGTGTTCCCGGCGCGGTCGCGCTCCCGCTGGCTGCGCCGCGCAGTGCCGTGGCTCTACCTGCCGGCCACAGCACTCCTGGTGGTGCAGTTCGACCAGGTGTTCGGCAGCGGCATGCTGACCGGCGGGTTGAGCGCAACCACCCTGGAGCGGCAGGACCGCATCGAACTCTTCCTGCTCGTCGCCTATGCGCTGGCGGCGGCCGCGGTCCTCGGCCGCAGTCTGCTGTCGCGTCACGGTTGGGAACAGGGCCGCCAGACCCAGTGGATCGCGTTCGGCGTGGCCGGCGGCTACCTGCCGTTCCTGCTGCTCTACGTGGTGCCCTTCTCCTTTGAGCTCCCGGCGCCCGCCTGGCTGAGCGTCGCCGCCACGGCGCCCCTGGCGCTGGTGCCGTTGAGCTTCGCCTACGCCCTGCTGCGTTACCGGCTCTGGGACGTGGCCGTGATCGCCCGCGATGTAGCGACCTACGCTCTCACCGTGCTGCTGGCCGTGCTCGGGTTCTCCCTGCTCAGCCTGCTCATCGGTCGCGGCGTGCCCCAGGACATGGTCGTCGCGAGGGGCTTTCTCAACGCCAGCGCTCTCCTGGTCATCGGCACCCTCTCGATCCCGGTCAGGCGGGGCATCGGCGCCGGCCTCCAGCGGCTCCAGTACCGGGCGCAGCAGGGCCGGCGCGCCCTCGAGCGGCTGGGCGAAGAACTGCTCCAGGAGCGGGATCTCGGCCGGCTCGCCTCGATCATGCTGAAGGAGCTGGAAGAGGGGCTGGACCTCGAGCACAGCAACCTGTTCCTGGTCGAGGGCGACCAGCTCGTCGCGGTGAGGGAGGAACCGGAAGCGCCCGCCCTCGAACTCAGTGAAGTGGACGTCTTGGTCTGGAGCGAGCCCCACTTCCTGCTGGCGCCGGCGCCGCTCGCCGACACCGCGAAGAGCACCCCGATGCGGCTGGCGGTCCTCGGCTACCACTACGTCTTCCCGCTGGAGGTGCGCGATCGCCGGGTCGGCCTCCTGTACGTCGGCCACCACACCGGCGGCGCACCGCTGTCCAGGGACGACCTGGCGTTGATTCGCCAACTGCTGAACCAGGCGGCGCTGGCGATCGAGAACGCGCAATTGCTCGAACAGAGCCGGCGGCAGTTGGACCGCGTCTCCGAACTCAAGCAGTTCAGCGACGAGATCATCGAGTCTTCCCCCGCCGGCATCGCCGTCGTCGACTCCGCAAACCGGATCGTGACCGCGAACGGCGCCTTCGCAGCCCTCGTCGGGCTCACCCGGAGCGGTCTCGAGGGCCAAGCCCTCGACGGCCTGATCCCGCTCCAGCTCTTCCCGAAGCAGGGCGACCCGCCCGTCGAGGTCCGGTTCGAGGATTCGCATGGCCGCGAGCAGCAGTTGCAGTTGTCGGTCGCCGAGTTCCTGGGCGCCGCCCACGGTCATCGGGTCGTCGTGGCCCACGACATCGCCGAACGCGAAGCGATGAAGCGGAAACTGGCCGAGAACCAGCGTCTGGCGGCGATCGGCGCCATGGCCGCCGGCGTCGCCCACGAGGTGAACACGCCGCTGACCGGCATCTCGAGCTACGCCCAGATGCTCCTCGCCGAGACCCCCGACCGGGATCCGCGCCGGCGCCTGCTGCGCAAAGTCGAGCGCCAGACCTTCCGCGCCGCCCGCATCGTCAACACGCTGCTGGACTTCGCGCGCCACGGCCGGCACGAGCCCGCCGCCGTCGACCTGGGCGCCGTCATTCAGGAAAGCTGCGACATGCTCGCCGCGCGCTTCGCCGAAGCGGGCGTCGCAGTCCACATCGACCTCGACTCCGGCGACGGGATCTGGGTGCTCGGCAACGACACCGAGCTCGGCCAGGTGCTCGCCAACCTGCTGGCCAATGCGGTCGACGCGATGACGGAGGCGGGCGCCGCACCGAGACGGCTCACTCTGGCGGTGCGAAACCTGGACGGCCAGATCAACGTATTCATCGACGACACGGGCCCCGGCATTCGCGAACAGCACCTTGAACGTGTATTCGAGCCTTTCTTCTCCACTCGCAAGGCCAACGGCGGCACCGGCCTCGGTCTCTCCATCAGCCAGGAGATCGTGCGCCGGCACGGCGGTGACCTCTCCGCTTCCAACCTCGATCCTGCGGGCTGCCGATTCACCGTCCGCCTGCCGCGGATGGTCTCGCCGCCGCTAGAGCCGCGGGAGCAAGGGCCATGAACATCCTCGTCGTCGACGACGAAGAAGTCCTGCAGGACGTTCTCACGGCCCTGATCCGGCAGGAGGGACACCATCCGATCTGCTGCACCTCCGGCCAGGAGGCGTTGACCGTCCTTGCCCACGAGGAGATCGATCTGGTGCTGCTCGACCTGATGCTGCCGGACATGAACGGCAGGGAGGTCATGCGCCGGATCCGGCAGAGCGAGCCGGACCAGGTGGTGGTCATCATCACCGCGTACTCGTCGATCGAAGGGGCGATCGAGGCGATGCGCGAGGGCGCCTTCCACTACCTGCCCAAGCCGTTCAAGAACGACGAGGTGCGGCTGACGATCCGCCAGGGTCTCGAACGCCGCCGCCTGACTGCCGAGAACCGCGACCTGAAGGAGCAACTGCGGGAACGCCAGGGCTTCGACCGCATCATCGGCAAGAGCCGGTCGATCCGCCAGGTCTTCGACCTGATCCGCAGAGCGGCGCCGGCGAAGAGCAACATCCTGATTCGCGGCGAGAGCGGCACCGGCAAGGAGTTGGTCGCCAAGTCGATCCACGGCAACTCGAAGCGCAAGGACGGACCCTTCGTCACCGTGAACTCGGGCTCCATGCCCAGCGAACTCCTGGAGAGCACGCTCTTCGGCCACGTAAAGGGGTCCTTCACCGGGGCCGTCTCGCACAAGAAGGGCCTGTTCGAGGTCGCCCACGGCGGCACGATCTTCTTCGACGAGATCGGGAACATCCCGCCCGACACCCAGTCCAAGCTGCTGCGCGTGATCCAGGAGAAGGAGTTCATGCGCCTCGGCGGACTCGAGACCCTGCGGGCCGACGTACGGCTGGTCGCGGCAACGAACGCCGATCTGGAGGCGCGGGTGGCCGGCGGCGAGTTCCGCGAGGACCTCTACTACCGGCTGAACGTGATCACAATCCAGCTCCCGCCGCTGTCCCGCCGCGTCGAGGACATCCCGCTGATCTCCCACCACTTCCTGAGCACCTATTCGAACGAGAACGAGAAGCAGCCGCGACGGCTGACTTCCGATGCGATGGACCTGCTGATGGCCTACCACTGGCCCGGCAACGTGCGCGAACTCGAGAACGTGATCGAACGAGCCGTCGTGCTCTCGACCGGTGAAGAGATCGGGCTCGACCTGCTGCCGGGCAACATCCGCAGTCCCGACACGACGCTGCCGGCCCCGGACACCCTCCCCACGCGCGGCGTCTCCTTCAAGGAGGCGGTCAGCGCCTACGAACGGCAGTTGATCGTCAAGGCGCTGCAGGCCTGCGGCGGCGTCCAGAAGCGCGCGGCGGAGCGGCTGAAAGTCAAGCCGACGACGCTCCACGAGATGATGAAGCGCCTGCGCGTCACGGTCGAGAGCCGGGCGAGCTAGGGCGAGCTCGACGCCGCCGGACTCTCGCACTCCTGGAGAAAAGCCTCCGAATCCACAATCGCGGCCGCTGGTTCACCCGCCTCGTTCCGGTACTCCTGCACCTGGCCCGTCACCGTGTCGGTCACCGCAATCGAAAAACCGGTGTCCGTGGTCGAAGCCCCGAAAATCCACATGTGGCCGTTCAGCGCGCAGCCGTCCAGCACCTTGATCAGAACCTCCCAGTTCTCCCTGTCGAAGAACCAGAAGAGGCCCGAGTCGTTGGTTCCCGCGTACACCACACTTCCCACGCCGCTCCTCTCGTCATCGGCCCACCATGCCACACGGATCGCGTAGCGCGAGTCCTGGAGGCAGAGCGTGCTCACATCCGGTTCGCAGGTGCCCGCCGGATATCTGGCCTGGACCAGGATGTCCCTCTCCGCCGTCGACGTGACGCCCAGACCGGAGACGCTGAGCGCCACGCGGTAGAAACCCGGCTCAACGTACGTGTGCAACGGCATGGACTCCGTGTTCGGATGAGCGATCATCGTGCCGTCGCCGAAGTCCCAACTGTAGCTCTCGGCCCGGACTGAGCGGCTGCCGTCGAACACGAGCGCCACGCCCGCCTTGAGAGACGGGGGCAATCGGAGGACCGCTTCCAGTGCCCGCGAGTCAGGCGGCGGGGGCGGCGGCGGTTGCGGTTGCGGCGGTTGCGGCGGCGGCGGTTGCGGCAGCGGCGGTTGCGGCGGCGCCGGCGCTGCGGCGAGGACCGTGACCGACACCGCGTCCTCGTCGTAGAGCCCGCCCGCGTCCGTCACCCGCAGAAGGAACGTCAACGTCGCGACCGCGCTCAGTCCCGTCGGCGCTACGAACGTCGACGACGACGACGACCGCGACGACAAAGTCACCGGGGCGCCGCTCAACTGCGTCCACGCCCAGCTCAACGTATCGCCAGCGTCCTGATCCTCGCCTGTTGCAAGGAGCGCCACCGTCGAACCTCCCTCGATCCCACTCTGGTCAGCTCCCGCGTACGCAGCCGGTGGCTCGTTGCGGTTCGACAGCGTCACCGTGATGTCCGCAGTATCGCTCCTGCCGCCGTCGCTGACCTGGACCGTCACCGCGTAGACACCATCGCCGTCGGCATCGTCCGGAGCTTCGAAGTCCTTCGGCCCCGCAAAGGCGAGCACGCCCGCCCCAGTGATCGTGAACCTGTCGCGATCCGCTACGCCGGACAAGCTCCAGGTCAGTTGGCCGTCCGGCGTGTCCGCGTCATTCGCGCTCAAGGTGGCGACCGCGGTCTGTGCTTCGGGCACCGAGAAGGCGTTCGACGTGGTGATCCTGGGCGACGCAGCGGCCTCCTCGGGCTCCGGTCTCAGGGCCGAGCAGACCTTTTTCGCCATGGTAATCGTGTGCCCGTAGCCGAGGTCCGCTATGAAGCTGCCGGCAATCAAGAGCGATGGGTTGCTGGCATCCCGCGTCGCCACAGAGTGCCGGTTCCCGTGGCCGAACAGAAGCCGGTACAACTGAATCAACTCGTCCTCGGCCGTGGCGCTGCCTGCCGGATACAGGAGGTAGTGCCCTGTCTGAGCGCGGGAGTCCCCGCCGGGCCTCGGCACCTCGCCGTTGGGGGTCTCCCGATACAGCCGACGCACCTCGGCGTTCGTGCTCCAGAGATCGTGGAGCACGAGGAACGACAGCACCTCGCTGAACGTCCCGTGCCGGTGCTCATAGTCCGGCCAGGATGGAACATTCACGCCCACCTTGGCAAGCGAGCCGGCAAGAGCCGACAGGTTGTGGTCCATCTGGTCCCGGAAGGGCTCCAAGGCACTACGCTCCCCACAGACAACATCCTCCGCGAACTCGACATACGTGTCGTCCGCCTTCAAGCGCCGGAACAGCACCTCGGCGTGCCGGAAGAGAAGCGCAATCGCGACCTCCTCCGAGGGCATCATGTGGGGCAGGTTCGGCGGCGAGCGCTTGAAAAGCCTCTGGTGGTAACCGATGCCCGTAAAGTCGGACCCCGAGAAATCGAGCGGCTCGATCCGGCCGTCCGTCGACTTCACCAGGCTCTGCATGGCGCTCGCCCGAGACTCGAAGTCGGCGCTGCCGACGGCCTCGGTCCCGTCCCAGAAGTAGCCGCTCCACAGCGGCTTGTTCAGGGCGCCGTGGCAGGTCTGGCAGACCTCCGGGTGCTTGATCTCCGCCTCGTCGCCCGAGAAATCGATCACCCCGGCCGTCCACATCTTCGCGCCGGGGATCAGAAACTCGATCGACTCCCGGAAGGTGTCGGTCGCATCTGGATTCGTCATCCAGGCGAATACGAACCGCCCGTCCGCGCCCCAGGAGACGACCCGCGGATGCGCGGTGGAGATGAACTCCGCCCCCAGGCCTTGCGAGTCGTAGACAAACACGAAGCGCTCCTTGTGCAACGGAGGAAGCGCCGCGATGAACGCTTCGGGCGTTGCCGGTTCATGTTCCTCCAGGAACTGCCGGAGACGGGCCAGACCGCTGACCTGCTCGCCCGAACGCGCCCCCTTGAACCTTGAGAGATCGTCGAACATGCCCGCGGGGAGTTCCGCCAACGAATTGCCGTCGAGAGTCAGTTCCTCCAACACGTAGAGCGGGTCGAAAAAGCCGGCAGGGAGGGACGCGAGGTCGTTGTCGTCGAGGAACAGGGATCGCAAGCTGAGGAGAGGATCGAACACTCCTTCCGGAAGAGCGGCGAGATCGTTGGCCGAGAGGTCAAGCGTCGCCAGACGGATGAGTCCCTCGAAGTCGCCGGCGCCAAGCGCGGCGATCGACTGCTCGGAGAGGTCCAGGGACGTGATGTCCTTCAGGGCGGTCGCGTCGATCGTTGCGCAGCCGTCGGCCCCGACCACCGCCACGATCGCCTCCGCGACCTCGGTGGTTCGGTCGCACACGCCTTCGGCCCAGGCCGCAGTTGAGGTGGTCACCCAGGAGAGCGCGAGCAAGCAGGCGCACAGGCTCTCATTGACCGCGCACCCTTTCCGGTGTCCCCGCGACCAACGCCCGCAGGCTCCGCACGAGTCACGCCCCCGGCACACCGCGGGGACCGCCCCGCGTGCGAACTGCACTCCTGATTCGACCCGATGGAGCGATATCTGATCCACCAAGCAAAAATATAGCTAGTTGCGGCGCTAGCTGTCAATCCACAGACGGTAACCCCCACTCCTGTGCCCGAGTACACGGGCACCTCCTGGTCCAGCCGAGCCGGGCTCGGCGGCTCGAGACGACTCTGCCGGCGTCGGGTTCGACTAAGGCCGGACGAGCGGCTCGTAGGCCTCGGGCCGCCGGTCGCGGTAGAACTGCCACACGGACCGGGCCTTGTCGATCTCGCTCAGGTCGAGATCGGCGACCAGGAGTTCGTCGGCGTCCCGCGACGCCTGCGCCACGATCCTGCCGCGCGGGTCGACGAAGTAGCTGCTGCCGTAAAACGAACCCAGGTCCCAGGGCTTCTCGGCGCCGACGCGGTTGATGCAGCCCATGAAGTAGCCGTTCGCGACCGCGTGCGCCGGCTGCTCGATCGTCCACAGGTGGTCCGAAAGCCCGGCCACGGTGGCGGAGGGGTTGTAGACGATCTCGGCGCCGGCCAGACCGAGCGCCCGCGCGCCTTCGGGGAAGTGGCGGTCGTAGCAGATGTAGACGCCGATCCTGCCGTAGGCGGTGTCGAACACCGGGTAGCCGAGGTTGCCCGGGCGGAAGAAGTACTTCTCCCAGAAGCCGGAGGTCTGCGGGATGTGCGTCTTCCGGTACTTGCCGAGGTAGGTCCCGTCGGCATCGATCACCGCCGCGGTGTTGTAGAGGACGCCCGCCGTCTCCCGTTCGTAGATGGGAACGATCATGACCATGCGGTACCGCCGCGCGTACTCCGCCATCAGCTCGGTAGTCGGCCCCGGGACCGCTTCGGCGGCCGCAAACCAGGCCGAGTCCTGGCTGGGACAGAAGTAGGGGGTGTTGAACACCTCCTGCAGGCAAAGAACCTGGACGCCCTGGGCGCCCGCGTCCTCGATGTACGGGATGTGCTTGGCGGTCATCGCCTCCACGGTCGCGCCGATGTCCTCCGGCCCCGTTGCGCTGCCCCAGTCCCCTTCGGGCAGCGACATCTGGATCAAGCCCGACTTCAACGTTCTGCTCATGTCATCTCTCTCCTGTGCTCGCCTGCAACGGATACGGGCAGGATGCCCGCGTTCCCAGGACGATCGTTCCTCGGCGGCGCCACTAGAACGGGCCGCTGAACAAAGCCCTCTTGATGAAGTTGCCACCGCCGGAGCGGCCGTGCCAGATGTTGTCCTCGACCACCACCCGGCCGCGGCTGATCACGATCTCGGCCACGCCCTGCACCTCGATGCCCTCGTACGTGTTGTAGTCCACCCGCATGTGGTGCGTGTGCGGGTTGTTGACGCTGATCGTTTCCCGGCGGTCCGGGTTGAAGACGACCAGGTCGGCGTCGCTGCCCACGGCGATGGTCCCCTTCTTCGGGAACAGCCCGAACAGCTTGGCGGCCGCGGTCGACGTCAGCTCGACGAACTTGTTCACCGACAACCGGCCGCCCGCCACGCCGCCGTTGTAGACCAGGCTCATCCGGTTCTCGACCCCCGGGGCGCCGTTCGGGATCTTGCTGAAGTCGTCTATCCCCAGAACCTTCTGGTCCTTGAAACAGAACGGGCAGTGGTCGGTCGAGATGCTCTGCAGATCGCCGAACCCGAGCCCCCGCCAAAGGTGTTCCTGGTTCCACTTCTCCCGCAGCGGCGGCGTCATGACGTACTTGGCGCCCTCGAAGTTCTCCTGGTCGTAGCGGCTCAGGTCCAGGAACAGGTACTGCGGGCACGTCTCAGCGAACACCTGAGCGCCCCGGTCGCGCGCCAGGGTCACCTGTTCGAGCGCGTCCGCGCTGCTCAGGTGGACGATGTAGACCGGCACGCCCGCCACCTCGGCGATCGCGATCGAGCGATGCACTCCCTCCGCCTCCATGCGGGTGGGGCGGGTCAGGGCGTGGTACTTCGGCGACGTGTTGCCAGAGGCGACAGCCAGCTTGACGATCTCGTCGATGACGATCCCGTTCTCGGCGTGCATGCAGACCAGGGTGCCGTCCTCGCCTGCCTTGCGCATGGCGCGAAACAGCGTGCCGTCGTCGACGTAGAGCAGGCCCGGGTAGGCCATGAACATCTTGTAGGAGGTCACGCCCTCGTCGGCCAGCCGCCGCATCTCCCACAGCCGGTCGTCCTCCATGTCGGTGACGATCATGTGAAAGCCGTAGTCGATGCCCGCCTTGCCGGCCGCCTTCTCGTGCCAGGTCTCGAGCCCCTGAAGCGTCGACTGGCCCTTGGTCTGGATCGCGAAGTCGACGATCGTCGTCGTACCGCCGAAGGCGGCCGCCCGGGTGCCGGTCTCGAAGTCGTCGGCGCTCGTCGTGCCGCCGAAGGGCATGTCCATGTGGGTGTGGGGGTCGACGCCGCCCGGCATGACCAGCCGCCCCGCCGCGTCGATCGTCCGGTCCGCCTCGACCTCCAGGTCGCGGCCGATCAGGGAGACCGTCTCGTCCTCGACGAAGATGTCGGCGCGGTAGTCGTCCACCGCCGTCACGACGCGACCGTTACGAATCAACAGGGACATCGGCTTCTCCTCTCCGGCACTGGACCGTGCGGATCCGTACACTCTAACCCCATGACCGGCGCCGCGCCGCACTCCGTTCGCCGCCATCTGCGGGTCGCGATAGATGCCTACGACGCCACGATCCGGCAATTCATTCCCGGCTACGAGGAGATGCTTCGCGCCGCCGCCCGCGAACTGGCGCCGGTCGCCTCGGGCCGCGTGCTCGACCTCGGCGGTGGAACCGGCGCTCTGGCCGAGGCGATCCTCGAAGCCGGCGGCGGCGCCGTCGAACTCATCGACGTCGACGCCGAGATGCTCCAGCAGGCCAGAACCCGGCTGGCGCGGTTCGGCCGCCGCGCGCGCTTCACCGAGGCATCGTTCTTCGAAGCGTTGCCCCGTTGCCACGGCGTGGCGGCGTCCCTGGCCCTCCACCACATACCGACCCTGGACGACAAGAGGGCGCTCTACCGGCAAATACACGAGGCGCTCGAACCCGGCGGCGTGTTCGTCAACGCCGACGCCACGATGCCGGCGGCGCCCGCCGCCGCCGAGGCGACCTGGCGCGCCTGGGCCGACCACATGGTGGCGCAGGGCATCGACGAGCGGCGCGCCTTCGAGCACTTCGAGGAATGGTCGGCGGAGGACACGTACTTCCCGCTGGAGGAGGAGCTGGCCGCCGTTGCGGCGGCGGGCTTCGGCGCCGAGTGCGCCTGGCAGGAGGCGGGGATCGCGGTCGTGGTGGGACGCAAGAGATTCGTGCGCGCCGCTTCGCGGCAGCGCGCTTGATGCCGACGGGGACGCCGGCGCACCCAGTATTCACCGTCGCAGATGGACAACCCGCGGGATCCCGGCCAGGTCCGCGACCACGGCCTCAACCGCGAACCCGCCGCCCTCCGCCAACTCCACCACCCCGTCGAGCTGCCCCTTCCCGATCTCCACCAGGAGCTGCTGACCGGCGGCGAACCGGTCCCCGGCAGCCAATAGGCGCCGGTAGAAGTCGAGCCCGTCGCCGGCGAACAGCGCCTCCGGCGGCTCGTGATCGCGGACCTCCGGCATCAGCGAGTCCCAAACGCCTGTGTCGATGTAGGGCGGGTTCGAGACGACGACATCGAACGCCTGCAGCCGAAGAGCCGACAGCAGGTCGGCGCGGACGAGAAGCACCCGGCCGTCGACCCCGTGCCGGCGGCAGTTAGCTGCCGCCACCGTAAGCGCACCGAATGAAAGGTCCGTTGCAACCAGGGAGGCGTCCGGGCGCTCCAGCGCCACGGTGACGGCGATACAGCCGGATCCGGTGCCCAGGTCGAGCACACGGCTGCCGTCAACGACATGGTCCAGGACCGCCTCCACCAGATGTTCCGTCTCCGGCCGTGGAATCAGGACCCGCGGATCGACTCCGAAGCTGCGGCCGTAGAACTCCCGCCGTCCGAGCAGGTAGGCCATCGGAACGCGGGCTACGCGGCGGCGGATCAAGTCCGCGTAGCTCAGCGCCGCAGGCTCGGGGACGTCCTCGTCCGAGCGGGCGTAGAGCTGCGCCTCTTCGAGCCCGAGGACCTCGCCGAGCAAGAGCGCGGCCTCCCGGCGCGGCATGTCGACCACGCCACGCAGGTAGTCCCTGCCTACGTCCAGCAGCTCGACGACTTGGTCAGGCAACGTGGAATCAGATCGTTCCGTCGCCGCCCGACTGCCGCAGCCGCTCCGCTTCGAAGTGCCGGTGCAGCGGGACGATCAACGGGTCGAGGTTGCCCTCGAGGATCGAAGGCAGCTTGTGGACGGACAACCCGGCGCGGTGGTCGGTGACCCGGTTCTGCGGGAAGTTGTAGGTGCGGATCTTCTCGGAGCGGTCGCCGCTGCCGACCATCCGCCGGCGCTCCGCGCCGATCTCGGAGTCGGCCCGCGCCTGTTCGATCTCCAGCAGCCGGCTCTTGAGCACCCGCATCGCCTTCGCCTTGTTCTTGATCTGGCTCCGTTCGTCCTGGCAGGTGACGACCACGCCGGTGGGCTGGTGCGTCAGGCGCACCGCCGAGTAGGTCGTGTTGACGCCCTGGCCGCCGGGGCCGGACGCGCAATAGGTGTCCACCCGCAGGTCCGCGGGTTCGATCTCGATCTCGATGTCCTCCGCCTCGGGCAGCACGGCAACCGTGACCGCCGACGTGTGGATGCGCCCGGAGGCCTCCGTCTCCGGCACGCGCTGCACGCGGTGGACGCCCGCCTCGTAGCGCAGGGTGGCGAACGCGCCCCGCCCCTCGACGATCGCCGACACCTCCTTGACGCCGCGAATGCCGGACTCGGAGAGGTCCAGGATGTCGACCGTCCAGCCGTGCGCCTCGGCGTAGCGGCTGTACATGCGGAAGAGCTCCGCGGCGAACAGGGTCGCCTCGTCGCCGCCGGTCCCGGCGCGGATCTCGAGCACCGCGTTGCGCTTCTCGTCCGGGTCCTTGGGCGCCAGCTCCTGCTTGACCTTTTCCTCGAGCGCGTCGAGGGTCGCTTCCAGCAACCGCTGCTCCTCGGTCGCCACCTCGAACAGATCGTCGTCACGGTCGAGTTCGCTCAGGAGCTCCGCGGTCTGATCGAGTTCCTCCCGCGTCTTCTTGTACCGGTGGAAGAGCTCGACGACCGGGTTCAGCTCCGCCAGCGCCCGGCTCGTGTCGCGAAACACGCCGGGGGTGGCGAACACGTCCGGATCGGCGAGCCTGGCCGTCAGCTCGTCGAAGGTCTGCTCTATCTGTTCGAGCTTGTCGAGCATTGCCCGAAAATCCTCCAGTCAAGTCCGTATCCTGCCACGGACGGCGCCAACGGCAGCCGCCAGAGCCGGCGCGTCAACCTGGCCGCCTTCGGCGGCAGCCGGCCAGAAGGCCGGCGTACCCAGTGGCGGCTGCCGGCGGAATGCCGATTCCTGCTTTCCGGTTATCGTTTCGTATGGCCGCGTCAGCCATGATCGCCTGGACGCTGCCGCTGCTGGTGCTGGCGGCCGACGACGATCCACGCATCCGCCTCGTCGAGCTCCAGTCCGACGGGCAGCACCAGGTCGCCCTTGAAGAGGCTCAACGGATTCGAACCGACCAGCCGGATCTCGCAGCCGGGTACGGCATGTGCTACCTGGAGGGAAGGCTACTGGAAGAACTCGGACGGCTCGAAGACGCCTCCGAGGCGTTCGCCACCTGCCTGTCTGAAACTCCGGCGCTCGAACCCTGGGCACGCTACCGCCTGGCGGTAGCCCAGACCCGGCTCGGCTCCCCGGAGATCGCGGCCGGCGTCTCGGCGACGCTCCTCGGCAACCGGCCACCGAGGGTCCTGGTGCGGCCGGCTGCCGAACTGCTCGCGTCGAGTCTCGACCGGGGCGGGGACTGCCGGCTGCTGGGCGGAATTACCATTTCCCGCATGCCCGCAGCCGAACGCCGCCTGCTGAGCCTGAGCCGCGCCAAGTGCCGGCTCGCGGCCGGCGAGCTGGACGAGGGGGCTCTCGACCTGGTCGCCCTGCTCGAGGAGCGGTCAAACGACGTCGTGGCCTTCGAGGCCGCCGAACGGCTGCACGGCCTGCGTCCGGAGCTCGACAACCCGCAGGAACTGTTGCTGCTCGGCACGACATTCCACGAACATCGCGCGTTCGACCGCTCCAATCAACTGCTGGGCCAGATCGTGATCGACCTGGAGGTTCGGACGAACTCCGACTTCGAGATCCACTACCGGTGGGCGCGCAGCCACTTCTGGCAGGGCCGCCTGGAGGACGCGGCCCGGCACTACGAAGTGCTGGCCACGAATGTGAGCTCGGCGCGCCATTCGGCACAGGCGCTCTACCACAAGGCGAAGTCGGAAGAGCTGTTCGGCAACTGGGAGGCCGCCTCCAACACCTTCCGCCGCGCCTACCTGGCCGAGCCCCAGGGCAACTTCGCGGCCGCGGCGTTGCTCGGCGCGATGCGACTCGACTGGCGGCGCGGGCTCGAAGACGAAGCGCTCGAGCTCTATCCCGTGCTGCTTCAGCTCCAGACCGACCGCGCCGTGGTCGCCCGTGGCAGCCTCTTCCTCGCCGTTTCGGACATCGTACAGGAACGCCTCGACCGAGCCGGGGACTGGTTGGCCGACGCCGCCCGCACGAGTCGTAGCGTCGCGCTCGAAGTGCTCTACTGGCAGGGCCGGCTGCTCGAGGCCCGCGGCGGTCTGGACCGCGCCATCGAGCACTACACCGACGTGCTCGCGGCCGACCCGTACCACCCCCTGGCGCAGGAGGCCGCGAAGCGTCTTGCCGCCGAGCCGCTCCGGGTTCACGCCCAGCGGCTCGCGGGCGAAATGACGCTCTCCCAGAACCCCTCCATGCTCTACCGTGCCTGGCTGCTCTACGGTCGGCGCGGAGACAACGCCGATGCCGCGCGGCAGATCCTCCAGGGCCGGCTGGCCGCCGACCTGGGCGTGCGTTCCTTCCTGACGCTGCGCGGCGTGCCGGCCGACAACTGGCCGCTGTGGACCCGGCCCGTCACAGATCCGCAGGAGCTGATGCTGGCGCTCGGCCTGTGGGGAGACGCAGTCGAGGTCGTGGACCGGCACTTCCCGGTGGCGAGCCCGCGTCTCGCCCTGACCGCGGCCGAGGGGCTCGCCAGGCGCCGGCCCCGCCGTGCCCTCCTGATCGCCGAGATCCTCGCTCAGCGCGCCCCGAGCCGGGTCCCGGCGCCGCTCCACCCGCTCACTCTCCGCAAGGCGCTCTACCCGAGAGCCTACGGCGACATGATCGAAGACGCCGCCGCGAGGCGCGGCCTCGACCCCTTCCTGATGGCGGCGATCATGCGCCAGGAGAGCCGGTTCGACCACCAGGCGGTGTCGGCGGCCTCGGCGCGGGGCCTGATGCAGTTCGTCTATCCCACCGCTGCACGGCTTGCGGCCAGTTCCGGCAGGCCCCTGCGAACGCCGCGCGACCTGGAAAATCCCTCGCTCGCGATCGACCTCGGCGCCGCGCACCTGGCCGAGCTGCGCGCCCTGTTCGGCAACCAGCAGCACATGATGATCGCCGCCTACAACGCCGGCGAAGCGCAGGCCGGCCTCTGGCGTCGTCACTGCTACACCAGCGACGCCGACGAGTACTTCACCAAGGTCGGCTTCAGCGAGACCAGGAACTACCTGGAGCACGTGCTCCGCAACGTGGCCCAATACCACGACCTCTACGGGTCCGCGGGCTAGCGGTGGGTGCGCGACCACTGGGTGCGCCGGCCTTCCGGCCGGCATCCGGGCGCCGCCGCGTAGCGGCGTGCGCGAGTTAGGCCATGAGCGCCCCCAAACCGCCAGGCCGGCTGCGGATCGTGGCGACGCCAATCGGCAACCTGGCCGACCTCACCCCGCGCGCCCGGGAGGCGCTGCTCTCGGCCGACCTCGTCGCCTGCGAAGACACCCGCCGCACCGGCCGCCTGTTCGAGAGTCTCGGCGCCAGCGGCCCGGGCTGCCGGCCGCCGCTGCTGCCGCTCCACGACCACAACGAGGACCGCCAGATCGGCCGCGTGCTGCGGCTGCTCGAAGACGGCGGCGACGTGACCCTGGTCTCCGACGCCGGCACCCCGCTCGTCTCCGACCCGGGATTCCGGCTCGTGCGGGCCGCGGTGCAGCAGGGGCTCGCGGTCGAGGCGCTGCCCGGCCCCTCGGCGATCCTGGCCGCGCTGGTGGTGTCGGGATTGCCGCCCTACCCGTTCACCTTCCTCGGTTTTCCGCCGCCAAAGCAGGGCCGACGGCGACGTTTCTTCGCCTCCCACGCCGACCTGCCGCACACCGTCGTGTTCTTCGAGTCGCCGCAGCGCGCCGCCGCCTCGCTCGCCGATGCCGCCGACGCCTTCGGCCCCGACCGCGACGCGGCGCTGGCCCGGGAGTTGACCAAGCTGCACGAGGAGGTGCTGCGCGGTCCGCTCGGCGAACTCGCCGTCGAGGTCGGCGAGCGCGCGAAGCTGCGGGGCGAGGTGACGGTCGTGGTGGGCGGGTGCGGCCGCTAGCAGTCGAGCAGCAGGCCCGTCAGTCTCTGGGCCTATCGAAGAGCACCCATACGGCGAACGCCCGGCGGTCCTTGACCCTCGCACGCCGCACCCCCTGAATGGCCACGATCGCGAGCTGCACATGCGCGAGGGCTTCAGTTTGCCGGATCTCGACATACGGGTCGTAGTCCGCCAATTCCCGCTTCTCTTGGAACGTCACGAACTGCTCAGCGAACTTGAGTATCGAACTCGGGAAGCCCCTAGCGTCGCGCTTGAGTTGGTCGCACCGGTTTCGAGCTTTTCGATGCTCTAGTCTTCTGTAGACATGACGCCAAGCTCTGGCGCTCCGCGGCACTTTGTCCGTGCCGACGAGCATGTCGGCGCAGGAGATAGCCAGCCAGTGGAACAGCGCGTAGTAGCTCGTACTGACGGACCTGCGGAGATGCGCCTGAGTGCTGCCCCTTACGGCGAGATCCGCTGCGGTTCTCAGTAGCTCCTCAGGCCGTAGCAGTGGCAACTTCGTCCCACTCGGCCTTCTCGATGTACGACGGCAACAGGAACACGTCCTTCGCGCCCGCCCGCTCCGGCAGCTTCTTCTCGACAACCGTCATCAGGTCGAGAACTCCCTTGGCGAGTTCTCTCAGTCGCTCTTCCGTTGCACCTCCGTCGAACACAATCTCGACGCGGAAGTACGGCTCGTCATCAAGGTCGAGTTTCTCTGTGACTCGTATCGGGTCAAAGACGAAGCTGTTGCCGAAGCGGTGCTTCAGCTCCGCAGCAAGAAGCTCTTCGACCTTCCGGGCAAGTTCGTCCTGGAGGCGAGTGCGTCGTGTCATCGGTGGTCTCCTTCCAGGGTGGGGCCCACATCCTCATACCCCGAGTCTGCTCTCCTTGGGGCCAGCTTGGGAGTACGGCAACCGTGCTCGCCATCGAATCTTTGATTCTATGGCGAGATCCCAGCCAGATCGACAAGCCAACTCCAACGCGCGAGAACCTCTGCGGCTGCAACGAGCCAATCGGATCCGTGTATTCCCGCTCCGTGTTGTGGCAAAGTATGCGGCCACAAGGTAAGAACACGGGCGAGATCCGGGCCGGTAAGCAGCCCCTCGACAAGACCTCACCAGGTCTTGCCCTCCGAACGCGGAGAGTGAGACCTGGAGGAGACATGGACAGAGACGAGATCGCCGCAGCCTTCCGACACCACCAACCCAGCGCCGGGAGCATCGAACTCCAGGGGCAGATTGCCGAGACGATGACCACGGCGGTGGTCGAGATCGCCGGCCGCTTGCCGGACTGCAGCGAACGCTCCACCTTCATCGACCTCTGCCGGCGCGCCCAGTGGGCGGCCAACGCCGCCGCATGCCGGCCGGAGGCCGCGCGGCCGGTCGCGCCGGGCGATTCGCGCGACGCGCTCGACCGTGAACTTCCCGCCGGTCCCCAACTGTCCGTGTCGGGCGACGGCACCGTCCGCCTCACGCTCGCCGGCGAGTTCCACCGCGCCACCGCGGAGCGGTCCGACTTCGAGACCCGGCTCGACATACCGCCCGGGACCTACCGGCGCGTGGTCTTCCGCTTCCGGGTGCGCCACGGCGGCTGGAATCGGGTCCCCTCCCGCAACCAGAACCTGTTCTGGTTCGCCCGGGACAAGCACGTCGACCTGTTCGGTTTCGGCGTCGCCAGGGGGCCGGGCGGTCCGCCGCAGGTCTTCTACCGCACCGACTGGGGCGTCAAACACACGAGCAAGCAGCGGGTCGTCGAGCGCTACCTGATGCAGGCCGGCGAAACCTACGACGTCCGCTTCGACTTCGACGCCGCAGGCCGGCAGATCGTCCTCGCCCTGGCCGACTCGAGCGGCGCCGAGGTGATGCGCGCCAGGGGCACGCCGAACATCGACGCGATCCCGATGGCCGCGGGCCAGAAGATCGCGGTCGGCTTCGGCTTCTCGGGCGAGTACGAGAACGAGCCCGCTCAGCCTGGTTGGGTCTGGTCCGATCTCCGGATCGACCTGGAGCCTATGGGCTAGCGCGGCAGGGTCGTCGCCGCTTCGCGGCGCGTGGCTAGCTCAGCGCCTGCTCGATCCAGCAGCCGCCGAGGACCTGGGTGCCGCGGTAGAAGACGGCCGCCTGGCCGGGCGCGACGCCGGCCTGGGGCTCGCTGAAGTCGACGCGGCAGGCGCCGGCGCCGCCGTCCACGCCGGGTGCGCTCTCGACCGTCGCCGCGACCCCGGGATGGCGCGAGCGGATCCGCACCTCGACCTCGAGACCCGCGCCGGCGGCGGCGCCGGCGATCCAGTGCAGGCCGCGGCCGATGAGACCAGGCGCCAGAAGCTCGTCGCGGCTGCCGACCACGACCCGGTTCCGCTCCGCCTGCACGTCGAGCACGTACAGCCGGCGGCCGGCCGCGACGCCCAGGCCGCGGCGCTGGCCGACCGTGTAGCGGTAGTACGGCGCGGCGGCGCCAAGCTCCTCACCGTCGCTCGAGGTCACCCGCGCAGGCGCCTGCGGCAGGTCCGGCCGCTCGCTCTCGATGAACTGCTGCACGCCCCGGTCGACGAAGCAGATCTCCATGCTCTCGCCCTTCTCCGCCACCGCCAAACCCGCGTCGCGGGCGAGCTCGCGCACTTCCGGCTTGGTCAGTTCGCCGAGCGGGAACACCGCGCGGGACAACTGCTCCTGGTTCAGTTCGAACAGGAAGTAACTCTGGTCCTTCGACCGGTCGGCCGCGGTATGGAGTTCGTAGCGGCCGTCCTGGCTCAGCCTGATGCGTGCGTAGTGGCCGGTGGCGATCCGGCTCGCCCCCAGCCGCCGCGCCCGCTCCCAGAAGGCCTCGAACTTGATCTCCGTGTTGCAGGAGATGCACGGGCTCGGCGTTCGGCCGTCCACGTAGCTGTCCACGAAGGGATCGACCACGTGCCGGCGGAACTCCCCGTCCATGCGCAGGGTGTAGTGCGGCAGGCCGATCTGCTCGGCCACCCGCCGCGCGTCTCCGAGGTCGAGCGAGCCGCAGCAGCGTCCGTTCCGGACCTGCTGCGAGCGATCCCACAGCAGCATCGACAGGCCAACGACCGGCGTCCCCTGGCGCTCCAGGAGCAGCGCCGCCACCGAAGAGTCGAGACCGCCGCTCATCGCCACCGCGGTCAGGGGCATGAGCGCAGCGCCTCCACTTCGCGCTCCAGCACCGGCAGGAAGCGCCGGATCTCCGCCTCGTCGGTCGTCGTACCCAGGCTGATGCGGATCGACGCCAGGGCCTCCGCCGCTTCGACGCCCATTGCCAGCAGCGTCCGGCTCGGCTCGACGACGCCCGAGGCGCACGCGGCGCCGGTCGAGACCGCAAAGCCGGCCAGATCGAGACGGACGACGAGCTCTTCGCCGATCACGCCGGGAAACGCCACGTGGGTCACGTGGGGCAGCCGCAACGACGACGCGCAGTGCAGGCGGGCGTCCCGGATGCCGGCGAGGCCCGCCTCGAGCCCGGCACGCAACCGGCTCAGCCGCTCGATGCGCCCATCAAGTTCCTCGGACGCCAGCGCCGCACAGGCGCCGAAACCGACCAGGGCCGCGACGTTCTCGGTGCCGGCCCGCCGCTGACGCTCCTGGCCGCCGCCCAGGATGAGCGGCTCGAAGGCGGCGCCCTCGCGGATCCAGAGCGCCGCCGCGCCCACCGGCCCGTTGAACTTGTGCGCCGCGACCACGAGATAGTCCGCCCCCAGGGCCCCGGCATCGATGGCGAGCTTGCCCGCCGCCTGCACCGCGTCGCACAGGAGCGGTACGCCCCGGGCCCGGCACGCCGCCGACGCCTCGGCCACCGGCTGCACCGTACCCAGCTCGTTGTTCGCCAGCATGAGGCACACCAGCCGCGTGTCGGGTCGAAGCGCCGCCGCCACCACGCCGGCATCGACCACGCCGTCGACGCCCGGGCACAGCCGGGTCACGTCGACGCCGAGGCTCTCCAGCCGGTCGGCGGCGGCGTGAATCGACGGATGTTCGAGTTCGGAGATCACGAGGTGGCCACGGCCACCGGCGCTGGCGCCGGCGAAGGCTGAGAGCAGGACCGCGTTGTTCGCCTCCGTGCCCGACGCCGTGAACACCACCTCCGGCGGCTGGCCGCCGACGAGTTCGGCCACCTGCGCGCGCGCCAACTCGACCGCCGCGCGCGCCGCCCGTCCGAAGGAATGAACCGACGACGGATTGCCGTGGCGCCCGCCCAGCCAGGGCGCCATCCCCTCGCCCACCCGCGGATCGAGCGGCGTGGTCGCGTTGTGGTCGAGGTAGACGGGCGGGGTGGGCATGGTGCGCAGATTGTACGTTCAGGCGCACTGGGTGCGCCGGCCCTCTGGCCGGCTGCCGCCGGAGGCGGCCAGCAAGACGCGCCGGCCGAAGGCAGGCGCCTTCTCCCCAAAGCGGTACGCTTGACCGCCGATGAAAGCCGCCCGCAGAGCCACGAGCCTGGCCTTGGCGACGGGTCTTCTCCTTTCCGCGCCCCCGACCCTCATCACGCCGGCAGGCGCCCAGGAAGAGCGAAAGGAGACCCGCAAGGAGAGGCGCGAACGCCGCGCCGCCCTCGCGGCGACCGAAGCGGCACTGCCGCTCGAGTTCAAGAAGTTCCTCGACGATGTCCACTACCTGATCACCGACAGGGAACGCGAGGCGTTTCTCGAAGTCACCCAGGACTACCAGCGGCGCGCCTGGATCGAGCGCTTCTGGCGGGTGCGCGACCCCTACCCCGACACGCCGCGCAACGAGCTGCGGGCTCGCTGGGAGGAGCGGCTGCTCTACGTCGAGCAGGAGTTCGAGGGCCCGCGCTCGGACCGGGCGCGCATGTTCCTCCTGAACGGGGAACCCTCGGGACGGCTCAAGTTCCAGTGCACCATGGTCACCTGGCCGATCGAGATCTGGTTCTACCAACGCAGCGACCGGGTCGGCCACGAGTTCTTCCTGCTCTTTCACCGGCGCGCCAACCAGCCCCGCTACGAACTCTGGCACCCCTCGGACGGCATCGACCGGCTGCTGGACTACGGCGTCAACGCAGCGGCCGCGGGCGGCGACATCCAGAGCTGCAAGGACGGCGACGTCGTCGCGTCCGCGATCAACTGGCTGCTGCGCTCCGGCGGCATGGAGTTCGCCATGCTCATGGGCCGCCTGATCGAGCCGCCCGAGACGCCCTCGGCGGAGTGGACGCTCACCTTCGAGGCCTACACCACGGACGTACCGGAGGACGCCGAGCCCTTGGACGCCACCCTCGAGGTCCGCTACCCGGCGCGCTACCAGGCGCGCACCGTGGTGGAGGCGGTGGTCGAGGTGGACCGCTCCTCGGCCCACCGCGACACGCTCGGCGGGCAATCGAGCTACAACTTCTTCCTCACCGGCGAGGTGCTGCGCGAAGACGCCCTGTTCGAGAACTTCCGCTACAAGTTCGACCTGCCCCTGGGCGATGCCAGTGACGCCGCGGCCGATGGCGGCGCAGGCGACGCGCCGATCCTGCTCACCTTCGAACGGCGGCTACGACCGGGCGCCTACCGGCTCGTGCTCAAGATCGAGGACCTGAACGGCGCCCGCTTCGCCCGCCTGGAACAGGCGCTCGAGGTGCCGACCCTGGAGGCGCCGGCCGCCCGCCAGCTCGACCCGGCGGTGCAGAAGATCATCGATCAGGCCGAGTTGGTGCTCACCAGCGACGTGCCCACGGTGCAGCTCCTCGAACCGCCCGGCGAACTCCAGACCGGCCTGGTGCGCTTCGACACCCTGGCTACCGGCGACATCACGGATATGCGCTTCTGGCTCGACGACAACCAGGTCGCCCGCAAGCGCCGGCCCCCGTTCTCCGTCGAGCTCGACCTGGGATCGGTGCCCCGCGTCCACCTCCTGCGCGCCACCGCCCACGATGAGGACGGCGCCGAGATCGCCTCGGACGAGATCTCCCTGAACTCCGGCCGCAACCGCTTCGCGCTCCGTTTCGCCGAACCGCGGGAGGGCGTCAAGTACGAAGGCGAGGTCCACGTCGAGGTCGATCTCACGGTCCCGGACGGGCGCCTGGTCGAGCGCCTGGAGCTCTTCCTCAACGACGAGAAGGTCGCCACCCTCTACCAGGAACCCTTCAACCACCGGGTCGACCTGCCATCAGGCGACGCGATCACCTACCTGCGCGCCGCCGCCTTCCTCGTCGACGGCAACTCCACCGACTCCGTGGTCTACGTCAACGCGCCGGACTACCTGGAGATCGTCGACATCCAGTACGTCGAGCTCTACGCGACGGCGCTGCACCGGTCGGGCCGGCCGTACGAGGACCTGCGAGCCGACCAGGTCACCATTCACGAGGACGACACGCCGCAGGAGATCCTGCGTTTCCAGCGGGTCACCGACCTGCCGGTCCACCTCCAGGTGATGCTCGACGTCTCGGCCTCCATGGTCGACCGCCTGGGCACGGCCCGCCAGGCCGCCCTCGGCCTGTTCCAGTCCGAAATCACCCCGCGCGACCGGGCTGCCCTCGTCACCTTCAACGACCATCCGTACCTCGCCGCCGACTTCACGAACGACCCCGTCAAGCTCGCCGGGTCGCTCGCGGGGCTCAAGGCCGAGCGCGGCACCGCGCTCTACGACGCGCTCATCTTCGGCCTCTACTACCTGAACGGGATCAAGGGCCAGCGGGCGCTGCTGCTGCTGTCCGACGGCAAGGACGAGAGCAGCCGCTTCAGTTTCGAGCAGGCGCTCGAGTACGCGCAGCGGTCGGGGGTCGCGATCTATTCGATCGGGCTGGGCCGCCAGACCGGTCCGGCCAAGCGGGCGCTCTCGCGGCTCGCCGCTCAGACCGGCGGCCAATCGTTCTTCATCAGCAGCGTCGGCGAACTCGCCGGCGTCTACGGGCAGATCCTCGGCGAGCTGCGCTCCCGGTACCTGATCACCTACCAGTCGACGAACACCAGCGGCAACCGCCGCTTCCGCGAAGTCGAGGTCGACGCCCGGGCGCCGGGCGTGTCGATCCGGACGCTCAAGGGGTACTACCCGTGACGCGGCGCCGCGCAGCGGCCTGCGCGAGTCTCACCCTCTGCTTCCTCGCCGCCGCCGCCCTCGCCCAGGACGCCGCCACCGCCACCCTCGACCGCCGCCACGCCGAGTTCCTCGACGCCGCCTCTGCGATCCTGACCGACACCGAGCGCCGCGTGTTCGGGGAGCTGCGGCACGACTACCAGCGCGACGCGTTCATCAAGCGCTTCTGGAACGTCCGCGACCCCTATCCCGAGACGCCGCAGAACGAGTTCCGGGGGCGGTTCGACCGCGCCCGCGAGACGGCCGAAGAGCGCTTCGGCGGCGCCCGCGGCGTCCGTTTCGAGGCGCTGCTGCTGCACGGGGCGCCCCAGCGCACGTTCCGCACCACCTGCCGGCTCCTCCGCACGCTCGAGATCTGGCACTACCCGCACAGCCCGGTCGTCCGCGGCGAGTTCTACCTCGTCTTCATGCGCCAAGGCGGCGGCTACCGGCTGTGGACGGCGTTGGACG
Organism: Candidatus Multivorans sp.; assembly: GCA_965262355.1. GTDB lineage: Bacteria > Acidobacteriota > Thermoanaerobaculia > Multivoradales > Multivoraceae > Multivorans. Next base: position 2,270,345 of record OZ253534.1, read on the forward strand.
GGCTCTCCGGCATCGTCGTCTTCACCGGTCCCGTGACCGACCGCGCGTCGCAGATCGCGCAGATCAGCCGCGAGTGCGCGCTTGGCGGCGACGTGCTGACCGCGCTGGGGCTGGCGCTCGACTGGGAGGCGATGGGCGGCGAACCCGAGCCCGGGAAGGCGAACGACGAATGGGCGCTCGCCTTCCTCGACCGCAGCACCGAGGCCCCCGCTGGCGCCGAGCTGCTACCGGCCGAGATCGCGATGCGGTACCCGGGCCGCCGGGCCAGCCGCACCGTGGTTCAGGCAATCGTCGGCATCGACCCGGCCCTGCTGCCGGCGGCCGAGGACGGCCGGCGGCGCTTCGTGCTCGACGGCGAGGTGCTGCGGCAGGGCGAGCTGTTCGAGAACTTCCGCTACCGGTTCGAGCCGCGCACCCAGAACCGGGCCGACGGAGCGACGGGCGGAGCGGCGGGCGACGCGGACGGCGGAGCGGTCCCCCTGGTCATGCAGCGTTACCTGCGCCCCGGCGCCTACCGCCTGGTGGTCAAGGTGCGCGACCTGGACACCGGCAGCTACTTCGCCGCCGACGCCGACATCGAGGTGCCGCTCGTGCCGCGGACGCCGGCGGAACAGGCCGGCGACGGCGACGAACAAACTCGTGCGCGCCGCTTCGCGGCTGCGCCCTCGATGCCGGCCGGAAGGCCGGCGCACCCAGTGGCCGACGCGGACATCCTGCCGGACTGGCTGGGCGAAGCGAACGTAGCCGACCCCCACGAGGTCGAGTCGGACGACCACACGATACGCATCCTCCCTCTGCCCGAACGGCTTCTTGTCGGCCGGGCCCGGATCGGCGCCGACGCCGAGGGTCCGGACATCCACCACGTCGCCTTCTCCCTGGATGACCGCGAGCTGATCAGCAAGCGACGTCCGCCTTACGAGGTCGAGATCGACCTGGGACCGGCGCCGCGCGTCCACACCCTGCGCGCCGACGCCTACGACCAGCAGGGCGGCGTGCTGGCGAGCGACGAGGTGCTCGTCAACTCGGGGCCCCACCGCTTCACCGTCCGCCTCACCTCGCCCCAGCGGGGCGCCGCCCACACCACGAGCGTGCGCGCGGTCGCCGAGGTCGAAGCGCCGCGCCACGAGCGGCTGGATCGGGTCGAGTTCTTCCTCAACGACACCCGCACCGCGACCCTCTACCAGCCGCCCTTCGAGCAACCGATCCCGATCGATCCCGGCGAGCCCCTCTCCTACGTCCGCGCCGTGGCGCACCTGCGAAGCGGCGCCTGGGCCGAGGACCTCGTCTTCGTCAACTCACGCAACCTGGTCGAGAGGATCGACGTCGCCCTGATCGAGCTCTACACCTCGGTCACCGACCGCTCCGGCGCGCCCCTGCGCGGACTCGCCGACAGCGACTTCCAGGTCTTCGTCGACGGCGAACCGCAGCCCCTGCAGCGCTTCGACCAGGCTGCCAACCTGCCGGTCCACGCCGGCATCCTCTTCGACACCTCGACCTCGATGGTCGACCGCATCGACGCCGCCGAAGAGGCAGCGCTCCACTTCTTCGAGCTCGTCCTCGGTCCGCAGGACCGCGCCTGCCTGATCACCTTCAACGATCGGCCCGAACTCGTCGTCGGATTCACCGGCTCCAGGGAAACCCTGGCCGGCGGCCTCGCCGACCTGGCGACGGAGGGCGAGACCGCCCTCTACGACAGCGTGCTCTACGCGCTCTACTACTTCGGCGGCCTGCGCGGGAAGCGGGCGCTGATCCTGCTCACCGACGGCGGCGACTCGATCAGCAAGCACCGCTTCGAGGACGTGATCGACTTCGCCCGCCGCAGCCAGGTGGCGATCTACAGCATCGGCATCGACATCGACCCGCGCGAACTCATGGTCCGCGGCCGCCTGCAGCAGCTCTGCAACGCGACCGGCGGCCGCTGCTTCTTCATCAAGTCCGCCGCCGAACTGAAGCGGGTCTACGAGCGGATCGAAACCGAGGTCCGCTCCCAGTACCTGCTCGTGTTCGAGTCCCCCGAAGGCGAACCCGACACCTTCCGCAAGATCGAGGTGAAACTCACCAACCGCCCCGCCGGCGGCAAACGCGGCCCCAAGATCCAGACGATTGCAGGCTACTTCCAGTGAGCAGGGCGCCCGGCCCCCTCATCCTCGCCTCCGCGTCCCCGCGCCGCCGCGAGCTCCTGCACTCCCTCGACCTCGACTTCACGGTGCGCCCCGCGGCCGTCGACGAAACGCCCGGTCACGGCGAGCGGCCCCGCGACCTCGTGCGGCGCCTGGCCCGCGAGAAGGCCGAGGCCGGGGCCCAGGACGGCGAATGGGTCCTCGCCGCCGACACCATCGTCGTCAACGGCGGCGAGGTGCTCGGCAAACCCGCCGACCGCAACGAAGCCCGCAGCATGCTGGAGCGTCTCCAGGGCCGCTGGCACCTGGTGCTCACCGGCGTCGCCCTCAAGCCCCCCGACGGCGCCACCCTGCACGCCGTCGAGAGCACCCGCGTCCTGTTCGCCGAACTGACCCCCGAGCAGCTCGACTGGTACGCCGCCACCGGCGAGCCCGACGACAAGGCCGGCGCCTACGCCGTCCAGGGCTTGGGCGCCCTCTTCGTCAGCGAGATCGACGGCAACTACAGCAACGTCGTCGGCCTGCCCCTGCCAACCGTGCGGCAGTTGTTCGAAGGCGCGGGGAGTGACGTGAGGGCGTTTCGGCGAGAGTAGGCCGCGGCCTGGTCGAGCCGCAGCGATGGGGACACACGAAGTGGCGCCCGAAGTCCGTCTAGTTCCGTGCTAGGCATGTCGTTGCGCAGCCCAACTGGCGGTGGGCCAGCATCAAGAGCGCGATGCCGCGAAGCGGCGCGCACGAGCCTAGAGTTCAGGCTTCCAGCCGCTTCCCCAGTTCCGCCTCAGTGTCCCAATACGCCGCCTCCTGGTCGTAGGACTTGGCGATTCGCTCCAGCACTTGGCTCGCGACGAAAGGGAACTCGAAGTAAAGAGGTTCCGCCCACGCCCGGTACCTGGCCGCAAGTTCCCGTTCCTGGCCGCCACCTTCGGCGCGCATCACGGCACCGCGGGAGTTGGCAACGCCCGAATAGAAGCCACTGGCAATGCCCTCCGTCGCGACAGCCTCCAAGAGCTCGCAGATCGGGCGGTCGGGCCATGAGCCGCCGTTCTCAGGCGGGTTCTGGGCGAGAAGCTGGCCAATGCACATGTCTGCAGCTTCGCCGCGACCGCACTCGGTGCCCTGCCGCCTCACTTCGGACACCCAGGCTTGGAGACCCTCGACATCGATCTCGTCTTGGCCAAGCATGGACCCGGGCATCGCAGCTACTTCTGTGAGCACCGAAAACGCTAGCTGACTTAGGGCGACCTTGTTGTCCAGATTCGACACCGGCCATCCTTCGGGATCGTCACGGCCGTCCTTGCGCTTGTAGACGAGAGCCACGAGCCACACGAAGTAGCCGGCGTCTTCGGCAATTCGGCGTTCGAGATTCGGCACACCGTGCTTGTACCGCTTCAGCACCTCGAAGAACACGAACTCCAGGTCCGCCATCTCATCCCGGGTCATTCCGCTTCCACCGTCAAGGGACTCAACTGCCCTGCAGATCTGGTATTGGTCCACCGGGACACTTTCGTCCGGCCCGGAGCCGGCGCGCACAATCGCCCACAACAGGTTCTTCAGCCGCGATGTCTCGACCTTGTCCAAGTCCATGGACAGTGCACTGAAGGCCGCACGTGGCCGCCCGGCTTCGTGCAAGCGGCCGATCAGCTCAGTGCATTCAGCCTCGGAGAAGTGTCCAACCCGGTGGGGAACCACTTCCCGCCAGTACTTGGTTTGGACGGCGTCTTCGTGATCGTCCACAAGGCGCCAGGTTCCTTGGCCGAACGGTGCGTTCAGAAGCAACCGGGCGATCTGGTTCCGCCCTGGTTCTTCCGCGACACCGCAAAGAAGCTCCGCACGCGAGTCCGTATCGACTGCCCAGATGAATCCTCGCAGGAACCCATCCAGCTTCGCCTCGTCCAACTCAAGCTCGGTGGGCAGGTCGCCCGAAAGGCAGGCCCGAAGAACTTCTGCCCGAGCGTGCTGGCCGGGCACGCAACGCGAGGCGAACATGCCCACCGTGTCGGGAGCGTTGCTCGAGGGAAGAAGCGATAGAGCACCTTTCAGGCCCTGACTCGACCAGATCTCCGTCATCACCTCGGTGCGCCGCTTCCTGATGCGTTCCTCACGCTCCGAGAAGTCCATCGCGTCATCGAAGTCCTCGGGCCATTCGCGAATCCAGTGCTCGGCGAAGAGCCACGCGTGGCGTCTCCCTGGATCTCGTGGCGCGAGCAGGTCGTACAACGCCTTCGCCCGCTGCCGCAACGCAGGCTCGACCGCGAAGGCGGGCCTGGTGCTGGCGTAGCCGAAGCACCGGAGGCGCTCACGCAACGCAGCCCTTTGCGCTTCGTCCGGCCCGCCTTCAAGCCAGTCGTCAATGAGGGACCACACCCGACGGTGTTCCTGATCGGACATGTCGCCGAGTAGGTCGATCAGATCCCCGAGCATGGCGGCGTCGCGCCGGTGCGGCCATTCCAGAACCAGCTCAAGCGTTCTGCGATCGAACTCCCGCCGATCGTCGAGAGAAACCGGTTCTCCGGCGTCCGAGGCATCGCCTCGCCACCTCGGCTGCTGGCTGTAAGTCCCCGTCCGCGGACCGCGCCGGAGCTGCTCCATGCAGACTTGCCAACCTACTTCCGGGACTTCCCGACACACCATCTCAAACGTCTGGAAGCGACAGCCGAGAGAAGCCGCCGTCTGCGGCATCCACGACCGGAAGATCGCCTCCAGGCTCCGAAGCGGCGTGTTTGCCCAATTGTCGTCGATGGGTGTCTTCGACAACTCGGCCAGTATCAACACCACCCGAGGGAGGTTCGACGGGTTCCAGGCAAGGCACTCCAAGGCCCACAGAAGGCCGCTGCGCGAACAGCCGCCGAAGATGCCGCCCTCTGCCGGCTTCAGGAGTTCACGCACGGCGGCGTCGGGGTGACGGAGATCCGCTTGGATAAGGTCCAGAAAGACATCCGGCGCCGCTTCGGCGAGCCTCGGAAGATCCCGGTCGTAGGACATCAGTGTCTCAACCGCCAGCGGCGCCTCGGCTCCGTCCGGCGCCAGCAGTCGCCTGACGAGATCGGCGACGCTACGCTCCAGATCGATTCCGAGTCGGTTTTGGAACCGGCCGTTGCCGTGCACCGCCAGCAGGACGAGCGTCTCGCACACACCGGTCCGCAGGGCCTCCGAGTGGTCGCGCACCTTGCCGTACAGGCCCGCCGCCCATCTCTGGTCCGCGGCAAGCTCCAAAGCGGGGTCGGCCTCGGACAGCACGTACTCGGCGAGGTCCACGAAGTCGACGATGTCCTCTGCCGTCATGTACCGGCTGACGGCAAACAGCGCATCGATCTTCGAAGCAACGCCCTGGTGCCGGCCGACCGACCAGACAGGGCTATCGTCGAACCCAAGCAGGACCCTTACATCCTCCTCGATCTCGCGAAACGGCCGGGAAGTCAGGGTGTGGAGAACCTCCCGATCCGCCTTCGACTCGGCGTGCCACGCGCCAACGAGGTCCATCGGCACCAATTTCCGTGCGATCTCACTCTTTTCCGCCCAACGCGGCCTTCTGATCGCGTCGTTCTTCGAAAGGCGACGCCGCAAAATCGTCGGAGACCGCCCCGACTCCCGCGCCAGCCGATCAATCTCACCTCGCGCAAGCCCCATAGCCGAAAGCGACTTCTCGAACGTCTGGTGACCCAGAAGGCCAAGCGCAATGTCCGGCTCGCGATCCACGGCGTTGCGCGGCCGCACAACGATGCTGTGATGTCGACGAGGGACGAGTTCGCGCTCCGTCTCGTCGTCGCTGACAATCGGAATGAACGACGCTGCGGACGGCGCCAGGGTTCTGAGGGTTCCTGCCGACTTGATGACGAGTGCGCGATCCGGGAAATCGGCCGGAATCTCGTCAGCTCGAAACAGGCATGCGAGGAAGGCAAGTGCCTCGTCTTTGGAATCCGCCGCGACGACGAACGGGCGTTCAGGATTCGACCTCTTCAGCCAGGCAGCGAACTCCCTCCCGTGCGCGGCGACAGAGGGCCTGAAGAGTTCCTCCGTCAGTGGCGGCTCGGTAGCTTCGGCCCACCGCTCCCAGGCTCTCTCAAGGGTCATGCAGTCCTCGAGCGACGGCAGATTGAGCTGCTCAGCCAGCCAGACTTGGCCCTCTATCGACTCCTCCAGCCACTGCTCAAGATCGCTCGCGTCCAGAGCGCGCACGTCCTTCCAATGGCCCTCGGCCTTGCACCTCTTCTCCCACTTCGTCTTGTCCTTCCACCTACGCGACGAGACGAAGACGAAGGTCGTTTCCGCCCTCAGTTCTTCCGGTTCACCTAGTCGGTTCCTAAGGTCCCGATTCGCCTTCGCCGGCAGGTCTTTGGTGGTGCTGAGTTCCCACCCGGACTCGCCCAGCGGGATCCAGTGCGTCGCGCTCCGCGCTTCAACCCAGCCATCCCAACCCTGCCGCTGGGCTTCGCCATACCCAGGAAAGTCCAGGTGGACGAGCTCGCGCCCGGTGGACCGAATCAGTCTCCGCATCAGAACCGGCAACCGGCTCCGCGCTTCTTCTCCCTGGTTCGCCCAGTCGTGAATCTGCTGGGCCTTGATCGTGAGGAAGGTCGGTACGTATGTCCCGACGGCCATCGTTCTCTCCTCTTCGCGCCGGAGATCCCGCTGCGCCTTCTCCTGGATCCTCAACAACTCCTCCGGGTCGGCACCGAACGCCGTCTTCAGACGAAGCGCCATCTGCTGCGACAGGGTGGCTCTACCGTTCAGGAGGTTCGAGAGCGCCACCCGACTCACTCCCAGTCTCTTGGCGGCTTCTGTAACCGTCATCCCCACCGGGATGACCCTGCGCCTGATGTGTTCGCCGACGGCCCTGGGCTCCTCCTGTCTCGCCATCGCCCAGCGACTGTAAAGCGGCGCTTATCACCTGTCAACAGGGCTGTGGCTAAAGTCGTTGCCGGAGGGGGTGTTCTCGTTCGAGTTCACGAACTCGGCGACGGCCGGTCGCCAATCGAAAAGGAGATCCCAATGACCGGGAAGGCGCTCGCAGAAGAGGTCGCTTTCTACGAAGAGCACTTTGAGGAGTACCGCCGGAAGTACGCCGGCCAGTACCTCCTGATTCATGGCACCGAGCTGATCGGCGCGTATGAGGATGAGTTGGCGGCCAACTACGACGGCTACCGGCAAGTGTGGCAGACGGGGACGGAAGATCACGGCTACCTGGTCCTCAAGGCCGGCGAACCGGCCGTTCCCGTTGTGGCGATGCCCATCGTGACGAAGACCCTCACACCCTCCGATGCCGAGAATCCCGCTTAGGGGGCAATTCGGCGCCATCGTCCAGGTCGAGATTCGACTTCCCCCGGATCTGAGGCGGGAGCGGCGGGCTCTTGGAGTCCACACTGGAATGGTGACGGGCGAAGCCCTCATCGATACCAGCTCGGATGTCACGGCGTTCGACCTGAAGGCTGCCAGGCAGGCCGGGTTGGTCGAGAGCGGCACCGGGCGACTGAGTACCGTTCTAGGGCCACACGATGGCCAAGTGCCTCTGCTGCTCGGAGAGGTCGCTATCACCGGCTTCGGCGCCTTCACGGTCCTCCGCGGGCGCGGCTTTCACCTCTCCCACCTGGACTACGTCGCGGTCATCGGCCGCGACATCCTGCGCCACGGAATCCTCGTCTACAACGGGAAGGAGGGCTGGGCGACTCTCTCCCGAAACGGTGACTGACCCGCTCTTCGCTCGCCTACGCCCCGAACTTCGCCAGCTTGCCGGCGTTCGCGAGCAACAGCCCCATCAGCTCGCTTGCCGGGATGGTGCCGACGGCGCCGCGGATGGCCTCGACCTCGCTGAAGCGCTCGCACTCGTCGACGAAGCACTGCTCCGACCACACGAGAAGCGGCACGGGGTGCCAACTGTGGGCCTTCATCGGCGCCGGGGTCGAGTGGTCGCCGGTGATGGCCAGCACGTCCGGGCCCAGGTGGAGCAGGCGCGGCAGCAGGGAGTCCACGGTCTCGATGACTGCCGCCTTGGCGGCGAGGTCGCCGTCCTCACCGGCCATGTCCGTGCCCTTGACGTGGAGGAAGAAGTAGTCGAATTCGCTCCAAGTGTCTTCGAGCCGGTCGAGGACCTGCTCGAAGGGCTTGCCGCAGTCGACCACCTCCATGCCGCAGACCTTCGCCACGCCGCGGTAGAGGGGATAGCCGGCCAGAGCGGCCGCGCGCAGGCGGTAGAGCTCGCCCACACCAGGCAGCGCCGGCAGCTTCGAGAAGCCGCGGAGCAGGAACGTGTTCGCGCGCTCCTCGGCCCGCAGCTCCTCCTGAAGCACCTCGACGGCCGACGCGATGCGGCGCGCGGTTTCCCGGGCCGCTTCGCCGGCGGCGCCTGAGCCCGCGGCCGCCCCAAGCGACAGCGGCGGCACGCCGAGCTGTTGCGGGTCCGTGTCCAGCAGGCCCGCATCGAGCGGCGGCGTCCCGGGGGCGGCCCGGAACAGGAGCACGAAGCGATACGCCTCGCCCGGGTGGACCTCGACCCGGACGCCGTCGCCGAGCACTCCGCCGGCGGCCTCGATCCGGCGCGCGAGGAGCGCGCAGAGCCGCTCCCCTTCCGCGCTCGGGATGCGCCCGGCGCGCCGGTCCAGGAGCAGGCCGGCGTCGTCGACGGTGGCGAAGTTGCCTCGCGCTGTGACCACCTCGGGCGGGAAGTCCAGGCCGAGGCCGAGCGCCTCCAGCACGCCGCGGCCGATGTCCGCCTCCGGCGAGGTCGGCTCGTACCCGAACAGGGCCAGGTGGCCCGGCCCGCTGCCCGGCGTGATGCCGGTTCCTGCCGGCGTCAGGCGGCCGAGCGCCGACCGCGCGGCCAGCCGGTCGAGGTTCGGGGTGCGGGCCTCGTCCAGGGCCGTCCGCGGCTGGTCGGCGGTTCGCAGGTCACCGACGCCGTCGAGCACCAGCAGGACGATCCGGCGCTCGTTCCGCTGCGCCAGACGTGCCAGGAGTTCTTGACGCCCCACGGCTAGCGCGGCAGCCGGCGGGGGCGCCGGCGCACCCAGTTTCTGCCGCGCACCCTCCCAGGTCCGTTCAGGCTACGAAGTAGGCCGAAGCGCGAATCTGCATTCGCGTCCGCGGCTGGAAACCGCCGCCGTGAAGCCGGAGCGCCGTGTCCCCGGACAGCACGGGCAGGACGATCCAGCCGTCGAACGTCTCGCCCCGCTGGTAGGGCGACACGACCGGTTCCAGCTCGGCCAGGCGCGTCCAGTGACCACCCTCGACGAAGTTCGCCCGCAGCTCGAGGTACGCCTTGTCGAGGTCGATGTTCTTGCCTTCGCGCGGGTGCCAGACCGAGACGACGAACCGCATCTCGTCGTAGCGGAGCGTGTCCACGCGCTCACCCAGCTCATGGGTCAACGGGTAGACGAAGGCCCCCAGGCTGTCGGTCGCGAAAATCTCCGGCGTGGCTGTGAAGGCCACGTGGAGCGGCTGTACGTTCGGGCTCATTCGAGGATCGCCGCCGGCGAAGCGATGCAGGCTATCAGCCTTGCGTGCGCCGTCTCGCGGGTTCGGGGCTCAAACACCGGGCGCCGGGCAGAACCCGGGTGGCGCGATCCGCGCCACCCGCGAACCACTCTGTGCGCCCGTCATCGGGTGCACAGATGGCAGGCCGGCGCGCCCAGTAGTTGCCGCACCCAAGGGTCAGCGGAAGCCGCGGCGGAGTTCGTCGCGGAACGTCTGGTACTTCTGCTTGCCGCGCAGGCAGACGACGACGCGCTCCAGCTTCGTGCCGCCCTGGAGGTAGCGATGAACCTCCGTCAGCAGGATGCGGGCGCAGCGGTCGACCGGGTACCCGAACACGCCGGTGGAGATCGCCGGGATGGCGATCGTGCGTTGGCCGTTGCGATCGGCGAGGGCGAGCGCCGCCCTCACCGCGGCGGCCAGCTTGCGGTCCTCGTCGCCCTCGCCCATGCGGGGACCGACGGCGTGGATCACTTGCTTCGCCTTCAACGTGCCGGCGCCGGTCATCACCGCGGTGCCGACCGGCGTGCCGCCGATGCGGTCGCACTCGTCCTGGATGGAGGCGCCGCCCTTCTCGCGCACGGCCCCGGCGACACCACCGCCAAGCTGCAGATCCTCGTTTGCCGGATTGACGATCGCGTCGACCTGCAGTTCAGTGATGTCGCCCTCGACCAGCTCAAGCAGCGTATCGTTCATCCTGACGGCCACAACCTACTCCCAAAGCTGCCCGCCGAAGACCGCACCGACCCCTTCCGTTCAGCGGCCCAGCGAGCGACGTGGTTTCCCGGAACTGTCGAAGCGGACCGATTCTAACGTACTGGTGAAGATCGCGTGTCACAGTGTAGTGGCCCTCGCGCCCGGCCCAGCGCCCTAGAACAGATCGCTGTCGCCCTTCGTGTAGTAGCCCCGGCGCAGCAGCGACACGGCGTCGCCGCAGACGAATGGCGACAGACCGGTGACCAGCCCCTGCGGTTCGGGTCGCCGGACCAGGCCGAGAGCGTCCAGCTCCTTTGACAACCAGCGTGGCCGGTCGCTGAACCAACCGACCACCGGGAGACCGGGCGCCCGCGTCTCGGCGAGCAGCGCGCGCAGGGCCGGCCGCTCGGCCGGATCGACCAGGGCATCGCCCCATTCCACCCGATCGGGCAGACGAGTCGCCGCCACCCACGCCGCCAGACGTCCCCGCCGGTAGGCGGCGAGCAGCTCCGGGCCCTCGACCGGACAGTCGACGTAGCGCCAGCGCAGGTACTCGGCGGAGCGCTCGACCAGCAATCCGTAGCGGTCGCTCACGCGCTCGAACAGGCCGTCGAACGCGGCATCGACCTGGGAACGTTCCGTGATCCGCCGCAGTTCGTAGTGGTGGCCGTGCCGGGCGCTGCGGCCGAGCCGGGACGCCGGCGGCAGTTCGCGGTAGGGGACCTCCTCCACCTGCCGCACATCCAGGAAGCGGTTCGAGAACTTCTGGATGTTGCCGGTGTTGAAGCCGTAGTTGAACGCGATCCGGCCCTTGCAGTTCACGAGATAGAAGTGCCTCGCCGACCGCGCCAGCAGACTGGTCGGCCCGCGGCCGACGGCGCGGGCGCTGCTGCGCGTCATCGTGTCCCCGACCTGGTGGCTGTCGGCGGGGCTTGTCGGCGGCAGGCCGTGCCAGCGCACCGGGTACGCGCAGTACTGGCACACGAGTTCGCCGCCGGGCGAGAACGCGAGCGAGATCCGGGGGCCCCCCCGCGGGTTGTGGTGGTACTTCCAGGCCCAGTGCTCCAGCGTCAGATCGCTCCGGAAGCTGTCCCGGAACAGGTCCAGAATCGCCTCCTCGTCCCCGAGCCGGTAGCTGCGGAGGCGGTAGCCGTCGCGGCGCGCGCGCACCACGCGGAACGGCGGCGCCGCCTCGTGACCCGCGACCGGCGCCGGCAGACCGGACCCCTCCGCCACCGGCCGGAACCCGGCCTCCAGCAGATCCACGATCAGGCGGTCGTAGCCGCTCGCCTCGGTCTCGCAGGCGGCGGCGTCGTACGCCCACCCGATCAGCACCTCGTCCGGCAGTTCCTCCGCGGCGCCGACCGCCTCCGAACCGATCACCAGGCGAAGCCCTTCCGCCGGCAAAGCGGACAGGCGGCCCCGCGGCAACACCGCGGCCACCGCCTGGTCGAGACCGCTGTCCGGCGCCACCCCCGCACGGCGGCGTTCGAGGCAACGATGCCAGGCCTCGACCGCTGCAGCGGAGGCGCCGGCCGTTGGCCGGCCGTTCACCTGGCCGCCTCCCAGTGGCTGCAGCCGAGATCCCGGCAACCCCCGTCGCTCGCGCGAATCCACAGGTCGGACCTGGCGCCCTGCATGACATCCGCCGGCAACTCGAAGTCCCGCACGCCACCGCCGTCAAGGCGGCAACCGGCGGCGGGGACACCCAGCGGCAGCGGAGTGACCTCGATCCACGCCTCGCCGTCCACGGCCTTCGCCGGAAGCGGCCGCGGATCGGCGAAACGCCGGGGCACGCGTTCGAGGAGCCGGAGCAGCGCCGCGAACCAGGCGCCGTAGCGGCGCCGCCGAAAGCGCGCCATCGACTGCTCGAACCACAGTTGCGCGCGAGGTTCACGCTGCGCGCTCTGGTCGTAGGCGTGAACCGCGCGCGCCGCCGGGGCCAGGACCGCCCGCGCGCCCAGCGCCTTCGCGCGCAGCAACCAGTCGGTCTCCTCGAAGTAGAGCTTGAAGCCCTCGTCGAACGGCCCGACGCGCTCCCAGCACTCCCTGGTCATGGCCAGGCAGGCCCCGGTGAGCTCGAAGCAGGGCACTGGCGCCCGGGCCGACCAGAGCGCCCGGGCGCGGCGTCGCCACCGGCGGCGGTAGGAACGACCCCAGAACACCGATCGCTCGGCCCAGACCGCGTCCAGTTCGGCGGCCCGCGTGCGGACCTGTTGCGGCGGCAGCATCAGCCGGCAATCCCGGTCCCAGAACAGGAGCGGCCCGGCGATGTCGGCACCTCCGAGCGCACCGCCGAGCACATCGACGAGCTCCCGCAGGCACCCCGTCTCCACGATCACATCCGCGTTCATCAGCAGCACGACATTGCCTGCCGGCGCGCGGGCGCCGAGATTGATCCCGCCCGCGTAGCCCAGGTTCGAGGCCGGCTCGATGACCCACGTCGTCAGACGCGCCAGGTCGAGGTGCTCCGCCGGCTCGCTCGACCGGGCGCCGTTGTCCACCACGACGATCTCGAGTCGCAGACTGGACGCCCGCGCGTCCGCCTGGAGCGCCTCCACCGCCGCCTGGAGCAGCCGAGGGGTCCGGTAGTGGACGATGACTGCCGTAATGGCCGCGTCACTGGGTGTGCCATTCACCCTATATCTCGTCCGCGAGGCCATGCTTGAGGCGGGCAAACAGGGCGCCGCCAAGGACCATGGCCGCCGCGGCAAAGGCAAGCAGCGGCACCAGGCTGACCCCGACCTCCCCGCCGAGGAAGGCGGCGCGGTAGAGGCTGACCAGGCCGGTCAGCGGGTTCAACTCCAGCAGCTCCCGGAGCGTCTGACGATCCCCGACGCGCCGGAAGGGATAGACGATCGGCGTCACCCAGAACCAGGTGTTGAGCACCAGACCCACCGCCTGCACCGTGTCGCGAAAGTAGACGTTCACCGCCGCCAGCCCCAGACCGAGGCCGAAGGTCAACCCGAGTTGGAGTGGGAGGGCCACGAGCAGCAGCGGCAGGCTCGATACGGAGAGTTCACCGACCAGCGCCAGCACCACGACGAACGCCACGCCGCCCACCGCGGCATGGAGCGCCGCGCCCAGCACCAGGGACGCGACCAGCAGCTCCCCCGGCATGCGCATCTTCTTGACCAGGTCCGCGTTGGCAGTGATTGCCGAGGCCGAGCCCGAGAGCCCCTCGTTGATCGCAATCCAGGGCAGCAGGCCGCAGAACAGGAAGATGCCGAAGTTGTCGGTCTGCTCTCCCTCGAGCGTGAATTGCAGCACCCGGGAGAACACGAACGTGAACAGCAGGAGCTGCCACAGGGGGTTGAGCAGCGACCACACGAGACCCAACGCCGAGCCCGCGTAGCGTCCGCGCAGGTTGCGGACGACGAGTTCGCGCAGCAGGAACAGGGACTGCCGGAAACGGCGGCCAGGGGGGGAATCAACCACGGGAACTCTCCGGAAACGCAGTCACCCCCACCCCCCACCTCCAAACGGACCTCGTAGAGACCCCGTTCAACTTACGTATGCGACGGTATGGACTCGGCGCTCGGATAGCCGACCACCGAACCCACACCTCCGCCGAATCCCATTCGCCGGCGCGATCAAGGAACGCGCGAAAGGACTGACCGTACTTTCCGTTCGCCAGAACATGCCAAAGTAGGCCGTAGAGTTCTGGCCGCGGCCAGTTGAGCTCGGCGCTCGAAGACAGGAGCTTGGAAGCATCCGGAAAGTCCCCGATCTCCGATTCGCTGAACTGGTCGGACCGCAGGAACACCTTGGCCCGGAGCCTTCGATACGGACGCAGGTCGAGAACGCTCTGCAGTAGACCGCGAATCACTCGGGACATTGACTTCCAATCGTCCGCGCAGCGGTCCAGCGCGTCGAAGAGAATCAGGACGTAGCGGTCTTGAGACACGAGTTCGCGGTCCCGCTCTTCGAACAGTTGGGCAATTGCCTCCGGTTTCTTCAGGACGTACTCCACACGGGCAGCCCAGCTCCCAACTCTCGCCACGGGGTGCTCAGCAGGGGCAATATGTCTGACCTGCACCGTTCGCCAGAGAAGTCTGGGGTCAAGCCCGCCATCGATCAAGCTCAGGAGGGTGTCCTTGTCCGGGTACTCGTTCAATGCCGGCCTGGTCCCGAAACCGGCCCGGACCTCCGTGTCGGCGCGCAGAGTCGAGTGGTTTTCTTCCTGGCCCACCAACTCCCGCACGGCCTCTTCCTGAAGCGCGCTCCACCAGAAGGTCTTTCCAGCCCCTCTCATCCCGGTAACCAGTTGCCTGTCCGGATCGAGGGCCTTCAGGTGCGACCGCGGAAAGTACACGAGGTCCGGCGACGGTGCTTCACCCTCGCTCGTTCCCTCCGGCAAGGCCCGGAACGCCTCGCGGGCAGTCTTCGCCGGAATGGTGGTCATTTCTCCTGCGGCGCTGTCATGGCCACCAGTTCATCGAACCGCACCAGGAACTGAGCGTAGGCCTGTTTCACTGGATTCCGGTCCATTTCTCGCAACGATGCCCCTCCCGCGAGGCCGCGCGTCCAGTGAATCGGCAAAGCCGCGTGAGGCGCGTACTCGTCATCCAAGGCGAAACTGAACGGTTCGTCTGTCGGCGGGAGGTCGCCGCTGAGGTCATCGTACAGACATTCGCGGAAGAGATTCCACGACCGCTCCCTGAAGCCTCCCAGATATCGACCGGTTTCAGATTCCGGTGTCAATGCCGAAACAACGGCCAGCCGCTCACGAAGCCGCTCGGCCAAACCGCGATCCCTCCAGTGGCGAAAAATGATCTCGTAGTCATCCCACGTACTCGGCGAGTCAACGGCGAAGAGAAGCACCTGTGCATTCAGGTCGGTCACCGTAGCAGCGGCGATGTCATGCAACCCGCTCCGGCTTTCGAGAAGAACCGTCGTCGGCGCGTACTCAGCCTCCAGAGAAGCCAGCATCCGGGCCAGTCTCTGGGCCCAACGCTCACGCTCGCCGTCCATGTAGACACGGCCCAGCTTCTCGATGTACTCGCCCGCCACGCGGCCGTGAGCCGCCACGACGCGCACATCGCCGTCGAAGTCCAGGAGCGCTGTCCAATGAGAAGTGAGCGTGAGCGTGGGGTCGTCAATCCAACGAGAGGTGAGCGTGAGCCGTTGGGATCGGGGATCATCGGAGGATGATTGTGACGCTCCAGACACGCCGACTTCAGAGTCTTGTCGAGGTCCGCAGTTTCCTGTCCGGCAACGAGTCGGTGGACTTCGTGCTGGTGGACCGCGGATCGAGCTACGAGTTCGTCCGTGAGACGCTGGTCAAGTTCCGCTACTGGGCGCTTCCGAGGCGCGACAAGGGCGTGATCCGGAGCTACCTGATGAAGATGATCGGGAAATCCGAGTCGCAGGTGACGCGGCTGATCCGGCAGCACCGGGAGACCGGCAGCGTTCGCGACCGCCGCGGCCAGCCGCCTCACGCGTTCAGGCGGCGCTACACGAAGGCCGACATCGGGCTTCTGGCCGAGGTCGATGCGGCACTGGGCCAAGTGTGCGGACACGCGACGCGCGCCGTCATGCGGCGGATGTTCGAGGAGTACGCCGACGAGCGCTTCGAGCGCCTGGCGACCATCTCGAACGGCCAGTTCTACAACCTGCGCAAGTCGACCGCCTACCGGCGGCGCCGCACCAGCTTCAAGAAGACGCGGTCGACCGCGGTCGGGATCGGGGAACGACGCAAGCCCCAGCCGGAGGGGAAGCCGGGCTACCTGCGGGTGGACACGGTGCACCAAGGGGACAAAGACGGCGAGAAGGGCGTGTACCACATCAACCTCGTGGACGAGGTGTTGCAGTGGGAGCACGTGGCGACGGTACGGGCCATCTCCCAACGGTGTCTCGTGCCGGTGCTCAAGGAGCTCATCGAGTCCTGCCCCTTCAAGGTGCTGGGCTTCCACGCCGACAACGGCTCCGAGTACATCAACCGCAAGGTCGCCGAGATGCTCAACCAACTGCACGTCCCCGAGTTCACCAAGTCCCGCAGCCGGCACACCAACGACAACGCCCTGGTCGAGAGCAAGAACGGCAACGTGATCCGGCGCCAGTTCGGATACCGGCACATCCCCAAGCTCTTCGCCCGCGAGATCAACGTCTTCGCATGCGATGTGCTCACCCCCTTCCTCAACTTCCATCGCCCGTGCCTGTTTCCCACCGAGGTCACCGACAGCAAGGGCCGCACCAGGAAACGCTACCGCTACCAGGACACCATGACGCCGTTCGAGAAGCTCAAGTCCCTGCCGGACGCGGAGCGGCACCTCAGGCCCGGCGTCACCATCGCCGCCCTCGAAGACCAAGCCGGCGCCACGAGCGACCTCGACGCCGCGATCGCCCTCAAGCTGGCTCGTGCCAGACTCTTCGAACTCATCGACCGGGAGTCCGATCCCCACCGGCGCCGGAGCGCCTGAACCGCAGACCGCGCAGCCCGATGCCATACACCGCACACCACCATCGGCCCAGGCCGGAACACAACGCCCGCAACCGCCGCGGCATCGCAGCGGGCGCTACCCTAGGCGGCAGACGGTGCAGAACCGTCTGCCGCCCCAGAACTACCCCGAGACCGACCCGACTCGACTCTCCATGACGGTCCCGTTCACGCTCATTTCAGGATTGGATTGGACTGTGTTGCCCGCCAGGAGAGAGGCCAGGCGCGTGGCGCGCTTCTGGAGACTCAGACGGAAACCCGCGCAGGTTCCCTGTTCTCGTCAGAGCCTCAAGAGCGCTGCCACGGAAGTTGGAAGCGCTGGATCAGCGTGGGCAGCGGATTACGGAGGCGCTCCTCGCGAGGGGCATATGACCGTGAAGCTCGTGCGCCCGGCGACGCCGGCGGCGTTCCGCTTGATTGCGGGCATCACATCATCCGCGCCGTCCGCGGCTATCACAGCGGTGACGGAGACCGGAGAAGTCTCGTTGGCCGTGTCGCTGCAATAGTCGTCATCCGCCACGATCGCGAACGTGACGAGATTTTCCGTGGTCGTGGTGTCCATGGTGATGCCGCCATTCGCGACACCATCCGCAAGAGCCGTCCCATGCACGCCGGAGCCCAACTTCGCCGTGTAGCTCACGCCGGTCAGACGGGCGGCAGCCCTGGCTGCCGACCCTGACACCGCCGGCTGTCCAAGCAGAATGCCGGTTCCGGTTGCGTCGGCGTCGGTCACAAAATGACCGCTCCCGTTGCCCCAAAGGTCGACCTCGACGGTAAGCGTGGCCGAGCCGCCAGGCCGCCTGACGGCGCCTTTGTCATGGATGCGCGATGTCGTTCCGCTGTTCGTATTCTCCCACGTCGCCAGGGTGATCGTTCCACCGTCCCCCATCGCGCACTCGGAGCTCACACGCACGAAGGGAGAAGCAGTCGTGCCAGCGCCACTGAAGCCGCACTTCTTGACTGCGGGCATCGGCGGCGCCGGCAGGATGTTCGGCAGAATGCCGACACGGCCGGTACTCGTCTCCTTGACGAAGACGGCGCCCATGCCCATCGACATCATGACGCCGTCGCCGGCGCTGGTCAGCTCGACCGGATCGTTCTCGAGAACGTCCTTGAGCACCAGATTGCCAACGGCCGAGTTCATTTCGTCCGTGATCCAGTACCAGCCGCCGTCCTTCAGACCGGCAATCTCCAGGGCGCCGCCTTCCTGGTCGCAGGCAAGGCCGTTGCGGTGGCTGAACAACTGGGCGGCCGTGTCGCCGTCGACCTGGGCTTCCCCGGTGGTGAGGACGTTGCCGCAGGAAGCAACGAAGGTCACCTCTTCAACTCCGTCGGCGACGGTTCCGATGAAACCACCCTGGCCCTTGAAGTAGGGAGCGATGTGGTCGCAGTAGTGGCAACGGACATCCTGAGCGAACGCCGTTGCCGGAATCGCGGAGAGCGCCAGCGCCATCACGATGTGCTTCATCGATTCTTCCGTTCTTCCTCAATCGGCCCACGCCACAGTGAACGGAACCCTGATGGGACACAGCCCTCGCAGATCCAGAGGCCGCACGTCAGAGAAAGCGAGCGCCGGCGCCTTCAGGGTTGCGGCGCCCACCAGACACGAAAAGCGTCTACCTCCGCGCCGGGTTCGCACCCGGCGCGGAGGTAGCGCCTTGAAGTCGTTCCCCGAACCTGAGGGGCTCGTGCGAGCCGCTCAGGCCGGGAGATCGGCTGTTCCCTACCTGTCGGTCGGGAACGGGTTCTCGGGCACCAGTTCCTGGCCCTGGCTCGCGGCCGCGGGGCACAAGACCGTGAAGCTCGTGCTCCCGGCGACGCCGGCGGCGGTCCGCTTGATTGCGGGCGTCACCAGAGCCGCGCCGGTCGTTGATATCACAGCGGTGACGGTGACCGGAGCCATCTCGTTGGTCTTGGCGCTGCAATAGTCGTCATCCGCCATGATCTCGAACGTGACGAGATTTGGGCTGGTCGAGGTGTCCATGGTGATACCGGCCACCGGCGTACCAGCCTCAATATCCGTCCCGTGCACGCCGGAGCCCAACTTCGCCGTGTAGGTCACGTCGGTCAGACGGGTGTCACCCCTGGCTGCCGACATTGCCACCACCGGCTGTCCAAGCAGAATGCCGAGTTCGTCTGCTGCGGGGTCGGTCACAAAATGACCGCTCCCGTTGCCCCAAAGGTCGACCGTGACGGTAAGCGTGGCGGTGCCGCCAGGCCGCCTGACGGTGCCTTTGTCATGGATGCGCGATGTCGTTCCGCTGTTCGTATTCTCCCACGTCGCCAGGGTGATCGTTCCACCGTCCCCCATCGCGCACTCGGAGCTCACACGCTTGTAATCACTAGCTTTAGTGCCACTGAAGCCGCACTTCCCGAGTGCGGGCATCGGCGGCTCCGGCAGGATGTTCGGCAGAATGCCGACACGGCCCGTGCTGGTCTCCTTGACGAACACGGCGCCCCTGCCCATCGACATCATGACGCCGTCGCCGGCCCCGGTCAGCTCGACCTTCGCGTTCTTGAGAATTTCCAGGTCAACCAGATTGCCAACGGCCGAGTTCATGTCCTCCGTGACCCAGTACCAACCACCATCTTTGATCGGGCCGAGCTCGAAGGTGCCGCCGCCTTCTGCATCGCAGGCAGTGTCGCCCGTGAGCAGCATGGAAACGGTGCCGTTCTTGTCGGCCGTGAGCGTATCGCTTCTGGTGACGCCGCCACAGGTGGCGACGTAGCTCACCTTGTCTACGCCGTCGGCCGTGGCGATGAGTCCGCCCGAACCCTTGTAGACCGACACCGCGTGGGTGCAGTCGGTGCAAGTGACGGTGGCCTGGCCGAACGCCATTGCTGGAATCGCGCAGAGAACCAGCGCGATCGTGATGTGCTTCATCAGCTTCATCAGTTTGTTTTCTCCTAGAGCGGCTTGTTGCCGCTATTCGTTGACCGATCCGGCGGAATGCCAAACCGGAAGTTCGTTCGATCCGAAGATCAGGCCACGGCGATGCAGGTTCCGCGGCGCCGTAGCCGCTGACGTTTCCTGTCTGGGCGGCCACCAACCTGGTTCAACCAGGCCGCCGACCGTCCCACACGCTGATGCTGCGCATCACCTCCCGATTAAAGACTTCAAGGCCGTCTGTCCAATGTAGGTGGAACCTTAGCGGATACGACCGAATAGATCCAGTGCGCAATACGTCGAAGACGCCGGGGCACGGGCGGATCGAAAGCGGCCTTCCGCCGATTCAGTTCCTCCGAAGCACGACACTATAGGGCCTGTGGGGGGATTCGTCAAGGGGTGGAGGTGTAGGAGTCAAATTGTTGAGGGGGTTGGAGTTAGGGGTGGCTGTCGGCAGGTGGCGGCAGCTCCCAGAGATACTCTTCGGGGTTCTCCTCGCCCGGCGCCGGCGGCGCCACGCGGACCAGGTCGCGCTCCAGGGCCGGAAGCAGGGTGCGGCCGGCGGTTCCCTCGCTGTAGGCGGAGGTTTGGCGGGCCTGCAGCCGCCATATGGCCGAGAAGTGGACCTTCTCGCCCGTGACCAGGGGCAGGCCGTCCTCGTGCCGCTCGCCGATCGGCCGGTCGTAACGGCCCCAGAGCCTGTAGACCAGGGACATCGAGTCGCCCCTGGGGCCGAGTATGTTGGGCCTCAGGCCGCGGACGGCATCGGGCCCCAGCGCGAGGCCCGCGGCGTGAGCCCTGGACCACATCCACAGCAGGGCGTGATCGGAGAGCGCGGTGCTCCGGCTGCCGCCGCCGATGTCGCTGTGAACGCCCGGGAACCAGAGCTGCTCGACGTTCTGGCCGCGCGCCGGCCGGTCCGTCCACAGGGCGGGGGCGAAGGGGCGGCGGCCCTCGTCGATCGCCACCGCGTGGCAGGCATTCCGGATGTGGCGGCCGAGGCGCACGTCGTGGAAGCGGTGGCGGCGGGCGCCGATCCAGTTCAGCCAGGTGACCGGCACGCCGAGGGCGCCGACGGTGTCCCAGACGCCGATGAAGCGGACCTCGCACGGCGGCCCAGGGGCGGGCGGCCCGAGGGCGGGCGGCCCGAGGCGGCCGGCGGCGGGGGACCTCACGGCGAACGTCTCGACGTGGCGCGCGGCGCGTTCGCTGCGCACGGCGCCGGGCCGCAGCCGGTAGATCGCCATGCCCTGGAGCGCGACCCCCGCCACCCCGAGGCCGGCGGCGGCGCAGCGCCGCGGGTCGGGGACGCCGCAGAGGCCGAGCAGCCCGGCCAGGCTGCGCGCGGTGTACGCCCCGCGGCTGTAGCCGAACAGGAAGATCCGGTCACCGGGCCGGTAGTGCGAGCTCAGCCAGACGTAGGCCAACTCCACGTTCCGGGCGAGGCCGAGGCCCACCACCCCGCCCCGCACCCGGTCGAAACGCCCCGTGCCCACGCCGCGGTCGTAGTAGCGAAGCTGCGGCATGCCCGCCGCGCTCTGCGGCAGTACGGCCTGGTTCGTCTTGACAACATTCGTGGGCGACGCGCGGTCGTCGCTGTTCCAGGTGCCGTCGAAGCAGAGTGTGATGTTGCGCGGGCCAGCCAAGTAGGCACTTGGAGTCTGGGGCGGGGCTCGCGGAGCGTAGCGGGTGCGGCCGGGCGGGGCAACGGGCAAGGATGCTTGACGGTTGGGGGCGCCGCTGGGTGCGCGGGCCGAGCGTATGATCCCCTTCTGGTGAATGCGGTCCCTTCAGCGCTGATCGGCATCCTCCTGTCGTCCGTTGCCGTCGGGCTCGCGCAGGAGGAGGGGACAACCGCGCAGAATCCCCGGATCGTCTTCTCGATGATGCGGGACGTTGTGGGCGAGGGGAAGTCACCGCGCCGAGTCCGTTTGGAAGGGGCCGTCGATTCGGCGGACCTGCACGGGTGCCACGACCCGGCGGCCATCGAGTGGCGCCCGCTTGCGGGATTCACAGCGGAGCGAGCTGTCGTTCTTAGACGACGGAGCCCCCGCCTGGTGCGGATGTTCGACCTGAACACGGGCGCGTCCAGGTACGGCCTGCGCCTTCCGAGCAGCCGGCTCGGATTCGTGCAAGGCGGCGACGGCGGCGCCCGCGTGACGAGCCGCGTCACGGTCATCGCCGGTGGGTCGGAGCAACCCGTACCCGCTGCGCAGGTGCTCTTCCTGGCCGATCAGGGCCGTGTCGAGCCACTGCTGTGTCTCCTGGACACGAACTCCGATGGGATGGCGGTTCTGCCTCTTGCCCGGCGTGTCTTCGCAACGGTCGTGGCCGCCGAAGGGTTCGTGGGGGGCGTCGTCGCTCCCGACCGCTCAGGAACCGTGCGGCTGAGACGCTCACGGACCATCAGCGGCCGCGTCGAAGCCGTCAAGCTATGGATGGGCTACGACCTCCTGGCCGCGATACCCGAAACGGAAGTCGACGGCGAGGACGAGGACATCGTGGCGGCCGCGATGGTGGGGCCGGACGGGGAGTTCGAGTTGCACGGCGTTCCCGCTTCGACTTCGAGGCTCCTCCTGGCCATGTTCCGCACGGGATCCCTGATCGGAACGAGGGCACCCACACCGCCGCCGGCCCGCAGCAATCCGTGACCCTTTGGATTCCCGAGGGATGCAAGCGCATCTGGGGCGACGTTCGGGCGCCCGGCATGGTCACGGACCGCTTCGACTGGCGCCGGAACGGGAACACGATCGAAGGGGAGATCCTCGGCCTGCCTGAGGGAAGCCAGACGGCTGAGGTTCACCTGGCAGCGGGAGCAATACCGGGTGTGTGGGCGGAACCGGGTGTGTGGACGCGCTGGTCTTCGAAGACGGCGGCGGCGGTGCAGGGCGCCTTCCTGTTCGAGAACCTCCCGGGTGGCCCCAGGCCCTACCACCTGTATGCGATGGTGCCCGGGTATCAGTCGCTGGAGAGCCAGGTCGTCCTGCAAGAGGGGGAGGGAACACGTACGGTCTCACTGGAGCTGGTGCCGAACAGTTCGGTGATCGAGGGTTCGATCGACCCGTTCGAACTTGGCGCCGAGCCGCGTTTGACGGCGATCTCGGGGACCGCGGAAGAGCGAGCCGTAGACGTAGGCGCCGGGGCCGCGTTCGCGTTCGCGTTCACGGAGCTTCCCGTCGGCGAGTGGCGACTGGTGCTGAACCACGGCGTGCCGAGCGGCCGCGAGGAGATCACCGTACGCAGTCGCATCGCTCTCCCGCACGAAGACGCCCGCGAGCGCATCGACATCGACCTGGGCTCGCTGCCCACGCTCCATTTCGTCGGCGACCAGCCTGGGGGTGTGCTGCGGATTCTCAGCGTCGACTACGTTTCGGTGGCCACCGTGCCCGTCGGCGAAGACGGTCGGGCGATGATTCACGTTCCCGCCCCCGGGGAATACCGCGTCCGCTACGTGACCCGTCCCGACCCGGACGGGAACACCGGGGCCCGCGGAGCGTAGCGGCTGCGGCAGGGACCGGCAACGACGACAAGAACGTCTGACGTTGGGGGGCCTCAACTGCAGCAGGGCGTACCAGCAGGCCGACGGTGGTGCTCTGGGTGCGCGGGCCTTCTGGCCCGCTGCCGCCGAAGGCGGCCAGAGAACGCGGCGGCCGTGTAATCGCGCACCAAAGGGAAAACAACTGGTTGTTCCTGCGGATATTGGGTAAGATCGCCGCCGTATTCACTGGAGCTACCCATGCTCGTCGCCTTTTCCCTCACCAACAGGGCCTGTTTCCGGGACCAGCAGGAGCTGAGCATGGAGGCCGTCAAGGGAACGGCTGACCGCTTCGCCTTCGACACGGACGTACGGCAGGCGCCACGGCTGAACCGGGTCGCCGCGGTCTACGGTCCCAACGGCAGCGGCAAGTCCCGGTTCGTCGAGGGCCTCCGGTTCGCCCGGGACTTCGTCTTGAACTCGTCGAAGGAGAGCCAGGCCGGCGACGGGATTCCCTACGAGCCCTTCCTGTTCGACGAAGAAAACCGGCGGAGCCCGTCCGTGTTCGAGACGGCCTTCATCCAGGACGGCACGCTGTACGAGTACAGCTTCGCCGTGGATGCTGTTCGTGTGCATCGGGAATGGCTGCTCGCGTGGCCACCAGGCGGAAGGATGCGCAGGCTGCTCGAGCGCTTCGTCGATCCGGACACGGGCAAGGAGGAGTACAAGTTCAGCTCATACGTTCACGGTTCGAAGAGCGTATGGCGCGAGAGCACCCGGCCCAACGCGCTCTTTGTGTCGACGGCTGTGCAGTTGAACAGCGACGCGTTTCGGCCGGTCGTCGACTGGTTCCGCAGGCTGCGCATCGTCGCCGCAAACGGCAGCCCACCGAACTTCACCGCGACGGCGGTCGAGAAGGACCAGGAGACGAAGCAGCAAGTCCTGAGGCTACTCAGAGCTGCCGACATGGCCTTCGACGATGTGCGCATGGAGAAGGAAGAGGTGCAACTGGTTCACCGGCCCGGCGCCAGCGGCGAGTGCCACAGCCTCGCGCTGGAGGCGGAGTCGGCCGGAACCCAACGCTTCTTCGCCCTCGCCGGGTACGTTCTCGAACGCGACCGGGTGGTCGTCATCGACGAACTGGACCGCAGCCTCCACCCTTTCCTGGTCGCCGCGCTCGTGCAGCGTTTCAACCAGCAGGCCGGAGCAGACGGGTGCAAGAGCCAGCTAGTGGCGACAACTCACGACGTCACCCTCCTTGGGGAAGAGCTGGACCGTGGCCAGGTCTGGCTCACCGAGAAGGACCGGCAGACCGAGGCGGCAAGTCTGAGGCCGCTGTCGGAGTACCGCCCGCGCAAGGACGAGGCGTTGATGCGCGGCTACCTGGGCGGGCGCTACGGCGGTGTGCCGGTGGTCGTGAGGCCCGAGGCCCTTGGCTAGGCATCGGCGTCGGGCCCGACCACGGTCGCCCCGGCGAGTCGGCTGGTGAGTTGACCCGGCAGTTTCCTCCGCTAGCATCGGCAGCGCGTAACCTGAGGCAACCGACGACGATGGACCCGAAGAACAACGACCGCCTACACCTCCCCAGCCTGTCGGTCTCAGGTTTTCGGGGGCTCGACTGCCTATCGATTCGTCGTCTTGGCCGCGTCACATTGCTCGCCGGGCAAAACGGCGTCGGCAAGACCACGGTGCTTGATGCCGTCCGGACCTATGCAGCGCGAGGACGCCCGAGAGTCCTACACGACTTGTTGGACGGGCGCGAGGAGTTCGTCGCGACTGCCACCGACGACAACCGACATCCGTTGGTCTTCGCGGACCTCGCCGCTCTGTTTCACGGCCGGGGAACGTCACGGGCAACAGCCATCGCGATCGGCCCGGAAGCCGGCAAGGACGAGCTGACAGTCGAGGAATCGACGCCGGGGGACTGGTCGGAAGAGCAGATGAAGCTCGTTGCGGACCTACCGGCCGACTCCGATGTTCAGGCTCTGAAGATCCGGTTCCGAGATAGTGAGATGTTCCTGCCTTGGATGGGACCGGATGAACGACGCGGCATCTTCCGTGGATCTTCCTATTTCCGCAGTCGGCGTGCCGAGAGTGAGTGGCCGGAAGCCGTCCTGTGTGAGTCCGTCGGCCCAGACCTGGTGAACAACAACGACTTGGCTCGATTCTGGGACGAAGTCGCGCTAACCGAGGACGAGGACTTCTCGGTACAGGCCCTGCGACCGATTCTCGGAAGCGAGATCGAGCGAGTCGCCGTGGTCGGTAGCGAAGGGCCACGTCGCGCTAGCAGGCGCGTGGTCGTGAAGCTGCGGGAGCATGCCCGGCCCGTCCCCCTGAAGAGCCTCGGCGACGGCGCAACGCGAATGTTCGGCGTTGCTTTGGCGCTGACCAATAGTCGCGGCGGCATCCTGGTCATCGACGAAGCAGAAAACGGCCTCCACTACGCAGTCGAGACGGCGTACTGGCGCATGGTCCTGCGCGCAGCTCACGAAGGGAACGTTCAGGTCCTCGCAACCACCCATAGCTGGGACTGCGTAGCGGGCTTTGCCAGGGCGGCAGTGGAATCCGACGACATCGACGGCGCCCTCGTTCGACTCGAACGCGACGAGGAAGGGATTCGCGCGGTCGAGTACTCCGAGGAAGAACTGGAAACAGCCGCCGATCAGGAAATCGAGGTCAGGTAGAGGATGCCCAGGGACTCGCCACCGCGCATCCTCTTCGTGGAGGGGACTGACGACAAGCACTTCGTTCGGCACTTCAGTAGACGTTGCGGAATCCCGGAGAACTTCAGCATCGAGAGCAAGGGAGGTTTCCAGAGGCTTCGCTCGGGCATTACCGGGGAAATCAAGACATCAGGTCGACGGGTCGTCGGCATCCTGGCAGATGCCGACGAGAACGTGAGGGATCGGTGGCAAGAGATCGTTGACGAGTTGGACAAGATCGGCATCGAAACGCGCAAGCCCCCCGGCCCGACCGGCACAGTGATCGACGGCAGGCCTCGCGTTGGCATCTGGTTGATGCCGGACAACAGAAAGGGCGGCGAGCTCGAAGATTTCGTCAGGAAGCTGATACCGGCCGAGGATCCCTTGTGGCCCTTGGCCACGCAGTACATCGCCTCCATCCCGGAGAGTGACCGCAAGTTTCAATCTCACAAGGCATTGAAGGCAGGAGTGCATGCCTGGCTCGCGGCGCAGAAGACGCCTGGGCGCATGGGTCGCGCCGTTAGCGCGGGGGCGCTGAACACGGACGATGTCCCGCTCGCGGGTGACTTCGCCAAGTGGCTTCGAGACTTGTTCGGTAGATGAGGTAGTCCAACCTTCGCCGGCCTCTCCGCAGTGCCGCCGCCGCGTCAGCCCATCTTGAACAGGTTCTGCATCTGCATTGCCAGACCCATGTCGCCGGCGATGCGCAGGCGGCCGCTCATGAACGCCGTCATGCCGTCCAGGCTGCCGGCGGTGCATCGCTGGGTGAAGTCCGTGGAAGTCCGTATGCAGAGTGGCCAGAACGTGGCAGGATCAGCAAGCGATGAAGCGCAGGAACCACTACACGGCGAAGGCGCTGCTGCAGAACTTCCGCGGTCGATCCTCCGGTGGCAGTCTTGAGGGGCACTTCCTGGACGGCATGCTGGGTGTGCTGAGCTTCGAGGGCATCTCACTGGACTTCAACCCTCCGCTCTACCCTCCTGACGCGGAACAGCAGGATCTAGTCAGGGTCGGCGAGGACATGTACCGCGAAATCGGAAAGATCAATGCCGAACTCGCCTCCAGAAGAGCCAGCAACGCCTGAGGCGACGGCCAAGGAGAAGCCGTCATCCCTCCCGGCAGAGACTGAGGAGGGCGAAACCGAAGAGGAGTCCCGCTCGGGGGCGCTGCAAGCTCTACCTGGGGACATTGAACGAGCACGGATGCGGGCCGGTTCCTCCGGCAGAGTTGACCGTAGACCACCAACCGTTCGTGGAGCGTCGCCGGCTTTGCCGCCGCCTCAGCCCATTCGGAAGAGGTTCTGCATCTGCATCGCCAGACCCATGTCGCCGGCGATGCGCAGGCGGCCGCTCATGAACGCCGTCATGCCGTCCAGGCTGCCGGCGGTGAGCTCGACGTAGTCGGCCGCTTCCATCGACACGGTCATCGTCGGCGCGTCGTGGG
Source organism: Candidatus Multivorans sp. (assembly GCA_965262355.1). Taxonomy (GTDB): domain Bacteria; phylum Acidobacteriota; class Thermoanaerobaculia; order Multivoradales; family Multivoraceae; genus Multivorans. The sequence goes on from OZ253534.1 coordinate 2,297,571, forward strand.
CGCCCTCGGCGACCGCACAGGCGCCGTCCTTGATCGCGCAGTGCCAGACGCCGCCGCCATCGCCCGAGAGATCGAACTGGATCACGGCATCGAGACCGGCTGCGGCTTCCGGGTCGAGATAGCTGGGCATCTGCGCGAAGATCTCGCTGGGGGTGGTGGCGGAGTCGGTCATGGGCTGGGCTCTCCTGCGGTGGGGACGTGTGGGCTGGAGCCTATCCGGGGCCGAGGAGGGTCACCCTCAGCCCCGTCAGCCACTAGTGGCTGGAAATCCGGAGCGGTCATCGGCTCGTGCAGTGCGGTCGCCGCTTCGCGGCGCGTCCCACTTCGGAAAGCCGGCCAGAAGGCCGGCGCACCCAGTGGCTGCATCCGCAGTATCGTCGCCGCTTCGCGGCGCGTCCCACCTCGGAAAGCCGGCCAGAAGGCCGGGTGGCGCGATCCGCGTCACCCGCGAACCACTCTGTGCGCCCGTCATCGGGCGCACAGATGGCAGGCCGGCGCACCCAGTTCCTGCCACCCAAGCTCCTAGCCATTGTCTTCCGCGACGACTCGCCGCGCGGCGGCACACTGGCTGTCCAGCAGCTCCACCGGCTCCACCCCGCCGGCGGGCTCGAAGCCGAGGACCTGGCCGTAGAAGCTGAGTTCGGCTTCCAGGGCGCGGACGATGTTCGCGGCCTGGCGGAAGCCGTGCTGCTCCCCCTCGAAGAGGAGGTAGGCGACGGGGACGCCCTTGGCGCGCAGCGCCTCGACCATGGACTCGGCCTGGTTCGGCGGCACGATCCGGTCTTCCGCGCCCTGGAAGAAGATGACCGGGCAGGAGAAGCCGTCGCGGGTGCTGAGCGGCGAGCGCTCTTCGTAGAGGTCGCTCCGTTCGGGGTACGGGCCGACCAGGCGGTCGAGGTAGCGCGACTCGAACTTGTGGGTGTCGCGGGCGAGGGCCGCGAGGTCGGCGACGCCGTAGTGGCTGGCGCCGGCGGCGAAGGTGTCCTTGAACGCGAGCGCGGCGAGGGTGGTGTAGCCGCCGGCGCTGCCGCCGCGGATCACGAGTTTCGCTTCGTCGACCTCGCCGCGGGCGGCCAGCTCCTCGGCGGCCGCGGCGCAGTCCTCGACGTCGACGATGCCCCAACGGTCGCGCAGGGACTCGCGGTAGGCGCGGCCGTGGCCGGTGCTGCCGCCGTAGTTCACGTCGACGACCGCGAAGCCGCGGGAGGTCCAGTACTGCACGCCGGGGTCGTAGACGTGCTCGGCGGCGGAGGTCGGGCCGCCGTGGCTCTTGACGATGAGGGGCGGCCTGGCGCCGTCCGGGGCCTGCGCGTCGTCGTTCTTCGGCGGGTAGAAGAACGCGAAGGCGCGGCGGCCGCCGGCGGAGGGGAACTCGAGCGGCCCGCCGCGGGAGAGGTAGCGGGGGTTCGGGGCCGGGCCGGTGGTGGCGAGGACGTTGAGTTCGGGGGTTGCGGGGTTGGTGGTCCCGGCGGCGGCGGAGTCGGCGCTGACAGGGAGGCGGAGCCGGACGAGTTCGGCGGGACGGTCGGGGGCGGCGCCGAGGAAGACGGCGGTGTCGGTGGGTGTGGCGCCGTCGACGGGGCGTAGCCAGGAGATCGAGGTGTAGGGCGACGGAATGGCAACGGGTTGCGGTGGCGCGGCGTTGGCGGTGGGGTCGGTGGGGTCGGTGTCGGCGGCGGGGAGGAAGAGGAGGCGCCAGACGCCCTGGTCGCAGCAGGCGGCGACGATGCCGGAGGCGGTGTGGGCGTAGGTGGACATGCCGAAGAGCCAGGGTGGAACGCCGAACTCGGCGCTCCGGGGGTGGAGGGGGTGGAGGGGCGACTCGTGCGAGCCGCTTCGCGGCGTCGCGCTTGATGCCGGCCAGAAGGCCGGCGCACCCAGTGGGTCGACCGGGTCCAGGCGGTAGAGGTTCCACCAGCCGCTGCGGTCGGAGACGAAGGTGAGCCGGCCGTGGGCGTCGAAGCCGGGTTGCTGGACCGCCTCGGGCGCGGCGGCGTCGCCGCCGGCGACGAGGCGCGGGGCAACCGGGCGCCCGCTCTCGTCGAGGTCGGCGAGCCGGAGTTCGGTGGCGTCCCAGGGCATGTCGGGGTGGTTCCAGCTCAGCCAGGCGAGCTTCGAGCCGTCGGGCGAGAGCCGGGGACTGCTGTAGAAGTCGGCGCCGGAGACGAGTTCGGCGGGGGGCGGCGGTTCGGCGGGCGGGTCGCCTGCGTCGGCTGCGGTCGCGGGCAGGGGGATGGCGACCACGGCGGCGATCTCCTCGCCGCCCTCGGGGTCGGGACGCTCCTGGACGGCGATCAGGCGCCGGCGGTGCGGGTCGGGAGTGAGGTCGGCGTAGCGGGCGCCGACTTTCGGGGTGAGGGGGATCGGCGGGCCGCCGGCGGCGAGGTAGACGCGCTGGTCGTTGAAGTTGACGAAGGCGTGGGGGAGCTCGGGCACGCCGCTTCGCGGCGGTGCCCCTGATGCCGGCCAGAAGGCCGGCGCACCCAGTGGGGGTGTCAAGCAGAAGGCGCCGCCGCCGTACTCGTGGACCCGGCTGCGGACGTCGTAGCCGGCCGGCGTCAGTGTTTCGGTGGCGCCGTCGGCGCCGCGGCAGACGAGCACGTTGCGCCCGCCTTCGTCCGGGCGTCGCTCGATCCAGCAGACGCAGTCGCCGGCGGCGGCGAGGTCGTCGATGCGGCGCGCTCCCTCGGCGACGCCGCGAGCCGAGATCGGCGACGTCCAGGCGCCGTAGGGGGTCGGCTCCTGCACCCAGTGGCTACTTTGGGCCGATTTCCCCGCTCGTGGACAGGATTGCGCCGGTGAGCGGGTCATAGACGGCGATGACGAAGGTGTGCTCGCGGCGGCGCAGTTCGAGGCCGGTCTGGTAGGTGAAGTACTGGCCCGGCTGCGGCGCCTGGTTGCCGGCGATGCGGATCTTCTCGACCGGGGTTTCCGAGCGGTTGCCGTTCTCGTCCATCACGGTGACGCGGAACTCCAACTCGTTCTGCCACACGCCGGCTACGGGCAGGAGTGCCACTTCGTCGAGGGGGATCGCGACCGCGACGGGCACGATCATCTTGCCCATCCCGGCCTTCTTCGGCTTGCCGAAGCGGACGCCGAGCGGCTTGGCGGACGGCGGATTGCCGAACAGCAGCGAACCCTCCACCATCATCGTGACCTCGGAGCTGCGCGACAGGTCGACGTAACCCTCGCGCGAGCGCACCCTGTACTCTGGATAGCCCACCAGCCGCACGTCGACGTCGTGGACCTCGTCGTCCTCGCGGCGCTGCGGCTCGAAGCCGAGCCAGTAGTAGGAGCGGGTGTCCGCCACCGCGTCGGCCAGGGCCGTGTCGCGCCCTGAGTTGATCATCGGCAGGCCGCCGGTCGAATAGGCCAGCAACTGGAGGGTGCTGTGTTGGAGCAGCTCCCGTTCCTGGAACGCCCCGGCGCCCGCGGACGGGTTGCCCGCCGAGTTGCTGTCGAGCCCCACCGACGCGTCCAGCGAAAACTCCGGGCGGAATCCCGGCACGTCGACCGGGTAGAGGGTGTAGCCGATCAGGTTCGCGGCGGAGACGAGGGGGCCGTAGAGGTCGTCCTGGCTCATGAGTCGCGAGTCGGACGAGGCGCCGAGGCTCGCGGCGACTATGCCGCGATCGGCGATCGTGTAGAGCGCCGGCGATTCGGGCCAGCCGCCCGCGAGCAGGAGCATCACCTTGCGCCCCGGGCGGTTGGCGAAGCTGCGCAGGGTCGCCACGGCCGCGAGCACGGAGCGCTCCAACTGGCTCTCCAGGGTCGTCGCGTAGCGCAACTCGGTGCCGCGCAGGCTGTTGCGCAACACGTCCTCGGGCAGTTCGACGCCGCCCTCTTCGGCGAAACGGTTCGCCATGGCCCGCAGGTTCGCCTGTTCGGTGCGTTCCTGATCGTTGGTGCGCAGCTCGGCCATGCGCATCAGGCCGTGGCTCTTGCGCCGGCGCGCCTGCTGCAGCGCGTCCGACAACTGGGTCGGCGAGTTGGTCCAGGCGGTGAGCATCGCGACCGTCTTGCCGTCGAAGGCGACGGCGGCCACGCGGTCGGCCGGTCCAAGCTCCGTGAGGTCCTTCTCCAGGCGGTCGAGCACCCGGTCCCGGTCGCGCTTGATCGAGAAGAAGTCGTCGACGAAGAGGAGGAAGCTCGTGCCCACCGCCTCGTTCGGGTCCAGGTTCGGCACGCCGGCTACCTCGGCGCCGGCCGTCTCCCTGGCCAGACCCTCCTCGATCTCCGTGAAGTAGTTGATCGGCGTCGGCTCGCCGTCGACCAGGAGTTCGAAGTCCGACGCCTTCAAACCGTGGATCCGGTTGCCCTGCTTGTCGGTGACCACGACCTCGAGGTTCACGACGCGAACGTCGATCACCTCGGAGAACACGGCCGGGAGGTCGTCCTGCTGGGCCGGCGCCGGGGCCGGCGCCATGGCCATGGCCGCGAGCAGCACCAGCGCCGCTGCGGCGAGAGTCCAGGGCACGTCAAAGGGTCGTCGGAGCTTCGTCATGGGCTCGCTTTCCAACTTGGTTGGGTCAACGGGGGAAGAAGACTATACGGATGGTGGCGTTCGGAGGTCGAGAACACGGAGAAAGTAGCCGGCATTCCGGCCACTGGGTGCGCCGGCCGCAGGCCGGCGCCTTGCGCGGCGGCGCCCGGATGCCGGCCAGAAGGCCGGCGCACCCAGTATTTTGCACACCCAGTCCTTTACGGTTTGCGCACCCCGTGGCTATTCCGGGCTGACCCCTCCGGTTGCGGTCAGCACGGTGCCGGTCAGGGGGTCGTAGACCGCGATCACGTAGGTGTGCTCACGCCGCCGGAGCCGAAGCTCCGTCTGGTAGTAGAAGAACTGGCCCGGCTGCGGCTTCGTGGGACCGACGATCTGGATCTTCTCGATCGACATGTCGGCGCGGTTGCCGTTCATGTCCCTCGCGGTGACACGCACCTCCAGTTCGCTCCGCCACTGGCCGGCCACGGGAAGAAGCTCGATCTCGTCGAGCGGAATCGCGACCTCGACGGGTACCAACATCCTGCCCCGGCGGCCACGGACCGGGTCGGAGAAACGCACGTCGAGCGGCTGCCCCGCCGGGTGACCGCCGAACAGCAGGGCGGCCTCGACCGTCATCGCGACCTCCCGCTCGCGCGACATGTCCACGTAGCCCTCGCGGGTGCGGACTCGGAGGTCGGGGCGGCCGACCAGGCTCACCTTGACGTCGTGGAACGCATCGTCCTCCCGGCGACTCGGCTCGAAGCCGAGCCAGTAGTACGAGCGCGTGTCCTCGACCGCCACGGCCAGCGCCGTATCGCGCTGGGCGTTGATCAGCGGCACGCCCCCGGTCGCGTGCGCCAGCAACTGCAGGGTGTCCTGCAGCATGTCTTCCCGGTCCAGCGCACCCGCCGCGACGCCGAGAGAGTCCGGCCCCACGTCGGGGCCGAGACCCAGCGAGGCATCGCCCGCGAAGTCCGCGCCGGCGCCCGGCAGATCCACCGGATAGAGCGCGTAGCCGATCAGGTTCGCAGCCGACACCAGGGGGCCGTACAGCTCGTCTTCGCTCATCAGAAAGCCGTCGCCCGCCACCGCGGCGTTGGCGGTGCTCTCGCTCGCCGCCGCCACCGTGAAGAGCGCCGGCGACCGTGGCCAGCCGCCCGCGAGCAGCAGCATGACCTTGCGGCCGGGCTGGTTGGCGAAACTGCGCATGGTCGCCACCGCGGCCAGCACCGAGCGGTGCAACTGCTCCTCCATGCGCCGGGCATACCGGCGTTCCAGGCCGGACAGGGATGAGCCCAGCACGTCCTGCGACCGGTCGGCATCGCCCTCCGCGAGCGCGGCGTCCGCGTTCCTCAACGCCGTCGTCTCCGGGCTCTCGAAGTCCGAAGGGGGGCCGATGACTTCGTCCGGCCTCAGGCGATCGTTCGAGAAGGCCTGGTCGGCGACTGCCTCCAGAATCGCTTCGGTTTCCCGGTCGTCCTCCAGCATCTTCTGTTCGCTGAGCCGCTGCAGGCCGTAGGTGTCGCGGCTGCGCGCGCGGTCGAGCGCCTCCGCCAACCGGTCCGGCGAGTCGGTCCAGGTGGCCAGCGTCTCGATGCTCTTGCCGTCGAAGGCGACGGCGGCCACCCGGTCCGCCGGGTGGAGGCGCCACAGGTCCTCCTCCAGGCGGTCGAGCACCCTGTCCCGGTCGCGCTTGATGGAGAACAGGTCGTCGACGAAGACGAGGAAGTTCGTGCCCACCGGAGTGTTCGGATCCAGGCTCGGCACCCCCGCCACCGCGGCGCCGGCACGCGCCCGGGCCACGCTCTCGTCGATCTCCGTGAAGTAGCTGATCGGCATCGGCTCGCCGTCGACCAGGACTTCGAAGTCCGACGCCTCCAGGCCGTGGACGCGATTCCCCTCCCGGTCGGTGACGACTACCTCGATGTTCACGACACGGACGTCGATCGTCTCCGTGAACACGGCCGGAAGATCGTCCTGCTGGGCGGAGGCGCCGGAAGCCAGCAGGAAGATCGCGAGAATCGAGACGATGTCGAACCACCCGTGGCGGTGCGGGGGTGTGGTGGACACTGGGTGCGCCGGTCTCAGCCGTCGGTGATGCAGCCGGTCGACGCGGAACTCACGGTCTTGATGTAGCGGTGCAGCGTGCCCCGCTTCGCCTTGAGCGGCGGCGCCTCCCAGGCCTCCCTGCGGGCCTGCAGCTCGGCCTCGTCGAGCGCCACGTCGATCGTGTTGCGCACGCCGTCGATCTCGATCCGGTCGCCGTCGCGCACCAGGGCGAGCGGGCCGCCCTCCTGGGCCTCGGGCGCCACGTGGCCGATCAGGAAGCCGTGGGAGCCGCCGGAGAAGCGGCCGTCGGTGACCAGCGCCACCTGGTCGCCGAGGCCGGCGCCCATCAGCGCCGAGGTCGGCTTGAGCATCTCGGGCATGCCCGGACCGCCCTTGGGACCCTCGAAGCGGATGACGATCACCGAACCGGCGCGGATCTCGCCGCGCTCGAGCGCCTCGACCATCGCCTCCTCCGAGTCGTAGACCTGGGCCGGACCGGCGAACCGCTCACCCTCCTTGCCGGTGATCTTCGCCACCGCGCCCTCGGGCGCCAGGTTGCCGCGCAGGATCTGCAGGTGGCCGGTGGACTTGATCGGTTCGTCGAAGGGCAGCAGCACATCCTGCCCCTCGGCGAGATCCGGCAGCGAGGCCAGGTTCTCGGCCAGGGTCCGGCCGGTCACGGTCAGGCAGTCGCCGTCGATCAGCCCCCGGTCGAGCAGCATCCGCAGCACCGCCGGGGTGCCGCCGACGTCGTGCAGGTCCTCCATGAGGTAGCGGCCCGAGGGCTTCAGATCGGCCAGAAAGGGAACCCGGTCGCTGACCTTCTGGAAGTCGTCGATCGACAGGTCGACGCCGGCCGAATGGGCGATCGCCAGCAGGTGGAGCACGGCGTTCGTCGAGCCGCCGAGCACGGTGATCAGCACCATCGCGTTCTCGAACGCCGCCCGGGTCATGATCGCGCTCGGCCGGATGTCCCGTTCGAGGAGGTTCTTGACCGCGGCGCCGGCGCGGCGGCACTCCTCCAGCTTCTCCTCGGCCACGGCGGGCGTCGACGAGCTGTAGGGCAGGGACATGCCCAGCGCCTCGATCGCCGCCGCCATCGTGTTCGCGGTGTACATGCCGCCGCAGGCGCCGGCGCCGGGGCAGGCGCGGCGGACGATGGTCTCCCGGTCCTCCTCGCTCAGGGCGCCGCTGATCGCCTCGCCGTAGCTCTGGAAGGCGGAGATGATGTCGATCTTGGCGCCGCGAAACTTGCCGGACCGGATCGTGCCGCCGTAGATCACGAGCGACGGGCGGTCGAGCCGCGCGATCGCCATCAGGCAGCCGGGCATGTTCTTGTCGCAGCCGGGGATCGAGATGTTCGCGTCGTACCACTGCGCCGCCATCACCGTCTCGATCGAGTCGGCGATCAGGTCCCGCGACTGGAGCGAGTAGCTCATCCCGTCGGTGCCCATCGAGATGCCGTCCGAGACCCCGATGGTGTTGAACCGGAGGCCCAGGCAGCCCGTCCCGTCGACGCCCTCCTTGGCCGCCGCGGCGAGCTCCAGGAGGTGCATGTTGCAGGTGTTGCCCTCGTACCAGACGCTGGCGATCCCGACCTGCGGCTTCGCCATGTCCTCGGGCGTCAGACCGGCCCCGTAGAGCATCGCCTGCGAGGCCCCCTGGGACTTGTCCTGGGTGATGCGAGCGGAATAGCGGTTCAACTGGATCATGGGCGCGGACTATGGCATAGCAGCTACTGGGTGCAGACACTGGGTGCGCCCGTCATCGGGCGCACAGATGGCAGGCCGGCGCACCCAGTATTGCCAGCACCCACTGTTGCCAGCACGAAAAACAAAAGCGGGCCCGAAGGCCCGCTTTCAGAGAAGTCGCTGACCTGACGGTCAGGCGGCTTCGGCGGCGCTGACGGTCACGGTGACGGTGCCGTCGTCGGCCTTCATGGCCTTGCCGGTGACCTTGGCGGCCTTGCCGCCGAGACCTTCAAGGGTCGTGATCGCGTCGGCGTCGGAGCCGCCACGGTCGATCTTGACGACATCATCGCCGACCAGGAGGCCCATGTCGTTGCCCTTCTCCAGGCAGGTCACGGCGCAACCGGCATGACCGGCGCCCTTCTGACCCTTGCCGAAGCAGACCATGTCGAGGACCTCGCCGGTCCAGGTGTCAGCGGCCAACGCCGGGGCGCCGACCATCAGCGAAAGAGCCAGAACCGCAAACAATGCTTTCTTCATACCAAATCCTCCAGTTACTGCGAGACGGGGTTGGGAACAGTTGTGTAGGCCAGACTAACACAGGCGAAGACTGGGTGCGCCCAGTCCTTGCGCACCCACTACTACACCCAGTTACACCCAGTTCTTCAGAGCAAGAACCACGCGGCGACCGCTGCCGCGGTCAACAGCAGCGCCAGCAGCGGACCGATCAGCACGCTCCACAGAGCCGGTGCCGGGCGCTCGCGGGCGAGGCGGCGGCGTTGGTCCCTGATCCGCGAGATCGCGGACTGCCACTCAGGCTCGGCGGGGCTGGCGACCGAACGATCGGTGGCGGCGGCCGCCTTCCGGGCCTGTGTGCGGGCCACGCTGTCGGCCGCCGGCCGAACCTGCGGGCGGAGCTCGTCCTCGACCTGACGGAGCCTGCCGATCACGTCGTCCAGGGCGGCGCGGCGACGATCCACGTCCCGGTCGAGGGCCGCCGCGAACACGGCCTCGAAGACCTCTGGCGCGCTGCCGGGAAGGGTGCCGGCCAGGTCCACGGGCTGGACTGTCACGGCGCGTCTCATCGCGGCGTAGGTAGTGGCCAGGAAGGGCAACTCCCCCGTAGCGAGTTCATAGAGCACCACGCCCAACGCCCACACGTCGTCCGCGGTCGTGAACGGCGACGGTGAGCCGGTGATGGCCTCCTCGGCTCTCCGGGTCTGCTCCGGCGAGAGGTAGGCCGCTGTCCACAGGCTCGGCGACTCGATCGCTTCGTTGGCTACGGCCAGCGTCACCGGTCCCAGGCTGGCCGGCGCCAGGAGGCCGACCCTGCCGCCGTCCAGCAGTTGGACGTTCGCCGGACGCAGGCTGCCGTGAACCACGCCGGCCCGGTGTAGACCGCGCACTGCACGGGCCAGCGCCAAGCCGACGCCGGCGGCCTGCTCGGGGCTGAGCGGTGACCGCTGGAGACGCTTACGAAGCATCTCGCCGCCGCCCAGGGACCAGGCGAGGAGCGCCGGTGGATCGAACGACCGCTCGACAAGGCGCGGGAATCCCGGCGCCCCTTCCTGTCCGCCCCCGGCCAGCGCCTCAGCCCGCTCCGCCGCCGCCTCCACCTCGGCCCGCGGCGCATCCTCGGGGAAGCGCTGGACCAGCACCCACGACCGGGCGGCGATGTCCTGGGCCCGGTACAGCGGCAACGGCAGCTCGCCCGGCAAGCACGGGAGCGAACCGTGAACCCGAAACCGCGAGATGATGTCGCCGGCCTTCACGGGCGTGGATGTTGGCACGGAAGCACTGGGTGCGCCGGCCTGCCATCTGTGCGCCCGATGACGGGCGCACAGAGTGGTTCGCGGGTGACGCGGATCGCGCCACCCGGGTTCTGGCCGGCTGCCGCCGTAGGCGGCCAGATGACCGCGCCGGCCGCAAGGCCGGCGCCGCTCTGCGTGGGCTACACCCCCTCGGTGACGCCGATGGCGCTCTCGAACGGGTACTGGACTGCCATCAGCCGGCGGATCTCGTCCATCAGTTCGAGCAGGCTGGTCGATTCGGCGTGAGACAGCAGGGGGCTCTCGAGTGCGCCTTCGCGCAGCAGACGTTCGACCTCCAGGGCCTGGTACTCGTAACCGTTGGCGAGGAAGGGGAGGTCGACGCTCGCGGCCCGCTTGGCGCCGCGGTAGAGCGCGGCTCGCTGGGCGCGCCAGAATCGGTCGATCTCGATGCGGCCTTCGGTGCCCTCGATCACGGCGGTGTGATCGGTGTGGCGGCTGATGGAGCTTTCGAGGCGCGCCTCGGCGCCGGACGGGAACCCCAGGGTGATGTTGCAGTGCCGGTCGACACCCGTCGGTGCGAGTATGGCCTGGACCTCGACGTCCACCTCTTCGGCGCCGATCAACGCCTGGCGGAAGACGATCATGGCGAGCGAGAGGGGGTAGCAGCCGATGTCGAGCAGGCTGCCGCCGGCGAGTTCGGGGTTGTAGAGCCGGCTCTTCCGATCGAACGCGGCCTCGAAGCCGAAGGAGCAAGCGAGGCGCCGGGGTTCGCCGATAGCGCCCTCGGCCAGCCACCGCACCACCTTGCGGGTCGCCGGCAGGAAGCGGGTCCACATGGCCTCCACGAGCAGGACGCGGTGCTCCCGGGCGATGCGGCACAACGCGTGGGCCTCGGATGCGTTGACGGTGAGCGGCTTTTCGCACAGGACCGCCTTGCCCTCCCGGAGCGCCAGCGCCGCGTGCTCGAAGTGGCAGGAATGGGGCGTGGCGACGTAGACGGCGTCGACCGCCTCGCTGCGAGCGAGCTGAGCGTAGGTGCCCGCCTCGGCGGCGGCGTAACCGCGCTCGGCATTGAAGGCGCGGGCGCGGTCCGGGTCGCGGCTGCCGGTAGCGGTCACTTCGTGACCTTCCAGCGCGTCGATGGCGGTGGCGAAGGAGCGCGCGATGGCGCCCGGGCCGAGGATGCCCCAACGAACGGCCACGGCTACACCTGCCCCCGCAGCGCCTGGAGAACGAGGTCGCGGGCGCGCCGCGGCTCGTAGATGAACACCCGGCGAACCTTGGGTCCGACCTGGTAGCGAAGCCGCGCGATTCGCCTGGGCAGGCCGCTGTGCGGCCGTGCGAGAGTCAGCGCGTAGTGGGGTCTCGAGCGGCCGGTGCCCTCCGTCATGCGACGCAGCTCGTCGCCGGACACCCGGCTCCAGTCCACGCAGGAACCGAGGGGGGCGAGCAGATCGCCGCCGTAGGGGCGGACGGATTCGACCCGGAAGCCGGTGCGGATCAGCCGACCCAGGTCGCGGGAGCGGATGGCGTGGGCGCAGTCGCCGTCGACCGGGGGCAGCGGCAGCCGGTCGAATCGGCGGGCGGCTGCCGGAAGGCGGCGGAAGGCCGCCGCGGCGGCGGCGCCGGCACGGCCGTTCCACTGGTGCCGGGCCGGACCGACGTAGTCGTCGACGATCAGCTTGCCGCCGGGCTCGAGGGCCTCGAGCACGCAGGTGAGGAGACGCTCGAGCCGCAGGTGGGCGGAGAAGCCGCCGATGCAGCAGACGGCCTGGTAGGCGGCCAAGGGGAGCTCGGGGCGGCGGGGGTCGAGGATGAGGCGGTGGATGGGGGCGGCGGGCGGCGCGTTCGATGCGGGCCGGAAGGCCGCGCTCCCAGGAGGTGCGACGACGTCGACATGCGCGGCGAAGCCGGTGCGGAGGAGTTCGGTGGCCCAGGCGTCGTCGCCGATGAGGAGGACGCGGTCGAAGGGTTGGGCGGGGGCGTGCTCGGCGATCCAGTCGCCGGGGGCCGGGGCGGAGGAGGCGGCGCGGACGAGGGCGGGGAGGCCCCAGGTGGGCGGCTCGGGCTCGCCGCTTCGCGGCAGAGCAGCAGATGCGGGCGAGACGCCGGCGGCCCCGGGAGGGGCGAGCGAGGCGGGCACGACTCCAGCGGCCCCAGGGCCGGGGCCGAGTTGTTGGAGGCGTTCTTCGACCTGCTGCCGCCACTGGAGGCGGAAGTAGAGGGCGTGCTTGCGTTCGGAGCAGGTGCGGCAGGTGCCGCAGGGGTTGCCGGTGCGCAGGCCGTCGGTGATCGAGGAAAGGAGCGGCGAGCGCTCGATTTCGGCGAGGGTGGTCTCGGGGTAGAGGCCGATCGGCTGCTCTTCCCAGAAGATGCACGGCGAGACGGCGCCGTTCGGCCGCACGACGACGGTGTGGCGAGGCCAGGCGCAACCGGCGACCGCGGTACGGACGCGGCCGCGCAGGCGGCGGCGGTCGTAGAGCCCGGCGCGCCAGCGCAGCAGGTGGCCGCGGAGCCCGATGGCGCCGCCGTCGTCGAAGTCGGGGTAGGAGACGAGCTTCAGGCCCCGGGCGGCCGCGTCCTCCGCGGCGGCGGCCAGCTCAGCCCGCAGGGCGCCCGGATCCTCGTCGTCGAGCAGTTCGTCCTCGGCGGTGACGTGCGCGGTCGGCGCCACGAACCGGACGTCGAGCTCGCTGGCGCCGACTTCCTCCGCGAAGCGCGGCAGATCGGCGAGGTCGGCGCGATTCGTCTGCATCCAGACGAAGATCAGCCGCAGGCGGGTGGCGGCGCCGCGGCGCACGTCGTTCAGAAGATCGAGTGAACGCATCAACCTGACAAACGTAGCGCCGACCCGGATGGTTTCGTAGGTCTCGGGGCGGGTGCCGTCCATCGACACGCCGACCGTCTTCACCCCCGCCTCGCAGATCGCCTCCGCCTTGGACGGGGTGAGCGGCAGCAGGTTGGTGGGGAACCACAGGTCGGGAATGCCGTAGCTCCCCGCCTCGCGGACGATGTCGACGAACTTCGGATGAACCAGCGGCTCGGCGGCGCAGCCGAGAGCGACGCGATGGGCGCGCGGGAAGAGGTCTGCCGCAACGCGGCCGAAAGTTTCGAGCGGCATCATACCGGTGCTCGACAGGTTCCGGTCAAAGGGCGGAAACTGCAACCGGTCGACCGCTGAAAAGTAGCACATCTTGCACTTCAGATTGCAGCGCTCGGTGGTGTCGAGGATGACCTCGAGCGGGCGAGCGGTCACGACAGGGCCGCCAGCATCGCTTCGCAGACACCGCGGCCGGAGCTTCTTTCACGCCACACGGCGGCGATGCTAGCCGGGTCTCGCTCGCCGCGCAGCCAGGCGGCCTGCTCCGCGGCGATTGCATTCGCCAGGGGACCGGCGCGGTGGGCGGATGCGACCCGGCCGTAGGCGCCGTCTTCGGACCAGCTCCGGAGGCTCGGGATGGGCGTGCCGACGATCGTCGCGCCCATGGAGAGCGCCTCGCAGCCGGCGTGGGGGGAGCCCTCCCAGCGCGAGGAGAAGACGATGGAGCGGCTGCCGGCGAGCGCCTCGGCCAGCACCGGCGGGTGCTGGGGGCCCTCGTAGCTGACGTTCGGAAACTGCCGGCACAGGTTCTGGAAGTGCTCTTCGCCGCCAGCGCCGAAGATCCGGACCGGCACTTCTTCGTCGTCTTCACGGCCGCCGGCGCGGTCGAGGTAGCGGGTCAGCGCCCGGGCCAGCAAGGGCGCGTTCTTCTGGGGGTCGTCCCACCGGCCGATCGCCACCAGGCCGCGGCGCTCCCGTTCGAGGTCGGGGAACTCGCAGAAGACCCGGTTGATCGCGAGCGGCGCCACGTGGACCCGTTCGGCCATGTCACCGGCGCCGGCCTTGCGCAGGAAGCGGCGGAAGTGGTCGCGCGACTCCGCGTTGCCCAGGATCAGCACCTCGGAGAACGTGGCGCTGCGCAGGAACTCGGCGTCCTGCGGATCGCGGCGCTTGAAGGAGCGCAGGTAGCGAAGGGCGAGTTTCCCAACCTGGCGGCGCCGATGGCGGCGGCCGGAAGCGCCGGCATGGACCGTCCGTCTCATCGTCGCGAGCGGAAAGGCGCGCAGCCCCATCTGCCCGTCCGAGTCCCCCATGGCGATCGTGCGCACACCGATGCCCACCAGCAACTCGAGCAGGCCGGACATCTGGTGGAAGGAGGGCAGGACCGCGACCTGGACCTTGAGATCGAGCCAGAACTCCCGGTTCGCCAGCCCCCCGCCGAGCGGCGGGCAGAGGGTCGGCGCCGGGAAGCCGTCGTCGGAGGACTGCGGGCAGACGACGAACGCTTCGTGGCCAAGTTCTTCGAGGCCCCGGATGTACTCCTCGAACCGGAACGAGCACTGGCTCAGGGGCGTGCCGTGATTCCAGACAACGGCGATCCGCATGATGCGCGACGCTACAGGACTGAGCGCACCCGGTGGGCTTCATTGGCAACTGAACGCGAAGGTGTCGTTTCGGGCGTCTGCGATTTCGCCCTGAAGGTTGTGATGGCGCCAGGTGCGACCCTCGCGGTCCCTGACGTAGAGATTGAAGGCCACCTCGGTCACGGGCGCCACGAACACCCAACGGTGGCCGTTGAGGCTGCAGCCGTCGAGCACCTTGATCAGGACCTCCGCGTTGCCGCGGCTGAAGAACCAGAGCAGGCCCGACTCGGACGAGGACCAGATGCCGGACTTCGCCTCGTCGACCTCGCCGGCCGGCGTCTCGTAGCACATGCCCACCTCGTACCCTCCCTCGAAGACGAGCGGCGCGGTCTGAGGACGGCAGTTCGCGTATCCCGGTCCCAGGGGCGGGTCGGGAAACGGGTCGGGGTCCGGATCGGGGTCGGGGTCGGGGTCGGGGTCCGGGTCCGAATCGCCGGGTATCGGATACAGGTGTCGCGCCGCGGCCCGGTCATCGCTGTTGAGCGCGGCGCCGCGGCCGTCGCCGCGGGCCCTGGCGCGCATGATCGCCTCGCCGGTCACGCTGTCGCACGGGCCACTCTCGCTGTCGCCGCAGGGGTGGGAGATGCCGATCAAATGGCCCAGCTCGTGCGCCATGATCTCTTCGTGAGCCTTGCGCGGATTCGAGGTCGCGCTCACCCAATTCTCGTAACCGTCCTGGGTGGTGATGTTCGCTTCGATGAGCGCCAGCGCCTCGACCGCGTCGTTTTCCGGGATCGTGTGCGGCGTAGCGGACTCGTCGCAGTAGAAGAAGGCGTAGGTGATCGCGATCGTGCCGCCGCCGCCACGTTCGTAGGACCCGGGGATCTCGTCGAACGGGTCCTCGTAGGAGATCGAGTTCACGCCATCGACATCGTCGATCAGGAACTCGCTGTTCGAGGCGCCTTGGAGGACCAGGTTCACCCGGCTCCTGCGGTCGTCGTTCCAGGCGCTGAGGGCGGCGCGCACCTGGGACAGGCCGCTGCCGGGCACTCCCGGTTGATCGCTCGCCTGCACGGTCACGCCGACGCTCGCGCTCCGATCGAACTCCCGCCAGCGGAGCGGGAACGCGTCGTGAAGGCACGGCGCGGGACTCCTGGTGAGCCGGAACGGTGCGGCGACGCCCCGGGGCCCGTCCGGCCAGCCGGCGTCGAAGTAGTCGGCCGGCCGCTCGACCCCCGCGACGCGGTCCGCGATCCAGCGGCGGAAACCGGCCGCGTCGCGCGGCTGGCGGTTCCGTGCCCGCTCGCCGGCCGCCGAGTCGTCCGTACCCAGCACGTCGCCCTGTAGCGACGGCTCGCGCGCCAGCAGGACCCGGTCCCCCACCCGAACCTCGAAGAACAGGCCCAGGGCGAACTCGACCGGACGGTACCGGCCGCTCACCGGATCGAGGAAGAACAGGACCCGGTCTCCCTCGGCCAGCATCGGCAAGCCGAGGATTTTCATGGCCAGCCCGTCCGGACCGACACCGCCGGGCTGCCGAACGAGGATCGTGCCGCCAGGAACGTCGCCCTTGAGCACTTCCTCGACCTCGACCGCGTAGTCCCTGACCGGCCGGCCCTCCGCGAAGGCCGGCGCAACGGACCGGACCTCGCCGAACACGATCACCTGCGAACGCTCGACCATCGAGGTGTCGGTTGGCAGGACGTAGACGATCGCCGCGGCCGGCGCCGTACAGAGCAGCGCCGCGAGCAGCACTGCTGCCTTGCATGGCCGCACGCCCCCAACCAGAAGGCTCGTACGCGCCGCTTCGCGGCAGCGCGCAGATCGCGGGCCAGAAGGCCCGCGCCACGGCCGGCGCACCCAGTGTTTGACCCCAGTTACTCGCGGCATTGGAAGGCGAAGGTGTCACGCTTGGGAGTCGCCACGTCTCCCTGCCGGTTGTGATGGGACCAGGAGCCGCCCTCCCCGTCCGTCACGTAGAGATTGAAGGCCACGTCGGTCACCGGCGCCACGAACACCCATCGGTGGCCGTTGTGGGCGCAGCCGTTCAGCACCTTGACCAGCACTTCGGCGTTGCCGGGGTTGAAGAACCACAGCAGGCCGGACTCGCCGGATGCCCAGATGCCGCCCTTGCCCTCGCCGATGTCGCCGCTCGGCGTTTCGTAGCAGAGCCTGACGTTGTAACCGCCGTCGAATACGAGCGGCGTGGTTTCGGGCTCGCAGTCCGTGTAGCCCTCTCCGGTCGGCGGACCCGAACCGGGGTCGGGATCGGGGTCGGGATCGGGGTCCGGATCGGGGTCGGGATCGGGATCAGGGTCGGGGTGGTTGACGGCGAGGCGGATGCCGTAGGCCTTGATGTCGGGATCCGTGTCGGCCTCCCAGGCCAACCAATCGTCGTCCTCCTCCGGACGCGCCCGGAAGGCGCGCCTGCCGCCGCCCGGCCCGTTCCGGTCCGCCATCAGGAACTTCGTGTTCTCCGGCGGTGCTGCGCGCTGCCAGGAGACGGCCACCCAGACTTGGCCGCCAGCCAGCGACAGACCCTGCAAATCGCCCCCAAGCCGAAAGCACGCGTAGGTCCCGGCCTCGAGTTGTCCCGCTACGTCGAAGTCCGCCAGCAAGGGTCCCGGCGTACTGCCGCCGCCGGAGTAGAAGTTGAGAGCGAACTCCACGTCGGCGCTCGTATCGCTCATCCCTCGGCCCATGCAAACGATCGCGTACTCGACGGTCCCCGCACTGGGCAAACGGAAGCGCTGAGCCATTTCGAACTCGAAGAGCGGATCCTCGGTCACGTCATCGACCAGGTACAGGGCCGCCTCGAGATCCTCGTCGTCGTACTGGTAGAGCTCGGTGGCCGGCTGCGTGACGCTGACTGCTTCATGGCGTGCCGACCGCACATCGCGGGCACGCACGGACACGGGGAGTTCGCCCGCCTGCTTGATGAGAGCCAAGGGAACTACCCCGACCTGAGCTTGAGGTTCCGCGACCACCGGCGCCAGCAGGTCGCGGCCTCCCTGGGCTGCGAGCGGCGCCGCGGGCATGGCAAGCAGCGCGGCAAGAAGGGCGAAAGAACGACGATCCAGTATCCGGCGCACCACGACGATTCCTCCTCAGGGGTCAGTGTCCTCGGGGTCAGTGAACGGTCATCTACCCGGAAGATCTTTGCACGCGCCATGCCAGGCTGGACAGCTTGGGCAGGCGACTCGTGCGCGCGGCGGCGCGCCTGATGCGGGCCGGCGCAAGGCCGGCCCGCTCAACTCGCGCTTACGGGCGGCAGGGGAAGGCCATCAGGTCCTGCACCATCTCGTGCCTGTCACCCTGGCGGTTGTGGTAGGACTTCGTCGGGTTCCTGCCGTCGTTGATGTAGAGGTTGAACGCCACGTCCGTCAACGCCGCCATGTAGACCCAGCGGTGGCCGTTGTGGCTGCAGCCGTTGAGCACCTTGACGAAGACCTCGAGGTTGTTGCGGTCGAAGAAGTAGAGCAGGCCGGAGTTGTCCGACCTGTAGGCGCTCGTGGCGTCGTCCCTCTCGCCGCCCACAGCGCCCACCCTCGTCTCGTAGCACAAGGCGACCTTGACGTTGCCCGCGAACACGAGCGGCGCCACCGTGGGACGGCAGGCGGAGTAGCCAGCGCCGGTGGGTGGCGGAGGGATAATGCCCGGGTCGGGATCGGGTCCAGGATCGGGGTCCGGGTCGGGATCCGGGTCAGGCGTCGGGTCGGGTGCGTGGGTGGTTTCCAACAATAGACTGACGCCAATCGCCTTGAGGCCCCTGCCGGTCTGGGTGCGGTCGCCCCGACGAGGATCCAACCATCCATCGATGGCCACGCCTTCCGGGACCGGGAGTGACCGGTTCCTCACTTCCGTCTCATGGAGGGCCCTGTTGGTCCTGTCGGTATCCGCCATGTCATCGGCCGTGTAGTGGTCCCCGGCGAGACGCTTCTTCGTGGCTGTGTTCCACTCGATGCCGACCCAGTGAACGCCCTCTTCGAGCGCTTTGCCGACGAGGTGCCCTCTCAGGAGGACGCAGTGGTGGTCCCCCGCGCGCCTGATATAGCTCTCTACGGTGTAGACCAACCCACTCCTCCGACGACCCGGGTAGCTCACCTTCTCCACGAGGTCGTCATCGTAGAAGCGCAGGCTGAAGTCCAAGGCCCTGCTCAGGTCGCCATCAGGCCGGAGGAAACACGCCCTGGCACTCACCACGGCGCTATCGGCCTCCACCTCGAAACGCTGCGCCCACTCCACTGTGCCGCCGGACGCAACCGGCACCAACGTAGAGCCCTCTGCGAAGTTCTCGAACTCCCCATCGTCGTACTGGAGTGTCTCCCTGGCGTGGGTCGCCTGACCGACACCAGTCGGGGCCTCGCCCAGCATGGCCCGGACGGTTGCTGTTCCGTCCGAAGCACCGCCCCGCAGGACCTGCTCGGCGTCCAGCAGGTCGATGCCCCGCTGGGCCGCCAGCGGCGCCGAGGCGAACGCCAACAGGCTCACAAGGCCGATGAGGTTTCGAACTGTGCGGCGGTTGGTCAGTCTCATGGTCTTCCCTTTCCGGTAGGGCACCCGGCGTTGGGTGAGAAGTGTATACACGTCAGTAGATTACGCCCAACATATCGAAAAAGGCAAATCGGCTCCAAGGCCCGGGCGCATCGTGGGTCGCGTGCGGCCGCTCTCTTCCGCAACCGAGGCCCCCGCTACGGCGCCGAACAGGAGAACGCATTCAAGTCCTGGATCGGCTGGAACGGCGTGCCGGCGGGGTTCTCGTAGGTCCTCTCCTCGCCGGTCTCGCTGTCGGTGACCGTCATCGTCACGGCCACGTCCGTCAGCCCGCCGGCGTACACCCAGCGGTGGCCGTTGAACGGGCAGCCGTCGAGCACCTTGATCACCATCTCGACGTTGTTCGGGCCGAAGAACCAGTAGAGGCCGGTATCCGGGGTGAGCGGCCAAGCCGTGGCGTCGCCGGCGCCGTCGTCCGTTTGCCAACGGGCGCGGACCGCGAAGCGGCCGTTCTCGAGGCAGAGGGTCTGGTCGTCGTCTTCGCAGGCGCCATCCTCCTGCGGCAGCCGGACCCGGCCGGGACGAAGCGCCTCGGCGAACCGCGCGGCAAACCGGGACGAGCGGCCCGCGCCGCCGCGTAGAGACTCCATCTCCCCGGCCGACAGCAGGTACCGGCTTTGACCGTACAGATTCCGGCCCTGCGAGCAGACGGCGAAGGACTCATTGTCCAGAACCGGCCGGAAGGGAGTGCCCGGCGGGTTGTAGTAGGTCGCCGCGACTCCGGTCTCGGAGTCGATCACGGTC
This sequence comes from Candidatus Multivorans sp., assembly GCA_965262355.1. Lineage (GTDB taxonomy): Bacteria > Acidobacteriota > Thermoanaerobaculia > Multivoradales > Multivoraceae > Multivorans. The sequence continues at coordinate 2,317,265 of OZ253534.1, forward strand.
ATGATGACCTTCACGTCGGTCAGGCCGCCGGCGGACACCCAGAAGCGCTCATTGAAGGAGCACCCGTCCAGGACCTTGACCACGAGTTCGATGTTGTCCGGCGAGAAGAACCAGAAGTCGCCGGTGTCGTTGGTCAACGCCTCCGCGTCGCCCCGGTCGCTGTCCCGGTCCGTCTCCCACTGCACCTCGACCCGGAAGCGTCCGTCGTTCAGACACAACGTGTCGTCGTCCTCCACGCAGTCTTGAACTTCGGCGAAGGTCGTGGCGCCCGCTTCCGGTGTCGGCTCGGAGCTGCCGCGGTTGTTCCGCGCCACGACCTGGTAGGCGCGGTAGGTCGCGGGCGGGATCTTCTGGATCACCGCGGAAGTGCTGTTCCGCTCCAGGGTGTGGATGCGCTCGAAGTTGCTGTCGACCATCCGCTCGTAGATGTCGAAGGCGTTCTCGTTGCCGGAACGGTCCCGCCAGCGCAACTCGAGTTCATTCTGGCTGATCGCGGTGACGGTCAGATCCGTGGCCGCCGGCGGCGTCAGCGGCCCCACGGGGCCGACCTCCGGGTAGAGAGCGCGCACCGCGTTCCGGTCGTCGGCGTTGAGCACGGCCCCATCGATCCGGCCTCCGACCCGCGCCCGCATGAGCGCCTCGCGCTTCAACTCCGTGTCGCAGGGAAGGTTGTCCCCCTCGTCGCAACTGTGGCTGATACCCAGGACGTGCCCCAGCTCGTGGGCCATGATCTGCGCGTGAGCGAGGCCGGCATCGGGCACTGTGGCCAACCAATCCTGGTACCCGTCCTGGGTGGTGACGTTCGCCTCGACGAACTCGTAGGCCTCCACGCTCGCGAGGCCGGGGACCGGGTGCGGCGGGTCGGACGCGCCGCAAAAGAAGTATCCGTATGTGATCGCGAGGACGCCGCCGACCGAGGGAAGGAACGAGCCGGGAATCTCATCCAGGGGATCCTCGAAGGTGATCCCGTTCTCCGCGTCCTCAGCGAGCGGGAGTTCTTCGTCCGTCAGGCCACTGCGGACGAGGCGAACCCGGCTTCTCGCATCCTGGTTCCAGGCCCTCATTCCGGCCAGTACCTGCGGATGACCGTTGGCTGGCGCGCCGGGCTGGCCCCGGCGCTGGACCACCAGGCCCACGCTCTGACCCCGGTCGAAGTTGCGCCAGCGAACGCGGGCGCCAGGACGGGCGCAATCTTGGTGGGTGATCAGACGGAAGTCCGAAACGACCGTGGCCAAGCTCTCCGGCAGGTCGGTCGCGAAGTAGTCGGGCGCGCGCTCGTCGCCGGCCGCCCGGCCGGCAATCCACCGGCGGAAGCGGTCGGCGTCGCGCGGCGCAGTGCCTTGCGCCCCTTCGTGAGCGGCCGGGTAGCCCTGTAGCGGCAGCACCAACTGCTCCGCCTGATCGCGCAACAGCAACGTCCGGTCGCCGGCCGGCGCCTCGAAGAAGATCCCGAGCGCGAGCTCAGCGGTACGGTAGACGCCCTCGACCGGATCGAGGAAGAGCAGTACCCGATCACCCTCGACAAGTACCGGCACACCAAACACCCGGCCGACCAGTCCGTCCGGCCTGCGGCCGCCCGGCTGGCGAACGACGATGATGCTGCCGGGGACGAAGCCCTTCAGCACTTCCTCGACCTGGAACATGAGGTCGGTTGAGGGCACTCCGTCGACAGGCGCCGGCTCCGTGGCCAGAACCTCGCCGAAAACGATGACCGGTGACCGCGTAACCATCGCCCCGTCGGTCGGCATGACGTAGACGGTCGCCGCGGCCGGCGCCGGCGCCAGCGCCGCCACGATCAGCAGCGCGGCGAACGCAGGCGCGCCGCTGCGCGGCGTCGCCCGGATGCCGGCCAGAAGGCCGGCGCACCCAGTGAGCGCGAGAAGCCGCTTACTGGGGCAGCCGGAGCGAAGAGACATGTCGATTAGACGATGGGTGAACATAAGTCAAGCCGGCGCCCAGACACTGAGCGCAGGGAAAAAGCCGTCGGATTCTAGCATTCTCGCGGGCTTTTCGGTGTTTCTGTGGTGGCTCAGCTACAGCAGCCGGCCGGCGCGGACGGTCAGGTCGTCGAGCCGGGCGCCGAGTTCGAGCCGGGCCGCCTCCCGCTCGGCGTCGGTCGATCCGCGATCGAGCACCATCGGTTCACCGACCGCGACCGCCACCCGGGTGAATGGGGCGCCGACGATCATGCGGTCCCAGCTCCTCAACCTCAGACCGCGGTCCGCCGCGAGGCCGGCAGGGACGATCGGCGCGCCGGACATGGCCGCCAGCACGATGCTCCCGGCCTTCGCTTCGCGCGCCGGCCCGCGGGGACCGTCGGGCGTGAGCAACACGGTCGACCGGTGCTTGACGAGCTCGCGGTAAAGGTTGAGCGCCGCCTCGCGGCCGCCGCGGGAGGTCGAGCCGCGGGTGACGCGGATGCCCCAGGCCCGCGCGACCCGGGCCGCCAGCTCACCGTCGTCGGAGTGGCTGGAGAGGATGGACACCGGTCCGCCCGCCGGCAGCAGGCGCCGGCGCACCAGCAGCAGCGAGAGCGCCAACTGCTCGTGCCAGCAGGCGAGCATGGCCGGCGGCTGGAGCGCGCGGTCGAGGTGCTCGGCGCCTTCGAGGCGGTGCAGGCGGTAGGTGGCAGCGAGCGACTGAGCGAAGAGGCGGACGAGGACCGCTGCCGCGGGCAGGGCGGCCCCGGGCACTTTCATGGTCGGAATGCGCCTACGGCGAATGCCGGCCGGAAGGCCGGCGCACCCAGTGGGGCCCGGCGTTGCCTACGCGGTTGCACCGATACTGGCGGCGTAGTTGAGCACATCGCCGACGGTCTCCATGGCGGCGGCGTCTTCGTCGCTGATCTCGACGCCCAAGGCCTCTTCGAGTTCGATCAGCAGTTCGAGCTGCTTGGGAGAGTCGATGCCGAGGTCGGCCACGAGGTCGAACTCGGGGCGCAGCTCGCCTTCGTCCCGGCCGCTGGCCCGTGCCAGTACTTTGCTCGCCGCCGCGCGTGGATCCATTGCTCCTCAGCTCCTGTACCCAACCGCGGCTGCCAAGTCCGGCGAGGCCGGCTCAGAAGTCGGCCGCGAGTTCGCCGCGAAGGTACTGCTCGCGGAGGGATCGCCGCCGGACCTTGCCGCTGGTGGTGCGCGGAATCCTACCCCGGCGCACCAGGAGCAAATCGGCAAGCTGAATGCCCAGGGCGCGGCCGACGCTGCGGCCGACTTCGCTCCGCAGCAGGGCGGTGCTGCCGCGGTCGCCACCGGTCTCCATCACCAGGATCGCCCGCTCGCCGTGCGGCGCGTCGACCGAGAAGGCGGCGGCGCGCTCCCTACCCCCAACACCGAGCACGGACTCGGCCACCCACTCGATCTCGTGCGGCATCACGTTCGAGCCGCCCAGGATGAGCAGCTCCTTGGTGCGGCCGGTGATGTGGACCTCGCCGGCAGCGCTCAGGAAGCCGAGGTCGCCGGTGTAGAGCCAGCCGTCGCGCAGCACCTCGGCGGTTGCCTCCGGGTCGTTCCAGTACCCCAGCATCAGGGAGGGCGACCGCAGCCGGATCTCGCCCACTTCGCCCGCGGGCAGTGCGCGTCCGTCGGGCGCCGCGATCTCGATATCGGTGCGGTCCATCGGCGGGCCGTTCGACGTCACTTCGGGGCCGCCGCCCGCCGGCGCCGCGGTGTGCAGGCCGTCGACGGTCTGGCTGATCGAGATGAGCAGCGTGTTCTCGGCCATGCCGTAGGCGGCGCGCAGCGCGCCCGGATCGAGGCCCGCGGCCTCGAAACGGCCGCTGAACTCGCCCATGGTCTCCTGCCGCACCATCTCGGAACCGCTGCACACGTCGCGCCAGCCGCTCAGATCGAGCGACGCGAGCCGGTCGTCGCCGACCCGTTCGACGCACTGCCGGAAGGCGAAGTTCGGGGCCGCCGACATCGCGGTCTTCGTGCGCTTGAACTGCTCCAGCCATACCCAGGGCCGCGCCAGGAAGGCGCGCGGATTGAGCATGATCAGGTCGGCGCCGGTGAGCAGGGAGCCGAGCAGGCAGCCTCCCAACCCCATGTCGTGGTAGAGCGGCAACCAGCCGACGAGGGCATCCATCAGTTGTCCGCCGCGCGGAGTCGCCACCGCTTCCATGCTGGCGCGGGCGTTCCAGGTCGAAGCAAAGTGGCCCACGACCACCGCCCTCTGGTGACCCGTCGAGCCGCTGGTCATCTGCAGGAAGGCCGGATCGTCGCCGCGCGGCGGGCGGCCGGCCGGCACCGGCGACGGACTCGTCGCGGCCAGGGCGGACTGCGAGAGCAAGTTGGGGCGCGACCGTCCGGCGGACTCAGCCGAGGCGATCTCCTGGACCTGATCGCTGACGGGGTCGGTGCAGACCATGTAGCGGGCGTCGAGCAACTCGTTCACCGCGAGCGCCTTCTCGATCTGGTTGCGGGGCGAGCCGAGCGCCCGCGGGGGCGCGACCGCCGCCGGCAACGCGCCGAGGCGAACCGCGCCGAACCAGACCTCGAACCAGGGCCACGAGGTCGGCAGGCACACCAGGATGCGGTCGCCCGGGCGGACGCCGAGGGTGACCAGGCGACCGGCGGCAGCCTCGATGTCGTTCAGCAGGAAGGGCCACGTGCGCCGCCCCTCCACCCGGCCGCGGCTGTCGATCAGCGTGATGCCGCGCTGCGGCCACACCGACGCCGCGCGCCCAAGAGCCTCCAGCAGGGTCTCGGGGTGGTGCTCGCTGTTAGTTGCTGGCACCGCGGTGGTCGCCGCTTCGCGGCGCGCTCTTGTCAGAAGCCGGCCAGAACCCGGGTGGCGCGGATCCGCGCCACCCGCGAACCAGTCCGTGCGCCCGTCTGCGGGCGGACGGATGGCAGGCCGGCGCACCCAGTGGTGCCATGCCTGGATCAAGCATGGAACTGCAGGTCGTAGAGGCGCCTGTAGGCGCCGCCCAACTCGAGCAGTTGTTCGTGGGTGCCCTCTTCGACCAGGACGCCGCTGTCGAGGACCGCGATGCGGTCGGCCCGCACGACGGTGGACAGCCGGTGGGCGATGACGAGCGCGGTGCGGCCCTCCATCAGGTTGTAGATGGCGCGCTGCACGACGGCCTCGGACTCGGTGTCGAGATGGGAGGTCGCCTCGTCGAGGATCAGGATGGGGGCGTTCTTGAGCAGCGCCCGGGCGATCGCGAGTCTCTGACGCTGGCCGCCGGACAGGTTCTGGCCGCCCTCGCCGATCATCGTCTCGTAGCCGTCCGGCATCGCCATGATGAAGTCGTCGGCGTAGGCCGCGGCAGCCGCCAGGCGCACCTGCTCCAGGGGCAGATCGTCGCGCCCGTACGCGATGTTGTTCCGCACCGTGTCGTCGAACAGCACCGTTTCCTGGGTGACGATTCCGATCAGCGAGCGCAGGTTCGCAAGCGGCAGGTCGCGGATGTCCGTGTCGTCGATCAGCACCCGGCCCGAGACGGGATCGAAGAAACGCGGCAGCAGGTTCACCATCGTCGACTTGCCGGCGCCGGAGGAACCGACCAGGGCCAACACCTCTCCGCGGTTCAGGTCGAGGTCGATTCCCGACAGCACCGACTGGCCGTGACCCGTCTTTTCGTAGCCGAAGGAAACATCTTCGAAGCGGATGCCGCGCTCGAATCCGGTGATCGGCGGAACGGTCGGCCGGTCGACGATGTCGCTCTCGATCTGCATCAGCTTCTGAACCCGCTGACCGCAGGCGACGGCCTCCTGTAGTACCAGGTTCACCTTGTTCAACTTCCTGATCGGGTCGTACATGAACAAGAGCACGATCAGGAACTGGAAGAAGAGCGCGAAGGTGAGCCGCTCATCCCGGATCATCAGACCCGCCCAGATGATCAGAGCCGCACCTCCGACCGCGGCGATCGACTCGATGACCGGGCTCGAAACGGTGGACAGGAACTGGGCGCGGAGGTTGGCGAGCAGATGGCCGTGGGTGGCGCGTTCGAACCGCCGGCACTCGAAGTCCTCCATGCCGAACGCCTTGACCACCCGGTTGCCGCGGATGCCCTCGGAAAGCAGCCCCGAGAGATCGGCCATCCGCTCCTGGCTGCGGTAGGTGACCTTGCGCATCCCCCTGCCGAAGCGGGCCAGCAGGAAGCCGAAGATCGGCACCCCGACCAGCGAGACGAGGGCCATCGTGAAGTGGATCGTGAGCAGGGCCACGCTATACACCAGCAACAGCGCGCCGGACATGAAGATGTCGAACAGCCGCGCCGCGACCGCGTTCTGGAGCTTGGCGATATCGCTGACCACGCGGCTGTAGAGCTCGCCCGACGTATGCCGCTGATGGAAGCGGCTCGACTGATGGATGATGTGGCGGTAGAGGTCGTTGCGGATGTCGGTTGTCAGCCCCAGGCCGGCGCGCTGGAAGGAGTAGCCGCTAAGGAACGCCATCAGGCTGCGCACCAGCAGAACGAGCACAATCAGGATCGGGGTGAAGAAGACCTCGCCCCGGCCTTCGATGCCCGCCCACTGCTTGAGGTCGTCGTAGAGGCCCCCGGCCGCCGCTCTCAGGTGCTCCGTGCGGGCCTCGACGGAGTCCACCAGCCGCGCCAGCGGCCCGTCGCCTCCGATCTCGGGAAGGCCTCCCCCGCGGAGGACCCGTTGTTGCACCTCCTCCTCGGAAGCGCCCAGCACTTCCTGGAGCATCGGATTGATCAGCCCGAGAAATGCCACCGTGGCGATGCTGAAGACGGCGATCGCGGCGAGGGCCAACAGCCCCCAGTGCACGTAGCGGCGGGCGTACCGGAGGAAGAAGGCGAGCAACTCCATGCGCGGAGCAGCATACTTCGCGGCAAAAAAGCGCCAGAATGTCGCCGATGACGGATTCTCCCGAGACCCGGGCCGCCTTCCTGCGCGAGGAGCTGCAGCGCCACGAGCGGCTCTACTACCAGGACGCGGCGCCCGAGATCGACGACCGGGAGTTCGACCGCCTGATGGAGGAGCTGCGGGCGCTCGAAGCGGAGCACCCGGAACTGCGCACCGCGGACAGCCCGACCCAGCGGGTCGGGGGCGAGCCCACGGAGGGCTTCGACCAGGTCGCGCACCAGCCGCCCATGCTGTCGCTCGACAACACCTACGACCACGACGAACTCGAGGAGTGGTTCGGCCGGCTGACCCGGCTGCTGCCCGAAGAAGAGTTCGAGTTCGTGTGCGAACTGAAGGTCGACGGGGTGTCCCTGTCCCTGCTCTACGAGGACGGCGTCCTGACCCAGGCCGCGACCCGGGGCAACGGTCGGGTCGGCGACCTGGTGACCGTCAACGCGCGCACGATCCGCACGCTGCCGCTGCGGTTGCCGGACGGGAAGCCTCCCCGGCTGCTGGTGCGTGCCGAGACCTACATGAGCCGGAGCGCGTTCGCGGCTCTGAACGACGAGCGCGGCGCGGCCGGCCGGGAGCTCTACGCGAACCCCCGCAACACGACCGCCGGGACGGTGCGGCTGCTCGACAGCCGGGACGTCGCGCGGCGGCGGCTCGACCTGGCCTGCTACGAGTGGGTTCAGCCGGCCGCCGGCGACGGCGGCGAAGAGCACCGCCGATCGCACGGCGAGAGTCTCGCCGCCCTGACGGATCTCGGCCTGCCCGTCAACGATTCCTGGCGGCGGTGCAAGGGCCTCAAGGAAGTCGTCGCCTATTGCACGGAGTGGCAGGAGCGCCGCGGCGAACTGGACTTCGACATCGACGGCGTGGTGGTCAAGGTGGACGATCCAGAACTCCGGGAGCGTCTCGGCGCCACCGCCAAGGCCCCGCGCTGGGCGGTGGCGTTCAAGTTCGAGGCCGAGCAGGCCGAGACGGTCGTGCTGGCGATCAACGCCCAGGTCGGCCGCACCGGGTCCGTGACTCCGGTGGCCGAACTCGAGCCGGTGCTGGTCGCGGGCACGACGGTCAAGCGCGCCACGCTCCACAACTACGAGGACCTGGCCCGCAAGGACGTGCGGGTCGGCGACGCGGTCGTGATCGAGAAGGGCGGCGACATCATCCCCAAGGTGGTGCGGGTCATCCTCGAGCGCCGCCGCCCGGAGTCGACGCCCTTCGAGCCGCCTGAACACTGCCCGGCCTGCGGCGAGGAGCTGCCCCACCTCGAGGACGAGGTGCGGCTTCGCTGCATCAATGCCGCCTGCCCGGCCGTGGTCCGCGAGAGGGTCCGTCACTTCGCGTCGCGCAACGCGATGGACATCGAGGGCCTGGGCGACTGGCTGGTCGGCGAACTGGTGAACAGCGGCCTGGTCCGCAACCCGGCGGATCTATACAGTCTGACGGCCGAGCAGCTTGCGGATCTGAAGAAGACGACTACGGTCGGCCAAGAACTAGCCGAAAAGCTGGCCGAGGGAATCGCCGCGCTCAAGGGCAAGTTTGACCTGCCGCAGGCGATCCACGCGCTCGGCGTTCCGGGTATCGGCCCGAAGAAGGCGGAGTTGCTGGCGAAGACGTTTGAGACTCTGGACGACTTGGTGACCGCTTCCGCTCAGGAGTTGGCCGAAGCCCCGGTCGGCAAGAAGGACGCTCAGGCGATCCAGGAATTCTCCACCGCAACGGAAAACCGGCAATTGGCGAAAGCACTCGACGAGGCCCTGGGAGTCAGCGACAGGTCCGCGAGCCTGCAGGCCAAGGCGACTCAGATCAGCAGGGTCGGCTCAGATCCGCAACTCGACACGGCGCTCAAGAAGGCAGCCACCAGCCTGGCCAAGGGGATTCCCGGCTTGGGTTCCCTGGCACAGTCGCTGGTTGACAGCGACCTGGTTGAGAAACCCAGCGATCTCTTCCAACTCGAGACCGCCCAGCTTGCATCGCTCAGCAGAGAAACGAGGCTGGGCGAACGGTCTGCGAAGAAGATCATCGACAGCTTGAAGCAATCCAAGACGAGGCCCTTTGCCCGCGTGGTCTACGCACTCGGGATCCGCCATGTCGGCGAACGAACCGCACTGGCCTTGGCCAACAAGTTTCCCAGCATCGAAGAACTAGCCAAGGCATCCGAGGCATCCGTAAAACAGCTGCAGGAGACGGAGGAGGTCGGCGCCATCATCGCTCGAAGCGTTAGAGAGTTCTTCAAATCAGCCTCGAATCGAGAACTGCTCGACCGTCTCAAGAACGCCGGGCTCCGCCCAAAGCAGGAGGCCGGAAGCGAACCGGAGGCCGGGCCGCTGAAGGACAAGGTGTTCGTTCTCACCGGCACGCTAGTTGGCATGTCCCGAAAGGACGCATCCGCACGCATCACGGCTCTGGGCGGCAAGGTGACGGGCTCCGTCAGCCGAAACACCCACTTTCTCGTCGCCGGCGAAAAAGCGGGCTCCAAGCGCCGGAAGGCAGAGCAGTTGGGAGTGAAGGTACTCGAACAATCCGACTTCGAGGAGTTGCTGGCGCCTACCCAGCGTGACGAGCGGTAGTAGAGATCGCTACCTCGGTGCCGAAACCCCTCCAGGCCAGATCCGCCCTGCGGACGGACTCAATATCGACGAAGCGTCTCCTTCAGCGGTTCGCCGCATCGAATGATCTCCGTCACTCTGGCCTTCCCGCGAAGCACGATCTTCCGGCTGCGGAGTTGGGTTTTCTCGGTGCGATGAAGCGACCTACCGTGGGCAAGAACGGGCACGAACTCGAACGACGCTCCTTCCGGGAGCCATGCGTTGGCCGCATCTGCCCCTGCCCGCAGTTGCGTTACTACGGTCTTCGCCCGGGGCCTGCCACTCTTCAACTCGATCGGCACTACCCAAGCCGTCTCGCGCTCCTCGCCAACAAAGAGGTAGTCGCAGCGAGAGCTCGACCTCGGGAGTTGTAGTGCGTCACAGTCCATGTCGACGACGACACGCACCGGCGGTGTTCCCTCAAGATCCACGCTGCATCCGTCGCGTTCACAACAACCGGCTCGGCATGGGGGCGGCACGTTGGCGGCAAACGCCGCAACGACCTTGCTCATTCTTCTTTCGCGCGCTGGATCTGATTGAAGATCCTGGCCCCTTCGTTGTAGAGCGCCTCGCTGACGCGATCGTAGCCCGCTGGAAAGAGCCCCGTTTCTTCGTCCAGCTCGATTTTCTCCACAACGGAGCCGTTCGGCTGCTCACGCGTGAACAACCACGCACCCACGTCGCTCGGCTGAAGTGCGACACCCGGCTCAGTTGTCTTCTCCGCAGAAGCTCCGACAAGGCCGGACCGGCGCACGGTGTTCGCGAGCGCCTCCAGGATCCACTCGCTGTGGGTGGTCAAGATGACGCGCAGACCCGCACGCACCGTGCTCGCCAGCAGCCTCGTGAGTTGCACCTGCGCGGCGGGATGCAGGTGGGCCTCCGGTTCCTCCACGATCAACACGTCGCCCGGCGCGACGACGTGGCGAAGAAAGAGGACAACCGGCGCGAGTTCCGACACGGCGGAAGACGAGTTGATCAGCGGCAGGTCGTTCTTCCAGCCGTCCGGACGGTAGCCGAACTCCGGGAAGCCGATGACCCGCGAGGGCGAGACGCGGATCCCGCCGCCGAGCATGTCCATCTCGATTCGACTGGCGACATCATCGAACCCGCCGTCTCCGTTGCGCGTCGGTAGGAGTTCGATCAGCCGGCTCAGGAAGTCCTTCAGGACGCCGGGCAACAGGGACCCGCCGCCCCCCAGCACGCCGCTCAGGATCTCCCGGTACGCCTCGATTGCGCCGGTACGCCCCGCGGGAAGGTAGAAAGCCTGACGACAAAGGGGGTGGAACAGCCGAGGAAGCGCCTGCCCGGCCAGCACCCGGAGCGCGTCGCGATAACTAGCGTCGAGTGATTCGTCGTCACTCTGGCTGGTGCCATACACGGTCGACGAGAGGTGCGAAAGATCGTCCCGAACGGCGTCTTTGCGGATGCGGACGCCTTCCGGGATACCGGCTTCGAGCGTTGCCTGCGCCCCACTCAGCCACAAGGCCAGCAAGTCGAGCCCACCCTGCCGAGCAACCACGGTGGCGCCGTTGCCTGCTCCCTTTCTCACCAACTCACCTGTGTCGATCACGCCGAGGGAGCGACGGACCTCGGTACTCAGGTCCCCTCCCTGTCGCCCCAGAGCCAAGCGCATTTCCTCCGAGAGCACGCTGCTGAGCGCGATCTGCTCGCCGGCTGGCGCACCGCGCCGATAGAGGTCCTTCACCAACTCGTCGATGGCGTGATGAACGGCCCGGCCGCTGGCGAACTGCATCGGAACGTGGAACATCCGCCGCGCCAGGATCAGGCGCCGGGCGCCTGATCCCATCGTGCCTCCCATGAAACGATGGAGGGCGTAGATCAGCATGGCCAGCCAGGACTTGCCGGTATTGCTCGGACCGATGAAGACGGTCAGCGGACGCAACTCGACCTTGGCCTTGACGATCGGCCCGAAGTCGGTGACTTCGAGCTCAAGGTTGCCTGGCTTGGGCGTGTCACTCACGGTTGACCTCCTCCCGTTTCCCCGGGGACCGGCTGACGACCGGGGCCGGCGGCGCGGTCCGACTCTACCCGCAGGCACGCCGACGCGGGTGGGATGCCAGCGGCTCAGGCGACTCGTTAGCCGGATGCGGGCGAGACGCCCGCGGTCCCAGGACCGGATCCCAGAACCACGCCGACTGCGGCGAATGCCGGTAGGAACTAGTATGCCCGCCATGTCCACCCCACCATGGGTCATCGTGATCGATGACGAGGCTGGATCCCGCCAGTCGATGGCGATTGCACTCGAGCGGGCCGGCCTCGGCGTGCGCGTGTTCGACGACGCGGCGCCGGCTCTGGCGTTCGTCGAGCGGGAGTCGCGGGTGCGCCTGGCGGTGTGCGATCTGCGGATGCCGGGCATGGACGGACTGGCGTTCCTGAACCGGGTGCGGGCCCAGGAGCTCGACCTGGCGGTCATCCTGGTCACCGGCTTCGGCACCATCGAGTCGGCGGTCGAGGCGATGCGCGTCGGCGCCGACGACTACCTCACCAAGCCGGTCGACCTCTACGAGCTGCGGAGCCGGGTGCTCAAGCTGGTCGAGAACTGGCAATTGCGCGACGAGGTGACGAACCTGCGCGAGATGCTCGACGAGCGCTTCGGCTTCGACGCCATCGTGGGCCAGTCGCCGCCGATGGAGCACCTGTTCCAGCAGATGCGCCAGGTCGCCCCGAGCCGTGCTTCGGTGCTGATCCTGGGCGAGAGCGGCACCGGCAAGGAGCTCGTCGCCAAGGCCCTGCACCAGGCCAGCCCCCGCCGGCAGGAGCGCTTCCTGGCTCTGAATTGCGGCGCGATCCCGAACGACATCCTGGAGAGCGAGCTGTTCGGCCACGAGAAGGGGTCCTTCACCGGCGCGATCGGACGCAAGATCGGCAAGTTCGAACTCGCCGCCCGCGGCACCCTGCTCCTGGACGAGATCAGCGAGCTGGTTCCCGAGCTCCAGGTCAAGCTGCTGCGCGTGCTGGAGGAGCGCCAGGTCATGCGGGTCGGCGGCAGCCGCATGATCGACGTCGACTTCCGGCTGCTGGCGGCCACCAACCGCAACCTGGAGCAGGCGGTGGCGGATGGCTCCTTCCGCGAGGATCTCTACTACCGGCTGAAGGTCGTCACCCTGAGCATTCCGCCGTTGCGGGAACGGCTCGACGACCTGCCCATGCTCGCGAACCACTTCCTGCGCCAGTTCGCGGCCCGCGAGGGCAAGCCGGAAATGCAGCTCTCCGGCAGGGCGCTGAAGTGCCTGTCCGGGAATCGCTGGCAGGGCAACGTGCGCGAGCTGCGCAACGTGCTCGAGACGGTCGCGGTCTTTCACAGCGGCGGCCGAATCGAGATCGGCGATCTGCCTGACGACGTCCGGACCGCCGCCGAGGCGCCGGCGGAAAGCCCGATCCAGAGCCCCTTCGGCGAGCCCCGGACGATGGCCGAGATCGAGCGCCAGGCGATTCTCGAGACCCTGGGCCGCACCGGCGGCAGGCGCGCCCAGGCGGCGCGGGCGCTCGGCATCGGCGTGCGCACCCTGCAGCGGAAGCTGAAGGACTATCGCGAGCTGGCCCTGCTCGGGGACGGCGAGGCGTGACCGCGCTGTCCGTGAACATCGACCACGTCGCCACCGTGCGGCAGGCGCGCCTGGTGGGCTATCCGGACCCGGTCGAGGCGGCGCGGCTCGCCGAGGAGGCGGGAGCGTTCGGCATCACGGTGCATCTCCGCCAGGACCGCCGCCACATTCAGGATCGGGACGTCGTGGATCTCCGGCGGACGGTCAGCGGCCGGCTCAACCTCGAGATCGCGTCCGATGAACCGATGCTCGCGCTCGCCGAGCGCGTCGGCCCGAACCAGGTCACACTGGTTCCGGAGCGGCCGGACGAGGTCACCACCGAGGGCGGCCTCGACCTGATCGGACGCGGCGACCAGGTGCGCAGAGCCGCCAAGCGTCTCGTCGCCGCCGGAATCCGGGTGTCCGTCTTCGTCGACCCCGACCTCGACCAGATCGCCGCGCTCGACGACCAGGACGACGTCACCGGCTTCGAGTTGAACACCGACGCCTACACCCGCGCCTCGGGCGCCGGCGCGACCACAGAGTTTGCGAAGATCGAGGCCGCCGCCGAGCGCGGCCTGACCGCGGACCGGGAGGCGTACGCCGGACACGGCCTGACCGTGGCCAATGTCGGCCCGGTCGCCGCCCTCGCCGGCATCAGCGAACTGAACATCGGCCACTCGATCGTGTCGCGGGCGGTGCTGATCGGCATGACCGCGGCGGTGAAGGAGATGTTGGCGGCGATGCGGGCCTAGCCGAGTTCGGCCTCGATGACGCTGACGATGCGCTCGCAGAGGCTCTCGATCTGCTGCTGGTCGGGACCCTCGATCATCACCCGGGCGAGCGGTTCGGTGCCGCTGTAGCGCAGCAGAACCCGGCCGGAGGACCCGAGCGCCCGTTCCGCGGAGGTCAACGCGTCGGACAGACCGGGCACGGTCTCAAGCGGCAGCTTCTCGCGCACGGCAACGCTCTGCAGGGTCTGCGGAAAGCGCCGGAAGCCGGCTGAGAGAGAGGCGAGCGAGCGGCCGGACGAGGCGACGATTCCGGCCACGGCGGCGGCGGTGAGCAGGCCGTCGCCCGTGGTCGCGAGGTTCAGATCGAGCAGGTGGCCGGATTGCTCGCCGCCGAGCCGGACACCCTCGCGGCGCATCGTCCCGGCGACCTCGCGGTCGCCGATGCCGCAGCGCAGCACCTCGACGCCGTGGGGCTCCAGCGCGCGCTCCAGCCCCATGTTCGACATCGTCGTCGCGACGATCCGGCGGTCGGGGAGGTCGTCCCGGGCCGCGAGGTGGGACGCCCACACGTACAGCAGAACGTCGCCGTCGCAGATGTGGCCGAGGTGATCGCAGAGGATGGCCCGGTCCGCGTCGCCGTCGAGGGCCGCGCCGAGGTGGCTGCCGGTCTCGCGGGTGAAGGCGACGATCCGGTCGAGGCAGGTCGAACCGCAGTCCCGGTTGATGTTGCGGCCGTCGGGAAGGTCACAGGTGACGCGGCAGTCCGCCCCCAAGGCTCTGAACAGCCGCCCGGCGTGGGGCGCCGCGGCGCCGTTCGCGGCGTCGATGACCACGCGAAGGCCGCCCAGAGGACGGCCTCCCGGCAGCGAGGCCCACAGGTGGTCGAGGTACCGGTCCGCGAGGCCGGCTTCTTCCGTGAGTCCGGCCGAGGCGCCGAGACGGTACGGAGCGCCGCCCGCGTCCTCGACGCCTGCGATCCGGTCTTCGATCGCCCGCTCGACCGAGGGATCGACCTTGAAGCCGTCAGCCCCGATCAACTTGACGCCGTTGTCCGTGGAGGGATTGTGGCTGGCGGAGACGACGATGCCGCCCATCGCGCCCAGTTCGGTGACCAGGAACGCGACCGCGGGCGTGGGCACGACGCCGGCCGAACGCACGTCGGCGCCCGCGGCGCGAACGGCTGCCGCGAGCCAACCGGCAATCTCCTCCCGGCTGTCGCGGGTGTCGCCGCCGAGAATCAGAAGCGGCCGCGAACCCGCCGGCGGGGCAGGCGGCAGGCTGAGGCGGGCGAACCAGTAGCCGACCGCCTGGACGGTCGACCGGTCCAGCGGCGGCGTGCCGAAGACGGCGCGCATGCCGTCCGTCCCGAAGAGGCTCAAGAACCCGCGCCGGACTGCGGCTGGCGTCCCTCGATCATCGGGACTTCCACGCTGACGAAGGTCGGGAACTCGACCACGACGTAGTCGCTCTCGAAGCGCACGCGCGCCTGTTCTTCGACGAAGCCGAGACCACGGCCATCGATGTCGATCGGCCCCGCCCGCGCATACCCCAACCGGTTGATCTCCGAGCGCGACCCCCGGACCGTGGCCAGGGCCGGCACGATCCGGACATTGTCGTAGTCGACGGTGAAGCCGCCGATCGGTTCGCCTCTCGTCTCGACCTGCACCGGCACCTGAACCGAGACCTCCTCGTCGAGGGTCAGAGTCAACTGCTCGGGCGAGAGCGACACGACCTCGATGCCCTCCGCGCCCTCGGGGAGCACGACATTCTCCGTACTCAGAATGACGTCGACCTGTCGCGGGCCGCCGTACGTCGCGCCGCCGAAGAGGTTCTCTCCCAGCGGCACCCGGACCCGGATCTGATCCCGGTTCAAGGAGGCGATCGCGTCCTGGCTGCCCCGGATCAGAATGAAGAGTTCCTCCCTTGGATCTTCGGGCGAGCCGAGGACCGGCTGACCCAGGACCACCATCTGGTCGTGATCCTCCGTCGTGACTCGCGCCGGAACACTGTCCTCGACCGGCGGCACGGTCATCTCCCGCAGGCGGGGACAGAAGGAGGCCGGCAGCCAGATGCCCACCGCGATCGAGACGGCAAGAGCCCGAAAGGCCCAGCGGTTGCTGCTCTCGCTCACGACGAAGACCTGGTCGCGGCCGGCGACCTTGGCGAGTCGGACCGGGCTCGGGCCCGACGCGTTCCCTGGCGGTTGCTGCTCTCGCTCATGCCGTAGCCCCCTGAGCCAGCAGCAACTCGAAGAGTTGGTTGCGCAGTTTCCGCATGGTCAGATCGCCGCTCAGGCGACCCTCATGCGCGATCGATATCTTGCCGCTCTCCTCCGAGACGATGACCACCACCGCATCGGTCTCCTCGGCCATCCCGATCGCCGCCCGGTGCCGCGTGCCCTGCTCGATCGAAACCCCGGCACTGGTGGTCAGGGGCAGGAAGCACGCCGCGGCGGCGACCCGATCCTTCTGCACGATCACGGCGCCGTCGTGGAGCGGCGTGCCGCGGGCGAAGATCGTCAGCAGCAGGTCGTGGGAGATCGAGGCGTCGAGCACGATGCCGTTCTCCACGTAGTCCCGCAGGCCGTCCAGCCGCTCGATGACGATCAAGGCGCCCAGCCGCCGCAGGGACAGCGCCTGCGCCGCGAGCACGATCTCGTCGATTCCGGACTCCGGCGTCTGATCGCTCATCAGGCGCAGCAGCGGGTTGCGACCGACCCGGCCGAGGGCCCTTCGGATCTGGTTCTGGAACAGGACCACGATGACCACCGGCAGCACGGGCAGCAGGTAGCTCAGCGAAGCCTCCAGGGTCCGCAGCTTCAGGGTCGCGGCGATCCACGCCGTGCCGAGCAGCACCAGGATGCCGAGCACGACCCGCATGCCCCCGGTGCCCCGGATGAGCAACAGCAGGTTGTAGACGACGAGGCCGACGACCAGAAGGTCGACCAGATCCCTCCAACCTAGAAGCCCGAGCGGCTGTGCCAAGTCCATCGCGCTCCGATCACCGTGGACCCTATTACTACCCGCGCTCGGCCGGTCTCTACCGCTCCGGCTTCGGCAGCGGCAGGGGAGCCCCCGCGGGCTCCTGCCGCTCGGCGATGGTCGCCGGTTCGGGCGTGCCCGTCACGTCGGGAACCGGGGCGCCTTCGTTCGCGGCCGCCGCAGCACGCTTGTCGGGTGGTTCGAGATCGGGGATCGGGGTCGGCTTGCGCACCGGGGTCAGATCCTGACCCGTGGCCTCGAGGATCATCTCGTACACGCGCCCACCGTCGAGCGATTCGATCTCGAGCAACTCCCGCGCCAACTGCTCGAGCAGGTCCCGGTGCTCGGAGAGGATCTCCCGGGCCTTCTCGTAACCCCGCTGAACGATGGCGCGAATCTGGCCGTCGATCGACTGCGCGGTGTTGTCGGAGTACTCGGAGCGTTGCGAGAAGTCGCGGCCGAGGAACACCGGCTCGTTCTTGTCGCCGTAGTTCAGCGGCCCGAGTTCCGACATGCCCCACTCGCAGACCATCTGCCGGGCCAGCTCGGTGGCGCGTTCGATGTCGTTGCCGGCGCCGGTGGTGACGTCGTCCTGGGTGAGTTCCTCGGCGACCCGGCCACCCATCAGGATCGCGAGCTGGGCGTTGACGTACTTCAAGCGGTAGGTGTGCTTGTCCTCCGTCGGGAGCTGCATCGTCAACCCGAGGGCGCGGCCCCGCGGAATGATCGTGATCTTGTGCAGAGGGTCGGCCTCGGGCATGAAGGCAGCGACCAGGGCGTGACCGGCCTCGTGGTAGGCGGTCACCTCCTTCTCCTCCTCGGTGAGCATCAAGCTCTTGCGCTCGGCGCCCATGATCACCTTGTCCTTGGCGAACTCGAAGGAGGCCATGTCGACCTTCTTGTGGTTGCGCCGGGCCGCGACCAGGGCCGCCTCGTTGACCAGGTTCGCCAGGTCGGCGCCGGAGAAGCCGGGCGTGCCGCGCGCCAGCACCTGGAGATCGACATCGGGATCGAGCGGGATGTCGCGGCTGTGGACCTGCAGGATGCCGAGCCGGCCGCCGATGTCGGGGCGGTCGACCACGACGCGGCGGTCGAAGCGGCCCGGCCTGAGCAGCGCCGGGTCGAGCACGTCGGGGCGGTTCGTGGCGGCGATCAGGATCACGCCCTCGTACGTTTCGAATCCGTCCATCTCGACCAGCAACTGGTTCAGGGTCTGCTCGCGTTCGTCGTGCCCGCCGCCGAGGCCTGCGC
Source organism: Candidatus Multivorans sp. (assembly GCA_965262355.1). Classification (GTDB taxonomy): domain Bacteria; phylum Acidobacteriota; class Thermoanaerobaculia; order Multivoradales; family Multivoraceae; genus Multivorans. The sequence goes on from OZ253534.1 coordinate 2,335,185, forward strand.
CGCGGTGGCGGCCGACGGCGTCGATCTCGTCGATGAAGATGATGCAAGGGGCGTTCTTCTTGCCCTGCTCGAAGAGATCGCGCACCCGGCTGGCGCCGACGCCGACGAACATCTCGACGAAGTCGGAGCCTGAGATGGAGAAGAACGGCACGCTCGCCTCGCCCGCGATCGCCCGCGCCAGCAGGGTCTTGCCGGTGCCCGGCGCGCCCATCAGCAGCACACCCTTGGGAATGCGGCCGCCGAGTTTCTGGAACTTCTGCGGCTCCTTGAGGAACTCGACGATCTCGGCCAGCTCCTCCTTCGCCTCCTCGATCCCGGCCACGTCCTTGAACGTGACCTTCTTGCCGCTGGCGTTCAGCAGCTTGGCCTTGCTCTTGCCGAAGGAGAGCGCCCGGTTGCCGCCGCTCTGCATCTGGCGCATGAAGAACACCCAGAGACCGACGATCAGGAGCAGCGGACCCCAGGTCATCAACACCGTCGTCAGCGTGTTCTCCCTCGGGCGCTCGGCCGCGATCCGCACGTCGTGATCGAGCAGCAGGTCGGCCAGTCCGGGATAGTCCATGAGCTGGGCGCTGAAGCTGCCGTCGCCGGCACCGTCCCGGGGCGCGTTCTTGTAGGTTCCCTCAACCCTGTCGCCGGCGATCGTCACCTCCTCGATCCGGTCCTTCTTGACGTCCTCGACGAACTCGCTGAAGCTGACTTCCCCCCGCTTGGCGGCGCCCTGGCTGAACAGGTTGTACAGCAGGATCACCATCACGAAGATGGCGGCCCAGAGCAGGAGGTTCTTGAGTGTCGCGTTCATAGGCGTCGGGTCGTCCTCATCGCGGAGAGACAACCATGCTCCGGCCAGCGAGATTCCTGTCCCGCAGGCTGCCGGACTGCAACAAGACTGTCACTCCGTCCCCGGTTCTTCAAGCAATTCAATTCTTTGATTCATGGCGAGCGAAGGGCGCCGCAGCACTCTGAGCCGGTCCCCGCACTGCTCCCAGCGCCAGCCGTCGCCGCAGTCGCAGCCGATGGACGCGCCGGTGTCGCGGCGCCGCCCGAGCTGCCGTTGCAGCTCGCGCCGAGCGGCGCTCGGCGCCGGATAGGGCGCGCCGGCCAGGTGGTGAAGGCGGGCGAGCGCGGCCGGCCAGAGCGTCGCCGGCAGCCGGGTCAGGGCAGAGGTTTCGATCTCGCAGCACTGGCGGCCGGGTCGCGGTTCCAGAGCCTCGTCGAGCAGACGGTGGATGGTCGGCTCGGCGCCCTGGACAGCCCGGGCCAGACGGTTCAGCCGGGCGCCCAGGTCCGCCGTCCCGGTCACGAGAAACGGCAGCAGGCGGCGGCGGACGAAGTTGCGGCGCGGTCCCGGGGCGCGGTTCGTCGGGTCGTCGACCGGGCGCGTCCCCTGGTCGATCGCGTACTGGCGGAGATGCCCCGGCTCGACGTCGAGAAAGGGACGGAGCAACGGCAGCCCGAGGCGTTTCGATGCCGGGCGCATCGCGGCGAGACCGGCGGCGCCGCTACCGAAGAGAATGCGCAGCAGCACGGTCTCGGCCTGGTCCTGCCGGTGATGCGCGGTGGCGATCGCCGAGGCGTCCAAGCGCCGCGCGGCTGCGGTCAGGAGCCGGTAGCGTTCGGCGCGGGCCCAATCCTCGATGCTCCGGCCCGGCGGCATCGCTCTAGCGACCCGGAGTTCGAAGGCAACCCCGAGATCCTCGGCGATCCGTCGCGCCGCGAGGGCGCGGCGGCCGGATCCCTCGTCGAGCCGGTGGTCGACGTGGACGGCGCAGGGCCTGAAGGCGAATCGGGAGGCGCAGGCGCGCAGGGCGATCAGCAGCGCGGACGAATCCGGTCCCCCGGAGAAGGCGACGACGAGCGCGGTTCCGCGGACCGCACGGGTCAGTTCGGGATGCCGCTCGAAGAACCGCGTAACCGCCCGCTCGGTGGGGCGCCCGGCATGGTGGCGGTGGAGGGACTCGAACCCCCGACGCAGCGGATATGAGCCGCTTGCTCTAACCGGCTGAGCTACACCGCCCAATCGACGCGGAACCCTACTTGAATCCGTCCCGCTGTCCGCATTCCGGCCCGGCCTCTGACCGCTGGCGATCCCGGATCGCGACACGTGAGCGACTGCCGCTCAGGGCGACCGTTTGCGCAGCGAGTCCTGGCAGCTCCGAAACTGGCCGAAGAAACTGCGCATCGACTCGGAGAGCGCCTCGTCGTTCAACCGGTAGATCACGTTCTGGCCGCGCCGCTGGTCGATCACCAGATCGGCCTCCTTGAGCACCGAAAGGTGCCTGGAAATGGTCGGCTGGGAGAGTTCGAACTCACCGACGATGTCACCGACGCAACGCTGCTCGTCTTCGAGCAGGCGCAGGATCTCCTGCCGCGTCGAGTCCGAGAGCGCCTTGAAGACTTTGGTCATTCTCCGGGAGCGACGGTGCCGGGGTTCGAGTCCGCTCAGCGAACCGCCGAGGCGTACGGGTCGAGGTTCTGTGCTGTGTTCCACGGTCTCAGATCTCCAGTCAATTCAGTGCTTGCCTGGCTCAGCCCACCCAAGGGCCCGGCGGACCCAAGGGGCCCGGCACACAGTTGGGCCACGTGACGGGGCGACCACAACGGCTAATGAGCAGTTGCCCATTATGACATAAGTCGTGCCCTACGTCTCGCCCTAAGGCGTCCGAGAGTCCAATCGAGCACCGCCAGGGGCTTGCTGAACTCCCGGAGACCGGCGCTTCGCGCCGGATGCGGGCAGGATGCCCGCGTTCCCAGGTCAGATCCTTCTACCGCGCAAGCCCCTAGGCCCGTGAGTTGAGCCTTCCGGGCACCTTGAGACCCCTGCGCCGCAGTTCCCGCCGCATGCGGCTGATCACCGTCGCGACGGTAGCCGGGGCCAGGTCGACCACTCTGGCGGCCTCGTCCGAACTCCAACCGTCCACCACCATGCGCTCGGTGATCCAGGTGTCGCGGAGGCCTGTGGCGCGCTCACTCACGACGCACCAGCATTCGCGCCGGAAGCGGTACCGGAGCTGCTGGACGTAGATGTCGTTGAACGCGTTTGTGGCCGCCGTCGGCAACCCCAGCCGGTCGACCTCGTCGGCCGGTGCTTCCCGGAGATCGATGCTCAGCTCGGCGCCGGGGTCGCGCTTGAGCGCCCGGCGGGCACGCAACCAGTCGACCAGAGCACTGCGCGCGACGCTGCGCAGGTAGGCCATGATCGTCGACTCCGTGCGCCCCTTGCATCCGAGCAGCACCCGGCGGTTGTTCTGCAGCAGGCGGACATAGGTCTCCTGAAGGACTTCGTCCACGAGGTCGCGGGTCAAGGTCAGGCCGTAGCTTCGCCCCAACCCGGCGAGGGCGTAGCGCAGCGTCGGTTCGACTCGCTGGATCAGGGGCGCCCAGTCGCCGTCGCGGGCGGTGCACCCGCGCCAGAGGTCTCGAAATTCCTGCGACTCCTCACACTGATGTTCATCGGTCTTCGGGTTCATCTTCCGCTCCAAGAAGAAGGAGCGGAGACACCCAAGGGGCGGTCCGGTGGAACCGGTGCGGTTCAGCCGGGACGGCCTTACCCACGAATCGGCAAGGGCCGGCGAGAGTACCACTCTGCGCGGCCCGATGGGAGGTTTGAAGAGCGGAATTAACCCCTGAACCGCTCCGACACGGCATCCCAGTCGACGACGTTCCAGAACGCATCCAGATAGTCCGGCCGCCGGTTCTGGTAGTTCAGGTAGTAGGCGTGCTCCCACACGTCGACGCCGAGCAGGGGAGTCAACCCCTCCATCAACGGAGAATCCTGGTTCGGACGCGCGATGACGGCGAGGCCGTCGTCGCTGGTCACGAGCCAACCCCAGCCGCTGCCGAACTGGCCCATCGCCACGCCCTTGAAGCGCTCCCGGAACTGGTCGAAGCTGCCGAACCGGATGTCGATCGCGGTCGCCAGGTCGCCGCTGGGCGTGCCGCCGCCGTCCCGGCTCATGACCGACCAGAAGAGCGAGTGGTTGGCGTGGCCGCCGCCGTGGTTGCGGACGGCGCCGCGGATCGAGTCCGGTACTTCGTCGATGTTCCTGAGCAGGTTCTCGACGCTCATCGCGGCGAGATCGGGGTGGCCGTCCAACGCCGCGTTGAGGTTGGCCACGTACACGGCGTGGTGCCTGTCGTGATGTATCTCCATCGTCCGCGCGTCGATGTGGGGCTCGAGGGCGTCGAAGGGGTATACAAGATCCGGAACTTCGTGCATGGTCGGTTGCTCCTGTGAGAAGGTGGTTAGGCGGGGTGATTGTGCCACGGAGTGACGCGGCCATGCTCTGCGTTGACGATGTCCCGCACCTGCCCTAAGATCGCGCGACCTGCGATGTCCACCGGGCGGCCGGAGGGTCGGTGCCGGGGAGGTTAGCTCAGGGGTAGAGCACCTGCTTTACACGCAGGGGGTCGCGGGTTCGAATCCCTCACCTCCCACCACGGGGGTTCTGCAGGACGCGCGACCAGAAGATCTGCCGAAGTCAATGCCACCGCGGCGGCCAGGAAGGACGATTCAGTCAGAAGGAAACGGGGAGACGGAAACCAACGGGGTCGTAGTTCAGCTGGTTAGAATGCCGGCCTGTCACGCCGGAGGTCGCGGGTTCGAGTCCCGTCGGCCCCGCCATTCCGCTCCGCCCTTAACCCCTTGGCCGCTGGGTCTCATCAGAGGTGACCACCACGTGAGAGAAAAGATCAAGCTCGTATCAAGCGCTGGTACCGGCTACTTCTACACCACGACGAAGAACAAGAAGCTCAGCCGCGAGAAGCTGAAGCTCAAGAAGTACGACCCGAAGATCCGGCGGCACGTCGAGTTCGTCGAAGAGAAGATGCGCTAGGCGCCTACTGGGCGACCAGGCCGGACCAGCGGCTACGGCGGCCCGGCCGGTCCAGGTCCATGCGCTGGTCGAGCAGGTCTTCCGCTTCGTCGAGTAGTTCAAGGGCGCGGGCGAGCTGGTTGTCCAGTTCCGCGCCGGCCATGAAGCCCTCGGTCAGCCCGAACGCGGTGTTGAAGATCTCGTAGCGGAGGCGGACCCGGGCGTAGCGCTCCACTTCCGGGTCCTCCAGGGCCTCTTCGAGTTCTTCAGCGGTGGCGAATTCCTCTTCGACCACCCACGCCCAGAACTGCACCATGGACTCGTCCGGCACCTTCCAGTCGGTCGACTCGATGTCTTCCCAGTTGCCGACCTCGAACGGGAAACGGTGGAAGGCGCTGTGCGTCTGCAAGCGCAAGATGAGGCCGGGCGGTCTGTTCAGCTCGACAACGTAGTCCGGGGTCACTCCGCCGCCGCCGAAGACCTCCCGGCCGAGGTCCGTGTAGAAGACGGGACGCTCCTCCTGCGAAGGAGGCTCCAGGTCGAGGAGCGGGATGCCGTCCTCCGCTTCGTCCAGGGAGCGCTCCTCGATCTCGCGCCAGACTTCGTTCAGGTCGAGGAGCGGCACGCCGTCCTCCGCCTCATCCTCCCCGTTGCTGCCGTTCACGTCGTACTCGGTGTAGTAGTCCCAGTACGAGGAGTAGTCGCGCTGGATCAGCCTTCCGGCCGGCGTGTAGTACCGGGCCGTGGTCAGTGCGAGCCCGGCGCCGTAGGACAGCTCGTAGACGGTCTGCACCAGGCCCTTGCCCCAGGTCGACACGCCGACCACGAGACCGATGTCGTGATCCTGGATGGCGCCCGAGACGATCTCGGAGGCGGAAGCGGAGCCGCTGTCGACGAGCACCACGGTGGGCAGGCCGAGCGGCTCGTGCCTGCCGGTGGAGGTGAAGGTCTGATGGGAGCTGTCGATGCGGCCGCGGGTCTCGACGATCGTGCTGCCGGGGGGGACGAACTGATCGGAGACCTCGATCGCCTGATCGAGCAAACCCCCGCCGTTGCCCCGGAGGTCGAGAATCAACCGCTCCATGCCCTGCTCGCGGAGATCGGCCAGGGCGCGCTCGAGCTCGCCGCCGGTGGAACGGGAGAAGTCGGTCACCCACACGAAGCCGATGTCCGGCTTCAGCATGTGGACGTGGCGCACGGTTTCCTGCGGAATCTCGGCGCGGGTCACCGTGACCACCAGGGGCTCGTCGAGACCGGGGCGCAGCAGGGTCACGGTGACGTCGGTTCCCTTCGGGCCCTTGAGATTCCGGATCGCCTCGTTCGGGCTCATCTCATTGGTCGGCTCGCCGTTGATCAGATGGATGATGTCGCCGGCGCGGATCCCCTTCTTGTAGCCCGGCGTGCCCTCGATCGGGGAGATGACCGTCAGCCGGCCGTTGCGCGTCCCGACGTAAATGCCCAGACCGTAGAAGGAACTCTGCTGCCGTTCCCGCATCGAGTCGTAGGCCACCGGCGGCAGGAAGCTGGTGTGCGGATCGAGGCTGCGCAGCATGCCGCCGATCGAGGCGTAGATCAGGTCGCGGTATGCGACATCGGGAACGGCGTAGTGCGCGTGCGCCGCCTCGACCAGGTCGGTGTACTCGCGAACGGGCGCGAACTCGCCGCTGGCCACAGCCAGCAGGTTGCCGCCGGCGACACCGCCGACGAGAACGGCCGCAATGAAGAGGACGAGTGCGAGGTTGCGCCAGGGTTTCTTCACGAGTCTCCCGCGGTGAGCCGGGGCGGTGGTCAGCCGCCCGGCAGGGCGAGCGGCGCGAACCGGGCATTGTACCAGCGAGCGTGGCGGCGGACGCGGCGGCGGTGGACGCACCCGCCCGTCTTGGGGTCAGCAGGGGTCAGCCGCTCTAGTCAGCCGGCTCTTCTTCGGCTTCTTCCTCGAGTCGCTTGCGGCGGCGCTGGACCAGGGCCGAGGCGCCGACGCCGATCAGGTAGAGCAGGAGGGTCGGGCCGGCGACGATCGTCATGTTCAGCGCGTCCGGGGTCGGCGTGATCGCGGCGGAGATGATGATGATGATGAGCACCGCCCAGCGGAAGTGGCGCATCAGGAACTTCGGCGTCACCACGCCGAGTTGCGACAGCATGAAGATGATGATCGGGAGTTGGAACATCACCGCCAGGCCGAGCATGACGTTGACCACGAAGCTCAGATAGCGATCGACTCGGATCATGGAGGCCCAATCGCTGCCCATTTCGATCAGGAACTCGACCGCGAAGGGTATGGCGACGAAGTAGCCGAACAGGCCGCCGCCGAGGAAGAAGAAGGAGCCGAAGAAGATGAAGGGGATCGCGTACCGCTTCTCGCGGCGATAGAGGCCGGGCGAGATGAACCCCCAGAGCTGGCCCACCAGGTAGGGCGAGGTCACGAACACGGCGGCGAGCAGTGCGACCTTGACGTAGACGAAGAAGGGGGCTGTGACGTCCAGGAAGACGAGCTGGTCGACGTGCGGCCTTATCGGTACCTCGATTATCTTGTAGATGTCATCGGCGAAGGCGAAACAGGCGAAGAACGCGACCAGGACGACGATCAGTGTGCGGAGGATGCGGCGGCGCAGCTCGTCGAGGTGCTCGAGCAGCGTCATCCGCGGGAGTTCTTCTTCGCCCCCCCTGGACTTCCTGCGGGCCGGCTGCGTCGGGGGCAGCCGCTTCGGTTCCGACTCTTCGGTCGGCTGCCCCGGTTCGGGCTCGTCAGACTGCGGGGTCACTCGGCGAGTCCTTGCCCGAATCGGGCGAGGTCTTCGGTTCGCCCGAGCCCGCGGGCTTCCTGGAACCGTCCGAGGCCGCGGCCTTCTTGCTCTTGGCGGGCGTGTCGATCCGGCGCGCAGGCGATGGGCGCTTCTCCTCGTCGAGCTCGACGTCGATGGAGCGCTTCAGGTCGCTCGTGGCGCGCCGGAACTCGGCCATGCCGCGGCCCAGTGTGCGGCCCAGTTCAGGCAGCTTCCTGGGGCCGAAGATGAGGAGAGCGGCCGCCATGATGAACAGCATCTCCTGCATGCCGATGGGGCCGAACATGGGCCGGCATGATACGCCAACCGGTTGCTTCCGAGGTCGCTGCTCTACCTGTGAGTCAGCTCGCTCGGCACCGACTTCCGGCGCGTGGCGTCGGTGCTCTGCCCTTCCGCGTCAGGCCCCCCGGCATCGACGTCCAGCCCAGTCGGGGTCAGGAGGGGTCAGCTCCCAGGTGCCTCTGAACGAGCGACGGCCGGGCCCTCTCAGAAACCGACACCCAACCGGAGCGAGTGAAGCGGAGTGAGCGCACCCCCTTTCCATCTCCTCCCAAGCGCTCACGTCACCAGGGAGCTGACCCCTCCTGACCCCAAGACGGGCGGGTGAGTCCACCGCCGCCGCGACGCCGGCCACGCCAGCCCGCTACGAGACCGGGCCCAGCGCCTCGATGATCAGCTCCACCAATTCGCGCGCGGCGCCGCGGCCGCCGGGGGCGTCGAGCACCAGGTCGACGTTGTCGCGCACTTCGGGCACCGCGTCGGCCGGCGCGACGGACAGGCCCGCGCGGCGCAGCACCGGCAGATCGACCAGGTCGTCGCCGACGTAGGCCACTTCGGACGGGTCGAGCCCCCGACGCTCCAGCAGGTCGGCGAAGGCCGCGGCCTTGTCCCGGCAGCCCAGGAGGACCTCGTCGAAGCCCAGGTCGGCGGCGCGGCGCGCGACCGCGGCGGAGTCTCTGGCGCTCAGGATACCCATCCCCAGACCCGCCTCGCGCGCTCGCCGCACTGCCAGACCGTCCTTGACGTCGAACGCCACCGCCACCTCGTCCCCGATGTAGAAGAGCCGGCCGTCGGTGAGCACGCCGTCGACATCGAAGAGCAGGAAGCGGAGCCGCAGAATGACGGAGGAAAGCATGGAAGACACAGCCCCGGTTACCGGCGGCGCAAACCCCAGAGATCGTGGATGTGGACGAGGCCGCGCAGGCGGCCGTCGCCGTGGCAGATGAACAGGGACGTGATCCGGTGCCTCTCCATCGTCTCGAGGGCGACCGTGACCAGGGTGTCAGCCTGGATCGTCTTCGGTTCGGGCGTCATGTAGTTGCAGACCGCGCGGTCGAGGAAGGCGCCGCCGGCGGCGCCGCCCGCGGCCGGGTCCGTGTTCAGCAGGCGCCGCAGATCGCCGTCCGAGATCACGCCGCAGAGACCCCCGGCCTCGTCGACGATGGCGGTGATGCCGAACGATTTCTCGGTCATCTCGAACAGCGCCTCCCGCATTGAAGCCTGAAGCCCGACCCGGGGCACGGCGGCGTCGCCGTGCATGACGTGGTCCACCGTCATCAACCGCCGGCCGAGCTCGCCGCCCGGATGAAGCGTGGCGAAGTCCTCGAGCGTGAACCCGCGCGCCTCGAGCAGCGCCATGGCAAGCGCGTCGCCCAGGGCCAGGGTGGCCGTCGTCGATGCCGTCGGCGCGAGGTTGAGGGGACATGCCTCCTGGTCGATCGCCGCCGAAAGGTGGAGGTCGGCGCGCTCGGCGATCGGGCTCTTCGCACCTCCGGTGATGGCGATCAGGGGTACGCCGCGGCCACGCAGCACGTCGATCATCCGCAGCAGCTCTTCGGTGCCGCCGGAGGACGAGGCGGCCAGGACCACGTCGCCGGGCACGATCATGCCCAGGTCGCCGTGGATCGCCTCGGCCGGGTGGATGAACAGGGCCGGGGTGCCGGTCGAGGCCAGTGTGGCCGCCACCTTCTTCATCACGTGCCCGCTCTTGCCCATGCCGGTGCAGACCACCCGTCCCCGGCAATCGCGCATGCACCGCACCGCCTCCCCGAAGGAGTCCTCGAGTTGCCCGATCAGGCCGCGGATCGCGGCCGCCTCGATCTCGAGCACGGCCCGGGCTATCTCCAGGCTGCGCTCCGATTCGGCGGCCGCCGTTGTCGCGGGTTCGGCCATGTCGGCTTAGACCCAGGGTCCCTCGGCGACCCGCGCGCGGTGAATCTCGAGCGCCGACAGGAGCAGGTTCTCGGCCCGCTCCAGCGGCAACTGCGTCTCCCGGTCGCACCGCGCGCTGTCCGGATCCGGGTGCACCTCAAGATAGAGGCCGGCGGCGCCGGCGGCGATCGCGGCGCGGGTCAGCGGCTCCGCAAACCGGCGGTCGCCGCCGCTTTCCTTGTCGCGGGCGCCGGGCAGTTGCAGCGAGTGCGTCACGTCGTAGAAGACCGCGATCCGGTGCTCGGCGAGAATCGAGAAACCGCGCATGTCGACGACCAGGTTGTGGTACCCGAAGGAGTTGCCGCGCTCGGTCACAGCGATCCGGGCGTTGCCTGTGCCGCGCGCCTTGTCGACCACCCGCACCATGTCGGCCGGGGCCATGAACTGGCCCTTCTTGATCAGGAGCGGTCGGCCGGTGGCGGCCGCCTCCACCACCAGGTCGGTCTGGCGGCAGAGGAAGGCGGGGATCTGGAGCACGTCGCAGACTTTGGCGGCTTCAGCGCATTGGTGCGGCTCGTGGACATCGGTCAACAGGGGCAGGCCGGTCGCCGCCTTGACTTCGGCCAGGGCCGCCAGCCCTTCGGTCAGCCCCGGACCCCGGAAACTGTCGCCCGAGCTCCGGTTCGCCTTGTCGAACGAGGACTTGAAGATCAGCGGCAGCCCCAGGCGATGGCTCATCGCCTGAAGCTGCTGGCCCACGCTCACGAGCCAGTCGCGGCCCTCGATCACGCACGGACCGGCGATCACCGGCAGGCCGCCGCGACCAAGGGCGATGCCCGGCGCCAGTTCGAAGCCGTCTGCCGTCACGGCGTACTCAGTTGGCCTCGGCGCCGCCGGCCTCGATCTCTTCGCCGGCGCTCGCCGACGCTGCCATCGTCCGCTCCTTCTGCTCGACCGCGGCCCGGATGTACGAGATGAACAGCGGATGCGGATCGGCCGGACGCGACCGGTACTCGGGGTGGAACTGGCAGCCGAGGAACCACGGGTGGTCCGGAAGCTCGACGATCTCCACGAACTTGCCGTCGGGGCTGCGACCGGAGACCACGACGCCGGCGTCCTGGAGCGCGCCGAGGTACTTCGGGTTCACCTCGTACCGGTGCCGGTGCCGCTCGCTGATCAGCAACCGGCCGTCCTGGGAGTCCGCCGTAGCGCCGTAGACGCCGGCGGCGAGGGTGCCCTCCTCGACCACGCACGGATAGGCGCCCAGCCGCATCGTTCCGCCCATCTTCTCGACTCCCAGGAGGTCGCGCAACTTGTAGATCACGGGGTCGGACGCACCCTCGTCGAACTCCGTCGACTGCGCTCCCTCCAGACCGCAGCCGTTGCGCGCTATCTCGATCACCATGCACTGCATGCCGAGGCAGATGCCGAACATCGGCACGCGCTGCTCGCGCGCGTAGCGGATCGCCCGGATCTTCCCCTCGACGCCGCGCGGACCGAAGCCGATCGGCACCAGCAGACCGTCGACCTCGAACATCTCCTGGGGCCAGCTCTCGGCCTCCAGGTCCTCGGCGTTGATGTAGACCAACTGGACTTCGACGTCGTTGGCGATGCCGCCGTGCATCAGGGCTTCGTTGAGGCTCTTGTAGGCGTCGGGCAGTTCGACGTACTTGCCGACGATGCCGATCCGCACCTTGCCCTGGGGGTGGCGGATGCGGTGAACCATGCGTTCCCAACTGGCCAGGTTGCGCGGCGAACCCGGCAGGCTGAGCAGGTCCATGAGGGACTCGTCGAGGCCCTCGCGGCAGAACATCAGGGGTACCTCGTAGATCGTGTCCACGTCGCGGGCGGCGACCACGTTGCTCGCATCCACGTTGCAGAACAGGGCGATCTTCGCCTTCAGTTCCTCCGGCAGATCGCGGTCGACCCGGCAGAGCAGGATGTCCGGCGAGATGCCGATCGCCCGCAACTCGCGCACCGAGTGCTGGGTGGGCTTCGTCTTCTGTTCGTCGGAGGCGGCGATGTACGGCACCAGGGTGAGGTGGAGGTTGACCGCGTTGTTGCGCCCCAACTCCTGGCGGAACTGGCGGATGGCCTCCAGGAAGGGCAGCGATTCGATGTCGCCGACGGTGCCGCCGATCTCGACCAGGATGACGTCCGCGCTGCCCGCAAGCCGCCGCATCCCGGCCTTGATCTCGTCCGTCACGTGGGGGATGACCTGGACCGTGTTGCCCAGGTAGTCACCGCGCCGCTCCTTGTTGATCACCGTCTCGTAGATCTTGCCGGTCGTGTAGTTGTGCTTCTTGCTGGTCTTGCAGGTCGTGAAGCGCTCGTAGTGCCCCAGGTCGAGATCCGCCTCGGCGCCGTCGTCGGTGACGAAGACCTCGCCGTGCTGGTACGGGGACATGGTCCCCGGATCGACGTTCACGTAGGGGTCGAGCTTCATCATCTCGACGGTGAAACCGCGCGCCTCGAGAATCGCCCCGACCGAGGACGCAGCCACGCCCTTGCCAAGCGAGGACACGACGCCGCCGGTGATGAAGATGTACTTGGTTGCCATGGCGTGTGCTCCCGTTCTTGCTATGGATTCTCTGTCGTCTTCATCGCCAGCATCCGCCGCTCGGCGACCGCCAGGTCCACCTCTGTGTCCACCCCCAGGGGCGCTTCGTCGACCGGCAGTACGCGGATGCGGATGCCGTTCTCGAGCGCGCGGAGCTGCTCCAGCTTCTCCGAGCGTTCGAGCGGTGAGGCCTCGAGTTCGGCGAGCCGCAGCAGCACGCTCCGGCGGTAGCCGTAGACGCCGACGTGGAGGAGGACCGGCGCGACCGGGGCGTCGTCCAAAGGCTGCCGGCGGTAGGGGATGCCGGCGCGGCTGAAGTAGAGGGCGTAGCCGTCGCCGCCGCACACGACCTTGACCTGGTTGGGATCCCGCAGCGCATCCTCGTCGACCTCGGCGGCCAGGGTCACCATGGCCTCGCCGGCATGTGCGCGCAGGTGCTCGGCGAGGTGGGTGATCGCCGCGGGATCGAGCAGGGGCTCGTCGCCCTGGACGTTGATCACCGCGTCGGCGCGCCACTTGCGCGCCGCCCAGGCAATCCGGTCGGTACCGCTGCGGCAATCCGCCGGGGTCATCTCGCAGTCGCCGCCAAAGTTCTCGACCGTCCGGCGAATGTCCTCATGGTCCGTCAGCACGACTACGGCGTCGAGACCTGAAGCTTCGCTCGCCCGTCGGTAGACATGCTCAATCATGGGCCGGCCGCAGATCGGCAGCAGGGCCTTCCCGGGTAGCCGGATAGAGCCATAGCGAGCGGGAATCGCACAGACGACGCCAACCGCATCCGATACGGGCCGAGCACTCGACACGGCCGACCCTACCCGCGCAGCGCGGCGTCGGTCAAACCTCCGGTGACGGTCACTCCCGTCCGACCGCTTGCCCTTTGGGCCGATACGCTCGCGGCGTGTACACGACGCGTCGATCGGCCAGGGTCCGGTGGTGGCGGGGGCTCCTCGCCGCTCTGGTCGCGGGCAGCCTGCTGGCGGGCTGCGGGGACAGGTCGCGGCCGACCGGCGCGGCGGAGTGGATCTGGCCGGAGGCCGCCGACTCGGAACCCGGCCGACCGGCGGCCTACCTGCTGCTCGCCGACTTCGAGCTGGAGAAGGCGCCAACGGCGGCGGCGCGGCTGTTCGTCACCGCCGACCAGGAGTACGCCGTTCACCTGAACGGCCACCAGATCGCGCGCGGCGGCTTCCGCCGCGGCGAGCCCATCGACGAAATCCAGGTCGCCCACCTGCTGCGCGCCGGCGCCAACCGCTTGACGATCGAAGCGCGCACTCCGCACGGCGACGGCGGCGCGCTCGCGGGCATCGAGCTCGAGGACGGCTCGATGCCCGTGGTGACGGACCGGAGCTGGCGGTTCCTGGACGTCTGGGCGCCGCGCCTGGTGAAGGGGGACGAGCAGGGAACGGAGGACGGTGAGCTGGGGACGGTCCGCGCCTGGGGGCGGCCTCCTGTCGGTCGGTGGGGCCGGGTGGCCCGCGGCGAACTGGCGAAGCCGGCGCCGATCTGGCGGTCCGCCGGGCCGCGTCGCATCGTCCGCGTGTCCTCGTCGCCCGGTCTCGAAGTCGCGCCCGGAGAGCAGTCGTCCTTGCGGGTGGACTTCGGCCGCGAGGTCACCGGTGTGCTCGAACTCGAGTTCCGGCCGGAAGACGGAACGTTTGACCGGCAGCTCCGGCTGTGTCACGCGGGTGAGTGTCAACGGAGGGCACTGGTGCTGACCGCCGGCAGGGCGGCCTGGAGGGACTCGGCTCCGCGCACCTTCGACACCGTGGTGGTGTACGGGTTGAGGGAGCTCCGGGCGGCGAGGGCGCGGAGTTAGCGCGGCAGAACTCCCTGAGGCCGGCGCTTCGCGCCGAATGCCGGCCAGAAGGCCGGCGCACCCAGTGCACAGCGAGTCCGCTGCGACTACTTCTAGGGTTCCTCCCACTCGATTCCGGGGGGCGGTTCGAAGCTGCCGGGGGCCGCTCCGCTGCGGTAGTCGCCGACGATGAACCGGTTCTCGTTGCGCTGGGCGTCGTAGTAGGTCAGCTCGCGCAGGCGCTGCTCTTCCGGGTCGATCACAACCTGCACAAGGGCGACGTCTTCGCTGGGTTCGAGCGGACGCAGAACCAGGCGCAGGCGTTGCCCGGGCGCCTGGTCGAGTTCAGCCTCGTACCGGCCCCGGAGATCGTCGATCGTGAGCAGAAAGAAGTCGAGCCCCGGGGCCGGCTGCTCCGACAGGTCGTAGCGCTGACCGACCGACTCGCCGGGGTTCCAGTGGTGCACCGTCCGGTCGCACAGCAGGAAGGCCGTCTCGAACGGCGGTGAGTAGTCCCAGCGCAGGCAACCGGGCGGGCCGACGGCGAGGTTGCCGCGCTCCGTATCGCCGTCCTCCGGATCGAATCCGTAGGGTACGAGCGTCTGCACGAAGCCCGCCGTTAGCGGCGCCTGTGCCTCGAGCGAGCGCCGGAAGTCATCGAGAACGCGCCACGGATCGTCGGCGGACGCCGGCAGGGCGGCAAGCAGGCAGACCGCCACCAGCAAGGGAACCGCCGCCTCCGTACGCGCGCGCCGCATCAGTGCTTGAAGTGGCGGCGCCCGGTCAGGAGCATGACGACGCCGTGCCCGTCGGCGGCCGCGACCACCTCGTCGTCGCGGACGGAGCCGCCGGGCTGGACGATCGCGGTCACTCCGGCCTCGGCCAGGGTGTCGACACCGTCGCGGAAGGGGAAGAAGGCGTCCGAAGCGGCGACCGTCCCGGCAACGTCGAGCTGGGCCTTGTCGAGCGCGAGCCGGCAGGAATCGACCCGGCTCATCTGGCCGGCGCCGATGCCGACTGTCTGGTGTTCGTTGGTGACCACGATCGCGTTCGACTTCGTCGCCCGGCACACCCGCCAGGCGAAGTCGAGCGCCCGCAGTTGCGCCGCGTCGGGCTGCGCCCGGGTGGGACAGGTCCACTCGCGCGGGTCTTCCGGAGCGCTGTCGAGGTGCTGGGCGATGAAGCCGCCGTCGATGGCTCGCAGCTCATAGGCGCCGTCCACAGCAGAGAAGGGCGGGCATTCGAGCAGGCGGAGGTTCTTCTTTCGGCCCAGCCGCTCCAGTGCGGCCGGCTCGAAGGAGGGCGCCACAATGACCTCGACGAAGAGCTTCGCCAGCGCCTCGGCCAAGGCCCCCGTGAAGGGCCGGTTGACGGCGATGATCGAGCCGAACGCGGAAACGGGATCGCAGGCCAGGGCACGCTCGTAGGCCTCCACGAGCGACCCGCCCCTCCCGACGCCGCAGGGATTGTTGTGCTTGACGATGACGACCGCCGGATCGTCACCGGCAGCGCCGAACAGCGCCGACAGCTTCCTCGCGGCGTCCGCATCGAGCATGTTGTTCCAGGAGAGCTCCCGGCCCTGGAGTTGCCGGAAACCGCCCAGAACGCCGGCGCCGCCCACCTCCCGGTAGACCGCCGCTCCCTGGTGCGGGTTCTCCCCGTAACGCGGCGCCAGCACCTGCTCGAGTTCCAGCCGGACGGACTCCGGCAACGAACGGGTCCCGTCAGCGGCCGCCCGCGCCGCGCCGCCTTCCAGCCAGTCGGCGATCGCGGTGTCGTAGCTCTGGGTGTGCCGGAACGCCTTGAGCGCCAATTCGCGCCGGAGCGCTTCGGACAGGCCGCCCTCGGCCCGGAGCGCCTCGAGGATCCTCGGGTAGTCCGCCGGGTCCACGACGACCGCCACGTTGGCGAAGTTCTTGGCCGCGGCCCGGACCATGCTGGGGCCGCCGATGTCGATCATCTCCACCGTGCCGTCCACGGTCGCGTCCGGGGCCGCGGCCGCGGCGGCGAAGGCGTAGAGGTTCACGGCCACCAGCTCGATCGGCGGAATCTCATGCTGCTCCAGCTCGGCCCGATGTTCCGGCCGCCGCCGGTCGGCGAGGATGCCGCCGAAGATCCGGGGGTGCAGGCTCTTCACCCGGCCATGGAGGATCTCGGGGTGGCCGGTCACATCGGACACCGCGGTGACCGCTACACCGTGTTCCGCGAGCTGCCGCGCCGTGCCGCCGGTCGAGATGATCTCGACCCCCAGATCCGCCAGTCCGGCACCAAGTTCCTCAAGGCCCGCCTTGTCGAAGACCGAGACCAGTGCGCGGCGAACGGGGAGCATCGGAGTCGGCGCAGCGTACCACGCCGAAGGCGGCCGAAAGGCCGGCTGCGGGGATCAGAAAGGCCCGGTATCGACGTGCCCGCAGATACTCCCCTTCTTGTTGGCGTACCCGGCCGCTGAACCCGTGACCGTGTCCGTGAGAGTGATCTTGTACTCCACGTCCGAGAGACCGCCGTACAGGAACCAGAACTTGCCCTTGAGCGCCCGGCCGTCAAGAACCTTGATCACCAGTTCCACATTGTCCGGCTGGAAGAACCAGAACAGACCCGACTCGTCCGAAGTGTCAATCGGAACGGCGGCGCCAAAACCGTAGTCACCCATCATGTCCGGGTTCGTCCAATGCGCCTGCACCTCGAAGCGGCCATCCCCCAGGCACAGGTAGCGCCCGCCGCTACGACAGGCGTCGCGGAAGGCGCCCGTGGTCGTGCTGGCCTCCTCGGAGAGAAACCGTGAGCCTCGGGCCTTTGACACGAGACGGAAGGTGTAGGGGGTGTCGGTCATGAGACCAGTGACCTGAACCGAACCGGCCAAGGCTTCGGCTGCCACCAGTTCAACCCAATCGGACTCGGGGTTGCGGCCCTCCACGGTGAGAGGGCCTAGCGACCTGTCAAGCCACCGCCCGAACCACTTCAGGTCGACCGCGGAGTTGCCCGAAGGCGTCGGCCTGATCTCCGAGGTGAAGTCGCCCTTGGGCAGCGTCAGCGTCACGACGCACCAGCCGGAGCTGGATCTCGAAGCCCAGCTCGTCCGTCGAGTCGTCGACCCACGTCAAATGCGCGGAGTAGGAGTCGATCGGAGCCGCCTCGGCGCCCGGGGTCCCCGGCCGCCCGCACCAAGAGCGACGGTCACCGCGTTGCTCGCCGCGGAGAATCGTTCGCCGTCGTCGGACACCAAGCTGAAACGGTAGCGGCCGCCGCGCGCCAGGCCTCGAATCTCGAAGGACTCCGTGTCGGCGTCAACCGCGAAGGTCCCGGACCAACCCGAGACCCAAGCCGAAACCAGGAAGCCCACCTCGTCGTCCGAATTGTCGACCCAACTGACGCGCGCAGACGTGGCGCCGATCACCTCGACGCGGACGTTTGTGGGCGCGGCGGGCGCGGCCTCCGGCTGCGTCTGCACAGCATCGCTGTAGCGGACGCCGATTCCCAGGGTCTGACGAAGCGCGCGGCCTCGGCGACTGGAGGTTCCGCCGGTTCAGAGCCCAGGCTCAGCAGGCGCTGTCCCTGCGCCGCCCCAACTCCCATCGTCAGCAGGCTGATCGACCCGGCCGTAAGCGCGACCAGGAAGCCTGATCGCGTGCCCGCGCCGCAGCCGCTTCGGTCCGCGGGAACGTGAGCAGGTCGACGCACGACGGTTGCTCCGGCTTGTCGCATGGTCCACGAATTCTAGCCGCTCTCCGCGGGGCGCTCCATTGACGGGCTTGGGGCCCACCTGTTAGAACACGCGGCTCTGCCGTGCAGCCCGGTGCGCGCGACCTGCCCAGGTAGCTCAGTTGGTAGAGCACCTGACTGAAAATCAGGGAGTCGGTGGTTCGAATCCGCCCCTGGGCACCATCCGCGCCGGCCCACGAGCGGGAGCAACCGAGACGCTCTTGAGGCGCTTTCGAGGCGCTTTCGGGGCGCTTTCCTGGTGGCCGCCACCCTATTCCGCAAGAAATCCGCAGCCGGCAGCAGCCCGGCCGAATTCAAAGTTGCACGGGTCAAGTTGCTGAGGTTCAATCACTTAAGACTCTGCCGCCAGCATCGTCCCGAGGGCGTCCACTCTCTTTCTCTTGACACGACCTCTGTGCGCCCTATACGTTGTTTCCCGGATAGGGACTGTGACCAAGGATCGCAACCCAATCCACCGGTTCAAGAGACGCGACCCTCGGATCGGAGCTTGAAAGGGGCGAAAGTCACGTTCGCGTGGTGGGCGCACTTTGAGAGCGAGGGTCGGAGAGTCACGACTCGAAAGCCGGGCTCGGTGGCAGGAGCCACTTGGCGCCGGGGACACCGAGGCGCAAGCCGAGGCGACCTTGACGACATGAAGCTCCGGCCGGCGAGTGGCTCCCGTTAGCCGAAGGCTTCCCCGGGGGCGGCGCCAAGAGGCGAAAGCCTCGCGGCGCCAGATCCAGGGAGGCGGCTTCAGGGAAGCGAACGGTTCGGAAGTTGCCCGGCAGCAACGGAAGGCCGATCGGCAACTGAAGCGCTTCATCGGCGGACGCTTCGGGGGCTTCGTCGTAAGACCCGACCAGTCGAGCGACGAAGTACCCCCAAAGGCGAGAAGCCGACGGAGAGGGAGGCAGAAGGAGTCCCCGCGACGGCGGGCCGCAAAGTGATCGGTTCGGAGGCGCAAGCCGAGGAGCCGGCCATGGCGGAACGACGGTGCGGACCTTTCGGCCACCCGAGCCGGAGGGTTGAACGCGAAGGCGCAAGCCGGAGCGGGAAGCCCGAAGACAAGGGACGGACGAAGGGGAGTCCCGGCAACACCCGGACGGGGCTGGAGGGGCCGCAAGGTCCCACCGCCAGAGCCGCAAGGCAAGGGCGCCCAGACCTGAACGGAGGATCGGTGGCGCGCAAAGCGCTCCACGACCGGATGCCCGCCAAGCTGAAGGGTCGAGGAAACGCGAGCGAGGGATGAGAGACTTCAGGTCGATTCGGGTGAGAACCCCGGAGCGGTCCCTATCCTCTTTTTGTGGCCCGCAGAAAGTAGCACGCCGAAGCCGTAAGTGCAACCACGCCAGGGCTTTACGTCCCGCGACACCGCGCTGACGCCCCGGGGCCGGAATGTCGCCTGCCGCCCAGGTGTTGCACTGCGAGAAGCCAGGGGCGGCCAGGACTCGGACACGCGACGCTTCCGATGTTCCCTCAGAGCCACCAGGCCACCGAGATCGGTACCTGACGCTCCGTCGCTCCCCTGGCGCCGAAAGCTCCGCGCACATCGGATCCACGCTTGGGTGCGTGCTTGCCGTGAGCAAGCGACGGCCCAAATTACGAGGGTCACGAACTGGTCACACAACTGTCACGCATCGCCCGGAATGCTCCGTGCGTAGTCTCCTTTTGTGTCCTCTAGAACCAGGGCCCCCCATTGGGACCACCAGGTTCGGGGCTGGGAAACGCCGAACAACCGTTCACTCGCAGTAGTCCAAGGCCAACCTCATGCAGCGCGATAACGGCACGTCGCAGGAGGAACGCCTTGGCGCCAAACGCGGCGGCGCCTCCGCTGCACGCCCTCGCCGGCTTGAGTTCGGCGAGTTCCGCTTCGATCCCGAGACACTGGAGCTCTCCGGCGGCGGGCGCACGGTGCGGCTTCAGCCCCAGCCCGCCCGACTCCTCGAACTACTGATTGCGCACCGCGGCGCAGTGGTCTCGCGCGAGGCAGTCCGCCGCCATCTCTGGCCTGACGAAGTCCACGTCGAGTACGACCAGAGCATGAACTCGTGCGTCAAGCGGATCCGGGTCGTACTCGGCGACAACGCCGAGGCGCCGGCGTACATCGAGACGCTGCCGCGCCTCGGGTACCGCTTCCTGAAGCCCGTGAGCGAGGTCAACGACTGCGACGAACCGATGCTCACCAGGGGTGGCGCGGCCCGGCGGTGGCGGTCGCCTGCCGGCTCAGTGCTCGCCGTTCTCGGGGCAGTCCTTGGCATCGTCGCCACAGTCCTGGTCTGGCGCGCGCTGGACTCCGGACCACCCGCCGCGAGCGAGCCGTCACGGCAGGTTCTGGCGCTCCTGCCCTTCTCGGCCGTCGAGACATGGTCCGGCGCCGAGCCATTCCGCGAGGGCCTGGCCCAGGAGCTCATCACGTCGCTCGGCCGGCAGGCGTCCGATTACCTGGCGGTCATCGCGCACGACGCCCGACCGTACCCAAGCGCTGGCGGCGGAGCGAGCGGGCTCCGAGCGGACTACCTGCTCGACGGCCGCGTTCAGCGGGAACAGGATCGCCTCCGGGTCTGGGCCCGCCTGGTCCTGGCCAAGGACGGCACCGTACTCTGGAGCGAGTCCTACGACGGCGCGGAGAGCGACATGCTGGCCTTCGAGGCGGAGGTGGGCTCACGGATCGCCAACGCGGTCCTCATGCGTTTGATGCAATTGAATCCGCACCCCTGACCGGCTCGCAGGTCGGGCCGCGGCTAAGGAGAGCGCCACGAACCCGGACGGCCGGGAAGCTCGAGAGCCGCTTCGAGTTCGTCCAGAAAGCGGCTGCGCGGGATCTCCTCGGCGCCGAACCGGAGCAGGTGCTCGGTGACCTGCTGGCAGTCCACGAACGCGTAGCCCCACCGTTCGAGGCAGCGAACCAGGCGAACCAACGCGATCTTGGACGAATTGGAGCGACGGGCGAACATCGATTCACCGAAGAACGCACCGCCGATCGAAACCCCGTAGAGGCCGCCCACCAACTCGCCGCCTTCCAGGCATTCAACCGAGTGAGCGTGGCCCAGCCGGTGCAGACGCTCGAACGCGTCGATCAGGGGATCCGTAATCCACGTGCCCTCCTGTCCGGAACGGGGGTTCTCGGCGCAGGCGGCGATGACCTCCCTGAAGCGCGTGTCGATCGTGACCTCGAACGGGTCCCGGCGGAGCTCACGCCGCAGACTGCGCGACGTTCTGAACCGCTCCGGATAGAGCACGAGGCGCGGATCGGGCGAGAACCACAGCATGGGCCCGCCGGGACCCAGGAGCGGCCAGGGGAAGATGCCGGACCCGTAGGCGGCAAGCAGCCGCTCCGGCTCGAGGCCTCCGCCCACCGCGAGCAGGCCGCTCGGATCCGCCAACCGCGGCGGAGGGAAGGCGATGCGGCGATCGTCGAGCCGGAATGGTCCCCTCCGGTTCATCAACGGCAGGTTACCTGCCTCTGCCGGACTACACGTTGAACCGGAAGTGGACGACCTCGCCGTCCTGCACACGGTACCCCTTGCCCTCCAGGCGCAAAGTCGCGCGTTCGCGGCAGACCGCCAGCGATCCGGCGTCGATCAGATCCTGCCACCCGGTCACCTCGGCGCGAATGAAGCCACGCTCGATGTCGGAGTGAACCGCGCCCGCCGCGGTCACCGCCGTGCTGCCCCGACGGATAGTCCACGCGCGGACCTCGTCGTCGCCGACGGTGAAGAAGGCGATCAGCCCCAGCAGCTCGTAACCCGCCTGCACCACCCGGACCGCGCTCGGCTGATCGAGGCCCGCTTCGGCCAGGAAGTCGCCCTGATCGGCCGGGTCGAGCCGGGAAATCTCCTCTTCCAGGCAGGCGCTCACGACCAGGAGCCCGGTGCCCGGCGGCGCTTCGACCCCGGCAACCGCAGCAGGGTCTCCGGCCACGTCCTCGTCGACATTCAGCACCACCAGCATCGGCTTTCGGGACAGAAGGCCGTAGCCGCGCAGCCGTTTTTCCTCGTCCGCGTCGAGGTCCAGGCGGCGCAGGGACGTTTCCGCCTCGAGCGCCGGCAGAATGCGGTCCGACAGCAGCGCGCGCTCGCGCTTCTCCAGGTCGGTCAGGCCTCTCTTCTGCGCCTGAACGAGGCGCTCCAGCCGCCGCTCCACGACCTCGTAGTCGGCGAGGATCAGCTCCAGATCGATCCCGGCGATGTCGCGCTGCAGGTCGACGCGACCCGACGGGTGCACGAGTTCCGGATCCTCGAAGGCGCGCACGACGTGGACCAGGGCGTCCATCATCCGCAGCTCAGCCAGGTCCAGGGTTTCTCCCCGGCCCCGGTCCATGCCGGGAACATCGACGAATCGGACCTGCGCCGGCACGTAGCGCCGTGGCTGGTAGAGATCCCGCAGCTTCTCCAGGCGCCCGTCTCGCACCCCTGCTACTCCCACGTTCGTGGTGTTCGAGGCCCGGAACTTGCCTGTCGCTTGCCGGGAAGAAGTGAGCGCATTGAACAGCGCCGTCTTTCCCGCCTTGGGCAGGCCCAGGATGCCGAGTTGCATGTTCAGATGCTGGCCCCGAAGTTCGCCGCGAGGATCGCCAGATCCTCGCCGTCCACCTGGCCGCTGCCGTCGAGATCGGCATCGGCGTCGAAGCGGCGCGACCTCGATCCCGCCCCGAAGGCGAGGCCCAGGAACACCAGATCGCGGCCGTCCACGCGACCGTCCTGATCGATGTCGCCCCGCGGCAGGACCGCGCCCTGGACCAGGAAGCGGCCCACCATGCGGTCGTAGACGTTGCCCTCTGCATCGCCGGCGCGCAAGGACAGCGTCACCGCGCCGTCGAGCGGCGCCGCCGGCGAGAAGCGCCACCGCAGCCAACGTCCGTCGTCACCGACGCCAGGCGCCGGGGCCGGCGAGCCATCGACCGTGAGCGACACCGAACCCGTGTCGATGGCGCTGCCGAAGTCCCGCACCTCGACCTCCAAGGTGCTCGCGGGCGAAATCTCCTCGGCGCCGTGTGCGGGGATCACTCGCGTCGGGACAGGCGGCGCCGCGTCCGTGGCCTGAAGCACGTCGACGAAGACCGAGGCGAGGAGGTCGTAACCGGCGTCGTTCGGGTGCCCGACGGGATCCTCGGCGCCGGCGTAGTAGAACGCGTGGAACAGCCGCTTCTGCGTACTGAAGATCTCGAACGGGTCGACCAGACCGCGACCTCGAATCGCCGCCAACTGCCGGATCGACTGCACCAGGTCCTGGTTTTGCCAGTTGTTGGGATCGAAACGGGCATTCGGCAAGCGGGGAATCAGGGTGGCGTGGTACGGCGTCCAGCCGGCGACAGCCGCCCGGGCCGCCATCCGGTCCAGGTTGAACAGGGTCGTCTCCGGCGAAATGCTGCGGCTGATGTCGTTCGTGCCCTCCATCAGCAGCAGGCAGTCCCCCGGCTCCGCGAGTACGTCGTCGATGCGGGCCAGACCCTCCGGCGTGCGCTCGGTTCCGACGCCCCGGTTGTCGACCACCAGGCCTGGCGCCAGGGCTTCGAGACGGGGTGGATAGCCGGCCTCGGCACGACCCGGATCGTCACCGACGCCGGCCGTGATGCTGTCGCCGAAGGCCTTGCAGTGACTCGGTGTCTGCGCGGCCGCGGCCGCGCCCAGGGCGAGTAGCGCGGCGCCGAGCGCGGCGACCCGGACAGTTCCGATGCGCCCGGAGAAGCGGTTACCAGTCAAGCGCGTAATGTTACAGGCGAGACTCTGAGATCGGCTTCGCAAGCCGATCTCGATTTCGAGAGACCTCCCGACGGATTCCTTCTGCAACGTTTATGTGCTATTCTGCATGTTTCTACGTTTCGGTGAGATCTCCACTGGCTAGGGAGAAATTTCGATGATGAAACCAATCGGTCATCCAGCAGTGGCGGCAGCGGCCCTGGCGACTTTCCTGGTCGGTCTGCCGGCTGTCCTGGGCGCACAGGACACGTACTACGTGCTGACGGCGCACGACGACGAAGCCAGGCAAGTCCTGCTCAGCGTCCACAATCCGACGGACAGGGCGCAGATCTTCGACCTCCTGCCCATCGCTTCCGGCGCCAACGGCGCCCTGCGGCCCGAGCCGCCGGTCAGCTTGTCGGTTCCCGCCGGTCGCACCATGCAGTACAGCAACCTGGCCGGCAACACCCCCTCGATGGTCGAACTCGTCGCCCACGGCGACCTCACCTTCCAGGCCTACACGATGCCCACGAACTCGAGCGGCAGGCGGGTCGGTCTGCGAGAACAGGTTCCGATCGTCGACTCGGACAACATGGTCCCCGGCGGAACCTGGGCCTTCGTTTCCGGGATGCGGCGGGACAGACGTGACCGCTCGGACTACGCGATCGTCAACCTGTCCCACACGAGCAACACCTGCGAACACAGGGTCCGCAGCCACGACGGCAGGTGGGCCCTGGAATCCCGGGTCCTCAACCACGTGCCTCTGTCCCTGACCTATGTCGCCGATGTCCTGAAGGTGGTCGGGATCGAGCTCGGCGACCACTACACGATCTCAACGAGATGCACCGGCAACTTCTACGTCGCCGGGCTGGTCGCCGATGACGACACGGACCGGATCACGGTCCTGCAACCTTTCCAGAGCGTCGCCTCGGCGCTGCGGCGGCCCGGGTACGACGATCCACCTCCACCCCCTGAGCCTCCTGAAGATCCGCCGCCGCCGCCCCCCAGTGTTTCCTGCACCTCGGGCTGGGTGTGCATGGACCTTCAGGGCGCCTTCCACCGCGCCACCGCCGCCCGACCCAGCTTCGAGCATAGGCTGAACACGCCCCAGGGCGCCTACAGGCGGGCGGTCTTCCGCTTCAAGGTCCATCACGGCGGCTGGAACCGGATCTCGTCCCGCAACCAGAACCTGTTCTGGCTGGCGCGCGAGAAGCACCTCGATCTGTTCGGGTTCGGCATCGCCAGGGGACCAGGCGGACCGGCCCAGGTGTTCTACCGCACGGACTGGGGAGTCGAACACGTGAACAAACAGCGCGTGGCGACGCCCCATCTGATGCGGGCGGGTGAGACCTATGACGTCATGTTCGACTTCGACGCCGGCGGCGGCCGGATCGTCCTGACCCTGACCGATTCGCGCGGCGCCGAGGTCATGCGTTCCGTGGGCCGGCCGAACGTCTCGGAGATCCCTTTCTCGCAGGGGCAGCGGATCGCGGTCGGCTTCGGTTTCCGCGGCGAGTATGAGAGCGAACCGGCCCAGCCCGGCTGGATCTGGTCGGACCTCCACGTCGAGTTGCAGCCGAAGTAGGGCTTGGGGAGCTTGCGCCGCAGAAGCTCCGGAAGCCGCCCAGTTTCTGCCGCGCAAGCGGCTCGCCCCCAATAAGGTAGCCGGCATGAGGCGACGCCCGGCCGGAGTACGCATCGTCGCGGGAGTCGTTGCCGCCTCGGCGCTGGCTCTGACCTGCTCCGAACCGGCCCCGGTGCACCGGGGACCCATCGTGCTGATCACGATCGACGCGTTACGCGCCGATCTCGTCGGCCGCGGCCTGATGCCGCACCTCGACCGTCTGGCCGCCGACGCGGACTGGGCCGGCACAGCGGTCTCCACCTCAAGCTGGACCGTGCCCTCCATGGCGTCGCTCTTTACCGGCCGGCAGCCTTGGCGGCACGGCAGTTGGCACAGCGCGCGGGCACGACTTCAGGACGATCTGCCGACTCTGCCCGAGCTTCTGCGCGATCTCGGTTTCGAGAACACGGCCTTCCGTTCGAACAGTTGGCTCACCGACTCTTTCGGCTACGTTCGCGGTTTCGACCGTTTCGGTCCCGTGGCCCGGATGGGGCGGGTGACGGAGATGCTCCGGGCCCTGGACGGCGGACCTCAGTTCGTCTGGATGCACGTGCTGCCTCCGCACGTGCCCTATCGCCGCCATGAGGAGTATCTCGATCGCCTGGAAGCTCCACGCGACGATCTGCCGGAACGGATCGGCCCCCTCCAGATGAGACAGTTCGCCGACCCCTCCATTCCCCTCGACCCGGACCAGCGCGAACAGGCCTGGCAGCTCTACCAATTGAGCGCCGCACACGCCGACGCCCTGGTCGGCGCCATGCTGGACGCACTGCGGGACAGCGGGCAGTTCGAGAACGCCCTGATCGCGGTGACCTCGGATCACGGCGAGGAGTTCGGCGAGAACGGCCAGGTCCTGCACGGAGACAACCTGCACCGCGTCCTGATCGAAGTGCCGCTGATCGTCAAGCTGCCGGCGGACTGGACACGGTCGCTCGACCCGGGGCCGACGGTCGCCAACTACCGCCTGTTCTCCACCCTGATCGAGGCCGCGGGCGGTGAGCCGCCGCCGGGCAGTCCTCCGAGCCTGTTCGAACCGACCACCGACGGCGCGCTGTCGGAGCTCTATCTGGGTAACGGCATGAACCAGATGTCCCTGGTCGAGGACGGGCGCCAGCTCGTGTGGAAGAGCCGGTTCGCGCCGGCCGAGGACCGGTACTACGAGTCGATGTTCGTGCTGGCGGGTGGCGAACCGCCTGTCCCCCTCGACGAGAAGCCCGAGGAACTCGTGGCGAGGCTCGAGCGGCAGTTCGAGACGGCGCCGCCGCTGATGGGCGCACCGGGAACCCGGCCTCAGCTCGAGGCCTTCGACTGGGCCGAAGGCGGAACGGTCGCGCCCGCTGTGGCCGCGGACGATTTCGCGCGCCGCCTGCAAGATCGCTGGCGAGCGACGAACGGCCCGGATCGGGCGGCCTTCATCGCCGACCGCGACCAGCCCGAGATCAGCCCGGAGGAACTGGAGCGGTTGAAGGCGCTGGGGTACGTGGTCACATCGCGGAAGCAGCGAGCGCCAACGCCGGAGCCCTAGCAGCCCCGAGCAACCCGCCGTTCAGAGCCGCGGTTTGCTGGCCGGCCGGAGCCGGAGATCGATGACCTCGGCCGACGGCGGCAACGCCGCGGCTTCGACGATCGCCGACGCCACATCGACCGGGTCGAGGAAGCGTTCCGCGTCGTAGTGCTGCCCCAGGCTGCGACAGACGTCCTGCTGCATCCGGCTCCGGGTGCGGCCGGGGTAGACGCTCAGCACCCGAACGCCGTCCGCGTTGACCTCGGCGCGCAGACCGTCGGCAAGCGCTCTGAGAGCGTGCTTGCTGGCGGCGTAGGCGGAACTCCCTGCTCCGGCCTCAAGGCCCGCCGTCGAGTTGACGAACACAACCAGCCCGCCGCGGCGGCGAAGAGCGGGAAGCAACCGGCGGGTCAGGATGTACGGGGCACGGACGTTGACCGCGAGTTGGAGATCGAGGTCCTCGACCGGCGCCGCTTCGACAGTCCCCGCGCGAAAGGCGCCGGCGGCATGCACCAGCAGATCCACGCCCCCATCGGCGATCGACTCGGACACCGCACCGACCGCGTCGATCGTCGCCTGCTCCGTAAGGTCGCCCGCGACGGTGTGGATCGCGCCGCCCGCACTGGCCTGTTCCCTCGCGGCCTCTTCCAGGCGCTTCCGATCCCGCCCGAGGAGCAGCAGCGAGGCGCCTTGTCCGGCCAGCAACCGGGCGACGGCGCCTCCGATCGCGCCGGTGGCGCCGGCAACGACCACGATCCGATCGGCGAACCTGGCAGCGGCAGCAGACACGCGCGCAGCTTATCGGTGCATCTGCCCGGTAAGCTGAGACCGATGCCGAGGCCGCTCCGTCTGACCTTGACGCTTCTCGCCTGGGCCGGCGCGGCGCCCGGTTTCGCTGCAGAGGGTCTGACCGCGTATCGCGGACAGGACTGGGCCCACCTGCAGTCGACGACGGAGCAGGCGATTCTCTGGCTGGGGCCGGAGCGCGCCGTGGAACTCCCGGCGACGGTAGCGCCGGCCGGGCCCGTCCGCTACGACGACCTGGTCCTGCTCGGCCGGACTCCGGAGGGCGCTCAGGAGTGGGCGGCGGCGGGAGTGAGCCTGAGCGGGAACGGACCTCGGCTCCTGCTCTATGGGGGACGGGAGGGCCGGATCCGTGCTGTTTCGCCGCCGCAACGTCCGCCCGGCGCGATCCAGATTGCCTCGGTGCGCTGGCTGGGGGCCGCTGAAGGCGAACCCCTGCGTGCGCTCGCCTGGCTCGAAGCGACCCGGCCTCGAGCTCAGGAGGTGTGGCTGTCGCCGTACCGCGACGGGCAGTTCGAGACCGCCGTCCGCCTGGTGGGGGCCGGGCCCGGGTCGCAGACCGCACTCGACGCCGCGGTCCTCGCCGACGGTTCCTGGCTGCTCGTGTGGTCCGCTTTCGACGGCGTCGACGACGAACTCGTCTGGCGGCAAGGGCAGCCGGACGGAAGCTGGGCCGGAGGCCGCGTCTCGCCGGACAACCGGGCGCCCGACATCACGCCGCGGCTGCTGGTGACCGCCGACGGCGCCGCGGTCGCCTGGAGCCGCTACGACGGTCGCGTGTACCGGGTGCGAACCGCGCACTTCGAACAGGGAGTGTGGCGCGAGGAGAGTTGGGCGGCCCCTCCCGATTCGCTCTACCCCGAGTGGGTCGGAGACACGGACACGCTTCTCTACCTGGAGGGTGCGACCCGGGTGTGGATGGGCGTCGGGCGTGAGTCGGCAGTGCAGTTTCGTGCCGCGACGGAGGCGCCGCCCGTCATTGACCGGGATCCCGCATCGGGCGTCCTGCGCGCGCACTGGCCCGAAGCCGCCGGCTGGCGTTCGGTCTCGGCAACGCCGCCCGGAGTTCGGCCGTGACCGTGGGCATCGGAGGGCTGGCCACGCGTCTCCGCTCCCTGCTCCAGGGCCGGGAAGGTCTGTTCGCCAGCCGGCCGGTGGTCGTGACCCTGGCCGCCGCCAGTTGCTTCCTGCTGGCCGTCCCGCTGACGATCGGGAAACCCGGTCAACCGCCGACACTCAAGGCGGACGAGCCGGCCTACTACCTGATGGCGCTCAGCCTCGCGCGCGACTTCGATCTGCGCTATCTGCCGGCGGACGGCGACCGGTTGCTGGAGGAGTTCCCGTTCGCCTCCACCCACAACCTCATCCTGATGACCTCCGATGGCTGGCGGACCGTCCACTACGGCAAACCGCTCGCCTACCCGTTGTTCGCGGCGCCCTTCGCCGCCCTGTGGGGCGCGAACGGCATGGTGTTCTTCAACATGGCGCTCCTGGTCTCGATGGTGTGGCTCGCCGCGGTGTTCCTGGCCCGGCGCGCCTCTCCCGCCACCGCTGCCGCCTTCGCCTGCGGCCTGTTCCTGCTCTCGGCCTGCTCCCGCTACGTGTTCTGGCTGCAGCCCGAGGTCTTCAACATGTTCGGGGTGTTCGGCGCGCTCTACTGGGGTTTCGAGAACCGGCGCCGCGCGATCTGGCTGACCGCGCTCTCCGGCGTTCTGCTGGCGCTGCCCACCTACAACAAGCCGATGTTCGCCGCCATCGCCCTTCCGCTCGTGGGCGCCTTCCTGTTGCGCCGGCAGTGGCGGACGGCGGCGGTCTGGACCCTCGGCTTCGCCGCCGGCCTGGCGCTGCTGGCGACGATGTCGCTGCGCATGACCGATCTGGTCCTGCCCTACCTCGGGTCCGACGTGCGGGCCGCGGTGCGGGTATGCGAGCCGGGCGACTGGCCGGTGGAGATCGTGGAGGCTCGGCGAATCGCCGTGGGCGCAAGTCCCACCACCGGTGAGGCCGCGGCGGCCGTCACCATTCCGGAGTCTCCCACCGGCAACAACTTCTCCTGGCTCTTCCGCATCCCCCGCCAGTCCTTCGGAGAAGTGGTCGAGAACATCAACTACTTCCTGGTCGGCCGGCACGCCGGACTCCTGCCGTACCACCCCTTCGCCGGCATCGCGCTCGCGCTGTTCCTCTTCGCCGGCCGCCGCGACCGGGACCGCTGGTTGTTGCTGCTTGCTCTGGCAGTGGTCGCCGGCTACTTCCTGCTCTTCATCGACTGGAACTGGCAGGGCGGCGGCGGCTTCATCGGCAATCGCTACTTCGTCAGCGTGATCCCCGCCTTCCTGTTCCTGGTTCCGGGCCGGATCCCGCCCTGGACCCTGCCGGCCGGCTACTTGAGCGCCGGCCTGTTCGCCGGCGCCATGGTGCTGGCGCCCTTCGGCGTGAACGTTCCCGCAGCGACGCTGCAGGCGCACACCCGGAACGCACCGCTCCGGTACCTGCCGCTCGAGCTCTCCCTGAGCAACGTGCCCGGCTACGAACGCCGCGGCGTGGGCGGCATGTCGGTCATGGGCCGGGCAGACCGGCTGCTGGCGCGAGGCGGCGACTGGTGGGTCGCCGCGCGCGGGCCGACCGAGATCCTGATCGAATCCCGGCACCGGTTCGACAGCCTGGTGCTCAGCGTGTCCTCGCCGGTGGCGCCCAACACGCTAAGCCTGCGGATGGACGGCGGCCCAAGGGTGGAGGTGGATGTCGCCAACGCCAATGAGCCGCAACGCGTGACCCTCCGCTCCCGGAAACCCCACAAGACGAGGCGGCGAGACGGCCACCGCACGTATGTTCACCGCGTCAGGGTCGAGACCACGCGCGGCGCATTGACGAAGTGGACGCTGGTCCGGCCGCCCGCGCCCTGCACGGCCTACGCCTGGAACCGGGAGACCGAGGAGACCTTCTATCTCGGCGCCGAGTTCCGGATTCTCGGCAGCGAGGAGCATCTGGCCGCGGAGGTGTTCGCCGCCCGGATCGGCACTGTCGGCCTGGTACCGGCGACGCTTCCCGCGGGCGCCGAAGTCCAACTGCCCGTCGGCGTGACGAACGAATCGGATGTCGCCTGGGCGCGCCAGGGCGCCGTGGGAGTCAACCTGGGCTCCCGGTGGCGTCAGGGAATCGCGGCGGCCGATAGCGAGGATTCGGAACTCAACCCCCAGGTCGGCCCGGAGGGCCCGCGTAGCCTGCTGCCCCAGATGAACCCCGGCGCCTTCGAAACCATCACGCTACCCGTCCGCGCCCCCGACGAACCCGGCGCCTACACCCTCGAGATCGACCTCGTCTACGAGCAGGTCGCCTGGTTCGCGGGGCGTGGGGTGGAGCCCCTGCGACTGCCGGTGAGGGTCGTCGAGCCCTGAACAACTGGGATGCGCCGGCCTGCCATCTGTGCGCCCGATGACGGGCGCACAGAGTGGTTCGCGGGTGGCGCGGATCGCGCCACCCGGGTTCTGGCCGGCATCGGGGGCTACTCCGCCTCTTCCAGCAATCCCGCTTCGCGCAGCACTTCCGCCACCTCGCCGACGACCGCGAACGGCATCCCCGACCGTTGCGCAACATCGAGCAGGGAGTTCTCGCCGTCGCTCTGGTTGAGCACCCACAGCATGGCGATCTCTCGCTGCTTGCGGCCGGCGCCGCCCAGACCGCCGTAGAGACCGCGGCGGCCGAGCTGAGGCTCGCCGAAGGGCTCGAGATTGTGGTAGCGGCGATTCTGGGCGGCAGTCGGCACGACGGAAGGGCGGCTTCGCAGCTGAACCGATACCGACTCACTGCCGTTCCAGACGGCGCTGTCCTCGAGGGCGACGGCGACCGCCATGTATGCGGCGAGGGAGCCGCCGAGGGCGTCGGCGCCGATGAAGGACAGGTCGTCGGCGGAGGTGTGGTACTCGGGGTAGCGGCCCCAGGGCGTGCGGGTGAGCACACCGACCGGCAGGTCGAAGCCGGGGGAGCAGTACTGGCGCTCGTCGTAGCCGAAGGGGGAGAAGTCCTCGGTGGCGAGTTCTTCGCCCATGCCGGCCACGGCCGCCGTCACGGCGCGGTCGATCTCGGCGTTGCCGCGGCGGCTCCTCTTGTAGTGGAATCCGCCCGGGTCACCGAGGTTGGCGGCGATCAGTCCGTGGCGCAACAGACCCAGGCGCTCCCGGTTCTGCGCCAACCAGGCGATTGCACCGATACCGCCCGGAGCGAACAGGAAGCGGTAGCTGTAGCGACGTTCCGGGACGGCAGCCAGCGCCTCGGCGAGACCGACGGCGACCGCGATGCCCGAGAGGTTGTCGTTCGCCAGTTGCGGGTGGCAAACGTGGCTGGAGATCAGCACTTCCTCGTCGCTCGAACCCGGCAGCAGGCACTCGCCCCAGGTCATCGAGCCGTCTTCGAGGGAGGCGTCGATGCGCACCTCGTACTCCCCGTCCGGCAGTGCCTCGAGCAGCCGGTGGGGCAGGCAGAATCCCCATTGCTCCTCGTAGTACGAGGTGCGGTACGGGATCAGGTCCGGCTGCTCGGGCAGGCTGTGAAGGTGGGGACGCAGCTCCGCGAGGGTCATCCGGCGATGGACCGGGACGCTGTAGCCGACCAGGTGCAGGTTGTGGTCGGCGAAGTCAACGACCCGCCGTCCTGAGGAACCCCGGATCCAGGCCGCGCGCGGCGTCCACTCCCGCGGCACGGTCCAGTCGAGCACCTTCGTGCCGGTGGGGAGCTCAAGGACTTCAAGCGGGATCCGCCGGCCGATTCGCTCGAGGGTGGCGCGTACACCGTCGCCGGTCAGGCTGCGGCAGAGCGGATAGAGCTCACCCGCCAACTCCATCATCGACCGGCCAGCCGCTTCCCGGTCGAGCGCGAGAAGAGCCTGCTGAAGAGTGGACATGGCCCTATTCTGCGGCAGGCAGGCCGCCAGAAGGAAACCGGATAGGGTCGCGCTCCCCGTGCGCCGGCGCGATGCGGGGAGGAACACGAGTGCTGGAAGGAGCCGGAGTTGGCGAACGTAGTCGTCGTCGGCATGCAGTGGGGCGACGAGGGCAAGGGGAAGATCATCGATCTCCTGTGCCCGGCCTTCGACGCCGTGGTCCGCTTCCAGGGCGGCAACAACGCCGGCCACACGGTGAAGTTCGGCAGCGGCGAGGGCGCCGAGCACTTCGCCCTGCACCTGATCCCGTCCGGCATCCTGCAGCCGGGCATGGCCTGCTACCTCGGCAACGGGATGGTGATCGACCCGGACGCCTTCCTGCGCGAGGTCACAGGACTCGAGCAACGCGGCATCGAAACTTCCGGGCGGCTGTGGCTCTCCGACCGCGCCCACGCCCTGACGCCGGTCCACGTCGCTCTCGATCACATCCGTGAAGAGGCGCGGGGCGCGGACCGCATCGGCACCACCGCCAAGGGCATCGGCCCCGCGTACGAGAGCAAGATCGGCCGCACCGGAATCCGCTTGGCGGAACTCGTGGCCGGCGGCGAGGCGATGATGAACCGGCAGATCGTGCGGGTCGCCGACTTTGAGCGAGACGCCGCCTCCGGCGCCGAGCTGGACGCTGAGGCCGCCGCCGCGGACTTCACCCGCTGGGCGGAAACCCTGTCTCCCTACCTGTGCGACCTTTCGGTCGAGCTCGACACCCTGATCCGGCGTGGGGGCACGGTGCTGTTCGAGGGCGCGCAGGGCGCCCTGCTCGACGTCGATCACGGAACCTACCCCTACGTCACGAGCTCGAACTCGACCGCCGGCGGCGCCGTGGTCGGCAGCGGCGTGCCGCCGACCGCGATCGACGGCGCGATCGGCGTGGTCAAGGCCTACACGACCCGGGTCGGCGAGGGGCCGATGCCTACCGAGCTCAAGGACGACGTCGGCGCTCACCTCCGCGACCGCGGTCACGAGTTCGGCACCACGACCGGTCGACCCCGGCGCTGCGGCTGGCTCGACCTGGTCGGCTTGCGCCACGCCGCCCGCGTCAACGGCGCCCGCTGCCTGGCGCTGACCAAGATCGACGTGCTCGACAAGCTCGACGAACTCAAGGTCTGCGTCGCCTACCGGATCGGCGGCGAGGCGGTCCGGAATCTGCCAGCCGTTACCTCGCGCCTGGCCGACGCCGAGCCCGTCTACCGCACTTTCCCCGGCTGGAAGCAGGACACGCGCCGGGTCCTCGACCGCTGCGACCTGCCGCAGGCCGCCCTCGACTACATCGATTTCCTGGAACAGGAACTCGACGCGAGCGCGGACCTGATCTCCTCGGGCCCGCGGCGGGAGGAGACGGTGGTTAGCGGCGGGGGAAGGCTCGAGGGATGGCTGGGGGATCGGTTCGGGGCGGTCCGCGCGGCCGTCGGCGAGTAGCGCGGACGTATACTGCGCCGGGCCGTTAGCTCAGTTGGTAGAGCAGTGGACTTTTAATCCAAGGGTCGGGGGTTCGATCCCCTCACGGCCCACCAGGGCTTGTCTCCTGAGGGGGTACCGCCCAGCGCCCGCGCCACTACCGTGGCGCGTAGTACCAGATCGGCGACGACCAGGCGCGTTCCTGGATCGTCAGCGCAACACCGCCTCGCGGTTCGACGCCGGCCCGCAGGGCATCCCAGGTGGTCCACCGGCAGGTCGGGTTCTCGAGCACCCGGACGTAGTAGACGGCGTCCATGGCCGGGTCGAAGGCCGGGTCCTCCCAGACGACCTCGAGTTCGCCGGCGCCCACGTCGTCGCTGAAGGAGCAGTCGGAGAGGTCGACCGTGGCCCCGTTGTCCGGGCAGCGATGGGTTTCCGGATCGACGGCGCCGCCATCGGAACAGGCGACGTCGTAGACCTGCTCGCGGGTTTCCTTGCGGTAGCCGTCGTCGTACCAGCCCTTGACGATCTGAATCCGTTGCAGCGGCGCGCTGTGGCGGTCCTGTTGGGCCCAGACCAGGAAGCGCGGCGCCATGTCGGTGTCTGCGACGAGGTCGCCGCCCATCGGCACGCCGCCGGCGTAGGCTTGTTCGATCAGGTCCGCGCTCGCGGCATCGAGACCGTCGTAGCCGAAGCCGCCGAAGAACCGGAGCCGGATGCGGGTGCCGGAGGTGGCGTAGGTTTCCTTGCGTCGCATGCCCTGAAAGATCGCGTCGCGGGTGTTCTCCTCGGCCCAGACGGCGGCGAGGCCGGAGGCCGAGAACTGCATGCTGCGCATACCGAAGTAGGGACCCTGCTCGTCGTCGAGCATCGCGCCGAACGCCCGTGCGGCGGGCGGCAGGCCGGCGATGTAGTCCTGCCGCTCCTGCGACACCGGCGCCGTACCGCGGTTCTCGGGCGTCACCGAGGTCGGCGCCGAGCCGAAGTAGTTCGACTCGTCGAACGAGGGCGCGCCGTTGTGGGTGTCGCTGGAACCGATGAAGCCGATCTTGAACGGGTTGCCGCGCCCCTCCTGCTCGAGCGCCAGACCGTTGACCAGAGCCTCCCGCGCGTAGCTTCCACTCGGGTTGCTGTGGGCGGTGATCCTGCCCTTGCGGGTGTTCAGGATCTCGAAGTCGGCCCATTCGTCGTCCGGCGACAACCTGGGGTGGGTCTCCGACGTGCCCTTGACCTGGGTCAGCTCGACCAGCGGCTCGTTGCGCATCCGTAGCTCGGCGAAGGCGTTGTCCACCGCCCGGCCGTCGGAGTACTTGAGCCGGAACACCTGACCGTGCGACTGGTTCGAGTTGTGCGGAATCGCCAAGCTGTCCACCCCCTGCTCGCGAAGCCGGTCCATCCAGCTCCAGAGCTGTTCGGGCTCGTGCGAATCGATCCGTGTGAACGGGCGCGCCGGCGCCTGCGACGAGGCGAAGATCACGTTCCGGTGGTACGCCGCCGATTCGGGGGCCGGGGTCGAGGAGGTCCACTCGTAGGCGATGAAGGTGGTGAAGTTGCCGGGATCGTTGTGGCGCTCGGCGGCGAGGATCGAGTCCTCCCAGGCCGAGCGGTGGGCGTCGTCGTCGAAGGACGCGTACTGCATCGCGGGATGGTTGGCCATCCGCGCCCGCTGGCGCCGCATGAAGCCGCCCTCGGTACGCATCTGGCGGCCGAAGCTCTGGCGGAACAGCACCGAACGCATCTGCGCCGAGTAGGGGTGCCGGTTGTCCCCCTCGTTCACCCCGTGGAACGCCTCCGCGCCGGGAAGCTGGCCGACCCGCGTCGAGGGATCGGCCCACTGAGGCACAAGCCCCAGGAAGAAGCCGTGGTCGGACACGGCGAAGAAGTCGAGGGGCTCCTTGAGCTTCATCTCGTTGCCGAAGGAGTTCTCGATCGCCTCGCCCTTGGCGAAGCGGTAGCTCTGGTCCGGCGTCACCTCCGTGCCGAGCAGGTAGGCGTCGAAGGAGTAGCGCGTATGGATGTGGACGTCGCCGAAGTAGACGTTCCGTTGCTCGTTGTAGCCCTCGGTCGGCGACGCCGGCGGGACCGCCTCGGCGTAGTCGTCGATCGACAGGGACGTGTCGGTGCAGGCGAGAACGGTGAGGCTCAGGAACACCGCCAGGGCCGGCGGCGCGGCCCGGAGCGTTCCGGTGGCAGGGAATCTCAGCGAGGCCGCTGAATACTTCGACATGGGCGCCTCCACAGAGTCAGGGTGACGGGGCGCCCGACCGGGCGATGCCTGCCGCTGCTCCGCCGCCAACGCAACACTCTAACGCCTCGAGCGTCCTCGACCTCGTCCGCTGGACCACCGCGCCGGCGTCTACGACTTCGGCCGCAACCCGGTACCCGTCATGGTGAAGGACGGTGTGCTCGTGATCGCCGTCAGGCCGGCAAGACGACGCTGGCTCGATCCCTCAGTCCGGTCTACTACGACCTGGAGTTGGAGTCCGAGCGCCTTCGCCTGGACCTCGACTGGCCGCAAATACAAACGGAGAGGCAGCTCGTCGTTCTGGACGAAGCCCAGGTCTGGCCGGAGGTCTTCCCCCGTTTGCGTGCCGCGATCGACAACGACCGGCAACGGAACGGTCGCTTCCTGCTGCTCGGTTCCGTCTCGCCGGCCCTGATGACCCAGGTATCGGAGTCTCTGGCGGGGCGTCTCGCCCTCGTCGAGCTGACGCCGCTGCTCTGGCCTGAACTGCCATCGGGAGTCGAGCAGGCGCGGCGCTGGTTGTGCGGCGGCTTCGCCGACGGTGGCGTCCTTGCCGCCGGCGCCTACCCGCAATGGCAGCTCGACTATCTGGCTCTGCTAGTCCAGCGCGACCTGCCGAACTGGGGATTACCGAGCCGCCCCCAGGTGACCGAACGGCTACTGCGGATGTTGGCGGCAAGCAGCGGGCAGACCTGGAACGCATCGAAGATCGGCCAGAGCCTGGGCCTGACCTACCACACGGTCAACCGGTACACGGACTATCTCGCCGGCGCGTTTCTGATCCGCCTGCTTCCGCCCTTCGAAGCGAACGTCAGGAAGCGGATCACGAAGAGGCCGAAACTGCACTGGCGCGACAGCGGCCTGCTTCACGCCGTCCTCCAGGTCGTGGACCACCGGACTCTCCTCTCGCAACCCTGGGTTGGGGCCAGTTGGGAAGGCTTCGTCGTGGGCCAGACACTCGGCCTCCTGGGAGCGCTGGGTCAACCTCACGCCGGCTACCATTTCCGGGCCGGAAACCAAGACGAGATCGACCTGGTACTCGAGATCGATGGTGAGGTCTGGGCGATCGAGACCAAGCTCACGACATCGCCCAGCCCGCGCGACCTCGCGCGCCTCGACCGGTCGGCCGAGCTCATCGGCGCGAGCCGGCGCTTCCTGATCTCTCAGACACCGGTTCCCGACGGCGACGACCACCGCGCTTCACACAACCTGGGCTCGTTCTCCCGCTGGCTGGTGGAGCGATTCGGCGGTCAGCGCCAAGGGGCCTAGATGTGCCACTCGATCGTGTCGCCGTTGTAAGTCGTCGTCGCGCGCCGTGCGGGCGGCGACATCCGGCCGTCCTCTATCTCCTCGCTCCAGCGGGCGAACGCCTCCTTCAGTCTCGCCACGACCTCCGGGTTCGCGGCTGAGAGATCCTCGGACTCTCCCGGATCGCGGTCGACATCGTAGAGCCGGTCCAGGCCGCCAGCCATCAGGAGCTTCCAGGCGCCGTGGCGGACCGCGGCGTTGGGCCCCGAGCGCCAGAACAGGTACTCGTGCGGCACGCCTTCCTGCTCGCCGGACAGGTACGGCAACAGATCGACGCCGTCGAGCTGGTAGCCCTCTACGTTCGGAACCCCCGCCAGGCTCGCCGAGGTGGCGAAGATGTCGAGCGAGCTGATCGGGTGCTCGTAGACCGTGCCGGCCGGGATGCGGCCCGGGAAGCGCATCAGGAAGGGCACCCGGATGCCGCCCTCGTACAGGTTCCGCTTGTGGCCGATCAGGGGGCTGTTGTGGATCCGCTCGGTGTCATGGGTCACCATCGCGCCGTTGTCGGCGGTGAAGATGACCAGGGTGTTGCCTGTAAGTCCATGCTCCTCGAGCTTGGCGAGGACCATGCCGACGGCATCGTCCAGCGCGCTGACCATGCCGGCGTAGATGCGACGGCTCTGGTCGTCGAAGTCCGGGAAGCGCTGGTAGTGCTCGTCCATCACCTGCATCGGAGCATGCACCGCGTAGAAGGGGAGGTAGAGGAAGAAGGGCCGGTCGTTGTTCCGATCGATGAACTCGACCCCCTCTCGGGCGAGCTGGGTGGTCTGGTACTCCTTGAGCTCGTCTTCCTCACGGCCCTTGAACATGGCGACGATGCGGTCCGGGTTTCCCCGTACTACCGGCTTCATCTCCAGCGCGTGAGCACCCGGCCAGCTCGGGTCGACGTAGTTCATGCCCGAGGGCATGCCGTAGAAGTAGTCGAAGCCACGGTCAAGCGGGTGGAGGAGCCGCCGCATGCCGAGCTGCCACTTGCCGATCGCCGCGGTCGTGTAGCCGGCGGACTGGAGTGCGTCGCCAATCGTTCGGTGGTGGATGCCGAGCGTCCCGCGAGCGGCGCCGATCGGCGGCACGGTCTGGGAGTTCAACTCCTTGCCCCAGCGCTGCTGGTAGCGGCCGGTGATCAGACCGTTGCGCGACGGATTGCAGACCGGCGCGGTCATGTAGCCGGAGACGAAGCGCACTCCCTGCTCGCCGATCGAGTCGATGTTCGGCGTCGGGATACCGGCTCCGCCGTAGGCCGAGATTGACCCGTAGCCGAGATCGTCGGCGAACAGGAGGACGATGTTCGGCGGGTCCTGGGCGCCGACGGCCATTGCCAGCAGGAAGGTCGTGAAGACGAGGCTCAGTCTCTTCATCGGGCGCTCCTTCTCAAACAACGTTGGAGTCTTGTGCCGCTCAGGATACATGCCGGCACCGAAAATGCGTACCGCGGGCAGGCAAAGTACGATCGCTCGCCATGCGATCCGCTCGACCGGCCTTGAACCTCGCCGCGCCCCTAGCAGCGGTTTTCCTCCTCAACGCCTGCGGTCCAACCGACGAGGACTGGCCCGTCTATCTCGGCGACTCGGGCCGCCGGCACTACAGCCCGCTGACCGAGATCACTCGCGACAACGTCAGTCAGCTCGAAGTCGCCTGGGTGTACGACTCCGGCGAGCCCCGGGGCTCCGGCGCCACGATGTACACGAGCCCCCTGGTCATCGACGGGGTGCTCTACGGGCTGTCGCCCCAGCTCGAGGCGTTCGCCCTGAACGCGGCCACCGGCGAGGAGATCTGGCGCTCCGATCTGGGGCTTCCCGGCAACGCCCAGCGCGGACTGATGTGGTGGGAGAAGGGCGACGACAAGCGTCTGTTCTTCACTCACGGCAGTTCTTTGATCGCGCTCAACGCGGCGGACGGGCAGCCGGTCGAGAGCTTCGGCGATGGCGGCGGCATGGACTTGACGCCGGCCGTCGATCGGGACGGGCGCATCTACGTCACCGTGCCCGGCGTCGTGTTCGAGGACAAGCTGATCTTCGGCTTCTCGACCAACGAGGACGCGAACGCGTTCCCCGGTTCGATCCGCGCGTTCAGCGCTGTGGACGGCAGCCCGGTGTGGCAGTTCGACACGATTCCGGCGCCGGGCGACTTCGGTTCCGAGAGCTGGGCGGAAGGATCGCTCGAACGCGCCGGCGGAGCGAACGTATGGTCCGGCATGGCGCTCGACGAGGAACGCGGGCGCCTGTTCGCGCCGACCGGGTCGGCCACGCCCGACTTCTACGGCGCGAACCGGCTGGGCGACAACCTCTTCTCCGACTCCCTGGTGGCGATCGACGCCCGGACGGGCGAACTGAAGTGGCACTTCCAGGTCGTCCGCCACGACCTGTGGGACAAGGACAACCCCTCGCCGCCGACCCTGGTCCAGCTCGAACGCGACGGCCGCGTGATCGACGCGGTGGCGATCACCACGAAGACGGGGCAGCTCTTCGTGTTCGACCGGGAGACCGGCGAGTCGATGTACCCCATCCACGAGCTTGAGACGCCGATCCCGAGCACCCTGCCGGGTGAGGTGACGGCGCCGACTCAGCCGCTTTCGGCTGTGGTCATCAGCCGGCAGGAGTTCGAGATCACGAACCGGACCCCGGAAGCGCGCAAATTCGTCGAGGAGCGGATCAAGGACTGGGATCTGCGGCCCTGGGCGCCGCCCAAGGTCGGCACGGTGCTCTTCATGCCGTGGTACGACGGCGGCGGCGAGTGGGGCGGCTCGGCATTCGACCCGAACACCAACCACCTGATCGTCAATGCGAACGATGTCGCCGGCATTCTGAATCTCACCGAGGTGCCCGTCGGCTTCAGCCGCTACGGCACCTATGCGCGCCACTGCGGCCGGTGTCACGGACTCAAGCTCGAGGGCACGGACATGGCGGCCCCCCTGCTCGGCGTGGGCGATCGCATGGAGCTCGCCGAGATTCGCCGCATTGTCCGCGAGGGCAGCGGCCGCATGGAGGGCTTCGACCATCTCAACCGGGTCGAGCTCGGCGCCATCGAGGCGTACATCCTCGATCCGGCGCCCGAGGTCGACGAACCCAGAGGCGAAGTCGCCTACGTCCTCGGCGGCTACGTCTACCTGCGCGACCACGAGAACCTGCCCGGCAATGCGCCGCCCTGGGGGACGCTCAACTCGATCGACCTGGCCACCGGCGAGATCGCGTGGAAGGTGCCGTTCGGCGACTACCCCTCGCACCCCGGCCTCGGCTTCGGCGCCGTCAACTACGGCGGCCCGGTGGTCACGGCCTCCGGCCTCATCTTCATCGCCGCGACACCGGACGAGAAGTTCCGCGCCTACGACACCCGCGACGGCGAGATCCTCTGGGAGGCCAAGCTGTCCGCGGCGGGCTACGCGACCCCAGCCGTCTACAGCACAGGCGGCAAGC
Organism: Candidatus Multivorans sp.; assembly: GCA_965262355.1. Lineage (GTDB taxonomy): Bacteria > Acidobacteriota > Thermoanaerobaculia > Multivoradales > Multivoraceae > Multivorans. The sequence goes on from OZ253534.1 coordinate 2,375,894, forward strand.
AGTACCTGGCGATTGCCGCGGGCGGCGGCCGGACGGGCGGGCCTTCGGGGGGCGAGTACATCGCGTTCAGCCTGCCGGAGTAGTTTGCTGGGCTAGTCCGGGATGTCGGCGGCTTCGCCCGCCTGCTCGAACACCTCGTGGCCTACGAGCTCCACCGCCGCCTCGGTACTCTCTGGCCCGAGGCGGCGCTCTACCACTACCGGACGCGGCACGGCGCGGAGGTCGACTTCGTCCTCGAGGTGGGCCGCGAACTCTGGGGCGTCGAGGTCAAGGCCAGCCCCCGCGCGGACCGCTCCGTTCTTCGCGGCTTCCGCTCCCTGTCCCAGCGGACCGACCGCCTGAAGCGCCGGATCGTCGTGTACCTGGGGGCCCGGGCGCAGCGGATCGACGAGGTGGAGGTGCTGCCGTTCGAGGACTTCGTCGGGCTGTTGCCAGCGTGAAGACACCCGGCTGAACCTAGCCGCTAACCCTCTCTCTAGTGGTCGTCGTTCGGGAGCATTCGCTGCACCCGCTCGATGCGCTCGCGGAGCATGTCCTGGAACGCCGAGTCCCGTTTGCGCACCTCAATGTGGTCTGCGATTGCCGATCGTATGACTTGGGAAACAGGTCTACCGTCGACGGCTGCGACCGTGTCCAACTCCTCGGACTGATCCGCAGGCAGACGAATCGTCATCGCTTTGAAGGGCTTCATGACACTGATTGTGCCAAGACGTCCTTCCGGTTGTCAACCACCGAGCCACCGTGGTATCATGCCTCCATTCCACTGGGTTGCGGCCTCGATGACCATGGCACGTGCCCACCAACTGACGGAGAACCCGCTATGACGACAGCACCCGAGAAGGAAGACCCTGGGCACAAGCCGTTCATCATCCGAATCGACCGAACGGAGTACGAGTGGGCGGAGGAGAAGATCAACGGAGCCCAACTCCGACGCCTCCCACAGCCTCCGATCCCGCCGGATCGCGATCTCTTCCTGGTCGTTCCCGGTCACTCCGACCGCGAGATCAAGGACGACGACACGATTGAGGTGAAAGACGGCCTGCGCTTCTTCACGGCTCCCCACACCATCAACCCCGGCAAGGACCGCGCCAGTCACGGCCGGCGCTAGTAGCTGGCATGCCTCTTCCCCAATCCGACTTCGCCTATCTGAAGCACAGAGATCTTGCCCACGAGATTGCGGACGAGTCGGGCATGACATGTGTCGTCTTGCCACAGTGGCGCCTTCCTGCTGGCTTTGATCGAAACACGTCTGATCTCCTAGTGCGGCTAAGCCCCGGCTATCCGGATATTCCTCCTGACATGTGGTGGTTCCGTCCGGCAGTTCACCGAGAGGACGGTGAAGCCCTTCCCGCCACGAACGCCATCGAAACGTACCTGGGGCGCAGCTGGCAACGATGGTCCAGGCACTTCAGCAACGGGCAGTGGCAGTCAGGCGTCGATGGTCTTGAGAGCTACCTAGCCCTGATCCGTCAAGACTTGACCCGCAGTGTGCCCCTAGTTCAATGACCGTAACGCTCGTGTTGCCGGAGTTTCTCGCAACCGAACTCTCTGAAGCTGTCCAGGCCGAAGTAGAGACCGGTTGCGTTCTCCTGGCGCGACAACTGGAAACGCCCCGCGGAGATGTCCGATTGCTAGCCCGCGAGTTGCACTGGGTGCCGGAGAACGCCTACCGCCTACGCGACGCCACCGCGATGAGCATTGCGTCCCACGGCTACGTGGCCGCCCTCGCTGCTGCTGAGGCCGACCGATCCGTACCTCTCTGGTTGCATACCCATCCTGGCCAACGGTCTTCGCCCTGTCCGAGCACGAGAGACGAATTTGTCGACGAACAGCTCGCGGATCTCTTCCGCCTCCGCGCGGGCAGCCCTCTCTACGGCTCCGTCGTCATTGCCCCGAGACGCGGGCGCTTCTCCTTCACCGGACACATCGAATCCGCCCGAGAGCGACATGACATTGATCGCCTGTGGGTAACCGGCGGACGCCTTGCACTGGCCCAACATTGGTCACATGAGGCAACGCCTGCCCCCGAACAGTTCGACCGAAACATCCGAGCGTTTGGCGGCGAGATCCAACAAGTTCTCGGGGACCTAACGGTCGGAGTAGTCGGTTGTGGCGCAGTGCTGTCCCACAAACTTCAGCGCAGTGCGAGTTGAGTCTGTGCGTTTCTGTGATCAGGCGGTCCGCTCCGGGGTTCGAACAGGTCCAGGAGCGGTCTTCGCGCGAACAGGTTGAGTTGCAGGAGGCGCAGGATTTGGCTCATGGTCCACGCCATCTTGTTGACGAACTTCAGGTAGGCGAGCAGGAGATGCACGCACATCGCGATCCAGATCTGCGTCATGACGGCATTGCGCGAAGTGCCGACGAAGCTCTTGATGCGCAGGTTCTGCTTCATTGCTGTCCCACAAACTTCAGCGTAGAGCAAGTTGAGTTTGTGCGTTTCTCGGTTCGGGGGGTCCGCTCCGAGGTTCGAGCAGTTCCAGCAGCGGTCTTCGGTCGAACAGGTTGAGTTGCAGGAGGCGCAGGATCTGGCTCATGCTCCAGGACATCTTGTTGGCGAATTTCAGGTATGCGAGCAGCAGATGGACGCAGATGGCGATCCAGATCTGCGTCATGACAGCATTGCGCGAGGTGCCGACAAAGCTCTTGATGCGCAGGTTCTGCTTGATCCACTTGAAGAAGAGCTCGATCTGCCAGCGCGCCTTGTAGATGTCCGCGATGGTCTTCGGGCGAGGCTGAAGTTGTTGGTCAGGAACTTGTAGTGCCGACCCGTCTCCGGGTCGCGATAGCCGACCCGACGCAACGGAATCGGGCACCGCTTGCGCCCCTTGACGCTGGTCAGCTCGATGGTCTGGTCCGACGTCACGCCCCGGCCGCGAGCGAACGAGCGCCGCTCCCGAACCGCGTACTTGACCTTGCGCTTCAGGCGGGTGACCAGGAAAACCCCTTGTGCATCAAGGTCCTTCAGCCATCCGAAGTCGAGGTACAGACGGTCCGCCGCCACGATGCTCCCCTTCGGAAGACGAAGCGACCGGGCCACCTCGAGGTCCGAGCCCTTGCCGTCGGTGACGTGCAGGAACGACGGCAGACAGCCCTCGTGGTCGAGACCCACGTGCAGCTTCAACGCCCCCTTGGTCTTGCGGTACCGCGCCCAGGGAAACACCTTCAGGCACAGGTCCACGTACGTGGCGTCGAGCGACAACAGCTTGTTCCGGAAACGGAACCCATGCCCCGGCGCCGCCGCCTGACAACGGCTCAGAAGGCGACCGAACAGCGCCTCGTACAGTTCGTGAGGCTGCTCTCTGTTCACCCGCGCCAGCGAAGATCGGGCTACCCGGCCAACGCCGAGATGGTACAGCTTGTGAGCCTGCGCATCCAGGTTCGACACGATGTCTCGCAGACTGCGCCGCCCGGAAAGCTGCGCCGTCGCCATCGCTACGAACTGGCCCCAGCGGCTCATCGAGCGCAGCTTGCGTCCCCTGTGATGCCGCCGGGCCTCCCGCTCGAACTCATGTCTCGACACCAGCTTGAGGAACTGGCCAAGTACGGTACTATTGTGCGCCATGGGTCTGGATCTCCTTGCCGTCATTGGCGTTGTTTGAAAACCAATCATACGACAAGGCACGGTTCAGACCCATCCTTCCTCCCCGTTTGTGGGACAGCAGTGGTTCTGCTTGATCCACCTGAAGAAGGTCTCGATCTGCCAACGCTCCTTGTAGATGTTCGCGATGGTCTTCGGGGCGAGCTTGAAGTTGTTGGTCAGGAACGCGTAGAACTTCTTCGTGTCGGGGTCGCGATAGCCGACTCGACGCAGCGGGATCGGACACCGGGTGCGGCCTTTGACGCTGGTCAATTCGATGGTCTGGTCCGACGTCACGCCCAGCCCAGGCGCGAACGACCGCCGCTCTCGAACCGCGTACTTGATCTTGCGCTTCAGCCGAGTGACCAGGAAAACTCCTTGTGCATCAAGGGATTTCATCCACTCGAAGTCGAGGTACAGCCGGTCCGCAGCGACGATGCTTCCCTTCGGCAGACGAAGGGACCGCGCCACCTCAACGTCCGACCCCTTGCCGTCCGTGACTTGCAGGAACGCCGGCAGAAAGCCTTCGTGGTCCAGCCCCACGTGGAGCTTTAGCGCCCCCTTCGTCTCGCGGTACTGCGCCCACGGAAACAGCTCCAGGCACAAGTCCACGTACGTCGCATCTAGCGAGAACAGCTTGTTGTGGAACCGGAACCCGTGCCCCGGCGCCGTCGTACGGCATCGCGCCAGCAAACGACCGAACAACGCCTCGTAGAGACCGGAGGGCTGCTTCTCGTTCACGCGCGCCAGCGACGACCGGGCCACACGCCGAACGCCGAGGTGGTAGAGCATGTGAACCTGCGCGTCGAGATTCGACACGATGTCGCGAAGGCTGCATCGTCCAGAGAGCTGCGCCGTCGCCATCGCCACGAACTGACTCCACCGGCTCATCGAGCGCAGCTTTCGCCCCCTGTGATGCCGCCGGGCCTCGCCCTCGAACTCATGTCTCGACACCAGCCTGAGGAACTGACCGAGTACTGTACTATTGTGCGCCATGGGTCTGGATCTCCTTGCCGGCATTGGCTTTGTTGTGAAAACCAATCATACGACAAGACTCGGTCCAGACCCATACTTCATCCATGTTTGTGGGACAGCACTGGTTGTGGCGGCACTGGGTCGGCAGTTGTAGAACAACTTGTACGTCTTGGCGTCCGCCGTTTCCGCCTCCTAGACCCCGACACGCTGTCGGAGGCGAACCTCAAGCGCGTCTACGGATCGTTCTTCAAGGACGCAGGCAAGCCCAAGGTGGACGTCATTTCTGCCCATCTGACTCAAATCGCTCCCGATGCAGAGGTGGTGACCGCGCAGGCGAAGGTCACGCAGGAAGATTCGGCCAAACTACTGCTCGACACCGACGTCATCTTCGGCTGCACCGACGACAATGCAGGTCGGCTCGTGCTTTCCCGTTTCTCCTCGTACCTGCTGACCCCCGTCATCGACTGCGGTGTTCTTCTGAGCAGCGCTCGGGGGGGCCAACTCCTTGGAATCGACGGGCGCGTAACGGTGATCGCACCGGGCGTAGCTTGTCTGGTGTGTCGCGACCGCATCGACCTACAGCGAGCGGCCGCCGAGATGCTCTCTGCAGACGAGTACAGCCGCCTCGCTGAAGAAGGCTACGCACCCGCGCTGCCGGGAGTCGAGCCCGCGGTCGTCGCCTACACGACGCAAGTTGCAGCTGCGGCGGTTGGCGAACTGCTTGAGCGTCTTATCCACTACGGCCCTGAGCCGGTTCCCTCGGAGGTGCTCCTCCGAGTGCACGAACGCGAACTGTCGACCAACGAACGAGCTCCCCGCGAAGGGCACTACTGTCACCCAGCGATGCAAAAGCTCGGGCTTGGGGTCACTCAACCCTTCTTGGAGCAGACGTGGCAAAGATAAACGGGCCAGTTGCCCGGTGGCAATGGCTTCGAATGCCTTGGCGCAGATGGCGGGTTGTCGGACAGGTCGGCGCAGCCGATGAAGTGCCCAGTCAACTGCCTCATCGGGGCGTAGTCCTAGTCGGTGCGCCGGAAAGAGCTACGTGGGCCGCATTCGACTGCCCGTGCCGGTCCGGGCACCGCCTATTGCTGAATCTCGACAGAAACCGACAGCCCTTCTGGAGGATCGACTCCCGTATACCACTATCGATCCGCCCAAGCATCGACTACATCACGCCCGAGCGCCGCTGCCATTTCACCATACTCCGTGGCAAGGTCAGATGGGCCTCTACGAACAGGAAATGAACGAATGAATGAAATACCTTCACCGTCTAACCACAGTCAGTGCTGTCCCACAAACATGGATGAAGTATGGGTCTGGACCGAGTCTTGTCGTATGATTGGTTTTCACAACAAAGCCAATGCCGGCAAGGAGATCCAGACCCATGGCGCACAATAGTACAGTACTCGGTCAGTTCCTCAGGCTGGTGTCGAGACATGAGTTCGAGGGGGAGGCCCGGCGGCATCACAGGGGGCGAAAGCTGCGCTCGATGAGCCGGTGGAGTCAGTTCGTGGCGATGGCGACGGCGCAGATCTCTGGACGATGCAGCCTTCGCGACATCGTGTCGAATCTCGACGCGCAGGTTCACATGCTCTACCACCTCGGCGTTCGGCGTGTGGCCCGGTCGTCGCTGGCGCGCGTGAACGAGAAGCAGCCCTCCGGTCTCTACGAGGCGTTGTTCGGTCGTTTGCTGGCGCGATGCCGTACGACGGCGCCGGGGCACGGGTTCCGGTTCCACAACAAGCTGTTCTCGCTAGATGCGACGTACGTGGACTTGTGCCTGGAGCTGTTTCCGTGGGCGCAGTACCGCGAGACGAAGGGGGCGCTAAAGCTCCACGTGGGGCTGGACCACGAAGGCTTTCTGCCGGCGTTCCTGCAAGTCACGGACGGCAAGGGGTCGGACGTTGAGGTGGCGCGGTCCCTTCGTCTGCCGAAGGGAAGCATCGTCGCTGCGGACCGGCTGTACCTCGACTTCGAGTGGATGAAATCCCTTGATGCACAAGGGGTTTTCCTGGTCACTCGGCTGAAGCGCAAGATCAAGTACGCGGTTCGAGAGCGGCGGTCGTTCGCGCCTGGGCTGGGCGTGACGTCGGACCAGACCATCGAGTTGACCAGCGTCAAAGGCCGCACCCGGTGTCCGATCCCGCTGCGTCGAGTCGGCTATCGCGACCCCGACACGAAGAAGTTCTACGCGTTCCTGACCAACAACTTCAAGCTCGCCCCGAAGACCATCGCGAACATCTACAAGGAGCGTTGGCAGATCGAGACCTTCTTCAGGTGGATCAAGCAGAACCTGCGCATCAAGAGCTTCGTCGGCACTTCGCGCAATGCCGTCATGACGCAGATCTGGATCGCGATGTGCGTGCATCTCCTGCTCGCCTACCTGAAGTTCGTCAACAAGATGTCCTGGACCATGAGCGAAATCCTGCGCCTCCTGCAACTCAACCTGTTCGCGCGAAGACCGCTCCTGGACCTGTTCGAACCCCGAAGCGGACCCCCTGATCACAGAAACGCACAGACTCAACTCGCACTGCGCTGAAGTTTGTGGGACAGCACTGAACCACAGTACCGACTCTCCAAACCCGGCCGACCTTAAGAGCGCCGCGCAACCACCCACGAAGACGCCTCTATACCAAGCACTCCACGGATCCCGCTACCAACGACAGCAACTGATCAAGGAGATTCAGGTCCTCACTCGTCGCCGTCTAATCTCCTACGTATCCGGGGGCCAGTGCATGATCGATGAAGATGACATCATGCCATTCGTAGACCTGCTGCACAATACTCCAAGAAACCGGAAACTGGATCTCCTGCTCCATACTTCCGGCGGGAACACCGACGCTGCCGAGAAACTGATCGGAATGCTGAGACGCCGGGCCGGCACCGCCCCGCTCCGCGTCATCGTGCCAGACTACGCCAAGAGCGCTGGCACGCTCATGGTCCTCGGAGCTGACAGCTGTTGGCAACGCTCGGAAAGTGAGCCACCCACCGTTTGGAAAGTGAGCCACCTCGGCCGTGTTGAGTGTACGCGAGTCTGTGCTCCGTCGGTCCCCTTGAGTCAGTAGCAGTAGCGGCTGCGGTAGCTGTGGGAAACCGGTCTGCCGGTTTTCCAAGGCGGTGCGGGAAACGGTCTGCCGTTTTCCGCGGCGCCGGCAGCTTCCGCAGCCGGCCGCCGTTGCGGTCCGCTCCGCGGCGGCGCCGCGGCGGTCCGGTTGCGGGTGGTGGGGTCCGTATTCACGAGGGGCTTCTCCGCAGCCGTGTCCGATAGGAGGAGCCCTTGGTGGCGAGGATGTGGGCGTGGTGGGAGAGGCGGTCGAGCAGAGCCGTGGTGAGCTTCTCGTCGCCGAATACGCGGACCCACTCGGAGAAGGCGAGGTTGGAGGTGACGATGGTCGAGCGTCGCTCGTAGCGGTCGGCGAAGACGTTGAAGAGCAGTTCGCCGCCGGCGCGGTCGAATGGCACGAAGCCGAGCTCGTCGCAGATCAGGAGATCGACCCGCTGAAGCCACTGCTGCAGGCGCCCCAGCTCCCGCTGATCGCGGGCTTCGATCAGGTCGCGGACGAGGTCGGAGGCCTTGCGGAACCAGACCCGGCGGCGGCGCTTCGCGGCCTCGATGCCCAGCGCGATGGCGAGATGCGTCTTGCCGGTGCCGATGGGTCCGACCAGGACGACATCGTCGCCGCGGTCGATGTAGTCGCAGGCCGCCAGCTCGCGCAGCTTTGGCTTGGACACTCCCTGTAGCGCCTTGAAGTCGATCTGCTCGAGCGTCTTGTGGTCGGGGAAGCGGGCCGCGCGCAGCCGGCGCTCGACGGTGCGGGCCTCCCGATCCCGGATCTCGGTCTCGAGCAGTTGCCACAGGTAGTCCTCGTAGTCCCACTGTGCGTCCTGGGCCTGACGCGCCCGCTGCTCGTAGTCGCGCAGCACGGAGGGCATCTTGAGCGTCTTGAGGCCCTCGGCGATGACGGCTCTGCGCACCGCCCGGCTCACGATGCCGCCTCCTGAAGCAGCACGTCGAAGTCAGCGGCACGAGCGCTCTCGACCTCGTGGCGGCGGAGCGGCTCCGGCACCTCGATCCTGGAGGCCGGACTCCGCGGAGCGAGTCCCAGCAGGTCGAAGCGACCGGCGGTCAGGGCCTCCTCGAGTGCGGCGGCTACCTCCTCGCTGCCGTGGTCTGTGACCACGCTCAACAGCTTGGCGAAGAGCCGCGCCGTCTCCAGCGCGCCGTGCCGCAACTCCAGCATTCTCCACAGCTTGCGATAGGCCGGGCCGAGCTCTGCGAGCAGCTCCGGGGCCACCTGGCGCACCGCCTGAGGTTTCCGCGACAGCTCCTCGAAGTAGTGCGCGTAGCGCACCAGGCGCTGTCCCGGCCGCACCAGAGCGCAGCGGTACTCCGCGTCGCGACAGGAGAAGACGATGTCGCCCGTACCGACGCGGGCATGGACCTGGAGGCTCTTCCACCGCGAGGGAACCGAGTAGATCGCACCACCCAACTGCACCGTCGCCTGGCGCGACACCCGCACGATCCTGAGCTTCCTTGCCTCGAACACGGTCGGCGGCAGCTCGCGCAGAGCCGCCTGCTCCTCCTGCCACCGCGCACGGTTGCCGGGTGCCGCGTCGACCGAAGCCAGCACGCCCCGTGCGATCTCCTCCAGAGTGCGCCCTTGAGGCACCGGACTCATGTGCGCCAGACGGATTCCCTTGCCCCGCGACTCCACACTGCCCTTGTCGTGCCCCTCGCCGGGGCGGGCGAAGCACGGCTCGAACAGGTAGTGGCTCACCAGTGCCTGGAATCGATCCGTCAACTGACGCTTGGCGCCCACCCGGCGCCGCACGGCCGCACTCAGATTGTCGTAGACCAGCCGCAGCGGCACGCCGCCCAGGTGCGCGAACGCCCGCACGTGGCCATCGAGAAACGCCACCTGGTCGCAGCGGTCGTACAGCCACACGAACGAACGGCCTGAGTACGGCAGGTGCAGCAGGAACTTCCACACCCGGTGAGCCACACCGTCCTCCTCCACCGTCACCTCGAAGAAGTCCACCTGGCCACACTCGCCGGCACGGTGCACCAGCGGAATGAACGTCTCCTGCCGCTGACGCTTCCACTCCCGAACGTAGCTGCGAACCGTCGTGATCCCGACCTCGTAGCCATCCTCCAGCAACTGCCGATGCAGACGCGTACCCGTCAGCCGCTGCTTCGCCGTCGTCCGGCGAGACCACGTCCTCAGCAGCTCCTCCAGACGAGGCGCCATCCGCTCCGTCACCAGCCGCCGCCGCGGCCTGCTCTCCACCCGCCGCGGCGCGCTCTGATCCAGGTACTTGCGCACCGTGTTGCGGCTCACGCCGTGCTCCCGAGCCACCGAACGTTGGCTCCGACCCTCCACCAGCACCTGGTGCCGAATAACATGTACCTGATCCATCCTCAGCAAGTCCTTCCTCCGATCGCGTTGGTCTACTGAACAAGACCAAGCTACCGGCCAAGGGCCGAGGGTGGATCACTTTCCGAGCGTTGGGTGGCTCAGTTTCCGAGCGATGCCTCCAGACAGCGTGGTGATGAGCGACATGTCTGAACTTGGGCCGATCGACCCTCAGATGCGGATCTCCGGCATATGGCAGCCAGCCCAGAACTACCTCGATGCGTTTGAAACACACGCCAGAACGCTCAGGAACCACCCCAACGACAAAGCGGCCCAGCTCATGCTTGACAAACTTGATCCTGCCGCCCTGAAGCTCTGTGAGGGGGCCGTGGCACGTGCTCGCCAAGCAGCCGAGAGCCTCCTGAAGCAAGGGATGTTCCGGAATGGCGGAAACTGGTCGAGGACGGCCAGTGAACTCCTCGATACAAAGCGCTGGCGGTCACACGGCCAAATGATCTCCTGGGAAGACGCGAACCACCCTGAAGTACTGGGACTGAGTGTTGAGCATCTGCCACAAGAGTCCGAGGTTTGGCAGTACTACTGGCAGCTGTACTGCCTTCAGCGCCTTGCTCTTGCAGAAGGCCAGAAACTCTACGAATCCGACTACGCCTCGCTCATAATCGGCCCGAGTACACCCGACTAGCGCTACGCGCAATGCAGGAGTGCCGGCTAGATGGCTAGCCATAGCTGGTAGCCCTAGTGTAGTGTCTCCGACATGGGTTGACAGTCTCGGGCAAGTTCGTCAGTATTCCGTTCATGTGGGAACCAGCGGAACGACTTCACATCGAAGAGAGCGATCGAGCGCTTCTCAAGAAATGGGTAGAGGCGCCGACGACGACGCAACGCACCGTCCGGCGTAGCCGGATCGTGCTCGCTGCGGCGGAGGGCACGGCCAATCGGGCGATTGCGGCGAAACTCGGCGTTTCGCGGCCCACGGTGCTGCTGTGGCGTCGTCGGTTCGCGGAGGACGGACCTTCGGGGCTGACCAGGGATCGTCCCCGCGGTTGCGGAAAGCCGCCGCTCTCGGAGTCGGTCGTGCGTAAAATGATCGAAGCGACGCTGCACGAGAAGCCGCCCGGTCAGACCCACTGGAGCGTGCGTTCGATGGCTCGGGCCCAGGGCATCAGTCCGGCGGCGGTCCAGCGCATCTGGGTGGCGCACGGGCTGAAGCCCCATCTGGTCAAGACGTTCAAGCTGAGCAACGACCCCAGGTTCGTGGAAAAGCTGCGGGACGTTGTGGGCCTGTACCGGAATCCGCCCGAGAACGCGCTTGTGTTGTGCGTGGACGAGAAGAGCCAGATCCAGGCTCTGGACCGGACCCAGCCGGGCTTGCCGCTCAAGCGCGGCCGCGCGGGAACGATGACCCACGACTACAAGCGCAACGGGACGACGACGTTGTTCGCTGCGCTGAACGTGTTGGAGGGCACGGTGATCGCGGAGTGCATGGGCCGGCAGCGCCACCAGGAGTTTCTCCGTTTCCTCAAGCGTCTCGACCGTGAGATCCCGAAGCATCTCGACCTGCACCTGATCCTGGACAACTACCAGACCCACAAACACGCCGCCGTGCGCGCATGGCTGGAGCGAAAGCCTCGCTTCCACTTCCATTTCATTCCGACTTCGTCGCCCTGGCTCAACCTGGTCGAACGCTGGCTGGGCGGTCTGACCACGAAGGCGATCCGGCGCGGTGCATTCCAGAGCGTCAACGACCTCGTAAAGACCATTGCTGTCCCACAAACTTCAGCGTAGAGCAAGTTGAGTTTGTGCGTTTCTCGGTTCGGGGGGTCCGCTCCGAGGTTCGAGCAGTTCCAGCAGCGGTCTTCGGTCGAACAGGTTGAGTTGCAGGAGGCGGAGGATCTGGCTCATGCTCCAGGACATCTTGTTGGCGAATTTCAGGTATGCGAGCAGCAGATGGACGCAGATGGCGATCCAGATCTGCGTCATGACAGCATTGCGCGAGGTGCCGACAAAGCTCTTGATGCGCAGGTTCTGCTTGATCCACTTGAAGAAGAGCTCGATCTGCCAGCGCGCCTTGTAGATGTCCGCGATGGTCTTCGGGGCGAGGCTGAAGTTGTTGGTCAGGAACTTGTAGTGCCGACCCGTCTCCGGGTCGCGATAGCCGACCCGACGCAACGGAATCGGGCACCGCTTGCGCCCCTTGACGCTGGTCAGCTCGATGGTCTGGTCCGACGTCACGCCCCGGCCGCGAGCGAACGAGCGCCGCTCCCGAACCGCGTACTTGACCTTGCGCTTCAGGCGGGTGACCAGGAAAACCCCTTGTGCATCAAGGTCCTTCAGCCATCCGAAGTCGAGGTACAGACGGTCCGCCGCCACGATGCTCCCCTTCGGAAGACGAAGCGACCGGGCCACCTCGAGGTCCGAGCCCTTGCCGTCGGTGACGTGCAGGAACGACGGCAGACAGCCCTCGTGGTCGAGACCCACGTGCAGCTTCAACGCCCCCTTGGTCTTGCGGTACCGCGCCCAGGGAAACACCTTCAGGCACAGGTCCACGTACGTGGCGTCGAGCGACAACAGCTTGTTCCGGAAACGGAACCCATGCCCCGGCGCCGCCGCCTGACAACGGCTCAGAAGGCGACCGAACAGCGCCTCGTACAGTTCGTGAGGCTGCTCTCTGTTCACCCGCGCCAGCGAAGATCGGGCTACCCGGCCAACGCCGAGATGGTACAGCTTGTGAGCCTGCGCATCCAGGTTCGACACGATGTCTCGCAGACTGCGCCGCCCGGAAAGCTGCGCCGTCGCCATCGCTACGAACTGGCCCCAGCGGCTCATCGAGCGCAGCTTGCGTCCCCTGTGATGCCGCCGGGCCTCCCGCTCGAACTCATGTCTCGACACCAGCTTGAGGAACTGGCCAAGTACGGTACTATTGTGCGCCATGGGTCTGGATCTCCTTGCCGTCATTGGCGTTGTTTGAAAACCAATCATACGACAAGGCACGGTTCAGACCCATCCTTCCTCCCCGTTTGTGGGACAGCAGTGCGTAAAGACCATCTACGACTACGTGGAGCACAGCAACGAAAACTCCCGGCCGTTCGTCTGGACGGCCACCGCCGACAGCATCATCGCAAAGGTTACACGTGGTAAAGCCATGTTGGAGACAGTACACTAGGAGGCGGCCAACCGACTCGGCATCACCGCGCCATACCGTGCCGCCGCAGGAAGGAAAGCAGCAGTTCGACAGTGGCGTCGCCCTCGCGGATCATGTTCGGGAGGATCGAGTTGTGGGTGCGGTCAACCAGCCACTCGAACTCGACCTCGGCGCCAGCGGCCTTCATTGCTTCGAACATCTCCACGTTCTGGGTGCGGCGATCCTCGGTGTCGCCGTCGGCGACGGCGATCAGCATCGGCGGCAGGGCGGGCCCGACGTAGCGGATGGGAGACGCTTCGCGGGTGAGATCGTCGTTGCCCTTCCAGGTCAGCAGGAAGCGCTCGCGGCCGGCGCGCTCGGCGTTCATGAGCCCGGTGATGGGCAAGGACGCGCGGATATGGCGCAGGTCGAGTTCGTGGGCACGGAGGTAGCGTTCGTCGACCGAAAGAAGCGCCGCGATGTGGCCGCCGGCGGAGCCGCCGGAGACAGCAATCCGTTCCCGGTCGCCGCCGTACTCGGAGACATGGTCCCAGACCCAGCGGAAGGCGAGAGCCGCGTCCTCGATGTACGCGGGGTAGTAGAACTCGGGCGACAGGCGGTAGTTCGGCGCCGCGACGAGGTAGCCGAGCGCCGCAAACCGCGGCCCCAGGTCCACCAGGCTCTGCTTGTCGCCGTTGTAGAGCCCACCGCCGTGGAAGAAGACGATGACGGGACGCAGGCCCTGGCCGGCCGGGATGTAGAGGTCCAGCTTGCCCCGGCCTCCGGCATAGGCGTCGCCGGCGGCGTACTCCAGGTTCCGGACGACGCGAATGCCGCTTGTCGTCTCGTCCGAGAAGTCCCAGTTGTCGGGACCGCGCCGGGTCTTCCGCCCGCGGCCGGCGCCGCCCCGGCCGATCGACTCGAGTTCCTCGCCTGAGAGGATGCCGTCGGAATCCGCGTCGAGGGCCCAGAGCAGGACGCGCCGGGCCTGACCCGGAAGTTCGGACGACGCGAGAGCGCCGTCGACGTCGGCGTCCAGGGCGGCGGCCAGCGGCGCTGTGGAGGCGGCCCCTGCCTGCGCCTGGGCCGGAGTGGGCGGCGGAGCTGTCCCGGCCTGGACGTGGCCGGGCAGGATCGCCACGGCGAGAGCGGAGGCGGCGAACGAACGGATCATGTTCGGCTCCTTCCTAGTGTCGTGTCACTCGTCAAAAGTCGGATAGAGGCGCTTGAGTTTGACGCGAGCGTCGTCGGTGGTGAAGTGCCAGTTGACCTTGGCTTGGATCCGGTCTCTGGCGGCCTGCCAGGCGCCGACTTCGGCGCGTAGGGTGTCGATGGAGTCGATGCGGCGGTTGAGGCACTGTCGGATCATCACGCTGAGTTCGACCTCGGCGACGTTCAGCCAACTGCCGTGCTTGGGGGTGTAGACGAACTCGAAGCGGTCCCACAGCGCCTTGGCCCGGGCCGGGTCGAAGGTCTCGTAGAGCGCGCCGGGGCGGTGGGTGTTGAGGTTGTCCATCACCAGCGTGATTCGGGTGGCGTCGGGATACTGCCCGGCGATGTCTTCCAGGAAACGCGCCCAGTCGGTCTTGGTCCTGCGCTCGGTGACCTTGGTCAGACGCCGCCCGGCCAGCGGTTCGGTCGCCATGAACACGTTGCAGGCGCCGCAGCGTCGGTACTCGTAGTCTTCGCGGACCTCCCGTCCAGGGGCCGGCGGGATGGGCGCCCGTGTCTCGGCGATCAACTGCCGCGGCGTCTCGTCCATGCACACCACCGGGAAGCTCGCGTCGTAGGGACGCCGATAGACGTCGAGCACCCGCTCCATGTTCGCCGCGAAGTCGGCGTTGCATTGCGGCGGAATCACCCAGCCGACGCGGCGCCACGGTTTGAGAGCGTTTTTTTTAGCACCCGCCGCACCGTCTCGTGCGAGACGCTGTCGATATAGCCGAGCTCCACCGCACGGTCGGCCAACAGACGCAGAGACCACTGCGAACGCCCTTCGGGCGGCTCTCCGCAACTGAGCGCGACCAGCCGCGCCTCGAACTCGCCATCCGCCTTGCGCAGGTACTTCGGACGACGCCCCTGCCGACTGCCGAGCGCCGCCTCCAGACCGTCCTCCACAAACCGCTTCTTCACACGATCCACCCTGCGCGCACTGATCCGCAAGACCCCGGCGATCGTCTCGCCGGTCGGCCGACGCCCGTTGAACTCGCCCTCGTCGCAGTTGAGCAGAACCAACGCGTTGATCACCTTCTGCGACCGATGCGAACCCTTGCGCGCAATCGTCGCCAACGCCTCGCGCTCCTGCTCCTCCAACTCCACCACATACCGCTTCATGCCAGACTCCTTGCCGTCGTCGAACGGCAAGGAGCCTACTACGATTCATGCGACATAGGACGTGTGACTTGACACTAGGGTGGATTGCCGAACAATGCTAGCCGCAGCCCGGGGGAAGAGCGCGGGCCGCCGCCCGCACTCAGCCGTCCAGCAGCCGCCGCGCGCGGTCCGCGATCGCCGCGGCGCTGAGCCCCAGGTTCTCGACCAGGTCGCTGTACGGGGCGGAGGCGCCGAAGCGGTCGAGGCCGAGCACGTCGCCCTCGGTGCCGGTCCACCGTTCCCAGCCGAGGGTGGCCGCGGCTTCGACGGCGAGTCGGCGGCGGACGCGCGGCGGCAGCACCTCGTCCCGGTAGGACTGCGGCTGGGCGGCAAAGGCCTCCCAGGAGGGCATGCTCACGACGCGCACCGACCGGCCCTCGGCGGCGAGCTCCGCCGCCGCATCGAGCGTGGGGGCGATCTCGGAGCCGGTGGAGAGCAGGATGATCTCTGGCTCGGCGCCGCCGTCCACGAGGACGTAGGCGCCGCGGGCGACACCCTCGAGCGCCCCTTCGACGGTCGCCTCGAGCACCGGCAGCTTCTGGCGGGTGAGGATCAGAGCGCAGGGACCCGGTGTCTCGAGCGCCAGGGCCCAGGCGGCGGCGGTCTCGTTCGCGTCGGCGGGCCGGATGACGACGAGCCCCGGCACCGCGCGCAGGTGCGCCAGGTGCTCGATCGGCTGGTGGGTCGGGCCGTCCTCGCCCAGGAACACGGAGTCGTGGGTGAACACGTAGATCGCCTTGAGCTCCATCAGCGCCGCGAGGCGGAGGCTGGGCTTCAGGTAGTCGAGAAAGCAGAGGAACGTGCCGCCGTAGGGCCGGACCAGTCCGGAGAGAGCCAGACCGTTCATCGCCGCGGCCATCGCGTGCTCGCGCACCCCGAAACGGAAGTGACGCGTCGGCGTGCCGGCGGCGTAGTCGCCTTCGCCTTCGAGCAGGGTGTTGTTCGAGCCGGTCAGGTCCGCCGAACCGCCGGCGAGCTCCGGCACCAGGTCCTTCAGCGCGTTCAGGGTGACGCCGGAGGCGGAACGGGTGGCGACCGGGCCGGATGCCGGATCGAAGCGGGGAAGCGCGTCGCGCCAGCCGTCCGGCAGCGCCACGGCAAGACGGCGGTCGAGCTCGGCCGCCGCTTCGGGGTGCTCACGGCGGTAGGCCTCGAGCAGGCGGTTCCATTCGGCCGCGGCGTCGCGGCCGAAGTCGGCCGCCGGCGCGAAGGCCTCGCGGGCGGCATCGGGCACGAGGAACTCGGGCGCCAGGGGCCAGCCCAGGGCCTCCTTGGTTGCAACGACTTCGTCCGCCCCCAGGGGTGCGCCGTGGGAGGCCGCCGTGTCCTGCTTGTTCGGACTGCCGTAGCCGATGTGGGTGCTGACCTTGATCAGGGTCGGACGGCCGGTCTCCGTCAGCGCCGCGTCGTACGCCGCGGCGAGAGCCTCGACGTCGTTGCCGTCGTCGACCGACAAGGTGTGCCAGCCGTAGGCCTTGTAGCGGCCGACCACGTCTTCCGTGAAGCTCAGGTCGGTCGGGCCGTCGATCGTGATCCGGTTCGCGTCGTAGAGCACGCTGAGTTTGCCGAGCCCCAGGTGCCCTGCCATCGAGCTGGCCTCTGAGGCGACGCCCTCCATCAGGTCGCCGTCGCTGGCCACTACCCAGGTCCGATGATCGAACAGGGTGTAGCCGGGACGGTTGAAGCGGGCCGCGAGCAGTTGTTCGGCGATCGCCATGCCGACGGCCGCCGAGATGCCCTGGCCGAGCGGGCCTGTGGTCACTTCGACGCCCGGGGTCAAGCCGTGCTCGGGGTGGCCCGGGGTCAGCGAACCGTACTGCCGGAAGTTCCGGATCTCGTCGAGGCTCAGGTCATAGCCCGCTAGGTGCAGCAGGCCGTAGATCAGCGCCGAGGCGTGGCCGCAGGAGAGCACGAAGCGGTCCCGGTTCGGCCACTGTGGATCCTGGGGCGCGAAGCGCAGGTAGCGAGCCCACAGCAGGGCCGCCATCGCCGCCTGGCCCATCGGCGCGCCGGGATGGCCGCTGTTCGCGCGTTCGACCATGTCGACGGCGAGGAAGCGCAGCGTGTCCGTCGCCACGTCCAGCGGCGAACGCTGCGGAGGCGCTCCGGCGTCGGGCGTTCCGGCGGCCTCTAGCTCACTCATCGGCGCGGGGTTCTCGTCAGTCGTGAGCGGAGCGGTCAGTGGCGTGGCGAGGGGCCGGTCAAGCGGCGCCAAGCATACACGGCGCGACTTACGGCTCGGACCCGTTGGAGAGCCTGTTATCGCAGGGGTGCTCCACGTCGAAGCGGGCTAACCCCATGGCGCGTGCTTGACGACCTCAACGTGCTGCCGCAGCTTCTCAAGTTCGCCGTGCAGGGACGAGACGAGCATCTCGAAGTCGCAGATCAGCGTTTCGCGGTACTTCAGCGCCACTTCAAGCTCGCGCGCCGTTTCCCGCCTGTTGCCAAGCTCAAAGGCCAGGTAGACGCCAACGAAGACGACCACCAGTTCGATGGCGAAGAACGGCAGGTTCCTGCGCAGCCTGGCGCCAAACCCCGGCGGCTGGCCAGCCGACTCGTCTTTCCTGTGCGCGGAGCAACCTGTTCCAGAACATCGCTGATGTGACTACGGCCCGTCAAGGGCCGAAGATTCGTCGAGATGCCGGCCCGAAGACCAGCCCACCGACACTCGGAGAAGGCGGACGCATTCCGGCAAGATCAGGGCTCCCGACTCCTCAGGGCCTCGAATCGAGGTACCGATCAACGGCCTTCTCGAGCGCCGAGCTGCGCAGGCCGCTCTCCTTGGCGCGGGCGCGAGCCTCTTCCCGGTCGACGCCCTTCCCGGCGACCAGGTAGGCGTAGTACAGAGCGCCGACCCGGTTGCCGGAGGCGCAGTGAACGAGGGTCGGACCGTCGAGCTTCTTCATCGTGTCGATGAAGCGCTCAAAGGTCGCAGGCTCTGTCAGCCGGTCCGCGTCCACCGGCAGGCTCAGATACGGCACGTCCAGGCTCTGCAGGGCCGCGGACTCGTCGAAGCCGCGGTCCTCGCCCTCGGCACACAGATCCAGGACGAAGGACAGGCCGTCGGCCGCCATCGCCTCGAGTTGAGCCTCGGTCGGCTGGCCGCCGAAGAGGACGTCCGGTTCCGGGTACTTCGCGTTGAGCAGGCCATGATCCTGCTTCTCGGCCGCGGCCAAGGCCGCCACGAGAACCAAGGCTACGGTCGCCACCGCGGCGGCAATCGAAGAGCAGCGCATCAGAAGAACCCCAGTTCGAGTTTCGCGGCCTCGCTCATCATGGCCGGATTCCAGGTCGGGTCCCACACGACCTCGACCTTGGCGTCGTCGACCCCCTCGACGCCGCGCACGGTCCGTTCGACATCGCCCGGCAGCGATTCGGCGACCGGGCAGTTCGGCGAGGTCAGGGTCATCTGCACCTTGACATGGGCGCTCGCATCGATGCTCACGTCGTAGATCAGGCCGAGTTCATAGATGTCGACCGGGATCTCCGGGTCGTAGACGGTCTTCAGGGCCTCGACGATCCTGGCTTCCAGATCGGCCGCCGTCGAGGGCGTCATGGTTGCTGCCGCCTTGTCCATTGTCGGTTCCTCCGTTCTGCCTCGACGCGGCCATCTCATTCGGTGGAGATCGCCTCGGCGTCGCCGCCTCTAAGCGCGGCGCGTAGAGCATGCCACGCCAGGGTCGCGCACTTGATCCGTACCGGATAGTCGCGCACGCCGCTCAGGACCTCCAGTTTGCCGAGCTCGACGCCCTCGCCCGGTTCACTCTCGCCGGTCATGAGCGCCAGGAAGGTCGAAAGCAGCGCCTCCGCCTGCGCGCGTTCCAGCCCGAGCACCGCCTCCGTCATCAGCGAGGCCGAGGCGGTAGAGATCGCACACCCCACGCCTTCGAAGCTCAAGCCCTCGACACGGCCGCCGTCGGTCTGCAGGTAGACCTTGACCTTGTCGCCGCACAACGGGTTGTAGCCCTCGGCGCAGCTCGACGCGGAGTCGAGCGGGCCGAAGTTCCGCGGCGCGCGGTAGTGGTCGAGGATGACCTGCTGGTAGAGATCGCGGAGATCGGACATCGATTCTGGATCCTACGTCAGCCGTCAGCCGAAGATCCGCCGCACTTCGTGCAGCCCAGAGGCGAGCCGGTCGACTTCCTCGTGGGTGTTGTACATGCCGAACGAGGCGCGCACGGTGGCCGAGACACCGAGCCGCTCCATCAGCGGCTGGGCGCAGTGATGACCGGCCCGGATGGCGATTCCCTGTTCGTCCAGAATCGTTGCCGCATCGTGGGGGTGTGCGCCGTCGATCACCAAGGACACGACGGCGGCTCGCGACCCGCCGCCAGCGGGGCTCTGCCCCAGCACCCGCACCCAAGGCAGATCGTTCAGTTGTTCCAAACTATGAGAAAGGAGCTCCTGCTCGTGCTGCTCGATCCGCTCCAGGCCGATTGCCTCCAGGAATTCGACCGCGACGCCGAGCCCGATCGCCGGCGCGATGGCGGGCGTGCCCGCCTCGAACCGTTGAGGCGGCGCGGCATACTCGGTGCGTTCGAAGGTCACCCGCGTGATCATCGCGCCGCCTCCGTGGTAGGGCGGCATCGAAGCCAGCAACTCGCCGCGGCCCCACAGCGCGCCGATGCCGCCGGGGCCGTACATCTTGTGGCCGGAGAAGGCGTAGAAGTCGCAGCCGAGCGCGGACACGTCGACGTCCATGTGCGGCACGGCCTGCGCCCCATCGACGACGACGGCCGCCTTGGAGCGGGCGCGCGCCAGACGGACGACGGCGGCGATGTCGTTTACGGTGCCGAGGGCGTTGGAGACGTGGGTCACCCCGACGACCTTCGTGCGCTCCGTGATCAGGGCGGCCATCGCGCACAGGTCGAGTTCGCCGTCGTCAGTGATCGGCGCCGCCCGCACCCGGGCCCCGGTCTGCTCGCAGGCGAGCTGCCAGGGGACGATGTTCGAGTGGTGCTCCATCTCGGTGAGCAGCACCTCGTCGCCGGGCTGGAGCAGGGGCCGGGCGTAACTCTGGGCGACCAGGTTGAGGCTCTCGGTGGTGCCGCGGGTGAAGACGAGCTCGCCGCTGTCCGCAGCGCCGATGAAGCCCGCGACCTTGGCGCGCGCCGCCTCGTAGGCGTCGGTCGAACGCTCAGAGAGCGCGTGGACGCCGCGGTGGGCATTCGCGTAGTAGGTGCGGTAGCAGTCGCTGATCGCCTCGATCACCGCCCCCGGACGCTGGGAGCTGGCGGCGTTGTCGAGGTAGACCAGCGGGTGGCCGTGGACTTCCTGCGCGAGGATCGGAAACTGCGCGCGCAGCCGCTCCACGTCGAAGCCGCCTGTCGTGCCGGCGGCTGCGCCGCTGGCCACAGCCGGCCGCTGCCGCTCTGCCGCTAGCGCCGGGGCCGGCATCCGCCTACTCTACGCGCCCGTTGCCTGAGCTGCCGTTCAGGCTGGCGAACAGTCGACCTTCCAGGTCCTGCCGCAGCGGCTCGAAGGACGCCTTCTCGACCAGCTCGCGGGCGAACGCGTACACCAGCATGCGGTACGCGGCGTCCCGGTCGATGCCGCGGGAGCGCAGGTAGAAGAGCGCTTCCTCGTCCAGGCGGCCGATCGTCGAACCGTGGGTGCAGCGGACGTCGTCGGCGAAGATCTCGAGCTGAGGATTGCTGTTGGCGAGCGCGCTCTTTGAGAGCAGGAGATTGCGGTTCGTCTGCTTGGCGTCCGTCTTCTGCGCCGCCCGATGAACATAGATTCGGCCGTTGAACACCGAGCGCGCGCGGTCGTCGAGGACGCCCTTGTAGAGCTGGTGGCTGGTCCCGTTGGGCTGCCGGTGCTCGACTCGCATGTGGTTGTCCATGAACTGCGAGCCGCTGGCGACGTACAGACCGTCCAAGGTGCAGTCGGCGCCCTCGCCATCGAGCAGGGCGACGGTGTCGTTGCGCACCAAACCCCCGCCGAAGGCGAGGGACGACGAATCGAAGGACGCCGCGCGATCCACGCGCGCGTGCTGGAAGGCGAGGTGGAACGCGGAGAGCGCGTCGGCCTGAAGCCTGGTGTGGTGGAGCACCGCCCCGGCCTCGCAGACGATCTCCGCCGCCGGGCATACGAAGTAGCGCCCGGCGCCGGCGCCGACAGCGGCAAACGTCTCGATGATCGACGCCTGGCTGTTCTCACCGGCGAGCACCAGCAGGCGCGGGAAGCTGACCTCGACCGTTTCGGCCGCGGCATCGCCGGCCCCGGGAGCGCTGAGCCAGAGCACATGGAGCGGCCGTTCGAGCACCACGCCCGCCGGGATCTCGACTACCGCGCCGTCCTCGAACAGGGCGGTGTTGAGGGCCGCGAACGGATGCACGCCGGCGTCCGCGCTGCAGGAGGCGCGGCCATCGACCGCCGTGCCCAGGTGCTCCGCCACGACCTCCGCGGCGCGGCCCGCCGCCGGCAGACCGGCGATGGCGGCCGCGGTACCCTGGGCCGGCGGCGAGGACAGCACCTCGTCGTAGCGGCCGTTCACGAACACCAACCGGTCGCATCCCGGGTAGAGGTACGGCTGCAACTCCACCGCTTCCAGCGCTCGTGGCGAGGCCAGGGCCGGCGCCGCGCGCACCAGCCGGCCGACGTTCGTCTGCCGCCAGTCCTCGTTGCCGCGGCCGGGGAATCCGGTCGCCTCGAAGCGCTCGATCGCTTCACGCCGCAGCGTCTGTACGCGCTCCGCTTCGCCGGCCCGTTCGCCCCGGCGGGCGAACAAGTCCAGGTACGGAGTGCTGGTGGTGCTGTTGGTTGCTTCGACGGTCACGGTTCGGTCCTCGCCATCCCCCGGCTCAGGCCTGGGCGGTCTTGCCGTTCAGGCCCGCGTAGCCCTTCGCTTCCAGCTCCAGCGCCAACTCGGGGCCGCCGGAACGCACGATGCGGCCATCCACCAGGACATGCACATGGTCGGGCACGATGTAGTTCAGCAGCCGCTGATAGTGGGTGATGACCACAAACGCCCGGTCCTCGCGGCGCAGCGCGTTGACGCCCGCTGCAACCGCCTTCAGGGCGTCGATGTCGAGCCCGGAGTCGGTCTCGTCGAGCACCGCGAGCCGGGGCTCGAGCACCGCCATCTGGAGGATTTCGTTGCGCTTCTTCTCGCCGCCCGAGAACCCTTCGTTGACCGGCCGCCGCAGCAGCGCCTCGTCGATCTCGACCAGCTTGGCGCGCTCGCGCAACAGCTTGAGGAAGTCCATCGCGTCGAGTTCCTGCTCGCCCCTGGCCTTGCGGATGGCGTTGAGCGCGGCCTTCAGGAAGTAGCTGTTGCCGACGCCCGGAATCTCGACCGGGTACTGGAAGGCCAGGAAGAGGCCCGCGTGAGCGCGCTCTTCCGGCGCCATCTCCTGCAGGTCCTGGCCCATCAGTTCCAACGAGCCGGCGGTCACCTCGTACTCCTCGCGGCCGGCGAGCACCTGGGCCAGCGTGCTCTTGCCGGAGCCGTTCGGCCCCATCACCGCATGCACTTCACCGGCGCCGACTTCGAGGTCGACACCCCGAAGAATCTCCTGTTCGTCGATCTTCGCGTGAAGACCGGTCACCCTCAGCATTGCTGTATCTCTCCGTGCGGCGGTCGGGCAGAGCCGGTGCGCCGCGTGTGGGGTTCCGACTGCGTCGGCTGCTCCGATCGGCTAGCCGACGCTGCCCTCGAGGCTGACCTCGAGCAGCTTCTGTGCCTCCACGGCGAACTCCATCGGGAGTTCGCGGAACACTTCCTTGCAGAACCCGTTGACGATCATGGAAACGGCATCCTCGGTCTCGATGCCCCGTTGATTGCAGTAGAAAATCTGGTCTTCGCCGATCTTCGATGTTGACGCCTCGTGCTCCATCTGGGCGCTCGGATTGGCGACGTCGATGTAGGGGAACGTGTGGGCGCCGCAGTTGTCGCCGATCAGCATCGAGTCGCACTGCGAGAAGTTCCGCGCGTCGTCCGCCGAGCGCAGGATCCGCACCTGCCCGCGGTAGGTGTTCTGGCCCTGCCCGGCCGAGATCCCCTTGGAGACGATCGTGCTCGTGGTGCGCTTGCCGACGTGAATCATCTTGGTGCCGGTGTCGGCCTGCTGGCGGTTGTTGGACACCGCCACCGAGTAGAACTCGCCGACCGAGTCGTCGCCCTTCAAGATGCAACTCGGGTACTTCCAGGTCACGGCGGAGCCGGTCTCGACCTGGGTCCAGGAGATCTTGCTCCGCGGGCCTTCGCACAGGCCGCGCTTGGTGACGAAGTTGTAGATGCCGCCGCGGCCTTCCTTGTCGCCCGGGTACCAGTTCTGGACCGTGGAGTACTTGATCCGCGCGTCCTCGTGCGCCACCAGCTCGACGACGGCGGCGTGCAACTGGTTCTCGTCGCGCATCGGCGCGGTGCAGCCTTCGAGGTAGCTGACGTGGCTGCCCTCGTCGGCAATGATCAGGGTGCGCTCGAACTGGCCCGTGTTCATCGCGTTGATGCGGAAGTAGGTCGACAGCTCCATCGGGCAGCGGACGCCCTTCGGGATGTAGACGAAGGAACCGTCCGAGAACACCGCCGAATTCAGGGCGGCGAAGAAGTTGTCCCGCCGCGGCACCACGCTGCCCAGGTACTTGCGCACCAGGTCGGGGTGGTTCTGCACCGCCTCCGAGAACGAGCAGAAGATGACGCCCAGCTCGCCCAGCTTCTCGCGGAAGGTCGTCGCCACGGAGACGCTGTCGAACACCGCGTCCACCGCCACCCCGGCGAGCATCTCCTGCTCCTTGAGCGGGATGCCCAGCTTCTCGTAGGTGGCGAGGATCTCGGGATCGATCTCGTCGAGACTCTTCGGCCGGTCGTCGTCGCTCTTGGGCGCCGCGTAGTAACACATCGACTGGTAGTCGATCGGCTTGTAGCGCACGTTCGCCCACTGCGGCTCGACCATCTTCAGCCAGCCCCGGTAGGCGTTGAGCCGCCAGTCGAGCAACCACTGCGGCTCGTTCTTCTTGGCTGAGATGAAGGCGACGATCTCCTCGCTCAGTCCCGGCGGGGCGGTGTCCTGCTCGACGTCGGTGACGAAGCCGTACTCGTAGTCGCGCTGCGTAAGTGCTTCGATCGTGTCGGTGGCGGTGGCCATCAGGAACTGCTCCTCAGCAAGATCAGGGGTTCGGCGGACGGGGTGGCCGTTCCGGCCATGAAGTTCGGCCGCGCCATGTCTGCGATCGTGATGTCCTCAAGCGCGCCCCGCACCGCCTGGTTGATGCGCTGCCAGTTCTCCCTTACACGGCAGAACGCCTCGTAGGAGCATTCGTGGTCGGAGTGCTCGCTGCACTCGGTCAGTGCGATCGGCCCTTCGAGCGCGAGGATCACGTCGGCGATGCTGATCTCGGCCGCCGAGCACGGCAGCTCGTAGCCGCCGCGCACGCCGCGGTGGGAGGTCAGCAACCCGGACCTCGCCAGCATCTTGAGAATCTTGCTCACCATGGGCGCCGGCAGGTGCGTCTGCACCGCCAGTTCGGCGGCAGGGGCCTGACCGGTCTGCGCGAGCTGGGTCACTAGGACGATGCCGTAGTCGGCTTGCTTGGTCAGTCGGATCATGACGGTTGTGTCGTCTACGCTGCGTGTGGGGCGACACGGCGAGCCCCGGCGCCGGGCGGGTCGAGGAACCGGGACCTGCTTAGTCCCGATTCGGAGACTAGCACGGGAAGGTCGTGTGTCAATGGAGTTGCGACACCATCCTCTTGTCGGTTGCCGACGACCATGTGCTACCGTGTGCGTCACCATGACTGAGCCGAGCGCAGGTACGTCCAGAGTCGGCATTCGCGAACTGCGCCAGAACCTGAGCGTCTACCTGCGCAGGATCCACCACGGCGAGCGCTTCGAGGTCACGGATCGGGGCCGGCCGGTGGCGTTGCTCGTGCCTCTCGCCGACAAGCTGTCCCCACTGGAGCGCCTGATCGCCGAGGGACGGGCGACCAGGCCGGTGGGAAACCTGCTCGATTTACGGCCGCTGCCGGGCGAACCCTCGACGGCCGCTAGCGATGCCCTGCTCGCAGACCGCGAGGACAGGCTGTAGCTGACCGACTGCTCAAGTGCCCTGGTTCGCACCCGTCGTCCTGACCTGGTGCGCAATGGCAATACCGGCGCTCGCCATCGGCCTGGCGGGAAAGGACCCCACCGGACGGTTCGGCGGCACGGCCAGAGGGCCGACGATCGACGCGCGCTGGGGCTGGCTCCTCATGGAACTCTCAGCCTTGGCTGTGTTCCCGGTCGTCTACCTCGCGGCCGGTGAGCGTCACATCGTGGGCGACGTCCTGGTCGCCGCATGGCTTGCCCACTACATTCACCGCACACTGGTGTGGCCATGGCTCGTCCAGCGTCAGGCGCGTCCGTTGCCCGCCGTCACGGCTGCCGCCGGCTTCGGCTTCAACGTCGTCAACGGGGCGTTCCTGGGTTGGTTCGCGGCCCGGATC
This sequence comes from Candidatus Multivorans sp., assembly GCA_965262355.1. Classification (GTDB taxonomy): domain Bacteria; phylum Acidobacteriota; class Thermoanaerobaculia; order Multivoradales; family Multivoraceae; genus Multivorans. Next base: position 2,401,746 of record OZ253534.1, read on the forward strand.
GCCGACTATCCGCGAGACTGGTTCTCCGACCCGCGCTTCGCGGTCGGCGCCGCGCTCTTCGTCCTTGGGGCGGCCCTGAACATCGCTACCGACTACCGGCTCGCCGCTCTGCGGGCGAAGGCCTCCGGCGGCGCCGTCCTGCCCCGTGGCGGCGCCTTCAGGCTCGTCTCCTGCCCCAATCTGGCCGGCGAGATGATCGAGTGGACCGGCTTCGCCCTGATGAGCTGGTCGCTGCCCGCGCTGGCGTTCGCGCTGTGGACCGCCGCCAATCTGATCCCGCGGGCCCTGTGGCGGCGCCGCTGGTACCGGCAGAGATTCCCCGACTACCCGCGAAGCCGGCGCGCCGTGATTCCCTGGGTACTTTGATTCGTCGGTGCGATCGTTCGCCGACAGCTATCCCTTCTTCCGCCCGCCGGACACCGGCGCCAGACGCTCCGCGCTCCTGCTGTCTCCCAGCAACACGGCCACCCAGCGGAACTCCTCCGTGTTCTCGAGCATGATCTTGACCACCATGGTCAGCGGCACGGACAGCAGCATCCCGATCGGGCCCCAGACCCAGCCCCAGAACACGAGGGAGAGGACGACGACCAGGGTCGAGAGACCGAGCCGGCGGCCCATCAGGTGCGGTTCGATGAAGTTGCCGATGACCATGTTCACGACCAGGTAGCCGAGCGCCACCAGGAGTCCCCGACCGACTCCGATCTGAACCATCGCCAGCAGCGTGGTCGGCACCGCCGCGATGATCGAACCCAGGTTCGGGATGAAGTTCAGAACGAAGGCGACCAGACCCCAGAAGATCGCGAAGTCCACTCCCAGCACGCCGACCCAGACTCCGATCAGCAGTCCGGTGGCGGCGCTGACCACCGTCTTGATGCCGATGTAGTGCTGAATCTCGTACATGACGCGGGAGAACCGTTCCTCGGCGCCGGCGCCGGTGAAGGCGATCCGTACCTTGGAGCGGAAGGTCGCGGCCTCGAACAGCATGAAGACCACGATCAGGGCGATGATCAGCAGCGACGAGAACGCGGTCGCCGTGTAGCGCAGCGCCTGGTTCGCGAAGTCAACGAGCAGACTGGAATCGAAGCGCGACAGCAACCCCGGCAACTCCGGGCCCTCGCCGGCGCCGTCTGGAACCGGTTGGGAGGCCGTAGCCGCCATCGTCTCACCGCCGCTCGCAGTCTCTGTCTCGGCGTCGGTTTCTCCAGCGGCGGCCCGCTCCCCGGCCGGCGACGACAGCCACTCGGGCTGCAGGCCGCGCTCCTCCAGCCACACCGAGCCGTCGTCTATCAGTTCGGTCAGACGCCCCTGATACTTGTCCATGTCGCCCGTGAGCTGGTTGACGGTCGTCCCGACCAGGGAGCCGGCCGCCGCCAGCACGGCGATGTCCATGAGGATCGTGCCGAGGACGGCGAGCATCGTCGGCAGGCGCTGCTTGAGCCAGAACAGCACCGGCAGGCTGAGGATGACCACGAAGAGCGCGATCAGGAACGGCTCGATGACCGAGGACGCCGCCCGGAGACCCGCCACCAGCACCACCACGCAGGCAGCGACCACCAGGACCCGGATCGGCGTCCTGGAATCGCGGATCGGATCGTCTGGAATCGCGGCCATGGTCCGGTTCAGAGTGTACCGCCGGGAGGCTGGGCGCCTGCAACTCCGGCCGACGGAGTGGCGCCGGTCCAACCAGACCGGCGCTGCGCGCCGGATGCGGGCCAGAAGGCCGGCGCACCCAGTCGCTGCGCAAGTGCCTAGCCGGCGGCGGCGCGGTGGTCTTCGACCAGACCGTCGACCACCGCCGGCTCGGCCAGCGTCGTCACATCGCCAAGGTCGTCGTACTCGCCGGCGGCGATCTTCCGCAGGACCCGGCGCATGATCTTGCCGGACCGCGTCTTGGGCAGACCGGCGGCGACGTGAATGTGATCGGGCGTGGCGATCGGCCCGATCACGGTCCGCACCTGCTGGCGCAGCTCGACCACCAGCTCGGCCTGCTCCCGGCTCTCGGCCTCCGGAGTGATCAGCACGTAGGCGTAGATGCCCACGCCCTTGATCTCGTGCGGGCAGCCGACCACGGCGGCCTCGGCGACCGCGTCGTGCGCCACCAGCGCGCTCTCGATCTCCGCGGTGCCCAGCCGGTGTCCGGACACGTTGAGCACGTCGTCGACGCGGCCGGTGATCCAGTAGTAGCCGTTCTCGTCACGCCGGCAGCCGTCGCCGGTGAAGTACATGCCGGGATAGGTGCTGAAGTACGTCTCGACGAAGCGCTGGTGGTCGCCGTAGATCGTTCGCGCCTGTCCGGGCCAGGAACGCTTCAGGCAGAGGTTGCCGCTCTGCTCGTTCCCCGCCAGCTCGCTGCCGTCGGCGTCCACCAGCACGGGTTCGACGCCGAAGAACGGCAGGGTCGCCGAACCCGGCTCGAGCGGCGTGGCGCCCGGCAGCGGCGTGATCAGGATGCCGCCGGTCTCGGTCTGCCACCAGGTGTCGACGACGGGGCAGCGTCCGTCGCCAACCACGTCGTGGTACCACTTCCAGACCTCGGGGTTGATCGGCTCGCCGACCGAGCCGAGGACCCTCAGCGAACCGCGGTCGTACGCCTCGACCCACCGGTCTCCCTCGCGGGCGATCGCCCGCAGGGCGGTCGGCGCGGTGTAGAAGAGGGTCACGCCCAGGTCGTCGACGACCTGCCAGTAACGGCCCGGATCGGGGTAGGTCGGCACCGACTCGAACATCACGCTGGTCGCGCCGTTGGCGAGCGGGCCGTAGACGATGTAGCTGTGCCCGGTGACCCAGCCGATGTCCGCGGCGCAGAAGTGGATGTCGTCGTCGTGGTGATCGAAGATCAGCCGATGCGTCATCGCGGCGTACAGCAGGTAGCCGCCGGTGGTGTGGAGCACGCCCTTGGGCTTTCCGGTCGAGCCGCTGGTGTAGAGGACGAACAGGGGCGCCTCGGCGTCGAGCCGGGCCACCGGCGCCGTCGCCCGCTGCTTCGCCGTCTCCTCGTGCAGCCAGAGGTCGCGCCCCGGCGTCATCGGCACCTCGGCGTCGGTGCGCCGCGCGACGAGCATGTGCTCGATCACGTCCTGACCCTCAAGCGCCTGGTCGCAGGTGGCCTTGAGCGGGATCGTCCGGCCGCCGCGCAGACCCTCGTTGGCGGTGACGAGAAGCCGGCAACCGGCGTCGACGATCCGCTCGCGCAGGCTGTCGGCGGAGAAGCCCGCGAAGACGACCGAGTGGACCGCGCCGACGCGAGCGCAGGCGAGCATCGTGTAGGCCAGTTCCGGGATCATCGGCAGGTAGATGCAGACCCGGTCGCCCTGACCGATCCCGAGCGAGGTCAGCACGTTCGCGATGCGGCACACGTTCCGCTTCAGCTCGCGGTAGCTGATCCGCTGGTAGCGGCCCGGTTCGTCCTCGACCCAGATCAGGGCGGTCTTGTCGGGCCGGGTGGCGGCGTGCCGGTCGACGCAGTTGACGCAGGCGTTGAGCTCGCCGTCCTCGAACCAGGCGAAGTCGACGGCGTCGAAGTCCCAACGCCCCGCCGACCGCGGCGGCGCGAACCAGTCGAGCGTCGAGGCCTGGTCGAGCCAGAACCGGTCCGGATCCTCGATCGATTCGCGGTAGAGCCTGCGGTAGGCATCCATGCCGTCCACATGGGCGCGGCCACTGTCCGAGATCGCGGCTTTGACGGGGATCATCCGATTCTCCTTGCCGGTTAACGCCGGCTACCGGCTCTTGACGCTCGGCGCCGCGGCCAGCACCTCCGCCGAGGCGCTGCCTGCCACACTCGCGAAGTTGTCGGTGAACATCTGCGCGAGCCGGCGCGCGTGCCGATCGTATGCCTGCGGGTCGGCCCAGCTCCTGCGCGGATCGAGCACTTCCGCCGGCACGCCGTCGAGCACGGTGGGGAAGGCGAGGCCGAAGACGGGGTGGGTGCGCATCGGCGCGCCGTCCAAGCTGCCGTCGAGCGCGGCGTGGATCATCCGCCGGGTGTAGGCCAACTCGATCCGGCGGCCCTCGCCGTGCGGCCCCCCGGTCCAGCCGGTGTTCACGAGCCAGACGGAGGCCCCGTGCCGCCGCACCTTCTCGCCCAGAAGTTGGGCGTAGGCGGACGGCGGCAGCGGCATGAAGGGGGCGCCGAAGCAGGCGCTGAAGGTCGCCGTCGGCGCCGTGACTCCACGCTCCGTACCGCCGACCTTCGCGGTGTATCCCGAAAGGAAGTGGTACATCGCCTGCGCCTCGTCGAGCCGGCTGATCGGCGGCAGGACGCCGAAGGCATCGCAGGTCAGAAAGACGACGGTGCGGGGATGGCCGGCGATGCCGCCGACGTCGACGTGCTCCAGGTGGCTCAGCGGATAGCTGGCGCGGGTGTTCTCGGTGCGCGAGTCGTCGTCGAGGTCGAGTTCGCGCGAATCCTCGTCGAAGACGACGTTCTCGAGCACCGTCCCGAAGCGTCGGGTGGTGGCGTAGATCTCCGGTTCGCCCTCCGGATCGAGCCGGATCACCTTGGCGTAGCACCCGCCCTCGATGTTGAAGATGCCATCGTCGCACCAGCAGTGTTCGTCGTCACCGATCAGGGTGCGCTCGGGATCAGCCGAAAGCGTCGTCTTGCCGGTGCCGGAGAGACCGAAGAACAAGGCCGAGTCGGATGGGTCCGTGCCGTAGTTCGCGCTGCAGTGCATGCTCAGCACGCCCCGGCGCGGCATCAGGTAGTTCATCACGCTGAACATCGACTTCTTGATCTCTCCGGCGTACTCGCTGCCGCCGATCAGGGTCAGATGCCGCTCCAGGTCGAGGGCGATGAAGGTCGTGCCGTTGGCGCCGTCCGTCTCCGGATCGGCCAGGACGCTGGGGATGTCGACGACGGTGAAGTCGGGTTCGAAGCCTTCCAGAGCCGTGGCGTCCGGGGCGCGCAGGAACATGTTGCGCGCGAACAGGCTGTGCCATGCCTTCTCAGTGATCACCCGCACGCTCAAGCGGCAATCGGGATCGGCGCCGGCGAAACCGTCGAACACGAACAGATCCCGCTCGCCGGCAGCGGCCAGCATCTTGCGGTACAGGCGGTCGAAATGCTCGGGCTCGAGCGCCTGGTTGATCGGCCCCCAGTCCACAGCTTCGGCCGACGGCGACCGGCGCACCAGGAACCGGTCGTTCGGCGACCGTCCCGTGTGCTCGCCGGTCGAGGCCACCAGGGGCCCCTCGGCGGCGATGGCCGCTTCGCCGCGACGCACCGCCTCCTCGTAGAGCCGAGCCACGCTCAGGCTCGAATAGACAGTGCCCCGACTGGTGGTCAGGAACTCCCGGGAAACGTCGGCCATCTCTTTTACCTCACACGACCCGTCGCGAGAGGCGATCCCGCGCAACCGTCAAAGCCGCGAACCATGGCTCCTCGGGAGGGATTCGAACCCCCAACATTTCGGTTAACAGCCGAACGCTCTACCGTTGAGCTACCGAGGAAGAATCCGCCGGCTCCAGGCAACAGCGGCGGGCGAGTTGGCGGTGATCTTAGGGAGGCGCCGCGCCGACTGTCAATCAGAGCAGGTTGCGGAAGGGCCGCAGCCGCCGCGATCGGCTCGGATGGCGGAGCTTGCGAAGCGCCTTCGACTCGATCTGGCGGATTCTCTCGCGCGTCACGTTGAACGAGCGTCCCACGTCCTCCAGGGTCGACTCCGCGCCGTCGCCGACGCCGAAGCGCATGCGGAGCACCAGCTCCTCGCGCGGGCTGAGCGTCTGGAGCACCTCGGCGGTCTGCTCGCTCAGGCTCTTCGCCATCAGGCCGTCGAGCGGAGAAACCGCTTTCCGATCCTCGATGAAGTCGCCGAGATGGGAATCCGCCTCCTCGCCGATCGGTGTCTCGAGCGAGATCGGTTCCAGGGCGATCTTCATGATCTCGCGCACCTGCACCGCGTCCATGTCCATGCGCTCGGCGATCTCCACCACGGTCGGCTCCCGGCCCAGTTCCTGCACCATGGCCCGGCTGGTCCGGGTCAGCTTGTTGATCGTGTCGATCATGTGGACCGGGATGCGGATCGTCCTCGCCTGGTCCGCGATGGCTCTGGTGATCGCCTGACGGATCCACCAGGTGGCGTAGGTCGAGAACTTGTACCCGCGGCGGTACTCGAACTTCTCCACCGCGCGGATCAGGCCGATGTTGCCGTCCTGGATCAGGTCCAGCATCTGGAGGCCCCGGTTCGTGTACTTCTTGGCGATCGAAACCACCAGGCGGAGGTTCGCGAGAATCATCTCGGAGCGCGCCTGCTCGCAGACCGCTTCGCCGCGCCGGACCTTGCTCAAGGTTGCGGTCACCTGAGCGAGGGTCGTCCCGTAGCGCTCCTCCGCGGCCCGGAGCCGGGCGCGGTACTTCTCGATTCGGCGCCGGTGCAACGGGCCGAGCTCGGTCTCGCGCTCCCGATCCAGAGCGATCTGCGCCCGCCGGATGTCGCGGTCGTGGCGTGAAATCTCAGCGTAGAGCTGCTTCAGGATCTCGACCAGCCGGGCGCGCGTCTGGGCGGTCAGTTCGATCGAGCGGATCTGTTCCGTGATCTTGCCCGCGATCCGGTCGATCTCGCGCTCGATCTCCAGGAACCGTTCGCCGCCAATCCGGCACCGGTCACGCTGGCGGCGCAGGCGGCGCACGCCGCGGTCGAGCTCGTCGATCGCCTGGAAGATCTCCAGGTTCCTGGCGATCCGATTGTTGGCGCTCTGGTCCAGATTCGCGCCGCCGTCGGCCAGCAGTTCGCGCATCAGCCGGCGGTCGCGCCTCGCAAGCTCGTTGATCCGCAGCAGCTCCCTGAGTACGACCGGGTTGTCGCAGAGGGCCTCGAAGACGATCCACTCGCCGCGTTCGATCCGCTTCGCGATCTTGACCTCGCCCTCGCGATCGAGCAGTTCGACACGCCCCATCTCGCGCAGATAGACGCGCACCGGATCCGTCGTTCGATCCTGACTGACGAAGGCGGACGCCTCCTGTTCCCTTCGCTCAACGCCGCTGATGAGCGGCGCAGGGTCCGAGTCGACCACGTTCACGTACACCTCGGGACGCCCGATCACGCCTGTGCCGAGCGCGCCCAACCGCGCTCTGATCTCGTCCATTTCCCTCGGTTCGGCGAGGAGTTCGTCCGGCAACCGATCCTGGAGTTCGTCCTGGAGCAGGTAGCCCTTCTCCCGGCCGAGGGAGAAGACGCCGCGGACCGAACTGTGACGGTGTTCGATCGGCTCGGCCGGAACGGCCTCGAAGGCTGCGATGTTCAGCGCCACGCCGTCTCCCTAGCTCCTGGGCTGCCGATGAAACTCGCGGCTGAGCTTCTGCTGCTCTTCGATCTTGAGGTGCAGCGTCTCCATGTCGCCCTCGCGCTGGGCGAGATTGATCTCCCGAGCGAGCAGGTGGAGTCGCTGTCTGGCGACCCGCCGACCCAACTCGGCGAGACTGATTCGGAGTTCCTCTTCAGAGAAGGCAGACGACCGTTGTAACAAAAGGCTGGCGATGCGGTCAACAGGTGAACCGGTCTCGTTCCCCCCGTCGGAGCGCCGGCCAAGGGCCGCGACCAGCGCCGACGAGTCGATGGGGTCAATACCCGCCTTCGCCTGCTCCCGGACGGCTCGATAGATGGTGCGCAGGGCCGGATCGAAAAAGGCGTCGGAGTCCGCCCAGTCGATACCGGCCAGCGACGGGGCGGCGATGATCAGCCGCAGCACCTGCTCTTCGATCGAGGACGTGGCCGGAGGCCTTCGCACCGCCGGCGCCCCGTCCGCACCGGCGCCCGCCGGCCTCTCCGCGGCGGCGCCCGATTCACGCAGCAGCACCTCCACCTTGACGCCCAGGCGCTCGGCCGCGTGCTCGAAGTAGCCCCCGCGCGCAATTGGATCCTTGACCTGGTCGATCAGCACCCGCACCCGTGCGGCTTCCCGGGCTCTCAGCCGCGGATCGAGTTCGCCCCGGCTCGGCAGATCGTCGATTTCGAGCGCCACCGCGTCCCGGGCCTTGTCGACGACGCTCCGGACCGCCTCGGGCCCCTCGTCGAGCCGCAGGGAGTCCGGATCCTGGCCGGCCGGGAAACGGGCGCGACGGACCGCGAGTCCGGCGCCGAGCATCAGGGCGGCGGCCTTCTGCGCTGCCTCGATGCCGGCCCGGTCGCCGTCGTAGCCGAGCACGACCTCGTCCGTGTATCGGGACAGCAGCCGCACCTGTTGCGCGGTCAACGCCGTCCCCATGCTCGCCACCACCCAGTCGATGTCGCACGCGACCGCGCCGATCACGTCGAAGTAGCCCTCCACCAGGAGGACGCGGCCGTGCTCGCGGATGCCGCGGCGGGCCGCGTCGAGACCGTACAGCAGGGCGCCCTTGCGGAAGTGGTCGGTCTCGTTCGTGTTGACGTACTTCGCCTGGTCGTCGCCCAGCGTCCGGCCGCCGAACGCCAGCAGCCGGCCCGACGGCGACCGAATGGGAAACATCAGCCGGTTCCGGAACCGGTCGTAGGCGCGATCCGGGTTCTTGGGGCTGCGAGCGACCAAACCCGCGGCCTCCAGGTCGGCCACCTCCAGGCGACGGCCGAGGTCCTGAATCAGCGCCTGCCATCCATCCGGCGCAAAGCCGACGCCGAACCGCGCGATCAACGCGGGCGGCACCTTGCGCCGGAGCAGGTAGTCCTGCGGGATCGCCTCGGTGCGCAGCTTGCCGCGAAAGAAATCGTAGGCGGCGTCGAGGGCGGCCTGGATGCGTTCGGACCGGTCCGCCCGCCCGTCCTCGCCCGGGCCCGGCGCCGCCCGCGGCAACGGCACCCCGTAGCGGTTGGCCATATGTTCGATCGCGGTGGCGAAGTTGTCTCCCGTCAGTTCCATGTGCAGGCCGAGGGCATCGCCGCCGGCGCCGCAGCCGAAGCAGTAGTAGAGCTTCCGCTCGGGGTCCAGCGACAGGGACGGCGTCTTCTCCTTGTGGAACGGGCAGAGCGCGACGACGCGCTGGCCCCGGCGCTCGACCTTCGTGTGCTCGCTGGCGATGTCGACGATGTCGATCGCCTCGCGCACGGCATCCAACGCCTCGTCGGTAAGCCTCGAACGCCCTGGCACGATCGCTCATCCTACTGCGGATCCGCTCCTCCCGCGGCGTCTGGCAGCGCCTGGCGCGGCAGTAGCGTCGCCGCTTCGCGGCGCGTTTCCTCTCGGAAGCCGGCCAGAACCCGGGTGGCGCGATCCCGCGCCACCCGCGAACCACTCTGTGCGCCCGTCATCGGGCGCACAGATGGCAGGCCGGCGCACCCAGTTTCTGCCGCGCAAGCTCCCAGGATCCTAGGAGTAGTCGCCGCGTGCACGCGTCGCTGCCGCGCTAGCGCAACACGACCTCGGTGGCGCCGTCGCCGCCTGCCGACGGCGGCGCGGGATCGAAGCCCGCTACGGCCGGATGTCCACGCAGATGCTCACGAACCGCCCGGCGCAACCGTCCGCTGCCGTGACCGTGGACCACTCGCACCCGTTCGCGCCCCGAGGCCAGGGCCCGGTCGAGATAGGTGTCCAGGGAATCGAGCGCCGGTTCGACCATCTGGCCGATCAGCATCAACTCCGACTCGACCGCCGGCGCCGAAGACGCGTGGACCCGTACCCGGGGCGACGCGGCTCGCTCCACCGGCACGATGGCCTCCAGTGCCGCGGAGTCCGTGCGCACGCGCTTGCCCCGCACCAGGACCGTGGCCCGGTCTCCACTCACCTCCTGGAGTTCGCCGACCCATCCGAGCGAGCGGTGACGAACCGGGGCGCCGGCCACGAGCAGGCGTGGCTGCTGCGGTGTCGCGGCGGGGTCGGGATCCCGCTCCCCGCGGGCGCCGGGCTCACAGGTCTCGGCGGCTGCGCGATCGCTCGCGGCGGACGCATCACGGTCGAGTTCCCGGTGCAGGCCGCCGGCGGCCCGCGCGAAGGCCCGCTTCCCTGGCTGCGGCTGGGCCGCCAACTCGGCCAGGGCCTGATCCAGCCGCCGGCGGTTCGCCCTGCGCAGGTCATCCACTTCGCGCCGAACCGCCTGACTCAGCCGCTCTCGAGCCGCCTGCAGCGACGCCTGGCGGGTCTCGAACCGACTCCGCTCCGCCTCGGTGTCGGCGGTCAACCGGGCCAACTCCGCTTCCCGGTCGAGCAACCGTTCCCGGAGCCGCTCGTTGCGCTCCAGCACACGTCTCAACTGCTGGTGCTCGGAGCCGAGAAAGTGCTCAGCGCGCTCCAGCCAGGCCGCCGGCAGACCGAGGCGCCGCGCCAGAACGAGAGCACGGCTGCCTCCTGGCGGCCCGATCACCAGCCGGTAGGTCGGCAGGCCGCTCTCCGGGTCGAAGCTCATCGCGGCGCAGGCGGCCGCCTGAGACTCGAGGGCGGCGGCGGCGAGCTGGGTCAGGTGAGTGGTGAGGATCCCCATCGAGGAACTCTCCACGAGCCCCTCGAGCAACGCGATCCCGAGCGCGGCGCCCTCCTCAGGGTTTGTTCCGGCGCCGACCTCATCGAGCAGCACCAGCGTGCGCGGTCCGGCCCGGCGCCACACCTCCCGCAGGCGCAGCAGGCGAGCGCTGAAGGTCGACTGTTCGTCCAGAACGCTCTGGTCGTCGCCGACCACCGCAACAACGTGATCGAAGATCGGAAACCGGCTGTCAGGCGCGGCCGGCACCGGCAGGCCGGCCTGGGTCATCAGGCTGAGCAGTCCGACGGCCTTGAGCGCCACCGTCTTGCCGCCTGCATTGGGCCCGGTCAGCACCAAGGTCCTGGAGTCGGCCAGCGCCAGGTCGAGCGGCACCACCTCGCCGCGGTTGCCGGCGGCGCCAAGGGTCTGCTGTCGGGACTCGGCGAGCCGCGGATCGAGAAGCGGATGGCGGGCGCCGCGGAGTTCCAGCGCCGCCGCCGAACCGTCCGGCGCCGTCGGTGCAATGCCGGCGAGCCCGGCGCCGACCTGGGCCGCGAAGCGCGCCGCCGCCTGCAGCGCGTCGACCGCGGCAAGGAAGTCGATCCTGGCGATGATCGCCGGGGTCAGCTCCAGCACCTGCCGAACCAGCGCCGCGAAGATGCGGGCCCGCTCGATCTCCTTGTCGGCGGCGATCCGGTCGAGCTCGTCGTTGCCTTCCACCACCTCCGAGGGCTCGAAGTAGAAGCTGTGGCCCGAGGCGGAGCGACCCCTCACGAGGCCGGAGAGACGACCCCGGCTACCGGAGGGCAGCAACACGGAGAACCGACCGCCGCGCATCGGCGTCGAGTCGTCGGCCAACCTGTGACCGTGCTCCCTGACGTAGGCCTGTACCTGCGTCTCGACGGACGCCTGGGTGCGGCGCGCGTCTCCCACCAGCGCTCTGAGTCGAGGCGATGCATCGTCCCGCACCGTGCCGCGGCGATCCAGGGTCCGGCGCAGGCGCGCCGCCAGGGCGGCGCAACCGATCGATTCGCCTGTTGCGGCGCCGTCTGTGGCGCCGATCTCCAGGGCGCGCACCGACTCGACTTCCGCCGCGAGCAGCGGCGTCTCTTCGTGGTCGCCCAGCCGCTCGAGGACTCCCTCGCTGGCCTCGATCACCTCCGCGAGGCCCTGCAGCGCGGCGCCGCCCAACCTCCGCCCGCCGGTCTCCAACTGGCGCCGCAGATCCAGGAGCTCCTGATCGAGCACCGGTACGAGGCCGCCCCCCTCCTTGAACTCCCGGGCGATTTCGGCGTAGCGAACCCGGAGAACCTCGATCCCGTCAGCGTCCGTGCGCGGCGAGATGGCGTGGACCAGCCGCTCGCCGGCGTCGGTCACCGCGAAACCTGCCACCACACGGAGCAGCGCCGGAAACTCGAGCGCCTCTGAAGTCGCGCTGCTGCAGCAACTCATCTCGGTTGCCGATCCGCGAGAGCGCGCTGAACCTCGCCCGGCAGTCCCACCGCGCCGGTGCGCGGTGCGGGTCAGACCAGACCGGCGCGGCGCTCCTCGGCCAGCTTGCGCAACATCTTCTTGCGTGCCTGCAGCACCTTGCGCTTGCGCTTGACCGACGGCTTCTCGAAGTGCTGGCGCTTCTTGAGCTCGGTCAGAATGCCCTCTTTCTCGCACTTCCGCTTGAAGCGGCGAAGCGCATTCTCGAAGCTCTCGTCTTCGCGTACCTGCACAACCGGCATAGCCTGGACTCGTCCTCTCTCTGTGAACTCAGACCGGGGTCTGAAGCCGACTCACCTGAGCCGCCGACGCACGACGACCCACAAGAGGGGCGCATTGTGCACCAACCGACCCGCCGCCGTCAAGGACAAGCGCTGTCCAATGAGAAGTGAGCGTGAGCGTGGGTCGTCAATCCAACGAGAGGTGAGCGTGAGCGTGGGTCGTCAATCCAACGAGAGGTGAGCGTGAGCCGTTGGGATCGGGGATCATCGGAGGATGATTGTGACGCTCCAGACACGCCGACTTCAGAGTCTTGTCGAGGTCCGCAGTTTCCTGTCCGGCAACGAGTCGGTGGACTTCGTGCTGGTGGACCGCGGATCGAGCTACGAGTTCGTCCGTGAGACGCTGGTCAAGTTCCGCTACTGGGCGCTTCCGAGGCGCGACAAGGGCGTGATCCGGAGCTACCTGATGAAGATGATCGGGAAATCCGAGTCGCAGGTGACGCGGCTGATCCGGCAGCACCGGGAGACCGGCAGCGTTCGCGACCGCCGCGGCCAGCCGCCTCACGCGTTCAGGCGGCGCTACACGAAGGCCGACATCGGGCTTCTGGCCGAGGTCGATGCGGCACTGGGCCAAGTGTGCGGACACGCGACGCGCGCCGTCATGCGGCGGATGTTCGAGGAGTACGCCGACGAGCGCTTCGAGCGCCTGGCGACCATCTCGAACGGCCAGTTCTACAACCTGCGCAAGTCGACCGCCTACCGGCGGCGCCGCACCAGCTTCAAGAAGACGCGGTCGACCGCGGTCGGGATCGGGGAACGACGCAAGCCCCAGCCGGAGGGGAAGCCGGGCTACCTGCGGGTGGACACGGTGCACCAAGGGGACAAAGACGGCGAGAAGGGCGTGTACCACATCAACCTCGTGGACGAGGTGTTGCAGTGGGAGCACGTGGCGACGGTACGGGCCATCTCCCAACGGTGTCTCGTGCCGGTGCTCAAGGAGCTCATCGAGTCCTGCCCCTTCAAGGTGCTGGGCTTCCACGCCGACAACGGCTCCGAGTACATCAACCGCAAGGTCGCCGAGATGCTCAACCAACTGCACGTCCCCGAGTTCACCAAGTCCCGCAGCCGGCACACCAACGACAACGCCCTGGTCGAGAGCAAGAACGGCAACGTGATCCGGCGCCAGTTCGGATACCGGCACATCCCCAAGCTCTTCGCCCGCGAGATCAACGTCTTCGCATGCGATGTGCTCACCCCCTTCCTCAACTTCCATCGCCCGTGCCTGTTTCCCACCGAGGTCACCGACAGCAAGGGCCGCACCAGGAAACGCTACCGCTACCAGGACACCATGACGCCGTTCGAGAAGCTCAAGTCCCTGCCGGACGCGGAGCGGCACCTCAGGCCCGGCGTCACCATCGCCGCCCTCGAAGACCAAGCCGGCGCCACGAGCGACCTCGACGCCGCGATCGCCCTCAAGCTGGCTCGTGCCAGACTCTTCGAACTCATCGACCGGGAGTCCGATCCCCACCGGCGCCGGAGCGCCTGAACCGCAGACCGCGCAGCCCGATGCCATACACCGCACACCACCATCGGCCCAGGCCGGAACACAACGCCCGCAACCGCCGCGGCATCGCAGCGGGCGCTACCCTAGGCGGCAGACGGTGCAGAACCGTCTGCCGCCCCAGAACTACCCCGAGACCGACCCGACTCGACTCTCCATGACGGTCCCGTTCACGCTCATTTCAGGATTGGAAAGCACTGGACAGCGCCGCTCTCCCTGCTGCACTCGACACATGCTCTGCGTGCCCGCAGGGTCGGCCAGGGGCTGTCGCTACTCCTCTTCCTCGTCCTTCCCCTCGACCGCGTTGGGATCGGTGCGGTAGACCTTCCGATCGTTCTCGCGGAAGAACACGCCGACAGCGGCGCCGGCCCCGTGCTCCTCGGGGTCCTTGGGGTAGAACCAGGCGAAGACGTTCTCGTCCGCGAAGGTCCGGACATAGCTGTGGAAGACCTTGCCCAGGACGCCCTCGGCCTCGGCCTCGGTCATTCCCCGCTTGACCTCCGCCAGCCTTTCGACCGTGACGTAGCGTGCTTCCTCGTACTCGACGATCCTCGCCGCCAGGTCGGGGTTGTCCGGGTCGTTTCTCTGGGCCCCCACCAGGATGTCGATCGCACGCCGGTAGTCGCCGCCCTTTAGGGCGTACTCCTGGGCCAGGTACATCTGCTCGCCGGACATCATCGCGAAAGCAGCCGCCTGCTCTTCGTTCAACTCCCCGCCGAGTTCCCACTCGGCTTCGTTGATGTAGTTGACCAGCTTCTGCGAGAACGCCTCGCCGTCGGCGCCGACCTCCTCGTCCAGAGCCGCGGCCTCAGCGGCGAGAGCGTCGGCATCCTCCCCTTCGCCGGGCGCCGCCACCCGTGCACGGAGCTGGTCCAGGTCGCTGCGCTTGGCGTTCAGGGCAGCCTGAGCTTCCTCCAGTTCGACCCAGGCCTCCGTCCTTGCCGTAGTCGTCCGCTCCTCCTCGGAAGGGCCGCACGCAGCCAGAGAAGCGAGTAGAAGAATGGCGGCAGCGCCGGCGGCTGACACCGCCCGACCCGGCCGCCCGACTGGAGTGATTCTCGACATCCTGGCGCCTCCTTGGATCGCTGTTCGCGTGCTGATCACTATACCCCAACGGGAGCCCGTCTTGCGGCTATACTCCGTCACTGCGCTCGGGTCCGAAGGGTCCATAGCTCAGCGGTTAGAGCGTCCGGCTCATAACCGGCAGGTCCCTGGTTCGAATCCAGGTGGACCCATACCGTACAGTGGCGGATTCTGCGATTGCCAACTCCTAGCAACCCCTCTCAGAACGATGTTTCGCCGGTGGACGGCAACAGACCGGCAGGTCGAAAACGCGGTCAGGCCGTGGCAGCTTATGAATGGATGTGAATGGAAAGAGTCCTTGACACGATCGTAGAGCTACAGGAGGCAAGCGTAGAACTCGCGCGCAGCCTCGACCTGCTCGCCGGGGTTCCCGGGTCGATGCAGGAACTTCACGACCAGTACGAGAGCAGGCGCAGCGAGATCGAACAGTTGGAGGAGGAGCACCAGCAAGCGGAGCTGGAGCGCCGCGCCGCCGAGGCGGAGTCAGCAGCGGGCAAGGAGAGCATCGACCGTTACCAGGAGCAGATCTCCCGCGTCACCACGCAGCGCGAGTACGGCGCCCTGCTGAGCGAGATCGACACCGTCCGCGCCCAGATGCGGGAGGCCGACGAGAGGGCGCTGCTGGCGCTTGAGCGCCAGGACCAGGCCTCGGCGCAGCTCGACGAACTCCGCGGGGCTTTCGAGACGCTGGACCAGCAGTACCAGGAGGCCCTGGCCGCCTGGGAGGAACAGAAGCCCGCGATGCGGAAGCGGGTGGAAGTGCTGGAGGGTCGGATCGACGTCTTTCGCGAACGCCTGCCTCCCGCGGCCCTGAACCAGTACCAGCGTCTGTTCGAGCGCCATAGCGGGACGCCGCTGGCCGTTATCGGGGTGATCGCGAGCGCGAAGGCCCCGATCCGGCACTGCTCGTTCTGCAACTACCGGATCCGGCCCCAGGTCGTGCTGCAGATCCAGACCCAGGGCGCCCTCGTTCCGTGCGACTCATGCCAACGGATCCTGTATCTGGAGCTTGAACCAACGAACACGGCGGGGTGAGCTCTGAGGTTCAAGGCCCAGGGGACGTCAGAGGCTGGGGAGCGCTATGCGGACTTGACGGACCGGCTGTCGGAGGCGTGCCGGCGCGCCGGTCGAGCCGCGCACGACGTCACCCTGGTCGGCGCCTGCAAGCGGCAACCCCTGAAGCGCATCGTCGAGGCAGTTGACGCCGGCCTCCGGGTCCTGGGCGAGAACCAGGTCCAGGAGGGCGAAGCGCATCGAGCGGCGCTGCTCGAAGCGGGTTACGACCACGTCGAGTGGCGCCTGATCGGACCCTTGCAGACGAACAAGGCGCCGCGGGCGTGCGGTGTCTTCGACGTCTTCGAGGCCGTCGACCGGGCGAAGGTCGCACAGCGGCTCGATCGGGTGCTGCAGGATCGGCAGGGAGGGAATCGGACCTGTCTCCTCGAGGTCAACATCGGGCGGGAGCCCAACAAGCACGGCTTCCTGCCCGAGGACGTCGGGACGATGCTCGGACTCGCCGACCTGCAGCACCTGCTGGTCCGCGGTCTGATGGCGATCCCGCCCCGTCGTAGCGACGCTCGGGAAGCGCGCCGCGACTTCGCGGCCCTGCGGCGCCTGCGCGACGAACTGGGCCGCCGCGGCCTGTTCGGCGAGCACCAGGGGTGGCTGTCAATGGGGATGAGCGCGGACTTCGAGGCCGCCGTGCTTGAGGGCGCCACCCACGTACGGATCGGGTCGGCTCTGTTCGGCCCGCGGGTGCCGCGCTGACGGCGAGCTTGCGCGGCAGAAACTGGGTGCGCCGGCCTGCCATCTGTGCGCCCGATGACGGGCGCACAGAGTGGTTCGCGGGTGGCGCGGATCGCGCCACCCGGGTTCTGGCCGGCTTCCGAGAGGAAACGCGCCGCGAAGCGGCGAAGCTACTGCCGCGCTAGCTCAACCCGGGAACCAGGGCGGCCTCCTCCAAGGACTGCTAGCGTGCCGCTCTTGGAGACCCTGGCCGACCTTCTCTTTCGCGTCGCAGACCGCTACGGCAAACGCGAGGATCTGCTCTCTATCCGCCGACACGGCCGGACCGAGTCGCTTTCCGCCGCCGGGTTCGTCGACGCCGTTCGCCGGACCGCCCTGGCACTCGAGTCCCACGGCGTGGCCAAGGGCGACCGCGTGGCCCTGTTCGCGACCAACCGGCCGGAGTGGCACGTGGTCGACTTCGCATGCCACCTCCTCGGCGCGGTGTCGGTGCCGATCTATCCGACCCTGACCGCAGCCCAGGTCGCCTACATCCTCCTCGACAGCGGGGCCGGGTGGATCTTCTACGACGACGACGCCAAACGGGATCTGCTGACCGGCATCGCCCCCGAAAGCCCGGGCGAGGACGGCGCGGAGCAGCAGGGCCTGCGGCTGGTCGCGCTGGACGCCGATGCCACCGCGGCGGGCGGAACGAACCTCGAAGCGCTGATCGGCGGTGCGGCGCCGTCCGAGGACACGGACCTCGAGGCATTCCGCGGGCGGGTCGGGCGTGGCGATACGGCCAGCATCATCTATACGTCGGGCACCACCGGCGACCCCAAGGGCGTCGTCCTCTCGCACTGGAACTTCGTCTCCAACATCCTCTGCTGCCAGCAGCTCTACGACCTGGGCGAGGACGATCAGGCGCTCTCCTTCCTGCCGCTGTCCCACGTCTTCGAACGCACCGTCGACTACCTCTTCTTCCACCGCGGCGTGTCGATCCACTACTCGCCCGCGATCGAGCGCGTCGCCGGTCTGATGCCGACCGTCCGGCCGACCGTCCTGTGCTCCGTGCCCAGGCTCTACGAGAGCGCCTACGTGCGCATCCAGGCCACCTTCAGGACGCAGCCGCGGGCCCGGCGCCGGCTCATCGACTGGGCGCTCAAGGTCGGCCGGCGGCGGGCGGACCGCGGCGGCGCGGCGCTCCGGGGCCTGATCGCAGACCGTCTGGTGTTCGGCAAGATCAAGGCACGGTTCGGCGGCCGCCTGCGCTTCGCGATCTCCGGCGGCGCCCCGATCGCTGACGAAGTCGGGGCGTTCTTCGATGCGATCGGCATCCGGCTCTACCAGGGCTACGGCTTGACCGAGACCGCCCCGGTGCTGAGCGTGGAGCACCCCGGCGCCGCGCGTCGCGGATCGGTCGGCACGGCCGCTCCCGGGGTCGAACTCCGCATCGCCGAAGACGGCGAGATCCTCGCCCTTACGGAAGGCCTGATGCAGGGCTACTGGAGGAATCCCAAGGCCACCGCGGAAGCGATCGACGGCGACGGCTGGTTCCACACCGGCGACATCGGCCGCATCGACGATGACGGCTACCTGTTCATCACCGACCGCAAGAAGGACCTGCTGGTCACCAGCGGCGGCAAGAACATCGCGCCCCAACCGATCGAGCAGATGATGATCACCCACCCGGCGGTTGCCCAGGTGGTCGTGGTCGGCGACGGCTACCCGTACCTGAACGCCCTCGTGGTCCCGAACTACGCGGAGCCGCCGCCGCCGTTCGAGGGCATGGACCCCGAAGCGCTGCGGCGCGACCCGCGCCTTCGGGAGACGATTCAGGGACTGCTCGACCGGGTGAACGAGCGGCTGCCGGCCCACGAACGGGTGCGCCGCTTCCGGCTGCTGGAGCGCGAACTGACGATTCAGGAGGGCGAGATCACGCCCACCCTGAAGGTGCGCAGGAAGATCGTCAGCGAGCGCTACCGCGACGTGATCGCGTCGATGTACCTCAAGAGCCAGCGAGTCGGTTGAACTTCAGTCACGCGGCTGACAGATCCGCGATCTACCTCAAGAGCCAGCGAGTAGGCTGACCTAACTCACGCGGCTGGACAGATCCGCGATCTACCTCAAGAGCCAGCGAGTAGGTTGAGCTAGCGCGGCAGAAACTGGGTGCGCCGATTCTTCCTGCGGCGCACGCTCTAGTTCACGCGGCCGGATAGATCCGTCGGGTCCGGCGCCTCCTCGATGACGCCGTGGACTTCCTCGTAGCGGCGCAGGTTGGTGCCCAACGCCCTGATGATCCGCTTGAGGTGGCCGGGACTGGTCACGATGCGGGCGCTGACGATGCCCTGGGGCGGCACCACGTTGATGAAGTCGAGGATGAACTCCTCACGGGTGTGCGTGATGCGCAACAGGTTGGAGTAGGCCCCCTTGAGTTCGGCATCGCCGATCTTGACGTTGATCGACGAAGCTGAATCCTGGTCGGCTTTTTCTTCCTTGGGTCGCTCGCTCATTCCATCCTCCGTGAATCACTGGGTGCGCCGGCCTTCTGGCCGGCATTCCGAGCGCCGCCCCGGAGCGGGGCCGCGCTGTCTGAATCGCCAGGCGAACGCCAATCGATCGCCGCTTGTTGGTCGGTCGCTCCGTCATCGTTGCCGCCGGCGCCCAGCGCCTCCACATGCCACTCATGGTCCGGCAGGTAGAGACCGATGCTCCGGAGCGCCGAACTCTCGGCCACCGTGAAACGGAACGCACGGCGACGGTAATCGTAAGCCCTTCCGTCACGAGCGTGAACCGCGAGATCGACCGTGTACTCGCCCGGCGCCAGCCGCAGTTCCGGGCACACCAGCCGGACGCGCACCGGACCGCGCAGGGAGCGCGGTTCATACCCGGCGAGATCGGTGTTCGTGCCCCAGCAGTCGACACCGCGGGGCGTCTTGACCCCGACCCCGAAAACGAAGTCGTCGAGATCCTCACGCGGCGCCACTTCGAGCTCGAACGACACCGCCTCTCCGCAGTGCAGGTGATACCGCTCCTCGCACGAGGCGCCGGCCAGCAGGCGCGCGCCGACGATCCGCGCCTGGCCGGACCCCCAGCGCAGGATCTCCTCCTCCGCGTCCGGCGCCGTCGCGGCGGCCGTCTGTTGCTTCTCCGGCGTCGACTCGCTGCGTTCCGCGGCCAGCGCCCGGCGCCGGTCGTGGGCCTCGCCCTCGCGCGCGGCCACGGCCTCGAAATAGGCGTCGATCACCCGCCGGGTCGAACCGATCGCGCGGACCCGCCCCCGGTCCAGCCAGACCGCCCGGTCGCAGAGATCGTCGATCAGGCCCATCGAGTGGCTCACCACCAGCAGCGTGCCGCCCTGGGCAAGGTGCTCCTCGATACGGGCGATGCAGCGGTGAACGAACTCCTCGTCGCCGACCGCCAGCACCTCGTCGACGAGGAGAATCTCGGGGGCGGTATGGATGGCGACCGAGAAGCCGAGGCGCACGTACATGCCCGAGGAGTAGTTCTTGATCGGCTCCTCGATGAAGTCGTGGAGATCCGCGAACTCCACGATGTCGTCGTAGCACTCCTCGATCCGGCGGCGGCTCAGGCCGAGCAGGGCGCCGTTGATGAAGATGTTCTCCCGGCCCGAGATCTCGGGGTGGAAGCCGGCGCCGAGCTCGATCAGGGCGGCGACCCGGCCGTTGACCGTCAGCTCCCCGGCCGTGGGCCGGAGCAGGCCCGCGACCAGCTTGATCAGCGTCGACTTGCCGGAACCGTTGCCGCCGATGATGCCCACCGCCTCTCCCGCGGCGACCTCGAAGCTGACGTCGGCGAGCGCCTCCACCGCGTCGGCGGCAGCCAGTCCGCTGGTCAGGCTGCGCTCGATGAGCGCGCTCTTCAACGTCCGCAGGCGGAAGCCGCCAGCGGCGCGCCGGTAGCGCTTGCCCAGCCCGCGCAGGGCGACCGCCGGTCGACTCACCTTAGACCGCCTCGGCCAAGGTATCGCTCAAGCGCGAGAACAGGCCGGCGCCCAGCGCCCAGGACGCCGCCGCGATCGCAACCATGATCAGCCAGGCCTCGAGGCCGGGCACGTCCCCGAAGAACAGGAGGTCCTGGGTCGCCACCGTGAACCAGGTCATCGGGTTCAGTTGCACCAGCCGCGCGAGTTCGGGCGGGATATCGCTCAAGGTGTAGATGATCGGCGCCAGAAAGAAGAACAGAATGAGCACGTTGCCGAGCAGATCCCGCACGTCCTTGAAGTGGACGTTGAGCGCCGAAAGGGCGAAGGCGAGGCCCGCGACCATCACCGTCTCGATCACCAGCACGAGCGGTAGCAGCACGAAGGTCCAGCCGGCGATCGGATAGCCGAGCAGCCGGCCGACGATCAGGGCCAGGGCGACGATCGGCAGCGCGAGCAGGAAGTGCATCAGGTTGGACACCACCGCGACCGCCGGCAGCACTTCGACCGGGAAGACCGCCTTGCGGATCAACGCGCTGTTGCCGGTCAGCGACGAACACCCTTCAAGCAGCGAGGTCGAGACCCAGATCCAGGGAAAGAGGCCGGTGACGAGAAAGACGCCGTAGGGCTCGACCTCAACAAGTTCTCCCCGCTTGAGGATGAGGCCGAAAACGACGGAGTACACGGCCAGCAGCAGCAGCGGATTGAGCAGGGACCAGAAGAAGCCGAGCACGCTGCCCCTGTAGCGCGCCCGCAACTCCCGCTGGACCAGGGTCCACAGCAGGCCGCGGTAGCGAACGAGACATCGGGCCACTTGGAACATCGCCGGCCGCCATCTTACGTTCCGGTGTCTTCCGCCTCGATCTCGAGGTAGATGGGCGCGGCGCCGAGGCGTTCCGGGACCGAGTCCAGTTCCGCGCCGGCGCGGTCGTACGCCGCGCACACCCGGCCGGGAGGCCGGTAGCCGACACCGCCCCGCTCCAGCGCCCACAAGACCCGGGTCTCCCTGCCGTCCCGGCGTGCCCGGTAGCCGCGCACCCCCGACGGCAAGCGCAGGCGCTCGATCCGGGCGCCACCCAACTGGCGCTGGAGTTGACGCAAAGCACGGTAGGCGGGCCGGCGACGCAGGCCGGCGTCCCGAGGGTCGATCAGCCCGTAGCCCACCGCCGCCATCTGCCACCAGTAGGCCCGCTCCGCAAGACCGGTGCCGAGAGCCTCCAGGTAGTAGCGCACCAGGTAGTTGGCCTGAGTCTCCTCGTCCACCGCGACATCGCGGCCAGCGGGGGCGTGGGGACCTTCCTGCAGCGGCCAGTTGAACTCCGTGACCCAGCTTCGGTCCGAGGCACAGTCAGGCGCCCTGCGGGCGAGCGCCCGAAGCACAGCCAGCTTGCCGGCAAGATCAAAGCCGAGTTGGCGGTTCTCCGGCGCTCCCCGACGGTCGACGTAGAGCTGGCTCCCCAGGATGTCGAACAGGTGCTCCGGCAGCCGGGTGTGGATCAACGCGGCTGTTGCGTGCGGCTCGAAGTCGATGACCGCCGGGGCGAGAAGGCAGGCATCGGGACACCCGGACCGGACCGCTTCAGCGCCGGCAGCCAGAAGGCTCCAGTACTCCTGCGGGCGCCATACCCCCCACTTGCTGCGGTTGGGCGCCTGCCCGATGAGGAACCTGTGACCGTAGGGCGCGAGTTGGGTCACGGCGTCCTCCACGCGCTCGCGCCAGAGGCCGGGGTCCCGCACCAGCGACCGGTCCTGGCTGAGTTGGAACACCAGGTCGATCCGCCGCCGCTGCGCCCCGCGGAGGATCTCGGCCAGTCTCAGCAGGCCGGCGTCTACGCCCTGCCACAAGTGGAAGCGCAGCAACACGGTATCGACCCCCAGATCGTCGATCGCCAGGGCCAGGTCCGAGGCCGGCACCGCACCGGGACCGACCGCGACCCCGGCCCCGCGGAAGCGAACCGGTTCCGCGGCCAGTTCGATGCGGCGGCGGAGGCGCTTCCCCTCGACGATCGATGCGAACAGCGGGCCGGCGGCGCGCAGGAGCGGACGGGCATGCTGGCCAACGTCGCGCAGGCGGACCCCCAGACGCTGGCTGCGCGTCGCCTGCTGGTGCGGCTGGTCGGTGAGCGGATCCCATACCGCCCGCTCCTGAGCCTTCGCTCCGCGGTCCGCGCTCGGGACGTGAGGATGGGCGCGCCGGCGCGGCAGCAGCAGGTCGGCCAAGCGGCGCAGTCCCCGGCGGGCGCCCTGCTTGGACCGTATCTTGAGACGGAAACCGTGGTGGTAGACCTCGAACCACAGCCGCTCCAACCAGGGCAGCCCACCGGGGCGGTAGCCGCGCAGGTACTCCGCCCGGTCCGCCGGCCGCGACACCGGCATCCGGCTGAGATCCCGCAGGCGCTGACTCACTGACAGCCGGCGCCGGAAGCGGGCGCGGTTCAGGTCCACGAGGTACAGCTCGGCATCCGTGGTCGGTTCCGACAGCAGCACGTTGCCGGAAGTCAGGTCCCGGAACCAGACGCCGTGGCGGTGCAACTCCGCAGCCAGGGCGCCGACCCGGCGCAGCAGGACCGCTCCGTCGATTCCCGGGAAGCGCGCCGCACCCTCGCCGGCGTTGAGAGCCCTGAGCACGTAGCGCAGTTCCAGAGCCTCCGGCACCCGCCGGCACACGAACCAGGCGGGGCCCTCCACGGTCTTCGATTCGGCATAGAGCAGCGGCGCCGGCGTCGGGATACCCAGCCGCCGAAGCCTGCGCGCGGCATCGAAGCTCAGGCGCGCCCGAGTGCCCCGCCGGCTACGGCGCAGCCTGGCTCGCAGATCGTCGTGGCGGAACTGCTTGACGACAACGGCGAGGTCGCCCTCGTCCCGGTGACGCCGCCACGCGGTCTCGTACAGGTAGCTCCGGCCCCAGTGCAGGCTACGGCCGGCGTTGGCCGGATCGAGGACGCGGCGAAGCGCCGCCTCGAAGTCGGCGTCCAGGTCGCCGGAGGCGGCCTCCGGGTCCACGGCGCCACGGAGGCCGTCGAATTCGAACCGGCGCGCCGGCCCGTCCGCCGGAGGTGTCAGATCGTTTCTCCCGCGACGACGAACTGCTCGCGATGCAACTCCGGGTCCGCCTGAACGAGAACCGGTGCTTCGAAGGCCCCCTGCAGGCCGTCCAGCACCGCCGACTCGGCGCCGCGCAGGGCGTCCAGAACCTCAGGGTGGACCCGCACCGCCAACTGACGGGCGCCGCTCGCGGCCCGGGCCAGACAGGTCCGTCGCAGCTCCAGACAGATCGTCGCGACCGACTTGATGCGGCCCGCCCCCTGACAGTAGGGGCAGTCGCGGGTGAGCAGCTTCTCCAGATTCGCGTGGCTGCGCCGGCGGGTCAGTTGGACCAGGCCGAATTCCGAGATGTCGAGCACTTTGTGTCTGGCGCGGTCCTTCTGGAGCTCCGCCTCCAGGCGGGCGAACACCTGCTCGCGGTGGTCCTCGCGCTCCATGTCGATCAGATCGATGACCAGGATGCCGGACAGATCGCGTAGCCGGATCTGGCGGGCCGCCTCCGCGCTCGCCTCCAGGTTGGTCCGGAGAATCGTTTCTTCGAAATCCGCGGCGCCGACGTCGCGGCCGGTATTGACGTCGATCGCGACCAGGGCCTCGGTCTGGTTGATCACCAGATACCCGCCCGACGGCAGCGGCACGCGGTTACGCAGCGCAGCTTCGATCGCGTCGTCGATCCGGTAGCGCTGGAACAGCCCTCTCCGGGCCCGCTCGACCCGTTCGAGTAGCTCCGGCTGCACCCGCCCGAGGTACTCCGCGATCCGTCGGTAGGCGTCAACTCCGTCGACCAGCAGCGAACCGAAATCGGCGGAGAAAAGGTCCCGGATCACCCGCACATCCAGCTCGTCCTCGCGGTGGAGCAAAGCCGGCGCAGCCGCGGCCGCCGTCCGCTCCTCGATCCGCCGCCAGGTCGCCGCAAGCTCCTCGTACTCCGTGTGGATGTGCTCTTCCGCCACGCCGTCAGCCGCGGTCCGTACGATGCAACCAGGCGCAACGGCGGAGTCGTCGCAACCAGCCAGGACCGCTCGCCTCAGGCGATCCCGTTCGTCCGCGTCCTCGATGCGCCTCGAGATACCCACACGGTCGCCGGTCGGCGTCAACACCAGGTAGCGGCCGGGAAGCGTGATCTGGCTGGTGATGCGCGCTCCCTTGCCCCCGAGCCCGTCCTTGGTGACCTGGACGATCAGATCCTGACCCCGGCGCAGCATGCCGTCGATCGGCGGCAACGCCTCCCGGCCCGCCGCGCGGCCCGACGCGCCGCCGGAGGCGTACTCGGCGCCTCGCTCTCTCGGCCCGGCATCGACCACGTCCTCGACCCAGAGGTAGCCGTCCCGTGCCAGTCCGAGATCGACGAAGGCCGCTCTCATGCCGGGGAGCACCCGCCGCACCCGGCCCTTGTAGAGGTTGCCGACCAGGCCCCGGCGCCCGCGGCGCTCGATGAAGAGTTCCACCAACCGGCCGGACTCGACGACGGCTACCCGCGTCTGGAGCGAATCGCTTTCAACCAGGAGCTCTCTGTCCATACGACGTGGGCGACCGACCAGGCGCGGGCGCAGGCTGATCAAACGTTCACGAACCGCCGCAGGTCGAGGCCGATGATCAGGCCGGTGGCCGCGCAGCAGAAGAGCATGAAGGAGCCACCGTAGCTCAGGAAGGGAACGGGAATGCCGGTGATCGGCAGCAGCCCCACCACCATCGCCGTATTGTAGAGAACGTGGGCGGCGATGAAGGCCAAGAGCCCAACCACCAGCAGCAGACCCGCCGGATCCCGCGCCGCCAGTGCGACGCGGAGGCCGTTCCCCAGGTAGAGGAGGAACAGCGCCATGACGACGGTGACCCCGGTAAATCCATACTCCTCGGCCAGCACGGCGAACACGAAGTCGGTGTGAGGGGTCGGCAGGAAGCGCAGGTTGGACTGCGTCCCCTCGCCGTAGCCCTTGCCCAGAGCCTGGCCCGAACCGACCGCGATCCTGCTCTGACGGACCTGGTATCCCGACCCCAGGGGATCCGCCTGGGGCCGGAAGTAGCTCAGGACCCGTTCCTTCTGGTAGTCCTGCAGCGCGAAGACCCACAGGGCGCCCGCCAGGGCCAGGGCCAGAGCCGCGGAGGCGAGCGCCGACCGAACGCTGACTCCGGTGGTGGCGGCCATGGCGGCCACCACGGGCACGAACATCAGGGCGCCGCCCATGTCCGGCTGCCTCGCGATGAGCAGCACGGGAACCGCGACGATCGCCGCCGTTCCCCACCGCCCGCCGGTCGGGGGAACCGATGACTGGGAAAGGGCCAGACGCCGCGCCAGCAACAGAACGGTCGCGATCTTGCAGAAGTCCGACGGCTGGCCCCCGAAACCACCGATGCCGATCCAACTGCGAGCGCCGCCGGCCTCGTGGCCGAAGAACGTGACGGCGGCCACCGACGCTACCGCCACCACGTAGATCCAGAAGGCGTGCCGAAGCAGCACGGAGAAGTCGACCCAGGCCGCGGTGACCAGGACCAGCACACCCAGGACGATCCACACCGACTGGCGCGCTACGTAGTTGGTCGACAGTTCGGACGAAGCGCTCGAGATCAGGACCAGGCCGATCGCCGACAGAGCGAGCGCTGAGCCGAAGAGCTGCAGTGAGATGGAACGGACCTGGCGTGCCAGGGTCCGCGGATCAGGTCTGGACGGGAGAACCAAAGTAGGTCTCGTGCATCCGCCTCGCCAGGGGCGCCGCGGTTTCGGAGCCCCGTCCTCCGTGCTCGACAAACACCACGACGACCAGCTCCGGCGCGTCGACCGGCGCGTAGGAGGTGAACCAGGCGTGGTCCCTGTGTTTGAAGGGGAGATCCTCGGATCGGGTCCACGTCGCCTGAGCGATGACCTGGGCGGTGCCGGTCTTACCCGCGATCGACACCATCGGGCTCTTCGCTCTGCGTCCGGTCCCATTCGCGACCACGTTCGCCAATGCCTCCCTGACAAAGGCGATCACCTCGGCATCCACTTCGATCGGTGCCAGCGGCTGCGCCCCACCCTCCAGCACGTAGGGCCACACCCGCGATCCCCCGTTGGCCACCGCCGCGGTCATCACGGCAACCTGAAGCGGCGAAGTCAGCACCGGTCCCTGACCGATCGCAACCGAGATCGTTTCCCCCGGGTACCAGGGCAGGCCCCGGCTCGTCAGGCTCCATTCGGCATCGGGCACCAGCCCCTCCCGTTCGGCCGAAAACTCGATACCCGTTCGCTGACCGAGGCCCAGCAGGCGGGCGTATCGGGCAATCGTCTCGATCCCCATCTTCCTGCCCTGCCGGTAGAAGTAGACGTCGCAGGAGTTCTGGAGGGCGCCCCGCAGGTTGAGACGGCCGTGACCCCTCGACTGCCAGCAGCGCCAGCGGCGGTCGTACAACCGGGTTGAGCCGCCGCAGTAGACCTGCTCTTCCGGATCGATCAGTCCATCGGACAGCGCCGCCACCGCCAGCGCGATCTTGAACACCGAACCCGGTGGGTAGGTGTTGTGGATGGCGCGGTTTTGAAGCGGTCTGTTCGGCGCGCCGACGATCCGCTCCCAGTCCTCCTGGTTGAGCCGGCCGGCAAAGCCATTCGGATCGAAGGACGGCGAAGAGACCATGGCCCGAACCGCACCGTCCCGCGGGTCGAGTGCAACGATCGCTCCGACCTTGCCCTCGAGCAGCTTCTGCGCTTCCTGCTGCAACCTGAGGTCGATGGTCAGGGCGACGGACTCTCCCTGCACGGCATCGGTTCGATCGACATCCTCGTCCGACGCCACGCGGCCGCGGCTGTCGACGACCACGGTCCGCTCGCCGGCGGTCCCGCGCAATGTCCGGTCCCGCAACCGCTCCACGCCGCTGCGGCCGATCCTGTCGCCGGCAACGAGTGTCCGGTCCCGATCCTGCTCGCCTGCCGTTGGCTCGCTGAGGTACCCCAGAAGATGCGCGGTCTGGTCGCCGTACCGATAGAGGCGGCGACGGGTGGCGACGACCGCGAACTCCGGGTGTTCCGGTATCGCGACCTCGAACCGCGCGACCTGGTTCAGCTCCAGGTCCTCGGCGAGGAGCACGGGCACATCCCGGGGCACCCCCCGGTAGCGCTTGAGCAAATTCCTCAGTCCTTCTTCGTCCCGTTCCAGGATGTTCGCCGCAAACGCCACGCTGGCCTCCAGGTCGGCGCTCAGTTTGCGGTCGATCAGGAGACGGAATGTGGGAGCGTTCTCGACCAGGAGGTGACCGGAACGGTCGTAGATCAGGCCCCGTGGCGCCTCCAGACGGAGAACGCGCAGCCGGTTGTTCTCTGCCAGCCGCCAGTAGTGCTCCGAGCGCACGATCTGGAAGTACCAGTAGGAACTCAGGACGACGACGAACCCCACCGCAAGCGATGCGGCGAGCCACTTCAGGCGGGTCGCCATGATGAGCAGCACGCGGTCCGCGCTGTGTTTGTAGCCAGGAGTTTCCAGGTTCACCTTCCAAACACCGTCCAAACACCGTCCGTCAGCGACCGTCAGTCAACGCAATCGGGCTCGTCCCGTTGCCAGTGTACGCCGCTTCGTCCGCTTCTCCATCCACCCACGCACCAGGCCTGCCACCCGGAGACCGACCAGCCCGATCGCAGTGGTCACGAGAGCGCGCAGCAGCACCGCGAACACCCCCGGATTGAACTGCGCAATCTCGAGTATCGCGAGCAGGCCGATCACGATCACCTGATGAACCAGCACCCCGGCCGCGATCAGCAGAGCCGAAACCACGCGCTGACTGGTGAGGATCCGCTGCGACACGCGCGCCCCGCCGTATCCGACGACGCAGCACGCCAGACTGTGCAGACCGTAGGTCGAGGAGGCGAACATGTCCTGAACCAGGCCAGCCGCCAGACCGCCCGCCAGACCCCGAAGAGAGTCACCCCTCAAGCTGTTCAGGACGACCAGGAGGACGAAGAGGTCAACGAAGTCCGCAACCGCCGGAAGGAACCCGCCCAGAAGCAGTTCGACCAGGGCCACTGCCGCCAGGACACCGACGAACCTACCGGCTGATGCCATCCCCGCCGTCCATGAAGACCTCGGGTAGGGGTTCGCGGCGCCACACGAAGGCATGGTTGAGCGAACCGAGATCCACGCTCGGGACGATCCGTATGTCGTGGAACAGATCGCCGTCCGACTCCACGGATGTGATCGTGCCGATCGGGATGCCGCGCGGGAACACACCGTCGATGCCGGCCGTGATCACCCGGTCGCCAGGCCGTGCATCGACCTGCAGCGGCAAGAACATCAGGGAGAGGGTTCCGGCGTCCCTGGTGCCGCGGACGATGCCCTGACGGCGCGTGCGCTCGATCATCGCGCCCACCGACGACGCGGGGTCGGTGACCAGGAGTACCCGCGCATACTTGGCGCTGGCCGAGATGACACGCCCCAGGAGACCGTCAGTCGTGGTCACCGTCCTCCGCGCCCAGTCTTCCCGGTCTCTGCCGCCAGGCAGGTGCAGGATGGCGGTTCGCCGCCACGAACGGTGATCGACATAGACGATGTCGGCCCTCAGCAGATCCGCATCCGGCGATGGCTCGTAGCGCAACGGCTCTGAGGCCAGGTCGGCCTCGAGGCATACGCCGACGGTGGCCGCATAGGCGGATTCCACCTCGCGCAGCCGGTTCCGCAGATCCTCGTTCTCGCGTTCCAACGCCGCCATCGTCGACCGCTCCTCCCGGTACCTGTCGACGGCCCCGGCAACCGCGGCGACGAAGCGCTTGACCGGTCCTTCCACCAACAGCGCGACGTCTCCAGCGCGCTGCGGCGTCTGAAGAGTCAGGAGCGCAAAGAGGACGGCCACGGAGACGGCGAACAGGACCGCAACCCGACGCTCGCTCATGATGGATGTTCTCTCCGGTCAGGAACCTGCAATACATTGGGGGGCGCTGGCAAAGCCGCCCTAGCGAACGGAAACCCTCCGCAGCAGATCGATATCCCTCAGCACCCGGCCCGCTCCGAGCACGACGGAAGCAAGTGGATCCTCGGCGGCAAAGACCGGCAGCCCCGTCTCCTCGCGCAGACGCTGGTCAAGCGAGTGGAGCAGCGCTCCACCCCCGGACAGCACGACGCCCTTGTCCATCAAGTCGGCCGAAAGCTCCGGCGGCATCCGTTCGAGGGCCTGAAGCACCAACTCGACGATCGCAATCACCGGCTCGGCCAGCGCCTCCCGGATCTCGCCGTCGGAGATCTTCAGGCTGCGCGGCACGCCCTTGACGAGGTCGCGACCCTTGATGTCCATGTGCATCGCCTTCTGGAGGGGAAACGCGGAACCGATCTCCACCTTGATCGCCTCCGCCGTCCGCTCACCGATCAGGAGGTTGTGGTTGCGCTTGAGGTGCTGGGCGATCGCGTCGTCCATCGCGTTGCCCGCTACCCGCAGCGATCGGCTGTAGACCGTCCCGGCCAGCGAGATGACGGCGACGTCCGTGGTGCCGCCGCCGATGTCGACGATCATGTTGCCGGTCGGTTCGGTGATCGGCAGACCGGCGCCGATCGCCGCCATCATCGCCTGCTCGACCAGGAAGACCTCCGAGGCGCCGGCGCTCATCGCCGACTCCCGGACCGCGCGCTTCTCTACCGGAGTGATCTCCGACGGCACGCCGATCACGATCCGCGGGCGGGCGAAGCGCCGGCCGTGGTGGGCCTTGCGGATGAAGTGCTTGAGCATCTGCTCGGTCATCTCGAAGTCGGCGATGACGCCGTCCTTCATCGGCCGCACCAGCGCCAGGATCCCTGGAGTGCGGCCCAGCATCTCCTTGGCCTCGGCGCCGACCGCTTCGATGCGGTTGGTCTGGTTGTTCACGACCACGACCGACGGTTCGCGCACGACGATGCCGTTCGCCTGGGTGAACACCAGGGTGTTCGCGGTCCCCAGGTCGATCGCCAGGTCGCTCGAGAACCACTGCAGGAGGCGCATCGGACCGAACCTCTAGGTCGGTACCGGCCGGTGTCGTGGGGTCCCGAACTCCGATTCGCCGCCGTACGGTGCGGCGCGGCCCGCAAGAGCGGCGCGGTCCGCGCCGCGGGCTGTCAAGCCTCGGGGCGTCGCCGTCACTGGCGGACGTGTCATCAGCAAGTTCGGATTCCTACCGTCGGACGCGGGCAGACGACACCCGCGAAACGACCCAAAGATAACACAGCCAGTCAACCCGACCGCAGGGAACCCCCTGTATTTGAAGGGGTTTCGGCGACGCCGACGACTCGCGGCGCGGGCCCGGCAGGGGCTTGACGACGGCGCCGCCCAAACACCACCGAGCGTGCCGATCCTGATACCATCGCCAGCGCCTTCGGGGCATCCGGCAGGGAGCCGCGCCAATGCTGAACGTCATCCGCAAGAACATCAAGAGCTTCTACCCGCTGGCGATCGGACTCGCCTTGGTGTTCGTGCTCCTGGTCTTCACCGACTTTCAATCGCTCGGCGGCCCCCAGACCAACCCGGTTGCCGCCAAGGTGGGCCGGGAGGACATCACCTTCGCCGAGTTCGAGCGCAGCTACCGGAACGCCGAAAGCCGCTACCGGCAGATCTACGGCGACGCCTTCACCGCGGATCTCGCCGATCAACTGCAACTGCCGGTGCAGGCGCTCGAAGCTCTGATCAACGACCGCCTTCTCACCCGGGAAGCCGAGCGGATGGGACTGACCGTCAGCGACGAGGAGTTGCAGGAGCAGATCCTCTCCATACCCGGCCTGATCGACGCCGCCGGCAACTTCATCGGGGCGCGCCAGTATCAGGATCTCCTGCGCGCGAACCGGTACACGGTGGATGAGTTCGAGGCCGAGCTGCGCACTTCCCTGCTGGTGACCAAGCTGCAATCGGCGCTGGGCGAGGTTGCCCACGTCTCCGACGCCGAGGTCGAACAGCGCGCCCGCGACGCCGCCGAGCGGGCGGCCATCCGCTACATCCAGGTACCGGCCAGCCGTTACGCCGCCGAGGCAGAACCCTCGGCCGACGAGACCGCCGCCTTCTTCGAGGCGAACCGGGACGACTTCCGGCAGCCCGAGCGCAGGCGGGTCGGCTACCTCCTGGTCAACACGAACACGGTCCGCGCGGAACTCGAAGTCTCCGACGAAGAAGTTCAGCAGTACTACGACGACAACGCCGCGCAGTTCGAAATGCCCGAACAGGTGCGGGCCAGCCACATCCTTCTGCTCGAGACGGCGAGTCGCAGCGGCGAGCAGGCGCGGGCGCAGTTGAACGACCTGCGCGGGCGCATCGAGGCCGGCGAGGACTTCGCCGCGCTGGCCACCGACTTCTCGGACGACGAGGCGACCAGCACGGCCGGCGGCGACCTCGGCTACTTCGGCCGCGGCGCCATGACGCAGCCCTTCGAGGAAGCGGCCTTCGCTGCCGGCAGCGGTGACCTTGTCGGCCCGATCGAGAATCAGCTCGGACCCCGCACCGGACATCACCTGATCCTCGTCCACGACCGTCGCGAAGGCGGCCGGCAGACGCTGGAGGAAGTGGGCAACCTGATCCGCGTCCAGCTCCTTGCCGGCAAGGCGGAGGAGGAGGGCCGGCGCCGCATTGACGCCCTTGCCGAGAGGCTGGGAGACCAATCCTTCGAAGGCGAGACCGAAGCCCGGGAACTGGCCGCTGCCGAGGGCCTCAGCTTCGAGGTCACCGAGCCGTTCGGTGAGGATGACGCGGTCCCGGGTGTGGGCCGCAACTTCAACTTCTCCTCCGAGACGTTCGGCCTCAAGACCGGCGCCTGGTCGGCGCCGGTTCGAATCGCGGCGGGGTGGGCTCTCCTGTCGCTACTGGAGGTGCTGCCGCCCCGCGACGCCGAGTTCGCGGAAGTCGAGGCCGACGTGCGCGAGGTTGTGCGCCAGCAGAAGGAGGGCGAACTGCTGACCGCCGCACTCACCGAGACGAAGCAGCGGCTGGACGGGGGACTGAGCCTGGACGACGCGGCGAACGAGTTCGACGCCGTGGTCGAGGAGAGCGGCAGCTTCGGCGTGCGCCAGCCGATCGGCGCCCTCGGCGGGGCGCCGGATCTGTCCAGGGAAGTCTTCGCCCTCTCCACGGGTCAGTTCGGCGGCCCGGTCGACACGCCGTTCGGCGGGGTGCTGTTCGAGGTCGCCGAACGGGAATCCTTCGATCCGTCCCAATTCGACCCGGAGACGACGCGGAGCGAACTCCTGTCCGAACGCACCCTGATCATGCAGCAGTCCGTGCTCGGGCGCCTGCGCGAGGAGCTCGGCGTCAGCTACACGAAGGACTTCATCGAGAACTTCGGTCTCGGCGAGACCGAGGCGTCCGGAACCTGACCGCCGCGAGCGCCGCCCCCGCTTGATCGGCTATCTACGCGGGCGTCGTCAGGCCTTGAGGCCCGAACTCCTCGTTCTCGACGTGGGCGGCGTCGGGTACTCGGTGCGGATCCCGCTGTCGACCTACTACGAGCTGGACAGGCTCGAGGCCGAAGCCGAGTTCGGCCTGCACATCCATACGCACGTTCGCGCCGACGCGATCGAACTGTTCGGCTTCTGGAGCGAGGCGGAGCGGACCCTGTTCGAGCACTGCCTCGGCGTCAGCGGCGTCGGTCCCAGGCTGGCCCAGGTCGTTCTCTCCGGCGGTTCGACCGCCGACCTGCTGACGGCCATCGCCGGCGGCAACATCGCCGCCTTGACCCGGATCCCGGGTATCGGCCGCAAGACCGCTGAGCGAATGGTCCTGGAGTTGAAGGAAAAGGCGAGGAAGCTGCTGTCCGAGTCCGGCGGCGAACCACCGCCCGCACAACCGGAGCAGGAGCTGGAGGACGACCAGGAGCAGATCGTCGGCGCCCTGCTCAACCTCGGCTACCGCTCGAACGAAGCCCAGCGCGCCGTCTCCAGGGTGCTCCAGGAACACCCCGACATCGAGTTCCAGGACCTCCTGCGCCGGAGCCTGCGCCAGCTCTCCCGCCTGTAGCGATAGCATCCGCGCCATGGCCGACACTGGCGGCACCGACGGTGAGCGCAGCGTCCTGTCGGCCGCCCAGGAGGCGGACGATCGCCGCGTCGAACCGTCGCTCCGGCCGCAGCGCCTGAGCGAGTACCTCGGCCAGGAGAAGATCGTCGAGCTGCTCGACATCTACATGCAGGCGGCGCGCCGCCGGGGCGAAGCCCTGGATCACGTCCTGCTGTTCGGGCCGCCGGGGTTGGGCAAGACGACCCTGGCTCACATCATCGCCCGCGAGATGGGCGCCGCGCTGCGCTCCACTTCCGGTCCGGTCCTGGAGCGGGCGGGCGACCTGGCGGCGATCCTGACCAACCTCGAACCGGGGGATGTCCTTTTCATCGACGAGATTCACCGTCTCGGCCCGACGGTCGAGGAGATCCTCTACCCGGCGCTGGAGGACTTCCAGCTCGACCTGGTGATCGGCGCCGGGCCGATGGCCAGGACGGTGCGCATCGATCTGCCCCGCTTCACGCTGGTCGGGGCCACCACCCGCGCCGGCTTGATCACGCCGCCGCTGCAGGGGCGTTTCGGCATCGTCCTCCGGCTCGACTTCTACAGCCCCGAGGTGCTGAGCGAGATCATCCAGCGCTCGGCCGACGTGCTCGAGGTGCCGGTCGACCTCGGCGGCGCCGACGAGATCGCCCAGCGCAGCCGCGGCACGCCCCGAATCGCCAACCGCCTGCTGCGCCGGGTGCGCGACTACGCGCAGATCGAGGCGGACGGCCGGATCGACCGCACCACCGCGAACCAGGCCCTCCTTCAGCAGGAGGTCGACGAGTGCGGCCTGGACAAGATCGACCGCAAGATCATGCGTCTCTTGATCGAGCAGTACGGGGGCGGCCCGGCGGGCCTCAAGGCGCTGGCGGCGTCGGTGGGCGAGGACCAGGGGACGATCGAGGACTTCTACGAGCCGTACCTTGTCCAGAAGGGATTCCTCCAGCGCACCAGCCGCGGCCGCGTGGCCACCAGGAGGGCTTACGAACACCTGGACCTGCCGGTTCGAGGCGCCCTGTTCTGAAACCGGCCCGTGCGCTCTCGCCGGGCGTGACGCAGACGTAGCGCCAAAGGTGTCGCGGCGTGTACGCTATTGCGCCCTTCGGGGCCCAGCGCTCTCATCGACTCGTGAGTATTCCGGTAACCCACCATGAAGGTCCTCAAGTTCGGCGGCTCCTCTGTGGCCGATGCAGCCCGGCTCCAGGCCGCCGCCCGGATCGTGCGCCGGCGGCTCGATGGCTCGGCGGCGAACGGCGCAGTGGTGGTGTCCGCCCTGGGCGGGGTCACCGAGCGCCTGCTGAGGATGGCCGCTGCCGTCCTGGAGGGCAGCGATGGGGCTGAAGCAGCGCGCGAG
This sequence comes from Candidatus Multivorans sp., assembly GCA_965262355.1. Taxonomy (GTDB): domain Bacteria; phylum Acidobacteriota; class Thermoanaerobaculia; order Multivoradales; family Multivoraceae; genus Multivorans. Next base: position 2,436,474 of record OZ253534.1, read on the forward strand.
GCGGCGGCGCTGCGCGCCCACCATCTGGAGATCGGCGCCCAGGTAGCGACCGACGACGATCGGCTGGCGCTCACCGCCACGGTCGAAGCCCTGTGCGACGACCTTGCCGCGGCAGTGGGCAACCCCGGACCGGCCGCCGAAGCCGAGGGCCGATCGGACAAGGCCCTGATCGACCGGGTCGTCTGCCACGGCGAACTCCTGTCGACGCAACTCCTGGCCGCGGCCCTGCGCGCCGAGGGCCTGCCCGCCGAAGCCTGCGACGCGCGCCCCCTGGTCTCGACGGACCGCTCGTTCCAGGCCGCGACCGTCGATCTGGGCCCGACCCTGGAGGCGATCGCCTCCCACTTCGCCAACCTCGGGCCGGACGCCCCGCTGCAGGTCGTCACCGGTTTCCTGGGCAGCAGTCCGGAGGGCGAGACGACGACCCTGGGCCGCAGCGGATCCGACCTCACCGCCGCCCTCGTCGGCGCCGCGCTCGATGCCGAGCGGATCGAAATCTGGACCGACGTCCCGGGCGTCATGACGGCCGACCCCCGGCGCGTGGAGGACGCCCTGCCGATCCCGCGGCTGAGCTACGAAGAGATGCTCGAACTCTCGCACTTCGGCGCCAAGGTGGTCTATCCGCCGACCGTGACGCCGGCGCGGCGCCGGGGCATCCCGCTGCTGGTCCGCAGCACCCTCGATCCCGAGCACCCTGGAACGCTCGTCGACGACGACGGCAAGGCCAGGGAACGGGCGCGCGGCACCGCGGTCACGGGTATCTCCTCGATCGACGATGTCCACCTGATGCTCCTGGTCGGCGACAACCTGGTCGGCACTCCCGGAGTCGCAGCCCGCCTCTTCGACGCCCTCGCGGCAGGCGACGCGAGCGCGATCCTGATCTCCCAGGCTTCGAGCGAGCACTCGATCTGCTTCGCGGTCGAACCCGGCGTGTCCGAGGCGGCGCGCAGCGCGGTCGACGCCGAGTTCCGGGCGGAGATCGAGGCCGGATCGGTGCGGCCCCTGAGGGTTGAGCGGGACCAGTCGATCGTCGCCGTGGTCGGCGACGGCATGCGGGATCGGCCCGGCATCGCCGGACGCGTGTTCGGCGTCCTGGGGCGGCGCGGGGTGAACGTGCGGGCCGTGGCCCAGGGGTCTTCCGAGCGCAACATCTCGATGGTCGTGGCCCGGGCCGACGAGGGCCGGGCAGTGCGCTGGATCCACCGGGAGTTCTTCCATCGCGCCGCTTCGGGCCGGCTCGCGGTCTACGTCCTCGGCGTCGGCGGCGTCGGCTCGGCGCTGCTCCAGCAACTCGACGCCGAACGCGACTCCCTCGCGCAACGGGGAATCGACCTGCAGTTGAGGGGCCTGGGCAGTTCCCGGCACATGCACCTCCAGTCCCGCCACGGCAAGAAGCTCGACCCCGGCGCCGCCGGAGATCCTGACGGCTGGCGGTCCGCGCTCGAACGGAGCGGCGAAGCCGCCGACCTGGAGCGCCTGCTGGACCATCTCGGCGAGACGGCCGCCGGCGGCGGCCGCACCGTGCTCGTCGATGTCACCGCCAACGGTTCCATGGCCGCCGTCTACCACCGCGCGCTGGCCGCCGGCGCCGCGATCGCGACCGCGAACAAGCTCCCCTTCGCGGGACCGATCGCGGACTTTCGCACCTTCCGCCCCTCGGGCGCACGGAACGTCTTTCACGAGGCGACGGTCGGCGCGGGCCTGCCGGTGCTCCACACCGCCGACATGCTGCTCAGCGCGGGCGACCGCATCGACTCGATTTCGGGCGTGTTCTCGGGCACGCTCGCCTACCTGACCGGGAAGCTCACGGCCGGCAGCGTGTGGAGCGAGGCCGTCCGGGAGGCCCACCGCCTGGGCTACACCGAACCGGACCCGCGGGACGATCTCGGCGGCCTCGACGTGGCCCGCAAGCTGCTGATCCTGGCCCGGATTTGCGGCTGCGATCTTGACCTGGACGACATCGAGGTCGAGCCCATGCTCGACCGGCCCGACCTCGCCGATCTGCCGCTTGACGCCTGGTGGGAGCGGCTGGGGGAAGCCGACGACGAGATGGCCGGCCGCTTCGCCGAAGCCGCGTCGGCGGAGCTGGAACTCGCCTACCTGGCCGAACTGGACACAACAGGCGAAGCGGCCACCGCCCGGGTCGGACTGCGAGCCGTACCCTCCGACCATCCGGTAGCGGGGATGCCCGCTTCGGACAACATGTTCGTCTTTCGCAGCCACCGCTACCGGGAACGCCCCCTGGTCGTCCAGGGCCCGGGCGCCGGCGCCGACCTGACCGCGGGCGGCGTCTTCGGCGACATCCTTCGCGCCTGGGCCGAGCGGGGATCCGCCCCATGAGCGTCCCCAACCTGGGAGTCCCGTCATGAATCTCGAGAACCTGAGCCCTGGCAAACCCCTGCGCACCGCCGTCCTGGGCGCGACCGGCACGGTGGGCCAGCGGTTCGTCACCCTGCTGTCCGGGCATCAGTGGTTCGAGATCGCCGCTCTGGCCGCCTCCGAACGTTCGGCCGGGAAGAGCTATCGCGACGCGGTGACCTGGATCCAGACCCAGCCGCTCGACGAACGGTTCGGCGCGATGACGGTGAAGACCTGCGACGAACTCGACGGCGGCGACTTCGATGTGGTCTTCTCCGCCCTGGACTCCGGCGTGGCCCGGGAAGTCGAACCCGGGTTCGCCAGCCGCTGCCTGGTGGTGACGAACGCCAGCGCCCACCGCATGGACAAAGGTGTCCCGCTGCTGGTGCCCGAGGTCAACCCGGATCACCTCGACCTGCTGGCGCCCCCCGCGGAGGGCGCCCCGCTCCCCACCGGCATTGTCGCCAACCCCAACTGCTCGACGATCGGCCTGGTGATGGCGCTCAAGCCCTTGCACGACGCGTTCGGTATCGACCGCCTCTGTGTGGTCACTCTGCAGGCGGTCTCCGGCGCGGGGCTGCCCGGAATCTCGAGCTACCAGATCATGGACAACGTGATTCCCTGGATTGCCGGCGAGGAGGAGAAGCTGGAGATGGAGACCGGAAAGATCCTGGGCCGTGTCGCCGGCGGCACGATCGATCCGGCCGAGATCGTGGTCTCGGCCCAGTGCAACCGCGTACCCGTCGTCGACGGCCACACGCTCTGCGTCTCGGTCAGCCTGAAGAGCGCCGCCGAACTGGACGATGTGCGGGAGGCATGGCGGGCCTTTCGCGCCGAGCCGCAGGAACTCGGCCTGCCTTCGGCCCCGGAGCTGCCGACGATGTACCTCGGCGACGACGAACCGCCCCAGGCACGGATCCACCGCGACCTGGGAAAGGGCATGACGGTCTCGATCGGCCGGTTGCGCGAGTGCCCGGTGCTCGATTTCCGCTTCGTCGCCCTGTCGCACAACACCCTGCGGGGCGCCGCGGGCGGCGCGCTGTTGGGCGCGGAACTCGCCGTCGCGCGGTGCGCCCGGCGCCGCGGCGAATGAACCGCACGGTGAGAGCCTTCGCCCCGGCGTCGGTCTCCAACATCGCCTGCGGTTTCGACATCCTGGGCTTCGCCCTGCAGTCCGATGGCGACGGCGACGGCGGCGGCGCGTCACCCGGCCCGGGTGACGTGGTCTCGGCGACCCTACGTGGGCGGGACGCCGGCGCCGGAGCGCGCGGCCCGGTGAGGATCGCGGCAATTGCCGGCGACGGCGGCCGGCTGCCGCTCGCCGCGGAGCGCAACACCGCGGCCGTGGCCGCCGGAGCGCTGCTTCAGGCGGAGACGCCCGATGCGGCCGTCGACCTGGAGATCGAGAAGCGCATGCCGCTTGAAAGCGGCCTCGGCTCAAGCGCCGCCAGCGCGGTGGCGGCGGTCGTCGCGGTCGATGCGCTGCTGGGCCTCGACCTGCCGCCGGCGGCTCTGCTGCGGTACGCGCTGGCCGGGGAGATACTGGCCAGCGGCGGCGCCCACGCCGACAACCTCGCCCCATCTCTGCTTGGCGGCCTGGTCCTGGTCCGTTCGCTCGAACCAGAGCCGGACGTGATCGAACTGCCGGTGCCCGAGGGCCTGACCTGCGCCCTGGTCCGCCCTCACGCCAAGGTCAATACGCGCGAGTCCCGGGCCAGCCTCGACCGCCATCTGCCGCTCGAGCGCGCCGTGACCCAGTGGGGCAATGCCGCGGCCCTGGTGGCCGCGCTCTACCGTGCCGATCTGGAGCTGCTGTCACGGGCCCTGGTCGACGTCGTGGCCGAGCCCGTGCGCGCACCCAGCGTGCCCGGATTCCACGCCGCCAAGGCGGCCGCCATCGAGGCCGGCGCTCTGGGCTGCAGCCTGTCGGGCAGCGGGCCGGCCCTGTTCGCCCTGTGCGACGGTCCGGACCGCGCCGGGCAGGTGACGGCGGCCATGGCGGCGGCGCTCCAGGACGCGGCGGGCGTCGACTGCGATCAACTCGTTTCCACGTTGCCGGCGCCGGGAGCGCGCGTGATCGACGGCGACCGCGGGGCAACCGGCGAGGCCTGACGTGCGGTTCGTCAGCACCGCCGGCAAGGCGCCGGCGGCGACCCTGAGCGAGGCGCTGCTCGAAGGACCGGCGCCCGACGGCGGCCTGTTCGTTCCGGAGCGTCTGGCGCCACTGGCAGCCGAGGAGTTGGCCTTGCTGGGGCTCTTGCCCCTGACCGGCATCTCGAGCGTCCTCGGCCGCCGACTGTTCGGCTCGGAAGTCCCGGAGGACGAGCTCGCAGCGCTGCTCGAGGACGCCCTCGACTTCCCGATCCCCCTACGTCAGATCGAGCCGGGCCTCCACTGCCTGGAGCTGTTCCACGGACCGACACTGGCGTTCAAGGACATAGCAGCCCGAGTCATGGCCCGCCTGATGTCCCGGTTCGCGGCCACCGCCGGACAGGCGGAGACCACGGTGGTCGTGGCCACCAGCGGCGACACCGGCAGCGCCGTGGCTCACGCGTTCAGCGGCCTGGACGGTTTCCGGGTCTGCGTGCTCTACCCCCAGGGACTCGTCACCGAGGCCCAGCGGCGCCTGTTCACGACCCTGGGAGGCAATGTGACCGCGGTCGCCGTCGCGGGCGCCTTCGACGACTGCCAGCGCCTCGCCCGGGCCGCGTTCGCCGACCGGGAACTGCGCCGACAGCGGCCTCTCGCCTCCGCCAACTCGATCAACATCGGCCGCCTCCTGCCGCAGGTCTTCTACTACTTCCACGCCTGGGCGCAGCTTCCGTCGGCGCCTCTTGTGGACGCCGACCCCCCGCTCGTGTTCTCTACGCCGAGCGGCAACTTCGGCAACCTGACCGCGGGCCTGATCGCCAAGCGGATCGGCCTCCCCGTCTCCCGCTTCGTCGCGGCCACCAACGTCAACGACGTCGTGCCCGCCTACCTCCAGAGCGGTGAGTACCGGCCGCGCGCCTCGGCCGCCACGATCTCGAACGCGATGGACGTCGGCGATCCGAGCAACTTCGCCCGCATACGCCACCTGTACTCCGACGGCGGCGATCCCTTGAACAGTCTGCGCCGCGACCTGGCCGGGCGCTCCTTCGGCGACCGGGCCACGCGGCGGGCGATGCGCGACGTGCACGAGAGCCACGGCTACCTGCTGGACCCCCACACCGCAGTCGGCTACCTCGGCCTGAAGGAGGAACTCGAAGCCCAGGGCGGCGGCACGGGGGTCGTGCTGGCGACGGCACACCCCGGGAAGTTCGCCGACGTGATCCACGACGCCGTCGGCATCGAGCCGCCCGTGCCGCCGGCGCTGGAGCGTTGCGCAGACCTGCCCGAGCGGATCGTCGAGATTCCGGCGGAGGATCTAGCCCTCCGGGAGGTTCTGCTCCGTACCTAGCGCGGCAGAACTACCGGAGGCCGGCGCTTCGCGCCGGATGCGGGCAAGATGCCCGCGCTCCCAGGCCAGCTCGTTCTGCCGCGCAGTACCTAGTGTCGTGTCACTCGTCAAAAGTCGGATAGAGGCGCTTGAGTTTGACGCGAGCGTCGTCGGTGGTGAAGTGCCAGTTGACCTTGGCTTGGATCCGGTCTCTGGCGGCCTGCCAGGCGCCGACTTCGGCGCGTAGGGTGTCGATGGAGTCGATGCGGCGGTTGAGGCACTGTCGGATCATCACGCTGAGTTCGACCTCGGCGACGTTCAGCCAACTGCCGTGCTTGGGGGTGTAGACGAACTCGAAGCGGTCCCACAGCGCCTTGGCCCGGGCCGGGTCGAAGGTCTCGTAGAGCGCGCCGGGGCGGTGGGTGTTGAGGTTGTCCATCACCAGCGTGATTCGGGTGGCGTCGGGATACTGCCCGGCGATGTCTTCCAGGAAACGCGCCCAGTCGGTCTTGGTCCTGCGCTCGGTGACCTTGGTCAGACGCCGCCCGGCCAGCGGTTCGGTCGCCATGAACACGTTGCAGGCGCCGCAGCGTCGGTACTCGTAGTCTTCGCGGACCTCCCGTCCAGGGGCCGGCGGGATGGGCGCCCGTGTCTCGGCGATCAACTGCCGCGGCGTCTCGTCCATGCACACCACCGGGAAGCTCGCGTCGTAGGGACGCCGATAGACGTCGAGCACCCGCTCCATGTTCGCCGCGAAGTCGGCGTTGCATTGCGGCGGAATCACCCAGCCGACGCGGCGCCACGGTTTGAGAGCGTTTTTTTTAGCACCCGCCGCACCGTCTCGTGCGAGACGCTGTCGATATAGCCGAGCTCCACCGCACGGTCGGCCAACAGACGCAGAGACCACTGCGAACGCCCTTCGGGCGGCTCTCCGCAACTGAGCGCGACCAGCCGCGCCTCGAACTCGCCATCCGCCTTGCGCAGGTACTTCGGACGACGCCCCTGCCGACTGCCGAGCGCCGCCTCCAGACCGTCCTCCACAAACCGCTTCTTCACACGATCCACCCTGCGCGCACTGATCCGCAAGACCCCGGCGATCGTCTCGCCGGTCGGCCGACGCCCGTTGAACTCGCCCTCGTCGCAGTTGAGCAGAACCAACGCGTTGATCACCTTCTGCGACCGATGCGAACCCTTGCGCGCAATCGTCGCCAACGCCTCGCGCTCCTGCTCCTCCAACTCCACCACATACCGCTTCATGCCAGACTCCTTGCCGTCGTCGAACGGCAAGGAGCCTACTACGATTCATGCGACATAGGACGTGTGACTTGACACTAGCGGGGTGTAGACGAGTCCGTCCCGCTCTTCGGAGCGGGTGTCCGGGGCGCGGCCCCAGTCCGCCGGCGTGACGAGTTGGCCGTCGATTTCAAGCCCCGGCGGCGCCTGAACCCCCGGCGCCACGATCGTGCGGCGGAGCCGGGCCCCCGCGCCGACCCGAGCCCCGGGCATCAGCAGACTCCGATCCACCAGCGCGCCGGCGCCCAGGCGGCAGCCGCCCTCGACCACGCTGTGTTCGATGGCCGCGCCGCTCTCCACAACGACGCCCGGCGCCACGAAGCGCCGGCGCCGCTTGCGGCCGCCGGCGGTCCGCCCCCAATCGAGCGCCCCGTTCAGATAGCGGTCCGGTGTCCCGAGGTCGTGCCAGCGGCGGCGGCTGCCGAAGCCAACGATCCGGGCCCCTGCCCTGAGGAGGGGCTGGTAAAGACCTTCGACGATGTCGCCCGAACTCGAGGGAGACGGAATCGCGTCCAGGACCCGGCGCGACAGGACGTGCAGGCCCTGGAAGGTCCGATTGCGGCCGCGAACCGAACCGACGTGCAGGTCGCGGAGCCCAACGACGACTCCCCGCTGATCGACTTCCACACCGCCGCCCAGGCGCTGGTCCGGCGCTTCGCTGCCAAGCTGCAGGGTGACGTCGGCACCGCTCCGGCGGTGGCGCGCAAGCACGTCGCGAAGCGGCCAGCGGCAGAGCGAGTCGCCGTTCACGAGCACGATGTCGTCGCCCCCGGCCAGGAAGTCCCGCAGGTTGACCACCGCTCCCAGGGTACCGAGCAGGTCCGGCTCGAGGGCGAAGGTCAGGTCGATTCCGCGTGCCTCGGCTTCCGACCCCAGTTCGCGCCGAACGCACCCGGCCAGATGGTGCAGGTTGACGGCCGTCTCGCAGCCGGCGCGGTGGAGGATGTCGATCGTGCGCATGGCGACCGGCCGGCCCGCAACCGGCAGCAGCGGTTTGGCCAGCAGGCTGGTCAGCGGCCGCAGCCGGTCGCCGCGCCCGGCGCAAAGCACGAGCGCCCGCACCCGCCGGCTCTCGCGGCGCATTACCCTGTCCCGCCGTCCCGATCCGGGACCGGTCGCTGCGGATGAAAGACCATGTCGCGCGGCAGATCCGGCCGATCCCTCCGGTAGGTCCGGTAGAGCGCCAGGTAGTCCTCCGGTACCGCCTGCGCGGGATCGAGGCCACAGCGCCGGCAGACTGCCTCGATCCGGTCGGCCGGCAGTTCGCCAGCCAGCTCCTCCACTTCCAGGAAGTCGCCCATGGGAGTCCGGTCGAGCGAGACCTCGCAGCCAAGCAGCCGCCACGTCTCACGGACCTTCTCGTACCGCACGGCAACCCCGAACCCCAAGGACTCCAGGAGCAGCCGCGCGGCCGTCGGGTCGTCGACCGAGAACTCGTGTTCCACTCGCTCTTTCACGCTGCCCACGAAGCGCGGGACCGACTTGAAGGTCAACCGGGCGCCGGCGCCGTCGGAGCGCAGGCGCAGCAGCTCGCGGCGGGACCGCAGCCGTTGCTCCACCGGCGCGTCAACGCGGTCGAACACCAGGTTCGCCTCAAGAGAGGCAGGCCGGTGGAGGTCGGCGCCCACCGCAAGCAACCGATCCCGGACCCCGTCCAGGTCGGCCACTGGGATCTTGATCTCGCGTTCCTTCAAGCGCCGGGACGGACCGCACCTACCGAGCAGCGGCCTACTCGATCAAGGACCCGGACCACGGTGCGAATGCCCTGGTAGAAGTTGCCCAGGTCCATCTTCTCGTTCGGCGCGTGCAGCCGGTCGTCCGAGAGGCCGAACCCGATCAGCAGCACCGGCGCCTTCAGCACCTCGGACAGCGTCGAGACGATGGGAATCGAACCGCCCTCCCGGACCCTGACCGGAGCGCGGCCCCAGGCCTCCCGCACGCCCTCGAGAGCCGCATCGACCAGCGGTCCCTTGAGGTCGACAAGCACCGGCGGCGCCCCGTTGAGGCTTTCCACCTCGACCTCGATACCCGGAGGAGCCAGCGAGCGCATGAATTCCGCGAAGACGCCGAAGAGGCGTTCCGGTTCCTGGTCGGGAACCAGACGCATGGAGACCTTGGCGCCGGCGCGGTTGGCGATCACGGTCTTGGCGCCCGGCCCCTGGTAACCGCCCCAGATCCCGTTCACGTCGCAGGTCGGTCGGGCCCAGACCCTCTCCAGGGTCGTGTAGCCGGCCTCGCCCCACAAGGCCGTGGCGCCGATCTCCTCGCCGTACTGCGCCTCGTCGAACGGCAGCGCCGCGAATGCGGCACGCTCCGCGGCGCCCAAAGGCCGCACGTCGTCGTAGAAGCCGGGAATCATCACCTGTCCGTTCTCCGGGTCGCGCAGCGCCGCCAGCATCGTCGCCAGCGCGTTCAGCGGGTTGGCCACCGCGCCGCCGAAGCTGCCGGAATGCAGATCGCGCGCCGCACCACGGACCCTGACCTCGGTGTAGAGCAATCCCTTCAGACCGTAGAGAACAGACGGTTGTCCGGGTCCGTACATCGAGGTGTCCGAGACCAGCGCCAGGTCGCAGGCGAGCCGCTCGGCCGCCGGACTCCGGACGTACGCTTCGATCGCCTCGCCGCCGGACTCCTCTTCGCCCTCGATCAGGAACTTCACGTTGACCGGCAGGCTGCCGGTCTCCGCCATCAGCGCCTCGACCGCCTTGATGTGGCTGAAGGACTGGCCCTTGTCGTCGGTGGCGCCGCGGGCGACGATCTGCTCGCCGCGCTCGCCGCTTTCGATGGTCGGCTCGAACGGGTCGTTACGCCACTCGCTCAGGGGGTCCACCGGCTGCACGTCGTAGTGGCCGTAGAAGAGGACCGTGGGTCGCCCGGGGGCGCCAAGCCACTCGCCGTACACCAGCGGATGACCCGCGGTCTCGACGATCTCCGTGTCCAACCCGGCGGCCTGCAGCCGTTCCTGGACGAATCCCGCGCAGCGGCGCACCTCTCCGGCGTAGGCCGGATCGGTCGAGACGGACGGGATCCGGAGGTACTCCTTCAACTGCTCGAGGCTGACGCTGGTCTCGCGGTCTACACGCTCGAGGACGGCGGTGATGCTCATCTGGGGCCCCTGGTCGGTCTACTAGTCGTCGAAGCTGCGGCCGGTCCTGGCCCAGTCGGCGAGGAACTGGTCCAGACCGATGTCCGTCAACGGGTGACGGTAGAGCTGGCTCAGGGTCTTGAACGGCAGCGTGACGACATCGGCGCCCATCTCCGCCGACAGCACGACGTGGACGGGGTGGCGGGCGGACGCAACCAGGACCTCGGTCTCGAACTCGTACTGCGAGTAGATCGCGATCACCTGCCGGATCAGGTCCATGCCGTCCTGGGCGATGTCGTCGAGCCGTCCGACGAAGGGAGAGATGTAGGCGGCGCCCGCCTTCGCCGCCAGCAGGGCCTGGGACGGCGAGAAGCACAGGGTCACGTTGCAGCGGATGCCCTCGGCGGCCAGCCGGCGCACCGCCGTGAGTCCGGGCGGACCGAGCGGCACCTTGACCACCACGTTGTCCGCGAGTCCGGCGAGCCGGCGGCCCTGGTCGAGCATGCCTTCGAGGTCGGTGGCGAGGACTTCGCCGCTCACCGGCCCGGGCACCAGTTCGGCGATCTCGCGGACCGTGGGCAGGTACGGCTTGCCCTGCTTGGCGATCAGGCTCGGGTTCGTCGTCACGCCGTCGACCATGCCCCACTCCAGGCCGGTCTCGATCTCTCCTGTGTCGGCGGTGTCGAGAAAGAACTTCATGCCTGAGGCTCCCTGAGCGCTAGTTGATCGGTTCCGCATCGTCCGACGCAGCTTCCGAGGTTTCGCCGTCTCCGGGATCGCCGTCGTCTTCAGCCTGGTCACCCCGGTCCGGGATCCTGGCGAGGGCGACGATCCGGTCCCCGGCGCCCATGTCCATGACCTTGACCCCTTGGGTGGAGCGTCCGATCCGGGACACGCTGCCGGCGGTGATGCGGATGATCTTCCCCTCGTGGGTGATCAGCATCAGGTCGGTGTCATCCGTCACTTCCCGGACGCCGACCACGGCCCCGGTTCTATCGGAGACCTTGAGGTTGATGATCCCCTTGCCTCCCCTCGACTGGCGGCGGTACTCGCCGAGCGCGGTCCGCTTGCCGAAGCCGTTCTCGCTGACCGTAAGCAGCGTCGTCTCCGGGGTCGGCGGCTGCAGGCACTCCATTGACACGACCCGGTCGCCACGGCGCAGATTGATCCCGCGCACGCCCCGGGTCGCCCGCCCCAGGGAGCGCAGGTCGCTCTCGGGGAACCGGACCGAGTAGCCCGTCCGCGTCGCCAGCACCAGGTCGCTGCCGCCATCGGTGACCTTGACCGTCAGGAGGCGGTCGGACTCGTCGATCCTCAGCGCGATGATGCCACTGGGGCGGGGGCGCGAGTAGTGGGACAGGGCCGTCTTCTTCACCACGCCCGCCTCAGTGGCGAAGGTCAGGAACCGGTCTTCCGGGAACTCGCGCACCGAGACCGTGGCGGCGACCGTCTCGCCGCTGTCGAGCCGCAGCAGGTTCACGATCGCCTTGCCGCGCGCCGCCGGGCCCATCTGGGGGATCTGGTGCACCTTGAGCCAGTAGCAGTTGCCCCGGTCGGTGAATACGAGGACATAGCTGTGGGCGGAGGCGACGTAGAGCTGCTCGACGAAGTCGCCGTCGCGGGTTGCCATGCCGGTTCGGCCCTTGCCGCCGCGGTGCTGGGCCCGGTACGCGCTGAGCGGTGAGCGCTTGACGTAGCCCGACCGCGTCACCGTGATGACCATGTCCTCGTCGGCGATCATGTCCTCGATCGTGATGTCGGAGGAGTGGTCCAGGATCTCGGTGCGCCGCGGATCGCTGTAACGCTCTTCGATCGCGTCGAGTTCGCCTCGGATCTCCGCCAGCAGCAGCGCGTCCGACCCCAGAACGGCGCGCAGCCGGCCGATCTCGGCGATCAGCTCGGCGTACTCCTCCTGGATCTTCTCGCGCTCGAGTCCGGTCAACCGCTGCAGGCGCATGTCGAGGATCGCCTGCGCCTGGGGCTCGGTCAGGGTGAAGTCCAGGGTCAGCCGCACCCGAGCCTCCGGCGGCGTGCGGCTGGCGCGGATCGCGGCGATCACCTCGTCCAGATGATCGAGAGCGATGAGCAAACCCTCGAGAACATGGGCGCGCTGTTCCGCCCGGGCCAGCTCGTACCGGCAGCGCCGGACGACGACCGTGCGGCGGTGATCCAGGAAGTGGCTCAGCAGGTCGCGCAGGGTCAGCATCTGCGGCTGGTTGTCGACGATCGCCAGCATGTTCATGCCGTAGCTGACCTGGAGCTTGGTCATCTTGTAGAGGGTGTTCAGGATGACCTCGGCCACCTCGCCCCGCTTCAGGTCGATCACGATGCGGATGCCCTCGCGATCGGATTCGTCGCGCAGATCGCTGATGCCGTCGAGCTTCTTCTCGCGTACCAGTTCGGCTATCCGTTCAATCAACCGCGCCTTGTTCACCTGGTAGGGGATCTCGGTGACGATGATCGACTGGCGGTCCGAACCCCTGTCCTCGATGTCGGCGCGAGAGCGCACCTGAATCGAACCGCGTCCCGTCTCATAGGCGCTACGGATGCCCGCGCGGCCGTGGATGAACCCTGCGGTCGGGAAGTCCGGACCGGGGACGAGTTCCATCAGCTCGTCCAGCGAGGCCTGCGGACGGTCGATCAGCAGCTTGACGGCCGCGATCGCTTCGCCGAGGTTGTGGGGCGGTATGTTCGTCGCCATGCCGACCGCGATACCGGACGAACCGTTGACCAGCAGGTTCGGTATCCGGGCCGGGAGGGGCGACGGTTCCTGTTCCGAACCGTCGTAGTTCGGCACCCAGTCGACAGTGTCCTTGTTGATGTCCTCGCGGAGCATCTCCTCGGCGATCCTTGTTAAGCGAACCTCCGTGTAGCGCATCGCGGCCGGATTGTCGCCGTCGATCGACCCGAAGTTGCCCTGGCCGTCGACCAGGGGGTAGCGCATGGAGAAGTCCTGCGCCAGGCGCACCACCGTGTCGTAGATGGGGCCGTCGCCGTGGGGGTGGTACTTGCCCATCACGTCGCCGACGATGCGGGCCGACTTCTTGTAAGCGCGCCCCGCGGTGTTGCCTGCCTCCCACATGCCGTAGAGCACGCGCCGATGAACCGGCTTCAGACCGTCGCGGACATCGGGCAGGGCGCGGCCGACGATCACGCTCATCGCGTAATCGAGGTAGCTCCGGCGCATCTCGCGCTCGAGCTGGACGGGCACCGTGTCCTGGCCCGGCGGCCTGCCCTCCGGCGGCGATTCCGGCGGGGGCTGAATGGGAGGTTCGCCCTTGGTCACATCAAGTCGATCAGATGTCGAGGTTCGTGGCGTAGAGCGCGTTCTCTTCGATGAACTGCCGCCGTGGCTCTACCTTGTCGCCCATGAGGGTCTCGAAGATGTCGTTCGTCGCCTCATCGCGCTCGTGGTCGATTTCGACCACGAGCATCCGGCGGCGCTCGGGGTCCATCGTGGTCTCCCAGAGCTGAGTCGGGTTCATCTCGCCCAGGCCCTTGTAGCGCTGGATCCCGAGGCCCTTCTTCGCGGCCTCGAACAGGGCGTCGAGCGCCTCGTCCAGCGACTGCAACTCGCGGCTGTCCGCGCCGCCGCCGTTCACCTGCTGGAGCAGGATCGAAGGCGAGTTCCACACCTCGAGCGCCTGCACGTTCGTGATCAGGGAACGGAACTCGGCGCCGGCTACGAGTTGCTCGTCAACCGTCACGTGACGGTCCACGCCGTCCCGCCGCGACCGGAAGCGGATCGAGAACGGTCGGTTGTCCCCGCCGACCACTTCCTCCCCGCCGACCACTTCGACATCGTGGAAGCCGGACGCTTCGATGCTCTCCGCGATCTGCTGCATCCGTTCGCGGTCGGCAAGGCTGTTCCGATCCGTGATTCCGCCTGCGATCACCGCCCGCAGGGCATCCGACGGCACACCGCGTGCACTCAGCGAGTCGAGGGCTCGCCGGAAGGAAGCCAGATGATCGAGCAGGCGGCTCAGGCGGTCGCCCTCGAACACGGTCGGGTGGCCGACGTCGCCGTTCGGGAGCGCGATCTGCCAGCCCTTGAGGATCCTCTTCACCAGGTAGTCGTGGTACTCCTCGTCGTCCTTGAGGTAACTCGACCGGCGCCCTTCGGTGACCTTGTAGAGAGGCGGCTGAGCGATGAACAGGTAGCCGCGGTCGATGATCTCCTTCATCTGCCGGTAGAAGAAGGTCAGGATGAGCGTCCGGATGTGGCTGCCGTCCACGTCCGCGTCGCACATGATGATCAGCTTGTGGTACCGGAGACGGTCGACGTTGAAGTCCTCGGTACCGATGCCGGTACCCAGTGCCTGGATCAGAGTCCTGATCTCCTCCGACGACAGCATCTTGTCGAGGCGCGCGCGCTCGACGTTCAGGATCTTGCCCTTGAGCGGCAGCACCGCCTGGAACCGCCGGTCGCGGCCCTGTTTCGCTGAGCCGCCGGCGGAGTCGCCCTCAACCAGGAAGAGCTCCGCGACGGCCGGATCCCGTTCGCTGCAGTCGGCGAGCTTGCCTGGGAGGTTCGAGCTCTCCAGCACACCCTTGCGCCGGGTGAGTTCGCGCGCCTTGCGCGCCGCCTCCCGCGCCCGAGCCGCTTCGACCACCTTTTCGACGATCCGCCGGGCATCGCGCGGATTCTCCTCCAGGAAGGCGGAGAGCTGTTCGCCGACCGTCGACTCGACCCAACCGCGCACCTCCGAGGAGACCAGCTTCTCCTTGGTCTGGCTGGAGAACTTGGGATCCCGCACCTTGACCGAGACGATCGCGACCAGCCCCTCCCGGATGTCTTCGCCCGAGAGCTTCTCCTTGAGGTTCTTGCCCAGACCCGAGGCGGCGACGTAGTTGTTGACGGTGCGCGTAAGCGCCGAGCGCAGACCCGACAGATGGCTGCCGCCGTCGCGGTTGTTGATCGTGTTCGTGAAGCAGTTGATCCGTTCCTGGTAGCTGTCGCTCCACAACAGGGCGACCTCGACCGACTCGTTCGAGCCGGCCTCACCGACCTCGTTCTGGAGGTAGATCGGTTCCGGATGCAGCGGCGTCTTGTTCCGGCTCAGGTGGGCGACGAAGCTGGCGATGCCGCCTTCATACTCGAAGTCTACCCGCTTGCCGGTCCGTTCGTCGACGAGCCGGATGGCTATGCCCCGGTTCAGGAACGACAGTTCCCGCAAACGCTTAGCGAGAGTCTGGTGGTCGAAGGTGAGTTGCGTGAAGACCTCCGGATCCGGAGCGAAGCGGATCCGGGTGCCGGTCGCCTCGGGCGCCTCGAGGGCGGAAACGGCCTCTATCGAGCCGACCGGCACTCCCCGGCTGTACGCCTGTAGCCAGCGATGCCCTTCGCGGTCGATCTCCAGGTCGAGGTGGACCGAGAGCGCGTTGACCACGGACAGCCCCACACCGTGCAGCCCGCCGGACACCTTGTAGGAGTTCTGGTCGAACTTTCCGCCCGAGTGGAGCTCGGTCATGATCACCTCGGCCGCGGACCGCTGCTCACCTTCGTGGAGTCCCACCGGAATGCCACGGCCGTCGTCACTCACGGAGACGCTGCCGTCGGCGTGGATCACGACCCCTACCTGGCTGCAGAAGCCCGCCTGCGCCTCGTCGATCGCGTTGTCGACGAGCTCAAACACCATGTGGTGCAGACCCGAACCGTCATCGGTGTCGCCGATGTACATTCCGGGCCGCTTGCGGACCGCTTCAAGTCCCTTGAGGACCTTGATGTCCTTAGCCGAGTACCCGGATCCGGCCACCGTCTCCGAACCGCCTTTTCCGGCTTCCGCCATGTGCGGAAAACTATCACAGGACGGCGCATATCCCCAGTTTGGGGGACCGCTTCAGCGTGTGCTGTAACTAGTTGAAAACAAGCGACTTAGAGGGGCGTATAACAGGCGGTTCGTGACGGCTAGATCCGCATCGGCATGATCACGCACAGATAGCGCGAATCGGCGCCGTCGACCGGCTGTCCGAGGCACTGGCTGTTCTCGTCCTTCAGCGCGAACTCGACCCGGTCGGTCTCGATCGCGCCCAGGAAATCCCGCACGTAGACGGGGTTCAGGCCGAGCTCCAGACTCTCCGCCTCATAGTCGCACTCGAGGCTCTCTTCGGCCTCTCCCAGGTCTGGATTCGACGACGACACGAGCAGCGACTGGGCGTCGAACTTGAACCTCACCATGGGCGCCCGATCGCCGGTCAGCAGAGCAACGCGATGGACGACTTCGGACAGCTCCTGGCGGTCGAAGGTGGTCTTCAGGTCGTTGTCCTTCGAGATGACCTTCTCGTAGTCCGGGAACGTGCCCTCGAGGATGCGGCAGGTCAGTTCGCGACGCCCGATCACAAAGGCGAGATGATGCTCGCCGCGTCGGAAGATGACGCTCTCGTCACTGTCGAAGCGCATCAGTTCCATCAGGGCCTTGCGCGGCGCCAGCACACCGTCCGCTTCGGCGACGCCGGACATCTCCACCTGGATCAGGGCGAGGCGGTGGCCGTCGGTAGCCACCAACTCGATCGCGCCGTCCTTGAGCTTGAGCAGCGCGCCGTTCAACTGGAACCGTGACTCTTCGGCGGAGACCGCGAAGATGACCTTGCCGATCATTCGCTTGAAGTCGGCAAACGGCGCCTCGAAGGATGCGGAGGCCGAGTCGGGATCGACCGCGGGCAGGGTCGGAAAATCCTCGGCCGAGAGACCGTTGATGCGGAACCGCGAGGAGCCGGCAGCGATGTGGAGCGAGTTCGACTCGCCGGTTGACAACTCGACCGGACCGTCACCGAGGGCGCGGACGATCTCCAGGAGTTTGCGCGCCTGAACGGCTGTGGCGCCCGGCTCGCTGAGTCCTTCCTCGGCCGCGCACGAAGACGTGAGCGAAACATCGAGATCGGTCGCCGCCAGTTCCAGCCGGTTCTCGCGAACCCGCAACAGGAGGTGGGACAGGACCGGAATCGTCGACCTGCTTTCCACGATGCCGCGCATCGCCGCGAGTTCGGTCAGCAGTTCTCGCCGTTCAATCGTGGTCTTCATCTAGGCTCTCCTCAGAGAGTGAATATACACCAACCAAGTAACCGTAGAAGGCTCCGGCAGCGCCTGTGTATATGTCATGTAAAACGTTCAGATGGAGCAATTTAGAGTCTTGGATCTCTGACTGTAGGCGGTGGACGAAGCGGTGGACTCTTTGTGCAGTCTGCGGAGTTTCGCGCTCTGGTGGAGGCCGGCTCGGATTCTGTCCGCAGAATGGCCGAAACGAGTGCTCCGACAATCCGCCGCTGCCACGCAGTTCGCTCCGGGGCCGATCCGCTGGGATTCCGCAGGGCGTTCATCTTCCTGGTGGCGCCGGAGAGAGTCTTCGGGCGTGCGTGGGGTTCAACAGAGTTGAAGCCCGGGTTCAACAAAGTTGAACTGGACTGCTTCAACAAAGTTGAACTGGTTCAACTGAGTTGACGGGAGAAGCGCTCCAGTTGAGCAGCCAGACGGTCGTCCTCGGCGCGACGCCGCTCGATCTGCTCGACGGAGTACATCACCGTGGAGTGGTGTTTGCCGTTGAACAGCCTGCCGATTTCCGGATAGGACATCTCGGTCAGTCGCTTGCAGAGGTACATCGCGATCTGCCGCGGATAGGTGATCTGCCGCGAGTTGCTCTTGCTCTTGATCTCGCGCACCTTGAGCCCGTAGTGATGGGCCACCAGCTTGACGATCTGCGCCGGGGAGACGGGACGGTCCCGGTCCGGGAGAACGTCGCGGAGCGCCTCCTTCGCGAAGTCCAGGTCGAGATGGGCGCCGGAGAGCGACGCGAAGGCCGTGACCCGGTTGAGCAGGCCCTCGAGCTCCCGGACGTTGGAGTGCACTTGCCTGGCGATGAACAGAGCGACATCCGTGTCCAGGTCGAGGCCCTGGAGTTGGCGGGCCTTGCGCTGAAGAATGGCGACCTTGGTTTCCAGGTCAGGGGGCTGGATGTCCGCGAGCAGACCGGAGCCGAAACGACTCCGTAGCCGCTCTTCCACGTCGGCCAGATCCCGCGGCTGCGCGTCGGAGGTGACGATGATCTGCTTCTGCCGTGTATAGAGCACATTGAAGGTATGGAAGAACTCCTCCTGCGACCGTTCCTTCCTGCCCAGAAACTGGATGTCGTCGACCAGGAGGACGTCGATCGTCCGGTAGCGTTCCCGGAACGCGGGCATGCGCTCGAACCGGATCGAGGTGATCAGGTCGTTGACGAAGTCCTCGGCGGCCAGGTAGACCACGCGCGTACCGGGGGTGGTAGCCCGGAGGCGGTTTCCGATTGCGTGCAGAAGGTGGGTCTTGCCCAGGCCCACACCGCCGTAGAGGAAGAGCGGGTTGTAGGCGATTCCGGGCTTCTCGGCCACCGCCTGGGAGGCGGCGCAGGCGAAGCGGTTCGAGTTGCCGATCACGAACGAGTCGAAGCGATACTGGGGGTTGAGGGAGCTGCCGGCGGCCGGGTCGTCATCGACAACCGCCCGAGTCTTCGGGGAAGTCGCCATCGGCCGGACGGTCCGTCTGATCGAATCGCCGCTCTTGAAGAGAACCTGGAAGGTCGGCCCCTTGAGATCCGCGATCGCCCAGTCGACGATGGGCCGGAAGCCCTCCTCCAGGGCCGCGACGAAGCGGGAGTTCGGCGCCTCGAGGACCAACTGTTCGGCGTCCTCCGAGGCGACCCTGAGGGGGTGGAACCAGGTGCGGAATTCGTCCGGCGGCAGGTCGGCGCGCAACTGCCGGCGTAGAGTCGGCCAGACGGAACTAGACATGCCGCGCTGTCCGTTCTACGTCCTCTTCCCGTTGCTTTTCCCAGAGACGCACCTGTCCCCCCCAAAGCGAGCGCGCAGTTACCACCGATGTCCTAGGCGGTTACTAGGGACAAGCGGCTCCGCGGAGCTATGTTCCGCAGCTTTTCCGCACATTGTGGAAAAACTCGGAACGACCGGCGCAGAAACAGGCAGTTTTCGGACAAGCAAGCGTCCTGTGGTCTCAGGCCGGGCGGTCTCCGTTGCGCGAGAGGGCCAGGATAGCAGCGAGCCTTGGCGGGAACAAGAGGTTTGTTCGCATTTTCTTCATCTTTTCTCTGGGGTCGGAGGCGCTGACGGCCGGCGCCGGCGGCCTAGGTTCTGACCCATGTTGCAGTTACTCCAGCCGGTGGAGCTTCGGGACGGGTTGCTGGTCTGGTTCGACCGTTGCCGCCGCGATTTGCCGTGGCGCCGATCGGAGGATCCGTACGAGATCCTGGTCGCGGAAGTGATGCTCCAGCAGACTCGAAGCGAGGTCGTGGCGTCGCGCTATCCGGGCTTTCTCGACAGGTTCCCCACTCTTGAGGCGTTGGCCGCGGCAGGGGTCGAGGAGGTCGAGGCCGCCTGGTCGGGTCTCGGGTACTACCGCCGGGCCCGGAACCTCCATCGTGCCGCCCGCCTCCTGGCCGAACGGGCCGAGTTTCCCCGGAGCGCCGTGGAGTGGAGCGAGTTGCCCGGAGTGGGCGCCTACACTTCGGCGCTGCTTGCAAGCCGCCTGGGCGGAGAATGTGCGCCCGTGCTCGACGGCAACGTCGAACGTGTGCTGAGCCGTTTCCTGGCTTCCTCGCGGCCGCCCAGACAGGCCGAAGCCCGACGGAACCTGCTGGCGACCGCGGCGAGGCTCCTGGACCCGAACCGGCCGGGGGACTCGAATCAGGCCTTGATGGAGGTGGGTTCACTCGTCTGCCGGCGCCGGCGCCCCGACTGTGGCGTCTGTCCGCTCGCTCCGGGCTGCAGGGCCTTCCAGACGAGCGGGCTGGACCCCGAGGCGTATCCCACAGCAGCCAGGCGTCGAGCCCGAAGGACCATTCACTGCTTCACGGCGATGGTCAAGGGTGGGCGCGGCTTGCTGTTGCACCGCCGCCCGGACGACGCGGACTGGCTGGCCGGCCGCTGGCATCTGCCGACGGTCGAGCTCGTGAGGGGTGACGAGTCCGCGGGCGAAGCGGCAGAACTCCTCCGCATGGAGTTCGGCGGCGCCTGGCAATGCGACGACGAGGTCGCAGTGCGGCACACGGTCACCTACCGGGACTTCTTCGTGCGGGTTGCACTCGCCCGCTGGCGACCGGACCCCGAAGCCGGTGAGCCGCTGGCCGGGCCAGGCCGGGCCGACCTGGAGTGGTTCGCTCTCGAGGAGATCGGTGATCTGCCGACTTCATCGCTGCTGGGCAAGTCCTTCGAGGAGCTCGGCAAATCGCTGGCCCGCGGGCCAATACACTTCGGGCCATGACGACGCGCACGAACCACGGAAACCGGATTCCCTTCGTCGACCTCGCAGCCCAGTCGAGGCGGCTGCGGCCGGAGATCGATCGGCGAATTGCCGCTGTCCTCGACCACGGTCGCTACGTCATGGGCCCGGAAGTCGAGGAACTGGAGGCGGAATTGGGCCGGCTGGGAGGCGCGCCGGCGGTTGCCGTGTCGAGCGGATCGGACGCTCTGTTGATCGCCCTGCTTGCGCTGGGCATAGGGCGCACGGAAGGTCGGCGCGACGCGGTGTTCGTTCCGTCCTTCACGTTCCCCGCGACCGCGGAAGTGGTCCTGCTGGCAGGCGGCGTCCCGGTGTTCGTCGACGTGCAAGAGGATGACTTCCTGCTCGACCTCGACTCGCTCGGGCACCAGTTCGACGCGCTGGAGCGCGCGGGAAGCGCCGTTCCCCGAGCGGTCATCAGCGTCGACCTGTTCGGCCAGCCGATGCCCGAGCAGCCGCTGGCGGAGTGGGCGGCGGCAAGGGCGCTCGAGGTCGTCTCGGATGCCGCCCAGAGCTTCGGCGCCCGGCGCGGGGGCCGGCCTGTCGGATCGCTGGCAAAGGTGACGACGACGAGCTTCTACCCCGCCAAGCCGCTCGGCGGCTATGGCGACGGCGGCGCGGTTCTCTGCACCGAACCTGCCGCCGCGGAGGTGGTGCGTTCGATGCGCGAGCACGGCCAGAGCGCCGACCGTTACGACATCGTGCGTCTGGGGATGAACGGCCGGCTGGACACGCTGCAGGCTGCCGTGCTGCTGGCGAAGCTGACCATCTTCGAGCAGGAACTCGCCGCCCGTCGCGCGGTGGCGGCCGGCTACACCGAAAGGCTGGGCGCCGCGTCGACGTCGATGCGCACACCCTGGCGTGTCGCGGCGCCGGTGTGCGCGGCCGAGGTGGAGTCGAGTTGGGCGCAGTACACGCTGCGGGTGGACGACCGTGACGGAAGGCCGTCGGCGCGCACCCGGGATGCGCTGCGTGGCCATCTCGATCGCGCCGGCATTCCGACCGCGGTCTACTACCCGCTCCCGATGCACTTGCAGCCGGCCTACGAGCGGTACGGCAGCGGTCCGGGATCGCTGCCGGTGAGCGAGAGTCTGGCCGACCGGGTGGTCAGCCTGCCGATGCACCCCTACCTCGACGAGTCGGCGCTGGATCGCATCTGCGATCGCATCGCGAGGGCCTAGCTGGTAGGCGAGCGTCAGAACGCTGGACCCGTTTCGGACGCAGCCTGGACCAGGGAGTCTGCCGCGTAGTCCAACTGGCGCTCGGTGACCACCAACGGCGGCGCGATCTGCAGTACCGTACCGGAGGCGCCGCCGCTCAGGGCGATCACACCACGACCCAGAAGTTGCCGCGAGAGGCCGGCCGCGCGTTCCGGCGCATCGAGTTCCACGCCCCACAGCAGCGCCGTGCCGCGGACATCGACGACGCCAGGGCGTTGCTTGAGCAACTCGACGCGACGGCCGAAGCGGCGGCCCATCTTCTGCGCCCGCTCGATCAGGCTCTCACTCTCGATCACGGCGAGCGTCGCCAGAGCCGCGGCGCAGGCCAGGGGATGCGCGACGAAGGTCGCCGTGTGACGCGCCTCACCCACCGCATGCCAGGAGGCCATGACCTCCTTCGCACCGAGCACGGCAGCGATCGGGAGACCTCCGCCAAGGGCTTTGCCGCAGCAAATGAGATCCGGCTCGATACCGGCCTGCGCGCTGACGAACCAGGCTCCGCAGCGGCCGAACGCGGTGAAGATCTCGTCGACCGCCAGGACCACGTTGTGCTCGCGGCACGCCTCAGCCAGTCCCGCCAACCAGCCGCGAGGCGGCCATTGCGTTGCCTCGCGGCCGATCACCGGTTCGACCAGACAGGTTCCGATCGCCGGCTGCCGGCCCAGCACACGCTCCACCTCTTCAAGCTCAGCGCCGTGGGGCAGGCGATGAACCAGCTTGTCCAGCGGCTCGGTGAAGGGGTTCCGAAAGGCCGGCCTCGACGTGCCCTGGAGCGCTCCCAACGTCGTGCCATGGTACGCAGGCGCAAAGGCGAGGATTTCGGGGCGGCCGCTGTAGAGGCGGCCCGTCTTGAGCGCGATCTCCACCGCGTCGGCGCCCGAGGCGGCAAAGTAGACCCGCGGCTCTCGAAGCGGCGCCAGATAGCCGAGACGCTCGCTGAGTTCGAGGCGGGCCGGGTGAGCGTAAACGTCGCCCAGTGAGTGAAGGAGGCGATCCGCCTGCCGCTTGACCGCCGAGACCACGCGAGGATGCCGGTGGCCCACCGCGGCGACTCCGAATCCGGCCGTGAGGTCGAGGTAGCGATTGCCGTCGATATCGAGCACGTTGCTGCCGAGAGCCTCCTCCCACAGCATCGCGGTGCTTCCGGCAACCAGGGTGTTGATCCCGGGCGCCTCTGCCGCTTCGAGCCGCCTGGCTGCCGTCCGCGCGCGTGGCCCCGGCAGCGATGTTCGGATTTCCGGCAGTTGATCGCCGCTGTCGAGTCGGTACGAACGACGAGAAGCCACGCCTTAGAGGTCGCGACGGCCGGCGAGTGACCGCGCCAGGGTCACCTGATCGGCGTAGTCGATGTCGCCGCCGACGGGCAGACCGAACGCCAGCCGCGTAACCCGCACCCCGCGCTTGCCCAGGAGGCCGGCCAGGTACAGAGCGGTGGCTTCGCCCTCCACGTTCGGGTTCATGGCCAGAATCGCCTCCTCGATGCCGTCGAGCCGCCCCAGCAGAGAGGCGACCGTCAGTTCGTCGGGTCCCACGCCACGTTGGGGCGACAGAGAGCCCAGCAGGGCGTGGTAGAGGCCGTGGAACTCACCCGTGCGCTCGATCGGCTCGATGTTGAACGGCTCCTCGACGACGCAGAGCTTGGTCTGGTCGCGCCGCGGGTCGCTGCAAATGGAACAGGGGTCCACCGCGGTGATCTGATGACAGTTGGAGCAGTGGATCATGCGGTCCTTGACGTCGATGATCGCCGTGGCCAGTGCCTCCGCGCGGTTGCGGTCGACGCGGAGCACGTGATGAGCCAGTCGCCGGGCGGTCTTCGGACCGATGCCCGGTAGGCGCGCGAGTTCCTCTACCAGGCTGGAGAGAGGATCGGCCGGCATCAGGTCAGACCGGGAATGTTGGCGGCCATGCCGCCAAGGCGCTGCCCCACGTACTCGTTCACCTTGCGTCCGGCTTCGTTCACGGCTGCCTGCACCAGGTCCTGGACCATGCCCGGGTCCTCGGGGTCGAGGACCTCGGGATCGATGTGGACGGCCAGGACCTCCTTTTCGCCGTTCACGCGCACCTCGACCATGCCGCCGCCGACGCTGGCGGTGAACTCGGCCGCAGCCAGATCACGCTGCATTTGCTGCTGCATTTCCTGGGCCTGCCGCATCAGCTTCTGGATGTTCATCGCGATTGTTCCTGTCGGGTATTGAACTCGAGAGCAGTCATTGGGTTCGGGGTCTTACGTCGACCACGCGGCCGCCGAAGATATCGAGCACCGCGCGCACAGTCGGATCCTGCTCGGCGGTGGTGCGCGCTTCTTCGCTCGGCGTCGGGGTGCGGCGGGCTGCCGGGCGCGCGGGCTGGGGTCGGGGCGCTGTTTCCCGCGTCGGCGCCGGGGCCCGGGCCGGTACACCGCTGACCGCCGGGGCGGGGTCGTCTTCTTGCGCCGCAGGGGCGGCGGGGGTCGTCTTGCAATCGGCGTCGGGGCCCAGCACCGAGCGCACGGCGTCCTTCAGTAGGCCGGCTTTCAGCCCATCGCGGAGCGCTTCCTGGAGCGCCGGAACGGCCGTCACGACGAGGGTGGTGCCCTGAACCGCGAACTCGGCCTTGTGGAAGTCGAGCAGGCCGGCCAGGGCCGGCTGGCTGGTCGCGAGGAGCCGTTTGATCTCGCCGGCAGCGTCCGTGGCGGCAGGGGGGCCAAGCCCCTTGGCCGCGCCTGGGCGCCTGGGGCCGGGGCCGGCAGGTCGCGGAGTCGGTTCCGCGGTAACCGGAAGAGCGCCCGGCAGCGTGGCGCCAAGTTGCTCGATGCGCACCAGCCGCGGCAACTCGGCTGCTCGGAGCAGGGCGACCTCCAGAGCCAGACCGGGGGCGTCGGCGCGCCGCACGACGGTCTCGCTGCTGAGCAACAGGTGCAACAGCCGGAGCAGGTTCTCGTAGCCCGCGCCCGACGCGACCCGCTCCAGCTCGGTCGCGGCTTCGGCGGGCAGATCGAGTTGTTCGGGGTCGAGACCCTGCGCCAGGTGCAGGGCGCTGCGCAGGAAACCGAGGAAGTGGGTGAATACCTGCCTGGGGTCGCTGCCGCCGTCCTCGATCGACCGGATCGTCTGCGACAGCCGCGCGCCGTCGCCGGCCAGGATGGCCTCGAGGAGGGTGGCGAGGAGCTCGGCGTCGATGCCGCCCAGCAGCCGGCCGACATCCTCGTCGGCGAGCTTGCCGCCGCCGAAGGTGGCGAGCTGATCGAGGAGGGCCACCGCGTCGCGCACACTTCCCTCCGAGGCGCGTGCGATCAGGCGAAGGGTCGCCCGGCTGGCCTCGATCTCCTCCGCCTCGCAGATTCTCGTCAGGTGGGCCACCATCGGGCTGGCGGGGACGCGCCGGAAGTGGAACTCCTGGCAGCGGGACAGGATCGTCGCCGGCACCATCTCGATCTCGGTGGTCGCGAAGACGAAGGTGAGATGCGCGGGCGGTTCCTCGACGATTTTGAGCAGAGCGTCGAAGGCCTGTCTGGACAGGCGGTGGATCTCGTCGAGGACGACGACCTTGTAGCGGTCCCTGGCGGGGCCGTACTTCAGGCTCTCGGTGAGGTCGCGGACCTGTTCGACCTTGGAGTAGGTGGCGGCGTCGATCTCGAGCACGTCGAGGTCGCCGGCCTGCATGATCTCGAGGCAGACTTGGCATTGGTTGCATGGCTCGGCCGCCGGGGCGGTGCCGGAACCGTCGGCGCCGACGCAGTTCAGGGCCTTGGCGAGTACCCGGGCCGCGGTCGTCTTGCCAACGCCGCGGATGCCGGAGAACAGGTAGGCCTGGGCGATCCGCGCCTCGCGTAGCGCGTTGCCCAGCGCGGTGACGATCGCCTCCTGGCCGACCAGATCGGCGAACGTCTGCGGGCGCCACTTGCGTGCCAGCGCCTGGTAGGTCATAGCCGCCACCCGCTGCAGAGAGAAGTCACTGAAGGGTTCCGGCTGAACTGCGCCCTCGAAACGAACACCCTATCGCTGCTCCCTTCCGGGCCTGACGAGGTTCGGGGCCGGTCGACACACAGGGCCCGAACCCTTCAGTCACCTCTCGATCCCGCGCCCGTGGGTGGAGACGAGGATCGTGCCGGATGGTAGCAGCCCGCCGTGACTCGTCTGCGCGGTGGGAGGCGGGAGTGGGTGCTGCTACGGTAGCTCGCCGAGTGGACGCAGGGGACGATCGCACCGCCATGGGGTTGGCTCTCGCCGAGGCCCGTCTCGCGGCTGCCGCCGGAGAGGTTCCGGTGGGCGCGGTGGTCGTGCGCGACGGGGAGGTGGTCGGTCGCGGCCACAACCGCCGGGAGTCCTGGGGCGACCCGATGGCGCATGCCGAGATGATCGCGCTGGCCCAGGCCGCCGCCCGACAGCAGGGTTGGCGACTCGAGGGTTGCACGGTGTATGTCACTCTCGAGCCCTGCGCCATGTGCGCCGGCGCGATGGTCAACGCCCGAGTGGACCGGCTCGTGTTCGGGGCGCTGGATCCGAAGGGCGGCTATTGCGGCTCGATCGGGAACCTCGTCCGTGAACCGAGACTGAATCACCAAATCACGGTATGCTCCGGCGTCCTGGCGGAGGAGAGCTCGGCAATGTTGCGCACGTTCTTCCGGCGTCTACGGTCGAGCGGGCTTTTCGATTGAGGGGAGAGGTGACCGAGTGGTCGAAGGTGCATGCCTGGAAAGCATGTGTAGGGGCAACTCTACCGTGGGTTCGAATCCCACCCTCTCCGCCATTCTGGGGCAGGAGAAGATGAAACGCGCCGAGTGGCCGAGGAACGAGGAGAGGTGCCAGAGTGGTCGAATGGGGCGGTCTCGAAAACCGTTGACCGTGCGAGCGGTCCGTGGGTTCGAATCCCACCCTCTCCGCCAAACGGCCGCCCCTGGGGCGGTCTCACGAGAACCGTTGACCGTGCGAGCGGTCCGTGGGTTCGAATCCCACCCTCTCCGGCATGCCGCCCCCACCCTCTCCGGCATGCCGCCCCCACCCTCTCCGCCATGCCGCCCCCACCCTCTCCGCCATGCCACACCCACCCTCTCCGCCATGCCACACCCTAGGAAGGAAAGAACGTGAAGAGGACATACCAGCCGAACAACCGGCGTCGCAAGAAGAAGCATGGCTTTCGCTCCCGCATGCGGACGAGGCACGGACGGGCGATTCTCTCGCGCCGCCGCCGCAAGGGCCGCAAGCGCCTGACGGTCTGACGTTGAGCCGATCGAGCAGCCCGCGGTGCAACTCCGGTGTGGCGCCGGGGGCCGAGCGGATCCGGTCGAGCCGCGACTATCGCAGGGTGTACCGCCAAGGTCGGCGTCTGCACGGCGACATCGCGGTGTTCCACGTGCGGGCGAATGACGCCGGCCACCCGCGGCTCGGGCTCACCGCCAGTCGGCGGGTGGGCGGCGCCGTGGTGCGCAACCGGCTGCGCCGGCGGGTGCGGGAGCACTACAGGCAGCAGGTCAGGCAGGACATGCTGCCCGCGATGGACGTGGTGGTTCATCTGAAGACCGCCGCGGCCGAGACCGACCGGCGCAGCTTCTACAGCGAGTTGAACCGCCTGTTTGGCTTGGTCGCCCGGTACGGCGCCCGTCGCCCCGGCCGCGGCAGTCGGTCATGAACACTCCGGTCCGCGTCGTCGTCGCGTTGCTGCGGGCGTACAAGCGCTGGTTGTCGCCGCTGTTGCCGCGCGCCTGCCGCTTCAGCCCGACCTGCTCCGAATACGGGCAGATCGCCTTGCGGAGCCACGGCCTGATGACGGGGAGTTGGCTGACGATTCGACGCCTTCTCCGCTGCCAGCCTCTGGGCCGTGGAGGCATCGACCTGCCGCCCGTGGGCGTCGGGCTTGCGAAGTGAGCCGAGGCTGATGGATAACCGACGACTCCTTTTCGCTGCGGTCCTCTCCCTGGGTGTTCTGCTCCTGTGGCAGGTTCTCTTCGCGCCACCGCCGCCAGTCGAGCGGGCGCCGGTCGCAATCAGAGGCGCCGAACAGGCGGCGGACGGCCGGGCCATCGGCGATCCGGGTTCGGCGGTCCCGGTTTCGAGTGCGCAGACGGCGCCGGCGTCCCAGCCGCGCGCGGTCGTGGAACGGGTGGAGGCCGCCGTCGAGCAGCGGGTGGTGATCGAGTCGGGCAACGCGACGCTCGAGTTCACGAACCGCGGCGCTCAGTTGCTGTCCTTCGAACTGCGCCGGCCGAACGGCGGCGAGCCGGTGGAGCTGGTACGTAGGCGCGAGGGCGGCCAGCCCTACCCGTTCGCATTCCAGGGCTCACAGCGAGGTTCGGCCCTCAACGACGCGCTCTTCGTTGTCGAACGCTCGACCGAAGACGGCGACGCGCGGCTCAGCTTCCGCTACAGCGGTGACCTGGGCGTGGCGACGAAGACGTTTCATATTCCGAAAAACATCGCCCAGGTGGGCGGCCTGACGTTCCGGTACCAGATTGCGTCGCCCGGCGACTCCTGGGGAGTGGTGCTGGGTCCGGGAATCCGGAATCCGAGCGTGGACGAGTTGGAGAGCCGGTTGTCGAGCCAGCAGCGGCGCGCGGCGACCTGGTTCGCAGATGGCGATCTGGAGTCGCTCGAGCCTCGTAAGGCCGAGGATCCGATCGATCTGGGCGGTAGCCCCCGCTGGGTGGCGCTCGAGGACAGGTACTTCATCACGGCCGTGATCCCGGCCGGCGCCCGCGGAACCGTTCAGGCGCTGCCGGTTGCCAACCTGGAGGAGACCGACGGCAACCTGAGCGGCTTCGCCATGTTCGAGGCCGCGGACGCCGCCACGGCGGACCTGACGCGGGACCTGATGCTGGTTGTGCGCTCCTCGGGCGGCGAACTTGCCGGACGGGCGTACTTCGGGGACAAGCAGTACGACGCGCTGGCGGCGATGGGCGTGCAACTGGAGAAGACCGTCAGGTACGGCTTCTTCGGCGTCATCTCGCGCCCGTTGCAGTTCGGTTTGCGCTGGATCCACGACAACGTGGTCTCCAACTACGGGTGGAGCATCGTGCTGATGACCGTGGTCATCCGTATGGTGCTGTTCCCGCTGACGCACAAGAGCCAGGTCTCGATGCAGCGGATCCAGAAGTTGAATCCACGCATGGAAGCGATCCGCGCGAAGTACAGGCCCAAGCTCAAGGATGGGAAGGGCCGCCCGCGCATGGACAAGCAGCGCAAGATGAACGAGGAGATTCAGGGCCTGTTCCGCGAGGAGGGCGTGAATCCTGCCAGCGGCTGCCTGCCGATCCTGTTCCAGATGCCCGTGTTCTTCGGCTTCTTCCGGTTGTTGAGCGAGGCGGTGGAGTTGTGGGACGCGTCGTGGCTCGGATGGATCCAGAACCTGGCGCTGCCGGATCCGATCTACGTACTTCCCCTGGTCATGGGCGCCTCGCAGTTCCTCCAGCAGCGGATGCTGCCGCCTCCCGCGAACAAGACCCAGAAGCTGATCATCAACACGATGCCGATCTGGTTCACGATCTTCTCGTTCAGCTTCCCGAGCGGCCTGGTTCTCTACTGGCTGACGAACAATCTGCTGGGAATCGTGCAGACAGGGGTCTACAACAAGCTGAAGAAGGCAGGCTACCTGGGCGGCGTTGTGGCCGCGCAGGCGACCGAAACGAAGAAGTGAGGCAGGACAGGACTAGATGAACGCAACCACGAACAGCATGTTCTTTTCGGGCGAAACGGAGGCCCGGGCCGTGTTGGCGGCCGCAAACCACTTCGGGGTGTCGCCCGATGAGGTGGTGTTTGATCGGGTGGAGAAGCGACACGGCTTCGTCAAGCGCCGTCGCGTGGTGATCCGTGTCGACCCGGAACGGGTCGGCTCGGATGCTGAGCAGCCGGTAGAAACCGAAACGGAAGGGCTTTCGCCGTCCGCTTCCGACGCCGCGGTAACCAGCGTCGAGGAGACGCCGCCGGTGGAGAGTTCGCCGACGCAGGAGGAAGACGCGGTAACCAGCGTCGAGGAGGCGCCGCCGGTGGAGAGTTCACCGACGCAGGAGGATGCGGAGCGTCCGGCCGAGGACTCCGAGGAGATCCTGGAGATTGCCCGGAGGGCCTTTCGGCAGCTACTCGAACTGGCCGATCTCGAGGTGTCGGCAGACATGGTCCTCGCGGACGGCCGGCTTGAAGTCGAGATCGAGGGAGTGGACCAGGAGCTGTTGGTGGAAGACGAGGGTCAGGTCCTCCTGGCGCTCCAGCACCTTCTGCCGCGCGTGATGTACGGGGAGGTGGGACGTATCGTGCCCTGCCACCTCGATAGCGACGGCTATCAGCGGCGGAAGGAGGAGCGTCTGAGAGGCCTGGCACGTCGTGTAGCCGACGAGGTGGTTTCCCGCGGCGGCATTCGGACTCTGCGGCCGATGAACCCGGCCGACCGGCGCATCGTCCACATGACTCTCGCCGACGACCCGGATGTCGAGACCGAGAGCCAGGGCAACGGCTACTTCAAGCGGGTCAACATCCGCAGCGTGTAGGCGGCGTCTCGACTTCGCGCCCCCTTCGCGAATGGAGAGAATGTTGCAGAGTGAGGAGATCGTTGGGTTGCTTCGTCCATCCGGGTAGGGCGCTCCCTCGCGTTTCACGTGAAACAGCGCCGCGGGCGAGTCGACAGATCTCCGGCGGGTGTTTCACGTGAAACATGCCGATCTGTTTCGGCGCGAGTTTGGTGACGGGTTGTCGCCGGAGGCTGTAGATCGGCTGGTGCGGCATGCCGAGCTCCTGAAGCGATGGAACAGGGTCGTTCGCCTGGTGGGCGAGGATGGTCCTGAGGACTGGATTCGGCGTCACTACGCGGAGTCGGTCGCGGCGCGGGCGTTCTGGCGGCCTTCAGCGCGTGCGGGGAGCGGTGAGCCCGGGCTTCTCGATATCGGTAGCGGCGCGGGGTTCCCGGGTCTCGTCCTTGCGGCGCTCCATCCTGAGCGGCCGGTGACCCTGGTGGAGGCACGCGAGCGGAAGGCGGCCTTCCTCGCCGAGGCGGCGCGTGAGCTTGAACTTCCCTTCGTGCGGGTCATTCAGGCTCGCTTCGACGTCGAACTCGCGGCGGGGCTGGCGGGGGCGGTAGAGTGCGCGACAATCCGCGGCCTTCGGCTTCCGGAGGCCACAATGGCTCGCTTGGTCCGGGCCCTGCCTGGTGAAGGGCGCTTGGTTGTCTGGGTGGGCCGGCAACTCGGGTCCGGCCTGACGGATGTCTGTGCTGTGGAAGAGGAGATGAATCTGCCCAACAGCAACCACCGGCGGATTCTGTGCCTCCGGGCGCTTCGTCGTGGCTGACTTTCTGGCGGTTGCCAACCAGAAGGGTGGCGTGGGCAAGACGACGTCGGCGATCAACCTGGCGGCGGCCTTCGGTGTAATGGAGCGGCGGGTACTTCTGGTGGACAGCGACCCGCAGGGGAACGCCAGCCGAGGCGTCGGGTGGTCGGGCCGGCCGCCGACCCTCTTCGAAGTGCTCTCCGGCGAGGCCGAAGCCGCTGACGTGGTCGTCCCGAGCGGGTTCCCCTACGTCGACCTGCTGCCGGCGAATCGCGATCTGGTGGGAGCGGAACTGGGTCTGCAGCGCGACCGGGACTGGATTCGACGGCTTGGATCTTCGCTCGAGAGTCTGGGCGAGAAGTACGAACGTATCTTCGTGGATTGTCCGCCGGCCCTCGGCCGGCTGACCCTGAACGCCCTCTACGCTGCGGACGCGGTCGTCGTACCGCTGCAGTGCGAGTACTTTGCGCTCGAAGGCATCAGCGAGTTGATGGCCACTGTGCAGCGGGTGCGGGAACTGGGACGGCCTGACCTGGCGATCGCGGGCGTGATCCTCACCATGTACGATGACCGCACGAACCTGTCGCGGGACGTTGCGCGGGAGGTGCGCAAGCACTTTGGATCGATCGTCTGCGATACGATCGTTCCGCGCAACGTTCGTTTGGCCGAGGCGCCAAGTCACGGAATGCCGGTCCTGCAATACGACATCAAGAGCAAGGGCGCCCAGGCCTATCTGGGCCTGGCGCAGGAACTCACGGCTCGCCGGCCCTGATCGCGCTACGGAAAGTCGCGTGAGTAGCAGACGGCGGGGCCTCGGCCGTGGACTCGATGAGCTGTTCGCTGACAGCGGCGCTCGTTCTCCGGCCGCGCCGCCTGCGGAACGCGAGTTGCCTGTGGCCCAGCTCGAGCCGAACAGCCGGCAGCCGCGCGACCGGTTCGACGACGAGGAGTTGGCGGAACTCGCGAGTTCGATTGCGCGAATCGGCGTGCTCCAACCGCTCGTCGTGAGCGGAAGCCCCGATCGCGGCGGCCGGTATCGCATCGTCGCCGGCGAGCGTCGCTGGCGGGCGGCGCAGAAGGCTGGGCTTGAGACCGTGCCGGTCGTCTTTCGGGACGTGAACGACGAGCGCGAACTGCTGGAGCTTGCGCTGGTCGAGAACCTCCAGCGTTCCGATCTGAACCCGCTGGAGGAGGCGGACGCTTTTCGGTCACTGAGCGACGAGTTCGGGCTTTCGCAGCAGGAAATCGCTCGCCGTGTCGGCCGGAGCAGGGCCGCGGTCGCGAATGCCCTGCGCCTGCTTCGCCTGCCTGCCGCGGTGCAGGAGCAGTTGCGG
Source organism: Candidatus Multivorans sp. (assembly GCA_965262355.1). GTDB lineage: Bacteria > Acidobacteriota > Thermoanaerobaculia > Multivoradales > Multivoraceae > Multivorans. The sequence continues at coordinate 2,468,676 of OZ253534.1, forward strand.
TCAGGAGCGCTGACGGCGGGCCAGGCTCGTCCCTTGCTGGCGTTTGGCGACGAACGGAGTCAGATTGAACTCGGCGCCCGCGCTGAGCGCGAGTCCCTCAGTGCGCGAGAACTGGAGCGCATCGCGGCCAGTGGGCGGCGGAAGACCGCGACACCGCAGCGCAAGGTTGCCCCGGAGAGCGATCCGCACACCGCCGACGCGGTCGAGCGCCTGACGCGTAAACTGCAGACTCGTGTAGAAATCCGCCGTCGCCGCCGGGGAGGCGGCGTCCTGAAGATCCACTTCCACTCCGAACCCGAATTGATCCGCATCTACGAGCGACTGTCGGCGGAGTGATCACTGCTAATCGGAGCGTTGCCAGTTATGTCGAAGATCCTCAAGAACAGCTCTCCAGGCGACCTGAACGGCTTTCTCGATGCCGGCTGTGAGGTCCAGGGGGACCTCCGGTTCCAGAACACCTTCCGGGTGCACGGCCACTTCAGCGGCACGGTCGAATCCGAAGGCGAGTTGATCGTCGGTGAAGGGGGCGTAGTCGAAGGAGTCGTCAAGGTAGGCGAACTCAGCGTCTCCGGACGGCTCGAAGGGCGGGTCGAGGCCTCGAAGCGGATAGAGATCGGCGTGAACGGCCACGTTGAGGGCGAGATCAGCTCTCCGGCCCTCGTGATTGAGAGCGGGGCCTTCTTCCAGGGCCAGTGCACGATGAGTCCTTCCGAGGCCGTCCGTCCCGCGAGGCCTGCCATCGTTGGCGGTGGCAAGCCGGCGCCGGCGAGTGAGGATTCCGATCCGGCTCTCCAGCGATTCGCTCTTCCGGGAGGTAAGGGCTCGTCGGCCGAGTCGCCGTCGGCCGACGGCGGATCCGCCGGCCAGCCCGAGTAGCGCCCGCCGCCCGGGTGTCATCCATGCACCCGATGACGGGCGCATGGACCGGTTCACGGGCGGCGCGGGTCGCGCCGCCCGGGTTGGCGTGCGGTACCGGTCTGCGTTTCGTAGGACGGCACGAAGGCGATCGGCCGGCGGGCCAGCGTCGACGGTTCGAAGGCCTCGGTGATGACCCGGCCGTCGATGTCGAGTGCGGTCGGCAGGTTCAGAGCGTAGAGCAGGGTTGGCGCCACGTCCTGGATTCCCAGCCGGGTCAGGAGAAGGTCCTCGTTGATCCCCTGTCCTCGTAGCAGGAGTAGCCCGTCGGGTGTGTTCTGGGAACCGCCCCCCACCCCGCCGGGCGCCTTGCCCCGTACACCGAACAGGCGACGCAGGGGCCCGGACCGCCTCCAACCGTAGGCGCTGACCACCGCAAGCGTCCGGGGCGGCGGCAGTTGCTCCCAGGCCTCGGCCACCAGACCGTCCACGAACGCGTAGTAGGCGGACAGCCAGCGCGCCCGGTCGACGCGCACCTGCTCCTGGTCGCCGTCGAACTGAACCGCCTCGTAGGAGTCGTAGTAGAGGTGCGAGACCGCGGCCAGACCGTCCATCACGGCGAAGACGACGAGCCCTGAATCGTCGTCCTGGGACCGAGAGGCCAGGATCTCCAGCAGTTGCGTCTGGGTCTCCAGATCGCGGAGCGCCGCGGTATACAGCGCGGATGGCGGGCCGTCTCCGAGCCGGGCGAGCCGCTCGTCCCCCATGGCGGAACCGAGGGCCGCGGCCCGGGCGACAGGGGAGTCGGTGAGGCCGATGCCGAAGTCGAGTGCGAACACGTCGAGGCCGAACCCGGCCGCGATCTGCCAGAGGGACGGAGCGGAAGGCAGGACCGCCGGGCGGCCCTCGGTTGTGCCGTAGTCGCCCCAGACGCTGAAGGCGATACCGCGGGGCGCCAGGTGGAAGCGTTCGCCGCGAAGCGACGGCGCGCCCCGTGTCTCCTCGGAGACGACACCGTGCCGGAAGGGGTACTTACCCGTCACCACCGTGGTCCAGAGAGGCAGGCGGCTCGCGGGTTCGAGGGACTCGGCGCGGCCGTAGCTGCCGGTTCGCATGGTCTGTGAGAAGAACGGGAGCAGCCCCTGTTCGGAGAGAGGCAGGATGGCGTCGAGCGAGGCGCCATCGAGGCCTACGATCAGTAGGTTGGGCGGCGGTGTGGACTCGATCGCCGCCGCTCGAGGCTTTCTCTGGGGCGGCGGCTCGAAGGCCTCGCGCCGCTCGAAGACGGCGTACACGGTCAGCACAGCCAGACTGGCGATGCCGAAGCGGCTGCGGGCGCCGTACGGTCTCCGCCGGCGGTAGCTGTGCAGGAAGGCGGTGTAGAGGGTGACCGCGGCAGCCAGCGCCAGCCAGAGTCCGGCCTTGATCAGGCGTTCGTGGATGCCTGGCGGCAGGAACTGATCGTAGAAGGCCGCGTGCGCAAGGTCGAGGCCGGCGGCGCCGCCGAACACGGTCGCCATGCACCACGGAAGCAGCCGCCGGGAACGCTCGGGCGCCCGCCATGAGAGGGGGATCAGCACCGCCATCGTGCAGAGAGCTCCAAGCACCCCGTAGTAGGCGCTGGTCCGGAACACCGGTCCCGGGTGAAACGGCAGGTGGGGGTTGAGAAAGAAGAGGAGCCCCGTCACGTGGATCCCGGCCAGGAGCCCGGGTACCGCGCATGCGGCGCAACTGAGGAGACGTTCCCGCTTCACTGGGACCAACTCTACTGGCCGCGGAGTCCGGATGCCCGCCCGGCTTCGACCGGAGCGTGTCGGGAGTGCTACCCTCGCCCGCGCCATGGCGGCGTTGGACGCGAGGGGAAAAGTACTCCAAGTCCGGGCGTTGCCCCATCGGCACTTCCTGCTCAGGATCCGGGTGGCCGGCATGGCGCCCGCCGCGCCCGGGCAGTTCGTCATGGTCGCGGGCGCCGACCAGGCGGAGCCATACCTTCGGCGGGCGTTCTCGGTCTACGACCAGGCGCCGGCCGGAGCCAACGCCCTGGCGATTTCTCTGCTCGGCAAGGTGATCGGCCGGGGAACGGCAGGCTTGGCGGCCTGTACCCCGGGTGAAGAGGTGCCCCTTCTCGGCCCCCTGGGCACCGGATTTCACAGTATGGCACTCCGCGCGCCCCAGATCGGCCGCGCCGCGCTGGTTGCGGGCGGCATCGGATCCGCTGGTCTCGGTCTGCTGGCTCAGGCGCTGGCGCGTGCCGGAAAGCCGTTTGACTTCTACTACGGCGGTCGCAGCGCGGACGATCTGGTCGAGGCCGACGAGTTCCGGCGCTTGAGCGAAAGCACGGGCGGTCGGCTGGTCAGGACCACGGAGGATGGCACGGCCGGCGCCCGAGGGTTGGTTACGGAGGCGCTTGCGGCGACCCTCGGGAGCGGCGCAGCGGAGGCGGGGGCCGCCTACGAGACGCTCTACACCTGCGGTCCCCATGGTCTGATGGCTGCCGTGGCGCGGATCGCCGTCGAGCACGGAGTCGAAGGAGAAGCAGCGATGGAGACGCCGATGGGGTGCGGCTACGGCGCCTGCCTCGGCTGCGCGGTGGAGCTCAAGAAGGGCGGCTATGCACTGTGTTGCCGGCACGGACCGGTGTTCGATCTGAGGGAGGTGGCCTGGTGAGCAGGGAGACCGCCACATCAGGCCCGGACCTCTCCACGCGGGTAGGGCCGCTGCGGCTGCGGAATCCGATTCTCACGGCGAGCGGCACGTTCGGCTACGGCCTCGAGTTCGCCGAACGGGCCGACCTGCACCGACTCGGCGGTCTGGTGACGAAGGGGCTGTCGCTCGAACCCCTGGCGGGGAATCCGCCGGTTCGGATTGCCGAGACCCGCGGCGGCATGCTGAACTCGATCGGCCTGCAGAACATCGGCGTCGACCGGTTCCTGAACGATGTCCTGCCTGGTCTGGCCGGACTGCCGCCGAAGGTGATCGTCAACCTGTTCGGGTACGACCAGGACGACTACGTGCGGCTGGCCGAGCGCGTCGACCCCCATCCCGGCGTGGCCGCGGTGGAGTTGAACGTGTCCTGCCCCAACGTGAGCAAGGGCGGAATCGAGTTCGGTCATGACCCCGAGATCCTGTGCGGCCTGGTCCGGCGGGTTCGTTCCGCGACCGGCAAGCCGGTGGTGGTCAAGCTGTCGCCGAATGTGACCTCGCCGGCGGCCCTGGGTCAGGCTGCGAGCGCGGGCGGCGCCGATATCCTGTCGGCGGTGAACACCTTCGTCGGCATGGCGATCGACACGAAGACCCGGCGTCCGGTGCTGTCCACGGTGCGCGGCGGGCTTTCCGGCCCAGCGATCAAACCGCTGGCGTTGCGGATCGTCTGGGATATCGCCCGCGAGGTCGACCTGCCGGTAATCGGGATCGGCGGCGTCGAGACGGTGGACGACGTGCTGGAGTACCTGCTGGCGGGCGCCTCGGCGGTGCAGGTCGGCACGGCGCTGTTCCGCGACCCCAGGACGGCGGAGCGCCTCGTCGATGGACTGCGCGAGCGTCTCGAGGCGGATGGCGTGGAGTCTGTGGCCTCGCTGATCGGTGCGGCAGCTTCGTGACGGACCGGCTGGAGCGGGTCGCCGTCGCCCTCGACACGGATGATCGGGACACGTACCGCCGCTGGTGTTCCTTCTTCGGTCCTCGCGTCGGCGTCCTGAAGGTGGGTCCGCGGGTTGTCCTGCGCTGGGGGCGCGAGGCGGTCGAAGAGGCTGCGAGGACCGGCGCGGAGGTCTTCCTCGACTTCAAGTTCCACGACATCCCCAGTACTGTCGCGGGCGCGGTCGGCGCGGCGAGGGAGCTGGGCGTCTCCTACCTGACGGTGCACGCGGGCGGCGGGCGGAGGATGTTGAAAGCCGCGGTCGAAGCGGCTGGCGACGAGGTGCGGGTGCTCGGGATCACGGTCCTCACCCATCTCGCGCCCGAAGACCTCGAGGAACTGGATATGCCGGGTCGGGCCGCGGATCGTGTTCTGGCCTGGGCGTCCACAGCAGAGCGGGCCGGTTGCGCCGGCGTGGTCTGTTCGCCGCTCGAGTTGGCCTCCCTGCGCAAGCGACTTGGGCCGGAGCTGCTGCTGGTGAGCCCGGGAATCCGATTCGGGGATGCCGCGAGCGACGATCAGCGCCGCGTCGCGACGCCGGCGGCGGCGCTGCGGTCCGGGGCGGACCTCATGGTGATCGGGCGTCCGCTGACCCAGGCCGCCGACCCCGAGGCAGCTCTCGCGGCGCTGGCGGCGGCTGGCGCCTGATCGACGGATCAGCGCGGGACGTGGAAGGTCCGCCGCCAGCGGACGGCCCATCTCCCAGCTTCCGCGTTGCGCGACCAGTAGACGAGTAACGGCCGACCGCGAACCAGTTCGGTTCCGACGGGGCCGAAGAAGCGCGAGTCGCGGGAGATGTCCCGGTTGTCGCCGAGACAGAAGAGGCGCCCGGCCGGCACGCGTTCGGGACCATACGCATCGCGGCGCCAGAAACTCTCGTGAAGGAACTCCGACCGGGGATGGACCCGGTCGTCCGAGTGGACGACGTAGGCCGTCTCGTCGGCTTCGCGACCGTTGACGCGGAGCTTCTTCGAGTCGATTTCCACCTCCGAGCCGGCGGTCGCCACGCAGCGCTTCAGCAGCTCGTCGGCGGGATCCTCGAGGCCGCGGAAGGTGACCAGGTCGCCGGGACGCACCTCACGCTGGGGTATGAGCGGTCCCCAGCGACCCGCCCCGGCGCCGAAGATGAACTTGTTGATCAGCAGGTGGTCGCCGACCATCAGCGCCGGTTCCATCGACTCCGAGGGAATGCGATAGGCCTGAACCAGAAAGACCCGGACGAACAGGGCCAGGATGGCCGCGACGAGCAGCACTTGCGCGCCGTCGCGCCACAATCTGGGGCCTCCGGTGCGCAGACGAAGTCTCAGGGGAGGCTCTCGGTGCGACACGGACTTCTACCGCAGGCTGCTAGCGGATCAGCTTGAACGTCCGGTTCCAGCGAGTCTTGGTCAGGAAGCCCAGAGCCGTGTTCGCGAGTTGTTTCAGGCGGTGACCGAAACCGTGCCACGTGCCGTCCGGGGTCTGACCCCCGTAGGACCAGTAGACCATGACCGCCCGGCCTTTGACATGGGCCATGGGCACGGGCCCCCAGTAGCGGGAGTCGTGCGAGTGGTCGCGGTTGTCGCCCAGGCAGAAGAGGTGATCCCTGGGGACGAGAAGCGGCCCCCAGTTGTCCCGGCGCGTCTGATAGGAGCCGAACGGCCCCGACGAACGGAAGAGGCGGGTGTCGGTGTTGATCGCGTAGACGTCGTCGTCTACCTCCTGGCCGTTCAGCACGAGCTGCTTGTCGACCATCCGGATCTCATCGCCGGGTAGACCGATGCAGCGCTTCACCAGATCGATCTTCGGCGTCTCGGGCGACCGGAAGATCACGATGTCGCCCCGCCGCACGTCCCGGCCCGGGAGAAGCGCCTGCTCCAGCTTCGAGGGGCGCGGCCCGAAGAGGTAGCGGTTCACGAACAGGTGGTCGCCCACGAGCAGCGTGTTCTCCATCGAACCGCTGGGGATGTAGAAGGTCTTCAGGACGAAGTTGTTCGTGAAGCCCAGAAACACGGCCGCCACGATCAGCGCCTCGACGTACTCGCGGATCACGGACGTGCGGCGCCCGCCCGCGGATTCAGGAGTTCTGTTTTCGCTGTTCGCCATCGGCTGGCTAATCTACACGAGCCGCCGCGTGATGGCCGCTCACTGGGGGCGTTTGTCGGCCTCCATGCTGCGTGTCGTGAGTCTTGGATCCGGTCCAGCTTGCTTGACGGCAGGCCGTCGCAGCCGTAGCCCCCGCCAGGCCAGAAGGATGCGGCCAGGGACCGCACGAACGCGCCAAGGTCTCTTGACAAAACGGCTTCGTTTCTCGCGCGTCGCCCATTTTGCAACTTGTTGTTTCTAAGCCTCTTATCGCGTTTCCTTCATGTTGGCCGGAAACTTGAAAGAGGCGAGTGGCATCTATACATCCTGGAGCAAGGAGGTGTCCAAGGGGCAGTAACAAGCGAAATTGGCAAGGGGCCAGGGGGACACCCCGGTGTCCCCCTGGCGTTTCACGAACCTTGCTCCGGGATGGCGGCTTTTGACCAATATGAGAACCCTTGCGGGGACCAACGGAGATGAAGATGACAAGAATGAAGAAGATCGCGCCGGCGGCAGTGCTGGTGCTTGGCATGGTGGCAGCGCTGCCTGCCGGAGCGGCTGAAGGCGTAGTCAACATCAACACTGCGGATGCCGCCGCGCTCTCCCTCCTGCCCGGCGTCGGACCGTCGACGGCAGGGCGGATCGTGGAGTTCCGCACGGAGAACGGCAAGTTCGAGTCAACCACGGACCTGATGCTCGTCCGCGGCATCGGCGAGCGAACGTTCGAGCGCATGCGGTCCTACGTGACGATCGAGGGGGACACGACATTGACCGAGAAGGTGCGAGTCCCCAGGGAGCAGACCGGATCCGACGAAGCGTCAGGGTCGGATGGCCCCACCGACGGCGCCTGACGAGCACGAGATCGTTGCGCTCGACGGCATCGAGGCGGGCGGGTTTTCGCCCGCCTCCATGTCTCTTTCGAGAAGCCTGGATGCGAAGGGAAAGTCTGGCTTCACCCTTCTTGAACTTCTGGTTGCAATGACGATCCTTGCGTTGCTGGCCACGCTCACCGTGCCCCCGCTACGCCGGCAGATCGCTCAACATCGGGTGCGGCTTGCAGCGGCGGAGGTTGCCTCGACGCTGTGGACCGCGCGGGGCAGTGCGGTCCGCTACGGCGTCGCCGTCGCCGTCCGCTTCGAGGCGCCGGAAGCCGATGCGGACAGCGCTGCCGGCGTCTTTTCGCTCTACGCGGACGGCGACGGCGACGGCGTGCGCACCGCGGATCTGAGCGCCGGTACGGATCCCCGGATAGGGCGTCCCGCGCGATTGCTTCACGTCGGCAGCGGCGTTCGCTTCGGCATCCCGGAGGACCTGGAGCCCCGGGGGTTCACGGGTTCAGGCCGGCTCGATCGCTTGGACGATCCAGTGCGGTTCGGCCGCAGCGACCTCGCCTCCTTCAGCCCGGTCGGCACCGCGAGCCCCGGCACTGTCTTCCTCACCGACGGCTACCACCTGTTCGCGGTGCGGGTCTACAACCGCACCGGGAAGATCCAAATCCTGCGCTACGTCCGCGAACGCGAGCAGTGGAAGGGCCTGTAGGCGCCCCAAGGGGTTCTCGCGGGTTACGCTTCCCCCATGGGAACCACGCGGGCCGAGGCAACGGCGGAGGGCTTCTCGCCCATGCGCTGGTCCGGCGACGAACTGCTGCTGCTGGATCAGACCCTGCTGCCCGAGCGGGAAGTCTGGCTTCCATGCCGCTGCCCCGAGGACGTTGCTGGGGCGATCCGCCGCCTCTCCGTGCGCGGCGCGCCGGCCATCGGCGTGGCCGCGGCCTACGGGCTGGTTGTCGGCGCCGGCGACTTCGGCGCCGCCTACGACCTGCTTCTCTCCACCCGGCCGACGGCGGTCAACCTGCGCTGGGCCCTGGAGCAGGGCCGCGCACTCCATGACCGCTGCATCGAAGCCGGCGAGCGGGATGAGCTCCGCGCCCGGCTGCTCGACTGGGCCCGCGACCTGCACCGGCGGGACGTCGAGGCGAACCGCCGGATCGGCAGGTTCGGCCGGGAGCTGTTCGAGCAGGGCGACCGGGTCCTGACGCATTGCAACGCCGGCGCCCTGGCCACGGCGGGCTACGGCACAGCGATTGGCGTGGTCGAAGCGGCCTGGTCGGCCGGGCGGCTGGCCAGTGTCTGGGTCGACGAGACCCGGCCGCTGCTCCAGGGCTCGCGGCTGACGACCTGGGAGCTGGCGCGGCTCGGGATCCCGCACCGTCTGATCACGGACAACAGCGCCGGCGCGATCATCGCGCGCGGCTGGGTCGAGAAGATCGTCGTCGGGGCCGACCGGATCGCCGCCAACGGCGATGTCGCGAACAAGGTCGGCACCTACTCCGTCGCTGTGCTTGCGGCCCGGCACGGCGTTCCGTTCTACGTCGCGGCGCCCCTGTCGACGATCGACCGCGACACGGCGTCCGGGTCCAACATCCCGATCGAGGAGCGCGACGCCGAGGAGGTGGTCCACGCCTTCGGCACTCGCATCGCGCCTCAGGGCACCGAAGCGCTGAACCTGGCCTTCGACGTCACGCCGGCGGAACTCGTGACCGGCCTGATCACCGACGCCGGTGTGCTCCGGCCGCCCTACCGGGAGTCGATCGCCGCGGCGTTCAGCGACCGCGGCGCCTCTGAGAGTTGAGCGACCGCTCCGATCTCAGCGCCGCTTTCGAGCGCTTCGCACTCGTCGAGGCGCCGGACCTCGACTCGCCGATGTACGCGGAACTCGCCGCCGGCGTGGCCGGAGATGACGAACTGTTGGCGCTCGCCGCTCGCCGGCAGCAGAGGCAGCCGGCGCCGAACATGCTGTTCGGGGCGGTGCAGTACCTGCTCCTGCAGGGAATGGAGCACTCGCTCGCCGCGCACTACCCGATCCTCTCGGAACCTGAGCGGCCGCAAGGGCCTGCTTTCCCGCTCTTCCGGGCGTTCTGTCTTGAACGCCGCGAGCAGGTCGAAGAGCTGATCGCCACCCGCCGTACCCAGACCCAGGTCGTGCGGCGCTGCACCTGTCTGCTTCCCGCTTTCGGCCTGGTTTTTCGGGAGGCCGCGGCGCCGCTGGCCCTGATCGATGTTGGCGCCAGCGCCGGCCTGAATCTGAACTTCGACCGCTACGCCTACCGCTACCTGCGGGCGGGAAGGGAGGTCCTGCGCTGGGGAAGAGACACGGCGCGGGTCGCGCTCCAAGCCGATCTGCGGGGCCCCGGCACCCTGCCGGCGCCGCCGGAAGAGATCCCGGTAGCCAGCCGCGACGGAATCGACGTTAACCCCATCGACCTCGCCGACCGGGACGAGCTCCTCTGGCTGCGCGCGCTGATCTGGCCCGAGCACGTGGAGCGCCACGGCCAACTCGTAGACGCCGCGGCCGAGCTGAAGGACAGCCCGATCCGCCTCCATCGCGGCGACGCTTCTCGGGATCTGGCGCACCTGCTGGAACGCGTCCCAGCCGAAGTGGCGCTGGTCGTCTACTCCACGATCGCCCTCTACCAGATTCCTCGTGAGGGCCGGCGGCGCATCACGGAGGCGCTGGAGGCCCAAAGCCGGGAGCGGCCCGTTTGGCGGGTTGCGCTCGAAGGCGTCCACCCGCCGAGCCTGACCCTCAGCCGCTACCTGGACGGCTCTGGCCGGCCGGAGTTGCTCGCCCGGGCCTCGCCGCACGGCTGGTGGGTCGACTGGGGAAGCTCGGATTGAACCGGACGCCCAAGCGGACGCCGGCGCACCTGGTTGGCGGCCTCTTTCCCTCAGAACGAGACGGTTTTCCCTCAGAACGAGACGGTGACCGTCATCGAAACCGATCGCGACGCTCCGAGCCAAGCCGCGTTCTCGGTGATGGCGGAGAGTTCGAGGCCGCTCGTCTCGATGCCTCCAGCATCTTCGTGCCAGCCGCGTTTACCACTCTCCCTCTTTGTGGACTGTCCGTTCAGTCCTAGTAACTGACCGGCGCTTACCCCGACTCGTCGCCAAGCCGTCCGCCGAGGGGTATATCGTCGACCGGGCTTCGACCGAGCGCCGCGTCCGCCACGCCGCGGCAGACGCCCAGGTACGGCGGCGGTCCGAGCAGGTAGCCGATGGGCCTGCACGACACGGTCGAGAAGGCTCTGGCGCTCTACGCCGAGCAGCAGGCCGTCAGCGAGAAGGCAACCGCCAACGGCGGCGCAGCTCGAGGAGGTCGAACAGCGCACCGCCCGCCTGGCGGCCGTCCTCGAGGCTCAGGCCGAGGACGCCCAGCGGCGCCTCGGGCTGACCGCCATTGTCGGCGGCATCGTCGGCGGCCTGGTCGTTGCCATCGTCGTCACTAAACGACCAACCAACTTAGGGCACTGAAACCTGCACCACGCCGTTAGCTCTGACATCGATCCGTCGCATGCCCCGCACGCCGTCCACTGCCAGCGCCCAGGTACCCTCGGGTAGCCGGTTGAGCGCGAACCGACCTTTATCGTCGACAAAAGTGGTGCGTACGACTCCGAGTGCACGGGCTCTCTCGCGGTTCGTCAGCATCGGCCAGACGTGCACCGTCGCACCACTAAGAGCCTGGGCCGATCGGGCGTCAGCGACGAAACCTTCGACCCGCCCGGACCGCAGGTCAATGGTTAAGTAGGAGTCGCTGCGCACGGAGACGGTTCGGGTTTCCGCGCCGACTGCCAGGGTGTAGGTGCCGTCCGCAAGGTCTGCAAACCGGTACGATCCGTCATACCGTGTCCAGACGCCCCGCGCACTGGCGAGATCGCTGTCGGCGGCCAACAGGACCAGGTTTCCCTTGAGCGGTTGGCCGTCGATCAGGACAGTTCCGCTTAGATCACTCAAGCGCTCGAACGCGAGTTCTATCCACTCATCGTCCTCAGCCAGTGTGACCTTTCGTTCCGTCCGTCGATCGGAGTTGCCTACGGTGGCAACCACCGTCCAGCGGCCGGAGTCCAGCCCGCGGATCGAGAAATCCGCAACGCCGGCGCTCGCTAGGGACGTGACGCCTTGGCGAACCGCGAGTTGGTCGTTCACTGCCTCAACTTGGAGGAGTGCGAGGTCGCTCGTCGACAAGCCGGAGACCGTGCCGCTTAGACGCAGATTGTGACCGAAGCGGACCACAACCTTGGAGGTTCGCCGCCTGACCTGCACGGTGTTACGCGATTGAATCCAGCTTCCGCCATGTTCCGTCGTGACGCGGTACTCACCCGGGGCTAGCCGAAGAGCGAACATGCCATCGTAACGGGTCGTTGTTCGGCGTCCGTACCGATTCCCCTCGTCGAGGAGACGAAAGGAGATGATGGCTCCTGCCACTGGCGATCCGTCGTCCAGAACAGCGCGCCCCGAGATGTCGTAGCTGCTGAAGTCGAAGTCGAGACGCTCCGCTTCCGCGGCGATGGAAACCGTTTTCTGAAGGGAGTCTTTTCCTCCGCCGATACTGCGTTCGGCCGTGACCGCGGCAAGACCCGCTGGAAGTCCTGCGATCGAGTAACGGCCCTCTGCGTCGGTCGTGGTGTTGAGGCCAGCGACCCGGATTGCTACGCCGGGCAGACCGGTGCGCCCTTCCGCGACCCGGCCGAAGAGCTGCCTGTCGGGGAGCCCCAACTCTAGTTCGACTTCCACCGCCTGACCTGAAGCAACTGTCACATACGCCTTAGCCTCCTCCACACTGCGTGTCGCGTCACTGAGCAGGGCGATTCGCGCCCGCGCCCGCGGCCGGACCAAGACCTGGACGCCGGGAGGCCAGGCGATAACGGTGAAACGCCCGGCGCCAAGACCCGACGTTTGGAAGGCACCCAACTCATTGCTCGAGAATGGAGTGCCACGCCCCTGTTCACCCACGACTTCGATCTTGGTGGCGACGCCCTTCCCGCGCCAGGTGACGCGGCCGGCGATCACCGCCTCTGCCTCGAGCGTGACTTCGATTAGCTCCTTGTGCGTGGAAGGCACATTCGACAACCGCCCGGTTGAAAACCCCGGTGCCGAAATCTCTAGATCGACGGAGGATCTCACGCTCAGACCGCCAACGAGGAATCGACCCTGAGCGTCCACGGTGAATCCAGTGCCAAAACCTGATCGGACCCCTGTTTCCGGCGGTGGTCCAGCAAAGATGGTGGAGGCTGTTGCACCTGCTGCCCACACTGTGGCGTTCGCTATCGGGCGCCCCTGCCGATCCTGGACGACGCCTTGGATCTGAAGTTCGGCGTCGAGGGCGATGTCGCCGAGGTCCAGGCCCGTTGCCGGGACCCTTAGATTCGGCCGCAGCAAGAACGCTTTTCCGGGCGCCCGCACCACAAAGTCGAGCCGGCCCGGCCAAACGTTCATCTCGAACCTGCCAGTGGGTCCCGAACGGACCGTTCGCACTTGTTTTCCGTGTATTCCAGTGGCTACTTCGAGGGGTCCGAGCACTACGGATCGGTTGCCGTGGGCTCTGAATCGGCCTACACCGATTTCCGCTCCGGGGACGGCTGCTGCGGTCGCGACGTCGATGATACGGCCGCGAATCTGCACTCCGCGGGAAAGAACGACTCGATAGCTGCCGTCGTCTGACACGAACGTATCAAGGCTCTGATCCCGTAGCGGCAGGTAGGGTGATCTCTCGACGTGAACGCGGCGCGTTGAGAAGGAGCTGAAGTTGAACCGAGTGAGTGTCAACGGCACGTAGTCGCCGGTGAACCTTCCGGCGGGGTCGGTTCGCATCAGCGCGTAGCCCATGCGCCGCTGACTCCCGCCGACGATCGTGGCGGCTCCTAGTGCCGTGTCACTCGTCAAAAGTCGGATAGAGGCGCTTGAGTTTGACGCGAGCGTCGTCGGTAGTGAAGTGCCAGTTGACCTTGGCTTGGATCCGGTCTCTGGCGGCCTGCCAGGCGCCGACTTCGGCGCGTAGGGTGTCGATGGAGTCGATGCGGCGGTTGAGGCACTGGCGGATCATCACGCTGAGTTCGACCTCGGCGACGTTCAGCCAACTGCCGTGCTTGGGGGTATAGACGAACTCGAAGCGGTCCCACAGCGCCTTGGCCCGGGCCGGGTCGAAGGTCTCGTAGAGCGCGCCGGGGCGGTGGGTGTTGAGGTTGTCCATCACCAGCGTGATTCGGGTGGCGTCGGGATACTGCCCGGCGATGTCTTCCAGGAAACGCGCCCAGTCGGTCTTGGTCCTGCGCTCGGTGACCTTGGTCAGACGCCGCCCGGCCAGCGGTTCGGTCGCCATGAACACGTTGCAGGCGCCGCAGCGTCGGTACTCGTAGTCTTCGCGGACCTCCCGCCCAGGGGCCGGCGGGATGGGCGCCCGTGTCTCGGCGATCAACTGCCGCGGCGTCTCGTCCATGCACACCACCGGGAAGTTCGCGTCGTGCGGACGCCGATAGACGTCGAGCACCCGCTCCATGTTCGCCGCGAAGTCGGCGTTGCATTGCGGCGGAATCACCCAGCCGACGCGGCGCCACGGTTTGAGAGCGTTTTTTTTAGCACCCGCCGCACCGTCTCGTGCGAGACGCTGTCGATATAGCCGAGCTCCACCGCACGGTCGGCCAACAGACGCAGAGACCACTGCGAACGCCCTTCGGGCGGCTCTCCGCAACTGAGCGCGACCAGCCGCGCCTCGAACTCGCCATCCGCCTTGCGCAGGTACTTCGGACGACGCCCCTGCCGACTGCCGAGCGCCGCCTCCAGACCGCCTCCACAAATCGCCTCTTCACACGATCCACCTTGCGCGCACTGATCCGCAAGACCCCGGCGATCGTCTCGCCGGTCGTCCGACGCCCGTTGAACTCGCCCTCGTCGCAGTTGAGCAGAATCAAGGCGTTGATCACCTTCTGCGACCGATGCGAACCCTTGCGCGCAATCGTCGCCAACGCCTCGCGCTCCTGCTCCTCCAACTCCACCACATACCGCTTCATGCCAGACTCCTTGCCGTCGTCGAACGGCAAGGAACCTACTACGATTCATGCGACATAGGACGTGTGACATGACACTAGTCTGGTCGGCCATTCGAAACGAAGCTCCGCGCCAGATACCGGCACGCCGGATTCGTCTACGACGACACCCTCGATCCGCGGCGCGAGTGGAAGTATCGGGCAGAGATGATCTTGATCGTTGATTGCCTCGATGGGACCGGCGCGTGCCTCACTGCATGCCGCGTGACCTGTACGGGTCGCCACGAACCATAGCCGCTCACCCGGAAGCGCGCGGACACGATACTCGGCACCTTCGAGTCGTACCAGCGGCGTCGCAGCTTGAGGATGAACATTGGACCAAGGCCAGTTCGGCTCCCGCCAGGACCACGTAACCCCAGATCTGGTTTGGACCGGTTCCGTGCCGCTCCCAGGCTCGAACCGGACAGTGCCTGAACGGATTCGGGAGCGATCAACAACGACCAGAACGTCGCGCGTCCGGCGAATGAACTCGTAGATGGCACCGTCGGCGGTTTCGAACCAGAGCAGATCGGCGGTGGAGTCCATTCTCTGTAGTTCGATCTTCCCCTCGGCGTCGCTGACCGCAAGCGGTATGCCGAACTGGTCTCTCGCCAGCGCACCGGGTAGACGTTGGCCGCGAACGTTCTCGACTTGAAGGCTCTCGATCGCGACGCGCCTAAGGGGCACGGCGGCCACAGCACCCGCTCGGCACGATGTCGCGGCGCTCCGGTATCCCGCCGCCGAGACATGGAGATCAACGCCCCCCCCGGCGGGAACGTCGAACACAGCCCGCCCGTCACTATCGGTGCGCCGTGGCGGTA
The DNA here is from genome assembly GCA_965262355.1 of Candidatus Multivorans sp. Lineage (GTDB taxonomy): Bacteria > Acidobacteriota > Thermoanaerobaculia > Multivoradales > Multivoraceae > Multivorans. The sequence continues at coordinate 2,483,911 of OZ253534.1, forward strand.
GCCACGGTCGCCAGCGCGAGAACACAGCCGGATGGTCGGCGCGGGGTTCCTTTAGCTCAGTCGGCCACTCCTTAACCACCGGTGCGACCAGTGCACCAGCGATGACTCCTCCGTCGTCTGTAACCGCGACGCGGCAGGATGCTCCCTCCACGAACGGTGTGGGCGGCAGGTGGCCGCCGGCCGCCGGCGGCCGCCACAGCATAGCCAAGGGGATTCCATCGCCAGGCGCAACGACTACCCACCAAGCGTCACGAGGTTCCGGTGCTGCGCTTCGGACGACTCCAGTCTCCTTGGCCGAGAACCCGAAGGAGAGGACCAGTTCCGGCTCGGGCCGAGGATCCGAGGAGAGGAAGATCTGCCCGCATTCCCAGGACGTGCAGGTTCCAAACAGAGAAACACTTGCACCGATGCCACTCGGTGCCGTCCGGTGCAGCCGGACACTAAACTCTGAGGTGAATCCAGGCTGCGCTGTTAGCAGCGCCGACAGAAGAGCGGCCTTTGGCAAACGCCCAATGCCGACTCCACGCTGATGAAGCCACTTTAGCAGCGCGACCTTGCTGCGGCTGCGTTCTTCAGCATGTGAGGACGGCGATAGGGGTGCCGTTCCCGTTGTAGCAGGTGACTGATACACCTTCTTCATGGCTGGCATAATCTCCCGAGCAGTACGAGGTGGGAGTCCCTGTAGTGGGCGCGCCGTTGCACCAGATGCCTCCCAACCAGCCTGATCCATGCGGCATTATGCCTGTCGACGTTGGGCCGTTCGTGCTGCAGCTGGCGGTGGAAAGTAGACCGGCCGGAAGGGTGATCCCCGCGAACGTGCGTGCCATCTTCGATCCTGACATTTGGCAACCTCCATCCTCAAAGGCGTAACTGTAACCCTTGAACCATAGCGCCTGCCGCAGAAGAATGCCGCCCCAAGTGACCAGCGCTCGGTCCCGCCGGGGACCCGCTGCGGCCCCCAGCCTCTCGATCGCGGCTGCCTAAAGGGTCACCGCGGAGCCGGATCGTCGACGGCGCGCAGGCCTGGGGGAGCTGCCGTTCGAGTTCGCATCGGCGCCGCGCTCGACGCCTCGACCGCCCCGAACACCGCCAAGGCCTACCGGGCCGCGCTGGCGGCCTTCCGCCGCTTCCTGGCCGGCCGTGAGGCCAGCGGCGAGACGACCGCCGGAGTGGAGCGCCCCAGGGTGCGGTCGGTAGTCTTCGCCGCATGACGATCTTCGGCACGCTGACCGCGGCCCGGAACCTCGAGGACGCCGGCATGGAGCCGAAGGTGGCGGCGGCCGTGTCGGCCGCGATTCGGATGGCGCTCGGATCGACGAACCGGACCGTGGCGGTACCCCTCGAGCTGGCGACAACGGACGACCTGCGAACCGAGATAGCCGCGATGGAGTCACACCTGACTTGGCGCATGGTGTGGGTCGTCGGCGGGGCGGCCGTCCTGTTCTCAGCCCTGGACCTCCTGTTCGGCTAGCCGGCTCACGAGGTAACCCAATGGCCGGACACCACCCTTGGGAGAAGCTTCTCGAAGAGACCCACACCCCGGAACAGCGCGCCGTGATCGCCCGTGAGGGCGCGAAGCTCGCGGCCGACAACCGCCGCCGGCAGCGCGAGGCGGATCCGGAAGTTCGCGACTGATTCCGTCTAGGTCAGCAGGGAGGGCGACCGCGGCGCGTTCCCCTGCTCCTGAGAGACGGCGCTCGCAGCGTCTCCCCGCCGCGGCGCTCTCCCTACCCGGTGGAGCCGATCCTCGGGGCAGTGCCGCACCGGAAGCCTCGGCCGCGGAGTTCTCGCCGGCGGCGCCAACTCGTCGAGATCGCGATGGCGCCCTCGAGGAGCCACCTGGTCGCCGCCTGGCGGCCTCCGGTGGAGCGGCGATCCGCCGCGTAGCGCCTCGACTTTCAGCCCCTCGGGGGCGGCGCGTGGTCCGGCCGGACGCCGCAAGGCGCTCGCCGGGTCGGGAGCGCGCAGTCCCTCATCGAGCGCGGCCGTCGAGCTTCGCGGCATCCCAGCCGGCATCGCCCGGGTCGACCGTGGCCCATGGGCCGTCGGCCGGCGGGAAGTACAACGGCGCGTCCGCCGGGGCCGCAACCGTTGCCACCTCCGCGGCGTCCTGGACAGCGGCGCCGCACCCGGCCAGCAGGCCGGCGAGCAGGGCTGGCGGTCCGAGTACCGAAACGACTCGATACGCTCTCGTGCTGGATTCTCCCGGAACGGTCCGGACACGATAGTGCCGCCTGGGGTTCGCAGATCGGACGCTGCGGTCTGGCGTGATATTCCGCCCCGACCGGAGGTGTCGCGTCCAGACTGTCGGTACGGGGAGTCGATGTCAAGGAGATCACGCCGGAAACCTCGACCGGCTCGGCGGCGCCTGGGTTACCGAGCCGGGGGGCGCCTTCGCGTCAGAACGAAACGGTGACCGTCATCGAAACCGACCGCGGCGGTCCGAGCCAAGCCGCGTTTTCGGTGATGGCAGCGAGATAAGCCTCGTCGAGCACATTGTTCGCCACCAGCGAGAACTCCGTCCCCCGGAGCAGGTCGCTCAACGCCGCGCCTGAGAAGCTGATGTAGGCGTCCACCAGCCAATAGTCGTCCGTCGACCAGTCCGACGTCAGGCTGACGCGCCGCGGCGCCGTGTACTTGGCGCTGAGCCCCATGTTCAGGGGGCCGCTCCGGTCGAGCGAAACGACCCACAGACGGTCCGGCACGCCGGTCACGTCGGCCCCCGCGACGATGTTCTGGCTCGCGTCGACGAGCGGATCGCCGCTGCCGAGGTACTCCGAGTCGTTGAGCGTGTAGGCGGTGTAGAGCGACAGTTGGTGCGGCAGCGGCACCGTGGCGGCGAGTTCGATGCCGGTGGTCTCGATACCGCCCGCGTTGAAGTAGGCGCCGCCCCCCGGGATGAGGTAGTTGGGACCGGCCGACGTCTGCGGACCGAGGTAGAAGATCCGGTTCTCGAAGTCGATCGTGTACCAGGTTGCGCTCAGGGCGATCCGCTCTCCCGAATACTGCATTCCGAGATCGATGTTCGAAGCGCTCTCCGGCTCGAGCGCGTCGAGGCTGCGTCCCGGCACCTCGAGCAGGTTGGCGCTGATCGCCTTGAAGTTCTCGGCATAACCGACAAACAGATCCAGGCCGTCGACCGGCGTGTCGTAGGTGACGCCGCCCGAGAGGAGGGCGCCCGAATCGGAATCGACCGTCAAGTCCGGGTCGACGTGGAACAGGTCCTCGCGCGATACGTCGATCAGGTACTGCTTGACGCCCCCGCTCAAGGTAAACCGTCCGGCGTAGATCGTCTCCTCCACGTACCACTTCAGGACGTCCTGCGGGAAGTCCCACTCGTACTGGTGCCAGTAGGGGTTTTCGTTCCACCTGAAGCTGATCGTTGGATCCAGGATCTGGTGCCAGTCCCGGCTCAGATCTCGCCGCGAACTCTCGTACCAGATGCCGGCGCGGAGCTTGCTGCCGGCGCTGCCCAACGTGGTAAGCCACTCCTCGTCGAGCGTCACGCCGAAACGGTCCTTCCCGTAGTGACTGTGACGGTACGACTGCACCGCGGTAGCGCCCGGATGGCAAGCCGGATCGACTTCTGGTCCACCGGCGCCGTAGTAGTTGAAGATGAAGGAAGACGAGCAACCGGGCGTCGGTCCAACGGCGCCTCCGTTCCCCCCCACGAAGCGGATCAGCCCGCGTTGGCCGCCGCCTCGCACCGGCGGCCCGCCCATGAGCTCGGATTCGGGTCCACCGTTGTCGTCGGTGAGATCGACGATGTAGGGGGGCAGCCAGTCGCCGCGGCCCCGGTGTCGATGGAAATAGGCGCCCAGTTTCAGCGCCAGCGCGTCGCTGAGCTTCCAGTCCGCCTTCAGGTAGCCGAACGTGTTGCTCCGCCGGGTCTGCCAGCCGGGCCGATAGAACTGGTTGAGGTACGGCACTCCCGGCCAGTCGCCGGTCAACCGATCCCACCGTGGATTGGCCAGGAAGTCGCCCTCGCTGTAGAGGCGCTGGTAAACGTCTTCGTGGATGCTGTCGTACGAGAAGTAGCCGGTGAGATTCAGAGGCCCGTGCGACGAGACCAGCTTGGCGGCCAGGTGCTCACGCTCGTTCTGTGCCGAACCCTCCACCCAGTCGGTCGCCTCCTGGCGCACAACGGCAACCCAGGCGCGGGTGTTGCCACCGAACAGCGGCCCGGTGTCAGCCCGCATGAAGAAGCGTTGGCTGCCGTACTCGCCCATCGTGGTCGACGCGGTGTAGGTCCGCTCCGCCGCCGGATCGTCGGTCTGGTAGTCGAACGTGCCGCCCAGCGCCTCGACGGAGCGCGAGGCGATGTCGGCCGTCCCCTGCGACACTTCGACCCCACCGAGGTTCATGGGATCGATGAACCGGTTCGCCTTGGCGCCGCTCCAGTAGTCCGACGTGCCATTCGGAAACCCGTCGATCGTGGTGCCGATCTGCGCCTCGTTGATGGTCACCTGGAAGCCGCGCATGGCGACATTGCTCGACCAGTCGTCGAAGCCGTACGAGTCCCCCTCCTGGACGGAGACTCCCGGCAGGTTGTCCACCACTGAGGTGATGTTCGTGATGTTCGACTGTTGCCGCATCATCGGTTGGGAGACGATGTTCCTCGCGAAGGTCCGGGGCTCCTCGGCCACGACCGTGACCGTTTCGAGGAGCCTCGCGACCTGCAGGACGATCCGGACGTTCTCGTTCGCGCCGGTCGCCACGGAAACCGAAGTCTCCATTGCCTCGAAGCCCGGCAGAAACGCCGTGACGACATAGTCGCCGGCCGCCAGACCGGCGCTTGCGTACGAGCCTTCGGCGTCGGTTACGCGTTCCTGGCGCACGCCTGGACCGGCCACCGTTACCGTCACGCCGGGTAGCGGGTTGCCGTTCGCGTCGACGACGACGCCTTCGATGGTTCCTGTCGTTTGGACCGCCGCCGTCGCGGTGGCTGACAGCAGCACGGCGGCGATGGCGAGGCGGCTTAGCCGCCAGAGGTATGGGACGTTCGTTGGCGCAGCACCTCCCAGAGCCCGACTGATATCCGCAGGAGAGAGTCCCGCGTTCACAGAGTGTACTCCACGGGCGCCGTCAGGTGCACGTCCTGTCGGCGGTCGCGCTAGAAGGTCATCCCGAGCTTCAGCCGGAACTCACGCGGAACGAGGTAGCCGCCGGCACTCGAGCTCGCCCTTCCGTTGGCGAGATTCACCGACACCTGTTCCTGCTCGTCCGTCACGTTCGCCACCTCGAAGCCGACCTTGCCCGCGAAGGCGCCGCGAATCGGAAAGTCCCAGGCAGCGGCGACTCCCAGCGTCATCGTGTCGGGGAGCTGCTGCGCATCGCGGGGCTCGACGTAGGCCCACGTGTTGATCCGGGCGCCCGAAACGGAATGCAGCACGGCCGTGCTCGGCCGTAGCCCCCACCGCCGGCCCGCCTGAGCATTGACGATGGCACTCGCGACCACACTCTGATTGCCGAACTCCCAGCGCTTGACCCCAATGACGTGGGCTACGTACTCGCGATCGGTGTTCAGCCGGCCGTCGAGATTGCGGGCGGTGGGGTTGAGAACCCCAGTCCCAAGCTGGACTCCGCCGAGGCCCTCGAACTCGTTGCCCTGAGCGTTGAGATCATCTTCGTTGCCCTCGAACTTGCCGACCGTCAAGTCGGTGCGCAGCGACCAACCCCCGCGGAAGTAGCGGTTGGCCGCCAGCATCAGCCCCCGGTACTCGCGGAATAGCTCGGGTCGGTTGACGATCTGTCTGAAGATCTGGCCGTTCGCGTCATATTGGTCGTTCGCCTTGTAGAGGTCTTTCGACTCGTTCCACATCAGCCGCGAGGTGAACACCCAGTTGGGGGCGAACTGCCAGTCCACACCCATCGAGACCTCGTCCTTGAACCAGGGCTCGACTGACTGGATTTCGTTGTCGTTGGCCGCTATGAAACTCCGTTGGAAGACGTCGTACGCTTGGGTTACGGGATTCCATCCGAACTGGTCGAAGGTGTTCAGGCCGTTGCTGCCGCGGGTGAAGTGACGGAAGGCGAGGTCCAGCGGGAAGATCCGAACGGCGCGCCCGGCGGTCCCCCGAACGAGGAGCTTGCCGTCGGCGTTGACGTCGTAAACCGCCGAGAACCGCGGCGCGGGCTTCCGGTAGTCGTTGACCTGCTCGCCGACGTTGTTGGTTACGGTCTGATCGTCGAGGCGGAGCCCCGCGGCCAACACCCAGTGATCTCCGATGCTGATGCGGTCCTGGGCGTGGATCGCACGCATCGGGCTCTCGTATCTCGAAATGCCGTCTCCCCCCGGCGACACGTAGACCCGCTTGTTCACGGGTGTCGTGAAGCCGCTCGGCGAATTCACGTCGTAGCCGCGCCCGCGGTAGTCGGTGACGAGGTCGGCTTTCGCGTTGTAGAACATCGTGTGCTCATCGATCCCGAAGCGCTACTCGTGGTTGCCCCTGAAGAGTGACGCCGCGAGGTTGATCTGCTCGCGAGGAAAGTCGTTGAAGCCGTCGCCGTTGGCCGCCGCGTTACCGTTGTATCGAAGCCTGTCGTTGAGGTCCTGGTAGCGGAAGTTGGTGGCGAGCGGGCTATCCGGCGGAGCGTTGGGGTCGATTTCCCGACGATGCGTAACCCCGCGCGTCAGTTTGTCCGTGCTGTCCGCGACCTTCACCTCGAGGAAAAGGTTCCGGGTGGCGCTGAAGTTCCAGGCGGCGGTATAGAGCTTGCTGTCGATCTCTGTCACTGAGAGGGCGTAGATATCCCCGGGGTTTCCCGAGCCCTCGATGTCGTCCGGTGCCGTGAGGCCGGTGAACGAGAAATGATGTCGGTCTCCAGCCTGAGCGTTGAACTTGCCGACGACCGGCTCGCCCCTCTGAGCACTTTCGACAATGAAACCTGTGTTGGTCTGATTGTAGTAGCCGTTGAAGCTCTCACCGGTGGCGACGAAGAACCACGCCTTGTCGCGCCGGATGGGGCCTCCGAGTGAGACCTCCCAAGAGTTGATCTGGTCGTTTGGGCGAGGAAGGTCCGGAGCGACTTTGGAGGGAGCGCGCCAGGTGGGGTTCTGGCCGATGAAGAGCGCCTCGCCGTGAAAGTCGTTGGTGCCCGACTTGATTACAGTGTTGACGACTCCACTGGTGGAGCGGCCGTACTCGGCGCCGTTTCCTGCGACCTGCGCACTGATCGCGGCGGTGGAGGTGGTCGGCAGGAGGAAGCGGAACTCACCGCCGCGCCGGGTCTGGCTGATGTCGACGCCCTCGATGAACGAGCCCACTTCAAAGGTCAGGCCCCCTGGCGTGGCCATAAAGCTACTGGCGTTGTTGGAGCTGAGCGAAGTGACCCCGGGAAGCTGATGCACTGCCGACCCGTACGCGCGACTGGAGAACGCCACCTCCTCGGTGACCTCAGAGCTCAACGTCGACGTCGACGCGGTCTCGAACCTGCTGATCAAGGGCGCCTCGGCGGTCACCGTGATCGCCTCGGAGGTCTCAGAGCGCAGCTCGAGGTCGATGCCGCGGCGCTCTCCGACCTGCAACTGCGTCGATGTTCTGGCTTGGCCCAGGCCCTCGAGCACGCCGTGGACCTCATAGGCACCCGGCGGCAACAGGGCGAACCGGTACTGCCCGTCGGCATCGGTGATTGCCGTCTTGGTTCCCTGAGGGCCGGTCAGGGTCACCGTGACGCCGGGCAGGGCCCCACTCTGAGCGTCGAGAGCGCGGCCCTCGATCGTCCCTGTCTGCGGACCGTCGGCCTACAGGGACATGGGAGCGCAGAGAACGAGGGTTATGGCGAGAAGAAGGCGCGACGGACCAAGTGCTTTCAGTAGGAACAGCTCCCGAGGCTCGTTGGGCCGCCCAGAGCGGCGAATTTCACACAACGTAGGAACGGTAGCATGTTCGGCGCCCCACAGTCAGGTCGCCGGGAGTAGAGTGGAATCCATAGTTCCAGTTCATGAACTCACCGCCAGCACGGCACAGATGGCGCGGCAGCGCGTGCGGGTCATCGGCACCGCCGGGGGGACGGTGGCGAGCGTGAGCAGCGAGCCGATCGCCGTCAGGATCGGAGCCGAGCGTCGATCACTTGCTGTCTTCATTCCGGGTCCTCCTCGCTCCGTCGTACGCTCGCTCGCCGAGGCCGTGCCCGCGAAAGGCATCGTCGTCGACGAGGGCCTCACTATCCCCGGAGAGGCGAGTTGTGGATCGAAGAATGGTGGAGGCGGTGGGAATCGAACCCACGTCCGCGAGACTCGGCGCGAGGGATCTACGTGCGTAGCCTTCACTCGATTTGTCGCCGCCGGCTTGGGTAGAAGGCCACCACGGCCAGCGGTCTAGCTCCGAAGTGATCCGGCCTGAGTTCGGAGCCGCGCTCAGGCGTTCGATTCACTTTAGTGTCGCTCCTGCCGGCGCCGGGAATCAAGGCTCCGACAGGACCGTGGCGACCTAAGCCGCCAGTGCCAAATTATCGTTGGCGAGTGTCAAAAAACCGGTTTACGAGTCGGACTCGGCACGCAACCCCCGAACCGCATGATCTCCCGTCGAAGCCATGCGCCCCCAGGGACCGGTGATTCTACACCAGTCTCGGCGTTGCTCGGGGGTTGCGCGTCGGTGACACCCGCCTGACCCGGGGTTGAAGGAGGGGGTCCCAGGGGACGCTCGCGCTTTCGTGGTGAGTGGAAGATCGGCGCTCGCTTGGGTCGCCTGCGCTCCGGGAGGTCGTCGGTTCAGGGAAGGTCGTCAGCAGTCGCTTGGCTCCAGCCCCCTAGGACCCCCTCCTTCAACCCCGGGCCAGGCTGGACGTCGCCGGGCAGCGGGATACGCCCGCCTCCATCAGTGAGAGCCACGATCGCGGCCAGTGGATCTGTCGGGTCACGCAGAGATGAGGAGTGCCCCCAAACGCCACCCCGGCCCTTGTTTGAGAGGCCTGCCGGTGTTCGTCGCACAGGACTCGGTCCCAAGACGAGGCCGGTGTGTTCATTGACAGACATGTGATTCACACTCCCGAAACGAGTAGTCTCGACGAAGCCGAGCGCGCATGTGGCTCCGCTTGGTTCTTGGTGTCAAGTGATCGGGCGGCAACTCAACGTGCTCGCCGCCAGAATCTGGGGCATACTCCCCGGCATGGGAATGACCCCTACGTTGTTGATCGAGGCTGCGAGCCCTATTCGGCCTGCTGCTCTAGAAAGGTGAAGCTCTAGTGCGGACTCACGACGCAGGAGACTTTGTAACAGCCTTAGGGGGCAAGTTGGCTGCTCGGTCACGACACGTATGCCTTTTCCTAGGTGCTGGTGCCAGCAAGGCCTGTGGCCTGCCGGACGTGGAGGAGTTGGAGGAGATTGTGCTCGACAGCCTTGCAGCTCCGGATGAGACCGTGCTGCGGAGGCTGCTAGAGGGCCGAACTCTTGAGCAGGTGTTAAGTCGCCTCCGCCGAATTGCGGGACTCGTCTCCGGTGAAGCTGCGGTGGATGGTCTAAGAGCAAAGGACGCTGAGAATCTAGACAACGCGGTGTGCCGGGCGATTGTGGACGCGCTGAGTGTGGATAGCGCTCCACCCACTGCAGCCCACTATCTTGCTGTCTGGGCGGCGCGAGCAAACTACCGTCTTCCTGTGGAGCTCTTTACGGTGAACTACGACCTGCTCCTTGAGAGTGCGTTGGAGCATGTGGGGGCACCCTACTTCGATGGCTTCGTCGGGGCGCTTGAGGCTCGGTTCCATACCGAGTTAGTGGAGGCAACAGAGGGCAGGGATGACGAGACGGTGCCTCGGTTCTTTGTTCGGCTTTGGAAGCTGCACGGCTCTGTCAACTGGGTTCGAAGGGAGGAAGGAGGGATCGTTAGACTTGGACAGGTCGCCCCTAACACGCGACCGGCGGCGATCTATCCGTCGGATACAAAGTACGAGGAGTCTCGCCGTGTCCCGTTCCTTGTCCTTCAGGACCAGTTCAGGAGGGCGCTTCATCGGCCGGAAACACTTGTGTTGATTAGCGGCTATTCCTTTGGGGACGAACACCTTAACGAGCACATCTACGGCGCGGCGACACGCCGAGCTCGGTCGGAGTTCATCGTGTTCTGCTTTGACGAGATTCCCGAGCCCCTAGCGGATCGCGCCATGTTGACGCCGAACCTCCAAGTCTTAGCCGCCCAAGAGGCGATTATCGGTGGCATCAGGGCGAATTGGCAGGAACCGACAACTTCTGTGACGGATGTCTGGCGCAATGATGCCTTCGCGCTCGTCGACTTCAACCAACTCGCGAGACACTTGGCGCGCAGCACAGCCCCACAACACGAAGACGGACGCGCCTTGGAGGAGTTGCTAGAGCGGCTCGGCGTCGGTGGCGGATCTGCGGTTGACGGCGGAGAGAAGGGTGGTTGAGCAGGATCCGACACGAATCGGGCAAGTCCTTCGAGTACGGGGCGCTGCCGTCACGGTCGCGCTCGACCCCGACTTGGCCGGCACCTCGCCGATCTTCCGAGGGCGCCTTCACGCTGTAGGACAGATCGGATCGCTAGTTCGAATTCCGCAGGGACCTGTGGATCTCGTTGCCACTGTGGTCTTTGTCGGTATCACTGAAGGGCAGAGCGACGCTGCGCCGACATCGGAACTCCAGCCGGAGGAACGGTGCCTGCAGGTGCAGTTACTTGGACAGATTGAGCGCGGAACAGGGACGTTTCAGCGTGGTGTGGGGTCGTATCCTGGACTTGACGATCCAGTGCACTTCGCAACTCCCGAGGAACTGAAGGCGGTCTTTCCTGGCCCCGGGGATGGGAACCTACCTCTAGGACGTCTCGCTGCGGCTGAGGAGATTCCCGTATGCGTGGAGGCAAAGAGCTTTGTTGTCCGTCACGCGGCGATCGTTGGGTCGACGGGCTCGGGCAAGACCAGCGCCGTTGCGGCCACTCTCCAAGGCTTCGTCAAGGGAGGTTGGGGTGCTGCGAACATCGTTGTGGTGGATCCACACGGTGAGTACCCCCGAGCCATGGAGGGGTACGCGTCGGTCAGGAGCGTCCTAGGAAGTGGCGCAAACCGCCTGCGTGTTCCGTTTTGGGCGATGGCGGCGGACGATATTGTGCGCGTCTTTTGTGGGTCTTGGGGCGAGGGGACGTTCTACAAACGTTTCGTCGAACTCGTTACGCAGCACCGGAAGCAGTTCGTTAAGGCCGCCAGCTGGCTTTCATTGGAGCCCTCGGCGGTTACAGCCGATACACCAGTGCCGTTCGATATTCGAGAGGTGTGGTATCAGCTTGATGCTGAGAACAACATGACTCTGAAAGAAAAGGGCAACCCAGACACCATTGCTGTCCCACAAACTTCAGCGTAGAGCAAGTTGAGTTTGTGCGTTTCTCGGTTCGGGGGGTCCGCTCCGAGGTTCGAGCAGTTCCAGCAGCGGTCTTCGGTCGAACAGGTTGAGTTGCAGGAGGCGCAGGATCTGGCTCATGCTCCAGGACATCTTGTTGGCGAATTTCAGGTATGCGAGCAGCAGATGGACGCAGATGGCGATCCAGATCTGCGTCATGACAGCATTGCGCGAGGTGCCGACAAAGCTCTTGATGCGCAGGTTCTGCTTGATCCACTTGAAGAAGAGCTCGATCTGCCAGCGCGCCTTGTAGATGTCCGCGATGGTCTTCGGGGCGAGGCTGAAGTTGTTGGTCAGGAACTTGTAGTGCCGACCCGTCTCCGGGTCGCGATAGCCGACCCGACGCAACGGAATCGGGCACCGCTTGCGCCCCTTGACGCTGGTCAGCTCGATGGTCTGGTCCGACGTCACGCCCCGGCCGCGAGCGAACGAGCGCCGCTCCCGAACCGCGTACTTGACCTTGCGCTTCAGGCGGGTGACCAGGAAAACCCCTTGTGCATCAAGGTCCTTCAGCCATCCGAAGTCGAGGTACAGACGGTCCGCCGCCACGATGCTCCCCTTCGGAAGACGAAGCGACCGGGCCACCTCGAGGTCCGAGCCCTTGCCGTCGGTGACGTGCAGGAACGACGGCAGACAGCCCTCGTGGTCGAGACCCACGTGCAGCTTCAACGCCCCCTTGGTCTTGCGGTACCGCGCCCAGGGAAACACCTTCAGGCACAGGTCCACGTACGTGGCGTCGAGCGACAACAGCTTGTTCCGGAAACGGAACCCATGCCCCGGCGCCGCCGCCTGACAACGGCTCAGAAGGCGACCGAACAGCGCCTCGTACAGTTCGTGAGGCTGCTCTCTGTTCACCCGCGCCAGCGAAGATCGGGCTACCCGGCCAACGCCGAGATGGTACAGCTTGTGAGCCTGCGCATCCAGGTTCGACACGATGTCTCGCAGACTGCGCCGCCCGGAAAGCTGCGCCGTCGCCATCGCTACGAACTGGCCCCAGCGGCTCATCGAGCGCAGCTTGCGTCCCCTGTGATGCCGCCGGGCCTCCCGCTCGAACTCATGTCTCGACACCAGCTTGAGGAACTGGCCAAGTACGGTACTATTGTGCGCCATGGGTCTGGATCTCCTTGCCGTCATTGGCGTTGTTTGAAAACCAATCATACGACAAGGCACGGTTCAGACCCATCCTTCCTCCCCGTTTGTGGGACAGCAGTGCCCAGACACCGTGTGTAAGAAAAGCGAAGGCAACGCTTCAGAACTGCGTCCCGCGACCTTTACACCCTACGGTGCTGGCGGTAGGTCGCCTCACCAGGGCCCGTACTACGGAGTCCATGGCACCTTACCGAACCAACTGCGGCTCGGCCTGCTGGACCCTCAACTGCGGGCCTTCCTGTCGCCGGAGGGTGAAACGGACGGTACAGACCCGATGATTGAGGTCGTACAGAGTTGGCTCGGCGATGAACGTCCAGTATCTGTGCTCGACTTTAGCGGAGTGCCAGCGATTGCGGCGGACCTTGCGATAGGCGTCGTACTGAACTTGATCTTTGAGATCTCTCTCCGTTGCGACTTCGGCGGGCCCGGCATCGGGCGGCCCTGTCCCGTCTTGATAGTCCTTGAGGAAGCGCATCGCTACCTTGGAAGCGAGGCCGGCGCTCTGACACGTCAATCCGTGAACAGGATTGCTCGGGAGGGTCGAAAGTACGGCGTCGGCATCATGCTTGTATCGCAACGTCCGACGGAGCTACCGAGTACTGCGCTGGCGCAATGCGGAACGTTGGTTGCACTCAGGCTTTCTAACTCGGGGGACCAGGGGGCGATTCGAGCGGCTCTGCCTGACGAGATTGGGGGCTTGGCTGCCGCCCTGCCTTCACTGCGTACGGGGGAGGCGATTGTGAGCGGGGAGTCCATGGTATTGCCGGCTCGTATTCTTTTTGATATGCCTGAGCCTAGGCCGAAGGCAGATGATCCAAGCCTAGAGGCTTGGCGCGGCAAGCCTGCGGTCCCGGACGTTGCGCCAGCTTTGATGGCTTGGCGTGGAACGCATGAGGTTGCAGATGATTGATTGGAAACCTGTGAGTAACTCTACGCGGATCGTCGCGGAAGCGTACGATCCAACAACGGAGACGATTTACGTGCGCTTCCCTAGTGGAGTTGAGTGGTGGTACTCGGCATGTCCACCGGAGGTCTGGAGGGCCTTCACTGCTCCAGGGCAGTCGCGCGGCGCGTACATCCATGAGGTGCTGAATCACAAGCCGCACGGGCGTCACGGCTAGCAAAGTGGGGCTAGGCATGCCTCCGTCCGTTGTGCCGGTGTTGTATGGAGGTGGAGGACGTTGGACGCCTAACCCGAACGAGCTTGGCAAGTGCGCCGGGAACAACCCTGTAACAGCGCCGGATCCGCGGCGACGTATGGCGGACCTCGGAGGCCGCGCGGGTGCCTACGGAGGGGAACTCGGCTCTCGCTTCGGTCGGCCCCGTTCCCGGATGGGGCTGGTCTGGATCACGGTGACGACTGTCGCTGCCGACAGCCTTGGGGACTCTCCCCTAGGGATTTCTGCCGGCGAGCTTGCGGCAGGGACGCTCTCGCGCGCGGAACAGGTGGCCGCCACGGGTGATCGTCAGAGGCGGCTCGGATGACGTCCTGCAGGAACTGATCCCGGCTCGCTTATGGCCCACCGGTCCGCGGGCGCGTGGACTTTCCGCCATGCACCGTCGGCTCGGCGCACCACTGCCTGCGGAGCAGGTCGAGGGGTTCCATCGCGTCATCGGGCAGTCCGAGGAGATCCACGAGCACAGCGCGGTCAAGTGCCTGACGGGTTTCGTCGCGGTAGGCCTCGTTGGCGGGGAGAAACTCCCTGTCGCGGAAGTCGGCGAAGAGGCGCACGACGGCGGCGTGTTGCGCGCCGGTCAGGCGGCGCGGATCGAGGACGGGGAGGTTCGGGAGCGTCGAGAGGGTCAAAATGGCGCGGCCTTGCTGTTGGCGGGCGCCGAGCCACCAGAAGGACATCAGGCCGAGGGTCGTGTTGGACCAGAGGAGGACGGGCGTTTCCCAGGGCTCGTCGTGGAGCTTGAAGTTCGGCCAGGCTCGGCCGCCGAGCGCCTTTCCGGGCGTCAGGCAGGCGGCGAGCGGCTGGGAGTTGATTCTGAAGTCGCGATTGAAGTGCAGGTTGGTCGCGTGCCGGCGCCAAGCCTCGGCGGCGCGTTCCCGGCAGGCCGGGCGCGGTTCGGCTCTGGTGTCGGGCTGGACGATCAGGTGGCGCTCGCGGGCCGCACTGTGGCCCCAAAGGGTCGGGTAGGTCGGCACTGCCCCTTGGAGCAGCGGAAGGATGTCGAAAGGTCCCCTGGGCGGGTTGCCCTCCGGGTTCCCGCTGATGTCCCTGTCGAGCAACCCCCGACTGCCGATTTCGGAAAGGCGGGCTACCGGGAGCGCGGCTTCGTGGTTCCGTCTGGGGAGCTTCAACCGCCCCTCCGGCAGGGCCAGCATGGTCCGGGCGAGTCCGGCTTCCAGGATGCCCGAGGCGCCTCCGTTCTGAAGCTCCGTGCGAACGAAGACGCCGGCTTCATCCGCGTCCGTAAGGGGGATCCGTCCGGTCGGCGTTGCGTCGGCGCCGCCGATGCGGCGGGCGACGGAGACCGCTTCGAGGATCGAGCGGGGCCGTCGCCGTAGATTCGCGAACAGCGTGTCGGATTCTCCGTGGCCGGTCTTGCGGCCCACGACGAGCACCTCCGCCATGCCCGTGTCCGCGGAGAAGGCGCGACCCGACTGACCCGTATCGGCGATGGAGACGACCGTGAGTCCTTCGTAGCAGCCCGCGAACAAGTCGCGAGCGTTCCGCCAAGAACCGCCCTGCACGAAGGCTGCCGGCAGGACGAATGCCGCGACCCCGCCGGGCCGCAGCTTGGCGTGTGCCAGGTCAGCGAAGTTGGATGCCAAGCCTGCGTTGCCGTGGCCGGCTGGTTCGGCGAGCGCCCTCCTGTACTCGGCGAGCCGCCTTGACATCACCGCCTGTTCGCTCCTGCTCGTCGCGAAGCCCGCGAACGAGGGCACGGGCACAGTCGTGCTCTCGTGGTTCGTCGGCCTGGTGAAAGGAGGGTTCATGATGACCAGGTCGCGCGCGATCTTGAAGATCGGCCAGTAGTTGATGGTCAGCACTTGCCGCCAACTGTCGAGAACCTTGATTTTCGACGCCTTTCCCCGCGCGCCGCGCAGGGAGCTGGGGTCCTCGATGTCGTGGTCGCCGGCGATGGCGCTCTGGAAGATCAGGGCGTTGAGCAGGATCGCCATCGCCATCCGGGTGGTCTGCTCCCCTTCCTCCTGGCGCAGGCAGTCGGCCAACTTCCGCAGAACCTCCGGGCTGCGATCCAGCGTTGCGGCCTGTAGCGTGCGCGCCGTGTTCCGAACCGCTCGTTCGAGGATCTCGGCGCCCCGGTCGATTCGCTGTTCGGACAGCGACACCTGCTCGATGCAGTCCGCTAACTCGTCGATGCCGCCGCGTAGCCAACCGGAGCGCGGCCATCTGCGGACCGGGTCGCCGGGCAGGCGCGTCCCGGAGAAGGTGCAGAACAGAAAGGTCCCTGCCCGGATGCCGTCCAGGAGGTCGCCGGACCCTTCGCCGAGTTGACCGGGAATGCGAACCGCTACGGCCGCCTCCATGAGTTCGCCCTCGGGTTCCAGGATTCTCCCCAGCCGGTTTCGCGCGTCGGCCTCTACCGTCCTTGCGGGTTCGTACTCCGTCTCGATGACGACAGCCATGCCTCCCGGATGGCGAACGATGATGTCCGGCTGGGCGCCGGCGCTGTCCCGGAGGACGCCGGTCTGTTCGGCGCTGACGGCGGTCTTCCAGCGTGGATGCTTGCTCCGAAGAACGCTTGCCAGTGCGCCGTTGAAGGCGGTTTCGACGGTGCGGGGCATGAGGAGTCGGAGGGGGGCCTCCTAGTCCAGGTCCGGGGCTTCTCCGACGGTCAGGATGCGTGGCGGTTCGGTCCAAGGGTACAGGTCCATGTCGAACCGGCGGAGCCACTTCAACTCGGAGCATCGGATCGCAAGCGCGAGTCGCTGCCACCGCTCATTGACGACCCGACCGTAGCTGGTGGTCAGGCGCAGCTGCTGATCGCTGTCCCTGTAGCCGCTGAGCAGCGGCACGAGGAGGATGCCTGTGTCGCTGCCGTCATCGGCAGTGCTGCTCTTGATGATGAACCCCAAGTACGTTTTGCCGCTCGGAAAGGCGACTTCGATGAGACTGCCGTCATCGAAGGCGTCGCAGATGAGCTGGTCAACGAGGTCGCCTTTCTTGTCCGCCAGTCGCCGCCGAGCGCGGAGGGGCTTGTACCACCAGTTCAGGGGCACCGGCGCCAGCGCCGCGAGGAGCAAGCTGCCGACTGCCGCGCCGCTCACCTGTAACGCTGACCACCCCGGCAGGAGATCGAGCCAGCTATACAGGCTAGGGCACAACTGCCCAGCGACAGCAGCCACCAGATAGAGAGCCAGTCCGACCAATGTCGCCCTGAAGACGACGTGGTAGCCGGATTCTCGCCGGAGACCGAACTTCCAGATGTTCGTCAAGCGCAGGAGTAGGTACCCGGCGAGAGCCGGGACGAAGAACTCCAAAGCAGGCACTTATTCGAGCTTCCTCTTCCGCTCGGACTCCCCGCCGTCGCCCGTCTCCGCGACCTCGATACTCCGGTTGACGCTTGAGATTGTCTTCTGCACTCGCTTGCTCGCGAGGAAATCGCCGACGTTCTCGACGTAGAGAGCCCCGGATCCAGTCACCCTGAGTCGGTCGCCGTTCGCCCTCTCGCTGCTGTCGTTCTTCTGGTTTTGGGCGTCGGTCTCCTTCGGCAATGCGTCTACAGACACAGGCCTGGAACTACACTTCCCGACCGGCTGGGTTCCGTGGGGATCGGCTGCACGATGGTTCCTCCGGTTGTGGATCGGGTTCAGCGGAATTCTGTGCGGAAAACTTAGCCCATAAGCTGTCGACTTTCAACCTGCTGTCGGGAGCGGTCAGGGACCGTCACCGCCAGCCCTACGGTGACTTGACCCGGAGGACCGGTGGACACCTACCGAGAGTCGCTCGGCCGGTAGGCCCGGGCCGTGTGGGCCTCCACGTCCTCCCAGTAGAGCCACGCCGGCTTGAACCGCCTTTCCGAGAGCAGCCGGGCCTGGTCGAAGAAGTGGGGCGACTCGGGGCGATGGCTCTGGCCGTAGTGCAGGTAGCTCGCTCCCCGCGCCTTCTCCCCGAACTCGTAGACGGCCATGTACGAGGCGCCGGTCGCGGCGTAGCGGAGCTTGCGGACCTCGCCGTTCTCAAGCGTGGTGGGCGGCGAGTGGTACAGCGTGAACGCCACGCCGAGCGGGCCCCGGACGCCGGCGAGCGGCAGGCTCGGCTCGTTGTCCGAGAAGGGAACGCCGGAGCTGCCGGGCTGGTTGGCGTGGCGCTGGATGCGGTGGATGTCGCCGTAGGGGACGCGCCAGTCGCCGTAGAGTTCCGTGAGCTTCGAGGCGGCGTCCTCCAGGGCCACAAAGCGCGCTGCCATGTCGCCCACGTACTCCGGCTTCAGGGTCTCGACCGGGTAGCCGCGGCCGTAGAGCTCCTCGTACCAGCCCACCGCGAGGGTCGTCTGGGTGGAGGTGAGCGAGCTCTTGAAGTCCCAATCGAGCAGGTGCTCGAGGTAGGGGCGGACTCGGGCCGCGAGTTCCGGGTCGGTGCGTGCGAGTGTCTCGAGCCTGCGCCCGTAGACGGGCAGCTCGGTCATCGGCCAGTAGAGGGTGGTGTCGTAGGCCAGTGCCTGGAAGTCCTCGAAGGTGATGTCCTGGGCGTTGCGCAGCAGGTGGCGGGCCATCTTGGCGCGGCGCTTGTCGTCGTGCTTGTCCTCGACCATGTAGGCGGGGAAATCGAGCAGCGACGGGTTGCCGTCGTCGGTGGTTGCAAAAGGCGTCGAGTTGCAGTTCTGGACGTATCCCGACGGCGGATTGAGGACCTGGGGCAGCTCCCCGAGGGGGTGAAACGGTCCCCACTCGTTGTTCGGATCGGCGCCGTCGACGGGCACGGTCCAGTCGACCGACGGATCGCGGCGGGCAATGGCGCCGTTGTAGAGGTAGAAGATGTTGCCGTCGGCGTCGGCGTAGGTGGTGTTGAAGGTCTGCAGCAGTTGCATCGAGGCGGCGGCGTACCACTCCTCGAAGTTGCGCGCCTTGGCCTGCGCCAGCGCCTGGACCATGCGACTGCCCTGGTAGAGGCGCGGCACGCGCACGGCCAGGTAGTGCTGGTCGTCCTCCCTGGCGATGATCGGGCCGTAGTGCGACCGCCTCAGCACCACCTCGCGCGGCTCAAGGCCGTCGTCGGCGCGCACGTGGATCGTGGCGCGCCACTCCTCGGCTTCGCGATAGCCGGCGCCGTAGCGGTACTTGAGAGGGTCGGTCGGGTGGTCGAAGGTCAGCCGATACGTGTCCGAGATGTCGGCGGCGTTGACCGTGTACGCCCAGCCGAGCCGCTCGTTGAAGCCGGCAGTCGGGAACGGCCCGCCCGGGTACATGGCGCCGGAGAAGTTCCAGCCCTCGTCGCTCACCACGTGCATTTCGGTGAACATCCCCGAGCCGTACCAGGGCTGATGGGGATTGATGAAGAGCATGGCGTTGCCGTCGCGGGTCTTCGACGGGCCGACGGCCCACTGGTTCGAGCCCAGCGACGCGGCCAGCTCTGCCGCCAGCTCTGCCGCCAGCGGCTCCAGCTTGCCGCGCGGCGCGTGGGCGGCGCCGAGCAGCCGGCCGAGGATCATGTAGCGCTCGAACGCGAGCACGTGGAAGGGCTCCATGCGCGTGAGCAGGCGCGGCTTCTCCTCGGGGTGCTTATCGAGGTAGTCGTTGTAGCCGGCGGCGAAGGCCTCGGAGATGCGCTGAATGTGCTCGGGCAGCATGGGGAAGTCGCGGCGGGAGGTCCCTACCAGGTCGAAGAGGGCCACCTCGAGGTCACTGCGGAACCCGGACTCGCCGACGACCTCCGCGTAGCGCCCGAGCGCCTTGATGTAGGTGTCCTCGAGCTGGAAGAAGTGGTCCTCGCACTGCGCCCAGGCCGAGCCGAAGGCGACCGCGGCGTCGGTCGACGCCTTGATGTGCGGCACTCCCCACTCGTCGCGGTGGATGACGACGTCGGCTGCCCAGTCGGGCGCGCCCTGGGTGCCGGTGGCCGCGGTCGGTCTGCCTTGACCGGTTTCGGTGTCGACCGCGCACGCGATCGCCGCGAGCGAAAGGGCGGCCGTAGCGGCGCGCGTCCAAGGGTGTCTCAAGCGCATCGGGCGGGCGAGTATCGCACGCCGTGCATTGTCAGTCGGTTGCCCGCAGGCGCTGAATCTTCCCGGGCCATTCGAGCAGCCGCCGGTCGGCCGTCACCAGGCGATGGCCGGCCAGCGCCGTGGCGACGATGATCCGGTCGGCCGGATCGCCGTGCAGGTCGGTGAGGAAGACCGACTGCATGGCGACTTCGCCGTCCACCGGAAATTCCTTGAGACCATGGTCCAGCAGATATCGCCGCAGCGCCTCCACAGCCCAGGGGAGCTTGATACGGCCCTTCTTGTGCAGTAGCGCGATCTCCCAGAAGGAAATGGCGGACACCGCGGCGTTGCCGGCGGCGAGCGCATCGTCAGTGGCGCGGTGGGCGCCGGCGCCAAGGCGCCGATCTCCAAGGACCAGCCAGAGGAGAACGTTCGTGTCAAGGAGCAGCACCGTTGCTTCAGTCGGGATCCTCGCCGCGAATGAGGGCGACCTTCCGTTCTTCATCCCACTTGTCCCACTCGTCGTCCAGGGGAGACATGATGTCTCCGGTGATCTCCAACACACCCCGAAGGCAGCCGAACAGGCTCTTCGGCTTCTCCCGGTACGGGACTAGCCGCGACACCGGATTGCCGTTTTTCGTGATGACCACCTCGGCGCCGGTCTCGGCGACTTCGTCCATCAGCTTGAGGCAGGTGGCCTTGAACTCCGAAGCCTTGATCGTCCGTTCCATGGTGTCGCCGACGGTATCACGAACTCCGGCCATGGTCATGACCATGGTCACTTCACTCACGACCGTGCCAGGGACCGCCGCCTCGCACCGGATGCGGGCAGGATGCCCGCGTTCCCAGGACCCGGAGAGCCAGTCTGCTACGGTCCTCCGGCTACGAGCCCTTCCCCCGGCCGCGGTCCCAGGCTGGCCAGGAAGTCGGCGGCGCCGCGGTGCCTCAGCCGGGAACCGACTACCAGCCAGGCCAGCAGAATCAGGATGAAACCGCTGCCCGCAAGGTTCGGCGACGTGCCGGGCAGCAGCGGCCAGGCGAGCATCGCGAGCACACCGAGGGCGCCGAGCGCCAGGATGCCTACGGCGGCGGTGTTCGTCGAGTACTCGGAGCGTTCGACATGGTAGGAAACGTGGACGCCCTCTCCCGTCGATCGCACGGAGACCGAGCCGTGCAGGATGCCGGAGCGGACGCCGGCGGCGACGGGCAGCGTGAGTTGGCCTCCGGCTCCCTGCCGGTGCCAGGTCCCGTTCCACGTCTCGGCGCCGTCGGCGAGCGCCTCGAGGGCGTCGTCGGCTGTCAGCTCCAGTTCAATTTCATACTGTGGGGGCACCGTCGTGCCGGGCGTGCCGCTCACGCCGCCAGCTCGTCGAGCTGCTGGTCGAAGAAGTCCTCGACGGCGACCAGGAACTTCTCCACGGTGTCGAGTTGCTGGATCTGCTGGCGCAGGCGCTTGCCGTTCGGCAATCCGTGCGTGTACCAGCCGGTGAACTTGCGCAGCTTGTGCAGCGCGAACCGGTTCGCTTCGCGTTCCGCCACCATGTGGAAGTGCTCCAGGATCAGCTCGCGCCGGTCGATCAGGGTCGGCTCCGGCGCCTCCTCACCCAGCAGGTGGGTCGTGATCTGGTGGAAGATCCACGGGTTCCGCGTCGCGCCGCGGCCGATCATCACGCCGTCGCAGCCGGTCTGCCGGAGCAGACGTTCGGCGTCTTCGGGAACCGCGATGTCGCCGTTCCCGATCACCGGAATGGAGAGGGTTTCCTTGAGTCGGGCCAGGTGGGTCCAGTCCGCTTCGCCGCGGAACATCTGCTTGGCGGTCCGGGCGTGCATCGCCACGGCGTCGGCGCCGAGGTCTTCGCAGAGCCGGCCGAGGTCGAGGTAGTTGGCGCGCCCGTGGTCCAGGCCGAGCCGGAACTTGACCGTCAGCGGGATGCTGATGCGGCGGCGCACTCCGCTCACGATGCGGCCGGCGAGGTCGAGGTCGCCCATCAGGGCGGCGCCGGCGCAGCCCTTGAGCACCTTGTTCGCCGGGCAGCCCATGTTGATGTCGCAGATGTCCGCGCCCAGCGCCTCGACGACCTCGGCTGCCTCCGCCATCGTCTCCGCGTCGGCGCCGTAGATCTGGATCGCCAGCGGACGCTCTTCCTCCGAGAAGTACATGAGCTCCCGGGTGTGCAGGTTGCCGTCGACGATCGCCCGCGAGGAGATGAACTCCATCGACACCAGGCCGACCCCGCCGATGCGGCGCACGATCAACCGGAAGTCGCGGTCCGTGACCCCGGCCATCGGCGCCAGGAACAGCGGCGGGTCGATCGTCACCGCCCGCTGACCCTGAGCCAGGACGATCGGCTCAAGCGGCGGCATCGCTGGCGAGGGCCCAGTCATGGCGCCGATTCTACGTCCCCTACAGCCATTCCGGGGCTAGGATCAGCCGCCGTGCCGAACCACCCTCACCCTGCGAGTGCAAGGCCCGCTCCGGTGGGTCCCGATCTGTGCGCGTGCGGGCTGCTGGGCGAGTTGCCGCGGCGGTTCCTCGACGGGCGGGATCTCGACCTGCTCGAACCGATGCGATTCGCGCTGCCGGGGGACGAGGACATCTTGACGGCGCCGGCCGGACCGGCGCTCGACCGCGGGCCGGTTGCGGCCGCGCTCGGCGAGCGGAACGAGCGCTACGGCCACGCCGGCGCCGCCTGGCTCGCCGACGCCCTGGCCGATCCGGAAACGCTGGTCGTGATCACGGGCCAGCAGTGCGGCTTGGGAGGCGGACCCCTGTTCACGCTGACCAAGGCGGCGGCTTGCACGCTCTGGGCCGAGGAACTCACCCGCCGGGGGCGGCGCGCGGTGCCCCTGTTCTGGATGGCGTCGGAAGACCACGATTTCGCCGAAGTGGCGCGGGCCTACTTTCCACCTGCAGGGCCCGAGGCCCTGACCCTGGGTGAAGATCCGACGCCGCTCAGACCTGTCGGCGACCGGCCGTTGGGGTCGGCGGCGGAGGCGCTGCTGGCGCGGGTACTGGAAGCGGCGCCGAGTGACGACTACCGGCGCCGGATCGAGGACTGCCGGCAGCACCTGCGGCCCGACCGCTGCTTTACCGAGTCCTTTGCCCGGCTCATGGTCCGGTTCCTCGGCGACCGGTGCCCGCTCCTGGTCGATTCGCAGCTTCCCGCGCTCAAGGCGGCCGCAGTACCGGTGCTGCGCCGGCTGATCGAGCGGCGGCGTCCGGTCGACCGGGCCCTGGAGGCCGCGGCGGCGGAACTGCAACGCCGGAACATCCGGCTTCCGGTGCGGTCGAAAAGCGGCGAGGCGCCCCTGTTCCTCATCGGCGCCGGCGGCGCGCGGCGGCGGGTGGTCTGGGACGACAACGGCGGCTACCGGCGCCGCGGCGGCGGCTCGGGGACCCTGGAGGACCTGATCGACACCCTGAGCCGCGACCCGGAGGCCCTGAGCCCTGGAGTGCTGGCGCGGCCGGCGGTGCAGGATGCGGTCTTCGGCACCGCGCTCATGATCCTCGGCCCGGGTGAACTGGCCTACATGACCCAGGCGCGCGCCCTCTACAGGGAGCTGGAAGTGGCGGCGCCGGCGATCACCCTGCGGCCGCAGGTTCTGCTGCTTGGAGCGCGCGAGCGACGGTGGCTTGAGGGGCTCGAGGCGGAGGGAATCGATCTCGCGAACGTTCTTTCCCGGCCTGACGAGCTCGACCGGCGCCTCGCGGCGCGTTGCGGGCTCGAGTTCATCGCCTCCGCCCGCGCCAAGGTCGAAGCGGCGGTGGACGATCTCGCGGCGGGCCACGTTTCGGTCGACCAGTCGCTCGCCGGCGCCTGGAGCAAGACGGGAGCGAACCTGCGGCGGACCCTCGACCAATTCGAACGGAGGGTCGTGGCGGCCGCCGCGCGCCGCGACGATGTTCTCAAGGGCCGGATCGAGAGGTTGCGCGAGCACTGCCTGCCCAACGGCCATCTGCAGGAGCGGGAGTTCACCTCGCTCCACTGCCTGGCGAGCTACGGCGGGGAACTTGTGCGCCGGTTGTCGTCGATCGACCGGGATCCGCGGCGGCTGCAGCCGCTGGCGATGGACGGGGCGCCGGCGGGGGCCGCTGCAACCGAGGGCCGAGAGACCGCGTAGAAGGGAGTCGGATGCGGATTGGGATCTGTTGCTTCCCGAGTTTCGGGGGCTCCGGGGTGGTTGCCTCGGAGCTGGCTCTCGCGTTGGCCGAGGGCGGCGACGCCGTCCACGTCGTCACCTCCACCCGGCCGCCGCGCCTGGTGGAGGCTGCCAGCTCCCGGCACACCTTTGTCTCGTCGGCGACGTGGAGGCGTTGGCGCGGAGCTGCGTCGCCCTGCTCACCGACCCGCCGCGCCGCGAGGCGTTCGGCAGGCACGCCCGTCATTGGGCCCGCTCCCGGTTCGACCGCGGCGCGATCGTGGCCCGCTACCGGGAGGTCTACCGCGCTACACTGACGCCAGGAGGCGCCGCCGCATACAGGCCCAGCGAGGCGCTCGATGGGAAGGTGAACGCATGACAGAACCGGCAGCGCCCCCACCCACACCGCCTCCTCCCTCTGCTCCGGCGTCGAACCGGAACCTGATGGTGGTTCTCGCCTACCTCTGGATCCTGGTTCTGGTGCCGCTCCTGATCGAGGAGAAGGACGAGGAGGTGAAGTGGCACGCCAAGCACGGCCTCGTCCTGATGGGCGCCGAGTTCACGTTGTGGATCGTGATCCAGGTCGGTCTGTTCGTGACGGGGGGCATCGGCTGCCTGCTGGCGCCGTTCATCTTCATGGCGTTCGTCGCCTTCGTGCTGGTGCGGCTTGCCTGCATTGTGCAGGGAATCAACGGCCGACGACTCAACATCCCCCTGTTGACGCCCCTGGTCGACCGCTTCTGAGGGCCGGTTCGCAGCAACGAGTTCGGAAGCTCTCCCGAAGGAGGGTGTTGGTGTCTACGGCTCTGGTCCTGTGCGTGGCAGTGGCCTTCGATCTCGGGCGGCGGCCGGAGAGGCAGTTTTCCGTGCGCGTCGCCGGCGCGCTGATCAGCGTGTACCAGATAGGCGTGTCGCCGCTTCTTTCCCGCGCCGGGGTGCGCTGCCGTTTCGTGCCCTCCTGCAGCGAGTACGCCCGGGCACAGGTCCGGGCGCGCGGTCTGGCTGCCGGCGGTCTGAGCAGTGTGGCGCGCCTGGTCCGGTGCGGACCATGGACGCCGTTCGGCACCGTCGAGCCGCCGGCGCCGCTGCAAGCGGCGACCGGGGGCCGGCCATGGCCACACACCGGACGGGTTCAGTGACCATCTGGCCCACCGAAGTGCGGCGCGATCACGAGGCGCGGCTGCTGCGCGTCCAATGGCAGGACGGCCACGAGAGCGACTACGAGTACGACGTCCTCCGCGGCTACTGTCCCTGCGCCATGTGCCAGGGGCACAACGCGGGGCCGTTGCGGTATCAACCGCCGCCGCGGCCGGTGACTGCACAGACGGTGTCCCAGGTCGGCAACTACGCGCTCAGCATCGCCTGGTCCGACGGTCACTGGACCGGCATCTACCGCTTCGATCTTCTGCGGCGGCTCTGTCCGTGTGCCGAGTGCCAGGCGCGTCGATCGGAGGGCGGCGGGTCACAGTCCCGTTAGGTCGAATAGCCGCCGGGCCCGCTCCCAGTCATCGGCCGTGTTCACATTCAGCAGAACGCGCTTTGGATCGCCGAACCTGGCGGCGTCGATCGCTTGTACCCGAAGGCCAGAGCTCTGGAGCGTCGGATAGAGGCGAAAGTCGCCGGTGGCGACGCGCCGTTCGAGCAACCTCAGGGCCGGCGGCTTCCACAGCGCACAGGTGGGGTTCATGGACCACGGATCAGCCGGGTTGGAAGCCGCCGAGGCCAGTTCGGCCCTTGAGGCGGCGAGTGCGTCGAGCAGTTCGACCGGCGCGAGAGGCAGGTCGCAGGCCAGAACGAGCAGGCGACACTCCGGCCGTGACCGGGCCGCGCCGAGCACTCCGGCCGCCGGTCCCGAAGCAGGGCCGTCGCGAACGACGGACACCGGCACCCTGCGCCCCCTGGGAACGCGGGCGTCTCGCTCGCATCCGCCCGAATCGACTTCGCTGTCGGTGTCCCCCGCAGCCACGAGGATCTCCTCGACCCCGTTGACCGCCGCAAGCCGAGCAGCGGCCCATTCGACCAGCGTCGGCCCCGGCTCTTCCGGTCGGCGACCCGGCAGCCGGAGGCCCGCCTTGCTTTGCCCCAGGCGGCGGCCGGCGCCGCCGGCCAGGACCACGCCCACGAGGCTGCTAGGCTGCGCCGCGCCTGTGGCATGGGGCCCAGGCGGATTCATCTCTGGAGATCGACCAGATGCACAGTTCACAGGCCGGACCATGGAGTCGCTTCTTGATTTACGCTGCTACGACCGTTCTGCTCGCCGCGCCGGCCTTGGGCCAGGACGCCGCCCCGAGGGTAGCCCTCGAAACGAACCACGGCACGATCGTGCTCAAGCTCAATGCGGAGAAAGCGCCGATCACGGTCGCGAACTTCCTCCAGTATGTCGAGTCGGGCTGGTATGACGGCACGGTGTTCCACCGCGTCATGGACGGCTTCATGATTCAGGGCGGTGGCTTTGACACGAAGATGCAGAAGAAGATCACCCGCCCGGAGATCGAGAACGAGTCCAAAAACGGCCTCTCCAACAAGCGCGGCACGATCTCGATGGCGAGGACCGGTGATCCGCACAGCGCCACGGCGCAGTTCTTCATCAACCTGTTGGACAACAAGGGCCTGGACGCGGAGGGCGACAGTTGGGGCTACGCCGTGTTCGGCAAGGTCGTTGAGGGCATGGAAGTGGTCGATTCAATCGCGACGGTGGACGTCAAGGCCACTCACGTGAGCAATGCGCAGCCGCTGGAGACCGTCCTGATCCAGAAGGTCAGCGTCCAGTAGCGCTTGCGCCCGCGGAAGAGAACCTCCGCAAACCTCCGCGGAGGAGGACCTCCGCGGTTGCATCGAGAAGGGTGGTGCCGAAGGCCGGACTCGAACCGGCACGGGTTGCCCCACACGGCCCTCAACCGTGCGCGTCTACCAATTCCGCCACTTCGGCTCAGTTACGTCTTTCGCTGGGTCAGTTCTGGTTGTTGCTGGCGTCGTCGGCTTCCGGCTCGGGCGTCGGCCCGCCGGTCTCAGCCGGAGCGGCGTCCGGTTCCGCGGCCTCGACCTCGTCCAACACCGAATCGACGCCGCTCATGACGGACGAGGTGCCCTGCTTCTGCAGGATGCCGATGGACAGGGTCGTCACGATGAAGAGCACGAAGCAGACCACGGTCAGCTTGTGCAGCAGAGTCGCCGCTCCCCGGGCGCCGAAGGCGGCCTGGGACGCGCCGCCGCCGAACACGGACAGATCGGCGCCCTTGCCCTGCTGCAGCAGCACGACGAGGACCAGAAACAACGAAAGCGTCACATGGACGGCATAGAAGACAAGGATCACGAGAATCTCCTGGAGGCGGTTCCGTTTGTCTAAGGCGCTGTACCGTTAGCCGGAACCCGCAGAAAGACGAATGATACGCAGGAACGAGGCAGGATCAAGACTTGCGCCGCCAATGAGAAAGCCGTCGATGTCGGTGCGGCCCAGCAAATCCCGGCAGTTGGCCGCGTTGACGGACCCGCCGTAGAGGATGCGCGCGCCGTCGCCGAGGCCGGCTCGGTGGCCGTTCAAAGCGCTCCGCAGGCGGCTGTGGACGGCGGCCGCGATTTCCGGCGAGGCGCTCAGGCCGGTGCCGATCGCCCACACCGGTTCGTAGGCGAGCACGGCGCCGGCCCCGGCGTCACGGTCGGCGGCGTCCAGTATCCCGAGAACGGCGCCCAACTGCGCGTCGAGGATCGCCTCCGTGTCGCCCTGCTGGCGCTGCTTGAGCGTTTCGCCGACGCAGACCACCGGCGTCATACCGGCTGCGAGAGCCCGCTCCGCCTTGCGCGCCACCTCGGCGTTCGATTCGCCGTGGACGGCGCGCCGTTCCGAGTGCCCGGCAAGGGCCCACGTGGCGCCGGCGTCCCGAGCCTGGGCGGCGGCGACATCGCCGGTGTAGGCGCCCTTCCCCTCGGCGTGGACATCCTGTGCTCCGACCGAAGCCCAGCACGGCATGGCGTGGGCGGCCGCATCCAGGTAGACCGGGGTTGGAAACAGGACGACGTCGACGTCCGGCTCACCCGGCCCGGCATCGGTCAGAGCCTTGGCGTAGGCAGCGACCTCGTTTCCGAGCAGGTTCATCTTCCAGTTGCCGGCGACGATGGGCTTGCGCTTCATTGGTCTCTCCTAAGCTTCAGTCAGACCGGCGCTTGGCGACGATGGCTCTACGCTTCATTGTTCTCTCCTGACGGTCCTGTCTCTCCTGACGGTCCTGCGCAACGCCTCGACTCCCGGTAGCTCTTCCCCCGCGAGCAACGCCAGGGAGGCGCCGCCCCCGGTCGAGACGTGATCGATCCGGTCGGACAAGCCCTCCCGCTTCACCGCGGCCACCGTCTCGCCGCCGCCGACCGCGGTAAACCCAGGGCAGTCGGCGACCGCCCGGGCCACCGCGCGGCCGCCGGCATCGAAGGGCGGCTTCTCGAAGACGCCCATGGGCCCGTTCCAGAACAGGGTCGCGGCGTCCGCGGTGGCTCTGGCGAACGCGCCCCCGGTCGCGGGGCCGATGTCGACTGCCAGCCACCCGGTCGGCACGCCGCCGCCGGCCGGGACCGTGCGGCGCCGACGACGGTCCGCTGGCGCGTCGAGCGAGTCGGTGACCACGAGATCGGTCGGCAGCAGCAACTCGGCGCCGCGCGCCGCCGCCTCCGCTTCGATCGCTACGGCCAGGTCGAGGCTCTCCCGCTCCACGAGGGAGGATCCCAATTCGATGCCCCGGGCGGCGAGCAAGGTGTTCGACATGCCCCCGCCGACGAGCACGCGGTCGACCAGGGGCAGCAGGTGGAGCAGCGCGTCGATCTTGCCGCGGATCTTGGCGCCGCCGACGATCAGCACGAAGGGTCGCGGGGGATCGTCGAGCAGCCGGCCGAGTTGCCGCAGTTCGCGGTCCAGCAGCAGTCCGCTGAAGGCCCGATCCACCCGGCCGCAGACGGCAGCGGTCGACGCGTGAGCGCGGTGCGCGGCGCCGAAGGCGTCGTTTACGTAGATCTCGCCCAGAGCCGCAAGCTCGGCAGCAAACGCCGGATCGTTGCGCTCCTCGCCGGCGTGGAAGCGGAGGTTCTCGCACAGGCAGACGGCGCCGTCGCCGAGAGCGGCCGCGGCTTCCCGGGCGGCCGGGCCGACGCAGTCCGCCGCGAAGGCGACAGCACGGTCGAGTACCTCTGCCAGCGCGTCGGCCACCGGGCGCAGGCTGAGCTCGGGGTCGACCCTGCCCCGGGGCCGGCCGCGGTGGGAGAGCAGCACGACCCGGGCGCCGGCATCGCAGAGGGAGCGGATCGTCGGCACGGCTTCCCGCAGCCTGGTCGCGTCCAGCACCTGCCCGTTCGCCATGGGAACGTTGAAGTCGACCCGTACGGCGACTCCGCGGCCGCGGAGGTCGAGGGAACCGTCGGCGAGCGCGGCCTGGAGGCTGGGTGGAGAAATCACGGTCCGTATCTCGCGCGGAGGCGGTAGCGACAGTACCGGGCGCGAGACTGCGGAGGATAACGTCGCCGGCATGTTTACTCTGGCCGGGGATAGGGCGGCGTTCCGGGGCTACGTCCTCGGCATCGAAACCTCCTGCGACGACACGGCATGCGCGGTGCTCGACGGCGAGGGTCGGGTGCTCTCGTCCCAGGTTTCGAGTCAACTGGAGGTCCATCGCCCCTTCGGTGGCGTGGTGCCGGAGGCGGCGTCGCGGGAACACCTGCGGAATTGGCCCGCGGTATCGGAGGCGGCGCTGGCGGAAGCGGGGATCGGCTGGTCGGACCTCGGCGCCGTCGCCGCGACCCGGGGACCCGGACTGGTGGGGTCGCTCCTGGTCGGGCTGTCCCTCGGCAAGGCGATCAGCTACTCCCTGGGGGCGCCGTTCCTTGCCGTCCACCACCTGGAAGGGCACCTGTTCTCGCCCTTGCTCAGGACCGACGGCGCGAGCCGGCCGCTGCCCGAGTCGATGATGGGTCTGGTCGTGTCCGGCGGCCACACCAGCCTGCTCGAAGTGGACGGCGGGACGGGCGCAGTGACCAGTCTGGCCGAGACCCGCGACGACGCGGTCGGCGAAGCGTTCGACAAGGTCGGCCGCCGGCTCGGGCTGCCCTTTCCCGGCGGCGCCGAGGTCGACCGTCTGGCCGAGCTGGGCGATCCGTCCGCGCGGCGGTTCGGCACAGCCAGGATCAGCTCGAACGAGCTGGCCTTCTCGTACTCGGGCCTGAAGAGTCAGGCTCTGCGCGCGCTGGGGGAGACCCTGACCCGGACCGAGATTCCGCTGCCGGCGCTCGCCGGTGACGACGATGCATGGCCGCGCGAAGTGCTCGACCTGCTGGCGGGCTTCCGGCGTGCCGCGGTGGACCAGTTGATTCAGCGCCTGGACCGCCTCTGCGCCGAGCGTGCCGTGGAGCGCCTCTCGGTATCGGGCGGCGTGGCGGCGAACCGTCTGCTGCGGCGAGAGGTGACGGCCTGGGGTGAACGCCGCGGCGTCGAGGTGCTGCTCGTGCCGCTCCGGTTCAGCGGCGACAACGCGGCCATGATCGCGCACGCCGGCCTGCTGCGCCTTCGCATGGGCGACGTGGACGATCCGCGGTCCGCGGATGCGGAGAGCCGTATCCCGTTTGAACGGGTGCGGCTGGCGGCTGAAGACTCGTGCGCGCCGCTTCGCGGCAGCGCACCTGGCACCGGCCGGCAGGCCGGCGCACCTGTACCTTTCACGGGTGGATTCTGGTGGGTCGTTGAGAGAGTTGGAATGGACCAGTAGCCGCCGTGGCTGCGGTAGCTGTGGGAAACCGGCTTGCCGGTTTTCCAAGGTCCGGCGGAAAACGGTCTGCCGTTTTCCGCGGGGCCGGCAGCTTCCGCAGCCGAGACCGCCGGTCGGTTTCGTCTCTGGTCTGCCGGAGTCACTGAAGGAAAGTCGGCAAGCAGCCAGGAGCGACCACCGGCGCACTGTGCTTCGAGCACCTAGCTGGGACCTGTGCCCTGGCTGCTTCGCCGCGTTGGACGCCCAGTGGAGAGTCAGTGCCTTAGAGCACCAGTACAGGTACGGGCAGGCAACGCGGCATGCCGACCAGACAACACTACCGCAAGGGAGAAGGAGGACGAGATGATCAGGACGTGGTTCGCCGGCGTGGACTGGGGGTCCGAGACCCACCATGTGTGTTTGCTGGGTCGGGACGGCAAAGTGAGGGGGGAGCGGGCGTTCGACCACAGCGGCAAGGGACTTGCCGCTATGGCGGACTGGCTCCTTGGACATACACGACCGACGCCTCCGGGCGAGATCGGCATCGCCATCGAGGTGCCGCACGGACCGGTCGTCGAGTGCCTCCTGGAGCGAGGCTTCGCCGTGTATTCCATCAACCCCAAGCAGCTCGACCGCTTCAGGGACCGCTTCTCCGTCGCCGGCGCCAAGGATGACCGCCGCGATGCACGGGTGCTCGCCGCCGCGCTTCGCACCGACCCTGAGTGCCTGAACCGCGTGCAACCATCCGATGCCGCCACCGTCATGCTGCGCGAGGTGTCCCGCGCCCGCAAGCAGTTGGTCGACCAGAAAAACCGCCTGGGGAACCAGGTCCGCGACCAGATCTGGCGCTACTGCCCGCAGTTTCTCGCCGTGGTCAAGAACGAGGTGTCGGCGCCCTTCGCGCTGGCCTTGTGGCGACTGGAGCCGACCCCCGACAAGGCTCGACGGGTGCGCGAAGCCACGCTCGCCAAGCTGCTCAAGGAACACCGCATCCGGCGCCTGACTGCCGCCCAACTGCGCGATCAACTGCGGGCCGAGCCGATCGCCGTTTCCCCGGACGCCGTAAAGGCCGCCGTCGAACACATAGGAATCCTCCGGCCGGTGCTCGACACCGTCTGCCGCCAACTCGCCGACGCCGAAAGGCGGCTGGAGCGGATGACCCGCAAACTCGAAACCGCGATCTCTCCGGAAGACGACGAAGACACGCCCAAGCCAAGCGACGCCGCCATCCTCAGGTCGCTGCCCGGACTCGGCATGGTCGGCCTCGCCACCCTGCTCTCCGAGGCCGATCAAAGCCTGGCCCGCAGAGACTACGGGGCACTGCGTTGCCTCTGCGGAGTGGCGCCGGTGACCGTCAAGTCCGGCAAGAAGCTCATCGTCATGCGACGACTCGCCGCCAACGAACACCTCAGCGATGCCGCCTATCACTGGGGACGAGTCGCCATCCAGCATGACCCGATCAGCCGCGCCAAGTACGACGCCATGAAAGCCCAGGGGAAAACGCACGGACGCGCCATCAGACAGCTCGTCGACCGACTCCTCGGCGTCGCGTGCGCCATGCTACGAGACCGCACTCTCTTCGACCCCAACAAGCGATGCCATGCCCAGGTCGCATGACCTACCTGACCCACAGCAGCCTCCCCAAGACCACTTGCTAAAGGGTGGAGAGTCCCAGTAGTTTCTAGTCGATCAACTGATCGAGCGGCGACGAGGCGGTGGCATACAGCTTCCTGGGGATCCGGCCCGCGTGGGCGGCCAGCCAGCCGGCTTCGACCGCCAGTTTCATCGCCCGGGCCATGCGCACCGGATCCTCGGCGCCGGCGACGCCGGTGTTCATCAGTACGCCGGCCGCGCCGAGTTCCATGGCCAGCGCGGCGTCGCTGGCGGTGCCGACGCCGGCGTCCACGATCACCGGCACGTTGGCCTGCTCGACGATGATCCGGAGATTGGCGGGATTGCGGATGCCCATGCCGGAACCGATCGGCGCGGCGAGGGGCATCACGGCCGCGACGCCGAGATCCTCGAGCTTGCGGCAGGTGATCGGATCGTCCGTGGTGTAGGGGAGGACGATGAAGCCGTCGGCAACGAGTTCGCGGGTCGCCACGAGCAGTTCCTCGTTGTCCGGGAAGAGGGTCTTCTCGTCGCCGATCACCTCCAGCTTGACCCAGTTCCAGCCACCCAGTTCGCGCGCCAGACGGGCGGTGCGGATCGCGTCGTCGGCGGTGTAGCAGGCGGCCGTGTTGGGCAGCAGCAGGTAGCGCTCCTGGTCGATGTGGTCGATCAGGGAGCCCTTTCCCAGGTCGTCGAGGTTTACCCGGCGCAGCGCCACGGTGACCATTTCGGTGCCCGAGGCGGCGAACGCGTCGACCATCACCTGCTCGTCGCGGTACTTGCCCGTTCCAAGGATGAGTCGCGAGTTGAACTCGCGGCCGGCAATAACAAGAGGCTCCGGTTTGGTCATGGCGGTTTTGTCTCTCAGAGGCTCTGCGCGGGCACGAAGTAGTGGGTGCCGCGGATCGGTCGGGTGATGTGGTGTAGCAGTTCCTCGAAGTCCGCGGGCTTGTGTTCGAAGTCGAGGTTGCGGCTGTCCACCACCAGAAGCGGCGACTGATCGTAGTGGTAGTAGTAGTGGTTGTAGGCCTCGATCAACTGCCCGAGGTAGTTGGCGGAGATGTTCTGCTCGATGTCGCGCGAGCGCTTGTGGATGCGCGCCATGCAGGTGTCCACGTCGGCGGTCAGAAAGATCAGCAGGTCCGGTCCGCGGAGCTGTGGCTCGAGCAGGTCGTAGAGCTTCTCGAACAGCATCAACTCATCGTCGACCAGGTTGAGGTAGGCGAACAGCCTGCTCTTGGTGAAAGTGTAGTCGGCGAGCCGGATGGGATCGAAGAGATCGCCCTGCGCCAGCTCCAGTTGCTGCTTGTAGCGCGTCAGCAGGAAGTAGAGCTCGGTCTGGAACGCGGTCCCGGGCCGGTCGTGATAGAAGGCCTCGAGAAAGGGGTTGTCCACGTCCTCGAGGATCTTGACGCCCTCGAAGTGCTGCGCGAGCATCTCGACGAGAGTCGTCTTGCCTACGCCGATTGGTCCGTCGACGGCCAGGTACCGGTACGGAAGCGCGTCAACGGACACTGCGCGGACTATACAATCCCCATCGGCGCGGGGGACCGTCGGGGCGGCGGGTTCGTCGGGCCCGATGCGACTGCAAGAAGATTTTCGAGTGGGGGACAAGTGACGTGAATCCCTGGTGGCGGAGACCGGCGTCGAACGAGGGCCCTGCCCGGGCGGAGCCCAAGAGGAGCAGCGCCCCGGACGCGGGCGTGCAGCAGGAAGAAGCAGGGCAGAGCGAAGAGTCCGCCGGCGAGCCGGTGGCTCAGGTGGCTGTCGAGGAGGTTGAAGCGTCGGCCGCGGAGGAGAGTGCACCGGCCGCCGAGGCCTCGTCTCTTCTGGTCGATGCCGAGGCGTCGCCGGCCGGGGACGCGGAAGCAGGCGTTGACGAGCGGGAAGCCGCTCCCGATGCGGCCGCCGAAGAGGACGTGGCTCGGGAGGCGGATGCGGCTGACGGCGAAGATCCAGGTGAAGCGGGTGTTTCCCCGGCTCTCGAGGCGGCGACGGAACCGGCCCAGCCCGCCCAAGCCGCTCCCGCGGACGAGGACAAGCCGGCGCCGGCCAGACGCCGCCGTCGCCGCCGTGGCGGTCGGGGTCGCGGTCGGTCCGCGGAGAGTGCCGGCGAGTCGAGCGCGGCAACGGCAACTCGAGCCGCGCCTGCCGGGCCGCCCTCGGCGTCGCCGTCGGCGGCCGGACGGGCAGCCGTGCTGCTCGATCTGGGCGCTCTGAAGCGCAGCCTGGAAGCAACCTCCGGGCTCGATCCGGAGGGTCTGTTCGCGCGTCTCGACGCGGACCTCGGGAAGCTCGTCCTGCGCCGCGTTTACGTGGACGCGGGAGACGGCGACCTGGATCGCACCGCGCTTCACCGCGGCGGCGTCGAAGTCGTCGACGTGCCGTCGAACATGGAGGAGCGCGGCTGTTCCGCTGCAGTACGGATCGTGGTGGATGCTCTGGAGCTTTGCTACACGAAGCCCGGTGTCAACACGATGGTGCTGGTGGCGTCGTCGGTGCAGACGCTGCCCCTGGTGGCCAAGCTGCAGCAGAACGGCGTGACGGTGATCGGCCTCGGCGGAGCGGACGCCAACGCGCAGGTGCGCGGCCAGTGCGACCGCTTCATCGATATGGGCGGGTGAGCGTCCCGCTCGGCCGCACAAGCTGCTAGAGTTCCGCACTCGCGCGGAGCGGCGCCTCAATGCACCCTTAGCTCAACTGGATAGAGCGTTGGACTACGGATCCGAAGGTTGGGGGTTCGACTCCTCCAGGGTGCGCCACTTTCCTAGCTCGCCGGCGGCGCTAGCTCCCGACGCCGGCGTACGGGACGCCGGTCAGGTCCGCCATGTCGCGCTTCCAGGTGGTCAGGTCGTCGGCGCTGAATCGTCCCAAGTGGTCGTGTCCGCAGGCGCGGGCCAGGACCTTCATCAGGTCGACCGTGGCTTCGAGGTAGTTGGCCAGTTGACGGGCTGAGGAGCCGATCTGCAGCCGGGCGCGCAGGTTCGGCCTTTGCGTTGCAATGCCGACGGGGCAGTTGTTCGTGTGGCAGGCGCGCATGCCAAGGCAGCCGATCGCCTGGATCGCCGAGTTGGCGATGGCGACGCCGTCGGCGCCGAGCGCCAGGGCCTTGACGAAGTCGGACTCCGTGCGGAGCCCGCCGGTGACGATCAGGGTCACGTCGCCGCTCTTGCCGCCCGCGTCGAGATGACGGCGGGCGCGAGCCAGCGCCGGGATGGTCGGCACCGAGATGTTGTCCTTGAAGATGTTCGGCGCCGCTCCGGTGGCGCCGCCGCGCCCGTCGAGGATGATGTAGTCGATGCCCACGTCGAGCGCGAAGTCGATGTCGTCCTCGATGTGCTGGGCCGACATCTTGAAGCCGATAGGAATGCCGCCGGTGCGCTCGCGGACCTGAGCGGCCACCTCGCGGAAGTCCCCCGGCGAGACCAGGTCGGGGAACCGCGACGGGCTGATCGCCGCGGTTCCCGGCTCGAGGCCGCGCACCTCGGCGATCTTGCCGGATACCTTGGCGCCGGGAAGGTGGCCGCCGGTGCCGGTCTTCGCGCCCTGTCCACCCTTGAAGTGAAAGGCCTGCGCGCGGGCCACCTTGTCGATCGACCAACCGAACCTGCCGGAGGCGAGTTCATAGAAGTAGCGGGAGTTGCTCTCCTGTTCTTCCGGCAGCATCCCGCCTTCGCCCGAGCAGATGCCGGCGCCCGCCATCTCGGCGCCCCTGGCGAGGGCGATCTTGGCTTCCTCGCTCAGCGCCCCCCGAAGCTCATGTCGCTGACGAACAGGGGGATGCGGAGGCGCAGCGGCTTCGCCGCCCGGGGGCCGATCACGATGTCGGCGCCTACGGGATCGTCGTCGGCCAGCGGGCGGCGGGCGAGTTGGGCCGTGAGTAGCTGGATGTCGTTCCAGCGGGGAAGCTCCGTCAGCGGCACGCCCATGGCGGACACCCGCCCGTGGTGACCGACGTTCTTCAGCCCGTTTCTGGCCAACTCCTGGATGTAGAGGTTGTATGGCTCCTCCGGCGTGCCGTGGACGTCCGCGTAGAGACCGAGGTACTCGTCGCGCCTGTAGGGCTGCGGGAACTTCGCGTGCCACGCTGCCACCTCGGCCTCATCGACGAAGACCGCGTCGGCGTCGGCGTCGATCCAGGCCGAGAACTTCTGCAGAACCTCCTCGGGGTTGTAGGAGCTGACGCCGGTATCGAACCGGTAGTCCCAGTTGTGGACGCCGCAGACCAGGTCGTCGCCGCGGACGTGGCCGTCCGAGAGCAGTGCTCCCCGGTGGAGACACCGGCCGTAGAGCACGGACACCTGGTCGTCGTAGCGGACCACCACCAGGTCCACGTTCGCCACCAGGGCGTAAACGGGTTGCCGGTCTTCGAGTTCGCTCCAGGTGGCGACCTGGACAGCCGGTGCGTGTTCGGGTTTCGGGGGCATACCGTGTTCCTTTCGCGGTGGCACGCGGGCATCCTGCCCGCATCCGGCGCGAAGCGCCGGCTTCTGGGAGTTCTGCCGGGCTAGGCCGAGAGTCGATCCTCGACACCGACGCGGAGGCTCTCGATCGCCTCCACGACATCGACGTTCTTCGGATCGAGCAGCCAGAGAAGAGTCACTCCCCGAACCGCGGCGAGAACCTGGAAGGCGGTCTCGGCAGGGTCGAGGTCGGCCCGGATCTCGCCGGCCTCCTGCCCTTCCCGGACGGCCTGTTCGATCGCGGCGGCGAAGTTATCGTTGCCGGCGCGAAACAAGTCGATCTTCCCGCTCAGCGGCCCAAGGGAGTCGGTCATCAGCATGAACAGGGCGCGCATCCACTGCTCGGCATTGCGGAGCAGTTCGGAGTAGCCGCTGAACAGTCGGTTCAGGCTGGCCAAGCCGGTCACTCCGTCCTCGGGATCGAACACGTCGCTGCCGGCGCGGGTCTGGAGGCGCGTGACGATCGCCTCGGCGATTCCCTCCTTGGAGCCGAAGCGCAGCGATACGAGGGCGCTCGAATAGCCCGCCTTCCTGCCGATCTGCTCGAGTGTGGTTGCCGTGTAGCCCTGGCGGCCGAAGAGAACCGCGGCGGCCAGCAGGATCTCGCGTTCGGATTCGGCCCGCCGCTCGGCCTGGGTGCGGCGAGGCCGCCGGGCGCCGCGCCCCCGGGCTTCCGAATTCGAACGGCTCGACTCTGGCATGCCTGGCTTGGATCCAGTAGAGGTGGTGGCTGGGCACTCAGTAGAATGTTGGCTCCAGGGCCGCCGCCGACTCTATCCCCAGGTGCTTCCGGCGCCGATGGCTCTTCGACTAATCTGACCGGCATGGAGACGGCATTCTCGAGGGGGCAGGAGCTTCTCCGCGACGTCGTGTCGCGGGCGCTGCGGGACAAGTCGCCGACCACCGCGGTCCGCGAGTTGATGGCCTCGGACCGGGGCTATGACCCGGCCGTGTGGCAGGAACTCTGCGGCGACGCGGGCTTTGCCGGAGTCCACATTCCGGAGGTGTACGGAGGTGCCGGAGGCGGACCGGTTGAACTCGGCATCGTCGCCGAGGAGATGGGCCGCACGCTGTTCTGCGCGCCATTCTTCGCGTCCTCCGTGATGGCCGGCAGCGCGCTGCTGGAGGCCGCGGACGAGTCCGCTCGGGCGGAGCTGCTCCCGGGTATCGCCGCGGGTTCTGTGATCGCGACCCTGGTCCTCGACGATCTGAACAGTCCGGTCGGTGTCGGCGGCTCGATCCGGGCCACCGACGGCGGCCGCCTTTCCGGGACGGCGGCGATCGTGGTCGACGCCCACGTCGCGGACCTGCTCCTGGTGCTCGCGGGAACGGGCTCGGGCCTCGGGCTGTTCGCGGTCGAACGGGATGGCCCCGGGCTCGAGATCGAGCCGCTTCAGGTCGTTGACCAGACGCGGAAGCTGTTCCGGGTGACGTTCACCGACGTTCCGAGCCGGCCGATCGGCTCGGTCGGCCGCGAAACCCTGAACCGGATCTGGGACCTCATCTGCTCGGCGCTGGCCCACGAGATGATCGGCGGCGCGCAGCGGCTCTTCGAATCCACCGTGGCGTACACGAAGGAGCGGTTCCAGTTCGGCCGGCCGATCGGTTCCTTCCAGGCGCTCAAGCACCGTTGTGCCGACCTGCTTCTCGAGATCGAGCTGGCGCGCGCGGTCACCTGCCACTCGGCGCGTTGCCTCGCCGCCGGCGAGGGCGAACCCTACGCCGCGAGCATGGCGAAGGCGGCGGCCGCCGACGCCTACATGAGCGCCGCGCGAGCCGGCATCCAGTTGCGCGGAGGGATAGGCTTCACCTGGGAGAACGACACCCACCTGTGGTTCAAGCGCGCCAAGAGCTCCGAGGTGCTGCTCGGCACGCCGGCGATTCACCGCGAACGGATGATGACGATGATCGAGGGCGCGGCATGACCCCGGAACAGATCCAGCGCGAAGTCTCGGCCTGGCTCGATGCGAACTGGCGTACCGATCGTCCGCTGCTCGAGTGGCGGAACATCCTGCTCGAGGGTGGCTGGGCGGCGCCGCACTGGCCCGAGGAGTGGTTCGGGCGCGGCTTCACGCTCGACCAGGCCGCGGTCGTCGCTGAGGTCTTCAGGGAGAAGGACATCGTGCCGGCCGCCCAGGTAGGTCCGCGCGGCCTCGCCTCCGAGACGATCCTCGCCTGCGGTTCGGACGACCAGAAGCGCCGGTATCTCAGGCCCATCCTCACGGGCGAACACACCTGGTGCCAACTCTTCAGCGAGCCCGGCAGCGGCTCCGATCTCGCCGGCCTGAGCACGCGGGCGGAGTTTGTGGACGGCAAGTGGATCATCAACGGCCAGAAGGTCTGGAACACGAGCGCCCACCACGCGGACTTCGGGCTCCTGGTGGCGCGCAGCAACTGGGACGTGCTGAAGCACCAGGGGATCAGCTACTTCCTGCTCGACATGCGGCAGCCCGGCGTCGAGGCGCGGCCGCTCAGGCAGATGAACGGGCACCAGTCCTTCAACGAGGTGTTCATGTCGAACGCCGTCGTACCTCCCGAGGACCTGATCGGCGGCGAGGGCAACGGCTGGCACGTCGCCTCGACCACGCTGTCGTTCGAGCGGCGCGGCTTCAGCCGCCGCATCAGGGGATCCTCGCTCGAGGGCTCGAAGCAAGGGCCCATCTACCAGGAATACGAAGAGGAACTCCGGATCGCCACCGAGCCCTACACCTGGTATCCGCAGCGCGAGGGCCGGGTGGATCTCGTCCTGCCGCGCGCACGGGAAACGGGCGCGATCCAGGATCCGGCGGTACGCCAGGAGATGGCGAAGCTGATCTGCCTGTCTCGGGGCGCCGCGCTGGCCTCGGACAGCGCCGAGGCGAAGCGCAAGGCCGGTACGACCGACATCATCCCCGCCGGGTCGATCGGCAAGCTGGCGGCCAGCGTCATCGCTCGGCAGGCCTCCCTGGTCCACACGATGATCTCTGGCGCGGACGCGATGCTGAGCGGTCCCGAATCGGCCGCGGACGGCATCATCGCCGAAGTCCTGGTTTCGGTGCCCGCGATCTCCATCGCCGGCGGCACCGACGAGATTCAGCGCAACATCATCGCCGAGCGCGTGCTCGGGATGCCGAAGGGATTCCGCGCCGACCAGGGCCCGTTCCGGGACATCAAACGGAACGCGTGAGAGTGAGTTCGGGGCCCTTCATCCCGACGCCCGACGAGGTCAGCGCCGCCTGGCTGTCCGAGCAACTGCGCGCCGCCGGCCACCAGGTCGAGGTGCTCGGCTTCGAGGCCTCCGACATCGGCACCGGGCAGCTCGGACGCTGCATCCGCTACCGGCTCGAGTACGGCGAGGCTGCGGGCGACGCTCCCCGGTCCCTGGTCGGGAAGTTCCCGGCCTCCGATCCGGCTAGCCGCGAGACCGGCGTCGTGCTGCGCAACTACCTGAAGGAGGTGCGCTTCTACCAGGAACTCCAGCCGCGGCTCTCGATCTCCACGCCGCGCTGCTACTTCGCGGAGATCGAAGGCAAGGGCCCCCACTTCGCCGTGCTGATGAGCGACGAGGCCCCGGCAGAGCAGGGCGACCAGATCGCGGGCTGCAACGAAGAGGTGGCGCGGGCGGCGGTGCTCGAACTGGCCGGCCTGCACGCGCCCGGTTGGAACGATGCCTCGCTGCTTGAAGCCGGTTGGCTGAATCGACCGAGTCCCGAGTACGCGGCGGCCATCCACCACCGCTACCGGACGCTGCTGCCGGGATTCATCGACCGGTACGGCGACCGGCTCGAGCAGGACGCCTGGGAGATCCTGCGCCGGTACGACGATGCCGCCTCAGCGTGGTCCGGCGAGTCGCCGACGCCCTTCGCCCTCGTCCACGTCGACTACCGGCTCGACAACCTGCTGATCGACCGGCGGACCTCGCCGCCCTCGATCACGGCCGTCGACTGGCAGAGCATCACGATCGGGCGTCCTCTCGGCGATGTCGCGTACCTGCTCGGCGGCAGCCTGAAGCCGGCCCTGCGGCGACGGTGCGAGGAGGACATCGTGCGCGAGTACCACGGCCGGCTGATTGCCGCCGGCATCTCCGACTACCCCTGGGAGGCCTGCTGGGACGACTACCGGCTCGGCGCCTTCGCCGGCTTCGGGGTCTGCGTGATCGCCTCGATGATGGTCCGGGAGACGGAACGCGGCAACGAAATGTTCATCGCGATGACCAGGCGGCACACCCGGCACGCCCTGGACCTGAACTCAGCCGACCTGCTGTAGGTGGAGCGCCCCCCATGGAACGGATGAACGAACTCGCCTTCTACACCCTGGCCGGTCAGCCCGAGTCTCCGGCCGAGCTGTTCGAGGAGGTGCGCGCGGGCGAGGCGATGGGCTTCGGCTCCGTGTTCATATCCGAGCGCTTCAACGTCAAGGAGGCGGCCACGCTGTCCGGCGCGGCCGCCGCCTGCTCCGAGGAACTCGGGATCGCCACCGCGGCCACGAACCAGAACACCCGCCACCCGCTGATCACCGCGTCGTACGCGCTGACCATGCACCGGCTCACCGGCGGGCGCTTCTCGCTCGGCTTGGGCCGCGGCATTGCGCGGGTGTTCGACGCGCTCGGTCTGCCCCGGATCACCACCGCGCAGATGGAGGACTTCGTGGGACTGATGCGCCGGATGTGGCGGGGCGAAGTGATCGCCGGCCACGACGGGCCGGCGGGCCGCTTTCCGCTGCTGCGCCTCGGCGCCGATGCCCACGACGAGATTCCGATGACCCTGACCGCCTTCGGGCCCAACTCGCTGGCGCTCGGAGGCAGGGCGTTCGACGCGGTCGTGCTCCACACCTTCTTCACCGACGAAACCCTCGCCCGCTGCGTCCGGACCGTGAAGCGCGCCGCCGAGGAAGCCGGCCGCGATCCCGCCTCGGTCCGCGTCTGGTCCTGCTTCGCCACCATCGGCGATCACCTGCCCGAAGCGGTGTGTCTCAAGAAGACGGTCGGCCGGATGGCGACCTACCTGCAGGTCTACGGCGATCTCATGGTGGAGACGAACCGCTGGGAACCCAAGGTGCTCCAGCGCTTCCGGGCCGATCCGCTGGTGGCCGGCTTCCGCGGCGCGATCGACAGCCTGGCCACCACCGAGCAACTCGAGCGGATCGCGGCCCTGATCCCGGAGGAGTGGCTCGCGCCGGCTGCCACCGGTTCGCCCGCGCGATGCGTCGAGCAGATCCGCGCCCAGTTCGACCTCGGCGCCGACGGCGTCATCCTGCACGGCGCCAGCCCGGAGGAACTCCGGCCGATCGTCGAGTGCTACAGCGAGAGCCGCGACGCTGCCCGCTTCGCCCACCTGACCCCTAACCCGGGTGACGCGGTCTCGCGTCACCCGTGACCCACTCCTCCGCGGGCGCGTCATCGTGCGCGCGGATGGCACCCGGCGGCATTCTGACCTGGGAACGCGGGCGTCTCGCCCGCATCTGGTTCTACCCGCTTCGCTCCGCCCGGATCCGCGCGATCGCCTTCGTCACGTCGTACCGGTCGTCTCCTTCGTAGCGCGGCGCCCGCTCGGCGAACGCGGCCTCGACCTCTTCCCACCGGGTGCGCGCGTACTTGATCACGTGCGCCCCCGCAGCAGTGGCAGGACGTCTTCCGTGAACCGCTCCGCGGCTTCCCGGGCCGGTGGGCTCGGCGCCGCGAAGTTGGGTCCGGTGACGGCGAACTTGTCGATGCCCAGCTCGAGCAACGCCTCGATCCGGGCCACGCAGTGCTCAGGCCCGCCGACGATCGCGTAGCCGTCGATGAACTCGTCGGTCAGCGCGGTCGTCTGCTGACCGCCCTCCCGGCCGTGGGCGTTCATGTCGTAGCTGTCGTGGAGCTTGTGGAACACCTCGGCTTGCCGATCGTCGGCGGGGCCGGCGATCTCCCCGTACATGACCGAGAAGCGGGCGAACAGACCGGTGGACGCGCGTCCGAGCTCGCGGCCGATTGCCGGGTCGTCACAGCAGACGACGTTCACGTAGGCGCCGAACTGGAGCGAGTCCGGGTCGCGGCCGGCGGCCGCGGCGGCTTGGCGCGCCGTCTCGATGCCCCAGGCGACGCGTTTCGGGTCGGCGCCGACGGCGAGCATGACCCGGTCGGCCTGACGGGCGGCGATCCCGATCACCTTCGGGCCGGTGGCCGCGACCTCGACCGGGACCTTCGGCCCGTCGCCGATCCAGCGGATGGAGCTGGCCGACGGACCGTGCGCCAATCCGAGCTTCTCGGCAAGCGGCGCGGCTTCGTCCGCAATGCTCGTGTCCTCGAACGCCACTTCCTCGCCGCGCAGGTACGCCTGCAGGTTGACGAGGTGGTTCTCGAACCATCCCAGGCGCGCGGGCGCCCGGCCGAGGTGCGCCAGCGCGCTGTCGCCGCGGCCGATGCCCAGCACCATCCGGCCCCGTGACACCAGTTGCACGGAGAGGGCCGAGGATGCCGTAACCGCCGGGTGCCGCGTGACCGGGTTCGTCACCGAAGTCGCGACCCCCAGCTTCTTGGTCGTCGTCGCCGCCAGGGCGAGAAAAACGTACGGGTCGCCGGAGAGGTTCTGCGAGTCGACGACGTCTATGCCGTCCCAGCCCCGGTCCTCGGCCTCGAGGGCGAACTCGGCACTGCGGGTCGGTGCGGCGACGGTCTTGGTCCAGAACTCCATGGCTTGTCCTCCTTCTTCTTCGCTACGCAGGCCGGCGGGCTGCCCGCCCGATGGCAGCGGCCATGCGATGGTACGCGTTTCGCTTGCCGCCTGGAACGTCCACGCCGCTCGGGTACCATCGCGCCCCTGCGCGGCTGGCCAGTAGATTGCGGAGACGATCATGCGACCGATGCTCAGAAGAGGGACTCGCCTGTTTGCGGCGGCCATGCTCGTGGCCGGATTCGCGACGGCGGCGTACGCGGACGACTGGTTGCAGTGGCGGGGACCCGACCGTGCCGGGATCTCGACCGAGACCGGCCTCTTGGACGAATGGCCGCCGGAAGGCCCGGCGGTCAATTGGCAGATCGAGACGCTCGGCCAAGGCTACGGAGCGGTCGTCGTCCAGGGCGCTGCCGTCTACGTTCAGGGTACGCGGGGAGGCGAGAGCGCGGTCTTCCGCCTGCGCGCTAGCGACGGCGGCGAGGTCTGGGTGCGCGAGCTCGGTCGTCTGTACGTCCACCCGGACAAGGGCGACGGCCCGCGCTCGGCGCCGACGATCC
Organism: Candidatus Multivorans sp.; assembly: GCA_965262355.1. Classification (GTDB taxonomy): domain Bacteria; phylum Acidobacteriota; class Thermoanaerobaculia; order Multivoradales; family Multivoraceae; genus Multivorans. The sequence goes on from OZ253534.1 coordinate 2,527,642, forward strand.
ACGGGGACTCGCTTTCGGTCCCGCGCTCACCAGCGTCGACGTCGAGACCGGCGAGGTCCACTGGCGGGCCCGGAGCGTCGGCAAGGGCTCGCTGGTGATGGCCGACGGCAAGCTCTTCCTCCTGAGCGAACAAAACAAGGTCGGCCTCGCCGTCGCCACGCCCGAGGGCTACGAGGAGCGGGGCCGGTTCGAGATCGAAGACCGCGGCGACTTCACCTGGGCGCACCCGGTGGTCGCCAACGGAGCGCTCTACATTCGGGACCAGGAGTCGCTGACGTCGTACGCGGTCGCTGAGTGAAGGAGAATAGGCCCATGGTTCCCCTCGCTCGTCGTTGCTTCGGTTGGACGCTTGCCGGCGTCCTCTTTGCAGCCGCCGCCAGCGCCCAAGGCGCCGGCCTGCCGCCGGTCAAGCTGACTTCGACCGGCTACGTGATGGGCTTCGTCGCCGAGGACGATCGCGGGCTCCACACCTATCTCGGCATCCCGTATGCCGAGCCGCCGGAGGGCGACCTCCGATTCCGGCCACCCGAGCCCGTCACACCCTGGAGAGCGCCCTACGACGCGCTCGTCGAACCGCCGTCGTGCATGCAGGCGCCCTACCGGGAAGGCGGCTTCTACGCCCAGCCCATGGGCGAAGTGAGCGAGGACTGCCTCTACCTCAACATCTGGACCGCGGCAGAGTCGGTGGACGACCGCCTGCCGGTGATGGTCTGGATCCACGGCGGCGCCCTCACCCGCGGATCCGGTTCGCTGCCGATCTGCGACGGCACGGCGCTGTCCCGCAAGGGCGTCGTCCTGGTGACGGTCAACTACCGGCTCGGTCCCTTCGGATACCTGGCCCATCCGGCGCTGTCGGCGGAGTCCGAACACGGCGCATCCGGCAACTACGGCGTCCTCGACCAGATTCTGGCCCTTCAATGGGTGCAGCAGAACGCAGCCGTCTTCGGCGGCGACCCGGACCGCATCACGATCTTCGGGGAGTCGGCCGGCGCATGGAGCGTCAACGTGCTCCAGGCCTCGCCGCTGGCCCGGGGCCTGTTCCACCGCGTGATCGGTCAGAGCGGCGGCTACTTCGACGGCCTGCCTGAACTCCGGTCGTCCGAAGACGGCTCGGCCGAGAGCTCCGGCGTGGCCTTCGCCAAGCGTCTCGGCATCGAAGGCGACGGCGCGGCGGCCCGGCTGCGGGAACTGGACGCCGAAGTCCTCCTGGCCGAGGCATCCAAGCAGGGCGCCTTCCCGACCCGGCCCAACGTCGATGGCTGGGTGCTGCCGAAGCAGCCGGCCGAGATCTACCGGTCCGGCGAGCAGGCGGACGTACCGGTGCTCGTCGGGTCGAACCGCGACGAGGCGACGAGCCTGATGGGCCGCATGCTGCCCTCCACCAAGTCAGCGGTCGAGTTCGTCGTCAAGAGCCAGTTCCCCGATGTCGCGGACGAGTTCTTCGAGGCCTACCCGGTGGCGGCCGACGCCGAAGCGAGGAGGGCCTTCATCGACGCGTTCTCCGACCGCATCTTCGCCTGGCAGATGAAGACCTGGGCGGTTCTCTCGGAAACCGTGCCGTCGCCGGCCTACCTGTACTTCTTCAGCCACGCTCCGCCGCACCCCGAGAAGGACTTCTACGGCGCCTACCACGCGGCGGAGATCGCCTACGCCTTCGACAACCTGGACAAGCTGGACTACGAGTACGCCGAAGCCGACCACCGGCTCGCCGAGGCGATGTCCGACTACTGGGTCGCCTTCGCCGCGACCGGCGACCCGAACCCGTTGGGCGCGGACCTGCCGGCATGGCCGGAGTACGAGAAAGACACGGTGCGGCATCTCGAGTTCGGGTCGACGATCGAGCCGGGAAGCAAGCTCCACCAAGCCCGCATGGCATTATGGGACCGATTCTTCGAGGTGACCCTGCCATGAACCGACGCGTTCTCGTCACGATCAGTATCGGCTTCCTGCTCTCCGTTGCGGCGAGCGCCCAGCAGCAGGGCGATTCCCCGCCGCCCCTCAATCCGGTCGGCCTGACGGGCCTCGCCTGGGGCGCCTGGATTCAGCCCGACACGAAGATGGAGGACTGGGTGCAGATGGGCAAGTTCGTGTGCCAGGGCGAGGAGTTCTGTAAGATCAACGTCTTCGACGGCCCCGAACTGGCCACACACGTGGACCCGGTTCCCGAAGAAAACCGGAAGGCCCTGAAGTACGTGTTCACGTACCAGGAAGGCGAATCGCCGTCGGTCGTGGTGCGTGAGGTGCAGCCGGAAGAGGGCGAAGAGCCCCGGGAGTGGACCTTCGACTAGCGCTTGGCTTCGAGACCGCAGTCCGATCGGTTCCTCCTCGCTCAGGAGATGCTCGCCAAAGTGAACGGTGTTACCGTACACTGGTGGCGTGATCGTTCGCTCTGTCCGTCATCGGGGACTGCGCCGCCTGCTTGAGGACGACAACCCCCGGTTTCTGAGGCAGAACCTCGTAGACCGGGTGCGCAAGGTCTTGACCATGTTGACGCTGGCCGAGCACATCGACGAGTTTCTCGCCGCCGCGCCGCCCGGCTGGCGGGTGCACCGGCTCTCGGGTGACCGGCGGGAATGGAGCGTCTCGGTCTCGGGCAACTGGCGCATCACGTTTGAAGTAACGGACGACTACATAGACCGCTTGAATCTGGAGGACTACCACTGATGGCGAGCAACGGAATCAACGTGAAGATGACGCCTTCCCACCCAGGCGATTTCATTCGCACCGAGATCATTGAGGAGTTGGGTCTCAACGTGACGAAGGCTGCTGAGATTCTCGGCGTGCGCAGGGCGACGCTCTCGGCCCTGTTGAACGGAAACTCGGCTCTTTCGGCGGAGATGGCCCTGCGTATCGAGAAAGCTTTTGACGTCAGCATGGATATGCTGCTGAGGATGCAGGCTTGGTACGACGCTTCGCGAATACGGGCTCGCGCAGGCGAGATCGACGTCAGGCGCTATGAGTCCCGGCCAGCATGATCTGGACGTCTCATAGCCAGAGCGGCATCTCCAAGAGAATAGCCTTGCCTACCGATTCCGCGGGAACCCCAGGTCCACCTGACTGTCCGCCGGGTCCGGCCAGCGCGAGGTGACGACCTTCGCCTTCGTGTAGAAGTGGACGCCCTCGGGCCCGTACATGTGGGTGTCGCCGAACAGCGACTGCTTCCAGCCGCCGAAGGAGTGGTAGCCGACCGGCACCGGAATCGGCACGTTGACCCCGACCATGCCGGCGTCCGCATCCTCCTGGAACTGGCGGGCGGCGCCGCCGTCGCGGGTGAAGATCGCCGTCCCGTTGCCCCACGGGTTCTGCTCGACGAGGTCCACCGCCTCGCGGTAGCTGCCGGCGCGGACAACGCATAGCACCGGCCCGAAGATCTCGTCCCGGTACACCGTCATGTCCGGTGTGACGTGATCGAGCAGGGACACGCCCAGGAAGAAGCCGTCGCCGTCGAAGACGGTTTGTCGGCCGTCGACCACGACGGTGGCGCCCTCCTCGGCGCCGGCCCCGATGTAGCCCGCCACCCGGTCGCGGTGTTCGCGGGTGATCAGCGGCCCCATCTCCGACTTCGGATCGGTGCCGGGGCCGATCGAGAGCTTGTCCATCCGCTCCCGGATCGCCTCGACCAGGGGATCCGCCACTCCGCCGACGGCGACGACGACGGAGATCGCCATGCAGCGCTCGCCGGCCGAGCCGTAGGCGGCGGACACCGCCGCGTCGGCGGCCAGGTAGATGTCGGCGTCGGGCAGCACCACCATGTGGTTCTTGGCGCCGCCGAGGGCCTGCACCCGTTTGCCCGCCCCGGTGCCCGTCTCGTACACGTAGCGGGCGATCGGCGTTGAGCCGACGAAGCTGACTGCCGCGACCTTCGGATGGGTCAGGAGACGGTCGACCGCCACCTTGTCGCCGTTGACCACGTTCAGCACGCCGGGCGGGAAACCGGCCTGGTCGAAGAGCTCCGCCAGGAGCAACGGCGCCGACGGGTCCCGCTCCGAGGGCTTGAGCACGAACGTGTTCCCGCAGGCCACCGCGTTCGGGAACATCCACAGCGGCACCATGGCCGGGAAGTTGAACGGCGTGATGCCCGCGACGACCCCCAGAGGCTGGCGCACCGAGTAGACGTCGACGCCGGTCGAGGCGTGGGAGTTGTAGCTCCCCTTCAGCAGGTCGGCCAGGCCGCAGGCGTACTCGATGTTCTCGATCCCGCGGGCCACTTCGCCTGCCGCGTCCGAGAGCACCTTGCCGTGCTGGCTCGTCAGCAGCCGGGCGATCTCGTCCGTGTTTGCCTCGACCAGGTTGCGGAAGGCGTACATCAGCTTCGTGCGCGCCGCCAGCGACGTGCGCCGCCAGCCGGTGAACGCGTCCGCCGCGGCGGCGACGGCGGCATCGACCTCGTCCGTACTGGCCAGGCCGACCGCCGCGGTCTGCTTGCCCGTGGCGGGGTTGAAGACCGAGTGGGTCCTTCCGGACCGGGCCGGGTGGGTGGTTCCGTTGACGTGGTGTTCGATCGTCTGCATGTTGAAGTCTCCCGCAGTCCAGCCTACACGGATCGGCCCCCGCGGGAGCAGTTGGGCGTGTGCCCGGTTGCGCAGGACTTGACCGATCGCGGTTCCTACGTTACGTTCCTGCGCACCGTTCCCATGCGATCCGTCAACGTCAGGCAGCTCAAGAACAACCCCTCTGAAGCTCTTCGCAGTGCGGCAGAGGCTCCCGTCCTCGTGCTCAAAGGCGATCACCCGGAGGCGCTGCTTCTTCACCTCGACCTCGAGCAGCTTCCCGACAAACCTGACGTTCTGCTGGCCCTCGCGGCGGCTCTGTTTCAGGGCGGGTCCATCTCGCTTGGCCGGGCGGCCCGTTTGGCCAGAGTGTCTGTGGTGGAGATGATCAGCCATCTGTCGCGTCTGGGGGCCGCCGTGGTCCAGAGAGACGGGGCCGACGCCAAGGCGGACCTCGAGACGCTCGAGGCATGGCTCGCCTCGTCCTGACCGACGCGAGCCCCCTGGTCGGACTGTCGCGGGTCGGCGGAGTCGTTTGGCTGAGGGAGCTGTTCGGGACGGTCGAGATGACCGCTGCGGTACGGGACGAGCTTGAGCGGGGAGGATTGGAAGCCCAGATCGCGGCGGCCTTCGATCAGGGTTGGCTTCGGTCCAGAGCAGCCGCGCGGCCGCTCCCGGACTGTCCGCCCCATCTGGGCGAGGGCGAGTGGTCAACGATCGTCGCCGCGCGCGAGCATCGCGGTTCGGTTTTGGTGCTCCTGGACGACCGGCTCGGTCGAAGGGAAGCGCGGGCCGCAGGACTGGAGGTCGCGGGCACTGCCGCCATCGTCGGGCTGGCCCGCCGGCGGGGGATCATCGAGTCCGCTCGCGACGTCTTCGAGCAGCTCCTTCGCTCCGACTTTCGGATCGCGCCGGACATCGTCCGTGCCGTTCTGGAAGTGACCGAGCCGCCCTTGGCCGAGCTCGACGAGCACTGCCGGCGCGTTGGCAGGCAGGCTGCGGAGCGTGGCCTGAGCGAGGAGAAGCTCGCCGAGATCCTGGACGGTGGCGAAGACTAGGCGTTTCAAGGCACCAGCCGGCACTACCCCGCCGGCTCAATCTCCGCCAAATCCGGCAGCAGAAACCGTCTCGATGTTGAGCTGACCGGCCAGGCCCGCTTCGCGGTGCACGGCCGCTTTGCGCCAGGGTTCTGACGTCGACATCGCGACCAGGGCGGCGCGGTTCGGGTAGCAGGCGATTGCGACCTCGTCCCAGAGGTCCTCGACCTTGCCGAGTGACAGCATCGTCACGTCGGCGGCGAAGACGATGTGACCGCCGAAGTCCTGGATGATCTCGCTGACTGCCCGGCCGTAGAGCTGGTAGGCCTCGCGGCCGGTCAGATCCGTGTCGCGGCCATCGCTGTACTCGGCCTTGTCCTTGAACTTCAGCAGATTGACCATGTAGATCGGTCCGTCGGGCCCCGGCGCCTGCATCGCGGCGATTTGCTCGGGGTCTCTTGGGTAGACGTGGTTCTCGAAGGTCGGCATGGCAGCGCTCCTTGGTGTGGGGGGAGGTTGGGCGTCACTCGCGCGGCAGGCGAGGGTACTCGTCGCAGTCGTCATAACGCCAATGCCACGGTTCCCAATCGAAGCCTCCGGCGTTGCCGAGCGGGTAGGTCTCGGTGAAGCAGAAGTCAGCCGCGTGGTGTTGCAGCCACTGGTACGCCGGCGTGTCCTTGAAGGTCGCGTCGCTGGGAACGACATCGACGGCGCGGCCCGTCAGGTGCTCCGAGTAGCCCGGCGGCGCGGTCCAGCGCACGGCGTTCCGAAACGGCCTACCCTCGGTCAGGAGGCCTTCCAGTATCCGTTTCTGGAAGCCGAAGCTGCGGAAACCCGAGTCCACCGTCAACTGGACTCCCTGCTCCTGAGCCGCAGAGGCCATGGCCACCAGGGCGTCGCGCGTCTCCAGCGTGACGTAGATGCCGAGGTCTCCGCTCAGGTTGGCCGGCACGCGGACCAGGTCGGCCGGGTCGGCGGCCTCCCGGACCCGGTGGCCCCGCCAGGGAGGCGGCACGTCGTGGAGGACGCCGTTCAGCGCGACCTGTTCGGCCGCAGGCTCCTCCGGTGGGCTCTGCGGCTGAGCCGCCGCGGGAAGCGCCTGGAGCAGAGCGCAGAGGGCGATGGCCGTGAGCAGGGGCCATTCGGGACCCCTCGATTGATGTGCCGGAGCGCCGTTCTGCCTCGTCCGCATCCTGCTGGTCGTCCCCTTCTGAAACCACTGTAGCGCTGCTGAAGTCGGCGCCCGCGAGTGCTAACATGCTTGCCCGGTCGCACGCACCGATCCAGACTGGCAAGGAAGGACTCAAGCCATGCGCAAGCTCATCATCGCCTCGTTCGCCCTTCTCATTCTCGTCGGTCTGCCGGCCCTGGCCCAGACGGGCGACGGCATCAAGCGTCTGGCTGACGGCAGGCCCGACCTGTCGGGGGTGTATGACGCCGGAACGGTCACTCCGGTCGATCGTCCGCCGCAGTACGGCGAGAACCTGTACCTGACCGCTGAACAGGCGCAGGCGCTCGAAGAGGAGAGGGAGGCGTTCTGGCGGGATGTCGAAGAGGAGAGCAAGGGCGGCGGCGCCGATCGCGAAGCGCCCAAGAAGGGCGGCGACGGCGACAACCGGTTCGGCGGCGGCGGGGTCGGCGGCTACAACGCGTTCTGGATCGACCCCGGCTCCGAGGCGGTGGCGGTGGACGGCAGGTTCCGCACGTCGATCATCTACGACCCGCCGAACGGTCGCCGGCCGATGATGAAGCCGGCGGCCATGCGCCGGATGGCAAAGAACTTCGCCTCGTTCATCCACAACAACGACGGCACCGCATCCTGGCTCGACCAAGACGGCCCCGGGCCGTTCGACGGCCCCGAGACCCTGGCCCTGGCTGAGCGTTGCCTGCTCGGCTTCGTCGGCGGACCTCCGCTGCTGCCCAGCCTGTACAACAACTACGCGCGCATCGTCCAGACCGAGAACCACGTCGTCATCATGGCGGAGATGGTCCACGACGCGCGGATCGTGCGCATCGACGGCGAGCACGGCCCCGAGGGCGTCGACTGGTGGCTCGGCGACGGCGTCGGCCACTGGGAGGGTGACACTCTCGTCGTCAATACACGCGACTTCCGCAACACAACCGGTCTCCCCGGAGGCAGTGAGACCATGCATGTGGAGGAGCGCTTCACCCCGACCGAGGACGGGAATCTGCTCTACCACTTCCGGGTCGAGGATCCCGATTCGTGGACGGCGCCCTGGGCTGGCGAGTACACCTGGCAGGGCAAGGACAGTCGCGTCTACGAGTACGCCTGTCACGAAGGCAACTACGCGATGGGCAACGTCCTGCGCGGCGCTCGCCTGCTCGAGTCCGAGTACGACCAGCCGCAGAGTTCGGGCGGCGACTAGCGACGCCCCTCAACGTCGCGCGGCGATCACTCCCACCTGAAGGCCCACACGGCGAGCGCGAAGCAGAGGGCTGCCCACACTGCCAGCCCCAGGAGCGGGCCGGTTTGCACGAATAGCGTTTCGCCGCTGTTGACCATCGCTCGCATGGCGTCGGCGAGGAAGGTCAGCGGCAGCCACTTGGCGAAGGCGACGAGCCAGTCCGGCATCGCACCCTGGGGGATGAACACGCCCGACAGGAACATCATCGGCAGCGACACGATGTTCGCGAGCGGCGCCGCCGTGTTCTCCGTCTTCGCGATGCCCGAGATCGCCAGGCCCAATGAGGCGAACACGATTCCGCCGAGGAAGATCAAGGGGATCACCTCCAACCAGAACAGCACGTAACCCGGAGACACCTCGACGCCGGCCACGAGGATGCCGACGAACAGCAGAACGTAGGTCTGCATCACCAGCAGCAGGAGCCTTGTTGTGAGGGAGCCCACCAGGAAGTGCTTCGGGCTGATGGGCGTGGCAAACAGGCGCTTGAGCACGCCCTGGTTTCGCAACCGGACGAGCGTGAACACCACGCCGAAAAGCGCGCTCTGCATGATCGACAGCGAGACGATGCCCGGCACGATGAATCCCTTGAAGCCCTGGCCGCGCCCGGCGACTTCGGTGGCCGAGATCGTCGCCCAGTTCTCGACCCGGTACTCCGCCGGCACGTCGGCGACCGTCTTGAACACGCCTTCGAGCACCTGCCCCAGGATGGCGCGGGCCGCCTCCGCCTCCTGGGCTTTCCTGCCGTCGAAGGTGAGGTCGAGCACTGAAGTGGAACCGCGCTCGCCGAAGTGCTCCGGTATCACCATCAACGCGGTGACGTCGCCGGCCAGGACTTCGGCTCGCAGGTACTCCGCATCGTCGGAGTCCGGGACGTTGAAGAGCGGTTCACCGCCGAGCTCACCCTTCAGCACGGAAACCAGCACGGCCGACGCCTCGTTCTTCGCGTTGTCGACGATGCCGACCGCCGGCGGGGCGAAGCTGCCGAAGTCGAAGAGGCCGAAGACCACCATCATGACGGTCGGAAACGCCAGCGACCAGAAGAGCGCCGCGCGGTCGCGGAAGAACATCTTCAACTCCGCGACCACGAACGCGCTGTAGATCTTCAATCTGACAACCCCTCTTCGGCGAGACCGTGTCCGGTCAGATCGATGAAGACATCTTCCAGCGTCAACGCCCCGTCCCTGCGGACCGATTCACCGCCGCGGCCCGCCAACTGCTCGATCAGCACCTGCGGCTTGTCGATGGCAACGATCGCGCCGTGATCGATCACCGCCACGCGGTCGCAGAGAACCTCCGCCTCCTCCATGTAGTGGGTCGTCAGCATGATCGCCATGCCGTCGGAGCGCAGGCCGTCGATCAGTTTCCACATCTTGCGACGCGCCTGAGGATCGAGCCCGGTGGTCGGTTCGTCCAGGAACATCGCCACCGGCTGGTTGACCATGGCGACCGCGATCGAGAAGCGCTGCCTCTGGCCTCCGGACAGGTGTTTGTACTGTGATTTGGCCCGGTCCGCCAGATCGACCTTGGCCAACATCTCGTCCGGCGAAGCGTTCGCGCCGTACAGCGTCGCGAAGAGCTGGACCGTCTCGTAGAGCGTCAGGTTGTCGAAGAACGCGTTCTGCTGGAGCTGTACTCCGATCATGCCCTTGACGCGTCGGCGGTTCTTCGTCACATCGACGCCGTTGATGAACGCTTCGCCGCCGTCCAGGTCGCGCAGTCCCTCGAGGATCTCGACCGTGGTCGTCTTGCCGGCGCCGTTGGGCCCCAGCATGCCGAAGATCTCGCCGCGATAGACCTCGAACGAGATCCCGTCGACGGCCACAAGATCCTTGTAGCTCTTTCGCAGCTCCCGCACGTCGATCACGACGTTGTTGGCCATCGCCGCGTCCGACGGAGGAGTTGGGACTTGGGCCATGCTGGTCACCTTAGCCTTGAGCGCTGATGGTCGTCCCTGGGAACCCGGGTGGCGCGTTCCGCGCCATCCGTGAACCAGTCCGTGCGCCCGTCATCGGGCGCACGGATGGCGCGCGGGCATCTTGCCCGCGTCCGGCGCGAAGCGCCGGTCCGTGGATCGGGGTGCTAGTCGTCGAGGCTTGCCCAGACGTACCCGATCCAGACCGGTTCCGGCGACAGCGGGCCGTTGCCGTACGGCGCGTACTTCTCCGGCAGACCGGCCTCCTGGACCTCTTCGAGCGACTTGCCGGCGCTCTTCTGGCCCTCGATGTAGTCGATCGTCTCCGCGACGTAGTCGTGGTACTTCTGCAGATCGGCCTTCGTCGCCAGCGGCCCGTGGCCGGGAATGATCTTCGTCTCGTCGTCCACGATCTCGAGCAGTTGGGCCATGTTGTCGCGCAGGCCGAGCGCGCTGCCGCCTACATCCCGATCGATGTACGGGTAGCCGCCGAGGTTCGGGAACTGGTCGCCGGCGTGGACCACGTTCGAGTCGCGGAAGTAGATGGCCACGTCGCCATCGGTGTGAGCGGGGTTGCCGAAGTAGACGACGTCGATCGCTTCGCCGTTCCAGTGCAGCGTGACGCTCTCGTTGAACGTCACGATCGGCAGCGCCTCGGCCGGGAACGGCGTGGCCGAGAAGTTGGCCCCGGCATGCAGGTTCTCGAGCAGGCGCTTGCGCACGTTCGCGTGCGCCACAATCGCGGAGTCCGCCCCGAAGGCCGCGTTGCCGCCAGCGTGATCGAAGTGGTAGTGGCTGTTGACCACGAAGTCGATCTTGCCCTTCTGGATCTTCTCGACCGCCGCCTTGATCTTCGGCGCCACCGGGATCATCGCATCGTCGACGATCAGGATGCCGTCCTCGCCCGCGGAGACCGCGAGGTTGCCGGCCAGCCCCGGCTCGGGCAGGAGCAGGTAGACCGTGTCGCTCAACTGCGTCTGGTGCCAGACGATCTGTTCGCCCGCCCGTTTGGCCCAATCGTCGATGTAGCTTTGAGCCGCGGCCGGGACGGCGGCCGAGAGGCCGAGGGCCGCGACCGCGAGATACCAACCGAGTCGATGAGTGCGGTGCTTCGGGGTCTTCTCGGTCATCCTTCTTCTCCTTGTCGGCTCGCGTGGTCGGACGCTGTGTGCTTGCGTGCGGCCGACAAACTACAGGATCCCTCGAGTGGCGACGCTCTTGAAGTGGCGCCGTCACGCAACCAGGCCAGCTTGCCAATGGCAGTTTTGTCTAGAATGTGCGATTGGTGCCTCGTTCACGTTCTTGAGGAGATGGCAGCGTGCGAACCGTCAGTGCAACCGAAGCGAAACAGAGGCTTGCGGCGATCCTCGATGCGGCGCAGCACGAGCCCATCATGGTCTGCAGGCAGAAGCGGCAGGTGGCGGTCGTCCTGTCGCCAAGGGAGTGCGAACGCCTGCGCGGGCTGAACCTCCAGGAACTCGACCAGTATTGCGAGCGGATAGGGGTTCAGGCGGCAGAACGAGGTCTGACCGCGGAGAAGCTAGGCGAAATCCTGGAAGATGACGGTGGCGACGCGGATCGTCGTTGATACGAACCTTCTCGTCAGCCGGCTCCTCCTACCCGACTCGACGCCCGGCGAGGCCGTCCGGATGGCTGAGAGGGATGGCCTGGTTCTGGCGTCCCGGGTAGCTCTCGACGAGTTGACGGATGTCCTCGGTCGGAGGAAGCTCGATCGCTATGTCAGCATCGAGCAGCGTCAGGAGTACGTTCGCTTGCTGCTGCGGACAGTTGAGGTGGTCACGATCCGGCACCGCGTTCGACTGTGCAGGGATCCTCGCGACGACAAGTTCCTGGAATTGGCTCTGAGCGGGGAAGCGGACCTGATTCTCACTGGAGATCGAGACCTGTTGGCCCGGAACCCGTTTCGCGGAATCGGGATCGTGACTGCGGGGGAGTACGTTCGAGTCGGCTGAAGCAGCGCCGGCCTGCTCCGCAGGTGGTCGTCAACGCCTCGACGACGGCTGCAGCCGCCGCGTCTCTTCGGTGGATACCAGTTCCACCGGACCGTTTGCCCCGTCGATTCCGACTCGCAACTCGGGCTCGCCTTCGGCAACCGTCACGTTCAGCCCGAGTCCTCCAAGCACCGGCCCCAAAGTTCTTGCATCGGGCGAGGAGATGTGGAACGACTGCAGCCTCCCGCCAACCAGCGTCGTCGCCGCCGGGTGGGGACAGTCCCGCCAGTCGATGAAGAAGGGCATCCCGTAGCCGCCGCCCTGCGGAAACAGCAGGTCCCAGATCAGCAATCCCCCGTCGGCTGTACGCCGGCGCGTCTCCGCCGGGCCGACCGACGAGATGCCAGCCTCTTCAAGCAGGCCCTTCGTGACCGTGAGATCGCCTTCCGCCGCCCAGGTCACGAGCCCGCCGGCCGTGAGCTTCGCCATCCGCTCGACCATCTGGTTCTCGACCGACTGCGCCGGGTCCGGCGCGATGATCTCCAGGTACGTGTCGCCCAGGCTCAACAGCGCGTTGCGGGTTCCCAACCCCTCGTGGGAGCCGCCGAACGCCGGCGCCACGCCGAACGCGTCCTCGGCCCACGCGAGCCCATCGTCGAGGTCGGCGACCGCGTACATGAAGTGATCGATCTTCATGACGGCTAACATACCCGCATCCGAACAACAGTCGAGGAGCCTGCCATGAGACGGACCATCCTGATCGCCGCTTCCCTCCTTCTGGCGCTGGCCCCGGCCGCGCTGGCCGCCGACAACGCCCCCGTCCTCGGCAAGTGGACGTCGATGGCCGAAACGCCCCAAGGCACCTTCGAGGTCGTGTACGAGTTCACGGAGGTCGAAGGCGAGCTCAAGGGCGCCTGGAGCAACCCGCGCAACTCGGGCGACCTCACGAACGTGTCCTGGGATGGCGAGATGCTGAAGTTCGGACGCGAGGTGGGCAGGGGCGGTCAGACGTTCAATCTGAACTTCGAGGCCACGGTCGACGGCGACACGATGACCGGCAAGATGGTCACCCCACGCGGCGAGCGCGAGTTCACGGCCAACCGCGGCAGCTAACTGGGTGCATCGGCGTCCCCGCCGGCATTCGCCCCTGGGAACCCGGGTGGCGCGATCCGCGCCACCCGTGAACCATCCGCGCGCCCGTCATCGGGCGCTCGGATGACACGCGGGCATCCTGCCCGCATTCGGCATGCGGGGCGCCTGGACTGGTGTACCGCCCCTTTACTCCAGGTGCTTCTTGAAGAACGCGCCGACCTCTCTGAACACGTCCTTCGACTCCGGCGAATCGGTGAGGATCAGATAGTCCGCGTGCGCGACGCCTTCGTAGACGTGAAGGTCGGCGTCCACTCCCGCCGCGCGCAGCTTGCGGTGGGTGCGCGCCGTGTCGCTCAGGAACATGTCGCGGGTGCCGGTGATGAGAAACGTCGGCGGAAATCCCGCAAAGTCTCCGTACACAGGGGAGATGAGCGGATCCTTGAGGTCGTGGCCATCGGCGTATAGCCGCGCGGCCGCCCCCAGAAGCCCGTCGTAGGTCACCAGGATGCGGTCCAGCCCTTCGTTCGTGAACAGGGAGTCCCCCGTCTTGGTCAGGTCCGCCCAGGGTGTTCCCGCGTAGATGGCGCCGGGCGTCTCGAGGCCCAGTGCCCGGAACCGATGAACGGACGCCAGCGACAGACCGCCGCCCGTTGAGGTGCCGCCGATGGCAATCGACTTCGCCGATCGGCTCTCGAGGAGATGCCGGTAGACCTTGACGACATCGTCGACCGCGGCCGGAAAGGGGTGCTTCGGCGGCATGCGGTAGTCGACGGAGACGGCCGGGATGCCCGCTCGAGCCGCGACCAGTGCGGCCTCGGAGGCCGCGGCATCGCCGCCTCCGAGGACGTAGGCGCCGCCGTGGACATGCAGGAAGAGGTGATTGGTGTGCGCCGGATCGACCTTGTTCGGCGTCACCCGGTAGACAGGAACGCCCTCGATCTCGTCCTTCTCGATCGACAGACCGAAAGCGCCGGCCATCTGCTCGAGATCGGCGTTGCTGGACCCCTGCTGCATCGCCAGCCACTGTTCTTCGTTCTGAGGGACTTGCTGCTGCGACGCCGCCACGTTGGGGGCGGGTATGGCCGCGAGCGCCGCCCGGAGTTCCTCGCTGGCGCCCGCAGGCGCCGGCACGACGCGCTCGCCGACGGTCCAGGCGCCGGCCGAGCCGGATTCCTGAGCGGCCGCGGGCTGCGCGCCGGCGAGCGTGGATGCCGCGGCCAGGGCCAGTGCAAGCACCAGCGGAACGGCCGTGAGGGTTCGGGAGTTCGATCGGTTCATGTTTGGTCTCCTGGTCGCGACTCGGATGCGGTGTGCCGCGGACGATACCCTCTGCGGTTGGGCAACCGGGTGGCGCGATCCGCGCCACCCGCGACCCAGTCCGTGCGCCCGTCCTGGGGCGCACGGATGGCACGCGGGCATCCTGCCCGCATCCGGCGCGTAGCGCCGGCTTCCGTGTGGCCTGGCTCGGAGACCAACCCCTGAAGCACTCTCTGATCACCGCCGCCTTCGTGGTAGCCGTCGCCACCCCCGTGGCGGCGCAGTGGGCTCCGCCGCTCCTCTACGGCCCCGTCGAGCCTGCCCGCACCTGCGGGAGTCTGGCCGGGAGCGAACTCGCCGACGCCGACGCCACCGTCGAGTCGGCGACCGTCGAGTCCGCGGGTGGCGCCGGCGGACCGTCGTACTGCCGGGCGACAGTGATCGCCGGCCACCCCCCGGCCGCCGACCGCATCACGATCTGGGTCGCCCTTCCCCTCGAAGGCTGGAACGGCCGCTTCCTCGGCACCGGCGGCGGCGGCTTCTCGGGCGGCAGCCCGCGGACGCTCCCGGACGCCGTCCGGGAAGGCTTCGCGGCGGCTTCCACCGACACCGGCCACGAGGGCGGGAGCGGCAGCTTCGCGCTCGGCGCCAACGGCAGCCTCGAGTGGATGCTGATCCGGGACAACGCCTACCTCGGCATCCACGCGATGACCCGGGTCGGCAAGGAGCTGACCGCGGCCTTCTACGACCGGGCGCCCAGGCACTCCTACTTCCGGGGCTGCTCGACCGGCGGACGCCAGGGGCTGATGGAGGTCCAGCGCTACGCCGATGACTACGACGGCGTGCTCTCCGGCGCGCCGGCGATCAACTGGGACCGGCTGCACCTCGCGCAGATGTGGGGCCAACTCGTCATGCTGGAGGCAGATCACTTCGTGCGCCCGTGCGCCTTCCGGCTGGCCGAGGCGAAGGCAGTCGAAGCCTGCGACCTCCAGGACGGCGTCGCCGACGGCGTGATCCCCGAGCCGCGGCAGTGCCCGTTCGATCCCGCGGAACTGCTGGGCGCCGAGACCGAAGGCTGCGGGAAGATCACGGAGGCGGATGTCGCCGTCATTCGCAAGATCTGGGAGGGGCCCCGCCGGCAGGACGGTTCCTTCCTTTGGTACGGCCTGCCCCGCGGGGCCAACTTCCTTCCCCTCAGCGGCGCCGCCGGCGACCCTCTCGCGGGCCGACCGATGACCATCACGCTCGACTGGTTCCGCTACTTCCTCGCCCGCGACCCGGAGTTCGACTGGACCGTGCTGACCCAAGCCTCCTACGAGCACCTCTGGGACCAGTCCGTCGAGGAGTTCGGGCGCGTGTTCGGCACCGACCGAACCGATCTCTCGGGCTTTCGCGACCTCGGCGGCAAGGCGATCGTCTGGCACGGCTGGAGCGATCCGCTGATCTACACCCAGGGCACGATCGACTGGTTCGAGGGTGTCCAACGCCGCATGGGCGAAACGGGCGACTTCCTGCGTCTCTTCCTGGTGCCCGGCGCGTTCCATTGCGGCCGGCGCGGCCTGCCTCCGGACAACCCGTTCGCCGCGGTTGTCCGCTGGGTAGAGGAGGGGATTCCGCCCGAGACGCTGGACGGCGTACGCCGGGAGGATGGTGGCGACGGCGAGATCGTCGAATCGCGGCCGATCTGCCGCTACCCGAAGGTCGCGGTCTACTCCGGCAGCGGCGACCCGAAGGACGCGGCGGGCTTCGAGTGCCGGGAGAAGGTGCTGGATCGATGAAGGCGAACGCGGAAGCTCCAGCGCCCCGATCCGGAAGGCGCTGGTTCAAGATAGCGACCCTCACTCAAGCCGGCCGACGCTGACGACCCTGACCTGCAAGAGAGGATCACGATGGCCCGACTCCCCTACCTGGATGTGGACGATCTAGCCCCCGAGGATCGAAGACTCCTCGATCCGCCGCTCAACATCTTCAGGGCGCTCGCGTACTGCCCTGCGGGGGCCCGTGCGTTCGGCCGTCTGGGCATCTGGATTCGCTTCAAGACCCGGCTCGATCCGCGCCTCCGTCAGATGGCGATCCTCCGGGTCGGCGCCGTGACTCGCACCGAGTACGAGTACAGCCACCACATCGAACTCGGCCGCGAGTTCGGTCTTTCGGACGACGACATCCGGGCCGTCATCGCGGGGCCGAAGGCAGAGTCGCTGACGGAGATCGAACGGCTCGTCCTCACCGCGGCGGATGAGATGACCAAGGGTCTCGGCATCGGTGCTGAGACCTTCAAGGCGCTCCGGGGTCATCTCGACGAGGGGATGATGGTCGAGTTGACGATGACCCTCTCCTACTACAACGGCGTCGTTCGGATGCTGAACTCGCTGGAGATCGACGTCGAGCCCGACTACGAGCGCTACCTGGAGGAGTTCCCGCTACCGTAAGGCGACCCGAAGGACGCGGCGAGCTTCGAGTGCAGGGAGGAGGTTCTGGGCCGGTGAACACGCGTGTAGAGCAGACCCCCTCGACCGGGGATCGAATCGACTTCGGCGGCCGGACCGCCGTGGTGACCGGAGGCGGAGCGAGAGGCGACGGGATCGGCAATGGGCGCGCCGCCGCGATCCTCCTGGCGCGCGCCGGCGCCGAGGTCGTCGTGGTGGATCTCAATGAGGCAGCGGGTCGCGGCACCGTCGCGATGATCGACGACGAGGGCGGCGCCGCCCGGCTCTTCGTCGGCGACGTGACGAGCGAGGAGGACTGTTCGGCCCTGGCGGCCTTCGCGCGGGAGCGCTCCGCGTTGCCCACGGTGCTGATCAACAACGTCGGGATCGGAGCGCCCGGCACCGTCCTCGACACCGAGCCGGACTTCTGGGACCGGGTGATGAAGGTGAACGTCGCGTCGATGTACCTGGTGTCCCGGGCCCTGATCCCGGCGATGACGGAGGCCGGCGGAGGCTCGATCGTCAATATCAGCTCGATCTCCGCGATCCGCCCCAAGGGACTCACCCCCTACTCGACGTCGAAGGGGGCGGTGATTTCGCTCACGAAGGCCATGGCCGTCGACCACGCCGGGGACGGGATCCGCGTCAACGCCGTGCTCCCGGGACCGGTCTGGACGCCGATGGTCCAACGCCCGACGATGACGCCCGAGATCCGCGAACGGCGCAAGAACGCTTCGGCTCTGCGGATCGAAGGAACCGGCTGGGACATCGGCCGCGCGGTCGTGTTCCTCGCTTCCGAACACGCGCGCTACATCACCGGCCAGGCGCTGGTCGTCGACGGCGGCGTCACCGTGTTGTCTCCCGTCCGTTGACCGGCCCGCGCCAAACCAGCAAAACACCGAGAAAGGTCATTCTCCCATGGCTCGACTTCCCTACCTGAACGCCGGCGATCTCGCTCCACCGGACCGGGACCTGCTCAATCCGCCGATCAACCTGGCGCGGATCCTCGCCTACAGCCCATCGGGCACGCGTGCGTTCCGCGGGCTCGGCGCGTGGATCCGTTTCAAGGCCCGCTTCGATCCCCGCTTGCGGGAGATGGCGATCCTCCGCGTCGGCGTTGTGACACGGACCGACTACGAGTACAGCCACCACATCCAGCTCGGCCGCCACTTCGGCCTCTCGGACGACGACATCCGGGCCGTGGTCACAGGACCCGATGCCGAGGCGCTCACCGAGCTGGAGCGGCTCGTCCTGACCGCCACCGACGAGGCGACGACCGGTCCCGGCATCAGCGCCGAGACCTTCGACGCGCTACGGCCTCACCTGGACGAGGAGCTCCTGGTCGAACTGACGATCATCATTGCGTTCTACAACGGTGTCGTTCGCGTGCTCAACACGCTCGACATCGATGTCGAGCCCGACTACGAGCACTACCTGGAGGACTTCCCGCTGCCGTAGCGCTATCCGCCTAGCATGCGGTTGGGCAATTCCCGGGTCCGCCCGGAGCACATTCCGAGATCCACGCCCGTTCCTGCTTCACCACTGCCGCCTCCAGCCCAGAACCGCGCGGATTCGGTTCCGCCGTCCAATTCCTCGAAGAAGAGCGGCCGTACGGGGAACTCCGCCAGCTCACCTTCCACTTGGACAACCCCCACGCATGGGATGCCCGCGAGTTCGAAACGGCACAGCGCTCGGAGCGCATTCGTTCTCTGTTCCGTTGGCGGCGGTTCTCCACCGTTGCCCGCCTGGATTGCCACCGCGGAGACGACGACCCCCCGATTCGGGCTCAACAGAAACGTGACCTTCGCTGCGGCCACCTAGCTCCTCTCGGACCTCGGCCGCCGGCTGGCTGCGTGGCCGGCATAGGCTGCTGGCGGAGACTCGCCGGCAGACGCTAGGAAATCGCGCCTACAGCCGGCCGAACTTGGTCTCGAGGTGTCGAAAGAGCAATCAAGGCTACAATGGCCACCCGCGACGTGGTCAGTTCTCCGCACTGTAATCTTCCGGGAAGAGCGGCCTTCGCGTCATGTCCAGTCCCGAATACTTGAAAGACAGCTATAGGGGCCGCCTTCATGCAGTGCTCGCCATCAACGTAGCGCTGTTCTGGGCCACTATCGTCTCCGGTGCCGACTTCTCAACATTCGATACGCTTCTTAGTTCACTATCCGCGAATGACGGCATCACCGGATTGGTCGCGCCTGTCGTGGCCTTCATTCTCGATGGGCTCGTTTCCGCCGACACGAAGGCTCGTCTCGTCTACTGCCGCTACCGTCATCCGCTTCCTGGCAGCCGTGCGTTTAGCGTTCATCTTCCCCGTGAGCCTCGAGCAGATCCCGAGCGTCTTTCGAGAGCGTGGGGTGAATTTCCGAGCAGTCCGTCTGGGCAGAATCGCCTTTGGTACCGCCTCTATCTGAGTGTCGATCAGCAGATCCGCGTGCAGGAGACTCATCGCGCTTGGCTGTTCTCGCGTGATCTAACTGCGTACGGTGCTATGTTCCTCGTCGTTCTCGGAATCGCTACGTTGTTCATCGACGCACCGAGTTCTATCGCGTTCTGGTATTTGCTTGGACTCGTAGTCCAGTTTCTCGCGACAGCGACGGCCGCCCGCAACTATGGCGTCCGTTTCGTCCGGACGGTACTTGCCCTTGCATCACAGGGTCCCGACGTTGACGCTGACGCGCCAGTTGCGGTCCCGAAGGAAAGGGCGTAGCGCTAGGACTCTTATGTTTGGGGGCGATGTAGGCGCGATCTCATCGTTTCCGGAGAGCGCTTCAGTGGAACCGGGCCGTCTGCGACCTGAGCCAAGGATGTGGCCAACCGGAGAATTGGCCTCTAGGGAAGCACCCGACCTCCTATTCGGTGTACCTATTCTGTCGAGATGTTCCAGCCGCCACCGGATTTCAATTTGAGTTTCATTGTGCCCTTCGTGTCCGTTCGGTACACCTTGTTGCCTTTGTCGCTACCGGTCGAGTACTTCCTGTAGTAATTCAGCGCCGTCTCGCTCGGGTGCCCATGACTGTTGGAGCCGACGGACACGAGGGTCATCGCTGGCCTTATGGCCGCCAAGTGTGCCGTGTAGTAGTAGGAGTCGTCCGGGTCGTCGAAAAAGGAGATGGAGCCGTGGTGAGCCGCCATGAGAATCTTGGAGGAGACTACAGACTTCGCATAGTCGGCTAGGATTCCGTGACGCCAGGTTTCGGCGTCACTGTCTCCAGGCAACATTGCGCTGCCCTCGCTCCGGTCCTTGGCGGCGTTGCGCTGTTCTACCTTTATTACGATACCCTGTGCGTTGGCGTTGTCAGGAAGTCGCTCATCTTGCGCGCTCAGAAAGCGAAAGCGAGTCCGGCCGAAGTCGTCGCGCGTTTTCTTCTTGATCACTCGGCTCCCAACGCGCCGTCTCAGGTCCATGTAGGCTCGGTACTCGGCCGAGTCGGTGGTGGTTCCAGGATAGTCGCTGTCCCAGACTTGGCTCACAGGGAAGCGGGCGTGTAGCTTTTTCACGCCACGCATGTGATCCGAGTCTCGATGAGAGCAGATGAAGGCGGACAGGGAAGCGCCTTCGCCTATCTGCTCCGCAACGTAGTTCAGAACTCGATCTTGATTGTCGTCAGTGACGTTGCAGTCGAAGACGAAGTTCTTGCCGTTCGCGGTTTCGATCAAGACCATATTGCCCTGACCTACATCAAGAAAGTGAATGATGGTGGCCATGCTGTGCTACCTCTTGGTGCTGGTTCTTCAAGCTAGTTTCGGCCCGTGACGCCGTTGACAGGGTGGGCGAGCGTAGCACCGGGAAGGGGTGGGCAGAAAGGCCAGCGCGGCTGACGAGATCGGAAGGGTTCGGCAAGGGGGCGGACTTGGGGCGCCGTTCCTACTGGCGCTCTTGGAACGTCGGCCCCAGAGCGGCTTGACATCTTCCCGACTGGCTACCGATCATGGGGGCGGACGACAAGGCGATCGTGCGCGTGCTCCGATCGCTTGAGATGGGCGTCGAGCTGGGCTGGGAGGGTATGTCGAAGAGTTCTCGCTGCCCTAGGACGCTGTCGTAGCGCCGGCTAGCCTCTCCGGCATCACCAACCCCGTCTGCGTCATCAGAAACGCCGCCTCCGCCACGACGGCCTCGATCCGCTGCGACAGCGGCAATCCCCGGCTCGCCGCGTGGCCGGCGTACGGGTGGTAGCGCAGGATCACCGGCAGCCCCGACGACGTCGACGCCTGCAGCCGCGCCGCCATCTTGCGGGCCTGGAGCGGCGGCACACGGGTGTCGCGGTCGCCCTGGGTGAGCATGACGGCCGGGTAGGCGACGCCGTCCCTGACCGCCTGGTAGGGCGAGAAGCCGCGCAGTGACTCGAACTGGTCGGGGATCTCTCCGTCGCCGTACTCGAGCAGGGCGGGCATGTTGTTCGCCTCGGTGTAGGTGTAGAAGCGGATCAGGTCGAGTTCGGGGAAGCCGCATAGGACCGCGCGGTAGAGGTCGGGGCGCTGGGTCAGGGAGGCGCCGACGAGCAGTCCGCCGTTGCTGGCGCCGTGGATCGCCAGGCGGTCCGGGTGGCTGTAGCCCTCCGCGAGCAGCCATTCGCCGGCCGAGATGAAGTCGTCGAAGACGTTCTGCTTGTTGTGGAGCATCCCGCCCTGGTGCCACTCCTCGCCGTACTCGCTGCCGCCCCGCAGGGTGGCGACGGCGTAGACCCCCCCGGCTTCGACCCAGAGGGCCGCCAGCGGATTGAACCGCGGGGTCAGGGAGACGTTGAAGCCGCCGTAGCCGTTGAGCAGGGCGGGAGTGCTTCCATCGGGTTCGAAGTCGTCGCGATGGACGACGTACATCGGCGCGGAGGTGCCGTCCTTCGAGGTGTAGCGCACCTGCTTCAGCACATAGCCGTCGGCGGTGAACGGGGCCTGGGGCTCGCGGAAGACCTGACGCGTGCCAGCCTCGAGGTCGAGCAGCCAGGTCACCGGCGGTTGCAGGTAGGAGACGAGCGACAGCAGCGCCTTGCCCTCGCCGGCTCCCCGAATGCTGGCGTTGTGGTGTTCGGGCACCTCGACTTCGCCGGCCGGCGTGCCGTCGAACTCGAAAACCCGGATGCGGCTCGCGACGTCGTGCAGGTAAGTCAGGTAGAGCTTGTCGTCGATGACGGCCACGCCCTGCAGCACGTCGTCGGCTTCGGGCACGACCTCGCGCCAGTTGCCGACTTGGGGCCGCTCCAGATCGACCTCCATCAACCGGTTGAGCGGCGCGTCCAGGTTCGTGCGCACGAACAGCCGGCCGTCGGCGTTGTGGGTGTTGAAGCGCGCTTCCATGCCGGCGACGATCGGCGTCACCTTCCAGGTTCCGACCTCCACCAGGTACAGATCGCTGCGGGCCCATCCGTGCTGAACACCAACGAGCAGCAACGCGTCGTCGAGTTGCTCGGCGCGCACGAAGCTCCGGGGCCCGATCCCTTCGCCGAACACGAGAGTGTCCTCCGCCCGGTCCGTGCCGAACGTGTAGAAACGCACGCGCGATCCCTCGTAGCGGTCGCGGATCGTGTAGTAGATGCCGCTGCCGTCCTTGGCGAAGAACGCCTGGTCGTTCAGCGCCCGCGGCAACTCGAACTCCAGGTCGACATTCTGCTCCAGGTCGCGCAGGCGGACCGTGGTTTCGTCCTCACCACCGATGCGGACGTTGTAGAGCATGAGCCGCCCGTCGGGCGAAACGGAGCCGATGCCGAGGTGCGTGTATTCGCCGCCGAGTTCCGCGGGGTCGATCACGACCTCGTATTCGCCCGCCGGATCGATCTTCGCGGGCCCGGCCTCGGGCGCATCCCCGGGGGCTTCGCGTCGCACGATCGAGGCCAGTTCCTCGCCCGGCCGGCGCAGGGTGAAGAGCTCGTAGTCGCCCGCCTTGTTGGGCCCGCCGATGGCCGGCGTGTCCATCAGCTCCCGCAGTCGCCGCCGCGCCCAGTCGCGCTCCGCCGGCTCGCCCAGGATCTGCTCCGCGTACTCGTTCTGCCGGTCGATGAAGGCGCGCGTCGCCGGGCTGTCCTGCTCGTCGAGCCACCGGTACGGATCCTCGAACTCGACGCCGTGGATCGTCTCATTGAAGGGAACCCGTTCCGTCTCCGGCGGCGGTGGGTACTCCCCGCCACAGGCCGCGAGGGCTGCGAGGGCCGCCACAAGCAGACCAGTTCCGACCAAAGGCAGGGACTTCGTCATGCGGATGATCTCTTCATTCTCTGTTTCCTTGTGACGTCTCGTACGGTCTGCCGCGGACGATACCCTCTACTTCCGTGACGAGTAGCGAGCACCCGCGGTCGGGATCCGGGAAGATCAAGCGCTGGCTCAAGATCGCCTTCCTGGGCCTGGCGGGCCTGCTGGTGCTGGCGGTTGTCGTGTCGGCCGCTCTGTTTCTGCGGCCCGATCTGTCCAGGGAGCAGCTTGGCGAGTACGTCAGCGCCGACTCGCGCTTTCTGGAGCTGCCGAGCGGCGCGACCGTCCACTACCGCGACCAGGGGGCGCGGGATGCGCCGCCGGTCGTCCTGCTGCACGGCGGCCTCGGCTCGCTGCACAACTGGGAGCCGTGGATCCCGCATCTGGTCGAGAGCTACCGCGTGGTCACGCTCGACCTGCCCGCGCACGGCCTCACAGGGAGGATCCCTGGAGACGTATACACCCGGGAGTCGATGGTGGAGTTCGTGGGCGAGGTCTTGGGCGAGCTTGGTGTCGACCGCTTCGCTCTCGCCGGTCACTCGATGGGAGGCGGGGTGGCTCTGCTCTACGTCCTCGAACACCCGGCGCAGGTCGAGGCCCTGATTCTGATCGGCCCCGAGGGGGTCCCGGGGGACGAGGGCTACGATGTGGACGGTGTCTTCATCGACCCCGACGCTGCCGTGGCAGAGACCGCGGTCGAGGATGTCGAGCTCTCGCTTCTGGATCGCCTGCTCGCCACCATCGGCAGTCCCTGGATCGTCGGCGAGACACTCAAGTACATGGTGGCCGACGACGAGTTGGTCACCCCGGGGTTCGCGTCGAGGTTCGGCAGGATCCTGCGCCATCGCGGCAACCGCCACGCCATCGCGCTGATGTTCCGCCAGTACGCAGTGATCGTGCTTGACCCGCGCGACCTCGAGCCCAGGCTGGGCGAGATCGGGATCCCGGTCCTCGTGCAGATCGGCGAAGAGGATCCCCTGGTGCCGCCGGCGGTCGGAGAGAAGTTCCACGCCGGCCTGGCTCAGAGCACGCTCGAGCTGTACGCCGGCACGGGACACATGATCATGGAGGAGGCGACGGAGCAGTCGGCCGGAGATGCCGTCAACTTCCTCGACCGCAGCGTCCTCGAGAGCAATGGTCCAGGGCAAGTTGAAGCCGACGAGAGTGCGCTCCAGGAAGTCGACGCGTGAAGCTGTTGGTGGCAGTCGCAGCGGTGCTGGTAGCTCTCGGCGTCGGCGGCTACGTGTGGTTCTCCACGCAGTTCGTCACCGGGACCGTCCGCGGCATGGACTGGCGCCAGGTCGACGCGGAGACGGTCGACGAGGCTCTGATCGCGGAGACCGGAGCGGGGCGGATCGCCGGTTCCCGTCATCCCGCTGGGCCCGTCCAGTTTCGCAGCATCCCCTTCGCCAAGGCCCCCGTCGGCGATCTCCGGTGGGCAGCGCCGCGGCCCGCGGAGAGTTGGTCCGGCGCCCTGGATGCCCGCAGGCCCGCCCCGCGCTGCCTGCAACCGATGAGCTTTGCGGGCAAGTGGCCTGGCGGTCAGTCCGAGGACTGCCTCTGGCTTTCCGTATGGACGCCGGCAGTGGACGACGACGCGCGGCCGGTCGTGGTGTGGGTCCACGGCGGAGGGCTGTGGTTCGGTGGAGCCGGGGAGACGGTCTACGACGGCGGCTTCATCGCGGCGCGCGGAGACGTGGTGGTCATCGGAGGGGACGAGACGGAGCTCGAAGCCCTGGCCGATCTCATCCGGGACCACGCCCTGGCGCGGAGGGATGAGGACATCTACCTGGACGTCCTCACGGCAGGCTTGATGTTCCACCCGCACCGCATGCTGGCGGACGAGTACGGCGCCAACGGGGCTCCCGTCTACTACTACCTCTTCGATTGGCACTCGCCCCTGTTCCCTGAACTGGGCGCGTTTCACGCCCTCGACCTCCCGTTCATGTTCGGAACGCTGGACGACGATGCTTCCAAGCTCAGCACCGGCGACGATGCGCCCAGGGAGCTCTCGGAGGACATGGTCGACGCGGTCACGTCGTTTGCGCGTACTGGACAGCCGGCGGTTCCAGGTCTTCCGGCATGGCCGCCCGAAGCCCCGGAATCGCGACCGGCCATGGTGTTCTCCGTGCCGTCCAGGCTGGTCGAGGATCCGCTCCCCTGGTTGAGCGATTTCAGCGCACTGTTCGAGGAGAGCCTCACGAAGCAGGAGGCTGCGCCGACGAATGACACGAAGGGAGTGGGGCGGCACGGTTTGCTCGCCTTTTGACCGTCCGTGGCGCTTCTGACACAGTGCGACGAGTGAGTGCCGCAGGCAAGCGTCTGGTCACCGTCGCCATCCTGCTGGGGTGGACGGCGCCGGGCGCCTTTGCGCTGGGAGTGGGACTGCACCTCGCGGCCGAGCACCACGGCCCCCATGGCGCCGCGCACGAGCATGAACTCGCCGACCTGGTGAGGGCGGCGACCCACGGCCATCACCACGATCTCGAGGCGGCGCCGGACCATGGCCACGACGCCACGCTCGAAGGCCAGGCTCGGGCGCCGGTGACCAGCCCGTCCTTCGCGGCGGTGCTTTCAACATCGCCGTTGCCGCAGGCGACCCTCGCCGCGGCATCGCTCTTCGACGCGGTGTCCAGACGCGGACCACCGACGCCGCTCTTCTTCGCGCACTGTTCCCTGCTGCTCTGATCCACGGTCCGTGGCCGGGCTTGTTCCAAGCCCGAAACCTCGACGTGGAAAGGAGTCAGCATGCATCGTTTCCGTCTGATCAGTGTCTTGGCGTGGCTCATCGCCGCTGCCGGCGGGGCCCAGGAGCCGCGGATTCTCACCGAGGCCCAGTACCTCTCGGCGCTCGACGAGAAGCACCCGGCCGTGCGCGAAAGCGCCCAGGCCCTGGCGCGCGCGGAGGCCCGTGTGACCGCGGCCAGGACGTTCGCAAACCCCGTGCTGGAAGGCATTCGGGAGCATCCGGCGGGGCCGATCGGGCAGACCGACATCCTGGTTTCCTGGCAGATCCCGGGGGCTGAGCGGGGGCCGGAGATCGAGGCTCGCGAATCGGAGGCGCAGGCCGTTCGGACGCGTTTGGCGCACGAGTTCCGGACCTACCGGCTGGCGATGAGGGAGGCGTACGCCGGCTGGGCGGTGGCCAGTGCCCGCCGCGAGCGACTGGCGGCTCGGGCGGAGCGGGTCGAGTCGCTGGCGCGGCGAGAGGCCGCGCGGGCCGAAGGGGGAGAAGCTTCGGGACTGGAAGCGAATCGCCTCCGGCTGGCTGCCGCCACGCTCAGGTCCCGCGTTGTTCTGGCGGAAGTGGCGAGCGAAGGGGCGCGAGCCGAGGCAGCCGCCTGGCGCCCCGATCTGCCGGTGGACACGTACCCGGTTCTGCCGGACCTGCCACAAGCCCCGTCGCTCAATGGGGTGGGTACCGGGGTGCGCGCCGCCGAAGCGGACCTTGCCGCCGCGGAACTCGCTCGGGAAGCGACGCGCCGTACCATCGCCTCTCCCGAGGTCACGTTCGGCTGGCGGCGGCAGGATCTCACGCCGGGCGCCGTCGACGGGCCGATCTTCGGATTCGCCTGGTCCCTGCCGCTTTTCGATCGCCGGCAGGCGTCCCGCGAGACCGCGACTGCCGGCCTGGAGGCCGCGCGTGCGCGGCTCGAACTCATCGAGCGGGAAGGGACCGTCTCCCGCACCGCCGCCAGCAACAACTTCGCTCGCCTTTCCGTGGCACTCGCGGAGGCTCGACAGGAACTGAGCCGAAGCGACCGGATGCTGGACGGCGCCGAGGCGGCCTTTCGCCAGGGCGAGACCAGCCTGACCGACCTGCTCGAAACCCACCGTTCGGTGACCGAAGCGGAACTGGCGATGCTTGACCTGCACGAGGCGGCGCTCGCCGCCCACCGCGAGCTCAAGCGACTCGCCGGATCGGCCGGCACGGCGGAAGCGCTGCTGGCGGCTCCTCAGGCGCGAGGAGGGCCGCGGCCATGACGTGGAGTGGAACCATGGTGACGAAGATGTGCGAGCAGGCCCGGAGCCGAACTGCTCCGGATGCGGGCAGGATGCCCGCGTTCCCAGGATCGGAGCACCGTGTGCCTGGCCCGTGCTGCGCCCGCTCGCGGCGGAGTTGGGTCGGCGCACTTCCTGCGGTCGTTCTGCTCGCCTGCAGTGCGCCTCCACCGGACGAGCCCCACGATGACCATGACCACGGCGAAGCCTGGTCGGTTACCGTCCTGGGAGAGCGTTTCGAGGTCTTCCCCGAGATCGACGCGCTGGCCGCCGGCCAGCCGGCCATGGCTCACACCCACGTCACGCGCCTGGCCGACTTCGCGCCCCTGCTCGAGGGGACGGTGGAGATCGTCCTGGTCGATGCTTCCGGGGAGCAGGTCTTCGGCGCCGGCCGACCCGTTCGTCCAGGGATCTTCAACGTCGAAGTGACGCCACGGCAGGCCGGCGAGGCGAGTCTCCTGTTCCGGATTGACGACGGGGGTGGAACCGAGGAGATCCCGGGCGGCCGGATCAGCATCGGCACGGCGCACCACCCGGGAGGCCTGCTGCAAGCACCCTCGCTGCCGGCCGGGTCAGACGGAGGCGAGCCCATCTCCTTCCTCAAGGAGCAGCAGTGGCAGAGTTCCTTCGCGACCGCCTGGGTCGAGGAGGGTCGGTTGGCCGAGAGCGTGGCCGGTCTGGCGACCTTCCGTCCGCCGGCGGGTGGCGAGAGCACGGTGACCGCACAGGTTGACGGCGTCGTGCAGCCGGCGGGAGGATCCGCTTCCTGGCCGTTCGTCGGACGCTACGTGGAACGGGACTCTCCCCTCTTCCGGGTGGCGCCCCTGGTCGCGGCCGAGAGGAGCCTGGCGACCCTCGAAGCGGAGCTCGAGACACTGGCGACCGAGCTGGAGAGTGCCCTGGCACGACGGTCGCGCCTTGAGGAACTCCTGGCTCTCGAAGCGACGAGTGAGCGCGAGCTGGAGGAGGCGCGGGTTCGGGTCCTGACCCTTGAGGCCCGACATCGGGCGGCGGAGCGAGACCTCGAATCGGCGCGCACCTCCCGTGCGGGAGGCGCCGAGGGCAGCGGCCCCTTGCTGAGGGCTCCGTTCGCCGGGGGGATCGCCGCCGTCAACGTGACTCCGGGCGCGACGGTCGCGGCCGGCGACTCGCTTGCCCGCCTGGTCCGAACCGACCTGGTGTGGATCGAGGTCGCGTTGCCCCCCTACGGTGCGCGGCGGCTCGCGGCCTCGGGTGTGCGGGGCGTCGTACTCGAGGATCCGGAGAGCGAGCCGATGAGAGTCGAAGAGGGGCTCTCCCTCGTCTCGATTGCACCGGAAGTCTCGCCGCGGACCGGTACCGTCACCGTTCTGCTGCAGGCCCCGGGCCTTGCCGGCGCCGGCATCGCGCTGGGATCGACGGTCGCGGCGCAGATCCTCCTGGACGAGGAGGAGACCGGCATCGTTGTGCCGGAGTCGGCCCTGATCGACGACGGCGGCGTACCGATCGTGTTCCTGCAGCTCTCCGGAGAGAGCTTCGTGCGCCAGAGGGTGACCGTGCTCGAGCGGCAGGGAGACCGGGCGCGCGTCGAGCGCCTGGCGCCCGGCCAGCGCCTGGTGACCCGCGGAGGCGACGCCATCCGCCGCTCGTCCCTGATGGCAAGCGGCGAGGCCGAGGGTCACGTCCACTGAGGGCTTTGCAAATGGGACCCCTCGAGAGACTGCTTCGGTTCTCCCTCCGACACCGGTTGCTGGTGGTCGTCGGCGCCGTGCTCCTCACCCTGGCCGGCGCTCTCTTTATCGCGACCCTGCCGGTGGACATCTTCCCGGACCTCTCCGCGCCGACGGTGACCGTGATCACGGAAGCAGCGGGAATGGCGGCGGAAGAGGTCGAACTGCTCGTGACCTTCCCGGTCGAGTCGGCGGTCAACGGATCGCCGGGAGTGCGCCGGCTGCGCTCGGTCTCCGCCGACGGGCTCTCGGTGGCGTGGGTCGAGTTCGACTGGGGAACCGACATCTACCGTGCCCGCCAGGTCGTCAGCGAACGTCTGCAGCGGGTCGACCTCCCCGCCCAGGCCGAGCAGCCCGAACTCGGCCCGATCTCGTCGATCAT
This sequence comes from Candidatus Multivorans sp., assembly GCA_965262355.1. Classification (GTDB taxonomy): domain Bacteria; phylum Acidobacteriota; class Thermoanaerobaculia; order Multivoradales; family Multivoraceae; genus Multivorans. The sequence continues at coordinate 2,556,510 of OZ253534.1, forward strand.
GGGCGAGATCACGTTCATCGCGATGACCGCGGCGCCGGCGGCGGACGGCGGCGTCAGCGCCATGGAGCTGCGCCGTGTGGCCGAGACGGTGGTCCGGCGCACGCTCCTCTCGATCCCCGGCGTGTCCCAGGTGGTCCCCATCGGCGGCGAGCGACGTCAGCTCCAGGTCACGGTTCGCCCGGCCGCTCTCGCCCAGAACGGCCTTCCGCTCACCGACGTGATCGAGGCGGTGGCCGCCGCGAGCCGCAGTCTGGCGGCGGGCTTTCACGTGGAGGGCGGGCAGGAGCACATCGTCCGCGGGCTCACACGGGCGCGCAGCCCCGAGGACGTGGCCGCGGCCGTGGTGCGGGTCGAGGGCGGCGTCCCGCTGCGGGTCGGCGACGTCGCGACCGTCGAATGGGGCGCCGAGCCGGCTCGGGGCACGGCGTCGTATCGCAACCGCCCTGCGGTCATCCTGTCGGTGCAGAAACAGCCGGAGGCGAACACCCTCGAACTGACCCGGGCGATCGACGCGGCTCTTGCCCGCCTGCGGCAGACGTTGCCTTCGGGGGTGGTGCTCGCGATCGAGAACTTCCGTCAGGCCGACTTCATCGAGGTGGCGATCGGGAACGTCTCCGAGGCGCTTCGCTGGGGCGCGATCCTGGTCATCGTGATCCTGGCGTTGTTCCTCGGCAGCGTCCGGACGACCCTGATCTCGGCGTTCGCCATTCCCCTCTCGCTGGTCACCGGGATCCTGGTGATTGCGGCCCTCGGCCTCCAGGTCGACACGATGACGCTTGGCGGCCTGTCGATCGCGGTCGGCCTCCTGGTCGACGACGCGATCATCGCGATCGAGAACATCTTCCGGCGGCTGAAGGAGGAGCGGCGTCTGCCGAGGGGCGATCGCCGGCCGGCGGCTGAGGTCGTCGCCGCGGCGACGAAGGAAGTGCTGAGCCCGATCCTCATCGCCACCCTGGTCGTCGTCCTGGTCTTCGTGCCGATCTTCTTCCTGCCGGGGCTGGAGGGTCGGCTGCTCCGCCCGCTCGGCCTCGCCTTCATCGCGGCGCTCTCGGCCTCGCTCGTGGTGGCGCTGACCGTCACGCCGGTGCTGGCGCTCCTGCTGCTGGACCGGGCGAAAGTGCTTCGTGCCCGGGAGCCATGGCTCCTGCGCGCTCTGCGAGCGGGGTACACGCCGACTCTCAACTGGTGCCTCGGGCACCGCTGGGCGGTTCTCCTGCTGGTGGTCGTGGTGGTCGTGCCCGCGGCCGCGCTCGTGCCCGGTCTGGGCCGCAGCTTCCTGCCCGCGTTCAACGAGGGATCGCTCACCGTTGCGGTCGTCAGCCCGCCGGGAATTCCGCTCGCCGAGAGCGACCGGCTGGGGGGTCAGGTCGAGGAAGCGCTCCTCGCCTTCCCCGAGGTGGTTTCGACCAGCCGCCGCACCGGGCGTGCCGAGAAGGACGAGCACGTGCAGGGGGTCAACGCCTCCGAGATAGAGGTGGTGCTGGCGCCGATCGAGAACGGCCGCTCCAAGGACGAACTGGTCGCCGAGATGCGCCGCGCGGTGGCCACGATCCCGGGGACGACCGTCTCGTTCGGGCAGCCGATCAGCCACCGGATCGACCACATGATGTCGGGGTCCAGGACCAATCTCGCGGTCAAGGTCTTCGGGCCGGACTTGGCGGTGCTGCGGGCGCTCGCCTCCCGGGTCGAGCAGATCCTCGGCGCCGTGCCCGGCATCGTCGACCTGTCGAACCAGGAGCAGGCGGCGATCCCGCAACTGGTGATCGACTTCGATCGCACGGCCATCGCCCGGCACGGGCTTGCCCTTGCGGACCTCGGAGAGGGAGTGGAGGCACTCTTCCAGGGCGTAGTAGCTGGCGAGATCGTCGAGGACGGCCTGGCGTCCGATGTCGCCGTCCGCCTGCCGCCGAGCCTCCGGTCCTCGCCCGAGAAGATCGCGGCGCTTCCGATCTCGACGCCGGCCGGAGACCTGGTGCGGCTGGGCGCCGTCGCGGAGGTCCGGCACGCTCTCGGACCGTCGCTCATCCGGCGCGAGAACGCGCAGCGGGTGGCGATGGTCACCGCCAACGTGGCGGGCGCCGACCCCGCCGGCACGGTGGGGCGGGCGAGGGCCGCCGTCGACGACGGGGTCGACCTGCCGTCCGGCTACTTCGTCACCTTCGGCGGGCAGTTCGAGGAGGCCGGCCGCCGCATCTCCACCGTGGCCCTGCTGGTCGTGCTCATCCTGGTCGCCATGTACGGACTCCTCTACATCGAGTTCGGCAGCCACCGCGAGACCCTGATCATGCTCGTCAATGTCCCCCTGGCTCTCGTTGGGGGCGTGCTCGCGGTGGCTCTGGGCGACGGCGTCCTTTCGCTTGCCACCGTGATCGGCTTCGTCACGCTGTTCGGCATCGCCACGCGCAACGGCGTGCTGCTGGTGAGCAACTACCGGCGGTTGCTCGGCGAGGGGCTACCGCTGGACGAAGCCGTGCGGCGCGGCTCGAGCCAGCGGATGGCGCCCGTCCTGATGACGGCCCTGACCGCGGGCCTCGCGCTGGTGCCGCTGGTGCTGGCTGCGGGCGCCCCGGGCAACGAGATCCTGAGTCCGATGGCGCAGGTCATTTTGGGCGGGCTGTTGACGTCGACGTTTCTGAACCTGCTGGTTGTGCCGGTGCTGTATGTACGATCGCTGAAGCCATGAAGACAGCATCGTTCTGCATTGCCGTTCTCGTTGTTCCGCTGCTGTCGGCGTGCGCCATAGAGATCGTCCGCGATGGCGCCGACGCGGACCTCATCGCCGCCGCCGGCAACGAGTACCTGGAGTTCGTCGCCGACCAGGACCCGTACCTCAGATTTCGCCGTGGCGAGAGGGTCGAGCACTTCCCGGACTGGACGCTCGAGGCGGCCGAATCGAACGCGGCCTTCGCCCAGGGCCTGCTCGACCGTCTGGCCGAGGTCGACGAACGGGCGATCGACCACGAAGACTGGATCTCGCTCGAGCTGCTGCGCTGGGACCTCGGCATGCTGGTCGAGGCGCCGAAGCACTACTGGGCGGACTTCAACATCACGCCCTATGCCGCCGGCGGGTTCGTCCTGGACACTCTCCACCAGGTGCTCGGCGCCGCTCCGCTCGGAACCGACGAGGAGAGGACGCACTACCTGCACCTGCTCGGCGAGTACGGGCAGACCATCGGGCAGCTCGCCGACAAGGTCGAGGGGCAGAAGGAGCGTGGGATCCACATCCCGAAGCCGCAGGTCGGCAACGTGGTCGGCATGTTCGAGGGCTACCGCGGTCGGCTGGATGAGCTCTTCCTGCCGGTCCCGGACCGGGTCGGTGACGGGGCGGAGGACTTCCTGGCCGAAGCCCGGCAGCAGATCGAGACCGGCATCGACGTGGCGTTCGCTGGTCTCGTGGCCCTACTCGGCGACGACTACCTGGAGGCGGCGCCCGAGCAGGTGGGGCTCGGTACGGTCCCGGGAGGCCGCGAGCTCTATCTCCACCGCGTTCGGATGCACACGACGACCGACCTCACCCCCGAGGAGATCCACCAGCTCGGCCTCGACGAGGTAGCGCGGATCGAAGCGGAGCTGGCGGCGCTGCGGGAAGAGATCGGCTTCGAGGCCGCCTCCGAGGAGAGGGCAATGAAGGAGTTCCTGGACCAGGTCCGGTCCGACCCGCGCTTCATCGCCGAGTCGCCCGAGGAGGTCGAGGAACGCTACATGGGCTACATCGAGAAGATCGAGCCCCGCGTCGCCGACTACTTCGAGGCGCTGCCGGAGGCGCCGTACGGCGTCCGCCGGCTCGACCCGACTTCCGAGGCGACGATGACCTTCGGCGTCTACCAGCTTCCGACCGCTGTCAACCCGCGCGGCGAGTACCGGTACAACGGCTCCGATCTCGAGAACCGGTCCCTGTTCTCGGCCCAGGGGCTGATCTACCACGAGCTGATCCCCGGCCATCACTTCCAGCTCGCGCTGGCGAACGAGCGCGAGGACCTGCCCCGGTTCCGCCGCGAGACGATCGGCTACGGCGCCTTCACCGAAGGCTGGGCCGAGTACGCCGCCAACCTCGGCAAGGAGATGGGCATGTACGAGGATCCGTACGACCTATACGGACGCCTCGTCATGGAGATGTTCATCTCCTGCCGCCTGGTGCTCGACACCGGCATGAACTACTTCGACTGGGACCTCGAGCGCGCCCGTGAGTTCATGAGCGCGCGGGTCGTCTACTCCGACGTCGAGGTCGCCACGGAGCTCCTGCGCTACTCAGCCGACATCCACGGTCAGGCGCTCGCCTACCGGATCGGCAACCTGGAGATCCTCCGCCAGCGCCGGAAGGCCGAAGACGCGCTCGGCGACCGGTTCGACCTGAAGGCCTTCCACGCCGCCGTCATCGGCAGCGGCGCCATGCCGATGGTCGTGCTGGACGAGCACATCGACTGGTGGATTGGGGAGCAGGGGTAGGACGCGAGCCGTCAAGGTTGTAGCAGGAAGCAACGCTCGCGGCACGATGTATCTCTGGGTGCGCGGACCTGCCATCCGTGCGCCCGATGACGGGCGTACGGACTGGTTCACTGGTGGCGCGGGTCGCGCCACCAGGGTCCTGGTCCGCTGCCGCCGCAGGCGGTCGGAAGATCGTCGCCGGCTTGGCCGGCGGCCTTGCTTTCTGGCTGGGCCGTCTTCTGCCGTTGGCCCCGAACGCGCTGCGGTCAAAGGCCGCATCGAGGCGCGTCCCGATAGCGGAACTGTCGCCGCGGCAGGGCCAGTTCCTCGGTCCCTGGTTGGGGTGCGAGGAGTAGCTCCTTGAGGTCGGGCTTCGACTCACTCGCTAACTTGGCGAGCCGCATCCAGACAACGCTAGGCGCCGTAACCGTTTTCACGGCCGGCTCGCCAGCCTTCAGGACCAAGTAGCCGTAGTCCTCGGTTCCCGTGCGCCAGATCCGCCGGTAGCCCTCGTAGTTGGCTTCCAGCTCGTCCTCGTAGTCGCCGATCAACTCGGAACCGTGGATCAGGAGGTAGCGACCGGCGTACTTCCGGCGGTACTCCTCGAAGTGTTCTTCGTAGAAAGCTCGCTCTTCTGCGAGTAGCTTCTCAGCCATCGGAACCGGCTGCAGTTGGCGACTACGTTAGGCGACTGGTCATCCCTGAGGGGATGACGGTGACGGAGGCCGCGAAGAGGCTGGGCGTCACCCGCGTAGCACTCTCGAATCTCCTGAATGGCAGAGCTTCGTTGTCGCGCCAAATGGCGCTCCGTCTGAAGACGGCGTTCGGTGCCGATGCAGAAGAGTTACTCGGCTACCAGGAGGACGCTCTGCGAGGGCGCCGCCGAGAAGAGGAGCGGAAGTTGACCGTCGGGAGCTACGTGCCGCCGTTCCTGAAGATCACTGCTTCCCAGATCCACGAGTGGGCGGACAAAGGCGACGAGGCGCGTAGCCGCTTGCCGGTTCTGTTGCGGAGGTTGATCCGCTCGACCGGGGACGAACTTCGCCGGGTGGATTTTCCGGGCTTTGGCGAAGCGCAGCGGCACGGGTGGGATGGCCAGGTGGAAGCTCGCAGGGCGACGCCCTGGATTCCAGAGGGGAAATCCGGATGGGAACTCAGCACCCGTCAAGACTCCGGCGTGAAAGCGAGAGGCCTTTCAGGTGCGTCCGGGCGATTTCTTCGTGTCCAGAGGGAACGGGTCGTTGGATCTGGTCGGCCGCGCATCGTTCGCCGAGAACGCCGGGATCGACGTTGCCTTTCCGGACACGATGATCAGAGTGACGTTCGCAGCTAGGCAGTTGGTGAATCTGCGTTTCGTTGCCGCAATCTGGAACAGCCAGTTCGTGCGACAGCAGATAGTCCAAAGCGCAAGGACGTCTGCAGGCATCCACAAGATCAACCAGGTTGATTTAGCGCGGATCCGGCTGCCGGTTCCTCCCGTGAAGGAACAGGGATCGATCGTCGATTCTCTTCGGGCATCGGACTTTGCGGGATCTCGTCCCGGCGCTCGGATCACAGCGGCACCTACGGCGGTTGCCGCCCTCCGCCAGTCCATCCTCAAGCGCGCGTTCGAAGGCCGACTCGTTCCCCAGGATCCGGACGATGAGCCCGCGACGGCCCTCCTCGAGCGCATCCGCGCTGTACGGGAAGCGTAAGTCACGCGGGCCGCGGGCGATTGTCAACCCCGCCGCCGGCCAGGTCCGCCGCGGCGAATGTCCCGCACCTACTTCGGGACCTGCTCCGTCTCGACCTCGACTCCACGTCAACTCCGCTCCCATGCTCTCGCTGTTACTGTGTGTCGCACCTGTCACCGCCTCGGGGCCTCGTCGCTCGTTGGTCGCCGCCAGCGAGGGGGTAAGCGGCGAACCAGACAGCCACCCGACATGGAAGCACCCATGAACCCCAGTTTCTCCGATGAAGACGACTCGCTACTTCGACGAACAGGTCACGCGCAAGCGCCCCTATATCGACCTGGACCTGTGCCGTGCCGTGATCGCCTCACCGCTACGGAGCGACCGCCAGGAGGACGGCCGCATCCGCTTCTGGGGCAGAATCAGGCTGTGCGGCGAGGCCACGGACCGAATTCTCCGCGTCGTCACCCTGGAGGACGGTGAGACCATCCACAACGCGTTTCTCGATCGCAGCTACCGCGAGGACAAGCAATGAAGTTGCACTACTACCCCGACACCGACAGCCTTTACGTGGAGTTCAAGCGCGAGCCGAGCGTGGAGACGCGGGAGATCGCTGACGGGCTCAACGTGGATCTCGACGAGCGCGGCAACGTCGTCGGCTTTGACATCGACCACGCCGCCGAACGCCTCGATCTGGCGACCCTGGAGACTCAAGAGCTGCCGGTAAGAGCGTACAAGGCTGGCTGACCCGATCAACCTAGGGACTCCGCCGCCTGTGCGGCCTTGAGGAAGAGTGACGGAAGCGCTGTCGGCGCGCCGTCACTAGTGAACCGACCGGGCCGACTGAACTCCCCATCCCATGTCCGACAACCACACACAGCGCATCGTCAACAAGGCCTGGAGCTTCGCGCACCTTCTCCGCGACGACGGCCTGTCGTACATGGAGTACACGGAGCAGATCACGTTCCTGCTCTTCCTCAAGATGGCCCACGAGCGGACGCGGCCGCCGTGGAACCAGCCTTCGCTGGTCCCGGAGGGCCTGGATTGGCCCAGCTTGCTCGCGGAAGACGGCGCCGACCTTGAATCGCACTACCGGCACATCTTGACCGAGCTGTCGCGCGAGGACGGCATGCTCGGGGAGATCTTCCGGCGGGCCCGGCAGCAGATCCAGAATCCCGCGACCCTCAAGCGGCTCATCGTCGATCTGATCGATCCCGAGGATTGGAGTTCGCTCGCGGCCGACGTGAAGGGCGACATCTACGAGGGCCTGCTCGCGAAGTCTGCCCAGGAGTCGCCCAAGGGGGCCGGTCAGTACTTCACGCCGCGCGAAGTGATCCGGGCGATCGTCGACGTCATGCAGCCCGGGCCGGCCGACACGGTGTGCGATCCGGCGTGCGGCACCGGCGGCTTCCTGCTCGCCGCTCACGACCATGTGCTGCGGGAGCACGGAAGCGCGCTGGACCCGGACCAGAAGCGCCATCTTCGCCGGAACTTCGTCCAGGGAATGGACATTGTTCCCGCGACCGCCCGGCTCTGCATCATGAACCTGTACCTGCACGGGATCGACGCGGACCCGTGCCCGGTCCGGCGTGGACAGCCTGGCGAGTGACCCCGGCCAGCGGTTCTCGATGATGCTGACCAATCCGCCCTTCGGCAAGAAGAGCACGATCCGGATCGTCAACGAAGAAGGCGAGCTGGAGACTGAGGCCGACACATACGAGCGCCAGGACTTCTGGACCAGCACGAAGAACAAGCAGCTCAACTTCCTGCAGCATGTGAAGACGCTGCTCAAACTGCACGGCTCGTGCGCCATCGTGGTGCCCGACAACGTGCTCTTCGAGGGTGGAGCTGGCGAGACCGTGCGTCGCAAACTCCTCCAGCAGTTCGATGTGCACACGCTGCTCCGGCTGCCCACGGGCATCTTCTACGCGCAGGGAGTCAAGGCGAACGTCCTCTTCTTCGACGCGAAGCCGGCGCGGGAGAAGCCCTGGACCGAGCGGCTCTGGGTCTACGACCTGCGTACCAACAAGCACTTCACCCTCAAGATGAAGCCGCTCCGCCGGTCCGACCTGGACGACTTCGTGAAGTGCTACCGGCCAGGCGCGCGTCGCCTGCGTGAGGCGACCTGGACTGCGGACAACCCGGACGGAAGGTGGCGAGCGTACGACTGGGACGAGTTGGTCGAGCGGGACAAGCTCAACCTGGACCTGTCCTGGATCAGGGACCGTTCGCTAGAGGACAGCGAGAACCTGCCGGAGCCGGAAGTGCTTGCGGCCGAGATCACCGAGGACCTGCGATCGGCGCTGGAGGCCTTCGAGGAGATCGCCGAGGAACTGACGGCCGATTGAAACGGCGCCGATAGCCGGGAACTGGCGCCGCCCCTACGCACAGAGTTTCTGCCGCGCAGACTTCTGGCTCAACCCGGACTGACTTCTGCTACATGCCGGATCGAGTCGGTCAAGTAGGGATGGTCCTGCACCTTCTTGAGGAAGCGCGAGTCCGCAGTCACGACAGGGTGCTGCTCGTGGAGCGCGAGGGCGAGGTAGAAGCAGTCGTACGCCGGGTGATCGAGATCCACGCTCAGCCGCGCGGCGGCGCTCGCGAGTTGACGCATCGGAACCGGGGTCGCCACGGGAGCTTTCCGCAGCAGCGCGACGGCGTTCGCCAGTGCGTCGCGGTCGATGTCGCCGCGCCGGCACATGGCCCAAAGGGCGTTCGTCGCCTCCACGAACAGCAGGTCCGGCGCCAGCAGCGTCGTGCCGCCGGCGAGCAGGCTCGCTGCTTCCTTCGAGTGCTTCTCCTCCACCAGCCACTTCACGGCGACGCTGGCGTCGACGACGCAGCCCTTCACAGGCCGCTATCCCGGTCGCGTTCCTCCCGAATCGCGTCGGTGCTGTCGACGGTCGAGCGAAGGCGCCGCCGCAGCGTCGCGGCGCGGGCAGCGAAGTCGCTGCCGTCCGCCAAGAGGGAGCGATGCAAGATGTCTCTGTGTTCGGCCTCCGCGGACCGGCCGCGCGCGGCCGCCCGGGTCTTGAGTGCGGCGACCACCTGCGCGGGCACGTTGCGGACGGTCAGTTGGGGCATGACGGCGGTTCCTTCCTTCGAGCCTTCATCGTGATGCGGTCAATGACTGCAATCGTAGGTTCCGCATTCAACGCTGTCAATCACCCAACCACCTCATCCCCCCAAAGCCGCTCCGGAAGCGCTCCCACGGCAGGATCCAGATCCCTTCGTCGGTGCGCCTGCCCGCGCTTTCGTTGCACACAACGATGGCCGTCCGCGGGCGGTATTCTCCGGTGCACCGCTACCGAAGAGGAGGAACTTCCATGCGCAGACCCGCAATCCCCGGCACCACCCTCGCAAAGTCTGTCGCTTGCGTCGTTGCCGCCGTCGTCTTCGTCGCGCTTCAGGCGTGCCAGACCGGCGATGCGGACGATGCGGGCACGGAAACCGACATGGACGCTCAGCACGAAGAAAGCGCCGGCGGCCACGAGGTCCACTGGTCTTACGAAGGCGACACCGGCCCGACCATGTGGGGCTCTCTCGACCCATCCTTCGCGGCCTGCGACAGCGGCGCGCGGCAGTCGCCTGTCGATATCACCGGTGCGACGGCCGGCGGGGAGAGCGAACTCGAGACTCGCTGGCAGCCCGGCGACGCCGAGGTGGTCGACAACGGCCACACCATTCAGGTCAACGTGGCGGAGGGAAGCGTCATCAGCCTGGAGGGACGGGAGTTCGCGCTGCTGCAGTTCCACTTCCATCTGCCCAGCGAGCACACCGTGGAGGGAAGTGCCGCCCCGATGGAGGTCCACTTCGTGCATGCGGCCGCGGAGGGCGATCTGGCAGTGATCGGAGTCTTCATGGAGGCCGGCGAAGCCGATCCGACCGTCCAGAGCATCTGGGAGGCGATTCCGTCTGCCGGGGAGTCACCCGGAACACTGGCGGCGTTCGATGCGCGCACACTGCTGCCGGAGGGAGGCAGCCACCACCGCTATCCCGGTTCGTTGACCACGCCGCCCTGCTCGGAGATCGTCAGTTGGGTGGTGATGACGGAGTCGATCGCCGTTTCGCAGGACCAGATCGACGCCTTCGCGGCCCTCTATCCGATGAATGCGCGCCCGGTGCAGTCCCCGAACGATCGCACGATCGAACTGAAGGACTGACCTCTATACCCCAAGCGAGGATCAAGACTCCGGCGTACCGAACGGATCGAGGATCTCTACGCCGAAGTGCTCGAAGTCGCGGACGTTGCGCGTGACAACGGTCAGACCGTGAATCCTGGCGACAGCGGCGATCATCGCATCCTGGGACAGGGCAGCCGACTGACGGTGCATCAGCCGTCCCCACTCCCGGAAGATCACCGCGTCCAAGGCCAGGATCGGGTACGCCTCCATGACCTGATCGAGCCAGGTCTCCAGCACGCCGGCCTTCGCGGAGTCGTGCGCCCGAGTTTTCTCGATGCCCCCCTGAATCTCACCGACGGTCACCGCGGACAGGTGAAGTCGTTCCGACGGGACCCTCCGGACCCACTCCAGAACCGCGGGATGCGGCCGGCTGCGTCGCAACTCGGAGACGACGTTCGTGTCGAGCAGGTACATCTCCTAGTCGAATCGAGGCGCTTCGCGATAGCGGAATTGACGGCGTGGCAGGGCCAGCTCCTCGGTCCTCGGTTCGGGTGCCAGGAGGAGTTCCTTGAGACCGGGCTTCGAAGCACTCGACAGCCTGCGCCACTGTTCGATGGGCACCAGCACAGCGGTCGGTACGCCGCGTTTCGTGACGATCTGCGGTCCTTCGGCCACGCTCGTCTCCAGGAACTCGCTGAACCGCGCCTTCGCGTCCTGCACCTGCCACACGTTGTCCATCGATTACCCTCCGAACTGACTAGGCTTCAGACTAGTCTTGGGTGGCGAACGCGTCAAGATGCCAGCTAGGCTCCCCGCGATATCGCGAGTACCAGCCGAGGCGAAAAGAGGCGACAGTGATGAGCATTGACCAGCCAACCAACGACGTTCCCAAGCGAGCAAGCCACCACTCCACCCTGTGGCGGATCGCGAAGAACCTGCTGCTCGGCGTGACGGCCCTGGTCGTCGCCCTTGTCGCTTTCGTCGCGTTCTCCTACAACTCCTTCCGCGGCGACCGCTTGGAGGAACTTCGCTCGGGAAGCGATGTGATCGAGACCCGGGTCGGGCCGATCGAGTACGTCCTGGAGGGAGACGGCGACCAGGTCGTGCTCTCGATTCACGGGACACCGGGCGGGTACGACCAGCGCATGGGCTTGGACAGCTTCCGGGTCCTGGCTCCGTCCCGGCCGGGCTACCTTCGCACCCCGATCGGCACCGGCCGGACGCCGCGCGAGCAGGCGGACACGTACGTGGCTCTGCTCGACGCCCTGTCGATCGACGAGGTCGTCATCATGGGGCTTTCGGGCGGCGGGCCGTCGTCGATGACCTTCGCGGCGGCCTATCCGGAGCGGACCCGGGCGCTCATCGCGCTCGAAGCGGTGAGCAACAGCGATCTTCCGGACATCCCGGCCCCGGCGTTTCTGGCGGGCGACTTCACCGCGTGGCTGTCACTGAGCATGCTCAGGCGGGCCGTCGGCACGGAGGGTCTGCTGGAGATGTTCTCGCCGGATCCCGAGAACCAGCGGCTCGTTCTCGAGAGCGAAGAGAAGACCGCGGCGTTCGAGGGTCTGATGTGGTCCTTGTGGCCTCCCTCGCAGCGCGGCGACGGTCTCGCGAACGACGAGGAGCAGTTCGACGCGCTGGACCTGCCCCTCGCCGACATTCGGGTGCCGACCCTGGCAATCCACGGCACGGCCGACGCGGCCGTTCCTGTGGAGCACGCCAGTTTCCTGGCCGATAGGGTGCCCCAGGCACGGTTACACATCGTCGAGGGAGCCGATCACCTGATGCCCGTCTCGCACCAGGAAGAAGTCATCCGGGTCATCACCGAGTTCATCGACGGGCTCGATGCCCAGGGCGACGAGGGTACGGAGGAATCGCAGGAAAACACCCAGTGAGAGCGCTCGTCTTCGCCCTGCTTTGCCTCGTCTTCTCCCCGCTCCTGATCGTCGGTTCGATGGTGTTCGCCTTCAAGGTCCGTTTCGTCAACATGCCGCTCGGCATCTCCGGCACCGCCTACGAGCCATACATGGCCCGTCTGGCTCTCCACCTGATCGGGAGCCGGCGCGACGACGTCTCCGAACGCATCGCGCCGCACCTGCCGGCGCTTTCGCCCCTGATCATGGGTTTGCTGGTGAAGCCGATGGCCCTGGCGGCGCGGTGGAGCGGCTTCCGCGGCTCGTTCTTCGCCTATCCGGGTCCGCGGCCGTCGACGTTGATGACCTTCATCAGCCACCGCACGCACTTCTTCGACACCGCCATCGCGGCCGCGGCCGCGGCCGCCGAGGACAGCCCGATCCGCCAGTTCGTCTTCCTCGGCGCTGGCTGGGACACCCGCGCGTACGGTCGGCTGCCGGAGGGAGCCGATCTGGCCGGCGCCGGCGTGAAGGTTTTCGAGGTCGACGAGCCTCCCACGCAGCAGGTCAAGGTGCAGGCCCTGCGAGCAGCCGGCGTCGAACACTCCCACGTGACGTTCGCACCGACCGACTTCAACCAGCAGACCTGGCTGGAGTCGCTTACGGAACACGGGTTCGACCCGGACTTGCCGACGTTCATCCTCTGGGAAGGCGTCACGATGTACCTCGACGACGCGGCTGTCTCGAAGACTCTGGCCGAAGTCGCGGAGCTCGCGCCCGGCTCGCGCATCGCATTCGACTTCTTCAGCCGGGAACTCGTGCTCGGCCGAAAGCCCTACGCCGTGATGGGGACGTACATGAAACACGCCTTGAAGTCGTTCTACGGCGAGAGCATGCACTTCGGCATCTCGACCGCCGCGCCCGCGCGTCAGCAGGTACTGGACTTCTTCGAAGGCCGCGGGCTGGAAGTGGAGAGCTTCGAGTCGCTCGGCCGGGAGGCTGGCCGCAGCACGCCGATCGGCGGGTTGATCCTCGCGGCCGTGCCGGACCAGTCAGTTGCGGATCGGGCATGACGCCGAAGCTCCATCCGCTCAACCAGGACTTTCGCTGGGAGCCCAGAGGCGGCCCCTACCGACGCATCTCTTCCGCGCAGGCCCGCCAGTGGAGCGAGCAGGGCTTCTTCGTGCTCGAGGACGCTGTCGAGCCGTCCACCCTCGAGCGTCTGATCGCCGAGATCGACCCTTGGGAAGCCGAGGCCGAAGCGGCGTTACGCAAGCAGCCACAGGGGCGCCGCTTCATCGCTCGCGCCGACGAGATCACCTTCACCGTCCACCTGGTGAAGCGTTCGGCCTTTCTCCGCGACTTCTGTGCCGGGCCTCTCTTTCGCGATCTCGCGTGGGACCTGGTGGGCCCCGACGTTCGCCTCTACTGGGACCAGGCGGTCTACAAGAAGCCGAGCGTTCCAGCCCCCTTTCCCTGGCACCAGGACAACGGCTACGGGTTCCTCGAACCGCAGAGCTATCTCACCTGCTGGATCGCACTGACCGACGCTACGACCAGCAACGGGTGCCCCCAGGTGCTCCCGGGACTGCATCGCCACGGCACTCTCGAGCACTGGACCACCGATCTCGGCTACTGCTGTGCGGACGAAGATGCCGAAGGGCTCGCCGCACCGGCAAGAGCGGGCAGCATCGTCGTCTTCTCCTCACTCACTCCGCATGCCACCGGGCCGAATCTCACCTCCGAGGTCCGCAAGGCCTACATCGTTCAGCTCGCCCCCGACGGGGCCCGCCGCATGGAGCCCGACGGGAGCGCCGGCGGCTACCGGCCCGTTCTCCAGAACGAACCGGATAGACAGTTCTCGATCCTCAGAAGCGGACGCCGACCTTGAGGCGGAACTCCCGCGTGAACTGGTAAGCGGAGAGGCTGGTTCGACCCCGCCCGTTCCTCGTGTTGATTTGAATCAGAGCCTGCTCGTTCGTGACGTTGGCAACCTCGCCGCCGATGATGCCTTGCACACCGCCCCTGATCGGGAACTGGTAGGTGGCATTCAGGTTGAGCGTAAAGAAGTCGTCGATCCTGTTCGTGCCTCTCTTCTCGCGGAGGGTCGTCGTGGTGATCGTCTGGCCGGACACCGGGTGCCTGACCTGGGTGGCGGGCTGCAATCCCCATGGCTCGCCGTCGGCCAGGTGCGCGCTGGCACTGGTCATCAGGTCATGGCGGCCGAACCTCCAGAGCTTCATGCCGACGACGTTGACGATGTAGTCCCGCTGGTAGCTGATGGCCCCGAACCAGTTGGGGCCACTGGTGGGATTGAGAATCCCGGTTGAAACCTCAATGCCGCCGAAGCCTTCCAGGTGGTCGTCGTTGTCGTTGCGGGACTCATTGTTGCCATCGTTCCAGTCCCTCGAGTAGTTCATCTGGAGCGACCAGTCGTTGCGAAACGCCCGGTTGAGCTGGAACAGCATGCCCTCGTACTGGCGTCTGTTCTGCGGCCAGTTTCTCAGGTCGCGAACGACCGCGCCCTGCTCGTCGAACTGCAGGGTGCTGTGGAACATGTTCTCCATCTCCCACGAGGTCACGCGCGACTTGAAGACCCAGTTGTTCGAGAACTGCCAGTCGAAGCCCACCGAAATCTCGTCCTTGTAGTAGGGCTCGACGGAGGAGGCCAGGGGATCGCGGGGCTCGACGCGGCGCTGGAAGATGTCGTAGAGCTCCGTCTCGGGATTCCACCCGTACTGCGTATAGGCGTTCTCACCATTGGCGCCGGCCGTGAACTCCGTGAAGACGACACCGAGGCCGATGTAGTCGTAGTAGCGCCCGGCGGATGCCCGCACCAGCATCCTGCCGTCGGCGTTGATGTCGTAGACCGCCGACAGGCGCGGCGCCACCTCCTGGTAGTCCATGACTTTCTGGCCGATGTTGTTGTTGATGTCCTGGGTGTCCTGGCGCAGGCCGAGGCTGACGGTGAGGTGGTCACCGACCGTGATTCGGTCCTGGACATAGGCAGCACCTATGTCGCTGGTGAAAGCGGTGTTGCAAGGGACGGGGCAGTCGAAGACCCGTTTGTTGACCGGGCTCTCGTAGCCGCCGGGCACCGAGCGGCCGTAGCCGCGGCCGCGATACTCGGTGCCGATACTCGTGATCGTCGCAAAGGTGACGTCCTGGACGTCGATGCCGGCCTTGAACTCGTGGTTGCCCCTGAAGAAGGTCAGGGAGGCATTCGCCTGATCGCGCGGAAAGTCATTCCCGCCCGCGCCGAGGCGATTCACGGGAGCGTTGTAGCGCAGACCGTCCGCGAGATCCCGGTAGCGGAAGTTGTTGCCCTCGGGTGTATCGGGAGACGCGCCGGGGAGGATCTCCGCGGGCGGGGAACCGATGCGCGCCGTCACGAGCTCGCGGTTGGCGGCCTTGGCCTCGAGGAATGCCGAGTCGGTCAGGGCGAAGCTCCAGGTCAGGGTCTGGATTCTGTTGTTCCAACTGTTCCTGGTGATCGAATAGACGTCGGCCGCTGTCCCGGGTGGGTTCAGGCGGCCTGACGGGGAATCGATCAGGGTCAACGCAAGCTGGTGGCGGTCGTTGGGCTGCGTGTTGAACTTGCCGACGAGCGGCTCCGCCTCGCGGTTGACATCGACCAGATCGCCCTCGCGGGTCCGGTCGAGCTGGTTGTCATTCATTTCGCTGATGGATGCGTAGAACCAGGCTTTGTTCCGGAAGAGCGGCCCGCCGAGACCGGTTTCGTAGCTGCTGATCATGGAATCCGGCCGCTCGATCCCGAGCCAGTTCGGGGCGCGCCACGCCGGGTTCTGGCCGATGTAGAGGAAGTCGCCATGGAACTCGTTGGTGCCGGTCTTGATCGTCGTGTTCAGCACCCCGCTGATCCCTCGGCCGTACTCGGCGCTGAAACCGGCGGACTCCATCCTGTTCTCGGTGATCACGGTCGACGGCATATAGAAGGTCATCTCGCCCCCGCGACGGTTGTGGGAGATGTCGACGCCGTCAATGAAGAGGACGTTCTCCTGGCCGATGCCACCGTTGACCCCGGGTGACTGATCGAACTCCTGGAACCGGGACACCACGCCGGCCATCAGCTTCATGTTCGACCAGTAGTTCCGCGTGGCTTGGGGGACGTGCTCGAGCTCCTCTTCCCCGAGCGCGGTAACGGAGCCGGTGTCGTACTTCGTGATCAGTGCCGCCTCGGAGGTGACGGTGATCTCCTCGGCCGTGGAGCCGAGAGTGAGGTCGACGTCCTCGCGCTTCCCCAGTTCAAGGACGACTGCGCGCTCTGCCGAGCCCAGGCCCTCGAGGTCGGCGGTGACGGTGTAGCTGCCGGCCTGGAGAAGGGCGAAGCGATAGTCGCCGTTGGCGTCGGTGATCTCGGTCCTCGTGTTCTGAGGGCCGGTCAGGGTCACGCTGACGCCCGGCAGGGCGTCACCCTGGGCGTCCGTTACCGTGCCGTCGATGGTCGATGTCTGCGGGCCGTCAGCCGGAAGCGGCGACGTGCAGATGGCGATGGCGAAGATCCAGATAGCGGACCGGATGGCGGTGGTTCTCACGATTCTCCCCTCCAGGTTTGCGACCCGGTGGAATCGGAGTCTCCTCTTGAAGGCCCCCGCCGAGTGCCGTCGGAAACTGCCAGCTTGAGGTGCGCCCCTCCTCTGACCTGGAGATCGGGCGCCAACACTCTGTTCGAAGTTCCTACAACGTTAGCACAGATGGTGCAGAGCCCAGCTCGACGGCGAGCGTGCGTGGTCAAAGCCCCTTCTGGGTGGGCGGGGTGGCGAGGACTGCCGAACCGTAGTGAGGCCGCCTCCGTGGTGACGGGGAGCTAGACTCGTCGCTTCATCGCACAGACCCGCCGTCGATCGCGTTCCCTGAGGAGAAGAACCATGCATGGACTTCGTTGGTGTCCGCTCGTCGGTCTCCTGGTCGCCCTGATGAGCGCGCCAGCTAGCTTCGGCCAGGCGACGGAATCGGCCGAGCCCTTCAAGGTCGGGACCTTCGACATCGACGGCGTGCCGCGCGTCGGCCTCGTCCTGCGGGACAGCCTGGTGATCGACATCGCGGAGGCGAACCGGGGGCTCGAGGCGGATCCCGCCTACCCGAAGATGCCGATGCCGGAGGACATGCTCGAGCTCATCGGTCGCTACGAATACGGTCTCAAGTACCGGCTGTACGAGATCGTGAACCATCTCGTCCGGAACGAACTCCTCGGGAGCGAGGCTCCGGGATACGTCCACTCGGTCGGCGAGCTCCGGATCCGGCCGCCGATCATGTATCCGGGGAAGATCCTGAACGCCGCCGTCAACTTCTACAGTCACGTCAACGAGTCGGGAACCGAGGAAGAGCGAGTCGAGGCTCGGCGTCAGCGTCGGGAGAACCGAGGTGTCCCGTATCTCTTCATCAAGCCGTCCCGAGGCGCGGTCGTAGGCAGCGGTGACGAGATCGTGATCCCCTACGGGCGCGATCGCACGGATTGGGAAGTCGAGCTGGGTGCGGTCATCGGGCGGACGGCGAGGTACGTCTCCGCCGCCGGCGCCCAGGACCATGTCTTTGGCTACCTGGTCTCCATCGACGTCTCCGACCGTGGCGGCCGGCCTCCGGGAGGCAACCCCATACGCAGTGACTGGTTTGTCGGCAAGGGGCACGACACCTTCGCACCGCAGGGCCCGTGGATCGTGCCGCGCGAGTTCTACGGCGATCCGATGCAGAACCTCCGCCAGACCCTGAGCGTCGATGGCACCCAGCTTCAGGAGGCACGCGCCGGCGACATGATCCACTCGCTGTGGGAGCTCATCGAGTACGGGTCGTCGATCATCACGCTCTACCCGGGTGACGTCATCAACAACGGCACCTCAGGCGGCACGGCAGCCGGCGCAGCCGCGACTCGCGGACCGGAGGATCGCTTCCTCAAGCCGGGCGAAGTGGTCGAGGCGTCGATCGACGGCATCGGCACGCTGCGGCTCTCGGTCGTCGCCGGCGACGAGCCGTCGGGCGACATGGGGGCTCGGCTGCCGCCGGTCAAGTCGTATCGCTGACTGGAGGCTGGATTCAGTTCAGGCGCTTGCCAGACGGCGACCCGTGGTCGTTTCGTAGACGACGGCGGCAAGGCAGGTGAGCAGCAGCGCAGACAAGACTCCCACGAGGGCCCATCCAATTCCACGATTCCAAATGGCGACCTGCTGCGCGACGGCCATCGCGCCCATCACCGCGAAAACGCCGACCAGGAGGCTCAGCAAAGAACTCTGCTGAGTCGACGTGAGCTGACTTCCACCCCAGAAGCAAATGGCAGAGAGACCAATTGCGGCCACTGCGAACATGCGAATGAAAGTGAGCTGCCGGAAGAACTCCATGGCCGCCGGATCGCTCGCACCGATTTCCGGCACGGGGCTTCCGACTCCCAGTGATACGGCAACGTAGCCCGTTCCCACCAGGAGTGCTACGCCGCCCAGCAGCAGCACGCATCCCACAACGTGAATCACGGTCGTCTTTAGCATCGCTTCCTCCCTCTAGATCGCCAGATCGTTCAGATTGTAGTCGATGATAACGCGCTTGAACGTCTCGTCGTTGAAGCGGAAGTCGTCCTCGAGACCGGCGAAGGGCTCGTAGATGAACGACGGCTCCTCGGGCCGGTGCTGCCGGCGGGCGTCGATCGCCACGGCGATCACCGACGAGCGATCGAAGATGCGCTGGGCGTCGTAGACGCTGTCGTCGGGTTCGAGGGCGAGCGCGGCCTTCTGTCCCTCCACCGACTTGCGGCGGTGGAAGCCGAAGGTGAGCGAGATGCGCAGGTCCGACGAGGTGTTGGCGAACGAGGCGTGGAGCATCTGGCGGTTGACAATGGTGACGTCGCCGGCGTCGCAGACGAGCGGCAGGGCGCCGGGGATCTGCTCGCTTCCTCCGTTCTGCCGAACTCGCGCCTTGATGTCGATCTTCCCGAGCTTGTGCGTGCCTGGCGCCACCCAGAGACAACTCGCCGGAGTCGTGGGATAGAGCTGCACCTGGAAGTTGAAGCCGTGGATGCCTTCGTCCCAGTCTGGAGAACCCCAGTGGGTCACGCCGTCCTGGTGCCACGACACCGAACCGCCGAGACCCGGTTGCTTGACGAAGATGGCGTCATTGAAGGGCACGAAGTCGTCGCCGTTGATCGCCGCGGCGAGCTCAAGGAGCTGCGGGTGGCCGTAGAGCCGCAGCCCGGAGGGCATCGCCTGGCACATGGAGCTCATGAGGAAGACCACGTCCGCGGGCGCGTCCTCTTCGGGTAACGGTTGAGTCATCTGCGTCGGGTGACGTCCACCGAGAAGCCCGGTGCCGCCCCAGGGATCGGCCAGAGGCTTGGCGAAGAGATACGGTCGTCGGGCGTAGTCGAGCCCCAGCGCCGGGCGCCCTCGCGCATCCACGTCCGCATCCGGGCCCACCGGCGCGCGCTCCAGCATCTCGCCCGCATCGCGACGCAGCTCGGCCAACTCGTCGCCGTCGATGGGTCCTTCGAAGACGTAGAAGCCGTGCCTCCAGTACGCCGCCAGGATGTCCGGATGGAGTCTGCCGCCGTCGGTCAGCCGAATCGGCCCCCGGTTGCCGATCTCGGCCGCGAGGCGCAGCCCCTCTTCCTGGTACGCCGCCATGCCGGCCGCGTGCTCCGCCCGGGTCGGTGCCGTCACCGGGTCGCTTGCGCTCTGCGTGTCGTTCATGGCGGTGGTGGGGATTCTAGCGCCGGCCATGCCGGCCGCCGCCGCCCGACAGCTACCGGCCTGGCGGCGAGTCGTCAGGCGAACGCTGAAACGCCCACAGCGCGCTTCGCGTGCGGAGGTACATCGTCGCCCCGTCGATCGCCGGCGTCGCCGTGGCCAGGTCGTCGAGATCCGAGACGGCCAGCGGCTCGAGAGAGCCATCGCTCGGCAGCACCACGAGCTTGCCTGATCTCGAGAGCAGGTAGAACTTGTCGTCAGCCACGATCGGCGACGCGTAATAGCTATCGACCGCTCCCCTTAGTCGGCCCTGCTCGATGAGCTCTCCCGTCGCAGAAAGGAGCGTCGTCGAGATGCCCCTGTCGTCGACCATGAGGAGAACTCCGTCGTCGACGATCGGCGACGGGAGCTGTGGGATCTTGCGGTGGTAGGTCCACCGTACGTGGCTGGCCGTCAGATCTCCTCGCAGGCCCGCGTCCGGCAGCTCGACGGCAAGGATGCCGTTCCGGGTGTCGAGCGCCGACTGGAAGTACACCCAATCTCCTGCGTCGAGGAGGCCGTCGCCCGCCAGATCGAAGAAGGAGAAGACGTTGGTGACCAGGCCCTCCGGCGCTTCCTCCTTGGAGATCTTCCCGTCCCCGTCGCCGTCGTACGTGGCGACGACTTCCCGGAAGGGCTCGAGCCGGACGTGACGCCCTTCTTCGTTCATGGGCATGGCGTAGCCGTTGATGAAGAGCACGCCGTCGCCTATCGCCGGCGTCGACTTCATCTCGAACGAGAGACCGCTCACCCACCAGAGACGCTCGCCCGTTTTGGCCGAGTAGCTGGTGAGAAAGAACGAGCCCGGCACGACGATCTGGAGCTCACCGCCTTCGGGGCGGTGGAGGACCGGCGTCGAGTGGCCGCTTCTCGCGGCGGGCCGCTCGGTGCGCCATGCCGGCGCGCCGGACTCGGCGTCGACGGCCAGGAGATAGGAGCCCTGCTGCTGATCGACCACGAGAACCACGTTGCCCGCGGCGAGGATCGGCGAGGCGCCCATGCCGTAGAGGTTGTCGAAGGGGCCGAGAGGATGGCGCCAAAGCTCTTCGCCGTCGACCGTGTAGCAGAGAAGGCCGAAGTCGCCGAAGAAGACCCAGACCCTCTCGCCGTCGGTGACCGGAGACGGCGACGCCGGTCCGTTGCGGTTGTCGAGCGGCTCGATCCGCGTCCTCGGAGCCTCGCGTCGCCAGAGCTCCGATCCGGTCCTGGGATCGAGGGCAATCGTGTACAGCGCTTCGCCTTCCCAGGCGGTCAGGAAGATCCGGTCCTCGCTCAGGACCGGCGACGAGTCGCCGGCCGGGAGTTCGGTCCGCCAGAGGAGGTTGCGGTCGGGTCCCACTTCGACCGGCAGGGCGCCCGCCTCGATGGCGCCGCCGCCGTTAGGTCCCCGGAATCGCGACCACTCGGCGGTCTCGGCCCAGGCGAGCCACGGGAGGGCGAAGGCGCTCAGGAGCGCGAGCGCTAGCGAGCGCTGCCTCAAAGCAGATCGCCGCCACAGGCGGAGGCACACGTACCGTGCGCCTCGAACGCCTGCACGACGTTCTTGCCGGTGCGCCAGCGATGGACCTCGTCCGGCCCGTCGACCAGGCGCTGCGCGCGGATGCCGCGATACCAGCGGGCCAGCGGCGTGTCCATGCTGTAACCCAGGGCGCCGTGGAGCTGGATTGCGGTGTCGACTACCTGGTGCACCATGTTGGCGAGGAAGACCTTGGCGATGCCGTTCTCGTTGCGCAGGTCCATGCCGTTCTCCGCTCGGTAGGCGATGTGGAGCAGCATGAGCCGGGCCTTGTAGAGCTCGGCGGCGCAGTCGGCGAGCATCCAGCGAACCCCCTGGCGGTCGGCGAGGCGCTTGCCGAACGTCACCCGCTTCACGGTGTGCCCGACGGCGAGATCGAGGGCGCGCTGCGCCATCGCCACGTTGTGCATGCCGTGACGCAGCCGGCCGTAGGCGAGGCGGTGCTGGCCCATCGCGAAGCCCTGGCCGCGGCCGCCGAGGAGGTTCTCCTTCGGGACGATGAGGTTCTCGATGCGGATCTCCGAGTGCGAGCCTCCGAGCTTCAGGCCGAGGTCGGTGTGGGGCTGCATCGTCTCGATGTTGCGGACGATCCTGTAGCCGGGGTTCGGCAGCTCGACGAGAAAGGTCGAGAACTGCCGGTGGCGGGCGACGTCGGGATCGGTCTTCGCCATGACGAGCGCGACGTCGGCGACGCTCGCGGAGGAGCTGAACCACTTCTCACCGTTGAGCACGTAGTTGTCGCCGTCGAGGACGGCCGAGGTCTGCATGCCCGTGGCGTCGGCGCCGGCGGCTCGCTCGGTCATCGAGTAGCAGATGCGCTTCTCGCCCGCCAGCAGCGGCTTCAGGAAGCGCTCCTTCTGGTCCTCGGTACCGTTCTCGAGCAACGTCAGCATGGTCGCATCGTCGGGACCCTGCGTGTTGAGGGAGAGCGCTCCGAGGAAGCTCTCGCCGAGCTCCATCTGGACCAGCGCATTGGCCAGCGGCCTCAGTCCCATGCCGCCGTGTTCCTCCGGGACGAAGGGGCACCACAGGCCCTGCGACCTCGCCTTCGCGCGGAGTTGGGCCAGCACCTCGTCGAAGTTCTCCGGGGTGCATCCCTCTTCGGCCGGGATGCACTCGTTCTGGACGAAGTCGCGCACTTTGGCGCGCACCGCCTTCGTCTCTGGTGGAATCTCGAAATCGATCATCGTCTCTCCTTCAGTGATTGCGTCGCGGACCGTCGCAGGACGACCGCGAAGTCGTTTCTTTGGGAACCCTCAGAAGATCGCCAGTGCGTTGACCGGCGAGCCGGTTCCGGTTTCGACGGCCAGCGGCCCCGCCACGAGCAGGAACTCCCACCGACCCAGCTCGGCCGCCGTCTCGGCGACGGCCTCGAGGTCCTGATTGTCGAAGATGTCGATGCCCATCGCGACGATCGTCAGGACGTGAACCGGAAGGTCGACGCCCTCCACCAGCGAGGGAACGACGTCGAGCGCCGCATCGGAGCCGATGAACGAGATGTCGCGGGAGCGAACCCAGGGCATCGTCGAGGCGTGGAGGCCGGCCGCATTCTGCGACACCGCCCAGGGTCCGAGCTCGGCGCGACGCGCCCAGCGCCCGGTGCGGATGAAGACGGCGTCGCCCGCACGGACACGGAGTCCGGCCATCTCCTCGAAGGCCTCGAGGTCCTCGGTGTAGATCGGCGTCCCCGGTTCCAGATACGGCACGCCCTTGAGGCGCGGGATGTCGAACACGATGCCCCTGGTGACGATGCCGCCCCGGAGGTTGAAGATCGAAGACCGCGTGCAGCCTTCCTCCGTCACCGTGTCCTGCGAGTAGCCGTTGTACATCTTCCCCTTGTAGAGGATGTGACACAGCGAGTCGATGTGGCTGTGCGAGTAGCCGTGGTAGCTGATCTCGTAGCGATCGCTGACGCCGCCGCGAAACGCGGGCTCCTCGTCGGGATCGGGAAGCCGCAGGATCGCGCGCTCGAACGGCAGCGGCACATCGACGGCCTCCTCGGTGATCAGACGATGGGCGAGCGAGACGGAGATGCCCTCCGTCGCCAGGGCCAGAGCCTCGAGGCGCTTCTCCGGTGTGATCAGGTTGGCCGCCCCCAACTGGTCGTCGTCACCCCAGCGACCCCAGTTGGAGAGCTCCTCCATCAGGCGCTCGATGTCCGCCTGAGAGAGATCGCGCGACTCGGGAGAGTAGCTCCGAGCGGGTTCCGGCGAGGATGCTGTTGTTTCTGCGTCCGATGCCGGCTCAGTGCCGCCGTCCGGGGCTGTCGCGCAAGCGCCAATCAGCAGCGTGCATGCAATGCCGAGCGTCAGATGTGTGGCCTTCATATGCTCCCCTCCCTCTTCCGACGACGTTTCAGACGGGGTGCGCCGGCACCCTCGCCGACTGTAGCCGCGACCATACTGCGGCTCCTAGTAATGCACGCCCTCGACGGGACGCGGCGTGCGGGTCGTACGTGGGCCTTCGACACGATGGTGCATCTCTTCGTAGGACGCGCCGCCGCGTACCTTGTCGACCATCTCGTCCGGGTCGAAGTCGATGCCGACGGGGTTGCGGGCGAAGTCGGGGCCCCTGATGTAGGCCAGCCCCTCCGCCTTGGTGGGGAAGTTGTCGACCTGCGTCTCGACCCGGTTGCCGTCGGGATCGGCGTAGTAGATCGAGGTGGTCATGCCGTGGTTGGTGCACCAGTAGGGCTTGACGCCGCTCTCCGCCAGCCTTGCGTACGTCCGCACGACGAGTTCGTCCATGGTCTGGTACTCGAAGGCGAAGTGGTCGTAGCCCTGGTCTCCGGCGCCGCGCTCCAGCGTCTTGTCTGCGACGAGCAGGATGCGCAGAAGGCGGTGATCGAAGCGCAGCAGGGCTAAGGCCTCGCTGCGCTCGGCAACCTCACAGCCCAGCGCCTGCACGTACCAGTCGACCATCGGCGCCAGCTCTCTGGTGCGGATGACGGTGTGGACGAGCTCGGAGGGCGCGACGGTTTCGTTCTCTGCGGACGCCGCATTGCCTGGGGCAGGCAGACCGTCTGGATCGAAGTCGACTCCGGCGGCGGACTTCTCCAGGCCTGCCGCCTCCCCCAGATAGGGCTCGAGATCCTCGATTCGATCGAAGCGGTCGAGGAGCATTTCGATGCGATTGCCGCTGGGGTCGGTATAGACGAGTGAAACGCTGTCCCCGTAGCGCCTGGCCGTACGCGGCTCGATTCCCCCGAGTTTCAGAGCGTGGTAGTTGGCGCCGAGCTCGGTGAGCGAGTCGTAGCTGAAGGTGAAGCGATCCCAGCCGAGAAGGCCTGCCTCAGGCACGGGTTTGCCGCCTCGCGCGAAGATCGAGACGCGATGATGCTCGATGTCGTAGGAGCACCAGGCGCCGCCGCGCGCCGGTTTCCCGGTCTCCGCGGGTGCGCGCGCGACGTGGTTGGGACGGCAACGAAGGAGGGTCTCGTAGAAGGCCAACGCCTCGTTCAGGTCGCCGACTCTCACTGCCAGGTGGGCGAAGTCGGAGGGCGACACGATGTCAGCACTTCTCGCCCCCCGCGCCGAGCCCGCTCCCAGGTAGGCCCCGGCCGCCACCATCGCTCCCTCCAGGAAGCGGCGCCGATCCATCGAGCGGCCGGTGGACCGCTCCGGCCGGGGTGTTGGCAACATCTTTGCTAGCTTGCCATATCGCTGCTTCAGAGCCCGGGAGGTATCGCATGAAACGGTGGGAGGCCGCTCGCGGTAACCTGCCCGGTCAGAATGACCGGTGCCATGCGGGACGTTTCCACAACCGAGGCCAAGGCGCACTTGGCAGAGCTCTTGCGGGCCGTAGAGCACGGCCAGACGGTCGCGATCACACGTCACGGCCAAGCCATCGCGCATCTGGTTCCGGCGCGGAGTCAGGATCGTGAGGCTCGGAAGTTGGCCGTGGAGGCTTTCCGGAAGCGCCGTCGACAGTGGCGACGCGTCCGGATGACGCCCCAGGAGATCGTCGCGGCGATTCACAAAGGCCGGCGGCTCTCCGCCGACGGCGACCGCGATGTACTGCCGACCGTCCAGCATGTAGGTCATTGGCGTGCCAGGCCCTGTGGCATCTCCGGCAGGGCGCTTGCTCAGGTCGTCTTGCGGGGACGGTTGCGGAGTAGACTCAGAACCTGAGAGCTTGAAGACGATGTCCACGACGAACGCGGAACTACTCGGTCGCATCACGGCCCGGCCGGATGTCTTCGGCGGTAAGCCGATCATCCGTGACATGCGGATCTCCGTGGAGCTGATCCTCAGCCTTCTGGCGCAGGGGGCGACTCCCGACGCCATCCTGGAGGACTATCCGGATCTGGATGCAGACGACATTCGGGCTTGCACGGCGTACGCCCACGCAGTCATCGCCCGAGACACGCTGTCCGCGGTGTCCGTCGCCAGGTAGTGCGGTTCCTTGTGGACCGATGTGCCGGCCGCCGGCTGGCCGAGCGGCTACGCGAAGAAGGACACGATGTCGTTGAATCGCTCGAACTCGGCCCCGATCCGGGCGACAGAGCGCTACTCCATCGAGCGGCCGAGAACGACCGAATCCTGGTCACGATAGACACGGATTTCGGCGAACTGATCTTCGGGCAAGCGGCTGCCCATGCGGGCCTGGTGCGGTTACCCGATGTCCCCGCGGAGCGGCGAATCGCGTTGATGAATGAGCTGTTGGCGCGCCATCGGCGCGAGCTGGAGGCGCGAGCGGTGATCACGATACGAGGTGAGCGAGTCCGGGTCTCGCGGCAACCTTCCTGACGCCTCTTAGGCCTTAGTTCCGTGGATTTCGCCGCCCGGAACGGGAAACGCCTCGAATCCGTCCCCGAACAGATCACGCATGAAGTGCTGGCCCGCCTCGCCGCGATCCTGACCTGAGCGGTCGCGGGAAGATCTGGACAATGCCGGCAAGGGCAGCGGAGTTGCCGCGCCGAGCGGGCGTAGTCGTCATCGGCGGCGGCGTGATCGGCTGCTCGGTTGCCTACCACCTCGCGCGCTCGGGACGCTCCGATGTGCTCCTGCTCGAGCGCCGGCAGATCACTTCTGGCACCACCTGGCATGCCGCCGGCCTGCTCGGCCAACTGCGGCAGTCGGTCACGATGACGAACCTCGCCCGCTATACGAGCGAGCTCTACGGTCGCCTGGAGAAGGAAACCGGACAGCCGACCGGCTATCGCCGGTGCGGCTCCCTCTCGGTCACCGCCGACCCGGAGCGGTTCGAGGAGCTCAAGCGTGGCGCTTCGCTGGCGAAGGTCCTCGGGCTGCAGGTCGAGGTGGTGACGGCGAAGGCGATTGGGGAACGCGTACCGCTCCTTGAGACGTCCGACCTGCTCGGCGGACTGCACATCCCCGGCGACGGCTACGCGAACCCGACGGACGTCACCCTGGCGCTGGCCGCGGGCGCCCGCGCCGCCGGCGCCCGGATCGTCGAGCATGTGCCCGTGACCGCCGTTCGCACCGCCGGGGGGCGCGTTTTGGGCGTCGCCACGGAGCAGGGGGACATCGATGCCGACAGGGTCGTGATCTGCGCCGGTATGTGGACCCGGGAACTGGCCGCCTCCATCGGCGTCAACGTCCCGCTGCATGCCTGCGAGCACTACTACGTCCGTTTCGACTCCGTCGAGGGGCTCGATGCGAACCTGCCCATCGTGCGGGACTACGACGCCATCTCGTACTTCAGGTACGACGCAGGCAAGCTGATGGTCGGCGTCTTCGAGCCGAACGCGCGGCCCTGGGGCATGGACGGCATCCCCGAGGACTTCTGCTTCGACGAAATCGCCGCCAACCGCGAACACTTCGAGCCGTTGCTGCGCGGCGCCAGGGAGCGCATGCCGGCCCTCCAGTCGGCCGACGTCCTGCAGCTCTTCTGCGGCCCGGAGAGCTTCACGCCGGACGTCCGCTACCACGTCGGCCAAGCGCCCGAGTGCGAGAACTGCTTCGTCGCCGCCGGCCTGAACTCCATCGGAATCCAGTCCGCGGGCGGGATCGGCAAGGTCGTTTCCGAGTGGATTCTCGACGGGCATCCGCCAGCCGATCTCTGGGAAGTGGACGTGCGCCGCAACATGCCCTTCCAGGGCAACCGCAAGTACCTGCGCGAGAGGGTCTCCGAGAGCCTGGGCCTCCTCTACGCCATGCACTACCCATATCGCCAGTTCGAGACGGCGAGGGGCGTGCGCCGGTCTCCGCTGCACGACCGCCTGGAGGCCGCCGGCGCGTGCCACGGGGAACTCGCCGGCTGGGAGCGCCCGAACTGGTACGCGCCGGCCGGCGTGCCGGCCCGCTACGAGTACAGCTACGGGCGCCAGAACTGGTTCGAGTACTCGGCCGCCGAACATCGGGCCGTGCGAGAGAACGTGGGACTGTTCGACCAGTCGTCGTTCGCGAAGTTCCGCCTGGAGGGCCGGGATGCAGCCAGGGTGCTCAACCTGGTCTGCGCCAACGACGTCGATGTGGGCTCAGGCCGCATCGTCTACACCCAGTGGCTCAACGAGCGCGGCGGCATCGAGGCGGATCTCACGGTGACGCGCCTCGCGGAAGACAGCTTCCTGATCGTCACCGCCGCCACCTCCGAGGTGCGGGATTTGCACTGGCTCAAGGCGCTCATTCCGGGCGACGCGCACTGCGTGCTCACGAACGTGACCTCGGCGATGGGCGTGATCTCCCTGATGGGGCCGGCTTCCCGCGCTCTCCTGCAGTCCCTTACGCCGGCGAACCTGGCCAACGAAGCGTTCCGGTTCGCGACCAGCCGCGAGATCGAACTGGGCTACGGCCTGGTTCGCGCGTCGCGCATCACCTACGTCGGCGAACTCGGTTGGGAACTCTACGTTCCGTCGGAGTTTGTGACCGGCGTCTACGACGAGATCCTGGCCGCCGGCGAGGCGTTCGGTCTCGTCCACGCCGGCTACCACGCCCTCGACTCGCTGCGCATCGAGAAGGCCTACCGCCACTGGGGTCACGACATCACCGATCAAGACTCGCCGCTCGAAGCGGGCCTCGAGTTCGCCGTCAAGTTCGACAAACCCGGCGGCTTCATCGGGCGCGAGGCGCTGCTCAGGCAGAAGGAGAGCGGCATCGCGAAGCGCCTGATCCAGTTCAGGCTTCGGGATCCGCAGCCGTTGATCTACGGCAACGAACCGATCTGGTTGGGGGACGAAATCGCCGGCTACGTCACCTCCGGGAACTATGGCCACAGCCTCGGAGCGGCCGTCGGCCTCGGCTACGTCTCCATGTCGCTGTTGCCGGACTTCCCCGAATTGCCCAGGCGCTTCGAGATCGAGGTCGCGGGCGTCCGCGTCCGGGCCGAGGCCTCCATCCGGGCGATGTACGATCCTGCGGGTGAACGCGTTCGCAGTTGAAACCGGCTGAATTGGAGCCCACCATGCGACCTCCTCGACTCCTCTTCCCCGCGACCTTGGCGACTCTCCTGGCGGTCGCGGCGCTCTCGCCTGCCGGAGGGCAGGAGCGCTCGGCCTACTTCGGCGACCTGCACGTGCACACCGCCTACTCGTTCGATGCCTTCTCGTTCGCCACGCGAACAACACCGGACGACGCGTACCGTTTCGCTGCTGGCGAGGCGATCAGGCATCCCTCGGGAAACGAGATCCAGCTCGACCGGCCCCTCGACTTCTACGCCGTGACGGACCACGCGGCGTACATGGGGGTACTGCGCGCCCTCGCCGACCCCGGCCACCCGCTCGCGGACGACCCCGACGTCAAGCGCTACGTCGACGCGACGACGGTCAAGGCGCGAGGTGGCTACCTGGCGGGCGCCCAGGAGTTCGTTGCCCGGCACGCGGATCCCGAAGTGTTCCGGACGGCCTGGCAGGAGATCGTCGCCGCCGCGGAACGCCACTACCGGCCGGGCACCCTGACGACCTTCATCGGCTACGAGTACACCCCCTCGCGGGACGGCGGCAACCTGCACCGGAACGTGATCTTCAAGGGCAGCGCCGCGCCCCGGGAGCCCTTCAGCCGACTCGACTCGGCGAATCCCGAGGACCTCTGGGGCTGGATGGATCGCCTGCGTGAGCAGGGCATCGAGGCGCTGGCGATCCCGCACAACTCGAACGGCTCGGACGGCTGGATGTTCCAGACCGAGACGTTCGCGGGCGGTCCGCTCGACGCCGACTACGCGACCAAACGGATGCGCAACGAGCCGCTCGTCGAGATCACGCAGGTCAAGGGCACTTCCGAGACCCATCCCTTCCTGTCGCCCAACGACGAGTGGGCCGACTTTGAGATCTTCCCCTTTCGCGTCGGCCAGTGGGCCAAGAGCCGACCCAGGGGCAGCTACGTCCGCCAGGCACTGCTGGAGGGCATCGCGTTTCAGAGCCGGGAGGGCTTCAACCCGTATCGGTTGGGCTTCGTCGGCGCCAGCGACACCCACAACTCGGGCTTTCAGTTCGACGAAGAGAAGCACACCGGCAAGGTCGGCGTGCACGACTTCGATCCGGTCAGCAGGGGCTCCGTCCCGGCCGACGTCGTCGACGGCGTGCCGACGTATCGCGAGGTCTTCCGCCGCTACTACAGCAACTCGGGCCTCAGCGGCGTCTGGGCCCGGGAGAACACCCGGGAGGCCCTCTACGAGGCTCTGCGTCGCAAGGAGACCTTCGCCACCTCGGGCACTCGCATCCGGGTGCGGATGTTCGCCGGCTACGGCCTGCCCGATGACCTTCACCGCCGCGACGACATGGCGGCGGTCGGCTACGAGCGCGGCGTCTCCATGGGAGGCGAGATCGACGCCGATCGAGGCGGCAGTCCCACCTTCGCGGTCCGCGCGCTGCGCGACCCGTCCGGCGCCCCGCTCCAGCGTCTCCAGATCGTCAAAGGCTGGGTCGAGGGCGGCGATCAGCACGAGCAGGTCTTCGACGTCGCCTGCTCCGATGGGTTGCAGCCCGATTCCGGGACCCACCGATGTCCGGACAACGGCGCCTCCGTCGACCTGTCCAACTGCGCGATCAGCCAGGACGTGGGCGACGCCGAACTGGGAGCGACCTGGAGCGATCCCGGTTTCGACGCCGAGCATCACGCGTTCTACTACCTTCGCGTCCTCGAGAACCCGACGTGCCGCTGGTCGACGTGGGATGCCGTGAAGGCCGGGGTTTCGCCGCGCGTATCCTTGCCGGCGACGATCCAGGAGCGCGCCTGGTCGTCGCCGATCTGGATTGTTCCCGGGAGCTAGCCTGGCGCGGCAGAAGCCCCGGATGCCGGCCAGAAGGCCGGCGCACCTGTACCTTTCACGGGTGGATTCTGGTGGGTCGTTGAGAGAGTTGGAATGGACCAGTAGCCGCCGTGGCTGCGGTAGCTGTGGGAAACCGGCTTGCCGGTTTTCCAAGGTCCGGCGGAAAACGGTCTGCCGTTTTCCGCGGGGCCGGCAGCTTCCGCAGCCGAGACCGCCGGTCGGTTTCGTCTCTGGTCTGCCGGAGTCACTGAAGGAAAGTCGGCAAGCAGCCAGGAGCGACCACCGGCGCACTGTGCTTCGAGCACCTAGCTGGGACCTGTGCCCTGGCTGCTTCGCCGCGTTGGACGCCCAGTGGAGAGTCAGTGCCTTAGAGCACCAGTACAGGTACGGGCAGGCAACGCGGCATGCCGACCAGACAACACTACCGCAAGGGAGAAGGAGGACGAGATGATCAGGACGTGGTTCGCCGGCGTGGACTGGGGGTCCGAGACCCACCATGTGTGTTTGCTGGGTCGGGACGGCAAAGTGAGGGGGGAGCGGGCGTTCGACCACAGCGGCAAGGGACTTGCCGCTATGGCGGACTGGCTCCTTGGACATACACGACCGACGCCTCCGGGCGAGATCGGCATCGCCAGCGAGGTGCCGCACGGACCGGTCGTCGAGTGCCTCCTGGAGCGAGGCTTCGCCGTGTATTCCATCAACCCCAAGCAGCTCGACCGCTTCAGGGACCGCTTCTCCGTCGCCGGCGCCAAGGATGACCGCCGCGATGCACGGGTGCTCGCCGCCGCGCTTCGCACCGACCCTGAGTGCCTGAACCGCGTGCAACCATCCGATGCCGCCACCGTCATGCTGCGCGAGGTGTCCCGCGCCCGCAAGCAGTTGGTCGACCAGAAAAACCGCCTGGGGAACCAGGTCCGCGACCAGATCTGGCGCTACTACCCGCAGTTTCTCGCCGTGGTCAAGAACGAGGTGTCGGCGCCCTTCGCGCTGGCCTTGTGGCGACTGGCGCCGACCCCCGACAAGGCTCGACGGGTGCGCGAAGCCACGCTCGCCAAGCTGCTCAAGGAACACCGCATCCGGCGCCTGACTGCCGCCCAACTGCGCGATCAACTGCGGGCCGAGCCGATCGCCGTTTCCCCGGACGCCGTAAAGGCCGCCGTCGAACACATAGGAATCCTCCGGCCGGTGCTCGACACCGTCTGCCGCCAACTCGCCGACGCCGAAAGGCGGCTGGAGCGGATGACCCGCAAACTCGAAACCGCGATCTCTCCGGAAGACGACGAAGACACGCCCAAGCCAAGCGACGCCGCCATCCTCAGGTCGCTGCCCGGACTCGGCATGGTCGGCCTCGCCACCCTGCTCTCCGAGGCCGATCAAAGCCTGGCCCGCAGAGACTACGGGGCACTGCGTTGCCTCTGCGGAGTGGCGCCGGTGACCGTCAAGTCCGGCAAGAAGCTCATCGTCATGCGACGACTCGCCGCCAACGAACACCTCAGCGATGCCGCCTATCACTGGGGACGAGTCGCCATCCAGCATGACCCGATCAGCCGCGCCAAGTACGACGCCATGAAAGCCCAGGGGAAAACGCACGGACGCGCCATCAGACAGCTCGTCGACCGACTCCTCGGCGTCGCGTGCGCCATGCTACGAGACCGCACTCTCTTCGACCCCAACAAGCGATGCCATGCCCAGGTCGCATGACCTACCTGACCCACAGCAGCCTCCCCAAGACCACTTGCTAAAGGGTGGAGAGTCCCAGTTCCTGCCGCGCTACCTCCTAGGGCGGCGCGGGATCGAGCCCGACGTCGTTCGCCGCGCCGGCCCTGTGGGTGCGGCCCGGCAGGAGCTCGGTGAGGCGACGCTCTTCCTCGGGCTGATCGGCGACTTGCAGCACCTTCTTGCGCGAAGGGTTCCGCGGCAGCATGGCCCGAAGCCGCTGTTTCGTGTCGGCATGTTCGGGGAGGTCCGCCAGATTGCGCCACTCGTTCGGATCGGTGTCGTGGTCGTAGAGCTCTTCACCGTCGGGATAGGTCGTGTAGCGCCACCGCTCGGTGCGGATCGAGCTTCTGTCCGGCGCGTCGGACGTGATCGCAGGGTGATCCCACTCCGCTTCGGGATTCTCGAGCAGCGGCCGCAGGCTCTCGCCGTCGAGCTCGTCGCGCCCGGGGAGCCCGGCGAGATCCGCCAGGGTGGGGTAGATGTCCAGCAGCTCGGCCGTCCGGTCGCAGAACTCTCCCTGCGCCTCGATCCCGGGGCCGGCAAAGATGATCGGCACGCGGCAGGAGCGCTCCCATAGCGTGTACTTGCGCCATTGGTTCTTCTCGCCGAGCTGCCAGCCGTGGTCCGTCCACAGGACGATGATCGTGTTCTCGGCGTGCGGCCCTTCGTCGAGTGCTCTGAGCACGCGCCCCACGTTCGCATCGGCGAAGTTGATGCACGCCAGGTAGGCCGCGACGGCGCGCCTCCACTGCCCCGTTGCCGTCACTGCCTCGTGGTCGCCCAGACCGCGCTCCGTGGGCGCGGACTTCGGCACGTCGTCGAGGTCGTTCGCAAGATAGGGCGGCAGCTCGATCTCGGCCTCGGGAAACCTGTCGAAGTACTTTCTGGGGGCGTAGAACGGCAGGTGCGGGCGATAGAAGCCGCAGGCCAGGAAGAAAGGTCGGGAGTGGTCTCTCGACAGGTACCCCGCCGCCCAATTGGCGAGCTGGGTGTCCGTCGTCTCTTCGTCGTCGACGTCGAGGGCGCTCCAGTCGAAGTTGCTGCGGTCGAGCTCGTTCACCGGCCAGCCGGGGGCCCACAGAAAGCCACGGAAGCTGTTGTAGTAGTGCCACGACGCGGCCTCGTTCTGGCTCTGGTGAAACGTCTTGCCGCCGCCGATCGCTTCGTAGCCGTGCTCCATGAAGTGCTGCGGGAGAGTGACGGCCAGCGGCATGGCGTCGCGCCAGACGTCGCCGTTGTAGTAGCAGCCGGAGGTGGTTGGGCGCCGACCGGTCATCAGACTCGCCCGGGAGGGGTTGCAGGCGGGCGTCTGGCAGTAGGCCCGCCGGAACGTGACGCCGCGCCGGGCGAGCGCGTCGATGTTCGGCGTGAGCGTCTGCGGGTGCCCGTCGAGGACGCCGATCCAGTCGTTCAGGTCGTCGATCGAGATCATGAGCACGTTCGGCCCGGCGGCGCGCGCCTCTCGATTGCCCGCGCAGCCCGCGGCCAGGGCGCCGAGCCCCATGCTTCCGAGCAACTCGCGTCGCGAGAGCGTTCCGCTCACAACGGGCTACATGCCCTCGGCCGACCAGCGCCTCATGAGGGCGATGTTGCGGCTCAGGATGGCCGCGGACTCGGGATTCGCGCTCACGCGCTCGGAGTACGCGGCCATGTCGCTGTCGTACATGGCTGCTGATTCCGCGCCATGGTCGTTCGTGCGCTCGATCCACTCGTCCATGCGCTTCCTGAGTTTCTTCAACTGCCCTTCGTGCTTCGGATCGCCGGCTAGGTTCCGGACTTCGAATGGGTCCTCTGACAGGTCATAGAGCTCCTCCCCGGGGCGAGTGGGGACGAAGAGAAGCTGCTGTGTCTCGTTCAACGTCCCGGCCGCATGAGCCTCGCGCAGCGCCACGAGAATGCTCTTCCCGTCCTTGTAGAGGTTGGGTTGCAGGTGGGGGCGGTCGGGCAGGAAGTTGCGGATGTACTTGAAGCGCGTCGTCCGTAGCGCCCTGATGTGGTCGACCGTCTCATCGCAGCGGTCACGAGCGGCAAAGACCGCCGTCCGCTTCGCGTAGTCCTGGCCGAGGATGTCGCGAGCGTGCATGGTCTCGGGAATCTCGATTCCGGCGAGTGCGAGCGAAAGGGCCGCAATATCGATGTGCTCCACGAGGTCGTCGCGGACCTGGCCGGGCTCGATCGTCGGTCCGGCGATGACCAGGGGCACGTGCATGCCTTCGTCGTAGAGAAATTGCTTACCCCTGGCATGGCTGATTCCGTGGTCGGTCATGAAGAGAACGACCGTGTCCTCGAGGTCGCCCTCCTCTTCGAGCCGCTCGATGACGTCGCCGACGAACTTGTCCGTGAGCCGAACCGAGTCGAGGTAGGCCGCCCAGTCCGCCAGCAGGACCGGATCGTTCGGATAGTAGGGCGGAAGCTTCACCTCGGAGGGATCGGTCCTGCTTCCCAAGAGCTTCTCGACGCGATCGCTGATCTGCCGGAACGACTCGAGCGATCTGCCGCGGTGTTTTCCGCCGGGGAGGTGAACCTGGGCGAAGAAGGGTTGGCCGGGTCGACGGCTACTCCAGTCGGGGCCGTCGTAAATGGCCTGGTCCCATTCGAAGTTGTAGTGCGTCTTCCCGATGGTGGCTCGATCCGTATTGGGCCAGCCGGTGATCGCGGTGTAGTAGCCGGCTTCCTGAAACAGCTCGGGGATCGGCCGGATGCCGGGAGGCAGGTGGATCTTCAGTTCCCCCTGGCCGCTGGTGTGGTGATGGGCGCCGATCGACGTCTGGTACATCCCGGTGATGAACGCCGAGCGGTTGGGCGAGCAGACCGGTGCCGTGACGTACGCATTGGTAAAGCGCACCCCACGGCTCGCCAGGCGATCGAGATGCGGCGTCTCGATCACCGTCTCTCCGTAGGAAGAGAGATTGGCCGACATGTCGTCGACGATGATCCAGAGGATGTTCGGTGGCTCCGCGGCGTGCAGGGGGAGCTGTGTCAGCGCTCCCAGGGCGAAGACGAGGGCGGCGGTGCCGGCGCGGTGCGTTGTCATGGGCCTGTGGCCTCCACGAACGATGAGGTGGACGGCTATTGTCGCCTACGGCGTACGATTTTTCCACCTGCGTTAGAATCCTGGCCATCATGATCACACGCCGACAAGCAGTCCAGAGCGTCGCCGCCGCGTCGGTGGGGGCCTACTTCAACTTCGCGAAGACAGAGCGAGCGAATCTGCTCTTCCTGTGCTCCGATCAGCATCAGACGGCGGCATCCGGCTGCTATGGCAGCAACGAAGCGCAGACGCCCCACATCGACGAGATCGCCGCCGACGGCGTCCGCTTCGACCGCGCCTACTGCAACGCGCCCGTCTGCGTCCCCTCCCGCGGGTCGATCATCAGCGGCCTGCACCCCTGCCGGCACGGGGCGAAGATCCTGCGAGACCCGCTGCCCAACGAGACGCGCACGGTCGCCCACTACTTCAAGGATCACGGCTACGTCACCGGCGCGATCGGCAAGATGCACTTCGTCGACGAGACCCGGCGGCACGGCTTCGATCACAGGCTCCATCGCCCCGACCACGACAAGCGGCTCACCCAGGCGGAGCAGCAGGCGTTTCAAGACGACCAGTACGTGGGTT
Organism: Candidatus Multivorans sp.; assembly: GCA_965262355.1. GTDB lineage: Bacteria > Acidobacteriota > Thermoanaerobaculia > Multivoradales > Multivoraceae > Multivorans. The sequence continues at coordinate 2,592,328 of OZ253534.1, forward strand.
ACCCCGCGGACGGCGGGTACGCGACCGGGCTGAGCGGCTCCGCCTCGACCCTGCCGGAGAGGTACTTCCCCGATACCTTCTACGCCGAGGAGTCGGTCGCCTTCCTGCGCGAGAACAAGGACCGCCCCTTCTGCCTGTGGACGTCGTTCTACATGCCGCATACGCCTCTGGTGCCGGCAAAGCGGTACTGGGACATGTACGACGGAGTCCCTCTCAGTCTGCCCGAGCGTTCGGATCGGGAGCTGCAGGACGGCTTCGAGGGGCACCTGATTCGCGCCAGGCAGCGTGGCTGGTACGACCAGAAAGACGACGATCTGCGCGACGCGATCCGCGGCTACTACGGCAACATCTCCCAGACCGACGCCAACGTCGGGCGGGTGTTCGACACGTTGCGCGAGCTGGGGCTCGACAGGAACACGGTGGTCGTCTATACCTCGGACCACGGTGAGATGGCCGGTGCGCACCGCACGTGGACCAAGCACAACATGTACGAGCAGAGCGTGAGCGTCCCGCTGGTCGTGCGCATGCCCGACCGGATGGAAGCCGGGACCGCCCGCACGCAGCTCATCGAGCACGCCGATCTGCTCCCGACACTGACCGAGCTGTGCGGGCTGGGGAGTCCCTCAGGGATCGACGGCCGGAGCTTCGCGCCCATGGTCCAGGGCGGAACGTACACGCCGCGCGAGCACGTCTACTCGGAGTACTACTTCTGCCATGGCAGCTTCACGGTGGACAACCGCTACGTCGGCAAGCCGCCCATCCTGATGGTGCGCACCGGCAAGTGGAAGCTCAACTACCTGAGTTGGGCGCGCTCGGAGTTGTACGACCTCGAGGCCGATCCGGGAGAGTTCAACAACGTGATCGACGACACCGGCAACTCCGGCATCGTCAAGGAGCTGACCGCCGTCGCCGAGCGGCTCTACGCTGGTTGAATCGGTCCCGAGTCATGCGGGCTCGTGCCCGTGGGCTAGATTGAACCGAAGACCATCGACATGACGGCCTGCTGCATACCCTCGCGTGATCCCGGCCGGCCGGCGAGCGGCGCCGGCCCAGCCGCCGCGGCGCCGGCCTCGGGAGCGAACGACCGCGACATGGTGCGTCTCGACGGCGGCCGATTCCTCATGGGCACCGACTCGGCCGAAGCCATACCGGGCGACGGCGAGACCCCGGTGCGCGAGATCTTCGTCGACCCGTTTCGCATCGACGCCTACGCTGTCTCCAACGCCGACTTCGCTGCCTTCGTCGACGCTACCGACTACCTGACCGACAGCGAGCGGCTGGGCTGGTCCTTCGTCTTCGAGGGTCGCCTGTCGCGCAATCTCCGGCGCACGGCAATTGAGGACCGTCTGCCGGGCGCCCGTTGGTGGTGCAAGATCAGCGGCGCCGACTGGCGTCATCCCGAGGGACCGGGATCGTCGATCGCCCGGCGCGAGGACCATCCCGTCGTCCAGGTGTCGCACAACGACGCCGTGGCCTACTGCTCGTGGGCGGGATGCCGGCTCCCTACCGAGGCGGAGTGGGAGCTCGCGGCTCGCGGAGGAGTGGAGCAGACCGCGCAGCCCTGGGGCGACGAGCTCGAGCCCGATGGCGAGCATCGCTGCAACGTCTGGCAGGGCAGCTTTCCCGATCGCGATCTCGGGCTCGACGGCTATCGCGGCACCTGCCCGGTCGATGCTTTCGAGCCCAACGGCTTCGGCCTCTACAACGTCTGCGGCAACGTCTGGGACTGGTGCGCCGATTGGTGGAGCGCCCGTCCCGCCGCGCCGGGCATTCGCAATCCGCGGGGTCCTGCCACCGGCGCGGCACGCGTCACCCGGGGCGGGTCGTACCTCTGCCACGTCTCCTACTGCAGTCGCTACCGCCTGTCGGCGCGTACCCACAACACGCCCGACAGCGCAGCGGGACACATGGGCTTTCGCTGCGCCGCCGACGTCGACTAGACCACCCCTCGTACGCTAGCCGCAGCCGCGCTATGGCGGCGCGGGCTCGAGCCCGACCTCGTTCGCCGCGCCTGCCCTTTGGGAGCGACCCGGCAGCCTGTCGAGGCGACCCGGCAGGAGCTCGGTGAAGCGACGCTGCTCCTCGGGCAGGTCGCCGACCTGCAGCACCCTCTTGCGGGAAGGGTTCTGCGGCAACATGGCCCGCAGCCGCTGCTTCGTCTCGGCGTGCTCGGGGACGTTCGCCAGATTGCGCCACTCGTTCGGATCGTGGTCGTGGTCGTAGAGCTCTTCACCGTCGGGATAGGTGGTGTAGCGCCAGCGCTCGGTGCGAATCGAGCTCCTATCCGGCGCTTCCGAAGTGATCGCGGGGTGATCCCACTCCGCTTCGGGATTCTCGAGCAGGGGCCGCAGGCTCTCGCCGTCCAGGCCCTCGCGCTCGGGCAGCCCGGCGAGATCCGCCAGGGTGGGGTAGATGTCGAGCAGTTCGGCGGTCCGGTCGCAGAATTCTCCCTTCGCCTCGATCCCGGGGCCGGCGAAGATGATCGGCACTCGGCAGGACCGCTCCCAGAGTGTGAACTTGCTCCATTGGTTCTTCTCGCCGAGCTGCCAGCCGTGGTCGGTCCACAGGACGATGACCGTGTTCTCGGCGTGCGGCCCTTCGTCGAGCGCCTTCAGCACCCGCCCCACGTTCGCGTCGGCGAAGTTGATGCACGCCAGATAGGCCGCCACGGCGCGCTTCCACTGCCCGGTCGCCGTCAGCAGCTCGTGGTGGCCCAAACCGAGCTCCGAGGGCGCGGACTCAGGCACGTCGTCGAGGTCGTTCTCGAGGTAGGGCGGCAGCTCGATCCCGGCCTCGGGGAACTTGTCGAAGTACTTCCTGGGGGCGTAGAACGGCAGGTGCGGGCGATAGAAGCCGCAGGCCAGGAAGAAAGGTCTGGAGTGTTCCCTCGACAGGTATTTCGCCGCCCAATGGGCGAGCTGCGTATCGGTCGTCTCTTCGTCTTCGACGTCGAGGGCGCCCCAGTCGAGGTTGAGGCGGTCGAGCCCGTTCGCGGGGTAGCCGGGGGCCCACAGAAAGCCACGGAAGCTGTTGTAGTAGTGCCACGACGCGGCCTCATTCTGCGATTGGTGAAACGTCTTGCCCCCGCCGATCGCTTCATAGCCGTGCTGCATGAAGTGCTGCGGCAGAGTCACGGCCCGCGGCATGGCGTCGCGCCAGACGTCCGCGTTGCGATAACACCCCGATGTCGTCGGGCGCCTGCCGGTCATCAGACTCGCCCGAGAGGGGTTGCAGACGGGCGCCTGGCAGTAGGCTCGCCGGAAGGTGACGCCGCGCCCAGCGAGCGCGTCAATGTTCGGTGTCAGCGACTGCGGGTGACCGTCGAGGACGCCGATCCAGTCGTTCAGATCGTCGATCGAGATCATGAGGACGTTCGGGCCTTCAGGACGCGGCTCTTCACCGCCTGCGCAGCCCGCGGCCAGGGCACCGAGCCCCACACGCCTGAGCAATTCTCGTCGAGAGAGCACTTGTCTAAAAGAAAGGCACCGGCGGCCGAGCCGCTGGTGTCTTGGAATCGGGGCTAAGCCCATTGTGCCTCGACGCGCTCAGAAGCGGAACCCAGCCTTGAGTCGAAACTCGCGCGGCAGCTGCCAGGCCGCGAGCGAGTTCAGGGGCTCGAGGGTTCTGGTGTCGACCTGGAGCACCTTCTGCTCGTTGGTGACGTTGGCGACCTCCAAGCCGAACTCCCCTTCCCATTCGCCACGAATCGGGAAAGACCACATGGCCGACAGGTCGAGAGTAAAGATGTCCTCCAACTGCTGGCTGTCCACCGGCGCGGTGAAGGTCACGGTGTCGATCTCGACACCGGTCACAGGATGCGCCACCGTGGTGGGTTCAGACGGGCCGAAGTACCTGCCGGTGGTCGTTGCGAAGAAGCCACCCAGTGTCAGGGCGTGCTTGCCGAAATCCAGGCGTTTCATGCCGACGACGTTCATCCGATCGATATCGTGACGCATCCGGCCGGTCCGGAACCTGGTGGTGGCATCGGTCGCGCCGGTGCCCACCTCGATGCCGCCGAGGCCCTCGAAGAGGTTATTGTTGGAGCTTGCGTTTGCTGCGTTTCCTGTGGCATCGCCGATGGTCCAGTTGGAGCGGAACGCCCAACCGCCGCGGAATCTACGATTGAGCTCGACGCTGACGGCTTCGTACTCGCGGAAGGCGCCGGGCCAGTTTTGCACTAAGCGAACGACCTCCAAGCCGTCGGCGGAGTACTGGTCGTTGCCAAAGAAGATGTCTTTGGTCTCGTGCATCACCACGTTCGACTTGAAGACCCAGTTGCGCGAGATCTGCCAGTCCACTCCTAACACAACCTGATCCTTGTACGGATGATCGACCGGAATCAGGGTCTGGGTTTCGAACGCCGGCGTCCTGGTCCGGCGGAAGATGTCGTAGCGCTCGCTGACGGGATTCCAGAGGAACTCGTCGTAGCTCAGCTGCCCGGCGGGTATCTGCCCGAACTCACGCCAGGCGAAATCCAGGCCGATGTTCTGGTAGTAGCGTCCGACGCTGCCGCGCACCAGCAGCGTTCCGTTGCCACCGACGTCGTAGACCACGGACAGACGCGGCGCCAGGTTGTCGGAATCGTGGACCCGCGTTCCGACGTCGTTGTCGATCGTCTGGGCGTCGTAGCGCACGCCCATGTGGAGGCTCAAGCGATCACCGACGTCGAGCCGGTCCTGCACATAGGCCGAGCTCTCGAGCCCTTCGCTTGTGGACGGCAGGGCCGGCGGGAAGACCCGCAACTGCTGCGGTGTCTGGAAGCCTCCGGGGCATTCAAAACAGAAGTTTCTGCCGCGATACTCCTTGCCCACGTTGCCGGAGTTGGTGAAGGCGATGTCCTGGATGTCGATGCCGAACTTGATCTCGTTGCGGCCTTTGAAAAGAGTCGCAGAGGCATGGGCCGTGTCGCGGGGGAAGTCGTTGAAGCCGATCCCGTTCCCGCTCGTCACGCCGTTGAAGCGAACGTTACTTTGCGCCCGATCGCGGTAGCGGAAATTGTTGTCGACCGGATTGTCGGAGCACTCGGGGCACAGTGTCGCCGGATCCTTGGGGAATTTGAGAGTGCGAGGAAAGAGATCCTTGCGCTCGGATACCTTGACCTCGATGAAGGTCGAGTTCGTAGCGGCGAAGCTCCAGCTCCCGGTCAGAACCTGGGCGTAGAGCGGGCGGGCCGTGACGGCTCTGAGGTCGCCGGTGCGAAAAGGGGCGGCGATCCAGTCGCCGCGCGAATCGATCCACGTCGTCGCCAACTGGTGCCGATCGCTAGGCTGGTAGTTGACCTTGAGGATCCGCGGCCGCGAGCTCTGACTGGCGTCGATCACGTCGCCGCTCGCCAATTGGTCCAGCCGGTTGTCGGTCAACTCGGCGTGAGAGGCGAAAAACCACGCCTTTTCTCGGACAATGGGCCCGCCCAGCGACGCCTCGTAGCTGTCGATCCGGTCGTCCGGCCGCTCCAACCCGAACTGGTCCTCCGCTCTCCACTTCGGATTCTGGCCGACGTAGAGAAAATCGCCGTGAAACTCGTTGGTGCCGGTCTTGACGGTCGAGCTGATGATGCCGCCGCTCACCCGGCCGTACTCGGCGCCGAAGCCCATCGTTTCGAGCCTGGTCTCCGACAGCGACGACGCCGGCATGATCACGCGCACCTGCCCCCCGTTGCGCGTGTTCGAGGTGTCCACGCCCTCGATCAAGGTCTGCGTCTCGTTCTCAATGCCACCGTTGATCGCGGGAAAAAGGTTGTACTCACCGATGTTCACCACTCCCGGCAGCGCGCGGACGGTGGAACCATAGTCGCGACTCTGGAAGGCGGCGTTCTCGACCACTTCCGGCTTCAGTGAGCTGACGGAGCCGGTCTCGTACTTGCTTATCAGCGCCGCCTCGCCGAGGACCGTGATCTCTTCCGCGGTTCCCCCTTGCAGGGTCAAGTCGACACCCCGGCGCTCACCCGGATCGAGCGTAGTCGCAAGCTCGGCCGATCCCAGCCCCTCCAGCACCGCGCTGACGGTGAACTCTCCCGCCTGCAGCAGCGCGAAGCGATACCGCCCCTCGGCATCGGACATGGTGGTCGTCGTTCTCTGAGGACCCTCGAGGGTCACCGTGGCCCCCTGTAGGCCCTGCCCCTGGGCGTCGAGAACGCGGCCGTCGATGGTCCCCGTCTGCGGGCCGTCGGCCCATAGCGGCAGGTTCGCGCAGGCGATCATGGCGAATAGCCAAGTGCAGGACCTGAGAGTCGTGATCTTCATGGTTTCACCTCCATGATGTCCGACCCCGGTGCTAGGTAAGGGGGCTAGTCCTTGCCGAAGGCCGGCTGAGCCCTCGATTGCGACATCTTGCCGATGTCGTTCCAACGTGGTTGGGAAAAACTACGGTAGCATGGTGATTCCCACAATGCAAGGATCAGCGCTGTCCAGCGAGAAGTGAGCGTGAACGGGGTGCGTGAATCCAGCGAGAAGTGAGCATGAGGCGTCGGTATCGGGGATCATCGGAGGATGATCGTGACGCTGCAGGCCCACCGACTTCAGACTCTTGACGCTTCTCGCCAAGGTCGACGCGGCGCTGGGCCAGATGTGCGGTCACAGCACGCGTGCGGTGATGCGGCGTCAGTTCGAGGTCTACGGCGACGAGCGCTTCGAGCGTCTGGCCACCATCTCGAACGGACACTTCTACAACCTGCGCGACTCGGCGACCTACCAGAGTCGCCGCAGGACGTTCAAGAGGACGCGGGCGACCGCGGTTGGGATCGGAGAACGGCGCAAGCCCCAGCCGGAGGGGCGACCGGGCTACCTGCGCGTGGACACGGTGCATCAGGGGGACAAAGACGGCGAGAAGGGCGTGTACCACATCAACCTCGTGGACGAGGTGTTGCAATGGGAGCACGTAGCGACGGTACGGGCCATCTCCCAGCGGTGTCTCGTGCCGGTGCTCAAGGAGCTCATCGAGTCCTGTCCCTTCAAGGTGCTGGGCTTCCACGCCGACAACGGCTCCGAATACATCAACCGCAAGGTCGCGGAGATGCTCAACCAACTGCACGTCCCCGAGTTCACCAAGTCCCGCAGCCGGCACAGCAACGACAACGCCCTGGTCGAGAGCAAGAACGGCAACGTGATCCGGCGCCAGTTCGGATACCGGCACATCCCCAAGCTCTTCGCCCGCGAGATCAACGTCTTCGCACGCGATGTGCTCACCCCCTTCCTCAACTTCCATCGCCCGTGCCTGTTTCCCACCGAGGTCACCGACAGGAAGGGCCGCACCAGGAAACGCTACCGCTACCAGGACACCATGACGCCGTTCGAGAAACTCAAGTCCCTGCCTGACGCGGAGCAGTACCTCAGGCCCGGCATCACCATCGCCGCCCTCGAACACCAGGCCAGCGCCATGAGCGACCTCGACGCCGCAGTTGCCCTCAAGCTGGCTCGTGCCACACTCTTCCAACTCATCGACCGAGAGTCCGATCCCCACCGGCGCCGAAGCGCCTGAACCGCAGAACGCCCAGCCCCAATGCCATACGCCGCCCACCACCACCGGCCCAGGCCGGAGCACAACCCCCGTAAGCCGCCGCGGCCTCGCAGCGGCCGCTACCGTAGGCGGCAGACGGTGCAGAACCATTGCTGTCCCACAAACTTCAGCGTAGAGCAAGTTGAGTTTGTGCGTTTCTCGGTTCGGGGGGTCCGCTCCGAGGTTCGAGCAGTTCCAGCAGCGGTCTTCGGTCGAACAGGTTGAGTTGCAGGAGGCGCAGGATCTGGCTCATGCTCCAGGACATCTTGTTGGCGAATTTCAGGTATGCGAGCAGCAGATGGACGCAGATGGCGATCCAGATCTGCGTCATGACAGCATTGCGCGAGGTGCCGACAAAGCTCTTGATGCGCAGGTTCTGCTTGATCCACTTGAAGAAGAGCTCGATCTGCCAGCGCGCCTTGTAGATGTCCGCGATGGTCTTCGGGGCGAGGCTGAAGTTGTTGGTCAGGAACTTGTAGTGCCGACCCGTCTCCGGGTCGCGATAGCCGACCCGACGCAACGGAATCGGGCACCGCTTGCGCCCCTTGACGCTGGTCAGCTCGATGGTCTGGTCCGACGTCACGCCCCGGCCGCGAGCGAACGAGCGCCGCTCCCGAACCGCGTACTTGACCTTGCGCTTCAGGCGGGTGACCAGGAAAACCCCTTGTGCATCAAGGTCCTTCAGCCATCCGAAGTCGAGGTACAGACGGTCCGCCGCCACGATGCTCCCCTTCGGAAGACGAAGCGACCGGGCCACCTCGAGGTCCGAGCCCTTGCCGTCGGTGACGTGCAGGAACGACGGCAGACAGCCCTCGTGGTCGAGACCCACGTGCAGCTTCAACGCCCCCTTGGTCTTGCGGTACCGCGCCCAGGGAAACACCTTCAGGCACAGGTCCACGTACGTGGCGTCGAGCGACAACAGCTTGTTCCGGAAACGGAACCCATGCCCCGGCGCCGCCGCCTGACAACGGCTCAGAAGGCGACCGAACAGCGCCTCGTACAGTTCGTGAGGCTGCTCTCTGTTCACCCGCGCCAGCGAAGATCGGGCTACCCGGCCAACGCCGAGATGGTACAGCTTGTGAGCCTGCGCATCCAGGTTCGACACGATGTCTCGCAGACTGCGCCGCCCGGAAAGCTGCGCCGTCGCCATCGCTACGAACTGGCCCCAGCGGCTCATCGAGCGCAGCTTGCGTCCCCTGTGATGCCGCCGGGCCTCCCGCTCGAACTCATGTCTCGACACCAGCTTGAGGAACTGGCCAAGTACGGTACTATTGTGCGCCATGGGTCTGGATCTCCTTGCCGTCATTGGCGTTGTTTGAAAACCAATCATACGACAAGGCACGGTTCAGACCCATCCTTCCTCCCCGTTTGTGGGACAGCAGTGGTGCAGAACCGTCTGCCGCTCCAGAACTACACCGAGACCGACCACACTCGACTCTCCATGACGGTCCCGTTCACGCTCATTTCAGGATTGGAAAGCACTGCCTTGTTGGGGGGCTCATCGGAGCCGTGTATCCTTCCTCGGCCCTTCCGAGAGCCTGCGCTAGGCCTCGACGAAGAGCTCCTCGAGACGAGCGACCACGTCAGGCTTGCGGGCGGCGAGGTTCTCGGTTCGTCGGCGCCAGTGACACCCACAACTCGGGTTTTCAGTTCGAAGAGAAGAAGCGCGCCGGCAAGGTCGGCGTGCACGACTTCGACCCCCGCAGCAGGCCGTCGGAAACCGATTGGATGTGGAGCTCTGTGAGCGGCCTGCGAGCGCTGATCCGACGGAGGGTGGGCTGTGCTACCTTAGCTCGCGTGATGTTCAAGACCCTGGTCGTTGCTGTGGCGCTGGTTGCTCTGGGCTGTGGGGCGTCCGAGCCGGAGCCGGCGGCGAAGCCCAACGTGCTCTTCATCGCGATCGACGACCTCAACGATTGGGTCGGCCCGTTGCGCGGCCACCCGCAAGTCCAAACCCCGGCGATGGATCGCATCGCGGCCCGCGGGACGACGTTTACCAACGCTCAGGCACAGGCACCGTTGTGCAATCCGTCGCGAACGAGTTTGATGACGGGGATGCGGCCCTCGACAACGGGTATCTATGGCTTGCGACCCTGGTTTCGCGAGGTGCAGGAATTGGGCGATCTGACGACCCTGCCGCAGTACTTCCGCCGGCACGGATACAAGACGTATCAGACGGGCAAGATCTTTCACAGCCGCTACGGGTACGCCGAGGGCGACGATGAGTTCGACGTCCTGGGGCCGTCGTGGAGCGTGGGCGCTTTTCCGGAAGAAAAGCTAGTCCAAACGCCCTACGACCATCCCCTAATGGACTGGGGGACGTTTCCGCACAAGGACGAGGAGAAGGGCGATTGGCAGGTGGCGAGTTGGGCGGTCGATCAGCTTGAGTCTGGGATCGAGGAGCCGTTTTTCTTGGCGACAGGGTTCTTCTTGCCGCATGTGCCCTGCTATGTGACGCAGAAGTGGTACGACATGTATCCCGAGGAGACGCTGGAATTGCCGCCGATGCGGCGGGATGATCGTGACGATACGCCGCACTTCTCGTGGTTCATGCACTGGATTGTGCCGGAGCCGCGGCTGAACTATCTGGAAGAGGCGAACCAGTGGAAGAACCTTGTGCGGTCGTATCTGGCGTCGATCAGCTTCGTCGACAGCCAGGTGGGCCGAGTGCTCGATGCGCTGGAGGCCGCCGGGCACGCCGACGACACGATCATCGTGCTGTGGGCCGACCATGGCTGGCATTTGGGCGAGAAGTTGATTACCGGCAAGAATACGTTATGGGAGCGCTCGGCGCGGGTACCGTTGATCTTCGCGGGGCCCGGGGTCTCGAGCGGGGCGGTGAGCGCGCGGCCGGCCGAGCTTCTCGACACATATCCGACGCTGGTGGAGTTGGCGGGATTGCCGGCGAAGGACGCGCTGGAGGGGCTAAGCCTCGTGCCACAGCTCGAGGATGCGAATGCGCCGCGAGAGAGGCCGGCGATTACGACCCACAACCACGACAACCACGGCGTGCGGAGTGAAAGGTGGCGATATATCTCGTACGCCGACGGCTCCCAAGAGCTCTACGACATGCAGAACGACCCCAACGAGTGGAACAACCTCGCCGCCGACCCGCAATATGCCGAAGTCATCGAGGACCACCGGCGCTGGCTGCCGACCAGCGTGAAGCCGGCACCCGGCAGCGCCGCGCGCATCCTGCTCTATGAAGACGGCAAGGTGAACTGGGAGGGTAAGGACATCCCCGAGGGAGCGCCCATTCCTGAGCTGTAGGGGCGTAGCGACGATCGCTGTGCCCGTTACGCGGAGGCTTACTAGGCGGTCGGCTCCGACCTTGCGCTACCGCCCCGACTCCCGCGTGGCCCGACTCTCTTGGAAGCGGGCGCCGCGGAGAGTGTTGCCCATCGAGTAGTTGCCTTCGTGGCAGGCGAACTCGTACAGCTTGTCGTTAGTGGCGGGCCAGGTGTACTCGCCGCTGTAGGGCGTCTCCCAGTCACCGCTCTCCACGGTGAATTGGTAGAGAAGAGTGTTCTCGTCGGTGAGAGAGAAGCGCTCGACGACGTGCTGATCGTGCGGGGGGGAGGGCTCGCCGAAGAGGGTGACCGTCCCCCAGCTCTCCTCCAGGAAGTTGGTCGTATCGACGACCAGCGTGTCTCCCTCCCACCAGCCGACCGAATCGCCACTGCGTGAGCGAACCTCCGGCGGCAGATGCCTGGCCTCGGCCCGCGAAGGGCTGAGTCGAATGACGCGCGCTTCGTGCATCCACTCGATGAGGATCATCACGTGACTCTCGGTCTGCACGATGGTCTTGATGTTGTTGTAGTTCTTCGGCAGCACCGGGATCGTTGCCTCGAGCGTAAAGATGCAGCGATCCGCGATCGACAGCGATTCAGGCCCATCGTAGGGGCCGGCTTCGCGATCGCGCCACCAGGCGGGGCTCGCATTCTTGTCCGCCAGATCCCGGCGTACGTAGAGGCCCTTGCGACGCTCGCGCCCCCTCTCGGTGAGGGGTGGAAGGCGGCCATCGGGCGGATCGGTAAGGAGCGATGTGCGGTACTTGCCGTCGACCGCAACCGCCTCGGTGCCGCGATCATGAAAGAACTCGTTGTAACCGCCTAGTCGGCCGGTGAACGGCGGGGGTTGGCGATTCGGATCGCTGGGGCTAGAGCCTTGAGCTGTTCTCTCGGCCGCTCTCCGTCTGATCTCTTCGGCCTCGGCGAGGGTGAGGAAGAGGCGGTTTCCGAACTCGGGACTCCTCTGCAGCGGCGTCAGGGTAGCGATGTCGTAGTTCCCCGAAAGATCGGGCTTGCCGCTAGCGGTTCGAGGGATTTCGCTCGCGGAAGCGACTCCAACCGCGGCCATGACGACCACGAGGAGCGAGGCAATCCGGGTCTCGGCTTGGTGGCTCATCTGAGATCCTCCAGAGGGCAGAGTCGATCAGCGAGGTCGATTCAAGGAGTCTAGTACACTATCGGGCACTCAGCGTGCTCATGAGATTCTTTCGCGTCGCGTCCATCACCGTTCTGGCTTTTCTTGCTGGGGTCGTAGCGGCTCAAGACCGGCGCAGCTCGGGCGACTACCTGTCGCAAGAGCTACGCGCCCGAGTCGACGCGCTGGTGGAAGAGGCCTCTGTTCCGACAGACGACGTCGACGAGCTCGTCTCCAGGTACCGGACTCTTTGGGAATGGGGGAACGCATACGCGCGAGAGCGCGGCCGCATCGCTGATGACTTCCCTCAGAACGCGTCCTACCTGAACCGGGCCTTGCGTGGGCTTACGGGTCAACCAATCCCGGTCGACCCCATTTCTGATCTCATCGGCTATATGGTCCGGCAACTCCAAGTCCCGGACGAGGACCCTGGAGCCTTGGGCAGCCTGACGATCTCTTCCGAGGGGCCCTTTCCAGCGGGAAGGTACGCCACGGTAACGCAGACCTACACAGTCGGGGACCGGCCGATCGCCGAAGGCGGCGGGCTGATTCTTGCCAAGGGGCGGCGAACCGGCGCCTTCTCCACGCGCGCCACTGAGGCCGACTTCGTCACCGTCCGCTCTTCGAATCCGAACGCCCGGCTCTCTGCCGTCGAGCCATGGACGAGCTACCCGGCTGGACTTACCGGAACCGCGATCGGATTCCGTCTGAGCGGCGCCACGCTGCAAAAGGGCGACACGGTGACCGTGACCTACGGGGATCGATCCGGCGGCGGGCCGGGCATGAAGCTGCAGGAGTGGTCCAACGACGAAGTCCCACTTCCGTTCTTGCTGGACTTGGACGGAGACGGCGTGCTCCTTTGGCCCGATTGGCCGTCGTTCGAGGTCGTCGGAGAGGAGAGAGTGAGCTTCCTGAACGCGATCGCGCCGTCGGTGGTCGAACCGGGCGAGGAGTTCACCCTGACGGTGCGCGCCGAGGACCGCTTTCGCAACGTTGCGTCCGCCGGTCCAGGCGAATTGGAGGTGCTGCTGGACGGCGAGCCCTTCCGGACGCTTGCGGCAGAGTCGGAAGCGCTGGTGCAGATCGAGAACGTCGCCATCCGCTCCGCCGGCGTCCATCGGTTCGGAGTGCGCACCGCCGACGGGACCTTGCAAGGGGCAAGCAACCCCATTCTCGTCGAAAGGAATCCGGCTCGGCGCATCTACTGGGGAGAGACGCACGGTCACACCGGGATGGCGGAGGGACAGGGTTCGGCCGAAGGATACTTCCGCTTCGGGCGTGACGCAGCCCGACTCGACTTCCTCACATTGTCCGAGCACGACCGCTGGCTCGACGACGGCGAATGGCGGACGCTACAACAGCTTGCCGAGGAATACCGCGCGCCAGGGCGATTCACGCCGATTCTCGGGTTCGAGTGGACCACCACCGCGGCCGACGGCGGACACCACAACGTCTTCTTCCGCGACGTGCCTGGACGACGACGCGTCGGCACGCAAAGAAAGCCTCTGCTCGACGAGCTGTACGCAGAACTGCGAGCAGCGAACCGGAGTGACGACGTGCTGATCATTCCGCACGCCCATCAGCCGGGCGACTGGACCCGCAGCGACGGAGAGATGCAGAAGCTGGTCGAGATCCAGTCCAGCCACGGCACGTTCGACTGGTACGGAAACCGGTACTTGCAGAACGGGTTCCGGATCGGGTTTGTCGGCGCGTCGGACAACCATACCGGACACCCGGGTTACAGCTTCATGGGCGGGCCCGGACAGTCTTCGGGTACGCAACTGGGCGGACTCGCGGCGGTCCTGGCGGCGGAGAACACGGGTGAAGCAATCTTCAACGCGCTGCGCAGTCGGGCGACGTATGCGACCACCGGCGAACGCATTGTCCTTGACGCGTGGCTCAATGGAGTCCCCATGGGACAGGAGCAGCCCGCGACGAACCGGAGAGAGTTGGAATGCCGAGTGCACGGCACGGCTCCGATCGACGCCATCGATGTGGTCAAGAACGGCCGCATCGTGTATTCGCAGCGGTACCTCGAGGCTGATGTGACAAGCGACGCGGTAGTACAAGTGAGCTTCGAGGCGTCGACCGAGGTCGTGGGCGATCGCCGGGGCCCGCGGGGCAGTCGGCCGTGGCTAGGCGTCATTCGCGTCGAGGGCGCAGAGGTCGTCGGTCACCGAGACCCTTGGTTCCGCCATCCGGGCTCCTACTCGACGGAGCGGACGGGGAATGAGATCCGGTTCAGAATGCTCACTCGGGGACGCAGTGCGGCGATTCTACTTCGGCTCCGCGGCGCCGACGCCGACACGCGCGTGATCGTGGACATGGAGTCGACGCAAGAGTCGCGCGGAACGGGAAGCGACGTGCGCGAGGTGCAGCGGCTTCCCGCCCGGGTCGAAGCCTTTCGGCTCGGAAGCCTCGGCGGTCAGGTCGACCGACGGGAGTATCGAGTGCTAGATCAAACCGACGCCCTCGCCGTCCAAGTGGTCAGCGACCAGGGCGACGTCGATCAAGACTTTCGATACATGGATCTCGACAATCCGCAGCCCGGCGACTACTACTACGTGCGGGTGCGCCAGGTTGACGGCGCGATGGCGTGGTCAAGCCCGTTCTGGGTGGGCGAGACCCCCGCCAGCGCTTCCTTCTAGTGTCAAGTCACACGTCCTATGTCGCATGAATCGTAGTAGGCTCCTTGCCGTTCGACGACGGCAAGGAGTCTGGCATGAAGCGGTATGTGGTGGAGTTGGAGGAGCAGGAGCGCGAGGCGTTGGCGACGATTGCGCGCAAGGGTTCGCATCGGTCGCAGAAGGTGATCAACGCGTTGGTTCTGCTCAACTGCGACGAGGGCGAGTTCAACGGGCGTCGGCCGACCGGCGAGACGATCGCCGGGGTCTTGCGGATCAGTGCGCGCAGGGTGGATCGTGTGAAGAAGCGGTTTGTGGAGGACGGTCTGGAGGCGGCGCTCGGCAGTCGGCAGGGGCGTCGTCCGAAGTACCTGCGCAAGGCGGATGGCGAGTTCGAGGCGCGGCTGGTCGCGCTCAGTTGCGGAGAGCCGCCCGAAGGGCGTTCGCAGTGGTCTCTGCGTCTGTTGGCCGACCGTGCGGTGGAGCTCGGCTATATCGACAGCGTCTCGCACGAGACGGTGCGGCGGGTGCTAAAAAAAACGCTCTCAAACCGTGGCGCCGCGTCGGCTGGGTGATTCCGCCGCAATGCAACGCCGACTTCGCGGCGAACATGGAGCGGGTGCTCGACGTCTATCGGCGTCCCTACGACGCGAGCTTCCCGGTGGTGTGCATGGACGAGACGCCGCGGCAGTTGATCGCCGAGACACGGGCGCCCATCCCGCCGGCCCCTGGACGGGAGGTCCGCGAAGACTACGAGTACCGACGCTGCGGCGCCTGCAACGTGTTCATGGCGACCGAACCGCTGGCCGGGCGGCGTCTGACCAAGGTCACCGAGCGCAGGACCAAGACCGACTGGGCGCGTTTCCTGGAAGACATCGCCGGGCAGTATCCCGACGCCACCCGAATCACGCTGGTGATGGACAACCTCAACACCCACCGCCCCGGCGCGCTCTACGAGACCTTCGACCCGGCCCGGGCCAAGGCGCTGTGGGACCGCTTCGAGTTCGTCTACACCCCCAAGCACGGCAGTTGGCTGAACGTCGCCGAGGTCGAACTCAGCGTGATGATCCGACAGTGCCTCAACCGCCGCATCGACTCCATCGACACCCTACGCGCCGAAGTCGGCGCCTGGCAGGCCGCCAGAGACCGGATCCAAGCCAAGGTCAACTGGCACTTCACCACCGACGACGCTCGCGTCAAACTCAAGCGCCTCTATCCGACTTTTGACGAGTGACACGACACTAGGATCGCTCGGGGAGCGTAGTCCCATTCAAAGATGAGCCTGAACGGCGGTTCATCGGGAGTTGAGCCGCGGGAGGGCTTCGGGGCGGTTTTCTGGTTGCTGATCGGAGCAAAGCGGAGATCAGCACCAGGGACCAACGGTAGCGCGGGGACCGCGAGGCCGCGGCCAGGTGTACGGAGAGTGGTGGAGAGGTTGGTCGGACTGCTCATGCGACGGTTGCATCGCGGCGTCGGATTTCGGTGAAGAGCGCGACGAGCGCTTCGTTGACGGTTCTCGCCGCGGCGAGGTCGTCGAGCGCAGTGGCCTCCTGGTCGAGCTGCTCGAAGATTATGCCGGGCCGCAGGTACTGGGCGGCGCCGTCGAGCGACTTCAGCTTGAGGTAGGGCGTGGTGACGCGGTCGAAGGGGTAGGTCTTTCGCACGCGTCCCTTGGCGTCTGTCGTCTCGACGGGGAAGTGGCAGGGCCGGTGGTAGTTGAGGAACGGGGCGAGCACGTCGCGCAGGAAGCCGTTGACGAGGGCGGCATGATGCCGGGGAATGTGGTCGTGGCCGAGATAGCGCCGGACCACCGAGGCATTCTTTGACTCGACCAAGGCGTTGTCGTTGCAGTGCCTCGCGCGGGACTTCGTGAACTCCTCGACGTGCAGCTTGTTCAGCAGCGCGGCGACCCGGTGGTTGACGTACTCGGAGCCGTTGTCGACGTGGAAGCCCTTGACGACGAAGGGGAAAGCCTCGATCGACCCTTGAAGGGCCGGGACCATGAAACGCTCCGAAATGCCTTCCGCCGCGGCCACGAACTCGTATTGCGTGACCTCGTCCACGAGATTGATCTCGTACAGACCCTTCTCCCCGAAAAGGTCGCCCTGATGCACCGAATCCACGCGCAGAAAGCCCGGCCGACCGTCGGGACGAGGCTTGCGCCGCTCTCCGATGCTCACCTGCGCCGGCCGGGTCTTGGTCATCGTCAGACGACGGCGACGGTACGTCACGGACTGGCGCAGGCGATACAGATGGCTGTTCGAGAGCCCCGCCAGACGCTCGAACCGCGCATCGCCGAAGACCTCGTACTGGCGCTGCATCATGCGCCGCGTGACCGCGCCACACAGGCCGCCCAGGGTCTCGTCCACCTCCGCCAGCAGACCGATGTCCGCCTTCGTGTAGCGCCGGGGAAACGGGCGCTTCGGACCCCGGCGCCGGTCCTCGATGCGTCCCGTCTCCCGGTACTGAGAAATCAACCGCGCCACCTGAGCCCGACTGAATCCCGTCACCTTCATCAGAAACCGCCGCATCAGGCCCTTCTCGAACCTCGACAGCCGGATGTACCGCGAACGCACCAGGAACCGCCGGACGAAACCGTACGCGTCGGCGCGCTCCATGAAACGAAAGTCGACCGGCGCGCTGCCGGCCATGAAGTCCCGGACCTCGTCCAGCGTCCGCAGCCGTTCGATATCGAGTTGCAAGATCATTCTCCAATGATCCCCAACCTTCGCTCAGGCTCATCTCTCGTGGGATTGACATCGTCCCTTCAGGCTCATCTCACCTGGGACAAGGCTCGGGGTTGGCATGACGCCGGTCAGGCTGTACACTGGAGTCCCGCAAGACCGCCTCGGAGGAGACCGAAAACCCGAGTGCGGTTTCCGTCCTTACGACAAAGCGAGGTCCTAACATGATGAACCGAAGAGAGTTCCTGGCCACGGGCTTGGCGGCGACGGTTCTCCACTCCGCACAGGGAAAGGTGTTTGCTCGCCCTCACTCAGGGAGAACGTTCCGCGTCGCCCACGTTGGAAACATGTGGTCCGACAGCGTTGAGGAAGGCATACGCGAGTGCGGTCGCCTGGGCTTCGAGGGAATCGAGCCCTTCCGGGGCAGCATCCTCAAATACGTTGACCGGCCGCAGGCCCTCAAGGAGCTGCTGGATGCGGCCGGCATTCGCATGGCGACATGCTCCAATGGTGGCGCACCGATGGCCGACAACTTCACCGATCCTTCCAAGGTGAAGGAGACGATCGCCGAGCACGCCAAGTTCGCCCGTGACTTCATTGCCCACTTCGGTTGTTCGCATTTCAAAATCAACCTGGGCCCCCAACGTGAGGGAGGGACGATCGGCGACGAGCAACTGCGGACCATGGCCAAGGCCCTGAACGAGCTGGGCAAGCGCACCGCCGAAGTTGGAATAAGGCTAGCCCCTCACCCCCACCTCTGGTCACCCTTCGAACGGCAGGAGGAGGTCGATCGCGTCTTGGAGCTGACCGACCCGCGATATGTCTACCTGACCGCGGATACTGCGCATCTGACACTTGGCGGTATGGATCCGGTGAAGTTCCTCAGCAAGCACTACGATCGTGTAGCGGCCATACACTTCAAGGACATACCGGCGAAATACCGCGGGTACCACGGCCCCACACCTTCTCGCCAGGAGCACCGCCGGACCAACCTCTACAAGAGGATGGGTACGGGCGGTGTGGATTTCGTGGCTTTCACGAAAATCCTTCGAGAAAAGAAGTTCAGTGGCTGGGTGAGCCTCGACTACGGCAAACCACGGCCCGGGGAAGGAAGCGTGGCCGACAACGTGGACCACAACGTCCAGTACCTCACTGATGTCCTGGACATCCGGTTGTAGTCAGCGCGGGGTGTCAGGTGTCATCGAGGATTCTCTGGATGGCAGTTTCGATCCTTTTGGTGGCGCCCTCGTCTGTCACTGCCCAGGTCCAAGCGGCGGACGAGTTCATCGCTGTCACCGACGAGATGCTGCAGAACCCCAGCGATGACGACTGGCTCATGTGGCGCCGCACCCTCGACGGCTGGGGCTACAGCCCGCTCGACCAAATCCACCGCGAGAATGTGGACGAGCTGCGCCTCGTCTGGTCACGTGGCATGAGCGAGGGTCGCCAGCAGGCGACTCCACTGGTCTACGACGGAGTGCTGTACCTGCCCAACCCGAAGGATGTCATTCAAGCGATCGATGCGGTGAGCGGCGACCTCATCTGGGAGCATCGCCGCGACCTTCCCGACGACGTTGCCAGCTACGTCGGCAGCCTCGGCGCCAACAACCGTAATCTGGCCATCTACGGCAGGTTGATTATCGATACCAGCTACGACGAGCATATCTTCGCCCTCGACGCGACTACGGGCGAGCTGGTCTGGGACACGGAGATCCTTGACTATCGGACGCATCCGGCGATCCAGGGCTCCGGTCCCATCATCGCCGACGGCAAGGTGATCTCCGGGCGCAGTTGCCGGCCCCGCGCCGGGCCGGAGGCGTGTGTCGTCACCGCCCACGATCCGCACAGCGGCAGAGAGCTGTGGCGTCGGCGCACCATTCCCGCGCCAGGCGAGCCGGGAGACGAGAGCTGGGGTGAGGTGCCCTTCGCGGATCGCAGGCACGTCGGCACCTGGATGGTGCCGAGCTACGATCCCGCCCTCGAGCTCCTCTACATCGGAACGTCGGTGACCTCGCCGGCGCCGAAGTTCCTCCTCGGCGGCGCGACGAACAAGCACCTCTACCACAACTCCACCCTGGCGCTTGAGGTGGCCACCGGCGAGATCGCCTGGTACTACCAGCATCTCATCGACCACTGGGATCTCGACCACCCCTTCGAGCGCATCCTGGTCAACACCGCGGTCGCGCCCGACCCGAGCGAGGTGCGGTGGATCAATCCCCGTCTCGAGCCGGGAGAGGTGCGCAAGGTGATGACCGGGATTCCAGGCAAGACCGGCGTGGTCTACACCCTCGACCGCGAGACCGGGGAGTTTCTCTGGGCCACCCCCACCGTGGCGCAGAACGTGATCAGCGACATCGACGGCGCCACCGGAGAGGTGACCGAGAACGTCGAGACGGTGTTCACCGAGCTCGGCCAGACCGTCCTCGTCTGTCCGAGCTATTTCGGCGGCAAGGATTGGCAGGCCGGCGCCTACAGCCCGCTGACCGGCAACATGTTCTTCCCCCTGCGCAACACCTGCGCGCAAATGACGGCCAGCCTGGAGGAACGTCTCGCCCTCTACGCTCTCGACGTGGATGACCAGATCGCCCCCGGCACCGACCATCTGGGTACCGTCTACGCCGTTTCGGTGAAGACCGGAAAGATCACCTGGACTCACGAGCAGCGGGCCGGAACCCAATCGCTGTTTGCGAGCGGCGGCGGACTGGTCTTCGTGGGCGATGCGAACGGGCGTTTCAAGGCTCTGGACCAGGAAACCGGCGACGTCTTGTGGGAGATCAATCTCGGCTCGGCGGTCTCCGGCTTTCCGATCAGCTATGGGGTCGACGGACGGCAGTATGTCGTCGCCTCGACCGGCCCTGAATCGGCGGCGCTTGGCTCCGGGCTCACCCCCGAGCTGCGCCCGAGTTCGGGCAACACCCTCTTCGTCTTCGCTCTGCCCGAGCGCGACGGAGAAGCTCGAGACCGTATGCGCCGTCGCAAAGTGTCTGCCCCCCAAGGCGCAGGGGGTCAATGAGGAGGAGAGCAATGATGAAAGTGTTTCCGACCGTGAGTACCGTAGGCCTCTGTCTTGTTGCACTCGCGTTCTCGGTGCAAACGCCCGCCCGCGCGCAAGACGTCGGACTCTGCGTGGCCGAGCGATTCGCCGATCAGGTGGCCGATGCGGTCGCGCAGCAGGACGGCGCGAGCATGATCCGTTTCGGTGATCACGCGCAGTTGGTGGAGAGAGTGGGGCAGTGCGATGCCGTCATCGCCATGGCGCCAGCAGGTCTCGACGAGGTTCTCCGTGCCGGGTCGCGCCTGCGCTGGCTGCAAACCGCGAGCGCCGGGGTCGAGAAGCTACTGCGCTTCGAGGAGCTCGTAGCTTCGGACATTGTGTTGACCAACGCAAAGATCCTGCAGGGACCTGAGATCGCCGATCACGCCTTTGCCCTGCTTTTGAATCTCACTCGCGACGTCCGCTTCTTCAACGAGCAGGAGACATGGAACCGCGAAAACCGTCTTCCCATCATCGAGCTGCGCGGCAAGACGGCTCTCATCATCGGCCTGGGGGGCATTGGTACCCAGATCGCGCAGCGCGCGGCGGCCTTCGAGATGCGCGTCATCGCGGTCGATCCGAAGGACATTCCAATGACCCGGAATGTTGCCTACGTCGGCACGCCGGACCAGCTCGACGAGCTCTTGCCGCAGGCCGACGTCGTCTTCAGCAGCGTTCCGCACACCCCGGCTTCCCGCGGCATGCTCGGCAAGGAGCAGTTCGCGCTCATGAAGGACGGGGTCTATGTCGTCAACGTGTCACGCGGCCCGATAATCGACACCGACGCTCTCGTGGCTGCGTTGCGCTCCGGCAAGGTGCGTGCGGCGGGTCTCGATGTTATCGACCCCGAGCCCCTGCCTGACGGTCATCCTCTCTGGTCGATGCCCAACGTGGTCATCACGCCACACATTGCGACGCTGTCCGATCACTCGATTGAGCGGCGAGTCATTCTCTTCCGTGACAACATCGAGCGTTTTCTCAACGACCGTCCGCTGCGTAACGTGGTCGACAAGAAACTGGGGTACTGATGAATTTGGGGATGGTGAATACCATCCCGAGATTCAGCTCGACTCTGGCGCGGGGGAGTCTGAAGGAGACAAATATGAGATGCATGTTGGGTCTACTGATGGGCGCCCTTTTACTCATCGGCTGCGGCCCCGGCGAGGAGCCGGCAGCCGAGGCACCGGCGGCGGACTCCGTGCCCGACGCTGCAGCCCCGGCACCCAATCCGACACGGAACGCCTACTTCGGCGATCTCCATGTACACACACGCTACTCACTCGACGGCTTTATCTTCGGCACCACAGCAGATCCCAACGCAGCCTACGAGTTCGCCAAGGGCGGCGCGATCCTGCATCCGGCAGGCTTCGAGATGAAACTCGACCGGCCACTCGACTTTCAGGCGGTGGCCGATCACGGCGGGTATCTCGGCATGCTCGCGGCAATGACCGATCCCTCTTCACCAGCCTACGGTCACCCCATTGCCGAGGGCGTGCGCACTGCACGCTCGGCCGATGAGAGACGCGCCAACTTCATGGCCGTAGGCCCCTACTGGAATGGAGAACCGGGAACCGAAGAGCACCTGAATATGGATATCGTGCGCGACGCGTGGGAGGAGATCCAGGCGGCCGCCAACCGGCACAACGATCCTGGGACCTTCACCGCCTTCATCGGCTATGAATACACCTCTTCCGGCGGAGAGGGAAACAACCTGCACCGCAATGTGATCTTCCGCAGCACCGCGGCTCCCACAGTTCCCTTCACCCGCTTCGACTCATCCAACCCTGAAGATCTCTGGGCCTCAATGGAACAGTGGCGCGCCCAGGGCATCGACTCGCTGGCCATTCCGCACAACTCGAACGCCTCAGGGGGTCGCATGTTCGAGCTCGAGTACTTCAACGGTGGTGCGATCGACGATGCGTACTCGGAGCTGCGCTCGCGCAACGAGCCGGTGGTGGAGATCACGCAGGTCAAGGGTACCTCCGACACCCATCCGGCGCTGTCGCCCAATGACGAGTGGGCCGAATTCGAGATCATGCCGTACAGGATCGGTACTGTGATCCCCAGTCAGCCGCAAGGTAGCTACGTGCGCAACGGCTATCGACGGGGCCTCGAGATCGCGGACGGCGGCGTCATGAACTCGTACAAATTCGGCCTTATCGGGTCGAGCGACACCCATGTCGCGGCCGGCTCCTTCGAGGAGGACAACTACTGGTCGAAAACGGGCATTCTGGACGCCACAGCGCGGTTGCGCGGTTCGGTGCCGGGCACGGGAGTGATCGCCACCTACGGCGATCCCTCGCAGCAGTCCGGCTCCTCCACGCGCACCAGCGACGGCTCCGGCCGGACCTACCGCGACACCTACTACCACACCTGGGGTGCGTCGGGCCTCGCCGGCGTATGGGCGGAGGAGAACACGCGCGAGGCGATCTTCCAGGCCTTTCGGCGCAAGGAGACCTTCGCCACGTCGGGTCCGCGCATTCGTGTGCGCTTCTTCTCTCGGGCAGGGACCACCAGCGCCGATCTCGAGGATCCCGATTTCCTCACCAAAGCCTACGCAGAAGGCGTGCCGATGGGTGGCGACCTCTCCACCTCGAACGGGGCTGCACCAACCTTCGCGGCCTGGGCGCTGCGCGATCCGCTCGCCGCTCCGCTCGACCGGCTACAGATCATCAAGGGTTGGTCGGAGAACGGGAACAGCGAGGAGATGGTTTGCGACCTCGCCTGTTCGGACGGCGCGGCCGTCGACTCCGCCACCCATCGCTGCCCAGACAACGGGGCGAGCGTCGATCTCGCCACCTGCGCCATCAGTGCGGACGTCGGGGCCAACGAGCTCAAAGGCGTGTGGACCGACCCCGACTTCGACCCGGCGCATCGGGCCTTCTACTACGTGCGGGTGCTCGAGAACCCGACCTGCCGTTGGTCGACCTGGGATGCGCTGCGAGAGGGCGTCGAGCCACGCCAGGACATGCCGTCTACCATCCAAGAGCGGGCCTGGTCGTCGCCGATCTGGTACAGCCCATAGAGGAGCCGAAGCTGCTGCCGAAGGGAACACGCATCGAGGTCGACTTCTGGTACGACTCGACGCCAGAGCGGGGTAGGCAGCGCGGCTTCGACGGCGATCGCCCGGTCGGATTCGGCCCGCGCACCAACGACGAGATGTCGGCCGGGTTCATCACCTACGGGTCCTTTGATGGCGCCGGTCGGCGTCTGGAGCACGCTCCCGCGCTGTACATCGAGCTGGCAGACGACGCTCCTTCCCCGGGGTAGTAGGCTTTGGCGGTTGGGTTCGCAATGCCCCGCGGGATCGGCTGCGGATGAGAGTTCGCGTGGAGGTCGAGAATGAAGTACCAGGTAGCGCTTCAGGAGTCCGAAGAGGGCTTCACCGTCTGGGTGCCGGGCCTGCCCGGCTGCGTGTCCCAGGGTGAGACCGAAGAGGAAGCGCTGGCCAACATCGCTGAGGCGGTCCGGGAGTACCTGGAAGTGGCTGCTGAGAACGCGGCCGGTATGAAGATCCGGGAGATCGAAGTCGCAGTGTAGAGGCGATGCCAAGGACCCCTGGGGTCAATCACCTCCGGGCGGTACGTGCACTGGAGAAGGCCGGTTTCCGCATCGCGCGGCAAGGCAAGCACATCGTCCTGACGGACGGTCAGCGCATCATTACCGTGCCCCGCAACAATCCTGTCAATGCGTTCACGATGGGACGCATCGTCCAGGACGCCGGTTTGACCGAGGCAGAGTTCAGGAAGCTGCTTTGAACCGGGCTACGTCGGGAGCAGGTCGCGAGTCTCCTCAGATCTTGACGTGAAGATCCTGGTCATCGCCGACGTACATGGCAACGCCGAGGCTCTCTCGGCCGTGTTCGCGAAGGAGCGCGACGCCGACGCGACGATCTTCCTCGGAGACACCGTCCTCTCCGGCCCGCAGCCGAACGAGACGATGGCGCTGCTCGGGGGCATCGACGGGATCCTCATCGCGGGCAACCACGACCTGGAGATGCTGGAGCCGGAGCGGTTCGAGGGCTGGCCGGCGCCCTGGTTGGCCTACGCGCGCTGGATCGTCGACAGCCTGGAGCCGCCGGGCTGGGAGTTGCTTCGCGTTCTGCAGCCTGAGGGGGCCTACGAGGTCGGGGGCCTGCGCGTGTTCCTGCACCATGGCGTGTTGCCCGATGAGCCGCAGCAGGCGCTGCCCGACACGTCCGACGACCGGTTGACCGCCCTGGCCAGGGGCACGGACTGCCCCCTGGTGCTCTTCGGCCACTCCCACATCCAGTTCCAGCGCACGATCGACGGCCAGCAGTTCATCAACCCTGGCAGTGTGGGCCAGCCGCGCTGCGGCCGGCGGGTTGCCTGCTACGGATTGATCGAGGACGGCGCGTTTCGTCACTGCCAGGTCGAGTACGACCCCGGTCCCTGGCTCGCGGCGCTCGACGGCATCCGGCCGCTCGACGGGTTTCCCAGGTTCCGGGAGTGGTTGAAACGGGCGCTGCTCGGCGGGTACGGGATCGGCGAGCGGCAGCCGTGGACGCGGTACGCGCGGGAGGGGTACGTGTAGCTGGCGTACGCAGTGGCCTAGATCTCCTCCACCGCCAGCGCTCGCACGAGTTCGCCTTCCTCGCCTTCCTCGTCTTCCTGCTCGACCGGTTCGAGCTGGTCGAGATAGCAGACGGCTGCCGGACCGAAGAACGTCTCGAGGGGGTACTCCCACAGGCCGAGGATGCCGTCGGGCAGACCCTCCCAGTGGTCCATGTGGCCCTTGCCGCCCTCGATGTGCGGTCCCCCGCAGTGGCCGCTGACCCGACCGATCGGCCAGTAGGGGTCGCCCTCCTTGCCGCCGATCAGCGTGTAGAGCGTGTCGTCGTAGGGCACGCGGCCCTCTTCGAGGATCCAGGGCAGGCCGAAGACATCCCGATTCCCCTCCTCGACCGTGCCGTCGAGCCGGGTGATGCGCCCGACCATCCGCGGGCTGAGATCCACTACGTGGTGGCTTGCGAAATCAATCATCGTTGCTGTTCTCCAGGTTGACGGACCACTCGCCCAGCGTGGCCAGTCCGTTCATGCGGGCTCGGTGCCGGAGCGCCGTCTGCCCGCTCGATTCGTCGGTCTTGCCGTCCCAGGCCTCGACCGGGGCGCGCCCGATGGCGCGACCGAACGAGAAGCTGAGCGCCCAGGGCTGCGGGTCGAGCCGATTCATCGCGTCGAGGTGGGCCGTGGCGTCCCGGTCCGACTGGTCGCCGGAGAGGAACCCGATCCCAGGCACGGCCGGCGGCACGACTTGCCGCAGGCAGCGCAACGTCTCGCGGGCCACCGTGTTCACGTCGGCCTGCTCGGGACAGTCGCTGCCGGAGACCACCATGTTGGTCTTGAGCACGATCTCCTCGGGCGAGACCCCGTGCTCGTACAGCGTCTCGAAGGTGCGATGCAGGAACCGCTCGGTGACCTCGAACTGACGCTCGATGCCGTGCTCGCCCTTCATCTCGACCTCGGGCTCGACGATCGGGACGAGATCGAACTGGTGCGCGAGCGCCGCGCACTCGGCGACGCTGCGGGCGTTCGAGACCAGGGCGCGCTCGGTGGGCAGGCCGTCCCGAACGCGCGCGGCAACCCGCCACTTGACGAACGCCACACCCTGTTCGCGCCACGCTTCGAGCCGCTTCGCCAGTCCGTCGAGGCCGCGGGGCACGTACTCGTGCTCGGAGCTTCCGAGGAGTTGCCAGCCGGTGGTCGGCGTGATGCCGAGAAGCAGGCCCCGCTCGGCGACGAGTTCCACGAGCGGGGTGCCGTCGCCGGCCCGTCGCTCCAGCACGTCGGGGAAGAAGATGATGCTCGACAGGTGCTCGCCCAGCCCGGGCGTGCGGCAGATCATCTCCTGGAAGTCGCACGCCGCGTCCTCGGTACTCGCATGGACTGACTCGCCCCACCAGCCCCGCACGAGGCCCTTGAGCGGCACGTCGGCGGCGAAGATGCCCTTGCCCGGCGCCACCATTCTCCGCGCGGTCGCGGCCAGGGTCGATTCGGCCATCACGCTCCGCCTCCGTTCGCGGCCGCCGCCAGCTTGCCGCGGTAGAAGTCGAGCCCTTCGCGCGCCGCCTCGTCGAGGTCGCGGCCGTCGGTCATGTCCCGCCACACCGCGAGCAGGTTGCCGACGCCGCCGCCCATGTGCACGATCGGCTCCATCACGGTGTCGCGGTCGAAGTCGATCTCGCGCAGCGCCGTCACCACCTCGTCCCAGGGAATATGCCCCCGGCCGGGCGGGCGGCGGTTGTTCTCGCCGATGTGGAAGGCGCCGAGCTGGTCGCCGGCGCGGACGATCGCCTGTCCCAGCGAATCCTCCTCGATGTTCATGTGGTACGTGTCGAGCATCATCTTGAGGTTCGGGCTGCCGACCTCGTCGAGGAAGCGCAGCGCCTCGTCGCAGGTGTTGACGAGGAAGTGCTCGAAGCGGTTCAGGACTTCGATGTGGAAGGTCACGCCGAGATCCTCGGCGGTCTTCATCGCCTCGCGCATGGCGGCGGCGGCGTGATCCCAGCAGCGCTCCTTGTCGCGGCCGTCGAGCCCCTGGCGCATGACGCCGGTGATCGCGCCGCCGACGTCGGCGCCGCTGCCCCCCGTCATCTGCTGCATCTCGCTCGCCTTCTCGGCGAGGGCGCGAAGGTGCGCGATGCCGCGGCGCCGGTCCTCTCCGGAATCGGAGTTGATGTCCTGCTTGGGACCGAGTCCCGCCATGTAGTTGACCTTGATCCCGTGTTCGGCCGCCGTGCCGAGAAAGCGCTTCTTCTGTTCCGGGGTGTACAGGAAGAGCACGTCCTGCGAGAAGGACATCAGGTCGAAGCCGATCGCCGCGGCACGGGCGATCCGGCGCTCGTACTCCTCGAGGTCCTCCATCCAGTCGTTGCCCCAGTAGTTGAAGGTGATCCCGATTCTTCCCATGCTCTTCTCCTGGAGTTCGCTTACGAGGTCGCCGCTAGGGGCGTTGCCCCGCCCGCCGGCTGCGCGGTCATGAGGGCCAGGGCGTCGTCCATCGACGGGATCCCGTTGCGATTGCCCAGCACCGTGCAGTGGAGGGCCGCGACCGCCGACGAGAACGACGCGCAGCGCTCGAGGCTCCAGCCCCTGGCCAGCCCCACGAGGTAGGCGCCGTGAAAGGTGTCGCCGGCGCCCGTCGTGTCGACGACGTCGACGTCGAATGCGGGGGTGTGGAACTCGGCGTCGCGCTCGCCCTCGCGCGCCCCAGTTCTTCGGGCGACGGTGTAGCTGCCCTTCGCCCCCTCCGTCTGCACCACCACCCGCGGCCCGAGGTCGAGGGCGGCGCGGCCGGCCCGCCACGGGTCTTCCTCCCCGGTGAGCGTGGGCGCGAAGCCCGAGCCGCAGATCAGGACGTCGGTCTCGGCCACCAGAGCCCGGGCCGGTTCGAGGACCTTGTGGCTGGTGGCGGCGGCGTCCAGCACGACGGTGCCGCCCGACTGCTTCATCCAGCGCGCCGCGGCCAGGGCGGCTTCGGCGTGACTGCCGTCGAGATGGAGGATCCGTGCCGACTCGATGTACCCGCGGTCGAGCTCGGAGACGGCGACCGGTCGCGACAGGAAGCCGCGGCGGAACGAGAACACGCGCTCGCCCGTCGACGCGTCGACGTAGACGACGACCACGTGGTCTTCCGGTCCGTCGCGCGGCACGAGGCGGCTGGTGTCGACGCCGGCCCCTTCGAGCGACCGGCGGCGGTGCGCGCCGAGATCGTCGCCGCCCACGGTGTCCACGAAGCCGGTGTGCAGCCCGAACGTCGAGGCGACGTAGCAGGCCGTGCCGGCCGGCCCGCCGTCGGCGAGGGTGAAGTCCAGGAGACCGCTCGGATCATCCCAGACCGGCATGCGCTCGACCCGCAGCACGACATCGACGATCGCCAGGCCCAGGCCGATGACGTCAAGGCGGGTGTCCAAGCCGGCTACTCGGCGCGCTTGGGGAGCGCGGGCGGTACGGGGAGCTTGCGTTCGAGACGACGAAGCTCCTTCTCGATGCCGGGGCGGACATGCGGCTCGGCGAAGGCGAGCAGGGCCGTGTAGAAGCCGCCCAGACTCTTGAGCCGAAAGACCTCGTCGTCGAGAACGCCGTATGCCCACTGGTCGAGCGCGAGCTCCCAGCCCAGATAGAGCTGCACCTCGAGGAACTTCTGGCCTACCACCTTCCGCAGTTGCCCGTCGGCTTGGGCCTCGGTGATCGCGGCGCGAATCGCTTCCTTGGAAGACCTGAAGTGCTCTCCCTCGGCCTGCTGGCCAAGTCTTGTCCAGGAGCCGGTCC
The DNA here is from genome assembly GCA_965262355.1 of Candidatus Multivorans sp. Taxonomy (GTDB): domain Bacteria; phylum Acidobacteriota; class Thermoanaerobaculia; order Multivoradales; family Multivoraceae; genus Multivorans. The sequence goes on from OZ253534.1 coordinate 2,620,880, forward strand.
TGAAGTCGGCCACGATGAGAGGCCGCAGCAGGTCGCCGTTGTCGACGGTGTAGCGAAGAATGCTCTCCATGGCTCTCGACGCCCGCAGCAAGGGGTTGCGGGCGGCGCCGGCGTCGGCGGCCGGCGCCTCGAGACGCCCCACGGAGTCCTTGATCAGCGCCTGCAGGATCTCTTCGCGGGAGCCCAGCAGGTTGTAGAGCGTGGTGACGCTCAAACCGGCCTGACGGGCCAGCTTGCGCATCGAGAGACCCTCGGGCCCGGCCTCCTGGAGAAGGGCGCGGGCAGACTCCAGGATTCGCTGCCGGCGCGCCGCTACGTTCGCTTCGCGTCGATTCGTCGGCCCGCCAGCCTTGGGGCTCTTGGCTTCGGGGGTCGTCATAGGGGGACTTTCCGCCCAGAAAATGGTGCGCCGGTCAATGGGTCGCCAACATGTTACATTGTTTCAAGTTTCCCGAAGGAGGACGATCGTGACTGGGATCAACGTGGCCGAGCTTGAGCCGGTAGGGGAGTTCGGATCGAAGGCGTGGTGCGAGGCGTGCGCCAGGTACGGGGTGCAACTCCTGGAAGACGGCGATCTTCCGGCCGACACCGGGACGGCGCCGCGGGCCGACTCGTCACGGACTCCCATCCAGGGCGAACCGCGCGGCCGTCTCGTACGTCGCCCCCACCGGCTCGCCGTTCTCCATCGCCGGCCGGAAGACCGAGCGCCTCGCCGCCGCGACGGCGCTCTCGGTGAGACCGTGGGGCAACCCCTCCAGCACCTCGACGTCGACGACGCAACCCTCCTCGTCGATGCTGGCGCGGAGGGTCACCGTGCCCTCGGCGCCCGCGCGCCGCGCCTCGTCGGTGTACTCGTGGGCGACTTGGTAGATCATCTCGCCCGGTTCGCGGTCTGAGTTCGCGGTGGCGCCGGCCGGCCGGTCGTGGCCGGTCTCCGCTGCCGCCGAACCGCGCGTGTGACAGACGAGGATCCTCTTCCACCCTCGCGCCGGGGCCGCGATTGGTCAGCTCCAGCGCGCGGCGCGCGGCGCTGGCCATCTGTTCGAGATCTGAGCGTTGGTAGTGGGCCGCCGCCTCGGCAAGCCATCGCTCGGGCGTATTCGGCAGGGTTGGCGCCTCGGCGGCCGCGGGCGGGGCGTTGACGACACGCACGTCGATCGTCTCGGCGAAGGTCGAGGGCGCCTCCGAGGGCTCGGGCTGCGCCCGGGCGGCACCGTTCACGGAGCACAGCAGAAGGGCCGCCGCGAGCCCGACCTTTACGGCCCGCATCCGTCCGCAGCGATCTCCACCCGCTTGAAGCAAGACGTTCATCCTCCACGAAGCGTATCGCTGGGTGCTTCAGGTCGAGTCGTGAAGCGTAACGATTCCCGCGTCGCCATCGACGGGTTGTCGCTCGCTTCCGGCGGCACGGTGCCCGGCGGGTGGAGGCGCTTGCGCGCTTCGCGGAGCACACGCCGTCCGGCGGCGAGCGCGCCGGGATGGGGCCGGGCCTCGCCCTTCGCCCGCGCTTCGATCGCGTCGCGGATCTCACTGCTGACGCGGAAGTAGATGTCGTCGGGCCGTGCGAAGGTGCCGGCGTCGACCAGGCGTCGGCCCAGTTCCGCCGCCAGCGGGCGCAGCACCGGCCAGGCGCTGCCGAGGTGGAACATCGTTTCCTCGCGGATGGAGTAGAAGCGGTAGGTGAACCAGAGGCGGAAGCGGAACTGCCAGTACTCCAGCCCGTCGAGGAGCTGCTCGATGTCCGCGAGGGCCTTCTCCCGCTTCGCCCTGGCGTCGATCCCGTGCCGCGTCGGGCTGTAGTCCCGGTTGGCGACCATGGTCTTGAGCGTGGCGAAGAACGGCGTCGGATCCTCGCTCTGCGGAGGCTCGACGAAGTCGAGCGTGTAGCCCTGGTGGCCAAAGATCGCCAGGTAGTCGTGGATCGCCTGAAGCGCGGGGCCGCTCGCCGGGTGCTGTTCCAGTGCGTTCATGAGCCGCGATGCCGGCGTCGTCATCACCAGCTCCCACAGCGAGTCGTCGGCCCGGATGCGCTTGGCGACCTCGTAGATCGCGTCGTTCGCTTCCATCGTCTTCGACTTGGAACCGCTCAGGAACTGGCCGCTGGTGAAGCGGTGATCCGGCAACGTCTCGCGCACGACACGATCGACTACGAGCTGCCCGGTCCGGCTCCGAATCCACCGTCTCGCCGGCACTGGCTGGGCACGGACGATACGGGCAAGGACGTGTTCGCTGGCCTCATCTACGGGATCCGGCTGTCCTTCCTGTTCGGGCTGGTGCTCACCGCCCTGAGCTCGATCATCGGCGTGCTGGCGGGCGCCGTGCAGGGCTATCTGGGAGGCAAGGTGGACCTCTTCGGCCAGCGCCTGATCGAGATCTGGGCCGGGCTGCCCGTCCTCTTCGTCCTGATCATTCTTGCCAGCATCGTGGATTCCAACGTCTTCTGGCTCCTCGGGATCCTCGTCGCGTTCAGTTGGATGGCGCTCGTGGGCGTCGTCCGGGCCGAGGTGCTGCGCGACGCCTTCGATCCCCGAAGGACGGGGACGCAGTCGTGACGGTGGAGTCCGTCCCTGGGAACCCGGGTGGCGCGGACCCGCGCCACCCGCGAACCAAGCCGTGCGCCCGTCATCGGGCGCACGGCTGGAACCCGGGCATCTTGCCCGCATCCGGCGCGAAGCGCCGGTCTGGCGTGTCGGCGCAGACCCCATTCCTCGAGATCTCGGACCTCTCGATCGCCTTCGACGGCGTCCGGGTCGTCGAGGGGCTCGACCTGCGCCTCGACCGAGGAGAGTCCGTCGCCCTCGTCGGCGAGTCGGGCTCGGGAAAGTCGGTCACCGCGCTCTCGATCCTGCAGTTGCTGTCCTATCCGCGGGCGTCGCACCCGAGCGGCTGGACTCGTTCCCTCATCAGCTCTCCGGCGGCCAGCGGCAACGGGTGATGATCGCGATGGCGATCGCCAACGAGCCGGATCTACTGATCGCCGACGAGCCGACGACGGCGCTCGACGTGACCGTCCAGGCCCAGATCCTCGCCCTCATCAAGGAGCTGCAGGAGCGGCTCGGGATGGCGATGCTGCTCATCACCCACGACCTCGGCATCGTCCGCTCGATGGCGGAGCGCGTGTACGTGATGGAGCGGGGCCGGGTGGTCGAGGACGGCCCTACCTCTGAGATCTTCCAGCGCCCTCAGCATCCCTACACGCGGAAGCTGATCGATGCCGAGCCCAGGAGCACCTGCCCGATCGCCGAGGACGACGCGCCCGTTCTGGTCGAGACCAAGGACCTGACCGTGGAGTTCCCGCTGCGGGCCTGGCCGCAGAAGAAGGTGCTCGTCGCGGTCGACAACGTGTCGCTACGCGTGCGCCAGGGGCACAGCCTCGGCGTCGTCGGCGAGTCGGGAAGCGGCAAGACGACCCTGGCGATGGCCATGGTTCGCCTGATCCGAAGCCGCGGCGAGATCGTCTTCGACGGCGAGCCCATCCAGGTTTTGGGGTTCAAGCAGCTCAAGCCGCTCCGCCGCTCCATGCAGATCGTCTTCCAGGACCCCTACGGCAGCCTGTCGCCGCGCCTGACCGTCGAGGGGATCGTCGGCGAAGGCTTGGGTATCCACGAGCCGGGTCTCACCGCGAGCGAGCGGCGCCGGCGGGTCGCCGAGGTCCTCGGAGAAGTCGGCCTCGAACCCGGGATCCAGAGTCGCTATCCGCACGAGTTCTCGGGCGGCCAGCGCCAGCGGATCGCCGTCGCGCGAGCGCTGATCCTCCGTCCGCGCTTCGTCGTGCTTGACGAGCCCACCTCCTCCCTGGACATGACCGTGCAGGCCCAGATCGTCGAGCTCCTGCTCGATCTCCAGCAGCGGCACGGCCTCACCTACCTCTTCATCAGCCACGACCTCAAGGTCGTGCGCGCCCTCTGCGACGACATCGTCGTCATGAAGGACGGCCGGATCGTCGAGCAGGGCCCGGCCGACCAGCTCTACGACGCGCCGCGCGAGCCCTACACTCGGGCGCTGATGAACGCGGCGCTCGACCTGGGAAGCGCGCTGCCGTCCCACGAGCGGGCTGACCCCGCCTGAACGAGGCGCCTCCGCTCCGTCACCGGTCAGGCGCCCCGGCCCTGATCCCAGGCGAGGCGTCCGGCGACGAACACGGCGCGCACCGCCCGATCGTCGCCCAGGAGGGCGAGTGCGTACAGAGTGTCCTCGAGGTTCTCGGAAAGGGCGTGGCGGTCGCGCATCACCGGAGTAGCGGCCGGATCGAGCACCACGATGTCCGCCCAGCGGCCGGGTTCGAGACACCCGATCTCCTCGTCGAGACCCAGCAGCTTCGCGTTGCCCCGGGTGGCGGAGTGGAAGAGGTCGTGGGCGCCGAGCTGGACCCCTCGAAGCAGGGCCGCCTGGTAGGCGGCGCCGAGCGTGTGGAGCATCGAGTAGCCGGTTCCGGCGCCGACGTCGCTTCCCACCGCGACGCCAACCGGACGTTCCGGGCGGTTGACCAGGCTCCGGTCGAAGATCCCGGAGCCCAGAAAGGAGTTCGCGGTCGGGCAGTGGACCACCGTCGTGCCGGTCTCGTGGAGCCGTTGGCATTCCCGCTCGCGAAGGTGGACTCCGTGCGCAAGGAGCGTGCGGGGCCCCAGCAGGCCCGCCCGGTCGTACACGTCCGTGTAGTCGAGCGCCTCCGGGAAAAGCTCCCGAACGCGGGCAATCTCGGCCCGGCTCTCACCGAGATGCGACTGCACCAGAAGCTCGGGGCGCGCGGCTGCGAGCTCGCCCGCAAGCTGAAGCTGCCTTTCGCTGGAGGTGATGGCGAACCGAACCGTGATCACGTAGCGAAGCCGGCCCCGGAGATGCCAGCGGTCAGCGAGCGCTTCGCTATCGGCGATGCCCGCTTCGGGATCGTCCCGCAGGCCGGCCGGTGCGTTGCGGTCCATCATCGTCTTGCCGGTCACGAGGGCCATGCTCCGCGCTTCGGCTGCGTTGAACAGGGCTTCGGCAGCTTGCGGGTGAACCGAGGAGAAGGCGACCGCGGCTGTGGTTCCGTGCTGGACCAACCGCTCCAGGAACACCCCGGCTGCCTCGGCGGCGTGGGCGGGATCCTGGTAGCGGAGTTCCTCGCGCCAGGTGAAGCGGTCGAGCCAGTCCAGCAGATCCCGGCCGGGCGCCGCGAGCATCCGATACTGGGGGAAGTGGACGTGGGCGTCGATGAAGCCGGGCAGGACCAGCGCGTCGCCATAGTCGTCCTGAGGGAGTTGCCCGTACTGCTCCGGCAACGCGGCGGCGTCCCCACGAAAGGAGATGCGCCCCTCCCCGTCGACCGCAACGGCGCCCTGAGGGTGGAAGTCGACGGCCTCCGCCGGGCCCGCGGCCGCTGGATCGGCGCGGTAGGTCAGGACCGCGCCGCGGATCACCCGCCCGCTCTTCGTCACGCGGAGAACCGCTCCAGGAGCTGGGCGGCGACGCCGGTGGCGATGGCCGCGGGGGTCTTGGACCGGATCTGCGGCAGTCCGATCGGACAGATGAGCGCGTCAGTCAAATCATCCGGCAGGCCGGCGCTGCGCAGTCGCTGCAGGAATCGAGCACGCTTGCTCGAGGAACCGATGAGCCCGACATAGCTGAACCGGCGGGCCGCAAGAGCGGCATGGACGATCGCAAGATCGAGCGGATGGCTGTGGGTCATCACGACGACGGCGGCGCCATAGGGGGCGGCTGCCAGCTCGTCCGCGGCGCTCGAGCTCTCGATGGTCCGGATGGGCTGAGGCAGGACCGGCGGGAACACGTCAGAGCGCTCGTCGATCCAGGTGACGGCGAACGGGAGAGGAGCCAGGGCGAGCATGAGGGCCCGGCCGACGTGGCCGGCGCCGAAGAGCCAGACCTCCTGCGGCCGGTCGCCGAAGCGCTCCACGATTTCGACTTCACCCTCGGTTCCCGCGTCGCCGGCACCCTCGTCTCCATCCTCGACAGGGGTCCGGTCCACCGCTCGTCGGCCGATCCGGGCACGGACCGTGAACGGACCGGCCCGCTCCCGTGCCGCGAGTGCCCGGACGGTGTCGAGCTGCTCCGTCACCAGGACCTCGGACAGCACCTCGACGCTGCCGCCGCAGCACTGGGCGAGTTCGGGCCCGAGGGAGTAACGGTCGAGGGCGGCAGACTGCGTACCCGCAGCCAGGGCCTGCCGCGCCGCCTGGAGCACCCGCCATTCGAGTTCGCCGCCGCCGATCGTGCCGGAGAAGCCGGTACGCCCAGGTCCGACGACCATGCGGGCGCCGGCCTCGCGAGGTGCGGAGCCCCGCACGGTTACGACACTGACCAGGGCGCAGGCGCCGTGCGCCTCCAGGAGGCTGGCGACTTCGGGCCAGACACGGCGCATGGAGTCAACCCGCGACCGGCGCTTCGACCGCCAGAGCGGGTGCGGGACGATGTTCGTGCCGCAGAGCGTCCGCGGCGCGAAGGATGGCTTCCGGCGTGGCCGGCGCATCGAGCGGCGGCACCGTGCCCGGGGCCAGGCTGGCCACTGCGTGGGTGATGGCGGAGAAAGCCGAGAGCGCGAGCATGAGCGGAGGTTCGCCGACCGCCTTCGAGCGGTAGATCGTGGGTTCCGGATTGGCGCCCGACCGGTAGAGCTCCACGCGGAAGTCGGCCGGAACGTCGGAACAGGTGGGAATCTTGTAGGTCGATGGCGCGTGGGTCAGCAGCCGTCCCGACGGGTCGAACACCAGCTCCTCGGTGGTGAGCCATCCCAGACCCTGGACGAAGCCGCCTTCGATCTGGCCGATGTCGATCGCTGGATTGAGGGAGTTCCCGACATCGTGCAGGATGTCCACCCGGTCGAGTCGGATCTCGCCCGTTTCCGTGTCTACGGTGACTTCGCTGCAGGCGGCGCCGCAGGCGAAGTAGAGGAACGGCCGTCCGCTGCGCCGGTCCCGGTTCCAGCCGATCTTCGGCGTGCGGAAGAAACCGGTTGCCGACAGTGACACGCGTTGCTCGAAGGCGGTCGCCGCGAGTTGCTCGAACGAAATCGTGTCGAGGCGTCCGCCGTCGCCTTTCGCGACGCCGACCCGTCCGTCCGCGAAGGAGATGGCGTCCGGCTCGACGCCGAAGTGCCGGGCGGCGAGATCCGCAAGCCGCCGGCGAATCTTGCCGGCGGCCAGCCGCGCAGCCATGCCGTTCAGGTCCGAACCGGACGACGCCGCGGTGGCCGGGGAGTTCGGAACCTTGTCCGTTCGCGTCGCGGTGACCCACACCTTGGCGATGTCGACTCCCAACTCCTCGGCGACCACCTGGGCGACCTTGATGTAGAGCCCCTGGCCCATCTCGGTGCCGCCGTGGTTCACCTGAATCGAGCCGTCCACGAAGACGTGGACGAGAGCGCCGGCCTGATTCAGGGGCAACAGCGTGTACGCGATCCCGAACTTGACCGGAGTCAGCGCGATGCCCTTGCGAAGGGGCCCCCCAGGAGATTGAAGCGCGACACGGCCGCCCGCCGCGCCGCGTAGTCGCTGGTCTGCTCCAGCGTCTCCACGATGTCCGGGAGGACGTGCTCTTCCACCGTCATGCCGTAGGGCGTCGTGTCCCGGCCCGGACGGTAGAGGTTCCGCTTGCGCACCAGGAGCGGATCGAGCCCCAGGGTGATGGCCGCGGCGTCCATCGCCCGCTCGGCCACGATCATCCCCTGGGGTCCGCCGAATCCCCGGAACGCGGTGTTGGAGACCGTGTCCGTTTGCAGGCGGCGCGAGTTGATCGTCGCAGCGGGGTAGTAGTACGCGTTGTCGGCGTGGAACGTTGCCCGGTCGCAAACGCCGGAAGACAAGTCCGCCGAGCAGCCGCAGCGGGCCGCCAGGTCGATCTCGATTCCCGTCAGGACGCCGGAAGCGTCCAGACCGCAGCGAAAGTCCGCCCGGAAGTCGTGACGCTTGCCTGTCATTGCCATGTCGTCGTCGCGGTCGAGCCGGAGCTTTGCCGGGCGGCCGACCGTTCGGGCGGCGAGGGCGGCCAGGCAGGCCCACTGAGCCGCCTGCGACTCCTTACCGCCAAAGGCGCCGCCCATTCGGCGGCACTCGCAGACGACCGCCGCATCAGGGATGTCCAGCATGCCCGCGACCAGCCCCTGGACTTCGGCGGGGTGCTGGGTCGAGGAGAAGACCCGGATCTCGTCGTCCTCGCCGGGCACCGCGAGCGCGGCCTGTCCCTCCAGGTAGAAGTGCTCCTGACCGCCGATCCGCAGACTCCCTTCGAGACCGCGCGGAGCAGCAGCAATGGCGCCCGCCGCGTCGCCGCGCTCGAAGCCGTAGGGCGGCAGCAGGTCCGTTCCCTGAGCGAGCGCGTCGTCCACGGTGACCCGGGGCGGGCGGGACTCGACTTCGATGCGGGCGCGCTTCACGGCCCGGCGGGCAATGTCGCGTGTCTCGGCCACGACCGCGAAGACGACCTCGCCGGGAAAGCGAATCGCGTCTCCGGCCAGGATCGGATCGTCCCCGGCCGCGGGGCTGCAGTCGTTTCGCCCGGGAATGTCGCCCGCTTCGAGAACCGCCAGAACTCCCGGGAAGGACCGCACAGCCGAGAGGTCCAGGGAGCGGATGAGGCCACAGGCCGCACCCGCGGCGCCGGGCGCCACGTGGACCGCGCCCCGAGGCTCCGGCAGATCATCGACGTAGTTCGCCGTGCCCCGGACGTGCCGGACCGCACTGTCGTGGGGGAGTCCCCGCCCGACGCTCCGGCCCGGTGCGCTGCCGGGGTCGGCGATCTTCTCAGGGGAGGTCCGGTCTCCCGCCGTTGCCGAGGCGCCCGCTGACTCGGCGGTCCTAGCCTGGATCAGGGTACTCAGGCCGCCTCCTCCCTGCTGCCGCGGACCCGCGTCTCCCGGCTCGGACGCCCCGCGATCTCGCTGAGCGCCTTGAGGACGAGAGAGCCGGCGACGCGCAGCCGGTACTGGGCGCTCGCCCGGTGGTCGTCGATCGGCGAGAAGTCACCGGCCAGGGCGACGCGGACCGCCTCGTCCGCGTCATGGAGTAGTCCGTCGTCCAGTTTGAGCCCGACGACGGTCTCTTCGGTCCGCGGGGAGCGCTTGGGGGTCGCTGCCATGCCGCCCCACGCCATCCTCGCGGAGACGATGCGCTCGCCGACCGTGTGGAACCAGAACGCCCCGAGCACGGACGAGATGTCCTGGTCGTAGCGCTTCGAGATCTTGTAGCTGCGGAAATGCTCGTCCGGGCCAAGGCGGGGAACCCGGATCCGGGTCAGGAGTTCGCCCGGTGCGCGGTCCTGAACGCCGTAGTCGAGGAAGAACGCCTCGAGCGGCAGGGTCCGGCGACGTTCGCCGAGGCGGAGCTCGATGGAAGCCCCGAGTGCGATGAGAACCGGAGGCATGTCGCCTATCGGCGAGCCGTTCGCAATGTTGCCGCCGACCGTGCCGACTGCCCGCACCTGCTTCGAACCCAGGCGATTGAGCACTTCGCCGACATCCGGGTCGATGCCGCAAAGCGCCGCCTCCGCTTCGGCGTACGTGGCGGCGGCGCCAAGCTCCACCCGGTCGCGCTCTTCACGCACGGCCCGAAGGGAGGGGACGCGCCCGGTGTGAATGATCTGGGGCAGGTGACGCAGTTCCTTCGTGATCCATAGACCGACATCCGTCGCGCCGCCTGTGATCACAGCCTCAGGGTGACGGGCGCAGAGGTCCGCCAGGCTGTCCTCGGAGGCCGGCGCCGCATAGAACGTCTCGTCGTTGCCGACGAAGAGATCCTGACCGTCCTCGAGGGCCTCGAGCTGCTCCGCCGTGCGAGCCGCATTTCGGGTGAACTCGTCCTGAGCGGCCTCGCTGCAGCAGGCGAGAGCCGCGTCGGCGATCGGACGGTAGCCGGTGCATCGGCAGAGGTTGCCGGCGAGCCAGTCGTTCACTACGGAGCGGTCGGGATTCCGGTTCGCGTGGTAGAGCGCGAACAGGGCCATGACGAAGCCGGGCGTGCAGAACCCGCACTGGGAAGCGTGGTGATCAACGAGCGCCTGCTGCACGGGATGTAGATCCGAGGCGCGAGGCGCCAGATCGTCAACGGTGACCACTTCGGCCCCGTCCAGGGAGCCAAGGAGTTGAATGCAACTGTTCGTCGGCTCGTAGACGACGCGCCCGTCGCGGAGGCGACCTACGGCAACGGTGCAGGCGCCGCAGTCCCCTTCGGCGCAGCCTTCCTTGGTGCCTGTCGCGCCTTCGCGGAGACGAAGATGCTCGAGCAGCGTCTTGGCGGGGGCGAAGCCATCGAGGCTCGTGACCCGGCCACGACGGAGAATGCGCAAGGCACCGCGCATCGACGGACCATATCGCAGGAGACCGTCTGTCGTCATATGATCGTCGTGAATTGAGGACACACGTAGCTCGAAAGCCCCGATACAGGGCGACCGGCAAGGCGTCCTGCGAGCGGTCCGTGCGCGGGTGCCCGCTGTCACGAAGAGGAGGCGTGAGCACCATGGCTTGGATAGCCCAATACTCGTCCCTGCCCGCCGTGGCGGTCTTCGCCTCGATTCTGCTCGTGCCAGCGGCCGCGGTCGCCCAGGAGACGGGCGCCGTCGACGGTACGGTCAGCGACACGACGGACGAGGAGCCGCCGCAATTCGAGGAGCGGATCGTCGTCCTCGGCAGCCGCGCGCACCCTCGTTCGGTGACCGAATCCCAGGTCCCCATCGACGCGATTCCCGTCGAGGACATCATGCGCCAGGGCGCCACAACGCTGGACTACCAGTTGCGGAACCTGGTGCCCTCCTTCAACGTCGCGACCCATCCGATCAGCGACGCGGCGACGCTGGTGCGGCCGTCGAGCCTGCGCAACCTGGCCCACGACCACACGCTGATCCTGGTCAACGGCAAGCGGCGGCACCGGTCGTCGGTCGTCGCCTGGTTCGGCGGCGTGACGGACGGTGCGCAGGGGCCCGACATCTCGACCATTCCGGCGATCGCACTGCGCAGGGTCGAGGTCCTGCGCGACGGCGGGTCGGCGCAGTACGGCTCCGACGCGATCGCGGGCGTCATCAACTTCCTGCTCAAGGACGACGCCACCGGTGGCGCCATCGAGTTCCACAGCGGCAGTTACATCGCCGGCGACGGCGCCGGCTACACCGTAGCCGGCAACTTCGGCCTGCCCATGGGCGGCAACGGATTCGCCAACCTGAGCTTCGAGTACGGCGCCGCCGACCCGACCGATCGCAGCGTGCAGCGCCTGGATGCGGCCGCGCTCGTCGCCGCGGGCAACACACACGTGGCCGACCCGGTGCAGATCTGGGGCAACCCGATGATCGAGGACGACGTGAAGCTGTTCGCCAACATCGGCCACCGCTACGACAACGGCCTCCAGTTCTACGGCTTCGCCAACTTCGCCGAGAAGAAGGTGACCGAGGGCTTCTTCTTCCGGAATCCCAACTCGCGGCAGAGCATCTACAGCCTCGACGGCGGCCAGACGCTGCTGATCGGCGATGTCCTCCGCGCCAAGGGCATGGGCACGGCCAACTGCCCCGAGGTCAGGATCACGAACAGCGTGCCCGACCCGGATGCCCTCGCTCAGGTGTTCGCCGACCCGAACTGCTTCTCCTTCCAGGAGATCGCTCCGGGCGGCTTCACCCCGCAGTTCGGCGGCATCGTGACCGACAGCTCGGTGGTCGCGGGGCTGCGGAAGGAGCTGAACAACGGCTTCGCCTGGGATCTGAGCGCCAGCTTCGGTTCGCACGAATCGGACTTCTTCTTCATGAACACCGTCAATGCGTCGCTCGGCCCGGACACGCCGCGCGACTTCGACCCCGGTCTCTACCGTCAGGAAGACGTGAACCTGAACTTCGACATCTCCTATAGCGTCTCCCACAGGGTCAACGTCGCCGCCGGCGTCGAGTGGCGCGACGAGAGCTTCACCGTCGGCGCCGGGGGTCGGCCGTCCTGGGAGGTCGGCCCCTATGCGGCGCAGGGCTTCATTCCCGCCTCGAACGGCTTCCCCGGTTTCCCCGACTACACGGCCGGGACGTGGAGCCGCGAGAACGTCGCCGTCTACGGCGATGTCGAGTTGCACGGAGAGGACGACCGGTGGTCCCTGGGCGGCGCCCTCAGGGTCGAGGACTACGACGTGTTCGGCAACACGACGAACGGCAAGCTCTCGTTCCGCCGCGCTCTGAGCGACACCGTCTCATTGCGCGGCGGCGTCAGCACGGGCTTCCGAGCGCCGACGCCCGGGCAGCAGAACGCGCTCAACGTGCAGACCACCATCGACCCCACGACCCTGGAACTCGTCGACAGCGCGACCGTGCCGTCCACCTTCGTGGCGGCGGGGCCGCGGGGAGGCAAGCCGCTCGAACCCGAGGAGTCGGTCCACGCGACGGCCGGTGTGGTGATCGACACCGGCCCGTTCACCCTGACCGCCGACTACTTCAACGTCGACATCTCCGACCGGCTCTCGCTGTCGCAGGTCCTGACGCTGACAGGGGAGGAACGGGACCTGCTGCTCTCACAGGGCATCACCTCGGCACGGAACCTGTCCTTCTTCCGCTTCTTCATCAACGACTTCTCGACCCGGACCGCAGGCATCGACGTCGTCTCGACCTGGATTCCGGTTGCCCTCGGCGGCGACACCGAGTTCAGCTTCACCCTGAACTACACCGACACCGAGGTCACGGAGGAGTCCGATCTGCTGAGCGCCGCGGACGTGCTCGCCATCGAGCGCGGCGTGCCCCGTCTCCGCTGGAACTTCGCGGTGAACCAGCAGGTCGGACCGGTCAGTCTCCTCGGCCGCCTCAGCCACTACGGCTCCTGGATCGACTACTACTACACGCGGTTGTGGGTGGACCCCGCGCCGCCGGTCCAGGACTCGACCTACATCGTCGACTTCGAAGCCAGCATCCCCATCGCCGCGGACACCACGCTCGCCATCGGCGCCCAGAACATGTTCGATGTCCTTTCCCCGGCGCCCGCTGGGCTCGTCGACGTCCTCGGTTCCCGGTACAGCCCGGTGACGCCGTGGGGCCTGAGCGGCGGCTACTACTACGCGCGGTTCAACTATCGCTGGGGCGACTAACCGAAGACTGAGCGCCCGCTGGGAACGCGGGCGTCCCGCCCGCATCCGGCGCGCAGCGCGCCGTCACGCCGGCTCCTCACCGTCGTCCAGCGCTACGATCGTTGTTGTTCCGAGCCCCAAGCCCCCGCCTCGCAAACTCAGGAGAACCATGCGGTCCCCTGGCTCGCACCCAAGACTCGGCCTTCTGTGCGTCGCCGCGGCCTCGATCGTGGGCAACGCCGCGGCAGCGGCGCAAGCCCCAGCCGAGCCCGGCACCATCTTCCGCGACTGCGCCGAATGCCCCGAAGTGGTCGTCCTGGCGTCCGGCGCCTACACCATGGGCTCGCCTCCGGACGAGGCGGGACGGTACGACGACGAGGGCCCCGCGCACCGGGTGACGATCGCCGAGCCTTTCGCCATCGGCGTTCGCGAGGTGACCTTCGCGGAGTGGGACGCCTGCGTCGCGGCCGGCGGCTGCGAGGGCTACGAGGCGGGGGACGAAGGTCGGGGTCGCGGCAGCCGTCCCGTGCTCAATGCGAACTGGCACAACGCCCAGGCTTTCGTGTCCTGGCTGTCCGAGGTCACGGGCGCGGAGTACCGCCTGCCGAGCGAGGCGGAGTGGGAGTACGCGGCGCGGGCAGGAACGATGACCCGGTATAGCTGGGGCGACGAGCCGAGCGCCGACCATGCGAACGGCGAGCAGGATCACGGCTGGCCGGACGACGGCCACCGCTACACGGCGCCGACCGGGTCGTTCGCGGCGAACGGGTTCGGGCTGTACGACGTCCACGGCAACGTCTGGGAGTGGACGGCGGACTGCTGGAACGGCAGCTACGAAGGCGCGCCGGGCGACGGGAGCGCCTGGTTGGCCGGCGACTGCGTGGGCCGTGTCACGCGCGGCGGCGCCTACAACTACGGCCCCGGATATCTGCGCTCCGCGATGCGCCTGAAGATCTTCTCCGGCTTCAGGAGCTACTTCGTCGGCTTCCGCGTGGCGAGGACGACCGCTCCCTGACAACGCGGCCGAGGACCGCGCCGGCCGGCTGGCTCCGCCGGACCGGGTGCCCGTGTGTTAGGTTTCCCAACAGCGTTTGGGGCGGCGATCCATGGGATAGCTCTGCCCCCAAGAAGGCGATCAACACCCCTGCTTTCGCGAGCGGGGGCGATCTAGTTCATATCCAACTTCCTGGGGGAGACTGCGCCATGAAACAGCGATTCGCGAACGTCCTGACGAGTGCCGGCTTCGCGGCGGCAGCCGTGTTCATCTGCGTGAATACGGCCTGGGCGCAGGCGGGCCCATCCGTGCAGGGCACGATCACCGAGAGGGAATCCGGCGCCCTGCTTCCGGGCGCCGAGGTTGAGCTCCAGGACACTCAGTACCGTACGCGGTCGGGTAGCGACGGCCGCTACCGGCTCGATGGCGTGCCCGCCGGCGACTACACGCTGGTCGTGAACTACGTCGGGTTCGAGGACTTCGAAGCGAGCGTCTCGGTGACCGCTTCAGGAACGGTGAACCAGCCGATTCAGCTCGACGCGCGCTATGAATTCGCCGACGAGATCGTCGTCCAGGCTGTTCGGTTCGGGCAGAGCAAGGCGCTGAACGACCAGAAGGAGGCCGTCAACATCAAGAACGTCCTCTCCGAAGAGCAGATCCAGAGCTTCCCGGACCTGAACACGGCCGAAGTGCTGCAGCGCGTCAGCGGCGTCAGCATCCAGCGCGACAACGGCGAAGGCCGCTTCGTCTCCTTGCGCGGCACGCCGTCGGCGATGACGAACGTGACGATCAACGGCCAGCAGGTCGCGTACTCCAACTCCCAGAACCGGATGGTCGAACTCGACGTCATCTCGGCCGCGCAACTGTCCGGCATCGAGGTGACCAAGGTCCTGACCCCGGACATGGACGCCGACTCGATCGGCGGCGCGATCAACCTGAAGACGCGGAGCGCGTTCGACCAGCCGGACGGCGTGACGAACTTCACGTTGGGGGTGGGCGACAACTCGATCGCCGACGGCAGTCACTCGCGGTCGGCGTTCAACTACTCGACCGTGCTGGGCGACAACCAGAACGTCGGGCTGTCCGTCGGCGTCAACTTCGCCCGCACCGCGGCCGAACGCCACAACAACGAGCACAAGTGGGGAAGCGAAGACACCGTCGGCGGGGCCGAGATCCCCTACGCCCTGACCAACACGGAGGCGCAGTTCTCGGCCAACGACCGCGACCGCTTCGGCGCCAACGCGCGCCTGGAGGTTCGGATCAACGACGACCACAAGCTCGACTTCAGCCTGATGCAGAACTACCGCGAGGACGACCAGGACCGCCAGATCACGCGGGTCCGTTGGGACAAGGGCGACTACATCAGCCCGACGGAGGTCGAGGGCCTGCGCATGGTGAAGTCCCTGCACGATCGCCTCGAGGAACAGGAGATCACGGCCTACAGCGTCACCGGGGAGCACCGCTTGGGCTTGTCCGTGCTCGACTTCACCCTGTCGACGAGCTCGGCTTTCACCAAGAAGCCGGAAGGGCAGCTCAAGCCGGAGTTCCAGGCCCGCGGGTTCGACCTGAACGTGGTCGACATCGGCGGCAAGGCGCCGGGTTGGGATTCGACGCGGCAGGACATCCACGACAGCGGCGTCTTCGAGTTCGACGCCGTGGACGAGAAGTTCGAGGACACGACCAGCACGATCGACACAGCCACGCTGGATCTCACCAGGCCGATGCTGTGGGGCAGCGATACCGGCGAGTTCAAGCTGGGCCTGAAGCTCCGCGCGCTGCACAAGGAGCGCGCCGACCTGCGCTCGAAGTGGAAGTGGAAGGGCGACGACGACCTGTTCCTGAGCCAGTTCGAGGGCGGCGGCGCCAACATCACCGAGGGCGGCTACAACCTCGGCAGGGAGTACAACCCTGCGGCCTTCCGCTCCTTCTTCTACTCGAACCAGGGCCCGGGCGGCTTCCGGGAGGAGGTGCGCAACGACGTGAACCTGGGCGAGCCGTACAACGCCGAGGAGGACATCACCAGCCTCTACGCGATGACCACCCAGGACTACGGGCGGCTCACGATGGTGATGGGCGTGCGGGCCGAGTTCAACGAGCTCGACTACACCGGAGCGAACCTCGTGGTCAATGACGACGATGTGCTCAGCAACACGCAGGAGAACGTGACGCGGTCGTACGACTTCGTCTACCCCAACCTGCAGTTCCGCTACCGCCTCACTCCGGAGACGAACCTGAGAGCCGCCTACACGCGCAGCATGGCCCGGCCCAACTTCTGGGATTCGATGCCGTTCTCCTACACCCACACGGACGACGAAGAGATCGTGCGCGGCAATCCGTACCTGGAACCGGCACTGTCGAGCAACCTCGACTTCCTCGTCGAGCGTTTCTTCGACAACGTCGGGATCATCTCCGGCGGCGTGTTCTTCAAGAGCATCGACGACTTCAACTTCGTCACGGCGACCACGCAGGTCGGCGGGGCGTTCGACGGCTTCGACGTGGAGGAACCGGTCAACGGCGGCAACGCGGACCTCATGGGCATCGAGGTCGCCTGGCAGCAGCAGTGGGATTCGGGTTTCGGCATCTATGCGAACTACACGTACACCAACGTGCTGGACATCGATCTGGGCGAGCAGACCGACCGGGACGACGTCGACGTGCTGCCGGAACAGAGGGAGAGCGTGGGGAACCTCGCGCTCATCTACGAGAAGAACAGGATCCTGACCCGGCTCGCCCTGAACATGAGCGGCAGGTGGATGAGCGAGGTCGGCGAGGAGGCTGGTTCGGACGAGTGGACCGACTCGGCGATGTACCTCGACTACTCGTTCACCTATCTCTTCGACAGCGGTCTCGAGCTGTTCCTCCAGGCCAACAACCTGACCGAAGAAGTGGTCTACCTGTACCGGGGCATCGCGAGCCGGTCTTCTCAGCAGGACATCACGGGCCGGACGTTCAACGCCGGCATGCGCTGGTCGTTCTAGGAGCTTGCGCCGCAGCAACTGGGTGCGCCGGCCTTCTGGCCGGCTTCTGAGAAGAGACGCGCCGCGAAGCGGCGGCAGTACTGTGGCGCCTTGCTAGCCCATGAACACCCCCTCCCTGCACTTCGTCGACTACCTGATCGTCGGGGCGAGCCTCGTCCTGTCGGTCGGGGTCGGCCTCCGGTTCGCGAAGGCCCAATCGACTACCGCCAAGTACTTCTCGGCCGGGGGCAACGTGCCGGCGTGGGCGATCAGCCTGTCGATCTTCGCCACGCTGATCAGCAGCCTCACCTTCCTCGCCTACCCGGGCGACGGCTTCGCGGGCAACTGGGTGCGCCTGGTGCAGGGTTTCATGGTCCCGATCGTGGTGCTGGCCGGCATCGGCTTCATCGTGCCGATGTACCGGAAGGTCATCGGGCTCAGCGCCTACGAGTACTTCGAGCGGCGGTTCGGCTATCTCGCCCGCCTCTACGCCTCACTGGCCTTCGTGCTGGCGCAGTTTGCCGGTATGGGTTCGGTGTTCTTCCTGCTCGCGCTGGCGGTTTCCAGCCTGACGGGCATCGGCGTCGTGACGGTGATCGTGGTCCTCGGCCTGGTGGTAACCGTTCTGACCCTCGTGGGCGGGATGGAGGCGGTGATCTGGCTGGACGTGATCCAGGGCGTGCTGCTGATCCTGGGCGGGCTCGTCACCCTGCTCGTCATCGCGATCAAGCTCGACGGCGGTCTCGGCAGAGTGTTCTCCGTTGCGGCCGCCGAGAACAAGGTGAGTCTGGGGTCGTTCGACGCGAACCTGGTCGAACTGACGTTCTGGGTCATGGCGATCAACGGCATCTTCTACGCCGTCCAGAAGTACGGGACCGATCAGACGATGGTGCAGCGCTACCTGACGGCCAGGTCGGACAAAGACGCGATCAGGGCGTCGATCACCGGCGTGCTCATGGTGGTGCCGGTGTGGGTGCTCTTCATGTTCATCGGCACGGCGCTCTACGTCTTCTACCAGGACGCCGCGTCGCTGCCCGAGGGCCTTCGCTCCGACGCGGTGTTCCCGCACTTCATCCTGAACGAGATGCCCGTGGGCGTCGTGGGGCTCGTCATCGCGGCGCTCCTGGCCGCCGCGATCTCCTCCCTCGACTCGGACCTCAACTGCCTCGCGGCGGTCGGCGTCGACGACTACTACAAGAAACTGAAGCCGCAAAGCACCGAGGCCCAGCGGGTGCGCATGGGCAAGACCATCGTCGTGCTGTCGGGAGTCGGCGCCATCGTGGTCGCGCTCATCTATGTCGCCCTCGGCGATCAGGGCGTGCTGGCCACCGTCTTCATGCTCTACGCGATGTTCTCCGGCGGCATCGCCGGGATGTTCCTGCTGGGCATCTTCGTGCCGCGCACGAACAAGCAGGGGCTCTACATCGGCATCGGCGCCTGCGTGCTCTTCACGGCGGCGGCGCTGCTCACGTCGACGCCGTTCGGCCTGGGCGGCGAGCCGCGCATCTGGCTCGACTTAGGAGCGCTCAACTACACGCAGCACAACTACATGCTCGGCGTCTACAGTCACCTGGTGCTGTTCGGCGTCGCTTGGGCGGCGAGCTACTTCTTCCCGGCGCAGGAGGTGGACCGGAACCTGACCTATGCTGGCTGGAAGCATCGAAAGCGAAGCGAGGGCTGAGGAGGGTGGTGAAGCGATGAGCAAGACCTGGGAACGCGGGCGTCTCGCCCGCATCACTGGGTGCGCCAGCGTCCCCGCCGGCATCCGGCCCACTGGGTGCGCCGGCCTTCTGGCCGGCATCCGGCGCGCAGCGCCGGTTCTGCCTCTGCTCATCCTCGCCGCCTGCACCCCCGCCCCCGACTCCGCACCCACGCCCCCAGCCTCCAACACCCCCTGGAACATCGTCCTCCTCCTCGCCGACGACCTGGCCTGGAACCAGGTCGGCTACCACGGCACCGCCTACTACGAGACGCCCACCATCGACGCGATCGCGGCCGCCGGCATGCAGTTCTCGAACGCCTACTCCGCGAACCCCGTCTGTTCGCCCACCAGGGCGAGCCTGATGACCGGCAAGAACCCGGCCCGCCTGCAGATCACGGACTACATCCCCGGCAGTCCGTACCCCTACGCGCGGCTCCTGCGGCCGGCCGAAGTGCCCGGACTGCCGCTCGAGGAGGTCACGCTCGCCGAGCTCATGAAGTCCCAGGGCTACGCGACCGGCCACTTCGGCAAGTGGCACCTCAACGTGGACAAGGAGTACGAGCCGGGACGGCCGATGGACCCGGAGTCTCAGGGCTTCGACGACATCCTCGCGACCGTCAAGCCGGAGTACGAGGACGACCCGGCGGGCGACGCGCATCACGCGCTCGAGATCGCCGAGCGGTCCCTGGCGTTCCTCGACGCGAACCGGGACCAACCGTTCTTCCTCTACGTCTCCCACCACGTCGTCCACCGTCCGCTGCTGGAGGACCCGGAGCTGATCGCCAGGTACGAGGCGAAGCCCGGCGCCGACGACCCGGTGAACAATCCGGTCATGGGCGCGATGATCGAGACCATGGATACCGGATTCGGGCAGATCCTCGACCGCATCGAGGAGCACGGGCTGACGGACCGCACGATCGTCATCTTCTACTCGGACAACGGCGGCTTCGAGCAACTCCAGGCGCAGGACCCCTTCCGCGGCGGCAAGGCGATGATCTGGGAAGGCGGCGTCCGGGTGCCGATGGCCGTCAAGTGGCCGGGCGTGGTGGCGCCCGGCAGCGTCAACGATGAGCTGATCACCTCGGACGACTTCTTCCCGACCATCGCGGACGTCCTCGACGTCGACGAGCTGCCCGCCGACATCGACGGCCTGAGCCTGCTGTCGGTCCTCGAAGGCACGGGCTCGCTGGACCGCGACACGCTCTACTTCCACTACCCGCACTACCACCACCTCGGATACAAGCCGGCCGGCGCCATCCGCCAGGGCGACTACAAGCTGATCGAGTGGTTCGATGGTTCGATCGCCGGTGTCGGCCCCGCGATGAGCCTCTTCAACCTCAAGGACGATCCAGGCGAGACCACGGACCTTGCCGGGGATGAACCCGAGCTCGCCGAAAGCCTCCTCCAGCAGCTCGCCGCCTGGCGGCAGAAGATCGGCGCCGGCGAGATGACGATCAACCCCGGCTACGAGCCCGAGCGCCACGACTGGCGCTTCGTCGACGAACACGGAGGCGACGCGAGGTGAAGGGCATGGCCGGCATGAATCGTAGGGACGTCCTCGCGGCCGCCCTCAGCCTCGCCGGCGCCGCCGCCGCCCGCTCCCTGCGCGCCCACCAAACCCAACAGCCCGGTCCCCTCGAACGGACCTTCGAAGACGCCAAGCCGCTCAACCTCAAGATCACCGACCTCAAGACCTTCCTCGTCGACGCCGGCAACGACGAGAACTTCGTCTTCGTCAAGCTCTACACGAACCAGGGGATCACCGGGCTCGGCGAAGGCACGCTGTCCAACAAGGGCGAGGTCGTGGACGCCGCGATCCGCGCCCACAAGCGCTACCTCGTCGGCAAGGACCCGACCGAGATCGAGCGGCACTGGCGCGGCATGTTCATCGGCCCGCGGTATCGCGGCGGCCCGGTGCTCATGTCGGCGCTCTCCGCGGTCGAGATCGCCATGTGGGACATCCTCGGCCAGGCCCTCGGCCAGCCGATCTGGCAGCTCCTCGGCGGCAAGGCCCGCGACCGCGTGCGGCTCTACTGCCACGAGGGCTACCTGGAGCGGATCAGCCACCGCCAGAAGCGCCGGCCGGCGGACGACGAGGAGGCGCTCGACCTCTGGCGCCAGAAGAAGGAAGCGGGCTGGACCTGCGTCAAGGGCGGGTTCTATCCCGGCGGCAAGCCCATGAACCACCGTGTGTCGATCCGCCGCGGCGTGGAGCACCTGGCTCGGGTGCGCGACGTCGTGGGGCCGGACTTCGACATCATCGTCGAGGCGCACGGCAAGCCGACACCGTCCTCCGCGGTCGAGTTCTGCAACCGCGTGGAGGAGTTCCGGCCGCTCTGGGTCGAGGAGGTGACCCAGCTCGAGAACGAATCGCTCGAGGAGGTGCGGCAGATTCGGGAGCAGACCCGCGTGCCGCTCGCAACCGGCGAACGCCTCACGTCGCGCTACCACTTTGCGCCGCTGTGCTCGGAACGGCTCGTCGACGTGATCATGCCGGACGTGGTCCACGTGGGCGGCATCTCCGAACTGCGCAAGATCGCCATCCTGGCCGAGGCCTTCCGCGTCGACGTGTCGCCGCACAACCCCCAGAGCGAGGTCAGCACGCTCGCCTCCATGCACGTCTGTGCCTGCACCCCGAACTGCACCATCCTTGAGATCGGCAGCGGCCAGGACCCCTTCTGGCAGGACCTCTTCTACGGCGGCCACTTCTCCTACGAACGCGGCTTCGCCAAGCTCCCCAGCCGCCCCGGCCTCGGCATCGACCTCGACGAGGAAGTGGCCGCGAAGTTCCCCTTCCAGGAGAAGGACTGGAGCACCCTCACCACCGAAGATGGCGCATTCGTCGACCGCTGATCACCGGGTGTGCCCTCCACTGGGTGCGCCGGCCTTCTGGCCGGCTGCCGCCGGAGGCGGCGGAAGAAACGTCGCCGGCCTTTGGCCGGCGGCTGTGTTGTCCGTGCTCCGCCGGCATCACTGGGTGCGCCGGCCTGCCATCCGTGCGCCCGCTGAAGGGCGCACCGACTGGTTCACGGGTGGCGCGGAATCGCGCCACCCGGGTTCTGGCCGGCATCTGGTCTCTGGCAACGCGGCCATCTCGCCCCGATCCGCCTTGGCGCTCTTGCCCATCCTCCTGGCCGCCGCCATCTCCTGCGCCGCCCCCGCCGACGACCGTGCCGCCGAACTCGCAGCCCTCGAACTCGGCAACCCCGGCGGCGAGAACTTCGGCGAGTTCGGCCCGCCCGACGCCTACGAAGGCGACTCGCCGCACCCCTACTACGGCAGCGAGAACGAGTGGAGCCGCCGCATGTTCGACGAACGCTCGGCGGACCTCTACTACAAGCGCCGCGGGCAGCGACAGCTTCTCGAGATCCTCGACGGCCACCCCAGGAGGGCGATCGAGCTTGCCGAGGCACGGCTCAACCAGCACCAGGGTGAGAGCGGGTACGGCGAACCGTGGTTCATCAAGGCCATCGCGCTGGCTCAGCTCAACCGGATCGACGCTGCCGAAGAGGCGATGCTCATGGCGATCGTCGATGGCATGCCCTTCAGCCGCTTTCTCGCCGGCCCGCGCGACTTGCTCGCGCCGCTCTCCGCGACCGAGACCTTCACGGCCCACGCCGCGCGCCCGAAGAACGCGATCGTGCACGGCCCCATGCTCGGCGCCGTCACCGACACCAGCGCCCGCGTCTGGATCCGCACCGCCGTCGAGACGGGGTTCCAAGTCCAGGCAACGGCCGACGGCGAGCGCCACACCGCCTCCGGCGCCACCAGCGCGGACCGCGACTTCACCGGTGTCGCGACGCTCGAGGGCCTGTCGCCGAACACCACCTACAGCTACCAGGTCCTAGTCGACGCGAACTCGCCACCCCAGCCGCCGAGCTACAGCCTGCGCACCTTCCCCCGCGCCGGCGCTTCAGGCACCTTCGTCGTCGCCTTCGGCGGCTGCGCAGGTTTCACGCCGTGGAACGAGCGCATCTGGGACACCATCGCGGCCCACGCGCCGCACGCCTTTCTCACACTCGGAGACAACGTCTACATCGACCTGCCGGGGCAGCCCGGCCCGTTTCACGACTACACCTACTATCAGCGCCAGTCGCGCCCCGAGTTCCGGCGCCTTGTGAGCTCGATTCCCGTCTACGCCATCTGGGACGACCATGACGCGGCCATCGACGACATCTGGATGGGCCCCTACGTGGACCGCCCGGCGTGGAAGCAGCCGATGGTCGACCTGTTCCGCCGCAACTGGAACAACCCGTCCTACGGGTCGGAGTCCCACCCGGGAGTCTGGTTCCGGTTCTCCCTTGGGGACGTCGATTTCTTCATGCTCGACGGCCGCACCTACCGGACCAACCCCTTCGTCGAAGAGCGCACCATGCTGGGGCCGGTGCAGAAGGCCTGGCTGCTCGAATCGCTGCTCGACTCCAAGGCAACCTTCAAGGTGATCGCAAGCCCCGTGGCCTGGGCCGAGGGGGCCAAGCCGGGAAGCCGCGACACCTGGTCGGGCTTCCCCGAGGAGCGCGAGGAGATCCTCGGCTTCATCGAGTCGAACGACATCCCCGGCGTGATCCTGCTCTCCTCGGACCGCCACCGGTCCGAAGCCTGGAAAATCGAGCGGGCAAGCGGCTACGCCTTCCACGACCTCCTAAGCGGCCAGTTGACGAACATGCACACCCACCCCAAGGAGCCTGGCGCCCTCTTCAGCTACAACCTGAAGGACTCCTTCGGTCTGCTCACCTTCGACACCGCGCGTGAGGACCCGCAGGCGACGTACCAGATCTACTCGATCGACGACGAACTCATCGAGACCCTGGTGATCCCCCACGCGGGGCTCGCCGTCAGCAACGAGGAGGCACAATGACCCACTGGGTGCGCCTGAACCACCCGGCTCCCCACTGGGTGCGCCGGCCTTCTGGCCGGCATCTGCCCCCTTGGAACCCCAGCACCGTCCTCACATCCGTCCACTTGGTGCGCCCGAACGGTCCGGCTCCCCACTGGGTGCGCCGGCCTTCTGGCCGGCATCTGCCCCCTCTGAACCCGAGCACCAGACCCCCATCCGGCGCGCAGCGCCGGCTCCTCTTCGCCACCGCAACCGCCCTCCTAACCCTCCTCGCCGCCTGCGCCCCACCCCCCGACACCACCACCCCCACCCCTCCCACCACCGAAACCACCGCCCTATGGCTCTTCGACGAGCCCGTCGGCCTCTACCCGAGCCACACCCTCGACGACATGTCGGACAACGACATGGTCCTCTCCCTCGGCCTCGGCGCCCAGGTCGCCCCAGGCCACTACGGCAACGCCCTCCTTCTCGCCCCGCTCGACCCGCCCCTCGACGTGCCCCCGGCCGAAGAGAAGCCCGGCGAGTTCGGTCTCGCCCGCCTGCCCCCGCCCGAAGGCCGGACAGTCGAGCCCCTGAGCTGGTTCACCGCCCACTACGCGGCTCTCATGACCTCCGGCGAGAACCACCTGAGAAAGCAGGTCGGCCACAAGAACCCCACCACCAACGCCCTCAACCTCGGCGACTTCGACTGGACCGTCGAGTTCTGGCACTCCTCCGGCGATGCCCCGGCCGCCACTACGTCCGAGGCCGACGCCCAGGACGAAGCCGTCATCTTCGAACTCGGCGCCGGCCCCCGCGGCGAGAACGACCTCGTCACCCAGCTCAGTTGGTCGGCCGACCGCTCCCACTTCGTCCTCGTCAACCAGCCCGCCGGCGCGTTCGTCGAGATCCCCACCTCCACGGCCGCCGCCACCGCGCCCACCGCCGCCGTCTGGCGCCACTACGCCTTCACGTACGACGCCACCGCAAGCCAGCTACGCCACTACCTCGACGGCGCCCTCCAGCCCTTGCCACCCCCGACCGCCATCCAAGCCCTGCCTTCCGGCGAAGAGGCCTACCTCACACTCGCCAGCGATGGACTCTTCGCCCGCCCCCTCACCGGCATGCTCGACGAGTTTCGCGTCAGCCGTGGCCTCGTCTACACGCACGACTTCGAGCCACCTGCAACCTTCGCCACCCAGCCCGCCCCCGTCGAACTCGTCCAGGGCCCGCCGCTCCTCTTCGGCGACGACCCTTCCGAGCCGCTCAAGCTCGGCACCCGCAAGCACCTCTTCATCGACGACGCCCTCCTCGCCGTAACAGGCGACGCGAAGTTCGTCGTCAACCCGCCGCGCCGCGCCGAGCGAGTGATCGACAACATCAAGGGCACGTTCCGCAAGCACCTGACCATCGTCGAGGGCGACGACGGCGTCATCCGCATCTACAACTCGGTGGAGGAGGACCACCTCGCGGTCTACACCTCCACCGACGGCGTCCACTTCGACCGGCCCGACCAGGGGCGGGGCGAGATCAACGGGCACCGCAACATCGTCATCCCCGACATGGTCGGCGGCCTCGGCACTCCCTTCTGGGACCCGCAGGGCCAACCCGACGAACGGTGGAAGTACTTCACGGACTACCAGCGGCGCGGCATCTACCTCTACACGTCGGCCGACGGCTACGACTGGAAGCGGCGGCGCAACATCATCTTGCCCTTCCGGTCCGGCACCCAGAGCAGCACCTACTACGACGACCAGCGGCAGGTCTACATGGCCTACCACCGCTCCGGCATCTTCCATACGCCCGGAGGCATGACGCAGCGCAGTTCCGTGGTCACCGAGCACAAGGACCTGCGCGCGACCCAACCGTTCACGCCGCTGACGCAGCAGGAGTACCTCGACCTCCGCGCCGAGTATCCGCTCCGCGACCCGCTGCCTTGGTGGGTGGACAACGGTCCGCTGACGCCGGGCGGCTTCGGCATGGAGTACCCGCACCTCTTCGATCCGACCCCCGAGGACCCGGTGGGCGTGGACTTCTATCTCACCAAGGCGATGAAGTATCCGTATGCCCCGGACACCTACGTCGCCTTCCCGGTGGGCTACTTCCACTACTACGGCGACGGACCGGAGGCGCGCACGGTGTTGGGCCTCGAAGAACGCGGCCTGGGCTCGGGCCCGCTCGAATCCCAGATCGCCGTCAGCCGCAACGGGCTCGACTGGAAGCGCCACCCCGAGCCTGCCTACGTGGGCATCGGCCGTCACCAGGGGCGCGACGTGGTCACCGCCTACATCGGCCACGGCATGATCCGCCGCGGCGAGGAACTCTGGCAGTACTACTTCGGCGAGACCCACTACCACTCGCCCCACACCGAAGACCCCGATGGCCGCGGCGTCTACCGCCTCGTACAGCGGCTGGACGGGTTCATCTCCCTCGACAGTCCCTACGGCCACGAGACGACCGCCGTGACCCGAGCCCTCACCTTCACCGGTGACCGCCTGCAACTCAACGTCGACACCGACGCCGTCGGCTACATGCAAGTCGGCTTCCTGGACGAGCAGGGCCAAGACATCGAGGGCTACACCGTCGACGACTGCGTCTACATCAACGGCGACTTCATCGCCAAGGAAGTCGACTGGCTCGAGAGCGGCGCCGACCTGTCCCCGCTCGTGGGCAGGACCGTGCAGGTGGTGCTCCGCATGCGCGGAGCGAAGCTCTACGCCATGCAATTCGTGGAAGGAGGGTAGAAGCGTGCACAACCCTGGGAACGCGGGCATCCTGCCCGCATCTGCCGCAGCGACAGCCCCAAAAAGGAGCTCGGCCTTCGGCCTCGCGCGTTACCCCCGAACTCACCGCTCCGCGGCTCGTCGGTCAAGCCGGCCGAACGCCAGCACCGCATCCGCCCACTGGGTGCGCCGGCCTTCTGGCCGGCATCCGCTCCCTTGGAACCCCGGCACCACCCCCCCATCCGGCGCGCAGCGCCGCCGCCACCTCCCCCACCTCCGCCACGCCTTCCTCACCCTCTCCCTCACCCTCCTAACCACCACCACCCCCACCCTCGCCGCCGGTCCCACAACCACCCCCGTCGACCTCGACCCCTACACCCACATCCTCCACGTCTCCACCACCACCGGCTCCGACACCACAGGCACCGGCACCGCCTCCGCCCCCTACGCCTCCATCACCCAAGCCATCGCCTCCGCCCTCGCCGCCTCCGCCGCCAGCAACACCGACGCCACCACCGCCACCACCGCCACCACCACCCGCACCGCCCTCCTCATCGCCGCCGGCACCTACAACGTCCACAACCTCCAACTCACCCCCAACACCGACCTCTACGGCGGCTTCGACCCCATCACCTGGACCCGCGACCTCCAGACCCACCCAACCATCCTCGACGCCCGCAGCGAAGGCCGAGTCCTCATCACCAGCACCTCCGCCGCCACCACCACCACCACCACCGCCACCACCACCGCCCGCACCGCCACCACCGCCGCCGCCACCTCCACCACCTCCGCCACCGCCACCACCGCCACCACTCCGACCCCGCGCATCGACGGCCTCCAAATCCACAACGGCCTCATCCGCGCCCCCGGCGGCGGCATCCTCATCGACGGCACGTCCCCCGTCCTCACCAACAACGTCTTCACCCAGAACGCCACCCTCACACCCCAAGACTGGGCCCCCAAGTACCTCCACGAAACCGCCCACGACGGCGGCGCCATCTACTGCCGCAACGGCGGCGCCCCCGAGATCCGCAACAACCTGATCCTCGCCAACACCACCGAAACCGGCCGCGGCGCCGGCATTGCCTTCGACCACAACTGCGACGGCGTGATCGCCGACAACGTCCTCATCGGCAACATCGCCGGCACCGCCGACCCCATGCGCAGCAGCGACGGCGGCGGCATCTCCATCTTCAACCACTCGTCTCCCGAGATCAGCGGCAACGTCGTCCTCCACAATCAGGCCCTCCACAACAACGACGGCGGCGGCATCTTCGTCGCCTACTGGTCCTCGGCCAAGGTCCGCAACAACGTCATCGTCGCCAACCACGGCGGAGACGATGGCGGCGGCCTCTTCGTTGGCGGGCAGGAGCACCGCTACGACCGGCCGTTCGACCCCATGCCGAGCGCCGAAGACTTCTTCGTCGAAGTCACCGGCAACCGCTTCTTCGGCAACACGAACCCGTCCCGCAACTCCGGTGCCACCCGCATCACCATGGAGAGCCGCGGCCGCGTCACCGGCAACATCGCCGCGCTCAACAACGGCTTCTACCTGCAGCGGAGCGAGCTTGAGGCCACAAACAACACGATCCTCGAAGACACCCTGCTCATCGAGACCAAGGAGGGCCTCCAGCCCACCCGCTTCAGCAACAACATCGTCTCCGGGTCGCTCGAGCACGACGGCACCGCGACCGTCACCGCGTCCATGTTCCGCGACGGCGCCGCGGGCGAAGGAAACACCGCCGGACTGCCCGAGTTCCTCGAAGACGGCAGGGAGCTCCAGGTTCTCGCCACCTCCTACTCGGCGTCTAGCCACCAGACCCAAGTGGACATCTCAGCACCCCTACCCCCCGCCGACCTCACCGGCCGGGTCGTCGTAAGCGGCGACGACTGGGGCGTCATCCACTCCGCCTCCGGCCGCCACCTGACCCTCTGGGGCGACCTCCGCTCAGCAACCGAGCTGCGCCTGCTCCCGACCTATCGCCAGACAACCTCGTCCCCCGGCTTCGGCAAGGGCTTCGACGCCGCCCGCGCCGTGTCCGCCTACCAGCCCAAGCGCGTCAACAAGTCCATCGAACTCCTCGAACGGGCTCAGCCCATCTACTACGACGCCTCCACCGGCGGCTACGAAGAAGGCATGCGCATGGCAAGCACCTGGGGCGACTACATCATCTACAACGTCGAGCACGTTGCCCTCGACTTCGCGGCCCTCCGTGAGTTCATGCGCGGCCTCGTTGACGCCGGCCCCACCCCGAGCGGCCACCGGACACCGACCGTCATCGTCTCCCTGCCCCTGCTCGGCCTCGACGAAGCAACGGTTACCGCCAGTGGCTGGATGGTCCAGCAGGCCCTCGCCCAAGGCGTCCACGGAGTTCACCTGGCTCGCGCCCGCGACCCCGAAGGAGTCAAGCGCTACGTCCAGGCAGCCCGCTACCCGATCCACAAACAGGCCATCGACATCGTAGGCGAAGGCCTCCGCGGCTGGGGCAGCCACACCTTCGCCGCCTGGGTCTGGGGCCTAACCACCCAGGAGTACCTCCAGAAAGCCGACGTCTGGCCCCTCAACCCCGAAGGCGAGATCATGCTCGGCGTCAAGCTAGAAGACCAGCAAGCCCTCGACCGAGCCGCCGAAACCCTCTCCGTCCCCGGTCTCGCCTTCGCCGAACACGGCCCTCGCGACCTCGGCCTCTCCTACGGCCACCTCGAAGGCCGCGCCGACCCGCCGCTTCCCCCCGAAGTCGTCGCCGCCGGCGACATGGTCCTGGAGCTGACGAAGGAGCGGGGGATGTTCTTCCTGGACAACGTGCTGCCGGAGAACGTGGAGCAGCAGCTTGACCGCGGCGTGATGATCGGCGCGGGTCGGCGGGAGGATTCGGCGGAGGTGGGGAGGGTCCACGCCGGGCGGACGATGCCTTGGTAGGAGTGCGGCCGGCGCGCGAAGCGGGGAACTACGCGAAGAAGGCGAGCTGAACCAGGGCGGCCGCGACCGGCGCGCCAAGGGCCGCCGCGAGGCCGACGAGGATGCCGAGTGTCCACTTCAGCGTCCGGAGTTCGCCTTGCACGCCATCCATCTTGCCCCCCAGGCTGCCGATGCGGCGGTCGACGCGTGCCTCCAGGGCCTCGAACTTGGCCGTCAACTCGAGCCGGAGCGCGTCGTTCCTCTCCCTGACCTCCTGCCGGAGGCCCTCGACGACCATGACGAGGCCATCGATGCGTCCCTCGATCGACGCCATCCTCACCTTCAGCTCGCCCAGATCGCTCTTGAGGATCGCAACGTCGTTCTCGTAGGCGGTCATGCCTTCGCTCGTCACCAGCCTGCTCTCCCGGTCGGCGATGAGGTCGACCAGGGCACGGGCCTGTCCGGGCCCAAAGCCGGCTTCTTCCAGTATCCGGCAGGGATCCCCATGCCGGTAGTGTAGCTCCGCGTTCTCTGCCGTCACTCGGTTCTCCTTCGTTCGCTCGGGCTCGGGTCGTCCGCCGGAACCAACGGACAAGCCTCGGCTTCTGAAGACCAGGACGGAACTCAGGGCTGTTTCCTCGATTCGGCCGCCGCCGCCATCGCCGGCCGCTCGCCGGTGCCGCGAGTAACATCAGGCCGATCTCAAGCAGGCCAAGGCTGTCCTTGCTGCACAGATCATCGCGGTGTTGGACGACCGCGGTCTCGCCGTGCGCAAGGCGGCGAGTCTTACCGGGTTCGCTGCGGCGGACTTCTCCCGCATCCGCAACGCCGATCTCGGGCGCTTCACGCTGGATCGGCTGATGAAGATGTTGGCCGCTTTGGACGCCACCGCCAGGGTCACCGTCAAGGTCGACCCGTCTCGGTCGGCTCCGACTGCCGCGTCGAGTTCCGGCTGACCCACCCGCAGACCCTCCTGCGCGACCTCGCCGGCCGCGTCGTTCCCCGAATGGGGATGGGAGAGTTCTTTGGACCCCGCCCTTACCACCGGTTTAGGCCTCTCTTGGCTGGGTTATCTCTGTCAACCGGGGCCGCTCGTTCGCCGCGGTTAGGAGTCGGTGCCCGGCGTGGCCGCCCGTCGCCGCCGGCGGCTGGATGGTCCAGCAGGCCCTCGCCCAGGGCGTCCACGGCGCCCACCTCGTCCGCGCCCGCGACCCCGAAGGAGTTAAGCGCTTCGTCCAGGCCGCCCGCTACCCGATCCACAAACAGGCCATCGACACCGTAGGCGAAGGCCTCCGCGGCTGGGGCAGCCACACCTTCGCCGCCTGGGTCTGGGGCCTGAACGCCCAGGAGTACCTCCAGAAAGCCGACGTCTGGCCCCTCAACCCCGAAGGCGAGATCATGCTCGGCGTCAAGCTCGAAGACCAGCAGGCCCTCGACCGAGCCGCCGAAACCCTCTCCGTTCCCGGCCTCGCCTTCGCCGAAGACGGCCCCCGCGACCTGGGCCTCTCCTACGGCCACCTCGAAGGCCGCACCGACCCGCCGCTTCCGCCCGAAGTCGTCGCCGCCGGCGACATGGTCCTGGAACTGACGAAGGAGCGGGGGATGTTCTTCCTGGACAACGTGCTGCCGGAGAACGTGACGGAGCAGCTCGACCGGGGCGTGATGATCGGAGCGGGCCGGCGGGAGGATTCGGCGGAGGTGGGTAGAGGGCACAGCGGGCGGACGATGCCTTGGTAGAGCTACAGCCGTGGCTCCCGCGTCTCCACCCGCGGGGGACCAGATACACGATCTCAAGCGGCGGTGATTCAAGTGGTGCTGCCTCGACTCCACGGCCCCTGGTCTGAGCGGTGTGAGGGCGGCAGTTGTTCTTGGAGGACGGTCGGCGCAGCTATAGCGCCTTGGCCATCGTCAGTTGCTCGGTAGGCCTGCGAAGTTGATGGCCCCGGGCGTAATTGACGGGTTCGGACAACGCGTCGTGAAAGAGGCGGTGGTTGCTGGCGTCGGGGAGCACGCTTCCGGTAGGGTTAGCGTTCCAGTGTTCGAGAACTCCGACGCGGCGACGCTCTATGGCTTCGTGGGGGCTCATGTGAGGCTCGGCGTCCACCTTCACGAATGAAGGCCATCGCTTGCTGCCACCTACGTGAGTACGTTCGCGAGAGCGTCGACAATCCCTGGGGGCGTGCGCTGACTAGGCGGACACGCCAGACGAAGGTGTGTCGAGCCGCCGTGGCCGATGCTCAGGCCCTGCTCCGCCGGTACACACCACAAGATGGCCTCCTGAGCACTTGGAGCGATGGGCAGCAGACTCAAAACGGGGACGTTGCGGCACATGGGAATCGTGAACCCTAGAAGAGAGGCACGATGTGGTGATGGGAATCGAGAATAGGTGGATCCGCCAGAAAGCTGCTGTCAGCAGAAAGCTGAACGGCGAGTGGTTGCCGTGAAACGTCTGCTCGGCTCAGACGGAGGGTTCAGGCCTCCAGAACTGTACTCGGAGCAAGATGCCGAGACTAAGGTCATTGTGCCCGCTCTCAAGGAGTTGGGTTATGACGAGGGGCATCCTGTACGCAACGTAGTGCTTCGATTTCGTCACCCAATTTCGGCCCAACAAGGACGAGAGCGACGCACGATATACGCGGACATTGTGGTGTTTGTCGACAACGCTGCGGTGATTGTCATAGATGCTAAGAACCCCCGGCAGTACCTGACTGACAATGACCGTGAGCAGGTCATCTCGTACGCACGCCTAGTCGGCGATATTGCGCCCTACGCGGCCCTCTGCAACGGCCACACGTGGCAGGCCTTCGACACGGTCTCGAAGCAGCAAATTTCTGCTCTTCCAAGATTCGACGCGCTAGTCGGTGACTTGCAGCAGCGACGCCTCAGTGATCGTCAACGGAGCAATCTGAAGACTCAGGCCACCCGCACTCTGTTTGCAATCGAGTCGGCACGGGAACTCTCTCGGTTGATGCGCCGATGCCATGACATCATCCGTAATCTCAAGGGCTACGACCCGACGAAAGCGTTCGACGAGTTGTCGAAGCTGTTGTTCGCGAAGATGTATGAAGAGCGCGAACTGGACGACAACGTGCGAAGTACGAACCGCTTCACTCTGAACGTTGTCCGGGAGATGCGCGAGCAGGGCGTGGAGATCATTCAAACACTCTGGAAGGATACCGTCACGTCTCCCCGCTACCGCGGCGTGTTCTCGGATCAGGATGCAAAGGACGGAATCGAGCTGCCACCGGAGGCCATCGACCAGATCGTCTCCATCCTTGAGGGGAAGAGCCTGGGGCTGACGGACCTCGATGTCAAGGGCGTCGCCTTTGAAGAGTTTCTTGCCTCCACCTATAGGGGTGGAGGGCTGGGTCAGTATTTCACCCCCCGCGAGGTCGTCAACTTCATGGTCGACCTCGTAGACGTGGCCATGGGGGAGCGAGTAGCTGATCCTTCGTGCGGCACCGGCGGATTCTTGATACGCGTCTATGACGTGGTGAGCGAGAAGATCCGGACCTCGGACATGGCGCACCGTGAGCGGTCTAGGCGCTTGCGAGAGCTGGCCAGAACGGGCTTGGTTGGCATCGATTGGGAGACCAGGGCGGCTCGCACCTGCAAGATGAACATGATCATCCACGGAGACGGAC
Source organism: Candidatus Multivorans sp. (assembly GCA_965262355.1). Lineage (GTDB taxonomy): Bacteria > Acidobacteriota > Thermoanaerobaculia > Multivoradales > Multivoraceae > Multivorans. Next base: position 2,653,622 of record OZ253534.1, read on the forward strand.
ATGCGGGGGTGTACCAGGCGAACAGCCTAGATCGCAAGGAACTCCGAAAGAAGGTAAAGACAAGGCAACGAGACGATCTTGAGGCCCCTGCAATTGACGATGGCACCTTCGACGTTGTGTTGACGAACCCCCCTTTCGGAGCGACCGAGAGATCCTCCACCATCCTGAGTTCATTTGAACTCGGCCGAGGGCGGGCGAGTCAGCCCCGTGAGGTCTTGTTCTTGGAGAAGTGTGTCGATCTCCTCGTGCCAGGAGGGCGACTTGTGACGGTCATTCCGGAGGGGATTCTGTCCAACAAGACGTGTCGGCGCATTCGGGAGTTTCTGCGGACGGAATGTGTCATAAACGCCGTCGTCAGACTGCCCCAAGATGCGTTCAAGATGAGCGAGGGTGCTGCCTGCACCAGCGTCCTATTGGCCGTCAAGAAGGACCCTGAAAGAGAGGAACTGCGCGAGCAGGGAGACATCTTCTTTGCTAGGGCGGAACACATTGGCATCAGTCCGTCAGGTCGACCGGTAATGGAGAACGATTTGTTGGCAATCAGAGAGCACTACCGGAGGTTTGTTGCGGGCGATTGGAGCGGAATCGAGCTGAAGTCGTCGGGCGGTGACGTTGCGATAATCCGCGACGCGCCAAGAGAAGAGACCGGATTCTGGCTTGAACCGGAAGTGAATCGGACGAGCCTTCTATACGACCGCCTTAGCTATGTCTTGCGGGAGCCGACAGTTCAGGACCGCTTTAGCTACACGTACTTCCATCCTCGATACTTCCAGATCATGGACGCCTTGCGTGGCATTGGCGTGGATATGGTGGCGCTCGATGAGCTTTGCTCTCCCCCCTATCCTAGGCGAGGGAAGAGGCCCTCTGAGGAGTCGGTAGACGGGATTCCGATACTCAAAGTGCGAAATGTCACGGGTAGGGGTGTTGACGTCGACACGGAGTACGCGCCTGATACTGAGACGATTCGTGCAGCCTGTGCGAGTGCTATCGTTAGAAAGGGTGATTTGCTCATAACGTCTACCGGCGAGGGTACGATCGGGCGTGTTGACCTCTATCCGTATGAGGAGATCGCCATAGCGGACGGGCACGTTTCAATATGCCGATTGGCCGAGGAGGTGAACGCGGAGTATGTGGCGGAGTACTTGCGGAGCGAGTACGGGCAGATTCAGATTCTTCGACACGTGTCGGGCTCGACAGGACAGACCGAGTTGTTGATTGAGCACATTAGGAGGCTGCCGGTGCCGCTGCCGGACCCGGGCACTCAGGCTGCCATTGTCGGACTAATGAAGACCGCGAGGGCCAGGAACCACGCCCTCATGGAGGAGGCTGGCGCCTTGCGAACGCGGGCTGGTGAGGTGATCGGCGAGGCAAGGCGAGAGATGGAAGAGATACTTGCGGACTGGGGGCGCGGTGGATGAAGAGCGGCTCGTAGCTTTCATGGGATGCCGTGCCTGACCAAGCGCAGCCTGAACTCCGGGGCCAACGCTGGGGACTACCGTTTCCCCGCCGTGCTGTGTCCTGGCCCGAAGACCGGCCGGGAGTTGTGGAGTGTCGCCGTGTGGCTGAGGCGCTGTCGTTCCTGGCGTCACCAAAGCCGAAGATCAGGGCGTTGAGGCGCGGCGAGGAGAGCGCGATCTTCTCCGAGCTTTCTGGCTCTTCGATCAGGGCTTCGAGGCCGATCTTCCGGGTCGTGCCAGTCTATTACTTTAGACGTCTGAACGGTGAGGAACAGTGGCGAGAGACCCGCAGGCGCCCGCAGGTCGGCGGGCCGGCGAGAATTCGTGTCGGTGGCGCCGCAGCTCCAGGCTGGCGTTGATTGCGGTCACGAGAGGGTCGTCCGGCTTGAGGTCTTCTCCGAACTACGTCGTGAAGCCAGTGCGTGACGCCGGACCAGCGCCATTGGCCGGTACCGGCCGTGTGGATCGGTGGCGGGGGCGGCGGAATCCTCCGGGACCGCGTGGCCCGGTGACGAGCAGCCTGAGGCTCTAGCGGGTGCCTCCTAGTCTCTCCGGAATATCGGTCACGGAAGCCAGTCCGGCATCGGCGACCCGAGTGACCTGGACGCCGTCGACCTGCTCCACATCCCGCACCGCGGAGATGATCGCCTTTCCGAGACGCTCCGCCTCGCGGTCGAAGTCGATGTACTGGACACGGTCGGCCCGACCGACCGTGGCGTCGTCACACCCGGCTTCGAAGAGGGCGTCGATCAACGGTTCGCTCTGCAGGTCTGAGCCGTCGACGGTCAGGGTGAAGTGCTGGATCGGCATCTTGGGTCACCCCATTCACGTGGACACGATTCAAGAGCCGCGCTGGGCCGTCGTCGCGGGCTGCTGCTTGGCAGCTTCTCAACTCCTGCCTTCGAACGCGCGCAGCAAGTCCTCAACGAGGGGAGCGTCGAAGTCCTCCGGCACCACGAACCGACCCTCGTCGGTGCCGAAGACCGGCCGCTCCTCGTCCACTGCGACGAGCCTCGCGACAGGTCGGCCCGAGCGCGTGATCATGATGTCCTCGCCAGCGACTACTTCTCGAAGGAGCCGGGAAAGGTGCGTCTTCGCTTTGTTGACGAGAACAAGCTTCATGGCAGACGAGGACCTCGGCCAAGTCTATGGCCCAAGAGGTTGACCCTTCGGAGCGCTTCCCGCTGCACCTAGCCACACCTACCCAGCCGCCCTCATCGACCGCCACGGCACCACCACGAACAGCGGCAACACCACCAGGGCAATGAACCCCCAAGCAAGCGTGCCGTAGCCCCTGGCAACCAGGTCGATGATCCCGAACGTCGACAGCCCCGCCGCAGCCACCAGCACTCCAACCGCAGTCCCCGCCTTCTGGCCCCGCGTCAGCTTCCCTGAAGCAGGCCGCCACCGACGCGGCAGGTCGTCGAGATTGCTCTCGACGCGCCTCAAGAGTGCATGAATCGAACCGACCGCGGTCTCGATCAGCGTCCAACCGGCGACGAGCCCGAAGATCGCGATCCACAGTGCCGGCCCGCCGGCGCGGCCGTCGGCGGCGCTCGTGATCATCGGCAGCCAGGGCACCTCGGCCTCCATCACGGAGGCCTGAGGGAACCGCAGAAGGCACGCCAGGGTCAGCGCGAACGGAACCGTCATCGCGACGCCGGCGATTGCTCCTGACGCAAACGTCTCGGAGCGCCGGGTCTGGCGATGGAGGCAGAACAGCACGGCCGGCACGACGGCGACGTTGTAGGCGACGTACAGCAAGGCGTTGATGACCACCTCCAGCGCACCAACTTCAGGCACCGCCGCCGCCGAGGCCGCCGCCACCGGCGCCGCAGCCGCTGCCCCGACTGGCGCCGTCAACACCAGGACCGCGAACGCGCAGTAGCCCACATACAGAGCCGCGCTCCCCCAGGTCTTCGCCTTCTCGATGAAGCCGGAACCGCGCCACGACAGAAACCCGACGCACACCAGGGCCATCGTCAGGCTGAGCGGCTTCGGGAGCCCTATGGTCTGCTGCAGCACCTCACCGATCGCAGCCGTCATCACCGCGATCACCAGCATCATCATGCTCAGGATCAGCACGTCGACGAGCCACCAGAACGGGCCGACCAGGTTCCGGCTCCACGTCTTGTAGTCGTACGCCCCGGCGAGCCTCGCCAACTCGAACGACAGCGCCATGACGACCGCGAAGCAGACGGTGATGATCGCGACGGACAGCCATCCCCAGTTCCCGAAGCGGCCGGCGTACTCGACGACTTCCCTGCCCGTGGCGTAGCCGCCGCCGATGATCATCGATTGGGCGATGATCGCCGGCAGGACGAGGGTGTGGAAGCGGGTTGGCGCCCGGCCCTGCATCGTGTGCGTCCCGGGGCTCAGTCGCTGGCCCGCACGAAGCGGATGGGCGAGACGGCCGGCTCGAGCGGCACGGCAACGACGTTGATCGCTCCCGCGTCGTCGTAGTCGAAGCGGATCTTGACCCCTCCGAACCCTGCGCCGGCTGCGCTCGGCGGCAGATCGTAGGGGACGATGAACAGGTCGTAGTGGTAGTGCTTGAGCGGGAACTCGATTCCGACGACCTTGAGGATCAGGCCGTCCCCGTGAACTCGCACTGAGGCCCTGCCGTAGCCGGTGTGCTCGTAGTCGCCGGCGTAGTCGGCGAGCGGGTGCGACGGGCTGGTGCCGGCCACCGCGGCCGCGAGATCGGCCTTCCTGGCCTCTTCGACCTTTGCCTTCGCTTCGGCTTCGCGCTTGCGCGCCCTGGCGGCCCAGTCGATGGGTTCGAGGCCGAGCATGCGGTCGAACGCGTTGCGCACGACGAGCGCGGGCACGGTCCCGGTGTGCGACGTGTTGGAGAGCGCTATGACGCCGATCTGCTCGTCGGGCAGCCACTCCATCGCGGAGATGAAGCCGTCGATGCCTCCGCCGTGGCTGATGTGCTTGCGGCCCCGGTAGCCGCCCACCATGAGGCCCAGTCCGTAGGTGGGATCGCTGATCTCCGGACCGTTCTGCAATCTCTCCTGGAGCGGGCCGGTCATCACCATCTGAGGTAGCTGCATGAGCCTCGCCGAGTCCTCCTTCAGGAGCTGCGTGTCGCCGACCTTCCCGTAGGCGAGATGGAACTGCACGTAGCGGGCGAGCTCCCGGGCCGACGTGTTGATCGAACCGGCGGGCCCGATGGCGTCGATGTTGCGGAACGGCACTCGGCGTACGCGGCGCACCCGCTCGATCTCCTGCTCCGCGCCGTAGCCGTAGGAGAAGTCGTCGTCCTGCTGCATCCGGTCGACGGAGAAGGTGGCCCGCTCCATGCCGAGGGGGCGGAAGATCCGCTCCTCGACGAGTTCCTCCCACGACTTGCCGCCGATCCGTTCAGCGACGACGCCGGCGGTGAGGAACATCAGGTTCTGGTACTGGTACTTGCTCCTGAAGGAGGCGGAGGGCTCCAGGTGGTGCAGCCCGGCGATCAGCTCGGTGCGGCTCTTGCCGGTCGCGTACCAGAACAGGTCGTGCCTGGGCAGGCCCGACCGATGGCTCAGCAGGTCGACGGCGGTCATCTGGCCCGTCGCCACCGGGTCGTGGAGACGGAACTCCGGCAGCACCGTGCGGATCGGCGTGTCCCAGGCGAGAGCCCCCACGTCCACCTGCATCGCCAGCAGGGTGGCGGTGAAGGACTTCGTGTTGGAGCCGATGGCGAAGAGGGTGTCGGGGGTTACGGGGAGTTGCTGTTCGACGTTGCGCCAGCCGTAGCCCCTGGCGAAGACGGTCTTGCCGTCCTCGACGATCGCCACGCCGAGGCCGGGGACCTTCCACTCCGCCATCACGGATTCGACCCACTGGTCGAAGCCTTGGAGCCGCTCGTCGACGGTTTGGGAGGAGAGGGGGACGGCGGCGAACGTGAAGGCGAGGGCCGCGCCGAGTATTGCCCACCGGCGTAGTGCGGCGGCACTTGCACCGGACGTGACCCGATGCGAGCGCCCCGCCCTGGCGCCATGCCCGACCAGGGCTCGACGTGACAGGAGAGAGTGCCCGGGAGTGGTCGACGGCATGGGTCGCGGCTCCTTGGATGGGAACGTGGATTCGGCAGGGGTGCGGTGCATGGGTGTATACCATCGGGCCGATTGGGGGTGCGGACGTGTTGAGGAGTGGCTTTATGGTGGCGGTGCGGTACGGGCTGAAGCCGGCGCTGCGCGCCGGATGCCGGCGGGGATGCCGGCGAATCCAGTGGGCGGCCACGCTTGTCGCGGCTCTCCTCCTCGCAGGTTGCAACGGCGCGACCGACGGGACGAACGAAGCCGGGACTCAGGAGTTCGACATCGTCTTCGAGGGCGCGCGCGTCATCGACCCTGAGAGGAGGCTCGATGAGGTCAGGAGCGTGGGAATCCGCGGCGATGTCATCGCCGCCTTGACCACCGAGCCCCTCGCCGAGTCCCTCGCCGACGGAGGCGTCCTCATCGACGCAGCCGGGCTGGTCCTGGCGCCGGGCTTCGTGGACCTCCACGCTCACGGCCAGGGCCCGGCGTCGCACGAGTACCAGGCAAGGGACGGCGTGACCACCGCGCTCGAGTTGGAGTGGGGCGTATCCGACGTGCAGGCGTTCCTGGATTCCCGCCGGGGAAAGTCGCTCGTGAACTATGGCGCCACGGTCAATCACGGCGCGGTAAGGGGCCTGGAGATCGTCCCGCAGGAGGAACGGGGGGAGCTCGAGGCAGCCTTCACGGCGGCCAGCTCCGAGGACGAACCACTCGGCGCCGAGCGCGACGCCGCGGACAGGACGTACTACTCCGAGCTGCCGCCCGAACGCTTCCCCGCCATGCTGGGGCATCTGGACCAGGGACTCGAGGAAGGCGCCCTGGGGATCGGCCTCGCCGTCCAGTACTACCCCGGTGCGACCCGCCGGGAGATCTTCGAAGTGTTCCGCTTCGCCGGCGAGAAGCGCGCCACCATCCACACGCACGTCCGTTCGATGACGATCGATGCGATGCAGGAAGTCCTGGCCAACGCGGTCGGTACCGGGGCGCCCCTGCACATCGTGCACGTCAACAGCATGGCTCTCGGGGAGATCGACACGGTGCTCGGCCTGATCGGCGGCGCGCGCCGCCTGGGGCTCGACGTGACGACGGAGGCCTACCCCTACACGGCCGGCTCGACCAGCCTCCACAGCTCGATCTTCGACGAGGGCTGGCAAGGCCGCCTGGGCATCGACTACGGCGACCTCCAGTGGGAAGCAACGGGCGAGAGGCTGACCAGGGAGACCTTCGAGCGGTACCGCCGCGAGCGGGGCACGGTGATCCTCCACTTCATGCAGGAAGAGTGGATCGAGACGGCGCTCGGCAACGACTGGGTGATCGTCGCGTCCGACGGCATGCCCTATGCCCCGAAGGCGCACCCCCGAACGGCCGGCACCTACTCACGGGTCCTGGGCCGCTACGTCCGCGAGCGGGGAACGCTCGACCTGATGACCGCCCTGTTGAAGATGAGCTTCCTCCCGGCCGACCGCGTCGCCTCGATGTCCGATCAGATGAGGCGCAAGGGGCGGATCCAGGTCGGCGCCGACGCGGACATCGTCGTCTTCGACCCGGACACGGTGATCGACACCGCTACGTTCGAGGGCGGGCTGTCGTTTTCGGAGGGGATCGTTCACACGATGGTGAATGGGGTGTTCGTGGTGCGGGATGGCGAGACGGTGGAGGGGGTTGCGCCGGGGCGTGCGGTTGTGGGGCGGTTTGCGGGTGAGCCTTAGCAGGCGAGGCCAGACTCCAGTTCACACATAGACGTAGCTGTCGCTACCGAGCTGGGCGATATCATCCACGGAGTCAACTGCAAACTCCTTGGTCCAAGGGTCCAAAATCGCCTCGACTCCCTCAACATCCGCGGCTTTGTTTGGGTTGTTCTCCTGCCACAAGGACCAGATTCGATCAATTTGAGCATGATGAAACCAGAACGCCGGATCGTTGGGCGACTTCATTGAGTTCATGTCACCTCCGATCCATCGATGCCCCGCGTTGTGAGGTCCATCTTCGAGGAGCTTAGAAAAATCGTCGTACGTACCGTCGTGTGAGACCAAGAGCTCGATCTGCTCCTTGCTACCAAACCAGGGTTCTTTGTCCGGCGAGGTTTCGTCTGGTGACGCTCCAAGTTTTCTACCTTCCGCTAGTCCTATCATTTCGCGGAAGCCAACTAGCTTTCCGGCATCGCTGTTCCAGTCCCAGTAGGGTAGAGAAAGAGAACCGTCGATCTCGCGAAGCGCTCTCTCAAGCACGATGAGATACGCGCGATGCCAAGGCAGGAACCTGAGGTATCCCAGGTGGCCGGACATGAATCCGTGCATGCGGTGTTTTCCGCCAGAATGCACAGAGACAAGGTCCTTGTACGCGCCAGTACTAATCAACTGGCTAATCGCTTTTGCGAGCGCAGGCCAGTTTTCGAATGCTATATTGCTGGGGCGTTCGATCACTACTTCCTGTCCTCCATCAGAGTCATCAGAGTCTATGTGTCAATTGTTACGTGAGCTAGGGACCCGGCTTGCACGACGCGGGCACGGATCCTTGGTTCGCTGGCGGGGGTGAGCCGGAACCGCGGGGGGTGGATTGGGGGAACTTGGATTCGGCGAACTTCTGCAGCGCCTTTGGGGCGAAGGCTGCGACCAGGAAGGAAGCTGTGAGGTAGAGGCCGTTCTCGTCGTTCGCACTGGCATGGAGCAGAGTGATCAGTCCGAAAGCGATGGCGGCGATGAGTGCAACCATGCTCATTAGTCGCATGGAGGAAGGGTGGCCTTGATCGTCGGTCAAGTAGCCATGGGCGGTTCGGTTGTTCTGGCTGTCCATTGGGGCCTTTCTTGTGTGGCTTCGCTTCACGGTGTTGGCTGTGCAGTGGGGAATGTGCGTGCGGGCCACCAGCAGTGTAGCTGGATGTTCGAGGGCAGGGAGCAAAGGGCAGAGTCACATCGCCGGGGTCCAGCGTTCGATGACCGTGGTGGCGGGCACGAGCGGCACGGCTTTGCGCTCTCGTGGAACGGTAAGCGCGGGGGCCCGAGTGGGGAAGTGCAAGTGTGCGTGGCGGAGGGTAAGCCGTTGAGGTGGTCCCGCAAAACTGGACAGGTGGCTAAGGTGTACTCCTCGACCGAGAGGAGGAGTCAGGATGAAGAGGAAGCGTCGGAAGTTCACGGCGGCTTTCAAGTCGAAGGTGGCGCTTGAGGCGCTGCGGGAGGACAAGCCGATCGCGGCGATCGCATCGCGGCACCGGATTCACCCGAATCAGGTGAGCAGTTGGAAGCGGAAGGCGATCGAGGGGATGAGTGAGACTTTCTCGGCCGGGCCGGAGCGGCGCCGGGACCACGATGAGGAGATCAGGGACCTGCACGCGAAGATCGGGGAGTTGACGATCGAGCGGGATTTCTTGTCCAGGGGTCTCGGGCACTGAGCCGGCCCGAGCGCCTGCGGATGATCGAGCGGGAGACGGGTGCCGTGAGCTTGAGTCGGCAGTGCCGTCTGCTCGAGATCAGCCGTTCCTCGCTGTACTACCGGCCCAAGGGCGAGACCGCCGAGACGCTGGCCCTGATGCGCAGGATCGACGAGCTGTTCCTGCTGTACCCGTTCTACGGTTCGCGTCAGATGGTCCGACACCTTCGCCGAGAGGGCGTTCGGGTCGGTCGTCACCGGGTGCGGCGTGTGATGCGGTTGATGGGGATCGCGGCGATCTACCGTGCGCCGCGGACCAGCAAGCCTCACCCGGAGCACAAGGTCTATCCCTATCTGCTCAGGGGGCTTTCCATCGAGCGTCCGGATCAGGTCTGGTGCTCGGACATAACGTACATTCCGGTGCACGGCGGGTTCCTGTACCTGGTGGCGGTCATGGACTGGGCGAGCCGTCGGGTGTTGTCCTGGCGGCTGTCGAACAGCCTGGACGCATCGTTCTGCGTCGAGGCCCTCGCCGAAGCCCTCGACCGGTACGGCAAGCCGGACATCTTCAACACGGATCAGGGGAGCCAGTTCACGAGCGGCGACTTCACCGGTCTTCTCGAGAACGCGAAGGTGAAGATCTCGATGGACGGCCGGGGTCGCTTCCTCGACAACATCTTCATCGAGCGCCTGTGGCGCTCGCTGAAGTACGAGGCGGTCTACCTGCACGAACTCGTCGACGGCATCGAGGCGCGGCGGGTGATCGATGGGTGGCTCGCCTTCTACAACGAAGAGCGGCCACACACGGCGCTCGGCGGCAGGACACCTGCCGAAGCCCACCGCGGGCTGATCGGAATTCCGCAGAATCGAGAGTTTTCCACAGCCCCGGCGACGGCGGCTGCTGCGTAATCAACCCATGGAGTACACTTTAGCCCGGCCTCGAAACTGTCCAAAGGACCGGGACCACCTCACTTTGCCCCAGTGCTGTCCCACAAACTTCAGCGCAGTGCGAGTTGAGTCTGTGCGTTCCTGGGATCAGGCGGTCCGCTCCGGGGTTCGAACAGGTCCAGGAGCGGTCTTCGCGCGAACAGGTTGAGTTGCAGGAGGCGCAGGATTTGGCTCATGGTCCACGCCATCTTGTTGACGAACTTCAGGTAGGCGAGCAGGAGATGCACGCACATCGCGATCCAGATCTGCGTCATGACGGCATTGCGCGAAGTGCCGACGAAGCTCTTGATGCGCAGGTTCTGCTTGATCCACCTGAAGAAGGTCTCGATCTGCCAACGCTCCTTGTAGATGTTCGCGATGGTCTTCGGGGCGAGCTTGAAGTTGTTGGTCAGGAACGCGTAGAACTTCTTCGTGTCGGGGTCGCGATAGCCGACTCGACGCAGCGGGATCGGACACCGGGTGCGGCCTTTGACGCTGGTCAACTCGATGGTCTGGTCCGACGTCACGCCTAGCCCAGGCGCGAACGACCGCCGCTCTCGAACCGCGTACTTGATCTTGCGCTTCAGCCGAGTGACCAGGAAAACCCCTTGTGCATCAAGGGATTTCAGCCACTCGAAGTCGAGGTACAGACGGTCCGCAGCGACGATGCTTCCCCTCGGCAGGCGAAGGGACCGCGCCACCTCAAGGTCCGACCCCTTGCCGTCCGTGACCTCCAGGAACGCCGGCAGACAGCCCTCGTGGTCAAGCCCCATGTGCAGCTTCAACGCTCCCTTCGTCTTGCGGTACTGCGCCCAGGGAAACAGCTCCAGGCACAGGTCCACGTACGTCGCATCGAGCGAGAACAGCTTGTTGCGGAACCGGAAACCATGCCCCGGCGCCGCCTTCCGGCATCGCGCCAGCAGACGACCGAACAACGCCTCGTACAGCTCGTGGGGCTGCCTCTCGTTGACGCGCGCCAGCGACGACCGGGCCACCCGGCCCACGCCAAGGTGGTAGAGCTTGTGAGCCTGCGCGTCCAGGTTCGACACGATGTCGCGCAGGCTGCACCGCCCGGAAAGCTGGGCCGTCGCCATCGCTACGAACTGGCTCCAGCGGCTCATCGAGCGCAGCTTGCGTCCCCTGTGCTGCCTTCCCGCCTCCCGCTCGAACTCATGTCTCGACACCAGCTTGAGGAACTGACCGAGTACGGTACCATTGTGCGCCATGGGTCTGGATCTCCTTGCCGTCATTGGCTTTGTGTGAAAACCAATCATACGACAGGGCACGATTCAGACCCATCCTGACCCTCCGTTTGTGGGACAGCACTGACTTTGCCCGCACTGTTGGCGTGACATCACCATCAACGAAACGGAGCCCCTATCGATGCGCGAGCCCCAGAAACAGGAGCTCCTGAACGAGCTCAGAACAGAGATACTGAACTACCGGGCGGTTAGGTTGAATCGCTGGCTACAGGTTCTCGGGTTCATCCTCACCTTCTTCGCGATCGCACTTCCCGTTGCAGGCTATCTCGGCTACCAGGAATTCCGAAACCTCGAAACCGAAGCCAAGAAGCTCACCGGCGAGGTTGAAACAGCGCGAAATGAGGTTGAAACCATCCTTGGCAAGGTCGAAGCTGCAGAAGCGAAACTCCGGTCACAGACCGAGGTGCTGGGAACCGTCGAGCAGAAGGTCAACCAGCTAGAAGGGACCACCGAAGCTGTAGTTGCCGCGACTCAGTTTCTGACCATCCTCTCCGACCGGGGCTTCGAGCCCTTCAACACGAGGTTGGGAGAGTTGGGGAGCATGAACAGCAAACCAGAAGCGTTCTCCCTGTCACCAGGCCGCTACAGGTTCACGGCCGATTGCGATAGCAACTGCGCAGACTTGGATCTGTTCCTGTACCGGCCCGACAACGAAGAGCCTTTGGCTGAAGACCTCCTGCTGGACGCATACCCGATTGTCGAGTACGAGGTTCGTGACGAACCGGAAGATGTCATCGTGGAGGTGCTGATGGTCGAGTGCTCCGAAGAATCCTGCGACTGGGAACTCACGGCTTATCGTGACTGAGCCCCACCAGACCACTCACGTCAGAGTGTCGTCCCAGGTGGCCTTCCGGAACCTGTCAACGACATTGATACAGCGGGGTTCTGGATTTACTGAGTCGTCTCTGCAGTCTTGTTGTCGGGCTTGTTGATCCAGACGGCCTGGGGCAGTGGCGTGTGCATCGGTTGGCCGCCGACGAATCGTTCGGGGGAGCTTTCCCAGGCGGCGCTCAGCGTGCGTTGGCGCTGCTCGATCACGGCTTGCGCCCGGCCGTAGTGGACGGTCTCGGGGGTCAGCATGGCGATGCCGGCATGGCGGTGTTCCGTGTTGTACCAGGGGAAGAAGGACCTGCAGTAGTCGGTCGCGGCGTCCTGGTTGGGGAAGCGGCTGGGGAAGTCGGGGTGGTACTTGAGGGTCTTGAACTGTGCTTCGGAGTAGGGGTTGTCGTCGCTGACCCGCGGGCGGCCCAGGGACCGGTTCACGCCGAGGCGGGCGAGCAGTTGGGCGGTACCCTGGCTGGTCATGGGGGCGCCTCGATCGGAATGCAGGGTCAGGACATGGGGCTTGACGCCGTGCTTGAGGCAGGTCTCCTCGATGAGCCTTTGGGCGAGCGCGGAGTTCTCGCGGTCGGCGACCATCCAGCCGACCGCGTAGCGGCTTAGCAGCCCGTGGTGGAAGTCGATTCGGCGCGGTTGCGATAGAATGCAGTCATGGCTATGGGCAAGACGGATCGCAGTGGTAGTCAGGAGCCGCTTTGGGTGGCTGGAGCGGATCTTCCTCGCAGCGCTGGTCACCCGTTCTATGAGCGGTTGAACGGCATTCTGGAAGCCGGCGGTTTCGACGAGTTGGTGGAGTCGGCGTGCGCGCAGTTCTATGCGGAGCGGATGGGCCGTCCGAGTCTTAGTCCGGGCCGGTACTTTCGTCTGCTGCTGTTGGGTTACTTCGAGGGTCTGGACTCGGAGCGGGGGATGGCGTGGCGTGCTCAGGACTCTCTGAGCATTCGTCGGTTCCTGGGGTTGGGCGTGACCGAGTCGGCGCCGGATCATTCGACCATTTCGCGTACGCGTCGGCTGGTCGACGTGGAGACTCACAGCAGAGTGTTCTCGTGGGTGCTTGGTCGTCTGGCGGAGTCGGGTCTGGTGTCGGGCAAGACGGTGGGCATGGACGCGACGACTCTGGAGGCGAACGCGGCGTTGCGGAGCATCGTGCGTCTTGACAGTGGGGAGGACTACGACGAGTTCGTGCGGGGTTTGGCGGAGGCGTCGGGCGTGGAGACGCCGACGCGGACCGAGTTGGTCGGTTTCGACCGCAAGCGCAAGAAGAAGCTGTCGAACGCGGAGTGGGCGAATCCGCACGACCCGGACGCGGAGATCACGAAGATGAAGGACGGCCGCACGCACTTCGCGTACAAGGCGGAGCAGGCGGTGGACCTTTTGTCCGGGACGATCCTGGGAGTGACGATTCAGGGCGGATCGAAGGGGGACACGGAGTCGTTCGGCGAGACGCTGGAGGAGACCTTCGAGCAGGTGGAATCGGCGATCGGGGACGATGCCGCGATCCAGGAGATCGTTGCCGACAAGGGCTACCACAGCAACGCCGTTCTCGCCTCCATCGACGAGTTGGGCCTTCGCAGCTACATCGCGGAGCCGGACCGTGGTCGTCGTCGTTGGAAGGGCAAGAAGGACCTGCAGGCCATCGTGTACGCGAACCGTCGGCGGATCCGGGGGAATCGGGGCAAGCGGATGCAGCGCCAGCGAGGGGAACGGCTTGAACGGCCTTTCGCTCACCAGTACGAGACCGGCGGCATGCGGCGGCTGCACCTGCGCGGTCGCTCGAACGTCCTCAAGCGCGTCTACATTCATGCCTGCGGCTGCAACCTCGGGCTCCTGATGCGCGAGCTTGTGGGAGTCGGCACGCCGCGGAGCCTCCAGGGCCGCGCTTCGGCAGCCCGCAACGCCCTCGCCGGTCAACATGGAGGGGTCTGGCCGCGACTCGTCGCGCTATACCGGCGGATCTTCCTGAGCCGGCCCGCAAACCCGATCCACTTGCTATCCAACATCTACCGCCGCGGCTGGTCCCCTGCAGAACCACACATCTGACTGGTCCGCCTCCTCGGGCCACGAAGCCACTTCTGCCACGGGCTGCTAACCCGCAAGATGCCTGAGCCGATCCCGGATACGCTGGAGAACGTCCCTCTGGCGATCATGTAGAGACCACCGAAGGAAGAGGGGCGGTACTTGGGGGAGCACTCCAAGACTAGCGCTAAAGGAATAGGGATGTGGCGAGACTTCTAACTAGCACGGAGTACAAGGTACTCAAGGCGGCGAGAGGAGATGATGGAACTAGAGCAGAAGAGAATGCAATCAAGCTAGGCAAGTCGATTGGTTGGGAACGGCTAACACACGCCCAGTATGATGTGGTAGCGAAGGACTTTGCGTATTGGGTAAGGGATCCGGATTGGGACCAAGCCGACCCCGATGAGCCTAGTTGGCTCGTTGAGCCGGGAAAGATCGCGTCGACCTTCAAGGGACGGGAGGCGCTTAGGGAGGATGCGTTGCCGCGAAGGACGTGGCGCATGATCCGTAGTTCTACGCCTCAACTGTTCTGGAAACTGATAGTTCCTCTGTTTCTTCTAGTGGTGGGTCTTTGGCTTAGGTATAGACTCTCAAAAGCGTGACTCTCGGGCGGAACTGTAGTGTGAATAGGGCTTGGGTGCGACGGTTTGCAGTCGTGAGAGTGTGTAGGTGGAGCTGCAATCGCCCCAATCGGGGTCGCCCTGACTGGGTCTGCGAACGGGCACTCAACCGCGGAGAGGGATCGAAGGTACTTCCTTTGGTCCGTTACGCCCGCGCCGGGCGGAGCTGGCGGCGAGCGCCATCTCGGGCGAGGACACGAGCAACGTCGGCGCCGTGATGATTGGAACACGGAGGCGGCCTCGGAGGTCGAGGGTCATCGCCTTGGTCTACAACCTCCCCGTAGCCCTCGCCCTCTTCAACACCGGCTTGTAGATCCGCAACGTCGCCGCACCCACCAACTGCCCCCCTTGCCGCCGGCCCCAGCCCCCTTCGCCACCGACTCGTTGTAGAGATCGACCATCTTCTGCGCCTGCTCGATTTCCCTGGGCGACGGAGCGAAGACGTCGTTGGCCAGCGGGATCTGGTTGGGGTGGATGCACCACTTGCCGACGGCGCCGAGGGTGGCGGCCCAGGTGGCCTGCTTCATGTAGGCCTTGTCGTTGCGGAAGTCGCCGAAGGGGCCGTCGATGGCGTCGATGCCGTCGGCGCGGCAGGCGGCGATCATGCGGACGCGGTGGGCGGACCACATCTCGCCGGGGTAGCGGTAGTCCTTGTCGAGCTCGTGGCCGAAGCGCATGCCTATGCTGCCGGAGAGGTCGCCGAAGCCGAGGATGAGCGCCTCGAGCCGGGGCGAGGAGGTGGCGATCGCCTCGACGTTGGCGAGGCCCTCGGCCTCCTCGATCAGGGCCTCCAGGCCGATTCTGCGCGTCCGGCCCAGCTTCTGCTCGAATCCAGGAACCAGATCTCGCCTAGGCCACGATTTCGAAGGCGGGCCGGTCAACCGTTTGGCAGCGTCACCAACACCTCGTTCTCGGCTGGCGTGCCCCTGACCTCGGCGCCGCCACCCATCGCGCCCAAGTTCAGCAGGAGCGAGCCGTCCTCCTGGACGAGACCCTCGATCTTCGCTGTCGGCCCTCGACCGACGGTTGCCGTTACGTGGTTGCCGTCCCAGACGATGTCGTTGACCGGCGACCCCACGACCCGGTTGCCGGGTTCGCCGCCGAACCAACTGCCCGGGCCGCCGCCGCGCGGCAGTAGCAGTGCGGTTGGTTCCGGGCCCTTCCCCCGGTAGCGCTCGGTGTCAATCCGCCATGCTTCGCCAGGATTGGTCTGGGCGAGTTCAGCCAACATGGCGATCACCGGGCTGACCGGTGTGGGACTCAGCCCTTCGGCGGCCACGAAGTCGACGAAGCCGACCATCATCTCGGCCGTGGACTCGACACCGAAGCGGACATCCTTCGTTGGATCCGGGTTGTTCGGGTTGTCGGCCGAGTTGTCCCAGTGGGCGACGACTTGCATCCGGGTGCCGGCCGGCAGCGCCACCGGCTCGGCGTATTCGTAGGCAGTCTGCCAGTTGAAGTCGTAGCGGCTGACACTGAGGAGCTCGCGCTTGGTCCCGTCCGGGAGGTACGCCGTGTACCTCATGTCCTTGCCCCGGTAGTGCATGTGCGGCGCCAGGGAACGGACGAGGACATCCTCGGTGAAGACGTGATGGGCGCGGGCTTCGTGGTTCGGGTCGCCAGCGGGGATCGTGAAAGCTGAGTTCATGATCCAGAGGTTGACCAGCTCCTTCTCGACCTCGTCCGGTTCGGCGAACCAGACCCCGACCCTCGTTTGGTCGGTGGATGCCGTGCCGCTCGGGTGGTAGTGGAAGTCGCTGAGGAGGTTGCGGCCCTTCGGCAGCAAACGGGCGGTGCCCGCCGGTAGCTCCCTCGGCGCGACACCGGCCGCCCAGCCATCGATCCAGGCGTCCTGGACCGTGCCGCCGGGGGCGGCGCGCCAGAGGATGAAGTTGTGAAGCACATCGCGGTTGCCGGGCTGGACCTCAACGGCGCGGATCCAGCGGTCCTCTTCGAAACTCGCCTCAATCGGGATGACGGCGAACGAGTCAGGGCCGTCCGCGGCGACTTCGTAGGGCTCGAACTCATAGACCCAGTCGGGCTTGCCAAGCGCCCACTCGCCACAGCGTTCCTGACTCTCGAATAGCGGCTCTTCGCCGTCTCCCCGGGGCGCGCCGGAGGAAACCCAACGCAGGATTGCGGAGATCTGGTCTTCCTCAAGACTGATGTCGTTCTTCCACGGCCCGTAGCCGGGGTCAGCGTCCCAGGGCGGCATGTCGCGGTTCTCCACCGCGCGAGCGATTGATCGCGCCCAGGGACGGACCTCACTGTAGGTGCGCAGGGCCATCGGCCCTATCTCGCCCGGCTGGTGGCAGGAGGCACCGTTCTCGTGGAGGATCGGCGCGATGTCATCCACGAAAGTGGGCTGTTCCGGGTTGAGACCGTGGAACACCGCCGGGACGACGAGCTGCCCGAAGAAGATGACAACTGGCGCGAGAATGCTGCGGGATGTCCCGATCATGGCTCGTCCTCTTGGGACAGTTGGGGCTTCGACGCTCACGGACATCGGGTCCGATTAGGACCCAAAGGCTCCTACGTCCGACGAAGCTACGCACTCTTGCTGGATGGCTGAACTCTACGGCGCCTAGTCGGTCGAGGTTTCAACCGCCGCGAAGCAGAGCGCTTCGGCACTATTCGGCCGAAGAGACCACGGCCCTCTGGGCGACGGGGCGAAGACGTCGTTGGCAAGCGGAATCTGGTTGGGGTAGATGCACCACTTGCCGCCGGCGCCGAGTGTGGCGGCGTAGGTGGCGCTGGCCTCGTCCATCTGCTGAGCGTCGGCTATTGGGAGGCTGCGGCTTCACGGTCGCAGGTCAGTAGCATGGACCGAGCGGCGGCAGTAACTGGCCGAATGCGTCGGCCGGAAGGCTGCTGCAGGAACTGACCGGAGAACACCATGAGCTTCCTCAATCCAGAACCGCGCCGTCGACTCTGGCTCCGCCTCGCTGCTGGCGCTGTGACCTTGGCTATTGCAGCAGCTTTGCTGGTTGCGGCGGCCCCTGCAGCCGCGCCGCCAGCCTGTTGCCCTTGCGCTGACGAAGCCGCCTACGCGGCCGACATGTACAACGCCTTCGCGCAGCGCATGGGCACGAAACTTGGGAACAGGCTCTGGAAACAGGCCAAGGAAATCCTGATCGAGTGCATGGACTCGGCGGCTCGCTGACCTGCCCGTGGTCGCTGCGTGCCCTTGCGCAGGGGCACGACCGCCGCCGAACGCGCGCCGGGCCTACAACTTCCCAGTAGCCCGCGCCGGCTCCAACACCGGCTCGTAGATACGCGACGTAGCCGCATCCACCAACTGCCCCCCTTGCCGCCGGCCCCAGCCCCCTTCGCCACCGACTCGTTGTAGAGATCGACGATCTTCTGCGCCTGCTTGATCTCCCTCGGCGACGGCGCTAAGAGCGCCTCATGAAGGTCCAGAGCGCCGCCACGACCCTGCCCGGCGCCTCCTCCGCCAGAAAGTGCCCGCAATCCTCGAACTCGTGGACCTCGACATCCTGAAGTGCGGACTTCCATCGCTCCAGTTCCTTCCTTCGGAACGCGATGTCCTTCAGGCCCCAGAGAATGAGCGCCGGCTTGTCCGCGAAGGCGGCGCGGTCCTGCCAGATCGAGCGTAGCCAGTCGCTCGCGCCCACGATGTAGCCCGGCAGCGCGGCGCTCGCGGCCCGTGCTGCGGGCGACGGCTGTGCGGAGCGGTAGTGAGCCATGATCTCCCGCGTCAGGACGCTTCGGTCGCCGACCGCTCTCGGCATCACTCCGTCCACGAAGAGGTTGTGATGCCGCAGCAGGTACTGGCCGATCCAGCTCGACATCAGGAAGCTGAACGACTTGAAGTGGAAGTCGTCCCCGACGGGCCAGCACCAGGTGTTCGCGATGACGAGACGCTTGACGCGCTCCGGGTGCCTGCGCGCGAAGTCGAGGCCGATGGGCCCACCCCAGTCGTTCATGAACAGGGTGATCTCGCGAAGGTCGAGATGGTCGAGCAGAGCGGCCAGGCGGCGCGCGTGACTCTCGGGACGATGGTCCTCGCGCCGTCCGCTCCGTGACGAGAGGCCGAAGCCGATGTGGTCGGATGCGACACAGCGGTACTCCGACCGCAGTTCCCGGACCGGATGCCGGAACTCGAACGACCATGCGGGGTTGCCGTGGACGAACACGAGCGGCTCGCCCTTGCCTTCGTCGATGTAGTGCATCCGGTGATCGGGCGGGAAAGCGAGGAAGCGGCTCTCGAGGGGAAACAGGTGGTCCGAAACCCAATCGGGACGGGCGGTCGACGCGATCCTGTTCATGCGGCGCACAGCTCCCTGAGCTGCTCGAGACAGTCCGTCCAGCTACGCTCGTGCTCGTCGCGGGCCTCGTTCTGGGCAAACCGGGCGTGAGTGAACGTGAGGCGCGTCCTGTCGGCCGATTCAGGTTCGAACTCGATGGTGACCAGCGTCTCGGTGTCGCTGCCTTCCCAGCGCCAGGTATGCACCAGACGACGTAGCGGCGCGACTTCCCGGTACACGCCGCGGGCGAGCCAGCGCTGCCCGTTGGTCTCGCGCATCTCGATGAGGAAAGCCCCGCCGGCCGCGACGTCGGCGACCGCGCGCGAGACCACGGCATTGCCCGGTGCCAGCCACTGCTTCAGCAACTCCGGGTCGGTCCATGCCGCGTAGACCCGCTGGACCGGTGCATCGATCACGCGTCGCAGGGTCAGGTAGGTGTTCGGTTCGCCTTGGTGATCCGCCATGACCGGGTCCTCCGAGCTGTTCGTAGGGGTGGCTCGTGTCGGCAGCGTGGGGCCCGTCATCGCGACGCCTGAATGGTCCAGCAGCCGCTGGCCCAGGGAGCCCACTGCGTCCACCTCGCCCGCGCCCGCGAGTCCGAGGAAGTCAAGCGGTTCGTCGCATCGACGCCCCGAGTGACCAGTACGCCTTCGACCCTCAGCACCTCCCGGAACGCGAATGACGACATCCGCCCTCTTAACTGGGGATTGCGTTGCCTCCTGACCTACCCTCCGAGCTAGACCTTCAAGAACTGGAAGCCACTGGATTTTAGATCCGCAAGGAAAGCCTGGCCGGCGTCTCTCAGGGTCTTGGGTTGGCACACTTGGTACATAAAGAGCCATGCGCGGTCCTGTTCTTGGCGAGAGAACTGTCTTAGGGTTCGCACTCGTCCGTGGATGCGCTGGCTAGTGAGCCCGAGCCCGTGGCTCGCTGCGTATCTGAAGAGTAAGGTAGTGGCCAAACAATCTTCCATGTCAATGATCTCTTGTCCCAGAGCGTCGTCCAGATCAAAGAGCACGACTCGGTACTTCAGGGCGAAGTACAAGGCTTGGCATACGGCATCAGGGAACATCCGTCTCGTCGCTGCGACGAGGAGCTTGTTGGCGAACTCTTGGATGAGGTCCTCAATGCCGTCGTAGCGGTGCTTCTCGAAGACGTGTTCTTCAAGAATAGGGGCGAGATAAGGAAACCGCAGGGTTAGGTTCACAACGTGCCGAGCAAAGAGACGACGGGCATGTGTGTTGAGGCGATCCGGCACCATCTTGACGGCGTAGTTCAGAACCCTGTATGTGTCCTTCTGGGCAAGTCGTAGTGCCAAGTCCAGAAACGCTGCTGGCGGGCCAATCCCTATTTCAGCACCACGCATCGCCGATAGCCGAAAGATATTGAGTTCGCTGATCCAGTTGTCCTCTAGGGGCCTAGGCATCGACAACACATTGGTCTTGCGAGGATTGAGCGAAAGATCGAATTTGCGTAGATCTAAGTGAAGATCATGGAGGAACCGTTCGGCGTCTCTTCGAGTCCTGGCATAAAAAATGTAGTCATCAATGTAGCGGGAACAGTTGTCGTACCCTTTCCTGAGCATGGCGTGGTCCGTCGCCGTTAGGATGATCTCCGCGACGATGTTGGAGGCGTGTGGTCCGATGAGAAGGCCATTGGTCTGGCCGTCGTGAATGCATTGAGTTGCTTTATCTAGGATGTTCCCATCTAGGAGGCCCGCTCGATCCTTCTTGGCTGCCGTGAGGCCATGAAGCGCCCATGGTATTGAATGTGTGTACATGGAAGGAAAGCAGTCAGAGATGTCCGCGTGGACCGCATAGGCGGCTCCCGTCATGCTATGCAAATCAACCTCGATGTTGGCGGATCGTTCGTCTCCTTTGTAGTTCATCTGGAAGATGGAAGAACTGCCGCGGGATCTTCTGCGCGAAGATGCGACTCACAGGAAAGGCTGGTTTTGCGCAATGGTGCTTGATGGTGGCCCAAGTCCGGTGGATGGCTAAGCATTGTGCGAGATAGCTTTCAGGGTGAGGCACACCGAATTGCCTGGGGAGATTCTCATGGCGTAATACGTAGTGACGAATGTAGTCGTGGGTCGCATCGCGCAATGCCTTCCAGAGCTTCCGAGGGGCGGTCTCAGTCGCGATGACTTGGAGGGATGGCGAGACGTGGCTAGACAATCCTGTGGAGTTGAAACATGGAGGGAGTTCGTCGTTGAAGAGGCCGTGGTCAACGAGGCCAACAAAGGCTTCGGTCGGAGAGAGGCCACGACCGGTCGTGTGTCTTGTGAGCATTCTTGGAGGGAAATCAGCAGTGACGATGTCGGCGCTTTGTGAGGATGTCTACGCTAGGAATAGCCCGGTGAGTGGGCCGGACGGTAGTGAGCCCTTCGGTCCTGAAACGCGCCTCTACAACCTCCCCGTAGCCCGCGCCCGCTCCAACACCGGCTCATAGATCCGCAACGTCGCCGCATCTACCAACTGCCCGCCCTTGCCGCCGGCCCCGGCCCCCTTCGCCACCGACTCGTTGTACAGGTCGACCATCTTCTGCGCCTGCTCGATCTCCCTGGGCGAGGGCGCGAAGACGTCGTTGGCGAGCGGGATTTGGTTGGGGTGGATGCACCACTTGCCGACGGCGCCGAGGGTGGCGGCGTAGGTGGCCTGCTTCATGTAGGCCCTGTCGTTCTCGAAGTCGCCGAAGGGGCCGTCGATGGCGTCGATGCCGGCGGCGCGGCAGGCGGCGATCATGCGGACGCGGTGGGCGGGCCACATGTCGCCGGGGTAGCGGTAGTCCTTGTCGAGTTCGTGGCCGAAGCGCATGCCCATGCTGCCGGAGAGGTCTCGTAGGCGGCGAACGATGCCACGCAATACACGCCGACGAAAATCAAGAGCTGCTTCGCCAGACGGAGACGCTGGTCTCCTGTGATCTCGCCCAGTTCCAGCGACTCGGCGGGGAGCACGCTGGCCGTGTCGATGGCCTGAACTGGCTGGTGGCGTCGAGTCTGCGTCCCCGACCTCGTCAGAAGGCATACACGTCCGTGATGCGTCCCACCGCCTCAAGCTCGTCGGTGTCCTCGTTGACTCTCACGACTCCGAGCGACCGTCAGCCGTCTCGCTGATGCTGCTTCCTGGCGACGACCAGTAGGCCGATTGCCCTCCGCATTGCCTCGGCCTTTGTGACGCCGTGGGCTTCTGCGAACGCCTCCAACTCACTGTCTACCTCGGGCGACATGGACACTCTCACGCTACGCTTCTTGCCCATCTGATCCTCCGAGCGCTGCCACGTCTATGGATCGCTTCCCGGTTGCTCCGCCATCGGAGTGCCGGGAGCCACGGTATCAGGGTTCGGAAAGTTCGGCGTCCAGTGGCCCGCTCAGCCGTTCGGCAGCGTCACGAACACCTCGTTCTCCGTCGGCGTGCCCCTGACCTCGGCGCCGCCGCCCATTGCGCCCAGGTTCAGCAGGAGCGAGCCGTCGTCCTTGACGAGACCCTCGATCTTCGCCGTCGGGCCTCGGCCCACGGTGGTTGCCGTCCCAGACGACCTCGTTGACTGGACGTCGGCGGGCGACGGAGAACGCGGATTCGGGCCGCTGGCCTGCTCTTCAGTTGGGCGGCATCGGCCGGGGCTGGCGCTTTGCGATCCGAATCTCGCGCACGCCAACCAACTGGTTCGGGGCGCCAGTCTGACTCTCTCGCCAGCGCCTGATGGCCCGGGTTGATGTACGCGCATCGTCTCCTCGCAGTCCCTCTTCACGGAGGACGAAGCGTCGGCCATTTGCGTTCTCGATCACGATCTCGTACCAGCACCTCAGTCGCATGCGCAGCGGCGGGGCACTCCGCGATGCCCCGTAGCCGTGTGCACCGATCCAACTTACGTACCGGAGAGGCCTGCTCTTACTCAACGCTTGCCACCGATGGTCACGGCGGACGGCCAACGGCCCTGAGCTGGCATGTACCTTCAGAACTTGGCGTACAGGATCCACAAGTGCGATGCGCTGTTCCACGATCGTTGCCTCTCCAATCCACGCGACCAGCGAGGGGTCCCGCCCTGTGCCGATCCCGCCAGCGACTCGGGGGTGTGCGTAGTCGTGTGCGCCACGCACCCAAATGCCGTTTTCTTCATATCCTTCCGGCACATATGAGTCCAGACCCCCGTTGCGGGGCTCGATGCAGTGAATGAACACGTCGCCAATCGTCTCCAACTGGTCGCGCTCCACCTCAAGGTGCTCGTCGTCCAAGATGGCATCAAGTCCCACCAGACCGCCGTCGACCCGATAAACGCCCCCTCTGGACCTGAGCGCGCGGAGCACAAGGACAGGTCCTCTGTATCCATCACCGACTTCTTCGGTCGGGATGGGGTCACCGCACTCCCTGCTGTTCCAAGTTCTGCGCGTTTGCTCAAGAACATGCCGGGCCTGACGGATGCGAGGCCCTTGCAGCCAGAAGGTACGTCCGCCGACTACACGTTTCCGAACCGCTTCGTCGAGTCGGATTCCCGCCAGATTCAACGACAATCGTGTTCCTGAGAGCGCCCCTCCGATACCTTTGGCATTCCGGGCACCCACAATCTCTGCTACCTCGGCGCTCGCGAGCCCGGATTTGCGGCGCGAGAGCTGATCCAAGACCTTCAACCCTGCCCACATCCGCTCAAGGCTGCGTTCTCTCTCTGGGTTCATCTCCGATCGTCGCCTTTCAATAGCGCAAGCGTTCGTTCTCACGAGACAGGTTGCCGACTCGTCCACGGTTCTGTGCCTGCTTGATCTCCCTGGGCGACTGTGCGAAGACGTCGTTGGCGAGCGGGATCTGGTTGGGGTGGATGCACCACTTGCCGACGGCGCCGAGGGTGGCGGCGTAGGTGGCCTGCTTCATGTAGGCCCTGTCGTTCTTGAAGTCGCCGAAGGGGCCGTCGATGGCGTCGATGCCGGCGGCGATCATGCGGACGCGGTGGGCGGACCACATGTCGCCGGGGTAGCGGTAGTCCTTGTCGAGTTCGTGGCCGAAGCGCATGCCCATGCTGCCGGAGAGGTCGCCGAAGCCGAGGATGAGCGCTTCGAGCCGGGGCGAGGCGAACTCTACCCGCTCGCGCGGGCGGCAGGAAGAGCGCCGGCGGCTGACGCCCTGCTCAGGCATGTCATCCCCTCCCAAGTGCGGTCGGGGCTACTCACCGGCCTGGACGGCTGAGGTTCCGGTACGAGTAGGTCGCCAACGGGTGCCGCGTCAGGGACACGGCACACTATTGCCGTTGGCATAACAATCCTCCCCGTCCCACTGGGGGAAGCTCCAGCGGCCGTGCCGTTTGCCGTTCACATAGGAGCCTTGTCGCCAAATCCCATCGGCGTCCCGACCGGTCCAATGGCCGTGCTTCTCGCCGTCCACGTAGGGGCCTTCGTCCACGTCCCCGTTGGCCTGTCGGTGCACCCAGTGTCCGTTCTTCTTGTTGTCCACGTAGGGGCCTTCCCACACGTCCCCGTCGGCCCATCGCCAGGTCCAGTGTCCGTTCCTCATGCCGTCCACGTAGGGGCCCTTCAGGACGCCGCCAATCTCGCCCAAGGTGCTGCCTTCCGGGTTCGTCGTCGCGTAGCGCCAAGTCCAGTGTCCGTTCATCTTGCCGTCCACGTAGGGGCCTTCCGACCCGCCCCCGCCGGCGGTTCGGAAGGTCCAGTGGCCGTTCTCCTTGCCGTTTCGTAGTTCGCCTGTGCCTGAAGAGGATGTCGGGTTGCCGTCGCTGTCGGTGTAGCTCCATATGCGTGATCCGGTGCCCTGGGCCAGACCGCCGGCACACTCGCCGCTCCACGTCACAGTCGCGTTCGCGGCCAGACCGCCGTTCCACAAGTAGCAGCCCGGGTTGTTCTCTGTCTCCATCCAGCACGAGGAGCCGACCTCCTTGCCGACACAGGTTGGCTCCGGCACCCCTTGGCCGCCGGCAGTGCGCTCGCCCGGGGAACTACTGGCGGCGGGTGCCGACCGATCGGCTGCTGGCGCGTCCGGCGCCGCTCCGCCCGCGGCCGCAAAGTTGTAGTCGATGTCCCAGCGCCCCAGCCCCGGATCGTCCTCGTGCCACGCCAGCACAAACTCGATCGCGCGCACCTCCTCGCCCGGCTGCACGCTCCCGACCTCCTGAATCGACATCAGGGGACCGGTCCAGACCACCGGCTTGCCGTAGCCGCGTTCCGGCCCGTCCCAGTGATCACAGGGCGGCCAGTCCGAGGCCACGTTGAGATGGGCATTCAGGTAGTCCAGCACCTTGCCGGAGTAGTTGGCGACCACGAGCTCCGCCCGCCAGACGTCCAGGGCCTGGCCGTCGTTCGGCTTGAGCCTGGCGTACTCCTCCGCCGAATGGCGCGCCTCCCGAACCCGGCAGACTGCGGCGCCGGGTTCAATCTCCTGCACCGTCGCGGACAGCCGCACGCCGTCCTGGTTGTAGAGGGTTTCGGCACCGGCGAGGACCGGCAACACGAACGCCAAGGCAAAACCAACCAGTAGGTTCTTCATGGTTCTTCTCCGTGGTGCTGGCTTCCAGGAACTCACTCCGCGAAGTAGCCTCCTCCGGCCAAAATGTCGTCGGTAGATTTGCCGGGGAGCATCGGCCTCGCCGGCTTCTGAACGGTGGCCGATTCGAAGAACACGGAACCGCATCAATCTGCAGGTGACGTGCCGCACCCCAGTGCTCCACTGTTACCCTAGACCGGCACCCTGAGCTTAGCGGGAGCGTTCGCGGCTGTCACCACCGCTGCAACAGGCTCACCCGGCGGACTCTAAGTCTCGGCGTACGGCCTGACGGCGCAGCCGTGACACTCCCGGCCATGCTTGGCGCATTCAGAGCAGCCTGCCGTCGCCGGCCTCAGTGCCGCCCAGCAACCTCGGCTGTCAGAGAGCGAACTGCCGGCGAGATCCGCGAGCGGCGTTCTTACGGCGGAAGGCGCCTGCGAGCGGGACGCCGAGACTCTCTGCCTTCACAACGGCCGATACGAGCTGGTGGCGGACTGGACCGCCAGCGGCGATAGCGGCGCGGCCAAAGTGGTTCCGAAGGCCACCAGGGACTCCGGCCTGTTCCGGTTCTTCGACGCCGACAACTGGGAGATCCTGATCAAGGTACTGGATGGCTGCGCGGTCAACGGCAATCACTGGGTCTACGGCGCTTCGACGACGGACCTGGGCTACGAGATCCGCGTCAGGGACACGACAACGGACGACGTCAAGGTGTATCGCAACGAGGCCGGTCGGCCAGCCCCGGCAATCACGGACGGCAAGGCGTTTCCAGGTGCCTGCGAGGCAGGCGTGTCTTCCCCGGTCGCTTTCCCCGATTGGAGGCTTCAGGGCTCACTGGGCGAGGAACTGGCCCCTGTTTCACTGGCCGGCGAGTCCGTGTCGGGGTGTGCCGGGACCAGCACCTCGCTCTGCCTCGCGAACAACCGCTTCGTGGTCTCCGTCGACTGGTCTACGGCGGGCGGTGGCGAAGGTCCTGGGAGCACAGTAGCGGGAGGAACCAACAACTCCGGCCTCTTCTACTTCTTCGAGCCAGACAACTGGGAGATGCTGATCAAGGTGCTGGACGGCTGCGCGATCAACGGCCACTACTGGGTGTACTCGGCGGCAGCAACGGACCTTGGACTCGACGTCACGGTAACGGACACGGCGACCGGGGCGGTCTGGACGTATGAGAAGAAGCCCGGTCCACCTGCTCCCGCAGTCACCGAGAGCGAGGCGTTCCCCGACAGCTGCGGAGCCCTGCCGCCTGTACTGGTGTCTCCCGGGTCCATCGGCGTCGAGTGGGGTATCTGGGAAGTGGACGTAGCGTACGACAGCATCCACGGTCCCTTTGCGGCCGACTTTGATGGCGACGGCGACGACGATGTACTGCTTGCACCCGGGGCTGCACCTGCCGGCTCCGACCTATCGCACTCCAGGTCGGGGTCATCCTCCTCAACAGAGGGGACTTCACCTTTGAGGTGGCTGCCGGAGCCCGGCCGCGCGGCGTCCATCCGCGCCAGGTTCTGATGGCGGACTTCGACGGCGACGGGCGGAACGACTTCTTCATAGCGGACCACGGCTACGACTTTCCGCCGTTCCCCGGCTGGCACAACCAGTTGCTGCTGTGGAGTGCCGACGGATACGTGGACGCGACCGACCGGATGCCGGCGGACCCGACGGGGTTCACACACGCCGCCGCGGCCGGGGACATCGACGGAGACGGCGATGTGGACATCTTGGTGGGCAACAACGGGGGCGATTGGATTCCCGGGCCGTACTTTCTGATGAACGATGGTGCGGCCAACTTCGTGGCCGACCCAGGCAGGCTGCCCGACGCGGTGGAAGCCGATTATCGACGTTGGCCCTGGGCTGTCGAGCTAGCGGACCTCGACGGCGACGGTCACCTGGACCTGCTAGCAGGCGCAAAGGAGTTCTTTGACGGCAAGTCCTTTGTCTACTGGGGTTCTAGCGAAGGGGAGTACCGAAACGAAGATGTGACGGTGTTGCCGACATCGGACTTCTTCACGGCTTTGGGGGGAGCCGCAGTGATCTCTGCGGCCGTACATGATTTCAACGGAGACGGCCTGCCGGACGTCCTCGTCGGCGGCTACGACTCGAATGCCTCCGGCCGGGGGGTTCAACTGCTGGTGAACTCAGGTAACCGGAGGTTCGCCGATGAAACGCCACGTCGTCTCGGGCCAAGCGCTTGGTCGACGGAGGAAGGCTGGCAGCCGGGGCACCTCTTCTTCGATTTCAACGGCGACGGGACGGTGGACATCGTGCCACAGGACGCCGCTGAACCGAACGTGCTCGCCTGGTTGAACGACGGAACAGGGCACTACGCTGCCCTCAGGAGTGCCGAGTTCGACAACGTCGAGGCGCTGCTCCGCTTCGCCTGGGGAGTGGTGGTTCGCGTCGGTAACAGTTTCAAGCACGTCGAGTTTTTCGGCGACGGCACTTACGTGGGCGCGAATGCCGCAGTCGTGGTCGAAGGAGCGGTGATACAGCCCCGCTTCTGACTGGAGTCGGGCCACGCGATCGCCACCTCCTCGCAGCGCCTCGACGACTTCGCCGCGGGTGAGTCCGCCGGTCCACTCCGAGACGGCGGACTCCACGAACTTCCGGTTCTTGGGGCGCGCCGCAAGTCCTTCGTGCGTTCGTCGTCCACGAGGTCCGGCCACCCCATCTCGTGGCAGAGGATCTCCTACTGCGCCGGCAGCGGCGCGGCGGTCGCTACGCCGCCGTCCTTTGCGTCGAAGAACTTGGCCTGGCTCACCTGCCCGCCCGGCGTGCGGTAGACGGAAGCCGATGTGGTCGAGTGCGACACAGCGGAACTCCGACCGCAGTTCCCGGACCGGATGCCGGAACTCGAACGACCATGCGGGGATGCCGTGGACGAACACGAGCGGCTCGCCCTTGCCTTCGTCGCTGTAGTGCATCCGGTGATCGGGCGGGAGGGCGAGAAAGCGGCTCTCGAAGGGAAACAGGTGGTCCGAGACCCAGTCGGGGCGCGCGGTCGATGCGACCCCGTTCACGCGGCGCACAGCTCCCGGAGCTTCTCGAGACAGTCCGCCCAGCTCCGCTCGTGCTCGTCGCGGGCCTGGTCCTGGGTGAACCGGGCATGAGTGAGCGTGAGGCGCGTCCTGTCGGCCGATTCAGGTTCGAACTCGATGGTGACCAGCGTCTCGGTGTCGCTGCCTTCCCAGCGCCAGGTGTGCACCAGACGACGTAGCGGCGCGACTTCCCGGTACACACCGCGGGCGAGCCAGCGCTGCCCGTTGCTCCCGCGCATCTCGATGAGGAACGTCCCGCCAACCGCGATGTCGGCGACCGCGCGCGAGGCGACGGCATTGCCCGGCGCCAGCCACTGCCTCAGCAACTCCGGGTCGGTCCATGCCGCGTAGACCCGTTGGACCGGTGCGTCGATCACGCGTCGCAGAGTCAGCTCCGTCATCGCCGTTCGCCCTCCTCGTCGGTGCCGGTCTCGACCAGTGCGCCAAGCGCATCGAGGCGCTCCGTCCAGAAGCGCGTGTGGTACTTGAGCCAGTCCTGCGCGTCCCGGAGCGCGGCCGGGTTGAGCCGGCACACCCGTTCTCGGCCCCGCGCTTCGCGTGTCACGAGGCCGGCGCGTTCGAGCACGCCGAGATGTTTCGACACTCCGGCGAACGACAGGGGAAGAGGCCGGGAGAGATCGCCGACGGTCGTTTCCCTCGAGGCGAGACGACCGAGGATGGCGCGGCGAGTGGGATTGGAGAGTGCGTGGAAGACGCGGTTCAGACTTTGTTCAACCATGTGGTTGAGCGTACGGGAATCTGCGCTGTCATTCAACCTCTGGGTTGAATGACAGCTTAGGTCTGGGGGACGAACGTAGTATCCCCGCAGCCTCAGGGAGGAACATGATGCTCAGGAACATCTTCGCCGCCATCGTCGGCTACATTGCCATGGCCGCCGTGCTCTTCGCACTCTTCTCGCTTCTATGGCTGACGGTAGGGCCCTCGCGCGCCTTCGAGCCAGGTTCTTGGGAGGTACCCGGCGGCTGGGTCCTCGTCCAGCTCGTACTTGGGCTCGTGGGCGCGTACATCGGCGGGCAAGTCTGTGCCAAGGTGGCGCACGATGTCGGAGGCGCCACGATTCTGATCGGCCTGGTGATCGTGCTGGGAGTGGTGAATGCCCTCATCCCGCCGGAGATGGCGGCAGGACCGCGCCCCGACGACGTGTCGATGATGGAGGCGACCGCGGGCGCCCGCCAGCCGGCATGGTTCAACTGGCTCAACCCGCTGATCGGGGCCGTGGGCGTCTGGTTCGGAACGCGGAAGTTGCGCGCGCGGTCAGGAAAGGCCCGCGAGCGCCCTTAGACTGCTCCGACGAGCGCTTGAGAACTCGTGCTGACAACGGCGAAGTTCCAGGCTTGCATTGATCGCGGTGACGAGATGGTCGTCCGGCAACGTGTTGTCCCCGAGCCTCGTCGTGAGCCAGCGCGTGACGTCGGACCAGCGCCAGAGCCTGTAGCGGCCGCGCGGGTCGGTGACGGGAGCCGGGAAGCCACCCGGTCCCCGCGCTCCGGTGACGAGCAGCCTGACGCTTTCGCGAGAACGCCCCAGGCGGGTAGCGATGTCGGTCATCGATACGAGCCCTGCATCGGCTACCCGAGTTACCTGAACGCCGTCGACCTTCTCGACGTCCCGTACGGCGGAGATGACCGCTTCGCCGAGGCTTTCGGCTTCTCGGTCGAAGTCGACGTACTGAACGCCATCCACTCGCCCGACCGTTGCGTCGTCGCAACCTGCTTCGAAGAGGGCGTCGATGGACGGTTCGCTTTGCAGATCTGTTCCGTCGATGATCAGAGTGAAGTGCTGGATGGGCATCTACGAGTCCTCCTTGGCCTCTGGGCCCCACTCGTGGGGACAGCGCTTCACGAAGCGCCGAAGTTGATCGGCGTGACGGCCCGCGCTTCGCGGCGTCGACCAGATCGAGACCTGACACCCGGAACGGCTGGCTTCACCACACTTCATGACGCCCCAGCGGTGACCGGATGACGTGGGTGTCACGGTCCAGCCGGCCGCCTCAGCTTCCCTGAGAGCCACCTCGACATCCTTCTTTGGATGCCGTGCCCTCATCGCCGTTGACACGATACAACAGTTGGCCGCGCCGTGGAAGCGGCGCGCCGCTTGGCCAAGGAGTCCGTCCCCGCGGTCGCGGAAAGATCGCTCCTGGAGAACGCCACCATGCGACTCGGATCAGGCGGCGGCAGGCCGCTAGCGCCGCGGTGAACGGGCAGTCACCTGACCGCCTGTACCTTGAGGTGCAGACCCTCGCGTTCCTGGAGGCATCTGATGATCTCGAAGAGATTGCGCGCCTGCGGATTGCCGTTCGGACCGAGCATGCGCATCAGGCTCTTGGGCGACTTCGCGGTCAGCCCACCGAGTTCCCGAAAACCGATGGTCGCGTTGACATAGTCGCGCAGAACCGATTTTCCGAGGTCGACCTCGCCGGCGAGAAGGCACTGCACACCTTCTTCGAGCAGAGCCTCCCGGAAGCCGGGGTCGCGCTCGAGCCGCTCCCGGATCGTCACTCTGAAATCGCGCGTGAGTGGCATGGTCTCAATCCTCCTGCCGCTTGTTTCGCCTGTACTCGCGCCATAACGCCACCGCAGCCTTGATGTCGCGCTGCTGGCGCACCTTCGTTCCACCACCAAGGAGGATGATCAACGCATCACCCTCCCGTCCGAAGTAGATTCGATAGCCCGGGCCGAAGTCGATTCGGTACTCCACCACCCCGCCGCCGACACTCTTCGCATTGGACAGGTTGCCCATCTCCATCCGGTACAGCGCCGTCGCCACACGCGCGGCGGCGTGACGATCAAGGCGACTGAACCAGCGACCGAATGGGCTGTTGCCTCGGGCATCGACGAACTCCCCAACATCGAACACCGACGCATGGTAACAGATGCGTTACCAGAATGCGCGCCGCGATTGCGTGTCCGCCGTCGCTCACCGCCGAGCGCGACGCCGCGGACGGGGCGTACTACTCCGAGCTGCCGCCCGAGCGTTTCCCCCGCCCCTTGCGGCTCATCTGATCCGACACACCGACCGTCATCGCCCCCCTACCCCTGCTGGACCTCGACGATCGGACCGTCACGGCTAGCGGCTGAATGGTGCAGCGAGGGCGGACATGCCTCGGCCCAACTGCCCGCCCTTGCCACCAGCCCCGGCCCCCTTCGCCACCGACTCGTTGTAGAGCTCGACCATCTTCTGCGCCTGCTTCATCTCCCTGGACGACTGCGCGAAGATGTCGTTGGCAAGCGGGATCTGGTTGGGGGGAATGCACCACTTGCCGACGGCGCCGAGGGTGGCGGCGTAGGTGGCCTGCTTCATGTAGGCCTTGCCGTTCTTGAGGTCGCCGAAGGGGCCGTCGATGGCATCGATGCCGGCGGCGCGACAAGCGGCGTTCATGCGGACGGGGTGGGCGGACCCCATGTCGCCGGGGTAGCGGTAGTCCTTGTCGAGTTCGTGGCCGAAGCGCATGCCCAGCTGCCGGAGAGGTCGCCGAAGGCGAGGGTGAGCGCATCGAGTCGGGCGTAAGACATCGCGTCCTGCACCCCAGTTCTGTAGCGTAGGCTGCCTTTGACACGACGCCTCAGATCCGCTTCTAGGATACAGCGGTGTCGCGGCGGAACCATCTGGAGACAAATAGGTGAACGGGATCCGGCTCAGTAAGCCTCGCACCTAGCAGCCGCCCTGCCTTCAGAGGTAGAATTTGAGACAGCAAAGAAGCGGCTCCGGCCATAACTGCCACCGTCACCTCTACGTCGGTCACGCCGTTTAGAATCAAGATCGAAGACAACATAGCGCCGACCTTGGGTATCGCTGACACCATCTCGCGTGCGCGCGTCCTGTCGTATTCGATTCCCTCATAGGGATCCGTCTTCCAAGTCTTGCTCAGCTCGCGTAGTTCATTCAGGTACTTCTCGACTTCGGCCTGATGGGCGACCGTGCAGATTCTGCCACCCCGCCGAAGTTCCCTGAGCTTTCGCCTGTAGGCCACGGCCTCCGCGCTAGCCCGCACTTTAAGTAACGCCTCACCGGGAGAGCATCCTCTATCCAAAGCTTCTACGATGACGGTCTCGGCGACTGGAGGCAACACGCCTTCTTGATTCTTCAGACACGCGAGGGCCGCGCTCTTTACATCCGCGTGGGGATCGGGAAGCTCGCGACCTACCCTGCCACGTTGAACGAGGTCCTCGATATAGAGGCGCTTCTTTCTACTCAGGTAACAAGGCACACCAGCCACTTCAGAGAGACGGAGGTAGTACAAGGCCCGCAATGGATGGTCTTGCGATTCGGCAAACCATCTACCAGGGGGCGCTTGCTGTAGACCGTGGTCGTGACATTTCTTGTCACCGGCGTGGAACAGTCCCGGTATTTCGCCGAATGACGTTCTCAAGAGGTTCCGGTGTTCCACGATCTCGGTCCATGCCTGCTCGCGTACTTCTTGGGGCACGCTCACTGAAGACAGGATTCCCTTCCGGACGGGCCAAGAAGCTGTCAAGTCAAACCCGAGGCGATCGTTGGCCCCGGACGCAAGCGCCTCGTCGAAGCCTATCTTGTCCGCTGTTACCATTGTCTCCAGGGCCTGTTGAACGTCGGGGCCGGCCAGCTCCGCGATAGTGTCCCACACGGCGGTGCGTGGTTCGCTGCGGTGCCAAGCTTGCGTGACCTCTTCCCAGCGTCCCCGCCCCTCCAGGAAGCTCTCGGTATCAGGACCGAACAGGTCCAGCGTTGATCCAAGGTCTATTAGGTAATTATTTGCGCTGCGTAGGTGTGCTAGTTGCGTGTTGGTCACCGATGCTCCTTTGACTGATCTGAACGTCCAGCCTGGTGAAAGTAACGTGAATCGGAGTGCCTTCTTCAAGGTTGCGTGCCGAATGTGAGTGAATTGGCGTAGAGGCGGAGTCCACCGAGATGGAAGTACGTCGTGAGCCAGGAACCAGAATCCGCCGACGGCACGCGGTTCCGTCCGCACGCGGTGGTCCCCGCAACGCACCCGAAGTGTATCCGCGGTCAGGAGCGTCCGGTACTGTCACGTCGGCATATGACGTTAGCTTCGACGAGGAGCGTCAGATTGAAGGCGAGGACGCTGAGTACCTGCCAGGCGGCTTGGGCGTGCTGCTTGACGTTGTGGACGCAGTCGAGGGCGAAGCCTCCCGCCAGTTCGGCGTAGGCCTTCGCGTGGCAGCCGCGGCCGTTGTAGAAGTGTGAGAGCGTGCGTGCGGTGACCCGCTTGTTGGAGACGATGGCGGAACCCGCTCACGCCGCTCTACAACCTCCCCGTAGCCCTCGCCCGCTCCAGCACCGGCTCATAGATCCGCAACGTCGCCGCATCCACCAACTGGCCCCCCTTGCCTCCGGCCCCGGCCCCCTTCGCCACCGACTCGTTGTAGAGGTCGACCATCTTCTGGGCCTGCTTGATCTCCCTGGGCGACGGCGCGAAGACGTCGTTGGCGAGCGGGATCTGGTTGGGGTGGATGCACCACTTGCCGACGGCGCCGAGGGTGGCGGCGTAGGTGGCCTGCTTCATGTAGGCCCTGTCGTTCTTGAAGTCGCCGAAGGGGCCGTCGATGGCGTCGATGCCGGCGGCGCGGCAGGCGGCGATCATGCGGACGCGGTGGGCGGACCACATGTCGCCGGGGTAGCGGAAGTCCTTGTCGAGTTCGTGGCCGAAGCGCATGCCCATGCTGCCGGAGAGGTCGCCGAAGCCGAGGATGAGCGCCTCGAGCCGCGGGGAGGAGGTGGCGATCGCCTCGACGTTGGCGAGCCCTTCGGCCTCTTCGATCAGGGCCTCCAGGCCGATCTTGCGGGTGAGCCCGAGCTTGAGTTCGAGGCCGTCGAGCATGGTCTCGAAGAACCAGATGTCGCGCGGCTGCTTGACCTTAGGGAGGATGATGATGTCGAGGTTCTCGCCGGCGCCCTCGACGACGCTGATCATGTCGTCGACGGCCCAGCGGGTGGTGTGGTCGTTGACGCGCACGGAGCGCACCTTGCTGCCCCAGTCGAGATCGTTCAGGCCGTCGATGGCGATCTGGCGCGCGCCCTCCTTCTTGTCGGGGGAGACGGCGTCCTCCAGGTCGAGGAAGACGAGGTCGGCGTCGCTTCCGGCCGACTTCTCGACCATCCTGGGGTTGCTGGCCGGCACCGCCAGCTCGGAACGTCTCAGTCGCATGGGGGCTACTCCTTGGGTGGGTCTTCCTGGCCGGATGCGGGCGAGACGCCCGCGTTCCCAGGGTCGGATGCGGGCGAGACGCCCGCGCTCCCAGGATCGGATGCGCCGGATGCGGGCAGGATGCCCGCGTTCCCAGGGGAGATCCCGAACTGGGCGAGGATCTCTTCGCGGTGCTCGTCGAGCAGGGGTGCTCTGCTCCGCACCCCGGTCTTCGTTTCGGTGTACTTGATCGGGCTGCCGACGATCTTGACCGGCTCGTTGTCGCCTGGCAGCTCGACTTCGGCGACCATCTCGCGGACCGCGGTGTGGGGGCTCTCGAAGATGTCGGCCGCGGTCTGCACCGGGCCGCAGGGGACCCGGCCGCCGAGCGTTTCGACGACTTGGTTGCGGGTCTGCGAGCCGGTCCACTCGGAGACGACGCCTTCCACGAACTCCCGGTTCTTGCGGCGGGCCGCGAGGTCCTTCGTGCGTTCGTCGTCGACGAGTTCCGGCCGCCCCATCTCGTGGCAGAGGATCTCCCACTGGGCCGGCATCGGCGCGGCGATGGCCACGCCGCCGTCCTTCGCGTCGAAGATACCGAACGGGCACAGGCGGTGGTGGTGCTTGCCGCGCGGCCCGAGCTGGTTGCTCTTCGCGGCGCCGTAGTTCGCGAACACGGACTCGCACAGCAGGTTGACGCCGTCGACCATCGCGACGTCCATGAACTGGCCCTTGCCGGTGCGCCGCGCGTGGTGGACCCCGGCGACGACGCCGAGCGCCATCAGCGTGCCGGGAAACAGGTCGCCGACGGAGGCGCCCCCGGGGTAGCCGCCTCCGGACCCGCCGTCGCCCGCGGGGCCGTTGATGTGGGCGAAGCCGCCCATCGCCTGGGCCACGATGTCGAAGGCGGGCCAGTCGGCGTAAGGGCTCTCGCCGGTCCGCGGGTCGCCGAAGCCGCGCAGCGCCGCGTAGACGATCCGCGGGTTGCGCTCGCGGATCGTCTCGTAGCTCAGCCCGAGCCGGTCCATCACGCCGGCGCGCATGTTCTCGAGCACGGCGTCGGCCTGCTCGCACAGGCTGAGGAAGGTTTCGCGGTCGCCCTCGTCCTTGAGGTCGAGCGCGATGCTGCGCTTGTTGCGGTTGATGCTTCCGAAGTAGCCGCCGAAGTCGCAGCCTCCGTCGACGCCCGCCTTGCCTTTGGCGGGGTGGACGAAGTCTTCGGGGATCGGAGGCGATGGGCGCGACATGTCGCCGGTCGGCGGCTCCACCTTGATCACGTCGGCGCCGAGGTCGGCGAGGATCGCTGAGCCGAACGGCCCGGCGAGCGCCATCGTGCAGTCGACGATGACGAGGTCGGAGAGGGGGCCTGACCCTCCGCCCACTACGACCCCCAGTGCGAGCGGCGCTTGATCAGCACCTCGCGCTCGCCCTCGAAGACGATCGTGCCGTCCTGCTTCACGCCCCAGTGCTTGAAGCGGACGATGCCGGCGTCGTCGCGGTCGGCGTCCCGGGTCTCGAGCACCTCGGTGTAGGCGGTCAGGGAGTCGCCGAGGAAGACGGGCGCGCGGAAGCGCATCTTGTCGAGGCCGAGCTCGGCGAGGGCGTTCTCGGCCGTGTCCTGCGTCGCCAGGCCGATCACGGTCGAGCCGGTGACCAGGCCGAACACGAGCCGCCGGCCGAAGGGCGAGTCCTTCATCTTGTGCTCGTCGAAGTGACCGTCGGCGGTGTTCATCACCAGCTTGGTGAGGAGCTGGCTCTCGACCTCTTCGATCGTCGTGCCGCGGGCGTGGCGCATCTTCTGGCCGGGGGCGAAGTCCTCGAAGTAGGTGGAGGACGAGGTGAGGGCGCTGGCCGACGCGGCTCTTCCGGCCACGCTCATGACGCGGCCTCCCGTCGCTTCGCGACCAGGTTGGTGCGCTGGTAGCTCACGACCATCTCGCCGTTCTGGTTGCGGGCCTCGGTCTCCCAGGTGACGATGCCGAAGTGGGGCCTGGAGCCCGACTCGCGGCGGTTGACCACCCGGCTCTTCCCCGTGATCGTGTCGCCCGGGTAGACCGGCCGGTGGAACTTCACGTCGTTCACGCCGAGAAAGGGCCCGCCGCCCTCGGAGAGATCCTCGACGGACAGGCCGACCACGGTGCACAGCACGAGCAGCGGATCGATGACGACCGAGTCGTGGCCGTGAGCGCGCGCGTACTCGGCGTTGAAGTAGAGCGGCGTGAACCGCATCGTGGCGGTGGCGAAGAGCGCGTTGTCCGCCTCGCTCAGGGTGCGGCCCCAGTGATGCTCGAAGACCCGGCCCTCCTCGAAGTCCTGGTAGCGGTTGCCCTTCTTCTGGAGCGGAAAGGCGGAGAAGTCTGGATCGGCCATGCGGCAAAACCTCTTGGCTTGATGCTGAAGGCGGTTGGGTGTTCCAGGAGCTTGTGCCGCCAAACGTAGCGAAAGCGAGTTCCGGGGCGCAAGTTCCTGGATGAGGACGGGCTGGGCCGAAACACCGAGTCTACGGGGGGTTTCGGGGCGCTACCACGCTACGATTCCTGGATGATCCCCTGGCACGACCTGAAGTCGACCCTCGAACAGGATCCCGAGTTCCGGCACACGATCCGCCATTGGACCGCCAATGTGCGGCTGAGTGTGGGAGACCGGCACCATGCGATCCGCTTTGAGGACGGCGCCGTGGCCGCGCTCGAGCCGTGCGAGGCCGACAGCCCGTCCGACGTCTTCCTCGCCGGCCCGGAGGAAGAATGGCGCGAACTCCTGCGCAACGAGCCGCGGCCGTTCTACCAGGACCCCTTCTTCGCCAGCGTGCATCACGGCATCGAGATCAACCGCGATCAGCTCGCGTACGCCGCCTACTACCCCGCGCTGCGGCGCCTGGTCGAGGTGTTGCGGGAGATCGCCGACTGAGCCGGCCGCTCATGCCCCCACCACCAACGAAGGGAGCTCCCGCATGAACGCTTTCCGCCTGCTGCTCGGCCTCATCTTCGGGACGATCGGCACCTACACCGTGTACGTCGCCATGGAACACGGCATGGGCCTGTTCCCGATCTTCTTCGGCGACATCGCCGAGGGGACTTGGCCGGGCCAGTTCAACCTGGACTTCTTAGGGATGCTGCTCCTCTCCGGGTTCTGGATGGCCTGGCGCAACAACTTCACGCCGGGCGGCCTCGTGCTTGGCGTGGCGGGCGTCTTCCTCGGCGCGCCAATGCTCGCGCTCTACCTCTGGATCGTGAGCCAGCAGACGAACGGCGACGTGGCGAGGATGCTCCTCGGGGACAAGCGGGTAAATGCGTAGCCCTAGCTTCGCGCGGCGCGTCGGCCGCTACCTGGACCTCGAAGTCCAGGGCGTCTCCTACGAGGTCTACTTCGAGTCGGCGGGCAATCCGGACGGCATCCCGCTGGTCCTCCAGCACACCGCCGGTTCCGACGGCCGCCAGTGGCGCCACCAGCTCGAAGACGAGCGGATCGGCCGGGACTTCCACATGCTGGCCTACGACCTGCCCTACCACGCCAAGTCGGTGCCGCCCACGAGCATCGAGTGGTGGAAGCAGGAGTACAAGCTGACCAAGAGCTTCCTGCTCGACTTCGTGGTCGCCTTCGTGCGCGAACTCGGGCTCAAGGATCCGGTCTACATGGGCAGCTCGATCGGCGGCCACCTGGCGCTCGACCTCGCCCTGCACCGTCCGGGCCTGTTCCAGGCCGTGATCGGGCTCGAGGCGGCGATCAAGTCGGATCCCGGCAACATCGACATGCTCGACCACCCCGAGGTCAGCAACAGCTTCAAGGGCGACCTGATGGTCGGCCTCACCTCGCCCCTGGCGCCCGAGGCGCTCCGCCGCGAGGTCGGTTGGTGTTACAGCCAGGGCGCGCCGCCCGTGTTCCGGGGCGACCTCAACTACTGGGGCGCCGACCACGACCTGGGCGAACGCGCCTCGGAGATCGATACCTCAAAGGCCCGCGTGTTCCTGCTGACCGGCGAGTACGACGCCGCCACGACGCCGGAGATGTCCAAGGAGGTGGCCGGCCAGATCGAGGGCGCGACGTACCGGACGATGAAGGGGCTGGGCCACTTCCCGATGTCGGAGGACCCGGAGCGGTTCTTCGGCTACCTCGAGCCGGTGCTGGGGGAGATTGTGGGGGAGCAGACGCGGCTGGGGGCGCCGGACTGGCAGCCGCGCGCCCGATGACGGACGCACGGACTGGTTCACGGTTGGCGCGGATCGCGCCACGCCGAGCGGTATCGACGCGCCTCTTCGGCCAAGTGATACCGTCTTGGTTCGCACGGTATTGCTCCAAGATCTTCTGTACTCGGCCTCGGCACGTGCCCCCCGCAACGCTCGTCATCTGAACTGTGACCAAGGGCCGGCCTCCCGGACTACCTGACTTCCGCAAGCCGCCGCTTGTGGAGGTCGCGCTATCGGTACAGTTCAAACCACTGCCCGGACTGACAACGGCTCACGTCGGGCTCCTCTGGCAGAGCAACTACCGGCACCAACAGCGGTCCTGCTCCGCCCGGGGTGCAGTTCCGGGTTGTTAGTGGACCGTATCGCGTCTTGATCGACGCGCCTCGACTCCCGTCGAAGTCGGTACTGGAGGCGATCCGTCGGGCAGCCGAGTTACTGCAACTCCCTCGGGGCTGGAACTCATACGATGCCGCACCAGTCTCTCAGGAGTCCCTTAGAGAGGCACTCACGTTCCTCCTCGAGGCCGCAACAACCATCCCGAACTTGGCGTCACCCGCCGTCGTGCCGACGGCTCCGGGGGGAATTCAGCTCGAATGGCACCAAGGCGGAGTGGACATCGAAGTCGAGTTCAACCCCGACGACCCACCGTCTTGGTATGCCGAAGATGTGGCAAGCGGCGAGACAGCAGAAGAGGTCCTTGCCCCGAACGACGCCACCCTTCGCGTGTGGTTGGCTCGGGCTTCAGACTGACCGCAGACAGTTCATGCCGATCCGCTTCCTGACGAGACTGCCCACGCCTTGGTCTGCGGCCCGAAGACGAGGAGCCGCCGGAGGTGTTTTGCGAAGCACTCGAAATGGGTCATCGTCCCTCCGGCTTAGCAAGGACCGAGTTTCTCTGGGAAGTGTCCACGAAACCGGGGCAAGCTCACCCCGGCGCGTTTCCGGAAGCGGCTACTTCGGGCGGAAGCGAGTAGCGACATACGTCTCGGCGTCCCTTTCGCCAAGCCGCACCGTGCCCGGCCCGCTCCGGACGTAGAGATCGCCCCCCGTCGACTTCTCCAACCCCTTCCACCGCAAGTACACCGGCTCCGGGCTCCTCCGGCAGCTCACCAGGCAGACGGTCTTGCCCTCCACGATCTGCGTCTCGGGATCGATGCACGTCCCCGCGCGGTCGCCCAGGCCGTTTCGTACGACCTGGGCCAAGTGTCGCATGAACTTGTCTTCGGTCTCCAGGCGGTCGTGGTCGATGCCGAGCACCTTGCGGTCGTCGTCGACGCCGATGAGGAGGTCGCCGCCGTCGGTGTTGAGGAAGGCGGCGATCGTCTTGAGGGCCGCGTGGGTGACGTGCCGGTCGTCCTTGCGGTCCTCCTTCAGGCTCCAGCGCAGGCTCGACTTGAACTCGAGCGTCTTTGACTCTTGAAGCTTGAGGAGTTCTTCGGCTCGCCGGTGTCGCCTGATGTAGTCCTCGAAGAGGAGGTCCTTGAGAGCCCGGCCGAAGTCGGGGTCGTCGGTGATGCGCTTGTAGAAGTCGAAGTTGGTCTCGACGATTTCCTGGATCTTGTCCTCGACCTTGGGGTCGAAGGTCAGGCGCACGTTCTCGCGGGTGTTGACCCGGGCGCTTGCGGTGAGGCCGGCGTCCTGGTCCAGGGCGGATCGGATCTGTTCGAGCGTGACGCGGTGCTCGTCGGTGAGGTTCAGGCCGAAGCGCTCGTTCAGGCCCTCGATGATCCTGGACAGGGCTTCTAACTCCTCGCCGCCGGGGCCGCCTGCAGGCTTGCTCCCGGCGGGCTCGAGCGGCCGGACCTGCCGTTCGAGCGCTAACCGGCCGCGGCTTGTGCGCTGGATGCGGAAGGACTCCATGTCGATGTTCTGCTGCACCTCGAGGGGCAGGGCCTCCCGACCGACGGATAGCAGGCGGCGGAGGTGTCTGGCGAACTGGTGGAGCTTCTCGAGGTCGGTGTCGGCAAAGGTCAGGACCTGGGAGAGGAAGGCGTAGAGGCGGGTGTAGTCGGTGAGTTGGCCGAGGAAGTCCCGGCCTTCTTCCTCGACTAGCTCGGCGAAGCGCTGGCGTGCGGGTTCGAGGGCGGCGTAGATCCTGTCCTGGGTCGGCTTCGGACCGAAGTACGCCCGTGCGAACGTCTCGATGTCGGCGGTCGCGAACACGCCGAAGTCGACCAGCCGTCCCTGGAGTTCGTACAGCAGGTTGGGGTCGGTCTCTTCGGAGAGGAGGGTGGTCTCGTAGTACGGCTCGAAGGCCTTCTGGATCTCATCGGGCTCGTTTGCGAAGTCGAGGACCATCGTGCCGCGCTTGTCGGGGTGGGTGCGGTTCAGGCGAGACAGTGTCTGGACCGCGTTCACGCCGCCGAGCTTCTTGTCCACGTACATGGTGTGGAGCAGCGGCTGGTCGAAGCCCGTCTGGAACTTGTTGGCGACCACCAGGAAGCGGTACTCGGGCTTGTCGAACTCGGCGGCCGTCTGCCGCTCGCCGATCACCCGTCCCTGCCCGGCCGAGTTCATGCCAGACTCCGTGTAGGACTCGCCGCCGTCCTTGACGGTTCCGGAGAAGGCGACGAGCGCCTTCCAAGGGTGGCCCTTTTCCTCCAGGTAACGATCCAGGGCGAGCCTGGTGCGCACCGCGTGCAGGCGCGAGCGCGTGACGATCATCGCCTTGGCGCGGCCGCCGATCTCATGCGCGATCAACTCGGCGAAGTGCTCCACACAGATGGCGATCTTCTCGCGGATGGCGTGCGTGTGGAGTTCGACGAAGGACTTGAGGAGATGCTCCGCCTTCTTCTTGTCGTACCGGGGATCATCCTCGATCTTCTTCTTCAGGCGCCAGTAGGCCTTGTAGGTGGTGTAGCTCCCGAGCACGTCGAGAATGAACCCCTCCTCGATCGCCTGGCGCATGCTGTAGAGGTGGAAGGGCTTGAACTTGCCGTCCGGCTGCTTCTCGCCGAAGAGCTCGAGGGTCTTGGGCTTCGGGGTCGCCGTGAAGGCGAAGGTCGAGAGGTTCGGCAGCCGTCCGCGACTGCGGACCTCTTCCAGGACGCGCTCTTCGAGCTCCTCCTCGGGGGTCTTGGCGCTTGCTTCAGCCTGCTCGGCCTCCTCCAGGCTCTGCGCGTCGAGGACGGTCTTGAGGCTCTTCGTGCTCTCTCCCGACTGCGAGGAGTGCGCTTCGTCCGCGATCACCGCAAAGCGCTTTCCGGGGAGCTGGCCGATCTCGTCGGCGATGACCGGGAACTTCTGCAACGTGGTGACGATGATCGTCCGACCGGCTTCCAGGGCCTCGCGGAGTTGGCGCGAGGTGTGGTCGATGTTCTCGACCACACCGAGGGTCTGCTCGAACTGCCGGACGGTCTGCTGTAGCTGGCGGTCGAGCAGTCGACGGTCGGTCACCACGACGACCGAGTCGAAGACGCGCCGGTCGTCGAGGTCGTGCAGCACCGAGAGTTGGTGGGCGAGCCAGGCGATCGTGTAGCTCTTGCCGCTGCCGGCCGAATGCTGGATCAGGTATCGCTCGCCGGGGCCGTGGTTGCGCGCGTGGCTGACGAGCCGGCGCACGCAGTCGAGCTGCTGGTAGCGGGGGAAGATCAGGAAGCGCTTGCCAGTCCTGCGCCCGCGGTCGTCCTCCTCCGTGACCTCCTGGATGAACTGCCGAATGAGGTCGAGGACGCTGTCGCGAGCCCAGATCCGCTCCCAGAGGTAGTCGGTCGCGTAGCCCTCACGAGTGGGCGGCACCGGTGGATTCCCAGCGCCGCCGAAGCGGCCCCGGTTGAAGGGCAGGAACCGGGTCTTCGGCCCCGCGAGCTGCGTGGTCACGAACACCTGTTCCGGGTCCACGGCGAAGTGGGCGAGACAGCGTCCGTAGCCGAAGAGAGGCTCGCGCGGGTCGCGGTCGTTCTTGTACTGCCGGATGGCGTCGTCGACGGTCTGTCCAGTGAGCGGGTTCTTGAGTTCTGCCGTGAAGATGGGAATGCCGTTCAGGAAGAGCCCGAGGTCGACGCTTTCTTCGGTCTTGTCGCTGAAGTGGAGCTGGCGTACGACGGCGAAGAGGTTGGCAGCGTGCAGGCGTTGGAGTTCCTCGTTGAGGCCGCTCGCGGGCTGGAAGTACGCGAGCCGGAAGTTGCAGCCGGAGTCCTTGACGCCGTTTCGCAGTACGTCGAGGGCGCCACGCCGGGCGATCTCGCGTGACAGCCGCCCGAGAAAGCGCGGCTTCACGTCGGCGCCGTAGTGCTGCTTGAGCTTCGTCCACTCCTTTGGCTGGGTGGCCAGCAGGAAGTCGAGGACATCGGCCGGAATCAGGCAGAGGTTGCGGTCGTAGTCCTCGGGCCGGCGCTTGTGGAAGCCGCCGGGCAGCGGGTCGTGGCCGTATGACGCGGCGGGCTCTCGCAGTTCGGTGACGTCGTCCAGGTGGGCGTCGGGGCCGTGCCGGAGGAGCGCCCGCTCGATGGCGTCTTCGAAGGCGCGTTCGGAGATGTCGGGGGTCATGGGACGTTCAAGTGCAGCGGGACAGGGTGCCAGTTGGGTTGTGTGATACTACGAGCGGTACTATGCGTGGGAAGCATCGGCGAACCCTGGAGAGAATGCGCACGCGGCCAACGCCGGCGGACATCCGCTGGACGGACCTCGTAGCCATGCTCCAGGCGGCTGGTGTCCAGGTCTCGGAGCGCTCCGGGTCGAGAGTGCTCCTGAAGCAGGACGCGGAGCGGATGATTGTGCATCGGCCGCATCCAACACGGGTACTGGGCCGCGGGGCGGTGCGCGCCATCGTCGCCTTTCTCGATGCTGGAGGAGTGGAACCATGATGAAGTACAAGGACTACGTTGCTGCCGTCGAATTCGACGATTCGGTGGGCCGTCTGCACGGCTGGGTCGTCAACAGCGGCCCCTATCCCATCGCGACGTTCGAAGCGATCGATGTTGACGGGCTTCGACGGGAGTTCGAGCGCTCCGTCGACGAGTACTTGGCGTCGTGCGAGGAGGATGGCGTCGAGCCGCGAAAGCCGTTCTCCGGCGTCCTCAACCTGCGGCTTGGACCCGACCTGCATCAACGAGCCGCCCTTTCCGCCGGCGCTCTCGGTGTGAGCCTGAACAGTTGGATCAAGCAGGCCGTCGAGGAGAAGGCTCTTCACTGACTGCGCGGGATAACGGAACCGGAAGGCGAGGGCCAAGAGTCGTGTCGTGTCACAGCTCAATGTCACAGCTTGTCGCAGCTTTGACTTCGGCCCTGCGAGCCTCCCCGCCAACCCGCT
This sequence comes from Candidatus Multivorans sp., assembly GCA_965262355.1. Taxonomy (GTDB): domain Bacteria; phylum Acidobacteriota; class Thermoanaerobaculia; order Multivoradales; family Multivoraceae; genus Multivorans. The sequence continues at coordinate 2,697,509 of OZ253534.1, forward strand.
ACGACGCGCCCAGCTTCTGATCAGATGGGTCCAGCCCTCCGCGAGTGTTGCCTGCTCCAGCACTGTTGCGCCCGCTTGGTCCGCGAGAGGTCGGCGGTGATCGCGGGGGCTGACTGTGCGCGACTGGAAGCTCATCGAGGTGCTGCCTCACGCACGTCGATCTTGCCGGTGACCGCGGCGGAGATGAGAGCGGTGCGGAGTTCCTTGAAGTGGTCGGTGGCTTTCTCGATCTTGGCGACGAGGCCGTCGATCCTGGCAGACTCATGGCTGGCCCAATGGACGATCTCGACTTGCTCGGCGAGTCCAGGCAGCGCTACGGGGAGATTGCGCAGCTTCGTGGCATTCGTGGACGCCAAGTTTGTCGACTGCTTGGACGTCGCCGTGAAGTACGCGCGGCCGTACCCGCTGCTCGTCACCAGGGCCAGGAAGTGGGGAGTCAGAGCAGTTCGTCGAGGGCGCACTGCGAAGATGTGGTTCTGGTGCAGACACTGGGCGATCTGTTCCTCCCACACGTGGCCGCGACCCAGCTTGTCGAAGTCGCCGCCTTCGGTCACCAGAACGTCCCCCATACGGAGTTCGAATCGTGCGGCATCACGGACTGAAACCTCGACTTCTGAGATGTCGTCGAGTGCAAGATAGCCGTCTTGGACGTTCGCCACTCGCAAATAAGGCCGGGTTGTCACTGCCTCTCCTTCGTATCTCTTCCCCAGCGTCAGACCCGTTTGGAGGTCGCTCATCGACTTCAACGGCCGGACTTCCCAGTGCGCCGGCACCTCACCCAGCCACTCGACGCCGGAGGCCTTCATGGGGACTTTCGGGTCGAGGCCCCAGGTGACGGCGCGGGTGATGAGGGCGGTTCGTTTCTCCTGGAGTAGCTCGATCAGGCGCTCCTTGTTCGCCACTAGCGCATCGATCTTCGCTGTCTCGCGATCGAGGAAGTCCGCGATGGCTTGCTGCTCGTCGATGGGCGCCACAGCAACCTCTCGTGCGTACGCATCGTCTCGGTCGAGGCCAGGAACAGCGGAGTCCCTTGACGCCGCATCGAGCCGGGCCGACAGGAGGGTGTAGTACAGCCAACGCAGGTCTCCGCTGGTGAATCGAGCGTCAGTAAAGAAGGTTGTGTCAATGGCAAAGACCGGGGTGGCCGAGTAGTTGATCTTGCCGAAGGATCCTTTCCTGCCGACCACGAGGCACGGTGCCTCAGTGTTTGCGCGATCGTGCGTACCCACTGGTCCGTTCGAGCCAAACACGGCCACATCACCATCAGCTCGATCTGTGGCAGCGAGAGATTCGCCGTAGCTGAGGCGACATACTCGCTTGAGTGTCAAGGCACTCCAATGCGCCGGGATCTCGCCTAGCCATTCGCTCCCGGGGTCTTTGTACCCGGGATACCGCCGAAAGCGACGCGACCGCCATTCGCTAAGCCGACCGGTCTCGCCGGTCATGACCCTTTGCCTCCCCCTGTCGCCCCAGTTCCCGGCCGCCAAGGCCCACCGGCGGGCCAGGCCTGCGTGAACGGGCCGCCCTCGATGAGGCTGTCGCATACCGGCCCCAAGAAGCGCAGCAGCTCTTCTCCCGCTTCCACCAGCAGGGCCGGCCCGTCGGCCGACGCGCCGATCTGCCCCTGTAGGACCTGCCACCGTTGCGCGCGCGTGCCATCCAGGAAGTAGCCGGGCATGAGCGCTACGGGTCTCTCGCCCGCGAGGGGGGTTTGCCGTCTCCGGAGGGTCTCCTCGGTCGCGGTGCGCAACGTCTCGCCGTCGAACGCGAAACGCCTTGCGAGGCAGGCGATGTCCCATAGGTCCTTCACCCGAGTGTTCGTCATGCCCCGGCGCACCATCGCGTCGAACTTCTCGGCTACCAGCGTCTCGCGCGGGTAGGTCCATAGGCGTGGGGCGGGCAGGTCGAGAAGGGTGGGATAGTCCCGCTCTTGACGCTCGGGCGTGATGACGTCGCCGAAGCCGATGTCCACTTGGAGGTGGAGTCGCGCTTGGCCGAGCTTGCCCTCCATTCGCACCCGCACACCCCCGTGGGGCTGCTCGCCACGGATGTCGTGCATCCGGATCGTCGCTGGGTCAAAGGCAACGCCGTCCTGGGGGCACGGCACTGCGCAGATCGCTTCAAAGGAGGTCCGTAGGGCCGCATGGTCTTCGGGTGCGGATGCGAGAAAGTCGATGTCGCGGGTGGGTCGCAGTTCCTGTCCGGTCCATACCCGGAAGAGAGCCGCCCCCTTCAGGGTGAATCGATCCACCTCACGGGAGGTGGCGAGGCGGTACAGGAAGCGCTCGGCCGCGTAGCGCTGAAGCACGAGGTTGAATTCGACTCCCTGGTTGCGCGCCAGATTCAGAAGTCGTTGGTGAACTGACGCCGGGACGTTCCGGATCTCCTTCGCTGGCGTCATGCTGAGAGAGCCTCCAGGACCGGGCCCACGAGTGACTTTGCGCGGCAGACCTCCGCCGCGCGCCAGATCGCGTCGGCTGTCGCCTTGCGCTCGAGCAGGGCGTCGCGAAGTGCCTCGATCGCCACGTCCTTCCCGACCAGCCGGCGAAACCGGAAACAGTCCACGACGGTTCGAGCCGGGCTGGTGATGCTGGCGGGAACACCCTCGAAGGTGGCGTCCTCGACTCCGTACTGCAGCGATGCGCCGGAGAACCTGACCATCTTCACCGGCAGGTCGCCGAAGCGCGGGGCTCGGGCCTTGTGGGGAATGGCGACCCAAACCTGCCACGGAAGCTGGGTTCCGATGCCGTGGACGTTTAGGGCCGACAGCAGGCAGACGATGGCACCTGGGGCCCGAGAACATACTGCGGCGAGGGTGTGGTGTTCTGTGGGTTCGGCACTGGTGAAACGGTACAGACCGCGAGCCAAGCGTTCGACCGAGCCAGCGTTCAGTAGGCGCCGTAGTCTACGGTGGCTAACGCCTAGTTCGGTAGCGTCGCGCGTGCGGAAGATCCCCCTTCCGGCAAGAAGCTGCAGACCGGGATGGCTCGGGCCAGCGTGATGAACGGAAATGTCGGCAGACGTGCCCTTCTGCCGGCGTTTGTCGTCGTCCACTTTGCCAGCGTAGCACGGAAGGTACTAGCGATGGACCGGTCTGCCGGCAGGTCCCACCCTGTCCTGCAACACGTAGGAGGACAGCCGGCCAGCCTCTCTGATGGGCTGCAGTGTCGTCTTCGCGCTTCGTCAGCGCCTCATTTTAGGGCCGCGACGATGAGTGCTGCCCACTTCATCGAGTCGAACACCATCGTCGGGACCACGCCCTTGGTTCCGTGGACATCGCTCATCCGTGAACGCAGCGATTGCATGACGAACGCCCCTTGCTTGAGGGAGCCCTCCATGTTCTTGGCCACGTTTCTTGCATCGCGTTCGTCCCAGCCGAGAGACGTCAGTTCGGCTGCCACCTTCCCTAGCGTCCCCTTCGTGCGAACCGCCAGTCCACACCTCGCCTGGAAGCCCTTAGTCGCAGAGTTGCCGAGTTTGAACTCGTCGAAGACGGCTTGGACGGCCGAGTCGACCGCACCGCATGCAGCCGAGAGCGCTCCCCCCAAGTCGCCATCCCGAAAGCGTGAAGCAGCCTTGACCAAGTCCTCGTGAGCGTCCTCGGGCAACATCGCCAAATCGAGTGCATCGAACACCTCGACGGGAAGAAGCTTTCCTTCAACGAAGCTCCATCCGAGAGGCCGCAGATAGCTTTCCAGGCGCCCCTTGGCGTTGGGTCGATCAGCCACGATCGCGTCGGCGATGCGACTCATGGCAGCGCGCTTGGCTTCGGGACCAAGTCGGGCGATTTCTCCATCCAACGCAGTGACCAACTGACCTTTGCTGACGCTGCTTCCGGACTTCTGAACCAAGTGAGCTAGCCGCGCAACCTCGATCCCTGCGAGTCCGGCGATTTCCTTGATGTCATAGAAGGAGAACTCCTCCCTCAAGACCACGCGAATGGCATTCCACGCCATGTTCAGGTTCATATGATCTCTCCCAATTCATTCGGAGATGACGGGTCGCTGCCACTAGGATTGGTGGCGTGGTCGCGACCGGGCAGAGGTCGTGTCAGCTGCCGACACTCCCGACCGTCAACTCGCCATCTCCCCCAGCATCGCCACGATCTCCTTCTCCACCCGCTGAATATCAGCCTCGATCTCCTCCAGCGGCCGCGGCGGACGGTACTCGTAGAAGTACCGGTTGAAGTTGATCTCGTAGCCCACGAGCCCGACCTCGCTGTCCTGGGGGTCCGTGCGGTTCGTGTCGATCCAGGCGTCGGCAACGTGGGGCGTCACTTCGCGCTCGAAGAACGAGTCGATGCTCTCGGAAAGGGGCACGTTCTCGGTGTCGCGGAGTTCCGGGTCGGGCTCGGGGCGGCCCTTGCGGTCGCGGCAGATCTCCGCCTTCTCGTTGCGCTCGGACAGGGCGGAGAGCACCCCCTTCTTGATAGGCGCGGTGAGGTTCAGATCGGCCTCTTTGACTGCCCGGTCGAGTTCGGCCTCGAAGACCGCCCGATCCAGGAACAGCCGATCGGGCAGCGTCTCCAGCAGAGCGCGAATCGCTGACTGCTTCTGTCTTCCGGCTTGCTCGTCCTTCGCCTTGGCTTCGGGGTCCCTCTTGCGCGACACGGCCAGGTTGGCGAAGGCACGCTGGTCGTGGAGCCGCTCGATGCGCGCGGGGCTGGCTTGGAAGTCGAGCCGGAGCGGCCGCTCGACGGTGATCTTGCGGAAGCCGAAGCGTGTCGTTTGGTAGATGCGGCTGACGACGACCTCGCGGTCCTCGCCGTCCTCGACGACCTTGCGGGTGGCGCCGTCCTCGTACTCCCGGAGTAGCCGCAGGATGTCTGCTTTCCGCTCGAACGGGATCTCGCGGCGCTTCGCGCCCAGGCTCTTGCGCAGCAGCACCCAGAACGAGGTGGCGTCGATGAGTTGGACCTTGCCGCGCCGTTCGGGGCGCTTCCGGTTCGTGAGCACCCAGACGTAGGTGGCGATGCCGGTGTTGTAGAAGAGCTGCTCGGGGAGCGCGATGAGCGCCTCGAGCAGGTCGTTCTCCAGGATGAAGCGACGGATCTCGCTCTCGCCGCTGCCGGCGTCGCCGGTGAAGAGGGGCGAGCCATTCATGATGATCGCGATCCGCGACCCGCCCTGGTCCGGCGCCTTGGCGTGCGCCAGCATGTGGAGCAGGAACAGGAGTTGCCCGTCACTGATCCGTGGCAGGCCTGGAGCAAAGCGGCCTGCGGCGCCCCGGTCGTGTTCGGTCCGCACCGTGTCCTGGTCGCGCTTCCAGTCCTTGCCGTAGGGCGGATTGGCGATCATGTAGTCGAAGCCGCTTCCGGCGTGCCGGTCGTTCGAGAGCGTGCTCCCGAACAGGATGTTGTTCGCGTCGCCGCCGTCCTCCGACTTCATGAAGAGGTCCGACTTGCAGAGAGCGAAGGTCTCGGGGTTCACCTCCTGGCCGAACAGGTGGATGTGAGCGTCCGGGTTCACGGGGTCGCCCAGGTGCTTGCCGTCTCGTAGTTCGCCCTGGGTCGTGTGCTCCTTGGCGATGGTGAGCATGCCGCCCGAGCCGCAGCAAGGGTCGTAGATGCTGCGCGCAGCGCCCTTCGTCCGCAGCCCTTCTTCGTCGCCGGCCAGCATCAGGTCCACCATGAGATGGACCACGTCGCGGGGCGTGAAGTGCTCGCCGGGATTCTCGTTCAGTGCCTCGTTGAACTTGCGGATGAGCTCCTCGAAGATCGTGCCCATCGCGAAGTTGTCGATCTCGTCCGGGTGGAGATTGACCCTGGGGTCGCCGAACCGCTGCATGACCTGGAACAGCAGGCCCGACTCGTCGAGCTTGGAAATCGTGTTGTCGAAGTCGAACTTCTCCAGCACCTCGCGCATGTTGGGGCTGAAACCGGCGATGTAGGCGCGCAGGTTCTTCGCGATATCGGGCGCGTCGGCGAGGAGCTTCCCGAAGTCGTACCGGGACGTGTTGTAGAACGCGAACCCGGAAGCGCGGCGGAGCAGCCGTTCGGGATTGTCGAGCTTGCCCCGGTACTGGGCTTGGACCTCCATCACCCTCGCCTTCGTGGGCGCCAGCACGCAGTCGAGCCGCCGCAGCACGGTGAGCGGCAGGATCACGTCCTGGTACTTGCCGCGCTTGAAGGTGTCGCGGATCAGGTCCGCGACGCCCCAAAGGAAGCTGACGATCTGGCTGTGGTTCATGGTGGGGCCGGTCGGAATGTAGCGGATCGGCGTACGCCGGTCACTCCCGCCGTTGTTGTGGGGTGAAACCGAAGAGTGCGACGCGGGGACGGTTGGTCTTGACGACAGCCCTCCGAGCGGTCATTCTGGAACGCTGAACTCGATTCACACGGAGGACTGAATGCGCTCAACTATTCTCGTTCTCGCTGCCCTGCTCGTGGTGCTCGGGGCTCCGGCCGGGCTCCAGGCCCAGGCCATGGAATCGGCCGAACCCTTCAAAGTCGGCACCTTCCAGATCGACGGGGAGGCCGTCGTGGGGCTCGTGCTGCGGGATTCGCTGATCGTCGACATCGGCGCGGCGAACACCGAGCTGGAGCTGGATTCAATCTACCCCCGCCTCGCCATGCCGGCCGACATGCTCGAGCTGATCGGCCGGTACGAGTACGGCCTCAAGTACCGGCTCTACGAGATCGTCAACGACCTCGTCGCCGGGAACCGGCTGTCGGGGGGCGCGCGCGCCGCCTACGTCCACAACGTCGACGACGTCAGGATCCTTGCGCCGATCCTGTATCCGAGCAAGCTCATGAACGCGGCGGTCAACTTCTACACACACGCGTGCGAGGGCTGCACCGAGGAGGAGCTGAAGGCGCGGACCAGGGAGCGGCAAGAGAACCGGGGCGTGCCCTATCTCTTCTTGAAACCCACCCGCGGCGCGATCATCGGCAGCGGCGAGGACATCGTGATGCCCTACGGCCGTGACCGGATCGAATGGGAAGTCGAAATGGCCATCGTCTTCGGCCGCACGGGCAAGTACATCTCCGCGAGCCGTGCATACGACCACGTGTTCGGCTACATGGTCGCCATGGATGTATCCGATCGTGGCGGGCGTCCTCCGGGTGGCTTCGGCTCCGGCCGCCTGGACTGGTTCGTCGGTAAGGGCCATGACACGTTCGCGCCCCATGGGCCCTGGATCGTTCCGAAGGAGTTCTACGGCGACCCGATGGAGCGCTTGCACCAGAGCCTGGTCATCGACGGCGTGACCGTCCAGGAGGCCAGGGCGGGAGACATGATCCACAACATCCCGGAGCTGATCGAGTACGCGTCGTCGCTCATTACCGTATTCCCTGGTGACGTTCTGCAAAGCGGGACGTCCGGCGGAACCGGCGCCGGTCGCGTCGAGCGCGCGACAGGCTCTGGGTACCTGCAGGCGGGCGAGACGATCAGCGCCAGCATCGAGGGGATCGGCACGCTGACCCACACCGTCATAGCCGAGGAGAGCGTTCCGGCCGACCTGTCCGGCGCGCAGCTCCCGCCGGTCGAGACCTATCGCCCGCCACGCTGACGGGACGGGCGTCTCGCCGCCGCGCGCATCCGGCGCGTCGTACTTCGGCAACCGGGCGATGAGCTCGGCCTTGATGTCCGCCATCTCGGGGTCGTCAGCCCGATTCATCCACTCGTTGGGATCGGACTCGAGATCGTAGAGCTCTTCGGCGCCATCGGCATAGCGGATGTAGCGGTAGTGATCGTACGTCACCGCGTGATTGCGATAGCCGTTGGTCGTCAGGACGGATCGATTCCACTCGGCGTCCGGGTCCTTCAGTAACGGCACGAGACTCACGCCCTCGATGTGATCCGGCGTCTCGAGCCCGGCCAGCTCGGTCAGGGTCGGGTAGATGTCCATCAGTGAAACGGTGGCCGCGGAACGCGTCCCCGCCTCGGTCACGCCAGGCGCGACGACGATGATCGGCACACGGGTCGACTCGTTCCAGAGGGTCTGTTTTCGCCAGCGCGACTTCTCGCCGAGATGAAATCCATGGTCGGACCACAAGACGATGATGGTGTTTTCCGCGCGACCACTTTCCTCGAGTGCGTCGAGCACCTGTCCCAGCATGGCATCGGCGAAGCTGACGCTGGCCAGGTACGCGCGCACGCCTTCCCGCCAGACACCGGCCTCGAGTACCCACCGATGGAGCTGCATGGACGCCAACTCCCCACCTGAATCCTGTTTCATGTGGTCCGGGATGTCGTCCAGATCGCTCTCCGGGACGCTTGGTAGCTCGATGTCCTCCAGCGGGTACATGTCGAAGTACTTCTGGGGCAGATACCAGGGAAGATGGGGACGGTAGATGCCCACTGCATGAAAGCGCGGGCCCGCGCCCGGAGCGAGGATCTGTGCAACGGACCAGGCGGTTACCTGGCCGTCGCCCATGGCCCGGTCATCGGCGACGACAGTGGACCAGTCGAAGTTCCGGTTGAGGGGCGTACCGTTGGCCGGTCGGTCGTGGGGCCTGATCTCGTCGGGAATCTGCCGTTCAGGTGAAGGGTAGTAGGCGTCCCACGCCGTGGTGTCGTTGTAGCCGGAATAGGCCCAGGCGCTAAAGGTCGAGCCGTGAAAGAGCTTGCCCGCGCCGACGGTCGTGTAACCGGCATCCTGAAAGTGTCCCGGGATGGTCCGAATGTCCTGAAACGTCTCCTGAATCCGCCAGTCGGGCAGGTTTTGATAGATGCCCGAGGTCGAGGGCAGCAGGCCGGTCATCATGGCCGTTCGCGATGGGTTGCAGAGGACGCTGGGCGAGCGGGCGTTTGTGAATGTCATCCCCCGTTCCGCGAGCCGGTCCATGTTCGGCGTCTTGACCTGGGTATTGCCGCCCAGGGGGCCGACCCAGTCGTTCAGGTCGTCGATCGAAACAAACAGGACGTGGGGGCGCTCGCCTGCGTCTGTTTGTGCGAGAACGGATCCCGGCAGCGCGGTCAGGACCGTCGCGAGAACGATTCCGAGCACTCTGATCGCGCGTAATCCGGCATTCATTGGTTGGGATTCTGCGATGGGTTGACCCCCAGGCGGTCGAGAAGGGCCTCGAAGCGGTGCTCGCCGTGCAGGTTGTCTAGCCAGGGATGGACCTTCGTCCACAAAGTGAGGCTGCCCTTTCGGGCGAAGGCCTCCTCCAGCCATTCAAGGGCTGGCTCCCGCTCGTCGAGCCAAGCATAGAGTAGTGCCAGGCCGTAGGGATGGGCTTTGCCGGCCTTCAACCGCAGCAACTGCTTCTTAGCCAGCCAGCGGAAGACGCCTTCCTCTCCTTCCGAGGTGTAGATCCGACCCATTTCTTCCGCCTGCTCTGGTTGCCCCCGCCTCTGCAGGTGGATCTGCCGCTCGTGGATCGCGTCATCGGGTCGCCCCATGGCGGTGTAGACGGTGGCGAGCAGGTTGCGGGTCGCGGGGAAGTCGGTCTCGAACTCGAGGGTGTGGCGGAGTTGCCCGATGGCCGCATCGTACTGCCGCGAAAAAAAGAGAACCTGAGCGAAAGCCCGACTGCACCGCGGGGCCAGGGGGTCGAGATCGACAGCTATCCTCATCTCTCGCTCGGCTTCCTCGAGACGGCCGACCGGGGCCAGACAGAAAATGGCGTAGGCGAGATGCACTCTGGCTGCTCCTGGGTCGAGCTGCCGCGCGCGTTCGATCGCTAGGTGCGCACCCGGCCAATCCCAGTAGAAGGTGGAACGGATGATCCCGAGGGCTCGATGAGCCCCGGGGAGGGAGTCGTCGAGCTCGAGTGCCCGGCTCACCGCATCCTCCGCCCTGGGGAGGGTGTCCTCGAACGGCGCCAGCCCGTAATGACACAGATCGGTGAGGGCGAGGCCGAGCAAGGCAAGACCGTGGGCAAAGTCCGGTTCCAGCTCGAGCGCTCTCTCCAGCAGCTCGACCGCTCGTTCCAGGTGGCGGAACTCACGTGCGAACTGGTACCGAGCTTCCAGGTAGAGCTGGTAGACCTCCCGATTCTCGGTCGGCCTCTTCAACCGGGAAGGAGTTCGGCGACCCAGAATCGTCTTCCTAACGTGCGCGACGATCGCTGTGACAATGTCGTCATGGATGGCGAAGGCGTCGCCCAGCTCTCGATCGTAGTGCTCCGACCAAAGCTGGAAGCCGGTCGACGCCCGTGTCAACCGGACGGCGATTCGTAAACGGCCCTCGGACTTGCGCACGCTGCCCTCGACGAGCGTCGCTACTCCGAGCTTGTTCCCGATCTCCGAGTCGTCCAGCCCCTTGAGCCCGACGTTGGCGGACGAGGCTCGGCCAATGACCCGCAGCCCCTTCACCTGCGCCAGGGCGTCGATGATCTCTTCAGCCAGCCCGTCACAGAAGAAGTCGAGCTCCGGGTCGGAGCTCAGATTGGCGATGGGAAGCACGGCGATCGAGCCCTCCAGCGCTGCCTCGACCCGCGCTACGAATCGATATCCCTTGCCGGGAACCGTCACGATGTAGGGCGTGCCCTCGGTCTCCGTCCCCAGGATCTTGCGCAGAACCGATATGTTCTGGGTGAGGTTGCTGTCGTCGACCGTCGAGTCCGGCCAGATGAGCCTCATGAGCTCGTCTCTCTCCAATAGACGCCCGCTGTTCTCGACGAGGGCCAGCAGAGTGTCGAAGCTCCTCGATCGAAGTGGAACGGTGTGACCGCCGCGCAGGAGTCGCCTCTCGCCGACTTCGAGACGGAAGGCACCGAACGAGTACCAGTGCTGTCCCACAAACATGGATGAAGTATGGGTCTGGACCGAGTCTTGTCGTATGATTGGTTTTCACAACAAAGCCAATGCCGGCAAGGAGATCCAGACCCATGGCGCACAATAGTACAGTACTCGGTCAGTTCCTCAGGCTGGTGTCGAGACATGAGTTCGAGGGCGAGGCCCGGCGGCATCACAGGGGGCGAAAGCTGCGCTCGATGAGCCGGTGGAGTCAGTTCGTGGCGATGGCGACGGCGCAGCTCTCTGGACGATGCAGCCTTCGCGACATCGTGTCGAATCTCGACGCGCAGGTTCACATGCTCTACCACCTCGGCGTTCGGCGTGTGGCCCGGTCGTCGCTGGCGCGCGTGAACGAGAAGCAGCCCTCCGGTCTCTACGAGGCGTTGTTCGGTCGTTTGCTGGCGCGATGCCGTACGACGGCGCCGGGGCACGGGTTCCGGTTCCACAACAAGCTGTTCTCGCTAGATGCGACGTACGTGGACTTGTGCCTGGAGCTGTTTCCGTGGGCGCAGTACCGCGAGACGAAGGGGGCGCTAAAGCTCCACGTGGGGCTGGACCACGAAGGCTTTCTGCCGGCGTTCCTGCAAGTCACGGACGGCAAGGGGTCGGACGTTGAGGTGGCGCGGTCCCTTCGTCTGCCGAAGGGAAGCATCGTCGCTGCGGACCGGCTGTACCTCGACTTCGAGTGGATGAAATCCCTTGATGCACAAGGAGTTTTCCTGGTCACTCGGCTGAAGCGCAAGATCAAGTACGCGGTTCGAGAGCGGCGGTCGTTCGCGCCTGGGCTGGGCGTGACGTCGGACCAGACCATCGAATTGACCAGCGTCAAAGGCCGCACCCGGTGTCCGATCCCGCTGCGTCGAGTCGGCTATCGCGACCCCGACACGAAGAAGTTCTACGCGTTCCTGACCAACAACTTCAAGCTCGCCCCGAAGACCATCGCGAACATCTACAAGGAGCGTTGGCAGATCGAGACCTTCTTCAGGTGGATCAAGCAGAACCTGCGCATCAAGAGCTTCGTCGGCACTTCGCGCAATGCCGTCATGACGCAGATCTGGATCGCGATGTGCGTGCATCTCCTGCTCGCCTACCTGAAGTTCGTCAACAAGATGGCGTGGACCATGAGCCAAATCCTGCGCCTCCTGCAACTCAACCTGTTCGCGCGAAGACCGCTCCTGGACCTGTTCGAACCCCGGAGCGGACCGCCTGATCACAGAAACGCACAGACTCAACTCGCACTGCGCTGAAGTTTGTGGGACAGCACTGAACGAGTACGATCTGCGATCTGGTTCAGAGACTCTCACTGGACTGTTCGGGCGCAGCGCCGATCCTCCGCGAGTATATCGAGCGAGATTTTACAGGTTCTCCGAAGAAATCTGCCCCGTCTCCTGGACAAGAGGGGAGTGCGTGCTGAAGATGTAGACGTAGAGAATTTCGAGAGAGCCCGAGATCCCGATTCAACCGAGTCGCAAGACTCTGGAAGGAGAGATCATGGACGCCACCGCCCTTAGGTCTTCTATCTGGAGCATCGTCATCGCCCTCTGCGCCTTGCCACTTCTGGCCGACGGCCCGCAGACAGGAACCATCGACGGTACGGTGCTCGACGCTCAGAGCCAACCGTTGCCGGGGGTGACTGTCACCCTCTCCGGTTCCCGCGGCGAGAAGACCGTGATCACCGGCGACGATGGCGTCTTCCGGTTCGCCCTGCTCGAGGCGGGAGAGTACACGGTGAAGGCCGCCCTCGAGGGGCTCGGGGAGAGCGAGGCAACATCTGCCCGTCTCGAGACCGGCGCCCGTCGCACCCTGGAGCTGACTCTGGGCGCCGCCACCGAGGAGACGATCACTGTCACCGCCGAGGGGAATCTCGTCGACCGGTACGTCGTCGGCAGCTCCATCAGCCTCGAGACGGAAGTGGCGGAGAACTTGAGCTTCGGTGGGCGCCAATATCAATCTTCCTTCAACGCACTGCCTGGCGTCACGCACTCCGCCAGGTCGCGGAGGCAGAGCGACCAGAAGATGGCGGTCAACGGCGGCCAGGACACCGAAGTGGCAGGCATGATCGACGGCGTCGACTCGAGCTTCTCCCGCATGAACGGCAGCGCGCGCACGTTCCTGCCCACCAGCGCCCTTCAGGAGGTGCAGTTGGAAAGCGCCGGTTTCTCGACCGAGTACGGGCGGGTGGTCGGTGGGGTCACCAACGCGGTGGTCAAGAGCGGCACCAACACTCTCCACGGCCAGTTTCTCTACATCCCCCAGAGCCAGGAGTGGCGGGCCGCCGACAAGAATATCGACATCCCCCGCTCGGACTCGATCATCTCGAGCTTCGAGGCCAACGTCGGCGGGCCCATCGCCCAGGACAAGGCATGGTTCTTCGCCGCTTACGCCGAGCTGGACCAGAATCGCGTCGACAAGATCACCGCGACCGGCACCCCTTTAGCCGCCGGCCGCACCAACGAGCCGGCGCTCGTCAAGCTCAACTTCCAGCCCAACGACCGCAACCAGATGAGGCTGCTGGGAATCGATAGCCCGACCAGGGTACTCGCGATCCCCCCCACCTCCGGCGACAACTTTGGCCCCTTCCCCATCCAGCTCCCCGCCGACATGGTGACGGCGAGCTGGGGCTATGTCGTCAGCCCGTCAGCGTTCTTCGAGCTGCGCGTCGCCGACCAGAATAACAATTCGTACACACAGCCGGGCACGAGCCACCCGATCGACCCCAACGCCAGCCCGGACGATCCCCTCGGAAACAACTTCCAATATTTTGACCTTGGCGCGCGCAAATTCTACAATTCCTTCTCATCGTTTGGAGGATCGGGATTCCTAGAGCTTCCGCGGAAACAAGGTAACGCCTCGATGAGCCTGTTCCGTGGCAGTAACGAGATCAAGTTCGGCATCGACTACCAGGACATCGAGTTGACGAGCTTCAATAGCATCGGCGAGAAATTCACTGGAAGAGGCTTCAACAACGCTCTACCCGGCGGCTTCGCGACGCCGCTCTTCAAGGACGTCTTCGACCCGGCGGACCCGCGCACGACCACCACGCAGGTAGTCTCCGCTTACGCCCAGGACCGCCTCGATGTCGGCGACCGTTGGACCGTACATTTCGGCCTGCGTCTCGACAGCCAGACGGCCGACAACGACGGCGGTGAGGAAGCCGTCTCTTGGACCAAAGTCGCGCCCCGCTTCGGTGCGGTCTACGACCTCAAGGGCGACGGCCGCCTGCTGCTCAAGGCCTCTGCTGGGCGCTACTACCAGATCTTCCCCCAGGTCCTGGTCGAGGTTGAGTTCGCCCGCGCGCCCACCGGCACCAATATCTTCGACCGATTCGGGTGGAATCCCGCGACCCAGCGCTACAACATCTTCCAGCGTCGTTCGAATACCGTTGGGGACAATGCGATCCAGGAGCTCGATCCCTACTTTAAGGACGAGGTCACGTTCGGTACGCAGTGGCAGTTCTCGGACGCCTGGGTGTTCGAGGCGCAGGCGATCTGGTGGGAGATCTCCGATCTCCTCTGGGCCTCCGACCAGTTCGACGCGGCCGGCGCGATCTATCGCGACGTGCGCAACTGGGACGGGGGCTTCCGTGACTACGTCGGGCTGCGTCTCGAGATCAACCGCGCCTTTCGCGACGGCTGGACCCTGCGCACCAACTACACCCTGAGCAAGAACGAGGGCAACAACTTCGGCCGCAATGACAACAGCTTCCACTTCGACGACGACCTCTTCGAGGGTCTGGGGGGGATCGAGGTCGGCACCGGCGCTAGCAACGCCACCTCGGTCAACCGCGATGGGCGCGGCTTTCTCGATCGCACCCACAACCTGAACGTCGTCGCGCTCAAGCAGTTCACAGTTGGGGAGCAGACCTTCTCAATCGGGGGGTACCTGGCCTTCCGCAGCGGCGAGCCTTGGGGCCTGCGTCAATCGACCTTCGTTGCGCACCCGCAGTCGGGACAGAGGATCCGCACCACCTCCTACCGTGAGCCACGCGACGCCAACAAGCTGGAGGACACCATCGAGCTGAGCTTGACCGGCTCCTGGAACTTCCCGATCACAGGGCGCGTCCAGGGCCGCGTGGCGATCGAGGCTGTGAACCTCAACAACGATCAGGAGCTGGTCGGCATCAACCGGGCGAACGGCATGCCGATACCTGGCGTCACGGCCTACCAGATGCCGAGGGAGATCAGGGGGCAGATCGGCATCCAGTTCTAGAAGGGCTGTGCTGACAACGACCGTGAGCTTCACTCGATGAAGCAAATGTCCGGCGTCGTAACTCGGCGCGATCTGCTTCGCAATCTCGGCCTGGCAGCCGGGACCGGCTTGTTGACCGCTCGTTGTGGCCGTCGTGATGCCGGTTCGCCCGGCGAGCGGCCCAACATCGTCATGATCATGTCCGACGACATGGGTTACTCCGACCTGGGCTGTTACGGAGGCGAAATCCGCACCCCGCACCTGGACCGGTTGGGTTTCGGTGGGATGCGCTTCACACGCTTCTACACAAACAACGTGTGCTCGCCGTCGCGAGCGTCCCTGATGACGGGGATTCAAAGCGACCTCTCGCTCGAATTGGGAGAAGGGCCGGGGCTGCAACAGGCGCACATCACCCACCGTGCACCGACCCTTGCCGAGGCGCTCCAAGGCGCCGGTTACGGAACGTACATGAGCGGCAAATGGCATTTGGCCTCAGCCACGGACGATTTCGCGAACCTTCCTTGTCAACGAGGCTTCGATCGATTCTATGGTGGCATTATCGGGGCCTATAGCTACTTTGCGCCCTACTCGTTGATGCGAGACAACCAAACTTGTCCCGAGGAGTACGAAGACCCCGCCTACTATTTCACTGACGCGATATCCGACAATGCCGTCGATTTCCTGGAAGAGGCGGATGACAAGGACGAACCCTTCTTTCTCTACGTGGCTTATAACGCCCCCCACTGGCCGCTTCATGCCCGCGAGAGCGACGTCGCGAAATACAGGGGGAACTACGCGCTCGGCTGGGACGAGCTTCGCGATCAGCGACACGCCCGAATGAAGAAGTTGGGAGTCATCGATCCGGATTGGCAGCTCTCCCCAAGGAACCCTGACGTGCCGGCGTGGGAAGACGAGCCGCACAAAGATTGGCAGCAACGGCGCATGGAAGTCTATGCCGCCCAAGTCGAGGTCATGGACGAAGGGATCGGACGCATCCTCGCGGAGCTCGAGCGTCAGGGCAAGCTCGACAATACCCTCGTCTGCTTCCAGCACGACAATGGCGGCTGCCGCGTCGAATACACGACCGATCACCCACATGAGCAATTCCAGTTCGAGGGGACACGTGACGGCCGTCCGCTCCGCGCCGGAAATGATCCGGGGATTCTGCCCGGGCCCGAAGACACGTTTCAGAGCTACGGCTACGGCTGGGCGAACGCGTCCAACACGCCGTTTCGACTCTACAAATCGCACGACCACGAGGGCGGGATCTGTGTTCCCTTGATAGCTCACTGGCCAGGGGTCATCAAGCCCGGCGCGATCGACGACCAAATAGCCCATGTCACGGACCTGATGCCGACGTTTCTTGACGTTGCCCGCGCTGAGCGTCCGCCTGCTCCAGGGGACGAGCCGCCCATGCCCATGGATGGCCGTACCCTGGCCTCTGTGTTGCGGGGGCACAGACGGGAGCCGCCCGCGGCACTTTTCTGGCAAGGGCTCGCGAGCGGCAGCCGCGCCGTGCGCCAGGGCAAGTGGAAGCTCGTGGCGGCCGGTGATCAACCGTGGGAACTCTACGATGTCGAGGCCGATGGGACGGAGCTGAGCGACCTCGCGCCCCAGATGAGCGGAAAAGCCGCGGAACTGGCAGCCCTGTGGGACGAGTGGGCTTCGCGTAGATGATCGCCCCCCACCCCTTCGACGTACCGATCCATCTCTGCGGGGCTCTGCGATCACCGAAGCAGATGCTCGCCGACCAGGAGGAGGACGGCCATGCCTCGGTGCACGACGACCAAACGGCGAAGCAACTAGGCTTTCGTGCCGGCCCGATCGAAGGGCCGACCCACTTCAGCCAGTTCGAGCCGTTGCTTGCCGAGATCTGGGGCAAAGAGTGGTTCGAGAGCGGCTGCCTGAGCGCCCACTACCGCAATATGGTGATTGAAGGGGAGGAGGTGCGGGCATTCGTGGAGCGGCCGACCGAAGGTGAGATCCAGGTCCGGATCCGAGCGGAGAAGGCCGATGGCACGGAGGTTCTGGTCGGTACCGCCTCGATCGGCAGCGATCCGCCACAGTCCGAGCTGGAGACCCGCCTCGCCAATCTTCGCCCACCTGGGCAGCTGGTGATCCTGCGTGATCTCGAGGTCGGCATGCGGGGGGCCGTGGTCGAAGAGGTGCGGATGGACTTCGACCAAAATATGGGTAAGTTGTACCCCTTCTCGCTCAACCAGAAGCTGGAGAAGATGACCGAGCGATCGCCCTGGTTCACCGAGGAGGGTGGCGGCGGCTCGCCCTGGGGTCGAGCGATCATTCCGCTCGAGATGGTCAGTGTGCTGCTCTGCTATAGCGGCGATCTTGCCTGCTTCCCCAGGCGCGGTCCGGCCGTCGGTCTCATTGCAGGCCAGCAGATCCGGATGATCAAAGGTCCGCTCTTCGTCAGCGAGGACTACTTCGTCGATCGCGAGATCATCGCGCTGAGCGAGAGTCGGCGAACCGAGTCGACCTGGACCCGGGTGTCTGTCCGTGAGCCGGGGTCGAAGGATCTGGTGGCCGAGATGATCGTCGGCGGAGCCACTCTCAAGGACTCGTACGCCAACTACCAGCAGGAGTTGGCGGCGTTGACTCGATAGTGGAGCCTGGGGCTGTCGCGCCCTTTGTGGGACGAGTGGGCTTCGCGTAGAAACTAGTAGTGCACGCCCTTGACGGGCCGCGGCACCGGGGTCGTGCGTGGGGCCTCGATACGACGGTGCATCTCTTCGTAGGACGCGCCGCCCTCTACCTTGGCGGCCATCTCGTCAGGGTCGAAGTCGATGCCGGTGGGGTTGCGGGCGAAGTCGGGGCCCCGGATGTAGGCCAGCCCCTCCGCCTTGGTGGGGTAGTTGTCGACCTGTGTCTCGAGCCTGTTGCCGTCGGGATCGGTGTAGTAGATCGAGGTGGTCATGCCGTGGTTGGTGCACCAGTAAGGTGGTTTGACGCCGCTCTCTTTCAGTCTGGCATAGGTATCGACGGCGAGTTCGTCCATGGTCTTGTACTCGAAGGCGAAGTGGTCGTAGCCCTGGTCTCCGGCGCCGCGCTCCAGCTTCCTGTCCTCGACGAGCAGGATGCGCAGAAGTCGGTGGTCGAAGCGCAGCAGGGCCAGACTCTCACTGCGCTCGGCAGCGTCACAGCCCAGCACCTGCACGTACCAGTCGACCATCGGCTCCAACTGCCTGGTGCGGATGACGGTGTGGACGAGTTCGGAGGGCGCGACGGTTTCCTTCTCCGCGGACGCCGCATCGCCTGGGGCAGGCAGACTGTGCAGATCGAAGTCGACTCCGGCGGCGGATTCCTCCGAGCCTGCCGCCTCCCCCAGATAGGGCTCGAGATCTTCGATTCGATCGAAGCGGTCGAGGAGCATCTCGATCCGATTGCCGCTGGGGTCGGCATAGAGGAGTGAAACGCTGTCGCCGTAGCGTCTGGCTGCGCGCGGCTCGATTCCCCCGAGTTTCAGAGCGTGATAGTTGGCGCCGAGCTCGGTGAGCGAGTCGTAGCTGAAGGTGAAGCGATCCCAACCGAGAAGGCCGGCTTCAGGCACAGGTCGACCGCCTCGCGCGAAGATCGAGATGCGGTGATGCTCGGTGTCGTAGGAGCACCAGGCGCCTCCACGAGCGCCTTGACGAGCGACGTGGTGGGGACGGCAACGAAGGAGGGTCTCGTAGAAGGTCAGTGCCTCGTTCAGGTCGGTGGTATTCACCGCCATGTGGGCGAAGGCGGAGGGCGACACGATGTCAGCGCTTCTCGCCCCCCGCGCCGAGCCCACTCCCAGGCAAGCTCCGGCCGTGACCATCGCTCCCTCCAGGAAGCGGCGCCGATCCATCGAGAGACTCAAGTGATCCGTTTGGGTGGCTCGCATTGTGGGCACCTCCTGCCGAGTTTTCACGAAATCATTTTCTAGTTTGCCACATCGCTGCCCCAGACTCCAGTCGGCCTAGGGAGTGCTGGTCCACTCTGCTTCGGCGTACGGCGTCTTGGTTGGCGGTGTCTCGTCAGGCAGAGGATGCGTGGGGCTGCCCGGAGCGCCTCTCACCGGCCCAGGGGCTGCGTGTCTGCCGTGCGTTTCCGCTTTCGGAACCGCCTCGAATGCACTGGCGAGCCGTTCCAGGATCTCCGGGTGTTCCGCCGCCAGATCGGTCGACTCGGTCGGGTCCCGGACGATGTTGAAGAGCTGCCGCTCGAATTCCTGAGTTTCCGGGTTCGGCATTTGGACCAGTTTCCACTCGCCATCCAGGTAGCCGAAGTAGTAGTCCTGTTGCGGGGGCCCGCTCCAGATCTGGATGAACGGCTTATCGCTAAACTCGGCTTCGCCGCGGAGCGCGGGCCAGAGATTTCGACCATCCAGCGGCTTTGGCGACTCCGCCGTAGTTCCTGTGGCGGCCAGCAGCGTCGGCAACACGTCTTCCACCGACGTGGCCCCGGCAATAGATGATCCGCCCGGCACTTCGGCCGGCCAGTGTATGAGGGCCGGAACGCGGATACCTCCCTCCCACCCGGTGAATTTTCCACCCCGCAGCGGGCCGTTGTCTGCTCCGACACTCTCCAAACCTCCGTTGTCGCTCATGAAGAAGATGAGTGTGTTCTCAGAACGCCCGGCTTCGTCGAGTGCCGCCCGGAGCTCGCCGATCCCGGAGTCCACTTCCGTCACCATCGCCGCAAAGATCCTGCGATGTTCATCCTCGATCGCGGAGTACGCATCGACCGCTTCTTGCGGCGCCTGCAGAGGCGAATGAGGCGCGTTGTAAGACAGGTAGAGAAACATCGGTCTCTCTGGATCGCTCTCGCCGATCAGGCGGACGGCCTCCCGGGTCTGTAGGTGCGTGGCGTAGCCCTCTTCCATCACGGTCGACCCGTTGCGCTGCCAATCGACCGCGCCCCAGACCGTGTGCTGGTAGTAGTTCATGAAGCCAACCAATCCGCCGTAGAAATGATCGAAGCCGCGGTTCTGCGGGTAGTACGGCTTCTTGTTCGGTCCGAGGTGCCACTTGCCGACCGCGAAGGTCTGGTAGCCGGCGTCCTGGAGATACTCCGCCAGGAGCTTCTCGTCGAGCGGCAGTCCGGTATCGAACCAGGGCTCGAGCGCCCTCAGGACTCCCGTGTTCAGTGGCGAGCGACCCGTCATCAGCGCGGCGCGCGTCGGAGAACAGATCGGGTGGACGTAGAAGCGATCGAACGTCACTCCCTCCCTTGCGAGCGCGTCAATCTGCGGCGTTCGGATCTCGCTTCCGTTGTAACCCACGTCCCCGAAACCAAGGTCATCCGTCACGATCACGACAACGTTGGGGGGTGCTAACGCTTCTTCCTCTTCGGCAGCGCAGCCTCCCATTCCCACAACGGCTAGTGCGATCGCGAGGCTCAGATACCGTTCTGTTCGATTCATGGTTGGTTGGACACGACAGGACTTGATCCTGGGGCATCGACGTCAACGCCGGTCATGAGCTTGAGGTTACGACCATTGCCCTCGTGACACGCGTACTCGTACAGGATGTGATCCTCGGGAGCCCGCTTGAACGCGTCGAGCGCGATCGTCCAGGGTCGTGTAAACACTTGCGGATCTTCGATTGTGGCCTCGTAGTGGATCGTATCGGCGTCCGTCAGCGTGAAGCGTTCCACTACGTGCAAGGCGTCGCTATGGAAGACGCCGTGACCCGTCGAGAGCGCGCTTGCAGGAGCGCCCTCCAAGGCTACCCCACGCGCAACCACCCAGGTCTTCTCGGTGAAGTTCGCGACGTCGACGACCAGCGTATCGCCTTCCCAGTGGCCACGCGAATCACCCAACCCCAGGCGTATCTCCGAGCTGACATGCGGACGCCCGTCCAGGGGAATGTAACGGTACTCGTGGTTCGCCTCGTAGAGGATCACCACGTACCCAGGCACCTGCAGAATCTGATACGTGTTGAACCCATACGGCAAGTTCGCGCGCGGTAGCCCGGCCGACAGACACTTCACTCGCGGATCGAGCTGCGCGAGCTTGTCCTGGTTGGCCATGATCTCTTCCCGTTTCGCCGCCGCCCACGGTTGCAACGGGATCTTCCCGTCCGGGGGGTCCACGACCAGCGGCGTTTGATTGGGAGCGGCCCGCGGTGGAGCGTTTGGGTCTGGTTCGAGAAGACTCGCAGGGGGTTGCGAATCGATATTGGCACCTTCCTGACGCCACAGTTCGTCCACCGGCGTTTCCACGGGCCGGCGCTCGCCGGGAAGCCAGTGACCCCGCAGGTCCGGGTCGCCCCACGGTGTGCGTGGAGACGTATACGTCTCGTGTTGGACACCTTTGCCGGAGGCTTCAGCGGCGGCAAGCGGCACCAGCGCCGCGAACGCCGCGGCGGTGAGGAGACCGGGCGGAGCGAAGGACCGACGGTTCACCTCGAACTCCTTGCCGGCGAGTTGTGTCCTCGGCGCGTCACCTACTGACCCTCCAGCGATTCCAGGATGAAATCGACGCAGTCGTATTCCAGGAGTTGGAGTCCCTGTTCCACGCGCCGATACAGCGGCATCCTCATTTTCCAGGGGCGCGTGAACACTTTCGGATCCTCGATGGTGACCTCGTAGTCGATGTGGAACGGGCTGGTGGGCGTGAAGCGTTCAACCAAATGCAAGGCATCGCTGTGGAAGTTCCCGGCCGCGTCGAACCACGTCCGGTCGTTGAAATGGGTGGTGTCGACGACCAGTGTGTCTACCTCCCAGTGGCCGCGGGAGTCGCCCATCCAGAAATCATTCGGCAGCGGATGCGGGCTGCCATCCGTGTAGATGATCCGAACCGCGTGGGCAAACTCGTAGGTCATCACCACGTGGTCCGGCGTCTGAAGGATCTGAAAAGGGAACGGCATGTACGTGATACGCGGGACACCGGGCAGATAGCACTTGCGAACCGGGTCGGCCGCGAGCCGATTCTCGTAGTTTTCCTGTTTTCGCGCCGCCGCCCAGGGCTGATACGGGATGTCGTTGCCCTCCACCACGCTCAGACCGGCGGGAACGCCGTCTTGCGCATTGTGGTGCTGAAGGTCCCACTCGGCCGTCGTGAGGACCTGCCAGATCCCGCTCAGGTCGGGTTTGCCGTCGCTCGTGCGCGGTCCTTCGTAGCCTGACGCCTGGGCCCACGCCGCATGAAGACCTAGGCACGCGGTGAGACCGTAGGCGAGCACGAAACGCATCGTTCCCTCCGCATTCTAGGGCAGCCTGAGCGCGATCAATGCCGGGGTCTCTCCGCCGACGGTGAGCGCTAAGTATTGCCGGCCGTCCAGCATGTAGGTCATCGGCGTCCCGACTGCGCCCCCCACCTCTCGAACTTCGTTGCGAGCCGCTCCAACGTTCAGCGTGTAGGTCCTCGGCGTCCCGATTGCGGCTCCAGGCAGGTCGACCGCGGCCAGGACTGCTCCCGACCCCTTGTCGTAGGCCACCAGTTGGGGACCATCGTCGGCGCCACCGGAAGACAACGCGTAGATGAGCAGCGTCTTCGTCAAGAGTGGCCCGAAATTGTTGACCTCACCTCCCAATGGCGGCAGATCGAGACGGCGCAGCAGGGGGTGGTTGCGAATTGGGTCGCCGTTGCCGGTCGGCGTCATCCAGAGGTGCTCGCCCGTGTTCATGTCGATGGCCGTCATCCGCGAATAGGGCGGCTTCCAGAGCGGCAGCCCCGGTGGCATCGGCGGCTGGCGTTGGGGGTTCCCCCCGTCCAGAAACGGCCCGGCGGCCAGGCCGACGACGTATCGCAAGTTCGACCCCTCGTCCGGCTCGGGCTCGCGAAAGCGCACGACGGAGTGCTCACTCTTCGACGGCACGTAGAGAATGCCCGTCTCCGGGTCTACCGCCGCGCCGCCCCAACTGGCGCCGCCCAAGCCGCCCGGACGGTAGATCGTGCCGCGCAACGAGTGCGGGGTGTACAGCGGGCCGAGCCGGAACCCCTCGACCGCCTTGACCGCCATCTGGCGGATCTCGGGGGTGAAGTCGACCAGGTCGTCGATCGAGGTGCCCTGATGCTCGAAGGGCGCCGGCTTGGTCGGGAACGGCTGGGTCGGTGACAGGACCTCCCCCTCCAGGTCAGTGTCGGTCGGCACGGGCCGCTCTTCAATCGGCCAGACCGGTTCGCCCGTCACGCGGTCGAAGGTGTAGACGAACCCCTGCTTGGTCACCTGGGCGGCCGCCTTCACCCGGCGGCCGTCAACGGTGATGTCGAGCAGGTTCGGCCCCGCCGGGATGTCGTAGTTCCACAGGCCGTGGTGCACGATCTGGAAGTGCCAGACGCGCTCGCCCGTCTCCACATCCACACAAACCAGACTCTGCGAAAAGAGGTTGTCGCCAGGCCGCTCGCCGCCCCAACGGTCGGAGGTCGGGGCGCTCGTCGGCAGATAGACGTAGCCGAGCTCGGGGTCCGCCGTGATGTTCCCCCAGGTATTCGTGTGGCCCGAGTAGCGCCACGACTCGTTCTGCCACGTGTCGGCCCCGAACTCATCGGCGCTTTGCGGCACGTTGTGGAAGTCCCACTTGTGCCGCCCGGTGCGCGCGTCGTAGGCGCGCACGAACCCCGGCGTGCCCTCTTTCGTGACGCCAAGGTCGTGGATTGTCGAGGGTGCGCCGATGATGATCGTGTCACCCACGATCAGCGGAGCTGACCGCGACGGGGAAGGCAGCCCGCTGGGGTTCTCGCGAGCCCGCGGCAGACCCTCCTCCAGACTGACGCGCCCGTTGTCGCCGAACCCGGTGGCGAGGAGGCCGGTCTTCGCGTCGACGGCCGTCAGATAGCCGTCGCCCGTGCCCCAAATGATCCGCGCCTCGCCCCCGTTCTCCCAGTAGGCCACCCCGCGGTGTTTCCAGGGCGCAGGGACCGGCGGGCTGGCGGCCTCGTAGACTCGCGGGTTGTAGACCCAGCGCGTCTCACCCGTCCGGGCATCAATCGCTGCCGCCTGATAGAGCGGCGTGCTCAGATACAGCACGCCGTCGACCATGAGCGGGACCGCCTCGAAGAAGATTGATTGCAATGCAATGTTCGGCCGCGTCGCCAAGCGGTAGAACGTCCGCGTCGGCCAGCGGCCTGGCTCGGCCGCCTCCAGCCGGTCGAAGAGTGTCTCGGAGGGGATGAGCGAGATCCCGTGCTCATCCTCGAACGGGAGATGGGAGTCGGCGATGCGCCAGCGCCAGGCCACCTCGAGGTCGCCGAAGTTCTCGCCGGTGATCTGATCGAGCGGCGCGTACTTCGTGCCCCACGTGTCGCCAGCGTAGGTGCGCCACTCGCCGCCGGCCGCGCCCTGCTGCGCGTCGACCGACGCCGCCCAGAGCCACGTGAGGGTCAGCGTCGCGGCCACCAGGACCCGTGTGCGCCGTCTCATCCTGCGCAGCACCCGCTGGATGTCGACCACCGGCGATTCACCCGCGGCCCTCTCAACCCTGCTTATCGCCCATCGGGAGCGCCAGTGCCAGAGGACCCCGCAAAGAACCTTGACCCATCGGGCAACGTGATGTCCCTGGCGTTCGCTGTGTTCGATCCGTTCTTGGCGCCAAAGCCATCGATGACCAGTTCCGTGCCAATCGGGACCGAATACTTGTTCAGGCCCCGCCTGATCAACGCGTTCGGGGCGCCCAATTCAATGGCCCAACTCACCTCCTGGCCGTCTGGACCTTCCACATCGATGTGTATCCAGCAGTGGGGGTTTATCCACTCCGTTTTCGTGACGGTGCCGCGTAGCTGAAGCGGCCTGTCCACGTCGAATTCGGCCGAAAACGCATGGTGCGCCAGCACGGGTCCCGCAGCCAGCAGGATGCCGAAGCCGACAACCGCCAAGAAGAGCCTTGTTCCCATGAAAGTCACCTCGCCGTAGATCTCAGAGATTCTGCCACTAATCCTCGCCGTGCGCTCCCGCCCCTGTCCAGGAGACGGGGCGGATTCTTTCGGAGAACTCCTAACCGCTGCGCCGTTGATGGCGCCGAGAGCCACGTGAGTGTCAGCGTCGCGGGCTGTTCTAGTTCGCGACGTACTTCGTGATGCCGCCGCCGGCGGTGGGACGGGAATCCGGCCCTTCCGCCGCATAGATGTTGCCGTCCTCATCCACGGCGACACCCTCACCGGCGACCCCTTGCACGCGATCGTCGTGAGGGTGCGGCGGCACGAAGCCGGTCAGCCGGTCCTCGCCGGCCGGTCCGATCCGCACACCGTTCTTCCAGGCGGGGTGGTTGTTTGGGCCCGAGTCCGAATCGATCGCATAGAGCGTGTCGTCGGCGGTGATGAACAGCCCACTGACCTTGCTGTACTGCATGTAGGTGTCGAGGAGGTTGCCGTCCTGGTCGAAGATTTGGATCCGGCTATTGCCACGGTCCGCGACATACAGACGGCCTTGCGAGTCGAACGCCAGTCCGTGCGGCGTGCGAAACTGCCCGGGACGGAAGCCGATTTCACCCCACTCCTTGATGAAGTTGCCCTCGCTGTCGAACTTGAGGATCCGTCCGGTCGCGCCCGGAGGCGGATCAGGCGCCTGGCCGCTATGTCCGTCAGACACGAAGATGTCGCCGTTGGGCGCCGTAGTGACATCGCACGGCTGGTAGAGCTGGCCAGGGCCGCTTCCGGGCACCCCCGCCTCGCCGAGTCGCAGCAGGATCTCGCCCTCCGGGCTGAACTTGATCACCTGATGCCCCTTGGTCGCGGCCTCGTTCCCTGCGAAGTCGGTCACCCAGACGTTGCCGTCGCTGTCCACGTGGAAACCGTGCGGTGTCACGAACAGTCCGGCCCCGAAGCTGGTCAGGATCTCACCAGTGTTCCTGTCGAACTTGAAGATCGGATCGAGCTCCGGGTTGGCCTCGCACCCACCGTCCAGACCGCCACCGCACCGGTCATAGGCCCAGACATGCCCGTCGGGACCGATATCGATGCCCGCGGTCGAACCCCAAACCCGCCCGTCGGGGAGCGGCGCCCAGTTCAAGATCACGTCGCCGGTCGGATTCGGCAGCGACCGATCCACCCGGTCGCTCATCTTCCCGTCGTCCATCGCGCCCGTCTCCTCCTCCACCGCCGGAGCGCCACCGCCACAGGCCACGAGAGCCACCAGCGGTAGGGACAGGAGCGCCAGCCCGCCTCGGCTCGCCAGGATCGATCGGAATTTACGCATGTTGCCCACCTTTCTCTGGCTGACGCGAGGAAGCAAGAATGATAGCTCTAGCGGCTCGCGTGATGAACATCACGCTCCTCCCTAGTTTACTCAGTACGGCAGCCTGAGCGCGATCAATGCCGGCGTCTCTCCGCCGACGGTGAGTGCTAAGTATTGCGGGCCGTCCAGCGTGTAGGTCCTCGGCGTCCCGTCGAGCCGGATGCTCTGGATCCGGATCGTCTCGGGATCGAAGACGACTCCGTCCTCTGGACAGGGAGTGGCGCACACGGCGGCTCGGGTGTAGTGCTCGGTCGCCTCGACGTCGTTGCACCGGTAGAGACCGCGCGCGACTCGCTCGCTGTCCAGGCGACGTACACTCAGGTTTGCCATGGGTTTTCGCTCCATCGGTCTCGCGGTTCGCCATGCTAGTACGAGCTGCCGAAGTGCTGGCAGTCGGGTGATCACCGCGTGAACGACGTCGCATCAACCCGGACGGTCGGCTACATGACCCCGGAGCGCGAGATGCTGCGGCGGATCGCGCGGGAGTTCACGGACAAGGAGGTCCTGCCCGTCGCCAACGAGCTGGACCCGAAGAAGGGGACGATTCCGCAGTCGTTGATCGACCAGATGGGCGAGCTGGGGTTCTTCGGGATCACGATCCCCGAGGAGTACGGGGGCGCCGGGCTGGGGGCGTTCGAGTACTGCCTGGTCGCCGAGGAGCTGGCGCGGGGCTGGATGAGCGTGGCGAGCATCATCGCCCGCGGCAACGGCTTCTACCGCTCGATTCCGTTCGAGGGCGAGGAGCGCCTGAAACGGATCAAGCTGATGGCCGAGGGCAAGTACCTCGGCGCGCTCGCCATGTCGGAACCGGAGGTCGGCTCGGACATTTCGTCGATCACCTGCAGGGCCCGGGTGGAGGACGACCACTGGGTGATCACCGGCAACAAGTACTGGTGCACCTTCGCCGACGGCGCCAACTTCATTCAGGTCATCGCGCGGACGGAGGGGGATCCGGCGAAGCGCCATGCCGGCCTGACCGGGATCGGGATCGAGAAGCCGCCCGGCGAGCTGCCGGCGGGCGTCACCGGCTCGCCGATCCCGAAGATCGGCTACCACGGGTGGAAGACCTGGGAGCTGCACTTCGACAACGTGCGGGTGCCGATCACGAAGCGCCAGAAGGAGACCAAGGGCCAGGCGTTCTACGGCATGGCGCGCGGGCTGGAGAGCGCCCGGGCTCACACCGCGGCGCGCTCGATCGGTCTCGCGCAGGGCGCGCTGGAGCAGGCGATCGCGTACTCCAAGGAGCGCATCCAGTTCCGGCGCCCGATCGCCGACTTCCAGGCGATCCGCTTCAAGATCGCCAACATGGCGACCCAGGTCGAGGCGGCCCGGCAGTTGAACTACTCGGTCTGCGCCAAGATCGACACCGGGGTGTCGTGCGCCAAGGAGGCGGCGATGGTCAAGTACTACGCCTCCGAGATGTCGGAGCGGGTGGCTTCGGACGCCCTGCAGGTCCTGGCCGGCGCCGGCTACACCACGGACTACCCGGTGGAGCGCTACTGGCGCGATGCGAGACTGACCAAGATCTTCGAGGGGACATCGGAGATCATGCTGAAGATCGTGTCCGACGCGCTGCTCGGGAAGCCGTCGAGGAGGAGTTGGTGACGAAGGCTCCGCCCCCTGGGAACCCGGGTGGCGCGATCCGCGCCAGCCGTGAACCAGTCCGTGCGCCCGTCATCGGGCGCGCGGATGGAACGCGGGCGTCTCGCCCGCATCCGGCGCCAGCAGTTGAGGAGGAAACGCCATGAGACTCGCCAACCACCTCTGGGACCGCTTCGGCACCTTGAGCCTCGACGACGTTCCGCGGCCCGCACGCACCGTGGCGGGCCAGTGCGTGCTCGACTGGTTCGGCTGCGCGCTGGTCGGCAGCCGCGAACCGCTGTCCGAAATCCTGCGCGCGGAGCTCGGCCACCAGGCCGGGCCGAGCTCGATCGTGGGCACGGACCTCCACTGCGCGCCGGGCGTCGCCGCGCTCCTCAACGGCGCCGCCGGCCATGCGCTCGACTTCGACGACACCCACAGCATGATGGGCGGTCATCCCACGGTGCCGGTGTTCCCGGCCGCCCTGGCCCAGGCGCAAGAGATGGGGACGACCGGCGAGCGGTTGCTCGTAGCCTTCATCGTCGGCGTCGAGGTCGAGTCGAGGATCGGCGCCCTCGTCGGGCCGGCGGCCTACGTCAAGGGCTGGCATTCAACCTCGACGATCGGGATCCACGGCGCCACCGCCGCCGCCTGCCACCTGCTGGGCGCCAGCAACGAGCAGTTCGCCCACGCGCTCGGCCTCGCTGCCTCCCAGGCCAGCGGTCTCAAGGCGAACTTCGGCACGATGACCAAGCCGTTCCACGCCGGCCACGCCGCCGAACGCGGCCTGCTCTCGGCGCGGCTCGCGATGAGGGGCTTCACCTCGAACCCCGAGGCGGTCGACGGCAAGCAGGGCTATGCCGACGCGGCGGCCGCGGGTCACGAAGAAGTCAACTGGCAACGGCTCGAGGAACAGGGCGACCGCTTCCTGATCGAGGACACGCTCTTCAAGTACCACGCCGCCTGCTACCTGACCCACGCCGCGATCGAGTCGGTGGGTTCACTGCGAGCCGAGCTGGCGTCCCGGGGCATCCGGCCGGAAGAGGTGGAGAAGGCCATCGTCAGCGTCCATCCGGGCTTGCTCGACGTCTGTGGCATCCCCGAACCCAAGACCGGCCTGGAAGCGAAGTTCAGCCTCGTCGCCACGACCTCCCTGGCGATGCTCGGCATCGACACCACGGACACCGCGACCTTCGTCGACGAGACCCTCGACAACCCGGCGTTCGCGCGCATGGTCGACAAGATCGAGGTCCGAACCGATCGCAACCTCGGCCACACCCAGGCCCGGGTCGAACTCAGGGCGAACGGCCACAGCGTCGAGCAGTTCCACGACACCGGCATTCCGGCCACGGACCTGGAGGCGCAGGGAGCGAAGCTCGCCGCGAAGATGACAGGTTTGACGGCGCCGCTGCTCGGGAGCGAGGGCAGCGATCGGCTGCGGGAGCTTTCGCTGCACCTGGAAGCGGTGGAAGACGTCCGCGAGTTGTTCTGAGTCGGGGCCGCTACCCGTCAATCCCTCCGAGGCACATGTACTTGATCTCCAGGTAGTCGTCGAGGCCGTACTTGGAGCCTTCGCGGCCCTGGCCGGACTCCTTGACGCCGCCGAAGGGGGCCATCTCGTTGGAGATGATGCCTTCGTTGATCCCGACGATCCCGTACTCGAGGGCCTCGCTGACGCGCCAGATGCGGCCGATGTCGCGGGAGTAGAAGTAGCTGGCCAAGCCGAACTCCGTGTCGTTGGCCATGGCGATGGCTTCCTCTTCGGTGCTGAACCTCATCAGCGGGGCCACGGGGCCGAAGATCTCTTCGCGGAAGACGCGCATGTCGTCGGTGACGCCGGTGAGGATCGTGGGTTCCACGAAGCGGTCGCCCAGGTCTGAACGCCCGCCGCCGAGTTCGATCGTGGCGCCCCGGTCGACAGCGTCGGTGACGCGGCTGGTCACCTTCTCCGCGGCCTCGGTGCTGATGAGCGGGCCCACGGTCACTCCGTCTTCGGCGCCGTTGCCCATCTTGATCCCGCGGACCGCGGCGGCGAATTTCTCGGCGAAGGCGTCGTAGACCCCTTCCTGGACCAGGATGCGGTTGGCGCAGACGCAGGTCTGGCCGGCGTTGCGGAACTTGCAGATCATCGCGCCATCGACTGCCGCGTCGAGATCCGCGTCGTCGAACACGATGAAGGGCGCGTTGCCGCCCAGTTCCATCGACATGCGCTTCATCGTGCCGGCGCATTGCGCCATGAGCAGCTTGCCCACCGCGGTGGAGCCGGTGAAGGTGAGCTTGCGGACCGTGGGATTGGAGGTCAGTTCCCCGCCGATCTCGACGGTTTGGCCGCAGAGGATGTTGATCACTCCCGGCGGGATGCCCGCGCGCGTCGCCAGCTCCGCAAGGGCATGGGCCGACAGGGGCGTCTCGTTGGCCGGCTTGCAGACCACCGTGCAGCCGGCGGCGAGGGCCGGACCGATCTTCCGCGCCAGCATGGCGTTGGGGAAGTTCCACGGGGTGATGCAGGCCACCACGCCGACGGGCTGCTTGATGCAGACGATGCGCTTGTCGTTGGACGGCTGCGGGATCGTGTCGCCGTACACCCGTTTGGCCTCTTCCGAGAACCACTCGACGTAGTTGGCGCCGTAGGCGATCTCCCCGCGGGCCTCGGCCAGGGGCTTGCCCTGCTCCGCGGTCAGAATCCGCGCCAGGTCTTCCTGGTTCTCCATCATCAGGTCGAACCAGCGCCGCAGCAGCGCGGCGCGCTCCTTGACGGTGGTGTGCCGCCAGTGCTCGAAGGCCCGGGCGGCGGCCTCGATGGCGCGGCGGGTTTCGGCCGCGCCGCAACAGGCGACGTCGGCGACGGTTTCGCCGGATGCCGGGTTCTCGACGGCGAAGGTCTCGCCCGAATCGGCGTCGACCCACTGGCCGTCGATGAAGGCCTGAGACCTCAGCAGACCGGGGTCGGCCAGGGGCGGCTGGGAGGTCGAGGTGCGAGGGGCAACGGAGACAGCAATGCTCATGGAACGACTAGCCCTCCAGCAACGTGATGATCTCGTCGATGGCCTGGATCGTCTCGGCCAGTTGGGTCCGGTAGTCCTCGTCTTCGACCTCCTCGAGGGTTTCCATCCGTCGCTGCCGCCGGTCGCGGACGATGTCGAGCGCCGTCTGGCCCTGCAGCGTCTTCGCGCCGGTGTTGACGCCGCGCTCCAGGAGCAGGCGGGCGCCGTCGACCATGCCGTACACACCGGCCCAGTGGAGCGCGTTGTAGCCATCGTCGTTCGTCGATTCCGGATCCATGCCGCGGTCGAGGAACTCGCGCAGTAGCTCGACATCCTCCCGCAGGACCACGGGGCGGGCAAGGTGGAACCGACCCTCCTGTTCTCTCGAGGGATCGGCGCCGGCATCCAGCAGGGTGCGGAGGCAGCCGCCGGCTTCGAGCCGGTGCGAGCGCATCAGCGCCACCCACAACGGGGCAGCGCCGTCCGGGTCGGGCCGGCTGGCCGCCTCGGGATCGTCGGCCAGGGCGGCCTGCAACTCCTCGCAGCGGCCCAGGCCGACGAGGTCGGCCGTGGAGATGGCCGGCGCCTGGGTCAGCACGAGGTCGATCTGAGCGTTCTGCTTCACACTGGGCGAGAGCAGGATCAGCGACAGCGGCGTCTGGCCGTTCTCGAACGGTTCGAGGAGCAGATCCGGCCGGTCCGGGAGCGCCTTCTCCAGGTGCTCGACGGGCCTTGAGACCACGAAGTGGCGGCGGAACGCGTCGTCGTCGAGGAACGCCAGCGAGGCGTCGAACGCCGACTTCCCCGCGATCATCGCTTCGAGGTACTCGACGTAGGTCTCGCGGCTCTGGGCGCCCACGATCCGGTCCTGCTCCTCGCCGTCCTTGAAGAAGAGGATGTGCGGCACGCCGTTGACCCCCAGGCCCCGGTAGATGTCCGGCGACTCGTCGATGTCCAGCTTGCCGATCTTCGCCCGTCCCGCCATCTCCGGCGCCAGGCTCTCGACGATCGGGTCCACGACCTTGCAGGGGACGCACCAGGTCGCGGTGAAGTCCACCAGCACGGGGACGTCGGCCTGGTAGACCTCGGCGTCGAAGTTGTCGCTGTTCAGCAAGACGACCTGAGCGAGCGGATCGGTCGGCTGCTGCGCGTCCTCGCCCGCGGTGCAGGCTGCGAGAACAGCTACAAGGCACAGACAGAGGGCGAACCCAACTCTCATCGCGGCTACCTCCTCAGGGTGGGGCGAACTGGCGGCCCGGTGGTTACTCGCCGCCGGTGGTCTCGATCGCTCTCCCCGGCGTTCTCGGCCTCGGCGCCTCCTCGTCGTTGTAGACGCAGGAGATGAAGCCCATCAGCATCTCGTCGGTCGACTCGCTTCCGAACACCACGGTGCGATCGGGGTTGAAGCCCCAGCGTTCCGCCTCCTCGGGGGAGTTGTCGAACCACATGTCGATGCGGAGGCGGGTTCCCGCAGGCAACACCTTCGGCTCGGAGTACCAGTAGATCTCCTGCCAGTCGAAGTCCCAGTCCGGCACGTGGAGGATCAGCTCCTCCGTGCCGTCCGGGTAGAAGGCCGTGTATTTCGACTCGCGGCCGCGCATGTGCATGTGGGGGAGCATGCCGAGGATCGTGACGTCCCGTTCGAAGGTGCGCTCGGCGATGTCGTGCCAGTAGTCGTGGCGGGCGGGAATCTCGAACTCGAAGTTGCTGATCGGGAAGAAGTGGATGGGGTGCTCGACCGTTTCGGTCGCGAACTTGAGGGCGATCGACGACTGATCCCAGCCGCCGCTGCCGGGCCCCGGCTCCTTGTGGTAGTGGAGGTCGAAGGTCAGCGTGGCGCCGACCTCGAGCAGCGAGCCGTAGCCATCAGGCCAGAGATGGGGCGGCGATCCGGAGGTGGCGCCGCCGAGATAGCTGCCGTCACCGCGAGTCTCCTCGTCGTTCGGACCCTTGACGAAGATGTTGAAGTGGTGGACCAACTCGCTGCCGCGGCGGAACTCGATCTCCTGCACCCACCTGTCCTCGGGCAGGATGTCTTCGGTCAGGACCAGCCGGTGCTTGGTGTAGATGTCCCGGATGTCGTCCTCGACGAAGTAAGGCGCCGGCATCTCGAGCACCATGTCGGGATCGGTGAATATCCAGCCCTCGTCGTCGGCCCAGTCGATGGGCGCCGGCCCGTTCTCCGGCCGGCCCGGCTGGGCGCCCGCTTCCACCCAGCGCTTGAGCGTGGCGATCTCGGCGTCTGTCAGGCCGCGTTCGTTCCTGAATACGCCGTCGAAGTGCTCGGAGGCGTCCCAGGGCGGCATCTCCTTCGAGGCCGTCATGCGGACGATCGCGCGCGCCCACGGGCGCGCCTCGTCGTACGTGGTCAGCGACATCGGCACGCCGCCCCGGTAGATCTTGCCGCCTGACGGGCGGTGACACTCCTGGCAGTTCTCCTGCAGGATGGGCAGGACGTGTTCGTAGAATGTCGGACTCGTGGCGTCGGCGGCGCCGTGCGCCGCCGCGGCAAAGACCAGGCAGAGAGCAAAACCAACCAGGCGCCGACTCGTCATCGCTACGTCCCCGCAGTAGAAATCCGGATCGAGTCAGTGTACAGGAGGCGTTGCGGCGTCATTCTCCCGACCCTCGGTCAGGCCGCGAGTGGGTAGTGGCAGGTCACTCCGGGGAAGCGCCGGAAGTCGTGATCCGCGGTATGCACTTCGCCTCGATGGGCGCGAGCAAGCGCCGCGATCTGCGCGTCCGTGACGAGGTCGCCGCCCGCCGATCCCGCGGCGGCGAGCAACTCCACGACATGCCTCACGTGGTCTTCGCCCGGTAGCAGGAGGCGCGTGACGGGGTGGGCGGTCCATTCGTCCACCAGGTCGGCCGCGGTCGCAAGCGAGAGCGGCGCCCGGAAGGCGCGCCGGTTCGTGCTGACCCGCAAGAACGCGAAGAGGACTGGCTGACAGAGCCCGACCGGAACGGATCCGCTCAGGCAGGCATTCCACCACTTCGCCGCAGGCGCGTGAAACGGGCTAGCCGAATCAACCGAGTACAAGAGGAGGTTCGCGTCGGGGACGATCACTTCGTCCTGGAGCCTTCGTCGATCAGGCGACGGGTCACCCCAAGAAACGCCTCTGTATCCATCTCGGCCTCAAGGGCCGACAGCTTCCCGAGGTCGTACCCGGCCCTGAGGCCCATGGGAAAGCTCCGTTGAACGAACGGCGGCCGCTCCGGATCGCCTGCAACTCCGGCAAGGCCCCGCCGGACGGCGTCGTTCAGGGCCTGCTTGAAGCTCTGCCCTCGTTGCCGCATCGCCTCTCGCAGCAGAGTCTCCGTGTCGGCGTCGAGCGTTACGGTGGTTCGCATCTAGGCATCATGATGTCTGAGTCTTGTGCTGTCAAGGCACCACTCAGGAGGGCAATGAGCCAGCTTTCGGAGTCTCGGCAGCAGACGCGAGAACTCTGCGCGGCCTGGCGGCGCATTTCATGCACTGTCAAACTAGTGTCGTGTCACTCGTCAAAAGTCGGATAGAGGCGCTTGAGTTTGACGCGAGCGTCGTCGGTGGTGAAGTGCCAGTTGACCTTGGCTTGGATCCGGTCTCTGGCGGCCTGCCAGGCGCCGACTTCGGCGCGTAGGGTGTCGATGGAGTCGATGCGGCGGTTGAGGCACTGTCGGATCATCACGCTGAGTTCGACCTCGGCGACGTTCAGCCAACTGCCGTGCTTGGGGGTGTAGACGAACTCGAAGCGGTCCCACAGCGCCTTGGCCCGGGCCGGGTCGAAGGTCTCGTAGAGCGCGCCGGGGCGGTGGGTGTTGAGGTTGTCCATCACCAGCGTGATTCGGGTGGCGTCGGGATACTGCCCGGCGATGTCTTCCAGGAAACGCGCCCAGTCGGTCTTGGTCCTGCGCTCGGTGACCTTGGTCAGACGCCGCCCGGCCAGCGGTTCGGTCGCCATGAACACGTTGCAGGCGCCGCAGCGTCGGTACTCGTAGTCTTCGCGGACCTCCCGTCCAGGGGCCGGCGGGATGGGCGCCCGTGTCTCGGCGATCAACTGCCGCGGCGTCTCGTCCATGCACACCACCGGGAAGCTCGCGTCGTAGGGACGCCGATAGACGTCGAGCACCCGCTCCATGTTCGCCGCGAAGTCGGCGTTGCATTGCGGCGGAATCACCCAGCCGACGCGGCGCCACGGTTTGAGAGCGTTTTTTTTAGCACCCGCCGCACCGTCTCGTGCGAGACGCTGTCGATATAGCCGAGCTCCACCGCACGGTCGGCCAACAGACGCAGAGACCACTGCGAACGCCCTTCGGGCGGCTCTCCGCAACTGAGCGCGACCAGCCGCGCCTCGAACTCGCCATCCGCCTTGCGCAGGTACTTCGGACGACGCCCCTGCCGACTGCCGAGCGCCGCCTCCAGACCGTCCTCCACAAACCGCTTCTTCACACGATCCACCCTGCGCGCACTGATCCGCAAGACCCCGGCGATCGTCTCGCCGGTCGGCCGACGCCCGTTGAACTCGCCCTCGTCGCAGTTGAGCAGAACCAACGCGTTGATCACCTTCTGCGACCGATGCGAACCCTTGCGCGCAATCGTCGCCAACGCCTCGCGCTCCTGCTCCTCCAACTCCACCACATACCGCTTCATGCCAGACTCCTTGCCGTCGTCGAACGGCAAGGAGCCTACTACGATTCATGCGACATAGGACGTGTGACCTGACACTAGCGACAACTAGCCCGGCAAAGCTGCGGCCTGGCGCTTGGCGAGTCCGCGTACGTACTCGAATGCGTCGCGACGCTTGAGTTCCGGACGCGCGTTGATCCATCCGAGAATGGCCAGCGAGCGCATCAGCAGGAAGGCGGGCAGCAGGTCCAGCGCCGCGTCGCTCAATGACCGCTGCGAGCGATACCCGGCGACCAGGGCATCCCGGATCATCCCGAAGTGCGGATTCGACTGGTAGTGGAAGAGCGCGACGGCAAGCTCGTACAAGTGCCATCCGAACCCTGCGTCGTCGAAGTCGATGACCTGCAGGCCGTTCTCGGTCTTCAGGATGTTGCCGGGATGGAGGTCGCCGTGAATCAGGCTGTACGTCTGCGGATCCTGGCCGTAGTCCGTGAAGAGCTCCCTCAGTTGTTCGCGGGCCTTTGAGAGCAGCCGACGGTCCGAAGCCTCAAGCCCCGAGGCTTCCCAGAAACGGCCCCAGAAGGGCGATTCGCCGAGGAGTCCGTCGACGTCGAACGAGTGCCTTCGAAAGCGGGGCGGCAGCTCCCAACCGACCGCCTGGTTGTGGATGCGCGCCGCGATGCGCCCCAGATCGTCAAAGTACCGCGCCAGGCGCTCGCCGGTCGCCGCGTTGACGAGATCCGACAAGACCTCCCCTTCCACCCACTCGGAGACCCCCACGAGACGCGACTCGGTCGTTCTCACCCGTACCGGCACATAGCGACGGCCGTCCAGTGAGCGAACCGGTACCGGCGCGCCGACTCCGGCGGCGTTCAGGGCCGCCGTCCAGAGTTGCTCGGAGACGAGCTCCTCGAGGTCGTGGTAACCCGGCCGATGGAGGCGCAGGACGAAGCTCCCGCCCGGCTCCGAATGGACCCGGAAGACGACGTTCTCCTGGTGCGCGACCAGCTCGATGCGCGCGGGAGATTCGTCCCACTCTCGCCAGGCCGCGGTCGCTGCCTTGTGGAACTCCGCGTCTTCGATCTCAGTTGCGGTGGCCGAGTTCACGAAGCGTCTCCCCAAACGCGTCCAGGAAACCGTCGGCATGCTCACGGCTGAAGCAGAGTGGAGGCCGGATCTTGAGCACGTTGCGCAACGCACCGGCATTGCTGGTCAGGAAGCCCTTGTCCTTCAATCGGTTCACGACGGCGAGGACCCCGTCCAGGTCCGCCGTCTTCGCTTCCCGATTGCTCACCCATTCGACGCCGAGGAAGAGACCGTGGCCGCGGATTTCCGCCATCGGCTCGCAGGTCTCCTGGAATGCCTCCAGACCGCGACGGAGATAGGCGCCTACGTCGACGACGTTCCGCCGCAGGTCTTCCGACTCGATGACGTCGAGCACCGCCGACCCCACGGCAGCCTGAAGGGGGCTGGAGGCGAAGGTGTTGAAGTACCGCGAGCGCCGACGGAACTCGTCGACGAGGACCTTGGAAGCGACGACAGCCGAGATGGGCAGTCCATTGCCCATGGGCTTTCCCATCGTCACGATGTCGGGGACGAACTCGTTTCTTTCGTAGCCCCACCAGCGACCCGTCCGGCAGAAGCCGGCCTGGACCTCGTCCGCGATGAAGAGGCCCCCGGCCTTGTGCACAAGCTCGACAGCTCGAGGCATGAAATCCTCGGGGATGTTCGGAAGGCCCTCGTTGGCGAGGATCGGGCAGACGAGCA
The DNA here is from genome assembly GCA_965262355.1 of Candidatus Multivorans sp. Lineage (GTDB taxonomy): Bacteria > Acidobacteriota > Thermoanaerobaculia > Multivoradales > Multivoraceae > Multivorans. The sequence goes on from OZ253534.1 coordinate 2,734,476, forward strand.
TGCCGGCCAGGGAGATGCCGTTGTTCGCGAAGTCGTCGATCGCGCATCGGATCTCGTCGAGGTACAGGTCCGTCAGCTCCTTCCCGGAAACACCTGGGCGCAACGGACGGTAGGTCTGCGGAAACGGGATACTCCGAATCTCGCTCTTGGGCGGAAGGTTCCGCGCAAAGGTCAGACGACGGACCTCTGCACTGTTGCCGTGGTAGGCCGAGTCGGTACAGAGGATGCCTCGATTCCCGGTGGCGAGGCGCGCCATCAAGAGAGCGACCTCGTTGGCCTCCGTGCCCGTGCAGGCGAAGACGGCGCTCGTCAACGACCCGTGGTGGCGGTCGAGCAGCTTCTCCGCGTAGTCCAGGACACCCGGGTGCAGGTAGCGACTATGGACGTTCAGTGTCGCCGCCTGCCTGGCCATCGCCTCGACGACGCGTGGATGCGCGTGCCCCACGCAGGGCACGTTGTTGTACATGTCGACGAAGCGCCGGCCGCCCTCGTCGAAGAGGTAGACACCCTCGCCGCGGACGATCGTCAGGGGTTCTTCGTAGAAGAGGTGCGCGCCGGCACCCAACAGTTGGTCTCGCCGCGCGATCAGATCGGCCGTTGTCAAGCGTTGACCTCCTCCTGTCGAGGCAGCCCCTGAGCCTCAGTTGCGACTCCCGACGGGGAGCGGCATCCTACTCTGGAGACGCCGCGAGGCGCGGTGAGCCCTACATCTCCAGCGCGACTTCCTTCTTGGCGTTCGACTCGAGGGACTGGACGTTGCGCTTCAGGTACTTGTTGAGCTGGCGGTCGTAGCGGCTGGTGGCGCCGGCGTGACGAGCTCGCACGTAGGGCGCCCAACGCGGCTCGCTCGCCCCCTCGACCCGGTCGCCCATGACGGTGACGCGCTGGATGATGCGCTCCTCGTCGAAGTCGTTGAGCACGAAGTGCTGGGTGCAGCGGTTGTCCCACATGGCGAGGGTGCCCTGGTTCCAGCGGTAGCGGACGGTGAAGCGCGTGTTCGACGCCCAGCGCGTGAGGTAGTTGAGCAGGTTGTCGCTCTCCTCGTGGCTGAGTTCGACGAGGCGGCGCGTGAAGTGCTCGTTGACGAAGAGGGACCTGCGGCCCGTCTCCGGGTGAACGCGGACCACCGGGTGAATCGTCATCTTCTCCGGCTTGCCGTGGGGCGTCGCGTCGTGCAGCGCGGTGAGACCCTCGCAGAGCTCCTGCAGCGGCGGCGAAAGCTCCTCGTAGGCCTTGTACATGTTGGCCCACATCGTGTCGCCGCCGACCGCGGGGCACTTGACCATGTTCAGGATCGCCATCACCGAGGGGCTCTCCTGGAAGCTGATGTCGCTGTGCCACTCGTCGGCGACGCCGCCGCGGGTCGCCACGAGCTCGAAGACCTCGGGGTGGTCGAGGAAGGGGTTGTTGAGGTGCGGGTGCCCCTCGAGCTCGCCGAAGTGCTGCCCGAACTTGACGTGCTGCCCTACCGTCAGGTGCTGGTCGGGAAAGAAGAGCACCTGGTGCTCAAGCAGCAGGGCGCGGATCGTTGCGGCCTCGTCGGGGCCGGCCTCGGCCAGCGGCAGATCGTGGATCTCGGCGCCGAGGGATCCGGCGAGACGGACGACTCGATGACTCATGGGAGTTCTCCTAGCGGTGCCATCCGTGCGCCCGCTGACGGGCGCACGGACTGGTTCACGGGTGGCGCGGATCGCGCCACCCGGGTTGGAGGAGTGAGGCTATCTCTAACGCCAGTCCTCGTGCGCGTCCCGCTCCGGTTGCCTGTCGTATAGCGTCCGGTGCCGTCTCCTGCCTGACGTCAGACGATTCCCTGCAGCGCTCAAGCGCTACCCATGGAGGTTCCCTCATGAGAGTGTTCTGTCGATTCGCCGTTCTGCTTTGCATCCTGTCGCCCTCGCAGGCACTCGCTGCGCCCGAGGTTCTTCCGCTCGATGCGGAGAAGTTGCTTCGGGCCCAGCTCGAGAGTGTGCCGCCGTTCCCGGCCGAACTGGTCCTGGCGGGGAAGAGCGAGCACTGGCAGAGCATCGTGCATCAGGGCGAGGTGGTCGTGGCCATCTACGCCGCGGCGCCGGCTCTGCTGGATATCTCGTCTCCGTTCCCCTATGACGAGTTCGTGCTGGTGCTGGATGGGGAGGTCACGCTGACGCACGTCGGCGGGGACAAGGCGACCTACAAGGCGGGCGACACGTTCCTCGTGCCCAAGGGCTTCATGGGTACCTGGGAGATGCGGGGCGACTATCGCGAGCTGATCGTCGTCGAGACCGACGCGTGGCTTGGCACGGAAGGCAACTGAGCGGCGTGCGGCCCACCATCTCCCGACGGGACTTCCTCAACGGCGTTGCTCTCTCCGTCGTCGCCGGAGGGACGCTGTCTCCTCGCGAACTGGCGGGCCAGATCTCGGACGCACCGCCCGACTACTATCCGCCGACCCTGACGGGCATGCGGGGGAGTCACGAGGGCTCCTTCGAGACGGCCCATGCCTTGGCCTGGCGCGGAGAGCGTCCCGACCGGTACGACGCCCTGGACGAGCACTACGACCTCGTGGTCGTGGGCGGAGGGATCAGCGGCCTGGCTGCCGCGTACCTCTACCGGAAGCGCGCCGGCAGCGATGCGAAGATCCTGATTCTCGACAATCACGACGACTTCGGTGGGCACGCCAAGCGCAACGAGTTCCACGCCGGCGGCCGGATGCTGCTTGGCTTCGGAGGGAGCATCAACCTCGAACAGGACTACATGAGTCCGCGGGCTCATGGACTGCTCGAGGAGATCGGCGTCGATTTCGGGAAGCTGGAAGCAGCGGTGCATCCCGACTATCTGCTCGCCAATTCCGGCGCGCCGTCTGGCATCCACCTCAGCGCGGAGGAGTACGGCCGTGATCGGATCGTCGTGGGCCACTGGTCCCAGGCCTGGGGAGGCGCCGAAGACTCGGCGGGTCTCATCGACGATCTGGGCCTGTCCGAAGGGGACACGCGGAAGCTCAGGGAGCTTGCCGGCGGTCAGAGGGACTTCCTGGACGGCCTCTCGTCCGAGGAGAGGCTGGAGTACGTGGGGAGCACGAGCTACGCAACCTTCCTGTCGGAACGGGTAGGCCTCTCCCGAGCCGCAGCGACGGTGTTCGAGCCGACGCGGAGGGCGCTCTTTGGCGTTGGCCTCGAGAGCATCTCCGTGAGGGAGGCGGTCCTGACCGGAACCCCCGGCCCGAACCCGCTGACCGGCCAACCCGCCGGCGCCTACGAGCCGGGCCAGTACCCGGCCCCGCGGTACCCCATGTTTCCGGATGGCAATGCGTCCGTGGCGAGGTTGTTCGTGCGAAAGCTGATTCCGGCCGTCGCGCCGGGGACCTCGATGCAGGACGTGGTCACCGCGCGCTTCGACTACTCCGCCCTCGACCGCGAAGATTCGCCGGTACGGATTCGCCTGAACAGCACGGCGGTGAAGGTCGAACACCCCGGCAGCGACGCGGTCGAGGTGTCCTACGTGGCTGCGGGGCGTGCCTGCCGCGTCCGTTCCCGGCACTGCATCCTTGCGTGCTACAACAGCATGATCCCGCATCTGTGCCCCGAGTTGCCGGAGGCGCAGAGAGAGCATCTCGAGTACGGCTCGAAGGTGCCGTTCGCCTGGGTGAACGTGCTTCTTCGGACCGGTCGGCCCGTGCGTGGGTCCGGCGCGTCGGTGTTCCTGTGTCCCGGGAGCGACTTCGGTCTGGTGTCGGTGGCGCCCCCGGTGACGCTCGGTGACTATGGCGCCACGGCCGATCCCGACGGGCCGCTCGTCGTCTTCATGGGGAACGCACCGGCCCCGGAAAACGACGGTGGCCAGACAGGAAGGGACCTCTATCGAAAGGGCCGCCGCAAGCTGTTCGAAACGCCCTTCTCGACGTACGAGACGGAGATCGAAGGCCAGCTCACATCGATGTTCGGCGACTTCGGCTTCGACGCCGACCGGCACGTCGAAGCGATCACCGTCAACCGCTGGCCCCACGGCTACGCCTACGGCTACATGGACCTCTACGACCCCGACTGGCCGGCGGGAGAAGCGCCCCACGAACTGGGGCGCAAGCCGTTCGGCCGCGTCAGCATCGCGAACTCGGACTCGGAGTCCATGGCCTACGTTCACGGCGCGATCGATGCCGCCTGGCGCGCGGTTGAGGAGCGGCTCAGTCCAGAAGATCGGAGCCGCGGGCCCAAGTAACGCGGCCGTTCTCGATACCGAGCGGGCTTTGGACCCAGGCAGCCTCCGGCTGCCAGAGGTGCTGCGACTCGCTTTGAGTTGCGTCAGGGGCGCGGTATCCTCCGGTCGCAGGATCTACCGTGATGGAAGTGGCGCCCTCTATGAACGTGGCCAAGACCCTGCTCCTCTCCTGTTGCGCGGCGCCGCTGCTCGTCGCCGCTGTCGCGACTGCCGCCGACACCGACTGGCCTAACTTCGGCAACGACGCCGGCAATTCGAAGTACTCGCCGCTGGCCCAGATAGACGCCGACAACTTCGATCGTGTGCGGGTGGTCTGGACCTGGGAGTCGGTCGACACCCAGATTCCGAACCTGCCTGACTCGATCAGGCCGCGGTCTCTCAAGGCCATTCCGGTGGTCATCGACGGCCGTATGTACGTGAGCACCTCCCTCGGCCAGGTGGCGGCGATCGACGCCGCCTCGGGCAAGCCGCTGTGGAGCTACGACCCCCAGAGCTGGGAGGCGGGGCGGCCGGCGAACATGGGGTTCCATCACCGCGGAGTGGCGATCTGGCGTAAGGGGGAGAAGCAACGAGTGATGATGGCCACCCACGACCGGCGCCTGCTCTCGCTCGACGCCACAACCGGCAGGCCCGATCCCGCCTTCGGGAATCGTGGCGCACTGGGGATGACCAAAGATCTGGGCCGCAAGGTCCTCGAGTCGCGAACCACACACAGCTCGCCGCCGGCGATCTGTCGCGACACCGTGATCGTGGGCTCGATCGTGGCCGATATAGCCACACATCAAGAGGCGCCGCCGGGCTTCGTGCGCGCCTATGATGCCGAGAGCGGCGCCCTGGCGTGGGTCTTTCACACCATCCCCCAGCAGGGAGAGGAGGGCACAGAGACCTGGGAGAACGAGTCGTGGCGCTACAGCGGCAATACCAATGTGTGGTCGATGATCACCGTCGACGAAGAGCTCGGCCTCGCCTATCTTCCGATCGGCACACCGACGAGTGACCTCTACGGTGGTCACCGCCTTGGCGACAACCTCTACGCCGAGAGCCTGGTGGCGGTCGACTGCGAGACCGGCGAAAAGCGCTGGCACTTCCAGGTCGTGCACCACGGCCTCTGGGACTACGACCTGCCACCGCCGCCGAACAGGATCGATCTGATGGTGGATGGCAAGCTCCGGAAGGTGGTGGCGCAAGCCGGCAAGCAGGCCTTCCTCTTCGTCCTCGATGCGGTGACGGGAGAGCCGCTGTGGCCGATCGAAGAGCGTCCCGTGCCTCCGAGCCAGGTGCCTGGAGAGCGCGCCTCGCCGACCCAGCCTTTCCCCACCAAGCCCGCCGCCTACGATCGCCAGGGCATCAGCGTAGACGACCTGATCGACTTCACCCCCCAGCTTCGGGAAGAAGCCCTCGAGATCGCGAGCGCGTACGAGCTGGCGCCTCTCTACACGCCGCCTCGGGTCGCGGGCGAGGGTAAGCCGGTGATCCAGCAGCCCGGTCCGGGTGGAGGCACCAACTGGACCGGCACCGCGGTGGACCCCGAAAGCGGCATGATCTACGTGCCTTCCTACGCCACCCCGAGATCCGTTTCGCTCACCCCGCCCGACCCCAATCGATCGGATCTGCGTTACGTACCCGCCGGCTGGTACGAGCACGTCGAGGGTCCTCAAGGTCTGCCGCTGGTCAAGCCGCCATACGGACGCGTCACCGCGATCGATCTCGCTACCGGCGAGCACGTCTGGGTCGCGGCCCACGGTGAGGGGCCGCGCAACCACCCGACGATCAAGCACTTGGGCCTGGATCGGCTGGGCTCCCCGAACCGGACAGCAGCGCCGCTGGTGACCAAGACTCTGTTGTTCGTCACCCATCGTGCCGAGAGCACCACCGGCGCCGATCCCCCCACCACGGATCGACCGGCCGAGATCAGCGTTTACGAAAAGAAGACCGGTGCCTACCTGGGCGGCATCGAGCTCCCCGACTTGCCCAACTCGAACCTCATCACCTACGAAGTGGGGGGTCGTCAGTATCTGGCGGTAAGCATCGGTGGCGGAAGAGAGGCTACCGAGACCGACAGCACTCCTGCCGGTGTGGTCGCACTCGCGCTCGCCGGAGAGGGGGCAGAGTGATGATGGCACTTCGATTCCGAGACTGTGTGCTCGCCGTGGGACTGATCGCCGCGTTCGGCTGTCAATCTTCTGAGCCACCACCGGAGACCTCGATTCCCCCACCGGCGCCACCACCGCCGCCGAACATCGTCGTCATCGTCGGCGACGACCTGGGCTACGGCGACATCGGGGTGTACGGCTCGCAGATCCCCACGCCTCACATCGACCAGTTGGCACGCGACGGCGTGCGCCTGACCGACGGCCATGTGTCCGCAGCCGTCTGCAGTCCGATGCGTGCGGGTTTCCACACCGGGCGGCATCAGAATCGCTTCGGCTGGGAGTACAACCCCACCGACCACGACCTCGGACTTCCGTTGGATCAGAAAACGGTCGCCAACCACTTTCAGGACGCCGGCTATGTCACCGGCCTGATCGGTAAGTGGCACCTAGGCGTGGCCGAGCCGCACCATCCACTCCACCGCGGCTTCGACGAGTTCTACGGAATGCTGGGAGGCGCCTCCAGCTACATCGACTCCCGACTGCCAAGCACCCACGAGTGGCCCGCCGAGGGAGCCCCCACCACCCGCACCAGCGAGTCGCGTGTCATCCGCGACGGCTTCGAGGTGATCGAGGTCGAGGAGTATCTGACTGACGTCTTTGCCGAGAAGGCGGTCGACTTCATCGATCGCCACGCCGACGAGCGCTTCCTCCTGATGCTGACTCCCAACACTCCGCACACCCCGCTGCAGGCGACCGACGAGTACATGGAGCGGGTGCAGCACATGGAAGGCGATGGAGCGCGCGTCTACGCTGCGATGGTCGTCTCGCTCGACGACTACGTCGGCGACGTCGTCGCGGCTCTACGCAAGCACGACCTCGAGCGCGACACGCTGGTCGTCTTTCTCTCCGACAATGGGTGCATCAACTACATGACCGAGCCGATCTGCACCAACGCGCCGCTGGCGGGGAACAAGCGCTACCACCTGGAAGGCGGTCATCGTGTTCCCTTCATCCTCAAGTGGCCGGCGGGCCTTCCTCAGGGCGAGGTCTACCGCGAGCTTGCCAGCGCTCTCGATCTCTACGCCACTTTCACTGCCGCGAGCGGTCTCGAAGCGGATAGCCCGGACAGCGTCAATCTGCTTCCGCATCTACGCGGCGAGACCAGCGAGCCGCCGCACGAGTTCCTCTATTGGCGGGCGGCGCCGAATATCGCCATCCGCTGGGGCAAGTGGAAGATGTGGAGAGTGAACAACACCGACATGGAGATCCCTGACGGGCGACCGGGCCAGATGATCCCGCCGAGGGAATACCCACCCGACGACTCACCCATGGGTCAGACCACCGTTCTCTACGATCTGGAGGCTGACATCGGCGAAACCAACAACATCGCAGATCAGCACCCCGAGATCGTCGAGCGCCTGGAGAGCGAGCTCGCCGCCTGGGAGGCCGAGCTCGCCGAACCACTCTGGGTCAACCATCGCGGGACTCTTCACTCGCTTCACGGTCAGACGGTTCAGCTCTTCTTCTGAGGCCCCCGACTAGGGTAAGGCCCACTGCGGCAACACCTCGACGCCTTTCGGCCTCGGTCGCCGAAGCGCAGGCCCGGCCTTCTAGGGGCTTGCTGAAGAATGGACGTGACGGCGGTTTCAGGGCTGTTTCCGGGTTCTTTGGGCTTGTCGGTGCCGGGGTGTGCATGGAAGGCGGTCAGGAGATGAGCCGGGCAGAGCTCGTCAGCGGTCCGATCAGCCGCCGGCTGGCCGGGTTCGGCTGTCAGCGGCGGGTGTGAGCGGCGTACTGCATCAGGCCACAGCCTCCAGGTTGGCGATTCGGAGAATGTTGAACGCGGCAGCGCTCCAGACCATCGTCCAGTCCATCTTCCTGCGGCCCCGGAACATAGGCCGGCGAAGGAGACCGTACTGCTTCATCCAGCCGAACGGGCTCTCGACGTGAGGTCTCTTGTTCACGCTCATCCTGTAGCCCACGTGCCGGGTGGTTCGTCCGTCAATCCGGCTGCGGCGTCCCTTCGTGTTCTGCATCACGTGGGGGGTCGCCCTCAGCGCCCGAGCCCCCTCGACGAACGATTCGTTGTCGTACAGCTTGTCGGCGCCCACCGTGACCCGGTGATTGCCCGGCACACGCTCCAGCAGCCGAAGCGCCCCCTCGGTCTCGGCGGGACCGTCCCCGATCGCCACTTCCGCACCCACGACCAGGCCGCTGCGGTTCTCCACCAGCACGTTGCCCTGATACGCCAGACGGGCCTCCTTGCCCCGGCCCTTGCGCATCAGACGACATTCCGGGTCCGTCGTCGATTCGTGCGTTTCGTTCTTTCGCTTCTTGCCGCGGAACGACGTACCGCCATCGGCATCGGAATCGTCCTTCGGACGGAAGCTCTGGTGCGACGCCCACGCCTCGATCAACGTGCCGTCGACCGTGAAGTGGTCCCGCGACAGAAGACCCTGCCGCCGAGCACGCTCAAGCACGGCCTCGAAGAACCCCGTCGCGACATCCCCATCGAGCAGACGGTCCCGATTCTTAGTGAACGTCGTCGCGTCCCAGACCCGCTCGTCAAGCTCCAGCCCGACAAACCACCGGAACAGCATGTCGAACTCAAGACGCTCCATCAGTTGCCGCTCGCTGCGCACGCCGTAGAGCACCTGGAGCAGCAGCGCACGAAGCAGGTGCTCCGGCGGCACCGACGGACGACCGCGTTTCGAGTACAACGCCTCGAACCGAGGCGACAGCGATGCCAGAGCTTCGTCCACGATGGCCCGGACTCGCCGAAGGGGATGCCACTGCGGAACACGCTCCTCCAACGACACGTAGCTGAACAGACTCCTCGCCGATTGACCCCTGCCGCGCATGAAACTGACCTCCTCGAACCAGATCCTATGTCCCCACTGACCCCTTTTTCAGCAAGCCCCTAGACCGCGATCTTCCGAATCTGCGACCTCGATTGGCTCGGGTCCGTCTCAAAATCCCTCCTCCAGTCAGCTGACTCGTAGCCGCGTCGGAGCGAGGTACCGATGGTTCTGAACCCCATCGCGCCGAGCGAGCATGCTTCTGCCGCCGCTGAGCTTGATACCATCGGTTTATGAGCGTCTCAGAGACACCCAGCGTCATTCATTCGGATCCTGAGATCCTCGGTGGCGCAGCGGTTTTCCGCGGAACGCGAGTCCCGGTCAAGAATCTCTTCGACTACCTGGAAGCTGGCAACCCGCTCGAGAGATTCCTAGATCATTTCCCGACCGTTTCTCGCGAGCAGGCGTTGGCGGCTCTAGAAGAGGCAGCTGAAGGCCTTATCCGCAGTGCGACTACTTCTCGATGAATCGGTTCCTCGGCAGCTAGCTTTGGAGCTGCCTGGACACGAAGTCACTATGTCTGAGGGTGGCTCGACGGCCTCGACGACTAATGCCGCCAAGCGTCTGCAACAAAGGAGACATGATGAAGCGCACGTGCAAGAGATTCGCGTTGGGTTTGGCAGTCGGCGCGATGTGGGTCGGGGCGGGCAGCAGTTTGAGCGCCGCGACGCCCCCGGGCGTCGATGACTGCGAGGCCTTGCCGGCGATGGACTTCACAAGCATTCAGGATGCGCCGACGCAGGCGACGGCGACCCGAATGGTGGAGGCCACCGGCGAGGTGCCCGCCCATTGCCGGATGGATGGGTATGTCACGCCCAATGTCCGGATCGTGCTAGACCTGCCCAACAGCGCCTCGTGGAACGGCAAGTATCTGCAGGCGAGCCCTGGTGGCCAGGGCGGCTCGACGGAACAGGAGGCCGGCTGGTGCGATGAGGCCTTGCGGAGAGGCTATGCCTGTCTCACACACGATACGGGGCATTTCGGCATAACAAGAAGGTCCTCGTGGGCCTACAACAATCTCCAGGCGGAGCTCGATTACGGCATCCGCGGTCACCATGTCGCCGCTCTGGCGGGCAAGGCCATCACCGAGCACTACTACGGCCGGGCGCCGGCGTTCTCCTATCATGTGGGCTGTTCCGCCGGCGGGAAGCAGGGAATGGTCCAAGCGAGTCGCTTTCCCTGGAACTTCGACGGCATTCTCGCCCAGGAGCCCGCGAACGTAACGGCCGTGGGCGTGATGATCCTGTGGAACGCCCTGGCATCGTACGACGCGGACGGCCAGCCGCTGTTCACACCCGCCGATCTGGACGTGCTGCACGCGGGGGCCATTGCCGCCTGCGATGCGGACGATGGCCTCGAGGATGGGATCATCGGTGGCGATCCGCGCACTTGCCAATTCGATCCGGCCGACCTCGCCTGCGCGTCGGGGCAGACATCGGGCTGTCTATCGCCGGTCCAGGTGGAGGCGGCCAAAAAAAAGTACACCGGGCCGGTGACATCGACCGGAGAGAAGCTCAGCAAATACTTCCCGTTCTATCCTGCCTTGCCCGGTTCGGAGAAGGGCAACTACTTCTCCATGGATCTCGAGTCAAGGACCTCGTGGGGGCGGTTCAAGGGGTTCAACCCGGATCCGGGACCGAGCTGGAAGGCGTCCGACTTCGATTGGGACCACGATTACAAGCGCATGGGGATTTCAGATGCGCTGGTGAATGGTTTCAGCAATCCCGATCTACGCAATTTCAAGACGGCGGGTGGCAAGCTGCTGATCATCCAGGGTTGGGAAGACTCTGGTTTGCCCAGCCCACGAGTCAGCATCGACTACTATGAGATGGCGGAACGCATCATGGGGGGACGAGCCAGCGCCCAAGAGGCGGTTCGCCTGTTCATGATTCCGGGCCGTACCCATTGCTATGGTGGCGTTGGCGCGACCAGCGGCGATTATCTCAGCGCTCTCGAAGCCTGGGTCGAAGAGGGGAAGGCACCCGACATGATCGTCGGCTACCGTCCAGAAGAAGACCCCTCCGGCAGACGGACTGCGAGAGCTTATGTTGAAGCGAATACCGCGGTCCCTGAGAGCTACACATTCACGCGGCCCCATTATCCCTACCCGCTGCAAGCGCGATACAAGGGCAGCGGTGATCCGAACGACTATCGGAGCTTCGAGCCTGTCGATCCGGAGGGTCGCTGAGGACCGGTCTACCGCTTGACGGAAGAGGACGTCGCCGCCGCGCTCGACTGGGCATAGAGTGCTTCCCGACTTGGGGAGGTGCTTAATGAGGCTGGAGAGGGTGGTTCTGCTTCCGCTCGCCGTGCTCGCAGCGTCGTGCCTCGACCCCGTGTCCGACTCCCGATCGGTCGCGCCGGCCTCGAGCTCCACGGCCCTCCGGGAAGCCAAGGGCGAAGATGCTCGCAACCTCGGCACCGGCGGCTTCGCCAAGACGCTCTGCTCGATGCTCTTCATCAGCGAGCACCCCGACGACTTCGCCGAGGCGCATGCCATGCGCGTCGCGACGCACCTGATGAAGCTGCCCGCGGCGGACGCGTCTGAGCTCACCTACGAGGTGGATCGGAGCGAGCGTCTCGTTCGCGCATCGCTAGGAGACGCGATCACTCGTGTCGCCAAGCGCTACGGGGACCAGGGCTGTGTTCTTCATCCGGACGACCACGCCGGTATCCATTTCGTGCCCGTGCCGGTCGAAACGACGCTTCCGGATCGAGACCGAACACCGCGGCTGGAGCCGGCGGCCAGAACACGATCGTCATCCCGTCGCGGGAGATCGTCGTCGTGCGCTTGACCGACTACGAAGTGTCCGGCTCTTCGTCCGTCGGGAAGACACGCGCCGATACGGCGCTCGCCGCGATCCTTAGGGCGATTGGCGAACCTTCGTAGGCGAGCGCGCTAAGAGTGTTCCACCGTCACGGCAACGCCCGCTTTACCTTGAACTCGCCGACGCCGCCTCCTCTGCCCGCGCTCCAGCGAGGATCCCCTCCATGGCGTAGTTGCCCTCGTGACAGGCGAACTCGAAGATATCGTCGGGCGACTTCTTGAGCGGAATCATCACGGTCCACGGCTCGGTCCAGGTCTGCGGATCGTCGAGCGTGACCACGTACTGCAGGGTGTCGGGCCCCACCCGAGTCAGCCGTTCCACGAGGTGTAGGTTGGCGGTCGCTCCTCGATAGCCACCAGCCTCGGAGAAGCCGCGGGTCTCAATGACCAGAGTCTCGCCTTCCCAGTGTCCCCTCGAGTCGCCGTGCCAGAGCCGGACATCCTGCGCCAGGTGGGGCTTGCCGTCGATCGGGATGACGCGGGCGTCGTGGATCATCTCCATGACCAGGACGACGTGGTCCTCGCTCTGGACGATTAGGTTGTAGCTGTTGTAGGCGGCCATGAGGCGGGGCAAGCCGAAGGTTATGCAGCGCTCGGGGAGGCTGCGATCCTCCGGCCCCGCCGGCGGTCGCCCCCTGGACGCACCGTACGCGGCGGCACGTTTCTCGCCTTCGTCCGTCAGGGCCGGCAGGCGGCCGTTCGGAGGGTCGACGATCAGCGACGTACGCTTGTCCCAGTCGCGCTCGGCGACCCAGAACTGGTTGTAGTTGCCGGTGCCGGCGTGGGTCGACGTGAACGACTCTGCCTCGTTCAGAGCCGCGTTGAAGACGCTGTCGCCAAACCCGGCATCGTCACTATCGAGAGCGAAGAGCGACTTCGCCCTCTGCTTCATCGAGGCCAACTCGGCGTCAGTGAGGGTCTCCCGACCGGCTAAGGCCTCGGGTCGCTCGAGCGGTGTGGCGATGTTGTTGGCCCAGACCCCCTGGAGATCGGGCTGACCGAAGACGTTGCGCGGCGCCTTCCAGTCGCTATCGGCGGCCGCCCCGGCTGCGGCGACAGCCGGCGCAATAGCGACGATTCCCAGGAGTGTCAGAGCGAATCGCAGTGTCAGCGGCGCGCCTGTGCTGAGGTGGCGAACCTTCATGATGGCACCCTCGAAAACCTAAGAGTCATAGGATTATCGGCGCTACAGTATCAAGGTCGGCTTTGTCGCCACGTAGAATGGCGTCGAAACGATGCTAGGGAGGAGTGGGTCATGACCCAAGGAGGGCACTTCAACGCCATTGCGCTCGAACGTGTGGTATTCGGTCGGCCGGCCGCCGAGGCCGTGCCTGGCGAGCTCGAGCGCCTGGGCCGCTCGCGGGCCTGCCTTCTGGTGAGCCACAGCTTGCGCACGGGCACCTCCGCGGTGTCGAATCTGGAAGAAGCGCTGGGAGATGCGGCGGTAGGGACCTACTCCGGGATGCCGCCACATACCCCCCGCGAGGCGGTGATCGAATGTGCGGCGCTTGCCCGCGAAAGCAGAGCCGACATCATCGTCACTCTAGGGGGAGGGTCGCTTACCGATGCCGGCAAGGTGGTTCAGCTTTGCCTGGAACATGACGTCACCGAGCCCGAGGGGCTCGAGCCATTCATCACCCGTACAGGGTCGGACGGCCGCGTGGAGAGCCCCGCGATCCGGGCGCCACGGGTGCGGCAGCTCACCTTGCCGACCACGCTCTCCGGGGGAGAGTTCGGAACCGTTGCAGGCTGCACCGACAGTGCGCGGCAGATAAAGCAAACGGTCCGGCACCCGTTGTTCGTGCCGCAGGTCGTGGTGCTCGACCCGGCGCTGACCTTGCACACGCCCGAGTGGTTGTGGCTCTCGACAGGTATTCGCGCGGTCGACCATGCGGTGGAGGCGCTGTGCTCGCCGAGCGCGACCGCGCACTCCGACGGGCCCGCCCTGCATGCGCTGCGTCTGCTCGGCGCGGGCTTGCCGCGTTCCAAGGCGGACCCTGCGGACGTCGATGCCCGGCTGGATTGTCAGCTCGGGGTCTGGGCCTCGATGTCGCCCAACCAGGATGCCATCCCGATGGGCGCGAGCCACGGCATCGGTCATGTCCTCGGCGGCACCTTCGGGGTACCTCACGGGCACACGTCGTGCGTCATGCTACCCGCGGTCCTCGAGTGGAACGCCGAGGCGAATCCCCAGGCGCAAGCGCGGGTCAGCGAAGCATTGGGGCGCCCGGGCGAGCCCGCGTCTCAGGTGGTGGACGAGCTCGTGCGAGAGCTCGGTCTGCCCCGGAGTCTGACCGAGGTTGGCGTCTCGAGGGAGCAGTTCGACTTGTTGGCGAGGAACGCGATGCACGATCGCTTCATTCACACCAATCCTCGGGTTATCCACGGTCCCGAGGACGTCCTCGAGATTCTCGAACTTGCCGTTTGAGGTGAACGATGCGCATCGACGCCGACGTAGTCGTCTTGGCTCTGCCGGATCCGATGCGGGCGGAGGAACTTCCAGCTCAACGGACGGGCGTGAGGGTAGTTGAGCGAGCTCGCATAGGCCTCGGGAGCGCTGGCGTTCCAGGTCTCCATCAACTTCTGGGTGGCGCGCAGACCCGGGGAGTCAGACGCCGCTGGGGCTGCTTTCGCGGCCGGCTCGGGCGGCGGGGGTGCGTCGGAGGTGCAGCCGGCGGTGGTCAGTGCGATGGCGTGACTGTACTATCCAGTGTAGGCGGCGTCTCCAGACGCCTTTGCCTCGGTTTGCGAAGGGAACCAAATGCGTTTGCAGGACAAAGTCGCCTTCGTCACTGGCAGCGGACGGGGGATTGGCCGAGCGATTGCCCTGGCTTTGGCACGGGAAGGGGCCGACGTGGTCGTGACCGCGCGCACCAAGAGCGAGATCGACGAGGTCGCCGCAGAGGTCAAAGCCCTGGGCCGTACCGGCTTTGCGCTCCCGGTGGACCTCAGCCAACGTGAGGCCATTCAGCCCTGTGTGCAAGAGATCTTCTCGCGCTTTCCCACCGTAGACATTTTGGTGAACAACGCCGCCATTGGGGGCATGCAAGACCCCAAACTGCTCGCCGAGTACGATGACGACTTTTGGGACCTGAGCCTCTTGGTGAATCTCACGGTACCTTATCTGCTCACGAAGGCTTTTCTACCCCCGATGATTGCGCAGGGGTGGGGACGGATCATCAATATCTCGTCGGGCTCCGGGAAGCGGGGGGCGGTGCGCCGGGGAGCCTATAGCGCCACCAAACATGGATTGCTTGGTCTCACCCAAACCGCCGCCCTGGAAGTCGCGACCACCGGGGTCACGGTCAATGCGATCTGTCCCGGCCCTATCCGCACGGTGATGCTCACCCGGCTCCTCCAGCACAAAGCCGAGAGCGAGGGGCAAACGCTCGCCGAGGTGGAAAAGTCGACGAATCCGATGCAGCGAGTTTTGGAGCCGGAAGAGATTGCTGATCTGGCCGTCTACCTGGCTTCGGATGCTGCGCACGGCATTACGGGTCAGTCGTTGAACGTCAATGGCGGCACCGTTATGCACTAGACCAGTGTTTCCAAAGTTCGCGCACATATCTCGGACCCTTCAGCATGGACCTCATCGGTCGATCACCCCAACTCGCACAACATCTCTTTCGTGTGCTCGCCATGGGCCGGCGGGTGCCCGCGAATTTTGGCCGGGCGATAGAAGAAAGTCCAAAGGAGAAGAGATGACGATCGAGATCCGAGATCCACGCTTTCTGGACATCGTCGACGACGGCCTGGAGCTCGAGACCCTGGCCGACGGCTTTCGCTTCACCGAGGGACCGATCTGGCATCCACGAGAAAAGCACCTCATCTTCAGCGACATTCCGTCCAATCGAACGCACCGCTGGAGCGAGAGTGAAGGGCTCTCCGTCCATCGCGAGCCGAGCGAGCGGAGCAACGGCAACACCTACGATCGCCAGGGAAGGATGCTCTCTTGCGAGCACGGCACCTCAAGCGTCACTCGGGAAGACGCGGACGGCTCACGAAGCATCCTCGCCTCCCACTATCAGGGTAAGGAGCTCAACAGCCCCAACGACATCGTGGTCCGAGAGAACGGAGACATCTTCTTCACCGACCCGACCTACGGCCGTCGGGCGAAGGGGGATCCCGAGCTCGACTTCCAAGGTGTGTACAAGATCGACGGGGCAAATGGGGCCCTGACGCTACTGCGAAGCGACTTCGAGCAACCGAACGGGCTCGCCTTCACCGTCGATGATCACGAGCTCTACGTCGCCGACTCGCCCCGCATGCACATTCGAAAGTTCCAGGTCGCCGACGACGGCTCACTCTCCGGCGGCGAGGTCTTCGCTGAATCGACCGGTGAGGGTACCGGTGCGCCCGACGGTCTCAAGGTGGCCTCGACCGGGCACGTCTTCTGTGCCGGCCCCGGTGGCGTCCACGTCTACGATCCAGATGACGGCATCTGTCTCGGCGTCATCCGCACCCCCGCCTTCTGCGCCAACTTCACCTGGGGCGGGGACGACTTTCTGACCTTCTTTATGACCTCCTCGCAGCATCTCTACCGTACGCGAGTGAAGGTGGCCGGCATCCCTCTGTTCTGACCTGCGAGTGGGATCAGAGTGTAATGTCCCTTTGCCAGTACTCATCCCCCTCCCGGCTGATCTCCGCGCGAGCCTGCTCGTTCCACACGTCTCCGCCGAGGTAAGTGCCCTTGTATACGTAGGGCACTTCGTCGGGGTAGTACTGCCGGCGGGCATCGATCGCGAGCGGGATCATGCGGGCTCGGCGAAGCACGTACTCCTCGGAGTATTTGATCCGCTTGCCTTTGCGTCCGGGGACCTTGAAAGCGTGGATATTCGTCGTTTCTGCGCCGATGGCGGAGCTGCGCCTGTGGAAGCCGAGAACCATGGTGATTCTCCGCTCGGAGGACCGGTTGGCATAGGAGCCGTGAAGGGAGCTCCGGTTGACCAGGCCGCAGTCGCCAGGAGCGAGCAGCATCGGCACCGCGTCGGGCACCTGCTCGCCGACTGGGGGGAAGGTGCCGCCGTTGGCCAGGCACCAGCGTCGTTGACTTCCCGGGACCACCCAGAGGCAGTTCTCCGGAGTGCAGTGAGTCCACGACACGGACAGGTTGAAGCCGTGTGACTTACCCGATCCGTCCGGGCGGTCTAGGCACAGCCCGTCCTCCGTCCAGTGGGTCCTTCCGTCCTGGTGCCAAGGCGTCGGTAGACCCTCACCCGCTCCCTTGTGGAACACGCCCTCGTGAAAGGGGACGAAGTCCGGCCCATGGATGCTCTCGACCATCTGCAGAATCTGCGGGTGCGCGTACACTCGCAGAGCGGAGTCCATGATCATCAGCGTATGCGACACCAATCCGACGACGGCCGGAGCATCGTCCGCGGTCGCGCTTGGCGCATCCTACTTGTCGAGCCCCAGCCAGTAGCCGCGCTCCGAGCTCTCGTTGTACATGAAGTCGGCGGTCGAGGCTTGTCTAGTGGCGTCGCCGCCGTTGGGGACGATGGAACGGGACGGCCATTACGGCGCGAAGCTCGAACGGCCGCTAATTCCCCACTTTTCGTTCTCTTTCGTCACCAGGTACAGGGTATTGAAGGTCGAGATCACTTCGCCGGCGGCGTTGTAGCGACTGAAGGTGAGCGCCACGTTGGCGGCGTTCTCGGCGACCTGGATGGCCTCGATCTCATCCCAGGCGCTGTGGTCCCAGCCGAAGCGCTCGGCGAAGGCGTCGAAGTCCATGTTGGCGACGAACTCTTCTTCGGTTTCGGTCACGACCACTTCGCCGCTCGCGAGGCGAAGGTGGGGGAAGTGGAGGGTCGATGCCCAGGCTTGCGGGTCGCGTGCGTTGAACGCCGTCATGTACTCCTCGACCTTGGCGATGGCGATGGCGGCGTTCGATTCCTGGAGCTCCGCCTCGACCGGTGTACCGGCGTGGAAGCGAGCTTGGACGCCCCAGTGGCCGTCAACCTGGGTAGCGACGTAGGTGACGAGGTTGCGGTGTGTCTTGTTGCCCTCCGCATCGACCCGGGCCCAGCGACCGGCGATGTGCGCTTTGCTGTCGCCCTGGTGGATCGTCCGCAGCTCTTCGACCTCGGTTCGCTCCCAGCCGGTGGCGATGACTCTCGCGTAGTCGACGCCGGCGACGTAGTCGTCTTGGGTCTGCCAGATCCGATGCGGGCGCAGGTCGTCAAACTTCCAGCTCGACGGACGGGTGTGAGGGTAATTGAGCGAGCTCGCATAGGCGTCGGGATCGCGGGCGTTCCAGGTCTCCATGAACTTCTCGGTGGCGCGCAGACCCGGGGAGTCAGACGCCGCTGGGGCGGCTTGCACGGGCGGCTCGAGCGCCGGGGGCGCGTCTGATGCGCAGCCGGCGGCGGTCATTGCGATGGCGGTGAGGCAGAGGAATCTCTCCGTACGTTGAGTCTTGAGCTTCATTCGTCTCTCCCGAGAGCAGAGCGCGTTCCGTTTGGGTGGGGGCTAGTGTACGCTGCGATCTTCGCCCGTGGACCCAGATAGGCGTGCGCTCCCGGAGTCCCTTGGCGCGGGTCGACCTCTGCTCAGGGGGCGATCCAGAGCTCGCGAAGATCCATCTTGCCGTCCCAGCCCATAAGGCGGTCGAGGTTGCGGACCTTCTTTGGCGCTGCAGCGTAGTGGACCGAGTAGAGGAGCGGGGTGAACCAGGCCTCGCCGAGCACTATCCGGTTGATCTGGTCGTAGACCTCTTTGCGGGCTTCGATGTGGAAAGTGAACAACACGGACATAGAGATCCCTGCCGGGCCACCGGGCCAGGTCCTGCCGCGGGCGGCATACCCGCCCGACGACTCACCCATGGGTCAGACCACCGTTCTGTACGATCTGGAGGCCGACATCGGCGAAACCAGCAACGTCGCAGATCAGCACCCCGAGATCGTCGAGCGCCTGGAGAGCGAGCTCGCTGCCTGGGAGGCTGGGCTCTCCGAACCACTGTGGGTCAACCATCGCGGAACCCTGCACTCGCTTCACGGTCAGACCGTGCAGCTCTTCTTCTGAGGCTCCGCGGCTTACCTTCCGGAGTTCCCCAGCGCGTCCGCCTCGAGCACGCGAGCGCCGCGCAGGATGTTCCCCATGGAGTAGTTCCCCTCGTGGCAGGCGTACTCGAAGACCCGGTCGGTCGTCGAACGCAACACGTACTCGCCGGTCCAGGGCGCTGTCCACGATGAGGGATCGTCCACCGTGAAGCGGTAGAGCACGTCGCCGTCTTCGAGCTTGGTAAAGCGCTCGACAACGTGCATCTCCGTGGAGCCACCACGGAGGAACGCCTCGGGATGGAAGTTCGTCGTGTCGACGACCAACGTGTCGTCCTCCCACCACCCGATCGAATCGCCGGTCCACTTCTTGATCTCTGACGGCAGATGCGCCACGGCGCGCCCCTCGGACTTCATCCGCACCACCCGCGCCTCGTGGACCATCTCGATCAGGATCATGACGTGGTCCTCGGTCTGGACGATGGTCTTGTAGTTGTTGTACCCGCTGGGGAGCGTCGGCGTGGCGCCGGTGAACCCCACGATGCAACGCTCCTGGGCCAGCAGCGACTCCGGACCGTCGAAGGGTCCGGGCTCGTCGCTCTCGAGCCAGAATGCCGTGCCGTCGTTGTCGCCGCGCACGATCTTGGCCTGGGTCGCCGCCGCACGCCTGGCCGCGCTCTCGGTCATCGGTGGAAAACGACCGTTCGGTGGATCGATCAGAATCGAGGTACGAAACCTGCCGTCCACCGCGAAGGCCTCGGTGCCCCGGTCGAGCCAGAAGAAGTTGTAGCCGCCGACGTTGCCAGCACCGCCGTCCGATCCGTCGCCACCCTCGGGTGGCGCCTCGCGATCCGGATCGCTGGCCTGGGATGTCTCCTCGATTCGCGCAGCAATGTTGCCCTCAATCCGCGCGGCCTCCTCCTTGCTGAGATAGAGGTTGTCGCCGTAGCGTTCCGGGCGCTGGAGCGGCGTCACGGTCGCGGCGTTGTAGTTACCCGTGAGATCGGGACGGCCGCTGGCCGTGCGCGGCACCCCGTCGCCGGCGGCGGCGATTCCGGAGTTGAGGCCGAGCGTGAGCGCGACGATCGACAGGGATCGGATGACTCTCTTCAAACGCCTACCATGGTATCAACCAAATCGGCGACGACCAGGCGCGCGGCGGGCCTTGAAGGCATCGAGCAGAAATTGGCACCTAGCGAAGTGCGGTAGCATGCCCACCAATCCTTAGTCTGGAACTGGAGGAGAGAGCCAAATGGCAATCTCGGGATGACAGTGTCGATGCGACATCGTGTTCGAACCCTGGCCTCCCTAACCCTGACCGCAAGCTGTCTGGCGACCGGTGCCGCGGGCCAGTACGGGGCCGCAGACGGTGAATGGCGAGAGTTCGGTGGCGACAAGGGATCGTCGAAGTACTCGCCGCTGAGCCAGACCGACGCCTCCAACTTCGCCCAGCTCGAGGTAGCTTGGCGCTGGGAGTCGGCGGATCTTCTCGTTGACGATAAGTCTCCCTACCCGCGACAGAAGTTTCGCTCGACGCCGCTGATGGTGAACGGGGTCGTCTATGTTCCCACCGAGCTCAGCCAGTTGGCGGCGCTCGATGCGGGCACCGGCGAGCAGCTCTGGCTCTACGATCCGAAGAGCTACGAGCGGGGCAAGCCGGCACTGCCCGACTACTACACGCGCTCAGTCGTCTACTGGACGGACGGAGCGATCGAGCGCATCATCATGGCGACGATCGGCAGACAGCTGGTTTCGATCGACGCTCGAACCGGGCGACCCGATCGTGCCTTCGGCGAGGACGGAATCGTCGATCTGTCGCGCGATCTGGGGCGCGAGAACTTCGTGGTGCGCAACATCAGTCACGGTGTGCCGGCGATCTTGGTTCGCGACACCCTTGTCCTGGGGTCGAGGATCTTCGATCTGCCGCCGCGCGACAACAGCCCCCCGGGGCATATCCGTGCCTACGACGTGCGGACAGGCGAGCTCAAATGGCGCTTTCACACCATTCCGCAGGAAGGGGAGGATTTCGTCGAGACTTGGGAGGCCGGGGCTTGGCGAACGGCGGGCAACACCAACGCCTGGGCACCGCTGAGTGCCGACGAGGAGCTCGGCTACGTCTACGTCGCAACCTCGACCCCGACCAACGACTTTTACGGCGGCCATCGTCATGGGGACAATGTCTACGCCGAGAGCTTGATCTGCATCGATGTCACCACCGGTAAGCGCGTCTGGCACTTCCAGACCGTGCATCACGGGATCTGGGACTACGACATCGCGTCGGCGCCGAACCTGATCGATGTGGTGGTCGAGGGCCGCCTGGTCAAGGCGGTGGCCCAGGTATCGAAGACGGCGTTCACCTATGTCTTCGACCGTGCCACCGGCGAGCCGATATGGCCGATCGAAGAGCGGCCGGTCAATCACGACTCTCCGATTCCCGGGGAGAAGCTGTCACCGACACAGCCCTTTCCGACCAAGCCGCCGGCCTTCGACCGCCAAGGGTTCGTGCTCGACGATCTCATCGACCTCACTCCGGAGCTCCATCGAGAGGCTCTCGAGATCGCCGAGGATTACGTGCTTGGACCGATGTTCACGCCGGTCATCGTCAGCGGCGAGAAGGGCAAGATCGCGGTGGCGGCCGTGCCCAGCGCCGCCGGCGGCGCCAACCATCCGGGCGCTTCGATCGATCCCGATACCGGTTTTCTCTATGTCCCTTCGGGGACGCTCATCTCGTCGATGGCGGTAGTGAAGCCGGATCCCGCGCGCTCCGACTGGCGCTACGTCCTCGACTCTTTCCGTGGCGTTCCCGGCCCTCAGGGGCTACCGCTGGTGAAGCCGCCTTACGGCCGCATCACCGCCATCGATCTCCGGATCGGAGAGCACGCTTGGCAGATCCCCTTCGGTGAAGGGCCGCGGCGGCATCCGGCAATCAGCCATCTCGACCTCGGCCCGCTGGGCCAGAGCCGGGTTGCCTACGAAGGCGGCCTCCTGGTGACCAAGACTCTCCTTATCGGTTACTTCCACAAGATGGATGACCGTGGGAAGGAGCTCATCGGCGGCACCGTCCTCCAGGCCTACGACAAGGCCACCGGCGAGCTCCTGGCCGAACTCGAGCTCGACGCCACGTTGCACAGTGCGCCGATGACCTATCTGCACCAGGGCCGCCAGTACATCGTCATTGCCGGTGGTGACGCCAAGGGAAGGCAGAGTCCGGTCGAGCAGGCGCAGCTGCTCGCGCTGGCGCTCCCCTAGCGGCAGAAAGGAACCGAATGAAGTGCTTTCTGGCGGCCTTCTGCTTCGCACCAATTGTCATCGGCCTGCCGATCTCTGCCTCGGAAGAGGAGCTGCCGCGCACACCCGGCGGTCGGCCGGACCTGTCCGGGACCTACGACATCAAGACCTTGACGCCCTACCAGCGCGACCCGAGCTACATCGGCGCCGGGTGGAAGGCCATGCCCGCCGGCCTCTCGTCGCCACGGCTTGGCGATCGCTCTTTCACGTTGCTCGACGACATGAAAGAGGTGATCCCCCTCCGGAGAGACGCGGGAATTCGGCGAAGAGACGTTTACCTGGTCGGCGAATGCCAACGGCTGGAGGTGGGCCCGGGTCGCGGTCTGGGACGTGCCGGGGAACGGCGCGTTCGTGAACCCGGTGTGGAGAACAGAGTGACGTCCCGTCGAGCTCGTCGCCAGCTCGGCACAGGAGAATCGCCATGAAAGAGAACTTGACCCGCTCGGGTATCAACCTGTCATCCGTCTACGGGCCCTCCGATTCCAACGGGGACTACAGCAAGCGCTTCGGCAATCCGGGCGAGTACCCGTTTACCCGCGGAACCCGAGCCTATTCCGGGCGGGGCTGGATTCAGCGCGAGTTGTCAGGTGAGGGCGATCCCAGACGCTCGAACGAGCAGTTCAAATACCTGATGACTCTCGGCCAGACCGGTCTCGATGTGATCGGTGACAGTCCCACCATGTCGCTGATGGATCCCGATCATCCACTCGCGCGATATACCGTTGGCACGCAGGGCGTCTCGCTCTGTCGTCATGATGATTACCGCGAATTGCTCGACGATATCCCGCTCGACCAGATGTCGATTTCGAGTTCCGGTCCGTCGATGTTCACGGTGGCGAGCCTCTATCTGCTCGCGAAGGAACGCGGTGTCTCGCCAGGCGTGCTCCGCGGCTCCGTGATCGAGTGGCCGTTCTATTCCGAACATTGCTCCTATGCGTACAAGATGCCCTTCGATCTCCACCTGCGGATGTCCTGCGACGTCATCGAGTTCTGCAGCAAACAGATGCCGAAGTTCCACGGCTATCTCGAAGACACCTATTTCTTCAGTGAAGCGGGCCTGAACGCAGTCGAGGAGGCGGCCCTCGGCTTTGTCGAAATTCGCCACATCGTGCGCACGCTTCTCGCACGCGGTCTCGACGTCGACAGCTTCGCCCCGCGCATCGCCATCCTCACGAACTGCTCGATGGACTTCTACGAGGAGATCGCGAAAATCCGCGCCATGCGTCGCATCTTCGCGCGCATGATGAAAGACGAATTCGGCGCCAGGGACCCGCGCTCGCAGGCGGTCAATATCGCAGTGCACACCTCGGGACTTTCGCTGACGACCGAGCAGCCGGCCAATAACATCGTGCGTGGCGCGGTGCAGACGGTCGCACTCGGATTGGCCGGGGTCAGCGCGCTCGAGATCTCGACCTTTGATGAGGGCTACCGAACCCCCAGCAAGGAGGCGCATCTAGTCGGGCTGCGCACGCAGCAGGTGATTGACCTCGAGACGAATATCAACAGCGTGCAGGATCCCTTCGGGGGATCGTGGTTCATGGAGTCGCTCACCGATGAGGTCGAGGCCAGGATTCTGGATATGGTCAACGACATCGAGTCGCGCGGCGATCCGGCCGAGCTGGTCAGCAGTGGTTACTTCAAACAGTTCTTCCACGGCACGATGGGCCGCTACCACCACCAGGTGCGCGACGGGGAAGTGTTGAAAGTCGGAATGAATGTGCACCAGATGCCCGCGGAGCAGGACACGTTGCTGCGCGATATCAGCGAAGAGAAGATCGAACCGCTGTTCGATCGAATCAAGGAAATAGCGGCTTACCGCGGCAAGCGCGATCAGAAACCGTTGCTGGACTCGTTTCAGCGATTGCACGACGTCGTGCAGACCGACGAGAACATGCTTGAAGCGGTGCTCGAATGCACGCTGGCCGGGGCGACCATGGGTGAGATTGCCGGCATTCTCCGTCAGGCCTGGGGCACACCCTATGACCCCTATGGTCATCTCGATTCGCCGATCGAAAGTGCGCAATGAGCCCGATTCGTGTGCTGGTTGGCGTGCTGGGTATGGACCAGCACGAACTGGGCGCAGTTGGCATAGCCAGGATGCTTCGCGACCAGGGTATGGAGGTGATCTATACCGGTTGCTTCAATACCCCGGAGACCATCGTGCAGACTGCCATTGAAGAAGACGCGGATGTCATCGGCATCAGCTCTCATTCCTGGGAGTATCTGTACTACACACCCGAACTACTCGAGCTGTTGAAACAGAACGACCTCGACGTGCCCGTGGTCCTCGGTGGTTCGGTCATTACCGAGGAGGACGCCGGGAAGATGCTCGACAAGGGTGTCGCAGCAGTATTCGGATCCGGTAGCGTAGTGACCGACATGATCGATACCGTCAGAAATCTGGCGGCCAGTGCCACGACGTCCTGAGCCCACAGTCGACGAATTGGTTGCCGGCACGATTCGCGGCGATCTTCGTTCGGCGTCGCGGCTCATCCGGATCATTGACGACGGCAGCGCGCTCGCGTGGGACTCGCTGAAGCGACTGTTCCCGCATTCCGGGTCAGCGCTCGTCCTTGGTATCACTGGTCCTCCCGGTTCAGGCAAGAGCACCCTTGCCGATTGCCTGATCCGAAATCCGCGACAGTCCGGAAAGACCGTGGGCGTGCTCGCTGTTGATCCCAGCAGCCCCATTTCTGGCGGCGCGATTCTAGGCGATCGCATTCGCATGAATCGCTTTGCGCTGGATCAGGGCGTGTTTATCCGCTCGCTCGCCAGCCGGGGTCATTTTGGCGGGATCACACCCGCGACTCGCGGCGCCATTCGCGTCATGGATGCGATGGGGAAAGACGTAGTTCTGGTCGAGACAGTCGGCGTCGGGCAAGACGAGGTCGACATCGCCCGCCTTGCGCACACGACGCTCGTCGTCACAGTTCCGGGGCTCGGCGACGAGATCCAGGCAATGAAGGCCGGCATCCTCGAAGTCGGCGACGTCTTTATCGTGAACAAGGCGGACCGTCCAGACGCGGACAAGACGGTCGCCTATCTCGAGAACGTCTTCCGTCGGATCCCGGCAGGTCATTGGCGCCCCCCGGTGATCGAGGCCCAGGCGTTGCACAACAAGGGCATCGAGGACATCTGGCAGGCGATCGTTCAACATCAGAACCACCGCGAGGAAGCCGGCCCGGCACAGCGCGCGCGCGAGCGCGCCAACTGCGAGGTTGAGTTAAGGGCCTTTCTTCAACAAGGGCTTCAGCGGGAACTGGCAAGACAACTCGACAACGAGCCCGAGATCCAGAAGTCGGTGCAGAGCATCCTCGATGGACAGGCCGACATCTATGCGGCCACGGACGACATCCTCGGCAAACTCGGGTTGTTACCTTGATGCCGCCAACGCCGCCTCTTCTGCCCGCGCCCCGGCGAGGATCCCCTCCAGGCCGTAGTTGCCCTCGTGACAGGCGAACTCGAAGAGATCGTCGGGCGACTTCTTGAGCGGGATCATCACGGTCCACGGCTCCGTCCAGGTCTTTGGATCGTCGAGCGTGACCACGTACTCCAGGGTCTCGGGCCCCACCCGAGTCAGCCGTTCCACAAGCTGCAAGTTGCCGGTCGCTCCCCGGTAGCCACCGGCGTCCGAGAAGTTGCGGGTCTCGATGACCAGAGTCTCACCTTCCCAGTGACCCCTCGAGTCGCCGTGCCAAAGCCGGACGTCCTCCGGCAGGTGGGGCCTGCCGTCGATCGGGACGACGCGCGCGTCGTGAATCATCTCCATGAGCAGGACGACATGGTCCTCGCCCTGAAAAATCTGGGTGTAGCTGTTGTAGGCGGCGCGGAGCCGAGGTACGCCGAAGGAGATGCAGCGCTCGGTGAGGCTGCGATCCTCCGGACCCGCTGCCGGTTGATTCCTGGCCGCACGGAACCCGGCGGCACGCTTCTCGCCTTCGTCCGTCAGGGCGGGCAGGCGGCCGTTTGGAGGGTCGACGATCAGCGACGTACGCTTGTCCCAGTCGCGCTCGGCGACCCAGAACTGGTTGTAGTTGCCGGTGGCGGCGTCCGTCGACGTGAACGACTCTGCCTCGTTCAGAGCGGCGTTGAAGACGCTGTCGCCAAACGCGGCATCGTCACTATCGAGAGCGAAGAGCGACTCCGCCCTCTGCTGGATCGCGGCCAGTTCGGCGTCGGTGAGGGTCTCCCGACCGGCTAAGGCCTCGGGCCGCTCGAGCGGAGTAGCGTTGTTGTTGGCCCAGACCCCCTGGAGATCAGGCTGGCCGAAGACGTTGCGCGGCGCCTTCCAGCCGCTGTCGGCGGCCGCCCCGGCTGCGGCGACGGCCGGCACGACCCCAACGATTCCTACGAGAGCCAGGGCGAACGGCAGCCGGGTCAGCGGCGTGCCTGCGCTGCGGCAAGTCATCGCGATCTCCTTTCGCGGCCAGCTCCGGCCATGACGGTCTTTCTTCGCATCTCGCCAACCAGATCGAACTGATAATGACACACGTGCGCTTGTCGCGCCGACGGCCTGGGATGTCGCGACGACATCTACCTGGAGCATCCGACTTCCTAGTCGGCGATAACGCGCGCCAGAAAGCCGCGGATTACCTCGTAGGCCGCCCGCGTCTGCTCGGCGCTGAAACGGCCGTGGCCGCCTCCGGGGATGGTGTGCAGCTTGTTCGCGACTCCGGCTTCCTCGAGCTTTGCGTGCAGCCGGACGGCGTGGTCGTAAGGCACGTTCGGGTCGGCGTCGCCGTGAATGGTGAGGATCGGCGGCAGGTCGTCGCGCACCATGTTGAGCGGCGAGAGCTGTTTGCCGAGCTCGCTTCTATTCGGCAGGCTTCCCATCCACGCCACTGCGTAGGTCCTGGCGTTCTCCCCCTCGACAAGGTCCGGCACGTCGGTGATGCCGTACCAATTGACGATCGCCGCGACAGGCATCTCCTCCACCACCGCGTCGGCGGAGGTGGGGGAGCGCTGCGGACACCGATTGTCGAAGCCGTCGCCGGCAGTCAGCATGCCGGTGGTCAGCGATAGATGGCCTCCTGCCGAGTGACCGGTAACGACGAGCCGATCGACGTCGAGGTCGTACTGCTCGGCGTTATTGCGGATCCATCGCAGCGCGCAGCGGCAGTCCTCTACCGCACCGGGGGCGAGAGCGACGCGGCCAAGCCGGTACTCCACGTTGACCACGGCCCACCCCATGCTGAGATAGGGCATGAGACGCATGAGGTTGCTCTCCTTCGTGCCGCTGACCCAGCCACCGCCGTGGATGTATACCAACGTCGGGGTGAGCGACGGGTCTTCTCCCTGAAGCGGCAGGATCAGGTCGAGCTTCGACTCGTAGCCGTCGGCAACCAGGTAGGTCTGGTTCGGGATCACTCGGAAGTAACTCTCGGCCTCCGCCGCCCAGTTGGCGGGAACGCTCGGCTGCGCCGTTGTACCTCCGGCCGCAAGAGCCAAGACAAGTAGTGGCAGAGAGACGCTTCGCATGGGTCCTCCCTTCGCTGCTGCGGCAGCGGTTCTCGATCGTGCTTTCTACGAGAATGCGTAGCCTATACCTCTCAGGGTCAGCCTACGGCCGACGTAAGGCCGTAGCCAGCCAATATCGTGCGCGGAGTTCCAGCCCGACTTCGCCAAGCTGGCCGAGGAGTCACCATGGCGAGTGTAGAGTTCATCGCTGGAGGTTGACATGAAGTGTCGCGCATTACTCACAGCCTACCTATGCGCCGCCGTCGCCATGGCGACGGGGTCTCTCGGCCAGGCGCAAGTCCGAGACTTCACCCCGGTCACCGATGCGATGCTGCAGAATCCCGACCCGGCCGACTGGTTGAGCTGGCGGCGCACCCTGAATGGATGGGGGTATAGCCCGCTTGAACAGATCGACCGGAGCAATGTCGATGAGCTCCGGCTCGCCTGGTCCTGGGGCCTCGAACCCGGAGTGTCGCAGACGACGCCGATCGTGCACGACGGCGTCATGTATGTTGCGAACCCAGGCAATGTGGTCCAGGCGCTCGACGCGCGCACCGGCGACTTCAGGTGGGAGTACCGCCGTGAGATGGACGTGCGACGCCGAAGCGCGGCGCAGACGCGCAGCATTGCCGTCTACCAGGATCTGGTGATCCTGAACACTGTCGATGCGCACATCGTCGGGCTGGATGCCCGGACGGGCGAGGCGCGCTGGGATACGCCGGTCGGGGGCGATCAGGAAGGCTACACCTTTTCGAACGGACCGATCGTCGTCGATGGGACGATCGTCGCCGGGATGACAGGCTGCGGGCGTTACCGTGACGACACCTGCTACATCGTCGGCGTCGACGGCCGCACCGGCCGGTTGCTCTGGCGAACCTCGACCATCGCCCGGCCCGGCGAGAGCGGCGGCGACACCTGGGGCGATTTGCCGCTCATGTTTCGCGCGGGGAGCGACGCCTGGATGACTGGGAGCTATGACCCGGTCACCGGGCTCGTCTACTGGGGTACGTCGCAGCCCAAGCCGCATAACCGCGACGCACGCGGCACCGACGGTGACGCCCTCTACAGCAACTCGACGCTCGCGCTCGACCCTGCGACCGGTGAGATGAGGTGGTACTACCAGCACATCCCGGGCGATGCGCACGACATGGACGAGTCGTTCGAGCGCATCCTGATCGACTACGACGGCAAGCGTTCGCTGTTCACTATGGGCAAGCTCGGCATTCTCTGGGAACTCGACCGCTTCACGGGCGAGTTCGGGCGCGCGATCGACCTCGGCTATCAGAACATCCTGGATGTCGACTCGCAGACCGGTGAGGTGACTTACCGGGACGGGATGCTAACTGACGTCGGCGAAGAGCTCTCCTTCTGCCCCAGTACTGGTGGCTTCAAGAGCCTGCGGGCGATGGCGTATCACCCCGGGACCGAGGCGTTGTACGTGCCGCTCAGTCTCAGCTGTCAGACCGTCACATTCGGCCCGGTCGAGCGACGCGCCGGGGGCGGCGGCGGGGGCAGCAGGCCCGGACGGACGAATCACTTTCATCCGCAGGCGCCGAACCAACTGGGCGAGTTTCAAGCGCTGGACCTGCGGACCGGCGAGACCCTCTGGCGCCAGCGCCGCCGGGTGCCCTACAACACGGCGGCGCTGACGACCGGCGGGGACCTGGTGTTCATCGGCGACTGGGGCCGGCACGTCTTCGCCTACGACGTGCGGAACGGCGAGCCGCTCTGGCAGAGCCGGCTCTCGACGATGGCGAACGGGTTCCCGATCACTTATGCCGTCGACGGCAAGCAGTTCGTCGCGTTCGTGGCCGGCCCGTCGATCAGCCGATCGAGCTGGGCGACAATTCTCCCGGCCGACCTCATACCCGAAGAGCACAACCCGCGGGGCGGTAGCGGCGTCTTCGTGTTCGCGTTGCCCTAGGGAGGATGACGGCATGCTGAGACTCCTGAGTATTTCGTTGATGATGGCTGTGATCCTGACGCCCGTGACTGGATGGGCCCAGCCAGGCGGCTCATTGTTCGAGCAGCACTGCGCGGCCTGTCATGGAAGCCCGGAGCCCGGCTCCCGAGCCCCAGATCGGGAGGCGCTGCGGCAGTTCACTCCCGAGCGGGTGCTCGAGTCGCTGACGACCGGCGCGATGGCAGTGGAGGTGCCCGGGCTGACCGACGACGAGAGGCGTGAGGTGGCTCAGTGGGCCGCGGGCCGTGCGCTTGGGACGGCTGGTGGGGATGCCTCATCGATGCCCAATCAGTGTCCGAGCAAACCGTTCGGCGACCCGTTCGCTGGCGCGGGGTGGAACGGCTGGAGCCCGGATGTTGGCAACTCGCGCTTCCAGCCAGCCGCGGCCGCCGGGTTGACCCCGGACCAGGTGCCGCGCCTGACGTTGAAGTGGGCGTTCGGATACCCGGGCGGGGTCAGAGCCGCCGCTGGTTCGCCGACGGTCGTGGGGGGAAGGCTCTACGCGGGATCCGACACGGGCTATGTCTACTCGTTGGATGCGGCGAGCGGCTGTGTCTACTGGTCGTTCGAGTCGCAATGGGTCGTCCGCTCCTCCGTCACCATTGGACCCGTCACGGGCGCGGGGACGGCGCGCTACGCCGCGTACTTCGGGGACGCCAGGGCGAACGTGTATGCCGTCAATGCCGAAACCGGTGAGCTGCTGTGGACGCAACGTGCCGACACCCATCCGATCGCGCGCATCACCGCCGCCCCCACGCTTCACGCCGGCCGGCTCTACGTGCCCGTTTCCTCACTGGAAGAATTGGCAGGCCGCCACGTCTGGTATGAGTGCTGTACGTTCCGGGGCAGCGTGGTGGCGTATGACGCGAACACGGGCGAGCAGATCTGGAAGAGTTATGCGATTGCCGAAGAGCCCAAGCCCACGACGAAGAACGCGCAGGGCACCCAACGGTGGGCCCCGGCCGGGGGGGCGGTCTGGAACTCGCCGGTCATCGATGCTGCTCGAGGGGCCTTGTATATCGGTAGTGGAAACGGATATACCGCGCCCGCGGCCAATGACACCGACGCCGTCATCGCCTTCGATCTCGAGACCGGGAAGCGGCTGTGGTGGCACCAGTTGACGGCCATGGATGCCTACCTCAGCAGGTGTCCCGGCCGGATAGACGTGCAAGGCCGCCCGAGGGATCCCAAGCGAGCGGATCCCCAGCGCATCGCGTACCTCAACTGCCCCGACCCCGAGAAGCTTGCCGAAAACGTCGATGTCGATGTGGTGGCGGTCATGCTTCACACGCTGCCGGACGGGCGGACGATTCTCGTCGTTGGGCAGCAAAATGGCCGGGTCTATGCGCTCGACCCTGACCGCGAGGGGGCGGTGCTGTGGGAACTCTACGCGGGCGCGGACACGGAGAATCGCGCAAACATCACGTTCGGTGGTGCCACCGACGGGCGGCTAGCCTACTTTCCCCTTCTGTACCAACCGTCGGAGCACCGCGGGATCACTACGCCGTCGCGGTCGAAGGGCGCCCTGGCCGCGATCCGCGTGGAGACGGGCGAGCCGGTGTGGTACACGCCGACGCCGGCGGCCAACTGTCCCGACCCCTCCCCGCAACGGTGCGGCTCTGGGCAGGACGGGGCGGCGACGGTGATCCCGGGCGTGGTCTTCGCCGGCGCGATGGACGGCATGCTTCGCGCGTACTCGACCGCCGACGGCCGGATCATCTGGGAATACGACACGGCCCAGGAGTTCGAGACCGTCAATGATGTGCCGGCCAAGGGTGGCATGCTGAACGGCCCGGGGCCAACCGTCGTCGATGGCATGCTGTTCATGGGGTCGGGCTACGCGTCAGGGCCGGGCAACGTGCTGCTGGCGTTCGGACTCGAATAGGGTGATGCGAGCGAGGCGCCATGCGTTGTGCAACTGATAGTGCACGCCGGAGGCGTAGCGGTGATGGCGTTCAACTCGTAGGCTAAGGGACGTACCAGATGGGCGACGACCAGGCACGCTCCTGGATGGTGGGAGGCAGGCCGGGTTTCGGCGGCGTTCCCGCCCGGATCGCATCCCAGGTCGACCAGCGACAAGTGGGATTCTGCAGCACGCGAACGTAGTAGAACGCGCGTTGCCCAGGGTCGAAGTCCGGGTCCTGCCAGAGCGCTTCGAGCTCCGCAGCCCCCTGACCTTCAGTCGTCGCGCAGGTGCTCAGATCGACCTTGGCCCCGTTGTCGAGGCAGCGGTGGGTGTCGTCCGGGGTCGAGCCATCGGAGCAGGCTGCGTCGTAGACCCGCTCCTGCTTCGCACCGTCTGCTGTCCATCCCTTGATCACTTGCAGTCGAGCAAGGGGAGCCGCGGTCGGATCCCTGGTAGCCCACAACAGAAAGCGCGGAGCTCGTTGCTCGCCATCGGCCATCAGGTCTCCTCCCATGGAGACGCCGTCGGCGTAGGCCTTGGTGAGCCCGTCTGATCCAGCCAGCGTCGTCTGGTCGAGGTCGTAGCCGGCGAAGAAGCGGACCCGCATGCGAGGGCCGGTGGTGGCAAAGGTCTCCTTCCGTTGGAGGGCGCGAAAGATGTCCTCTCTGGTGTTGGATTCGGCCCACACGGCGGCCAGGCCCGAGGCACCCCAGTACTGTCCGCTCCCGTCGTCGTACTCGCCGGTTTCGGCCCGAGGAACCGACCCTCGCTGCTCCGGCGTTATGTCCAACAGGCCGGCCTTGCTCCAGTAGTCCTCTTCCCGAAACGATCCGGCTGCATTGTGGGTATCCGAGGAGCCGATGAGGCCGAAGCGAAAGGGATTGAAGCCCTGCTCCTCTTCCATGGCCAGGCCGTTCAGGTAGGCATCGCGTACGTAGCTGCCCTGGGGCTTGCTCGGAGAGTCATTGCCGATGGTCCCTTCCATGATCCCGAAGTCAGCCCACTCGTCGTTCGGAGACAAGAGCGGATGCGTGTCAGAGGTGCCCTTGACCTGGGTTACCTCGACCAGCGGCTCGTTTCGCATCCGCTGCTCGGCGTAGGCCTGGTCGATTGCATTGCCTTCTCTGTCGGTCAACTGGAACATCCATCCGTCTGAGCCGTTGGAGTTGTGGGGGATCGCCAGAGAGTCGATGCCCTGCTCGCGCTGCTGGTCCATCCAGTCCCACAGCTTCTCCGGGTTGTTCCTGGCGTCCAATCGACTGAAAGGAATGTTCGGCACATTCGAGCCAGGGAAGATCACGTTTCGATGTAGGTTCTCCCCACTGGGACCGCTGCCAGTGAACTCGTAGGCGATGAGGGTGGTGAAAGTGCCTGGATCGTTGTGGCGCTCAGCGGCCGCGATGATCTCCCGCCATGCGCTCCCTACGATGCCGAGATCGAGCAGGTCGTCCGGATCGACATATCCTCTCTGACGCGGCAGCACTTCTCGAAAAACGGCGCTGCGATCGTCGGGCGTTTCGGCGCTTCGGAGTGCGATCGACAGCGGATGTCGGCCAACCTCGGAATCGGGGTTGTCCATCTGCTCGAACATGCCCAGGTAGGTGGCATGGTCGGCGACCGCGAGGAAGTCGAGCGGGGCCTCGAGGCGCATCTCGATTCCGGCTGCGTGGGTCAGCGCTTCTCCCTTGGCGAACCTGTAGGCGTCGTCCGGATCGTTGCGGGTGCCGAAGATGTAGGCGTCGAAGGAGTACTTGGTGTGGACGTGAAGGTCGCCGAAGTAGGCGTCTCGAGTCGATGATCTCTGCTCCATCGGAGCGGCCTCTTCGCTGGCTCGAGCCGGGACCTCGGCAGCTTCATCCGCACAACCGAGAGACAGGAGAAGAAAAGCTGTCAGCCAGACACCGCTACGCGCACACATGGTCTTCTCGTTTCTCTTCGGTTCTATGACCGGAGTGGATGCGATCCGTTCTCGGAGCCCCCATCCTAACGCGGTCTGCACGCTACAGTAGGCGCCGAACGACTACCGGAGTTTCGAGCCTGTCGAACCGAGGCGTCGCTGAAGGCAACAAAGGAGATACGATGACGCGCACCTTCAAGAGATTCCCGTTGGTTCTAGCGCTGGCGATGGGCGCGATGGGGGTCGGGGCCGGCAGCTTGCGCGCCGGTACGCTCCCGGCCGTTGATGACTGCGAGGCGCTGCCGACGATGGACTTCACGAGCATTCAGGATGCGCCGACGCAGGTGACGGCGACCCGAATGGTGGAGGCCGCCGGCGAGGTGCCCGCCCATTGCCGGGTGGAGGGGTATGTCGCGCCCAATGTCCGGATCGTGGTACGCCTGCCGAACAGCGCCGCGTGGAGCGGTAGGTTCTTGGAGGCGAGCCCTGGTGGCTATGGCGGCTCGACGGAATCGATGGCCGCCTGGTGCGATGAGGCCTTGCGGAGAGGCTATGCCTGTCTCTCACACGATACGGGGCATTTCGGCAGAACAAGAAGGGCCTCGTGGGCCTACAACAATCTCCAGGCGGAGTTCGATTACGGCATCCGCGGTCACCATGTCGCCGCCCTGGCGGGCAAGGCCATCACCGAACACTACTACGGCCGGGCGCCGGCGTTCTCCTATCATGTGGGCTGTTCCGCCGGCGGGAAGCAGGGGATGGTCCAAGCGAATCGCTTTCCCTGGAACTTCGACGGCATTCTCGTCCAGGAGCCCGCGAGTGTAACGGCCACGGGTGTGATGATCCTGTGGAACGCCTTGGCAACGCATGACGCGGACGGCCAGCCGCTGTTCACACCCGCCGATCTGGACGTGCTGCACGCGGGGGCCATTGCCGCCTGCGATGCGGACGATGGCCTCGAGGATGGGATCATCGGTGGCGATCCCCGGACCTGCCAATTCGATCCGGCCGACCTGACCTGCGCCTCGGGGCAGACATCGGGCTGTCTATCGCCGGTCCAGGTGGAGGCGGCCAGGAAAGTGTACAGCGGGCCGGTGACATCGACCGGGGAGAAGCTCAGCAAGTACTTCCCGTGGTACCCCGCCATGCCCGGCTCGGAGAAGGGCAACTACTTCTCCATGGGCCTCGACAGCCCCACCTCGTGGTGGCGGTTCATGGGGTTCAACCCGGATCCGGGACCGAGCTGGACGGCGACCGACTTCGATTTCGACCACGATTACAAGCGCACCGGGATGATGGATGCGCTGGTGAATGGTTACAACAATCCCGATCTGCGCAATTTCAAGGCTGCGGGTGGCAAGCTGCTGATCATCCAGGGTTGGGAAGACTCGGGTCTGCCCTCGCCGCAAGTCAGCGTCGACTACTATGAGATGGCGGAACGCATCATGGGCGGGCGAGCCAGCACCCAAGAGGCGGTTCGGCTGTTCATGATTCCGGGACGTAAGCATTGCTATGATGGCGTTGGCGCGGCCAGCGGCGATTTTCTCAGCTATCTCGAAGCCTGGGTCGAAGAGGGTCAGGCGCCCGACATGATCGTCGGCTACCATCCCGAAGAAATGCCATCCGGCCCACGGAGTGTGGCAGCTTGGGTCAAAGCGAATGCCTCGGTCCCCGATAGCTACACGTTCACGCGGCCCCATTATCCCTACCCGCTGCAGGCGCGATACAAGGGCAGCGGCGATCCGAACGACTATCGGAGCTTCGAGCCCGTCGAACCGGAGCGTCCCTGAGGTCGCTTCGCCTACAGAGTTTCCTGCTCTTGGCCGGGCTGACCTGGGCGATCGGCTGTCAGTCTAGGGATTGCTCAGTCACGACTCGAGACAACCTTCCCCAGCGCGTCCGCCTCGAGCACGCGAGCGCCGCGCAGGATGTTCCCCATGGCGTAGTTCCCCTCGTGGCAGGCGTACTCGAAGACTCGGTCGATCGTCGAACGCAACACATACTCGCCGGTCCAAGGCGCTGTCCACGATGAGGGATCGTCCACCGTGAAGCGGTAGAGCACGTCGCCGTCCTCGAGCTTGGTAAAGCGCTCGACAACGTGCATCTCCGTGGAGCCACCACGGAGAAACGCCTCGGGATGGAAGTTCGTAGTGTCGACGACCAACGTGTCGCCCTCCCACCACCCGATCGAATCGCCGGTCCACGTCTTGATCTCTGACGGCAGATGCGCCACGGCGCGCCCCTCGGACTTCATCCGCACCACCCGCGCGTCGTGGACCATCTCGATCAGGATCATGACGTGGTCCTCGGTCTGGACGATGGTCTTGTAGTTGTTGTACCCGCTGGGGAGCGTCGGCGTGGCGCCGGTGAACCCCACGATGCAACGCTCCTGGGCCAGCAGCGACTCCGGACCGTCGAAGGGTCCGGGCTCGTCGCTGTCGAGCCAGAATGCTGTGCCGTCGTTGTCGCCGCGCACTATATTGGCTTCGTACGCGGCCGCACGCTTGGCCGCGCTCTCGGTCATCGGTGGAAAACGACCGTTCGGTGGATCGATCAGAATCGAAGTACGAAACTTGCCGTCCACCGCGAAGGCCTCGGTGCCCGGGTCGAGCCAGAAGAAGTTGTAGCCGCCGACGTTGCCAGCACCGCCGCCCGATCCGTCGCCACCCTCGGGTGGCGGCTCGCGATCCGGATCGCTGGCCTGGGATGCCTCCTCGATTCGCGCAGCCATGTTGCCCTCGGTCCGCGCGGCCTCCTCCTTGCTGAGATAGAGGTTGTCGCCGTAGCGTTCCGGGCGCTGGAGTGGCGTCACGGTCGCGGCGTTGTAGTTACCCGTGAGATCGGGACGGCCACTGGCCGTGCGCGGCACCCCGTCGCCGGCGGCGGCGATTCCGGGATTGAGGCCGAGCATGAGCGCGACGGTCGACAGGGATCGGATGACTCTCTTCATACGTCCTTCCTCTCTTGCATCCTGATCAATCCAACAGCGGTCGATAGAACGCGAACTCTTCGAGACATCACCCCACAAGCCTAACACCGGGCCCGACGTCACTCAGCCCGCCACCCCTTCCAAAAACCACCGGCATCTCCAATTTATTGAATACAGGATTCAAATTTCGGTACCGCTTAAGCACTGAACCACTACATATAGTACCCTCCCCAACTACGCGCACAACATGTAGACCGGCAAAACTCTTGTTTGATTTTTCGCATGGTGTTTGAGAAAATCCGATCCGAACGGTGAACGAGACGCTGGAGGACAGGTCTATCTGGAGGACAGGAATGTGAAAGCAATCGCCCGTAAGTCACTTATTGGAATCTGCGCTATCGCCCTTTGCGCCTTGCCGCTATCGGCCGACGGTCCGCAGACAGGAACCATCGACGGAACCGTGACCGATGCCGAGGACGACGGCCTGCTCGGCGTCACCGTCACCCTTACCGGACCTCAGAATACGAGGACCGAAATGACCGACGCGGAGGGCAAGTACCGCTTCGCCCTGCTCCAGGCTGGGGCCTACACGGTCAACGCAGCCCTCGAGGGCCTAGGCACGGCCGAGCGGGCAGTCGCCCTCGAAATGGGGCAGCGCCACGACGTCGCGCTCACTCTGCAGACAGCCACCTCCGAGACCATCACCGTCACCGCCGAGGCGGCACTGATCTCCAAGTACGACATCGGCGCCACCTCTGCGATCCAGGAGGAGGCACTCGAGAACGTCACCTTCGCCACGCGCAACTACAACACGAGCGTCCAAATGATGCCGGGCTTGGTAACCCGCAGAAAGCAGGACTATGCCCGCGTTTCAGTTAACGGAGGCATCAGCACCGAGCTCGGCGTCTTCATCGACGGCGTCGACGTCAGCATGCCCCGTCGTGGCGGCGAGCTGCGCTTTCAGATCCCGTCGACCGCAATCGCCAATACCCGGATGGAAACGTCGGGTTTCGCCCCCGAGTACGGCCGCGCGACCAGCGGTGTCATGAACTCGACGATCAAGACCGGCACCAACACCCTCCACGGCGATTTTCTCTATATCGGCCAGAACCCGAAGTGGCGGTCCGAGGACTGGCTCGGGATCGAGCGTCCTGAGGATCAAATCAACAGCTTCGAGGCCGGCCTCGGTGGGCCGATCTGGAGCGACAAGGCCTGGTTCTTCGCTTCCTACAACGAACTGAATGACAACCGGCTCGACCGAACGCGGTCTGGCGAAACATTCAATGTCACTCGCACATCAGAACCGCTCATCGGCAAGGTGAACTTCCAGCCCGGGAGCCGCCATCAGGTCGCGCTGACGTTGATCGACTCGCCGTCCTCAGCGATCGGTGCCGCGGGAGTCGGCGACCAGTACGCCGTCATGACCTTTCCGATCAACAACAGGCTCCAGACCGGGACCTGGAGCTACGCCATGACCAGCTCCGCGTTCCTCGAAGCCAAGCTGGCCAACCGCGAAGAGCTTGTGGGACGCGTTGCTGGCCCCCCCGCCCCGATCGTCTCCGGCGTGTCTTTTGACGATCCCAACGGCAACGACTTCCGCTACCAAGATCTCAACAACGGTTTGCGATACAACGGTCCCTCGATACGCCTGGGCGCTGGGTTCAACGACTATCCGCGTGATCAGGCGAATGTCTCGGTGACCCTGTTCAAGGGAAATCACGAGCTCAAGGGCGGCGTCGACTTCCAGGACGTCACTTTCGAAAACCTGACCAGCATCGGGACCGAGTTTCGCGGCCGTGGTTTCTGCCGAGAGTGCACCGGAGGCTTCCTCACGCCATCCACCAAGCGGGTCTTCGAGCTCGGCCCGCCGATCTCGATGAATACCCTTATGAGTGCAGCTTATGTCCAGGACCGGTTCGAGGTCGGTGACAAGCTGACCTTCAGCGTGGGGCTGCGCTACGACGAACAGTCGATCGACAACGACCGCAACGAGCGAGTCAACGAGTACAGCGTGTGGGCGCCGCGCGCAACCGTGGTCTACGACATCAACGCCGACGGCACGCTGCTGGTGCGCGGCAGCTTGGGGCGCTACTACCACAACATCGGCCTCGGTGTCGTCTTCACGGAATTCACCCGCGGCAACAACGGTGAGAACATCTACGACCAGTTCCTCTTTAACCGTGCGACGGGGTTTTACGACCGCTTTCAGCGCCGTGTCGAGCCGGCCCCGAGTGACGCTATCGCGGGCATCGAGCCCCACTACAAAGACGAGGCCTCGTTGGGCTTCGACTGGCAGTTCGCCGAGAACTGGATCTTCACCTCGCGCTTCACCGTAAGCGAGATTGACAACATCTTCAGCGCCAGCCTTCAGTACGACGAAGCCGGCGCTGTCGTCCGCGATCTGCGCAACTGGCCCAACAACACACGTGAGCATCAGGGTGTCACGATGGCGGTCAACCGAGCGTTTCGTAACAACTGGTCGGTGAACGCCAACGTGAGTTTTCTCCCCACCGACGGCACCATCGATTCCATCACAGACAATTCCGATCACAATGAAGCCATGGGTGGCTGCACGCTGCGGGGAGGAGGTGGCCTTTGCAACATCACCAGCACATCCCTTTGGGACGGAGCGCTCGCGGTGGACAGGGATTACTTGGTCAACTTCGTCGGCATGAAGCGTTGGGTGTTGGGCAAGGGTGACGTCATGACCAGTGCCTTCTTCCACTATTCCGCCGGTGAGACCTGGGGATTGGGGCCCAGCGCGAATGTCTTTCACCCGGTGTCCGGACAGAGAATCCGTACTACGGGTCGCACCGAAGCGAGGGACGCCAATACCCTCGAGGACTACTTCACCCTCAGCTTGAATGCGACCTACCAGTTCCCGATCGGGGGTAGGTTTCAGGGCATTATCGGCGCTGAGGCCTCCAACGTCACCGACGAGTCGCACCAGGTCCGCGTCAACACACGGAACGGCAACCTGACCACTGGGGTCGATGCTTTCACTCTTCCGCGGGAGTTCCGCCTCAAGCTCGGTTTCAGATTCTAAGCACGCCGAGACATAGATCGGTTTAGCTGAGATTTCAGGACACCGGTGGCTTCTTAGCCGTACGGATTCGCCTGAACAGCACGGCGGTGAAGGTCGAACACTCCGGAAGCGACGCGGTCGAGGTGTCCTACGTGGCTGCGGGCCTACGTTCAAGGCGCGATCGATGCCGCCTGGCGGGCGGTGGAGGAGCGGCTGAATCTCTAGCAGCCCGTGGCAGAAGTCGTGCTGCGGGTGGCCGCGTGTCATTTCGATGATGCGATCACCGATTTGACATGTGCGGCGAAGCGAAGCAGACTCCTGCCATGATCCCCCGACACATTACGCCCGCGTTGAAACGTGCCGCGGAGGACTATCCCGTCGTGACGCTGACCGGGCCGCGACAGTCGGGAAAGACGACCCTGGTGCGAGCCGTCTTCCCCGAACACCTGTACATGTCGCTTGAATCACCGGACGTACGCGCGCGGGCCCTCGCGGATCCGCGTGCCTTCCTGGCTCAGGCGGACCAAATGATCCTCGATGAGATCCAGCGAGCGCCCGAGCTGCTTTCCTACATACAGGGCCTCGTCGATGACGATCTTCGCGCCGGCCGGTTCATCGTGACCGGATCGCAGAACGTCCTGCTTCTCAGGTCGGTCTCGCAGACGCTGGCGGGCCGGACGGCGTTGCTCGTTCTGCACCCGTTCTCGCTGGCGGAACTGCGAGGCCTGCCGGCGCTCGAACCGCTGAGCCTGGATCTTCCGGCCTGCGTTGACGGCGGCGGTGAGACGAACGCCGCCGCGGCCAGCCCGCTGGCCGCGGATGCGCTCTGGGACACGCTGGTCACGGGTTTCTTTCCGCCGATCCACGACCGCGGCATCCCTGCCGGCGAGTGGTTGGCCGACTACTTCCGCACCTACGTCGAGCGCGATCTGCGTGAAGTCACGCAGGTGCTCGACCTGCGGCAGTTCGAGACGTTCATGCGGCTGGCGGCTGCACGTACGGCAACCGAACTCAACCTGAGCGGCCTGGCTGGCGACGTCGGCGTGACGCAGCAGACCGCTCGCCGCTGGTTCAACGCGCTTGAGATCGGCTACCTGGCTACCGCGCTTCCTCCCCATCACGCCAACTATCGGAAGCGCTTGCGTAAGCGTCCACGGCTGCACTTCCTCGATACGGGTCTGATCTGCTATCTGCTTGGGATTCGGGACGGCGTGACGCTCGAGAACCATCCGTTGCGCGGCGCGATCTTCGAGTCCTTCGTCGTAGCGGAGCTCGTCAAGGCCTTCTCGGCGACGCGCCGCGATTCGCCGCTGTTCTTCTGGCGAGATGCCGCCGGGCATGAGATCGATGTTCTTCTCGATGCCGGCGATCGCCTGATTCCGATCGAGGTCAAGTCGGGCCGCACCGTGGCCGCGGACGCCGTTGCAGCCCTCGAATGGTGGACCTCGATTCCGGCGAATCCCAACCGGGGCGGCGTTCTGGTTCACGGTGGCGCCGGCAGCTTCGACCTGAAGGGCTTCAGGGTCCTGCCGTGGTTTCTGACCCAGGAACCTTGAGCAAGCCCCTAGACTCTCCGTCATGCGCACCCAACTCGGCCTAGTCGCCGCCGCCCTTGCCGTAGGCGCCCTGTCCTGCTCGGAGCCCGCGGAGCAGGACGATCGTCCGCGGGTGGAGGCCGACGGCACCGTCCACGTCCCGGCGTTCGACCTGCCCGAGACCTCCTACTTCAGCGAGGAGTCGCGGGCGGCGATGAAGCACTTCCGCGACGTCTACGGGCCGGAGTTCGGCACCTTCTCCGAGGGTTGCGCGAACCTGAACGACGTAGCCGGCGATCTCAAGGCGGTGCGCGCCGCGCGCCAGTGCGTCGCGGATGGCTACTACCGGACTGCCATCTACAAGGACACCGTCGCCAAGCACCCCGTGGAGATCACGGCGGAGACGATCGCGGGCGTCTACACCGAGGTGTTCGTCCCCGAGCGGGGCATCGCCGAGGAGAACAGGGACCGACTCCTGATCAGCATTCACGGCGGGGGCTTCAGGGTCGGCGCCCGCTACTTCAGCCACACGGAGGCGATGCAGGTCGCCGACATCGGCGGCTACAGGGTGATCAGCCCCGACTACCGGATGGCGCCGGAGTACGCCCATCCGGCAGGCGTCGAAGACGTCATCGCCGTGTACCGGGCGATGCTCGAGGACTACGACGCCTCCAGCATCGGCATCTACGGCTGCTCGGCCGGCGCGATGCTCACGACGCAGACCGTCGCCTACATGCTCGAGCACGACCTGCCCCTGCCGGGCGCGATCGGCCTGTTCTGCGCGGGGATACCGACAACCGACGGCGACACCCCGGGGGTCTTCAAGATGGGCCGCAGCGAGAGCGCCTTCCTGGTGTCGGCGATCAACGGCTTCCCGCGCCCGGTCGAACCGGCGGAGCCGCCCCAGCCGAGCGGCTACTTCCGCGGCGTGGAAGCCGACGACCCCGTCGTGGCTCCCGGCGACCACGACGACCTGCTCGCCCGCTTCCCGCCGACGCTGCTGATCAGCGGCACGCGCGACTTTGCCCTCGGCGGCGTCCTGGCCAGCCACAACAAGCTGGTAAGCCTCGGCGTCGAGGCCGACCTGCACGTTTGGGAAGGCCTCGGGCATGCGACCTTCGCGTTCAATCCGGGCCTGCCCGAGTCGGACGAAGTGCACGATGTGATCGCGCGCTTCTCCGACAGGCACCTGTCCCGGTGAGTGTAAGCGCTAAAGTGCCGCTGGGGCCGCTGCCGAAGCCCATCACCATCCTCTAGTAGTCCATGTTCGCGTGCATATCGAAGATGGATGCCTGTTCGTCGAGAAACGTCACCATTTCCGCTTCGGACTGCATCGCGCGCGCGTACTTTCCGTCCTTGGTGAAACTCAGATTCAGAGGAAGTCCGCTCTGTTGGATATAGAGCCTGGCCGGTGCACGGGATCCGGACCAGAGATGTTCTATGAAGCGCTCGATCAGCTCAACGGTCTCATGCTCGACAAAGCCGATACCTCGTCCGAAGCGGGGTGTGCCGCTCCGCCCTTCGTCCGGTAGGGTCAACGGGACAGCGCCTGCGTTAGAGTGAAACATGAATGCCTCTCGGTGTTTACCGAATGACCCATGCGCGTCGAAGTTCCTAGTCTGTTGGCGGATTGTCTTGAGGTTCTCGAAGTGCTCCAGCGTGACTGGATCGGTACAGTCCATTGCCAGCCTGAATTTCTGGTGCCAGTTTGAGTTGGCCGCGCGGCGCACGTCCTGGCCCGTCTCCAGGTCGCCTTGTAGAATTGCAATGTGAATGAAGACGTGTTCAGTCCAGCTAAAGAACGTGTCGATCGCTGTGAGTGCGAGCCACTTTGCTCTTCGGCTGAGTGCCAGACCAGGGGTAAAATAGAGGCTCACGCCGGGAGGCAGTTCACGGTTCAGGGTCTCGTCTCGGAGGGCGGTGGCCTCTGCGCGCGTCGCAAGGTACTGGTCGACGTAGAATCGGTAGCGATCATAGAGTTCCATCGAGCGGTTGAGGACGTTCAGCCTAGAGCCGTTGGCGGCCTGAGCGGCTAGCCACTTGAAGTAGGGTTCGGCGGCCGC
Source organism: Candidatus Multivorans sp. (assembly GCA_965262355.1). GTDB lineage: Bacteria > Acidobacteriota > Thermoanaerobaculia > Multivoradales > Multivoraceae > Multivorans. Next base: position 2,777,506 of record OZ253534.1, read on the forward strand.
TACGGCCTTTTCTACGCGCGTTGCAATGGTCTTGGCGGCCGCCTCGGCGAGTGCCGTGTCTTGCGCGAACAGACCGAGACCGCCTTTTCTGTGCTCGATAAGGAAGGCCCGGCCGTTGAAGTCAAGGGGTACGGACCACGCGATTTTCTCGAAGCGTCCGAGGTTCTCGTAGCCAAGAAGATCAACGAGTAGAAAGTAGACGAGATAGTAGCACTGCTGTCCCACAAACGGGGAGGAAGGATGGGTCTGAACCGTGCCTTGTCGTATGATTGGTTTTCAAACAACGCCAATGACGGCAAGGAGATCCAGACCCATGGCGCACAATAGTACCGTACTTGGCCAGTTCCTCAAGCTGGTGTCGAGACATGAGTTCGAGCGGGAGGCCCGGCGGCATCACAGGGGACGCAAGCTGCGCTCGATGAGCCGCTGGGGCCAGTTCGTAGCGATGGCGACGGCGCAGCTTTCCGGGCGGCGCAGTCTGCGAGACATCGTGTCGAACCTGGATGCGCAGGCTCACAAGCTGTACCATCTCGGCGTTGGCCGGGTAGCCCGATCTTCGCTGGCGCGGGTGAACAGAGAGCAGCCTCACGAACTGTACGAGGCGCTGTTCGGTCGCCTTCTGAGCCGTTGTCAGGCGGCGGCGCCGGGGCATGGGTTCCGTTTCCGGAACAAGCTGTTGTCGCTCGACGCCACGTACGTGGACCTGTGCCTGAAGGTGTTTCCCTGGGCGCGGTACCGCAAGACCAAGGGGGCGTTGAAGCTGCACGTGGGTCTCGACCACGAGGGCTGTCTGCCGTCGTTCCTGCACGTCACCGACGGCAAGGGCTCGGACCTCGAGGTGGCCCGGTCGCTTCGTCTTCCGAAGGGGAGCATCGTGGCGGCGGACCGTCTGTACCTCGACTTCGGATGGCTGAAGGACCTTGATGCACAAGGGGTTTTCCTGGTCACCCGCCTGAAGCGCAAGGTCAAGTACGCGGTTCGGGAGCGGCGCTCGTTCGCTCGCGGCCGGGGCGTGACGTCGGACCAGACCATCGAGCTGACCAGCGTCAAGGGGCGCAAGCGGTGCCCGATTCCGTTGCGTCGGGTCGGCTATCGCGACCCGGAGACGGGTCGGCACTACAAGTTCCTGACCAACAACTTCAGCCTCGCCCCGAAGACCATCGCGGACATCTACAAGGCGCGCTGGCAGATCGAGCTCTTCTTCAAGTGGATCAAGCAGAACCTGCGCATCAAGAGCTTTGTCGGCACCTCGCGCAATGCTGTCATGACGCAGATCTGGATCGCCATCTGCGTCCATCTGCTGCTCGCATACCTGAAATTCGCCAACAAGATGTCCTGGAGCATGAGCCAGATCCTCCGCCTCCTGCAACTCAACCTGTTCGACCGAAGACCGCTGCTGGAACTGCTCGAACCTCGGAGCGGACCCCCCGAACCGAGAAACGCACAAACTCAACTTGCTCTACGCTGAAGTTTGTGGGACAGCAATGGTCAGGATGGGTCTGAATCGTGCCCTGTCGTATGATTGGTTTTCACACAAAGCCAATGACGGCAAGGAGATCCAGACCCATGGCGCACAATGGTACCGTACTCGGTCAGTTCCTCAAGCTGGTGTCGAGACATGAGTTCGAGCGGGAGGCGGGAAGGCGCCACAGGGGACGCAAGCTGCGCTCGATGAGCCGCTGGAGCCAGTTCGTAGCGATGGCGACGGCCCAGCTTTCCGGGCGGTGCAGCCTGCGCGACATCGTGTCGAACCTGGACGCGCAGGGTCACAAGCTCTACCACCTTGGCGTGGGCCGGGTGGCCCGGTCGTCGCTGGCGCGCGTCAACGAGAGGCAGCCCCACGAGCTGTACGAGGCGTTGTTCGGTCGTCTGCTGGCGCGATGCCGGAAGGCGGCGCCGGGGCATGGTTTCCGGTTCCGCAACAAGCTGTTCTCGCTCGATGCGACGTACGTGGACCTGTGCCTGGAGCTGTTTCCCTGGGCGCAGTACCGCAAGACGAAGGGAGCGTTGAAGCTGCACATGGGGCTTGACCACGAGGGCTGTCTGCCGGCGTTCCTGGAGGTCACGGACGGCAAGGGGTCGGACCTTGAGGTGGCGCGGTCCCTTCGCCTGCCGAGGGGAAGCATCGTCGCTGCGGACCGTCTGTACCTCGACTTCGAGTGGCTGAAATCCCTTGATGCACAAGGGGTTTTCCTGGTCACTCGGCTGAAGCGCAAGATCAAGTACGCGGTTCGAGAGCGGCGGTCGTTCGCGCCTGGGCTAGGCGTGACGTCGGACCAGACCATCGAGTTGACCAGCGTCAAAGGCCGCACCCGGTGTCCGATCCCCCTGCGTCGAGTCGGCTATCGCGACCCCGACACGAAGAAGTTCTACGCGTTCCTGACCAACAACTTCAAGCTCGCCCCGAAGACCATTGGAGGCATCGCTCGGAAACTGAGCCACCCAACGCTCGGAAAGTGATCCACCCTCGGCCCTGACACCGGTAGCTTGGTCTTGTTCAGTAGACCAACGCGATCGGAGGAAGGACTTGCTGAGGATGGATCAGGTACATGTTATTCGGCACCAGGTGCTGGTGGAGGGTCGGAGCCAACGTTCGGTGGCTCGGGAGCACGGCGTGAGCCGCAACACGGTGCGCAAGTACCTGGATCAGAGCGCGCCGCGGCGGGTGGAGAGCAGGCCGCGGCGGCGGCTGGTGACGGAGCGGATGGCGCCTCGTCTGGAGGAGCTGCTGAGGACGTGGTCTCGCCGGACGACGGCGAAGCAGCGGCTGACGGGTACGCGTCTGCATCGGCAGTTGCTGGAGGATGGCTACGAGGTCGGGATCACGACGGTTCGCAGCTACGTTCGGGAGTGGAAGCGTCAGCGGCAGGAGACGTTCATTCCGCTGGTGCACCGTGCCGGCGAGTGTGGCCAGGTGGACTTCTTCGAGGTGACGGTGGAGGAGGACGGCGTGGCGCACCGGGTGTGGAAGTTCCTGCTGCACCTGCCGTACTCAGGCCGTTCGTTCGTGTGGCTGTACGACCGCTGCGACCAGGTGGCGTTTCTCGATGGCCACGTGCGGGCGTTCGCGCACCTGGGCGGCGTGCCGCTGCGGCTGGTCTACGACAATCTGAGTGCGGCCGTGCGGCGCCGGGTGGGCGCCAAGCGTCAGTTGACGGATCGATTCCAGGCACTGGTGAGCCACTACCTGTTCGAGCCGTGCTTCGCCCGCCCCGGCGAGGGGCACGACAAGGGCAGTGTGGAGTCGCGGGGCAAGGGAATCCGTCTGGCGCACATGAGTCCGGTGCCTCAAGGGCGCACTCTGGAGGAGATCGCACGGGGCGTGCTGGCTTCGGTCGACGCGGCACCCGGCAACCGTGCGCGGTGGCAGGAGGAGCAGGCGGCTCTGCGCGAGCTGCCGCCGACCGTGTTCGAGGCAAGGAAGCTCAGGATCGTGCGGGTGTCGCGCCAGGCGACGGTGCAGTTGGGTGGTGCGATCTACTCGGTTCCCTCGCGGTGGAAGAGCCTCCAGGTCCATGCCCGCGTCGGTACGGGCGACATCGTCTTCTCCTGTCGCGACGCGGAGTACCGCTGCGCTCTGGTGCGGCCGGGACAGCGCCTGGTGCGCTACGCGCACTACTTCGAGGAGCTGTCGCGGAAACCTCAGGCGGTGCGCCAGGTGGCCCCGGAGCTGCTCGCAGAGCTCGGCCCGGCCTATCGCAAGCTGTGGAGAATGCTGGAGTTGCGGCACGGCGCGCTGGAGACGGCGCGGCTCTTCGCCAAGCTGTTGAGCGTGGTCACAGACCACGGCAGCGAGGAGGTAGCCGCCGCACTCGAGGAGGCCCTGACCGCCGGTCGCTTCGACCTGCTGGGACTCGCTCCGCGGAGTCCGGCCTCCAGGATCGAGGTGCCGGAGCCGCTCCGCCGCCACGAGGTCGAGAGCGCTCGTGCCGCTGACTTCGACGTGCTGCTTCAGGAGGCGGCATCGTGAGCCGGGCGGTGCGCAGAGCCGTCATCGCCGAGGGCCTCAAGACGCTCAAGATGCCCTCCGTGCTGCGCGACTACGAGCAGCGGGCGCGTCAGGCCCAGGACGCACAGTGGGACTACGAGGACTACCTGTGGCAACTGCTCGAGACCGAGATCCGGGATCGGGAGGCCCGCACCGTCGAGCGCCGGCTGCGCGCGGCCCGCTTCCCCGACCACAAGACGCTCGAGCAGATCGACTTCCAGGCGCTACAGGGAGTGTCCAAACCGAAGCTGCGCGAGCTGGCGGCCTGCGACTACATCGACCGTGGAGACGATGTCGTCCTGGTCGGACCCATCGGCACCGGCAAGACGCATCTCGCCATCGCGCTGGGCATCGAGGCCGCGAAGCGCCGCCGCCGGGTCTGGTTCCGCAAGGCCTCCGACCTCGTCCGCGATCTCCTCGAAGCCCGCGACCAGCGGGAGCTGGGCCGCCTGCAGCAGTGGCTACAGCGGGTGGATCTACTGATCTGCGACGAGCTCGGCTTCGTGCCATTCGACCGCGCCGGCGGCGAGCTGCTCTTCAACGTCTTCGCCGACCGCTACGAGCGCCGCTCGACCATCGTCACCTCCAACCTTGCCTTCTCCGAGTGGGTCCGCGTATTCGGCGACGAAAAGCTCACCACGGCTCTGCTCGACCGCCTCTCCCACCACGCCCACATCCTCGCCACCAAGGGCTCCTCCTATCGGACACGGCTGCGGAGCACGGCCTCGTGAATCCCGATCGCACAGCTCGAAACCGGACCGCCGCGGCGCCGCCGCTGAGCGGACCGCAACGGCGGCCGGCTGCGGAAGCTGCCGGCGCCGCGGAAAACGGCAGACCGTTTCCCGCACCGCCTTGGAAAACCGGCAGACCGGTTTCCCACAGCTACCGCAGCCGCTACTGCTACTGACTCAAGGGGACCGACGAGAGAAGACTCGCGTACACTCAACACGGCCGAGGTGGCTCACTTTCCAAACGGTGGGTGGCTCACTTTCCGAGCGTTGCCAACAGACCATCGCGAACATCTACAAGGAGCGTTGGCAGATCGAGACCTTCTTCAGGTGGATCAAGCAGAACCTGCGCATCAAGAGCTTCGTCGGCACTTCGCGCAATGCCGTCATGACGCAGATCTGGATCGCGATGTGCGTGCATCTCCTGCTCGCCTACCTGAAGTTCGTCAACAAGATGGCGTGGACCATGAGCCAAATCCTGCGCCTCCTGCAACTCAACCTGTTCGCGCGAAGACCGCTCCTGGACCTGTTCGAACCCCGGAGCGGACCGCCTGATCCCAGGAACGCACAGACTCAACTCGCACTGCGCTGAAGTTTGTGGGACAGCACTGAGATAGTAGGGGGTAGTGAGTCGCCGGCCCGGGTGGGCTTGGCCGAGAAAAGGAAGTCGCGAGGTGCGCGGGTGGTGGAGTCCGCAGGTCTAATCGGGTGGAGGAGTGTGTGTAGGTCTTTTTCGATTTCAGACGTGTCCACGGTTTGGCGACTTTCACGGAGTAGAAGTTGGGGACGGGAGCCGGCCGCCTTGATTTCGCCGGTGGCGGCGTAGGGCCGGAGGATTCAAACGGCAGGCGGCTACGGATCGGGCGGTTGAGTGCGAGTTGTGGGCCTGGTCGTCCGCGGGTCGGGATAGGCGTGGTCCAGACGGGTTGCTTGGGGTCTGTGTTCGGTCGTGCCCATCGCGGGTAGCGCCGCGAGTCGCTTCAGGCCTATGCTGGAACGAGCCCGCAGCGTGGGCGTGCAGTCTTGATTCTAGGCCGTCTACTTCGAGCAGGTCTTGGAGGGGGAGGAGGGAGCCTCTGGGGCGGGGGTGGCCGAGTCTGGTTCCATCGGCCTCTCTGGGCCGGATACCGGCGGTCGACTGCCACACGCCGAGCGTCTTCAAGCTGGGCCAAGTGCGAGAGCGCCTTCTTCGCCCCGGCCCTGAGGGGCTTGGCTCGTCCGGGCGAAGCGACCGAGCCGGTCGGACTCGGTTACGTCGGTGGCTTTGTAGGCTAAGAGATCTTGCGAAACTAGTAACGAACCTTGTATTCTCGACGGATGCACAGGGTCCTTGTCTCGTGGATCGGCACAACGGATCTTCGCGCGCCTGAGGAGGGTGCCGAGGTCGGCACGGGGCCGGTTGCACAAGCCCTCGAAGAGCTCCGCTTCGAGGAGGCTTGCCTGCTGACGAACCATGAGCCCAGGACGGTCGCGCCGTACCGCTCGTGGCTTCAGGCCCGGACCCCGGAGGTCCAGGTTCAGGTAGTGCAGGAGACCCTGAGCAGCCCCACGGACTTCGGAGAGATCTACGCTGCTGCGGTTCGCGCTTGCGGCGCTGCGGTGGAGAAGGCGCCCGATGCCAGCTCGCTCACGTTCCACTTGAGCCCTGGTACACCGGCGATGGCGGCGATCTGGGTCATTCTGGCCAAGACCCGTTACCCCGCGGAACTCATCGAATCCTCCCGCCAACATGGGGTCCGCGTCGCGTCCGTACCGTTCGACATCAGTGCGGACTTCCTTCCCGATCTTCTCCGCCGGCCCGACCGGGAACTCGAGCGTCTATCAGCCGGCCTGGCGCCGGAAGCTCCGGAGTTCGACGAGATCCTGCACCGGAGTGCGGCAATGAAGCGCGTCATCCTGCGCGCCCGGCGGGTCGCCCCCCGCTCCGTACCCGTCCTGATCGAGGGAGAGACCGGCACAGGCAAGGAACTGGTGGCGAGAGCAATCCACTGCGCCAGTCCCCGCCGCGACCGGCCTTTCGTGGCCGTAAACTGCGGCGCCATCTCGCCCGAACTCGTTGAGTCGGAGCTCTTCGGCCACGAGCGGGGCGCCTTCACCGGCGCCTCGGCACGTCGCGACGGCCACTTCGTCGCTGCACATGGCGGCACTCTCTTTCTCGACGAGATCGGCGAGCTTCCGTTGTCCGCCCAGGTGAAGCTCCTGCGCGCCCTGCAGGAGGGCGAGATCCTGCCCGTTGGGAGCTCCCGACCGCGCACGGTGAACGTCAGGCCGATCGCCGCGACCAACCGTTCGCTGCCGTCCGAAGTAGGGGCCGGTCGCTTCCGCGAGGATCTCTTCTACCGTCTGGCCGTAGCAGTCCTTCGACTGCCGCCGCTCCGTGATCGCGCCGACGACTTGGCGCTCCTGATCGACCGGCTCCTGGAACGGGTCAATCGTGAAAGCGAACAACAGCCGGGCCACATGCACAAGAAGCTGTCTGCTGGCGCAAGAAACCTCCTGCTCTCATACCCGTGGCCGGGCAATGTGCGTGAGCTTCAGAACACGCTGCGCCGAGCGGCCTTGTGGTCCTCAGACGAAGCCCTGACCGTGGACGATGTACAGGAGGCGCTCCTACCCATCGCAGCGAGCGACCGGGGCGAGACTGTGCTGAATCGCCCTCTCGGCAACCGCCTCGACCTCCGCGCGCTCCTGGCGAACGTGGCACGTCACTATCTGCAACGCGCCTTGGAGCAGACCGGAGGAAACAAGACCGAGGCGGCCCGTCTCGTGGGCCTTCCCAGCTACCAGACGCTCACCAACTGGATGAAGCGCTATGGTCTGACGCAGTGATGGCACACGGCTTGCTCTCAACCCTCCTTCCATGTTCGAGGAAGGCCCGATGACTCCGCACGAAACCGAGGCTGACGCCCGGATCGTGATCGACGACCTGTTGCAGCAGGCGGGATGGGATCCGAGCGACAAGTCGATGGTCGCCACGGAAGCGCCGGCGGTCATGCCGGAACGGCCCGGCCCCTTGGTTGACCGCCTCGGCGCCCGACCGTTCGAGAGGCACGCCCCCGCTTACGACCTCGTTGCGGCGGCCGGCGACTTCGGTCCGGACCGGCTCGTGGGCAAAGCGGGCGACGAGATGGGCTGGGCGCCCGTGCCAAGTTCGGTACGTCTGACGCGCGACCACTTCGTTGCCCGCGTCGAAGGGCATTCCATGGAACCGGCGATCCCGGACGGGTCCTGGTGCCTGTTCCGGGCCGACCGGGGAGGAAGTCGCGAGGGCAAGCGGGTTCTCGTCTGGCACCGGGGCTGCACCGACCCGGCACTCGGTGGAGAGTTCTCGGTCAAGCGCTACACGAGCAAGAAGGCCGGCGACGACGACGGGACGTGGCGACACCGCGAGATCCGCCTGGAACCGCTCAACCCGGATCCGGGGTTCCGGCCCCTCGTCTTCTCCCGGGAAGCCGAGGACGATCTGCGCGTGGTGGGTGAGCTCGTCGACGTTCTCGACCTGGAGGAAGCAGGCGACCGCGCCGCGGCCGGCGGCGGAAGGGCCGACTACGTCCTCTACGACCGGCGCGGCCGGCCGCTGGCCGTGATCGAGGCCAAGAGGAACGCGATCCACCCATACGTGGCCAAGCAGCAGGCTCTCCCATACGCGAAAGCGCTCGACGCGCCCTTCATCTTCCTCGCCAATGGTGAACAGACCTACTTCTGGGACTGGAAGAATGATGATGCCCGAGAGGTCGCCAGCTTCTTCTCGCAGCGCGATCTGGAGCGGCTGGTCGAAGCCCAGGAGAACCGGCAGCCGCTCGCCACCATCGAGATTCCCGAGCACTACATTCGCCAGGGCGAGACGCGCACCCTCCGCCCTTACCAGACGGACGCCATGCGGGCGCTCGACCACGCCCTGGAGCTTGGCAAGCGGCGCTTCCTCATCGAGCTGCCGACCGGTACCGGCAAGACGGATCTCACCTGTCTCTACCTGAAGCGGCTCTTCAAGGCAGGCTGGGTCGAACGCGTGCTCGTCCTGGTGGACCGGGAGCAGCTCGCCAAGCAGTTCCTCGAGGCGGTGCAGGACCTGCTCCCGGCCCACTCCAGCTATTGGCTCCGTTCGGGCAAGGTCCGCCAGGAGCAGCAGATCACCGTCGCTCTGCTCCAGACGATGATCGGCCGCATCGAGGACTACACCGCCGGCTACTACGACGTAGTCGTCACGGACGAATGCCACCGTTCGATCTACGACGGCTGGAAGCCGGCGCTCACCCGTTTCGAGGCGGTGCACATCGGTCTGACCGCTACGCCGGCCAACTACATCGAGCGCAACACGTACGACTTCTACCACTGCAAGCCCAGCAAGCCGGACTTCAGCTACCCGATCCAGGACGCCTTCCGCGAGGGGTACTTGGCGCCCTACTGCTTCGCCTCCGGCATCACCGAGCTCGTCGCCGATGGCGCCGAAGTGGACGACGAGCACTACGACCCGGCCGCCTTCGAGAAGAAGTGGACCAACGAAGCCAGCAACATCCTGATGATGAAGGAGTTCGACGAACTTGCCTGGACGACCTACCAGGAGCTCGCCCCGCAGCAGAGCCCCGGCCCGGGCAAGTCGATCGTCTTCGCGATCACCAAGCATCACGCCGCGCGTCTGGCCCAGCACCTCAACGAGCTCCACCCGGAACACAAGGGACGCTACGCAGAGGTCATCACGTCCGACGCAGCGGACCCCGATGCTCTGATCCGCCGGTTCAAGACCGAGCCCTACCCGCAAGTGGCCGTGAGCGTCGGCATGCTCGACACCGGCTTCGACTGCCGCGAAGTCCTCCACCTGGTGCTCTGCCGCCGCGTGCGCAGCCCCATCCTGTACCAGCAGATGCGTGGTCGCGGCACCCGCCTAGCGCCCCACATCGACAAGCGGAAGTTCGTGATCTACGACTTCTTCCGCAACCACCAGTACTTCAACGACAGCGACACGGACGCATTCACGGGCGCCGGCGGTGGACAGGCTCCCGCGCCTCCCGACACCCATACGACGTACCGCGGTGACCTGGTGGAACTTGGTCTTGAGGACGAGTGGCTCGAAGCGGTCGGATACGTCGAGGTCGGTCCCGAAGGCGAGCGGGTCGACAAGGAGAAGTACAAGGGCGATTGGCAGGAGGCGGTCCAGACCCGAGTGGCCGACGACCCGCTGCTGCGCAAGGTGCGCGACGAAGAGGCGCTCGAGCCAGGCGAGGAAGAGGAACTCGCCCGGAGCCTGAACCAGCCGGAGCGCTACTTCAACGAGGACAACCTCCGCCGCGCCTACCGCGATCCGAGTGGAACGCTCGTCGACTTTGTCCGCGCTGCTCTCGGCACGCTGCGCATCAAGAGCCGCGAGGAGAAGCTCGAAGAGGCGTTCCGCGCCTGGCTCGTCTCGCGTTCGTTTACACCACGCCAGGCCGAGTACTTGAGTCTGCTCAAGAACAGGGGCATCGCCACCGGACGGGTGCGTGTGGAGGATCTGTTTGAGCCGCCGCTCTCGATTCTCAACGTCGCCGGCAAGGGGGTCGCCCTCTTCGGCGAGCAGGGTTTGCGCGATGTCGTGGATGACCTGAACGAAGGCGTCTTCCTGCCTGCGAAGCGGGCGAGCTGAGAAAGGAGGACGCGAGAACCATGGACCACGGCCTGCGGCGCAAGCTCGACCGGATCACCGACATCCTCTGGGCGGGGGGCGTCACGAACCCCGTCACCTACATCGAGCAGATCTCTTACCTCATCTACCTCAAGCTGCTCGACGAAGAAGAGGCCAACCGCGAACTGCGGGCGCGCCTCTCGGCCGGCAACGGTGCACGCCTCTTCCCCCTCCAGGCGGAGCGCTACCGCTGGAGCAAGTGGCGCTTCGGGAGCGGCACCGACCTGCGCGACTTCGTCCGCGACGAGGTCTTCCCCTACATGGCTTCCCTGGTCAAGGACGAGCCGCAGGTGGCTGGCTACTTCCGCGACGCTGTGCTGGAGATCACCGATCCCAACGTGCTCAAACAGGTGATCGACGAACTCGACGGCATCGAGTTCAAGAAGCTTGGGCCGGACGTCAAGGGCGACGTTTTCGAGTATCTGCTCACCCACCTGGGCCAGTCGGCCCTGAACGGCCAGTTCCGCACGCCGCGCCAGATTCGGGCGTTCATGGTCCAGATGACGGACCCGGATCTCGGCGACACGATCTGCGACCCGGCCTGCGGCACGGCGGGCTTCCTGATCGACGCCGTGGACCACATTCTGGCGCGGTACAGCGAGAACCCCGAAGAGGTCCCGATCTACGGTGAGGACTGGTTGGAGAAACGCGGCCAGACTTTGGAAGAAGCCATGGCTGAGATCCCGAATCTCCAGACCTACCGCAAGGGCACCGGCGACTTGCTGCCCGACTGGAAACGGCTTGAAGCATCTATCCACGGCACCGACGTTTCCCGCCAGATGATGCGCATCGCCGTGATGAACCTGGTGCTGCACGGCATCCGCGGCGCTCGCGTCAAGCGCGCCAACGTGCTCTCCGAGATGAGCGGACTCACCGAGGACGATTTGCATCGCCAGTACCAGGTGATTCTCTCCAATCCACCCTTTGCAGGCCAGATCCCGAGGGAGTCGGTTCGCGCGGATCTCCCGACCAAGTCGAAGAAGAGCGAGCTCCTCTTCTTGTCCTTGATGATGCGCTCTCTCGCCCCCGGCGGCCGCTGCGCCGTGGTGGTGCCCGAGGGTGCGCTGTTCGGAGCCACCAAGGCGCACAAGGAGCTGCGCGAGAAGCTGCTGCGCGACTTTGAAGTCCTAGCGGTCGTTTCGTTGCCGGCGGGCGTCTTCAAGCCGTATGCCGGGGTCAAAACTTCGGTCCTCGTCTTCCGCCGACCTACAACCGTGCCCGAAGAATGCGCCGCCGTGACGCGCCATGTCTGGTTCTACGAAGTCCGCAACGATGGCTACGATCCCGATAAGACCCAGGGCGGCGGCCGTCCCAAGACGCCCGACAAGAACGGTATCCCTGGGCTCCTCGCTGCGTGGGCAGCCTTCAAGTCTTCGGGATTTGAGAAGCCTCCGGGTGTCGAGGGCGGCAACCTCCTTGAGCCCGGCAGCGCGGTGCCTACCTGTTGGTGGACGGGCTTCGAGACTCTTGCGACGAGCGACTTCAACCTCGTTGCCTCTCGATACAAGCCACACGTGCTTGAGAAGGCAGCCGATGAGGATCCGGCCGAGTTGATCCGCGACGTTCTCGAGATCGAGGACTTGATCAGGGCCGGCCTGAAGCAACTGCTCCAAGGGGCACAGGGAACATGAGCCGTCGGTCACTCGTACGAAACCTCCCGTTTTCGAAGGCACTCAGGGACCGCACAGGCGGGCATCGGAAGATCTTGCGGCGCGACTACTTAGTAGCCGGCGTGTTGCCGGTCGTTGACCAAGGGGCCAGTTTGATAGCCGGATACACGAACGACGAGTCGGCGGCCTACAAGGGTCCCCTGCCGGTAGTCATCTTCGGCGACCACACGCGCGTAGTCAAGTACGTGGATTTTCCGTTTGCGATCGGAGCAGACGGGGCGAAGGTGCTCGCACCGACCGGCGATTTCGAGCCTCGTTACTTGTACTACTACCTCTTGGCCCGGCGGATCCCGTCTCGCGGATACAGCAGGCACTTCCGATTGCTGCGAGAGACGAGTATTCGTTGGGTGCCACTGCCCGAACAACGTCACATCGTCGGGATTCTCGATCAAGCCTACCGTCTCTGCGATCTCCGGGCCGAAGCGAACGCCAAAGCAGACCGCATCCTTCCAGCCCTCTTGGTCCGTGTCCTAGGCCATCCTGCGAACTGGCACACTGACCCTCGCTGTGAACCACTAGAGGAGCTGGCCACTCCCGTGAGTGGAGCAACTCCGTCCAAGCGAGTCGAGGCCTTCTGGCAGGGCAGCGTTCCGTGGGTTTCACCTAAGGACATGAAGGTGGAGTTTCTCTCGGACAGCCAGGACCACGTTTCAGAGGCCGCCATCCACGAGACCAACTTGAACGTCATCGAGCAAGGCAGCGCGCTCGTCGTTGTACGCGGGATGATCCTCGCCCGCTCCGTTCCACTGGCGATCAACATGACCCCTGTAGCCATCAACCAAGACCTGAAAGCGCTCGTGCCGAGGACGGAGGAAATCACAGGAACCTACCTTTGGGCAGCGCTCACGGCAGCGAAGCCGCAGTTGAAGAGCCTTGTCCGAACTGCAGGGCATGGCACGCGAAAGCTCGACACACCCGACCTCATGCAGTTCCGGATTCCCTGCCCCGATCCGGACCAGATTCGCCAAGTCAGTTCGGCCGTTGAGAACCACCGTCAACTCGTTGAGCGTCGGCGGGAAAGCGCGCTTGCGATGAACCGCTTGTTCACGTTGCTCTTGAACAAGGCGTTTGACGGTTCACTGACAGCTGCCTGGCGCGAGGCCCACCCGGCGGTTCTGCGTGAGGACGCGCACGACCGGCATCTAGCCGGTCCGATGGAGGGTGTCGCGTGAGCCTCAATGCTCTTTGTCTCGCTAACTTCAAGGCGTTCGGTTCTTCACAGCGGGTGCCGCTACGGCCGATTACGCTCCTCTTCGGCGCCAACAGCGCCGGCAAGTCGAGTGTTCTGCACGCACTGGCGCTGGCCCGGCACGGGGTCGAAACCGGCAAGTTGGACGTCCACCGAACTCGGCTCGGCGGAGATTCCATCGACTTGGGCGGCTTCGGCCAGTACGTACATCGGCGGCAGCGGGACCAAGAGGTGACTCTGACGTTTCAACTGGATCCAAGCGATCTATCAGGAAGGCTGCGGGAGATTCTCGGCGCCGCGCAAGGCGCCGAGGTCGAAGTTGGGATCGGCATGGAGGGCAGTGGGTCAGGCCGTGACCGTGTTGGAGTCCAGCGTTTCGCGATTGCGGCTGACGGCCAAGAACTGCTCGCCATGAGCAAGCGCCGGGACAAGGGCCTCCGATTGGACCGGGCGAACCATGCCCACCCGATCTTCCGAGAGATCCTTCGCGGAATCCTGGCCTTCTCGACCACTGCGCAGACCCTCGGAGAAGACGATCTCGCCACTCTTGCGGGCGTCGTGGACGAACTCGTACCACGGATCGCCACATGGCGGAGCAACGGCCTCTTCGTGCGTGCCTTGGAGGATCGAGCGCAGGCCCAGCCCCAGAGCCATCTTCAGGCGATCAGTCGCGGCCACCGGCAGGAGAACCTGGCGCAGGCGACTGGCCGCCTGTTGCCAGACGTTTTGCGGGACTTGGTCGGAGGGCTTTCTGGCGTTGTGGAGAGCGAGATCGACAAGCTGCGGTACCTCGGGCCCCTGCGCTCCTATCCGCCCCGGCACCTAGCCTTCGCACAGCACCACGATCCCAACTGGCTCGCCGGAGGAGGCTATGCATGGGACGAGGTGCGAACGAACCACGGGGTCAGGGAACGAGTAAACGAGTGGCTGGGAGACCTGGAGACACCGTACGAACTCCAGGTTCAGGAACTGCTTCCCGCCAGCGAGTTGGGGGCTCCTCTGGCGGAACGGCTCGGGCCTAGGCTCTACGAACTTGCCCTAGCTCTGCTCGAAGAAGTAGAGCGCGATTCGGACGAGCTTGACCCGGTGCTGGGTCTGATACGTCGGAACATCGATCTGGAGTCGGACGTCGAAAGCGGGACTCTCGACGAGACTCTCCAGGCCGTGGGAGAAGTCGTGGACACCATCGTCGATGCCGAAGGCGTCGCCGAAGAGTGGGCTCATGAGATCCTCGAGATCGCCAAGGCGCGTGCCGACACACCCACGGAGCTGGTACTGGTAGACAAACGAACCTCGACTTCTGTGAGTCACCGCGACGTAGGTATCGGCGTCAGCCAAGTGCTTCCGGTGCTCGTCTCGGCCTACGCGTCAAGAGACAAGCTCATCGCGATCGAGCAGCCCGAAATCCACCTGCATCCCAAACTGCAGGCGGAGCTTGGCGACGTCTTCCTGGAGTCTGCGCTGGGTGAGGCCGGGAACCGATTCCTGATCGAGACCCACAGCGAGCACCTGATCCTGAGGATTCTGCGCCGCATCCGCGAGACGTCGGAGGGCGACCTACCGCCGAACGCGACGCCGGTCAAGCCCGAGGACGTGGCGGTCCTCTACGTTCAGCCAGGGTCAGAAGGTGCCGAGATCATCGAGCTTCCGATCACCGCCGACGGCGAGTTCGAGCGTCGATGGCCTGACGGGTTCTTCGCCGAGCGGGCGAAAGAGCTCTTCTGACGGTGATTCAGGAGTACGCACTCGAACCCGAGATGGTGGCCAACGCGGACCGAATCCTAGGTGGCCGCCTGCTCTCGGGTTTCAAGATGGGTAAGGGAAGGATGGTCGCACGCTACCCGAAGAGGTGGAAGCGCCATGTGTGGGATGCCTTCAACGACACCAGCGACATGGACCGAACACGACGGGAAGTGCTTGTCAACGAGCTCTTCGAGTTCGCTGCAGGCCGAGGCGAGGTCCACTGGGATTCGACTGCAGCCTCTTGGCTCGACAACGCGGTCGTCGAGCATCAGCGCCTCCCGTTTCACGCGATCATCGCGCGCACGAACCCGGGGAGGCACTCGCACGTCGTCGCGGCCCGCGGGGTCCTGGAGGAAACGGCGCCGCTCTGGGCGGCGGTCGGCAGTTGTTTCGTCGAAAGGGAGGCCGGTCTCATGGCTGACAGGATCGCGCCGGTCCTCAAGAGAGCCTCCGTCCTCATGTTCGTGGACCCTCACTTCGGCCCCGAGAAGAAAAGATACCGTCGCACGCTCGAGTCCTTTCTCGAGCGCGTGAAGGATCGCCCGGGCGCTCCGCCGAGGCGCGTTGAGATCCTGACCAGCACCAGGAAGACGGGCTGCCGGTCGTTCTTCGAGACTGAGTGCCAGGGGAGATTCCGCCGGTGCGTCCCCGTCGGAATGCGCGTCGCTATTCGCAGGCTCCGGGAGAAGCCCGGAGGCGAGGGTCTCCATAACCGCTACGTCCTGACCGAGCTCGGAGGAGTACGCTTCGACTATGGGCTGGACGAGGGGAACCCGGGAACCACGGACGATCTCTCGTTGCTTGAGCGCCATGTCTACGAGCAACGTTGGCGCCAGTATGTGGGAAGCGACGGAGGGCCCCCGCCAGCCTTCGATCAGGAGGGCGAACTGATCCACGTAGTCGGGAGCCGCCGGCTGTGACCGAGGCTCCTTCTGGTCAGCGGACCGCAACGCGCGTAACCGACCGACTCCTCCGTCGGATGGCGCAAGCCATCGTTGACGCGGTCGATCCGGAGCAGGTCATCCTGTTCGGCTCCCGGGCGCGTGGCGAAGCGCGGGAGCGGTCCGATGTGGATCTGCTCGAAATCGAAGCGGCGCCTTTCGGGCCGGAACAGAGCAACCACAAGGAGATACTGCGCCTCTAAGCGTTGGTATGCGAGCGTGCCCACAGGAGGACTACAAGAAGAGTCAAGTCATCAGAACTGGCGGCTCAGCTAGAGGAGAAGGAAGCAGAAATGCAAGACAGTAGCGGTAGGCGGCATCGGCTGCCAGACAGTAATGACAACAAAGGTCGATGTCCAAGGTGTGGGGTGGTCGCAACGTTCTCGGCCAGCTTCACGACGCCGAACCAGCCAAAGCATGGCGATGAACGGGTGCTGGACTATCAGTGCAACAATTGCGACGGACTGGTGGCCGTCATCGAGCGGGTAACGAAACTCGTAGCCGTACCAGATCCGGATGAGATCAAGAGGAGGATCGCCGTCGGTAATCGTTCTCACGATGCGTTCAAGAACGAGGCAGTGTGGTCGGTTGTCGGATCTTGGCCGTTAGGAGCTTCGGAGCCTCCTGACTATGTGCCTGACGAAGTAGGGGAGCTTTATCGAGAGGCCGCGGTTTGCTTGGCTGCTGGCTGCTATCGAGGCGCGGCAGCGCTTACTCGCGCCGCCATTGATGCGGCCATCACCGATCAAGGAGGGGAGGGAAGATGGCTGTATGATCGTATACAGAGCATGAAAGGCAAGCTCCGCGATCAACTGATTGAGATTGCAGGCGCATTGAAGGACGGAGGCAACAACGCCTGTCACGATTTCAATGAGAAATGGAGCGAGGAAGAGGCTTCAGAGCGGTTCAGGTTCTTGGACGAAGTTCTGCGCGAGTTGTATGAGACACCACTGCGAATCGAGAAGGTCAAAGAGCTTGGCGCAAACAGGCTAGCGGTCAAGTCCTCTAGTTCGCCTGCTCCATCGTCACCGAGAGGCCCGTCAGCGTCTTAGGGCCCTGCGGGTGATGTAATTTGGGTGATATAGTCCCCTTCGTCTATGGGTGGTATCGAGGGGGTAGTCTCGGGCTCGCGCACCAGGCAGAAACACGCCTAAGCAGGAGGAAAGCAGATGACCGATTCCAGAACCTCACGCCGCGACGTACTCAAGACGACCGGCCTGGCCACCAGCGCCGCGGTCGCGACGTCGATTCTCGGAAGCACCGGGGAGGCCCGGGCCCACGAGATCAACGCCATGGGGCCGACCCCGGAGCAGATCCAGGCCTTCCAGGCCTTGCCTGGCGAGCCGATCGTGATGGTGAACCTGCTGAAGTTCAAGCCCGACGGAGGCCGCGAGGACTACGGCGAGTACGGCCGGAAGATCGGGCCGATCCTCCAGAAGATCGGCGCCCGGCTGATCTTCTCCGGCGAGGCCAAGGTGTGCCTCATCGGCGGGGGCGATTGGGACCGCATCGCGCTCGTCGAGTATCCGAACCCCATGGCGCTGATCCAGATGTCTCAGTCAGAGGAGTACCAGGCGATTCACCACCATCGGGCCGCCGGCCTGGAAGGGCAGATCAACTACGCCGTGGTTCAGACGGGCGGCGCCTAAAGGTTGATGCTCAGGGAGCGTGGCTGGTACCGTCGTCCACCGCGAATTCCCGTACGCGAAATCACAGTCAGAGGGAGCGTTCGACCCATGAACAGAGGCCAACTTCCCATGAACAGAGGCCAACTTCGATTTGCCTTGCTCGTCCTTTGCCCGATGCTTCTGGCCGTCCCGGCGTTTGCCGAGGAGGGAGAGAAGAAGGTGAAAGCCGCTCACGAGAACCTGCCGGCCGACTCGCTGAAGGACGATCTCGGCATCACGGTTCCGGTGCCGGCGAGCCACCCGGGTCGCCGCTACCCGGCCGAACATGAGTTCCCGACCGGTCCCGCCGTCGGCGAGCGCCTGCCCGAGTTCGAACTCCCGAACCAGAACGGCGAGCTGGTCGACTTCCATGCGCATCGGGGCGACTCGAAGGCGATCGTCGTCTTCTATCGCTCCGCGGTCTGGTGACCGTACTGCCGCACGCAGCTGGTCGAGCTGCAAGAGAACATCTCGCTCTTCGACGCCGAGGGCATCAAGGTTTACGGCGTCAGCTACGACTCACAGAAGCACCTGAAGGCCTTTGCCGAGGGGCAGGGCATCACCTATGACCTGCTCTCCGACATCGACTCGGCGGTCATCAAGCGCTTCGGCATTCTGAACACGACGATCGACCCCGACGCGGATGTATTCAACCGGGCCACCGACAGGGGTTTCTACGGCATTCCCTTCCCGGGCGTCTACGTCGTCGACGGTGACGGCCGGGTGACCGAGAAGTTCTTCCACCGCCACTACGCGACGCGCACCTCGGCGGGAACGATTCGCGACAGCGCGATCGGCCGCATCCTCGCCAAGCACGAGGTTCCCACCGCCGACTTGGGAGACGAGCACGTCGAGGTCTCCGTCTTCCTCGCCGATGAGGCGCTCAAGTTCGAGTACACGAGCACCCTGTACGTGCGTTTCGAAGTCGCCGACGGTTACCACGTCTACGCCGACCCCCTGCCCGATGGCTTCATTGCCTCCACGGCGACGGTCGTGCCGACCAAGGGGGTGAGAACCGGCGAGCCGATCTACCCGCCGACCGCCGAGCGCGAGTTTCCGCAACTCGGCGTGACGCTCAACGTCTACGAGGGCGTGGCCGACATCGCCATCCCGATCGCCCTCGGCTCCGAGATTCTCGATTGGCCGATTCAGGACAAGCCGACGGCAATCGAGATTCCGGTCGACGTCGTCTATCAGGCCTGCAGCGAGACGGTCTGCTACGTGCCGAAGGAAGAGAGGGTCGTGCTCGAAGTGCCGATCGAACCGCTGGCAATGCCGGGTCGCTAGGCGTCAGATTGGAGTCAGGATGAGCCTGATCCTCTACGGAGCCCCCCTCTCTCCCTTCGTTCGAAAGGCGGATGCCCTGCTGCGTGAGAAGGGGGCGCCGTTCGAGCTCAAGAGCGTGAACATCATGCCGATGCCCGACTGGTTCAAGGAGATCAGTCCGGCGCGTCGCATTCCGGTGTTACGCGATACGGATATCGGCGAGGAAGGCCCGCTCGGCACGATCCCCGATTCGTCTGCGATCTGCGCCTTCGTCGAGCAGAAGTTCCCGGAGCCCGCGTTCTATCCGGCGGATCCCTACGAACGCGGCCGTGCGGTCTGGCTGGAGGAGTATTGCGACACCGAGCTGGCGGTTGCGCTGGGCCTCGGGATCTTCCGCCCGATCCAGTTCAACCGCTTCATGGGCAAGGAGCCCGATGTAGACGCGGCCAGGAAGACGTATGCGGAGCGGCTTCCACGGCGCCTCGACTATCTCGAGGGCGAAGTCGGCGACGGGCCGTTCCTGGTTGGAGACGCGCTCACGATCGCGGATATCTCGCTCGCGTGTCAGCTCGCTCAGCTCGAACTCGTCGCCGGACCGCTCGACGCGTCGCGGTGGCCCGGAGTGGCCGGCCTCGTCGAGCGCCTGACGGGGCGGGACAGCTTTCAGCCTTGCCTCACGATCTGCCGGAAGATCGTGACGCAGGAGCCCATCGATCTGCGGGCTTAGTCTTCCTGCCCCTCCGGAGGGGTTTCGTCTGGCTCCAGGACTTCACAGCCTCTCTGTCGGAGCCGCGACAGGGGTCCGTCGTGCCGGAGCAAGTCCTTGAGAGGCAGGATGGCGAAAGTGGAGTCGTTGTTGCTCAATGCGCGATCGGCGTTCTCGAGCCAGAGCGCCCAGCTCCGCGACTCCGTCTGGATCAGCTCCTCCGGGTGGGCGGCGAGTCGCCTGGGATCGCAGGCCTCTGTGGCCGAGTCGCCTGGATGGGCCCTAAGCGAGGCTAAGTCGCCTTCGGCCCAGGCAGTTGCAAGACGCGTGTGCGCCTCGAGTTGGGCATCGAGCCCTTGAAGACGTGCCTGCAGACAGGTCTGCTCCGCACCCGCAGACATTTCCTCCATCGAATCGAGGAGAGTCGACTCCTTGTAGCGCTCGGAGAGTACCGTTGGCACCTCCTTGACGTTGTGCTTCCGGGCTCTCTTCTCGATTGCCCCATGAATGGTAAAGCCCGACACCAGGCCCGCGGATTGCGCCGCAGAATCGAAGAGTTCCTTGGCCGCGACGCTAGGCCGCAAGCTCTCGAAATCGTCTCGCTTCGGCTCGTATCTGAGTCTGGTTTCCAGGAAGAGCTGGTACAGGTTCTCTGGCAGCAGGTCCTCCAGGGTTCCGTGGTCCGGGATTCGTCGTGTGCGCCTGTACTTCCTGAGCCCCCGCACCACTTTCACCGGGTTCGACACCGTGACGCGCACGCCTCTGGACGTCAGGTACTCGCTGGAGCTGGCCAGCACGTGCTCGACGAAGTCCGATTGCCAGAGAAGATTGTCGGGCACCAGTTCCGGAGTACCAAGGATCCACAAGACATGGTCATCCCTGGTCACCTTCCAAAGGGGCGGCCCAAGGGACTTCCCCAGGACCAGGATCTCTTCCTCGAAGCGATCCACTGGGGGTGGCTGGGATCCGCCGTCCTCTTGGGCGGTCGCTCCCGGAACTGCCGCTGAGGCCACGAGTAGCAAGGCCTGCCACTTCCAGATCACCGAAGGACTCCTTTCGCTCTGCGTTACGTAAACGCAACGCTCGACCGACGCCCTTGATTCCACTATGTCGGCGAGGTACGTGTAGGCGCCGCAGTCTCTCTGTCCGGACGGGACCAGCACGACCGGGGGGCCATCCGTGCCCTACGTCTTCGCCACCTGCTCGAACAGCCACGGGCAATCGATGAAGGGCGGAGACTGAACGCCGCGCGAGGCGAGGCGAGGTCGATCCGGCGGTTGCGCGCCATCGTCCTGGCGTCGTCGGGCAGGTCGACCCAGTCGTGACCCCAGAGGCTCGGGCCGTCGAAGCTCTCGACGGGCTGCCGGCCATCGGGCCGGCGGCGCGATGTATTGGTGTCAAACGTGAGACACATTCACGCTACCGTTGAGGCATGAGAACGACGGTTGATCTGAACGAGGAGCTGCTTCGCGAGGCGAAGAAACGAGCGGCGAACGAAGGAAAGCCCTTGCGGATGTTCATCGAAGAGGCGCTACGCGCCATGATCCAGGCTCCGGCCACCCGAGAAACCGGCTTTGAGTTGAAGTGGCGAACGGAGAAGGGGCGGCTTCAGGCCGGCGTTCGCTTGGAGGACCGCCAGAGTCTCTTCGACCTCATGGAAGGGCGCTAGAGGACGTACGAAGAACGGCTCAATGACGAAGACGACACAGTGGATCCTGCTCACGGTCATCGTCCTGTTCGGCTGTACGCCGGGCGACGAGGTCGAGGCGCCGCAGGCGCAGCGGCCGCCCAACGTCGTGCTCATCGTGGCCGACGACCTCGGCTGGCGCGATGTCAGCTTCAACGGCGGCGACATCGCCACCCCCAACATCGACCGCATAGCCGCGGAGGGCGTCAAGCTCGATCGCTTCTACGTGGCTCCGATCTGCTCGCCGACTCGCGCCGGCCTGATGACCGGCAGACATCCGATTCGCTACGGCATGATGCGCGGTGTCGTCAAGGGCTACCACGACTACGGTCTCGATCCCGAGGCGACTCTCATTCCGCAGGTGCTTGCCGAGCCCGGCTACAGCACCGACCTGATTTCCGAACACGCGGTGCGCTTCGTCCGCGAGCACGCCGGCGCCATCGACGCACCGCTCAACTACCTCGACGTCATGCCGACGCTCATGGAGGCCGCGGCCGCCTCCGATCGTCCCGATCTCAAGCTGGATGGCCGCGAGGACTTCGTGGCGCCGAAGAGATGGCAGCTTGCGGAGTAAGCTGAGAGCGCAACTAGGAGTCGAAATGAATCACCGATCTTTGTTGATGGCTGCGATGGCTGCAGTAGTGCTCGCTTCTGCAGCCGCCGTTGGCGGTGCCGCGGCGCAAGACGCACCCCGGACCGAGCTGGGCGCGCGTCTGGTCGAGCATCACGGCGACGGGGCCTTCCTCCGCCTGGAGGACGTGAAGCTGCGAGAGAGCGTCGCCTACCCGGACGCGGCAGCGTTCGGTGCTCTGAAGACTCCGGCGGGCGCCTACCAGGCCTATCTCTCCACCCTCGCCGCGGTCGAAGAGGAGGCCGGTGTCAAGACCCTGCTCGTCAACAGCGTCTTGAGAAGAGGCAACAGCGAACGCCCCGACGTTCACTGGGCGCTCTGCGACTGGGACATCGTCGTGGTGAAGCACTATCCGAGCTGGCGTGCGTGGGAGAAAGTCGAGGGCAGCGGGTTACGGCAGGCGGCGTACGTCCATCGTGAGGCGGCAGTGGCGAACGATCACGTTGTGGTGGCCGTGCCTCTGGTAGTCAGAGCGACGCGGCAGTCACGCCCAGACGACCCGACCGACACCATGATCTACATCATGAACCACCTCGAGCTTCGCGAGCAGGCGCATTACAGCGACGGCTCGTACCCCGGATCGACCGGCATCGAAGCCTATGGGCGCTACAAGGGCGGTGGCCCGCTGGCCGACGTGCCCCGTGAGCTCATCATCACCGCCGAAGTGCCCGCCGCCCTCAACTCTGCCGACGCTCACTGGACGCGGCTCAACATCGTGCGTTACCCCAGCTTGCGCGAAGTCGCGAAGCTCGTCCGGCCGAGCGATCATCCCGAAAGCTGGTGGATGTTGCACAGGCACAAGGTGGCGGCGGCAGCCCGGCACTGCGGCCCGATGACCGTGCCGACTCTGCCCGAGTCGAGCGTGGGTGCCGCGTCGAGAAAGCCCTGACACTGCGTATGAAGGGGCTTTTCTACGTTGTCGCAGTGGGCTTGGCAGCGATGTGCCTGGCTCCGGCTTCGTTCAGTTCGGCTGGTTCGCAGGAGTCACGGCCCGGGCCAACGGTGATGCCTGTCGCGCAGGCTGCGAACGGCCAAACGGCGCGCCTGCTGTCGGCCTTCTTTGGGTTGGACAACGGCCTGCGGGTCGGGGCAAATCGCATCTGCCAGGGCGCATCCGGGCAGGACGGCATGCCGATCGTGCTGTCTCATACCGTTGACGCGGAAACCCTGCAGCCCGAGGACTTCCGGATTGTCACGCGGTCCGGGGCTGAACGCAGCCCCATCTGCTCAACCCTCCGGCCGGCCAGCGATCCAGGTGAACTCAGGACCGTGCTCCTCATCGGTGAGTTCGGCGACGCGGCCAACGACCCACCGGTGAAGGTGCTCGTTGTCGGCGATCTGTTCTCGGATGGAGTGACGGGTGATCAGGTGAATTTCCGCGGAACACAGACGCAGGTCACGCCGCTCGATGCCGGACCCTCTCTCGTGCTGGCAGAGGTGGTACCCGAGGACGGATGGTCAACCGAGGGCCGGGGATCCCGCTGTCCGGAAGGCGTCCTACAGGTGGTCCGGGCGACCTGGGCCGGTGGCGTACGACTGCCGAGTGGCGGCGAACTCGGCGACGCCGAGCGCGGGCTCTATCGTGTGACCGTCGAGCGTCCGGACGGCTCGAGCGACGAGATCGTTCCGGCAGCGCTCGCGGACCTGGGGGACCGAGACAACAACCACCTTCTGTGCCTCGATACGTCCGCCCCGGCGGTCTCGGTCAGCTTCCCGGCCGGTCATCTAGTCGACCCCAATCAAGACCTGAATCCCGACACGCAGGTTGCTGTCAGCGCGCCCCGCGGGGCGCGCTGGTAGCCCGTACGGGATTCGAACCCGTGTTACTGGCGTGAGAGGCCAGCGTCCTAGACCCCTAGACGAACGGGCCGCGCGTGCGCAGGGCGGCAGAAGATAACACAGCGGTTCGCTTGCCAGCAGGTCCCTACGACCCGGAATCAGGCCCTCCCGCAAGCTGTTAGGTTGCCGTAGTGTCTTGCAATTGCTCGACGGTGCTCCAGCGCGGGCTGCTAGCAGCCGTGGTGGCGCTCGCGCAGCTTTCGCCGGCCTGGGCGCAGGCCGACGACGAGCCCGAGACGCGGATTCTCTGGCAGGGCGAGGGGTCCATCACGGTGGGCCGGCAGCGGGCGCCGCTGCCCTGGGCGGAGTCCTCGTTCGGCCCGCTCGTCGCGCTCGCGCCGGTGGTGGAGGTGCTGGGAGGCGAGCTGGCGATCGGTCCCCTGGGCGAGGCGCACACGCTGCGGGTCGCCGGTCGCGAGGTGGTGCTCGGGCCGCTGGGCCGGGTCGTCCTGGTCGACGGCGAGATGCACACCCTGTCGATCAAGCCGTGGCTCGAACCCGAGCCGGAGATCCCCGAGCATCTGCTCCCGAAGGACGATTCCGACGAAGACGGGGACGGCAACTCGGATGGCGAGGCCGCGGACGCCGACGAGCCGGCGCCCGAACTGCCGCCCATCGAGCTGCCGCCGCGCCACCTGTACGTACCGGTCGACGCACTGGCCCGCGCCTATCCGGCAGAGCAGGGATACCGGTTCGACTTCGATAGGAGACGCGGACAGTTGGAGGTTTCGAAGACCGGTGAACGCCGGCTCGCGGTCGAGGTGGACCGCGTTCACGATCTTGGCGCGACGACGCTGGTCGTGACGTTCTCGGGCCGGCCGCGCTACCGCGTCGATGAGTACCGCGGGGGCGTGCGGCTCCGACTTCTGAGCGGCGTGATGGCGCCGCGGCCGCGCGTTCGGCTGGACGACCCTCTGGTGCGCTGGCTGGAAGTGCGTGAACGCTCGATCGACATCGGTCTGGCGCCCCGGGCGAAGGCGTCGGAGCCGTACATCCTCGGACGTCCGCCCCGGGTTCAACTCGTTCTGGACATCACCCGGGACCGGATGGGGCGCACGCCCAGCGTACTGTCCCGGCGCGAAGAGGAAACGGGAGAGTTCCGCATCGTTCTCGACCCGGGCCACGGCGGCGCCGACACCGGCGTCTCCTCGCCCTCCGGCGTGACCGAGAAGGACCTGGTGCTCGCGATCGCGCAGGAGCTGAGGTCGCACCTGGCGAACAGCCTGGGCGCGCGGGTCGTGCTGACCCGGACCTATGACACCGACGTGGCGCTCGAGACCCGGACCGCGGTGGCCAACCAGCGCCGGGCCGATCTGTTCCTGTCGCTGCATGTGAGTCCGGATTCCGCGTGGGCTTCGGGGAACGGGTTTCAGACCTACGTCCTCGATCCGCCGCCGGCTCTGTTCGAGCCGGCCGAGGGGATGGCACCGGAGAGCGAGCCGCTCGACGCCGCCGAGTGGGGCGAACCGATCGGAGAGGACGATTCCGACCTGGAGTTCGAGGAGGACGGGTTCGACGACCTGGACGTGGAGCCGGGCGACGTCGAGCCGGGCGACGGTGAGGACATCCGCGTCGCCGTCCCGGCGCTCGAACTGTGGGAGCGGGTGCAGGACCGTCAGCTCGAGCGGAGCGGGTTGCTGGCACGGCTGATCCAGAGCCATGTCAGCGACGCGCTGGAGCAGCCGAACCGCCGTGTCCGTCGCGCCCCGCTGCGCGTGCTGACCGGCGCTTCGATGCCTGCGGTCCTGATCGAACTCGGTTCTCTGCGTAGCGACGCGGAAGGGACGCCGCTGCTCGACGAGTCGTACCGTCAGGAGTTGATCGAGGCGATCGGGCGGGCCATCCGGCTCTACCGTGGCGTCGGCGCGGGCGCCGCTGAGGGCGCCGCTGAGGCCGCCGCCAACGGGGCGGGATCGTGATCCGCCCGCGGTCGAGCCTGTGTGCGGTCGTCGTCCTGGCGCTTCTTGCCGGTTGCGGCGGCTCGGGCCAGAACGGGGACGGCGACGGCGAAGTGGAAGTCGTCGCCCCGGGCGAGGCCTTCCTGGCCACGCTTTGTTTCCCCACTGCCCTTGGACTGCTTCGCTGCGACCAGCGGCCGATCCGCGCCGAAGACAGTGCGGAGGAAACCGCTGCGGTCATCGTCGAAGCACTGATCGCGGGTCCAGGCGGAGCAGAGGCCGCGGCGCCGACCCCGGCCTCCGGCGATGGGGCTGACGACAACGAAGAAGTGAGCGATCCGCCCCCGCCGATCGAAGAGATCGAAGAGCTGCTCCCGGCTCTGCCGGCCGAGGTGCGGCTCCTGGCGGTGGAACTGCTCGACGGCGTGGCCTATGTCGATCTGACGACCGTGGCAGTCGATTCCCGAACGGGTGAAGTGGCCGCCACGGGGCGCCGGCCGCCCGTGGTCCTGGAGCGGCCGGCGATGGGGCTGACGGAGGAACTCCTGGCCGTCTACAGCCTCGTGAACAGTCTGACCGCGAACAGCCTGGGGGTAGATCGGGTGGTGCTGATGTGGAACGGCGAGCAGCGCTCGACCTTTGCCGGCCACGTCGACACGACGCGACCGCTGATGGCCGACCTGGAACGGAACGCGGCGCCGTCCGGCGGCGTTTGACCGGTGTCTCCCCCTGTGCCCCTGATCGGCGTCTTCGATTCGGGCGTCGGCGGCCTCACTGTGGTCGCGGCGCTCAGGCGGCGCCTGCCCGCCGCCCCGATCCTCTACCTCGGCGATACCGCGCGCCTGCCCTACGGCACGAAGTCGCGGCGGACGGTGCTGCGCTACTCCCAGGCCAACGTCGACTTCCTGGAGCGGCACGGGATCGACGCCCTCGTCGTTGCCTGCAACACGGCGTCGGCGATGGCGCTCGACGACCTCGTCGTGCGGACGCCGCACTGGGGTGTGCTGGAGCCCGGCGCCTCGGCTGCCGTCGCCGCGGCCGGGCGGCACGTCGGCGTGATCGCCACCGAGTCGACGGTCCGGTCGCGGGCCTACGAGCACGCGATCCGGCGCCTGAACCCGAAGTTGCGGGTCAGTCAGCAGGCCTGCCCGCTGCTCGTGCCGCTGGTCGAGGAAGGATGGGAGGACGACGAGATCACCGAGCGGATCGTCGCCCGGTACCTCGAACCGCTGCTGCGGGCGAAGATCGACACCCTGCTCCTCGGCTGTACCCACTACCCGCTGCTGCGCGGCGTGCTGGCGCGGATCTGCGGGTCGGGCGTGACCCTGGTGGACTCGGCCGAGTCCACCAGCCTGGCGGTGGAAGAGAGACTTCTGCAGGCCGGCTGGCAGGGTGGAAGTGCGCCGCACGCCCTAAGTGTGAGACTCTTCGCCACCGACGCGGGTTCACGGTTCGCCAGACTCGCGGAGCGGATTCTCGGCGAACCCGTCGCCCTCGAGTGGATCGACGTAAACCAGTCCGAGAGGCATTCCTGAGGAGGTGGAACGACCGTGACTAAAGCTGGACGATCAGGCGGCTTCGCACGCAGCGGCGGGCGATCGACCTCGGCCCTGAGGCCGGTGTCGATCGAACTGGACGCGATGAAGTACGCGGAGGGCTCGGCGCTGGTGGCGTTCGGCGACACCCGGGTGCTTTGTTCCGCCAGCGTTGAGCGGCGGGTGCCGCCCTTCCTGGTCGGCAAGGGCCGGGGTTGGCTGACCGCCGAGTACGCGATGCTGCCGCGGGCGACGCTGACCCGTTCGATGCGGGAAGTGTCGCGGGGCCGGCCGTCGGGCCGCTCGTCGGAGATCCAGCGCCTGATCGGCCGTTCGCTCAGGTCCGCCGTCAATCTGCGCAAACTCCCCGAGGTCACGATCGCGATCGACTGCGACGTGATCCAGGCCGACGGCGGCACCCGGACCGCGTCGATCACGGGCGCCTATGTGGCCACCGTCGCCGCGCTGGCCAAGATGCTGCTCGAGGGCGATCTGAAGACGTGGCCGCTGGTCCACTCGTTGGCCGCGGTCTCGGTCGGCATCTGCGAGGACGAACTGCTGCTCGATCTCGAGTACGTCGAGGACCGGGACGCCCAGGTCGACCTGAACGTGGTGGCGACCGGCGAAGGCAGCCTGATCGAGGTGCAGGGCACCGCGGAAGGCCGCGTGTTCACGCGCCCGGAGTTCGATGGTTTGCTGGACCTGGCCCTTGGCGGTATCGCCGAGCTGACGGAAATGCAGCAGAGCGTCCTCTCGGAGCGGCTGGCTGAAGTGGACGACGCCCTGGATCGCCGCCGGCGAGGACCGGCAGCGACCCGGGACGAGGCCAGTCTCTGGGGCCGACCTCCACGCTCGTAGAGCCGCCAAACTCGTCGCAGACTCCGTGTTTGGCCCCAGCCCCCACCTCCCTAGTGTACTGTCTCCAACATGGCTTTACCACGTGTAACCTTTGCGATGATGCTGTCGGCGGTGGCCGTCCAGACGAACGGCCGGGAGTTTTCGTTGCTGTGCTCCACGTAGTCGTAGATGGTCTTTACGAGGTCGTTGACGCTCTGGAATGCACCGCGCCGGATCGCCTTCGTGGTCAGACCGCCCAGCCAGCGTTCGACCAGGTTGAGCCAGGGCGACGAAGTCGGAATGAAATGGAAGTGGAAGCGAGGCTTTCGCTCCAGCCATGCGCGCACGGCGGCGTGTTTGTGGGTCTGGTAGTTGTCCAGGATCAGGTGCAGGTCGAGATGCTTCGGGATCTCACGGTCGAGACGCTTGAGGAAACGGAGAAACTCCTGGTGGCGCTGCCGGCCCATGCACTCCGCGATCACCGTGCCCTCCAACACGTTCAGCGCAGCGAACAACGTCGTCGTCCCGTTGCGCTTGTAGTCGTGGGTCATCGTTCCCGCGCGGCCGCGCTTGAGCGGCAAGCCCGGCTGGGTCCGGTCCAGAGCCTGGATCTGGCTCTTCTCGTCCACGCACAACACAAGCGCGTTCTCGGGCGGATTCCGGTACAGGCCCACAACGTCCCGCAGCTTTTCCACGAACCTGGGGTCGTTGCTCAGCTTGAACGTCTTGACCAGATGGGGCTTCAGCCCGTGCGCCACCCAGATGCGCTGGACCGCCGCCGGACTGATGCCCTGGGCCCGAGCCATCGAACGCACGCTCCAGTGGGTCTGACCGGGCGGCTTCTCGTGCAGCGTCGCTTCGATCATTTTACGCACGACCGACTCCGAGAGCGGCGGCTTTCCGCAACCGCGGGGACGATCCCTGGTCAGCCCCGAAGGTCCGTCCTCCGCGAACCGACGACGCCACAGCAGCACCGTGGGCCGCGAAACGCCGAGTTTCGCCGCAATCGCCCGATTGGCCGTGCCCTCCGCCGCAGCGAGCACGATCCGGCTACGCCGGACGGTGCGTTGCGTCGTCGTCGGCGCCTCTACCCATTTCTTGAGAAGCGCTCGATCGCTCTCTTCGATGTGAAGTCGTTCCGCTGGTTCCCACATGAACGGAATACTGACGAACTTGCCCGAGACTGTCAACCCATGTCGGAGACACTACACTAGCACCTTGCGCCGCAGAGCTCACTGCGTTGCGCTTTGCGGCGCAAGCTCCCAGGCACCTTGGACATCCACCTGATCGCGATCGGCGGCACCGGCATGGCGCCTCTCGCCTGCCTGCTGCGGGAGCTGGGCCACCAGGTGCGGGGATCCGACGGACCCCTCTATCCGCCGACCAGCGAGCTGCTGGCCGACGCGGGCATCGAGCCCATGGTCGGCTACGACCCGGCCCACCTGGCGCCGCGGCCGGACCTGGTCATCGTCGGCAACGCGGTCCCGCGCACCAACCCGGAGGCGGTGGCGACCGAGGAACTCGGCCTGCCGCGGCTGTCGATGCCCGAAGCGCTCGACCGCTTCGTGCTCCGGGACCGGCACCCGCTGGTCATCGCCGGCAGCCACGGCAAGACGACGACGACCGCGATGGCGGCCTGGGTCTACTCGCGCGCCGGCGCCGATCCCGGTTTCCTGATCGGCGGCGCGCCCATCGGCCTGTCTTCCGGCTTCGCACTCGGCGGGGGCCCGCGCTTCGCGATCGAGGGGGACGAGTACAACGCCTCCTACTTCGACCGCGGACCGAAGTTCTGGCACTACCGGCCGGAGACCGTGATCCTGACCAGCCTGGAGCACGACCACGTCGATCTCTATCCCGACTTCGAGGGGCTGGAACGGGCCTTCGTCGGCCTGGTCGAGCGGCTGCCGCCGAGGGGATTGCTGATCGCATGCGTCGACTACCCGGCCGTCGAGCGGCTGACTCGGGCGAGCCCGTGCCCCGTCGTGACCTACGGCGCTGGGGCGGGCGATGTCCGGCTCGCCGGTCCGGTCGAGAGCGGCGAGAACGGCATCTCCTTCGAGCTGGAGGAGGCCGGCGCCCGGCAGCGGATCGAACTCGGCGTCTGGGGCGACCACAACGCGGCAAACGCGACGGCGGTCTGGATCGCGGCGCGGGCCGACGGTCTCGACCCCGAGGTCGTGCTGGAGGCGCTGGCCACGTTCCGGGGCGTACGGCGTCGGCTCGAAGTGGTTGGAGAGGCCGCAGGCGTGGTCGTTGTCGACGACTTTGCCCACCATGCCTCGGAGATAGCAGCCTCCCTCTCGGCGCTCCGGCAGCGGTTCCCCGGCCGCCGCCTGGTCGCCCTGTTCGAGCCGCGCAGCCTGACCGCCGGTCGCCGTCAGTTCGCCGCCGACCTCGCGGCAGCCCTGGCGTCGGCGGACCGCGTCTTCCTGGCCCCCGTCTTCCACCGCGAGCGCCTGGGCGAGGAGGGCTTCGACCCGGAGCGGATGACGGCGGACATCGAGCGACTCGGCGCCACGGCCACGGCCTGCGAATCGAACGACGTACTGGCCGAGCAGGCGCTCGCGGAAGCCCGGCCCGGCGACGTCCTGGTCACCATGTCCTCGGGGTCCTTCGACGGCATGCCGCAGCGACTAGAGAGGCGACTAGAGATGGGTCTCGAGGATTTGCCGGGCGGAGAGGCCGGGTAGTCGCAGCGCGTCGGCGCCGGCCGGCGGCACGGTTCTCCGCGGCGCGAGGCCGACGAGTTCCGTCTCGACGACCTGGAGGCCGGCCGCTTGCGCGAGCTCGTCGGCCCGCTGGACGACATCGAGGAGCGAGGTCCGCTCGCAGTCGGTCAGGTTGACGCTGACCTGGGCCTGTCCGCGCCTCTCGAGAACGAAGCCGAGGGCGCGTACGCCCGGCGGGCCGCCGCCCGATTCGCGTAGCGAGGCCGCGATCCGCTTCGCCGCCGCGAGCTGGTCCGTGTCGAGCAACAGGTTGAAGGCCACCAGTGGCGGCCGGGCGCCGACGTTGACCGCGCCGCCGGTTGGGTGCAGCCGATGCGGCCCGCGGTCGGGGAGCCATTCCCCGCTCGCCATCCGCTCGGCGAGGCGCGCGAGGCCCCCGCGGCGATGGTCGGCCAGGGCCGCCCGCGACGGGTCCGAGGCGGCCTCGCCGTAGAGGAGCACCGGCAGCCCGAGGCCGGCGAGCGCGTCGGCGGCGCGATGCGCGGCGTCAATCGCCGCTGGCATCCCGTCCTTTTCCAGCGGCACGAACGGCACGACGTCCAGGGCCCCGAGGAAGGGATGAACCCCTCGGTGAGCGGCAACGTCGATGCGCTCGGTCGCCGCTACGGCAAGGGCCTCGACCGCCCCCACCAGCTCGTCGGCTTCGCCCAACAGAGTCAGCACGGTCCGGTTGTGGTCCGGGTCGGAGGACACGTCGAGCAGCAGCACGCCGGGCGCCGAAGCGGCATCGGCGCAGGCGTCGATGACGTCTTGGCGCCGGCCTTCGCTGAGGTTGGGCACGCACTCCAGGCGGACCATGGCGTCAGGCTAGCAATTGGCTGGGGCGCTCGTCCCACTCGCCTTGACCGACGTGGCGGCCGGAAGTACCTTGACTGGATGAGACCCGCCGAGCCCCGAGAGGCCGGAGACGGATGATCGAGGACCGCGACTTCGCCGCGGCCAGCATGATCGGCGCCCGCAGGCGCCAGGAGGACGACTGCGGCGTCTACGTCGTGCCGGAGGACCCGGGTGACGAGGCGCAGCTGCTCGCGGCGGTCGCGGACGGCATGGGCGGCATGCCCGCGGGCGACCAGGCGAGCCGGATCACGATCCGGGCCTTCTTCGACAGCTATCCGCTGATCGCGAAGCCTCCCGCGGCGCGGCTGCGCGATGCACTGGCTCACGCGAACAACGAGGTGCGAGTTGCGGTCGAGGCGGATCCCACCCTGAGGGGCATGGGGTCAACCTTGGTGGCGGCCCTGTTCTTCCGGGACCGGTTCCGATGGCTCAGCATCGGCGATTCGCTCATCTTCCGCTGGCGCGGCGGCGAGCTGGAACGGATCAACCCGCTCCACACCTACGGCCGCGAGCTCGACGCCCGGGCCGCGCGCGGGGAGATCAGCGCGATGCACGCTGCTCTTCACCCCGAGAGAGCCGCGATAACCAGTGTGGTCATGGGCCTGGCTCTGGACGAGGTGGCCGATGGCGAACTCGACCTGGTGGTCGGGGACATTGTCGTCCTCGCCAGCGACGGCATCGAAACCCTGCCGGAGGCCGAACTTGCGTCTCTCTTGGCCGAGCTCGCCGGCGAGCGGGCAGATCGGATCGCCGGGGCGATCCTCCAGCGGATCGGCGACCTGGCGGCCTACGGGCAGGACAACGTGACGGTCGTGGTTGTGCGGCCTCCAGCCAGCAGGTCGGGCAGCTCTGCCTGTAGGATCGCTGTCGATCTGCCACTGAAGCGAGGGCGAACCAATGGTGAGAACTCCTCGTCTGTTGACTCTTTGTGTCTTCTTGCTGTTCCTGCTCGTCCAATCCGGCAGCGGGAAGGAAGCGGTGCCCGCCATCCAGGAGCCAGCAGCTCTGCAACCCGGCGGCACGTTCTCGGACACGTTGAGTTCGGGCGGTCCAGGCCCCGAGATGGTCGTGATTCCGGCGG
This sequence comes from Candidatus Multivorans sp., assembly GCA_965262355.1. Classification (GTDB taxonomy): domain Bacteria; phylum Acidobacteriota; class Thermoanaerobaculia; order Multivoradales; family Multivoraceae; genus Multivorans. The sequence continues at coordinate 2,810,137 of OZ253534.1, forward strand.
GCACGTTCCACATGGGCTGCGTCTCGGGCGTCGAGTGCCGCGACAACGAGTTGCCGGTTCGCGAGGTGACGATCCCGCACTCGTTCGCGGTATCGAAGTACGTCGTGACGCTTGACGAGTTCGTCCGCTTCTCGCCTTCGGGGGCACAGGGGGGCTATAAGCAGCATCGGCCGGGCCGCAGTCCGGCGGGCTCGGTCTCTTGGTCGGTTGCCCGCGCGTATGCGGCGTGGCTGTCCGAAGAGACGGGCGAGGAGTACCGCCTGCTCAGCGAGGCCGAGTGGGAGTACGTTGCCCGGGCGGGTTCGACGACTCCCTATCCCTGGGGCGAGGAGTTTGGCACGAGCCGCGCGAACTGCTGGGCCTGCGGGGACGAGTTCCGATTCTCGGCGCCGGTGGGCCAGTTTCCGCCCAACGCGTGGGGCCTCCACGACATGCAGGGCAACGGCTGGGAGTGGGTCCAGGACTGCTGGAACGACAGCTACGAGGGCGCTCCTTCCGACGGCAGCGCGTGGCTCGAGGGAGACTGTTCCCGGCATGTCATCCGGGGCGGTTCTTGGAGGGACGGCCCGCCGGAAATGCGCTCGGCTTTCCGATTCGGACTGGCCAACCGTTCGGGATTCAGGGGAGAGAACTTCCGGGTTGCCCGCGTGCTGACTCCCTGACTCTCGGGCGGGAACGGCCTCCGCGTCACACCAGCCGCCCCAACAACTTCAGCGCCGGCGCCACGCGGATGCCCTCGGGTGTCACGTAGTCCTTCGTTCCGGTCGCTGACACCTGCCACGCGTCGCAGTTCGAAAAGCGGACCTTGAAGTAGCGGAGGTTCTTGTCCAGCCGGGCATCGGCCCACTTGCATTCGACGCAGAGCACTGGTTGCCGCCGATCAGTGACCACGAAGTCCACCTCCCGCCCGTCGGTGTCGCGGAAGTAGCGGAGTTCGAGGTCGCGCCCTTGGGTGTCCTGCTGGTGGTGAACCCACTTGAGCAGGTGGCAGGCGACCAGGTTCTCGAAGCGCGCGGGTTCCGAGGGCACGATCGACCAGTCGACGTGGTAGTGCTTCTGCTGCTTCTTGATTGCACGGATCGTGGGTGCGCCGAACGGTGAGAGACGGGAGATCGCGTACAGGCGCTCGAAGGTCTGTAGCCAGGCGGCGACCGTCTTGTGGCTCACCTGCAGGTCTTCTCGAACTGCGTTGATCGAGAGCGGCGATCCGACCAGGTCCGGAAGCCGGAGCATGAGGAGCTCGAGCCGGCCGAGATCCTGGATCCGTTCCAGGCTCGCGACCTCTTCGCGAATCAGCAGCGTGCGGTACTGGCGCGACCACCGGCGTGCCTCGACCTCCGAGGCGCCGAGGTAGGGCTCGGGGAAACCGCCGAGCTGCAGCAGATCCCGCAGTTCACTTTGGCTCTGCAGGCCGAGTTCAGCAGCGGACAGCGGGTGCAGACGCAGGAGGTTGAAGCGGCCCTGGAGCGAGTCGCCGCCGAACCGGTAGGCGTCGAGTCTCGCGCTGCCAACTACGAGGATGCGGGCGCCCGGTGTGGTGTCGTCGGACAGCGAGACCGCCGCACCGGCCCGTGCGTCGTAGAGCCCCTTCAGATAATTCCGCCAGTCCCGGTACTTGTGGATCTCGTCAAAGACCCAGAGATCGGCGGGCGGGAGCTCGCGCCGGAGGATGCGCTCGCGATCCTTCGCGACATCCCAGTTGAGGTAACCGTCGGCAGCTCCCGGCAGCATCCGGGCAAGCGTGGTCTTGCCGACCTGCCGCGGGCCGGCGACGAAGACCATCTTCTGGTTAAGGTCTCGTTCGACCTGCTCCGCCAGGTACCTGCGCGTGGCTGCCATGTTCGGCAGGCTACCATGATTTTCCACCATAGCCGAAAATGTCCGCGGACGATTTGGACCCTGGTGCAAGACGCCTGTGTATCGTTCGGATTCCGCCTGCGGCGGATGCCGGCGGGGACGCCGACGCGCCCAGTCGCCGCTGTCCGGGCCCCGTCCGATTGCCCCGCCTCCCGGGCCCCGAACGGCCTCGGTTCACCTGTGCCCTGACCGGCGTTGACCGTCCCTGGTTGCCGTGTTACGTTACCGCCGTTTTCGGGCTTTGGGCGAGAGAGGTTGGCAGCCCTTGGTAGTGGTCTGCGCTCGTCGCGTCGAGCCGCCCGAAAGAATCGGCTCCGCAGGAACCTGGAAGACCCGGAACGACGAGCCGGATCAACGCCGGAACACTAAGCCCGATCGAGACAGACCCGGACGACCGCGGGACGAGTAGCTGTGGATTTCGACGCCAGCCTCCTGGTCATCATGGCGATTTTCTGGGCCACCTATGTGGTGGTGCGGATCTTCCTGATTGGCCCGGTCATGAAGATGCTCAGGGAGCGGGACAGCGAGATCGTGACCGCTCAGGAGACGTTCGACCGGGCCCAGGCCGAAGTCGAGGCGAGGATCGAGGCGCAGCGCGAGAAGCTGCAGGAAGCCCGGGTCGAGGCCGCTGCCCGCCGCGACGAGATGCGGCGCGAGGCGCAGCAGGCGCGCGAACGGATGGTCGCCGAGGCGCGCCAGGAAGCGGATGTGGAGCTTCAGCAGGCTCTCGCCTCGCTGGAAGCCGAGACGGCCGAACAGCGCCGGACCCTCGAGGTCCGGGCTGAGGGGCTCGCCGCGGAGATGACCGCGAAGTTGATGGGGGCGCCGTCGTGAAGCCGATGACTGCGAAATCACTGTCCGCGGCGCTGCTGTGGACGCTCTTCGCCGGCGCGGCGGCAGCGTTCGGCGCCGAAGTCGGCGGCCACGGGGAACCGACGACCTTCCTCGGTCTGCCGCGCTGGGTCTTCTCCTGGTTCAACATGATCGTGCTCTTCGGCGGTCTCGGCTACCTGATCTGGCCGAAGGCCGCGGCGGCGCTCGAGGCGCGCCGGGTCCAGATCCGCGACAGCCTGATGACGGCTCGCCGGCAGCGCGCCGACGCCGAGGAGTTGCGCGACGGCCTCGCCGGTCAACTGGCCGGCTTGGAGGCGGAGGTCGCGCAGGCCGTCGAGCGCTCGGAGCGGCAGGGCGAGCGCGAGGCGCGGGAGATCGTCGCCCTGGCCGAGCGGGAGCGCGAACGGATGACGGAACAGACCCGCGCCGAGATCCGGAGCCGCGCGGCACGCGCCCGGGTCGAGCTCGCGGAGCACGCGGCGCGACTCGCGACGTCGCTTGCTACCGCGCGCCTGGAGCGGGAAGTCGATTCGGCCGCGCGCCGCCGAATCCTCGATCGTGGACTGCTCAGCCTGGAGAGCCGCGCCGACGGAACCTCATCCGGGGCGGACGCACGATGATCTACCGCTACGCGAGGCCCTACGCCCAGGCCCTGATGGGCGCCGCCGGTTCGGTCGAGCGGGCGGAGGCAACCCGGGACGATCTGGTCTCCTTCGCGGAGGCGATGCGCACCGTGCCGCGCCTGGGCCGCATGGCCTCGAATCCGGCAGTGCCGCCGGCGACGAAGCGGGCGGTGGTCGACGAGATCGCCGGCATGCTCGAAGCGGGCGACTTGACGCGCCGGCTGCTGCGGCTGTTGCTCGACAACTACCGGCTGGTTCATCTGCCGGCGATCCTCGAAGCGATCGACGAGTTGATCGACCGGGCCCGCGGCGTGGTCAGCGCCACGGTGACCGCGGCCGAGGAGCTCGATGCCGATCAGCAGGCGCGGCTCCAGGGCGCCCTCGAGCGGCTCTCCGGCGCCCAGGTGCGGTTGGAAGCCCAAGTCGACCCGAGTTTGATCGGAGGCTTCGTGGCCCAGTTCGGCAGTCATCGCTACGACGCGAGCGTGCGCGGCCAGTTGGCCGTTCTGGAATCAAGGTTGACGGCGGAATCGCCGACCATGGCGGCGGACGCCGCGCAGTAGGACGTCAGGACTTCGAGCGCTCCGCAACCCGGAGCGGACGCCAAAGGGAGTAGAGCAGATATGCAGGTAAGAGCCGATGAGATCGCAGCGGTCCTCGAGCGCCAGTTGGCCGGCTACGAGGCCGAGGTCGATGTCGCCGAAGTCGGCACCGTCCTGAGTGTCGGTGACGGCATCGCGCGGGTCTACGGCCTCGAACAGGCCATGGCCGGCGAGTTGCTGGCGTTCCCGAACGATGTCTACGGCCTGGCGCTGAACCTGGAGGAAGACCAGGTCGGCGCCGTGTTGATGGGCGAGTCGCGGCTGGTGGAAGAAGGCGACGAGGTTCGCCGCACCGGCCGTGTCATGGAGGTGCCGGTGGGGCCGGCCCTGGTCGGCCGGGTGGTCGGTCCGCTTGGCAATCCCATCGATGGCAAGGGACCGATCGAGACCTCCGAGAGATACCCCATCGAGCGCATCGCTCCCGGCGTGGTCGACCGTCAGCCGGTGTCGGAGCCGATGCAGACCGGAATCAAGGCGATCGACTCGATGATCCCGGTCGGCCGCGGTCAGCGTGAGCTGATCATCGGCGACCGGCAGATCGGCAAGACCGCGGTCGCGGTCGACGCGATCATCAACCAGAAGGGCGGCGACGTGATCTGCGTCTACGTCGCGATCGGCCAGAAGCGTTCGACCGTCGCGCAGGTGGTCAAGACGCTCGAGGACCACGGCGCGATGGAGCACACGATCGTCGTTTCCGCTTCGGCCTCCGAGCCGGCGCCGCTGCAGTTCATCGCCCCCTACGCCGGTTGCGCGATGGGCGAGTACTTCCTGTACAACGGCCAGCACGCCCTGGTCATCTACGACGACCTGTCGAAGCAGGCGGCGTCGTACCGCGAGGTCTCGCTGCTGCTGCGGCGGCCGCCAGGGCGTGAGGCGTACCCCGGCGACGTCTTCTACCTGCACTCGCGGTTGCTGGAGCGGGCGGCGAAGCTCTCGCAGGCCAACGGCGGGGGCTCGCTCACCGCGTTGCCGATCATCGAGACCCAGGCCGGCGACGTCTCGGCCTACATTCCGACCAACGTCATCTCGATCACGGACGGGCAGATCTTCCTCGAGGGCGACCTCTTCTTCTCCGGCGTGCGGCCGGCGGTGAACGTCGGCATCTCGGTCAGCCGGGTCGGCGGCAACGCCCAGGTCAACGCGATGCGCAAGAACTCCGGCACCCTGCGACTCGACCTGGCCCAGTACCGGTCGCTCGCAGCCTTCGCGCAGTTCGGATCCGATCTCGACCGGGTCACGCTGCAGCAGTTGGCGCGCGGCGAACGGCTGGTCGAGTTGCTGAAGCAGGGGCAGTACTCGCCGCTGTCGATCGAGGACCAGGTGCTGTCGATCCTGGCCGGCACCAGGGGCGCCCTCGACGACCTGAAGGTCGAGGCCGTGCGGCCGTTCGAGGCGTTCCTGCACAGTTACTTCCGCGACGAAGAGCCCGAACTCCGGGATCGGATCCGGCAGGAAGGCAAGCTCAGCGACGAGTTGGACGCCCAGGTCATGGAGGCGATGGGACGAGCCTTCCAGCTCTACGTGGCCGAGAACCCCGACGCCGCGGTCGCAGAGAACTAGGGACTCGCGGGACGTTTCCGAGGTAGGTCCGAGTCATGGCTAGCCTGATCGATCTTCGCCGCCGCATCCGGTCGGTGAAGAACACGCAACAGATCACCAAGGCGATGAAGATGGTCGCCGCGGCCAAGCTGCGCCGCGCGCAGGACCAGATCCTCGCCACGCGCCCCTATGCCCTGGAACTGCGCAAGGTGACGGAACATTTGGCTGCGGTGTCGGCCGGCGAGGTCGAGCACCCGTTGCTGACGCCGGCGGGCGGCGGGGAGGGCAGCCAGGCCGGCGCCGGTAAGACCCTGGTCCTGGTGGTCACCGGCGACAAGGGCCTGTGCGGCGCCTTCAACGCCCACGTGACCCGCCGGGCCGAGCGGGAGCTAGCAGAGCTGAACGGCGGCGGCGAAGTGCTGGCCCTCGGCAACCGGGGCGCCGACTTCTTCAAGCATCGGGGCACGTCGATGCGCGGTTCCCGACGCGGTCTCTTCCGCGACCTGAACTACGGCACCGCCCAGGAGTTGGCGGCGGAGGTTTCCAAGGCCTTCTCCGACGGCGAGTACGATGCGGTCTACGCGGTCTACAACGAGTTCATCTCCGTGTTGAGGCAGAGGGTGAGCTGGGAGCGCCTGCTGCCAATCGCACGCGAGGACGTGGTGGGCGAAGAGGGCGGCAGTGCGGACGGCGACCACCGGGACTACCTGTACGAGCCGTCCGAGGCCGAGATCCTGAACGACCTGCTGCCGCGCTTCGTCACCTTCCAGATCTACCGCGTGCTCCTTGAGTCCCAGGCCGCCGAGCACGCGGCCCGGATGACGGCGATGGACAGCGCGACGAAGAACGCCGGCGAACTGATCGACAAGCTGACCCTGAAATACAACCGATCGCGTCAGGCGGAGATCACCACCGAGTTGATCGAGGTGGTCTCCGGCGCGAACGCGCTCGAAGGATAGAGACAACGGAGAGGCACACCGTGAACGAAGCAAGCAAGTCCGGCGCGACCGGCAAGGTGGTCCAGGTGATCGGCCCGGTCCTCGACATCGAGTACCCGGCCGAGCAGTTGCCCGAGATCCTGAACGCGGTCAACGTCAAGAGCGACGACGGCAAGATCGAACTGGTCGCCGAAGTGGCCCAGCACCTGGGCTCGAACCTGGTGCGCGCGATCTCCATGGTGCCCACCGACGGTGTCGTGCGCGGCATGGCCGCGTTGGATCTGGGCGAGCCGATCACGGTGCCGGTGGGCGAGGCGACCCTCGGGCGGGTGCTGAACGTCCTCGGCGATCCGGTCGACACCCTTGGTGAGGTGAACTCCGAAGAGCGTTGGGCGATCCATCGCGAGGCGCCGTCCTTCGAGGACCAGGCGACCTCGACCGAGATGTTCGAGACCGGGATCAAGGTCGTCGACCTGCTGCAGCCCTACACCCGCGGCGGCAAGACGGGCCTGTTCGGCGGCGCCGGGGTCGGCAAGACGGTGTTGATCCAGGAGCTGATCAACAACGTCGCGGTCCAGGGCGGCGGCTTCTCGGTGTTCGCCGGCGTCGGCGAGCGCACCCGCGAGGGCAACGACCTCCTCCGCGAGATGGTCGAGGCCGGCGTCGTGAACTACGGCGAGGGCTTCCTCGAGCACTTCGAGAAGACCGGCAACTTCGACCTGACCAAGGTCGACCGGAACGCGCTCAAGGAGAGCAAGGCGGCGCTGATCTACGGTCAGATGACCGAGCCTCCCGGCGCCCGGCTGCGGGTCGGTCTGGCGGCGCTGACCGTCGCCGAGTACTTCCGCGATATCGAAGGTCGCGATGTGCTGCTGTTCGTCGACAACATCTTCCGCTTCACCCAGGCCGGCAGCGAGGTGTCGGCCCTGCTCGGCCGGATGCCCAGCGCGGTCGGCTACCAGCCGAACCTGGCCACCGAGATGGGCGCCCTGCAGGAACGGATCACGTCGACCAAGAAGGGCTCGATCACCTCGGTGCAGGCGATCTACGTACCCGCCGACGACCTGACCGACCCGGCGCCGGCCACCGCCTTCGCCCACCTCGACGCCACGACGACTCTGTCGCGTGCAATCGTCGAGAAGGGCATCTACCCGGCGATCGATCCGCTCGACTCGAGCTCGAAGATCCTCGAGCCCGGCGTCGTCGGTGAGGAGCACTACGCCGTTGCCCGGCAGGTGCAGATGGTGCTACAGCGCTACAAGGACCTCCAGGACATCATCGCCATCCTCGGCGTCGATGAGCTGTCCGAGGAGGACAAGCTGGTCGTCGGACGGGCGCGCAGGATCGAGCGCTACCTGTCGCAGCCGTTCTTCGTCGCCACCCAGTTCACCGGCCTCGAAGGCCGCTACGTGAAGATCGAAGACACCGTCGAGGGCTTCAAGACGATCCTCTCCGGCGAGCTCGACGAGCTTCCCGAGCAGGCGTTCATGATGGTCGGCACGATCGACGAGGCGGTCGACAAGGGCCAGAAGCTGCTGGCGGCGTAGCGGGAGCGAACGAACGTGGCGGGCTTGAACCTCATCCTGGTGACCCATGCCGAGAAGCTGCTCGAAGTCGAGTGCAGCGACATCGGCCTGCCGGGTCGCCTTGGCGACCTCGGCATCCTGCCCGGGCACACGGCGCTGATCAGCACCCTGCGCCCTGGCGAACTCAGCTACCAGCCGGCGGCCGGCGGTCCACGCCGCTTCGTCGCTACCGCGCCGGGCTTCTGCGAGGTCAGCGACGACACCGTGACCGTGCTGGCCGAGACCGCCGAGGCCGCCGAGGACATCGACCGCGGCGCCGCCTCCAGCGACCGCGACCGGCTGGCCGCCGAGTACGACCGGGCCGCCTTCGAGGACCAGGGCGGTCTCAAGGATCGTCTCGACGCAGCGCAGGCCCGGGTCGATGTGGCAGCACGGGTTTCCGGCCGCTAGCTGGGACTCTCCACCCTTTAGCAAGTGGTCTTGGGGAGGCTGCTGTGGGTCAGGTAGGTCATGCGACCTGGGCATGGCATCGCTTGTTGGGGTCGAAGAGAGTGCGGTCTCGTAGCATGGCGCACGCGACGCCGAGGAGTCGGTCGACGAGCTGTCTGATGGCGCGTCCGTGCGTTTTCCCCTGGGCTTTCATGGCGTCGTACTTGGCGCGGCTGATCGGGTCATGCTGGATGGCGACTCGTCCCCAGTGATAGGCGGCATCGCTGAGGTGTTCGTTGGCGGCGAGTCGTCGCATGACGATGAGCTTCTTGCCGGACTTGACGGTCACCGGCGCCACTCCGCAGAGGCAACGCAGTGCCCCGTAGTCTCTGCGGGCCAGGCTTTGATCGGCCTCGGAGAGCAGGGTGGCGAGGCCGACCATGCCGAGTCCGGGCAGCGACCTGAGGATGGCGGCGTCGCTTGGCTTGGGCGTGTCTTCGTCGTCTTCCGGAGAGATCGCGGTTTCGAGTTTGCGGGTCATCCGCTCCAGCCGCCTTTCGGCGTCGGCGAGTTGGCGGCAGACGGTGTCGAGCACCGGCCGGAGGATTCCTATGTGTTCGACGGCGGCCTTTACGGCGTCCGGGGAAACGGCGATCGGCTCGGCCCGCAGTTGATCGCGCAGTTGGGCGGCAGTCAGGCGCCGGATGCGGTGTTCCTTGAGCAGCTTGGCGAGCGTGGCTTCGCGCACCCGTCGAGCCTTGTCGGGGGTCGGCGCCAGTCGCCACAAGGCCAGCGCGAAGGGCGCCGACACCTCGTTCTTGACCACGGCGAGAAACTGCGGGTAGTAGCGCCAGATCTGGTCGCGGACCTGGTTCCCCAGGCGGTTTTTCTGGTCGACCAACTGCTTGCGGGCGCGGGACACCTCGCGCAGCATGACGGTGGCGGCATCGGATGGTTGCACGCGGTTCAGGCACTCAGGGTCGGTGCGAAGCGCGGCGGCGAGCACCCGTGCATCGCGGCGGTCATCCTTGGCGCCGGCGACGGAGAAGCGGTCCCTGAAGCGGTCGAGCTGCTTGGGGTTGATGGAATACACGGCGAAGCCTCGCTCCAGGAGGCACTCGACGACCGGTCCGTGCGGCACCTCGCTGGCGATGCCGATCTCGCCCGGAGGCGTCGGTCGTGTATGTCCAAGGAGCCAGTCCGCCATAGCGGCAAGTCCCTTGCCGCTGTGGTCGAACGCCCGCTCCCCCCTCACTTTGCCGTCCCGACCCAGCAAACACACATGGTGGGTCTCGGACCCCCAGTCCACGCCGGCGAACCACGTCCTGATCATCTCGTCCTCCTTCTCCCTTGCGGTAGTGTTGTCTGGTCGGCATGCCGCGTTGCCTGCCCGTACCTGTACTGGTGCTCTAAGGCACTGACTCTCCACTGGGCGTCCAACGCGGCGAAGCAGCCAGGGCACAGGTCCCAGCTAGGTGCTCGAAGCACAGTGCGCCGGTGGTCGCTCCTGGCTGCTTGCCGACTTTCCTTCAGTGACTCCGGCAGACCAGAGACGAAACCGACCGGCGGTCTCGGCTGCGGAAGCTGCCGGCCCCGCGGAAAACGGCAGACCGTTTTCCGCCGGACCTTGGAAAACCGGCAAGCCGGTTTCCCACAGCTACCGCAGCCACGGCGGCTACTGGTCCATTCCAACTCTCTCAACGACCCACCAGAATCCACCCGTGAAAGGTACAGGTGCGCCGGCCTGCCATCTGTGCGCCCGATGACGGGCGCACAGATGGTTCGCGGGTGGCGCGGACCGCGCCACCCGGGTTCTGGCCGGCATTCGGAAAGGAACGCGCCGCGAAGCGGCGACGATACTGCGGCGCCAGGGTCGGCACTCGCCCAAGACCGGACCCCAAGCCCCCCACGGCGGACCGCTCCCTTGCTACACTCCCCGGCTCGGGAGAGGTGCTGGAGTGGTCGAACAGGGCTGCCTGCTAAGCAGTTGTCCGGGGTAACTCGGACCGAGGGTTCGAATCCCTCCCTCTCCGCCAGCTAGCATTCTCGAAATGCACGCCCTGATCGAGTCCCACCGAGCCGAGATCCGCGCCCTCGCAGAGCGACACGGCCTCCGCGATGTCCGCGTCTTCGGCTCGATGGCCCGGGGAGACGCGGATGAGGCGAGTGACATCGACCTGCTGGTCACTTTGCCGCCGGGGCGCACCGGTCTGGCGCTCGGGGCGCTCCTCATGGACGCACAGGATCTTCTGGGCCGGCGGGTTGAGGTGGTAACGGAGCGAAGCCTGCACCCGGCACTCCGGGAGCAAGTGCTTGAAGAAGCGCAGATCCTCTGAGGATGCGCATACAGGCAGATCGGGTGCTGCTGGAGCAGATCCGCAGCCGCATCGCTCGCATTCAGGAGTACACGGGCGGCAACAGGCCAGGTTCTACGAATCGAACCTGGCCGTTGAGGTGGATCTGCCAGTGCTGTCCGCTGCCATCCAGCGGATGGAGGAAGTCGCCTACTCCCCCCGCTGCAACACCGGATAGAACTGCGTGAAGACGTTGTCCGTCGCCGCATGCTCGGCGTGGCAGTCGTAGCACCTGTCCTTCGGGAACGCCGCCGCCGCCGCCTTCAGCCCCCCTGACCGGTCGCGGAAGCTGAGGTAGGCCCAGCCCTCGGGGTACCGCTCGCCGTCCTTGACCGCCACTTCCATTCCGAGGAAGTCCTTCTCGAAGTACCCGGCCTGGTTGATCGATTCGCGGGAGCCTGGCCGGAACACGTCCATGGGGAGCATGGTCTTCTCGGGGAACTCGCCCGTCTCCATGAAGTAGCGGTACGCCTGCGGCTGGATGTAGACGTTGGTGAACGCGCCCGGGCCTTCGCGCTCGCCGGCGCTCTCGTTGTAGCTCAGACCCAGCGACGCTCCGACGAACACCCAGGTGCGGTAGCCCTCCGGGCGGATCAGGTCGCCGTCCGCGGTGTAGGCGGGCTCGACCATGCCGTCGAGCGACGGTGCGGGGTCCGCCGCCGTTAGCTGCACGGCCGCGGCGAGTGCGGCGATCAGCGCGATGATGGCTGTTCCGATGATGATTTTTCGCACAGGTGAGCCTCCAGGGTTTTGGGCGTGCCGGCATTCTAGACTTGGCTTCCAGATAGCGAGAGAAGGCGGACGTGATCCGGAACGGAAGAAACACCGCGGCTTGCAGCTACTGCGCTCTCGCGGGCGTGCTACGCGCGCCAATGGTATATTCCAACGCTGTATACCTTCCCGGGAGGTGCGCATGTCCAAGACTGCCAAGCTGTTCTGGTCCGGCCGCTCACAGGCGGTACGGCTGCCGAAGGAGTTCCGGATGGAGGGCGGCGAGGTCTTCATCCGCAAGCGCGGAACAACCGTCATCCTGGAGCCCATCGCGTCGGACTGGGCGTGGCTCGACGAGATCGCGGGGAAGTTCTCGGACGACTTCTTCGCCGAAGGGAGATGCCAGCCTGAGATGCCGTCCCGGCCGGCGTTGGACGACATCTTCGACTGATGCGTTTCCTGCTGGACACGAACATCTGCATCGCCTTGCTCAACGGCACGTCGCCAGCGGCCCGCGAACGGCTGGGTCGCTACGGTCCTGGGGAGGTCGGTGTACCCGCGCCGGCTGTGTACGAGTTGTACTACGGGGCCTTCAAGAGTCGCCGAGCCCGGCAGAACCTGGCTTTGCTCGACAGCGCCGGCTTCGAGGTTCTGCCCTTCGATGTGGAGGATGCCCGAGTTGCAGGGAAGGTGCGAAGCGACCTGGAGGCAGGCGGGCAGACCATTGGCCCGTACGACCTGTTGATAGCGGGCCAGGCGCTGGCGCGCGGACTTGTACTCGTGACCGCAAACCGGCGCGAGTTCGACCGTGTCGCGGGTCTGACCTGCGAGGACTGGACCAGACCCGACCAGAACTGATCGAGGAAAACCTGAAGGACAGGGCGCCCCGCCGCTGAGCTCGCGGCACAAGGCAAAGCGCCGGCACTCCGGCGGACAATCGCGGTCGTTCGCGCTAAACTGCCCGGCTTGCCGCTTCCGCTGGGAGGTCGTCCAACGGTAGGACATACGGCTCTGGACCGTAGAATCGGGGTTCGAATCCCTGCCTCCCAGCCAACCTAGGGCAGCGCGAACACGAACAGGTTGTTGCCCGAGCTGGGGCGCAACTCCGGCGTGAGCCCGGCCGAGAGGGCTGCCGACGTGCTCCCCGTGCTGGCGACGACGTACTGACGTCCGTCGACGCCGAAGGTAATGGGGAAGCCGGTGACCGGTGAGCCGAGGTTGATCTCCCAGAGGCTGTCGCCGGTCTCCTGGTCCAGGGCACGGAACCGACCGTTCCCGTCGCCGACGAAGACCAGGCCGCCGCCGGTCACAAACAGCGACATCAGCCCCGCCCGCTGCTCGTACGTCCACAGCGATCTGCCCGTCTCGGCGGACACGGCGTGGATGCTTCCGCTCAGGTCGGTGCCCGGCGCGATCTGGTGCTCGGCATCCAGGGCGTAGATCGCAAGCCGGCCCGCGCGTGTTGCCGTCATCAGGGCGCACGAGTTGCGCATGGGCACGTACATCGCGTTCGTCAGCGGGCTGTAGGCGCCCGCCTGCCAGTCCTTGCCGCCGATGTACGTGGGGCAGACGTACGCCTCCTGGCCCAGCTCCCGGAAGACCACTTCCGAGTTCTCGGTGACCTTGCCGTCGCCGTCGATCGTGCTGATGACGTTCTGTCTGATCGTCGGCCTCGCCCACAGGAATTCGCCGGTCTCGCGGTCGAGGGTGTACACGATGCCCGTCTTGCCGGGAACCCCGGTAATCACCTTGCGGACCTCTCCCGGCTGCAGGCGGGGATTGATCCAGTCGACCGCGTCGGCGTCGGGCGCCACGGCGGTATCGACCAGGAGGCGCTCGAACGGGTGGTCGAGGTCCCAGTGGTCGTTGAGGTGCTGGTAGTGCCACGCGATCTCGCCCGTTTGCCCGTTCAGCGCGAGAGTGGAGTTGTGGTACAGGTGCCTGAGATCCCTGCCCCCGAGCAGGAACTTGGGCGCCGGCGACGTCACCGAGGTGCCGATGTAGATGAGCTCCAGCCCCGGGTCGTAGCTGGGCACCATCCAGGCGCCGACGTGCGTGCGATCCTCGAACGGGATGTCGCCCCAGGTTTCGTTGCCCGGCTCTCCGGGCGCCGGAATCGTCCGGCGCCGCCAGAGTTCGGCCCCGGTCTTGGCGTCGTGGGCCACGATGACGCAGGCGTCCGGACCGCCGCGGGGCAGGCAGCTACGGCCCGAGATCACCTTGCCGTCGGCGATGATCGGGCCCGAGCTCTGCATCGCCGGCTGCGTCTTGTAGTCGAGGATCATCGTCTCCCAGACCAGCTCGCCCGTTGCCGCATCGAGGGCGAAGGCGAACTCGTCGACGCTCGTGTCGATGATCAGACCGTCGTAGATCGCGATGTTGCGGTTGTTGGCCGCGAGGGATCCGACCTGCCGCAGGATGTTGTCCGGTAGGTCGCGCCGGTACTCCCAGATGAGGACTCCTGTTGTGGCGTCGATGGCCTGGATGACGTCCATGGGGTTCGGCATGTACAGCACGCCGTCGTAGACGAGCGGCGTCCCCTGCTGGCGTCCGTCGCTCATGCCGCGGGACCAGACCAGCCGCAGGTCGTTGACGTTCTCGGGGGTGACCTGGTCGAGCGGGCTGTAGCCCCAGCCGTCGAGCGTCCGGCGCCACATCAACCAGTCGTCGTCGCTCGGGTCCTGGAGCATGGCGTCCGTGACCGGCACGAAGTCGCCGCGCCCTGGCGTGCCTGCCGTCTGTGCCTCGGCGACCGGGGTCCAGAGGACCACCAACAGGAGGGCGACGAGAAGTGTCGCCTGGAGGAAGAAACCGCGCTGGCTCACAGGAAGGGGCGACTTTAGCTGAGTTGGAGCTAGCGCGGCAGAACTACCGGAAGCCGGCGCTTCGCACCGGATGCCGGCCAGAACCCGGGTGGCGCGATCCCGCGCCACCCGCGAACCACTCTGTGCGCCCGTCATCGGGCGCACAGATGGCAGGCCGGCGCACCCAGTTCCGCCGCGCCAGGTCTCAGCGCGACGAGGAGAGCCGTACTTCCAGGTTCTCTTCGCCGTCACGTCTCACGACGGTCACCGTGACGACGTCCCCTACTCGGAAGTCCTCGAGGATCGTGTGGACGTCGTTGACTGAGGTGACCGCACGACCTTCGATCGCGGTGATCAGGTCGCCCAGGACGATGCCGCGGCGCGTCCGCCGGCTTTCGCGCATGCCGGCTCGTTCGGCGCCGGAGCCCGGCACTACGGTGGTGACCAGCGCTCCCTTGACGCCGCGGGCCCGTAGGAGGGAGTCGTCCAGCTCGACGCCGATCAGCGGTCGCTCGACCTCGCCGTGCGCGATCAGTTCCGGGACGACCCAGTTCACGGTGTCCACCGGGATCGCGAATCCGATGCCGCCCCAGGCGCCGCTGGCAGAGACGATCTGGGTGTTCACACCGATCAGCCGGCCGCTCGAGTCGAGCAGAGGGCCGCCGGAGTTGCCAGGGTTGATCGCGGCGTCGGTTTGAACCACACCGCGGATCAGGCGGTTGGTCAGCGAGGACACCTCGCGATCCAGGGCGCTGATCACACCCTTGGTCAAGGTGTGGTCGAGACCGAAGGGGTTGCCGATGGCGAGCACGGATTGGCCCACCTGAAGGTCGCGCGAAGTGCCGACCGCGATGGGCCGCAGCTTGTCGGCCGGCGCCTCGATCTTCAGCACGGCGAGATCCACATGCGGGTCGCCGCCGACCACCCGGGCCGGCCAGGTGCTCTGATCGCTCAGGGTGACGAGCGTTTCGTGGGCGCGGAACACGACGTGGAAGTTCGTCACCACGTGACCCTGTGCGTCCCAGATGAAGCCGGTGCCCGTGCCTTCCGGGACGCGGTCGATGCGACGGGCGAAGACGTTGCGGCGGTTCGTCACGGTGGTGATGTTCACCACCGAAGGCGAGGCCTGCCGGAACAGCTCGACCGTCGAACGTTCCTCCGGCAGTAGCCCGGTACTCTGCGCCACCTGCCGTGGCTCGCCGCGGCTGTCCGCCTGCAGGACGGCGCCCTGCCACCTGGCGCCGAAGACGAAGGCGAGAGCCGCGAGGACGACGAGTCCGGACGCGGCGGCAAAGCGCGGCCGCGACCGTCCGTTTGGTCCGGGTGAAGGTCCTTGGGGCATGGACTAAAGCTAACAGGACATGGAATCGAGTTTCTTCCCTCGGCGCCGCTACCATTCGCGCCCGTGACCTCCATCGAATTGATCGACGCAGACCTCCAACTCACAACGGCGCTCGACCGCCGCCGCCGTCAGTGGTGCGACATCAACGGCACGGACCGCCTCTGGTCCCGCGACGGCTCGCTGTGGACGGGCGCCGGCGAGGAGGACTGGCTCGGGTGGCTCGACGTCGAGCGGCTGACCCGGACCGCGCTGCTAACGGCTGACGGCGACCGTGTCGAAGCGGCGACAGCGGACCTGGCAGATCAACTCGCCGGCCCTCCGTTCCAACGCTGCCTGCTGCTCGGCATGGGCGGCTCGGCGCTTGGCGCCGATCTGCTGTGGCGGGCGTTGCCGCGGCACGCCTGTGCTCCGTTCATCGTCCTCGACACGACGGACCCGCGCGAGATCGCTTCGGCGCTCGATGGAGTCGAACCCGCGGCGCTGCGGGTCATCGCCGCCTCCAAGTCGGGCGGCACGATCGAGACCCGGCTGGCCTTCGAACTGCTGCTCGACCGGCTGGGCGATGCAGCGCCCTCGGCGGCGCTGGCGATCACGGATCCGGGCTCCGCGCTCGAAGCACGCGCCAGGGCTGCCGGCGCCCGGGTCGTCTTCGGGCATCCGGACATCGGCGGCCGCTTTTCCGTGCTCTCCGCGTTCGGGATGGTTCCCGCCGCCGTAGCCGGGATCGATCCAGAGCCGCTGCTCGCGAGTGCGCGGGCGATGGCCGCGGCTTGCCGGCAAGGCGGAACCGAGTCGGGCTCGAACCCCGGCGTCGAGTTGGGCCTGTTGCTCGCCGCGGCGCACGACTGCGGCCGCGACAAGCTCCATCTCCATGCGCCTGGGACGGCAGTGGCGATGGCCGCCTGGGTCGAGCAACTGATTGCCGAGTCGCTCGGCAAGGGAGACGTGTTGCTGGTGCCGGTCGACGCCGCCGGCATGCCGGTGGCGCCGCGCCCCGACCGGCTCGACATCGTGCTCGGAAGCGAGAGCGGCAACGGGGAGCCGGCCTCGGCGGATGCGCTCGGTTCGGGTCCGGTAGCGCACATCGAAACCGAGCTTCCGGCCGACCTCGGCGGCGAGTTCTTCCGCTGGCAGTTCGGCGTCGCAGTCGCCGGCGCACTGCTCGGCATCAACCCCTTCGACCAGCCGGACGTCGAGTCGTCGAAGGTCGTCACGCGGCGTTACGTCGAACGGATGAAGGCCGGCGATGCGCCGGCGCCCGGCGGCCTCGTCCGCCTGAGCGAGGTCAGCGCACTCGGCCTGGCCCAACTCCTGGGCACTCACGTCGCGACGTTCCCGGAGGGCGGCTACGCCGTCGTCTCGGCTTACCTTGACCGCAACCGCCGCAACCGCGAGCTGCTCCAGACCCTGCGCCGGCGCGTCGCGGACGTCACGGGCGGCGCCTCGGTACTCGGCTTCGGGCCGAGTTTCCTGCACTCGACCGGGCAGGCCCACAAGGGCGGACCCAACCGCGGCCTGTTCCTGCAGATCACCGCCGACCCGCCGGCCGCCGACATCCCTGTACCAGGCGTTGGCCTGACCTTCGGCCAGGTCCAGGTCGCCCAGGCCTGGGGCGACTACGAAGTGCTCGTCGAGCGCGATCGTCGCGTGCTTGCCCTCCACCTCGACGGCGGGGTGGAGGACGGGCTGAGGCGGCTCGTCGAAGCGCTCGGCTAACTAGTGTCCGCCAGAAAACGCCGTCTTTCTCGGGTTCTGGGTCGTTTCATTGGCGCATGATTGGCGGGACCGGAGCCGCGCGGTGGGGAGCGAGGGCGGTTCTGGTGTTTACGAGGCGCAATCAGGGTTTGTCGGGCAGGGCAGCGCCTCCGGTGCTCGGCGCTGATTCGGTTTTCGGAAAGGCGTCGCCGTTAGGCGGCGCGTCGTCGCCGCTGGCGTCTTCGTTCGAGCTGCTGCAGCAAGCGGCCGAGGCGATGCAGGTTGGCCGCGAGCACGGAGAGGGCGACGGTGCGCTCGAAGCCATCGGCGCCGCAGCTTCGGACACGGTCGAGGCCGCGATGCTCCAGAGCGTTGATGGCCGACTCGACTGCCGGATGCGCACGCCGTGCGGCGGCGAAGGCTTCACCGTTCTCCCGCTCCCGATCGGCGCGAGACAGATACCCCTTCTTCGGCAGGACGTTGAGATCAAGAATCTGGTCAAGCCGGATGCGGTTCTCCGAACTGTGGAAACCTCGGTCGAAGCTGCACGCCCGCAGGTCCGGGAACCGCTCCTGGGCCGCCCTCACCAGCGGCACTGCCGCATCGACGTCCTCGCCGTGCCACAGCACCTCGTGGTGAAGGATGAACCGATACTGGTCCTCGATCAGCGCCACCGGGACTCCGAGCTCCACCGGCGTGCCCGCCTTGCCCTTCGAGACCCATCGCGTGTGCGGCTCGAAGATCGAAAAGACCTTCTCCCGATGAGGAATCGTCTCGCCCAGAAGCAGCCGGCGCTCGACCTGGTCGATCTGACGCCGAGCATGGCCGATGAAGCCCTCGATCGATTCACAGGCCGCTTCACACCCCGCAGCCCGCAGCGCCTCGACAGTGGTTGTCGCCCGCGCCACCAGCTCGCCGCACTGCGCCAAGTACGCCCTCACACGGGCCGGAAACCGCTTCGCCCGGCGCGTCCCACGTACCTTGTGGAACAGCCTGCGCACCAACCTCGACTGATGCCGCCACTGACGCCAGCCACCGATGCCGTGCCTCCCTGCCGATCGACCGGTCTCCCGCACAAGGCGCCGCATCGCATCCCACAGCAGATTCACGTCCGTCGGGTAATGCACGTCCGTCTCGACCACGAACGAGTCACACCGCCCGCGCAATGGCTCGCCAGGCCTTTTTCGCGCGACCGCATGGCCGCTTTCCACCACCAATCTGCCCACCTCGGACAATAGCGCCGGCGTCAACAGACACACGTTGTCCGCCACCGTCTGGTACTCGTAGTAGCTCTTGTCGCCGAACTCACCGTGACCCAGGAACGCGCGCACGGTCGCGTGCTGGTTGGCCAACTCCTGAAGCCGGTCGAAGTCGCAGCCCAGACCCTGCTGCAGCACGCCCAACACCAGAATCCGCCACAACTCCATGCCTGGACGACCAACCTTCCGGTCGGTCCCCGGCAACACATGCTCGTCCAGGAGATCGAACAGACGACCACGCAACTCCTCGTCGCACCAGAGGTGCTGAAGACCCTTCAACACCGCCGGGATGTCGTCCCGAGACTTTGGGTCGATCCAAATCTCCCCGATCGGCACTTGGCCGACCTTGAACTGCCGACTTTGCACCTCCCGCATCGCCTCACCTCCCCGAAGATCACCCGAAACGGACCCATAACTGGCCGATTTCGACCAAAAGGCTATCCGATGGCGACCATCTTCCCGCTACAAAACCCCCGGAAAGACCTGCAAACTCAATGGCTTGCTAGGTTTTCTGGCGGACACTAACTAGTGTCGTGTCACTCGTCAAAAGTCGGATAGAGGCGCTTGAGTTTGACGCGAGCGTCGTCGGTGGTGAAGTGCCAGTTGACCTTGGCTTGGATCCGGTCTCTGGCGGCCTGCCAGGCGCCGACTTCGGCGCGTAGGGTGTCGATGGAGTCGATGCGGCGGTTGAGGCACTGTCGGATCATCACGCTGAGTTCGACCTCGGCGACGTTCAGCCAACTGCCGTGCTTGGGGGTGTAGACGAACTCGAAGCGGTCCCACAGCGCCTTGGCCCGGGCCGGGTCGAAGGTCTCGTAGAGCGCGCCGGGGCGGTGGGTGTTGAGGTTGTCCATCACCAGCGTGATTCGGGTGGCGTCGGGATACTGCCCGGCGATGTCTTCCAGGAAACGCGCCCAGTCGGTCTTGGTCCTGCGCTCGGTGACCTTGGTCAGACGCCGCCCGGCCAGCGGTTCGGTCGCCATGAACACGTTGCAGGCGCCGCAGCGTCGGTACTCGTAGTCTTCGCGGACCTCCCGTCCAGGGGCCGGCGGGATGGGCGCCCGTGTCTCGGCGATCAACTGCCGCGGCGTCTCGTCCATGCACACCACCGGGAAGCTCGCGTCGTAGGGACGCCGATAGACGTCGAGCACCCGCTCCATGTTCGCCGCGAAGTCGGCGTTGCATTGCGGCGGAATCACCCAGCCGACGCGGCGCCACGGTTTGAGAGCGTTTTTTTTAGCACCCGCCGCACCGTCTCGTGCGAGACGCTGTCGATATAGCCGAGCTCCACCGCACGGTCGGCCAACAGACGCAGAGACCACTGCGAACGCCCTTCGGGCGGCTCTCCGCAACTGAGCGCGACCAGCCGCGCCTCGAACTCGCCATCCGCCTTGCGCAGGTACTTCGGACGACGCCCCTGCCGACTGCCGAGCGCCGCCTCCAGACCGTCCTCCACAAACCGCTTCTTCACACGATCCACCCTGCGCGCACTGATCCGCAAGACCCCGGCGATCGTCTCGCCGGTCGGCCGACGCCCGTTGAACTCGCCCTCGTCGCAGTTGAGCAGAACCAACGCGTTGATCACCTTCTGCGACCGATGCGAACCCTTGCGCGCAATCGTCGCCAACGCCTCGCGCTCCTGCGCCTCCAACTCCACCACATACCGCTTCATGCCAGACTCCTTGCCGTCGTCGAACGGCAAGGAGCCTACTACGATTCATGCGACATAGGACGTGTGACTTGACACTAGTGTCCGCCAGAAAACCCAGCAAGCCATTGAGTTTACAGGTCTTTTCGAGGGTTCTGTAGCGGGAAGATGGTCGCCATCGGATAGCCTTTTGGTCGAAATCGGCCAGTTATGGGTCCGTTTCGGGTCATCTTCGGGGAGGTGGGGCGATGAGGGAGGTTCAAAGTCGACAGTTCAGGGTCGGCCAGGCGCCGATCGGGTCGATTTGGATCGACCCGAAGTCTCGGGACGACATCCCGGCGGTGTTGAAGGGTCTTCAGCACCTCTGGTGCGACGAGGAGCTGCGTGGTCGTCTGTTCGATCTCCTGGAGGAGCATGTGTTGCCGGGGACGGACCGGCAGGTTGGTCGTCCGGGCATGGAGTTGTGGCGGATTCTGGTGTTGGGGGTGCTGAAGCAGGGTCTGGGCTGCGACTTCGACCGGCTTCAGGAGTTGGCCAACCAGCACGCGACCGTGCGGTCGTTCCTGGGTCACGCCGAGTTCGGCGACAAGTCGTACTACGAGTACCAGACGGTGGTGGACAACGTGTGTCTGTTGACGCCGGAGCTGTTGTCCGCGGTGGGCAGATTGGTGGTGGAAAGCGGCCATACGGTCGCGCGAAAAAAGCCTGGCGAGCCGTTGCGCGGGCGGTGTGACTCGTTCGTGGTCGAGACGGACGTGCACTACCCGACGGACGTGAATCTGCTGTGGGATGCGATGCGGCGCCTTGTGCGGGAGACCGGTCGGTCGGCAGGGAGGCACGGCATCGGCGGCTGGCGTCAGTGGCGGCATCAGTCGAGGTTGGTGCGCAGGCTGTTCCACAAGGTGCGTGGGACGCGCCGGGCGAAGCGGTTTCCGGCCCGTGTGAAGGCGTACTTGGCGCAGTGCGACGAGCTGGTGGCGCGGGCGACGCCCACTGTCGAGGCGCTGCGGGCCGCAGGCAACGAAGCCGCCTGCGAATCGATCGAGGGCTTCATCGCTCATGCTCGGCGTCAGATGGACCAGGTCGAGCGCCGGCTGCTGCTGGGCGAGACGATTCCTCACCAGGAGAAGGTCTTCTCGATCTTCGAGCCGCACACGCGCTGGGTCTCGAAGGGGAAGGCGGGCACGCCGGTGGAGCTCGGGGTGCCGGTGGCGTTGATCGAGGACCAGTACCGGTTCATCCTTCATCACGAGGTGCTGTGGCACGGCGAGGACGTCGATGCGGCAGTGCCGCTGGTGAGGGCGGCCCAGGAGCGGTTCCCGGACCTGCGGGCGTGCAGCTTCGACCGAGGTTTCCACAGTTCGGAGAACCGCATCCGGCTTGACCAGATTCTTGATCTCAACGTCCTGCCGAAGAAGGGGTATCTGTCTCGCGCCGATCGGGAGCGGGAGAACGGTGAAGCCTTCGCCGCCGCACGGCGTGCGCATCCGGCAGTCGAGTCGGCCATCAACGCTCTGGAGCATCGCGGCCTCGACCGTGTCCGAAGCTGCGGCGCCGATGGCTTCGAGCGCACCGTCGCCCTCTCCGTGCTCGCGGCCAACCTGCATCGCCTCGGCCGCTTGCTGCAGCAGCTCGAACGAAGACGCCAGCGGCGACGACGCGCCGCCTAACGGCGACGCCTTTCCGAAAACCGAATCAGCGCCGAGCACCGGAGGCGCTGCCCTGCCCGACAAACCCTGATTGCGCCTCGTAAACACCAGAACCGCCCTCGCTCCCCACCGCGCGGCTCCGGTCCCGCCAATCATGCGCCAATGAAACGACCCAGAACCCGAGAAAGACGGCGTTTTCTGGCGGACACTAACTAGCGCCGGCCGCGCCGCCCCCCCGGCGGCTTGCCCGTCAGCTCGTCGAGCCCGACGTCGAACTCGGCAACGATGCGGATCAGCACATCGAGGCTGACCCGAAGCTCGTCCCGCTCGATCCGCGCGAGGTCCGACGGTGGAATCCCGACCCGCTCCGCCAGCGCCGGCTGCGTCAGCTTGTTCTTCCGCCGCAGCCGCCGGATCCGGTGGCCCATGAGCTGGACTTGCTGGGGCGTAGCTTCCTCGTTCATCGCCGGCACCATTTGACAGTCCGACAATTGTAGCGGTGTAGGCGGTTCTAGGCCGGGATCAGAGCGGCGCCATCTGGCGGCGCCTCCCCGAGATTGGCAAGGACGGCGTCGATGGCTTCGCCTCTCAGGCCCTGCTTCATTCCCGAATACGCATTGGCGTCGAGTTCGGCCAACTGCGCGGCCCGCTCGAGGGCGACATCGCGCAGCTCGTCGGCCGCCGCGACCGCGTCCAGGAAACCGGCATCGCGCGCGCCCTCGGGGTCGTACATCTTCGCGGTAAGAGCGGCTTGCGTCAGAGCGCGCTTGGAAAGCCGCTCCTTGGCCAGCAACCAGGCGAACGGCGGCAGCGTTGCACCGATCGCGACCTCGTTCAGACCGAAGCGGAACTCACCGTCTGCGGCCAGGCGGTGATCGCCGGTGAGCAGACAGAGCGCGCCGAGCGCGATGGCGTGTCCGCTGGCCGCGACGACCAGGGGCTGCGGCCATCCGTACAGGCGCATCATCAGACGCGCTCCGGCGAGTCCCATGGCGCGGGCCTGCGCCGCGTCTCCACCGCGAGCCACGTTGAGGTCGAACCCGCCCGAAAACAGGCCGGGCCGGCCGGTCAGTACGACGGCTCTGGCATCGTCTGCGGCACGGTCGAGCATGGCATTGACGGCAGCGATCATGGGCGGTCCGAAGACGTTGGCCTTGCCGTCGTCCAGGGTGACCAGGGCCACGTCGCCAACCTGCTCGTAGGTGGTCGGTTCGGTCATGAATCAGATCCTTTGGCGCCGTCTCTCGCGGCCTCGTTCGTCATCGCTTCGTTAGTTTGTCACCTTGATCTCGCGGATCTTCTTGAGCGGGACCGCGGTGATCTTCTCCGTCAGCGGATACTCGAGGTCGCCCGGGTAGACCACCCAGAGATGTTGGAGACCGAGGTCCTCGCTGACTGTGTGCATCGACCTGGTGGTCCTGGGGGCGTCCGCGCACTTGAACTCGAATCCCCAGCGCCTGCCGCCGCGTTGAAGCATGAGGTCCAGTTCGGCGCCTCGGTGGGTGCCCCAGAAGTACGCCTGGCGCGCACCGAATGCGATCAGGGCCTGTTCCAGGGCGAAGCCCTCCCAGCTTGGGCCGTAGGCGGGGTGCCGGACGAGGTCGTCCATCGACTCCAGGCCCAGCAGATAGTGGAGGATGCCGGAGTCGCGGAGGTACACCTTGGGCGCCTTGACGACGCGTTTGCCGACATTCTCGAACCACGGTGGCAGCACCCGGATCATGAACGTCCCAGCGAGCAGGTCGCGGTAGTGATTCACCGCGTTGACGCCGACTCCCATTGAGCGGCTGAGCGACGACGCGTTCCAGGTCTGCGAGTGGACGTGCGCCAGCATGGTCCAGAAGCGGCCGAGCGCCTCGGGAGGCACCCTCGACCCGAGTCCGGGCACATCGCGCTCCAGGAAGGTGCGTGCGAACGACTCCATCCACAGGGTGCAGGCTGTATCCGACTCGGCCAGGTAGGCCAGCGGGAAACCGCCGCGCATCCAGAGGCGGTCCTGGTTCTCCACTCCCACTTCGTCGAGCGAGAAGCCGCTCACGTCGACGAACGAGATGCGCCCCGCCAGGGTCTCGGAGACGCCCCGGATCAGGTCCCAGGAGGCGCTGCCCAGTAGCAGGAAGACCGCCTTCCGTTCAGGGTCGTCGCAGATGGGGCGGAGGATCTCGAACAGCTTCGGTACGCGCCCGACCTCGTCGATCACGACCAGCCCCTCGCCGCCTCGAAGCAGCCGCTCCGGAGTCGTGCGGAACGCCTCGCGAACCGCTGGCGCCTCCAGGTCGTAGACCGTGGAGGGCCCGGACCACGTCGCCACGATCTGTTGGGCGAGCGTCGTCTTGCCGACCTGCCGAGCCCCCAGGAGAGCCGTGACCGGCGACTGGGAGAGTCTCCAGAGCGTTGCGTCGAGCAGGCGCTGCCGGGCGGTAGATTGTCGCATATTCACCCTAAAAGGTGAGATTTACGACAATAAACCGAGTCGACTAGCTTGTCCAGTCGCTGCTCAGGCAGGCACCTCCGACTCGTGGCCCGCTCGCGCGCCTTGCCACCTAGTGTCGTGTCACTCGTCAAAAGTCGGATAGAGGCGCTTGAGTTTGACGCGAGCGTCGTCGGTGGTGAAGTGCCAGTTGACCTTGGCTTGGATCCGGTCTCTGGCGGCCTGCCAGGCGCCGACTTCGGCGCGTAGGGTGTCGATGGAGTCGATGCGGCGGTTGAGGCACTGTCGGATCATCACGCTGAGTTCGACCTCGGCGACGTTCAGCCAACTGCCGTGCTTGGGGGTGTAGACGAACTCGAAGCGGTCCCACAGCGCCTTGGCCCGGGCCGGGTCGAAGGTCTCGTAGAGCGCGCCGGGGCGGTGGGTGTTGAGGTTGTCCATCACCAGCGTGATTCGGGTGGCGTCGGGATACTGCCCGGCGATGTCTTCCAGGAAACGCGCCCAGTCGGTCTTGGTCCTGCGCTCGGTGACCTTGGTCAGACGCCGCCCGGCCAGCGGTTCGGTCGCCATGAACACGTTGCAGGCGCCGCAGCGTCGGTACTCGTAGTCTTCGCGGACCTCCCGTCCAGGGGCCGGCGGGATGGGCGCCCGTGTCTCGGCGATCAACTGCCGCGGCGTCTCGTCCATGCACACCACCGGGAAGCTCGCGTCGTAGGGACGCCGATAGACGTCGAGCACCCGCTCCATGTTCGCCGCGAAGTCGGCGTTGCATTGCGGCGGAATCACCCAGCCGACGCGGCGCCACGGTTTGAGAGCGTTTTTTTTAGCACCCGCCGCACCGTCTCGTGCGAGACGCTGTCGATATAGCCGAGCTCCACCGCACGGTCGGCCAACAGACGCAGAGACCACTGCGAACGCCCTTCGGGCGGCTCTCCGCAACTGAGCGCGACCAGCCGCGCCTCGAACTCGCCATCCGCCTTGCGCAGGTACTTCGGACGACGCCCCTGCCGACTGCCGAGCGCCGCCTCCAGACCGTCCTCCACAAACCGCTTCTTCACACGATCCACCCTGCGCGCACTGATCCGCAAGACCCCGGCGATCGTCTCGCCGGTCGGCCGACGCCCGTTGAACTCGCCCTCGTCGCAGTTGAGCAGAACCAACGCGTTGATCACCTTCTGCGACCGATGCGAACCCTTGCGCGCAATCGTCGCCAACGCCTCGCGCTCCTGCGCCTCCAACTCCACCACATACCGCTTCATGCCAGACTCCTTGCCGTCGTCGAACGGCAAGGAGCCTACTACGATTCATGCGACATAGGACGTGTGACTTGACACTAGGTGCGCTGGAGCACCTTCTCGATGATCTCTCGAGCGGTCCGGCGTGACTCGGCAGACTCCGCGATGGCTTGGAACACCTTCCGATACGTGGCGACATCCTCGGCCTTGACGTTCCTGAGCCGAGGGCGGCCACGCTTGGCTCGGAATTGGGTGAGTCTGCCCTCTAGACTCTCTATCCGGTCAAGCAGGCCCGAGCCCCACCCATCCGTTGAGCGAATCACGTCTCGGATCCGAGTTAGCCGAGCGAGATCCTGTTCAATCAACCGGCGACATGCTTCTGCTGTCAAGTACCCAGATTGGGCAAGCTTGTACGTCTCTTCCGAGTCCGCAATGGCCGCCGTGAGCCTGCGCTCGCGGGTTCTGGTTACCGACGTGCTCCTGCAGCGCTCGGCTTGTCGGCGGAAGATCGCCCCGAGGTGGTTCTCCAGATTCCTGGTGTGGGGTCCGGGTTCGAAGTAGTCTCGCCGGCCGTTCGGGACGATCCTGGGGTCCAGGATGTGTATCTCCCCTACGGCCCACCTATTGAGGCGGTCCTCCTTGAACATATGGTCGAAGACGCCTTCGCCGCCGACTTGGATGTTCCCGGACCGCGCTCTAAGTCCTCTGATTCCCGCGCTCTTGGGGATTGTTCCCCGGTAGGACGTGTGAGCAAGCCACCCTGCTGCCGCTCGCCCGCGGCCGTCGACCTTGGGGACGTCGAACACCTCGAGGGCTCTGAAGGCGTCGGTTCGGCCGGCCGAGAACTCGATGCCCTCGGCATGGGGTCGGGTAATGGCATCGCCACCGTCGATGGAGACGTTCATCGCATCCAGCGCATCTCCAACGTGCTGTTCGACCCTCTCACAGAAGGGGAAGGCGGCTGCGAGAGGCACCGGACAGAACTCCGCGATGTAGCTCTGAACCCTCTGCCGGTTCAGGACAGAGCCAGCCGCGTAGCGGGCGACGCCACGGACCTCTACTTCGAAGTACTGGTCGGGCTCTTCGTCGGCATCCAGTTGTTCCACAGTGACGAAGTCACCTATTCGCTGTTCCGTGTCGGCTAGGTCGTGGTTCCTCAGACGGAGGGCGTCCCAAGTGACGCGGACAGGAGGCTGGTCCGCGCTGGCCCTAGTGGTGAAAGCGACTGCTTCTGCGAAAGCCAGACCAGGCAGGCGACCGATTCGGCGAAACCCCCTATTGCTGGCGGCGCGCTTGGTGCTTTGGCCGACCGGAATCAGCGAGTCGACGGCTTCCTGGAACGTCAGGCCGGGGCCGTAGTCCCGGATGCGGATCTGGGCCTGCCGAGGGTCGAGGTGAATCTCGACTCGGCCGGTTCCTGGACTTCCTGCAGTCGCGTCAGCTGCGTTCTGGAGGTACTCGCGGTAGAGCGTCAGCGGATCGTCGTACATTCCCGACGTGACCAGCCGAAGAAGGCTGTGGCCGAGCGCTGGTTCGTTGGAGCTGCTCATGCTCTCCCCACTTGGAGGCGGCCGTTCAGGTGATGGCTAGGCCGCCGTTGAAGGGCTAGCGGTTGTACCACAAGCAACGGGCCAGTAGCTGGCAGAGACCGCTTGGAGGCTAGCTCGCAGCCAGGACCTTCGTCGCCCTCGAGCGGGTGGCGGCGAGCGCCTCCTCGTGGCTGAACAGACCGGCGTCCTCCACGAACTCCTCCTCGCTAGGCATGGCCGGGTCGGGATTGAGGGACGGGAACAACGGCAGTACCCGGTCCCGGCCAGCCCCGGGAGCGTTTTTCGTGTTGAGCGCATGGAGGCGGAGGAGCTGTCGAGTGGTGGCGTCGACGCTTCGGTCGTTGTGGGCCCGCTGACACAGGGCCCGTAGCTCGCCCTCTCCTCTAGCCTGAGCGAGGAAGGCGATGAGTTCGGTTCTCTGCGACTCGGACAGTCGGGCTCGCAGCGCCTCGTACTCGTCCCGTGCTCCAGACAGCTCGTACTGCTCCCGGTGGAAGATGAGCGCGTGGGGCAACTCCAGTAGCCGCAAGAACTCCTCCTGGTCCCTTCCATAGGCGCGCTCGAAGAAGCTCGGGTTGCCGCTGACTACGCCACGGGTGGCCTGCAGCATGATCTGGAAGGACCGCAGGTAGTAGCGGTTCCAGCGCCTTCCCACGTGTGAGCGGTCCTTCAGCGTCACCGGTTGGTAGCGCATCGGGAACGACCAGATGCGAACGCCGAGCTCTTCGTTCAGGCCGATGTTCAGGCGCATCCGCTCGTACAGGTCCTCCGGGGAGTCCATGAAGTTGTACAGCATGTAGTTCGACAGCGACGTGATGCCGTTGTCAGCCGCCATCCTCACCGCGGTGGTGTAGATCTTTCGTAGTCCGATGTGGTCGAAGGCGATCCGGAGGGGGCTGATGCAGATAGTGGCCATCTCGCGCAGGTACATTGGGGACTTGACGAGAATCCTTGCGTCCACACCCTGGTTGAAGTCGACGCGGCGCTTCACCGGCCGCTGATCGTTCCGCCTCAGCTTGGCTCCCTGCTCGAAACCGAGGTCGCGAATCTCGGCGATGACCTCCTTGTACCGGGCGGACGCAGTGATGTTGTTGTCCATGAGCACGAGGTCCTTCTTGGGCCCGTGTCTCGCGTCTACCCCGTTGACGAGGGCGGCGAGGGGCGGCATTTCGCGCTGCGCACCCTCAAGTTTCGGGACGCCGCAGAAGGAGCACTTCCGTATGCAGCCCCTTGAGGCATAGCCGAAGTAGGCGTCCCGCACCGGATAGGTGTAGTCGAGCTGCTCCAGGATGGAGTAGTCCGGCACCATCTCCTCGATTGGAGGGCCGTCAAGGTCGTCCGCACCGAACTCGAAGTCCTCCGCGCGAAGCTGAAGGGCTCTTGCCGGCGGGCCGTCCAGCAGTCCCGCGATGAAGCGGACCCCCGCCCACCGCGGCTCCTTGAGGAACTCCTCGTGCATGAGCGAGGCAGCGATTCCGCCGACGAAGACACGTTCGGGCTGGTTACCAGCCGATTGAATGGCGAAGTCGATGGTTTCGGCGGTGCGCTTCCACTCGAAGCTGAAGAGCGTCGTGACGTAGACGCGGTCCCAAGCGTCGAGAAGAATGCCTCGCTCGGTCAGCCCCTTCGCGAAAGTTACTGCGTCGCCACGCTGACGGTGGTAGGCCGCGAGCTTCATAAGCCCGAGCGGAGGGTACTTGTTGCGGTAGCCTGGCTCCAGGAGAAGCACTCGCTTGGCCCCTTCTAGAATCTCGTCCGAACATCTGCGGTCGGGAACGCGAGCCCTGTCAACCTCAAAGTCCATGGATCTCCCGGTTGCCAATGCGGGTGGTGGTGCATCGGCCCTGCGGCCTGAGTGTCAACCCCCGCTCTCCGGAAAGTACTGATCGACCCTCTCAGCTACAGAGCCCACGAAGGCAACCTGCTTCGGAGTCAGGATGCCGCGCTCGGGATGAGAGGTGATCTGCCGAATGTCGTTGAGCTCCTTGATCCACCGCGTGCACACTTTCCTGTTATCTCTGTCCTTCTCGTCCAGTGAAATCACCTCCCTGAAAATCTCCCAGTTCAGGTGGCAAATGTCGATATAGTTCAGCAAGAAGAGCTGTGCTTCCGGCTGGCCTTTTTGGTCTTTATCTTCCCAGCGGATCATGCACTCCTTCCGGATCTTCAGGGGAATCCATTTCGTCCACCAGTTATCGCCGAAGTTCGTCCGCAAAGTCGGAATGACGTAGTCGAAGAGCCTCTTCTGAATCTTCATCACCTTGGTGCGTGCTTCCTCCGTTCCCTCCTCGTCACGTGAATCCAGGTAGTCTTGAAGTCCCGGAGGGCTGAAGGCCGGAATTCTCACCCGAATCTGCGCCGCCAAACCGTGGGCCTGCTGTCGTACGGCGGTCAAGGAAGAGCCAACCCGTCTGAAAGACCGAATCTCCTCCGCCGATGCGCCCTTGAAGTACTCTACCAGAGCCTCAAGATAGGGCCGCAACTCAGCGACGCACTCTTCGCCACTGAAGAGGCTGAAATCAGCATGGTCTACGCGCCTAACGTGTTCAGCCACGTCGGCAATGACGTGAAAGAGAGCGCGGATTCCATTATTGGTACAAACGTAGCCGCCAGTGCTGTCGCCGAGGTTCCACTGATTCGGGAGCGCCGCAGAGAACATACTCAGGCATTCCGAGAGCACCAAGAGTGCCTTTTCGAGGCTCGAATCATAGTCGGACGCTTGCGCCGAAGACAGAGGCCCTGGCACAACACCAGTCTTACGAGCGTAGGTGCCAACCAGTTTGGATACTCGGAGGCCGTCGTGGATAGATGTCTGGGTCAAGCAGCGATAGCGATCTTTGGTTTTTCCCGCCACCACGATTCGCTCGTGAAGCGGCGAGCTGCGGTCGCGGTTGAGGCGCGATGCGATGCGTGAAAGAAGCGCCCGAAACGCCTCCTCGGGGTTGGTCGAGTGCCAGTGAAGGTCAGCGTAGAGTTCCGTCAACAGGCCCTTGCTCACCTTGACCTGTTTGCTGTTGATGTCGATAAAGAGATTCATCTCCTTTTCCGGCGGGAGGTTCTCATAGGCAAGCACGGGCACAAGCGTCGAATCCTGGCTAAACCCTTGATGGCCGCGCGCGTGGGCGTAACCGTAGAGCCTATGTTGGCCGTCGATCACCCAGGCTGAGGCGTAGTTCTGCGGAAGGTGAAGGACGCCCAAGGCTTCGTCACCGTAGGTCTCCTTCACGTCAAAACGCAATGCAGACTTCTTACTGGAACGCAGGCCCGTCTTGAGGTTGAGAACGATGTTGGTGGGGAACTTTCCGCCATCGTTGATGAACTCGGCCAGCTTCTTCAGTCGGTGCGGCTGGAGCATGCGCTGATAGGTTTTGAGATTGTCCATGTCCAAGCTGCCCTTGTGCCCCACGTACGCGATCCTCAAGAGATCGTCGGGTGGAATGAGGAAGGTATAGAACGTCTCGCCTCCCATCTTTCCGCGGGTCGCTATGACCTTCTTCTCAAGGCCCTCGACCTTTCTGCCGTCCAATAGGTGCGCCAAGAGCTGGTAGCGGGCCGCGAGCTTGAGGTGCTTTACGAGTGCCGAGTAGTAGATGAGATCCCGGTCTCTGATCACGGCAATCTGGGAGGCTTGGCACTTGGCGAGGTCGGCAGCACTCCAGAAGATGTTCCTTGTGGCGATGACGAACTGAGCCTTGGGCTTAGAGTGTCGGCCGTAGGCTCTCTCGATTGACTTGAGGATCTGAGGGCGGATCGCGATGAGCTTTTCGATCAAGGGTGCCATAGGCTTCTTGCCGGGGTTGACTCGGCGGGTGCACTCGACGATGAGGGCGGTTTCGTCGTCCTTGGCGAAGACGTCGATCTGGCGCGGGGAGAGGTCCTCTTGGACGGCGATCGTGAAGAGGCGGCCCTTGCTCATCTCCTTGAAGGCCATCTGCGCAAGGAGCGACCAGACTTCGTCCTCTAGTTGCTCGTCCCGGGGGCTTCGGTTTGGCCATGCGAGTCGACTTGGCGTTTAGTTTGACAATGCGCCAACCCTCGGCTTCTTCGAGACTCACTTTCTTTGCGATCAGCGCCTTCGAAGCGCCGGGTACGGTCTGATAGACATCCCTCGGCTTTCGCCTCCTGAGCTCAGGGAAGATGTCGTCTCCAACCACCAGAGGACCTAGGTAGTGTCCGCCAGAAAACGCCGTCTTTCTCGGGTTCTGGGTCGTTTCATTGGCGCATGATTGGCGGGACCGGAGCCGCGCGGTGGGGAGCGAGGGCGGTTCTGGTGTTTACGAGGCGCAATCAGGGTTTGTCGGGCAGGGCAGCGCCTCCGGTGCTCGGCGCTGATTCGGTTTTCGGAAAGGCGTCGCCGTTAGGCGGCGCGTCGTCGCCGCTGGCGTCTTCGTTCGAGCTGCTGCAGCAAGCGGCCGAGGCGATGCAGGTTGGCCGCGAGCACGGAGAGGGCGACGGTGCGCTCGAAGCCATCGGCGCCGCAGCTTCGGACACGGTCGAGGCCGCGATGCTCCAGAGCGTTGATGGCCGACTCGACTGCCGGATGCGCACGCCGTGCGGCGGCGAAGGCTTCACCGTTCTCCCGCTCCCGATCGGCGCGAGACAGATACCCCTTCTTCGGCAGGACGTTGAGATCAAGAATCTGGTCAAGCCGGATGCGGTTCTCCGAACTGTGGAAACCTCGGTCGAAGCTGCACGCCCGCAGGTCCGGGAACCGCTCCTGGGCCGCCCTCACCAGCGGCACTGCCGCATCGACGTCCTCGCCGTGCCACAGCACCTCGTGGTGAAGGATGAACCGATACTGGTCCTCGATCAGCGCCACCGGGACTCCGAGCTCCACCGGCGTGCCCGCCTTGCCCTTCGAGACCCATCGCGTGTGCGGCTCGAAGATCGAAAAGACCTTCTCCCGATGAGGAATCGTCTCGCCCAGAAGCAGCCGGCGCTCGACCTGGTCGATCTGACGCCGAGCATGGCCGATGAAGCCCTCGATCGATTCACAGGCCGCTTCACACCCCGCAGCCCGCAGCGCCTCGACAGTGGTTGTCGCCCGCGCCACCAGCTCGCCGCACTGCGCCAAGTACGCCCTCACACGGGCCGGAAACCGCTTCGCCCGGCGCGTCCCACGTACCTTGTGGAACAGCCTGCGCACCAACCTCGACTGATGCCGCCACTGACGCCAGCCACCGATGCCGTGCCTCCCTGCCGATCGACCGGTCTCCCGCACAAGGCGCCGCATCGCATCCCACAGCAGATTCACGTCCGTCGGGTAATGCACGTCCGTCTCGACCACGAACGAGTCACACCGCCCGCGCAATGGCTCGCCAGGCCTTTTTCGCGCGACCGCATGGCCGCTTTCCACCACCAATCTGCCCACCTCGGACAATAGCGCCGGCGTCAACAGACACACGTTGTCCGCCACCGTCTGGTACTCGTAGTAGCTCTTGTCGCCGAACTCACCGTGACCCAGGAACGCGCGCACGGTCGCGTGCTGGTTGGCCAACTCCTGAAGCCGGTCGAAGTCGCAGCCCAGACCCTGCTGCAGCACGCCCAACACCAGAATCCGCCACAACTCCATGCCTGGACGACCAACCTTCCGGTCGGTCCCCGGCAACACATGCTCGTCCAGGAGATCGAACAGACGACCACGCAACTCCTCGTCGCACCAGAGGTGCTGAAGACCCTTCAACACCGCCGGGATGTCGTCCCGAGACTTTGGGTCGATCCAAATCTCCCCGATCGGCACTTGGCCGACCTTGAACTGCCGACTTTGCACCTCCCGCATCGCCTCACCTCCCCGAAGATCACCCGAAACGGACCCATAACTGGCCGATTTCGACCAAAAGGCTATCCGATGGCGACCATCTTCCCGCTACAAAACCCCCGGAAAGACCTGCAAACTCAATGGCTTGCTAGGTTTTCTGGCGGACACTAGGTAGTCTGCCGTCATGGCGCTTCCCAGTGGGGAGGTCGCGGAGGATCGCTAGGCGGAGTATCGGCAGAGAGGCACCGTTTCGGCGGGAAGAGCGCCCGCTCTGGAGGCATCGCTCGGAAAGTGAGCCACCCAACGCTCGGAAAGTGATCCACCCTCGGCCCTTGGCCGGTAGCTTGGTCTTGTTCAGTAGACCAACGCGATCGGAGGAAGGACTTGCTGAGGATGGATCAGGTACATGTTATTCGGCACCAGGTGCTGGTGGAGGGTCGGAGCCAACGCTCGGTGGCTCGGGAGCACGGCGTGAGCCGCAACACGGTGCGCAAGTACCTGGATCAGAGCGCGCCTCGGCGGGTGGAGAGCAGGCCGCGGCGGCGGCTGGTGACGGAGCGGATGGCGCCTCGTCTGGAGGAGCTGCTGAGGACGTGGTCTCGCCGGACGACGGCGAAGCAGCGGCTGACGGGTACGCGTCTGCATCGGCAGTTGCTGGAGGATGGCTACGAGGTCGCGGGATCACGACGGTTCGCAGCTACGTTCGGGAGTGGAAGCGTCAGCGGCAGGAGACGTTCATTCCGCTGGTGCACCGTGCCGGCGAGTGTGGCCAGGTGGACTTCTTCGAGGTGACGGTGGAGGAGGACGGTGTGGCTCACCGGGTGTGGAAGTTCCTGCTGCACCTGCCGTACTCAGGCCGTTCGTTCGTGTGGCTGTACGACCGCTGCGACCAGGTGGCGTTTCTCGATGGCCACGTGCGGGCGTTCGCACACCTGGGCGGCGTGCCGCTGCGGCTGGTCTACGACAATCTGAGTGCGGCCGTGCGGCGCCGGGTGGGCGCCAAGCGTCAGTTGACGGATCGATTCCAGGCACTGGTGAGCCACTACCTGTTCGAGCCGTGCTTCGCCCGCCCCGGCGAGGGGCACGACAAGGGCAGTGTGGAGTCGCGGGGCAAGGGAATCCGTCTGGCGCACATGAGTCCGGTGCCTCAAGGGCGCACTCTGGAGGAGATCGCACGGGGCGTGCTGGCTTCGGTCGACGCGGCACCCGGCAACCGTGCGCGGTGGCAGGAGGAGCAGGCGGCTCTGCGCGAGCTGCCGCCGACCGTGTTCGAGGCAAGGAAGCTCAGGATCGTGCGGGTGTCGCGCCAGGCGACGGTGCAGTTGGGTGGTGCGATCTACTCGGTTCCCTCGCGGTGGAAGAGCCTCCAGGTCCATGCCCGCGTCGGTACGGGCGACATCGTCTTCTCCTGTCGCGACGCGGAGTACCGCTGCGCTCTGGTGCGGCCGGGACAGCGCCTGGTGCGCTACGCGCACTACTTCGAGGAGCTGTCCCGGAAACCTCAGGCGGTGCGCCAGGTGGCCCCGGAGCTGCTCGCAGAGCTCGGCCCGGCCTATCGCAAGCTGTGGAGAATGCTGGAGTTGCGGCACGGCGCGCTGGAGACGGCGCGGCTCTTCGCCAAGCTGTTGAGCGTGGTCACAGACCACGGCAGCGAGGAGGTAGCCGCCGCACTCGAGGAGGCCCTGACCGCCGGTCGCTTCGACCTGCTGGGACTCGCTCCGCGGAGTCCGGCCTCCAGGATCGAGGTGCCGGAGCCGCTCCGCCGCCACGAGGTCGAGAGCGCTCGTGCCGCTGACTTCGACGTGCTGCTTCAGGAGGCGGCATCGTGAGCCGGGCGGTGCGCAGAGCCGTCATCGCCGAGGGCCTCAAGACGCTCAAGATGCCCTCCGTGCTGCGCGACTACGAGCAGCGGGCGCGTCAGGCCCAGGACGCACAGTGGGACTACGAGGACTACCTGTGGCAACTGCTCGAGGCCGAGATCCGGGACCGTGAGGCCCGCACCGTCCAGCGCCGGCTGCGCGCGGCCCGCTTCCCCGACCACAAGACGCTCGAGCAGATCGACTTCCAGGCGCTACAGGGAGTGTCCAAACCGAAGCTGCGCGAGCTGGCGGCCTGCGACTACATCGACCGTGGAGACGATGTCGTCCTGGTCGGACCCATCGGCACCGGCAAGACGCATCTCGCCATCGCGCTGGGCATCGAGGCCGCGAAGCGCCGCCGCCGGGTCTGGTTCCGCAAGGCCTCCGACCTCGTCCGCGACCTGATCGAAGCCCGCGATCAGCGGGAGCTGGGGCGCCTGCAGCAGTGGCTTCAGCGGGTCGATCTCCTGATCTGCGACGAGCTCGGCTTCGTGCCATTCGACCGCGCCGGCGGCGAACTGCTCTTCAACGTCTTCGCCGACCGCTACGAGCGACGCTCGACCATCGTCACCTCCAACCTCGCCTTCTCCGAGTGGGTCCGCGTATTCGGCGACGAGAAGCTGACCACGGCACTGCTCGACCGACTCTCCCACCACGCCCACATCCTCCCCACCAAGGGGTCCTCCTATCGGACACGGCTGCGGAGCACGGCCTCGTGAATCCCGATCGCACAGCTCGAAACCGGACCGCCGCGGCGCCGCCGCGGAGCGGACCGCAACGGCGGCCGGCTGCGGAAGCTGCCGGCGCCGCGGAAAACGGCAGACCGTTTCCCGCACCGCCTTGGAAAACCGGCAGACCGGTTTCCCACAGCTACCGCAGCCGCTACTGCTACTGACTCAAGGGGACCGACGGAGCACAGACTCGCGTACACTCAACACGGCCGAGGTGGCTCACTTTCCAAACGGTGGGTGGCTCACTTTCCGAGCGTTGCCAACACCCGCTCGGAGTTCTCGGCGGCAGCGGGGTGGTAGCGGTCGCACGGTGCAGGCGGGAGGGACCGTTTGAGGCGTTTGGGGCCGGTGGTGTTGGGGCGGGGCTGTGCGAACCCTAACGGGGCCAATTTCACCAGAAGGCGCTCGAGGCTCTAGGTTGGCGTGTGCGGCCTACCTAGTGCGGGCGTCAACAGGGAGTTTGTCGGTGTGGAGGCGGAGCCTAGCACGAGGGGAGGTGGCCGAATGCGGGTCCCGTTCGGTGAGCGTTCCGTTGTCGGACCTGCCGCGACCTACAGTCCGAGATCAAGCACCAACTCGTTCAGCGCTCGCCGGTGCCAAGCTTCCGTGTATGCCTCCCGCAGGCCGTAGCGAACTCTGTGGCCGATGTCGACCAGAAGTCGTTCAAGCGATACGAGGTGGTCGCGATAGCCCAGGAGGACGCCACAGCGGAGGCTCGCCTTGTCGGGCCCGGAGAGCAACCAAGTGTCGTCCTCGCGGTCCAGCGCGTGGGCCCAGAGCGATTCCTCACCGCGGTCCAGGGCGGGCGCTTGGCGGAGCATTAACCCCGCCAGTTGTCGGTCGCTCACGCCATGGACGGTGCTCAACGATCCGCGCAGTCGGGTGTCATCTACTTCCGTCCGCCATTCTCGGTTCTGCTTCCCGGCTTGGGTCTCGGCCACGCAGTCCTCCGTTGTCTCCAGGCGATAGCCGCTGGTCAGGGCGCGCCAGGAATTCGTGCGGTGGCACTCGAAGATGACGTTCGTGTCCACGAGGACGGGACCGGGATGAGGAGGCATCGGGAATCACAGTTCGACGGGACGCTTGAGACCATGCTCGGCGAACAGGTCACCGACACCTTCGACGGGAGATTCGAGCAGAGACGCCGTGCGGCGAAGGGAGATGAGTCCTTGTTCGACCGCTCGGGAGATAACTTCGGTGAAGCGCCGCGAGAAACGGGCTGGTGGCCGGTCTATCTTGATGGCCCCATCCTTGATTTCGACGCTTGGACGACCGTTGTTGCGCAGCGCCGTCTCGGGCAGTGAGGTGCCAGCGCTCTTGCTGATCTCCCCGAGTGCGACCAGGCGCCAGCGCAGGGCGGACGAGGTGACCTGAAGTCCATCCGCGACGTTGTTTAGACGCACGACCAACGCTTCCTCGTCGAGGTCTGACCATGGGCCGTACCGCTTGATGACGGCCGCTGGCATCAGTAGAGCGCCGGCAAAATTGTTTGCGAGTTGCTCCACTCGACTGCGACTGGTGGTACTGGCCTGCTCCGAGTGCTCGGGTGGCATGGCCTGCCAGGTAAGAAGGTGAAAGAGCTCGTGAGCGAGGTCGAAGTGGCGTCGGCCGGCGATCTCTCCGCGGGCGATGAGCGCAACGTCCAGTTCCGGAAGGCGGCAGGCCGCGCCAGAGATCCCTGGCTCGGCATCCACCATCAGAACCAGGATCCCGAAGTCCTGTTCCATGACCCGGACCAGGCTCTCCGCGGGCGTCGGACCGACTTCAAACTCGTCCGCGAACCGCTCTCCAGCCGCCATGGCGGCCTCGTAGCTAGAGTTCTTTTTCAGTGGAAGCGAGCGGCGCAGGAATGGTGCTGCAACTCCAACTTGAGGTGCCAAGTGGCGGTACGCGGCGATCCAGCTGCCGGCGCGCCGCTCGTACTGGCTCAGTTCTTCGTCAGTCAGTCCCGAGTGACGCCAGGAGAACCGCCCTTCGCCGACCAGAAGAAAGGGGTCGGTGAAGTAGTTCAGTGAGACGTGGAACTTCTCCACGGCTAGGAGCAATTCGTCAGCCGTCACGCGACGCGTGCCGTTCTCGATCGCCGACACGGTCTGGCGGTCCTTGAAGCCGAAGACGCGGGCGAGGTCCTCTTGGGTGAGGTGGTGTTGTTCGCGCAGTGCTCTGATCCGAGCGCCAATAGGGGGGGTGATCATGGTGTCGGCCACTCCTTCGGGGTCAGAGTCGGCGGAGCAAGAATAGTCGTTGCGGATGGGACAATGCAAGGACATCTTGCATCCAGACTGCCCGCAGGATCCTGTGGCTTCCTCGGTTGGGGATCAGTCTGGCGCGCACCGAGTGCGATCAGGGTCTGCGCGAAGCGCCCCGCCAGGGTCTCGGAGACTTGTCCAGTCGCTGCTCAGGCCGCCCCTCAGAGCATTCGCGCGGCGATCCAGGGCAGGGCGACCGCGGTGCCCAGCACGCTGCCGAGATTGCTCAACACGACGACGAGCAGCACCCGGGTAAGACGGTTGGACCAGAAGCCGCGCGCGGAACTGAGGCTGTCGGCGAGGTTCTCCATGTCCGCCACCAGGGGCCGGCGGAGCAGCGCCTGGACCAGTCCCGCGACCCAGCCGGCGGCGATCAGCGGGTTCAGGCTGGTCAGGGGCGCGGCGGCGAAGGCGGACAGAATGGTCAGCGGATGCCCCAGGGCGATCGCGGCGCCCAGGGCGGACAAGCCGCCGTTGATCAGAATCCAGAGGTAGATCGACTCGACCGACCGCTCGCGATCGCCGGTCAGGAAGCCGTAGGCCAGGAGCCCGATGATCGCGATCGGCAAAGCCCACTTGACGATGCGCGGCCAGAGCGGTGGATCGGGCACTCGCTCGAGTTCCTCGAGGTCGCAGGGCGAGCCGGCGAGGTTCGCGATGCCGGGCAGGTGCCCGGCGCCGACCACCGCCACCGTGCGCGGACCTGCCGACAGGCGCAGCTTTTCGGCCATGTACGCGTCCCGCTCGTCGATCAGGGCTTCCTTGACGCTGGGCAGCGCCTCGGCGAGGGCCGACATCAGGTCGGTCAGGTTGCCGCCGTCGCGGAGCTGCTCGATGTCCTCTTCCTTCAGGTCGTCGCCGACGAAGGCGCTGCCGGCCAACTGGGTCATCACCTTCGTTCGCTGCCAGAAGCCGAGCGAGTACCAGGTGCGCTTCAGCGAGATCTGGATGTCGCGGTCGATCAGTTCGAGGCGGGCGCCGCGCTCGCGGGCCCGGGCGATCGCCTCGCGCATCTCGGCGCCGGGCTCAATGCCGAATCGCTTGGCGATTCGCCGTTGGAAGGAGTGCATCAGGAACGAACTGAGCAGCAACGCCGCCTTGCCCTCGCGCAGGACCTGGAAGATGTCCAGCTTGCGCCACGCATCCTGGTCCTCCAGGTTGTGGTAGCGGGCCTCGCAGAGTTCGACGCAGACGGTGTCGGGCTCGAGCGCCTCAATCGCTTCCTTCGTGTCCCGCACACTCTGCGGCGACACGTGCGCGGTGCCGACCAGGAAGATTTCCCGCTCGTCGAGTTCGAGTCGCTGCACCGAGGCGGGCAGGTCGGGGGGCGCCGGTTGGCGGTCGGGTTCGGACATCATGGCAGCGCGGAGAGTAGCCCAAGCGCGCCGACGCGGTGGCATCCGCGTGCCCGAGGACGGCCACGCGGAGTGCGTCGCGAAGGACGCGTGCCGCGTCGTTCGGGTTCGGTAGGATGGCAGGTTGGTTGATTTGGATAGGGAGGTTCGAGATGCAGTTGACGACGATTCGCCTCGCCACGGTGCTGGTAGCGGCTGTCATCCTGGCCGCGTGCGCCGCGCCCGACGCTGACGCCCCCGCGGAGGACGCCGGCGCCGGCCCGCCGCCGAACATCGTTCTCATCCTCGCCGACGACCTCGGCTACGCCGACATCGGCGCCTACGGCAGCGAAGTGATCTCGACCCCGAACATCGACGCGCTGGCGGCGAGCGGCGTCCGCTTCACGGCGGGCTATGTCAGCCACCCGGTGTGCAGTCCGTCGCGGGCCGGGCTGATGACCGGGCGCTACCAGCAGCGCCACGGTTGGGAGTTCAATCCGGCTGGCCGGGACGTCGGCGCCGGCCTGAGTCTCGAGGAGACGACCCTGGCCGACCGGATGAGGGCTCTCGGGTACCGCACCGGCATGATCGGCAAGTGGCACCTGGGCCGCCAGGTGCCCCATCATCCGATGAGCCGCGGCTTCGACGAGTACTTCGGCGTGCTCGAAGGCGGCAGCACCTTCATCGACTCCCGCCTGCCGGGCGTGGAGTACGGCTCGATCCGCGGCGAAGACGGGCCGACGGTCCGCCGGAACAAGGTGCTGCGGGGGTTCGAGGAAGAGAAGGTCGACCGCTACCTGACCGACGTGTTCACGGAGGAGGCGACAGGCTTCATCGAGCGCAGCGCGGGAGGTGAAGAACCCTTCTTCCTCTACCTCAGCCACACGACGCCGCACACGCCGCTCCAGGCCACGGCCGAGTACCTGGACGGCTACCGCCACATCGAAGATCAGCGCACCCGCGTCTACGCGGCCATGGTCGCGTCGCTCGACGAGAGCGTGCGGCAGGTGGTCGAGACGCTCAAGGCGCAGGGCGTGTACGAGAACACGATGATCGTCTTCGCCAGCGACAACGGCTGCGCCGGCTACATTCACGACGCCTGCTCGAACGCGCCGCTCTTCGGCTTCAAGCGCTACCACCACGAAGGCGGCGTGCGGATTCCGTTCATCATCAGTTGGCCGGAAGGAATCGAGGGAGCGCAGACGTTCAATCACCCAGTGATCACCCTCGACTTCACGGCGACCTTCACGGCGGCAGCGGGTGAAGAAGCGTTGACCGGCGACAGTGTGAACCTGCTGCCGTACATGACCGGCGAGGAGGATGGCGCCCCGCACGAGCACCTCTACTGGCGGGCCGGCGCCAGCGTCGCGATCCGCGACGCCCAGTACAAGCTGATCAAGCTGAACCGTACCGAGTTCCGGCCCGACGATCTGCGCGGGGACGGCCGTTTGCAGCCGCCCGAAGGCGGCTGGCCCACGGATTCGCCCCACGGGCAGGCCACCCTGCTCTACGACCTGGAGGCCGACCTCGGCGAGTTGAACAACCTGGCGGCGGAGCAGCCGGAGGTCGTCGCCCGTCTCGAGGCCGAGTTGGATGCGTGGCGCGCCACGTTGCTGAGCGAGCCGATCCTGCCGGGTGTGCGTTCCACGATCACCGAGATCGATGGCGAGTGGGTCCAGTTGGTATTCTGAGCGCGGCTGCTGACGTACGCCGTGCCGCCATCACCGCGGCGAACGATGCGGGCTGCTGAAGCATGACCGGTACACCCAGCGACGTTGAGCGCCGCCCCGCCGAAGGCGTGATGAGCCCAGCGGTGCGCCGCGGATTCGCGGCGGCGCTGCTCCGCTGGGAGACCTGGCGCACGGTGTGGCCGCCGCGGCGCCGGGTTCAGGCGGCGCTGCTGGCCGTCCTCGCGGTGGCGGCGTTCTCGGCGTGGCGGGTTCAGCAGAAGGTCGGACAGGCGCGGCTCGAACTCGGTCTGGCGGAAGCGGCGACTGCCGGCGAGGGATTCGAGCGACTCGCCGAGCGGTCTCCAGGCCTGCTCAGTCTGGCCGCCCGGCACGCGGCCGGGGAGGGCCGCTGGCGCGAAGTGGCGGCGTTGTACGAGGGCCACGCCGAGCATCTGCCGCCGGCACTGCTGGCCGCGGCCGAGGTGGAACTCGGGCTGAATCGCGCCGGGGACCAGGCCGCCGTGGCCAGCTCTGACGAGGAAGCGGCGACAGGGTCGGTTCCGGACGAGCCACCGCCGGCGTCGGCATTCGAGCGGCGCCTGCAACGAGCGCAGGAAGTCGACGCCTCGGGGGTGCATCAACTGCTCTTCGACCGGCGGGGCCGGCCATTGGGATCGATCGGCGACGACCGTTCGTTGACGCTGGTAGAGGATCTGCCGCCCGGCCTGGTGCCGGTCGAGTTGGCGACCCATCTGCTGCCTTCCGCCCTCCAGCCTCCGGGTCTTGCCGCCGCCGGACCGGGGGCGATGAGCGGCGCCGTGGCCGGTGCGCGAGCCCTGCGGCTGACGATCGACCGGGCCTGGAGCGAGGCTGCCGACACGGCGCTGGGCAGGGAAGAGGGCGCGATCGCGATCGTGGAGATCCCGTCGGGCGGGGTCCTGGCCGCGGTGAGCAACCGCGGTCGAAGCCGCCGGTGGCGGTCGAACGGCGACAGCGTCCTCGATCCGCGCGAGCCGGCGTCGATCGCCAAGCTGATCACCACGACGGCGGCGATGCGGGCCGGTCTCGACCCCGACCAGGAGATCGCCGACATGACCTGCCGCGGCTCGGTGCTGATGGACGGTCAGCGGCTCTACTGCAGCGCGATCAACGGCCGGCTCCGGGGGCTCACGGCAGCCATGGCCAGTAGCTGCAACGTCGCCTTCGCCAAGCTCGCGATGGATGTCGGCGACCGGGCGCTGGTCGAAGAGTACGAACGCTACGGCTTCGTCATCGGCGGCAGGAGTAGCGAGGCGGTGCCGCGGAACGCCGTCGGTGTGGTGCATGAGTACCGTCACCCGGGCAAGCGACTCGGCGATCTCTCGATCGGTTTGGAAGAGGCTTCGATCACGCCGTTGGGGGCGGCCCTGTTCGCCGCCACTCTCTCGGACGGCCGCCGGCGCGAGCCGAGCTTCGTTCTGCAGGCGGATGGACTTCTGGGCATCTCGCCGCGGACACCGGCCGGCGACGGTCCGCGCCAGGGCGTCGAGGTTCTCGACCCGTCCTGGCTGCCGGTGCTGCACGAGTCCATGCGCGCGGTCGTGTCTCCGGGCGGCTCGGCGAACCGGGTGGCGCCGAAGCGTCTCCGGGTGGCGATGAAGACGGGCACGGCGCGCAATCCGGACAAGCCGTTCCACGTGAACTACGCCGGTTTCTTCCCCTCGGACGAGAGGCAGTCGCCCCGATACGCCTTCGCGGTGCGGGTCACCGGCCAGCCGACGTCAACACGGGTTCGCCGCGCCGGCTACGCCGTCACGTTCCGTCTGCTGCGGGCGCTCGACAGGCTGGTGGGCGAGGAGATCGAGACGGCCTCCCAGGCTCCGCAACGGCTGGCGGCAGCGACCGGAGCGAGCAAGTGAC
The DNA here is from genome assembly GCA_965262355.1 of Candidatus Multivorans sp. GTDB lineage: Bacteria > Acidobacteriota > Thermoanaerobaculia > Multivoradales > Multivoraceae > Multivorans. The sequence continues at coordinate 2,852,663 of OZ253534.1, forward strand.
AGCGAGCGCGGGCGGCGTAAAGCCGCCCGCACGCCGGCGCTACCGACCGGCGATCGGCCCCAGGCTGAAACCGCTCCTGTGGGTGGTCTTCGGACTGTTCGCTCTGCTGGCGGTGAACTCGTTCTACCTCTCCGGCGTCCGCGTTGCCGAGGCGGCAACCGGCGCGACCTACCAGAACTGGTTCTACATCTCGATGTTCCTGCTCCACCTGGCGGTGGGTGGTTTGTTCGTGGCGCCGGTGATCTGGTTCGGCCTGGCGCACATGCGGAACGCGCGCAATCGACCCAACCGGCGCGCGGTGAAGGTGGGGTATGCGCTGTTCGGGACGGCGCTCGTGCTCCTTCTGAGCGGCATCGTGCTGACCCGGATCGAGGGTGTGATCACGGTGAACGACCCGGCGGTCCGCGGCGTGGCCTACTGGCTCCATGTTCTGGCGCCGCTGGTGGCTGCCTGGCTGTTCGTGCTGCACCGGCTCGCCGGCAAGCGAATCAACTGGCGAATCGGTGCGCGCGTGGCGGTCGCCGCCGTGGTTCTGGTCGGCGTGGCGCTGGTGCTGCAGTTCCAGGATCCGCGGGCGTGGAACGTGGAAGGTCCGGAGTCGGGCGAGCAGTACTTCTTCCCGGCCCTGGCGCGCACCGCGAGCGGCGGTTTCATCCCCGAGCGGGCGTTGATGAACGACGCCTACTGCGTGGACTGCCATGCCGACATCCACGGCCGCTGGACCTACAGCGCCCACCGCTTCAGCTCCTTCAACAACCCCGCCTACAGTTTCTCCGTCCAGGAGACCCGCGACAAGGCGTACGAGCGCTCCGGCGACGTGCAGGCGTCCCGCTTCTGCGCCGGCTGCCACGATCCGGTGGTCTTCTTCTCGGGCGCCTTCGACGACCCGGAGTTCGACGTCGAGCAGCCGGCCGCCCACGCCGGCATCACCTGCACGTCCTGCCACGCGATCACGCACATCAACAGTCCTCGCGGCAACGCCGACTACACGATCGAGGAGCCCCAGCACTACCCGTTTGCCTTCGCGGAGTCCGGTTTTCTCCAGTTCGTCAACCATCAACTGGTCAAGGCAAAACCTGAACTGCACAAACGGACCTTCCTCAAGCCCCTGCACACGACGGCGGAGTTCTGCGGCGCCTGCCACAAGGTCCACCTGCCCGAGGAACTCAACCACTACAAGTTCCTGCGCGGACAGAACCACTACGACTCGCACCTGCTCTCCGGCGTCTCGGGCCACGGCGTGGCGAGCTTCTACTACCCGCCCGAGGCCGAGCCGAACTGCAACGGCTGCCACATGGACCTGCTGCCGTCGGACGACTTCGGTTCCCGTCGCTACCCGGAGAGCGAACAGCCTGATGTCACCCAGGTCCACGATCACCTGTTCCCGTCCGCGAACACCGGCATCCCCCACCTGCTCGACTTCCCGGACTGGGTGATCGAGGCGCACCGCGAGTTCAACGAGGGCGCCGTTGACGTGGACATCTTCGGCGTCAAGCCGGGCGGCGCGATCGAGGACGAGCTGATCGCGCCGGTGCGCCCCGAGATACCGGCGCTCGAGGCGGGCGAGGACTACCTGCTGGAGGTCGTTGTACGCACCGTTGCCTTGGGGCATCACCTGACCCAGGGCACCGTTGACTCCAACCAGCTCTGGCTGGACATCGCGGTGCGCGACGACAGCGGCCGGCTGGTCGGGCGGAGCGGCGGTTTGGGCGAGGGCAACCGGGTCGACCCCTGGTCGCACTTCATCAACGTCTACATGCTCGACCGCGATGGCGCGCGGATCGATCGCCGCAACGCCGAGGACATCTTCGTGCCGCTGTACGACCATCAGATCCCGCCGGGGGCGGGCGACGTGGTCCACTACCGGCTGGAAGTACCGCCGGGGGCGGCCGCCACCAGCCTGACGGTCGAGGCGACGCTCCGCTACCGCAAGTTCGACACGACGTACCTGCGCTACATCTACGGCGAGGACACCGTCAACGAACTGCCGATCCTCGACCTGGCCCGGGACTCCGTGACCTTCCCGGTCGCTCCTGGCCGGGCATCCTCTGGTCCTGGGCACGCGGGCGTCTCGCCCGCATCCGGTCCGGAGGTCCGCCAACCCGCCAAGCCTCTCTGGCAACGCTGGAACGACTACGGCATCGGCCTGCTGCGCAAGGGCGGCACCGGCCGCGGCGAGCTGCGGCAGGCGATCGAGGCGTTCACCCGGGTCGAGGAGTTGGGGCGTCCCGACGGACCGCTCAACCTCGCCCGCGTCTACCTGGCGCAGGGCACGGTCACCGACGACGCGATCGCGGCGCTCGAGCGGGCCTCCACCTTCGACCCGCCGGCCCCGGCGTGGTCGGTCGCGTGGTTCACCGGGCTGGTCAACTTCCAGAACGGCGCCGTCGACGAGGCGATCGCCAACTTCCGCTCGATCCTCGACGCCGACAGCGAGGAGATGCGGCGCCGCGGCTTCGACTTCAGCCGCGACGTGCGGCTCCAGAACCAGCTCGGTCTGGCTCTGTTCGAGCGCGCCAAGCGCGAGCGGGGCCCTGCCCGCGCCGAGGCGCGCGCGGCGCGGCTCAACGAGGCTCGGGAGTCGTTCGAGAGCGCCCTGGTCATCGACCCGGAGAACGTCACCGCCCACTACAACCTGGGTCTGATCCATGGCCAGCTTGGCGATCGCGAGGGCGCCGAGCGGCACCAGGAACTTCATGCGAAGTACAGGCCCGACGACAACGCCCGCGACCGGGCAATCGCCGCAGCCAGGCGCGCCGACGCGGCGGCCGACCACGCCGCGGAGGCGATCGTGATCTACGACCTGCACCGGCCCGAGCGCTTCGAAGGCGACCGGGCCGGGGTCGCCGGAGCCGACGGGTGACTTCCGACCGGCCGGGAGACGAGCGCCCGGAGGAGCCGAGACGGGACGAAGAACTCGTAGCCGAGGACGACGCGGTCATCGGCCGCGTATTCGCTCGTTCCCTCAAGGTACTGGCGGCGCTGGCCGTTGCCGCGCTGCTCGTGTTCGCACTCCGTTTCGTCTTCCAGGCGGCGCCCGAGGAAGCGAGGGAGATCCCGGTCGCCGCGCCGCGGCCGGTGGCGCCGGCGCCGGAGGTTCCCGTGGTCCCCTTCACGGACGTCACCGCGGAGGCCGGCATCGACTTCGTCCATGTCAACGGCGCCGAGGGCGATGCCCTGCTGCCGGAGACGATGGGTTCGGGCGCGGCCTTCTTCGACTTCGACCGCGACGGCGACCAGGACCTGCTGCTGGTCAACTCGACCGGGTGGAACGCGGCGCCGGAGACCGGCCCGACGATGGCGCTGTACGAGAACGACGGCGCGGGTCGGTTTGCCGACCGGACCGCCGCACTCGGCCTGGCGACGAGCTTCTACGGCACCGGCGTCGCGGTCGGCGACGTGGACGGCGACGGCTGGGTCGACCTGTTCATCTCCGCGGTCGGGTCGAACCGCCTGTTCCGGAACGTGGAAGGCGCCCGCTTCGAGGACGTGACCGCGAGGGCCGGCGTCGCCGGCGCCGCCTCCGAGTGGAGCAGCAGCAGCGCCTTCTTCGACGCGGACGGAGACGGCGACCTCGACCTCCTGGTCGGCAACTACGTGCGCTGGTCGCGCGAGATCGACATCGAGGTCGGCTACCAGTTGACCGGAGTAGGGCGCGCCTACGGACCGCCGGTGAACTACGGCGGCACGACCATGGACCTCTACCGGAACGACGGCTCGGGCGTGTTCACCGATGTCTCCGAACAAGCCGGCATGCACATCCTGAACCCGGCCACGGACACGCCGGTGGCGAAGACGCTGGGCCTTGCGCCGGTGGACATCGAAGGCGATGGCGACATCGACGTGCTGGTCGCCAACGACACGGTGCGCAACTTCCTGCTCGTGAACGACGGCAGAGGCGTGTTCACCGAGCAGGGGGGAAGCTCCGGCCTCGCCTACAGCCGCGAGGGCGCGGCCACCGGGGCGATGGGCGCCGATGCCGCAGACTTCCGCAATGACGGCGAACTCGGCTTCGCGATCGGGAATTTCGCCAACGAGATGACCTCGCTCTACGTCTCCCAGGGCGACCCGACGCTGTTCAGCGACGAGGCGATCACCGCCGGAATCGGCGCGCCGAGCCGGCGGGTGCTCAGCTTCGGGCTGTTCTTCTTCGACTACGACCTGGACGGCCGGTTGGACCTGCTCCAGGTCAACGGCCACCTCGAGGACGACATCGAGGTCGTGGAACCCAGCCAGCGCTACCGGCAGGCGCCGCAGTTGTTCTGGAACGCCGGCTCAGGAGCGGCGTCGACCTTCGTGCCGGTCACACCGGCGCCCGGCGACGGGCTCACCCGCGAGCTGGTCGGCCGAGGCTCCACCTACGCCGACATCGACGGCGACGGCGACCTCGACGTCCTGCTGCTGCAGACCGGCGACCGGCCGCTGTTGCTGCGCAACGACCAGGAGACCGGTCACCGCTGGCTGCGATTCTTGCTCCGCGGCGATGGCGAGCATGTGAACCGCGACGCCATCGGCGCCTGGGTCGAGGTCGAGCACCGGACCGCGGCCGGTCCCGTGGTGCAAAGGCGCCGGGTCATGCCGACCCGCAGCTACCAGAGCCAGGTCGAGCCCGTGGTGACGATCGGCCTGGGCGGCGCGTCGTCGGTCGACGACCTGGTGCGGATTGAGGTGGTATGGCCCGACGGTACCCGGCAGCGGGTCGAGGTCGACGGCCTCGACCGGGCGATCGAGGTGGAGTACAGGGCACCGAACTGACGGAACGCCCACATGAACTCCCGGCCTGCTAGGCTGTTGGCCAAGGTTCCTGATTGGCACGGTATCTCCTGGAGAACTTCCATGCGCGGTAGACGCCCTTTCATTGCGTTCGGCTGTCTGGTCTTTCTGTTCGTGTCCACCCTGCCAACGCTGGGCCAGGAAGAGGTCGAGGTCCTGACGAACGAGGATGTCGTTCGACTGACGCAGAGCGGACTTCCGGCGTCGGTCATCGTCGCCAAGATCAGGAGTTCCCAGACAGACTTCGACACGTCGGTCGACGCCCTGGTCGCGCTTTCTCAGGCACAGGTGGATGCGGAAGTGCTGGAGGCGATGACGAACGCCGGCGTTCCGGCGGCGTCCACCGGTGGCGATGCGGCGGAGGCGGATACTCTCAACATCGTGTCCGGGACGCGTGCATCGCTGGTCGCCAATGTCGCCTCGAAATTCGAGGGAACGCCCTGCAAGAGTCCTGGCATCTTCCTCTCGGAAGAGGGTTCGCTGGTTGACCTGGAACTGACTCAGCCGACCTCGACCAAGACCGGCAGCGGAGTTCTCTCGAGCCTGACTTACGGCATCAAGTCGACCAAGGCGAAGGCGATGATCCGCGGCGCCCGTTCACAGGTCCGCACGAGCCAGCGGCAGCCGACCTTCTACTTCTGCTTCGAGGAGGCGCAAGCCGGCCTGTCCTACCAGACGACCGGCGCCGTGAACCCCTCCGAGTTCGTGCTGATCGCCTTCGACGTCCTGAAGAAGAAGGAGCAGCGCTCCTTCGTCACGGGCAAGCTGAATCTCTGGACCGGAGCTTCAGGGGGCTCGCCGCCGAAGCAGTTGCGGCAGGTCGAATACAAGAAGGTCGTTCCAGGTGTGTACGAAGTGACCTCGCAACGGCTGGAGTCGGGCGAGTACGCCTTCTACTACGGTGGTCAGGCAACGACGCTCATCGGCTTCTTCGGCCCGGCCCTCGGCGGCGCCTCGGCCTCGGGGAAGGTCTTTGCCTTCGGCGTCGACTGAAGCCGCCTTGACGACACGCCGGTCAACGCCGTGACGACGAACCGCCCTTCCCAGCGGAAGGCGATGGGCAGAAGTGGGCCGCGATGAAGCGGCGTCCGCTCGGCGTGGTGGTGGCGGTGTCCGCGGGTCTTGCGGTCGCGGCGCTGCCATCGGCGGCGCAGACCGTCCTGACCGACGTCAACATCATTGACGGCACGGGCGGTCCCGTCCAGGAGGGCATGACGATCGCAATCGTGGGCGAGCGGATCGCGTCGATTAGGGAGGGTCCGTACCGGGCCCCTGACGGCGGTGACGCGGCCGACGTCCACGACCTCGACGGCGCCTGGGTGCTGCCCGGGTTCTGGAACATGCACACCCATCTGAGCGTGATGTTCCCGCACAACCACGCCCTGGACGACGAACGGATGCCATCCAAGGTCATCCGCGCGGGACTAAACGCGATAGACGGGCTGCGCCACGGCTTCACCAGCGTGCGCTCGGTGGGCGAGGAGGACTACATCGACGTCGCCTGGCAGCAGGCGTTCGACCATGGCTTCTTCCTCGGGCCGCGGGTCTTCGCCAGCGGCGAACCGGTGAGTCCGACCGCCGGGCACCGGGGTTCGGTCGAGGAAGGCGCCGACGGCGTGGCCGCGATCCGCAAGGAGGTGCGGTCGCGCGTCCAGAAGGGCGCCAGGGCGATCAAGCTGTTCAGCGTCGAGATGCTGCCGGACGAGCTTGAGGCGGCGGTCCAGACGGCGCACAGCCTCGGTGTTCACGTCACTTCGCATGTCCGCGAGCCGGGGGCGCGGGCCGCGGTGGAGGCCGGGGTGGACTGTCTCGAGCATGGCTACGGGCTGACCGATGAGACGATCGAGCTGATGGCCGAGAAGGGGACGTTCTACGACCCGACGATCATCTGCAACCTGAGCGCCGAGCACATCGCAGAGCGGGAGGCGAGGCTGGCCGAACTGGGCTACGCGGAGGACGAGGAGATGGTGCGGCTGCGGACGATGGTCGCCTTTGCTGACGAACGGTCGCCGGAGTTCGCACTCGAACAGCGGCGCATCCTGGCGAAGGCGGCCGAGGCGGGAGTGAAGCTGCTGATCGGTTCGGACTCGATGCCGATCGGGGAGATGGGCCTCCTGGAGATGGAGCAGTTCGTCCTCTCCGGCGTCAGCGAGATGGACACGATCGTCGCCGCGACCAGGAACGGTGCGGATGTGCAGGGCGTTCTCGACATCCTCGGCACGGTCGAGGAGGGCAAGCTCGCCGACCTTGTAGTCGTCGCGGACAACCCGCTCGAGAACATCTCGAACATCCGCAAGACCGTGATGGTGTTCAAGGGCGGCGTCCAGGTCGACCTGGACGCGCAGCTCGGGACCGCGAGCTACTGGGACTACTTCGGCCAGATGGACTTGCCGGAGGGCTTCCTCTCCGAAGCCGAAGAGGCGGCAGGGTTCCAGCGCGGCGCGACGGACTCCGACCAGTAGCACGGCAACGCAGCAGCGAAGGAGAGAGCGAATGAAGCGGAACACGAACAGGCGCCGTGGAGCTGTCAGGGCCCTCCGAGCTTGCGTGGCAGCAACTGCCGCCCTCGGCTGTCTGGTGATGCTCGGTTTGCTGGCCTCGGCCCCCACGGCCGCCCAGACCACCGTGCTCACCAACGCCACCGTCATCGACGCGACCGGCGCGCCGCCGATCGCGGACGCCGCGGTGGTCATCGAGGGGAACCGGATCGCGGCGATCCACTCGCCGTCGTCCACAGCGCCCGATGCCGGCTCGGACGCCCGGGTCATCGACCTCGACGGCGCCTACGTGCTGCCGGGCCTGTGGAACAACCACTCCCATCTCGGCGACCTGCTGCCCGATCCGAAGGGAATGCTCCCGGACGAGCCGCTGCTGCGTGCCGCGATCCGCGCCGGCCGCAACGCGATGGACGCGCTGAAGGCCGGTTTCACGACGCTCAGGATCACCGGCGAACGCGACTTCATGGATGTCGCCTGGAAGCAGGCGTTCGACTCCGGCGTCTTCGTGGGGCCGCGGATCGTCGCCGGCGGCCGGCCGATCTCGACCGACGGCGACACGGACTGGCTGGTGAGGACCGGCAAGGGACCGGAGGGCATCCGCGCCGCGGTCGCCGACAACATCGCGAACGGCGCGCAGCTCATCAAGTTCCTCGGCAGCCGGATGCCGCCGGAAGAGATGATCGCGGGCATCGACGAGGCTCACCGGCACGGCATCCCGGTCACTGTTCACGCTGGTGACGAGACGACCCGGATCGCCGTGATGGCGGGCGCCGAGAGCATCGAGCACGGCAACGACCTCTCCGACGACACGATCCGGATGATGGCCGAGGCGGGGACCTTCCTCGATCCGACCATCCAGTGCAACCTGAGCACCGAGTTCATCGCCGAGCGCGAGCGGCTGATCCGGGAGGCCGGCTACGAGGACGCGCCGGAGGTCGTCGAAGGCCGGGTGCGCGTTTCGCACGCCGACGAGCGGACGCCGGAACGCGCGATCCTGGCTCGCGACGTGATCAACAAGGCGTATGCCGCCGGCGTTCGCCTGACCACCGGCAGCGACTCGAATCCGATCTCGGAGATCGGGATTCTCGAGATCGAGCAGCTCGCCTTCCACGGCATTCCGCCGATGGGCGCCATTCAGGCCGCGACCCGCAACAGCGCGGAGATGATGGGAATGCTGGACGATCTGGGTACGGTCGAGGTCGGCAAGCTGGCCGATCTGATCGTGCTCGAGAAGAACCCGCTCGAACACATCTCGCACATGCGCAGCCTGTCCATGGTGATCAAGGACGGCAAGATCGTGAATCGCTCGACCGACGAAGGGCAGGCGAGCTTTTGGGAGCTCTACCTGCAGGACTGACCGGAAGACAGCGGCGGAAAGACAAGGAGAGGAACATGAGACAACCCTGGACGTTCTTGATCATCGCGACGGTCTGCGTGCTCACGGCCGCCTGCGGGTCCACCGAACTCGTCACGCTGCCGGACATCGACACCTCCGCTTCGCCCGACGGCATCGTCGACCTGCCGGACGACGTGCCTGAGGTGTTCCGCGAGCACTTCGTCAAGTACACCTACTATCCGACGCCGGACGGCAGGCGGATCCACATCCTGGCTTCGGACGGCTGGACGCGCGACCAGATCAAGCACGGCCGGAACGTGATGGAGTTCCTGCTCACCGACTTCCCCGGCTCGGTCTACGGCGACGACAAGAGCGGGATCGCCAACGCGATGGCGGATCGCAAGGCGACGATGGTCTTCTTCAACACGGAGGAGGATCTGAACGAGGCGATGCGCTCGGGGCTGCCGGGGGCGACGGACCTGAGCATGCAGGACCTGCGTGCGAACGAGTCTCCGGCCCCCGGCGACGCGGACTACATGGCCCACGTCACCCGCGACGCCGCCTACGAGGAGATCTGGCACCTGATCCACGACTACGGGATCAAGCCGACGCTCACTTCGATGATCGCCGAGATGAGAACGGCGAACGATGAGGCGGAAACGAAGGGCTGGGTGGGCTGGCCCAGAGAAGAGACGGAGAACCACCCGAACGAGTACGTGGGCGTCCTGATCGACAACTACTACGACCTGTGGACGGTGCCGCCGACCAAGTACGAGGGGCGCGACATCGAGCCTGGCGACATTCCGGAGGGCCACTCGCACTTCGGGGAGTACTTCGCGGGCAGCCGACCTCTGATGCCGGAGAAGGACCCGCTCGGCTACGCGCTGGTCACGAAGTTCGTCGGGCCGCATCTGACCTACACGCCGGAACTGCCTCTGGACTTCAGCGGGACGTTCTCGATGGCGTTCGATCCGGATGAGCGCTACACCATGAAGACCCAGCATCTTCGCAACGCCGCGCTGACCGGCGACGGCGACGCGAACCTGCGCGGCAACGTCCACGACAACGTGCTCACCGGCAACGCCGGCGCGAACCGGCTCGAGGGCGGCGGCGGCAACGACACGCTGGACGGCGGCGGGGGCGAAGACACGGCAGTCTTCGGCGGCCCGGCGGCGGACTACGAAGTCAGCGGGGACGGCGACTCGACGATGGTCGTCGACTCGCAGGCGGACCGGGACGGGACCGACATGCTGCGGGGCATCGAGACGCTGCAGTTCAGCGACGGCGCCGTGCAACTGGACCAGTCGGAACAGTAGGTGCCGGGGAGGAGTCGGGTACCGTTGCGGCATGCAGGAAGCCAGCGAACGCCTTGCGCAGCAGATTCGGTTTCTGGTCGAAGCCGACCGCCTCAAGCAGGTGCTGCGGCGCACCTCCATCGTCGGAAACGACCGCCGGGAGAACTCCGCGGAGCATTCCTGGCAGTTGGCATTGATGGCCCTGGTGCTGGCGGAACACGCGGCCTTCAAGGTGCTCGATCAGCTCAAGGTGCTCAAGATGCTGGTGGTGCACGATCTGGTGGAGATCGATGCCGGCGACACGTTCGTCTACGACAAGGCGGGTGTGGAGGACCAGGAGGAGCGCGAGGAGCGTGCTGCCGACCGCATCTTCGGGCTGTTGCCGGCCGAGACGGGGGCCGAGCTGCGTGCCCTCTGGGACGAGTTCGAGGCGCGGGAGAGCCCGGAAGCGAAGTTCGCCAAGGCGATGGACCGCCTGCAGCCGATGCTGCTCAACTACGTGAACGGCGGCGGTGTCTGGCGGAAGCATGGCGTGCGGGCCGACCAGGTACGGGAGATCAACTGCTGCATCGAAGATGGCGCGCCCGATCTGTGGCGCTACGCCGAGGAACTGATCGAAGACGCCGTACGGCGCGAATACCTCGCCCCTTGAGGCCGCCGCGAGCCGGCCGCCACGGCCTGACCGGGCGCGGATGACGCAACAAGAGCAGCTATGACGCTGCAAGGAGGACGAACCATGAAGCCTCGAAACTGCCAACGTCTCGCCTCGGTGCTGTTGGTCTGCGTGATCGTTGTTGCCTGCGGCGCGGCGCCGGACGAAGGCGCTGGCGCCGCCGACGCGACCGAGCCGGCGACAAGCGAAATCGCCTGGGTCAAGAAGGTGATGGTCCACGGCGTGCCGATCCTGGCCACGAACACGACCGGCGACGACAAGCTCCTGCACGCCGCCGGCGTCCTGGCCCAGTTCCTCGACAACGACGAGGACGGCGAGGTCGACAATCCGAAGATCCACCAGGCGATGCTGGACACCGGTGGCACGATCGTGATGACCGGCACCCAGGACGAGGCGCACGAGATGGACTGGCGCAACGCGCCCCGGGGTCAGGGCCTGTACGACGAGGAGACCCGGATCGACGCCCGGGAGCGGGGTGTCTTCGACGCCTCGCTCGAGGAGATCTTCCACATGGTGACGGACAACGGTCTCGCCGTGGCCTATCCGGAGACCTTCGGCCTGGCGCCGGGCTCCGAGTTGACCGACGCCATGGACAAGGCGCGCGGCGGCCGCTTCGACGGGCCGCCGGACGAGTATCCGGAGGGCGCCTGGTACACCTACGACGACGAGACCTGCGACTACGGCTGCATGGCGGCGGAGTACATCTACTGGGTGTACACGTCCTTCATCGGCGCTCAGGACTTCCCAGGACGGCTCGACGAGATCGGCCACGAGTGGCCGCTGAACACGCGCGAGAAGGTGGAGGAAGGGGAGCCGGTCCTGTTCGAGGTTCTGAGCCGTCCCGAGTACAGTCTGGCGACCGTGATTCCTGACGGGAAGTACGAAGGCGCCCCGCTGGTGATCGAGCCGTATGAGTTCCCCGGTGAGTAGGGCCGCCCAGCGCGTCACATGGGCGGCCTGCGGCAGCGTGGCAGGGCTTCTCTGCCTGGTCGCTCCCGCTTCGGCAGCCGCCCAGGACGAGGGGGACGGCGGCCTCCGCGCCCGGTACGAAGCCGAGAACCACCAGATCCGCCGCGACAAGTTCGACGTCGTCCTCCCTCAGATCATGCGGGAGCGCGGCGTCGACATGTGGATCCACGTGATGCGGGAGGCGGTGCCGGACCCGTTCGGCGCCCACGAACTCGGCAGCACGTCCGGGGTCTTCGTGTTCACCGACCGCGGCGGCGACCGGATCGAACGGGCGGTGCTCGGCCGGCGCTGGGGCGCCGCCCACCGCGGCTGGGGCGAGAGGGACTATCGGTACGTCGAGGCGAGCGGCGCCTACGACATCACAGCACCCGCGGTCCGGGTCCAGGAGCCGGTCGGCGGTCCGACGACCGAGTACGACTACCGCTTTGTGGGCCTCAAGGAGTTCGTCGCCGCGCGCGACCCGGAAGTCATCGCCGTCAACTTCAAGCGCGACCTCGGCCCCTGGGTGACCTACCGGGGCGAGATCGACGGCCTCTCGCACACCGACTACGTGCTCCTGTCCGAGGAACTCGGCGCGGAATACGCGAGCCGGCTGATCTCCTCGGAGTGGCTGATGATGGACTACATCAACCGCCACGTGCCGAGCGAGGTCGAGTTGCTGAAGCGGATGCGGCGCGACGAACTCGAGCGGTTACACGAGGCCGTGGCCGCGATCGAGCCGGGCGTGACCCGGACCGACGACACCGAACTGACCGTCATGCGCCGCATGCAGACCGGCCAGTCCCAGCGCGGCCGCAGCGACGGTTGGCAGGACGCCGTCGTCCAGGGCGGCGACATCCTCACGAACCCGAGCCTGGGCGTGTACGCCTACGTGCTACGCGAGGGCGAGACGGAACCGCCGCCGGAGATCCAGAAGCTGTGGGCCGAGTACCTGCGCGTCGACGCGATCCTGGCGGAGACGATTCGGGCCGGCCTGACGCCGCGCGAGATCATTCGGGACTACACCCGCAAGTTCGAGGAGGCCGGGATCGTCGTCCGCGACAACCAGCTCCACATGGTGACCCCGAAGAACGACTTCTCGGCCTATGCGACCGGCTTCGACGCCGCGAAGACCCACATCTCGATCGACTCCCACGGGCAGATGAAGGGCGCCCGCCCCGAGTCGGTCGAGACCTACTTCGGCCCCCGGATCGGCTCCCTGGGCCCGGATTGGTCGAAGGAGATCCCGCTCGCTCCGTACCACCACTTCGTCATCGAGTACTTCTTCTACATGCCTTCACCGGCCCCGGAGGGGGAGGACCATTACCTCCTGTGGTGGGACCACGAGGAAGCGTTGGCGACGGAGGACGGCATCGAGTACCTGTCGCCGCCGCAGACGGAGTTGATGCTCATCCGCTGACCTGCTGTGTCCGCCTGCAGTAGAGCAACCCGCCAGATCGACGCCGTATCTCTGGGTGCGCGGGCCTGCCATCCGTGCGCCCGATGACGGGCGCGCGGACTGGTTCACGGGTGGCGCGGATCGCGCCACCCGGGTTCTGGCTCGCATCCGGTCACACCAGCAGCTTCTCCAGCCGCGCGACCACGTCCGGCTTGGCGGCGGCGATGTTCTCGTCTTCGAGCGGGTCCGCCTCCAGGTCGAACAGCTCCTTCTCCTCCTGAAAGCCGTCGACCAGCTTGTAGCGGTGGTCCTGGACCAGGCGGAAGCGCCCGCTCGCTGCGCTACCCGACTGGAGAGCGGAGCGGACGTACTCGCGGTGCTCGCCCGCACCGGCATCGAGCAGCGGGCGCAGTGACCGGCTCTGCATCTCCTCGGGAACCCCGGCCTCGCCATAGTCCAGGCTGGTCGCGGCCAGGTCCATCAGCGAGACGAGCGCGTCGCTGCGGACGCCGCTGGCGATACCCGGCCCGGCCATGACCATGGGGACCTTCCATGAGGCCTCATGGGGCAGGCCCTTGCCCCAGTAGTCGTGGTCGCCGAGCATCTCGCCGTGGTCGCTGGTGTAGATGACGATCGTGTCCTCCAGTTCGCCACGCTCGGTCAACCGCTCCTGGTAGAGCCCGATCCAGCGGTCGATGTTCTCGATCATCGCCGCGTAGTTCTGGCGGATGCGGATGTGATGTTCCGGCGTGAACGGAGACGGCGGCGCCAGCATTTGTCCAACGCGCGCAATGCCCTGGTAGTTGTGCGGCTGCGGGAAGTCCTCGATCACCCGATCCGGTCCCCGATACTCCCGCTCCATGCGCTCCGTGATGTCCATGGGCGGATGCGGCCCGTTGAAGTTCACGTGCAGGAACCAGGGGTTTCCGTCGGGGACGCCGTCGAGCAGATCCATGCCGGTGCGCGCCGTGTAGTTGTCCTTGTAGGCGTGGTCGCCGATCGGTGTCGGGTCCGTCATCCCCCACCAGTTGACGTGCCGGGGAAGGCGCCGCTCGCTGATGTCCGCGTTGTGGATGTCCTTGAGCGGCGGGTCGAGCGAATCGAGCCAGAACCCGTAGGGCTCCGTGTCTCCGCCGTTCTTGCTGCCGGTGATCAGCATGTCGGAGAAGCCCCACTCCTCCATGTGCAGCTTCCCGTCCGGACGCCGGCCGTCGGGACCCTTGTGGAGATCGATCTTGCCGCAGCCCATCGTGTGGTAGCCGCTGTCGTGGAGGTGCTTGAAGAAGGTCGGCCGGAGCGCCGCGTTATACTCGTCGCGGTTCCGTTCGACGGTGCAGTTCTCGTACTCCATGCCGGAGGCCAGGCAGGACCGCGAGGGTCCGCACACCGGCGCCGGCACGACCGCCTGGGTGAAGTCGACGCCCCGTGACGCTAAGGCGTCCAGGTGCGGCGTCGGCACCGGAATGTCCGGGTTCCGCCCCACCCAGTCGAACCGGTGCTGGTCCGAGATGAGAAGCAGGATGTTCGGGCGCTTGATGGCCCGGGGGCCGGGCGTTTGCGCGCCGCCGCAGCCGGTGAGGGCGGCCGCGGTTGCCGCGGCGCCGGCAGTCAGAACTTCGCGTCGGGAGAGAAGGTGGTTGCGGCGGTTCATACCGACTCCTTGCGTGGACGCAGTGGCGTGTCTATTCTTGTGGGAACTTCCCACAACGTTAGCAGACGGTGGTTGTGTCTCGTTGAGATCCGACGCCGGCGCTGGAGGTAAGCGGCATGAGCGACAAGAGCACCCGACGCAAGTTCCTGCGCCAGTCGTCGACCCTGGTCGCCGGCAGCGGTCTGGCGGGGTTCGCCGCCTGTGCCGATCCGAACTCCCAGCCGCCGGCCGACGCCGCGGGACGCCGGCCGAACTTCCTGTTCTTCTTTCCCGATCAGCACCGGTACGACTGGGTCGGCCTCGACAACTACGCAGTGCCGCTGTCGACGCCGAACATGGCGCGTCTCGCGCGGACCGGAGTGAACTTCACCTCGGCGGTGTGCGCGGCGCCGACCTGCGCTCCCTCGCGCGCCTGCCTCGCGTCCGGCATGGAGTACGACCGCTGCGGTGTGCCGGACAACAGTTACGACTATCTCGTCGACCGGCCCACCTACTACGGTCTGCTCCGCGATGCCGGCTACCACACGATGGCCTGCGGCAAGCTCGATCTATCCAAGGGGAGCAGCGACTGGGGGCTCGAGGGAACGAACCGCGCCGACGCCTGGGGCTTCTCGGCGATGATCAACAACGCCGGCAAGGGCGCGGGCATGTCCTACCTGCGGGAACCGGTCGGTCCGAGTGACCCGTACTACGGCTTTCTGGATGCTCTCGAACCGCCGCAGGGACGGATCTGCGCCGAGGACATGGCCCGGCGCAACGCCAGCAGGCCGGAGGGTTGGTGGGGAGACACAAGCCCCTCACCCCTCGGCCCGGAGGCCTACTGCGACAACTGGATTGCACGCAACGGCCTCGACCTTCTGGAGCAGGCGCCGGAGGACCAACCCTGGCACCTGGTGGTGAACTTCGTGGGTCCACACCCGCCGATGGACATCACGCAGGAGATGGAGCGCCAGGTGCGCGGTCCCGAGCGCGTCCTCGACGGACTGGGCCTGCCGCACCACTACACCGGCTCGTTTACAGCCGAGCAGCACCTGGGCTCGCGCCAGAACTACGCCGCGATGATCGAGAACATCGACATGTGGCTGGGCCGCTACATCGACATGCTGGAGGAGAAGGGGCAGCTCGACAACACCATCATCGTCTACTCCTCCGATCACGGCGAGATGCTCGGCGAGCACGGGCGCTGGGGGAAGGCCGTGCCGTACCGGGCATCCGTCGGCGTGCCGCTGCTCCTGGCCGGGCCCGGAGTCCGGCGCGGCTACCAGACCGGCACGCCGGTCTCGATCATGGACCTCGCGGCGACCTTCCTCGACTACGGCGGCGTAGACGTCCCGGGCGAGATGGATAGCCGCTCGCTCCGGCCGTTGCTCGAAGGCTCGACCGACCAACACCGCGAGGTCGTGCTCTCCGGCCTGCGGGACTTCCGCATGGCCTGGGACGGCCGCTACAAGCTGGTCCGTGACTACGGCGACGAAGAGTGGCGGCTGTGGGACCTTCTGGCCGACCCGGAGGAGTCGCGGAACCTGGCTTCCTGGCAGCCGGACCAGGTGCGACGGCTGAGGGAGTGGTTGCCGCAGCGGCGCGCCTGAGGGTCCGAGGGCTCGGTTCGATCCTGGGCCGACGTGTCCAGGTGGACCGTCACGGCCCCGGTTGCCTTTGCCATCCGAACCGGCGGGAGGCGCGGATATCCCGGAGTTCGGCGTTCGTTTCCTCTCTCGACCGCGTCGGCGGCGCCTCGCGGAGACGGGTGATCACTTTCAACATGCGAAGACGCTCGACCTCGCTCAGCCGGTCGGCCCGGGCCGCGAAGTCGGCTACCGCCTCGCGGACGACCTGACTCTGCGGCTTGCCGAGTCGCTCTGCCGTGCGGCGGATGCGGCGGACCGTCGCATCATCAAGGGAATACGTGACCATGACCACAACGCGGCGAATCCTGCCATAGCTGCCGGCGGATTCACCTACCAGGTGAGTTGCGTCTTCATCCAGCCCGAGGTGTTGTGGAAGTCGGACACCGCGCTGCCGGGCGGCACCAAGGCGTCGCAGGCGGCGGCGATCTCGGGGTCGAGCGTCATCTCCTGAACCGCCACGAGTTCGTCGAAGTGCTCGCAGGTCCGGGGACCGATCAGCGGCGCCGTGATCCCCGGCTGGTCCTTGCACCACAGGATCGCCAGTTGGGCCGGCGTGATCCCGGCTTCGTCCGCGAGCTTGCCGAACTCGACGCCGACCCGGACGGCACGCTTCGTGACCCGCCGCGCATAGTACTTGCCGAGCAGGTCGGCGCGGGAGCCTTCCGGGTACTTCGCCGCATCGGAATACCGTCCCGCCAGCACGCCCATCCCCAGCGGCGCCCAGGCGAGGATGCCGAGACCGTGCTTCTCGCACAGCGGGATCAGCTCGTTCTCGATCCGCCGGTCGAGCAGGTTGTAGGGCGATTGCTCGGATGAGAAACGGACGTAGCCCTTCATCTCGCTCACCATGAGCGCTTCCATCACGCTCCAGGCGGGGTAGGTCGAGCAACCGATGTACCGGACCTTGCCGGCCCGGACCAGGTCGTCGAACGCGCGCAGCGTCTCGTCGATCGGGATTCCGAAGTCCGGCCGGTGGGTCTGGTAGAGGTCGATGTGGTCCGTTTGAAGCCGGCGCAGCGCCGCATCGCACGCGTTGAGGATGCCGGCTCGGGAGAGCCCCTGCTCGTTCGGGTTGCGGCCCGGCACGTGCGTCGACCGGGCCAGACCGGTGTCGTTGTCGAACTCCCCCGGATAGACCTTCGTCGAGATAACGACCTCGTGACGCCGGCCGCTCTCCTTGAGCACGCTGCCGACGATCCGCTCGGCACGACCGTCGCCGTAGATGTGACCGAGGTCGATCAGGTTCACGCCGGAATCGAGCGTCCGCTCGATGATCCGCCGCGCTTCGTTTTCCGGCGTCACGTCGCCGAAGTTGCTCGTCCCGAGACCGAGCGGCGAGACCTGCAGGCCGGTGCGGCCGAGGGTGCGGTAGTTCATGTCAGGGTCGCTCCTCGGTGTTCCCGGGCCGTTGCCAACGAACTCGTTGGCAACAGGATTGTTGGCAAGACGAGCCGCCTTCCTACAGCCGGTCCGCGAGTTGCAGCGCCGGATCGAACAGCCGGTTCGGCACGTCGTCCTCGCCCAGGAGAAACCGGATCTCGTCGTCGTAGCCGGTCATCTCCCAGCGGATCAGCGAGATCGGGATGATGCCGCCGGCCAGGAACTCGTCGATGAAGTCGCGGAGCACGAAGTCGTCGCCGAGTTGCATCGCGCGTTCGCGGAACAGTTTCATGAAGTGGGCCTTGCCGACCACGACGCCGGTGTGGAAACCGGGGAACCGCAGGTTGGACTCCATCTCGTACCAGACCATGCGCTCGTCCTCCTGGGACCAGCCCTTCGCCATCAGCGCGGCGCACAGCTTCCTCGACTCGTCGAAGGTGATCAGGTTGGCGTGCATGGCGAGGTCGGGCAGGGCCAGACTCATGTGCGAGATGTTCATCAGGTACTCGACCTCGCGGCCCCGCCGCGGCCGTTCGTCGAGCGCGCCGGCCTGCATCAGGAGTTCTTCCAGGGCGACGGCCCAGCCCTCCATCCGCATCCACTCCATGTTGAAGCGACGGTCGGCGCCGCGGATCGGCCGTTCGTCGCGCTGTCGCCGCTGGTCGTCGAACATGTGGCCGACGTACTCGTGCGATTCGCCGGGCAGGATCTCGCGCTCGCGAGCCTTGTGGTCGATGCTCGGGTCGGACGGCAGCGGCTCGGGCGGCTCGCTCGGGTCGCTGTAGTCGGTCGGGTCCATCCAGTCCGGCACGGTCAGGATCTCGTCCTCGCGCAGGAACTCGACGACGTAGGCGAGCGCCTCGTGCAGCTTGTCGGCGTACTTCTCCGGCGTGTCGGCGATCTCGAACGGCGGCAGATCGCGGTTGCGGTGTTCCTCCAGCGCCAGGAAGGTGACGAGTCGGTTGTACTCCTGCTCGACGATCATCCGGCTCTCCTCCCAGCCGTAGGGCGAGAGGTGAACGTTGCGGAGCCACCAGTCGTAGTTCTCCTTGCCGATGCCGGCGACGCCGGTCATCGAGTCCTTGTTCTCCTCCACCCAGCCGCCGTAGTCCAGGACCGCGTCGCGGGCCGCCTCGGCGTCCGGGACGAATTCGGGATGGTGCGCGGCGAGCTGCTCCGCGATCTCGTCGTAGATGCGCGCCTCCCGAGGCGCGGCCCAGATCGCGATCGTCGCCAGGTCCGAAGCGCCTTCGGTCAGGTTGGACCGGGCCTGCTCGTAGATCTTCGGCACCGCCTGCAGGGTTGTCCGGTACTCCTCCAGTTCGGCATCGTCGAACGGAGGTTCGAGCCGGAACAGCGTACGGAAGCCCGCCATCGCGGGACCGGCGCCGCCCTGGGACATCAGGTAGAAGGCCGGATCGCGCGACCAGGGCCGGGTCACCCGGTGGTGGAAGTCGAGCCCGTTCATCTCGGCCCGGACCAGGTGATGGTCGATCTGGTCGGAGACCGGCCAGTCGTCGATTTCGATCGCGGCGAGCCGCCGCTTGTGGTCCTCCAGGCCCTGCCGCTGCCGGTCCATCGCCTCGGCGGTGTAGTCGGGCACGCCGCCCATGATCTCCGGTTCCTGGAAGACGCGGAACTCCTCGAAGAGCTGCAGCAGGTCGGCGTGGGTGCCGGGCGCGGCGTCCTCAGCGGCGGGAGGCGCCGGCGCGCAGGCGATCGCCAGCGCGACTGAAGCGAGAAGAAGTGGTGTCTGGCGCATGGCGGCTCCTTTGATGGGAGAGTGGAATGGGGTCTCGTCGGCACCTGGCCTGGCTACTCTTCGCCAGGACTCATGATTGACAGGGCTTATGCATGAGGCCATATAGTCGGCATGTGCTCGGCCAGGACACCGTGCCTGGGCGTCCCCTTATGGACATCACTGACTCCCGCCGATGGTACTCCTCAGGCGGAGAGGGAGTGATACCGTGCCCGGCCCCTCGGAGGGGCACTGACCTGCCGGTCACACTGCAGAGCCGATGACATCCGGTGCCCTGAACCAGGATTCGCGGCAATGACCAACTCTTCCCGGCCGAATCGCATTCGTACACTGGCCAACGCGCCGATTCGCGAGGCGCTGATAGACCTGCGCTGCGAGTTGCCGGAAGGTCAGGACGCCGAGCTGTTGGCCAGATTCGATGCCGCTCATCGGGGGATCGAGAGCGAGTTCCCCGAGAAGGGGAACAACTACGCGGCGAACGTCTCGGCGGAGTTGAAGGAAGGCACTGATCCCGCGGTTGCCGCGACCGCGGCGCTACGTGGTTACCACTTCAGGAACTCTCAAGGAGACAAGATCGTCCAGTTTCGCCTTGATGGCTTCACTTTCAACAAGCTGCGCCCCTACACGAAGTGGGCGCAACTTCGGGCGGAGGCTGAGGCTCTGTGGACGACGTACAGGTCGTTGTTGTCGGAAGTTCGGGTTACGCGGATTGGCGTCCGCTACATCAACGAGATCCAGGTTCCCCCCGGAGTCGGTTTCGAGACGATCTTCGTAGAGCCCCTGAGACAACCTCTGGGCTTCAGACAGGGCCAAGTTCGGCAGTCTCTGGAGCGACTTCAGGTCTCGAGTCACGACGCCTTCGAGAGGACGACAGTGACCCGCCTGGCTAGAGAAGAGAAGGCGGGGTTCACTGTGATCCTCGATATCGACGCCTTTGCCGTGGCGCCAGATGGGGCCTTTGAGGACTGCGACGTGTGGGCGCGCATTGACGAACTTCGCGGCCGGAAGAACGAGATCTTCTTCAGCAGTTTGACTGCCAACGGAATCGAGAGGCACGCATGACTCTAGTTGCCTTGGAAGCTCAGGATTGGGTGGGACAACTCGGGAGGCGTCGTTCGACGGCTGTTGGGCCGGAGGCGTTTCGAATCGTCAGGGAGGAAGAGACTTCGGAATCCGCAGTCTCCGCGTGGCAGTTGTCAAGGCGGGATGCCGTGAGGAACCTGCGGGAGATCATCGAAGAGACGTCCAGTCCCGGCTGGGATGGCGGCGAAGCCAAGCCGTTGTCGCGTCGCGCGAAGGACGCCCTGAATGATGCCCTGTTGACCCTCACGCCCGATGTGCCGATGCCCGAGATCGTGCCTGAGCCTGACGGTGGGGTGGCCATGCAATGGTCAAGTGGTAGGGCGCGGTCGCTGATCGTGAGCTTCGGCCCAGACGGCGGCCTCTTTTACGCAGTTCACGTTCCAGGTCGCCGGGAGACAGGCCGTCGCCGCTCCGATGTCCAGCTTCCGTCGGACCTTCTGTGGATCGCGAAGGAGGCTGCGGCTGGCGATCCGTGACCGGGAGTCCCTTGCCCGGTTCCTCTACTCCAAGAGCCACTTCTCCGTTTCGAATGGAACGGTGAAGTACGCCGCCTTCATGCCCCCAGCCGATCTACGTACGTCGGTTTACCGAATTGACGGGCTGGACGGCCTTGAAGTACGCCAGCTTGCTTCCGAAACATCTCGGATGGCGTCGTTCAAGGGACACGGTCTCTTCTTGGCCGCTGACGTACGGTCTGTGTCTCAACTGAATGTCGTTCCCGAGAAAAGTCGCCACTCGCTCCACGCGGATGTAGTGGGTTGGCCAGCAGAACGTGAGAAACGGATTGAGCTCGCCCAGATGCTCGCGGTCAAGGCCGAGTTTGTGCCGGCTGCGCCGGACCCGTCTTCGGCTTGACGGTGAGGTCGCGCACACGGCCGAGTTGACCAGCCGGCGGCGGCAACGCTGCTACACATCTATGGAATGTTGACGAGCGTGTAGTAGGCCTCCGGGTGGAGCAGCGGTTCGCCGCCCTTGCTCCGGACTCCGTCGAGATGCAGCTCGTGGACGTAGCCGGCACGCAGCGGTTCGACGGTCAGGCGGACGCTCATGGCGTCGGCGGCGACCCGGGCGGATTGGATGGCGACCCGCTGCTTGTCGTCCTCCGGTCCTCCGTAGCTTGAGCTGAGGCGGTAGGTGTAGCTCTGCATGCGGTAGGACGCGGTGTCCCCTGCGCTCGCGGGATCGACCGGCCGGGTGAACGTGAGTTCGAAGCCGTCGGACTGAGCCCGCATCTCGTGGACCTCGAACGGCAGGGCGCCGGTCCAGACGATCCGCTGGAGACCGTGCGGCTCGGGGCCGACGCCGCCCCAGCCGCGGTCCGACATGCCGGCGAAGAGCGATCCGTCGTCAGCGAAGGCGAGGCGGATCACTCCGCTGTCGAGGCCGCGCCGGAAGTTGAACGCGGCGCCCTGCCAGTGGCCGCCGATCTTCTCCAGGAACACCCGCATGACCATCGCGTGATGCTGGTCGCCGATGAAGAGCTGGCCGGCGAAGGGCCCGAACTTGCCGCCGGTCGTGTCCCACTTGAGACCGCTGGGGGACTGCCCCATCTTCACGTAGGGGAACCACACCGACGGCATGCGGAAGTTCGGAATCACCTGGTGCAGGTCCTTCATGAAGGTACCGCCCTGCGGCTGGCCTTCCGGCGGCGGCTCGACCTTGGATTCCGGAAGGTGGGTCGAGGCCATGCCGTGGGGATGACCGTGAAAGTCCCCGACCTCGATCAGCGAGAGCTTCGAGGCGTTGTTCCACTCGCCCTGGTTGTCCGTGTAGAAGACCTCGCCCCAGGGGCTGACCTCTACGCCGGCGGGAGAGCGTAGGCCCGCCGCCACGAACTCGGCGTCGCCGGTCTCAGGATCGACGCGGACCGCCCAGCCCCGCCAGTCGGCGAACCCGTAGGGCTGGCCGCCGAAGGGGATGTTCAGGGTCACCCAGAGCTTTCCGTCCGGCGTCAGGCGGGGTCCGAAGACGTACTCGTGGTAGTCGCCGCTGGTTTCCCAGGCATCCGTGACGGTCTCGAAGACGTCGGCCCGGTCGTCGCCGTCGGTGTCCTTGATCCGGGTCAGCTCGCCCCGCTGTGCCGTGTAGATCCAGCCGTCGAGTTCGAGCAGGCCGAGCGGCTGCCCGAGGCCGAAGGCGTACTGTTTGAAGACGGGCTGGGGCGGATCGCTGAACGCGTTCTCGACGATGAAGATCTCGCCTCGCCGGGTCCCCGCCATGATGCGGCCGTCCGAGAGTTGCAGGAGGCCACCGACCTCCATCGACATCCCCTCCTCGAGCGGCATCGAGAGCAGCCGGTAGGAGAGCTCCTCCGCGGCGGCCTGCGCGCCGATGCCGTCCCGCTGGCGGTCGAGGAGCTCCTTCTCCGTCTCTTCGCGCAGGCCATCGTCCAGGGGTTCCTGGGCGAGAAGGGCCAGGGGCAGGGAGATCAGCAGGGCGAGCAGCGCCGTGGCGGCGGCGCGGCCGGGTTGCATCGTGTTGGTACTCAGGAGGGCCACGAGGATCACCAGGAGAGAGTCACGTCGATGTCGAGCGTTTCGTTCGGTTGAAGGTCGATCCGCTGCAGGAGCTGCCGGACGCCCTGGGACTCCCGAACGAACGGCGCGAGGTCCGCTTCGGAGGCATCGGAGGCGATCGATACGTCGAGCCGGCCATCGACGCTCCAGGAGCGCTCCGACGCCGCCACGATCTCCTCACCCTCGGCCAGCAGCAGATAGAGCGGACGAGGGTCCGAGCCGGCGGAGAGCCGGAAGCGGCGGATCAGATTCGTGCCGCCGCCGCTGTGCAGGGGCGTCGGCGCCTCCTCGATCAGCAGGTCATGCAGGCGGTAGCGCAGCACCGGTCTGCCCTCGTCGTCGAGCCGGTAGCCGAGGAAGCGGCCGCCCACGTTCCGGTCGGCTCGGCCCGCCGTGGGCCACGGACTGTCGATGTCGCCCAGGTCCGCGATGGCCGGGCCGGGCGGAAGGTCCAGCACATCCGTGCCGTAGGGACCGAGGAACCGGCCCGCGCGGCCCTGCCACGTGCCCTTGGCATCGAAGAAACCGCCGCGCCAGATCTTCGCCAGGCGGACGTTGTTCGCGTCGAAGGCGACGTGGACGTTCTCCGGGTAGCCGATGGCGATCGACCGCGGTCCGACATCGATCATGAAGGTGCGGAACACGATCGGGCGCTGGTCCGGGACGAGAACCAGCTCGGCGCCGATGTTCGTGCCCTTGGGCGCGGGCATGGAAGTGCCGAGCGAGAGGGCGTTCCAGATCGCATCGATCTGGCCGTCCATCGAACCGCCGCCGAGATGCTGGAAGTTGACGACGCCTTCGGACCAGAACGAGGGCATGCGGGTTCCCGGCCGGATCGCGGCCGGATCCCGCAGGTACCGCGTGACCCATCCGGGCCGCAACCGGTCATAGACGGTGGCCAGGTCGATGGTCGAGACGCCCTGGGCGGGATGGACGTGAACGTTGTGGCACGTGATGCAGCTCATGCTGGCCTCGCCCAGCAGTTCAATCCCGTCGCGGGCGGCCTCGGTCGAGAACGCCGGTTCGCTCAGGTCGCCGGCCGCTGCGTCGGCGGCGGCCAGGGAGTCGGCGAGCTGATCGATTGCTTCGCCGGCGAAGTTCGGCATCCTGACTTCCATGAAATCGCGGCGGACGTGCAGTTCGTCCGTCGTCAGAACCGAGTGCAGCGCTTCGGGCTTCAGCTTCCCGCCGATGGCGTGCAGGTCCGGCGGTAGCCGCCCCTCGTCGCCGAGGTCCTGGCCGCCGACGACGGCGAAGTACGTCGCGCGCACCGGGTCCGGGCCGCCGACTTCCGTCTCCCCGGCGCGCCGCTGGTGGCAGGCGTAGCAGTTGTAGCTCGCCATCGCATGGACGATCTGGTCGGCGGGTGTCCGGGGCGTTGGGAGATCCTGAAGGGCCGCGAGGGCTGCTCGGATCGCCCGCTTCTGATGACTGGCGAGCGGATAGCGCGGCGAGGAGTCGCCCGTGTGCATGCCGGGTCCGTTGACCACGGCGGCCGGATCCAGCTCGGCGAGAGGCGGCGGAGCGGCGACGTCTCGCCGGTCGGGCTGGATTCCCGAGTAGCCGTGGCACGAGGCGCAGCCGTGGCGAACGAAGAGTCGCGCGCCCCAGCCCGCGTCCTCCGCGTCCCGCGAAACCAGGGTGCCGCCGCCCGGCCGCAGCCGAACGTTCTCGTAGCTGGTGTAGTCGTCGAGAACAGCGCCCCGGGGGAGGGAAGCGCCCTCGAGGTTGACGCGGAGAAAGGGCTCTCCCGTGTCGCCGCGAATGAAGTAGGTCACTTCCACCGGGTGATCTCCGGCCTCTAGCTGGAGTCGGATGTCCGCCTCCCGGGCGCTGCCGGCGATCTTGGTGGCGACCACCTCGCCGTCGACGGCGAGCGAGGAACCCGAGCGGCGGTCCGAGGCCAGGGTGAACGTGTAAGGGCCTGTCGCCGGCGCCCGCATCACGCCGGCAAACCGGTACGCGTGGTTGCCGTAGTTCATCTCGACCGGGAGGCGTAGCGACAGGCCGCGGATCCGACCCTCGGCGGCAGGTTCCATCGCGTCGAGGTCGGCAGGCGGCCGGTCGAAGAAGCCTCTTACGTCCTCGTCCTGCATGGGATCGAGGAAGTACTCGAACTCGAAGCCCTGTCGGCGCTCGACGACCTGCGGTTCCTGGTCCCGGAGTAGATAGATCGCGAGATTCTCCGCTTCCGCCGGGGTCAGGTACAGGGACGGCATGCGCCCACCTGGCCTTGTCGACCGTGGGTCGAGGAGGAAGCGAGTCAGCGCGGCGACCGAGGTCTTCGTCGCCAGGTCGGGCAGCGGGACGGAGGGGATCGCCGGTTCGGCGCCGGCAGCCTCCGGCGCGTGGCAGGCAACGCAGCCGATCGAGTGGAACAGCCTGCGTCCCCGCTCCACGGTGGCGCGGAACCGGAACACCGGGAACTCCTCCGCGACTCTGCCCCCATTGTTGGCCGCGACCGGGGCCGCATTCGGCTCGGGCGGCTCCTCCTCGTAGAACAGGTAGCGCGCGATCGAACGTGCGACGCGGTTCCGACCCTCGGGGTCGAGAGAGTGCAGCACCTCAGGCATCGTTGAGCCCGGCTTGTGATCGTCCAGATCGGTGAGGTAGGCGGTGAGCCAATCGACGGTGACCCGTTCGCTGAGCTTCGTGAGGTCGGGGGCCGTGCGGGTGGGGATCCGTCTCGACGCGTCAGGCGACGGTTCATGGCAGGACAGGCAGTTCAGTTCGCCGAGCAGCACTTCGCCGAGCGCCGCTTCGCTGGTCGCGCCGGCCACCCGCAGGTGCTCGTAGCCCGGCACGACCGGCGTCGATACCGCCCGCACCGCAGGCTGAGCCTGAGCCGCTGCGCCCAGCGCCACGGCTACAGCCGTGCAGACGAGCCGGCCGGGCCACTTCGGGCGCGTTGCGCGGCGGCAGATCACATCGGCCACTCGAGGTGCTCGGGGGCGACAACGGACGGCTCGTCCGGTCCGGGGAAGGCAGCCGGTACGCCGATCGTCACCTCGCCGGTGGCCGCGTACTCCGTGCCGCGAGCGAGCGCGGTCTGGAAGCCGACGCAGTGCAGGGAGGCGCCGATGGGCTCGAACTCGTCGTTGTAGTGCCCCATCGGGATGTGGAAGACGCGGCCCTGGCCGTAGGTGAGGAGCATCAGCATGGGCTCGAACTCTTCGGTCACCCGCGAGTAGGCGTGCGCGAGGACCTCGACGTTCCCGGCCGGGCCGCGCAGAGAAGCGTAGAGCTCGTCCGCCGCGTGCATCCAGGTCGTCGGCAGGCCGGCCAGGATGGGGTGGTCGGGCCGATCGTGAATGATCTGGAACTCCCGAATACGACCGTGCCTGCCGCTCAACCCCTCGTCGGGCGAGGTCGCGGTCCAGCCGCCGTCGATCTTGCGCAGGATGGAACCCGAGACCCCGGCCCGGCGCCCGCCCCAACCGCCGACCGCGATCATCTTGTTGTACTCGACCCAGTCCGCGGCGTGGTTGTCGGCGGCGTGGACGGAGACGAAGCCGCCGCCTTCGTGAACGAAGGCCTCGAAGGCGGCCCGCAGGTCCTGGGACCAGTAGGGCTCGCAGGCCCCGTCCTCCCGCTCGCAATCGCTGTTGAAGTTGCTGACCACCACCGCGTAGTCGGAGAAGACCGGCCGCCAGGCATCCCACTCCTCTCGCGACGCGCTCCGGCCGGGCGAAGTGCTGACGTCAACCGTGAAGCGCCCGGTCCACTCGAGCGTCGCCCTGACGGCGGCGGTGGTGCGCTCCCAGTCGTGGTTGTTCACGCCGTCGATGATCAGGGCCGGGATTCTCGCGCTCGCTCCGGCTGATTCGGCTTGCGGCGCCGTGCAGCCGCACGCCAGAACCAGGATCGCGATGGAGCGAGAAACGAACATTCAATCGGCGGGAGACGACGATACACGAGGAGATTCGCCCCTGGGACCCCGGGTGGCATCCGGCTCTCCGCGCCGGTCCGGCCGCCGGCGGCAACTAGGATCGGACAGTGAGCATCGCGAAAGCAGGCTTGGTTGCTCTTGTCCTCGCGATGCTCTTCGCCTGCGCGTCCGACCCGGGCGAGACTTCCGCGCCGCCGGCCGGGATCCCCCACCCCGAACTGGCGGAACTCGAACTGCCGCTCGCCCGCGAACTCGAAGCCCGCCGGGCCGACCTCGACGTGCTGCTCGCCGACCAAGCCGCAAGCGCCGCCTCGCAGGCCCAGGCCTTCGGCGAACTGGGCCGGCTCTACCAGGCCCACCGCCTGCTCGAAGCCGCCCAAGCCTGCTACCGCGAAGCCCATGCGCTCGATCCGGAGTCCTTCACCTGGGCCTACTACCTCGGCGTATTGGCAGCCGGCAGCGGGAACGTCGAAGCCGCGTCGGCCGCGTTCCGCCACGCGCTCGATCTGCGTCCCGACGACGCGCCGACCCTGATCCGGCTCGCCGACCTCGAACTCGAGCAGGGCCGGATCGAACAGGCCGAACTCCTCTACGAGCGCGCCGCGGCGGTCGGCGATTCCGCGGCCTCGGCGTACGGGCTGGGCCGCGTCGCCGAGGAACGGGGCGAGCACGCGGAGGCCATCGAGCACTTCGAGCGGGCGTTGACGCTTCAGCCGGGCGCCACCGTCATCCACTACCACCTCGGCCAGGCGTATCGGGAGCAGAGCCGGTTCGACGCCGCCGAGCAGGCCCTGGCTCGAAGCGGGACGACCAGAGTCGCGATGGCCGACCCCTTGATGCACGAGCTGACGACCCTGGCGATTGGCGCCTCGCCCCACCTGACGCGAGGCAACGCCGCCGCGCGGGAGGGCCGATTGGCGGAAGCGGAGGCGGCCTACCGGCAGGCGGTTGCGGCCGACGCGACAAACCCGCGCGCCCATCAGAGCCTGGGTGCCGTCCTGGTGCGCCGCGGCAATCCCCAGGCGGCCCTGGAGCACTTCGGCGTCGCGGTCCGGCTGGAGCCGGAGAATGCCCGCGCCCACTCCGACCTCGGTGTCCTGCTGGGAGAGCTCGGCCAGAACGACCGCGCCCTGGAGCATCTGGGCCGGGCGCTCGAACTCGAGCCGGAACTGGTCGACGCGAGATTGAGCCTCGGCAGCGTCCAGGCGCGCTTGGGACGCCTGGACGAATCGGAAGCGACCTACCGCCGGGTACTGGAAACCGACGCCGGGAACGCAGATGCCCGGCTCGGACTGGGGGCCGTGCTGGCGCAGACCGGGAACTTCGAGCAGGCCGTCGTCGAGTTGCAGGAAGCGCTGCGGCACGAGCCGGGGGACGAGCGGACCTCCCGCATTCACTTCGGCCTCGCCGAGGCATTGGTGCGCACCGGCCAGCTCGACGAAGCCCTGCCGCACTACACCCGCGTCCGCGAAATCGAACCCGCGCAAGGTCTCGCCTGGCTGCGCGAGGCGACCGTCCTGATGGGATTGGGGCGTTTCGCCGACGCCAAGGCCTCGCTCGAAGCGCGGCTGGGGGTCGATTCAACGGACGACCGGGCTGCTCAGTCCCTGGCGAGACTGCTCGCCGGCGCCCCCGACCCGTCGCTCCGCGACGGTCCGCGTGCCCTCGCCATCGCAGGCGCGCTGCTCGAAGCCGACAACGCCGCACCCAAGGCCGAGACCGCGGCGATGGCACTGGCCGAGGTCGGCCGTTTTGACGATGCGATCAACATCCAGCGCACCCTGGTCCAGGAAGCGCGGCGGCAGGGCCTGGGTGGTGAGGAACGGCGGCTTGCGCCGAACCTGGAGCGCTATGAGAGTGGCCTGGCGTGTTGCGCGCGGGTGGCGGATGTACTTCCGCCGTATTGAGCGGACTGGCGGTCTACCATTGAGGAGATCATGGCGATGCAGAACCCACCACATCCCGGTGGGATCGTGAGACGGCAGTGCCTGGCGCCCCTGGGGCTGTCCGTGACGCGAGCCGCAGAAGGCCTGGGCGTCACCCGGCAGGCGCTCTCCGACTTGGTGAACGGTCATGCCGGAGTGTCGACGGAGATGGCGGTTCGCCTGTCGAAGGCGTTCGGCTCGAGTCCTGAGACCTGGCTCGGGATGCAGATGGCCTACGATCTTTGGCAGGTCCGCGACCGTGCCGAGCAGATCACGGTCGAGCGCTTTGACGCGGCCTGAGTGCCGGCGATGCAAGTAAGTTCCAACTAGCAGCTAGGGGCTTGCGCGGCAGGAACTGGGTACGCCGGCCTTCTGGCCGGCTTCCGAGGGACACGCGCCGCGAAGCGGCGACGACACTGCCGCGCCTAGGCCGATCTGAGGCCGGCATCGACAAACTCTCGTGGTGAGACGACTCGAACGTTCTGTCTGGCGCCGGCTGGGAAGTGTCTGGCGTTTCCGGTGACCAGATAGTCGGCCAGGGCGGCTGCCGCCACTTCCAGGAAGGGCTCGTCGTGGGGGTCGGGAAGCCTGGCCGGCAGGGGCATTGGAGAGGTCAGTTCGCCGCCGGCTTCGACTTGTAGCAGTAGCGCGCTGATGTCCTCTTCAGCGAGAGAGAATCTGGGTCGGCGCAGCACCTCGGCGTACTCGGCGAGGATTCGCGAGTCGTAGCAGAGGCTGAGGCTGCCGGCCGCGATCAGCCCGACGATGGCGCCCGGCGGCCCGAAGGGCGAAAGCAAGCCGGAGACGAGGACGTTCGTGTCGACGACGATCCTCATGTGCGGCGTTGGCGCCGCGCTTCATTGATCTCCGCGTTCACTTCGTCGAGGCTCCACTGGTCAAGACCCGCCTCACGCGCTCGGCGCTGCATATTGAGCACAGCCAATTGTGCTCGGGCTTGCCGAAGCGCCGTCAGCGTTGCGTCGAGGGTTGACGCGGTCGTGGCAGAAAGGACGGCGACCGGCTTGCCGTTGGAAGTGACCACGAGGTCCTTCGATTCCCCCAGTGATTCCCAGACTGCTGCGGAGCGAGTACGTAGGTCACGGATGCTGACGAAGTCCATGGGTGCAACCTTCAAGGTTCACAATCGAGTACACGACGGTGGCACGATTGTGTCTTTTCGTCAAGGACGCGGACCGATCGCCTCCCCCTCGCGCTGGACCAGAGTCTGGTACTCGCCTGGGCGGACGTCGGTCCACCGCTCCGCCGTACCGTCCGGCCAGCGGACTTCGACGTGACCGACCTCAGCGCCGTCGCCGCTCCCGAGACCGGCGAGCACCCGCGGGTCGCGGGCTGAGGCGTAGCTGCCGTCGGTGTGGAGGTGGCGCCAGATGGGCGGCGCGTCGGCGCGGTGGACCAGGACCTGCGCGCCGAGCGCGTCGCGATTGTGAGCGACGAGCCTCAGGCCCAGCCACGGCTGGGCTTGGCCGACCTGGTTGAGCAACAGGCGGGCGGGTCCGTTGCTGTTGACGACGACGACATCGAGGTCGCCGTCGTTGTCGACATCGCCGAACGCGGCGGCGCGGCTGACTTCGGCCGACTCGAACACAGCGCCTGCCTCGGCCGTCACCTCGCGGAAGGCGCCGTTGCCGAGATTGCGGAGAAGCTGGTTCGCCTGTCGCAGCGGGTACGAATCGCCGGCGCGAATCAGGGCGTCGATCCCGATCACGGCGCCGTTGACGGCGAGCACGTCGAGCCAACTGTCGTTGTCGTAGTCGATCCAGCCGATGCCGAAGGCGGTGAAGGGGAGGCTCGGGGGCCCGAGCTGCGACGCCGCCGACTCGTCCCGGAACAGGCCGGCGCCGCCGTTGACGTAGAGGGTGTTCGTCTCCTGTTCCAGGTGTCCTAGCACGAGGTCGGGATCGCCGTCGCCGTCGAAGTCTCCGGCGTCGACGCCCATGCCGGCCTCGGGTTGGCCCTCCCGGTTGACGGCGACGCCGGCGAGCAGGGCGTTGTCGGCGAAGGTTCCGTCGCCGCGGTTGATCCAGAGGCGGTTCGACATCAGGTCGTTCGCGACGTACAGGTCGAGCCAGCGGTCGCCGTTGAAGTCGGCGGCGACGGCGCCCAGGCCGGCGCCCGGTTCGCGGCCGATCCCGGACGGCAACGACACGTCCTCGAACGTGCCGTCGCCGCGGTTGCGGAACAGGCTGTCGGGGACGGGCCGGTAGGCGCCGGGGGCGCAGTAGGTCAGCGCGCCGCTCGCCAGCGGGCACGGGGTGTGGGTAGCAAGCGAGTAGTCGACGTAGTTGCCGACGTAGAGGTCCAGCCAGCCGTCGCGGTCGAAGTCGAAGAAGGTGGCGGCGACCGACCAGCGGGGATCGTCGGCGCCCGAGGCAGCCGTGACGTCGTCGAACGTGCCGTCGCCGCCGTTTCGCAGCAGTTGGTTGGCGCCGAAGTTGGTGACGTAGAGGTCGGTCAAGCCGTCGTTGTCGAAGTCGCCGGTGGCGACGCCCATGCCGTAGCCGGTGGCGGCGATGCGGCTTGCTGTGGTGACGTCGGTGAAGCGGGGACGACTCGCGGCGTTGGCGCCGGCCGACGGCGCCAGGTCGTTGCGGTAAAGGCGGTCGGTGAGCGGCGTGCCGGGAGGCGGCGGGAAGAGCGCGTCTTCGAGCGAACGATCGCGGCCGAGCATCGTGCCCTGGACGAGGTAGAGGTCGAGGTCGCCGTCGTTGTCGAAGTCGAGCAGGGCCGCGCCGCCGCCCATCATCTCGTTGAAGTAGTGCTCGCCGGACATACCGTTGAAGTAGACGAAGTCGAGGTTCGCGCCACGGGCGGCGTCGATGAAGATGGGGGGCTGGGGGGCGGTGGTTGGGTCGTCGGGTTGGCCGCAGGCAGCGAGGAGGAGGGCGAGTGCGAGGGCGCGGGTCGCGCCACACGGGTTCCCAGGGCCGGCGCCGCGCGCCCGATGCGGGCGAGAGACCCGGACGCTCAACCCTCTCGTTCCAGGGCCCGCGCCGAGGCGAGTTCCCGCTGCGCCGCTTCCGGCCGCCCCAGTCGGGTGAAGATGTCGGCGAGCAGGTAGTGGCCCATCGGGGCCATGTCGGCGCCGCGGTCGAGTTCGAGGCCGGTGCGGGCCAGCTCCATCGCCCGGTCCAGTTGCTCGTTGCGGTCGATCAGGGACTTGGCCAGGAAGAAATGGCCGACGGCGAAGTCAGGATTGATCTCGATCGACTTCGACAACGCTTCGCCTTCTCCGTACCGGTCGCCCAGCAACCCGAGCAGCCTTCCCAGGTTGAACTGGACCCGGTAGCTCTGCGGGTGGTAGTCGAGTTCCTTGCGGTAGAAGTCGACCGCGGCGCGCGCGTCGCCGCGCTGCTCGGCGAGCAGGGCGAGGTTGTAGTGGGCGAGCCGCACGCCCGGCTGGATCGCGAGCGCCTCGTTGAACAGCCTCTCCGCGGCCGCGAGGTCGGACCGAAGGAGCGCCACGGCGCCCTGGCCCACCCAGGCCGCGCCCATGTCGGGCGACAGGGTTGCCGCTTCCATGAGGTGCCGGTCGGCGCCATTGAGTTCGCCGTGGTCGACCAGCATGCGCGCGAGTTCATAGTGGATCATCGCGTTGCGCGGATCGAGGCGCAGGAACTCCTGGTAGCCCACGATGGCTTCTTCGTCCGCGCCGGCCCGCCGGTAGGCGTTGGCGAGGTTGATCACGGCGTGCGCGTAGTCGGGCTTCAGTTCGAGGGCCTTGCGGTAGCTCCCGATTGCAGCCTCGGTCCGGTCCGTCCGAATCTGCTCGTCGCCGAGCCGCACCCAGGCGTCGATCACCGCCGGATCCTCGGCGAGCACGCGTTCCAGGGCCTCCACGGCCGCGTCCCTGTTGCCCTGCAGCGACGCCTCGCGGGCAACGCGCATCAGGTTGAAGAGGTGGATCTTGTCCTTGGGGTCGCCGAGGGTGGATCGGTCGACCGGCGCCGCGCCGCCGCCGGCGAAGCTGGCGAGATACCCGAGGGCGGCGAGCCGCGCTCGGGTGTCCGGGTCGATCTCCTCGACCGGGGCGGGCAGGGCGGCGTCCGCCCACCTCGACTCGAGCGCGCGGAGGATCGTGGCCATCCGATCGACTTCGTCGGGGCGGGCGGAGTAGAGGTTGTTCAGCTCGCCCGGGTCGACAGTCAGGTCGTACAGCTCGGGGCGGGGCGCCGCGACGTACTTCATGTTCTCCAGCCGCAGCGAGGCGAGATCGCTCCAGCCGTAGTGGTATCGCGGGTAGACCGCCTCGGCGTAGGCCGGAAGGCGCGGCCCCGAAGCGCCGGTCAGCAGCCGGACCAGGCTGGCGCCCTGGAAGGAGGAGTCGCGCTCGTCCTGGCCCGCGTCCACGGCGAGAAGGTCGAGGACGGTGGGGGAGACGTCCACGGCGCGGACCACGTCCGCTACCCGGCGGCCCCGCATCGTGTCGTAGGGCGCGCGCAGGATGAAGGGGACCCGGGTCGCCGCTTCGTAGACGAAGAAGCCGTGGCCGGACTCGCCGTGCTCTCCGAGGCTCTCGCCGTGATCGCCGATCACGAGGACGACCGTGTCGCTGGCGCGATCGTTGTCGTCGAGCCAGGCCAGCAGGCGGCCGATCTGGGAGTCGACGTAGGCGATCTCGCCGACGTAGGGCCGGTTCCGGTAGCGCTCGGCCCAGGGCTCGGGCGGCTCGTAGGGCGAGTGCGGATCGTAGTAGTGGACCCAGGAGAAGAATCGCGCGTCAGGGGCTCCGTCGAGCCAGGCGAGGGCGGCGTCGGTGACCTCGCCGGCGGGCCGTTCGATCTCGTTCAGGGCCAGGCGGACCGTGTCGCTGAGTTCGAAGTCGTCGAAATAGTGGTCGAAGCCCTGGGAGATGCCCCACTTCGCGTCGAGGACGAAGGCGCCGACGAAGCCCCCGGTCCGAAGACCCTCGTCGCGCAGGATCTCCGCCAGGACGACCTGCTCGTCGGCGAGGTAGAAGCCGCCGTTGTCGCGGACGCCGTGCGCCGGCGGAAACTCGCCGGTGAAGATCGACGAGTGAGCGGGCAGGGTCAGCGGCGCCACCGCCTGCGCCTGCTCGAACAGGACGCCTTCCGCGGCCAGCCGGTCGAGGTGCGGCGTCTCGATGTCGGCGAAGCCGTAAGCGCCGATGCGGTCGGCCCGGGTCGTGTCGAGGGTGATGAGGAGCAGGCTCAGGTCGCCCGCGGCGACGCCGTCCGGGAGCCGGCCGAGGGAGTGGCCGGAGGGGGCTGTGATCTCGCGGTCCGGCAGGAGGCGGATGGTGAGCAGGGCCAGCGCGACGATAGCCGCCGCGACGGCTATCGGCGCAAACCACCGCGGAAGGGCGCGGCGCATGGACGGGAGCGTAGCCGGTTAGAAGTGGAACCGCGCCCCCAGCCGCCAGACCCGCCCACGCACGAGACGTGTCGGGGCGCCGAAGGGCCGGTCGCTGTTGAGCGACTGTTCGGCTTCGATCACGGTGTCCTGATTACCGACGTTGAAGATGTCGATTCCCACCCCGATCTTGCGGTTCTCCCCTATTTGTATGTCCTTCTCGAGCCTCAGATCGAGGCTCATGCCCTCGTCGTGACGGAAGGAACCCCCCGGGGCGCCGAAGATCTCGGAACGCTGATCGACGTCCTCCACCCTGATGAGCTGGTTGTAGGTGTTGCCGGAGAAGAACCGGAAGAAGCCGCCGACGACGATCCCGCCCGGCAGTTCGGCGGAGCCCACGGCCTTGATCAGATGGGTCGGGTCGATCGGCAGGTTCCCGTGGGCGTTGATCTGCTCGTTCGGGTCGGTGTAGAAGTTCGAGCCGCCAAGCGACGAGCCCTTCCCCTCCTGGAACTCGAGCAGCAGGTTGCTGTCGCTACCCCTGGCCGAACCGTAGGTCCACGAAGCCTGCATCTGCCACTTGTTGCGCCAGCGCCGGGACAGGCTTGCCGTGATGCCGGCGTACTTGCGCGTCTTCCGGAAGCAGGTGAGTTGCTTGTACGCCTGTCCGTAGTCCTCGCAGTAGCCGACGTTCGTGAAGTAGAAGCGGTTGTCGCCCTCGTTCGTCTGGTCCAGCACGTTGAAGGTCCGGCCGCTGTCCGGATCCGTGTACCGCGTGGGCTCGAACTCACCGGTCAGGTTCACGCCGTCGAGGAAGTCGTGGTTGGTCCTGTAGGTCGCGGTGACGTCGAGCGAGATCGTGCGGGTCAGGACCTTCTCCCAGCCGACATCCAGGGCGTGCATGTAGGGCACGCTGAGGCCGTCGTCGATCGTCCACTGGCCCGGCCCCCGGGCTTCCGAGAAGTCGAGTTCCCAGATCTCGTCGTCGGGATTCCAGAGGTAGCCCGTGAAGTCGCTCTCGGGGGCCAGCCGGCTGTAGAAGAGGGCGATGACCTGGTGGTAGTAGCGGCCCCAGTGCGCCTTGAGCACGGAGTCGTTGTTGTCGCCGAGGTTGATGTTCAGGCCGACGCGGGGCGCGATGGCGAGGTCGGGCGTGAACACGGTGCCCTGGTCGAAGCGGACGCCGTTCACGTCCGATTCCAGATTGCCGCGCCAGTAGTTGAACCGCACACCGAGGTTCAGCCGCACCCGGTCGTTGATTCCCCAGGAGTCCTGCACGTAGCCGGCCATGCGGTCGGTGTCGCCGAAGGTGTTGTACCCGGTGCTCTCGTACAGGAAGTAGGGCTCGCCGGCGAAGTCGTAGTAGTACTTGCCGCCCGAGAACCCGCTGAGCGTGTTGACCAGGGTGTTCTCGATCTCGACGCCGAACTTGAAGTCGTGCTCGCCGCTGAGGAAGTCGTCGGTGAAGTGGCTCAGCGAGCCGACGATCTGGTAGCGCTCGCGGTTCGCCCGGAAGGGGCCGAACCAGTTCTCGGACAGCCGGTCCTCGAAGCCGTCGTAGTGGGCCGGTGTGTCGCCGTTGTCCGGCAGCTCGTCCTGGCGCTGGTGGTAGCCGCCGAACTTGAGATCGAGCAGGGTGTTGGACGACAGCATGTCCGTGTAGTTGAAGTTGTAGGTCCACTGGGTCTGGAGGTTGCTGAAGGTCGCGTTCGGGGAGACAAAGTCACCCTCGTCGGCGCCTTGGTAGAGCGCGTCGTGGGTGCTGTACTCGACCATGCCGCTGAAGATCTTCTCCTGCGAGGGCGCCCAGTTGATCTTGCCGACAATGCGGGGCGACTCGTAGGAGGGATCGTTGGGATGGCCCTCGGACGCCTTCGACTTCTCTCTGCGGAGCCTGGCCGAGGTGAAGAACCACGCCTTGTCCGCCTGGACCGGCCCGCCGATGTCGAAGTGCACGTCCGTGTCTGAGCGATCGCTGCCGCTTCGCTGCAGGTCGGGGTCGTTCGTGTTCTGCGACTGCCAGTCGTTGTCCGCGAGCTGCAGGTCCACCAGGCCGATCAGGTCGTTCGAGCCCTGCTTCGTGGTCACGTTGACGATGACGCCGCTGAAGCCGCCGTACTCGGCCGGGGCGCCCGCGCCGAGAATGGTGACTTCCTCAACCGAAAGGAAGCCGAGGTTCACTTCGCTTTCACCCGCCTCCGGGCTGTTGA
The DNA here is from genome assembly GCA_965262355.1 of Candidatus Multivorans sp. Taxonomy (GTDB): domain Bacteria; phylum Acidobacteriota; class Thermoanaerobaculia; order Multivoradales; family Multivoraceae; genus Multivorans. Next base: position 2,888,957 of record OZ253534.1, read on the forward strand.
TGATCACGCCGTCGACGGAGTACTGGATCCCCTGGTCGGACGAGCCGAAAGCGGAGTGGGAGTTCGAGTCGGGGTTCAGTGAGTGCGCTCCGGGCGCCAGCTTGACGATGCCGCGGATGCTCCGGGAGGTGGGCACGTCCATCAGGATCTCGTTGCTGAGCTCCGTCGTCTGGAGCTGAGAACTGCGGACATCGATCAGGGGCGAGCCCTCGACGATGATCACGTCCTCGACGCTGCCCAACTGCATCGTCAGGTCGACGGTCAGGCTCTTGCCGACCGTGAGCTCGATCTCGCCCTGCTGGGCGGTCGAGAAGCCCTCGATCGCGGCTTCGACGGTGTAGGTGGACGGCAGCAGGGCGACGAAACGGTAGCGCCCGTTCTCGTCCGTCATCGTCTCCTTCGTCGCTCCCAACTCCGTCGACGTGAGAGTGACGTTGACCCCCGGCATCCGGTCGCCGTTCGGGTCCGTGAGCGTGCCGGTGATCGAGCCGCGCTCGATCGACTGGGCCCATGCGGCCGCTCCCGCGAAGGCGAAGAGCGCCCCCAGGCAGATGATCAGTGTGCTGCTCGCCACGGGGGCAAGGGAGCGAGAATCCGTGGCTCTGCGGTGCTTCATATGCGCCTTCCTCCTTCTCGGGCTTCCGACTCTCTTGACGGTGCTATCTCACAGGTCGGCTTGACCTTAACCGACCGGAATGCCTATGGACGTGGGGTTCGAAGTTCCAACGAAGTTAGCGCTGCGGCCGGCGGAGGTCAATAAAGTTCAGATCGTTGGACGCGGTTGCGGGTTGCTTCGAGGCAGGGCACATTGCTCCGATCCTGGGAACGCGGGCATCCTGCCCGCATCCGGCGCAGAGGGCGGTCTTGGTTGCCGTCAGGCCTACTGCCGGGCGACCTCCTCGATCGCCTCGAGCCCGCCGACTCGGCCGGCGTTGTCGAGGTAGACCTGCCGCACCTCGTCCTCGAACAGGGCGCGATCGACCTCGTTGAACTCGAGGCCCAGCCTCTGCAACTCCTCGAGCGCCGACGCGGTCATCGACGTCATCGCCAGCCGCTGGACCCGGGTCGAGGCCCTGCCGGCTTCGACCACCGCCGCCTGGACCTCGGGCGGCAGCTCGTCGTAGAGCTTCCGGCTGAAGATCAGGGCGACGGCCAGGTAGAGGTGCCGCGTGTAGGACACGTACTTGGTGACCTCGTAGAAGCGCTCCTGGTAGAGGTCCACATGGTCCGTTTCGGCACCGTCGACCACGCCCTGCTCCAGGGCCGAGTAGAGCTCGCCGAACGACATCGGCGTCGCCTGCGCGCCGAGGGCGTTGAAGGTGTCGACCAGGATCGGGGTCGGGATGACGCGGATCTTCAGACCTTCGAAGTCGCTCGGCGTGACCACCGGCCGCTCCGCGTTCCAGGCGTTGCGGCGGCCGGCGAACCAGTAGCCGAGCACGACGACGTCGAGCTCGTCCTCGATCCGGCCGGCTACGCGCTCGCCGACCGGTCCGTCGAGCACCCGGTAGAAGTGATCGAGATCGCGGAAGATGAAGGGGAAGTTGAAGATCTCCGCCTCCGGCACGAACGCCGAGATGCCGCCGCCGGCGCTCGCGGCCGACGCCGCCAGCGCTCCGAGCTTGACCATCAGGGTGGCCTCTTCCTCGGTGCCCAGTTGCTCGTTCTCGAAGATCTGCACTTGCACCGCGCCGTTGGTGCGGTCTTCCAGGACGCGCCGGAACTCCTCGAAGCCGACCTGGAACGGATGTCCGACCGGCCCGTTGTGGGCGACCTTGAGCACGGTGACGCCGTCGTCGCCGCGGCAGCCGACGGCCAGGACGGCGAGAGCGCAGACGGCGAGCATGGCCAGGATGCGACGCGCCCACATGCCGGCACCGGTCGACCGGCCCGGCCTGCGGCCGGATGCGGGCAGGATGCCCGCGTTCCCAGGCGTCGGCGAATGCGTGGGTGGCGCGGATCGCGACACTCGGGTTGCCAGGGGATCACTCATAGCCGAGCGCGTGCGGCAGCCACAACGTGACGCCGGGCACGAAGGTGATCACCACCAGCATGACGAGCAGCAGCGCCAGGAACGGGAGGAGCTTGGGCGTCACCTTCTCGATCGGCGTCTTCGAGATGCCGCAGGCCACGTACAGGCAGATTCCGACCGGCGGTGAGATCATCCCGATGCCGACGTTCGCGGCGACCAGGATGCCGAAGTGGACCGGATCCATGCCGAGAGCCATCGCCGCCGGCAGCAGGATGGGCATCAGGATGATGATCGGCGGCAGGGCGTCCATGACCATCCCGAGCACGAGAAAGATCAGGTGGACGAAGAGGATGAAGACGATCCAGTTGGGCGCGTTGGCGGTGATCAGCTCCGCCAGCAGATGCGGCAGCCGGTCGAAGGTGAGAACGAACGAGAACATCGACGCCGTCCCCAGCACGAACAGGACGACGCCGGAGAGCGAGGCCGTCTGCAGCAGGACCTTCGGGATGTCCTCGAGCTTGAGTTCCCGGTAGACGAAGAAGGACACCAGGGCGCCGTAGACCACGGCGACCGCGGACGCCTCGGTGGGCGTAAACACGCCGCCGTAGATGCCGCCGAGGATGATCGCGATCATGAACAGCGGCAGGATGCCGTTGCGGATCACGCGGAGTCTCTGCGGCCACGACGCCTTCGCCTCGAGCGGCAGGTTGAGTGCGAGCGCGCGGACGTAGGTCATGCCCATCAGCGCCAGACCCATCACGATCGCCGGCGTGATTCCGGCCGCGAACAGGGCGCCGATCGACATCCCCGAGACGACGCCGATGATGATCAGGTCGATCGCGGGCGGCACCAGGGTCGAGACGCCGCCGGCCGAGGCGAAGACCGCGGTCGCGAAGGCTGCTGGATACTGCCGCTGTCGCATCGCCGGCAGGGCGACGGACCCGATCGCGGCGGTGTTCGCGCTCGGGGAACCGGATATGCCGGAGAACATCATCGTCGACAGGATGACGACCAGGCCGAGGCCGCCCGGGAGGCGGCCGACGAACTGCATCGCCAGGTCGACGATCCGGCGCGCCATGCCGCCGTGGGAGATCAACGCTCCGGCGAGGACGAACAGCGGCACCGCCAGCAGCGGGAACGAATCGAGACCGGCCAGGAACTTCTGCGGCAGGACGATCAGGAACTCCGGCGAACTGTAGAGCAGGCCGACCAACGCCGCCAGCGCCAGAGCGATGGCCACCGGCACGCCGAGAAGGAGCGCCGCCGCCAGGGTGAGGATGACCAGAAGTCCCATTGTCCCCGACGCCCTACTCCTGTCCCTGTGCCCGGAGTTCCCGGCGCCAGTTCACGAGCACGTAGTACAGGGTCAGCGTGCTGCCGACGAAGGCCGACGAGTACGGGATCGCCATCGACATGCGCGTCGCCGGCGCCACCATGTCGTGGACCTCGATGATGAAGCGGAGCGACTGGTAGGCGAAGACGGCAAGGAAGGCGGCCGAGCTGAGCGCGACCACGGAGCCGATCCAGCGCTGAACGTTGGGCGGAGTCCTGTCGACCACGAACCGGAGCGCGAAGTGGGCGCCGGTCTTCATCGCGTAGGCGGCCGAAAGAGCCGCCAGCCACATCAGGAGAAACCGGGCCAGCTCCTCCGACCAGGACAGAGAGGCTTCCAGCACGTACCGGAAGACGACCTGGGAGAAGGTCACCGCGACCAGAGCGACCAGGATGGTGCACACCGCCACCTCGAGGGGGTGGCGGACCAGGCCGCGGAGCATGGCGGCGGTGCGCTTCAATGCATGTACTGGCCGCCGTTGGCGTAGAACGTGGCGCCGGTGGTGAACTCGGCGCCGACCATGCACTCGACCATCCTGGTGATGTCCTCGAACTCGCCCAACCGCCCCATGGGCAGGGAGGCCAGTTCCTTCGCCAGGCCTTGCTCGGTGTCCAGGTCGTAGCGGTCGATCACTTCCCGGGTTCTGACCGATCCGGGCACCAGGCAGTTGACCCGGATTCGGGGCGCCAGTTCCTGCGCCAGGCACTTGGTCAGCGCGATCACGCCGCCCTTGGCGCTGCAGAAGTTGGCTCCGTTCTTGCGCCCGATCTGGCCGCAGGCGGCGCCCAGGTTGATGATCGCCCCAGGCCGTTCCGGGTTGTGGAACACGTACTCCTGGCAGCAGACGAAATGGCCGCGCAGGTGGGCGGAGACGACCGAGTCCCACATGTCGTCGGTCATCTCGACGAAGGGCGCGTCGCGGTTGATGCCGGCGAAGTTGACCAGCACGTCGACCCGCCCGAACCGTTCGACCACAGCGTCGAACATGGCGCGCACCTGCTCCCGGTTGGCGACATCGGCCTGGACCTTCATCAGCCGGTCGGCGTCGTCCAGCTTCGCCGCGATGCGGTCGAAGGTGGCCTGCGCCTCGGGCTCGATCAGGTAGTTCATCGCGACGCGGTAGCCCTGGAGGGCGAAATGCTCCGAAACCTCGGCGCCGAGGCCGCTCGAGGCCCCGGTGACCACCATCACTCTGTCTTCGCTCATCAACTCTCCTCCTGACAACTAACTCCTACAGTCATGCACTAGTGCCCGCCCCAGATGTCGCCGACGACAAACCCGTTGGGGAACGGGTCCTCCGGGTCGAGGACGTACTGGGCGAAGCCGGTAATCCACGCGGTGCCCGCCAGGGTCGGCACCGCGGCGGCGTAGTCGCCGACCTGTGTCTCCCGCACCATACGCCCCGTGAACGTCGTGCCGAGGATCCCCTCGTGGACGAAGTCCTGGCCGAGAGGCAGTTCGCCCTTGGCCCACATCGCCGCCATCTTGGCGCAGGTGCCGGTGCCGCAGGGTGAGCGGTCGAGCGCGCCGGTCCAGGTCAGCGGCTTGTTCCAGTCGAGCTTGCCGGTGGAGACGATCACCGTGTTGCGCCGGTGCGAGCCTGATGTCAGCGGCGGCGCGGAGAGCTGGCCGATCGTCACGCCGCGGATCTCGGGGTTCAGCGGGTGGACGGGCGCGGGAAGCTGCTCCTGGCACGCTGCCTTGATCATCTCGCCGACCCGGGCGGCGTCGGCCGCTTCTTCCGGCGCCAGGGTGAGGCCGACCTGGTCCGCGTCGGCGATGACGTAGAACATGCCGCCGTAGGCGACGTCGACGGTGACCTTGCCGAGTTCCGGCACCTCGAGTTCGGCGTCGAGATGGACGGCGAAGGCGGGCACGTTCTCGAACTCGACCCGCTTCACCTTAGCCCCGTCGACCTCGGCCCGCACTTGGATCAGACCGGCGGGCGACTCCAGGGTGAGTTCGGTCAGCGGCTCCGTCGACGCCACCATCCCGGTCTCGATCAGCACGGTGACCACGGCGATCGTGTTCGTGCCCGACATGCCCGGGTACTCGACCTGCTCCATGATCACGTAGCCGGCGACCGCGTCGGGATGGGTGGCCGGCAGGATCAGGTTGCAGTTCGCCGCCGGGTAGCCGCGGGGCTCGCGCAGCATCCGCAGCCGGAGCTCGTCGGCCTCCGTTTCGAGGTAGCGCATCTTCTCGAACATCGTCGACCCGGGGACGTCGAGGACGCCGCCGACGATCACCCGCCCGGGTTCGCCGCAGACGTGGGTGTCGACGGCGTGAATCACTTTGGAGACGTGCATGCAAATTCAGCCTACGGCAGAGGCAACTGCATCAAGGTGAAGGTGGTTGGAGACGCGCATGCGGATTCAGTTCCCGGCTGGTGGAAGGACCGTCATCTTCATCCAGTCCGCCGTGTTGTGGAAGTCGGCGACGACGCTGCCCGGGGGCACCAGCGCATCGCAGGCCGCCCGCTGCTCACAGGTCAACGACATCTCGAGCACCGGCAGCAGGTCCTCCAGGTGCCTGAGCGTGCGGGGCCCGATCAGCGGCGCTGTGATGCCCGGTTGATCCTTGGACCAGAGGATCGCGAACTGGGCCGGGGTCAACCCCGAGTCGGCGGCGATGCGGGCGAACTCGCGTCCGACGTCGATGCCGGCGCGGGTGACGCGGTCGGCGTAGAAGCCGCCCCGCAGCGCCGCCCGGGAGTGCTCCGGGTAGTCCGAGTCGCTCAGGTAGCGGCCGGCGAGCACGCCCATCGCCATCGGCGCCCAGGTGATCACGCCCAGGCCGAGGCGCTGGCAGGCGGGGATGAGCTCGTTCTCGATCCGGCGGTCGAGCAGGTTGTAGGGCGGCTGCTCGCAGACGAAGCGGGCGTAGCCCTTCAGTTCGCTCGTCATCACGGCCTCGGCGACCTTCCAGGCCGGGTGGGTCGAGCAGCCGATGTAGCGGATCTTGCCGGCCCGCACCAGGTCGTCCAGAGCTCTCAGGATCTCGTCGAACGGGATCTCCGGCGACGGGCGGTGCAGTTGGTAGAGGTCGATGTAGTCGGTCTGCAGCCTTCGGAGCGACCCCTCGCAGGCGCGGATCAGGTTGAGGCGCGAGTGGCCGTACTCGTTGGGACCGATGCTGGCGGTGTAGTCGGTAACGCTCTCGCCCACGACCCGGCGGCCGTGGTCGACCTTGGTGGCGATCAGCAACTCGTGTCGCCGGCCGTTGCTCTTGAGCGCCCGGCCGATGATCCGCTCGCCCTCGCCCTCGGCGTAGACGTCGCCGGTGTCGATCAGGTTGATGCCGGCGTCCATGGCGGTTTCCAGCATCCGCACGCACTCCGGCGCCGGGGTGGGATCGGCGAAGTTGTCGCTGCCGAAGCAGAGGGGCGCGACCTTCACGCCGGTCCGTCCCAGGATGCGGTATTCCATGGCTTGTGAGTCTCTCAGCGATCCGGCGGCTACTTGTGCCAGCGCCGCCCGTTGTTCATGCCGTCGGCGCGCGGGAACGGCTCGTCCCGCATCGCGGCATGGTAGGCGAAGCTGGCCAGGATGACGGACCCCTGCTTGAGGTCCTCGGCGACCAGCCGGTCGTAGACGTCCATGTTCGTGTGGAACGTCGCGTTGAAGAACTCCAGATCGTCCTGGATGAACTGGAAGCCCTGCAGGCCCGCTTCGAGAAAGGCCATGTGGTCGGTGCAGCAGGTGTTGCCGGGGACGATCCAGGACATCCCCACGTCGTGGAACGGCGCCATCCAGGCTTCGAAGATCGGTCGCGCCTCGTCGTTGCCCTGCAGGTAGATGCCGCGGAAGCGGCCGTACCAGTCGACGTTGAAGTACACGGACAGGTTCGTGTGCGCGGCCGGCTTCTCGGCGGCCTCCGGGTCGCCGAAGTGCTCGCGCACGTAGCCGCGCGAACCCAGCAGGCCGCTCTCTTCCGCGCCCCAGAGCGCCGCCCGGATCGTTCGTCGCGGCTTGAGGTCGAGGGCCCGAAGGAGCCGCATGGCCTCGATCACGATCGCGCTGCCGGCAGCGTTGTCGGTGGCGCCGGTACCGGCCGGCTCGGCGTCCAGGTGACCGCCGATCATCACGACTTCGTGAGCCAGGTCGCCGCCTGCGAGGTCCGCGATCACGTTGTAGTCGACGGGATCGTCGGCGCTCAGGACGTTACGCACCTCGATCTCCATCTCCACGGGCGTTCCGTTGGCGAGGAGGCGCATCATGCGGTTGTAGTGCTCGGCCGCTACCACGACCCTGGGCATCGGGACCGGCTCGTCGAGCGGCAGCGGACCGTCGCCCGAGACGTGGACGATGCCCTTGTCCATCGGGCCGACATTGGCCGAGCCGATCTCGACCAGCACGGCGACGCCCTGCTGCTCCAGGAACTCCTCGATCTCGTGGCGGGACAGCTCGGGTTCGGGCTCTTCGCCGTCCCCTGATGGTTCGTTGTCGTCGGTGAGTTCGGCGATCTCGAGTCGCGCCATCTCGCCGAGTTCCTCGTCCGACAGGCGGACCGCCTGCGGCGAGAAGTTCGGAAGCAGTTTTCGCTCAGGCGAGATCAGAAGGATCGATGCCGCGATCCGCCCTTGCAGAGCGTTCAGGTCGTTCCGCGTGCGGATGGCTGAGAGATCGAGCGTGGCCACCGGCCCGGCGACCGTCCCCTCCGTGCCCCGGGCGCCCGGCTGGGCGTAGCCGATGACGGGCTGGTACTGCGGCGCGGTGATGTGAACCGACGTGTAGCGGTTCTCCCAGGCGTAGCCGAACTCGCCCCAGGGCTCGAGCGCCGCCTCGAGGCCGAAGCTCTCGAACGTGTCCCGGGCCCAGCGCGCGGCGCCGTCGTAGGAAGGCGAGTTCGCGTACCTGGGGCCGTAGACGTCGGTCAGAACGCGGGCGAACTCCATGACCTGGGAGCGCTGGAAGCCCTCGTCGCGAAGGCTGGCGACGACTTCCGCCTCGACCGTCTCCGCTGGGCCGGTCGACCTGGCAGCGCTCTGTTCGTCGGCCGGGCGCCCGCACGCGGCGAGCATCAGGGCGAGCGCGACGAATGCCGGCATCCGGTTGACACCGCGTGCGATCACAGGATCCTGGTCGAACCTCCGCGGGAACTGTAGCTGACCAGCGTCAGACAGCCGGCGTCAACTCCGAAGCCCCCGACTGGGTGCACCGGCCTTCTGGCCGGCATCCGGCGTCCGCTCCCTGGGAACGCGGGCGTCTCGCCCGCATCCGGTGCCGACTACACTGCCGCAGTGTCAGCGATCGGCATCGCCGTCGTCCTCTTCATCGGCCTCACCCTGTTCGTCGGCGTCCGCACCTACGGCAAGATCCGCGGTCGGGCGACGAACTACTACGTCGCCGGCAACGCGATGCCGGTCGGCGTCGTCGGCATCACCCTGTGCGCCCAGGCCTTCGACGCGAACGGCTCGGTGGGCAACGCGTCGCTCGTCCACTCGAGCGGCTTCTGGGCCGGCGCGGTGATCCCTATCGGTCTGGCGCTCTGCCTGTTCATCGCCGGCGCCTGGTTCGCCAGGCCGCTGCACCGAATGCGCCTCCTGACCCTGGCCGACTTCTACCGGCGTCGGTACAGCGTCAGGACGGAGACCCTGACCGCCGGCCTGATGCTCGTCAGCAACATCGTCCTCGTGGCCGGCAACCTGGCGGGCCTCGGACTCCTGCTGCAGATCGTGTTCGGGCTGCCCTACCTGCCGATGCTGGTCGCCATTGCCGTGTGCATCCTGGCGTACGCCGTTTCGGGCGGTCTCCACGCGACGATCGCGACCAGCGTCCTCCAGGTCTCGATCTTCATCGTCAGCATCGTCATCGCGGTGGCCTGGCTGGGCGGCGCGCACGGCTGGAGTGGCCTGATCGCGGCGGCGCCGGAGGGCAGCATGAGCCTGAACGGCCTCTTCTCCCGCGAGCACGGCGCGCTCGTCAACTGGGCGGCGCTCGGGTCGCTGGCTCTCGGCGACATCGTGGCCATCGACTTCGTCCAGCGGATGATCTCGGCCGACTCGGGCCGTTCGGCCAAACGAGGCTGCTATCTGGCCGCGGGGGTGACCCTGGTGGTCGGGCTCGCTGTCTCCCTGATCGGGCTGGCCGCCCACTACTTCGGCCGGGAGGCGGGTTCGTCGGTGTTGATCGACCTCGCCCTCACCGATCTGCCGGCGGTAGTCGGCGGCGGGATCCTGCTCGGGATCATCGCCGCCAGCATGTCGACGGCGAGCGGCGTGGTGCTGGACCTGGCGAACGTCATCACCCGCAACCTGGTCCAGCGGCACAGCCGATCGCCCTGGAACGACGAGCGGATGCTGCGCTATTCGCGCTGGATCGCCCTGCCGACGATGGCCGGCGCGGTCGTCTTCGCCTACCTGCGGCCTCAGCCGGGCGTCCTGCTCATCCTGGCGTTCGACATCGTCCTGGCCGGTTGTTTCGTGCCGCTGTTGCTCGGCCTGTTCTGGCGCAAGGCGAACGCTCCTGGGGCGCTTGCCGGTGTGATTGCCGGTAGCGTCGCCCGAATGACACTCCACTTCGCGGTGGCCGATGCGTACCGCGGCCTCGACACACTGCTGGCGCCGGTCTTCAGCCTGGTTGCCATGGTCGTGGTGTCGCTGTTGACTCAAGCCGCGCATCGACCAAGGCACGACGAGTTGAAGCGCGTGCCGTCCGAACGCGATCTTGTGGCTGGCCTGGACGGCGCGTAGGAGTCCGCGAGGCGGAGCGATGGGCCACTCTGGACCTGGGAACGCGGGCGTCTCGCCCGCATCCGGCGCTGGCGGCAACCTCGACGAACAAGTCCGGCGCCTGGAGTGTCTGCTCCGGCGCGAACTCGAGGCCGAGGGCCTCAAGGTCGGGGAGGCTGTCGAGAACGGGGAACGGGTGCTGGTCATCGGCGAGATGCTGGTGTTCCCCCGCCGTCTGCTGGAGGGCCAGATAGCGGAAGCCGGCGACGCCGGCGCCGTCGATCTCGACTGGCTCGCCTCCGCCAACCGCAGCTACTTCCGTAACCTGCGCCGCTTCCATCCCAGCCTGGTTGTTCGGTAGCCGACGTACACTTGGCGGCCGATGCGGAACGCCTTGGCTCTGGCCCGTCGATCGATCCTCCTAGCGCTCGCGGCGGCCGCGGCCGTGGCGGGCTGCGGCGGTGACGGCCGGACGCCGCTGGTCGTCTACTCGCCGCACGGCCGGGATCTTCTGACCGTCGTCGAGCAGGCGTACGAAGAGGCTCGGCCCGACGTGGATGTCCGTTGGCTCGACATGGGCTCGCAGGAGGTCTACGACCGCATCCGCTCCGAGCGGGCGAACCCGCAGGCGGACGTGTGGTTCGGCGGCCCGGCGACGATCCTGGCGCGGGGCGCCGCCGAGGGCCTGCTGGCGCCGTTCGAGCCCTCGTGGGCCGGCGTCCTGGACCCTGCCGACCGGCATCCGGAGGGCCTCTACTACACGCTGTACCAGACGCCGACGATCATCGTCTACAACCGCGACGCGATCAGCGCCGAGGAGGCGCCGGCCGACTGGGACGATCTGCTGGACGAGCGCTGGCACGACGAGATCGTGATCCGCGACCCGCTCGCCAGCGGCACGATGCGGACGATCTTCGGCAAGATCCTGGCCGACTCGGTGGTCGAGACGGGCAGCACGGAGGCCGGCTTCGACTGGTTGCGACGGCTCGACGGGCAGACCCGGGAGTACGTGCACAGTCCGGCGGTGCTGCACGAGAAGCTGACCCGCCAGGAAGGCGTGCTCACGCTCTGGGAGATGACGGACACGCTGTCCCTGATCGACCGGGGCGCGCCGGTCGCGTACCGGTTTCCGGCGAGCGGCACGGCGGTGATCCAGGACTCGGTGGGGGTCGTCGCGGGCTCGGAGCAGCCGGACGAGGCGGCCGCCTTCGTCGACTGGCTGGGCTCGCCGGAAGCCCTGGCGCTGGCGGTGCGGGAGGCGTTCCGCCTGCCGGCGCGGGGCGATCTGGACGCCGAGGAACTCGCGCCCTGGGTGGCGGACGTGCAGTCGCGGCTGCGCCGGGCCGAGGTCGACTGGCAGATGATCGAGGAGAACGGCAGCGAGTGGATGGCTGAGTGGGACCGCAAGGTTCGCGGTCAGGGCGGAGGATGAGCCTGACGGCGGGCGTCTCCGTCCGGTTCGACGACGTCTACAAGTCGTTCGACGACACGGTCGTGCTCGCCGGTGTCTCGCTCGAGGTCGAACCGGGCGAGATCTTCGCCCTCCTTGGTCCGAGCGGCAGCGGCAAGACCACCATGCTGCGGCTGTTGGCGGGCTTCGAGGAGCTCGACCGCGGCCGCCTGCTGATCGCGGACCAGGCGGTCGAGCACCTGCCGCCCGCCCGCCGCGGCGTCGGCATGCTGTTCCAGAGCTACGCGCTCTTCCCGCACCTGAGCGTGGCGGAGAACGTGGTCTTCGGGCTCAAGGTCCGCGGCGGCGAGCAGGGCGAGGTCCAGGCGCGCGTGGCCGAGATGCTCGAGCTCGTGCGCCTTTCCGGTTTCGAGACGCGCCGCATCGCCGAGCTCTCGGGCGGCCAGCAGCAGCGGGTCGCCCTGGCCCGGGCGTTGGCGCCGCGGCCGCGGGTGTTGCTGCTCGACGAGCCGCTCTCGAACCTCGATCCGGCGCTGCGTGAGGAGACCCGTATCGATCTGCGCCGGGCGGTCAAGCAGACCGGCATCACGACGGTGCTGGTCACCCACGAGCAGGAGGAGGCGTTCGAGCTCGGCGAACGGATCGGGGTCTTGGGCGGCGGCCGCCTGGAGCAGGTCGCGGCGCCCGCCGAGATGTACCAGGCGCCGGCTTCGCGCTTCGTGGCGACGTTCGTCGGCCGCTGCTCGGTGCTTCCGGGGGTGGTCGAAGAGCGGGGCGCCGGCGATGCGCTCGACGTACGGATCGAATCGCAGGGCGCCCCGGAGGTCTGGCGTTGCCGGGGCGGCGACGGGATCGAGGCCGGCGACCGGGTGGATGTGTGCGTTCGCCCGGAAGCTCTGGAACTCGAGTCTCTGGAGCTGGTGCCGGGCGTGGGCGCCGGGCTGGCAGGCGAGATCGTCGCGGAGCGCTACACCGGCAGCACCAGCTTCTACACGGTTCGGTTGACCGCTCCGGCGGGTGGGTCGGGGGCCGCTGCGCGCTCGGTCATCATCGAGGTGGCGATGCCGGGCACCGCGGCCGGTCTGACCGGCGCCTGCGTAGTGCGACCGCTTCCGGAGGATCTGCCGCCGTGCGCCTTCGCAGCCGGGGCAGCCGGGGCAGCCGGGGCAGCCGGGGCCGAGCCGTGAACCCGGCCAGTCGCGGCCGCGGCTCGGCCCGGCTCCGGTCGCTGATGCCGTGGCTGCTGCTGGCGTTCCTGGTCTGGCTGGTCGGCTATCCGCTGCTGGTGGTGGCGGCCGAGGCGTTCGGCATCGGCGGTCTGGAGGGGGACGGTCCGACCACGGAGGCGTTCCGGTCCTTCTTCAGCCGCGTGGACGAGTGGAACGCGATGTGGCGGACGCTGTGGATCTCGGTGCTGTCCACGCTTGCCGCGGCTGCGGTCGGGGTGCCGCTCGGGTTCCTCTTCGAGCGCAACGAGATCCCGGGGCGGCGTCTGCTCGGCGCTCTGGTTGCGTTGCCGGTTGCGTTGCCGCCGCTGGTGGGCGTCATCGCGTTTCTCTTTCTCTACGGCGAGAGCGGTCTCGCCGCGCGGGGGCTGCAGACCCTGGGTTTCGACGTGTCGTGGCGGCTGACCGGGGCGGCGGCCATCCTCCTGGTTCACGCGTACTCGATGTACGTCTACTTCTACCTGTTCACGCGGGCCGGACTCTCCGGGCAGGACGGAGCGGCCATCGAGGCAGCGCAGAGCCTGGGCGCGAGCCGGTCGCAGATCCTGTTCCGGGTCACCCTGCCGCGGCTGCGGCCGGCCCTGGCGGGGGCCACGCTGCTCACCTTCATGACCTCGCTCGGCTCGTTCTCGGCCCCCTACATCTTCGGCGGCGGCTTTCGCGTGATGACCACGCAGATCGTCGCCTCCAAGCTGAACGGGGAGCTGCGCATGGCCTACGTCGAGACGACCATGCTGGCGCTGATGGCGTTCGGCTCGCTGTTGCTGCTGCGCCGGATCGATCCCGGCCTGGACCTGGCGTCGGGTGCGCGGGGCACGCCGCCGGCGCGCCGGCGCCTGCAGGGCCAGGGCGCCCGGATCGCTGCCGCAGCCGGCGGCTGGATCCTGGCCGGGGTGTTGCTTCTGCCCCATGCGACGTTGATCCTGATGTCGCTCGTGCCGCCGAACACCTGGACGGTGGAGGCGTTCCCGCCGGTCCTGGGCCTGGTCAACTACGGCGATCTCCTGTCGTCGGCCGAACGGCTGCGGCCGGCACTGAACTCGCTCTGGATGGCCGCCGCGGCGACGTTGGCGGCGGTGGTCGTGGGCGTCATCGTGGCGCGCCTGTCGCTCCGGCGCGGCGGCCTGCCCGGGCGGGCGCTCGAGGCGATGATGACCCTGCCCTGGGCGATTCCCGGGACCGTGTTCGCTCTGGCTCTGGCTGCTGCGATGAGCGTCAACGCCCCCTGGGTCGGTCGCTTCGTGCTCGTGGGCACGATCTGGATCCTGCCGCTGGCCTACCTGGTGCGCTCCCTGCCGCTGACCGGCCGCTCGGTGTTCGCGGCCCTGCGGCAGCTCGACCCGCGCCTGGAGGAGGCCGCGGCGAGTCTCGGCGCCGGCCCGTTGAGAACGGTGCTGCTGATCGTGCTCCCCCTGCTGCGGCCGGCGGTGATCGCGGGCGCCGGCCTTGCCTTCATCACCATGTTGGGCGACTTCGTGACCTCGATCGTGCTCTACACCTACGACACCCGCCCGATCTCGATCGAGATTCAGTCCAGCCTGCGGATCCAGGAGACCGGCATTGCCGCCGCCTACGGCGTGCTGCTCATGTTGCTCAGCGCGGCGGCCTTCATCGCCTGGGACGGTCGCGCCGGCGGCCGTCTCTGAGTCCAGGGCCGCCTTCCCGTGCCGCGCCTGATCGACCATCGCCTCGGGGCTCTGATGGCGGTCGCGTTCGTATGCACGCTGGGCGAGTTCCTGGTCGTTGCGCTTCTCCCGTTCTACGCGGAGCGCTACGGCGCGACGCCCTTCGCGGTCGGTGCTCTGGTGTCCGCCTTCGCCGTCGCGTCGATGGCGACCGCTCCGCTCTGGGGCCGGCTCGCCGACCGCGCGGGCCGCAGGCCGGCGCTGCTGCTTGGCCTCCTGGTGTCGGCTGTGGGTTACGCCCTCTTCGGCGTCGCGGAGTCGATCGAGTTGTTGCTGTTGAGCCGCCTGGTGCAGGGTGTCGGCGGCGGCACGGTGCCGGTGATCTTCGCCTACATTGCCGACTCGGTGACCGGCGAGCGGCGAGCCGAGGGTTTGGGTTGGGTGACCGCCGTCACCAGTTCCGCGGCGATGATCGGCCCGGCCGTGGGCAGTTTCGCGGACCGGCTCCATCCGGCCGGGCCCGGAGCGGCGGCGGCGGCGCTCAGCGTGGCGGCCGCCGTGTTCGCGTACTTCTGGCTGCCGGAATCGCGGCCGCGCGGGACGGCGGGCGGCGAGGGGGAGGAATCGCGGCCGCGCGGAACGCCGGGCGGCGAGGAGGAGACGCGGTACTCGATTCCGGCTGCGGTCGGCCGGGTAGCCGCTCAGCCGCTTCGCCCGCTGAATCTGCTGATCTGGATCTACGCCGCCGGCCAGGTCGGCATGGCGGGGATGACGGCGATCATCGGCCTCTACCTTGGGCGCCGTTTCGGGGTGGACGAGTCGAACATCGGGTGGTTCTTCTTCTATCTGGGCGGCCTGTCCATCGCCTTCCGGGTACTCGTTCTGGGGCCGGCGGTTCGGCGCTGGGGCGAAGTCAACGTCCTGCGCGCCGGCGCCGTCAGTTTCGGCGTGGGCCTGATCGCCATCCCGTTCGCCACCGGGCTCTGGACGCTGGGCACGGCGATCTTCCTGGTCCCGCTGGGCACCTCGCTTCTGTTCCCCTGCACGACCTCCCAGGTCTCGAAACAGGCGCCGAGTACCGGCGTCGTGGGCCAGGTGCTGGGCGTCCAGCAGGCCTACGGCAACGCCAGCAAGATCGCGGCGCCGCTGGTTGCGGGCTATCTGTTCCAGGCTCTGTCGCCGGAGGCGCCGTTCGTCGTCATTGGAGCGGTGCTGCTCGTTGCTGCCGCGGCGTCGCTCCGGTTGCGGTGATCGCTGCGCCCTCAGCCACGGCTCGAGTGGGGCCGAATCCAGTCCTCAGGGACCGCCCGCTTCAAGAGCTTGGAGGACCTCCTCCGGGGTTCGTTCGGCAGAGGCGAACGGATCGATCACCCGAACTTCGCCGAAAGTCTGGCCGTGCTGGAGATCCTCGGTGAGGAGGACCGGACATCCGCACGATTGAGCGGCCGCCACGATCAACGCGTCCCACCAGGACAGCGAGTTGGCCTGCTCGAGAGTCCACGCTCGTTCCATGATGACGAGGTCGACCGGGACCGGCTGCCAAGCTGCCAGAGCCCGCACGAGCTGGCGAGCTTTGGCGCCGCCCATGCCCGGCCTCAGCTTGCGGGTAAGGGTCGCGTACAGCTCCTGCAAGACCTGCACACTCAGGCGGCCGGAGTGGCTGCGCCATAGATACGAGTACCAGTCTTCGGCACGCGACTGCTTCGCCGGGTCGGACGAGTCGTGCCGGTAGACGAGTACGTTCGTGTCAACGAAGACCGGGCCGGTCATGGAGCGAGTCTCGCGAGGGGTAAGGCTGGCCTCTTTGCTTCAGCCTTTCGGGCTGAATCGCGAGGGCTCGTTCCATGGCGACGTCGTATCGATCCTCCTGGCGCCTCATCCCTTGGACCAGGTCTGCCAACCAGCGGGAAACGCTGCGCTCGTTCTCCGCAGCGCGGACCCGGACCCACCGGGCGTCGTCTTCGGGCAGGGTGATCGTGACGTTCTTCACGGCACGAGACTAGGGAAACACGAAGTTCGTGTCAATGAGTTACGGAGTGTCTTCGGTGGGCAGGATTTGAACCTGGGAGCCTTGGGCTATGGCTGCCCGATGAGCTAGGTGGTTCCGGGGGTAGTTGTGTGGAAGCCCCCGCGACAAGCGAGAAGGGCGCGGCCTATGGCCGCGCCCTTTAGAGCTTGGTAGCGGGGGCAGGATTTGAACCTGCGACCTTTGGGTTATGAGCCCAATGAGCTACCAGACTGCTCCACCCCGCGTCAGGACGGAGGATCGTGGCACAGGAGGGGTGCAGTGTCAACCTGAAGCCGGGCCGGATCTTGCTTCTCCGCCGCCCAGTTTAGCGGCCTCGAATCCGACCCTCGTATAGGCTCCGTCCGTGTCAGCGACGCCTTCAGACCGGCGCGGGCGGCTGCGGGAGCGCATCGATCGTTGGCGCGAATGGACGCAGCGCTCGCTTCCGACGCTGGTCGGTGTTGGCCTCATCCTGGTGCTCCTGTTTCTCGCCAAGGCCGGCGCCGAGAACTACTCGGGCCTTGCCGAGCTCGCGGAGCGGGAGGCGGAGCTTGAGATCGAGCTGGAGGAGGCGAGGTTGCGGGTCAAGAGCCTGGGGCGCGAGGTCGTGCTGATGCAGGACGATCCGGTGGTGTTGGAGCGTCTGGCGCGCGAGGAGCTGGGCTTTGTGAGACCGGGTGACACGGTCGTGGTCCTGCCGCGGACGGACGACTGATCCGGCCCTGACCGGTGTCCGCGTGGCGTGAACTCCGCCGCCGCATTCGGCGCGGCCGGGACTACCGCGAGCTCGCCGCGGCTGAGCGTGCGGCGGTGGTCGGTCTGCCGGTGCGCGCGGCCTCGGTGGTGTTCGAGCTGCTGGCCGAGGATCGTGCCGCGGCCCAGCTCGTGGTCGTGCCGAGCGAAAGCGAGGTGCTGGCATGGACCGAAGGGGCTCGGCTGCTCGGGCGCCGGGACGGAGCGAGGGTCGTTCCCTTTCCGTCTCCGGCGCTGACGCCCTACCAGCAGGCCGAGGCCTCGTTGCAGTTGCGCGCCCAGGAAAGCGTCGCCTACGACGTCTTGCTTGGCGCTCCACGGGTCACCGTGGTCTGCACGCCCCGGACCCTGTTTCATCGCCTCGCCGAACCGCAGGCGTTCCTGCAGTCGGTCATAGGCGTTCGGGCGGGGGAGGACATTGTTCCCGAGGACCTCCTGACCCACCTGGTCGCCCGCGGCTACCGGCGCAGCGATCTGGTGGCCGCGGTGGGCGCGGTGGCGCAGCGGGGTGGAGTCTTCGACCTCTTCGCCCCCGGCGAACCGCGGCCGGCGCGACTCGACCTGTTCGGCGACACGATCGAGAGCATCCACCGTTTCGATCCGTCGACGCAGCGCTCCGAGGAGCCGGTCGAGGCGTTGCGCATCCGGCCCTTGACGCCGTTTGCGGCCGCGCCGGAGCAGGCCGCCGAGCTGGCCCTGGTCCTGCTGGAAGAACGAGGCGACGATCTGGCTGATTCGGCCCGCACCCAGTTGCAGGAAATGGTGGAGGGGGAGCCCTTCCCTGGCTGGGAGAAGTACCTCCCTCTGCTGCAGCCGAGCACGAGTCTCGGTGAGGTGATGGAGAACGCCACCGTGGTCGTGGTCGAGCTGGATCGGGTGCGACGGGAGATCGAGCAGCACACCGAGATGCTGTGGGACGAGTACGCCAGACGATCCGACGACGGCGACATCGCCGCCGAACCGGAACGGTTGACGGTGCCCAGTGCTCAGGTGCTCGATCTCGTGGAGTGCGCGGCTGTCCAGATCGGGGGCGTGCTGGATGAGCGAGCGGGACGGCGAACCCGGGTCGACTTCGGCGCGGTCGAAACGGACGTCCTGATCGATCAGCTCCCCCGCTTTCCGCGCGAGGTGGAGACCGCCGCGGCGCGCGGCGACGATCTGTGGCTGGTGGCGCGGTCCGCGCGGCACGAGGCGCTCCGCCAGACACTCGGCAGACGCGAGATCGACTGGGATGGAGGCGCTGTGCGGCTGGTCGACGGCCAACTGGGACGGGGTTTCCGGCTTCCGGAAGCCGGGCTCGTGCTCTTCGGCGAGGGGCAACTCTTCCGGCGCCGGGCTGCGGCGCCCCGCCGGCGCCGGATGGGGCCGTTCGTGTCCGGCCTCGGGGATCTGCGGGTCGGCGAGTTCGTGGTCCACGAGGAACACGGCATCGGGCAGTTCCTGGGGCTCAGGACGCTTGAAGGTCCGCCCGGCGACGGGCCTGACGTGGAGGGCTACGGACCCCGCAGGCAGTCGCGAGCGGTCGAGGTCATGGAACTCCTCTACTCATCGGGCCGCACGCTGCTCCTGCCTCTGACTCGCCTGAACGAGATCGAGCGCTACAGCGGCATCGATGGGCTCGCGCCCCGTCTCGACCAACTGGGGGGCAGCAGTTGGGCGAAGAAGAAGAGCCGGATCAGTAGCAGCCTGAAGGCGATCGCCACCGATCTGTTGAAGCTCTACGCGGAGCGCCGGCTGGCGCGGGCGGTGCCGATGAACGACGACAGCGACCGCCAGCTCCAGTTCGAGGGCACGTTCAGCTACGAGGAGACGCCGGATCAACTGGAGGCGGTGCGCGAAATCAAGCAGGACCTCGGCCGCGAACAGCCGATGGACCGGCTCCTGTGCGGCGATGTCGGCTTCGGCAAGACCGAGGTGGCGATGCGGGCGGCGTTCAAGGCGGTGGACAGCGGCCTGCAGGTCGCTGTCCTGGCGCCGACGACGATCCTCGCCGATCAGCATCTGCGGACGTTCCGGCAGCGCTTCCAGGGCTTCGATTTCGAGATCGAGATGGTCTCCCGGTTCCGGTCGGCGGCCCAGGTCAGGGCGATTCGCGAACGTCTGGCGGCGGGCAAGATCGACATTCTCATCGGGACCCACCGACTTCTGAGCCGCGACATCGACATGCCTTGCCTCGGCCTGGTGGTCATCGACGAGGAGCAGCGTTTCGGAGTCGCCCAGAAGGAACGGCTGCGTGAGTTGAAGCGCAACGTCCACGTGCTGGCGATGTCGGCGACGCCGGTGCCGCGCACCCTCCAGTTGTCGCTGGCCGGGGTGCGCGACCTGTCCCTGATCGAGTCGCCGCCCCGGGACCGGATGGCGGTCGAAACCCGGGTGCTGCCGTTCTCGGGCGATCTCGTCCGCGAGGCGATCGAATTCGAGGTCGAGCGCGGCGGCCAGGTGTTCTACGTCTACAACCGGGTGGAGGACATCGAGGGCATGCTCCGCTATCTGCGGGAACTCGTGCCGGGGCTTCGGATCACCGTCGGTCACGGTCAGATGGAGGAAGCGGAGCTGAGCCGCCGGATGCACGCGTTCACCGCCGGCGAGTACGACCTGTTGCTGGCGACGACGATCATCGAGAACGGGATCGACATTCCCAACGTGAACACGATGCTCGTTCACCGCGCGGATCGCTTCGGTCTGGCCCAGCTCTACCAGTTGCGGGGCCGGGTCGGCCGCAGCGATCAATTGGGCTACTGCTACCTTCTGGCGCCCCCGGACAAGGTGCTTTCGGAAGAGGCGCGCAAACGACTCGTCGCCATCCGGGAGTTCACCGAGCTGGGGGCGGGTTTCCGGATCGCGGCCCGTGACCTGGAGATTCGGGGCGCCGGCAACCTGCTTGGGGCGGAACAGAGCGGCCACATCGCGGAGGTTGGGATCGAGACCTACATGAAGATGCTGGAGAAGACGATCGCCGAACTCCGCGGCGAGGCGCCGGCGGACAGGCCGTCGGCGTCGATCAGCCTGCCCGCGACCATGTCGATTCCGGAGGACTACATCGGCCAGATCTCCTTGCGACTCGAGATCTACCGGCGTCTGGCGGACGCCCACGAGGATCCGGAGACGCTGCTTGCCGAGTTGCGCGACCGTTTCGGACCGCCGCCGGAGGCGGTGCATGCTCTCGTTCGCGGCGCGGAACTGAAGCGGGTCGCCGAGTCCCTGGGCGTCCAGTCGATCGCGCACCGTAGCGATCGCCTGACGGTCAAGCTTCGCCGCGACGCGAAGGTCGATCTGGACCGCTTGATCCGTTTCGTTTCCGAGCGCGAGGGCGCCGCCTTCACTCCGGACGGGGTCCTGACGCTTTCTGAGATACCGGGCCGCGAGTCGCTCGAAATAGCGCTCCAGCTCCTGCAGTTGTTGTCGGGTGAACCGCTGTCGCGGCTCGCCGGTTCGGAGACGGTCCATTGACCAGCCGGTTGGAATCGCGGGCGGTGCGACGAGCCTTTGCCTGTTTCCTGGTCGGGGTATCCCTGAGCTGTGGCGGCGGCAAGCTGCCGGAGGGAGTGGTGGCGCGAATCGGCAACGAGGACTTTCGCTACGAGGACTTTCACGACTACGTTGAGGAGGCGCTTGGGGGCGACGCTTCGCGCTTCGGCAGCGCGGTGCTTTCCCGGCTCTTCGAGCGCTTCGTCGACGATCAGTTGCTCCTTCAGTTGGCCCGGGATCGTGGGCTCGTGGACGGTGAAGCTACGGTCCACCAGGCCGCGACGCGGTTGCTCGAGGCGTCACCGCCGGTGGTGTCGTGGTCGGAAATCGAGCGCTACTACGCTGAGCACCGGAGTGACTTCGCGCAGCCGCTACGGGTGCGCCTGCATCAGATCCTGGTCCAGGATCGAGCCGCCGCCGAGCTGGCGCTGGCAGAGCTCGAAGCGGGCGTGGACTTCGGCGAGGTGGCGCGTCTTCGTTCCCTGGGCCCCGGCGCGTCATCCGGCGGTCTTCAGGGCGAACTGTCGCGCGAGGATCTTCCTCCGGCGCTCGCCGACATCGTCTTCGAGCTCGGCGAAGGAGAATGGAGCGAACTGCTCGAGGCCGAGTACGGCTTTCGCCTCTTCGAAGTCGAGCGCTTCTTGCCGGAAGAAACGCTGACGCTCACGGAGGCGGCGCCAAGAGTAAGGACCCTGCTGGAGGAGGCGCAAAGCGAAGAACTCGTCCGAACCGCCGCCGCGGAAGCCCGGCAGGAGTACAATCTGCGCGTCGCGGTGGAGCGTTTGCCCTTTGAGTACCACGGCGCGCTCGCGGAACCGGCCGCCGCAGAATGAGGTAGGAGAACATGACTCAACGCAGCCTTGGCCCCGCGCCGGGCACTTCCTGGTTTGCCGGGCGCCCTATCGCCGGCTCACTCGCTGGCGCCCTGGCGATGTTGCTGGCGATGGCAGCCTTCCCCGTGGCCGGGCAGTCCTCGCCCGGCTTGGAGAACCGCGTCGTGCTGCGGGTCAACGACCGCATCGCGACCCTCTACGACTACCAGAGGGCGGTCACTGAGCAGGTCGGCGGAATCCGGGCCGCTCCCGGACTGACCGAGCCGGAGCGGCAGGAGCGGATCGGCAACGCCGGCCGCTTCGTGATGAAGGCACTGTTCGAGGAACTGGTCATCCTGTCGCGGGCGGACCAGTTGGCTATCGTCGTCGACGAGAGCGAAGTCGAGGATCAACTCCGCGCCACCAAGGAGCGATTCGGGTTCGAGAACCAGGAGCAGTTCCGCCAGGCTCTGGCGCAGCAGGGCATGCGGGAGCAGGACTTCCGGGCGCAAATCCACAAACAGTTGCGGTCCAACGTCGTCCGGGGCCGGGAGGTGGCGCCCCGAGTGGTGGTGGAAGATGAAGATCTGCGACGGTTCTACCGCGAAAACGAAGAACGTTTCCGCATCCCGGAGCGGGCGCGCTTCGAGGAAATCGTGGTTCTGGAGGCCGTGGTTCCGGCCGACCGCCTGGCGCCGCTGGCGGCGCTGGCGCGTACACGGTTGAGGGCCGGCGGTACGGCCGCGGAGGTGGCGGAAGGGCTTGGCGATGGCGTGACCTCAGTCGATGTCGGATGGGTCACGGCCGGCGACCTGGCGCCCGCTCTCGATGCCGTCGCCTGGGATCTCGAGGTCGACGGTGTCGGCGAAGCGATCGCCGCCCGCGGCGGTCTGCATGTTCTGAAGATGCTGGAGCGAACGCCGGCGACGGTTCAGCCGTTCGAGGAGGTCCGCGACGCGATCCAGCAGGAAGAGCGGAACCGACTGTTCTCCGAGGAGTACGACCTCTACATGACCGAACTCGCGGACGCCGCCTATATTGTCGAGCGGCTGCCGGCGGGGGCCGAGGGATATCGGCCTGTCGAGTCCCCTTCGCGCGACAGCGACGCGCTGGGGCTGCTCGCTCCGTTCGGTCCCGGCGCCCAGGCGCCGGATGTCGACGAGCCTTCCGGCGAAACGACTGAGGAGCCGGACGGGCAACCCTGACGATCGGCCGGGCGCGTCCCTCCGGCTGTTCGCAACAGGTCGTCGCGCGGTTCGCGAGCCGCCTTGGCCCTGAGGTGGAGCAAAGTGGCCTGAAGTAGACAGAAAAGGGCCGAAAGTGGTAACGTCGCGCGTCTTAGCGTCAGTTTGTGGGTAATGCGCCCACCTGACCTTCCAGGCGTTTGGCGATGTTTCGAGGGCATGCAATAGCAAAGATCGACGCGAAGGGGCGCCTGAAGGTCCCGAGCGTGTTCGTGCGGCCGCTGCAGGAGCGTTTCGGTCCGGACATCTTCACCACTTCGCTGAGGGGCGAGTGCGCCTGGATCTACCCCCTGCGGCTCTGGGAGCAGGAGGAGCAGCGGATGGCCAGCCTGCCCGCCACCCACAGGCTGCGTCGCAAGTGGGAGAAGCAGGTCAGCTACTTCGGTCAGCAGAGCCGGCTCGATTCGCAGGGGCGGCTGATCGTCCCGGCGAAGTTGCGGGCACGGGCGGGGATCGATGGCGACGTCGTCGTTTTCGGCCGCCCGGACCGGCTCGAGGTCTGGAACCTCGAGCGGATGGAGAGCGACCTGGACTCGGATCCGTTCACGGACGACGAGTTGGACGAACTGACCGACGATCTCGAGGCGCTGGATAGGTCTCGCAACCGGGATGTCGAGTGATGTGGACGGCGATGGTCAGGGGCGCCGGCACCAGCCGGTTCTGGTCACCGAGGTTCTGCGGTTCCTCGCTCCGGAACGCGGCGGTTGGTTCGTCGACTGCACGGTCGGCCTGGGTGGCCATGCCGCGGAACTTCTTGCGCGCTTTCCCGGCGCGCGGGTGCTCGGCATCGACCGTGACGAGGAAGCCCTGGACCACGCCAGGCGCAGGCTGCGCGAGTTCGGTTCGCGGGCCCTCCTGGTGCACGGCAACTTCCATTCGATCGACGAGGTCGTCGCCGGGGCGGGCACCGGGAAGCCGGCGGGAATCCTCGTCGATCTCGGCGTTTCGTCACTGCAACTGGACCAGCCGGAGCGGGGCTTCAGTTTCCGCCGCCCGGGCCCGCTCGACATGCGCATGGATCAATCGACTCGATCGGCAACGACGACTGCGAGGGACATCGTGAACCTGGAATCCCAGAGCGTGTTGGAGACCGTGCTCCGCGACTACGGCGAGGAGCGTCAAGCCCGCAGGATCGCTCAGGCGATTGTGGAACGTCGCCGCCGCGGGCCGATCGAGACCACCGACGATCTGCGCGACCTGGTTCACAAGACGGTCGGTGCGTCCAGGATGAGGCGGGGTCGCGTGGCGCCGGGAAGCCGGTCGATCGATGCCGCGACCAGGACGT
Source organism: Candidatus Multivorans sp. (assembly GCA_965262355.1). Taxonomy (GTDB): domain Bacteria; phylum Acidobacteriota; class Thermoanaerobaculia; order Multivoradales; family Multivoraceae; genus Multivorans. The sequence goes on from OZ253534.1 coordinate 2,912,767, forward strand.
TCCAGGCACTTCGGATCGCGGTCAACGAGGAGTTGTCGGGATTGGGGCCGGCCCTCGAACGGGCCGTGAATCTGCTCGAGCGGGAGGGCCGGCTGGTCGTCATCTCGTACCACAGCCTGGAAGACCGGATCGTGAAGCACCGGCTCCGCGCCAACGCCGTGGGCGAGGTCGATCCGATCACCGGGCGCCCGCGTGCCGAAACGCGGCTGATCGAAGTGATGACCAAGAAGCCGATCCGGCCGCAGCCGAGCGAGGTGGAGTACAACCCGCGGTCGCGGTCCTCCCGGTTGCGCGCGGCCCGGAGGCTCTAGCAGTTGCAGAGACGGGATCCGTGAATTGTGAAAACCGGTTACAGCGTCAGCAAGGAGATCGCGAATCCCTTCCTTGTGCGCCAGCGGGATCCGGGCCGGCTCCGCGGCCTGTGGCGGCTGGTGGCGATCGTCCTGCCCTTCGCCGCCGCGGTGTTCGCATACACCTGGGTACACGAACAGGGCCTGGAGGCCGGCTACCGGATCGAGCAGCTCGAACGGCGCCTGGAGGATCTGCTCCAGGAAGAACGTCTGCTCGAGTTGGAAGCCACGCGGCTCACCCGGCCTGAGCGGCTGTCGGCGCTGGCGCTGGAACAGCTCGGAATGGCGCCGCCGACGCTGGATCAGATGATCTTCCTGAACTCGGAGAGCGCGTCGCTGGTCCAGGCTGGCATCGCGACGGAGGCCGCGCAGTGAACGCTCTCGGACCCCGCGCCAGAGGCGCCCGGAGGCGTCACCTCGGCAGGCTGATGATCCTGGCCACGGTCGCCGGCATCTGGATGGGCGCGATCGGTTGGCGGCTCTTCGATCTGCAGATTCTCGGCGCCGACTCATACCGCGAACGCGCCGCGCGGCAGCAGCGCAGCGAAGTCGTCCTGAACCCCAAGCGCGGGACGATCTACGACTCGCGCGGAAGAACCATGGCGGTGTCGGTCGAGACCCGGACGCTCTATGCCGAAACCGCCAAGGTGGACGATCCGGCGGCGCTGGCCGCCCACATTGCCCTCTTGGTGGGCCGTGCCGAGGAACGGATCGAGGCGCTGCTGCAGAAGCCCGGGCACGTGCCGCTGGCGCGGAAGCTCGACCGCGACCTGGCCGACGGCATCGACCTGTCCCCGTTCCCGGGTCTCTACTTCCTGGCCGAGAGCAAGCGCGAGTACCCGATGGGCTCGCTGATGGCTCATGTGCTTGGCTTCGTCGGTACGGACAGCAGCCTCGCGGGCATCGAACTCAAGTACGACCACGAGGTCGCGGGTGAGTCGGTCAGCAGGCACGTTCTCCGGGATGGCCAGCAGCGCCTGGTCGTCGTCGCCGGTTCGCTGGGCGAACCGAAGCCGGGAGCGGACCTCTACCTGACTATCGACGCGACGATCCAGCACCTGGCGGAGCGCGCTCTGCGCGAGACGATCGAGTCGTCGAAGGCCAAGGCCGGCAACGTGGTGATTCTGGCGCCGGAGGATTCGGCGGTTCTGGCGATGGCCTCCTATCCGGCCTTCGACCCGAACAAGTTCGGCGACTTCGGTTCCGACGAGTACCGGAATCGGGCGATTCAGGACTCCTATGAGCCCGGCTCGACGTTCAAGACGATCACGGTGGCGGGAGCGTTCCAGCGGCAGGTGGTTCACGCCGACCAGATCATGGACTGCGGCAATGGCCGGATTCGCGTCGGCAAGGCGCGGATCAAGGACCACAAGCCCTTTCCCGAACTCACCTTCCGCACGGCGATCGCCAAGTCGAGCAACGTCTGCGCCATCAAGGCAGGGCTCCTGGCCGGTGAGCAGACCATGCAGGACCTCGTGTCGGCCTTCGGGTTCGGCAAGACCACCGGCATCGACCTCGGCGGGGAGCATCCGGGCATCGTGCCGCGACGGGCCTGGGATCGCGAAACGACGGCGTATGCCTCGTTCGGCCACGGCCTGGCGGTGACGCCCCTCCAGCTTGCGAACGCCTACGCGGCGATCGCCAACGGCGGGGTGTGGAACCAGCCGTACATCGTGAGTGCCCTGGAGCGGGAGGGAGAGATCGTCGACGTGCGTCCGAAGGATCGCAGCCGGCGCGTGATTTCGAAGTCGACCGCCTTCCAGGTCATCCGTCTGCTCGAGGAAGTGGTCGTGAGCGGCACCGGCCGCAATGCCGCCATCGCCGGCTACCGGGTAGCGGGCAAGACGGGGACGGCGGAGAAGTCGGATTCGGGTGGCTACTCGGAGACTGGTCGCGTCGCGGGTTTTGTGGGTATCGCTCCCGCCCGGGCACCCCGACTGGTCTGTCTGGTGATGATCGACGAGCCGACTGTGGCCACCGGTGGCGGCGAAGTCGCGGCGCCGGCCTTCCAGCGCATCGTCAGCGAAGCGTTGTTCTACCTCGGTGCGACGCCTTCGCGCCAGCCGATGGGTTGGAGCCAGCCGGTCTGGCTGCGGCCGGCCGAGCCGGCGGACGTCAAGATCGCCAACGCGGTCGGCGAAGAGGAGGTGAAGCAGGAGGACACGGGGACGGAAGGCGAGCTGTGGACGGCGCCGGGATCGAGCTGATGAGACTCGGCGACGCGATCGCCGACCTGCCGCTGCGGTCACCCCTGGGCCTTGCCGCCGCCGAGACGGAAGTCACGGGCGTACAGCACGACTCCCGCCGGGTTGTGAGCGGCGACCTGTTCGTCGCCTGGCGAGGCGACTTTCACGACGGTCGTGTCTTTGCTTCGGACGCCGTGGCGCGGGGCGCCGCGGCGGTACTCGCGTTCGGCCCGCCGCCGGCTCCGCCCGCCGTGCCGTGGCTGGAAGTCGACGATCCCCGTGCCCGCATGGGACGGGTGGCTGCGAGGCTCTACGGCCACCCGGAACGGGAGCTGCTCACCGTCGGCGTCACCGGCACCAATGGCAAGAGCACGACCTCCCAGTTGATCGGGGCCTGTCTGACCCGGTCGGGTCGTTCCGCCGCGGTGGTCGGCACCCTGGGGCGCACGGTCCATCGGCCGGGCGCCGCGCCGGCGGCCTTCGAGCCCCTGAGCCGGGCGGCGGAGGACCGCACGACGCCGGAGAGCAGTGACCTGTTCCGGATGCTGCGCCGGGCCGTGGACCGGGGCGCCCGGTCGGCGGCGATCGAGGTCTCGTCCCATGCCCTCGACCAGGGTCGCATCAACGGAATGAGGTTCGACGCCGCGGTGTTCACGAACTTGACCAGAGACCATCTCGACTACCACCCATCGTTCGAGGCCTACTTTGCAGCCAAGCGCCGCCTGTTCTCCTTGCTCCGGCCCGGCGGCACGGCGGTGCTCAACGTCGACGACGACTACGGCCGTCGTCTGGCGTCGGAACTCGGGACCGGCCCCAGGGTCGTACGGTTCAGCGCCTCCGGACGGCCGGACGCCGAGGTCCGAGTGGTCGGCGCCGAACTCGATCTTGCCGGCATTCGCGCCGAGATCGAGACGCCCGCAGGCCTCATCGCCCTGCACAGCCCACTTCTCGGCCGGTTCAACCTCGAGAACCTGGCCGCGGCAGTGGCCGCGGCCCAGGCCCTCGGCGTCTCCGCCGAAGCCATTCGCGACGCGGTAGCGGACCAGCCGCCGCTCTCCGGGCGGCTGGAGCCGGTGGATCGCGGTCAGGAGTTCCCCGTTCTCGTCGACTACGCCCACACGGACGGGGGTCTGCGCGCGGCCCTGACGGCGTTGCGCGAACTGAGCGACCGGCGCATTGCCGTCGTATTCGGCTGCGGCGGCGACCGCGATCGCGGCAAGCGGGAGTTGATGGGGCGCGCGGCGGGAGAACTCGCGGATCTCGCGATCGTCACCGACGACAACCCACGGAGCGAGGAACCGGAGCTCATCCATGCCGCGATCGTCACGGGCCTCGAGGCATCTCGGGGTTGTGCCTGGGAAGTCGTAGCGGACCGGCGCGCGGCGATTCGGCGGGCCGTGTCGGTAGCGGCGGCGGCGCCCGGGTGGACGGTGCTGATCGTGGGCAAGGGCCACGAGGCGACGCAGACGATTGGCGACCTCAAGGTGCCTTTTCGTGACCGGGACGAGGCGGAGTCGGCCTTGAATGCACTCAACGGGGAGCGGGACGGTGAGACGGCCCCTTGCTGACGCGGCCAGGATCATGAACGGCAGCCTGATCGGAGGGGTTGAGCCCGGCGTCTGCTACCAGGGTGCGGCGATCGACTCGCGCCGGGTCGGGGGCGGCGAGCTGTTCTTCGCGCTGCCCGGCGAGCGGACCGACGGCCATCGCTTCGTGGCCGATGCCCTGGCCGCGGGCGCCGCGGCCGCGGTGGTCGAGACGCCGGTCGACCAGGCCGGGGGCCCCCAGATCCGGGTCGGCGACGTGACCACGGCGCTCCACGATCTGACCCGGGACCATCGCCGGCAGCTCAAGGCCCGGATCGCGTCGGTCACCGGCTCGGCCGGCAAGACGACGACCAAGGATCTGCTGGCTCTGCTGCTCGGCGAATGCTGGCGGGTTCACAAGAGTCCGGGCAATCTGAACAACCTTCTTGGCTTCCCGCTCACGCTGCTTGCCGTGGACGAGGACTGCGAGTGGCTGGTGGCCGAGATGGGGATGTCGGCGCCCGGCGAGCTGGCCGCGGTCAGCCGGCTCGGCCGGCCGGACGTGGCGGTGTTCACGAACGTACGACCGGCGCACCTCGCCGGCTTCGAGCAGGAGGGTGGCGTTGCCGCGGGCGTGGAGGCGATTGCCCGGGCCAAGGCGGAGCTGCTGGAGGGGCTCGCCGACGACGGGTTGGTCGTCGCGAACGCCGGCGACCCCCACGTCGTGGCCCTCGTGGAGCGGTACGTCGCCGAACGTGCCGAACGTGCCGAACGTCCGGAAAGCGGCCGCGCCGCTGCGGCCGGGCGCGTCGTCTGGTTCGAGGTGGCGCCCGCGGCCGGCAAGACCCCCGTTGCCGAGGTCACAGCACGCGACCTCGAGCCGCTGGCGGGAGAACCGGGAACGCGCTTCGTGCTCGAACGGGGCGGCGCCGAAGCGCTCGTCGAGCTGCCCCTGCACGGCTGGGTCAACGTCGAGAACTTCCTGGCCGCCGCGGCCTGTGCCCTTCGGCTCGGCGTTCCGATCGAGCTCGTGGCCTCGGCCGCGCGACGGCCGACACCCGCGGCCGGACGCGGCGAGGTGGTTGCCCTGTCCTCGGGCGCGACCCTGGTGGACGACTCGTACAACTCGAACCCGGAAGCCGCTCAGCTTGCGCTTCAGGCGGCGCGCCTGCTCGACGGCCGGCGTCACGTGGCGATCCTGGGAGAGATGCTCGAACTCGGGAGCGCCGAACGCCGCTACCACCGGGAACTGGGCAGCGCCGCCGCCGATCTGGGATTCGACCTGGTCGTGGGCATCGGCGGGTTGACGACCGATCTGCTGGCGGCCGCGGCCGAGGGCGGCGCGGAGACCGTCTGGTTCGAGGACTCGCTCGCCGCGAGCGCCGGCGCGCCGGCCCTGATCGGGGACGGCGATGTGGTGCTGGTCAAGGGTTCGCGCGGCTCGGCGCTCGAGCACGTGGTTGGGGCGCTGAGGCAGGAGAGGGCGAACTGATGCTGCTCGACCTGCTGTTGCCGCTCGGCGAGAGGATGGCGCCCTTCAACGTCGTCCAGTACATCACCTTCCGCTGCGCCTGCGCCGCCGTGACGGGTGTCCTGCTGAGTCTGGCGCTGGGTCCCAGCTTCATCCGTGCCGCCCGGCGCCTCTCGATCGGACAGGCGATCCGCGAGGAAGGCCCGGAGCGGCACAAGAGCAAGGCCGGCACCCCGACGATGGGGGGATTGCTCATCCTCGTCGCGGTGATCGTGCCGACGCTGCTGTGGTCCGACCTTTCGAACGTCTACGTCTGGCTCGCGATCGGCACGACGGTCGCGCTGGGCGCCGTCGGCTTCGTCGACGACCTGCTCAAGGTCCGGCGGCGCCACAGCAAGGGCCTGGGGATGAAGGCGAAGTTTGGCCTGCAGCTCGCGGTGGGCGCGGCGCTCGGCGCCGGCCTGGTCCACCTGACGGATCTCGACCTGAACCTGAGCTTCCCCTTCTTCAAGACCCTGCTGATCGAACTCGGGCCGTTCTACATTCCCTTCGTCGCCATCCTGATCGCCGGTTCCTCCAATGCGGTGAACCTCACCGACGGGCTCGACGGCCTGGCGATCGGCGCCACCCTGGTGGCGGCAGCCACCTACGCGGTCTTCGCGTACATCGCGGGCAACTCGATCGCCGCCCGCTACCTGCAGGTGTCCTACGTCCCGGGGGCAGGCGAGGTCGCGATCATCTGCTCCGCCCTGGTCGGGGCCAGCCTCGGCTTCCTGTGGTTCAACGCCCATCCGGCCCAGGTGTTCATGGGCGATGTCGGTTCGCTCGCGATCGGCGGCACGATCGGCGCGGTCGCGGTCCTCTCCAAGCAGGAACTGCTGCTGGTGCTGGTCGGCGGATTGTTCGTGCTGGAGGCGCTGTCGGTGATCGTCCAGGTGGCGTCCTACAAGACGACCGGGCGCCGGGTTCTGCTCATGGCGCCGCTCCACCACCACTTCGAACTCCGCGGCTGGAGCGAGAACCAGGTCATCGTGCGGTTCTGGATTCTCGCCGTGCTGTTCGCCTTTCTCGGGCTTTCGACCCTGAAGTTGAGGTAGAGGCGTTGGTCGAGTCGAGCAGCACGTCCCCGAACCCGGCGCCGCCGGTCGCCGAATGGCGGCGGGCGCTGGTCTATGGGCTGGGCCTGTCCGGCGTGGCGGCCGCGCGCGCGCTTGTTGACCGCGGCGTGCGCGTGGCGGCGGTCGACGGCCGTCCGGCCTCCGGTCTGGGGTCGGCGGCACAGGAACTCCTCCGAACGGGACGGGTTGAGACGTTGCTGGACGAACAGGCGGCGCTGCCGAGAGGCCTCGACGCCATCGTTCTGAGCCCCGGCGTGCCGCCGAACCGGCCCTTGCTGCGGAGCGCCCGGTCGGCGAAGACGCCTGTCATGGCCGAAGTGGAACTCGCCTACCGCCTGCTGGAGGCGTCTTCGGCGCCGACCGTCGTGGCGATCACCGGCAGCAACGGCAAGAGCACCACGACCGCGCTCACCGGCGCCCTGCTCGAAGCGGCGGGCTACCCGGTCGAGGTCTGCGGCAACATCGGCACGCCGCTGAGCGCTCGCGTCGACGGGCCGCCCGGGCGCGTGTTCGTGGTCGAGCTTTCGAGCTTCCAGCTCGAGGCGGTCGACCGTTTCCGTCCTCGGGCGGCGGCGCTTCTGAACATCAGCCCCGACCATCTCGACCGCTACCGCAACGTGGGAGAGTACGCGGCCGCGAAGGCGCGCATCTTCGGCAACCAGGCGCCCGGAGACATCGCCGTGGTGAACGGCGACGACTCCCAGGCGCGCCGGCTCGGGAGCGACCGCGAGGGAGCGTCGGCCCAGGCCAGGCGGCGCCTCTTCTCACGTCTTCGGCAGGTCGAGGACGGCTGTTACCTCGACCGCGACCGGGTGATCGAGGTCGGGCCCGATGTCCGGCGCGAGCTGTTCCGGCTCGAGGATCTGGCGCTGGACGGGTTGCACAACGTGGAGAACGCGATGGCGGCCGCGTTGCTTGCGACGGCTGTCGGCGCCGACCCGCACGGTTTCACGTCAGGTCTTCGCGGCTTTGGCGGCTTGCCCCACCGGATGCGCCTGGTCGAGACGATAGGCGGCGTCCGCTACTACAACGATTCGAAGGCAACCAACCCCGCGGCGTCCACGCAGGCGCTGGCCGGTCTCGGCGACCGCTCGGTTCACCTGATTCTGGGTGGCCGGGCGAAGGGGGAGGGCGCCGATTTCGCGGAGCTGGCGGCGGTGGCGGCGACCAAGGCCGCGGCGGTCTACCTGATCGGCGAGGCCGCCGAAGCGATCGAATCCGTGCTGCTCGACGGCACCGCGCGTCACTGCTGCGGTTCGCTCGAACGGGCGGTCGAGGCGGCGTCCGCCGCGTCGAGCCGGGGCCAGAGCGTACTGCTCTCGCCGGCCTGCGCCAGCTTCGACCAGTTCGAGGACTTCGCCGACCGCGGCCGCTGCTTCGAGCGCCAGGTCGGAGCTCTGGCGGCGTCTCGCGGAGGGGGCGGCAATGGCTAAGAAGCTCGCCATGGACAAGGTGCTCTTCACGGTCGTCGTCCTGCTGGTGGTGGGGGGGCTGGTCATGGTCTATTCGGCCAACCCGCCCGACCCCGACGGCGCCTTCAAGCGGCAGTTCGTCACCCAGCTCGCGGCGGCGATCGTGGGTCTGGGCGCGATGCTGGTGGTGATGAACATCGACTACCGGCGCTGGGCCAGACCGTCGCTGGTGTACGCCGGCCTCGGCGTCTCGCTCGCGCTGCTCGGCCTCGTGCTGGCGTCGCCGCCGATCAACGGCAGCAGCCGGTGGCTGTCGCTTGGACCGGTGACCTTCCAGCCGTCGGAGCTGGCCAAGGTCGCGGTCATCCTCTTTCTCGCGTACCAGATCCACCGCTGCCCTGAGGGGGTCAGCCAGCCTCGGGTCCTCGTGCCCTGCGGAGTCGGGGTCGGCCTGGTGACCCTGCTCGTGCTGCAGGCCCCGGACTTCGGCAGCGCCGCGCTGATCCTCGGGATCTCGGCGGTCATGCTGTTTCTCGCCGGTCTGTCCTGGCGTTGGATCGTGCCCGGGTTGCTCGTGTTTCCGGCGCTCCTGGGGCACTTCATCTGGTCGGAGCCCTACCGCGTGGAGCGGGTGATGGGCTTCCTCTCGCCGGAGACCGACCCCTCGGGCAACGGCTTCCAGGTGCTGCAGTCCAAGATCGCGATCGGCTCCGGCGGCGTGATCGGCCAGGGCCTGGGCGAGAGCGCCCAGAAGCTCTACTTCCTGCCGCTCGCGAGTTCCGACTTCATCTTCTCGATCGTCAGCGAGGAACTCGGGTTGATCGGCGCGGCTGCCGTACTGGCTGCCTTCGTCGTTCTCGCCTGGCGGGGCTACGTCGCCGGGCACCGCGCCCCGGATGCGTTCGGCCGGTTTCTCGCCTGGGGACTGACGTCGGCGTTGCTCGTCCAGGCGCTCGTCAACATCAGTGTCACCGTCGGACTGGTGCCGGTCACCGGTACGCCTCTGCCGTTTCTGTCGCACGGCGGATCCTCCCTGTTCATGACCTTGGTCGCGTGCGGCCTGCTGCTGAGCGTTTCGGAGCATGGATGAACGCTCCCAATCGCCGCCCTACGGTGGTCTTCTCGGGCGGTGGAACCGGCGGCCACGTGTTCCCCGGCCTGGCCGTGGCCGAGGAACTGCGGCGCCTCGGTTGGCGCACGGCGTGGATCGGGCGCAGGCGGAGCCTCGAGGAACGGTTGGTCGGCGCGGCCGGGCTCGAGTTCAGGGCGTTGCCGGCGCGGGCGTTCGTGGACCGCGGCGCCCTGGAGCGAGCGGTCGCCCTGGGTGTTCTGGCGGTGTCCACGCTGCGGGCCGCCGTGCTGCTGCGCCGCCTTGGTGCGGCGGTGGTGTTGGCCACCGGCGGCTACGCCTGCGCTCCGGCTGCCCTGGGGGCCCGGCTGAACGGTTCCGGCCTCTACCTGCTCGAGCCGAACGCGCAGAGCGGCGCCGCGAACCGGCTGCTGTCGCGGTTCGCCACGGAGGCGGGGACTGCTTTCGAGTCCGCTGCGAAGCAGTTGGCGTGCGAGGCGCGGCTGGTCGGTGTTCCGGTGCGCCGGGCCTTCCGCCGTGTCGGCGAACCGCGGCTCCGGAGCGATTGCACGCGGGTGCTCGTGCTCGGCGGCAGCCAGGGATCGGATGCTCTCAACCGGCAACTGCCGGGTCTGTTCGCCCGGGCCGCCCGGCAGGCAGCCATCGAGGTCACGCACCAGTCGGGACCTTCCGGAGTCGGCGAGACGCGCGACCGCTACCGGGGTCTCGAGGCGCCGGCGCTCAAGGCAACGGTCGAGGGGTTCATCGACGACACCGCAGGCGCGATGGCGGCTCACGATCTGATCGTGTCGCGGGCGGGGGCGGTGACGATGGCGGAAGTGGCCGCGGCCGGCCGCCCGGCGGTCTACGTTCCGTTGCCGTTGGCCTCGGGACACCAGCGCGGCAACGCGGAGGCGATGGTCGATGCGGGAGCGGCGATCCTGGTCGAGCAGGACGATCTGCAGGGCGCGGCGGCCGCGGAGCGATGCGCTGGGCTGATCGCGGATCGCGCCCGGCTCTCGTCCATGGCTCGGGCGGCGCGCGCCCACAGCCGGGGCAACGCGGCGCTCGCCATAGCGGAGCGGGTATGCGCGATCGGCGGCGCCTCCAGGGCCGGGAGGACGCGCTGATGCCTCTGTTCCTGCGTACCGCGGGCCTCGAACGGATCCACTTCGTCGGCATCGGCGGCGCCGGGATGAGCGGCATCGCGGAGATCCTGCTCAACTACGACCTCAAGGTCAGCGGCTCCGATCTGGAGTCGAGCGAAACGACCCGGCGGCTTGCCGGCCTCGGCGCGTCCGTCTTCGTCGGCCACTCCGCGGAGAACGTGGGGCAGGCCGACCTGGTCGTCGTCTCCTCGGCCGTCTCAGCCGGCAACGAAGAGGTCGTTGCCGCGCGCCGGCGCGGCGTCCCGATCGTGCGCAGAGCCCAGATGCTCGCTGAGCTGATGCGGCTCAAGTACGGCATCGCCGTGGCGGGTACGCACGGCAAGACGACGACGACGTCGCTCGTGGGCAGCGTACTGACCGGCGCGGGCCTCGATCCCACCGTCGTCGTCGGCGGCCGGCTCCGCGTGTCCGGCACCGGAGCACGCCACGGCAAGAGCGACTACCTGGTTGCGGAGGCGGATGAGTTCGACCGCAGCTTCCTCGATCTGGCGCCGGTGATCGCCGTGATCACGAACATCGATGTCGATCACCTCGACACCTACCGCGACCTGGCCGACATCAAGGATGCCTTCGAGCGCTTTGCCTGCCGGGTTCCCTTCTTCGGTCAGATCATCGCCTGCGTCGACGACGCGAACGTGCGGGACCTGCTGCCCCGCCTCGCGGACCGGCGGATCGTCACCTACGGCTTCGACTCGGGGGCGGACCTGCAGGCGCGCGATCCCGAGCCCACCGCCTCCGGCGTACGGTTCCAGGTCGTGGATTCGACCGCGGGTCCGCTGGGCGCGCTTGAGCTGCCGATGCCCGGTCGACACAACGTCCTGAACGCGTTGGCGGCGGTGGCCGCGGCCCGCGCCACAGGAGTCGACTTCAAGACGGCCGCCCATATCCTGGCCGGTTTTTCCGGCGTCCACCGGCGCTTCGAGCGAGTGGGCAGTTGGCGGGGAGCGACCGTTGTCGATGACTACGCGCACCACCCGACCGAGGTCGAGGCGACCCTGCGGGCCGCTCGCGAAGTGTTGGATCTCGCTGGGGACAAGGGTCGGCCGCGCCGGCTTCACGCCGTGTTCCAGCCCCACCTGTTCAGCCGGACCCGGGACCTGGCGGACGACTTCGGCCGCGCCCTGCTGCTGGCTGACAACGCTCTGGTTACCGACATCTACGCGTCCCGTGAGCAGCCGCTTCCGGGAGTGGATGGGGATCTTGTGGTCGCGGCCGCGGCCGGCAGCGGCCACCCCAGCGTCAGAGGTTGCGGTCCCTGGCGCACGGCGCCTGAGCGTCTCGGTTCCCAGGTTCGGGAGGGGGACATGATCCTCACTCTCGGCGCCGGGGATATCTACCGGTTGGCTCGACTGCTCGTGGCTGAAGAGGAGGACGGAAGATGAGTCGCGGCTGGAATGGGTTGCCGCTTGTCGGGCGCCGGACCGTGCGCCGCCGTCGCCCGCGGCCCGTCGTCTGGTTGGCGCTGGGAGCGGGAAAGGTCCTTCTGGGCGTGGCGCCCGTCGTGGCGGTTGGCGTCTGGCTGGCGACGGCGCCGGTGTTCGATCTGAATCCTGATATCGGGATCGAAACGGGGGCGCGCGTGTCCGAGGAGTGGGTGCGGGACCGGCTTGCGGGCCTGGTGGGAAGCAACCTCCCGATGCTCTCCCTGGAAAGCGCCGCGGCGAGGCTCGAGCATGAGTGGGTGCGTGAGGCGAAGCTGACGAAGCGCCTCCCGAATGAACTCGATGTGGAGATCGTTGAACACGTGCCTGGGGCCGTGTTCGAGTCCGGGGACCGATCCTGGATCATCGATCGGGACGGCCGGGCGATCGTGGCATGCGAGCGCGCTGCCGATCTCTGCGAGGGGAGCGCGGCCGGGGTCGCCGGGACCACCCTGGTGCGGGTGTCGATTCAGAGCGCGCTGCTCGGGGAGCGTGTCGGGGAGAGTCCGGCGCGGCACCCCGGCGTCAGCGGACTCGCATCGAGGGACGTGTCGGGCGAAGTGCTCGCGCGGACGCTGAAGCGGGCCGTGGATGTCGCAAGCGAGGTGAGGTCGTTCGACTGGGGCCGGGAGGTCCGGGCGGTGGAGGTCATCAGCTTCGGGATCGTTGACGACGACTACCTGCTCGCGCGCAGCGGTAGGCCGGCGACTGTCCTGGTGCGCGGGAGCGATCTGACCGCGAAGGGTTCGGTGTTCGAGTTGCTGCAGGCGGCGATCAGGGATCACAGCGATCCCGAGGTCGTCGATTTGCGGTTCAGAGAGCGAATCGTTCTGTCGACGGAGCCGCCGGGTACAGGCCGCGGTCCCGCCGACGGGTTGGGTGCCGGAAATCCCTCGTAGCAGGGGAGGACTTTAGCGATGCCGAAAACGGAAACACGACTCGTAGCCATCGATGTCGGCTCGTCGAAGGTCGGCGTGCTGATCGTCGAGCGCACCGAGATCGACGGAGAGCCCGGCTTCAAGGTCGTAGGCGTAGGCAGGGCGCCCAACCGCGGCACGTTGAAGGGCCACATCGTGAACGTCGACGCGACGGTGAGTTCGCTGCGGCGGGCGACCGAGGAAGCCGAGACCATGGCGGGAACCGAGATCTCCCGCGCCTTTGTCGGTGTCGGCGGCAGCGATCTGCGTTCCGCGAACAGCCACGGCACGGCCTACATCGACAGCGGGGATCGGGGCATCTCGCGTGCCGACATCGATCTGGTTCTGAATGCCGCCCGCGACGTGCCGCTTCCTCCCGACCGCGAGATCCTGCACGCGATTCCGCAGGAGTTCGCGGTCGACGATCACGGTGGCATCGCGGACCCCCAGGGCATGCTGGGGCGCCGTCTCGAAGCCAAGGTTCACCTGGTCATGGGCCACGCGCCGCGAACGAGGACGCTGGTCCGGTGTCTGAACCAGGCGGGTGTGGAGGCGGCGGAAGTCATCTTCGAGCCGCTGGCGACGGCGGAAGGAGTCCTGCTTCCCGATGAGCGCGAACTCGGCGTTCTGATGCTGGAGATCGGATCCGGCACCTGCGGGTTCGCGTTCTTCCACCAATCGGAGGTCCAGCACAGCGGCGTCCTTCCGTTCGGCGCCAGCCACTTCACGGCCGACCTGGCTTCCGTGCTGCGAACGTCGTTCGCCGGCGCCGAAACGCTGAAGCTCCGCGACGGCTGCTGCCTCCTCGGTCTGGTTGACGGCGACGAGGGAGTGACCGTGCCGACCGTAGGGGGAGGCGCCAGCCGGACGATTGCGCGGGCAAGGCTTGCCGAGATCCTGCAGGCGCGCGCCGAGGAGATGTTCCATCTCGTTCAGGTCGAGATGGAGAAGGCGGGCTGCGCCGATCAGCTTCGGGGCGGAATCGTCCTCACCGGCGGCGGTTCGAAGCTGGCAGGTCTTCCCGAACTGGCCCAGCAGTTCTTCTCGTGCGACGTGCGCTACGGCGTGCCGCTCGGTCTCACCAGCGAGATCGAGGGTCTGACCGACCCGACATGGGCTACCGCCGCCGGCCTTGTGCGTTACGCCATTGCCGCCGAGCAGGCCCGTTTACCGATCGTGCGCCAGGGCTCGGTTCGCGGAGTACGCGGCGTGATGGGCAGCCTGCGACAGATGTTCAGCGATTTTCTTTGATCTTGAGTTACTGAACCGGAGGGTTCGAAAGGGAGAGTGCCATGATTCTGATGGAAGAGCAGCAGCCGGCAATGATGGAGCCGACGATCGACGATGCGGCTTCCTCCGATGAGAGCTTCGGTCCGGCCAAGATCAAGGTCGTCGGTGTCGGCGGCGGCGGCGGCAATGCCGTCAACCGGATGATCGCCAGCAGTCTGAGCGGCATCGAGTTCATCGCGGCCAATACCGACCTGCAGGCGCTGAGGCGCTGCGAGGCGGAGACGAAGTTGCAGCTTGGCCGCAAGATCACGCGCGGCCTGGGCGCCGGGGCCGACCCCGACATCGGACGCAACTCGGCGCTGGAGGACACGGACAAGATCCTCGACGTGCTGAGCGGCGCCGACATGGTCTTCCTGGCGGCCGGGCTCGGGGGCGGAACGGGCTCTGGGGCGGTGCCCATCATCGGTTCCCTGGCAGCCGAGGTCGGAGCTCTGACCGTGGCGGTGGTCACGAAGCCGTTCGCCTTCGAGGGCCGCCGGCGGATGCTGATCGCGGAGCGCGGACTGGAAGAGCTGCACAAGGCGGTCGACACGGTCATCGCGATCCCGAACGAGCGGTTGCTGAGCTTCGTCGATCGGGGCACGTCGCTCTCCGACGCCTTCCTCACCGCCGACGATGTCCTTCGCCAGTCGGTTCAGGGCATCAGCGACCTGATCACGATGCCCGGCGAAGTGAACGCCGACTTCGCGGACGTGCGGGCCATCATGTGCGGCCAGGGGATCGCGGTGATGGGCACCGGTCTGGCGTCGGGCGACAACCGTGCGCTCGAGGCGGCGCAGCGCGCCGTGTCCTCGCCTCTGCTCGAGGACGCCTCGATCGAGGGGGCCATGGGCTGCCTGATCAACATCACGGGCGGCAGTACGCTGACGCTCCACGAGGTAGCCGAAGCGGCCCGCATGGTCACCGAGGCGGTGGACCCGAACGCGAATATCATCTCCGGTCTGGTGGTCGACGAGACGATGGACGAGGAGATGAAGGTCACCGTGATCGCGACCGGCTTCGCCGAGGATCGCCAGCCTCGCTCCGGCGGCCCGGCGTCGGAGGCTGAGAGCGCCGAGACGGAAGACACCGATTCACCCGAGGGTCTGGCTGCCGCCGGAAAGGCGGCGGGCGCGGCTCTCGAGGGGGACGCCGCTCAGGGCAAGGCCGCCGACGAGGCGGGCTTCCGCGATCGCCTGCTCGCCGAGCGCCACAAGATCGATCCGGGCGGCTTCGGGCCGAACTGGAGAAACGTCGACGACTACGACATCCCGACCGTGCTGCGCAAGCAGATGGACTGAGCTGGGGACCGTGGTCTTGGGGCGAAAGCCAGCAGGCGGACCGCTCTCCTCGTCGCTGTCTGACGGGGTCACTGTGGCGAGTCCCACGGTCGCTTTGGAATCGGCAGGCCTTTCACCTCTCTTGAGGGGGACATTCCCATGACGCACTCGTTACCGTCTGACAAAGCTAAGCCACAGATGCCCCGCTTGCTCCATCGGCAGCGCCAACTCCTTGGGCTTCTGGGCTCACTTGGTGGAAGCGTTCAGGCTACAGACTTTCAGAAGCTCCTCTTCCTCTCCTGCCAGGAACAACGCGCTGAAGGAAGCGTCCGTACAGGTGCCTCCATCTACGACTTCGTTCCCTACCGCTACGGAGCGTTCTCCTTCACCTGCTACGCGGACTGGCGTCGGCTCATCGCCAGGGGCTTGCTGGTCGACGACCAAAGAACGTGGATTCTCTCCGCGATGGGTGGTGCGGTCGCTGATGCGGCCACCAATTCCTGGGAACAAGCGTTCGCCCGTCGTTACCGGGGCCTGCGTGGAGACGCCCTGATCGCCGAGACCTATCATCGCTACCCTTACTACGCCTCGCGGAGCCAGATCACGCGGCGTGTCCTTGGCACCGACCAGAAAGCGCTCCGGCGGATCGAGTCCGCGCGACCAAACGTGACTGCATCTCGGCTCTTGACCATCGGCTACGAAGGGCTGACCCTCGAAAGCTACTTGAACGCACTGCTCCAGGCGGGGGCTACGGTCCTCTGCGACGTAAGACGCAATGCCATCAGTCGCAAGTACGGCTTCTCCAAGACCACGCTGGAAAGAGCGTGTCGGGGGGTGGGTTTGGGCTATACGCACATGCCGGAACTCGGCATCGACTCGAGCCAGCGCAGGGGAGTCGAAACAGCAGGGGACCTTCGTGCCCTCTTTATCTGGTACACAAAGAATACTCTTCCCTCAGTGTCGGATGCCATTCAACGAATCACGAATTGGCTGAACGAGGGTAAATCCGTCGCTCTAACGTGTTTTGAGCATCAAGCCCGAGACTGTCATAGGCACTGCGTGGCCGAGTCGATCGCTCAGCGTGGGTACACCGTGGAACATATTCGAGAGAGATGAAGAGAGACCGCGTACTCGCCCGCGCCTGTTACGGTCGTGACAAGCGATCCAAGTCTCGCCGACTTCCACCTGCCTGTCAGAGAGAGCGGTCGATGGCTTGGATCGATATCGCTCATGGAAAGGGCTGCTGCATGAAGGATACGATCGCTCCAAGTCCCTATGGGCGGGGCCGGTGAACCCGCAGTGAAGCCCGTGTGGAGGCACTAACTTTTCTAAACAAGGGCGTCCGAGGGGAGCCGTCCGGACGTATGCGCGTCTAGCAGCCCGTGGTGGAAGTCGATTCGGCGCGGTTGCGATAGAATGCAGTCATGGCTATGGGCAAGACGGATCGCAGTGGTAGTCAGGAGCCGCTTTGGGTGGCGGGAGCGGATCTTCCTCGCAGCGCTGGTCACCCGTTCTATGAGCGGTTGAACGGCATTCTGGAAGCCGGCGGTTTCGACGAGTTGGTGGAGTCGGAGTGCGCGCAGTTCTATGCGGAGCGGATGGGCCGTCCGAGTCTTAGTCCGGGCCGGTACTTTCGTCTGCTGCTGTTGGGTTACTTCGAGGGTCTGGACTCGGAGCGGGGGATGGCGTGGCGTGCTCAGGACTCTCTGAGCATTCGTCGGTTCCTGGGGTTGGGCGTGACCGAGTCGGCGCCGGATCATTCGACCATTTCGCGTACGCGTCGGCTGGTCGACGTGGAGACTCACAGCAGAGTGTTCTCGTGGGTGCTTGGTCGTCTGGCGGAGTCGGGTCTGGTGTCGGGCAAGACGGTGGGCATGGACGCGACGACTCTGGAGGCGAACGCGGCGTTGCGGAGCATCGTGCGTCTTGACAGTGGGGAGGACTACGACGAGTTCGTGCGGGGTTTGGCGGAGGCGTCGGGCGTGGAGACGCCGACGCGGACCGAGTTGGTCGGTTTCGACCGCAAGCGCAAGAAGAAGCTGTCGAACGCGGAGTGGGCGAATCCGCACGACCCGGACGCGGAGATCACGAAGATGAAGGACGGCCGCACGCACTTCGCGTACAAGGCGGAGCAGGCGGTGGACCTTTTGTCCGGGACGATCCTGGGAGTGACGATTCAGGGCGGATCGAAGGGGGACACGGAGTCGTTCGGCGAGACGCTGGAGGAGACCTTCGAGCAGGTGGAATCGGCGATCGGGGACGATGCCGCGATCCAGGAGATCGTTGCCGACAAGGGCTACCACAGCAACGCCGTTCTCGCCTCCATCGACGAGTTGGGCCTTCGCAGCTACATCGCGGAGCCGGACCGTGGTCGTCGTCGTTGGAAGGGCAAGAAGGACCTGCAGGCCATCGTGTACGCGAACCGTCGGCGGATCCGGGGGAATCGGGGCAAGCGGATGCAGCGCCAGCGAGGGGAACGGCTTGAACGGCCTTTCGCTCACCAGTACGAGACCGGCGGCATGCGGCGGCTGCACCTGCGCGGTCGCTCGAACGTCCTCAAGCGCGTCTACATTCATGCCTGCGGCTGCAACCTCGGGCTCCTGATGCGCGAGCTTGTGGGAGTCGGCACGCCGCGGAGCCTCCAGGGCCGCGCTTCGGCAGCCCGCAACGCCCTCGCCGGTCAACATGGAGGGGTCTGGCCGCGACTCGTCGCGCTATACCGGCGGATCTTCCTGAGCCGGCCCGCAAACCCGATCCACTTGCTATCCAACATCTACCGCCGCCGCTGGTCCCCTGTAGAACCACACATCTGACTGGTCCGCCTCCTCGGGCCACGAAGCCACTTCTGCCACGGGCTGCTAGGGGCGACAGATGTCGTCATCGCTCCGGGGCTTACAGCTTCGGTGGTCGGCCTCAGGCGCGTTCTAAGGTGACTAATCGGTGAATACAGACGCTGGCCTGCAGAAGATGAAGATCCTGATTACCATCAAGACGTACCCGATTCCGTCGCCCAAGTACGACGAGTTGGTGTGTACGGCTGGCGTGAAGGAGACAGGAGAGTTCGTGCGTCTCTATCCTATCAATTTTCGAGACTTGCCTTTCAGTCAGCAGTACAGGAAGTACCAGTGGATAGAAGTGTCAGCCAAACGGCATGGCACGCGAGACGTCAGGAAAGAGAGTTACAGGCCAGATAGCGATACAATTCGGGTGTTGGGCGAGCCTCTGAAGAGTAACCCCGGAAACCGGGGATTGCGCGCTCGATATGCGTTGGCGCGGAGAGCCAGGTCACTGGAGGAACTCAAGGCACAGAACGCGCTCGATGGCACGTCTCTTGGCGTTTTCCGGCCCAAGCGAGTCCGGGACCTTGTCATATCGCCTGACACCACAGAATGGAAGCCGTCCTTCCGGGCCGCGCTCAAGCAGGCTAGGCTGTGGGAGACACGAAGGAGAAGCAAGGAGCCGCCACGGAAGATTCCATTCAAGTTCCACTACTTGTTCGACTGTGATGACTCGCGTTGTAGCGGACACCGCATGATGATCGAGGACTGGGAGGTCGGAGCGTTGTTTTGGCGGCTCGTGGATGAAGGAAAGTCCCACGAGAACGCGGCGGAGGCCGTACGGGCTAAGTTCTTGGACGATCTATGTGCCGACGACAAGGACACGCACTTCTTCGTCGGTACGATTCTCGCTCATCCGCGGAGTTGGGTAGTGATCGGTGTCTTCTACCCTAAGCGAGAGCCACCAGGGTTGTTCGACCGTCTGTGATCATTGCTGTCCCACAAACTTCAGCGTAGAGCAAGTTGAGTTTGTGCGTTTCTCGGTTCGGGGGGTCCGCTCCGAGGTTCGAGCAGTTCCAGCAGCGGTCTTCGGTCGAACAGGTTGAGTTGCAGGAGGCGGAGGATCTGGCTCATGCTCCAGGACATCTTGTTGGCGAATTTCAGGTATGCGAGCAGCAGATGGACGCAGATGGCGATCCAGATCTGCGTCATGACAGCATTGCGCGAGGTGCCGACAAAGCTCTTGATGCGCAGGTTCTGCTTGATCCACTTGAAGAAGAGCTCGATCTGCCAGCGCGCCTTGTAGATGTCCGCGATGGTCTTCGGGGCGAGGCTGAAGTTGTTGGTCAGGAACTTGTAGTGCCGACCCGTCTCCGGGTCGCGATAGCCGACCCGACGCAACGGAATCGGGCACCGCTTGCGCCCCTTGACGCTGGTCAGCTCGATGGTCTGGTCCGACGTCACGCCCCGGCCGCGAGCGAACGAGCGCCGCTCCCGAACCGCGTACTTGACCTTGCGCTTCAGGCGGGTGACCAGGAAAACCCCTTGTGCATCAAGGTCCTTCAGCCATCCGAAGTCGAGGTACAGACGGTCCGCCGCCACGATGCTCCCCTTCGGAAGACGAAGCGACCGGGCCACCTCGAGGTCCGAGCCCTTGCCGTCGGTGACGTGCAGGAACGACGGCAGACAGCCCTCGTGGTCGAGACCCACGTGCAGCTTCAACGCCCCCTTGGTCTTGCGGTACCGCGCCCAGGGAAACACCTTCAGGCACAGGTCCACGTACGTGGCGTCGAGCGACAACAGCTTGTTCCGGAAACGGAACCCATGCCCCGGCGCCGCCGCCTGACAACGGCTCAGAAGGCGACCGAACAGCGCCTCGTACAGTTCGTGAGGCTGCTCTCTGTTCACCCGCGCCAGCGAAGATCGGGCTACCCGGCCAACGCCGAGATGGTACAGCTTGTGAGCCTGCGCATCCAGGTTCGACACGATGTCTCGCAGACTGCGCCGCCCGGAAAGCTGCGCCGTCGCCATCGCTACGAACTGGCCCCAGCGGCTCATCGAGCGCAGCTTGCGTCCCCTGTGATGCCGCCGGGCCTCCCGCTCGAACTCATGTCTCGACACCAGCTTGAGGAACTGGCCAAGTACGGTACTATTGTGCGCCATGGGTCTGGATCTCCTTGCCGTCATTGGCGTTGTTTGAAAACCAATCATACGACAAGGCACGGTTCAGACCCATCCTTCCTCCCCGTTTGTGGGACAGCAGTGGTCTGTGATGGAGTGTGCTGCGTAGAGCGAGACTAGGGCCGGCTGGCCTCGGCGGCGCGGATGGCTCCCTTCAATACCGTAAAGCGCAGATTGAGTGTGGGTGGAAGGGCCAGAGCGAGAAGGGCGCTGAAGACTATCGCTAGGGCGAACTCGGTGTGATCCGGTTCCATCTTCAATTCAGAGCCGAGGCGTTCTAGTCCCGGGAGAACCAATGCGAGAACGTAGGATGCAGAAGACAGTGCAAGCCCACTGGCGGCCGAACGAAAGAAGACGTGATAGCCGGACTGCAGCAGTACCGTGAACTTCCAGCGGTTGGAGTGGGTGAGCAGCCAGTAGCCACCCAAGGCTGGGATGAGGAGTAGACCAAGCCCCATAGCGTCGACGCGCCGCTACTGTCCGCTCTTGGCCTTCGCGACACGCTGCTGCTTGACGATTCGGGAGGCTGTCGCAAAGGACTTTCGAACGTCGTCTCTACGATAGAAAGCCTCTTTGTCCTTGATCCCCCATGCACCCTGACTCGTCACGTAGAGTTCGACTCCGCTTTGCTCTTTCGGCGTGTCGCCGCTGGCGGACTTCTCTTTCGGCATGTTCTCACTCCTCGGTCCAGTCGTCGGTCACATGGCAATCGATCAGTTTAGCAGAGTGCTCCAGGCATTCTTGCAGCGGAAGCGGCCCCTAAGGAGAAGATCGAGAGCCGCGCCCGCCGCCTGCCCGGCGGCAGCCGGACCCTCGGGTGAATCGGCGTCTTCGTCGGTCCCGGCGCCATCAGGCTTCGACGCCGGGCCGCCGGAGCGAGGCTGCCGATCCTCAGCGAAGCCGGTCGCGATCACGGTGACCTTCATCTCCTCGCCCATCGTCTCGTCGACCACCAGACCGGAGACGATGTCCAGCCAGTTGGGGCCGACAGAGAGGGTCCCAGCGAGGCTGTCGGCAAGCGACGCCCGTCGACCCCCAGCGGCCGTCGCCGAACCGGAGTGCAGCCGACCGCAGCGAGCACCCGACCTCTCATGTAGTAAGAAAGTGCGAGCGGCCGCTGGGACCCTCTTCGTCGGTCCCAACTGGCTGGTGCCGGCGAGTGCGGAAACGCCGCCTGGTCTACATCCGCTCCGGCAACGGCACGCCGAGAATCGCGGCCAGCGCTTCGAGGGAACGCACGAAAATCTGGGTGGCGGCGAGACGGGCGTCGCGCAGAGCCTCGTTCTGCTCGTGCAGGATGGGATGGCGGTGGTAGATGGCGTGGAACTTCTGCGCCAGGTCCAGCCCGTGCCTGGCGATCAGCGACAGTTCCAGCGTGGCCACGGCGCGCTCGACGGTGTCCTGGCATTGCGCGGCGAGCAGAACCAGGTCCCAGAGATCGTCGGGCCATGCCTCGGTGGGGAGTTCGGCAGCCCGGCGCCCGCTCACTTCCTGCGGCAGGCCCTCTTCCACCAAGCGGCGGCGGATGTTTCTGGCGCGCACGATGGAGTACTGGAGATAGGGACCGGTCTCGCCCTCAAAGGCGGTGGCTTCGTCGATGTCAAAAGCGATCACCCGGGTCGTCGTTGCTCGCGCCATGAAGAAGCGCAGCGCCGCGGTCGCGATCTGGCGCGCCAGGTGCTCGGCGTCCCCGCCGTTCGCGCCACCGGTGTCGGAGTCGTCGCGGCGGGCTGCGATTTCAGCCCGGCTCTTCGCCTCGAGCTGGTCGAGCAGGTCGTCGGCCTTGACGCCGATGCCCTTGCGACCGGACATCTCCAGCCTTGCGTCGCCGCTGAAGCCGAGTTGTTCCGCGGTCCGGGCGGACAGGGCGACCATCTCATAGGCGAAGTGGATGCTCTCGCCGGCCTGGCGCGTGTGGCCGAGGGCTTCGAGACCGGCCCGAACGATCCGCTGCAGGTAGGCCTGGCGGGCGTCGATCACGTTGATCACCCGGGTTCCCGCGCCGAACGCCGGCGCCTGTTCCCGCTCCGGGCCGCTCTCGGTACCGGCCGCTGCGGTTTCCCACAAGCACCCGCCGACTGCGCGGTCGTACTCGAAGTCCCGTCCGAGCAGGCCGAACTTCCAGAGCTGGTACGCGATGTCCTTGCCCACGTACGTCACCGTGCCGTCGGACCGCACGATCACCTTGTCCGGGTCCTCCAGACCCTGGAATTCCTCGCTCTCGGAAAGCGGCATGACCCAGCAGCCGGCGTTCTTCCCGGTCTCCTCGAACCGCACCGCGCCGCTCGCCTTGAGTGGCTCGAAGGCGGCGACGAAGAAGTCCAGGCGCAGAATCTCGCTCTCGCGGGTCAACAGGTCGTAGTCGATGTCGATGCGCCGCATCGTGGCCAGATGGCGGCCGACGATCCGTCGGGCGACCAGGTGGCCGGCCTCCGCCCTGCGGCCGTGGCCCGCTTCCAGGGCGTGGAGAGTGCGGCGCCTGAGCTCCAGCCGTTCGGGATCCGCTTCGTACCAGGGGCCGACCTCGCTGTAGACGTCCCAGCAGGTGTAGTCGAACGGCTCCGGCAGGGCTTCGATGTCGGCCACCGAGCAGCCCCGGAGATCGAGGAAGCCGATCACCACGTCGGCGACCTGGACGCCGGTGTCGTCGATGTAGTTCTGGACTTCGGTGGTGCGTCCGAGAGCGCGGAGCGCGCGCGCCAGGACGTCGCCGAGGACGGCGTTGCGCAGGTGGCCTATGTGCGCCGCCTTGTTCGGATTGATGTTCGTGTGCTCGACGATCACCTTCCCAGGCTGGTCGTCGTCGCGCGAGGGCGCCACCGGCGCCGCGTCGAGCATCGCGGCCGCGAATCCGGTCCGGTCGAGGTGGAAGTTGACGTAGCCCGGGCCTTCGACGGTGACCCGGTCGAATCCCGGCGGCACGTCCATGGCCTCGACCAGACGCTCGGCGATCGCGCGCGGCGCCTGGCGGAGTTCGCGCGCGAGGTGAAGAGCGCAGGGGCTCGCGAGGTCGCCCAGCCGCCGCTGGGGCGGTACTTCGATGGTCGGGTCGTGGTCGAGCCCGAAGGCGCTGGAAAGGGCGCTTCGCAGCGCGCCGGCGACCAGGGATCTTTCGCATTGCAGCATCGGAGTGCGATTCTAGCGGGGCATGGGCTCCGGTAGCATGTTCGGTGATCCAGGGAGCGCCGTGAACGAGAACCGCCATAGCCCCACCCGGCCGGCCCTACTCCCGCCGGAACCCAGTACCGGGTTGGCGCCGTGACGGACCGCAAGCGGCTGCTGCCGCCGACCGCGCCGGAGTCGCTGGCGGCTCGCCGCGTACTCGTGCTGGCGCCCCACTACGACGACGAGGTGCTCGGCTGCGGCGGCCTTGTTCTGCAACTGGCCGCGAACGGCGCAAGGGTCGTGTGCGCCTTCATGAGCGACGGTTCGGGCGGCGTGGAAGGACCGCCGGAGGGTCTCGCGAGAGACGAGTACGCCAAGCGGCGAAGTGCGGAAGCGGATGCGGCCGCCCGGGTGCTCGGCATCGACAGCGTGGACCATCTGGGTTCGCGCCACGGTTTGAGAGACGGCGCGCTGACCTCCTCCCTGGACGAACTGACCGGCTACATCGAGGCGCTGCTCCAGGAACACCGGCCGGACCTGCTGCTGGCGCCCTCGCCTCTCGAAGTGACCTCAGATCATCAGGCGACGTTTCGCGCCCTGCACGAGGCCCTGATCAACCGCCGGCGAGGGCGAACGGATGGGGGAGAAGCGCTGGCCAGCCAGGACGACGACTCCTCGCCCGGCGATCTGGCGCTGCGTGTTCTCTGCTACGAGGTGAACCACCCCTTCTATCCCGACCTGCTCGTGGACGTGACCGCCGAGATGGAGGGAATCGCCGCCGCGATGTCCCACTATCGGAGCCAGTTGGAACGCCACGACTACATGGGTTCCTGTCGAGGCCTGCGCCGTTACCGGGCGCTCAGTCTGTCGGATCCGGGCCGCTGCGCCGAGGGTTACTGCCAGTTGAAGGCCAGCGACTTCACCACCCGGAGTCCGGCGCAGTTGATCGCGCACCTGGGCGGGGCGCTTTCCCTGGTCGAGGTCACCTCGTCACGCCGGGTGTCGATCGTGGTGCGGACCTACAACCGGCCGCGGCGGCTCGCGGAGGCACTGGACAGCCTGGCGCAGAGCACCTACCGCAACGTCGAGCTGGTTCTGGTCAACGACGGCGGGCAGCGCCCCGAGGTGGCGGAGGGCTTCCCGTTCGACGTGCGCCGCGTCGACCTGGATCGCAACCGCGGCCGGGCCGGCGCCGCCCAGGCAGGTGTGGAAGCGGCTTCAGGCGACTGCATCGGCTTCCTCGACGACGACGACCTGCTGGCGCCCGAGCACCTCGAAACACTCACGGCCCTGTTTTCCGGCGACGTGGAGGTGGCCTACAGCGACGCGGCGGTGGTCAGCTACGAGCCGGGGACAGGCGGTTGGGTGGAGTGCGGTCGCCGCCTCCCCTACAGCCGGGACTTCGACCGGGGCATCCTGCTGCTCGACAACTACATTCCATTCCATACCGTGCTCATGACGCGGGAGGCGCTCGCGCGGGCCGGGCCGTTCGATGAGTCCCTGCCGGTGTTCGAGGACTGGGATCTCCTGATCCGGCTGTCCGAAACGTCGCACTTCGTTCATCTCGCACGGACGACCTGCGAGTACCGGCACTTTCTGGGCGGCGGTGGCGGCGGTGGCGGCGGTGGCGGCGGTGCGCCGGGCGGTCATGCCTTGGGTGGGGCCGCCTCCCAGCGCCATGACTTCCAGGAGTTGAAGGCAAGGGTGCTCGCCAAGCACGCGGATGAGCTCGACGCGACGGTTCTGGCCGGCGCCGTCGCCCGGATGCGCCGGGATGCGGTTCTCGCGGGCGAGGCAGCCCGGGCGCGGATTCGCGAGCGGGAGACCGACCTCGAGGACATGGCGGAGGAACTCGAGAGCGTCCGCCACTACCTGCGGGTGGGCGAGGAAGAGGCTCACCGGCTCTACGCGCGCGAGAAGGAGCTTGAGCGCTTCATCGAAACGATGAAGTCGACCCGCGTCTGGCGCTTCCACGAGTTCGCGCAGTCGTTGCGAGGGACCGGCCGGCCGGCCGCCGGCGGAAACGGCGAATGAGCCGCGTCGGGTTGCTGTGCAGCGAGGCGCTCGGAGAGCGCGCCGCGGGAATCGGCATCCGCTACCTGGAGATGGCGCGCCGGTTGCCGTCCTTCGGGTTCCAGGCGGTCCTCGTCTCACCCTGGCGCTCGGACCGGCCACCCGCCTTCCCGAACGCCGCGGTCGAGGTACACCGTTTCGATTCCGCACCGCTCTCGGAGCTCTTCGCCGGCTGCTCGGCGGCCGTGGCCCAGGGACAGTTGGCGAACGATCTGCTGGACCAACTGCCCGATCTGCCGACCGTGATCGACCTGTACGACCCGTTTCTGGTCGAGAACCTGACCCACTTCGACAGCCTCGGCCTCGACCCCTACCGCAACGACCACCGGACATGGGTGCGGCAGATGTCCGGGGGCGATTTCTTCTTGTGCTCGTCCGCCGAGCAGCGCTCCTACTACCTCGGTTTTCTCACCGCGCTGGGGCGAGTCAACCCGCATCGCTACCGCGACGATCCCGAGTTGGCCGGCCTGATCGCCGAGGCGCCCTTCGGGGCGCCCGATCCCATGCCCGCGTATCGGCCTGTGTTGCCGCCGCGCGCCGGAGGAGAGCGACGGGTTCTGTTCGGCGGCCTCTACGACTGGTACGACCCGGCGCCCATGCTTGAGGCCTTTGCCCGGCTGCCGGACCCGAACGCGAGGCTCCTGTTCGTGCGTCAGCCGCCGGGCGCGCTCGCGCCGCAGCGGCTGCTGGCCGAGGTCGAGGCGCGCAGTCTCAGGCTGGATCCGGATCGCATCCAGTTCCTGGACTGGGTCCCCCACGAACGTCGCTACGACCTGCTCCGCGACGTGGACGCCCTCGCCGCCTGCCACCAGCCCGGTCTGGAGACCGAGCTGTCGCTGCGTACGCGCTTTGTCGACGCGCTGGCGGTCGGGTGCCCGGTGTTGACCACGGAGGGCGGTACCGTGCCCCGGCTGCTGCGGGAGTGGGACGCGGGCCTGGTCGTTCCCTGTGGGGATGTCGATGCGCTGAGAGACGGTCTTGCCGACCTCGTGGCCGGCGGCCCGGCGATCGAGGCGCGGGCTCGCCGCGGTCGCGAGCAGACGTTGGCGACGTTCTCCTGGGAGCGCAGCCTGGCGCCCCTGGTCGCCTTCCTGTCGTCGCCGAAGAGCGATTCCACAAAGCAGGAGTTCGCGTTCCAGCCGCCTACCGCGGCGCCGAACGACGAGTTGGGCTTTCGGCTGCTTCGCTTCATTCGGACTCGGCTGGTCGGCGCTCCCGCAGCCGGCAGAGGATGAGCGGGCCGGGAGCGGGCGTCGCCGTCGGCCGGCGCCGCATCGACAGCGTCGACGTGCTGGTGGTGAGCTGGAACGGCCGCCGCCACCTGGAGAGCCTGCTGCCGGCGCTCGAGGGACAGCGGGACCCGGGCGTTGCGGTCGGAATCAGGTTGTTCGACAACGGGTCGACCGACGGCACCGTGGAATGGGTGCGCTCCACGCATCCGCGTGTCGAGATCGTGGAGAACCCGGTCAACATCGGTTTCAGCGCCGCGAACAACCGGCTTGCAGAGCGGAGCACCGCCGATTCGTTGGCTCTCGTCAACAACGACACCCGACCGCGGCCGGATTGGCTCGCCGAACTCGTCGCGGCGCTGCGCGAAGCGCCCGCGGATGTCACGGCGATCTCGGGCAGCATCGTCGACTGGGAAGGCAGCCGGCTGGACTTCGGCCGCGGTGTGATGACCTTCGATGGCCACGCTTTTCAGCTCGACTACCACCGGCCCCTGGACGAGGTCACGGCGCCGGCCGCCGGCAGCGAGCTGCTCTTCCCCTGCGGCGGCAACATGATCGTTCGCCGCGACCGTTTCCTGGCGGCGGGCGGTTTCGATGAGGAGTACTTCGCCTATCTCGAGGATGTCGACCTGGGCTGGCGTCTGTGGTCCGGCGGAGAGCGGGTGCTGTCGGCGCCGGACGCGGTGGTCAATCATCGTTCGATGGCCACCAGCGATCTGCTCGGGAACGCCTTTCGCGGCATGCTCTTCGAACGCAACGCCTACCTGACGGCGTTCAAGAACTACGACGCCGACCTGTGGCCGCGGTTGATGCCGGCGGTGCAGATGACGCTGCTTGCCCGTACCCAGCACCTGCTGGCGCACTGCAATCCGAACGGCGAGCAACTTTCTCTCGATCCGTTCGGCGCCCCGGAGCATGGCGCCGGCGGCTCGGCCATGGAGACCGGGAACGGGCCGGTTGAGGACGGGGTCCCGCGCCGTCGATGGCCGATCGTCGGTATCGGGCCCCGTACGGCCTGGCGCCGTGCCCGCGCCGCCGTGGCGTTGCGTAGCCGGCTCGGTCGTCTGCGGAGGCGCATCGGCGGGGTGCCTTTCCGGGTGCCGGCGGTGGTTGACGAACGGACCTTGGCTCAACTGCGCGCGGTGTCATCGATCGTCGGTCAACTCGACAGTGCGGCGAAACGACGCCGTCTCATCCAGGCCCGGCGCCGGCGGCCGGACCAGGAGATCTTCGAGCGCTTTCCGCTCTACCTGGTGCCGACCTACCCCGGCGACGAGCAATTGTTCCAGAGCGAAGGGTTCGAGTCCCTGTTGCCGGAAGGACTCACGCTGGTTCGGCGCAGGTTGGATGAGGTCATGGAGGTCGAGCAGTGACCGCACCGCCCGACTGGAGCGTCGTGATTCCGACCTTCAACCGCCTGCCGGCGCTCCGGGAGGTGCTCGAAGCGCTCCGTGGGCAGGAGGGACCACGGTTCGAGGTGATCGTGGTCAACGACGGCAGTTCGGACGGCGCCGCAGCCTGGCTGGACGAGCTTGCCGCCGGCAGCGACGCCGACGGGACCGGATTGCGGGTTCTTCACCAGCCGAATCGGGGACCCGCCGTGGCCCGGAACCGGGGTGTGTCGGCCGCGCGGGGACGATGGGTGGCCTTTCTCGGTGACGATACCGTCCCCGCTCCGGGATGGTTGGCGACGCATGTTCGGGCCCAGGAAGGGGAGCTGGCGCGTGAGATTCGGTCCGCCGGAGGTTGCGTCGGAGTCATCGGTCGAACGGACTGGCATTCGCGCATGCGCCGTACGCCCTTCCTCGACTACATCAACGAGCACGGACTTCAGTTCGGATTCGCCCTGATCGAGGACGAGGACAACGTGCCGTTCAACTTCTTCTACACGTCCAACCTGTCGGTCGACCGCGAGGCCATGGCCTCCGAGCCGTTCGACCCGGCGTTTCCCTATGCGGCCTGGGAAGACGTCGAGGCGGGCTACCGGCTTGCGGCGCGGGGCCTGCGGCTGCTCTACCGACCGGCGGCCCGCGTCGCGCACGACCACCCGACCGATCTGGCGCGGTTCGCGCAGCGGCAGTACCGATCGGGATACTCGGCGGTGGTGTTCTTCCGGCGCCACGAACAGCTCGGACCCTTTCTGGGGATGCAGAGCGGCAAGCCGCCTTCGGCTGGAGGCGCCCGGGAGCGAGCCTTGCTGTGGACCCAGGAGCGGCTGGCCCGGGCGTTGCAAGGAATGCCGGTCAGACTGCCCCGACTTTGGGAGAAGACGATGCGACATCACTATCTGGAAGGACTGAGGAACGGCTGGTCCGACGGCGTCGGTCTGGACCAGGGAGGTGCATCATGAGAGGACGCGGGCGCTACGCGCTGATCCGTCGGGGGTCGGCGCCGGCGGTTGCCTTGCTGCTTGGCGTCGCGTTGGCCGGGGGTGCGGAGGCGGCCCCGGGCACGCAGGGGGCCGTGGCCGGGATCGCCCGTGCGGTGGCGGTTTCGGCGCCGGTTGCCGCCTCCGCCCGTCTGATGGTCGAGGTGCAACCCGGCGACGCGGTCGTGTACCTGGACGGGCGGCTGCTGGGCAGCGGCGCCCAACTCGCGAATCTCCATTCGCCCCTGGTCATCGACCCGGGCGGCCATCGCCTGGAGGTGACGCGCCCCGGCTACACGTCCGCGGTGCGCGAGTTCGAGGCCACCAAGGGCCAAGACGTTTCGCTGCGCATCGAACTCCGGCAGGAGTGACGCCGGGCGGCGGCTTGTCAGGCCGGGAACGGCATCCGTTTGGACGTGTACAACTCGCCATGCTACCATGATTTGCCGTGGCCCAAGAAATTGTGCGCTCTGCGCAGGCGCCGGTCCGTGCGCCGGCTTGGCCTGCGGCGCGTACGGTTGAGCCACTCCGGGTCCTGATCCCTTCACCGCTCGGTTCCTTGGGGCTCGAGTTCATGGGTCGGCTGGTGACGCGTCTGGTCATCGATCCGGCGGACACGGAGAAGGCGATGTTCCCTCGGCTCGGCGCGGTGGAGACGACCGACTTCGTCGACGAGGCGCTGGGCCGGCTCTCCGAGTACTTTGCCGGCGCGCGGCGAAACCTCGATCTGCCCTACGACCTCGACCGGATCGGATTGGACGCCCTCTCGCGCCGGATCTTCCAGGAGACGGTCCGGATTCCCTACGGTCTGACCCGCACCTACCGCAACGTGGCGACTTCCTCCGGCCGGACCGGCGCCTATCGGCTCATCCGGTCGAAGCTGATGGCCAACCCGTTGCCGATCCTGGTGCCGTGCCACCGTGTTGTGCCGCGCCGGAGCGGCCCGGGTTCCTACGTCGGTGGCGGGGAACGCAAGGCCCAGCTACTCGCCCTGGAGCGCAGCAACAGGGAAGATTAAGCGCGGCAGAGACTGGGTGCGCCGGCCTTCTGGCCGGCATTCGGCGCGCAGCGCCGGCCTCCGGAACTTCTGCCGCGCCAGCGCGGCTAAGGGCTAGGGCTCTCTGGCCTCCTCCCAGATCGCTTCGAGAGCCTGATCGAAACTGCGTCGCGGGTTCCAGCCCAGGGCGCGGAGGCGGTTCCCGTCACCGCAGAGGACGGGAACGTCCGCGGGCCGCAGGCGCTCGGGATCCTCGCGTATTTCGGTCTCGACGCCGCTGATCTCGATCAGTCGCCGTAGCGCCGCGGCCAGTTCGATCGCTTCGCCGCGAGCGATGTTGTAGGCGCAGCCCGGTTCGCCGCGCTCGACGAGGATGGCGTAAGCCTCCGCGCCGTCGTCGACGTGGACAAAATCGCGGCGTGACGTCAGGTTGCCGACCCGAAGCACGGGTTCCTTCCGCCCGGCCTCGATCTCCGCAAGCTGCGCGGCGAAGGAGGGCAGCGCGAACTGCGGGCTCTGGCCGGGGCCGATCAGGTTGAAGGAGCGCACTGCGATGGCGCCCTGACCGAGGGTCAGCCGCTCGACGGCAGCCTTGGTCAGCGCATAGGGGGACCGGGGGCGGAGGGGCCGTTCCTCTCCGACGGGGAGTTCGCTCTCGGGCGCCCGGCCGTAGACCTCGGCGCTCGAGGCGACGATCAGGCGGCACGAGTCGCAGGACGTCCGCGCCGCGGCGGCGACGAACTCGGAGCCCTCGACGTTGACTCTGTAGTAGTCGTCGATTCGCTGCCAGGAGGCGCCGACGTCCGAAAGCCCGGCGAGGTGCACCACCGCGTCCGGCGCCTGCTCCCCAAACACCCGCTCCACCGCGCCGCGGTCGCAGATGTCGAGTTCCACCCAGTCGCACCTGTCGTGCGTCGGGGTAGAGGCCGGCGCCATGCCGGGGCCGTAACAGGCGATCACGGTGGCGCCGCGTTCGAGCAACCGGGGCACGAGGCGCGCGCCGACGAAGCCCTCCGCGCCAGTCACGAGAACGCGGGTCATGACTCGGCCTTGCCCTGGCCCAGGCGCTCGAAGTACTCGTCGAGACCGGGGCGCCAGCCCTCGACTTCGCGGTTCGTCAGGGCCTCGAAGCGTGCCGTGTCCAGGACGGAGTACGCGGGCCGCACGGCTGGCCGGGTCAGCTCAGAGGACAAGGTAGGAGTGATTGGCACGTTCAGTCCCAGGGCATCGGCGATGGCGTGGGCGAAGCCGTGCCAGGACGTCGCCGGCGTATTGCAGTAGTGGACGATACCGGAGGCGCCGGCGGACGCGAGGTCGACCAGCGCCCGCGCGAGGTAGGGGGCGTAGGTGGGGCAACCGACCTGATCGGACACCACCCGCAGGGGCTCGCCCTGGCCGATGCGCGAAGCGATCGCCGAAACGAAGTTCCGACCCTCGGGACCGAACACCCAGCTCGTACGGACGACGAGACCGCCGGCGTCCAGAACGCCTCGCTCGCCGCGGAGCTTCGAGCGGCCGTAGGCGGTCTGCGGCGCGGTGGCGTCGCCTTCGCGGTAGGGCCGCCGGCCGCGGCCGTCGAACACGTAGTCGGTGGAGACGTGGATCAGGCGGCAGTCGGACGGCAAAGCCGCTGCCAGCCGCTCAGGCGCTCGGCCGTTGACCTCCATGGCCAGCTCCAGGTTGCTCTCGCAGCCGTCGACATCGGTGTAGGCCCCGCAGTTGTAGACCGCGCAGGCGCCGAACCGTGCGGCGAGTGCGGCGGTCCCCTCGGTATCGCAGAGGTCCGCGCGGCTACGGTCGGCGGCGAGCACTTCCGTGCCGCGCCGCCGAAGTTCGTCGGCGACCTCGCGTCCGAGCTGGCCCGCTGTCCCCAGCACGAGCGCCCTGGCCGCGCCGCGACCCGTGTGGGCGATCACAGCGTTTCGCTCTGGCCGCCGGTGATGTCGAAGAAGGCGCCGACGCTCTTGAGCGTGACCAGCAGCCGGTACTGGGTGTCCTGGCGCAGGGTGGTGCGGAAGTTGGCGACCTCCAGGCGGAGGCCGAAGCAGCAGGCCTGGTAGTCGATGACGTGGCGCTGCATCTGCAAGACCCTCTGCTCGATGTCGTAGCTCACCATGGTGTTCAGCCGCAGCTTGCTCGGGATCAGCTCCAGGCCGGCCGAGACCTGTGCGTGGTGGCGCCGCGTCTTGTCCAGTTCGGGGTTGCGGCGCACCGCCCAGCGAAGGCCGAGCGAACTCGTGTCGCTGACGCCGACGGTCGCCGAGATCCCGGTCGAGGAGAACTGGGAGAACAGGGTGTCGTAGAGCGCGTCGAAGCGGATGCCCGTGCGCCGGGACGGATTGAACCGCAGCAGGGCGCCGATCGGACCGTTCTGGCTGGTGAGGGAGCGGTCCCGCGAGCGCAGCAGCGGTTTCTCGCTGTCGAGCGACAGGTTCCGGAAGAACTCGACCGAGAGGATCTCGAAGGCGCCGCCCTGTCCGGGGTCGGCCGGCTTGGCGAGCAGACGGTTGAACAGGCTGAAGCGAGCGACGTTGTGTCCGCGCAGGTTGTCGACTTCGTCGAACAGCGGGATTCGCAGACGGTCTTCGAAGTCATCGAAGTAGGCGTAGACGATGCGCGGCTCGATCACGTGCTTCATCCGCGCGAAGCGCCCACCCTCCCCGAGTTCGAAGATGCGCGAGAACCCGGGGCCGACGATCTCGGCGCGAGCGGTGGGAACGAGCCGCAGCAGGTCCTCGCCCCGGAAGTCCGTGTCGGACATGGCGGCCCGCCGCTCCTGGACGGTCATCAGGCTGTCGCCGTACCAGGTCAGGTGGCCGCCGGCGGTGAGCGACACGGACAGCCAGGTCGCCACCGGTATGGGAACGCTGACCTCCGGCTGCAGATTGGCGCGCGCGTAGCGTCCCGTGCGTCGTGCTGAGCGGTTGGTGTCGAGATAGTGCAGCGAGCTTCTCAACTTTGCGTAGAAGGGCAAATTCCCCAGCCGCGTGGAACGCAGCTTGTACTCGATCTCGGGCAGTTGGCGTAGTTGGATCTCGCGCTCAGCCGAGATGAACGTCTTGCGCTGGTCGAGCTGGACGTTGAGGGAGTGGTTGCCCCAGTTCCCGCTCATGAAGGCGGTCGAGTAGAGCTGCCGCTGGCTGTTGCGGTCGACCCGGCGTTCGAAGTCGCGGAAGAAGTCGAAGTCGGACACGTCCTCGAAGCGCACGACGCCGCGGAATCCACCGGGCAGTTGCCGCGACTGGTGGGTCCAGCGCATCCGCCAGCGCTTCTCGTCGCGCTCCGTGTCGTCGATCACGTAACCGTCGAAGATGCCTTGAGTTCCCTCGCTGGGCCGGTAGCGGAACTCGGTTCCCGCGCCCCAGAACGGCCTCTCCGAAAATGAGTTCTCGGCGCCGGCCGGCGCGCCGGCGTAGAGGTCGACGTTGAAGGTGGCGTCGTAGCTCCTGTTGATCGCCCAGAAGTAGCCGATGCCGAGCGAAGGGCCGCGGCGGGTGGAGAAGCCGGGCTTCGGCATCAGGAAGCCGCTGACGCGGGAGCTCTTCACCGGCCACAGCATGTAGGGCAGGTAGACGAGCGGCGCCTTCTTGGCGCGGAACGACACGCCGCGGGTCTTCGCGTAGCCGTTCGCATTCACGTCGACCTTCTTGGCGCGGAAGCTCCAGTCGGGGACCTTGCCGTCCTCAGCCTCGCAGGCGGTGAACTGGGCGTCGAGGATCGTGAAGCGCTCGTCGCTGAGCTTGTGCACCGCGGCGCCGGTGAAGAAGTAGTCGGCGCCGAGGTTGCCCTCGACTTCGAAGATCGAGGCCGTTTCGGTCGCCAGATCGAGTTCGAGACGAGACCCCCGGAGGACTTCGTTGCCGCGGATGAGAACGACCGACCCCTCGGCCCGGATCTGTTCGGTTTCCTGGTCGTAGAACAGCTCGTCGCCCCAGGCCCGGTAGTCGCGAAAACGGACCGAGAACCCGCCCGACAGCGCATGTTCTCCCGGTTCTCCGATCGGGCCCTGCATGGCGCCGGCCCAGCCGGCGAGTTGCCCGCCCCCGGACTCGTCCTCGATGCCGAAGGTGAACTCCGCGGCGTCGGCGGGCTTGGGTGGGCCGGGGTCGGGCGGCTCTTCGGCGGCCGCGGCGCCGGTGGCCAGCGCCAGACCGAACGCCAGCGCGAGGGTCAGACGCGAGATGTCAGCGGTACGCATTCCGACGTTGGCCTAGCTTCGGGATCGGGATGACAGGCGGCAAGTCTCGCGGCGGCACCGGCCCACGGGCATCTGGGCATTGCCCATCGTACCGCGCCCGACCCGGTTGACAGGCCGTGGCGGCCCGCTTCAGAGTGACGTTGCTGTGCGCTTCCTTGGCATCGACATCGGCGAGAAGCGTGTCGGTGTGGCGGAAGGGGATTCCCAGGTGGGGGTCGCGGTGCCGCACTCGACGCTGCGGCGAACCAGCGACCGGCAGTTGATCGCGGAACTCAAGGCGTTGGCCGTCGAGCTGGGCACGGACATGCTGGTGGTGGGCGAACCCCGGCGCCTGGACGGTTCCGTCGGCCCGGCGGCGGAGCGGGCGCGCGCGTTCGCCCGCAAGCTGGGCCGGGCCTGCGAACTGCCGGTACAGACGGTGAACGAGTCGCTGACTTCGGTCGAAGCCGAGCGCCGTCTCCGCGAGGCCGGAGTCGATCCCCGCAAGCATCCGGAACGGGTCGATGCCACGGCCGCCCAGATCCTCCTGCAGGAGGCGCTGGACGGGGAGGCCGGATGACGTCAGGCCCCCCGCGGCGCCGCCGCCGGCGTCTGCTGTTGTGGTCGGTTGCGACAGTCGTCGCCCTGACCGCACTGGCCGCGGTCGCCGCCGTCCTGGCCGCATGGGCGGAACGGGAGCTCGAACGGCCTCGGGGCGCCGACACCGTGGACATCGTGATCGAGCGCGGCGCCCCCCTGGCCTCGATCCTCGACGAGCTGTCGGCTGTCGGCGTGATCGGCGATCCTCTGCTGGCGCGCCTGTACCTCGACTACCGGCGGCCGGGGGAAGCACTGCAGGCGGGCGAGTACCGCTTCGAGCAACCGATGAGCGCGGTCGACGCCCTCGGCCGGGTGATCCGCGGTGAGGTCGTGACCTACCCGGTCACGGTGGTCGAGGGCCTGACCCTGCGCGAGACGGCCGAACGGTTGGCGTCCGAGGGTTTCGGCGACCTCGACGCCTTTCTTGCGGCGATGTCCTCGCCGGCGCTGATCGCGGACCTCGACCCGGCCGCCGAGTCGCTGGAGGGCTACCTCTTTCCCGACACCTACGCCTTCGCTGCCGGCGCCGGCGAAGGCGAGATCGTCGAAGCGATGGTCCGCAACTTCCGCCGGCGAGTAGAGGAGCATCTGGGTGCGGCGTCGCAGAACGGCCTCGACGTCCGTGCTCTCGTCACAATGGCGAGTATCGTCGAGAAGGAGGCCGGCGCCATCGAGGAGCGGTCCCTGATCGCCGCCGTCTTCCACAATCGCCTCGCCCGCGGCATCGGCCTCTACGCCGATCCAACGATCATCTACGCCCTGAAGATGGCCGGCGCCTGGGACGGCAACCTGCGTCGCCGGGACCTGGAACTCGACTCGCCCTACAACACCTACAGGGTCACCGGACTCCCGCCCGGCCCGATCTGCTCCCCGGGCGAACACAGCCTGCGCGCCGCGGCCCAGCCCGCCGACGTTCCCTACCTCTACTTCGTCAGCCGCAACGACGGCGCCCACGTCTTCGCCGAGACCCTGGCCGAGCACAACCGCAACGTCGCCCGGTGGCAGGTCCGCTACTGGCGCGAGCGGCGCGCAGCGGAGCGGTGATCCTGGGGTCGCGGCGCCGTATCGCGTCAACGACCCCGAGCGGAAGAACCGTGAGAGTGTTCCCAAGCGCAGCTTGGAGAACCCGCGGTCTTCGTATGCCGAGAGCGTGGTGATCGTGAAGCGTATCGGCTCGTTTGCAATGGAGTCGTTTCCTCGTTGAGGCTGCCGAGCCGGCCGGGACCTCATCCCGCAATTTTGTAGGCGACGAAGAGCCTCCGATGTTCCATCGTAGGAACATGAGCTACTTCGTGCTCTCGCCCGGACTACGGTCCCCGCTGACTGGCGCCTCAAGCCCACCGGTCGCGTCCCGCCCGGCCCCCCGCAGGCCTCGTCGCGTGGCCTTTGCGCTCGCCGCCCTCGCCGTCCTGGCGACGGTCGCCCCGGAGCAGGCCGCCGCGCAGGCGATCAGGACCCTGATCAGCAACACCGGGCAGACATCGAGTTCCGCCTCAAACGTCGTTCTAGGCATAGGGTTCACCACGGGCGCCGGCACCTACACGCTGTCCAGCATCCGGGTAGATCTTCGTGATCAGGCCAGTTCCCCCACCCCGGAGGTCCGGATTTACGAGGACAACAGCGGCAATCCGGGCACCCTGGTGGCCACCATGATCAATCCGGGCGCCATCACAGAAAACGCCGTCAACACCTACACGGCCCCGCCCAACACCTCGCTGAGCGCCAGCACGGCCTACTGGGTGGTCACGAGAAATTCCGCCGGGTCCACTGGCACGGGGCTTAAGGTCGGCACGGTCGTCGGCAGTGCCCTGGACAGCGGCACGGTGCCGGGCTGGAGCATCGGCAACGGGATTTTCAAGAACAGCGACTCCGACACCTCCTGGAGGACCAGCAATATTCGCATACGCTTCCAGGTCCAGGGGACGATCGCCAACACCGACCCGACGGTGGAGAACCCGATTCCGGACCAGCGGGCGATGGCGGGCACGGCGTTCAGCTATCAGTTCCCGGACAACACGTTCGCCGACGCGGAGGGCGACATGCTGGTCTACTCGGCGAAGCAATCCGACAACCCGGTGCTGCCCACGTGGCTGAGGTTCAGCGCGGCCACGCGCACCTTCTCGGGGATGCCGCCGGCCGTGGAGACCGTCTCGGTGAAGGTGACCGCCAGAGACCGCTACGGCGGGTCGGCCAACGACGAATTCGACATCGTGGTTGTCGCCGACAGCATCCCGCCCTCGCTGACCAGCGCCGTTGTTCCAGCGGACGGAAACACCATCCAGCTCGCGTTCTCCGAGGACCTGTCGGCCAACCGGCCCCCTGTCGCCGCCTTCACTGTCACTGTCGGCGGCAGTGCCGTTACGGTCACCGGCGTCGCTGCGGGGACCACAAACGATGTGCTCCAGATCACGGTTTCGCCTCTCATCGGCCAGAGCCGGGCCGTCGTTGTCGCCTACGACGACCCCACGGTCTTGGACAACTTCGAGGCCATCCAGGACATCGCCGGCAACGACACCCCCGACTTCACCACCGGCGCCGGCGGCGTCCCGGCCGTCACCAACGACTCCGCCATCCCCAACGCGGCCCCCGACGGCTGGAGCCTAACGCCTACCGGCCTGGCCGCCGGCGCCAGGTTCCGGCTGCTGTTCCTCTCCTCCACCAGGCGCGACGGCTCGTCCTCCGACATCGCGGACTACAACACCTTCGTCCAGGCCCGCGCCGCGGCCGGCCACGCCGACATCCAGGCCTACAGCGGGGCCTTCAGGGCGCTCGGCTGCACTGCCGCCGTCGACGCCCGCGACAACACCAGCACCATCGGCACGGGCGTCCCCATCTACTGGCTCGACGGCGCCAAGGTCGCCGACGACTACGCGGATTTCTACGACGGGTCCTGGGACGACGAGATCAACGACAAGAACGAGTCCGGCGCCGACGCGCACGACACCTCCCAGAGCGACAACTACCCCATCACCGGCTGCAAGAACGACGGCACCGAGGAGTTCGCGGGCGCCACAAACCCGCGCGGGCTCGGCGCGAACACCGGGTTTGTGCGCACCGGCTGGCTCAACTCCTCCGGCACCCTCCAGGACCCCATCGACGGCAACGATGTCGCGGGCACCGCCGCGACCCGCCCCATGTACGGGCTCTCGGCGGTCTTCGAGGTGGTCTCCACGACCTTCATCAGCAACACCGAGCAGACATCGAACAGCAGTTCAAGCAATATTCTAGCCACAGCGTTCACCACGGGCGCCAGCACCTACACGCTGTCCAGCGTCGGGCTACATCTTGTTGAACAGACCGGTACCCCCACCCCGGTGGTCGGGATTTACGGGGACAGCGGGGGCAATCCGGGCACGCTGCTGGCCACCATGACCAATCCGGGCACCCTCAAAATAAACGCCGTCAACACCTTCACCGCTCCGGCCGACACCAGGCTGAGCAGCAACACGACCTACTGGGTGGTCACGATGGAGGTGACTGTCAACTTGAGCACCGGCAGTACCCTGGACAGCGGCACGGCACCGGGCTGGAGCCTCGGCAACTCGCGTTTCAAGACCACCAGCAGCGCCACCTCCTGGAGCACCAACGCTCTTCCCATCCTCTTCCAGATCCGGGGGAAAGTCCGCCCCGAAAACAACCCCGCGACGGGCGCGCCGACGATCACCGGAACGGCGGAGGTCCGGCAGACGCTGACGGCGGTCACCACCGCCATCATGGATGTCGACGGGCTGACCAACCCCGGCTACACGTACCAGTGGATCCGGGTGGCCACCGACAGCACCGAGACGAACATCGGCTCGGCGACGGCGAGCACCTACACGCTGGTGCTGGACGACGTGGGCACGACGATCAAGGTGAAGGTGGGCTTCACCGACGACGCCAGCAACCCCGAGACGCTGACCAGCGAGGCGACGGCGGCCGTCGCGGCCGACACCACCCCGCCCACGCTGACCGGCGCCGATGTTGAGGAATCAAACGGACTGAGTATCTATCTGGAGTTCTCCGAGGACCTGCAGTTGTCCAACCTGCCCCTTACCACCGCCTTCACTCTCACTGTGGACGGCAGTGCCGCTACGGTCTCCAGCGTCGATGCGCCGGGGAGCGCACTGCCACAGAACCAGGTCTGGCTGATACTTTCGACTGCCATCCGCCAGGGCCAGGCCGTCGTCGTCACCTACACCGACCCCACGGCCGGCGACGACACAGCCGCCATCCAGGACACCGCCGGCACCGACGTCGCCGACTTCACCACCGGCATGAACGGCGCCCCCGCCGTCATCAACAACTCCACCGTCGCCACCGCGGTCCCCGACGGCTGGAGCCTCACGCCCACCGGCCTGGCCGCCGGCGCCAAGTTCCGGCTGCTGTTCCTCTCCTCCATCAAGCGCGACGCCTCGTCCACCGCCATCGCGGACTACAACACCTTCGTCCAGGCCCGCGCCGCGGCTGGCCACGCCGACATCCAGGCCTACAGCACGGGGTTCACGGCGGTCGGCTGCACCGCCGACGTCGACGCCCGCGACAACACCTCCACCACCTACACCAACGCCGCCAAGGGCGTCCCCATCTACTGGTTGGGCGGCGCCAAGGCCGCCGACGAGTACGAGGATTTCTACGACGGGTCCTGGGACGACGAGGCCAACGACAAGAACGAGTCCGGTAACGACGGCCCCGACACTTCCCAGAGAGGCAACTACCCCCTCACCGGCTGCAATCACGACGGCACCGAGGCGTTCTCGGGAGGCACCTCGCGCGCGCTCGGGACCAGCGTCGTCCGCCTCGGCCGGCCCAACTCCTCCACAGCCGGCGACGGCCCCATCAGCAACAGCAGCGTCAACGCCCTACCCGCCAACCTCCACCCCCTGTACGGGCTCTCGGCGCTCTTCCAGGTGCCCGGTGTCGTGCTCACCAACAACCCGCCCGTGTTCAGCCCCCCCTCGGTCAGCCGCTCGGTCGCCGAGAACACCGCCGCCGGCCAGGACGTCGGCGCCGCGGTCACGGCCACCGACCTCGACGGCCACACCCTGATCTACACGCTGGAGGGCAGCGACGCGGCCTCCTTCGGCATCCTCTCCGCCTCGGGACAGATCCAGACCAAGGCGGGCGTGACCTACAACCACGAAGCCCAGTCCACCTATACCGTCATCGTCAAGGCCGACGATAGCAACGGCGGCACCGACACCGTCACGGTGACGATCACCGTCACGGACCTGAACGAGCCCCCGGGCGTCCCGGCGGCGCCCTCGGTAGCCGCGACCGCGGGATCGAGCACCAGCCTGGACGTGAGCTGGACCGCGCCGACGAACACCGGCCCCGCCATCGCCTCCTACGACCTGCAATACCGCGAGGGCAGCAGCGGGAACTTCACCGACGGCCCGCAGGACGAGACCGGCTTGAGCGCCGCCATCGCGAGCCTGATGGCGAACACGTCGCATCAGGTGCAGGTGCGCGCCACCAACGCCGAGGGCGACGGCGATTGGTCGTTTGCGGGGACCGGGCGGACCGGCAACACCCCGCCGGAGTTCTCCGGCGCCACCGCGGCCCGCAGCGTGGCCGAGAACACCGCCGCGGGCCAGGACGTCGGCGCCGTGCTGACCGCCACCGACGCCGACAGCGACACCCTGACCTACACGCTGGAGGGCGCCGACGCGGCCTCCTTCGACATCGTCACGATCTCCGCCGCCGCCCAGATCCGCACCAAGGCGGGCGTGACCTACAACCACGAAGCCAAGCCCACCCATACCGTCATCGTCAAGGCCGACGACGGCAACGGCGGCGCCGACACCGTCACGGTGACGATCACCGTCACGGACGTGAACGAGCCCCCGGGCGTCCCGTCGGCGCCCTCGGTAGCCGCGACCTCCGGATCGACCACCAGCCTGGACGTAACCTGGACCGCGCCGACGAACACCGGTCCCGCCATCGCCTCCTACGACCTGCAATACCGTGAGGGCGCCAGCGGGACCTTCATCGACGGTCCGCAGGCCGTGACCCTCACCAGCGCCGCCATCGCGAGTCTGGCGCCGGGCAAATCGCATCAGGTACAGGTGCGCGCCACCAACGCCGATGGCGCCAGCGACTGGTCGCCTTCGGGGACCGGGCAGACCAGCGCCACCGTGCCCGGCGCCCCCACCGGCCTCGTGGCAACAGCCAGCGGGAGCACCCAGATCGACCTCACCTGGACCGCCCCCGGCAGCGATGGCGGGTCCGCCATCACCGGCTACAAGATCGAGGTCTCCCCCGACGGCGCCAACTGGACCACCCACCTCGCCGACACCACCGACAGCGCCACCACCTACTCCCACACCGGCCTCTCCGGCGGCGCCACCCGCCACTACCGCGTCTCGGCCATCAACACCAACGGCGCCGGCCTCCCCTCGGGCGTCGACTTCGCCACCACCGGCAACAACCCGCCGGAGTTCTCCGCCCCAACCGCGGACCGCAGCGTGGCCGAGAACACGGTCGCGGGCCAGGACCTCGGCGCCGCGCTGACCGCCACCGACGCCGACAGCGACACCCTGACCTACACGCTGGAGGGCGCCGACGCGGCCTTCTTCGACATCGTCACGATCTCCGCCGCCGCCCAGATCCGCACCAAGGCGGGCGTGACCTACAACCACGAAGCCAAGCCCACCCATACCGTCATCGTCAAGGCCGACGACGGCAACGGCGGCGCCGACACCGTCACGGTGACGATCACCGTCACGGACCTGAACGAGCCCCCGGGCGTCCCGGCGGCGCCCTCGGTAATGGCGACCGCGGGATCGAGCACCAGCCTGGACGTGAGCTGGACCGCGCCGACGAACACCGGCCCCGCCATCGCCTCCTACGACCTGCAATACCGCGAGGGCGCCAGCGGGGCCTTCACCGCCGGCCCGCAGGACGTGCCCGGCACCAGCGCCGCCATCGCGAGCCTGGCGCCGAGCGCGTCGCATGAGGTGCAGGTGCGCGCCACCAACGCCGAGGGCGACGGCGACTGGTCGCCTTCGGGGCCCGGGCAGACCGGGCAGACCGGCGGCGGTGGCGGCGGCGGTGGAGGAGGAACGCCGCCCCCGCCGCCCCCGCCGGACCCCGACCCCGAGCCCGAGCCCGAGCCCGAGCCTGAGCCGTCAGGACCGCCGAAGGCCGCCGTCACGGTCGACGCGAAGTGCCCGGACGGCCTGTGCCGGGCCCTGACCGGCGTCGCCGTGTCGTTCACGGATGCGAGCACCGGCGCCGTCCGGTCCCGGACCTGGGACTTCGGCGACGGCACGGTGTCGCGGCGCGCCAACCCCGCCTTCTCCTGGGCTGAACCCGGCTTCTACGTGGTCACTCTGACCGTGACCGACGGCAGCCGGGAATCCACCGTGTCGATGACCTTCCTCGTCGAGGCCGCCGAGCCGGCCGGGACCTGCGTGGCGGACGCAACGACCCGTTGCCTGCGGGACTTGCGCTACTCGGTGACGGTCGACTGGCAGACCGCCGACGGCAGCGGCCAGGGCAGAGTGGTCCGTGCCGGCACGGACGACTCCGGAATCTTCTACTTCTTCGACCGGAACAACTGGGAGGTTCTGATCAAGGTCCTCGACGGCTGCGGCCTGAACGAGAACGTCTGGGTGTTCGGCGCCTCCACGACGGATCTCGGCTACGCGATCCGGGTCACCGACACGGCCACGGGCACGGTGAAG
Source organism: Candidatus Multivorans sp. (assembly GCA_965262355.1). Classification (GTDB taxonomy): domain Bacteria; phylum Acidobacteriota; class Thermoanaerobaculia; order Multivoradales; family Multivoraceae; genus Multivorans. Next base: position 2,955,129 of record OZ253534.1, read on the forward strand.
GAGTACCGGAACGAACCCGGCATGCCGGCGCCCGCGATCACGGACACCAAGGCGTTCGCCGAAGGCTGCCGGCCGCAGTGACCCCGCAACGGCGGCGCAGGGAGTCCCCTGCCGCCGCCGTTGCTTCGCGGGCAGGGGCCCTTCGGCGCGCCTGAAGCGCCGTTCCGCGGCGAGCGCCGGCCTGCCCATGGACCTAGTTCCCCTGCCCCCGCAATTTTGTAGGCGACGGAGAGCCGCTTGTGCGCGAAACTACCAGCCCACTATCCACCTCATCCAAGAGTGACCTGCATGCCCCTAAGGCGATACACCCGTTCTAAAGAACTCACACATCGTCCGCTCTCGGTTGTCCTGCGGCGCACCGCAGCAGTGTGCGCCTTGGCTCTACTGCCGGCTGCGGCCCACGCCCAGACTATGGTCTCCCCGAGCTGGGGCCTCAAGCCCCTTGGCCTGACCGAGGGCGACCAGTTCCGGCTGCTGTTCTTCTCCTCCGCGAAGCGCGCCGGCGACGCGACCGGTATCGGGACCTACAACACCTTCATCCAGAACCTCGCCGCGGCCGGCCACGCCGACATCCAGGCCTACAGTTCGGGGTTCAGGGCGGTCGGCTGCACCGAAGCCGTCGACGCCCGCGACAACACCAGCACCACCGGCACGGGCGTCCCCATCTACTGGCTAGCCGGCGCCAAGCTCGCCGACGACTACGCGGATTTCTATGACGGGTCCTGGGACGATCAGCTCAACAACAAGAACGAGTCCGGCGCCGACGGCCTCAATGTCTTCGATGCTACCAACTTCCCCATCACCGGTTGCGAGCACGACGGCACCGAGGACTTCGACAACGACACCTTGTCAGCGGCGCTCGGGAATTTCACTTCCGCTGGTGTTCGCGTCGGTCGTCTCGGCGGTGGTAATGGCGGCGGCCCCCTCAGCAGTTTTTCCAACGTGATCCACACCGCCGCTCGCCCCCTGTACGGGCTCTCGGCGGTCTTCCAGGTGGACGATTCCGGGGTCACCGCCGTCCCCGGCGCTCCGAGGGGCCTCTCGGCGAGACCCGGGACCACCCAGATCGCTCTCCGCTGGAGCGCCCCCTTGACCGACGGCGGCGCCGTCATCGCCGGCTACAAGATCGAGGTCTCCGCCGATAACGGCACGACCTTCACCGACCTCGAGGCCGACACCGGCAACGACATGACGACCTACGTGCACACCGGGCTCGCCCTCGGCGACCGCCGCTACTACCGCGTCTCCGCCATCAACGCCAACGGCGCCGGCGCCTCCTCCAACAGTGTCAACACCAGAACCGTCGTCCCGATCTTGGAGATCAGGGATCAGAGCGTTCCGGAGAGCATCGATCCGGCCGAGTTGAGGGTCACCCTCAGCGCGGTCAGTCATCTGTCGCTGTCGATTCCCTGGTCCACGGATGACGGGACCGCGGAGTCGCCGGGCGACTATGCCGGCGGTTCGGGAGAGTTGACCTTCGCCCCCGGAGAGACCGAGGCGACCATTGCCATCCCCATTGTCGACGATACAGACCTGGAAAGCTCCCCGGAGATCTTCCTGGTTGCCCTGGGGACTGGGGCGGGCTACCGCCAGCACGAGAATAGCGCCTCGGCTCTGGTGACAATCGTGGACAACGACGGCGTCGGCCCGGCGCCGATCCAGGCGACGGTGAACGGCACAACGCTGGTCCTGACCTACGACGAGGTCCTGGACAGCGCCTCAACGCCGGATACGTTCAACTTCTACGTGGAGATACCGGAGACCGTAGCGGAGACCGTTGTCGGCGTCACCCAGGTGAGCGTCAGCGAGTCCATGGTGACGCTGACGCTGGCCGCGGTCGTCCAGGCGGGCCAGCGCGTGAGGCTCGACTACTCAAGACCCGCGTCCAACCAGATCAAGGACGAGGCGGGGGCCCCGGCCGAGTCGTTCGTTGGCTGGGAGGTGACGAACAACACCGGTGACGATGACGGCGGCGGCACTGAGCCCCCGGGCGGCGGTGGCGGCGGCGGCGGCGGCGGCGGTGGCGGTGGCGGAACGCCGCCCCCGTCGACAGACCCGGACCCGGACCCGGACCCGGACCCCGACCCCGACCCCGACCCCGGGCCGTCAGGACCGCCGAAGGCCGCCTTCACGGTCGACGCGGAGTGCCAGGACGGCCTGTGCCGGGCCCTGACCGGCGTCGCCGTGTCGTTCACGGATGAGAGCACCGGCGCCGTCCGGTCCCGGACCTGGGACTTCGGCGACGGCACGGTGTCGCGGCGCGCCAACCCCGCCCCCTCCTGGGCTGAACCCGGCTTCTACGACGTCACTCTGACCGTGACCGACGGCAGCGAGGAATCCACCGCGTCGAAGACCTTCCTCGTCGAGGCCGCCGAGCCGGCCGGGACCTGCGTGGCGGACGCAACGACCCGTTGCCTGCAGGACTTGCGCTACTCGGTGACGGTCGAGTGGCGGACCGCCGAAGGCAGCGAAGGCCAGGGCAACGTCGTCCGCGCCGGCACGGACGACTCGGGCCTGTTCACCTTCTTCGACGCGAACAACTGGGAGGTTCTGATCAAGGTCCTCGACGGTTGCGCCATGAACGATCACGTCTGGGTCTTCGGCGCCTCGACCACGGACCTGGGCTACGCCATCCGGGTCACCGACACGGCGACGGACACGGTGGCGGAATACCGGAACGAACCCGGTACTCCGGCGTCCGCGATCACGGACACCACGGCGTTCGCCGGAGGCTGCAGGCAGTGACGGGCTGCCGCCTCGGTCACCGCGAGCGGCACGCAGCGGAGCGGTGATCCTGGGCACGCGGGCGTCTCGCCCGCTTTCCGGCGCGAAGCGCCGGCCTCTGGGAGTTCTGCCGCTCTAGCGCACTCGGGTTGCAGAGCAACCGGGGAGCGCATTGCTGAGCTTCTCGTAACGAACCACGGCGCAGCTCTTCATGTACTCGCGCTCCCAAGGGTCAATGGCCTCGTGTCGCAGGCGCCGACGCAGCTTGTCGTTGAGCGACATAAGTAAGGGTTCCTGGAGAGACATCCCGTCCGCTCCCAGCACTAGTAGAAACCGCATGCTCTTTGTGTCTCGCCCCATGAGATGAAGGAAGGTATAGGAATCGCGAGCCTTGGGAACTAGGTGCCCGTTGACGAGCTGCTTGCCCTCCATCTCCTTGGCGAATCGCCTTCTCTCTTCCTCCCTGGGCGACGCCGCGGGGTCCTTGATCTCGATCAGGACGAGTTCAGTGCTGCCTTCGACCACAAAGTCGACCAACATCATCCCCTCTGGCAGCGGGACGCCCTGCCGATCCAGTTTCTCGGCGCGCCAAGCGCTGCCGAAGGCGAACTGGAGTTCGCCTTCCTGCAGGACGTTCACTTCTACCTTGCTCTCGCGAGTCGCTGGATCTCGCGGTCGTACAACGCTGTGTACGCGTCGGCGATGGGGCTGTGGCGCAGCATGAAGGGCTGCTCCGTCGACTCACAGTTGATGTCGCGGTTCGGTTCGTCACGATACAAGGCAAAAAAGCGCACTGTCTCGGAGCTCGTCGTCTGTAGCTCGAGTTCTTTCAGGATCGCGTAGTCGTGTGTTGCGAGCAGCACTTGTACGCCGATTCGCTGGAGCTGCAGCAGAATGTCGATCAAGACAGAGAAGACGCCGGGGTTGAGGTTTGTTTCCGGCTCGTCCCAGAACAGCACGGAACCGTCCAGGAGGGTGCCGTTCTGGATCAGAAGCCACAAGAGGCCGAGTTTTCGCATTCCCTCTGCCAACAACGTGAACTCCAAGTTGCCGTGACGATTGCGCAGAAAGAACTCCTCCTTGCGGAAAGTCACCTTTCCGTCGATCGCGTTCTGAAGGCTCTTCAGTACTCCTTGGCGAGCTCTGTCTGTCGGTCCGCGAAGCGCCGGCCGGTAGGCACGGTCCAGGATGTCGGCGTAGATTTCTTCGAAGTGAATCTCGCGCTGTCTGTACAGCGACCCGAAGCCCGGGCCGTGGGAGAGCATCTCCTTGACAGGAATGAAGACGCTCTCGATCAGCTCTTCAGACCAGGGGACTCGGCCGGTGACCGTGGCCTTGGAGGGGCGGAGCGCGTGGTTGGAAAAGGAGATCCTGAGTTTCCGCTGACCGCGCCAGACTTCGGCGACTGCTCGCGAGCTACCCTGTTGGCGCATGACCAAGCGCCCAAGGGCTCGCTTGGAGGGCAGGAACAGGCGGTTGAGTTTCTCGCTGAAGCCGACTCCGGGTCTCGTGGCTTCGCAGGCCGCATAGGCGACCTTGAGGAGGTGGGATTTTCCCGTTGCGTTGGCGCCGACGAACACGTTGATGCCCGGGTTCAGATCGATGTCCAGGTGCCGGAAGGCGGTGAACTTCTCCAGCTTGATCCGTGTCAGCATCAGATTGAGTCGCTTAGTGGGGTTACTCGGTCAAGTCAGGCGCCGGCTACCTGCAAGGGCTGGCAACCAACCGGTGGCTAGCCGCGTGTTCCGTCGAGTCCGCAGTTGCGCTTGGTCTCGCTGGTCGGTCAGCTACCGTGGCGGAAGAAAGTTACATCGTAGTACATGACGAGCTTTGCCTTCGAGCGGGAGACTATGTGGCCCGTCTCGCCGCCGGCAGCGGCCCGGTTGGGCGCCGTCTCTCCGGATCGGAGTCGGGGGTTGGGGGCCGACGCGACTGACGGCATAGCCGCTCTCGATCCGTGTCACCCGGCACAATCCCCGCAGTCAACCCGGCTAAGCTCATGGCCTCGCGGAGCTGGTCCGCGGTCACGAGCCCGGCGATGTCATCGGCCGCCACGACCTCTATGCACCTGCCCACCCTCAATGCCATCCTGAACGCGACCGCGGCGCTGTTGCTCGTCACCGGCTACGTCCTGATCCGGCGCGGTCACCGCGAGCGGCACAAGCAGGTCATGCTGGCGGCGCTGGGATGTTCGGCGGCGTTCCTGGTCTCCTATCTCTACTACCACTACAAGGTCGGTTCGGTTCACTTCGAGGGCGAGGGGACGGTGCGGACCGTCTATCTCGGCATCCTCCTGACCCACACGGTGCTGGCCGTCGCGGTGCCGCCGCTGGCGCTGATCACGGTCGTCCGGGGCCTTCGGGGCAGGTACGACCGGCACAAGAAGATCGCCCGGATCACGCTGCCGATCTGGCTCTACGTGTCCGTGACCGGGGTCGTCGTGTACTGGATGCTGTACCGGATGTCGTGGTGAGGCCGGGAGGAACCGGATCGCGGATCTGCCGGCTGCTTCTGGTTGCCGCCTGCTTCGTGCCGGCAATGGCGGCTGCCCAGGAAGCGGGTTGGCGGCTCTCCGAGTGGAGCGACCAGGAGCGGGAGTTCTTTCTCGACGGACCCCAGTACCTGCTGGCGCCGGCCGAGCTTCGCCGGGTCCAGAATCTCCGCCCGGGGGCGCGCCGCGAGTACATCGAGACCTTCCTGAGCCGCGCCCGGATCGCCGAGGGCATCGAGCAGCGTCGCCGGCGGGTCCGCGAATCGGGGGCGCCGTTCTTCGATGTCCGGGCGCAGTTGCTGTTCCTGCACGGGGCGCCGGACGACGTCGAACCGGTCGACTGCGATCAGACCTTCCGGCCGCTCGAGATCTGGCGCTACGGACCGGAGGAGGGCGAGCACGAGAACCTGGTCCTCTTCCAGCCCAAGCCGAACGAAGCGTTCCAGCTCTGGTTGCCCGAGTACACGAAGCGGGCCCTGTACATGCCCGAAATGGAGTACTGGCTCGAGCAGTACGAAGAGCTTCGCGGTCTCATCAGAGCCCGACGCTTCGACCTGCAGGTGTGTGAGGAGGCTCGGCTGGTCGACCGGGTGACGGGCATCCACGGGCTGTTCGACTTCCGGCGGCAGCGGCCTACGAATGCGAGTACGCAGGCTTGGTTGCAGCCCCCACAGGATCTCGATGTCTGGGCCGCGGCGGCCGCGGCCGACCAGGTTCCGGCGCCGCCCACGCTGGAGCTCGAGGATCCGATCGTCACCTTCCCGGCGCGGAGCGGTCAGCGCATCCTGACCAGGATCCTCCTTTCGCTGCCGCCGGGCGCGGCGTACGAGCCCTTCGTGGACGACAACGGCAGAGAGCAGGTCCGGATCAACGTGGAAGGCGTCATCGAGCAGCCGGGACGGATCTTCGATGTCTTCAGGGTCCGCTTCCTTTCCGGCACGCCGCCGGAGGACCGGTCCCTGGCGCTGCCGGTGGAACACCTGCTGCGTCCCGGTTCGGTTGTCCTGGTGAGGTTCCTGGTGAAGGACGAGATCAGCGGCGCCACGGCCTTCGGGGCGGTGCCGCTCGAGGTACCGATGACGCCGCAAACGGCCCCGGCGAGTTCGGAAGATCGCCGGCGCCTCATCGTGGCGGCGGAGCAGTTGGTGGCGGACCTGCCGGAGACAGCGCTCGCCGCGGACAGCGGCCTGGTCCTGGTGCCGCCCGAAAGCGATGTCGTACTCGGGTTGTGGCGGGCCGAGACCCTGGTGTCCGGGAGCGAGATCACGGCGATGCGGTTCTACGTCGACGGCGTGCTTCAGGTCACGCGCGGCCGGCCCCCGTTCAGCGCCGAGGTGCGGCTGGCGAAGTACCCGGCCGAGCAGGTGGTCCGGGTCGAGGGGCTCGACGAGAACCGCGAGGTCGTGGCTTCGGACGAACTGGTTCTGAATCAGCAACGCGGCGAACTGAGGGTGCTGATCGATGAACCGAGGCGGGGTGTTCGGGTGTCGGGCAAGGTGGATGCCGTCGCCTCGGTCATCGTGCCCGAGGAGCGCGTGGTCCAGGAGGTCGAGTTTCGGGTCGGCGAAGAGGTGCGGACGGTGCTGCGCAGGGCCCCGTGGCGCGCCGAGATCGATGTGCCCGCGGCCGGCGATCAGGAGCTCGTGTACCTCACTGTCGCCGCCACCTTGGACGATGGCAGCCGCGCGGAGGACGTGCGCTTCCTGAACGCTCCCGAGTTCACCGACTCGGTCGACGTCGACCTGGTCGAGCTCTACACGACGGTGGTCGACAGTGGGAACCGGCCGGTCACGACCCTTGCCGAGAGCGAGTTCACCGTCATGGAGGATGGGCGCCGCCAGGAGCTTGCGAAGTTCGAACTGGTCGAGAACCTGCCCCTCACCCTGGGCGTCGTGATCGACACTTCGGGGTCGATGGAGACGTCCCTGGGCGAGGCGCGGCGGACCGCGTCGCAGTTCCTGGCCAACCTGATCACGCCACGCGACCGTTCCTTCGCCGTCGCCTTTGCCTCCCGGCCCGTGTTGCTGATCGGCCGGACATCGGACGCCGGCGCGGTCGCTGCCTCGATCGAGAGGCTCCGCGCCGCCGGCAACACCGCGCTGCACGATGCGCTGATCACCAGCCTTTACTATTTCCGGGGCGTCAGAGGCCGGCGCGCTCTGGTCCTGCTCTCCGACGGCGAAGACACGTCGAGCACGGTCTCGTTTCCTGACGTCGAGGAGTACGCGCGGCGCTCGGGGGTGGCGATCTACACGATCGGCCTTGGAGTCGGCCGCACCCAGATGATCCTGCGCAACAAGCTGAGCGGCCTGGCCAAGGTCACCGGCGGCAGGTCGTTCTTCATCTCCAAGGCCGAGGATCTGGCGCCGGTGTATGACGAGATCGAGCGCGAGCTGCGCTCGCAGTACCTGCTGGCGTACAACTCGAACCGGGCCGGGGGCGGCGACGAGTACCGCCAGGTCGAGGTGAAGGTCAAGGGCCGGTTCAAGGCGCGGACGATCAGCGGCTACTACCCATGAGGGCCCGGCTGGCGGTGCTGCCGCTGGCGGTGCTGGCGCTGGCCTTGGTGGCGCTGCTGCTGCTGACCGGGCCGGCCGCGGCCCAGGAAGAGCCCGGCGCCCGCGTGGTGTCCTTCGAGCGTCTCAACCGGGTCTACGAGCACCTGATCGACGACCTGGTTCCGGTGCGCATCGGCCCTGCCGAGATCATGCTGCGCTCTCCGGAGCACGCCCTGACCGTGACTCGCCACGCGGCCACGCTCCGTCCGGTTGACGACGGCGTGTTCGAAGCCGCGCTCGAACTGGAGATTGCCGGTTCGGGCCGCATCGACGCGGATGTCACCATCGGCAGCCTGGAAAGCCGGCTGAGCCAGAAACTGACGATTCCGCGCCAGACCCTCTACCTGGAGGGTCTGGTCACGGTGCGGCGGGCCGAGGAGGGTTACTGGATCACGACCGAGCGGATGCCGGAAACCGCCCAGGTGAGGATCGAGAGCGAGTTGGGCACGCAGCTCTTCACCGTCTGCCGTCAGATGGCGCTGGTGCTGGTCAACCTCGACTGCGACGCGATCGAGCGCGCCGTCACTCTGATCCGCGCGCCGCTGCCGGCGGCCGGTGGCGAGTACCTGATCGGGTTGGAGGACACAACCGAAGAGGAACGCGAGGAGTTCGAGCGCTTTCTGAATCACTCCGGTGGAAACCCCGGAACGTCCGGATTCCGGTAGGATTCACGTCGGCCCGGCTTGCCGCCGCTGCCCCTTGGCCGCTTCCGGCCGACCCAGGAGTTGAATACGCATGGCTACCCGTCGGATGATCTCGCGCCTCTTCTACTTCACGATCGAGGATGAGGGCATCCTCGCCGAGTCGTTCGCCGGTCTGGATTCGGAGACCTTCGCGATCGCGTACAAGGTCGGGGACACGGACGACGTCTTCGTGATGACCAGCGAGACGCGGGACGCCCTCGACCGGGCGGACGTGCCGTACAACCTGCTCGCCGAGGAGGACGGTTCGCGGGTCGCCCTGTACCACTCGGCGCTGTCGCGCGAGGAGTTGTCCGACTTCGAGGAGCCGCTCAAGGCGCTCGCACTCGCGTACCGGGCGATCGCGATGGCCTGCGTCGGCGTCAACGGCGAATCGGACCTCGGCTTCGACCTGAGCGAGGGAATGCGGAACTACACGTACTTCACCGCGCCGGCCGGCCACACCTTCATCTGGCGGCTGTTCAGCCACCGCGACGAGGCGCGGCAGTTCCTGGACAAGCTGACGATCGGCGACAAGAGCGCTCTCGAGTGGGCCGAGGCGATTCCCATGGAGTCGGTGCTCGAACTCAAGGGCTTCCACTGAGCTGATCCGTTTGCTCGGTTCCGAACTCCCGGCCGGCACCTACACCGTCTCCCAGTTCGCGTGGGAGATGAAGGGTCTCCTCGGCGACGCCTATCCGTCGGTGTGGATCGCCGGCGAAGTCCAGAGGCTCCGACCGGCCGCCCGGGGTCAGCTCTACTTCGAGTTGATCGAGAAGGGGCGGGGAGACCGGGTCCAGGCCAAGCTGGACTGTGTGGTCTGGGCGGACGACCGGCCCCGGGTCGAGGCGGTGCTGCGGGAGGCGGGCGTCGAACTGGAGGAGGGCGTCGTCCTTCGCTGTGCCGGCCGGCCCGACTTCTGGCCCGGCGGGGGAAGGTTCCAGTTCGTCGTCGCCGACGTCGACCCCCTCTTCTCGCTCGGCGCGCTGGAGAAGCGGCGCCGCGAGAACCTTCGGGCGCTGGAGGCGGCCGGGCTGCTCGAACTGAACAAGCGGTTGCCGCTGGCGGCGGCGCCGCTCGACATCGGCCTGGTGACCTCGGAGGGGAGCGCCGCCTACCACGACTTTCTCGACACGCTCCAGAACTCCGGGTACGGCTTTCGGGTGGTTCTCGTCCACTCGGCCGTCCAGGGCGCTACGGCCGAGGCGGAAATCGGTCGCGCCTTCGAGTTGCTGAGCGCGTTCGCGCGCGGCGGGCGCCGCTTGGATGCGATCGCCCTGATCCGCGGCGGCGGGTCGCGGGCCGATCTGGCGACGTTCGACAGTCGCTCTGTGGCGCGCGCGGTCGCCCAATCCCCGGCGCCCGTGATCTGCGGTGTCGGCCACCAGATCGACGTGTCGATTGCGGACATGGTCGCGCACACGACCTGCAAGACGCCCACGGAGGCGGCCGAGACGCTCGTCAGCCGCGTCGGCGCGGCCGACGCCCGCTGCCGTGCCCTGGAGCGCGATCTGGTCCGGTCGGCCGAGCGGACGCTGTCGGCCGCGGAGCGGACGGTTCGGGAGACGGGACGGACACTGGGGCGACGCGCGGAGACCGCGTTGGTCCGGGTCGCAGAGCGGCTGCGCTCGGCGGCGACGCGGCTGCCGGCTCCGAGTCGGAGACTCCTGACCGACGCCAGAAAGCAGGAGCGGGAACGTCGGGCACGGCTGCTGCGGGGGGCGTTCCTGCCCGTGCGCCGGGCGGCGGAGCAGATCGAGGCTCACGGGCGCCTGTGTGATCAACTCTCGCCGGAGCGGACGCTCGCGCGTGGTTTCAGCCTGACCCGGCGGGTGGACGGTCGTCTGGTGCGAAGAGTCGACGACGTCGCGGCAGACGCCGAACTGCGGACCCAGGTCTCGGACGGCGCCATCCGCAGCAGGGTGCTGAGCACAGAGGAGCGAGCATGAGCGGAGACGGCGCCGCCAGCGGGGGCGAACAGAGTTTCAGCCTGGCGATGGAGGAGCTTGAGAGCGTGCTCCGGCGCATCGAGGGCGACGAGATCGACATCGACCAACTGGGAAAGGAGTTGGGGCGCGCCGCTCTATTGCTCGAGGTCTGCCGGAAGAAGATCCGCAGGGCCGAGGTCGAGGTTCAGCAGATCGTCGAAACGATCGAGGAGGAGGCGGCTGATTCCGGCGACGCGGCGGTCGATCCGCAGGAGGCTTCCCGCTTCGAGACGTCGGCTGGCGATCAGGACGACGACATTCCCTTCTGATGTTTGAGCGCCAGCAGACAGGCTCCGTCGTGTGCCCCGGTTGCGGCCGGTTGGTCGGCGTTCAGGATGAGCGCTGCTGGAACTGCGGCCGGGCCCGGCCCAGCCTGTTCGGTTTCTCCCGCCTGTTGCAGCGAATCGGCAACGAGGCGGTGTTCTCGACCCTGGTGATCGGCATCTGCGTGGTGATCTTCGTGCTCGAGCTGGCGATGGCGCCGGGCGGGGTCGGCACCGCGTCGGTGTTCGGTTTTCTCTCGCCTGACTTCGAGATGGCTATCCGGTTCGGGGCGAGCGGGGCGCCCATCGTCTTCGAATTCGGCCGCTGGTGGACGATCTTGAGCGCAGGCTGGCTGCACGGCGGTCTGCTGCACATCGGCTTCAACATGTACTGGGTGCATCAGCTCGGTCCGACCATGGCGCGGCTCTACGGCACCGGGCGGGCGGCGATCATCTACCTGGTCTCGTCGGCGTTGGGTTTCCTGGTCACCAGCGCCCTGCCGGTCTTCGCTCCGTGGGTGCCGCTGACGCATCAGGGCGTGACCCTGGGCGCGTCGGCGGCGGTATTCGGTTGGCTGGGGGCGCTGCTCTGCTACTCGCGGAGGACCGGCAGCCGCATGTTCCTGAGGCAGGTGCTGGGCATGGCCATTCCGCTGGTCCTGTTCGGGCTGTTGATCCCGGGGATCGACAACTGGGCTCATCTCGGCGGCCTGGCGGGCGGCTACCTGCTGGCGAGCATGTACAGCCCGGACAAGCCGGAGAGTTCCGGGGAGGTGCTGGTCGCGCTCGTGCTGCTCGTCGTCTCGGTTCTCGCCGTTCCCTTCTCGTTTCTCAGTTGGTCGTTCTAGGGCGCGAGGTCATGGTGGGGGCAGCGCCGCGCGAATAATCGTGCGCCGTTGTGGTGTATTATTCGCCGCCTTGTGATTCGGGCTGCGATCGCCGGGGCGTCCGGCTACAGCGGGGCGGAACTGGTCCGGTGGTTGCACGACCACCCGGACGTGGAACTCGGTGCGCTTGCGGCGGGCCGCAGCGCGGGCCAGCCGGTCGAGGCCGTTTTCCCGCACCTGGGCGGCGTGGCGGAGGGCGACTTGGTCGAGGCCGACTGGGATCGCCTCGGCTCGGACGCCGATGTCGTGTTCCTGGCCCTGCCGCACGGCGAGGCGCTGGCGGCCGCCGGCCGGCTGCTTGAGGCGGGTGCCCGTGTCGTCGATCTCGGCGCCGACTTCCGGCTGCGGGATCCGGCCGCCTACCGGCGCTGGTACGGCGGCGAGCACACGGCGACGGACCTGCTGGCGGAGGCGGTCTACGGCCTGACCGAGTGGCATCGTGACGTGGTGGCGGGCGCGCGCCTGGTCGCCAATCCGGGCTGCTACCCGACCGCGTCGTCGATGGCGCTCAAGCCGGTGCTCGAACACTTCGGCGACCGGGTGACCGGCGCGATCGTGATCGACGCGAAGTCCGGCGTCTCGGGCGCCGGCAGGAACCCGCGGGACGGCTACCAGTACTCGGAACTGAACGAGAACTTCAAGCCGTATGGCTCGGGAGTTCATCGCCACCAGCCGGAGATCGAGCAGGAACTGGCGGCTGGAGGCGGCGCCGGCGCCCAGGTCTTCTTCTCGCCGCATCTCGCCCCGATGACGCGGGGCATCCTCGCCGCCTGCTACGTTCCGATGTCCGAAGCGCCGAGCCGGGAGGAACTCGAGGCGGCGTTCCTCGATCGCTACGTCGACGAGCCCTTCGTGCGGGTGCTGACGGAACAGGCCCTGCCGCAGACGAAGGCGACCCTGGGCGCCAACTACTGCGACATCGCGGTCCGGGTCGACCGGGAAAGGGGCCTCGTGGTCGTGTTTTCCGCCATCGACAACCTGGTCAAGGGGGCCGCCGGACAGGCGGTGCAGAACATGAATGTGATGTTCGGCTTGCCCGAAACAACCGGTCTCCTGGCCGTTCCGGTGTTCCCATGAGCTGCGGCGTCACCGCCCCGCGGGGCTTCGTTGCCGCCGGTGTCCACTGCGGCCTGAAGAAGGAGAAGCTGGATCTGGCGATCATCGCTTCGACGGCCGCGGCGCCGGCAACGGTGGCCGGCGTGTTCACGCGCAACCAGGTGCAGGCCGCGCCGGTGCTCTACTGCCGCGAGGTGGCGGCCGGGGGCCGGGCCCGGGCGATCGTTGCGAACAGCGGCAACGCGAACGCCTGTACGGGTGAGTCGGGTCTGGCCGATACCTGGGCCATGGCCGCGTGCACAGGGGCGGCGCTCGAGATCGACTCGGAACACGTCCTCGTGGCTTCGACCGGGGTGATCGGCGTCCCCCTGCCGATGCCCACGGTGCTCGCCGGCATCGATCTCGCTGCTGCCGAACTCCGCCGGGACGGCGGCCGACAAGCGGCGGAAGCGATCCTGACCACGGACACGCGGCCCAAGATCGACGCCATGAAGGTGGAACTCGCTGGCGGCGAAGTGACCATCGGCGGCATTGCAAAGGGGGCCGGCATGATGGCGCCGGACATGGCGACCACCCTGGCCTTCGTCACCACGGACGCGAAGGTGGCGCCGGCGGCGCTCGACCTCGCGCTGCGGAGAGCGGTTGAGCCGACCTTCAACAGCGTCACCGTCGACGGCGACACGAGCACGAACGACAGCGTCCTGGTTCTTGCCAACGGCGTCGCCGGCGTCGACGCGGCCTCGGGGAAGGACCTGGAACGCTTCACCGACGCACTCGAACGTCTGTTGGGCCGCCTCGCGGTCGCCCTGATCGCCGACGGCGAGGGAGCGAACCGGGTGATCGAGGTTCGCGTGGGCGGCGCGCGCACCGACGCCGCGGCGCGGCAGGTGGCGACGACGATCGCCAACTCCCCCCTGGTCAAGACGGCCTACCGGACGGGCCAGCCGAACTGGGGCCGGTTCATGGGGGCCATCGGCCGTTCGGGAGCCGACGTCGTCGAGCACCGGATCGCGATCGCGGTGTCCGCGGCGGGCGTTACGGTCGAGGTCGTGAGCGGCGGCCTCGGCGTCACGGACGACCTCGAACCCCTGGGCCGGGCGATGCTGGCGGACCACTCCGTGCTCCACGTCGATCTCGGGCTCGGTTCCGGCCGGTGGACGGTCTGGACCTGCGATCTGTCCGAGGGCTATATCCAGATCAACGCGAGCTACATCAGTTGAGGAACGGTTGCCAACGATGAGAACGGAACGTGATCTGGGCCTGGAGATGGCGGCCGCGCTGCGCTACGCGTCGGCGTGGCGTGGCAAGCGGGTGGTGATCAAGTGCGGCGGCCGCGCCATGGCCGGCGAGGAGTTCGGTTCGCTGATCGAGGACATCGTGCTGCTCCGGAGCGCCGGCCTGCGGCCGATGCTGGTCCACGGCGGCGGCGCCGAGATCTCGAAGACGCTCCAGGTCATGGGGATCGAGCCGCGCTTCGTCGACGGCCTGCGCGTCACCGACCGGGACACGATGCGGGTGGTCGAGATGGTGCTCGGCGGGTCGGTGAACATGCGCCTGGTGGGGATGATCCAGCGCGCCGGCGGCAAGGCCGTCGGGCTGACCGGCAAGGACGGCGACCTGCTGCGCGTGCGACCCCACCCGCGGTCGGACGAGCTGGGCTTCGTCGGCGAGATCGAGAACGTCGACACCTCGCTGCTCGATCAGCTCACGAACTCGGGCTACGTGCCGGTGATCGGGTCGCTCGGCGTCGGGCCGGGCGGCGAGACGTACAACATCAACGCCGACACCGCCGCCGCGGCGCTCGCCGCGGAAGTGGCGGCGGAGAAGCTCCTGCTCCTGACCGACGTGCGCGGCATCAACGACAACGGCGAGTTCCGCTCACGGTTGACGCCGGCGCAGGCGCAGGAGTTGATCGACTCCGGTGTCGTGTCGGCCGGCATGGTGCCCAAGGTGCGGGCCTGCCTGAGTGCGCTTGAGGCCGGGGTCACAAGCGCCCACATCCTCGCCGCGAGCGAGCCGCACGGCCTCCTGGTGGAGCTGTTCACCGAGGGCGGAATCGGCACGATGATCAAACAACCTGCGCAACCCGTGGAGTGACTTCAAGATGACCGAGGACAGCCTGTTCGCGAACTACAAACGGGCGCCGGTGGCGTTCAGCCACGGCGACGGCGTGTTCCTCTGGGACCAGGCGGGCCGCGAGTATCTCGACTTCCTGGGCGGCATCGCGGTCTCGTCCCTGGGTCACAACCATCCCGCGCTGAGCGACGCGATCAACCGCCAGGCGCGCCGCTACCTTCACGTATCGAACCTGTACCGGATACCGGAGCAGGAACGGGCGGGCCGGAGGCTGGTCGAGGCCACCGGCGGCGTTCTGGATCGGGCGTTCTTCTGCAACAGCGGCGCGGAGGCGGTCGAGGCGGCGATCAAGCTCGTGCGCCGCTACGCCTACGACCGGGACGGCTCGGGGGACCGGCACCGCATCGTCACCGCCGAGGGCGGCTTTCACGGCCGCACCCTCGGGGCGCTTGCGGCGACCGGCACACCCGCCTACCAGGTCGGCTTCAAGCCGCTGCCCGGGGGCTTCTCCGCGGTGCCTTTCGGCGACCTGGAAGCCGCCGACGCCGTGATCGACGACTCGACCTGCGCGGTGCTCATCGAGGCCATTCAGGGCGAGGCCGGCGTGATCGAACCCCCGGCGGGCTACCTCGAGGGTCTGCAGGCTCTCTGCCGCGAGCGCGGCGCGCTGTTCGTGCTCGACGAGGTGCAGACCGGAATCGGGCGTCTCGGCAGCGCTTTCGGCTTCCAGCACTACGGGCTCGAGCCGGATGTGATCACCCTGGCCAAGGGGCTGGGCGGCGGCGTACCGGTGGGCGCCGTCCTGGCGCGGGAAGAGGTCGCGGCGGCGCTCGTGCCCGGCACCCACGGAACCACCTTCGGCGGCAACCCCCTGGCCTGCGCGGCAGTGACGGCGGTGCTCCGGACGGTGCTCGAGCCGGGCTTCCTGGAGCGCGTGACCCGGGCCGGCGAGTACCTGCGGGCGCTGCTCGGGCAGCTCGGCGCCGGCGGCCTGGTCACCGAGGTCCGCGGCCAGGGGCTGATGATCGCGATCGAGTGCACGCCGGAGGCGCCCGACGTGGCGAACCGCTGCCTGGAGAACGGCCTGATCGTCAACGCGCCGCGGCCGCACAGCATCCGCATGTTGCCGCCGCTCGTCGTCCACGACCCGGAGATCGAGCGCGCGGTCGGCATCCTCGGCCACGCGCTGGAGGGAGCCGCGGCTTGAGCGCCCGGGACCCGGGAGGAAGGGCGGGTCGCTCCGCTACGCCCCGCTTGTGGGGCGGCGCCTTCGAATCGGAGGTCGATCCGGTCATTGATGCGTACACGCGGTCGCTGCCGTTCGACCATCGGCTGGCGACAGCGGACCTCGTGGGGTGTCTGGCCCATGCCCGGATGCTCTTCGAGACCGGCGTGATCGACCGCGAATCGTCCCGCGCGATCCTCGAAGGTCTCAGCTCCCTGCTGCGACGGGTCGAGGCGGGGGAGCTCGAGGTCGGCGGTGAGGACGAGGACGTTCACACCTGGATCGAACGGCAGCTCACCGAAGAGGTCGGTGACGCCGGCCGGCGGCTGCACACCGCGCGCAGCCGCAACGACCAGACCGCGGTGGCGTTGCGGCTGTGGCAACGGTCCGAGGTCGAGCGCGCGGTCGACGCGGCCGTGGGCTTTGCCGGCGCCCTGATCGACCACGCACGGCAGCACACACGTACCGCGCTGCCGGGTTACACCCACATGCAGCGCGCCCAGCCGACCAGCCTGGCGCAGCATCTGCTGGCCCACGCCTGGTCCGTTCTCGCCGACGCCGGGCGGCTGCGGCGGGCGCACCGGACGGCGGGACTCTGCCCCCTGGGCGCGGGCGCGATGGCCGGGTCGCCGCACCGGATCGACCCCCGACGGAGCGCCGAGCTGCTCGGCATGGAGGCGCCGTACCCGAACACCATGTGGGCGGTGGCGGACCGCGACTACGCCGCCGAGGCGCTCTTCGCCTGCGCGCTGACCATGGTGCACCTATCGCGCTGGGCCGAGGAGGTCGTGCTCTGGACGTCCCGCGAGTTCGGCTTCGCCCGGCTGCAGGACCGGGCCGCCAAGGGTTCGAGCATCATGCCGCAGAAGAAGAACCCGGAGCCGGCGGAGATCCTGCGCGGCAAGTCGGGCCGCGCGGTCGGCGACCTCGTTTCGCTGCTGGTCACGATCAAGGGCCTGCCGCTCACCTACAACAGCGACCTGCAGGAGGACAAGGAAGCGCTTTTCGACGCCTTCGACACGGTGTGCGCCTCGCTCGAGGTGGCCCGGGTGCTTGGCGAGAGCCTGGACTTCGATCGTGAAGCGATGGCGGCCGCGCTCGAGGGTTCCTACATCACCGCCACCGATCTGGCCGACCGTCTCGCCGTCGCCGGCGTGCCGTTCCGCAGCGCCCACGAGCGCACGGGCGCCGTGGTGCGGGTGGCCCGGGAGCGGGGCGTCGAACTGTGGCAACTCCCGGCGTCCGATCTGGCGGAACTCGTTCCCGAGATCGACGACATCGACGGACTCCTGGCGGCGCTTCGCCCCGAGGCCTCGCTCGCCGCCCACCGGAGCTACGGCGGGCCGGCGCCGGAGCGGGTCGCCGAGCAGATCGAGCTCGCCGCTGCGCGGCTGCAGGAGGAGCGCCGCTGGCTGGACGAGCGGGAACCGCCGCCGGTCTACCGCGCTCACCTGGACGGCGAACTGCTGGCGGAGGCGATTCCGGGGGGCGACGCGTGAGTCCGGCGATCCGGCGCGGCGCGATCCTCGACATCATTGGCGAGCGGCCGGTGTCGAGTCACAGGGAACTCGTGCGGGCGCTCGACCGGCGGGGCATTCGCGTGTCCCAGGCCACCGTGTCGCGCGACGTGCGCCGACTCGGCCTGGTCAAGGTGCCGCTGGCGGGCGGCGGCTCGCGCTACGCGCCAGCGGAGCAGGCCGCGAGCCCGCCCCGGCGCGAGATCGAGCGGGCGCTGCGCCAGTTCGTGACCGGCTTCGACCAGGGCGAGGCGCTGATCGTGCTCAAGACCCGTAGCGGCCACGCCAATGCCCTCGCCGTCGCCCTCGACCAGACCGACTGGCCCGAAGTCGCCGGCACACTTGCGGGCGACGACACCGTCCTCGTGATCGTCAAGAGCGCCGCCGACCGGGACCGCATCCGCGAGTCGCTCGCGGCGCTGCTGGAAGGCGAGTGAGCTGGCAGCTTGCGCGGCAGAAACTGGGACTCTCCACCCTTTAGCAAGTGGTCTTGGGGAGGCTGCTGTGGGTCAGGTAGGTCATGCGACCTGGGCATGGCATCGCTTGTTGGGGTCGAAGAGAGTGCGGTCTCGTAGCATGGCGCACGCGACGCCGAGGAGTCGGTCGACGAGCTGTCTGATGGCGCGTCCGTGCGTTTTCCCCTGGGCTTTCATGGCGTCGTACTTGGCGCGGCTGATCGGGTCATGCTGGATGGCGACTCGTCCCCAGTGATAGGCGGCATCGCTGAGGTGTTCGTTGGCGGCGAGTCGTCGCATGACGATGAGCTTCTTGCCGGACTTGACGGTCACCGGCGCCACTCCGCAGAGGCAACGCAGTGCCCCGTAGTCTCTGCGGGCCAGGCTTTGATCGGCCTCGGAGAGCAGGGTGGCGAGGCCGACCATGCCGAGTCCGGGCAGCGACCTGAGGATGGCGGCGTCGCTTGGCTTGGGCGTGTCTTCGTCGTCTTCCGGAGAGATCGCGGTTTCGAGTTTGCGGGTCATCCGCTCCAGCCGCCTTTCGGCGTCGGCGAGTTGGCGGCAGACGGTGTCGAGCACCGGCCGGAGGATTCCTATGTGTTCGACGGCGGCCTTTACGGCGTCCGGGGAAACGGCGATCGGCTCGGCCCGCAGTTGATCGCGCAGTTGGGCGGCAGTCAGGCGCCGGATGCGGTGTTCCTTGAGCAGCTTGGCGAGCGTGGCTTCGCGCACCCGTCGAGCCTTGTCGGGGGTCGGCGCCAGTCGCCACAAGGCCAGCGCGAAGGGCGCCGACACCTCGTTCTTGACCACGGCGAGAAACTGCGGGTAGTAGCGCCAGATCTGGTCGCGGACCTGGTTCCCCAGGCGGTTTTTCTGGTCGACCAACTGCTTGCGGGCGCGGGACACCTCGCGCAGCATGACGGTGGCGGCATCGGATGGTTGCACGCGGTTCAGGCACTCAGGGTCGGTGCGAAGCGCGGCGGCGAGCACCCGTGCATCGCGGCGGTCATCCTTGGCGCCGGCGACGGAGAAGCGGTCCCTGAAGCGGTCGAGCTGCTTGGGGTTGATGGAATACACGGCGAAGCCTCGCTCCAGGAGGCACTCGACGACCGGTCCGTGCGGCACCTCGATGGCGATGCCGATCTCGCCCGGAGGCGTCGGTCGTGTATGTCCAAGGAGCCAGTCCGCCATAGCGGCAAGTCCCTTGCCGCTGTGGTCGAACGCCCGCTCCCCCCTCACTTTGCCGTCCCGACCCAGCAAACACACATGGTGGGTCTCGGACCCCCAGTCCACGCCGGCGAACCACGTCCTGATCATCTCGTCCTCCTTCTCCCTTGCGGTAGTGTTGTCTGGTCGGCATGCCGCGTTGCCTGCCCGTACCTGTACTGGTGCTCTAAGGCACTGACTCTCCACTGGGCGTCCAACGCGGCGAAGCAGCCAGGGCACAGGTCCCAGCTAGGTGCTCGAAGCACAGTGCGCCGGTGGTCGCTCCTGGCTGCTTGCCGACTTTCCTTCAGTGACTCCGGCAGACCAGAGACGAAACCGACCGGCGGTCTCGGCTGCGGAAGCTGCCGGCCCCGCGGAAAACGGCAGACCGTTTTCCGCCGGACCTTGGAAAACCGGCAAGCCGGTTTCCCACAGCTACCGCAGCCACGGCGGCTACTGGTCCATTCCAACTCTCTCAACGACCCACCAGAATCCACCCGTGAAAGGTACAGGTGCGCCGGCCTTCTGGCCGGCATCCGGCGCGAAGCGCCGGCCTCCGGTAGTTCTGCCGCGCAAGCTCCCAGCGCGGCAGTGTCGTCGCCGCTTCGCGGCGCGTCTCCTCTCGGAAGCCGGCCAGAAGGCCGGCGCACCCAGTTCCTGCCGGGCAGTCTTGCATGGAACAAGCCCTGTTTCCTGTGCGTCAGCGCGGCGCGGACGCCGCGACTCGACTCCTGGGAGAGGGCCGCACTTAGCTTTTTCAGCCAGGTAGTCGCTCGTCAGTGAGCCGAGAGCTCGGTACCGCTAGGAAGACAGGCACGCCAACGCCCTTAGGGGTGATTCGCGCTGAGGGCGGCAACTTCAGGCGCCCCCAACCGCTCGCCGCACCTGCCACGCGTGCCGCGTCTCCTGCGACGAGAAGCGCTGCTCCGTCCAGGGATCGCCGTAGGTGTGGTACCCGTGCTGCTCCCAGAAGCCCCGCTCGTCGGCGTTCAGGAACTCGATGCCGGAAACCCACTTGGCGCTCTTCCAAGCATAGAGATGGGGTAGCGCCAGGCGCAGCGGACCGCCGTGGTCGGCAGCCAGCGGTTCGCCGCCGTGACGGTCGGCGAACAGCGCGTGCTCCGACAGCAGATCATCGAGCGGCAGGTTCGTCGTGTAGCCGCCGTAGCAGTGGATCATCGCGTGCGTGGCGCCGGCGGCGGGCTGCACGGCGGCCAGGACGTCCCGGGTCGAGAACCCTGACCACGGGTTGTCCAGGGTCGAGAAGCGGGTAACGCAGTGGAAGTCGGCGACGACTTCCCGCCTGGGCAGCGCCTGGAGCGCCTGCCAGTCGAAGGTGTGTTCCGCTTCGACGCGCCCGAACAGGCGCAGCGCGAACCCGGCCGGGTCTACCTCCGGCGTGTCGCCGCAGGACAGCACGGGCCACTTCTTCGTCACGTACTGGCCGGGCGGCACGCGGTCGTCGCCGCGGTGGGGCGCGTCGTTCATCGCGCGGGAGGATACCGGGTCGCGGCGTCGCGTGCCGACCGCCGGTTGTCAAATGTGAGTATTCTGGTCAACAATTCGCGGTCGCCGCTTCGCCGCTTCGCCGCCTCGCTGGCGCCGCGACCAGGTACCCACCGGATGATCGCTGAACCTCCTCTCGCCGCGGCTTCTGCCGCCTCCGTGGCCGGCCCGCCGACTCCGGCGGGACTGGGCGCCGCCGCGCGCCGGCTGCTGTCCCGGATAGGCAACACGCCGCTGCTCGACCTCAGTCACGCGCTGGGGCCGGCTGCGCAGGCCCTGGGCTCGGAGCTGCTGGCCAAAGCGGAGATGGCGAACCCCGGCGGCTCGGTCAAGGACCGTCCCGCGCGCCACATGATTCTGGCGGCGCGCGATGCCGGCCGGCTCGAGGAAGGCCGCCGCATCCTGGATGCGACCTCCGGCAACACCGGCATCGCCCTCGCCATGATCGGGACGGCGATGGACGTCGGCGTCACCCTGTGCCTGCCAAAGAACGCCTCGCTCGAGCGGCGGCGGATTCTGGGCGCGTTCGGGGCCGAGCTCGTCCTCACCGATCCGATGGAGGGCTCGGACGGCGCGATCCGCGAGGCGCAGCGGATGATCGAGGCATCGCCGGCCGACTACTGCTACGTGGACCAGTACGGCAATCCCGCCAACTGGCGGGCTCACTTCGAAACCACCGGGCCCGAGATCTGGCTGCAGTCCGAGGGACGGTTGACCCACTTCGTCGCCGGGCTGGGAACCAGCGGCACCTTCTGCGGCACCGCGCGGTACCTGGCCGAGCGGGCGCCAGAGGTCCGGCTCATCTCGATGCAGCCGGACGGACCCTTCCACGGGCTCGAGGGAATGAAGCACATGGCCAGCGCCCTCGTGCCCGCGATCTACGACTCCAGGATCGCCCACGAGGAGTCCGCCGTGAGCACGGAGGACGCCTACGCCGAGGTCAAGGCGCTCGCCCGTCGGAGCGGTCTCCTGGTCGGCATCTCGGCCGCCGCGAACGTGGTGGCGGCCCGGCGGATAGCCGAGCGCGCCGCTGAGGCCGGGGAACGCGCCGTCGTCGTCACCATCCTGTGCGACGGCGCGGACAAGTATCTGTCCGAGCCGTTCTGGGACGAAGACTGAGCCGCCGGACCGGCGCACGCAACGACCGCACTGAGATTCGAGGATGATCGAACTGTCCCCCGACGACCTGGCCCGCATCCGCGCGCACGGCGAGGCCGCCTACCCGGAGGAGTGCTGCGGCATCCTGGTCGGCCGCACCGAGAAGGCCGCGGGCGGCAACGGTTCGGTGCTGGCCCGGGTCGTGCGGCTGGTCGGCGCCGAGAACGAGCGTGAGGACGAGAACCGGCACAACCGCTACCTGATCCCGCCTGAGGTCATCCTGCGCACCGAGCGGGAGGCGCGGGCGGACGGCCTGGATGTCGTCGGCTACTACCACTCCCATCCCGACCATCCATCGCGTCCCAGCGACTTCGACCGCGACCATGCCTGGCCGGGCTACAGTTACCTGATCGTCTCGGTGCGCGAGGGCTGTGCCCGGGACGAGCGGAGCTGGCGGCTGAGTGACGACCGCTCCCGATTCGACGAAGAACCCATCCACTGCCCCGAAGCGGCCGCAGCCGGCCGCAGGAACACGACCTAGGAGCTTGCGCGGCAGAAACTGGGACTCTCCACCCTTTAGCAAGTGGTCTTGGGGAGGCTGCTGTGGGTCAGGTAGGTCATGCGACCTGGGTATGGCATCGCTTGTTGGGGTCGAAGAGAGTGCGGTCTCGTAGCATGGCGCACGCGACGCCGAGGAGTCGGTCGACGAGCTGTCTGATGGCGCGTCCGTGCGTTTTCCCCTGGGCTTTCATGGCGTCGTACTTGGCGCGGCTGATCGGGTCATGCTGGATGGCGACTCGTCCCCAGTGATAGGCGGCATCGCTGAGGTGTTCGTTGGCGGCGAGTCGTCGCATGACGATGAGCTTCTTGCCGGACTTGACGGTCACCGGCGCCACTCCGCAGAGGCAACGCAGTGCCCCGTAGTCTCTGCGGGCCAGGCTTTGATCGGCCTCGGAGAGCAGGGTGGCGAGGCCGACCATGCCGAGTCCGGGCAGCGACCTGAGGATGGCGGCGTCGCTTGGCTTGGGCGTGTCTTCGTCGTCTTCCGGAGAGATCGCGGTTTCGAGTTTGCGGGTCATCCGCTCCAGCCGCCTTTCGGCGTCGGCGAGTTGGCGGCAGACGGTGTCGAGCACCGGCCGGAGGATTCCTATGTGTTCGACGGCGGCCTTTACGGCGTCCGGGGAAACGGCGATCGGCTCGGCCCGCAGTTGATCGCGCAGTTGGGCGGCAGTCAGGCGCCGGATGCGGTGTTCCTTGAGCAGCTTGGCGAGCGTGGCTTCGCGCACCCGTCGAGCCTTGTCGGGGGTCGGCGCCAGTCGCCACAAGGCCAGCGCGAAGGGCGCCGACACCTCGTTCTTGACCACGGCGAGAAACTGCGGGTAGTAGCGCCAGATCTGGTCGCGGACCTGGTTCCCCAGGCGGTTTTTCTGGTCGACCAACTGCTTGCGGGCGCGGGACACCTCGCGCAGCATGACGGTGGCGGCATCGGATGGTTGCACGCGGTTCAGGCACTCAGGGTCGGTGCGAAGCGCGGCGGCGAGCACCCGTGCATCGCGGCGGTCATCCTTGGCGCCGGCGACGGAGAAGCGGTCCCTGAAGCGGTCGAGCTGCTTGGGGTTGATGGAATACACGGCGAAGCCTCGCTCCAGGAGGCACTCGACGACCGGTCCGTGCGGCACCTCGCTGGCGATGCCGATCTCGCCCGGAGGCGTCGGTCGTGTATGTCCAAGGAGCCAGTCCGCCATAGCGGCAAGTCCCTTGCCGCTGTGGTCGAACGCCCGCTCCCCCCTCACTTTGCCGTCCCGACCCAGCAAACACACATGGTGGGTCTCGGACCCCCAGTCCACGCCGGCGAACCACGTCCTGATCATCTCGTCCTCCTTCTCCCTTGCGGTAGTGTTGTCTGGTCGGCATGCCGCGTTGCCTGCCCGTACCTGTACTGGTGCTCTAAGGCACTGACTCTCCACTGGGCGTCCAACGCGGCGAAGCAGCCAGGGCACAGGTCCCAGCTAGGTGCTCGAAGCACAGTGCGCCGGTGGTCGCTCCTGGCTGCTTGCCGACTTTCCTTCAGTGACTCCGGCAGACCAGAGACGAAACCGACCGGCGGTCTCGGCTGCGGAAGCTGCCGGCCCCGCGGAAAACGGCAGACCGTTTTCCGCCGGACCTTGGAAAACCGGCAAGCCGGTTTCCCACAGCTACCGCAGCCACGGCGGCTACTGGTCCATTCCAATTCTCTCAACGACCCACCAGAATCCACCCGTGAAAGGTACAGGTGCGCCGGCCTTCTGGCCGGCATCCGGCGCAAAGCGCCGCCCTCTGGGAGTTCTGCCGCGCTAGCATCAGTCTGAGTCACACGGAGACCAAGATGACCGTACTTATACAGATCCCCACCCCCCTGCGGGGCTTTGCCGATGAACAGGCCGAGGTTGCCGTGGCCGGAGCGACCGTCGGCGAGGCGATGGAGGAGCTCGTCACCCGGTACGAAGGACTGCGCCCCCACCTGTTCGGTGCCGACGGCAAGCTGCGGAGCTTCGTCAACCTGTTTCTGAACGACGAGGACGTGCGCTACCTGGGACGGGAGGCCACGACGATTGTCGGCGATGCGACGCTGGCGATCATCCCGTCGATCGCCGGCGGCACGGTGGCGGAACCACCTGCCCCGGCCCAGGCGACCGCGACCGCGACCGAGCTGAGCCCGCAGGAGATCCTCCGCTACAGCCGCCACCTCATCATGCCCGAGGTCGGCGCCGAGGGGCAGTTGAAGCTCAAGGCCGCCAAGGTGCTGATGATCGGCACCGGCGGCCTCGGCTCGCCGCTCGGGATGTACCTGGCCGCCGCCGGCGTCGGCCGCCTCGGCCTGGTGGACTTCGACATCGTCGACGAATCGAACCTGCACCGCCAGTTGCTCTACACCAACGCCGATGTCGGCCGCCCCAAGATCGACGCTGCGGTCGAACGCTTGCACGAGGTGAACCCGCACATCGAACTCGTGCCGCACCCGGTCATGCTCGACTCGAGCAACGCGCTCGAGATCTTCGCCGACTACGACCTGGTGGTCGACGGCACGGACAACTTCCCGACCCGCTACCTCGTCAACGACGCCTGCGTGCTGCTCGGCAAGCCGAACGTCTACGGCTCCATCTTCCGCTTCGAGGGCCAGGTATCCGTGTTCTGGGGCGCCAAGGGCCCCTGCTACCGCTGCCTGTTCGCCGAGCCGCCGCCGCCGGGACTCGTGCCCTCATGCGCCGAAGGCGGCGTCCTGGGCGTGCTGCCCGGCATCATCGGCAGCCTGCAGGCGAACGAGGTGATCAAGCTGATCATCGGCCAGGGCGATCCCCTGATCGGCCGTCTGGTGCTCTTCGATGCGCTGCGCATGAGCTTCCGCGAACTCAAGCTGCGCAAGAACCCGGACTGCCCGATCTGCTCCGAGCACCCGACGCAGACCGAACTCATCGACTACGAGGCGTTCTGCGGCATCCCCGCCGTCGCCGAGACGCCGGCCCTGAACGACCTGATCGACGTGACCCCGACCCAGGTCCAGTCCTGGATCGACGATGGCCGCGACGTACATATCCTCGACGTCCGCGGACCCCAGGAGTACGCCATCTGCCGCATCCAGGGCTCGACGTTGATCCCCGTTGCCGAACTCGAAGGCCGGGTCGGCGAACTCGACCCCTCCCGCCTCTGGGTCGTCCACTGCCACCACGGTCCGCGGTCGACAAGAGCCACGAACATCCTCCGTGACCGCGGCTTCCAGCAGGCCTACAACCTGGCCGGCGGGATCGATGCGTGGGCGGAGGAAGTGGATCCGTCGTTGCCGCGGTATTGAGGGGGGCGGTCGCCTTCAGGGGGCTTCCCCGGCACTTGTTGGACGCCCTAACCCTCGCATCCGTATGTCAGTCAGGAGTGACGCCGACACCCAGAGAGCCAAGCGCAGACCAGGAAGGAGAGTCGTAGACGGATGGCAGTTCGTCACCAACGTAGCCATAGATTTTGACTCGTCGTCCGAGCGCGGGCTTGTCAGGTTCGACACACAATCGGGTGCCTTGCTGCTGAATGGATGGCATCCGTTCGTCGCCGCGTTCCACGATGCGTTCCGCAGCCTCGGGTTCGACGTGACGCCTCTTGGTAAGAAGGGGCAACCAGATGGAGTAGCGGCGGCCCATCTGTCGGCCGATGCAGGAGGAAATCCTCGGCACTACAAGGTGAGCTTGGAGGCGAAGAGCAAGGAGCAGATTGGCAGGAGAGTGGCGGCGAAGACTGTCGGCACTGCAACTATTGTTCAACACCGAAAGGCTTTCGAGTGCGCGCATGCAATTGTGGTTGGCCCCGCGTTTCCGACGTCCCAGGGAGTTAGGTCGGATTTGGGAAGGCAGATCAAGCAGGACCGACATGATTCGAGTGCGTTGGGTACTCCCCGAACGCAGGAGTACCCAGTTGATGAAGGATAAGGGACATGTAGTAGCGTCGGGCGGCAGGAGTATCCGCGGGATCCTGGGTCGGGACCCGGTTCATCCGTTTCCCGCGCGCATGGCGCTTGGCGTCGCTCTGGATGTCATCTCAGATTGCAAGGAGTCTCTTTGTGTTGTCGATCCGATGTGCGGGTCGGGCACGGTGCTCGCGGTGGCCCGGTCGAGAGGACACCGTGCAGTCGGGGTTGATATTGACCCGCTTGCCGTCCTGACTTCCCGCGTATGGACCACGTCACTAGACGCAGATCTCTTCAAGGAGCAGGCTGCCGCGGTCCTGAGTCAGGCGCAACACGTCTTTGGGTCGCTCCGAACGCGGGACGCGTATCCCGCGAAGGCGGATCAGGAGACCCAACGGTTCGTCAGGTATTGGTTCGATCCCTACGCGAGGCGACAACTCACTGCGCTGGCCACGGCCATACAGGAGGTTCAGGAGGAAGGGACTAGGGAAGCGCTGGCGTGTGCCTTCTCGCGTCTCATCATCACCAAGCAGGCCGGGGCGTCACTGGCGATGGATCTGTCGCACAGTCGGCCACACCGTGCTTTCTCGCGAGCGCCGGCGAAGCCGTTCCGCAAGTTCCTGGTCGCTGTGGATCGGGTGGCGAAAGGCTGTGTCGACAGCAGGGTCGGCTCGCCTGGGCCACCGACGGATGTGCAGGAGGGCGATGCGCGTAGCCTCGCCCTCAGGGATGGTTCGGTCGACCTGGTGCTGACCTCTCCTCCCTACCTCAACGCGATCGACTACTTCCGGTGCAGCAAGTTCTCTCTCGTGTGGATGGGCTATTCCATCCGCGAACTCCGTCAGGCTCGGGGGGTTGCAGTCGGCACTGAGGTCGGGAAGAACGTGGGGGAGGACCATGAACTCGGGAGCATCCTCGCGGCGCTGGAACTGCAACCAGAGCTTCCAGCGCGGCAGGAGAGGATGCTTGTGCGGTACATCGACGACATGCGGCGCATCGTTGGCGAAGCCGCGCGGGTTCTTGCCGTTGGCGGAAGGGCGGTGTTCGTGGTTGGCGAGAACACGTTGCGCGGCACGTTCATCCCCAGTTCACGGATCGTTGAGGAGATAGCGCGCAAGGCAGGACTCTGCCGCACGGGCCGGCGCTCAAGGGAACTGCCGCCGAACCGCCGGTACCTTCCGCCGCCATCGACACAGTTGAGGCCTGCGGCGATCAACGGCCGCATGCGTCGGGAAGTGGTTCTGACGTTCGAGAAGACCGTCTAGCCGGCGGCTTCACGAAGGGCAGCCACGCTGTATGCGAGTCGAACGATGAGCTTCATGAGTTGTCCTTTCGAGAAAGTGATCTGAAGATCACCAGAGACGGCGAACACCGTAGGAGTCAAAGCGAGTCTCGATCGAGACGAGAACGAGGTCCTGACCGAGCGCCTGAGCGATCAGCATGCGGTCGAACGGGTCGCGGAGGGGACCTGGTAGCGCACCCGCGCGCCCGGCCTCGTCTACGCTGATCGGCAGCTCATCGAAGCGCTGGCTGGCGATGGTCCCGGAGACATCCAGCGCGACTTGGTCGGCTTCCGGGAGCTTGCCCAGGCGGTGCTTGGTCGTGATCTCCCAGGCCGACGCCGCGCTGACCAGCACGTCGTTCGCTTCATCCTCGATCGCCCGGCGGGCGGATCGCGACAGGCGCTTGCTCCCTTCGAGCCACCAGATCAGGGCGTGCGTGTCGAGGAGGAGTTGCAGAACTCACTTCTCCCAGGCGGCCAGTTCTGATTCGGGCAGTGGATCGAAAAAGGAGTCGTCAAGGTGGACTCGGCCGGCGAGGGCGCCGAACTCCCGCTTGGCTTGGGGCCTGCAACTGACGAGCCGGGCCACCGGTTCGCCGTTGCGGGCAATGACGACCTCCTCACCGCGTTCGACTTGCGCGAGCAGGCGCGACAATTGCGTCTTCGCTTCGTGGACGTTCACTATCGACACTCCCATCCCCCCTCCGGACGGTTAGTTAGCTAACCGTAGGACTAAGGCGTGGTCGTGTCAAGTGCCGAGCGTTTCGAACCGAGCTTCTCGTCCGTCGATTTGCACCCTCGCCTGGGGCAGAGCCTCCACGGCGCGCCGCGGCAAGAGGGCGAGGCCGATGGCGGCCTCGTAGCGGGGCGACCGGCAGACGCTAGTGACCGCACCCGCGGCGCGGCCCGCAAACTCGATCTGGGCGCCGGCCGCGGGCAAGTGCCCCGCCTCGAAGACGAGCCGGCACATGCGCCGGGCCGGCTGGCCGCGGTAGTGGATGCGGGCGACGATCTCCTGGCCGAGGTAGCAGCCCTTCTCGTAGTCGACGGCGTCGTCGATGCCGGTTTCCTGGGGCAGGTTCGAGTCGTCGTAGTCGACGCCCCAGAGGGGGTGGCCGTGCTCGATGCGGAGGGCTTCGGTCGCCTCGGCGCCGATTCGGGGGATACCGGCGTCGGCGAGATCTTCGGCCATCAGCGGCGCGATCGCGGAGGACTGCCAGAGCGAAAAGGCGGGCACGGCGCTGTGGCCTTCGCGGACCAGGCGGGCCTGGTAGTCGAGCACTTCGACCTGGGCGTGGCGCCAGGGTTCGGTGAGGTCGTTGGCGGCGGTGGCGCCGAGCCCCGCCAGGACCTCGGCGCTTTTCGGGCCGGCGACCCGCACGGACGCCATGTCGCCGAGCGGGAGGATCTCGACCTGGTCGGTGACGATGTACTTCTCCAGGTGGTCGATGATCGTCCTGCCGCGGCCTCGTGGAATTTCGAGCCAGAGGCGATCCTCGAGCGACAGCACGGTGGCGCTGGCGAGTACGCGCCCGCGGACGTCGGTGATGAAGCCGAAGGCGCCGTGGCCGGGTTCGAGGCTTTCGACCGGCGCCGTGACCATGCCGCCGAAGAACCGTTCGCGGTCGGGGCCCATGAGTTCCAGCCGGGAGGCGCGCGGCGGCTCGCACAGGGCGGCCTCGGTGGTGAGCAGCTCGTAGTCGCGTTCGAGGCTCATGGCAGTTCGGGGCCGGCGTGGCGGCCGTCCAGCAGTACGCGCCGGGCGGTCGCGTGGCGGAGGTCGGGCGCGACCCAGTCGGCGCCGGCCTCGTGCAGCCGGTGGTCGGGGGTGAAGCCGGTCGCTACGCCCAGCACGGGTACGCCGTGCGCCTCGCCGCACGCCACGTCGCGCACGGTGTCGCCGATGATCACCGTGTCGGCGGGGCCGACTGCCACCCCGGTGCGTTCCGCGGCCCGGCAGACGGCCACGGGCACCAACTCGTTGCGGCGGACGCCGTCCTCGCCGAAGGCGCCGAAGTCGAAGAAGCGGTTGAGGCCGAAGGGCGCGAGCTTGGCCCGGGCGCCGACCTCCCAGTTGCCGGTGAGCAGGCCCACGCAGGTGTCCTCGGCGTCGGCCAGCTCCTCGAGCAGTTCGACGACGCCGGGCAGCAGCCTCATCTGTGCCGGGTCGAGCCGCTCGAGCAGATCGGTGTAGTGCGAACGGACCTCGTCCAGGCGGGTTTCGACCTCGACGCGTGGGATGCCGGCGCCGGTCATCAGGTCGATCACCGCCTCGGTGTCCGTCCTGCCGCCGAAGTCGTAGGCGCTGACGTTGCCTGTCTGGCCGAAGGTGCGCTTGAGGGCACCCATGAAGATGGGCCCGATCTGGGGGCCGCAACGAACCAGGGTGCCGTCGATGTCGAAGAGCAGGAGCCGCATTGCCTTCCGGGGTTCGAGAATGAGCGGCGAGACTATCCGCAGCGGCGGTGACTGCTAGCCTTCTTCGTCTTGATCGTACGGGTGCTGAGCTTCGCCACCGCCTTGGACGCCGTCGGCAGCGCCGAGACGGAGCACGAACTCCTGGACGGCAGCACGATCGCCGACCTGATCGGGGGCCTGACGGCGGCTTACCCGGACCTGGCGGCTCTGTGGCCGCGGCTGGCGGTGGCGGTCGACGGTGAGGTGGCCGCGGACCGCGCGGCGCCGCTTCACGACGGGGCCGAGGTCGCCCTCCTGCCGCCCGTCTCGGGCGGATCGTGCGGCGCCACGTCCGGCCGGCTGCGGGACGGCGCTGTCGACGCGGACACAGTGGCGGCGGTGCGCGCTGGTGTCGAGGACACCGGCAAGGGCGCGGTCGTCGTCTTCGTCGGCAACGTCCGCAACTCCTTCGGCGGCCGTCCGGTCGAACGGATCACCTACTCCGCCTATCCGGCGATGGCCGAACGCCGCCTGGAGCGGATCGTAAGCGAACTCGAAGCCGCTGAGCCGGGAACCCGGGTCGAGATACTTCACGGTCTGGGCACGCTCGATGTCGGGGATGCCAGCGTGGTGATCGCCACCGCTTCCGCTCACCGCCGTCAGGCCTACGACACGAACCGCCTTGCGCTGGAGCGCATCAAGGCTGAAGTACCGATCTGGAAGCGCGAGCACTACCGCGATGGCCAGTCTGCCTGGCGCGAAGAGGAGCCGTTGGGATAGGGCGGCTGCCGGTCGAGCGAGCCGGCGCTTGGCGCCGGATGCGGGCAGGATGCCCGCGTGCCATCCGCGCGCCCGATGACGGGCGCACGGAGTGGTTCGCGGGTGGCGCGGATCGCGCCACCCGGGTTCCCAAGGCGGCGCCGCGCCCTAGACCGCGAACGACGAGCCGCAGCCGCAGGTGCCGACGGCCTTCGGGTTCGAGAACTTGAACCCGGTTCCCGCGACGCCCAACTGGTAGTCGATCGTGGTGCCCTTGAGGTAGCGGGCGCTGATCGGGTCGACGAAAACGTTCAGGCCGTCGTACTCGAACACCTCGTCCGCGTCACGCTCGTTCGTCTCGAAGTCGAGCGCGTACTCGAAGCCGCTGCAGCCGCCGCCGCGGACCGCGACCCGCAGGGCATGGTCGGGCGACAGGCCCTCGTCGTCGCGCGTGAGCTTGATCATGCGCACCGCCTTGGCGGTCAGGTGCAGCGTCTCCGACGCCTGTTGCGGCGCGGGCGGCGGCGAGGTTGGACTCGGGAAATCGATTTCTGGCATCGTCTGGGGCCTCCGCGGACCCGTGATCAAGGCCGCTCGGGCCAAGGCCGGCCGTACAGGTACGGGGCCGCGGCTCTGGTGCCCGAGGGTATCATCGAACCGTGTTGGCAAGGACTTGGGAGGGTTCGACACGGCCCCACGGAGGCAGTCACAACCACGTTGGGCGCCCCGGGGAGGGCCGGGCATGATCCGGGAACAGGGCCGCGGCGACGGCGGCTGCATCGAGGTGATCACGGGCGGCATGTTCTCGGGCAAGAGCGAGGAGCTGGTGCGCCGGCTCCGGCGCGCCCTGATCGCCCGCCAGCGCGTCCAGGTGTTCCGGATCGCGACCGATACTCGGGGCGACGAGGCCGGTGTCGTGCGGACCCGGGACAACCGGAGCCTGTCCGCGGTGACGGTGACGTCGAGCGACGAGATGCGAGAGAAGCTGAGTCTCGGCGTGGAGGTCGTGGGTATCGACGAGGCCCAGTTCTTCGACGGGGGTCTGGCCGAGCTGGTGACGGAACTCGCCGACCTCGGCGTGCGAGTGATCGTGGCCGGGCTGGACCTGGACTTCCGGCGCCGTCCCTTCGGGCCGATCCCGGAGCTCATGGCGATCGCGGAGTACGTCGACAAGATGCACGCCGTGTGCATGCGCTGCGGCGCCGCCGCGCAGTACTCGCTGCGCATCGCCGCGGGTGAGCAACAGGTCCTGGTGGGCGACATGGAGTCGTACGAGGCCCGCTGCCGCCGCTGCTACGGCTCGTCGAGCGAAGACGGCCTGGACAGTGACGAGGCGGATGAGATCGAGTCCGCCGACCAGGCCCGCGCGAGCTAGGGAATCAGGCCCCGCAGCGCCTGCCGGATCGTCGAGCCCAGGTCCGGCGACGACAGGTCGTGGCCGACGCCTGAAACCTCGAAGGCGCCGTTCAGCGAGGGCCAGCGTTTCGGGAGGCGGCGGATCATTGCCGGCGGAGTGAACCCGTCGAGCTGGCCGTAGACCACGGCAATGGGCACGGAGGCATTGGAGGCGGCTTCGAAGTCGTAGTGGGTGAACGGCGGCGCGATGAGCAGCATGCCGGCTGGTGGGTCCAGGGCGGCGTTTGCCTGCGGGCGCCGCGCCATCGTGACGACGGCGCCGAAGGAGTAGCCGATACCGAGACGCGGCAACCGCGGGAAGCGGCGGCTGAGTTCCTGTTCGCAGGCGGCGAGGTCACAGGTCTCGCCGCGGCCCGCGTCGTGACGCCCTTGGCTGTGGCCGGCGCCGCGGAAGTTGAAGCGGAGCGCCGCGCCGCCCAGCTCGACCGCGGCTTTGGCGGCGGCGTCCACGACGTGGTTGTCCATGTCGCCGCCGTAGAGCGGATGGGGATGCGCGACGGTGGCGACGAAGGTCGGCGCCGCGTCCGGTTCCAGTAGTTCGGCTTCCAACGCCCCGGCGGGGCCCTGGAGTTCGAGAGGCGTGATTCGAGGCATCGTCTGGCGGTCCGAGCGGTGGGAAGCGCGGAATATACTTCGCGGCGGCGCGGATTGCCCGCGCACAGCCGGAAGCGGCGCCTCGTCGTGTCGCGCGCCCCTTGAAACACCGCCGGTGACGCGCCGTAACTCAAAGCGGGCGCTCACCAAGGAGTTCGTTCGATGATCTTCGATCCCATGTACTTCGTGTTCCTGGCCCCCGGCCTGCTGCTGTCGCTGTGGGCCAGCTTCCGCGTCAAGTCGGCGTTCAAGAAGTACTCCAAGGTGCGCTCGGTGACCGGCATGACCGGCGCCCAGGCAGCGCAGCGACTGCTTGCCTACGCCGGCATCAACGACGTGCAGGTCGTCGCCACCCGTGGCCGGCTGTCCGACCACTACAACCCGGTGACCAAGAAGCTCGCCCTGTCCGAGCAGGTCTACGGTTCGAACTCCGTGGCCGCGATCGGCATCGCCTGCCACGAGGCCGGGCACGCCATCCAGCACGCGAAGAACTACGCGCCTCTGTGGCTGCGCTCAACCCTCGTTCCGATGGCTGGAATCGGCAGCAACCTGGGCTACTTGGTCATGTTCTTCGGCCTGATTCTGGGCAACATGGGCATGTTCATGGTGGGTGTGGTCATGTTCTCGGCGGTCGTCCTGTTCCAGCTCGTCACCCTGCCGGTCGAGTTCGACGCCACCGCCCGCGCCAAGCGCCTCGCCGTCGAACAGGGCCTGATCCTGCAGACCGAACGGGTCGGGATGGACCGGGTTCTCAATGCCGCCGCGCTGACCTACGTCGCGGCAGCCGTCTCCTCGCTCCTCACCCTCGCCTACTTCCTGATGCGAGCCGGTCTTCTCGGTGGCCGGGACTAGTTGGACTTCTCGGCGCCTTTCTCGGGTGCCGGCGTTGGATGTGCCTCCTGGAGAGGGCCAAGGAGGGATCCCTGCAGCCGCTCACCGTTGGTCGGTGGGTGGGGGGCGGGCGCTCGCGTCGGTTGGCTGGGTCTCGGTTCGCCGTGTTCCATGGGGCGGCGCTAGGCGACCGGAAGAGCAGCGTATCGTTGATGTGTTAGCTATCTCGTCAAGGTGTTGACGCCTTGGGTCTATACTCCCGTCAGCCTCACAACAGAACCGGAAGGAACGCCCTATGGAGACTAGAGTGCGATATCGAGAGGCGAAGAACCGACCCCGTGGCAAGACGTTTGGGTCTACGCGGATGATCAAGGTCACGAGCGGAGGTGCCAGCTACGTCGTTGACGCGGAGCAATTCGCGAACCTCCAAGGCGTGCGGGACAGCATCGAGGAGGCGACCAAGCGCTTCCCGGAGTTGGACGGCCCGGAGTCAGAACTGAGCGTGGAGGAAGAGCCACTAAGAGCTTCTGGTGGCTGAGCGCCTAAGTGGCGGTGCTCGACCTGTTGGTCCCGGCCCTTGCCGGCTACCTGTTTCTTCGCCTCTGTAACCTCACGAGATTCGGCCTCCTGTGGGAATCTGGATACCATGTTGCCTTTCGCTCGGCCATCGTGGGACTGCTGCTGCATGTGGCCGGTTCAGGTGTTGCGGAGCATGTTCAGGGGGTCCCTGCTTGGCTTGAGGCTGTCTACGGGATCGCCGAGGACGGTGCCAAGCTAGAGCCTGCAACCGTGTGGAGCTTGCTGTTGGGCGGTGCCCTGCCATGGCCTGTGAACGTGGCGTATGGGCGTAGGCGGGCTAACCGCGCGGCAGCTCGGAGGGTTGGCGACTTCGTGGCGCTAGTGCTCGACGAGGCCATGACAACCGGGCGAACGGTCGAGGTTTCCCTGCGTGACGGCAAGAGCTACATCGGCCTCGTGATGAGCCGACCAGGTGTTCGGCAGGAGGCACTCCGTGTGGTGCCCTTGATCAGCGGCTACCGACAGCAGGCGACACAGAAACTGGTGCCCACCACGGTCTACGCCCGACTCTTGAAGCGTACGCCGCCGAGAGAGTGGCAGGATCTCGGCGTAGCCATCCCGCGGTCCGAGGTGAGGTGGGCCCGTTTCTTCGACTTCACCCTCTACCCCTACTCAAATAGAGGGCGGATGGAGAAGGTGGGCTAGGAGACTGCGCGGCAGAACGATCTGGCCTGGGAACGCGGGCATCCTGCCCGCATCCGGCGCGAGGCGCCGGCCTCCGGTAGTTCTGCCGCGCTAGGAGCGCCGATCGTTTAGATCGGTTCGCCCAACTGCGCCGTGAGCTCGGCCTGCCGCGCGGCGAGTTGTTCCGGCGTCGACGCTTCGAGGACGAGGCGCAGCAGCGGCTCGGTGTTCGAGGGGCGGACGTTGAACCACCAGTCGTCGAAGTCGATGCGGATGCCGTCGAGGCGGTCGAGCGTGCCGCCCTGGGCTTTGGCGTAGCGTGCGACGAGGGCTGCCATGGCGGCGTCCTTGTCCTCGACCTCGAAGTTGATCTCGCTGCTCTTCGCGTAGCGGCGAAGGGGCGCGGTGATCTCGGAGAGCGACTTGCCGGAGCGGCGGATGAGGTTGAGGACCGCGACCACGGCCAGGATCGAGCTGTCGGCGCAGTAGTTCTGGCGGAAGTAGTAGTGGCCTGCGAGTTCGCCGCCGAACAGGGCGCCGGTTCGGCGCATCGTGGCCTTGACGAAGGAGTGGCCGACGCGTTCCGGCAGCGGTGTGCCGCCGTGCTCGCGGATGTATTCGGGTACCGCGCGGGAGGAGCGGATGTCGTGGATCACGGTGCCGCCGGGCGCCCGTTCCAGCATCTGGCCGGCGATCAGGCCGGTGATCAGGTCGGACCCGATCGGCTCGCCGAGCTCGTCGACGAAGGCGGCGCGGTCGCCGTCGCCGTCGAAACTGACGCCGAGATCCGCTTGGCTGCCGGTGACGAGGCGGCTCAGGTCGCGCAGGTTCTCCAGCAGCAGCGGGTTCGCTTCGTGGTTCGGGAAGGTCCCGTCGAGCTCGAAGTAGAGCGGCAGCAGCTCGACGCCGAGGGCCTCGAGCAGGGGCCGGTAGATCGTGCCCATCCCGTTCGCGGCGTCGGCCGCGAGCCGCAGCTTCGGTCCGCCCGTTGCCTCGAACGACCGGTCGAGGAAGGAGAGCACGTGCTCGGCGTACGCGGCTTCGATGCTCGTTGCCTCGACCCGTCCGGGCGACGCGGCCGGCTCGGGTTCCGTGCCGAGGGCGTGCTCCTCGATGATCGGGATGCCGTGGTCTCCCGACACCGGCACGGCGCCGGCGAGGCTGAACTTGAGCCCGTTGTACTCGGCCGCGTTGTGGCTGGCCGTGACCTGGATGCCGCCGGCGGCGCCGAGCCGGCCGGTGGCGAAGTAGTTCATCGGCGTGGTGGCGAGGCCGATGTCGAGGACATCGAGGCCGGCAGAGGTCAGCCCGTCGCAGAGCGCCGCGGACAGCGGCACGCTGTGCGAGCGCATGTCGCGGCTGACGACGACCGTGCGCGGCCGCTCAGCGCCCTGGTCGCCTTCGAGCTCGACGAGGTGACTGAACGCCATGCCGATCCGGCGCGCCAGCTCCTCGTTCAACTGTCCCGGATAGAGGCCGCGGACGTCGTAGGCCTTGAAGATTCCTGCCATGGGGTTCCCTCGACCTTTGCTCAGTGAGGCTGTACTTCGATGGCGAGGGCGAAGGCCTGACCCTCGATGGGAGCGTCCTCCAGGCCGTTCGGCCCGTCGCCGTTCACGGCCTGGAACGTGACGGCCAGGGTCTCGCCGCAGATCCAGTCGCGGTGTGCGTCGATGGCGCGTTCGATCTCCTCGTTCGTCCGGTAGCGGACGGCGATGCGGTCGGCGTAGTCGAGGTCGGCGGCGCGGCGCCGGTTCTGGACCCGGTGGACGACCTCGCGCGCGAGGCCCTCGGCGATCAGGTCGTCGTCGAGGTCGACATCGAGGGCGACCAGCAACTCGCTGTCGCCGTGCACGGCGATCCCGGGCCGCTCTTGGAGCCGCACTTCGACCTCGTGGGGTTCGAGGTACGCGGCGTCGCCGTCGAGGTCGATCGCGATGCGCCCGTGCCTGTCGAGTTCCCGCTTCAGGTCGGCGCCGCTGCGGGCGGCGAGGGCGGCGCGCACGGCCGGCATGGCGCGACCGAACCGGGGGCCGCACTTCGGGTAGTGCGGCACCACGTCGAAGGAGACGTACTCGGAGCTGTCGGCGGCCCAGCGGACCTCGTGCACGTTCAGTTCGTCCGAAACGAGGTCGACGTAGGGCTCGACCAGGGATTCGAGTTCCGGATCGGCGCTGACCAGGGTGACGGAGCGGAGCGGCTGGCGGATCCTGATGCTGTTCGCGTTGCGCGCGGAGCGGCCGTTGCGCGCTACCTGGAGCACCGTGGCCATCGCCGCTTCGAGCCGGTCGTCGACCCGGTCCGCGGGCGCCTCGGGCCACGACTCGAGGTGGCAACTGACCGCGCCCTTGCCCTGGCTCGAAAGCAGCCGGCGGTGGAGTTCCTCGGCCACGAAGGGCGCGAAGGGGGCGATCAGGAGGCGCAGCGTGGTCAGGACTTCGTACAGAGTCTGGTAGGCGCTCTCCTTCTCGGAGGCCTTCTCGATGGCCTGCCCGCCGGCGCCCGGCGCCTCGTTGGGCGCCCAGAACCGATCGCGGCTGCGACGGATGTACCAGTTCGTCAGCTCGTCCAGAAACGTCTCGATGCCGCGGGCGGCGGGCGCCGTGCTGTAGCCGCGCAGGTGTTCGGTCGTGGTGCGGACGAGCCGGTAGAGACGGAGCAGGATCCAGCGATCGAGCTGAACCCGTTCGGCAAAGGGGATCTCGGGTCGCCCCGGCCTCCAGCCATCGAGATTGGCGTAGATGGTGAAGAACGACAGTGCGTTCCACAGGGGCAGCAGGAAGGTCTGGGCCGCCTCCCGCACCAGGCGGGCCGAGAAACGGGACGGCTGCTCCGGGTTGTTGACGCAGAAGTACCAGCGCAAGGCGTCGGCGCCGGTCTCGGCCAGCACTTCCATCGGCTCGACGACGTTGCCGAGGCGCTTCGACATCTTGCGGCCGTTCTCGTCGTTGACGTGGCCCAGGACGATGCAGTTGCGGTACGCAGGGCTGTCGAACAGCAGGCAGCCGAGGACGTGCAGGGTGTAGAACCAGCCCCGGGTCTGGTCGACCGCTTCGGAGATGAAGTCGGCCGGGAAGCGGGAGCGGAAGGTCTCCCGGTTCTCGAACGGGTAGTGGTACTGCGCGAACGGCATGGCGCCGGAGTCGAACCAGGCGTCGATCACGTACTCGACGCGTCGCATGGCGCCGGAACAGCCGGCGGCGCCGCACGACCAGTGGAAGTCGTCGTCGATGAAGGGGCGGTGGGGATCGAAGTGCGAGCGGTCGTACGGATCGTCCGGCAGGGGCCTTCCGGCGCGGCGAAACAGCTCCTCGAAGGAACCGACGACCTCGGTCTCGCCGCAGTCGCCGCACTTCCAGACCGGCAGCGGGGTACCCCAGTAGCGGCTGCGGGACAGGGCCCAGTCGACGACGTTCTCGAGCCAGTCCCCGAAACGTCCCTCGCCCACATGCTTGGGGCGCCAGTGGATCTGCCGGTTCTTCTCGATCAACTGGTCGCGGGCCGCCGTGGTGCGAATGAACCAGCTCGTGGTGGCGTAGTAGAGCAGCGGCTGATCGCAGCGCCAGCAGAATGGGTAGCTGTGACTGTGCCGTTCGCCGTGAAGGAGGCGGCCCCGCTGCCGTAGCGAGCGGACGATCTTCGGGTCGGCGTCCTTGAACCAGTCGCCGTTGATCTCGTCGACCAGGGACCGGACGGAGGGATCATGGGAACCAGCGTCGGCGTCGAGCGCGACCCGGCCCTCCGCGTCGACCGCCTGCAGCTCCGGCAGACCGTACTCGCGGCCGCTGCGCTCGTCGTCCTCGCCGAACAGGGGCGCCGTGTGGACCGCGCCGGTGCCCTCGGCCTGGGTTACGTAGTCGGCGAGCAGGATGCGGAAACCGGCGGCGTCCGACACCTCGGCGGGCTGGTACGGGCGGCTCGGTTCGACCGCGAACGGGCGGTCGTAAAGCAGGCCCTCCAGGGCCCGGCCGGAGAAGCGGGCCACCGTCGCGGCTTCGCGCAGGTCGATGCGGGCCGGCTTGCCGTCGCCGGGAACGAGCGCCGGGACCGGTCGCTCGAGGCCCTCCGCGATCAGCAGCAGCCGCGCCGGGTCGACGGGGTCGGCCACCGCGCGGTAGGTCAGCTCGGGATGCACCGCGATGCCGGCGTGGGAGAGCAGCGTCCAGGGCGTCGTCGTCCAGGCGACGATGTCGATCTGCCGGTCGGTGCTGAACGCCGCGCTGCCGTCCGCCTCGTCGCCGATCGTGGACAGCGTCTGCCCCGGCCGCAGCGGGAAGCGCACCCAGATCGACGGATCCTCGGTGTCGCGGTAGTTCTGGGCCACCTCGTGGCTCGACAGGGTGGTGCCGCAGCGGGCGCAGTAGGGCTGGATCTTGCGGCCCTCGTAGAGCAGGTCCTTGCGCCACAGTTCGGCCAGCGCCCACCACACCGACTCGATGTAGGTGTTCTTGTAGGTCAGGTAGGCGCCGTCCATGTCGAGCCAGTAGCCGACCCGGTCGGTCATCCGCCGCCACTGCCGTTCGTAGGCGCTGACGCTCTCGAGGCAGGCGCGGTTGAACTTCTCGATGCCGTAGTCCTCGATCTGCTGCTTGCCGGAGAAGCCGAGTTGCTTCTCGACCTCGATCTCCACCGGCAGGCCGTGCGTGTCCCAACCGCCCTTGCGGGGTACGCGCCGCCCGGTCATCGTGCGGAACCGGGGGTAGAGGTCCTTGACGACGCGGGTGACGACATGGCCGACGTGCGGCACGTTGTTGGCGGTCGGCGGACCCTCGTAGAACGAGAACTCACGCTCGTCGTCGTCGCCGGCCGCCAGAGACGCCTCGAACACCTTTTCGCGCCGCCAGAACTCAAGCGTCTCGCGCTCGAGTTCCGGAAAGGGATAGCCGCCCGGGACGGACGGAAACGCGGGATCCCTGGACACGGCGTGCGGGCGCTCTAAGGGGTCATCGGGGTGGCTGCCCCGATCAGGCGGCGAAACGCTGGCGCTCGATGAACGCCGTAAGCGCCGCTGCGAACTTGGCCGGCCGTTCGACGTGGGGCAGATTGCGGCAGCCGTCGAAGACCTCCAGGTCGGCCTTCGGCAGTTCCTGGAGCCAGAGATCGGCAGTCTCGAGCGGCGGATGGGTGGCCTGACGGCCCCACGCCAGCCACAACGGCTGCTGGAGCTCGTTGCCGAAACCGGCTTCGAGTTGGTGGCCGAGCCGGCCGCAGAGGCTATCGATCAGGGCGTGGCTGGCGCCGGGCAGGTGGCTGGCGCGGTACATCGCTTCGACCACCGTTTCGCCGAGTCCCTCGGCGCCGAACATGGTCTCGCGGCGCAGGTGAGTCTCCAGAGCCCGCTGGCCGGTCACCAGGTTGAGCGCCGAGGTGCCGAGCAGGGGCGCTCGCAGGAGCGTATGGAGGACGGGGTCCCCGCGATCCTGGATGACGTCGGCGCCCAGGCCCTGAGGTGCGATGAGCGCCAGGGCGGCGACCAGTTGGGGCGTATCCAGGGCCACCTGGACGGCGTATGCTGCGGCGCGGTGGGGGGCGACGAGTATCGCCGGTTTGCCGATGACCTCTTCCAGGAAACGGCCGAGCTGTTCGATGTAGAGCTCGGCGGTGTAGCGCTGCGCTTTGCGTTCCGAGTCGCCCCAGCCGAGCCAGTCGGGGACGAAGCAGTCGTGGCCGCCTGCGAGGCGCTCCGCCGCTTCCCGCCAGAGCAGTCCTGTGTGTCCGGGCCCGAAGGTGTGAAGCAGAACCATCGGCGGCGCGGCGCCCTGGCCGGCCCGGGACATGTGGACGAAGGCGAGTCGCTGACCGTCGATCTCGATGTGCCGGGTGGCGCCCCACCGGGGTCGGGGCAACCGCGCGGCCCGGCGCGCGACCACCGCGTTGATGACGGCCGGCGCCCCGAGCGCCACTCCCCCCAGGAGCAGGCCGCGGGTCACCCGGCGCCTGCGAAGGCGCTTCAGTTCCTGATCGGCGGACCGTGCCATGACGCGGACAATAACAGTGCAGGCAGTGTGCATAATCGGGCCGTGGCATTCGAGATCGTCGTGGTCTGGGTTGGTCGTCGCCGTGAGCCCTGGGAGTCCCTCATCGGCGACTACCGCCGACGGATCCAGCGGTTCGTGCCGGTGCGGGAGCAGGTGGTGCGTCCGGCGCGCGGGGACGACCGGACTCGCCTTCGGCTCGAAGGGGACGCCATCCGCGCCGTGCTGCCCGCGGAGGCCTGGACGGTGTGCCTCGACCGGTTGGGCCGGAACCTGAGTTCAAGCGCCCTCGCGGCGGAGGTCGGGCGGTTGCGTTCCGAGTGGCGCCGGCCGGTCGCGTGGATCGTCGGGTCCGATCTGGGGCTCGACCGTGAGCTGATGGAGTCGTCGCGTCTTCGGCTGTCTCTGGGGCCTCTGACCCTTCCTCACGAACTTGCCCGGCTGACCGTTTTCGAGCAGATTTATCGCTCGTTCACCATCCTTGAGGGAATCAACTATCATCGGCGACCGTTTCAATGAGCCGCGTGAGGGAAAAAGAAGTGGCAAGCGCGGACGAGATCGCCCGGAGCGGCGGATCCGACAAGAAAGACGAGGCTGTCGGCAAGGCTCGCCTGGTTGACACCGAACAGGCTGCTGCCAAGAAGGCTGCGGCCGAGGCGGCGCGCAAGGTGGCTGCGGCCGAGCTTGCGGCGAAGTCTGCTGCCGAGAAGAAGGCGACGGCTCAACAGGCCGCGAGGGAGGCGAAGTCGTCGTCGGTCGCCGCCGCCAGAGCGAAGAAGGCCGCCGAAACCAAGAAGGCGGCTGCCGCGGCTGCGGCCAAGGCGGCGACCGAACGCCGCGTTGCCGCGAGGAAGGCGGAGAGAGCGGCTGCAGCGGGCAACACGGCCGCGGAGAAGGCGGTCGGGGTCGCCGCCGCGCGTAGTTCGGCCGCGCAACTGGCTGCGAACGACGGGAAGAACACGGCCGTGCTGGCCCTGGAGGCTGAGCAGGAGGCTGCGACGCGCAAGGCGGCACAGGACCAGGCGGTCAAGAAGGCCGCCGAGTTGTCGCGTCTGGCGAAGGCGGCGACCGGGCGCCTGCGTACCGCGGAAGCGACGGCGGAGCGAGCGGATTGTGAGGCCGCTGCCAAGGCTGCGGCCGCGGAAAAGGCCGCTCTGGAGGCTGCGGAGAGCAGCGCAGCGCTCGAGGAAGCCCGGAGCACCGAAGCCGCGGAGCGTGAAGCCGCCGAAACGGCCATGACCGTCGCGGGGGAGGAGAAGGAGGCGGCGAAGACTGCGACTCGGGATGCCGCTGCCAGCAGGTCGGCGGCGGTCCGAGCAGAACGCAAGGCCGGCAGCGCCGCCAAGCTCGCGGCCAAGGGGCAGAAGGAGGCGACCGCCAGGAAGAAGTCAGCCGCGCAGTCGGCGAGACTTGCCGCGACGACAGCCACCGCCGCCGCGAAGGCGGCGAAGCTGGCCGCGGAACGCAAGGCGGTAGCCCAGGCGGCTGCCAAGGCTGCCGCTGCAAAGGGGGTAGCGGCGCGGGCAGCGGCGCGCACGGCCGCGTCCCGGTCGGCGGCGTTCGAGAAGGCTGCCAAGGCTGCGGCCGAGGCGAAGGCTGCGGCCATGGCGGCTGAGCGGGCTGCTACCACCGCGAAGAAGCGGGTAGCCAAGGCCAAGGCGGCGGAGGAAGCCGAGGCGAAGAGGCCTGAGGTGGAGGCAGCCGCCGCAGTGGAAACTGCCGTCAGGGAGGCTTTCGAACGGGAAGCCGCGAAGCGACTTGCGGCCAAGCAGCGGCTGGCCAGGAAGAAGGCGGCCGAGAAGAAGGCGCCTCCGCGGAAAGCGCCGACGCTGCTCCTCAGGCCGCAGCGCACTGGCGACGGCCCTGGGGACGACTCTCGTCTAGAGGGCGCCGACATCGACATGGACCTGGTGCGGGAGCGGCTGGGGGAGAAGCGGCGGGAGCTGTTCGGTCGCTACAACCGTGACCTCCATGCCGGCCTGAAGGCGTCGTCGGGCGAGGGGTCGGAGGATCTCGTCGACCGGGCGAACCACGCCTACAGCCGGGAGTTGAACTTCTCGCTCTCCGACGGCGACGGCATTCTGCTCGAGCGGATCGACGAGGCGACGATCCGCCTCGACGACGGCAGCTTCGGGATCTGCGTCCACTGCCGCGCTGAAGTCGGCCGCGCCCGCCTCGAAGCGGTGCCCTGGGCCGCCTATTGCATCAACTGCCAGGAACTCGAGGAGAAGGGTCGGCTTCCGAGAGACGAGTGAAGACGCCCGAGATCGACGCGGCGGTCGCGCGCATCAAAGGCGGCGACCGCCAGCCGCTGTACCTGGTGATCGGCGAGCAGGTGGTGGCGATGAAGGCGGCAACCCGGATTGCGGGCGCCCTGGCTGCAGGCAGCGGCTGTGAGGTGACCGTCCACAAACGGCCGGCCGAGCTGCGTTCGATTCTGGCCGATCTGCTGACCTTCTCCCTCTTCGATCCGGCCAAGGTCACCCTGGTCAGCGATAGCGCCATCTTTGCCGACAAGACCGCCGCTGCCGACCTGATCGACGACGCGGAGGCGGCGCTGCCGGTCTCTGCCGGGGCCGCGCTCTCGTCCGCGGGGAAGGAAGCGGCCGGCCGGCTCCTGCAGGCGCTGCGGCTGTTCAGCATTTCCGCCGACGCAGGCGCTCCCGATGAGGTGGTCTCGTCGCTGCCCGCTTCGGCCCTGGACGGAGGCATCAAGCACCGTAGGCGCAGCAGGCGGCGGCGAACGAAGAAACAGAAGGCCGAACTCGCCGGGGATCTGGCCCTGTTGCTCGAGGCCGCGAGAGCCGAGGATCTCATCGGGTGGTCGGACAGCGATCTTGCCGAGCTTGGCCGCATCGTCGATGGCGTTCTGCCGGAGGGCCATGCCCTCGTGTTCGCCGAACGGCGCGCCGACCGCGCCCACCCTCTCGTTCAGCGGCTGTCCGAGAGGAAGGCGACCCTCGAAGTCGGTGCGCTCGAGTTCGACCGCCGTGGCGGAGTGGGGGGACTCGACTCCGTCGTCGCCGAGCTGGCGGATGAGACCGGCGTCGGCATCGATCGCGGTGCGGTGCAGGAACTGGCGCGCCGTACCCTGCGCAAGAGTGCGGACTGGGGCGAGTCCGAGGTCGACGCCGACTCCGCCGCCCGCTTCGCCGCCGAGTACCGCAAGATCGCCGACGGGGTCCGCGATCAGGCGGGCCGGATCGACCGGAG
Organism: Candidatus Multivorans sp.; assembly: GCA_965262355.1. Lineage (GTDB taxonomy): Bacteria > Acidobacteriota > Thermoanaerobaculia > Multivoradales > Multivoraceae > Multivorans. The sequence continues at coordinate 2,998,958 of OZ253534.1, forward strand.
CGCGGTGGAGGAGATGGTGGCCGACCGCGGCGACCAGGACGTGTTCCAACTGCTCGACGCGATCGCCGAACAGCGTCCCGCTCAGGCGCTCGCACTGTTCAGGCGCCGATTGGACAGCTCCCCCGAGCGGAACGCCGCCCGGCTCTCCTTCTTCGCCCTGCTGGCCAACTTCTGCCAGCAGTTGGCGGTTGCCCATGGCATTGCGGTGTCCCTCGACCTTCCGGCAGAGCGCAACTTCAATCGCTTCAAGACGCGGGTCCTGCCGAAGTTGACCGCCGAACTGCCGGCCGGCGGCGCCAACCCGCTGACGCGGATCCACCCGTTTCGCCTCTTCCGCATCTACGAGGCGGTTTCAGCGCGGCGCGATCCCCGCGCCTCCCGGGCAATCGCCGGTCTGCCTTGGCAGGTGCTGCAGACGGAAGTGCGGCTCAAGGGCGGCAGCGCCGACGGCGACACCGCGCTGGAGGCGCTGGTCGCGGCGGTAGCGGGCATGAGCCGGACCGGTCGCGACGGCGGCGCCCGCGGCCGCCGCTCGTCCTGACGATGCCGGAGCTGCCGGAGGTCGAGGTTCTGCGCCGGAGCCTGGAGCGGCCACTCGTGGGCGACCGCTTCGAGGCGGTGCGCGTCCACTTCCCGACCCTGCGCGAACCGCTCTGCGCGCCGGCGCTCCGCCGCCTCGAAGGGCGGACGGTCCGCCGCCTGCGCCGGCGGGCGAAGTACCTGTGGATCGACGCCTCCGGCGGACTGACCCTGGTGGTGCACCTGGGGATGAGCGGCCGTTTGACGCTGGTCGACCGGGGGACTCCGCTCGTGGCGCACGAACACCTCGGCTTCGACCTCGCTTCGGGCCGCCGGCTGCGATTCTGCGATCCGCGGCGTTTCGGCGTCGCCTTCGTTGCGGCAACCGAGGCCCTCGACGACGACCGGCACTTTCGCCACCTCGGCGTCGAACCCCTGACGCCGGAGTTCGACGGGGCTCTTCTTTGGGAGCTGGCCCGTGGCCGCCGCGCCCCGGTCAAGAGTTTCCTGATGGACGCCTCCCTGGTCGTGGGCGTCGGCAACATCTACGCTTCGGAGGCGCTGTACCGCGCCGGCATCCACCCCCGGCGCTCCGTGGCGCGGATCGCGCGGCGCCGATTCGACCGCCTCGCCGCGGCGGTGCGCGCCGTGCTCGGCGAGGCGATCGAGCAGGGCGGTACGACCCTCAACGACTTCGCCGACGGCGCGGGCAACTCCGGCTACTTCCAGGTCTCGCTCGACGTCTACGGCCGCGAGGGCGAGCCGTGCGGGGCGGGCTGCGGCGCCCTGATCCGCCGCGTGAACCTGTCGAACCGCGGCAGCTACTACTGCCCGCGCTGCCAGCGGTAGGCGGGCCGGGCGCTCCACCCGTCTTGACGAACCGGAACCGCAGTCCGGTCGCGTGTACGATTCGGGCATGCGCCCCAAGTCGCAGGACGACCAGCTTCAAGCAGCAGCCGCTGCATCTCGGGCGGCCGATGGGCTTGACCTGCTCATCCTGTACGGATCACGGGCGCGAGGCGATGCGCGTCGGAATGCGGACTGGGACTTCGGCTACCTCGGCGACGACCCGATGGACGTGGCGGGCCTTCTGGCTGCACTCGTCGAGGCTCTCGGGGACGACAACGTCGATCTTGTGGATCTGGACCGGACGACCGGTCTGCTGCGCTTCAGGGCCGCCTGCGACGGCTTGCTCGTGTACGAGTCGGAGTTTGGCGTGTTTGACCGCTATCGGCTCGACGCCGCGAGCTTCTGGTGCGAGAACGTCTCGATCTTCGAACGAGGCTACGAAGAGACTCTGGAGGCCCTGTAGCCGACGCAGATCGTGATCGACACCGCCATGGGCGCCTGACCTGCGCCGGTTTCTTGCCCGCCTGAGCAAGCAGGCGGAAGAGTAGAGCGAAGTACTTCGCGCGGCGAGAAGAGCACGGTGCCGCTACGTCAGCGGCCAGAACACCGGGATCAGCAGCACCGAAATCACGAAGAACGTGATCTTGAGCGGGGCGCCGAACTTCACGTAGTCCATGAAGCGGTAGCCGCCGGGACCGAAGACCATCGCGTTCGTCTGGTATCCCATCGGGGTCAGGAAACTGGCGGAGGCTGCGAACGCGACGGTGATCATGAAGGGCTTGGGGTCGAGCCCCATGGACGTCGCGGCGGTGCCGGCGATCGGCACCATGAGCACCGCGGTCGAGTTGTTCGACACGATCTCCGAGAGCAGGGCGGTTGCCAGGTAGATCAGCGCGATCACCGCCCAAGCCCCGTAGTCGGCGCCGGCGTTCGCGATCGTCTCGCCGATCATCGTCGCGAGACCCGTCTTCTCCATCGCGATTCCCATCGGCAGGATGCCGACGAGCAGGAAGATGACGGTCCAGTTGATCGCTTCGTAGGCCTGCTGGACGGAGATGCCGCCAAAGACGATGAGCGCCACGGCGCCCAGAATCGAGGCCTTCAGGATCGATGTCACGCCGGTGGCCGCGAGGAGGACGACGAGCGGGATGATCGCCACGCTGAGCCACCACCTGCGGGGGATCACGAGCCGCAGCTTGACTTCCTGCAGCGGGACGAAGTCCTCCGTCGCGTAGAGGGCTTCGATTCGGGTGCGGGGGCCGAACACCAGCAGGGTGTCCCAGTTGTGGAGGACGATGTGAGCGAGCTTCTCGCGGATCGGTTCGCCGTAGCGGTTGAGCGCCAGCACGAAGCAGCCGAAACGGCGGCGGAAGTCCAGATCCCGGATCGTCGAGCCGGTGAGCCGGGAGACCGGTGAGAGCTGGATCTCGGCCATGATGTTGTTCTGGTCCGAAAGTTCGCGCTCGTCGACCTTGACGTCGGTCAGAAGGCGCAGGCCGTAGTGGTCGCGGAAGTTGACGATGTCCTCCATGCGCCCTTCGACGATCAGGAGGTCGCCGCCCTCCATCGGCCGGGCGCGCAGGTCGACCGCGATCCGCTCGCCGCCGCGCAGGATCTCCAGCACCGTCAGGCGGAAACGCTCGTTGATGTGGGCGTCAAGCACGCTGTTCCCGATGAGCTGGCTTCCGTCCGGTACCTGGACCTCGGTCAGGAAGGAGGACAGTTGGTACTTGGCGGTCAGGTCGGAGGTGGCGGCGCGGGGCTTCAGAAAGCGCATCGGCACCAGGACGATGTAGATGAGGCCGACGACCAGCAGGATGAGTCCGAGACCTAGAAACTCGAACATGCTGAAAGAGCCGTAGCCGCTCTCTTCCGACCTCGAGCTGACCAGCAGGTTCGTCGAGGTGCCGATCAGGGTACAGGTGCCGCCGATGATGGAGAGGTAGGAAAGCGGCAACAGGATCCGGGACGGCGACACGTCGTAGTGCTTGGCGATCTGAATGCCGACCGGCATCAGGATCGCCATTGCGGCGGTGTTGTTGACGAAGGCCGAAAGCACGCCGCAGACCAGGATCAGGGCGATCGAACCAGTCCAGTGCGTGGCGCCGGACATCTGCGAGAGCTTCTGGCCGAAGCGGTCGATCAGGCCGGTGTGAGCCAGTCCGTAGCTGAGGATGAACATCATCATCACCGTGATGACGGCATCGTTGCTGAAGCCCCGGATCGCTTCCTGGGGCGTCACCAGGCCGAACAGCAGCAGCAGCCCGAGGCTGGAGAGAGCGACCGCGTCGATCGGCAGCCACTCGAAGCTGAAGGCCAGGAACGTGAACGCGATGATCGCGACGAGAATCCAGATATCCATGGGCAGCCGCCTCTAGCAGCTAGCCGATCGGCAGGCGGCGGTGGGAAGCGACCGGCATCGAGCGCCGCACCTCGGCAATACGCCGCCGGTCGATCTCGGCGATCGCGATCCCCGGCGCGTCCCCGGCGTCGGCCAGGACGTGACCCCAGGGGTCGATGATCACCGAGTGCCCGTAGCTGTGACGAAGTCCGCGGTCGTCGTGTTTGCCGGTCTGCGCCGCGGCCAACACGTAGCACTGGGTCTCGATCGCGCGGGCGCGCAGCAGCGGGCGCCAGTGGTCCTTCCCCGTCATCAGGGTGAAGGCGGAGGGCACGGTCAGGATCTCCGCGCCGTCACGGGCCAACCGCAGGTAGAGCTCGGGGAACCGCAGGTCGTAGCAGATCGTGAGGCCGAGGCGGCCGAGGGACGTGTCGACGGTGACCGTGTCCGCGCCGGGTACGGCCGTCTTCGACTCCAGGAACCGCACCGCGTCGGAGACATCCACGTCGAAGAGGTGGATCTTGCGGTAGGTGGCCGCGATTTGCCCTTGGGGATCGAACAGGACGCTGGTGTTGTAGCAGCGGCTGCCGTCCTCCTCCGGCGAGTGTTCGTTGTAGGAGCCGAGGAGGAGGTAGATGCCCCGGTCCCGGGCCAGCGCCGCGAAGCGGCCGCAGGTTGCGCCCGAGGTCGGCTCAGCGAGCTGCACCTTCTGCTTGTGCGGTCCGAGGTAGTTCGTGTTCTCCGGTGTGGTCACGAACTTGGCGCCGCGGTCTGCCGCGGTCTCGATCCAGTGCCGGGCCGTCTCCCAGTTCGCCTGCTCGTCGGAGGTGGCGCCCATCTGGACGACGGCGGCGAGATAGGTCGATGTGTCGTTCATTCCGGTCGCATCCCTTCGCTGGGAGCTTACCGCCGCGCCGCCACGATCCGGGCTAAGCTTCGGCCACCCATGTGCGGGATCGTCGGCATCCTGATGCGCCCCCACCCCGGGCCGGCGACCTGTTCGCGGGAACTGCTGGAGGGGCTCGCCGCGACCGGTCGCTGCGTAGAGGCAGCGGTCGGTGGTCTGGATGGCGCCGATGCGGAGGCGCTCGCGTCGGCTCTGACCGATGCCGCCTCGGCGCTCGCGAGCTGGAACCGCCGGCTGCGCGCCCGTCCCGCGGTGCGCTCCCTGGTGCGGGATCCGGCCCTGTGCGCCGCGGTCAAAGCCGCCCTGGAACCAGGCTTCGAGGCACTCAAGAGGCTGGAGTCGACCCTGGACGCCGGCGCCGCGGCGTTCGGCGACGCGGGCCTGGAGGTGATCCACCGGGCGGCGGGCGCCCTGGCGGACGCCGAGTGGGCGATCCGCTGCGACCGGTTGCGGACCGCGGCCGAGGTCCGGGCTCTGGCGCCGGCCGGCGTCAGCGACGCGGGGCTCGACGTGCTGATCGGGGTCCACCAGGCCTTCTCGTCCCTCGACCGGCTGGAGATCCGCGGTCGCGACTCCGCCGGCCTGTTCCTTCTGCTCTCGGGACACGGCCTCGACGCGGGCGATCCGGCGATCCGCGGGGAGCTCGACCGGCGGAGCGGGGGTTCGCTGTTCGGCCATCGCGCGATCGCCCGACGCGGCGGAGGCCTGAGCCTGATCTACAAGTGCGCCGAGGAAATCGGTGAGCTGGGCGACAACGTGCGCTTCCTGCGCGCGGCGGTGGCGGACGACCCGGTCCTGGCGGTCGCGCTCGAGCGTCCGGACGTCGAAGCGGCCATCCTCGGCCACACGCGTTGGGCCAGCGTCGGCCGGGTCAACGAGGCGAACGCACATCCCTTGAACGAGGCGGAGGCGAGTGCCGGCGAAGCAGGCTCGGAGCACCCGCCGCAGGTCGTGGCGGCGATCAACGGCGACATCGACAATCACGCCGACTTGGCGGTGCTGGAGAAGCTGGATGTCGATCCGCTCATCACGACCGATGCGAAGGTCATGCCGGTGCTCATGTCGCGCCGGCTGACCTGCGGCGACGATCCGCTCGATGCGTTCCGCCTTACGGTTTCGGAGTTCGAAGGCTCGCTCGCCGTCGGCACACTCTGCGGCGACGATCCGAACCGCCTCTACCTGGCGATCAAGGGCAGCGGCCAGGGGCTCTATGTGGGACTCGCGGACCACGCCTTCGTGGTCGCCAGCGAGCCTTACGGCCTGGTTGAGGAGACCTCCACGTATCTGCGTCTGGACGGCGAGGCGGCGGTCGGACCCGACCGGCCGGGCGTCGCCACAGGCCAGATCGCGGTGCTCGACGCGCGCCACGCCGGCGATCTGGGGGGTATCGAACGCTACGGCATGGACGGCTCGCCGCTGCCAGTCGACGGGGAGGAGTTGGAGCGGGCCGAGATCACGACCCGCGACATCGACCGGGGCGAGTTCCCTCATTTCCTGCTCAAGGAGATCAGCGGGGCGCCGCGATCGGTGCGGAAGACGCTGCGCGGCAAGTTGATCGAGGATGCCGCCGGACGCCTCCGGGTGACGTTGGGCCGTCAGACGATCCCGGACGCCGTGGCGCGCGATCTGGGAAGCGGCGCGATCGCCAGGATCGTGATCACCGGCCAGGGCACGGCCGCCGTCGCCGGTCAGGGCATCGCCGCCGCGACCCTTGGCCGGCTGCGCGAGCGCGGTCTCACCGGGCTTCGGGTCGAGGCGATGCCGGCGACGGAACTCTCGGGCTTCCACCTGCAGCCCGACATGACGGACACCCTGGTTGTGGCGGTCAGCCAGTCGGGTACGACGACGGACACGCTGCGCACCCTCAACCTGACGCAGCGCCGCGGCGCCCGCGCCATCGCCATCGTCAACCGCCGCGACTCCGATCTGGCGGATCGGGCGGACGGCGTGCTCTACACCTCAGACGGCCGCGACGTGGAGATGAGCGTCGCTTCGACCAAGGCCTTCTACTCCCAAATCGCGGCCGGCATGCTGCTGGCGGTGGCGATCGCCGACCTGGTCGCGGGCGGCGCCGACGAGCGGCCCGCCGCCGACCGGCTGCTGCGGGAGTTGCGGGCATTGCCGGAGGCGATGGAACGCACCCTCGGGTTGCGGGATCGAATCGCGGCGGCGGCGCGGCAGTACGCGCCGAGGCTGCGGGACTGGTCGGTGGTCGGCAACGGCCTCGACCGCATCGCGGCGGAGGAGATCCGGATCAAGCTGGCGGAACTCTGCTACAAGGCGATCGCCTGCGACGCGACGGAGGACAAGAAGCACATCGACCTGTCGTCCGAACCGCTGATCCTGGTGTGCGCGACGGGAGTCCAAGGTTCGACCGCGGCCGATACGAGGAAGGAGATCGACGTCTACCGGGCGCACCGCGCGACGCCGATCGTCATCGCCTCGGAGGGCGCCGGGTTCCAGGCGGCGCCGGCGGTGATCGAAGTGCCCGAGGCCGCGCCCGAGCTGTCCTTTGTGCTGGCGACGGTCGTCGGTCACCTGTTCGGCTACTACGCGGCGCTCGCCATCGACGATCTCGCCAAGCCGCTGCGCGCGATTCGCGCCGCGCTCGGCCCGGTGTCGGGCGCCGCGATGCCCTCCCGGCCGGTCGCCCGGTTGCGTGAACTGGCGGCCGCCGAGATCGAAGCCGTTCGTGAGGGCCTGGCCGACGGAAGCTACGACGGCAACCTGCACACCGCCAGGGCGGTGCGGCTGGCCGTCGCGCTCGACCGCCTGAGCGCCGGTGAGTCCGCAGACAGCGGGGAGACCGACACGGCGGCGCTGCTCGAGGCTCTGCGGAGCTCCCTGACGCCGGCCATCGACGATCTGACCCGGCACATCGACACGATCAAGCATCAGGCGAAGACGGTGACCGTGGGCATCTCCCGCCACGACCAGACCCTGGGGCGGATGTCCCTGGCGACCGCCCTGCTCGAGGCCGGCGCGCCGGATGAGTCGATCTCGTCCGAGGACCGGCGGACGATGAGCGCGCTCGATCCATTCGTCGACCAGGTGCTCGGCTACGTCCGCTACCAGCTCTGGTGTGGAGGCGACGGCCCCGCGCCGGGCGACGCCGCCACCATCCGGGTGCTGCGCGCCGGCGGCCTGTGCCGCGATTTGCAGTCGCGGACGGTGCGGGCGCCGCTGCTCCAGGGCACGAAGTACGCGGTCGCGGTCGAGGGCCGGTTGATGGCGGCGCGGGGCCGGACCGATGGCCGGGTGTTCATCGGCGTGCCCGAGTTCAGCGGCGGCGAGGTAACGGCGCTGAACCTGATCCACGTGCGCTTCCGGGAGCGCGCCCCGGCGCCTGAAGTGCGCCGGTTGCTCTCCTGTTACCGCGAGCGCTACTCGGACCTGCGCGAGCAGGTGCTGAAGAAGGCGCCGGAGTTCGACGACGGCTTGCTGGCCGCACTTTCGGTCGAGGACCTTCTGATCGACCCCGTGTCCCAGCTCGCGGAGCGCTGGCAGAGTCCTGGGAACGCGGGCGTCTCGCCCGCATCCGGGGGCGGCGGCGCGCGCGGGCACGGCGCGACCCTGCTCGAGGCGCCGCAGCCATGAGGATCCTGCTCACCGGCAGCGCCGGGTTCATCGGCTTTCACGTCGCGAGAGCTCTGCTCGATCGCGGCGACGACGTGATCGGGTACGACAACTTCAATCGGTACTACGACCCCGAGCTCAAGGAGGCCCGCAACGCCATTCTCGAGGAGCGCCCCAACTTCCGACTGGTCCGCGCCGACATCGGGGACAGGCCCGCCCTGCAGGCCGCCTTCGACGAGCTCGTCGGGGGTGCTGCCGGCGGCGAGACCCGGGTCTGCCACCTCGCGGCCCAGGCCGGAGTGCGCCACTCGATCGCGCATCCGAACGCGTTCGTTCGCGACAACGTGCAGGCCTTCACGCACGTGCTCGAGCTGTGCCGCGACCGGGAGGTCGGCGGTCTGATCTACGCCTCGAGCAGCTCCGTCTACGGCGACAGCACGCGGGAGCGGCTCAGCGAGAAGGACAGCACCTCCGCTCAGTGCTCGCTCTACGGCGCGACGAAGAAGATGAACGAGCTGATGGCCTCGGTGTACAACCATCTGTACGGCCTGCGGGCCACCGGCCTGCGCTTCTTCACCGTCTACGGCCCCTGGGGTCGTCCCGACATGGCCCTGTTCCTGTTTGCCGGCGCGATCCTGCGGGGTGAGCGAATCAGGGTCTTCGGGCACGGCCGGATGCACCGGGACTTCACCTACATCGACGACATTGCCGCCGGAGTCCTATCGGCGCTCGACCGGAACCACGAACTCCTGGTCTGCAATCTCGCCGCCGGCCGCACCGAGGAGCTGATGGAGTTCATCCGCCAGATCGAGTCGAGCTGCGGGCGCGAGGGCGAGAAGGAGTTCCTGCCCATGCAGCCGGGAGATGTCGCCCGGACCTCGGCCGACCTCACGTCGGCCAGAGAACTCCTGGGCTACGAACCGACGACCACGATCGATGTCGGCATTCCCCGCTTCGTCGACTGGTACCGGAGCTACTACGGCCTGTAGTCCAGGCGCGCCGCCCATGCCGCGGTCCGCTGCCGCATCGCCGGTGCGTCCTCGGGCAGGATCATGCCCTGCTCGACCAGGCTGTCCAGTGCTGCATTCCAGGCATCGAGATAGTGCTTGCTGTCCGGGTACAGGGCCGCGAGCTGTTCGCTGTCGAAGTCGGTCGCGCTGCCGTACAGGAACCCGAACCGCGTCCCTTCCCTTTGCGTGCCGAACCCGCTGTGCGAGGCGGTCGGCGCTTCAAGCTCCGGCAGGCGAATGCCGCCGACGGCGTTGCCGTGATCGTCCCGGACGACTTCGGGACGGGGGTCTCCGGCCTTCATCTCTACGCGAGCCATTCGCGGTGGTTCGACACCGTCCTTGATCCACCGGTGCAGATGTCTGATCGCGGCGTCGTATACCGGGGAGTAGGACAGCCAGTTGGAACCGGCTACGGTGCGCTGCGCCGGTCTCGCCGCGGATACGTGCGAAGTCCCCGGCACCTCCCAGAGCCGGAACCGGGCCGAGTCCGGCTCGCGTATGGGGTAGTAGCTGGTCAACTCGGTTTCCGAGTTCACGACGATCACCGGAACATCCAGGTCCGCCCGGATCGACGCGAGACGTCGTCCCCGACGGGCGCCGCCGGGAGCGGATGCGAACGGCACGATGGCGCCGAAATCGATGAACGGCAGAAAACCGTCGAACACCCCTGCCAGCGGCTGCACGCCGTTGATGTAGGTGCGCAAGCGCGCGGCGGACTGGGAAGCGCCCGCCGCGATCAGGCGCTCGACCTTCAGACCGCCCATGGGGTCCAGGCCTTGCCGATCGCGTTCCGGACCGACGGCGCCGGCGACCTGCGTGAAGATGTCGTAGGAGTAGGCGTCGCCGGGGTGTACGAGCGAGCCGTAGCGTTTCGGGTCCCACGCCTTCAATCCCTGAGGATTCTGCGCAAGACCGTCGATACCGACCTTCTGCGCGGATACGCCCACCCAGGCATAGCCGCGCAGGGCCTCGCCCCCCGCGGAACCCAGGTCGAAGCCGGCGGTGACGTTCAGCCAGAAAACAATGACCGTGCCGTTGAATGCCGACGGGTCTTGCGGCCGAACCACCAGCATGCGGGTCCTGTAGTCGGCCTTGTCGGCGGATGCCCGGGTCTTCCAATGGCCGTCCGTGCCATGAGTGCCGTCGATCGACTCGTATGCGGTCGCCTCGCCCTCGACGAAGTACTCCTCGGTCAGATAGCCGCGGTCCGCCACGTCCACCGCGGCAAACGGGCTTCCGCGTTCCCCGCCCGTGATGGGTCCGGACAGGGTTGCCGGGTTCGGGGTGATCGCGAAGGCCGCGCCGAGCGTCATCAGAATCGTTCCAAGAGTCATTTTGCAGATCCTCTCTTCTACTCGCGTCCCAGGTGAGATGCCGCCCGGCTTCTGGGACGGCGCCGGTTCCGGGTATCGTAGCCGCCCCCCCTCTCCCCCCTCCCAGAGTCTCAGGAGTTCCAGCGTGAAGGTAGCCCAAGGCGTCGCCGAGTACCTCAAGCGGGAGGGCGTCGAGTTCATCGTCGCCTACCCGGTGAACCCGATCATCGAGGCCGCGGCGGTGGCGGACATCCGCACCGTGATCGTCCGCCAGGAGCGGATCGGCCTGCACATGGCCGACGCGGTCAGCCGGCTGAGTTCAGGCCGGCAGCTCGGCGTCTTCACGATGCAGAGCGGGCCCGGGACCGAGAACGCGTTCGGCGGCGTGGCCCAGGCCTACGGCGAGTCGGCGCCGATCCTCGTGTTGCCGATGGGCTACAGCCGCCGTGCCATGCACGTGGCGCCGAACTTCAACGCGGTGATGAACTTCCAGCACGTGACCAAGTGGTGCGAGCCGCTGACCATGGGCAAGGCGCTGCCCGAGGTGATGCGGCGCGCCTTCACCCAACTGCGCTCCGGCAGTCCGGGACCGGTGCTGATCGAGGTGCCGGCCGATGTCTTCGGCGAGGACGTTCCAGACGACCTGGGTCCCCGCCCGAGCGGCACTGTGCGCGTGGGTCCCGATCCGGAGCTGATCCGCGACGCGGCGGCGATGCTGGCGGCGGCGGAGCGGCCCGTCATCTATGCCGGGCAGGGTGTCCACTACGCCGAGGCCTGGGATGAGCTGCGGCACCTGGCGGAACTCCTGAATGCGCCGGTGACCACCAGTCTCGGCGGCAAGAGCTCGTTCAACGAGGACCATCCCCTGTCGCTCGGGTCGGGAGGCCGCGCGGTGCCGAAGACGGTGCACGAGTTCCTGGGTGCGGCCGACGTGATCTTCGGCATCGGCTGCAGCTTCACGACCACCTCCTTCGGCCTCTTCTTCGGCAAGTACCCGCAGGCGAAGTACGTCCATGCGACGCTCGACCCGGTCGACCTGAACAAGAACGTCGCCTCGGACTGCGTCGTGGCGGGCGACGCGAAGCTCACCCTGGCCGCCCTGATCGCGGAGCTCGAGGGGCAGTCGCTGCCGCACGCGGCCTCGCGGGCCGCGTCCGTTCCGGCCGAGATCGAACGGATCCGGTCCGGCTGGCTCGACGAGTGGATGCCGAAGCTGACCTCCGACTCGGCGCCCCTGTCGCCGTACCGCGTGCTCTGGGATCTGATGCACACCGTCGACCGCGACAACGTGATCATCACCCACGACGCCGGTTCGCCGCGGGATCAGCTCTCGCCGTTCTGGCGCAGCACGACGCCGCTTTCCTACATCGGCTGGGGAAAGACGACGCAGCTCGGCTACGGCCTCGGCCTGGCAATGGGCGCGAAGCTCGCCCAGCCGGACAAGCTCTGCATCAACGTCTGGGGCGACGCCGCGATCGGCTTCACGGGCATGGACTTCGAGACCGCGGTGCGGGAGCGCCTGCCGATCCTCTCGATCCTGCTGAACAACTTCTCGATGGCAATCGAACTGCCGATCATGAAGGTGGCGACCGAGAAGTACCGGAGCACCGACATCTCCGGCAACTACGCGGACATGGCCAAGGCCTTCGGCGGCTACGGCGAGCGGGTCACCGACCCGTCGGAGATCGTGCCGGCGATCCGCCGCGGCATCGAGGCGACCGAGTCCGGCACGCCAGCGCTGCTCGAGTTCATCACCGAGAAGGAAATCAGCATCTCCAGCTATTGATGGAACTCGCGAGCCGACCCGCAGATCGAGGCTACCGAGGATGAACGTGCCTAGGAGACTGCGTGGCAGAAACTGGGTGCGCCGGCCTGCCATCTGTGCGCCCGATGACGGGCGCACAGAGTGGTTCGCGGGTGGCGCGGATCGCGCCACCCGGGTTCTGGCCGGCTTCCGAGGTGGGACGCGCCGCGAAGCGGCGACGCTACTGCCGCGCGACGGTCCCGGTTGCGATCGGTCGTCATCCTCGACGTAGAGTCGAGTACTCACGCAGTCGCGTGTGGTCGACCAATTCCGACATGTTCTGGAGCGTAAAGACCTTGCCGCGTGCGGCGATAATGAGCTTCTTCATGTCTTCGCGCCGAATGCCGAAACCGCGGCCTGCGATACAGGCGACGACCTGAAACCTGGGTTTGTCGGCAGGCCGGTCCCGCAGGCTCAGTTCGCTCAGGTGCTGGACCCGGGTGATCTTGTCTCGCGCGGTTCCGTCGTCCTCGCTGAGCTTGGCCTCGATGACGACTTGGGGGTTCAGCTCACTGGGGACGATGAAATCCGGTGCTTGGTCAAATCCGGGGATTCTCTCTGCCCGCTTCTCAGAGGCAGCCTTCCCGAGAGGCTGGTTCGCCGGCTGCTTCGGCAAGGGCGCTTCGGCGAAGCGCCGAGCCATCTCGTCCGGGCTACCGAACCGCGCGAGTGCCTCGTTGACCAGCCTCAGGCGTTGCTCCGTCGGCAGCGACTTGTCCCACCGGGCGTGCAGCTCATTGACCGCGAGGCGGGTCAGGTGGCCGAGGAGCATGCACCGGATGTCGCCGTAGGTGGCCTTCCAGCCAGCCGCGCGAAGCTGGGACCGGTCCTTGGCGACAAGATCCGATGGCTCTTCCTGCGACTCGGGGAACTCATACGAGAGCTCGGCGTCGGGAGACCTGCAAACAAACACAGTGTCGACGATGGATGACGCCGTGCCGTGAATGTGTATCGAGCCGCTCATTTCCGCTGGGCACGGAAGCGCGGTGGTGCATAGGAAGCCCGCGTCGAGAATCGCGACGCCCACGGCGCAGTAGGCCTCGACTCGATTGTGATGGAAGGTGAACGCCAGGGGGGCGCCTGGCTTCAACGCGTATGCCGCCCTAGTCCAGGCCGCAGACAAGCCCTCCGCGAAGTGGGACAGCCCCCTCGCTTCAGTCGTATTGCCTGTCAACTCTCGGCTCGAGCGCGTCGAGGAGCGAGAGAACCCCTCATCGTCAGTGGCCGCGAGACCACGCAGCCAGGCGAAGCAGTAGTCCATGAGTTCCGCGTACTGCACATTCCCGAAGTAGGGTGGGTCCGTCAGCACCGCGTCCAGAGTCCCAGGCTCGAAGTCGCGGGAGGCCGCATCCGCGCGGCGCAATCGCACGGCCCGGTGGCGGCCGTTGGCTTCTGCACCGATTCTCTCGCCACGGATGGGAACGCGACGTCGGCGCGACGATTCGTGTCTCACCTCGAAAGGCGCCTCGCAGAATCGCTTCGCCTCCAGATACTTGGTAGTGATGTTCGACCAGCCGCCGGAGCCGACGTTACCGCCCTTCCCTCTCGGAATTCCGAGAAGGTTCGGTTCGCACTGCACCAGGCCCACGGGGAATCCGTGAACCGAAAAGACATCCAACGCCTTCAGGCTCTTGGAATCGTAGCGACAGAGCATGTTCTGGTAGCGCACCAGATCGGACAAGTTGGTTGCGAGCGCTTGCCGGATGCGAGAATCCGCAATATCGGCAATCAGCCTGCAACTCAACTCCAATCCGAGCAGTTGCCGCGAATTCGACATCTCTCGGTAGCGGCCGTAGCCCCAGCGTCGTAGCCGGTTGCTCTCGTCGCCGGCGGGAATCTCGGCATCCGGTACGTAGCGCGGTGTCAGTCCGCGCCAGTCTTCGGATGCAGCACGAACATGCTCCAGATCCTCGGCGTCGGGTTTCTTGAAGAACCGTCCCTTGTGGTGGGACCGGCGCCTTGGATTGTGGTACTCGATCGCGAACAGCCGGTGAGCCGGCGGAAGGGAGGGTGTGTCCGGATAGGTGTTCGAGTGGCCACACCTCGGGCAATCGCAGCGGCCACGGCCTGCTGGCCCCGCGACACGCAGTTCCGCTGAGCAGGACGTACAGTCGCCTGGCCTTGCCAAGTCTGCAGCGTCGTTGAGGTCGCCGCACTCGGGACAGATCAGAACGTTGGTCGGGTGACGGCTGTCCCTGGCAAGGACGAAGCCGGGGAAAAGGTCGATCGAGTGGTCGCAGCCTTGACACTTCAGAGTCTTCACCCAGAGGAAGCTCTTGACCGGAACCTCTGAGTCCCCGTAGAGAGGACATCCGGTGCGGTAGTAACGGCCGACGTGGGCGTCGAGGGTGCTCCTCAGCGTGTTGGCAGCCTGTTGATAGGCCGTGAGATCAATGGAGGTGATCTCCTCGCGGACAATCCAGACCGACATCGGGTTGATGTCGAGTCCTTCAATGTCGCAGCCGATGCGATTGGCTTCGATGAGGGGAATGCCGCCGCCCATGAACGGGTCAGCGATACGGAGTCCCGGAAGATCGTGAGAACGATAGAAGGACTCGCGCAGAGGTCCGTCAACGAACTCGGAGAGCAGGAGGCCTCGGAAGAGGGTGCCAGGCCGGCGAGCGAACCACTTGTGGACGGCGATAATCGGACGATAGACCTGCTGGATCTGCTTCTCACGCAGAGCCATTTCGGCAACCAGAGGCACATCGAAGCGGCGCTCGATACTCATGGTCTACGCGCTACACGGCGACGGCGGCGACAGCAGCGACGGCAAGGCCGGCCCCTTGCGGGCTACGGCCGAATCGATCGCCCTGGGCAGCACCGTCACGATCTTCTCGATCTCCTCGTCGCCCAGGATGAAGGGCGGGCCGAGGCAGATCACGTCGCGGGCCGGATCGTTGCCGCCGGGGTAGAAGAAGACGTCCATCGACAGCCCGGCCGCCATGACGGCGTTGACCAACGCGAGTTCAGCGGGAAACGGTTCGAGCGTTTCCCGGTCCCGGACCAGTTCGATGCCGTAGAGCAGGCCGCGGCCGCGGATCTCCGCGACGTGCGGATGCTCGTCGAGGGCCTCGTGCAGGCGCTCGGCGAGGACCGCGCCGACGGTCGCGGCGCGCTCGACGAGCTCCTCCTCCTCCAGGATGCGGAGCACCTCGTTCGCCGCGGCGCAGGCCGGCGAGTGGGCGCCGTAGGTGAAGAACATGACGGAGTCGCCCGCGTCCGCGATCGGCGCTGTGACCTCTTCCCGTGCACAGATCGCGACCAGGGGCGCGTAGCCGCCGGTCAGCCCCTTGCCGCCGATCAGGATGTCCGGAACCAGGTCCCAGTGGTCGACGCCGAACTTCCGGCCGGTGCGGCCGAAGCCGGTCATCACCTCGTCGGCGATCAGGAGGATGCCGTGCCGCCGGCAGATCCGGGCGATCCGGTCGAGATAGCCGTCCGGCGGAACCAGCGCGCCGGCGTTCGATCCCACGATCGGCTCGATGACGAAGGCCGCGATCTCGTCGGGACCGATCTGCTCGAACACCCGCTCGACTTCGTCGGCGCAGGCGATGTCGCAGGAGGGGAACGTCTTGCCCATGGGGCAGCGCAGGCAGTAGTGCGCGGGCGGCCGTGGCTGGTTGGTCTGCTCGTCGATCAGCCAGGGTTCGAAACCGGCTCGGCGCGCCCTGTGGCCGCCCACCGCCAGCGAGGCCATCGTGGCGCCGTGGTACGAGAGGTCGCGTCCCAGTACCCGCCAGCGCTCGGGGCGTCCGGCCGAGAGGTGGTGCTGGCGGGCGAAGCGGATCGCCAGGTCCATCGCCTCGGAGCCGCCGCTGGCGAACAGGATCCGCTTGATGTCGCCGGGCAGCCAGCGGGTCCGCATGCGGTGGACCAGCTCGGCGCGCGCCGGCGTCACGAACGGAGGCACGACGTAGTCCGTCTGCGCGGCGGCGCGGGCGTAGGCCTCCGCCACTTCCCGCCGTCCGTGCCCGATGTTCGAGACGATCGCGCCGCCGGCCGCGTCGAGAATGCGGCGGCCGTCGGGCGTGATCAGGTAGCACCCCTCCGTCGCCGCGACCTCGAGAGGCGCCTTGCCCTGGGCCAGAAACGGATAGTCCTGGCTGTGCGGCAGGGCCGCGCCGGCGATCGGCTTCGAAGCGACCGTGTTCATGCGGGAGATTGTCGCACAGGCAGCGCTAGACTCCGGCTTCCTTCTCACCAGGGAGCACGCAGGTGAACGGCATACACGACATGGGCGGAATGCACGGCTTCGGCGCCGTGGATCGCCGGCCGGACGAGGCTCTGTTCCCCGAGGCCTGGCAGGGCCGTGTCTGCGCTCTGGCGGGGTACGCGACGAGCGCCGGACTCGCAAACATCGACGCGTTCCGCCATGCGATCGAGCGGATGCCGGCGGACCGCTACCTTTCCGATGGCTACTACGGCCGCTGGCTCTACGCCCTGGAGACCCTGGTGCGCGAACGCATGGCCGACGGCTGGCAGCCGGAACGGCCCGAGCACGAAGGTTCGGTGGTGAGGGAGGTCGACCACGAGCCGATCTACGCGGTCGGCGATGCCGTTCGCACCTGGAACCGGCACCCCGAGGGCCATACGCGCTTGCCGGGCTACGCGCGGAACCGTCGCGGCGTGGTCGCCGACGTGCATCCGGCGTGTGTCTATCCCGACACGAACGCCGACGGGCGCGGCGAGTCGCCGCAGCACCTCTACACCGTCGGCTTCTCGGCCGCCGAACTCTGGGGCGAGGAAGCGGAAGCCGGCGCCACGGTGTACATCGACCTGTTCGAGCCGTACCTGGAGGCGCCCGAATGACTGTCGATCATCCGCACGGGAGCGAATCCCCCGCGCCAACCGCGAACCAGTCCGCGCCCCCGTCATCGGGAGCGCGGATGGCACTTCGTACCGAGGCGCTCGAGGCTCTGCTGGTGGAGAAGGGCCTGGTCGAATCCGCCGCGGTCGACGCCGTGGTCGAGCGGTACGAGCAGGACATCGGGCCGCTGCGGGGCGCCCGGGCCGTGGCGCGCGCCTGGACCGACCCGGCCTTCAAGGAGCGCTTGCTCGATGACGGGATGCCGGCAGTCAAGGAACTCGGCTTCGACGACAAGATGGACGGCCACGTCGCCCGTCTCGTGGTCAAGGAGAACACGGAGTCCGTCCACAACCTGGTCGTCTGCACGCTCTGCTCGTGCTACCCGTGGGCGGTGCTCGGGCTGCCGCCCGCCTGGTACAAGTCGCCCGCCTACCGCTCGCGGGCGGTGCGCGAACCGCGACGGCTGCTCTCGGAGCTGGGCCTCGATCTGCCGCCCGAGGTCGAGCTGCGAGTCTGGGACTCGAGCGCGGAGGTTCGCTACCTGGTCCTGCCGCCGCGGCCGCACGACACGGAAGGCCTGGGCGCGGAAGAGCTCGCCGCCCTGGTCACCCGCGACGCGATGATCGGCGTCGAGCGGTAGCTGGACCTGCATGAGCCTCCCGGTTCAGTTGGATGAGGACGGCGCTGCCGCGCCGCCGCGCGAGAACGGAGAGCTGGCCTTCAGCGCGCCCTGGGAAAGCCGGCTGTTCGGCCTGACGATGACCCTCGTCGAAGCCGGCCGTCTCGACTGGGAAGCGTTCCGCCAGCGTCTGATCGCGCGGATAGCCGCCTGGGAGAAGCAATCAGCCGGGGAGCCCTGGGACTACTGGCAGCGCTGGCGGGAGGCCTTCGAGCACTCCCTCGAAGCGGCGGGATTCGTCGCCGCGCCGGAGATCGACGGCCTGACCCGGCGGCTTGCTGCGCGGCCCCACGGTCACGATCATCACCACGACGACCACGACGACCACGACGACCACCACCATCGCCACGACCACCACCATCGCCACGACCACGAGCGCGAACACGGGCGCCCCGGGGATTCATCGCCCGGCACCACGGAGATCGACCGATGACAGCTCAATTGCTTGCAGGCCAACCCGTCGCCGAGGCGGTACTCGCCGAGGTCGCGGAGCGGGTCGAAGAACTCCGCGCGGCCGGCATACGCCCCGGCCTCGGGACGATCCTGGTCGGCGACGACGCGGCGTCCAGCGGCTACGTCCGCAAGAAGCACGAGACGTGCGAGGAGGTCGGGATCGCCTCGTTCCACGCACAGGTACCGGCGGACGCCGGCCAAGCCGAACTGCTTGCCGCCGTCGACCGCTTCAACGCGGACCCGGAAGTCGACGCGTACATCATCCAGCACCCGGTGCCCGCGGGTTTCGACTTCAACGAGGCCCTGGCGCGGATGGACGCGCGCAAGGACGCCGACGGTCTGCACCCGGTGAACCTGGGCAAGCTGGTGCTGCAGGAGCGGGGGCCGGTCCCCTGCACGCCCGCCGGCATCCAGGCCATGCTCGTCCACTACGGAATCGACATCGGCGGCCGCGAGGTCGTGGTGCTGGGCCGCGGCCCGACCCTCGGACGCCCGCTGTCCCTGCTGCTGACCCTGAAGCAGCCGGGCGCCAACGCCGTCGTCACCGTCGTGCACACCGGCGCCGGGGACGTGAGGCCCTTCACCCGGCGCGCCGATATCGTGGTCGCGGCTCTGGGCGTGCCGCGTTTCGTCCAGCCGGAGATGATCAAGCCGGGCGCCGTCGTGGTCAGCGGCGGCATCAGTTGGGAGGGCAGGAAGCTCCTGCCCGACGTCGACGAGTCCGTCGGCGAGGTGGCGAGCTGGATCACCCCGCGGCTCGGGGGTGTGGGGCCGACAACGGTGGCGATGCTGCTGCGGAACACGGTGCTGGCGGCGGCGGAAAGGATGGGTTGAGATGAGACGTCTTCTTCAGAGTTCCGGCCCGCCGTTGCTGGCCCTGGCCTTGACCGTCGCCGCTGCACCGGCCGGCGCCCAGGAACTGATCGGCTTCCACCCCGACCGCGTTGCCGCGCAGCGGGAGATGGAGCAGCGCGCCGATGGCTGGATCGCGCCCGGGGATCTCCTGGAATGGAGCCGTGGGATGACGCCGCGGCCGCATCATGCCGGTTCGCCTCAGGCTGAGGCGAACGCGCGTTGGATGGTGGAGCGCTTCAGGGAGTGGGGATTCGAGGCCGAGATCGAGACCTACCACGTCCTGTTCCCGACGCCGCGGAGGCGCTCGCTGACCCTGCTCGAGCCGACCCGGTTCGAGGCCTCCCTGATCGAGGCGCCGGCCCCGGGGGACGGCACGGCAGAGGTCGCGGTCGCGGAGGGACTGCCGCCCTTCAATGCCTACTCGGCAGACGGCGACGTGACCGCGGAACTGGTCTACGTGAACCGCGGGGTTCCCGAGGACTACGAAGTGCTCGAACGCCTGGGGATCGAGGTCCGCGGGCGCATCGTTATCGCCCGCTATGGCGGCTCCTGGCGCGGCATCAAGCCGAAGGTCGCCTTCGAACGGGGTGCGGTCGGCTGCCTGATCTTCAACGATCCCGGCGACGACGGCTACAGCCAGGGCGCGGCGTACCCGGACGGTTCGTTCAAGCACCCGAGCGCGGTCCAGCGCGGCTCGGTCCTTGACCTGCCGCTCCGTCCCGGCGATCCGTTGACGCCGATGCGGGGCGCCACGGAGGACGCAAACCGGCTCGACCGGAGTGACGCCGAGACGCTGATGCAGATCCCCGTTCTGCCCATCTCCTGGCGGGACGCGCAGCCGCTGCTCGAGGCTTTGGGAGGCGAGACGGCGCCGGCCGATTGGCGAGGCGGTCTGCCGATCACCTACCGGATCGGTCCCGGACCCGCCCGCGTCCGGCTGCAGCTCGAGTTCGACTGGAACCTCGCACCGGCGCACAACGTGATCGCCCGGCTGACGGGCAGTGAGCGGCCGGACCAGTGGATCCTGCGCGGCAACCACCACGATGCCTGGGTGATCGGCGCCCGGGATCCGATCAGCGGACTGATCGGTCTGCTGGCGGAGGCGCAGGCGGTCGGCCGGTTGGCGCGGGAGGGCCGCCGGCCACGTCGCACCATCGTGTACGCGGCCTGGGATGCCGAAGAGCCGGGTCTGCTCGGCTCCACCGAGTGGGCGGAGCACCACGCCGACGAATTGCGCGAGCGCGCGGCGGTCTACATCAACTCGGACTCGAACAGCCGCGGCTTCCTGCGCGCCGGCGGGTCGCATGCGCTGGAGACCCTGGTCAACCAGGTCGCGAATGACGTCGAGGACCCGCAGACCGGGGTCAGCGTCGGCGAACGGCTACGCGCTTCGCGGCGCGCCCGCGGCACTCCCGCCGTCTACCAGCGGCTTCAGGCCTCGGACCGGCTGCGGATTTCCGCGCTGGGCTCCGGTTCCGACTACTCGCCGTTCCTTCAGCACCTGGGTGTGTCGTCCCTGAACGTCGGTTACGGCGGCGAATCGTCCGGCGGCGAGTACCACACCGCCTTCGACTCCTTCGACTTCTACCGGCGGTTCGTCGACCCGGGCGCCGTCTACGGCGCCGCGCTGGCCCGCACCGGCCTGCGTCTTGTGCTGCGGCTGGCCAATGCCGACGTGCTGCCGTTCGAGTTCGGCGCCACCGCGTCGACCGTGGGTCGCTACATCGACGAGGTCGTCGAGCTCGCCGCGAGCGAGCGCGGGCGGTTGGAGCGGGAGGCCGACCTGGTGCGGAGCGGCGCGTTCCGGTTGGCTGCGGATCCGACCCGGCCGTTCGTGGAACCGGAGGCGCAAGGGCCGGCCCCGTACCTGAACTTCGCGCCGCTCAGGAACGCGCATGATCGGCTCGTGCGCGCGGCGAGGTCTGCCGACGAGTCGCTGGCATCGGCGGCTCAGAACGGCGACGCGGCCGTGCAGGAAGAACTCGACGAGCTGATCGTGGGCAGCGAACGGCTGTTGACGCGGGCCCACGGTCTGCCCGGCCGGCCCTGGTTCCGGCATCACCTGTATTCGCCCGGTCTCTACACCGGCTACGGGGTGAAGACGCTGCCGGGAGTGCGGGAGGCGATCGAGCAGAGTGAGTGGGACGAGGCCCAGAGGCAGATCGACATCGCGGCTGAAGTGCTCGGCGAGTACGCCGAGCAGTTGAAGCGGATGGCGCGGGCTACGGAGTCCAGGAAACCGTAGCCCGCGACCACCCGGGCGACGGCCGCAGGTCGACTTTAAGCGGCCGCCGCACGAACTCCCGCGCGCAAGAGGTTGTAGCCGCTTGCGTCCA
This sequence comes from Candidatus Multivorans sp., assembly GCA_965262355.1. Classification (GTDB taxonomy): domain Bacteria; phylum Acidobacteriota; class Thermoanaerobaculia; order Multivoradales; family Multivoraceae; genus Multivorans. The sequence continues at coordinate 3,020,410 of OZ253534.1, forward strand.
CTCGTCCGCGACGCGCTATGTCGCGTTCGATGTCCTGCGCCCAGGCGCCGTCCTCGGCGCGTGGGCCTGCGGTCAGGGAGAGGATCTCCGAGCCGAAGCCGGAGCCGTACGAGAAGGCGGCTACCTCCTCGCCGGCCTTGAGGCCTTGAAGCGCGTTAGCAACCGCGATCCAGAGCGAGGCCGTGTACGAGTTGCCGGAGAGCCTGTTCCAGAGCATCGAGGGCTCGACCTTGTCGTTGTAGAGCTGCTGGATCCGTTCGGCGGAGCAGCCGGCGACTTCACCGACAACGTGAAACGCCTTTCTGACCATCTTCGGGAACGGAACATGGAAGCAGATCGCCGAGAACCGCTCCATTACTTCGGCGGGGTTCCGACCGTCGGCGAGTGCGTTGAAGCACTCCACCGCCGCCTTCTTGTAGCACTCGAGGCTCAGCTTGCCGTCGACCCGCGGGTAGGACTCGCCCACCGGGCGGTAGAAGTCGAAGGCCGGCTCGCTCCAGGTGTGGGAGTCGAGACCTACCTTTGCGATCTCGGGGCGCTCGACCACGAAGGCAACGGCGCCGGCGCCCTGGGTCGGTTCGCCCGGGTCGCCCTGCTCGTAGAGGGCGATGTCGGCCGCGACGACCAGGGCCGCCTTGTCCCGGGCCGCCCCGGACATGCGCCACTCGCAGGCCTGGCGTAGCGCCAGGGTGCCGCCGTAGCAGGCGTGCTTCACCTCGTAGGACCGGATGTGGCCGCTCAGACCGAGTTCCTCCGCTACGAAGGCGGAGAGGGGCCGGCTCATGTCGACCGCGGTCTCCGTGCCGACGGCGATCATGCCGATGTCCTCGAGGTCGCCGTCCCAGCGGGACAGGGCGCGCCGGGCGGCCTCGGAGGCGAGGTCGACGACGCCGAACGCAGGCGGGCAGAGGGAGATTTCCGAGCAGCCCAGGCCGATGAGGTACTTGTTGGGATCCACGCCGCGCAGCGAGGCGAGTTCCTCGACCGGCATGGCGAGAGGCGGCAGGTGCAGACCAATGGAGGCAATGCCTGTTTCGACGTTGGTCATTTCGGTTCTCCCTCTTGAAACCGTCGGCCCCCTATATCGGGGTACTCGATCGGCGGAATCGCGGCTAATGAGCGTTGGCTCTTCCACTACGAAAGAATAGGCTAGCGGACGGTAGCATGAACCAGCGCTCCTTCAGCAGTTTTTCTTTTCGAACCGTGCCTGAATTGATGGAAGGTTCATGAATTTCTGAATATTCATTCGGCCCGCGTTGCCGCAGGCCCTGGGAAGCCGTGACTGGGTGCGCCGGCCGTCGCGCGGGCCTGCCATCCGTGCGCCCGAAGACGGGGCGCACGGACTGGTTCACGGGTGGCGCGGATCGCGCCACCCGGGTTCTGGCCCGCGATCTGCGCGAAGCGGCTGAGCCTCGGTCCGCTGGGATTTTCAGCGCAGGCCGCGGGCGCAGCGGAAGCCGGTGTTGTCGAGACCTGAATCGGGCGCCGAGTGGTTGCGGTTCGCGTTCCGGTAGCCCTCGCAGTAGCTCGCGGCGCAGAGCCAGGAGCCGCCCTTCAGGACCTTCTCGCCGCCGGCGCCGCCGGGCAGGTACCAGTCGTCGCACCACTCCCAGACGTTGCCGCCGAGGTCGAAGACGCCGAGGTCGTTCGGTGGATACGAGCCGACCGGCGCCAGATAGGTGTGCCCGTCGGCCGCCTCGTCCGTGCCGGGAAAGTCGCCCTGCCAGACGTTTCCGACCCATTCGCCGTCGGGGGCGGGATCGTCGCCCCAGGGGTAGCGGGCGTGGCCGGCGCCGTCGTTGCCGGCGGCGGCGGCGAGGTCCCATTCAGCCTCGGTCGGCAGCCGCCTACCGCGCCAGGCGCAGAAGGCGTCGGCGTCGGCCCAACTGACGTGGACGACGGGGAGTTCGGGTTGGGCTTCCGCGCCGGGGCCGCGGGGACGCCGCCAGTCGGCGCCGTCGACCCTCAGCCACCAGGGCGTTCCCGGCACCCGCTGTTCCTGGGCAGGGTTCGCGGTCGCTTCGGGGTGGAAGACCAAGGACCAGTCCCAGCGCTCGGCTTCGGTCTCGAATCCGGTCGCGTCGACGAAGGCGGCAAAGTCCCGGTTCGTCACTTCGTGGATGTCCAGGTCGAAGGCAGCGACTTTGAGTTCGCCTCCAGAGCGGGGCACGGCGCCGGCGGGTACGCGCACCATGCCCTCCGGCGCCGGTTCGGGCGCGGTCGACACGGCGCAGCCGAGGACGGCGACCATGCCGATCGAAGCGAGGAGCGCCGGCAGGCGCGCGCGATGCCGCGCGGTCATGGCGCCCACCCGAAACGGTCCAGATCAATTCGGCCGCAGCGATCAAACACGATGCCCTCCTCTTCGAGAAGAAAGCGCTGCCGGTCCACGCTCTCCAGCAGATCGAGACCGCGCTCGCTGACCTCGCCGCGGGCGTTGACCACCCGGTGCCACGGCACGCTGTCGTCACCCAGCCTGGCAAGGGCATAGCCGACCTGCCGGGCGTTCCGCGGTCGTTCCGCGAGGGCGGCGATCTGGCCGTAGGTGGCGACACGGCCCTCCGGAATGCAGCGCACGATGCGGTGAAAGGTCTCGTGAAGGCCGTTCGTGCCCTGATGTTCGAGTGCGGTCACGATCGGGGAACCTTACTAGCACGCCGCCTCTCCAAACCCCATTCTGCTACCTTCGGCGAGCCAAGCATGTCCTCCGCCGATCGAGGTCACAGCCGCCTCGACCGGCGGCACAACTACGCCGCCCTGCTCGCCCATGGCCTGCTTGGCATGACCGGGTTTCGCCTGCTCCAGGCGCCGACCTTCCTGCCGACCTACATCCACCTGCTGACCGGCGCCAGTCTGGCGGTGGGCGCGGCTTCGGCCTGCCAGAGCCTGGGAATGCTCGTGTCGCCGCTGCTCAGCGCGGCGATGGCCGAGCACCGCAGCCACGTGAAGTGGGCCACCGTGCTGTTCGGCGGTTTGATGCGGCTGCAGGTTCTTGTGCTGGCCCTGCTGGCCCTGTTTGCGCCGGTCGATGTCGCGGTGTTCCTGGTCTGGCCGGTGCTGGTGATGTGGGGCCTGTCGAGTGGCATGCAGACGGTCGTGTTCAACCTGCTGTTTGCGAAGTCGGTGCCCGTCACTCGGAGGGGACGGCTGCAGGGGACACGCAACCTGGGCGCCGGTATCTCGGTGATCCTGATGTCGATCATCGCCGGATGGGTGCTGGACCGCTACGGGTTTCCCCGGGGCTACGGTCTGACCTTCCTGGGCGCCGCGGTGATGGCCTCGGTCGGGCTTGCGTTCATGGGCCTCATCCGTGAACCCGCCGCCGTCGATGTGCACGCGGCGGGACTGAGCCTGCGTGTCCGGCTTGGCGAACTGCCGGATCTCTTCCGCTCCGACCGCGACTTTGCGGGTTTCCTGGAGGCGCGACTGCTAGCCAATGCCGCTCGAGGCGCGCTGCCGTTCTACATTGTGCTGGTCAGCGAGCGGTTCGGCGTCACCGGAGCGCGTCTCGCCGCTTTGACCGTCGTCTTCGTGGCGGCGCAGTCGGTCTGCGCGCTGTTTTGGGGCCTGTTGGGTGACCGGTCGGGCTTTCGCGTCGTGTTCGTGCTGGCTCTCGGCACGTGGATTGTGGGCAGCCTGATCGTCCTCTGGGCGCCGGTCTTCCCGGTCGCGTACGTCGTCTTCCTGTTGGTTGGCGCGAGCTTGAGCGGCGTACAGCTCGCGTCGCAGAACCTGGTGCTCGAGTTCGGACGGGAGCGCGACCGGCCGATGCGGATCGCCGCGACCCACTCACTCTCCGAGGCGGCGGGCATGGCGGGGTTCCTGGGCGCGGGATTGATCAGCCAGATGGCGCCGATCGAGGGCGTGTTCCTGATTTCCATCGTTCTCCATCTGTTGGCGTTGCGGAGGTTGATCCGCACCGTGGATCCACGGCGCACGGCGCGGAAGGCCGCGGCGGACCAGGCCTAGGAGCTTGCGCGGCAGAACTGGGACTCTCCACCCTTTAGCAAGTGGTCTTGGGGAGGCTGCTGTGGGTCAGGTAGGTCATGCGACCTGGGCATGGCATCGCTTGTTGGGGTCGAAGAGAGTGCGGTCTCGTAGCATGGCGCACGCGACGCCGAGGAGTCGGTCGACGAGCTGTCTGATGGCGCGTCCGTGCGTTTTCCCCTGGGCTTTCATGGCGTCGTACTTGGCGCGGCTGATCGGGTCATGCTGGATGGCGACTCGTCCCCAGTGATAGGCGGCATCGCTGAGGTGTTCGTTGGCGGCGAGTCGTCGCATGACGATGAGCTTCTTGCCGGACTTGACGGTCACCGGCGCCACTCCGCAGAGGCAACGCAGTGCCCCGTAGTCTCTGCGGGCCAGGCTTTGATCGGCCTCGGAGAGCAGGGTGGCGAGGCCGACCATGCCGAGTCCGGGCAGCGACCTGAGGATGGCGGCGTCGCTTGGCTTGGGCGTGTCTTCGTCGTCTTCCGGAGAGATCGCGGTTTCGAGTTTGCGGGTCATCCGCTCCAGCCGCCTTTCGGCGTCGGCGAGTTGGCGGCAGACGGTGTCGAGCACCGGCCGGAGGATTCCTATGTGTTCGACGGCGGCCTTTACGGCGTCCGGGGAAACGGCGATCGGCTCGGCCCGCAGTTGATCGCGCAGTTGGGCGGCAGTCAGGCGCCGGATGCGGTGTTCCTTGAGCAGCTTGGCGAGCGTGGCTTCGCGCACCCGTCGAGCCTTGTCGGGGGTCGGCGCCAGTCGCCACAAGGCCAGCGCGAAGGGCGCCGACACCTCGTTCTTGACCACGGCGAGAAACTGCGGGTAGTAGCGCCAGATCTGGTCGCGGACCTGGTTCCCCAGGCGGTTTTTCTGGTCGACCAACTGCTTGCGGGCGCGGGACACCTCGCGCAGCATGACGGTGGCGGCATCGGATGGTTGCACGCGGTTCAGGCACTCAGGGTCGGTGCGAAGCGCGGCGGCGAGCACCCGTGCATCGCGGCGGTCATCCTTGGCGCCGGCGACGGAGAAGCGGTCCCTGAAGCGGTCGAGCTGCTTGGGGTTGATGGAATACACGGCGAAGCCTCGCTCCAGGAGGCACTCGACGACCGGTCCGTGCGGCACCTCGCTGGCGATGCCGATCTCGCCCGGAGGCGTCGGTCGTGTATGTCCAAGGAGCCAGTCCGCCATAGCGGCAAGTCCCTTGCCGCTGTGGTCGAACGCCCGCTCCCCCCTCACTTTGCCGTCCCGACCCAGCAAACACACATGGTGGGTCTCGGACCCCCAGTCCACGCCGGCGAACCACGTCCTGATCATCTCGTCCTCCTTCTCCCTTGCGGTAGTGTTGTCTGGTCGGCATGCCGCGTTGCCTGCCCGTACCTGTACTGGTGCTCTAAGGCACTGACTCTCCACTGGGCGTCCAACGCGGCGAAGCAGCCAGGGCACAGGTCCCAGCTAGGTGCTCGAAGCACAGTGCGCCGGTGGTCGCTCCTGGCTGCTTGCCGACTTTCCTTCAGTGACTCCGGCAGACCAGAGACGAAACCGACCGGCGGTCTCGGCTGCGGAAGCTGCCGGCCCCGCGGAAAACGGCAGACCGTTTTCCGCCGGACCTTGGAAAACCGGCAAGCCGGTTTCCCACAGCTACCGCAGCCACGGCGGCTACTGGTCCATTCCAACTCTCTCAACGACCCACCAGAATCCACCCGTGAAAGGTACAGGTGCGCCGGCCTCCGGGAGTTCTGCTGCGTAGCCGTCCTGGCATGGGGATTGCTTGATCCCTGTGTGTCGGGACTGCAAGCGTCGTCCCGAGAGATGTGGAACACACCCGGAGGAGGTCCCCCACCAACTCTCCTGCCTAGTAACCCAAGAGCCGACCGGCGGCGCGGCCGCGTGCTAACGACGCTTGTTCTAGCCGTTCGCTTGCGCCACTACATGCCGGTTCAGCCTCCTGCTCGGATCCTCCAACTCGCTCGGTTGTCTCCGGGCGAGCCTTCCAGAATCCTTCCAACGGACCTCCTCCGCTCCGCTTCCGCCGACCCGAGAGCCGCCGCCCCGGACACGACAACGTGGACCGGTCGCGGTGCCCGGCCGCGCCAGGATGGCGCGGGTCGCGCGGCAGAAGGGGCGGAAGCCGGCGCTGCGCGCCGGATGCCGGCCAGAGGGCCGGCGCACCCAGTTCCTGCCGCGGCAAGCTGCTACGGACGGTCGTGCAGGTACCGTGACACGGCGTCCAGAGCGATTCGCTCCTGGGCGCCGGTGTCGCGGTCGCGCACGGTGACCGTCTGATCGTCGAGGGTCTGGCCGTCGACGGTGAAGCAACAGGGCGTGCCGGCCTCGTCCATTCGCGCGTAGCGCTTGCCGATCGACTGCTTTGCGTCGTACTGGATGCGGTAGTGCCGGCGGAGTTCGAGGTAGAGGGCTTCCGCGATCTCGGGCATTCCGCCCTTGTTCACCAAGGGGAAGACGCCGGCGTGAATCGGCGCCAGGCGGTGCGGGAAGCGCATGAGTTCGGAGGACGGCCGGCTCTCGTCGACGGTGTACGCCTCGCAGAGCAGCGCCAGCACGCCCCGGGTCAGGCCGGCGGCGGGCTCGATCACGTGGGGCACGAAGCGCTCGCGCGTCTGCTGATCGAAGGTCTCCAGCTTGACGCCGCTCCACTGCTGGTGCTGCTCCAGGTCGAAGCTGCCGCGGTGGGCCACGCCCTCGAGCTCGCCGAAACCCGGCTCGGTGAACGGGTACTGGTACTCGATGTCGAATGTGCCCTCGCCGGTCTGGGCGTAGTGGGCCAGTTCGGACGCCTCGTGGCGGCGCAGGCGCAGCCGCTCGCCGGCCAGCCCTAAGCCGCTCCACCAGTCCATCCGCGCCTGGGTCCAGAAGTCGAACCAGATCTTCGCCTCGGACGGGTGGCAGAACCACTCCATCTCCATCTGTTCGAACTCGCGGGTGCGGAAGATGTAGTTCCTGGGCGTCACCTCGTTGCGGAAGGCCTTGCCGATCTGTGCGATGCCGAACGGCAGTCGCACCCGCGAGGTGTCCAGCACGCCCTTGTAGTTCAGGAAGATGCCCTGGGCCGTCTCGGGCCGCAGGTAGGCGATGTTGTCCTCACCGGAGGCGGCGCCGACGAAGGTCTTGAACATCAGGTTGAAGTCGCGGGCTTCGGTCAGCGTCCCCGGCGCCGAGGCGCCGGGCGCCCAGACACGGTCACGCTCCGTCGCGTCGAGCTCGGCTAGCGGCAGCGACTCGAAGTCCTCCAGCGTGGGCCGACCGTGCATCGCCTTGCGCGCCGTCCTGAGCGCCGGTTCCGGTTCGCCCTCGAGGTAGGCGAAGAAGGCCGGCGGGTCCAGATCGCGCTTCGGCCGCAGCACCTGCAGATGGTCCGCCCGGAAGCGGGCCTTCGTCTCGCGGCAGTCGATCATCGGGTCGGAGAAGCCGCCGACATGGCCGCTCGCCTCCCAGGCCCGGGGGTTCTGGATGATCGACGAGTCGATGCCGACGATCGAGAGCGGTGTGCCGTCCGGGCCAAGCGGCGGGCACTCGACCATGTCGTGCCACCAGGCGTCGCGCAGATTGTTCTTGAGCTGGACGCCGAGCGGGCCGTAGTCCCAGAACCCGTTGATGCCGCCGTAGATATCGGATGCCGGGAACACGAATCCGCGGCGCTTGGCCAGCGCCACGATGCGTTCCATCCGTTCGCTGCCTGTGGGTTGGGACATTCGCTGCTCCTTGCGCCGGGCCGGCGAGGAACGGAACCCAGGTGGCGCGTTTCGCGCCACCTGTGAACCGTAGTGTGCGCCTTCAAGGCGCACACTACGGAACGTAGCAGTTCGCTGCTACTTTCCGCCTCACCCTCCACTACAGGATCGACGCCATGGCCACCGCCCCTGCAACCGCAACCGCGACCGCAACGCAACCATGCCTACCTCGTTTCCGGCGGATCCGAGGCGGTCGAAACCGCGATCAAGCTGGCCCGCCAAGCGCAGATGGCCCTCGGCCGACGTCCGGGGCTGGGGTCTCATGATGGTGCTCGAGCTCGTCGCGGACAAGCAGACGATGGCGTTCTTCGACCGCAGCGTCGATGCGCAGACGCTGTTCCAGTCCATGGCGCTCAAGCACGGTCTCATCATGTACAGCTCCCTCTACGGCTCGTCCCGCCAGCCCGCCCTGGCGCGCGGCCTGCCGATCTGGATCTCGCCGCCCCTTTCCATCACCTCCGACGAGGTCGATGAGATGATGCGGAGGTTGCTGGCGATGCTCTCCGAGTGGGAGAGCCTGGTCCTGTAGCGGCGACGCGAGGGGCAGAAGGGCGTCGGTCGGTCGAGAGCTCTCTTCCGGCCCCAACTGACTGGAAGCTGCCTTGGAGCGAACCGGATGACCGACCCGATCAGTTCTCTTCGGCCCGGCCGCTCTCTTCCAGACGACCTTCCAACTCGGCTAGCCGCTCCTTGAGGGCCACCAGTCGCTCCTCCAGTGCTGCCATGTCGGGGCGTCGCTCATGGAGAAAGCGCCGTACGTGTTCGTGGCGCTCCTTCCACTCGTCGCCGTTGAAGTACTCCTGGATCTTCTCGTGCACGTCCTCGGGTCCTACGAACACGTCGACCTCGCCGTCGCCGTCAAGATCCTCCCGGCCACGCAGGAAGAAGGAAAAGGAACCGGGCTTCAGGTCCTGACGCGGCCGTTCGTCCAGGGTCGTACTGAGGATCTCGACCTTGCCGTCCCGCCAGATCTCGAGATCGGCCGGATCTCCGGCTTCGGCGCGCCGAACCATGGAGGTCAGCCGCCGAGAACTGGGCACGTCCTCGCCTTCGAACCGAGTGAGGATGTCGCCCACCTGAATGCCGGCGCGGGCCGCCGGGCTGTTCTCGGCAACGTTCGAGACCAGGACTCCGCTGTCCTCGGGCACCCCGAAGTGGGCGCGTAGCGGCTCGTTGAGATTGACGAGTTCAACGCCGAGATAGGCGCCGCCGAACAAGCCCACGGAATGTCCGCTCTCCATGGTGTTCCGAAGTGCCTCCTCCAGGGTCGCCCCGGCGCCCCTCGCGCTGATGCGGGCATTTGCCAGATCCTCAGCAGCGGGAATCTTGTCTCCTAGCACGAACACGAACGAGGGCTCGTCTCGACCAAGCGCGCGGGCCAGACTCGCGGCTTCCTCCCCAGAGAGGACCTTGGCTCCGGACTCGCTGAGAACCCTGATCTCGGGCGGAATCTCTGGTGTCTCCTGGGCGAAGGCGCCCGGCGCCCAAGCCAGGGCCAGCGCTGCTGTCAAGGTGAGGACAAGGGGGCGGAAGCGAATGCCGGTTGCATTGCGAGCGGGAAGGCTGTTCGTGGTCATTGCGTGAATCTCCTATTGAATCCTGCGGCCGGCAACGGCGGTGTACCGCACCGGTAGTGGTTCGATGTCCCGCAGATCGAAGAGGACTTCGGTCTGGGGGTCGATGGACACCGGCACGAAGGGCTGGGAGTCCAAGGCCAGTCGGCGCAGCGACTCCAACTCCTCAATGAGTTCCCGGTGTTCGGATTTCAGTTGCTCGATGCTCTCCGCCGTCATCGGCGCCGGTTCGGGCGCCGACTGCCGGGCCCACCAGGCGCCGGCGGCGGCCGAGGCGATGACTACAGCGACGCAGGCCGCGGCGAAACGCAGTCGTGCGACTGGCGGGCGGGCCTCATCGGCCCGGACGCGCCGGAGAACGTCGGCCGTGAAGTCCGCCGAGGCATCGACGCGGGGCAGGCGCTTCAGATCCGGGAGCGCGCGAGGGGTTCTGTCAGAATCCTTCATCTCTCTCCTCCGTTCCAGTACTCGCTCAGGTCGTCGCGAAGCAGGTTCTTGCCGCGGTGGACCCTCGACTTGACCGTCCCTTCGCGGCATCCGAGGGTCTTGGCGATGCGCGCGTAGGGCCAGCCTTCGATCTCCCTCAGCACGACGGGTGCGCGGTAGTGAAGAGGTAGCCGTCGAATGGCTCTGGTGACGGCGTCTACCGCCTCGGAGCCTAGTGCGGTTCTCTGCGGCGAGGGGACCGGCGCACGCTGCCGGTGCTCCGCGGTCAGTGACGGCAGCAGACCGCGCCAGCGGGCGGCCTTGCGTTGCTCGCTGCGAAGCTGGTTCGTGGCGATGCGGAACAGGAACGCCTGGAACTGGCCCCGTTCCCGGTAGCGGCCGGCCGAACGATAGACGCGTACGAAGGCGTCCTGCGCCAGGTCTTCGGCGCGTTCGCGGCTGCGGGTCATCTGGGTGAGGTAGTTCACGAGGGGGTTCTTGTAGCGGTCCACCAGGTCGGCGAACGCCTGCTCGTCGCCCTGCTTGACGCGCGCCATGAGCCGTCCGTCGTCCGCGGCGCGGTCCACGTGGGCCGCGCCCGCAGGGGCGGTCATCTGCGCTGGGGTGCTTCGGAGCTTCGTCGGCGCCGCCAGCGGGTCGGGCCTGAGCGCGGCCACGGGCATTTCACTCTTACAACGCGTGAGCGCGTGAAGTGTTCCGTTTCGTGCGCCTGAAGGCGCACGAAACGGTTCGCAGGCGGCGCGAAACGCGCCGCGTGGGATGGGCGCTGGGGCTACACTCCGGTTCTTCTTTCGTGAACCAGGAATCAGGAGGAGATGGAATGACCGTAGCCGAGATGAAGAGCACCCCAGACCCGGAGTTGCGGGTCGATGTCCAGGACCGCGTCGCCCTGCTGACGTTCAACCGTCCAAAGAAGCTGAACGCCCTTTCCGGCGAGATCACCAGCGGCCTCCAGGAAGAGCTGCCGCGGCTGGCCGCCGACCCCGACGTTGGCGTGATCGTCCTCACCGGCGAGGGTCGGGCCTTCTGTGCCGGCGGCGACGTTTCGGGCATGAGCAAGTCGGGCGGCGCCCCGGCGACGCTCGAGCAACGGATCGACGGTCTGCGGCGCGGCCAGGAGGCGGCGTGGCTCGTTCACTCCGTTCCCAAGGTCACGATCGCCCTGGTCAACGGCTTCGCCATGGGCGCCGGCCTCGGCTTGGCGGCAAGTTGCGACTTGCGGCTGGCCTCGAGCGCGGCGAAGTTCGGCACCGCGTACTCCAAGGTCGGCTACGGCGGCGACTGGGGCACGACCTGGCAACTGACCCGGCTGGTCGGTCCGGCGGTGGCCAAGGAGCTGTTCTTCACGGCCGACATCATCGATGCGGAGGAGGCGCGGCGCATCGGCCTCGTCAACCGCATCTACGACGCGGAGAGCTTCCACGCCGAAGGGATGGAGTTCGCGTCGCGGCTCGCCCACGGGCCGCTGGTGAGCTATCGCTGGATGAAGGAGAACGTGAACCTGGCGGTGACGCAGGACTTCCGGTCCATCCTCGACCGCGAGGCGATCTCGCACATCCGTTGCGGTGAGACCGACGATCACCGCGAAGGCGTCGCGGCCTTCATGGAGAAGCGGGCGCCGCGGTTCACCGGGCGCTGACGTGAAAGCGCCCGAAGCTCGTGGAGCTTCGGGTGCTAGAAAGAGCTCGCGGGTCCCGAACGACCCAGCCCTGTCTGGCGCTGATGATGGCGACCCGGACGCAGGGCAACGTCGGTTCGATTGACGGCGACAACCCGGCCGCGGCGGCGCTGCAGGTGGAGCGGACGGCGGCCGCCGCGGTGCGGCTCCAGAACCTCGAGTGAACGCCGAACCCGGACTTCAAGTGCGGAGCGAAACGACCCGGACGGCCCCCAATTCTGTAGGCGACAATCCCGACACACTCTGCTGAACTCAAACTCTTGTTGAGTTTGCCTTGGTCCAACGCGCTGCCGACCCGTGTCCCGCGTCCCCGCGATGCGCTCCCGCAGTTGTACCGGCTGCAGCCGGTTCGCCCCGGCCTGCGCGGGGCATCGGCGGGGCGCCCCGACAGCGCCTCGGGAGTCCGGCCGCAGCCCCGACTCGTCGACCTGGTTGACGGCGTGCAGCCGCGCGCCGACTGAACAATGTCGATTGCTTCGCCGTCTAAACGAGCGAGACTGATCGTTCTCGCCGTTGGTGTTGCAAGCATGTTGGGTCTCGGCGATGGTCCGGCCTTTGCCGGGTTCAAGAATGCCGACACCGATTGGATGAGGGACGGAAAGTACGGCATTTACCTCAAATACCTGAATTGGACTCCTAGAGAAACAACATCTGCCGAATACAACCAGTGGGTCGATGCATTCGACGTAGACAGGTTCGTCGAAGCCGTCGAACTGACCGGCGCAAGCTGGGTCATCTGGGGCCTCGGACGCGTGTGGTTCAACTCGCCCAACGCAACGCTGGACGGCTTTGTGGGTGACTTCACCTCCAACCGTGACCTACCGCTCGAGATCTCCGCCGCATTGCAGGAACGAGGCATCAAGTTCATGCTGTATGCCGCGGCCGACAAGACGGAATCAGAAAATGACCCTCTTGGAAAGCTCGCCTTGGGATGGGGCCTCAATAACAGGTACACGAGTACCTATTGTAGTGTCTCCGACATGGGTTGACAGTCTCGGGCAAGTTCGTCAGTATTCCGTTCATGTGGGAACCAGCGGAACGACTTCACATCGAAGAGAGCGATCGAGCGCTTCTCAAGAAATGGGTAGAGGCGCCGACGACGACGCAACGCACCGTCCGGCGTAGCCGGATCGTGCTCGCTGCGGCGGAGGGCACGGCCAATCGGGCGATTGCGGCGAAACTCGGCGTTTCGCGGCCCACGGTGCTGCTGTGGCGTCGTCGGTTCGCGGAGGACGGACCTTCGGGGCTGACCAGGGATCGTCCCCGCGGTTGCGGAAAGCCGCCGCTCTCGGAGTCGGTCGTGCGTAAAATGATCGAAGCGACGCTGCACGAGAAGCCGCCCGGTCAGACCCACTGGAGCGTGCGTTCGATGGCTCGGGCCCAGGGCATCAGTCCGGCGGCGGTCCAGCGCATCTGGGTGGCGCACGGGCTGAAGCCCCATCTGGTCAAGACGTTCAAGCTGAGCAACGACCCCAGGTTCGTGGAAAAGCTGCGGGACGTTGTGGGCCTGTACCGGAATCCGCCCGAGAACGCGCTTGTGTTGTGCGTGGACGAGAAGAGCCAGATCCAGGCTCTGGACCGGACCCAGCCGGGCTTGCCGCTCAAGCGCGGCCGCGCGGGAACGATGACCCACGACTACAAGCGCAACGGGACGACGACGTTGTTCGCTGCGCTGAACGTGTTGGAGGGCACGGTGATCGCGGAGTGCATGGGCCGGCAGCGCCACCAGGAGTTTCTCCGTTTCCTCAAGCGTCTCGACCGTGAGATCCCGAAGCATCTCGACCTGCACCTGATCCTGGACAACTACCAGACCCACAAACACGCCGCCGTGCGCGCATGGCTGGAGCGAAAGCCTCGCTTCCACTTCCATTTCATTCCGACTTCGTCGCCCTGGCTCAACTTGGTCGAACGCTGGCTGGGCGGTCTGACCACGAAGGCGATCCGGCGCGGTGCATTCCAGAGCGTCAACGACCTCGTAAAGACCATCTACGACTACGTGGAGCACAGCAACGAAAACTCCCGGCCGTTCGTCTGGACGGCCACCGCCGACAGCATCATCGCAAAGGTTACACGTGGTAAAGCCATGTTGGAGACAGTACACTATGTGAACAATTGGGCGGATGTGCTCCAAGTCTGGTCCGATCGCTATGCAACAAAAGTGTCGGGCTGGTGGATCGATCATGCCTATCAACGCTATGCCGTTTCGGTGACCGCCCGGGGTGCCTCCAATCCGGAGTTCGCGATCTACAGAGATCATCTCCTTTCCGGGAATCCGAACAGCATTGTGGCGTTCAATCACGGTTGGCGGGACCTGGATGCCCACACCCCCGAAGAGGACTACAGGTCCGGGCACGAACGTGCAATCGCGGAAAGCGTTGCATCTTCCAGATGGTGGCATGGGCTCCAGTGGCACTACCTGTCTCGTCTTGGTCCTGGCCTTTGGGGGTCGGAGGGTATTCGATATGACACACAGGTCCTGATCGACTACGTCAACGAAAACAACCGGCACGAAGGGGCGAACACTTTCAGCGTGTTTGTCTACTCGAAGCCGGGCGAGTCGGCTGAGGGTATTGTCAAATCACCGGGGAACCTCAGCAATGCCCAGATCCGGCAACTGTCGGCGCTACGGGATGCGTCGCTACAGTTCGTGGACGACACGTCGGACGACGTCACCTTCGTCGGGACGTGGGAGCGGATGGACGACGAGCTGGACTTCCGCGGCTCGACCACCGGGTCGGATGAGGCGGACGCCCATGCCGAGTTGGCGTTTTCGGGAATCGGCGTGGAGGTGGTCGTGAGGAGAGGTCGGAACGGCGGCCTGGTCGATGTGGAACTGGATGGCGACGTCGTGTTGGATGATTTCGATACGTACTCGCGGGCGACGGCGTTCAAACAGGTCATCTACACCAACAAGAATCTTGATGCGGGGTCTCACACGGTACGACTGGTCGCGACCGGCCGAAAGAGCGCCGGCGCGACAGCCGCCGACGCAATGTTGGACAACTTCGCGGTGACCATGGCGGACACAATGCGCCCGCGGGTGTTGTCGGTCACGAGCGACGCGTCGCACCCGACGAAGGACTCCTTTACGGTGACGATCGACTTCCTGGAGGATGTCACGGGGCTTCGGGCGGGAGAAATATCCGTCAGCAACGGCTCCGTCTCGAACTTCGCAGGCTCGGGCGCCAGCTACACGCTCGACATCGCGCCGACCGCGGGCCTGGAGGGCGAGGTGACGGTTGACGTCCCGGCCAATGCGGTGGTGGACGGAGCGAGCAACGGCAACCTGGAGGGAAGCGAGACTTTCGCCGTGGACACGCGGGTCCCCGTGATTCAGACGGCGGTGGCGAACCAGGCTGTGCTGACCCTTGTCTACGGCGAGGCGTTGGACCCGCTTTCGGTGCCGCCGGCGAGTGCCTTCACCCTGACGGGGGGCGGGGCGCCGCGCACGATTTCGAACGTGGTGGTGAACGGGAGTCGGGTGGTGTTTTCCATTGACCCTCCGGCGTCGTACGGCGAAGCGGGCCTGCAGGTCGGCTACTCGGCGCCTTCGGGCGGTGCCCTGGTCGACGCACTGGGCAACAAGGTTCCGTCATTCACGAACCAGGCGGTCGCCAACGAATCGCCGGGCACGACACTTTCCACCGACACATGGATCACCGGTGCGACGGCGTTCTCGGTGCGGGAGGGCGACACGGCGGTGGCGACGCTCACGGCGACGGAAGCGGCCACTGCTGCTGGGGATCCGGTCTGGTGGATCCCTTCGGGTGCTGCTGGCGGGCCGGACGGCGGCAAGTTCGCTCTCAGTCGCGCCGGCGTGCTCACGTTTGCCGCGGCGAAGGACTTCGAGGCCCCGGACGACGCGAACGCCGACGGCGGCTACCAAGTCACGGTCCAGTTGAGCGTCGGCGCGTTGACCGCCGCGGCCGACCTGACGGTGACACTCACCAACCGCAACGAGGCGCCGGTGGCCGATGCACGCGCCGTTCAGCCGATTGTGGCCCAGGGCGCCACGGCGACCCTGAGTGGTTCGGGGAGCGACCCGGACGCCGACGACACCCTGACCTACGCCTGGACGCAGACGGGCACTCCCGCGGTGGCGCTGTCGGATACGGCGGCCGCCTCCCCGACCTTCACCGCGCCTTCCAACCTGACTGAGGACACTACGCTGTCGTTCACCCTCCGAGTCGCCGACTCGAGCGGTCTTTATCACGAGGACGCGGTATCGGTGACGGTGCAAGAAAACCCCCTGCTCACCGCGGCGTTCGAGAACGCGCCGGCCCGCCACGACGGCTCGACACCGTTCGCGGTGGATCTTCGATTCAGCGACGAGGTCGCACTTTGGTACTCGGCGTTCACCTCAGGGTTGCTTACAACCACCGGCGGGACGGTGCAGCGCGCGAGCCGTCTGGTGCTGCGTAGCAACATTGGATGGCGGATCCCAGTGACGCCGGACGGGGACGGCGACGTGGTGATCACGTTGCCGGCGAACCGCCCCTGCAGTTGGCTGACCGGGGCGTGTGCGCGGGACGGCCGGAAACTGGCGGTGGCGGCCAGCGTCACGGTGCCCGGTCCGGTGCCCAGTCCGGCGCCCGATATCACCAGCGCGGCGGCGTTCACGGTCCAGGAAGGCGAGACGGCGGTCGGGACGCTGACGGCGACGGACGCGGACACGCAGGCATCCGGTCTGAGCTGGTCGCTGAGCGGTGGAGCGGACCAGGCGAAGTTCGCCATCACGAGCGCCGGCGCGCTGAGCTTCGCGGGGGTGAAGGACTACGAGGCGCCGGACGACGCCAACACGGACGGCGCCTACCAGGTGACGGTGCAGGTGAGCGACGGTGGGCGCACGGACACGGCGGATCTGACGGTGACGCTGACGAACGTGAACGAGGCGCCGACGGCGGACGCGGGCCCGGACCAGCCGGGGGTCGAGCCGGGGGCGCAGGTGACGCTGAGCGGTACGGGGACGGACCCGGACGCCGGCGACACGCTGAGCTACGCGTGGACACAGACGGGTGGGACGAGCGTGACGCTGACAGGCGGCGCCACGGCCACGGCGACGTTCACGTTACCGAGCGGGGCGGCCGACGACGACGAATTCACGTTCAAGCTCAAGGTCGCCGATGCCGCCGGGCTGTCCGCCGAGGACTCGGTGAGGGTGACGGTGCGGGCCGTCGCGTCTACGGACCCCGCAGCGACCGTGGAGGTATTGAACGAGGACTTCGACGACGGCGATGCGGACGGGTGGACGGTCTACGACGGAAGCTGGTCGGTCACGGACGGTACGTACGGGGTCAACGGCGGGGGAGAGCGCAAGGCGGTAGCGGCGGCGATCGACGTTGCGGACTTCGTGCTGGAAGCCGAGGTTCGGGTGAAGTCGAACTCGGGTGATTCGGGGGTGGTATTCCGGGTGAGCGATCCGGGGACCGGGACCGACAACTACAAGGGCTACTACGTGGGCGTCGCCACCGACTCGTCGCTGGTGTTCGGCAAGGCGAACGCGGGTCGGTGGGAGGAGTTGGACAGGGAGAATCTGGCGTTCACGTCAGGCCTCTGGTACAGGTTGAAGGTCGTGGCGTCGGGGGCTTCGATCCGAGTCTACGTATCGGACGTGCTCACGATCGAGGCGACGGACGATACCTACGACAGTGGCGCGATCGGCTTGCGGACGTGGCGCGCCGAGGCGGACTGGGACAACGTTGCCGTTGCGAAGATCCTCGAGGAGGATAGCGTCGGATTCCGGGTCACGGCTGCGCCAGGGGAGATCGACGAGGGGGCCGCCACGACGGTGACCGTGGCGACCGTGAACGGTGCGACATTTGCCGAGGCGCAGGACATCGCCCTCGAGGTGTCGGGGTCTGCGTCGGCGGCCGACTACGAGATGGCCTCGACCGGCTTGACGCTGGCGGCCGGGACGGCAGCGGTGTCGGTGGAACTGACAGCGGTGGATGACGAGGCCGAGGAGGCTGCGGAGACGGTGACGGTGACGGCGGCACGCGGCGGCTCGGAGATCGGTTCGGCCACGGTGACGATCCGGGCCAGCGACGAGGCGGCGGTCGTGGAACCGGCGGCGCCGGAGATCAGCAGCGCGTCGACGTTCTCGGTAGCGGAGGATACGACGGCAGTGGCCACGCTGGCGGCGACGGACGCGGACACGCAGGCGTCCGGCCTGACGTGGTCGCTGAGCGGTGGAGCGGACCAGGCGAAGTTCGCCATCACGAGCGCCGGCGCGCTGAGCTTCGCGGAGGCGAAGGACTACGAGGCGCCGGACGACGCCAACACGGACGGCGCCTACCAGGTGACGGTGCAGGTGAGCGACGGTGGGCGCACGGACACGGCGGACCTGACCGTGACGCTGACGAACGCGAACGAGGCGCCGACGGCGGACGCGGGCCCGGACCAGCCGGGGGTCGAGCCGGGGGCGCAGGTGACGCTTGGTGGTACGGGGACGGACCCGGACGCCGGCGACACGCTGAGCTACGCGTGGACGCAGACGGGTGGGACGAGCGTGACGCTGACGGGCGGCGCCACGGCCACGGCGACGTTCGCGGCGCCGGACGATCTTCCGGCGAGCGAGGAGCTGACGTTCCGGCTGCGGGTCACGGACGCGGGCGGGCTGCACGACGACGACACGGTGAGGGTGACGGTCCAGGCGAGCGACGAGTCGTCGTCAACGGAATCGGACGTGGAGTGGGGCGAGCGTCTGCGGGACCGCGACATCGTGCTGCCCAGCGGCTCGAAGCCCACCGGGCTGTGGTCGGACGGAACCACACTGTGGGTCCTCTCCGAGTGGAACAGCGGGCAGGTGCTGACCTATTCTCTGGCCGACGGGACGCGCCTGACCGAGGGCGAGGTCACGCTACCGGACGGCGTCACGCCAGGGAGCAGTAGCTTCCGATTGACCGGAAACGGGTTCCCGGCAGGGCTGTGGTCGGACGGCACCACGCTGTGGGTGGCGGATTATTTTGGCGGCGTACGCGCGTACCGGCTGGCTGACGGCGCCCGCCTGGAGACCGATGACCTGCCCGACGACGTGCTGGCGGCGGCGGGCAACAGTGCTCCGACGGGGCTGTGGTCGGACGGCGAGTTCTTGTGGGTGACCGACCACTGGCAATACCAAGTGTTTGCCTACCGGCTCTCCGACAAGGCGCGGGTGGCGGACGAGGAGTTCGAGCTGTGGGACGGCCTCACGCCGTACGGAGGTTTCGGGCTGTGGTCGGATGGCGAGACGGCGCTGGTCGGCCCATCATTCTACGCTCGCGTGCTCGCTCATTCGCTGGCGACCGGCGAGCAACAGGCGGAACGGACCGTGGACCTCTCGGCGGACGGTGTCCGCAGGTCGAACGGGCTGTGGTCGGACGGCGAGACGCTGTGGGTGGCGAACGAACGTCACAACCGCATCTACGCCTACGCCGTACCGGGACTTCGCCGAGCCAGCGCGCGGAATGCCCTCCGAACCCAATCGGAGGACTTAGGCGTGCGGGTGCAGACAGAGACGCGTGGGAAGGAGGTGTCTGTGGGCGAATCGACGGCGGACACGCCCGCTGCCATTCCCGACCCGGTGCTGAGCGCGTTGATCGCCCCGGCGCTGGGCAAGGAGTCGGGCGAGCCGATCAGCTTGCGCGAGATTGCGGCCTTGACCATGGAGAAGCGGGCGCCGCAGTTCACCGGGCGCTGAGTAATAGGGCGTCGCCGCATGGCGGCGCCTGGGCAGGCAAAAGCGCCCGAAGCTCCTTCGAGCCTCGGGCGCCCGGCCGCATTGTGTTGTGAGGCGGCACCCTGCAAGGCGCCGCGGAGCGGCGACGGCTTTAGAACGAGAAGCCGATCCCGGCGAGGAAGTCGACCGGCTGTTCCGGCAGGGCGTCGCTGTCCAGGGCGTCGATGTAGCTGACGAACGCCGACCAGGCACCACCGGAAAGGCCGAAGGTGACGTTGCCGTCGTACATGCCGCCGGCGAGGCCGTCGTAGGCGGCGGCGAAGTCGTCGCCGGCGTAGCCGGCCGAGATCGAGACGCTCCAGGCCAGCGCGCCGCTGGCGTCGCCGCCGAACGAGACGCCGAAGTTGGCGTAGAAGTCCTTGACCTCGTCGATGTCGTAGTAGAGCGCAACGCTGGGCGAGGCGGTGATGTCCCAGCCGATCGTGGCGTAGACCTCGCGGGTGCCGGCGAACGGCGTGTTCGGGAACAGGTACTCGATGAAGCCGACCTCGGCCGAGACCGCGTCCGTGCCGAAGCCGTAGGAGGCCGTGAGATCGATCTCGTTGAACTCACCGCTCATGTCGTTCGCGTCGTCGATGTCGAGGTTGCCCCAGACGTTGATGGCGAAACCGCTGTCGTTCGAGGCGGTGACGGAGGGCTGGAACACCGCGCCGTCGGTGAAGGTGATGCCGCGCCAGACGTAGGCCGACGCGAAGTCGAGGGCGTATTCAGCGTCGGCCGACGCCGGGGCGGCGGCGAGGCTGAGCAGTGCGAGTAGAACGAAGATTGCGGATTTCCGGATCATGGGTGACCTCCTTTAGGGCATGGTTGCCGGTAGCGCGTGGAGCTAGCAACACGGGTGCCAACCGCAGCCGGCGCTGGCTGTTCCGGTGTCAAACCGTTGCTGGTCAAGGGCTTCGACCCCATGGAGTTGTGGCGCGTCTCGGTGGCCAAGCACACCCGCCCGGACAATTTTGTTGCAGCCGGTATGAAGGGCAGACAAACGTGGGCGTGCAACCACCGCGTACCCAGTGATTCTGCGCTGCTTACAGGGCGTAGCTGTTCGGATCAATGCCGTACTTCTTGATCTTGTAGCCGGTGATCCGCGGCGTGGTGTGCAGCTTGCGCGACGCGGCCGCGATGTTCCCGCGGGCGCTCTTCAGGGCGTCGCGCAGCAGGTCGCGCTCGTAGTTCTCGACCAGGTAACGGAAGCTGCCCGCCGGCTCGGTGCCGGAACTCTCCGCGGTTTGAAGGGTCGGCGGCAGGTGGTGCGGGTGGATCGCGTCGTTCCTTGCCACCAGGACCGCGCGTTCGATGCAGCTCTCGAGCTCCCGCACGTTGCCGGGCCAGTGATAGCTCATCAGCATGTCGATCACGGCGCTCGAGAGCCGGCGCACGTTGGCGCCGTTGGCGCGCGTGTAGCGCTCCAGGAAGAAGTCGGCCAATTGGACGATGTCCGACTTGCGTTTGCGCAGCGGCGGCACGTGGATGGGGAACACGTTCAGGCGGTAGAACAGGTCCTCCCGGAATCCGCCGTGCGCGGTCATGTCGGACAGGTTCTTGTTGGTGGCGGCGATGATCCGCACGTCCGCCTTCAGGGTGCGGCTGCCGCCGACTCGTTCGAACTCCCGCTCCTGCAGCACCCGCAGCATCTTGATCTGGATCAGCAGGGGTACGTCGCCAACCTCGTCGAGGAAGATGGTGCCGGTGTGGGCCAACTCGAAGCGGCCCTTGCGTTGGTTGA
This sequence comes from Candidatus Multivorans sp., assembly GCA_965262355.1. Classification (GTDB taxonomy): domain Bacteria; phylum Acidobacteriota; class Thermoanaerobaculia; order Multivoradales; family Multivoraceae; genus Multivorans. The sequence continues at coordinate 3,041,282 of OZ253534.1, forward strand.
TCGCACCGGTGAAGGCGCCGCGCTCGTGGCCGAACAGCTCGCTCTCGATCACGCTCTCGGGCAGCGCCGCGCAGTGGACCTTGACGAAGGGCCGGGTGGCGCGGGCGCTGCTGTAGTGGATCGCCTGCGCCACGAGCTCCTTGCCGGTGCCCGTCTCGCCGGTGATCAGGACGCTCGTGTTGCTGCCGGAGACGGTGGCGATCTGGTCGTACACCTCCTGCATCTCGTGCGAGTTGCCGACGATGTTGGCGGGGCGGAAGCGGTCGCGGAGTTGGGCGCGCAGGCGCTCGTTCTCCTCCTCGAGCTGCTCCTTCTCCTCCTCGGCGGTGCGGCGCAGCTTGACCGCCTGGGCGATCAGGGCGCCGGCGATCAGAAGCACGCGGACGTCCCCGTTCAGATCGTGGTCCGGGTCGTAGACCCGATCGACGCTGAGCGCGCCGTAGGTCTCGTTGCCCGTTCGAATGGGTACGCACAGGAAGGAGACCTCCGCGCTCTTGCCGCGACGGGTGCGGTCGAGGAAGGTCTCGGACTCACTCGTCTTCGGGATCACTTCCGGCTCGCCGGTCTCGATCACCTTGCCGGTGATGCCCTCGCCCAGGCGATAGCGGACCTGGGAAATCTGCTGGCCGGTCAAGCCGTGGGCGACCTCGATGTGGATGTCGCCGGTCTTGCGGTTCAGCAGCGTGATCGTGCCGTGCTTCAGATTCAGGTGCTCGGCCAGCGTTGAGAGCGCAGGCTGGGTCACGTCACGCAGATCGAGACTGCCGCTGAGCGTCTGGCTCAGCCGGTAGAGGAGTTCCAGTTCCCTGGGTTCGCGCGAGTTCACAACTGTCCAGCCCATCGCCGCTGCAGTCGGGGCGCAACTCGCCTGTGCCGGAACCTGGATCCGAGTTGGTACGGCGCCAACTTCGGAATCGCGGCCGACCTTCCCTCCTTTGGCGGCGAACCTTCGTTGCCTTCGGTGCGAATCCTGTCATAGCCGGAGTGCGGGCCGCGATAGCTTCGGTTCGAACTTCATGAGCAATCGACCCTCCCATCCCGCCGGCAGCGCGCGCCGCCCGACCGAGTTCTCGGAAGGCCGCGGGCTGGAACCCCTCGAACCGCTCGATCTCGGCGCCGTCGGGTCCTTCTCGGATCTGCTCGCGGCGATGAAGTCGACCTCCTTCGGGGGCCGTCAGCTTGGCGAGGCGGCGGACGTGCTCCACGACATGGCCGCGGATCCGGACTGCCTGGTCGTCGGCACCTTCACCGGCGCGATGACCGCGGCCAAGCAGGGGCTCGTTCTGTGCGACATGATCGACCACGGATTGCTCGACGCGATCGTCTGCACCGGGGCCCTGATGGTCCATGGCTTCGTCGAGACCGCCGGGATGGTCCACTTCAAGGCGCCGGCGGGCGCCGGCGCGCTCGACGACCGCTCCGCGTACTACGCGGGTTTCGACCGCATCTACGACACGCTGGAACTGGAGAGCAACCTGGATCGGGTGGAGTTCATCGTCCAGTCGATCCTGGAGCAGTGGCCGGAAGGCGAGGTCGCCTGCTCGCGCACCTTGAACGAGGCGTTCGGGCGGTGGCTGAGCGAAGGCGAGGGTTCGCCGACGTCGGCAGAGCCGGGGGAGAGCCAGCCGGTGCGCGGCGTGCTGTGCTCCGCCTGGCGCCGTGGCGTGCCGGTCTACGTGCCGGCGTTCACCGACTCGGAGATCGGCCTCGACTTCGCGCTCTTCAACCGCGCGCGCTGCCGGCGCGGGCGGGCACCGGTGCGCTTCGATCCGTTCCTCGATCTGGAGCACTACACGGAGCTCGTCGCGGGCGCTACGCGGCTCGGCATCTTCACGATCGGTGGCGGCGTGCCGCGGAACTGGGCGCAGCAGGTGGCGCCGTATATCGAGGCTGCGGCGCGCCGGGACGGCGTAGAAGTCGAGCCCCAGCGCTTCCGCTACGGCGTCCGCATCTGCCCGGAGCCGGAGCACTGGGGCGGCCTCTCCGGCTGCGGCTACAGCGAGGGCGTGTCCTGGGGCAAGTTCGTGCCCGCGTCGGAGGGGGGCCGCTTCGCGGAAGTTCCCGCCGACGCCACTCTGGTGTGGCCGTTGCTCGTCGCCGGCGTGCTCGAGCGCCTGGGCGTCCGCAGCTAGTCGAGCTTGACCGCGGTCCCGATCGCCAGCAGTTCCGCGGCGCCGCTCGTGATCACCGAGGTCGTGAAGCGCACCGCGACCACGGCGTCGGCGCCGAGGCTCTCAGCCTCGGCGATCATCCGGTCGAGTGCCTGCTCGCGGCTCTCGGCGACCATCTTCGTGTACTCGGTGACCTCTCCGCCGACCAGGTTGCGCAGTGCCGCGGTGATGTCCTTGCCTATGTGTCGCGCGCGGATCGTGTTGCCGCGCACCAGCCCCAGAGTTTCCGTGATCGTGCGGTTGGCGATCGTCTCGGTGGTCGCAATCAGCATCCGGTTCTCCCTGCTCTCAGATCTGCACGTCCTTGTACTTGTCGGTCTTGCGGGCGATCAGCCGCTGCCGCAGCACCGACAGCAGGAGCAGCGCAAGACCGCCGTAGACGCCGGCGACGCCCAGTTTGATGTATAGGGGCGCTTCCCGGTCGACGACGAGCGCGTAGATGGCGAAGCCGACCAGGGCGAGCACGCCGCCGATCAGGAGCAGCCAGCCGATAGCGCGTGCTAGCGCGGCAGGACTCCCGGAAGGCGGCGCTTCGCGGGGGATGCCGGCGGGGACGCCGGCGCACCCAGTTTCTGCCGCGCAATCTCCTGGGTCAGCCGTAGAGTCCGCCATCGTCTTCTCCCTTGTTGCTAGACCGCTTGGCTCGCCGGTAGCTCGTGTCCCGTCTGACAGGTCACGCCGGTACCGCCTAGGCCGCAGTATCCGCCGGGGTTCTTCGCCAGGTACTGCTGGTGGTAGTCCTCGGCGAAGTAGAAGTCGGGGGCGTCGAGGATCTCGGTCGTGATCCGGCCAAGGCGCGCCGCGGAGAGCCGCTCCTGGTAGGCCCCGAGGGACGCCTCGGCGGCCCGCCGCTGGTCCGCAGAGTAGACGTAGATCCCGGAGCGGTACTGGGTGCCCATGTCGTTCCCCTGGCGCATGCCCTGGGTCGGGTCGTGGCTCTCCCAGAAGATGCGGAGCAGCTCCTCGTACGAGGTCCGTTCGGGGTCGAACACCACGCGGACGACCTCGTTGTGACCGGTCATGCCGCTGCAGACCTCGCGGTAGGTGGGGTTCGGCGTCGCCCCGGCGGCGTAGCCGACCGCGGTCGTGATCACGCCGGGCGCCTCCCAGAACTTGCGCTCGGCGCCCCAGAAGCAGCCGAGGCCGAACATCGCCAACTCGCTGCCTTCCGGGTACGGCGGCGGCAGCGGTGCGTCGAGCACCCAGTGGCGTGGGGGGACGGCGCACTCTTCAGGCTTCGGTATGCGGGTCTTGTCGAAGAACCAACTCATGGGAGGGGATTGTAGCCCCCCGCGCCAGGCTGGCGCGCTACTCGCCGGTCGGCGACGTCTTCCCGAACAGGTGCTTGCGGGCCTCCTCGTCGGGCCCCTTGCCGGCGCCGCCTCCCAGGCCGCGAGTGTCGCGGCCGACCTCGAATCCTCGGCGGAGCGCCGGCCGCTCCTTGAGCGCGTCGTACCAGCGGCGCAGGTGGCGGTACTGATCCAGGTCGATCCCCTGGCTCTTGTAGGTCAACACCCAGGGCCAGCTCATCATGTCGGCGATCGAGTACTCGCCGCAGATGTGCTCGCGGCCGTCGAGCTGACGGTCGAGTACCGCGAAAAGGCGTAGCACTTCGTTCCGGTAACGCTTGATCGCGTAGTCGAGCTTTTCCGGTGCATAGCGTATGAAGTGATTGTGCTGGCCCAGCATCGGGCCGAGATTGCCCGTTTGCCACATCACCCACTGCGTCACGTCGTAGCGCTCGCGGGCGCCCCGGGGCAGGAACCGGCCGCTCTTCTCCGCCAGATAGAGGAGGATGGCGCCGGATTCGAACATCGCGAGCGGCTCGCCGCCGCCCAGAGGTTCGTGGTCGACGATCGCCGGCATCCGGTTGTTCGGGCTGATGCGCAGGAACTCCGGTTTGAACTGATCCCCGCGGCCGATGTTGACGGGAACGACGCGGTAGGGCAGTTCCATCTCCTCGAGCGCTATCGAGGCCTTCCAGCCGTTCGGAGTGGGCCAGTAGTAGAGGTCGATCATGCGGCGCAAGATAGCAGCGGCGCCCCGCGCAAGCTGCTAAGTTCGCCCTCTCGGCTCATCGCAGACCGACCGACGGGCCCGCCTTGCGAGCCCGAAGTACAGGAGGCGCCGGCTAGTGCAGCCATCTCGGAAATGGGCGTCTTGGAAGTGGGTGTTGGTCGTTGTCGCGGTGGTGGCGGTGGCCGGCGCCGTTGCCTGGAGCTTCCGGGCGCAGATTCTGCTCGAGTTCGCGGCGAGGCAGTCGCGCGTGCCGGTCGCTCCGAACCAGCCGATCGAGTGGCAATCCGGCGCCGACCCGGAGGGCCGCGCCCCGGATGAGCGGCCGCCGAACATCGTCGTCATCCTGGCCGACGACCTGGGCTGGAACGACCTGAGCTTCGGCGGCGGCGGCATCGCCGGCGGCGCCGTGCCGACCCCGAACATCGATTCGATCGCGCGCGACGGCGTCAACTTCACGAACGGCTACGCGGCGAACGCGACCTGCGCGCCGTCGCGGGCGGCGATCATGACCGGGCGTTACGGCACCCGCTTCGGCTTCGAGTTCACGCCGACTCCAGCCGGCATGATGCAGATCGTGCCGCGGCTCCGGCCACGGGAACCGAAGCGGCTCCGCGACAGCGTGATTCACGACGCGGAGTCGATCCCGTACGAGGAAATGGGGTTGCCGCCGTCCGAGATCACCCTCGCCGAGCTGCTGGGGGCGGCCGGCTACCACACCGCCCACGTCGGCAAGTGGCACTTGGGCCGCACCGGCGGCATGGCCGCGCACGAGCAGGGGTTCGACGAATCGTTGCTGATGCTGAGCGGTCTCTACCTGCCGGAGGATCATCCCGAGGTCGTGAACTCCAGGCAGGAATTCGATCCGATCGACCAGTTTCTGTGGCGTGTCCTGCGCTACGCCGCCTCGTTCAACGGCAGCGAGGGATTCGAGCCGGCGCGCTACATGACCGACTACTACACGGACGAGGCGGTCCGGGTGATCGAGGCGAACCGCGACCGGCCGTTCTTCCTGTACCTGGCCCACTTCGCCCCGCACACACCGCTCCAGGCGTTGCGTGAGGACTACGACGCCCTGTCCCACATCGAGGACCATCGCCTGCGCGTCTACGGCGCGATGGTGCGCGCGCTCGACCGCAGCGTCGGCCGGGTGCTCGAGGCGCTGCGCGAGCAGGGCCTGGAAGAGAACACCCTCGTCTTCTTCACGTCGGACAACGGCGGCGCCGGCTACATCGGCCTGCCTGAGGTCAACGACCCCTTCCGGGGCTGGAAGATGAGCTTCTTCGAAGGCGGCATCCACGTGCCCTACTTCCTGAAGTGGCCTGCGCGCATCGCGCCCGGGACGACGTTCGACCGGCCCGTTCACGGCTTCGACATCTTCGGGACGGCCGCCGCCGCCGCGGGGGTCGACCTGCCGCAGGACCGGCAGATCGACGGAGTGGACCTCGTTCCGTTCGTCGAAGGCGGCGCGGAAGGAGATCCCCATGACGGGTTGTTCTGGCGATCGGGCCACTACCAGACCGTGATCGCCGGCGGCTGGAAGCTCCAGGTGACCGAACGGCCTGGCGCGACCTGGCTCTTCGACATGAACAACGACCCGACCGAGCAGCACAACCTTGCAGAGGCGGAACCCGCGCGGGTCGAGGCGATGAAGCGCATGCTCGCCGAGTGGGGCGCCGAGCAGGCCGCACCGATGTGGTCGTCGCAGGGCGAGGGCCCGATCAACATCGACAAGTCGCTCGAGGAGCCCGACGCTCCGGACGATGAGCACATCTACTGGCCCAACTAGCAACGTCGACGAGCGGTTGGAGGCGCTTGAGGCCCGCGTGCGAGAGCTGCAGCGCGAGGTGGCGGCGCTGCGGCGCGCCGGCGAAGGCGAGGGGCCTGCGGTGGCGGCGGCGGAAGAAGCTGCTACTGCAGCAGGCGCGCCCAGCGCGCCACCAGCCGAGGCCGGCCCTCGCGTTGGGGACGCCCCGAAACCCAAGCCCGCTGCCTGGCGCAACGTCGACCTGGAGGCTCTCATCGGCGGCCGCTGGCTGAACCGTCTCGGCATCCTGACGCTCCTCCTCGCGGCCGCCTTCTTCCTGCGCTACGCGTTCGAGAACGAGTGGATCGGGCCGACGGGAAGAGTCCTGATCGGCCTGGTCAGCGGCATCGCTTTTGCCGGCTACGGAGAGTGGCTCGCGGCGCGGGGCATGCGCTACTTCTCCGAGGGGATGACGGCCCTCGGCGCCGGCGTCATCTACCTCTCGGGCTACGCCGCCTGGGAGTTCTATGCTCTGGTGCCGCAGCCGGTGGCGTTCGCTTTCCTCGCTCTCGTCACAGGGGGCGTCATCGCACTGTCGGTGCGCCGCGATTCCCAGCGCCTGGCGGCCCTCGCGCTTGCCGGCGGCTACCTGACGCCGGCGCTGTTGAGCACCGGCGAGGACGCGCAGGTCGTGCTCTTCAGTTACCTGGCCCTGCTCAGCGCCAGCCTGCTGACCCTGGCTCTGCTGCGCGGATTCCACGCTCTGGCGCCGACCGCTCTGACCGCCACGGTCGTCTACTTCGTTGCCTGGTCGTTGGAGTTCTACGAGGCGGAACGGTTGCTTTCGAACGCGCTCTTCGGGACGCTGTTCTACGCCATCTACACCGCGCTCCCGCTTGCCCGAGCCCGGCTGGCCCGCAGGCTGCGGCCGAGCGAGATCGGTGTCCTGGCGGCGACGCTCGGCTTCTACGTGCTGCTGCTGCAACAGCTTCTGTACGACGAGCACCGCTGGCTGCTGACCGGCGTCGTTCTGGCCCTGGCGGCTCTCTACCTCGCTCTATCCCGCGCGCTCGGAACCTGGAACGCGGCCGAAGGGCGCCGTGCCCTTCACCTGCAGCAACTCTTCGCCGTCCTGGCCGCGCTCCTGGCCACGATCGCCTTCCCGATCCGGCTCGACGGCGACTGGACCACGATCGCGTGGACCGCCGAAGCCGTCGCGCTGGCCATCGCCGGAGCGCGGTTGCCTTCGCTGTGGATGCGCGCGTTCTCGGTTGTGCTCTTCGCCGTCGTTCTGTTGATGACGCCGCAGGCCCTCCTCGGTTCGGCCGATCGGGACCTGCTCGTCAACCTCCGCTTCCTCACCCTGGCCGGGGCGGCGGTCGGGCTCGCTGCTGCCGGGCTCTACGTGCGCCGCCGCCTGAAGGTCAAGGTGAGGATGGAAGGCGGGCTGTGGGCTGGCGGTCTGGTCCTCGCCAATCTGCTCGCGCTGGTCGCCGTGTCGCTCGAGGCCTGGGACTTCGTCCAGGGACTCAGCCTTGATCTCGACCTCGACCTCGCCGCCCAGGTCATGCTTTCCGCCCTGTGGCTCCTATGGGCGGCCACCCTGGTCGCCGCCGGCATCCGCCGCAACGCCCCCGCACTCCGCTGGCAGGGCCTCGCGCTGCTCCTGGTCGTCGTCGCCAAGACCTTCCTCGTCGACCTGTCCTTCCTGGACCAGGGTTACCGGATCCTCTCCTTCCTGATCGTCGGCGCGCTGCTGGTGGCTGTGTCCTTCCTGTACCAGCGCCGTCGGCGGGGAGACGCCCCGGTAGAATGAGCAAGTGCGTTTCCCTGCTGCGGTTGAGCGCCTACTCTGGGAATACGATCTCGAAGCGTTGAGGGCCGAGCCCGAACTGCCCGAGATCGTGATCGAGCGCGTCATGGCTCGCGGTGGCTGGGAGCCGATGCGATGGCTGCTCTCCACCTGCAGCCCGGAACGGCGACGGCTTTTCCTGGAGGAACGCGGCCGCAGGGTGCTCCCGCCGCGCGAACTCAACTTCTGGGCCTTCGCCAGTTCGGTGCCGGAAGATCGGACGGCCGAGTGGGTGCTAGAGGCACGGAAGCGCGAAGCCGCGTGGCGGGGATGAGCGCGCTGCATTGGGACGCCCTCGAGCCCAATGCGCGGGAAGCGTTCGCGCTCGTCTCGCGGGCTCTGACCGGCACCGACTACTACCTGGCGGGAGGTACAGCTCTTGCCCTCATGGAGGGGCACCGGATCTCGGTGGACCTCGATGTCTTCACTCACACGATGACGGACATCGAGACGGTGCTGGGCCGCCTTCGCGGACAGGTACCGGAACTCTCGGTCACCTCGGTTAGTGCGGGCACTCTCTACGTTGAGGTGCTTGGGGTGCAGGTTTCGGTGATCGAGTACGGTTACCCGCTCTTGGGTCCGACGGTGTCGTCGAACGGCCCTGGTCTGGTGCTCGCTAGTCGAGATGACATCGCGACGATGAAGCTCTCGGCGATTGCCAACCGTGGCAGCCGCAAGGACTTCGTCGATCTCTGGGTCTTGCTCAACCGGCACCGGTCGCTACGTGAGTATCTGAAACTCTTTGAGCAGAAGTTCGCGGTGCGGGACGTGGGACACGTCGTTCGCAGTCTCGTTCACTTCGACGACGCAGAACGCGATCCGCCGTTGCGGCTCCTGGCCGACATCGAGTGGGAGCTTGTCAAGAGGGACTATCGGTCGCGCGTTGACCGTCTGCTGGCGGATTGCCGAACCACCCTGCCGGACTGACGGCGACGGCATGCCGGCTCGACAGGCGCCCGCTACCACTCAGAGAGATCGCCGTAGAGCGCGTTCGCCATCATCGTCGCCTCCTCGGCCGCCGTGGCGATCTCCTTGTCATCGGACGCTGACAGGTCATCCAGGAACTCGATCGTCGCTTTTCCGCGAACGCCGACGCTGGCTTCGATTGCTGCGAGCAGCAGTTGCCTGTCGGTGTCCGGCGATCGGAGCAGACGGGCCACGTGCGGCCAGGCGGCACGGATTTCACGCGATCCGGCCGCTTGGACGGCTTCGAAACGGACCGCTTCAGCCGGGTCGTTCAGCGACGCCAGGATCTCGTTCGTGAAATCTCGGACGCGACCCATGCAGAAGACGGCGGTCAGCCGCCATTCGTCGTCGTCGCGGTCGTACGCCTCCCGAATCGCGTCCTCGTGCCAGGCCTCGGGCGCGCGGACCGACGCCTCGAGGATGCGTCGGCGGACCAACTTGGGTGTGTCCTCGTTCATGTAGAGCGAGTTCAGCTCCCACCGGATTCTCTGGAACTCGTGTGGGGGAATCGGTGGCGAATCCAGTTCGTCCAGACCGTAGCCGAGCGGTTCGTAGACGTCCATCTCCTCGAGCACCGGCCCGAGCGAGATCGCGGCCCGGGCGCGGAGTTCGTCGGAAGCTCCCTGGTCTGCGACGATCGCCGTCAGTGCCTTCGTGAGGTCCTGGCTGACGATGACGATCTCGCCGGCCAGCTCGGCGGCGAGAAGGCGTTCGGTTTCGTCGATCTGCTTGTCGCGGAGCCTCCTCAGCACGGCCTCGCGCGCGTCGCTCGGCCACTCCCACGGTGGCGTGACTTCCAGGATAGTCAGGTCCAAGTCGGTCATTTGCTTTCCTCGCCAACTGCCGGACGGCTCAGGAACGAAGAGTCGCCCTTTGAGCGACCGGTCCAGGGTGTCACGGCCTTGCGTTCCTCGCGGCTTCCAGGACGCCGAAGTCGGCGCCGTCTGCCGCGGCGGCCCTCTGTGCCTGGCGTTCGATGACCAGCTTGTAGCGGCCGTCGCGCACCGCGGCGCCGCGCCAGAACTGGCCGGCGCTGCTCCAGAAGAGCTGGCGAGGCGCCGTGTCTTCGCCGTCGAAGAGAACCGGACCGACGTCGATGCCGTCGAAGGGCTGGTCCGGCTTCGCCTCGCCGCCGGCCATGGCCAGGACGGTGGGCATCACGTCGAGGGTGGAGGTGAGGGCGGCGGACGTTGAGCCGGGAGCGATCCGGCCCGGCATCGCGGCGATCGAGGGAACGCGTTGACCGCCCTCCCAGTAGCTGGCCTTGTAGCCGCGGAGCGCTCCATTGGAGCCCTCCCGGGTCGCGCCGTTGTCGGAGAAGAACCAGACCAGCGTGTTCTCGGAAAGACCGTGCTGCTCGAGGGCGTCGAGAACGCGGCCGACGCCGTCGTCCATCGACTCGACCATCTCGCGGTAGGCGCGTTTCCGGTCGGTCACTGAGCCGACGCCCGGGAACTGGTCATCGCCGGCGTAGCGTTCCGCCGGGTCGCGGGGACCCTGGTAGGGGTAGTGCGGGGCGTGGTGCGCCAGATACAGGAAGAACGGCTCGTCCCGGTGCTCGGCGATGAAGCTCTCGGCGTGGTCGCCGATCAGATCGGTGAGGTAGCCGTCCTCGTCTTCGAGCGTCTCGCCGTTCCACCAGTCGGGGCGACCCATGCGGTCGACGTGGGACTGGTAGTCGATGTTGCCGCTCACGAAGCCGCGGAACTCGTCGAAACCGTGCAGAGGCGGCTTGAACTGCGGCAGGTAGCCGAGGTGCCACTTGCCAGATACCGCGGTCGCGTAGCCGAGTTCCCGGAAGCCCTCGGCGATCGTGTGGGCCTCGCTGTCGATGCCCTGGTGGTAGAGCGGACTATCGGAGTTGGCGAGCAGGACGGCGGGAACTCCCGCCCGGTGCTGGTACCGGCCCGTCACCAGGCCGGCGATGACGTTGGGCCGGGCGCCGGCATCGGCTGCCGAGTCGACCTCGCCTGGCGGCGCGCCGCAGCCGGCGACCACGGCGCCGGCGAGTGCGGCGGTGCGGGTTCCGTGAATCGCTCTCATTGCCCAGTAACCCGTGATGCGCATCAATCGCGTGGCGCGTTCCGCAGGTGCGGCGACCCGGGTTCGAACTCCTTCGTCGGTGTTGGCTGAACCCCGATCGTATACTCGGCATCAATGGGCGGTAGCGTGTTCCTGGACCATGCCCGCCGGACTCCGCTGGTCATTCCGCTGGCCCTCTGCGCGCTCACGAGCGCGGCGGATGCACAGGGTCGCACACGCAACGTCGTGCTCGTGACGCTCGATGGCGTGCGAACGGAAGAGATGTTCGGGGGTCTGGATGTCGATGTCCTGCGGTCCACCATCGGCGAGGCCGGAGACCCGACCGACACCGATGCTTATCGGAAGTACTGGGCCTCGACGGCGGAGGAGCGACGGGCGCTGTTGATGCCGTTCTTCTGGGGTCGGTTGATGAAGACGCAGGGCTCCATTGCCGGCAATCAGGCGCTGGGCAGTCGCGTCTTGCTGACCAACAACCGTCGTTTTTCCTATCCCGGCTACTCAGAGCTCCTGACAGGTCAGGCGCACGACGACGTGATCGTCAGCAACGATCCTGTGCGCAACCCGTACCCGACTGTTCTCGAGTTTCTCAAGGTGAAGCTCGAGTTGTCGTCGCGTGAGGTAGCGGCGTTCGCATCCTGGAGCGTGTTCAGGTGGATCGTTGAGCACGAGGAGGGTGCGATGACCGTCAACGCAGGATTCGAGTCGTACGATCACCCCGACCCTCAGGTCCGAGTGCTGAGCCGGCTTCAATTCGACACGCCCACGCCGTGGGACACCGTGCGCCACGACGCGTACACGTTTCGCTTCGCCATGGCTCACCTCAGGACGTATCGGCCGCGGGTGCTCTACCTCGCGCTCGGTGACGGCGACGATTGGGCTCATGGGGAACGGTACGATCGCTACCTGGACTCTCTGGCGCGGGCCGATGGCTACCTGCAGCAACTCTGGGAGTTCCTTCAGGGCGACGAACAGTACCGTGACGCCACAAGCCTGGTGATCGCGGTCGATCACGGTCGGGGGAAGACGCCGGCAGACTGGACGGCTCATGGCGCCGATGTCGAGGGCGCGCAGAATGTGTGGCTGGCGGTCGTGAGTCCGGATGTTCCATTGCGAGGCGAGTGGCGGAATGGCCCCGTCGTCTACCAGAATCAGATCGCCGCGAGCGTGGCGCGGCTCCTCGGTTTCGATCTGGGCGAGCAGAATCCCCAGGCGGGTCGTCCAATCAGTCGACTCTTCGAGGCCGGACCGAGTAGCCCATCCGTGCCGCCAGCACAGGCCCCGGGTCGCCCGCCCCAGGTTCCATAGGGGTTGCATGCGCGAACAGACCCTCTACCCGCCGGTCAAGGCCTTTCTCGAGGCACAGGGCTACGCCGTCAAGGGAGAGGTCAACGGTTGCGACCTCGTCGCGATCCGGGGCGAGGAGTCGCCCGTAGTTGTCGAGTTGAAGACGAGTTTCTCCTTGCCGCTGGTGTTCCAGGGGATCGCGCGACAGGGCCTCTCCGACAACGTCTACCTCGCCGTTCCACCGTTCTCCGGCCGAACGACCCGCCGGAAGGAAGCACTGGCGCTGTGCCGCCGGCTCGGGCTGGGGCTGCTGACGGTCCGGCTTGAGCCCGCGCCGTTCGTGGAGGCGCTGCTCGACCCGGCGCCCTACCGGCCGCGCCAGCGCAAACTCGCAATCGGACGGTTGCTGCGGGAGTTCCAGCGCCGGGTGGGCGACCCGACCCAGGGTGGCTCGACCGGCCGTCCGATCATGACCGCCTACCGGCAGGACGCCCTGCGCTGCGCGGCCCATCTTCGCCTCAACGGTCCGACCAAGGCTGCCGTCGCCGCCAAGGGGACGGGAGTCGCCCGGGCCAGGGAGATCATGTACGCCGATCACTACGGCTGGTTCGAACGCCCCGCCGATTCGCCTCCTGGCGTCTACCGTTTGACGCCGAAGGGCCAGGCTGCGCTTGAGCAGTTCGCCGATACCGTGGCGGCGCTGGGGCAGAGCGACAGTAGCCTATGAAGGTGACCGGTAAACCCAGGAGCGGCCTGCTGTTCAACGATGGTGGAGAGCCGCAGGCCAGGGGCACGGCGCCGCTCGCCGAGCGAATGCGGCCCGCTACCTTCGACGAGTTCGTGGGCCAGCAGCACATTCTCGGCGAGGACAAGGTCCTGCGGCGATCGATCGAGGCGGACCGGGTGCCGTCGCTCCTGTTCTGGGGGCCGCCCGGCTCTGGCAAGACGACGTTGGCGCGGCTGATCGCGACGACGACCAGCGCCCACTTCGAGCCGGTGAGCGCGGTGTCGGCCGGCGTGGCGGACCTGCGACGGGCCGTCAGCGGCGCGCGGGAACTCCGGTCGCTCTACCAACGTCCGACGATCCTGTTCGTCGACGAGATCCACCGCTTCAACAAAGCGCAGCAGGACGTGATCCTGCCCCACGTCGAGGACGGCACGATCACGTTCATCGGGGCGACGACGGAGAACCCGTCCTTCGAGGTCAACGCGCCGCTCCTGTCCCGCTGCCGCGTGTTCACTCTGCATGCGCTGGACGCCGACGCAATGGCCGGCATCGTCCGGCGCGCTCTGGCTGACGAGAAGCGCGGGCTGGGACTACTGGCCCCGGAGTTGGACGCGGACGCCCTGTCGCACCTGGTGAACATCGCGAACGGAGACGCCCGCGTCGCCCTGAACGCCCTGGAGATGGCGGTCGTCGCGGCCGAGCCGGCGCCCGACGGCGTGCGCCGGATCGGCGTCGAGGCCATCTCGGACGCTCTGCAGCGACGCACCCCGCAGTACGACAAGGCCGGCGACAGCCACTACGACACGATCTCGGCCTTCATCAAGTCGGTGCGCGGTTCCTCGCCCGACGGCGCGCTCTACTGGCTGGCCAGGATGCTGGAGGCGGGCGAGGACCCTCTGTTCATCGCCCGACGCCTGGTGATCCTGGCGGCCGAGGACATCGGGCTCGCGAACCCCGGGGCGCTCCCGGTCGCGGTAGCCGCCCAGCAGGCGGTCCACTTCATCGGGCTGCCCGAGGGCCGCATCCCGCTGGCCGAGGCGACGGTGTACCTGGCGACCTCGCCGAAGAGCAACGCTGCCTACGTGGCCCTCGGGCGCGCGATGGAAGACGTGCGGAACGCCCCGAACGAACCGGTGCCGCTGCACCTGCGCAACGCGCCGACGGGGCTGATGCGCGGCATGGGCTACGGCGCGGGATACAAGTACGGCCATGATTCCGAAGGGCACTTCGAGGCGCAGGAGTACCTGCCGCCCGGCCTGTCCGGCCGCCGCTACTACGAGCCGTCGGACCAGGGTTCCGAGGCCGCCATCGCGGAGCGGCTCCGCCGCTGGTGGGGCGACGACGACTGATCGGCTGACTACGCTCGAACAGGCGTTCGTCGAACCCCGGTGGCGCGTGTCGCGCCAGCAGTGAACCAGTCCGTACGCCCGTCCGCAGGCGCACGGATGGAAGGTCCGGGCAGGTGGTCGGCATACACGGTCCGCAACCTGACCGGACCTATACTTGGACTCGATGGATCGCCGCGCATTCCTGGACCATGTCCGTCGCACGAGGTTGCCGCCAGGCCGCAGGGCCAAGGCCCGCAGGGATGCTCGCCAGATCGCCGCGTTTCTGAAACAGCAAGGCGCCAGCCGCGTCGTCGGCATCGGCTCGGCATTCGTTCCGGAGCGCCGGTTTACCTGGCGCTCGGACATCGACCTCGCCGTGGTCGGTCTTCCGGCGGAGAGCTTCTTCAGCGTTTCCGCGCAGGCGGACGAGTTGACCGAGTTCAACATCGACATCATCCCGATCGAGTCGGCGACGGAGGCCATGCGCCGGACGATCCGCGAAGACGGGGTCGACCTTTGAGGCTGGATGAAACGCTCGCCCGTCGGCTTGCTGCCGAGGTATCAAGCGAACTCAGGAATCTGGACCTCCTCGAGGAGCAGAGCGCCGACGCGCCTCAAGGAGAGGACACGTTCTCTCTGCGCGCCCGAGGCTCGATTCTCCACGATTTCTACAGCGGCATCGAGCGAGTGTTCGTGCGTATTGCCGAAGAACTCAACGGCGGCGTTCCGTCGGCAGGTGGGGGGAGTTTCTCGCCTGGATCGTCGTCGGTTCGGATCCGTAGCGGGGATGGCGTAGCAGCGAGTAGCTTGCTAGCGGATGACGCGGATCCCCGGATCCGGGGGATAGGGGAACTCGATCCCGCGCGGGGTGACGATGGCGCCGTCGTGGAAGGCGATGTACATGTGCTTGCCCGGCCCCCATTCCGGCACCGGCATGTGGACCATGTACTCGAGTGTGAAGCTGTGGAAGAGGGGGAGCTTCATGTCGCGCTGCCAGTCGCCGCCGAGGGGCGAGATCCGGGGCGCGTCCATGTCGCGGCGTCCCTGGGCGTGGAGGTCGAGGTGGACCTGGGTCTTCGTGGGATCGAGGGTCGGGTCGTAGCGGTCCCTGTCGATGTAGAGGAAGCCCGCCTCTTCGATCTTCTCGGCCAGCAGGGCCAGGGTCTCGCCCGCCGTCGGGCCGACCCGGATGTTGGCGCGAAGGATCTCCCGGACCTGCATCGCGTGGTCCCAGATCCTCTTCACCCGCGGCGGTAACTCCGTTTCGCCCTCGCGCAGCAGGTAGCCGTTGCCGCCCAGGTCGGCGACGAAGTAGCCCTCCCCGGCGCCGTTCAGGATGGTCACGATGTCGCCGGGCTGGAGAATGTACTCGTTGCCGTTGTTCTCGTTGCCGTCCGCGTCGCGGACGAACACGTTGCCGTCGAGATCCTCCAGCCGCGTGACGCCGGGTTCGATCTTGGCGAACTCCTCGTCGAGGGTCTGCATCGTGAGCATGCCGAAGTAGCCGGCGAGCGCAATCTCGCCGACGACGATGCCCGCCACGAAGTCGGAGATCACGCCCTCCGCCGAGACGATCCGCGCCGCGTACGTCTCGCCCAGCGCGTCCCTCAGGATCATGAAGTCCGTGTGGGATATGCCGTCGGCCAAGGGGTTCTGCCGCGCGAAGTTGACGGCGATGCGCTGGGGATCCCGCTCGGTCACGAAAGCGCCGATCACGGGTTGCCAGCCCGCATCGCCCTCGAACGTTTCCTCGCCGGCGAAGAGGTCGTAGGCGTCGTCCTCCCACAGCGCCTCGTCGGTCATGCCGAGGATTGCGCGTTCGATCCGGTCGCCGCCGCGGTCGGTGAACACGAAGACGCCGGACTCGCCGCCGAGGTCCCGAGCGATGGGGTCGGGGTTCCGATCGCGCACCACGTGGATCCACATGTCGACGTTGTTGTCCCGCATCGCCCGCGGCAGCACGTGGTCGAACCTGTCCTTGCGGATCTGTTGCTGCATCCGCTGGAGCGTTTCTTCCTTGATCGTCTGCCCCGGAAGTGGCGATGCGCAGAGAACGAGTACCAGTATCGAGATGGCAGACCGAAACGCGTTCATGGCAATTACCTCGCTGAAGCAGTAACGGTTCGATGTCTCAGTTGGGCCTCCCCCCTCGGGCCTCCGGACTGGCGGGTGCCGCCGCCTCACCGAATCACCAGCACCCGCGCCTGCGGCGGGTACAGCCATTCGATGCCGCGCTCCGTGATCAGCACGTTCTCCTCGACGTTGACCGGGATCTTGTTGCCGTTCCATTCCTCGGCCGGCGTGAAGACGATGTACTCGAGCGAGATGATCGAGTTGGGACGGACGACGTACTTCGTCCTCTCCGGGAAGATCTCGAACAGGCTGGCGGCCATGTCGTGGCCGATGTTGCCGGCCGCGTGCATGCCGACGTTGACCTCGATGCCGGGCACGTCGCTGATCGCTTCGGCCTCGGTGTAGACATAGCCCGCGTCCCGGATGAGCTGCTTCAGCTCGTCGAGCTGTTCGCGGCCGGTGCGTCCCGGCCGGACGTGCTTGCGGATGATCTCTTGCACCTTCTTCGTCTCGGCAAAGGCGTTCAACACGCCCGGCGGCGGCGCCGTCTCGCCCTCGCGCAGGACATACGCGAAGCGCTTGATGTCGGTGGTGAAGTTGTTGCGGTCGGCGCCCCAGTCGATCTGCAGGACATCGCCGCGCTGGATCACGCGCTCGGTGCCGCCGATCTCGTTGCCGTCCGGAAGGTGGGTGTAGACGGTCGGGTACCAGGCGCGCAGCAACCCCTCGGTCTTGAGGTGCTCCTCCAGCCAGCGCGCGACGTCGTTGTGCGTGGTCACCCCCGGGGAGATGACCTCGTTGGAGAGCGCCCTTTCGATGAGCCGCCGCGTGAGGTCGCCGACCTTCGAGAACTCGATGATCTCGCCGGCGACCCGCTCACCGTGGAAGTCGGCGATCAGGTGCTGCGCGGACACGAAACGCGACGCGTACTTCTCGCCCAGTTCGCTCTGCAGGAACTTGAAGTCGGTGTGTGTGAGCCCGTCCGCGATGTGCAGGCCCTCGCTCTCGTAGGGGACGGCCAGGTAGTTCAGGCCGATGCGCTCCGGATCGCGCTCCTCGACGATCGCCCGTAGCTCGCCGGGGTCGCCGAACCGGTCGTAGGCGGCGCATTCCCGGGCCAGATCGGTCTCACCGCCGAGCTGGCGCCGCTCGATGCGCTCGCCGCCGCGGTCGGTGAAGATGAAGAACCCCTGGCCGTTGACCGTGTCGACCGCGAAGTCGCGGGTCATCGGCTGGGTGCCGCGCCCCCGGTCGATCACGATCCACATGTCGATGTCGTTGCGGCGCATGGCGCCCGGCAGGACGTAGTCGAACTTGTCGTGCCGGATCATGCACGAGGTTTCCCACCTCGAGCGCACATCGTCGGTGACGGTGGTCTGAGCCGGCGCGTTGGCGGCGACGGACACCAGGGCTGCGGTGAGAACGATCGGCAGCGGTGTGTGCATCTGTTTCTCCTGGAACGGGATCGAGTCACTATAGCCACCGCCCCCGGCCAGCGGTCTCGCCGGCTGCCGGGACTGATTGCCGCTCGCGGGCCGGAACCACAGCCGATAGCGTCGGGCGCCGGCCGAAGCCGAGCCCTTCACCGCACCGCTCCAGGGAGACACTGAATGAGAACCGAGTCGTACCGCCTCTTGCCGCTACCGCTGCTGCTACTGCTCTCCGGGGCTGCTTGCAGTGGCCCGTCGGCGGAGCAGGCGGCCCTGGACGCGGCCATCGACGGGTCGATCGTCTCCAGGACCGAGGAGCGGCCCGCCTGCCGGGACGCCACGCCGCTGCGCCAGGCGCTCTTCGGCGACCTCCACGTCCACACCAGTTTCTCGTTCGACGCGGCGGCCAACAGCACCGGCGCCACGCCAGAGGACGCCTACCGCTTCGCCAAGGGCGAGGCGATCCCGTTCTTTCCGATCGGCGCCGGCGGCGAACCCGAGGGCAGCATCTCCATCGACCGGCCGCTCGACTTCGTCGCCGTCACCGACCACGGAGAGTTCCTGGGCGAGCGCCGCCTGTGCCGGGACCCGGAGTCGCCCCGGTACGACACGGAGTTCTGTCGCGAAGCCCGCACCAGCGAGCGCCGGGGGATGCAGATGCTGGGAGCGGTGATCACGACCGAGACCCCGCGCCGGATCGCCGAGGTGTGCGGCGAATCGGGCGAGTTGTGCCTCGAGTGGGCCAAGAGCCCGTGGCAGAAGATCATCGAGGCGGCCGAAGACGCGTACGACCGCACCGAGGAATGCAGCTTCACCAGCTTCGTCGGCTACGAGTACACGGGCACCCCCGGGATCTCCAACTACCATCGCAACGTCATCTTCCGGGGCTCGGAGGTGCCGGACCTGCCGGTCTCCTACATCGACGCGCCGACCGACAGTCAGCTCTGGCAGGGGCTGGACGCGGTCTGCGGCGAGGGCAGCGCAGACCCAAACTGCGACTACCTGACCATTCCTCACAACAGCAACCTGGCGAACGGCCGGATGGGCCCGTACCGCGGTCTGGAGGCGACGCTCGAGAACCGCCGCGCCTATTCGCGCAAGCGCCTGGAGCGGGAGCCGATCATCGAGATCTTTCAGCACAAGGGCGGCTCCGAGTGCATCAACGGCCTGTCATCAGTCTTCGGCGAACCGGACGAGCTCTGCGACGTCGAGGCGGTGCGGGTGATGGGACGCGAGGAGGTCTTCAACGCCCTGGACCAGACGGAGCAGCGCATGGTGACCACGGAATGCGCCCCCGGTGAGAACGGGAGCGCCGGCATGGTCGGCGCCGGCTGCGTCGCCCGGTCGGACTATGTGCGCTCCGCTTTGCTCGAGGGCCTGGAAGAGGAGATGGCGACCGGCCTCAACCCGGCCAAGCTCGGAATCATCGCGTCGACGGATACGCACACGGCGACGCCGGGGGCGGTGGCGGAAGAAGACTGGCGCGGCGCGGTCTCCGTCGAGTCGACGCCCGAGGAGCGCCTCCAACCGGGTCTCCTGACCAGCGGCATCGACGGCAACCCCGGCGGTCTGGCCGGCGTCTGGGCGGTCGAGAACTCGCGCGACGCGATCTTCGACGCCATGAAACGCCGCGAAGTGTTCGGGACCTCGGGCCCGCGGATCAAGCCCCGCTTCTTCGGCGGCTGGAACTTCTCGGCGAACCTCTGCGACCAGCCCGACCTGATCGAGCAGGCGTACACCGCCGGCGTCCCGATGGGCGGCGATCTGCCAGAGACGGCCACCGGCGCGGCGCCGAGCTTCCTCGCCTTCGCCGCTCGCGACCCGGCGGACGGCGCCGGGCTTCTCCAGCAACTCCAGCTCATCAAGGGCTGGATCGACGCCGACGGAACCGGCCACTACGAGGTCATCCCGATCGCCGGCTCTCCCGACCACGGGGCAACCGTCGATCCTGTGAGCGGCGAGCAATCCGGCGCCGGCCACGACAGCCTCTGCACCGTCTACCGCGACGAGGAGTTCGATCCCGACCTCCACGCCTACTACTATCTTCGGGTGGTCGAGAACCCCAGCCTGCGGTGGAGCGTCCACGACTGCCTGCGTCTGGCGCCGGAAGCCCGTCCGGCGGTGTGCTCCGACGGTTCGTATCCTGAGGCGATCCAGGAGATGGCCTGGACGTCGCCGATCTGGTACCGGCCGGGGGCGAGCGAGTGATGCGCTCCGGCAACCGGGTTGGTCAACGGATCGCGCTCGCCGCCGCGTTGGTCGCCGGCTGCGCCGATGCCGGTGGCAACGAGTCGGCGTCCGCCAGCGAGGAGCTGACGCTGGGCGAGAGCCTGGTCGCCCGTGGCCAGGAGTTCGAACTCGACACCGTCCGGGTGCCGCCCCCCGGCGACTTCATCGAACACGAAGCGGCCGGGTTCGCCAAGGTCCTGTGCTCCGCGGTCTTCCTGACCGGACTCGACTTCGAGGACGCCCAGTCGCAGATCGGCGGCTTCACGTCCCGTCACCAGTACCGGGACAGGCTGCCGGGACGCCGGCTCGACCGCGAGAACCGGCGGGTCCACGTCACCACGGACACCGGAGTGACCCGAACCGCGGTGCTGCACGGCGACCAGGGCTGCGTCGCCCTGCCCCAGGGCGAGGACGCCCCCTTCTACGAGACGGTTCCGGTGACGAGCGCACTCGATGAGAGCGCGCCTTGGCCGATGGGGGACGCGCTGCCGGGCGAGCCTCTCTCCTCTGACGTGGACGCAGCGAAGCTGCGGGCCGCAGTGGACGCCGCCTTCGATCCGGACGCGATGACGCTGGCCTTCGTGGTCCTCCACCGCGGCCGCCTGATCGCCGAGCGGTACCGCGAGGGCATCGACAAGGACACTCCCCTCGAGAGCTGGTCGATGAACAAGAGCCTGTCGGCGACCCTGATGGGGGTGCTGATCGAGCAGGGCGCGTACACGCTCGACCAGTTGGCGCCGGTCGACTCCTGGCACGAGGACCCCGACGACGTGCGCGGCACGATCCGCATCCAGGACATCCTCCACATGTCGAGCGGCCTACGCTGCGTCAACGCGGGCGACCCGGAGTACGACGAGGACGAGATGGGCTATCCGGACCACCTCTACCTCTACACCGGCACGGTCGACTCCCACATCTGGGCGACCGAGCGGCCGCCGCAGTGGCCGCCGAACACCATCGGCCGCTACAGGAACTGCGATCCGATCCTGATCAACCACCTGGTGCGGCTGGCGGTCGAGGGTCGCGGCGACAACTACCACCAGTTCCCGCAGCAGAACCTCTTCGACCGCATCGGCGTCCGGCGCTTCGTGGCCGAGACGGACCCATACGGCAACTTCCTGCTGAACGGCTACGGCTTCGGCGCCGGCCGCACCTGGGCACGGCTGGGCCAGCTCTACCTCGACGACGGCGTGTCGCCGACCGGCGAGCGGGTGCTGCCCGAAGGGTACGCGGAGTTCGTCAGCACCCCGGCGCCTTCGTGGGTCGCGGACGGCCGTCCCATCTACGGCGGCTTCTTCTGGGTCAACAACCCGCCGCGGGGCGGCGAGGAGCGCTACCCGCCGCTGCCTGAGAGCGCGTTCAGCATGCAGGGCGCGGGCGGCCAGAGCACGATCATCGTGCCGTCGCACGAGATGGTGGTCGTCCGCCTCGGCCTCTACGAAGGGTCGTTCGGCGGCTATGCCGACGAGGCGCTGCAGAACGCGTTGGCCCTGTTGGTCGAGGCGATCCCGGAAGCCGTCGACGACTGAAGCACCGGGAGCTCGTCGTCCTCGCACTCAACTGCAGCACCGGCTGCCGCAACTGTTTCCCTTTCTAGATTTGTTATACGGGAGTATAATCTCGCGCATGCACACCACCAGTCTGCGCAAGGTCGGCGGCTCGGTCATGCTCGCGGTGCCCCCGGTGCTTCTCGATCTCCTGAAACTCGGTGCTGGCGCCAGAGTGGATATCGGCGTCGAGGGCGACCGCCTGATCGTTGCGCCCAGAACCCGTCCAAGCTACTCGCTCGACGAGCTGCTGGCGCAGTGCGACGAGACCGCCCCAGCCGACGACGAAGATCGGGCGTGGCTCGATGGCCAGCCTGTCGGCAACGAACTGTTGTAGTGCGCCGCGGCGAGATCTGGCTCGTCAGCCTCGATCCCACCGCTGGCCATGAACAACGGGGGAAACGGCCGGTCGTGATCGTGTCCCCCGCACGCTTCAACGAGCTGACCAGGACGCCGGTCGTCCTTCCGATCACTACAGGTGGAAACTTCGCGCGTCAGCGCGGCTTCACGGTCTCGCTCGACGACGCGGGTACCCGAACGGTCGGCGTGATCCGTTGCGACCAGCCGCGCACCTTGGATCTCGCCGCCCGGAACGGGAAACGTCTCGAATCCGCCTCCGAGCAGATCATGCACGAGGTGCTGGCTCGTCTCGCCGCAATCCTGACGTAGACGGCGGAGGCCGCCGCTGGCGCGCCCCGGTACCGTTTTCCGCGCTACACGTCAGGCTTGCCGGTGATCAGGACGTTGCCGAGCACGGCGGGATCGGCTTCGAGCTCATCATCGCCCGCCGGGAACTCGTTCATCTGCATGATGTAGGTCACGATGTCGAGATAGGTCTGCCGTGGCAGGCTTTCCGGTTGATCGGTCGGCATGGTGGTGCGGATCGCCTCGAACAGCTCGTGGACCGTCTTGTTCCCCCACAGGAACTGGAAGCTCACGCCGACCAGGCTCGCCGAGTTGCTGCCGCCGCCGAGGTCCTCGGCGTGGCAGGAGGCGCAGTTCTCGCGGTAGGCCGCGGCGCCCAGTTGCGCCTGCTCGGCGGTGTAGACGCCGTCCCAGACCGTCGCGGCGGCCTCGGTCGCCGGCGCGACCTGGTCTGCCACGGTGGTGCGGGTCCTCTCCGCCTCGACCCGCGCCGCGGCCGGGAGCGCGAAGACGTGGATCGAGTTGCCGTTGTTCGGGCGGCGGATGTGGGGGATGAGATCCCGCGGCACCATCGTTGCCCAACTGGCGCCTCCGGTTCCCACCGGGATCGCGATGAACTGGCGGCCGCCTGCGAGGTAGGACACCGGGAAGCCCTGGGCGGAGGTGGGCAGCCGCGTCTGCCAGAGGACCTTGCCGGTCCTGGCATCGTAGGCGTACACGTTGCGGTCGTAGTCGCCCGCGAACATCACTCCGCCCGCCGTCGACATGGCGGCGGTGTTGATCGGTGACTCGGTGCGGTGGCGCCACATGATGTCGCCCTCGACCACGTCGATCACCAGCATCTCACCCAGGTTGCCCCCCGAGTAGGGGTGCAGGGTATTGACGCGCTTGACCGGACCCGCGCCGCCGCCGCCGAGGACGTGTTCGACGGGGCCGAACGTGGCCAGCTCGCAGTTCATCGTCATCGGGATGTAGAGAGCCCGGGTGTTCGGGTCGTACGACATCGCCCGCCAGCTCTTGAACCCCGACGTGCTCGGGCACATGTTGATCTCGACGCCGATCTCCGGGACCATCCCCGGCCGGTACGTCACTTCGCCTGTCTCGCGATCGACGTCGACGATGTTCTGATAGCCGACATCGATGGCGCCGAGGAACTCGCCGGTCTCCCGGTCGAGCTGCCAGAGGATGCCGAGTTTGCCCATCTTGAAGAGCTGCTTCCTGCCATCGACATCGATGAGGAGCGACTCGAACACCTCGTCCATGTCGTGGGTCTCGCCGGGCAGGTACTGGTAGTACCAGAGCAGCTCGCCGGTATCGGGGTCGAGCGCCAGACTCGAGTTCGTGTAGAGCGCGTCGCCGTCGGTGCCGCGCACCGCCCGGGCCCAGGGTTTGGCCTGGGAGGTTGCCCAGTAGACGATGTTCAGCTCCGGGTCGTAGCTGCCGGCGATCCAGGCGTCGCTGCCGGCGCGGAAACGGAGCGGCAGATCGCCCCAGGTGTCGCCGCCGGGTTCTCCGGGACGCGCGATCGTCGAGGTGCGCCAGATCTCTTCGCCGGTTGCCGGGTCGTGGCCGGTGATGAAGCAGACGTCGTCCTTGTAGCGGCCGCACCCGGTGATGCCGGTGACCAGCTTGCCGTTGGCGATGATGGGGCCGGCGGAGTAGTGGTAGCCGAGGGCCGGGTCGGCGGTCTGCGTCTCCCAGACCGGTTTCCCGTTGCGCGCGTCGAGCGCCAGGATCGTCGCCCGGCTGGTGGCGGCGAAGATGCGGTCGCCGAAGATCGCGATGTTCTTCTGCACCCCGCTGCCGAAGGCCCCCGCGCCATCGCCGGAGACTTCAGGCCGGTACTCCCAGATCAGGTCGCCGTTGGCGGCGTCCAGGGCCTGGACGACGTTGCCCGGACTCGGCAGGTACATGACCCCGCCGTGGATCAGCGGCGCCGTCTCCTGCGGGCCGGTGTCGTCCATCGCCCACGCCCACACCAGTTGGAGCTGGCCGACGTTTTCGGTCGTGATCTGGTCGAGCGGGCTGTAGCCCCAGGCGTTCTGCGTTCCCCGCCAGTGGAGCCACTGCCCCGGTTCCGGGTTGCGCAGCATCTCCTGGGTGACCGGCACGAAATCGGTCTCCTGGGCGCCGGCGCCGGCGCCCAGGAGCAGCACCGCGGCAAGACAGTTCAGGCACTTCATTCGGAAGGCGCGAATGCTACTTCACGGCCCGAGGCGGTGGTCGAGCACCATCTCCTCGGTGAGCGCGGTGCCGAAACCCGGTTCGGTGGGCGCCAGGAAGTGGCCATCGTCGAACGGCGCCTGCATCGCATCGAGGATGGCGGAGCCGGTGGCGAAGCTCTCGGCCATCGTGCAGCTCGGAGCGGTCAGCGAGATCGGCAGTCCCCACAGGCTGCCGCCGCGGTGGGGAATGAGCTCGAGATCGGCCGCTTCGACCTGCGCCGCAATGCGTCGTGCGGCGGTGAGACCGCCGCACCAGGTGATGTCCGGCTGCAAGACTTCGGCGGACCCGACGCGCACCAGCACCTCGAAGCCGTGCTCCGTGTACTCGTGTTCGCCGCAGGCGACCTTCGTCCAGCCGGGACCGCCGCCGCCGATTCGCTGCACCAGCTCGGCGTACCCGAACACGTTGTCCGGCGACAGGAGCTCCTCCATGAAGTAGAGGTTCGCCGGTCGGAGGCGCTCGGCGACGCCGACCGCCCAGTCGACCGTGCCGTTGCGCGAGACGCAGTCGGTCATCAGGTTGCCTTCGGGGCCCATCGCCTCGCGGGCGGCCAGCACATCCGCGATGCCCCTGTCGGTTTCGGCCTTCGAGCTGTGAGGGCCGATCGGCAGGATGCGCTTGAAGTGGCGGATGCCGAGGCTCTTGCCGGCGGCGATGTCGCCGCCGGTCTGGTAGACGGGCACGCGGTCGTCCAGCTTGCCCCCGAGCAGGGCATGAACCGACTTGCCGGCGTGCTTGCCCGCGATGTCCCAGAGGGCATTGTCGACGGCGGAAAGTGCCATGGCGAAGACGCCGCGCCGGCCGTAGAGCAGGGCCGAGCTGTACATCTGGTCCCAGAGCTGCTCGACGTTGAGCGGATTGGCGCCGACCAGCAGGTGCTGGAGATGCCCGTCGATGATCTCGACCGCCGCGCTGCCGCCGGCCCCCATGCCGAAGCCGGTGACGCCGGCGTTCGTCTTGACGACCGCGATGATCGCCGACGGGAGCTGCTCGAAGGGGCCGCCGTAGCGCCAGCGTCGCGGGTCGTCGTCGCCGGAGAAGACCGGCGGGTCGAGCAGGTCCTCCGAGCGGCTGTTGATGTAGACGGGGTAGGCGTCGACCGAGCTGATCCGGATCCGGCTTGCGTCGTCGTTTTCCTGCCGTGTTGTGCGGGCACGCGCGATCCCCGCTGCCGGAGTGGACGGGCCGGCGAACCCCGCGGATGCCGCGATCGCGGCCAGACCGGCGCTGCGGCCGAGGAAGTCTCGGCGGCTCGATTGTCCAGGCCCGGCGGGGTAGTGCTGGCTCATGGCGGATGCTCCGGTGTGTTGGCTGCGACGAAGTCCATGAAGATTACCGTGACGAGGTCCGGGCGCTGGAGCACCGAGCCGTGACCGACGTTCTCCATCACGATGAGCTCCGCGTCGGGCGCCATGGCTGCCAGATCGCGGCTGGATGGAAGGTTCGGGTCGTGGTCCCCGGTGGCGACCAGGGTCTTCATCGCCAGCGTTTCTGCTGCGGCAGCGAGGTCGAACCCCTGGAAGATCGCCCGTATTGCGGGCCGGACGGAGTCGGGGTTGGCATGCTCGTTCCAACCGGCGGGCCGTTCGAAGCGCCTGATGCCCGCTGCCTCCTGCTTGCGGACCGCTTCGCGGCTGCCTTCCCGCTGTGCCGGAACGTCGGGCGGGTCGATCGCGGCGTCGTAGAGCGCAAGCAGGTCGACTCGTTCAGGCCGAAGCGCGGCGTAGGCGAGGGCCGCCCGCGACCCCCAGGCCATGGACCAGACATGGGAACGTTCGATCTCGAGCGCGTCGAGAATCGCGACTGCGTCTGCGGCGTACTGTTCCAGTGTGTACTGGGAGGGATCTGCCGCCGGCGTGCTCTGACCGGTCCCGCGGATGTCGAACCGGACGGTCCGGTAACCGCTGCCCAGCCGCTCGCCGATCAGGTCCCACATGCGGAGGGTACAGCCGCCGCCGTTCCAGAACACGACCGCCGGCGCCTCACGGTCGCCCGCGACCTCGACATTCAGCGTCGCTCCGTCGACTTCGATTCGCATCGGAATGGTCGATGATGTCACTTCGGAAGGCCGGTGCGGGCGACAGGTCCGTGCTCCCGGGGTCGGCGCCGTAGCGGCTGCTACAGTCCCCGCCTTGTCCTGAAGACGGCGAGGAAACGGAGGCGCTGCAGTGAAGAGTGCTCGCCCGCTCGAATGCGGGTTGGTGATCGTGACCCTTACCCTGAGCCTCGGGTTCAGCGCGGCATTGCCAGCCCAGGACGCGGCGTCGACGTTCGTGCCCGTGACGGACGAAATGCTGCAGAACCCGCCGGCGTCGGAGTGGCTGATGTTCCGCCGGACGCTGGACAGTTGGGGCTACAGCCCCCTGGACCAGGTCGACCGGACGAACGTGGAGCGGCTGAGCCTGGTCTGGGCTCGCGAAATCGGCGTGGGGACGTCCGAGATCACTCCCCTGGCGTATGACGGCGTGCTCTACATTCCCTCGGTCGACGACGTGATCGAGGCGGTGGACTCGGTGACCGGCGACTTCATCTGGCGCTACACGCGCGAGCTGCCGGAAGGCCTCTACGCCCAGGTCGGCTTCAATGCGAAGAACAACCGGAACATCGCGATCTACGACCGGCTGATCCTGAACAACAGCGACGACAACTACGCCTTCGCGCTGGACGCCGAGACCGGCGAGATGGTCTGGGAGACGCAGATCCTGGACTGGCAGGTCAATCCCGCCACGCACAGTTCGGGTCCGATCGTCGCCGGCGGCCGGGTGGTTTCCGGAAGGAGCTGCCGGCCGTGGGGCGGCCCGGAATCCTGCATCATGATCGCGCTCGACGCGCTGACCGGGAAGGAACTCTGGCGGCAACGCACCATGCCGGCGCCCGGCGAGCCCGGCGACGAGACCTGGGGCGACGTGCCCTTCGAAAAGCGGCGCCACGTTGGCACCTGGATGGTGCCCAGCTACGACCCGGAGCTCGAACTCATCTACTTCGGCACCGCCGTCACTTCGCCGGCGCCGAAGTTCATGCTCGGCGGAGTGGACCTGACCCACCTCTACCACAACTCGACCCTGGCGCTCGAGGCCGACACCGGTGAGATCCGCTGGTACTTCCAGCACCTGAACGACCACTGGGACCTGGATCATCCGTTCGAGCGGATCCTGGTCGACCTCCCGGTGTCGCCCGATCCGGAGGCGGTGCGCTGGATCCGGTCGGACCTGGCGCCCGGAGAGACGCGCAAGGTGATGACCGGAATCCCCGGCAAGACCGGCCTCGTCTACACGCTGGACCGTGAAACCGGCGAGTTCCTCTGGGCCAGGCCGACGGTGCCGCAGAACGTGGTCGTCGACATCGACGAAACCACGGGGCGTGCGGTGGAGAACACCGAGATCATCTTCACCGAGCTGGAGCAGGAGATGCTCGTGTGCCCGAGCTGGGCCGGCGGCAAGGACTGGGAGACCGGCGCCTACAGCCCCCTGACCCAGACGATGTACTACCCGTTGCGCAACCAGTGCGCGAGGATGCTGGTGACCGGGGATGTCGAGAGCCCGCGCGCCCAGGCGATGGAGCAGCAGGTCGCGATCTACAACCTGGCCGCGGACCACATCCTGGCGCCCGGCGAGGAGTACCTCGGCACGGTCTACGCGATCTCGGCCATCACAGGCGAGACGAAGTGGCTGTTCGAGACCGAGGCCTCGACCTACTCGGTCGTCGCCACCGGCGGCGGCCTGATCTTCGGCGGCGATGCGAGCGGGAGCTTCCGCGCCTTCGACCACGAGACCGGCGAGGTTCTGTGGGAGGTGAACCTCGGGGCCCCGGCGATGGGTTACCCGATCTCCTACGCCGTCGCCGGGCGCCAGTTCGTGGCCATCTCGACCGGGCCCGGAAGTCTCAGGAACACTCCCGAGGGCGCCGCGCGCGCCCGCGGCGGCAACCTGTACGTCTTCGCTTTGCCGCAGAGCCGCTGAGGCGCCGGATTTCTTAAGAAGCGTTAGGATTCGGCCCTTGAAATCACCGGCACATGTCCTCGCTTCCTGACCGCCGCTCCTACGGCTTCGGCCCGTACCTGCTCGATGTGGGTCAGCGCCGGCTGCTCCGGGACGGGCGCCCGATAGGGATGCGCCCGAAGATCTTCGACACCCTGCGGGCGCTGGTCGAGAACAACGACCGCCTCCTCCACAAGGAGGAGTTGATGGCGATGGTGTGGCCCGGGACGACGGTCGAGGAGAGCAACCTCACGCACAACCTCTCCGTGCTGCGGAAGATCCTGGGGCAGAGCAAGGAGACCCAGTACGTCGTCACGGTTCCCGGCCGGGGCTACCGGTTCACGGCCTCGGTCGAGGTCTCTCTTGAAGGGTCGATCGCCGTCCGGCCCTTCGCCAACATGAGTCCCGACCCGGATCAGGCCTTCTTCTGCGATGGGGTGGCGGAAGAACTGATCGACACGTTGGCCGCGGTCGAGGGCCTGAGGGTTGTGGGCCGAACATCTTCCTTTGACCGCCGACTGAGGGAACTCAGCGCTTCCTCGGTTGGCGAGAAACTGGGGGTATCTGCGATTCTCGAGGGTAGCCTGCGGAAGGCGGGCGACCGGCTGCGGGTCTCGGCACAGTTGATCCGGACGTCGGATAGCACTCAGCTCTGGTCCGAGCACTACGATCGGGAATTGGGAGACATCTTCGAGATCCAGGAGGACATCGCGCGTGCGATCGTGGATCGCGTGCGCACGAAGCTGCTGGATCCGCAGCCGGGTCCGGTGGTGGCGCGTCATACGGACAACCAGGAGGTCTATCGCCTCTACCTGGAGGCGCGGTATTGCGTCAATCAACAGACCGAGAGCCGTATCCAACAGGCGATCGGTTTTCTGGATCGGGCGCTCGAGATGCAACCGGAGTTCGCGCGCGGCCACGCACTACTCGGGGTGTGCTACGCGAACCTCGTGGCCTACGGCTTCCTGCCGGTGGACGAGACGGTGGTCAAGGCGAGGGAAGCAGTGCAGCGGGCGCTGGAACTCAACGACTCGAGTGTGCTCGCGTACCGGGCCTTGGGTCTTGTGAGCACGTTCCAATGGGACTGGTCAACAGCGCAACGGGCTTTTCTGCGGGCTCTGCAGCTCGATCCAGACAACTCGACCGCCCACTACTCGTACGGAAACCACTTCCTGTCGCCGGTCGGCCGTGTCGAGGAAGCGGAACGCCAGATCAGAGCTGCCGTAGAGTTGGATCCTCTGGCGCCCCTGTTCAGCCAGGGTCTATGCCAGATCCTCTACTACACGCGCCGCTACGAAGAGGCCATCGACCAGGCTCGTCACACACTCGCCCTGGAAGGGGACTATCCAATAGTGCGCTCGCTGCTGGCGGCCTGCTACAGCGCCATGGGTCGCACGGACGAGGCGATCCATGAGCGTCAGGTGCACCTGCGGAATACCGGCGGCGAAGAGGAAGCGGAGGCAATCGGGAGGATCTACGCGCAGAAGGGCGAGCCGGGTGTGTTTCGCTGGATGGTCGATCAGCGATTGGAGCAGGTGAATGCCAGGAATGTCCGTTCTGCCTCCCTGGCGATCCTCTACGGCTGGCTCGACGAAAAGGAACCTGCTCTGTTCTGGTTGGAAGATGCCGTGAAGTCGAGGCTTGGCGCCGTTCTATGGACCAAGGTGCATCCAGCGTTCGACTGCCTGCGCAACGAGCCGCGGTTCAACGAGTTGGTCGACAGTATGGGCGTGAACGATCCCCGCGTGGCGACGCCCGGCGCGGTCGCCTAGCCCGCTAGCAGCTACGCTACGAGTAAGGGACCACGACCAGCAGGCGTTGCGCGCGGCGCTGAGAGGAACGTCTGGACGCGATGACCACTCGACTTCCGCAACGCTACGGCGGCGCCGCCCTGATTACAGGCGCCTCCAGCGGTATCGGGGAGGCCTACGCGCGGCGGCTTGCCGATGAGGGCATGGAACTGGTGCTGGTCGCACGGCGCACCGACCGGCTCGAGAAGCTGGCGCGGGAACTGCGCTCGGCCTCGGATGTGACGGTCCATGTCGTTCCCCAGGACCTTGGGGAGCGCGCCGGCCCGCGGCTTGTCTTCGAGGCCGTCGACGATCTCGGGATCGAGGTCGGCATGCTGGTGTCGAACGCCGGCTTCGGCACCTACGGGCCCTTTGTCGAGCAGGATCTCGAGCTTCAACTTCAGATCGTCGAGGTCAACAACCGGGCGGCCGTGGGGCTGGCAACGATTCTCGTTCCGCGGCTCGTCGAGCGCGGTCGCGGCGCGCTGATCTTCCTGTCGAGCACGGCGGCCTACCAGCCGGTGGCGTTCGAAGCGGTCTACGGAGCGTCGAAGGCATTCAACCTGATGTTCGGCGAAGCGCTCTGGGCGGAGCTCTCGGAGCACGGAATCGACGTCATCGTGCTGTCGCCGGGATTCACGCCCACCGAGTACCAGAAGAAGGCCGGCATGGGCGAGCCCGAGCCGGTGACCGGTTGGACGAGCCCCGAGCAGGTGGTGGACGCCAGCCTGCGCCGGCTCGGCCGCGCCTCCTCGGTCGTACCGGGCTGGCGCAACCGTGTCGTCATCTTCCTGATGCGCATCCTGACGCGGCGCGCGGCGGCGCGCCTGACCTACCGGGTCAACAAACCGGCCAGCCGATCAGGGTAGAGCAGCGCCGGCGCAGAGCCCTGGCTCGCGGTGGCTTCGCTCCCCTCGCGAAGCCCGGCGTACCTGTCCTCGAGGAACTCCTCGAGTTCGTCGGTATCGAAGTTGAACGGCCCCATGCCGCCCTTGTAGGCGATCGTGCCGCCCTTGTCGATCACGTAGATGCGCTCGGGCCAACCGGCGTAGCAGGCGTTGGCGGTGTTGGCGATGTCGTCCACCAGGGTCCGTGTCTTGACATCCATCGCCTCGACGAACTCCTTGGCGAGGTCCATGCGGTCAACCATCGTCTTCGGCTGATTGAAGATCAGTTCGTTGGTCACGTTCTTGGGCGCTTGCCACTCGTCGTCGGGGTGGGCTTCCTTGATGTAGATGTAGCTGAACTCGACCGCCGGGCTCCACTCTTCTCGCACCTCTTCGAGCCGGGCCACACGGGCCCGGAAGGGCGGTCACGTGTAGCTGCCGAAGACGAGCACGAGGGGCTTGGCAGCCCACAGGGCGGAGAGGCGCATCTGATCGCCGCCGACCAGGTCCAAGGGCAGGTCGGGGGCGAAGTCGCCGACCTGGAGGATGCCCTCCGTGCGAATGTCGTACTCGTTGAGCCTGATGAGCCCGCGCTCCGCCAGGAAGCGGTAGGTCTTGAAGCCGCCCCATCCGAGGACACCGAGGATGACCAGACTGACAACGACTATCGTGACCCAGCGTTTCATGGCGGACTCTCCTCCTAGTATGGGGCGGAAACTATAGCGGAACCGCGCTAGGCGGCCTTTCCGACCACGGAGACGCAGCTCACGCAGTTGCCGGGAAGTCCTCCGAGATTGTGGGTCAGTCCGATCCGCGGGTCGGCGACCTGCCGTTCGCCGGCCTCGCCGCGCAGTTGTAGCCAGATCTCGTACATCATGCGCAGGCCGCTGGCGCCGATCGGGTGGCCGAAGCTCTTGAGTCCGCCATCGGAATTGATCGGCTGGCGACCGTCGAGTTGGAAGCGGCCGTCCAGGCAGTCTTTCCAGGCCTGGCCGCGCTCGGAGAATCCGAGGTCCTCCATCAGCACCAGCTCGGTCGGAGTAAAACAGTCGTGGACCTCCGCCAGACTGATTTCCTCGCGCGGGTTCGTGATGCCGGCCTGCCGGTAGGCGTCCTCGGCGCTGGCCACAACCTCGGGGAAGGTGGTGAAGTCGTAGTCCGGTTTCTTGACCCCTTCGGCCGGCCCGACGACGAATCCGACGCCCTTCAAGAGAAGCGGGTCGTCGCAGTAGCGGTGGGCGTCCTCGGCCCGGCAGAGGACCGCGGCGGCAGCGCCGTCGCTCACTCCCGAGCAGTCGAAGAGCCCGAGCTTGCCGGCGATCGGAGGAGAGGACCTGATCCGTTCCAAAGGCACCTCGCGCCGGAACTGGGCCTTGGGGTTCTTGGCCCCATTGGCGTGGTTCTTGTACGCGATCCGGGACAGCACGTCCTTCAGCGTGTCTTCGCTGACGCCGTACTTCTCGGCGTAGGCCGGCACGATCATGGAGAACGCCGCCGGCGGCGTCATCTCGAGTTCGGTGCCGTCTGTCGTCGGATTCAGATCGAAGAGCCCGGAGTAGCCCGAGTCCTTCAACTTCTCGACACCGAGGGCCATGACGATGTCGTAGGCGCCGCTGGCGACCGCATACGCCGCGTTGCGCAGAGCTTCGCTACCGGTGGCGCAGAAGTTCTCCACGTGGGTGACCGGCTTGTAGCGAATCTTCAACGGCTCGGCGAGGAGCAGACCCGAAGCCAGGGTGCCGGCGCTGCCGAGCCAGAAGGCGTCGATCTCGGCGAGATCGAGCCCCGCCGAAACGAGTGCTTCTTGCGACGCCGTCAGGGAGAGATCGCCGATGCTCTGGTCCCAGTGCTCCCCGAAGGAGGTGCACCCCATCCCGATGATCGCGACCCGATCCTTGATTCCATGACTCGGCATGACCTTCTCCTTCGCAAGTCCGATCGGCCCTCTGCTTCAGCGCCGCGGTCTGGCCTTCCAGAAGTAGTTGTGAATGCCTTCAGCGGAGTGCAGGCAGCGAAACGTCATTTCGACCCGGTCCCCGATCCGCACGTTGTGCGGGTCGATGTCGGTGAGTTGGCAGGGTAGCCTGCCGCCTCGATCGAAGTCGAGCATGGCGACGACCACCGGCGGCTGCAGGGAATAGGCGAGATTGTCCTGCGTGTAGGTGGCTACCCGTGCCGCCCTGTCGGCGAAGGACTCGGGCTCGGTCTCGTCGATCGAGTTGCACTCGACGCACACTCTCTGGGGCGGCAGGTTCGCCGTGCCGCAGTTGGCGCAGCGCGATCCGACGAAGCCGAATTTCCAGCGCTTGGCGCGATACGACGGCGGCGCTGCCGGCCGCTTCGGGTCGGGACGCCGGGGCTTCTCGAATGGAAGCACGCCGCGCCACTTGAGGTAGGTGTTGTACTGCAGGTCGTTGCGCTTGGCCTCGATCCATCGTCCCACGCTCCGCTCGGGGCGGCTGGCGGCGATCGCCTCGGTCACCTCGAAGATGATCGCGTCGGCGCCGTCGATGCCGGCGATGACCGCGATCCGGTCGCCGGGCTCGGCCCGGTCGAGAACGTTTGCCAGGGCAAGGCCCACATGCGCCGTGCCGGCCCGCCCGACGGAGGCCGCGAGATCGTCGGCCAGGCGATCGGCGGGAATGCCTGCCTTGGCGACGAAGCTCCGCACCGCGCGCGGGTTCGTGCTGTCCACGATGACCCTGGTCAGGCTTTCCGCGGCAACGCCGGCGCCGGTCAGGGCCTGCTCCAGCGCGCGCAGCATGAGGGGGACGATGATCTGAGTCCCGAACCGCTCCTCCCATTGATTGGCGAAAGGCTCATTCGGCGCCCGCCACACGTCCATGAACTCGTCGGTCGCTGAGCCGCTGCCCAGAACTTCCGCGCAAGCTTCAACGCTGGGACCGAAGCTGAAGGCCGCGGCCCCGTCGCCGCCGGTCGCCTCACGCGCACCGCCTGGGGCGCCGACCATCACTTCGCTCAGGCACACGAGCGGCCGCCGTCCGCCGAGGGCCAGGTCGTTGCCAAGCGCCAGGGAAGACAGGCCGGCCCGGCTCGAGCCGCCGAAGTCGTGCCCCCCAACGCCGGGCGGCAAGTCGAGCGCCGCATGGATGGTGGCGGCGTCGAGCTTCTCGGCGTAGGCGGGCGTTGTCGTTGCGAAGCAGAGAGTGTCGATCCGGGCACCGCCGCGCAGAGCCTCGCGCGCCGCCTCGACCGCCATCGACACCGAGCTCTCGTCGTAGCTCGCCGCGGCGCGCTCACCGCGGCCGCCGAACACGGCGCGGTTGAGGCGGTTGTACGGTACGTAGGCGCCGTAGGTGACGATTCCAGCCAACTTCGTGCTGCTCCTGCCGCTGCTAGCGATCCCCGACCCAGAACGGACTCGACCAGGCCCGGCCGCCGTCGAGTTGGGTTACCCGAACATAGTAGTAGTCGCCGTCCGCAACGTCCTCGAAGTCCACGAACTGAACTTCCCGGTCGAGGGCGCCGCTTGGATCGACCGCCTGCAGGTTGAGGCGGTCCAGGTGAGGTCCGACCGGCAGCTCATGATGGAGGCGGCCGGCCTCAAGCTCGCCGAGCCGGACTTCGAAGTCGGCGGCGGCGATCCGGGCGGCGGGCCTGACCGCCGGTGCGAAGCCGAACTCCGTGGTCGCCTCGAGGCGGAAGCGGAGCCGGGTTTGAGGACCGGCGCCATCGAGTTCGACCAGGAACGAGTCGGCGCGGCCGCGAGTCAGGATGCGGAACCTGGCGCCGTCCCGCGACCCTTGATCGAGCCGCGAGACTTGATCGCGAAGCGGGTTGTCGAGGCCGGTCGGTGCGATGCCGATAAGGCGCGCTCCCTCGACTTCGAGGGTACCTTCCCACTGTCGGTAGCCGCGGGGGTTGTCGAGCTGCTCGCCGAAGACCTCGGA
The DNA here is from genome assembly GCA_965262355.1 of Candidatus Multivorans sp. Lineage (GTDB taxonomy): Bacteria > Acidobacteriota > Thermoanaerobaculia > Multivoradales > Multivoraceae > Multivorans. The sequence goes on from OZ253534.1 coordinate 3,076,131, forward strand.
AGAGGATTCGAAGGACACCTGCAGCCAAGTGTGCGGCTTGAGCGGTTCGGCAAGGTAGTGCTTGCTGAGGATGATGTCGCCGTTGCGCACCACGTCGATTCGATCGATCGGCGAAGTGCCGTTGACCTTCACCCGGATCTCGCGCCGCCCGGCGCTCTCCTGCCGGCGCCCCATGCCGGCGCCGTTCAGAGTCGCCTCGAGCAGAATGCGTTGCCCGGAAGTGGCGTAGCACGAGAGGTTACGCAGCGCCGAGAACACGGCGTCTCTGCTGAGTTCGGGGGCCAGCACGGCGGCCAGACCCCCGGGCTGGGAGACGCTCGAGAGGGGTCCCGGCGCCAGTCCCGGCTTGGCATGGTGGTCGTCCGAGGCGGCCACGAAGCCGAGTTCGAAGCCGCTCTTGAGGTAGCGGTTGGCAAACCACTCGAAGCTGCCGTGAACCGAGTAGAGCTCGACCAGCTTTTCCAGCTCGGGATCGCTGCGGGTCCAGTCGCCGGCGCGATGGGCGTGCGGAATGACCAGGACCTCGTCGGGATCGTAGATCGCATGCAGTTGGCGATAGAGATCGGGCAGCCGGGTCGCTTCCTGAACGGAGACTCGACGGCTCCAGGGATCGAGAAAGAAGACGTTGTGGTGCCCGCCACGGTTGCTGAACGCTGTCCATTCGTAGCCCAGGATGCCGATGAAGCGACCCTCTTCGCTGAAGTCGCGGGTCAGCTCCCCGAGGTGAAGCCACTCGCTGTCGTCCATCCAGATGTCGTGCTCCGAGAGCGTCGCGAAGTCGAGGCGGGCGTCTCGGCTGGCGTACTCGAAGAACGCCCGCGCCGAGCCGGTTCCCTCCGCCAGTCCGGTGTGGCCGTGGGTGTCGCCCCAGAGAATGCGCTCCGCCGGTTCATGCTCGACCCGAATCGGGTTGCTGGTCGCGCGCAACCGGCCATCGACCGAGCGCACCTCGAGGCGGTGGACTCCGGGCGCTTCGATCGCCAATTGGTCGACCACCGTCAGGGCATCGTGGCCGGCCTCGACCCTCGCCATGGCGTCCCCGTTCAGGAACACCTCGTAGGCGGGAATCGGCCCGCTGGCTCGATTGATGGCCCGGTCTTCGCTTCGCACCGTGATCTCGAAGGCCTCGCCGGCGCCGACGACGGATGGCGCCAGGATCCGAACGGCGTGGACTGCCGCCTCGCCGACGACCTCGATTCCCGGCAACTCGGGAGTCAGGTACGTCCCGCTGCCGTCGATGTCCACGTAGACCGGCAGCAGCAGCTCGTCACTGCTGAATGCCGGCACCGCGAGACGGCTCGATTCGCCGCCGTAGGTGAACGTGACCGTTTCCCCCGGTTTGAGCGCGGCCCCCTCAAGCCGGAAGCCGGGCAGCGGACGTTTGCCTGGGACGTGCGAGTGGACACCGTTCCATTCCACCTGGACGGGCTCGAACAGAGCCGAGGGGTTGGAACTGCGCACCGAGACGAAGTTCTCGGCGGCCGGATCCTGGTTCTGGGGTCGGGTTTCGTTACCGGTCCCCGACTTGCCGACCAGGAATCCTCCGCCGAGCGCGAGGCCGCGGGCGCCGGCGGTGTACGTCTGCTCGACGATGACCCGGGTGCCGGAGACCAGGGGGCTGGCCGTGGTCATGCGCAACGCGCCCATTGCCTGCGGATCCGACTCCTTCAACTCGAGTTCCCGCACGTACTGATCGAACCGCTCCACTTGTGTCTGAAGGTACAGATCGATAGCTGGCGGCAGGCGAACTTCACCGCCGTCCGCTTCGGCGAAGCGAACCAGGGCCACCGTGAGGGGTAGATCCGCCGGCAAGACGCCTCCGTCGAGGGCGAAGCTGTTGGCCCAGTCCCACAAGGTGTCGGTGCGGCGGAAGATGTTGTGTGCCGACGTGGGCTCGCGCTCGATGTCCGCGATCAGCTTCTCGACCCGGTCGCGAAGGTCTTCGGCAGTCTGGACGGACTCGGGCGCCGGAGAGCAGCCAATCCATAGCAGTGCCAGCGCGACCAGCACGGCCGCGCTTTGACGCCGGGACGGCATCAGCTATTGATCACCTGGTCGATCACGTGCCGGATGGCGGCCGGATCCCAAGGGTCGTCGCTCGTGTGCTGCTTGGCGCCCACGGTGCTCATCATGCGGTAGGCGAAGATGTGTGTCCCCTCGACTCCCAGCGTCTGGCCGGTGATGTGAGCCGCGTGGTCCGATGCCAGGAAGACGACCAGGGGTGAAGCGTGTTGGGGGCCGTAGCGAGCGCCGAAGCTCTCGGTGACGCCCGGATTGTCCGCGGTCATGCGGGTGTAGGCGGTGGGCGAGATCGCGTTGACAGTGATTTCGTAGCGCTGCAGCTCCATGGCGGCGGTGCGCGTCAGGGCGTAGATGCCGGCCTTCGCCGCGGCGTAGTTGCTCTGCCCGAAGTTCCCCTGCATTCCGGCAATGGATGTCGTATTGATGATCCGGCCGCCTCGGCCCTGCTCGCGCATCACGCGCCCGGCCGCCTGCAGGCAACTGAAGGTGCCGCTGAGGTGCACCGCCAGAACCGCCTGCCACTCCGCCTCGCTCATCTTGAGAGCCGTTCGATCGCGCAGGATGCCGGCGTTGTTGACCAGGACGTCGACGCCGCCGAAGGCATCGACCGCCTGCTGGACGAGTTGGCCGGCGGCATCGAAGGCGCCGACGGCGAGCTTGCTGGCGACGGCATCCCCGCCATCGGCGCGGATCCGGGCGACGACCTCGTCGGCAACGTCACTCTCGCCCGAACCGTCGCGCGCGCAGCCCGGGTCGTTGACCAGGACGCGCGCTCCTTCCCTGGCGAGGAGAAGGGCGTGGGATCTGCCCAGGCCGTTGCCTGCGCCGGTGACGATGGCTACTTTTCCGGCCAGCAGTCCCATGGGCCTCCTCTCTTGAGTCTCGATCTTCGGCGGTCCACTCTAGCGTCTCCGTAACTCCTCTCGGCCGCCGTGCTAACTTGACCTCGACCGTCCAGCCGCCGTCCCAGCCTGAAGGAGCGTGGTACGCGAATGCGGAGTGTTCCTCTCAAAAGAGTTCTCCTGGCTGTGTGCGCCGTCGTTGTCGCCTGCGCGCCGCCGCCGGGTGACGACTATCTGGACGCGGATCTGAGATTGCGGGTGGAAGCGCTCAAGGTGGAGGTCGAAGCGGCGCCGGCGACCCGGGAGAACGCGGTGCAGCGCGCCCGAGTGTTCTGGGAGTGGTTGAACGCCTACGCGCTCACCGGTCGAACCCTGCCCATGGACAGCACCACGGCGGTGATGCGGGTCATGAGCCGGAACGAGCTCAGCCGGGGCATCTCGCCAGCAATCCTCAGGACTCTCGACGACAAGATCCACGAACTGGCGATTCGCGACGCGCGCCCGGACGCCATCGGCGACGTTACGGCCAAGGCCGACGAGCTATTGGTCGCCGGCAGTTGGGCGCAACTCGAACAGACCTATACCGTCGGCTCGATGGGGATGGCCACCGGAGGCTCGTTCCTTCTCGGCGCCCAGATCATGGCCGACCAGGCGTCGATGCAGCACGAGGATCCTGCGGCGGACAACTACGTTTCGGTCCGTTCGTCGAACGCCGATGCACGTTGGGAGAAGCCCCGCATTCCTCTGTCGGGGAAGCACGGCGGCTTCAAGGACGAAGCGGAGATGGTGGTCTTCCGGCTCGCGGAAGGCACGCTCGAGCACGGCGACACGGTGACCTTCACCTACGGTGACAGGTCGCAGGGCTCCTCGGGCCTGAGGTTGCAGACGCTGACGACCGAGAAGCTGGTGCTGCCGATCTACGTCGACCTTACGGGCGCCGGGGTCTTCTTTACGCCTCGCTGGCCGCATCACGAGATCGTCGGCCGGAACGAAGTCGAGTCGTTGGCGGTCTTCGCTCCTTCCGTGGTCGCGGCGAGCGAGGAGATCGACTTGGTGGTGCGCAGCGAGGATCGGCACTTCAACCGCTCGCGCGGTGTCACCGTTCAGGAGTACGAAGTGCTGCTAGACGGTGAGGCCGTCGCCACGGTACCCGCGGGTTCGGAGTCGGCGGCCGGCGTCGAAGGCTTGTCCGTGAGCAGCCCGAGGGTCGCCCGCTTCGTCGTCCGTTCGGCGGACGGCCGGCTCGAAGCCCGGAGCAATCCGGTCTGGGTCGAGAGCGCCCCCGAACAGCGAATCTATTGGGGCGAGCTCCACGGCCACGCCGGCTTCGCGGAAGGTCAGGGCGGCGGCGAGCAGTTCTATCGCTACGCCCGCGACGACGCGCGGCTCGACTTCGTTGCCCTCACCGATCACGACTCGTCGATGGACGACTTCGAGTGGCGGTACCTGCAGGAGCTCAGCCGGGACTTCAACCGGGAAGGAGAGTTCCTCGCCATTCTCGGCTACGAGTGGAGCGCCACCCGGGATCTCGGAGGGCACCACAACGTCTTCTTCCGCTCCCGCGATCGTTCGCGGGTGCCGAATCAGGAGGCGCCGACCCTGGCCCAGATGTACGAGCGTCTGCGGAGCGAGAACCAGCCGTCCGAGGTGCTGGTCATTCCGCATGCCCACCAGGCTGGCGACTGGAACCAGAGTCCCGGGGATCTCCAGTCGCTGGTGGAGATCATGTCTCAGCACGGGACCTTCGAGTGGTTCGGCAACCGGTACCTGCAGAACGGTTTCGAGGTCGGCTTCATCGCGGCCTCGGACGATCATCGCGCCAAGCCGGGCTACAACCCCGGGCTCTTCTTCTCTCCCCACGTTCAGGGCCCCGGCCTGGCGGCGGCCGTGGCGGCCGAGAAGACCACGGACGCGGTCTTCGACGCTCTACGCTCACGCCGCGCATACGCCACTTCGGGCCAGAGAATCCTGCTCTCGGCCACCCTGAACGGCGAGCCCATGGGAACGCGGCAGCCGTACACAGAGCGGCGCGAGTTCTCCTGCCGGGTGTCGGGTACTTCTCCCATCGACCGCATCGACCTGATCAAGAACGGGCGCGTCCTGCGCAGCCGCAGCTACCTGTCGGCGCCGCTCGAATCGAGTGCCTGGGTGCAGATCGGGTTCGAGTCGTCTTCGGAGGTCTTCGCTCCCGACCGCGACAATCCGCGCGTCTACAGGGTCTGGTCGGGCGTACTCGAGGTGGCAGGGGCCCGGCTTCTCGGCGTTGAGTCTCCGGGTCTGAAGAACCCCTATCTCGAGTGGGCCGAGATCGACCCGGAGGAGCCGCAGCGGGTGCGCTTCTACACCGAGACCCGCGGCCGGATGAACACGCTCTTGCTTCGTCTGAGCGGCGCCAGCAGCTCAACGCGGGTCACGCTGCATCTGGATGCGGCGCGGGAGAACGGCTTTGCGCCGCCGCTCGTTCGGCAGCCGATGGACATTCCCGCCGCCGAAGTGGCGTTCCAACTCGACGATCTCGAGGACAGCCGCATCGAGCACGTGCTGCCGGTCGGCCGCCATCTCGATCGTCTCAGCCTGCAGGTGATCGACGCGGATGCCGCCCTCGACCGGGAGTTCGACTTCGTCGATCTCGGGTCGACTGCACCGGGCGACTACTACTACTTCCGAGTGACACAGCTCGACGGCGGTCAGGCATGGTCGAGCCCCTTCTGGGTCGGCCGCCGCGATGCCGGCGACGGCGCTGCCGCGGGCGGTTAGGCGAGGATCGCGAGGCGTCGCGGGCGGAGAACGGATGTCGCTGAGGGAGTCCTACTGGCCGGCCGATACCAGCCAGCCGGTTCTCGAGTGGACGGTGGGCAGGCTCTTGCACGAGGCCGCAGCGGCGGCCCCCGAAGGGATTTCCCTGGTCGAGGGCGTTCCCGACCCCGCGTCGCGCCGTTGCTGGACCTTCGCGCAGTTGCTTGCCGACGCCGAGCACGTCGCGCGGCGTCTGCTGCGGTACTTCGAGCCCGGGGAACGGCTCGCGGTCTGGGCTCCGAATCTGCCCGAATGGGTGTTGGTCGAACTCGGCGCCGCCCTCGCCGGGCTCACCCTCGTGACCGTCAACCCCGCCTACCGCGGCAGCGAACTCGAGTACGTCCTCGGCCAGTCGCGCGCCGCCGGTCTGTTCCTGGTGCGCGACCATCGCGGCAACTCGATGGCCGCTTCGCTGGACGAGGTGCGCCCGCGGTTGGAACACCTGAGAAACGTCTTCTTCTTCGAGGAGTGGGACGACTTCATGGGCGGCTCGCCGGGCGACCGCGAGCTACCTCAGGTGAGCCCCGAGGCGCCGGTCCAGATTCAGTACACCTCGGGCACCACCGGCGTTCCCAAGGGCGCGTTGCTGCACCACCGCGGCATGGTCAACAACGCCCGATTCGTCGCGCAGCGCGGCCGGTTGGGCAAGGTGTGGGTGAATGCGGTACCGCTGTTCCACTCGAGCGGCGGCGGCCTGGCGATCTTCGGCCCGCTGTTTACGAAGGCGACGGTGGTTCTGGTCGAACAGTTCGACCCGGGCCTGATCCTGGAACTGATCGAGAGCGAGCGGGTGACCTTCCTTCCCGGCGTGCCGACCATGCTGATCAAAATCCTGGAGCATCCCGACTTCGAGCGCCGCGACCTCTCTTCGCTGACCAGCGTGTGCTCGGGCGGCACCTCCGTGCCACCCGAGTTGGTGCGCCGGATCGAAGACTCGCTGGGGGTCAGCTTCTCGATCTCCTACGGCCAGACGGAGGCGTCACCAGGGGTCACGCAGAACTATCCGGACGACAGCATCGAGGACAAGGCGGTGACGGCAGGGCCGCCTCTACCCCAGACCGAGGTCAAGATGGTCGACTCCGAGACCGGCGAGGTTCTCCCCGTCGGCGAAGCCGGTGAAATCTGCACGCGCGGTTACCTCGTCATGCACGGTTACTTCGAGATGCCGGAGGCGACGGCGGCCGCGATCGACGACCAGGGGTGGTTGCACACCGGCGACATCGGATCGATGGACGAGCGCGGCTACTGTAGAATTCGCGGGCGGCTGAAGGAGATGATCATCCGCGGCGGCGAGAACATCTACCCCAAGGAGATCGAGGATGTGCTCCTCGAACGCGCCGACATCGCCGAGGCGGCGGTGATCGGCGTTCCCGATCCGAAGTGGGGCGAGCAGGTGGCGGCGGTGATTCGACTGGCCGGGGACGAGCGCCCCAGTGAGGAAGATCTCTTCGACTACGTGAGGGAACGCTTGGCGCCCTACAAGACGCCGAAGTTGTGGCGCTTCATCGACGAGTTTCCGCTCAACGCCTCGGGCAAGATCCTCAAGACGGATCTGGCCGCGACCCTGTCCCTGTAGCGGCCAGCGCGGCCTCGGCCGGTCCCACGTGAGCGCGCGCCCGCCATAGGAACGCGACCGAGACCACCCAGAACAGCATGCTGAGCATCATCGCGTAGCGCAGCGAGTCGGCCGGCGATTGGCCGGCCGCGACCAGGACGTCGCTGATCTTGCCGACCGCGAACGGCCCGAGGGCGAAACCGATGAGAGTGTTGAGCAGGAGATAGACCGCCGAGGCCGTCGAGCGCATTCTCGGCGGCACGAGTTCGTTGGCTGCGGCTGCTCCGGGACCGATCCACAGAGATACGAAGGCGACGGTCAGGAGAAAGTAGATGAAGGCCGCCGTGAGGCTGGCGGCGGTGAGCATGAGAATCATCGCCGGCACGGACAGGACGACAGTAGCCAGACCGAGAATGACCCGGCCGTTCGGTGTCCTCTGCTTCAGGCGATCGGACACCAGGCCGCCGGCAGTGACGCCGATCCAGCCGCCGACCGCGACGCCGATGCCCATCAACGCCCCCACCCGGGTCGGACTGGCGTCGAAGCTGCGGATCAAGAGCGGCGCTGTCCAGAACGCGAGGCCATTGGTGACGAAGGACAGGCTGGCGAAGCCCACACTGCTGTACATGAAGGCGCGGTTGCCAAGAATGCAGCCGAAAGTGGTGGGGTCGCGATAGGCCAGTCCCTGACCCCAGGAGAAGGCGGCGTAGATGCCGATGGCCAGGGCGATCCACTGGGCCGGCTCGCCCACCGAGGCGACCATCGCCCATGCCACCAAGGCCAGCGCGGCGGCACAGCCGGCGTGGATCAGCAGCCCCTTCCGGTCACACCCGGATCGCCACAGACTGATGACCGTGAAGGGTGGTATGACGGCCCCGAACTCCTGGAGCGGCTGCGGACGACCCACGGTTTCGACCGCAACTCCCTCCTGCTGGCCCTTGGCGGGCTCTCGCAGGGTCCACACCCAGAGGGCCATGATCAGCCCCGGGATACCGACCGCGAGGAAGGCGGCTTGCCAGGCGGCGAGCCCCAGCGGCGCCGATCCGTCGGGGTACCTGCCGCTCCAGAAATCGACGATCCAGCCGCCGAGGGCGAAGCCGGTGGCGGCGCCGAGATAGATACCGCCGGAGTAGAGAGCCAGAGCCGTGGCTCGCAATCTCTGGGGAAAGTAGTCGACGATCAACGAGTACGCCGACGGACTGAGGCTGGCTTCTCCGACGCCGACTCCGACGCGGTACGTGCCCAGCATCGCGAAGCTCCGGGCAGTGCCTGTCAGGGCAGTCATCAGGCTCCAGAAGAAGAGCCCGATGGCGATCAGGTTCTTGCGGATCCAGGCATCGCCCAGACGACCGAAGGGGATGCCGAAGACGGCGTAGAACACCGCGAAGGCGGTGCCGTAGAGAAAGCCGATCTGGGCGTCCGTGAGACCCAGATCGCGCTTCACGTCCTCGGCGAGAATCGAGAGGATGTTGCGATCGACGTAGTTGAAGAGATAGCAGAGGACGAGAACGGCGAGGACGTACCAGGAGTAACCGCTGAACGCCCGCCTCTCGCGAGAAGTCGAACGCTGCGGCTCGGCGCCGTTCTCGCTCTCGTGCATGGCGGCGCTAACTCGCGTCTTCTGCTGTCGATGGCATGAAGAGAACCAGGGGCCGGGCGACGAAGACGAGGCGATCCTCTCCGGCCAGGCGTACACGCACTTCTCGCGCCAGCAGGGTTCCGCGGCTTTTTTGCTGAACGTCGACCAACCGGACGCTGGCCTGCAGGCGGGCGCCGGCCGGCACCGGGGCGAGGAAACGAACCCGGTCGATGCCGTAGTTCGTCGAATTGCCGAATCCCGTGACCCGGAAGTCGGCGCCGTCCGGGAGGTTGGCGAACAGGCTCAGGGTGAGCATGCCGTGGGCGATAGGCCGCCCGAAGGGACTCTCGCGGCGCGACCGCTCGACATCGACGTGGATCCAGTTGTGGTCTCCCGAGAGTTCGGCGAACGCGTCGATCATCGCCTGCTTCACTTCCAGGGGCTCGCCCCAGGGGCCGAACTCCTCGCTGATCTCGGCGCGGAGGGCGTCGATGTCGTCGTAGCGGATCGTCCTCATGGGCGGGCGCCGGCGGGGTCCGGGCCGGGTTCCCGGGCGCCGAGCCAGAACGGGCTCGACCAAGCCTGACCGCCGTCGAGCTGGGTGACGCGTACATAGTAATAGTCGCCGGGCGCTGCCGGTCCCATGTCCAGGTACTCGAACTCGCGGTCGAGCGGGGCGTCCGGCTCGACGACTTGCAGGGTCACGCGGTCGATGTGCTCGCCGAACGGAACTTCGCTTTCGAGTCGGTTGTCCCGAAGGCCGGCGAGCCGGAGCTCGATACTGGCGCCGGGGATGTCCATCGCCGGACGTTCGTGCCCCTGGCCGATACCGTACTCGCGGCTCGGCTCGAGCTCGATCTCGAGCGTGGTCGACGCCGTGGCGCCGGCGAGTCCCAGCAGAACGGTGTCGCTGCGGCCGCGGGTGCGAATGTCGAAGCGAAGGAGGCCGGCGTCTTCGGTCTCGATCCAGTCGAGTACCCGGTTGTCGAGGCCTACCGGGACCACGTCCAGAACCCGCGCTCCGCGCACCCGCAGCGTGCCGCGCCAGACGCGGTAGGGGCGTGGGTTGTCGACCGCGTCCAGTGTGAAGACCTCGGAGGAGGACTCGAAGCCGAGTTGCAGCCAGGACCGGTCGCGGAGAGGCGCCGACAGGTAGCTGCGGCTGAAGGCGATCTCGCCGTTCTTCACCACTTCGATGCGGTCGATGGGGGAGGTGCCGGATACCCGGGCGGTTATCCGGCGCTCCTCGGCCCGCGGCTGGCGGACCCCCATCGGATGACCGTTCAGCTCGGCGTCGAGCAGGATGCGCTGACCGGAGACGGCGTACACGGAGCGCTCGCGCAGGGCGTCGAAGATGGCGTCGGCGGTCTTTTCGCCGGCGCGCACGGCGGCCAGCCCCGGAACTCCGATCAGCGAGGCCTGGAAGTGACCCTGGGGAGCTCCGGGCTTGGCGCGATGGTCGTCCGAGGCCGCCAGGAAGCCGACCTCGAAGCCGTTCTTCAGGAACATGTTGCCGAACCACTCGAAGGTGCCGTGCTCGCTGTAGATCTCGACAAGGCGCTCGAGTTCGCCGTCGCTCTGCGTCCAGTCTCCCGCGGAGTGCGCGTGCGGGATGACCAGGACGTCAGCCGGGTCGTTGGCGGCGCGAAGCCCCTCCCACAGCAGCGGCAGCCGATGCGCTTCCTGGACCGGCACCCGCTCGCGGTCGGGGCTGCGGAAGAGCACGTTGTGGTGGCCGCCGCGTTTGCGGGTCGGGGTCCATTCGTAGCCCAGGAAGGCGATCGCCCGGCCCGCCTCCGTGGTGCGGCGGCTGAACTCCTGCAACTGTTGCCACTCGTAGTCGTCGAGCCAGAAGTCATGCTCCGAGAGGGTCAGGAAGTCGAGGCGCGCGTCCTCTACACCGTAGCGGAAGTACCCCGCAGGCGATCCCTGGCCCTCGGCGAAGCCGGTGTGGCCGTGGGTTTCTCCCCACAGGATCCTGCGCTGGGGCTCGGCTTCGACCCAGACCGGGTTGCTCGTGGCCTCAAGCGTGCCGTCGGTCGAACGGACCACGAAGCGGTAGGTCCCGGGCTCCTGGATCGTCAGCCCGCCGGCGATGGCGACGGCGCTTTCGGGCTCCGCGACCTCAGCTACGACTTCGCCGTTCAGGAGGATCTCGTAGCCGGGCAGGGGGCCGCTGGCGCGGTTCAGGCCGGCGTCCTCGCTGCGAACCGTCAGGTCGAAGGTCTCGCCCACCGCCACCACCGACGGGGCCAGCACTCTCACGCCCGCCACAGCGCCCCCGATCACCGTCAGGCTCGGCCACCTGGGAGTCAGCCAGTTGCCGTTGCCCTGAAGATCGATGTACAGCGGTAGCAGCAGGGCGTCGGTTTCGAAGGCCTGGACTCCGATTCCGGCCGAGCCGCCGGATCGATCGCCGTACGTGACGGTGATCGTGTCGCCGGGATCGAGGGGGGCGTCGACAAGGCGGAAGGCCGGCGTCGGTTTCGGGAAGCGCTGCGAACCGTGCGGCCCCACGAGGGGAACCATGACCGCTTCGAGCCAAGCCTCGGGCTTTGAGGTTCGGGCAGTGAGGTAGTTGGGGCCTGCCGGATCCTGGTTCTGGAAGTCGTTCGTGTCGGCCAGCCACTGGCGTCCGGCCAGCACGCCGCCGCCGATCTGCATCGGCATGTTGCCGACTTCATAGACGACTTCGACGGTCGCCTTCGTGCCCGCGGTCAGCGGTTCGTCGGGCACGACGCGGAGGCTGCCCAGAGCGCCCGGATCCTCGTCCTTGATCTGCAGTTCCTCGAGATAGCGATCGATGTAGGGGACGTAGTCCTCGACGGTGTTCAACTCGACATCGGCGACCAGGCGTACGTCCGGAGGCGAGCCGTCGGCCTCTGCCCAGCGCATGATCGCGGTATCGAGAGCGAAGTTCACCGGCAGAGGACCTCCGGTCAGGGCGTACGCGTTCGCCCATTCCCAGAGGATGTCGACACGTTCGTAGACGTTGGCCGAACTGGTCGGCGCCGCCGCGCGGTCGATCTTCAGTTGTTCAACCTTTGCGCGGAGGTCGGGCGAGAGGTAGTCGCCGTCGACCGTGGGGGCGGCCTCACAGCCCAGCAAGAGGACGGCGACCAACCCGGCCTGCAAGGGGGCCGAGATCCGGAAGCTTCGGCGTTGGTTCATGAGTGGGCATAGTCTAGGAGCTTGCGCCGCAGAACGCAGCGAAGCGGGTTCTGGGGCGCAAGGTCATGGTGAGGACGGGATGGGCCGAAACTCCGAGCTTGCGAGGCGTTTCGGGGCGCTAGGAGACTGCATCGGAAAAGGGGGATAGGAGATGTCCCGACCAACGCGACGCGAGTTCCTCACGGGTTCCGTGGCGACCGGAGTGCTGTCCGCGGCCTACGGGTGCGGCCCGCAGGCGCCGGTGGCCGAGCCGCCTTCGCGGCCCAACATCCTGCTCCTGTTCCCCGACCAGCATCGTTGGGACTGGATGCCCGGGAACCCGGCTGTCCCCGTGCCGATGCCCCATCTCGAGGCCCTGGCGGCACGGGGGCTGACGTTGGAGCGGGCCTACTGCGCGGCCCCGGTCTGCGGGCCTTCGCGCGCCTGCCTGGCGTTCGGACGCGAGTACGACGATTGCGGTGTGCCGACGAACAGACAGAGCCTGCCCCTGGACCGGACGACGTTCTACCGCCGGCTTCGGGACGGCGGCTACCACGTGATCGGCTGCGGCAAGCTGGACCTGGCTTCGGGCGCGCTATTCGAGGTCATCGAGCAGCCCGGGCAGAGCGATCGAGCCGGGGAACCGCTTGGGCTGGGCCTCGACGGGCGTCGCTTCGCGGAACAGTGGGGCTTCAGCGACGCGATCAACAACGCCGGCAAGGGCGCCGGTGCGATGATCTACAGCACACAGCCGCTGGGCGCCAAGGACCCGTACTATGCCTATCTCGACGCACTCGACCCGGGTCAGGGGCTGATCTGCGCCGAGGACATGCTCGAGCGGCGGACCCCGGAGACGGTGGAGCAGTGGGGGAAGACCCGCGTCTCACCGCTCGCCGACGCGGACTACTGCGACAACTGGATCGGTCGCAACGGCATGTCGCTGCTCGACGCCGTTCCGGCCGGCGAGCCGTGGTTCATGGCTGTCAACTTCGCCGGCCCCCACCCGCCGATGGACATCACTGCGCGCATGGAGCGCCTCTACAGGGGGCCGGATCGCGTGATCGAGGAGTTCCCGCAGCCGCACGGTTACACCGGCCCGTGGGACGCGGACCACCACATCCGCATTCGCCAGAACTACGCCGCGATGATCGAGAACATCGACCGCTGGGTCGGTCTGTTCGTCGAGCAGCTCGAGGAGCGTGGCGAACTGGAGAACACGATCGTCGTCTACTCGAGCGACCACGGCGAGATGCTGGGCGACCGCTCGCGCTGGGGCAAGCAGTTGCCCTTCGAGGCTTCGGCGGCGGTACCCCTGGTGATCGCCGGACCCGGGGTGGCGCCGGGCCGGCGAACCCGCGCCATGGTCAGCCTGATCGATCTCACGGCTACGTTTCTCGACCTCGGCGGCGCCGGCGTTCCCGAGGACATGGACGGTATCTCGCTGCGTGGGCTGCTTGCCGGGGAGACTGACCGGCATCGAGAGTACGTGCTGTCAGGCCTCTACGACTGGAGGATGGTCTACGACGGCCGCTACAAGCTGATTGTGGGCTTCGAGGGCGCGAACCGGCGCCTCTGCGATCTCCAGGAAGATCCCCGGGAAGAGGTCGATCTGAGCGCCGATCATCCACGCCGTTGCGGCGAGCTGGAGGCCATGATGCGCCAGGGCAGCTACCGGGTCGGCTAAGCGCTTGTGCGGCAGAACGGGCATCCTCCGTTCCTGGGAGCGCCGCCCAATCAGCGTTTGAAATTCTAACTGCGTTGTCGTAGGCTCTGCCGATTCCGCGTCGAGAAAAAAACCAGTTCGGAGGCGAGTCATGAAGGATCGCACGTTGCACCCGTTGCCTTGGATCCTCGCGATCGCCCTCTGTTGCCCCTTGTCGTTGTGGGCGGACGGTGTTCAGACCGGCACTGTGGACGGCATCGTTCGTGACAACGCGGGCGGCGGCGTTCCCGGCGCTACCGTGACCCTCGGCGGTGACCGTGGTGACATGACCGCGATCACCGACGCCGAGGGCGGTTTCAGATTCCTCCTGGTTGCTCCGGGCTCCTACCGGCTCAGCGCGGACCTCGAGGGCATGGGAACCGCGGAGGCGGCCGTGCAGGTCGAATCCGGCAGCCGCCGGACCCTCGACATGACCCTGATTTCAGCGACAGAGGAGACCATCACCGTGGTCTCCAATGCGGTGAGCATCGACAAGTATGCGGTCGGCTCGCAGACGAGTCTGGAGGCCGATCTCGCCGAGCAGTTGAGCTTCAAGGGCCGCAACTACCAGGCGTCGATGGAGGTCCTGCCGGGTGTGGTCCATGACGCCACGTCCCGCTTTCAGGGCGACATCAAGTTCGCCGTCAACGGGGGCCAGGATGTCGAGATGGCCGGGTTCGTCGACGGCGTCGACATCAGCTTCATGCGCTTCGGCGGCAGCCCGCGAGCGATGCTGCCATCGAGTTCGCTGGAAGAGGTGCGGCTGGAGGACGCCGGGTTCGGCGTCGAGTACGGCCGGGTGGTCGGCGGCGTCACCAATGCGGTGATCAAGTCGGGCACCAACGACTTCCACGGTCAGGCCTTGCTGATCCCGCAGAGCCAGAAGTGGAAGGCGACCTCGGATGTGGCGCCCGGACATCCGCGATCAAGCGACGTCGAGAACAGCTACGAGGCCAACCTCGGCGGCTACCTGAAGCGCGACAAGGCCTGGTTCTTCGCCGCCCACTCGAAGCAGAACACGAACGCTCTCGACATTCTCGGGGACGGCAGCTTTGAGGACATCAGCTTCAAGGCCAACGTGGCGACGCTCAAGCTCAGCTTCCAGCCCAACGAGCGCCACTACTTCACTGTCACCGGGGTGGACAGCCCGATCGACAAGAACCACGCCAACGTCTCGACGGGCGATGAGTTCGCCGTCTGCAAGTGCGACCTGCCGGGCGAGTTCTTCTCCGGTACGTGGAGCGCGAGTCTCAGTTCATCGTCCTTCCTGGAGTTCAAGATCGCATCGCAGGAGAACACGGTCAACCGGGGCCTCATCCGTTCACGAACTCTCAGCCCGGGCGCCGACTCCCACACTCCCCTGGGCAACAACTTCTCGTACGAGGACCGGGGATCGCGCATTCGTTACAACACGATCGGCCACCCCGCGGGAGAGGGCTACATCACGATTCCGCGCGAGCAGGCGAATGTGTCGATCGGCACGTTCCGCGGCAATCACGAGTTCAAGTTCGGCGCCGACTACCAGGACCTTTCGATCGATGCCCTGAACGAGATCGGCCATCGCTTCTACGGCATCGGCTATGACCCGAACCTGCCGGGGGGATTCGCTCGACCGCAGTTCCTCAACGTCTTCGATCCGCCGAGTCCGACCGTCAACGCCGACGAGATCTTCTCTGTCTATGCCGACGATCGCGTGGCGGCGTCCGACCAGTGGAACATCTACTACGGCCTGCGCCTGGACAGCCAGAAACAGAACAACGATGTCGGTACCAAGATCAACGACTGGAGCGAGGTGGCGCCGCGGCTGGCGGCCAACTACGACATCAGGCGTGACGGCACACTGGTCTTCAGGCTGAATGCCGGGCGCTACTACCAGATTCTTCAAGGCGATCTGGTAACCCGAGAGTTCAGCACCCTGCCTAATGGCCGCAACCTCTACAACCAGTACAACTGGAACCCGGCGACCGGGCGCTACGACCGCTTCGCGCGGAGGGCAACTCCGGCCAATCCGAACGCCGTGCAGGCGGTGAACCCCTACCACAAGGACGAGTTCACGGTCGGAATCGCGGCGCAGTTCGGCGACATCTGGCTGTTCGAGGCTACGGGGATCGTCTGGGAGCTGAACGACCTCTACCTGGCAACCCATCAGTACGACGACGCGGGGCGGATCTTCCGTGAAGTGCGGAATCGACCCGACGCCTTCCGCGAGTACGAAGGCCTGCGCCTGACGCTCCGCCGCGCCATGCGCAACGACTGGACGATGCAGGCGAACTACACCTGGTCGAACAACAACGGCAACAACTTCGGCCGCAACGACAACGCCGTTATCTACGACGACGATCTCGGTGAAGGTCTGGGCGGGATCGAACTCGGCACCGGCGCCACCGACGCGACCGTCGTCTTCCGCGAAGGCCACGGGTTCCTCGATCGCACCCACAACCTGAACGTCGTGGCTCTGCGGAACTTCGTTCTGGGGCGCCACAACATCTCAGTCGGCGGCTACTACGGTTTCCGCAGCGGCGAGCGCTGGGGGCGCCGGCAGGCGACCCGGCTCGTCCACCCGGTCACCGGCGCCAGGATCAACACGTCGTCCTACCGGGAGCCGCGAGACGTCAACCAGCTCGAGGACACGCACACCGTCAACCTGACCGGAATGTGGGACTTTCCTCTCGGAGGCCGGATCCACGGCAGGGTGGGCCTCGAACTGGTGAACATCACGAACGCGCAGGAGATCATCGGCATCAACCGCGGCAACGGGCGCCAGCTCCCCGGCACCGCGGCCCTGCAGTCGCCTCGCGAGATCCGGCTCCACGCCGGCATCCGCTTCTAGGAGTCGAGTCGCGGCGTCCGCGCCGCGCTGACGCACAGGAACAGGGCTTGTTCCATGCAAGACTGAGCGGCGGGGATCCGCTGCGCTTTCGCGCGGGGAGGCGCGGCTAAGCCCACGGCGGCGCGCCGTAGGGATCCCTGCACAGGCGCCGCGCCACAACCATGCGGTGGACTTCGTCCGGCCCGTCGTAGATGCGCGCGTAGCGGGCCTCGCGGTACATGTGCTCGAGCGGCGTGTCGCCGGTAACGCCGAGGGCGCCGTGTACCTGGATCGCTCGATCGATCACGTTGTGAAGCATGCGCGCGCCCCAGAACTTGATCAGGGAGATCTCCACGCGCGCTTCGCCTCCCTGATCGAGAGTCTGGGCCGCTTGCAGGGTCATCAGCCTGGCCGCCTGGATCTCGGCCGCCGACTCCGCGATGAAGCGCTGGATCTCTCCCTTCTCGGAGAGCAACGAACCGTGGGCGTAGCGGCTCGAGGCCCGCTCGCACATGAGTTCGAAGGCCCTCTGGGCTTGTCCCAACCACCTCATGCAGTGGAAGATCCGTCCCGGTCCCAGGCGCTTCTGGGCGATGAGGAACCCCTTGCCGCGCTCGCCGAGAAGGTTGGCCCTGGGTACACGTACGTTCTCGAGCCGGATCTCGCAGTGACCGCTGCGCCGGTTTCCCATGGTCGGGATCACGCGCACGATCTCGTAGCCAGGGGTGTCGGTCGGAACGATGATCGAGGAGAACTTCGCGTACCGATCCGCCTCGGGCTCGGTGATACAGAAGAGGGTGGTGAATGCGGCGATGTCGGCGCTGGAAGTAAACCACTTGTGGGCGTTGATCACCCATTCGTCGCCGTCGAGGACCGCGGTCGCCTGCATCAGGGTCGGATCCGAGCCGGCGACCTGTGGCTCAGTCAGGCCGACCGAGGGGTAGATGTCGCCCGCCACCAAGGGCTTGAGGAAACGCTCTCGTTGCTCTTCGCTGGCATAGAGGTCGAACATGATCGAGTCCTGCATCGAAACGCTTCCGACGCAGACCTGACCCCAATAAGACCGGCCGATGATCTCGTTCAGATAGACGAAGGGCATGAAGCCGAGACCGCCGCCCCCGAGTTCCCTTGGGTGGCCGATGGCCCACAGGCCTTGGCGCTTGGCCTCTTCCTTCAGACGCGTGAAGGTCGGGCCGGTCGGATCGTACTCCTCGGCCAACGTCGCCTCTTCGGGAATTACGTAGTCGTTGATGAAGGTGCGAAAGAGTTCGCGGCCCTCGCGCACTTCGTCCGTTAGACCGTACATGGGATGGTCTCCTTCATTCCGACTCGGTTTGGGCGCCGAGTGACGGGTTCTCGCGGCGGGCTGTTATCGTAGCCGAAGCAAGCAACGCCGCCGCCTTGGAGGAGCAGATGCCGGAACCGGGCCTTGCCGATCTCATCGGTCTGGAGACCGCCCCCAAGTCGCTGGACTACGGCTGGAAGGACGTTGTCCTCTACGCTCTTGGTGTGGGAGTGCCTCTCCAGGATCTCGAGTATCTCTATGAAGGGGCTTCGGGCGGACTCCAAGTGTTGCCGAGCTACTGCGTGATTCCGGAGTACGAGGCGATGAAGGACTTGGAGGGGCGTTTCGATCAGTCGCGGATGTTACATGGCGAGCAGATGATCCGGATGTTCCGACCGATCCCGCCTGAAGGGCCGCTGGTGATGACCGGAAAAGTCGTCAACATTTTCGACAAGGGCAAGGCGGCGGTCATCCACTCCAGCGCCACCGGCTCCACAGCAAGCGGCGAGAAGGTCTTCGAGACGCTGAAAGTCGGCTTCTACCGGGGAGGCGGCGGATTCGGCGGCGACCCCGGGCCCAGGGCCGAGGTCCTGGATCCGCCCGCGGGCGTGCGGCCCGATCTCGACATCACGTACACGATCCCCCAAGGTCAGGCCGCCCTGTACCGTCTCAACGGCGACTACAACCCGCTGCACATCGACCCGGAGTTCGCCAGGACGGCCGGGTTCGAGAGGCCGATCCTGCATGGTCTGTGCACGTACGGCTTCGCGGTGCGAGCGATCGTCGAAGGGCTGTGCGACGGCGAGGTGGGTCGCTTCCGCGAGTTCAAGGCCCGCTTCTCGGATGTCGTGTTTCCGGGCGAGGAACTCACCACCCGGGGTTGGAAGGAGAACGGTCGAACCCTGATCCAGGTTTCGACTCCCCGGGGAGTCGTCATCAGCAACGCCTACGCCGTCACCGACTGATGGCGGCGAGGCCTCCCAAGGCCGATCTCGCGGACATCGGGCGCCGGGCCGGCCCCCAGGTGTTCGCCTATGACCAGCGGGATGTCGGCCTCTACGCTTTGAGCGTCGGCGCGGGCGCCGAGGATCTCGCCCTCTTCGTTGAGGATCGGAATGGCGGGATGCGCGTTCTGCCGACCTTCTGCCTGGTCGCCATGCACTCTCTGAGCCCGCACTTTGTGGACCTGGTGCGGAACTACCATCGCGTAGAGGCCGGCGAGAGCCTGCGCATGCACCGTCCGCTGCCGGTGTCCGGCCAGTTGCACGTGTCGGCGGAGGTGACCGATATCTGGGACAAGGGTTCGCTGGCGATCATGCAGACCCGGGTCGAGGGTCGTGCCGACGACGGGCACTTGGTCTTCGAGCTGATTGCCAGGTCCGCGCTGCTGGGATCGGGCGGATTCGGGGGCGATCCGGGGCCTGCGTCGGCGCCGAAGCGTCGTCCGCCGGATCGTCCGCCGGATCTCCGCTGGTCGACGCCGATTCCCGAAACCCAGGCGATTCTCTACCAACTCAACGGTGTCGCCGATCCGATCCACGTCGATGAGGAATTCGCGCGCAGTCGCGGTTTCGAGAGGCCCGTCCTGCAGGGGCCCGCGACCCTCGGCTACGCGGCCGTTGCCCTCGTTCGCGAGTTCTGCGACGGCAACCCGGAGCGGTTGACGGAGATCGAGGCCCGGTTCTCCGCGCCGGTTGTGCCGGGCGACACGCTGACCGTTGAGGCATGGCGTGTCGACAACGGGGAGGTGCAGTTCTCGGCCTCCACCGGGGAGGCGACGGTTCTCACTCAGGGCCGGGCGTCGATCGATGGCTGGGCCTGAAGATCCCGTGCGCCTGGAGGCCGAACTTGCGCGCGACGGCGTGCTCGTCCTCGACAAGCTCGACGAATGGGCGGTCAGCCGGGGCGATCGCACCTTCCTCTACTACGGCGAAGAGGATCGCTCGATCTCGTTCGCGGAGATGGACCGTCTGTGTTCAGGCATCGCCGGCGGGCTGCGTCAGCTCGGTGTCGGCGCCGGAGACCGGGTCGCCCTGTTCCTCACCAACCCCCTGGTCAGCGCG
Source organism: Candidatus Multivorans sp. (assembly GCA_965262355.1). Lineage (GTDB taxonomy): Bacteria > Acidobacteriota > Thermoanaerobaculia > Multivoradales > Multivoraceae > Multivorans. The sequence continues at coordinate 3,095,934 of OZ253534.1, forward strand.
CTGTCGATGTTCTCCCTGTGGCGTATCGGCGCCGTCTACTGTCCGATCAACTACAGCCTCACCGGCCGTCTGCTCGGGCATCAACTACGCGACCTGAAACCCCGCCTCGTGATCAGCGAGGAGAGCCTGCTGCCACAGTTGGCGACCGCCGCCGACGTTCTGGCTGGGCCGGATCTCGTGGTGCATCGACCGGCTCGCGGCGACCACGACTTCGATCCGGCGGTTGCCGGCATCACGGCCGAAGGCTGCCGAACCGTCAGCGGCTTCGCCGAGTTGCTGGAGACGGGCGGCGACGGATCACGCGCGCCGCAGCAGCCGGCCGACCTGGCGAACATCCTCTACACCTCGGGCACCACGGGACCGAGCAAGGGAGTGCTGCAGTCCCATCGCTGGATGAACCAGTTCAGCTACAGCCCCCGCTGCCTGATCGACTGCGACGACGTGGTCTACAACGATCTGCCGCTTTACCACGCTGCGGGAGCGATCAGCAATGTCGTGCGCGCCGCCTGGGTGGGGTGCGAGGTGGCGATCTGGGACCGCTTCAGCGCCCGCGACTACTGGCGGCGGATCGCCCGCCGGGGCGCCACGACGGCGATCCTGATCGACGTCATGATCTCCAGGCTGGTGGCGGCCCCGGAGCAACCCGACGATGCGTGGAACACGCTGCACTGCGTCAACCTGACGCCGCTGCCCGAGAGGCATCACGAGTTGGCTCTTCGCTTCGGCTTGGACATCTGCGCGACCGCCTACGGTCAGACGGAGACGGGACTCGGCGCCCTCGCCCTGATCGATCAGTTCCCGGACGGTGGCGGAACGCCCCCGGACCTCTATCGCGGACGCGCCAAGGAGGAGATTTTCGAGTTCGCGCGCCGTTCGGGATACCCGATCTTCCGGGGCGACCGGGAGGTCCGCAAGGGGCTGATGGGAGCGCCTTCCATCTTCGTTGAGGCCGCGATCCTCGGCGGCGACGACGACGTGTTGCCGCCAGAGAGCTATGGCCAGCTCGCGTTCCGGCCGCGGCTGCCCGACCTCCTCACTTCGGGCTATTGGGGCCGGCCGGAAGCCACCTCCGAGCTTCTCAAGGGTGGCTGGCTTCACACCGGTGACGCCGCGGTCATGGATGGCGACGGGCTGCTCTACTTCGCCGACCGCATGGGGAACTTCATCCGGAGCAGGGGCGAGAACATTTCGTCGTACGAGGTCGAGGAACTGGTCGGCGAACATCCCGATGTCCGCCTCTGCGCGGCGGTGGGGGTGCCGGCCAGCGAAGGTGACGAGGAGGAGGTTGCGGTGTTCGCGGTGATGAGGCCCGGCGCCGAGGTCGGCGCGGAGGAGTTCGAAGAGTGGCTGCGCCGGAACCTACCCCGCCACATGCGCCCCGGTCATGTCCGTTTGCTTGAGGACCTGCCTCGAACGCCCACCAACAAGATCGAGAAGTACCGCCTGCGCGACTCGCTCCTCGTCGAACTCCAAAAGGCGTCGGGCGGACCGGGGCGATGAAGGGCGCCAGCCCAGGGATCGGCCTGCTGTCTCTCGCGGTTCTGCTAGCGGCCTGCGAGAGCGGGGATGGAGCGCCGTCGCCGGCTGATCCCCAGCCGCCGCCCAACGTCGTGCTCATCCTGGCCGACGATCTCGGCTATGGCGATGTCTGTGCCTACGGTTGCGAGGGCGGACGCACGCCCCATCTGGACGCCCTGGCGGCCGCGGGCATTCGTTTCACCGACGGCTACGTCAGCGCTCCACTCTGCAGCCCGACCCGAGCGGGTCTGCTCACGGGCCGCTATCAGCAGCGTTTCGGCCACGAGTTCGGCGCCGGCGCCATGCAACGCGTCGAGGACGCGGGGCTCGGCACGCCGACTTCCGAGGTCATGCTGCCGGAGCTGTTCAAGAGCGCCGGCTACGCCACCGGCATGGTGGGGAAGTGGCACCTCGGCTCGCAGCCGCAGTTCCAGCCGCAGCAACGCGGCTTCGACGAGTTCTTCGGATTCCTGCACGGTGGCAACCTCTACATGGACCCCGCGGATCAACCGGGAGTCCGCACCGTCGCCTCAGGGTCGATCGCCGGTGGCCGCCGACCCCACGAGTTCCGGCATCGACCCGAGATCAACCCCATTCAACGCGGCAGCGAGGCGGTCCAGGAGGCCGAGTACTTGACCGACGCCTTCACCCGGGAGGCGGTCGACTTCATTGACCGCCGCCAGGGTGAGCCCTTCTTTCTGTACGTCGCGTACAACGCGCCGCACACGCCTCTGCAGGTGACGGACGAGTACTACGACCGCTTCCCCGACATCGACGACGAGCGCAGGCGCATCTTCGCGGCCATGGTCAGCGCGCTCGATGACGGCGTCGGCGCGATCATGGCCAAGCTGCGCTCGACAGGGGTGGCGGAGCGCACCCTGGTGCTCTTCCTGTCGGACAACGGCTGCGCCACCTATGTGCAGGCCTGCTCCAACGATCCCCTTCTGGGCGGCAAGCTGCTGCACTTCGAGGGCGGCGTACGAGTGCCGTTCCTGGCCTCGTGGCCCGGCCGGATCGAGGCCGGAAGAGTCGAGTCGACGCTTGTGAGCTCTCTCGACATCCTGCCCACGGTGCTGGGCCTTGCGGGTGTCTCGCTGCCGACCGGCGTGACGCTCGATGGCGTCGACCTGACAGCTCTGCTGAGAGACGCCGAGCCGCCTCCGGCAAGGCCGCTCTTCTGGCGCAATGCCGAGAACTTCGCGGTGCGAAGTGGTTCCTGGAAACTGGTGAGTGTCAACGAGCGCCACCTCTACCTCTTCGATCTCAGCGCCTCACCGGGCGAGGTCGAGGACCTTGCACACCGCGAACCGGCGCGCGTCGAAGCCCTCCTGGAGCTCTACCGAGCCTGGGAGGCGGAAATGAAGGAACCCTTGTGGACCCCGGTCAACAGGGGGCCGATCGACATCCTGCTCCCCTGGCTGGGGGTGAAGGAGACCTTCGATGCGACCGTCTGAACGCGAGTGAGCGTGGCAGTACTACGCGAGATCACCACCGGGTTGGACTTTCCCGAGGGACCGATGGCGATGGACGACGGCAGCGTCATCGTGGTCGAAATCGCCGGCGGCAACCTCACCAGGGTCAGGACGGACGGCCGCCACCAGGTCCTGGCCCGCTGCGGCGGCGGGCCGAACGGCGCCGCCTTCGGGCCCGACGGCAGGGTCTACGTCTGCAACAACGGCGGCTTCGACTACCAGCGCCTGAACGTCGGGCCGCTGCCGGTGGCCGGTTTTCCCGGCGGCCCGTTGCAGGTCCCCGGGCGCCAGCATCCGGACTACATCGGCGGTCGCATCCAGCGCGTCGACATCCACACCGGCAAGGTCGAGGATCTCTACACCGAGTGCGAAGGCCGGCCGCTGCGGGCGCCGAACGACATCGTCTTCGACGACTGCGGTGGATTCTGGTTCAGCGACCACGGCCAGACCCGGGAGCGCGACCGGGATCGCACCGGCGTCCTCTATGCCAGGGCGGATGGCGCCTTCATCGAGGAGGTGTTGTTTCCGCTCGACGGGCCCAACGGCATCGGGCTGTCTCCCGACGGCGCGACGCTGTACGTGGCCGAGACCTATTCGACGCGTCTTTGGAGTTGGCCGATCCCTTCGCCGGGCGCCGTCATCCAGGACACGACCATCCTGCCCATCAGCGGTCGCCTGGTCGTCGATCCGCCCGGCCTCCATCTCTGGGACTCCTTGGCGGTGGAGGCGGGCGGCAACATCTGTATCGGTACCCTGATCACCGGCGGCATCACCGTGGTCTCGCCGGAGGGTGAGATCGTCGAGATCGTGCCCGCTCGCGACCCCCTGACGACGAACATCTGCTTCGGCGGCCCCGATCTGCGAACCGCCTACATCACGCTGTCGGGAACCGGTTCGCTGGTCGCCTGCGATTGGCCGCGGCCGGGGTTACGGCTGAACCACCAACAGTGAACGGGTCCTGACCAGCTTGGCTGGCGTCGCCCTCAACGCCCCGTGAACACCGGTTCCCGCCTCTCGGCGAAGGAGCGCACGCCCTCCTCGCCGTCCTCGCTCGCCTCGCAGACGCTCTGGGCGAAGGCTTCGTAGGCGGTCAGGCTCTCCATGCTGTCGCCCTCGAAAGTGCGATAGGCCATCTTCTTCATGAACTCGATGGCGAGTGAGGGACCGGCGGCGATGTTCGCGGCGATCTTCCGGCAGGTCGGCATCAGCTCTTCATGGGGAACAACCCGGTTCGCCAGACCGAGTTCGACAGCCTGCTGCGCATCGATGATTTCGCCCGAGTACATGAACTCGAGGGCCGGCCCTAGTCCCATGATCTTGACCAGCATGTAGACGCCGCCGTTGTCGGGGACCCGGCCGCGCTTGACGAAGAGCGCGCCGAACTTCGCGCGTTCCGAAGCGATCCGGAAATCCGCCATGAGCCCGGCAGAGAAGGCGCCGCCCAGCATGTGCCCGTTCACCGCGGCGATGATCGGCTTGCGACAGCGCCAGAGGGCGAACTGCAGGCGCCCGCCGAGAGACAGCGGCAGCAGTCGGGTGCCGCGGGGGAACTCGGGACCGTAGGGCGCCACGCCCGCGAGCTTGGGGTCGGAGAAGTCGCGCCCCGACGACCAGCCCCTGCCGGCGCCGGTCCAGATGGCGCACTTGATGTCGTCGTCGCGCTCGATCTCCTCGAAGGCGGCGACCAGCGAATCCATCATGTCCATCGACTGGGCGTTGAGCTTCTCCGGCCGATTCATGGTGAGAGTGACCACTCCACCGTCGCGCTCCCAGGTCACATCCTTGAGATCCATTGCCGCTCCTTTCCCGCCGCTCCGCGGCGTCCCTGTCCGCTGACAGCTACTGGAATTCCACCCAGATCGGCGAACTCCAGGCCATCTGGCCGTCTTCCTGAATCAAGCGAACATAGTAGTAGTTCAGTCCCGGCGCCGGCGACAGATCCGCATAGCGCAGATCGATCTCGGCGCCGGTCGGAGCACTCCGGTAGATCGAGGTTCCGTTGCGCAGGATCTCGACGGTCGAGAAGGGTCTGGTGCCTACCGCGACGATCCTCATCTCCGGCAGTTCGTCCGTGCCGCTCAACTCAGCGCCCATGAAGTGCTCACCCATCCAGAACTCGAGCACGATGTTGTCGGTGGCGCCGTACGTCCGTCGCTGGCGCATCGCCTCGAGGACGGCATGGCGCGAGCGCTCCGGCACGAAGACCATGGCGTAGGAGATATGGGTCGACAGGTGGTCCGAACTGGCGATGACGCCGAGGCGGTAGCCCTTCTCCCAGGCATTGGACACGAAGCCCTCGTCGTGTGGCCGCGTGAGCTCCGACTGCGCCTGCGCCGCGCGGTCGGTCAACGGCGCGCCCGGGGCTTCGTAGCTGTGACGATCGCCCTGGTAGATCTCGACCAGGGGTTCGATTTCGGGATCGTTGTCGCGCCAGTCGGTGCCCATCGTCGTAGCGCTGGTGTGGGGGATGGTGATGCCGCCGGTGCGCCGCACCTCTTCGTAGAGCATCTTCGTGTCGTCGTCCTGAACGATTCCGGCGCCGTTGTGGTAGCGGATGTTCGGATACTCGACGTAGCCCGTCTTCTGGAAGAAGGGCACCGGCATGTGGCCCCGCTCGGCGTGGAGGATGTTGCGGTGCCCCATGGGGAAGTTGATCGAGCGTTCGTAGCCGAAGAGTGCTATGTAACTCTGCGGAGCGTGGAAGAGATCGGCCAGTTTCTCCTCCAGCCACCACCAGTACTCGAGTTCGCCGCCGTACTGGTGGTCGCTGATGAGCCCGAAGTCCATCGCCGCGGCGTCGATCATGTAGCGGTAGAAGTCGAGCACGGAGCCGTCCGGAACGCCGCGCAGATCGAGTGACATCTCGGTGTGGCGATGGGTGTCGCCGCGGAGGATCCGCAGGTCCTCGCCGTCGACTCGAGTCCTCCAACCGCGGATGCGCTCGATGTCCTCGGCCTCTCGCTCGTGGCCGGCGGCGCGCTGCGGGAAGGGCGGTGGCCGCGGGGCCTCAGTCCTCAGCCCGGGCGCGGTCGCCGGCGCCCACCTCGCCGCGTAGACGTTCTCGACCACGGTCTCTTCGGGCAACGTGAGAATGGCCGAGAAGGTGGGGAAGTTGTCGCGCGGCCAGCCGAGCCACAGGCCGCCGTCCGCCGAGGGCGTCGCCGAGGCCGACATCGACAGGCGGCCGATGCTCCACGGCACGGCGGCGGGAGCGCTCCAACCGTTCGCGGCCATCGTAGTGACGTAGAGCCTCCAGTACTGGGCGTAGGCGCCGGAGCTCTCCATCGCCCGCACCAGAAGACTGACCCGGCCCCGGTCGTCGACGGCCAGCTCCGGGCCGCTGAGGGAAGGGTTCGGCGTCTTCGTGTAGTGCAGGCGCCGGCGAGCCGGGAAGAGCGTCCCGAGTTCGGGAGCGGCGGCGGTGATCTCGTCGCCATCGAGAACGCGGACAGCCACCGTGCGCTCGCGGTTGAGCATCGAGCCCGGCTGACGCTCCTGGTCGATCAGAAGTCCCTGGTCCTTGCCCCAGCCGGCCTCGCCGATCTCGTAGGCGATCCAGACCCGGTCGGCGCCATCGACGGCCACGCTGGGCCTGGCTTCGAAGAACGGCGTCGCCGCGATCGTCTGCACCGGTCCCAGGCGGTCGCGCTGGAGGCGGCGGAGGAAGACGTCGTAGTCGCCGCGGTCGTAGCTGTCCCAGGCGATCCAGGCGGCGCCCTCCGAGTCGAGGGCCAGCGCGGGCGTCCAGTCATTGCTCGGGCTCTCGGATATCCGGCGTTCGCTCGACCACGAGGCTCCGTCGTAGCTCATGTAGAGGATGTCGACCTGCCCCTCGCGGGTCCCCTGCCAGACCAGATGCAGCGAGCCATCCCGGGCGCGCGCCAAGCGGTGATTGAAGTCGCTTCCAGGTGCCGAAGTCAGACGCTCCAGGCGGCCCCAGTGCTCGCCGTCGAACCAGCGCCCGTAGAGGTCGAAGTTGGGCTCATCTTCGAACAACCGCTCCGGCTGCGCCCACACGACCCACAGCCGTTTGTGGCTGTCCAGGGCCAGGCTGGGACGCCAGACATCGCCGGTGACGCCGGGAACCGGATTCCATGGTCCCCACACACCGGTGGCCGGGTCGCGGCGGGCGAGGTGAAGCCGGTCGCGCCGTCCAGAGTAGCTGGTCCACACCATCCAGACGTCGTCGCGGTCGTCCGGGTCGGAGAGGATGAACGGGTAGTCGTCGTTGCGAAAGTCGCCGGACAGACGGATCGGATCGTGGAACCTGGCGTCGACTGGTGGCTCGGGGTCGGTCTGCCGGGGATGGAGCAGAGGCCCGACCCAGGAGGGCAGGGACGGATCGACGTGGTTGAGTTCGTGCCATGCAGGTGCATCGCTGCGCACTCTGCCCGGCGCCATGGGGTGGGCTGCCGACCCCGGGTTTCGCCCCGGCGCGTCGAAGTGCCTGTCTTCCGGGCTCTGTTCGGAACGCAGAGGCGGAAACACCCGTGGCTCGGGCGCCGGAGCGTTGCCGGAAGAGAGCAGCGGGCGTGTCGTTTCCTGAACTTGCGCCGGGCTCCAGACCAGGACTGTCGCCACCACGATCGCCGAGATGCACCCGGACCAGCGAAGGCGCTTCTTCATGGATGGCCCTCCTCCTGCTGCTGCGCGCCGGCTCGTGTGCCGCCGCCGACTCTCTATCTCTACCATGGCCCAGTGTAGGTGAGAATGGGCCGGGCGATCGTCGATCAGCACGGAGGTCCATCGAGTTGAACGCAGCCAATCTGGCCCTGGAAAACATCGAGCAGTTCGGCGAATACCCCATCCTCCATTGGCGCGGCGAGATCATCTCGAACGTCGAACTGGACATGCGGGCGCGCAGGCTGGCGAGGGTGCTGCGGGATCGCGGTGTCATGGCCGGTGATCGCGTTGCCGTGGTGATGCCCAACGGCCCGGAGGTCTTCGAGGCATTCCAGGCGGTGTGGAAGATCGGCGCCGTCATCCTCCCGATCAGGCCTCAGCTCACGGTCCCTGAGATTGAGCACATGCTGAGAGACTCCAGGGCCCGGGCAGTGATCACCGCCGGCGCACTCGTGCCGCTGATCCGCCGGGCCTGCCCCGAGTTGCAGTTGCTCCTCGCCGCCGGCGGTCCGGCTGGGGACGAGGCGATCGACCTGTCTCTGGAGATAGCCGGCGCCGAGCCCCTGGTGGAGATGACCGACCGGGCCGGGGACGATCTGGCGCTGCTGCTCTATACCTCCGGCACCACCGGCAAGCCGAAGGGCGTCCAGCTGACGCATGAGAGCGTCGTCTCCATTCCGCACCCGAGGATGGTCGACCTGCCGCCCTTCATGCCGACCCTGCACGTGCTCCCGCTGTCTCATTCGTTCGGGGTTCTGATGATGAATCTGGGCTTCATCAAGGGCATGCAGGCGGGCCTTCTTGTGCACTGGGATACTCGCGGCGTCTTCGAGGCAATTCAGGACTTGTGGGTGGTTCGTTTCTCCATGGTCCCCACGATGCTGACCTACATGCTGGAGTTCCCGGAACGGGACCGCTACGACACCTCGAGCCTGGAGGGCGTGTGGACCGGCGGCGCCCCCCTTCCGGATCCGGTGCGCCGCGAGTTCGAGCAGGTTTTCTCGTGCCGTGTGCGGGACGGCTACGGCATGACCGAGTCGGGAGGGGCAGGCGCCGCCTACTACGATCAGGACGCGTTTCGGCCCGGCTCCGTCGGCCGCGCGCAGCCCACCATGTCGATTCGCGTGGTCGACGACAGCGGCGCCGACGTGCCCGCCGGCGTGCGCGGCGAGATCGTGATTTCCGGGCCGACGCTGATGGCGGGTTACTGGCGCAATCGGAAAGCGACGGACGAGACCCTGGTCGACGGGTGGCTCTACTCGGGAGACATCGGCTATCTGGACGAGGACGGCTACCTCTACCTCACCGATCGGAAGAAGGACCTGATCATCAAGGGCGGCGAGAACATCTCGCCGCGCGAGATCGAGGAAGCGCTCTACAAGCACCAGGCCGTCGGCGAAGCGGTCGTCTTCGGCGTACCGGATCCACGGTTCGGGGAGAACATCTGGGCGGCGGTGGCGCTCAGCGGTGACATCCAGGCGAGCGAACAGGACCTCCTGCGGCACGTGGCGACCCAGGTGACCCGCTTCAAGGTTCCGGCACGACTCTTCCTGCTGGACGAGATCCCGAAGAACGCTACCGGCAAGCTGCAGAAGCGCGCCGTGCGCGACCGTCTGCTGGGGAACGACGGAGCAGCCTAGGAGTATCCACAGCAGTGATTTCGCTGCGCTGCCGCATAGGGAACAGTGGCCTCGCCTCTCGGGGGAGACGAGGGTGTTGACAACGCCAACACGGGTGTGTATGTTGACGCCGTCAACAAGCCCTTGGAGCAAGGAGAGACACCATGACGAAGCCACAGACGACCCGCGGCCGGAGGCGCCATCCATCGAGCCGGGTTGCCATGCTCGCTGTTCGAGTGTGTCTGTCGGGATGCATGATGCCGGCCGCCATGCACTCCGGCGCCCAGCCGGCGGCGCTGTTCAGCTTCGAGCGCTACGAAGTCGCTATCGGCGCCGCGGAACGCCAGACCGTTCTGGTGGGCTTCCTTGTGGGAGGTTCGGTGGCGGACCTCGCGGTCGTGCATATCGATGAGAACGACGACCGGCGCTTGCGCATCTTCACGTTCACGGACGGGGACTGGGCGCCGGAAGTCGACACCACGTTGCGCCCCGAGGTGTCCTTCGTCGACGTGGCCCGCCTCGACGGTAGGGACCGGTTGATCATCTACGGCGACGGCCGCCTGACCTGGTTCGATCCCGAATCGGCGACGGAACGCGCACTGGTCGCCGTCACTGCCAACTTCAACCCGCCTCGCGGAGGCGAGATCCCCCATGTAGACGTCACTCGGGACGTGAACGGCGACGGCCGCGACGACTTGGTCGTGCCGGGCGTCGATGGCTTCTGGGTGTTCATCCAGACGGGCGCCGGCGAGTTCGCGGATCCAGTGAAGATCGGCCGGTCCACTGAGATGAGCAGGATCTACGGCGCCGATGGATACCGATACAACCCTTGGGATGAAAGCCGTGTCCACCAGATGGACTACGACCGGGATGGTCTTGGTGACCTGGTGTTCTGGAACGAGGACCACTTCGAGGTTCATCACCAGGACGAAGATGGGCTGTTTACCCCAGTGGCCGAGACCTTCACGACCGATGTGGCATTCGACTCTGACGAACTCTCCTCGCTCGCCACCGGAGACATGACGGGGAGGGTGCTGCACTCGATAGCCGACCTGAACGGCGACGGTGCCGCGGATCTCGTGGTTTTCTCGCTGGAGGGCGAGAGAATCTCACGAAAGCGTTCAACCTACGAGGTGCATCTTGGCGCGCCAGCACCCGATGGCGGCACTCTGTTCGCACGGGGCGTCGACTTCGCCTTCCAGTCGGACGGCAGGATCCAGCTCGGGATGGACCGGCGCGACTTCGATGGCGACGGCCACGTCGACTTGATGTTCACAACGATCGAGGTCGCGTACCTCAAGAGCAGCCTCTGGAAGAGAATCAAGGGGTTCATGGGCGATGACATCTGGTTGGATCTCGAGTTCTTTTCCCTGGCAGGGGGCCTCTATCCCGAGAAACCCGACGCCACCCGCAGAATGCAACTGGACGGCCACCCCAGCATCAGGGAGCTGGGGTGGGTGCCACTGGATGTGGTGCTTCGAGGGGCGACCCACCAGGAACGGAAGACACAGAAGCGTCACCTGCGCGCGTTCAACACGACCTTGCTCATCGGGGATGTGACTGGCGACGGCCGCTCAGACCTGCTCATCGAGGAGACCCATCGGCAAATGCTCGTCTTTGTCGGTGTGCCGGGGCCGGACCTGTTCGCCCGGCAGCCTCAAAGGGTGGCGGTCGCCATCCCCAACGACGAGGAGTACACCTGGCTGGTGGACCTCAACAAGGACGGCAGGCAGGACATCCTGATGCATCACGCGTCCACGACCCAGCCCCATCGGGTGACGATGCTGATCGCCCGTTGAGCACACCGGCCGTCTAGACGGCGCTGTGATCTCGCATCCCGTCCAGGAGTGTCTCGGTGGTTTGCCTGATCAGCTCGTCCACATCGACGCTCGGGTCGATCTGTCTCTCGATCAGCAGGGACGCCAGGCCGTGGACCGCGCTCCAAGCGACGTAGGCTTTCGCCCGCGGATCCCCTCGCTCGATGTCGCCGCGCTGCTGGTGGACCCGGATTACATCGATCAGGTGTTCGAGTAGGGTGCCACCGGCCTCCCGCAACTCGGGTTGATCTTGTCGCGCAAGGGCCTCCTTGCCGTACATCAGACGGTAGTGGGCCGGATGCTCCAGGGCGAAGCGCACGTACTCCTCGCCCATGCGCCGGAGCCGCTCGACGCTGGATGGAGAGGCTCCGGTGTCGCTGGCTCCCAGGCGCCGGTTGAGGCGTTTGAACCCTTCGACCGCGACCGCGACCAGGAGCGCCGTCTTGTCCGGAAAGTGACGGTAGGGCGCGGCCCGCGATACGTCGAGGCGGCTGCCGATCGCCCTCATCGTCACGCTGGCGGTTCCGCCCTCCGAGATCATCGTGGCGGCTTCGTTGACCAGAGAAGCTCGCAGGTCGCCGTGATGGTAGGTGCGGGTCCGTTCGGCCATGGGTGATTATGGCAAGAGCCGGTTGATCGCCTACGGCGATGGCCGCCTGACCTGGTTCGATCCCGAGTCGGCGACGGAGCGCGAACTCGCGGCGGGCTAGAGCCGGAACAGACGAGTGATCTTGACGACGAGGGCGCGGTTGTTGAGCCCCGGAAAGCCCCGTGTCAGCGTGTCGCGCTGTTCGTTGTAGACGACGAACAGCTCGCTGCCGGGCCGGTACTCCCAGCGCAGCCGCACATTCGTCGCGAACCCGTGGCTCTCGGAGTTGTACTGCAGCAGCGCGCTCACGAACATGCGCGGCGTCATCGTGTAGATGGCGCGCAGGTCGAGGAGTTCCACCGTGAACTCCCCTTCCGGCAGCTCCAGTCGGTTCATCGAGACGCTCGGCTCAAGCGAGAAGTGCGGGCTCACGTTCACTCGGCCGAAACCCCAGCCGATCGTCGTCTTGCGGCCGCTGTAGAAATCGCCGTACTCGAGCAGGAAGCTGCCCGAGATCCGCCGCTGCTGGCCCAGGCTCACGACTCCGCGCACATAGTCGAACTCGTAGGCGCCGGCCGGGAGCGTCACGTCTGAGGCGATGGGGAACGGCTGTAGGAGGAACTCGTAGGTTTGCCCATAGGTGAGTTGGACGCGATCGCCGCTGTGAAACGCGATGCCGAACTCGGCCGCGCCGTCGCGCGTCTCGATCCGGCCGGCGCCATTCTCGATGTAGGCCAGCGACCCGGTCCAGGAGTACTTGCGAACCAGTCTGCTCGCTGCTGGCCGGGGGCTGAAGCGGAACAGGCCGAAGGACCGGCGCATGTCGTCGCGGCGCAGGAATCCGACTTCCGGGTTGAAGTTGTTGCCCACCCGCAGGCGCTCCAACTGAACGCCGTAACGGTCGCCGTTGTAGTCCATGTGCAGGCGGTAGCTGGTGTCGTCGCCCACAAGCCCCGGCGTGCGGGTCTGTGCCCAGTAGGTGTTGAACGTGAGATGTTGGAAGAAGGCGAACGTCCCGTCGACTCCATACGCGTCGTTGCGCCCGCCGCCGTCCTGCGCGACCGAGCGACGGGTGTAGATGAGGCCGACGTTGCTGCGGCGCAGGATGTCGCGCTTGAGTCGCACGACGCCGAAGTTGGTGGAGCGCGCGCCGGCCAGCGGCTCTTCGTCCGCTTGGATGTCCAGCAGGCCCAGGGTGTAGCGGCCCGTGCGGCCGGTCAGGCGAGCGCCGGCTTCGATGGGGATCGCGCGTCCTCCCTGCAAACCGATGCGCCGGCTGTAGAAGAGAATCGGCGTGTCATTGGACGTCGCAAACACCCCGGTCTGGGCGCCGCCGAAGGCGAAGGTGCCCTGATTCTCGAGGAAGAAGTCCCGCTTCTCAGGGAAGAAGAGGCTGAAGCGGGTGAGGTCGACCTGCTGCTGGTCGGCTTCGACCTGGGCAAAGTCGGTGTTGTAGGTGAAGTCGGCAGTGAGGTTCTGGCTGAGACCGTACTTGACATCGATACCGACGTCGGCTGCCACCTCGTTCGAAATCTCCGGGATGGCGACGAGATCGCTGGTCACGTCGGCGACGAGGTAGGGCTTGAGCTCGAGGTTTCTCGAGGCCGGCGGGGCCTCCAGGCCGACCAACGTTGCCGCCAGCGACACTTGGAAAAGGCCCATCTGGCCCAACGCTTCCGGGAGGCGGGTCAATGTCGAGATCTCGTTCTTCCACTGCGTGTAGCGCTGCACGTTGAAGCCCCAGATCTGCGCCCGGCCGGGGCGATAGCGGAGCGACTTGAACGGGATCGCGGCTTCGACCGTCCAACCTCCCTCGAATCGGCCTGTCGCGAGATCCCAGACCGGATTCCAATCCCTGTTGTACTGGCGCTCGTCGGTGATCTGGCCGTCGATTCGGCCGCCCGAGGGGTAGATGGTGAAGTCGGCTGCGTTGCGGCGGTCATGGAACGTGTCGAGAATGAAATCGACATAGTCGTCCTGGCTGTACACGTCGCGCCGCATGTCGTTGGCGGCGATCCGCTCGGGGTCCTGCCAACAGCGAAACGACACATAGACCTTGGCATCGTCGAACGTGACCCAGACCTCCGTCTTGTCGGTGGCCGGTGAGCCCGGCTGCGGTTCTGTCTGCAGGAAGTCCGAAACCGGCGGCACGGTCGTGTACAGGACCTCGTCGAGTCGGCCGTCGATGCGGAGTGGCGCGGCGAGGCGCACGGCTCGTACCGTGGCCCGGCCCGAGTCGTCTCGAGCCACCACGGCCGGCGGCTCGGGTGGCGGTGGACCGTCGAAGGCCGAGGGGAGAACCAGCGGCTCGTCCGACGGCGCCGGCGTGCCGGGCGGCGGCGGCGGCGAGGGGGCCTTAGCCTCTTGGCGTGCCTCAGAGGCTTGAGCCAGCACGAGGCCGCCGATGAGCAGGCAGCCTGCTGCGCGGTGCAATCTTCTTAGTCGATCGCGAAGCAGTAGAAGTAGCCGTTGCCGCCGGTGCCCTGGAGGTTGGCCTGGCTGCAGCCGCGGCTGCCGTGGGCCGAGTTCCACGACGACGGGACCGGGCCGCCGCCGGTGCGATCGTGGTGGCCGACCTGGGCGCTGCCCTCGTCGTTGCTCGTCCAGTTGCTGCAGGTGTGGTCGGCGCCGTCGGTGAAGCGGGCGCCGTCGAGCTTCGACCCGGTGAGGATGTCGTGCTCGTTGGGAGTGTCGCCGCGGCCCTTGACCATCTCGCCCTTCTCGGTGAGTTGCGTCTCCTTGGTCAGCCCGACATTCGAGTAGTGGAGTGCGTCGAGGTTGCGGGCCACTTCCGCGCCCTTGGCGTTGAGCCACGGTCCGGCGCCGATCCGGTCGCGTGCGCTCACGCCGTCTTCGCCGTCGGTGCTGAGGTAGGCGCGCCAGGTCTTGCCCGAGCTGCCGGCGGCCTCGGCGAGCGCCGTGCAGTGCTTGTCGGCGCCCTCCAGGCCGCCCAGGTTGGCGCCGTCGCCGGGTCCGGCGCTGGTGATGAAGAAGCTCATCTCGCTGTCCTGGGCCGCAAGCGGCCCGACGAGGATCAGCAAGGCGACCGCGGTGAACAGAAAGCGCGTTCTTGGTGTCATGGCGGAACCTCCGTTGTTTTCTGGTTGCGTCAAGCGCTTGAGTATAGGGGCGCAGGCCCCTAGCCGATCCTGTTCTCGCCCGCGTTCTCGTCCTGGTGCAGGGTAACGGGCCAGCCGGGGAACTGCTCGTTGTCACCCGCGTCGGCCGTGGACAGGAAGCGGAACGCCTCGATCCGGTAGGTCTTCGCCTCCGAGTCGATGGTGACCATGCCGAAGCCGCTGCTCTTCTGGTGAGCGAGGCGGTAGGGATTGCGCTCGGCGCCGACCTCGGGGTTGCCCACCGCGTAGACGTAGACCCGGTTGCCCAGGCCGTCGCGGAACTCGCCGGTGTCCGCCAGCCCGTGCCGCGGCCGGTTCCGGTGCGGCATGCCCACCTCGTCGGGACGCCACCAGCGCGGGTAGCCGGCGCTGATCGCCGGGGTGCAGAACGCCCAGCACCCGTCCCGCTGCCGGTCCGCGCCGTACTGGACCAGGGACGGCAGGTGCTGGTCGCCGCACACGTGCAGGCACTTCGCCTTGCGGAGAATCCGGACCACCCGGTTGCGCGGCGTCTGGGGCCAGCCGCCGCAGTCGAGATCCGCGGCGAGAAAGTCGTCGTAGGCGCCGTGGTGGGTGGCGACGCCGGCAAACACGGTCTGGCTGAGGAGCACCTTCATCGAGTGGCCGCGCCAGTCGTCGGCCCACTGCTCCAGGAACTCCTCCTGCCGCTCGCCGAGCAGGGCGAGCCCGGGCTGGTCGAGTTTCGAGGTGTCGAGTCCAACGTCGAGCACATGATCGGCCCGGCCGGACCCGGTGTCCACACGCTCGGGGCTGCTCTTGAACTGCCGGTCGCCCAGGATGGCGAACCCGACCCCGCCGTAGACCATGTCGCCGTAGTAGACGCTGATGTCCTGCTCGACCGGGGCCGGATCGAAGGGGTCGGGATGGTGAGAGGCGTTCGTGCGATGGACCACGTTGACCATCCGCGCCGGCGCCCGGTACCCGCCGCGCGTCGAGGTATCGCGGCCGGTCTCCATCGCCTTGCCGCCTTCGCCCCAGATGTTGCCCTGGAACACGTCGTGGTCGTCCGGGATGCACAACGTCGGCCGATCGCGCATCGCCTCGCGGAACGCCCAGCCGAACTGGTAGTACTTGCGCAGGTAGTTCAGGATCGCGGGCTCGGCCGGCTCACGGATCAGCCCGTAGCCGCCGTGGTTCTCGTAGAGCTGGTCGCCGGAGAAGAACACCAGGTCGGGATCCCGCGGCAGAACGCCGTCGGCGACCGGCGTGTAGGGGAACGAGTAGTCGTTCTGGCAGGTGAGGGCACCGAGCCGGAGCGGCCGTCCCGCGGGATTCACCCGGATCGTGCCGAGCCACTCCGACGCCGTCTCGCCGCCGTCGGTGTGCCGCTCCCGGTAGACGAGCCGGAACGGCGCCGCCGCCCGCTCGTTCCACCGTGGCAGCCGGAACGTCGCCGTCCAGGCGTCCGGGTCGAGTTCGGCGAAGCCGTGGGATCGCCATTCCCCGGCGTGCTGCGTCAGCAGTTCGACGCGCCGGGCGTCCCCGTCGCCGAGCGGCGGCAGGAGCGCCGTCATCTTGACCACGAACCCTTCGTCGCCGCGGGAGTCGCTCATCGAGTACATCGACCACAGGATCGGGCCGAACCGGCGGTCGTCGTCGACCTCGAAGGCACTCCCGTCCGCCGTCCACTCGCTGAACCGGTGGCGGGCGCCCTCCCCCTTCGGGATCTCCCGGTCGAAGTTGCTGACGATCGCGACGTTGCCTGCGATGTCGGCTGCCGGCAGGGTGTGGCGGACAGTGCCGAGTTCGGCCCCGGTGGTGGTCCGCGCCGTCAGGCTGAGGGCTGTCTCCTCGTCCTCCGTCCGACCCTCGAGAAGGAGTCCGATCCCGTTCACCGCGATGGAGTCAGCATCGCTGATATCCGCACTCGAGCCCCCCAGCACCAGCCGCCCGTCGACCAACCCGGCATCGACCCCGACGCCGCGCGCGAAGCAGTTGCTGCGATGGTCATCGATCAGGTTGCGGACGCCGATCCGGAACCCGGCGCCCCCGTCGCGTTTCCCGGCTTCCACCCGCTTGCAACGCACCGACATCCGGAACCGCCCCCGCTCGCCCGTCAGTCGATGCGTGATCAAGTGGATGTTCCGGTCTCCGCCCGACGTCTGCACTTCGGCCGCCCCGTCCACAACCCGCCAATCCTCCATCGGATTGGCCCAGAACCGCGCCCCAAGCCAAACCCGGTCATGGGTCCGGTGCCACCGGTCGATTTGGGTGCCCTCGCCGCGACCACCCGCTTCCTGCTGGGCTGCCCCGGCCCGCCCGATCCGCTTCGGCAGTGAAGCGACCGCCGCCAGGACTCCGAGTAGACCTCGCCGGGTCAGGCCGCTCTTCGTCAAAGACCTCGTTTCCTTCGGGCCCTGCGGGACGCGCATCGCCTCAGTATCGCACTGGTCCAGCGCTTCGAGCGCCCAGGTGGTCAGATGGCCGCAGGCGACAGGCGAAGCGCTTCACCAATTTTCTGTAGTAACATGAATTGTGCGAGTCGAGTTCGACGAAGCGAAGCGTGCGGCCACCTTGAAGGCCCGGGGGCTGGACTTGGCCCGCGCCGCCAAGGTATTCGATGGCGCGACACTGACCACACAGGATGACCGCAGGAACTACGGAGAGGACCGGTACATCACCATCGGCTTTCTCGATGGGGCGATGGTCGTTCTCGTCTGGACTCCCCGTGGTACCGCGTATCGGATCATCAGCATGAGGAAGGCCAATGAACGAGAACGACGACTCTACGGCTCGAGACTTTGACCCCGACACCGCGCCGGACCTCTCTCGGGACGGCTGGCCGGAGAAGTTCGCCAAGGCGCCCGTGCGGCGCGGCCGGCCGCCGATCGCGCAGCCGAAGGTGTCGACCACGATTCGGCTGTCCCAGGACGTAGTCGACCATTTTCGTGCCGGCGGCCGCGGCTGGCAGACGCGGATCAACGAAGCGCTGCGCGACTGGATCAGGCGGCACGACGCTGCCTGAACCGCCTCGCGATCCGCGGGCGTCGATCAGCACGACATTGCCGGCCTCGGCGAGAACACCCCCATCGCCACCGGGTCGAACTCCGACAGCCTGCTAGCGCTCGATCCCTCGACCGGCGAATGGACGACGCTACGCGTGCCCTCGCGGCGGAGACGACCCGAGTGCCGCGCACGGCGTCTTTTCGGTTACTTGGGCGCATCGGGGAAATGCCGAGGCCAGTTCCCAAAGTCCTCGGTATCCCACCGCTCGATCTTCCGCACCGGCCTCGACGCGAAGACATGTTTCCATGCCGTGCTCGTCATGAGCAGGTTGGTGTACTCGATCTGGCGATTGGTGAGGCAGTACGGCCTAGTCACGATGTCTGCGTCCGGGTGGTCGCCTATCGGCTCGGTGAGGCGCTCATGGAGGCGGCCGGACCGTCTTCTGCATACGAGCAGACGTTTCGGGCTAGTGTAGTGTCTCCGACATGGGTTGACAGTCTCGGGCAAGTTCGTCAGTATTCCGTTCATGTGGGAACCAGCGGAACGACTTCACATCGAAGAGAGCGATCGAGCGCTTCTCAAGAAATGGGTAGAGGCGCCGACGACGACGCAACGCACCGTCCGGCGTAGCCGGATCGTGCTCGCTGCGGCGGAGGGCACGGCCAATCGGGCGATTGCGGCGAAACTCGGCGTTTCGCGGCCCACGGTGCTGCTGTGGCGTCGTCGGTTCGCGGAGGACGGACCTTCGGGGCTGACCAGGGATCGTCCCCGCGGTTGCGGAAAGCCGCCGCTCTCGGAGTCGGTCGTGCGTAAAATGATCGAAGCGACGCTGCACGAGAAGCCGCCCGGTCAGACCCACTGGAGCGTGCGTTCGATGGCTCGGGCCCAGGGCATCAGTCCGGCGGCGGTCCAGCGCATCTGGGTGGCGCACGGGCTGAAGCCCCATCTGGTCAAGACGTTCAAGCTGAGCAACGACCCCAGGTTCGTGGAAAAGCTGCGGGACGTTGTGGGCCTGTACCGGAATCCGCCCGAGAACGCGCTTGTGTTGTGCGTGGACGAGAAGAGCCAGATCCAGGCTCTGGACCGGACCCAGCCGGGCTTGCCGCTCAAGCGCGGCCGCGCGGGAACGATGACCCACGACTACAAGCGCAACGGGACGACGACGTTGTTCGCTGCGCTGAACGTGTTGGAGGGCACGGTGATCGCGGAGTGCATGGGCCGGCAGCGCCACCAGGAGTTTCTCCGTTTCCTCAAGCGTCTCGACCGTGAGATCCCGAAGCATCTCGACCTGCACCTGATCCTGGACAACTACCAGACCCACAAACACGCCGCCGTGCGCGCATGGCTGGAGCGAAAGCCTCGCTTCCACTTCCATTTCATTCCGACTTCGTCGCCCTGGCTCAACCTGGTCGAACGCTGGCTGGGCGGTCTGACCACGAAGGCGATCCGGCGCGGTGCATTCCAGAGCGTCAACGACCTCGTAAAGACCATCTACGACTACGTGGAGCACAGCAACGAAAACTCCCGGCCGTTCGTCTGGACGGCCACCGCCGACAGCATCATCGCAAAGGTTACACGTGGTAAAGCCATGTTGGAGACAGTACACTAGCAGCCCGTGGCAGAAGTGGCTTCGTGGCCCGAGGAGGCGGACCAGTCAGATGTGTGGTTCTACAGGGGACCAGCGGCGGCGGTAGATGTTGGATAGCAAGTGGATCGGGTTTGCGGGCCAGCTCAGGAAGATCCGCCGGTATAGCGCGACGAGTCGCGGCCAGACCCCTCCATGTTGACCGGCGAGGGCGTTGCGGGCTGCCGAAGCGCGGCCCTGGAGGCTCCGCGGCGTGCCGACTCCCACAAGCTCGCGCATCAGGAGCCCGAGGTTGCAGCCGCAGGCATGAATGTAGACGCGCTTGAGGACGTTCGAGCGACCGCGCAGGTGCAGCCGCCGCATGCCGCCGGTCTCGTACTGGTGAGCGAAAGGCCGTTCAAGCCGTTCCCCTCGCTGGCGCTGCATCCGCTTGCCCCGATTCCCCCGGATCCGCCGACGGTTCGCGTACACGATGGCCTGCAGGTCCTTCTTGCCCTTCCAACGACGACGACCACGGTCCGGCTCCGCGATGTAGCTGCGAAGGCCCAACTCGTCGATGGAGGCGAGAACGGCGTTGCTGTGGTAGCCCTTGTCGGCAACGATCTCCTGGATCGCGGCATCGTCCCCGATCGCCGATTCCACCTGCTCGAAGGTCTCCTCCAGCGTCTCGCCGAACGACTCCGTGTCCCCCTTCGATCCGCCCTGAATCGTCACTCCCAGGATCGTCCCGGACAAAAGGTCCACCGCCTGCTCCGCCTTGTACGCGAAGTGCGTGCGGCCGTCCTTCATCTTCGTGATCTCCGCGTCCGGGTCGTGCGGATTCGCCCACTCCGCGTTCGACAGCTTCTTCTTGCGCTTGCGGTCGAAACGGACCAACTCGGTCCGCGTCGGCGTCTCCACGCCCGACGCCTCCGCCAAACCCCGCACGAACTCGTCGTAGTCCTCCCCACTGTCAAGACGCACGATGCTCCGCAACGCCGCGTTCGCCTCCAGAGTCGTCGCGTCCATGCCCACCGTCTTGCCCGACACCAGACCCGACTCCGCCAGACGACCAAGCACCCACGAGAACACTCTGCTGTGAGTCTCCACGTCGACCAGCCGACGCGTACGCGAAATGGTCGAATGATCCGGCGCCGACTCGGTCACGCCCAACCCCAGGAACCGACGAATGCTCAGAGAGTCCTGAGCACGCCACGCGATCCCGCGCTCCGAGTCCAGACCCTCGAAGTAACCCACCAGCAGCAGACGAAAGTACCGGCCCGGACAAAGACTCGGACGGCCCATCCGCTCCGCATAGAACTGCGCGCACGCCGACTCCACCAACTCGTCGAAACCGCCGGCTTCCAGAATGCCGTTCAACCGCTCATAGAACGGGTGACCAGCGCTGCGAGGAAGATCCGCTCCCGCCACCCAAAGCGGCTCCTGACTACCACTGCGATCCGTCTTGCCCATAGCCATGACTGCATTCTATCGCAACCGCGCCGAATCGACTTCCACCACGGGCTGCTAAGAGGCATCAGGAAGTGGTCCAGTTGACCTTTTGGCACCGGTCCATAGTCATCAGTCACCGTGGTGGGGAACCTCAGCACCGGATCGTCTGAGGTCACCAGGTGTCGACAAGTATCGGTATCGGTCGTGTAGTAGATCGACCATTGGCCACGTACGATGCACTCGTATAGCCGCATGTTCACGTGACGGCCTCGTGCATCTCTGACCAACGGACTGCGTGCCCGTTCTGGGTCTTCGATGTTGGCAACGCTCGGAAAGTGAGCCACCCAACGTTTGGAAAGTGAGCCACTTCGGCCGTGTTGAGTGTACGCGAGTCTTCTCTCGTCGGTCCCCTTGAGTCAG
The DNA here is from genome assembly GCA_965262355.1 of Candidatus Multivorans sp. Taxonomy (GTDB): domain Bacteria; phylum Acidobacteriota; class Thermoanaerobaculia; order Multivoradales; family Multivoraceae; genus Multivorans. The sequence goes on from OZ253534.1 coordinate 3,117,094, forward strand.
TAGCAGTAGCGGCTGCGGTAGCTGTGGGAAACCGGTCTGCCGGTTTTCCAAGGGGGTGCGGGAAACGGTCTGCCGTTTTCCGCACCGCCGGCAGCTACCGCAGCCGTCCGCCGGTGCGGTCCGCTCAGCGGCGGGGCCGCGTCGGTCCGGTTGCGCGTCGTGCGATCCGGATTCACGAGGTGCTTCTCGACAGCCGTGTCCGATAGGAGGAGCCCTTGGTGGCGAGGATGTGGGCATGGTGTGAGAGGCGGTCGAGCAGCGCCGTGGTCAGCTTCTCGTCGCCGAATACGCGGACCCATTCGGAGAAGGCGAGGTTGGAGGTGACGATGGTCGAGCGGCGCTCGTAACGGTCGGCGAAGACGTTGAAGAGCAACTCGCCGCCGGCGCGGTCGAATGGCACGAAGCCGAGCTCGTCGCAGATCAGGAGGTCGATCCGCTGAAGCCGCTGCTGGAGGCGGCCCAGCTCCCGCTGATCACGGGCCTCGATCAGGTCGCGGACGAGGTCGGAGGCCTTGCGGAACCAGACCCGGCGGCGGCGCTTCGCGGCCTCGATGCCCAGCGCGATGGCGAGATGCGTCTTGCCGGTGCCGATGGGTCCGACCAGGACGACATCGTCGCCGCGGTCGATGTAGTCGCAGGCCGCCAGCTCTCGCAGTTTCGGTTTGGAGACGCCTTGCAGCGCCTCGAAGTCGATCTGCTCGAGCGTCTTGTGATCGGGGAAGCGAGCCGCTCGCAACCGGCGCTCGACGGTGCGGGCCTCCCGATCCCGGATCTCGGCCTCGAGCAGTTGCCAGAGGTAGTCCTCGTAGTCCCATTGCGCGTCCTGGGCCTGACGCGCCCGCTGCTCGTAGTCGCGCAGCACGGAAGGCATCTTGAGCGTCTTGAGGCCCTCCTTGATGACGGCTCTGCGCGCGGCCCGGCTCACGATGCCGCCTCCTGAAGCAGCACGTCGAAGTCGGCGGCGCGAGCGCTCTCGACCTCGTGGCGCCGGAGCGTTTCCGGCACCTCCATCCGGGGCGCGGAGCGCCGCTCGACAAGTCCCAGCAGGTCGAAGCGGTCGGCGGCCAGGGCTTCCTCAAGAGCGGAGGCGACCTCCTCGCTGCCGTGGTCTGTGACCACGCTCAGCAGCTTGGCGAACAGCCGCGCCGTCTCCAGCGCACCGTGCCGCAACTCCAGCATGCTCCATAGCTTGCGGTACGCAGGACCGAGCTCTGCGAGCAACTCCGGGGCGACTTGGCGCACCGCCTGAGGCTTCCGGGACAGCTCCTCGAAGTAGTGCGCGTAGCGCACCAGGCGCTGTCCCGGCCGCACCAGGTCGCAGCAGTACTCCTCGTCGCGGCAGGTGAAGGTGATCTCCCTGGCGCCGACGAGGGCATGGACCTGAAGGCTCTTCCACCGCGACGGCACCGAGTAGGTCGCACCCCCCAACTGCACCGTCGCCTGCCTCGACACTCGCACGATCCTGAGCTTCCGCGCCTCGAACGCGGTAGGCGGCAGCTCACGCAGAGCTGCCTGCTCCTCCTGCCACCGCGCACGGTTGCCGTGCGCGGCATCGACCGAAGTCAGCACGCACCGCGCGATCTCCTCCAGACTGCGCCCTTGAGGCACCGGACTCATGTGCGCCAGACGGATTCCCTTGCCGCGAGACTCCACGCTCCCCTTGTCGTGGCCCTCGCCGGGACGGGCGAAGCAAGGCTCGAACAGGTAGTGGCTCACCAGAGCCTGGAACCGAGCCGTCAACTGACGCTCGCCGCCCACCCGGCGACGCACCGCCGCACTCAGATTGTCGTAGACCAGCCGCAACGGCACGCCGCCGAAGTGAGCGAACGCCCGCACGTGGCCGTCGAGGAACGCCACCTGGTCGCACCGGTCGTACAGCCACACGAACGAACGGCCCGAGTACGGCAGGTGCAGCAGAAACTTCCACACTCGGTGCGCCACGCCGTCCTCCTCCACCGTCACCTCGAAGAAGTCCACTTGGCCGCACTCGCCGGCACGGTGCACCAGCGGAATGAACGTCTCCTGCCGCTGACGCTTCCACTCCCGCACGTAGCTGCGCACCGTCGTGATCCCGACCTCGTAGCCATCCTCCAGCAACTGCCGATGAAGACGCGTTGCCGTCAGGCGCTGCTTCGCCGTCGTCCGGCGAGACCACCTGCGCAGCAACTCCTCCAGACGCGGCGCCATACGCTCCGTCACCCAGCGACGCCGGGGCCTGCTCTCCACCCGCCTCGGCGCGCTCTGATCCAGGTACTTGCGCACCGTGTTGCGGCTCACACCGTGACGCCGCGCCACCCAACGCTGGCTACGACCCTCCCTCAGCACCTGGTACCGAATAACATGAACCTGATCCATCCTCAGCAAGTCCTTCCTCCGATCGCGTTGGTCTCTTGTACAAGACCAAGCTACCGGCCAAGGGCCGAGGGTGGATCACTTTCTGCGCGTTGGGTGGCTCAGTTTCCGAGCGATGCCTCCAGCGCGCAAGCCGAGTCCGCGAACTCGTCGAACCCACCGGCTTCCAGAATGCCGTTCAACCGCTCATAGAACGGGTGACCAGCGCTGCGAGGAAGATCCGCTCCCTCCACCCGAAGCGGCACCTGAGTGAAATTCCGATCCCTCTTGCCCATCTGCATTCGATGAGGGACCGCGGCAAACCGATTTTCACCACGGGCTTGTCTGTTTAGATTCAGCCTTCCGGGCCAGGGGTGGACCCACCCTCCCCAACGGCACCCCGCGTGGGCACCCGTTGGGGGGCGGTGGTCGGACCGTTACGGGCTTGGCCGGCGCTCCCGGCCGCGCCCTCGGAGTCGACGGCGCGGCGGGGAGCCAGACCAACCAGGCGGCTAGGGCGGAAGTCGCAACCTACGCGACAAGCCCAGTACGGGAAACCGCAAGCGCTTCATCCGCGGCGCTTCTCCCGCCGCGCGAGAACGGCAATAACGATGCCGACCGCGCCAAACACAAGCCAAACGAAGGTTGCACTGATCACGGGTTATCCTCCGCTGAATTGTGTGGCGTACCAAGGTCGAAAGGTGCTGTTACACCAAGTCAGCATAGCGTTGTGGCCGGCGAACCCAACCGCGGCGGCGGCCAAGAGTATCGCCGCGCCGGGGATATTCCCCCCTGCTGCCAAGCCAAGCGCCAAGATTGCAGCGGCTAGCGCAGCTACGGCTACCGCGGTTTGTGCAGAGTCTAGGTCACTGCACACGTTGTTCAACGCCTGCGCCTTGCGATGCATTTCGTAGTATTGAGCGGTCCCCGCCCCGTGCCTCGTTTTTTCCTTGGGGGGTCTCCGCCTTCTAGCCTTGCCGGTGTCTTGCCCCGGGTTTCCCGGCTGATATGTTGGGGCCGGAGCCGTAACGGTGATGGTTTCGCCGCCACCGTCAGGTAGTTGCGCGCTGGCCGGCAACGGAACGCCACCCACGATGAGCGCGAAGAACAGGATGCTCAGGACTGCGCCACGAAACCAACTGTCTTTCCTCATTGGAGGACCTCCTGTTGTGGAGGACCTCCGTTGTTTGGGCGGTAGTGTACCACGGCTGTCAAGCCTGTCAACGGCGAGCCTTGTCCCATGAGAGATGAGCCTGAAGGAGCGATGTCAATCCCACGAGAGATGAGCCTGAGCGCGTGTTGGGGATCATTGGAGGATGATCTTGCGACTCGATATCGAACGGCTTCGGACCCTGGACGAGGTCCGCGACTTCATGGCCGGCAGCGCGCCGGTCGACTTCCGTTTCGTGGAGCGCGCCGATGCGTACGGCTTCGTGCGGCGTGTTCTGGTTCGTACGCGGTATGTACGGTTGTCGAGGTCCGACAAGGGCCTGTTGCGGCGGTTCCTGGTCAAGGTGACGGGTTTCAGCCGGGCTCAGATCGGGCGGTTGATTTCTCAGTACCGGGCTACCGGCCGCATCGAGGATCGGCGCCGTGGTCCGAAGCGTCCCTTTCCCCGGCGCTACACGAAGGCGGACATCGGCTTGCTGGCTGAGGTGGACGAGACCCTGGGCGGTCTGTGCGGCGCGGTCACCCGGCGCATGATGCAGCGCCAGTACGCGGTGTTCGGCGACGCGCGGTTCGAGCGTCTGGCGGGGCTTTCGAACAGCCATCTGTACCGCCTTCGCCGATCGACTACGTACCGGCGCCGCCGGCTGACGGTGGCGAAGACGCGGTCGACGCAGGTACGCATCGGGGAGCGCCGCAAGCCTCATCCCGCGGGTCGGCCGGGCTTCCTGCGAGTGGATTCGGTGCATCAGGGCGACTTGGACGGCGAGAAGGGTCTGTACGAGATCAATCTGGTGGACGAGGTCACGCAGTACGAGTTCGTGGCGGCAGTGGAGGGCATCTCGGAGCGTTTCCTGGTCCCGGCCCTTCAAGGGTCGATCGAGGCTTTCCCCTTCATCATCCGTGGCTTCCACGCCGACAACGGCTCCGAATACATCAACCACCGGGTGGCCGCGCTGCTGCGCAAGCTGCACATCGAGGATGTTCACCAAGTCCCGCCCGAGGCGCAGCAACGACAACGCCCTGGTCGAGAGCAAGAACGCCTCGATCGTGCGGCGCTACCTCGGCCACGACCACATTCCCCGGCATCACGCCGCCCTCGTCAACGACTTCCTGCGCGACGTGCTCGCTCCATTCCTCAACTACCACCGGCCCTGCCACTTCCCCGTCGGCACCACAGACGCGAAGGGACGCATCCGAAGGACCTACCCCTTCGACAAGGTCACCACGCCCTACCTCAAGCTCAAGTCGCTCGACGGCGCCGCCCTCTGCCTGCGACCCGGCGTCACCTTCGACCAGCTCGACCAGCAGGCTCTGGCGCTCGACGATCTCGCCGCGGCGAGCGCCGTCAAGGAAGCTCTCATAGCACTCTTCGCCGAAATCCGACGCCGCGAGGCAACTGTCGCATGAGCGGACAGCCGAACCTCTCCGTCTCGCCCTTCACTGCATCTCGACCGCGGCTCGCGGTCCCCGCGCTACCGCTGGTCCCCCTGGGGCTGATCTCCGCTTCGCTTCGATCAGCAGCCCTGAAACCCGCCCCGCCGCACTCTCCCGGCGCAACTCCCGAAGGACCCCCCTTCAGGCTCATCTCTGTATGGGACTACGCTGCCTGTTTTCTCCGGCAGACCCGAAAGGCCACCTCAAAACAGCCGACGGTCCTGGAACGGAAGTCCGATATCGCCGGAGCCCTAGCCAGACCAATCCTGGATGTAGCTCGACGCCGCCCAGCCCGCACCGGGTCCGAGGGGGGAGGGTCCCAGTGGGCTCGGCGACCGCCGGACGGTGGAAGGATCCCGGCATGGTGAGGCGCTACGCGAAGGCCTAAGAGGCCGGCAGAGGAGCAGTGAAGAGGCGAGGGGTTGGGGTCTGGGGCCGTTTCGTGGCTTTTCGCCGAACCTACTCCCCCGAAGGTTGGAGCGCGGCGGAGACGACCCGAGTGCCGCGCACGGCGTCTTTTCGGTTACTTGGGCGCATCGGGGAAATGCCGAGGCCAGTTCCCAAAGTCCTCGGTATCCCACCGCTCGATCTTCCGCACCGGCTTCGACGCGAAGACATGTTTCCATGCCGTGCTCGTCATGAGCAGGTTGGTGTACTCGATCTGGCGATTGGTGAGGCAGTACGGCCTAATCACGATGTCTGCGTCCGGGTGGTCGCCTATGGGCTCGCTGATGCGCTCATGGAGGCGGCCGGACCGTCTTCTGCATACGAGCAGACGTTTCGGGCTAAGAGGCATCAGGAAGTGGTCCAGTTGACCTTTTGGCACCGGTCCATAGTCATCAGTCACCGTGGTGGGGAACCTCAGCACCGGATCGTCTGAGGTCACCAGGTGTCGACGAGTATCGGTATCGGTCGTGTAGTAGATCGACCATTGGCCACGTACGATGCACTCGTATAGCCGCATGTTCACGTGACGGCCTCGTGCATCTCTGACCAACGGACTGCGTGCCCGTTCTGGGTCTTCAAGTATCTCCTTCTTCGCGTCCTCTATAAGGCGTCTCTCCAACGTCGTGCGCTGCGGCTTCGTCTTCATCTCGCCCAGCACAGCTGCCGCACGCCTTCTCCCAGCCACGGTGTCGACGTGCGTCTCGATCATGAAGACCGCGACCTTGAACCTGTCCTCTCCACCCAGAAGGAACTCGGTTCGCGTGTCAGCCATCCTCAGCTGTTCGATGACCGGGGCGACCGGCGTCTCGACGGTCTTCGCCAGCCAGTCCTCGGCACCCTGAGTGTAGGCGTCGCGGACCACCCCGGCTTGCTTCTTCAGCGAACGTTGCCCCCAGCGCCTGGTGCTCTTGTCGAAGCGGTAGATCAGTCCGGGCTCACACGCCCACGCGTCGAGGTAGAACCTGGAGACTGAGTGATTTCGCTTGGTCGGAGGCATTGGGTGCTCGTCCCTTTGCGGGCGGGTGTCCTTTCTGGGCGACCTGTGGCGTCCCCCGGGACTCCTTGGGCCGAGGGCAGGGGCACCTCTCTCTTGCCCAGCCTTGCAGGTCGACGGGTAGGAATCCAGTGTTTCCTGCCATCGGTTTCAGAGTTCAGGCAGTGGCAGTTGTACTCCTCCGATCGACCCGGCCCCGCTCGCCGGAGATCCGGGCGTTCGAGCGGCTGGAGTATTCCGAGAAGAGCCCGGCGCTACAGGGCTGCAAGCTGCCGCGACGAGGATGAACGGCGAAGTGACACTGGTCGCGTTATGGGGCTACGATGGCAGCTCCGAGAGATCATCCGGACTGACGGGATTGGCAATCACGGCGATGAAGATGGCAAAGAGACAATCCAAGAGCGGCGCAACGACAGGCTACGAGGCGGAGCTGTGGGCGATGGCCGACGCTCTCCGCGGCTCGATGGATGCTGCCGAGTACAAGCACGTCGTGCTCGGCCTCATCTTCCTGAAGTACATCTCGGACGCCTTCGAGGAGCGCCACGCGGCGGTGCTGGCCGAGTGGGGGGAAGACGCCGCGGAGGACCGGGACGAGTACATCGCGGAGAACATCTTCTGGGTACCGCAGGAGGCTCGCTGGGCGCACCTGAAGGCCCAGGCGCGGCAGCCGACAGTTGGCCAGACGGTCGATGGGGCCATGACCGCGATCGAGCGCGACAACCCGGCGCTGAAGGAGGTGCTGCCCAAGGACTACGCGCGTCCTGCCCTGGACAAGCAGCGCCTCGGCCAGCTCATCGACATGATGGGCAACATCCGCGTCGGTGACGCCGAAGCCCGCTCCCGAGACGTGCTGGGCCGCGTCTACGAGTACTTCCTCTCGCGGTTCGCCAGCGCCGAGGGCAAGAGGGGCGGCGAATTCTACACGCCGCGCTGCGTCGTCAGCCTCCTCGTCGAGATGCTGGAGCCCTACCGCGGGCGGGTCTACGATCCGTGTTGCGGATCCTCGGGCATGTTCGTGCAGTCGATCGAGTTCATTCGGGCGCACGCCAGCGGCAACGGCAACGGCGGCAAAGCGAGCGGCGACATCTCGATCTATGGCCAGGAGTCGAACTACACGACGTGGCGGCTCGCAAGGATGAACTTGGCCATACGCGGGATCGGGGGACAGATCGCTCAGGGCGACAGCTTCCACAGCGACCGCCATCCGGACCTGAAGTCTGACTTCATCCTCGCCAACCCACCGTTCAACGTGTCGGACTGGGGAGGCGAGAGGCTGGTCAAAGACAAGCGCTGGCGCTACGGGATCCCACCCAAGGGCAATGCGAACTTCGCCTGGGTGCAGCACATGGTTCACCACTTGGCGCCGAAGGGCGTTGCGGGGTTCGTGCTCGCCAACGGATCGATGTCGTCGAATCAGTCCGGCGAAGGCGAGATCCGCCGCAGGCTGATCGAGGAGGGGAACCTTGTGGACTGCATGGTCGCCCTGCCGGGGCAACTCTTCTACTCGACCCAGATCCCGGCCTGCCTGTGGTTCCTCGCGCGGGATCGACAGGACGGCGCTTCGCACGCACGGGGCGGCGAGATCCTGTTCATCGACGCGCGCGACCAGGGGCGGATGGTGGACCGCACGCACCGGGAGTTGACGTTCGAGGACATCGCCGAGATCGTCGCGACCTACCACGCATGGCGCGGCGGGGAAGGCTTCGCCGAGTACGAGGACAAGCCCGGTTTCTGCAAGAGCGCGACGATTGAAGAGGTCGGCAGACACGGCCACGTGCTGACGCCGGGCCGCTACGTCGGCATGAAGCCGCAGGAGGACGACGGCGAGCCGTTCAAGGAGAAGATGGCCCGGCTCGCGGCCGAATGGTGTCGGCAGCGGGCTGAGGCGAGTCGGCTCGACGCGGCGATCGAGGATAACCTGAGGTCGCTGGGGTTCGGAGTGGAGGTTGCCAAAGACAGGGGAGATGCCCCATGACTCTCAGCCAGCAGGAGTTCGACGCGATTCTTGCTGACGAGACGAAGCGGATCGTCGGAGACCTGGAGTGGCAGAATGACGAGGATCACTCTCCGGCGCGAGAGTTCCGGGTGGAAGTCGCGTCCGACGCTGGATATCCGCTGTTCGTCAACGGTCGTTGCAACCCCAAGGCAGGCACTCTGTCTTACACGCTCATTCATCGTGGCGTCGGTCGCATCTACGCACTCGATCTCGGGGCCGAGCACCACAATCCGGATTGCAGTTTCGTGGGCGAGAAGCACAAGCACCGCTGGACGGAGGCCTTTCGCGACAAGCAGGCGTATGTTCCGACCGACATCACGGCTCTCTGGACTCAGCCGTCGGACGTTTGGGAGCAGTTCTGCGCGGAGGCGAAGATCGCTCACCAGGGAGAGATGCCGGATCTGAACGTCCAGGAGGAGTTGCAGCTATGAGTCTCGACGCGTTGTGTTCATCTATTGGAGATTCGCTGCCGTCGCTGTTCAAGTGCGGACCAGCGGCGGGAGGCGGCGTCCGCGTTCGGACACCGCTGATGTACCCGGATGGTGGCGTCGTCGACGTGTTTGTTCTTGAACGCGATGGCGGCTTCACGATTTCCGACTATGGGGAGAGCCTCGGTTGGTTGCGGCTGCAGTCTGTGAGCAGGCGGCGGTCGCCCAAACAGAACCGGATGATCGGTGATGTCTGCCAGACGCTGGGTCTTGAGCTCGAACGTGGCCAGCTCGTGTTGCGCGTTGCGGCGGGCGCCGTACTTGGTGAGTCGGTTCTGCGCCTCGCGCAGGGAGCAGTGAGACTCTCGGACCTGTGGTTCACGTTGAGAACCAGGGCCGCCGAGAGCGCGGCCGACGAGGTCCATGAGTGGCTGGCCGAACGACATATCGTCCATGAGAGGGGCGTGCGAAGAACCGGGAGGTCTGGCAGGGAATGGACGGTGGATTTCCAGACTCGCACCGATCAGCGGACCTCGATCGTGTTCCTGCTCAGTACGGGTTCCCGTAGCGCCGCACGAAGGATCACTGAGCATGTTGTCGCCGGGTGTGTCGACCTCAGCCATCTGAGGGAGACCCATCCGCAACTGACACTCGTTTCCTTGTTCGATGACACACAGGACCTTTGGCGAAGCGAGGACTTTCAACTCCTCGAACAGCAATCCGAGGTCGCGTTGTGGTCGTCTCCAGAACGCTTCGAGCGACTTCTGTTGGCGGCCTGACCAAGGGCGGCCGATTGGCTGGCGGACTTGAAGGACGCCTGGAGTTTGGCGGGCAGCGCCGATCAGCACTGATGGGAACCGATACGACATTCTTCAAGGAGTGCCTCGACCGGCTGGAGGTCTACTGCCAACTCCTGGACCGCGATCGTGAGGACGAAACGGCTCACCGGCTTGGGCGAGAGATGTGCATCGAGCGGTTCGAGGTTGCTCTCGAACAGAGCGGCAAGCTGCTGAGGAAGACGTTGCGTCCGTGGTTCGCAAGCAACCGGGCGGCCGACCGGCTGACGTTCCGAGACGTGTTCCGGCACGCGGCCAAACGCGGCCTGATCGACATCGAGGCCGCGGAACGCTGGCTGGGTTACCGCGACAGCCTGATCGGCGCGGGCGAACCGGACGGCGCCGACCCTGCCGTCGCGACAGCGGTGGAGCGGCTGCCGGCCTTCGTCGCCGACGCCCGGGCGCTCGCCGCGGTCATCGAGCAGGCGCCCGATGACTGAACGCCTCCACTTGCTGCTGCGCCACCGGGAGCGCCTCGAAGCCCTGCTGTGCGAACACCTCCCCGGCGTGGAGGTCTGGGCCTACGGTAGCCGCGTGAACGGCCGGAGCCACGACGGCAGCGATCTGGATCTCGTGTTGCGGGGCCCCGGCTTGGATGAGATCGAGCTCTCGGCGCTCGCTGACTTCACTCAGGCGCTCCACGATTCGACCATTCCTTTCTTGGTCGAGGCCCGCGACTGGGCGCGCCTGCCGGAGCGGTTTCATCGGGAGATCGAGAGGGCGTATGTGGTGTTGAGGCCCCGTTCCATCTGCGCCAACCTTCGGTCACTCGTCGCGGTGCGCCAGGGGACGCTCCGGTGACAGCTTGGAGGGAGTGCGAACTCGGTGAGGTGATCGAGCTCAAACGTGGCTATGACCTACCGAAGCAGAGGCGCCTGTCCGGCGCCTTTCCGGTTGTGTCGTCGTCTGGCCCGACCGACTTCCACTCGGAGAGCAAGGTCCGGGGACCGGGTGTCGTGACAGGTCGATACGGAACGCTCGGCCGCGTCTACTTCGTTAGAGAGGACTTTTGGCCACTGAACACGGCGTTGTATGTCCGCGACTTCCGCGGGAACGATCCGCGCTTCATCAGCTACTTCCTGTCGCAACTCGACTTCGCGGCATACTCCGACAAGGCTGCCGTTCCGGGCCTGAACCGCAATCATCTGCATCGTGAGGCCGTTCGATTCCCCGCGACAGTCGGAGAACAGCGTGCCATTGCCCACATCCTCGGCACGCTGGACGACAAGATCGAGCTGAACCGTCGGATGAACGAGACGCTGGAGGCGATGGCCCGGGCGCTGTTCAAGTCCTGGTTCGTCGATTTCGATCCGGTACGGGCCAAGATGGAGGGTCGAGACACGGGATTGCCGCAAGACATCGCCGACCTGTTTTCCGACCGGCTTGTGGATTCCGAGATCGGCGAATTACCAGAGGGATGGGTGGTAATCCCGCTCGACGCAATCGCGCGGTTCCAGAACGGGCTTGCCCTTCAGAAGTTCCGTCCGGCGCCGAACGAAGAACGACTACCGGTGGTCAAGATCGCCCAACTGCGGGTTGGCGAGGCGAATAGCGGTGAGTGGGCGAGCACCGCCATCAAGCCAGAGTGCATCATCGAGGATGGCGATGTCCTGTTCTCTTGGTCAGGAAGCCTCGTGGTCAAGACGTGGTGCGGCGGGCGGGCCGCCTTGAACCAGCATCTCTTCAAGGTGACTTCAGACAGGTATCCCAAGTGGTTCTACCTGCACAGCCTGTTGTCCCATCTTCCGGCATTCCGGCGGATTGCCCAGGACAAGGCGACAACGATGGGACACATCAGGCGGCACCATTTGACGGATGCGCTTTGCGTTGCACCTCCCGACGGCGTGATCGCCCGACTCTCCAACACGTTCTCATGCTTGCTGGAGCGGCAAGTTGCTAACGAACTCAGTAGTCGAACACATGTCGCCCTTCGTGACACGCTGCTCCAGAAGCTCGTTTCCGGAGAGATCCGCGTACCGGATGCCGAGAGGGAATTGGAAGCTGCCACATGACACCGGTATCCGCGGCCTTCACCGAATCGGAGGTCGAAGAGGCCGCGCTCGAATGGCTGGAAGGCCTTGGGTGGAAGGTAGCCCACGGTCCCAACATTGCCCCGCACGCGGCGGATTCCGAGCGAACGGACTACAGCGAAGTCGTTCTGGAATCTCGGCTGCGCGACGCCCTGGATCGGCTGAATCCAGACCTGCCGACCGAAGCCCTGGAGGATGCATTCCGCAAACTGACCCAACTTGAAGCCTTCACGCTGGAAGCTCGCAACCGTGCGTTCCACCGCATGCTGGTGGAGGGCGTAACGGTCGAGTATCGGACCGCTGCGGGCGCCCTGCGCGGAGCGCAAGTCTCCGTCCTCGACTTCGATGACGCCGCCAACAACGACTGGCTGGCGGTCAACCAGTTCACCGTCGTCGAGGGCGAGCACGAGCGGCGGCCGGATGTCGTGCTGTTCGTCAACGGCCTTCCGCTTGGTTTGATCGAGCTCAAGAACCCGGCGGACGAGAAGGCCACGGTGTGGTCGGCCTGGAACCAGATCCAGACCTACAAGGCCGAGCTCACGAGCCTGTTCGCCTTCAACGCGGCGCTCATCGTTTCGGACGGAGTCGAGGCGCGCATGGGCACGCTCACCGCAGGGCGGGAGTGGTTCAAGCCGTGGCGCACGATAGGCGGCGAGACCCTCGCCGCCCCGCATCTGCCCCAGTTGCAGGCGATGCTCGAGGGGATGTGCGAGCGGGACCGGTTCCTGACGTTGGTCCGGGACTTCATCGTGTTCGAGGACGACGGCAGCGGCGAGCTGTCCAAGAAGATGGCCGGGTATCACCAGTTCCACGCCGTGGGAGTAGCGGTCTCCGAGACGCTGCGAGCGACTCAGTTGCAGCGGGAGGCCGTCGTCGAAGAGGATCCGGGCTTCGGAGAGTCTGCTCGAACACCCGGTGGCGATCCCGGCGACCGGCGCATCGGCGTCGTCTGGCACACCCAAGGCTCCGGCAAGAGCCTCACCATGGCCTTCTACGCCGGGCGCATCATCCGCGAGCCGGCGATGGAGAACCCGACTGTCGTTGTGCTGACGGATCGCAACGACCTCGACGATCAGCTCTTCGGCACGTTCTCACGCTGCCAGGATCTCCTGCGGCAGCCGCCCGTCCAAGCCAGCAGCCGTGCCGACCTGCGCGCCAAGCTGGCCGTCGAGTCGGGTGGCGTGGTCTTCACCACGATCCAGAAGTTCTTTCCGGAGGAGAAGGGCGACCGGCATTCCGAGTTGTCCGGGCGCCGGAACATCGTGGTGATCGCCGACGAGGCGCACCGCAGCCAGTACGACTTCATCGATGGCTATGCCCGCCACATGCGAGACGCGCTCCCCAACGCTTCGTTCATCGGCTTCACCGGCACGCCGATCGAGCTGGAGGACGCCAACACGCGCGCGGTGTTCGGCGATTACATCAGCGTTTACGACATCGAGCGATCGGTCGAGGACCGCGCAACCGTTCCGATCTACTACGAGAGTCGGCTGGCGAAGCTGACGCTGGACGAGGCCGAGCGGCCCAAGATCGATCCCGACTTCGAGGACGTGACCGAAGGCGAGGAAGTCGAGCGCAAGGAGAAGCTCAAGACGAAGTGGGCACAGCTCGAAGCGGTCGCCGGCGCCGGACCGCGGCTCAGGCTCATCGCCCAGGACATCGTCTCGCATTTCGATCGGCGCCTCGAGGCCATGGACGGCAAGGGGATGGTTGTCTGCATGAGCCGCCGCATCTGCATCGACCTCTACGGCGAGTTGACTCGCCTGCGTCCCGAGTGGCATCACGAGAATGACGACCATGGCCGGATCAAGGTCGTGATGACCGGCAGTGCATCGGATCCTCCTGACTGGCAGCCGCACATCCGCAACAAGGCGCGCCGCGAGATGCTGGCGAAACGGTTCCGCGATCCCGCCGATCCCTTTCAGATCGTCCTCGTCCGGGACATGTGGCTGACCGGCTTCGACGCGCCGAGTCTGCACACCATGTATGTGGACAAGCCGATGCGCGGCCACGGGCTGATGCAGGCGATCGCGCGGGTGAATCGGGTCTTCCGGGACAAGCCGGGCGGCCTGGTCGTCGACTACCTCGGGCTCGCACATGAACTCAAACAGGCTCTCGCGACCTACACCGAGAGCGGCGGCACGGGCAAGACCACTGTGGATCAGTCCGAAGCGGTGGCGGCGATGCTGGAGAAGTACGAGGTGTGCTGCGGCCTGTTCCACGGCTTCGACTATTCCGGATGGATCGACGGAACGGCGTCTGAACGGATGAGCCTGCTGCCGGGAGCGCAGGAACACATCCTCGCGCAGGAGAACGGCAAGGAGCGCTGTCAGCGGTCCGTGCGCGAACTCTCACAGGCCTTCGCGCTTGCCGTGCCTCACACGGAGGCGATGGGCATCCGCGATGACGTGGCGTTCTTCCAGGCCGTACGATCGGTGCTGGCCAAGCGCGCCCAAGGGGAGGCACGTCCCGAGGAAGAACTGGACTACGCCATCCGGCAGATCGTCTCGCGAGCCGTGGCTTCGGAGGGGGTCGTCGACATCTTCGCCGCAGCCGGCCTCGAGAAGCCCGACCTCTCGATCCTGTCCGAGGAGTTCCTGGTCGAAGTGCGGGGCATGAAGCAACGCAACCTCGCGGTCGAGTTGTTACAGAAGCTGCTCAAGGGGGAACTGACCGTCCGCAAGCGAAAGAACGTCGTCCAGGCGCGGTCCTTTGCCGAGTTGCTCGCTCAAACCGTTCGCCGCTACGCGAACCGAGCCATCGAGGCCGCGCAGGTCATCGAGGAACTGATCCAGCTTGCCCGCGACATGCGCGAAGCGAATGCCCGTGGCGAGGCGTTGGGGCTCTCAGAGGACGAGCTCGCCTTCTACGATGCGCTCGAGACGAACGACAGCGCCGTGCAGGTGCTCGGCGACGAGACGCTGCGCGATATCGCCCGCGAGTTGGTCGAAACCGTGCGGAACAACGTCAAGATCGATTGGACGCTTCGCGAAAACGTCCGCGCCAACCTGAGGCGGCTGGTCAAGCGCGTACTGCGGAAGCACGGCTACCCGCCTGACAAGCAGGAGCAGGCGACGCGGACGGTGCTTGAACAAGCGGAAGTGCTGTCCGCTGACTGGACGGCCTGACACTCAAGTTGGTTGAGCTGGAGCTACTACCGGAGAGGCAGATCAAATGGAAAGAGAAGCGATCGAAGAGATGCTGGGCCACGTCGTCTTCATCCGTGGAGATACAGGGGTGGTCGGAACAGGATTCCTGCTAGGCGAAACCAAAGACTTGAAGATGGTTGCGACTGCTCGCCATGTTGTTGTGGGGCTGACGCCAGAACCGGCCACGATCCAACATTGCCTCACCGGGGACTCGGTCCGCGTCGGAAGGGGAGGGACGTCGGATGAGCGCAGCGTCTTTAGCGCAAATACAGACAAATCGGACGCCAGCATCCTTATCTTCCGTGCCCCAGAGTTGCCTGTGCCCACGGTGCCCATCATCGAGCGTATAGAGGATGTTCATGTGGGCATGGAAGTCGGGTGGATCGGATGCCCTGGATTTCAGCTCGGACATCCCTGCTTTTTCTCTGGTCACATTAGTGCAGCACTAGGCAGATCCTATTTGGTCGACGGTGTCGCCGCACCAGGCGTAAGCGGTGGCCCGGTGTTCTGCAGGACGGATCTTGGTCTGAGAATCGTAGGGTCAATCTCTGCCTACAAGCCGGGCCGCAAGAAACTAGACGACGACTCAGTCGTTGTTCTGCCTGGCTTGTCGGTGGCCAACGACGTATCCTTCTACAAGACCGTTGGACTTACAGAGCGCGAGAGTGAATCTGGAGACATCGTCGGCACCCTGACGAACTTGGGCCCCACCAAGGGAGTCAGCAAGCTCTCCAGGCTGAGGTCATAGCCCACAGTTGTAGCTACCGCGCCAGCGGATCCGGCCGGACCTGGAACTTGACGAACTTGCCGCGGGTGCCCTTGCCGCCTTCGGTGTGCCAGATGTAGTTCGTGCCGTAGTTGGCCCAGAGGGCGCGGCCCTTCCAGCCCGCGTCGGGGTCGTCGATGCGGCCGTCGAGGCCGCGGGAGAAGAAGCCGAGCGGGTAGGGCACGCGCAGCGTCGTCCATTCACCGGTCTCGGGATCGAGCGCGAGCAGGCTGTCGGAGTTCGACCCGGTGGCGATGGGGGTGTTCTCGCCAAGCCCGGCGATGTCGTGCTGATCGACCCAGTTGTAGTAGTGGAAGTCGGCCGGCACGTCCGTGCCCTTCATCGTGGGGCCCTCGGTCCGGTACAGGGACCAGCCCTCGGGGCACTGGCTGCCGTCCGGGCTGTCCGGCTCGTCCCGGGGCTCGCACTTGCGGACGTCCAGGCTGGCCAGGTGGCTGCTGCCGGCGAGAGCCGTCCACACCACGCCGTCGCTGGCGATGTCGATCCCACGCGGGTCGAAACCGGGTTCCGGGACGCGGAAGATCTGCGACCGGCAACTGGTCGGGGGCGTGTCCCCGCGCATCAGACGGATGATGTAGCCCGGATAGGTCTGGGAGGCGCCCCACACCGAATCATCGACCGGGCTTGGAATGACCGAGTAGAGGCCGTACGAAAGCTGCGTGTCGTACCGGGGATCGGGCGCCGGGGTGGTCTCGGTCTCTCCCGCCGCGGCTCGTTCCTCCTGGGCCCTCACGGCATCGACCCGGTAGGTGAAGCCGCCCGCAGAGGCGACCGCGACGTTCCAGGGCTTCGTGATCGCCCCGTCACCGTTCGTGTCGACGACCAGGGGGCACCAGCCCACGGCCTGTTGCTCGTCGCCGGTCTCGTCGAAGACCTTCGTGTCGACCCAGGAAAGGCCGGCGCCGCCGCCGTTGAAGTAGACGGTCTCGTTGGGGTCGTTGTCGAACTGGAGATGGTGGGTGCTGAAGCAGGTCTCGATCAAGGTGAACTTCTGGGCCACCGGGTCGAAGAACGAGGCGTGACGGCCGCCTGGCCGGGGCGTCCACCAGGCCGCGTACTTGTTCTCCGGATCGCTACACCAGGCCGGAGGCCGCCGCGCTCCGTGGAGCTTCGAAGTCAGCCAGACCCGGCCCTTGCTGTCGATCATCGGATTGTGCGGATCGGACGGGTTGTAAGGGGGATTCGCCCAGATGTGCTCGTCGCCCCAGAAGAAGGACGGCCGCATCGGCGGCGGGAAGCGAGACGGGACCTCGTTCCTGGGTTCCCTGGTGGGGATGTTCCGGGCATAGCTCAAGTTCAGGACGGGGTCCAGCACCACGAGCTGGCCGTGGCCGGAACTCGCCGCGTAGACGGGTCCGCCGGCGTTGATCCGGGGGTTGTTCTTGTCGGTCGACACGAGATCGTGCATGAACGTCTTGTCGCTGCCGACGTCCCACAGGGTGAGGACGAGGTTGCGCTCGATCCCCTGCGGCCGCGTCGGCGCCTGCGGCAGTTCTCCCGCCGCGATCCGCTCGGTCCAGTCCGCGTACACGTCCAGGGACGCTTCCATGCCCTGAAGCCGGAGCACGCTGTACATCTGGTTGCCGCGCACCCCGGTGCCCAGCCGCCACTCCCAGGCTTCCTTGTGGGTGGTGAGCTCCGGCTTCGCCTCGAACACGTGGTCGACGGTGCGAGTCTGGCGGCTCCCGAGTTGGTGGCAGAAGTTGCAGTCCGACTTCAGCGAGTCGAGCCAGTGGGCCTGGGACAGCATGCGTGTTCCCATGCCGTTGCCGTCGTCGCCGGTGCCGGGGAACAGGCTCTCGTCCGGCGGCGCCATCAGCGACAGCCAGTAGTCGCCGGGATAGACCTTCGCCGCTTCCTCCGGAGTCGTTGCGGCGGTTGCCTGGAGCGTGACCGGGTCGGCCGTGGGCCTCATCTCGAGCGGCGCCGAATCGACCAGGCCGTAGCCCCGCACCCACACGTCGTAGCTCGCGTCGGGCAGTTCCGGCAGCATGAACCGGCCCTCGTCGTCGGTGACGACGATCTTCACGAACTTCGTCGGCAGGTCCTTCGTCTCGGCGATGACCCAGACGCCGGCTTCGGGGCCCTGGGCGCTTTGGACGCCGCCGGCGATGAAGCCGTCCGGACCCGCTGTGACGGCTTCGGGAGAGTTCTCGGGCTGGGTGCAGGCGGCAACCAGGAGAAGGCCGGCGCACAGGGCCGGCCCGGAGAGCTTGGGAAGGGAAGTCGTCATCGGAATTCTCCTCTAGTCTGGTCCGCTGCGGACCGCGCCATCCTCGGCTCGCTGCTTCAACGCCCTACCGACATCCGCGAATCCGCGGTGCATGGCTCGGCCGAACAGCAGGACGGCGAGCGGCGCCAGCGGGCCCTCGAGCGTATCCGTATTGAAGTACGCGCAACTGGTCTCGCTCCGATTCTCGAGTCGCTGTTCCCGCAGCGCCTTCAGCAGAGACTTGTGGGCGATCTTGGTGCTCCAGGACAGGAGGGTCGGCGGCTCGATCGCCACGAACCGTTCGGTCTGCTTCCGGTCGTAGCGGCCCAGCTTGACGTCGAAGTCGATGGTGGCGCCCACGCGTACGTCGGTTCTCGCGTAGGTCCGGGCGAAGGGATTCCACTCGTGGTAGCGGTCGACATCTACCAGGAGGTTCCACACGGTGTCGATCGGGGCGTCGATCACTACCGGTTCGGAAGTGGTGGCGTGCTTGAACATCCTGGGCCTCCTGCTCTTGCCTCCTGCTGACCGAGTGATCTGAACCAGCGCTCCGACTCTTCCCACAGGCGCTCTGCCGCTGCCTCGTCCCGGGCGTCGCTGGCGGGCTCGGCTGGAGCGCAGCGTTCATAGTAGTGAACGCCTTCCAGGAGAGTAGCCGTTGCACAGTGAATGGTGGTCTGGGAGGCCTGGGCCGGCGTCAGGAGCATCAGCGACGCCAGTGGCGCTACGAGAGGCTTCATCCGCCGCAACCATGGGAGTTCGTCCTGCCAGCCGAGGGTCATGTTCGAGTAGACGGAGCCTGGATGCAGAGCGACCGATCGCAGGTTGCAGTCCGCCCTGTAGCGGCGTTGCAGCTCGAAGCTGTGGTGGATCAGCGCCAGTTTGGACTGGCCATAGGCGGTCCAGGAGTCGTACCTGCCCGAGTCTTGGAAGAGGCGATCGTTGCTGCCCTTGTCATGTTGGTGGGAGGAGACGTTGACCACCCGCGCGTCGCCGCTGCGCCGGCCGGACTCGCGGAGCATCGGCAGCAGCAGGCGCGTCAGGTGGAACGTGCCGAGGTAGTTCGTTCGCCAGTGGATCTCGAAGCCGTCGGTGGAGAACCGGGGCTTGCGCCAACGCCAGAGCACGTCCCGGAGGATGCCGGCGTTGTTGATCAGCACGTCCAGGCGGCCGCCGGACTTCCCCTCGTACCAGGCGGCGAAGTCCGCGACGCTGGCCCGGTCGGCAAGATCCAGTCGGTGGGCCTCGATTCCGTCCGTGCGCTGGCCGCCGTCCCGCAGATCCCTGAGCAAGGCCTCCTTGATGGACGCGCTGTCTTCCGGGCCGGTGACGGCGACGTTGGCGCCCCAACCAGCCAACGTCCTGGCGACTTCGTAGCCGATCGACCCGGGCGTTGCGCCGGTGACGACGACATATCTGCCGCTCAGGTCGACCTGCCCGGCGATCGGCTTGCGCGAGCAGAGCTCCACCATGTGGTGGAGCGCCTTGGAGACTGCGGATCCCGGTCGGTAAGCCATGGCGGCGCTAGCAGTCCGGCGGCGCGTGACTGTGGAGCAGCGCCTCGCTGGCCTCCCACAACCTGGCGCCGTTGGACCGGTCGGTCGCATGCTCGGACGGGCGCTTCTCCGTCAGCATGTGCAGGTAGATACCGCTGCGCTGGCCGGCGTCGTCGGCGCAGCAGAGGTAGCTGACGGGCGCCGCGGCCCTGGTCGGGGGCAGGAAGAAGAGTCTCATCAACGGGTACACGAGAAGCTTCAGTAGCAGCGGCGCTTCCCGCGCGATGGCAGTGTTGACGGGGCCGGGGCAGAGCGAGTGAACCACGACGTGCCCCTCGCCGTCGCGGTTCAGGCGTCGGGAGAGCTCGGTCGCGAACGTGGACATGACGAGCTTGCTGGCGCCGTAGTGCTTGATCCCGTCCCGAACGCCGTAGTCCCTGAATTCGCCGAAGCGATCGAAGTCGATCGGCTCGGCCGAGCGGTGGGCATCGGAGGAGACGAGGACGATACGAGGCGCCTCCTCGATCCTGGCCGCCGGGCGAACCGTCCCGTCCTTCAACCAGCGGTCGACCAGGACGCGGTTGGCGAGGAAGTGGACGGCGAACATGATCTCGAAGCCCTGCGCCGTCCGGCGGGCGCGGCGCGGCATCAAACCCGCGTTGAGGACCGCGATGTCGATTCTCGTTCCCCTGTCGCGCAGCTCGTCGCAGAGCCGGTGCACCGAACGCATGTCCGAGAGATCGACCCGCAGCATCTCGACGCGGTCGGCGCCGGAGGCGGCATTGACGTCTTCCCCCGCGTCGGGGTGTCCGCTTCGGCAGGCCATCAGAACGTGGCCGCCGCGCGTGGCCAGGTCGATCGCGACGGCTTTGCCGAGACCGCTGTTGGCCCCCGTCACCAGGCACGTCTTGCCGTCGATTCGACCGGAATCCGGCAGAGGCTCGATCGTCGGGCGGATGGCGGCGCGGTCCCTGACCGCCTTGCGGAGGACCTTGAAGAGTCTCTTCATGTTCCAGCTAGTCGGCAGCCTACTCGTAGGGAATGCCGTGCCTGCGCCGGTACTGCGCCATGCGGTTCTCGATTGCCTCGCGGGTCAAGCCGAAGCTGTCCGCATCGTAGACGTGCCGTCCGTAGCGGTGCTGGACGTTGCGGCTCGCGGTGCGCTCTGCGGCTTGCAGTGCCTCCGGGCCGAAGGGGATGCCGGCCCGTTCGTAGACCTTCGCCAACTGCGCCATCGGATCGCTGGCCAGATCGTAGTACGAGATGTCGACGAAGCGGCGCGGGTCCGCCGTTTCCCGGGCGCTGGCGGTGCGCTCAATCAGGCGGCAGGTCTTGGCGAGCCAGTGCGCGCCGATCTCCTCCGGTTCCACGCGGTCGCTGAACATCCCCCTGCCGTGCGCGACCATGCTGCAGAAGGAGGGGATGGTCTTGAGCGGATCGCGGTGGGTCTGGACGACGGTGGCGGTCGGGAACACTTCGAGGATGGTGTCGAGGTACTCCATGTGGTGCGGCGTCTTGAGCACCAGGTGACGGCGCGGACGTTGCCAGTGCAGGACCTGGAGCAGGGTGCGGAATTCCTCGTACGTTCTCGTGTGGTCCTGTTCTTCCAGCCAGCGCGCGTAGGTTGGCACACGCATCGTCGCCTCCGCCGACTGGCTCATGAAGGACACGTCGAGCAGGAGCACGTCCTCCTCCGGGGCGTCGTGTTCGGCGGGATGCACGGCAAAGAAGGCAGGGGCCAGGTAGGCGATCGCGCGTACCCCGATGAGCGCCTGTCTGATCCGGGCGTGGGGGTCTCCCGGCTCCTCGTGCGGCAGGGGCAGCGGATTCAGTCCCTCCCAGGCGGTGATTGCCCGCATCTCCGGGTGGGAGGCGATCAGGCGGTGCAGCGTGGTCGTGCCGGTCCGTTGGAGGCCGGCGATCACGACGACGCTGCCGAGGTCGATGTCGCGGATCTCCGGGTGTATGCGGATCAGCTCCTCGACCCGCAGGCGCGTTGCCAACGCCCCCTCGATCCGCCGCCTCTGGATGAAGCGGCCCAGGGTGGTGAGGTCGGCCTCCTCGTTGATCGAACGGACGAGCACGGACAGCGGTTCCATGAACCACTCGTCGCCGAAGCTGGCGAGCCCCGTCTTCCTTCGGGCCCTTGCGATCATCGAGCCGACGTCGAGCTTCCCGGGCAGTCCGAGATGGCCGCCCGCCCGGCCGACCGCGTTCAGCAGCGCTATGGGAAGAGGCCGGTACGGCCGCTCGTAGTCCGTCGATGTCTCGGTAACCCGCTTCGGCATCGACTTACCGGCGAAACGCCTGGAGTTCGGGCAGCTTGACGACCCGGGTCGCGGGTACCGGGTTCTCTTCGGCCCGGATCCACCGGAAGCACATCGTCCCGGAGGTGTGACCGGCGGTATCGAGCCAGTTGGGGAGCCCGGGATCCTGGTGCGTGCCGATCAGGCGGACGGATCCGTCGCTCTCATAGTCGGCGAGATGCTTGTTGGTGTGGATCGTGTGGTAGCGGTAGTCCAGCGACTCCATCCAATAGTTGTTGAGCTGGAAGTTCCAGGATTCGCACTCCGGCGGCGTGGCCTCGATGACCAGCGCCTCGTCCGCGGCCAGCCGCCAATGGCTGTGGAAGTAGGCGATGTTGGGGTCGCCCCCGGCCTGGTTCGACATCTCCTGGTCGAACCGGGGCAGCGTGTTCGTGTGCTTCTGGAAGTCGCGCGCCCACTTCGCGAACAGGAGGGAAGCGCCCGCGACCAGGGTGCTCGCTGAGCGCAGCCCCTCGTCGACCTGACTTGGGGTCAGCGGCGCCGGGCGCTTCTCATCCGGCGGACAGTTGATCCGTTCGATGTGCAGCTCGGCCGGGATCTCGGTGCGCCGGTCGAGAAACGTCTGGCGGACGATCAGGACACCGCTCTCGGGCGTCATGGGCAGCCAGTTCCCGTCCGGCCGCTCGCAACTGAGGATCAACTCGAAACGGCCTTCCGCGTCGATATCGAGTTCCGCGGCCTCCACGTAGCCGGTCGGCGGCATGCCGCCGCCCTGGCCGTAGTGCCCGGCCTGGGTGCCGAAACCGAGGTAGGCAACCGTGTTGCGCCGTCCGCTGATCCGGTACTCGAAAGCGCCCGAGATGGCGGCGGTCAGGTAGTGGTTGTCCGGGTTGTCGGAACCGAGCTTGACCGTTTCGTGGGCGACGCGGTGGAGGATCGGCGCCCTCGGGTCGGCGTGCTCGAGGAAGGCCATCAGGCCGGCGCGGGCCAGGCGGCTCAGATACCGGTAGCCCTCGGCCTGGTTGAAGGCGTCGCGGGGCGTGCCCGGGAAGTTCAGCGATGCGCCCGCGGCCTTCAGCGTGTCGCAGAACTCGTCCCAGGCGCGGCCGCTGACAACTCGCTGGGCGGCGACATCGTCCTCGGATTGACCGCGGAGCTTCCGGATCGCCAGTGAGACCCGGCGAAAGAGCGCAAGTAGACGGATCGCGAACCTTCTCATCGCTACCCTTCCTCCCCGCCGTCAGTCGGTCGGGCCGACCGGCGTGCCGTAGGGCACCGGCGGTTCGCGTTCCTGGGTCGGGCCGAGGGCGACGATGCGCCAGCGCCCCCGGGACGAACGGAGATCGAGACTCTGGGTGTCGTAGCTCGCGGCCCGGACGTACTCGACCTCGAGCCGCACGGTCTCGCCGAGATCCTCTTCGGCGATCACCGCGACCCCCTTCAGATCGGCGACACGCTGCCGAAGGTACTGCTCGAACGCCGCGTCTCCCATCTCCTCGCGCACCGTTTCGAGCTGTTCCCGGACCTCCCCGGCGAAGAGGTCGAGATAGGCCTCCACCGCCCCATCCTGGCTCGCCTCGACCATCTGCCAGAAGACCTCCCGAGGGGCGCCCGCGTCCTCCGCGCCGCCCGTGTCGCCCGGGCGCTCGGGCAGGCGGTCGCGAAGCGCTACCGCCAGGCCGGCCAGCAGCACCACCACGGTCAGGGCCGTGGCGCCCAGGTTGCGCGTCATCCTCACTGCCGGCCCCTCGGCCCGTTGGTCAGCTCGCGGCGCAGGAAGTCGATGTCGATCGTGCTCTGGCCCGGCTCCAGGATCGTCTTCTTCATGCGGGGGAAGACACGTTCCATCGTCTCCAGGTAGGAGCGTGTGCGGACTTCGTCGCGGTTGCCGCGCGCGGCGGCGGCGATGGACCGGAAGCGGTCCCCTTCGCCGGTCGCGCGGTCCACTTCCGCGGTCCGGAAGCCCTCGGCCTGCGCTACGAGCGTGCGGGCTTCGCCGCGGGCTACCGGGACCACCTCGTTGCCGTAACTCTCGGCCTCGCGGATCAGGCGGTCCCGGTCCTCGCGCGCGCTGGCCACGTCGTTGAAGGCCTCGCGCACGGGGCTCGGCGGACTCACGCCTTCCAGACTCACTGAGAGCACGGTCGCGCCGGTCTCGAGGCGGTCGAACAGCCCCTGCGAGGCGGCCTGGACGCTCTGCTGCACGGCGACCTTGCCGGTGGTCAGCAGTTCGTCGACGCTCATGCCGGCGACGACTTCGAGCAGGGCGCCGCGCGCGCTCGCCTGCAGCACGGACTCGACGTTCTCGAAGCGCAGCGAGTGGGCGAGCGGGTCGTGGATGGCGTACAGGACGACAAGCCGGATGTGGACCACGTTGCGATCACCGGTCAGCCAGCGCGCTTCGGCGGGCGCGGAGTCGCCGCCCAGCACCCGGTCCGGCGCGGTGAAGCCGAGGGTCAGGCGCTTGGCTTCCCGCACCTTCAGCTTGCCTACCCGGCCCACCGGCCGCGGCCAGTTCCAGTGCAGTCCGGGTCCGGCGGGCGCCACCCTGGCCCGGCCGAGTACCCGCACCACCGCCTCCTCGTCGGGTGCGACGAAGTACACGCCCCAGCCCAGCCACATCAGGGCTAGCGCCAGCGCCGCGGTCGGGAGGCCGCGAAGCCTCATTCGGATCCTCCACCCAGCAGTCGGAAGAGCTCGGAGTCCGCCGACAGGATGACCGTCGTCTGGTCGTCGAGGATCGACTCGTAGGACTCCAGGGTGCGCAGGAACCGGTAGAGCGCCGGGTCCTGCCGGTAGGCGTCGCCGTAGATGCCGGCCGCCTCGGCATCGCCCTTGCCGCGGAGGATCTCGGCGTCGCGATAGGCGGCCGCCAGGATCAGTTCGCGGTCCCGGTCGGCCTCGGCGCGAATGACCATCGCCTGTTCCTCGCCCTGGGCCCGGTACTCCTTGGCGATCCGCTCGCGCTCCGCCCGCATCCGGGCATAGACGGACTCCAGGTTCTGCTCCGGGAAGCTCAGGCGGGTGAGTTGCACTTCCAGGATCTCGACCCCGAGCTGGGGGCCGGAGACGGCGCCCGCGGACTCGCGGACCTCGGCGGCAACCTCTTCGATCCGCAGCTCCTGCGGCTCGGTGGACACGAGTTGCGAGAGTTCCGTGCGGCCGAGGGCGGCCGCCAGCCCCGCCCACACCACGTCGTGCAGCCGCATCTCGGCGCCGGAGATGTTGCCGATCGTTTCGAGGAACCGGGCCGGATCGGCGATCCGCCAGACGACCGCCGTGTCGACGACCAGGTTCTTCTTGTCCTGGGTCAGGAACTCGGCCGGCGCCGGATCGTAGAGGAGCACCCGGTTGTCGAAACGGCGCCGGCGGTCGATCGGCCACTTGAGCTGGAGGCCCGGCGCCTCGATCGTGCGGACCGGCTTGCCGAAACGGGTGACGATCGCGCTCTCGGTCTCCGGCACGACGAACACCGACCGCGCCAGCGCGACGACCGCCAGCACGGCCAGACCGCCGCGCCGCCAGGACGTGGCACGGCGCGGCGAAGGCTCGTGGTCGTCGCCGTGGTCGTGGCTGTGCGCCCCGTGGTGGTCATCGTGGTGGTGATCGTGATGGTCGTGGCGGTTTCCGTGGCTGTGATCAGTCATTGGTCTACTCCACGGCGACCGGGCTGTTCGTGCTGGTGTTTGTGACTTTGTTCAATCATTGGTCTACCTCGTTCTGGGCAGTGCCCGGTGGAGGAACGTACACATCGAGAAGGCGGTCGTCCGGCTCGTCCACGAAGACGAAGCGCTTGCGGCCGGCGTCGGCGTCGGTGATCAGTTTCGGTCGACCGGCGAGCGAGCTCTCCAGCGTCTCGAGTTGGAGGCGGAAGCGGTGCAGGTTGAGGTCGCGCCGGTACCCTCCGGCCCGCAGTTCGAAGCGCCGGCTCTCGCCGCGACCGGCCTCGACTCGCTCGGTCCGGTAGCCCTCGGCCTCGAGGAGTTGCCGTTGCGCTTCGCCGCGGGCCACGGGCAGGCGTTCCAGGGCGTAGCCCTCCGCCTGCTCGATCAGCGTTTCCCGCTCCTCGAGCGCGCTCGCCGCGGCGCGGAAGGCGTCGACGACATCAAGCGGCGGATGGGCGTCCTGGATCGTGGCGCTCACCACCTCGACGCCGATGCCGAGGAAATCGAGTGCGGCCGCCAGATGCTTCCGCCAGTCCCTCTCGATGTCGTTTCTCTTGCCGGTCAGCACGGCGTCCAGCGTGTGAGCGGCAAGCACGGCGCGCAGGGAGCGCTCGGCGCTCGCCTCGACCAGGAGCGCCGGATCGGCTGTGGCGAAGGCGAAGGCGGCCGTATCGGCGACCCGGTAGTGGACGCGGGCCGCGACTTCCACCAGGTTCTCGTCCCCGGTCAGCATGAGTCGTTCGAGCGGCGGCGTCTCGTCGAAGCCGGCGTGGCGCACGTTCCACTCGTAGGTCGCTTCGCCGGCCGCTGCTCCGGAAGCCTCGGTTGGCGCCGGCGACCGGGGCGAGCCGACGGCGGCCACCCGCAGGCGCTGCGCCTCGACCCGGGTCACCCGATCGACCGGCCACGGCCAGCGCCAGTGCAGGCCCGGACCGAGCTCTCCGCCGACGTGCCGGCCGAAGCGCTGCACCAGACCGACTTCCTGCGGTGCGATCGTCCGCACTCCGGCGCCCGCCCAGACCGCGAAGAGCACGAACGGCGCCGCGCGCAGCAGCCGCGGCGCCAGCGACCGGAGTCGCGCCGGGCTGTCCTCGAGGGCGTGTTCGAGGCGGTGGACGGCCTCGCGGCGGCCGGCGTTCCACGATCTCCAGCCGGCGGCCATCCCCTCCGCCGCTCCGGCGAGAGCGGGGAAGCGGCCGAGGTGGCCGCCGGGACGCTCGGCCACTGCCCGGCCCTCGTAGAGCAGACGCACGCAGTTCAGGATGACCAGCAGGGAGGCGGCCTGATGGACGATCGCCGCGGCGGCCGGAGGCAGCCAGCCGAAGGCGGCGAAGCCGACGGCGACGAAGTTGATGCCGAAGGCGAAGATCAGGATGCTGCTGCGGATCCGCGCCACCACCCGGCGCGAGTACCGCAGCAGCGGCGCCAGGTAGTCGAGCCGGTCGGGCAGCAGGACGACCTGGGCCGCCTCGGCGGAGAGGTCGGCGGCGCCGTGGCCGATCGCGACGCCGACGCCGGCGGCCGCGAGCGACGGCGCATCGTTGATCCCGTCGCCCACCATGAGAACGTTGCGGTTGCCGCGCGAGAGGTCCCTGAGCCGCCGCACCTTGTCCTCGGGAAGGAGCTCCGCGTGGACCTGGTCGATGCGGGTCAGGCGGCCGATCGCCCTGGCCGTCGCCCCGGCGTCGCCGGTCAGCATGACGATCGGATCGACGCCGGCTCGGCGCAGGTCGGCGACCGCCTCGGAGGCTTCCTCGCGCAGCGGATCGGCGAGGGCGATGGCGCCGGCGAAGGCGCCGTCGACCGCGACCGCCAACCGCGTTTCGCCGCTGCCGGGAGTCGGCTGCAGGCTCTCGGCGATGGCGTCGAGATCGTCCCTGGCCACCACCTCGGCCAGCAGCGCCGGGTTGCCGACCGCGATCTCGTGGCCAAGGGCGGTGGCGGTCACGCCCCGGCCGGGGTGCAGCTTGAAGCTCTCGGGCTCCGACAGCTCGAGTTGCCGCTCGCGGGCCTCGGTCACCAGCGCCCGGCCGAGCAGGTGTTCCGAGGTCATCTCCGCGCTCGCCGCGAGTTGGAGCAGGCGGTCCTCGGCAACGCCCGGGGCGGGCAGGATCGCGGTCAGAGTCGGACGCCCGCAGGTCAAAGTACCCGTCTTGTCGAGCACGCAGGCATCGATCCGCGACAGGGACTCGATCACGTCGCCGCCCTTGACCAGGGCGCCCTCGCGCGCCAGCCGCGCGATCGCCGAAGCCATGGCCGCCGGCGTCGCCAGCACCAGGGCGCACGGACAGGCGACGATCAGGGCCGCCACCGTGCGCATCATCTCGCCGGTGAAGAAGTAGATGGCGGCGGCGGCGACGAGCACGGCAGGCAGGAAGTACCGCGCCAGCCGGTCCGCCGTGCGCACAACGCGCGCGCGCCGGCTCTGCGCGTCCTCGATCAGGTTGGCGATGCGGGCGACCGTGGTGTCGCTGCCGGTGCGTTCGGAGCGGATGTCGAGGACGCCGTACTCGTTCAGGCTGCCGCTCCACACCGCATCGCCGACGCCGAGTTCGGCGGGCAACGGTTCGCCGGTCACGCTGCTCTGGTCGACCGAGGACTCGCCGCGCTCGATCGTGCCGTCCACCGGCAGGCGCTCGCCGGCGAGCACCCGCACCAGGTCGCCGACTTCCACCTGGTCCAGGGCGACGAACTCTTCGCCGCCGTCGCGCAGCACCCGAGCCTGGTCCGGCTGGCTGGCGACGAAGCCGGCGATCGCTCCCTTGGCGCGGTCGACCGTCCAGTGCTCGATCCCCTCGCCGATCAGCATGATGAACATGACTTCGGCGGCGGCGAAGTATTCGCCGATCCAGACCGCCGCGCCGGCCGCGATGGCAATCGTCAGGTGCGACGAGAAGTGCCCTTGGAGCAGGTCGAGGATCGCGTGGCGGATGAGCGGATAGCCCGCGACCAGGGTCAGGATCAGCGCCAGGTCGATGCCGGCGACCGTACGCAGCGCGCCGGTCAGATACAGCAGCAGCAGGACGCCGACCGCGCCGCAGAGCGCGATGTAGCCGATCCGCTGCAGCAGGCCGTGGCTGTGGCCGTGACCGTGGCCGTGCCCGTCGTCGTGGAAGTGAGCGCCCATGAGAAGTGTGCGCCGCTCAGACCGCGAACAGCAACATGGCGAGGCCGGCGCCGGTGATGGCGAGGCCGCTCAGCGTGTGCGCGTAGGCCCGCAGGCCGGGGAACCGCGCGAACTCGAGGCCCCGGTAGGCGAGTGCCACGACCGCCGCCATCGTCGCGATCGTCGTGACGCCGAAGGCGACAGTCACCGGCACGACCGCCCACAGGCCGACCTGGAACGCCGGCACCATGAGGATGGGGATCAGCGGCTCGCACGGACCGAGCACGAAGATCACGAACAGGCTCCAGGCCGTGAGCCCCGCAGCCCCGGCCGCCTTGCCGGCCTTGCCGGACGGGTGCTTGTGGGCGCCCGCCGCGGGATGGTCATGGGAGTGGACGAGCCCGCCGGCGTGCTTGTGGACGTGGCGCTGCTGCCTGCGCCTGCGGGCCAGCGACCAGGCGGCGTAGGTCAGGCCGAAGACGACGAGCGCCCAGGCCGCCAGGTCCCCGCGCACCGCCTCGATCGTCTCGAACGCGCCGACCCGGCCCTGCATCCAGTGGTAGCCCTCTCGCGTGTCGAGACCGGTAGCGAAGATCGCCAGCCCGATGCCGGCGCCGCCGAGCAGGATCGACGACGCGACGTGGCCGCCGCCGCACAGCCCGGTGATCCACAGTGTCCTGCGCAGCGACCAGCCGCGCGCTTTTCCGAGGACCACGAACGGCAGCGTGTGATCGATGCCGACCACCGTGTGCACGAAGCCGATGCCGACCGCGGCCGAGACCAGGACCCAGACTGTGTCCATGAAGCGCCGAGGCTAGCAGCGCGGAGTGGGTATGATTCGTTCATACTGTCCCGCGGAGGGCCGTGACCATGCCGAACGCCGTCAGAAAGACCATCTCGCTACCGCCCGACCTGGCCCGCGCCGCGGAGCAGATGGCGCAGGCAGAGAGTCTGTTAAGCAGGAGGAAAGAATCCCCGTGACGGTTGCCCGCGTGACCTGGCTGAAGGTGAAGAACTATCGAGCGCTTCGAGATGTGACGCTCTCGAACCTGACGCCGCTCACTGTGTTGCTGGGGCCTAACGGGAGCGGCAAGTCAACCGTCTTCGACGTCTTCGCCTTTCTGTCGGAGTGTTTCTCGGAGGGAATCCGGCGGGCATGGGACCGGCGGGGACGCTTTCGCGAGCTGCGAAGTCGAGAGGGCCGCGGCCCGATCGTGATCGAGCTGAAGTACCGCGAGCGTCCCAAGACTCCCCTCATCACCTACCACCTCGAGATTGACGAGGAGAGCGGCCGTCCGGTCGTGACCCACGAGCTGTTGCGGTGGACACGCGGGGCCGGCGCCGGCCGACCGTTCAACTTCATGGAGTACCGGCTCGGCGACGGCGAAGTCATCACGGGCGACGCCCCGGAGCGGGACGACACGCGCGTACCACGAAAGCTGGCAGGGCCGGACGTGCTAGCCGTCAATACCCTTGGCATGCTGGCCGAGAATCCACGGGTGATCGCCTTTCGGGACTTCGTGACGAGTTGGCATCTCTCGTACCTTTCTGCAGATGCTGCGCGCGGCAACCCTGAGGCGGGCGGTGAGGAGCGGCTTTCGCCGACAGGCGACAACCTGGCGAATGTAGTCCAGCACCTCAAGGAGGAGCATCCCGGGCGCTTGGAGGAGATCTTCGAGACCTTGCGCCGGCGTGTTCCTCGGATCGAAGAGGTCCAGGCGGAGAGCCTGGCGGATGGACGGCTCCTGCTTCGTCTCAAGGACGCGCCGTTCGAGACACCCGTGCTGTCACGGTTTGCCTCCGACGGTACGCTGAAGATGCTGGCGTACTTGACGCTTCTGCAAGATCCGGATCCAGCGAGGCTGATCGGCATCGAAGAGCCAGAGAACTTCCTCCACCCTCGTCTCCTGCCTGAACTGGGGGAAGAGTGCCGCGCAGCCTCGGCGGTCACACAGTTGCTGATCACGACCCACTCCCCGTTCTTTCTGGATGCAATGAAGCCCCAGGAAGTGCGGGTGCTCTGGCGCGACCTGGACGGCTACACGCGCACCGACTTGTTATCGAAGATCCGTGGCGTGACGGAGTTCGCAAAGGAGGGCGCAAGACTCGGCGATCTCTGGATGGAAGGGCACTTCGGTGTCGGTGACCCGCTGGTGAACGAAGGCGGCGCGGCACAAGGCAGGACGCGAAGATGATTGCGCGCCACTTCGAGTTTCTGGTGGAGGAACTGTCGATGGAAGCGTTTCTCCGTGTCCTGCTTCCTCGCCTGCTGCCACACGACCGCACGTTCCACGTTCACGCTTTCCGTGGCAAGTCCGATCTTCGACGCAAGCTCGATGATCGCTTGCGGGGCTACTCAAAATGGCTGCCGGCGGACTGGCGGGTTGTCGTCATGGTGGATCGCGACGAAGACGATTGCCTCCTGCTCAAAGAGGAGTTAGAGGCAGCGGCTATTGCCGCGGGCCTACGTACTCGGAGCGCAGTGTCTGGAATTTCCTGGCAGGTGGCGAATCGTGTCGTCGTTCAGGAGCTAGAAGCGTGGTTCTTCGGTGACTGGCCGGCGGTCCGCAATGTGTACCCGCGTTTGTCGGCCAGCACGCCGAAACAGAGCCGTTATCGCGATCCTGACTCGATTGTGGACACTTGGGAGGCATTCGAGCGGATCCTGCGACTTCATGGCTACTTCGTTACGGGTCTACGCAAGACGGAGGCGGCTCGTGCCGTTGCCGCTCACATGGAGGTTCCGCGGAATCGCTCGCATAGCTTTTGCGTCTTCAGAGATCTTATCCTGGAGGCCGTGGCTTGATCGCGCGCTACTTGCCTCCGAAGTACCTCATAACCGCCCCCCGGCCGGCCTCCTGGGCCTTGGCGTAGCGGACCTGATCGTGACCGGAGACCGAGCGATGCTCGGGGAAGCCGGGTTTCGGGGTATCCGGATCGTGTCGCTCCGCGAGTACCTGGGTTGATGGACTACTCGACCGTCACCCAGATCGGCGACGACCAGGCGATCTCGCGATTCTTCTGGATCACGCGCACATAGTAGTAGTGCTCGCCGGGCTCGACGTCGCTGTCGACGAAGGTCAGCCTGACCTCCTGGTCGAGGTTCTGGCGGTTGTAGAGGAAGGTCTGGTCGCGGACGATGTCGATCTGCTCGATGCGGGCGGTGCCGATCACGTTGACCACCAGCTCGAAGCGGCCCGAGACCTCGGCGATGTCTCCCTGCAGGTACTCGCGACCGTTCGCGCGCATCCGGTAGTCGAGGACGATGTTGTCGGTCGCGGCGTAGGAGTGGCGCTTCTTCATCGCGTCCAGGAGGCCCCCGGCGGTGAAGTCCTCGGCGATCGTGGCGGCGTAGGAGATGTGGGTCGAGATGTGGTCGGACGCGGCCTGCACGCCGAGCTTGTAGCCCTTGGCCCAGGCGTTCCAGACGAAGCCGGCGGGCTCGAAGCCGCCCTGCTGGCCGATCGGTTTCTCCGCTGTCGCGGCGCGGGGAGCGCCCTCGTACTCGGCCGACGTCCGGTCGCCCTGGTAGATCTCGACCAGCGGTTCGACCTCGGGGTCGTTGTCGCGCCAGTCGGTGCCCATGCCGGTGGCCGAGGTGTGGGGGATCGAGATCGCGTCGTGCTCCCGGAGGTAAGCGAACAGCCTCGCAGCACCTTCCTCGTGTTGTTGCTCCGCCTCGGTGATCGGCAGGGTCGGGATGCCGCGCTTGGCCGAGAGGATGTTGCGGTGGCCGTCCGGATAGCTGATGCTGCGCTCGTAGGTGTAGACGGGCACGAAGCTCCCCGGCAGACGGAAGATGTCGGCGATCTGCGGGTGCAGCCAGTTCACGTATTCGATGTCCTGGCCGCCCAGGTTGTTGTGCTCGCTGACGCCCAGGAAGTCGAGTTCGGCGGCGTCGAGGGCGTAGCGGTACGCCTCCATCAGTGAGCCGTCGTTCAGGCCGTCGTGCGAGAACTCCGTGTGGCGGTGCGTGTCGCCGCGGTAGATGCGGTAGGTGCGGCCTTCCGATTCGATCGTGTAGGCGCGGATGCGGGCCACGTCTTCGGCCTCGTTGGGGTGGACCGGGTAGGTGTGGTATTCGCGCACGTCCGGGTCGACGAGCCGCGGCGGCGTGGCCTCGCCGGTCAGCGCGGGGAGCTTCGCCGCGTTGATCGAGGAGTGGTCGAACAGGTACTCCTCGGAGTCCCGGTTGTCCGTCGGCCAGGCCGCGAACAGGTTGCCCCGGCCGTCCGAGGCCAGCTCCCAGCGCACGTCCTGGCGGCCGCGGCTGAACGGCAGGTGCAGCGGCCGCGTCCACTCGCCGCCGACGTAGGCGGTGCCGTAGAGCTGCCACGCGGCGCGGTGGGCGGGCGTGAAGTCCGGCGTGTCGCGGGCCCGGATCGTGCGGTGGCGGAAGAACAGCCACATCCGGCCGCCGGCGTCGGTCTGGAGCACGGGCAGGTCGTTGAACCCAGGGATGTACTCGGGGAGTTCGCGTTCGAGCAGTTCGTTCACGTCGGCCGCGGGGACGCGCCAGCGGACGCCGTCCCAGGCCGCCACCGCGAGGGAGCGCCACTCGTAGATGCGGGTCGCCTCCTTGTAGATCTCGAAGCCCGAGTCCTTGCCCCACTGGAACCCGCTCTCGTTCCAGGCCGCCCAGAGCCGATCCTGGGCGTCGCAGGCGATCGACACGTGGGCCTCGAACTTCGGCCTGTCGGCTACCGGGGCCGTGTCGCCCCAGCGGTCACCGGAGAAGCGGCGCAGCAGTACGTCGTAGTTGCCCTCGTCGTAGGTGTCCCAGGCGACGTAGACAGAGCCGTCACCGCAGGCCGCGACAGCCGGCGTCCAGTCGTTGGCGGGCGAGGTCGAGACCGTCTCCGCGGCCGACCAGCCCGAGCCGTCGTAGCGGCGGGCGAAGACGTCGGAGCGGCCGTCGCGGAAGCCCTGCCAGACGAGCCACAGGTCGCCGTCCGAGTCCGTGGCGAGTTCGTGTTCGATGTCGGCCTGGGGCGCCGAGGTCAGGCGCTCGGTTGCCGACCAGTCGCCGGTGTCCGCGTCCTCGAGATAGCGGCCGTAGAGATCGAAGTTGGCGTCGACCTGCTCGGACCAGACCAACCAGGGCCTACCCTGGCCGTCGCGGCCCAGTTTCGGCATCAGCCGGTCGCCCGGCTCGTCGGTCACGGGGACCGCCGGCTGCCAGGTCGAGCCGTCGAAGCGGCGCGCCATGATCGAGACGCCGCCGTCCCGGTAGGCGGTCCAGGCGGCCCAGACCTCGCCGTTCTCGCCGCTTGCCAAGGTCGCGAAGTCGTTCTCGTCGTCCGGCGACGACAGCGGCTCGGCCGGCGCGACCCGGTCGGCCAGCACGGCGCCGTCGAGGAAGGAGAGCTCCTCGTCAACGCGGAGGTCCGCCGGCCGCAGGTCGAAGTCGCCTTGAGGCGTCGTGAACGTGAGCCGCGTCCCGCCGCTGGCGGAGACGTCGACGACGATGCCGGGGTGGTAGAGGTAGGTCGCGGTGCCCAGCGGGTCTTCCCATTGGTACACCCGCCGCGGGTAGTTCATGCCCTCCCGCGTCGCCATCGTCCAGGCGAGACCGTCGACCGTCTCGGTCGGATGCACACTCCAGTTGCGGACGGCCAGCACCTCGCCGCCCGTGGCCTCGACCGAACCATCCCACGTCTGCGTTTCCGTGTCCGTGATGCCGAACCGGACTCTGACCGAGACGACGTCGTCGCCCGCAAGCGGCGGAATCGCCTGTGCGGTGAGGGAACCTGCCGCGAGGACCAGGGCAGGAAGGCAACAGAGAGCGGCGGCGCGCAGGACGAGTTGTCGAGCCATGGCTCCTCCAGATGAGGCGAACAGGAACGGGGTGAGCGGTTCATCCTAGCCCCTGCATCTCTTGGCACGCGGGTACAGTGTGATTCAGTCACGCTGCCCTGGAAGGAGCACCCGACCATGTCCAACGTGGTCAGGAAGACAATCTCCCTGCCGCCGGATCTTGCCCGCGCCGCCGAACAGATCGCGGAAGCGGAGGGGAAGACCCTGAGCGCCGTTGTTCAAGAGGCACTTCGAAAGGCCTGCGCCCGCTACTTTGAAGCGGAGCTTGAAGCGCTGCAGGGCTACTGGAGTCGCCGAGCGCAGGAGCGAGGTGTACTGACGGAGGAAGTTCTCGATCGGTATCTCCAAGAGTGAGGGTCGTCTTCGTGTCCCTCAGCGAGTATCTGCGCTGATCTTGGCGGCGCTACACTGATTCATTCACTTGCTCGAGGGAGGTTCGCCGTGCGCCGAATAGCCGTTTTGATCCTGAGCCTGACCATCGTCCTCGCCTTCGGTTGCGCCGTCGGCGACCCCGACTCATCCGACCCATCCGCGACCGCTGCCGGCGCGTCTGGCCAGGAAGCCGGACCGCCCGCCGACCGCCAGGCCTGGTTCGGCGATCTGCACGTCCACACGAAGTACTCCTACGACGCCTTCGTGTTCGCCACCCGCGCCGGTCCCGACGAGGCCTACGAGTTCGCCAAGGGGAATCCGATCCAGCACCCGGCTGGGTTCGACATCCAGCTCGACCGGCCGCTGGACTTCCAGGGGGTTGCGGACCACGCGAACTATCTCGGGATGCTGCCGGCGATGATGGACCCCGGCTCTCCGGCCTACAACCACCCGGCGGCCGAAACCGTGCGCACCGCGCAGACCGTGACCGAGCGGCGGGGCATCTTCCGGGCCATGCAGCCCTACGTGCGCTACATGGAGGACGCCGACCCGAGCATCCGCGAACATCTCGACAAGGACGTCGTACGTTCCGCCTGGAGCGAGATCGCGGCCTCCGCGAACCGCCACTACGAGCCCGGCGTGTTCACGACGTTCATCGCCTACGAGTACACCTCGGCCGGGGCCGGCGGGATCTACGAGAACCTGCACCGCAACGTCGTCTTCCGCGGCGCCGAAGCGCCGGACATCCCCTTCTCGCGGCTCGACTCCTACAACCCGGAGGACCTCTGGGCCCGGATGGACGAGTGGCGGGCCGACGGCTTTGAGGCGATCGCGATCCCCCACAACACGAACGGCTCCGGCGGAAGGATGTTCGAGTACGAGTACTTCGAGGGCGGCGCGATCGATCAGGCCTACTCCGACCTCCGCAGCCGCAACGAGCCCGTCGTCGAAATCACCCAGACCAAGGGCACGTCGGAGACCCACCCCGCGCTGTCGCCGAACGACGAATGGGCTGGTTTCGAGATCATGCCCTACCGGGTCTCGACCAGCATTCTGAGCGAGCCGCCGGGCAGTTATGTGCGCAACGCCTTCCGCCGCGGTCTTGAGATCGAGGCGGGCGGCGTGTCGAACCCCTACAAGCTCGGCGTGATCGGCTCGTCCGACACCCACGTCGCCGCCGGCGCCTTCGACGAGGAGACCTACTGGGGCGCCTCGGGCCTCATGCAGCAGACCGCCGAGCAGCGCGGCTCGGTGCCCAGCGCGCCCGGGGCTGGGGCCGACCTGCAGAACCCCACCGCCGCCGCACAGCCGATCGACGACGGCACCGGCCGCATCTACCCCTTCACGACGGCGATCACCAACGGCGCATCGGGTCTCGCCGCCGTCTGGGCCAACGAGAACACGCGAGAGTCGATCTTCGACGCGATGCGCCGCAAGGAGACCTTCGCCACCAGCGGTACCCGGATCCAGGTCCGTTTCTTCGGTGGCGCAGCACTCTCGGGCCTCGACCTCGACGACCCGGACCTCGTCGCGGGCGCGTACGAGGCCGGCGTCGCGATGGGCGGCGACCTCACCGGTGAGAGCGGCGGCGATGACAGCGAAGCACCGAGCTTCCTCGTCTGGGCCATGCAGGACACCATGGCCGCGCCCCTTCAGCGTGTCCAGATCGTCAAGGGCTGGGAATCCGGCGGCGAAACCGCCGAACAGGTCTACGACGTCGCCTGCTCCGACGGCCTCGAAGTCGATGCGGCCACCCACCGCTGCCCCGACAACGGCGCCACGGTCAACCTCGAGGACTGCTCAACCAGCACCGATGTCGGCGCTGCCGAACTGAAGACCATCTGGACCGACCCCGACTTCGACCCCGGCCAGCGCGCCTTCTACTACGCCCGGGTCCTCGAGAACCCCACCTGCCGCTGGTCGTCCTGGGACGCCCTGCGGGCCGGCACAGCTCCCCGCCAGGACTTCCCGGCAACCATCCAGGAACGGGCCTGGTCGTCGCCGATCTGGTACACGCCGTAAGGGCTGCGGCTGCTGCCGAAATGTGGCGTCGGACGCACCGGCCTGCTGAAGTCTGTGCCGGGCGGCGTCTATACTTCCGCGGCATAGCGAAGCCCTCGCTACGCGGGAAGGGAGTGTCGGTATGGGGTCTTGGCAGTTGGTCTTGTCAGTCGAGTTCGAGCAGGAGCGCGAGATGTGGGTGGCATGGTGCCCCGAACTCGATGTCGCGAGTCAAGGCTCCGACAGAACCGAGGCATTGGAGATGCTCAACGACGCGGTTTCGCTGTTCCTGGCGACGTGCCACGAGATCGGAACGCTGCACCAGGTGCTGGAAGAGAGTGGGCTGACACCGCTGAAGCTGCACTCGGAACCTGCGGAAGGTGCCGTCTCGGTGCCGATCGACTTGGTGATCCACCATGCCGCCGAAGCTGCCTCAGGTTGGCGAGGCTGCCCCCCGGGATAGTCAGGGGTCCGGTGACTTCCGCGCTCGCCGTCGGGCCTGCACGAGCACGACGACGAGCGCCAGTCCGCCGCCGAACAACGCGAGCGACGGCGTGTCCGCGCCTTTCTCGCCGAGCGCGGCATTGAGCCCGCCGCCGGCGAGCATGCCGATCAGCACCGCGAGCAGAGCCCTCCCGGCGATGCGGGTCTTGGGACGGGATCTCACGGCAGCCTGAACCTGAGTATCGGGCTTACGGGGAACCGCACCCTCTTGCCGTCAAGTGTTGCCGGCCTGTACTTCAGCATCTTGGACATCTTGAGGGCCTCCTCGCTGAGGCCGTGCGGCAAGCCCTTCAGCACCGTGGCGTTCTCGAGCTTGCCTTGCTCGTTGACGGTCCCGCTGATGACGACATCGCCCTGAATGCCCGCATCCCTCGCTTCGCTGGTGTACGTGAGTCGTGGCGTACGCCCTCTCTGCCTGGGGAAAACCAGATCGATGCTGTCTCGCGGCGGCATCGTCACCTGGCCCTGCTCGAAGCGGACCAGTGCGAGAACTGGGGTCTTGATGCGCCTGCCACCCATGAAGGTCGCTGGTTCGTGTCGCGCCCCCTCAATCGCCTCGACGGCGTTCTGGGTCAGGCCGTGCGGTAGGCCGCTCAGCACGTCGGTTACCTCGGCCTGGCCGTTCTCTTCGACCGTTACGAAGAGCAGGACATTGCCCTCGGTGCCGGCCTCCAGCGCCTCATTGCTGTACTCGATGAGGTGGCTTACGTCCGCGATCTCGGCCCGTGTGACATCGCCCTGTCCGTAGAGCACTCCGCAGCTCAGAGCAGCGACGAAGGCGAGTACCAGCTTCCTCAAGACGTTTCCCCGGAGGACTTGACGCCGTCATCGTACACTCTCCGGTTCGCTGCGCGGCGAGAAGCGCGAGCCGGTCGCGGTGAGCGTCAGGGATTCCGATCGTCAGAGTGCCACATTGACGCGGCCCCGGACAACCCGTACAGTCATCCTGTACGCATAAGGAGCCGCAGATGATCCACGAAACGACCTACACGCAGGCCCGCGAGCGCCTGGCCGCCCTCATGGACCAGGTGACGGACACCCGGGAGCCGGTCCTGATCCGGCGGCGCGGTCATGAGCCTGTCGCCCTGGTTCCCGCCGATGAGCTGGCTGGTTGGCTTGAGACGGTCCATCTCCTGCGCTCGCCCAGGAATGCCCGGCGCCTCCTCGCAGCGAGCGAACGCGCCGCGGACGGAGAGGGCGAGGCGTTCGTCGTTGACGAGCTTCGCCAGCGCCTTGGCCTCGAAACGGAGTGACCGCGGCCGGACGGCGTGAAGCCGTCATGGACCCTCACTTCCTCGAGGACCTCGAGTACTGGACCCGGACAGATCGCCGCCGAGCCCTGAGGGCGCTCAAGCTGGTCGAGGCTGTGATGCGCCACCCGTTCGCCGGTCCCGGGAAGCCGGAGCCGCTTCGTGGCCAGCTCGCCGGCAAGTGGTCCCGGAGGATCGATCAGGAGCACCGACTGGTCTACGCGGTGGAAGGCAAGCGAGTCTTCTTTCTGGCCGCTCGTCACCACTACTGACCTGCCGTGAATGGAGTCGACCGGCGTGACTCCCCAACACTGTCACGAGGCTGTTAGCTTGGCGCCTCGGCGGTGACCGCCGGGATTTCAAGGGAGATCACGCACCGATGAAGATCGACGACCTCAGCATCACCGTCTTCGCCTGGAACGATATCCCGCCGCATTCCTATCTGGGGCGAGGACCGTTCGATCCGGCCGGCCAGCCGAACCGGACCGGTGAGCTCGGCCTGGTGACGATCCGCACAGACGACGGAATCGAAGGCCATTCGTTCCTGGGCATGGGGACGAGCATGGGGGCGCCGGCGCTGCTGAGGATGCTCAAGCCGATCGTCATGGGCCGCGACCCGCTGGCGAGGGAGCAGCTCTACCAGGAGATGCTGGAACGCCGGCTGGTCGTGCAGCCCTGGGTGGTCGGCGCGGTCGACGTGGCGCTCTGGGACCTCGCGGGCAAGGCGGCGGGGGAGCCGATTCACCGGCTGCTCGGGACGTACCGGGAGAAGCTGCCGGCCTACGCCAGCTCCGAGCAGCAGCCCAGCGTCGAGGCCTATGTCGAGCAGGCCCAGTCGTACCAGGCCGCGGGCTGGCAGGGCTACAAGATCCACCCGTTCCGGATCTGGCGCGACGACATGCGGATCTGCCGGGCCGTTCGCGAGGCGGTCGGCGACGGCTTCCCGCTCATGCTCGATTCGACCTGGGGCTACGACTACCCGCAGGCGCTACGGGTTGGCAAGCTGATCGAGGAACTCGACTTCGAGTGGTACGAGGATCCCCTCGGCGACCAGGACATCTACAACTACACGAAGCTCCGCCAGCAGCTTCGCATCCCCATCATGGCGACCGAGTTCCCCGGCGCCTGGTACGACTCCTTCGCGCCGTGGATCCACAACCAGGCGACCGACTACCTGCGCGGCGACGTCGCGCTCAAGGGCGGCATCACGGGCTGCCTCAAGGCGGCCCACCTGGCCGAGGGCTTCGGGATGAACTTCGAGATCCACCATGGCGGCAACTCGCTGAACAACGTCGCCCACCTGCACCTGAGTGCCGCGATCCGCAACTGCGAGTGGTTCGAGGTCCTGCTGCCGGCGGCCGCGCAGAAGTACGGCCTCGTCGAGGACATCGAGGTCGACGACGAGGGCTACGTCCACGCCCCGATGGCCCCGGGCCTCGGCGTCGAGATCGACTTCGACCTGATCGAGCGGAACAAGACCGCCGAACTGCGGTAGGGCCGCTACTTCCCCACCAACTCCATCTTCAGCCAGCCGACCAGCGCCGGCTCCAGATCCGCGTTCTTCGCGAACATCGGCAAACCGTGCTCGGTGCCGTCGTAGATCTTGGCCGTCGAGTTCGGGTGCTTCGAGCCGTCGACCGCGCCCTGGAGCTGGCCAGCAACGCCGCCCGTGATCGTGTCGCCGGTGGCCGCCGCGGCGAACACGGCCAAGTCCGACCTGGCCGCCATGTTCTCGACCGCTGCTTCGCTCGGCGGCCCGGACAGCAGCATCAGCGCCTTGACTCCGTCCCGGCGCGCGGCCAGATCGGCCGTCAGCATCGCGCCGCAACTGGCGCCGCCGGCCGCCATCCGGCCGGTGTCGACACCCTCCTGCTTGCTCAGGTAGTCGAACGCCATGTCGACATCGCCGGTCGCCGTCTGCAGGAACGACGGGAACCCACCTGCCTCGCGGGGGCCGGCGCCGCCGCTCTCGCCGAAGCCGCGCAGGTCCATCGTCAGCACGTGCACACCCGCGTCAACCAACTGCGACGCGATGCCCGACCAAGACTTCCGGTCCATGTTGCACTGGTGGATCAGCAGCATCGCCGGACCGGGCTTGCCGGGCGACATGTAGGTCGCCTTGAGCATCGTCCCGTCGGCCGCCTTGAGATCGACGTCCATCGACCCGGCCGCCGCGGGCATCGCCGCCAGCGCGAGGAGCGCCGCCGTCGCAAGAAGGGAAAGGGTGTGCCGCATGAGTTTCTCCTGTCGGTGGGATGCGGCCAGGCGCATCGCCGGGCGCCCACGGTCGGGTGCCTCAGATGTGTTGTAAGTGTGAAAGGGGACAGTACTACGGGGCGTGAGCGGCTCCTGGAACCCACGTTGGGCGGTCTACTTCCGGCCGTCCTCGCCGCGTTCGTCGGTTGGGCGGACCAGGAAACAACCTTGCAGATTGAACGGTAGCCGTTAAATCAACAAGGTTGATTCCCTGCCGGAACCGAACCGTCCCTCGACCACGTCACACAAAATCACGCTAGACTGCGTGACGAACCACGAGGTTGCCGTCATGCATTTCCAGGAATTCATCGAAGATCAGATCTTCTCGCCGGTGCTCATCGCATCCGAGTTGCGAACCACCAAGGCTGAGATCGCCGGCACCCTCGGTTTGGGGCGGGACGCCTTCTCGCGCGCGTCACGCATCCGTGCCCGGAAGACTCAGGTTCGGCTCCGCCAGATGCTGGAGATTCTGAACCGGGTAGAGGCTCAGACTGGCTCGCCGCTCGCGGCCTACGCCTGGTTCCGGGCCGAGCCGTTGCCCGGCTTTGGCGGCGCCACGGCGGATCTGCTGCTGCGGGAGGGCAAGGCAGATCAGGTCCACGCCTACCTCGACAGGGTCGTGGCCGGCGGCTACGCCTGAGGCCGAGTTCGGCGGTGCGCTTCCGCGGGGTCGTCTATCGGGCCCACAATCCGCAGTGGTCGTGGTCTCCGTTGTCCGGCGAGGGCGCTCGCCGTCATGGTGGACGCTTCAACCGGCGCGGCAGGCCGGCGCTCTATGCGTCCCTGACTCCGCTGGCTGCCATCCGCGAGGCACAGCCGTTGGGTCGGCCGATGCAGCCGCTCACGCTCTGCGCCTACGAGGTCGATGCCGAACTGGTGCTCGACACCCGAGACGAGGTTGAGCGAGCGGCCTTCGGTGTCGGCGAGGCGGATCTGCTGTGCCCGGCCTGGGAAGCGGAGATGCTGGATGGGGCAGTTCCTCTCTCGCAGACCTTGGCCGATCGTTTGGTCGCAGCGGGCCAGGCGGGGATGGTGGTCCAGAGCTTTGCCCATGGCGCAGGTCCGGAGGACTTCAACCTCGTGCTGTGGACCTGGGGTCCGGAGCGTCCGAGCGGGGTGGTTCTGATCGACGACGAGGGCCGGTTGTCGGGCGGGCGTCGGGCGTAGGCCGATGCGCTTGAGCCAGTCGCCTACGGCGGCACCAGCGCCACGATCCGCACCGGGGCGCCGGTGCCGGCTTCGATCTTCATCGGCAAGGCAACGAGCAGGAAGCCGGTCGGCGGCAGTTCCGACAGGTCGGCCACGTTCTCCAGGTTGGGCACACCGGCGGCGCCGCCGATCTGGTGGACGATGAAGTCGGTCGACTGGCCGTAGTCGACGCTGGCGGTGTCGATGCCGAGCAGCCCGATGCCGCGTTCCTCGATCAGCAGGCGCGCCGCGTCTTCGCCGATGCCGGGGAAGTGGAGGTTGCTGGCATCGCCGGGCGTGTCGTCGCCGAGATAGGCGAGGGCGTCGGGCCAGCGTTCGGGCCAGCCGGTCCGGATGAGCACCGCCGCGCCTGCGGGTATCGGGCCATGCTGTTCTTCCCAGGCCCCGATGTCCCCGGCGGTCACGATGAAGTCGGCGTCGGCGGCCGCTTGTTCGCTGACGTCGACGACGATGCCGGGCAGGATCAGCCGATCGAGCGCGATCGAGGCGACGTCGTCGCCGCCCTCCGCGAAGTGCACGGGGGCGTCGAGGTGGGTGCCGCCGTGCTCGGCGGTGGCGAACTGTTTGGCGGCGTAGAAGTAACCGGCTTCCGTTTCGCCCTCGGCGAGGGTCTCGAGGTCGAAGCCCCGGGTGTCGGTGGGCCAGTAGAGCGTGGTGTCGCCGTAGGAGTGGCTGAGGTCGATTGTGCGCCAGTTGGCGAGGGCGTCGGGGGTGATGGGCGTGGCGGCGTCCTCTGGCGGCGGCGCTGCGCAGGCGGCGACTACTAGCAGGGCGGTGACCAGGACCGGGGTCGTTGCCAGTGTGCCGGATGCGGGCGAGACGCCCGCGTTCCCAGGGCGGAAGCCGCCAGACTTCCGCGGCCCAGGGGCGGATGCGTGCACTTCTCGTCGTGTCATAGCGCGTTCACACCGCCAACGCGGTCGAAAAGTCCGGTACCCCCTCCCAGCGGCCCGGGTCCGTGGCGCGCATCACCGCGATCGTCTTGATCGCCTCGGGATTCGCGATGCCGTGGGGCATCTCGCCCGTCAGCACCCGGATCACGTTCTCGGCCTGGCGGATCGGACACTCGCCGAGGAACACCGGCGAGAAGCCGGCGATGTGCGGGGTCACGATGCAGTTGGGTAACTTCAGCAACGGGTCGTCGGGGTCGATCGGCTCCTTCTCGGTGACGTCGAGCGCGGCGGCCTCGATCTGCCCTTCCGCGAGCGCGGTCGCGAGCGCCGCGCCGTCGACGATCGGGCCGCGCGCCGCATTCACGAGCAGCGCCGTCGGCTTCATCAGAGCGAGGGTGTCGGCGTTGATCATGTGCCGGGTCTCATCGGTCGCCGAGCAATGGATCGTCACGTAGTCGGCCTCGGCCAGCAGTTCCTCCAGCGGCACCAGCTTGACGCCGTAGAGGTCGGCGGTGACCTGGTCGACGTACGGGTCCGCGGCAATGATCCGCGCCGGCCCGAAGCCGCGAGCCCGGGTGGCGAAGGCGCGGCCGATGTTGCCGAAGCCGATGATCCCGACGGTGTGGCCGGCGATCCGCCGCGCACCGGTGAGGAGCCCGATCATGGATTCCCGGTCACGGCCCCAGCCGCCCTCGCGAGTGGTGCGAACGGCGTCAACGACGCGCCGCGTCAGCGCCAGCATCAGCGCCATCGCGTGGTCGGCGACCTCGGTCGTGTTGGAACCGGGCACGTTGGTCGCCAGGATGCCGAGTTCGGTGGCGGCGTCGAGGTCGATCGAGTCGACGCCGACGCCCAGCCTGCTGATCACCTTGAGCTTCGGACAGCGCTCCAGGACGGAGCGCGAGGTCAGCGGCATGACGCCGACCAGCGCGCCGTCGGCGTCGCCGAGCAGATCGGCCAGATCGTCCTCGCTCCGGCAGACACCCTGCACCACCTCGAACCCTTGCTCCTCGAACAGATCCCCGCGATTGAAGGGGCTCTTCTGCATCGCTACTTTCACGTTCTGCTCCTTAGCCCTGCAGGTCAAACGACAGCCCTGCAGGTCACACGACGGGACACAGCCCGCCGTCCAGGTTGATCGACGCGCCGGTGATGTAGGCGCCGCGCTCGGAGACCAGGAACGCGATCAGGTCGGCGTACTCCTCCGCCTCGCCGACGCGGCCCAGGGGGACCCTCTTGCCCATCGCCTCGTAGATCGACTCGACCTCGACGCCCTGGCCTTCCGCCCGGCGCACCCACTGGTCGCTCTTGATCAGGCCGATGCAGATCGTGTTGACGCGGATCTTGTCCGCGGCCAGCTCGTTGGCGAGCGACTTGGTCAGGTTGATGCCGGCGGCCCGGGTGACGCTCGTCGGCAGCGCCCGCGCCGGCGGCGCCTTGCCGCCGCCGATCGTCGCGTTGACGAT
Source organism: Candidatus Multivorans sp. (assembly GCA_965262355.1). Classification (GTDB taxonomy): domain Bacteria; phylum Acidobacteriota; class Thermoanaerobaculia; order Multivoradales; family Multivoraceae; genus Multivorans. The sequence goes on from OZ253534.1 coordinate 3,161,210, forward strand.
CGAACCGCCGCCGCGCTCACGCATCGAAGGCACGACGCCGCGGCAGAAGCGCACCGCGCCCATCACCTTGAGCTGGATGTCGGCGAGCCAGGCGTCGTCGTCCAGCGATTCGAGGCCCTGCGCCGCCGACGCCCCGGCGTTGTTGACCAGGATGTCGACGCCGCCGAATTCCGCCGTCACCGCGTTGACGAATCGCTCAACGTCGGCCGCGGACGTGACATCCGCCGCCTGCGCGAACACCTCGCCGCCCGTGAGCGCACGCAGCTCATCCGCCGCCCGCTCCAGGTTCTCCGCCCGGCGTGCACAGATCGCGACGCCGGCGCCTTCCCGCACCAGCCGGTGCGCCGTCGCGAGCCCCATCCCCTCGCTGCCGCCGGTGACGATCGCCACCTTGCCCTCAAGACCAAGTTCCAGCATGCGCTCCGTCCTTTGAGATGTTCGTGTGAAGCGTGAGTGTGCCTGTCATGGGCCGGTCTGCGCAAACCGGTCCGCCCGGGAACCCGGGCGGACGGATGGAACCCGGGCGTCTCGCCCGCTCTCCGAAGAAACTGCCGCCGCGAAGCGGCGACCTCAGCCCGCCTGCCGCGCCGCCGTCTCCCGCAGCCCCGCCACGATCTCCCCAAACCGCGGATCCGCCCGCAGCGCCGCCAGATCGGCGTCATTCTCGATCCAGCGCAGGTGCGGGTAACCGTGCCTCACTGCCGATTCCAGGTACCGGAGCCCGGCATCCGCATCGCCGCACACGCACGCCACGCAGGCCAGGTTGTAGAGCGCGACGGCATCCTGCACATCCAGCGCCTCCGCCCGATCGGCCCACTCCAGAGCCTCTTTCTTCCGGCCCTGGCGGGCAAGAGCGACCGCGCCCAGGTAGATCGCGCGCTGATCGTCGGGGTAGCGCAACAGGCGCTTTCGCACTCTGGCCAGAGCGAGCTCCTGAAGTCGCGCCGACTCGGTTTCCCGGCCGAGCGCCGCCAGAGCCGAGGCGCAGATGGAGCAGGGGGCGTAAGCCGTCGGATCGGCTTCGATCGCCCGGAAGAAGAACGTGACCGCTTCCTCCATCCGGCCCTGGGCGAAGCGGTGACGGGCGAAGTTGTGGTTCGCCTCGAAGCTCAGCGGGTCGAGTTCCAGGGCACGCCGGAAGTGGACTTCGGCTTCCTCCAGCCGACCATTGGTGCTCAGGGTCATGGCCCGCGCGGAATGCGCCTCCGCGACTTCGGGCGCCAGCTCCAGCGCCCGTGAACTCGACTCGTCCGCCAGTCGGAGGTTCTCCTCGCTCGGCTCGTGGAACAGGTACAGGCATGCCGAGCAGTGCGCGGACGCCGCGTGAGCCAGGGCGTACGCCGGATCGAGCTCAATCGCGGCGGCGAACAGCCGCCGGGCCTCGTAGTAGGTCCTCTTGCGCGCCTGGTGGTAGAGACTCCGGCCGCGCAGGTAGAGGTCGTAGGCTTGGCTAGACGCCGTGCGCCGGGCCTCGTGCCGCGCCGCGTCCGGCGCCAGACGCAGCTCCAGCGTCTCGGCGATCAGAGTCGCCGTCTGGTCCTGCAGCGCGAAGATCTCCTGCGAGTGCCGCTGCCACTGTTCCGACCAGACCTGGATTCCGGTGCGCGCGTCGGTCACCTCGACGCCGATGCGAAGTTCGTCGCCCTCCTTGCGGACCGTGCCCGCCAGCACCAGGTTGGCGCCGATCTGCCGCCCTACTACCCGGGGATCGGCCAGCGCGTCGTACTGGAACGACACGCCGCGGGCCGTCACCCGCAGGCCGACGACGTGGGCGAGGCGGTGGAGGATCTCCTCGGCCATCCCCTCGCAGAGGTGCGCCTGATCCCGCTGCGGGCTGCGGTCGGCGAACGGCAGGACGGCGATCGAGAGTCCCCGTTCCTCTTCGGGCGGCGGCGGCACGGCGACCGAGGGGGCGCCTTCCGTCGCGGCCAGATCCTCGATCACCGGACCGGTGAAGCGGAATCCGCGCCCGTACACGGTGGTGATCCAGCCGGCGCTTCCGCCGCCGCCGGCGAGGACCTTGCGCGCCTCGCTGACCGCCCGGCTGATCGCCGCTTCCGTCACGTAGGCGCCGTCCCAGATGTTCCCGAGCAACTCCTCCTTGGACACCACCCGGTCCCGGTTCGCGACCAGGAAGGTCAGCAGCTCGAACACCTTGGGCTGAAGCTGCCGGGGCTGTCCGGCGACCTCAAGGCCGTACTGCTCCGGCTTCAGCACGAAGGGGCCGAAGTAGAAGATCATCGACGGATTCTAGCCGACCGGCTCACGTTCTGGTTGCTTATCGTTTCAAGTCCGATCAAGTTCGGCTTCGGATTGGATCAAGCTATGGGGCGTGCCCTACCCATAGTCTGTCGATTGTCGCTTGAAATGCGCGCAATTTGCCGCAGGCGTCGAACAACGCCGCCGTCGGGTTTGAACGAAGGAGCAACGAAATGCTGAGAGAAACGACGATGCAACGCCTACAGAGCCTCGGATGGATCCTGATGGCGGCCGTCCTGCTGTCCGCGGCGCCGGCCGCGGGCCAGGGTCCCACCGGCCAGGTGCTCGGCCACGTGACGGACAGCGAGGGGGCTGCCGTCTCCGGAGCGACGGTCATCCTGCAATCGCAGGAGATCGAGGAGCCGCTCACTGCCACCACCGACGCCAACGGCTTCTACAACGCGACCAACGTGCGCCCCGCGACCTACCAGGTTTCGGTGGAGGCCACGGGCTATGCCGGCGCCCCCGCGTCGCTGGCGGTGCGGGTCGGCAGCATTCAGCGCGTGAACTTCGAACTCGCGGCCACCGAGGAAGTGAGCGAGGAGATCACCGTCGTCTCCGAGCGACCGCAGATCGAAACCCTCGACTCCCGCGTGAACAAGTACATCTCCTTCGAGGAGATCCAGAGCCTGCCGCTCCCGAACCGGAGCTTCCTGGACGTGCTGAGGATCCTTCCAGGGGTCCACGGGGGCCTCGCGACCGGCGGCCTTGACAACAGTGCCCCCAACAACAGCTTCAGCATTCACGGGGCGCGCATGAACCAGAACCAGTTCCTGATCGACGGCGTGGCCAACAACGACCTGAGCGACCTGAACTACGACGACCTGGCCACGTCCGAGACCCGCGCCGGCCCCCGGAGTTCCGCAGGCGCCGGCCAGAGGGGGTCGACCTTCTCGACGGGAACGGCGCTGCAGACCTACAACCTGGACGCCATCCAGGAGGTCCAGGTGTCGACCGCGACGTTCTCGGCCGAGTACGGCAACGCGTCCGGGGGCGTGATCAACATCATCACCCGTTCCGGCGCCGACCAGTACAACGCCTCGGCGACGGTTCAACAACAGCACGACGGGGTGGTGGAAGCGGGGTTCACGGGGCGGACCGCGGACGACGCGGAACAGTTGGAGGGCCAGGACTTCACAATAAGACAGGCATCGCTGACCCTGGGCGGCCCCATCAACCGGGGCACGACCCACTTCTTCACCAGCTACGAGTACGACGACTATGAGATGGGCTACGACTACAACCAGAGCCACGTCTACATACGGGCCGTGCCGGTCGAATTGGGGTTGACCGCCAACGTGACCAACCGCGACCGCCTGACCGGCAAGCTGACCCACCAGTTCTCGGACTCGAACGACCTGAGCGTGTCGGGGAACTGGGTCAGCGAGCAGGCCGCCGTTGGGCACTCGCTCTTCCGCTCCAGCCAGGAACACATAGAGCACCAGGATCATGCCAACGACTCCCTGGGCCTGTCCGTGCGCCATGTTGCCGCCGTGGGTTCGGACATGACGCTCGAATCGGTGCTGGGGCAGATTCAGGCCGACCGGAGCATGGAAACCTCCTCGGATCCGTTGCGGCGATTGCGTCTTTACTTCCACGAGGATGGCGGCCTCGTTTTTCACCTCGAGGGCTCCATCGGCCCCGAAGTCGACAACACGCTCGAGAGCTTCCAGTGGAAGGAACGCCTGTCCTGGCTCCGTGGGGATCATTCCTTGCGCGCCGGCGTCGGCGTGGAGCGCTTCGGTCAGCGAACCATGCAGCCGGCGTGGCAAAGCTGGGGCTATGGGTTTGTCGACGACTTCTCAACCCCTCCGGCCAGTGGCGTATACCAGTTTCCGACCGACATCGACGTCTCGGTCACGAACTCCCACCTCTTCATCCAGGACGACTGGTTCGTGAGCGACCGTTGGACGTTCAATCTGGGCGGGCGCTACGACCGGAACAACCTGGTCGACGACCAGACCGTCGAGGCGCGGCTGGGTGCTGCCGTCGATGTCGGCGGGAACGGCCGTTCCGTTCTCCGCTTCGGCGCCGGGCTGTATCACGATCGGTCGAACCTGATCGGCCATACGGGGGCTGACCGGCCACCGCTCCTCTTCAGTGTGCCGATCGATCCCGTGACTCTCGAAATGGACCCGACGAGCGCGGGCTCGCAACCTCGCGAGCTAGTCGTTGATCCGAACCTCCACCTGCCCGAGATCGTCAAGTGGAACGTGGGCTACGAGCGCCAGCTCGGTGAGCGCAACACGATGAGCATCCACGTCTTCGGCTCCGACAGCGATGGTCTCTTCTTTACGGACTTCCAGAACAGGCGGTCATTCGCACTCGACGGAGCGCGGCCCGATCCCACCAAGGGAGATGTCCTCCTATACACCAACACTGGCTACAGCGAGGTCCTCGATGTCGAGGTCGAGTTCAAGCGCCGCTTTGCCAACGGCTCCCTGGTGCACGTGAGCTACACCAATCAGGACGCCGTCGGCAGTTCGTTCTTCGAGTTGATCTCGGGTAACTCCGTTCTCAATGGGTCGTCGCTCGGGTCCGATCTGGGGGACCCGCCCGCGCAATTCAATGGGCCGCTCAACACCGAGGTGGAGCACAGCTACAAGCTCTCAGCAGTAGGGAACCTGCCCTGGGGCCTCCAACTGGCGGGATTCCTGGACTACCGGTCCGGCAATCCCTTCACCGCCTGGGACCAGGCGTACATGCAATCACCGGGGGGCTGGGTCACCTATCCGTCGACTTTCTTCGAGGGCTTCAACACGAGGACCGGGCCGGACGTCTTCTCGGCCGATGTGCGTTTGGCCAAGACGTTCACCGTCAGGGAACGGCACGACCTTCACGTCTTCATCGATTTCTTCAACGCCACCGACCGGACGAACGTGACCGAGATGAGGGGTCTGCGCACCTGGAACATCGGTCACCCCAACGGCCCCACTTCGAACGCCGTCTTTCCAGAGATCCGGAGGCGCGGACCGCAGCGTTCGGCCCAGTTCGGGATCAGGTGGTCGATGTAGGAGGGCGTTGACGTGAACTCGGGGGCGTCCGCGGGCCGGCTCGGTCCGCTGCTGGAGTACCTGGGTTCGCTCGACGGCCGCGCCGACCTGGAGGTCCTGAGCGGCCTGCTGGGCGAGCTCGCGGTGACGCGAGCCGACCTCGGTTCCGCGTGCCGCTTCGGCGCGGACGGCTACCGGCGGAACCGGATCGCCGAGTCGGACTGGTACGAACTGGTCTGCCTGTGCTGGTCCAGCGGCCAGCGGACCCCGATCCACGACCACCGGGGCTCGAGCTGCGCCTTCCGCGTCGTCGAAGGCGTGGCGACCGAGACCGAGTTCGAGCCGACGGCATCCGGCCTCATCTGCCCCCGCGGTCGCCGTGAGCATGGGGCCGGCCGCGTCTGCGCCTCGGAGGAGGACGACTGCCACCAGGTCGCGAACACGCAGCCATCCGGCGAGGACCTGATCACGCTCCACATCTACTCGCCGCCGCTGCGGCAGTTCAACGTGTACTCGCTGGACACGCCGACGGCTTCGGATCAGCGGCGCCCCGGTTGCTGCTAGGCCGGTGGCCCCTGGGAACCCGCGTGGCGCGGTCCGCATCCGGTCCTGGGAACGCGGGCATCCTGCCCGCATCGGGCGCGTAGCGCCGATCCGGAACGCCATAGCGTCTAGACTATTGTTCGTTCAAGAAATGCGATGAGGATGTACCCATGAAACGAAGAGCATGGCTTGGCTTCCTGGCGACAGCGGCGTCGCTGCTCACGCTGGCGTGCAGCGCCGAACCGACACCGCAACTCCGCGTCGTCTACGCCGGCGACGCCGGCACCCCCCAAGCGGACGCCTACCACGCGCTGCTCGCGGAGCACTTCGACGTGCGGAGCATCGCGCGCAACGACCTGGCGAAGGCCGACCTCAGCGACGCCGACGTCCTGATCGTCGACGGCCAGACGATGGATCGGTCGGAAGAGCGGATCAAGACGATCCCGGGGGCCGAGGGCGTCACGCTGGAGACCCTTTCCATGCCCACCGTCCTGATCGGCGGCCAGGGCGCTCGCATCTCGGACGACCTGAACCTGCTGCTGGGCTGGCGATACGGGTGACTGTGCCTGTACTCCAGGGCTGTCGTGCCACAGTCCCCGACTCATCCGATCTTCCAGGGACCTCTGCCGATCGAGCTGGAGCTCGAGGAGGTGCCGACCCCACCCAAGTACAAGTACTACGAACTGACAGACGACGTCCCGGACACGATGACCACGGTCAAGGTCCTCAAGAAGGAATGGGACACCCTGAACCTCCCCGTCGGCGGGCGGCCGGACAATGGCGAGCCGGGCGTGGTGACGACCGGCGACGGGTTCCTCGATTCGCCCGACACCGAGTGGATCGCCGGCGGAATGCACCTGAAGGGTCCGGACTACTTCGCCATCGGCCGTCAGGGGCGGCTGCTGCAGTGGGGGTTCTACGGCACCCCGGACGAGATGACCGAGACGGGACAGCGGCTGCTGATCAACGCGGTGCATTACATCCACGGCTTCAAGGACCATCCGGTCCTGGCGACTCGTGAAGCGCGTCCGCGCGAGGGGCTCGCCACCTCCCTCGCCCTCCTCGACATCTACGCGACCGAGGAGATGAAGGAGTACTACGACACGCCGGAGAAGGTGAAGGAGGCCCAGGATCGGGTCATTGAGCGCACCTTCGGCGAAACGGTCCCGCCGGAAGCGCGTGGCACCAGGGAAGAGCGGCGGGCCTGGTACGAGGCCAACGAGCCCTATCTCTACTGGGACGGCGCGCGCGTGGGCAGCGAGTACGCCGGCAAGGCCTATTTCCGACTGGATGGGAAGTACCGGATCGACGAAGACGCCAGGGCGCTCGGGATCGCGAACAACGACCCGTCCCTGCTGGAACGCGCGGTCGCGGATCTGCGCGAAGGGTTGGCGCCCGAGCGGGCGCACCGGCTGCTGGCCCGGTACGGCGGGGCGGGCCATGGCTCCGCCGACGACTGGCAGAGCTGGCTCGACGAGAACGATGGCTCGCTCTTCGCCTCCGACTGGGCCGGCTACCGGTTCCGGGCCGCCCAAGGCCCTGGAGGGTCGGACTTGCTCAGTTCCTCCCGGTTCGCAGTGAACGGCGACGAACTGGACGATCTCTCCGTCACCGTGAGTCCCGCGGTCGAGGTGACGATGTCGACGACGACCGACGGCGAAACCACGCTGGCCGTCCTCGACTTCAAGCTCGAACCCGGCTTCTGGATCTACGCCCCCGGTTCCGACGCGGAGTTCAAGTTCGGCGTCCGTGCCCCATCCGGCTTCGCCTACCAGGTCGCCAGCGACCCCGTGCTGCCCGAAGCCGACGGCGAGGGCCGGATCCACGGCGACTTCCGCGTCGAGGTGCCGCTAGAGGGCGAGGGCGGTGTGGCGACGGTCCTGGTCGACTACCAGGCCTGCGACGAGACGCTCTGCCACTACCCGGTGACCGATGCCCGGCTGATGAGCCGGGTCGAGAGCTGAGACGACCCTAATCTGCTCCGCCACTGGGTGCGTCGGCGACAGGCTCGGCGGGTCAGGCGCCTATAGTTGGAGGAGCTCTCAAGGCGAAGAGACCGGGCGATGCGGCACAGAACCCTTCGAGGTCCGCGCCATCCAGGTCGACGGCGGCAGCGAATTCATGGCCGACTTCGAGCAAGCGCTCCGCTGAGCGCGGCATCCCACTCTGCGTCCTGCCGCCACGCTCGCCACAGCTCAACGGGCGCGTCGAGCGCCTCCAGGCCACCTTCCGGCACGAGTTCTACGACTCCAACACCCTTACAAGGTGTTGATTTTTCCGTACCTCTTGGTTAGAGTCTGCGCCAACTAGGGGGTTCCACCGCAACCAGGGGGTCCCCGCAACCAGGGGGTCCCCGCAACCAGGGAGGAACTCCTCATGAAGAAGAACTCTTGGTGCCTTGGAGCGTTGCTCGCTCTGCTCGCTTCGGTACTGTTGCCGGCTTCGACGCTGGCGCAGCAGGTGTGTATTCCGTACGACAACTACACCGACTACCCTACCGCGGCGATCATGTACGGCACGTGCGCGGGCACCGGCAATGGATGTAGAGAAGACGTAGTGATCAGAGCCGATTGCAGTATGACCATCGACTACTCGCATTTGGGTTCCAACCATTTGGTAGCGCCCAGCTCTCCTTGGGAGCAGCCTGAGTTGGCGCGGCCGCAACTAGCGTTGCATCGCGATGGAGCCCGTAAAGGTCCTTCTTGCGCCAACCCTGATCTCTTCCGGCGCTTGGATCGGCGGCCGCCAAGAAGTGCGTTGCCCGCCCGCCCGTTGAGAACCTCGGTTGTTCCGGAGGCACTTGGGACAACCCCGGCACTGTGATCTCCTAAGCGGCGTGTTGCGCCGGAGATTGATTGGGACGCTGCTTGCGTCGGCTTTGGCGTCGGCGGCTCCAGCCCAGGGGCCTCGGCTGGAGCGGGTTACCGCCTTGGATCTGCCGGAAGAGGTCGAGACGGCGAGCGATGTGCGCTGGCAGGAAGATGGCAGCCTGCTGGTTGGGGTCGGCGGCAACGGAATCTACTCCTGGCATGTAGGCGAAGAGCGAGCAGATCTGGTGGCTACGCTCGCGGGGTCAGGTCTGGTTGGTATGGGCCGACTTCAGGACTACAGCCGTTTGGGGGGCGCCGCATCGGGAGTTCTTTCCTTCTCGAGTTTCGCCTACGGAATCTTCAGTGCGGATCAAAACGGGACAAGCTCCCCCAAGGCCATCGAACTCGTCGGTGACCTCGACCGCCATGGCCCGATGACAGCCGCGATTGGCCTTAGCCGCAACACCGACCGCAGCCGGGATAGCCACTGGGAGCGCCACATCGCCTGGTTGATCCCCGACGGTGGCGAGCCGCACGGGCTCGTGCCGAGTGAGAGTACGCAGGACATGGGCTGGTGCATGGCCGCGGGGTTGGCGCTGATCCGTTTCGTAACGAACGAGAGGGTTCTGGTGGTTCCGGGGTTTGAACTGGGAGTGTTGGTTTTCGGCAACGATGGCCGACTCCAAGACAGCCTCGACCTCCGGTTGTTGTCGGCAGGTCGCAACTGTGAGTTGGCGGAGCCCGAGCAGAAGTTCCTGCTGGTGGAGCTTCCGTACCTCAGGGCCTGGCTGAGTCGGCGCCGTGTTATCGACGAGGTTGTGGCCGACGATGCTGGCAACGTCTTTTTCTTCGTTCGGCATGTTCCGACAGCGATTCCGTTCCCGTCCGGCTCGCCGGAACCGACGAGCTTTTCCATCAACACAAAACCATCGGGCGAAGTGCTTGTCTCGCGTGAGGGCGGCTTCCCCGAACCGCCGGCGCGGCCGCGAAGCAGGGTCTGCTGGGATCTGGTTCACGCCCATGTGGACGATTTTCGCCGCGTCACGCATCTCCCTTGCGCGGTCGAGGCCGAGTTCGCAGACGCACGTCTTAGGGCCGACGTGCGCGGAGAGCGAGCGGTGATCCTGCTTCGAGGGGACACGCTGGGCTCGGTGAGCCGAGTGCCGCGCTCGCGAATCCTTGAGGCGAAACTCCTACCGCCGGCTCGGAGCAGTGGAGAATGAGAGCCTGGCGTGGGGTGGCCGGCTTCCTGCTCTTCACGGCGTGCCTTCCAGCAACTCCCGCTGCGGGTCAGGTGGGCGCCGAGAGCGATAGACTGATGCGGTTCGTTTGTGTCGACAGCGATAGCCGCGTACTGCCGCTTGCGTCGACGGCGCGGACTTGGAGTGACCTGCAGAATCTTGCCGAAGGCAGGGAACTCACTCACTGCTGGGCCTGGAACGACGCCTGCGCGCCGCGGCGACTCGAAACCGGTCGGACTCCGCTGCTGGGCAGCGACCAGTGCGATGCGGCGAATCGGCTGGATGTGCGAGTGTCTGGCCCCGCCTCGCGCAGCGAGGAACGATCTGGTCAACCCTTGGCTCTTGAGATCACAGCGGCGCCCTCTGCGATGTGGAGAGAGGTTCCGCGCGGGCTGTTGCCGAAGACCGCCGCGGCTTCCACAGCTCTGTCCGTGCCGCGCAGCGCCGGGCCGTGGCGCGTTCAGGCACGTCTGGGAGACCAGGTGTCGTCGTGGCACGATGTCGCCGCCGAGGCAGAGGCGGTAGAACTGGAACTGCAGCCCGCGGTCGACCTGTCGTTTCGGATCACCTCGGAGGGTGCCTCCCTGCAGGGTTCCCGATTCAGCTTGGTCAGGCCGTCGCAACGCAGACTGCCGGCGGAAGTACTCGGCTTCGAAGTTGCGGACAGCGAGGGGAGTGTCGCCCTGGTTGTCCCGGACGGGGATCGGTCCGCAGTGATCGTCACGGACCTTGCGCGGTCGGGGGCGGCCTTTCCGCGGCTTTCAGACGTGCCGCCGGCCATCGAGCTGGGCCCCGGTCTCACACTGAGCGGGCTCGCCGTGAACGAGGCGGGGGATCCGGTCGTGGGGGCCGGGCTCACGGGCTTGTCCTGGATTCCGAATGGCTTCGGCCTGATGCAGAAGCATCAAGCCCGAGCGGGCTCGGACGGTCGGTTCGAGGTCACCGGCTTGTTTGTCGGATCCACCGCCCTGAAGGCGGATGCAGGCGACCTCACGTTCTACCGAACCCTGAAACTCGAGCGGTCCGTAGACATAGGGCGAATCGTCTTGGCCTCCTCTGAGGCCGTGTGGGTCCAAGTCGTCAATGCAGAGACTGGTGCTCCCGTCCCAGGCGCGAAAATCCAGGACGGGGAGGGCCTATGGACAACCGCGGACGAAGGTGGAGTCGCTCGGTTGTCGCCGGCCTATGGGCGCGGCATCCTGGTTTCCGTCAGGGGGTTCCTGTATTCAAAGCTCGAGTTGCCGAAGCGAGCCGGCACCACGGCGCAGGAACCGTTCGTCATCGGGCTCTCGCCGTCGTTCTGGGTGCGGGGCGTGTATGTCGCGCCGGACGGACACACGCCTGCGGCGGATGGGCGGGTCAATGCCTTCAACCAGGATACGAGGCGGGGCTTGGCCGGCCCGGTGGCCGCGGACGGTACCTTCTCCCTCGACCTGCCGGCCGGCGGCTACAGCTTGGAGTTGAGCGCCGGAAACGCGGGGTTGCTGCGCCTCGACATCCGGGGAGCGGCCGGCGACGTGCGCGACTTGGGAGTCGTTACCGCACCGGCCTCGACCTGGGTTTCCGGCTACGTTGTGGGCCAGCAGGACTACGCGCCGGTTTCCGGCGCGTCCGTATCGTACTTGCGTCCTTCGGTCGCCGGTCCGCTGATGGACTGGGCGCAGGGCAATGTGGCCACAGTGACCGCGAACACGGAAGGCTACTTTGAGTTGTTCGGTTTGGAGTTGGGCGCGTCGACGCTCCGGATCCAGGCCGACGGTTTCGCTCCGCAGAAGTTCCAAGTGGAAGCGGCCGCGACCGGTTGGATCGATGCCGGCGTGATCGAACTGTCGCGTGGGCGCCGCGTCGTGGTCCGTTCGGATGTCGAGAGCGGGTTCGTTGTGGTCGATCCTGAGCGAATGGGCTTCGCGCAAGATCGGATGACGGGGACGCTGTCAGCCGGCAGGGTCGTGTTCGAGTCAGTGCCCGAGCAACCCTTTGACGTCATGGTGTACGAGGAAGGTGAAGCGGTCTGTGAGAGGTCCGTCGAGGACTCCACGGGCGACGATGACGTGTCTTGTGACCGGAGCGCTGTCCGCGTAACGGGCCGGGTCACGATCGGCGATCGGCCGGGTGACGGGATGTTGGTGTGGCAGCGTCGAGCACCGGACGACCGGTTCCCCGAAGGAATCATCAGGGACGATGCCGGGCCCCTCCCCAGGACTGAGGTCGTCGTGTCTGGCCAGACTCTGGAGGTCAATGCCACATTGGACGGCGAAGGCCGCTATCGTCTGGAGCGAGTGCTTCCCGGCAACTGGGAGGTCATTTGGGCGCCGCTTTCGGGCGGTTTCCAGGATGCGAAGGCGGTGGTCGTGGACGGTGGCCGGGCTGAGATGCTCCTGGACTTGAGGTACGACGGCGTCTCGATTGAGGGGCTGGTGCTTGATCCCGACCGACAACCCGTCCATCTCGCCGCCGTGACGGTGTTTCCGAGTCGACGGACCGTATCCTCCGATCCCAACGGGCGCTTTCGGGTTCTCGGTCTGAAGCCGGGACTGCACGAGTTGCGGGCGCGCCGGGGGCACCTCCGGTCTGGCCCGGTCACGGCCGACCTGGACCAACGGGGCAACCGCGAGATGGTCGAACTCGTTTTGGAGAACGATCCGCCGTCCGAGGAACTCGTAGTTACGCTCTCAGGCGGAAGAAGCGGCTTCTGCTTTGTTGAGATGGAGGGGCAGCGGGGGCGGCGGCAGATCGTCCGCATTCAGTCGGGCCGGGCTACAGCGATACCGGCACCGCCACTCGCCGATAAGGTGCGCATCGCGTGCCAAGCGGACGGCCGGTGGATTCTCGACGGCTGGCGCGACCTGCGACAGGCGCTCGACCGGGGCGTGGAGTTCGATCCCTATGAATCGAGTGCCTCGCTCGTCCTGTCTGGCGAGCCGTCCGCGACGAGGGTACAAGTTATCGGGCCCGGCGGATGGGATCTCGGCTCACTCCGGATGTGGTTCGATGGCACGGCGACCTTTTCTGTCGGTGAGACGATTCCGAACCTCCCCGTCGGCACCTACATCATTCACTGGGGCACCAACTCCCGGACCGTCGTCACCAGTCGGCGACGGGCTACTGAGGCCGAGATCGACGGCTGAAATGGCGCTGTGGGCGCCCCGTATCGAGGCGCTGGCGGCGTCCTGGCGGTTCTCGGACCGGCGGCTCCGGCTCCCTGGGGTTGAAGTGGGTCGCTACAGCCCCTTTTCCCCTCGAAGGTCCCCCTAGTCTAGGTCGGCTGCGCCACCGGGTGCGCCGACGTCCCTGCCGGCATCCGGCCTACGATGGCGATCTGTCGCCGACCGTGACGGGCTCGTGCCGGTAGCGCTTGGGAGGCGACAACTCGATCCCGTGCTTCGGACCGAACTGCCTCTCGAACACCTCCGAGGGTCTTAGGCGCCGTTCCAGGTTTTCGCGCTTCTCCCGGATCAAGCGGCAAACGTTCTCTTCCATCGAGAGGCCGGCGCGGCTTGCTTCGCGCCTCAGCCAGGCCTTGTCTTCCGGGTCGAGGTCCCGGACGGTGATGACGGAACTCATCGGAGCGGCCTTTCAGTCGGATGGGGAGCGCGTCTGGGGCGTAGACCGCATGCTAGCGCCGAGTGCTCGCATCGGCGCGGCGCCGGGCGGACCGCCCATCACCGTTGATAGCCTTGCATGGTCTGCGAGCGACGTTTCTGACCGATGCGCTATGCCTATCCATGTGTTCTCAACCCGGAGGAAGACGGCGGCTTTTTCGTCGTCTTTCCCGACGTTCCGGGCGCGCTGACGTGCGGCGACGACCGGGCTGAAGCCCTGGAAATGGCAGCGGACGCCCTGGTAGCCATACTCGCTACTCACGTCCACAACGGGGAGGACCTTCCGACCCCAAGCTCCGTCGTGGAGGGTCAGGAAGTCGTGGCCGTTCCACCCGTTCCCGCCGCAAAACTGGCGCTCTATTCGGCGATGCGGGAACAAGGCCTTACCGAGGCGTCCCTGGCCAAGCAGCTCGGGTTGGACGAGGCCTCCCTCGGTAGGCTGCTCGATCCGGACCGCTACTCCCATATCAGCAGAGTCACGAACGCCCTTCGAGCTGTTGGGCGCAGTCTCGTGGTCGAAGACAGGGTGGCCTAGAGCCGCCTAGCGCCTGCGCGAGCGGAGGCGCTGGAACTCGGCACGCCATACAGTCATGGCGGTCCGCGTAGAGTCAGACCGCCTGCAATGATCACAAGACGCGGCTTCATTTCCAGCGCGGGGATCGCGGCAGCCGGCCTGACCGCCGGCCTGACCGCCGCGCGCCAGGCGGCGGCCGCGTTGGCTCAACATTCCGAGGGGTCGAAGATGAAGATCACCGAGCTAGAGACGATCCTGATCGACAACATCGACCCGCCGATCGGGCACCGGAAGTGGCTGTTCATCCAGCTCAGGACGGACGAAGGTCTGGTGGGCCTCGGCGAGCGGGTCTCCGGTGGCGCGACCAACCTCAAGCCGCAGATCGAGCTGCTGAACGACCTGTTCGACCGGTTCGTGGTGGGCCAGAGCCCCTTCGACGTGGAGAAGATCTGGCAGCGGATGAAGACGACTCTCCACGACTACAGCCATCCCGGGCTGTACGGCGTGCCGGCGTTCTCGGCGATCGAGATGGCCTGCTGGGACCTGGTTGGCAAGGCGACGAACCAGCCCGTCTACAACCTGCTCGGGGGCAGGTACCACGACAAGCTCCGCGCCTACGCGTACCTGAACAGCTCCGGAATCTGGGAGAACCCGTCCCTCGCCGGCGAGCGGGCCCAGGAACTTGTCGACCGCGGAATCACTTGCTGCAAGCTCGATCCGTTCTCGCCGATCACCGGTCCGCCGCGGGACTACTCGCTGAAGACGATCCGCCACGTGGCGACGATCTTCCGGGCCATGCGGGACGCGGTCGGCGACGAACTGGAGATCGGCATCGGCACCCACGGCCAGTTCTCGACCGCGGTGGCGATTCGGGTCGCGGACATCCTCGAGGAGTTCGACCCGTTCTTCTTCGAGGAGCCGGTGCCGCCGGAGAACGTCGACGAGATGGCTCGCGTGGCCGCCCACACCAGCATCCCGATCGCGACCGGCGAGCGGCTGGTGAACATGTTCGAGTTCGCGGAGGTGCTGGAGAAACAGGCGGCCCAGATCATCCAGCTCGACGTCGGCCAGTGCGGCGGCCTCCTGGTGGCGAAGAAGATCGCCGGCATGGCCGAGACGCGCTACGCGATGATCGCGCCGCACATGTACTGCGGCCCGGTCGCGGCGTCGGCGGCGGTACAGCTCGATACCTGCTCGCCGAACTTCCTGATCCAGGAGTTCAACACGAACGACCTGCACAGCGACATCTTCGTGGAACCGATCAAGTTCGAGAACGGGTTCATCGAACCGCCGACGGGGCCGGGTCTGGGCGTCGAGCTCGACATGGCGGTCGTCGAGAGGCATCGGGCCGCTTGAAGACCCTGGGAACGCGGGCGTCCCGCCCGCATCCGGGCTCCGGCCTGGGAACGCGGGCGTCTCGCCCGCATCCGGCTTCCGGCCTGGGAACGCGGGCGTCTCGCCCGCATCCGGCGCGAAGCGCCGGTCTGTAACCTGCACGGCTGAATGTCTGCAACCGACTCTCGCCTGACCCTGGCGATCCTCGCCGCCGGCCGTTCGGCGAGATTCGGGCACCCGAAGACGCTGGAACCGGTCGGGCCGAGCGGCGAGGTGCTGTTCGAGTACGCGATCTGCGACGCCATCCGCGCCGGATGCGGGCGGGTCGTGTTCGTGACCTCGGCGGACCGGACGGAACAGATCATGAGCCGGGCAGCCGAGCATGCGGGCAGGGCCGTCCCCGTCGACTTCGTGGCCCAGTCGCTCGACGACCTGCCGGGCGGGGCAGTGCCGCCGGCGGGGAGAGCCAAGCCGTGGGGCACGGGTCATGCCGTCTTCGCCCTGCGGAAGAAGATCGAGGAACCGTTCCTGGTCGTCAACGCGGACGACTTCTACGGCGCCCGGGCGGTGGAGTCGTTCGGCCGGCGGGTAGCGGGCGGGCTGGCCCGAGGCGATGATTCGCACTTCCTCGGCGCGTACGAACTCCATCGAACCGGCGTCTCCCGCACCAGCGGCGTCAACCGGGGGATCGTGGCCGCTGGGCCGGACGCGACCCTGGCAGGGATCGACGAGGTCTACGACGTGCTGCAGACCGCCGCGGGCCTCGTCGGCCGCGACTGCGAAGGTGAGGTTCGGCGGCTATCCGCGGACACCCTCTGCTCGATGAACCTGTGGGCCTTCCAGCCGTCGATCTTCGCGCTTCTCGAAGCCGCGTTCGCGGACTTCGAGGCGAACCTCGACAATCCGGTCACGAGCGAGTTCCTGCTCAGCGAAACGGTCGGCGACCTGATCGGGCAGGGATCGGCGCGGGTCCGACTCTTGCGGATGTCGCAGAGGACGGCCGGGCTGACCTACCCTGGCGACCTGCCCCCCGTGGCCTCCACGCTGAGCGAGGCCGTGGCAGCCGGCGACTACCCGGCGGATCTGGGCGAGTGGTTCGGCGAGCGCTCGTCCCGGAGACCCGCTTGACTGGGTGCGCCGGCCTTCTGGCCGGCATCCGCCGCAGGCGGAATCTGGATGGCGACTCCGCTCGGACTTCACCTGTCTCAGCAGAGTTCTCGAAGCCCCGCGCTTCGCGCCGGATGCCGGCCAGAAGGCCGGCGCACCCAATTTTCGCCGAGCACCCTCCTCGGGGTGCGAGGGCGCGATGCGCCTGAACAACCTCGACTGGACCGTCCTCGCCGTCTACGGCGCCCTCGCCCTCTCCGTCGGCCTTGTCTTCGCGCGGCGGGCGGGCGCCGGAACCGGCCAGTTCTTCCTTGCCGGGCGGAACCTGCCCTGGTGGCTGCTCGGCACGTCGATGGTCGCCACGACGTTCTCGACCGACACGCCGAATCTGGTGACCGACCTGGTGCGGAACGGCGGCGTCTCCGGCAACTGGATGTGGTGGGCGTTCCTGATCACCGGCATGTGCACGACGTTCTTCTACGTGAAGCTCTGGCGGCGCTCGGGCGTGTTCACCGACATCGGTTTCTACGAGCTCCGGTACTCGGGGCGGGCGGCGGTCTTCCTGCGCGGCTTCCGGGCGGTGTACCTGGGCGTGTTCTTCAACGTGATGATCATGGCGGCGGTGCTGCTCGCCGGGATCAAGATCGGCGGCGTCCTGCTCGGGGCCGACAAGTACACGACGGTGCTCGTCGCCGCGGCTGTCACGGCTGCGTACTCCGCCACCTCCGGTCTCTGGGGTGTCGTGGTCACGGACCTCATGCTGTTCGTGATCGCGATGGTCGGCTCCGTCGCCGCGGCCTGGTACGCGCTCGCGCATCCCGCCGTCGGCGGGCTCTCGGGCCTCGTATCGAACCCGGACATCGCCTCGCGCCTCGCCCTGCTGCCTGACTTCGGAGATTGGGAGACCGCGGCCACCGTCTTCCTGATCCCGGTCGCGGTCCAGTGGTGGTCCACCTGGTACCCGGGCGCCGAACCGGGCGGCGGCGGCTACGCGGCCCAGCGCATGCTCGCCGCACGCACCGAGCGCGACTCGATGGCCGCCACGCTCTGGTTCAACATCGCCCACTACGCGCTGCGGCCGTGGCCGTGGATCCTGGTCGCGCTGGCGTCGCTCGTCGTCTATCCGACCCTGGACTCGATCGCCGCCGCTTTTCCGCACCTCGACCCGTCGATCATCCGGCACGATCTCGCCTATCCGGCGATGCTCGTCTTCCTGCCGCACGGGTTGCTGGGCCTCGTGGTCGCATCCTTGGCGGCGGCCCTGATGTCGACGATCTCGACGCATCTCAACTGGGGCGCCTCCTACATCGTCGACGACGTCTACCGCCGTTTCGTTCGACCGGGGAGGACCGAGGCGCACTACGTCCGGGTCGCCCGGCTGTCGACGATCGGCCTGGTCGCGTTGGCAGCGGTGGTCGCGCTGTGGCTCGAGAACGCGATGCAGGCGTTCCAGATCCTGCTTCAGATCGGCGCCGGCACCGGGCTGATCTTCCTGCTGCGTTGGTTCTGGTGGCGCATCAACGCTTGGTCGGAGATCTCGGCGATGGTCGTCTCGTTCGGGGTCGCGGTGTGGTTTCAGTTCGGCCACGAAGAGGTCGGGTTGGCACTGCCTTCGACCGCTGCGCAGCTCCTCTTTGGCGTTGCGCTGACCACCGCGGTCTGGTTCAGTGTGACCATGGCCACGCGGCCGACGGAGACGGCCGTTCTCCAGGCATTCTACGACCGGGTGCGGCCCTTTGCGCGGGGCTGGCGGCGGGTGGTCGCGACGCGGCCGGATGAGCCCGGCAGCGCCACTGCGGCGCTCCTCGCGTGGTTGTTCGGTTGCGTCGCGGTGTACTCCGCCCTGTTCGGCACCGGCATGGCTCTGTACGGTCGCGGGCTCGAAGCGGCCGCATTCGGTGCCGCCGCCCTGCTGGCGGGTTACGGGGTGTTCCGCCTCCTGCCGCGCACGACGGGGTAGTAGCTACGTCTCCTCGAACCGGGCGCTGAAGTGCGGCAAGGCGTCCGGCGCTTCAACGATCCGCAGCCCCCGAATCCGATCGCGCTGGGCGAACAACTCGATCAGCGCCTCCACGACGTAGTCCATGTGGGATTGCGTGTAGACCCGCCTCGGCACCGCCAGGCGAACGAGATCGAGCGGCGGCGGCTTGCGCGCGCCGAACATGACGGTCCCGACCTCGCACGCGCGGATGCCGGCATGTCGGTAGAGGGCGACGACGAGCGCCTGCCCCGGGAGCTGCTCGCGAGTCAGGTGCGGGCAGAACCGGCAGGCGTCGATGTAGATGGCGTGTCCGCCCGGCGGCTCCACGATCTGGATGCCGGCAGCTAGCAACCGCTCGCCGACGTATGCCGTGCTCCGGATCCGGTAGTGGAGGTAGTCCTCGTCGAGCACTTCATGGAAGCCGAGCGCCATCGCCTCGAGATCCCTGCCGGAGAGGCCCCCGTACGTGACGTACCCCTCGGTCAGGATGACCAACTCGCTGGCGCGGCGGAACAGTTCGGCATCGCGCAGGAGCAGCAGACCCCCGGTGTTGACGATGCCGTCCTTCTTGGCGCTGATCGTGGCGCCGTCGGCGAGGTCGAACATCTCGCGCACGATCTCCGGGACCGACCGCCCCCGTTGTCCCTCCTCCCGCTGCTTGATGAACCAGGCGTTCTCGGCAAAGCGGCAGGCATCGAGGAACAGCGGCACGTCGTACCGGCGACACAACTGCCGCGTCGCGTGGAGGTTCTCCAGGCTCACCGGCTGGCCCCCGCTCGTGTTGCTGGTCACCGTGCACATGACCAGCGGAATTCGCGCGCCCTCGGCGGCGAGCAGCGACTCGAGCCGGGCGAGGTCGAGATTGCCCTTGAAGGGGTGGCGACTGGTTGGATCCGCCGCTTCGGGAATGGCCAGGTCGACTGCGCGGGCGCCACTGTGCTCGATGTTCGCCCGCGTCGTGTCGAAGTGAGCGTTGTTCGGCACGATCTTCTCCGCCCCGCCGACCAGTTCGAAGAGGATTCGTTCGCTGGCTCGCCCCTGGTGGGTGGGCAGCGTCTGCTCGAAGCCCATGATGTCCCGGACGGCATCGTGAAGGCGGTGGAAGCTGGTCGAGCCGGCGTAGCTCTCGTCCGCGCGCATGATGGCGGCCCACTGCTGCGCACTCATGGCGCCCGTGCCGCTGTCGGTGAGCAGATCGATCAGCACGTGCGCCGCCTCGATCTTGAACAGGTTGAAGCCGGCGCGGCGGAGCAACTCCTCGCGATGCTCCGCACTGGGGAGCCGAATCGGCTCGACGGCCTTGATCCGGAAGGGCTCGATGATGGTCTTCATTGGCGGACGGCCGGGCGCTGGTGCGTGCGCCGGGCTCAATGCCCATCCTACCGTCTCCCCTGGCGGCTCGAGCGGAACGCCGGATTCGTCGAATCCGGAGGCTGCTCCCGCGAGGTGCAACGTTCCTCTACTGACGGCATGCGGCCTGGGATAGGCTGAACCAACTTTGGCATCTCAGCAACAAAAGAGCCTGGGATCGGCAGTCTCGGCTTCTTCATGGCTGGGCACGGCAATGAAGACTTCGTTTGCCGCTTCAGTGGTGATTCTGGCGATCGCCGCGTGCGCCGCACCCGAAGGGGGACTTCAGGGTCCCGGCATCGAGTTCTTCGCTGGAAGCTATTCGCAAGCTCTGCAAAAGGCGGCTGCTGAAGACAAGCTCGTTTTCGTCGATGTCTATACCGACTGGTGCGGCCCCTGCAAGTTGATGGACTTGAACGTGTTTGCGGACCCCGTGGTCGGCGACTATTACAACCGGCACTTCGTTTGCGTCAAACGGAATCAGGAGGCCGAGGAGTTCGACGGCCCCGAGTTGACGGGCCGGAAGGAAGTGTCCGTGTTGCCCACCTACCTCTTTATCGGACCTGACGGTGAACACGTCCATCGGGGTACCGGGTACTTCGAGCCCAAGGCGTTCGTGAAGTTCGGCGAAGCGGCGCTCGGTGGTACGGCCGACACCTTCGACGTACTCAAGGCTCGGTACGAGGCCGGCGAACGGGATCGGACCTTTGTCCAAACCTATCTGGCGGAATCGATTCCTCGTCCTCTGACGTCTGCCCGGACCAGGGAAGGCTGGCTCTACCGGCATGAGATGCGGCAGGTGTTCGACGAATACCTTGCCGCCGGGAAGTTGCGCGATCTTGTAGACCGTGACGACTTTTCCCTGCTGGCGCACTTTCTTCAGGACGCCGGATGGGAGGACCCCCTGGTCGAGTTCGTGGCTGGTAACTACGAGGCGTTTGCTTCTGTGGCGCCGGAGTCCCAGGTTGCGTTCGTGCTGCTTGAGTCCATCAAGAGATCCGTGGGAGAGGCCGCAGGAAAGGGTGATTCGTCCTATACGCGGTTCATTGAGGAACTCGACGGTAGTTTGAAACCTGCCTACAAGGTTCAGGTCGAGGTCATACAGAACGACTATCTGTTCAAGGAGTACTTGGTCAAGCTGGGCGACCGGTCGTACCAACGGACTCAGCAGGATTGGGCGGCCGTTGATGAGCGGTCCCAACAGGAAATCGAGGCGAAGGGCGACGCCGTGGCCGCTGCGGATTACCTGCGCGCCGCACGCAGTTTGGCTCCGTGCCCTGACAAGGAGTGGCTCCGGCGGGCGGTGGAGTTCTCCCGACGGGCGTTTGAAATGGAAGTGAGCCCCGAGACGGCCTTGACCTATATGGGCCTGCTGGAGGCTCTTGAGGAGTACGACGGGTTGACTGAGGTTGGCGAACGAGCGCTCAGCCAGCTTGATGCCGGGGAAGTCGATCCGGTCTTTCTGTTCTTTATTGAAAGAATGCTCCTGAAGAGAGAGTTCGGCGCGGATAACTGAGCGCACGACGTACTGACGACATGCCGCTTGCCGGTGATCTATTGCGCCGGGACGGGGAAGAGGCGGTGCGTCTGATCGTGAAGGAGCTCGTGTCCCAGGCGCGCGAGGCAGCGCCGCGCTGCGTCGACCCGGAGGACGCCGAGGGCCTCCACGACTTCAGGGTCTCGATCCGGCGGCTGCGGAGCACCTTGAGCGCCTGGAAGGGGCTGCTCCGAGGCGTGGTCACGAAGCGGGACCGGCGGACGCTCGCCGGGTTCCAGAAACGGACCGGCGCCAGCCGCGATGCCGAGGTGGCGCTCGTGTGGCTGGAGGAACAGCGCTCGGAACTGTGCCCCGAGCACTTGCCCGGTCTCGAGTGGCTCGTGGCGCGACTTCGTTCGGCATGCCACGCGTCATCAGGGGACCTGAACCGGGCGGTCTGTGCCGAGTTCGCCGAGTGGGCGGACGGCTTCGTGTCGCGCGTGGCCCACCGAGTGCCGGGACCAGGCCCCGGCCGGCCGTTCGCGGAAGCGCTGGCCGAGCGGCTGGATCGGACGGCTCACCGGCTCGACGCTTGCGTCGACGGCATGGGCGACGACCGGAGGCGGAGCCCGCACAAGGTTCGCATCGCCTGTAAGCGTCTCCGCTACCTGGTCGAACCGGTGGGAGCGGAAAGCGAAGCTGCGGCCTCCCTGCTGGAGCGCTGCAAGCGGCTCCAGGACGTGCTCGGCACTCTGAACGACGCGAACATCCTCGACGATCTGCTGAGGGTCTACCTCGACGGCGACTCGTCTGCGAGCGAGTCCGGAGTGCTGGCGTTGTGGCGACTCAACGCGGCTCGGGCGGAGGCCAGCTACCAGTTGTTTCGACTTGACTGGGTGGAGCACGGCGGTCTGCGGACGCTGCTGGACGAAGCTGCGGCTCTGGCGCGGCAGCTCCGCGGCTAGCGCGGCAGTCGACGGATCCGGAGTCGGTTCCGATAGGCTGCTGCGCGTGGCGATCCGCGACGCCGCGGTCGTCCATGACGACGCTGCGACGAAGGCGGACCTTGAACCACTGGCAACGAAGGTCGCCCTGGCCGAGCTTGAAACGCGGATGACCCGGACGCTCTACGGCGTCGCCGCCGCTCTCCTGGCCGGGCAACTGGCCGCCGTCCTGGCGCTGCTCCGGCTACTCGGTTAGCCCTCGCCGCCCTCGCCAGGCACGTACCAGATCGGCGAGGACCAGGCCCGCTCCTGGATCGTGGCCGGCAGGCCGGGCTTCGGCGCTACTCCCGCCCGGATCGCGTCCCAGGTCGACCAACGACAGGTGGGGTTCTGCAGGACGCGGACGTAGTAGAAGGCGCGCTGGTTCGGATCGAAGTGGGGATCTTCCCAGAGAGCCTCGAGCTCGGACGCTCCCTGGCCCTCCTGGGTCGAGCAGGTCACAAGGTCCACGGCGGCCCCGTTGTCGGAGCAGCGGTGCGAGTCTCCGTCGACGGTCGCTCCGGAGGAGCAGGCGACGTCGTAGACATCTTCGTGGTGGGCGCCCTGCTCGGTCCATCCCTTGATGACCTGCACGCGGTCCAGCGGATCGGTGGTCGGATCCCTGATCGCCCAGACCAGGAACCGGGGCGCTCGATCGCTTCCATCCGCCATCAGGTCGCCGCCCATGGCGACGCCTTCCGCGTAGGCTCTCGCGATCCCGTCGTCGCCAGCCAGCGTCCCCTCGTCGAGGTCGTACCCGGCGAAGAAGCGGACGCGCATGCGGGGGCCGGTGGTGGCGAACGTCTCCTTTCTCTGGAACGCGCGGAAGATGTCCTCCCTGGTGTTGGACTCGGCCCACACCGCGGCCAGACCCGACGCGCCCCAGTACTGCCTCGTCGGGTCGTCGTACTCGCCCGTGTCCTCTCGCGGGACCGACCCACGTTGCTCCGGCCGGATGTCCAGCAGTCCGGTCTTGCTCCAGTAGTTGTCCTCCTCGAACGACCCGGCGGCGTTGTGCGTATCCGAGGAGCCGATCAGGCCGAAGCGATAGGGGTTGAAGCCCTGTTCTTCTTCCATGGCGAGGCCGTTCAGGTAGGCCTCGCGCACGTAGCTGCCCTGGGGCTGGCTAGGGAAGTCGCTGCCGATCGTGCGCTCCATGATCCCGAAGTCCGCCCACTCGTCATTGGGCGACAGGAGCGGATGCGTGTCGGACGTGCCCTTGACCTGGGTGATCTCCACCAGCGGCTCGTTGCGCATGCGCTGTTCGGCGTAGGCCTCGTCGATGGGGTCGCCCGCCCGGTCGGTGAGCGCGAACATCCACCCGTCCGAGCCGTTCGAGTTGTGGGGTATCGCCAGGGAGTCGATGCCCTGCGCGCGCTGCTCGTCCATCCAGTCCCACAGCAGCTCCGGGTTGTTCCTGGCGTCCAGCCGGCTGAACGGAATGCCGGGCACGTTCGAGTCGCGGAAGATGACGTTGCGATGCAGGTTCTCGCCCCTGGGGCCTCCGGCGGTGAACTCGTAGGCGATGAGGGTCGTGAAGTTGCCGGGATCGTTGTGCCTCTCGGCAGCCTCCACGATCTTCTGCCAGGCACTCTTGACGATGCCGAGATCGAGCAGATCGTCGGGGTCGACGTAGCCCCGTTCGCGCGGCAGCACTTCCTGGAATACGGCGCTGCGGTCCGCAGGCGTCGCGGCGCTCCGCAATGCGATCGAGAGTGGATGCTGGCCGACTGCCGAGTCCGGGTTGTCCATCTCCTCGAACATGCCCAGGTAGGTGGCATGGTCGGCAACCGCCAGGAAGTCGAGCGGTGCTTTCAGGCGCATCTCGATACCGGCCGCGTGCGTCAGAGGTTCTCCCTTGGCGTATCTGTAGGCGTCGTCGGGGTCGTTGCGGGTGCCGAAGATGTAGGAGTCGAACGAGTACTTGGTGTGTACGTGAACGTCGCCGAAGTAGGCGTTGCGTATCGACCGGCTCTCGGCGCCGTCGCGCGGACTTCCGGATTCCGCCGCTGCGGACGGGTCGCCGGCTGGATCCGGCCCGTCTGGGCCGTCACCGGCGCAGGCGAGGGCCAGGACGAGGAAGACCGTCAAAGACGCGATCGTCCACTTAAGCGGGCGGGCAGCCGCCGTGACGGCCGGGCAACAGGTAAGGGTCTTGGGCATCGTGTTCTCCTGACTGTTGGCTCGTTCTCCTGCGCTCCGCCTCACCTAGCTCCTAGGCCTCCATCAACGGATCCGGCAGCCCAAGCAGATGCACCGCCACCAACCCCAGGACTCCCAGCACCAGCAGGTAGTAGATCGTCGGCAGGATTGTCTTGCGCAGCGTGGCCCCCTCGCGGTCCAGCAGGCCGACTGTGGCGGATGCGGCGACGACGTTGTGGATCGCGACCATGTTGCCTGCCGCCGCGCCGACGGCCTGCAGGGCGACGATCATCGCGGTGGACATCATCAGCCGCTCCGCGACGCCGTACTGGAAGGCGGTGAACATCAGGTTGCTGACCGTGTTCGAGCCGGCGATGAAGGCGCCCAGCGCCCCGGTCATGCCGGCGAAGAATGGCCATACGTCGCCCACGTTCGCGGCCACCCAGTCCGCCATCACCAGGGGCATCGACAGCAGGCCGGCCTCGTTCACGTCCGAGTTGATGTAGACCCGCACCATGGGCACGGTGAAGATCAGGACGAAGCCGGCGCCGAGGAGGACCTTGCCGGAGGAGGCGGCGGCCGCGCGCACGTCCGCGAACTTCATCCGGTGCAGCAGCGCCGTGATCCCCACGACCACGAGGAGCACGAAGCCGGGCAGATAGAGCGGCGTCGTCGCGCCCGAGACGCCGCTGCCCAGGATGTCGTCCCAGCGGATCGCCGGGGTGCGCAGCCAACCGCCCAGGGGCAGCGCCGGCAGCCGGGTCAGCACGAGCAGGCCGCCGAGCAACGCGTAGGGCGCCCAGGCGTTGACGAGGCCGATGCCGCGGTCGTTGGGCTCGGTCGCCTCGTCCTCGAAACCGCTGACCCAGTCCGGCTTCCATTGGTGCCGGGCCGGGAAGTCCCAGGTGTTCGACGGCAGCAACCAGCCGCGGCGGGCGATCGTGACCATGATCAGAAGGCCGACCGGCGCGCCCAGCAGCGACGGGAACTCGGGCCCGAGGAAGAACCCGAAGAGCACGTACGGGACCGTGAACGCCAAGCCGCCGGCCAAGGTGAAGGGGAGGATGGACAGCCCCTCGGTCCAGGAGCGCTTCGCGCCGAAGAACCGGGTCAGCATGACGACCATCAGGGTCGGCATGAGCACTCCGGCGGTGGCGTGGAGCACGACGGCCCGTTCGGTGACGACCGCGAGGTAGTCGAGCATGCCGATGCCTGCTTCGGCCAGATCGGCCGAGAACTCCTCGCCGCCGAGACCGCCCTGGACCCCGACCAGCACCGGCGTACCCGCGGCGCCGAAGGTGACCGAGGTCGACTGGACCATCATGCCGAGCATCACCGCGGCCGCGGCCGGGAAGCCGAGCGCGACCAGGAGCGGCGCGGTGACCGCCGCCGGCGTGCCGAACCCGGCCGCGCCCTCGATGAAGGAACCGAAGAGCCAGCAGACGATGACCACCTGGACCCGCCGGTCGTCGCTCAGGCCGTGGAACGACCTGCGGATCGCGTCGACGCCGCCCGAGCGCTCCAGCGTGTGCAGGAGCAGGATGGCGCCGAAGATGATGAAGAGCAGGTCGAAGGTCAGGAACAGCCCCTGGATCGACGCCCCGGCGATGCGAGCGATCGGCATCTGCCAGATCAGCAGGGCGACCAGAACCGCCGCGGCATAGGCCGCCGGCATGGCGCGCCGGGCCGGCACCCGGAAGCCGATCAGCAGGATCCCGCCCAGGGCGATCGGGAACAGGGCCAGCAGGGCCGTGGTCACAGGCTCAACCTCATCCGCATCGCCTCTCCTTCTTGGTTTGGGAACGGTTCATGTTAGCCGTCGTTAGGTCGCCTCGACGAAGGGCCTGCCGCACGTCGTCGAGACGATACGCATCCTCCAGAGAGAGATGCGGCGCCCATTCCTCGGGCTCTTCCAGCAGTTCGACGTCTACTTCTGCGACGTACTTCCCCTCGTGAATGAGCTTCGTGCGTTTGGTTCGCTTCATCTCCGTCTCCACCGGAACCCGGGCTCCCAACTCGAATGTGCTAGTCACGACTCATTCTCAGCCACTTCGCTGCGGATGACCACTGTGAACTGGAGGAATCGCCGTGTCAACGGAACACAACTGCCGGCGCCGCCGACCTTTCGCCTCCGCCGGTTTCGTCGCCATCCTAGTCATCACGTTCGCCGCCTCCACCCTCCCAGCCCAGGACCTGACCTGGCGGGAGCTCCCCGACATGCCGGCCGGCAAGTGGGAGGCCGCGACCACCGTGATCGACGGCAAGTTCTACCTGTTCGCCGGGTACCAGGGTCCGGTCCGGTCGAGCAAGCGGGTCGACGTGTTCGATCCGGCGGACGGAAGCTGGACGCGGATTCAGGACATGCCGAGCGCCGTCACCCACCTGAACGCGGTCCTGGATGCCCGCACCGTCTGGTTCGCTGGCGGCTTCAAGGACGGCTACAAGGGCCACGCGATCGCGGAGGTCTGGAGCTACGACCTGGACCTGGACCGCGACACCGCGGCGCCGCTGCTGCCCGAACCTCGGGCCGGCGGCGGTCTGGCGCTGATCGGCCGCAAGCTGCACTACATGGGCGGCCTCATGGCCGACCGCGACACCGACTCCGGCGACCACTGGGTGCTCGACCTCGAAGACTGGGCGGCCGGCGCAGCGCACTGGCAGGAAGCCGCGCCGATGCCTGATCCGCGCAACCAGTTCTCGGCCGTCGCGATCGGCAACCGCGTCTACGCGATCGGCGGCCAGTACCACCACGACAGCATGCAGCTCGACCAGGCGCGGGTGGACATCTACGACGCCGCGACCGACTCCTGGCGCCGCGGCCCCGACCTGCCGAAGGGCCACTCCCACGGCGAAGCCGGTACCTTCTTCCACGAAGGCCGCATCGTCATGGTCGGCGGTCACACGACCCCGGCCGGCGGCACGAAGTCGATCGACCCGGACATCCTGGTGCTTGAGCCGGGTGGCGAGTGGGAACTCCTGGGCAAGCTGCCGATGCCTCTGTCGTCACCGGCCGCCGCAATCATTGGCGGCCGACTCTACGCCGCCGGCGGCTCGGCCACCGGCCGCGGCGCGCAGGCGAAGATGTGGGTGGCTGATCTGCCTTGAGCTAGAAGTAATCGCAGCGAGATCGCCGCGCTGCCGTGCAGGGAACATGCTTTGTTCCATGCAAGTCTGCGCGTCCCGTCACCTCCAGAGTTCCTCGTCGATTACACGGAACGGCCGAACGGCGCGTTCGAACTCGCTGAACTCGTCCTCCGTCCACGAACCGGCCAGACGCCGAAGTCCGTTGCCTTGTTACAGCTCCTCCGAGAGGCCGAGAGCTTCCCGCATCAGAGCGAGTACGGTTCGGTTGAGCGAAAGGCCTCGCCGGCTTTTCTCTGCCTCGAGTGCCGCGGCCAGGTCCGCCGACACGTTGCGGATGGTCATCGTCTTCATTGGGCGCCCTCAGAGTGCTGTCATTCGAACGCAGTCTATGCAGTCGTTATCCTGATAGCGAGATCGCGGGAGCGGCGCTCGGTCCAGGCCGGACAGACTCCCGGGGAGGTGGATGAAGGGGCCGGAACACCCGAGTCCGCGAGGCGCTTGACGGCGCTACTCCGCCTCCAGCGCCTGACGAGGATCTGCGCGAGAGGCCCGGCGGGCCGGGAGGTACGAGGCCATCACGGCCACCGCAAGGAGCACAAGCGCCGCGACGGCGAACGCCAGCGGATCGCGGGGAGTCCGGCCGTCGAAGAGCAGCGGCTCGACGAACTTGCCGGCCCACAGCGCCGCGAGCGCCCCTGCCGCGACACCGGCCGCGGCGAGCGAGACGCCGCGCGTCAGCACCAGGCGCAGGAGGTTGGACGCCCTGGCGCCCAGGGCGCGCCGGATGCCGAACTCGTGCTCACGCTGTCGTACGCCGAAGGCGATGACGGCATAGAGCCCGATGGCTGCGAGCAACACGGCGAGCATCGCGGAGGCGGCGAACAGGCGCGTTCCGGTTCTCCAGGTGCGAATCCGCGATGCGAACACTGTGGAGAGGTTCCGGACGTGGTGGCCCGGTAGTTCAGGAAACAGCTCGGCCAGGGCGCCAAGCACCGGCGCCTCAACGCGCCCGGGGCTTGAGGCGGTGCGGACGATCAGCGCACGCTGGATGCTCGTCCATCCCGACAGAGCCGGGTCGGATGATGCCTGGGCGATGGGCAGGTAGTAGACCGGGTCAGTCTCAGGCAGAGCCCAATTCACTGCGGGTTCCACCACGCCGACCACCGTCGTACAGTCGGCGTCGCTGCCGACGAACAGACAACGGCCGACGGCGCTCTGACCGGGCCAGGCCTGCTGGGCGAACGACGGATTGACGACCGCGACCTTCCGCGTGCCTTCGCGGTCCCACTCCGTGAAGCCGCGCCCTTCCCGAATGTCCAGACCGGCGACGTCAAAGAAGTTGGCCGTCGTGAGATTCACATGGGGGCCGTAGCGGAACGGCAGGCGGTCGAGCCCCTCGATTCGCAGGTCTCCGTACGCTGCACCACCACCCCCCATCGGTGAACTCGTTCCCTGTGCAACATCCAGCACCTCCGGCACGTCCCGTACGCGAGCCTCCATGGCATGGATTGCGCTCTCGTCGAGCGGTGCGCCGCCCAGGCCATCCAGGCGGGTGTCACCGTGAAAGCTCCCCAGTGTCACCGTGAGCAGGTGTTCCTTCGCATAGCCGACGTCCACCTGGCGCGCCGCTTCGAATGAACGGTAGAACACGGCCGTCCCGCTGAGCAGGACCACCGACAGCGCGGCCTGGACCACGATCAGGCCGGTGCGGACGGGCGTTCCGAGCGCGCGGGCGCCCCGCGAGCTGTCGAGCTTCTCGATTCCCCGGCTGCGCGCCGCGTACACGGCAGGGGCCAGGGCTGCCACCAGGCCGATCCCAAGCACGGCGATTCCGGTGAAACCGATCGCCGTGACGCCCAACGGATCCTCGGCCCACTGATGAGCTGGCAAGAGCGTGCGTCGAAGGGCGTCGCCGGTGACCGCGGCAACGGCCAGCGCAGCAATGCCGGAGACGGCGGCGAGTACCAGACTCTCGATCACCAGGAGGCGTCCGATTCCCCATCGTCCCAGGCCGAGCGCGTAGCGCACCGCCAACTCGCGTCGCCTGGCAGCGACCCGCAGCATCAGCAGGTTCGACATGTTGACGGCCGCGATGAGGAGCACCACGAAGGTGATCCCGCCTGCGATCAGCGGCAGGCGCATGTGGCGCCGCAGCGTGGTGGGACCGCGGGTTCGAAGTATCGGGCCCAGAGCCACGGTCGCCTCCGGGTCCAGGGAGTCCGAGAACCGCGAGCCGGCACGCGCCGCCCGGACGGCGGCCGTCGCCGCGGCGCCGGCGGCCTCCTCCGTCGCCCCACGCGCAAGTCGTACGAATGGAGTGAGGTAGAAGGTGGTTCCGTATCGTCTCCAACTGTTCCCTCGGCTGGCTGTTGCCGCTTGTTCGAGAGGCAGCCACACGTCGACTGCGTTGGAGCGGGGCCCGGAGAAGCCGGGCGGCATCACGCCGACGACGAGGTAGGTGATGTCGTCGAAGCTGAGCGTTACGCCGAGTGCTTCTTCTGCGCTGCCGAACCGCTGCCGCCGGTAGCCGTCGCTGATCACGGCGACGGGTTGCGCCGCCAGGTCGTCGTCCCCGGCTGCGATCAGCCGTCCGACCGTTGGAGCCACGCCAAGGAAGTCGAGGAACTCTCCCGTGACCCAGGAGACCCTGAGGGTCTCGGCGCGCTGGCCGCGTCCGTTCGTTCTGAACGAGACTCTGTGGCCCGCGACGCCGTCGATGAGTGCGTTGTCGGCGGTCAGGGCGGTGAAGTCGAGCCACTGCATCGCGTCGACTACCCAGGTTCGTCCGGTGGAGGCGCCGCGATCGCCTGGATCGATGCGCTCGCTGACCCAGAGGCGATGAACGCCGTCCGGGTCGTCGATGTGGGGTGGCGCCTGGAGAAAGAGGCGGGACAGCATCTCGTACATCGGGGCGTTGAGTCCGATGCCGAGCGCCAGGGTGAGGACCACGGCGCAGGTGTAGCCGCTGTTGTGGCGCATCATCCGGAAGGCGGCGCGGATGTCCCGGAGGATTCGCTCCACGGGCGCCCAGCCCCAGGTTTCGCGGGTCCGCTCGCGAATCAGCGTGACGTTCCCGAAGTCGCGCTGCGCAGCCGTGCGGGCCTGTTCGGGAGACAGGCCCGCCTGGATCCGCTCTTTCATCTCTTCGGCGAGATGGAACCGGATCTCATCGTCGAGTTCGGCGTCCTTGCGCCGCCGGTGCCACAGACACCGAAGCCGGTTGTAGACCTGCCGCAGCATCGCCTGGTCTTCCGGCTCAGTCCGCCGGACGAAGAACCCTCGTCACGGCGACCGAGAGTTGCTGCCACCGTGACTGCTCGACCACGAGTTGCCGCCGCCCGGTCCTCGTGAGGCGGTAGTACTTGGCGCGCTTGCCCTTGTCGGAGGTTTTCCACTCCGCCGCAATCCAACTGTGTGTTTCCAGCCGGTGGAGCGCGGGGTAGAGCGACCCGGTTTCGATGCGGAGCGCGTCTTCCGACACCCGTTGAATGTGCCCGGCGATCGCGTGGCCGTGTGCCGGGCCGTAGACCAGGGTGCGCAGGATGAGCAGGTCCAGGGTTCCATAGAGAAGCTGGTTGCGGGGACTTGCCGGCGTCATGGTGTAGACAAGCTACTCCATATGACGTAGATTGTCTACACCATGAATACGCTGATTCATCTGGAGAACGTGTCCAAGGTCTTCTACACGGACGAGATCGAGACCCACGCGCTCGATGGAGTCACCCTGGACTGGAGGCATCGCTCGGAAAGTGAGCCACCCAACGCTCGGAAAGTGATCCACCCTCGGCCCTTGGCCGGTAGCTTGGTCTTGTTCAGTAGACCAACGCGATCGGAGGAAGGACTTGCTGAGGATGGATCAGGTACATGTTATTCGGCACCAGGTGCTGGTGGAGGGTCGGAGCCAACGCTCGGTGGCTCGGGAGCACGGCGTGAGCCGCAACACGGTGCGCAAGTACCTGGATCAGAGCGAGCCTCGGCGGGTGGAGAGCAGGCCGCGGCGGCGGCTGGTGACGGAGCGGATGGCGCCTCGTCTGGAGGAGCTGCTGAGGACGTGGTCTCGCCGGACGACGGCGAAGCAGCGGCTGACGGGTACGCGTCTGCATCGGCAGTTGCTGGAGGATGGCTACGAGGTCGGGATCACGACGGTTCGCAGCTACGTTCGGGAGTGGAAGCGTCAGCGGCAGGAGACGTTCATTCCGCTGGTGCACCGTGCCGGCGAGTGTGGCCAGGTGGACTTCTTCGAGGTGACGGTGGAGGAGGACGGTGTGGCTCACCGGGTGTGGAAGTTCCTGCTGCACCTGCCGTACTCAGGCCGTTCGTTCGTGTGGCTGTACGACCGCTGCGACCAGGTGGCGTTTCTCGATGGCCACGTGCGGGCGTTCGCACACCTGGGCGGCGTGCCGCTGCGGCTGGTCTACGACAATCTGAGTGCGGCCGTGCGGCGCCGGGTGGGCGCCAAGCGTCAGTTGACGGATCGATTCCAGGCACTGGTGAGCCACTACCTGTTCGAGCCGTGCTTCGCCCGCCCCGGCGAGGGGCACGACAAGGGCAGTGTGGAGTCGCGGGGCAAGGGAATCCGTCTGGCGCACATGAGTCCGGTGCCTCAAGGGCGCACTCTGGAGGAGATCGCACGGGGCGTGCTGGCTTCGGTCGACGCGGCACCCGGCAACCGTGCGCGGTGGCAGGAGGAGCAGGCGGCTCTGCGCGAGCTGCCGCCGACCGTGTTCGAGGCAAGGAAGCTCAGGATCGTGCGGGTGTCGCGCCAGGCGACGGTGCAGTTGGGTGGTGCGATCTACTCGGTTCCCTCGCGGTGGAAGAGCCTCCAGGTCCATGCCCGCGTCGGTACGGGCGACATCGTCTTCTCCTGTCGCGACGCGGAGTACCGCTGCGCTCTGGTGCGGCCGGGACAGCGCCTGGTGCGCTACGCGCACTACTTCGAGGAGCTGTCGCGGAAACCTCAGGCGGTGCGCCAGGTGGCCCCGGAGCTGCTCGCAGAGCTCGGCCCGGCCTATCGCAAGCTGTGGAGAATGCTGGAGTTGCGGCACGGCGCGCTGGAGACGGCGCGGCTCTTCGCCAAGCTGTTGAGCGTGGTCACAGACCACGGCAGCGAGGAGGTAGCCGCCGCACTCGAGGAGGCCCTGACCGCCGGTCGCTTCGACCTGCTGGGACTCGCTCCGCGGAGTCCGGCCTCCAGGATCGAGGTGCCGGAGCCGCTCCGCCGCCACGAGGTCGAGAGCGCTCGTGCCGCTGACTTCGACGTGCTGCTTCAGGAGGCGGCATCGTGAGCCGGGCGGTGCGCAGAGCCGTCATCGCCGAGGGCCTCAAGACGCTCAAGATGCCCTCCGTGCTGCGCGACTACGAGCAGCGGGCGCGTCAGGCCCAGGACGCACAGTGGGACTACGAGGACTACCTGTGGCAACTGCTCGAGGCCGAGATCCGGGACCGTGAGGCCCGCACCGTCCAGCGCCGGCTGCGCGCGGCCCGCTTCCCCGACCACAAGACGCTCGAGCAGATCGACTTCCAGGCGCTACAGGGAGTGTCCAAACCGAAGCTGCGCGAGCTGGCGGCCTGCGACTACATCGACCGCGGCGACGATGTCGTCCTGGTCGGACCCATCGGCACCGGCAAGACGCATCTCGCCATCGCGCTGGGCATCGAGGCCGCGAAGCGCCGCCGCCGGGTCTGGTTCCGCAAGGCCTCCGACCTCGTCCGCGACCTGATCGAAGCCCGCGATCAGCGGGAGCTGGGGCGCCTGCAGCAGTGGCTTCAGCGGGTCGATCTCCTGATCTGCGACGAGCTCGGCTTCGTGCCATTCGACCGCGCCGGCGGCGAACTGCTCTTCAACGTCTTCGCCGACCGCTACGAGCGACGCTCGACCATCGTCACCTCCAACCTCGCCTTCTCCGAGTGGGTCCGCGTATTCGGCGACGAGAAGCTCACCACGGCTCTGCTCGACCGACTCTCCCACCACGCCCACATCCTCGCCACCAAGGGCTCCTCCTATCGGACACGGCTGCGGAGAAGCCCCTCGTGAATACGGACCCCACCACCCGCAACCGGACCGCCGCGGCGCCGCCGCGGAGCGGACCGCAACGGCGGCCGGCTGCGGAAGCTGCCGGCGCCGCGGAAAACGGCAGACCGTTTCCCGCACCGCCTTGGAAAACCGGCAGACCGGTTTCCCACAGCTACCGCAGCCGCTACTGCTACTGACTCAAGGGGACCGACGGAGCACAGACTCGCGTACACTCAACACGGCCGAGGTGGCTCACTTTCCAAACGGTGGGTGGCTCACTTTCCGAGCGTTGCCAACACCTGGACATCGACTCGGGCGAGTACGTGGCCGTTTCCGGCCCGTCCGGCTGCGGCAAGTCGACCCTGCTGTCGATCCTCGGGCTGCTCGACACGCCGACGGCCGGCGACTACACCCTGAACGGCTACTCGGTGGCGCAGCTCAAGCAATCCGAGCGGGCGCGGATCCGAAACCGCGAGATCGGGTTCATCTTCCAGAACTTCAACCTGATCGGTGACCTGACCGTCTACGAGAACGTCGAGCTGCCGCTCACCTACCGCGGAATCCGGCCGGCGGAGCGGCGCGAACTGGTCAACCAGGCATTGGAGAAGGTGGAGATGGCGCCGCGGGCGAAACACCTGCCGAGCCAGCTCTCGGGTGGGCAGCAGCAGCGCGTGGCGGTTGCCCGCGCCGTTGCCGGCCAGCCTTCGATTCTGCTGGCGGACGAGCCGACCGGGAACCTCGACTCGAAGAACGGCGAGGCGGTGATGGGTCTGCTGCGGACGCTGCACGAGGAGGGATCGACGATCTGCACGGTGACCCACGATCCGCGCTACGCCGACTATGCGGAGCGGGAAATTCAACTGTTCGACGGCAGGGCGACGACCTGAACGGCTAAGGCCATCTTGGCGACCGGAATGGACATCGCGAGACCGGACCTGGCGCGGAAGAAGAAGGTCCGCCGGGTGACGTACTTCTCCCTCGCGGGCGTCTTGCTCGTGCTGGTCACGCTCGGCTTGCAGCAGGTCCAGCCGACGGCGCCTCGCGTTGACCGCGACGCCGTCTACATCGACACGGTGCGCCGGGGCCCGATGATCCGCGAAGTGCGGGGAAGAGGAACGCTGGTGCCGGAGAGGATCCGGTGGATTCCGGCGACGACCGAGGGAAACGTCGAGAGGATCGTGATCGATCCGGGGGCCAAGGTGACGCCGGATTCGGTCATCGTCGAACTGAGCAACCCGGAACTCGAGCACCAGGCCAGGGAAGCGGAGCTCAATCTTCGCGCCGCCGAGGCGCGCTACGAGAACCGGAAGGTGGAACTCGAGAGTGAGCTGCTCATGCAGCGTGCGGGGCTCGCGAGCGTCGAGGCCGCACTGGTCGTGGCCCGGCTCGAGGCGGACGCCGATGCCGAGCTGGCGAAGAACGGTCTGGCCTCCGCCATCGAGGTTCAGCGGGCGCAGGCGTCCAAGTGGGAACACGAAACGCGGTTCGCGTTGGAGCAGGAGCGTCTCGGCATCGCGGAAAGGACAATGGCGGCAAAGCTCGCCGTCGAGCGCACGGAGGTGGATCGGCTACGCGGCCTTTGGGAGCTCCGGCTCGATCAGGTCGCCGACCTGCAGGTCCGCGCCGGCATGCACGGCGTCCTCCAGCAGGTGCCGCTCGACGAGGGCCAGCGCGTTACCGCGGGCACGAATCTGGCCCGGGTCGGCGACCCCACGGAGCTGAAGGCCGAGCTACGGATTGCCGAGACGCAGGCGAAGGACGTCCAGATCGGGCAGCTCGCGTCGGTCGACACGCGCAACGGGATCATCCCCGGCCGCGTGGTCCAGATCGATCCGGCGGTGGAAGAGGGGACGGTGACGGTTGACGTCGCGCTGGACGGCGAACTGCCGCGCGGAGCGCGGCCGGACCTGACCGTAGCCGGCACGATCGAGCTCGAGCGACTCGAGGATGTGCTTTTCGTAGGTCGGCCGGTTGTTGGCCGGGAACAGAGCGAAGTCAGTCTCTTCCGACTCGACGGCGAGGGGAACGGCGCTGCTCGTACGCGCGTGCTCCTGGGTAGAAGCTCGGCCAACACGATCGAGGTAGTCGACGGGCTGCTAGCGGGCGACCGGGTGGTGCTTTCGGACATGTCCGCCTGGGACGAGTTCGATCGCGTTCGTATCGATTGAGGAGCTTTCGGAGGCCGCCTTCGGCGGCAGCCGGCCAGAAGGCCGGCGCTGCGCGCCGGATGCGGGCAGGATGCCCGCGTTCCCAGGCCAGATCGCTCCACGCGCCGCCTCCTAGCCCATCCAGAAGCCCTTGCGGTGCGAGACGCCGAGGACCTTCTTGCATAGCGCGCAGAAGTAGACGTAGCGCTTGCCGAGGACTCCCGAGATGGACCGGAAGTAGATGCCCACCGGCTGCTCGCAGTGCGGGCATAGGGGCGTGATGTCGTTGCGTTCTTCAGCCTGCATCAGAGGGTTGTCTCCTCTCCCATGGCTTCGTTGTTCGGTGAAGAGGTGCTTTGGAGGGAACCCCGTCAGCCAAGTAGCCGCGCCAACACGCTCACCGCGGCCGCACCGACGGTCAGCGCGACACCTACTGCCCACAGAACAAGCCGCCGCTCCAGGTTGGCCAAGTCCGCTCGTAGATCGGCGCGAGTGACCAACGCCGAAATGGCCTCGGTGCACCCGTCCTCTGTAGCGCGGGCGTGGGCCTGAGCCTGTCTCTCAGGGACGCCAGCATCGCGAAGCGTGTCGGCGGTGCGGAGCGTGTCGGTCGCAGCAGTCATTGCAAGAGGATCGTAGCGCAGCTGGTCCCTTCCCCGTGATGTCGCGGCTGGTCCACTCTGTCGCTGCTTCAGGCCAGGATCTCGCGCACCACCCGCGCCTTCTCGACGCCGGTCAACCGGGCGTCCAGGCCGCGGTGCCGGTGGGTGAACCGCTCGTGGTCGATGCCGAAGAGGTGGAGGATGGTGGCCTGGAAGTCGCGGACGTGGACCGGATCCTTGACGATGTTGTACGAGAAGTCGTCGGTCTCGCCGTGGACGACGCCGCCCTTGACGCCGCCGCCGGCCATCCACAGGCTGTAGCAGCGCGGATGGTGGTCGCGGCCGTAGGTCTCGGCGGTCAATCGTCCCTGGGAGTAGATCGTGCGGCCGAACTCGCCGCCCCAGATGACCAGGGTCTCGTCGAACAGGCCGCGCTCCTTGAGGTCCTGGATCAGCGCCCAGGCCGCCCGGTCGACGTCGCGCGCCTGGGCCGGCAGCACCGTCGGCAGGGCGGAGTGGACGTCCCATCCCCGGTGGTAGATCTGCACGAACCGCACCCCGCGCTCGACCAGCCGCCTCGCCATCAGGGCCGCGTTCTGGAACTTGCCGGGCTGCTTCGCCTCCTCGCCCCAGCGTTCGAACGTGCTGTCGGGCTCACTCGAGAGGTCGGCCATCTCGGGCACCGAGGACTGCATGCGGAACGCCATCTCGTACTGCTCGATGCGCGCCAGGGTTTCAGGATCGCCGACCTGGGCGTGCCGGAGGCGGTTCAGTTCGCTTAGCCCATCGAGCACTTGCCGGCGCACGGCGGGTGAGACGCCCTCGGGATCCTTGAGGTAGAGCACCGGCTCGTCCCCGGTCTGCAGCCCGACCCCGGCGTATTCGGGCGACAGGAACCCGGCACTCCACAGCTTCGCCGAGATCGCCTGAATGCCCGCCTGCGGATGGCTGCGCTCCGCGTTCATGACCACGAAGGTCGGCAGGTTCTCGTTCATGCTGCCGAGGCCGTAGGCGAACCAGGACCCGATGCAGGGGCGGCCCGGGATCTGCTGGCCGGTCTGGATGAAGGTGATCCCCGGCTCGTGGTTGATCGCGTCGGTGTGCATGGAACGGATGATCGCGATGTCGTCCGCCATGCTCGCGGTGTGGGGCAGGAGTTCGGAGAACCAGGCGCCGCTCTCGCCGTGCTGCGAGAACTCGAAGACCGAGGGAGCGATCGGGAAGCGCGACTGCCCGGAGGTCATCGTGGTGAGGCGTTGCCCCTGGCGGATCGAGTCGGGCAGGTCCTGGTCGAAGTACTCCTTCATCTTCGGCTTGTAGTCGAGCAGGTCCATCTGCGGCGGCGCGCCCATCATGTGCAGGTAGATGCAGTGCTTCGCCTTCGGCGCGAAGTGCGGCAGATCGGGCAGGCCGCCGACCTGGTCACGGGCGGTGGTCAGCGCCAAAGCGTCCTCTGCGAACAGGTTGGCCAGCGCCAGACCGCCGATCCCGCGGGCGGCAGTGCCGAAGAACTGGCGCCTCGTTTCGGCTCGAACGGTTTCCTTGAGTGGGTCCATCTTCGGCGCCTCGCAGCGGCTCACTTGTTC
Source organism: Candidatus Multivorans sp. (assembly GCA_965262355.1). Classification (GTDB taxonomy): domain Bacteria; phylum Acidobacteriota; class Thermoanaerobaculia; order Multivoradales; family Multivoraceae; genus Multivorans. Next base: position 3,198,979 of record OZ253534.1, read on the forward strand.
AGAGCTTCGTCCAGGTTCATCAACTGGCTTGCCAGCATCGTCCACGCCGCCGACTCCGAGGCTGGCAGGGCGGCATCGTGGGCCGACTCGCCTGTAGCGACCAGCTTCTTCGCACCGGCCTCGTCGCCGCGGTAGAGGTCGATCAGGGCGTCGTACGTCTGTCGCGCGACCGCCCGCTCGGCGTCGTCGAAGGGCCGGGACAGGAGCCGGGTCGTGACGTAGTCGAGCCGGCGGTCGAAGTCGTCGCCGGCTTCCCGCATCGCCCGCTGGGCGAGGAAGCGCGATGCCTCGACGAACTGGGTGTCGTTCATCACCACAAGCGCCTGCAGCGGCGTGTTCGTGCGCTCGCGGCGAACCACGGAGTGCTCGCGGTTGCCGGCGTCGAAGATCGTCATCGAGGGCGGCGGCGCGGCGCGCTTCCAGAAGGTGTAGAGGCTGCGCCGGTAGAGCTTGTCCCCTGAATCTCTTCGGTAACGGGCCGTGTTGCTCGAGTTCATCGCCACCCGTTCCCAGTGGCCTTCCGGCTGGTACGGCTTGACGCTCGGTCCGCCGATCGTGCGCACCAGGAGGCCGCTGGCGGCGAGCGCCGTGTCGCGCACCATCTCGGCGTCCATCCGGAAACGGGGGCCGCGCGAAAGCAGGCGGTTCTGGGGATCTCGATCCAGCGTGTCCGGTGTGAGAGCGGCCGCCTGCCGGTAGGTCGAAGACGTCACCAAACGGCGGAAGAGGGCCTTCGTGTCCCAACCCGAGTCGCGGAACTCGCTCGCCAGGTGGTCGAGAAGCTCGGGGTGCGACGGCGCCTCTCCCTGGGCGCCGAAGTCCTCGCTGGTGGTGACGAGCCCGGTGCCGAAGATCTGCTGCCAGAAGCGGTTCACGGTCACCCGCGCCATCAGCGGGTTCGCCTCGTCCACCAGCCAGCGGGCGAGGCCGAGCCGGTTGCGGGGGAGGGTGTCGGGCATCGGCGGCAGCGCTGCCGGCGTTCCGGCGGTCACGCGTTCGCGCGGCTGGTCGTACATGCCGCGGTGGAGGACGTGCGCGGCGGCCTCGGATCCGGGAAGCTCCTGCATGACGTGGGTCACGGTTCCGCGGCGGCGCAGGTCACGCCACTCCTTGTCGATCTCGAGCCGGCGGGCGGCGAGGCGGCGGTACTCCTCGTCGTTCGTGTTCACGTAGCTCAGCCGGAGACTCTGGCGCTCATCGCGAGCCAGCTCTTCGGAGCGCTTTGCGGCGGCGGTTCGGATGGCGCTCCATTCCGAGAGAACCCTGGCCTCCTCGACCGACAGTGCCCGATCGAAGACGCGCACGTCGGCGATGCCGCCGTCGGCGAAGTACTGGGCCTTGCCGTCGCCCCTCAGGTCGTGGCGGCCGAGGTAGAACGGCCGGTCGGTGAGGATGCTGCCTTCGACCTTGGTGAAGAACTCGCTGCCCTGTTCGGCAACCCGGTCGCCGTCGCGGTAGATGTGCAGGCCGCCGCGCTCGCCGGAACCGTCGTGGGTGAAGACGATGTGGGCCCACTCGCCCGGGGTGAGCCGCTGCGTGTTGTTGGGATTGATCGAGACACTGGTCGCGCCCCTGCCCGGTCCGGCGCGGTCGCCGTTGAGCCGGAAGTACAGCTCGCGTGATCCGAGCGTGATCTGCCAGCCGCGATTGGCGTCGTGGGGGTCGCTCTGGCTGGCCACGGTGTAGCTGCCCTCGGCCTCCGGCATGTAGATCCAGAGCGCCAGGGAGAACGGCGTGTCGGTGTCGAGTTCGAGCGGCGGGAGTTCGGCCGAGGACTTGTCCTCGAAGCGCAGCGCCGGCAGACCGTTCGGTCCGGGTTCGATCCGGACTGCTTCGTGCAGGTTGATCGGCTGGCGTTCTCCATTGGTGGCTACCGCCGGCGCCTCCCCCTCGAGATCGAGCCTCAGGATCTCGGAAGCAACTCCGAGAGGTGCTTCGATCTCGCGATGGCCGTCGCTCGCAAGCCACTCGGCAAACGTCGGTTCGACCGAGCTGAGGCGCTCCGTCATCGCGTCCTCGATCTCGCCCGCCTCCTCCCGCAGCCGGTACCAGGTGTCCCGGTCCTCCTCCCGCGGCACCACCAGGGTCGGCGGCGGGTCCGAGATGTTGCCGTCCATCACGTACTGCGTCGTGTTCCTGAAGAACGCGGTCAGCGCGTAGAACTCAGCGGTGCTGATGGGATCGAACTTGTGGTCGTGGCAGGTCGCGCAGCCGACGGTCAGCCCCAGGAACACGCTGCCGATCGTCTCGGCGCGGTCCTTCGCGTAGATCGCCTCGTACTCCTCGACCAGCACGCCGCCTTCGTTGGTCGTGATGTTGTTGCGCTGGAGGCCGGTGGCGATCAACTGGTCGAGGGTCGGGTCTTCCAGCAGGTCGCCGGCGATCTGGTCGACCGTGAACTCGTCGAACGGCTGGTTCCGGTTGAACGCCTTGATGACCCAGTCCCGGTAGGCGTACACCTCCCGGTAGTTGTCGTTGTGGATGCCGTGGGTGTCCCCGTAGCGGGCCGCGTCCAGCCAGTAGCGGGCGCGGTGCTCTCCCCAGTGGGCCGAGGAGAGGAGGCGGTCCACGAGCCGCTGGTAGGCGCCTTCCCCAGTGTCGGAGAGGAATGTCGCTAGGGTGCCGGGGTCGGGAGGCAGGCCGGTCAGGTCGAGGGCCACGCGCCGGGCGAGCGAGCGCCGGTCGGCTTCACCTGCGGGGCTGAGCCCCGCGTCCTCGAGCCGCGCCAGGACGAAGCGATCGAGCGGGTCGCGGATCCAGGCTTCGTCTTCGACCGTGGGCGTCGCCGGCCGGTCGATGGCGGCGAACGACCAGTGCTCGTCCCAGGCGGCGCCCTGCTCGATCCAGCGCTTGAGGAGATCGATCTGCTCATCGGAGAGCGTCTTCTGTGACACCTCCGGCGGCATCCGCCGGAGCTCGTCCGCGTGCGTGATGCGCTCGACCAGGAGACTCGCAGAGGCGTCGCCGGGAACGACCGCTGGATCGCGCGGCCGGTTGCTGCGCCCGGCGGGAGGCCGCGGGCTGAACGCGCCGTCCCGGGTGTCGAGCCTCAGGTCGGACTCGCGCGTCGCCTCGTCGGGCCCGTGGCAGGCGAAGCAGTTGTCGGAGAGGATCGGCCGGACGTCGCGTTGGAAGTCGACGGCGGGCGCCGGCTCAGCGGCCGCGGCCGCCTGGGCCGACGGCGGAGCGGAAACCGCCAGGAGCGCGCTCGCCAGAGCAACTAGCGGCAGGCGAAGGGACCCAGCGGAAACCACTCGTGGAGTGTCTACTCCGAGTGACGCGAACGGGTTCATCGAGAGCGTCGAGAGTACCGCATGGCTGCTGCGTCGTTCTCGGTGTCAGGTGAGAATGCATGGTCCGGAGGAGCCGGGCGCTTGCGCGGCAGAAACTGGGTGCCCCGGCCTGCCATCTGTGCGCCCGATGACGGGCGCACAGAGTGGTTCGCGGGTGGCGCGCGATCGCGCCACCCGGGTTCTGGCCGGCATCCGGCGCGCAGCGCCGGCCTCCGGTAGTTCTGCCGCGTAAGCTCCTAAGCCGTGATCGAAGAAGTCCTTGCCTTCTGGTTTGAACAGAACGGCCCCAAGCAGTGGTGGACCACGGATCCGCAGTTCGACGCGGTGATCCGCTCACGGTTCGGGGCGCTGCACGGGCGGGCGGTTCTGGGAGAGCTCCACGGCTGGCGTGACACGCCCGAGGGCCGCCTCGCCGAGATCGTCGTGCTCGACCAGTTCTCGCGCAACCTCTACCGCGACGACCCACGCGCCTTCGCGGCCGACGGGATGGCGCTGGCGCTGGCGCAGGAGGCAGTGCGAACCGGCGCCGATCAAGCCGTGCCGCCAGTGAAGCGGCAGTTCTTCTACATGCCCTACCAGCACAGCGAGTCGCCGCGAATCCACGCGGTCGCGGTCGCGTTGTTCGAGGGCCTGGCGGACCCGGAGGGCCTGGACTTCGAGCGGCGGCACAAGACGATCATCGATCGTTTCGGCCGCTATCCGCATCGCAACGGCGTCCTCGGCCGCGCGTCGACGCCGGAAGAGATCGCCTTCCTTCGGGAGCCCGGTTCGTCGTTCTGACAAACGGGCTGCACCGACCTGACGACCGCTTAGGCGAGCAGGCCGCACGCCTGGCGACCCACCTCTGTATCGGCGTGTGGACCGGCAGGGCCAGGACGTAGTACATTGTAAGACATGGCGACATTGACCATTCGTATCGACGATCAACTCGACGCTCAGCTCCGAGACCTTGCGGCGCGAACCGGCATTGGCAAGAGCGCGTTCGTGCGTGAGGCCGTACGTCGCCAGCTCGCGGTCGCGCGCCTCGAGGAACTGCGCCGCCGCGTCGCGCCGTTCGCTGAAGCCCGTGGTTGGTTGACCGATGAGGACGTGTTCAACGAGGTTTCGTGAGGGTTTTCCTCGACACGAACGTCCTGGTGGCCGCATTCGCAACCCGGGGGTTCTGCTTCGACATCCTGCAGTTTGTACTCGCGGAGCACCAGCTTCTCGTTGGCGAGACGGTACTCCAGGAACTCGAACGGACTCTCGCAGGGAAACTCCTCATGCCGGCCCCCCGAGTCGCAGAGGTTGTCGGATTCGTGCGGGAGCACTCCGACGTCGTGGCTCCAGTCGAGCCGGCGCGATGGCCGCGTGTCGATCCGGACGATCGGTGGATCGTGGCCGCCGCTCTCGTTGGCGAAGCGGACGTCGTGGTGACCGGGGACAAGGACCTGCTGGGCGCCGGAGCGCCCGCGGCCTTGCGCATTGAGACGCCGAGAGGTTTCTGGGAGATGCTTCGGTCTGGCGGCGACATGCCATGAGCCCCGGGTCGCTGATGGTCATGGCAAGGTGCGCTCCGGTTGCCGGCGCGGTTCTGATCCTGGCGTTCGCGTCGGCCTGCTCGACGGGTCTTGCTACGGCGCCGGGCACCGCTCCTGCAGCCGCGCCCTCCGCTCCGACTTCCGTCCTCGACGGCATCTTCACCGACGCCCAGGCCGAACGCGGCCGGGCTTCGTACGGCGAGCACTGCGCCGAGTGCCACGGCGAGGGCCTGGCCGGCGGCGAGATGGCGCCGGGATTGACCGGCGTCGCGTTCAGGTTTCGGTGGCGCGGGCTCAAGGTGGCCGACATCTACACGAGCATCCAGTCGACCATGCCGCCGGAGGAACCCGGGACGCTCGGCGCTCAGGAGTACATCGACATCGTCGCCTTCCTGCTCAACACGAACAGGTACCCGACCGGCGATCGGGACTTGGCCGCGGACGTAGCACTGCTGGAGGGTATTGCGGTCGAGCGGATGCCGCGTTGAACATTCCCGCAGACGCTGCCTTCGGCGGATGCGGGCGAGACGCCCGCGTTCCCAGGGCGGATGCCAACCTGCCCATCGACGATGCCGGCAGCATCGAAGTGGTGCGGGGGCCGAACTCGGCGCTCTACGGGCGGACCGCCATCGGGGGCGCGGTCAACGTCCGCACGGGCGAGCCGACGGCCGGGAACCGGGTCGGGCCTTCCTGGGTGTCGCCAGACGGAAGCGGTTTGACTTCATCCGAAGTCAAAGACATCATGTGGAGTCAGAGAGCGTGACGATGGTTCAAGTGACCGCAAGACTCCCCGACGACCTGGTCGAGAAAGCCGATCGCGCCGCGAGCCAGTTGAATCGATCGAGGGCGCAGTTGGTCAGGCAGGCACTCGAGTACTACCTCGATGACTTTGAGGATCTGCGTCTAGCGCTGGACCGCCTCAACGATCCCGCCGACCCGGTCCTCGACTGGGAAGACGTCAAGGGTGAGCTACTCGATCAAGATCAAGAGTAGCGCCGTCAAAGCTCTGAGGAGAATCGACGCCCGCGAGCGAACGCGGCTGGCTGCGGCGATCGACCGGCTCGCTCAGGAACCGTCCGCAGACGCCGCGCTGAAGGGGGAGTTCGGGGGGTTGCGTCGGCCTCGGGTGGGGCGGTATCGCATCATCTACGAAGCGTTCCACGAAGAGCTGACTATTCTGGTCGTTCGCATTGGGCATCGCCGGGAGGTGTATCGGTGAGATGGCGGGCTAGCGCGGCAGAACTCCCAGAGACCGGCGCTTCGCACCGGATGCGGGCCAGAAGGCCCGCGCACCCAGTTTCTGCCGCGCAGTCTCCTACGGTCCAGCGTACTCCAGCGCGAAGACGAACAGGTTGTTCGCGAAGCTCGGCTTCAGTTCCGGGGTCAGGCGCAGGAAACTCGACGTGGTCGCCGAGACGCCGGTGCTGACCGCCACGTACTGGGTGCCGCCTGTGGCGTAGGTGATCGGGTAGCCGGTCACCGGCGAGCCGAGGTTCACTTCCCACAACACCTCGCCGGTCTCCTGGCTGTAGGCGCCGGCTTCCCAGTCCTTGCCGCCGTGCATGTTGGGGCAGATCAGGCGCTCCTCTTCCAGAGCGTGGAAGACGACTTCCGGGTTCTCGGTCGCCTTGCCGGTCTCGCCGTCGATGTTCTGGATCACGTTCTGGTACACGGTCGGCCGTGCCCAGAGGAACTCGCCCGTCTCCCGGTCGATGGAGTAGACCAGGGCGGTCTTGCCGGGAATGCCGGTGATCACCTTGCGGACCTCGCCCGGTTCGAGGTTCGGATTGATCCACGGCACCTCGTCGGGGTCGGGCGCCACTGCGGTGTCGACCACGAGGCGCTCGAAAGGATGGTCGAGGTCCCAGTGGTCGTTCATGTGCTGGTAGTGTCAGACGATCTCGCCGGTGTCGCCGTTAAGCGCCAGGGACTGTAGCCCCAGCTCTTGGCGGTCCGGCGCCACATGAGCCAGTCCTCGGGCGCCGGGTTCTCGAGCATCTCGTCCGTGACCGGGACGAAGGCGTCGACGGATTGGGCTTGGGCGGCGGTGAGGCTCAGGAACTGGGCCGCGACCGCCGCGGCGGCCAGCGCGTGTCGGTACCGGTTCGGCATCGGGAACCCCTTTCTGTCCAAGCTGGAGCCGTAGAGTATTGCCCAGCCCCTGGGGTGGCGCGGGCTATGCTAGGCCTCAATGCCTCACAGCAAGGTCGCCTTCGCCTCGGCTGCCGTAGCGGCAGCCATTCTGTCGTTCGCCTTTGCGCCGACCCCCGCCCCGGCGCAGGAACCGGTCTCGCTCGGCGGCGACGACGTCATCTCCCTGCTCGTCCGCCTCGGCGTCAACGACACCGCCGCCCGCGACTGGGACGGTTCGCTCGAGGTGTCGGGCGGCGAGTTGCTCGGCGTGCGCGACTGGCGGCCGCGCCTCGACCATGAAGTCGCGGGCAACACCTGGAAGCTCGCCAGCTACCAGGGGCCGAACTTCGGTTTCCGCGGGTATCACGAGACCCAGACCGTTGGCACGGTCGAGTACATCCGCTCGCCCGGCCTGGTCGTCGACGTGCGGGGCAACGGCGGTTCGCGGCTTATGTTCGCGACCGCGAACGGGGAGTTCGACTTCCGGCTCGCCGACGTGGCCTTCGGCCGCCGTCTGCGGCTCCTCGGCGGCGACGTGACCGTCGAGCGGGTGCCGCCGGCCGAACGCCTGACGTCGGACGAGTACGAAGACGACTTTGCTGTGATCCTCGGCAGCGACGACGCGGAGGTCTGGGCCGCCTGGATCGGCTACCGGGACGGCGCCAACGAGGTGCTGGCGCGCCGCTTCGACGGGCAGAGTTGGGGACCCCTCCAGTCGCTGTCCGAGCAGCCCGGAGACCACTACATGGTCAAGATGGGCCGCGACGGCAAGGGCCGTCCGTGGGTCGTCTACGCGGCGCAGGTCGACGGCAACTGGGATCTCTACGCCCGCGTCCTCGACGGCGACGCCTGGTCGGCGGCGGAGCGGCTGACCGAGGCGCCGCAGCCGGACGTTTTCCACAACCTCGCCACGGATGCCGAGGGCAACCTCTGGCTGGTCTGGCAGGGCTTCCGAGACGGCGCCGCGGACATCTTCGCGCGCCGTTACGACGGCGCGGGCTGGTCGGAGGCGGAACAGGTCTCCTCCTCGCCGGCGAACGACTGGGAGCCGGTGATCGTGGCCGACTCGAAGGGCGGCGTCTACGTCGGCTGGGACAGCTACGGCGCCGGCAACTACGACGTACTGGTCCGTCGCTGGGCGGACGGCGAGTGGGGCGAGGAGATGGCGGTCGCGGCGACCGCGAAGTACGAGGCGCACCTGAGCATCGCTGTCGACCCGCAGGACCGCGTCTGGGCCGCGTGGAACGAGAGCGGCGTGAACTGGGGCAAGGACACGGGGTGGGTGCTCAACCGCGAGGGAACCCGCCTGTACCAGTGGCGCGCCATCGGCGTCGCCGTCCACGACGGCTGGGAGTGGCGGTCGCCGGCCGCCGACGTGAACGCGGCCATGCCCGAGGAACTCCAGGACTACAACGACTTTCCGGTGCTGTTCCCGGACGCCGACGGGCGCATCTGGCTCTACTTCCGGCACCGCACCCTGCGCACCGCCGACGTTCCGAGCGAGTCGCCGGCCCACCGCGCCGCCTGGGAGATCTGGAGCACGACGCTCCAGGGCGACCGCTGGCTGTGGCCGCAGCACATCCCGATGACGCGTTTCCGTCAGGACGCGCGCTGGGGCCTGGCCGCCGACGGCGAGGGCAACGTCTGGGCGAGCTGGCCGATGGACAACCGGGACTACGAGGGCTTCCTGTACGAGCACGCCGACGTCTATGCCGCCAGGCTGCCGCGGCTCGAGACGAAGGTCGTGCCGCCGCGGCTGGTGGCCCGTGTCGTCGACGACGTCCCGGCTTTCGAGATCCACGAGAACGAGGCGCAGGACCTTGCGACCATCCGGGGCTACGAGATCGAGTCCGAGGGCAAGACGTACCGCATCTATCGCGGCGACACCCACCGCCACACCGAAATCTCGATGGACGGCAACAACGACGGCTCGCTGATCCAGACCTACCGCTACGCGATGGACGCCGGCGGGCTCGACTTCCTGCTTGCCAGCGAGCACAACTTCATGGGCGGCCCCGACAACGACTACATCAACTGGCTGCTGCAGCAAACGGTCGACGTGTTCTCGGTTTCCGGCCGGTTCCAGCCCTTCTACGGCTACGAGCGCAGCATCTCCTACCCGGACGGGCACCGGAACATCCTGTTCTCGGAGCGCGGCAAGCCGACGTTGTCGGTCACTGACGGGGAGCGGAACCACGAGGAGGGAGCGGCGCGGCTCTACGAGTACCTGAAGGAGCAGGACGGCATCGCCATCTCCCACACCTCCGCCTCGAACATGGGCACCGACTGGCGCGACAACGACCCGGAGGTCGAGCCCCTGGTCGAGATCTACCAGGGCGACCGGGTGTCCAACGAGTACGAAGGCGCGCCGCGCGCCGCCCGCACCGGCAACCTGCGTTCAGCGCCGGGCGGCTTCCAGCCCGCGGGCTACGTCTGGAACGCCTGGGCCAAGGGCTACAAGCTCGGCGTCCAGGCCGCGTCGGACCACCTGTCGACCCACATCTCCTACGCCGCCACGATCGCCGAAGAGTTCACCCGGGAGGGCATGCTCGACGCGATGAGGAAGCGGCACAGCTACGGCGCGACCGACAACATCGTCCTCGACTACCGTCTGCGGACGGCCGACCGCGAGTATCTGCAGGGCGACATCCTGACCACAGACAGCGACTTCCGCCTCAGCGTCCGCGTCATCGGCACGACGCCCATCCGCCAGATCGACATCATCCGCGACCAGACCTTCCTGTACAACCGCCAGAACCTCGACGCCGACGTCAGCCTCGAGTTCGCCGACGCCGACGTCGAACCGGGCGAGCACCTCTACTACGTGCGGGTGATCCAGAACGACGGCAACATGGCCTGGTCGTCCCCGATCTGGGTGACGGTGGAGTAACAGACTGGGTGCGCCGGCCTTCTGGCCGGCATCAGGCGCGAGGCCGCGAAGCGGCGAGCGCGAACCGCAAGCCCTGGCCGTCTTTCGCGCCCGCGTGTGGAGCCGGCCTCACGGCCGGCGCGTTTGTCTGGCCGCCTCCGGCGGCAGCCGGCCAGAAGGCCGGCACGCCCAGTGGCCCTTCAGTGGTCCCGTTCGTAGTGTTGCCGGAGCAGGTCCTTGCCGTAGTCGTTGCCGTTCGGCGTGCGGACGACGGCGTGGATGTGCTGGCGGATCGGGCTGCGGCCGGCGACCAGGTGGCGGATGCCGACGGGGCGCTGGTGGTCGAACTCGATCAGGATGACCGGGCTGTGGATGCGGTAGTAGAAGACCGAGTCGTCGCCGGTGCCGCCGATCCAGGCGAAGTGGGTCTGGTCGAGGTGCGCCTCGACTTCGTCCATGCGGACCCGGGCGTGCTCGTCTCGCATGTTGTGGACGTAGATGCCGATCAGCTCGAGCAGTTGCTCCCTGGCTTCAGTTGACAGCTCCGAGGCCGGGATGCCGGCGTAGTCGAGGACGATGTTGTCGTTGAACGCCTCGCCGAGGTTGTCGTTGCCGTCCTTCGACGTTTCGACGATCGCCTTCGCGCGCTGCTCTTCGGTGAGCGAGCGGATCAGCGCGAGGCCCCGGTCCTGCTCCCGCTGCATGATCGCCGTGCCCTTGAACTTCCCGGACTCGGCGATGACCGGTTCCGAGCCGATGAACAGCGGCGTCATGACGACCTGATCGCCGAGCACGAAGTAGTTGACGATCAGGTGATGGCCGTCGACCTGCCAGCCCCAGGGCTGGTCGGCCGAGGGCTCGCCCATCACGGTGATCCAGTAGAGCCACTCGTTGTACTCGGCGAAGTTGTCGTCGTTCAGTTCGCCGAGGGTGCGGTTGAGATTCATGATGTCGCGGCTCAGCTTGAGTCCGTCGGCGCTGAGCGAGGCGCGCATGAGGCCGAAGGCCGCCTCGCGCTGGGTGGCGTCCATCTCGTCGAAGCCGACGCCCTGGCGGACGTAGAAGTGCTGGTTCATCCACTTGCGCCACTCGTCGTCGTCGACCTCGAACGTCGTCTTGGCGCGCTGTTCGGCCGACAGTGCCGCGAGGAAGTTCTCGGCGGCCTCGCGGACCGGTTCCGTCGACACGCCGGTCGACTCGATCTTGAACAGGCCGCGCTCGATGCCCGAACTGCCGTGGATGCCGACGTACGGGTCGTCGGCGAGGCGGGCGTCCAACTGCCGGCTCCGCGCCCTCATCCGTTCCATCAGGTCGGGGCGCTGGGCGAGGGCGGCGGAGGCCGTGACAAGACAGACAGCGAGCGTGAGGAGCCGGGGCATAGGCACCCGCATGCTACAGCCGAGGAGGGTCTTGGCGCCGTGGCGCACCCTGGAGGGTTGCTAAGGACCTCCGGGCGCAGGCGACTAGCCGGGTTTTCTTCCCAGCACGAAGTACATGGGCGTGAAGATGCCGAGTTGGCCGGATCTGGCGAACGCTGCTGCCGCCACGTTCAGGAGCCTGGAGACTCGCTGCGTGCCCCTCGGAACGACTCCGAGTTTCTCCAGTGCCCCGACCAGGCTGTGAGTCACGAGACGCCCGATGGGGGAACTGCGGAAGTTACCGGGTGACAGACTCGACTTCGCAAGCGGCTCGTACCACGGAACACCGAACCGATCGTCTTCGGCCAGGTCTCTCGAATCCAGCAACTCAAATCCAGATTCCGTGATCGCGCGGTCTACCTCGTGTGTACTGGCGATTTCCGGCAGGCTGCCGCCCACTTCGAGATCGGCGCTGAGGCGCAGATGTTCGGGATCCTCCGGATCGAAGCGATCCGTCAGGCAGTATTCGTACGCTCCAAAGCGGCCCCCGGGCTTGAGAAGGCGGAAGGCCTCACTGAAGATGCCGACCTTGTGCGGCGCGCAGCAGGTCGTTTCGATGGAAAAGACGGCGTCGAACGACTCTTCGGGGAAGTCCATCTTCATGAAGTCGCACTCGAGGTACTCAGCCAGGTGACCCAGTCCGGCTTCTTCGGTCTGACTGCGGGCGCGCTCAATCTGGTATCTGCTGATGCTGACGCCTACGATTCGGGCGCCCGAGAACCGGACCATCTCGCGCAGCGGTCCCCCAATGCCGCAGCCGAGATCCAACGCCACCATCCCCTCGCTGAGGCCGAGCTTACGGGCCAGGTAGTGCTCGTGGTGGGCGAGCGAGGCCGCGAAGCTCTCGTTCCTCTTGCGCGGCGCGAAATGAAAGGAGGTGTTCCACCCGAACTCGTAGAAGTCCGTTACGAGGTCGAAGTAGAGCTTCGCGAAGTTCTTGTACTCGCGCTTTCGCCGATCCTGCACTTCGGGTCCCGTGCCGCCGTAGCGGTCTTCGTACTCTCGAATCGCGGAGGCGACGTCACCGCCGTCGATTGCCTCCTTGAGGAAGCCTGACCTTCTCGTGGTCATGCTCTAGTCCTTTCGATGCGCTCCTCGGCCACCGAAGCGCGATTGTCAGCCATCGATGTTCTCCTCAGCCAAACAGGTAGCTGAACAGCCAGTCGAACTGGCTTCTCAGCACGACGTAGCGCACGACCAGCAGCGCCATCGCGATCTCGAACACGAAGACGAGCCACAGCCCGATCTGGGTCAGCCGTCGCGGCCGGATCCGCGGGTCCATCCGCTTCCGCTGGAGCCACAGGGTGGCGCCGCACTGGACCGGCAGAAGGATCGCCGAGGTCAGGCCGCCGACCATGATCAGGACGACGAAGTCGGTGACGAAGTAGTAGATCCCGAAGGCGGCGAGCGGCAGGAAGACCAGGTAACCGCGGATGATCTTCTTGCGCAGCGCCAGGTTGGAGCGCTCGATCAGGCCCATCTCCATCAGGTAGTCCGGGATCGTGCGGCCGCCGCCGCCGGCGCCGGAGAGCACGGTCGAGAACAGGATGCAGAAGGCGCCGATGGCGAAGATCCACACCGCCCACAGGCCGAGGGTCTGGGTGAAGATGTTGGAGAGCGCGCCGATCGTCTCGTCGTTGCCCTCGGGGGTCAGCCCCATCTTGTTCAGTACCCCGGCGCCGAGGACGTAGTAGGGGATCGTGGCGCAGGTGACGATGATGAGCGCCAGCCAGACATCGGTGTGGAGCACCCGCATCCAGCCCCGGGCGTGCGGCTCCCAGTTCGGGTCGCTGCGGTCGGCGCCGAGCAGGCTCGGGTAGCCCTTCTCGACGCACCAGTAGGTGTAGGACGAGATGTCGCCGGAGGTGGTGCCGGTGTACCCGTAGGCGGAGAGGGCCAGGGCCGCGAACACGACGAACAGGGACATGTCCGGCTTCATGCCGCCCAGGATCTCGCCGGGCGTGGTGCGGAACTCCGTGAACTGCATCGCGACGAGGCAGACCAGGGTGCAGAACGTGAACGCGATGACCAGCGGGAGCATGATCCGCTCCAGCCATTTGTAGGACCCGGTGCCGAGGATGATCGAGCCGGCGACGGCGATGAGGAACGTGCAGAGGACCCCGCCGATCTCGATGTTCGCCAGCGAGGCGAGGAAGGACATCGCCTGGCCGGCGCCGCCAATGATGCCGCCGAGGCCCATCGTCCCCGGGACGTAGGCGAGCAAGCCGAGCCAGATCGGCCAGGAGATCCTCCAGATGCGCCCGGGCACCCGGTTGATCGCACGCAGGTAGGTGTCTCCCGACTCGATCGTGTAGCGGGCCAGCTCCGCCTGCACCAGGGACTTGCACCAGCAGGACAGGAGCATCCACCACAGCAGGGTGAAGCCGGCGGCCGCGCCCAGGCTGGTCGTGAGGACCAGCTCGCCCGAGCCGATCACCGCGCCGGTGACGATCAGGCTCGGCCCGAGATACTTCAGCCGGCCCCGGAACGTCGCCGGCGGCGCCACGCTCTCGCCATGCCGGACGGTGTACGGATCGAGTGCTTGGTTGGCCAGGGGAGGTTCCGGAGCGACTAGCTTGCGCGGCAAGAACAGGCGCTCCTGGGAACGCGGGCATCTTGCCCGCATCCGGCGCGAAGCGACGGTCTGTGGGTTGAGAAAGGGGAGGGTATCAGCCGCGGGACGCCTTGAGCGTCTCAACGCCGGCGGCCAGTGACTGATAGTGTCATTCACCAAGGAGGAAGTTCCATGGCTGCAAATCACCTCGTGCAAGCTCGCATCAACCCAGCCGTGAAGGAGGAAGCGGCCGCCGTCTTGGCCGCCATGGGTCTGACCGTCTCCGACGCAGTACGCCTGCTGTTGACCAAGGTCGCCCACGAGAAGGCGCTGCCGTTCGCGCCGCTGGTGCCCAACGCCGTCACCATCGAAGCGATGAAGGAAGCCCGTCGAGGCGGACTTCCCCGGTTCGCCAGCGTCGAAGATCTCCTCGACGATCTGCATGCGCAGGATTGAGCGGACCACTCAGTTCAAGCGCGACTACAAGCGTGAATCTCGCGGCCGGCATCGGACGTCACTCGATGCCGCTCTGGTGCCGGTCCTGAAGGCCTTGGCCGGCGATCGGTCACTCGAACCTCGGCACCACGACCACGCGTTAGGCGGTAAGTGGAACGACCATAGAGACTGCCACGTTGAGCCGGACCTGGTGCTGATCTACCAGAAGCCGGATCCCGAGACGCTCCGACTGGTGCGCCTCGGATCCCATTCAGAACTCGGTCTGTGAGACCCATGAAGTACACCATCGTCATCGAAAAGGCATCCGACAACTACGCGGCCTATGCTCCCGACTCCCCCCGGCAAACCGCGTCGCGTGGCCGCCTCGGAAGCTCTGTCAGTCGATGATCACTCGGGGCTCGCGGTGCTCCTCGCGCCACTCCTTCTCCAGCAGCCGGGCGCCGCGGAGCATGTTGCCCATCGCGTAGTTCCCCTCGTGGCAGGCGTACTCGTAGAGCCGCTGGTCGGTCCGGGGCCAAGGCAGCGAGCCGGTGTAGGGCGCCGTGTAGTCGGAATCTTCGACCGTGAACTCGTAGAACAGCGTGTCCGCGTCGAGGCGAGAGAAGCGCTCGACGACCCGGAGGCCCTCGTGCGGGACGTTCGGCGCGCGCAGGAAGTTCGTCGTTTCGACGACCAGGGTGTCGCCGTCCCACCAGCCGATCGAGTCGCCGCCGAAGGAACGGACCTCGGGCGGCCCGTGCTCGGCGTCGAGTCGGACGATCCGCGTCCAGTGCATCCACTCCACGTGGACCGCCACATGGGTCTCGGTCTGCGTGATCGTCTTCAGGTTGTTGTAGGCCGATGGCCGGGCCGGCACCGTGGCGCCGCCGGCGTAGAGGCAGCGGGTGCCCAGGGTCTGGTTTTCCGGGTCGTCGAAGAGGGTCTCGCCGGTCTCGAGCCACCAGGCGCCGCCGGGGTTGCGGTTGAACGCGCCGAGGCCAAGTGCTGTCAGTGCCTGCCCCACCTCCGTCTTGGCGGGCAGCCGGCCGTCAGGCGGGTCGGTGAGGATCGAGTTGCGGTAGCTCCCGTCGACTGTGAAGACGGTGTTGCCGAAGTCGAACCAGAACGGGTTGTGACCGCCGATGTTGCTGCGGTGCCCGTCGCCGCCGACCGGCGGGGCCTTGCGGTCCGGGTCGCTGGGGATGTCGGCCTCGACCTTGGCCGCCTCGGTGGAGGCGGCGATCCGGTGGGCGTCCTCGGCGCTCATCCAGGGGTCGGTGCCGTACTTCGGATCGCGCACGAGGGGCGTACGGGTGGCGATGTCGTAGGTGCCCGAGAGGTCCGGCCTGCCGCTTGGGGTGCGCGGGATGTCGTCCTGGGCCGCGGCCGCAAGGGGAAGGCTGAAGATGACGGCGGCGAGAAGGAAGAGACGGGTTCGCATGGGCTGTTCTCCTGTAGCTCGTAGGGGCAGAAGGCTACGCCACCGAAGGATCCTTGGCTTCGACCTGGGAACCCGGGTGGCGCGATCCGCGCCACCCGTGAACCACTCCGCGCGCCCGTCATCGGGCGCGCGGATGGAACGCGGGCATCTTGCCCGCATCCGGCGTGAAGCGCGGGTCTGGCAAGGCTAAGGCGTCTCGCTCTCCGGCAGCGCGAAGGCGATCAGCTCCGCCGGTTCGGTGATGCCGCCGCCGGTGACGACGATGTATTGCAGTCCCTCGACCATGTAGCTGACCGGCGCGCCGTGCAGGGCGCGTTCGGTGAGCACCTCGGCCAGCAGCTTGCCGGTGGACTTGTCGTATGCCTGGAGCGAGCTGCCCAGCACCGTCGAGCGGTCGTTGTAGGTCTCGAAGCGGGCGGCATGGGTGACCAGGAGGGTCTTCGTGACCAGCAGGCCGCCCTCGGTCACCGCACTCGACGACAGCCCGCCGAGCGGCCCCAGGTCGAGGTGCCGGATCGCGGGGTGGTTGCGCGGTCCGTCGCCGAGCGGCGTCTGCCAGGCGATGTCGCCGCGGTTCAGGTCGATGCCGGTGATTCGCTTGTAAGGCGGCTTGAGCAGCGGCAGGCCCCGCGGGCCGGCGGTCGAGACGCGGTCCAGGACGTAGGGCCAGAAGCTCCTCGCCTCGTCCGGCTTGATCAGAGCCATGCCCGAGGGCCGGGTTATCGATTGCACGAAGAGCATCCCGGTATCGGGATCGGCCGCGGCCCCCGGGTGATTGGCGCCGCCGCCCGCGCCGGGGACCGCCAGGATCGCCTCCTTGCCGCCGGCGCCGCGCTCGATCAGGGGCATGAACATCGGCCCGAGAATGAACTTCTCCGCGATCTCGAGCGCTTCGGCCCGGAGCTCCGGCGTGAAGTCGATCAGGTCGTCCTCGGTCACCCCCTGGCGGTCGAAGGCCGGCGGCCTGGTGGGGAACGGCTGCGTCTTCGACAGCTTCTCGCCCGGCACGGAGGTGCGCCATTCGACCGGGCGTTCCTCGATCGGCCACACCTGTTCGCCGGTGGCGCGGTCGAAGACGTAGGTGAAGGCGGTCTTCGAGACCTGGGCAACGGCCTTGATCAGCCGGCCGCCGACGACGATGTCGATCAGGTTCGGGGCGGACGCGATGTCGTAGTCCCAGACGCCGTGATGGACGGTCTGGAAGTGCCAGACCCGTTCGCCGGTCGCGGCGTCGACGCAGATGAGACTTTCGGAGTAGACGTTGTCGCCGTGCCGCAGCCCTCCGTAGTAGTCGCTGGTGGGCGTGCTGGTGGCCAGGTAGACATAGCCGAGTTCCTGGTCGGCGGTCATCGGCGCCCACACGTTCGCGTTGCCGACCGTCTTCCGGGAGTCGTTCTCCCAGGTGTCGACGTACTCCTCGCCCTCCTGGGGGATGGTGTGGAACCGCCACTTGAACTCCCCCGTGCGGACATCGTAGCCGCGCACATGCCCCGGCGGGTTGTTGTTCTGGAGCGGGAAGTCGAAGATGCGGGAGCCGACGACGATGGTGTCGCCGACCACGATCACGGGCTGGCCGTGGCTGATGTTCCGCAGCGCGATGTTCTCGCGCCCCAGGTTCCGGGAAAGCTCGACCACGCCGTCCTCGCCGAAGGCGCGGTCGGGTTGCCCGGTGGCCGGGTCGAGCGACACGAGCTGCTTGCCGATCGTGGCGAGGAACAGGCGTTCCTGCTCGCCGTCGGTCCAGTACTCGAGGCCGCGGGTGTAGTAGTTGTTCTGGGCTGGCTTGCCGCGCTCGTAGCTCTTAGGATCGTAGACCCAGAGTTCCTCGCCGGTGCCGGCGTCGAGCGCCGCGACCTGGCTCAGCTCGGTGGGGATGTAGAGGCGACCATCGATGATGAGCGGGGAGGACCGGAACACCTGCCGGTCGTAGGGCGAGTTCTGCTCGACGCGGGAGTCGGCGGACGACCACCGCCACGCCGGTTCGAGCCGGCCGAAGTTCGAGGCGTCGATCTGGTCGAGCGCCGTGTAGCGGGTGAAGCCGTGGTCGCCGCCGTGGTGACGCCACTCGCCGCTGCTGGCGCCTTGCTGGGCGTGGACGCCAGCGCAGAGAAGAAGGGCCTGGAGCGACGCGAGGCTCCAACGAAGTTGGTGGGACACGACCGCTAGCATAGAGGGTGATGACAAACACAAGCTCGCGGACCGGCCGATGAGAGCCTGGTCACCCCTGATGGTCCTCTCCCTCACCGCATCTCTCACCGCCCTGGCCTGCACGACTCCCGAGGCCGAACCGGCGCCCGACGCCGAACCCGCGGCCGACGGCGCACCGCCCGTCCGCGTCGAGCGGCTCCTCGACCGTCCGATCATCGGACCCGAGATCCACGACAGCATCGGCGAGAACATCCAGGGCCCGTCGCTGATCCGCGTGCCGGACTGGATTTCCGAGCCGCTCGGCCGCTACTACCTCTACTTCGCCGACCACAAGGGCCGCTACATCCGGCTCGCGTACGCCGACGACCTGCTCGGACCGTGGTCGGTTCATGCGCCCGGCAGCCTGCAGATCGAGCACTCCCACTTCCTCGTCGAGCCGCCGGAGGTGACGCCCGAGATCGTGGCGGAGTGGGAGGCGCGCCGGGGCGCCAAGCTCTCGCACGACATCCAGAAGGAGATCACGACCCCGCACATCGCGTCGCCCGACGTTCACGTCGACGACGAGGGCCGGCGGATCGTCATGTATTTCCACGGCCTGGAGGGAGTCGGCGCCCAGGTCTCCCGGGTCGCCACCTCGACCGACGGCATCGACTTCGAGGCGCAGGTCCAAGAGCTTGGCCGGACCTACATGCGCATCTTCCGCCACGGCGGCATGACCTACTCCCTGGCCATGCCCGGCCAGCTCTACCGATCGGCCGACGGTTTCACCGACTTCGAGGAAGGACCGCTGCTCTTCAACCCGGCCATGCGCCACTCGGCGCTGCTCCTGCGCGGCGACACGCTGTGGGTGTTCTGGACCCAGGTCGCCGAAGTGCCCGAGCGCATCCTGCTGAGCAGCATTGACCTCGGCGGCGACTGGATGAGCTGGAGCGAGACCGACCCGGTCGAGGTGCTGCGCCCGGAGCGCGATTGGGAAGGCGCCAACGCGCCGCTCGAACCGTCGGTTCGCAGCACCGCCTACGGTCAGGTCAACCAGTTGCGCGACCCGGCGATCTTCGAGGAAGACGGCCGCGTCTACCTGCTCTACGCAGTAGCAGGCGAGAGCGGCATCGCCATCGCCGAGGTGCTCTTCGAATGAGGGGGTGGATTCCGGCCGCCGTCCTCGGCCTCATCGCCTGCACCGCCGACCAGCCCGCCATCGACGGCGCCGGCACGATCACGATCGCCGGCGCCACCTTGATCGACGGCGCCGGCGCCCAGCCGATCCAAGACGCGGTCGTCATCATCCGCGGCGGCCGGATCGAGCGCGCCGGCGCCAGGGCGGACGTCCCGGTGCCCGAAGGCGGCGAAGTGATCGACGCCACGGGCAAGTTCCTGATCCCCGGTCTCATCGACCTCCACAACCACTACCGCGACGGCCTGGAGGAGTGGGCGTG
Source organism: Candidatus Multivorans sp. (assembly GCA_965262355.1). Classification (GTDB taxonomy): domain Bacteria; phylum Acidobacteriota; class Thermoanaerobaculia; order Multivoradales; family Multivoraceae; genus Multivorans. Next base: position 3,218,226 of record OZ253534.1, read on the forward strand.
GCGGCTGCAACTCCACTCCGGCGTCCTGACCGCCCGCAGCCTCGGTTCCGACCAGGGAGGCACTCCCGGGATGATTGCCGAGGCGCGCGCCGGCAACGTACAGGCGCCCCGCATCTTCACCGCCGGGCTCGGCTTCACCCACCCCGAGGGTTTTCCGCCGAACGCCCGCGGCCCGGCGACCGAAGAAGAGGCGCGCGAGATGGTGCGGGAGCTTGCCGCACAGGAAGTCGACCTGGTCAAGATGTGGGTCGACACCTTCCTCGACACGCGGCCGAAGATCGAGGCCGAGATCCGCACCGCGATCGTGGACGAGGCGACAAAGCACGGCATCCCGGTCTCCGCGCACGTCTTCTTCGAAGACGACATCTGGCAACTGGTCGACGCCGGCGTCCAGTCCTTCGTCCACGGCGTGCGCGACCAGGAGGTCGACGACGGGTTCGTACGGATGGCCCAGGAGAACGAACTCTCCTTCGCGCCGGCGCTCGGCCAGGCGAAGACCACCTGGTACGTCGCCGAGCACCCGGAACTGCTGGACGATCCGGAACTCGTGGCCGGTCTCCAGCCGCCGCTGCTGGAACGCCTCCGCGACCCGGAGCACCGGGCCGGCATGCTCGCCAACGAGAACACCGCCAAGCGCCGCGTCGCATTCGACTACGTGACGAAGTTCGTGCGCCGGATGAACGACGCCGGCGTGACGATCACCGTCGGTTCCGACAGCGGCGCCGGCAACATCGCCTACGGCTGGGGCACCCACCACGAACTGGAAGCCCTGGTCGAGGACGGCGGCCTGACCCCGCTGCAGGCGCTTGCCGCCGCAGGGGCCAACGCCGCCGGCGTCCTGACGGACGACCCCGACTTCGGAACGATCGCCGAGGGTAAAGCCGCGGACCTGATCCTGCTCTCAGCCGACCCCTTGGCCGACATCCGCAACACGAGGCAGATCGAGCGCGTGATGCAGGCGGGGAAGTGGCTTGAACGGGCTTTGCCGGAGTTCCCGCAGCCGGCGGAGTAGGGCTACTCGGGCGAGATTGGTTCGGCGTCCCCGAGCCGCACCTCGAACACCCGCAACGTTGGAACCCGCCAGTCCGGCGTGCGGCTGACGACGTAGACCTGCCGCCGGTCGTCCATGGCCAGGACTGCGTGGTCGAGGCCGTCTTCGAGCAGCTCCCTGGTCAGTAGCTCACTCTGCCTGCAGTGGAGCAACTCACCGTCGGGCGAGAACGTCTGCATCAGGATCGCGTCGTGCCCCTGCTCGAGCCGGACCCGAACGAACTGGACCAGGGCGCCGGCGCGGGTCGAGAACAGGCCCAGGCTCCTGTGGACCGCCTCGTAGCGAGTGAAGCCGGACCTCGAATAGACGGTGACTGCCGCTTTCGATGGAAGATGGCCCGGCGGTGACGTGGCGCCTCCTTCGATTGCCGGCTGCGGTACGGCCAGCATCTTCGGCGCACTCTTCGTAGTCCCCAGGTGCTGAAGAGCGGGTCCGGGGGGTTGGTGCCCGGTCAGGACTCCGCGGAAACGCCACGGACTGTTCCAGCTCTCCTGTCCGAACAGATAGATGCTGCCTTCGTAGTAGGCGGGCGCGTACGCGATCTGGACACTGCCGACTGGTGTGAACGATCCCGCGCTCGGCGAGGGCCGGAAGTGGAGCCCCGGCGTCGGCTGCTGGTTCAAGGAGAGTTCGGCCGATCCGAATTCGGCTTCGAGTGCCAGCGACGCCCGGCTCGCCTGGTGGAACAGGCGCCCACGGGCGTTCAGGTCCGGTTGGGGCGCATTGGTCGCTGCGGTGCTGTTGTAGAGCAGCAGCAGGGAGTCGGGGCCCCATGGTTTGAGTTGAGTGACGTGCTGGGCGCCCTCCGGAAGAGTCAGCTCACCGAGGAAGTCTCCAGCGGTCGACCACGAGGACAGTGCGCCCCTCGTGTTGTCGACGATCGCCAGTTCGTCGGGGCCGACCAGGGACATCGGGCCGATGGTGAGGAACTGGCCCGGATCCCGGCCGCGGGCGCCGAACCGCCGTAGCGGCCGGCCGGCCCCGTTGAACACCTTGACCGTCATGCTCGCCATATCGGCGACGTAGACGTGGCCGCGACGATCCACTGTGATCGCGGACGGGTGGCCGAGAACGAAGCCGGGCTCGGAGTCGCTGCCGATCCGTGCCTTCTCCTGGAGGAAGTCGCCGCGGCCGCCTGGTTCGGTCATCTCTTGAGGATCTTCTCGATCAGAGCTCTCTTCGACGCAACGGGAACAGGGCCCAGCCCCCGGTTTGCCACCAGCACTCGCACGACGGCCCGGCCACTGGCGGTGTTCACCACGACCATCTGCCCGAAGTGGCGGTTGCCCTGGAAGTCCGTGAGCGGGCTCTCGAGTTCGGAAGACGCACCGATCAGGGCGGGCAGATCGAGCTCATGGGTCAGCAGAAACCGCTCTACCTGGGCTTTGTCGTGCTCGAACATCAGGAGCACGGAAGCGATCCGGCCGCCCGTGATGTCGCGAAACATCCGGTCGAACTCGACCGGGTCGTTGAAGTCCGCTGAATGCGACTGCCGGTTTGCGGTGAAGACCGCGAGGAACGGCGGGACCTTCGCCAGAGGCGGGCGCCTTCCTACCGGCGCCAGCCCGAGGATCTCACTGGCACGGAGCGGCTCGTCGATCCACTCGTAGTCGACTGCGATGAGGTCTTGATCTTCATCCCCAGCGTCGAGATCGGAGTCCGGGCCGGAGGAGACGCCCTGCTTGGTTGAGACCCACCTCGAGCGAGCGATGGCGCCGATCAGTGCGCAGACGGAGAGGAGGCCGAGGAGAACGGGCAGCAGTTGATCAAGGCTCGACACTCTTGTTCGGCGCGGCTTCCTACCGGCACTCCGTCGACATGACCTCCGCCTCGATGATGACGCCGCAGATGTGGCTCGTGTACTCGAAGGGGTCGCCGTCGAAGAGGGCGAGATCGGCGTCCTTGCCGACCTCGATCGAGCCGACGCGGTCGTCGATGCCGAGGATGCGGGCGGGGCTCAGGGTGATCGCTTCAAGCGCGCGCTCCATGCCCAGGCCGTTGGCGGCGGCGATGGCGGCTTCCCAGAGCAGGACGCGGGTCTTCGGGACGTAGCCCTCGAAACCGGTCTGGAGCGCGAACGGGATGCCGGCGTCGGCGAGCTTGGCGGCGGTCTCGTAGGAGCCGTTGCGCACCCGGCTCATCGTCGGGTGGAGGACGACGGGCACGCCGGCCTCGCGGATCTCGTCCAGCAGCAGGTAGGACTCGGCGGCGCCGTCGAGCACGAGGTCGAAGCCGAACTCGCTCTGCAGGCGCAGGGCGGCCGCGATCTCGGGCACGGTGTTGGCGGTGATCAGCAGCGACAGCTCGCCGTCGAGCGCCTGGCCCAGGGCCTCCTTGGCGAGGTCGCGGGGCGGCGGCTTCGGGGCGGGCTTGGCGTCGCCGTCGTGGTGACCCTCGGAATCCTCGTCGCCGTTGTCGTCTGAGGATTCGTCCTCGTCGCCGGCTTCCTCGGCCTTGCGCACCTGCTCCAGGTACGCCTGGGCGCCAATGAAGGCGCCGCGCAGCATGGCCACGCCCTTGGAAGACGTCCCCGGCGACTGGAAGTTCGAGGACACGGCGTTGCCGAGCGTCGCGGCGAGCATCCGCGCCGGCACCAGGGTGGCCTGCTCCACGTTGCGGCCCCGGGTCTTGGCGATCATCGTCTGGCCGCTGATCAGGGCCCCGGGTCCGTGACCGGTGTGCAGGGTCGTGACGCCGTACGAGCGCACCCACTCGACCAGGGTTTCGTTCGCGTCGTAGGCGTCGATGGCCCGCAGATCGGGCTGGATGGGCGACGAGCGCTCGAGCTGGTCCTGGTCGCGCACCGGGCCGACGTTGCTGTTCAGCGCCCCCGAGAGGCCGACGACCGAGTGCGGGTCGACCAGACCGGGGGTGACGACGGCGGCTTCCAGGACACGGGTGCCGTCGGGAATGTTCGCGTCGGCCGCGGGGCCGACCCATTCGATCTTGCCGTCGGCGCCGGCGATGACGACGGCGTTCCGGATCGGCGGTCCCGACACCGTGTGCAGGGTCTCCGCCCGCACCGCCACCTGGGCGGCTGCCGGTCCGCCGGCCAGAGCCGCCACGGCGACGAGTAGCAGAGTCGTTCCGAGCCGCTTCATCGTGTCTCTCCCGTCTCTCCCGACAGCAACTGCTGGGTCATGTGTTCTTCCTCGGCCGTGGTGCGGTAGACCTTGTAGCCGCCGACCGCGTACTTGCGGTGGTCCGGGTTCGAGCGGTCGTAGATCATCGTCCCCTCGACCCACGTCTGCTCGACCTTCGCGTAGACGCTGAGCGGGTCACCCGAGAGGACGACGAAGTCGGCGTCCTTGCCGGCTTCGAGCGAGCCGATCCGGTCTTCGAGGCCCAGCATCCGCGCCGGCGCCAGGGTCAGCGCCTCGAGCGCCTTCTCTCGCGACATGCCGTAGCGGACGGCGATCGCGGCGGCCCGGAACAGGAGCCGGGAGTCGGTCACGGAGTCGTCCGTGTTGAAGGCGACGTCGACGCCGGCGCGCTCGAGGATCGCCCCCATCTCCATGTTCCAGTCGATCACCTCCTCCTTGCCGCCCGGAGAGTCGATCCAGGTGATCGACACAGGTACGCCGGCCGCCGCGAGCTCCTCGGCGACCTTCCAGGACTCCGTGCCGTGCTGGACGACGACCCGGAACCCGAACTCCTCCTTGAGCCGGAGCACGGTGGCGATGTCGTTGTGGCGGTGGGTGTGGTGCTGGACGATCCGGTCGCCCGCGAGCACCTCGGCCAGCGCCTCCATGCGCAGGTCGCGCTTCGCGGGCGCGTCCTCGTCGTCGTCCTCGTCGTCGCCGTCCTCAGTCTCGGCTTCCGCCATCTTCTCGACGTAGGCGACGGCCTCGTGGTAGAGGTTGCGGACCAGGGCGGCCGACTTCGAGCGCGTGCCGGGGAAGGGCGGCGAGCCGATCGAGTTCGTGCCGTTCGCCATCTTCATGCCGCCGCAGATGCCGGTGAGCGGATCGTCGCAGTACAGCCAGTCCTCGATCGTGCGGGCGCCGTCGCGGAGCTTCACGTAGGCGGTCTGGCCGGACATCAGGTGCCCGGAGCCGGACATCATGTTCAGCGTCGTGATGCCGCCGGCGCGGGCGCGCCAGACGCTGTCGGCGGCGACGTCGATCGAGTCGAGGTTCCGCACCTCGGGGTGGAGCGGCGACGACCGGTCTCCCCCCGAAACCGAGCCGACGTGGGAATGGGTGTCGACGAGGCCTGGCATCAGCACCTTGCCGGAGAGGTCGTGCTCGACCGCCCGCCGGGGCGCGCGGGTGTCGGGGCCGCCGACGTCTGTGATCTTGCCGCCCTGGACCACCAGGACGCCGGAGTCGATCGGTGGCCCGACGATCGGCAGGATCTGCGCGCCGCGGAAGACGTGGGGCTCCTCCTGGGCCGCCGCTGGCAGCGCGACGTAGAGCGCGGCCAGGGCCAGGATGAGCGTGAACGGACGGGTACGTTTTCTCATGCAGATTTCCTCGAAGGGCGGGACTGCCCGGTGCGGCGCTAGCGCCTGAAGGACGGATCAAGATCGATACGGTACACGGCTTCGCGCGGGGCGCCGCCGTCTCGGGCGCCCCAGAGCACGTGCACGGCGATCTGGTCGCCGCGCGGGCGCCAGGCCAGGTCGCCGACGTAGGTGTGGCCCAGGCTGTGGTCGGACCTCGGGTCGTTGAAGAACGTCAGCCGGCGCTTGTTCGAGCCGTCGGCGTCCATCAGCCACAGTTCGCGGCGGGCGGTCGGCGGTAGCGACTGGCCGGGCTCGGTGCCGCGGATCTCGGCGTTCGAGGTGAAGGCGAGATGCCGGCCCGTCGGCGACAGGCGGACGTACTCCTCGACGCCGCCGCGGGAATGGGTCAGGCGCTCGGGCTCGCCGCCGTCGAAGCTGAGCCGGTAGAGGTCGAGGGTGTCGGGCGACTGCCCGGGTTCGAGGTTCGCGGCCACCAGGGCGCCCCGGTCGTCGGGGGTGTAGCCCTGGGGAACGATCAAGGCGTCGGCGGGCGCGGGGTGGAAGGCGATCTTCTTCAGTTTCGCGATGCCGACGCGGTTGACTCGAAAGCGGCCGCTGCGCAGTTGCCAGGCGCCGTAGCGCCCCTTGCGCGCCTTGATCCGCTCGCTCCAGAGCAGACGCTCGCCGTCGAAGGAGAAGTGCGGATCGAGCACCGCCGTGCCGTTGTCGCCGAACCGGGTCAGCAGCGTGAAGTACTTGCCCAAGCGGTCGATGTCGTAGAGCTCGCTGTGCAGCGCCCGGTCGGGGGTCAGAAGCTGCAGCGGATCGGCGACGAACTTGAGACGCTTGGGGTGGCTCTGGACCTGGACGATCAGCCTCTCGCCCGAGGGGTGCCACAGGGGGTTGAGCACGTTGTCCTTGCGGAACTCGTACATCTCGCAGGTCAGGCAGCGTTCCGCGAGCCGGTCGGTGGAGGTCACGTAGACGTCGTAGCGCCCGTCGTCTCCGGCTTTGTCGTAGGCCAGCCATTCACCCTGGCGGGACCAGTCGACGCGGGCGCCGCCCTCGATCCAACGCTCGATGCGGACCACCGGGCGGGTCTCGGGCTCGGCAGCCGGCGCCGTCGCGGGCAGGCCGGCGACGCTCGCCAGCAAAGCGCCTGCCGACGCCAGGGCTGCGCGCCCGCGAAGGGGGAGACCGACCATCGTGAGCACACTACCGTCATCGGGCGTGCGGATGAAACTGCCGGTACCAACGCCGCATCCGAACCACGGGCCCGTCGTCGCGGCAGAGAGTCGGGTGGGGGAGATAGGTCTTGTTCTCCCAGATCTGGATGTCGTGCCGCCACTGGGAGATCCAGCTACCGACGACGTACCAGACCAGAAGGCGTGGAACTGAGCGGTCGGCGAACCAATGGAAATCGACCTGCTGCTCGAGAGGCCCGATCGGAAGGTGCGTCTGACACAGGTCGATCTCACCGGTGTCGGGAATGAAGAACCTGAAGTTCACGATGCTGGCCGCGCCGGTGAACGTGGCCCGAGCGCTTGTCCGGCTCCGTTCGAGACGGCGGCCGAAGAGCTTGAGCACGGCTTCGTCGAGGAAATGCATCGTCCAGGGCCGGTCGTCGGGGAATTCCATGCCCGGCGTGTGTTCGATCTGGACGCCGGGGACCGGGATCTGGGTCCAGGGAACGTTCATCCGTTCATGGATGTAGATGAAGTGGGCAAAATCGGCGGCATTCTCGACGAACTCGATGATGTGCATGTGAACGCGGCCGGCGTCGTAGTGGCCGCGGTAGGCGAAGCTTCCCTCATCGACTTCCGGGATGCGGGGAACCGCGTACGGCACCTCGTCGCCGGCCTGTTGCCTGGCTCCGCCGCCCCGGTGGTAAAGGAAGATCTGCCATGCACTTCCTGCACGGGGAAACTCTCGGCCGCGATGCGGGAAGGCACGCTATCGCTGTACGGCACACAGGCCGCTCGCCCGTCGCCCGTGAACTGCCAGGCGTGAAACGGGCACTCGATGCGGTCCTCGCGGACACGGCCTGCCTGAGGTTCGCCCCGAGGTGGGGGCAGAAGGCGCCCATCGCATGCACGTCGTCCGCGTCTTCGCTGCGCCACACGACCAGTGCGCGGCCGAGACACTCGAGGTAGCACACCTGCCCGCGCCGAAGCGACTTCGAGCTGAGCAGTCGGTACCAGCCGTCGGGGTAGGGAGGGGGATAGCTGGCGAGACGCAGATCGTCGGAAGTTGGCGGCGCCCGGCGCTTGGAACGGAGGGTTTTCGAGCCCATGATGGACCTCGCAGCTCGCTACGGAGAGGTCGAGGCGTCGCCGCCCGGCTTGCGGGCGTGAATGAGAAAGGAAGGAGTGAAGATGCCCGCCGCACCGGCCTCGACGAGGGCGTCGGCTGCCACACTGAGGAGCCGGGCCGCCTCGCCGGTGCCGGCGGGGGCGATGCGGAGCCGTTCGAGCAGGCGGGTTGCCGCGGACGTGAACCGGCGGCCGGCGGGAATGCGCGCGAGCGAGGCGAGCGAGACGTCACGTCCTTGGAGCGACCGGTACCAGGGAGTGGCGGGGTCGCTCTCGAGGGATTGATCCCGGCTTGAGAGAACCTCGAAACCGGCCGCTCTCACAGCGTCGACCTGCTGAGAGGTCGTGAGCAGGTTGGGCGTCGCATTCGCGAGTTCGAGCCGGTCGCGGATGTCGCGATGGACGGGGTCGTCCTCGTCGAAACGTTCGGTGAGGCACCAATCGACCAGAGCGAGCTTGCCTCCCGGCCTGAGCAGCCGGTAGATCTCCTTGAAACAGAGCTCCTTGCCGGGCACGTGGCAGATCGTTTCGAACGAGTACGCCGCATCGAAGCAGCCCTCGTCGAGAGGCACGTCCAGCAAGTTCGCCAGCAGGAAACTGCAGGTTCCTTGAAGCCCCGCTCGGCGCACCGCTCTCCGGCCTCTTTCGATCTGGTACGCATTGAGGTTCAAGCCCGTGATGCTGGCGCCGGTGGCCTTCGCGATCGTGATCAGGGGCCCGCCGACGCCAGATCCGAGATCGGCGACCTGCATGCCCGGCTCAAGGTCCAGGAGTTCGGCCACGCCGGTCTCGTGACGGCGTTGCGCGGCTCGTAGGCCCTCCCCGGACCGACGCGGGGAGAAGTGAAAGGACTGCCCCCAGCCGTACTCGTAGAACCTGGTCACGACATCGTAGTAGCGACTCACCATCCCCGGTTGATCGTGGACGGCACGGTCTCCGTCCTGGGTCGCCACCAGGTCCTTCATTTCAAGGTAGTCGTCGAGCGCCTCCCTCAGGTTGCCGCCACTGTTCGCCTCGACGAGACGAGGCTTCTCTGGCGCTTCGGTGCGCCGGGCATCACGCCATGCAGGCTCGGCCATGGGGTCCTTTCGGCCTCCTCGATGGTCCCTGGCCCAGCGGAGAGAGGCTCCGACGATTTGCTGGGGTCGGTGTCAGTGAGCCTATCGGAGCTCAGGGAGGTGGGCTGCTAGCGTCTTCTTCCTGATGCGCCGGTTCGCGGCACCTGCCCTCATCGCTCTTTGGATCGTCGGCTCGGCGCCCTTTCTGGGTCGGCTCACCCAGTGGGTTCGAGAGGAGCTCGACCGGTCGCTGCTGGTCATCGTGCCGACGATCCTGTTCTGGATCGCGGCGGCGGCGTTCGGGTTTTGGGTCGTTCGTTCCGCCCGCCAACTGCGCTGGACGAACTACGCCGCGCTCGCGCTAGGGGCGCTTTGGGCCGTGGCCCAGGCGACCGTCCTCGCGCGCGGGCGTCCCGAAGAGTCCGCGCTGGAGCGGATGCACCTGGTGCTCTACGGGCTCGTCGCGTTGCTGCTCTACCGCGCCCTGCTGCGCGCCGGCCGGCCGGCACTCGTCGCTGCGGTCTTCGCCGCGCTCCTGGCCGCTCTTGTAGGCGTCGCGGACGAGTTCGTGCAATGGCTGGTCTGGCCGCGCGTCGGCGACGCCTACGACGTCCTGCTCAACGCTTCCGCCGCCGGCTGCGGCGTCGTGTTCGGCGTGGGTCTGTTCGGATTCGACGCCGCGGCGCCCAGCCGCGCCGAGCTACGGAGTGTCGGTGTGTTGTGGGCATCCCTCGTCCTGGCGTCAGCCGGCTTGCTGGAGCTGACCAACCTCGGCCACCTGATCGAGGACCCGGAACTTGGCCAGTTCCGCAGCCACTACAGCGCCGAGCGCCTGGACCGTCTGAACGAGGACCGCCGTGACCGCTGGGCCACGAAACTGCCGCCGATGGACTTCCAGCCCTGGCACATCGAGGATCACTTCGTCTCGGAGGCCGCGTGGCACGTTCAGGCCCGCAACGAAGGCTACGATGCCGAAGACTGGTCGACCGCAGCGGCCGAGCAGGCGATCCTGAGCCGCTACTACCCGGCCGTGCTGGAACTGGTGAAGCCCGATGGCTCTCTGCGCTACGCCTTCGCCCCGGAAAGGGCCCAGCGCCTGCACCAGGAGGGGGCAGTCCCGTTACCGACCTACGAGAGCCCCGCCGGCGGCAACCGGATCTGGATCTGGCCCAAACGCTACCTATGGTTGGCGTGTGCTGGCTTGCTTCTCCCCCTGAGCCTGATCTTGCCCTTCGATCCGAAGACCCGGGAGGCGCGTCGAGAAGAACGGGGCCGGCGCTAGCGCCGCGCCGACTCAGTCGCAGCCCTCGCGGGTCTCCTCGATCAGGCCGTCGACGACCGCGTTCAGGTCGCCCTCTTCGGCGCGGCGCAACTGGCGGTCGGCGCTGGTGCCCTCGGCGAGGATCGTGTGGACGTACTCGGCTTCCTTGCGGATGCCGAGTTCGTCCAGCACGTCGTCGACGAACTCGAGCAGTTCCAGGGTCAGGAACCGCAGCGGCACCTCCTCGGCCTTGCCGAAGTCGATCATCTTGCCGTCGATGCCGTAGCGCATGGCCCGCCACTTGTTCTCGTAGAGCAGGTGCCGGGGGTACCGGCGCCAGGCCTGGTTGTTCCTGCGCAGGCGGATCAGCTTGCCGACGATCGCCACGAACAACGCGGTCAGGCACAGCGCCTCCTCGATCTTCGTGCAGACGTCGCAGACCCGGAACTCGATGGTCGGGAACTTGGGGTGCGGCCGGACGTCCCACCAGATCTGGGTCGGCTCCTCGATGCACCCGGTCTGAACGAGGACGTTCACGAGGCGCTCGTACTCCGCGTAGGACCGGAACGAGGGTGGCAGACCGGAACGGGGCAGGCTCTCGAAGATCACCGAGCGGTAGGACTTGAGCCCGGTCTTGCGCCCCTGCCAGAGGGGCGAACTCGTCGACAGGGCGAGCAGGTGGGGCAGGAAGTAGAGCGACTGGTCCATCACGTCGATCCGCAGATCCTTCTCGGGTACGCCGACGTGGACATGCATGCCGAAGATCAGCATGCGCCGCGCGACATCGCCGAAGCTCTCCTGCATCTTGATGTAGCGCTGGGCCTCGGTGACGTCCTGTTCCTGCCAGGAGGAGAAGGGATGGGTGCTCGCGGCCGCGATGCACAGGCCGTTGTTGGCCGCCAGCTCGGCGACCTTTCGCCGCAGCCGGATCAGCTCCTGGCGCGCTTCGCCGATCGTCCGGCAGACTTCGGTGCCGACCTCGACCTGGCACTGGAGCTGCTCCGCCTTGATCTGCTCCTGGAGGACGATCTGACCCTGTTCCAGGAACTCCTGGATGAAGGGCTTCAGTTCGCGGCTCTCCGGATCGATGATCTGGTACTCCTCCTCGATACCGATCGTGAGCTCGGGGAGCTTCGTCTTCATGCGTCTTCTCCGGGATTAAGGGGAAGCAGTCTGGTTGCGGACCACCAAAGCGTATCCGGGGCTCTGATACTCTGCGAACCCCGATGAGCCGGTTCGCGACCAGTGCCTCGCGTCCGCTCGCTCGCGGGCCGATCGCCGTCCTCGTTGCTGCCGCGGTCCTGCTGGGACTCGCCTGCGGAGGGACTTCGGGAGCGCCTTCAGACGACGCTTCCTCCCCGTCGTGGGAACTCTACGGTCGGGCAAAGGCGGCGGAGGGGCAGGACGGCATGGTCTCGAGCGGCCATGGTCTGGCGTCCGACGCCGGCGCCCGTGTCCTGGAGCAGGGCGGCAACGCGGTCGACGCCGCGGTGGCGGTTGGGTTCGCCCTGGCGGCAGTGCTGCCGGCGGCGGGGAACATCGGCGGCGGCGGCTTCCTGGTCTACCGGTCGAACGACGGCGAGGTCCGGGCGCTCGACTACCGCGAGAAGGCGCCGGGGGCGGCGACCCGCGACATGTTCCTAGACGACCAGGGCCAGGTCACGGAGAGCGCGGTGATCGGCCATCTTGCGGCCGGGGTGCCCGGATCCGTGGCCGGGCTGTGGGAGATGCACCAGGAGTACGGTTCGCTGCCCTGGGCCGACCTGGTGGCCCCCGCGATCGAGTTGGCTCGCGGCCACGAGGTCGACGAGGTCCGGTCGCGGAGCCTCGCGTCGGCGGCTGAGCGACTCAACCGGTTCCCGGCCAGCGCCGGGCAGTTCCTGAAGGGCGGCGAGGCGCCGGCGCCGGGGACGCTCCTGGAGCAGCCCGACCTGGCGGCCACCCTGACGGCGATCGCCGAGCAGGGTCCGGACGGTTTCTACCGCGGCCCGGTCGCCGATCTGATCGTGGCCGAGATGGAGCGGGGCGGCGGCTTCATTTCGCACCAGGATCTCGCCGACTACGCGCCGGCGTGGCGGCAGCCGGTCGAGGTCGAGTACCGCGGCCACACGATCTACTCGATGCCGCCGGTTTCCTCCGGCGGCCTGATCCTGGGCCTGATCCTGAACGTGCTGGAAGGCTGGGATTCCCTGCCTCCGTTCGGCAGTGCCGAGCTGATCCACCTGGAGGCCGAGACGATGCGGCTCGCGTTCCGTGACCGCAACACGTTGCTCGGCGACCCGGACTTCGTCGACGTGCCCCGGGCGCAGTTCGAGTCCCAGGACTACGCCGACGGGCTGCGGGCGCAGATCGATCCTGAACTGGCGCAGCCCCTGCCGCCGCTCGAGGTGGCGCCGCCGCAGGAGAGCACCGAAACGACCCACTACTCCGTGGTCGATCGGTGGGGCAATGCGGCCTCGATCACCACCACGATCAACAGCGGCTACGGCAACGCGGTCGTCGTCGCCGGCGCCGGCTTCCTGCTCAACAACGAGATGGACGACTTCGCCGCTGCGCCCGGTCAGCCGAACCAGTTCGGGCTGGTCGAGGGCGAGAACAACGCGATCGTGCCCGGCAAACGGATGCTGTCGTCGATGACCCCGAGCATCGTCCTCGACCCGGAGGGCGACCTGATGATGGTCGTCGGCACGCCGGGAGGCCCGACGATCATCACCACCGTCTACCACGTGATCTCGAACGTGATCGACCACGACATGACCCTGCAGCAGGCGGTCGAGAGCCCGCGGGTGCATCATCAGGCGTGGCCCGACCAGATCTTCTACGAGCAGGGCGGCATTTCCGCCGAGACACTCGAGGGTCTGGCCGCGCGCGGCCACGAGCTATACGAGCGCGGTTTGAGCGGCGACGTGTCGGCGATCCGCGTCAGGGAAGAGGCGCTCGTCGGTGTCGCCGATCCGCGGCGGGGAGGCGGCGTCAGCGCGCCGCGGGGAGACGCGCCCGCCGGAGTCGAGTGACGGGCCGCACATGAACGGCCGGCGGATCTTCGCGGCGGTGACGTCACGTCGCGTCGGCATCCATATCTCATGAACAGTCGACGCATCTTCGCCGCGGTCTCCGTAGGTCACCTCGGCATCGACATCTTCAACAGCATGGGGCCGGTGCTGCTGGCCTTCCTGAAGGCGCCGCTCGGCCTCAGCGCCGCTCAGATCGGGCTCGCCGTCGGGCTGTATCAGTTCCTGGCCGGCACGACGCAGCCGGCGTTCGGCTGGGTGGTCGACCGGGTCGGCAGCCGGTTTCTTGGCCCTTGCAGCGTGGCCTTCAACCTGGCGTTCTTGGCCCTGGCAGTTGCTGCCGCTGCCACGACGGGAAGTTTCATCCTGTTTCTCATTCCGTTCGCCGTCGCAGCGATCGCTTCCGGCGCTTTTCACCCCCTGGGCGTGATGCACGCCAGTACGGTGAACGTCGCGCGCTCGGCCACCTTCATCGCCATCTTCTTCTTCTGCGGTCAGGTTGGGCTCGCAACCGGGCCGCTTCTGGCGGGGCTCGCGCTCGACAGGGCGGGGCTGACCGGAATCTACTGGCTCGTGCTCGTCGTCGCGCCCGTGCCCCTGTTCATGGCCTTCGCGATGGGACCGCGCCGGTTTCATTCGCCGCCTCCAGCGGCACAGCCCGAGGAGGATCAGGAGAGTGCCGTCGTGGCAACACCCGGCCAGCGGCGCCCCATACGGAGGGGCGTCGTGGCCCTCCTTGCACTGGTGCTCGCCAGCCGAGCCTGGGCGGTGTTCGGGACGATCGCTTTTCTACCCCTCCTGTTGGCGCAGCAGGGTTTCAGCTCTTCGGCTCAGGGGCTTGCCAATGGCTTGTTCCTGCTGGGAGGCGCCGTGACCGCTGTCCTGGCGGGCGCGTGGTCCGATCGGTGGGGTCGACGTTCGGTCGTGTTTCTGACCACCTTGCTCGGTTCGCTGGTCCTGGTGTTTCTGCCCGGGTCCGGGAACTGGACCTTTGTTGTGGCGCTGCCGTGCGGAGCCCTGCTGGGCGCGGCGCATTCCGTCTTGATCGTCATGGCCCAGTCGCTTCTGCCCTGGCGGCGGGGTCTGGCCTCGGGAACGGCGCTCGGCTTCCTGTTCGCGACGGGCGCGGTCGCCACCTGGGGGATCGGCGAACTCGCCGACCGCTTCGATCTCGCTGCGGTGCTGCAAGCCGGGGCGATGGTCGGCCTGGTGTCCGCGTGCGCCTCCCTGCTGTTGCCCAGGGAGCGTCCCTCGCGTTTCGCCGCGGCGCCGGCGGTGTCGGCGATTCTCGTCGTCGCGACCCTGGGCCTGACCCTGTTTACGGCGCGCCCCGCTGCGGCGAGCCTGAACGGGGAGATCAACGGCCAGGTGCGCGACGTCGCGACGGGCCGTCCGCTGGCGGGGGCCGAGATCAGGATCACCGGCGACCAGTTGTACAACCCCCGGATCGTTCACGCCGGGGACGGCGGCAGCTACCGTGCGCCCGGCTTGCCGCCCGGCGGCTACCAGGTGGAGACGACGGTGGACGGCTACGTCACCACCGTGGTGGAAAACCTGGTTCTGGTTGTAGGCGGCGTTCTGCGGGTCGATTTCCAGATGCGGAGCGGCAGCGCCTCGATGCTCGAACTCGTCTCCTCGCCCCTGCTCGATGTGGTGACCGGCAGTGACGGCAACGTGCTCGCGGGCGACGATCTGAGGGAACTGCCGGGCAGCACCACCGCCGTCAATCTCGACCTTGCCGCGGGTCTGGACGCGGCGGGCGGCGATCTCTCCGTCAACGGCTGGTCGCCGGGCTTCGCCATTTTCCGGGTCGACGGTCAGGATCGCGCACTGCCGGGGCTTTCGGCGGCCGCCGTCGACCCGCGCTGGGTGGATCAGGTGCGGGTGCGCTCGATGGACTTCGCGGCGGCGATGGCCGGGCCCCACGTCGACGTGATCACGCGCTCGGGAGGGACCGAGTGGACGGTCAACGGCGGCTGGTCGGTGATCGAGCCCACCGACAACGGGGAGCGACTCGCGCTGCGCCTGCCGGTCGTGGAGCAGTCGCCCGTCGGCGGCTTCGATCGGAAGAGGGTGGATGGCGAGGAGGCGACCGTTTTCCTCGGCGGGCCACTGCGCGACAAGCGGGCCCGGGCCTTTGGCGGCTACTCGACGAGCCGCACGAGTGGCGACATGGAGATCTTCGGCGCCGGTGCGCCGATGACCTGGAAGGAGACGGTCGAGCAGTCGGTGGGCAAGTTCAACTGGTGGGCCGGATCGGCCAGCAACCTGACTCTGAAGCACCACTCGGGATCGAGCGAGATGGACGGCCGGACGCCGGCGCTCCTGGTGCTTCCTTCGACCGACGGGCAGGAGAACAGTCGGTCCGCCGAACAGACGACGAGCCTCAACGTCGAATGGGGAATCACGACCCGGCTCTGGCTGCGCGTGTTCGCCGGACTCTCCGACCAGAGAGACCGCGAGGAGCCGTGGCAGGACGCCGGCATCTACGTCGCGGCGCCCGCCGGAGGCCGGGCCGCGGGCTGGTACGAAGCTCGTCCCGCCGGCCTTGTTCGCCGCACCGCGGTGCGGCGGAACTGGGCCGTCGAGCCGTCCTTCTTCCTGTTCGACCACACTCTGGAAGTGGGCGCGCAGAATTCTTGGGGAGACCTGGAGCTCGTCCGCTCCGACCATCCGGGAAGGCTGTTGGCGTTGCCCGGTGGGGCGCTGGCGGAGTGGAGCGGCCGGCCCCTCGCGGTCGCCGGCCTGCGGCAGGAGAAGCGTGCCCTCTACGTCCAGGACGCCTGGCGTCTGGCAGGTCCGTTCGACCGGCGCGTCACCCTGCACTTGGGTCTGCGTGCGGAGCAGGAAAGGACCGGCCCGCTGGAACTGGCTTTCAACGAGCGCACGGAGCCGCGGCTCGGTTTCGTCTGGGATGTCGGCGGCCGCGGCAAGTGGAAGGTCTACGGCGGTGGGGCCTGGTCGCATGTCGACGCGTTCCGTTCGGTCGCGGGTCTGGCGGGTATCGACGGCGTGGCCGGCCTCGACGCCGGCGGCGAAACGTCCGGTTCGGGCCTCGATTTCGTCCGCGCTGCCGTGGATCCCGATCTGCGGCCGGGGCTCGTGCGGGAGATGCAATTCGGTACCCGTTACCAGTTCCTGCCCGAGGTGGTCATCTCGGCGCGCCTCGCCCGGCGCCGGCTGCGCGACGGCATCCGCCTCGTGCCCACACTCGTCGACGGAGAGGTCGTCTCGACCCTGCTGACGCCCGGGCTCGGCGCCGGCCGCGCGCCCTGGGGCGAGGCCGCTGGCGAACTGCCGCGACTCGAGCAGGACTGGTGGGGCGCCGAGCTGAACGCGAACGTCGGTCTCGACCCGGCCTGGCGCGTTCATTTCACCTACCTTTGGAGCCGGTTGACGGGCAACCACGAGGCCGGCGGCCTCGGACTTCAGGCCCTCAGTGGAATGGACGTTCATCCGGGAGTGGCCGCGCTCGACCTCTGCTCGTCGCCGGTACCCTGCGACGTCTTCGACCTGACCGGTGAGAGCCGGCGCCTCGACGCCGACCGCGAGCACCAGTTCTCCGGCTGGCTCGTGCTGTCTCCCGGCGACCGGTTGATGCTGGCCCTGGTCTACCGCTTCCGCACCGGCGGGGCCTACGTGCCGCGGACGATGGCAGTACGCGTCGACGAGGCGAACCGCATCCTCAGCACCGGACTCGCGCCGTTGCCTGCGGGACCGGACACGCCGATCAAGAGTTCCGCCCTCAAGCGCGCGGACCTCTCCCTGACCTACCGCATCCCGCTGCGCTCCGACGACCGGCGCCTGTCCCTGTTCGCCGAGGCCCTCAACGTCTTCGACCAGGACGCCGCTTCACTGCTGTGGCCGCTCGTCTACTTCGATCCGGTACTGGTCGGCGTCGGCCAGCACGACCTGCTTGCCGCGGCCGCCGCGCAACAGGCGAGACCGGACCTTCGCGAGGCCCGGCCGGCGGCGTTCCAGGACAGCCGGCGGGTAAGGGCCGGGGTGAGGCTCCAGTTCTGATGCCGGCGAGCGGGACGCCGGCTGGTCTAGGCTACGTGCGGAGCACCCGTACAGAGGAAGGACACACCGATGAAAGCGAAGGACCGTCTCGTTGCGGCCATGGTGGACGCCATCGTTGCCGAAGTCGATCCGGAACGGGTGATCCTGTTCGGCTCGCGGGCGCGAGGGGAGGAGGGGCAGAAGTCGGACGTGGATCTCGTCGTGATCGAGGCCGAGCCGTTCGGCGAGAGCAGGAGTCGGCACGCGGAAATGGTGCGCATCGATGTCGCGCTCGCGAAGTTCAGGGTGCCCGCGGATGTCCTCGTCTACAGCGAAGACGAGGTCGAGTACTGGCGCGATTCGATCAACCACGTGCTGGCGCGTGCACTGCGGGAGGGGCGAGCCCTCTATGAGCGACCCTAAGTGCGCTCGCGTGCTGATTGAGGCGGCCGAGCGCGACCTCTCGGCGCTTCACGGGATGATCGATGAGGAAGTGTTCGCCGACGAGGTGATCGGTTTCCACGCACAGCAGGCGGTCGAGAAGCTGCTCAAGGCATGGCTCGCGCTCCAGGGTGAGGAGTATCCGATCACGCACAACCTCGCCCAACTGCTCGACGCCCTACAGGCGCATGAGATGGAGGCCGTGGGCTATCGGGACCTGATTGCCCTCAATCCGTATGCGGTTCGGCTCCGCTATGTGGGGCAGGAGCCCGAGACGCCGGGAGTCGATCGTGCAGCGGTCGTTGGGCGCATCGAGTCGCTCATGGAGCGGGTGCAGTGGCAACTGAATCGCTCGCTCCAGTAGAGCCTGGCGCCAAGGTCATCATCATCGCCGGGCCCAACGGGGCCGGGAAGACCACGTTTGCCTTGGAGTACCTGCCCTATGAACCGGCGTGTCCGATCTTCGTCAACGCCGACCTCATTGCGGCGGGGCTGGCACCGCTCCAGCCGGCGGCGGCGCTCTTCCGGGCGGGCCGCCTGATGTTGCAGGAGATCGACGACCATGCGAGCCACGGGCGGAGCTTCGCGTTCGAGACGACCCTCGCTGGTCTGGGCTATGTACGGAGGGTCCGGCAGTGGCGGCGGGACGGCTATGCCGTCAAGCTGATCTACCTCCCCTTGGCCACACCGGAGGAGGCGGTCCGGCGCGTCAAGCAGCGGGTGAAGCAGGGCGGCCACGGCATTCCTGAGGATGTGATCCGCCGACGGTTCGCCCGGAGCCGGAGGAACTTCCAGACCGTGTATCGGGGTATCGTCGATCTTTGGCAGGTTCTCGACCGACGAGGTCACGATCTCGTCGTTGTGGAGGAGGGGGACAACCGATGAAAGCGCGGAAGCGACAACTCCCAGTCTCAAGACTTGACGATCCCGACATGCAGGCGGCACCCGCGGCCATGGAGCGAGCCGTCAGGCGCGCCCACCGAGTCGCACATCAGCACGGAACTGGCGTTCTCGTTGTGGAGAACGGCAGGATGGTGGAGATCGAGCCGGATCCCGATGCCGCGCCAGTCGAGGCACACTCCCCCAGCCGGCAACACTGGCGCGACGGGAAACCGTAGCGCCGATGAGGGCCTGGATTCGCAGAAGATGAGCTTCAACACCGAGAAAAAGCACGAGGAAGAGAGGCTGGCGTTGGCAGAGAAGGCGGCCGAGTGCAGGGAGTACGCAGAGCGAGTAGGAGAGGACTACTGCCACCGTCACGTACTCGTGATGCTGCTGGCCGTGGCCGCGTTCGCCAATGTATGCGGCGCTCGGCACGGCGCAGGAAGAACCCGCGAACGTTGCAGAGCTGCGCACGGCAACAGCAAGGGGAGATTCGGAAGGGGAAGCGCTGCTTGGGATCCTGTATGCCACTGGAAGCGGCGTTCAACAGAACGTGGCCGAAGCTGTGCGGTGGCTGAGTCGAGCAGCCGAGGATGGGCATGCGGTAGCCGTTGCCTTGATCGGAGCCAGCGTCTCCCTTGACGACGTCTTCAAGTACACACCCGAGCAGCTTCGCCGCGCCGCTGAGAAAGCGAAGGAAGCGGGGAACAACGAAGCGGTTGAATACTACGAAAAGCGGGCTGAGCGGGCCGAGGCGAGCTTGGAGATCGTCCAGTTCCTGCGCCGTGCCGTAGAACAAGGCAACGCAACCGCGCAGGCCCTGTTGGGGCGCATCGGCATGCTGCGGAAGGACGATGAAGCCGATGATGATGAGGCCGAGAAGTGGATACGCCGCGCCGCGGAACAGGGTGATGCGTGGGGCAGCTACTACCTCGGCCTGATGTACTACAAGGGACTGGGTGTCGAGGAGAAGACCCAGGAGGCGATTCGGTTGTGGAAACAAGCCGCTGACGGCGGCCTCAGTAGAGGCGCTGCCGAGATCGGACTCGTCTACTTGCGCGGAATCGACGTAGAGCAGGATGAGGAGGAGGCGACACGCTGGTATCGCCGGGCTTCAGAACTGGACTATCTGGACACGAACATCCAGGGCACACATGAAGCTGCTTGTCCCGGTGCCGGGCAAGGCGAAGTGGGTTTGTCTGTCGGCTCGATGGAGCAGCTCTTCGCTAACGTCGAACTGGCTGATGCTGCCGAAGTTGCTCGGATACGTCTAGATGCTGAGGAGGGGAACGTCGATGCCCAGTTCATGATGGGGATGGTGGCGGGAGACAAAACGTGTTGGCAACGCTCGGAAAGTGAGCCACCCACCGTTTGGAAAGTGAGCCACCTCGGCCGTGTTGAGTGTACGCGAGTTTTCTCTCGTCGGTCCCCTTGAGTCAGTAGCAGTAGCGGCTGCGGTAGCTGTGGGAAACCGGTCTGCCGGTTTTCCAAGGCGGTGCGGGAAACGGTCTGCCGTTTTCCGCGGCGCCGGCAGCTTCCGCAGCCGGCCGCCGTTGCGGTCCGCTCCGCGGCGGCGCCGCGGCGGTCCGGTTGCGGGTGGTGGGGTCCGTATTCACGAGGGGCTTCTCCGCAGCCGTGTCCGATAGGAGGAGCCCTTGGTGGCGAGGATGTGGGCGTGGTGGGAGAGGCGGTCGAGCAGAGCCGTGGTGAGCTTCTCGTCGCCGAATACGCGGACCCACTCGGAGAAGGCGAGGTTGGAGGTGACGATGGTCGAGCGTCGCTCGTAGCGGTCGGCGAAGACGTTGAAGAGCAGTTCGCCGCCGGCGCGGTCGAATGGCACGAAGCCGAGCTCGTCGCAGATCAGGAGATCGACCCGCTGAAGCCACTGCTGCAGGCGCCCCAGCTCCCGCTGATCGCGGGCTTCGATCAGGTCGCGGACGAGGTCGGAGGCCTTGCGGAACCAGACCCGGCGGCGGCGCTTCGCGGCCTCGATGCCCAGCGCGATGGCGAGATGCGTCTTGCCGGTGCCGATGGGTCCGACCAGGACGACATCGTCTCCACGGTCGATGTAGTCGCAGGCCGCCAGCTCGCGCAGCTTCGGTTTGGACACTCCCTGTAGCGCCTGGAAGTCGATCTGCTCGAGCGTCTTGTGGTCGGGGAAGCGGGCCGCGCGCAGCCGGCGCTGGACGGTGCGGGCCTCACGGTCCCGGATCTCGGCCTCGAGCAGTTGCCACAGGTAGTCCTCGTAGTCCCACTGTGCGTCCTGGGCCTGACGCGCCCGCTGCTCGTAGTCGCGCAGCACGGAGGGCATCTTGAGCGTCTTGAGGCCCTCGGCGATGACGGCTCTGCGCACCGCCCGGCTCACGATGCCGCCTCCTGAAGCAGCACGTCGAAGTCAGCGGCACGAGCGCTCTCGACCTCGTGGCGGCGGAGCGGCTCCGGCACCTCGATCCTGGAGGCCGGACTCCGCGGAGCGAGTCCCAGCAGGTCGAAGCGACCGGCGGTCAGGGCCTCCTCGAGTGCGGCGGCTACCTCCTCGCTGCCGTGGTCTGTGACCACGCTCAACAGCTTGGCGAAGAGCCGCGCCGTCTCCAGCGCGCCGTGCCGCAACTCCAGCATTCTCCACAGCTTGCGATAGGCCGGGCCGAGCTCTGCGAGCAGCTCCGGGGCCACCTGGCGCACCGCCTGAGGTTTCCGGGACAGCTCCTCGAAGTAGTGCGCGTAGCGCACCAGGCGCTGTCCCGGCCGCACCAGAGCGCAGCGGTACTCCGCGTCGCGACAGGAGAAGACGATGTCGCCCGTACCGACGCGGGCATGGACCT
This sequence comes from Candidatus Multivorans sp., assembly GCA_965262355.1. Classification (GTDB taxonomy): domain Bacteria; phylum Acidobacteriota; class Thermoanaerobaculia; order Multivoradales; family Multivoraceae; genus Multivorans. The sequence continues at coordinate 3,239,513 of OZ253534.1, forward strand.
GGAGGCTCTTCCACCGCGAGGGAACCGAGTAGATCGCACCACCCAACTGCACCGTCGCCTGGCGCGACACCCGCACGATCCTGAGCTTCCTTGCCTCGAACACGGTCGGCGGCAGCTCGCGCAGAGCCGCCTGCTCCTCCTGCCACCGCGCACGGTTGCCGGGTGCCGCGTCGACCGAAGCCAGCACGCCCCGTGCGATCTCCTCCAGAGTGCGCCCTTGAGGCACCGGACTCATGTGCGCCAGACGGATTCCCTTGCCCCGCGACTCCACACTGCCCTTGTCGTGCCCCTCGCCGGGGCGGGCGAAGCACGGCTCGAACAGGTAGTGGCTCACCAGTGCCTGGAATCGATCCGTCAACTGACGCTTGGCGCCCACCCGGCGCCGCACGGCCGCACTCAGATTGTCGTAGACCAGCCGCAGCGGCACGCCGCCCAGGTGTGCGAACGCCCGCACGTGGCCATCGAGAAACGCCACCTGGTCGCAGCGGTCGTACAGCCACACGAACGAACGGCCTGAGTACGGCAGGTGCAGCAGGAACTTCCACACCCGGTGAGCCACACCGTCCTCCTCCACCGTCACCTCGAAGAAGTCCACCTGGCCACACTCGCCGGCACGGTGCACCAGCGGAATGAACGTCTCCTGCCGCTGACGCTTCCACTCCCGAACGTAGCTGCGAACCGTCGTGATCCCGACCTCGTAGCCATCCTCCAGCAACTGCCGATGCAGACGCGTACCCGTCAGCCGCTGCTTCGCCGTCGTCCGGCGAGACCACGTCCTCAGCAGCTCCTCCAGACGAGGCGCCATCCGCTCCGTCACCAGCCGCCGCCGCGGCCTGCTCTCCACCCGCCGCGGCGCGCTCTGATCCAGGTACTTGCGCACCGTGTTGCGGCTCACGCCGTGCTCCCGAGCCACCGAGCGTTGGCTCCGACCCTCCACCAGCACCTGGTGCCGAATAACATGTACCTGATCCATCCTCAGCAAGTCCTTCCTCCGATCGCGTTGGTCTACTGAACAAGACCAAGTTACCGGCCAAGGGCCGAGGGTGGATCACTTTCCGAGCGTTGGGTGGCTCAGTTTCCGAGCGATGCCTCCACAAAACGCCCGAAGAGATGGCCGCGGCGACACGTTGGTTTCGTCTAGCCGCTGAACAGGGTCACGTCCTTGCTCAATGGCTCCTCGGAGCCGCCTATGGACCAGGGGAGGGTGGGGCGATTGACAGTGCTGAGTCTGTGCGGTGGTTTCGTTGTGCAGAATCGCAGTTGAGAGCGGCTGCCGAGCGCTCGAATCCTGACGCGCAGTACTCCCTTGGCTTTACCTATGAGAACGGGCAAGGCGTGCTCAAGAATGTCCTTGAGGCCGAGCGCTGGTACCTCATGGCAGCGAGGCAGGGGCATGTCTATGCCCAAGCCAAGTTGGGGAACATTTACGAAACAGGCAGAATACGGGACGGAATCTCGAAGAACCTGACCGCCGCAGCGGAATGGCACCTCCGGGCTTCCAAGCAGGGAGACTCCACTTCGCAGCGCTATCTCGGACGCATGTATCTCCTCGGTCGCGGCGTTGAGGAAGACCACTTTGAGGCTGTGCGATGGTTGCGGATGGCTGCTGACCAAGGTAACGATTTTGCGCGAAACGACCTAAATGGCATCCAGATTTGGCGTTGCTTCAAGGCCTACGACAGCGAAAAGGCGACATTGTTCAAGTTGTCGCGGTTTGAGAGCCCTCCCTCCCTTAGAGAACGCGGTCAGGTGATGGTGCGTACGGTGACGCACTCCGCCAAATCTCAAATCAATGGACTCAACCTCAGATGGGACTTCGGTCCCGACGGCGACGATAGCTACGGCTACGCCTTCGTCATTGAGCCTGATGGCACTGGCCTCTACTACGACTTCTCAGGCTCTACGGACGGTACTGCGAAACCAAGGCAGGTTTTCGACTGCGAACTGTCGCCTTGACTCTCACCGACGAAACCGACGAAGAGTCCGTACAACACACTGCGAGTCGAAGCGCTCCTGGCGAGGCTGAGGAGAGTAGCCTGCGCTCGAGACGAGTCCATTCCTCTGGCAGGGGCTGCATGGGAGATCAGTCTGCCCTACCACGAGATCCGCACCGGATACTGAGAAATCAGACGGTCCGGCGTCAGGAGCGTCATGCCGTGCTCGATCGCCTGGCAGATCAGCAGGCGGTCGAAGGGGTCCTTGTGGAGGGGCGGGAGACGTCGTAGCTGCAGAGCGCTCGCTTCATCAAAGGGGAGGCTCTCAAAGCCGTGGCGCCTGCGCTGTTCGGGCACGAAGAGCTGAGGGTCCTGTGGCAGCGGCAATCGGCCGAGGCCGTGTTTCACGGCGATTTCCCAAGCCGATGATGCGCTGAGATATACGGTGTACGCTGGGTCGGACACGGATCTTCGGACGGTCGCCGGCAGCCTGCGGTGATCCAGGCACCACCAGAGGAAGGTGCAGGTGTCGAGTAGCAGCTTCACTCGTCGGGGAAGACCGGTCCGTTCTCGAAGGCTTCGATGAAGTCGTCCGGCAGCGGATCGAAGAACGACTCCGGGATCGTGAACTGTCCGCGGCACAGTCCAATGGGTCGGGGCTTCTTGCGCTCCCGCGGCAGCGGCCGGATCTCGGCGACCGGCTTGTTGCGACGGCAGAGGATGATCGTCTCGCCTTCCTTGAGTTCGGCGATGTGGTGGGACAGGTGAGTCTTCGCTTCGTGCATGTTGAGGCGCTTCATGACCAGAAACTTAGTTCACTTTCCGAGTCGTTGTCAACGGGGAAGATGACCGTGGAACCTCAGACCCCCTATGCGGAGGGAGAGCGAGGCCCTGCGATGCCGTGCCTACACCAGCTCGCTCAACCGCCGGAGGGCCGCCAGCAGATCCGGCTGTTCGGTCAGCACGCCGCGCAGCGGGTCGGTCTTCAGCTTCTTGAGCCGTTCCGGCACCGACCGGATGTTGTGGTCACGCAGGTCGAGGCCGGGCTTGACCTCGGACCAGCGGAGCGGCGTCGACACGGGCGCGGCCGGTAGCGGGCGGACGCTGAAGGGGGCGACCAGGAGGCGGCCGCGGCCGTTCTGGACGAAGTCGATGTAGACCTTGCCGTGGCGGCGTTCGGGGTTGCGGGTGATCGTGGCGATGTCGGGCAACTGGCGGCAGATGATCTGGGCGATGAGTTGGCCGAGGCTGCGGGACTGTTCGAAGGTGCAGGCGCCGCCGAGCGGCAGGAGGACGTGAAGGCCGCTCGAGCCGCTGGTCTTGACGAAGCTGGGCAGTTTGATCTTCCGGCACAGGCGGCGGATGGCGAGGGCGATCTCGATCACGTCCTCGAACGGGGCCTCCTTGGGGTCGAGATCGAGGATGCACCAGTCGGGCTGGCCGAGCTGGTGCAGCCGGCTGGACCACACGTGGAGGACGATCGCGCCCAGGTTGGCGACGTAGATCAGGCTCTCCCGGTCCTGGCAGACGAAGTACTCGACCTCCTTGTCCGTTCGGGGACTGGTCAGTTTGACCCTCTGCAGCCAGTCCGGCGCGAAGTCGGGGGCGTTCTTCTGGAAGAACGACTTGCCGTCGATGCCGTCCGGGTAGCGGGTCATCACCAGCGGTCGGTCGGTGAGGTAGGGCTGCATCGCGTCGGCGATGGCGGCGTAGAAGTCGATCAGGTCGCCCTTGGTATAGCCCTCGACCGGCCAGAAGACCTTGGAGGTGTTGGTCACGTCGACGCGCCGCTCGGGCGGCGCCGGCGGGGTTGCCCCGGGGGCTCGCGGCCCGGCGCGGCGCACGCAGTCCTCGATGGGCTTGTCGTCGCGTAGGCGCAGGAAGACCGGGTGCCGGAGCATGCCGTGGGGCGTCCACTCCTTGTAGCGGACCTCGCAGATCAGCTCGGGGTCCGGTTCGATCCAGGTCTGGTCTTCGATCCGGCCGCCCATCAGGTCTCCGGCGGTCAGCTCGTCGCCCGCGGGAGACCGGCACGGCGGCGCCTCGAGCTGGGCCTGTGTGAGCCGCTCGGTCAGTTCGCTGAGCGCGGCGTCGCTGAAGCCGGTGCCGACTCGTCCGGCGTAGACGAGCCCGGCGGCCTCAGCATCCCACACCGCCAGGTGGAGCGAGCCGAAACCGACCCGGCTGCCCTTGGGCGGCGACATGCCGACGATCGCGAAGTCGGCGGTCCGTTCGGTTCGCAGCTTGACCCAGGAAGACGAGCGGCGGCCGACGTAGCGGGAGTCGCCGTCCTTGGCCATCGCGCCCTCGAGACCCATGGCCGCCACCTGCTCGAAGAACGCCTCGCCCTGTTCCTCGATGTGGTCCGAGTAGCGGAGCGGCCCGGCCGGGGGCAGGACCTTCGCCAGCAGAGCCTTCCGCTCCACGAGGGGCAGCGCCCGCAGGTCCGACCCCTCGAAGGCGACGAGATCGAAGGCGAACAGGGTCGCGGGCCGGCGCACGGCGGCCTGGTCGATGTCGACCGGGCGGCTGAGCAGCGCCCGCGTCTGCAGCCTGGCGAAGCTCGGCCTGCCGCCTGAGTCGAGCGCGACGACCTCGCCGTCCAGCACCAGGGACTGCACCGGCAGGGCCCGCAGGGCGCGGGTCAGTTCGGGGTAGAGCGCGGTCACGTCGCCGCCGTTCCGGTAGCGCAGGAAGACGCTGCCGCCGTCCTTGGCCGCCACCAGCCGGTAGCCGTCGTACTTCAGTTCGTAGATCCAGCCGGGGCGCGAGAAGGGCCGGTCGCCGGTGACCGCGAGCATCAGCGGCAAAGACCGCGGATCGACCCGGCGGCTGCTTGCCGCCGAGTCGGCGACGTCGGCGCGGACCTCCTCGATCCGCTCGCAACCATCGCGCAGTTCCTCGACGGTCAGGCCCGAGAGAACGGACTGGGGCGGCAGGTCATCGCCATCGCCGTTGCCGCTCTCCGGCCGCGCGGCGGCGTCGGGCTTCTTCATCAGCAGCCACTGGTTCCCGTCGTCCTGCTGGCGCCGGCCGCCAGTGCGGAACAGGGTCCAGACGCCGCGCAGCTTGTAGCCGTGCAGCTCGAACAGGAGCTTGCCGGCTTCCATGCCGGCGACCGGATCCTCGAGCGGCCTCCAGCGGCCGCTGTCCCAGACGATCATCGCGCCGGCGCCGTAGTTGCCGGCGGGAATCGATCCCTCGAAGTCGGCGTACTCCAGCGGGTGGTCCTCGGTGGCCACCGCCAGACGCTTGACCTCCGGGTCGAGGCTGGGGCCGCGCGGCACGGCCCACGACTTGAGGGCGCCTTCGAGTTCCAGGCGCAGGTCGAAGTGGACCCGGCGGGCCGCGTGCTTCTGGACCACGAAGCGGCCGCCGCCCGTGCCCGTCGCAGGACCGAAGGGTTCGGGCGTCGCCTCGCTCGATCGCTTGCGGCGGTAGGCCTCGAGATTGCCGCTCGGCATCCGCAGCATTCTCCCAGAAGCGGGCCCGGGTTCCGCGGGGAGACCCGCGCTAGCCGTGTCAACGGAGCTAGCAGCGTGCGCGGCAGGAAGTTCGGCGTACCCTACCTTGTGCGACGCACGCTCATTGCGGAAGAACCGCCGAACCGGCCACGGTGCTATGATTCGCCGCCTATGCCTGCTCGTTCCGTTGGCGCCGGCACCGTCTCGTTCGGTCTGGTTTCGATTCCCGTCCGGCTCTACTCGACGTCGGAGACCTCAGGCGGGGTCCGCTTCAACATGCTCGACGCGAGGGACAACACGCGGGTCAAGCAGCAGTTGGTCAACCCCCGGACCGGCGAGCTCGTGGACCGGAAGGAGACGATCAAGGGCTACGAGTTCGGCAAGGGGCAGTACGTCACCTTCAGCAACGAGGAGATCAGGGATCTGCAGGAGAAGGCCTCGCCGGCGATCGAGATCACCGAGTTCGTGCCGCTTAAGGAGGTCGAGCCGATCTACTTCGAGAAGTCGTACTACCTGGGACCGGAGAAGGGCGGCGAACGCGCCTACCGGCTGCTCAGCGAGGCGATGCGAACAACGGGCCGCTCGGCGCTGGCCAAGCACGCCGCGCGCGGCAAGCAGTACCTGGTCATGCTGCGGCCCTACGGTTCGGGTCTGCTGATGCAGCAACTGAAGTACGAGGACGAACTGAAGTCCTTCGACGACGTGCCCCTGGGCGAAGAAACCGAACTCAAGCCGGGCGAACTCGAACTCGCGGTGCAGTTGATCGAGCAGATCGCAGCCGACGATTTCAGGCCGGACCAGTACACGGACGAGGTGCGCAAGCGGCTGTGGGACGCGATCCAGAGCAAGATCGATGGCCGCGAAGTCGCCGAGGACGAGACGGAGGCGCCGCAGGCGCAGATCATCGACCTGATGGAGGCGCTCAAGGCGAGCCTGTCGAAGAACGGCGACGCCGAGGCGGGCGATACCGCGGGCGACCGCAAGCCGAAGGCCAGTTCCCGCAAGGCCGGCGGCGCCGCCAAGTCGGCGAAGAAGACAACCGCTGATGGCAAGACCACAAAGAAGAAGCGCGCGCCCCGGGCGAAGGCGGAACCGGAGCGCAGGGCCGCGGTGGGTTGACGTGAGCCATCGTCAGTGAGCCCTCCCTGCGAGGGCGCCAGTGCGGCTACCGCCGCGTCTATTCAACTGACTGGATCCGCGTACGCACGCGGGCAGGGAGCGGCTAAGGTAGCGCTTCGTTTCAGTCGTCCGCTGGCGGCCGACCGGCCGCCGGTGAGCAGGACCAGCCAGTAGTCAACACAGGAGTCTCCAAGATCGCACCCCCAACACGAGAGCCGCGCATCAACCACCGAATCCGGAAAAGCCCGGTACGGCTCATCGATCAGGACGGTACCCAGGTGGGTGTCGTCGACTTGGATCAGGCCAGGACGCGCGCTCAGTCAGCGCAACTCGATCTCGTCGAAGTGGGTCCCAACGCGGACCCGCCCGTTGTCCGTATCCTGGACTGGGGCAAGGTCAAGTTCGAACGCGACAAGAAGAACAAGGAGTCGCGGCGCAAGGCGGCGACGATCGATCTGAAGGAGGTCAAGTACCGGCCGACGATCGACCCGCACGACTACCAGATCAAGACCGACCGGGCGCTGCGCTTCCTGCGCGAAGGCAAGAAGGTCAAGGTGACGATCTTCTTCCGCTACCGGCAACTCCGCCGGCCCGAACTCGGTGTCGCCATCCTGGACAAGGTGAGCGCGGCGATCGACGGAGTCGGCGAGGTCGAGACCCGCTCCGGACTTGAGGGCCGTCAGATGACGATGATCCTCAACCCGGCGCCGCAGGAGAACTGAGGCCGAATCGGGGGCGCCGCGCGAGCGGCAGGCTTGAACATGCGGATCCCGGTAGCCATCTTCGCGGTGCTGGTCGCCCTCTGCGCCGTGGTCCTGGTCCTGGCGCTGTTGGAGGAGCCGGCGGACAGCCGCGGCATCGACCATCCCGAGTACCAGACGATGCGCCAGGGCGGCAGCACCGACCGCCACGACTCGATCCTGTTCTGGGGCTGGCTCTACGGCACGCTGTCGATTGTCCTGTTCGTCGGTCTGATGGCGCTGGGGCTGCGGCGGGGCGGCAAGCTGCCGGCGGGCAGCGGTCCCGCGCTGCTGGCCGGCCTGGTGCTGTTTGCGTTTGTTTTCGCGATGCTCGTTCTGAGTTACCGCGCCTACGTCGCGCCCGGCGCGGAGCGGACGTTGTTCTGGTCGTTTCCCCGTCCGTCGGCTTGGATGCTCTATGCGCTGTGGCCTGTGCCGGCCGTGTTCGCGGTGCTCTACATGCGCTACTTCGATCGCTGGGTGTTGAGCGACGAGGACTTGGCCGGGTTCGAACGGTTGGTGGCCCGCTCCCGGCGCGACCGTGAATCGGCTGAAGGCGACGATCCGGCGCGGGCGGATGGCGCCGGAGGGGACCTCTGATGGACGGCGGCAACGTGGTCATTCTGGCCTGCATCGGGGTCTACCTCGTCGTCTGCATCGGGGTCGGGCTGTGGGCGCTGCGGCGGACGAAGTCGACCAGGGACTTCTTCATGGCCGGCCGGGACCTGGGAATCATCGTCACCGCCCTTGCCGTGTTCTCGAGCACACTCTCGGGATTCGGCTTCGTGGGCGGGCCCGGCCTCGTCTACCGGATGGGCATGAGTTCGCTGTGGATGGTGGTCTGCGCCTCGGTCGGGTACGTGATCGCATTCTTCCTCCTCGGCAAGCGCCTGCGCCTGTTCGCCGAGCTACGGGACTCGATCTCGCTTCCCGACGTCGTCGCGGCTCGCTACCGGAGCGAGTGGAGCCGGCTACTGACTGCTCTCGCCATCCTGCTCGGGGTGATGGGCTATCTGGCGACCCAGATTCTGGCGATGGCCACAGTTCTTCAGGACATTCTGAGGAGCACGCTGGGAAGCGGTATCAGCATCGAGGCCTGCGTCGCCCTTTCGTGTGCGGTGCTGGTGTTCTACTGCGTCACCGGCGGCATCATCGCTTCGGTCTACACCGACCTGATCCAGGGCTTCGTGATGATGTTCGCCGCGGTGCTCGTTCTGCTGGCCGCGATCGTAGCGATCGATGGCGGCTTCGCCGGGATGAGCGAGGCGATCATGGCCGACGATCCGGAGGCGATGTCGCCCTGGGGCGCGGCGGGAATGATGAACTCGCTGTCCTGGTACTTCGTATTTGGCCTTGGCCTCGCCGGTCAGCCGCACATCATCACGAAGATGATGATGAGCCGGCGCGTGAAAGACGCTCGCAGCATCCTGCCGATATCGCTCGGGGCGTACGTGGTCTCGGCCCTGCTCTGGATCAGCATCGGCCTGGTCATGCGTGCCCTGGTGCTTCAGGGCGCCCACCCGGAGATCCCGGGCGCCGACGCCGCGGCGCCGCAGTTCCTGCAGGCCTTCGCTCATCCGCTTCTTGCGGGCATCGTCTTCGCCGGACTCTTCGCCGCGATCATGTCGACGGCGGATGGCTTCCTGAACATCGGCGCCGCCGCCGTGGTCCACGACATCCCCAAGTTCATCTGGGGTCACTCGGTGAAGAACGAGCTGTTCTGGGCCCGCACCTGGACGCTGATCATTGCGGTCGCCGCGTCGCTGTTCGCGCTCTACAGCGGCGAGGGCCTGGTCGCCCTGCTCGGCGCCTTCGGCTGGGGCACGTTCGCCGCCGCACTGGTGCCGGCAGTGGCCATCGGTTTCAACTGGAAACGGGCGACCGCCACCGCCGCCAACGTCGCCATCCTCTCCAGCCTGGTGATCAACTTCTCGATTCAGGTATTCGGGCTACGTGTGCCCTTCGGCATCGACGGCGGCGCCCTCTCGCTTCTCGTCTCCCTGACCCTCTTCTTCGGCATCTCCCTGCTGTCCAAACCGCCGCAGATCGACCCCGACATCGCGGCGGTCATGGACATGTGACCGCGCCGGCGCCGGCTAGTACAGCACCACCGAGCGGATGCTCTTGCCTTCGTGCATCAGGTCGAAGGCCTCGTTGATGTCGTCGAGCCCCATGGTGTGGGTGATCATGCTGTCGATCTCGATCTCGCCGGCCATGTACTGATCGACCATGCCGGGTAGGTCGGTGCGGCCGCGGACGCCGCCGAAGGCGGTGCCGCGCCAGACGCGGCCGGTGACGAGCTGGAAGGGACGGGTCGCGATTTCCTGGCCGGAGCCGGCGACGCCGATGATGACCGACTCGCCCCAGCCCTTGTGGCAGCACTCGAGGGCGGCGCGCATGACCTCGACGTTGCCGATGCACTCGAACGAGTAGTCGACGCCGCCGTTGGTCAGGTCGACGAGGACCTCCTGGATCGGGTCGTCGTAGTCGGCCGGGTTGACGAAGTCCGTGGCGCCGAGGGAGCGCGCGAAGTCGAACTTGGCCGGGTTGACGTCGACGGCGATGATCCGGCCGGCCTTGGCCATCACGGCGCCCTGGATCACCGACAGGCCGATGCCGCCGAGACCGAACACCGCGACCGTTGCCCCGGGCTCGACCTTGGCCGTGTTGAGCACCGCGCCGATGCCGGTCGTGATGCCGCAGCCCAGCAGGCAGACCTTGTCGAGGGGCGCCGCCGGGCTCACCTTGGCGGCTGAGATCTCGGCGATCACCGAGTACTCCGAGAAGGTCGACGTGCCCATGTAGTGGTAGAGCGACCGGCCGCCGCTGGCGAACCGGGAACTGCCGTCCGGCATCACGCCCCGGCCCTGGGTGGCGCGGATCGCCTGGCAGAGGTTCGTCTTGCCCGACGTGCAGAACTTGCACTCGCGGCATTCCGCCGTGTAGAGCGGGATCACGTGGTCGCCGGGCACAACGGAGGTGACGCCGGGCCCGACCTCCTCGACGATCGCGCCGCCCTCGTGGCCGAGGATGGCGGGGAACAGCCCCTCCGGGTCGGCCCCGGAAAGCGTGTACGCGTCAGTGTGGCAGACGCCGGTGGCGACGACCCGGACGAGGATCTCTCCCTGCTTCGGCCCGTCGACGTCGACCTCTTCGATCTCGAGTGGCTTGCCCGCCTCGCGGGCCACGGCGGCTCTCGACTTCATCGCTGGGGAGGCTCCTTCGAAGAAAAATCCAAACTCGATGTGAAATTGTGCTGTTCAGACGCTACCATCAGTAGTGGCGCCGGGTCGTGTGGTCGACGTGAAGGCGTAAACGAGGAGGAAAGAGATCTGAAGTAGAACCCTAAGGGAGGGAAAAACATGCGCAAACTGCTCATGGAGTTGATCGGCACGATGTTCCTGATGATGGCAGTGGCCTTCTCGGGCAACAATCCCATCGCCGTCGGACTGATGTTGGCGATGATGGTCTACAGCGGCAGACACCTGTCTGGCGCTCATTACAACCCGGCAGTGAGCGTAGCCGCCTGGATGCGAGGCAAGATGGAGGCGGCGGATGCCCTCAAGCACATGGTGGCGCAACTCGTTGGCGCCGGTTTGGGCTGGTGCGTCTTCCGGCTCGTCACGGGCGACGGTTTCGCGCTGATGCCGGTCGCGGAGCATGAACTCTGGCACGGTATGCTGGTCGAGGCGCTCTTCACGTTCGCGCTCGCCACTGTCGTCCTGAATGTTCGCTCGGACAACTCCGCTCACGGCTTGGCGATCGGCTTCGCGCTCGCGGCTGTGGTGTACTCCGGCGCTGGCGTTTCGGGCGGCGCCTTCAACCCGGCTGTCGGGATCGGGCCGCAGATCATGGGAGCGATCTCAGGCGGCGGCTTCGATGCCTCCACGCTGGCGCTCTACGGGGTCGGCCCGTTGGTTGGCGGTGGTTTGGCGGCCGTCGTCCACAAGTTCCTTAACGCCGACTGAGACTGACGGCAGTGGCCGCGGGTCTTCTGACCCGCGGGGGACTTGGCGCCGCGAAGCGGCGACCATTGTCCGGTGTCGGAATCCGCGCGTGCCCCCGGCTTCGGCTCGCCGACCGGGGCACGTAGCGGTGCGTCTGCTGCTGCTCGGCGCGGCGGTTGTGTGCGCGCAGGGGGCCTTTCCCGGTCTTGCTGCGCCGGTCCGGGCGCAAGCGATCGATGCGTCGATCGATGTACTGGACTACCGCTTCGAGCTGGCGCTCTCCGATACCAGCGACGAGATCGACGGCCGGGCGACGATCGCCTTCCGCGTCCTGCGGGCGGTCTCCGAGGTCCAGTTCGATCTTGATGATCCCGACGGAGAGGCTGGCGGCGAGGCCGGTGGCGTCGACGCGCCCGGCGACGGAGTGCGGCCGGCGGGCGGCATGGTCGTGTCCGCGGTGGCGCTGGCCGAACCGGCTGGGACGACCTCCGGGGCCGAGCCTCCTCTGTCGTTCCGGCAGGAGAATGATCGTCTCCATGTCGGCCTGGGCCGCGAAGCCGGGGCCGGCCAGGTGCTGCGCATCGAGGTCGGTTACCACGGCGTGCCCGCCGACGGCCTGACCATCGGCGTCAACCGGCACGGCGACCGGACCTTCTTCGCCGACAATTGGCCGAACCGGGCCCACCATTGGCTGCCGGTGGTCGACCACCCGTCGGACAAGGCGCTGGTCTCCTTCGCGGTCACTGCCCCGGCGCACTACCAGGTCGTCGCTACCGGCGCGTTCGTTACGGCCATCGACTTGGGAGGCGGCCGGCGGCTGACCGAGTGGCGCAGCCGCGCGCCGGTCGCGACCAAGGTCATGGCGATCGGCGCCGCGCGCTTCGTCCGCCACCGGCAGGCGGTGGTGGACGGCGTGCCGATCGAGACCTGGGTCTACCCGCAGGACCGCGACGTCGGTCTGCGGGCGTTCGCGCCCGCCGCTCGGGTGGTGGGCACGTTCGAGCGGCGGCTGGGCGACTATCCCTACGCCAAGCTCGCCAACGTGCAGACGACGACCCGCTGGGGCGGCCTGGAGAACGCGGGCAACGTGTTCTACGACGAGGATGCGATCGACCGGGAGGACGGGATCGAGGGCCTGATCGCCCACGAAATCGCCCACCAGTGGTTCGGCGACTCCGTGACCGAGAGCGACTGGCCGCACGTGTGGCTCAGCGAGGGCTTTGCGACCTACCTCACCGCCTGCTACCTGGACTGGACCTACGGCCGCGACCGATTCCGGGAGCAGATGGACGCGGCGCGCGAGCGGGTCCTCAAGTACCTGGAACAGGCGCCGGACTCGGTCATCGTGCCGGAGGCGGTGCCCGATCCGCGGCGTCTCCTCAGCCCGAACGTCTACCAGAAGGCCGCGTGGGTGCTGCACATGCTTCGCGGCGAGATCGGCGACGGCACGTTCTGGAGGGGCATGCGGACCTACTACCAGCGGTTCCGCGACCGCAACGCCTCCACCGCCGACTTCGCTGCCGTCATCGAGGAGGTGTCCGGCCGCCGGCTCGACTGGTTCTTCGACCAGTGGCTTCGCCGGCCCGGCGTGCCGGAACTGGAGATCGAGTGGAGCTACGACGCCGCGGCGTCGGCGGTCCGCTTGCAGGTGCGGCAGCTCGGACCGACGATCTACCGGCTGCCGCTGGACGTGGAGGCAGTACTCGCCGATGGCAGCTCGGTGCGCGGACGGATCGATGTCGAAGGTGAACGGACGAGCGCGACGTTGACCCCGCCGGAACGGCCGGCGCGCCTCCGGATCGACCCGGACGGCTGGCTGCTGATGTGGTACAAGCTTGAGGACAAGTAACCGGCCGGCGGCGTGAGTTCGCCTCAGCCGAACAGGAGCTTTCCGATGAAGAAGACGACTCGCCTGCTGGCCTTCGCCGTTGCCCTTCTCCTCCCGCTTCCACTGGGCGCCGCCGCGCAGGAGAGCGGAGAGGTGCTGAGGAACGCGGACATCATCACCCTGACCGAGGCCGGGCTGCCGACGGGGATTATCGTCTCGAAGATCCAGACCACGAGGACCGATTTCGACATGTCCGTGCAGGGGCTGGTCGCGTTGTCGAAGGCCGGCGTGGACGAGGCGGTGCTGGAGGCGATGACTCACGCAGCCTCCGGCGGCGTCCGGGCAGAGGCGCCCCGGCGGGCCGGGGGAGCACCCGGAGCAGGCCGCACCGCCAGCGGGGCGGATGCTCAGGCGGCGTCTGTCGCGTCGCGTCAGCCGGGGGAGACGTTCCGGGACCCTCTGAGCTCGGGCGGCGTGGGTCCTGAGATGGTCGTGATTCCGGCGGGGAGTTTCCAGATGGGCTGCGTGTCGGGTGTGGATTGCTTTGACGGCGAGCAGCCGGTTCACCAGGTGACGATTCCTCAGGCGTTGGCGGTCGGGAAGTACGAGGTGACGTTCGAGGAGTACGACCGTTTCACCATGCCGACAGGCCGGGTGGACGACGAGGGCTGGGGCCGCGGCCGCCGTCCGGTGATCAACGTGTCGTGGCAGGACGCAAAGGACTACGTGCGTTGGTTGTCCCAGGAGACGGGTGAGAGCTACCGTTTGCTGAGCGAGTCGGAGTGGGAGTACGCGGCTCGCGCTGGTACGGGCACGGCGTACAGTTGGGGGAACGAGATCGGCTCGGGCCGTGCGAACTGTTATGGTTGCGGGAGTCAGTGGGACAATTCGCAGACGGCGCCGGTGGGTTCGTTCTCGGCGAATGGCTTCGGCCTTCACGACATGCACGGGAACGTTTTTGAGTGGGTGGAGGACTGCAGGAACGAGAGCCACAACGGTGCGCCGTCGAACGGGCGCGCGTGGCTTGGCGGGGATTGCTCCCGTCGCGTTTTGCGCGGTGGTTCCTGGATCGACATACCGAGGAACCTCCGCTCCGCGCTCCGCTTCAGGAACACCACCGGTCTCCGCTTCAACATCATCGGTCTTCGTGTAGCCCGGACGCTCACTCCTTGAGTCCTTACCTCCTTACCTCCTTGGGGGGTTCCAAGGGGGGCTGTGCCCCCCTTGGTCCGTTGCGTAGTCACTGAGTGGACTTGAGGGAACTATCGTCATGATGCTTGACGACGAGTCGAACGAGAACCGCGCCACGCCTGCGAACAGCGCCCGGATGACGGGAGCGGCATTGGAGTCCCACTACCGGTTCATCCTGTGGTTGGTGCCCGCGGTCGAGCGCTTCCCCCGGAGCCGCAAGTTCCTGCTCGGCGACCGGATCCAGACCACCGCACTCGATGTCCTGGAACGCCTCATCGAGGCGACCTATACCCGCCGCCGGTCCGGCCACCTCGCCGGCGCCAACCTGGGCTTGGAGAAGCTCCGCTTCATGTTCCGCCTGGCCTGGGATCTGCGCGTCCTCGACCGCCGCCGCTACGAGTACGCCGCCCGCAGCATCGACGAGACGGGGCGCAAGGTCGGCGCCTGGCGAAAGGTGCACCGTGCCCGGGAAAGCACGGGAACTGTTTGACCGCATCGCCTCGTTCGAGGCGCTGCACGCCGCAACCCTGCGCGCCGCCAGGGCGAAGCGCGGGAAACCCGGCGTGGCGGCGTTCCTCGCCAATTTGGAGCGGGAAGTGCTGCGGCTCGAACGGGAGCTGCAGAGCGGTACCTACCGCCCTGGGCGCTACACAAAGATCGAGATCTTCGACCCGAAACACCGGATCGTATCGGCGGCCCCGTTTCGCGACCGCGTGGTTCACCACGCCTTCTGTGCGGTCTGCGAGCCCGTCTTCGAGCGCGGCTTCATCCACGACAGCTACGCGAACCGGGTCGGCAAGGGCACGCACCTGGCAGTTGCGCGCTACGAAAAGTTCCGCGACCGGTTCCGCTACGTTTTTCGCTGCGACATCTTCCGCTACTTCCACACCATCGACCACGAGATCCTGAAGCGGGACCTGCGCCGCCGGCTGGCCTGCGAGCGCACTCTCGACCTTGCCGACCGCATCATCGACGGCTCGAACCCGCAGGAGCCGGTGTACCAGCTCTTTCCGGGCGACGATCTCCTGACGCCGCTCGAGCGCCGTCGCGGGCTTCCGATCGGTAACCTGACCAGCCAGTTCTTCTCGAACCTTTACCTCGACGGCATGGACCACTTCATCAAGGAGGTGCTGCGGGCGAAGGGCTACCTGCGCTACGTGGATGACTTCGTGCTGTTTCACGACGACCGCGAACGGCTCGAAGAGTGGCGCGACCGGCTGGCGCGCTTCCTGGAGGGAAGGAGGTTGCGGCTTCACCCGCGCAAGACGTTGATCCAACCAACCGCCGAAACGGCGACGTTCCTCGGCTTCGTTGTGCTGTCCGGCGGCCGGCGGCGCCTGCCGGAGGACAACGTGCGCCGCTTCCGCAACCGGCTACGCGGCTTGCGCGATCGCTGGCGGCACGGAACCGCGACGCGGGAAGAAGTCGAGCGGCGGGTGCAGTCCTGGATCGCGCACGCCGAACACGCGGACACTTGGCGCTTGCGCCACTCGATCTTTCGCGCCGGGTGGTTTGACCCGGTGCGGGGGCCTGGCTCTCCCCCCGACGCGTTTTGCGCGGTGGTTCCTGGAACAACAATTCTAGGAACCTCCGCTCCGCGAACCGCAACAGGAACACCACCGGTAACCGCAACAACAACAACGGTTTCCGTGTAGCCCGCACGCTCGACAGCCGGAACCGGCGACGCCACGGCGCCGCCGAGAGCGCAGTGAGCGTCCAGGGAGGGTCATGATGAAACCCGGTGCGCCGCCCCTCTTGCTTCGCGCTGCGGAGGAGGGGCGGCGCCGACCGGGATTGCTGCGACAGGCAGTACCGTTTCTGGTCCTGGACGGTCTCGGCGGTACGATCGGAGGCGCCATGGAATGCGGCGAGCCTTCGGCGGCACAGGACTTCGAGCGGGCGTGTGCCGGTGAGGCCTTCGGCACGGTCCTCGCCGATCCGCCGTGGCAATTCCTGAACCGGACCGGCAAGGTGGCGCCCGAGCACCGGCGGCTGAGCCGCTACCCGACGCTGACGCAGGCGGAGATCGAGGCAATCCCGGTGGCTTCGGCCTGCGCCGACGCCGCCCACCTCTATCTCTGGGTGCCCAATGCTCTGCTGCAGTCGGGTCTGGACGTGATGGAGCACTGGGGATTCACGTACAAGACGAACCTGGTCTGGCACAAGGTGCGCAAAGATGGCGGTCCGGACGGCCGTGGGGTCGGTTTCTACTTCCGGAACACGACGGAGCTCGTGCTGTTCGGGGTGCGGGGCAAACTGCGCACGCTTCCGCCAGGCAGGCGGCAGGTGAACATCATCCGCTCGCGCAAGAGGGAGCACTCCCGCAAGCCGGACGAGCTCTACGAGATCATCGAAGCGTGCAGTCCCGGCCCCTACCTGGAGCTGTTCGCCCGCGGACGCCGGTCGGAACGCTGGACCGCCTGGGGCGACCAGAGTGCGTCGTACGAGCCGGACTGGCCTACCTACGCGAATGCCAGCGGTGGAGCTCCTGCTCCACAGCGGCCAGGATCGCGTCCAGCATGAAGGCGATGAAGCGCGTGCTTTCGCCATCCGCTGAGCTGAGTTCGATCGCCTCGTAGTACTGGCTCTGGCGGTCGCGGACGACGCTTTCCACCGGCACGTGGGCGAACAGCGGCTTCCAGCGAGTGAGGATCAGGGTCTGCCAGAGGCGGCCCAGGCGGCCGTTGCCGTCCTCGAAGGGGTGGATGAACTCGAACTCGTAGTGGAACACGGAACTGGCGATGAGCGGATGTTCATCCGAATCCCGCAGCCAGCCGAGAAGGTCGGCCATCAGCCCCGGCACGCGGCTGGCCGGCGGACCGATGTGGTGGACGCCGTCGGGACCGATTACGCCCACCGCGCCGGCGCGGTACCGGCCCGGCGCCTCCACCAGCCCGGTCATCAGGATCTCGTGGGCCGTCAGCAGGTCGGCCTCGCTCGACGGCGCCCAGCGATCGAGGAGGTCGTAGGCTGCAATCGCGTTCCGCACCTCCTGGATGTCCTTCGGTGGCGCCACGACCCGCTTGCCGTCGAGGATCGCAGAGACTTGCTCCTCCGACAGCACGTTGCCTTCGATCGCCACGGAACCGTGCACCGTGCGAACGCGGGCCTCACGCCGCAACCGCAGGTCCAGCCCCAGACCGGCGGCCTCGCTTCGACCGACCGCTTCGCCGACCTGCTCCACCTGGGACAGGATTGCGGACGTGATCGAGAAAGGCGGAGGCGCCACTGCGCTCATGACCCGAACTTTGGCACAGCACCCGCCGCGCACGAGATCCAAGCGCCGATCAATACCCGGCCCCGATACGATCCGGTGGACCGATGGAGGAAGACCCATGTGCAGAAACATCCGCGTCCTCTACAACTTCGAGCCGCCCGCCAACAGTGAGGAAGTACGCGCGGCGGCGCTCCAGTACGTGCGCAAGGTCAGCGGTTCGACCAAACCGTCACGCGCCAACGCGGCTGCCTTCGAGCAAGCTGTGGATGCCGTCGCGGAGGCGACCGCACGGCTGCTCGAGGAACTGACCACCACCGCGCCGGCGCGCGACCGCGAAGCCGAGGCGGAGAAGGCCCGTGAGCGCTGGCAGCAGCGCCAAGAGCGGATGGCGGCGGCGGGGTCCGGCCAAGGCTGACTGACCGTGATCAGGCTCAGAAACGGGCCAAGCCTACCCGGTTGCGAGCTTCCTGACTTGGAGATCCGGCCTTGGGCTGCCACTATTGACTCCAACTTGGCGCCAGCCCGCCGGGTGACCACCGACCCGAGGTCGTTTGCCGGACATGCGACAAGAGACTCTGCTCGCTCCGAGGCTCCACAACAGAAGGGATGTTCCACCATGAGATCTGGTTCAAGAGACAGCGGTCCTCACGAGAAGCACAAGCCCGGAAGCAACGAAGCGCCTGTGCCCGAGACCCGTGGCGAGACCGAAACCGGGGCTATTCTCGGCGTCTTTCGGGAGCTGAGCCTGGACGACTCCGAAGTCAGGGACAAGATGAAACGCTTGGCAGAGGGATGGGACACCGAATTGGCAGCCGCGGAGCCGGAGTTGATGATCCGGCGTGACACAGCGACGAATGGCTGAAGAACGATTTTAAGGGGAGTGACTGAGAATGCCGAATTGGAGCCAGATCCTGGGTGAGATCGGGACGGCCGGGAGCGTTCACGACGTAGTTCGTCGACGCTATTTGAGAGCACTTGGTAAGCTGACTGGGCGTAACGTCATCGTCTACTATTCAGGTTGGCTTCAGAACCCCCGAATTCCGGGAGTCGTCATCAGTGATGAAGACAAGAACGGATTCATGACCGTGATTCATGAGATGGATCGGAAGCGCGGGCTTGATCTTTTGCTGCATACGCCTGGCGGAGAGACGGCGGCAACGGAGTCTCTAGTCGACTACTTGAGGGCGTCTTTCGGCAGGGACATACGTGCGGTCGTTCCGCAGCTCGCGATGTCCGGGGGAACGATGATCGCTTGCGCTTGTAAGGAAGTGCTGATGGGAAAGCACTCGAGTCTCGGACCCATTGATCCACAGTTCGCCGGAATTCCGGCTCATGGCGTCGTTGAAGAGTTCGATAGGGCCAGGAAGGAGATTGAGGAGAACCGCTCCAGCATTCCTTTGTGGCAGCCGATCATCGCGAAGTACAGTCCGACACTCATTGGAGAGTGTGAGAAGGCGATCGCGTGGTCGAACGAGATGACAAGAGAGTGGCTTCGCACAGGAATGTTCTATGAGGCCGAGGCGGCTGACGAGACGATAGGGAAGATCCTCGAGGAGTTGGGAGATCATGCCCTAACGAAGTCGCACGCGCGGCACCTTTCGATCGAGCGCTGTCGGGAGATGGGCCTCAAGGTCGCTGCGCTGGAGGACGACCAGGAGCTGCAGGAGGCTGTGTTGTCCGTGCATCATGCATGTATGCTGACGTTCTCAGCGACGCCTGCGGTGAAACTCATCGAGAATGACCGCGGAGTCGCCTTCATCAAGGTGGTTCAGCAGGTTGTGGTTTCGGGTCAGCCCGCATCAAAGGGCGGTGTCGATCAGGCGCCGGTTGAGGAGGCTGGCGGCGACCGGGCGGGGCGGCTTGCCTAAAGAGGGCAACCGCTGGTGTGTGACGCGTTCGTCGCAGTGCATCAGCTCCTTCCTAGCCAGATCAGCCTGAACAACTCAGGCCCGCCGCTTCGCGGCATAGCGCTCGATGCCGGCCAGAACGCCGCCGCACCAAGCAGCTAGCCCGCCGACTCCGCCCGCATCACCGTGTCGTAGTAGTCGATGACGCGGCGCACGTAGGCGCGCTTCTCGAGGTAGCTGCCGGGGTAGAAGCTGCGCTTGAAGCCGTAGATGATCACGTTGCGGAGGTCGTCCAGAGACAGGTTGAAGGCCTTGCAGGCGGAGGCGATCTCGTTGGTCACCGTGGTTCGCGACATGAGCCGGTTGTCGGTGCAGAGGGTGACGGAGAGCCGGTCCTTGACCATCCGTCCGAAGGGGTGGTCGGCGAACTTGCGTAGGTGCTGGATGCTCTGCAGGTTCGAAGTGATGCAGACCTCGAGGGTGATGCGCCGGTCGCTGATGTACTGCGTCAGGTTGCGGATGTAGCGCTCGGGATCCTTCGCCGCCGTCGAGTTCGGGTTGTCGCGGCGTAGCCGGTCCGCGTCGTAGAGGTGCGTACCGTGGCCGATCCGGTCGGCCCCGAGCAGTGTGATGGCCTGGTAGATGCTCTCCGGCCCGTAGGCCTCGCCGGCGTGGACTGTCTTCATCAGGAAGTTCTGCTGCGCGAACAGGTAGGCGTCGCGATGGAGCGAAGCCGGATTGCCGGCTTCGGCGCCAGCCAGATCGAAAGCCACGATCGGCAGTCCGAGGCGGTCGCGCGCCTCGACCACCGCTCGGGCCAGCGACAGCGACGCCGCGGCGTGGACCTCCGGCCGTGTGAACCCCTGGAGGGCCGCGTAGAGCCCGCGGTAGTAGCGACTGTGGCCGGGCCCGAACATCCGCAGCGCGCAGGCGATGATGCCGTAGCGAAAGGGCGGTTGGGCGCCGCTCTTGACGCCGTCGGTGGCCTCATGTTCCTTTCGCACGCGATCCAGACCGCGATCGACCGCCGCCAGGACGCCGGCCGTGTCCAGGTCGGGGCCGGTGTGAAGCTGGGGCGCCAGCCGGACCTCGACGTAGCACACGCCCTCGGCCAGATTGTCGGCGCCGAGTTCGTACGCCGCTCGCTCGAGCGCCTCCGCGGTGCACAGCGCCGGCGAGGTGTAGGAGAAGGCGCGGAGGTAGTCCTCCAGGTCGTCGTAGGTCTCCTTGAAGACGAGTTCCAGCAGGCCTTCCGGGGTCTGGGAAGGAAGCTCCAGGCCGGCGTCGCGCGCCAGCTCGATCAGCGTGTCGAGCCGGAGGGAGCCGTCGAGGTGGACGTGGACGTCGGTCTTCGGCAGCCTGCCGATCAGGTCGGCAGGGGGGACGGGTCCGTTCGGGTCAGTATGATTCGCAGTCTGCATAGCGCAGTGTACAGGCACCTGTGGATTGGCGACTCTTGTCAGGGAGCGAGACGATGACGACGACCAGACGTTCCTTTCTTGGTGGCATCGGCGGTCTCGGAGCGGCCGCCGGGCTCGGCACGGTCGGCTGATTCGCTACCAAGCCACGTGACCTCCCTCGAAGACCGCCGACTCGGCGCCGTGACCATCCTGTTCGGCGAAGGCTCCGGCAAGTACCCCGACAACAACGCCCTGCTGGTGGAAGGCGCCGGGTCGACGATGCTGATCGACCCGTCGCTCGGAGTTCGAGCCCGCGGCCGGAGCGCCCTGCCCGCCATCGACATCGTCCTGCTCAGTCACTGCCACGAGGACCATACCGCGGCGCTGCCGCTGTTCCCGGACGCGCCGGTCCACGTCCACGAGGAGGACCTGTGCGGCCTCCTCGACTTCGACGGCTTTCTGGACATCTTCGGCGTCGAACCGGAGCGTCGCGAGGAGTACGGCCGGCACCTGCAGGCCACGTTCTTCTACGAGCCGCGGCCGGACGCCGTCCCTTTCCGCGACGGCGACCTGTTCGACCTCGGAGGTGGCGTGTCGCTGCGGGTGATCCACACCCCGGGCCATACCCGGGGCCACTGCTGCTTCCTGATCGAGCCCGACGGCATCCTGTTCCTGGCCGACATCGACCTGACCGGCTTCGGCCCGTACTACGGCGACGACTGGTCGGATCTTGCCGCCTTCGAGCGGTCGCTCGACCTGGTGCGCGGCATCGAGGCGGCGCACTACGTCACCGGCCACCACATCGGTCTGCTCGAAGACAGGTCCGCCTACCTCGGCCGCCTCGAGCGCTACGGCGATCGGATCCGCGACCGCGAACGACGGCTGCTCGAGTACCTGGAGCAGCCGCGGACGATCGACAGGATTGTCGATCACCGCTTCGTCTACCGGCCGCACGACAAGGGCGAGGGAATCGCGAAAGTCGAGCGACGGAGTGTGGAGCTTCACCTGGACCGGCTGCAGCAGGGCGGACGGGTCGAGCGCATCGGAGAGACGTATCAGGCGCTGCGTTAGCGTGACGGCGAAGCCCTCGCCGGTTGGCGGCGGGTCTATACTGCCGGTCAGGTTCCTTGCCGGCTCCTGTCGGAGTCGGTCTACGCTGGAACAGGAGGTTTGGATTGTCCGTCAAGACATTGGCCCCGGCCTGGGGCTGGGTTGTCGTTCTGGTTGCGGCGCTGCTCGCCGTTGCCTTGCCCGCGATCGCGGACGATGCGGAGTCGGTCGACCATCTCCTCGAGCCCGACACGATCCACCCGGCGACCGCGGACCAGTTCCGGGCGGTGCTGGAACACCACCGGGGCAAGGTGGTGATCGTCAACTACTGGGCCACCTGGTGCATCCCCTGCCTGCAGGAACTGCCGGAACTCGACCTGCTGCAGGAGCGCTACGGCGACCGCGGCCTGAAGGTGATTGCCGTCTCGTTGGACGATCCGGAGAAGCTCGAGGACCGGGTGCGGCCGTTCTTCGCCAAGCGGGCGCCGGGCCTGGTTTCCTACCTGGCCAGCGCCGCCGACAACTCGGTGGACTTCGTGACGTCCTTCGATCCCGAGTGGCCGGGAGCTCTTCCGACCACGATGTTCTTCGACCGTAGCGGTGAGCTGAACAACATCCATCTCGGACGGATGCTCTACGCCGAGTTCGAGGAAGCGGTGCTGGAGTTGCTCGAGGCCGACGGGGGCTCCTGACCCAGAGCCCGGAAGC
The DNA here is from genome assembly GCA_965262355.1 of Candidatus Multivorans sp. Classification (GTDB taxonomy): domain Bacteria; phylum Acidobacteriota; class Thermoanaerobaculia; order Multivoradales; family Multivoraceae; genus Multivorans. The sequence continues at coordinate 3,261,958 of OZ253534.1, forward strand.
TGCCGGCTGCTTCCCGGTGTTACTGGTCTTGTGCGTCGAAACAGTGGCGCTTGGGAGGGGCCCGAATGTCAGATCCGGTCTTCGAGCACTTCGACTTCGCCGACGAGTACGGCCCGGAGAAGGTCGTCACCGTCTACGAGCCCCGCTGCGGTCTGCAGGGGATCGTGGTGATCGACAACAGCTCCGCCGGCCCCACGATGGGCGGCATCCGCATGGCGGCCGACGTCTCCGTCGAGGAGGTATGCCGGTTGGCGCGGGCCATGACCTGGAAGAACGCGATGGCTCGCTTGCGGCACGGCGGCGGCAAGGCGGGTATCCGCGCCGCTCCGCGCACGCCGAACCGGGAGGCCCTGGTGCGGCAGTTCGGCCGTGCGATCCGGCAGTTGGCGGACTACATTCCGGCCCCTGACATGGGCACGGACGAGACCGCGATGGCCTGGATTCGCGATGAGGGCGGCCAGTCGGTCGGCCTGTCCAAGGCGCTGGGCGGGATCCCTCTCGACGAGGTCGGTTCCACGGGTTTCGGCCTGGCGATCGCCGCCGAGGTGGTCGAGGAGGCGGGCGTTGTCGCACTCGAAGGCGCCACGGTCGGGGTCCAGGGTTTCGGCAACGTCGGTCGGCCGGCGGCCCGCTTCCTGGCCGAGCGGGGCGCGCGGCTGGTCGCGGTCACCGATCTCGACGGCACGATCCATGACCCCGACGGCATCGACATCGACGAACTCGTGGCAACGATGGATGCGACCGGCGGCGTGACCGCCTACCCGCGGGGCCGCCGGGTGGAGGGCGACGCCTTCCTGGACCTGGAGGTCGACTTCTTCGTGCCGGCAGCTCGTCCGGACGTGATCGACAGCGGCAACGCCGGCCGCGTAGGCTGCAAGGTCGTGCTCCAGGGAGCGAACATCCCGGTTACGCTGGCCGGCGAGCGGATTCTTCACGACCGTGGCGTCCTCTCGATTCCCGACTTCGTGGCCAACGCCGGCGGCATCATCTGCGGCGCCGTCGAGTACGCGGGCGGCTCGGAGAGGCAGGCATTCGAGAGGATCGAGGACACGGTGCGCGAGAACACCCGCGAAGTGCTGGCGCTGGCGCGGGCCGAGGGACGGTTGCCACGCGAGGCGGCGATGAGCATCGCCCAGCGACGCGTCTCGGAAGTGATGGCCTACCGGCGAGCCGACTGACCCGCGCGGGAGTCGAGAACGAATGAGGCCCCACAACGCGCTCGCCGAACCGGCAGTCGACCGGCGTTCCGAGCGGCGCGGCGACGCCGAGTGGCTTGCGGGGCGTCTCGCCGACCCCGAGAGCCTGCTGACTGTCGTGTGGCGGGAGCGCAGTCTGGTCATCGATGCCCGTGGCGATCGCGCGCCGGCGCCGGGGACGGTGCCTGTGACCGCGGCGTCGGCCCTCGTCGAGCAGACGGAGGAACTCGTCTACCTGGGCGACGCGGCCGGCCGGAGCTACTTCTCGATCGACCTTTCCGACCGGGACGATCCGCTCTCGGGAGCGTTGCGCGGCGCTGGTCGGCTGGTCGAGCTACGCCAGGTCGGTTCCGCGATGAGCGGTCCGGACGGCAACCTGCTTGCCTACGCCCGGGCTATGGCCACCTGGCATCGGCGGCACCGCTTCTGCGGCCAGTGCGGCGGGGCGACGTCAAGCCGGAATGCCGGTCACCTGCGCGTCTGCACCGGCTGCGGCGCCGAGCACTTCCCTCGCACGGACCCCGCCGTGATCATGCTGGTGCATACGTCAAGCGGCGGCGACGACGCGTGCCTGCTCGGCCGCCAGGCCGCCTGGCCGCCCGGGATGTTCTCGGCCCTGGCTGGCTTCGTCGAACCTGGTGAGAGCCTGGAGAGCGCCGTGGCGCGCGAGGTCCAGGAGGAGACCGGCATCGCCGTCGACATCGTGAAGTACCACTCCTCCCAACCGTGGCCCTTCCCGACCTCGATCATGCTGGGCTTCTACGCCACGTCCCCCGGCGGCGACGTGCAGGTCGACACCGAAGAACTCGAGCACGCGGTCTGGGTGAGCCGCTCCGACCTCGAATACGCTCTCCGAGCCCGCGAACTGCGGTTGCCGCCGCCCTTCTCGATCGCCCGGCGCCTGATCGACGACTGGCTTCGCGGAGAGCGCTGAGTTCGGAGAGCCCGTTTCTCGCTGCCCTCGCGTAGCATTGTCCGCCCATGACCCTCGACTCCACGAACGGCGCCGCCGGCAGCCAGCCGATCGACCGCCTCGGACGGCCGATCCGCGATCTGCGCATCTCCGTCATCGACCGCTGCAACTTCCGTTGCACGTTCTGCATGCCGGCCGACCGGGAGTACAAGTTCCTGCCCAGGCAGCAGTTGATGACCTTCGAGGAGATCGAACGCCTGGTACGGCTGTTCGTCGAGCTCGGCGTCCGCAAGATCAGGCTGACCGGAGGCGAGCCCCTGCTGCGGCGGGACATCGAGGACCTGGTCCGGATCCTGGCCGCTGTGCCGGGAATCGAGGACCTCGCCCTGACCACCAACGGCGCCCTGCTCGGCGCCAAGGCGCAGGCGCTTGCCGACGCCGGCCTCAACCGGGTCACGGTCAGCGTCGAGTCGCTGCAGGACGATGTCTTCGGCCGCGTCAACGGTCTCGGTCACCCCGTACAGCAAGTGCTCGACGGTATCGACGCCGCGGCCGACGCCGGTCTCGGCCCGATCAAGATCAACACGGTCGTCATGCAGGGCACCAACGAGGACGAGGTCGCCGACATCGCGGGCTACTTCAAGGAACGCGGCCACGTCGTGCGCTTCATCGAGTTCATGGACGTCGGCACCGTCAATGACTGGAGCCTCGGCCGGGTGGTTACGGCCGCCGAGATCACCGGCCGGATCGCCGAGCGCTGGGCCTTCGAACCGCTCGACCGCGCCCAGCCGAGCGACGTCGCCGAGCGCTTCCGTTACCTCGACGACGGCGTCGAGTTCGGCGTCATCTCCTCGATCAGCCGCCCCTTCTGCGGCGACTGCGCCCGCGCCCGCCTCTCCTCCGACGGCCGCCTCTACACCTGCCTGTTCGCCGACACCGGCCCCTCGATCCGCGATCGCCTCCGCGCCGGCGTGACGGACGAGGAACTCCTCGCCTTCCTCGCCGGTCACTGGCGTCAGCGCGAGGACCGCTACTCCGAGATCCGCGCCGAACGCCTGCGCGCGGGTTTGCGGACGCCGGCGGAGCGGGTCGAGATGTTCCGCATCGGCGGCTGAGTCGCGGCTGAGTCGCGGCTGTGGCGGCTGTGGCGCGGTGGCGGCGCGGCTGCGTCGCGTCGTCGGTTGCACTCGCCTGCACGCCGTTTGATCAGATGAACGCGGAGTGGCGGCCCCTGGTTGTGGGTCTTCGAAACGGTCACCGCTTCAAGAGCAGTACGCCCGAAGTGGAGAGTACGATCGCGAGTTGGCATCAGGAGGCGCGCGACATCTGCCTGATACTGAGCCGAAGCATGGGGGAGCGAGTCGAGCTTCGCCTCTCGTGGAAGCACAAAGCGGAGTCCTCTGTGTCACCGAGGGTGATGCCGGGGTTCTCCCGGATTGCGGACACGTGATCGACGCCGGCACGGATTGGGGTTACCCGATCCCGAAGTCGAGTCCGGGCCGGAGGAAGGTTCTGCTTTGGAGTAGGCGACCCTGGACACCTGTCTTCGACCGTCGGCAGACGGAACTGCCTGGCGGCACATCGCGCACTCCGAGGATCTGATCCTCCACCAGCCGAGGCCAAAGCCGAAAGGGGTTCGGTGCGTTGGGATCTTCCCGGACGGGTTGGACGGGACGAAGCTCTCGGATCACATCGGCGTCTGGGTCGACCTCAAGAAGACCTGACTACCGGCCTATGCCGGCGTGAGGTCGCTTACCACCAACTCGGGCTCGCCGCTTCGCGGCATCGCCCGGATGCCGGCCAGAAGGCCGGCGCACCTGTACCTTTCACGGGTGGATTCTGGTGGGTCGTTGAGAGAGTTGGAATGGACCAGTAGCCGCCGTGGCTGCGGTAGCTGTGGGAAACCGGCTTGCCGGTTTTCCAAGGTCCGGCGGAAAACGGTCTGCCGTTTTCCGCGGGGCCGGCAGCTTCCGCAGCCGAGACCGCCGGTCGGTTTCGTCTCTGGTCTGCCGGAGTCACTGAAGGAAAGTCGGCAAGCAGCCAGGAGCGACCACCGGCGCACTGTGCTTCGAGCACCTAGCTGGGACCTGTGCCCTGGCTGCTTCGCCGCGTTGGACGCCCAGTGGAGAGTCAGTGCCTTAGAGCACCAGTACAGGTACGGGCAGGCAACGCGGCATGCCGACCAGACAACACTACCGCAAGGGAGAAGGAGGACGAGATGATCAGGACGTGGTTCGCCGGCGTGGACTGGGGGTCCGAGACCCACCATGTGTGTTTGCTGGGTCGGGACGGCAAAGTGAGGGGGGAGCGGGCGTTCGACCACAGCGGCAAGGGACTTGCCGCTATGGCGGACTGGCTCCTTGGACATACACGACCGACGCCTCCGGGCGAGATCGGCATCGCCATCGAGGTGCCGCACGGACCGGTCGTCGAGTGCCTCCTGGAGCGAGGCTTCGCCGTGTATTCCATCAACCCCAAGCAGCTCGACCGCTTCAGGGACCGCTTCTCCGTCGCCGGCGCCAAGGATGACCGCCGCGATGCACGGGTGCTCGCCGCCGCGCTTCGCACCGACCCTGAGTGCCTGAACCGCGTGCAACCATCCGATGCCGCCACCGTCATGCTGCGCGAGGTGTCCCGCGCCCGCAAGCAGTTGGTCGACCAGAAAAACCGCCTGGGGAACCAGGTCCGCGACCAGATCTGGCGCTACTGCCCGCAGTTTCTCGCCGTGGTCAAGAACGAGGTGTCGGCGCCCTTCGCGCTGGCCTTGTGGCGACTGGCGCCGACCCCCGACAAGGCTCGACGGGTGCGCGAAGCCACGCTCGCCAAGCTGCTCAAGGAACACCGCATCCGGCGCCTGACTGCCGCCCAACTGCGCGATCAACTGCGGGCCGAGCCGATCGCCGTTTCCCCGGACGCCGTAAAGGCCGCCGTCGAACACATAGGAATCCTCCGGCCGGTGCTCGACACCGTCTGCCGCCAACTCGCCGACGCCGAAAGGCGGCTGGAGCGGATGACCCGCAAACTCGAAACCGCGATCTCTCCGGAAGACGACGAAGACACGCCCAAGCCAAGCGACGCCGCCATCCTCAGGTCGCTGCCCGGACTCGGCATGGTCGGCCTCGCCACCCTGCTCTCCGAGGCCGATCAAAGCCTGGCCCGCAGAGACTACGGGGCACTGCGTTGCCTCTGCGGAGTGGCGCCGGTGACCGTCAAGTCCGGCAAGAAGCTCATCGTCATGCGACGACTCGCCGCCAACGAACACCTCAGCGATGCCGCCTATCACTGGGGACGAGTCGCCATCCAGCATGACCCGATCAGCCGCGCCAAGTACGACGCCATGAAAGCCCAGGGGAAAACGCACGGACGCGCCATCAGACAGCTCGTCGACCGACTCCTCGGCGTCGCGTGCGCCATGCTACGAGACCGCACTCTCTTCGACCCCAACAAGCGATGCCATGCCCAGGTCGCATGACCTACCTGACCCACAGCAGCCTCCCCAAGACCACTTGCTAAAGGGTGGAGAGTCCCAGTGGTCCCCCCTGAGCCCCGACCAGGCAGGCGGGTGTAACCGCCGCACCGCTGCGCGCCGCTCCGCGCCGCGCCGCTTACGGGGCTCGATTCGGTACAGTGAGGGTCATGACCTGCCGCATGAACGGGGCGGTCGCGTGAGTACCCGGCCGCTGTTGGCGGCGGCTGAGGGAGAGCGGGACCGCAAGGCAGAGCACATCCGGCTGGCGCTTGATCGGCGCATGCAAGTGGAGCGGAGCTACTTCGACGACTACCGGTTCGAGCATCGGGCGCTGCCCGAGATCGACTTCGACGACGTGCGGATCGGCACGGTGTTCCTGGGGCGGGAGCTCCGGGCGCCGCTGCTCATTTCGTGCATGACCGGGGGCACGGGGGTTGCGGAGCAGATCAACCGGCGTCTGGCGGAGGCGGCCGAGGCGGAGCGCGTTGCTCTGGGAGTCGGGTCGCAGCGCAAGGCGATCGACGATCCGGAGACGGCGGCGACGTTCCGGGTTCGGGAGTTCGCGCCCAACGTGCCGGTTCTGGCCAACCTGGGCGCGGTGCAACTGAACTACGGCTACGGCGTCGACGAGTGTCGCGTCGCGGTCGACATGGTCGAAGCGGATGCCCTGGTGCTGCATCTGAACGCGCTGCAGGAGGCGCTGCAGCCGGAGGGGCAACTCAACTTCCGGGGCCTGCTGCCGAAGATCGCCCGCGTCGTTGAGGCGCTCGATGTGCCGGTCATCGTCAAGGAGATCGGTTGCGGCATCTCGGCGGCCGTGGGCCGGCAACTCGCCAACGTCGGCGTGCGGATTCTCGACACGGCGGGAGTGGGCGGCACGAGTTGGGCGCGGATCGAGGCGGCGCGGGCGGACGAGGTGGCTCTCGGCGAGCACTTCGCCGACTGGGGGCTGCCGACGCCGGAGTCGATCAGCCAGTTGGCGCAGGTGCCCGGGGTGCAGGTGATCGGCAGCGGCGGCATCCGGTCGGGCATCGACGCGGCGAAGGCGCTGGCTCTCGGCGCCGACATTGCCGGCATGGCCTTCCCGTTCCTGGAGGCTGCGAACGCCTCGACCGCCGCGGTCGTGGACCAGATCGAACGAACAGCCTTTGAGCTGCGCATCTCCATGTTCTGCACCGGGGCTGTGGACGTCGCGGCACTACGCCGGGCGCCCCTGCTGCGGGGGAGTGGCGATGGCTGATCGACTGAGTCCTGAACTCGAGGCGGCGGCAGCCGAGATGGCCGGCGCCGAACGCGGCTTCCACCGCCCGCCGCCGGGGCTCGACGCGGCGGGAAGGGCCGCGGTCCGGCGTCGCGCGCTGGACCTCGCGAGCGGCAGCGGGCCGCTGACCGCCATCGGCAGCTACACCCTGGACGACGAACGCGCGTCCAGCCAGCACTGCGAGAACTTCATCGGCGCCGCACAGGTGCCGATGGGCGTCGCCGGGCCGGTGCTGGTGCGGGGCAGCGAGATCGACGGCACGGTCAGCGTGCCGATGGCGACCACCGAGGGCGCCCTGCTCGCGAGCGTGAACCGCGGCTGCCGCGCGATCACGGCTGCCGGGGGCGCCACCGTTTTCGTGGAGGACGTGGGCATGACCCGGGCGCCGGTCTTCCGCACCACGGGGATCAAGGCGACCAGGCGGCTGATTGAGTGGCTGGAAGCGAACGAGGAGAGAATCCGCGCCAAGGCCCAGCAGACGAGCCGCTACCTGGAACTCCTGGACATCCGCCCGTCGGTCGTCGGCAGCACGGTGTTCCTCCGGTTCCGTTTCGCCACCGGCGACGCGATGGGCATGAACATGGTGACGATCGCCTGCGACCGCGTGGTGTCCGAGCTGATCGAACCGGAGACCGGCGTCCAGTGCGTCGCACTGTCCGGGAACTACTGCGTCGACAAGAAGCCGTCGGCCGTCAACTACCAACTCGGGCGCGGCAAGCGGATCCACGCCGAAGTGGTGCTCGACGAGTTGACCCTGCGCAAGGTGCTGAAGTCGGAGGCAAGGGCGCTCCAGGAGGTGGCCTACCGCAAGAACCTCCTCGGTTCGGTGGCGGCCGGCGCTCTCGCTTTCAACGCCCAGTTCGCCAACGTGCTCGCGGGGGTGTTCGTGGCCTGCGGCCAGGACGTCGCCCACGTGGTCGAGGGTGCGATGGGCGTTGCTTCGTTCGAGGCTCGCGACGACGGTTCGGTCTACGCCTCGGTCTACATGCCGGATGTTCCCCTGGCGGCGATCGGCGGCGGGACCGGTCTGGACACCCAGCGGGAAGCGCTTGAGGTGATGGGCGTGCGGCTCGATCCGGACCGGCCGGGCGCGGCGGTGCGGCGGTTGGCCGAGATCGTCGGCGCGGTCGTTCTGGCCGGCGAGCTGTCGTTGACCGCGGCGTTCACCTCGCGCGACCTGGCACGGGCGCACGAGCGGTTGGCCCGCTCGGGTCCGGCGAACGGGGACTGATCGCCGGCCATGGCCGACGCCGGATCGGTGCGGCTGAGCGTGCCCGGGAAGGTGATCCTCCTGGGCGAGCACGCTGCCGTGTACGGCAGGCCGGCGGTGGTCGCGGCGGTCGATCGCCGGCTGGAAGTGGAGGCGCGTCTGGGGCCAGCGGGTAGCGGGTTGGAGCGCGGCCGGGTGTATCTCGACCTTCCCGACATCGATGTCCTGGAGGAGCGTACGTGGAGGGAGGTGGAGGAGTTCACCGATGACGCGCGTCGGCGCTGGCGCGCGTACAAGACCGGCAACGAGCCCTTCCGATCGGATCGTGAACGCTCTGCCCTGGTCCGCATCGCGGTTGGGGAGGCGCTGGCGTCGCTGGCGCCGGCGGCGTCAGCGCGATTGCGGGAGCGGTCGCTCGAACTGCGGCTGCGGTCGGCGATTCCGGTCGGCGCCGGGTTGGGCAGTTCGGCTGCGGCCGCGGTGGGCGTGGTCGCTGCCGTGCGGGCGGTGGCCGGTGGCTTCAGCCAGCCGGAGCCGGATGCCGGCCAGAAGGCCGGCGCACCCAGTGCGGAGCCGGATGCCGGCCAGAAGGCCGGCGCACCCAGTGCGGAGCGGGGTGCACTCAGTGAGGTGTTGCTTCCCGGCGTAGGCGACGAACTTGCGGCGATCGAGTCCGCGGCGCTCGAGGTCGAGCGGCGGCAGCATGGGTTCCCGTCGGGCATCGACAGCGGCACCGTGCTGCGCGGCGGCGTCCTCCTCGTGCGGCGCGAGGGAGGGGAGCTGCGCTTCGACGACCTGCCGCGGCCGGGGTGGCTTCGCCGTGACATCGCGATCGTCGACAGTGGCGTACCGGAACAGACCACGGGCGCTGTCGTGGCGAGTGTGCGCCTGCGCTACGAGCGGGATCCCGATCGGGTGTCGGCTGTGTTCGATCGCATGGAGACGGCGGTCGATGAGTTCCGGGCGGCGCTCGCCTCCGGCGGCAAGCAACGGGCGGAGGCGGCGATAACCGCGGCGCACTACGCTCTCGTCGACCTCGGCGTCGTGCCGCCGGGGGTGGCCTGGCGGATCGGTCGGGTCGAGATGGCGGACGGCGCTGCCAAGGTCTCGGGCGCCGGGGCGCTCGAGGGGGAGTCGGCTGGAGCGCTGGTCTGCATGCTCGGGCGACGGGATCCGGGTGCGGTCGAAGGCTTGTCGGATCTCGCGCCGGTCGATGCGCCCATCGGCGCCGAGGGCCTGCGGTTCGAGGACTGATCGAGGACGCCGGCGCACCCAGTGGATGCCGGCTATAGGCTCGGCAGCACATCATGGAGTCCACCTTCGAACCGACGCGCGAGCCGGGACCGGTGACCGCGGAGGCGCCGTCGAACATCGCCTTCATCAAGTACTGGGGCGCCCGCGATCTCGAAGGCGATTCTGAGGGTCCCGTGCCGTTCAACCGGTCGCTGTCGATGACCCTCGACACGTGCCGTTCCATCTGTTCGGCGTCGCCGCTCACGGCCGGCAGGGAGGACGAAATCTGGTGGTTGGACAACCCCGCCGTTGACCGCCCGGGCGCGCTCGCCCCGCCGCCCCCGGCCTTCGTCGAGCGCACGAAGCGGCACCTCGAGCGGCTGCGCGAATGGTCCCGGCACACGACCGCGCCGTACGCAGGCGGGTTCCGCATCGCGACGTACAACACCTTCCCGACGGCTGCGGGAATCGCCTCGTCGGCCTCCGGTTTCACGGCCTTGACACTCGCCGCAGCGACCTGCATGGGCTTCGACCTGACGCCGCGAACGCTCTCGGAGTTGTCGCGGAGCAGCGGTTCGGGTTCGGCCGCGCGGTCCGCCTGGGGCGGCTACGTGGAGTGGCCGGATGCCGACGGCAACGCGGGGGTTCAGATCCTGGACGAGCGGGCCTGGGAACTCTGCGACCTGGTCGCCGTCGTGGAGACCGGGCCGAAGCACGTGTCGTCGCGGGACGGCCACCGGCGGGCCGAGAGCAGTCCGTACTTCGCGCCGCGTCTGGCCGCGCTCGACGGGAGACTGGATCGCGTGCGCGCCGCGCTGCGCGGCCGCGACTTCGAGGCGCTCGGCGACGCGGTCGAGGAGGAGGGGATCGATCTGCACCTGATCGCGATGTCCTCCCGGCCGCCGGTCTACTACTGGTCCCCGGGGACGATCGAGGTGCTGGCGGCGGTCCGTGGGCTGCGGGCCGATGGCGTGGCCGCCTACGGCACGATGGACGCCGGCGCGAACGTCCACGTGATCTGCCAGCCGGCCGATGCGCCGCAGGTGGCGGACCGGCTGGAGGCCCTCGGCAGCGTCCAGTACGTCCTGCACGACCGCACCGGGGGCCCGCCGGTGTGGCGGAGCGGCGCCGAACTCTGATCATGGCTGCCGGCTCGCAAGCAGAAGAGAGCGATGCGCGTGGCCCGTTGAGCGTGACGCTGGTCAAGCTCGGCGGCAGCCTGATCACCGACAAGACCAAGCCGCGCACGGTCGAGCGGGAGCACTTGGGTCGGCTGGCGGCCGAGATCGCCGCCGGGTGGTCGGGCGGCAGCCTGATCGTCGGCCACGGCAGTGGCTCCTTCGGTCACCCGGAGGCGCGGGCGGCCGGCCTGGTCGGAGGCGCGGGCGGCCGGCGGCTCGACTCGCCGGCGGACCGGATGGGCATCGCCCGCACGCAATCCGCGGCGCAGGCTCTGCACCGAATGATCGTCTCGAGTCTGATCGAGGCCGGGGTGCCCGCGTACTCCCAACCGCCGTCCGGCTTTCTGGTAGCGGACGGCGGAAAACCGCACGGCGATCCCCCCGCGCCCCTGGCCGAAGCTCTGCGATTGGGCCTGGTGCCGGTGACCATGGGTGACGTGGCGATCGACCGCCGGCGGGGAGCGGCGATCGTCTCGACCGAGACGGTGTTCGAGTTCCTGGCCGGCGCGCTGCCTGCGCTCGGGATCGAGGTGCGGCGCGCCTTGTGGCTGGGTGTTGTGGCGGGCGTCCTGGATGACGGGGGACGGCTGATTCCGCGCATCGACGCGACCAACATCGAGGCCGCTTCGGCGGCCGCCGGCGGTTCGGCGGCGGTCGACGTGACCGGCGGCATGGAGCACCGCCTGGTCACCGCATGGCGTTTGGCCCGGGGCGGCGTGGAGTCGCTGATTCTCGACGGCCGCGAGCCGGGCCTGCTGGAATCCGTGCTCCGGCATCCGGGACGGGCGGCGGAAGTCGCCGGTACACTCGTCAGTTCCAGCGAACGACCCTGGAGATCGCCTACGTAGGCACGCGCGGCCGCCACGCCACGCGCCGTTCCGACATCATGAACATGCGCGCGAGCAGCACAGTCGAGGACTACCTGAAGTGCATCTTCCGGGCCGAGCAGGAGGCGCGGCAGAGCGGGCAGGACCTCGTGCCCATGGGCCGGATCGCGGCTCTCCTGGAGGTGGCGCCGGCTTCGGTTACCGCGATGATGAAGACCCTGGCCGAGTCCGGTCTGGTCGCCTACGAGCCCTACAGCGGTGTGCGGCTGGAACCCGCGGGCCGCAAGCTGGCGGCGCACGTGCTCAGGCGGCACCGGCTGGTCGAGCTGTTTCTGGTCAACAAGATGGGGTTCGACTGGAGCGAGGTTCACTCCGAAGCCGAACTGCTCGAGCACGCGGTTTCCGAACGGATGATCGAGCGGATGGACGAGATGCTGGGCCATCCGTCCGTCGACCCGCACGGCGATCCGATCCCCAGGGCAGACGGCCACATCGAGATCGTGGATCATCCCAGCCTTCTGAAGTGCGCGCTGAACTGCACGGTCGAGGTCGTGCGGGTCACCGATCAGGACGCCGAGTTCCTGCGCTTCGCCGAGCGCGAGGGTCTGACGCCGGGGAAGTCGGTCGAGGTGGCGGCGCGGGACGAGACCGCGGGCAGCGTCGCGGTGATCTCCGGGACGCGACAGCTCAGCCTGGGCTTCCCGGCCGCCTCCAAGGTGCTGGTGCGAGAGGCGCCGTGAAGGTCGGTCACCTGCGGCCCTGTCTCTGGCGCTAGGCCGCCGTCTCGCCGCCGGTCGGGGTGACCACGAACAGCGGATCGCCCCGGTCGACGGTCTGACCGACCTCGACCAGGAGCTTGTCCAGGCGGCCATCGATCTCCGACTGGATCTCGTTCTCCATCTTCATCGCCTCGAGCACGAGGACACCCTGGCCGGAGGCCACTTCCTCGCCTTCGCCGGCGAGCACCGCGGTCACGCGGCCGGGCATGTAGGCGGCGGCCTCGAACACGCCGTCCTCGGGCTGCTGTGCGGCGGCGACGAAGTCTCGCGACCGCGGGTCCATCACCCGCAGTTCGGCGCCGTCGACGACGTAGACGCCCTTGCCGAGCGCGCGCACGCTCGCGGTCGTCTGGCGTCCGTTGACGATCACGCTCAGCATGTCCGGCCGGCCCACCGTCGCGGCGTCGACCCGGTACTCGCGGCCGTCGATGGCGATGGTCCAGTTGCCGTCCGCTTCGGCCTGGGCGTCGACCTGGACTTCACGGTCCGCGCTGGCGACGATCAGTTCCAGGTCGTACCCCTCCGGCTGTCGCGGCGCGCGGCGAGTTGCCAGTTGGACCCTGCGGCGACGCCGGAAGGCGTGGCCGCGGCGCCGTTCGCGTGGTTGCGTCCGAGGTGGGCGAGGACCGCCGCCAGCACCGGCAGGTCGTTTTCCAGCGCGTCGCCGCTCGCGGTGGGCGCCCGCAGGTCGCCGTTCTCCAGCTTGCGGTCGAGCATCGAGATGTCCATGTTGCCGGCGAGGAAGTCCTCGTCTTCGAGCAGCAGCTCGAACAGGGCCAGGTTGGTCTGGATGCCCTCGACCCGGGTCTCGGCCAGGGCCCGCCGCAACCGCGCCAGGGCGTGGGGGCGGTCGCGGCCCCAGACGATCACCTTGGCGAGCATGGGGTCGTAGTGGATGGTGACCTCGGCGCCCTCGTAGACGCCGCAGTCGTTGCGGACCCCCGGACCTTCGGGCAGGCGGAGCAGCTCGATCCTCCCGGGCGACGGAGCGAAGCCGCGGAACGGATCCTCCGCGTAGAGGCGGACCTCGACCGCATGGCCGTGGGGTTCGATGCCGCTGCGAAGCGCCTCCGGCAGCGCCTCGCCGGCGGCAATGTCCAGTTGCGCGTCCACGATGTCGATGCCCGTGACCGCTTCGGTCACCGGGTGCTCGACCTGGATTCTGGTGTTCATCTCGAGAAAGTAGAACTCGCCGTCGGGGTCGAGAAGGAACTCGACCGTGCCGGCGCCGACGTAGTTCACGGTTTCGGCGGCGCGCACCGCGGCCGCGCCCATGCGCCGGCGCAGGTCCGGGTCCACCGCCGGCGACGGCGCTTCCTCGACGACCTTCTGGTGGCGTCGTTGAAGCGAGCACTCCCGTTCCCCGAGCGAGACGACCCGTCCGTGCCGGTCGCCCAGGATCTGGATCTCGACGTGGCGTGGACGTTTCACGAAGCGCTCGATGTAGACGGAGGCGTCGTTGAAACTGGCGCCGGCTTCGGAAGAGGCGCCCCGGAACGCGGCCTCGAGTTCCTCCTCCGCGCGCACCAGGCGCATGCCCTTGCCGCCGCCTCCGGCCGAGGCCTTGAGCATCACCGGATAGCCGATCTCCCTGGCGGCGGCTCGGGCCGCGGCGGCGTCGGCCAGGGGCTCGGTACCGCCCGGCACGATAGGAACGCCGGCCGCCGTCATCAGGCGCCGGCTCTCGATCTTCGACCCCATGGCCGCGATCGCCTGCGAGGACGGGCCGATGAAGGTCACGCCGCGCTCCTCGCAGCGGCGGGCGAAGTCGGCGTTCTCGGACAGGAAGCCGTAGCCGGGGTGGATCGCGTCGGCGCCGATGTCCGTGGCCAGGTCGACGATTCTTCGGGCCAGCAGATAGCTCTCGCTGGACGGCGCCGGACCGATGCAGTGGGCCTCGTCGGCCATCTGGGTCGCCAGGCCGTCTCGATCCGCCTCGGAGTAGACGGCGACGGAGACGATGCCGCGCTCCCGCAGCGCCCGGATGATGCGCACCGCGATCTCGCCGCGGTTTGCGACCAGTACCTTGTGCAACCCGTTCGTCATGCCAGGAGGCGAATCCTAGCTGCGAAAGCCCTGAAGCCCCTCTCATGTGTGGGAGTTATAGTGTTTGGTCCAACCTGGAGGAGAGGCGATGAACATGGAAGGAAGTCTCGGGCAGGACGGCGGCGGCGGCGAGAAGTGGGGTCCTCCGGTGACCAGGAAATCCCTGATGCGAGGCGGTCTGGCGGCGCTGCTGGTGGCGCCGTGGACGGCATCGTCTCTCGGCGCTGGAGGCGGTCAGGAATCGGGCAATGAAGGCGCCGAGGCGTCGGGCCGGACCCAGGGTTCGGGCGCTACCGACGACGAGATCGTCCTCGGTGTGTCCGCCGCCTTCTCGGGTCCGTCGAGGGGTCTGGGCGCCGAGCTCTACCGGGGCGCCACCGCCTACTTCAACCATGTGAACGACAACGGCGGCATCGAAGGCCGCAGGATCAGCGTGAAGCTGTACGACGACGGGTATCAGCCGGATCCGTGCGTCCAGAACACGATGCGACTCATGTTGGAGGACAAGGTGTTCCTTCTGTTCGGCTATGTGGGAACGCCGACCGTGACCCGCGTGCTGCCGATCCTCAAGAAGTTCCAGAACGAGAGCATCTTCCTGTTCTTCCCCTTCACCGGCGCCCAGCCGCAGCGTGAGCCTCCCTATGGCGATTTCGCCTTCAACCTGCGGGCTTCGTACAACCAGGAAACGGCCGGTCTCGTCGACAATCTCGTCGCCATCGGCAAGCGGCGGATCGCGGTCTTCTACCAGATCGACGCCTACGGACGCAGCGGCTGGGCGGGTGTCCGGGCGGCCCTGGCGAAGCACGGCGAGAAACTCGCCGGCGAAGCCACCTACAGCCGGGGCGAGAAGTTCACCGGCAGCATGAGGAAGCAGGTGGAGATCCTGCAGGGCGTCTCGCCGGACGCGGTGATCTGTATCGGGGCCTACGCGGCCTGCGCCGCCTTCGCGCGCGACGCGGTGGATCTGGGACTGAACGTTCCGATCGCCAACCTGTCCTTCGTGGGCAGCGAGAACCTCCTCAAGCTCCTGACCGAGGGCCGCGACGACGGCGAGCGGTACACCCGGCTGCTGATCAACTCCCAGGTCGTGCCGAGCTACGAGGACACGTCGATTCCCGCGGTCAGGGAGTACCGCGAGTTGATGGCCCGGTATGACCCCCAGGTTCCGCAGGAACTGGTCCAGGAGGAGTACACCCCCTTTGCGCACAGCTTCGGCAGTCTCGAGGGATTCCTGAACGCCAAGCTCCTGGCGGAGATCCTCCGGCGGCTCGGTCCGAGCCCTGATCGGGCTGGACTGGGGGAAGCCGTGTTCTCCGTCCGCGACTTCGATCTCGGGATCAGCGAGCGGGTGTCGTTCGGACCCGATCGGCGCCAGGGCCTTCAGAGCGTTTACCACACCGTCGTGGAAGACGGTCGATTCGTGCCCCTGGACGACTGGGGCGCCAGGTTCGCCTGAGATCGGTTTCTCCTGAGATGAGAATCCACAGGCTGTTTCAGAAGACGAGGTTCGGCATCTTCGCCGTCTTCGGCCTGATCGTCCTGTCGACGTCCATTCTCTGCATCTACACCGTCGACACGGAACTGTCGGCGGAGTACGAAATCAACACGCGAAACATTGCCAAGACGGTCGCGGATTCGAGCGTCGGCATTCTTCTGAACCGGGATCTGGCGACCCTGCAGTCGCTGGTCGATCAGTTCCTCGACGTCCAGGGCATCGAGTACATCTACATCACCAGCGAGTCGGGCGAGTTCCTGGCCCACACGTTCGTGCCGGGGATCCCCGAGGAGATCCTCAAGAGCGACCACAGCAGCACCGAGCCGGTCGAACGGAGTCTGCCCGGGATGGGTGACTTCATCGAGGTCGGCAGCCCGATTCTGGCCGGAGTCGCCGGCACGGTTCATGTCGGCATGGACCTCGATGTCGTGGCGCTCAAGATCCAGCGGGCGATCGGACAGCAGGTCTACCTGATCTGCGTCATCCTCGTTCTCGGCGTGCTGGCCTCGGTCTGGCTGATCAATCTCGCGGCGAAGCCGCTTGGAGAACTCCTCGCCTACGCGGTGGAACTGGCCAAGGACGGCGAGAAGAAGGAACTTGCCGAGCGGGACATTCTCGGGCGCGACGACGAAGTGGGGCACTTGGCGCGCCTGTTTCTCCACGTCGGGAGGCAGGGGGCGGAACGGGGGACGCGGACAGCGGCTTCGGGCGTTCCGGGGCAGGAGTAGGCGGTCGGCGTGCGGGTACCGAGGACCGTCATCGCGCTGCTGTGCACGACGCTGCAGTTGTGCTTCGGGACGGTCTACGCCTGGAGCTTCTTCCAGACCATGCTGGTGCGGCAGGTCGGTTGGACCTTCTCGGAAACGGCCTGGGCATTCAGCATCACGATCTTCTCGCTCGGGGTATCGGCGGCGTGGGCCGGCCGTATGCTGCCGCGGCTCGGGCCGAGGAAGCTGGCGGTGATCGGCAGCGTCCTGTTCTCGGGCGGCTACGTCATCGCGGCGGTCGCCCTGCGGCTGGACATGCTGCCCCTCTTCTACCTCGGCTACGGGGTGATCGGCGGCGCCGGCATCGGGCTGGGCTACGTGACGCCGGTAGCGACCGTCGCGAAGTGGTTCCCGGACCACAAGGGACTCGCCACAGGGATCGTCGTCATGGGCTTCGGCGTCGGGGCCTTCCTGCTCAGCAAGGGTCTGGCGCCTCTGCTCGTCGTGCGCACGGGCGAAGATCTGGCTCAGGTCTTCCTCTGGCTGGGCATCATCTTCGCGTGCGTGCTGATTCCCTGCAGCCTGTTGCTGAGCGATCCGCCCGCTCCGGCGACGCTGCAGACCGTAGTCGCCGGGCCCTCGGGTGGGGCCGGGCTTCCAGGAGCGGAGGGGCCGCCGGACGACTCCACAGCGGTCAAGGCCTACCTCGGGTCTCAGCAGTTCGTGTTCATGTGGATCGTGTTCTTCTTCAACATCGCGGCCGGCATCACGGTGATCAGTTTCCAGTCCGAGTTGCTGCAGGAGGTCTGGGGACTCTCCGACCCGTCCCTCGAGCCGGCGACGCTTGCCGAGTACGGAGCGACGCTCATTGCGATCAGCTCGTTGTGCAACGGCGTAGGAAGGCTGTTCTGGGGCCTGCTGTCCGATCGCCTCGGTCGGGTCAAGGTGTTCCGCATCCTGCTCGCCAGCCAGATGGTGGTCTTCGGCTTCCTGATGACGGAGACCGATCCGCTGGTCTTCTCGGTGCTCGTCTGCTACGTCCTGCTCTGCTTCGGCGGCGGATTCGCCACCATGCCTCCCTTCGTCCTCGACGTGTTCGGGTCGAAGAAGATGTCCTCCATCTACGGCGCGGTGTTGACTGCCTGGGCGGCGGCTGGGCTCGTCGGGCCCGTGTACCTGGGCTACCTGAAGGACGTGTACCCGGATCGGGCCGTCATGTACTGCTTCCTGGTCGGAATCCTGATGCTGGGCGGCGGCTACCTGTTCTCCTACCTGCTGACCGACAACCGGATTCGTCTGGGGCGCCCGACTCTCGAAGGGACGCTTCGCGAGTACGGGATTCCGGTTCCCGGCGAGCGATAGGAAATGGGTAGACGGCAGGCCGGTTTCGCCTGGACGGCTCGCCTGGTTGCTTGATGTTCGCGACCATCCTTCGATCGCTCCGGCCTGCCCAGTGGAGCAAGAACGTCTTCGTTCTGGCGCCGGCGGCGTTCGCCGGCGGCCTGACGGTCCCTGGCACGATCGCGGCGGCCGTGGTCGCACTGGCCGCGTTCTGCGCCGCGGCCAGCGCCGTGTACCTGTTCAACGATCTGCGTGATCGGGAGCTGGACCGGCGCCATCCGAGGAAGAGACTGCGGCCGGTGGCATCGGGCGCCCTGGGCGCGGCGCCGGCTTCGGTGGTCAGCGCGGTGCTGGCGGCGGTCGCCCTGGGCGCGGCGTGGACCTTGAACACCCGCACGGTCCAGCTCGTGGCCGCCTACCTTGTGGTCAACCTCTGCTACAGCCTGTGGTTGAAGCGGATCGTGATCGTCGACGTGATGGTGCTGTCGAGCGGCTTCGTGATCCGGGTGCTGGCCGGCGCCGCCGCGGTCGGGGCCGCCGTCTCCGCCTGGCTCGTGCTCTGCACCGTCTTTCTGGCGCTCTTCCTGGGCTTCTCCAAGCGCCGGCACGAACTGGTGCTTCTCGTCGGTGAGGCGGGTGAGCAGCGGTCGGTGCTGAATCAGTACAGCCCGACCTTCCTCGATCAGATGATGAACGTGGTGACCGCCTCGACGCTGCTCTCCTACGCCCTCTACACCACGGCCGACGAGACGGTCGCCCGATTCGGCGCCTACAGCCTGGTCTGGACCGTTCCCTTCGTGCTGTTCGGCATCTTCCGCTACCTGTACCTGATCCACCAGGCCGAGAACCCGAAGCAGCGGAATCCGACCGAGCTACTGCTGTTCGATCCCCCGTTCCTGATCAACATGGGGCTCTACGGCCTCGCCGTTGTCCTGATCGTGTACGTCAGCTAGCGCGGCAGAACGCTCTGACCTGGGAAGCCGGGCATCCGGCGCGCAGCGCCGGCCTCCGGGAGTTCTGCCGCGCTAGCGCCGGCGCCGCCAATGCGTCTCAGCTTCCGCTCAGGATCGCTTTCTACAGTCGCGGGATGATCGATGGTTCAAGCTACACCGCTCTCGCTCAACCGGAACTCGGACCTTGTCAGTCAAGGGCTGTTTCGCTGGTCATTCCCGCTTTCGACGAGGAAGAGTCCATCGGCAAAGCCGTCCAGGAGGCCTTGGCTGCGCTGTCACGCCTGGCGGACCGGTTCGAGGTCCTGGTGGTCGACGACGGAAGTCGGGACGCGACTGCCTCGCGGGTTACGGAAGAGTTCGGTGGTCTCGCCTCCGTACGCTTGCTGCGTCACCGACGCAACCGCGGCTACGGAGCGGCGCTTCGCACAGGGTTCTCCGCCGCGCGCTTCGCACTCGTCGCCTTTACCGACGCAGACCGGCAGTTTCACATGGACGACCTGGGCCTGCTGCTCGGGGCCCTCGGCGGCCACGATGTCGCCTGTGGCTACCGTTTGAACCGCAAGGACCACTGGCTCCGACTGCTGTACTCGAAGACCTACAACAGGGTCGTTCGCGGCCTCCTGGGGCTGGCCGTCCGCGATTGCGACTGTGCCCTCAAGGTGTTCAGGCGTGGGGCTCTCGACGGCATCACGATTCGAACCAACGGGTTCGTCGTCAACGCCGAACTCCTGGCCCGGCTCTCGAGCCGGGGCGCGTCGATCGTCGAGGTCGGCGTTCGGCACCGCCCTCGACTCAATGGTCTGAGCACCGTGTCGCCGCTACATGCTCTGCCGGTTCTTGCCGAGCTCCTGAGATTCTGGTGGTCGGAGCATCTGTTTTCCTAGACTAGCGGCGCTTCCCGCGCACGAGAACAGCGTCAGTTCAGCGGAGATCGGCTCGTCGCTGCAGGCGAGCTCAGCCGAAGCGAAGAAGCTCTCAGCCACTTGCGTGTGCTTGATGTCGACCAGAAAGCGGGCTCGGCCTTCGCATTGATGCAGCAGCCCACTCAGCTCCTCCGCCAGGACGCGAGGCGGTTCAAAGTAAGGGTACGGCTCCGGCCAGAGCGTGTGCCAAGTGGATCGCGAGTAGCCGTACAGGCTCAGGCCGTGAACCTTCGTTCCAAGCACGTCGATGCACTCATTCGCATTCACGCCGGCGCGATGCAGCGACTGCGCGAGTGCACGAGTATCCCGCTTGTAGGGAACGTAGGCAGTTACACCCTTCACGAGGACCAGGACCATGGCCGCGACCAACACCCGGGCGCCCCACCGAATGTTCGCTCTCGAGCGTGCCTGCGAGATGGTGAGCATGACGAGATAGGGCGCTACCGGAAGGATGTAGAGGGGCAGCTTCGACTTCGCCACGCTGAAGACCACCAGGGGCAGAACGGTAGACAACACCAGGTAGCGATGCAGAGGGTCGCGCCACATGCTGCCGAGTTGTTGCCGCCTCGCCTTCGATCGCCACAGACCGAACCAGGTCAAGCACCACGGGAGGCTGCCGAAGACCAGGACCGGGCCGTAGACAGTGATGCCTGCCCACCAGTGAGGGTTGCGACCGTAGCTGTCCTCCCACAGCCGACCGGCGACCTGATTGTCGAAGAAGTAGTCCGCCGCGCCCGGGATATCTCTCGACATGCCGGCGTACCACGAGAGACCGATCGTCGTGCCGAGGAGCGCTGCCGCCCACAGCTCCGGCCGCGACAGGAACCGGCGAGGTCCCGGCTGCCAGAACCCGTAGGCGACCATCGGGGCCACGAGCACCAAGGCGGCGGCGCCCTTGGTGAGTAAGGCAAGACCAATCGAGAAACCCAGCAGAAGTGCCCAGCGCCATCGCTCGCCCGAGCGCTGAGACTCGTGCCACTTCCAGTACGACCAGGAGGCTGCGGTGGTCCAAAGGACCAGAAGCGTGTCGGGAGTCAGCGCATTCGCCGCGACGCCGGGAAGGATAGTTGTCACGTACGCAGCGCCCGCGAGTCGGCCGACCCGTTTCCCCCAGGCTGCTCCGGCCCAGGCTGCCACCAGGTAGGCAGTGGCTGTCAGAGCCAGCGAGTTCCCGATTCGAGCGCCCCACTCATTGACGCCGAGGAGGCTGAATCCTGCCGCGACGGACCAGTAGATGGCCGGAGGCTTGTCGAGATAGACGAGGCCTTGCAGCCGGGGCACGAACCAGTCGCCAGTGCGGACCATGGCGAGAGCGGCGTCGGCATAGCGCCCTTCGTCAGCTTCGAAGAGTCCCCGTGAGCCCTGAAACGCGAGGGAGATCCCGAGAATGACGAGCCCGTAGAGCAGGAGGTCGAGTCGAGCGCGCGCTGGGCGCTGTAGGCGCGCGAAAGTACGGACCCGATCTTCCAATGACGACCTCAGCGCAGTTTGGACAGTGTGATCTGGACCAGACTGTCGGGCTGGAGGCGAGCCTCGATCTCGAATCCGAGAAGATCGGAGAATGCCTGCACGATGGCGAGCCCCAAGCCGACGTTGCGGCCGCCGGAGCGCGCCGAATCCTTGCGCCAGAAGCGGTCGAACATGACCGCCAAGTCGTCGTCATCCAGGCCGGCTGCGTAGTTCGAAACGGTCAGGGACGAGCGTCCGCCGGATTCGTCGAGCCGGACAGTAACTGCCGTTCCCGGCCGGCTATGGTCGACGGCGTTCGAGAGCAGGTTCGAGAGCACCACGCGGAACATCTCCCGATCGGTTTCGACTACCGCGCCGGGCTGAACCTGGTTCTGGAACGTCAGGCTCTTCTCTTGAGCCCGTTCTTCGAGAGGTCTCCAGGTCTCGGAAACGATGCTCGAGACGACGACCCGGCCTACGCGCACATCCTGGCTTCCCTCGTCGTAGCGGGCCAGTGCCAGAAGCTGGACCACGATGCTCTCCAACTGAAGACCGATCGCCAAGGCGTTGGCGAAGAACCTGCGCGTGGCTGCCGAGTCCTCCGGCCAGCGGGATCCGACCTCGCACAAGTTCCGGAGTTCGGCAATCGGCGTCTTCAGCTCGTGGGCAATATCGCTCGTCAACTGTCGCTCGCGGTCAAAGGCGTTCTGTAGACGCGTCAAGAGTTGGTTGAGTTGCTCCACAACAGGTGCAAGCTCTCGCGACGGCAACGCCAGGGTCACCCGCCGGTCGAGCGACTTTGCGTCGAAGCCTTGAACCTGACCAGCCAGGTCGTCGAGCGGACGCAGGCCGACCTTCAGGGAAGCCACGATGAGCGCCGCGAGCGTAGAGAGAAGCAGTGCCGTGAAGCCGACGAGAGACCAACGGAGCCGCGAGGTCTGCCCGTCGAGAGTTCCACGCTCACGGGCCACGAGAACGGTCGCCGTGCGCCTCTCTTCTCCCAGGCTCACCTCGGTGGAGTCGAGGCTGGGGTCGTCGCCGGGAGGTAGTTCGTCATCGGATTCGTCATCGATCTGTGGCACGAAGTCGATCCGGACCAGGCGACCCCGTCTTCCGTCGGGTAGGCGTGTATCGGCGAACCGCGTTGCCGCTGCCAGATCGGGACCTCGGAGCAGGGAACTGCCGGATCGCTCTTCATCGATCTCAAACGAGGCCGATCGCGCGAGGAGCGTCTCGCCATCGAGCCACAGTTCGAAGTAGTAGGGGTCTGTACGGGACTTGAACTCGGGCATGAACTCGTCTGCGAACTCGAACTCGACCTCGCCCTCATCCTCCTCTGTCAGGGTCGCCAGGGCCCGCGCCCTCGACTCGAGGGCGCGGTCGAACTCCCCCTCCAGCCAGCGCGCGATTGTGCCTTCGAGGACAAGTCCCGCGGAAACGATGAGCAGGCCGGCGCCGCCGAGGAGCCAGATCACCAGATAGGTCCGAATCGAGCGCACTACGCCATGCCTTCTGCTTCGGTCCCGATCAGATAGCCGAATCCACGCCGGGTCTCGACGATCGACGGTTCGTCGCCGCGACGGATCTTCTTTCTCAGGCTGGAGACGAGAACCTCGACGGCGTTGTGCGATACATCCCTGTCGCTTCGGTAGAGTTGTTCGAGTAGCTGATCGCAGGAGAACACTCGCCCGCGCCGATGCGCAAGAAACTCGAGCAGCGCGTACTCACTGGGCGTGAGGGGAATGGACTCGCCTTCGCGACAAACGCGCCGGCCGGCAGTATCGATCTCCAGAGGGCCGACGCGAAGTCTTGGATTCTTCGCCCGGTAGCGTCTCCGCACCAGGGCCTGGAGGCGCGCACAGAGTTCGTCGAACGAGAAGGGCTTGACGAGATAGTCGTCCGCTCCCATCTCCAGGCCCGTGACGCGATCTTCCACGCTGCTCTTGGCTGACAGGATCAGGATGTGGGTGTCCTGGCCGCCTTTTCGAAGGCGGCCAAGGACTTCCAGTCCTGACAGGAAGGGAAGCATCAGGTCGAGCACGATCGCGTCATAGTCGTAGGTCTCGGCGAAGGCAAGGCCTGTCTTGCCGTCGGTCGCCAGGTCGACGGCGTAGCCGGCCTTCGTGAGGCCGCGACCCAGGGAATAGAGGAGCCTCTCAGAGTCCTCAATTATCAGAACCTTCATGACTGCGCCCCTACCTGGTCGAGAGTAGCCCAGCCAAGGTGGACTTCACGCTCTCTCGACTGTGCCGCATCAACCTGAGTGAAGGCTGAGGTAGGTGTCGGAGTCAGAGTTCGACCAGCGCAATCCGACCGAGCTACTGCTGTTCGATGTCCCGTTCCTGGTCAGCATGGGGTTCTACAGCCAGGCCGTGGTCCTGATCGTCTACCTGCGACCGGCGTAGCAACGCCAGCACCCAGGGCAGCGCCAGCAGGCCCACGATGACCGCGAACCAGAGAGTCGCCGCGCGGACGATGACGGTCGAGGCCATGGCGGCGTCGAGAGCGACTCCCTGGCGTTCCAGCAGGAGGACCAGCGAGGCCTCGGCGGCCAGAAGGCCTCCGGGGAGCATGGACAGGGCGCCGGCCAGGCTGGATGCGGAGTAGTCGAAAACCGAGGCGAGCACCGGGACGGCCGGTTCGTAGTGGCGGACCACCAGCGCGCAGCCGACTCCCTCGGCTGCCCAGGCAGTGGTGGAGAGGGTCAGGCCGGCGAGCAGCGCTCGTGGCTCGACGAGCCGGTTGAACGCCTTGTGGATGTCGATCAATACGGCCGCGCGTCCGGCCCCTAGCCGTGTCTTCGCCAGCATCGGAATGAGGCGGCCTGCGAGCGGGCGGTAGACCACCGCGACCACGGCGACGGCCGCGACAAGAACGATCGGCGCCACGACCGAACGCTGGCCGCCGAAGACCAGAACCGAGGATGCCAGCAGCAGCAACACGGCGAGCACGTCCAGGAGCCGTTCGGTGACCACCACCGCCACCACCGGGCGGGCCCGGCCGCCGCCTAACTCATGGACCAGCCAGGCCTTCGCCAGGTCTCCGGCCTTGCCCGGCGTGAGTGCCAGCAGGAAGCCGGTGAGGAAGATCGCCAGGCTGCGACCGAGCGGGAGACGGACCTCGAGGCGGTGGAGGTAGTACTGCCAGCGCAGGAAGCGCAGACCGTAGTTGACGGCGGACAGGAGCAGCACGAGCGCCAGTACGCCGCCGTCGAAGCCTCCGATGAGATCGCGGATCTGCTCGAAGTCGCCCACCAATCCGAGCGCCGCGAAGGTCACGGTGCCGAGCAGGAGGAGGACGAGCAGGCCCCTTCCTATGCCTCTGAACGGCTGGGTCGGGTCGGCGGCGCGGTGGAAAGGGAGCGGCACGGGAGGCGGCATGGACGGTAGCAGCTTCACAGCCGTACAGAGATGTAGGCCGCGGTGGGTGCGGTCCGGCGCGGAGCCATGCCATCCGTGCGTCCGATGACGGTCGCACGGACTGGGTCGCGTGTGGCGCGAAACGCGCCACACGGGTGTCATCCGTGCGCCCGATGACGGGCCCACGGACTGGGTCGCTTGTGGCGCGAAACGCGCCACAAGGGTTGCTAAGGTGATTCATTGATGTCGAACAGTGCGAAACTGAGCGCGCGGCGCCCCGTGGCGTCCCGGATCGCGCTCTACGGAGCACTGCTCGTCGTTGCGGCCGCCTCTGCCGTGTTCCTGCAGCGCACGCCGGCGCCGGTCTTCGACACGGCTTGGTCGGGGGTCGACTACGAGGCGAACGAGGATGTCCGGCGGCTGCAGGCCCTGGTCCGGATCGACACGACGCCTGATGTGGGCCGGGAGATCGACGCCGCTCGCTACCTGGCCGGGATCCTGGAGGACGCCGGTCTGCCGGTGGAGATCGAGGAGCATCCGGGCGCGAAGGCGAACCTGTGGGCGATCCTCGAGGGTGAAACCGAGGAGGCGCTGGTCCTCCACAACCACCTCGATGTCGATCCGATACGCCGCCCCGAGGACTGGGTCGTGCCGCCGTTCGAGGGCCGCATCGAGCCGCCGTGGATCATCGGGCGGGGCGTCTTCGACATGAAGAGCGTCACCGTTGCCCAGCTCGGCGCGGTGCTGGCGGCGAAGGAGCGGATGGACAGGAACGGCTGGCGTCCAAAGCACTCGCTGATCTTCCTCGCGACCAGCAGCGAGGAGACCGGCAGCGACCTGGGTACCCGCCACATCCTCGCCACCCGGCCGGAACTGACCCGCCGGTTCTGGGCCGTGCTCACCGAGGGCGGGGTGCTGGAGGCGCCCTGGGCGGGTGAGGTCAAGTACTGGGGCACGTCATTCGCCCAGAAGCAGTTCCTGGAGGTGACCGCGACCAGTGCGTCGGCGGAGCGGCTGGAGCGGCTCCGCGCGATTCTGCTCGAGGCGCTGCGCACGGCGCCGCCGACCGCCCTGGTGCCGGAGGCGAAGGCGTTCGCTGCCGCCTACGGACCGTCGCGCCAGCATCCGGACTACCGGGCCGCCCTGGCCGAGCCCGAGCGCGTGCTGAGCGAGCCCGAGCTGTTCGAGCGCCTGCCGGATCTGCTCAAGTCGTTGTTCCGCAACGAGGCGCACCCGTTCGCGGTCGAAGCGTCTCCCGCGGGCGGCTACCGGTTGCGGATCGTGCTCCACGTCCTGCCCGGTCTCGACGCCGACGTCGCGGCGGCCGAGCTGCTGCCAGGCCGGCGCCTGGACGGCATCGACATCCGGATTCACGAGCGCCGCGGAGCGGTGCGGGGAAGTCCCCTCGACCACCCCGCGTACGTTCAGTTGATCGATTCGCTGCTTCGGCGAACCGGCGTCGAGCCTGGCCGTGTCGGGCCCTACCTGCTCACCCGGTACGCCAACGACGCCCGGTTCTTCCGGCGCTACGGCATTGCCGCCTACGGGTTCACTCCATTCCTGCTTCTCTCGGTCGACACGATGACCGTGGCGGGTCCGAACGAGAAGATCGCCCTGCCTGCCTTCGTCGAGGGCGCGGAGTTGTATCGCCAGGTCGTGCTCGACCTGCTCGATGCGGCGCCGCGGCCGGACAGTTTCGCCGCTCGGGCCGCGGAGTCGCGGGAGGCGTCCCCGTGATGGCAGGGAGCGTCCGGCAAGGATTGCGGTTCGGTCTGGCGACAGCCGCGCTGTTTGTGGCGGCGCCGGTACTGGCCGGCGCCGGCCCCGTTGCCTGGCTACAAGAGTACGTCTCCTTCGATACGAGCAACCCGCCCGGCGGCGAGGGGCCGGCCGTCCGGTACCTGGCTACGCTGATCGAAAGGGGCGATCCTGGCGGGGAGATCGAGGTTCGGGTTCTCCTGAGCCCCAATGGACGCCCGAACCTCTACGCGCGATTGCCGGCGAACGCGGTGGATGCGCCAGGCCGCAGCCTGGTTCTGCTGCACCACCTCGATGTCGTGCCGGCGGGCGGAGGCTGGACCCGACCGCCATTCGGCGGTGAGCTGCAGCGCGGGCGGATCTGGGGCCGCGGCGCGCTGGACGCGAAGAGCCTCGGCGTTGCTCACCTGAACGCCATGCTCGATCTCCTGGGGAGCGCCCGCCCGCGGCGCCGCGACCTGGTCCTGGTCGCCAGCGCGGACGAGGAAGCGGGCGGCGAAGACGGCGTCGCCTGGCTGCTCGAAGAGCACGGCGAGCTGTTCGGCGACGCCGAGGCGGTGCTGAACGAGGCGGGCGTCAACCGGATGGCTGGCGACCGACTGCTGTGGTGGGGAATCGAGACGGCTCAGAAACAGGTGCTCTGGCTGCGGGTCACTGCCGCCGGCCGGGGCGGCCACGGCTCGGGGTTCAACCCCGCGAGCCCCACCCATAGACTGCTGCGGGCTCTGAACCGGGTCCTCGACCTGGAGCATCCCTGGCGGGTTACCGCTGCGTCCCACCAGGCCTACCGCGCGCTGGCCGGGTACCGTCCGGGCGAGTTCGCCGAGGTCTTTGATCAGCCGATGGAGGTGGTTCAGGCCGAACTTGACCGCCGCGTGCGCGCCGGGGGGCTGGACCGGATTCTCCTGCCGGGCATGTCGGCGAGCTTTCGCGACACGGTTCAGATCACCCGGCTCGACAACGGCGCCGGGCCGGTGAACGTGGCGCCGGGCGAGGCCACCGCGCTGATCGACGCGCGTCTGCTGCCGGACACCGACGTCGAGGGGTTCCGCCGACGGGTGGAGACGGTGCTTGGCAGCGGCATCCATGTCGAGGAGCTGCTGCGCTCCGGCGGCAGTCCGGTGTCGAGTACGAGCAGCGACGTCTACCGGACCTTGGAGCGGGTTCTCGGCGTGCGCGCCCCGGTGGCGCCGACGATGATTGCCGGCGCCACGGACTCCCGCTTCTTCCGCCGCCGCGGCGTGGACGCCTACGGCTTCTCGCCCTTCACGCTCTCCGCCGACGATGCGGGCGGCATCCACGGCGCCGACGAGCGGATACCGGTCGAGGGCTTCCTCCGCGGCTGCGAGATGATGAAGCGGGTCGTCGCCGCCCTCGTCCTTGCGGAGGTCGACTCCGTGCCGCCTGCCACCGGCGGCGCCGGCCGCAGGGAGCCATGATGCTCGAAGAGGACCCGGCCCTGGCCATCTTCGGCGCGACGTACTCGGCGGTGATCGGCCTGTGTGTCGGCAGTTTTCTGAACGTCGTCGCCCACCGCCTGCCGCGCGGCGAGTCGGTGGTCCGGCCCCGCTCCCGCTGCCCGAGCTGCGGCGGCAGGATTGCCGGCCGGGACAACCTGCCGGTCCTGAGCTTCGTGCTGCTCGGGGGCCGCTGCCGCATGTGCAGCGGGCGGATATCGTGGCGCTACCCGGTCGTCGAGGCCACCTCAGGGCTCCTCTGGCTCATCTCCTGGCTCACCTTCGGACCGACTGTGGACGGTCTGGCGGCGGCCGTCTTCTCGAGCCTCCTGCTGGCCCTCGCGGTGATCGACGCCGCCCACTTCCTGCTCCCCGATCGACTGACGTACCTGACTTTGGGCCTCGGTCTGGCGGCGTCCTTCGGAGTCAGTTGGACGACGCCGCTCGGGTCGGCGCTCGGCGCCGCCGCCGGCGCGGCGGCGCTGCTCCTCCTGATCGGCGCCTGGTACTTGCTTCGCCGCGTCCGCGGCATGGGCCTGGGTGACGTCAAGATGCTCGCCGGGGTGGGCGCCTTCCTCGGCCCTTACGGGATGTTGCTCACGCTCTTCCTGGCCTGCCTTTTCGGCGCGGTCTTCGGGCTTCTGCTCATCGTCCGCGGGCGTTTGGGTTGGGGTTCACGCCTGCCGTTCGGGGTCTTTCTGTCGATCGGTGCGGCCGTGTCGCTGTTCTTCGGTCCGCGATTGATCGCCGCCTACGCGTCGCTGCTTTAGCGCAGCGCGGTAGAACTCCCGGAGACCGGCGCTTCGCGCCGGATGCGGGCAGGATGCCCGCGTTCCCAGGTCGGATCGTTCTACCGCGCTAGCTCTAGCGCGGCGCGCGCCAAGTCCGGCGCCCCCATTTCCGTCTTGATCGGTATGGAGAGTTCATGCCGTCCCGTTTCCAACCGGCTGACGTGGGCCGGCTTCACCCTGGTCGAGGTGCTGGTCTCCTGCGCCTTGCTGGGCCTGGCCGCCGCGACTGTGTTGTCGCTTCTGGTTCGATCAGGTCTGAACAACCTCGAAGCGCGTCGAGCCGATGCCCTGGTCGCCATGGCGCGCTCTGCCCTGGACGACCTCGGGAACGCGGACAACGTCGAGCAGGTCTGGTGTTCCTCGATCTCGGCCTGGCGGGATGACTGCGGTGCGGAGGCGCCGGGGTTCCGGCTCTCGATGCATGCGGTGCCGGTTCAGGTGCCGGCCGTTGCCGGCGAGTCCGTGGAAGTGGAGGAGGTGACGGTCGAAGTGACCGCCCTGCAGGCGGGCCGAGCCGTCGGGGAGAGGACGATCCGCCTCGTCACGTTCCGCACGGCGGGGGTCCGGTGAAGGTCGACCGGCGCTGCTGTGTGTCCGTCGGGCGACCGGACTCCGGGGCCAGCCTGATCGAGACGCTGGTCGCGTTCGGTCTGACCGTGGCGGTTTCCGCGGCCGCCCTCTTCCTGTTCGTTCTTCATCAGAGGCTGGCCCAGGCTCAACTCGAGGCGGCGTCGCTCCAGCAGGCGCAGCAGGCAGTCCACCGCGAACTGCGGCGGACACTGCGCGGCGCCGGCCGGGGCGGCCTGGCCCACCAGTTGCCCGGGCAGGCGCCGCGTCCCGAACTCGCGGTCGAAGTCGAGAAGCAGGTGAGCGCGGGTCACGCCGTCGGCGCCAGGACGGCGGCCGAGGGAACCGACGTGCTGGTGGTCCGTGGCGTGATCAACGGTCCGCTCTACTGGGTCGACGAGTACCGATTCGACCCGGCCGCGAGGCGCGGCTGGGTTCAAGTGCGCGCGCGGACCGCATACGGCTCTGCCCAATCCCTCGAGATGCTCCGAGAGGCCGGTGACGCCGGCGACGATGCCCTGCTCCTGGTCTCCGGTGACGCCCCTGGGGTTCACGCCGTGGTCCCGATCGTCGACGTGGCCTTGAGCGGCCGGGGCCGGGACCGCACCTTGCGGGTCGAGTTCCATGCCGATGCCTCGCGGGGTCCGTTCGCGGCCGGCTTTCTTTCGATGTCGAGCGGCGGGAGCTGGCCGGCCGGCTACATGAGCAGGGTCGACC
Organism: Candidatus Multivorans sp.; assembly: GCA_965262355.1. Lineage (GTDB taxonomy): Bacteria > Acidobacteriota > Thermoanaerobaculia > Multivoradales > Multivoraceae > Multivorans. The sequence goes on from OZ253534.1 coordinate 3,291,590, forward strand.
GGGTCGGTGTGCTCGAAGAGTGGCGGTTCTACATCCGACCGCCGGATCCGGACTCCCTGCGGGGATCGCAACTGGCGATGGCCCGCCTCTATCCCGGTACGGGGATCGCGTGGCGCCGTCGGAGCGCGAACCTGACCCAGGTGATCGCGGACGGCATTGCCGATCTGAAGGTCGCGGTCGAGGAGAGGGGGGAAGGCGGTGGATGGAGCGTCAGCGTAGTCAGTACCGCTCAGGGCGGAGAACCGGCCGCGGCGGCTCTGCGGGTGCAACGGACGGCTTCAACCGCGGTTCGGATGAGGAACCTGCAGTGAGCTTGGATCCTGGCAAGCCGCCCGCTGGGGTGCGGGGAAGTTCCACCCTGCTTGTCACCCTGATCCTCCTGCTCCTGACAGGCTCCTGCCTGGCTCTGCTGATGGCAACCCAGACGCAGATGCTGATCGCTTCCGGGCAGAAGTTGCAGGCGCGCCTGCTTGCCGCCGCGGAAGGCGGCCTGCAGCTCGCCGTAGCGCGGGGGGTCGCCGGCGCCGCCGATCCCTACACGCGTACCCTGGGCGTCGGGGCGCCGGGCGCCGAGATCATGGTCGAAGTCACAGGCGTTGTGCAGGTGGCAGACGGCACATGCCACCTTTGCATGGCCAACCTGGACGGCGCGTTGGGCGCCCTTGGCGGTCTGCGCCGGGTCAGTCACGTTGCCGCAGCCGCCGCCACGGCGCCCAGCCGTCTGGATGGTCTGCCGCCGCCCAGACGGGATCTGACCGCGGTGGTCGACCTGATGCCGTGGCCGAGCCGTGCGAGCGGTGAGTGGGACCTCGCGGGAACTGCAAGGGCGGCACGGGGCCTGATCCGGGATGCCGCCCTGAGCGAGATCGGCGCCTACGACGAAGATGCCCCGTTGACGGTCGCGAGGGTCACCGATCCGGAGGCCGACACGCCGCGGACGGTCGCGGTCGGAGGACTCGGCCGGGCCGGCCACCTTCTCTACGCCTTTGAACTGTCGCCGGAGGTCCGACCCCTGTGGCGCTTCGCCGACGGCGCGGACGGGGATGGCAACGGCGTAGCCGACCTCGGCTACACGGTGTCCAAGCCGGCGATCGTGCCGCTGCGGCTCGGCGCCGCCGTCCGCCCGGTCGCGGTGTTCGGAGGCGGCTTCGACCCTGAGGGCTCCGGCGAGGTGGGGAACTGGCTGTACTTCGTGGGGATCGACAGCGGGCAGGTGCTGTACAAGCGGTCGCTCGATGCGCCGGTCACCGCCGCGCCGGCGGCCGTGGACACCAGGGGCGACGGACTGGCCGACCGGATCTACGTGGGAACGACCGCGGGCAGTCTTTACCGCGTCGACGTGTCGCCCCCGGTCGAACTCGAGGGTGGCCGCGTTCCGGCTGGCGCCTGGAGTCCGCGGCGGGTGTTCGACACCGGCGGCCTGCCGATCCACCATCCGCCAGCGGCGATCCCGGTGCCGGCGCTTGGCGCTCACGCTCTTGCCCTTGGGGCCGGCGGCGGCGCCGACCCCGAGGCCGGGTCCGAAGAAGCGTTGGCCGGCCGGTTCTTCCTGTTCGTGGAGCGCGGCGCCGGCGGTCCCGGTTCAGCGGACGAACTCCCCCGTCTCGATCCGGAGAGTCCGCCCCGGAGGGTCGATCGGTTGGCGCCGGCGCTGGCGCCGGGGGAGCAGGGGTGGTCGCTGGCCCTGGGCGACGGGGAGCGTCCGGCGTCGGCGCCGCTGGCCGCCGCCGGGCTGCTCACCTTCTTCACCCTGCGCCCGACCGGGCCGGACGGCGGAGAGATCCGCAGGTACGCTCTGCGGCTTGGCTCCGGCGACGCCGCGGCCGCCGGACCCCGTTCGCAACTCGTCGATCGCAACGCCGCGTGGCCGTCTCCCGCCCTCGGGGCGCCGACTCGGATCGAGGTCGACCATCCGGGGAGTCTGGCCGCTCCGCTCCTTCAGGCTGACGAAATCGCGATCATCGAGGGGCTCCGGGACCTCTCGCCGGAGCGTTGCCAGTTCGACGGCAGCCGCATCCGGCTGACCGGGTCCGGCCCGGACGGCTCAGAGGTACGGCTGGCGGTCCTTCCGGTATGCCGGATCGACGTGGACTGGGCCGAAGGCCGTCCCTGAAACACTGGGTGCGCCGGCCTTCCGGCCGGCATCAGGTGCGCTGCCGCGAAGCGGCGCGCACGAGCTTCCTGGGCGGAATCTTCTGCGGGCCAGACTCCTACAGCCGATGTTTGAGAGCCCGTTCGACCGCCCCGGCCAGCGCCTCGTCGTCGGCTGGATCCACGGTCCGCAGATCGAGGATGAGGCGTCCGCCGCGCTGGTATCCGACCACGGGCGGCTCGCCGGTCCGAAGCCGGCCGGCGGCCTCCGCGGGGGCGTCCAGCGCGAGCACCCAACCTTCGATCGCCTCATCCGGCGCGGCGCCGCCGCCCAGGTAGGCGTCACCCCGGACGGCCTGGCCTCCCAGTCTCGCCGCCATCTGTTCGACCCGGCGGCGGGATTCCCCGGTCTCGTCCCAGAGCGCCTCGATCGGCATCGGCTGTGTTGCCAGGTGGCGCCGGAGCACGGCGTCGAGTGCGGTGAGGACCAGCCGTCCCGGTCGGAGCGCGCGGTAGAGCGGCGACTTCCGGAGTTGGTCGACGAACGGTCGCCGACCCACGATCAGTCCGGCCTGCGGTCCCCCGAGGACCTTGTCGCCGCTGCCGCAGACCAGATCGCAGCCGGCTTCGATCAGATCCCGGAAGCTCTGGTGCCGTCTCAGCACCGGCACCGTGTGCGACCCGATGACGCCGCTGCCCTCGTCGACCAGAAGGGGCAGGTCGTGACGGTGCGCGAAGTCGGCGAGCTCGGCTGCCGGAACCTCCTCCGCAAAGCCCCGGATGCGGAAGTTGCTCGAGAACACCTTGAGGACCAGGGACGTGGCCGGGCGCACGGCCCGCTCGTAGTCGGCGAGCCGGGTGCGGTTCGTGGTGCCGACCTCGACCAGCCGGGCGCCGCTCGTCTCGAGGATGTCGGGAATCCGGAACGAACCTCCGATCTCGACGAGTTCGCTCCGGGACAGAAGGACTTCGCGGCCGGAAGCCAGGGTCGAGAGCGCCAGCACCAGGGCGGCCGCGTTGTTGTTGACGACCAGGGCCGCCTCGGCGCCGGTCAGGGTCTGCAGGAGGCTCTCGACGCGGAGACTGCGGTCCGTGCGACGTCCGGTCGCGAGGTCCATCTCCAGGTCGCAGTAGGCGTCGAGCCGAGTCTTCAGGCCGTCCACGACGGATCGAGGAAGGGGCGCCCGGCCCAGATTGGTATGCAGGAAGATGCCCGTTGCGTTCAGCACCCGGCGGAGCGGAGGCGCCTCCGCTTCCAGAGCGGCGCGAACGCGGTCGGGGATCCGGCGGATGAGGTCGTTCAGGTCGTCGTCGCCGATCCCGGCTCGGATTTCGCCGCGAAGCGCGTCGAGAACTCTGGCTGCTTGGACCCTCGTCGCTTGCCTTCCGTATAATCCTGTGAGTTCGGCAAGCGGGCTCTCCTGCAGTAGATGTCCTACTGCAGGTAGTCGTCGCAGTTGACTCACGTCTCGCTGATCCTATTCCTCGCAGCCACCGCGCGGAGAGCCATGAACGCCAAGCAATCACTCTTCAGAGCACTCTCGAGAGCGCTGGTGCTCACCCCCTGCCTGCTTCTGCTTGGCGCGGCGGTGCCGTTCGGCTTCGATGCCCCGCTCGTGGCCCAGGTCGCGGGCGCTGCCGCGAACGCGGATCCGAACCTGAAGCGGGCGATAGCCGAGCAGCGGAAGCTGGTGGAGAGCCAGAGCCGCCCCGCCGACCGCGCGACGGCCCTGAACGATCTCGCCAATCTGCTGGAGCTCCGGGGCGATGTCGCGGCGGCTTTCGAGCACTACCGTGCCGCAATCGCCGCGGACGGAACCTGGGCGCCCGCGCACTACAACCTGGCCCTGCTCGCCTACACGACCGGCGACACGGAGTTGGCGTCGAGCCATCTTCGGGAAGCGATCGAGCTGGAGCCGGGAAACGCCTGGGCGCACTACCAGCTCGGCCGGATCGCCGACGATTCGGGTGAAGCCGAGAAGGCGGTGCAGCACTACGTACGCGCCGTAAGCCTGGACTCGCACCTGGCCTTCGGCGACGTCAATCCCCACTTCGCAGTGAACCGGTATGCCACCGAGATTCTGCTCCGGGCGGACCGAACGCGCGCCAAGGCTCTACCACCGAGGGCGTACTCGCAGCCGGGCCGGATCAGCGGCCTGCTCGTGCCGGCGCGCCTCGAAGAGGCTGCGCCGCGACTCGACGAAATCGCGGAATCTCAGGAAGACGAGGTTGCGGAATCTCAGGAAGACGAGCCCGCGAAGGTTGAACATGGCGAGGCCGTGAAGTCGGTGGAGGTGGATCCGGACCGGCTCGGCCGGGCGAACCGGTCGTCGGTTCCGGCGGGCATCGATGCGGATCTGTTCGGTACGCCGACCACCCTGTCGGTCACGTATGACACGCCCGCCACCGCGAGTGTGCCGGACGAGCCGGCGGAACCTGCGGTCGAACGGGCGACCGAGAGGGCGCCCCGGGTCTTCACCCGGGACGACCTTCGCCGCCGCACGCTTGCGGGAAGTGTGGCCGGGGCGCCCGCGGGCAGGCAGCCGTCGTCGAGCCCGGCTTCCGGGAGGCGCGGTGGAATCCAGGTGGGGACACCGGTTGGTCCGGGCGGCAGGCAGCCGGCGTCCGGTTCTTCGTCCGGGACCTTCGGCGGTTCCCGCGGGGGGCGCTTCGAGCCGACCATTCGCAGCAGCGCTCAGCTTGAAACGAGCATTCGCCGCGTCGCGGTACCGGCGCCCTAGCGAACTGGACACGTTCCATGCGCGGCAGCGCCGCGTGCACGCGGCGACTACTCCTGGTGTTCTAGACGACCGGACCGAGCTGCAGTCCGGTCAGCAGCAGCGTCGGCGCGCCCACCGCTCCGGGCAGCGGCAGGAACCGGAGATCGTCGCCGACGGCGCGGATTCCGCGGAACAACTGGCGGATCGAACCTCTGAGCCGCGCCCTCGGGATGGCGCCGTGAATGCGGCCGTGTTCCACCACGAAGCCGGTCGTGTCGATCTCGAAGGTTGACTCCCGGCCGTTGTCCGAGAGTGCGAAGGTGGCGTGGCGACGGCCGCCCGGAGCGCAGTCCAGCAGATAGCAGCCGCGTCGGATTCCACTCCGGATCGCATCTGCGGACTCCGGGCCGCGGGCGATGTAGAGGTGGGAGTGGCTGATCTCGGGCGGCGCCCGCCAGCCCGACCGGCGCCGACAGCCGGCGGCGGAGAAGCCCGACCAACCGTCATCTTCCCAGGTCAGCAGAGGCTCGCCGGGTTCTCCGTCCTTCACCAGCGCCACCGCCCGCGTGGGCACGCCCTCGTCGTCGATCGGGGTGCTGATCCAGCCGGTTTCGAGGGCGCCGTCGTCGAGGATTTGCAGGTCCGGCGGCCCCAGCGAGTGCCCTGAAGAGAGACGCTGAAGCGTCTCCCAGCCTTCGCGGCCCCTGAACAGGGGGCCGAGCAGAGCCAGCAGGCTGGAGGCGAGGGCGGGCGACACCGCTATCTCGTTGGAAGGCAGAGCCGGTACGGGCGCCGCGGTCGCGAGTGTCAGCCGGTCGGCGACCTCGGCGGCGATTGTCCGGGTATCGAAGCTCGTCAGATCGGCGGCCGCGCGATAGAGGCTGCAGGATCCGCGAGCACCGATCCGTTCGACGGCGAACTCCATCTCGACCGTCGCGAGGCGCAGCGAGGTCCGCCCGGTGACTCCGCCGCTGTTTGCGAGTACGGACGCGCTGACGCCGTCGGCCAGTCTCGCCCGGATCAGGCGGCTGCCCGGAAGTTCGTTGCGGGTTCGCTCCAGGATGCCGCGGATCAGGTCTCGGCCGAGAGCTTCCGAGTCGTTGTCCGGCACATCCTTCTTGCCGGGGTTGGGCAGCGACGCCTTTCGCGTGCCTCGTGGCGGCAGTCGGAGCGAACCCGGCCTCAGGGAATGACGATTCAATCGGCCCCAGCCGCCGGGAGCAGGCAGCGCGCCGGACTCGGCAACGAAGAGCGCCCCGCTCGCGCCCCCGGCGCGCAGGGCCCACCCTCTCTCTTCCACGTTGCTCACGTGAAAGCGCCAGTCCTCGGGAGCGGACGGCGATGCGCTACTGGGCCGCCAGGGGTCGATCTCGATCCGCAGGCTGCCACCCGCCTTGACGTAGAACTCGGCGCTCGATGCGCCGGTGCGTTCCGTCACCGCGGTCAGCGCGGTCCCGAGGGCCCGAATGGTCGGTAGCCGGAGTGGCTTCAAGCCAAACCCTCCAGGCGCACGGACGGGCTGCGGGCCCATACCGGCAGGAGAGCTCCGTCCTTCACGCACCATCCGGCGCCGGCGGCCAGCGGGCGGTCCCCGACCGCTGTCACGGCAGCGAGGAGGTCGACCGTGTGCGACCGGATCTCCACCGGTCCCACGAAGTCGACGGGACCGCTGGCGCCGATCCTCCGGGCGCAGGGCGCCCGCAGCACACAGCCGCCATCGAACGGGTTCAACGTGCCGCTCTCGAACTCGCCGATGTAGAGGCCGCCGGCGGCTTCGCGGAACAGGTCCGCTTCGGGCAGATCGCTGGGAAGCAACTCCAGGTGCGTCGTGCGCGGGCCGGGCAACAGGTGGCGGCTGGCGCGTCGTGCGGCGCCGGGAATCAGTCGCTGGTAGCGGCCGGCCCAGGAGAGGTCGGCCAGCGGCTGCCGCACGCGGCCACGGCGGAGCAGCCACCGGGCGATGACGGTCGTACCTTCGTCGTCGCTGAAACGTCCGCAACCATCCGGCGCCAGGCGGGGATCGTCGACTACGTCGAGATGGGCCTCGCCCAGCTTCAGACCGACGATGCTCTCCGGGTCGCCGGTCAGGGCCAGGGTGTCCGCCTCCAGCGTGTGAGCGACGACCTCGTGCAGCATCACCGCGGCTGCGCAGGGTCCGAGGACGATGACGCGTGGCGTATCCGGATGCGCCGGCAGGTTGCGGGACCTGAGGCGATCGACCAGGCACGTGGCGACCGGATCGAGATCCTCGTAGGCGAGTGATGGCAGCAGACCGCCCCAGATGCCCCACGGCGTTTCCACGCGCAGGCTGAAGTACTCCTCGAACTGGCTGGGAGCTGACATGTGGCCGTGGAGCACTTGAATCTGCCGGCGGTGCCGGCGAACGGTGACCTCCATGGGGAAGCCCACACGGCGCCGATTGACCGCCCGCGCAAGTTGGCTCTCAGCCCGCTCGATCTCGGCAAGACGGAGTGGCGGCCAGCGACTGACCTTGATTCTCGGAGGTGGCCCGATCGAACCGGCCGTGCCGGATACGCGGTCGCAGCAGGAGGCGAAGGCGGGCCCTGAGATCGCGTCGGCAGAGGCCAGGCGACTGCTGCCCGCCTCGATTCTCCGCACGGAGAGGCCCTGCTCCTGTCGCAGGCGGAGGCGGTCGTGTGTGCCTTCGGGAAGCAACTCGACCGTCTCCAGACGTTCGAAGAACGCCTCCGCGCGTTGACCCGGGTGCAGGGTAAGCCGGGCCAGGGCATCGGTCAGTGCGGGGACGTCCGAAGCCAGCAACTCGTTCGGCCGTTGGGCAGTGGCCATCGTCTCCATGCAGGTGATTCTAGGAGGCTGCGCCGAAGAACGCAGCGAAGGACGGCCTGTGGTAAGAAAGCTGCTCGCATGACCAGGGTGCAGGAGCCAGTCGGAGCGGACGGCTCGGTTCGCGGCCAGCAAGCGAGCGAACTGGAGCAGCGGCTTGAACGGTCGCGGCTGGGCGGCGGCGCCGAGCGCATCGAACGTCAGCACGCGAGCGGCAAGCTGACCGCGCGGGAGCGGATCGATCTGCTGCTCGATCTGGAGTCGTTCGTCGAGATCGATGCGCTGGTGACGCACCGCTGCACCGACTTCGGCATGGCCGAGCAGCGCATCCCGGGTGACGGCGTGGTGTGCGGGCATGGTCGGGTGGACCAGCGTCCGGTGTACGTCTTTGCCCAGGACTTCACCGTCTTCGGCGGTTCGCTGTCCGAGACCAACGCCCGCAAGATCTGCAAGGTGATGGATCTGGCGGTCGAGAACGGCGCCCCGGTCGTGGGTTTGAACGACTCGGGCGGCGCCCGCATCCAGGAGGGTGTCGCCTCGCTGGGCGGCTACGCCGACATCTTTCTCCGCAACACGCTGGCATCGGGGGTGGTGCCCCAGATCAGCGCGATCATGGGGCCCTGCGCGGGCGGCGCGGTCTACTCGCCGGCGATCACCGATTTCGTGCTGATGGTCGAGGGCACGAGTTACATGTTCGTGACCGGACCGGACGTGATCAGGACGGTGACCCACGAGGACGTCTCGATGGAGGAGCTCGGCGGAGCGAAGACGCACGCGAGGCGAAGCGGCGTGGCGCACTTCACCGCCCCCGACGACACGGCTTGCCTGCTGGCCGTCCGAGAGCTCCTCGGCTACCTCCCCGGCAACAATCTGGACGATCCGCCGCGGCGGCCGACCGACGATCCGGACGACCGCGAGGCGCCTGAAATCGACGAGTTGGTGCCGGTCGACCCGAACAAGCCCTACGACATCGGCGAGCTGATCCGGGCCGTTGTCGACGACGGCCGCTTTCTCGAAGTCCACCGCCACTTCGCCCAGAACATCGTGGTCGGCTTCGCGCACTTCGGCGGCCGCAGCGTGGGCATCGTCGCCAACCAGCCGAACTACCTCGCCGGCGTCCTCGACATCGACGCGGCGGTCAAGGGCGCTCGGTTCGTGCGCTTCTGCGACGCCTTCAACATCCCGCTCGTCACCTTCGAGGACGTGCCGGGTTTTCTGCCGGGCGTACAGCAGGAGCACGGCGGGATCATCCGCAACGGCGCCAAGCTGCTGTACGCGTTCGCCGAGGCGACGGTGCCGAAGATCACCGTGATCACCCGCAAGGCCTACGGCGGTGCCTATTGCGTGATGGCCAGCAAGCACCTGCGCACCGACGTCAACCTGGCCTATCCGACCGCGGAGATCGCGGTCATGGGGCCGAGCGGGGCGGTCAACATCCTCTACCGCCAGCAGATCCGGAACGCCGAAGACCCCGAGGCGCTGCGCGAGAAGCTGGCCGCCGAGTACCGGGAGAAGTTCTCCAACCCGTACGTGGCGGCGGAGCGGGGCTTCGTCGACGCCGTGATCGCGCCGCGCGAGACCCGCCACAGGATCGTCCGCGCGCTGCGCCAGCTCAAGGGCAAGCGGAGCGGCGTGCCGGCCAAGAAGCACGGCAGCGTGCCGCTCTAGCGGTAGCGGCCGGAGCAGCGGTTCACCCAGGACACGAAGAACAACACGAGCACAGCCTCGCGGAGCGACCGAACGAATGAGCGACATCAGGGTAGGGATCGTCATGGGCAGCGACTCGGACTGGCCGACGATGAAGGCCGCGGCGAAGGTCTGCGCCGACTTCGGCGTCGGCTGCGAGTCGCGGGTTCTCTCGGCCCACCGGACGCCGCGGGAAGCCGCGGAGTGGGCTGAAGGCGCCGCTGAGCGCGGCATCGGCGTGCTGATCGCCGGCGCCGGCGGCGCCGCAGCACTTCCGGGCGTGGTGGCGGCGGCGACCACCCTGCCGGTGGTCGGCGTCCCGGTCGCGAATGGTCCGCTCAACGGCGTCGATGCCCTGCTGGCGATCGTGCAGATGCCGCCGGGCATTCCGGTCGCCACGGTGGGCGTGAACCGGGCCGACAACGCGGCGCTGCTGGCGCTTCAGATCCTGGGGCTCGGCGACGCCGATCTGGCCGCCGCGCTGACCGACTACCGGCGCCGGATGGGCGAGCGCGTGGCGGCCGCCGACGAGCGCGTCCGGCGGGCCTCCGAAGCCTTGGAGAGTGCATGAAGTTCGCGCTCGGCGCCGACCACGCCGGAGTCGAGTTGAAGGACGAGTTGCGCGAGGTTCTGCGCGCCCGGGGGATCGAAGTCGTCGACTTCGGGGCCGACGGCTCGGCGCCCGTCGACTACCCCGACAAGGCAGCGGCGGTGGCGCGGGCCGTGGCGTCGGGAGCGGTCGACCGCGGCCTGCTGGTGTGCGGCACTGGAGTCGGCATGGCGATGTCGGCGAACCGTTTCGCCGGGGTCCGGGCGGTCAATCCGAGCGACAGCTACACGACGCGGATGTCCCGGGCCCACAACGACGCCAACGTGCTGGCCCTCGGCGCCCGCGCGCTCGGCGCCGGTCAGGCGTCCGAACTGCTCGAGATGTTCCTCGACACGCCCTTCGACGGCGACCGCCACGTCGGGCGCGTAGCCAAGATCGACAGCGCGGCCGAGTAACACTGGGTGCGCCGAAACACTGGGTGCGCCGGCCTTCTGGCCGGCTGCCGCCGTAGGCGGGCAGAAACACGCGCCGGCCAACGGCCGGCTCCGTTCGGATCTGCGGCGCCAAGCCTAGCTGTAGCCGGTGACGAGATCGCGGGCCGCGGCCGGAGCCCCGCAACAGGCTCCGAGCGCCGAGCGGACTTCGCCGACCAGGTAGAGAGAGCCGGTGACGACCAAGGTGCGGGGCGGATCGGCGGCCGCGGCAAGGCATCGATCCAGTGCGCTTGCCGCGTCGGTGTCGACGACGGCACTGCGGGTCTCAAGGAACGGCAGCAGTGCTTCGGGCGGCGCTGCCCGCCGGTGATCGGGTGCAGTCAGCACGATTCGGTGCGCCCGCTCGGCGAGCAGGGGCAGGCACTGCTCGGGCTGCTTGTCGTTCAGCGCTCCGTACAGGAGGTCGAACTCGAGGCCGGTCTCGTCCAGGTAGGAACGGAGTGCCGCGGCGCCCGCCGGGTTGTGTGCTGCGTCGAACAGCACCCGGCGGGGAGCGGCGTCGACTTCGATCTCGACCCACTCCAGTCGGCCCGGCCAGTGGACCGCCTCCAGTCCTCGCCTCGCGGCTTCGGGGTCGAGCTTGTGTCCCGAGAGCGAGCAGAACTCCTCCGCCGCCCGCACCGCCAGGGCGAGATTGGTGAGCTGGTGGCCGCCGGCCAGGGGCGCCTCGAAGCGGTACTCGGCCTGTGCTGTGCTTAGCGTCAGGGTGTGCCGTGAATGCGGGCCGCTGGCTTCGACCTGGCTGTGGCACACCACATCGTCGGCCGCGTTGACCAGTTGCGCGCCGCAGACCGAGGCGCAGCGGCTCAGCTCGCGCTCGACTTCCGGCCGCGAGCGCCAGGTCAGGCAGGTGCGCCCTGGCCGCATCACGCCGGCCTTCTCGCCGGCGATCGAGGTCAGGGTCCAGCCGAGTTGCTGCGCGTGGTCGCGCGCGACCTGGGTGATCACGGAGACCACGGGTTCCGACACATTGGTTGCGTCGAGACGTCCGCCCAGGCCGACCTCGAACACGGCAGCGTCGACGCGATGCGCCGCGAAGTGCAGCCAGGCTGCCGCGGTCAGGCTCTCGAAGTAGGTCGGCGGCGCCGACCCGGCGGCATCGAGCACCCGCCGGAGGTGGGCGCCGAGCTCGGTCTCCGTGATCGCCCGGCCGTCGATCCGGAGCCGCTCCTCGACGTGTTCGAGGTGGGGCGAGGTGTAGAGGCCGCACCGGAAACCGGCGGCGGTCAGGAGCGACGCGAGTGCCGCGCTGGTCGAGCCCTTGCCGTTGGTGCCCGCGACCAGGATCGTCGGTATCCCCCGCTGGGGATCGCCGAGGGCGCCGAGCAGGTGGCGGATCGCATCGAGGCCGAGCTTCTGCCCCCAGACCTCGAGCCGGTCCAGGATCTCGGCGGCCGACAAAGCAGCAGGCCCGGGCCCACGAACACCGCCGGGGACGACTGCTGCAGCGGGAGCGGGTTTCTTCTCTGCGTTCATCGGCCCCGCGCTGGATAGAGCAGCATAGACTAGAAAGCTGTACGGCCCGTCTGCGCGGACCACGAAGGGTGAGGGGATGTCCGGTCACAGCAAGTGGAGCACGATCAAGCACAAGAAGGCGGCGCAGGACGCCCGCCGGAGCAAGGCGTTCACGCGCCTCCTGAGGGAGGTTTCGGTCGCGGCCCGGCTCGGTGGCGGCGACCCCGGCGCCAATCCCCGGCTCCGCCACGCGCTCTCGGATGCGAAGGCGCACAATGTGCCCGGAGACAACCTCGACCGGGCGATCAAGAAGGGCGCGGGGGAACTCGAGGGGGTGTCCTATGAGGAGGTCGCCTACGAGGGCTACGGTCCCGGAGGCGTCGCGGTCATGGTCGAAACGCTGACCGACAACCGGAACCGGACCGTGTCCGAGGTGCGGCACCTGTTCACGAAGCACGGCGGAAACCTGGGCGAGAACGGCTGTGTCGCCTGGATGTTCCACCGACGGGGATTCTTCGCGTTCGACCGCGCCGTCATGGAGGAGTCCGGGGTCGACGAGGAGGCGCTGGTCGAACTCGCGCTGGAACTCGAGGCCGAGGACTTCTCGGTCGAGGAGGACAGTTACAACGTCTACACCTCGGTGGAGGCCTTCCATGCCGCCAAGGACGAGGTCGAGGGGCGGGGACTGAAGACCGAGATAGCGCAACTGACGATGGAACCGCAGAACCTGGTCCAGGTCGACGAGGCGGTCGTGGGTCAGCTCCTGCGGTTGATCGACGGGCTGGAGGACCAGGACGACGTGCAGCACGTCTGGGCCAACTTCGACCTCGACGACGAGTTGCTGGAGCGGCTGGCGTCCTGATCGTCCTCGGTCTGGATCCGGGCAGCCGGTACACCGGCTACGGCGTGGTGGAGCAGGAAGGGTCGCGGCTGAGGGAGTTGGATTCGGGCCGGATCACGCTGGTGTCCGAGCCGAGTCCGGCGGCGCGCATGGCTCTCCTGGCGGAGGGCGTGGAGCAGACCCTCGACCGTTGGCAGCCCGTTGCGGTTGCCCTGGAGACCCTGTTTCATGGACACAACAGCCGCTCTCTGATCGCGCTCGCCCAGGCTCGGGGCGTCATTCTGTCGGTGCTGGGCCGGCGCGGCCTGGACGTGGAGGAGGTGTCTCCCGCCGAGGTGAAGAAGGCCGTGTGCGGCAACGGCCGGGCCGACAAGACCCAGGTGGCGCGCATGGTCGACGTGCTGTTGGGAGCTTCGGCGGGCAGGCGAAGCGCGGACGCGTCGGATGCGCTGGCCGTCGCCATCTACTACGTTCAGCAACGTCCGCTGCAGAGGGTGGTGGAGGCGGCGCGGAGCGCCCGTTGAGGAGGGGCAGATTGGCGGTTCCCAAGCGGGGTCCGTGTGCTATATTCCTCAACCGTTCCAAGGTGAGCCAGTCACCCCTTCCGGTGTAGGGGTCACCGTCCGTCCAGAGTGGCGTCCACCGTCCGGTGGGCGATTCAACTCGGCCCGTCGCTGGCGGGTACACAGGCTTGAGGAGGTAGCTAGGTGAACATTGGTGGCACGTTCTGGAAGCTGATGAACGAGGGCGGTCCCGTCATGTGGCCGCTGCTCGCATTCTCCGTCATCGCTCTTGCGGTGGTGGCCGAGCGGTTGTACGCACTGTGGCGCGCACGGATCAACGTTCACGAGTTCCTCCCCAAGGTGCGGAAGGCGCTCGTGGTCAACCGGTCGATCCGCGACGCTGTGAAGGTCTGCGAGGAGTACCGGGGTCCGGTCGCCTCGATCCTCAAGGCCGGTCTGATGAAGTACGGCCGGCCCAAGGAAGACATCGAGAAGACGATCGAGAACGCGGCGCTGTTCGAGATGGGGCGCCTGGAGCGCGGTCTTGCGGTGCTGGCGACAACCGCCAACGTCGCGCCGCTGCTCGGCTTCTTCGGCACGGTGACCGGCATGATGGCCGGTTTCGACGCCCTCGCTGCGCAGGGCCTCTCCAATCCGGGCGCGGTCGCCACGGGTATCAAGGAGGCCCTGACGACGACGGCCGGCGGTCTCGCGGTCGCCATTCCGACTCAGCTCGCCTACAACTACTTCATGAGCCGGATCAACAAGTTCGTGCGCGACATCGAGACCGCGGCGAACATGCTGCTCGAGACGTTCGGCGAGATGGAGCGCAGCGGCGTTGCGCCCGAGAGCGGTGAAGGCAGCTAGGGTTCCTACGGGTCCCAAGGCGAGGACAGCGACATGAAACTCAAGGCATCCATCGAGCACAAGCCGAACATCCCGACGGCTTCGATGGCGGATATCGCCTTCCTGCTGATCATCTTCTTCATGCTGACGATCACCTTCGAGGTCGACAAGACCCAGGTGCTGTTGCCGAAGACGACCCTCAGGTACGAGATCCCGAAGAAGGCCGCCTACGTGTCGATCGATGGGAACGGTCGCATCCGCGCGTCCAACGGGACTGAGGCGAGTGTCTTGGTGCCCACGGCCGACGAAGTGCTGTCGATGGCCGTTAACGTCATCTCGACCGATCCGGCCAAGACCTTCGTGGTCAAGTCCGATGGCGACGTGCCGTGGGAGAAGATCGACGAAGTGCTGGATGCTCTGAAACGGGCCAAGGTGCGCGAGCTCTACCTGCTGTCCGACCAGCGAACGGTCGACGACCTCTGAGGACGCTGCGGCATGCTGCAACTTGACGGTGTGGATGGAGGCTCAGGATGAAGATCGAACGAGATCGCCCGGACGACGAAATTCCGACCTCGTCGATGGCGGATATCGCCTTCCTGCTGATCGTCTTCTTCATGGTCACCACCACCTTCACGGCTACCCGCGGACTCGACTTCGCGCTTCCGGACGACGATGACAACCCGCCGGTCATCGAGAAGGAAGAGTCGGTGCTGATCGAGATCTTCCCGGGTGGGGTGTTGAGGGTGGACCAGAACCCGATGGAGCTCAGCGAGATCATTGAGTACCTGAAGCCGAAGCTGGAGCGGAATCCGAAAAAGCCGGTGATCATCCGCCCGGATGTTCAGACGGAGTACAAGTACATGGTCCAGGTGTACGACGAGTTGCGCCAGAGCGGGGATCACGGGCTGACCGAGCCGATCAACATCTCGGTGCCGACTCAGCGGGAAATCCAGAGCTTCTGGTACTAGCCTTGCCGCGCCCGGAATAGGACCGAGACCGAACGAAGTTGGAACTACACGTCGACCTGACAGACAAGAGGTAACCCCGATGAGTGACGAGAACCTCGAAGCGGCAGCATCCTCGGACGCTGAATCCCCGGACGAGGGGCCACAGACGGAAAAAGCTGGCGTGCTGACGTCAGCGGAGCAGGGCCTGCTGACCTACGTTGAGGAAACCCGGGAGGACAACAAGACCTTCCGCTACTCGTTCGGGCTCGCGGTGCTGTTGCACGCGATCCTGCTGATCGTCAAGCTGCCCGACCTGTACGGCGAGGTTGTGGCGCCGCCGCCGAAGCCCAAGGTCTTCGTGGTGCAGCAGGTGCGCTTCAAGCCGCCACCGCCGGAAGTGGAGCAGCAGATCCCGAAGCCCAAGTCGAAGAAGGTGCCGATTCCCGATCCGACGCCCGATGAACCGGAACCGATCCGCATCGACGAGCCCGACGAGATCGACATTCCGGAGGTCGACGACCTGGATCTGTGGGAACTGCCCGAGGCGCCGCCTCCGCCGGAACCGAGCGGGCCGATCTACGTCACCGGCGATGTGACGAAGCCCGCGAAGATCAACGAGGTCAAGCCCCAGTACACCGAGATTGCGCGCAAGGCGCGGATCCAGGGTGTCGTCATTCTTCAGGCAACGATCGACAAGAACGGCGACATCACGGACGTCAAGGTGCTGAAGGGCCTGCACATGGGGCTCAGCGAGGCCGCCGTGGCGGCGGTCAAGCAGTGGAAGTTCAAGCCGGCGACCCTCAACGGCAAGCCGGTCGCCGTCTACTACAACCTCACTGTCAACTTCCAGCTCCAGTAGGGGTTGGGGAGGTCAAGCCGGAGAGGCGCTTGCGCCGGCCCGGCCGTCGTGATCAACGAACCTGACCGTTAACTTCCGAGTCGAGTAGCCGGGAGTGTCTGGCGCCCTATGAAGGAGGCCCCATAGATGACCAATCGCCGATCTGTTCTTGCCCTCGCTACGGCCTGTGCCCTGGTCGGAGCTTCCGCCTCTTCCGCCGGATGGGAAGAGGGAGTTGCTGCGTTCCAGGCCGGCAACTACGCCCAGGCGATCGCCGAGTTCCAGCAGTACGTCGAGGAGCGGACCGAAGAGGAGGCCCTTCAGAAGGGGTATCAGATGCTGGCGATGTCGCTGCTCAGGGGCGGCAAGGCCAAGGATGCGGTGCCAGCGTTCCAGAAGGCGCTTGAGTTGAAGCCCGGCGATGTGGGGATGCAGGTTGCGCTGGGGCAGGCCTACCACAAGAGCGGCATGCCCCGGGAATGCGTGAGGACACTGAGCAAGCTGAACATCGGCAGCCTCCCGAAGGGCCACCAGATCCTGGTGTACCAGATGCGCAGCGCGAGCCAGGCGCGGCTCGGAAACACCCGTGGCGCGGCCGCCGATCTGGGCAAGGTCGCGGATCTGAAGCCGAACGACGCGAAATCGCGCTTTGAGTACGGCAGGATGCTGCACAACGACGCGCAGCTCGACGCCGCGATCTCCGCCTACGAGCGGGCAGTGTCGATGGACGGCGGCAAGGCGGAATGGAAGGAGACCCTGGTCAACGCCCTGAAGATCAAGGGCCGGAGCACACCGGGCTCGGCCAAGACGGGCATTTACGCCAAGGCTGAGGATGTCGCCCGGAGCCTGGTGGCGAGCAATGCCTCCTACGACAACCTCCTCCTCCTGGGCGAGGTCCAGTTGGGCGCCAAGAACTATGCAGCGGCGGCGTCGACCTTTCAGCAGGCGATCTCGAAGAAGGCCAACGACTGGCATGCGCACTTCTACCTCGGTCAGGCCTACACAGCTCTTGAGCGCTTCAGCGATGCGGAAGGACCCCTGAACACGGCTCTCCAACTCGCTTCCGGCAGTGACGAAGCGCAGATCTGGAAGCAACTCGGCTTCGTCTTCGAGAAGCAGAAGAAGTACGAGCTTTCGATCGATTCCTACGAGAAGGCGAGCGACCCGGCCGGCGTCTCCAGGGTGAGTGAGAACTTGCGGATCCAGGAAGAGAACAAGGACGCCGATGCGTACAACGAGAAAGTCAAAGAGTTGGAGGCTCAGCGAGACGCAATCCGCGACCAACTAGAGGAACTCCCGGGAGCGGCGAACGATCCGCCGCGCCGCTAGACTTCGCGTAGCGGAAGCTGTAGCCAACTCGTGCCGCCGCACCGGCCTTTCTGGCGGGCAGCGCGCAGAGCCACTCGCCCTTCCGGGCTGAGCGGCTGACGCCGCCGATAGCGGCCGCCGGCCTCTAGCAGCCCGGGACCGGTGAGGTTCGCGCACCGCACGGAATAGCTGCGGCCGGCAACAGGTTGGAACAGGGTATCACCCTTACACACCACCCGACAGAAGGGGGCCCCGGATGAGTGACACGAGCCTCGAGGCGGCTGGATCCCCGGCCGAAGAGTCGGCGACCGACGCTGTGCCCGCCAGGTCAGCGGAGCATGGCCTGCTGACCTATGTGCGGGAGACGCGAGAAGACAACAGGACGTTCCGCTACTCCCTGGGACTGGCCGTGTTCTTCCACGCGATTCTCCTGGTCGTCAAGCTGCCCGATTTGTACGGCAAGGAGCAGGCGGCGCCACCGGAGCCGCCGAGAGCCTTCGTGGTGCAGCAGGTGCGTTTCAAGCCGCCACCGCCGGCGGAGGAGATTCAGATCCCGAAGCCGAAGTCGAAGAAGGTGCCGATCCCTGATCCGACGCCGGATGAGCTGGAGCCGATACGGATCGAGGAAGCGGAGATCTACCTTCCCGAGGTCGACGAGCTGAACTGGAACATCGAGGTGCCCCAGCCTCCGTCTCTGGAGGAGCCCGGGCCGATCGAAGTGACCCGTGACGTGGTCAAGCCGAAGAAGACTGTCCACGTCGACCCGCAGTACACCGACATCGCGCGCAAGGCGCGGATTCAGGGCCGGGTCATGCTGCGCGCGACCATCGACCAGCAGGGTGACATCACCGATGTCGAAGTGCTGAGAGCTTTGCAGATGGGCCTCACGGAGGCCGCCGTGGCCGCTGTCAGGCAGTGGAAGTTCGAACCGGCGACGCTGAACGGTAGGCCGGTCGCTGTCTACTTCAACCTGACCGTTACCTTCGAACTTCAGTAGGCGCTGGAGAGCTTGCGCCCGAGGCGTTTGCGCCTGGTCGGCCGTTCGTTACCATCGGAGCCGACCGTCAACTTCCCCGTCAAGCAGCCGGGAGTTACTTGGCGCCCCCGGACGGAGGCCCTTGAATGACCAGTCACCGATCGGTTCTTGCCCTCGCGACGGCCTGTGCACTGCTCGGAGCTTCCGCCTCTTCCGCCGGATGGGAAGCGGGAGTCGTCGCGTTCCAGGCCGGCAACTACGCCCAGGCGATCGCGGAGTTCCAGCAGTTCGTCGAGGAGCGGACCGACGAGGAGGCCCTGCAGAAGGGGTATCGGATGCTGGCCCAGTCGCTGCTCCGGGGCGGCAAGGCCAAGGAGGCGGTGGCGGCCTTCCAGAAGCACCTCGAGTTGAAGCCCGGCGATGTGGGAAGCCAGGTTGGACTGGGGCAGGCGTACTACACGAGCGGCCAGGACCGGGAGTGCGTGGCGACACTGAACGAGCTGAACATCGGCAGCCTGCCGAAGCCCCACCAGATTCTGGTGTATCAAATGCGCAGCGCGTCCCTTGTCCGGTTGGGGAGCATCGGCAGCGCCGCCGCCGCCCTGGGCCGGGTGGCGGAACTGAAACCGACTGACGCGAAGGCGCGCTTCGACTACGGAGCGCTGCTGCACGGCGACGGTCAACTCGATGCTGCCGTTGCCGCCTACGAGCAGGCGATCTCGATGGACGGTGGCAGCCGCAGCTACGACAACCTTCTGCTGCTGGGCACGGCCCAACTTGGCGCCAGGAGGTACCAAGCCGCGACCTCGACGCTCCGGCAGGCGATCAAGCTGGAGGGGAATGAGTGGCTTCCGCACTTCCACATCGGGCAGGCCCTTTCCTCCCGCGACCGTTTCAAGAGAGCGGAGAAGCCGCTCAAGACGGCTCTCGGACTAGCTGCCGGCGCGGACGCGAAGCTGGTCTGGAAGCAGCTCGGCTATGTGTTCTGGCGTCAGGGAAAGTACGCCGCTGCGGTTGCGGCCTACGAGAACGCGGGCGATTTCGAGACTGCGCGGCAGGTGCGCAAGAGCGAACGGACCGCCGTGGAGGCCGTGGAGGAGTACGAGTCCGCGATTGAGGAGCTGGGGCGTCCCCCCTGGAAGCTCCCCTGGAACCCCGCGAAGTAGATCTCGCTGCCGGTCGTTCTGTCGTGGAGGTTTCCTGAGCCCGCAGCTTCGGCTCTACGCCAGCTTCCGGCGCAGAATCTCCTGCGCCGCCCGGGGTTCGGCGCTGCCTCGGGAGGCCTTCATGACCTGGCCGACCAGGTAGCCGAGGGCCTGCTCGCGGCCGCCGCGGTACTCGAGGACGGCCTTGCTGTTGGCCGCGATGGCGGCGTCGGCCCAGGCCTCGAGCTGGTCGTCGTCCCGCACCTGCCGTAGCCCGAGACGATCGACGATCTGGTCGGGCGGCTCTTCCGAGTCCCAGGCCTCGCTGAGCACGTCCTTGGCGGCCGTGGTCGACAACTCGCCGGAGTCGACCAGGGCGACGATGGCGGCCAGCCGCTCGGGCGCGATGAGTTGAACGTCCCGCTGCTTCAGCTCGCGCAGGATCTCGGTCATCACCCAGTTGGCGATCGACCTGGCGCCCGCCGGATGGGCGGCCACTGCGCGCTCGTAGTACGTCGCCAGGGCGACGCTGCCGGATAGGAGCGCGGCTTCCCCGGCGCGCAGTCCGTAGGCGTCGCGGAACCGCGCACTCTTGACCCACGGCAACTCCGGGAGCACCTCCGCTTGGCGCTCGATGCGGCGCTTCGTCAGCACCAGGGTGGAGAGGTCGGGCTCGGGGAAGTACCGGTAGTCGTGCGCTGCCTCCTTGGACCGGAGGGTGCGGGTGGCGCCGCTTGCCGGCTCGAAGCTGCGCGTTTCCTGCTCGACCTGACCTCCGGCGGTCAGGATGTGCAACTGCCGCTCCCGTTCGCACTCGAGCGCCTTGGCGACGTGACGGAAGGAGTTCAGGTTCTTCACCTCCGTCTTCGTGCCGAGCGTGTCCGAGCCGGCCGGACGCAGGGAGAGGTTGGCGTCGCAGCGCAGACTGCCCTCCTCCATGTTGCCGTCGCTGGCGCCGGTGTAGAGAAGCACTTGGTGGAGCGTCTGCAGATAGGCCTGCGCGTCCTCCGGTGAGCGAATCTCGGGCTCGGTAACGATCTCCACCAGGGGTACGCCGCAGCGGTTGAAGTCGACCAGGCTCCGCCCCGGCAGCGGACCGCCTCCCGGCACCTCGTGCAACAGCTTGCCGGCATCCTCCTCGAGGTGGATTCGATGGAGCCGGATCTTGCGGCCGGACGGCAGCGGTACCAAACCCCCCTCGGCCAGCGGCTGGTCGTACTGACTGATCTGGTAGCCCTTCGGCAGGTCGGGGTAGAAGTAGTTCTTGCGCGCGAACACGGACCGCCGCCTGACCTCGCAGCCCAGCGCCAGCGCCAGCCGGATGGCTAGGTCGACGGCGTACTGGTTGGTCACCGGAAGGGCGCCGGGGTAGCCGAGGCAGACCGGGCACACGAGCTCGTTCGGCTCGGCGCCGAAACGGTTCTCACAGCGGCAGAACATCTTGGTTCTGGTGCGCAAATGGACATGGACCTCCAGCCCGATGACCGTTTCCCAGGCGGCATCGAGGGCTGCGGGAGAGACTCCCGGATTGGCCGTGCTCTGCGCTACGCTCATGACCGTCACGATGGCCGCGGCATCCTACAGCAGCTACCGGTGCTGAAGCGCCGGGTCGCGGTCAGTACGGTCCATTGCCGCGGGCCGGTCCGGGCCGCTTTCCTGGGCGCGGCGCCGGGAGCGCAGCCGCTTGGGCCGGAAGATGCCTTCCGACTCCTGGCGCGCGATGTCCGGTCGGCGGAAGGGGCCTCGCCCGCCTGGCTGAGGCAGCGGCACAGCGCCGACGCGCTGCGGGTAAAGGCGCCCGGGCTGAGGGGAGAGGGAGACGCCGTGATCGTGTCTCGCTCCGGCGTCGCGGCGACCGTTTTCGTCGCCGACTGCGTACCGGTGCTCATCTCCGCGGGCGAGAGCGTGGCAGCCGTTCACGCCGGCTGGCGGGGGCTGGCGAGCGGAGTCCTCGCCTCGGCGATGCGGGAGTCGAAGCGCGCCGGCGCCAGCGATCCGGCGACGGCCGAGGCCTGGATCGGTCCGGCGATCGGGCCCTGCTGCTACGAAGTAGGCGAAGACGTGGCCAGCCAGGTGGAATCCGCGAGCGGCGCCGAAGTCGTCATTCGCCGGCCGGGGCGCAAGCCCCACCTCGACCTGGTCCTGGCGGCTTCGAAGCAGCTTGCGAGATTGGGTGTGGGCCGTATCTCGAACAGCGGTTGCTGCGTTCGTTGCGATTCGGACTGGTGGAGCTACCGCCGCGACGGCGCGGGCGCCGGCCGGAACTACGCCTTCATCTGGCGCGCCCCATAGGGGGCGTCAGTCGCCGTCGGAGGCCGTCCGGCGCGAACCGCGGCTGCGGGTCCTGCGGGTGGGATCGATTCCTACCGAGCGCAGGAAGGCCAGGTCGCGTCCGTTGATGCGGAACGCCGGCGGCGGTAGCGGCCGCCTGGTCGAAGAGGTGTTGTCGGCGTCGCTATCGTCATCGCCGCCTCTCTTGCAATCGAGGAAGAGGTTGAGCGTGTAGCCTTCGCGCCGGATCGACTCGAGGCGGTCGTGGACCTCGGCCGACTCGGCCATCGCCTCGCAGAGAGACCGGGTGAGGTCTTCGAGTAGTTGCTTGAGTCGGGGTTCCATGGGCCGACGACCATTATCCCAAACCGCAGCCGGTAGTCACACTCCGGTCTTGGTACGGGGCGATACGGACACATGGCGGCCGGTGCTCGACGCGTTGGCCGGGGCGGGTTTGGCGCCGGTCTCGTTCCAGCCTCTGGCCGGTGACGTCTCCGCGCGGCGATACGGCCGGCTGCGTCTTGCCTCGGGCGAGCAGCGGGTCGTCTGCAGCTATCCCGACGGCATGAAGGATGTGGCTGCCCGCTTTGTGGGCGCTACCGAGCTGCTGGCTTCGGTCGCTGTGCCGACACCGAGGGTGGACCAGTACTCACTCGAGCATCCGGTCTGGGTTCTCCTGGAGGATCTGGGCCCGCAAACTCTGTTCGAGCGCTGGAAGGCGCCGGGCAGCGCCGTCGAGGTGAACCTGAGTCGGCGGCTGGCGGAAGCCAGGGAACTCATCGGGCGGATTCAGCTCCTGCCGCCCGACAAGGTTCAGGCATTGGGCTGTCCGCCGCTCGACCGGGCCCTGTTGATGACTGAACTGGACCAGACCTGGGAGCGCTTCCTCGAACCCCGAGGTCTGGTTGCGGACCGGAAGCTGGCCGAGCAGCTCCGAGGCGCATGCGCTGCCATCTGCGAGCGGCTCGACTCGGCAACGAGCGTGCCGTGTCACCGCGACTTCATGGCCCGGAACCTGATGCTGCGCGCGCCCGCCGCGGTTCTGCCGGGAGGCGCCGAAGAGCTGGTCGTGATCGACCACCAGGATCTGCGCCTGGGCCCTCCCTGCTATGACCTGGCCTCGCTTCTGAACGACACGTTGACGCTCTCGGTCCGCGAACGGCAGGAGCACCTGTCGGCCGTCCGAGAAGACGCTGCCCTGACCGCTCAGTACCACGCGGCGACAGCCCAGCGCACGCTCAAGATCGTGGGCACCTTCGCGTACTTCGCGACCGTCGGCAGCGACCGCTATCTGCAGTTGATTCCCCCGGCCCTGCGGAGATTCCTGGATGCCCTGGATGCTCTTCCCGAAGGCCGCGAACTTGCTCCCTGGTTGCGCAGAGCCTGGGCGTCGGTCACCTGGGAGCGTGCGCGGCGGCGCTAGCTGATAGTGTCGGTAGTCGACCTCGACAGGAGAACGCCATGCCGTCCTTTGGCATCCAAGAGCTACTCATCATCTTCGTCATCTTGATGGTCATCTTCGGTGGCAGCAAGCTGCCGCTCCTTGGCCGCGGCATGGGTGAGGGCATCCGGAACTTCAAGAAGGGCCTGCGTAGCGACGACTCTTCCGAACTGGAAGAAAAGCAGCCCTAGCCGCCGGCGAGGACGGCGAAGTCGAGGCCGCGCGGATTGACGGCCGACCACGCGGCGCGGTGGTGCTCGACGTACAGGCGGAGCACGCTGTTCGTGAATTCCCGGGTTTCGCGAAACGGCGGCATGCCATTGAAGCGATTGACCTTGCCGGGTCCGGCGTTGTACGCCGCGAGCGCCAGCACCAGATCGCCGTCGAAACGGCGCAGCAGGTAGGCCAGGTAGCTCGCTCCGGCATCCAGATTCTGGCTGGGGTCGTAGACGTTGGCCACGCCGAACTGTTCGGCGGTCGCCGGCATCATCTGCATCAGGCCGAGAGCACCCTCGGGTGAAACGGCCAGCGTGTCGAAGGAGGACTCGGTCTGCGCGACGGCCGCCACCAGCAGCGGGTCGATCTGACGCCGCTCGGCGACAGCGGCAATCTGGGCGCCAAAGGGCACGCGCTGCAAGAGGTCCCGAACGGCGTTCCCGTCGGCGGCGCCGATGAAGAGCGCGAAGCTCTCCTCGTGCGACCGAATCGTCTCGTACAGCGAGGGGCTATCCAGGGACGTACGGGCGGTGGTCGTCCCCGATGCCGGGTCGAGCCAAGCCTGAATCTCTTCGAACAGAGCGACGTCCGCGACCTGCGGTGGCGCCGGCAGCGAGTCGGGCTGCCGCCCAGGCGCCGTGTCCCGCACCGAGACGGCCAAAATGGCGGTGGTGGCCACAACGACCGCCAGAGCCTTGTTGCGAGTGCTGGTGTTCGAGATGTACATGAGAAGAGTGGATTCGAGGCTCCGGGCCGGTGAGGCCCAACTGGCCGCTGTAAGGACGGTCGTTCTCGGCGTTGCACGATCCGGCCGGACGACGGCGCGGCTTTGTGGCTGGAGGCGTTCGCCGACCGTGAGAGGGAACGCCCGCCTGCGCTTGGCAGCAAGCTCTATGCCAACCCAAGGGGCTGCGCCGCGAAACGACACGAGTGAGTTCAGCCGCGCAGCCCCTTGGGAAGGTGGGGGCTGGGGCCAGACTCCGAGCCTGCGAGGCGTTTGGCGGCGCTAGGTTCCTCGCTTCCCAGCCGACCATCTGGGGCGGAGTTCTATTTCGATTGGATCCTCTTGCTGGATGTACGGTACTCGGCCGACTGGATTCGAAGGGTGTCGACCTTGGTGCGCAGTGTGTTGCGGTGGATGCCGAGGCTGTTTGCGGAGCGGCTGAGGTTGCCTTGGTTGAGACGTAGCGAAGCGAGGATGAACTGCCGTTCGAAGATCTGACGAGCTTGAGCCAAGGTGACACCCTGGCTGACCAAATGCCTGACGAGGTGGTCAAGCTGGTCGTTGAGATCCTCCGTCGCGTCCTCGAGAACGCGGCCGTCTGCGCTGGGCTGCTTCAAGGCGAGTCGCGTGCCGAAACGGTGATTCTAGGAGCTTGAGCCGCAGAACGCAATGGAGTGAGGTCTGCGGTGCAGGCTCTGTCAGCCTTCCTCTTGCAGCCGCGACAGCGACTCTGTGGCCAGACGGGCGGCTTCGGAGTCGGGGAAGCGTCTCGAGACTTCCCTGAAGCGGCGCTTGGCGCCCTCCGTGTCGCCGAGTCGCTCCAGTGTTCGGCCCACCTTGACCAGGGCGTCGGGAACCTTGTTCCCGAGCGGGTACTCGTGGAGCATGGTCTGGAATGCGGCCATGGCGCCGCGGTTGTCGCCCCGGGCGAACCGGCATTCGCCGATCCAGTAGAGGGCGTTGTCCGACAGCTCGCTCTCCGGAAAGTCGTCGAGGAAGCGCTGAAAACCCAGTTCGGCTTCCACATAGTCACGGCTCAGGTACTTCTCGCGAGCGCGGTCGTAGAGTTCCTGGCCCGTCTCCTCGACGGTCGTCGGGACGCTGGATTCGTTGGCGGCGGCACTTGCACTCGGTTCTGCGCCGGGTTCAGCCGCGTCGTTCGACGCGACCGGCGGCGCATCCCTGGGCGCATCGTCGAGTTCCGTCACCTCGAGCACCTGCACCCGCGCCGCCGGCGGCGGTTCGAAGGGGAGGGGTGGAGGAGGCGCGTTTGCCGCGGCCCCGACCTCCTCGAGGGCCTTCTCGAGTTCGGCCATGCGCGCACGCAGCAGGGAGTTTTCCGACTCGCTCTCGGCGACCAGGCCTTCAAGCTGCTGGACTCGCTCTTCAAGTTGATCGAGGTCGGCTCGGACACCCGCGTTGGGGGTCGTCAGGCGGTTCATGAACTCGCGCGGGGAGTCCGTGGAGGCGCAGCCGAAGCAGAAGCCGGCGATGGCGAGCGCCACCGGCACGCGAACAGGTGCGGGCAGGCGCCCGGGTGACTGGCGGTGACGCGGGCAGCCGCCGTCAGTTCTCGGGAGCATCTTCGACCTGCGGCGCCGTTCCACCGTCGCGAGGCGGGCGCTCTGGGGCCGGTGGGATGTTGTTTCGGAGTTCCCGGATCTTCTCCGGCGAAGGCGCCTTCTTGATCCAGGGACTGCCGGCGTGTTCGCTCCACAGCCGCTCGCAGCCGTCACGCAGGTCGTCGACCGTGTCGAGCCCCGCGTCGGTGGGGGCCCGTTTCAGTATCTGGACGTACGTGAGGCACATGAGGGCGTTGACCTTGTCCTGTTCCGGGTACTCCGGATACTGCTCGAGCATCCCCTTGAAGCGCTCACCGGCCGCCCTGGGAGTGCGGAAGCGGTAGTAGAAGCTGCCGACGACCAACTCGTGCTCCGCCAGTTGGTTCCGGACCTCGACGATCTTCTGGGCAGCCTGGCCGGCGTACTGGCTGGTCGGGTAGAGCCGGCGGACGTTCTCGAACTCGGTCAGCGCCTGACGGGCGGTCTGCTGGTCGCGGTCGGGTTTCTCGATCCGCTCGGCGAGCGCGTCGGCCAGACGGAACTGGGCGTACGCCGCGCGGTCGGAGGTGGGGAACCGGTTCAGGAAGTCGCGATAGCGCTGCTCCGCTTCCACGTAGGACTGGTAGCCGCCGCGCAGGAACAGTGCGTCCGCGGCCAGCAGCAGACCCTCCCGACCGGTCTCCGAGTTCGGCTCGACCTCGAAGGCATGGACGAGGTGCTGGAGCGCCTGGTTGAACTTCTCGTCCTCCAGGAGCTGCTTGCCGATGTCGAGCGCCTCGGAGGACGACAGCCGGAGAATCGGATCATCCTTGACGCCTCCGCAGGCGACCGCCAGAGTGACCGCCGCGGCCAGCAGGGTTCTTCCAGCGAGTCGCTTCATTCGTTCGCCTGCCTGCGGAGAGCCGCCAGCGCCTCGACCGGGCGCTCCGCGGCGAAGACGCCGGAGCCGACGACCGCCACGTCGACGCCGGCCGACGCGACTTCGTCGAGGTTCTCCGGCTTGATGCCGCCGTCCATCTCGATACTGGTCGAGAGCCCACGGGCTTCGATCGTGCTGCGTAGTTGGCGTGCCTTGTCCAGTACGTCCGCCTGGAACGCCTGGCCGGCGAATCCTGGCTGGACGGACATCAGCACCACGTAGTCCAGGTGCTCCAGGTAGGGGAGGAGCTCGTCCAGCGCCGTCCCCGGGTTGATCGCCACGCCGGCGCCGACGCCCCGACCGCGAATGTGTGCTGCCAAGCGGGCCGGTTCCGGCGTCGCCTCGTGGTGGAACGACACCCAGACCGGCTCACTGTCGAGGTAGCGGTCCATGAGCGCTTCCGGATTCGAGACCATCAGATGGATGTCCAAGCCTACACGGCTGCGTTTCGCCAGGTCGGCGATCACCGGCGGACCGAAGGTGAGGTTGGGCACGAAGTGACCGTCCATCACGTCGACATGGATCAACTGGGCGCCGCCGTCTTCGCAGTGCTTGACGGCGGAGGCCAGATCGGCGAGGTCCGCCGCCAGGATCGAAGGCGCGATCTTCATCGTTCTCTGGGCGTCGGGTTGTCTGGGAAACTTGGCGGTATCAATGGCTTTCCTGCGCGGCGACGACCAGGGCGATCGAATCGCTTTGTCGCAGGGGATGGCCCGGCAGTGGATACTGACGCAGGATGATCCCGGCTTCGACGCCTTCGTAAGGCTCGTACTTTACCCTTCCGAGCCGGAATCCGCGCGTCTCGAAGTAGGTCCGCACGGGCGCTTCGGGTAGATCGATCAGATCCGGCATGACGAACGCCGCGCCCGGGTTGGCCAGACTGACCATGACGTCGACCCGGGAAGACGGTTCGACCCGGCTGCCGGGCGGTGGACTCTGACGGATCACGGTTCCGGGTGCGCCGAACTCGGCGTACACGCTCCGGCTCCTTCCCAACTGCAGGCCGGAGGCCGCGAGACTGACCTGAACCGTCTGCAGGACCTGACCGGTCAGATCCGGAGTCTCGACGAGTTGGCGTCCCCTTGACAGGTGGATGACGATGCCGCTGTCCTGTTTGACGGCGCTGCCGGCCGGCGGATTGTGCTGGAGCACATGGCCCGCGGGGACGGCCTCGTCGTAGCGGTCCTCTTCGACCCGGCGCACCGACAAGCCGGCGGCGGCGAGAGTGGCTTCGGCATGATCCACATCCAGGCCGACCAGGTCCGGCACCGCGATCACTCCGCTGCGGACGAAGTTGGAGAGGGCCAGATAGGACGAGGCGCCGAGCAGCGCGGTGAGCAGGCCAGCGTACAACCCTCCCACGACAAGGCGCTTCAGCCACCGCCGGCGCATCGTGCGTGCGAGCCCGCGAACGAGAACCGCGGGCGAGAGCCTCTCCTTCATCGCGGCCGTTGCCCTCAGCGGCCCAGGCCGGGCAGGTTCTTCACCAGGTCGGAGTAGAGCGCGAACATCATGATGCCGACGATCACGACGAGGCCGACCTGGGTCACGAGGTTCTTGAACCGGATGGACAGATCGCGCCGCAGAACGCTCTCGAACAGCAGGATGACGAGCTGGCCGCCATCCAGGACCGGGATCGGCAGCAGGTTGAGAATGCAGATGTTGAGGCTGATCAGGGCGGTCAGGAAGACGAGATCGTTGAAGCTGCGCCGGGCCGCCTGACCGCTGATCCTGGCGATCTCGATGGGTCCGGCGAGGGCGCTCTGGGGCGAGACGCGACGTTCGGCCAGCCTGCCCAGGAAGCCGAAGATCTCGGTTGCGGTGTCCCAGTTGATCCGGACACTCTCGATGAGGGCGGAGGCAGGGCCGGCGCGCTGGTACGAGAAGTGGCTGATCGCGATGCCGGCACGGCCGACACCGCCTTCGTCTGCCGGCGCCAATCGGACCACGAGGCGCTCCTCGCCGCGGCCGATCTCGACGCTCACCTCTTCGCCGGCGCGCGGCTCCACCAGCCGGCGGAAGTCGTCGGCGTCGGCGATGGGGTGGCCGTCCACTGCGTAGAGCGTGTCGCCGTACCGGATGCCCGCCCGCTCGGCGGGTGTGCCTTCAAACACCTCGCGAACGCGCGGCAGCAGGCTGGCGTACATGCCGGCGTCCCCCAGTTCGTGGCGGGGAATGCGGCGCGGTACGAGCACCGTGCTCAGAGACCTGCCGTCGCGTTCGAAGTCGACCGCGAGACGCCGTTCCGGTGAAGTGAGAACGATGCTCGCGACCTCGCGCCAGTCGGACACGTCCTCGTCATCCAGGCGCAGGATGGTGTCGCCGGCTTGCAGGCCGGCCTCGGCGGCGGCGGAGTCCTCAGCCACGGCGCCGATCTCGGTGCTCAGGTCGCGGGGCCCCGCCAACTCGGTGCCGGCCACCAGGACGGCCGCGATCAGGACGATCGAGAGCACGACGTTGGCGGCGGGGCCGGCCAGGAGGACGACCATTCGCTGCCACCGGGGCTTGGTGATGAAGTCGCCGGCGTCGCCCGTCGGATTCGAGGGGTCGATGCCGGAGAAGGCCACGTAGCCGCCCAGCGGCACCATCGCCAGCCGGTACTCCGTGCCGCCACGCTCGAATCCCCAGAGCCGCGCGCCGAAGCCGATCGAGAACACCCGGACCTTGATCCGAAACAGCCGTGCCGCCAGAAAGTGACCCAGTTCGTGAACGAAGATGATCACGCCGATCACGACCAGCAGGGCGAGGATGTTGCTCAGGATGTTCATCGGGCTCAGGGGGCGTCGACGCAGACGCCCGCCGATGCTAACCGCCGAAAGGCGCCAGGACTTCCCGTGCGTGGCGACGACCCCACGAATCCCAGGCCAAGGCCTCCTCGATGCTGTCCGGCTCGCCGCCGCCGCCGGCCTGCCGGCCGTGGCGTTCGAGCACCTCGGCCACCAAGGGCACGATCGCGGTGAAGGGGGCCCTGCGGCTGAGAAACGCGTCGACTGCGATCTCGTTGGCCGCGTTCAGCACCGCCGGTGCGCCGCCGCTCTGGGCCAGGGCATCGCGAGCCAGCGACGGCGCGGGGAAGAGGGCCGGATCGACTCGCCGGAACTCCAGTCTCGAGGTCGCCTGCAGCAGTTCGCTCAGATCGCCCGACGCCTCGCCGCCGGGCCGCGGCCAGCGTTCGGGATACGAGAGCGCGTACTGGATGGGGTACTGCATGTCGTTGGCCGAGATTTGCGCGATCCCGTTGCCACAGCAAAACTCGACGATCGAGTGAACGAGGGACTGCGGGTGGATCACGATGTCGATTCGGGGGCCGGCCACGTCGAACAGGTAGCTCGCTTCGATCAACTCCAGGCCCTTGTTCATCAGGGTCGCGGAGTCGACGCTGATCTTGGCGCCCATGTCCCAGGTCGGGTGTGCGGTCGCCTCGGCGGGCGTCACCGTCTCCAGGGTGGTGGGATCGCGGTCGAGGAACGGGCCGCCCGAAGCGGTCAGCAGCAGGCGGCGCACCTCCTGGGGACGGCCCGCCCGCAGGGCCTGGTGGATCGCGGCGTGTTCGCTGTCGACCGGCAGGATGGACGCGCCCGAGGCGGCCGCCAGCCGGCGCAGCACGGGGCCGGCGGCAACCATCGCCTCCTTGTTGGCGAGCGCCAGATCGGCGCCGGCTGCAAGCGCCGCTGCCGCGGGCCTGAGGCCGGCCGCGCCGACGATCGCCGTCACCACCAGATCGACGTTGCCGGAACCGACCGCGTCCAGCAGCGCTTCTTCGCCGCTTGCCAGACTGGTTCCTGCCGGCAGTTCGCCGCGGAGCGCGGACGCCGAGTCGGCCCCCGCCACGACGAGGCGATCGGGCCCGAACTCGCGCGCCAGTTCGACCAGACGCGCCGGTCGCGTTCCCTGCGCCGCGAGCACCGAGACCCGCAACCGGTCCGGGTAGCTGCGGGCCACGGCAAGGGTGGCTTCGCCGATCGAGCCGGTGGCCCCCAGTACGGCGACCCTGCGTCGGTTCAAGGGAGGGCTCCGGCCGCGCCGGTCACGTAGATGGCCGAGGCCGCGCCCGCCGGCCCGAAGGCGCCGAAGTCGACAGCGAGGTACATCAGCGGCGTCGCCAGCATCACGCTGTCCAGCCGGTCGAGGAGACCGCCGTGCCCCGGCAGCAGGCGGCTGGCGTCCTTGACCTGGGCCGCACGCTTCAGCAAGGACGCCACCAGGTCACCGGTCTGACCCGCGCCGCCGCAGACAAGCGCCACCAGCGGAACCCCTGGCCCGAAATCGGATGGGCCGAGCCAGAGCAGGAACACCGCGACGCCGACGCCTGTGCTCGCGGCCAAGCCGCTCACGGCGCCCGCGATCGTCTTCTTCGGACTGATGGTGGGGGCCAGGAGCCGGCGGCCGAACATCCGCCCACCGTAGTAGGCGCCGATGTCGCCCAGCGCGGCTACGGCCAGCACCCAGAGCAGAAGCACGGGATCGAGGCGATGAAGGTGGATCGCGGCGACGAGGAACAACCCCAGCCAGAGCGCTCCGAGGGAGAACAGCGCCGAGGCAGCCAGCCGGTCGCGCACCTCGGCGCGGCTGCGTAGTCCGACCGCCACCGCCATGGCGAGAACGGCCGTTGCCGCCGCGAACCAGAGGTCGATGCCGGTGAGCCAGGGCAGGGGGACGATCTGGTTGTGGACGGCGCCGGTAAGCGCCAGAAGGGCCACGGCCAACCACAGCGCCAGGCGAAACGTAGGCGAGACGACGATCCGCTGCACCATGGCGGTGTACTCCGCGGCCGCCAGCAGGACCACCGCGGTGGCGACCGCCACGAAGAACAGGGGCTTCAGGTACAGGACGATGGCTGTCGCCAGCGCCGCGGCCACTGCTCCCGTGACAACGCGCTTCATTGGGGCCGACTGTATTCCACGTGGTCCAGGCATCCTGCGCGCGCGGGGGCGTTCACCAGTGACGTTGTCACGTCCCGTGACAACGCGTTTCATTGCCGCCGACTGTATTCCACCCGCTCCAGACACAGTCCGCGTGCGGGGGCGTTGGGGCCGGCGGCCGAACGTGGGCCGCCCTCGAGGAGCTTGGCGAAGTCGTCCAGCGACCGGCGACCGCGACCGACTTCGAGCGTGGTGCCGACGAGGGCGCGGACCATGCCGCGCAGAAACCCGTCGCCGGTGACGCAGAATCTCAGCTCGTCGCCGGCTTCGGTCCACGCGGCCTGGTGGATCGTCCGCTCCGGCTGGCCGTGGCGCCCTCCCGACTTGGCGAAGGCCGAGAAGTCGTGCCGTCCCAGGAGCAGGGAGGCGGCGCTCTTCATTCCTTCCAGGTCGAGTCCGGCCGGCGCCGGGACGACGAAGGGCGCCCGGAACGGGTCGATCACCCGGGCGCGGCTGAGCCGGTAGCGGTAGACCTTGAAGGCAGCGCTCTTGCGGGCGTGAAAGTCGTGGTCCGCCGTGTCGGCGTCCAGCACCCGGATCGCCGCCGGCAGATGATGGTTGGCGCCGTGGACCAGGGCACGGCGCGTCTCCTCGGGCGCCGAGCCTGCCGCCACCGTCAGGTGAGCCGTCTGGCCGCGGGCGTGGACGCCGGCATCCGTACGGCCGGCGCCGTGCACGGTCACGCTTCGGCCGAGGATCCGGGCCAGCGCTTCCTCGACGACCTGCTGCACCGCGAGCGCGTTGTCCTGGCGCTGCCAGCCGGCGTAGTCCGTGCCGACATAGGCGATCCGCAGGCGGTACCTCATCGTGCCTCCGTCTCCTTGGCCGCGTAAGCCTGGCGGCCCTGGGAACGCGGGCGTCCCGCCCGCATCCGGCGATCAACCACGAAGACCACCAGCGGCGGCAGCCAGACCGCGCCGTAGACCCAGGGGAAGTAGTCGACTCCCGCGAGCGCCGGCAGGTAGGCCAGGGGCAGGGTCGCCGACAGCAGCAGGACGCTCCGCACGCCAAGCAGCGCCGCCCAGGGCAGCACCCAGATCAGGTACCAGGGATAGAGCGTCGGACTTGCAAGCAGGACGATGCCGAAAGCGCCGAGCGCCGCGCCGATCGCTCCGGGGCGCCGCCGCCAGACGCGAAGCCACGCGAAGACGCCCGCGGCCAGGAGCAGCACGCGGGCGAGAAACTGGGGATAGGTGTAGGAGTAGATGGTGTCCCATGGTCGCGCGTCGACCTCGCCGCCGAAGACCACCCGGACCCCGTGAACGACACCCGCGGCCGCCCGGTCGAGTTGCAGCATGTCGAGCAGACGCCAGAGCGGTTCGTAGAGCGGGCCGTTGTACTCCCAGCGCAGCGCGAAGACGGCGAGGCCCGGAGGAACGCCGCCGGTCCAAGCCAGAACGGCCGCCGTCGCGGGGACGAGCAGGCAGGCGGCGCCGAGAGCGAACAACCGGCCGTGCTGCCCGTGGCGCTGCATCGCTTGCCACCAGAGCGGGATGGCCGCGAGGGGAACCAGCTTGGCCAGCACGCCGAGCGCGGCGACGACCCCGGCCGCGAGCGAACGGGGCGGGCCGGACGGGGAACCGCGCCGGACCGGGATCAGAACGACGCAGGCGATGACGAGCGAGGCGCCCAGCACGTCGACGTGGCCCATGCCGGCGCCCTCGATCACGACCAGTGGATTCCAGACGTAGGCTAGAGCGGCGACGACGGACCCGCGCCGCCGGGCAAGCGCGAGCAGCAGGGCGCAGCCGACCAGGTCGACCGCGGCCAGCGTCAGCTTGTAGCTGAGGAGCGGCCGCGGCAGGACGCTGGCGGCGGCAAAAGCCGCCAGGGCCAGGGGTGGATAGACCGTGGCGACGTCGCGGTGGGCGGTTCGCTGCCACAGGTCGTCGCGCAACCCGGCCAGGTCGGGGTCGTTGGGAGTGAGGCGGTACGGATTGGCGCCGGAAGCTGCGACACGGCCGTCCCAGAGGTAGCGATGGACATCGTCGGACAGGCTCGGCGCCAGCGGCAGGGCCAGCAGGCGCAGCAGCAGGGCGACGGCCAGGACGCCGGCGACCGGCAGTTCGCCCCCTTCTCCCCGCCGCGCCGGTCCCAGCCGCCTCAATGCGCGGAAGAGGGCGCCGAACGCCAGCAGGAACACTGCGAGGAAGAGCGCGCTCGCCCAGGGCGCGTCCGCCGCCGGCCGCCAGCCGGTCCGGTCCAGGACCAGGAGCCCGCCGAAGCACGCGAGCAGGGGCCAGGCGGCCGACGCCAGTGGGACTGCCCTTGCCATATCGTCGGCGTCTGTGCTTCTTCCCGTGTACTACGCCGTTCTCGGCACGCTCGCACTCTTCGGAATCCACCGGCTGGTTCTGCTGCTGGTGCTGCGCCTGGTCCGGCCACCCGCCGAGGTGGGCGGCTCGGTCGCAGCCGGCGCGCAGGAGGAAGCCCCTCTGCCCCGGGTCACTGTCCAACTGCCAATCTACAACGAGCGCTACGTGGCGCCGCGCCTGGTTGCGGCCGTGCTCGACTTCGACTACCCCACAGAGCGGCTGGAGATTCAAATCCTGGACGATTCGACCGACGACACGGGCGAGCGGATCGAGGCCGTGCTCGAGGGGGCGTCGAAGCGGGGTCGACCGCTGCCGGCCGTCCGCCACCTCCGCCGGCGCGGACGCGAGGGTTTCAAGGCGGGGGCTCTGGCGGCCGGTCTGAGCGAGGCGCGCGGCGAGCTGATCGCGATCTTCGACGCCGACTTCGTGCCCGGCCCGGACTTCCTGCGCCGTACGGCGCCTGCCTTCGCCGATCCCGGGCTTGGCATGGTCCAGGCGCGCTGGGACCACATGAACCGGAGTGACTCCCTGCTCACCCGCGCCCAGGCGGTGCTGCTCGACGGTCACTTTCTGGTCGAGCAGGAGGCACGCTACCGGTCGGGCTGCTTCTTCAACTTCAACGGCACCGCGGGCGTCTGGCGGCGCCGGGCGATCGAAGAGGCGGGCGGCTGGAAGTTCGACACGCTGACCGAGGATCTCGACCTCTCGTACCGCGCGCAGCTCGCCGGCTGGCGCTTCGTGCTGATGACCGATCTGGCGGTGCCAGCCGATCTGCCGGGCCGCGTCAACGACTTCAAGAGCCAGCAGCACCGCTGGGCTCGCGGAACGGCCCAGACCATGCGCAAGCTGCTGGGACGGATCCTGCGCAGCCCGGTCCGGCTGCGGGTCAAACTCGCGGCGACGGCGCACCTGACCTCGGGCTTCTGTTATCCCTTGCTGGTCGCGCTGGGACTGCTGCTCCTGCCGGCCATCCTGCAGCGCCAGGCATCTCCGTACCTGCTGCTGTGGATCGATGCGCCCCTGTTCCTGCTCGGCAGCGTCGCGGTGGCCGGCTGCTACGCCGCCGGTCAGCGCCGGGCCGGCCGGCCCGGCGCCCGGGCGTGGTTGGAGGTGCCGCTGGCGATGTCGGTTGGCATCGGCCTGTCGCTTCACAACTCGGCCGCGGTCGCTACCGGTCTGTTCCGCCGCGGCGGCGTGTTCGCTCGTACGCCGAAGATCCCGGCCGGCGCGCGAAACCCTCCCCCGCTGTACCGGTCCAACGCGGTCTGGAGCCTCTGGGGCGAAGCCACGCTCGCGCTCTACTTCTGGGTCTGCATTGCCGCCGCCGGCTGGAGCGGCCGTTGGTGGTCCCTGCCCTTCCTTTACCTGTTCGCGCAGGGATATAGCCTGATGGCGCTCGGCGGGTCCCTGCCGCGGTGGGGACGCCGAGCCCGGTTGCCCTAGTAGCGTGCGCCGTGATGATTCGCCCCCTCAAGAGACAGGAGCCTCCCGCCGCTTCGAGGCAGGCGGACGTGGTCGTGCGGCCGGCGTTGCCGGCCGACGCTCCCTTTCTCCGGCGCTGGCGCTCCGAGCCGGCCGTGCGCCGCTTCCAGCCGCTGCACAACGTGTCCGTGTCCCGACTGCGAGCGGATCTGGCGTCGCAGCGTCCCCGGGACATCTACCGCGGTCGGGGTGACCGCTACACTTGGCTGGTCGAGTCCGATGGTGACCGCGCGGGCTGGATCACGCTGGCGATCGTGAACTGGGAGCACGGGCTGAGCGAACTGGGGTACGCCCTGGCGACGCGCCACCAGGGCCGCGGCACGATGACCGCGGCACTGGGACAGTTGCTGCCCGAGCTTCTGCTCCGCACGCCGGTGGAACGCATCGAGGCGAGGTGCGCGGTCGACAACGAAGCGTCACGGAAGGTGCTGGAGAAACTGGGGTTCGTTCACGAGGGCCTGCTCCGCTCGTACTTCGTTCTGGAGGGCCGCCGCACCGACCACCATCTGTACGCCCTTCTGCGCGAGGACTACATCCCCTCGTAGGAGCTAGCGCGGCAGAACGATCTGACCTGGGAACCCGTGTGGCGCGACCCGCGCCACACGCGAACCACTCCGTGCGCCCGTCATCGGGCGCACGGATGGCACGCGGGCGTCCCGCCCGCATCCGGCGCGCAGCGCCGGCCTCCGGGAGTTCTGCCGCGCTAGCTAGCCCCTCGCGGGTCGCAAACGCGCTACAGTTGCCAATCCTTGATCGTCAGTTTGGGGAGGTACGAATGGTGAGCACGGGAACAGGGCAGGACGCGCGGCCGGAGGCGGCCGACTCCGCGCTCAAGAACCTCGAAGCCGGAATCGCGTTGTTCTACGGCGACCGGGTCGCCGAGGCCAGGGCCAGGTTCGAAGACGTCGTCGCGGCCGACTGCGAGAGACGGTTCGTCATTCGGGCAAAGGACTATCTTGCGGCTTGCCAGCGAGCCGAAACACCGGCGTCCGGGAACCCGGACGACGCCTTCCTCGGGGCCGTGGTGGCGAGGAACGACGGCGACCTGGGGCGCACTCTCGAGTTGTGCGAGGGCGGCGTGCGAGACCAGGATGAGCGTTTCGTCTATCTTGCCGCCTGCGCGCGAGCGCTGATGGGAGAGCGGGAGGCCGCCCTCGACCTGTTGACGAAGGCGGTGGAACTCGATCCGAAGAACCGGATCCGGGCCTACCACGACGGCGATTTCTCTTCACTGGACGAGGACGAGCGCTTCGTGACGCTCGTCCATGACCGTAGCGACTGACGTGGCTGGCGCGGCCGGCGCGGCCGTCATTCTCGCTGCCGGCGGTGGCGAGCGGATGCGCTCCGAGCGGCCGAAGGTCTTGCATCGCGTCGGCGGCCGCGCCCTCGTGGCGTGGGTTGTGGCGGCCGCGCGCGAGGCCGGCTGCGCGCCCATTCACCTGGTCGTCGGAAGCGGAGCGGACGAGATCCGTTCGGTCCTCGAGGAAGAGGAGCTCGGCGGCCGGGACATCGTCTGGGTGGAGCAGCGGCAGCAGAAGGGCACGGGACACGCGCTGCTCATGGTCCGCGAGGTTCTGCGTGCCGACGCAACCGTTCTGGTCCTCTCCGGCGACGCGCCCCTGGTGCGGCCGGCGACTCTCCGGCAGCTTCTGGACCGCGCCCGCGACGGCTGGGGCAGCGCCGCAGTGGCCGATCTGGACGACCCGGGCAGTCTCGGCCGGGTGGTCCAGAGGAACGGGAGGTTGGAGCGGATCGTGGAGGCGGCGGACGCCGGCGAGCGGGAGCTCGCGATTCGAACGGTCAACGCCGGGCACTACGCGCTGCCCGCTCCGGCGATCTTTGACTGGTTGGAGAAGCTCGATACCGACAACGCCCAGGGCGAGTTCTACCTGACCGACGCCGTCTCGGCGGCCGCGCGCGAGCACCCGGTTGCCTGCGTGAGGGTGGAGGACGCCTCGGAAGTGCTGGGCGTCAACTCGCGGGCCGAACTTGCCGCCGTCCAGCGCGTCCTCTACGGGCGCAGCGTCGACGCGCTGCTCGAAGCCGGCGTCACGATCCTCGATCCGGAGAGCGTCTGGGTGGATGCCGGCGTGACCGTCGGTCCGGATTCGGTGCTGCACCCTGGCGTCACCCTGCTGGGCGCCAGCCGTGTGGGACGCGGCTGTACCGTTCACAGCGGCGCCTGGATCCGCGACAGCGTCCTCGCCGATGAGGTCGATGTGCTGCCCTACTCGGTTCTCGACGGCGCCCGCGTCGCCTCGGGCTGCAGCGTCGGCCCCTTCGCCCGCCTGCGGCCGGAGGCGGTCCTGGACGAGGGCGCGCGGGTCGGCAACTTCGTCGAGGTGAAGAAGTCGACCCTCGGGCCGGGCGTCAAGGCCTCCCATCTCGCCTACCTGGGCGATGCGTCGGTGGGCGCGGGCGCCAACATCGGCGCCGGGGTCATCACCTGCAACTACGACGGCAAGACCAAGAACCGCACGGTGATCGGCGAGGGAGCGTTCGTCGGCAGCGACACGATCCTGATCGCGCCGGTCGAGGTCGGCGCCGGTGGTTACACGGGCGCCGGCTCGGTGATCACGCGGGATGTGCCGGCGGGGACCCTTGCCGTCGGCCGCTCGCGCCAGAAGAACATCAAGCGCCGGCCGCGGTGACCCGCCGCGGCGGCAAAGGCCTGAACCGGCATGGCGATCCGTGACGGTGACCGCGTCCAGCCTGTGGACTTCCGTTCCCGCCTGAACCCGGAGCAGTTGGCGGCGGTCACCCACGCCGGTGGGCCGCAGCTCGTGATCGCCGGCGCCGGGTCGGGCAAGACCCGCGTCATCACCCACCGGATCGCCTGGCTGATCGCCGAGCAGGAGGTCGAGCCGTGGCGGATCGCGGCGGTGACCTTCACCAACAAGGCGGCGGCCGAGATGCGCGGACGCGTTCTCGACCTGGTGGGCGCCAACGCCAACGTCTTCGTCGGCACCTTCCACCGGTTCTGCGTGCGGCTGCTGCGCCGCTACGGGGACCGCGTCGGGCTCCAGTCCGACTTCGCGATCGTGGACGCGCCGGATCAGTTGCGGCTGATCAAGGCGGCTCTGAAGGCGGAGGACCTGGACGAGCACACGTTTCGGCCTCGCGCCGTCCAGGGCCGGATCAGCGCGGCCAAGAACCGGCTGCTGACTCCCGCCGTGTTCGAGCGCGAGGCCGAGGACTTCTTCGACCGCCACGTCGCCGCCGTCTACCGCCGCTACCAGGCGGAGCTGCGCCGCGCGGGCGGCGTCGACTTCGACGATCTGATCGCGCTCGCGGTGCGGCTGCTGCGCGATGAAGCGGAGATCGGCGCGCGCGTTCGGGGACGCTTCCGGCACCTGCTCGTCGACGAGTTTCAGGACACGAATGCGGCCCAGCTCGAACTGATCAAGAACCTCGTTCTCGACCCCGACGGTTCGGTCTTCGGATTGACCGCGGTCGGCGACGAGGACCAGAGCATCTACGGCTGGCGGGGCGCCGAAATCGACAACCTGCTGCACTTCGAGCGCCACTTCCCCGGCGCCCAGGTCCACAAGCTGGAGCGCAACTACCGCTCGACCCAAAACATCCTCGACGCCTCGGGCGCCGTCATCGCCCGCAACGAAGAGCGGCGCGGCAAGACGCTGTGGACGGATACGGGCGCGGGCGATCCCCTGCGGCTCTTCTTTGCCGCCGATCACGAGGACGAGGCGCGTTGGGTGGTGAGGCAGGTCGCGGAGCTTCGCACCGACGGCTTCGAATTCGGCGATATGGCGGTGCTCGTGCGGACCAACGCCCAGACCCGGGCGATCGAAGACCAACTGCTGCGGAGCGAGGTCCCGTACTGTCTGGTCGCGGGCGTCCGGTTCTACGAGCGCGCCGAGGTCAAGGATCTGGCCGCATACCTTCGGGTGATCAACAACCCGCGGGACAACCTGTCCCTGCGGCGAATCCTGAACCAGCCGCGGCGGGGCATCGGCCGCAGGACCGAAGAGTTCCTGCTGGCCCGAGGCGCGAAGATGGGCCATTCCCTGTGGGACGCGATCCGACTCGACCCGCTGCTGGAGCTGCCGGCGCGGAGCCGGCATGCGGTTGATCGCTTTCGCGGCCTGATCGAGGCGCTCTGGAAGGAAGCCGAGCGCCAGCCGCTGGCTGAACTGGTGCGGGGGACGATCGTCGCGGCCGGGTTCGAGGCCCTGCACGGCAAGGGCGACGAGGAGGGACGGGAGCGGCTCGACAACCTCGGCGAACTGGTCTCTTCGGCGCAGGACTTCCAAACCCGGTACGGCTGCGAAGACCTGCCCGCCCGGGTCCCGACCGCCGCGGTCCCGACCCTCGGAGATCCCCTGGGTCCGGGCGCCGACCAGGGGGACCAGGGAAACCAGGGGGACGTGGCGCCGCCGACCAGCCCGCTGACGAACTTCCTGGACTACGTTTCGCTCGTCAGCGACACGGACGGCCTGAACGCCGAACTCGGCGTCGCGGTCATGACCCTGCACAGCGCCAAGGGCCTCGAGTACCCGGCCGTGTTCGTCACCGGTCTCGAGGACGGTCTGCTGCCCCACTTCCACGCCGGGGGCGGCGCGCGGGACATCGAGGAAGAGAGACGGCTGTTCTACGTCGGCATGACCCGCGCCGAACGGCGGCTGTTCCTGAGCGGCTGCCGCCGCCGGATGGTCGCGGGGGTGTTCCAGGATCGGCAGCCGTCGCCCTTCCTGATCGACGTGCCGGAGGAACTTGTGGAGACCGCCCAGAGCCCGGACATTCACTCCGGGCCGCGCACCGCGGGCGTTCGCAGCTTCTTCGGCGCCGATCGGTCCGTTGGGGTCCCGTACCGGCCGGCGCCTCCCTCCGGTGCAAAGCGTCGACCGTCGGGCGGGCCGTTCAAGCAGGCGGCCGACGGCTTGCGGCCGGGTGCGCATGTCCGTCACGCCACCCTGGGCAAGGGCGTCGTTCTCCACGTGGATGGTCAAGGCGAGAACGCCAAACTGACGGTCTTCTTCGACAAGGCCGGCAAACGGAAGCTGGTCCGCCGCTACGCTCCCCTGGAGGTTCTCTGAGGCTCCGCGTGCTGCTACACTCCGGCGCCTGCCTGTCGGGGCGTGGCGCAGTCTGGTAGCGCACCTGCCTTGGGCGCAGGGGGTCCTCAGTTCAAATCTGGGCGCCCCGATATCGCTCGCTCGCCCAGGCCTCGGCTAGTCTGTCGCTTTCGCCTGCCTGTAGCTCAGATGGATAGAGCGGCGGCCTTCTAAGCCGCGGGTCGGGGGTTCGAGTCCCTCCAGGCAGGCCAGTCGCTTTAGAGTTCATTCGGAATTGTGGTGGGTGTAGCTCAACCGGTAGAGCACTTGATTGTGGTTCAAGAGGTCGGGGGTTCAAGTCCCCTCATCCACCCCATCTATCCTTTTCCGCATCCTTTCGTTCGCGCGCCCGTAGCTCAGATGGATAGAGCGACGGCCTCCGGAGCCGTAGGTCAGGGGTTCGAATCCCTTCGGGCGCACCACATTCCCGCCGTCGCCGCCGGTGGCAGCGCCTACGGCGTGTCGAGCCTTGCCAGGCACGCTTCCACGACCTGGTCGGCGTCCAACCGCTCCAGGCACGCGAAGTCGCCGCGGCTGCAGGTGCGCCGCCAGCATGGTTGGCATTCCAGCCGCTGGTCGAGCTGTACGGCGGTGGACCGCCGCCCGTAGGGGCCGTTGCGGGCGGGATCGGTCGGCCCAAACACGGACACGCAGGGCACGTCCAGCGCCGCCGCCAGGTGGGCCGGACCGGAATCGCAGCCCAGGAACAGGGCCGCGTGCCGCAACAGGGTCGCCAGATCGCGAAGATCGGTCGGGGGCGCGAGCAGGACAGGCCAGCCATCGCCGGCGCCGGCCACGATCTGCTCCGCCGCCCGTTGTTCCTCCTCGCCCGCCCAGACGACGACCACGGGCAAGCCGCGCTCCCGCGTCAGTCGCCGCACCGCGGCGGCAAAATGGCCCGGCGGCCAGTGCTTCGTGCGCCAGATCGTCCCGGGCGATACCACCGCATACCCGCCCGCGCCCAGGCCGTGGCGCTCGATGAAGGAGAGGGCCTCGGGCTCGGCGTAGTCGGGTAGCTGCCACTCCGCGATCGGGTCTTCCTCGCCTGCCAGTCCCGAGGCGCTGACCAGCGCCAGGTTGCGGTCGACGACGTGGGTCACCGCGGGGTCGACGGCGAAGCGCCGGTTCAGGAACAGGGCATTCAGCTCCCGGCTGCCCATCGCCGGCCCGCCGCGGAAGCCCACTCGCTGGCGGGCGCCGCTCAACCAGGCCACCAGCCCACTCTTCGTGAGCCCCTGGACATCGATCGCCGCGTCGTAGCGGCAGCTCCTGAGTTCGCGGCGGAAGCGGCGGAACGCCCCGAGCCGCGCCGCAATGCCGCGGCCCCGGCGAGGGTAGACATGAAAGCGGTCGACGCCGGGGCAGTCCCGCAAGAGGGTCGCGGCAGGCTCCTGGATCGTCCAGCCGATGAAGGCGTCCGGGTGCGCACGGCGAAGCGCCGCCGCCACCGGGGCCGCGTGAAGGCAGTCGCCGATTGCCGACAGCCGCACCAGGAGGACGCGAAGCTGTCGGGTTGGTTTCGTCTCGGTGGTCGTCATCGGTGCCGGGTCCGTGGTTGATCTGAGCATACGGCTCGCGCTCGCCGCTTCGCGGCAGCATCCGCCGCTGCTTGGCATACTCCGATTCATGCACGACGAACCCGACGCCGCTCCGCCGGTGATTCGCCCCCCGGGGTTTGACCGGATCACCCTCCGGCTGGCTGTGGCGGCGCTTGTCGCGGGTGCGCTGACGGCGCCGATCGTCATGCTCTGGCGCGACTTCAGCCTGTTGATGGCGCTGTCGAGCGCCGCCGGCATCGCCTTCCTGATCTTCTTCAGCGGCCGTGCCGTGCGGGTGCTGAACTTCGAGTGGCGCCGGCCGCCCTTCGAGCGCGAAGAGTGAAGAAGGTCCGTCCCTGGCGCGTCGAAGCCGCCCGCTCGGTCTTCGACCACCCGCTGCTCAAGGTCGAGACCCAGGAGCTCCGGGCCGGCGCCGACCGGCGTCAGGCGCTGGTGCTGCGGTCGGCGGACTGGGTCAACGTGATCCCCCTGATCGAACCGGAGTCGGCGGCCGAGGGCCCGACCGTCGTGTTCATTCGTCAGTGGCGGTTCGGGCGCGCGGCGGTGTCGCTGGAGATTCCGGGCGGCATCGTCGAAGCGGGCGAAGACGCTGGCGACGCCGCGGGGCGGGAACTGCACGAGGAGACCGGCTACCGGGCCGGCACGATCGAGCGCCTCGGCGTGGTCGAGCCCAACCCCGCCATCCTCGACAACGTGTGTTCCCTGTGGCTGGCCCGCGACCTGGTAGACACCGGCGATCCGATCGGCGACGGCAGCGAGGAGCTGGAAGTCGTCCACGTGCCCTTGCGCGAGGTTCCCGAGCGGATCGCGAGCGGTGAGATCCGCCACTCGCTCGTCGTCACCGCCTTCTACTTCTTTGCCCGGCGCTACGGTTTCTCTTGAGCGAACGTCGGCAACGGCCCGTCCGGGCCGCGGCGCGCCGCGGCGCCGCGCCACTTCGGGGCGTCTCCTTCGACGCCACGGGCACGCTCTTCGTCTGTCCGCGCCGCGGTGAGATCTACGCCGAGATCCTTGCCCGGCACGGTCTGCGCCTTAGCCCGGGCGAGATCGAGACCGGCTTCCGGACCGCCTGGAGCG
Source organism: Candidatus Multivorans sp. (assembly GCA_965262355.1). Lineage (GTDB taxonomy): Bacteria > Acidobacteriota > Thermoanaerobaculia > Multivoradales > Multivoraceae > Multivorans. Next base: position 3,334,355 of record OZ253534.1, read on the forward strand.
AACTCGACTGCCGGCTCGGACGCGGCGAGGACCGCTACAGCGGCCATCCGGACGGCGCCCGGGGCTTCTGGCGCGAGCTGCTGGAGAGATCGTGCGCGCTGCTCGGCAAGGAAGCCCCCGGGCCCTTTGCGGCCGCCGAGTTGTTTGCCCGCTTCGAACGGGCCGATGCCTGGGAGGTTCGCCCCGGCGCCCGCGAGGTGCTCGCCGAGCTGCGACGCCGCGGTCTGCGGGTCGCGGTGACCAGCAACTGGGACCGCCGGCTGCCCCGTGTGCTCGCCAATCTCGGCCTGGGCGCCGACATCGACGCCGTCGTCTGCTCCGAGGACGTGGGATCGGCGAAGCCGGCCGAGACGATCTTCCTTGCCGCCTGCCGGGAGCTGGCCCTGGCGCCGGCGTCGGTGCTCCACGTCGGCGACGCCAAGATCGAGGATCGCGAGGGGGCCGAGGCGGCAGGCCTGCGGGCGCTGTGGCTGAATGCCGCCGAAGGCGACATCGGGACGCTTGAAGAGGTGCTGAGCTACGTGCGCGGCTGACGGTCGCGAGTCGCCCGGATCCGGTAGTTTCTCAGTCTGAACTTGACGGAGGAGACCTCGATGTCTGCGCGCCCGCTCTCGATCTCAGGTGCCGCCATGCTGTTGGTTGTCGCGGTTGCGGCTGCTACGGGCACCGACTCCACCTTCGCATCCGATGCCAGCGACGACCCGTTCTGTGCCGGTGCGATCGTGCCCGACCTTCCACCCTGGTCCGCGGTGTCGGCATCAACCGCTGGACCGCCGGAGGCACCGCCGTGGTGCGACGGCGCCTGCGTCATCGACATCGCCTTCATCTACGCAGATGACGCCATCGGTCTGACACTTGCCGACTACGGCGGGGGCGGTAGCCCACGCCGACCCTACGGTCGGCATGACACGCTTGGGGGCCTGCGGGCCACCGTTCACCACGCCACGGACCTGGCGACGATGGCGTTCCGGCGAGCCCATCTTGACGCCCGATTGCGGGTAGTCGGTTTCCAGCGCGACCCGGCGCTGAACGGCATGGAGATCCGCGACGCGCTCTCGTACGCCCGGACACGAGCTGTGAGCCTTCGCCGCGAGTACGGCGCCGACCTCGTCTACGCCATCGTGAGGGATCGCGCCATGGCTTGCGGAATCGCCCACTTGCGCCGTCCTGGCGTCTCTGCAGCGTCGGCGGCGCCGTTCGCGGTCGGCGCGTTGTCGTCGCCCTGCCTTGACGCGAGACCTGCGCTCCTGGCTCACGAGGTCGGACACAACCTGGGCCTGGTCCATGACCCGGCGAGCGAGCTGCTTGGTGCTGGAGTGAATACACCGTATGTGCCGTTCGGTCATGGGTTCCAGCACTCTGCCGTCGCTGAGGCCCGCTTCGAGTCGTCGATCATGGCTGCCGAGGGGCCGAACGTCGGCGCGTGGTTCTCGACCACGGAGTTGGTTCGAGGTCTCGTACTTGGCAACGCGGAGGAGAGCAACGCGGCCCGCGCACTGCGCTACACGCTTCCCGATGCCGCCGACTACGTTCCGGCGCGCTCCGAAACGGATGAGGACGGGCCGCCATACGCATGCAGGAACGGCCCAACGGCTACCTGCTTGCAGGACTGGCGCTTCCGCGTCCAGGCGAAGGCCCTCGAGAGACCGGACTTCGCGGGGCCGCTCGATGTCCTCGGTCTCGGTGACGCCGCGGCCCTCTTCTACTTCTACTCCGCGGACAACCCGGAGCTGCTGGTCAAGGTGCTCGACGCCTGCTCGTACAACGGCCACTGGTGGGTGTACGGCTCGGCGGGGACCGATCAGCCGTACTTCATCAGGATTCAGGACTCGGCGCCTGGTGGCGAGACGCTCCTCTACAAGCACTCGGGAGGTACGGTCACCGGATACTTCGAGAGATACGAAGAGCCGAGCGACGCGTTTCCGGGCGGACGGATCTACGACGTGCCGACCGGATACACGACGGCCAAGGGCGTGATTACCGACATCCAGGCGTTCCGCTGCGAGCCGTGACTCGGCAGTCGGTCGATCAGCCTAGTGTCGTGTCACTCGTCAAAAGTCGGATAGAGGCGCTTGAGTTTGACGCGAGCGTCGTCGGTGGTGAAGTGCCAGTTGACCTTGGCTTGGATCCGGTCTCTGGCGGCCTGCCAGGCGCCGACTTCGGCGCGTAGGGTGTCGATGGAGTCGATGCGGCGGTTGAGGCACTGTCGGATCATCACGCTGAGTTCGACCTCGGCGACGTTCAGCCAACTGCCGTGCTTGGGGGTGTAGACGAACTCGAAGCGGTCCCACAGCGCCTTGGCCCGGGCCGGGTCGAAGGTCTCGTAGAGCGCGCCGGGGCGGTGGGTGTTGAGGTTGTCCATCACCAGCGTGATTCGGGTGGCGTCGGGATACTGCCCGGCGATGTCTTCCAGGAAACGCGCCCAGTCGGTCTTGGTCCTGCGCTCGGTGACCTTGGTCAGACGCCGCCCGGCCAGCGGTTCGGTCGCCATGAACACGTTGCAGGCGCCGCAGCGTCGGTACTCGTAGTCTTCGCGGACCTCCCGTCCAGGGGCCGGCGGGATGGGCGCCCGTGTCTCGGCGATCAACTGCCGCGGCGTCTCGTCCATGCACACCACCGGGAAGCTCGCGTCGTAGGGACGCCGATAGACGTCGAGCACCCGCTCCATGTTCGCCGCGAAGTCGGCGTTGCATTGCGGCGGAATCACCCAGCCGACGCGGCGCCACGGTTTGAGAGCGTTTTTTTTAGCACCCGCCGCACCGTCTCGTGCGAGACGCTGTCGATATAGCCGAGCTCCACCGCACGGTCGGCCAACAGACGCAGAGACCACTGCGAACGCCCTTCGGGCGGCTCTCCGCAACTGAGCGCGACCAGCCGCGCCTCGAACTCGCCATCCGCCTTGCGCAGGTACTTCGGACGACGCCCCTGCCGACTGCCGAGCGCCGCCTCCAGACCGTCCTCCACAAACCGCTTCTTCACACGATCCACCCTGCGCGCACTGATCCGCAAGACCCCGGCGATCGTCTCGCCGGTCGGCCGACGCCCGTTGAACTCGCCCTCGTCGCAGTTGAGCAGAACCAACGCGTTGATCACCTTCTGCGACCGATGCGAACCCTTGCGCGCAATCGTCGCCAACGCCTCGCGCTCCTGCTCCTCCAACTCCACCACATACCGCTTCATGCCAGACTCCTTGCCGTCGTCGAACGGCAAGGAGCCTACTACGATTCATGCGACATAGGACGTGTGACTTGACACTAGTCCCATACGGAGATGAGCCTGAACGGCGGTTGTTCGGGAGTTGAGCGGGGCGAGCGTGGCGGGGCGGTTTTCCGGTTGCTGATCGAAGCGAAGCGGAGGTCAGCACCAGGGACCAACGGTAGCGCGGGGACCGCGAGGCCGCGGCCAAGTGTAGTGAGGGAGATGGGTGAGCTGCTCATGCGACGGTTGCATCTCGGCGTCGGATTTGGGCGAAGAGTGCGACGAGCGCCTCGTTGACGGCGCTCGCCGCGGCGAGGTCGTCGCGGGCCAGGGCCTCCTGGTCGAGCTGCTCGAAGGTGACGCCGGGCCGCAGGCTGAGGGCAGCGCCGTCGAGCGACTTCAGCTTGAGGTAGGGCGTGGTGACGTTGTCGAAGGGGTAGGTCTTGCGGATGCGTCCCTTGGCGTCCGTCTTCTCGACGGGGAAGTGGCAGGGCCGGTGGTAGTTGAGGAAGGGAGCGAGCACGTCGCGCAGGAAGCCGTTGACGAGGGCGGCGTGATGCCGGGGAATGTGGTCGTAGCCGAGGTAGCGCCGGACCACCGAGGCATTCTTGCTTTCGACCAGGGCGTTGTCGTTGCAGCGTCTCGGGCGGGACTTCGTGAATTCCTCGACGTGCAGCTTGCGCAGCAGCGCGGCGACCCGGTGGTTGATGTACTCGGAGCCGTTGTCGGCGTGGAAGCCCTGAACGACGAAGGGAAAAGCCTCGATCGACCCTTCGAGGGCCGGGACCAGAAAACGCTCCGAAATGCCTTCTGCGGCGGCCACGAACTCGTACTGCGTGACCTCGTCCACCAGATTGATCTCGTACAGACCCTTCTCCCCGTCGAGGTCGCCCTGATGGACGGAATCCACTCGCAGGAAGCCCGCGCGACCGGCGGGATGAGGCTTGCGGCGCTCCCCGATGCGCACCTGAGTCGACCGCGTCTTCGCCACCGTCAGCCGCCGGCGCCGGTACGTCACAGACTGCCGAAGGCGGTACAGGTGGCTGTTGGAGAGCGCCGCCAGACGCTCGAACCGAGCATCGCCGAAGACCTCGTACTGACGCTGCATCAGGCGCCGCGTCACCGCGCCGCACAGGCCGCCCAGGGTCTCGTCTACTTCCGCCAGCAGACCGATGTCCGCCTTCGTGTAGCGCCGGGGAAAGGGACGCTTCGGACCACGGCGCCGATCCTCGATGCGCCCGGTCGCCCGGTACTGAGAGATCAACCGCGCGATCTGAGCCCGGCTGAAGCCCGTCACCTTGACCAGGAACCGCCGCACCAGGCCCTTGTCGGACCTCGACAACCGTACATACCGCGTCCGCACCAGAACCCGCCGCACGAAGCCGTACGCATCGGCGCGCTCCACGAAACGGAAGTCGACCGGCGAACTGCCGGCCATGAAGTCGCGGACCTCGTCCAGGGTCCGAAACCGTTCGATATCGAGTCGCAAGATCATCCTCCAATGATCCCCGACACACGCTCAGGCTCATCTCTCGTGGGATTGACATCCTCCCTTCAGGCTCATCTCTCATGGGACAAGGCTCGATCGGGTTCGAGCCGCGGTCGACTGCTACACTGGCCCTTGGCGAAGAGTGCACAATGAAGATATCGACCAAGGGTGAGTACGGTCTCCGCGCCATGCTGTACTTGGCGATGCACTCCGACGGCGGTCCGGTGCCGAGCCACGAGATAGCGATCAACCAGGGCATCCCCGAGCCCTACCTGCGGCAGATTCTGGCGTCCCTTTCCCGCTTTCAGTTGATCCGCTCGAATCGGGGCCCCCAGGGCGGCCACCTGTTGGGCCGACCGGCCGGTGACATCTCCATGCAAGACATCCTGGTTGCGCTGGAAGGGCACACGACGTCGATTGACCACATCCTGGCTCAGCCCTGCACGATCGGCGTGGGGCCGAGGCACTGCGCGATCCGCGAGGTCTTCCTGAGCGTCAAGGAGGCGGTCGAGAACATCCTCTGCGGCTTGAGCCTCGCCGATCTAGCCGAACGCCAGCAGGAAGTCTGCGAGTGCAAGATCGAGATCCCGCACGACCTGTCGCCGGAGCGCCTCTACGCTCCGTCGGAGCGGCCGCTGCACGTGCTGGCCGACTGACGGTCGAGGCCGGGGCGCCACGGGCTGCCGGCCGTCGCCAAGGCGGGCGTGCTCTCGCGTTGTTGCTGCTGCCGGCGACGGTGCTCGCCTGGTCGTGCATCGTCCCCTCGGATCCGGCGCCGCTGGACGATGGCGACCTGGAGAGCCTTGCGGTAGAGCCGCCGCGAGACTCGGTGTTCCGGCCGGACGAGGATCAGCAGGAGAGCCGGGCCCCGGAGGCCGCCCTCGGCGGTCGTCTTCCGGGCGCCTTCCCGGAGGGCTTCCCGGTTCCGGACGGGTCGACGGTGTTCGACTTCGGCGATGCCCAGCAGGAAGACGAAGAACCGGCTACGGTGGAGTTCGTGAGCCTGCGGCTCTCACTGGGCGCCCCGGCAGCCCGGGAATGGCTGTTGCGCGAGGCGCAGGCCGCGGGTTGGCGTGCGGCGCTGGGTGACATCATGACCTTTCGGCGGGGTGACGAGTGGCTCCGGGTTGCGATCGAACCGGGCAGGAACCCCGGAAGCTCGGCTGCCCGCTTCGAGTACCCGAAGCACTGAACCGGGACCGCTGTTAGCATCGGGCGCCGTCTGGCGTTACCGGACGGTCGGATGGTGAGGGGTACGAATCAGGTGACCAAAACGGCGGGTCCGTTGACGCTCAAGCGCGCGGAAAAGTACGGTTTCTGCGCCGGCGTGCGCATTGCCGACAGGACGGTGCGAAAACTGGCCGCGGAAGGCCGGAGCGGGAAGATCCTGGGCCAGTTGGTGCACAACGAGCACGTCGTTTCCGATCTCGTGCAACTGGGCTTCGCCACGGCCTCGTCGCTCGACGAGGTTCGCGCCGGCACCATCGTCTTCTCGGCGCATGGCGTGCCGCCGTCCTTTCATCGCCGGGCGCTGGCGCGCGGCCTCCTGGTGGTCGACACGACCTGTCCCTTCGTCTACGACGTCCACGAGGAAGCCCGGCAGGCGCTCGAGGCGGGTTACCACGCGGTGTTCATCGGCGACTCCGCCCACCGGGAGGTGATTGGCTATACCCGGGATCTCGATCCCGGCGACTACGACATCGTGCTCACGACCGGGGACGTCGAGCGGATCGACTTCGTCCGTCATTCCAGGGTGAAGATCTTCTACCAGACCACCCTGAACAGCGAGGAGTACGAGGACGTGGCGCGGGCGATCGAGCGCGCGGCCGGCCACGCCGAACGGGCGGACACGATCTGCTACGCGACCAAGGAGAACCAGGATGCGGCGCGCGCCCTCGCGGCCGACCCCGAGATCGACTGCATCGTCGTCGTCGGTGGGCGGCACAGCGCGAACACCAGGCATCTGTGGGAAGTCTGCCGGGCTACACAACCGCGCAGCTATCTCGTTCACGGTTCGGACGACCTGAGCTCAGACTGGTTCGCGGATTGCCGGGCGGTGGGAGTCACCGCGGGCGCCTCGACGCCGGACACGATGATCGAGGAAGTCGAAGGCGCGATTCAGTTGCTGGCCGCGTCTCCGGCGCCGGCGGGGCCGATCCCCGCCGCGGAGGCCGTGCTTTGAGGGTCCTGGTCATCGGCGCCGGTGGCCGGGAGCACGCGCTCTGCTGGCTCATCCGGGAGCGGGCGCCCGCGACGGAGCTCTACTGTGCACCGGGCAGTCCGGGTACTGAGGAGTGCGGCGAGAGAGTTGCGATCGATGTTTCGGACATCGAGGGGCTTTGCCGATTCGCGGCCGAGCGCGGGATCGACCTCACCGTGGTCGGCCCCGAGCTGCCGCTGTCTCTCGGCGTGGTGGACGCGTTTCGCGAGCGCGGTCTGCGCATCTTCGGCCCCTCCCGCGCCGCCGCGCGTCTGGAGAGCTCGAAGGTGTTCGCCAAGGAGTTCATGCACCGGCACGGTGTGCCGACGTCCGACTTCGTGGTCACCGACGACCGGGACATCGCGCGCCGGGCTGCGGAGCGCTTCGGATTGCCGGCGGTGCTCAAGGCCGACGGGCTCGCCGCCGGCAAGGGCGTGCTGATTGTGTCCTCGCCGGAAGAATTGGAGGTCGCCCTGGACGTCTTCTTCGTCGACCGCCGCTTCGGTCCGGCCGGCGCCCGCGTGCTGATCGAACCTTTCGTGCTCGGCGAAGAGGTCTCCTTCATCGGGTTCTGCGACGGCCGGCGGGTGCTGCCGCTCGCGACCTCGAAGGACTACAAGCGGATCGGCGACGACGACGCCGGCCCGAACACCGGCGGCATGGGCGCCCACAGCCCGGCGGGCATCGTCTCCAGGGAGCAGGTCTCTGAGATCATGAGCGAAGTCATGGAGCGTACGGTGGCCGGCATGGCCGCAGACGGTACGCCCTTCTCCGGCGTGCTCTACGCGGGCCTGATGATGAGCCCGGAGGGTCCCCAGGTGCTCGAGTTCAACGTCCGGCTCGGCGATCCCGAGGCGCAGGCCCTGTTGCTGCGGCTGGAGGAAGACCCGGTCGACCTGTTCGCCGCCGGCGCTGACGGCGATTTCGGACGCTCCGAACTCGCCTTCAGCTCCGGCGCTTCGGCCTGCCTGGTGCTGGCCAACCAGGGCTACCCGGGAAAGGCGGCGTCGGGAGATGCCATCGAAGGGATCGAAGCCGCTCGAGCGTGCGAGGGCGTGGCCGTGTTTCACGCCGGCACCGACCGCCGGGACGGCCAGGTCATCGCCACGGGCGGACGGGTGCTGAACGTCTGCGCGGACGGCGACGACCTGGATCAGGCGCTTGCGCGGGCCTACGACGGGGCGGCCCGGATCCACTGGCCGGCCAAGACGATGCGCTCGGATATCGGCCGGCGGGTGCTCGGGATGGGGGCGGGCCTGTCGTGAGTTGCGGCGGCTGCAGCTTCGCCGGTCAATCGACGGCGGTGGAAGACAGGTTCGTCGGTGTGCGCTTCGGTGAGGAGACGAACCTCACCCTGTGTCGCACGGGCGGCGAGCTGCTGGCCCGCGGCGACGAAGTGATCGTGTCGATGGAGCCGGGTCCCGCCTACGGCCGGGTGGAGAAGTCGCCTATGCCGGTCTTCAAGCCGTGCCAGAAGTCCAGCGCCCGGACGCTGATCCGCCGGGTGGACGACGCTGATCGCGCGGCAAGAGAGCGCCAACTGACGAACGAGGTGCGCGGCAAGACGTTCGGCCGGGAACGGTCGCGGGCGCTCGGTCTGGAGATGAAAGTGTCGCGGGTCGACTTCAGTCTGGATGGGCGCGACGCGACGTTTTACTTCACCGCCGATCGCCGGGTCGACTTCCGGCAGTTGCTGCGTGACCTGAAGAGCCGCTTCAAGGCCCGGGTACGACTGGTTCACGTCGGGCCGCGGGATGAGGCGCGGCTGCTCGGGGGCATCGGCATCTGCGGCCGGACGCTGTGCTGTTCGACCTGGATCGACGACTTCCGGCCCATCTCGATCCAGATGGCCAAGCGCCAGGGTCTGAGTCTCAACCCGTCCAAGATCTCCGGCTCGTGCGGCAGGCTCCTGTGCTGCCTCGCGTACGAGGATGACGAGTATCGCCGCCGTCGTCCGAAAGAGAGGTCCTTGTCGGGCGGCGGCGGCGCCGGTGGCGCGCTGCCGGTCCTGAGCTGAGCCGGCCTGGGAGCGCGGGCATCTTGCCCGCATCCGGCGCGCAGCGCCGGCTCCGTCTCCGCGCTTCCCTCGCTACGAAGCGCCGCGGCGAGTAAGCACCGCCGGGATCGTCCTGAGGAGGATCTTGAAGTCGAGGGTCGGAGACCAGGAGTCGATGTACTCCAGGTCGAGTTCCATCCAGCGGTCGAAGTCCAGATCGCTGCGGCCGCTGACCTGCCACAGGCACGTGATGCCCGGCTTCATCGACAGGCGCCGCCGCTGCCGCCTCGTGTACGGTTCCTTTTCCTCGAGAGGCCTGGGGCCGACCAGGCTCATGTCGCCGCGCACGACGTTCCAGAACTGCGGGAGTTCGTCCAGGCTGAACTTGCGCAGGTAGTGCCCGAGGGGCGTGATCCGGGGATCGCGGTCCATCTTGAACGCCGGACCGCCCATCGTGTTCAGGTGCTTCAACGCGGCTTGCCTGGCGTCGGCGTCCGCGACCATGGTGCGGAGTTTGTACATGGTGAAGCGGCGGCCGTTCAGACCGCAGCGCGTTTGCCGGTAGAGCACGGAGCCGGACGAAGTGACCTTGATCAGGAGCGCCAGCACGAGCATCACGGGCAGGCTGATCGCCAGCAGGACGACGCCGATGCAGATGTCGTAGAAGCGCTTGAACAGCAGCAGGGGAACGCTGGACGGCGCCGGTGACAGAGTGACAACGGGCCGGCCGGCAAACGAGTCGAGTTGGACCTTGCTGTGGGCCGGCGGCAGCAGGTCGAGCGCGATGCGGGTCTGGATGCCCTGTTCCTGCAGCGCCTCGAAGATCTTCTGCAGGGCGGGCAGCTCGTTGGGCGTGACGGCAAAGAACACGTCGTCGATCACGTGCTCGGAAACGACCCGCAGGATGTCGTCGATGCCGCCCCAGACCGGTTGCGGGGTCTCGGCGGGCCTGCTCCCGTCCGTGTGGATCAGGCCGACGATCTTGAGGCCCCAGTAGGAGTGGTCCTCGATCGACTCGGCGAGTTTCCGGGCCGCTTCCGGGGTGCCGGCGATGAGCACGGCTCGCTGGTTGAGACCGTGCTGCCGCAGGTCGCGCGAGACGATGCGCAGCGCGATTTTCTCGGCCAGCAGCAGCAGGCAGGAAAGGCCGGTGAAGAGAAGCAGCCAGGTCCGGCTGAGGCTGTCCTGGAGCAGGAGTTGGTCGAGTCGGAGGACGAAGACCGCGAACAGGATCAGAAACGTGGCAACTGCCGACACCTTGAGGATCGCCGTTGCCTCGGTCCTCAGATCGGCCGTGCGATGGGAGCGGTAGCGCCGGGTGGCGATCAGGGGCGCCATCCAGGTCAGAAGCGCCAGCGGCAGCAGAGGAAGATGGTCGCCCAGTGGATAGAGCGGCCGGGGGAAGAGGTCCGGCAGCACCTGGGGGAAGAGCTCGCTGCGGATCGCGTGGGCGAGAAAGAACGCCGCTGCAACCAGCGAGAGGTCGAGGGCGAAGACCAGGGCGGCTTGCAGTCGAATGCGCTGTTGCAACATGGGTTGGGGCCCGAAGCACTACCAGTTGGGGAGTCTATCCGCCCCCTGCTCTTGACCGGGAAGGCGAGCATCCTGCCCGCTTCGGCCCGGCGCCTCGCCCCCTCAGCGCCTTTCGCAGAGCCGCCCGAACAGCTCCTCGTACTCGTCCGTGACCCGGTCCCAGTTGAACTCGGACGCCGCGCGGCAGGCCGCTCGTTCGCCCATGAGACGCGTCCGCACCGGGTCGCCGGCGGCCTGCTCGAAGGCCGCGGTGAGCGAGGCCTGATCCTGGACGTCGAAGTAGATGGCGGCCTCGGCGGCCGTTTCGCGGTTGGCTGGTTCGTCGTTGACCAGTACGCAGTTGCCGTAACCCATCGCCTCGACGAGCGCCGGATGGGTGCCGCCGACTTCGGTGGCGTGCACGGTCGCGAGCGCGGACGAAAGCAGGCCGCGGTAGCGGTCGCCGTACACGGCGCCTGGGAAGAGCACCCGCGGGTCGGCGGTCCCCTTCATCCCGGCGATGAAGTCCGAGGCGTAGGGCGCGTCGCCGACCATGACCAGGGGCAGGTCACCGCCTACCCGGGCGTAGGCCGCGACCACGCGGTGCGGGTTGTTCTCCGGCTCGAAGCGGCTGACGTAGAGAAAGTAGCGCCGGGGTTCGAGTCCCAGCTCGTTCAGGACGGAGTGAGAGACGATGGGTTGGGGCTCGACGCCGTAACGGATCATCGTCGTGCTGCGGCCGTACCGGTCGCGGTAGTGGTCGGCGATGACTTCCGCGTCGCTGACTGTCGTGCCCGGCAGCAGGCAGGCCAGGCGTTCGGAGAGCGCGTACACGAGGCGGCCGGGCCAGCCCCATTTCGCTCTTCGCTTCTCGATCCCGTCGACGTGCAGGGCGGTACGGATGCGCCGTGGCCAGAGCAGCGGCAGGAAAAGCGCGTTCGCGCCGTTGACGACCAGTGCGGCGCGGGCGCCGCGGGCGAAGAGAGCCGCGTGGAGGCAGGAGAGCAGGGTGTGAACGGGGGTGTCCCCGTACTTCGTGCGCAGCGTCGGCAGGACGACCAGGTCGACGCCGCGGTGCGAGCGGCGCCGCCGGTCGACGTAGTGGGACCGGCAGTAGACGGTGACCGGCCAACCGCGTTCCGCGAGGCGCGGCGCCAGCGCCTCGATCATCGTCTCGTAGCCGCTGTAGGCAGCGGGAATGCCGCGGCTGCCGAGGATCAGAATCCTTGGCCGCTCAGGGTAGAGCGGCAGGGAAGCCCGCCCGAACCACCGTGCCGTCGAGTGCTTCGGCACGCGGCGGCGGGCGCGGACCAGGCGACGCCGCTCGAGGATGCGACGCCGGTTGCGCCATAGCCAGGCGTAGGCGGCCAGCGACGAGGGCTCGCGCAGCAGCACGTAGGCGAGGATGCCGAGTTCCCGGATCGAGGTCGCGGCCAGCGTGCGTGGGGCGTCGGCCAGGCTGCGGTGGTAGAGCTGCAGCAGGTAGCGGTTCTTGAGCGAGTGGAAGTTGATGTCCCTGGACATCTGGCGCCGTCGCCGGGGCAGGTTGACCCGGCCGTGCACCGCGCGGGCCCGGGGCTCATAGAGCACCTCCCAGCCCCGTTCCCGCAGCCGGAAGCAGAGTTCCGCGTCCTCGCGGTAGGAGTGGAAGTCGTCGTCGAGGACCCGGCCCGCGACCGCCGCGTCGCGCAGCGCGGCGCTCAGGAACAGGGTGGCGGCGCCGCTGCCCCCGAACACCCGCTCCGTTACCGGATACTGGCCGCGATCGACCTGGTCGGCGCCGCGGTCCTCGTGGCGCCAACTCCGGGTCAGGCGCATGCCGCAGGCGTCGACATGAGGCGGTGCGTCCCCGTTCGGGGCATCGTCGCGAAGCAGGCGACCGGTGACCGCGCCTACAGGTCGTTCGCTGCTCGTGAACCGTTCCAGGCTCTCGATCAGGCGCAGCGCATAGTCGGGGGCCACCCAGGCGTCGGCGTTCAGGCTCAGCAGGTAGGTCGGTGGCCCGCCAGTCTCGGCGCCGTTGCCGAAGGCGGTCTGAAGCGCCCGGTTCAGGCCGCCTGCGAAGCCGGTGTTCTCGTCCAGCGCGATCAGCTCGACCGGGAAGGGCGCCGACTCCGCACCCTCTCGAAGGCGCTCGAGGGTGGCGTCCGTACTGGCATTGTCGACCACGATGAGCCGGAATGGCGGGCCCTCGAGGGACGCCAGCGCGTCGAAGAAACGGGGCAGGTTGGCCGCGTCGTTCCAGGTGACCGTGCAGATCGCAAGGTCCGGCGCGTCTCGCCCGCCCCTGGGCACGCGGGCGTCCCGCCCGCCCCTGGGCACGCGGGCGTCCCGCCCGCCCCTGGGCACGCGGGCGTCCCGCCCGCCCCTGGGCACGCGGGCGTCCCGCCCGCCCCTGGGCACGCGGGCGTCCCGCCCGCATCCGGCGCCGGCCTTCATGGGCGCCTCCAACCGGAAGCCGCCGCCGCGGCCAGGTGGCTTAAGCTCACCAGTGCCTCGCGGCGGCTCCGCGCGCGGCGGGGCCGGCGAAACGGCAGCAGAGCGATGCGGAGCAGAGCGGCGACGACCAGCATGAGATTCAGCACGAGGGCGGCGCCGCGGCTGTGATGCTTGCGAGCGTATCGGTCCAGGTTGCGGTAGTAGGCGAGCAGGAAGGGGCCGTACCCGAGGCGAGGTACGGAGGCGCCGAGGCCATGCAGGAAGGCGGCGTCCGGCCAGTACCGGATCGTCTCGCCCAGGTCGCGGAGCCGCCGGGCGAGGTCGACGTCCTCGAACCAGGCGGGCCAGAACTCCTCGTCCATGCCCCCGGCGGCATCGAAGGCGTCGCGTCGGAGCAGCAGCGCGCAGGCCGCCGGCTGCTCGACGGGCGATCCGGCCGCCGGCGCCGGAATGGCTCTGGGCTCCACGAAGCAGCAGTAGCCGAGCAGCGTGCCCAGGCCGGGCAGCCTGCGCAGTTGCCAACCGGCCTGGGAAGCGCCGTCTGAGTCCACCAACCGGGGCGCCAGGCCGCCTGCTTCCGGATGCTCTTCCATGCCCCGAACCAGGGATTCGAGCGCCCCGGATTCGGGCCTGGCGTCGGTGTTCAGGATCAGCAGCAGGCGTCCCCCGGCATCGGCCGTACCGCGGTTGACCGCCGCCGCGAAGCCCAGGTTGCGGCCCGGTTCGAGGACGAGGACGTTCGGCCGGCCCGCTGCCAACTCGCTCAGGTTCCCACCCGAGCCGTTGTCGACCACGATCAGTTCGAAGCGTTCGTCGCGGGGCCAGCTCTTGGTGAGGAGCGCGAGGTTGTCCTCGTCGTGCCAGTGCGGCGCCACCGCGGACAGAATCGGAGTGCCGGTCATCGGCTGCTTTCGTCGTCGCGCCCGGGCGCCGGCCGCGAGAGTGCGCTGCCGAAACCGGCGAAGCGCGGCAGGAGCCGGACCGCGCGGCACCAGGCGAACAGGAGATCCACAGGTCGCGGGCGTCGTGGATCGCCCGGCAGGGTATCGGCCTTCCGGCCCCGGAGCATGTCGACCGCATCCCGGACCAGGAGTCCCGGCAGCCGCGGCCAGAAACTCCGGCCGAGCCGCGCCGCCAGAACCAGCAGACGGTTGCAGTAGATCCGGCGGACGCGCCGCCGGGCGGCGCGGCGGCCCTGGCTCGACAGCGCGCCGGCATGTTCGATGCGCGCCGCCGGCGCCAGCACCGCCTCGTAGGATGCCCGGCGCAGCCGGTCGGCGAGTTCGACGTCCTCGTAGTAGCTCTCCAGCCGCTCGTTGAAGGGCCGGAGCGGCCGGCCAGCGGGGCTCACGGCGACCAGCGCGTCGCGGCGGTAGATCGCGGCGGTCGCCGACACGCCGTACACGGGTCTTGGCGCCCCGCCGGGCGGCGGTGCGGATTCGCCGCGGTCGACCTGGACCGCCTGCCAGCGGCGATTCCAGGCCAGACCGGCGCCATCGATCCGTACGTCATCGTCGTCGCCGGCCGGAAGCAGGTTGATCCCCTGCGCCGCCGCGATCCGGGAGTTGGGGGAGGGCTTCGGGTCGGCCCCGGCGCATGCGCCGAGCGACTCCAGCAACGCCCGGGTCCAGCCGGGCGCCAGCACGGCATCGTCGTTCACCAGGGCGATCCACCGGCCGACGCTGGCGGCGATGCCGGCGTTGGCGGCGCGGGCGAACCCCGCCGGCCGAGGTAGTTGCACGATCCGTGGCGCCCGCCGGAAGGCGACGGGATGATCGGCCGCGAGTTGCCTGGCCAGTACCCGGAGCGCGGCCGGACCTCCGGTTCGTTCCTCCCGGTCTTGCGCCAGGTCGCGGGCGGAAGCACCCGGGTGCTGCCAGACGACGATGAGTTCGGCCGGCGCGGTCGTCTCCGACGCGTCCCGGTAGATGGACTCGAGGCATCCCGCGACGTGCTTGGGCACGCCGACCGTTGGAACGACGTAGGAGAGTGCCGGCGCCTGTGCGGGGATCAAGGTCCGGCAGTCCGGCCGATGTGGAGAGCGTGGAAGAGGATCACCTCGACCTCCGCGGGGAGGTCGGGATCGCGGACGATGACCAGGTTGCCGAGGCCGCACAGCGGAGCGAGATCGAACTCGGCACGGTAGCGGGTGCCGAAGAAGGGACCGTCGGCGCCGGTCGCGACCCAGTGGAGCCAGGGCGCCCGGCCGGCGGCGGCGCTGCTTTGGCGGGCGGACCACTCGCCGGTGTGAGCGCCGTGTTGCAGGTCGAGGGAGTTCTCGGTCCGTTCGGCGCCGATGCGGGCCAGCGTTCGACCCGCGGCAAGGCCGCCGCCGTGGGCGACCGCCGTATCGAGCACCAGGGTTCCGCACCCGGCCGCCCCGGCTGCCCATCGCGGCTGGTCCGGGGTCAGCACCTGCCTTGGCGAGCTGAGCAGCGTCTGCCGCGGCAGGAACGCTCCCCAGGCGCCGAGAGCGGCCGCCGTCAGCACCACGACGCCGACCGCCAGCACGATGGCCCGGGGCGCGGGCGCCCTCCGCACGAGCGCGCCGACGCCGCGCCCGATCAGGATCAGGACGATCAGTCCAAGCCAGCGGTCGAATGCGGTATCGAGTCCGAGCGCGCTCAGTCGATCGTCGAGATGGGCGGCCCTGAGCCACGGATAGGTGGCCGAAAGCGTGGCGAAAACGAGCAGACTGCCTTGCCAGCAGAACCCGAATACGGCGGCATCGCCGCGCAGGCCGATACCCTGCCAGGGACCGGCCGGAGGCGGATCATCGGTGGACGCGGCGCTCGGCCGCCCCGCGCTCAGCAGGGTCCACAGGGCGATACCCGCCAGCAGGGCCTGCGGGGACGGCAGGAAGCGCAGCCCGGCCAGCGAAAGCAGAACCGCCGCCGCCACCGTGTGCAGGTTGCCTCGACCAACCAGGTTGGGCGCGGCAAGGAGAACCAGGGGCAATCCGGTGAGCGCCAACGGCCAGGGCGCCGCCGCCGCGGGCGGCAGCCCGAGGGCCAGGGCGCTGGCCAGAACGAGGACGATGGCGAAGGCGAACCGGCGCCAGACCACGGCGGCGGCCATTGCGGCGAGCAGAACCCCGAACGCCGGCTCGCGGACGAGAACGAGCCCCAGGATCAGCGTCAAGGTGAGCCCCAGCGCTGCCGCCGCCACGGACCAACGCTCTTCGAGGGCGCGAGCGGCCGCGTCGGCAAGCGCCGCGGCGGCGAGCACCAGGACGACATTCGAGCGCACGCCGCCCGCGGCCAGGATCAGGGCGGCTGTTCCCGCCAGGGCCGGAGCGCCCAGGCGGGCGAACAGGCCGGTCAGAAGGACCGCTGCCGCGGCGGGAATGGCGACGAGTACGACCAGCAGCCGCAGCGCTGAGCCGTCGAGCAGGTCGCCCTGCCGCAGCAGCAGGTTGAGTCCGATCAGCGCCGACAGCAGGGTGCCGCCGAGGCGTATCAAACGTGCCGGTTCCAAGGAGCCGGGCGGCGCCAGCAGATCGGCACGGCGGGCGAGCAGACTGTCCACGAGAAGCGCCGCGGGACCCAGGCAGAGCAGGGCGCCCACCGCCGTCGCGCGGCCCGGACCGTGGGCGGGGACGGCCGCGAACGCCACCACGGTCAGTACCGGCAGCGCCAGCGCTGCCGGGCTCAGCGGGCGACGCGCGGCGCCCGCGGCGGCGATCAGGACCGCCGTTGCGGCGAAGGCGAGGTAGCGTCCTTCAGCCGCCGCCTCCGCGTCGCGCTCGACCGCCGCCAGGGAGGCCATCGCCAACCCGGCCAGCAGAGGCGGCAGGGCGGCGATCCACGGCGGTGACGAAGACCCGGGAGAGGCCGGCGCGAAAGCGGATTCAGTCGTCAAGGGGGCCATCCTTGCCGTTGCGGACAAACGTTGGAAGACTGCCACCGCCATGTTGCCCCGAGAACTGCTCAGAAGCGAACCGCAGCGGGTTGCGGACGCCCTCGAAGCGCGCGGCGCCGATGCCGCACTGGTCGATCAATGGGTGACCTGCGACCGGCGCCGCCGTGAAGCGCTGGCCGAAGTCGAGGAACTCCGTCACCGTCGTCGGTTGGCTGGTCGCGAGATTGGCAAGCTCAAGGCTCAGGGCGAGACAAGGGAAGAGGACGCCGCGACACGCATTCTAGAGATGACGGAACTCAAGACCCGCATCGAGGGTCTGGAAGGCGTTGTGGCGCAGGCCGAAGAGGAGCTCGTCGAAACCGAGCTGAAGGTTCCGAACATCGCCCACGAAACGGTACCGGTCGGCCGCGACGAGTCGGCGAACCGCGTCGAGCGGGTGGTCGGCGACCTGCCCGAGTTCGACTTCGAGCCGAAGGCGCACTGGGACATCGGCCCGGAGCTGGGGATTCTCGACTTCGAGCGCGGCGCCAAGTTGGCTGGGGCCCGGTTCACCACCTACTTCGGCTGGGGGGCACGCCTGGAGCGGGCCCTCGGCGCCTTCATGCTCGACCTGCACACCGAGGAGCATGGCTACACGGAGGTCCTGCCTCCCTACCTGGTCAAGCGCGAGTGCCTGTTCGGCAGCGGCCAACTGCCGAAGTTCGAGGACGAAGTGTTCCACGTCCAGCCCGGTTCGCGTTACCTGATCCCGACCGGCGAGGTGCCCCTGGTCAACCTGCACGCCGACGAAGTGCTCGACGAGGATCAGTTGCCCTTGCGCTACGCCGCGCTCACGCCCTGCTTCCGCGCCGAGGCCGGGTCCTACGGTCGGGACGTGCGCGGGCTCATCCGTCAGCACCAGTTCCACAAGGTCGAACTCGTGCAACTGACGACCCCCGAGGCCAGCCACGACACGTTGGAGCAGCTCACGGGTCACGCCGAACGCGTGCTGCAGCGACTGGAACTGCCCTACCGGGTGGTGTCTCTCTGCACCGGCGACCTGGGCTTCGCCATGGCCAAGACGTACGACCTGGAGGTGTGGGTTCCCGGCCAGCAGGCGTACCGGGAGATATCCTCCTGCAGCAACGCCGAGGCCTTCCAGGCGCGGCGCGTGCATACCCGCTTCCGTCCGCGCGGCGGCGGCTCCCTGCGCTACGTCCACACCCTGAACGGTTCGGGACTGGCAGTCGGGCGGACCCTGATTGCCGTGCTGGAGAACTACCAGACGGCGTCGGGTTCGGTACGCATTCCAGCGGCGCTCCAGCCGTATGTCGGCGGGGCCGAGGAGATACCCGCAGCCTAGTTCTTGAGAGTTCTTCCGCCTCGGAGGGGTGGCTGAGTGGTCGAAAGCACCGGTCTTGAAAACCGGCGTGGATGAGAGTCCACCGTGGGTTCGAATCCCACCCCCTCCGCCATTTGTCACTCGCGGAGCGCTACGCTTGCGGAGAAGGGGTTGTCGTGAGTAGAAGACCGTCCGATGCACGGAAGGCTGAGTTGCGGGCGGAGCTCGCCAACCTGGAGGAGATCGGCCTGGCGACGAAGCCGTCGTCCGGGGATCTTCCGAACCTGCGCGGTGTCGACATCAACGGCGTCTCCGTGCCGCTGCGCCAGGCGATAGGCGGCGACCACGTGATCTACCTCGACTTCAAGCAGCGGTACGACCTGGACCGCCGCATCCGAGAGGCGGAGGCGGCCGGCAACGCGCGGGTCGTAGCGGGCCTTCGCCAGTCCCAGCAGCGCGCCGGCGTCCTGGTGGCCGACGTGTCGGGCCACAAGGCGACGGATGCCCTGGTGGCGGCCATGCTCCATCAAGCGTTCCTGCTCGGGGCTTACTACGAACTCGACCTCTTCGGCGAGATCACGACCCGGCTCTTCGAGCACATCAATCAGCGCTTCTACAAGTCGACCACGTTGAACAAGTACCTGACCATGCTCTACGGCGAGGTCTCGGAGCAGGGCAAGTTCCGCTTCTTCTCGGCCGGCCACCCGGCGCCCATGCTCTTCGCCGGCCGCCCGGGCCGCATCGAGCACCTCAGCGAGGACCAACTGGTCCGGTTCCCGCCGGTGGGAATGTTCGCGTCGAACGCCTACATGGACGAGCTGGTCGACCCTGGTCCCCTCGGCTACAAGCGCCCGTACGAGGTGAGCGAGGTCGACCTGCTCGAGGCCGGGGACCTGCTCCTGCTCTACACCGACGGCTTCGCCGAGCACGGCGGCGACCGCTACCTCGCTGAGCGGGCGGAGGGCGTTCTGGAGACGGTACGCAATCGGAGCGCGAAGGAGATCTGCGAGCACCTCAAGGAGGATCTGCTCGCCTTCGCTCCGCCTGAGGACGACATCAGCTTCGTGGTGATCAAGAAGACGGAGTAGCGAGCCGAACCACCAGACTGGGTGGGCCGGCGCACCCGGCGTTGCCATCCGGTATCGTAGAAGCTCACCTTCACAATCTGGAGGGTCGCCAATGTCGCAGCCCAACCGTGCATGGTCCGCTCTTTTGGCGTTCGCCGTAACCGCCCTTTCCTGCGCTGCCCCCTCGGCCGAGGACGCGCCCTTCGTTCGAGGCTCAGGAAACGCGGCCGCCCCGCCCGCATCCGCCGCCGACCGCCTCGCCCTGTTCGGCGACCTGCACATCCACACGATGTACTCGCACGACGCCTTCATGGGCACCGTGCGGACGACGCCTGACGACGCCTACCGGTACGCCAAGGGGGAGGCGATTCCGCACCCTTCGGGCGAGTCGCTCCGGCTTTCGGGTGCGCCGCTCGACTTCCTCGCGGTGACCGACCATGCGGAGTACCTGGGCGCACTGGCGGCGCTGATCGATCCGTCGAGCGCGACCTACGGACATCCCCTGACCGAGGATCTCTTCGGCGGCCTTGGCCGCGGCAACCGAGCGCGGCTGGGAGCGCTGGCCCGGGTGCGGGAACTGGCGCGCGCGGGCGACCCGATCAACGGCCCGGAGGTGCGGGGAAACGCCTGGCAGCGGATCATCGCGGCCGCCGAATGGCACAACGACCCGGGCCGGTTCACTGCCCTGATCGGCTACGAGTACACGATGGGGGTGAGTAGCCGTCACTTGCACCGGAACGTGATCTTCCGCGGCAGTGAGGTGCCGGAGCTGCCCTTCAGTTCCCTCGACGGCGATCCCGAAGACCTCTGGACCTGGCTCGACGGGCTGCGCGAGGAGGGGATCGAGGCCCTGGCGATGCCGCACAACATGAACCAGAGCGATGGTCTGGCCTTTCCCGACCGGGAGACATGGAAGGGAGCGGAGATCGACGCCGCGTTCGCGGCAAAACGGATACGGAACGAACCGGTGGCCGAGATCAGCCAGCAAAAGGGCACCTCGGAGGTCCATCCGTCGCTGTCGCCGAACGACGAGTGGGCCGACTTCCAGATCGTCCAGTACTACCTCGACAGGGTGAACAACACGGATCCGATTTCCATCTTCAAGGGCGGCTACTACCGGGACGCGCTGCTCACGGGCCTTGAGATGGGCGAGCGCCTGGGAGTGAACCCCTACGCCCTCGGTGCAATCGGATCGAGCGACACCCACGTCAGCGCCGGCGCCTTCGAGGAGAAGAATCGCTTCTCGGGGGGGGCGAACACGCCCCAGGCGCGCGGCGCCGCCTACGGCGCGGAGGACGGCGGCTGGGACAACTTCTGGACCCCGCGCCAGGCGACCCACGGCACCGGCGGTCTGGCCGCTGTGTGGGCCGACGAGAACACTCGCGCTTCGATCTACGACGCGCTGCGGCGCCGCGAGTCGTTCGCCACGTCGGGGCCTCGCATTCGGGTCCGTTTCTTCGGCGGCTTCGGGCTCGACGAAGCGCTCGCGGGTGAACCGGATCCCGTCGCCGCGGCGTATGAGCACGGCGTGCCGATGGGCGGCGACCTCTCGGGCGGCAACCCCGGCGAGTCCCCTGGCAACCCCGGCGAGTCCCCTGGGAACGCGGGCGTCTCGCCCGCATCCGGCGCCGGCGGGCCGAGTTTCCTGGTCTGGGCGTTGCGCGACCCGGAGAACGCCTGGCTGCAGCGGGCCCAGGTCATCAAGGGCTGGTTGGAGGACGGCGAAACGAAGGAACAGGTCTACGACGTCGTTTGCTCCGACGGTCTGGAGCCCGACCCCGAAACCCACCGCTGCGGCGACAACGGCGCCCAGGTCAACCTGGACGACTGCTCGATCAGCCGCGACAAGGGCGCCGTCGAACTCCGGACCACCTGGATCGACCCGGACTTCGACCCCGGCGCGCGCTCCTTCTACTACGTCCGCGTACTCGAGAACCCCACCTGCCGCTGGTCGACGTGGGACGCGCTGGGACTCGGCATCGATCCGAACCCCGACCTGCCGGCGACCCACCAGGAACGGGCGTGGAGTTCGCCCATCTGGTACACGCCATGAGGGCGCTTGCTGCGCTTTCGGAGGTGCTGAAGCCGAATCGGCGGCGAAGTTGGCAGTTGCGGGTCCGTTTCACCAGCGTGACGCTGGCGTCCGTTGCCATCATGCTGGGCTCGGGCAACGCCACGATCGCCCAGGACCGGGAGGAGCTCTCCGCGCTCGCTGCAGAGGCGCGCTCGGAAGCGGGCGTGGTGCGGATCGCCGACATCCCGTACACGGACATCGAAGGGGTCGATCCGGAGCGCGTGTTGCTCGACGTCTACGTCCGCGAGGGTCTGGTCGATGCGCCGGTCATCCTCTACGTCCACGGCGGCGGCTGGAGGCGCGGCAGCAAGGCGCAGGCGCTGTTCAAGCCGGCGGTGCTGGCCCCGGCGGGGTATCTGTTCGTGTCGATGAACTACCGCTTCCGGCCTCAGGCGTCGCTCGAGGAGATGGCGTTCGATGTCGCGACAGCGGCGGTGTGGCTACGGGAGCACGCGGCGAACTACGGCGGCGATCCGGAGCGGCTCTTCCTGATGGGGCATTCAGCCGGCGCCCACCTCGTCTCCCTCGTGGGCACGAACGGGGCTCTGCTGGAACGCGCGGGCGGATCGCTCGGCGACCTGCGCGGCGTCATCTCGCTCGACACGGCGATGTACAACGTGCCGCTGCAGATGGAAACCGCGGGCGGGGCCCAGCGCCAGGCATTCGGCGAGGACCCGGCGGTGTGGCGCAGGGCGTCGCCCTGGCACTACGTCGAAGCGGGCAAGGGGATTCCGCCGTTCCTCGTGTTCATCTCCGACGGCCGCGCGCAGGGCCCGGTGCAACCGATTCCGTTCACGAACCGGCTGCGCGAGGCCGGCGTCGAGGCGTCGGCGCACGAGATCGCCGGCCGGGGGCACGGGCCGCTCGACTTCATGATCGGCACCGAGGGCGACGAGACGACGGGGCTGATCCTGGAGTTCCTGGGGCGTCACCGGTAGGCGAGAAGCCCGGGCGGGACGACGGATTCCGCCTTCGGCGGATGCCGGCCGGAAGGCCGGTGCAACGACTAAACAGGTACGGTGACCCCGATCTGAGTCGCCACCGGCGTGTAGATATCCACACTCGTTTCGGGCGTCTTGATGGTGACGATCAAGGAATAGCGTACGGGCCGCCGGTCCAGGTGAAGTCGCTCTTTCCACCATCCGCTCACCGGAAAGATCGCCAGGAAGCCGCGCTCTGCCAAGTCGGCGGCTGTGCCCGTCCACCAGTCCGAGTGGATGGAACCTCGGTTCCTATGTGTGGGGCCGACGGCCCACCCAGGGTCATCGGGAGTCTTGCCAGGTCGTTCTTCGCTTTGCGCGTCCCTTGAGACGCGAGCACGAAAATCGTTGAGTTTCTCGGTTGGCGCCTTGATCTTGAATCTCAAGCCGTGCGACGGATAGCGATGTCGATACTTCCAGCCACGCCGCGCCGGGTTCGGCTCGATGAAGTAGGAGAGCGTGAGTCGCAACTCCACCTCCTCTGATCCCAGGCTCGATAGCTCTTCTCGCGGCCAGGGAAGCGCATGGAGGTCCATGTCCTTCGTGACGACTCGGCCGTCTCGTTTCTCGAAGGGCACCAGCGAGCCCTGAGCGATTAGCGTCAACGAGTTCGCTGCGCTCCAGCTTGCTCGCTCCAGGCTCGGCACTCCGTAGCCGTAGCACCGTAGAAGAAGCCTCTTCTGGTGGCCGGGCGTGTTGCGGGCCGTCGCCCTCTTCATTTCCGGAGTCCACTCGGCCGAATGGACCAGAAGGCCTCGTATGGTCTCAGGCCAAAGGTCTGGGTAGCGAGCCATCAGCATCGCGGCCATGCGCGCCGCTTGAGCGGTCGCCGCGCTCGTGTCGCCCATGGTCGTCAACGGTCTTTCTGTGGGGCGCCAATGGGTTGTCAGTAGCAGAAGAGAGTCGTCGGTGTCGGTCTCAGTTGTTCCCGGCTCGCGAATGGCATTGCCACCCTCAAGAACAAGGTCCGGCTTGTTGGGCCAGTTATCGTCCCAGTTCACGGACGTGGTACTGCTGGGGCTGAGACCTCCGGGTCGGGCCAGGGGCGTCCAGTCAGGGAAAGTGGCGTCGCTGAACTGGACCTTCTCGGTCGTCGCACCTATAGTCAAGGCGTTCCACGCTTGGCCGGGGTCGTGGATCTGATCCACATCATTGCGGTCAGGGTAGAGGTGCCAGTTCTCCCGTTCGACGTTTCCGGCGGCCAGCAGGACAAGCCGTGGCCGGTCGTCTTGAATGCCGTAGCAGGCGTCATCGATCGCAGCGGACCACGACGACGGCTTTCCGTGGTCACGGTAGTCAGGAGTCGATACTGCCAAGCAGTAAGCCCGATTGCGTCGTGGTTCCTGCACTTCTATTCGGGCCATCGCCTCTTGTGTGACGTTGCCGTAGAGTTCTGGATCGTTCGGAGCCGAGTTGGGTGGCGGCAGGACCTTCACAGACTCTAGTGTACTGTCTCCAACATGGCTTTACCACGTGTAACCTTTGCGATGATGCTGTCGGCGGTGGCCGTCCAGACGAACGGCCGGGAGTTTTCGTTGCTGTGCTCCACGTAGTCGTAGATGGTCTTTACGAGGTCGTTGACGCTCTGGAATGCACCGCGCCGGATCGCCTTCGTGGTCAGACCGCCCAGCCAGCGTTCGACCAAGTTGAGCCAGGGCGACGAAGTCGGAATGAAATGGAAGTGGAAGCGAGGCTTTCGCTCCAGCCATGCGCGCACGGCGGCGTGTTTGTGGGTCTGGTAGTTGTCCAGGATCAGGTGCAGGTCGAGATGCTTCGGGATCTCACGGTCGAGACGCTTGAGGAAACGGAGAAACTCCTGGTGGCGCTGCCGGCCCATGCACTCCGCGATCACCGTGCCCTCCAACACGTTCAGCGCAGCGAACAACGTCGTCGTCCCGTTGCGCTTGTAGTCGTGGGTCATCGTTCCCGCGCGGCCGCGCTTGAGCGGCAAGCCCGGCTGGGTCCGGTCCAGAGCCTGGATCTGGCTCTTCTCGTCCACGCACAACACAAGCGCGTTCTCGGGCGGATTCCGGTACAGGCCCACAACGTCCCGCAGCTTTTCCACGAACCTGGGGTCGTTGCTCAGCTTGAACGTCTTGACCAGATGGGGCTTCAGCCCGTGCGCCACCCAGATGCGCTGGACCGCCGCCGGACTGATGCCCTGGGCCCGAGCCATCGAACGCACGCTCCAGTGGGTCTGACCGGGCGGCTTCTCGTGCAGCGTCGCTTCGATCATTTTACGCACGACCGACTCCGAGAGCGGCGGCTTTCCGCAACCGCGGGGACGATCCCTGGTCAGCCCCGAAGGTCCGTCCTCCGCGAACCGACGACGCCACAGCAGCACCGTGGGCCGCGAAACGCCGAGTTTCGCCGCAATCGCCCGATTGGCCGTGCCCTCCGCCGCAGCGAGCACGATCCGGCTACGCCGGACGGTGCGTTGCGTCGTCGTCGGCGCCTCTACCCATTTCTTGAGAAGCGCTCGATCGCTCTCTTCGATGTGAAGTCGTTCCGCTGGTTCCCACATGAACGGAATACTGACGAACTTGCCCGAGACTGTCAACCCATGTCGGAGACACTACACTAGGCCGTGCTCGATCGAAACGGGGCCTCTCTTCACGAACTGTGGCGTCAAGTCACCCCACAGACACAGCCCAGCCATTCCGGTCCCATGGTTGCGATCATCGTTGCTGCCCCACTCTGGGTCGCAGGTCAACATATTGTCGCTCGATAGGGCTTCGCGGAGCAGCGGATGGCCGTCGTTTACGCCCGTGTCCAGCAGGCAGACTGCGGGAGTGTCGCCTTCGGCCAAGTCGAGGCGCCCAAGCAGGTCTTCTATCCACTCGGCCTGCTCGTAGGGCCGGAGTTGCGTAAAGAACTCAGGGTGCTCCTTCGCTAGCCTAAGCTCTGCGATGCAGTCCAGCAGCTCGACGGACTGGCTCATCTGTTCGACATTCGCTAGGGCGAGGACAACAGTTCGGTCTGAGAACTCGATTCGGCGGTCTTGCACTTCGATGCCAATCAGTTCGGCATGAGCGGAAAACGTCGAGGCGATCTCCTCTCGGTCTTGTCCGACTCGGAGCCAGACTTCCCACCAGGCTTGCTCTTGCGTGTCTGGAAGCGCTTCATCGTCCGTCCAGAACGACTCGATTGCGGCGCGGCGGATCTCACTTGTGCTTTCGATGAGCTTCTTGTTCTTGGGCTGGCCTCTGGAGGTGTTCTCGTCGCGATACCTGGTGATCAGGCGCTCCAGAATCTCGAGCTTGCCGTCCGGTACGAACACCGTCGCGAGCATGGTCCGGCCTTGTTCACGAACGGCGAGTAGCTCGAGTGGCGGTCGAGTGTTCGTCCGGTCCAGACTGCGAAGCGCCAGTTCGAAGTCTGGGTCGCTCTCAAACTCAAGGTAGATACCTCTGTCCTCGGCGATGCCGACTGCACGTCGGCGTTCGCGTAGGTCGGCTCCTGATTCCCGCATACGACCGAGAGCGTCTAGTAGTCGTTCAGCGTGCTCAGGACGAACACGAGAAGGCAGCGCGGGGTCCGGCACCCGGCTGTCGCGAGGGTATGTGTACGGCTCGGTCGTAGCTGACCTCCGCACGAGGATGTGCGGAAGCCCTTGGCGGGGCTCTTCGGGCATCAGTCGTGCTGGACGAGCTTCCGGGCACCCCTTCGGCGATCCTCAAGAGCTTCTGTCAGGCTCACTGTGGTGACACGAAGGGTGTCGGCGAGTACGGCTTCCTTTGCCGCCGCTTCGCAGGCCTGCACGACATCGGCATAGCTGAGGCCGCTAGCTATATCAGCCGCGACATCCCAGTTCACACCACCGGCGTCAAAGGGGGCAAGTCGGTCTCGGAGCACTTGACGGGCTAGGTCTCGTGGTGGGGTCGTGTACTCGACGATGTCGTCGAAGCGTCTAGAGAGCGCCCGGTCGAGTGCCTCTGGGTGATTCGTCGCCGCCACGACTAAGCTTTGCGATTCGTCTTGTTCGAGAAACAGCAGGAACGAGTTCAATACTCGCCGTATCTCGCCGACATCGTTCTGCGCCGACCTCGTGACTCCTATCGCATCGAACTCGTCGAACAGATAGACGCCGCGGTGTTCCGCCAAAGCGTCGAAGACGAGCCGCAGTTTGGCCGCCGTCTCCCCCATGAATTTGGTAATCAACCCGTGGAGAAGGATGGTGTAGAGGGGTAGCTTCAACTCGCCAGCGAGCGCTGATGCGGTCATGGTCTTACCCGATCCAGATGGGCCGATGAGAAGCACCTTTCTACGAGGCCTGAGGCCATGTCGCAGCAACTTCTGGCGGCCCCGGTTCTCGCTGAGGATTCGCTGGAGGCGCAAGCGGATATCGCGGGAGAGGACCATGTCGCCGAGGCGGGTCGCTGGGTACGACGCCGAGAGGAGGCCTACAAGATCGCCGCGTGGTCGTGCCAGTGGAACGGGCGAAGCTGCGCTTCGCCGGTCCTTCTTCGCGTCGTCCACCAGGGCGCGAATGTCGTCCGCCATTCGACCGTGGCCGTGGCGGGCCGCGTGTGCGGCCACCTGCATCGCGACTACGAGAAAGCGGTCGTCATCGTCGCCCAGGTGGCTCTTGATGAGTGCCTTGATCTGCTGGGCAGTGGCCATGTCGACCTCTGAGCGTCGCTTCTAGGCTCGGGAGACGGTTCCTCAGTTTCGGCGGGCCCGATCATAGCTCGTCCTGGATTCCGGGAGCCTCGCCGCCGCGCGGCTCAGGCTTGATGCGGGCCAGAAGACCGGCGCACGCAGAGATCCGGCGTGGTGGGGCTGGCGTTGCTCTTTACCGCAGCCGCGATGGCGGCGCTAGTCGCCGGAGGCGGTCTCTTCCTCCGTCGCCTTCTTCTCAACCGGCTCGAGCTTGAGCACCGCGGCGTCGTTCTCCTCGGTGAGGACGTAGAGCAGGCCGTCGGGGCCCTGCCGGACGTCGCGGATGCGCTTGCGGATGTCGGTGAGCAGCCACTCGCGGCCGAGTTCCTCGCCCTTGGGGCTGAAGATGAGCCGCTCGACGTGCCCGGTGCTGGGCATGCGACCGGTCATGAGCGCCCCGGCGAACAGATTGCCCTTCCACTCGGGGAAGGCGTCGCCGGTGTAGAAGGCGAGCCCGGAGGGGGCGATGGACGGCAGCCAGAAGATCGCCGGCTCCTCCATGCCTTCGGCCCAGAAGCGCTCGGAGATGCGGACTCCGTTGTAGTGGCGGCCGTAGGAGACCACGGGCCAGCCGTAGTTCTTGCCCGCCTCGATCGCGTTCAGCTCGTCGCCGCCCTGCGGGGCGTGTTCCGTGGTCCAGGGGACGCCGGTCTCGGGGTGGAGCGCCAGCCCCATCTGGTTCCGGTGGCCCATGGAGTAGACCTCGGGCTTGTGCCCTTCCTTGCCCACGAACGGGTTGTCGTCGGGGACGCTGCCGTCGAGGCGCATGCGCAACAGCTTGCCGGCGTGGCTGTTCGGGTCCTGGCCCAGCTTCGCGTGGCCGAAGAAACTCTGCGTGCCATCGACGAGGTCGGCGCCGAAGGCGCCGCCCATGGTCATGAACATGATGTCCTCGCCGGGCACGAAGGCGAGCCGGGCGGCGGCGACCGAGCCGCCCCAGGGCTCGGCGACGAACACGTCCTCGACATCGACCAGGGACGTGCCGTCGAGCCGGCCGCGGACGAGGGCCACGGTACCCTCGCGGCCGGAAGTCTGCCGAGTGTAGGTCAGGTAGACGTACCCGTTGTCGGCGAAGTGCGGGTGCACCGCGACCTCCATCATGCCGGCGAGACTGCGGGCCAGGACATCGTCGGGCACGCCGGCGATCGGCTCGTCAACGAGCACGCCGTCGCGGATCAGGCGCAGGGCGCCCTTGCGCTCGGTCACCAGCATGTCGCCCTTGGGCAGGAAGGCCAGGGACCAGGGATGGTCGAGGCCCCGGGCGACGACGGAGACGCGCACTTCGGGGATCGCGTGGGTGTTCATGATCCACGGCTCGTCCGGCAGTTCGACCTTGGGGATGCCGCTTGGCCGGCGGTTGCCGCCGCCGCCGCCGAACTGGGCGGCGGCCTGGCCGGCGATGCCGGCTGCGAGCAGCAGGATGACGGCTACCCGCGCCGGCGGGACCGTTCGGACGGTGGGACGTTGCGTTTCGGTCTCTCGGTTCATCGTCGGTCTCCGTCCGACCCTGGGAACGCGGGCATCTTGCCCGCATCAGGGTCCTGTTTTGTTTGACGTCCCCTTCTCGCATACACCTGCGCAACCCTGGCCGGCGCTGCACGCCGGATGCGGGCGAGACGCCCGCGTTCCCAGGACCGGGCTCCTAGCCATCAGCCTCGGGCCACTCCGCGCCCTGCTCGATCCAGAGGCGGATCGTCTCGATCTGCTCGTCCGTCAGTTGCGTGCCGGCCTCGTACGGCGGCATCCGCATCTCCCCGAGTTCGGAGCTCACCCGGAGGTAGAGCTCGCTGTCGTCGGGGTCGCCGGGCGCGATGTTGGGGAAACCGCCGAGGTCGGCGAAAGCGCGTTCCTTGATGTCGAGCCGCAGGTCGGCTTCCCGCTGCGCGTCGTCCGCCCCGTGGCACTGGTAGCAGTAGCCCTCGAGGATCGGCTTGACCTGAGTCAGGTAGTCGACCTTCTCTTGAGTCTGCCCGTTCGCCGGCAAGGTCACGACGAGCCCACCGGCGGCCAGCAGAGCCAGCGGAACCGTGATCAGAAGGCGCCCTCTCATCCCTTTCTCTCCCCCAAACCACGAGACCCGCGGCACCTCAGCGATTCGTGCTGCCGGCAGCGGGTCTCGGCTACAGTGTAGCCACTTTCTCGGCAGCGGATACTGCGTGTGGGAGCGGTGGACGGTGGCAGTGCGGATGCCGGTCGGCCGGGGAGGGTCGTTTGCGTTGGGGAAGGACGGGTAGGCAATGCGCGCGATGAAGCAGGCGGCTGGAACCATCGGGCTCCTGGCAGCCGCGGGGGCGGCGGCCTTGGCGATCGGCTGCGGAGCGGCATCGGATGGCGCGTTGCTCGACGGCGGCTGGCCGATGTACCGGGGCGACGCGGCCGGCACGGGCTACTCGCCGCTCGACGAACTGAACGCCGCCAACGTCGCCGGTCTCGCGCAGGCCTGGAGCTACTCCCTGGCGTCGGCGCCCGCGGCCGCCGACGGGGACGGTGAGACGCCGCGGTCGCGGCCCGCCCGCTCCCAGGCGACGCCGATCGTGGTCGACGGCGTGATGTACCTGCCGACCGCGGACGCGGTGGTTGCGCTCGATCCGGCCACGGGCGAAGAGATCTGGCGGCACACCGTGACCGGCGGAGCGCCGTCCCGCCGCGGCGTCTCGTTCTGGCCGGGGGGCGGTGCGGGCGACCTGGCGCCCCGCGTCATCTTCTGCGCCGGCGAGCGGTTGATCGCGCTCGACGCCGCGTCCGGCGCGCCGGTCGCGGACTTCGGCGACGGCGGCGAGGTCGAGATCGGCGTGCCCTACAACTCGGTGCCCCTGGTGTGGGAGGACATCGTGGTGGTGGGCGCGAACACACCGCGCGGGGCGCCGGGCGGGATCGGCAACGCGCGCGCTTTCAGTGCGGTGAGCGGTGAGAGGCTGTGGGAGTTCAACTCCGTGCCGCAGCCGGGCGAGGTCGGCCACGACACCTGGGAGGGCGACAGTTGGCGCGGGCGGCTGGGCGCGAACGCCTGGCCGTTCTACTTCACGGTCGACAACGAGCGGGAACTCGTGTTCCTGCCCCTCGCTTCGCCGATTCCGTTCGCCTACGGCGGTGACCGGCCCGGCGCCAACCTGTTTGCCAACGCGGTGGTCGCGGTGGACATCCGGACCGGCGCGTACCGCTGGCACTTCCAGACCATCCACCACGACATCTGGGACCACGACCCGCCGGCGCCGCCGGTGCTCTTCGACATCGAGCGCGGCGGCGAGACGATCGACGCCCTCGCCGTGACGACGAAATCCGGCTACCTCTTCATCCTGAACCGGGAGACGGGCGAACCGGTCTTCGGCGTCGAGGAGGCGCCGATGCCGGCTAGCGAGGCGCCCGGGGAGCAGACCCACCCGACACAGCCGATCCCGAGCACGCCCCCGCTGGGGCGGGTCGGCTACGAGCCGGAAGACCTGGTGACCGCCGACGACACGACCGCGGAGCACGCGGAGGCCTGCGCGGACCTCGTCGAAAGCGCCGGTCCGCTCCACAACGAGGGTCCGTACACGCCGTGGCTTCACAAGGGACGGGGACAGCGGCGCCACCCTGCTCTTCCCGGGGCTGGCGGGTGGCCCGAACTGGGGCGGCGTCGCGTTCGACCCGGCCAACCGCCGGCTGCTGGCCTTCAGCCAGGACGTCGGCACGATGGCCTGGGTGGAGGAGGATCTGGAGGCGGACCCCGCCACCTACGTCCTGCGGGTGGCCCGGCCGTTCTCCTTCGCGGTTCGCATCGGCGATCAGTCCTGGCCGTGCCAGAAGCCGCCGTGGGGTCAGGTGACCGCGGTCGACGCCGACACCGGCGAGGTCGCCTGGCAGCGCCCGGTGGGCGTCACCGAAGGCCTGCCGGTCGAGAAGAGGGAGACCGGCCGTCCGGGCCGCGCCTCGGCGATCGTCACCGCCGGTGGCCTCGCCTTCATCGCCGCCACCGACGACCGCCGCTTCCGGGCGCTCGCCGCCGCCACCGGCGACGAGTTGTGGTCGGCCGAGTTGCCGCTCCACGGGAACGCAAATCCGCTGACCTACCTCGGGCCGGACGGCCGCCAGTACGTGGCGATCGCGGCAACGGAGGAGGTGCTGGCGTTCCGGCTGCCGTAGACCCTGGGAACGCGGGCGTCTCGCCCGCACTTCCGGCAGTGGGAACGCCGGCTGACTGCTACAGTTGCGGCTTCCGTTTGTAGCGCTAGCGCGTAGCCGCGAGAGGGATGTCTTCACACGACGAGAGCAAGGGGCCCGAGGGCTACGACCAACCCGCGGTTGAGGCCTGGATCGCCGAGCACGTCGACGCCCTGCGACCGCCGCTTCGTTGGACACGGCTTGAGGGTGGCCACTCGAACCTGACCTACCGGCTCGACGACGCCGACGGCAGGAAGGCGGTGATCCGGCGGCCGCCCCAGGGCGTGCTGCTGCCCAAGGCTCACGACATGAGCCGGGAGTGGTCGCTGATCTCGGCGCTCGGGCCGACGGCGGTGCCGGTGCCGCCGGCGCTCGCGTTCTGCGAGAGCCCGGACGTGACCGGCGCCTGGTTCTACGTCATGGGCCTCGTGGACGGTCGGCCGCTCTACAGTTCCGCTCACACCGAGGAGTGGGTGCCCGAGGAGCGGCGCGTGAAGCTGGCGCATTCCTTCATCGACGTGCTCGCCGAGCTCCACGCCGTCGACCCGGACGAGGTGGGCCTGGGTGACCTTGGCAAGCGGGATAGCTACGTCGGAAGGCAACTCCGGACCTGGTACCGGTCCTGGACCGCCTCGGTGGAACCGGCCCAGCTCGACGACCCGCGGGCCCACGAACTGCAGCGGTACTTCCTGGACCATCTGCCGGACCAGGGGCCGGCGCGCGTCGTCCACGGCGACTACGGGCTGCACAACTGCCTCGTTGGACCGGAGTCTGTGATCGCCGCCGTCGTCGACTGGGAGATCTCGACCCTCGGCGATCCGCTGGCCGACCTCGCCTACGCGATGAACCAGTGGACGCCGGCGGTGAACACCATGCCGAGCGGCGGCGGCGGCGCCACCGCGGCGCCCGGCTTTCCGGCGCGCGAGGCTCTTCTGGAGCGATACGCCAATCGCACCGGCAGGGATATCTCGCACCTGGACTACTACGTCGGCTTCAACCGCTGGAAGTCGGCGGCGATCGTCCACGGCGTCTACGCGCGCTACATGGAAGGCAAGAAGAGCACCGAGGGCGTCGACATGGACGAGATGCGCCAGCGCATCGTGAGGACGCTGGACCTGGCAGAAGAGGCGGTAAGCAGGCTGTAGCCGCGGGTCTTCTGACCCGCGGAAGACAACGCGCCGCGAAGCGGTGACCATGCTCCGCCGCTCTAGTGGTCGATGTCGGCGCAGCCAGTAGGCTTGGGGTACGCAACACAGCCTGAAGGAGAGAGCCATGACTACTCCCACGCGCGGCCCGCGACGGCCCAGCCGCCGCGCCTTACTCGGCCTGGCTGGCGCCGCCGCCGCGAGTTCGCTCCACCCGGCCGCCCGGGCGCAGACATCAGGTGAGATCCGGGATCTCGGCGAGACGCCCACCGAGTACGGGCAGCCGTCGCCGTTTGCCGGCGCCAAGCGCTGGAGCCGCGCCCCCGACGCGACGGCGTCGTCCTCGAACACGCCGCTCGCGGACACCGAGGGCATCGTCACGCCGTCCGGATTGCACTTCGAGCGCCATCACACCGGCGTACCGGGGATCGACCCGGACACCCACCGCCTGACCATCCACGGCCTGGTCGACCGGCCGCTGGTGTTCGGGGTGGAAGATCTGGTCCGCATGCCGTCGGTGTCCCGGTTCCACTTCATCGAGTGCTCGGGGAACAGTGCGCGCGAGTGGTCGCCGGCCGGCGCCGCGAGCGTGCAGCTCAGCCACGGCCTCGCGAGCTGCAGCGAGTGGACCGGCGTGCTGCTGGCGGATCTGTTGGCCGAGGCCGGCGTCAAGCCCGAGGCAAGCTGGGTCGTGGCCGAAGGCGCCGACGCGGGCCTGATGAGCCGCAGCGTGCCGCTCGAGAGGGCGCTCGACGACGTGATCATCGCCTACGGCCAGAACGGTGAGCCGGTGCGGCCCGAGCAGGGATATCCGCTGCGGCTACTGGCGCCGGGCTGCGAGGGCAGCGTCAACGTCAAGTGGCTGCGCCGGCTCGAGGTGGCGCACATGCCTTCGATGGCCCGTGACGAGACCTCCAAGTACACGGACCTCCTGCCCGACGGCAAGGCGCGCCAGTTCACCCTGGTCATGGACGCCAAGTCCGTGATCACGCGGCCCTCGGGCGAGCAGAAGCTGAACGGGCCTGGTTTCCACGAGATCCGCGGTCTGGCCTGGTCGGGCCGCGGCGCGATCAGCCGTGTCGAGGTGTCGACGGACGACGGCCGCTCGTGGAGCGACGCCGAGATCGACGGCCCGCGCCACGCCAAGGCCTTCACCCGCTTCCGGTCGCCCTGGCGCTGGGACGGCGGCCGCCACGTCCTGATGTCCCGGGCCACCGATGACACCGGCTACGTGCAGCCGACCCTGGCCGCGCTGCTCGAGGCGAGGGGCCGGTCGACGATCTACCACAACAACCGGATCAAGGCCTGGGAGGTCAAGGAGTCGGGGGAGGTGACGAATGTCGGGGCCTAGCGGACTGCACGGCAGAACGACCTGCCGCTCGGTTCCTGGGAACGCGGGCGTCTCGCCCGCATCCGGCGCGAAGCGCCGGCCCGTAGGCGCCAGTGCGATCGTCCTGTTCGCCCTGCTCGGCGCCACGGGCATGGCTGTTGCCGCCGAGGAGTCGGAGCGCACCGGTCTCGGCCACGAAGCCACCGCAGCGGAACTCCAGGCGGCCGGCTTCACCGTCTTTCCCGACGGCAAGGGCTTGCCGGAAGGCCAGGGAACCGCGCGCGAGGGTAGGGCCGTCTACCAGCAATTCTGCGCCGCCTGCCATGGGCGAAACGCCGGCGGAGAGGACGCTGCGGCGCTGGTCGGCGGCCGCGGCAGCCTGACCTCGGAGCGGCCTCGGCGGACGGTTGAGAGCTACTGGCCCTACGCCACGACCGTCTGGGACTACATCCGCCGCTCCATGCCCTACGAGGCGCCCGGCTCACTCACAGACGACGAGATCTACGCCGTCGTCGCCCACCTGCTGCACCTCGGCGGGATCGTCGGCGAGGACGAAGTGCTCGACCGCGAGAGCCTGCCGCGGGTCGAGATGCCGAACCGCGACGGGTTCGTACCGGACGACCGGCCCGACACGGGCCAGTAGTCCGACTGTTGGTGCGCCGGCGCACCCAGGGGACGACCGTTGCCGATCTTGACGCTCTACTGCAGTTGCAGTAAATCCTGCTGCCGGGCAGGCGACCGCTCGATCCGCGGATAGTCGGCACCGACCGGACACGCGAGTTGACAGCTCTGGCAGCCGGTGTAGGCGCCCTGCCGCTGGACGGTGAGGTTGTAGAAGATCTGCTGCGTCACCGGGCTCCTGGCGATCTCGACTGCTTCGGCGGCGGACTTCGAATCGAACAGGTCCTCGAGATGCTCCACCATGCGATCGGGGCCGAAGGGCTGGCAAGCCCGCGCGCAGGCGTCTTCGTCGAGACCGCGCACGTCGGCGAGCGGCGCGCCGGGGGGCGCCGACCTCGGAATCGCCCCAACGGGGCAGACCTCGGCGCAGCGGCCGCAGTCCTCGAGTCCGGGGCAGAGTTCCTCGGTTAGTGGCTGCCCGCACTCAACAGCGGCATCGGTCAGGACCCCGGCCAGGAACACCCGCGGGCCGTACTCCGGGGTCAGGATCATCTCGTTGAGGCCAAGCGTTCCCAGGCCGCTGGCGACCGCCGCCTGCCTCAGGAGCAGGGAACCCTGGCCGCCCGGACCGGCGTAGGCCATGGGCTGACGTCTGAGGTCCGGGATGGTCGCCGAGAGCACGCAGGCGATCGCGTCCCGCTGCTCCAGCCAGTAGGCGAGTTCGCCCGCGGCCTCCTCGAGATGGCGCGCCACGCGGCCGTTGGCATACTGGCGGAAGGCGGCGTCGGGCGAGCAGGCGACGCCGGTCGGGTAGCGCTTGGCGAGCACGATCAGGCGCGAGAGGTAGGTCGAGAGCTGCGACGGCTTGTCGTAGTCCGGCGCCTGCCCCTCCAGCTCCTGCCACGAGCAGAAACCGATCAGGTCGAGGCCGAGGGTCTTCGCCTTCGCTTCGATTGCCTCGGTGTTCAGCCTCGGGCCTGCGCCGTTGCCGTTTCTGCTCACCGGGTCGGTCATCTGGCCCCTATGCGCACAAGATGATCGAAGTCGCGGTCCCGGATGTACTCCCGGTCCCGCTCGCTGGGCGGGCCGCGAAAGACGAGTTCGTGCTCCTCCTCGCCGCGGATGTGCACCACGCTGCCGGGCGGCAGGTCCTGCCGCCGGTAGGGGATGCGCATGACCTTGCGGATGTCCTTCGACCCCACCGGGCAGATGTACATGCACTCGAAGCAGGCGGCGAAGGCGCCGCGCTTACTGTTCGTGGCGAGGAAGAAGTCCCGCCAGTAGCGGTTGTCGAGCACCTGGGAGACGTCGAGATCGACTTCGGCGCCCAGCAGTTTGCGCAGCACGACGTACAGCGAGCGGATGCTGATGCGCATCGCCGCCTGCGAGCAGCCCCGCTGGTCGAGATCGCGGATGTCGTTGACGCTGCTCTCGTTCGACGCCTTGAGCGGAATCGCCTGCGGCGGACAGATCACGGCGCAGCGGCCGCAGCGAAGCCCGGGGCAGAGGTCGTGGCCGAGAGGTTGGTCGGGTTCGAGTTCGGCGTCGGTGATCAGCGCCCCCAGGTAGACGCGGGATCCGTACTCCGGGGTCAGGAAGTTGAGGTTGAGCCCGACATGGCCGAGTCCGGCGAATTCGGCCGTCCACTTGAGATCGAGCAGGCCGGCGCCGGTCCACTTCAAGTCGAGGTCGGCGTACTCGCCCGAGACCGGCAGGGCGCAGTGGCCGCGCTCCTCGAGCCACTCCGCGATCTCATAGGTGGTCTCCTCGGCGGAGTCGAGTGAAAGGTGCGAGTTCGTCGACTGGGTCGCCACGTCCTGAAGCGCCATCGCGCCGGTCAGGAGGTGCTTGGTGACCACGACGATGCTCTTCATCCCCTCGCACAGGTAGTCCGGCACCTGCCCGCTCTGGGTTATGGCGGTGTAGTCCGCAACATCGGCGACGCCGACCGAATCGGCGCCCCGCTCGAGCGCGAAACGGGCGAGTTGCTCCTTCAGGCTCACCGGCGCTCCTGGTCCCAGGTCGTGCGGCGGCGAATCTGCGGCCCCAGGTTCTCGATCTCGACGAACCCGTCCGCGTGCCGCCGCGGCAGCCGGTCGGGCAGGTCGTGGCGGCGGTGCGTGGACCAACTCAAGCGCTCGTAGTCCCGGCCGACGGGGCACACCTGGACGCACTCGCTGCAGCCGGTGAGCGAGGCCTCCTTCATCATCGCCATCTCCGACCAGATCTCGCCGGACTTGCGGCCGCGCATCCGCTGCCACATCTCGTCGCCGGTGCGCGCCTCGAAGATCGAAGCGAGATGCTCGCCGAAGGCTTCGAAACCGAAGGGCTGGCAGCTCTGCGCGCAGGCTCGCTCGTCAAGACCGCGGATTGTGGTCAGTGTGGCGCCCTGGGGGGCTCGCCTGGGGATCGCGTCCGAAGGGCAGATCGCGGCGCAGCGACCGCATTCCTCGAGGCCGAGGCAGAGATCCTCCGGCAGTTCGGCGCCCGGTTCGATCTCCGCCGAGGTCAGGACGCCGGCGAAGAAGACCCGCGGACCGTACTCCGGCGTCAGCACCATCCGGTTGAGGCCGAGCGTGCCGAGCCCGGCTAGCACGGCGCCCTGGCGGAGCAGGGGCGAGCCTTGCCCGGCGGGGAGGAGGTCTTCGGGTTTCCTGCGGTCGAAGTCGAGCGACGCCGGTGACACGGGCAGGGCGAGAAGGCCCCGTTCCTCGAGGCGAAACGCGATCCGCTCGGCGGCGAACTCCAGGGCGCGCAGGGTGCGGCCGCCGGCGAGCTGCTTGCTCGGCAAGTGCTTCGCCCACAGCACGCCGCGCAGCGTGCGCTTGCCGAGCACGATGAGAGTGCGGGACTCCGCGCTCAGCGTGGAAGGTCGGTGCCGTTCATCGAGCCGCTCCTCGAGATCGGCCACCGACGCGAAGCCGACGAGGTCGATCGCAAGGTCCTTGGCCATGGCCCGGGCGGCGCCTTCCAGCGTCTCGGCCATCAGGGCAGGGGCATCTGCTGGCTTTCCACCTCGCGCGCCTGGTCGAACGCGGCGACCGGCTCATCGGTGCGCACCTGCTCAAGCCAGAACACGCCGTCGAACTGGGCGCTGTTGCCGCGCGTGCCGACAAAGTCGACGTCGCCGTCGCCGTCCATGTCGCGGGCGACGAAGCTGTCGAACATGCCGCGCTTGCGCCGCGAGATGTCGTGCCGGGTCCACTCGCCGTCGAGGTCGCCCGGGTTCTCGAACCAGGCGAGCCGGCCGAGCGGCGTGTCGGGCTCGACTTCGCGATCTTCCGCCCGCCCGCTGCGGCTGTAGGCGCCGGACATGGCGTCGAGGTCGCCGTCGCCGTCGATGTCGGTGAAGGCGAAGCCGACCAGACTGTCCGGGGTCAGCCGGCCGATCCGGCGCAGTTGCCAGGCATCTCCCTGGTCGGCCGGCTGCTCCAGCCAGACGAGGACGCCGCCGAACTCGACCGACGCGAGGTCCAGCCGGCCATCGCCGGAGAGATCGACGAAGGCCATGTTGAAGCCGTTGACGAGTGCGCCAGTCTGGGGGGCGTTCGGCGGCCGGACGGTGTCGGCGGTGGTCGTCGTGCCCTCGATGAGGATCGGGTGCTCCACGAGTTCGACGTCGCCGGCGCTCCGGTTCTCGAACCAGAAGATGCGGCCCTCGCCGGTCGATCCGCCCACGATGTCGGTGTCGCCATCGCCGTCGAGATCGACGGTCTGCGAGTTGATCGGCCAGATCACCTGCGCGATCTCGTGCTCGGTCCACTCGCCGGAGAGCGGGTCGGCCGTGGTGTCGAACCAGGAGATCGGGTTCCTGGCGGTGCTTCGCCGATCCGGGTTCTGCGCCCCCTTGTTCGGTGCGACGACTTCCGGCCGACCGTCGCCGTCGAGGTCGCCGGTGAACACGCGGATGTACGAGCCCCGATCCTTCGTGACCGGCGGAATCACCCGCGGCCAGTCGCCGCTACGCAGGGCGGCGGCCGCCTCTTCCGTCTCGGCGCCGGGGTTCTCGAAGTAGATCAGGTGGGCCAGCTCGCAGGCGGCAACGACGTCCAGATCGCCGTCGCCGTCGAAGTCGGAGATGGCGACATCCTCGGATCCGGCGGCCTCCGCCCCCTCGGCGAGGGTCGCCAGAACCCAGGTGTCGGGGTCGCCGGTGCCGAAGGCGAGCCGGACGTGACCCGCCCCTTCGTTGCCGTACTCGGTATCCGCCTCGTGGACGGAGACGATGTCGAGGTGGCCGTCGCCGTCGAGATCGGCCATCTTGAGTCCGTCGCCGCCGCGGATCGGGACGCCAGAGGTCTCCACGTCGTCGATGATGTGTTCGCGCCAGGAGATCCACTGGCCGTCCGTGGACTGGGCGTGGGTTGGCGTGTCGGCGACGAGGTTCGAGGCGGGGGCAGGATCGCTGCCTTCGCCGGTCTGACAGGCCGGCAGCGTGAGGGCGAGAGCGGCGATCAGGCACCCGGCAAGGGAGCGCAAACCGCTCATGGCCGGTACCAGATCGGCGACGACCAGGCGCGTTCCTGGATCGTCGGCTGCAGGTCGGGCCGCGGTTCGACATCGGCCCGGATCGCGTCCCAGGTCGACCAGCGGCAAGTCGGGTTCTCGAGCACCCGCAGGTAGTAGACCGCCCGCTGGCCGGGGTCGAACCCCGGGTCCTCGAACACGGTCCGGAGTTCCGCGGCGCCCAGGTCGGCCGAGACGCTGCAGTCGGAGAGGTCGACGGTGGCTCCGTTGTCGGGGCAGCGCGGCGGGTCGCCCGACGGGGTGCCGCCGTCGGAGCAGGCGACGTCGATGACAGTCTCGTGCGCCGCGCCGCCGTCGACCCAGCCCTTGACGACCTGGAGCCGCTGCAAACCCGCGCTCTCCGGGTCGCCCGACGCCCAGAGCAAGAGCTTCGGTGTACGGTCGCCGTCCGCCAGCAGGTCGCCGCCCATCGCCACGCCCTGCTCGTAGGCCTTGGCGATCATCTCGGGATCGTCGGCCAGGCCCGCGTCGAAGTCGTAGCCGCCGAAGAAGCGCACCTGGATCCTCGGACCCGTGGTGGCGAAGGTCTCCTTGCGACGGAAGGCGTCGTAGATCGAGTCCCGAGTGTTCTCCTCGGCCCAGGCGCCGGTCAGACCGGAGGCGCCCCAGTTGTGGAAGTAGGTCTGGGCGTAGGCCGGGGAACCGTCCTCGTTCGGTTCGTCGAGCGGCACGGAGCCACGGCGTTGCGGAGTGCCGTCCCGGTTGCCGACCTTGCTGTGGTAGTTGTCCTCGTCCGGGGTGCCGCCGGCGTTGTGGCTGTCGGTGGCGCCGACGAGGCCGAAGCGGAAGGGGTTGAAGCCCTGCGTCTCCTCGAGCACCAGCCCGTCGAGATAGGCGGTGCGCACGTAGCTCCCCTTGGGCTCGCTGTAAAGCGCGGTCGCGATGCGGTAGGGCATGATCTCGAAGTCCGCCCACTCGTCGTTCGGCGACAGCAGCGGATGGACCTCGGACGTGCCCTTGACCTGGGTTACCTCGACCAGCGGCTCGTTGCGCATCCGGGTCTCGACGTACTCGGCGTCGAGCGGCTCGCCGTCGAACGTCGCGAGGCTGAACATGTGGCCGTTGCTGCCGTTCGAGTTGTGGGGGATGGCGAGCGCTTCAACACCCTCAGCACGCAGGCCGTCGAGCCAGACCCACAGATCCTCGGGATTGTTTGAGTCCATCGCCGTGAAGGGGACGTCCGGAGCTTCGCTGCCGCGGAAGATCACGTTGCGGTGGAGGTTGCCCTGGTCGGCGGCGGTGGTCGTGTACTCATAGCCGATGAAGGTGGTGAAGGCGCCGGGGTCGTTGTGCTGCTCGGCGGACTCGACGATGCGCTGCCAGGCGGAGCGATTCGTCTGGGCCGCGTCGATCTCGTGAAACTCGCCGGAGCGGTAGGCTTGCAATCCGCGCTGGAAACCCTCGGCAGGGCCCAGCTCCCGCAGCTCCTTCGCGATCGGCAGTTGATAGAGCGGATCCTCGGGGTCGTCCATCGCCGGCAGAACGCCGAGCAGGATGCCGTGGTCGGTGACTGCCTGGAAGTCGAGGGGCCGCCGGAGCTGCATCGTGTGCCCGGCGGGGTGGAGGAGGGGCGCGCCGCGGGCGAAGCGGTAGGCGTCGTCGGGGCTGGCCCGGACCTCGAAGATGTAGGCGTCCATCGAGAAGCGGGTGTGGACGTGCAGATCGCCGAAGTAGGCGTTGCGCAGGGGATTGGGCTGTGGCGCACTCGCCGCGTCCGACCCGTCAGTCCCGGCGCCGGCGCCGTCGTCGGCTTCCCCGCAGCCGATCAGCAGCATCGGAACGACAAGCGCGAGCGCTGGAAGGCGTGTCCATCTCATGGCGGATTTCCTCGAACGTAGTTGGGAGGTAGGATGCTGAGTGTAGCGTTTGCGAATCCGGCGCTTTGCGCCGGGTTCCAGGATCGGAACGAGAAGTGAGCGGAAACCGGAGCAACAAGGTGATCTGTCTCGTGCCCCCAGGTCCGCGCGATCAGATCGCCCGGTTCCCGGAGCACTGGGAGGCCTGCTTCGTCCATCGCAACGACGACCTGACCGCCGAACTGACGGAGGGCGCCCGCGCTCTGCTGACCACCCACCCGTACCTGGTGGGACGGACCGAGCTGGAACTCCTGAACGGCGTGGAACTCGTGCAGCAGGTCGGTGTCGGCATCGACAACATCGACGTGGCAGCGGCCCGCGAACTCGGGGTCCCTGTCTGCAACGTGCCCCAGGCCAACGCCGTGTCGGTGGCCGAGTACGTGATCATGGCGTGCATCTTCCTGTTGCGCCGGATGGAGGAGGCGACGGCGGCCCTGCGAAGGCTGGAGAACCCGTACCCGGCTCTGTTCGTCAAGGGAAGCCACGAGGTCCGAGGGAAGAGGCTCGGGCTGATCGGCTACGGGGCGATCGCGCACGAGGTGGCGAAGCGGGCCCGGGCCCTCGAGATGGAGCTTCTTTCCGCCTCGGCACCGGAACGTGAGCGCGAGCGCAGGCTGGCGCCGAGCCCGGACGAGCGCCAGCTCGGTGTCGAACGCATGTCGTTCGAGCGCCTGCTACGGGAGGCCGACGTGGTCAGCCTCCACGTGCCGCTGACCGATTCCACGCGGGATCTGATCGGCGCCCGGGAATTGGGGCTGATGAAGCCGTCGGCGTTTCTCATCAACACGTCGCGGGGAGGTATCGTCAACGAAGAGGAACTCGCTGCGGCGCTCTCCTGTGGGCGGATCGCCGGAGCGGCCATCGACGTCTTCAGCGTGGAGCCGATCCGTTCGGACAATCCCCTGCTTTCGGCCCCCAATGCCTTTCTTTCTCCCCACAGCGGCGGCAGCACGAACGAGTGCGTGATAGACGCGATCCGGGAGAGCATCGCCAACGTCGACCGTGTCCTGCGCGGGGAGGAGCCGCATCATCGTGTCTGCTGACGTCTCACCGGTGAGCCCGGTTGCAAGCAACGACGGCGCCTCGGGCCACGTCATCGAGGCCAGGGAGGTGCCGCGGCCGAACGTCCAGCGCGGCTACATCGAGATCTTCGAGCAGCTCTGCAAGGGCTGCGATCTCTGTATCCCTGCCTGCCCTGTGCGCATCATCGAGCCGGGGCGGGGCGCCAACATGATGGGCTGGAGGCCGGTCGTGGTGGAGGCGGACGCGATGAAGTACTGCATCGGCTGCAATCTCTGCGCGATGGTCTGCCCCGACCAGGCGATCGACGTCTTCCGGTTCGAGCAGCCGATTCCCCACGAGGAGTTGCCATGAGCGAGAAGCCCTTCGAGCCGCCGATCGGCAAGCCGACGATGGGCGCTCACGCGATGGGGATCGGCGCCATGGTCGCCGGCCTCGACTACTTCGCCGGCTATCCGATCACCCCGCAGACCGAACTGCTCGAGTACGTCGCGGAGGCCCTGCCCGAGCATGGCGGCGTCTTCCAGCAACTCGGCGACGAGATCTCGAGCGTCATGGCGGTGTTCGGCGCCGCCGCCTGCGGCAAGCGGGCGATGACCGCGTCGGTCGGCCCCGGGCTGACGCTCATGATCGACGGCCTGACCAACGCCGCCGGCGCCGAGACGCCGATGGTGCTGGGGGCGCTCACCCGCGCCCACGTCGGCGTCTCGGGCGGTCTCTATCCGGCGCAGTCGGACATCCGCATGCTCCGGGGGCTCGGCAACGGCGACTACCAGTTGCCGCTCTACGCGCCGTCGACGATCACCGAGACCGTCCAGCTCACCGCCGAGGCGTTCGACGTCGCCGATCTCTACAGCATCCCGGCGGTGGTCTGCATCGACGGCAAGATGGCGAACATGATCGAGACGCTGCAGCCGTTCGAGGTGCCGGAGCGCGACCTGCCGGACAAGACCTGGGCGCTCGACCGTTCGCTGCGGGAGAAGCGCCGGGTGGTCGGCGCCGCCCGAACGCCCGAACTCGACACGATGGTCTGCTACGAGATCCAGAACAAGCTCGAGCGAATGCGCGCGGAGGAGACCCGCTGGGACACCTTCCGGTGCGACGACGCCGAGTTCGTCGTGGTCGCCTACGGCATCATGGCGAGGATCGCGAGAGAGGCGGTCAAGCGGGCGCGCGAGGAAGGGATCAAGGTCGGGCTCTTCCGGCCGATCACCCTCTTCCCGTTCCCGGAGGCGCCGCTCGGCGACCTCGCCGCCAGCGCCCGGGAGATGCTGATGGTCGAGATCAACTTCGGCCAGGTCCTCACCGACGTGCGCCTGGCGGTCGCCGGCCGGTGCCCTGTCCAGTTCTTGGGACAGCCGGCCCTGGCGATCCCGGCCGGGGCCGTGCTCGAAGCCATCCGGCAGATGGCAGCCGGGCAGCCGGTCGAGCCGCGGGACTTCTTCGACATCCATCCCACCGCCTTCCACCTCGCCGACACCCATCCCCCGGCGAGAAGGCAGATGCTCGACCAACTCGCCGCCAAACGCGGGCGCGACAGCGCCCAGGGGATGCTCGACAACCTGCTTGGCATCCGCAAGAACTCGGTGATCCCGGAGATTGGAAAGTGACTGAACCAGCCGCACGGTCGACGAAGCGCTACACGCCGCCCGAGGGCGCTGCCGCGCGCAAGATCTCGCCCCAACTCGATGTCCATACCGGGCTGCCGTCGTCCTGGTGTCCGGGGTGCGGGCACGGGTCGGTCAGCCAGATCCTGTGCGATCTGGTGACCGAGCTCGATCTGGCCGAGAGGACGATCCTGGCCCTGGGCGTCGGCTGCGGCTCGGCGATCGCGGCGCAGATGGAGGTGAACACGGTGCTCTCGCCGCACGGCCGCGCCAGCGACACCGCCACCGGCGTCTCGCGCATGGTCCCCGACCGCGTCGTCGTCCAGTACTCCGGCGACGGCGACTCCTGCGGCATCGGGCTGGCGGGCCTGATGCACGCCTGCAACCGGCGCGAGAACTTCATCGTCGTCATCTACAACAACAACGCCTACGGCATGACCGGCGGCCAGATGGGCCCGACCACCACCAAGGACGTGCCGACGACCACCTTCCAGGGCGGCCGCGACGAGGAGGTCATGGGCTATCCCATGGACATCATCAAGACCCTGGCGCACTTTCCCGGCGTGGTCTATGCGGGGCGTTGCGCTCTGACCTCGGGTGTCCGCTACGGGGAGGCGAGCCGGATGATCCGGCGGGCCTTCGAAATTCACCTCGCCGGCATCAAGGGGATGAAGGTCATCGACTGCCTCGGCAACTGCAACGTGAACTGGAAGGGCGGCGGCGTGACCTTCACGCCGGAGAGCTCGAACCAGTTCATCGAAGACAAGATCATGAAGTACTTCGAGATGGGCGAGGCGACGGTGCCTGAGGGCTACCCGCCGATCCGCGTGCGATGACGGCGCACGGATGGAACGCAGGAGGGGCCGTGGTCGAGCGCGTCGGCGGCGCCGGAACCGGCGGCGCCGGTCTGCTGACCTGTCTCAAGACGCTCGGCTACGCGGCCGCCGCCAAGGGCTGGCACATGGCCTACACCTCCGACTACAACCCGGAGACCCGCGGCGGCCTGGTGGAGGGCACGGTCGTCCTGTCGAGCGACGAGCCGATCGACAACCCGGTGATCGAGTCGTACACCGCGGTGCTGGCGTTCGATCACGCCGGCTACCTGTCCTACGGCCCGGGCGTCGAGCCCGGCGGGCTCATCCTGTGGGACAGTTCGAGGGTCAGGAACCCGCCGGCACTGGAAGGCGTCCGCTCCTACGGCGTGCCGGTGTTCCAGTTGGCGCGCGACGGCGGCGCCCCGGGCCTGGCGAACATGGGCATGCTGGGCCTCTACAACCGGATCGCCGGTCACTTCACGATCGACGAATTGCTCGCCGGCATGGAGGACTACCTGCCGGTGTGGCGTCACAAGCTCCTGCCGGGCAACCGGGCGGTGCTCGAAGCGGTGTCGCGGATCGATCCGGAGGAGTACCGGGTTGCCTGAGGAGCTCTCATGATCAGACGATCTCTCTTCGTGGCGGTGGCGTTGGGCGCCGTGCTTGGCTGCGGCCAGGATCCGGCCGGCGAAGCGGTGGACGGCGAGGCGCAGCGGCCGCCCAACGTCGTGTTCATCCTCGCCGACGATCTCGGCTACGGCGATCTCGGGCTCTACGGCAGCGACATCATCGAGACCCCGCACATCGACGCGCTCGCCGCCGCCGGCGTGCGCTTTACGGCCGGCTACGTGACCGCCGCGG
This sequence comes from Candidatus Multivorans sp., assembly GCA_965262355.1. Classification (GTDB taxonomy): domain Bacteria; phylum Acidobacteriota; class Thermoanaerobaculia; order Multivoradales; family Multivoraceae; genus Multivorans. Next base: position 3,379,076 of record OZ253534.1, read on the forward strand.
TCTGCAGCCCGTCCCGGGCCGGCCTGATGACCGGCCGCTACCCGCAGCGTCACGGCTACGAGTTCAACCCGTCGGGCCAGGACTACGGACTGAGCCTCGACGAGACGACGCTGGCCGAAGTGATGCGGGCCGCCGGCTACGCGACCGGCGCCGTGGGCAAGTGGCAGCTCGGCTGGGGCGACGGCAAACACCCGCTCGACCGCGGCTTCGACGAGTTCTTCGGCATGCAGAGCGGCTCGATCTACATCGAACCCTCCGCCGAGGGGGTGGAGAACTGGAGTCCGCAGCCGATGCCCGAAGTGCGGCGGCGGCCGATCTTCCGCGGGCGTGAGCCCGTCGAGGAAAACGACTACCTGACGGACGCCTTGACCCGGGAGGCCCTCGACTTCATCGACCGGCAGCGCGACCGGCCGTTCTTCCTCTACCTGGCGCACTACACGCCCCACGTTCCTCTCCAGGCGACGGCGAAGTACCTCGACCGCTACCGCCACATCGAGGACCAGAAGACCCGCATCTTCGCGGCGATGGTCGCGGCTCTCGACGACAGCGTCGGCGCGGTCACAGCCCGGCTGCGCGAACACGGCCTGGAGGAGGACACGCTGATCGTCTTTCTCTCCGACAACGGCTGCGCCCTCTACGTCGACGGTGCCTGCACCAACGGTCCGCTCCGCGGCGGCAAGCGCTGGTTCTTCGAGGGCGGCATCCGGGTGCCGTTCTTCGTGAGCTGGCCGGGCGGGCTGGAGCCGGGGCAGGTCTACCGGCCGGCGGTTTCCTCGCTCGATCTGCTGCCCACGCTGGCGGCCGCCGCCGGCGCGCCGTTGCCGGAGAAGCCGCTCGACGGGGTCGATCTTCTGCCCTATCTCCGCGGCGAGCAGACGGGGGTGCCGCACGAGGCGCTGTTCTGGCGCGCGGGCCCGAACCGCGCCGTCCGCCGGGGCGACTGGAAGCTGTGGCAGGTCAACCGCGCCTCGGAGGAGCGGCTCGCGCAGATCACGCGCACCGGCGATCTGCTCCGCGATTTCGAGGCGCCCCGCGATTCGCCCCTCGGCCGGGTCCTGCGGCTGCACGACCTGGGGAGCGATCTCGGCGAGCTGAACACCGTCGCCGATCAGGAGGCCGAAGTCCTCGAAGAACTCCAGCGCGCGCTCGACGCCTGGGAGAGCGAACTCGCCGAGCCGATGTGGTGGAGCAATCGCGGCACCGCCGCCGTCGTCGACGGCGACGGAATCCAGCTCATCTTCTGACTGGGTGCGCCGACGCTCGACCTCGGAATCCGAAGAAGCCATAGGCCGAAGTTTGTCCGATAGAGTCAGCGGTTCGCTACGCTAACGCTAGCCAGCCGCAACGATCCAGCAACTTCCACTACAGAGACACACCGACATGAGCAAATCGTCGAGTAGGCGGACTATGCGAGGCACCGCGGCCAAGCGGAGGCCGATACGACCGGCACAGCCGGACGATTGGTGGCGACAGGATGGGCGTGCACTTCAGGGCGATTGGGTGGTAGTCGGACGGGACATCCGCAAGTCGCTGGAACGCTTCGCGGAGGAGAAGGATGCCCAGGAAGAAGCCGGGGTCGCTCCAGAAACGGCGACATCAGCGTGACGATGGTGGTATAGCGGTCGCGTCTCAGCAGGTTGAGGTCAGCGAGTTCACATCTGGACCCCTCCCGCATCCAGAGCTCTACGGCGGATACGAACGGGTGCTTCCCGGTTCGGCGAATCGAATCATGGGCATGGCGGAGGAAGAGGGTCGGCAGCGCCGCATGCGAAAGATGATTCTGACGGTCGCGCTTGCGCTCGTAGCGCTGTCTGGAGTTTCTGTGGCCGCGTTCCTGCTCTACCGAGGTGAGGGCCTGGCATCGGGTCTTTCCGTCCTAGGCGTGGCGGCAGTCGCTCTGGCATTCAAGGAACTGCTTCTTTAGCGCTCGCCAGGCGGCGGGAACACCGCCGGCGGACGGTCAACGTCGACCCGCTCGACCTCGGTCCACGGCACGTACTCGGGGCGCTCACGGCCGTCGACGTAGATCAGCATGCCGGCATTCCCCTCGCCGAGGTCACCGGCGCACTCGAGCTTCAGGTTCTCGCCGCTGTGGAGCGTCACCCTGGCGCGCCGTGCCGCGCAGTCTTCCCGGCCTGGCGACACGATCGAGGCGATCAAGCCAAAGGGAATCGTGTAGTGGACGCCCCCGGCCGGGGCGTCGAGCGTCTCGGTCGTTTCGCTCTCGTCGAGGTCGTAGACCAGGCGGCCGGCGAGGCGACGGCCGGAGCGGGTGGTGACGGTGCCCACAAGCGGCTGCCCCGGCGGGAACTCGTCGTAGGCAGGGCCGCTGCCGCCGGGGCTGAAGTCGAGGTGCTCGAAGGCGTTCCACGAGACCAGCACCCGGCCGTAGCGCCGGTCGTCGACGTAGATCCCGCGATTGCCGTGGCCGACCTCGCGGGTACCGGAGAGCACGAAGTCGCGGCCGTCGAGCAACGTGACCAGGGAGCTGTCGCGCGAGTCGGGCGCGATGGAGCGGATGGCGTCGAACCGCAGGCTGAGTTCACCGCCGGCACTGCGGCCCTTGAGCTCATCGGCGCCGACGCCCTTCTCCCGGTCCCACTGGAGGAAGCCGGTGAAGTCGCCCTGGGGCGTGCGCACCGTACCGTGCAGCCGGTCGGGGGCGGCTGTCAGCCCGGCGGTGGGGAGAAACTCGATGGCGCGTATGAGGCGTTCGCCGAGGTCCACGACGCCGTGCCTGCCGTCCCACACCCGCACGCCGTCGGCGAGGTCGTCGGAAGCGAAGCGGTCGAGGACATACTCGGTCCCGCTCTTGAGCGTCGCCAGGATGTCGCGGCCGCGTGGCTCGATGCGCTTAATGTCGCCGAAGCGCGCCATGAATGGCCGACCGAGAGGAATCGGACGCTCCCGCTGGGCGACCTCGACGCCGAAGATCTTGATCGGGCGGCTTTGCTTCAGCCGCTCGGGAGGCGCGTCGGCGACCCAGGGGTTCTCTTTCTTGAAGCCGTTGAAGTAGTCGCCCCAGAATGCCTCCTCGTCGCCCCCCCAGCGCAGCCGCCCTTCGTACGTGGCGGCGTCATGGGTTGTGATGCGGCCGTTGATGAAGCCTTGGTGGACCTCGGACGCCTCCGCCTCGGTCAGTTGGCTGATCGCGGGCGAGATCGCCGCATCCGGCTCGCCGTTCTGCCTGGACAGCAGGCGGCCGAAGGTGAGGGCGAGAGCGAGGGAGAGGAGGACGAGGGCGGCGGCGCCCCCGGCGATCTGGGCTCTCGTCATGGCCGGTACATTCTGTCCGAACCTGGGGCGGCCACCGCCTCGGCCGGCAAACTAAACTTGGAATCGCGCATGAACCTCGACCAGGCCAACGCTCTCCGCTGGACTGCCGCCGTCCGCGGCTACTACGAGGTCTACTACCTGACGCTCAACGACTTGGCGAGCGAGACGGGCTGCTGGATCCGGTACGTGGTCCAGGCGCCCGAGCAGGCGGAGCGCAGCCCCGGTTTGGAGATCTGGTTCAGCTTCTTCGACCGCAGGAAGCCCACGCGCACTTTCGGCGTGTTCGAGCACCGTCCCCTCGCGACGCTCCAGTCCCGGACCGCCCCCTTTCGTCTCGGCTTCGGCGGCGGTCCGGTCGACGGAGGTCGCTTCGACGCTGCGGAACTACGCAACGGGCTGTCGCGGGGAGCGATCGGTTCGGGCGACCGGCGAGTCCGATGGGATCTGGAGTGGTCTCCAGAGTCCGAACTCATCCTGCCCTTTCCCGAAGAGCTCTACAGCTCGGGCGACGTGCCCGCAGCGATGCTCTACACGTACCCGGCGACCCAGTTAGCCGGGACGATCGAGATCGGGGACCGCCGGCTCCTGATCGAGGGCGCGCCGGGCGAGCAGAGCCACAGCTGGGGCCGGAAGCACCCGCCGCACTGGCTCTGGGCCCACTGCAACCGATTCGCCGACGATCCGGCCGGCTACCTGGAGGTTTCCTGCATCCCGGCGTCCGCGGACGGACCGCCTCCCGTCCACATGATGATCGCCCGCATCCATGGCCGCGAAGTGCGGTTGATCTCGCCGCTGGACGGTTCCGCTGCAACCAGCGATTCGACTCCGGGCCGGTGGCGTTTCTCCGCCGAGTCCGAGCGTGAGCGAATCGAGCTGGAAGTGACCTGTCCTCTGGAGCTGATCCTCGAGGCGCCGTACACCGACCCGGACGGGTCGAGCTGCTTCTGCCTGCACAGCGATCTGGCGAGCTGCCGGCTGCGCTTGTTCGAGCGGGGGAGTGGGAACTCCGGCCCGGCGCCGGAGTGGGAGAATGTCGGAGAACTCAACAGCAACGGTTGCTGCCACGTGGAGTGGGGGGACTGGCATGAGCATCCCGAGATCGACGGACGGATCCAGCGCGTCGGGCCAGCCTGAGCGAGCGCTGACTTCCAGACTCGGCGGCTGGCCTCTGGCGCTCGGCGCCCTGCTGGGGTCGCTCGCGCTCCTGGCCGGCTGCGCTCCCGCCGGTACGGACGCCGTCGACCCGGCGGCTTCCGGCGGGCCGCTCACGGTGGCCGAGACACCCTCTTCTGCACAAACCGCGGGCGGCGAGTTCATCTCGTGGCGTGAGCACCGCATCGACGACGAGGAACTCTCCGGCGGCGTCCCGCTGCGCGGCGCCGACGGCCTGAAAATGGCCGACCTCGACGGCGATGGACACCTGGACATCGTCTCCGTTCACGAGGACAGCGACCACGTCCGGCTCCACTTCGGGAGCGACGATCCCGACCGCTGGGCCAGCGTCACCCTGGCCGGGGGCAAGGAGGCGGCCGCGGCCGAGGACATCGCGATCGGCGACGTCAACAACGACGGTCTGCTCGACGTGCTGGTGGCGTGCGAGCTCGACCACCTGACCTACTTCCAGAACCCGGGAACGGGAGTTCGGGACGGCCGTTGGCCGCGGCTGATCCCGTCGGTGACGGCGGGAAGGGGCTCCTGGATCCGGGTCTTTCTGGCGGATCTCGACCAGGACGGTCAGCTCGAGGCCATCGCGCCGAACAAGGGAGCGCAACAGCCGGAGGGCGAGCCGGTGCCAGACACCTTCCCCCTCGAGGAAGTGTCCCTGTTCAGGATCGACGGCGATCCCCTGGTCGATTCGAGCTGGACCGAGACCGTGCTGGCGACAGTCACCGTGCCGATGAACTCGAGGCCGGTCGACCTGGACGGTGACGGCGATCTGGACATCCTCGCGGGCAGCCGCTCGGAAGCGAGGATCTTCTGGCTGGAGAACCTGCTCGAAGCCGGATCGGGAGAGCTGGCGTTCGAGGAGCATCCGATCGAGATCGTCGGCAGAACCGTGCCGTGGCAGCCGGGGCCGCGGCGCCTCACCGGCATGAACGTCGAGTTCACCGACCTGAACCACGACGGCCGGCTCGACTTGATCCTCCAGGAGACGCCGGTCCTCAACGTCTGGCTCGAGCAGCCGCCGGACCCGGTCATGGAACCGTGGACGATCCATCCGATCGGAGACACGGCGCCCGACAATCCGACCGGTCTCGCGCTGTTCGACGACGACGGCGACCTCGATCTCTGGAGCGGCGGCTACAGCTCGCGGCCGCGCGACCGCGACGGCGAGGACAAGACCGCCGCCAGCGTCGCCGGCCGCCTGGGCTGGTTCGCCAATCCCGGCGATCCGACCGGCGAGTGGACCCGGCACGACGTCTCCCGCCGCGTGCGCGGCATGTTCGACGAGTTCGTCGTCCTCGACATGGACCAGGACGGAGACAGCGATCTGGTCGCGACCCGCGGCAACAGCGGCCGCTACGACGGCGTCTTCTGGCTCGAACAGGTCCGCACCGCCGAACCCCAGCGCGCCTTCTTCCCGGCTCGCGAGTCCGAGAGCCGGCACCTGCCGCTGCCGTCTGGCGACTGAAGGTCCGTCGCCGCGCCGCGGTTCACGCCCGCCCGTCGTAGAAGCGTTCACCGAAGCTCTTCAGCTTCTCGTCGTCGATCACGATGCCGAGGCCTGGGCGCTGCGGCAGGTGGACGTAGCCGTCGCTGTCGACGCTGGTGGGCTCGGCGAGGAGGGCGTCGCGGCCCTCGAGCGTCCAGCCCGGCGGCTCGTAGGGGAACTCGCACCACTCGCAGTTGGGGCTGGCGGCCATCAGGTGGAGATTCGCGAGCAGGGCGAAGCCGTTGTTCCAGGTGTGGGCGGCGAATGCGAGGCCGTGGGTCTCGGCGAGAGCCGCCACCTTGCGGCAGCCCGCGATGCCGCCGAAGAACATGGCGTCGGCCTGGAGGATGTCGAGGCACTGCTTCTCGACCAGGAGTCCGTACTCGTTGAATCGCCAGTTCAGTTCGCCGCCGGCGAGTGGGATCGAGGTCCGCTGACGGAGTTCGGCCAGTGCTGCATAGTCGTTGCGGTCGAGCGGTTCCTCCAGCCAGGTCATGGCGCAGGGCTCGATGGCCTGGGCGAAGGCGGCGGCTGTGTCGGTGTCCCACTTCGGCGGTGCTCCCGGCCGGAGGGAGAAGTGGAAACCCTGGTTCGCGTCGACCATGAGCTTGAGGTCGGCGCCGACCGCGTCCCGCGCTCTCTCGATCACGGCCACGTCGTCGTGCCAGTCGTGGTGGTGGGCGCGAAGCTTGACGCCCTGGAAGCCCGTCTCCTTCAGTCGGAGCAGATTCTCGGCGCGCTCGTCCGGAGGGCGGAGTTCGGAAGTCGATGCGTAGGCCTTGATCCGGGTCCGGGTTCCGCCCAGCAGCCGGTAGACCGGTTCGTTCTTTACCTTGCCGGCGATGTCCCACAGCGCCGGTTCGAGCCAGGCCAGGCGGATGCCGAGCGCCTCTCCGGCGTCGAGCACGCTGCCGAAGCCCTCGATGTCGAGCGGGTCGCGCCCGAGGATGAAATGGCCCAGAGCGTCGCCGAGGCCGGCGTGAAACCGGCTCACGGTCATTCCCGCCGACTCGCCGACGACACCTTCGTCGGTCGTCATGCGGACGAAGGTCAGCTCGTTGTGCGTCTGTCCGACGCCGGGCTGCGCGGCAACGTGCAGAGGCGCCGGCAGGGGCGACGCGACGTGGTACAGCTCGAGCCGGTCGATCCTCAAGGCGGCGGGCTGCCGAAGTCGACCGTCTCGAAGTCGAGCTGGTTGGGCACTCTCGGCGCGTAGCGGCCGCTCTGCTTGGCCCTGGCCAGGTGGTTCTCGGCCTGCGGGTCGGGCCCTTCGGGACGCAGCGCGCGCTGGAAGAAGCCGAGCATGTTCTCTATCCGCCGTGGGACCGAGCGTCCGGTGTGGGCGGCGCCCCGGACCAGGTGGTACTCGTGCGGGATGGCCGCGTCGAAGAGCAGGCGATGAACCAGCTCGGCGCTGAGGAACGTCAGGTTGGCATCCTCGTCGCCGGCCTCGACCAGGAGCTGCAGTCCGGAGGCGCGGAGCCGGTCGGCGCTGTCGATGACGATCGTCGGCGGATGGCGGGCCCGCCAGTACTCGATGTCGACGGGGTTGCCGAAGCGCTCGTGGAGGAACCGCATCGCGCCGGGACCGTAGGGCGTGATGTCGAGGTCGGCGAAGGAGGCCACCGGTGGGAATCCCGGTTCGAGGGCCGCCGCGGCCGCGAACGTCTCGGGGTTGCGGAGGCCGATCCGGAGCGTGCCCTGGCCCCCCGCGGAGCCGCCGCCGAGCACGGTGCCGGCCCGGTCCTGCGCCACGTTGTAGTGACCTCGGACGTGGGGCAGCAGCTCCTGGAGTATGAAGGTCTCCCAGCTCTTCCCACCGCCCTTCCAGTCGATGTAGTAGGAGCCGCCTGTGATCGGAGTGACGACCACGATGTGCTCGATCGTTCCCTCGTCCCAAGCGCGTTCGAGATGGGCGCGAAGACGACGCTCCAGGTTGCCCTCGCCGCTGGAGCCGCCGTGAAGCCAGAGCAGGAGCGGGTAGGGCTCGGCGCGTTCCGGGTCATAGGCCGGCGGCAGCAGCAGGTCGAACCGCGGCTCGCCGGGCACGAGCTCGCTAGCGAGGGCGTGGTTCGTAAGGCTGGACTCCTGCCCGGGACTCGCCGCGGCGCCCAGGAGGAGGGCGAGCATCGGGAGTGTGCTGATCAGTGAAACTCGGCGCATGGTCGGACCTCCTGGAAGCGCGCGCGGCAGAAACTGGGTGCGCCGGCGTGCCATCCGTACGACCGATGACGGTCGCACGGACTGGTTCGCGGGTGGCGCGGTTCCGCGCCACCCGGGTTCCCGCCGGCCTCCGGTCGTTCTGCCGCTCTGGCTCGTAGTCGAAGTCATCTGAACGTAGGCTCTCTAGTCTACGCATTGATTGGACGAGAAGGGGCGCCTGGAATGAACGCAGCACAGCTCGCCGTCGACAGTCTCGCCCGTTTCGGCGTCTATGACGCGGTGCGCTTCAGGGGCGAGACCAGAACCAACGAGGAGCAGGAACTGTTGGCACGCAAGCTGGCCGCTGTGTTGCGCTCGCGCGGCGTCGGGACAGGCGACCGGGTGGTCGTCATGATGCCGAACTGCCCCGAGATCTTCTGCGCCTTCCAGGCGGTGTGGAAGCTGGGCGCCGTCATCCTGCCGGTCATGCCCCAACTCGGGGAGCGTGAGGTCGGCTATCTGCTCGAAGACTCGGGGGCGAAGGTCGCGCTCGTGGCGCCCGTCCTCGTTCCGGTGGTCGACGCGGCCAGGGGCGACGGCTCGACCTGCGAGGCGCTCCTCAGCCTGGGACCGGTCGAGAGGGGTGAGGCGTGCGACATTGCGGCCGAACTCGAAGCGGCGGCGCCCCTCGACATCCTGGTCGACCGGGCGGGCGACGATCTGGCCCTCCTGCTCTACACCTCGGGGACGACCGGGCGGCCCAAGGGGGTCATGCTCACCCACGACAACATCCTGTGGTCATCGCAGCAGATCGCCGGCATGGCCGAGATGCCGGAGGGAATGCCGATCCTGCACGTGATGCCGATGGCCCACTCCTTCGGCGTCCTGATGATGTGCGTCGGCTTCGTCAAGGGCTTCAAGGCCACGCTGATGGTGCGCTGGGACACCCGCCAGGTGTTCGAGAACATCGAGCGCTACCGGATCGAGCGGCTGGGCATGGTGCCGACGATGCTCACCTACATGCTCCACTTTCCGGAGCGCGAGCGCTACGACACGAGTTCCGTCAACTGGATCTGGTCGGGCGGGGCGGCGCTCGCCAACGAGGTTCGGGTCGATTTCGAGCGCGAGTTCGCCTGCACGGTGCGCGACGGCTACGGGTTGACCGAGTCCACCGCGGTCGCGACCGCCTACTCGGACACCGACGACTACCGGACGGGCGCTTGCGGCCGGGCGGTCGACGGTGTCGAGGTCGCCGTCCTGGACGACGATCACAACTGCCTGCCGGCCGGAACAGCGGGGGAAGTGTGCATCCGCGGCCGCAACGTGATGAAGGGCTACTGGGGCAAGCCGGAGGCCACCGCCGAAGCGGTCCGCGACGGCTGGCTGCACTCCGGCGACATCGGAACCATGGACGCGGATGGCTTCCTGCGCATCACCGATCGCAAGAAGGACCTGATCATCAAGGGCGGCGAGAACATCTCACCGCGCGAGATCGAGGAGGCGGTCTACGAGCATCCGGCGATCTCCGAGGTTGCGGTGGTCGCGGTGCCCCACAAGACCTGGGGCGACGACATCTGGGCGGCGGTGGCGTTCAAACCCGGCGCTGCCGCCAGCGACGAGGAGCTCCGCGCCCACACGGCGGGCTTCGTGACCCGCTTCAAGATCCCGAGCCGCTTCGTTGTCCAGGCGGAGCTGCCGAAGAACGCGGTCGGCAAGATCCTGAAGCGCGAAGTGAGGGAGCGGCTGCTCCGGGAGTTGCCCTAGCAACTTGCGGGGCTCCGCCCGCATCCGCTCAGATCCCCGGGTCCACCCCGGTCATCTCCACCGACAGCTCCCAGAGCCGCTTGCCGAGTTTCGGGTCGCGGCTGGTCGGTGTCGCCCAGGCCTTGGCGGCGGGACCGCTCAGCTCTCCCCAGTTCCTCGGCCCGTAGTAGTCACCGCCAGCGACGCCGGCCGCCGTCGCGGCCATGAGCGTCGGCCATGCCCCCATCGCCTGGGTATTGAAGAAGGTGCGGACCAGGGGCGCCGCGAACTGGAACAAGGGGAAGTGGCGGCCGATCTCGGTCTGGGCCAAGCCTGGATGGCAGGCGACCGCGATCGTCCGGGAACCGCGGGCCTTGAGCCGCCGGTCGAGCTCGACCATGTGCAGCAGGTTCGCCAGCTTGCTCTGCTGGTAGCGAGCCTGGCGGCCGTAGAGCTTCGCGCCGTCGATGTCGTCCCAGTGGATGCGACCGCCCCGATGCGCGAGGCTGCTGGTGATGACGACGCGGCTGCCCTCGGTTTCCTCGAGCTTGGGCAGGAGGTGCCCGGTGAGCGCGAACGGGCCGAGGTGATTGACGGCGAACTGTGACTCGAAGCCGTCCACGGTCAGAGCGCGGGGCGGCATCATGATGCCCGCGTTGTTGACGAGCACGTCGAGGCGCGGCTCGGCGGAAGCCTGCTCGGCCGCGGCGCGAACGCTCGCAAGGTCCGCCTGATCGAGCGGCAGGAACTCGACGTCCGCCTCAGGCGATTCGGCGCGGATCTTCGCGATGGCGTCCGTTGCGCGCTGCTCGGATCGGCATCCCAGCAACACCCGCCCACCGCGCTTCGCCAGCAACTTCGCCGTCTCGAAGCCGATGCCGGTGTTCGCACCGGTGACGATGAACGTGCGGCCCGACTGGTCTGCTACTTCGCGGTCGGTGAATCCTTGTGGCATGAGCCTGGTCTCCTCGTGGTGTGCTTCCCGGCAGCCGATCCGGAGTGCGGCATCGTATGAATCTTCCGCCAGTATGGGACGCTATCGATACGCGGCGCCGCGGTGGGCGGCGGTGAGAAGGAAGACGAGCCGATCGTCTTCATCGATCTCGTAGAAGAAGCGCCAGGCCCCGATGCGGTAGCGCCAGGTCGGCGGCTCATAGCCTTTGAGGCGCCGAATGTGCGGGCCGATGTGGGGGTGCTGGCGCAACTGCGGGTACACGACCCTTGTCAGCTTGTCGACGACGGCTCGATGGCCGGCGCGGGCGAGCCGGCGTAGGTCCCGATCGAACTGCTCGGTCTCAAACAGCCGATAGTCAGTCAACAAGCGCGCCTTTGCGCCGCGCCGCGTCGTGCGAGCCCGCTTTCAGCCGGTTCAGCAACGACTCGTCCTCCAGAATCTCGGCCATCTCCGCGTCGTCCACGAACTGCTGCTCGCGTACCTTGGCGAGCGCCGCTGTCTGGATGAGATTCGACAGAGGCCTGTTCTCCGCGCGTGCGGCTTCCTTGAACTCCTCGTAAGTCGCCTCGTCAAGCCTCAGGGTGACCGTCTTGCTCATGGCGAACACGGTAGCATGCAGATGTGTTCTACTTCGGCTCTGGAGTGGCGAGACCGGCTCAAAGGAGGCGACCAACATGACTCTGAGCGACAGATGAACAGGCGCAGTGTCACGTTCCTCGCGCTGTCGACCGCCCTTGCGGTCGCGTGGCCGCCCATGACGGGCGCGACCGCTGGGGCACAGGGAGCACAGGAGTCTTCGTCCGGCGACTTCGTCCCGGTCACCGACGCCATGCTGCAGAACCCCGAGCCGGAAGATTGGCTCAGCTTCCGCCGCACCCTCGACGCCTGGGGCTACAGCCCGCTCGACCAGATCACGAGGGAGAACGTCGCGCGGATCCGGATGGAGTGGACTCGATCCATGGCCTCAGGAAGCGCCGAGACCACGCCGCTGGCGTACGACGGCGTCCTGTACCTGGCCAATGCGCAGGACATCGTCCAGGCGCTGTCCGCCGAGACCGGGGATCTGATCTGGGAGTACCGGCGCGATCTGCCGGAGGGCGTCTGGGGTTACGTCGGCCCACTCGCTCGCAAGACGCGCAACATCGCCATCTGGGGCGAGTACATCCTCGGCGCCAGCGCCGACCTCTACGCCTATGCCCTCAATGCTGTGACCGGCGAACTCGCCTGGGAAACCCGGATCCTCGACTACAAGGCCAACCCGGCCCATCACAGCGCTGGGCCGATCGTCGCCGACGGCAAGCTCATCTCGGGGCGGAGCTGCAGGCCCCTCGGGGGCCCCGACGCGTGCGTCATCCTCGCCCATGACGCCCAGACCGGTCGGGAACTCTGGCGACGCCGCACGTTGCCGGCGCCCGGCGAGCCGGGAGACGAGACTTGGGGCGCGGTGCCCTACGAAGACCGCCGGCACGTCGGGACCTGGATGCCACCGAGCTACGACCCGGACCTGGAACTCGTCTACATCGGCACCGGCGTCACGGCGCCGGCGCCGAAGTTCATGCTCGGCGGCGCCGATCTCACGCACCTGTACCACAACTCGACCCTGGCTCTTGACGTCTCGACCGGCGAGATCCGCTGGTACTACCAGCATCTGAACGACTCCTGGGACCTCGATCATGTGTTCGAGCGCATCCTGGTCGACACGGTGGTCGCGCCGGCGCCGGAAACGGTCCAGTGGATCAACCCGCGGCTCAAGACGGGCGAGGTGCGCAAGGTCGTCACCGGTATCCCCGGCAAGACCGGCCTGGTCTACACCCTCGACCGTGCCACCGGTGAGTTTCTCTGGGCGACGCCGACGGTGCCGCAGAACGTGATCACAGGCATCGACGGCGCGACCGGTGAGGTCAGCCTGAACGAAGAGGTGATCTTCCGCGAACTCGAGCAGGTGATGTTCATCTGCCCCTCGTGGGCGGGCGGCAAGGACTGGGAAGCAGGGGCCTACAGCCCACTCACGCGCACCATGTACTTCCCGCTGCGACAGGCGTGCGCCGAGATGCTCGTGACGACCGATTTCAAGAGCGAGAAAGTCAAGGCCCTGGACCAGACCGTCGCGCACTACGCCCTGGGCGCCAACCACCGGCTGGCGCCGGGCACTGATCAGCTCGGCACGGTGCGGGCGATCTCGGTGGAGACCGGTGAGACGCAGTGGGTCTACGAAACGCGGGCCGCCACCTTCTCGCTGCTTGCTACCGGCGGGGCTTTGCTGTTCGGGGGCGACCAGGGCGGCCGTTTCCGGGCCCTGGACCAGGAGACCGGCGATGTGCTGTGGGAGATCAACCTGGGCGCGCCGGTGATGGGCTTCCCGATCACGTACTCCCACTCCGGCCGCCAGTACGTGGCCGTCAACACCGGTCCGGGCCGGCTGACCAACGCGCGCATGACCCCCGAACTCCGCCCGAGCCGTGGGAGCAATCTGTTCGTGTTCGCGTTGCCGTAGAGTGCGCTCAACCAGCACCCTCGGGAGTCACGCCATGTCTGAAATCCGCATGCGCCAGATTTGCCTGGTGGCCCACGACCTGGATCGCATCCAGCGGCAGCTCGAAACCGTGTTCGGCGTCGAGGTCTGCTACCGCGACCCCGGGGTGGGGAAGTACGGTCTGCACAACTTCCTCATCCCCTTCGGCGACCAGTTCCTCGAGACGGTCTCGCCTCAGCCCGGCGAGCACGACACGCCCGGCGGCCGCTACCTCAAGCGTCGCGGCGGCGACGGGGGCTACATGGTGATCATGCAGGTCCCCCGCGACAGCTATGCCGGGTACGAGCGGCGGGTCGCGGATCTCGGCATTCGCCTGGTGTCGGAACCCGGCCGGAGCGAGCACGGCAAGGGCATGCAGCTTCACCCGAGGGACGTACCTGGCGCCATCCCGGAACTGCGCTGGAACGTCGACGAGGAGCGCTCGGACGGCGCCTGGTGGCCGGCGGGAACGGACTGGCAACGGGCGAAGCACACGGAGATCGTCGACGGCATCTGTGCGGCCGAGATCCAGACCGCGGATCCGGGGGCGGTGGCCGCCCGCTGGGGCGAGGTGCTCGGCGAGCCGGTGGGCGGCGCCGACGGCCCCACGATCGCTCTACGCGATGCCGAGATTCGCTTCGTGCCCCTGCGCGACGGTCGTCCCGAAGGTCTCGGCGGTCTGGACATTCATGTGACGGACCGAGCACGCGTCGTCGCCAACGCCGAGGCGGCCGGCTGCCGCACCGGCGACGATCTGGTGACGATCTGCGGTATGCGCCTGCGACTCGTCTGAAGTTAGGCCGGCGCTGTGCGCCGGATGCCGGCGGGGACGCCGGCGCACCTAGTGACGGCCAGTTCCCTGCGCGGCAGCGCCGCGTGCACGCGGCGAGTACTCCTAGGCCGAGAACCGGAGCTTCAAGCCGCAGGCCGCGGTCACTTTCGTGAGCGTGTCGAGTCTTGGGTTTCTACGGCCCGACAAGGCACGCGAGAGCGCCACCCGGTCCAGCTCGGCTTGGCGGGCCACGGCGGATACTCCACCCCGCGCCTCGGCCACATTGCGAAACGCCTTCATGAGCAGGCGCGGATCATCGCCCATCTCCTCCAGCGCCGCATTCAGGTAGGCGGCCGCGTCCTCCGGCGCCTTGAGATAGTCACTCGCCTTGTGAGCTTTCACTGGCATTACGCTTCTCCTTCTTGTACGCCTGCCAACGCAAGCGCGCTGCTGTGATGTCAGCCGCTTGGCCCCTCTTCACGCCGCCCCCCAACAGAATCACGAGCGTCTCACCGTCGCGACCAAAGTAGAGCCGATACCCGGGGCCGCTGTCGATCCGAAGCTCCGAGACTCCGCCACCCACTGTCTTGTGATCTCCGAAGTTGCCGAACTCCATTCGGTCGATCCGTGTCTGGACGCGGGCCCGGGCCTCATGCGATTGTCGTCGAAACCAGGTATCGAAGTAGTCTTTGCCGTCCCCGGAAACGTAGTGGACGACCTGGATCAAGCACCAGATCGTAGCCAACTGGCTACAGTTCTGTCAACGACTCGTCGCTAGGCACAGGAGCCGAGAATCATGCGCATCGAAGGACACCGGCGGCGGTACGCCTCTACGTGTTCGACGGTAGACCCGTCCGAAAGCCGCTGCAGGGAGGGATCAGCATGAGGTACACGAAGTTGGGCAGTTCCGGTCTGGAGGTCTCCCGGATCTGCCTCGGGTGCATGAGTTTCGGCGAGAAGTCGGCCGGCGCTCACGACTGGAGCCTCGACGAAGCCAGCAGCCGTCCGATCATCGAGAGGGCGCTCGACCTGGGGATCAACTTCTTCGACACGGCGAATGCCTATTCGCTCGGTTCGAGCGAGGAGATCACGGGAAGGGCCCTACGCGACATGGCGAACCGCGACGAGGTCGTGATCGCGACCAAGGTCTACTTCCCGGTCCGCCGCGGACGCAACAGCCGCGGGCTCTCGCGCAAGGCGATCATGACCGAGGTCGACGCGTCCCTGCGCCGTCTGGGCACCGACTACATCGACCTCTACCAGATCCACCGCTGGGATCACCGGACGTCGATCGAAGAGACTCTGGGAGCACTCCACGACGTGGTGACCTCGGGCAAGGTCCGCTACATCGGCGCCTCGTCGATGTGGGCGTGGCAGTTCAGCAAGGCGCTCTACACCAGCGAGATGCGCGGTTTCTCGAAGTTCATCAGCATGCAGAACCAGTACAGCCTGCTCCAGCGCGAAGAAGAGCGCGAGATGCTGCCCCTCTGTGCCGATCAGGGCATCGGGACGATCCCGTGGAGCCCGCTGGGCCTGAGGTCTGCTGACCCGCGACTGGGAAGAGACGACGCACCGGTCGAAGAGCGATCCGATGACCGCGAGGCGCTTTGACGAGGCGAAGGATCGACCGATCGTCGAGCGCGTGGCAGAGGTGGCGCGGGAAAAGGGGGTCTCGCGAGCCCAGGTTGCCCTGGCCTGGGTGCTGGCCAATCCCGTCGTCGCGTCGCCGATCGTCGGCGTCACGAAGATGAGCCATCTCGAAGACGCGGTGGCGGCGCTCGAGGTCGAGCTCACGGCCGACGACAGGCAGCGGCTCGAAGAGGTCTACACGCCCCGGGCGAACCTCTTCTGAGACGTCGTTCAGCCCGTGGACGGGTTCTCGAGAGATGGCAGCGGTCGGTCTTCGCCGGCAGTCGGCTGGCGCCGACCGCCCTGTGGGCCGCTGCCGGTTCGCGGCTCACTCCGTGACCCGGCGAGGTGCAAGAGCTTCCAGACGGTCCAGCCACTCACCAAAGTGGCGGCACTCGGCGCGCATGCGGCAAAGGCCGATGCGACCCGCGATAGCGACTCCATGGCGGGTCTTGCTGTACCGGGGTAGAAGGGCGGTCAAGCGTGCTGACGGGTGGGTGGTCGGGCCGTCGTTGATGTGTTCTGGACTCGGGGCGGACTGTCGTGCGACCTTGAGATCCTTCAGTTGCGGCGTCCACTGTCGTTCGGCCTCCGCGAATCGGTCGACATCCGAGAACAGTAGCGCCTCGAACTCGTAAGGCTGAATGTGAGGCAGGAACCGTTCGGGCCGACATCCGGCTTCGCCGACCACGGCCGCGTGCAGCCTCTGTTCGAGAGCGCTCGCTCGTTGCAGTGGATCCGTGAACTCAGCCGCCTCAGCTTGCCCAGGGAAGTCCAAGGGGAGCCCATAGAGATCGAAGAGGGTCGTCACGAACGTGTCTTGCCGTTCTCTCAGAGTGTTCCGAAGAAAGGGGAGCACTCGAGCAAATTTCAGTGCGCCTCCTTTCGCGTTGCGAGACGTTGGGATCAGTCTTGGCTGGACGAACACGCCCTGTTCGGCCAAGGCGTGCGCTAGGACCGTAACGGTGAATAGCTGTTCGGTCGGCCCTTCTCCTACGACAACGATGTCTGTCATCGCGACGGTGCGCCACCCACCACATTCATCCTGAAGAGGTCCCCAAGCGAGTACTCCTCAAGCCAGTCTTTCAGCGAGTCAGGGTCGAGTCTCCGGAAAGTGGAAGCGCCGTCGTGCCGTTCGACAACGACGACGTCTGCCGGATCGAGTTCGCTGACCAAATCGGCCGACTGTGTTGACACGATCACCTGCCGCTTGTGACTGGCGTGCTGCAGCATCTCGGCCAGCAGGACGAGAGCATGGGGGTGCAAGCCCAACTCCGGCTCGTCGATCACGAGAACGCTGGGCTGTAGCGCGGACGGTTGAAGGAGCAGCGTGGCGAGACAGATGAACCGCAGTGTGCCGTCCGAGAACTGAAGCGGACCGAGTACCGTGTCCGGCTCACTTGCCTGAAACCACTCCAGTTCCATCTTCTCGTCCACCTCCTCGCGATGGACGAAGTCTCCGAAGAAGGGCGCCGCGAGCCTGACCGTCTCAACTATCCGCCGGTACTGATCGGGGTGGCGATCGTTGAGGACCCTGAGAAATGGGGCCAGGTTGCCGGCGTCCGGTTTGAGCCGGCGGTTGTCCCGCACGCCCGAGGCCAGCCGCACCTGGGCAACCCGACTCACGTCCTGGAAGTGGAACACGCGCCACTCGTGCATCTCGGAGCGCACATGGGAGACGAAGCCGTCTGCACGGCACTTCGCCAAGCGCGCCTCGTCGTGCCCGCTCCACTCTCGCGGGCCCTGAACGGCCGGGAAAGACCTGAGATGTGGATCGTTGAGCCACTCCACGTCGTTGATGGGGAAGACGTACTCGCGCGCAAAGGCCAGGGCGTCCCCTGCCACAGGTGAAAGCGAAAACTCGTACTTGTAGCGCCCGCCATCGAATCCAAGCGCTACTGAGGCCTCGGGCGTTCGCCTACGGCCGCCGAAGAGTAGAACCTCGGCGCCACCCTCCCGCTTGATGAAGAGCTGCAGCCGTTCCGTCAGGAGGTGCTCCAACATCCGGAACAGACTGAGCAGGTTGCTCTTGCCCGCCCCGTTGGCGCCGACCAGCACGTTCAAGTTCCGTGGCTCGAAGTCCTCGAGCGACCGAATCGACTTGAACCCGCGAACGGTGAGACGGTCTAGCGAAGCCATGGCTGCCTTGCTCGTGGTCTAGGGCGTCTGACGCCGCCAAGCGCTACGCCGTGTCTTGCGTGAGGCCTTGGCGGACCGGTGGGCAACGATACAGGAGCGGGCGCCTGCCCAAACCCAACTCTCAGCCACAGCCGCCACTGCCGATGGACCTGACCGTCGGGAAGTTCCAGGCCGGCGTGACCGGTCGCGGGCAGCCCGGTGCTTCCTTACGCCGTCGTCGCTTACCTCCCGGCCCTATGCCGTGCCCCCGGAGCCGGCGGTGTCTCGGGCGCGCCGGCGAAACACTGCGCCATGCCCATCCACTCGGTGGCGATGGGCCCTGTGACCTCCAGCGACGTGTCGGCGACGTTGCGCACCTGGGTGACGACCTGGGCGAAGTCGACGGCGTTGCCCGTGATCCGGTTGGCGGCTTCCTCCGCGTTCCAGGTCCAGGTCTCGCCGGACGGGGCGGCAAGACGCAGGCAGGGAATGACATCGGGGATCTTAAGTCCGCGCACCGCGTAGGTCCAGCCGAAGGTGTTGAGCCCCAGGAAGACGATGTTCTTGATCCTGTCCGTCTCGACACGGTCGAGTCCGAGCACGTCGAAGATCTCCTGGCCGTGCGCCCAGGTCTCCATCTGCCTCGCGGTGATGGAGCTGCGCACACTCATCGACGGTCCGAACCACTCCGCACGCTGCTTCGGATCGACCCCCTCGAGCCGTTCGCACATCCGCGGGTAGTACTCGCGCCAGAGGTCGTAGACGGCGCGGTTGCGCCTGCCCTCGAACCACTCGTCGGTCAGCTCGCGCAGGCTGAGCCGGCCGCGCCGCGCCGCCATGAACTGCTTGAAGCCGTCGAAGGCGGCAAGATCGTGGATCGAGGCGTCGGCGGCGTAGTTGAAGATGTGGAGGTGCGCGACGACGTCGTGAAGGGTCCACTCCTTGAACAGGGTGGCGCGCTCGAAGTCGTCGTCCGAGAGTGGCGCCAGGACCTCCGCCAGACAGTCGCACTCGGCTCGGAAGTCAGCGACCTGCTGAAAGCTGCTCAACTCGTCTCCTGCGTGGAATGGGTCACTGGGACTCGCCGAGGCGAGCTGGTCTCCGGTACGGTGAGCGTACGCGATGCTTCGCGAACTGGCACTCGAGAGGAGGCGTCGCGAGCTGACCTGGAGCTTCGGACCGGGCTGCTAGGGTGCGCGCGTGAGCGGGAACTGCCGCCTACCGTCCCGGTCCATTGAATACGTACCGGCTTGACCTCTCGGAGGAGAACTGAACCATGGCGATCGCCTTCAAGCTCAACGGCAGGTCGACGACGGTCGAGGCGCCGCCGGAGATGCCCCTGCTCTGGGTCCTCCGTGACGAGCTCGACCTCAAGGGAACCAAGTTCGGCTGCGGCCGGTCCTTCTGCGGGGCCTGCACCGTGCACGTCGATGGCGTTCCGCAGCGCAGTTGCCGCATGCCGGTCTCGCGCGCGGAGGGGAAGGAGATCACGACGATCGAGGGCCTGTCCGCGGACGGCGGCCATCCCGTGCAGCTCGCCTGGCAGGAGATCGACGTGCCGCAGTGCGGCTACTGCCAGGCCGGCCAGATCATGTCGGCCTCGGCTCTCCTCGCGAGCACCCCGGCGCCCACGGACGGGGACATCGACGAGGCCATGAGCGGGAACCTCTGCCGGTGTGCGACCTACACACGGATCCGGGCCGCGATCCATCGCGCCGCCGAGATCGCGCAGGCGCCGTCAAGTGTTAGCGAGACCACGGGAGGGAGTGAGGCATGAGCGCCGTGAACAGACCGGGCAACGTCTCGCGACGCAGCTTCCTTCAGGTCACCGCCTTGGCAGGAGGAGGAATGCTCCTCGGTGTGCGCTTCGGACTGGACGGTCCGCGCGGCGCCGGCGCCGCCGTTGCCGATGCCGGTGTCCAGGCGGTCCTCAACGCGTTCATCCGCCTCACGCCGGATGGCGTGGTGACGATCATGGCCCAGAATCCCGAGATCGGGCAGGGCGTCAAGACGATGCTGCCGATGCTCATCGCCGAGGAACTCGACATCCCCTGGAGTCAGGTGCGCGTGGAGCAGGCGGACTTCGACCCGACCAAGTACCGGGGCCAGATGGCCGGCGGCAGCATGGCGACGCCGATGCACTACGAGTCGATGCGCCGCGCCGGGGCTGCCGCTCGCTCCATGCTCGTGGAAGCCGCGGCGAAGGAGTGGGGCGCCAAGCCGGAGAAGTGCACGACCGAAGCCGGAGTCGTCCACTTCAAGAACAAGTCGATGTCCTACGGCGAACTGGCGAGTGCCGCGGCGCGGCTTGAGCCGCCCAATCCGAGGACCGTCGCGCTCAAGGACCCGAAGGACTTCACGATCATCGGGCAGCCGATTCCGGGCGTAGACAACCCGAAGATCGTCGTTGGCGAGCCGCTGTTCGGCATCGACGTCTCGGTGCCCGGGATGAAGCACGCCGTGTTCGAGAAGTGCCCGGTCCACGGCGGTCGTGTGAAGAGCGTCGACCTCGACGCCGTCAAGGCGGCGCCCGGCGTCACCGATGCCTTCGTCGTCGACTCGAACGCCGCGCAACTGCCGATCAACGGTGTCGCCATCGTTGGCGATTCCTGGTGGCTGGTCAACGAGGCACGGGGCAAGCTCGAGGTCACCTGGGAGGAAGGATCGACCGCGACCCAGAGCACCGAGGACTTCGATCGTCAGGCGCAGGCACTGTCGAAGAAGGCCCCGGAGCAGACCCTCACGAGCGACGGCGATGCGGCCGGCGCGCTGGGTTCTGCGGCGAAGACGCTCAAGGCCGCCTACGAGTATCCCTTCCTCGCCCACGCGCCGCTCGAGCCGCAGAACACGACGGCCCACTTCCGCGATGGCGAGCTCGAGATGTGGGCGCCGACCCAGACGCCCCAGTTCGCGCGCGGCGACCTCGGCAAGGCCGTGGGCATTCCCCAGGACAAGGTCACGATCCACCTGACCCGCATGGGTGGGGGCTTCGGCAGGCGCCTGTACTTCGACTACATGCTTGAGGCCGCGCTCATCGCGCAGCAGGCGGGAGTCCCGGTCAAGCTGCTGTGGACGCGCGAAGACGACACGCGCTACGACTTCTTCCGCCCCGGCGGCTACCACTTCCTGGAAGGTGGTCTCGACGACGCCGGGAACCTCGTGGCGTGGCGCGACCACTTCGTCACCTTCGGTGAGGGCCGGCGCTTCGCCTCGAGCGCCGAAATGTCCCGGAACGAGTTCCCGCAGGCGTTCGTGCCGAACTACGCGCTCGAGGCCTCGAAGATGCCGCTCGGCATCCCGACCGGAGCGCTGCGTGCCCCGACCAGCAACGCGATCTCGTTCGTGGTGCAGTCGTTCATCGACGAACTCGCGGCCGAGGCCGGGAAGGACCCGCTGCAGTTCCGCCTCGACCTGCTCGACTCGGCCCCGGCCGGTACCAAAACCGCGTTCGACCCCCAGAGAATGAAGGCCGTGCTCGAACTGGTGCGCGACAAGTCGGGCTGGGGCAAGACCGACTTGGCCGACGGGACCGGCCAGGGCGTGGCGTTCCACTTCAGCCATCGCGGGTACTTTGCCGAAGTGGTTCAGGCCACGATCAGTCCGGAAGGAGAACTCGGCGTCGACAAGATCTGGGTCGCCGGCGACGTCGGCAATCAGATCGTCAACCCGAGCAACGCGGTCAACCAGGTCCAGGGTGCGGCGCTCGACGGCCTCGGCCAGGCGCTCGACCAGGAGATCACCTTCGAGGGCGGGCGCACGAAGCAGAGCAACTTCCACGACTTCAAGCTGCTGCGCATGGACCAGGCGCCGCCGGTGGAAGTGCACTTCGTCAAGAGCGACCATCCCCCAACCGGCCTGGGCGAACCGGCGCTGCCGCCGGTCCCGCCGGCCCTGTGCAACGCCATCTTCTCCGTGACCGGCAAGCGCGTGCGCTCGCTGCCACTCTCCAAGCACGATCTGAGCTAAGGCCTGGGAGAGAACATGACGAACGCAGACAAGTGCCCGGTTCTGGGCGGGTCGGACAGACACATGGCGGTTGGGAGCACGGCGAATCAGCACTGGTGGCCCAACCAGTTGAATCTGAAGGTCCTCCAGCAGAACTCCCCGCTCTCGGATCCGATGGGCGAGGACTTCAACTACGCCGAGGAGTTCGCGAAGGTCGACCTGGATGCCCTGAAGCAGGACGTCGAGGAGGTCATGACGACCTCGCAGGACTGGTGGCCGGCCGACTACGGCCACTACGGGCCGCTCTTCATCCGCATGGCGTGGCATTCGGCGGGCACCTACCGGATCGGCGACGGCCGCGGCGGCGGCGCCTCCGGCACGCTCCGCTTTGCGCCCCTCAACAGTTGGCCGGACAACGTGAGCCTCGACAAGGCGCGGAGGCTCCTCTGGCCGGTCAAGCAGAAGTACGGCCGGACGCTCTCGTGGGCCGACCTGATGATCTTCACCGGCAACTGCGCCCTGGAGTCGATGGGGTTCAGGACGCTCGGCTTCGCCGGCGGACGCGAGGACGTCTGGGCGCCCGAAGAGGACATCTACTGGGGGTCCGAGACCACGTGGCTCGGGGACGAGCGCTACACCGGCGACCGCGAGCTCGAGAATCCTCTCGGCGCCGTGCAGATGGGCCTTATCTACGTGAATCCGGAGGGGCCGAACGGCACGCCGGATCCGGTCGCCGCGGCCCGGGACATTCGTGAGACGTTCCGTCGCATGGCGATGAACGACGAGGAGACGGTGGCGCTCATCGCCGGCGGACACACCTTCGGCAAGGCCCACGGCGCCGCGGATGCGGGCCAGTACGTCGGCGCCGAGCCCGAGGCCGCCGGCCTCGAGGAGCAGGGCCTCGGCTGGAGCAACACCTTTGGCAGCGGCAAGGGCGGCGACACGATCACGAGCGGTCTGGAAGGCGCCTGGACCACCGCGCCGGCGCAGTGGGACAACAACTTCTTCGAGAACCTGTTCGGCTACGAGTGGGAGCTTGTGACGGGCCCGGGCGGCGCGAATCAGTGGACGCCCAAGGATGCCTCGGCGGCCGGCACGGTGCCGGATGCTCACGATCCGTCGAAGACCCACGCGCCCATGATGCTCACGACGGATCTCTCCCTGAAGGTGGACCCGATCTACGAACCGATCGCGAGGCGCTTCTACGAGAACCCGGACGCGTTCGCGGACGCTTTCGCCAACGCCTGGTACAAGCTGACCCATCGCGACATGGGGCCCCGCGCCCGGTGTCTCGGTCCGTGGGTTCCCGGGGCGCCGCAGCTCTGGCAGGACCCGGTCCCCGACGTCGACCATGAGTTGATCGACGAGCAGGACGTCGTGGCCCTGAAGAGCCGGATCCTCGCATCCGGGTTGTCCATCTCCCGGCTGGTCTCGACCGCCTGGGCGTCGGCGGCGACGTTCCGCGGCACCGACAAGCGCGGTGGCGCCAACGGGGCGCGCATTCGCCTCGCGCCGCAGAAGGAATGGGCGGTCAACGACCCGGCACAGTTGGGCGATGCCCTGCGGACCCTGGAGCAGATCCAGACGGACTTCAACAGCTCGCAATCCGGCGGCAAGAAGGTCTCGCTCGCCGACCTGATCGTCCTCGGCGGTTGCGCGGCCGTCGGGGAGGCGGCGAAGAGCGGCGGGTGCGAGACGGCGGTGCCCTTCACACCGGGTCGCACGGACGCCGTGCAGGAACAGACCGACGTGGAGTCCTTCGCCGTGTTGGAACCCACCGCGGACGGGTTCCGCAACTTCCTGGCGAACGGTCACCAAAGGCCCGCCGAGGAGCTGCTCGTGGATCGGGCGCACATGCTGACGTTGACGGCTCCCGAGATGACGGTGCTCGTTGGCGGACTGAGGGTTCTGGGCGCGAACGCCGGGCAGTCAGAGATCGGCGTCTTCACCGACCGCCCCGGGACGCTGACGAACGACTTCTTCGTCAACCTGCTCGACATGGGAACCGAGTGGCAGGCCAGCGCCGCATGCGAGCACGTCTTCGAGGGACGCGACCGCGCTTCGGGCGACGTGAAGTGGACCGGCGCCGCCGTCGACCTCGTGTTCGGCTCGAACTCCCAGCTCCGGGCCATCGCCGAGGTCTACGCCTGCGACGACTCGCCGGAGGCCTTCGTGGGCGACTTCGTGGCGGCTTGGAACAAGGTCATGAATCTGGATCGCTTCGACCTGGGCTGATCTTCAGGCAGCGTGTGAGCCGGGTCCGGCCAGCGCGCCGAGCGATCTCTGCGATCGAGGCAAGGCCGGCATCAATCCGGAGGCTTGGCGGGCTTGCGCGGCGGTTCGGGATGTAGAATGTCGCCACAGGGTGAGTGGCCCCTGTGACGAGCCAGAAGGGAACGCAGCCGCATAGCGGGCGGAGGAGTCAGGTCCCAATGACTGTCGAGGTGAACCGCCAACTGGTGAACTCGATCAAGGCGTTCATAGTCGAGGATCTCTCGGGGCATTTCGGGGACGCCTTTGAGTTTGGCCCGATCGTAGTCAGGGAACTCATAGATCACGACGGCGACCCGTATCTGCGAGTGGACATCGTGTTCCGGGGAGACCAAGACAAACTCGACCCGGACTGGACCCTTGGCTTGACGAGACGAGTCCTGCACAGGCTTCGCGAAAAAGGCATGGATGCCGATCTAGCTCCGCACTTCAGTGAGAAGGCGGACTGGGATTGGTATCGCGAGCAGGTGCCGATCGTTGAAGCCGGATGACTTCATCAAGACAGCTCGCTCGCTAGTCGGTCAGCAGGGAGCTGGTCGTCCCAGAGAGACAGACCTCCGACGTGCTGTCAGCACCGCCTATTACGGTTTGTTCCACTGTGTCGCGAGTTCCGGCGCGGACCTGCTGGTGGGTGGAAAGCAGGCAGATCGCAGCGAGCGGGCTTGGCGGCAGGCATACCGAGCCCTCAATCATGGCTAGGCCAAGAACCGGTGCAGAGAGATCACCGGCAAGGAGAGTCGCTTCGGTTGGAGTACCTAGGGTGGACATTGTGCGCTGACAATGCATAATTGTCGCTTTGAAGGGTGGCGAGGCGAATGCAGCACTACATCGAGCGATCACTGGAACCGGTCTTGCGGCGGGCGGCCTCCGACTTCCCGGCGGTGATGCTGACCGGTCCACGGCAGGCCGGCAAGACGACGTTGCTCCAGCGGGTGTTCGGCGCCAGCCACGGCTACGTCTCTCTGGATCTCCCCGATGTGCGGGCGGCAGCTCTCGAAGACCCGCGGGGCTTCCTCGAGATGAACGAGCCGCCCGTGATCTTCGACGAAGTGCAGCACGCTCCGAACCTGTTGCCCTACATCCGGGAGCGGATCGACGCGAATCGCGACGCGCGTGGTCAGTACCTGTTGACTGGATCCCAGAATCTCATGCTGGCCGAGAAGGTGACGGAGTCGCTCGCGGGCCGCACGGCGGTTCTCCGGCTGTTTCCTCTCTCCAGGCGTGAGTCCGAAGGCCGGCCGGAGCTTGCCCTGCCTTGGGAGGGTGGCTCTGCGAGAAGGCCAGCGCCGCGGGACGCCTACGGTGACCTTTGGCGCGCGTTTCTTCGGGGAGGCTATCCGGAACTCGCGGCGGACCCCGACCGGGATCCGTTCCTGTGGCATGCGAGCTACCTTCAGACCTATCTCGAACGGGACATCCGGACCGTCCGCAATGTGGGGGACCTGAACCAGTACCAGAGCTTCCTTCGGGTGTTGGCGGCACGGAGCGCCCAGTTGCTGAACCTGACCGATGTTGCCAGGGACCTCGGAGTTGCCGTCAACACGGCCAAGGCGTGGCTGTCGATGCTCGAAGCGACGTATCAGGTGATCGTGCTTCGTCCGTACTTCGCGAATGTCGGCAAGCGGCTCGTCAAGACGCCAAAGGTGTACTTCACCGATGTCGGCACTCTGTGCCACCTGGTCGGGTTGAAAGACCCGGAACACGCGGCCTCCGGGCCAATGAGCGGCCCGATCATGGAGACTGCGGTCCTCTGCGAGATCGTCAAGACCTTCACTCACAGGGGAGAGCCGCCACGGGTCTACTTCTGGCGAACGAGGGCCGGGACCGAGGTCGACTTCGTGATCGAGGCAGGCGAGAGTCTCGTGCCCGTCGAGGTGAAGGTCTCAGCGACGCCGCGACCAGCGATGGCCAAGGCGATCAGGATGTTGCAAAGGGAGCTCGGAGCGACCGCTACTCCCGGGTACGTCGTTCATCCGGGCGACGTGGCCTTGCCGCTGGGCCAGGGAGCAAGGGCTCTGCCATTCGGTGAGTTGTAGTTCCGTTGGCTATCGGCCGGACTCAGGGGCCGGCCCGGCGAACCGGCATGCCGGGCCGGTTACCCGTGGTCTCGCCGCCGTCGAACACCAGTTGCCCGTTGACCCAGACCTTCTCGATCCCCAGGGAAGGCACATGCGGGTCCTCGTAGGTCGATTGCTCCTTGACCGCGTCGGGGTCGAACAGCACCAGATCGGCGTAGTGACCCTCCTGGATCGAGCCGCGTTCGGTGATGCTCATGTGTTGGGCGGAGAGCGAGGTCATCTTCCGGACACCCTCCTCAAGGCTGACGACGTTGCGGTCACGAATGTAGTGCCCGAGAAACCGGGTGAAGGCGCCGAATCCGCGTGGGTGGGAACCTGCAAGCCCGCCGTCGCTGCCGACGACGGTATGGGCCCAGGCCATGATGGACTCGATGTCGGGCTCGTCCATGGCGAAACCCAACATGGGGGATTCTCCGCCCATGTCGGTGTCGGCCTTCAGCAGCTCCATCAGGGTCGTCTCCGGGTCGGAACCACGGAGTTCGGCGATCTCGGCGAGCGTCAGGCCGTTGTAGGCCGGCTCGGGCAGATAGTCGGGAAGGAGGACGTCCTCGGGCGAAAGCAGGTCGCGGAGGATGTACTCCGCTCCGTCCCGCCGATCGAGATCACGGTCCGGGAAGACGGTCGTGAGCCACGTGAAGGACGTGGCCCAGGCCCGGTAGGGGTAGATATCCGCCGTGATCTCGACGCCTGACGCCCGGGCTTCATCCAGTTGGGTCGTGAGACGCTCGGCCTGCCCCCACCAGCGGTTCATGGCGAGCTTGATGTGGGTCACCTGCACCGGTAGCTGAGCTTCGCGGCCGATCTCGATGATCTCTTCGATGGCTTCCCAGAAGTAGCGATCCTCGCTGCGGATGTGGCTGATGTAGCGGCCTCCGTGAGCCGCCGCCACACGGGCGAGTTCCACGCCCTCTTTGGTGGTCGAGAAGGACCCGGGGTCGTATTCCAGCCCGGACGAAGGCCCGAGGGCACCGGCCTCCAGCTCGGCCCGCAGCAGATCCGCCATATCGGCGACCTCTTCCGGTGTCGCATGGCGCTCGTAGTCCTCGCCCATGACCTGGGCACGCAGCGTCCCGTGACCGGCGTAGGACGCGACGTGGACGGCGACGGGCGAGGTCTCGATTTCGGCGAAGAACTCCGCCAGAGGGTACTGCTGGCTTCCGTCCTGCCCGGCCACGATGGTGGTGATGCCCTGGTTGACGGCCGCCAGCGCTTCAGGCAGCTCGAACAGCTTGTAGTCGTGGTGACTGTGGTCGTCGATGAGCCCGGGCGCCAGCACCAGGCCGTCGGCATCGACGGCGGTCTCGTCCGCAGAGGGTTCGAAGTCGCCGACGGTGGCGATGCGGTCCCCGACGACGCGTACGTTGACGTTTCGTGAGGGTTGGCCAGTGCCGTCGATGACGCGTGCATTGACGATGACGACGGGGGCGGGCTCCGGGGGGCCGGGGGCGCAGGCCGCGAGAGCGAGCCCAACGCTGGCCACTAGCGTCAAACACTGGGTGCGCCGGCCTGCCATCTGTGCGCCCGATGACGGGCGCACAGAGTGGTTCGCGGGTGGCGCGGGATCGCGCCACCCGGGTTCTGGCCGGCTCTGGGAGGAACGCGCGAGGCGGCAGGACTCGCTCCGCTGTGCTCTCCTCATCATCCGCGATCTCCAGAAGACAGGGTCCGCACATCCAGCGCTGGCTGCTTCTCGAACACGAGGCCCCGCTCCGAGCCCGAGCTCAGACTGAACCCGGTGATTGCGCCGGATGGGTTGCGCTTGAACTCCAGCCGGGCTGGCGACGCCGCCCAGCCCCGGCTCTCGAACGTGACCTCGAACTTGTCCTCGGTGACCGGGGTGACCTGAAGCGCCGGCTGTTGCTCGATACGCGCGGTCAGACTGCCGCCCTTCACTGCAAACCGGTAGGTGGCGTCCAGCTCGGCGGAGAAGAAGCTGCCGGCGAACTCGGCCAGCTCGACGGACGACAGGGATGGCGGCGGGGATCGCGCCTCGGCATCCTCCTGGTCGTCATCGGATTCCTCTTCCTCATCGTTGCTTTCGGGTCCAAGCTGATCGGCCAGGTAGTGGTCCGCAACCCGCCGTCCCAGGTCGCCGGACTCGGCGAACTCGGCGTTGCAGGCGATGGCGATCGACAGGCCGGATGCCGTGAACCGCCTGAGCTCCGTGCGGAACCCCCAGGAGTGGCCGCTGTGCCCCACGGTACGGAGGCCGCGATACTCACCGGGAGTGATGCCGTGGGCATAGTCGATCGGGTCGCCGTTGTTCAGCGTTCCCTCGGTCAGCATCGACCCATGGATCGCCGGCGTCTCGGCGCCGTGCAGGTAGTCGTCCCAGCGCAGCAGATCCTCCACCGTGGTGTAGAGCTGCCCGTCGCCGGCGATCTCGAAGTCGTAGTTGTGCACGATCCGCAGTTGCCCGTCGTCGTCGCGGTGGTAGCCGGTGGCGCGCCGCGGGATGATCTCCTCGCGGTTCTCGTACATCAGGCTGCTTTCCATCCCCAACGGCTCGAAGATCCGCTCCCGGGCCAGCTCGCCCAGCGACTTGCCGCCGGCGCGCTTGAGAACGTGCGCCAGCAGCATGTAGCCGGTGTTGCTGTACTCGTACCGCTCGCCGGGCGGAAAGGCCGGCGCGCGCTGCCGCGACATCATCGCCAGGAGCTGCTCTCGCGAAACCGCGTAGTAGTCGCCGGCGCCGGCGAGAGGAAACAGGTTCAGATAGTCGCGCAGGCCGCCGGTGTGGAAGATCAGGTGCCGCAGGGTGATCGGCGCCTCGTACTCGGGCAGCTCCGGGAGCCACTGGCGGACATCGTCGTCGAGCGACAGCTTCCCGCCTAGGGCCAGCATGTTGGCGAGGGCGGCGACGAACTGCTTGGTCACCGAGGCGACGTCGAAGACCGTCTGCGGCGTGATCGGAATGTCGTAGTCCAGGTTCGCGTAGCCGTAGCCGCGCGTGTACACGAGGGTGCCGTTCTGGGCCACCGCGAGCGCGCATCCCGGGGATCCCGGCGTGTCCTGGGAGGCGAACAGCGCATCGACGGCGGCGTTGTCGGAGCCGGTTTCGAGGCCGGCGTGGCGAGCGTCGCCGCCGTTCGTGCAGGCGGCGGCGAGTGCCAGGAGGGTCACCGAAGCCAGGGAACAACGACAGCGAGTCACTTGGACCATTCTTCCAACTGTTCGAGGGTGGTCGTTGCGCCGCCGCAGACGATGACCAGGACCGAGTCGAAGTCATCGAGTTCCGGTGCGCCGTCGTACACGACGGCGAGCGCCGCGCCGCAAGCCGGTTCGACGACCACCCTGTGATCGGCGAGGAACCTGTGACACGCGGACACGGCGGCCCGATCGGAAACCACGACGCTGCGAAGCGGATGCTCCCTGGTGCAATCGAACGCTCGCTTGCAGATCTTCTTCGCCCCAAGAGTAATGGCGAGGCTGGTGATGGCAGGCAGCTCGACCCGGGAGCCCGCTCGCACCGACTGAGCCAGGGAGTCGGCGCCTTCCGTTTCGACCGCAATCACCGGGACATCGAACCAGCCACTGCTCCTTAGTCCATCCACGACGCCGCACAGCAGCCCGCCGCCTCCGACGGAGACGACCACGGCGTCGGGCTTGACACCCGATCGAATCACCTCGTCCACCAGGGTGGCATGTCCCTGCCAGACGAGAGGATCGTCGAACGGGTGAACCAGGGCATCAGACTCCTCGACCGTCGACATGGCCAGTTCATTGGCTTCCTGCCAGGAATCGCCATGGACGACGACTTCGGCGCCTTCCTGCCGGATCAGGGCCTTGGCCCTGTCGCTGGTGGTTTCGGGCACCACGATGAGGACGGGCACTGAAAGACGACGCCCGGCGTATGCGACCGCGATCCCCGCGTTGCCGCCGGAGGAGGAGATCAAGCGCCTGGCGCCCCGCCGAACGTACTCCTGGCAGGCGAAGCCGATGCCGCGGATCTTGAACGAACCGGGCGGCTGCAACGCGTCGAGCTTGAGCCAGATGCTCCGGCCCGCGCGGATGGACAGCGGCCGCGACTCGAAGAGCGGCGTCTCGATGTGCAGGGGCTTCGTCGAACTCAAGGGCCGGCGGATGCCGCGGTCCCGTCGCCGACCGGGGCGGCGTAGAAGGGCATCCGTTGCGGCTGGTCGGTGTCCGCGCCGATCGTGACGGTGCCCTGGAGCTGACCCTGCTCGTTGACCTTGGCCTCGATCAGCGTCGTCGTGGCGCTCGCGTTGAGGGTCGGGAACTGCGTGGTGACCTTGAGCTCGTCGCCCTGCCACTCGAAGTCGTCGAGGACGATGGAGTAGATGCCGCCCATGTAGAGCCATCCCTCGCCTTCGCGCGGAACGTGAAGGCCCAGGAAGCCTCCGGCCGCGTAGGAATCCGCCTCCGGGTGCAGGGCGAGCAGGTCGAGGATCTGCTGCTTCGGCTCCGGCAGTTCGAAGAGGACGCCGTCCTTTTGGACGATCTCGATGAAGCCGTTGAACATCTCGCTGAACGTGTCGCCGCGGTAGATGATCTCCTTCGTGGGGTCCGGGTTGGCCGGATTCTCGACCGAGTTGTCCCAGACGGCGGTGACGTCGAGCCGGCTGCCCGCCGGAATGTCGACCGGCTTGGTCGGGTAGTACAGCCACTGCCAGTTGTAGTCGTACTTCGGCACGTCGAGCAGCATCTCCTTCGAGCCGTCGGGGTAGGTGAGCTCGTAGCTCATCGCCTTGCCGCGGACGTGCATGTGCGGGCTGAAGGCGAGGATCTGGACGTCCTTGTCGAAGAGATAGTGGGCGTTCTCGGCGTGGTGGCCGGCGCCCGGCGGAATGCGCAGGCCCGTGTTGGTCACCGGAATCGTCATGACCTCCTTCTCGAGCTCGCCCTCGCCGAAGTGGAGCCCGATCTTCGAGGCGTCGCGGGTCGCATCGCCGATCGGATGGTAGTGCTGATCGACCACTACCCGGACCGTCGAGCCGAAGCGGCGGCCGACGCCGTCCGGGAAGACGTAGGGCGGCATGCCGGCCGTCCAGATGCCGAGGACGCCGGCGTAGGCCGGGCCACCTTCGCTCATGTTGGTCGTATAGGTGGTGAGGAAGTGATGCGTGACGCGGGAGTCTTCCGGCAGGAACTCGATGGCGCGGATCCAGCGCGGCTCGCCGAGGTCGACCTCGATCACCTGCTGCGGGAAGAGGTCGTCACCGTCGGCCGGCACCTCGATGCTGTCGAGCGTGATGACGTGGTCGGGTTCGCCGAGCTTCCAGCCCTTCTGGAAGGTCGGCGCTTCGGGCAGGTCGGCGGGATCGCCCTGCGGTGCCCCGGCCTTCGTCCAGTTGACGATCGTTTCGATCTCGGCAGAGGAGAGCGAGATGTCGTTCGACCACACGTGCCTGTCGGAGTCGCCGCTCCACGGGGGCATGTCGCCGTTCTCCACCGCGCGAGCGATCGAGCGGGCCCACGGCCGTGCTTCCCTGTACGTCATGAGCGACATCGGGGCGACCTCGCCGGTTCGATGGCACTGCACGCAGTTCTTGAAGAAGATCGGCGCGACGTCGCGGCTGTAGGACGGCGCGTCGGCCGCGGCGGCCGGGGATGTCGCGATCAGGGCGAAGGCGAGCGTTGCCGCCAGTGCGAGGGTCGCGGTCCGGGTGCTGGTGGCTCGGTGCTTCATGGCTGGCCTCGGCTTGGATGTTCGGGGTGCTTGCGGTCGAGCGGATCGTATCGTGAGTGTTGGCTCAGTTTATGCGACGGGTGAGACCTCGACCCGGTCCGCCACCTCGGCCGCCCGCCTGCTCAGCGGTGAGGCTGGGCGTACAAAGCGCTGGATGTTCAAACAGGGTTAGAGTAAGTCCCGCTACACTACGAGTCCAGATTCCAATCAGTTCGAGCGGTTGCCTAGGCGCCGGTTTCACCCACAAGGGAGGTTCGAGATGCGACCAGCCTCTGTCCCAATCGTCATCTGCATGGTCATGGGGGCGCTGATCGCCGTGAGCGCTCATGCCGACGCGCCCCAGACCGGTACGGTCGAAGGCGTCGTCACCGACCCATCGGGAACACCGCTCCCCGGAGTTACCGTCACTCTCCAGAGCGAACGGGGCGCCAAGACGGTCGCCACCGGCGCCGAGGGTGAGTATCGCTTCGGCCTGCTGGTGCCCGGCGGCTACACCGTGCAGGCTGCCATGGAGGGCATGCAGTCGCAGCCCGCGGCAGCGCCCCTCGAAGCCGGTACCCGCCTGGTGAGGAACCTCCAGCTCGCTGCCATCACGGAGGAGACGATCACCGTGATCTCCGAGGCGCCGCTGGTCGACAAGTACGAGGTGGGCGCAGCCTCGACCCTCGAAGCCGAGGTGGCGGAGCATCTGAGCTTCGGGAAGCGGAACTACCAGTCGGCAGTCATGCTGCTGCCCGGAGTGACCAGCGACGCCCGCTCGCAGGCTCTCGGCGATCACACACCGACCGTCAACGGTGGTTTGTGGAGCGAGACCGCGGGCTTCGTCGATGGCGTCGACACTTCGTTCAACCGCCGCGGCGGCAGCTCCCGCCTGTTCCTGCCCACCACTGCACTGGCCTCGGTTCGCCTGGAGTCTGCCGGAGCGCCGGCGGAGTACGGGCGAG
This sequence comes from Candidatus Multivorans sp., assembly GCA_965262355.1. Lineage (GTDB taxonomy): Bacteria > Acidobacteriota > Thermoanaerobaculia > Multivoradales > Multivoraceae > Multivorans. The sequence continues at coordinate 3,411,764 of OZ253534.1, forward strand.
TGATCGGCGGCGTCACCAACGCCGTGGTCAAGACCGGCACGAACAAGTTCCACGGCGACCTGCTCTACCTTCTGCAGCGCCAGAGTTGGCGCGCCCAGTCGGACGCCGTTCCGCTACCGCGCTCGAGCGACGACACGAGCAGCTACGAACTCGCCATAGGCGGTCCAATCGTCCGCGACAAGGCGTGGTTCTTCGTCGCCGCCGCCGAGACGAACTCCAACGAAATCGACGCCTTCCGCGGCGGCGGCGTACTCGACAACAGCCTGCGGGGCGAGCCGCTTGTCGGCAAATTCAACTTCCAACCGACCCAGGACCACCAGTTCTCTCTCCTCTATGCCGATGGCAGCGTGTCCAAGGTCACCTGGGCGGCCAACGCCGCCGACCTCTGGACTCCCGGCGCCTTTGACCTCACTGAGATCCTCACTCAGGGGGCCTGGAACTGGGCGCTCTCGTCGAATGCCTTTCTCGAGGTCAAGGTGGCCGACTACGAGTCGGAGATCGTCCGCAACCAGCTCAATCAACGGCCGATCGACCCCAACGCGAACCCCGACAGCCCGGCGGGCAGCGGCGGCGCGTTCTGGGATTTGTTGAATGGCCTCAAGTACAACGCGGTGTACCTCGGCGCCGGCACCGGCTACAACGCCTTTCCGCGGCAGCAGGGCAACATCGCCCTCAGCTTGTTCCGCGGCGACCACGAGTTCAAGTTCGGGGTCGACTACCAGGATATCGAGTTCGAGAGCTTCAACACCCCACCCACTCGCTATCAGGGCCGCGGCTACGACGAGAGCCTCCCGGGCGGTTTCATGGTGCCGGTGCGCAAGCGCGTCTTCATTCCACCAGACGCGCCGGTGGCCTCCACCAGCGACAACCTGGCGATCTTCGCTCAAGATCGGATCACGGCCGGTGACAATTGGACGTTCAACGTGGGGCTTCGGCTGGACGCTCAGGATCACGCCAACGATGTCGGCGAGGAGGCCACCTCACCGAGCGACATGGCGCCGCGTCTGGCCGCGATCTACGACATCCGAGGCGATGGCAGAACCCTGCTCAAGGGTACCCTCGGGCGCACGTATCAGCTCATTGGTACACACATCGTCAACGGCTTCATGTCGCGGCTGCCGAACGGCGCCAATGCCTTTCACCAGTACGCCTACAACCGGGGGACCCAGCTCTACGACCGCTTCCAGTTCACCGCGATTCCCTCCAACCGCACGCCGATTCAGCCCTTCGACGCCTACTACAAGGACGAGATCACCTTCGCGGTCGAACGTCAGATCGGCGACCTCTGGGCCTTCAAGGCGCGCGCCATTTTCTGGGTCCTCGGAGACATGTACTGGGGCAACGAGCAGTTCGACGAGAACGGCATCCCCTTCAACGCGATCCGCAACTACGACGAGGGCAAGCGCGAATACCGAGGGCTACAGATCGAGTTCAACCGGCGCTACCGGGGAAACTGGACCCTGAGGTCCAACTACACCCTCTCGAAGGCGGAGGGCAACGCCGCCGGGAACATCACCAACAACGACACCACGGACAGCGATACCTTCCTCGAGGGGATGGGAGGGATCAACGTGGCGACCGGCCAGACCGATACCACCGCGGGCAACCGCTTCGGCCCGACTTCGTCCGATCGCACCCACAATCTCAACGTGATGGCGCTCAAGAACTGGCAGTTGGGGCGCCACAAGTTGGGCCTCGGCTTGACCGGCTGGTTCCGCTCCGGCCGCCCCTGGGCTCGCATCGCGCCGGCCACTGTGCGTCATCCGGTGAGTGGGCAGACGATTCGCACCGAGATGTACCTGGAGCCGCGCGGCTCCAGGGAGCTCGAAGACACCATGAACATCCACCTGGCCGCTTCCTGGGACTTCCCGCTGGGCGGCCGCGTCGAAGGACAGGTGAGAGCTGAGGTAGCGAACCTCACCGACGAGCAGGAACAGATCATCGTCAATCCGTTCAACGCCCGGCCGTTCCCCGGACGCGTCTCCTACCAGGTGCCCCGAGAGTTCCGGGTGGTGGTCGGAATCAGTTTCTAGCGTCGCCCTCCGGCGCGCCGCCCGGAAGTAGCTGCGGCTGGTCACCGCAGACCGTGGCGTGGCCAAAGGCCACGGTACTTTCCGCCCGTGTTCCCGTGGGCGCGACTGATGTGGTACACATCCACTATGGATGGGACAACTACAGTCTTGGTGGGAGATCGCGGCAGAGTCGTCATCCCGGCAGCGGTTCGTGACAGGGCCGGACTGCCCGCAGGAACTGTGCTGTGTTTGTTCGAGGCGCCGGGCGGGCTGGTTCTGCTGAAACGCGAGCAACTCCGCGATCGCGTCCGGGCCGAACTGGCAGGACTCGACCTCGTCTCTGAACTGCTTGCAGAGCGCCGCGTCGCAGCCGACGCGGAGGATGCTGCTTGAACGTTCTGGACGCGTCGGCGATCCTGGCCTATCTGCTAGGGGAGCCGGGGGCCGACCGGGTCGAGAAGGTCATGGACGAAGGCGCCGTCTGCGGTGCCGCCAACTGGTCAGAGGTGGCGCAGAAGGTCCGCGGAGCGGGCCGCGACTGGTTGCTGGCTCGCAGCCTCCTGCTGAGCTACGGCCTCACCGTCGAGGGGGTGACTCAGGAAGACGCGGAGTGGGCCGCCGGCCGCTGGAGGCGGGGAGGAGGCCTCTCCTTGGCCGATCGGCTGTGCCTCGCGCTCGCCGAACGAGTGGACGGGATCGCGTGGACGGCCGACCGTGCCTGGGGAGACCGAGGACGCGTGCGCCAGATCCGATAGCGCGCGGCGGGAGCGGACACCACGGAGATGCGGCGTAGGCCTCGGTCTACTTGGAGAGCGGGCTGTGCCTCTGCTCGTGGTGAAGCCGAAGACTCAGATCGACTCCGGCAGCGCCGCTCGCCAGCCCGCGCTCAAGCGACGGGACAGCTCCTCGACGACCGTGCGCCGCCCCGGGTCTAGCGCCAGGTTCTCGTACTCGAAGGGGTCTTCTTCGAGATCGTAGAGCTCGCGCTCCGTTTCGGCTTCCGTCGCCTCGAGCGGGGTCCACTCCGTGTACCGGTAGCGCTGGGTCCGCAGGGTGCGGCCGTGGAAGCCCTCGCGCTTGGACTCCGAGAAGGCCGCCGACTTCCACAGGCGGTCCGGATCGTCGAGCAGCGGCCGGAAGCTCGTGCCTTCGAGCTCATGCGCCGGGTTCGGCAGGTCGCACAGTTCGACGAGCGTCGGGTACAGATCGACCAGTTCCACGAGTCCGCCCGTGACCTCCCCGGCTTGCCGTTCGCCAGGAAGCCGGACGATGAGCGGCACGCGGGTCGACTCCTCGAACTGGTAGGTCTTGCGCCACAATCCGCCGTGCTCGTCCAACTGGAAGCCGTGGTCGCTGGTGAACACGACGATCGTCGAGTCGGCGAGGTCGAGCAGTTCCAGCGCGTCCAGCAGTTGGCCGACGTAGGAGTCGGTCATCGTGACCATCGCGTGGTACGCGGCGATGGCCTGCTTGCGCTGCCTCTCCGTGTGGGCCACGTCGTCTGGCAGCAGTCGGAACGCCGCGTCGGGCAGGTCGGCGGTGTCGTCCGGCGGCGTTGACGGCAGCCGAATCTCAGAGGCGGGATGTTGCTCGAAGAACTCCACGGGGCCGACCCATGGCTGGTGGGGCTTGTGGAAGCCGGCGGCGATGAAGAAGGGCTTGTCGCGGTTCTCGGCCATCAACTGGACGATGCGGGTCGCCGTGGTTCCGTCCGGCGTCATGCGCGGCGATTCCCGGGTCGCGCGCCATGACAGGGGCAGGCCTGCCGGCCTCCCGACCGCCCTGACGACATCGGCGCGGGACATGCCGTTCTCGGAGCCGTCGGTCCAGGTGTTGTCGCGTTCGGCGGACAGGTCGACGCCGGGCAGGTAGCCCGGCAGGTGAAAACGCATTTCGGGCTCTCGCGACAGCGCGAACTTCGACACGTCCCACGTCACCACGTGTTCGAAGATGTTGTGTGCGATCTTGCCCACCCGCGCCGTGAAGTAGCCGTGGTCGTGGAAGTGCTCGGGCAGCATGCGCAAGTCGTCTCCGATCTTGCTGCGGGGAGGCGTCTGGCCGTTGTAGATGTCCGTTGTGGGCGGCCGCAGCCCGCTCAGGAAGGAGGTCCGCGACGGGTTGCAGAGCGGATTCTGCACGTAGGCCCGGTCGAAGCGAACGCCTTCCGCGGCAAGTCGATCCAGGTTCGGGGTCTTCGCGCCGGCGTACTGCGGCGAGGGCGCCGAAGCGAGGTAGGAGCCCAGCGCGACGTTCAGATCGTCGGCGACGATGAACAGGACGTTCGGACGATCGTTGAGGCCCGCTTGCCGATTCGGCGCCGCGGCCGACAGCAGGAGCCGGTCGGACCGGTCGGGCGGCTGCGCGGCGCAGGGCACGCAGAGCAGCGTGCCGAGCAGTAGGAGTGTCCCTTGCTTTCCCATGTGGCGCTCCTCTGCTCAACTCCATGGCCTTGGTCCCCATAGAGTTGGAGGACCGAATGTCTGTTGTACCGCCGTTGTCACCGCTCAGGGAGATCGTATCCGGGCCAGTGGTGCTGCTGTCAGTGCTCCTTACCGCAGTGGTCGGGTGCGCGCCCGAGAGCCGAGCCGACCGCCTGGAGACCGGCGCCCCGCCGGCGCGCGAACGCACTGCCGTCGGCGGCCCACGCTACGGCGGCCACCTGCGCGTGGGCCACTCCCTGGAGCCCACGTCGCTCGACGCGGTCCTGGGGCGATCGGGCGCCGACGCCTACTTCTGGCGCCAGCTCTTCGATCAATTGGTCGATGCGGACCCGCAGCTCGCGCCGCGGCCGGAAACCTCCCTCGCGACCTCCTGGGAGATCGGGACGGATCCCGACTCGATCACCTTCCAGCTTCGGGAGGGCGTCGTCTTCCACGACGGCACCCCGTTCAATGCCGAGGCGGTGAAGGTCAACATCGAGCGCATCCTCGACCCGGACACCCTCGCCACGCCGCGCGCATCGCTGGCGGTGATCGAGGCGGTCGAGGTGATCGACGAGTACACCGTGCGGTTCGATCTGGCGCGGCCGTGGGGCGCCGGTTTCGGCATGCTGGCCGATCGGGGCGGGGTGATGAGCTCGCCGACCGCGATCGAGGCGCTCGGCCCCGACTACGGCTGGATGCCGTCCGGTACCGGGCCGTTCAAGGTGAATGACGTGATCACCGGCACCCTGGTGCACCTGGTGAGGAACGAGGACTATTGGGGCCGCGACGAGCACGGCAATCAACTTCCGTACCTGGACGAGGTGACGATCCGGGTGATCCGCGACGAGACGGTCCGCGCCGCGGCTTTGCGCACGGGAGAGATCGACGTCACCTACCTCCCCTACAAGGACGTGTCGACCTTCGAGCGTGACGAGCGCTTTCAACTGGAAACGATGCCGGGCGGCGCCATCGCCCTCACGCTGGTGTTCAACGTGAACAAGCCGCCCCTCGACGACGTGAACGTCCGGCTGGCGATCGCGCACGCCGTGGATCCAACCGTGATCAACAGGGCGATCTTCTTCGACCGGGCCATCGAGGCCGACGCGGGCATGTGGCCGGTGGGTTCCTGGGTCCACGAGCCGGATGACGAGCGCCCCTACTACGACCTCGACAAGGCGCGCCGGTACCTCAAGAAGGCCGGCCGGGAGGACGGCTTGGAGTTCACGGCCGTCACCCACCACAACCCCCTGCTCGTGTCCAGCGCCGAGGTGGTGCGGGCGATGCTGAAGAAGATCGGCATCCGCATGGACATCGACGTGCTTTCCAGCGGACCCGCGACGGAGAGGTTCAACCACGGCCAGGAGTACCCGATGTTCGTCACGTCGTGGAGCCGCTATCCCGAGCCGGACTGGATGGCGTCGCTGGCCTACAAGAGCGATGGCTACTACAACCCGGGCAACGTGCTTAGGCCGGACGTCGACGAGCTGGTGGAGCTGGGCGCCTCCCTGTACGACACCGAAGCTCGCAAGCAGGTCTACACCGAGATCAACCGGACGGTGCTCGGCGAGGCCTGGTTCACGCCGCTGCTCTACGGAGTGAACTACGCCGCGGCGCCCAGGAGGGTGCACAACCTCGACCAGTTGATGGGCTGGGACGGCAAGATGAACTTCGTGAACATCTGGCTGGAGGAGTAGTCACTGCGTAACTACCTCGCGCGGCGCTTGTTGCAGACGGTGCCCGTTCTCCTCCTGGTCACGTTCCTGGTGTTCGCGCTGATGCTCGCGATCCCCGGCGACCCGGCGCGAGCGTTCATCGGCCCCGGTGAGGCGCTCGACGAAGAGCAGTTGCAGATCATCCGCGAGCGTCACCACCTCGACGAACCGGTGATCGTGCAATACCTGATCTGGCTCGGCAACGTCGTGCAGGGCGACTTCGGCCGCTCGACCCAGAACATGCGCCCGGTGGCGGAAGAGCTCGGCGCCCGGGCTCTCGTGACCCTGCAGTTCGGCATCGCGGCCTGGATTCTGGCGGTCCTGATCGGCGTGCCCGCGGGCATCGCCTCCGCGGTCTACCGCGGCAAACCGATCGACTACGCCGCGACCGTGATCTCCATTGGCGGGGTCGCGATACCCAACTTCTGGCTCGGCATCATGGCGATCCTGCTCTTCGGAGTGGGCCTCGGCTGGCTGCCGAGCCAAGGCTACGTGAGCCCGTTCGACGATCCTCTGCAGAGCCTGCGCCACATGGTCCTGCCGGCCTTCGCCCTCGGCGTCACCAGTTGCGCGCTGATCATGCGTCAGAGCCGCTCGGCGATGCTCGAGGTGCTCGCCCAGGACTACCTGCGCACCGCACGCGCCAGGGGCGCGAGGGAGCGTACGGTGATCTGGTCGCATGCCCTACGCAACGCCCTGCTGCCCGTGGTGACGATTCTCGGTCTGCAGACCGGCCGCATCTTCGCCGGCGCGATCGTGATCGAGACGCTCTTCGGCATCCCCGGCACCGGCCAGTACATGGTGCAGGCGATCTTCGCCCGCGACTTCCTGGTGGTGCAGGCGGCGGTGCTGCTGATGGCCGTTGCGGTGCTGGCCGCCAACCTGATCACCGACGTGGCCTGCGCCTGGCTCGACCCGAGGATCAAGTTCGGTGAGTAGCCGCAGCCACCCGACCGTCGAGCTGCTGCGCAAGCTCGCGTCCGTGCCGCAGGCGCTCGCCGGGCTCGTCGTGCTGGCCCTGATTGCCGCCGCGGCGGTGCTGTCGCCCTGGATCGTCCCCGTCGACGCCGAGGAGATGGACTTCGACAACCTGCTCTCCGGCCCCAGCGCCGCCCACTGGCTCGGCTCCGACCAGATGGGCCGCGACACGCTGGCCCGGCTGATCGTCGGCGCGAGGATCGCGCTCTTCGTCAGCCTCGGCGCGGTCGGCCTGGGAGTGCTGCTGGGCGTGCCCCTCGGCCTGCTCTCCGTCTACTTCCGCGGCCGGGTCGACGACGTGCTCATGCGGCTCATGGACGCGCTGGTTGTGTTTCCCAGCCTGCTGATCGCGGTTGGCCTCGCCGCCGCGCTCGGCGGCTCCCTGCGTACCGTGATCATCGCCATCGGCATCGCCAACGTGCCGTGGATGGCGAGGATCATCCGCAGCCAGGGTCTTTCGATCCGCGAGCGGGACTTCGTGAAGGCCGCCGAAGCCCTCGGCCTCAGCCACAGGCGAATCATCATGAGCCACATCCTGCCCAACTGCCTCGCTCCGGTGATCGTCCAGAGCACCCTCAGCATGGGTTACGCCGTGCTCACCGAAGCGGCACTCGGTTTCGTCGGCGTCGGTATCCAGCCGCCCACGCCAACTTGGGGCAACATGCTCCAACAGGCCTTCCCGATGCTCGAGCAGCAGCCGCTGCTGTCGGTCGTCCCGGGCGTGGCGATCTTCCTGCTGGTGCTGTCGTTCAACTGTGTGGGCGATGCGCTGCGGGATCTGCTGGATCCCCGGCTGCGGGGGGTGATTCATTGAGGGGGTGGGGAGTGCGGCCGCCAACGGCATAGGCCTGCTGGGCGGTGTTCTCGGGTGGGGAGGTACGTAAACGGATCCGGCTGCGTGGCCGCATGCGGTCGTGAAGAGCGAACATCGCTACCTAGTCACTCAGCGCGGGCTTGACCCCGCCGCTATTGGAGGAACCATGCCTGAAAGAAAGAACGAACGGCCCGAAGAGACTTTGGCCGATGCTGAAGCGCTTGAGGAGATGTTGCGGATCGCGGAGAAGAGCAGTCCGTACTCCCCCTACTTAGACAACATCCATGGCCACCAAGAACTCGCGGAGGTAGAAAAGGTCCAAGACTGGGCCAAGGAGATGGAGAAGTGCGGGCACTCGATCTCCCGGATCAGGCTGAATCTCGATGAGAGCGAGAAGAAAGACGATCCGCCGGATGTCCTGGCCGATATGGACCGAAAGCTGGTCGGCATCGAGGTGACAGACCTGGTGGTGTACCCGAAGAGGCACCAGATCTGCTTCGCCTCCGCCGATGGCCAAGTGACGACCCTGAAGTGGGAACGGCGTCGAAACGGCACATTTGACTTTCGCTGGCGGGGTGTGGAACTCGACCCAGACGAGAAGCTCAAGTGGGAGCGAAACGTCAGATCTGACCCGGCCAAGTACGAGTGGGAGTGGGTCGAGTGGAATCTTGATCAGTTCCAGACTCGGCTGACCGAGACCGTCAAGAGGAAGGACGAGAAGGTAGGAGCCAAGAAGGCGAAGAGGATGCGGGAGCATGGAGAGCATGCGCTGGACTCTCGCCTGCACAGCAGCTTTCTGCTGATCTTCACGCCCGAGCTCTACCTGCAGGCCCACTTGGCCGAGTACCTGGAGGAGACGGAAGTGCGCCGCCCGGAGAACTTTGATCGCGTCTTCTTGATGGGACACTATGTGCCGCGTGAGCGCCCGCGAAGGCATCCTGTTTTCGAGGTTCGCCTGATTCGGTGAGTTGAACTGGACCGAAGACGTGGCTTGGCTCTACGCGCCGTCAGGAACCGGCGCTGGCAGCGCGGTAACTCGTTCGATCTCTCATTCTGGCCCGAAGCGGTACCGTGAGATCTTGTTTGGGGAACAACCTCGCAACTGCACGTAGCTCGACCACGAGTTCGTACTTCCGCCAGTTGCGTTTGTGCCCCAGCTTGTCGAGAAACGCGTTGGCCAGTTTCTCGTCGGTGAAGTCGGACGTGCCGTTGGGGTCGATCAGCCCGTCGACGAACTGGACGGCTTCGACAAGCCGGGCGGTTCGATAGAAGAACCCGCGGCCTGCGTTGGAGCCGGCATCGTGGCGGACGAGTTCGGCTTTCTCGTAGCCGGCGATGGTGTTCAGCACGTTGTGCACCGCTGCCAAGACCTGATCTACCTTCTGCAGGCTTGTTTCTTCCAAGGGCCTCGCTTCTCGGTTCATCGCGTGCGACAAGTCCTTGTGGGCGATTTGCCGGTTTCTCCAGTCGCGGGCAAAGGCGGCAGCTTGGACAGCAGTTTGCACCTGCTGTTCCAGTTCGCGTCTCTTCTCCGCGTCGTTTCCGAAGAACGCGGGAATCTGCTGGAAAGTGACGTTCTGGTGCTTGCCGGTACGTACCGGGTCAGTGAGCCGTGCGACCCGCAGCAACAGGTTCTCCCAGAACACCCTCCGAACCAGAACGAGCAGCGGACCGGCAATGCCGTTCAACATCGAGAGGCACTCGCCATCCGAGAACAGCCCTCGGAACTCGTCCAGTAGCAATTCGGCGAACGCCCATTCGTCCGACAACAGGTGGAGGACGCGTTCGCGCTCGGTAGGAGAGGTCACGAGGACGGCGGTCGGTCAGTTCTCAGAAGCGCTGGTTGGTCCGGTCGATGCGTCGCCCGACGTCTTTCCACCGCCCCACTCATACTCCGCCTCGCCGTCGACTACTCGCAACAGCAGGGTGGCGTGCTCACGGACCCACCCAGCGCTCACTTGCTTGCGGAAGCGCTGCTGGCCTGGCTCTGAGTACGGCCTTTCGGCTTCCCACGCGGCGAAGTGGCCGTCCATTCGCTGGCCGTCGCAGTACCAGACCTCCACGCTGCCCAGGTCGTCGCCATACCAGAGGAACGCGTGGCCGGAACGTCGGTCCGCATTCAGTTTCTTCTGCCACGACTTGCGGTCGTATTGATACTCGAAGGAGTTGCCGGCGACTGCCGACTTGACCTCTGTGTCGCCGAGGTCCGGACCCTTTCGGCTGGCCACGCCCTGTTGCCTCAGCAGGATGGACGTGAATACCTCCCAATCTTCCGACATGACCATTCGCGGCTTCAGACCTCGGTCCCTGAACAGGCGAAGACGCCCCCGATAGGGGCCGTACATGTAGGCGTGGAAGTAGATCAGCGCCGCGCGAACGTCGAGCGTGTCAGGCAGCATGAAGCGGACGGGTTACTCGAACAATGGACGTTGCGGTTCGTCGCGGCCGGTTGTTGAGGGCGCGAAAGGGAAATGAAGCATCGCCGGTTCGCGGGCGGACTCCGGCGCGCTCGGTACCGCGCAGCGTTCAGGGTGGAAGGCATGCTGCACCAGCCACCGGACAGCCTGTACGCACACAGCGTCGCCGAACCCCAGCCTTGCCTGGCGATCGTTGACTTCGATGGGAAAGGAGTCTGCCCCCTGCAGGCGTGCGTACTCTCGACCGGTGAGCGGCCGGATCCGAGGCGCTCCGCTACGGCAATCGACGAGAAACTGGACGCTGCTGCCGCCCTTGGGGTTCTGAGGCAACCCGCAAGGCGGTCAGGCCTGAGTTCACCCACCGTGCGGCCGTTCCGGCGGCGACGGTACATCGTCGCAACCCCGTCACGCTCCCCGGCCTGCAGTTCATGCACCCGGCGGCGATTCTGCGGCGCCATCTCGGCGACCAGGGCGGCAGTACGGTCCTCGGGCCACCAGCGGGCATCATCCGGCGGAAGATCCTCAAGCACGGAAATGAGAGTGTCGGGCGCGTTCGCCGGCGGTGCCGGCAAAGGCAGGTCGACGAAGGGCAACTCGGGATGAACTGCCTCGAACCGGCGCACGGCGGCAGGACGCACACGCGAAGGCCGAGAATCCGACCGGTGCCACGGACCTCTTGAATCGCGTTGCTGAGCCGCCACGAACAGCCGCGGGCGGCTCTGGGGCCGGAACCAACGCGCGTCGACAACCAACACGTCGATGACGTAGTCGACGGCGGCCAGACGACGGCAGACATTGGCGAGATCCGCTCCGCCCCTCGACGTGAGAAAGCCCGTCACGTTTTCCAGCAGGACCGCGGACGGCGGCGTGCGCTGGATGCACAGGGCGGTCACGATGTCCAGAAACGGCCAGATCGTCCCCGAGTGCTGGCCGGCCAGACCTGCGCGGTTTCCGGCAAGCGAGAGATCGATGCACGGGAAGGACGCCGTCACGAGGTCCAGGCCGCGCGGCAGGTCGCCGATGCCGAGGTCGTGGATGTCGCCCAAGCGAAAGTGCTCGCCGCTGAATCGACGCCGGTACATCTCCTCCTTGCGCGGCGCGATGTCGTTGGCGAAGACGCACTGCCAGCCAAGCGGCTCTATCGCTTCGCGGACCAGACCGATTCCGGCAAAGAACTCCGCGAAGCGGCCCGCGGCCGGCGCGTCGCTCAGCCGATCCTGTTCACCACCGGGCCGGGAGGCGGAGTCCAGAACCGCGAGCGCAGGGGTGTCGGCAGTCTTCTCAGACCTTTCTCGCGAGGTCTCGAACAAGCCGTACATGCTCCTGGCGGCGGGCCGGATCCTCGGGAGATCCGACCGGGTGGGTGGCACCCGTGACTATACAGGAGCAGAGACGGCTCTCGGAGCGACGGGCGGCGGTCGCAGCGGCCGTGGCGGGGCCGGTCGTAGGTCGGACGGCGCCCGGATCGGCCGGTGGCGATGCGGTAGCCTCAGTGCTTCCCACAGAACATCTGCGGCTCGGCCTGAGGCCGAGGAGAGTGTGCCGGACACCTTCGACAGCGCGACTCGTTCGCGCATCATGGCGAGAGTCCAGAGCCGGAACACCGGGCCGGAGTTGATTCTGCGTCGCGCGCTCCACGCCCGCGGCCTACGGTACAAGCTCCACGATCCCGCGCTTCCTGGCCGGCCAGACCTCGTCTTCCCCCGCTACGGAGCGGTCTGCTTCGTGCATGGCTGCTTCTGGCATCGCCACGAAGGCTGTCCGCGCGCCACGACGCCGGCGACCAACCGGGACTACTGGGAGCGGAAGTTCGCGGCGAATGTCCGCCGCGACCGGGATCACCGGGCGGTGCTGCTTGAGGCCGGCTGGCGCGTTGGGGTTGTCTGGGAATGCGCGTTGCGGCCCAAGGAGCGGTTGGAGGAGGTCGCGGCGAGGGTTGAGCGTTGGCTGAAGGGCCAAGGCGAGGAGTTCACCGCGGGTCGCCAATAGATGCACGAGGCGGCGCGGCGGGCATCGCCGGACCGGCATTCAACTCTTCTGCCAACTCACTACCCACATGAAGAACTGAACGTCGATGAAGTCTCTCGGCTTGACTTCTGCCAGTTCGTCGCGGACGCGCTGGCAGAAGTGACGGATCCGCCGATAGCCGTCCCAGGTCACTTGCGGGCTGTATCCCACGTCTTGCCGCCAAGCGTCGGCCGAGGCCTTGACACTGTTGGGCTGAACCAGAACCTCTCGGTCGGGGAACAGAATCCACGGAAAGTACGTCGAGAGCGGCCATTTTGCTGCGCCCAAGTTGTCCAACCACGAAACGAACTGTTCGAAACCAGCATCTTCACTCCGCGATCCGTAGAGGAGCGTTCGCAATCTTGTGGCGAACGATTGCCCTGGACGACATCGTTCCGGGCTGAAGCCGCGGCTCGACGTGGAGGAGTAGATGGACGTCGCTCAGCGCGGGCCGGCTTCGCGGACCTGGCCGCGGAGCCGGTCGAAGTAGGCTGCGTCGGCCTTGCCGGTCCGTGGCGACGCCGCGCCCGTGAGAAGCCGGTCGCGCAGGCGCTGGCGGTCAAGATCTTTGCGGGTCAGTTCGCGGACGGGGGCCGTGGCTTCCATCGCAGCGCCGCACTTGGGGGACGGCGCTCCCGCCTTCATGGAGCCGCGATCACATGGCCGATCATCGTCGAGCCCTCGAACACCGCCTTGTCGGCGACGTTCCGCTCGTCGACAAAGAAGAAGTCGAAGGTCTCGTCGCGGTCGACGTCGCCGTGCAGCATCACGATGAACTGCGTGCCGGGCTTGGGCTCGGGGGCCGTCTGGACCTTGATCGTCACGTTCTCGTGGGTGCCGGCGGGCAGGTACTTGGCGCCGACATAGATCTCGCCCTGCGCCTCACCGCCCTCGAAGGGGTGCAGCACCAGCCATCCCGGCTCTGCGAGTGTCACCTGCCGGAACGTGAAGGTGCGGGCCTCGCGGGTCATGCCGTCCACGACGATCGAGTTCTTCTCTCCGTTGCCGATCGTCATCTCCTGGCTCGACGCCGAAGGCGGTACGGCGAAGGCGAGAAGCGCGAGGCAGGCCAAGCTACGGCCGGCAATGCGGAGGAAGTTCATGTCGAGTACCCCTCGAAGCGGGAAGGCGGGATGTTGAGAACGCGCGGCAAGCTACCACGCAGCCCGGCCCCGATCGGCCAGCCTCCAGGTGCCGGCGAAGCTCAGGCGGTCGGGTAGTGTCGCCGGCTTCGGCTTCATGCGAGTGAAGGGCGAGGAACCGCCGCGGTCGTTGGAGGACAGGGTCTATGCCCGTGAAAGCTCATAAGGCCAGCGACCATCTCAGGTCACCGGAGGACGCGGCTGCCTACCTGAATGCGGCGCTGGAGGAGATGGGCGACGATCCCCGCTTGCTCATGCTGGCGCTTCGGAATGTGGCCGAGGCGCAGGGCTTCACGTTGAGCGGCAGCACCGAGAAGCGTTGGTCACGCGCGGAACGGATTCCGCAGCGATGAACTCACGACCGTTCATGCACTTCCTCGCGCGTCCAGGAACGTTCGGAACCGTAGCTCTCCTCAGCCCAGAGCGCGTCCAACCTTGCGACGACTGCTTCGGCGTCGTCGGTCCGGGTGAGTTCGTGGAGGTAGTCCCGCACTAACTGGTTCAGGCTGGTTCCCCGGAGGGCGGCGATCCGCCGGGCCTCGGCGACAACCCGACCGTCGATGGAGAGTGTGACGTTCATGAACACAGAATAGGTGTACACGGGATCCGTGACCATCGGGCAGGCGTCCGGGGAGCACGCTGCCCGGCTGGCCGGACTCACGCTTTCCGCAGAGCGGAACCTGACGTATGGTGACACGTCAGGCTTTCGCGGATTGGATGAGACCGGAGGCGAACCGATGTCGGCGATCAAGATCAGCTCGAAGGTCGAAGAGGTAGCCTGGAACAAGCTTCGCGACTTGGCAAGGGAGGACAATCGGAGCGTTTCGGGACTGCTCTCCGAGGCGGTCGAGGAGTACCTGGCGCGTCGCCGGGTACGGCCGGACGTGCTCCGGCATCTGGAGGACTCGATGCGCGAGAACGAGGAGTTGGGGAGGCTCCTGGCGCAGTAGCGTCTTCCTCGGCCGAGTTGCACAATGCCTAGCCGTTCCATGGCAGCGTCTCTCCTTCGCCGCCGACCCCATTCCCTTGGAACCGCCGTTCTCGCGATCGTGCTACTGAGTGCGTTCTCGATGCTTGCGGCGTCTCCGGCTGATGCTTGCTCCTGCTTGGGGCTGGATCATTGGGGTTTTCTGGCGCCGGAGAACGGACGCTTGCCAGCAAACGCGGTTGGCGTCGCGTGGCACAGACCCGTCCGGTCGAAGTCCATCTCATTGGTCTTGGCGCAGGTCTCGGTGGAGATGCAACAGGACGGTGCCTTCCACCAAGTGCCAGCGACGGCTGAGGCAGTTCCTGGCTTCCCCGGCATATTCGCCATCGGGCCGCGGGACGGGTTCAGAGTTGGCACGACCTACAGGTTCGCGGATCACGGCGAGCGCATACGCAAGGCGCCTCGGCAGGTGCTCGTGACGATCGACGGCGCCAGACTGGAAGCCACGACACCGTTGTCTCTAAGAATCTGGCCGCTTTACTCCGAGACGATCAGGGTGATGGCCACGGGAGGCCCCTCAGCACCGCGCAATGGGTCGCTCAGGCTCTGACCGAAGTCACGCTGCCGGAGGTTGCCAGCGAATGGGGGGACCAACTCCTGTACCGCACGCTGGTCGACGGTGAAGTCTGGCGCGGCAAGGTTTCCGCGTGCGCCCACTATCCTCCTGGACGAACCTGGAAGGAGGTCGGCGAAGACCTC
Source organism: Candidatus Multivorans sp. (assembly GCA_965262355.1). GTDB lineage: Bacteria > Acidobacteriota > Thermoanaerobaculia > Multivoradales > Multivoraceae > Multivorans. Next base: position 3,426,956 of record OZ253534.1, read on the forward strand.
GTCTACAGCGCCTGCCCCGAACCGTCCGGTCGTAGCGAGACTGAAACAGGGGTCACTTATGGCGAGGACGGGGGCCACCGGGGGCTCAGTGCAGCCCAACACGCCGTCAAGGTGCAAGCCTTCCTACCGGGAACCGACATCGTGCTCGAGACGGAGACGCTCACGGTGGACCTGAGTTGCCCAGGTCATCTGGAATGAAGCGAGCGTCCTTGACAGGGCGACACCGACCGCTCTGCTAGTGTAGTGTCTCCGACATGGGTTGACAGTCTCGGGCAAGTTCGTCAGTATTCCGTTCATGTGGGAACCAGCGGAACGACTTCACATCGAAGAGAGCGATCGAGCGCTTCTCAAGAAATGGGTAGAGGCGCCGACGACGACGCAACGCACCGTCCGGCGTAGCCGGATCGTGCTCGCTGCGGCGGAGGGCACGGCCAATCGGGCGATTGCGGCGAAACTCGGCGTTTCGCGGCCCACGGTGCTGCTGTGGCGTCGTCGGTTCGCGGAGGACGGACCTTCGGGGCTGACCAGGGATCGTCCCCGCGGTTGCGGAAAGCCGCCGCTCTCGGAGTCGGTCGTGCGTAAAATGATCGAAGCGACGCTGCACGAGAAGCCGCCCGGTCAGACCCACTGGAGCGTGCGTTCGATGGCTCGGGCCCAGGGCATCAGTCCGGCGGCGGTCCAGCGCATCTGGGTGGCGCACGGGCTGAAGCCCCATCTGGTCAAGACGTTCAAGCTGAGCAACGACCCCAGGTTCGTGGAAAAGCTGCGGGACGTTGTGGGCCTGTACCGGAATCCGCCCGAGAACGCGCTTGTGTTGTGCGTGGACGAGAAGAGCCAGATCCAGGCTCTGGACCGGACCCAGCCGGGCTTGCCGCTCAAGCGCGGCCGCGCGGGAACGATGACCCACGACTACAAGCGCAACGGGACGACGACGTTGTTCGCTGCGCTGAACGTGTTGGAGGGCACGGTGATCGCGGAGTGCATGGGCCGGCAGCGCCACCAGGAGTTTCTCCGTTTCCTCAAGCGTCTCGACCGTGAGATCCCGAAGCATCTCGACCTGCACCTGATCCTGGACAACTACCAGACCCACAAACACGCCGCCGTGCGCGCATGGCTGGAGCGAAAGCCTCGCTTCCACTTCCATTTCATTCCGACTTCGTCGCCCTGGCTCAACTTGGTCGAACGCTGGCTGGGCGGTCTGACCACGAAGGCGATCCGGCGCGGTGCATTCCAGAGCGTCAACGACCTCGTAAAGACCATCTACGACTACGTGGAGCACAGCAACGAAAACTCCCGGCCGTTCGTCTGGACGGCCACCGCCGACAGCATCATCGCAAAGGTTACACGTGGTAAAGCCATGTTGGAGACAGTACACTAGCTGACTCTGCTGGAACCGCTGTTCGCTGACGGTTCATCCCCCGCCGGTGGTCGTCGGTGCCGTCCCCTACTTCGGCTCGCGACCGGAAGGCAGGACTCTTCCTTCCGGGTAGTCGGCGCCGGTGATGCTCGCGTCGACAGACCGGTTCCAGGCATCTAGTTCCGAGCGCATACGGGTGGCAATCTGGGTTTGCTGTTCGATCAGGTTCTGCTGTTCCTGGGGATCGCCGATCAGGTTGTAGAGCTCGTAGGCATCGGGTGTGTCGGAGGTGTAGTTCCTCATCAGCTTGTAGTCGTTGTCGAGCCAGGCGAGGCCGCCGCTGGCGCGGAAGCCGATGGGCCGATCCCTGCGGGCGGGCTCGGAGTCGAATACGTGGGCGATGGAGATGCCGTCGCCTATGGCGTTGATCGACATCGGGTCGAGCTTCGCGATCTCGATCAGCGTCGGGAAGATGTCCATGGTGCTGGCCGGAAAGTTGGAGGTCCTCGGGGCGATGCCGCGTGGCCATTCGATGATCGTCGGTACACGCAAGCCGCCCTCGTAGAAGTCCTTTTTGAAGCCGCGCAGGTGGCCGGTGGTGTCGGGACGGATGCCGGGATGCTCGGGGCCGTAGTCGATATTGGGCAAACCCCCGTTGTCGCTGGTGAACCACACCAGGGTGTTGTCGGCGATGCCGAGTTCGCGCAAGCCCTTGCGCAGAGCACCGATGGAGCGGTCCAGGGCGACGATCTCGCCGTGGTGTGCCCTAGAGGCGTCGTCGAGCGCCGCAAAGGGCTCGGCGTCTTCCGGGAAGGCGGCAAGAGGTCGGTGCGGGGAGGCGTACCAGATCACCGCGAACACAGGTTTGCCGCTTTCCGCCTGCTCCGAGATGTAGCGCAGCGCTTCGGCGACAAGGACTTCCGACGAGTCGCCCTTGAACTGCTTCGGCGCCCCGTTCTCGCTTAGTGTGGGGTCCAGGTTGAACTGGTTGGTGTGGCTCAGCCAGTAGTCGAAGCCGAGTTCGCCGGGATTGTGGGGATCGTCCTTGGGGAGCGGATTGTCGCCGCTCGGGTGGACCTGATTCAGGTGCCACTTGCCGAAGTGCGCCGTCGCGTAGCCGGCTTGCCGGAACGCCGCGGCGAGCGTCTTCTCCTGCTTGTTGATCGAGTCGCCGACCCGGAAGACCCCGGTGCGATCGTTCGTGCGACCCGTCATGACCGATGCCCGGGTCGGGGAGCAGCTCGGCGCCCCGGCGTAGAACCGGTCCATGCGCAGGCCGGCGCGGGCCATGGCGTCGAGATGGGGCGTCTTCAGCAGGGGATGGCCGTAGTAGCCGGTCTGTGCCCAACCCATGTCATCGGCCATGAGCAGCACGACGTTCGGCGGATCGTCGGCGGCTTCGGCGTAGCAGCCGAAGGCCGCGATCAGCAGCACGGCGGAGAATCTACCGAGGGCGTTCACCATGCGATGTCTCCAGCACGCTCCAGAGTTGTTCCGCGGCCGGGGTGGTTTCCCCGCGAGGAGTCCGACTATCCTACGGTGGCATCGGCGCGCGAAAGCCGGGTTTGGTTGCCGGGTGAACCCTCGGGGGTATCCGGGTAGTGTAGAAGCCGATCTAACACTCTTTAGCTGGGAGAACGAAATGCACAAGTACCGAGCAACGATGCCGCTGATCTTCATGGCCCTGCTGATGACGGCGGCGCTTCCCGCCGTGGCACAGCGCGAAGACGACGCCGGCAGGGCGAGCAAGAACGGCAAGGTGGAGGGGACGATCGACGGCGTCACGGTGACGCTGGAGTACGGACGCCCCAACGTGAAGGACCGCACGATCTGGGGCGGCATAGTTCCCTACGGCAAGGTCTGGCGTACCGGCGCCGACGAGGCCACCACCATCACCTTCAGCGCCGACGTCGAGGTCGGCGGCGAGATGCTGGCCGCCGGCACCTACGGCCTCTTCACCCTGCCGGGTGAGAACGAGTGGACCGTCATCTTCAACAAGGCCGCCAAGCAGTGGGGCGCCTTCAGGTATGACGCCGGTCAGGACGCGCTGCGGGTGACCGCCACCCCGAAAGCCGTCGACCACGTGGAGGCAATGGACTTCGAAGTCGTGGACTCGTGGGTCGTGCTGCGCTGGGAGAAGCTCGCCGTGCCCTTCGAGGTGAAGAAGGCGGGCTGAGTTCGGCTGGCCGGGCGCCAGGGCCGTCAGAAGGCGATCCGCCGGACCCCTTCCACGGCGTCGAAGTGTGCGTCGTTGCTCAGCACGGGTAGGGCGTGTTGGCGGCAGAGTGCTGCGATCCATGTGTCGTTCGAGGGAATGGGCGTGCCGGCACGCTTGAGCTTCAGCCTGATCCCAGCGTAGAGGTCGGCCGTCGCGGAAGTGACGGTGGCCACTTCGGCGAGCGGCAGGTGACGCCGGAGCCATGATTCGTAGCGTGCTTGGTGGCGCAACTGGCGGATGCCGAAGTAGTACTCGCCGAGGACGATACTCGGAACGACCAGCCGCTGCGCCGAACGGAGGGGCGCTTCGACCGGCGCGAGCCCCTCGGCCCAGGCCGACAGGGCGTTGGTGTCGAGAATCACGGGATGTCGCCGGGCTCGAGCTTCTCGAACTCCTCCTCGATCGCCTTGAGGACGGTTCGGTGCTCATCGCCGAGGTCGGCAAGCTCTCCGAATCCCTCCATCCAGGGTGGCTCCGGCGGGTCGGGTGCGCTGTGGCGCGAACGGGCGTGGACTCGTGCGCCGGCAGCGTGGCGACCAAGGTGCAGCTCGACGGCGTCGGTGAAGAACCGCTTCAGGGTCATGCCGCGGCCGGCGGCGAGGGCTTTGGCGCGGCGGAAGGTCGTGTCCGGCAGTTCGATGGTGGTCTTCATGCCCCATATTGCCATATTTACGGGCAGGAGCACGGCTCGCGACAAGCGGTCCAGGAAAACGGAAGCCGAATCCGTCCTAGCCGTATGAAGGCAGGCTCCCTAGGCCCAAGGCAATGCGGTCGATCAAGACCGCAGGCTGACTCTGGTTGACGAAGGGTTGCGGTTGACATACGGTTGCGTCCTAAGAGGAGATGCGACATGGCCATGGAAACGACGATCCAGAAGCTGCGTCCCGAAGAGGCGGCTGAGCAGGTCTTCGCGGCTCACAGGCGCGACAGCGCATGGCTCGATCGCTTCACCGAGTGCCTCGCCGACTACCGGGAGGGCGCGGTTGGGAGAACAAGCCCCGCTGCCCGGCAGTCGGCCTCGGAACTGGCGCGCACGATCGAGGTTTGGCATCTCAGTCAGGCGAAGGCCGCCGCGTCTTTCCGTGTCAGCCGTCAGGCGTTCAGCAAGTGGCTGCAACGCGGCGTACCGGCGGACCACGCGGTAGCCGTGGCCGACCTGAAGGCCGCCACCGATCTGTTGGAGCGCTACATCAAGCGCGACAGGATACCCGCGGTGGTGCGGCGGCCGATACCGGCGCTCGACGGAGTCTCCCTGCTGGAGCTGCTGGGCCAAGGCGACACGGGCAGGCTCTTGTCCGCATGTCGCGACATGTTCGACTTCGAGCGGGCGCACGGGTGACGCCGGACCTGGTCGTCGAACGAATCCCCGACGATCACTCTTGGTGGCGCATCGCCTACCCGATCTGGGCCGATCCGCTTGACCCTGGTTTCGCGCAACGGCGCGGCGGCCGGTGGAATCCGCCGGACAGTTTCCCGACGCTCTATCTGAACGAAGACAAGGTCACGGCGCGGCAGAATCTCCGGGCCTTCATCGACGGCTGGCCGTACGAACCGGAGGAGCTTCGGGACGACAACGGCCCGGTCCTTGTGGAATGCACGTTGCCGCGCCGCCAGGTCGTCTGCGACATGCACACGCCCGAAGGTGTCCGCGCTGCGGGCATGCCCGCCACGTACCCTCTAGAGAGCGACGGAGCGGTGGTCGGACACGACCGGTGCCAACTCATCGGAAAGCGGGCCAAGGACCAGGGGCTACGAGGTGTCCGGGCCCGGTCAGCGCGGTCCCCGGACGGCGCCGGGCGCGAGTTGGCTTGGTTCCAGGCTTCCGTTCGCAGCGTCGCCCGGCGAATCGCGACGTTGGCGTTCCCGGTGTGGCTCTGGGGATAGAACTGCAGCATCTGGGGCAGCCATAGCCCGATGCTCCGTGGTGTTCTCCAACACCCGGTGGCGAACTTGCTCGCCGGCTGCGGGCGGCCGGATCCGCAGGTCCGCCGAGCCCTCGTGACACAGCGCGGTAAGGGTCTGCGAACCGGACGTCGCCTGCGCTCGCAACACTGGGACCCTGCCGAAGTTCGCTTCAGCCGGGAACGGGCTCTTGCGCCATCTGACCCTCAAGGACTTGGCCTTGTCCGCGACTCCGGTCGGTTGCCGGGTCATCCTGGCGCTAGTGAGCGCCGGACCAGCTGTTGGGGACCGCACCACGGCAGCCGCCAGCGCGGCGCCCGCTCAAGGTCACGTCCGGTGCTAGTCTCCGCCGAGCGACGACTTCACTGGGTTCACAAGAGAGCCGGCGAGGTGACGTGCAAGCCTGTCCACCACGGGACCCTGGGAGAAGGAAGGAACAGTGAGGAGAGCCGCTACCGCCGTCTTGCATATGGAATCGAACTTACCGCACGGCCCTGTAGGTCGCGGGATTCCTACACTTTGGCCCTGCACGAGTTGACTGAAGTCACTCCGAAGGACGCCCTCCTCGTCACGGTGGAATAGCCGGTGCCGACGGTTCATTCCGGGGTGCCTCCTTGTCCGGTGGGAGCTGCAGATCATGACCGCACCTGAGGGTCTCAGGCACCTCGTGGAGCGATTCGAGCGCAATCTGGAGTCCTACGTCTCCGGGAGATACAACGAGACACAGCTACGCCGTGAATTCGTTGATCCCCTGTTCGAGTTGCTCGGCTGGGACGTCAGCAACTCAAACGGTCAACCGGAGGCCTTCAAGGATGTGGTGCATGAAGATGCCCTGAAGATCGGTGGGAGCACGAAAGCTCCAGACTACGCGTTCCGTGTGGGAGGCGACAGGAGGTTCTTCGTCGAGACCAAGGCGCCGCACAAAAACCTCAGCCGAGACGCAGACGCGGCGTTCCAGCTCCGGCGCTATGGCTGGTCCGCTAAACTCGATCTCTGCATTCTGACGGACTTCGAAGAGTTTTCAGTATACGACACGCGGGTCCGGCCCTTGAAGACGGATAGGGCTTCAACGGCCAGGGCTCTCTACATGCGCTACACGGACTACGTCGGCCGCTGGGAAGAACTCGCTCAGGTGTTCTCGCGTGATGCGCTGGTCTCTGGTGCCTTCGACAAGTACGCTGGCGCTGCGCGATCAATGCGCGGTACGACTGAAGTTGATGAATCGTTTCTTCAAGACCTCGAAGGCTGGCGCACGGCGTTAGCGAGGAATCTTGCCCTTCGAAACCCGAAGCTCGGACTGCGTCCTCTGAACACAGCCGTCCAGAGGACCCTCGATCGTATCGTGTTCCTTCGCATCTGCGAAGATCGAGGTATCGAGTCTTACGGACGGCTGATGGCTTTGCTAAATGGCTCTAACGTGTACCGCCGGCTGGCAGAAATCTTCGTCCACGCCGATGAGCGGTACAACTCTGGCCTGTTTCATTTCCGCGCCGAGGCAGGGCGGAGCGAGCCGCCCGACAGGCAGACTCTCGGCCTCACCATCGACGATGTGGTTCTCAAGGGGATCATCTCGCGCCTCTACTACCCCGAGAGTCCCTACGAGTTCTCCGTGTTCTCTGCTGACATTCTTGGTCAGGTGTATGAACAGTTCCTGGGCAAAGTAATCCGGCTGACCGCGGGCCATAGGGCAAAGGTCGAGGAGAAACCGGAAGTACGAAAGGCCGGCGGCGTCTACTATACCCCCGTCGGCGTGGTCGAGTATCTAGTCCGTCACACCGTAGGCACCTTGTTAGAAGAGGCGGCAGCACCGGCGAGGGCCGCGGCCCTTCGGATCCTTGATCCCGCATGTGGCTCCGGCTCGTTCTTGATAGCGGCCTATGAGTCACTACTCTACTGGCATCTCCAGTGGTACCACGAAGACTGCATCGAGAAACACGCGAAGGGTCGGATGCCGAAAGTGTACCAGGGGCGGGGAGGCGCATGGCGGTTGACGACTGAGGAGCGGAAACGAATCCTAACGAACAGCATTTTCGGCGTCGACGTGGACCCGCATGCAGTGGAGGTGACCAAGCTCTCACTTCTCCTCAAAGTGCTCGAGGGCGAGTCGAGCGATAGACTCGAGAGTCAACTGAGACTGTTCCGCCAAAGGGCGCTACCGGACTTGGGAAACAACATCAGGTGCGGGAATGCTCTGGTTGGCACAGACTTCTACGAGGGAAGGCAGGATCTACTCTTCGACGCGGAGGAGAGTTTCCGCATCAACGCTTTTGACTGGCATGCGGAGTTCCCCCGAGCAATTGGCGACGGGGGCTTCAGCGCTGTCATCGGGAACCCGCCGTACTTGTCCTTTTCAGGAAGACAGGCGGTTCGACTGGAGGACGGTCTACGTGAGTACTACGACCGACACTACCCGGGCGCTGGTTGGCAAACCAGTCACGGTCTATTTGTTGCAAAGGCGCATTCGTTAAGCCATCGTATGGTTGGCCTAATCGTGCCCGATCAGGTCGGTCATTTGGCCGGCTACGAAGCGGTCCGGGCCAGTGTGACAAGCGCCTCGTCGCTCGTGTCGGTACGCTATTGGGGAGAGAACGTGTTCCCGGGTGTAGTTACGCCGGCTTTGACCTTCATTAGTGACAGGCGCCACGTTGGTAGCACCCGAATTGAGAGGGTTGACGGTTCCGAGGCCATGTGCGGGGTGGCTGCGGGCGGGGCGTGGCTTTCTCCCTCACGCCATTCCGCTCTGGTGGATAAGTTGCGAGCCCAGGCGGCACCTCTGGAAGCTTCTTTTGCGGATCCCGGTGTGCATACAGGGAATTGTTCGAAGAAGCTGATTCTTGCTTCGGATGGCGCCCCTCCGGATGCGGTTCCCGTTCTTGAAGGGAAGCAGGTGGGGAGGTATTCCTGCCGCCGCCCGCCGAAGGTCGTCCGCCTCGGCTACGAAGCGTCCAAGGGTGAGTACTTCAGGATCGGGCCTGTCGAACGGTACCGAAGTGCGTCATTCGTGATCCGCCAGACGGCGGGATACCCGATCGTAGGGCCGCGGCAACACGCTGAGTATTTCCGGAACACGCTACTCGCCTTGTATCCTCCGGAGGACGGCAGGGACGTTCGGTTCGTCGTTGCTGTGTTGAACTCCCGGTTGATGCGTTACGCCTACAAGGTGCTGGTGGCGGAATCTGAGCAGAAGGCGTTTCCGCAAGTCAAGGTGCGTGCCCTTCGTGGGTTGCCTATTCGGTCCATAGAGTCGTCTACAACCAAAGACGCTCATGATATTCTGTCGAGTTTGGTGGACGAGTTGGTCGGCCTCTACGCCGCTATGGAGTCGGCGGAGACGGCCCACGATCGGCAGGTGCTGAAGCGGAGGATTCACGGTCTGGACGGCGAAGTAGACCGACAGGTCGAAGAGATGTATGGCCTGTCGGATTCCGAGGTCGGGCAGGTCGAACAGTATCTTGACGGACTCGGGGTGCTGGATGTGGCTTGAGCCCTGCTGGCTCACGAATCAGTCCGGCACGGTCATTCGGTTTCGCACATCGCAGCTTCCTCGCCTGCCTGATGCAGATGTTGATCTGAGGATCGAGCTTTTTGATGGACGGGTGGTACCGGGGCGATTCCACCTAAACCGGGCCAATCCATACGTAGCGGGCCCTCGGGTTCGGCAGTTCATTCAGGCGCGCGTGGAGGAGCGGTCGAAGGAGCAAGCCTTGATCAGTATCGCCGGGCGCTATTGGCGTCTTATGGAGGCTCAGCACGTAGTAGCCGGTGTAGCCGGCTACGGCGTTAGCAGGACGCGTGCGGCCGAAGGGAAACTGGTGGGCAAGGATCTGGAGGGGATTCTTGAGCGGCTCGATGCAATCAGGGAGAGCTCGGGAAGAAGAGAAGCTTACGAGCGGTTGACTAGGCCGTCAGGACTCAGAGTGTTGGTGATTGGATTAATGGGCCCGACGTGCCAGGTCGAAGGTTGCGATGCAGCTGAGGCGAGCGCCGAGAAATGGGGTGATGCCGCTGCTGCACTGGCTGTACTCGACGTTCATCACATCGAGGCGGTTGCCAAGGTGCAGGACCACAGTCCGAAGAACCTCTGTGTGATCTGTGCGAATCATCATCGGCTGATTCATGGGTTTGGTCCGTGGGCTGTACGGCACGAAGACGATGACGTTCTGTTGGTTCAGGGAGGGAAGAAGCTCCGTATGGTACGTGATCTTTCTAGCTTGGCGTAGGGGGCCGAGCCTTGCTACTAGCTGCCGTGGGGCCTGCACTGGTAGGAACGGGGCGAGCTAAGGGCGGTGCTGTCTACGAGGAGTTGCACGACTCGGAAGAGAGAATCTCTACCGCACCAGCACGTACAGCAGCACGAGAGCCCCGGCCAGCACGGCTCCCAGCAGCCGCGGATCCCGGACCCCCGTGATCTCCGACCGGGCCAGGAACGCAAGAGGTGAATCCCACGTCAGGCCGTCGATCTGCTCCGCCTTCGGCGGCGGCGTCGCCAGGCTGATGGCCACGTAGACGACGCTCAGGATGCAGAAGGACCACCACGCCTGCAGAAGGAACGGAATGCCCAGGCCGTGGACGGGATCGGAGACGTACTGGACGCCGCCGAGGAAGGCGAAGCCCATGTCGAACAGGAAGACGATGAAGCCGGCCAGGAAGCCGAAGAGAAGGGTGAAGGTGCCGGCCTGAGCCGTTCCGCGGCGCCAGAACACGCCCCAGACGAGGACGGTCGCGATGGGGGGCGCGATGAACTGCGCCGGCATCTTGTTGATGGCTTCGAAGATGGAGCCGAACGCGCCTCCCTGGGTGGACCAGGCGATGGCGACGGCCATGACGGCCACCGAGCTGATGCGCCCGATTCGCACTTGCGATGCTTCGGACAGGTTGGGCCGGAAGTGCTTGGCGATGTCGACGGCGACCAGGGTGCCGGTGCTGTTGACGGCGGCGGCGATGGTGCTCATGAGCGCCGCGAGCAGCGCCGCGGCCATGATCCCGATGAGCCCCGTCGGCAGCAGCTCGGTGATCAGCGTCGGCAGGGCGTCCTTCGGCTCGGCGATGATGTCCCGGAAGAGCACATAGGCCAGCACGCCCGGCAGGACCATGAAGAACGGGGGCAGAATCTTGAGCAGGGAGGCGAAGAGCGCGCCGTGCTGCGCGTCCCGCAGGGTCCCTGCTCCCAGCACGCGTTGGACGATGGTCTGGTCAGTGCACCAGTACCACAGGCCGAGGATGGGAAAGCCCAGCAGGAAGCCGTACCAGACCGACCCGGGATCGAATCCCTCTTCGCCCGGAACGTGGATCATGCTCAGTTGATTGGGCTTGGTCGCCTCGACGAGGTCGCCGTATGAGTGGATCCCCACCCCGGGCAGCCTGCTGATGGCGATGGCGGTGATGATGACGGCGCCGGTCAGCAGAATGACGGTCTGGAGGGTCTCCGTGACCACGACCGCCCGCAAGCCGCCGACGGCCGTGTAGATCACCGTGATGATCGAGATCGCGGCGATGGACGCCAGCGGCGGGATGCCAAAGAACTGCTCGAATACGGCGGCGCCGGCGTACAGGCTGATGCCGATGTGGATGAGCATCGCCGACATGATGAACATGAAGGAAAGCGTGGTCCGGGCGGCGGGGCTGTAGCGCCGCTCCATGAACTCGGGCAGTGTCTTGATCCGGCTGCGGAAGTAGATGGGCACGAAGACGAGGCTGAGCAGGATGATCGTGAAGCACGCCATCCACTCGAAGTTCCCCACGGCCATGCCGATGCCGAATCCGCTCTCCGCGAGCCCGACCAGGTGGATCGTGGAGATGTTCGAAGCGAAGAGAGCGGCGCCCACCACGGGCCACTTCAGGTTGCGGCCGGCGAGGAAGTAGGACTCGCTGGTATGCCGCTTGATCCCCCGAACCGACCACAGGCCGACGAACAGGATGCCCAGCAGGTAGACGACGATGATCAGAAGATCGACGGGCGCGATGGTCATTGGGACGGGCTACAGTACACCTCAGCGTTCGGTCCGGTATGCGGCTCCGTCAACTTGGCATTCTGCCTCCATGCCGTGACCGGTCCATCACCGAAGATGACTTCGTCGAGGCCCGGGAGCAGCTCATCGCCCGCCGAGAGACCCACCTCGATCAGCTTGCGGACAAGCTGCGGGAGGACCGCGTGCGGCGTGTCGTCGAGCCCCTGCTGAGCGGGGGCGACGAAAGCGATTCCTCTGCCAGGGACATCGAGTACGTACGCGATCTGGGGCTGATCGCCCGGGATGGTCCCCTGCGCATCGCCAATCCGATCTATGCCGAGGTAGTGCCGCGCGAGCTCACATGGGCGGCCCAGGAACTACTCGTGCAGGACACGGCCTGGTACGTCGATGCCGATGGCGGCCTGGACGTCGAGAAACTGCTCGGCGCCTTTCAGGACTTCTTCCGGGAGCATTCGGAGCACTGGCTGGGGCGCTTCGACTACGCGGAGGCCGGTCCGCAGCTTTTGCTCCAGGCGCTCCTGCAGCGCGTCGTCAACAGCGGGGGCCGCATCGAACGGGAGTACGGTCTCGGCAGGGGCCGGACCGACCTACTGATCGTTTGGCCGCGCGGCGGCGAGGAAGCGCCGCCCGGCGCCGCCGTGAGCCGTTCCGTGGTCGAATGCAAGATCCTTCACAAGAGCCTGGAAAGGACGATCGCGGACGGGTTGAGCAGACGGTCGCCTACATGGACCGCTGCGCCGGCCAAGCCGGCCATCTGGTCGTCTTTGACCGCGGCGAGGGGAAGACCTGGAGCGAGAAGATCTTCCGCCGCGAAGAACGCCAAGACGGTCGGGCCGTCACGGTGTGGGGGATGTGACTGCCGGCGCGGCTGCGCTTGGCGATGGGAGGATTCCGCTTTGAGAGGCCGCCGCTGCCGGCATCGATTCCACTATTCCCGAGCGCCGATCGTCACTTGATAGTGTTCAATCGTCCTTGAAGATCATGTGGTCGCAGTAGTCGCAGAAGTCGGGAGAGTTGAAGGAGAGAGATCATGTCCGACAAGACACAGACCCACAAGAGCCTGATTCAGGAGATGACGGTTGGCGAGTTGCTGACTAGCCACGTCCAGATCGAAGACGCCCTGCGTGTGAGAGAGGTCCTTCGCAGCGCAAACAAGCCCTCCGGGGACTTCGCAGAGCACCTGTTCTGCACTGCCTTCAACTGGACTCGGGCGTCCAACTCCCAACGTGGCTACGACGCGCGCGGGGAGGATGGGAGCCGCTACCAGATCAAGGGAAGACGTCTTGACCGGCACAGCACACCGTCCCGACAGCTTTCAGCTATCCGCAACCTCGCCGACAAGCCCTTCGACATCCTGGCCGCGGTTCTCTTCAGCCACTACTACGGCGTGCTAAGGGCAGCTCTCATTTCGTGGAGCGTCGTCAAGAGAAAAGCGCGTTACCAAGCCCACACCAACAGTCACATTCTGGTCCTCCGAGACGACATCTGGGAGATCGAGGGAGTCGCCGACGTCACCGGTGAGATCAAGCGATGCCTTGATCCCGGCTACGTCGCGCAGAAGAAGGCCGAGTCCGCGTTCCAACAGCTGGTTGCAAGACTGGGCGAGGACGAGGCGAGAAGGGCGATGACCGCTCACGCCGAAAGGAACCGTTAGATTGGGCGGGCTTCCGCAAGAGGACTCTCCCTAGCGTGGAGCATCGACCAGACGGTTTACCAACGGCTCAGAACTCTCGAACGCAGCGCGCTGAGTACCCGCCGCAGAGCGCGCGGCGCCGCATCGACCACGTCCCGCACCGTTGCCAGCGGCACCTCGACCACTCCCAGACTGCATCCCTTGGGAAACGCGCCGACCCGCTTCCTAGGTGGATACACGCCACCGCCCGACTGCGGGCAAGTCCAGCGTCAGGTGATTGCCGCTGAGCCCTTCCTGAACTACGGGCCCGAACTCGACGCCACAAGGGTCCGTCGCCTGTGTCGGAGCGACGGCAAACGCCAAACCGACCACAACGGCGCCCGCCGCTCGTTCCATGGGCCTCGGACTCTCTAAGTAGTCAGGGTAGACAGTGGGGGAAGTGCTTCTCTACAACTTCTCGGTCGCGGTCGGTAACGGGCCAGTTGAACGCTGCGTTGTCTTCGTGCTCTGCAGACCGCACGTACACGCCAAAGGTCTGTCTACTCGACATGACCATGTCGGCAGTCGGCTTGGTGGCGTTCCGACCTTGCTCCTTGACGCTCGCTCCGTCGACCCGGACCTCCAGAATCTGATCTTCACGGTCGAGGCCACCGTCCCAATAGGCCCAGAAATCGAAATCTGCTTCTGGCCCACTGCCTTCTTGACCAACCATCAATGTCACGGAGCAGTCTCTTCCCAGCGATAGGCGCCCGAACAGATCCCCCTGGTCACTACGCAACGCAGGAACGAAGGGCGATGTGATGTCGTCAAAGAACGGCACTTTCTCGCCCCAGTCGTTCTCACCGGATTCAAACGTCCACCCTGTGGCTTCTTCAGCCTGACTCACCGGCCACGGGTAACCGTTGGATCCTGCGATCTCCATGGCCTCCGTCTTCAGTTCAGCCGTTGCCGAGAAAGAGCACGGGCGCGCAGGTGGCGCAGTATCGCGAGTGAAGTAGACCCTCTGCACGATGCGGTAGCCGGCACCTCCGACGTTCCCCGCAACATAGTGTGAGTAGCCTGCCGCCTGACAGGCACTCGCAGCACGAGCAGCGAGGAGTCGTAGTCGCCCCTTTCTGCCGTGAAGGGCCGTGGCAAACACCTGAATGTCGCACTCGTTCGGCGCAAAGCACTCCAGCCATTTGGGCGTGGTCTTGGCTTGGCTGTGCCCCTCTACAGGGAGTATGAACGTCAGCGCTAGCGCCGTGAACATGCAGGACTTCATCTGCAACCTACAGGGCGTTCGGATGAGTCTGGTCATTCGGTGACTTCCTCGTAAGGGACCACTATAGCCGTCTCTCTATGCGATGATGCCGTCGACGATCAGGCCCTCGACGTCCGTCAATCGGAAATCGCGCCCCTGGGAACGGTACGTGAGCCGCTCGTGATCGAGACCCAGGAGATGCAGGATCGTGGCGTGGAGATCGTGGATGTGGACCTTGTCCTCGATCGCGTAGTAGCCGTAGTCGTCGGTGCGGCCGTGGCTGTGGCCGGGCTTCACGCCGCCGCCGGCCATGAACATGGTGTAGCCGTGGGGGTTGTGGTCGCGGCCGTTGCGGGCCCCGGCCTCGGCGCCGGGAGTGCGCCCGAACTCGCCGCCCCAGAGAACCAGGGTCTCCTCCAGCAGTCCGCGTGACTTGAGGTCCTTGATCAGGCCCGCCACCGGCCGGTCGACCTCGGCGCAGCTCTGCGGCAGGCCCGTGATCAGGCCCGAGTGGTGGTCCCACTTCGTGTCCGGACCGTGGGTGGCCTGCACGAAGCGTACGCCCGACTCCGAGAAGCGCCGCGCGAGGAGACAGCGGAGCCCGAAGTTCCGGGTCACCGGGTCGTCGAGTCCGTAGAGCCGCCGCGTCGTCTCGGACTCGCCCTCGATGCTCATCAGCTCGGGCGCCTCGGTCTGCATGCGGAAGGCCAGCTCGAAGGACTCGATGCGGCCCTCGAGCGCCTGGTCGGGTCCGGTCTCCTCGAGCTGTCGGCGCTGCCAGCGCTGCAGCAGATCGAGCTCGCTGCGCTGCACCGCGGGCGACACCGACTCGTTGTCGAGGAAGTCGATCGTCGCCTCCTCGGTCTTCATCCGGGCCGCGCCTATCGCCGTGCCGTTGTAGGCGGCGGGCAGGAAGGCCGACGAGTAGTTCTGCACGCCGCCGTGCTGGTACGAGGGGCAGATGGTCATGAATCCGGGCAGGTTCTCGTTCTCGGTGCCCAGTCCGTAGGCGACCCACGAGCCCATCGACGGACGCACGAAGCGGTCGCTGCCGGTGTTCATGGCCAGGATGGCGCCGCCGTGGGCGGCGTTGGTGCCCCACATCGAGCGAATGAAGCACAGCTCGTCGACCACCGAGGCGATGTTGGGCAGCAGCTCGCTCACCCAGGCGCCGGACTGGCCGTGCTGCTTGAACTCCCAGGGGCTCTTGAACAGGTTGCCGGTCTCGTTGAACTGCACGCGGGGCTTGGCGAAGGGCAGCGGTTTGTTGTCGTCGCGCACCAGCAGCGGCTTGTACTCGAAGAGGTCGTGCTGGGATGGCCCGCCGTGCATGTGCAGGAAGATGATCCGCTTGGCCTTCGGGGCGAAGTGCGGTGCGCGGGGCGCCAGCGGGTTCGTCGACGTTGCGGCCAGGAGGTCGCGTTGAAGCAGCGAAGAGAGCGCCAGACCGCCGAAGCCGCAGCCGCAGGTCTTGAGCATCTGGCGACGGGTGAGAGGCGGCGGCTGGTGGTGAGGGAAACGCATCGTCTCTTGGTCCTAACTGATGTAGATGAACTCGCTCGCCGACAGGATGACGTGGCAGAGCCGTGTCCAGGCGTAGATCTCGGCTTCGTCTTCCAGCGCCTTGCTGCGCATCTCGTCGAGGAAGGAGAGGCTGTCGGCGACATCGGCGGTGCTGGCGGGCCGCCCGTAGGCGCGGAGGAAGGCGGTATCGATGCGTTCGCTGGCGCTCGCGTCTTCGATCTCCAGGAGCCGCTCGGCGAAGCCGCGTGCCGCCTCCTCCACGAGCGGGCTGTTCATCATCACGAGCGCCTGCCGCGGCACCACCGTCGCGGATCGATTGCCGACCGAGTCGCTGGCGTCGCCGAAATCGAAGCCGGCGAAGATCCTGTAGATGGCGGTGCGCACCACCGGCATGTAGATGGAACGCCGTGGGGCGACATAGACGTCGGTGTTGCCGGAGTTGCCGCTTTCGCCGAAGACGTATCCCTTGGGGTCGTACTCCTCCACCCGTCCGCCCATCGTCAGATCGAGGCGGCCGGCGACCTGCAGCAGGGCGTCGCGAATCGGCTCGATCTCGAGCCGTCGCCGGTTCATGCGCCAGAGGAGGAGGTTCTCCTCGTCGACGGCGGCGTTGCCGGCGTCGTAGTCGGTCGACAACTGGTAGGTGCTCGACAGCATGATGTCCCGGTGCAGGTTCTTGAGCGACCACCCGCCTTCGACGAAGCGGCGCGCCAGCCAGTCGAGGAGTTGGGGATGGGTGGGAGCGCTGCCGATGGCGCCGAAGTTGCTCGGCGTCGCGACGATGCCGCGGCCGAAGTGCCAGCGCCAGACGCGGTTGACGATGACTCGCGCGGTCAGCGGGTGCTCGGGGTGGGTGATCCAGCGCGCCAACTCGAGGCGGCCGCTGGCGTCGGCGGCCACCGGCGGTGGCGGCGCCAGGTGGTCCGTGACCTTCAGGAAGCCGCGCGGCTCGGGTTCCTCGGCGAGGTTCAGGTGGCTGCCGCGAATGTGCACCGGCAGGTCCACGATCTCCGCTTCGTCCACCGCCATGGCGTACGGCGGTTCGGGCGGGGAGGCTTCTTTCAACCGTTCGGCGTCGGCGCGCAGCTCGGCGAGCCGCTCCAGCGCCTCCGGCGGGTAGAGCTTCTCTTCCTCGTCCTGGTCGAGGCAGAGAATGCAGAAGTAGCCGCCGTAAACCAGCCATCGCAACTCCTCCTGCTCGCGCGGCAGCATGAAGTCCGAGGGCGCAAGGTCGTCCTCGTCCTTGAGCCCGAGTCGCATGAGGTGCTCTTCCCAGGCGATCTCGATTGTCGCGAAGAGGCTTCCGTAGCGCCAGGCGACCTCCTCCAGCGTCTTCGGCGCCGGCCCGCGGACGAGGCCCCGGGTCAGGGGCGCGGTCAGCACCTTCTCCGAGGCGATCATCGCCCGTAACTCTTCGGTCACCTGCTCGTAACGATCGGATGAGGCGGCGGCGAAGGCGTTCCAGATCACGAAGACGGCGCTTGGGCTCGGGGCATCCCCCTCGACCGGCGGGCCCTCCCGGTACCGGTAGAAGGCCCTGACCCAGAGCTCGACTACCGGTGCTTCCAGCCCCCGGTCCCCGGCGACCCGGGCGATCATCTGCTGGGCCGCCTGCTGCTTCGCCTCGTCGTCGCTCCAGCTCGGGTAGGCCTCCTCGGCGGCCAGCAGATACCGGGCGATAGCAGCGCGGCGCGGGCGGCGCAGGGCGTCGTTGTGCTCGCTGACCACCTCGTCGACCTTCTCTTGCGCTTCGGCCACGAGCTTCTGCGCCGCCTCGTACCGGGCGATCGCTTCTTCCGGGGCGAGGGGCCTCTCCAGCCAGCGCATGCTGCCGGCGTCGCTCATCGTCTCGGTAGAGCGCAGGACACCGGCCAGGGCGTAGTAGTCGGCCGTGGGGATGGGGTCGAACTTGTGGTCGTGGCAGCGGGCGCAGCCGATCGGCAGGCCCAGAAAGGCGCGGCCCACCGTGTTGACCTGCTCGTCGACGATGTCGATGAGCATCTTGTCGACGTCCTGCTCGGCGAGCACCTTGGGACCGAGCATCAGAAAGCCGGTGGCGGTGATCTGCTCGAAGCGCTGGGCGTCCGTCTCGGCCGTCATCAGGTCGCCGGCGATCTGTTCGTGGACGAACCGGTCGAAGGGCTTGTCGCGATTGAAGGAGTCGACCACGTAGTCGCGGTAGCGGAACGCGTTGCGGAAGGCGATGTTCTCGTCGAGGCCGTTCGAGTCGGCATAGCGGGCGATGTCGAGCCAATGGCGGCCCCAACGCTCACCGTAGTGCGGCGATGCGAGGAGCCGGTCGACGACCCTGGCGAAGGCGCCGGGGCCCCGGTCGGCGAGGAAGTCGGCGATCTCGGCTTCCGACGGGGCCAAGCCGATGAGATCGAAGGTGGCGCGGCGGAGCAGGGTGCGTTTGTCGGCCGCGGCCACTGGCTCAAGGCCCTTCCCTTCGAGTCGCGCCAGGATGAAGCGGTCGATCGGCCGGCTGATCCACGCCTCGTTCTCGACCTCGGGCGGTGCGGGATCTGCGATCCGGCGGTAGGCCCAATGCTCGCGGCCGGCGGTGTAGTCGAACGACTCGGCTGGCCGGCTCGCTGCGGTCACCGTCCGCTCGCCGCCGGTCCGTGGGTCGGGAGCGCCCCGGCGGATCCACAGCTCGAAGTCGGCGATCACCGGTTCCGGCAGCTTGCCGTCCGGCGGCATCTGGGTGAGACGCTCATAGTGGAGCGCCTCGATGAGCAGGCTGTCCTCGGGCGATCCCGGAACGATCACCGCGCCGCTGTCGCCGCCGGCGCGCAGCCCCTCGGCATCGAGCAGAACCAGCCCGCCGCGGATCTTCTTCGGATCGCCGCCGTGACACTCGTAGCAGCGCTCGGCCAGGACCGGCCTGATCTTCGACTCGAAGAACTCTAGATCGGCGGGGTCGGTCTCGGCGGCGCCGGCGACCGTGCCGACTGCCGCCAGCCAGGCGAAGGCAAAGGGCGCAGGACGAATCATGGCATTTGGGAAGCTGCTGAGTGGGCTGAACAGCGCAGGCTATCCGATCGCGTTCCGGCGACAGGTGGAGGGATTGGGCTGCAGTAAACTCGTCGGACGCTCGGTGCCAGACCACAGTGAGAGGGATGTAGCGTGAGCGAAGCCTTGGCCAGAAGCGCCCGCTCCGCCACCACGGTCAATCGCCGGAGCACCGACCGCTACCTCCGCGAGGACTCGGCTTCACGGTCGCTCTACGAGCGCGCCCTTCAGGTCATGCCCGGCGGCAACAGCCGCCACACCCTGGTGATGGATCCGTACCCGATCTACGCGACCTCGGGGCAGGGCTGCATCGTCACCGATGTCGAAGGCCAGGAGCGCATCGACTTCGTCAACAACTACACCTCGCTGATCCTCGGGCACTCGCACCCTGCGGTGACCGAAGCGGTTGCTCGAGTGATCCGCAAGGGCACGGCCTTCTCCCTGCCGACCGAGACCGACATCCGGCTCGCCGAGCTACTCGTAGACCGCATTCCGTACATCGATCAGGTGCGGTTTGCGAACTCCGGCAGCGAGGGCGTGCTTCTGGCCGTCCGGGCGGCACGCGCGGCAACCGGCCGCAGCAAGATCGCGAAGTTCGAAGGCTGCTACCACGGCATCTACGACTACGCACAAGCCAGCGACAGTTCGCGTCCCAGGAACTGGGGCGACTTGGAAAAGCCTGCAACAACGCTCGAACCGAGCATGGCGAAAAGCCTTGAGAAGGATGTCGTGACCTTGCCGCTCAACAACATCGAGGTCTGCAGCGATCTGATCGACGAGCACCGCGACGATCTGGCGGCCGTGCTCCTGGATCCTCTGCCTGCTGCGCTCGGGCTGATCCCGCCGAGCACCCAGTTCGTGTCGGCATTGCGGGCCAGGACGAGGGAGTGCGGCGCCCTGTTGATCGCGGACGAGGTGCTCTCGTTTCGCATCGACTACCGCGGCGCCTGCCATCTCCTGGGTGTCGAGCCGGATCTCGTAGCCCTCGGCAAGATCATCGGCGGTGGCTTCCCCGTCGGTGCGGTCGCCGGAAAGGCCGAGGTGATGTCCGTCTTCGATCACCGCGACGGCGAACTCGTTCACCACGGCGGCACCTACAACGGCAATCCAGTCACGATGGTCGCAGGCTACGAAACGATGAAGCGCCTGACTCCGGAAGTCTTCGACGAGTTCGACAGGCTCGGCGACCGTGTCCGCGGCGGGCTCCAGCAAGTACTCGCCAGGCACGGCATCGAAGCCGTGGCGACGGGTCGCGGTTCACTCTTCTCCGTGGTCCCGGGGGACGAGCCGCCCAAGAACTTTCGAGAAGTCGTCACCGCACGCTCCAAGGCGCCGCAACTCCAGCGCATCGCCCTGGAGATGCTCAATCGAGGGATCCTGATGGGCGCCCGCGGTCTCTTCGGCGCCCTCTCGACGCCGATGGGAGACGCGGAGATCGATCGCTTCCTCGAGGCTGCGGACGGCGCCGCGGCGCACGTCCTCGCTGCCTGAACCGGCCGACGAGCCGCATCACGGCACGGTGCGGCCGGCGAGGATGCCGAGGTACTCCTGCACCTGCTGCCGGCTTGACCCGGCGCCGAGCGCGGCCATCAGGAAGACCCGGGCCTTGAGTCCGTCGAGGTCCTCTCCGCCCACGACTCCCATTTCGTCGAAGGGCGGATAGAGCACCACCCTTCCCGCTCCCGTGCGTGTTGTGAAGAGGACCACGACATCGTTCTCGATCGCCTCTCGCAGGGCCGGCGCCACGCGCTCCGGCACATTGCCGCGTCCGAACACCTCCACGACCAGACCCTTGGCGCCATTCTCGACGGCCGCGCGCACCAGATGGCCGTCGCTGCCCGCGACGAGCCGCAACAGGTCGACGTTGGGCTCGATCCTCGCGGCCGGAATCAGCAGGCGCCTCGTCGGCCGCCGTTTCAGATAGAAGACGCCGTCGTCGAAGCTGCCGAGCGGTCCGACACCCGGCGACACGAAAGCCTCTACCGCCACCGAGTGGGTCTTGCGCACGTCACGGGCCGCGTGGACTTCGTCGTTCAGGGTCACCACGACGCCGAGCTGTCTGGCCGCTGGTGAGCCGGCGAGAGTGACGGCGTTGAGCAGATTGCGTGGGCCGTCGGTATCCGTTCGCTGCGGAGAGCGTTGCGCCGCGGCGAACACGACCGGGCGTGGGTCCGCCACCAGGAGATCGACGAGGAACGCGGTTTCCTCGAGTGAATCCGTGCCGTGGGTGATCACGACCCCGCTGAGCGAGGCGTCGCGCGCGAAGAGCTCGTTCACGCGCTGCGCCAGCAAGAACTGGATCTCGGGCGTCATCTGCGAGCTGCCGATGGCGCTCCAGTCCTCGCCGGTCACCGTCGCTACCCGAGCCAGCTCGGGAATCGCCTCGACGAGGTTGGATGCGGTCAGCTTCCCGTCCGTCGCGCTGGCGATCGTGCCGCCGGTCGCCACCACATGGACCTTCGGCAGTTCGCCGCTTCGGCGCCCCGAACCTCCTCGCCGTAGCGGGCGTCCCGGCCGGGCGCCCGTGACCTCACCGTCGAGCAGAACGAAGACACCGCCCACCAGCACATGCCGCGCGCCCTTCGCGTAGTGATGCGGGTCGCCGAATGCGGCGGGGTCGTCGATCTCGTCGACCGCGAAGACGGCAATGTCGGCCACGCCGCCTATCCCCAGACGACCACGATCCGCGAGGCCGAGCCGATCCGCGGGAAGCGACGACATCTTGCGGATCGCCTCCGGCAGGGACAACACGCCTTCATCGCGCGCATAGTGGCCGAGGACGCGGGCGAAGGTTCCGTAGTTGCGTGGATGCGGAACTCCCTCGCCGGGCGCCACGATGCCGCCATCGGACGCGATCATCGTCTGCGGGTGCCGCATGATCCTGATGACGTCCTGCTCCTCCATCGCGTGGAAGATGCCGCTGAAACCGCCCTTCTCCTGCAGCTCGAGCGCGAGTTCCGCGGCCGCTTCCAGGTCATCCCGGGCCTCGCCGCGCCGGGCCAGAATGTCGGCCAGACTCATTCCGTTGAGCGACGGATCCCACTCGCACTGGGAAACGACGACGTTCTTCGGATGTCCCCCACCGCGGTCGACGCGCAGGGCCTCGACGACGCCGGCTTTGATTCGCGCTCTCGTGTCCGGGTCGCGGAGGCGCGCCAGTAGATCTTCGGGCTCGCCTTCCAGACTCCAGGCGGGGAAGAGGATCGAGAGCGAGGTGCTCGACGCGGTGTAGGGGTACTGGTCGATCGTCACGTCGACGCCCCTCGCCCGTGCCGCGTCGACGAGGGCCAGGGACTGTTCGCTGGCGCCCCACATCGGGGCGCCAACCACTTTGTGATGTGTCAACTGCGTCGGCAAGCCGCCCTCCTCGCCGATGCGGATGGTCTCCTCGACCGCGGCGAGGAGTTCGAGGCCTTCCTCGCGCATGTGACTGACGTGGAAACCGCCAAAACGTGCAGCGACCCGCGCGAGGGCGATGACCTCTTCGGTCGTCGCGTAGGCGCCGGGCACGTACTTGAGCCCGGTCGACAGGCCGAACGCCCCTTCGCTCATCGCCTGTTCGACGAGCCGCTTCATCGCCTCGAGCTCGTCTTCCGTCGGCGCCCTGTCCTCGTTGCCCATCACCTGACCGCGGATCGTGCCGTGGCCGACGGTTAGCCCGAAGTTGATCGCCGGCGGATGGAGGTCGATGCGCGCCAGGAAGTCGCCAATCGGAAGCGGAGAACTCCCATCCGGCCCCTCGATGACCGTCGTTACGCCCTGGCGGACGTAGTTCTCGGCCAGCGGATGCCGGAACACGCCCCGCACGGCGTGGCTGTGGATGTCGATGAAACCTGGAGTGACCGCGAGTCCGCTCACGTCGAGGCGTTCGGCGGCTCGTGCGCCTTCGAGGTCACCGATCGCCGTGATCCGGTCACCCACGATGCCGACATCGGCGCGGTAGGGCTCGCCGCCACGGCCGTCGTAGATCGTCCCGCCTTCGAGCACCAGGTGATAGCGCGACCCGTCGGCGGCCTGACCGAGGCAGACAGCGGCGGATGACAGGGCGAGGACGGCAGCGGCGGCGCCCCCGGTCGCCGGCCAGTTCCGACTCAACGGTGCTCCAGGAGGAGCGCGAACAGATCGTCGCGCACGCGGTTGCGCAAGCCGCCGCCCTCGTCCTGGTTGAACTGCACGGCCACCGCAATCCCCGAGTCCCGGTGGTAGTACATCGTGGAGCGCCAACCGGGGAACCAGCCGCCATGGCCCACGAGTTCGCCGTGCGGGGTATCGGCACAGTAGACGCCGAGCCCGTAGGTCGCCTCGGCGTCTTCCCCCCGGTAGCCGGAGCCCAGCATCTCTTCCAGGTACGGCCCGTCGAGCGCTCGCCCCTCGTAGAGGATCTTGGCCCAGCGTGCCAGGTCCCGGGAGTTCGAGACGTAGCCGCCGCCTGTCCACTCCGTGCGCGGGTTGAAGGCGGTTAGGCCGTCCTCAGCCGTCTTGGCCGGTAGGGCGAAGGCATTGTCTTCGCCAAGGTGACCGGGGGCGAGATCGGTGAACGAGCGGCCCAGTTGTTCCTCCGTGCGAGGAAGGTCGTGACGGTCGAGGACGCGGCGCCGCGCCTCTTCGTAGTAGTTGCCGCCGGATGCCGCTTCCAGGATGAGGCCCGCAACGATGAACCCGGTGTCGGTGTAGGAGTACCCCTCGCCGGGCGCGAAGAGAGGCTCCTTGTCGAGGACGAACTGAACCAGCTCGCGTGGTTCGAAGTAGAAGTCCGGGTCGGCGGCCGGACCGCCCCTTCGGGCCCTGGCTTCCCGGCGCCAGGCGTCGTCGAACACGTGGTCGGTCAAACCGCTCGAGTGACTGAGCAGATGGCGAAGGGTCATCGTCTCGTGGTTGGGAAGCCGTGTCCACCAGGGCTCGTTCCCGAGCCAGCGGGAGGCCAGGTCATCGAGGCCGAGGAGGCCTTCGTTCGCCATGCTGAGCGCGGTGGCCGCGGCAAACGTCTTGCCGATGCTGCCGGCCGGCATGCGGTGCTCGGGTGTCATCAACACGCCGCGCTCCGGGTCGGCATAGCCGGTCGCGGCAGAGCCTTCGCTGCCATCCGGAAGGACGAACGCGGCGGTTCCCCCGATGAATCCCAGCTCGTCGCGCAGTTCATCAAGTCGCTCTTGGAACAGCTCCTCGATCTCCGTCGCCACCACTGCCTCGCTCCCTTCAGTGCCTGCGATCTCGGAGCCCGTGGGCTCGGTGCACGCCGCGCCCAGGGCAAGCATCGGGAGAAGGGTGAGCCCTGTGACCTGCCGGCGAGCCACCCGGCAGCTAGCGCGGCAGGAACTGGGTGCGCCGGCGCCCCCGCCGGCTTCCGAGAGACACGCGCCGCGAAGCGGCGACAAACCTGGCGCACTAGTCCCACGCATATGCGGCCCGAATTCTTGCCGGCAACTCCTGAAACACGACTGGATTGGCCTCGCTGCTGTTGGCCAGGATGACATAGCCGTCGCCGCCTTCGAGCGATCCGACGAAGTTCCCGCGAAAGCCCCAGTTGCCGCCGGTATGGCCGAAGAAACGGGCCGGTTCTCCGGGCGGTGCGGGACGGTGGGGTGTGGTGGCGCCGGCGGTGAAGCCGAGCGCGTACTGACCCACGCCTCCCGGCGTCACCATCTTCCGGGCGAACTCAGCTCCAAGGACCCGGTTGGAGCGCCCTTCCAGCGAGAGCTGGACCTCGATCAGGAACTTGGCCAGATCGGTCGGAGTCGTCCAAAGCCCCGCGGCATAGAGCTCCGGATAGACGTGCCATTTCGCGCGCGGCTCTCCCTCGTCCCCGGCCTCGCCTGTAACAGACCCGCCCGCTCGCGCCGCGTTGACTTCGAGTGCCGCAGGCAGGGGTTGGCAGAAGCAACTGCGTGTCATGTCGAGTGGATCGAGAATCGTCTCCTGGAGAATATCCGCAAACGGCTGTTCCCGAACGTCGCTCAGAGCGAGTTGCAGGATCGTCGAACCGCCTCCCGAGTACTCGTAGCGGGTGCCGGGCTGCCAGGCGACGACCACGGGCTCGGTGTTTGCGCGCGTCGTCTGACCTTCACGCCCGAGGATCTCGGGGACAGTCGGCAGCCCGGCGCCGGCCTCGTAGCCGGGGAATCCCGAGACCGTGGTGCCCGCCGTCATGCTCAGCAGCATCCGTGGAGTCACCAGCGTCTCGGCAAGCAGCTCGGCGTCATCCTCGAGCCGCCAGGAGCGAAGCAAAGAGTTGATGTCGTCGTCGAGCTCGAAGAGTCCATCCTGAACAGCTCGGAGAACCGCCATGGCCGACAGCGGCTTGCTGATCGACGCGGCCTGGAAGAGCGTCTCGACGTCGGCAGGCGCGCCGCTTGTTTCGTCTGCTACGCCATAGGCCCTGGCCCAGGCCAGCCGGTAGTCCTCGACGACCGCGAGGCTGAGTGCCGGGATGCCGTGCGTCTCCATGAGTTCCGCGAGGCTCTTGCCGGCATCGTCGCTCGACCCCGGCTGGCGCGGCGCTTCGATCCTGGCGATCCGTTCCGCCGGCTCGTCCGGACTGGCGCCGTCCGGCTGCGCCTGGAGGGGTATGGCGAGAACCCAGACCAGCAGGAGGCCACGACCTGCCAAGGACAGTAGTCGCTGTGGTCCGATGCCTGTTGCCGAAACGACGAACGCCTGTGGCGGAATCGCCGGGCTCTTCATCTCCCGCGGATTCTAGTCCGCGTATTCAGCAAGCCCCTAGAACCGCAAACTTATTCGCAGCGCCAACCGCCGAGGCAGGTAGTAGAGGCTGGGTACGGGTTCCGTTGGATAGCGCCCCAGACTTGCGTTTGACCAGTAGTAGAAGCCGTCCTCGTCCAAGACGTTCAGGAGCTGCAGGTCGACACCGAGCTTGACGCGGTCGCCGAGCGGGAATTGTCGCGACAGAGCGAGGTCGACGAAGGTCTTGTCCGGCATCCGGCGGTCCCCGGTGTACGGCTCGAGGGGCACCGTCACCACGCCCTGGCTCAGGCGGACGCGCGCCGCGTGCCGCCATGGGCGGCCCTGCTCATAGTTGAGGGCGCCGACCGCCTTGAGCTGCCAGGGCAGGTCGACCATTCCCTGAGCCCTGAACACCCACGGCCGGTCACCCTGTGAGAAGCCTCCCTGGTAGAGATGATGGTTGGGGTCCCTGCCCTCCGAGCTGGTGTAGAAAGCGACGTTCCCGTTCTGCTGGAGCGGGCGAGGCTGCACTCCCTTCGACTCCGACCAGCCCAGCGAGGAGTCCAGAGACCAGCGGCCGGTGTGGCGCTTGCGGAAGGTGAGAAAGACCCCTTTGTAGTCCTGCTCGAACTTCGTTCCCGGTGGGGCGTTGGCCGCCGAGCCGGGGTCGTTGGCCTTGCGCAGGGTCGGCTCTGTGACGACGTTCTTGAGCATGATCGTCTCGCCCGTCAAGGGATTGACGTAGGGAACATCCTCGTACTCGCCGTCGCCCTGGATCTGCCAACCGATCAGGTCCGTCGTTTCGCTGAGGACGACCTGAGCGCCGAATGCATACTCTCCGACCTGCTGCTCGTAGCCGACGGCGAATTGGTCGGTCTGCGGCCGCTTCATCCCCTTGACCGGTAGATCGAAGTCGTCGTTGTCGACCGTCCTGAAGTAGGTGAAGGGGCCGTTCCGGTTGGCGCTGTAGCCGAAGCGCGCGGACGGCCGGTTGGGGTGCGGCTGGTTCCACATCGAAACGACGTTCATCTCGTGGTATCTGCCGATGGAAGCCCGCAGGACACCTTGCCGCTCCCCCTCGCCGACCTGGTAGGCGATGCCGAGACGCGGGTCGACGCTCGAGTAGTCGATGACATCGGGATAGTGGGGCGTGAACTCTCCGGTGGTCACGCCGCAGTTGAGCTCACTGCAAAGGTAGGACTCGAGGATCGGCTCGGAGGGAATCTCTCCCTTGTCCTGGTCGGCACGCACGCCCAGATTCAGCGTCAGCCTGTCGCTGATGCGCCACGAGTCGTCCACATAGAACCCAAGAGACTCCGTGTCGCCGCCGTAGTAGTGCGCTGCGCGGGTGTAGATGTAGTAGTTGGCCCCGAACTTGTAGTAGTACTTGCCGCCGAAGCCGGGATAGACGGCGCCGGCCTGCTCGCCGGTATTGCTGTACTGGAAACCGAACTTGAACTCGTGGCTGCCGTTCAGGTCGTCGGCGAAGTGGGTCACCTTGGCGTGGCCGCGCTGCCACCACACGGGGTAGAGGTAAGGGTAGGTGGGGCCGCCGCTATGGGTTGGAACAGGCGTGTTGTAGTCGATGAGGGGCGGCTCCAGGCTGCCGGTCGCCGAGACGTTGCGGTCCCTGTTGATGATGTCGTAGAAGTTGGCCTCAAGCACCGTGTTGGCGCCCACCACCGACTGGAAGCCAATCCGCCAGTAGGGGATTTCCTCGTACTCGCGGCTGAAGGCCCCCGGATTCGTCTTGAAGGTCCCGGAACCGCCGGACTGGATTTCCAGGTCCTCGAGACGGCCGTGAGCCGTCAGCGTGTTCGAGTCATTGATCGACCAGTCGAGCTTCAGGCTGGTGTGCGTGGCCTTGTCGCTGCGGATGAACTCCGCAATCTCGCCTGGCTCTACCAGCAGGTCTTCCTTGGTCGTGGCCGCGGCGAAGAAGAACAGCTTGTCCCTCTTCAAAGGCCCGCCCGCCCATAGGCTGTTGTTCTCGAAGGTGTCTCTCACGAAGCCCTGCTCTTCACCGGCCGCGTTCTCGGCCGTGGCTCCGGTGGCAGTCGTGTCTTCGAACTCACCGGTGTGGGAAAAGCGCCCGTGGAAGGTGTTGGTTCCCGACTTGGTGACGATGTTGACCGCGGCTGAGGTCATGTTGCCGTACTCGGCTGGGGCGCCGACGCCGAGCACCTGGATTTCCGCGATGGTGTCGGGATCGGTCCAGCCACCGAAGATGTTGCCGCTGTCCGGGAAGCTGCTGTCGAGCCCATCGACGTTCCAGGCCACGGAGGCCTGATCGCGACCGTATCCCGTGGTGTGCCCCGCATAGGCGCCGACGTTGCCGAGGCGGCCGGGCATGCTCATGCCGGGAGCCATCAGGGCGAGCTCCTGGAAGTTGCGCTGGGTTGTCGGCTTCGCGTCGATGAGCTCTTCGGAGTAGCTGACGCTGCCTGAGGAACTCGTCACGTCAAGGACCGGCGCCTCCGAGGTCACCGTGATCGCCTCTTCGACTCCTTCGACCCGCATGGAAAAGTCCACGACAGCAACGCCCGAGATCGAGACGCGGACGTCTTCCACCGACTCCGCCTCCAGCCCCTCGAGAGTCGCGGTGAGCGTCACCACACCGGGAGGAAGCCCGGCGATCAGATAGTCGCCGTTGACACCGGACATGGATGTGCGCTCGCCGCGCACGACGTCGCCCGTAGCCTCTACCAACACTCCTGGCAGCGGTTCTCCCTCCGCCGAGCGCACCGTCCCGCGTACCGTTCCGACGTTCTGGGCGTAGGCCGCCGTCGCTGCCACGAGGACGAGGACGCCCAAGGCGAGAAGACTCGTCGCGGCGGAACTAGGAGATGACTTCATACTTCCCTCTCTCTAACGATGTTGGTGGGCGGCGGTTACGTTAGGGGGGTACTCCTTGGCAGTCAAGGGACAATTCTTAGCGCATATGAGTAAATGTTAGCGGTGGTCCGTGCGGAAAGGCCGAAGTCGGCCACGTCAGGGCTCAACGCCGACGACCACGAGCGGCATCGGCTGGTCTTGAGCGGCCTGGTGAACCTCCGCTGGGGATTCACTTCGCGCCGCACCCTGACCGTTGACGCCCAGGCGGCGATATTGCGCTGTTCTGGCAATGGGTCTACGTGAGCTCGCTCTACATGGTGAGCTTCTACGTGGCCAAGGGACACGAATCCCTCGGCAGGGTGGAGCGATGGGTCTGGGTGTGGGCGCCCAACTCGGTGTGGATACTCGTCCCCCTGGTAGGGCTGTTCGTATCCGTTCGCCTGATCCCCGACGGGACCTATGGCGTACTGGGCGACTGACGTCGCCGGGCCCGCCGCAGGCGTCGCTGAGCGCGTCGCCTCTCGCTACCTGACGGCCGACGGAATCAGCGACCGCCGCTGGTCTCGGCTGCCGCTGCTCTCGCTTCGCTCTGCTTCTGCCGGAACTCGCGCAGTTGCTGCATCTGGACCTTCAGTGCATCGGGCACGATGAAGGTGGGCATGTTGGTCTGCTGGCTGGTGTCCGTGAACGTGTAGTGGATGAAGCCGACCATCATCTCGTCGGTCGTCGCCTCGCCCCACATCACGTCCGCCGTCGGATCGGGGTTCGACAGGTTGTCGGCCGAGTTGTCGAACGTTGCGTCGACGCGAATGGTCGTGCCGGCTGGAATCACCCTGGGCTCTGTCGGCGTGTAGGTGAGCTGCCAGTTGAAGTCGTACTTCGGCACGTCGAGCAGAATGTCCTTCCCGCCGTCGGGGTACTCGGCCGTGAACCTCATCGTCTTGCCCCGCAGGTGCATGTGAGGCGTGAAGTCGAAGAGCACCGCCTCGTGCTCGGTGGTGTACGAAGACCACGACTGGTAGTTGCTGTCGCCCGCCGGAATGTTCAGCGCCGGATCCACCAGCCACAGCGTCTCCACCACGTTCTCGGGCTTCTCGTCGTGGAAGTAGAGGCCCATGGTCGTCTGGTCGGTGCCGCCGGTGCCCGCGCCCGGAGTCTTGTGGTAGTGCATCTGGAAGAACAGCGTGCTGTTCGGCGGCATGCGCATCCCGTGCCCTTCGGCAAACTGAAGCGGCGCAACACCGGGTCCCCAGCCGCTCACGAAGGTGAGGTCCAGACTTCCCGTCCGGCTCTGCACGCCGGCGAGTGTGGCGTCGGGCGGCGCGAGGT
This sequence comes from Candidatus Multivorans sp., assembly GCA_965262355.1. GTDB lineage: Bacteria > Acidobacteriota > Thermoanaerobaculia > Multivoradales > Multivoraceae > Multivorans. Next base: position 3,456,662 of record OZ253534.1, read on the forward strand.
AGGTCAACTGGTGATGCACCGCTTCGACGAATCCGGGGTGGATCTCGATCGCCCTGATCCAGCGTTCTTCGTTGACCGGGTTGTCCACCTGGAGCCACTCGTAGTGATCCTCAACGTCATCGGAGACCTGGAACTCCGGTCCCGTGTAGACGGCGTCCGGCGTACCGAGCTTCCAGTCCGAAGAGAAGCTGGGAGGCTCCGGCGCCCGCGCAAGGTCACCGACCGGCGCGCCCGCGGCCACCCAACGGCTCAATGTCTCGATCTCGGCGTCCGTGAGGCTCGGGTCCTCCACGAACTCCCCGTGCTCCGGGCTCGCGAACCACGGTGGCATGGAGCGCTCGGTGACGACCCGGCGGATCGACTTCGCCCAGGGGCGCGTCTCGTCGAAGGTCAACAGCGACATGGGCGCGGTCTGTCCGGGTCGATGACAGCTCGCGCAGTTCTCGTGCAGGATCGGTGCGACGTGGTCCGACCAGGTCACCTCAGCGGGGTCTGCCGCGTTGTTGGCTGCCGGCGCCGCGACGACCGCGCTCGCGAGGAGCGGGAGGCCGAGAACGAGAAGGGGGAGACGGGACTTCATGGGTTCTCCTTGCCGGGTGGAGTCCGTGGACTCCGACACCTGGGACGGAACTGCGTTAGACGGTGATTGTAGCCGGAGGAGCGTACGCCACAGAACATGGGGTACGCCGATCTTCCTGCCGCGCACGCTGCTAGCGCTCTCAGTCGAACGCCGCCAGGATCTCGTCGTCGATCTGCTGCCACGACTCCGGCTGGTTGGGGACGCCGCACAGGATGATCTCCTCGGCGCCTGCCTCGATGTACTGCTGCAGCAGGTCCTGAATGGAGGGGGCGGTACCCCAGCAGTACCAGGGCCGGCCGGGTGACTTTGCGGCTTCCTGGTCGTTGGCGAAGAGCCGGAAGGGCAGGGCGACGGTCCTCTTGATCTCCGCCGGATCGCGTCCGGCGTCCTCGCAGTGACGGTCCAGGACCTCCTGCTTGTGCCGGAAGACATCGACGCCGCCCGGGTGCCAGAAGTCCAGGTTGCTGATGTCGCCGTAGCGGGCGCAGGTGCGGAGCGTCCGCTTTTCGCCGTTGCCGCCGATCAGGATCGGGATATGGGCCTTCCGGCTAGAACGCGGCCTGGTCGAACCCGGCGCGAGGGGCGCTTCGTCCAGCCGATAGTGGCGCCCCTCGAACGTGATCTTCTCGTCGTCCTTCTTGGTGAACAGCAGACGGATGAGCTGAGCCGCCTCCTCCAGGCGATCGCAGCGCTCGCGAACCGAGGGGAAGTCCCAGCCGTAGGCCTGGTGCTCGCGCTCGAACCAGGCGGCGCCGATCCCCAGTTCCATGCGTCCGCCGCTGATGTGGTCGACGCTGGCGCAGATCTTCGCCAGGTGCGCGGGATTGCGGTAGGTGATGCCGCAGGCAAGCGTTCCCAGCCGCACGCGCTCGGTCAGCATCGCCGCCGCGGTGATCAGGGTCCAGACTTCGAGCGCCGACTTGTGCTCGTCGTTGGGGGCCGCGGGCGGCAGGAAGTGATCCGAGAACCAGAGGCTGCGCCAGCGTCCGTTCTCGATCGTTTGAACGGTGGCCTCGATCTGCGGCCACGGCAGGCGGTAGCTGCTGAGCTGGGCGCCGAACCCGGTTGGCGCGCTTCGCGCCAACCGTGAACCGGTCCGTGCGCCCGTCATCGGGCGCTCGGCTGAACATTCCATGGGGCCGAAGCTACCTCAAGTGGTACGCTGTTCCAAGTTTGTTTCCAGCGAGTGCGGAAGTCGAGATGACCCTGGAGGAGCTCAAACGAGACTTCGATCGGGACGGTTACGTCGTCCTCCGTGGCTTCCTCTCGCCTGAGGAGGTCGAGGAGTTGCGCGCCCACGCCGAGCGATGCCTGAGCCAGGTCAAGAGAGGCGAGGAATACCCGGCGTCGCCAAGAACCTGAACAAGGTCGATCCCTGGTTCGAGGATCAGCTCGTGCGCGGCAAGCAAACCGAGCTGATCTCCGCGCTGCTCGAGGACGACCTGGAGCCGGCGACGGCCGGCTGGTTCGCTCGGCTGCCCGGGGAGACGTCCGGGATCAAGCCTCATCTCGATGCCGTCGGTCACCGGCGGAAGGGTGCCACGATCTGGATCGCCCTCGACCGGGCGGACAGGGAGAACGGCTGTCTCTACTACGCGAAGGGCACGCACCGGCAGAACCTGCCGAGTCGCATCGGCCTTCCCGGCTTCAGTGCCGAGTCCGAGGAGGCGGTGGCGGTCGAGGTCGAGCCGGGCGACGCGGTCATTCACAGCTCGCTCACGGTGCACTGGTCGGAAGCGAACCGCAGCCAGCGTCCGCGCCAGGCGATCACGTACTTCTACTGGGCGGCCTCGTCCCGGGGGGATGCGGGCGGCGCCAACTCGATACGGCGGTAGATCGACGCGGGAGCCATTCAGGCAGCAGTCACGGCGGTGGCCCGGCGCGGCTGCCGATATTGACACTGCTCGCCACGTTCCAATACTGTTCCCAATATGAAGACAATAGCCGTGACCATCGACGAAGAGACGCTAGAGCGTATCGATGAGTTGGCCTCGATCCCTGATCGCTACTCCAGTCGTTCTGCTCTGGTGAGGGATGCTCTTGCCGGATACGTGGCTCGTGAACAGCGCCTGCTCCAGGAAGACCGAGAGCGGCGGATCATCCGGCGGCACAAGGAAACCCTGGGCGAGGAACTGGCGGCCCTCGTCGCGGAACAGGCGCAGGATTGAAGCGAGGAGCGATCTACCGAACCCGGGAGCGGACGCCGGAAAGGGGTGGCAAGCCGGGCTTCTACGTCGTCGTGTCGCGCCCCTTCATTGCCGAGAACGAAGACATCTCGACTGTTGTCTGTGCTCCGCTCTATCGGGAGCACCTGGGCCTTTCGACGGAGGTCGCTTTGGGCCCTGCCGATGGCCTGCCAATAGACTGTTCGATCCGCTGCGATTTCCTTGCTCTGATGTTCAAGTCGAAGCTCACTGGTTTCGTTACCGAGCTGCCGTCCGCCAGAATGGTCGACCTGGACGATGCGCTGGCGAGGGCCGTCGGCATCGAACGGCGCTGAGAGTAGCTGTCGGGCCGACGCCTCAAGCAGCCCCAAGCAACGTCTTCAGGGGCAGCCAAGGTACCCACCACCGGATCCTTGGGCTTGACCTGACGTGTCATGACACGTCATGCTCCAGCGGATGGAGGAGACTGGAGGCGAACCGATGTCGACGATCAAGATCAGCTCGAAGGTGGACGAGGCGGCCTGGAGCGAACTCCACGACCTGGCGAAGGAAACCAGGCGGACCGTTTCGGGACTGCTGTCCGAGGCGGTGGAGGAGTACCTGGCCCGGCGCCGCGTACGGCCGGATGTGCTCCGGCATCTGGAGGACTCGCTGCGCGACAACGACGAGTTGGGCAAGCTCCTCGCGCAGTAGTGCTTCCCCGTCACTGAGCGATGGATAGGGTCCAGTTCCTCACGCTCGACGAACTGTTGGCGATCCACGAACGCCTCATCGTGCGCTTCGGCGGTTCAACCGGCGCGCGCGACCTGGGTTTGGCCGAGAGTGCGCTCTTCCGGCCGCAGTCGGGCTACTACGAAGACGTCGTGGCCATGGCTGCGGCGCTGTTCGAGTCGTTGCTCATCAACCACGCCTTCGTTGACGGCAACAAGCGCGTGGCCTTCTTCGCGACGGATGTCTTCCTGCGCATGAACGGTTGGAGGCTCGTGGTCGACGATCGTGAGGCGTACATGTTCCTGATCGGTGGGCTTGAGGCGGGGACGCTGGATCGGGACGCGCTGGACGAATGGCTGCGAGCCTCGGTAACGCGCCTGGAGTGAGTGCGGCAGTGGCGAAGCCCGAGTCCGACTACCCCTCCGTGGGCGCCGCCAACTACGGGGTCGTGCTCCTGTTCCTCGCCTACGTGCTGTCGTTCCTCGACCGCAACATCCTTTCGCTGCTGGTCGGTCCGATCCGGGAGCAGTTCGGGATCACCGACTTCCAGTACAGCCTGCTGGCCGGCGCCGCGTTCGCGCTTGTGTACAGCTTCGCCAGTCTGCCCCTGGGCCTGCTCGCCGATCGCTACTCGCGCAAGCTGATCGTCGCCGCCAGCGTCGCCTTCTGGAGCCTGGCGACGGCGGCGGGCGGCCTGGCGAACGGCGTGGGGCAACTCTTCGCCTCGCGAATGGCGGTCGGCGCGGGCGAGGCGGGGCTTGCGCCGCCCGCCTACTCGATCATCACCGACAGCTACCGTCCGGCCCACTTCGGCTACGCGATGTCCTTCTACAAGACGGGGGTGCGGGTCGGCGGCGGTTTCGCCCTGGTCATCGGCGGCCTGCCCATCGACTACTACACCCGCATCGGTCCGGTCGATCTGCCGCTCATCGGCACGCTGCAACCCTGGCAGGCGACGTTGGTCACGGTCGGTTTGCCCGGGGTTCTGCTCGCGCTTCTGCTGCAGACGATGGTCGAGCCGAAGCGCAAGGAGCTGGCAGTCTCGCGGAGCGGAAGGGAGCGTTTGCCGGTCGGCGAGTTCGTCAAGTTCATATGGGAGCGCAAGCGCGTCTATCTGCCGCTGTTCATCGGCTCGTCGATGCTGGCGATGGCCGGCTACGGCTCCTCCGCGTGGTACCCCGAGTTCCTGATCCGCAACTACGGCCTGAGCCGCGGGGCCGCCGGAACGAGCTACGGGACGATCACGATCATCACGGGGGTGGTCGGCATCATGGTGGCGCCCTGGATCGCGAACCGCCTCGCGGCGCGCGGCTACAAGGACGCCTATGGCCCTTGGCACCAGCACCCTGGCCGCGTTCACCGACTTCCTGTTCCAGGACGACGCCAAGGTCCACTACTCGCTCGCCACCATGCAGGCGATCTTCAAGCCGGCCGGGGCGATCCTGTTCTGGTACTGCCTGTCGGCGTACCGGAAGGCGATGGCGGAGGCGGGGAAGTGGGAGGTGGACTGAGGGGAGCGCCGCGTCAGGTCAGCACCCGCAGCGCGGCCTCGGGAGCCTTGTCGAGTACTCGCAGCAGGGCGCGCGCCGCGCCGGTCTGGCAGCGCTTCCCCTGTTCCCAGTTGCGGATCGTCTCGTGCGGCACGTCGATGCGCCGCGCAAACTCCATCTGACTGAGCCCCAGCCGCCGGCGGACCCGGCGCGCGTACCGCGCCACGTCTTGCATCGCCTCGGCGTCATCCTCGCGCTGCTGCAAGCCGATCTCCGCCTCTGTGGTGCTGTCCACCTTCGCAGCGTCGATCCTCCCTTCGGGAAAGGTCGCCGGATCGTCGGGATCAATCCTGACGCGCGTTGTGCTCATAGTTCGCGACCTCCTTCCTGTTGGCCTTGCGGGCCGAGATAATGCGGGTTGCCGAACCCCGTATCGTGTAGACGACGTAGGTCCGCCCGTCGATCATGCCGAGCAGCCTGTACCGATCCTCGCCATAGTCCCGTCGCCGATCCTGGGCGACGATTCGGTGCGGATCGAAAAAGGCGCGGACGGCATAGGCGAAGTCGAAGCCGCGACGCTCGAAGCAGGCATCGTTCTTCGCCTCGTCCCACTCGAACTCCATCCCGATCGTATAGGCCATTGGCCTACCCCTGTCAAGCACGTGTCAGAAGATCGCGCGTCCAGCTCCGCAGTCAGGCAAGGGCGCTCGGTATCGAACTGCGGTGACTGGATAGCAGGGCCAGCGCCCGTCCGCGTCGGTCAGAGCACCTCCCAGCGGGCGGCTTTTCGGGTAGTCGGAGCCGAGTTATGGGTAGCCTTCTGGGTAGTTGCCCTCGTCTCTTGGGTAGTTTCTCTCCGGCGGCTAGATCCTCAGTACAAAGCCTGAGCCGACATCGAACTCACCCAGTTCCGAAGGCCGCCGCCGGCGTTCCCTCGGGCAGCGGGAACTGCCGGGCGCGTTGGGCGATGCGGATGAAGCGGGAACATCGCTTCGGGGTCCAGGTCGTCCATCGTGGCGCCGACACACTCCTCAGCCTCGAATAGTCTGGATCCGGGCATTGTCGCTGCTTGAGGTCAGAGGAAGGCGGCGCCCGCGTGGTCCTCGAACGCCTCCACCTGACGAATGTAGCGGAGGACCATTTCGGCGCTGGAATGTCTCGTGACCTCCATGATCTTGTCGAGCCGCGCACCGTGAACGGCGGCGCTGGTGACGAAACCGGCGCGCAGGGAATGCCCCGAGTACTCGGCCGGGTCGAGCCCGATCGCCTGGACGTAGTGCTTGACTAGGCGCGGGATGTCCGAATGGTGCAAGCGGCGGCCGCGAAGTCGCCCGCCGCGCCATAGGGACTGGAACAGCGGCCCCTCTGCAGCCCGGACGAGCGCCAGCCATCGTCGCAGGCGCGACACGGCGTTCAGTCCCTTTCCCGCCGGTATCGCGATGCGCTGCCCCTTCGCGGTCTGGTCGGTCTTCGACCTCCGGATGGTCAGAAACAGGCCGTTGTCTTCACCGGGCTGGCCGATGAAGTCGACGTCTTCGACGTTCCTTGAGGTGCGCTTTCAGGAAGTCTCCGGCCGCGCCGCGGGAGCGGTTGTCGAGGATGCCGACAGGGGGCGCAACGAGTCCAGGGGCGTCATGCATCGCCGCGGATGCTAGCCGTAGAAGGGTTCGCTGGGCTTGACTGCCTGCTGGCTTACCGGGAGGCGATGGAGGAAGCGGGGTAGTGGGAGGTAGATTGAGAGAGCGGGCGAAACGCTGCGCCGTCGCCTGACCGCCGCACCGTAACGGTCCCTCAGCCGTCGAGGGCACGCACGACCGCCTCCGGTTCCCGGTCGATGACAGTCAGCAGGACGCGAGCCGCACGGTCCGGGACTCGTCGACCCTGTTCCCAGTCCTGCACGGCGCGGGCATCCAGTCCGAACCGGTCCGCGAAGCTCTGGCGACTGAGCTGCATGCGCTTACGGAGCGCAACGATGCGCTCCGCCGCCGGATCGTCGACGATTCGGCAAGGCAGTCGCGTTTCGCCGCGCACGTGAGCGAGCACTTCTCCGAGGGCAGCTTCCACCTCGCGGCCCGTTTTCGTTCGCTGAGTCGTCACGAATCCTCCTCCTTCTTGATTGTGCCCACGAGGCGGGAGAGCGCCCTTCTGTCTGCAGGACTCAGATCGGCCCGATCCGCCTTCGCGTAGGCGGTCAGCAGGTAGACAGCGCCAGGACCGGCGTGCCAAAAGTAGATCGTGCGGACGCCGCCTCGTTTACCTCGTCCAGACCCAGCCCACCGCTGTTTCCGAATTCCTCCGGTCCCGCGGATCACGGGCGCAGCGCTCGGGTCGGCAGCAATGGCAGCCTCCATCGCTCGTCGATCTGCTTCAGACATGAGCTTGCGGATGGCCCGCTCATAGGTCCTGGTGAAGAAAACGCGCACGGCCGACTATGCGGCAGTGCCGCAGCCCTGTCAAATGGCAGGTCGTACTAGTGTCAAGTCACACGTCCTATGTCGCATGAATCGTAGTAGGCTCCTTGCCGTTCGACGACGGCAAGGAGTCTGGCATGAAGCGGTATGTGGTGGAGTTGGAGGAGCAGGAGCGCGAGGCGTTGGCGACGATTGCGCGCAAGGGTTCGCATCGGTCGCAGAAGGTGATCAACGCGTTGGTTCTGCTCAACTGCGACGAGGGCGAGTTCAACGGGCGTCGGCCGACCGGCGAGACGATCGCCGGGGTCTTGCGGATCAGTGCGCGCAGGGTGGATCGTGTGAAGAAGCGGTTTGTGGAGGACGGTCTGGAGGCGGCGCTCGGCAGTCGGCAGGGGCGTCGTCCGAAGTACCTGCGCAAGGCGGATGGCGAGTTCGAGGCGCGGCTGGTCGCGCTCAGTTGCGGAGAGCCGCCCGAAGGGCGTTCGCAGTGGTCTCTGCGTCTGTTGGCCGACCGTGCGGTGGAGCTCGGCTATATCGACAGCGTCTCGCACGAGACGGTGCGGCGGGTGCTAAAAAAAACGCTCTCAAACCGTGGCGCCGCGTCGGCTGGGTGATTCCGCCGCAATGCAACGCCGACTTCGCGGCGAACATGGAGCGGGTGCTCGACGTCTATCGGCGTCCCTACGACGCGAGCTTCCCGGTGGTGTGCATGGACGAGACGCCGCGGCAGTTGATCGCCGAGACACGGGCGCCCATCCCGCCGGCCCCTGGACGGGAGGTCCGCGAAGACTACGAGTACCGACGCTGCGGCGCCTGCAACGTGTTCATGGCGACCGAACCGCTGGCCGGGCGGCGTCTGACCAAGGTCACCGAGCGCAGGACCAAGACCGACTGGGCGCGTTTCCTGGAAGACATCGCCGGGCAGTATCCCGACGCCACCCGAATCACGCTGGTGATGGACAACCTCAACACCCACCGCCCCGGCGCGCTCTACGAGACCTTCGACCCGGCCCGGGCCAAGGCGCTGTGGGACCGCTTCGAGTTCGTCTACACCCCCAAGCACGGCAGTTGGCTGAACGTCGCCGAGGTCGAACTCAGCGTGATGATCCGACAGTGCCTCAACCGCCGCATCGACTCCATCGACACCCTACGCGCCGAAGTCGGCGCCTGGCAGGCCGCCAGAGACCGGATCCAAGCCAAGGTCAACTGGCACTTCACCACCGACGACGCTCGCGTCAAACTCAAGCGCCTCTATCCGACTTTTGACGAGTGACACGACACTAGAGCGCCGGCGAACTCAAGGCCCGACCACCGCTACGCCGACGCGAGCAGGGGACGCCGGTTGCCCAAACGACTTCGCTCGTCACTACTCTTCGAACCCGGAAGAATCGCCGTGAGCGATGGCGATCGCCAGCTCCTCGAGGAGCTTGTTCTCCGGGAGTTGCCGCAGTCTCAGCTTCTCGAGATCGTGGTCATGGCTGTTGGCCGTCGTCTACGCGGTAGCGTTCGGCCTCGGCGTCGTAGTCGTCGAACCCGAGGATGTTGCGAAGACGGTCGAAGTCCACACTGTTTGCAGGTTGGCCGCCGTTGCCCAGTGCCTGTAGCGCCTCGAACATCGCCGCGGTGGCGGCGGATAGCAGCGTCAGCGGGTAGGCCGCGATCCTGTAGCCGATCTCCTCGAGGCGCGCCGGGGACAGAAGCGGCGTGTCGCCGCCCTCGACCAGGTTCGCCATCTTCGGACCGGGGATCGCTTCGCAGAGCTCGAGCATCTCGCTCTCCGACTGCGGGGCCTCGAGGAACGTGATGTCCGCGCCGATGTCGGCGAAGGCCTGGCAGCGGGCTACGGCCTCGTCGAACCCGTCGGTGGCGCGGGCGTCGGTGCGTGCCACGATCACAATGTCGGCGCCCTCCTCGCGTGCGTCCACCGCGGCGTGCACCCGCGACAGGGCCTCGGCACGGGAAACGACACTCTTCCCCCTCGTGTGCCCGCAGCGCTTGGGCGCCTCCTGATCCTCGATCATCACGCCGGCGAAGCCCGCGTTCGCGTAGCTCCGCACCGTGCGCTTGACGTTCAGGGCGTTGCCGTAGCCGGTGTCACCGTCGCCGATCACGGGCAGCCGGGTGGCGGAGCAGATGTTGCGTCCCTGGTCGAGCATCTCGCCGAAGGAAATCAGGCCGGTGTCCGGCATCCCGAGCCGGCTGGCGGACACGGCGAAGCCGCTCATGAAGGTCAGCTCGAACCCCGCCTGCTCGATGAGCCGGGCGGAGAGCGCATCGAAGCAGCAGGGCATGACCCGAAGCCCCGGAGCGTCGAGAAGGCCGCGAAGACGCGCCGCGGGGGAGGAACTCATGCGGTTCGCGATTGGCTGGACAATCTCGGAAGCGGGGCCGGGACGTAGCGGATCGGATCACGGTCCTTGTAGCAGACCCAACACTGGCCGGTCTCGCGGCCCGCCGCTGCCAGAATGACAGCATCCGCAACCTGAGAGGGCGGCATGAGTCGAAGGTCGGCCTCCCTCACGAAGTCCTCGGCCTCGGGGCCGAAGATCCTGGTGGCGACGGCGGCCGGGCAGATCGCGTTGAGCGTGATTCCGCGCTGGGCGAGAGACGGTGCGAGAGCGCGAACCAGGCCGACCACGGCGTGCTTGGTCATCGTGTAGACGGGGTCCACTTCCCAGGTTGCGAGGCCGGCAACCGAGGCCGTCACGACGATCGCTCCGCCGCCGCGGTTCTCCAGCGCCTGCACGGTCGCACTCACGCCGAAGACGACTCCGTCGATGTTGGCCCCCATGGCGCGGCGGTAGGCGTCCGCCGGCATGGCTGCGATGTCGAAGGCAGGAAAGTCACCCCCGGCCGCCGGATAGGTCGTCACGCCGGCGTTGAGATGGACCAGATCGAGCCCGCCGTGGGTCCTGACGATCTCCGAAACAACGCGCGTCCAGGCGTCCCGGTCGCTTACGTCGAGGCGTGCGAACTCGCCGCTGACCGCGTCCGCGGCTTCCTGCCCCGCGGCTTCGTCGATGTCCGTGACGACGACATGGGCGCCCTGGGCGGCAAGCGCCTCGCAGGTGGCTCTGCCGATTCCGGAGGCGCCGCCCGTGACGAGGCAGGTCTTGTTGTCGAAGTGAGCCATTGGGCGCGTCCTCACGAGCCCGACCATATGAGACTCGGATCGTCATCGCCCAGGACCCGACCCGGGGTGCCACCGAAGAAGACTCCGGACACGAACACGTTGGTGTCGAGTACGACCTTCACCGGCAGCGAACGGCCGCGATCGCCGAGGCCACGTCCGATCGCTTCATGCCCGCGCGACGGGCCGCTTCGCGTGCTCGCTCCATGACCTCGTCGAACTCGCGCATCGAGGGCACGGCGATCGGCTTGAGCACGATCGTGTCTCCTTCGCCTATGACGACGAACTGGACGCCCGGCTCGAGCCCCAACCTCGTCCGGATGGCATCGGGTATGACCACCTGGCCCTTGGAGGACATCCTGGTCGTCCGGATCTCAGCCATGGCGAGAATCTTACCAGTAAGACCGCGAAGTTGCCGTTCTTGACGTCTCCGCGGACCGTCAGGGCCAGAGCGCTCCCGCCGCAAGGGCCTCGGCGAAGCGTGCTATCGGCCAGACCTCGATGCCGTCAGTGGTGGCGAACGACCTCTCCCCGCCGTACAGCAAGAACCTTCTGGTCAGGCCGGGTAGCTCCTGGATGGCCCGGAGTCCCTTCAACAGGGTGGTGTCGTAGCGTGCTGCGGACTTGACTTCGATCGCCACGTACTCGCGCTGACGTTCCAGCAGGAAGTCCACCTCGATGGTCCGCGCCTGCGACGGCGCCCAGTAGGAGATCCGGTCGAAGAGGTCCGAGGTTTCGTTGTAGGCGCGCAACAGGCCGAGGACGAAACCCTCGAGCAGCGCCCCCCGTTCTTCGGCATGGAGCGATCCGCGCCGTCTCTGGACTTGCCGAGCGAGTCCGGGATCCACCCAGTAGAGCTTTGGGTGTTTCCGTTCCCGGGTCCTGAGCCTCGCTTCGAAGCCGTCGAGTCTGGTGGCCAGGAGAGTGTCTTCGAGGATGTCCAGATAGCCGTCGACGGTGCTTCGGGCGGTGCCGGAGTCCCGGGCCAGCGAGGAGACGTTGACGACCTGACCGTGGTACAGGCCGGCCAGGGGCAGGAACCGAGCGAAGCCGCCGAGATTCCTCACCAGGGCTTCCGCGCGGATCTCCTCCCGCAGGTACATCTCGACGTAGGCGGCCAGTGTTGCCTCCGGATCTTCCGCGGTCGCGATGACCGGTATCGAGCCGAGCCGCAGCGTGTCTTCGAGGACAAAGTCGTCACCGAGTTCCTCGGGAACGAAGGGGAACATCAGCTTGCGTACGGCTCGGCCCGCGAGGAGGTTGGTGCCGGCCGTCTTCAGCTTGCGGGCGCTTGAGCCCAGGAGGGCGAAGCGCAGTCCTTTCTCCTCGATCCTGCGCTGGACCTCGTTGAGAAGTGCCGGAATCCGCTGGACCTCGTCGACCACCACCCAGGACTCGGGTTCGATCGCTTCGAGCTCGGCTCCGAAGAGGCCGGGATTGGCCAGCAGATCCTGGTAGAGAGCCTCGTCGAGGAGGTCGAAGCGGTGCGCTTCCGGAAACCGGGAACGCATCCATGTGCTCTTCCCGACGCCGCGAGGGCCGAGCAGGAAGAAGCTCCGCTTCGGGGCCTGCAGGATGCGCCGATACGTCGACGGTTTGCCCATGAGGCCGTCACTTTACCATGAAAACTGACGGAGACCTGTGCAGATCGACGGCAAGAGCGGAGCGGTGCAAGCTAGGCTGCGTCAAGATACGGGGCCGTAGAAGCGCACGCCTTGTCGCCCCAATGGAGAGAGGAACGCGATGTTCAGCACGAATCGGCTGGTGCTCGGCGCCGGCACACTGCTCGTTCTCATCGGAGGGCTGGCGTGTCAGCCCGAGGAGCGAACCGCCGATTCGGAGTTCTTCGTCAATATCGCCGACAACCCGGCGCTCGATACCGGCAACACGATGCGCCAGCCTGACGGTCAGGGCTACGCGACCTTCGGGCACGTGGTGCGCGGGATGGAGATCCTCGAGGAGATTCAGAGCCGCCCGACGCTCACGGAAGCCGGGTCGGAAGTGACACGCGGCCAGATGCTGGAGCAGCCGGTGCCGATCCTGCAGGCGCGGGTCGTGCGCGACTAGGAGCAATCGCCGCGCACCGATCGCCGAAGCCAACGCTGGCCCTGCGGCCGCGTTAGGTAGAAGATGAGCAGCATCCGCACCAACCGGGAGCACTGACATGGCAGAGAAAGTCGCAATCGTGACCGGCGGCGGCAGCGGGATCGGTCGGGCCGTAACGCACGGGCTGGTCGACGATGGTTACTGCGTGCTCATTGCCGGCCGCCGCGAGGATCGGCTGGCTCAAACGAGGAGCGGCGCGCGCGATCCCGAGAAGATCTCGCTGGTAGCCGCAGACATCAGCACCGTGGAGGGCGTCCAGGCGGTGTTCGACAAGCTGACGAGCACGTTCGACCGGCTGGACCTGCTGTTCAACAACGCCGGCACCGGCGCGCCGCCCGTGCCGATGGAAGAGCTGACCCTCGAACAATGGAACCGGGTGGTCGGGGTCAATCTGACGGGTGTCTTTCTCTGCACACAAAGGGCGGTCAAGCTCATGAAGGAGCAGGATCCCCAGGGCGGACGCATCATCAACAACGGTTCCATCTCCGCACACGTGCCGCGCCCAAACTCCGCCCCTTACACGGCGACGAAGCACGCGGTCACCGGGCTTACGCGGTCGACGTCGCTCGACGGTCGCAGGTTCAACATCGCCTGCGGACAGATCGACATCGGCAACGCCTACACGAGAATGACGGCGCGGATGTCCGAGGGCGTGCAGCAACCAGACGGCACTACGAAGCCTGAGCCCACGATGGACGTGCGCGCGGTCGTCGACGCGGTGCGCTACATGGCCGCGCTCCCGCTCGACGCAAACGTCCCTTTCCTGACGGTGATGGCAAACGAAATGCCGTTCATGGGGCGCGGTTAGCCCCGGTCCGCCGTGTCCGCCAAACCAGGAATCAACCGGCTCATGAGATAGCCGACGGAGACGCCGGTACCGATACCGATCATCGGGTACACGTAGAGGTTGATGTCGGTCCAGAAGGTCGCCCAGGCGAGGGCGCCGGTGCTTGCCGCCGCGCCGAGCAGCGCACCGGTCTGGTGGGCGCGCCGGGTGAACACTCCGAGCAGGAAGATCGCCACCACGCCGCTGCTGAGCAGGCCGAGCAGGCTCTGGAAGAAGAAGAACAGCGAGCGCACGTCGAAGCTGGCCAGAACCAGTGCGGTGACGGTGGCCACGGTGCCGGCCAGGACCACCACGGTGCGCGCGAAGCCCAGCTCGGCCGATTCGGTGCGCAGACTGCCGAAGCGTTTGAGGAAGTCGTGGCTGAGCGCGGTCGAGATGCTGTGGATGCTGCTGTCGAGGCTCGACATCGAGGCCGCCAGGATGCCCGCGATCAGCAGACCGGCCGCACCCTCCGGCAGGCGCCCGACGAGTCGCGCGTCGAAACTCCCTGGGGGTCCGCCGATCTGTATCAGTCCGGGTTCTTCCGACTGCGCCCGCGCCTGCTGCAAATGCATCCTCTTCTGGACGACTTCATGGGCCCCGGGAATCCCTGGGGCGTTGCGTTCAGTGAATGGGGCCAGATGTACAGCGTCGATGGTGCGGGCGGCGTAACGCATCTTTCCCTCGGCCAGATCCCGACCACCAACCGGCGCCGCCTCGACACGATCGGCGAGCCCGGTGGATACGCTGGCATCACGCATCTCGACGGCCGTCACCTGCCAGCGGAATACCGGGGCCAGTTCGCGATCGGCGATTTCCAGGCGAATCGCGTGAAGCGGTTTTCGGTTGCGGCCGACGGCTCAGGGGCAGCTCTGAGGTGGGAAGAGCCGCTCATCCATTCGAGTCACCGGAACTTCCGCCCGGTGGACGTGAAGGTCGGCCCCGACGGCGCCGTCTATGTCGTCGACTGGTACAACCCGATCATCTGCCACCAGGACGACGAGTATCGCGATCCAACGCGCGACAAGGCGTACGGTCGGATTTGGCGGATTAGCTCTGTCTCGGCGCCTCTGGTGAAGCCTCCGAAGCATCCTGGATGCGCCGCTGGAGGAGGTTGTGGCCGCCCTCGAAGCGCCCGAGCGGTGGACGCGCTATCAGGCGAAGCGCGAGCTCACCCGCCGCGACACGGAGAAGGTCGCAGCCGCCCTCGGAAGGTGGGTCGCGAGCCTGGATCCGGAGGGCGCAGCGTACGAGCGCCACCTCTACGAAGCGGTCGGCGCCTACGCGACCATCGAGGTTCCCGCACCGGCAGTCCTGGAGAAGTTGCTGGAAGCGAAGGCGCCGGGCGGACGTGCCTTCGCTTCGCGCATCGTGGGCCGATGGCACGATCGCCTCGAGGATCCGCTGGCACTCCTCGCCAGGCGCGTGGAAGACGACGACGCGCAGGTGCGTATGGAGGCCGTTGCCGCGGCGGCTGCGATTCCCCAACCGGAGTCCATCACCGTGGTCGCGCGTGCGGTGGACCGCCCCATGGATGACTCGATGGAGTACGTCTTTTCGCAGGCGATCCAGCACCTCAAACCGCACTGGGAAGCGGCGCACGAGCGCGGAGCCCTCCAGTTCGCCGAGTCGGCCCATCTCGCCGAGGTGCTCAACCGCGCGGGGGGAAGGGAGCGAATCGCGGACCTTCGCACGATCGCCTTGTCCTACCACCTCGACGAAGACACGCGCCTGAGCGCGATCGAGAACCTGCTTGCGATTGGGGGAGAAGACGAGATTGTAGAGTTCGTCTTGACTCTGGATCGCTATGTGAGTGGCGGCAAGTACGACGCCGATTCCCATGCGCGGGTCCTGGCCGCCGCTGCCAGGGCGACGCGTTCCGGAAGTCTCGAGCCGCATGATCATCCCTGGGGCCTGGCGAAGATGCTGGAGCACCCGAATCTCCAGCTCCGCGCCAATGCCGCCGTCCTGGCCGGGGTCTGGAGGGCCGGCGAAGCGGAGGAGCGTCTTCTCGCGATGGCCGGGGATGAGTCGCTTCCCGAGTTCGTGCGGAGCGCCGCTTTCGGCGCCATGGCAAGCCTCGGGGCCGAAGGCGCAAAAGAGCTGCTCGCGGCCCATGCCGATGCGCCGCATGCACCGACACTGCGCGCCTCAGCGATTGAAGCACTCGTTGTCCTCGACTCGAAAGAGGCGGCGAAGTTGGCGGTCAGACTGTTCGGGGAACCCGGGTTGGACGACGCCACGGCCACTCGGGCACTTGTCGCATTCCTCAACCGCGAAGGGGGCGTGCCGGCTCTGACTGCGGCGATCGAGTCTGGCGGACTCGAGCACGATGCCGCGAAGTCGCTGCTCCGTTCCTTCTACGCGAGTGGTCGTTCAGACAACGTCCTCCTGGCTGCGCTCGATACCGCGAGTGGAGCGGATTCGCTAGAGCTGGACTACGATGCCGGCTTTGTGAAGAGCCTCGCCGAAATTGCGGCAGAGCAGGGTGATGCCGCGCGGGGCGCCGTGCTCTTCGTCGACCTCGGCTGCGACGCCTGTCACCAGGTCGGCGACCAGGGAGGCCTCATCGGGCCGAGCCTGACGGCGGTGGGTACGACGCTCTCCGCCGAACGCATCGTCGAAGAGACGCTGTGGCCGAATCGTCAGATCAAGGTAGGATTCACCGCACTGGAAATCACGACCTCCGATTTCATGATCTACCAGGGCTACAAGCGCTCGACGAGGGGAAGCGAAGCGACTGGCGATCTCGTGATTCAGGATCTCGCCACAGGGGAGCTGGTCACGATCAAGGCGGAAGACATCCAGGAAGTTCGTGAGACGGGAAGCCCGATGCCCACGGGCTTGACGTCGTTGCTGTCACAAGCCCAGCTTCTCGACCTTTTCAAGCACGTCACGACCCTGGGCACCAGGAACTAGGAGCTTGCGGGGCAGAACGATCTGACCTGGGAACGCGGGCATCCTGCCCGCATCCGGCGCGAAGCGCCGGCCTCTGGGAGTTCCGTCGCGCTAGAAGAAGAAGCAGGGGTGAAGAAGATGTGGAAGTCCGTCATTGCTGTGCTTGCCCTCGTACCCGCCACCGTGTGGGCTGCAACGGCGCAACAGCAGGACGCCGAGTTCGTCGCCATATTCGATGGCGAGATGCTGGATGGCTGGCATGCGGTACCGGCCGACTCCATTACGGACTGGTCCGTCGAAGACGGCATGATCGTCGGACAGGGCAGCGTGGACCGGCTCGTGTACCTCGTCTACGACGACGTCGAGCTGACCGATTTCGAGTTGGAAGTGAGCTACCGCTTTCCCGGGAACGGCAATAGTGGAATTCAGATCCACGCCGTGAAGGACCTGAGCGGCAAGCGTCCGTTCGTGGGCTACCACGCGGATCTGGGTCACCTGGGCATTGGACCGCAGGTGCTCGGCGCATGGGACTTCCACTTCGCCACGCGCGAAGAGTACGCCTGTTTTCGCGGAACGAGCCTCGTGATCGATCCGGACGGAACTACGCACACCAGCGACGTCGAAGATGGCGTGACGGAAAGCGACATCAATCGTCGTGGCTGGAACGAGGTCCGCGTTGTCGCCAGGGGACGCCACTACCAGTTCTTCATCAACGGGAAGCTCGCCTCGGAGTTCACCGACAACGCGAAAGAAGAACGTTTTGACAAGGGCGCAATCGGCCTGCAGATTCACGATGCGGGGATGCGCGTGGAGTTCAGGGACCTGCGGCTGAAGAAGACCGCTTACGGACTCCATCCGGACGTTTCCGTACACGAAGGAGCATGACGATGACTAGAGTGCATTCGAGCCGTCGGACTGCAGCAGTATTCCTGGCGTTCGTGATTTGCCTGACTGGCGCACACGCTCAGCCCGGCGCCGACGAAGGCCCGAGCTTCGGCCAGATCAATCCGGCGCAGATGGCTCGGATGCTGAATCCTGCCGAGGACGGGCCCTTCTACATGATCAACCTGATCCAGTTCCGGGAGAAGGCGGTCTATCCCGACGGGCGCGAGACCGACCTCACCGGCCAGGAAGCCAACAATCTCTACAGGCCGATCGACATCCTGGAGGAGATCGGCGCCGAGGTCGTCTTCACGGCCCAGGTCGAGAAGATGCGGCTGGGCGACGGCACGCAGTGGGACCAGGTGGCCATCGCTCGTTATCCGAGTCGCCGGGCGTTCCTGCAGATGACGCAACGACCGGACTTTCGGGCCCGATCGATCCACAAGGACGCCGGCGTCGGTAAGTCGATCGCGATGGTGTCGCATCTCGTTGATCTCCCGACGCCCGAAGGCTTCACTCCGCCGCAACCGGCTTATCCGGCGACTGCCGACGACCGCCCCTTCGAGATGATCCACGTGCTTCGCTATCGCGCCGCGGCTCGGTACGAGGAAGGCTCCACCGAGCCGGCGATCTCCGGCCGCGAGGCGATGGAGAAGTACGGCGCTGCCGCCGGCTCGGTCGCCGGGCCGATGGGCGTCTACCCCACGGCGTGGTTCAAGATCGAAGGAGTCTTCATCGGCGACGGTCGGCCGTGGGACGAGGTGCGGATCAACCACTTCCCGAGCCACGCGACCCTGGCGAAGCACGCGGAGAGCGAAGTTCGGGCGGAAGCTCAGCGTCACCGGGCCGCAGCCCTCGAGGACAGGTACGCGATCCAGGCGCGCCCGCTGATCAACCGGCTCGGCAGGAAGTAGCGTCCGGATCGATCAACGCGGAGAAGCCTGCCGAGGAGGAAAGCTAAGCGACCGGCCGGTCACCCACGATCGAGACCCGCTCGCCGAAGCGCGACTGCGGGTAGTAGTCCCACACGGCATGATGCTGCGTGCAGCGGTTGTCCCAGAGGGTGAGTGTGTTGGGCTCCCAGCGCACGCGACAGGTCAGTGAGACCGTGGTGGCAATGTGCCTGAAGAGCATGTCGAGCAGACCCCGGCTCTCCCATCGACGCAGACCGCGGATGTGCGAGGTGAAGCCGCTGTTGACGAACAGGGCCTTGCGGCCCGTCTCGGGATGGCGGACCACCACCGGGTGCTCGGTCTTCGGGTACTGCTTTCCATCGGGAGCGGCGTAGCCGTACTTTCCGATGTAGGGCAGGGCACCGTCATGGACCGCCACCAGACCTTCGAGAAACTGCTGCATCCGCTCCGATAGCGTCTCGTAAGCGCGGTACATGTCGGCGAATAGTGTGTCGCCTCCCGAGCCGCACTCGGGAATCTCCTTGATGTAGAGCATCGACGCCATCGGCGGTTGCTCGTCGCACGACACGTCGGTGTGCCAGCCGTCGCCCGCCGTGTACCTGGACTTCTGCGTGGTCTTGACGACAAGGATTTCCGGGTCGTGCCCGCCCTTGTACTCGGAGCTCTTGTGCAGCGGGTGGACGTGCAGCGGGCCGAAGGACTGGCCGAAGTCCTTGTGCTGCTCGCGGGTGAGTTCCTGGTCACGGAAGACCAGCACCTGCCAGTCCAGCCAGGCTTGCCTGATGTCGTCCTTCTGGGACTGGGAGAGCGGCTGGGACAGGTCGACTCCCTCGATCTCCGCGCCGATATGGGGCGTCAGAGGTCGGATTTCGATGGGGGCTGCGGCGGGCGTCCAGTCAGGGCGCGTTTCGGAAGCGGCTTGTACGGTCGTGGTGCCGGTCATCCTGTCATACGCTCCGCTGTCCACTAATGGAGGAAGGATGATGAAACCAGTTTGCTTTGTCATGGGCGCGGGCGCCGGGATCGGCGGTACCGCCGGCAAGAGGTTTGCTCGCGAGGGGTACCACGCGGTTCTCTGTCGCCGGAGCGACGAAGACGGGCTGAACGCTCTGGTCGCCGGCATTCACGAGGAGGGAGGGGATGCGTCCGGCTTTCTCCTGAACGCCGTCAAGGAGAACGCCATCGAGGATCAGATTGCCCAGGTGGAGGAGGAGATCGGGCCGATCGAAGTGATGATCTACAACCTCGGCGCCCAGATCGGCGATCGGGCGCTCGCCGATACCAGCTACAAGGCCTTCGAGCTCGGCTGGCGCATGGCCACGTTCGGCCTCTTCCGGACAGCCTCCGCGGTCTGCCCCCGCATGGCTGAGCGTGGCCATGGAACGCTGATCGTTACCTCAGCCACAGCCGCGGCGCGCGGCAATGCAGGACAGCACTCCCACGCGGCCGCGATGGGGGGACGCCGCATGCTCTGCCAGACGCTGAACGCCGAGTTCGCCGCAAAGGGAATTCACGTGGCTCATGTGCTCGTGGATGGATCGGTCGATGCACCGGACACGCTAGGCAAGATGCTTGGGGCAGAGCGGTTCGAGGCTCTCCGGAACACGAAGGGAGCGGCCGACGGCCTCATCCTGCCCGAGCAGGTGGCGGAGACCTACGTCCATCTCGTGCAACAGCATCGGTCCACCTGGACCTTCGAGTTGGACGTGCGTGCGTACTCCGACAAGGCCTGGTGGAACTGACGTACCGACGGGTGCTGTTCCCGTCGCGCTGTACAGTGTGCGAGTGGACATCAAGGTAGATACGCGAGGCCGTGAGGCCGGCCCCCCCGGCTACTTCGACGACGCCGACGGCTTCCTCATGCCGTTGGCTCCCAACACGAGATCCCGCCGCATTCCCCTCGGTGACTTTCCGACCGGTCCCGAGGTCGGCACGCGACTACCCGAGGTGGTCGCGATCGACCAATACGGTCGCTCGGTCGACCTGCATGCGGACCGCCGTGGCCAACCGGCGGTCCTGGTCTTCTCCCGATCAGCGGTGTGGTGACCCCCCTGTCGAACCCAGCTGGTCGAGCTGGAGCGAGGAATGGCCGCTTTCGATGCCGCCGGGGTCAAGCTCTACACCCTGACCTATGACGAGGTCGATGCGCTCGCCGACTACTCCAATGCCATGGGGGTCACTTTCACCATGCTGTCGGACCCGAACAGCGAGGTGATTCGAGCGTTCGGGATCCTCAACACGCTCATCCCGCCGGACGAGCACCCCTGGTACGGGATCCCCTTTCCCGGGGCCTACGCGATCGATGCCGACGGCATCATCGTCGCCAAGTTCTTCGACCGCAACTTTGGTGCGAGATTCGGACCCGAGCAGCTCCTCAACGCTGCTCTCGGCCGGAGGTTCGAGGTGGAGCCCGCGGCAAGCCCGGCGGAGCAGGTGAGTGTCGACGTGATCCTCGACGCCGACCGGCTGCTCTCGGGCGTCATTCACGAGATCGTCGCGACCTTCCGGGTACCGGAAGGGCAGCATCTCTACGGCGAGCCGGTACCGGACGGCCTGGTGGCTGCCACGATCGAAGTCGACGACGCTCCCGGCATCATCAGCCGCACTCTGGTCGCACCGCCTACTTCCAGGTTGACCCTCGCCGGGTCCGGCGACACCCTCGAAGTCTACGAGGGCGACGTGGTGCTGCGGCTACCGATCGCACAAAACGGCAGAGCCATGCAGAAGGCCGACGGCAAGCGCTATGTCGACATCAGCGGCAGGGTCCGTTGGCAAGCGTGCGACGACGTGGAGTGCGGTCTACCTCGGTCGCAGAGCTTCGACTTCCGGGTCGAAGCCGGTTTCCCGGTCCTCCCGGACATGGGCCCAGGGGTGGGACGAGTACCGGAAATGAACGGTGCTGCCCACTTCAAGAAGATGATGGAGCGGAAGTCCATGTGGTCCATGCTCAACTGGGGCACGGTGATGGGGATCGACGCCTTCTGCGACGCTCTGGAGTTCCCGCTGCTTCCGCTCCCGGAGGTGCGGGCCGGTGAACCTACCCGCTACCGACCCGCGGAGGCCGTCGACGATGGCGCCTGGGTTCCCATGATCCCCAACGATGGCGAGGGTGAGAACGAAGCCGACGTCTACGATCGGCTTCCCGCTTCCCGTCGCTTCGTGCCGAACGTGATTCGGGCCATGTCCCTCGTGCCCGATGCCCTGCGTAATCTGCTCGACCTTCTGTTTCCCTTCTACCTGGCGGGTCACAACCCAAAGTCTGGCAGCCTGGACCGCAGGCAGACGGAGTTGGTCGCCGGCCGGTTATCCGCCCTCAACGAGTGCTTCTACTGAACGACCGCACACGCACAGATGCTCCGGGCGAGCAGTCAGGGCAGCGATGTGGACTTCGAGGCGATCACTAGGGGTGCCAGCGATCAAGTGACCGGGGTGGCGTATGGCGCAGAGTTGATCGCCTACGCGGATGCGGTAGTTGCCCGGTCACCGGAGGCGACACAGGCCCGCGACGCCGTCCAGAAGTCGTTGGGAGATGCAGCGGTCGTCGACGTCGCCGCCGTCATCGCGAACTTTCAGCGCATGGTTCGCATCGCCGACGGAATCGGGATCCCCCTCGGCGAAGAGCTCGATCTTCGCTCGGCGGACCTTCGACACGAGATCAGGATCAACGAATTCGCCAGTGCCGCAGGGCGCAGGATCAGCGCGACGTGAGCTGCGGCCCTCCGCGATCTCGTCGCTACACCCCCCCACCACGCGGTCACCGGTCGGCGGCGGGTGCCAGCTCACGATCCATCACCAAGAGGAGAATCATCATGACTGACGACCGCTCCAGCGTTATCAACTTTCTTTCGATCTTTGGGATGTTCATCGTGGCGATCGGGACCGCGGTGTTCTCTCCGCCCGTGTTTGCGCAGTCGTCTCAGCAGGTCTTCGAAGCTAGCGACGCCGACAGCGACGGCGCGATCAGCAAGGCCCAAACTCCCGATCCCAGCTTCGGGACCCTGAACCCGAACGCGGCAAGTTTCATGATCGTTCCGCCGGATCAGGACGGAATGTTGTACATCCTCAACCTCATGAAGTACCGGGACAAGGCCGAATATCCCGACGGGCGCGAGACGAACCTGACGGGCGAAGAAGCCGACAGGCTGTACAACCCGTTACCGGAAGTTGAGAAAGTGGGCGGCGGGCTAGTTTACGCCGGCAGCGTCGAAGCGCAGCTCGTAGGCAAAGATCCGACGTGGGATCGGGTCGGAATCGTCATGTATCCGAGTCGGGCGAAGATCGCGCAAATGAGGGCGAGCGCGGGTTTCCAAGAGACCGTCGTTCACAAAGGCCCAAGCCTCGCCGCGTCCCAGATCATCGTCACGATACCCGAAGAAGATTGGACGTATTCGGATAAGCCTCCGGTCACCGCGGCCGACGTTCCCCATCCGGCGTCCGCCGACGACCCGTCCTTTACTCTCTTTCATCTGGTGAAGTATCGCGCCGTCGCCGAGTACCCCGAAGGCAGCAGCGAACCCCAACGGAGTGGACGCGAAGCGATGGACGTGTTTTGGAAATCTCTGGAGGGAAGTCTTCACGAGGCCGGCGTGGAGCCGATGCTCAAAGCGGAAGTCGCCGGTGTTCTGGTCGGCGACGGGCGAGATTGGGACGACTATCGCATCCTGAGGTTCCCGAGCCGTCGCGCCTACGAGGCCGTACTCGCGAGAATTGAGTCGAGCGATTCTGCCATTCACTTTGCCGCTGCCGTCGAGGACGAGTACCGTTTGCAACTGGTGGACCTGATGGACAGGACGGCCAATCCCCCAACGCCTCCGAAGTAGGTGCGGGTTCTGTACCGGCCTGACGCCGAGAGACTCAGCCGGCGGGCGCGATGGCGTTCCCAACGGGATACGACCCAGCGCTCCGAGCCGTAGGCGAGGCGCGCCGACCGAATCCCGCTGGGGCCAGCATCGTGCCGGCAGGCGCGATGGTGTCCCCAACGGGATTCGAACCCGTGTTGCCAGCTTGAAAGGCTGGAGTCCTGACCTGGCTAGACGATGGGGACGCGGATTCGGGCCGCGGCTTCGGTGCCGACCGCTGTCGAGCGGCGGAGTATACCGGCAGCGGCCGAAGCCGTGTTGCAGGAGTCTGACCCGGACATCGGTCTGGGCCGTTTCCTGTTTGGTTGCGGCCGCTGTTGACGATCGGCATACAATCGGCGACAATCAGCTCCGATCAAGTATGAGCCGTTGTCTCTGGGATCCTGCGAAGAACAGACGCTTGATCGCGGAGCGGGGCGTCAGTTTCGAGGAGGTGGCGACACTGATCGAATCGGGTGCGCTGGTCGACATCTACGACCATCCGGATCCGAAACGGCCACACCAGCGGATTGCCGTGATCGAGATCGGGGAGTACGCCTACCTGGTTCCTTACGTGGAGACGGAAGCAGGCGACTTCTTCCTCAAGACGATCATCCCGAGCCGGAAGGCGACGAAGAAGTACCTGAGGGCGAGGTGACGAGCCATGACCGAACGCACGACGAAGCCCGATTCAGCAGCACTCGACCCTGAGGAGCGCGAGATCCTGAGAGCCTACGAGCAAGGACGTCTCCGAAGAGCCTCGGGCTCTTCTCGGGACGTCGCCAGGCTGGAGTCCGCGGCCCGCGAGACGCTTCGAAAGGACAAGCGAATCAACATCCGCCTGCCGAGTCACGACCTGGTGGAGATCAAGCGGTTGGCGGCCCGCGAAGGAGTGCCGTACCAGACTCTCATTTCCAGCATCCTTCACAAGTACGCCACGGGCGAGCTTGGTTGAGCCGCGACGAGTCCTAAGCCCTCCGTCGCAGCAACTCTGCCGAATCCGGTGCGCCGCACTCCACCGCCCACTCCAGGGGTGTGGCGTCGTAAGCGGCGTCGACGATCGACGGGTCGGCGCCGAGATCGAGCAGGCAGGCGGCGGCTTCCACCTTG
This sequence comes from Candidatus Multivorans sp., assembly GCA_965262355.1. Taxonomy (GTDB): domain Bacteria; phylum Acidobacteriota; class Thermoanaerobaculia; order Multivoradales; family Multivoraceae; genus Multivorans. The sequence goes on from OZ253534.1 coordinate 3,480,723, forward strand.
TCGCTGTAACAGGCCCAGAGCAGCGGCGTGCCCCGGAACGGATTCGCGTTCACGTTGGCGCCCAGCTCGACGAGAGCTTCGATTGAGCCGCACTGGTTGTTGCGGGCGGCCCAGGACAAGGCCTCGTCGAGCACTTCCTGGCGGGAGAGCGTCCGCTTCCACGACGGGAAGAAAACCGGGGCGTAGAAGCCGAGCCCCTCGCGGCCCGGCAAGCCAGGTCGAGGAGCGTGCGTCCCTCCTCGTCCCGGTCCGTGAGAACGGCGGGCGAACGGGCGAGGATGCGGCCGAGCGCCTTGAGATCGCCCTTGGTCGCTGCCTTGGCGGTCCTGTTAAGCGACCGGCCGATCACCCACGATCGAGACCCGCTCGCCGAAGCGCGACTGCGGGTAGTAGTCCCACACGGCATGATGCTGCGTGCAGCGGTTGTCCCAGAGGGTGAGCGTGTTGGGCTCCCAGCGCACGCGACAGGTCAGTGAGACCGTGGTGGCAATGTGCCTGAAGAGCATGTCGAGTAGACCCCGGCTCTCCCATCGTCGCAGACCGCGGATGTGCGAGGTGAAGCCGCTGTTGACGAACAGGGCCTTGCGGCCCGTCTCGGGATGGCGGACCACCACCGGGTGCTCGGTCTTCGGGTACGCCTTTCCATCGGGAGCCGCGTAGCCGTACTTGCCGATGTAGGGCAGCGCACCGTCATGCACCGCCACCAGACCTTCGAGAAACTGCTGCATCCGCTCCGATAGCGTCTCGTAAGCGCGGTACATGTCGGCGAATAGTGTGTCGCCTCCCGAGCCGCACTCGGGAATCTCCTTGATGTAGAGCATCGACGCCATCGGCGGCTTCTCGTCGCACGACACGTCGGTGTGCCAGCCGTCGCCCGCCGTGTACCTGGACTTCTGGGTGGTCTTGACGACGAGGATCTCCGGGTCGTGCCCGCCCTTGTACTCGGAACTCTTGTGCAGCGGGTGGACGTGCAGCGGGCCGAAGGACCGGCCGAAGTCCTTGTGCTGCTCGCGGGTGAGCTCCTGGTTACGAAAAACCAGCACCTGCCAGTCCAGCCAGGCCCGCATGATGTCGTCCTTCTGCGACTGGGAGAGCGGCTGGGACAGGTCGACTCCCTCGATCTCCGCGCCGATATGAGGGGTCAGAGGTCGGATCTCGATGGGGGCTGTGGTGGGCGTCCAATCAGGGCGCGATTCGGAAGCGGCTTGCACGGTCATGATGCCGGTCATCCTGTCACACGCTCCGTCGTTGTGGCCGAACTGAAAAGGACGCGCGTTGTCTACTTACGCGGGGAGTAGATGACCCAGATCTTCGTGTAGCCGTCCGTTTCGAAGACTCCGGTCCACTCTTTCGGGACCGTCACTGCCTCCCCGGCGTTGATCACGAGCTCCGTTCCGTCAGATGACGTCAGAGTGACGCCGCCCTCGAGGAAGTACATGAACTCGTCGACACCGTACGGCTGGGTGATCTCGATCCGTGTCTGCCCAGACTTATACATGCCGGAAGAGAAGCTCTTGTCGCTCGAGACCAGCGACGTGGCCGTCTGCGTCACGTGCCCGTCGGCGTGGGTCTTCTCGACCACGTCCGGGCGCTCGAAGATCTTGCCGGCTAGATCTGGCTTGCTGATCTTCGCCGGCCGAACGGTTTCATCACTTGCAGCCATCATGGAACTCCCAAGGACTGTTGCACAGAGGATGATCAAGACTCTTCTCTTCATGGGTGGACTCCTGGGTGAGGTGATCGCCCGAGTGGACGGGCTCGGTCGAGCGACAGGCCAAACGCTACGAACTCTGCCGGGGACTCCTTGCCGCCGATCGCGACGACGATGAACTGGCGACCATTGTGTAAGTAGGTCATCGGCGCACCGGTGGTGCCGGATGGCAGCTCCGTCTCCCACACCACCTCGCCCGTGGCCTTGTCGTAAGCGCGGAACTTCTTGCCCCAGTAGCGGCCTTCTTCCCCCTGGATGCCGGGGATGGCATCGCTGCCTTCACCGATGAACAGCAGCGTCTTCGTCACTAGCGGTGCCGGTCGCCCAGCGACCCCCAGGGGTGGCACGTCGAGGCCATCGAGCAGGGGATGGTCTCGAGGCCCATCGCCGTTGGCCGCCATCCACACGTGCTCGCCGCGATGCAGATCGATTGCAGTGATCCGACCATAGGGTGGCTTCACAATCGGGAGTCCGTCGAGGGTCGGTACATCGGGACCATCGTAGGCGATCACGTAGCCGAGCGTCGCGTCGCTGTCTTCCGGCTGTTTCAAGGAGTACACGCCCGGCCAGGTGTGGGACACGGCGTAGTAGACGCCGGTCTCGGGATCGAAGGCGCCGGTGTGCCAGTTCCCTGTTCCCCACGCTCCCGGATTCGTCAGAGTGCCAATCTTCCCTTGCTCGTCGTCCATCAGGCCGGGCGGCGTGAAGATCGGCCCGAGACGGAAGGGCTTGACGAGCTCCAGGGCCCGTGCCCGGAGCTCCGGTGTGAAGTCGATCAGGTCGTCCTCCACGAATCCCTGTCGGTCGAAGGGCGGCGGCTTCGTCGGGAATGGCTGGGTCGGCGACAGTCGCTCCCCGGGGACCCGTGAGCCAGGCACGGCCCTCTCCTCGATCGGCCACACCGGCTCCCCGGTACGGCGATCGAAGACGTAGAGGAAGCCGGTCTTCGAGGGCTGCATGACGGCGTCGATACGCCTCCCATCGACCGTGATCTCACCGAGGGTCGCCGGACCGGCCGTGTCCCACTCCCAGACGTCGTGGTGCACCATCTGAAAGTGCCAGATTCGCTCGCCCGTCTTGGCGTTCAGTGCCACGAGTGAGTTGGAGTACAGGTTGTCGCCGGGCCGGTGGCCACCGTAGTACGCCGCGGTTGGGGCCGAGAGCTGGACGTAGACGTAGCCGAGCTCCTCGTCGGCCGATAGGCAGCACCACGACCCGAGGTCACCCGAGTACTCCCACGAGCCGTCGCCCCAGGCCTCATTGCCCGACTCGCCCGGCCGCGGCACGACGTGGAACGTCCACAGCCGGCGGCCCGTGCGGACGTCGTAGCCGCGCACATCCTCCGGCGTCGCCTCCTTCTTGTTGCCGCTGTCGCCGGCGCCTCCGGTGAATCCGGCCACCACGACGACGTCGCCCACGACGAGCGGCCCGGCAGTCCAGGTGAAATCGCCGGCAAGCGGTCCCGAGAGGCGGAGGCTGACGCGTCCCTGGTCGCCGAAGTCGCCGTCGAACTCGCCACTTGAGGCGTCGACCGAGTACAGGTAGTTGCCGCGTGCGAGGAACACTCGTTGCTGCTGGCCGCCGGTCCAGAGGTCGACGCCTCGTGGGCTCAAGCCGCGTGCCTCTTCGATCGTCGGCTCGAACGGCGCCTGAGACCACAAGGTCTTGCCGCTCGCCGGGTCGACGGCGCGCAGCAGGCCAACGAGGTTGGTCAGGAAAAGGCGACCTTCGACCATGATGGGCGTCGATCGCAGGTTGTTGCCCGGACGCAGCCCGGGGAACTCCTCCTTGAGCTCCGGTTCCAGACCCGGCCGTCGCCAGACGATGCGTAGATCGCCGACGTTCGAGGCGTCAATCTGGTCGAGCGGCGAGTAGCGCTTGAAGGTGCGGTCGCCGCCGAAGTACGGCCACTCGCCTTCCTGCGCCGCCAAGGTCGACCCCAGCACCAGCACACCGGCCCACGCGACCAAGGTTCGGCCCCTGGCGCGAGGCCGAACATCTGAGTTCGCGATCACCTTCCGCACCACGCGGTCCCGACTCAGAACCAGAACCGGGCCGACAGCGTGATGTCACGCCCGGGGAGCGGCGCGAACGTCTTGAGGAAGGACGTATGCACCCTGGCTTCTTCGTCGGTCAGGTTGCGGCCCCGCAGCAGCATGTCGAGGATCTGGTTCTTCAGCACGAACCGGCGCCCGACATGGGCGTTGAGCATGGTGTAGCCGTCGGTCGGCGCCTCCAGCTCGGCGACGTCGTGCTGGTCGTCGACGAAGCGCCACTCTACCGCGGCTCGCCAGTCGTGGCCGTGGTAGTGCAGGCCGGCGCCCAGGCTCATTGGCGGAATCCGCGGCAGGTTGCCGCCCTGGTCCAGCTCGGCGTCGACCGTGTCGCCAAGCAGCTCCAGGTGGAGGTGATTGTCTTCCCATTCCACGACCTCGATCCGGGCTCGGAACTCGGCGCCGGTCAGCGTCGCGTCGGCCTGGCTGTAGCGGACGACGGCAATGTCCACGACCTTGGCGCCCGTGAACGCCTGGTAGATGAAGTCCTGGAAGTCCTGCCGGAACAAGGTCAGTTCGCCTTGGAGGCGGCCCTCGTTCTTGCGCAGGGAGAGATCCAGGCCGTTGCCGACCTCGCGATCCAGGTTCGGATTGCCGATCTCATAGGTCAGTGTGGCGACATGGACGCCGTCCGCGAACAGTTCCTCGGGGCTCGGCAGGCGGACGGAGCGGGAGGCGGACAGGCCGAGCGTCCACGACTCGTCGGCCTTCCAGACCAGGCCGGCTGAAGTGGATACCGCGTCGCCCGACCAGGTCGGGCCTCCGGCCGGATCGTGATCGGACTGTTCGAAGCGGGCGCCGAACTGCCAGCGGATGGCGCCCTTCTCGATCTCCTGGGACGTGAACACCGCCCAACTGTTCGATGCCGTTGGCGGCACGTAGGCCTCTGCACCCACCGCGGCGATGTCGCGGTCCGAGTACTGGAGTCCGACGGAACCCCGGCTGGCGCCGCGAACCCGCTGGAACATCTCGACCCGGGTCTCGAAGTAGTCGTTCGTGAACACGGTGCCGGCCTCGTCCCCCTCGAACTCGATGTGTTCGTAGTCCGTGCCGCCCATCCGCACCTCGAGCTTCTCGAAGGCGCCGGAGCGCAGGTGGATGTCGCTGCGCAGATCGACACGCTGCTGCTTCATGTCGACGCGAACGGGCAGTTCCTCGTCGGCGTGAGCGTCCTCGCCCTCGTGGTCGTCGTCGCCGTCGTCGTGATCCTCGTCGCCGTGGTCATCGTCCTCGTCTTCGTCGTGGTGATCGTCCTCGTGATCGAGCCCCTGGTGGCTGTGGGCGCCCGGCGGAATGCCGTAGTTCGTGTTGAAGCCGCTGACCGACACGCCGAGGAAGCCGCGGTCGCCGAAGAACCGGGTGATGCCGACGCGTCCGCTCTCGGTGTGCAGGTCGGTGTTCGGGACGACACCGAACGGGTTCTCGAGGTGTACCTCGCTGTCGTCGTGGTGGTCGTCTTCCTCGTCGTCATGGTCGTCGACTTCGTCGTCGTGGTCGTCCTCAAGACGGGAGTGCCCCGGGATCTCGTAGGGGTCCGTTTCCCGGTTGACCGCGGCGATGGCCCAGGCCCATTCGCCGCTGCCGCCGCCCAACTCCAGGGCGCCCATTCGTTCGTCTGCAACCGAACCCCCGACGAGGTCGACCGTGCCGCTCAGGGACTTGGCCGCGCGGGTCGTAGGAATGCGTCCGTCGATGATGTTGACGGCGCCGCCGATGGCGCCCGATCCGTAGCGGAGCGTTGCCGGGCCGCGCAGCACTTCGATCTGCTCGGCGTGAGCCGGCTCGGAGGTCACGGCATGGTCGGCGCTGACGGCGGAGGCGTCGCCGGTGCCGATGCCGCCGGTCAGCACGCGGACCCGCGCCCCGGACAGGCCGCGGATGATCGGCCGGCCTGCGCCGGGGACGAAGGATGTCGACGACACGCCCGGCTCTCCTTCGAGGGTTTCGCCGAGTGTCGCGCCCATCCGCAGTTGCAGGTCGGCCCCGCTGAGGACGGAGACCGCGTTGGACAGCTCGGATTCGCTGCGGAGATCGCCGGTCGCGGTGACCACGATCTCGTCGGAGTGGGCGATGTGATCGATTTCCAGTTCAACGGCCGTCTCCTCGCCGGCCGCGACGGTGACCGACTGGCTGCTCTGGCCGACGGAGGGAATCTCGACGATCAGGAGGTAGGTGCCGGGCGGTACGGCATCGAAGCGGAACGAGCCGTCCGTTGCCACCGAGGCGCTGAGGGCGAGTTCAGGGAGCGTGGCGGTGGCGAGTGTGACTCCGCCATCGCCGTGGGTGTGCAGTTCACCGGCGATCGAGCCGGTTTCCTGGGCGTCGGCCGCCCCAGGAATGAGAAGCAGGGCCAGGGTGCAGAGCAGGGTGCCGACCGGCGGTCGTCGGCTCGGCGGGTCAGGTCTTTCGGTCCGGGGAGGGTCGGTGCGTGTTGCGAGCATGGTGGAAAAGCTCCGGGTCCTTGAGTGCCAATCGATTCGATGCGATGGTCGTTGCAGCGAAGGCTGCCGGGGGGCCTGCCGCGCCGTTCCATGCGGCTGGGGACGACGGGCCAAGGGGCTGACGGGTCCGGGTCGGGACCGATGGCAGAGACTCGGCTCGTCGAGGCGGAAATGATCCGTTTGCCCCGGCACTGTCTGACGGCGCGGAGGGTTGGGGCCGAGTTCGACTTAGCTTGTTGGGGGGCCGCGGGCGGTGCGCTGCGAGAAGTCGCCGCTCGTTGGGCGGTTTGCGTCCCAGGGACCGACAGCGGCGGCAAGCCGATAGGGACTCCCGACCGTCGACTTCTTGCGTTCGGCTGCGGTTTGCGACCGGCCCAGTTTGCAGGCGACACAGGAGTGCCCGTGAGCCGATGTGGCTTCACCGACCGTGGCACGAACGCCGGCCGGAGCGACCTCGTTGTCGTGGTCGGCGGCGCAGTACGCCGCGTTGGCTGCAGCCGGGTCGTGGCCGTGGCCGCTCGACTCCCAGGCTCCGGTGAGCACCGTGGCGATCGTCAGCGCGATGGCGTTGACGACGGCAACTGGCGAACCGGGGGTGCGGCGCATCGGCGGGAATCGTAGCAGAGGACCTCGCAGCGGACCTGTGGAGCCGGCGACCAGGCGAACCTCGACGTCGAGGTCGCGTCCTTCCCGGCGTTCAGCAGCCAGCGCACCCGGGAGGTTGGTCGCCAGTTGCGTAGCCGGTGCCGCAGGCGAGCCCGAGGGCGGCAAGCAGTACCACGCTGATGGGTGCGCTACGCTTCATCGGTTTCCCACCAAATCACGGCCGAGGACTGGATATGGCAGCAGAAGAGGTTCGCTACGAACGGCGCGGCCCGGTCGCGGTTCTCACCCTGGACCGGGCCCGCTACCACAACGCCCAGAGCTGGAAGCTGCTCGACGACCTGGACCGCCAGCTCGACCGGGCGATGGCCGACGACGATGTCCGCGTCGTCGTGCTGAAGGGCGCCGGCAAGCACTTCTCGTCCGGCCACGACCTGGGCACGCCGGAACAGGAGGCGGACATCGAGGCCCGGGGCCTCACCCAGTGGGTTGGCATGGAATGGTACGAGGCGTTCCGTTGGTACAACCTGGACAACACGGTCAAGTGGCGCAACCTGCCGAAGCCCACGATCGCCATGGTGCATGGCTACTGCATCTTCGGCGGCTGGATGATCGCCGCGTCGATGGACCTGATCTTCGCCGCGCCGAGCGCCCGGTTCCTCGCCAGCCTGTTCGAGACCTTCACCGTGCCCTGGGACGTCCATCCCCGCAAGGCCAAGGAGCTGCTGTTCGAGAGCCGCTTCATCGACGGGGAGGAAGCCCGCGAACTGGGCCTGGTCAACCGCGTTTACGCCGAGGACGAACTCGAACGCGAGACCCTGGCCTACGCGGAACGGATCGCCGAGAACGATCCTGCCGTGCTGCGGCTGGGCAAGCTGGCGGTCAACAAGGCCCAGGACGCGATGGGCTACAGCGCCAACGTCGAGGCTTCCTTCGCCGACTACCTGGTGGTGCGCGAGATCCGCGGCAGCTCCAGCAGGGTCGACGGCGACCGGCGCCTGGTGGGCGTCGACCTGGCGCTCCGCGGCCAGCGCGGCGGACGGGCCGGGCAGACGCCGGCAGGCGAAACGGACGCTTCGGAAGCAGGGGAGGACGCATGAGACGCATGAGAACGCCTCGACTTGCCATTGCGATAGCCGTCAGCCTGAGTCTCGCGGCCATTGCCGCCGCCCAGGAAGACGGCGCGCGGATGTACAACACGGCCAAGCAGAAGCTGATGGCCGGCGAGGGCATCGTCGGCGTCAGCGTCTCCTCGCCGGATCCCGACAGCTACTGCGCCGCCGCCAACGCCGGCTTCGATTTCACCTGGATCGAGATGCAGCACAGCCCGCTCTCCTACCAGGACGTGGCCCGGATGATCTGGGCTTGCCGCGGCGCGTCCGCCATCCCCTTCATCCGCGTGCCCGACGCGACGGAGGGCGCCATCCAGAAGGCGGTCGACCTCGGGGCGCTCGGCATCGTCGTGCCCATGGTGCGCACGGCCGAGAAGATGGAGGCCGCCGTCCGCTTCGCCAAGTTCCCGCCGGAGGGCAGGCGGAGCCTCGGCGGCGGCCAGTACGGCGCGCTCTGGGGCCGCGACTACCGCGCCACCGCGAACGACAACATCCTCGTCATCGCGATGATCGAGTCGCCGGCCGGAGTCGACGCGGTGGAGGAGATCGTCGCCGTCCCCGGCGTCGATGTCGTGTTCGCGGCCTCCACCGACCTCTACAGCTTCTCCGGCAAGCGGCAGGGCGAGCCGGAGTACGAGGCGATGGTTGACCGCATCCGCGAAGCCGTGCTTGGCGCCGGCCTCAAGCTGGGCGGCCCGCTCGCCTGGCGCGACCGCGACGGCTTCAGCTTCTTCCAAGCTCCCGGCGTCGGCAGCCTGATCCGCCGCGGCGCCCAGGCGCTGCTCGAGGAGACGGCGTCAGGCGTAGCCGAGATCGAGGGGTCGGAGAACCAGTAGCGGACGGTGCCCTCGGGCGCTCCACGGGCCTTGCTGGTGGGAGGCGCTGCCCGTCTGCCAGCTATTTGACCATGGTCATAGACCATGGTCAAATGTGCGTGCCCCGAGTCGCGGAGGAAGAGCCTATGGAAGAGATCGCTGTTTCGAAGTTCAAGGCGACGTGCTTGGCCGTGCTGCAGCGGGTCAACCGAACTGGGGAGTCGGTGCTAGTCACGCGTTTCGGCAAGCCTGTCGCCGAGATCGTTCCGCCCGCGCCGGCCGTTCAGCCACGCCGGGTTCTCGGCCAGATGCGGGGTACGGCGAGTATCGTGGGTGACATCGTCTCCCCGGTGGTGGACGAAGACGAATGGGAAGTTCTGCGGTCTTGAGGCTCCTGCTTGACACGCACGTCTGGGTTTGGAGTCAAGTCGAGCCGGAGCGCGTGTCCGAGGAGGTCGCCGCAGCCATCGAGTCGCCGGAAAACGAGCTCTGGCTCTCTCCGATCAGTGTGTGGGAGGTGCTTTTGCTGTTCGAAAAGGGGCGTCTCGCCCTGAACGGCTCGGCAGAGGCCTGGATCGAAGAGGCGATGGACAAGATGCCCACTCGCGAGGCCCCCGTTACCCATGAGATCGCACTGGCAAGCCGCGCGGTCGATCTCCCGCACAAGGATCCCGCGGACCGCTTCCTCGCTGCCACAGCTAAGGTGATGGGCCTGACGTTGGTCACGGCCGATGGCCACCTCGCGGAGGCGTCCGACATCTCCGTGCTGCGCAGCTAGCGGGTCAGATGTGCCGGCCCTGGCCGCCGTCGACGTCGATCACGGCGCCGTTGACGTAGGAAGCGGCTTCCGAGCACAGAAAGACGATCATGTTGGCGACCTCCTCCGAGGTGCCGTAGCGGCCCACGGGAACGCTCTTGCCGTTGTTCTTGATGATGTCCTCCCAGTCGCCGCCGCGGGCGGAGGCGATCTCCTTGGCCGCCCGCTCCCACATCGCGGTGTGGATCAGGCCGGGCAGGACGGAGTTGAACAGCACGTTGTCGCGGCCGTACTTGCCGGACAGGGCCTTGCCGGTGGCGACCATCGCCGCCTTCGAGGCGCCGTAGTCGATCAGGGCGGCGCCCGGGTACTTCGCGGCGGCGCTTGCGACCATCACGACACGGCCCCACTTCTGCTTGCGCATGCCCGGCAGGCAGAGTCTGGTGCTGCGCACGGCCGAGAGCAGGTTGAGGCGGAACAGGTCCTCCCAGTCGTCGTCGCTCATGTAGAGGAAGTTGCGCGAGGGCGAGGCGCCGACATTGTTCACCAGGATGTCGACGGCGCCGCCGGCCAGGACGGCTTCGAAGAAGGCGTCGATCGAAGAGCGGTCGGCCATGTCGGCGACGTGTCCCGCGACGCTGCCGTTGCCGGAGGGCGGCTTGTAGCCGTCAAGCGCGGCGACGGCGTCCTCGCTGCGGGCGCAGAAGGAGACCGCGACGCCGTGGTCGGCGAGCGTGCGGACGGTGGCGGCGCCGATGCCGAGGCTGCCGCCGGTAACGACCGCGCGGCGGTCGGTCAGGTTCAGGTCGATCATCGTTGCGTTCTCCTGGCTGGGGTTACGGGGACGAGTGTATTGCCCGCGGCGTTGCTATGCTCCACGTTCATCTCTGACGGGACGGGAATGAAGAAACGACGCCAGTTGAACCTGTGGCGGCGGCCGTTGCGGCTCGCCGCGCTGATCGTGGTCTTGTCAACGCCCGCGGTGGCGCAGGACGCCGGCGACGCGATCCCCCGCCACTACGACGGCAACCCGGACATCAACGGCGTCTGGCAGGCGATCAACACCGCCCACTGGAACCTGGAGGATCACTCCGCGGCCGCCGGTCCGGCGGAGTACGGCGTTCTGGCCGCTATGCCGCCCGGCGTTGGCGTCGTCGTCGAGGGCGAGATCCCCTACCAGGACTGGGCGCGCGAGCAGCGGCAGAAGAACTTCGAGAACCGCTGGCGCGAGGACCCCGAGGCCAAGTGCTACCTGCCTGGCGTGCCGCGCGCGACCTACATGCCGTTCCCGTTCCAGATCCTCCAGGGCACTGGCCAGATCATGATCGTCTACGGTTTCGCCGAGGCGAACCGGACGATCCACATGGACAAGGACGATCCGGAGCCTCCGCCGATCGACAGTTGGATGGGCCGCTCCCACGGCCGCTGGGAGGGCGACACGCTGGTGGTCGAGGCCGCCGGCTTCACCGGGCAGGCCTGGTTCGACCGCGCCGGCAACTTCGCCAGCGACACCTTGCGGGTGACCGAGCGGTACACGCCGGCCGGGCCCAACTCCATGCTGTACGAGGCGACGCTCGAAGACGAGAACGTCTTCACAGGTCCGTGGACCATCCGCATGCCGCTGTACCGCCGTCTCGAGGAGCACGCGCGGGTGCTGGAGTTCAAGTGTGTCGAGTTTTCTGAGGAGCTTCTCTATGGCCACCTACGCCGACGCGACGAGACCCCGACTGGCAACGACCCTTAGCGGCGCGGCTGCTGCCGCGGCCCTGCTTGTGCTGACCGCCGTTCCGGCGGCGGCGGCGGGTGAGGTTTCCGTGCAACTGACGACCTCGGCTGCCAGCGAGGCGGTCAAGTGGTACCAGCGGCACCTGGACTGCGAGCCGATCGAGGGCCGCGGCGAAGCGATCGACTGCGGCAACGCGACGATCGAGTTCACCCAGGGGCCGATCATGGGCGCCAGCCAGGGCACGGGCCTCGACCACATCTCCTTCTCCTTCCCCGACCTGACGGAGAAGATGGCCGAGTTGGAGAAGGTCGGCGTGCGGGGCTCCGGTGTCCGCCTGCAGCGCTTCGACGACGGCTCGACCCTGCGGGACATCCCGGGCCTGTTCAAGATCGGCTTCATCTTCGACCCCTGGGGGACCCGGATCGAGGTCGTCGAAGACGCGGAGACCCTGGGCTTCCACCACATCCACCTGAGCGCGGTCGATCCGGCGTCGACACTCGGCTGGTACCGCGACACGTTCGGCGGCTCGCCGGCGAGCCTCCGCGGGATGCTCGACGGCCTCCGCTTCGGTGAGGTGTGGCTGCTCGCCTCTCAGCATGCCGAGGGTCAGCCGGCGCCGAGCGCGGGCCGCGCGATCGACCATCTCGCCTTCGCGATCGCCGATCTCGATACGGCGGCCGTCGGACTCCGCGACCGGGGCGTTCGCTTCACGAGGGATCCGGAGCGGCCGGCGGATGGCCGTTCGGAAGCGAAGCGCGGCTTCGTCTCCGCCCCCGACAACGTGCGGGTGGCGGTCCTCGAACCGGACTGGCAGGGTATCGACACCACGGCCGACTTCGAGGATGAAGCGCTCGCTTCGGCCGAGCCCTACGTGGTCCCGCGGACGCCCTGGGGCACGCCCGACCTGCAGGGGATGTGGAGCGGCAACAAGGCCCACGGCATTCCCCTGGAACGTCCCGAGGACCTCGCCGACCGCGCGGAACTGACTCCCGAAGAAGCGGCGGCCCGCCGCGAACGCGGCACCCTGGGCAGCATCTGGGGCTACGAGCGCGAGTGGCGGGACACGACGCTCGGCTACGTCAAGTCGGCGCCGTCTCGACAGGTCGCGATGGTCATCGATCCGCCGGATGGCCGCCTGCCGCCCCTGACGGAGGAGGCGCAGGAGCGGCGACGCAACGCGGCCCGGTCGTTCGGCGACTACGTACGCAGGCGGCCCGCGGGACCCGAGGACCTGAGCGTGTACGTGCGCTGCATCACCCGCGGCCTGCCCGGCATGATGATGCCTTCGATCTACAACAACGGCCTGCAGATCAGCCAGAGCCCTGGCTTCGTGGCGATCCAGAAGGAGATGATCCACGAGACCCGGGTCGTCCCGACGGAAGAACGGCCGTCGCTGGGCGGGGGCGTGAAGCAGTGGCTCGGCGAATCGCAAGGCCGCTGGGAGGGCGACACCTTGGTGGTCGAGGTCACGAAGTTCAACGGCCGCACGAACTACCGCGGCTCTAGCGATGGCATGAAGCTCACCGAGCGCTACACCCGCTTGGGCCCGAACCGCCTCGAGTACCAGTTCACCGTCGAGGATCCGAGCATCTGGACTCAGCCCTGGACCGGCCGCTTCGAGTTCGAACTCGACAACGAGCAGTACGAACTCGTCGAGTACGCCTGCCACGAAGGCAACTACGGCATGACGAACATCCTCTCCGGCGCCCGGGCCCGCGACCGTGAAGCGGCCGCCGCGGCGGAGTCCGGTTCGGGAGCACAGTAGACCTTTCCCTGGGAACCCGGGTGGCGCGATCCGCGCCACCCGTGAACCAGTCCGTGCGCCCGTCATCGGGCGCACGGATGGCACCCGGGCGTCCCGCCCGCATCCGACGCTAGGAGCGTGCGCGGCAGAAACTGGGTGCGCCGGCCTTCTGGCCGGCATCCGCCGTCAGGCGGAATCCGGTTGCTGCGAGTCCAGCCAGTGCAGCGTTCAGGCTGTAGCTGCCGCATCCAGTGGTCGATTCGGCCCTCCGGTCAACGGTTGGCGAGCTTCCCATCCATTCGCCGGCTGCTCCGGACAGTGCAGGGCGCCAAGGCACCTGTGGACACTGATCTCGGGCTGCGAGACGTCGAACGGCAAACAGAGGAGCGTGAGCTCGTCGTCGAAGACGAAACGCAGCGGCTTTTCGAAAGCGCCCGTCCGAGGATAGACCAGGGCCACGGTCTTGCAGCCATAGCGCTTGCCATAGGCGTATAGCTGGTACATGTCGGCTTGCACAATGCCGCGCTTCGTCCGATCTTCGGTTGCCGACTTGAGCCGTTTCCATTTCGTGTCGAGGACGAACCGGTTATGGCCGCCCTTCTGAAGAGTGATATCCGGCTTCATCGTGAACGCTTCGGGGTTACGCGTCAGCGCCCTCCACGGTCCCTGAGCCCTGACGCGGTATTCGTCCTGGTGTCGCCTGAAGCACTGGGTCACGAAGTCCTCGTAGATCTCCTCCATCGGAAACAGGAGGGACTGGTTTTCGTGTTTTCCGTGAAATGTGGCGAGGCCGTGGCCGAACAGGAACAGCCGCACCCAGGCCATGACGGGACGGTAGTGCTGCATCGTCCGGTCATCGGAGTGTCGCCGCCAGTCACTCGCAGGATCGGCCGTTCTCGGCACGCCGGAGAAGGCCTCCGTCAGCTCGCGAAGCAGTCGCCAGTTTTCCTCGTTGCGGACGATTCGCTTGAGGAGGTCCAGGCTGCTGCGGATCAACCGATTCGCCGGCCGGTTCGGATTGAACTCGTCGTGCGCAACGTAGAACCGCGCCTTATTGGTCAGGTTCTCCCGCACCTGTTGCTGGAACAGGAGACGGCCGCGGAGATAGGGCAGGTTGTCTTCGACCGGGACGTACCGTCGAGCGAGGCCGTGGCGCGCGAGGTGGGAGAGGTTCTGGAGGAACAGGTGCGCGAACACTTCCATCATTGGGTAGCGGCGGAGCGACCGGATGGCGCTCTGCGGCAGTTCGGCGTGCCGCAGGGCGCGCCAGGTGCGAAGCATCTCCAGGAAGATCCCACGGGTCTCCTTGTGGTCTTCAGCGAGGTCGATCTTCGGGAGGATCTCGATGAGCCTGCCGCGCCTCGTCGAGAGAACGCCCACGAAGTTCGTCGCCTTGAGCGTGCGGCTCTCCGCTCCGAAGGCGAGGACCGGATGGTAGTTGCCGCGTTTGTCGTGCTGGTGTTTCCGGGCGAAGACCTCCAAGCCGTTCCACTCTCGGTCGTCGAGTCCGAACCGCTCGGCCTGGAACTCCTCGTACTCACGGAGCGGTTCCCCCGCTGCCGCCGGCCGCGGAATGGTGGCCGTTCGGGCCGCGGAGAGGGTCACTTGCCGCTACCGTCGGGCGGCGCTGTGCTCGACGGAGTCACTCGCGGTCCGCGTTCCCGTAGATTGCCTTGTACTCGCTGGCGTCCTCCCAGGCCGGATCGTCCAGGGGCAGGCGTTCGTAGGTGACCCTCTCGTCGTCCACGAGGTCGAACTCCAGGGCCAGGTCCTTCGCGTGTCCCTCGCCGATCCTGCGCTCGTTCACGAAGGCGTTGCCGCCGAGCACCGCGCGGATCTTCCGCCAGTCGTCGTAGAAGTACTCCTGCAGGAGCGGGAAGATCCGGTTCCTGAACCTGTCGCCGAGCTGCTTCAGCGTCTTCACTTCAAACAGGTACGTGTGGCCGATCTGGTGCTCCCGGTCCATGAGCGCGGCGATGCGTTCGTTCATCGCCCGCAGCATCTCTCGGCAGTTCACTCCGTCCACGGCTTCGGGAATCAGTTCGTGATCCGCGTCGGGCATCATCTCGACGAACGTGAACCTCCGTCTCAGCGCCGTGTCGAGCTGCTGGATCGAGCGGTCGGCGGTGTTCATCGTGCCGATGATGTAGAGATTGTCCGGCACGCCGAAGGCGTCACCCGAGTAGGGAAGCGTGACCGTGGTCGCGTCGTCCTTGCCAAGCCGCCGGGAATCCTCGATCAGCGTGATCAACTCGCCGAAGATCTTCGGAATGTTGCCGCGGTTGATCTCGTCGATGATGATGACGAACCGTTCCGCCGCCCGACCTTCCGCGCTCGCTGCTTCGCGTTCGGCGTCTGCGGCCGCGCAGATATTCCGGAAGACGCCTGGGCGCATCTCGTAGGCGACGCGTTCTGAAGTCTCGGTTTCCTCCCCTTGGTCTCTGTCGACGAGCCGAGGACGGATTCCCTCGACGAAGTCCTCGTAGGCGTAGTTCTGGTGAAAGGTGACCATGGCGATTCGGCCTTTGGTTGGACCGCTCGAGTCGCCGGCGCTCTCGAATCGGAGCTCCCGGAAGCGCTGCCGGTCCTCGTCGCTGATGTCGTCCTTGACTTGGTCGCCGTCGATGATCGCCAGCGCATGGCTGACTGTGCTGTACGTCTTGCCGGTTCCCGGTGGCCCGTAGAGGATCTGGTTGGGCGGGTGTTCCTCGCGGGGCGGGACGGCATCGCCGTCGACGAGCTCCACAGCAGCCTTCAGTGCCGTGACCAAGTCCGGGTAGGGGGTGACATCGGTGAGAGTCTTGTTGACTAGTTGATGACCGGCCACCAGTCTGCCCTTCGGGAAATTCGACTTCCAGTTGATGTCCCGAACGTGCTTGTGCCGCTCCCTGGTAGGGACATGGCGGTACTGGGACTTCACGGTGCCATGACCAACTACATCGTGCTGGCCGCGCTTCACGAAGATGACGTCGCCCAGCTTCATCTCGTTGGAGAACTGCCAAAGGGCCAGCCGAGTGTTGAGGGGGTCTACCTCCGGCACGTCCTTCATTGCTTGACCGACCTCTTCCAGAGAGGCGTACTTGTGAAGGTCTCCAACCGGGTGCTCGTCGAAGCCGATTGAAGCCAGGCCGCTTTCGTGGCATGCGGGCCAACGTCTGGATTGGCGTCCGAGCGACATTAGCCAGTACCGCAGGTCGGCGGATGCGTCCGACGGCGAGTTGGCTGGTGGTTTGGGAGGCCTATGAGCCTTCGGATCGAGCCAGATCTTAGGGCTTATGTCGAGGACCCCGCCCAGCCATGAGTAGTGTTCGATCAGGGCCGTGTGCTGTTGGCTCGTAGTTCGTTCGTCCGCATCCGCGAACACCTCGTCGTAGCGAGCCCTCAGCCGCTTCTCGGAGTAGATCGCCAGGAGTTTGGGATCTTCCCGGTCCTGATAGAGGAACGCGACCTTCCACTTGACGGCGGGAGAGAAGTCGACCTGGTCAACCGCTTCGAGATTCCCCGCCCTGACCGCGTCGATCACGTCGGTCAGTCGGGACCGCACGGTGGCGAAGGCCACTTCTGCCGTCTCGCCGTACTTGTCCATCCAGGCGTACTCGTCACCCCAGATCCGCCCTCCCTTGGGTGCCTTCGGGTCCTTCTTGTCGCGGCGGAATATGCCGAACTTGAAGGCTGAGCCACCCCAGATGCTGCCGAGGCCCTCGGTCTTCTTCTCAAGCCAGTAGATGAAGGCGTCATCCCGATTGGGATTCGTGTACTGCTCCAGAGACATGCTGCGGACACGGTCCGTTGGCCAAACCTCAAGGAAATCGGACCAGAGCTGCATTTCTTTGCGCATCCTCTAGCGGCTCCTTGGTAGAAGGGGGTGGTGGACGGACGCGAGCGGTCAGGCAGCCCGCTCGGCCATGCGTGACGAGGCAGTGTAGCGGGCCTTGGGCGCGGCAGCCGTCGGCCGGTTCTCGCTTCCCGGACGGTCTTCAGCCGTCGCCGGCAACCGCGCGTGCCGGCGGGGATGGGATCAACGACACGTCCAGACTCACCTGCTCATACGGTACCTGGGGGATCAACTTGCCGCGGCGCCCCTTCTCCAGTTCCACGAGACCGTAGCGCGACATCGTCTTCAGGGTACGCGAGAGATTCGACTTGTTTCTTCCCGTAAGCACGGCCAACTCGGTCAGCGAGTCCGGCTGCTCGCGGGCGATCAGAGCGAGTGATACGCGGAGGCCAGCTTGCCGCTCGTTCCATCGGTAGCGAGACCGCGGCCGACGTTACACTTCTCCCACCATGGCCGACCCCCTCCCCAAGATCGCACGGCGGCCGCGCGAGCCGCAACGACCTCTCGATCCGAGGGACTTCCGGGGGTGCCGCGCCGTCCACCTGCCGGTCGGGGAGTTGGACGACTACGATGGCCGCATCGAGTACTGGGAGGCCCGCACCGAGACGGCGATGATCCTCGCCGAGCCGGCGACGGTCTATCACGAGATTCCGTCGGCTGGAGTAGCGGGTCTGGTGGAGATGATCTCCCAAGCGCGCGGCGCGAAGATTCTGGCGCTCGGTTCGGCGGACCTGGTGCAGCGCGGGGAGAAGGGGGGCGTCGAGGTCCTCATGCAGGCGGACGCGGTCTTCTTTCTGGACCAGCCCTGGCCGACGGGCAAGGCGATCGATGTGGACCGCGGTCCGCTACCCGATGTCGTGCTGGAAGTGGATCACACGACCGACGTGCGGCGGCGAAAGCTGGGGGTCTACGCGTCGTTGGGGTTTCCCGAGGTGTGGGTGGAAGTGCCGGAGCCAGTGTGGCTTGCGCCGCGGACTTCGGGCCGGCCGCGACTGACGATCTACCTGCTGGAGGGCGGCGGCTACGTCGAGTCGGCCGCCAGCCGGGCTTTTTCGGGTTGGCGAGCGGCGGAGATCCACCGGGCGCTGAACGAGGAGACGAAGTCGGAGGAGACCGTGGCGGCGCTGCGCCGCGTGGGCCGGAGGATGGGCAGGGCGACAGGCACCAGCCCCGACGACGACCGGTTCCTGGCTGCCGAGCGTGCAGAGAGCCGTGCGGAAGGAAGCCTCGATACGGCCCGTTCCCTGGTGCGGCAGGCGCTCCAAGCTCGAGGCGTCGCGGCTACGCCTGCTGTGGAAGCCTGGTTGGAGCGGCTCTCGGCGACCACCGATACCGCGGTCGTAGTCAAAGCCGCTGTCGAGTGTCGGGATGCGGAGGATTTCCTGCGCCGGGTCGAGGCATCGCCGACGGGTCCGGACGCGTCGCCGTAGCCGCGGGAAGAGAGAGTCCTCGCGGTTGCTGCACGGCCGGACTCGGGCCGTGCAGGTGGTAGGGTTGTCCTTCAGTCAAAGCCACAGTTCCACGCAGGACGACGCCCATGAAGACGACGCGACTCCTCTCCCGAGCAGCCCTCCCGGTCCTTGGCCTTGCTGCGGCCCTGGCCCTGGTTCTGCTCGTCCCGGCCCAGCCGGCCGCGGCGCACCACGCCTTCTCGGCCGAGTTCGACGCCACGAAGCCGGTACGCCTGCGCGGCCAGGTGACGAAGGTCGAATGGGTGAATCCGCATGCCTGGATTCACATCGACGTCACCGACGAGGACGGCACGGTGACGGCCTGGATGGTCGAGTGCGGTCCGCCGGGCGCCCTGGTGCGGCGGGGCTGGAAGAAGCACTCGGTGGCGCCGGGGACCGAAGTGCTCGTCGAGGGCTACCAGGCGATTGACGGCGCGCCAAGGGCGAACGGCCGCGACGTCACGTTGCCCGACGGGCGGCGGCTGTTCGCGGGGTCGTCCGGGACTGGCGCGCCGTACGACAATCGCGAGTCCTCCGGGCAGCCCTAGAGCATCGCGGGTGCGGCGGCGGCCCTGACTGCGGCCTTCGGCCTCGGTTTTCTTGTGCGCTCTCAGCTTCCTGCTGAGGCCGCTGGTCCCGAGGTGTGGGAGGGCGACCTGGCGGTGAGGCAGTGGAAATACGAGCCTGCGATGGTCGATGGTGAGCCCGTTTCCGTCCACTACCACGTGACGGTGAACTTCAAACTCGCCTGAGCGCGGCCCCAGCCCGTGGCCGCACATGGTTCCCCGCGGCCGAGTTTTGATGCGACGAAACCGGCGCCGCTGAGTGGCAGGTTGACGGGGATGATCTGCCCTCCGGTTGACGGTTGGCGCCGGCATGTGTCACATTTGTGCACATGGAGCACATCGGCATACGTGAGTTGCACCTGAAGACAGGCGAATGGGTGCGGCGGGCAGCGCAGGGCAGGGGCATCGTGGTGACCGAGCGCGGCCGGCCAGTCGCCTCGCTCATTCCCTTCCGCGACGGAGCGGTGGAGACGCTGTTCAGCGAGCGTCGATTGCTTCCCGAGTTCGAAGCACTGCCCGAGATCGAAGGTGACTCCACGATTGCGGTGTCCGACGACCGGGACCGCTAGTTGGTGGCCTACTTCGACACGGCGTACTTGCTCAAGTGCTACGTTCGGAGGTGTTTCTGCGAACGGGAGACGCGGTACACCTGATCTCCGCGCGGGAGCATGGATTCCAGGAGATCTACAGTAGTGACCGGCACCTCCTGGCAGCGGCGCCGCATGTCGGTATCGCCGGCTTGGACGTGATCCGTGCCGGCTAGCCGCGGTGGTACCGTTGCGGCTACACCCAGAGACCGATGATCGAGGAGGTGGCGGAGTGAAGTTCGAACAGTTCGTTCTCCTGGGCCTGGCGGCCCTCTTGATGGCGCCCATCGCAGTCGCGGCGCAGGACGAGGTTCCGCGGCGGGCCGACGGCAAGCCGGATCTTGCCGGCGCGTACGACGTGGCGACGCTGACTCCCCTCACGAGGCCGCGTGAATTCGGTGATCGCCTGACGCTGACCGACGACGAAGCGGCCGCGATTGCCCGCCGCAAGGCGGAGATCTACGAGGCGGACTTCAAGGCCAGCGATCCCAACCGTGAAGCGCCGCCGGTGGGAGGTGCGCCGATCTTCGATCCGGGTCTCGAGGGCGCCTCCGGCGGCAGCGGCGGCTACAACGCCTTCTACATGGACCCGGGCGACAACGTGATCCGGATCGACGGCAAGTGGCGTACCTCGATCATGACCGATCCGCCGAACGGCCAGTATCCGGAGATGACGGATGCGGGCATGAAGCGGCGCGCCGCGCAGTTTGCGGCGTTCGGTCACAAGAACACCGGCACCGCCTGGTGGCTCGAGGAGCGGGAGGACGCCTCCGGCCCCTACGACAACATGGAACAGCGGCCCCTGGCCGAGCGCTGCCTGATGGGCTTCAGCTCCACGGGCGGGCCGCCGATGCTGCCGGCGCTCTACAACAACCACAAGCGGATCGTGCAGACCGAGAACCACGTGATGATCCTGATCGAGATGGTCCACGACGCCCGCGTCGTGCGCATAGGCGGCGAGCATGCGCCGGCCGATGAGCGCCGGTGGCTGGGCGATTCGATCGGCTGGTGGGAGGGTGACACCCTGGTCGTCGACACGACGAACTTCGGCGACGACCCCGCCCTGGGCGCGGCGACGAAGGACCTGCATGTCGTAGAGCGCTTCCAGCGCCTGCCGAACGGCGACCTGCTCTACGGTTTCACCGTCGAGGACCCGAACGTGTGGGAGACGGCCTGGAGCGGCGAGTACGTGTGGCGCGGGACCTCGAACAAGGTCTTCGAGTACGCGTGCCACGAGGGCAACTACGCGCTGGGCAACGTGATGCGCGGCGCCCGGCTGCTGGAGGCGGACGCGACCGCTGCAGCTACCGGCGGGGAGTAGTCATCGGCTCGGGCATCCGGATCCGGCCGACTCACTGTTCGAGCACGGACAGCACGATCCGTGACGGGTGTTCCGGCGAGTGGTGGACAGCGTTGTTCGCCACCCGCCACTCGGTCTCGTCGTAGTTGTCGCCGCCGGTGTTCAGGTTGCGGTCGTAGCGGGGGAAGTTGCTGCTCGAGACTTCGATCCGCAGCCGGTGGCCGGCGCCGAACACGTTCGCGGTCGCGAGTGGGCCGAGCGCGACCTCGTAGACCGTGCCCGATTCCATGCCGACGTGCCGGTCGAAGCCGTCCCGGTACCGCATGCGCAGGATCGTGTCGTCCAGGTTGAAGGCGCGGCCGTCGGGGTGGACATCGACCAGCTTGACGGTGAAGTCGGTGTCGGGCGCGTCGGAGGACACGTGCAGGATCACCTCGACCGGTCCGACCACGGCCAGCGGCTCGTCGAACGGTTCCGTGGTGTAGACGAGAACGTCGGAACGGGCCTCGACGCCGCGCTGGTCGAAGGCGCCGGGCTCGTAGTCCCCCATGCAGCAGAAGGCGCCGCCGTGGGTCGGCGCCGGCGAGCCCGGGTCGTAGACGAAACGGTCGGCGCCGGCGCCTCTCGTTCCGGCGTCGGCGGTCAACGTGCCGTCGCCGGCGGCGCTGTTCGCCCCGCCGTCGCTTGTGAGATACAGGGTCATCGGCTCGACTCCGGCAGGCGGCCAGTCGGCGGCGTTCTGCCAGCGGTCCTCGCCCATCAGGAAGTAGCGGACCTTGGCGTACCGGTTCTCGAAGCCGTTCGCCTCGGGCTTGGTGAAGCGGTCGAGGAACGCCCACAGCATCTCGTCGAAGCCAAAGTCGGTGTCGCCGAAGTTCCGCTCGCCGACGATCAGGGGATCCGTGAGGCGGTACATGTTGCAGTGCAGGCTGGGCGCTACGACCATGTACTGATGATCGCGGACCTCCGGGTCGGCGTTCCGGCGCACGTGGCCGTAGAGGGCCAGGTTCGGCGACACGGAGAGGTCGTACCAGGAGTTCGCCCACAGGGCCGGCACGCCGAAGGGCTCGTCGTCGTGGTAGAGACCGCCCTCGTACCAGGCCGGGTCATCCGGCATGCGGGCGGCGAACTCGCCGAAGATCCCCTTCGGCCCGCCGACGGACTCCATCAGGGTCTGGACGGGTAAGTGCCGGAGCGCCTGCTGCCAGTCGACGGCCGGCATCTTTGCGGCCAGGTCGAAGTAGGTCGCGAGCCGGGCCAGGTCCTCCCGGCTGGTGCCGGGCGGGAAGGTCGGCCGGAGGGTGTTCTGCTCGCCGTAGAGCCAGACCGCCATCGGAAGCTGGAGGGCGCCGCCCCGGTAGAAGTTCCCCTGCTCGTAGAACGGCCCCATGCGGCCGATGCCCGCGCCCTGGCCCATGGGTACCGCGGCCGCGTGGCCGGGATGCCGCATCGCCGCCAGCCCCATCTGCCACTCCGCGGTCGACGAGCAGCCGAGCGTCGCGACCTTGCCGTTCGACCACGACTGGTCGGTGATCCAGGTCAGCGCGTCGTAGCCGTCGGCCCGCGGCCGGCCGAGGATCTCCCAGTCGCCCTCGGAGAAGAACTTGCCGCGCTCGTTCTGGACCACGAAGGCATAGCCGCGCTCGATCGCGTCGAGACCGAATTTGAGCAGCGCGCTCGGCCGCTCCAGGTTTGGGCCCGGCAGGGGGCTGAAGTTGTAGGGCGTGCGCCAGAAGACCGCGGGCACCGGCCCTTGAGCGTCGCGAGGCCGGTAGATTTCGGTGGCGAGGCGCACGCCGTCGCGCATCGGTACCATGACCATCCGGTCGATCTCCGCCTTGCGGTCGAGGTCGGCCCGGCGCACCGTGTCCGGTGTGCGGTGGATCTGGGCGATGAGAGACGACCCGATCAGGCCGAGGGAGAGGGAAACGGCGAGTAGACGGATGACCGATCGAACCTGGCTCATGAGGATCTTCTCCTTCGGGTTGCGGCTGGGTTCATTCCCCGCTGCGGCGGCGGGATGTGCCGCGGTCCTCGTCATGGCGCCGGCCATTGTGCCAGTTGCCGCCGCTTCGGACTCGGCTGCCGGCAAACCCGGTCGCATCGCCGTTCTGGTCGCCGACCCGAAAGACGATCGCATCTCCATGGTGGGCGACGCGGCGGCGTTCTGGAACCGCGCCGCCTCGGATGTGGGATTCGTTTCCGCGTTTGCCGATCCGCTGCGGGTGTCTCCCCTGGAAGGCCTGCGGCCCTTCGAGAACTACGCGCACCAACTCTCGCAACTCGCCGGCCGCCTGCACTCGTCGGATCCCGGCCCGGCGCCGCCGCCCGCGCTCGTCGGCCTCGATGCGGATGTCGTCGTGCTGCTGTCGGCGCAGAATCTCATGCCCTTCGCCTGGCCGTATGGGGATGACCGGCGTTACTTCGTCGCCGTGCCGTCAGGTGACGAACGCGAAGACGTGACCCGGAACGTGATCGCTCACGAGCTTGGGCATGTTCTCGGCTTGAAGCACATTCGTGAGCCGGGCGTTCTGATGTGTCAGCCGTGCGACACTTCGTCAGCGCGCAGCCGTAACCAGCCGCGATTCCTGCCGCTCACCGACCTTGACCGCGAGCGGCTTCGCACCTTCCTGGAGGGGACTCGACCATGACGTCTACTGTTGGAAACGCCTGGACCCGCAGACGCTTCATCGCCACGGCCGCCGCGGCGGCCGCAGGCACCGGGCTCGGCCGCTCGCCCGCTGACGCTCAGGACGGCTGGCGCGCCGGATCGCTCCAGCACCTGATCCCGGCCGCGAGCCACGATCGCGTGGCGCTCAAGTGCTCGTTCGCGGCGCCGCTCGACTACGTTCCGGTGCTGCGGATCGGCCGCCGCCTGGTTGCGGGCCGCAGTACGGACTCCGAGCGCCGCTTCTTCTCCTTCGACACCACGGGTCTGGAGCCGGATGTCGAGTACAGCCTGCAGCTTCTAGGCGGCGGCGAGGCGCTGTGCGACCCGTGGCCCCTGCGCACCTTTCCGCTGCCCTCGGCGAACCCCGAGTCGGTCCGGTTTCTGGCCTACACCTGCGCCGGCGGCCACCCGGAAGCGGGCGGCGACCGGCCCCACTTTCTGCCCCTGGCGGTCCGCCGCCGGCTGCTGCGCCGGGCGCTCTCGTTCCGGCCGCGGGCGTTGATCGCGATCGGCGACCACATCTACTGGGATCAGCGTACGCTGCTCGACAACCGCGGCGAGGAGCGGGGCCGTCAGGCCCGTGAGTTCTACGAGCGGATCGGTTGGCTGGACCTGAGCCAGCCGGCCCTCGGCACCCCGAACGAGATGTCGCTGAAGGCGGCCGCCGGGCCGCAGATCGCGGATCTCTACGGCGTCATGCTGCGGTCTGTGCCGTCCTACTTCGTCAGTGACGACCACGACTACTACGAGAACGACGACGCCGACCCGCGGATGATCACCCTGCCGCCGGACCGCTACCAGTTGGAGTTCGCGCGTTTCACCCGCAACGCCTACCTGCCGGAGTTCCTGCCCGACAGTGAGCGGCCCACGGTCATGTCCGGCGCCGGCGCCGGCGACCGGGCGCCTGGCATCTCGGAGGCCTTCGGCACGTTCCGCTACGGGCAACTCGCCGAAGTCCTGATCTATGACTGCGCGCGCTACCTCTCGCTCAAGGGCGTCCACGCTGGCCTTGTGCCGCCGGAGGCCGAGCACTGGCTGCACCAGCGCACCCGCGACCAGGGCGTGGCGCAGTTGTTGCACGTCCCGTCGCACCCGTTCGGCTGGTCGGCGGGAAAGTGGCGCGAGTGGTACCCGGACGTGGCCGACCTCGACGACGGCGGCGCCACCGTGTCACGGATCGGCGACTTCGCCGGCAGCAACTTCCGGCTGACCACGGAGCGCGACAAGTACTTCTGGCAGGGCGGCTGGTGGCGCCAGCATCAGCGGCTGCTCGAGTCGTTGACGTCGCAGTCGAAGCGGCCGGGCGTCGTGCTTTCGGGAGACCTGCACGCGATCGGCCATTCGGCCCTCATGCGGAGCGGCGACCTCGACCTGTCCGGGAATCCGGTCCACGCCGTGCTCACCGGGCCGGTGGGCACCCTGCGCGGGTGGCCCTCGGCGGCGCGCGGCACGCCGCCGCTGGCTGCCAACGGGCTGGTTCACGATGTTCGGGGCGAGACCTTCGAGAAGAACGGCTTCGCGCTCTTCGACGTGTCGCCGTCCGAGATCACGGTGCGACTCTTCGCGTGGAAGACGGGCGAGCCCGAGTCGGCGATCGACGAGCTTGAGCCGTACCACACGTCGGCGATCCGCCGAGGCTAGTCGGCGCCCGGCGGTTCGGCCGCGGCCTCTTGCCGTGCGTTACTGTTCCGCGATGCCTGAGGCCAGCGAACGGCAGCAGCGGCGCCGGGGGAAGCGGCAGGGTCTGTTCGCGCGTTTCCTGAACGCGGTCGAGTTCCTCGGCAACCTGCTGCCGCATCCGGTGACGCTGTTCGCGGTGCTGTCGGTGATCGTGCTTCTCGTCTCGGGGGGCGCGGCGTTGTTCGATGTGCAGGTCGCCGATCCGCGGCCGGTCGGCGCGTCCGGCCGCGCCGAGGACGGTTTGATTCGCGCGATCAGTCTCCTCAATCCGGAGGGGATGCGGCGCATCGCGATGAACCTGGTGACCAACTTCACCGGCTTCGCGCCCCTGGGGACGGTCCTGGTCGCTCTCCTTGGTGTCGGCGTCGCGGAACGGTCCGGGTTGCTGAGCGCTCTGCTCAGGGCGCTCGTGCTCGGGGCGCCGCGCAACCTGCTGACGGCGGTCGTCGTGTTCGCCTCGGTGGTCTCGAACACCGCCTCCGAGATGGGCTACGTGGTCCTGATTCCCCTGGCGGCGGTGGTGTTCCGTGCCGTCGGCCGCAATCCGCTGGTCGGACTGGCGGCCGCGTTTGCCGGTGTTTCCGGGGGGTACTCCGCGAACATTCTGATCGGCACCGTGGACCCGCTGCTGGCCGGGATCACGACGGAAGCCGCGCGTCTGATCGATCCTTCGTACGCGCCGGGCGGGGCGAACGAGGTCCAGGCGACCGCGAACTACCTGTTCATGTTCGTGAGCACCTTCATGGTCACCGCGATCGGTACCTGGGTGACGACCCGGATCGTGGAGCCCAAACTCGGCGTCTTCGATCCGAGCCGGGCGGCGGACGACCTGGAGGACCCGGAAGAGGGTCTGAAGACGCTGTCGAAGGAAGAGAAGCGTGGGCTGAAGCTGGCCGGCGTCACCCTGCTCGCGATGCTCGGCGGGCTGGCACTGCTCGCCCTGCCGGAGAACGGGTGGTTTCGCGATCCGGCGGTGAATTCGCTGTTGATCGACGATCTGCGGCCGATGCTGCGCAGCGTCGTGTCGCTGATCTTCGTCTTCTTCATCGTGCCGTCAATCGTCTACGGCCGCGTCACCGGGTCGCTCCGCAACGACCGCGACGTGATCGACGGCATGGGCCGGTCCATGAGTTCGCTCGGTCCCTACCTGGTGCTCGTCTTCTTCGCCGCCCAGTTCGTCTCGTTCTTCAACTGGACCAACCTGGGCACAATCACGGCGGTCGTCGGCGCCGATGTGCTGACCCGGTTCGACCTCACCGGGCCGATCGTGTTCCTGCCGTTCATCCTGATGTGCTGCTTCGTCAACCTGATGCTCGGCAGCGCGTCCGCGCAGTGGGCGGTGACGGCGCCGATCTTCGTGCCGATGTTGATGACCGTCGGCTACAGTCCGGAAGTGATCCAGGCCGCGTACCGGATCGGCGACTCGACCACGAACATCATCACGCCGATGATGAGCTACTTCGGTCTCATCCTGGCGGTGGCGATGCGCTACGACCGCAAGCTGGGGATCGGCACCCTGATCGCGACGATGATCCCGTACTCGATCACCTACCTGATTGGTTGGGTGTCGCTCTTCTACATCTGGGTGTTCGCGCTGGGCCTGCCGGTCGGTCCCGGGTCGCCGACCTACTACTCGCCGTGACCGCGGACGGAGTGTCAAAAGTCCCTGATAGACTCGTCGGCCGGCCCTGAGAGAGCGTCTGGGCAGAGGAGGGAGATCGTCATGGCTAGGCCCGGACCGACTACATTTGCCAAGCGCCAGCGGGAAATCCGCAAGCGCCAGAAGCGCCAGGAGAAGCTGGAGCGCCGCGCTCAGCGCAAGGTGGAGAAGGAAGATGCCGCCGAGGAGGCGCCGGTCGATCTGTCGGGCGAGGATCCCGACATCGCCGGGATGGTGCCCGGCCCACAGCCGCTTCCCGACTGGGACTGAGTCCCCGGTCTTCCCCGCCGGCCGGAAGTCCCCGCCGGCCGGAACGAACTACTCGCTACCGCCGCCAGTCGCGGCGGCCGCCTCGGCTTCCTTCGCGCGGGCGCCCGAGAGCATGTTGTGCAGGCCGTAGTTGCCCTCGTGGCAGGCGTACTCGAACATCGGGGCGCCGCTCTTCTTCATCAGCAGGCGCGCGGTGAAGGTCGTGGTGTAGGTCGCCGGGTCGTTCACGGTGTATTCGTACATCAAGGTGTCCTGGTCGAGCCGTTGGAACTGCTCCGTGATGTGCATCTCGTAGCCGGTGCCGACAGCCGCGAACGGACTGCCGCTGAAGCTCGAGATGCGGTCGGTGAAGTTCTTCGTCTCGACCACCAGAGTGTCGCCCTCCCAGCGGCCGCGGGAGTCGCCCATCCACTGACGTAGCGAGTCGGGAAGGTGCGCGCGGCCGTCGAGGGGGACCATCCGCGTGTCGTGGACCATCTCGTTGAGGATCGCCACGTGGCTCTCGGACTGGAAGATCTGGATGTTCTGGTTGTAGCCGCCCGGGCTGATCGGCGGCCCCTCGTTGAAGCCGAGGATGCAGCGTTCGGATAGCCCCCGATCCTCGTAGCTCGCGAGCCCGACACCGCCGACGCGCAACCGTACCGGGCGGTCGGGAGGCAGGTCGTCGCTGAGCGTCTGGCGCTTGACGTCCGGAACGGTCGCGGGGAGTCGGCCGTCGGGCGGGTCGATGATCAGCGAGGTGCGCAGGTCGTCGACCACCTTGGCGCCGCGGTCGAACCAGAAGTTGTTGTAGGCGCCGACGTTGGCGCCGGCCTTCGGCTTCGCGCGTTCGGGATCGCTGGGCAGGTCGGCGACACGCGCCCTCTCCTGCGCCGCGGCTTCCAGTTCGGCGGCTCTCGCCTCGTCGAGGGTGGCTTCCTGATTTTTTGGGCGTTGCAGCGGCGTCAGGGTGCGGAAGTCCCAGACGCCGGAGATGTCGGGCTGCCCGTTTGGGTCTCGGGGAACGTCCGCTCCACCTGCTTCCTGAGCGATCAGGACGGCAGGAGCGAAGGCAAGCAACACCAGGGCAGCCGGCGCCAGGGCCGGGAGCGACCGGCTACGGAGACGATTCGTTCGGTGGCGACGCATGACCTGCCTCCTGCTTGTGTCGAGCTTCTCGCGAGAGTCTAGCGCGGGCGTCCCGCCCGCATCCGGCGCGAAGCGCCGGTCCGCTGGGGCCCCTATCCCCCCGCCGTTTCGGCGATCTTCGACGGCGCCGCGAACAACCCTTCGACGTGGTCTTCAGGCAGTGGCTGGGTCAGCTTGGACACTGCCCACGTGCTGGCGATCGAGACCGCCTCGCCGACCACCGCGCAGGAAAACGGGTTAGCCCGGTAGTGGTGCAGCCACTCCGCAATCCCGGACAGCGGCCCGAGCGAACTCGGATCGACGATCATCCAGGGCACGCCGCTGCGCAGCAGGATGAACGTGGCCATGCCGCTCACCAGGCCGGTGTAGGCGCCGGCGAGGGTGACGCCGCGCCACAACCCGCCGACCACCAGCGGGCCTGCGAAGGCGGCCATCATGCCGCCGGTGCCGATCCATACCAGCAGTGCGATGTTCATGTCCTGCATCGCCCAGGCCATCCCGGTACAGAGGATGAGCACGACCACCGTGCTCCAGCGGCTGATCCCCAGCACCTTGCGATCGACCTCTTCGTCGCTCAGATGGGACCTGTACTTGGGAACGATCGACCGGCGGTAGATGTCGTTGGCGACGATCTGGGACGACGACACGACGAGCCCGTCCGCCGTCGACATGATCGCGGCCAGGATCCCGACCCCGATCAGGGCCGCCAGCCAAGTCGGGAACAGTTCGATGAACAGCGCCGGTAGCGCCTCGTTCGGGTTGCGCCCGGCAGCCAGAAGCTCGCCCCCGAGAACGCCGCGGGCGAGAATGCCGCCGAGGCCCATCATGCCCATCGTCAGGCCGACCGCGAAGGCGAGCTTGACGAAACGCATCCGGTCGCCGTCGTTCTTGAGCGCCCACACCTTGTTGCCGATGTGGGGCAGCATGCCGAGCGGGATGTGGGCGAAGAGAACGACTGCGATCGCCCACCACGAGTCGTAGAGGGAGTTGGACCGGTTGAGCCGTCCGACCATGTGCTCGTCCTGGGCGCGGAGGTTGTCGACCAAACCCCCGAGGCCGCCGTCCATCCCCGAAGCGAACAGGAACATCACGATGACGACCACCGCGACCGCGAGCATCATCATGCCCTGGATGCCGTCGGTGAGGATGTCCGCGTGGGCGCCGCCGAGGACGACGTAGACGAGCAGCACGCCCGACGTGATGATCAGCGCCGTCATCGGCTTGAGGCCGAGCATGGTCTCGAACATGACCAGCCCCGACACGAGCTGTCCGGCGACGTAGAAGAACAGCACCAGGGAGAAGACGGAGACGAGCAGACGCACGCCGTCGCTCCGGTAGCGGTCGCCGAGGTACTCGGGGATCGACCGGTTGCCGAACTTGTGCCCCGAGTTGGCGACCATCCTGATCGTGATGAGAACCCCGAAGTAGACCCCGATCGGATAGAGGAACTTGCCCCAGACGCTGGCCATGCCGAACTGGTAGCCCAGGCCGGGACTGCCGAGGAAGGTGGCGCCGCTGGCGGTCGTTGCGGCAAAGGCCAGCGCCAGAAAGTAGGGGCCGTAGCTGCTGCGCGCGGTGGCGAAATCGTCCGCATTCTTGATTCGCCGGCTGGCGACCCAGCCGAAGGCGAGCATGCCGGTGATGTAGAGGATGAGAAACAACCACGACCAGGCGAACAGACTCATACAACTCTCCTCTTCAACTCCTCAGGTTCCTGGGAACGCGGGCGTCTCGCCCGCCCTGGGAACGCGGGTGGCGCGATCCGCGCCACCCGTGAACCAATTCCTGCGACCGTCATCGGGCGCCCGCATCGTCTTGGCCCACGCCCTAGTCGACGATCGCTTCGTACGCGAGCCGCTTGCTGGTGAAGCGCGCGGCCGCCGAGGCAGGGAAATCGCGGCTCTGGATCATGCCGACGATGACCAGATCCTGGTCCGGGTTGATGCCGAACCAGGTGCCGCCGATGCCGTACCACCAGTACTCGCCCTTGGCGCGCTCGTGGTCGGTGGCCGGGTTCGGATCGGTGACGATCGAGAAGTCCAGGCCGAAGCGATTGCCCCGGTAGAGCGGCCCCATGTCGGTGACGCTCTCGGGCAGATGATCGGTGTGCATCAGCTCGACCGTTTCCGGCTTCAGGATGCGGACGCCGCCGAACTCGCCGCCGTTGGCGAGCATCTGGGCGAAACGCATGTAGTCCATCGCTGTTGACACCAGCCCGCCGCCGCCGGAGAGGAAGTTCGGCTTCGTGAGGTACTGCCCGAACTCGACCTTGGCCAGCTTGCCCTGGCTCGTCTGGTACATGTGCGAGAACCGGTCGGCCTTGTCCGGCTCGACCCAGAAGGCGCTGTCTTCCATGCCCAGGGGACCGAAGACGCGCTCGTTCAGCACCTCGTCGAGCGGCTTGCCGGCCAGCACCTCCAGCACGTAGCCCTGCACGTCGACCGCGACGCTGTAGTGCCACATCGAGCCCGGCTGCTGGCGTAGCGGGATCTTGGCCAGCCTGCCGACCATTTCCTTCACGGTCAGGGAGGAATCCAGGATGATCCCGGCCTTCTGGTAGAGGGTGTCGACCTGGGACTGCGAGAACAGCCCGTAGGTCAGACCCGCCGTGTGGCTCATCAGCTCGCGCATGGTCATCGGATGGTCGGCGTCCTCGACCACGGGCATGCCGTCCGGTCCGTCCTCCTTCGCGACCTTCAGGTCCGCGAACTCGGGGATGAACTTCGACACCGGATCGTCGAGTGTGAAGCGGCCTTCGTCGTAGTAGGTCATCAATGCTGTGCCGATGATCGGCTTCGTCATCGAATAGATGCGGAAGATCGAGTCCTTCGCGACCGGGACCCCGTTCTCGATGTCCTGCTTGCCGTAGGCGTCGAAGAGGACGACCTTGCCCTTGCGCGAGACCATCGTGACGACGCCGGCGAGCTTGCCGTCGTCGACCATGCCGTGCATCGCCTCGGAGAGTTTCTCGAGGCCGGCCGGGTCCATGCCGACATCGGCTGGCTTGGCCTTTTGGAGGTCACGCTCGCCGGCAAATACCGGCGCAAGAACGAAGGCCGCAAGCAGCAGGCAGGCGGCAAAGGCAAGCGGGGCGAACTGTCCCCGAGGACGCAATCGGATCACGCGTGGTTCCTCCTACTGGCGTTTAGCTGGGCGGCGGCGAGCGTAGCACTGACGCACCCCGTTCACCCGCGCCGACTGGAAGTCCGAGGCGGCAGCCACCATCAGGCAGTAGATCGGCGGACAGACTTGCCAGAGGCGGTCCACCCCAGCGCCCCTCAGTCGCCCGAACCGGACCCGGTTGAGGCGCCGGACGCGTCCTGTTCGATCGCCTCCTGCTCGAGCAGCCGCGCGCCGCGCAGGATGCCGCCGAGCGCGTAGTTCCCCTCGTGGCAACCGTACTCGTAGAGCCTGTTGCCGGTCGCCGGCCACGGGTACTCGCCGCTCCAGGCGGTCTCGTAGACCGGATCCTCGACCGTGAACTGGTAGCGCAGGGTGTCCGCGTCGATCCGGCTGATCCGTTCCACGACGTGCAGATCGCGCGACGCCCGGGCAACCGAGCCTGAGACTTCGCGGAAGTTCGTCGTATCGACGACCAGGGTGTCGCCCTCCCACCAGCCGATCGAGTCGCCGCTCCACTTGCGCACACTGTCCGGCAGGTGCTCCGAGTCGAGCCGGATGATCCGGGTGTCGTGCATCCACTCGATCAGGATCATCACGTGGTCGTCCGTCTGCACGATCGTCTTCAGGTTGTTGTACATCCCCGGCATCGACGGCGGCCCGGAGGCGCCCCGGGTCAGGATGCAGCGCTCGGCCAGGGGCCGCAGTTCGGGATCGTCGTACGGCCCGACGGGCAGATGCATCCACCACGCGGTGCCGGTGTTCTCGTGCCGGAACGGCGCCAGCCGTTCGCTCCGCTGTTGGCCCACGTCGCTGAGCGGCGGGTAACGGCCGTCCGGTGGATCCGTGACGATCGAGGTGCGGTACTTGCCGTCGAGCTGGAAAGCGCCCGTGCCGATGTCGACGAAGAAGGCGTTGTAACCGCCGACCTTGCCGGCCGCGCCCGTGAACTCCGGTGCGTAGATGCCGGTGCCGCCCTTGGGAGGCGCCTCGCGGTTCGGGTCGCTCGGCGCGTGATCCTTGTTGAAGTTCGTCTCCCAGTGATCCGCGATCGCCGCCGCCTCCTCCGGCGTCAACGCCAGCCGCTCGCCGTACTGCTCCGGCCGCTGCGCCGGCGTCAGCGTGGCGATGTCGTAGGTGCCCGAGAGATCGGGCCGCTCGTCATGCCGCCGCGGCATCTCTTCGGCCGCCGCCGGAGACGCCGCGAACAGCATCAGCGCCGCCGCCGCGGCAATCACGACCAGAGCCCCCACCGAGATGACCGCGGTGCCCCAGACCCTCCAGAACGAAGACCTCCGCTGTTGCCTGATCCGCATCTCGACCTCCCGGCTGTGTGCTTGTGTGTGCACCGCACAGCCTATCGCCTCAAAGCGCTTCAGCCCCTGGGAACGCGGGCGTCCCGCCCGCATCCGGCCGCACCGCGCACCGCGGGTCAGCACAACGATGTATCCCGTGATACATGTCTAGGCAGGATCACATGCGCGGGGACCGACCAGGCGAGAGGAGCTGATTATGAACAAGGAGCCGGACTACAGAGGCGTCGCCAAGGTGTTCTGGAGCGGCCGCAGTCAGGCGGTACGTCTGCCGGCGGCGTGCCGGTTCACGACTTCGGAGGTGGAAGTCATCAAGGAAGGGGATCGGCTCACGATGCGCCCGCGCGTGAAGAACTGGGGCGCGTACTTCGATGCGACGTCACGCGGCAGTCTCCCGGCGCGTCGCCAGCCCGTCCGAGCCTGAGACCGTCGTAGATCCAGCGAGTAGTTCGAGTCGGCTTCTCCAACCGTTGGACAGTTCCAGAAGCTGCGAAGCCCTTCGATCTGTGACATCCTCCACAATCGCCACGGCAGGCAAGCCACTAGCCGATCGCACGACTACCGGACCATGAAGATGACGGAAAAGACCTCGCGACTCAGTTGGACGCAGTGGATCGTCTTCGCGCTCATCGGCGGTGGCCTGCCGCTGGCTACCTGCCGGAGATCCCTGGCCGGGCCGGTCGACTTCCCGGTGTTGGCCGATGTGGTTACGACCGCCTTCTACGTGGTCGTGTTGGTGTGCCTCGGCGTCGTGCTGGCGGTGTCGTTGCCCCGGTCGGGGTAGCCGACTTCCGTTGCCGCATGAGCCCGGTTCCCGCGCCCGGTAGCCGCGTGCTGGTCCGCGACGCGGAGTGGGTTGTTCGCCGGGTCGACATGACCTCGCAAGGGGCCTACCAGCTCGTTTGCGACGGCGTTTCGGAGCTCGTCCGCGAGCAGGAAGCGGTCTTCCTCAGCTCCCTGGAGGACATCGAGGCTCTCGACCCAACCCAGACGCGGCTCGTTCCCGACGGTTCGCCCTCCTTCGTGGACAGCCGCCTGTACATGGAGAGCCAACTCCGTGCGACCGTGCCCAACGACGACCGCATCCATGTTGGCCATCAGGCAGCCATGGACCTCGTTCAGTATCAGCTCGACCCGGCCCGTCAGGCCCTCGCGCGGCCCCGCCAGCGTATTCTGATCGCCGATGCGGTGGGTCTCGGTAAGACGCTGGAAGCCGGCATTTTGGTGAGCGAGTTGATCGCGCGGGGACGTGGGCGGCGCATCTTGGTGCTGGTCGTCAAGAGCATGCTCACCCAGTTTCAGAAGGAGTTCTGGAACCGCTTCACGATTCCGCTCACGCGGCTCGATTCCGTGGGGATTCAGCGCGTGCGAAGCCGTATCCCGACCAACCACAACCCGTTCTACTACTACGACAAGACGATCATCTCCATCGACACCCTGAAGCAGGACGCCGAGTACCGCACCTACCTCGAAGAGGCCTACTGGGACGTGATCGTCATCGACGAGGCGCACAACGTGGCCGACCGCGGGACGGGATCCCTGCGCAGCCGCCTCGCCCGCCTGCTGGCACGCCGGTCCGACACGCTGATCATGCTCTCCGCGACTCCGCACGACGGCAAGGCGAGGAGCTTCGCGAGCCTGATGAACATGCTGGACGCCACCGCCATTGCGGATCCCGACGACTATTCCCCGGAGGACTTCCGCGGCAAGGGCCTGGTCGTCCGCCGCTTCAAGAAGGACATCCAGGATCAGGTCCGCGAGGCGTTCCGCGACCGCACGACATATCGCCGGTCGTTCGACGCGTCAGCCTCCGAGGAAGCGGCCTACGACGCTCTCTTGGCGGTCCGCGTGGCGAACCGGGCGGGTTCCACGCGGCGCGATCTCTTCGCGGTCACCTTGGAAAAGGCTCTCTTCTCCAGCCCGGCCGCCTGCACCCAGACCGTCGACCGCCGCATCGCGCGCCGCCGGCGCGAACTTGAGCGAGAGCCGAACGAACACTTCGCTGCTGAAGTGGGGTCGCTCGAGGTGCTGCGTGCGGCTCTCGCCCGCATCGGCCCGGGGGACTACGCCAAGTACCAGGCGCTGCTCGCTGCGATCCAGGGCGGCGAGCCGTTCCGTTGGAAACCGAACGATCCGGCCGACCGTCTCGTGATCTTCACCGAACGCATCGAGACCCTGCACTGGCTTCGCGAGCACCTGCCGCGAGACCTCAAGCCGAAGCTGCGGGACAACCAGATCGAGATCCTCCACGGCGGAATGAGCGACATCGAACAGCAGCGGGTGGTGGAGGACTTCGGCAACGCGAAGCGTCCGGTGCGTCTGCTGCTCTGTTCGGATGTGGCTTCCGAGGGCATCAACCTGCACTACCACTGTCACCGCCTGATCCACTTCGACATGCCCTGGTCGTTGATGGTGTTTCAGCAGCGCAATGGCCGGATCGACCGCTACGGCCAGGAGCGCGAGCCCCGAATCGTCTACCTTGTGACACAGAGCGACAACGAGACGATCCGCGGCGACATGCGAATCCTCGAAGTGCTTCAGGAGAAGGACGAACAGGCATTCAAGAATCTCGGCGATCCTCGCGTAATCATGGGTGTTCATGACATCGACGAAGAGGAGAAGATCACCGCCGACGCCATGGCGAGCGGCGAGGAGGCTGCGCAGTTCGACGAGCGTTTGAAACCGAAGTCGAACGAGGGCGATGACCTACTGACGCTGTTCCTCGGCACGAGCGACTCAGCCCTGGATTCGGGCCACTCAGGCGTGGTCCCGGAGCCCCCGAAGTCGCTCTTCGACAGTGACCTCCATTACTGCGAGGCGGCTCTGCATCGTCTTCGGCGGAAGGCAGGCACCGGGAACGATCTCCGCTTCGAATCGAATCCGGAATCTCGGACACTCACTCTCGCCGCCCCTGCGGACCTGCGCCATCGGTTCGGCTATCTGTCACGCGAGATTGTCCCGGAGCACTGGCGCTTCGAACTCACCGCCGACCGCAACCGCATGAACGAGGCGATAGCTGAGAGTCGCCGCAACGAGACGGCTTGGCCGCGACAGCACTACCTCTGGCGGCTGAACCCTGTCGTCGGCTGGTTGAACGACCGGATGTTGGCTCTCTTCGGCCGCCACGAAGCGCCGGTGCTGGTCGGGCTGCCGGGGCTCGCGCCCGGTGAGACCGTGTTCGTGGTTTCCGGCCTGGTGCCGAACCGCAAGAGCCATCCGCTCGTGTACGAATGGGTCGGCGTGCGCTTCCGCGACGGGGACTTCGACTCGCTGGTTCCGTTCGACGAGCTGCTGGAGCGGACCGGCCTCGGCTGCGGCCGGATCCCGAACCGGGCCTCACATGTGGATGTCCAGGTCTTCACCAGCCTCCTTCCCGAGGCGGTCAAACGAGCCCGAACTCACATCGTGAACCTCCGAAGCCACTTCCAGGATGCCGTCGATGCGAAGCTGCTCGATGAACTCGAAACGTTGGAGCGGCTCAAGGCAAGGCAGCTCGATCTGCTCGATTTCACGTTGGCGCGATCGTCTCAGGCGGAAGGCATCAAGCACAGCCGGGCGCGACAGGCCCGCGCCGACACCGAGCAGATCTTTGAGGACTATTGGAAGTGGATCAAGGACACGATGACGACGGAACGGGAACCCTGGATCAAGGTCATCTGCGCGATGACGGGAGCGGGTAAAGGGGAGAATTGAGTCGATGCCCGCCGCCGCTGCAGCCACCTTCCCCGGCATCCACAACCAGAACGAGTTCTACAGCCAGCACTACCTCTCGGAGATCTTCGCCAAGGACATTCGGGAGACCGTCGCCCGCTGGCGGGACGAAGCGGAAGCCGCGGGCGGCGCGAGCGCCGGCGCCCGGCCACCCTACGACGCGCTGCGAGGGCTAGCCCGCGACTACCTGCAGTTCCGCGGTCAGTTCGCGCGGCAACGCCGGCACGAAGCCCGTGTGGAACGTCAGCGCGCGTGGTTTCGCCAGCTTCTGGCGGCCCTTGGCTACAAGTACGAGCCACGGAATCACGTCCTCGACGACGGCGGCGAAGTGCCGGTGCTGCACGCCGCCCGTCAACACGGCGCAGTCAACCTGCTGGTGCTCGGCGCCTACGACGCGGCCGGGGACGACGAAGATCCTCTCACTCTGAAGCCGCACCGGGCGCAGTACCACGGCGAGGCGCCGCCGCCTGAAGCCCTGCTCAAGGAAACCTGGAGCGACATCGTCACCCGCCGCATCTTCGCGCAGCGGCATCCGCCACGCTGGGTCATTCTCCTGTCCGCCGGCCAGATTCTGTTGATCGAGCGCGGCAAGTGGACCCACAGCCGGCTGCTGCGTTTCGATCTGGACGATGTTCTGGGCCGCCGCGAGGACGCCACGCTCAAGGCCGCCGCTGCTCTTCTGCACCGTGACTGCCTGGTCCCGGCGCAGGGCGGGAGCCTGCTGGACAGCCTGGACGAGAACAGCCACAAGCACGCTTTCGCCGTTTCCGAGGATCTGAAGTACGCGCTCCGCGAGTCCATCGAGCTGATCGGCAACGAGGCGATCCGGTACCTGCGCGAAGTGAGCAAGGACCGGGTCTACGACCTCGACGAACAGCTTGCCCGCGATCTCGGCCTGGAGTGCCTGCGCTACATGTATCGGTTGCTGTTCATCTTCTACATCGAGGCGCGACCCGATCTGGGCTACGCGCCGGTGGCGGCGGAGGCGTACCGGAAGGGCTACAGCCTGGAACGGCTGCGCGATCTCGAACTCGTGCGCCTGACCAGCGAGGAGTCGCTCGACGGCTTGTACCTGCATCACAGCATTCAGATCCTGTTTCGGCTCATTCGCGACGGCTTCGACGACCAGGGCAGTCAGTTTGTCCTCGGCAGCAGCCCCTCCCGCAGCCACGGCTTCCGCATGAGGGCTCTCGACAGCCGCCTGTTCCGGTCCGACGCCACGCCGCTTCTCGACCGCGTGAAGCTGCGCAACCGGGTGCTCCAGAGGGTGATCAAGCTGATGTCCCTCAGCCGCCCGGCCAAGGGGCGCGGTGGCCGGCGGGGGCGCATCTCTTACGCGCAGCTCGGCATCAACCAGTTGGGCGCGGTCTACGAGGCGCTGCTCTCGTACCGGGGCTTCTTCGCTGAGGAGGACCTCTACGAAGTGAAGAAGGCCGGCGAGAAGCCCGACGTTCTCGCCAGCGCCTGGTTCGTGCCGGCGCGCGATCTGGGTGAGTACGAGGACGACGAGAAGGTCTACGACAAGGACGAACAGGGCCGCAGCAAGCTCCGGGTCCATTCGAAGGGCTCGTTCGTCTACCGTCTGGCGGGCCGCGAGCGGCAGAAAACGGCGAGCTACTACACGCCCGAATCGCTTACCCGGTGCGTCGTCAAGTACTCGCTCAAGGAGCTGATTCCGGACGATATGCCCGCCGACCGAATCCTGGACCTCACCGTGTGCGAGCCGGCGATGGGCTCCGCCGCGTTTCTGAACGAGGCCGTCAACCAGCTCGCCGAGAAGTACCTCGACCGCAAGCAGGCCGAGCTGGGCCGGCGCATCCCGCACGACGAGTACGCCGACGAACTCCAGAAGGTCCGGCACTACATCGCCGACCGCAACGTCTACGGCGTGGACCTGAACCCGGTGGCGCTGGAACTGGCCGAGGTCTCGCTGTGGCTGAACTGCATCCACAGGGACGGCCATGTGCCTTGGTTCGGCTACCAGCTCCTGTGCGGCAACTCGCTGGTTGGCGCCAGGCGCCAGGTCTTCCCCTCGGCGAGGCTGGGCCGGCAGAAACGGAAGGCGGACCTCTGGTACAACGAACCGCCGGAGCGGATCGAGCCGCCTTCTGGGTCGTCCGGGTCAGGCGCCGGGAGTGGCGGTGACGCGCGCTGGGCGGGAGGGTCCGACAAGGCCCGTACCCACGCGCCACGGCGGCGGCTTGGCACCGTGTATCACTTCCTTGTCCCCGACCCCGGCATGGCGAACTATCGCAACAAGGCGGCGAAGGAACTGGCGCCCGACAGCTTCGAGAGGATCAAGGAATGGCGCAAAGGCTTCCTTCAGCCCTACGCCGCCGAGCAGATTGCCGAGCTCGAAGCTCTCTCCGACCGCGTGGACGACCTATGGGCCATGCACGCCGAGCAGCTCGCGGGCGACCACAGGGATACCGAGGACACTCTGCCAGTGTGGGGCCAACCGTCGCCGGAGCGGGAGCGCCGCACTACGAACACGTGGAAAGACCGCATCCGCGCCCAGGGTGTCCTCAGCGAGAGCGGGCGCACCGCGAGCCCCTACCGCCGCCTCAAGCTGGTGATGGACTACTGGTGCGCGCTCTGGTTCTGGCCCATCGAGGAAGCGGACCGGCTACCGGACCGCGACGAGTTCCTGAACGAGATCACTCTGGTCCTCACCGGCTCCGTGTTTCAGCCCGGCCTCGGCCCGAACCAGACCGCCGACCTCTTCGGCGAGGAGTACGCCGAGCACGCGGACGAGATTGCCAAGCGGATCACGAACGAGATCGGCATGCTGGACCTCGACAAGCTGTTCGAGCAGTTCCCGCGGCTGAAGTTCGTCGACGAACTGGCGGCGCGGTATCGGTTCCACCACTGGGAGTTGGCGTTCGCGGACGTGTTCTACGGGGAGCGGGCCGGTGGGGAGATCCGTGGCGGCTTCGATCTGGTGGTGGGGAATCCGCCATGGGTCAAGGTGGAGTGGAAGGAGGGCGACGTGCTGGGGGACTACAACCCGCTGTTCGCGCTTCGGGGCTACTCGGCGACCGCGCTCGCCGGCCTGCGGGGTGCCGCCCTCAACCGGCACGCCGCTCTGCGGAACGCTTGGCTGACCGGGCTGGAAGAAGCCGAATCGATGCGGACGTACCTGAGTGCGTCGCAGAACTATCCTCTGCTCTCCGGTCAGCGAACGAATCTGTACAAGTGCTTCGCGCCGCAGGCATGGGTGGTGGCGAGCGAGGCAGGCGTGGCCGGGTTCCTGCATCCCGAGGGGGTGTACGACGACCCGAAGGGCGGGGAGCTCAGACAGGCGCTCTATCTGCGACTCCGTGGGCACTTCCAGTTTCAGAACGAGAAACGACTCTTCCCCGAGGTGGATCACCACACGCTGTTTAGCATCAACGTGTACGGTGAGCGGCGGTCGTCGCCCCGATTCGCTCACATCGCCAACCTCTTCGCTCCGGCGACGGTGGATGCCTGTTTGGAGCACGACGGTGCCGGGCCCGTGCCCGGCATCAAGGATGACGCGAACAACTGGAGCATCGTCGGCCATAAGCACCGGATCGTCGAGATCGACGTCAACGGCCTGAGCACCTTCGCGAAGTTGTTATGACCCTTCCGGGACTCCATCGTTACAGGCGCGGTTGCCGGCCCTGCATTCGAGGGTGCTGCTGGCCGTGCTCCGCAAGTTCGCCGATCATCCGCGTCGTCTCGGCGACTTGAAGGACGACTTCTTCGTGACCTCTCATTGGAACGAAACGACCTCCCAGCAGGATGGGACCATTCGGAGACAGACCGCGTTTCCGGAGACGCCGGCCGACCTGATCCTCTCGGGGCCGCACTTCTTTGTGGGCAACCCGTTCAACAAGACGCCGCGAAGGACCTGCACGAAGAACAGCGACTACGACGTCTTGGACCTGACCACGCTCCCGGCGGACTATCTGCCGCGATGGAACTACGTGGCGGCGTGCGGGCGGAGAGAGTACGAACGGCGAACGCCTGCTTTGCCGTGGCAGAAATCGTGCGCGGGCGAAGTCCGTAGGGTCACGGAGTACTTCCGCGTCGTGAACCGGGAGATGGTTGGAGCGGCTGCTGAACGCACCTTGATCGCCTCCGTGATTCCCAAGGATGTGGCCTTCATCAACACGAACGCCGGAACCGCCTTTCGCGAGCTGGGCGACTGCGTGGACTTCGCGGCCTTGGCCATGTCCATCGTCCTCGACTTCTTCATCAAGAGCACCGGCACGGGCCACGTCAATCTGTCTTGGCTGAGCCGTCTGCCGATGCTTGGCCACGCTTGCGATCCAGGCATTCGGAGCGCTCTTCGAATCAGAGTCCTCCGTCTCTGCTGCCTGACGAGCCACTACGCCGATCTGTGGTCCGAGATCTGCGCCGGGGAGTCAGGGGGCGCTCGTGGCAGGGCGGTCGGTACTGGAGCCACCTTCGGCTCGGA
This sequence comes from Candidatus Multivorans sp., assembly GCA_965262355.1. Classification (GTDB taxonomy): domain Bacteria; phylum Acidobacteriota; class Thermoanaerobaculia; order Multivoradales; family Multivoraceae; genus Multivorans. The sequence goes on from OZ253534.1 coordinate 3,521,422, forward strand.
GAGCCTCGCGCCGGGCGATGGCGCTCCGGCCATTGAAGCCTTCCGCGCGGACGCTTGGGCGAAACAGGACTCCCGTCTGCCGCAGGACTTCGGTCAGCTCACGCCGGAGTGGGACTGGGACGTAGCTCTGCGGACCGACTACGCCCGCCGGCAAGCTCTCGTGGAGATCGACGTCCTCGCCGCAATGGCCCTCGGCCTGACCCTGGAAGAACTCCTGACCATCTACCGGGTCCAGTTCCCCGTCATGCGCCAGTACGAGGCCGACACCTGGCACGACCGGAACGGCCGCATCGTCTTCACCGTCTCTAAAGGCCTTCCTGGCGTAGGCTTACCTCGAAGGGCGCGGAAGGGAGACACCGCCTACGGCCTCCGCAAACCGGCCACGGACCGTAGCGGTATTGCCCTCGGCTGGGAGGACATCCGCGACCTGCAGCAGGGGGTGGTCACGCGCCGCCTCACCGACGACACCCTCCCCGGCGGTCCGGTCGAGCGGCTAGTCGAGTACCATGCCCCCTTCGACTGTTGCGACCGCGAGGCCGACTACCACGCTGCGTGGGAAGCGGTCGAAGGTCGAAGGATGGCGGCCGCCGCCTCATTCCATCCGTGATGCGGAACAGGCCAGCCGATGCCAAGCACTGCCTCGTTGCGTTGTCCAGTTCGCCGAGCAATGACGGGAGTTGAGAAGGTGATTGACACCAATGTGATTCACGATCCGGAGAAGCTGCTCGCAGATTTGCGGCAACATCTGGCGCGTCACGACAAGCCCATCGGTTTTCTCTTTGGGGCAGGTACATCTTGCGCCGTGAGAGTGGTCAGACCTGGAGATGAGAGCGCCTCGCCCCTGATACCTGATGTGAAGGGCCTGACTTCCCAGTGCAAGGATGCGGCCATAGAATCGGATCCCACGTTTCGCCGGGCTTGGAAAGAACTCGAAGCGCGGTGTGAGGCCAGAGAGGAATCTCCCAACATTGAGAATCTCCTGTCTCGCCTCGCGGTCATGCGCGACGCGATCGGGCCATGCGATCGGCTAGCAGGACTTGATGGCGCAGACTTGGGACGACTTGAGGCAATCGTCCGCCGGACCATCGCCAGTCTAGTGAATCCCGAAGCGTGTGCGATTCCGGCGGAAACACCCCACCGGGACCTGGGGCGGTGGCTTGTCAGGGTGTCACGCAAGCACCCCGTCGAGGTCTTCACCGTCAACTATGACATTCTTCTCGAGCGGGCGTTTGAGGCCGAACGGGTGCCGGTTTTTGACGGCTTCGTCGGTACCTACGAGCCATTCTTTCACGCCGACAGTCTACGGCACGCCGACGCGGCACCGGGAGGCAACTGGACTCGTTTGTGGAAGATGCATGGCTCGGTGACGTGGCGCCGCGTGAAGGAGGGCCGGCACACCCGAGTAATCCGGGGAGCCCCCAAGGACTCCGGCGAGATGATCTTCCCGTCTTTGCGGAAGTACGACGAGTCTCGGCAGCAGCCGTACAGCGCGTTCATGGATCGCTTGGCTCGCTTCTTGGAGTTGGACGACGCACTCCTGATAGCGGCGGGCTTCGGATTCGGAGACGAGCACATCAACAATGTGGTATTCGGGGCGCTGGAGAACCTGCCGCGTACTCATGTCTATGCACTTCAGTACGAGGATCCCGATGCGGGCTCGGACCTTTTCCGGCGTAGTATCGACCAACCCAACATGGTCGTCGCAGGGCCTCGAACCGGGGTTGTTGGTGGCAGGCTCGGAAGATGGAAGGCGACGCACGACGTGGACAGCCGGGGCGCGCGTTTGAGCGAGAGGAACTCAGCGCCTGGCGGAAGTGCCGCTGGGTCCAGTGCCCGTGTTGAACTGGCGGAAGAGAAGATCGTTCGGATCGGCGATTTTTGTTGCCTTTGTGAGTTTCTTCGCTCGTTGACGTGAGTTCGTTGCGATGCCTTTACACGCTCCGACTCTCGTAGGTCATGTGGCTTCGGTTGCGAGCGGTGTCGTCCGTGTTCGGCTTCGGGACGACGTACGGTCGGCCTTGGTCATGATTCAGGGCGAGTCCTACCGTGTGGGCCAGATTGGTGGCCTAGTCCGCATTCCGCTCGGCTATCTGAATCTCTACGCCATCTGCACCGAGGTCGGAGCTGATGCGGCGCCTGCTGTTGAGGGGGCGCGAGCCCCAGTTGGCCGTTTGGAGGAAGCCGACGAGGCCGGGGCTGGCTATCGGTGGATGACCGTAGTGCTCTTCGGGGAGAGCGTGGGCGGGAAGTTCGATCGTGGGGTCGGGCAGTACCCGACTGTCGGTGATGAGGTCCATGTAGTCACTACTGAGCAGCTTGAGTTGATCTACGGTCTGGGACCAGAGTCGAGCGGAAGGGTCAGCGTGGGTGAGATTGCCGCTTCAGCGGCGATTCCCGGTCAGATAGACGTGGCGCGTCTAGTGAGCCGCCACTGTTCGGTCGTTGGGTCCACCGGGACGGGGAAGTCGAATCTGGTGACGGTGCTTCTGGAGTCCATTGCAGGTGGGGCGTTTCCTAGAGCCAGGATCGTGGTGATTGATCCACACGGCGAGTACGACACCGCGCTCGGCGCGGAGGGGCGGATCTTCCGCGCGAGACCGGACGAGGCAGCCGGGGAGAGGGCACTGCGGGTACCGTTCTGGGCGCTTCCTTTTTCGGAGCTGAAGGATCTTGCGCTCGGCGGTCTACAGCCGGCGGTCGAGACTGCGATTCGAGACAGAGTCGTGGAACTCAGGACTGACGCCGCTCAGCACTTGCCCACGCCACCGGGGCTTCAGACCATTACGGCTGACTCTCCTGTGCCGTTCAGCATCAAGCAGCTTTGGTTCGATCTGGACCGCTTCGAGCGTCTCACATTCGCGGAGCTCGGGGGCAAGAACAAGGAGCCGAAGGAGTATTCGCCTGTGGACGAAGGTGATCCCGAGGCGCTCAGGCCGTCTCAGTTCCCGCCGGCGAGCCCTCACAACAATGCGCCCTACAAGAATCCAGGCAAGCGGAACATAGAGCGCCAGCTCGACTTCATGGTGAGCCGTCTCCAGGACAGCCGGTTCTCGTTCTTGTTTTCACCGGGCGAGGACTTGGAACCCGATCTCGAGGGCCGAGTGAAGGCGGACCTGGACACTGTGGTAGAGGAGTGGGTTGGGCACTCGAAGCCCATATCTGTTTTTGACGTGTCAGAACTGCCTGCAGAAGTGTTGCCGACGGTTGTGGGTACGATGCTGCGTATCATCTACGACATGTTGTTCTGGGCCCAAGACCTGCCTGTAGGTGGACGCCAACAACCCTTGTTGGTGATAGTGGATGAGGCCCACAGGTTTGTGCCCGAAGGCGGCGCCGGTCCGGCGCACCGAATCTTGTCGACGATCTCGAAGGAAGGCAGGAAGTACGGTGTGGGGCTTATGCTGGTTTCGCAGAGACCATCTGAACTCGATAGCGCGATTCTGAGTCAGTTCGGCTCGATGGTTGCCTTGCGGCTCACGAATGCCGGAGACCGCAACCGGGTGATAGCGGCTCTTCCTGACGATCTCGGACGTCTCGCGGAACTCCTGCCTGCATTACGCACGGGAGAGGGCTTGTTTCTTGGCGAGATTGTGCCGATACCGTCACGTTTGCGCGTGCGGAGGGCGCGGAACAAGCCGGATGGCGACGACCCGAGACTTCCAGGGGCCTGGCAGAAGGGGAGTAGACCGGATAGTGTCACTGCTGTCCCACAAACGGGGAGGAAGGATGGGTCTGAACCGTGCCTTGTCGTATGATTGGTTTTCAAACAACGCCAATGACGGCAAGGAGATCCAGACCCATGGCGCACAATAGTACCGTACTTGGCCAGTTCCTCAAGCTGGTGTCGAGACATGAGTTCGAGCGGGAGGCCCGGCGGCATCACAGGGGACGCAAGCTGCGCTCGATGAGCCGCTGGGGCCAGTTCGTAGCGATGGCGACGGCGCAGCTTTCCGGGCGGCGCAGTCTGCGAGACATCGTGTCGAACCTGGATGCGCAGGCTCACAAGCTGTACCATCTCGGCGTTGGCCGGGTAGCCCGATCTTCGCTGGCGCGGGTGAACAGAGAGCAGCCTCACGAACTGTACGAGGCGCTGTTCGGTCGCCTTCTGAGCCGTTGTCAGGCGGCGGCGCCGGGGCATGGGTTCCGTTTCCGGAACAAGCTGTTGTCGCTCGACGCCACGTACGTGGACCTGTGCCTGAAGGTGTTTCCCTGGGCGCGGTACCGCAAGACCAAGGGGGCGTTGAAGCTGCACGTGGGTCTCGACCACGAGGGCTGTCTGCCGTCGTTCCTGCACGTCACCGACGGCAAGGGCTCGGACCTCGAGGTGGCCCGGTCGCTTCGTCTTCCGAAGGGGAGCATCGTGGCGGCGGACCGTCTGTACCTCGACTTCGGATGGCTGAAGGACCTTGATGCACAAGGGGTTTTCCTGGTCACCCGCCTGAAGCGCAAGGTCAAGTACGCGGTTCGGGAGCGGCGCTCGTTCGCTCGCGGCCGGGGCGTGACGTCGGACCAGACCATCGAGCTGACCAGCGTCAAGGGGCGCAAGCGGTGCCCGATTCCGTTGCGTCGGGTCGGCTATCGCGACCCGGAGACGGGTCGGCACTACAAGTTCCTGACCAACAACTTCAGCCTCGCCCCGAAGACCATCGCGGACATCTACAAGGCGCGCTGGCAGATCGAGCTCTTCTTCAAGTGGATCAAGCAGAACCTGCGCATCAAGAGCTTTGTCGGCACCTCGCGCAATGCTGTCATGACGCAGATCTGGATCGCCATCTGCGTCCATCTGCTGCTCGCATACCTGAAATTCGCCAACAAGATGTCCTGGAGCATGAGCCAGATCCTGCGCCTCCTGCAACTCAACCTGTTCGACCGAAGACCGCTGCTGGAACTGCTCGAACCTCGGAGCGGACCCCCCGAACCGAGAAACGCACAAACTCAACTTGCTCTACGCTGAAGTTTGTGGGACAGCAATGGGATAGTGTGCACTATGCCTGCGGACTGAGGAACTGGCGCGCGCAGTCGACTTCGGCTGGCGCACCGGGGCAGGCGGAAAAGGAGGGCGACGAGAATGCCTGAGATGCACTATGTAGATTCAACCAATGTGGAGGCCATAGGCTATGACGAGGCCAAGCAGGAGTTGCATGTGAGATTCCTGGAGTCTGGAAGCTACGTGTACTTCGATGTTCCAGAGACGGTGTTCACAGAGTTCCTGCTAGCGTCGTCCAAGGGTCGCTACTTGAACACTCACATTAAGGGAGTGTACTCGTTTGAGAGGCTTTAGATGGCGACGGTTAGGGCCATTCGCCCGAGCGCCAAGTCAGCGAGAGGGGAGATAGCTGGCGAGTCGCTTCGGAACCAGCAGGCGTGGAGTTGTTGCTGCGCAGCTGAGGCGAGTACGCGAGGCGACGTTCGTGTGCTTCCGGTGTTTGGAGAGATGAGGCTCACGACAACCCCGCCAGCGCCCGAACGCTGTCCCGGCCTGCGGCCGTAAGGCCTCCTTGGTGGCGGCGCAGCTCCAGACTCGCATTGATCGCGGTCAGCAGGTGATCTTCCACCGTGGCGCTTTGTCCGAGTACCTCACTGAACCACTGCGCGACGTCCGGCCAGCGCCAGAGCCGGTAACGGCTGCGTGGATCCGTAACGGGAGCGGGGAAGCCTCCGGGACCACGCGCTCCGGTGACTAGCAGGCGCACGCTCTCGCGGGTGCGTCCGGTGCGCTTGGCGATGTCCGCCATCGAGACGAGGCCGGCATCTGCGATTCGCGTGACCTGAGCGCCCTCGACCTTCTCGATGACCCTTACCGCCGAGATGATGGCCTCCGCGAGGCTGGGCGCGTCTCTGTTGAAGTCGACGTACTGGATGCCGTCGATACGGCCTACGGTGGCGTCGTCGCAGCCCGCCTCGAAGAGCAGGTTGATGTGCTCTTCCGACTGGAGGTCGGAGCCTTCGACGATGAGCGTGAAGTGATGGACTGGCATCGGGTTGCCCTCCGTTCTTTCTCTCACTGATGCGGACAGCGCCTGATGTAGCGCCGTAGGTCTTTCGCGTGGTCGCCGGGGTTGCGAGACGTGGACCAGATCGACGCTTGGCACCCAGAACGACTCGATTGTCCGCAACGCATCACGCCCCAACGGTGGCCGGAGGTTGGGACTACTGTCCATCCTGCGTCCTCGGCTTCGGCGAGCGCTGTCTCCACATCCTTCTTCGGGTGCCTCGGTCTCATCCGTTGACACGGTACAACAGGCGCTCGGCGGCGTCCAGCGTCCCGGATGGTTGGCGTTCCAGCTTCAGCCAAGGGCCGCTGTCGGCCCCTCGCGTAGAGTTCCCGCGATTCTCTAGGCAGTTTGCAGCGTTCAACAGTCGTACCCCCGATGATCCCCTCCGCCGTCGCCTCCGAAGTCGCCGACGCCCTCCGGTCCTTCCTCTCGACGGGGTTCGGTCCCTCCAACCCGGAGATGGCGGGCGTCATCGAGGACTTCCTGGCCGAGCCGGAGAACCTCGTCAAGGGCCCGTACCTCTCCATCGCTTTGCCGTATCGGCACGCGGCCGAGGGAGGCGAGCCGTTCCCGGAAGTACCGCTCGGCTATACGCCGTACCGCCATCAGCGGACCGCTTTCTCGCGGCTTGCCGCTGGCGCGGGGCGCTCGACGGTCATCGCCACGGGCACGGGTTCGGGCAAGACGGAGTGCTTCCTGCTGCCCATTCTCGACTACTGCCGCGAGCACGCGCGTACGCCGGAGGGCCGGAAGGGCATCAAGGCGATCCTCATCTATCCGATGAACGCCTTGGCGACGGATCAGGCGCGACGCATCGCGAAGACGATTCACGAGACGCCGGCGCTGCGCGGCCGCGTCACGGCAGGTCTCTTCATCGGCCAGGCGGCGCGCGCTCCGCAGGTGGGCATGGGGCCGGAGCACATCGTTGCCGACCGGGCGAGTCTCCTGGAGCAGCCGCCGGACATCCTGCTCACGAACTACAAGATGCTCGACTATCTGCTGGTCCGGCCCTCGGACCAGCGGCTGTGGCGGCACAACGAGCCGGGTACGCTGCGCTACCTGGTCGTGGACGAGCTGCACACGTTCGACGGCGCGCAGGGTACGGATCTGGCCTGCCTCATTCGGCGTCTGCGGGTCCGCCTCAGAGCGGGCGAGGGCCTGATCTGCGCCGGTACGTCGGCGACGCTGGGCGGCGAAGGCGCCGAGCCGGAGTTGCGCGACTACGTGTCCCGGATCTTCGATCAGCCGTTCGAGCCGGGTTCCATCGTGGGCGAGACGCGGCAGAGCATCGACGAATTCCTGGGCGGTTCGTTGATCGGCGGGTACCTGATGCCACGCGGTGACTTTGCGGACCTGCTCGACCGCCGGCAGGCGTCGGCCGAGGACTACGTCCGCGCGCTGCACGAACTGTTCTTCGGCGTTCCCATCGAGGGCGCCTTCGAGTCGGAGGGCTGGCGTGTGGCGCTGGCCGAGCGTCTGCGCGAGCACGCCACCTTCGTGAACCTGCTGAGGGTGCTCGACGGGCGCCCCGTGCCGGTGGCGGAGGTCGCGGACCGGCTTCGCCGGAGCCTGCCGGTGGCGAGCGGGCGAGAGGCTCTCGCGGTGCTCGACGGGCTGTGCGCCCTGATCTCGGTGGCGCGCCGGCGCGAGGGCGGGGGCGCGACAGGCCGGCTTCTGCCGTTCCTGCAGGTCGGGCTGCACCTCTGGGTGCGGGAGCTCCGCCGCATGGTCTGCGGTGTCGGAGAGATTGCCTCTTCCCACGGTTCCCATGAGGGCGCTACGGTCGAGTCCGACGACGCCGGTCCGGGCACGCTGCATCGACTGCGGCACTCCGACGACCTGAAGCCCGACGACCGATCGGTCCACCTGCCCCTCATTCAGTGCCGGGAGTGCCGAGCGACCGGCTGGGGCGCAGTCAAGCGCGCCGCGGAGGAACGCGTCGAACCGGACCTGCGGGTTTTCTACAACCGGTTCTTCGCTCGCGACGTCGACGTCCAGTACTTCTTTCCGGGCGAGGCGCCGTCGCCTGCCAGGGGCATCGACGGCACGATCTGCGGCGGCTGCGGCCGGCTCACCGCGGGCGGCGAGAATGCCGGCAAGCCTTGCGCGCTTTGTGGCGCGGACCGGGTGCTGCGCGTGTTCCGCCCGGATGCCGTCGTCAAGAAGACCTTCCGCGGCGGGCGAGGCTCGAAGATGCAACTGAGCCGGGACTGTCCCTACTGCGGCGCGGTGGAGGCGTTGATCATCTTCGGCGCGCGAGCGTCCAGCCTGCTCAGCGTGGCGCTGGGCCAGACCTTCGCCTCCCGCCACAACGACGACCACAAGGTCATCGCGTTTTCGGACAACGTTCAGGACGCTGCCCACCGCGCGGGCTTTGTCGCGGCTCGGACCTGGCCGAACAACGTGCGGGCGGCCATCGCCCAGGTCGTCGAGGAACACGGCGAGATCAGGCTGTCCGACCTGATGGGCGGCTCGGACGACGACGGCCGGGTCGTTGGCCGTTGGCGTGGCGAAAGCGGGAGTACGGCAGGTTTCGACGCCGAGCGCTTCGTGAGCGAGTTCATCGCTCCGGACCGCCTGTGGTTGCAAGACTTCAGAGCCCTGAAGCGCCAGGGCCGGCTGCCGCGGGGATCCGACCTGCCAGGACTCGTCGCGCGCCGCCTGCGCTGGGAGGTGTTCGCGGAGTTCGGTCATCGGTCGACCATCGGGCGAACGCTTGAACGCACGCGCGCGGCGGCGATTGGCGTGGACCGTGAACGGTTCGACAGGGCGTGCGGCGAGGCCCAGGACCGCATCCGGGAGATTGGCGGCCTGCGCGAGGTGGAACGCGATACGGTGCGCGCGCTTCTGCTCGGCATCGTGCGCCGCATGAGGAACCGCGGCGCGGTCTGGAGCGATCTGGTGCGGGGGTTCCTCGCCGGAGGCGCCAGCCGCTGGTGGCTGACCAGGAGGGAACTCGCTCTTCAGGACTTCGGCCCGCGCTCGCCTCTGCCGGTCTTCCCGGCGGACCGGGCCGCCAAGGGCGACGGGATCGAGCCGCTCCACGGGCAACGGTCGCGCCGGTCGTGGTACGAGAACTGGGCAATCAAGGTCCTCTCGCCGCTCGACCCGCTCTCCGCCAGGCACGACGCGCCCGATGTGCTCCAGGCCGTGCTCGGCTCGCTGGAGGTTGCCGGCCTGGTGCGGCGCGTCGATGCCGGCAGCGTCCGAGCCTGGGCTCTCGATCCGACCTGCTTGTACGCGACATCCCGGGTCGCCGTGATGCACTGCGCCAAATCGAAGCGGGTGCTCGTGGTCCCGGAGCGAGAAGTGGAACTCTGGCAAGGCGTTCCCTGCCTCGACCTTGCCGCGCTCGACACCTACGACGGTCACGAGCTGGAGCCCCCCTCGTGGTTCGGACGCTTGTACCGGAAGACGGCCATTCGCCGCCTCGTGTCCGCGGAGCACACGGCGCTGCTCACACGGGAGGAGCGTGCAGAGCTCCAGGAGCGCTTCGCCGACGCGGAGTCGAAGCCGTGGGAGCCCAACGTGCTGTCGGCCACTCCGACTCTGGAGCTGGGAATCGACATCGGCGACCTGTCGACGGTGGTGCTCTGTTCCGTCCCGCCGGCGCAGCAGAACTACGTTCAGCGCATCGGGCGGGCTGGCAGGCGCGACGGCAACGCGTTCACGCTGACCCTGGCCAGCGGCCGCCCGCACGATCTCTACTTCTATGAGGAGCCGCTCGACATGCTGGGCGGCAGGGTCGAGCCGCCCGGCGTGTTTCTGAACGCGTCGGCCGTGCTGGAGCGGCAACTCACGGCGTTCTGCTTTGACGGCTGGGCGGCGACCGGCGTCGGTGAGGACGCGGTGCCGCGCAGGATTCGCGCGGTGCTCGACAACGTGGAGAAGACGGCCTTGGACCGCTTCCCGTACCCTTTGTTCGACTTCGTGCAGGACCGGGCGGAAGCTCTGATCGAGGGCTTCTTCGCTGCCTTCTCAGGCAGTCTGGACCTAGCGTCGAAGACGTACTTGCGCGAGTTCCTGCACGGCGACTCCGAGGGCCAGCCGTCGTTGCGGCTGCGGTTGTTGAACCGCTTTCTCGAGGTTGCCGAAGAGCGCAAGTCGCTTCGCGCGGAGATCGAAACGCTCCGCAGACGGGTCGATACTCTGCGCCGCAGTCCTCCAGACGAAGCGACCGCCCAGGAAATTATGGAACTGACGCAGGAACGGGGCGGCCTGCAGGGCCTGCTGCGCGACCTGAATGGCCGCAACACGTTCAACTTCCTGACCGACGAGGGACTGCTGCCGAACTACGCGTTCCCGGAAGCGGGCGTGACGTTGAAGTCGGTCATCTACCGGCGCCGGGAGCAGCGGCGGGAAGAGCCGGAAGGCGAGCGCCACGCCGCAACGGGGGGCCGCGCGTACGAGTACGAGACCTACGAGTACATCCGACCGGCGGCTTCCGCCCTCGGCGAACTGGCGCCGGAGAACCGTTTCTACGCGGGAGGCCGCCGCGTGCAGATCGACCGTATCGATCTGCGCCTGTCGGGGATCGAAACGTGGAGGCTTTGCCCGGCGTGCAGCTATTGCGAACGTGTGGACGTCGGGGACGCACACGCTTCCTGCCCTCGCTGCGGCGCCGGGACTTGGGCCGACGCGGGCCAGCGACGCAACATGCTGCCTCTCCGGCTGGTTCATGCCACAACCTCGGATCGCTACAGCCGCATCGTCGACGAGCGCGACGACCGGGAGCCGCTTTTCTACACGCGGCAGCTCGTTGCCGACTTCGAGCCGGAGGCGGTGGAGCGCGCCTACGCGATGCCCAGGAGCGAACTGCCGTTCGGCTTCGAGTACATCCCGTCCGCAACGTTCCGCGAGATGAACTTCGGTCGGGTGGGTCAGCAGGGGCAGAAGACGATGTTCGCCGGCGTGGAGCTTCCGCGGGACGGCTTCCGCATCTGCAGGCGTTGCGGCAAGGTCCAGGGACGGCGCGAGGACGAGCCGGTGCATGCGCGGACGTGCCCCGCGCAGCACCCGGCGCGAAGGGCGCGTGCCGCCGGCTCCAGGTCGAGCGCGTTCGGCGCGGTCGCGGGCGCCGACGAGGGCGGCGAAGGCGACATCGTGGAGTGTCTCTACCTGTACCGCCAGTTTCAGTCCGAGGCCGTCCGGATGCTCTTACCCGTATCTCTTGCGTTGGAGTCAGAGCGGCACGTGGCCTCCTTCGTCGCGGCGCTGGAGCTTGGCTTGAAGCGGTGGTTCAGCGGACAGATCGACCACTTGCGGGCCATGACGAGCGAGTACCCGGACGCTGGAACGAATACGCGCCGCCGCTATCTGATGCTCTACGACACGGTTCCGGGCGGCACCGGCTATCTCAAGGAACTGATGAGCGAGCCGTCGAAGTTGCTCGGCGTCTTCCGCGCGGCGCTGGACGCGCTCACGTCCTGTTCGTGCAACCAGGATCCGGAGAAGGACGGTTGCTACCGCTGCGTGTTCGCGTATCGGCGCGGTCGCGACATGGCGAGCACGTCCAGGACTACGGCGATTGAGATTCTCCGAGCCATCCTGGCCCAGGCCGAGGACCTCGAGGAGGTCGAGGGGCTCGCCACGGTGAAGTTCGCGCCGCCGTTCGAGAGCGAGTTGGAGGAACGATTCGTCGAGGCGCTGCCGCGGGTCGTGGTGGACGGCGAAGCCGTTCGTGTCCGCCGCGACCTGGTGCGCGGCAAGCCGGGATACGTGCTGACCGTAGGCGACTCGACCTGGTACATGGAGCCGCAGGTCGATCTCGGCCCATCGGACGGTGTCGTGGCGGCGAGCTGGCCGGACTTCGTCATCTGGCCCGCGCGCTCGTCGAGCGGCCTTCCGCCGGTGGCCGTGTTCACCGACGGCTTCGAGTTCCACCGCGACAGAACCGGCGAGGACTCCCTGAAGCGGATGGCGCTCGTGCGGGCCGGATACCTGGTGTGGTCGTTGACGTGGCGGGATGTGGTCGAAGAGAAGCGCGAGGATTCGACGTTCGACTTCGCCGGCAGCGGGGAGACCGGCGTTCAGGTTGCGCTGGACCGGCGCTGGGGTGTTGCCTCCTTGCGGTCACGGCTTGCTGTTGAGTCATCGCTGGTGCTGCTCGCGCGCTACCTGGCGGACCCGGATCCCGAGCGTTGGAAGCGGGCGGTCTTCACGGCGCTGTGCGGCCTCTTCGACAGCGGAGAAATGCTGGGAGGCGGCCTGCGGTCTCGTTTCGAGAGCAAGGTGGCGGAGGCACTGCCCGAAGAGGGCCGAGCTGGACTTGCTGACCTCGAACGACCAGTTGCCAGAGCCGGCCGGGGTGCTTGGGCCGGGACAGAGCCGGAAGCCGCGGATCTGTTGCTCGCGCTGCCGCTTGCCGCCGTGGAGCGGGCCGATGCGGATGGCATGAGGGCGATCGTCCATCTTCACGACGATGCGGAGGGACGGGCCAGGGAGGACTACCGGCAGGTCTGGAACAGTGTGCTCAGACTGTTCAACGTCCTCCAGTTCCTGCCCGGGGCCTGGTGGACGACGCGCAGGGGGATGGAGCGAGGGCTCTACGATGCGCTTGACACGGTTTCGGGCCCGGCGCCAGTGCCAGGACGATTCGACGCACTGTGGAAGGAGGCCTACGAGTTGGCGGCGCCCGATCTGCTCCCGGTGCTGGAAACACTGTCCGGGAGCGGCGCGCCCGCGCCCGAGGTGGGGTTCGAACTTTGCGACGAGGACGGCGTTGTGCTGGCGGAGGCCGAACTGGCGTGGCCTGAACAGCAGACCGCCGTCCTGTGGCCAGACGATCCGGAGCAGGCCGCTGTCTTGGCCAAGGCGGGGTGGCGGGTAGTCTCCGGCGACCTCGACGACTTGATGCGTGCGGTCGTCGAGGTCTTTGCCCAGGAGGATTGATGGTCAGCAGCGCGACAATGGCGATGTCCAGTGACTTCCTGGAGGCCTATGCGAGGCTGCCGCGGCCTCAGCAGAGGGGCGTACGGTCGCTCATCTCGAAGTTCAACGTGGCCTCGACGGCCAGCGGACTGAACTACGAGCGGATTCACGGCGTCCGTGACCCGCACATGCGGTCGCTGCGCATTGACCGCAGCTATCGGGCCATCGTGCTCAAGCCGGACCGCGGAAACGTCCACATGCTCCTTTGGGCCGCCAAGCATGACGACGCCTACAACTGGGCCGAGCGGCACGAATGCCGCATCAACACCGAGACCGGAGCTCTGCAGATCTATGAGCCCCAGCCGGGGGCGCCTGCGGACGTGGGGGCGCCGAGCGAGGCTGCGGCGCGGGCCGCAGCCGATCGACCGTCGGCTTTCGAGGGCTTGCGCGACCGTCAACTGGCGCGCCTCGGCGTTCCTGTCGCCATGCTGGCCGAGGTGCGCTCGGTGCATGACGATCTGGATCTCGACGCCATGCAGCCGCGGTTGCCGGTGGAGGCGTACGAGTCGCTCTTCCTCTATCTGGCGGACGAAACCTACGAGAGGCTCGTGCAGGATCGGGAGACCTCTGGCGAGCCGGTCGACACCGCCGATTTCGAGAAGGCGCTGAACCAGGTCGATTCCCAGGCGCGGTTCGTCGTCGTGGAAGACGAGATGGAACTGGAGGCGATGCTAAACGCCCCCTTGGAGCGCTGGCGCGTCTTCCTGCATCCGTCGCAGCGCCGCCTCGTTGAACGCAACTGGAACGGCCCGGTCAGAGTGCTCGGCGGCGCCGGCACGGGGAAGACGGTCGTCGCAATGCACCGCGCCCGCTGGCTCGCCCGCAAGAGTCCGAACGGCGGCCGCATCCTGTTCACGACGTTCACCCGAAACCTCGCCGCCGACATTGAGAACAACCTGAAGTCCATCTGCTCGCCGGAAGAGATGGCGCGCATCGAGGTGACGAATCTGGACCGCTGGGTGGTCCGCTTTCTGCGGGGTCGTCGCTACGAGTCTCGCATCATCTACGGGAGGGACCGGGATGCGTGGGAACTGGCACTCGACCAGAAACCCGAAGATCTCGACTACGAGAGTGCCTTCTACCGTGACGAATGGGAGCGGGTCGTTCTTCCCAACGGTGTGACCACCGAGAACGAGTACCGGCGCGTGTCCCGCGTCGGACGCGGCACGCGGTTGCACCGTGCGGCACGCGTAAAGGTGTGGCGGGTGTTTGAGGAGTACCGGGCGCAGCTCGCTCGGCGCGGCGTGAAGGAGGTCGACGACGCGTATCGGGACGCTGCCGCATTGCTGGAAGACGATAGATCTGCACTGGACCACACGACGGTCATCGTTGACGAAGCACAGGACATGGGCACGCAGGCGTATCGCCTCATCCGCAGCATGGTTCCGCGGGGAGGCGACGACCTGTTCATCGTCGGGGACGGCCACCAGCGCATCTATGGCCGGAACCGGGTCGTGCTCGGCCGGTGCGGCATCGAGATTCGTGGTCGCGCCCGAAAGCTCCGTCTCAACTACCGCACGACGCAGCAGACGTGGAGTTGGGCGACCGGTCTGCTCGCCGGTTGCAGGATCGACGATCTCGATGGCGGCGTCGATGACAACAAGGGCATCAAGTCGTTGACCCTCGGTCCGGAACCACGAGTGCTGCTGTTCGAGACCCGGGACGAGCAGACCGGCGCCCTCGTCGACTGGCTCAAGACGCTGCGGACCGGCGGCGAGGCCCTGAGGGGCGCTTGCGTTGTAGCCCGGACGATGAAGGAGCGCGACGCCCTCGCAGCGAGCTTGGCCGAGCACGACTTGTCAGCCTTCGTGCTGGAGGCCGACCACCTCGATGACCGTGAGAAAGAGGGCGTCCGCGTGGCAACCATGCACCGCGTCAAGGGGTTGGAGTTCGACCGGGTGGCGATCGCGAGTGTGAACTCGGGCCTTGTTCCCCTGCGTGCAGCCGTCTTCAGTCGCGGCGACGAAGCGGGCCGCGCCGCTGCCGAGACGGAGGAGCGAGCACTCGTGTACGTGGCCGCGACGCGCGCGAAGAAGGAGCTTCTGGTGCTTAGCTACGGCGAGCCGAGCCCGTTCCTGGCGGTTGCTGCAACTTGGGAGGGTGGTTGAACTCTACGGCCAATGGGTCCACTGTCGAGATGTCCGGTCAAGAATCGTGATCGCGCGGTCAACCTCCTTGTCGTACATTGTCACGTCCGCGCGAGAGACTCTTCGGGGCGGGTCGAACACGACCAAGGGGTTCTCTGGACACGCGGGCGGCACCTCAATGCTGCTGTGGGACTGCTGAGGAGCGGACGCAAACTTGCGGGTGCCCATGTCGTAGATAGCGACGTTGTAGAGCAACGGATCGTGGCGCATGTAGCGGTCGAGATCCTCCCAGCAAGCCGAGACGAAAGACCACGCTTGGTTGAGCCCGGTCCGCACGACCTCAGGATCAAGAAAGAACATGTCGGACCATCCGGTGGTGGCAGCGGTTGATGGCATGGAGCCAGTGATGTTCCGGGCAATCGCTAGAGTCCCGTTGGAGTGGAGCTCCACGGCGACGAGATCACGAGCTTGCATCCAGTTGTTTCGGTCGCCCTGATCGATGCGCAGACAAGATGGCGTGACGTTGACTTGTTTCGATTGTTCGTAGGTTAGTAGCGAAGGTTCGCATTCGTGCGCCGAGCGTAGGAATCGGCGCTTGAACGCCTCGTTCCCGAGTTCCAGCGGATCGACGACCTCTTCGTCACGCAGTGTCGTCCAGACTGCTTGCAGCCAGACCATGTCGTCGGTTTGCGGTGGCCGGCGGTTCAGCAACGTATCGATGCGCACTCTCGCTCCCGTCTGGTGAGGGGGAGCTTGAACCACTAGGTCCGCAGCCGTGATGGCGTCTCGCACGAGCTCACTCAACTCCGCCGCGCTGCGGTACGTCTTGCGCCAGTGGCCATGGACGTAGTCCTGCACCTTGGCGACGAAGGTCTGCTGCCGGGGTTCGCGCGGCACATCCGCTTCAAGAAACACCAGGATTCTCTTGTTGTTGCGTCGCGCTTCCTCGTACTCTTCTTCGGTCGCGGCCAGCCCGGAGGGTGTGACGAACCCATAGCGCGCACCGAGCAAGAGCACAAGAGCATCGGCGCTCCGCACACCGTCAAGACATGCGTTTCGGGGAGAGGTATTGCTCGCCGCGAAGTCCTCGGCCCGCACAGGCTGTCCACCAGCTTGCCTGATGCCTTGAGCGGCGGCCGCCCGCAGGTCGCCGTAGTCGTCCATGACGGAGCTGACAAAGACCCGTGGGCAAGGCGGGCTCATCTTGTCTCCGAACGGTCCATGGTGACTCTTGCCGCTGCCGATATGTCGGTGACGGCTCAGGCGGCCTCGATGTCGGTGCGAGCGAAGTCCTCGCCCTTGAACAGCAGCGGCTCCCCCGTTGTGGTGGCAAGCGCGTAGGCGAAACAGTCGCCGAAGTTCAGACCCGCGGGGTGGTTGCCCTTGCCGAACCTCCGCCAGGCGCGCCGGGCTACGGCTGCTTGTTCGGGAGTGACGGCAATCAGCTCGACTTCCGCTCGGGTAAGGAACTCGTCGAGTTCGTGGCCTGCCGCGGCTCCACCGCGCGACTCGACGACCATGGCCGCTTCAAGCAGGGCTACGGTCGACATGCGTCGAGGCCACGAACCGGCCACAGCTTGTTCGTAGCGCTTGGCGTCGGCTTCGCCGAGCAGGATCGCCAGCAGAGCGGAGGTGTCGATGATCACTTCGGCAGGCCCTGGTCGTCGTAGAGAAAGTCGCCATGCTCCACGGCGGAAGGACCGGGTTTCAGGAGCCGGGCGCACCGCTGTCCGATCTCGTGAAGTTCGTGGGCCAACGCCTCGGCCCGGCTCTGTCGCTGCCTGCGATCCAGCCGCTCTTGCAAGGCGACGGTGATCGCTCCGGTCTTGGTCTCGCCGGTGAGGCGTGCAAGTTCGGCGGCGAGGCGGCAGGTCTCTTCGTTCTTGATGTTGAGGCTCATGGCGGCGACCAGGGTAGAACAGCGGGAGTCATTCTACCCTCGGCGCGACGCTTGCAACAACGAACCGCGCGGCCTCCCGAGCCTCCGACGCGTCAGCCTCCTTGTAGAAGTCATACGGCACGATGTCCGGCGCGCCGTAGAATGCCAGCTCGCGGTCACGGCGAAGACTCCTGGAGGCGGCTGCGAGTCGCTCCACATCGTCGGCCAGCGCCGGCGGCAGCCGGTCCCGCTCCGCCTCCAGCACATCCGCCACGTCGTGCACCCGCGGCGGGTCAACACCGACCGCGTGCAGCAGTCCCTTGAGGGCAAGTTCTACGACTTCCTGCGATTCGCGGACGACATCGGCCCAGCTTTCGGCTTCGTAGAGCACGTCGAGTGCACGCAGTCGGGCTTGAGCGCGACGCAGGTGGTCGGCGGCCAGGGCCGGATTCCGCATCAGGCGGCCTCGGCCCAGTAGGGCTGGCCGTGCGCGACGCGCCGCACGAGCCGGCCTTCCGCGATCGCGTGGCGGACGCGGATCAGGTGCTTGTGCAGCGAGCCGTAGCGATCGAAGAGCACCTGGCCGTCGACCGCCACTTCGGCCCACAGTCCGCTGAAGGTCTCGCCCTCGGCTGGGTGGACGAAATGCGGGTCGACCGGGTGGCCCTGCCATGTCACCGGTTCGGCGTCCCAGAGGCGGTACAGCTCGCGGCCAAGCTGAGCGCTTTGGTCGACAACGATGAGCGCGTCGACGTCCGACGCCGCGGTCGCCTCGCCGCGGACCCAGGAGCCGTGGAGGACTATGGCATTCAGCGCTTTGCCCGCGACTGTCGAAGCGCGGGTAAGAAGCGCGGCTGCATCGTCATGACAGGTCCCAGCCGAGGCCAGGCGGCGGATGCAGTACTCGTTGAGAGATAGACCGGCCGCTCGCGCCGCGCCGTTGAGTGCCGTGTGGAGCGAGGGGGGCATCCGGAGCAGGAAGCGGCCGGACTTTGTGGAGGTGGGTGTTGATGTCGCCATGGTGCCAGGAATAGTATCAGCACGTCGTCCTGGGAGATATCATGCGACGTGCGCAGGCTGAAATCTGACGTCGGCCTCTAGCTTCGGTCCTGGGGCAACGTTCCGCCGTTCCCATCCCCCGCCGTTTCTGACATTCTCGGTCAGCCCCATGACAGACGAGCAGACTAAGGCCTCAGCGCGGGTGCTCTGGGGCTGCAGCACGGCGCGGACGCTGCGCGCGCACTGGGCGCTGGCGGAGTTGGGGCTCGACTACGAGCACCGGCCGATCGGTCCCCGCACCGGCGAGACGCAGACCGACGAGTTCACGCGGCTCAATCCGCGGCAGAAGATCCCGTTGCTCCAGGACGGCGATCTGACGCTCGCGGAGAGTGCGGCGATCGTGAACTACCTTGCCGAGAAGTACGGCGAGCCGGACGACCTGATGCCGGCTGCCGGCACGGAGGCGCGGGCGCGGTACGACCAGTGGGCGTTCTTCGTGATGATGGAGCTCGACGCCCACACGCTCTACATCATCCGCAAGCACCGCGACCTCGCTCACCTGTACGGCGAAGCGCCGGCGGCGATCCAGACGGCGTCGGAGGGCTTCGCGAAGCAGTCGGCGGTGGCGGAACTCGAGTTCGCCGACGGCAGGGAGTTCTTGCTCGGGGACCGCTTCAGCGGTGTGGACATCCTGCTCGGCAGTTGCCTCGACTGGGCAGTTGCCTACGACGAGCCGATCGGCCCGCGGCTCGCGGCCTACCGGGAGCGTCTGAACGCCCGCCCGGCCTACGTCCGGGCCACGCAGGCAAACTTCTACGCGAGGCCCGAGCTGCTGCCGCCGTCTCTGGCTGACGGCGAGTCCGCGGCGGCCGCCGGGTGACCCTGAGCGATCGACACCATAGACGAGGAGCCCCCTGATGTCCCCGCTTGCTATCAAGATCATCGCCGGCCTGGCGATCCTGGCGATCGCCTACGTGGGCGGCGCGATTCCCATCCTGGTCGCGAAGCAGCGGGCGAGCCGCCGGTACCTTTCCCTGGGGAATGCGCTCGCGGGGGGCATCTTTCTCGGCGTCGGGTTCGTTCACCTGCTGCCCGAAGCCGACGAAGCGCTCCGGGGAGTGGTCGACTATCCCCTGGCCCCCCTGCTCGCGGCGCTTGGGGTCGGCCTGCTGCTCCTGATCGACCGGGTGGTTCTGGAAGGCCGGAACTCGAGGCTCGGGGAGGACGGAGAGCCGACGAGGCCGCCGTTCTACGCCTTCGTCCTGCTCATCGTGCTGTCGGTGCACTCGATCATCGCGGGAATGGCCCTGGGTCTTCAGCCCGAGGCCGCGGCCGTCCTGGTCGTGATGTTCGGCATCCTGTTCCACAAGGGCTCTGCCGCGTTTGCCCTGATCGTGACTGCCCACGCCGCGGGCAACCGGTCGCTGTGGCAGACGCTGGCGCTCTTCTCGGTCATGACGCCGCTCGGGATCCTGCTCGGCACCGTGGCAGGAGAAGTGTTCGAGGGGAAAACGGCGATTCTGTTCGAGGGCAGTTTCAACGCGATTGCGGCGGGCACCTTCATCTACGTGGCGGTGATGGACGTGCTCGATGCCGAACTCTCCCGGGAGCGGGACCGGGTTGCGCACTACGTGCGGAGCGCGTTGATCGGTGACGACGACGTTCCGATGCCCGAGCGGGACACGGACCGGTGGCTCAAGTTCGCGCTCGTGCTGATCGGCATCGGCGCGATGGCGGTGCTCGGCCTCTGGCATCAGCATCCGCACACCGGCGACGCGCATGATGGTCACGATCACGGTGTGCAGCATGAGCAACACGAACATGATGACCATGACGAGGGTGGCCACGACGGTGATGACGAGGCCGGCCACGACGGCGATGACGAGGCTGGTCACGACGGTGATGACGAGCACGATCATGATGATCATGCGGCGGATGCGGGCGAGACGCCCGCGTTCCATCCGCGCGCCCGATGACGGGCGCACGGAGTGGTTCGCGGGTGGCGCGGACCGCGCCACCCGGGTTCCCAGGTGCGGGCAGGATGCCCGCGCGGTCCCAGGCGCTACTGCCGGAAGCAGGTGCGCTGGCCGTCTAGCGCTTCGACGTCGGTGCCGAACTCGCCGGTGGGCTCGGCGCCGTTCTCGCGCAGGATGAAGGCGACGAGGTCGGCGCTGGCCTGCGGGCCGATCGTCCCTTCGCGGCCCTGGGGCATCGTCTCGCGGATCGTCCGGTAGAGGCCGCTGGCGGCGCGGTTCGACCAGTAGCTCGTGAAGCTGCGGCCGGCGATTGCCGCGCCCTGGGCGCCGCCGCGAAGCGTGGGCCCGTGGCATTCGGTGCACTGTTCCTGGTAGAGGGCTGCGCCGCGCTCGGCCTGCTCCGCGGCGAAAGTCGCGCACGGTTCTGACGTCTCGAGCAGCGGCGCGTCGATCATGACCATGGGCGGCGGTTCCGCCGCTGCCGCTGCCGCGTCGGCCACCACCGGCTGCGCGACCGGCGCGCGCCCGGCCGTGTCGGACAGCTTGAACGCGTAGAGCATGTTCGAGCCGGAGCGGACGGTCAGGTTGGCGAAACGGTTGAAGAGACCGCTCAACAGATCGCCGCCGCCCGCGGTCACCGCGACGTACTGCTCGCCGTCCACGGCGAAGCTGACCGGGAAGCCGGTGACCGGTCCGCCGAGCACCGTCTCCCAGAGGACTTCGCCGGTGCGGGCATCCCAGGCGCGGAAGCGGCGGTTTGTGTTGCCGGCGAAGACGAGACCGCCGCCGGTGGTCATGACCGACATCATCCCGGCCGGCTCCTCGAAGCGCCACAGGGACTTCGCCGTGCGCGCGGAAACGGCGTCCAGGCGTCCGACCGTCGTCTTGCCCGGCGCCAACTGCATGCGGAAGTTGATGCCATAGCCTTGGGGCGGCCCCTCGCCGGTGCCGGTGATGATCGGCGACATGCAGACGTCCTGCAGGGGCGCGTAGACCGCCTCGGTCAGCGGGCTGTAGGCCGCGGTCGGCCAGTCCTTGCCGCCGGCCGCCGCGGGACAGACGACGCCGTACTCCTCGTCGCGGGCTTTCGGGATGACCTCCTCGTTGACCGTGACCGCGCCGGTGTCCGGGTCGATGTGCGTGATCACGTTCTGGAAGACGGTCTCGCGCGCCCACAGGAACTCGCCGGTTTCGCGGTCCAGAGTCCAGAGGATGGCGGTCTTGCCGGGGAAACCGGTCATCACCCGGCGCCGCTCGCCGCGCTTGAGCGCCGGGTTGATGGACCAGGCCGCTTCCTCGTCCGGTTCCATCTCCAGATCGACGAGGATGCGCTCGAAGGGATGGTCCAGATCCCAGTTGTCCCGGGGCAGATGCTGGAAGTACCAGGCCAGTTCGCCCGTGTCGGGGCGGAGCGCCAGGGTGCTGTTCGAGTAGAGCAGGGAGCCGGCGCCGCTGCCGCGCAGGACCTCGGGCGAGGGCGCGGGCACGGAAGTACCCCAGTAGATGAGGTCGAGTTCCGGATCGTAGGAGCCGACGTGCCAGGCGCCGACGTGGTACCGGCGTTCGAGCGGCAGGCCGCCCCAGGTCTCGTCGCCCGGCTCGCCGGGTCGGGGAATCGTGTAGAAGCGCCACAGCTCGCGGCCATCCACCGCGTCGTGGGCGGCGAGGAAGCAGCCGCCGTCGACGGACATTGCGCAGGAGCGGCCGCTGATCACCTTGCCGTTCGCGATGATCGGGCCCGACGAGTGGGCCATGCGGCTGTCGCCGACCCGGGTCTCCCACACCAGCTCGCCGGTGTTCGCGTCGAGGCGGATGATGAAGGCGTCCATCGTGGCGACGAACAGGCCGTCCTGCCAGATCGCGATGTTGCGGGTGATCCGGCCCAGGCCCTGGGCGAAACGCCGCTCCGGATCCCCGCCCTCGGGATCGAGGTAGTTCTGCTCGCGGCGGTACTCCCAGATCAGGTCGCCGCTCCTGGCGTCAAGCGCGTGGATCACGTCGTTGGGCTGAGGCAGGTAGACGATTCCGCCCCGCACCAGGGGCGTCGCTTCGTTGGGGCCGGCCTCCATCGGGGCCGCCCAGGCGAAGTCGAGCTGTCCGACGGTCTCCGTGTTCACCGCGTCGAGCGCGCTGTAGGCCCAGGCCGACAGGTTGCCTCGGAAGCTCAACCAGTCGCCGTTGGGGGTGGCGGCGAGTTCGGCGTCGGTGACCGGCTCGATCAGCGGGCCGGACTGGCTCAGCGCGCCGCCCGAAACCAGGAGCCCCAGAAGCGCCGCGGTCGCCACCCCGATCGTAAGTTGCACGTCGCCCAGTACATGGTTGGAGTTCATGTCACGCTCCCCGCTCGATGGCAGACGGGCACCTGCCTGATCCGTAGTTTGAGCGGAGCATAGCGGGATGCTCTTTGGGACAGAGGCCCGCCGGCGGGGGATCGGCTGCCCGTCTCCGCTGTTACGATTGCCAGCGTATTCACAGTACGAAACAGTTGGAGAAGCAACGATGGACAACACGATCTCGGCAGTATTGCTCCGCTCCGCGCTCGCCCTGGTCCTGGCGGCGCCGGTCGCCGTCACGGCATTCGCCGCCCAGGACGACATTCCCCGCACCGCGAGCGGCACGCCCGATCTCTCGGGGTTCTACGATGTCGCCACCCTGACGCCGCTGTCGCGGCCGGCGAAGTTCGGCGACAACCTGTTCCTGACCGAAGAGCAGGCGCGGGCAATCGAAGAGGAAGAGCAGGCGCTCCTGGCGCGCGGGCTCGAGCGCAGCGACCCGAACCGCGATGCCCCGGCCGAGGGCGGCGCGGCGCCGGTCGGCTTCGACGACTCCCAGCGGGAGGATCTCGGCGCCGGGAACGTGGGGGGCTACAACAGTTTCTGGATCGATCGCGGCGATTCGGCGCTGTCCATCGACGGCGCGTACCGCACCTCGATCATCACCGAGCCGAAGAACGGCCGCCGGCCGCCCGTTACCGAAGAGGCGCGGGCGCGTCAGGCGGAGCGAAGGAGGCTGACTCCGTTCCGGCCCAACTCGGGAACCGCCTGGTGGATCACGGACAACGGCCCGGATGCGCCGGGACCGTACGACGACCTCGAGCAACGTCCGCACGCCGAACGCTGCATCATGGGCTTCGGTTCCACCCAGGGCCCGCCGATGCTGCCGGTGCTCTACAACAACCACAAGCGCATCGTGCAGACCGACACCCACGTGATGGTCCTGGTCGAGATGAATCACGACGCCCGGGTGATCCGGCTCGACTCGGAGCACGATGGCTCGGGCGTCCGCAAGTGGCTCGGCGACTCGATCGGTTGGTGGGAAGGCGACACCCTGGTGGTGAGCACGAAGAACTTCCGGGATCGTCCCGGCCTCGGCGGCGCCTCACGCGACCTGCAGGTGACCGAGCGCTTCACGCGCCTCGACGAGGACACCCTCCACTACGAGTTCACCGTCGAGGACCCCTCGACCTGGACCCAGCCATGGAAGGGCGACTACCTGTGGCCCGCGACCACGAACAAGGTCTACGAGTACGCCTGCCACGAAGGCAACTACGCGATGGGCGCCATCATGCGCGGCGCCCGGCTGCTGGAGGAGGAGGCTCTGGCGGCTTCCGCCGAGACGACCGGCGGCGGCTAACACTGGGTGCGCCGGCCTTCCGGCCGGCATCTGGGCGCCGCCGCGAGGCGGCTTGCGCGATTCGGCTTCCACAACGTGACCCACGCAGAGCGGAGCCGGCCGTTGGCCGGCGTGTGATGCTGGCCGCCTTCGGCGGCAGCCGGCCAGAAGGCCGGCGTACCCAGTGTTTGCGCGTTACCCCAGCCCCAACTCCTTCATAAGCTCCGCCTCCGTCACCCGCGGCCGATCGTCCGCGAAGTCGTAGCGGTCGGGCTTCGCGTCGCTGTAGATGTGGCGGTCGAGCTGGAACCGGTCCGCCCCTTCCAGCGCATCGACGCTGACGATCAGCATGCCCTCGGGCTGCTGCGCCAGCCGCCAGAACAGGCTGGACCCGCAGCGGGAGCAGAAGCCGCGCTGCGCCCAGGGTGTCCCCTGGTACCACGTTAGGCCCTCGTCGTTCAGCCACTCGGTATTGGGTTCGGGGCAGTGGACGGACATCAGCGGTCCGCCCGACCAGCGCCGGCACATGCCGCAGTGGCAGACGCTGTAGGTCCGCTCCGGTACGTCGACCTCGAAGCTCACGGCGCCGCAGAGGCATTGGCCGCGCATTCTGTTGCCCGTAGCTACGGTTTCGCTCATTGATCGCTCTCCTCAGGTGGGGCTGCGACTTCGTCCGCCGGGGCGGCCACCTGGAACGGCACGGACGCCATCTGCCGGTCCCAGAGCAGTGCCAGCCGGCCGCCCTCCGGGGTCACGTCCAGGAACTGCCACGACAACTGCTCGAAGGACATCGGCAGGGGTTGGAGCGTCATGTCGGTGCGCAGCACGTCCCTGTCCGGTGTGTAGCCGTAGGCGCCGAACAGGGCTTCCCGTTCCTGGTAGTCGTAGGTCTCCTGTGCCGGCCACGTCGAGATGATCAGGATCCACCGTTCCGGGCCGAGCTGGATGAACATCGTGTACTCGCCCGGCTCGAGGCGCGTGTCGTCGATGACGAGCGGTAGCTCGGTGATCAGCCGGGTGGTGTAGTTCGCTCCGGCACGCCACACCGGGGCGCCGTCGTTCAGGAACGCGATGAAGTCCGGCGGTCCGAAGATGTCCCGGCCGCGCCGCAGAGGCCGGCCGAACCTGACCTCGATCCAGCCGCCGTTGACGTAGCCGGAGCGGGGGTCGAAGTACCCGCCGATCTGAGTTGCGGCTGAGCCGGCCGGGCTGGCCGGCTTCCGCTGGGCGGCGACGCTTCCGGCGCCCGCAAACAACTCGACGCCCGCGACGAGGAGCGCCGCGGACGCCAGCGGAAGCAGCCGGCTTATCGCCACCGGGCCGGGTGCTACTTGACCGCGTCGAGCGGGATATCGAGCTCCTGGCCGTTGGGCAGCTCGATCGAGATGACGAACTTGTCGTCGGCAGGCCGGCTGTAGCCGAGCTTGGCCAGACCGCCCTCGCCTATGTTCTCGAAGCTGATCATCCGGTCCTTCGACTCGATGAGCTTCATGACTTGGAAGCCCTCGGCGCGCGGCGTCATGCCCGGGTTCCACTGCTTGAGGCGCAGGACGAGGCTGTCGTCCTCTTCCTCGATCGAGATCAACTCGATCATGTTCGTCGTCCCGTCAGGCGAGAAGCCGCGCACCAGCGCCGCCATCGAGCCGTTCTTGGGCACGGCCCAGTTCTCCTCCAGGGAGCCGCCCTGACCCATCCCGCCGCTCCAGGTCCCCGTCATCCAGGCCAGGTCGGCCACCTTGGGCCCGTGGTCGTCAGCCGCGACGCCAGTCACGGAGAGAAGAATAGCGATCAACAGAACGAAGAGAGCGCGGCGCATCGGTTGTCCTCCAGGGAGTTGAGCGGCCGACCCTAGCAGCCGGCGGAGTGGGCTGTGGCCGCGGCTGGAGGTTGCACCCGCCCGTTCCGGGGCCTGAGGGGTCAACCTCCAGGTGCCGCGCCATCCGTGCGCCCGATGACGGGCGCACGGACTGGTTCGCGGGTGGCGCGGATCGCGCCACCCGGGTTCGCGCTTGATCGGATATGGGGGAGTTGGCGCTCGCTTCACTCCACTCGCTCCGGTGGGTCGTCGGTTCTTGTCAGGGCGCCGGCCGTCGCTCGTTCCGAGCCACCTGGAGTTTGACCCCCTCAGACCCCTGCACGGGCTGGACGGCGTCAAGCTGCCCCTAACGGCGGAGCTTCCGTGGCTTCTTTCGTGGACCTCGCCACGACCACAAAGACCGGCGGTTCTTCGGTGGTGGGATGTCACGCGCCAAATCGATTGTGATCGCCAGCAGAAACCCCACCGAAACGAGAAAGCTGAAGATGAAGAAGGCGGTCACTGGGAGGCTACGGCTTGAGCCCTCATGGGAGTGTCTGCCTCTCGATGCTAGCGGCAGGGATCTGGGCCCCTACGTCCAAGCAAGGCCGTTGCCATCACCCCGGCTTCCGGAAGCCCACGAAAGCCCGAGATCGTCCAGCCCGGCAAGGGGTCCGGGGGGCGCCCTCCAGGTAGCTCGGAGCGAGCGACTCATCGAGGAAGAAGCCCTCGAAGGCGACGGTGATCACCATGTCCTTGGAGCCCTGCGTGAAGCTGTAGTCGTCGCCGAAGTTCCTCGTCGTCACGACCAGGGTGTCGCCTTCCCAGCGGAGTCGAGGAGGGCCTGGATTGTAGCCGCAAACTGGCCCGCCGGTCAGGATACGTCCGGTTCGACGATCCGGTCGGTCGTCGTGTCGCGCCCGATCTCGAACCAGCGCCGGCAGCCGGCGGCATGGAACCAGCGTTCGGTGACGACGCCTTCCTCGTTGTCGTGCATGAAGGCGAGGTCGAGGTCGCGCTCGTCGGGATCCGTGAGGTGCTCGGGCGCGCGCCGGATCTCGCCGTGGACGAACTCATGCACCGAGCGGGCGCCGCAGTTGGGGCAGGGGATGCGAAGGCTCATCTTCAGTGCGTCCCCGCCGATCCACGATCGGCCATCGTCCGGTCGCGGGCGAAGCGGTCGAGTCCGAACGGCGCGATGAGTTCCGGCATCTTGCCGGTCGCGATGAGTTGCGCCATCTGCTCGCCGCCGACCGGAATCGCCTTGAACCCCCAGGTGCCCCAGCCGGTCGTGATGAGGAAGCCGTCGACGCCCGTCGGGCCCAGGATCGGCGAGTAGTCGGGGCTCATGTCGCAGACGCCGGTCCACTGGCGCAGCACGCGCAGGTCGGCCATGAAGGGGAGCAGGCACAGCGCACGCTGCGACACCTGCTGCACGAAGTCGTGGCTCGAGCGGTAGGAGAAGCTCGGCTGCGGATCGATCTCGGCGCCCAGGATCATCTCGCCGCGGGCGGTTTGCGAGGCGTAGAAGAAGAGTTCCGAGGAGGCGACGATGGGCTGGAACTGCCGCCGGTAGTGGTTGGTGACGAAGGCTTGCAGGCGGTGGGTACGGATCGGCAGCCGGACGCCCGCCATCGCGGCGATCCGGCTGACGTGGCCGCCGACCGCGGAGACGACGACCGCGGCCGCCACATTGCCGGCCGCGGTCCGCACGCCGGCGACCCGTTCGCCATCGAGGAGCAGGCCCTCGACGGGTGTGTTCTGGTGGACGTGAACGCCTCGCGCCATCGCGCCCTCGGCGAGCGCCCAGACCACCCGGTCGTGGCGGGCGGTGGCGCCCGCCGGATGGTAGGACGCGCCCTGCACCGGCCAGCGGCCGCCGCCCTCGATGTCGAGTTGCGGACAGAGTTCCTGGATCTCGTCCGGCCCGACAAAGTGCGTCTCCGCTCCGAACGCCGTGTTCAGCTTCGCCCGCATCCGCTCCGCGCGCGCCGCGGCCGGACTGTGCGCCATCCACAGGAGCCCCTTCTGCTGGTGCATCAGCCCGCGCCCCGTCTCCTCTTCCAGGCCGCGGTACAGGTTGACGCTGCGCTGGTAGAAGCGGACCGCGGCCGGGATGCCGTAGTTGGCGCGGATGATCGTCGTGTTGCGTCCCGAGTTGCCGCCGCCGATGTAGCCGCGCTCGAACACGCCGACGTTCGTGATGCCGTGGCGCGTCGCCAGGTAGTAGGCGGTGGCGAGGCCGTGGCCGCCGGCGCCGACGATCACGACGTCGTAGCTCGACTTCGGGGGGCGCCACGTCAGCTTCATCTGACGCTCGACGAACTCGTTCATTCCGCGCGTCCGATGTCGTGATCGAGCGCCCGGCGCAGGCGGCGCTGGAAGGCGGCGGCGAACGGCGCCGGCGCCAGGATCAGTGTCCGCTCCGCCTCGAACCACAGCTTGACCGGGATGCCGGCGACCGTGCCCTGGGCGAGGGCAGGACGGGTGCTGGGCCGCTCCCAGTCGCACTCGCGGTCGAGGAAGCGGTCCGCGTCGGCGGGGTCGAGCCAGACGTACGAGAAGCCGGTCTCGCGTTCGACGATCGCGTGCGGGTCGCCGGCAACCTCGAAGTCTTGCCGCGCCGTCAGCAGGAGTTCGTCGGGGGCGAGGCGGAGGGCGAGGGCCTCGGCAGGCCAGGGCGGCTGCGCGACCAGGGCGTTGAGCGCGGCGGGCGCCGCGGCGTTCCGCGTCGCTTCGAGCGAACGGAGTCGCGGCGGGCCGGCCGCCTCACCGTTGGCGAGGTCGGTCGCTGGGGACGGCGGCGGCTGGAACTCGGGGATCCCTTGAGGCGTCTCGCTCGCCGGGTCGACAGGGACGCGCGCCCGTGTTCCCTCAGGGTCGTAGGCCGGACCGTCGAGCCGGCGGGCCGTCCGTCCGTCGATCGTGACCTCCCTGGGCAGGTTGCCGTTCTCGTCCAGGTAGAGCCAGCCCAGGAGCGGAGTGCCCCGGCCTGCCTGGAGGCGGTCGCCGGAAGGCCCCGGGGCGTGCGACGTCACGTAGCCGGCATAGCGGTCGCCGTCGTAGATGACCGACCCCTCGGCCGAGGAGGAGCGTTGCTCCTGGAGCGTGAGCGCGGCAGAACTTCCGGAGGCCGGCGCTTCGCGCCGGATGCCGGCGGAGACGCCGGCGCACCCAGCTTCTGCCGCGCTGCCTTCGAGCTCATCCATCCACAGTACGACCAGTCCGCGATCGGGCGGCTGCTTGTTCGTTCTGAGAATCGCCTGACGGCCGACGAAGTCCCCCTTGTCGAGGTCGACCGCCCACTCGCAGCCGAGCCGGCGCGGCGTCGAGTCGTAGTCGGTGTCCTGGCCGATCACGATGTGGCCCTTCTCGAGCCGCAGTTCGAGCAGCGTCTCCAAGCCGTGAGGGCGGACGCTCAGCTCGCTGCCGACCGCGAGCAGTCGCCGCCACAGGTCGACCGCGTCGGCGGCCGCGTGGTGGAGCTCGTAGGAGAGTTCGCCGGTGAAGCTCAGCCTCACTGCCCGGCAGTCGATGCCGGCGACGCGAAGGCGCCGGTGGCGGCCGAAGTCGGGCAGTGCCCCGACTCCGGCTCGGGTCAACAGCCTGGCGGCCGCGGGTCCGGTGACGTTGATCGCGGCCAGGGAGGCGGTTTGGTTCAGGATCCGGACATCGAATCCGAAGGCCTCGGCCCAGTCCCGCAGCCAGAGTTCGAGGAAGTCCGAGCCGCCGGAGGTCGAGGTCAGGAAGAAGCGGTCGCCCTCCTCACGGGCGGCTTCGCGGCAGAGCATGCCGTCGTCGAACAGGTAGCCGCGCTCGTCCAGCATGACGACGTAACGGCAGCGGCCGGGGCGGAGCGACGCGACCCGGGTCGGCACGATCCGTTCCAGGAAGGCCTCGGCGTCCGGCCCGGAGATCGCCATCTTGCCGAGTGAGCTCACGTCCCCGAGCGAGACGCGTTCGCGCACGGCGGCGTACTCCTGGTCCCGCTCGCCGTACGTCCACGGCCGCCACCAGCCGCCGGCGCGTTCCATCCGCGCGCCCAGGCGCAGGTGCTCCTCGTGGAGCGGAGACCGGGCCGAGACCGCGCTGTGAGCCCCGGCGGCGAGTTCCCGCACGGTCAACTGTCGGTTGAGCGGCCGGGCGGTGAACG
The DNA here is from genome assembly GCA_965262355.1 of Candidatus Multivorans sp. GTDB lineage: Bacteria > Acidobacteriota > Thermoanaerobaculia > Multivoradales > Multivoraceae > Multivorans. The sequence continues at coordinate 3,550,849 of OZ253534.1, forward strand.
CCGGCTGGCGCCGGCCGCCGCGTTCGAGCAGGAAGCTCCGCAGGTAGGGCAGACAGACGCCGCCCTGGCAGGCGCCGGTGCCGGCGAGGGTGGCGCGCTTGAGCAGTTCCATCTCGCGGAAGCCGCGGCGCCACACGCTGTCGAGATCGGCGACGGTGACGCCGTTGCACGGGCAGACGGTCCCTTCACGCGGGCAGGGCGGCAGTTCGGACTCCTCCGCGGCGCGGCCGACAACTCGGACCGGCAGGTCGGAGGCCATCCGCGCCAGGGCGCTGCGGGGCTGGCGGCCAAGGTCGAGGATCGCGGTGTCGCACTCGATCCGTCGCTCCGGCCCGTCCCGGTCGCCATGCCCGCGGACGACGACCGCCTCGATGCGGCGCCGGCCCTCGAAACGGATGAGGTCCCACCCGCGCTCGCCGAGCGGGAGGAAGCGGCCGAAGGTGTCCGCCGGCAGGTCGGGCAGCCAGTCGCCCAGCGCCACGATCCGGCCGAGGTCGATGCCGGCGGCGGCGAGTTCGGTGGCGGCGCGGGCGGTCATCAGGCCTTCGAGGTCGCTGCCGGGAACGACCGGTTGGACTTCCGCGGCGCCGGTGGCAACCACGATCTCCCGCTTCGGATGAACGTGGAGCACCCGCCCGGCGTCGTCGAGCGCGACGACGAGAGGGCCGGGGTAGACGCCGGTGACGTGCTGCCCCTCCCGGGCGTCGAGGGTGACGACATCGCGGCCCTCGGCCCGGGCGTCCGCGGCGGCCTGGCGGCCCGAGTCGCCCTGACCGATGACGACGATGTCGCAGTGGACGTGGTGGGCCGGCGCCGGCTCGGTCTCGGCGCGGGCCGCGTCGGGATCGGGCAGCAGCGGCGGCGCCTCGTCGCCGTGATGATCCCGGCGCACGACCATGCCGGCCTCCGCGCGCACCTGGCAACTCCGGGTGTAGGCGGCGCCGTCGACCGTGGTCAGGCAATGCGGGCAGTCGCCGCCCAGGCACAGGCAGCCGCCTCCGGTCGGATGCAGACCCGCCCGCAACATGGCGATCAGCAGGCTGTCGCCAGGCTGGGCCTCGATCGACTGTCCGTCCACCTCCAAGCGCGTCACGCCGGAATCGTACGCGCACCGCGCGATCGCCGAGCGGCGCTACCATTGCGCCCGGTTCGCACGATGACTGCCTCTTTCTCCGGCCAAGTGGTCCTGGTGACCGGTTCGACCCGCGGCATCGGCCGGGCGACGGCCGAGGCCGCGGCCGCCCTCGGCGCCACGGTCGCCGTACACGGGCGGGACCTGGCCCAGGTGGAGGCGGTGTGTAGCGGGCTTGCCAATGACGCCGCCTTTCCGCTGGCCGCCGATTTCGACCAGCCGGAGAATGCGGCGGCGCTGGTCGAACAGGTCGTCGATCGCTGCGGCCGCATCGACGGTCTGGTGAACAACGCCGGCGGCGGCCGCGCCGTCGCGTTTCGAGGCCTCGACCTCGACTCCTGGCGCGCGACCCAGCGCGTGAACCTCGAAGCCTCGTTCGCCGCCGCGCGCGCTGCCTACCGCGTGATGCGCAAGGCGAAGAGCGGCAGCATCGTGAACATGGCGTCTCTCGCGGCGCACGGCCCGGGCGGGTGGATGGGCGCCGACTACGCCGCCTCCAAGGCGGGCCTGGTCAGCCTCACCCGCAGTCTCGCCCTCGAGGCGGCCCGTTTCGGAGTCCGCTGCAACGCGGTCTCGCCGGGCTTCATCGAAACCGACATGACGGTCGAGCTCTCAGAAGGCCAGCGGCAGAGACTGCGCGTTCCGCTCGGCCGGATGGGAACGCCGGCCGAGGTCGCCGCTGTGGTCATGTTCCTGCTGTCGTCGGAATCGTCCTACGTGACCGGGCAGGTGCTCCACGTCAACGGCGGGTTGTCCATGTATGGCTAGGCGAGTCGCCGTCACCGGCCTCGGCGTCGCCTGCGCCATCGGCACGGATGTCGAGACCTTCTGGAGCAACCTGACCGCCGGCCGCGGCGGCGTAGGCAAGCTCCAGTCGCTCGACACGTCAGCGCTCAAGGTCGGCATCGGCGCGGAGGTTGACGCAGACTCCGTGCGCGCCGGTCTCAAGCGCTTGCGCCGCCGACCGACCGACCGCGCCGTCGACCTCGGGCTCGTTGCCGCTGCCGAGGCGCTCGAGGAGGCGGGCCTGGTCGCCGATGCACCGCCCCATGAACCGCAGCCGGTGCCGGTCATTCTGGGCACCGGCGCCGGTTCGGCCGAGAGCCACACCACCGGCCAGCAGCGCTTCCACGAGCGGGGCGTCCGCGGCCTGCGGCCGTCGACCGTGCCGCGGTGCATGTACAACTCGATCTCGGCCGGGGTCTCGATCCACTTCAAGCTGACCGGCATCAACTACGTCGTCGTCTCGGCCTGCACGTCGGCGACGAATGCGATCGGCATGGCCTACCGCATGGTGCGCGACGGTTACGCCGACACCGTCCTCAGCGGCGGCGCGGACGGCTTTTTCGACCCGTTCTACTTCGGGGTCTGGAACAACCTGGGCGTGATGTCGGAGAACCCGGATCCGGCCCGCGCCTGCAGGCCCTTCGACGCCGACCGCGACGGCACCGTGTTCGGCGAGGGCGCCGGCATGCTGGTCGTCGAATCCTGGGACCGCGCCCGCAGCCGGGGTGCGCGGATCCGTGGCGAGATCGTCGGTTACGGCGAGTCGTCCGACGCCAGCCACCTGACCAGTCCGAGCGCCGAAGGCCAGGCGGTCGCGATGCGCGCGGCTCTCGAGTCGGCTGGCGTCGCGCCGTGCGACCTCGGCTCGGTGAACGCCCACGGCACCGCGACCCGCGCCAACGACCTCTGCGAGAGCGAGTCGATCCGCGCCGTGCTCGGCGGCGCGACCGACCGGGTCGCGGTCTCGGCGAACAAGTCCTACTTCGGCCACACGCTGGGCGCGTCCGGTGCGATCGAAGCGATCGCGGCGTTGCTCGGTATCGAGCGCGGCCTGTTGCCGCCGAACCTGAACATCGAGAACCCCGATCCCGAATGCAACGTGCGCCTGGTGGGCGGCGAACCGGAGTCCCTTGAGCGGCCCCTGGTGATGAAGAACAGCTTCGGCTTCGGTGGCAGCAACGGCGTGCTGGTGCTGGGGCCGGGGGAGTAGCGCCTTCACGCGGATGGGACCCGGGCATCCTGCCCGCATCCAGTGGATCGGCGATAACCTTCCCGCCCAATGGACGGCGACGGCACGGCGGAGATCCTCGACCGGCTGCGGGAGGTACTGCGCGACAGCGCGGTCGAGGAGCGGGACTGGGACGCCGTGGCCCCCGTGACGACGATCGAGTCGCTCGGCTTCGACTCCTTGACCATCCTCGATGTGCTCTATGACGTCGAGGAGGAGTTCGGCATCGCCCTCGACCCGAAACAGGTCGTGAAGACCCGGACGGTCGGCGAGATCATCGCCCTTTTGCAACAGAACGGGGCCTGACCGCGGTCGCCGCCGAAGGCGCTCGGTTTCTCTAGCGGCCCGGGTGCTTCACCTTCTCGAATACTGGGCGGCTCGGCTGGCGCTTCTTGGCGTCGATCTGCTGCCGCCGGCCGCCGCGTCCCGATGGGCCGGCTGGCTGGGGGTGTTGTGGTGGACCGCCGACCGGCCGCGGCGCCGGGTGGCGATCAGCAACATCCTGCGGGCCGGCGTCGCCGGCGACCTGGGCGAGGCGCGTGCAATCGGTGCCGCCGCCGCGCGCCACATGGGGGCGGTGCTGGTCGAGTCGCTGAAGTCGGCGCTGGTGCTCGACGACCCGGACCGCGTTCAAGTCGGGATACCGGACGACGTGCAGGCGGTGCTGGACGACCCCGACCGCGGCCTGATCGTCGTCTCGGGTCACTTCGGCAACTGGGAACTCGCAGGCCAGTGGCTGTCGCGCTACAAGCCGGTCGCCGGCATCTCGAGGCCGATGAACAATCCCCGGGTGCAGGAGCTCGCGCTCAGTCGTCGCCCACGGCGCGAGTTCAGGATGATCCCCAAGTACGACGCGGATCCGGGACGGTTCATCAGGCTCCTCGGGGACGGCGAGATCCTCGCCCTGCTCGTCGATCAGCACGCGCGCCGTGGCGTCGAGGTTCCGTTCTTCGGCCATCCGGCCAAGACGCACACCACCGCCGCGATGCTCCACCTCGTGACCCGGGCGCCGCTGTGCTTCGCGACCTGCCGGCGGACGGCGCCGATGACCTTCGAGTTGACCCTGTCACCGCTGATCGAGCAGGAACGGACGGGGAACCGGAGCGCCGACGTCGAGGCGATCCTGCTGACGCTGAACACGCATCTCGAAGAGGCGATCCGCCGCGATCCGGACCAGTATCTGTGGGGCCACCGCCGCTGGCGTTGATCCGGATCAGTCCTGCTCGCGCAGGAACTCCAGAACGACCCGGTTCCACTGTTCCGGCTGGTAGAAGTACGGCGAGTGGCCGGCGCCGGGGACCTCGACGACGCGGACGTTCGGCAGCAGGTTGGCGATCGTGCGGATCGACCGCGGCCGGAACAGGGGATCCTCGGAGCCGACGATCATGAGCACCGGCATCGTGAGCTCCGCGGCGCGCGGAGCGTAGTCGACGTCGAACAGCATGGCGCCGATGTCCGTCGGACGCTCTCCGTTCAGGCTGCTGATCTGGCCGTAGAGCAGGGATCGCCGCGAATCCTCGTCGAGACGACCTTCGGCACGCGCCCGCTCGGCCTCGGCGCGCGCTTCCCCGGTCATGAGCCGCTCGTAGTCCGCCCGAACCTCGTCGGTGACGATGCCGCCGGTGGTGTCGGCGAGGATCACCGATCGCACCCGATCCGGGTGGTCCAGGGCGAAGCGCACGGTGGTCCAGCCGCCCATCGACTGACCCGCCACGTGCGCCTTGTCGATCTCCAGGTGGTCGAGCAGCGCGAGCAGATCGGCCGCGAAGGCCTCCACGTTGTGGCGTCCCGCGTGATCTGTCGAGTTGCCGAACGAGCGCTGATCCCAGGTGATGACTTTGTAGCGGCGGGAAAGGAAGGCCACTTGCTGGAACCAGATGGCGTGGTTGCCGCCGGCGCCGTGACTGAGGACCAGGGGTTCGCCAACGCCCGTGACCTCGTAGTAGATCGTCTCTTTGGCCGTGGCGTCCTCGCCGCCCGCGGGCACCTCGATCGTGCCGCCGGCGGGACTCGGCGCGGTGTTGGTGTCGCGGCTGCGGTTTCGTCCAGAACGTTCCATCTGCTCCCCGCGTGCCTGCCGTTGATCCGGACGCCGCCGCTGCGCGATGCACTCGATCTCGACCGAGGCGCCCAGTGCCAGTGTCGGTGACTCGATTGTGGCCCGAGCCGGCGGACTGTCGCCGAACACGGCGACATAGGCCGCGTTCATGTCGTTGAACGCGTCCATATCGGTGATGTATACGGTGCACTTGGCCACGTGCGCCAGGTCCGACCCCGCCGCCTCGAGGATCGTCCCGATGTTGTCGAGCGCCTGCGTGGTCTGCGGGCCGATGCCGCCGGGCGCCAGGTCGAAGCTCTGACCGACGGTCCCCAGCGTGCCGGCGACGAAGATCAGATCGCCGACCCGGGTGGCGTGCGAGAAGGCTTCGAGTCGCGGCAGGTCGTCGGTGTTGATGCGAGGTGGTTGGGCGCTCGCTTGCGACAGCGATGCAAGGCCGAGAGCGGTCATCGCCAGTGCGCGGGTCGACGGTCGAACGTGGCGGTGGATCATGGCTTGAAGTGTAGCCGCGAGTCTGTGGGTCGCTGCCGCGCTAGCGTTGACCATCTGTGGACGCGGCGAACCTCAGAAGTGGAGCCTTGCCGGCGAGATGAGTGAATCCTGGTCCTGGCGCCGGCTTCTTCCCTTGGGTTTGGCCGGCTTCCTGTGTTGGGCGGGGAGCGCTCATTTGTCCGCGCAGGAGCAACCGCGCGACGGTGAACACGACCATGCTCGCGACGAGGAGGAGAACTCGCACGCGGAAGGGGCCTTCTCGGAGGAGATCGAGGTGATCGGCCTTGCTCCGCTGGATCGTCTGGGCGAGTCGTCGGATCGCGTGCCCTGGACGGTCCATCGCGTTACTTCAGAAGCCCTGGAGCGAGGAGTTGCCGGTGGCGCCGGCGCGCTGCTCGAAGCCGAACTGCCGGGCGTTCACGTGTCGGCGGCTCAGGGAAGTTCCCTGCAGGCCGATGTGCTCTACCGCGGCTTTGGCGCGTCGCCCCTCCTGGGCGCCAACCAGGGGCTGTCGCTGTACGAGGACGGCGTTCGCGTCAACGAGGTCTTCGGCGACATCGTGGCCTGGGATCTCGTGCCGATGTTCGCGGCGGAGCGGATCGAACTGCTTCCCGGCGCGAACCCGATGTTCGGTCTGAACACGCTTGGCGGAGCGATCGCCCTGAATACGCGCAGCGGCTTCGACTCGGAGCGTCTCAACCTGACCCTGGAGGGCGGATCGTTCGGCCGCCGGGCGGGCGAGCTGAGTGCCGGCGGCGTCTTTGGCTCGGAGGACGGTCTCGGTTGGTTCGTGGCCGCGAGGTCCTACGAGGAGGACGGCTGGCGCGACTTCTCGCCCAGTTCGCTGCGCCAGGCGTTGGCAAAGTTCTCGCAGCAGGGGGAGCGCGGCCATCTCTCGCTGACGCTGGGCGTTGCGGACAACGAGTTGATCGGCAATGGCGTGACGCCCGTGGAGCTGCTGGAACTCGACCGCAGCGAGGTCTTCACCCATCCCGACCGCACCCGGAACGACCTGTTCTTCCCGAGGCTGCGGATCGGGCGGAAGTTCGGCCCGAACCTGGAGCTCGAGGCGTCGGTCTATCTGCGGGCAAGCGATGTCGACACCTACAACGCGGACGCCTTCGAGGCCGACGACGACGACGAGATCGACGGTTACAACGAGGACGCGGACGACCGCTTGGACGGCCTCGATCTCGACGAATTCGATGCCGTGAACAACAGGAGTCGCACCGGGCAGGAGGGCCGTGGCGGCTCGATCCAACTCGCGGGGCTGACGGACTCCGGCCGCTGGTTGGCTGGCGCCTCGTGGGACGGTGGGCGGGCGGACTTCGCCTTCGACACCGAACTTGCCAAGCTGACGCCGACCAGGACCACCGCCGGCAGTGCCATGCGGCTCCCGGGTTCCGAAGTCGGTTTGCGCGCGGAGACCGGGCACTACGGCGTCTGGGCGATGCGGCACTGGACCACCGCCGCCGACCGGCTGACCTGGACTCTGCAGGCCCGCTACAACGACAGCTCCGTCGAGCTGAACGACCGTCTGGGGACGGCGCTCGACGGCGATCACGCGTACTCCCGGCTCCTGCCTTCGGCCGGTTTCGTCTGGGAGGCGAGCAGCCGGGAGCGGTCGGCCGTCCTGCTGTTCGCCAACGTCTCTCAGTCGGCCCGGGTGCCGACGCCGGTGGAGTTGACCTGCGCCGACCCGGACGATCCCTGCCGGTTGCCCAACGCCTTCGTCGCCGATCCGCCGCTCGACGAGGTGGTGACGACCAGCGCCGAGATCGGTCTGCGCGGCAGGAGCGGTGCGGTGCGCTGGAGCGCCGCAGTGTTCCATAGCGATAGCGCCGACGACATCATCTTCGTCTCCAGCGGTGCAGGCACCAGCGCCGGGTACTTCGCCAACGTCGACGTGACCCGGCGGCAGGGGCTGGAGTTGTGGGTCCGCGGTCGGAGCGGCGCGGTGAACTGGGATGCCTCGTACACGCTGCTCGATGCGACCTTCCAGGATCGCCTGACCCTGTCGAGCCAGGCGCATCCGATGGCGGCTGACGGCGAGATCGAAGTCGAACCGGGTGACCTCATCCCGGGTGTACCGCGGCGCCAGTTCCGGGCCGGCGCCGACGTACGGATCGCGGATCGGATGGTGCTCGGCGCGCGCGTGCTCGGAGACTCCGGCCGTTACCTGCGCGGCGATGAGACGAACCTGCTCGAACCGGTCGGGTCGGCGTGGCGCGGCGACCTGTGGAGTCGGATCGAACTCACGCCTTCATTGGACCTGGATTTGGAGGTGTCGAACGTCACGGACCGGGAGTACGAGACCTTCGGGGCGCTCGGCGAACCGGATGAGGTGCTTGGCGATGCCTTCGAGAACCCGCGCTTCCTGAGCCCCGCGGAGCCGCGAGCGTTCCGGGCCTCCTTGCGGCTGCGACTCTGAACAGGTCGAGCCTTCGCCGCGGGGCGGCCGCTGGGCTGGTACGATCCGCGGCTCGCATGACCCCTCGCCGGACCATGACCCGGGCCACTCTACTGGCCGCTGTGGCCCTGTTTCTCGCCTCCGGTCTGTGGGCCCACGGGGTAGCCGATCAGGACGAGATCTTCCTGACCAACAACGAGGGTCTCGCCGTCGGCCCGTACATGTACCTGGGCGCCAAGCACATGGTCACCGGGTACGACCACCTGGCGTTTCTGGCGGGGGTCATCTTCTTCCTCTACCGGTTCCGCGACGTGGCCCTCTACGTCACCCTCTTCGCGATCGGCCACAGCGTGACCCTGCTGGTCGGCGTGCTGGGCGGCATCCACGCGAACCCCTACCTCATCGACGCCGTGGTCGGCCTGTCGGTGGCGTACAAGGCGTTCGAGAACCTGGGAGGGCTCCGGGCGCTCGGGGTGGGGATCGACACCCGGGCAGCCGTGCTGGTGTTCGGGCTGTTCCACGGTTTCGGCCTGGCGACGAAGCTTCAGCCGGTCGCGATCTCGAGCAGCGGCCTCGTTGGCAACATCGTTTCGTTCAACGTCGGCGTCGAGCTGGGTCAGTTCGCCGCCCTCGCCATCATCCTCCTTAGCTTCAACCTTTGGCGGGCCAGCGGCCGCTTCCAGTCTCACGGCTATGCGGCCAACGCGGTGCTGATGACGGTCGGCTTCCTGCTGGTGGCCTACCAGTTGACGGGGTACTTCTTGTCATGACGGATTCTTCTTCCGCTCCAGGCGGCGATCTCGGAACGCCGCCGCTTCGCAGGCTGCTGAAGACGCTGGTGATCACCCTCGCCGCCGCCGCGGTGGTGTTCGTGGTCGTCATCCTGCCGGCCGAGTACGGGGTCGACCCGACCCGGATCGGCGGCCTGCTCGGGCTCGATGGTCTCTACGACGCGGCCGGCACGGAGCCGATGGCCGAGGCCGAAGCCGGCCTCTCCGCGCAGATGGCCGGAAACCGGGAGCTGCGGGCCGAGACGGTCACGATCGAGATCGGCGCCAACGAGCAGATGGAGTACAAGCTGCAGATGATCGAGGGGATGACCATCGTCTACTCCTGGCAGACCGGCGGCGGTGCGCTGTACTCGGACTTTCACGCCGACCCCTTCAATGATCTCGACGACGAGCCGGTTCGCTACGCGGAGGAGTTCGACATCACGGGCGGCCGGGGCGGTTTGACCGCCGGCTACTCCGGCAACCATGGTTGGTTCTGGCGCAATGACAACGACGCGCCGGTCACCATCGAACTCGACGTGCGCGGTTTCTACACCGGCATGAAGGAGATCGGCCGCGCGCCGGCCGGCACGGAACATCAGGACTCGGAGGCCTACGAATGAAGCTCTACTGGTTCCCTCAGACCCGATCCAGCCGCGTGGTCTGGATGCTCGAGGAAGCTGGCGTCGACTACGAACTGGTTAGCGTCGACATCAGGGAGCCGGAACGCAGCCCGGAGCACCTCGCCGCAAGCCCGATGGGGAAGGTTCCCGCGCTTGAGGACGGCGACGTGAAGATGTGGGATTCTGCGTCGATCTGCCTCTATGTCGCCGACCGCTACGCCTCTGGCCGGTTGGCGCCGATGCTGGACGACCCGCTGCGCGCCCGGTTCGTGCAGTGGTTGATCTACGCGCCCGGCATGATCGAGCCGGCGATGTTCGAGTCGGGGCTTCGCACCGTGGTGCCCGAGGAGAACCAGGCAGAGGCGTTCAATCCCGGCCGGCTCGGCTGGGGCAGCTTCGCCAAGACGATCAAGACCTGGGAAGATGGCCTGGGCGAAGGCCCCTGGATTCTGGGCGATCAGTTCAGCGCCGCCGACGTGATGCTGGGCAGCAGCGCCGTGTTTCTGCGGATGTTCGGGATGTTGCCCGAATCGCCCGTGCTCGAGGCCTACGCCGACCGCTGTCTGGCGAGACCGGCGTATCAGAAGGCGCTGGCGGCGGAGGCGGGGTAGACGCGCCGCGGATAGAGCAAGGAGGCCATGGCGTGGCGCTCCCCGACTTACGTTTCGACTACCACTCGCGCGAGTCTTCGTCGTAGACCGAAGTCGGCAGCGCGTAGGAGAATTCGAACTTGCCCAGGCTCGAGACGTTCAGCATGTTGCTGAACTTGGCCCTCGAATGGCGTGCGCCCCAGCGGGGCATGAACGACTGGGTTATTCTCTCTACACGGTTCTTCAGTCGCAGCAACGGCAGTTCTCTGAGTCTCCTCCCAGGGGGAAATCTGAAGTCGTCGGCCATCTTGTCGCCGATCAGGTCCCGGGAAATCTGGTACATGTACGCCGCCTTGGAGCGGCGTTCCGTGGTGTCGGAGAAGCCCAGCAGGATCGGCGCGCTGTTGATGATGCTGTTCGCCATGATGATCGCATCGTCGTCCGGCGGCGGTTCGCACATGGCGCCGATCTCGAATGCCCGGATCGACGACGCATAGTCGGTGAACATGATCGACTCGGGGATTCCCATGATCACCCCTGTGTATCTCCAAACGTGGACGTAAGCCTCACGTTCCTCGTCAGTGAAGTTACCGCCGAGAGCCGCGACGTGGACCATCAGGCGCCCAGAGAAGGTGGCGGCTCCCAGCAGCATGTGCGCCGAACTTAGCGGCAGCCCGTATGTCGGCGAATCCCACTCGTGCGAGTCCTTGACCAGCATTCGGGCCTGGGCGTGTACGAGGCGAATACGGAGGCTCAGTCTCCAGGCGTCGCCGCCCGGTTCCAAGCCGCCCGGCATGAACTGCTCCACCAACTGCAGGAGGTTCTGTTTGAGCCGGCGAACCCCGTTCAGAATGATGCGGCTCCTGATGCGAAAGGACTTGCTGATCAGCGTGGAGAAGCCCTCGACAATCGCGCCGGCCACGAGGCCGCCCAGGACCATGTCCGAGTTGCGGAGGAAGGCCTTCGTGCCCTTCAGCGCCAGGTCCCGGTCGAACCAGTCCGGGACGACCGTCGCGTCGGCGATCAGCTTCCGCAGCGACTCGGGCGTGTTCGGCGGCAGGTCGTTGTGATGGTTGAGTGTCGTCGCGATGATCCGGTGCACTTCTCCGGGGGCGGCAGTCTCAGCGAGTTCGGAGACCGCCGCATCGGCCACGGGATCGCCGATGGTGGTGTAGCGGACGTAGGCGTCCGCCATCTCGGGATCCAGCTTGCGGGCGGCTTCGTAGCCGTCGCGGTAGCAGGATGGAATCGGAGTATGGGCCATGTGCTGTACTGCTGCTGTAGGTTGAGCTTCGTTCGTTGTTTGGGTGGCCACAGATGATCGACTTTGCGGGCCGAACGGCAGTGGCGCCGAAGTGCCGTTACGGGTCGTTGCTGGAAGGCCTTGCTTTCAGCGACATCCTCTGGGGGCCTCTGACGTCGCAGAAGAGCTTGAAGTCCGCCTCGAGCGGCTTGTCGTCGGCCGGCTCGAGTCGGAGACGCTGAGCGATGGCGGCGATCAGGTACTCGCCCGCCATCGTCGAGTACTCCGACCCGGCGCAAAGACGCGGCTCGTAGTTGAACGGCAGGTAGGCGTGCGCCGGACAACCGCTCGGCAGTCCGTTGAGCCACCGCTCCGGTTTGAATTCCATGGGATCCTCGAAGTAGCGCGATTGACGTTGAATGAGACCCACGCATAGCTGAACGATGGTGCCCTTGGGAATCAGATAGCCGCCCAGCTCGCAATCCTCGACCGCCTCCCTCTCCATGAAGAATGCCGGGGGCGCGAGGCGGAGCGCCTCCTGGAACACGGCTCGCGCGTACGGCAGGCGACCGTAGTCTTTCACCGCGATATCGCGTCCTCCCAGCACTTCGTCCGCTTCCTGCTCCAGCTTGTCGCGCACGGACTCATGTCTTGCGATCTGACAGATGCACCACACCAGGGTCGAGGCCAGAGGATCGAGGTTGCCCAGCATTAGATCGAGAGCTTCGTCGCGCCATTCTTCGTCGGTGAAGGGCGGGTCGACCTGGTCCTGGGCCTGCATCAGGTGGTAGATCCAATCGGCCCGCTCGGTGCCGCCGCGGGCTCTGAGCATCGACTTGCGGAGCAGCGCATGGATTGCCTTGAAGTTCCGCCGGGCACGGACGTTTGCGGGCAGCGGCAGGGCTCGGATGAAGGATCCCAGTGGCAGGAAGTCCAGCGCATAGTCCCATTTTGCGCTCAGAAGCGAACCCCTGACGAGTGAGGCCTCTACTTCAAGGTCGATACCCAGGCAGGAATCGGCCATGGTCTTGGCGGTGAGATCGAATAAATCCTCGCGGACGTCTACGGTCTGGCCGGGACGCCACGCCTTCATCAGCTCGGAGATGTTGTGGATTGTCGTGCCGGCGTAGATCTTCAGGCGCTCCTCCGAGAATACCGGCCCGACGACCTCCTTCTTCCGACGGTGCGCTTCGCCGTTGACTCGCGGCAGGCCGGGATTGGGTATCAGACTGCTGTAGGTAGCCAGTTGGAGCATTCTCGGAAAGGTGGCGCGCTTGTCCAGCAGGACCTCCCGGATCAGATCCGCGTTGAAAATCGCGCAGCAATCGAGACCGGGAAGCTGGAAGGACACGACCTCGCCGTATTCGCTGTTGAGCTGCTCGAGGAACGACACCCCGTCGGACCAGCGAAAGCGGGCGTTGGCGAGCCGGCGCCCACGTGGACCGGGGGGAGTCTTCAAGTTGGGTTGAGGGGTTGCTTTCATAGGCTGTTGTGTCCTCCGACCAGGGGGGCGATGCGGTGAGGCGGGAACTCGCGCCGCAGGCCGGCGGCCGCGAGTGCGGGCACCATCAACATCAGGATGGCCGTGGCGAAGACGATGCCGAAGCCCATCGAGACGGCGGCAGGGATGAGAAACTGCGCTTGCATGCTGCGCTCGAAGATGAGGGGCGCGAAACCGAGGAAAGTGGTCAATGACGTGAGGAAGATCGGCCGGAAGCGGGCCTTGGCGCCCTCGACGATGGCGGTCCTGCGCGGCGACCCGGCGCTCTCACGTTCGTTGATGAAATCGATCATCACGAGCGAATCGTTGACGACGACGCCGCTGAGTCCGATGATTCCCCACATCGACACGAAGCTCAGGTCGATTCCCATGATCAGATGTCCCAGGATGGCCCCGGTGAAGCCGAATGGTATGACCGCCATGACGATCAGGGGCTTGGTGTAGGAACCGAAAGGGATCGCCAGTAGAGCGTAGATCGCCAGCAGGGCCAGGACGAATCCGCGTCCCAGCGCGTCGAGCGACTCGAGTTGTTGCTGCTGGTCGCCGCCGAAGGCGTACGTCAGATCCGGGTGATCCTCGGCGAGATCCGGGAGGACCGACTCCTGAAGCGCCCGGATCACTTCGGCGCCGGTGGCGACGGTGGGATCGACGTCCGCGGTAACGGTGACGGTTCTTCGGCCGTCCTTCCTGCGAATCGACGAAGGCGAGTCGCCCATGCGGAGGTAGGCCACCCGGCTGACGGGCGTCTCGGCGCCGGCCGGGGTGCGGACGACGTAGCGCTCGATGTCGGCGATGGCGTTGCGCTCTTCCGGGGGAAGGCGAACGTATACGCGGACGTCCTCACGGCCTCGTTGCACCCGAAGCGCCTCGTTGCCGAAGAACGCGGACCGCACCTGCTGGGCCAGGTTGGCGACGGTGAGGCCCAGCGTGCGTGCTTCCGGCTTCAACTCGATTCGGACTTCCTCGAGACCCGCGTCGTGATCCGACTGAACGTCGAACACGCCCTCGAAGCCCCGCAGGGCCTCAACGACCGTCTCGCCGATCAGGCCCAGCCGGTCCTGGTCCGGGTGGGAGAACTCGACCTGGACGGGAGCTCCGAGGTCGAGCACGTCGGCCGTGAAGTAGAGAGCGCGCGCCTCGGGCACGACTCCCGCCTCCTCGCGCCACGCCCGTTGAAAGTCCTCGGCGTCTACGTCCCGCCGTTCCGCGTCGAGCAGCTTGAACTCCACCGCGGCGATGTTGGACCTTGGCTGCTGCTGCGGTTCCTGAGCGATGGCGCCTCCGAGTGGCCGGCTCTTGGCGCCCACCGCGAAATTGACGCCAAGCAGTAGAGGTTCGGCGTCGTCAGGTCGATTGCGGGACAGACGTTCGATGGCCCGGCGTCCTGCCGCCTCGACCTGCGTGGCGATTTCGGCGGTTCGACGCGCGGGAGTTCCCTCCGGCATCTCGAGGTTGGCTGTAACGATGTCGGCGCCCACGGACGGCGTGAAGATCACCCCGACGATCCCGGCCGGTATCAGGGAGGCGCTGAGGACGATCAGACCGACGCCGGCGGCGATCACAACAGCGGGCTGGTTGGTCGCCAGTCGAAGCCCGCGGTCAAGGGGCCCCTCCACGAACCGGGCGAGCCCGTCGTCCACCCGAGCGTGGACCTTGGCCAGGAACCGCCCCGCCGCGTTGGAGGGCGTCGAATCCGGTCCTGGAAGATGCGACAGATGGTTCGGCAGGATCAGCAGGGACTCGACCAGAGACAGAAGGAGTATCGAGATCACGATGACCGAAATCGAGCCCATGGCGACTCCGATCGGACCGGGAAGGAACAGAAGGGGCGAGAACGCTGCCACGGTCGTCAGCACGGCGAAGATGACAGGTCTTTTGATTCGCTGGGTTCCCCTGATCGCGGCGATGAGGGGCGCGGCGCCCTTCTGGCGTTCGGCGTGGATGTGCTCGGCCACCACGATTGCGTCATCGATCACGATGCCGACGGCGAGAATGAAGGCAAAGATGGAGACCGTATTGATGGAGACCTGGAGCAGGAGCATGAAGACCAGGGCGCCGACGAAGGAGATCGCGATTCCAAGCGCTACCCAGAAGGCGAGCCGGATCTGGAGGAAGAGAGTGAGCGCGGCAAGCACCAGGATCAGCCCCAGGAAACCGTTCTTGAGCATGAGCCCCAGCCGCGCCCTGTAGATGTTCGCGTCGTTGTTCCAGACCGAGATCCCGACGCCGGTGGGAAGGGAAGGCGCCAACTGGCCTTCCACGTATTCTTCGACCGCCGCCGCGACTTGCAGGACTTGCTCTTCCGCCGACCGGTAGACCTCCACGAAGGCCGCTCGCTGACCGTTGTAGCGCGTGATCAGATCGAGGTTCTGGAACTCGTCTCGGACCTGGGCGATGTCGCCCAGCCGCACGGCCGTGCCGTCCAACCGACCCAGAACGACGATGTCCTCGAAATCATGCTGGCTATACCTCTTGCCGGTCGTGCGCACGCGGACGTTCGCGTCCCGTGTCTCGACGCTGCCGGCCGACAGGTCGAGCGAGTCGTTGCGGACCGCCGTCGCGATGTCGTCGAGGGTCAGGCCCAGGGCGCGCAGATTGCGCCGAGACACTTCGATGGAGATCTCGTATTGCCGTACGCCGCTCGTCTGCACGTAGGAGACCTCGGGAAGCGCGGCGAGGTCCTCCTCGAGGCGGTACGCCGCCTCCTTGAGGGCGCGCTCGGAGACGTCGCCGTAGAGCGCGAGCCGTATGACGCTCTGCCGGTTGGTCATCTGGCGAATCTCGGGGCGCTCGGCGCCGGCCGGGAAAGTCTGGATCCGGTTGACGGCGGCCTCGATGTCGTCGAGAGCGCGGCCAATGTTCGTTCCCGTCTTGAGTCCGGCCATGACGGACGCCAAGCCCTCCCCGGCGACTGCGCTGACGTCCCTGACGCCGTTGAGGCCGCTTAGCTGTTCCTCGATCCTGAGGATGATGGACTCCTCGATTTCATCTGGAGTGGCGCCTGGGTACGGTACCGAGACTTCGATGAAATCGAAGGCGAGCACCGGGAACGCCTCCTGCACCAGGCTGCCCATCGACACGAGACCCGCCGCCACGATGAAGAACATCAGCAGGTTGGCGGCGACGCCGTGCCTCGCCATGTAGGCGATCGGCCCACGCCGTTCGCGCTCCGAGGCGCTGCTTGGTGTCAGGAACCTGCTCCGGCTTCAGTCCGCACGACCATGCCCTCCGTGGCGAACGTGATGCCGCCGGTGACGACGGCCTGATCCGCCTCGAGGTCTCCGATCACGAACACCGTGTCGTCGGAGCGCTGGAGGACGCGTACCGTAACGATCGTCACCTTGCCGTCCCGGACCGCCCACACCTCGTTGCCGGGCCTGAGCGCCGGCCGCCTCAGCTTGAAGTAACGGTCGGGCGCCAGACCCTGGAGCTCGACATCCACGAACTTGCCCACGAGAAGCGGCGGACCGTCGGCCGACTCGGCTTCCTCGCCGCCGGGGTCGGCCTCCGACGCGGCGCCGGCCGCGAACGGTCTCGGAACGCGCACGATCACTTCAATCGTCCGCGTCTGCTCGTCCAGCGACGCCTCGGCGCGGTCGACGTAACCGTCCCACGTGTATCTGCCGTCGCCATACTCGGCGATGACGCGGGCCGCGATCCGCCGACTGTCGTCGCCGGCCCTCAGGTCCCACAGGCTCGGCAGCAGCGCCGCGTCGGCATCGGAGAGAGGGACCACGACCTCGACCGCGTCGGATGCGTAGAGCCGTCCAACACCCTGGCCGGCCGCCACGAACTGTCCTACGTCGACCGACTCGGTCCGCACGACTCCGCTGAAGGGGGCTGTGACCTCCGTGCGTGAGAGGTTCAACTCGGCTTCGGCCAGCGCGGCGCTGTCTCTGGCCAGGACGGCCTCGGCTGCTTCGAGTTGGGGCTGCCACAGAGCCAGGGGACTGGCATCCGAAGCGGATCCTTCGTCCGCCTGCCGCTGCTTGAACTGCTCGTACTGGGCGCGGGCAACGTTGGCTTCTTCCTGCACCTTCAGGAGTTCGAGTTGCTGTACAGCAATGTCGGCGCGCGCTTGTTCTATCTTGTTTCGGTAGTCCACGTCTTCAACGCGGAAGAGCGGCTGTCCTTCGCGCACCCGTCCACCGCTCTGGAACGCCGGCGCTACCCAACCCACCCTGCCGCTGACCTCCGCGGCGATGTCGATCTCGGCGCGGGGCCGCACGGTCCCGGCCCCATAGACCGGGATTGCGCCCTCGCCGGCCGCGACTGGCGCCGTGATCGCGAAAGGAACCTGCGAGGGTTGCGGCCGGCGCTCCGGCTCGGGCCTACGGGAGACCATCAGGGCTGCCAGGGCAACGGACCCGATCAGGATGACGCCGGCAATGAGCCAGCCTGTTCGTCGACTCAAGTGTCTGCTTCTCTATTCAGTTGGTTCGGCTGGCGCGGCTGATGCCGATGCCATCTGCCGTGTGTCAATCGGTTCTGAAGCGGTCCAGGCGCCCCCCAGGGCACGGTGGACGGCGAGCCGGGCCAGAGCCACATCGTGGCCCGCGCCCGCGAGAGCGAGTTTCACGTTCAGCCGCGTCCGCACGGCGTCCAGGAAGTCGGCGTAGCCGCCGATTCCCGCTTCGTATCTTTGCGACCGGAGTTCCACCGTCGCCTCAGCCTCTTGAAGCCGCGAGGCGAGCAGCGAGTGTCTCTGACCCTCGTTCTGCAGTACGGCCAGGGCCGCCTCGACTTCGTTGACGGCCGTCACCACGGTTCGTCCGTAGGTGGCGGCGATCTCGTTGAAGCGAATCTCGGCCAGCGTCACGTTGCTGCGCAGCCGGCCACCCTGAAAGACCGGCGCGAGCAGGTTCGAGGCCAGGTTCGTGAACCACTGATCCACCTTGAACAGTCCGTCGATCTCTGAGCTCTGCAGCCCGATCGAACCGGAGAAGGAGAGGGTGGGGAGCAGTTCCGCCCGGCGGGCGCTGATCTGGTGCCGGGCAGCTTCAAGCCTCAGGCCGACCGCCCGTACGTCCGGCCGTTGGAACAGGAGATCCGTGGGGATCCCGACCGGCACGGGATCCGTTGCATCAGCCGGAGAGAGCGTGTCGGGCAGGACCGCGTCCAAGTCGGTCCGGTAGCCGCCCAGGAGCGTGGCGAGTCGGGCCTCGGCGCTCGCCAGGAGGTTCTGGAGCTTCGGCAGGTCGGCCTGCGTGTTCCGCAGGTCCTGGCGCACCCGGTAGAGGTCGAGCGAGTCGGACAGCCCGCGGTCGTACCGGGTGGAGGCCACGTTTTCGCGCTCCAGGAGAACGTCGACCATTTCGCTTGTGAGATCGATCTGTTGCCTCAGGTCCGCGATCTCGAAGTAGGTCCTGATCGTCTCAGCCAGGATCCCGATGCGGGCCGCCTGGTAGTCCGACTCCGAGGCGAGGTACTCCGCGCCGGCCGCGAGCGCGTCGCTGCGGACGCGGCCCCAGAAGTCCATCTCGTAGGAAAAGTCCGCGCCGAGCGAGTAGGTCGTGATCCCCAGCCGCTCCGGCAGCGAGAAGCCGGGCGCCAAGTCTCCCAGGCCCAATTCCTGTATCTGTGCGCCGAACCCCGCGTTCGTCGGCGTGCTCAGATCGTTGACCGCCCCGCGGCCCTGGACGACTGGCAGGACCGCAGCCTTCGCGATTCTTGCCCTCTCCCGGGCCTGCTCGACACGTGCGACCGCCACCGCCATGTCCAGATTGGACTCGAGCACCGAGTCGACCACCCAGTCGAGCGCCGGATCGCCGAACGCCTTCCACCACTGGAGCGGCTGGTAGGGGCCCGGGGCTGGACTTCGTGCGAAGTCCTCCGGCATTTCCGTTTCCGGCTGTGGCAACTCCGGCGGCGGCGCGAGCGAGCACGAGGCGAGCGCGAGGCCCGCGAGGAGCAGGAAGGAGGCGATCCTGGTAGCGGTCATTTGCGCAGTCGGGTGCTGTCGATGCTCCGAAGAAACGTCACGATAGCAGTGAAGCGGTTAGCGGGTCTCGGGACTCTCTCGTTGGAAGCATCGGTACACTGGGGCGTTCTGGCAATGGCTGATCTCGAAGATCTACTGGTCAAGACGAGCAGGACGTTCGCTCTCTCGATTCCCCAACTCGAGGGTGGGACCCGGCAGCAGGTGACGCTCGGCTACCTGCTGCTTCGGATCGCCGACACTCTCGAGGACGCGGCGGTCTGGCGCCGCGAGCAACGGGTTGAGGCTCTGTTCCGCTTTGCGGACCTGCTGACGGACTCGGGCGAGACGGTGGACGGCGCGGTGGAGGCCGCGGTCGAGTCCTGGCTCAAGGACCCTCCCTCGCATCACGAGGGTTACCTGGAACTGCTGAAGGCGACAGGCCAGGTTCTCTCGGCCTACGAAGCTCTCGACCCGGCGGCCCGGTCGGTGATCGGCCGTCACGTGCGCCGCACCAGCGTTGGCATGGCGCACATCGTGAGGCGTGCCGACCGGGACGGCGAGCTCCGGCTTGCCGGGATCTCCGATCTGCGGGACTATTGTTACGTCGTCGCCGGCATCGTCGGCGAGATGCTGACCGAGTTGTTCTTGCTCGGCGCATCCCTGGCGCCGGTCGCGGAAGCGCTCCGTCGCCGCGCGGCGACCTTCGGCGAAGCGCTGCAGCTCGTGAACATCCTCAAGGACTCCACTGCCGACGCGGACGAGGGCAGGACCTTTGTTCCGAGCGCGCACGACCGGACGCTGGCCTTCGAACTTGCGCGCGCGGACCTCCTCATAGCCGGGGAGTACGTGGATCACTTGCAGAGTGCCGGCGCTCCGCGCGGTTATCTCGGCTTCACCGGCTTGCCGGTGCGTCTCGCCTGGGCGACGCTGGACCGGGTGGAAGAGCAGGGGCCCGGCTCGAAGCTGACTCGGCCCGAAGTGGCCACACTGGTCGCCGCCATGCACGCCGATCTGGATGCGGGCCGGCCGGTCGCCGGCATGAGCTAGGAGTACTCGCAGCGGTGTTCGCTGCGCTGCTGAGCTACCAGTCGTGCGAGTCTTCATCGTGGAGAGTGGTCGGCAGGGCGTAGGAGTGCTCGATTTCTCCCAGATCCGAAGCATCGAGCAGGGCGTTGAACCGCTTCCTCGAACGCTTCGCTGCCAGAGAGGGGAACAGTTGCAGTGCGATCCTCTCGGCTCTGTTCCTGAGATAGAGCAGCGGCACCTGCTTGACAACCCTCGACTTGGGGAACCGGAAGGCATCCGCCAGCTCATCGCCGATCAGTTCGCGGGATACCTGGTAGATGAACGCCGCCATTTTGCGGCGTTCCTGCGTTTCGGTGAACCCCAGCAGGATCGGCGCGCTGTTGACGATGCTGTTGGCCATGATGATCGCGTCATCGTCCGGCGGCGGCTCGCATATCGCGCCGGTCTTGAAGGTCCGGTGCGCCGACGCCTGGTCGTGGAACATGATCGACTCGGGGATGCCCATGACCAGGGCGGTATATCTCCACACGTGGATGTAAGCCTCCCGTTCCTCCGCAGTGAAGTCGCCGCCCAGGCGCTCGACGTGGTGCATGAGGCGCCCCGAAAAGGCGGCCGCCCCCAACAGCATGTGCGCTGTGCTGAGCGGCATTCCGTGTGTCGCCGTGTCCCACTCGGTCGATTCCATGAGCAGCATCCTCGACTGGGCATGGACCAGGCGAATGCGGAGGCTCAGCCTCCAGGCGTCGCCCCCGGGCTCCTGGCCGCCGGGCATGAACTGCTCGGTCAGTTGCAGTGTGTTCTGCTTGAGCCGGCGGACGCCGTTCAGGATGATCCGGCTCCGGATGCGGAACGACTTGCTGATCAGTGTGGAGAAGCCCTCCACGATGGCGCCTCCGACGAGGGCCCCGAGGACCATGTCCGAGTTGCGTAGGAAGGCCCGGGTGGCCTTCATCGCGAGGTCGCGGTCGAACCAGTCCGGTAGGACGGCGGAGGACGCGATGAGTTCTCGAAGGGCTTCGGGCGTGGCCTTCGGCGGGTCGTAGTAGCGGTCGACCGTCTTCGCGATGGTCGCGTGGATGCGCTAAGGCGCTACGACATTCGCCAACTGTTCGACCGCCTGGTCGGCCAGAGGGTCGCCCAGGGTCGTGTAGCGGATGTAGCGCTCCGCCATCTCGGGATCCACTGCCCGCGCGGCTTCGTAGCCGTCGACGTAGCAGGCGGGAATGTCGAAGGCCGGCTCTGGACCGGTTCGGGCCCCACTCTGCCCCTGGGTCGGTGACAGTCCTCTATGTGACATGAGACTCTCTGCTCCTGTTTCGCTCGCGCCCGGTCCGGGTAGTCCGCTGGACGACACCCAGAACTAGCGGGCTCAAATGGGGCTGGGCGATCCTTGCACAAGTGGCGATCGGCTGGATCTGTAGCGCGCCTACGCACCGGGAAGCCCGTTTCCGGCGGCGGAAGCGGGTGCCTTGATTCCGCGCTCAATAATCGCTCGTGGTACGGTGTTGCAGTTAGCGTTCAACAAGAGCCAACCGGAGGAGACCCCGACCCATGAAGCAGGCGATCGGATTGCTGCTGATCCTCGCGCTGGCCGCACCTGTAGCGGCGGCGAACAACAACAACGACGCTCCCACAGCGACACCGACCTACTACGGTGCGGTGCAAACCGTACTGGAGCAGAAGTGCCAGGTCTGCCACCGCCCGAACGGCGCGAACCTGGGCGGCATGGTGGCGCCGATGGCCTTTACGAGCTACCAGGAAGTACGGCCCTGGGCGCGCTCGATGGCCCGCCAGGTCGAAGCCGGCCTGATGCCGCCGTGGCATGCGGCCCCGCAGCACGCGGGCGTGTTCGTGAACGAGCGCTCCCTGACCGAAGAGCAGAAGGCGACCCTGATCGCGTGGGCGAAGGGCGGGGCGCCGATGGGCAACGCGGCCGACGCGGCGCCGGCCAAGGTGTGGGAAGCCAGCGACGGCTGGACGATCGGCGAGCCTGACCTGGTCATGGACATGGGCCAGGACTACTTCGTCGAAGACGACGTCCAGGATCAGTACATCAACTTCGAGACCGTGATCACGAAGGAGATGCTGCCTGAGCCGCGCTGGATCAAGGCGGTCGAGTTCCGTCCGGGCGCCTCGGCTGTGCACCACATCATCGCGCGCCCCTTCGGCGGAATTGCCCCGGGCAACGACCCCACGGTTCACGACGACGGCTTCGGCACGCTCGTCAAGCCGGGCACCAAGATCCGCTGGCAGATGCACTACCACAAGGAGCCGGGGCCGGGCACCGGCGCCTGGGATCGCTCCTCGGTGGCGCTGCGCTTCTATCCGGCGGACTATGAGCCCACCTACGTGATGCAGAACAACGCGATGGGCAAGTTCGACTTCCAGATTCCGCCGGGCGATTCGAACTACGTCGCCACGACGAGTGCGAAGTTCGAGCGCGACGCGCTCCTGCTCGGCTACACGCCGCACATGCACCTGCGCGGCAAGGCGGCCCGCTACGTGGCGAAGTACCCGGACGGCACCGAAGAGGTGCTGCTGGACGTGCCGCGCTACGACTTCAACTGGCAGACGCACTACAAGTACGCGGCCGGCGGCAAGCGGATTCCTGCCGGCACCGAGATCGAGCTGACGATGGCCTGGGACAACTCGACCGACAACCCGGCGAACCCCGATCCGACCGAGACCGTCGTCTACGGCGGTCCGACCACGTCCGAGATGATGTTCGGCTTCGTGTCCTACGCGGACGCCGAGGCGAACTACAAGCCGGCGAACAGCGGCTTCCTCGGCGGGCAGCGCTTCAATGCCGAGACCTTCAAGAAGCGGATCAAGGACCAGTTCGGAGTCGACTGGGACTCGCTGAGCGAGGAGGAGCAGGGCAAGCTGTTCCGCCGTTTCCGCCAGCAGCAGAGACGGTCCGACAGCGAGGGCAGCGAAGGAACGGTGTCCGGCGGCGAGTAGCGCCGTTAGCGGAGCCGGTCGAGTAACCCGGTGGCGCGGGAAGTCGTGCGCATCACCGCCTCCCTGACGGCGCGCTTTGTCGCCAGGACGGTGACCTTCTTCCGCGCCCTCGTGACCGCGGTGTAAAAGAGTTCCTTCGTGTTGACGCGGGAGGCGGCGTCGCCGGGGATGAAGACGACTTCGTCGTACTCCGATCCCTGGGCTCGGTGGACCGTGAGGGCGAAGAAGCTCTCGTGCTGCGGCAGGCGCGACGGGGAGACGAGGTGGCGTTCGCCGTCGCGGTCGAGGTCCGGGAACCAGACCGTGCGTCCGCCTTCTCCGTCGGGCAGTACTACGCCAGTGTCGCCGTTGTAGAGATTGGTCTGCCGGTCGTTGCGGCTGACGATGATCGGGCGGCCGACGTAGAACTCGTCGTCCGCGCTGCGACGTCCCAGCTCGGCCAGGCGGCGCTCGACGAGCCGGTTGAAACGCGCGATTCCGAACGGGCCGCGACGGTGGCTGCACAGGACGCGGTGGGCCGGGAACGGAGGAGTTCCTTCGGGGTGCGCTTCGAGTGCCGCCATGTGCTTGGACCATTCCACGGCGCTCTTGCGGGCGAAGTCGTCGAACGCGGCTTCGGTTTCGAGCGGTCGCAGTTCGGTCTTGTCGTCGAGCGCGTCACGGAGCACACTCAGCGCGCCGCCGGCATCGCCCGCAACCACGGCCGTCGCGAGTCGGCCGATTCCCGAGTCTGTCCTGAAGCGGTAGTTCTTCGTGAGAGTGGTGACGCATGGAGCGAGCGGTCCGTTGCTGCCGGCCTTGCAGAGGTCGCTGAACACGGAACCCGGTTCCACCGAGGACAACTGGTTCGCGTCTCCGAGCAGAATCAGCCGGCACTCTTCCGGCAGGGCGGTCACAAGGCGGACCATCAGCGACAGGTCGGCCATGGAGCATTCGTCGACGACCAGGGCCTGGAGGCGCGCCAAGGGCCTGCTCCGATCCGCGAGCAGGCGGTGGATCGTCCGCGCCTCGACCGGGAAGTCCCGCAGGTGGCGCACTTGGCTCAAGGGCTTCTCGTCCATCTTTCCGCGCACGGACTCCTGGAGCCGCGAGGCAGCCTTCCCCGTGGGCGCCGCCAGTCCGATCCGACGAGGCTCCACGGCGCCGCCTGCGACGAGAACCGCGATCAGCTTGGCCGCGAGCGTCGTCTTGCCGGTGCCGGGGCCGCCGGTGACGATGCACAGCCGCCGCTCGAGGGCAGCCCGGATGGCGGCCGTGGCTTCCTCCGTTCGATCCTCGTCTTCGGCGAACACATGCTGGGTCACGTGCTCCGTGTTCACGTCCGCATCGTGGCTTCGGGCCAGGGCGAGCATTCGCTGCGCGAGCCGACCTTCGGCGGCGAACAACCGGTGCAGGTAGAGGCGGTCGCCGTCAAGCACCAGGGGCAGGACGTCTTCGGTCGCGTTACCGGTCGCGACGACCGGACTTGCAGTCAGCGAGTTCTCCAATGTCGCGCGGCTTGGCAGACGTGCTTCCGCCAGCTCTTCGGGCAACTGAGCGCTCGGGCCCGAGTCCGGTCGCTCCACCAGGTCGGCGATCCGCCTGCCGCCATTGCGGAGTTCGAGGCAGGTGTGCCCGGCGCGGTGCATCGCGCTGGCGGTCGCGGCAGCCAGCGCGACATCGTCGTCGGCGCCGAGCTTCGTCATCAGGAGGGCGAAGTACAGGTCGATGTCTGCCAGGACGCCGTGTCTGTTCAGCGCCTCGAGTCGCGCCAGATCGCTCATGGTGCGTTACCTGGGCACGCGCTGGTCAGCGCTTCGATCTGACGGTGGCTTCTCATGGCGCGTCCCCTAGGCAGGCGTCGATCGCCTCGATGCAGGCTCGGGATGGACGGTTGTGGAACACGCCGCCACCGGGCGCGTTCGGTCTCATGCCGCGCACGAAGAGGTAGAACGCGCCGCCGATGTGACGGTCGTAGTCGTAGTCGGGAAGGCGCAGCCGCAGCAGCCGGTGCAGGGCCGTGAGGTACAGCAGGTACTGGAGGTGGTAGCCGTGCTGGCGCATCGCTCCCTCCAGCCCTTCCGGAGAGTACGCGGCCCGGCCGTGTCCGAGCCAGTTCGACTTGTAGTCCAGGACGTACCAGAGGTCGTTGTTCTGGGCCACGACATCGATGTAGCCGTGCAGAAAACCGTTGATCGCGCTCCGGCTGTCGGGCAACGCATGGTGGTAGCCGTGCGCGTGCAGGCATTCGGCGAGCTGAGCCCGCCTGAGGCCCTGGACCGGCAGGTGGAACTCCATTTCGGGGATCGGCCGCTCGAGGTCGGCGACGCGGAAGACGCTGCCTGCCTCGCCGGGTTGTGTGAGCGGGGTGTCGAGCGTGTCCTGGATGAGCGTGCGGACGACCGGCGCCCACTTCGAGTCGATGCCGTACCTGGCCAGCGCGTCCCGGCAGATCGAAACGAGATCGTGGTCCGGTTGCATCCGCTTCTCGAAGATCTCGTGCAGACACTTGCCGGGTCGATTGCCGCTGGGGAAGGTGAAGACGGTCAGCGCGTCCTCCTCGGCCGGCCGCTCGACGGCCGCGACCTCGCCGGAAGCGTCCGGTTCGTCCGGGTCGTGGTCGGGCCGTTCGGCTTCTTCATGCTCGATCTCGGACTGAGCGGCGCCGGCGCCGGTGGAGAGCGCGGAGTAGCTGGTGCGTTGGCGGATGGAAGCGAGCTGGCGGCCGAGTTCGCGGGCCTGGAAGGGTTCTTCGCGGCTTTCGGGCTCGGCGCGGCGGATTGGTTCCCCGCCGTCGGGCAGAGCGAGGTCGATCTCCCGGACCGAGATGTCTTCCGGCGCCTTGCCGGCGAGGCGGTGAACCTCCGCTCGCCACTCCTCCGCGCCGAGTTTGGCCACCCTCTCGGCGTTCTCCTTCAGCGCGTCGATCGGGCTCTGATCGCCGCCGCCGCCATTGGGATGCAGGAGCCAGGCCAGCGGTGCGTGCTGGGCATCCCTCGCCCGTGCCCAACCCACCACGCAGCGGTACTTCGCCCGGGTCAGCGCCACGTAGAGAAGGCGCAACTCGTCCGCGTGTTCTTCGAGGCGCTGGCGGTCGCGATTCTCGTCCGACGGGCGCAGATGGAGTACGGGCGTTCCTGCCGCGGCGTCGAAGTATTCGGCCATCTCGGGGGGTTTCGGTTGGCGCCCGTCCCAGGTGAAGGGACAGAAGACAATCGGGAACTCCAGTCCCTTCGCCCGATGGACGGTCACGATCTTGACCAGCTTCTCGTCACTCTCCAGACGAAGCTGTGACGTCTCGTCGCCGCCGCTGGGCTCGGCCCGCGACCGCCTGAACCAGTCGACGAGACCGTGGCGCGAGGGCCGGCGCCGGGTCTCCGCCTCGTGGAGCAGGTCCGCGAGGTGCAGGTAGTTCGTCAGACGCCGCGGGCCGTCGGGGTAGCCCAGAAGGTTCGCCGCGCAGTCGGAGTCCTTGGCGAAGAGGATGTGGCGGATCAGAGCCGCGATGCCCTGCTCCTTCCAAACCTGGCCCCAGCCGCGCGAGCCGCGCGCAAGGTCGCGCCAGTCTGTCCAGAAGTCGTCCTCGTTCCGGAGTCTGGCGAGGTCCTGCAGGCTCAGGCCGAACAGGTCCGCCGCCAGCGCGCCGCGGAGCAGCGGTGTCGCGTTGTACTCCGATTCGGCCGTGCACAGGGCGTACAGGAGCCGGTAGAGGGCCGCAGCCTCGTGGGAGTCGAAGACGCTGTCTACCCCCATTTCGATGCTGTCGATGCCGTAGCCCAGCAGCGATTGGGCGACTGCCCTGCCCTGCTCGCCCGTGCGGACGAGCACGGCGATGTCGCCGTCGGTGATGGGCGCCTTCCCGGCTTCGGAGACGATCGCGGCAGCCCCTCCGTTCCGCGTCGGCGCCAGCAAGCGCGCGATCTCGCCGGCGGTGTGCTCGGCCGTCGCCTGTCTCAGTTGCCCCTTCGTCCACTTCTTGCCATCTGCCCTTCGAACCAACTGGATCTCGAAGGGCCGGGCATCGTGGTCTTGGTCGGGTACGACGAGTTCGCCGCGGTTGGAGTCGGCCGCGGCGGCAGCCTCGAAGTGGAACCCCGGATCAGGGAGGACGAATGGCCTGGGTCTTTCGAACAGGGCGTTCACGGCACGGACGAGTCCTGGCGTCGAGCGGTAGTTCTTCCCGAGCTTCAGCTCGAGGTTCGTGCCGGACAGGCGTTTCTTGGCGTCGAAGTAGGCGAAGACATCGGCGCCGCGGAAGCGGTAGATGGACTGTTTGGGGTCGCCGACGACGAGCAGGCTGCCGTTCGGCGCGCCGCCGCCGGGGTAGATCTTCTCGAAGATGTCGGCCTGTAGGCGATCCGTATCCTGGAACTCGTCGATCAGGGCGACCGGGTATCGGGCGCGGATCCGTTCCGCCAGAGGCGCACCGAACTGGCCATCGAGCGCGCGGTGCAACTCGGTCAGCAGGGCGTTGAAGCTCAGGCGCCGGTCCGCCCAGGCGTCGTGGTGCAGAGTCGTCCGGACGTTCTCCAGAAGCAGGCTGCGCTGGCCGGCGAGCCAGAGTTGCGGAAGTTCCGTTGCTGCCTTTCCCAGACGGTCGAAGGCGTCGTAGAGGGGTATGGCCGGCAGTTGCTGCCGGGGCGTTGTCTTCCTCAGTTTGCCGGTCAGCGATTCGCGGCCGAAGTAGCCGGCGCGTTCCCGGGGAAGCAACGCCGGATCGTTTGCGCGGAATGCGGCGGTGACTTCGTTGAGCCGGTCGTCGTTCTCGTTCTTGTTCCACCTGTATGCGGCCAGCGCCTCAAGGAAGATCTTGCGCTGGCCGTCGTCGTTCCACGCGGCACGCGCTGCCTGGAACGCCTGGCGCCAGGGATCGCGACCTGATTGCTGCGCCTGCTGGACCTCCTCCGGGTCGGTGGCGCCGCGGATGTCGCTTTGTTTGGCGTGGCACCGGACGACCCATGTGGTTGCGTCCTCGCCCCAGGGGAGTCCTTTCTTCGGAACGAAGTTCCGGCCCTCTGCGTACTCGAGGAACGGAATCTCCGCGGGCGCCATGTTCTGGCGCCAGAAGTCCTGCGTCGCCGCGGCGACCGCCAGCGCGTCATCGCCGCTGACCTGGAAGCGGAACGGGATGCCCGCATGGAGGGCGAACTCGGACAGCGCGCGCTGGCAGAAGCCATGGATGGTCGTGATGTTGGCCCGGTCGAAATCGCGGATGGCGCTGGTCAGCCGTATCGCCGCGTCGGCGTCTCCAATGCCGATGCTCCGCCAGCGCTGAGCCAGTTCGCGGGCCTGCCCGTCGGCCACGGCGCCGGGCTCGGCGAGAGCTCGTCGCGCCGCCTGCAAGGTACGCCAGACCCGCTCCCGGAGTTCGCCGGCGGCGGAGATCGTGAACGTGACGATCAGGAGCTCGTCGATGCTCCGGTCCGCCTCGACGACCAGGCGGGCGACCAGGGTGGTCAGGGTGTAGGTCTTGCCCGTGCCCGCGCTGGCTTCGATGATCAGATCGCCGTCGAGCGACCTGGTGAGGGGATCGTTGCCCCCGGCCTGGGCCGTCACGAACTCGCATCCTTGAGCGGCTCGAGCAGGCGCCGGGCAAGGGCCTCGAACTCGTCGCCGCAGGGGTCGGCGCCGAAGACCAGGTGGTGGCAGGAGTCGTTCCCGTCACCGAAGTCGCTATTCCACTTCCTACGGGCGGCGTCGCTCGATTCCTTCCTTGCGATCCACTCCCAGGAAGTCGAGGCAAAGAACGGCAGCGGCCTGCGCTGGCCGTCCCGCCAGAGATCGATCCAGTCGCCGAGCATCGGCCGGGCATCCGCCGGGTCGGGGCCGGTGAGTGTGACCTTCTCGACTTCCGTCTTGACGCCGAACAGGTGAGCCGTGGCTGTTTGTTCGCGGTGGCAGATGAGCGCCAGCAGCCGCAGCCAGACTTCGATCTGGTCCTTGGCCCGGATCCGGCCGATCCGCCACCACAAGAGTTCGTTCTTCGCTTCGTGGAACCAGTCGACCCCGCCGACCAGGCGCGTGTCTTCGAACAGAACATCCACCTCCTGGAGGCGCGACCGGCTGTGCTCCTGGAACGGCTGCAGGGCTTCGAGGAGTCCCCTGACCTGGGCGGCGGATTCGCGGTGCTGAACACGCCCCAGGTTCCTTGGCGGCAGCAGGCCGCGGGCCGCGGCCAGATCGAGCGTCCGGTCTTCGTCCAGGTCGCCGAACCCCGCCAGGTCGCTCTTCAGTTGCCAGATCTCGAGCGCGTTCAGGTTGAGGGGTTCGTCGTCCTCGACGTCGTCGTCGCGGGTGTCGAGGACCAGGTCCAGCCGGTTGCGCACGAAGTCCTTCGATGGGCTGAATGCGAACCGGACGAGGTCCTCCAACTCGAGTTCACCGGTCGAGCCCTGGCGGTCGCTCGGCGCCACCTCGCCCTTGAAGCGTGCGGGGGCCTCGCGGCTCGTTCTTACGGTGGTTGCGGCCGCGGCCATCGGCGGCGAGTAGCTGAACAGGGCGGACCGGTCCCGATCCTCGTCCTCGAAGTAGCGGGGGCTGAACGGTTGCAGCGGATGGCGTTGGGCCCAGTCTTCCGTTCCGATTGCCGGGAAGCGCTGCTCGAGGCGCTGCGTCAGTTCGCTGACGACGATGGAAGGCGGAATGGGCTTGTCTTCCTGGAGATCCCGTCCGGTGTACGTCAACACGAGGCATTGCCGTGCCGCGAGCAGAGCCTCGAGGAAGGCGGAGCGGTCCTCGTCACGGCGGTCGCGGTCGCCGGGCCTGCGGGCCTCGCCGTCGAAGAGGTTGGCCTGGAAGTCGAAAGCCGCGGGCGGCGGGCGGCGGGGGAAGGCGCCGTCGTTCATGCCAACGGCGCAGATCACCTTGACCGGGAAGATCTGGCCGGAAGCGAGGTCGGCGACCGCGACCCCGTCGGCCAGTCGCGGCGCCGAGCGAACAGCCTCTTCGGCGAGTCCCTTCAGTACGTCCCGCAGCACCGCAAAAGGAATCGGTCGGGCAGCTCCCGCCCGTGTGCACTGGTCGTCGAAGTCGTCGATGAGCCTGGCCACGGTGTCGACCTCCCGGAAGGTCTCGACTCCGTGCCGCGGATCCCGGGTGAAGAACACGTCGAGAACTTCAACCCGGAGACGCTTGGTCCACTCGGCCGAGGTGTACTCGGCTTCGATCCAGCCGTTCAGCGCGAACGCGAGTTCGCAGTAGTCCTGGAACCGGCCCAACAGCTCGTAGTCGTTGGCGCCGGTGCGGAAGCCCCGCCCGTCGAGGGCGCAGGGCGTGATGCCGTCGATCAGCACATCGCCTTCCTGCATCGCGTACCCGAGGACCAGGCGATTCAGCCCGCGGCGCCAGTTGTGGTTCTCGGAAGCCGGCACGCCGAGTTCGGTGCGGTGGTTCTCGTCGAGGCCCCAACGGACGCTGGCCCGGGCGACCGCGTCTCGAATCGCTGCCAGGTCGGCGTCGTCGATGCCGAAGCGACCCCGGACCGACGACGCGAGCAGAGGCGCCAGCACGTCGCTGGCCGCGTAGCGCGATCCGGGCAGTTCCAGGAGGTCGAGGAAGGCGGTCAGCGCGGCGCCTTCCTTCAGGCGCTGTCTGCCGATGCTGAAGCCGATCTGCTCCGCCGATCCGAACACCGCCTCGATCAGGGGCGCGTAGGTGTTGAGGTCCGGCGTGACGACGAGAACGTCCGAGGGCTGGATGTCCGAGTGGCCGTCGAAGACGCCGAGCAGCCGGTCGTGCAGGACCTCGACTTCGCGCGTGGGGGAATGGCAGACGTGGACTTGGATCGAGTCATCCGGGCGCTTCGGTTCGCGTTCGAGTGGTTCGCCGGCGGTGCGCACGCCGAGGATGTCGCGCTGCAGAGCGGCCAGACAGGTTACGGCGCGCGGCGAATCTTCTGCGGCTGGAAGGTCGACGACTGCGGTGGCATCCAGCTCTTCCTCCAGCAGCACCTGCAGGTCGCGAGCCGGGCGGCCCCAGGCGCTGAGCAGATCGTCGTGCTCCTGGTAGTAGCCGCGGTCGTCGCGCCTGGGCTGCGCGTCCCAGAACCGGCGCGACGGGCTGAGCAGGTACAGGTGGACATCCATCACCCCGGCGGCCAGCGCCAGCATTTCGATGTAGGTGGGCGACATCGAGGCGACGTGGAAAAAGCTCACCCTCTTGCGCGGGACCGTCGCTGTCCGTCCGGCCAGGGCGTCGCGGTAGCGGTCGATGGCGTCGACCCAGTGCCGCGGCGCCGTCTCGCCCGCCGCGAGGTCTGCCCAAAGCCGCGCATGCCAGTCTTGCGGTCCGCCCTGCTGCCAGGCGCGAATGCTGTCCGGGCGATACACGCGGCACCGGTCGTAGGCGGCGGCGAGCCGGTCGGCGAGTTCGAACCGCTTGCGCGCGTCGCCGTCCTCCAGGTAGCGGGCGATCTCGTCGTCCCCGCTCCAGTTCTTCAGATGGTCGAAGATCCTCCAGCGCAGATGCGGCGGTCCGTAGACCGATTCACCGGCGAGCCCCTCCACCTGTTCGCGCATCGCGGCCCAGGCGAACTCGGCCGGCTGCTCGATTCGCAGGTGGGCGGCGACACCGAGATGGGACGCCAGCTCAAGCCGCAGCCACTGGCCCATCAGGGGATCCGGGACGACGATGCGCTCCGGTTCGAGCGGCTCGGCGGGCTTCCGCTCCATGAGGCCGGCAAGCCTTGCCGCGAGGGTCTCGAGGCGGTTCGAGGCGTGAATGCGAACAGGAGACTCCGACCGATCCAGGAGCAACGACAGTTGCTCGCCGGGCTGGGTGGCGCCGGAATCCGTGGCGTCTCGCATGGAACTCATTGTAGGCCGCATGACGTCGCCACAGTCCGGGTTCGACGACGAGGATCACGCTGCTACGATGTCCGCTCGCAGCCTGATTCTTCAATCGTGACAGGGAACATCGCGTGACAAGGAGACATCGCGTGAAGGGGAACATCGCGGCAAGAGTCTGAGCACACATCAGAACGCAGGCAGTTCAAGGGAAGGGAGTGCGAATCTCCCACCGCCCCGCGACTGTGAACCGGACGAAAACCGGCGTTAACCACTGTCCCGAACAGGGATGGGAAGGGTCGGCCAGTAGGACGAAGGTGAGTCAGGAGACCTGGCTGTCTGCCGAGGCAACAACGCTCCGCCGGCCCTGGAAGGGCTGGCCCGGAGCGGTAATCCCTCAGGGGGAGGAAGGCCCGAAATGAACGACAGGAGACGCAGCGAGTCCGCTCGCCCTGGCAGCGGCGTGCGCCGCCGGAACCGGCGGTGGATCCACGGGGTCGCAGCAGCGGTCCTGCTGGCGCCAGTGGCGGCGGCAGTAGCCGGCCATCAGAACGACGAAGCAGAAGACGAGACCCCGACCCTCGCGGAGGAGATCGTCGTCAGCGCCAACCGCTACGAGGTGCCGGCGTCCGAGGTCGGCAGCGCGGTCACGGTGATCGCTGCCGGGGAGATCGAACGGCGCAACCCGGTGGCGGTGCTCGACCTGCTCCGCACCGTGCCGGGCGCCGAGGTGACCCACGCGGGAGGCCCGGGGAAGATCGCCACCGTCCGCGTGCGCGGCGGGTCGGGCGCTCAGGCCCTGATTCTGGTCGACGGCGTGCGGATCAACTCGGTCGCCGGCGGCACCGTCGACTTCGCCAACCTGCTGGCCGCCAACATCGAGCGCATCGAGGTGCTGCGGGGTCCGCAAGCGACCTACGGTTCGGAAGCGATGACCGGCGTGATCAGCATCACGACCGGCCGCGGCAAACCCGGTTGGCGGCTGAACGCGACGGGTGAAGCGGGCACCCGCAACCACCGTCGATTCGATCTGGGCCTTCTGGGTGCAACGGATCGTTGGGACTACAGCGTCTCGGGGACGAGTCTTCGCACCGACGGCGTGTCCCACCGTGCGATCGAGGGCGGCGCGGTCGAAGACGATCCGTTCGAGAACCAGACTTACAGCACCCGTCTCGGCGCCGCCTTCCTCGACGATGGCCGGATCGACCTGCGTGTCCGCTCCTACCGGGGCGATACCGAGCTGGACGGCTTCGGCCCCGAGGACCTGAACGCGATGGCCGCGCAGGACGAGGACACGATGGCTCTGGTGGTCGAGAAGGACTTCACCTCGTTCTGGCGCCAGACGGTGCGCGTCGGCCGGACCGAGGGCACGCTGCTCGGCACCGACCCGGACACGATCTGGAACAACTACGAGATCCGTTCGGATATCCGGCAGATCGACCTGCAGTCCGACATCACACTGGCCGCGAACAACGTGCTGAACCTGGGGTTCGGGACGGAGAAGCGGAGGGGACTGAGCGTCGGCACGTTCGACGAGGAAGCCGACCTCGAATCGTGGTTCGTGCAGGACCAGTGGTCGATCACGGACAACGTTCACGTCACCGCCGCGGTACGGGGCGATGAGCACTCGACCTTCGGGTCCGAGACCAGTCATCGCGTCACCCTGTCGGGCGGCTGGAGCGACGGCCGCGGCCGCGTACACGGCAGCTACGGCACCGCGTTCCGGGCCCCGAACTTCAACGAGCTCTACTTCCCGTTCTCCGGCGATCCGAACCTCTTGCCGGAGACCACGGAAGGCTTCGACATCGGCGTCCAGCAGCGCATCGGCGATTCGAGCGTCACTCTCGATCTGACCTGGTTCGACATCGACTTCGATCAACTGATCGAGTTCGATCTGACGAGCTTCACCTTCGGCAACGTGGCTCAGGCGAGCTCGAGCGGCGCGGAACTTGTGCTGCGCTACCGCCCGAATATCGACTACAGCCTGGAGTTCTCACACACCTACAACCGGACGGAAGACAAGGCGACCGGCAATCCCCTGGCCCGGCGCCCGAAGAACCGCACCACGGCGGTCGCGCAGTTGCAGCCGACGGACCGGTTTGTGGCCGCCTTCATGGCGGCGTTCGTTTCCGACCGCATCGACTCGAACGGCGCCGTGATGGACGACTACACCAAGGTCGACGTCCACCTGAGCTACGCCTGGTCGATGCTCAAGCCCTTCGTGCGGATCGAGAACCTCCTCGACGCGGACTACTTCGAGGTCCCCGGCTTCGTCACGCCGGGACGCACGATCGTCGTCGGTCTCAGGTTGGGTCGAAGATAGTCGTCGAGGATTGACTGCGCCGATCCTTGGCGCCGTCCGGGGAACATAGGTACGTCGGTACTTGTTGACGATCGTCGTCGGTTTGCGTTTGTCGTGGCGCGTTGCGTCGGCTGCGAGGCGCTAACATGTGGGTGTGAGGCGCGCTGCGAACCAGGAAGCCGCGCCGCGGCCGAGCGGCCGCTTGGACCCGGACGTGCTCGACGAGATCGTCCGGCGGGTCGTGGAGGCCGTTCAGCCTGAGAGGATCATCCTGTTTGGCTCAGCGGCGCGGGACGAGATGACCCGCCACAGCGATGTGGACCTCCTCGTGGTCAAGGATGGAGTGGACCCGCTCGACGCCATGGGATGGATCTATGGAAACCTGTACGGCGTCGGCGCCGCCGTGGATGCGATCGTCGTGTCCCCAAGCTCGCTGGAGCGCTACAGGGATTGCCACGCTCTGGTCTACAAACCCGCGTTGGCGGAGGGCAAGGTCATCTATGAAGCCTCCTGAGCGCTACCCGCCGGACGACCCGCGGGAATGGTTGAACCGCGCGAGGAGCAACTTGCGCCGGGCTAGCGAGCGCATCCCCGACGTCTACCTGGAAGACATGTGCTACGACGCGCAGCAGGCGGCGGAGAAGGCCGTCAAGGCCCTCATGATCCGGCGCGAACTGGACTTCCCGTTCGTACACGATCTCGACCGCCTGATGTTGTTGCTTGAAGACGACGGGGAGATCATCCCGGATGGCGTACGCGAAGCCGGCCGACTGACGAAGTACGCCATTGTCGGCAGGTATCCCCATGAGCACCGGCCGGTTTCCGAGGATGACTACAGGGAAGCGCTCGCACTGGCTGAAGTCGTCGTCAGGTGGGCCGAGGGCGCACTCTAAGTGGCCCGTTTGGGCGAACGAGGGCTCCTGCGGCACGCGTGACATCTGAACGGGCTATCGTCGGCCTTCGAATGCTCCGCTTCGCGAAATCGATGTACCGGCGGCTGCACGCGGGGGTGTTTGCGGCGTTGCGCCGGCTGGGATGGAACGTCGCCCGGACCGCCGATTTCTACTCGCCGTTACCGGTGTTTTCGGAGGTCCGGGAGACCCGCGGACTCTGGGATCGACCGACCGAACTCGTCGGCGTCCGCTACGACCTGGAGGCGATGAAGGCGCTGCTCTCCGCGTTGATCGAGGTGCATGGCGGCGAGTTCGAGGCGTTGCCGCCGCACAGGGAGATCAGGGCGCTGGGCTATGGGCCCGGGTTTCCGGTGATCGATGCTCTGACGACCTATCTCATGGTGCGGGACCTCCGGCCGGCGCGATACGTGGAGATCGGCTCGGGTCTGTCGACCTACTACGCGTGGCTGGCAGCGGCGGCCAACGGACGGGAGGGCAGTCCGTGCGAGATGACGTGCGTCGACCCGTTTCCGACCGGCCGCTTGCGGGACCTGGAGGAGCCGGCCGTCAAGGCGGTGGTTTCCAAGGTTGAGGCGACGGATCTCGAGCTCTTCGCCGAACTCGACGCGGGTGATGTGCTGTTCATCGACTCCACTCACGTACTCAAGCTCGGCGGTGACGTCGCGTTCCTGTTTCTAGAGGTGCTGCCGCGGCTGAGGCCCGGCGTGGTGGTCCACGTCCACGACATCCACTTCCCGTACAACACGCCGTATCCGGCGGAGCAGTACATCTTCCGCGCCAAGTGGCCGCTCTACCGCACGGAGGCGATGGTCCTGCAGGCCTTCCTGAGCTTCAACCGCGAGTTCGAGGTTGTGCTCTCCGCGCCGATGATCCGCCACGCGGACGAAGCCTTCCTGGAGCGGACGATTCCGGGCTACCGGCCCGTCGAGGTCGAGGACTACGACACCCACTTCGGCTCGATCTGGTTGCGCCGCCGGCTGCCGGCCGGCTGAGAGCTACGACTGTCCCAGCGCTTCGACCACCAGACCGTCGAGCGCCGGGCGCAGTCGCTCCAGGTGGCGGTTGTCCATGTAGACGATCAGCCGGTACGGCGCGCAGGGCGGTGCCTGGCTGACGAACCAGGCGGCGTAGTCGCGGCTGAAGGCGCCGTTCGTGCCGCGGTCGATCTTCTCGGGCGTGACCACGGAACCCTCGTGGAGCACCAGGACCGCCGGC
The DNA here is from genome assembly GCA_965262355.1 of Candidatus Multivorans sp. Lineage (GTDB taxonomy): Bacteria > Acidobacteriota > Thermoanaerobaculia > Multivoradales > Multivoraceae > Multivorans. The sequence continues at coordinate 3,586,783 of OZ253534.1, forward strand.
CGGGCCTGGTGGAGGTGGGTGTAGTCCGTCTTGCCCCACTGACCGTGGTACTCGCCGTGGCGCGCGTGGTGCGCGTTCACCAGGCCGAGCGGATCGTGGATCTTCGTGTCCTGGAGCACCCAGCCGAAGAGTCCGATCGCTTCGGAAGCGGCGATGTCGTCCGCCTCCAGGTAGGGGCCGAGGCGCTCGGCCATGAACTGGTAGCAGTTCGCGATCGGGTGGAACTCGAACCGCGGCCCGGGTGAGGACTGCCAGGGACTGCGGCTGAGCATGAAGGCGGCGCAGACGGTCAGCGCGACGAGGGCCCAGGCTGCTCGCCGTCGCTCGCGGCCCGGATGCTCCCAGTGCTCGAACGTCTCCGACAGGCAGAGGGCAAGGGGCGCCGCAAGCACCGGCACGAAGACCATGAGCAGCCGGTAGTGGGGCATCCAGTCGCCGCCGTTGACGAGCACGGCCGGGAGCTCCGACGCCACGACGAGCAGAGCGAACCAGAGGGCACGGTTCTTCGGCTGGAGGACGAGTGCGATCGCGGCGCCGAGGATCAGCGGCGCCTGCGCGATCTCGAAGCGCACGGTGTAGGAGAGGCCCGCGAGAAGATTCGCCAGCACCGCCTCCGGCCCCGCGGAGAGCACCGACTTGGCGGCCACCGAGTTCGGCAGCAGGGCGCCGTAGTAGCTGAGTCGCCAGATCGTGACGGCGACGACGATGGCGAGCGCGGCGGCGGCAATCAGGACAGCCCGCCGCTTGGATGCGGAGCGGCCGCCGGAGTCCGTGGTCCCGAGCAACTGATAGCCGACCACGAGCGGCAGGATGAGGAAGCTCTCCGGCCGAGTCATGAACGCCAGGCCCAGCAGGACGCCGAGCAGTCTGGCGTCGGCCTCCTCGACGGTCTTACGCGCCACGAGGACGACCAGGAACGCGAACAGGCCGCCCTCGAGACCGTTGGCGGCGACCAGCCAGAAGCGACCATGCACCGCCACCAGGGCGACCGCCGCCAGACACGCGGCGGGTGAGGCGCCGAGGCGGCGACCGAGCAGGTACGCCTCACGCAGCGCCAGCACCGCGAAGGCCACGCCGAGCACGAGCGCGGCCCCCTCGATCGGCAGGCGAAGCGTCTCCGCTGCCGCGAGCAGGAGCGTCCACGACAGGCTGGTCGCCCCTTCGACCCGCTCGCCGAGGTTGAATACGAGACCGTCGCCCGAGGCCAGGTTGCGGGCGTAGCGGAAGGTGATGAAGGCGTCGTCGATGGTGCGGACCGGCAGGAACAGCAGTGTCAGCAGCGGCAGCGGCGCGACGGAGGCGCCGAGGATTCGCAGCGCCCGGCGGTCGGTCACGAAGCCGTCCCGGCGTCCGGACTGCCGGTCTCGCCCGCCGGCGCCGTCTGCGCCCTGCGGAAGAACCGCCGGTAGTCGGGCAGGAAGCGGAGCAGCAGGACACCGCCGCCGAGCGCCGCCGCCGCCACGCTGGCGAACAGCCGGCTCCAACTCGCGGCCGGCAGCAGGGCCGCAGCGACCAGGAAGAAGGGCAGCGGCAGCAGGTAGACCTGGGCCAGGCTGAAGACCAGCCGGCGCCGCCGGCCCGCGAAGATGCCGAGCACCTTGAGGAACATCAACAGGCTGCCGATGCGCAGGAAGTTCGCCCAGGCCATGCCGATGGGGCCCCAGTTGTAGGTGAACAGAAAGCCGAAGCCGACGATGGCCAGCATGTTCAGCACCACGGTGGTAAGCCACAGGCGGTCGCGGTTCTGCACCTTGAGCGCCTCGCCGCCGGTCGTCGTGAAGACATCGACCAGGGGCACCAGGCAGAGAACGCGCAGCAGGGGCGTGGTTCCCGCCCACTCCGGGCCGAGGACGACCTCGACCGCCTTGTCGGCGTTGAAGAACAGGAAGTAGGCCGAGAGGACGATTCCGGAGAGGAACGCCAGGGTGCCGAGCCGCAGCGTTTCCGAGAACTCCGCCGCGTTCTCGCGGAACTCGACCAGGGCCGGCAGCAGCGGTCGTGGGGTCACGGTCAGGGCGACCAGGAAGGCGAAGTAGTAGGCCTGACCGTAGTAGCCGACGAAGGTGGTGGTCGAGAAGATCTCGACGATGTAGATGTCGATGCGGTTGAAGACCTGGGACGCGGCCCAGACGACGAAGAGGTAGCGGCTGGCGCGGAGCAGAACGGGGAGTCGTTGCCAGTCGACGGTCAGCGAAACCTGGCCGCGCGCCCGCCACAGCAGCAGGACCGCAAAGAGGGCCGAGGCAAGAAGCTCGCCGCCGACGAAGGCCCAGACCTTGGCGCCCATGAGGGCCAGGGCGACCGCCATGATGCCGAACAGCAGGCTGCGCAGGATCTCGAAGCCGGCGATCTCACGGATGCGCAGCCGACGCTCGAAGAACGTGCGGTAGACCATGATCACGGCGTCGATGACGATCCACACGGCCAGCGCTCGGAGCACATTCGGCAGGTCCGGATTCAGGTGGGAGAAGACTCCGGCGAGAGCGATCAGCACGAGGGACATCGCGGCGCCGACGCCGACGCTCCAGGCCAGCACGGTGCCGTAGGACTCGCGCGGGTCGCGCATCAGGTGGTGCGTCAGACCGAGGTCGCGGATCGCCGAGGCCATGATCACGAACTGCAGCGCGAGTTCGAAGAGTCCGTGGACATCCGGCAGGATCAGCCGGGCCAGGATGGCTCGCGCCGCGAACGCGAGCAGCAGCCGCACGAGCATCGAGCCGTAGGCGCTGACCGAGGAGTGCAGCAGCCGCTGCTTTGCTCCGAGCGCGGTAGCTGCCGGGTCTTGATGCGGGTTCGGTTCCACGGGCGGTTGGCGAGCTAGAGCGCGGCAAGACTCCCGGAGGGCGGCGCTTCGCGCCGGATGCCGGCCAGAAGGCCGGCGCACCCAGTTTCTGCCGCGCTAGAACGCGAGGCTACGGTAACGCAGGCAGCCCAGTAGTCGCCCCAGCCGCCAGCCGGCGAGCCAGATCCACCGGCCGCGGGCCGACCTGGACAGGAGCTGCGGGCTGCGCAGGAGGAGCGATCCGAGCCGCAGCAGGCCCGGCAACGCGGGCAGCCGCGGCATGCCGCGCGGACGGTACCGTGTGTAGATGTAGACGTTGTACCGCCCGTAGCGGGCCGCCTGGCGGAAAGCGCCTGCAAGCGTCGCCGGGTAGCGTACGTGGACGACGGCGTCGGGCGCGAAGACGAGGCGGTGGCCGGCGAGTTGCAGACGCCAGCAGAGATCGGTGTCTTCGAGTACCTCGTAGCTCTCGTCGAATCCGCCCAGAGCCTCGAAGACGTGGCGCCGAACCCCCAGGCCGCAGCCGCCGGCGTGGTCCAGGAAGGGCGGGTTCGTGTACGAAGACAGGCCGTACTGCTGCGCCGGGTCGCCATGCAGGCGGCGCGCCCGCCCACCGTTCAGTCGTTCGATCTCGTGCCGGCTCGCCGCCGCCTCGTGGTCCTCGAGTGTTCGGACGAGGCCACAGGTCCAACCCGGATCGACCTCGTCGTCCGCGTCGCAGAACAGGAGCACATCACCGGTCGCCGACGCCGCCGCGACGTTTTTGGCGTGCGCCGGTCCCTTCCGGTCGGCGGCGTGGACGACCCGAAGTCCGGGCAGTCGGTCTCGGTAGGACTCCGCCAGTTCCCGCGAACCGTCGTCCGAACCGTTGTCACCGACCAGGACCTCGATTCCTCCCTGCCACGTCTGCCGGCAGAGCGCGTCGAGCTGCGCACCCAGGGTCATCGCGGCGTTCAGGCAGGGGATGACGACGCTGACCCGCTCGATCGGGAAGGACGGGTCGCCGGTCACTCCAGGTAGCCCATCGCCTCGAGCGCCTTGCGCGCGGCCTCGGTCTGCGGAGTGACGTTCTTCGGCGACTCGCGGATCCACCTGCTCAGCCGCCGTCCGAGCCGGTTCTTCACATCGGGCGATTCCTCCGCCACGTCGCGGAGTTGAAGCGGGTCGGACGGCAGGTGGTAGATCTCGATCGAGGACTTCTCTCGCTGCTTGTTCGGGGGCCGCAGCACGAGCTGCCACTCCCGATCCTGGATGCTGCGGAGGTGGCGTTGATAGGCGCCGGCGTCGGCGAAGGCCACGGGCTCCTGTTCCTCCCCGGCTGAGACATTTCCGGCAAGGAGCGGCATCCAGCTCCGGCCCTCGAATCCTTCGGGCATCGGTTCCCCGAGCAGTTCGACCAGGGTGGGGAAGAGGCCGATCAGCTCGACCGGCTGCGCGACGCGTGTGCCGACCGGGAGCCAGGGCTCGCCGACGACGACCAGCGGTACGTGGACGCTGCTGTTGTACGGCACCGGACCGTGCTCGAACGGGACGCCGTGCTCGGCCAGCTCCTCGCCGTGATCCGCGGTCAGCACGAACAGGCTGCCGTCCTCCATGCCGAGGCCGGCGATCTCGTCCAGGATGGCACCGATCGCCCGGTCCGTGACCCGGACGTTCGCGTCGTACTGGGCGACGTAGTAGCGGAGCTCCCGCCGGTCGCCGAGCGCCCGGCCCTCGGCGCCCGTCAGGTCTACGAGTTCGTCGCCGGTGTAGTGCTCGTCGTCGAGGAAGGGGTTCCCGGTTCCGGGCTGGAGAAGGTAGGGAACGTGCGGGTCGGTGTAGTGCAGCCACACGAACAGGCGTTCCTCGTCGGCGAGCGAGGCGAGCAGGGGCACCGCCAGTTCGTTCACGCGATCGGCCCAGACGTGGCGCCGGAACGCCATCGGCCGCTGCTCGATCGGCAAGTCGTCGATCGCGTCCAGAGTCGCCTGGTCCTTCCAGGTCTTCTCGTAGCGGTCGAAGCCGCGGCCCCAGCCGAGTTCCTGGCTCAGCACCGGATTCGAGATGACCGCGGCCGTGAGGTAACCGCGTTCCTGGAACCAGCCCGGCAAGGCGACGTAGGAGTCGGGAATCGTCTGTGCGGCCTCGTGGATCATTCCCGTCGTGTGCGGATAGAGGCTCGTGAACATCGAGGCGAAGGACGGCCCGGTCTTCGGCCACTGCACGATCGCGCGCTCGAAGACGACGCCTTGCTGGACCCATTCATCGAGCCGTGGACTGGTGTCGCGCGGGTAGCCGTGCCAGCCGAGGTGATCGGCGCGCAGCGTGTCGACGGTGATCAGGAAGACGCGCCGCGGCGGTTCGGCTGCGGGCTCGAGCGACGGATCAGGGCCGGCGCCGCAGCCCGGAAGGAACAGCAAGAGCGCGAGCATGGCTGGACACCGCATTGCAACCCGGCGAAGCCTAACAGCCGGTTCCGGAGCGGTGGCCGACCCCGTCGATCCGTGGCCAGTGGATGCTGTGCCCATCAGATCTGTGTAGCCATGGAATCGCGCCCAACCTACGGGGGGTGCCGCCGTACGACCGTCTTCGGCTGCGCGCGGATCCCCTCCGGCGCGCCGCAGTCGGTCAGTGATCGCCATGAGATCGTCGGCGGCCCGCAAGAGAATGCGTCAGGAAGGCGCCCCTGGCGTGCCCGCCGAATCGGGACCGTGCCGTACGGGTCGGCTCCTGCTCATGAACGAAATCTATCGTTCACCGTTCCCACCGTGGCCCTGTGCCGTATGCTATCAACATAAAGGCACGGACTGGCCGTAGCAGGCCAACAGTTCATGGCTCACCGGCAGAAGCACATGGTCCTTCAACGGCCGACCCCAACCAAAAATACCGAAGCGGTACTCTCGCTCCCACGCGAACTCGTCGTTCTTGGTAAACAGGTGCTCGTGCAGCTCAAGCGGCGAGCGGTCCTTGCTAAGCGTCCTTAGGTGTTCGTTCCGCTCGGTTGCAGGCATGTATCGCACCGGGCCGTGAACCACCGTTATCGCGTTCATCGTGGCCCGAAGCGCCTCCTCACTATGGAGAGACTCATACACCTCTCGCATCCTAGGTTTCGACCAAAGACCGAACGCGGCACCGAGCGTGTAGGCGAAGTGATCGGTGGGACACACAATCGGAGTGGCAGCCTCGACGCCATCGTCACGCCAAGCCACGTGGTCAAATCCGTCAAAGACACTCTCATCAGAGAGTGTCGTGCAGTATATCCAGCACGGGTTCAGCGAGACGCGCCCTGGGCCTGGCGCAAGACTGATTTCGGTTCCGTCCATAGTACGAAGACTCGCACCCGAGCTGTGATATGTAAATGACGCTTCGTTCTTGTCGACAGTGTCTTGGTAGTAGCTCAGCGTCCCGATGCTGAGTCTCAATGACTGAGAGGGAGTATACTTGCGCCTTGTCATTTTGTATAGATGGCCGTTCTCTCGTGCACCATAACGCATGAGAAGGACCGAGAGGTCGTGGTCCTTTAGAACTAGAAACCTGTTGTCGCAAAACAAACGAGCCGAGAGTTCGCTTGGTACAACCGGATCGGTGCTTAGCAGGTCGATGTCGAACTGTCGGCCTTCCGCTTCCCACGATAGCGACGCCTCGCTCCAGTGGAGAAGGAGGTGCCGCGGTCCTTGACATAGTTGAAGATGAACTCGTTGAACCCTCGGTATCGGTCGCGGGCCATTCGCACCGGTGCATTCACCGCAGCGTCGCAGCCCAAGTAGGCGCTGACCACTTCAACACCTTTTGCACTAAGGGGAATCAGGTCAACCTGATCCGGGGTGTTGGGAAGCTGGGCAACCTCGACATCGTGCCGCTGATTGAGTCCTGGCATGTTCGACGCCGTCAGTTCAAACGCCGAACACCTTCATCACTTCGTCGCCCAGGTGGTTGATGACCTTGACCGCGATGCGACCGGTGGTGGGTTGCGGGAATGGGCGCGAGGTGTCGCTGCTTAAGCTGGCCCAGGCTTCGGCGTCAATCTCCGCCTTCAAGGTGGTTCTGAGCGACTTGTAGGGGTCGCCGGCGCCGAGGAAGTAGGCTTGGCGGACGAAGAAGCTCTCTTCATTGTCACTGCTGTCCCACAAACGGGGAGGAAGGATGGGTCTGAACCGTGCCTTGTCGTATGATTGGTTTTCAAACAACGCCAATGACGGCAAGGAGATCCAGACCCATGGCGCACAATAGTACCGTACTTGGCCAGTTCCTCAAGCTGGTGTCGAGACATGAGTTCGAGCGGGAGGCCCGGCGGCATCACAGGGGACGCAAGCTGCGCTCGATGAGCCGCTGGGGCCAGTTCGTAGCGATGGCGACGGCGCAGCTTTCCGGGCGGCGCAGTCTGCGAGACATCGTGTCGAACCTGGATGCGCAGGCTCACAAGCTGTACCATCTCGGCGTTGGCCGGGTAGCCCGATCTTCGCTGGCGCGGGTGAACAGAGAGCAGCCTCACGAACTGTACGAGGCGCTGTTCGGTCGCCTTCTGAGCCGTTGTCAGGCGGCGGCGCCGGGGCATGGGTTCCGTTTCCGGAACAAGCTGTTGTCGCTCGACGCCACGTACGTGGACCTGTGCCTGAAGGTGTTTCCCTGGGCGCGGTACCGCAAGACCAAGGGGGCGTTGAAGCTGCACGTGGGTCTCGACCACGAGGGCTGTCTGCCGTCGTTCCTGCACGTCACCGACGGCAAGGGCTCGGACCTCGAGGTGGCCCGGTCGCTTCGTCTTCCGAAGGGGAGCATCGTGGCGGCGGACCGTCTGTACCTCGACTTCGGATGGCTGAAGGACCTTGATGCACAAGGGGTTTTCCTGGTCACCCGCCTGAAGCGCAAGGTCAAGTACGCGGTTCGGGAGCGGCGCTCGTTCGCTCGCGGCCGGGGCGTGACGTCGGACCAGACCATCGAGCTGACCAGCGTCAAGGGGCGCAAGCGGTGCCCGATTCCGTTGCGTCGGGTCGGCTATCGCGACCCGGAGACGGGTCGGCACTACAAGTTCCTGACCAACAACTTCAGCCTCGCCCCGAAGACCATCGCGGACATCTACAAGGCGCGCTGGCAGATCGAGCTCTTCTTCAAGTGGATCAAGCAGAACCTGCGCATCAAGAGCTTTGTCGGCACCTCGCGCAATGCTGTCATGACGCAGATCTGGATCGCCATCTGCGTCCATCTGCTGCTCGCATACCTGAAATTCGCCAACAAGATGTCCTGGAGCATGAGCCAGATCCTCCGCCTCCTGCAACTCAACCTGTTCGACCGAAGACCGCTGCTGGAACTGCTCGAACCTCGGAGCGGACCCCCCGAACCGAGAAACGCACAAACTCAACTTGCTCTACGCTGAAGTTTGTGGGACAGCAATGCTTCATTGTAGTCGGTGTCCACGAACCAGCAGGCGATGCCTTCGGGACCGTCGCTGCGGACTTCGCCGGCGGATGGGTCGAAGACGTCGACGCCGTTGATCTTGACCTGTAGCCAGTCGGGCTCGCCGTTGCTGCCGGTGGCGGGTTTGATGTCGATATCGGGCTCGCCGAAGATCACGAAGAGGTTGGCGGTGTTTGTCTTCTTGAGGTCTTCGGCCATGTGCAGGTCGGCGTTCATCCGGGCCTTGAGGACGGGGACGCGGCCGAGCTTCGTGAACTCGGTGGCGTGGGCTTCGAAGTTGAAAGCACAGGCGATGAGGGCGTCGAAGCCGGCGTCGGCGGCCTCGCGAGTGGCGCTCACCAGGTCCGGGCGGGAGACGGTACCGAACTCCGGACCGATGAAGACGCCGGCGCTCCGTTCCTTGCCGTCGCCGCCGATGTAGCGGCCCTCAGCGCAAACGAGTTCGCCGGGCCACGGCTCCAGCGACGAAAAGGTGATTCGGCCAGCCTTCCTGGCTTGCTGAACGCCGGCGGTGCGGAGGTTCTCGAGAATCACATGGGCGAAGTCGTGGCGAGACACGTCCGCACCCCCGTCGTAACTCGCGCGGGGCTCGGCCACGAGGAGTTCATCGTGCTCGTCCAAGGCGGCCAAGCGGTGCGGCGAAACGCTCTCCACGCTAAAGGGGCCGGCGACGCGGACCTTCTTGTTGTCCTGGTAGGGCTTGTCGTAGAGGTGCTCGTACTCGGCGCTTGCGGCGATGCAGGCGTCGATTTCGCGCTGGCGGGCGATCCGGGCTTGCCAGAAGCGGTCGTGCGCTTCGCGCGCGGCCTCGTTCCAGTCACTCTCCGGCTCTCGGGGTACTTCCCACTCGAGTAGGCCGTTGGCGGGGGCCGACTCGCCCGACGGAAGAGCAACCGTGCTCCCCGGTGGGGTTCGGAAGTCGATCTTCTCGCCCTTGCGCCCACCGGCCCCGACGGTGAATGGTGCAGGGTGGCCCCGCAAGGCACGGTTTAGATCGTCCAGGCCGCTCTGCACCTCCGGCTGTAGTCTCTCGGCGATCACGTCAATCTCGGCGTTGTTGGCGATGGACTTCAACGTGATGTGCGGTACGCGCTCGTACACGAAGCCGTGGCGTACGTCCTCGTACGTAGGCGCTTCCGAAGGAGCCTTGCGAGCGAGCGCGGCTTCCTTGATTTGTCCGGCGCGACTGTCGGCGAGCAGGTAGTAGGGGTAGCGGGCTCCCATGACGCGGGCACGGGCGAGCGCCAGCGCCACCCGCGACGTGTCGATGGCGATCCAGCGCCTCCCCCACTGCTCGGCGACGTAGGCCGTCGTGCCGGAGCCGCACGTCGGGTCGAGGACGAGGTCGCCCGGATCGGTGGCCATGAGGATGCACCGCTCAATTACCTTGGTGTTCGTTTGAACCACGTACGCCTTCTTGTCCGTGAAGTTCCCAGTGCCAGTGTCCGTCCATATGTTCCCATACACGCCGAGACCGAAGTCGGTGTGATATCGCACATACTGAATGGAGTTTCTCGCGACGTGGATTCTCCTCGCCCGACCCAGCCTGTTCATGCCCTCAGGATAGGTCGCCTTCCAGTGAGAGTTCTTGTCCCAACTGTCGTAACGTAGTCCCTGGTGTCTGTAAGGCTGTGGCGCCTTGGCTCGGCCCTGCGAGACTATGTTGTCGGGCTTGTAAGGTAGAGCCTCCGCAGGCACGCTCTGCTCAGCGCGCTTTTCTCGGGCCGATACGCCTCGGTACGAACCATCTGGGAACATCAGCCACCGAGCGTTCCCTTCTCCGAGAACAAACTCCTTCCGATAGAACGGTGGCCGAGCCTTGCCGGCGTCCTTGTCCTTGGCGTACCACAGGATAAAGTCGGACATGTTGCCGAGATAGTCGGTGAGAAAGCCGGTCGTGGTCTGGACCGAAATGAGTGAAACGAAGTTCTCCTCGCGGAAGACCTCGTCCATTACCGCCCGCACTCGATGCACATTCTCGTCGCCGATCTGCACAAAGATGCTCCCGCTCTCGGTCAGCAAATCCCGCGCTACCGTCAGCCGGTCCCGAAGATACGTCAGATACGAGTGAATCCCATCGCGCCACGTATCCCGAAACGCCTTCACCTGTTCCGGTTCCCGCGTGATGTGGTCCGCCTTGCCGTCCTTGACGTCCCGGCTCGTCGTTGACCACTGAAAGTTGGAGTTGAACTTGATGCCGTAGGGCGGGTCGATGTAGATGCACTGCACCTTTCCGCGCAGCCCCTCCCGTTCGGCCAGCGACGCCATGACTTGCAGGGAATCGCCGAGAATCATGCGGTTCGACCAGTTGGCGTCGTGCTGGTAGAACTCGGTCCTGGCGTCGCCGTCCGGCAGGCCGTTGAAGTCGCCGAAAAGGTCGGGTTGGATGGCCTGGTCGCCGGCTTCCTGTTCGCGGGCCCGACGGCTGATGCGGGCCAGGTCGTCGATCAGCACCTTGGGGTGCATCTTCTCCTGGATGAAGAGAGGCGGAGCTGGCACCACGAGATCGGACCAGTCCTGCATGTCCTTGCCTCGCCAGACCAGTTGCGGATCGAGGTCCGGGTTGCGCTGCTCGTAGGCGACGCGGATCGGGTTCCGGTCGTACGCGTGCATCACCGGCTGGTACTCGGCGGTGGGAATGTTGCGGCGCCTCGCTTTCCGGTGGATCAGCGTTTCGACTTTCTTGGTCCTTTTCGCCATGTCGTTAGCGGTCCTCCGAGTCAGGGACGTGGGCGATGCCGAGTTCCTCCGCGAGCCGCCGGAGTTTCCGGTCAGTCGTCCACAGGGTCGCGTTCGCGTCCGCCAGGACGGCGCCGAGGAGGTTGGCGTCCACGTAGCCGATGCCGCGCCCCATGAGTCTCCGTTCTTCGATCAGTTCGAGTACTTCCTTGCCCGGCAGCGTCTCGGCCTGGGGAAGAGCCTTCAGGTCGTGTAGTGCGCTGTCGCGGGCGCGCAGATTGCCCAAGGCGAGTTCTCCGATCACCATTTCGTGGCACAGAACGTTGCGTTCTTAGAGGTGCGTGCTGAGCGCCGGGATCGGCCGGTGCATGTGGTCGATCCAGACTGACGTATCCACCAGGATCATCCGGCTTCCGCGCTGCGGCGTCTGGGGATGTACTCGGCATTCGGATCGGAACCGCCCATCGCTATCAATCCGGCAATAGCCTCCTTCACCCGCTCTTCCTTGGCAAACGCCTTCAACGCGTCGCCGATCGATTCGTCGAAGTCGTCGTGCATCTGGTGCGGATCCTCAAGTTCCAGGAACGCCCAACGGCCGTGGTATCCGAGCGCGTTGACCGCGGGTACCCAGAAGGAGTCCATGGCTTCTTTCTTTGCCTTCGCGTCCTCCCCGCGCATGCCTTTGACCTCGACCACGACGTGCAGGCGCTCGTCTTCACCGAGGCCATAGTCGAGAATCGCTATGAAGTCGGGCACATAGCGGTGGGTCACTCCGCCGAACCGGTACGGCACCTCGAAGCCGAGGTTGCGGTTCTTCACCCAGGCAAGGACTTGGGGGTGCGAATCGAGAATGCGGCAGAACTCGCCTTCCCATGTGCTGTCGAGGATTGCCCAGTTCAGGTGGCAGCGACGCCCGGTCGCGTAGCGTTGGGTGCGGGACGTGGTGAAGTTGACGCTGCGGGTCGTACCGACCGGATTGTAGGGATCGAGCAGCGCCTTGACCGGCCGGTGATGTAACTCTGCGCGGGTAACGGCAGACGCGATCTTCTCGCAGGCGTGGTCGGCGAGTCCGATCATCATCAATTGCGCCGGATAGGTACCCCCCTTGCACATGAGGCAGTCTTTGAGCCACCTGCTGGTTATGCGTTTCAACTGGCCGAACAGGTGCAGTCTCGGCTCCTCGTTCGCGTCGCGCCAATGCTTGAAGAGCAGCCGCTTGGTGAGTTCGTAGAGGACCGTGGACTGGCGAACGCTCTCCAGCCTTTCGGGGGTGAGATCGTGGCCTTCGCCGATGATGCCCTGATTGTGCGTGATCGTCGGACCCACGAGCTCCGGCGTGAGCTCGAGCACGGAGTCCTCAGTGAATGAGGCGGAGAGGCGGTCATTCGGCAGTTCGACTCGGTAGCCAGCCACTCGCGGGAAGCGGATCTCCGCGTCGTCTCGCTCCGGCGAGAGCGCCTTGACCTGCACCGTTTCGGCGGGCGGCTGCGGCGGCGCGACGACAGGCTTGGCGGTGAAGTCGAAGGGCACGCCGAACACGTCGGCGTACTCGGCGTCGAAGAGGCCGCCATCGTTGAGTTCGTAGGACTGCCGGCGCAGGGAGCGGCCGATCACCTGTTCGCAGAGCAGTTGCGTCCCGAAGGCCCGCAGACCGAGGACATGAGTGACGTTGCTGGCGTCCCAGCCTTCGGTCAGCATGGCGACGGAGACGACGCAGCGGATGTCGCCGCCGAGCCGACCGGCCTTGCCGACGGTGTTCATCACCTCGCGCAGCAGGTCCTGATCCGTGAGCTCCTCGGCTCGCTGGCGGTCGCCGGCGCGTTCGACGATCTCCCGGCGGAAGCGGTCGACCTCGTCTGCGGCGGCCGCACGGAAGCTCCTGTCGAGCGCGTCGCCGGATTCAAGCTGCTGGCTGTCGATGAGCAACGTGCGCGGTCTAGGCAGCGGCGCCCCGGCCGCATCGAAGTTGCGGAACAGCGGCAGGCGACCGTTGTGGAAGGTCCGTACATCGTTCTCGGACTCACGGTGGAAGCCCGCGATGTAGTCATGGAGCAGTTTCGACGTGGCGGTGTTGTTGCACACGACGATGAAGCAGGGCGGCACGTCGATGCCGGCTTCTTCCCAGAGACGAAACGTCTTGTCGTAGTGACCGTAGAGGGCCTCCAGAGCCGTTTGCAACTCCGCCGGCAGCGACATCGGGTCGGGTGTTGCGCCGCTGCCCCGGCCCTTCTTCGGCATTTTCTTGCCGATGTGCTCCCACAGGTTCCGATACATCGGCATCTCGGCGCCGGGGACGTTGTCCACTACCGGCACGCGCGGGAGCTTGACGATGCCGCACTCGATCGCGTCCATCAGAGAGAAGTCGCTGACGGTCCACGGAAAGAGCGTGCCCTCCGCATAGCCGGAGCCGCGCAGGAAGAACGGCGTGGCCGAAAGGTCGATGACCCGTTTCAGGCCCAATCTGCGCTCGGCCGCCTCCAGGCCGGAGATCCACACCCGCGCCGCCTCCCGGTTGCGCTTCGCCTCGCCGCGGTCGTCGCCCGTCAACTTGCCCTCTTCATCTTGGCTGGCCTTCTCGCGGTAGCAGTGGTGTGCCTCGTCGTTCAGGACGAGGATGCCCTTCATGGTCATCAGTTCCGGCGTCACGCGAGCCAGCATCTCGCCTTCCGTTTCGCGGGTCGCGAGCTCCTGGCCCCGGCCTTGGAGCAGAGCGCGGCTTCCCCTGGCCAGCTTCATCGTCTCCCGCCGTTGAAAGGCGTGGTAGTTCGTGATGACGATCTTCGCCTTGTCGATCTCTCGCAGCATGTCCGGGGGCACGAGTTCGCGGCTGGCGTAGTAGCTGTCGGGGTCGTTCGGCTTGAGCACCCGCAGGCGGTCCCGGATGGTGATTCCTGGCGCGACGACTAGAAAGCCGCGCGTGAAGCGCCGGCTCGCGGGGTGGCGAACGGCGTTCACCGTCTGCCACGCGATGAGCATGGCCATGACGGTGGTCTTGCCGGCGCCAGTGGCGAGCTTGAGCGCCATGCGCGACAGTCTCGGGTTCGCCTGTTCGCTGGCCGCCTGGATCTGCTCCAGGAAGCGGCGCCCGCGCTTGCCGACGGCGGGCGCGACTTCGGTCAGCCAGATGGCGGTCTCCACGGCTTCGACCTGGCAGAAGAATGGGCGGATGCCGCTGAACCGGTGGTGGCGCCAATGCTTGAGCAGGCGCGCGGTTTCGGGCGTCACGCGCCATTGCGACTCCGGCAGCGTGCGCCAGGCGGCAATCTCCCGGCGCAGCCCGCCGATCAGCGCCGTCAGTTCGTACTGTTGACCACCGGCCGTCTCAAGTGCCTCGATGTCCGCGTCCAACGTGAGCCGCTGTTGCGCCTTGCGTCCGGTCTTTCTCGCCTTGGGAATCGGCGAAATGAAGGACACCACGCGACGGCCATCGCCGATACTCTCCGTCGGCTGACGGCTTTCGTCCAACACCCAGTGTCGCCTCGGCAGCTCGTAGGGCGAGTTGAGGATGGGGGTCCGGTGGAAGGTCGTGGCGTTGTGCACGGGTGCCTGGAGCTTAGCCGGTGAGATGACCGTCAGACCTTTCTGAGTGGGTTCTTCCGGGCTCTGTGTGGACGGGAGACACCGAGTTGTGCGGCCGTATCCCCTGGCGTCGAGAGTGCGTGGGACGTAGTGGCAGTCGAGCTGCGGCTTGCCGCCGGTGAAGTGGAGGTTCTGGCCCCGCATGGTGGGGAGTGGTGGGCCTCCCGGGGGTGGGTTCGATTCCGGTGCGCTTCCGCCAGATCCTGCCGGCGGACGGGGTTCGCCAACAGGGTGCACTGGTAGTCTCGCTGCGCGCGCGGGGCCGCAACGGGTCACCACGGGCTGCCGGACGTCCAACGATGCACTCTCGACCTACCCAGGCCGTGATTCTGGCCGGCGGGCGGGGCGCCCGTCTGGCGCCGCTGACCGACACGCTGCCCAAGGCCCTGATCCCGTTCCACGGCAAGCCGTTCCTCGGCTACGTCATTGAGATGCTCCGCGAGCAGGGTTTCGACCGCGTCCTGCTGCTGCTCGGCTACATGGCGGACGCCATGATCGACGACTTCGGCGACGGCTCGGCCTACGGGGTCGAGATCAGCTACCGGGTAACGGACGCGGACGACCTGACCGCGTTCAGGGTGAAGGACGCCGCCGATCAGCTCGACGACCGGTTTCTGCTCCTGTACTGCGACAACTACTGGCCGATGCAGTTCGATCGCATGTGGCGGTCGTACGTGGAGTCGGGCGCGCCGGCGCAGATCACGGTGTACGCGAACGAGGACGGCTACACCCGGGACAGCGTGATCGTAGGCAGTGACGGCTTCGTTACGGTCTTCGACCGGGGACGGACGACGCCGGGGCTCAGCGGAGTCGAGATCAGCTACGCGATCCTGGACAAGGCGGAGGTGCTGCCGCTTCTGCCGGACCACCAGGAGTTGTTCGAGGAGGCGGTCTACCCGGCCCTGACCGCGCGCGGCGAACTCCACGCCTACTGGAGCGACCACCGCTACTACAGCGTCGGCGGTCACGAACGCCTGCCGCTGACCGAGGCCTTCTTCGCCCGCTCGCCGACGATCATCCTCGACCGCGACGGGGTGCTCAACGTGCGCCCGCCGCGGGCGGAGTACGTCTGCCGGCCGGAGGACTTCCGCTGGCTGCCGGGCGCCCGCGAGGCGCTCGCCGCCTTCAACCGGGCGGGATGGCGGGTGCTCGTGGTGTCGAATCAGCCGGGGATCGCCCGCGGCCGGATGACGGTGGACGACCTGGCGGCGGTGCATCGACGCCTGTGCGGCGAGGCCGAGGCCGCGGGCGGCCGGATCGACCGCATCTACTACTGCCCGCACGGGTGGAACGAGGGTTGCGCCTGCCGCAAGCCGGCGCCGGGGATGCTCTTCCAGGCCCAGCGCGACCACCACCTCGATCTCACGAGGACGACATTCCTCGGCGACGACGAGCGCGACGGCCAGGCGGCCGAGGCGGCGGGCTGCCCGTTCGGACTGGTCACCGAGAGCGAACCGCTGCTCGCGCACGCGGAGCGGCTGCTGGGCCTTGAGTCCGAAGGCAGAACGGCGGTGGCGGGATGAGCACGGCCTTCGTCCGACGCCCGGTCCTGGTGACCGGTCACCGCGGCTACCTCGGCTCGGTCATGGCGCCGCTTCTCGTCGAGCGCGGCTACGACGTCGTGGGGCTCGATACCGGCTACTTCGACGACTGCACGATCACCGCCGATCCTCTGCCGATTCCATCGATCGACAAGGACATCCGGGATCTGGCGCCGGCGGACCTGCGCGCCTTCTACGCCGTGATCCACCTCGCGGCGCTGTCCAACGACCCGATCGGCAACCTGGACGAGACCTGGACGGAGGAGATCAACCACCGGTCGTCGGTGCGCCTGGCAGAGCTGGCGCGGGAGGCCGATGTGCGCCGCTTCCTGTTCTCGTCGTCCTGCATCATGTATGGCCAGTCGAGCGTGGAAACGGTAGACGAGACCTCGCCTCTCGACCCGCGCACCCTGTACGCGCGTTCCAAGGTCGAGAGCGAACTGGCGATCCGCGAGTTGGCGAGCGACGGTTTCTCGCCCACGTTCCTGCGCAACGGCACCGTCTACGGACTGTCGCCGCGGATGCGCTTCGACACGGTGCTGAACGATCTGACCGGCGCCGCCTTCGCCAACAAGCGCGTCGTCGTGTACGGCGACGGCAAGCCGTGGCGGCCGGTGGTTCACGTGCAGGACGTGGCGGCGGCCTTCTGCCGGGTGCTCGAGGCGCCGCTCTCGGTGGTCCACAACGAGGCCTTCAACACCGGCGCGGATCACCTGAATCACCGGGTGATCGAGCTGGCCGAGATCGCGGCCGACCTCGTGCCCGGCTGCGAACTCGAGGTCCGCGGCGAATCCGGCGCCGACCGGCGCACCTACCGCGCGTCGTTCGAGAAGTTCGCCCGCGCCTTCCCGGACTTCGAGTTCCGTTGGGAAGCGGTGACCGGCGCGAGACAGTTGATCGAGGACTACCGCCGCATCGGCCTCGATGGGGCGCTCTACGGCGACGCGCGCTTCGTCCGTCTGCGCTGGCTCAACCGCCTGCTCGAATCGGGCCGACTGGATGGCTCGCTGCGCTGGGATGCCGGCGCCGGCGATGGGGAGAGACAACGGGAGGGGAAGGGATGATCCACGGCGTCAAGGTGGTTCCGCTTCGTCAGATCGTCGACGAGCGGGGCAAGATCATGCACATGCTGAAGGCCACGGACGAGCACTTCCTCGGCTTCGGCGAGATCTACTTCTCGACCGCCTGGCCGGGGACGATCAAGGCCTGGCACATCCACCGGTCGATGACCGTGAACAACGCCGTGGTCACCGGCCGCGCCAAGCTCGTGATGTACGACCTGCGCGAGGACTCGCCGACCCAGGGCGAACTGCAGGAGGTCTTCTTCGGCGAGGACAACTACGTCCTGGTCCAGATCCCGCCGGGGATCGCCAATGGCTACAAGGCCTACGGCCAGGGCCAGGTGATCATGGCGAACGCCGCCACCGAGCCGCACGACCCCGACGAGATGGAGCGACTCGATCCGTTCACCGACCGGATCCCCTACGACTGGGCGCTCCAGCACGGCTGAGGCGGCTGGAACCGACGCAAACGTGGACCGATCAAGGCTGATCGTGACCCGCACGCCGCTGCGGGTGTCTCTGGTGGGCGGCGGCACCGACCTGCCGGCCTTCTACCGGCGCGAGGGCGGCGCCGTGCTGTCGACCACGATCGACCGCTACGTGTACGTCACGGTCAAGCGTCACAGCGAGCTGTTCTTCGAGCCGGTTCGCGTCAACTACTCGCGCAGCGAGCAGGTCGAGCGGATCAGTGAGCTGGAGAACAACATCGCCCGCGAGTGCCTGCGGTTCGTGGGCGTCGATCCCCCGGTCTACATCTCGACCGTCGGCGACGTGCCGGCGTCGACCGGGCTCGGCGGCTCGAGCGCCTTCGCGGTCGGTCTGCTCAACGCGCTCCACTCCTACAAGGGCGAGCGCGCCTCGGCGGGTCAGTTGGCGGAGGAGGCCTGCCACATCGAGATCGACGTGCTGGGCGCCCGGATCGGCAAGCAGGACCAGTACGCCGCGGCCTACGGCGGGCTCAACCTGCTCTCGTTCAAGCCGGACGGCGGGGTCACCGTCGAGCACCTGCGCATCCCGGGCGAGCGGTTGCGGGAGCTGTTCCAGTCGGTGCTCATGTTCTGGACCGGACACCAGCGCGACGCGAGCGCGGTGCTGTCCGAGCAGGACGACCGCACGGATCTGAACCTCGACTCTCTGTGCCGCATGCGCGATCAGGCGCGCGATCTGCACCGGGCCCTGGGCGCCGGCGAGATCGACATCGAGGGGATCGGTCGGTTGCTCGATCAGGGCTGGCGGATGAAGCGAGAGCTTGCAGGGTCGATCACGACGCCCTTGATCGACAGTTGGTACGACGCGGCCATCGCGGCCGGCGCTCTGGGCGGCAAGCTCTGCGGCGCCGGTGGCGGCGGGTTCCTGCTCTTCGTTGTGCCGCCGGATCGTCAGGTGGCCGTTCGTGAGGCGCTGGGCGACCTGTTCGAGCTGCCGGTCGGTCACGAATCCCACGGTTCGCAGCTCGTGGCGCCGTTCCACCATGGCTAGACACCCTGGGAACCCGGGTGGCGCGATCCGCGCCACCCGCGAACCGCTCCGTGCGTCCGTCATCGGGCGCGCGGATGGCACGCGGGCGTCTCGCCCGCCCACTGGGTGCGCCGGCCTTCTGGCCGGCATTCCGGATCCGTCTCGTGGTTAGCCCCTCAACCGTGAACTGCCTCGTCTGCGACCAACCGACCGTCGAGGAGTTCCTCGACCTCGGCAGCACCGCGCTCGCCAACAAGTTCCCGACCGCCGACGACCTGAACCAGCCCGAACCGCGCTTCCCCCTGCGCGTGGGCTTCTGCCGCGGCTGCGGCCACGTCCAGCTCACCGAGTCTGTACCGCCGGCCGCGATGTTCACGGACTACCTCTACGTGTCCTCCGCCTCGGACACCCTGCGCGCCCATTTCGACGACCTGGCGGCGACCCTCACCGCTCGCCACGGCCTCGCGAACGGCGGCCTCGTGATCGACATCGGCTGCAACGACGCCTCCCTGCTGTGCTGCTTCCGCGACCGGGGCGCGTCGACCCTGGGCGTCGACCCGGCGGAGAACCTGGCCGAGTTCAGCCGCGGCACCGGCATCGAGCGCTACCAGGGCTTCTTCGGTGCGGACTCCGCGGTCGAGATCGCCGCGCGGTGGGGCCGCGCCAAGCTGATCACCGCGACCAACACCTTCCCGCACATTCCCGATCTCGCCGGTTTCGTCGCCGGCCTGGACACCGCCCTGGCGCCGGGCGGCGCCTTCGTGCTGGAGGCGCACTACCTAGTCGATCTGCTCGACCAGCTCGCGTTCGACACCGTGTACCACGAGCACGTCTCCTACTGGGCGCTGGGGCCGATGATGCGTCTCTTTGAGGATCACGGCATGGAGGTGGTGCGGGCAGAGCGCCTGCCGATCCACCACGGTCAGCTTCGGGTCACCGTGATGCGCCGCGGCGAAGGTGAGGTGGACGGCAGCGTCGCCGAGATCCTGGCCGGCGAACGGGAGTTGGGCATCGACCGGTTCGAGACCTGGAGCGCGTTTGCCGGGCGAGTCGACCGCTTGAAGACGGAAGTCGTGGACTGTCTTCGCAGCCTCAAGGCGGACGGCCGGCGGCTGGCAGGCTACGGCGCGCCCGCCAAGGGCAGCACGCTGCTCGAGTTCCTTGGTGTCGGCCCCGACCTGCTCGACTTCATCGCCGACCGCAGCCCGCTCAAGCAGGGTCGCTACACCCCCGGCTCGCACATCCCGATCGTCGCGCCCGAGGCGCTGCTGGAGGACCCCGCGCTGGACCACGTGCTGCTCCTGGCCTGGAACTTCGAGGACGAGATCCTGGCGCAGCAGGCCGAGTTCCGCCGCCGCGGCGGGAAGTTCATCCTGCCGGTGCCGGAAGTGCGGATCGTGTAGGCGGCCCGTTGACGCGCTCTGGCGTCCCGGATATCTTAGCTAGTCTAGCTAGGAGGCTGCGCGGCAGGAACTGGGTGCGTCGGCGCCCCCGCCGGCTTCCGAGAGGAACCGCGCCGCGAAGCGGCGACGAAACTGCCGCGCTAGATGAGGTCCGGAACATGCTGGTAAACGTCCACGATGCGAAGTCCCAACTCTCGAAGCTGATCAGCGCCGCGGAGGCCGGCGACGACGTGGTCATTGCGCGCAAGGGCAAGCCGGCGGTCAGGCTGGTGCCCGTATCGCCCGCCGGCTTCCGCTTTGACGCGCTGGCCCATCTGGTCGGCGCCGTACCCGACTTCGACGAGCCGATGGACGAGGACGAACTGGCCCAGTGGGAGTGCGAGTCTTGAGCGCCGTCCTGCTCGACACGCATGCGTGGATATGGAGCCTCCTCGACTCGAAGCGTCTCGGCGATGACGTCAAGGCGGCGATCCTCGAGGCGGACTCCGTCCACGTCAGTCCGATCAGCATCTACGAAGTGACCCAGAAGGCCCGGCTGGGCAAGTGGCCGGAGATTGCGCCGCACATCGACGCCCTCGTGGCGGAGCGGCAGACCCTGTCCGCTCCCTTCACCCGCGCGATCGCTGCGCGGGCCGGCATCCTCGATTGGCCGCATCGGGATCCGTTCGACCGCCTCATCGCCGCGACCGCCATCGAACTCCGCTATCCGCTGGTCTCCAAGGACGCCGAATTCGATGCGCTCGACGGAGCGCGCGGCTGGCAGGGCCGAATCTGGTCCTAGAGTCGCTGCTGCCCTGGATCACGGTTCCCGGAAGCTGTACAGCTTCGTCCGCGTCCTCATCACCAGCCGGTCGCCGGCCAGCGCGGGCGACGCCAGTGTCATCTCGTCGAGGTCATTCGCGTGGTGCTGCTCGAACTGGTTGCCGGCGCCGAACACGAAGGTCGTGCCGGCCTCGTCGGTGGCGAAGATGCGGTCGCGGTAGGCCCAGGGCGACGTGGTGAAGTGGCCGTTCGAGTCCTTGATCCGCGCCTGGAAGATGCGCTCGCCGGTCGCCGCGTCGTAGCGGGCGAAGATGCCCCGGTCGTAGACCACCCACAGGGCGCCCTTGTAGGGGACCGGGGTCGGGATGTAGGTGCCGGCGCGGTTGTCGTTCCAGGCCACGAAGTCGTTGCTGATCGCGTCCTCGTCCGGGGTGAGGTCGCCGGCGCCGCCCGGGCGGACCGCGGTGATCGGGCGGTTCGCGTCGCCGTGAACGCCTGACGTCACATAGAGGAGACCGTCGTAGGCGAAGGGCGTCGGAACCGGCAGCAGGGAGTGTCCGGACAGCCGCCACAGCTCGCGTCCGAACGTGTCGTAGCTGATCGCCGTATAGGGACCGAGCGCCACGATCTCGGTGCGGTCGTCGTGACTCCAGACGAAGGGCGTGCTCCAGGAGGTTCTCCAGGTGCGGCTGGTGTCGTGGGGGGGGCCGATGTCGCGGGCGGCGCGCCATACCTCCCGTCCGTCCTGCTTCGAGAAGGCGGCGAGGAACTGGTGTTCCTGGTTGTCGTTCAACACCACGACCAGGTCGTCCGTGAGGGCGGGCGAGCCGCCGGTGCCGAAGTCCATGTAGATCTGGAAGGGATCCAGACGACGTTCCCAGCGCAGTTCGCCGTCAAGCGTGTAGGCCCACAGGCCGAGGCCGGTGATGTAAACGAAGATCGTCTCGCCGTCGGTCACCGGTGTCTCCGAGGCGAAGGTGTTCTTCGAGTGCCGGCCTCCCGGCGGCGGTCCGGCGAAGAACGTCCGCCGCCAGACTTCGGCGCCGTCTTCAAGCGAGTAGGCGATCAACAGGTAGTCGAGATCGACCTCGTCGGGGAACTCGATGAAGCGCTCGTTGTGTTGCTTGAGGATCTCCTCCCAGGGCACGCCCTGCTCCCGGAGCTCGCGCATGAACTCGTTGCTGTACTCGGTGCCGAACTCCGGCTGCTTCGTGATCTCCGTTGATGCGGCGGAAGTCGTCAGAAAGACCTTGCCGTCCGCCACGATCGGCGAAGACCAGCCGGAACCGGGCACGTTGACGCTCCATTCGACGTTCTCGGTCGTCGACCAGTGGAGCGGCAGTCGATCGTTGTCCGAGACGGGGATGCCGTCGGGACCCCGGAAGCCCGGCCAAGACGGGGCATGGGCGGTCTTCGGCGGTGCTTTCGAAGGCGACTGTGCCGCCGCGGGCGCGGCGGCGCCGGCCAGGACGAGTGCGGCGGCGAGGAGGAGAAGCCGAACGCCTGGGCGATCCGGGCTTCCCGACTGGAGCGTCATGGGGCGAATGTTACCGAGCGCCGTGCCTGCGTTACGCTGCTCGCGTGGTTGGAGAGGGAGTACCGCGCGTCGCCGCCATCGTTCTGAACTACAACGGGCGCGACATCACGCTGCAGGCGCTGCGCAGCCTGGAGGCGATGACCTATCCCGCCTGCGAACTGATCCACGTCGACAACGGTTCGAGCGACGGCTCGAGCGAGGCGGTCGCGGCCGCTCATCCGAACGTCACGCAGATCCGGGTCGAGGAGAACCAGGGCGTCGTCTTCGGCATGAACCAGGGGATCGAACTCGCGGTCAGCCGCGGCGTCGACTACCTGCTGCTGCTGAACAACGACATCGAGGTCGAGCCGGACTTCCTGAGCGAACTCGTCGCGGTGGCCGAGGCCGATTCGGAGATCGGCTGCGTGGGGCCGAAGATCCTCTACCACGGGGAACGCGATCGGCTGTGGTCGGCCGGCGGCCGCATTCGGTTCCGCGAGTCGATGACGCGGGAGCGCGGGGAAGGCCAGGTCGACCGCGGGCAGTACGATCGCGACGAGGAGGTGCCGTACGTGAACGGCTGCGCCATGCTCGTGCGCCGCAAGGTCGTCGAGGAGATCGGTCTCTGGGACCCGCTGTTCCACCTGGCCCTTGACGACGCCGACTGGTGCATGCGGATGAAGGCGCGCGGCTACCGCTGCTACTACGCGCACCGGGCCGTGCTCTACCACATGGTGGCGCGCACGGTCGGCGGCTATCGCGCTTCGCGGACGTTCTTCAACGGCCGCAGCGCCGCTCTGTTCGTGCGGCGCTACGGCGGTCCGCTCCAGTGGTGTTCCTTCGCGGCCTTCCTGTCCGCGGGGCTGTTCCTTGCGTTCTTCCGAGAACTCGCCCGGGGTAACCAGGGCGCCGTGATCGCCAAGCTGCGCGGCGTGATCGATGGCCTCAGGGCGCCGATGGCGCCGCCGCCGCGCCTGGGCGAGGGCGCCTCGGCATGCTGAAGAACCTGCGCGCGGACACGCGCCGGCTGCGGGAGATCAAGACCAAGCCGTTCCCCTGGTACGTGCTCGAGTCGCTGCTGTTCGAGAACGGGTTCCAGGCCGTCGTCCTCTACCGGATCGCCCACTGGTTCAAGAGCCGGCGGATCCCGGTGCTGGGGCCGTTCTTCGCGCGGCTGTCGCTGTTCCTGACCAGCGTCGACATCGCACCCGCGGCCCGGATCGGGCCGGGACTGTTCATCAGCCATGGCATCGGCCTGGTGATCGGCAACGGTGTGCGCATCGGCAGGAACGGGACGTTGCTCCACCAGGTCACGATCGGCGCCCCGACTGGCAAGCGGCTGGACCAGATGCCGACCCTTGGCGACAACATCTTCGTCGGCGCCGGCAGCCGGCTGATCGGCAGGATCGAGGTCGGTGACAACGTCTTCATCGGCGTGAACTGCGTCGTGACGCAGGACATCCCGGCGCGCACGAAGGTCACGACGACGGCCGGTCTCACGCTGGAGGCGAGTGACAAGGCGCGTTGGGGAAGCAGCAACGGAAAAGACGCTGCGGGCTGCTAGCCTAGGGACTTGGCCGATCAGCTTCCCAGCCTGAGGAACCGAGCCGCGGATGCGTGAAGTCAGCCGGTTCTACGGGATCGTCATCGAGATGGAGTCGGGGGACACTTCCCCAGCCCACTTCCACGTCACGTACGGCGGCGCCTTGGCGCTGATCGGCATCGAGAGGCTGACGGTGCTCAAGGGCCGGCTTCCCCCGAGAGCGCTCGGCCTGGTAGTCGAGTGGGCGTCCCTGCGCCGGAACGAGTTGGGGGGCGCCTGGCAGCGGGGGCAGCGGTTGGAGGATCCCGGGAAGATCGCGCCGCTGGCTTGAGTCGGGGTCCTGGGCGGTGAAGGGGGCCCCGGCCATGTATTCTCGGCTCGCGCGAGGCGCCATTGCCCGCGCCGTTGTGAGATGGAGCCGCTCCAGCATCAGGTAACCGAACAGAAGGCCCGGGGGGCGTACTACACGCCACCTGAGACGGCGGCGGCTCTGGTTCGTTGGGCGGTGCGGAGCCCGGAAGAGCACATGCTGGACCCGTCCTGCGGCGACGGTCGGTTCCTCGCCCTGCATCCCCGCAGCACCGGCGTCGACTGCGATGCCTCGGCAGTTTCGAGTGCGGCAGAGGCTGCACCGCGTGGAACCGTCGAATGCGCGGACTTCTTCGACTGGGCAGCCGCAACCTCGGAGCGGTTCGATTGCGCGGCCGGGAATCCGCCGTTCATCCGCTTCCAGCGGTTCAATGGCGAGACGCGCCGCCAAGCGCTCAAACTCTGCGCCTCGTTGGGGGCCAAGTTGTCGGGTCTGTGTTCGTCCTGGGTCCCGTACCTGATCGTGACGGCGTCTCTGCTTCGGCAGGGCGGTCGGATGGCCTTCGTTGTCCCCGCAGAGATAGGGCATGCCCCGTATGCGGCGCCGCTCCTCGACTGGTTGGCTCGCCACTTCAGCGAGGTGCGGTTGGTGGCGGTCCGCCAGAAGCTGTTTACAGAGCTGTCGGAGGATGTCTGGCTGCTCTACGCCGACGGCTTTGGCGGGAGAACGGACCATTTCGACCTGGCGCTCCACGAACGGTTCGTGTTTCGGTCGGAACCGCCGATCGCTGATACTCGGGTGTCCGTCCGGGAGTGGCGGCGCTGGGGTTCTCGGCTCCGGCCGATGCTTTTGCCGGCCCGGATTCGATCCGTCTACGAGAACTTCCGAGACTCGGAACAGACGACGACGCTCGGCAACGTGGCCAGAGTCGGGATTGGCTACGTCTCGGGCGCCAACAACTTCTTCCACATGCGCCCGTCGGAAGCGGAGGAGTTGGAGATCCCGTGGGAACTACTCCGTCCCACGGTGCGCAGCGGTCGGGAGCTGCAGGGTGAGGCGATTTCGGCTGAGACGGTGGCTGGTTGGCGATCCGGCGACCAGCCGAACTTTCTTCTTGCGCTCGCTCCCCAGACGCCTCTGCCGGCCGCTGTCCAGCGGTACCTGGATTCGCCTCGCGGACAAGACGCGCGGCAACGCTACAAGTGCCGCGTTCGAACCCCTTGGTACGCCGTACCCCATGTTCTCGTTCCCGACCTCTTTCTCTCCTACATGAGTGGGGAAGGGCCTTCCTTGGTCGAGAACCGGGCACGCTGTACCTGCACCAACGCCGTCCATGCCGTTCGACTGAACGCCACGGGTGTTGATGCTTCTCGGCTGCGCCGACGCTGGAGAACGACGTTGACGAGTCTCAGTTGCGAAATCGAGGGCCACCCGCTCGGTGGCGGGGTGTTGAAGCTCGAACCACGGGAAGCGCTGCAGGTGCTGGTTTCTCTGAATGGCGATTTGTCGCCCGGCACTGAACGCGACCTCCAGGAAGGCGTCGACATTCTGCGCCGGTGGCGGCATCGTGGCTAGGAAGCCCGAGCCCTGCCAGTGGATCGGTCTCACCGATGCTCTGGATGCCTTCGTCTCCCTACGGCAGAAGTCCCAGAGCCAAGCCCACATCAAGCCCCTGCACTGGTACGTTGCCTCTCGTCTCGTTGTAGAAGGGGGCTTTCACCCCGACGACATCGTCCCGCGACCCCCTTTCTCCGTGCGTCGCTCGCGTGGCGGCAACGTGTTGATTCACGCCCCAGACAGCGCGGCAGGGGGCGAGTTGACGGTGCTGGGAGGTCTGAAGACGAAGGACGTTGATGTCGTCGTCAGCAAACCAGGCATCGGCCCCTGCGTGGCTGTGTCGATCAAGGGCACGCTCAACGCCTTCCGCAACCTGACGAACCGCATGGAAGAGGCGGTCGGTGACTGCACGAACCTGCACATCTCTTACCCGAACCTCGTCTACGGATTCCTGCACGTGATTCGCGCCAACCGGGAAGGGCCCCTCGCACCCGAGGCGGCGCACTTCCTGAAGGCCGACGATGCGGGCAACGTGGCGGCCAACGACATCGCCGTCCGCGGAGATGGCGAAGTGGTCGAATCGATCGTTCGGTATCACGACGTTCTTCGGGGCCTTACGGGGCGCGACGGGGTCCGGAACGACATCTCCCGGTACGAGGCGCTGGCCCTGGCGATGATTGATCCCGAGAGTCGGGCGGTATCGGCCGCCTGGCCCTTGGCTTCAAGCCCGCTTCGCATTGAGGGATTCATGGACGCGATCTATCGAGCCTACGATCAGCGGTACGTCTACGCTGCGCCGAAGCTGGCGAAGCGCACCGTGAGGTTGGGCTGGCGGGAAGACTCACCCGCGCTCCAGGAACCGGTCGTGCGACAGTTCGACCCGCGACTCTCAGACTGAAGCGCGGCCTGTAGAGCGCGACGCTGCTCCAATGCCGCCGGAAGTCCGGCCTCGGGTCTCCAGAGGCGCCCCTTTCTTCACCGCGTCCCGTGCCGCCCGAACTCGAAGTGGTTCCCGTTCGTAGCGGGTAGGTGCGACCGACCGCGGGCCGTCGCCTACCGCACGAAAACGACGATGGCGATGGACATTGTCGTGTAGTTGGCCGAGGTCAAGGGTCAGCCGGTCGACTCTATCTGGCGTCAGGTGAGCCGAGATTGTACTGTCTGCACTCTTGAGCCTAGTCGCGGCCCGGCAGCCCGGAGTCGCTTCAACTGTTCCAAAGTCAGACAGGAGTTCCTGCCAGATGCCGGATCGCTTCACCTACCAGCTCAGAATCGACTTGAGGGGCACGAAGCCGCCCATCTGGCGGCGCGTTCTCGTGCCGCCTTCACAGCCGCTTGACCGCCTGCACGACGTCATCCAGGTGGCCATGGGCTGGCTCGACGGACACCTCCACATGTTCGTCAAGGGCAGGCAGACCTATGCCGTTCCGAACCCCTGGGATGACGATTGGGTGTTGCCCGGCATGCCGGCGACCCTCGATGAGAGGGAGTTTGGCGTCAGCCAACTCCTCAAACACGAGAAGGACTGGCTCACCTACGAGTACGACTTCGGCGACGGGTGGGCGCACCGGGTCACGCTGCAGAAGATCCTCTCGTACGACCCGTCAATCCGTCTCCCGGCATGCACTGGTGGCAAACGACGTTGTCCTCCGGAAGACTCCGGAGGGGTCTGGGGGTACTACGGACAGTTGGAGATCCTGAAGGACCCGGATCACCCCGAGCATGAGGACGTGAGGGAGTGGATGGGCGAGGACTTCGATCCGGAGGAGTTCGACGTTCGTTACGTAGACGAGGCTCTTGCCGGGATGGGCGAGTGACGCAGGGCCGGGCTGGCTGTGGTCCACTCCTCATGTTGCTCGAGTCGGACTTCGCGAGGTTGCCGTCCGTTTCGTGCGGGCTGGTCCGTCAAGCGCTGTACAGAATCCGCCCGCCGGCGTCTTCCCGCTGCAGCTCGCCCAGATCCTCCAGCCATCGCAGGTGCGCGATCGCTTCGCCGGTGGCGAACCAGCGCTGCATGATCGGGAAGTCGTCCCAGGACTTGGCGCGGATGTCCCAGGTCATGAGCGCCGCCGTCTGGTAGGCGTTGCGTCCGCCGTTCTCGCGCAGGATGTCGACGACTTCCTGGCCGCGTTCCTCGTGGTGCTCCCGCAGTTCGCGGCAGCGGCCCTGGAAGTCGTGGATCAGGCTGCGGTGGCCGGGCAGGCAGAGGTCGACGTCGAGGACCTCGACCTTGGCGATGCTGTCCAGGTAGAGCCCCAGCGGGTCGTGGTCATCGGCCCAGGCCTGGATGTTGGGCGTGATGTCGCCGAGGATGTGGTCGCCGGCGATGAACAGGCGCTTGGCCCGGTCGTAGAGCGAGATGTGGCCGAAGGTATGGCCCGGCGTGTCGATGACTTCCAGGCGGTAGCCGGCGATCTCGATCACGTCGCCTTCGTGGAGCGGCGCGTACTCGATCATCTGGCCGCTGAAGCGGGCGCCGGGATGGCGCCGGAAGGACTCCGCCAGTTCGTCGGGCGGGAAGCCGCTGCGCTTCAGGTACACGCCCATCGGGCTCTTGACCGACCAGCCGCTATGGGCCCGGCCCATTGACGCGGCGTCGATCGCGCCCATCGACGCGGTGCGGCCCGGCCGGAGCAGGTCCGGGATCAGGCCGTGGTGGTCGGCGTGCAGGTGCGTGGCGAGAAAGTCGGTCTTCTCCAGGTCGACGCCGATCTCGTCGAGCCCGGCGGTCAGGACCTCTCGGCACTCGGGCCGGTTCATGCCGGTGTCGATGACGAGGAAGCGGTCGTCCTCGGCCAGGACGTAGCAGTTCACTTCCTTGAGCGGGTTGTTCGGCAGCGGTACGACGACCCGGTAGAGGGAGTCGAGGATCTTCTCGGCGACTTGTTCCGTCATGGGCGCGAAGGGTAGCAAGCCCTGCGGCGCTTACCTCAGACGCTAAAGCCGAGCGCCTCGGCGACGTTCCGCTGCCGCCTGTCCTGCGTGACGAACGTGACCTCCGCGGGTTCATGGGGGAGGTGAAGTGCGGTTGCCACATGCCAGAGATCCGCGCCCCGCAAGTAGCCGGCGGCGAGTACCGACTCGATTTCTGGTGTCAACGGACGGCCAGGGTGCAACCAGTCCATCCGGTTTAGCAGTTCACGGGGAAAGGGAATCTGCTCGCGGGCGAAGGTGCTTCGGACCTCAGCCTCCAACAGGTTCGACGAAATCAAGCTCCTGAAGCGGGCCAAGCGGCGTTCCACGTCGATTCCGCCCTCTTCGCCGAAGGCGACTCGGAGGATTGCCGACGTATCGACGTAGGCGAGCGTCATCGATTGCGGTCTGCCAGGAAGCGTTCCAAGGCGCCGGGAACGTGCGCGACCGGCTTGATGGGCTGCTTGGGATCCTTCGCTCGGGTCAGAATCCCGCGACGCTCCATTTCGTCCAGGCGCTCTTCGAGCGTCTGCTTCTTCGGCTTGATCGGGCGAATCTCGGCCGCCGGCTTCCCTCGGTAGGAGATTGTTATCGTCTTCCCCTGGCGGACATGCCGGAGAACTTCCGAGAAGCGTGCCTTCGCCTCGTAGGTCGAGTAGGTGGTAGTCATGGACCGACTATATCTGACTAGTCAGACTAGGCGTTCCCGTGCGGCGCATCGTAGCGGGTCCGCGAGCGGCTACGATTCCCGCTTCAGATTCCATGGGAGACAAGCGATGCCGCTGACCGAGAGCTACGTTCCCGCAGACACCAGTTCACCCGTCCTCGAGACGACGGTCGGGGGAATCCTCCGCGAGGCCGCAGCCAGGGCGCCGGACCAGGTTGCGCTGATCGAAGGCGTGCCGGGCGAGCGGCGCTCCTGGACCTACGCGGAGCTGCTGGCCGATGCCGAGCGGGTGGCGCGGGCCCTGGCGGCGCGCTTCGCGAAGGGCGACCGGATAGCCGTCTGGGCGCCGAACATCCCGGAGTGGGTGCTGCTCGAGTACGGCGCAGGTCTGGCCGGGGTCGTGCTCGTGACCGTCAACCCGGCCTATCAGCCGAAGGAACTCGAGTACGTGCTGCGGCAGTCGCGGTCTTCGGGCATCTTCTACCTGCGGTCGTTCCGCGGCAACCCGATGGAGGAGTCGCTCAGGCAGGTTGCGGATGGCCTGCCGGAGTTGCGCGAGCTCATCCCCTTCGACGACTTCGAGGAGTTCACAGCCTCCGCCCCCGACGATGTCGTCCTGCCCGACGTGAGCCCGGACGACCCGGTGCAGATCCAGTACACATCGGGCACAACGGGCTTTCCCAAGGGGGCGTACCTCCATCACCGCGGGATCACGAACAACGCCCGCTTCGTCGCCGCGCGTCTGGGCGTCGAGCCGGGGGGCGTCTACATCAACCCGATGCCGCTGTTTCACACCGGCGGCTGCGTGCTGGGCGTCCTCGGACCCATCCAGCAGGGAGCGACCCTGGTCAACCTGGTCCAGTTCGACCCGGGACTGATGCTGGCGCTGGCGGAGGAAATGGGGGCTACCCACCTGCTCGGCGTGCCGACGATGCTGATCGCGATGATGGAGCACCCGGACTTCGCGAGCCGCGACCTGTCGACGGTCCACACCGTCTGCTCCGGCGGCGCGACGGTGCCGGCCGACCTGGTGCGGCGGATCGAGAAGACGCTCGGCGTGCAGTTCTCGATCATCTACGGCCAGACGGAGGCGTCCCCCGGGGTGACCCTGATGAAGCCCGACGACAGCGAGGTGGACAAGGCGACCACACTCGGGCCGGTGCTGCCGCAGACGGAGCTCAAGGTCGTCGATCCGGAGACCGGGGCCACGCTGCCGATCGGCGAGGCGGGCGAGCTCTGCACGCGCGGGTATCTGGTGATGCTCGGCTACTTCGAGATGCCCGACAAAACCCGTGAGACGATCGACGAGGACGGTTGGCTGCACACCGGCGACCTGGTGACGATGGACGACCGCGGCTACACGACGATCACCGGCCGTCTCAGGGACATGATCATTCGCGGCGGCGAGAACATCTATCCGCGCGAGATCGAGGAGCTGTTGTTCGAACACCCCCAGGTTTCCGACGTGGCCGTGGTCGGGCTGCCGGACGAGCGCTGGGGTGAGATCGTGGGCGCCTTCGTCCGCGACGCGGACTCCGCGAACCCTGCCAGCGACGCCGAGCTCCACACCTACTGCCGCGAGCACCTGTCGCCGCAGAAGACGCCGAAGGTCTGGTACCGGGTCGACGACTTCCCGCTCACGCCGTCCGGGAAGATCCAGAAGTTCGTGCTCCTGGAGCAGTGGCGGAAGGGCCTCTGGGAGGCAGCGCGCCAGGAACGCAGCGGAGCGAGGCTTGGCGCGTAGCCTCCCAGAGAGGTGGGGGCTGGGGCCAAACAGCGAGCCTGCGAGCAGTTTGGCGGCGATGACGCGGCCTGAGATCTGACATGATCGCCGCCCTCCACGCACTTCCCTTATCGTTATCGTTCCGCGGCTAGCGGAACGGCTCGCGTATGCAGGCTCTCAGATCCAACGTCGACGTTAGAACGGGGAAAGCGAGGCGATCCAGCCAATGCCGGTCCTGAGATCTAGCGTCAACAGTAGGTCGGAGCAGTTCAAGAAGAACCGCGTCGACATCCTGGAGCAGATCGAGCAGGTCAACGGCCTGCTCGAGCAGGTAGCCGGCGGCGGCGGACCGGAGGCGATGAACCGCCTGCGGCGCCGCGGCAAGCTGCCGGTGCGCGAACGGGTGGCCAACGCCCTCGACCGGGACAGCCCCTTTCTCGAGATCTCGCCGCTCGCGGCCTGGAACTCCTACTACACGGTCGGTTCGGGCTTCGTGCTCGGTGTCGGCGTCATCTCGGGCACAGAGTGCGTGATCCTGGGCCACGACCCGTCGGTGCGGGCCGGCGCCTTCAACGAGTTCAACTCGAAGAAGCTGATGCGGGGCCTCGAGATCGCGCGGGTCAACCGGCTGCCGTACGTCCAGTTCGTAGAGTCCGCCGGCGCCGACCTGCGCGGCAACACGGACACCGACCCCGAGGTCCAGACGAAGCGGACGGTCGGCCACTTCGCGGAGTCCGGCCGCCTGTTCTACGAGATCTCCGAGCTCTCGAAGATGCGCATCCCGACGGTCTCGATCGTCTTCGGCGCCTCGACCGCGGGCGGGGCCTACCAGCCGGGAATGAGCGATTACAACATCTTCGTCAAGAACCAGGCGATGGTCTCGCTCGGCGGGCCGCCCCTGGTCAAGATGGCGACCGGCGAGGACGCGGAGCCGGAGAGCCTCGGCGGCGCCGACATGCACTGCCGGATCTCGGGCCTCGGCGACTACCTGGCCCAGGACGAGATGGACGGCGTCCGGCTGCTTCGCGATGTGGTCTCCCACCTGAACTGGCGCAAGGAGGGTCCCGGACCGAGCCGGCCCGCCGACGATCCGGTGCTCGATCCCGAGGAGCTGCTCGGCCTCGTGTCCCGCGATCTGCGCTCGCCGCTCGACATCCGCGAGGTGATCGGGCGAGTCGTCGACGGCTCCCGGTTCGAGGAGTTCAAGCCTCTCTACGGGCCGACGATCGTCTGCGGCTGGTCCTCCATTCACGGCTATCCGGTGGGCATCCTGGGCAACAACGGCGCCCTGTTCTCCGAGTCGGCGGAGAAGGCGACCCAGTTCATCCAGCTCTGCAACCAGATCGACGTGCCGCTGCTGTTCCTGCACAACATCACCGGCTACATCGTCGGCACGGACTACGAGCAGGGCGGGATCACGAAGAACGGCTCGAAGATGATCAACGCGGTCGCGAACTCGACCGTGCCCCACCTGTCGGTGATCGTCGGCGCTTCGTACGGCGCCGGCAACTACGGCATGAGCGGCCGCGCCTACGGCACCCGCTTCACCTACATCTGGCCGACCGCCAAGATCGCGGTCATGGGCCCGGAACAGATGGCCGGCGTGATGACGATCGTGACCCGGAGGGCCGCGAAGCGGCGCGGCATCGAGTTCGACGAAGAGGCGGACAGGAAGCGCGCGGCCGGCGTCATTCACTGGGCCGAGAAGCGCTCGCTGGGGCTGTACGCCACGTCCCGGGTTTCCGACGACGGGATGATCGACCCGCGCGACACCCGCACCGTGCTCGGGCTGTCGCTGTCCGCCTGCCACAGCCGCGCGGTCGAGGGCGCCAGGGGCTATGCCGTCTTCAGGATGTGACGGCCGCGTGATCACCCGGCTCCTGGTCGCCAACCGGGCTGAGATCGCCCGGCGGATCTTCCGCTCGGCCCGCGACATGGGGATCGCGACGGTGGCGGTCTACGCCGACGGCGATGCCGACGCCCCGTTCGTGGCCGAGGCGGATGAAGCAATTGCGCTCGAGGGTCGGTCGTCGGCGGAGACCTATCTGGACATGGAGAAGGTCCTGGCCGCGGCTGCGCGCACCGGCGCCGACGCGGTCCATCCCGGCTACGGCTTCCTGTCCGAGAACGCGGGCTTTGCCCGGGCGGTCACGGAAGCCGGCCTGGTCTGGGTCGGCCCGTCGCCTGAGGCGATCGCCGCGATGGGCGACAAGCTCTCGGCCAAGCGGTTGATGCGGGAGGCGAATGTGCCGACGCTTGAGGCGGTCGAGCTTGCCGACGGCGCGGATCTCGCCGCGGCGGCGGCCGAGGTCGGCTTCCCGGCCCTGGTCAAGGCGGCGGCCGGCGGCGGCGGCCGCGGCATGCGGGTCGTCGAGTCGGAGGAGGAACTTGAGGCCGCGGTCGAGGGCGCGCGCCGCGAGGCGGCGGCCGCGTTCGGTGACGGCACCGTCTTCCTGGAGCGCTGGCTGGCGTCCTCGCGGCACGTCGAGATCCAGTTGCTGGGCGATCTGCACGGCAATCTCGTCCACTGCTTCGAGCGCGAGTGCTCGATCCAGCGCCGCCACCAGAAGATCATCGAGGAGGCGCCGTCGCCGGTCCTCAGCGACGACCTGCGGGCCCGCATGGGCGCGGCCGCGGTCGCTGCCGGCCGTGCGATCGGCTACAGCTCGGCCGGGACGGTGGAGTTCCTGGTGGAGCAGCCGGCGGACGGCGCCGCCCCGACCGACTTCTGGTTCCTCGAGGTCAACACCCGGTTGCAGGTGGAGCATCCGGTGACCGAGGAGATCACGGGCCTCGATCTGGTGCGGGAGCAGCTCCGGGTGGCGCAGGGCGAGCTGCTCGGGTTCGGGCAGGAGGACCTCGCGATCCGCGGCCACGCGATCGAGGCCCGGCTCTACGCCGAGGATCCGGCGAACGACTTCCTGCCCCAGACCGGACGGGTTCAGTTCTGGCAACCAGCGACGGCGATGAACGCGCGCTTCGACTCCGGCATCGAGAGCGGCAGCGACGTCGGCATCGAGTTCGATCCGATGCTGGCGAAGATCATCGTCGGCGCGCCGAGCCGGCGCGAGGCCGCACTTCGCCTGGCCAGGGTGCTGGAGACGACGAGGGTCCAGGGCATTCGCACCAACCGGGACTTCCTGGTCGCGACGCTGCGGTCGCCCGAGTTTCTTTCCGGCGACACGACGACGGACTTCATCGATCGTGTGGCGCCGCAGACGGAGCGTTCCCCGGACGCGGAAGAGCTGGTGTCGGCCGGAATCGCCGCGGCGATGGCAGCCCAGCACGACCGCAGGCAGGTGGCGCGCATCCACCCGACGATCGTGAGCGGTTGGCGCAACACGGTGATGCCCTACGAACGGGTCGAGTTCGCGACCGCGGGCGGCGGCACCCTGCGGATCGAGTACCGCATTCAGCGCGACGGCCGGTTCGACACCCACGCCACGTGCGGAGACGCCGAGCCGAGCCGGCACACGGTCGAACTCCGGCGTCGCACCACCGACGGCGTCGAGTTCGTGATCGACGGCCGCAGACTGCGGGCGACCGTAACGCAGGACGGCGACCGCTGGCTTGTCCACGGCCCGGAGGGCGATGTCGAACTGAGAGAACTGCCGCGCTTCCCTGTCGCTGGGCTCGAAGCGGTCGCCGGCGGCCTGACCGCGCCGATGCCCGGCAAGGTGATCTCCACCCACGCCGAAACCGGCGACCGTGTCGAGTCGGGACAGCTCCTCCTGGTGCTGGAGGCGATGAAGATGGAGCACCGGGTGACGGCGCCGGAAGCAGGCACGGTCTCGGAGTTCCGCGTCGCCGAGGGCGAACAGGTGGGGAACGGCGAACTGCTCGTCGTGATCGACGAGGACGCGGCTTGCAAGGACGGTGTGTCGTGAACCGCGTAGCTGCCGGGCCACTTCGAGAATGAAGAGAGGAATCGACGAGAATGAAGAGAGGAATCGACGAGCTGCTTGGTGCCGGTGAGAGCCGCGCGGTCGAGTTCAAATCGACCGGGCGGGAGAATTTGCATACAAGAAGGAAGGACGGTGAGATCGAGTGGGCGCTTATCAAGACAATCGCCGGTTTTTCGAACGCGGACGGCGGTACCGTATTGGTGGGTGTGGACGACAAAGGGGAGCCGATCGGAATCGAACGCGACTATCGCTACCTGAAGCGGTCAGGCACTGACGGTTGGGGATTGTGGTTGACGGGGCTGGTGCGTGAGCGTCTGGGAGCTTACGTCGCGGCGAAGCTGGAGATTAGCTACGGGGACGTAGGTGGCGCGACGGTGGCTCGGATTGACGTTGACGCCAGTTCGCAGGCTGTCTATGCGAAGGACGGAAGGAAGCGACGCGATGTGTTCTATGTGCGGCAAGGACCGTCAACGGGGGAGTTGAGGGGCTCTGACCTTCAGGCGTACGTGGCAGATCACTTTGGCGGCGGCCGCGAGAGTCTCCGTGACCGCGTGGACCTTTGGAAGCGCGTTGTCTTGGTCGGCGGGTCCTGTGGGCTGGTCGTTCTGAGTCTATTGCTCGTCTTTCGCTCTTCGGGTGTGGATTTTCAGGATCCACCCGTCGTTCGGAGTTCGGCGGAGCGGGCGGGTCCCGTGGATGGCGAGAGTGAAGCCGGTCGAACGGCTCGGCACGACGATGTGGCCAGCTATCGGAGCAGGTTCTCACCGGCCAGGAGCGGCAACGGCTGGACACGCAGGGTCACACTAGACGAATGGCAAGTCACTTTGTGGGTTGGTTACCGCGGCAATGAGCCCGCAGCAGTTGTCTTTTCGCCCCGGCGGCGCCGCCGCGCAGGAGATTGGATCGAGAGTGAAAGTGGGCCACTCATGGAGGGTACCCACCTCAATGAAGAGGCGGCCTTCTCGTGGCTTATGGAGCTCGAGGACGGCGGAGCGCTACACAGAGAGTCCCGGCGGTCGATCAACGCTCTTCGGGCCTTCCCCGATAGGAGTGGCGCTAGCGTTTCGGTGCTGGACGAAGAGCGTGAGGGAGCTATCAGTGGCGGCGCGGCACCGGCGGCTGCGGGGACGTTTCCTAGTGACGATTCTGCTGGTGCTGTGGATCCGAAGGTTGACCGCTACAGACAGCGATTCGACGCAGCAGGCAGCGGTAACGGCTGGACGCGTAGTGTTGCCCTTGTCGATGGTTGGGAGGTGAGGCTTTGGGTTGGCACGCGACAAGGCAAGCCCTCGGCCGCCGTTTTCGGTCCTGGCAAGCGGGAAGGCGGCCGTTGGATTGAGTCTCGGAACGGCCCACTCATGGAGGCCGGACATACCGACTTCGACGCTGCGTTCGGATGGCTCCTGCAGCTTGAGACGGAGGGAGCGATGCGGGAGGCCGCACTCCGTGCCGTCGAGGATTTTGCTGGTGCTGTTCCTTGACCTCATGATTCGCGAATCGCGGCGCGCTTGAACGGGAGGAGGATAGGCATGTCGAACCAGCCGGGGACCGACTACACGCTCTACGAGGTCCGATCCGGGGCGGCCCGAATCACGCTCAACCGCCCCGAGCGGCGGAACGCGCTGTCGCCGGGCCTCATCACGGAGGTCTACGACCACCTGGCCGCGGCTCAGGCCGACGACAACGTCCGCTCGATCGTGATCACCGGCGCCGGCAAGGGCTTCTGCTCGGGCGCCGACCTGAAGCGACAGCCCGGCGAAGGCGAGTCGGACCGGGTCGTCCCCTATCCCGATCTGCTCACCGCGATCTGGGAGGGCGAGAAACCGGTGATCGCGGCGGTGAACGGCCATGCGTTCGCCGGCGGCCTGGGCATGGTGGCGGCAGCGGACCTGGTCATCACCGCCGAGGAGGCGATGTTCAGCTTCAGCGAGGTGCGGATCGGCGTGATCCCGGCGATCATCGCCGTCGTCTGTCTGCGCAAACTCGGGCCGCACCACGGCATGCGGCTGTTCCTGACCGGCGACCGCTTCAGCGGCCGCCAGGCGGTCGAGTACGGCCTGGCCCACAAGGCGGCGCCGCGCGACGACCTGTGGTCGGTGGTCCAGGAGGAGATCGACGCGATCAACCTGGGCGGTCCGACCGCGGTGGTCGAGTGCAAGAAGCTGGTGCGGGCGGTGCCGGACATCTCGCTCGCCGAAGGGTTCGAGTTGACCCAGGGCTGGAGCCGTCGCATGTTCCAGGGCGAGGAGGCGGCGGAGGGCATGGCCGCCTTCCGCGAGAAACGGAAGCCGAGTTGGGCCGCGGCAGTGGAGGCCACGGGAGATTCGTCGTGACGATCCAGCTCTACCACTGCAAGGGCGCCCGCTCGCTCCGTCCGGTGTGGACGTTGGAGGAGATGGGCCTCGACTACGACCTGCACGTGCTGCCCTTCCCGCCGCGGGTGTTCAAGAAGGACTACCTGGGGACCAACGTCCTGGGTACGGTCCCGTACATGATCGACGGCGACGTGCACATGACGGAGTCCTCGGGCATGGCCAAGTACCTGGTCGACCGCTACGGCCCGACGCCGATCGCCGTCGACGTGGACGACCCGGAGTACGGTGCTTACCTCAACTGGCTGTTCTTCAGCGACGCCACCCTGACCTTCCCGCAGACGCTGTTCCTCCGCTACACGCGCCTCGAGCCCGAGGAGCGCCGGGTTCCCCAGGTCGCCGAGGACTACCGGAAGTGGTTCCTTGGCCGGTTGCGGCTGGTGGAGAAGGCGACCTCGGACGGGCGTGATTTCCTGTGCTGCGGCCGGTTCACGATCGCCGACATCTGCGTCGGCTACGGGCTGCACCTGGCGACATCGCTCGGCATCGACGACTTCGGCGACAACGTGCGGCGCTACTGGACACGGTTGCAGGAAGTTCCCTCCTACCAGCGGATTCGCGAAGTCTGAACTTGAGGACCGGAAGCTGCAGTGCCAAATCCGGCGCAAGGCCGGATGCGGGCGAGACGCCCGCGTTCCCAGGTTCTGATCCTTGCGCGCCGACCGGCGCCGCCGGCTTTCTCGCCTTGGTCACCGTGCTGGCCCTCGCCTGCGGGCCCACCCAGAACCTGCCGACGCCGGAACAGCCGATCGCCTACAACCACCAGGTCCACATCGAGGCGGGGCTCGAGTGCACCCGCTGCCACCGCGGCGCCGAAGAGGGCGTGCACGCCGGCATGCCGTCGGTCCAGGCCTGCGCCGGCTGCCACCGCCGGGAGATCCCCGACCATCCCGAAGTCCAGAAAGTGATGGCCGCGAACGAGAACCGCGAGCCGATCCTGTGGGCCAAGGTGAACGTCATCCCGGACACGGCGATGGTCCACTTCAACCACCGCGCCCACGCCCGCGCCGGCATCGAGTGCCTGACCTGCCACGGCGACGTCGCCTCGATGACGGTTGCCGAGCCCGTGCGCAACGTCGCCGACATGGGGTGGTGCGTCCAGTGCCACCGCGACAACGAGGCCAGCGATGACTGCCTGGCCTGCCACCGGTGAAGAGCCTGAGATACGCGCTTCGAGGCGGATGGAGAGCTCGAGGGGTCCGACCGCAATGAGGGACACCGTCGACTACGAGAGGCTCGATGAGTATCAGCAGGCGTTCGTTCGGTCGGAGGCGGCCGATGTCCGTGTCCTCGCGCCTGCGGGCAGCGGCAAGACCGAGACGCTGTTGTGGCGCTGTCAGAAGGTGCATGAGCGTGCTGCGGAAAGCACGCGCTTCCTGATCGTCACGTTTACTAGGGCTGCCCGGGCGGAGTTGAAGATGCGCCTCAGCAGCGAGGAGTTCGGCACCGCGCCGGTTTCGGTAATGACACTGAACCGCTACGGATGGGCCCTAATCCGCAGGAAGTACGACGCACCTCTGCTGGTCACTCAGCCTAAAGACAAGGCGGAGTGGGTTCGAACGGTCGTCGACTCCACACGGCCCCACTCGCCGGTAGCGGCCGCTCTGAAGGCGCAGCAAAGGCCCGGCGTCGTCGCCGGCCTTCTCGACCGCGTGGACGACTTGAAGAACTTCGGTTTTCGGCTCGACCGGAAATGGACCAAGAAGCAGTTTCTGGGCCACTGGCACCAGCTTGAGCTTGTTGGACTGAGGCCACAAGTCACAAAGCTCATCGAGGCTCTGCAGAAGCTGGGAATTCTGATTGATCCTGACCGTGCTGCGTTGGACCGAAGGCTACACGGCGCCGAGCCAGGGAGGGGGGGAGGTGAGAGCCTCGTCGGCGAGCTCTACGACCGGTTCTTCGGCTTCGCTGAGGACGTGTTCCGGGAGATGCACAGAAAACAGCGCTTCACGTTTGATGACCAGAAGTACGTAGCGCTCCTACTGCTGGAGGAGAGGGTCCTTCGTTGTGCCGCACCTCCCGACGACCGTTGGACTCACGTGCTGGTGGATGAGTTCCAGGACATCAGCCCCCTCGACTTGAGGCTAGTGAAGGCGATTGCAGAACGGAGTGGCGCCGCGCTGACGATAGTAGGCGACGACGATCAAGCGATCTATGAGTGGCGTGGCGGAGCGCCGACCTACCTGCTTGAACCGGAGAGGGAGTTCGGCCGCGAGTTCAAGACGTTTGTGTTGGAGCGGAACTACCGCTGTCCGCGCAACTTGGTGGCGGCTGCGGACCGGTTGATCCGGCACAACAGGAACCGGCATCCGAAGCGGATGCAGGCACATAGCAAGAGCAACGCCGAGATCGTACCTCTGGAATCACCGGACAGTGCCGTTTCGGTCCGTGACGTGATGAAAGAGGTCGAGCGCTTTCGGCGCGACAGCAGTACAGGTGATCGCATGGCGCTGCTGTCTCGCAAGAAGGCCCAACTCGTTCCTTACCAGATCCTCTTGGCAGACGCAGACATCCGGTTCAACGCTGCGGACGATCTGAAGATCTTCCTGAGCAGTGCATTCGACAAGCTCAAACGTGTCCTGGAGATCCGTGCGCGGTGTGACGCCGAGGAGATTACGGCTCGGCAGGTGGTGGAGGACACCATACACGTGTGTCGGCAGGTTCGGCCTGGCGACCGGGATCGGCGGACGATCGAACAGTTCAAACGAGAGCTGCGACGGGTTCAACCGAGCGGTTTCGCAGAGGCCTGTGAGGCCGTTCGCGCGCTGCAGCGCAGGTTCGATCTGGATGCGGACTACGCAGGCGCTCTTTCCTCGATGTTTGCGGCGAAGACGGGCGAGGAGGCGATCCGGGTCATCAGAAGCCGGTTCGAGGCGCTGCATCAGGACTTCGGCCGTGGGGCAACGGACATCTTTTTCCAGGATCCCCCGTTCTTCTACCTGGGCGCGGTCGCCAAACGGTTCGGCAGCGACTTCCACGCGTTCTTGCGGACACTTGATCGCGCGAAGGAATCTGCGGCCACGCATGAGGGCGAGGAGCTGGCGGCTGACCGGTCGCAACTCCACGATAAGCCAATCGAGCTTGCGACTGCGCTGCGCGCCAAGGGAAAGCAGTTCCATACGGTTGTCATTCTCGACGCCAACGCTGGCGTGTGGCCGTCGCGCCTGGCGGAAACCGACATGGAGAAGGAGGCGGAACGGCGGCTGTTCTATGTGGCGATGACTAGGGCGCAGCGGAAGCTGATTGTGTCCTGGTACAAGGTGGACGCTGAGGCAAAGCCCACGGCGCCGTCGCCGTACATTGCCGAGGCGGCTCTGGGAGGGACGCCCAGTAGCTCGGTGCGAGCGACGCCGACTCCTGGGCAATCGTTGCCTCTCAAGGTGAAGAAGCTCTACCATCCGGCACAAATCGGGCCAGCACGCACCGCCCCGTGACGCGAGGAAGGAAGAGGGATGTCGGCACAGACGACGACGGCGATTCGTCTCAGGTTCGAAGATCATCAGGGGCGCCGCATCCTCGTTGTGCAATGCGACCGCTCTAGCAGCGCGGTATGGGTCAAGGATGTGGGCCGCGCGCGGTTCTTCGTTCGGAAGGGGGCGGCCACAACCGAGTTGCGGGCGAGCGAAGTCGTGACGTACCTCTCGTCACGCTCCAAGGGCGCCGAATCGCACGAGCCAGGATGGTAGGCTTCCCGGCGGTGGTGACGAGACGATGGACAGTCGCAGAACGCTGAAGGCCGTGGCTGCGGGTCAGGGGCTGGCGGTCGGATCGTCATCGCGCAGGAGAGCCCCGGAGGGGAGGGATTTCCTGTGGTCGCCCAAGGACCACGAGGCAGTGCCCGTACCCAAGATTCACCTCCTCCGCTGTCAGGACGCGAGAGACGCGCTGGAGCGGTGGCTGCTCGACCGGGGGCTGGAAGGCTACGTAGGCAGCGAACAGAACGTCTACTGGGACGTGAACGACTTGCGACGGGTCGTGGCGCCGGACGTGTTCGTGGCGCTCGGGGTGTCCGGGCGGCCACGGACGAACTACCGGGTCTGGGTCGAGGGGCCGCTCCCATGTTTCGTGCTGGAGATCCTCTCGCCGTCCACACGAAGACGCGATCTGGGCGAGAAGAAGGCGATCTACGAACGGATAGGGGTGCGCGAGTACTTCGTCTTTGAAGGCGAGGAGGACCGGGACGACGGCGGCCGGCGGCGGGGTCCCCGGATCGACCCGCCGCTCCAGGGTTTTCGGCTGCGGCAGTCGAAGGCTGGCCGTCAGCGCTACGAGCCGATTCCCGCTTGGCAGAAGGACGAGTTGCCGAGTGGCGAGGTCACGGTCGGCTATTCGAGCGACGCGTTGGGGCTAGGTGTCGCCTGTCTCTCGGGCTGCGAAGGCGTACGCTTCTTCGATCGCACGAACCGCGCGTTCGTGATGACGACGGAGGAGGCGCGAAGAGCCGAGCGGGATCGAGCCGAGGCGGCTGAGTCCCGAGCCGAGGCGGCTGAGACCCGGGTCGCCAAGTTGGAGCGCCTCTTGGCGCAACGGGAGCGCTGATCTCCCACATGGGCGCGGACTTGCTGCTGTGTCGGTGAAGAGCGCCGGCCGCCGGACACTTGCGGACCGGTCTGGTTTGCGATGCGAGGCCGCGGCATGAAGGCCGTTGGCGGCGGACAGCCCGGCCAACCCCGGGTCACGATCGGGCGGCGGGACTTCTTCAAGGTCTACGCCGCGGCCGGCGTGGCGGTGCTCGAGGGGTGCCGGCGGCGGGATCAGGAACTCATCGAGTCGCCGGCGCGTCGCACCACGGCGCTGCCTGGCGCCTCGGTCTGGCGACGGTCGATCTGCGGACAGTGCGGCGCGGGCTGCGAAGTCGAGGTTCGGACGGTCGACCGGCTGGCGAAGAAGATCGAAGGCCTGCCGGACGGCTTCGTCAACCGCGGCGGCGTCTGCGCGCTCGGACACTCGGCGCTGCAGGAGCTGTATCACCCGGACCGGGTGACGGCGCCGATGCGGCGGGCGGCTTCGGGCGAGTTGGCGCCGGTGTCCTGGGAGGAGGCGCTGGAAGCCGCGGCGTCAGCGATCGCGGCGGCGCCGGCCGCGACGACGGTTGTCTCGGGGGCGCCTTCAGGCCCGCTGCTGGGCTTGTGGCGTCGGTTCGCTGCCGCCGTCGGTGCGCCGCCGCCGGTTCACTGGCAGGCGGCCGATGCGGTGGTCGAACGGGAGGCCGCCCGGCTCGCGTTCGGTGAGGCCTGGCGGCCGGCCTATGACATGGCGCGCGCAGACTACGTTCTCAGCATCGGAGCGCCCTTCCTCGATCGCTGGCGCAGTGCGGTCCACTTTGCTGGCGCCTGGGCGGAGTTGACCGCCGATCGGCGCGGCAAGCTGGTCCAGGTCGAGGCGCGGCACTCGCTGACCGCGGCCAACGCGGACGACTGGTTGCCGGTGCGGCCGGGAAGCGAGGGAGTCTTCGCCCGCGGTCTCGCCGGCTCGCTGCTCGGCGGTGCGGGCGCTGTGTCCGAGGAGGGCCGGGCCGCCTACGAGGCGCTCTACCCGGCGGCGCCGCCCGATCTGGCGGGGACCGCCGAGCGTTGCGGGATCGACGCTGCGCGCCTGGAGCGATTGGCGGCGGAGGTCGGCAGCGCCAAGCGGCCCCTGGTGATGGTCGGCGGGTCGGCGCTCGAAGGCGAGCACGGCGTGGCGGCGGGCACGGCCGCGCTGGCGCTCAACGTGCTGCTGGGCGCCTTGGGCCGGGAGGGCGGCGTCTTTGCCGGTGTGGACTTCGGGTTCGAGGATCGGTTGGCGGGCGGCGCCGAGTCGGCGGCGCCGACGGCCGCTCTCGCGGATCGCT
Source organism: Candidatus Multivorans sp. (assembly GCA_965262355.1). Classification (GTDB taxonomy): domain Bacteria; phylum Acidobacteriota; class Thermoanaerobaculia; order Multivoradales; family Multivoraceae; genus Multivorans. The sequence continues at coordinate 3,629,778 of OZ253534.1, forward strand.
TGGCAGACGCCGGCGACGCGGGCGTGCTGGTCATCTCGGAGGCCGACCCGCTCTACGCAATGCCGGGTCTCGAGGCCGCCTTCGGGCGCACGGGCACGGTGATCGCGCTGTCCGCGTTCCTTGACGACACGACGCGTCGAGCCGACCTGGTGCTGCCGATCCAGACCGACCTGGAGCGTTTCCAGGCGGTGGAACCCGATCCGGTCCGCGGCGTGCCGGCGCTGCTCATCGCGTCGCCGACCGTGGCGCCGCGGGGCGAAGCGCGGCATCCGGGCGACGTCGTTTTGGCGCTGTCGGCGGCGGCCGGTGTGGACCCGCCCTGGCCGGGCTTTCAGGAGGCGGTCGAGGCGGCGCTCAGCGATGCCTTCACCGCGACGAGAGCGGATGCCGAAGGGGCGGGCGCGTTGCCGGCTGCCCTGATCGCGGGCGCCCTGAACGGGCGCCAGTTCGTGCGCAGGACGACGGATGCCGGTGGCCTGTTCGGGAGCGAGGAGATGAGACGGGCACCGGTGGGGGCGGCCCCGAGTGCGGAAGGCGGTGCGTCGGTCGGGATCGCCGATCCGGGCTCCTTGCCGGCGGCGGCTGCCCCGGCGGGGGTGGAGTCCTTCACGGTGATCCCGTTCGAATCGTTGAAGCTCGGCGACGGTCGGGGCGCCAACCGTCCGTGGCTGCAGGAACTGCCCGACCCGCTGTCGACCGTGATGTGGGGGTCCTGGGCCGAAGTCGCGACCGCCGACGCCGACCGCCTGGGCATTCGCACCGGCGACATCGTGCGGTTGACCGGAACCGCGGCCGACATCGAGCTCCCGGCGATCGTGCTGCCGACCGTGCGGCCCGGCTGCATCGGCGTGCCGGTCGGCGGCGGTCACGCCGACTACGGCCGCTACGCGCGCGGTCGTGGCGTCAACGTGAACGCCCTGTTCGACGCGGACCGCCGGGTGACGGGCGCGGCCGCGTTCGCGCGCGGCAACGTCAACGTGCGGGTCGAGAGGCTCCGCCGGCCCAAGCGAAGCGAGCGGCCGGTGATCTATGGCCGCGGGCTGCGGCAGGCAGAGGACATTCCGGTGGGCTGGGCGCCGCACGAACCGGGCGCGGCACACGCAGCGAAGCAGGAGACCGACGGGGACCGGGGCTTCGTGCGCCGGCTCGGACGTCCACGCCGCCCGGCAGTCCAGGCAACCCGTGAGGAGAAGGCATGACGCGCTGGGGCATGGCCATCGATCTCGACCGCTGCACGGGCTGCGAGGCCTGCGTCGTCGCGTGCGCGGCCGAGAACAACATCCAGACCGTGGGCGAAGAGCAGGCGCGCGAGGGCCGTGCCATGCACTGGCTGCGGATCGAGCGCTACTACGAGGGCGACTTTCCGAACGTCCGGACGCGCTTCATGCCGGTGCTCTGCCAGCACTGCGGGGCCGCGCCGTGCGAACCGGTGTGCCCGGTCTACGCGACGTACCACAACCCGGAAGGGCTGAACGCGATGGTGTACAGCCGCTGCATCGGCACGCGGTTCTGCGCCAACAACTGTCCGTACACGGTGCGCGTCTTCAACTGGTTCGACGCCGAGTTCCCGGCGCCCCTCGACTCGCAGTTGAACCCCGACGTGAGTGTCCGTCCCGGCGGTGTGATGGAGAAGTGCACGTTCTGTGTCCAGCGCATCGTGGCCGGCAAGGACGAAGCGGCCCAGGAGGAGCGCGCGGTCGCGGACGGCGACGTGAAGACCGCCTGCCAGCAGTCGTGTCCGACCAAGGCGATTGCGTTCGGCGATCTCGACGATCGGGACAGTGAAGTCTCGCACTGGGCAGAGTCGCCCCGCGCCTTCAGCCTCTTGGGCGACCTCGATACGCGCCCCGGCGTCGTCTACCTGAGCGGCTCGGAATGGCGGGAACCGGTCGAGTGACGGGTCGGCCCCAGCGCCCGGCTGCCGCGCTCGACGGCGAGCTGCTGAGCCGCCTCGACCGGCGCCGTCCCGGTCTGCTCTTGGGCTCCCTCGCAAGCGGCGCCCTGGTCCTGGTTTTTCTCTACTGCTGGGGCTACCAGATCGCGAACGGCATCGGCGTCACCGGCATCAACCGGCCGGTGTTCTGGGGCTTCTACATCATCAACTTCGTCTTCTGGATCGGCATCAGCCACGCCGGCACGCTGATCTCGGCGATCCTGCGGGTGACGAAGGCGGAGTGGCGGCGGCCGGTGACCCGATCGGCGGAGGCGATCACGCTGTTCGCGCTCGCGATCGGCGGCCTCTTCCCGCTGATCCATCTCGGCCGGGTGACGATCTTCTACTACATGATCCCCTACCCCAACAGCCGGATGCTGTGGCCCAACTTCCGCTCGCCCCTGGTCTGGGACGTCGCCGCGATCACGACCTACATCGTCGGCAGCGCGCTCTACCTGTTCCTGCCACTGATCCCGGATGCGGCCGTGATGCGGGACCGCGCGGCGGCGGGCCTCAGGAAGCGTTTCTATGCGGTCCTCGCGCTCGGCTGGCGCGGCACCGCGCAGCAGTGGCACAGCCTGGAGTGGGGGATCCGCATCCTGGCGGTGGCGATCATCCCGGTCGCGGTGTCGGTGCACACGATCGTGTCCTGGGACTTCGCGATGACCCGGACGCCGGGCTGGAAGAGCACGATCTTCGGGCCGTACTTCGTCGTCGGGGCGATCTTCTCGGGGATCGGCGTGCTGATGGTGGCGATGGCGTTGCTCCGGCGCGGCCTGCGGCTCGAGCGCTTCCTCACCCATCGCGTGTTCAACAACCTGGGGTTGCTGTTCCTGACCATGTCCCTGGTCTGGGGCTACTTCACCTTCGCCGAGCACCTGACGGTCTGGTACAGCGGCGACCTGGCCGAGAAGATGGTCCACCACACGCTGCTGCACGGCGGTTTCGCGCTGCCGTTCTGGGCCATGGTGACGGTGAACCTGGTGATCCCGGTGGCGGTGCTGTCCTTCCCGCGCGGGCGGCGTCCGCTGCCGACCGCCCTGGTCGGCGTCGGCGTGCTGGTCGGCATGTGGCTCGAACGGTTCCTGATCGTCGTGCCCTCGCTGTCGACGCCGCGGCTGGCCTACAGCATCGGCGACTACATGCCGAGCTGGGTGGAACTCGGCATCATGATAGGCGCGGTCGGCGTCTTCGCCTGTCTCTACTTCACGTTCACCCAGTGGCTGCCGATCGTCTCCGTGTGGGAGATGCGCGAAGGCTGGCGGCACGCGCAGCCTGAGGAAAGAGCGGCAGCGCCGGATGCCGCCGCGACCGGGACGGCGGTGCCGGTTCCAGACGGAGGGGCGGCATGACGGCGGCCGCGGAGCGTGTTCTGTTCGAGGCGGCGTTCGAACGGGTCATGGATTTGCGGGCGGCGGTCGATGGAGCGCTCGAGTCCGGCGTCGTGGCTTCCCGGATCGAGGTGCGCAGCCCATCGCCGCTCGAGGAAGGCGAACTGCCGCTGCCGAAGCCCAAGTCGCGGGTCCTCCTGTTCGCTCTCGCAGGCGCTGTTCTCGGCGGTCTCGCCGCCTTCGGTCTGGCGGCGGGGACGGCGCTGGCCTACCCGCTGCCGACTGGCGGTATGTCTATCGTCGCGGGTCCGCCGGTCGGCGTCGTGACCTATGAGGGCACCGCGCTGGGGCTGATCCTGATGACCGTGCTGCGGGTGCTCTGGGAAGGTGGGCTGCTGCCGGGCCGCGCAATCCGGAGTGGCCGCGGCCGGCCCTCGGAACTCGACCATCACGTCGCCGACGGTCGGTTGCTGCTCAGGGTCCACGGCCTGAACGATGAGCAGGCCGGCCGGCTGCGGGAGCTATACGGGTCGTCTGCTGTAGAGGTCGGCTGAGGTTCGAGCGGCGACCCCGCCGGACTTCTGGCTCAGCTACAGCGACGGAGCGGTCGGAGGCGTGTCGCGGAGCAGACTGATCTCTCCGGTCACTTCGTCGCGGAGGCCTGCGGCGACGGTCCACTCGCCGGCCGGCAGGTCCAGACGGATGTTGGCCTGCCAGGGACCGGGATCGGTTGGCGCCGCGAGGAACCCCTCACGAGCCGTGGTTTCCCGGCCTTCGGGATCGACGACGTAGAGCCAGAGCCGGAGCCGTCGTTCGCTCTGATTGGAGAGACTCATCAGTGTCGCTACAGCGTCGGCGTCGAGGCTGAGGATGGCCACAAGCCCGTCCGCGTCCACAGTCACGGCGAGCTGCGCGCCGAGCGGGTTGGGGAGACTCGAATCCGGGCGTAGTTCCGGCGCCCGGGCCGCGGTGCGCAAACCGTCCGCCCACTCCTGCGGCGTGGTTCGATCCATGTAGCTGCGGCGGTAGCTCAGTCTGGTTCTCCGCGGCGCATCCCCGACCAGGCGGACCTCCAGAACGTGCCGCTCCCCGGTCCGCTCGTGCTGGGGGTAGAAGGCCAGCGTGTAGACCGCTTCCGCTTCCTCCAGGGATCGGAGCACCGGCTTGACCACGTTGTTCGCGTTGAAGATCGTGCTGCCCCCGGTCTCCGATGCGAGCTGGGTGAGACCGGACTGCAGGTTGGCATCCGTGATCATCTGGTTCAGTTGACTGCCGCCGAAGCGCGCCGAGTCCAGGGCCGCGTTGGCCTGTGACGGCGCGCTGATGCCCCTGGCGTCTACCGTCATCAGGGTCACCCGATGCGAGTTCGCCAAACCCGCTACGCGGTGCAGCGTGTTCGCCGAGTTCTGGGCGCCCAGGATGCGGCTGCTCAGCTCGCTCGACAGGTCGGGGCAGAGGTCCTGGAGGTGTTCGAGAATCGCGACGCCCGGCTGGAGTTCGAGACGTCCGGCGAGCACGACCAGGAGCTTGCGTCCCGGCAACGCGCCGAGATACTCGATCGCATCGCCGAGCAACCGGGAGCGCATTCCGGTCGTGGCGTAGGCGTTCGCGGCGTAGTCGTCGGCGACTCCGAGGAGTTGCCCCCTGGCGTCGATGCAGTTGGAGTGCGCCAGCGAACTCTGGATCTCACGCATCGCGAAGAAGATGCCCTGTTGTTCCCGCACCGCGACGGCGCGGTTCAACTCCTGGAAGTCCGCCGGGTCGATTGCCGCGTCCGCCCCTCGCTGCAGGGTCAGGCGTCCGCGCCGGAAGTGCCGGAAGACCACCAGGTTGTCGCTGTTCGGGTTGGCGGGATCGGACAGCGCCTCGATCATCTGCACGGCGCGCCGTCGCTGGGCCGGCCCCAGGCCGACATCATCGACGAATACGGCGACCGTGGGGAGGTCCTCGGCGGGAGCTTCGGTTGCTGAAGCGGCGGCCGTGTCAGCGGGGGCCTTCGCGCCGGTTTCGCCCGCCTGCCCGGCGGAATCGCGGTTGGCGCCTGCGGGTTCCGGAGGCGAGAACACGGCGATCTCCACGGGCTCGCCGTCCTCCAGCAGGAGGAAGTCCTCAACCCCGAGATCGGTGACCGGCTTTCCCCTGCGTTCGACCCGGACGTCCACGTGGACGAGCCGGACATCGAGTTGATCCGCGAACTCGGTGCGCGGCGGGTCGGGTTGCTGGGCCAGGGCGTAGGCGGGCCACGCGAGGAGCAGGATCGTTGTTGCGTACTTCAGCATCGGTAGAGCGGACCTCCCTCTGGGGCCTGTGTGGTCAATAGCTCTTACGTTGCAAGCCACCGAATCGTTTACCCGCAGCGGGAAACCCGGCGTCTCAACTGGTGAGACGTCGGGCCGTTCCCGTTGGGGGCGGGGCGGTTAGCGCCGCCGAAGGCCTCGCGGGCTCGGAGTTCGGCCCATGTGGCGTTCGGTAGCGCAGGCCCCCCTAGAACTCGAAGCGGACGCCGGCTTCGTAGCGTCGCGGCTGGCCGTAGGTCGCCGCTGCGTCCAGGTCCAGGCCGCCGGCGCAACCCTCGACGCGCGCGCAGACGGCGCCCACCTGCTCATCGTCGAGCGCGTTGAAGACGCTCGCGATCAACTCGAAGCGCAGATCGCGTCCGAAGGTGAAGCCCTTCGCCGCCTGTAGGTGGAGCCCGTAGTTGTCGTTGGTTCTCCGGCTCCCGCGACGCTCCGTGAAGATGCGCCCGTAGGTTTCAGACGCTTCGGTCGGGGTGTAGACCCCCGGTGACGACCAGTAGGCCTCGAAGCCCAGCGTGAAGTCGAGCGGCAGATCGACGTAGCCGTTCGCCTTGAAGCGGTGCTTGCGGTGATCTCCCAGGTAGCCGTAGGTGTTGTCGAAGTGGTCCGGGTAGATGTCGAAGGCGATGCCGGCGTTCTGCGTGTAGCCGACGTTGCCTTCGGACTCGGAGTGGGTGTACGAGGCGAGGACGTGGATCCAGTCCGCGAACCGTGACTCGAAGTCGAGGATGAAGCCACTGTAGTCCCGCGCCAGGCCGGGGAGATTGGCCATCACGTAGTAGTCGCAGTCGGCGCCGACCGCGGGTGTCGGCAGGTTGCCGTTGCAGGTGTCCTCGAAGATGTCGGAAGTCTCCTTGTTCACGTACGTCAGCCCGATGGACGTTCTCCGGGTCAACTCCCGCTCGATGCCGACGATCCACTCGTCGGCGTAGGTGGGTTCGAGATCCGGCGCGATCGTGCTCGGCTCGCTCGAGAACGTCGTGTTGTAGAACCAGCCGTTGGGGTCGAAGCCGGCCGGATCGTTGATCCAGTTCGACACGATCAGGGCACCGACCGTTCGCTCACCCGGGTACTGGTCCCGGCAGTTGGCGCCGAGGCTGGCCCGGAGGGTCGAGCAGGAGAGCCAGCGGACCGTCGGAAGCCGGTTGACCCTGGCAAAGCTCGGCAACGTGAGCGCGCTGGGATGCATGAAGCGGCCCCAACTCGCCCGTGCCACCGTCTTCGCGTCGCCGTTGATGTCCCAGGCGAGGCCGAATCGCGGCTGCAGCTTGGACAAGTCCGCCACTTCGTCGCCGAGGTCGTTCGTGAACGCGACCTGGTCGTTGCGGAGGCCCAGCTTGATGGTCAGGTTGGGGTTCACCCTCCACGTGTCCTGCACGTAGGTCGTGAGCAGAGTGCCCTCGTTCTCGGCCGGCGCCTCGATGGGCGAGAAGAGCAACGTGTAGGGCTGTCCGAAACGGTCTCCGAACGAGTAGCCGCCGCCGGTGCTGTTGTTCTGGCTGCGGAAGAAGAGGTTGGCGTAGTCGACGCCCACGCGAAGCTCGTGGTCTCCAGCCGCGCCGTCCGTGAACCATGCGAGGTTGGTGCTCAGTTCGTCACGGTCACGATTCGAGAACTGCTGATTGGTGTAGTTCACCGTCCTGGAACCGTCTCCGAACGAATCGACGTGCCCGATGGTGTCGAAGTCGCGGCTCTGGGGGAACGAGTTCAGTTCGCTCCGAACCGCCGCCGCGTGGACGTGCCACTCCAGGTTGGAGGTCGGGACCGCGAGCGCTTCCAGGCTGAAGATGCTGTTCGGTTGCTCCTGGAAGTACGCCGCCTCCGCGGCCACGGAGCGGCCGGCGTTCGCGTTGCTGATCGTTGCGTCCTCGTTCAGGAAGCGGCCGACGAATTGCCACTCCGGCCTGGCCTGCCAGGTGAGCTTGCCCATCAGGTTCGTGCCTTCGAAGTCGCGTGTGATCGGCGATTCGGTCGGCGTTGACTTCGAGCGCACCGGATTGGCGGCGGTGTAGAACCAGAGTTCGTCCCGCTTGATCGGCCCGCCGAGCGTCGCGCCGGTTTCCCGGAACTCGACGATGTTCTCGTCCTTGTCGAAGTGATCGCCGCTGGTGTTGAAGTCGGTGTCCCGGTAGCGGATGTCCACGCTGCCTGAGAGCTCGTTGCCGCCGGACTTGGTGACCACGTTGACGACGCCGCCGGTGGCGCGGCCGTAGCGGGCCTCGAAGCCGCCGATCTCGAGGTTGATCTCCTGGATCGTGTCGTGGCTCAAGTTGACGCCAAATGTCGCGGTCACCGGATCGGTCGAGTCGATGCCGTCGATGTAGAAGGCGTTCTCGCCCAGGGTTGAGCCGAACACGTTCGGGTTGGGGCCGCCGGCGACGCCCGCGGCCTGCGTCAGAACATTCTGGTAGCTCCGGTTCGTCGAGCCGATGGACGCCTTCTTCAGGTACTCCACGCCGAAAGTCTGCGAGGTCGACACCTGTTCGGGGTCGACCACGGGCGTCTCGGCGATCACCGTCACCTCCTCGCTGAATTCGCCCAGAGCCATCGAGAACCGGATTTCGGTGACCCGGCTGAGCCGGACCTCGACCTCGCTCCGCTGCTGCGGAACGAAACCTTCGAGCTCGGTCTGGACTGTGTAGACGCCGGGTGGCAGGGTGCGGAAGCTGAAGCCGCCCTCAGCGTCGGTGAACTCGGTGCGGGCGCCCATCAGGTTGGGCGAGTTGACGGCAACGGTCGTTCCAGGAAGCGGCGTTCCGTCAGCGTCCGTGACCTGGCCGGCAAGACGGCCGGTGAGCTGCGCCGCTGCCGGCGCGGCCAGCAGGGTGAGCGCAAGGGCAGCGCATAGGCCGAGGACGGCGGTTCGGCTCAGGACTGAACCGGTTATGCGGTGAAGTGGTTGGAGCTGTGACATTGCGGAGGGTCTCCTCTGGCAATGGGGCGCACGATGGTTGAGCAAGCGGGATGCCAGCGGACATGACGGGCGCCGGACGAAGCGACGGCCAGGGTCTTCAGCGACGCTTCCATGCGGCTTTGGTGCGATCTGACGGTCGCAGGTCACAACCCGTGTCAGGCGTTCTTGCCCTAGCGGGGTGAGCTGCCCTTCGGAGCGTTGGATCCAGGAGAGGGTTTCTTGGACAGGCTCTTGAACCCTGGCCGGGGAGGCCTGCTCCGGCCTGGCGCCGGCCCAGCGCTCACAGTGTGGCGGCGGGGGGCAAGCTGCGATAGCTTCCCCGTTTCACACCACGAACCCCTCAAGCGCCCTCATCCGTGGGGTAAGGAGCAACCGAACCATGCCCGAGCTCGACCCGTTCGGTATCGACGCCGAACTGTACAACCTCTCGATGTCCGAGAAGGCCAAGCCGCTTCTGGCCAAGGTCAAGAACTTCATCGCCGACTACGTCGACCCGATCACGGAGGAGTACTACCGCCGCGGCGAAGGACGGGAAGACCGCTGGAGCTACGGCGAGGGGCAGTTGGAGCTGCTCGACGGCGCCAAGGCGAAGGCCCGGTCGATGGGCCTGTGGAACTTCTTCTTGCCGGACGCGGAGACGGGCGAGGGACTCAAGAACCTCGACTACGCCTACCTCGCTCAGGAACTGGGCAAGAACCCGCTCGCCTCGCAGTGTCTGAACTGCAGCGCCCCGGATACCGGCAACATGGAGGTGCTTGAGCGCGTCGGCACGCCGGAGCAGAAGGAGAAGTGGCTCGAGCCCCTGCTGAACGGCGAGATCCGCTCCTGCTTCGGGATGACGGAGCCGAACCTGGCCTCGTCCGACGCGAAGAACATCGGTACCCGGGCAACACTCGACGGCGACGAGTGGGTGATCGACGGCGAGAAGTACTACATCTCCGGCGCCGGCGATCCGCGCTGCAAGATCATGATCTGCATGGTCAAGACCAGCCCGGGCGGTCCGGCCCACCGCCAGCAGTCCCAGATCCTGGTGCCGATGGACACCCCGGGAGTGAACGTCCTGGGACCGATGACGGTCTTCGGGCACGACCACGCGCCGCACGGCCACATGCACATCAAGCTCGACAACGTGCGCGTGCCGAAGGAGAACATCCTGCTGGGCGAGGGCCGCGGTTTCGAGATTTCCCAGCTTCGCCTGGGTCCGGGCCGCATCCACCACTGCATGCGATCGGTGGGCCAGGCCGAGAAGGCGCTCGACCTGATGGTCAAGCGCGGCATGTCCCGTGAGGCCTTCGGCCGGCCGATCATCCAACTTGGCAAGAACATCGAGGTGGTGTCGCGCGCCCGCATCGATATCGAGGCGATGCGGCTCATGGTCCTGCGGGCCGCCAAGGCGATGGACGTGCTCGGCAACCGCGAGGCGAGGGTGTGGGTCCATGCCGTCAAGGCGATGGTCCCGGAGCGCACCTGCCAGATCATCGACCAGGCGATCCAGATCCACGGCGCCACCGGTATCTCCCAGTGGACACCTCTTGCCGAGATGTACACCGGCCAGCGGACGCTGCGCATCGCGGACGGCCCGGACGAGGTCCATCATCTCGTCGTCGGCCGCGCCGAGCTGCGGCGGTACACGGAGGCGAACGCGGCCAACTAGCGGTTTGCGCCGGAGGGCCGGTGCGGCGGCGCAGCGGCGTCGGTGTGGCGCCGGAGTGGCCCGGAGAAGGCTGGAGGTCGCCGGCCGACGAACGGGCAGTGCTAGCAGCCTGCGGTCGGGTGCTCTCTCTGTCGGGGTTCGGAGGTAGACGAGCACGAGTGGGGTGTGTAAGGTACATACACACGCTGATCCCGAAAGAGTCGGTAGAGACATGGCCCGAGTACAGCTCCTGATCCCTGACGATGATCGAGACAGATTCGTCCACCAGGCTAAGCAGGAGGGCATGACCTTGAGCGCGTGGCTTAGGAAGGCGGCTCGCCAGCGTCTTGCAGCGCAGCAGCGTCCTCAAGCCTTCGAGTCGGCAGACGATCTTGAAGAGTTCTTCCAGCGGTGCGATGAGCTGGAAGGCGCCGGCGCCGAACCGGACTGGGGCGAGCACCTGACGGTGATCGAGGAATCCCGCGGGCGGGGCGCCTCCACTACGTGATCTTCGTCGACACGAACGTCTTCATGTACGCGGTGGGCCGGCAGCATCCCCTGAGGGACACCGCCCGGGAGTTCTTTGCGGAGAGCATCCGGCACGAGACGCCGCTGTGCACCTCGGCGGAAGTGATCCAAGAGTTGGCGCACGCCTATCTGCCCGTGGCGCGATTGCGGACGCTCGACCGCGCTCTGGCTCTAATCTCCAGAGCGCGAGTGGAGGTGTGGCCGCTCGAGCACGAGGATGTGACCCTGGCGCGGCAACTCCACGAACAGCATCCCGCCCTGGGAGCTCGGGACCTTTGCTATCTCGCAAGTTGTCGCCGCCGCGGCGTGCGAGAGATTCGGACCTTCGATCGGGCTCTGGGCGCCGTCGTCGGCTCGACGGCGAGGTGAGACGAATTCGCTACTGCGCGGCTCTGACGTACACCGGATTCGAGTAGATCCACGTCCGCCACTCGCCGTCGACTTTCAGCCAGCCCTCGACCCGGTAGACACCGGGGCGGTCAAGGGGATGGTCGAGGGACCGTGCTTCGGTGGCGGCGATTTCTTCGCCGTTGCGTAGCAGGCGGATGTAGGTCGGGAGCGGGAAGTGCGCTCTCAGTTCGGCCTCGGCGCCGTCTTCCAGGGTCCATTCGGCGCCCATGATCGCGGCGGGCTGGGGTGAGGAGGCGTCGCCGGAGGGCGCGTCCCCTTCGGCGACGTAGAAGGAGAATCCGGTCGGGTCGGCGAGCCAGTCGTGGGCGACGTAGACGTGGCCTGCGGCGACGGCGGAGCGGATTGCCTCCTCGGTGAGATCCGGTGCCAGGATGTGGGTGGTCGAGTTCCGCATCGACACCCAGTACGGGTCGAGGTCGTAGCTGCCGACCGGGTCGCCGGGCTCGTGGCCGCGGACGAGTTCGGGGAGCCGCGGCCAGTCGTCGGCGCGGAGGATCGTCATCTCGTCGGGGTCGTCGACGATCGTGCCGATGCGGACGGAGTTGTCGTCGACCTTGATCACGACGAAGACCTGGTTGTGGTGGCAGTCGTTCGCGTTGACGCCGACGACCGGCCGCCGGGCCGTTTCCCGGTCCCACTTCTCCAGGTACAGGGCGGGGTAGTCGAACTGGGCCCCGAACACTGCTTCGGGGTAGAGTTCGACGGACCGGGCGAGGGCGCGCGACTCGTCAGGATCGATGGTCCAGGCGACCAGGGCGCGCATCGAGTCGCCGTCGTCGAGCGCGTCCGCGTGGCGGTTGTAGATCTCCATGCCGGTCAGGCCGTCCATCGGATGGTCGACCCGCTCCTCGATGTGGGACAGGAAGGCCATGCCGGCGCCTCGATTGACCTCGCGCAGCAGGCTCGCGGCGTCACTGTCCATGTGCGCGGCGACCGAAGCCTCGGGGTGGATCAGGAAGCCGTGCGCCTCCGAGCCGGGGACGAACAGGACGCCGTCATGGATGCCGCGCCAACTGTCCATGAAGTCCTGGGGTGGCCGGTGGTGGTCGGAGAGAAAGATCACGTCGACGCCGATGCGCCTTGCGTCGCGGAGGATCTCCTCCGGCGTGCCGCCGGTGTGAGCCGAGTCGCCGGCGTGAGCGTGGAAGATGCCGCGGAAGTCGTTGAGACCGGGTAGGAGCGGCGGCGGCCGCACCGCACTGCGCAGCCGTTGGACATCGGCGTGAGCGGCCGTGAGCCGTTCCAGGGAGAGCCGCTCGAGCGTGGTCCAGCGCCGCGCCGGCGGCTCGCCTGCCGGCGGCTTCTCGGCCTGACTCCAGGCGCACGCAGCGGCCAGAAGGCCGAAGACGGCAGCCTGGAGCGGCTTCACAAGGGGGACTATGTCGAATAGCGCCCCACGGCCGCCGCGGGCACCAGTCGACATAGTCCTCGTCACAAGGAGTAGACCCGCTCCGCCGTGCGGTAGAACATCGCGTCCTGATCGTCGTCTGTGAACTCGGCTGCAATCTTCTTCAGGCCGTTGACCATCGCGTGGTAGGGGATCGAGAGCTTGTCGACCGGGAAGTTGCTCTCGAACATGCAGCGTTCCGGACCGAAGCACTCGATCGTGTGCAGGTAGTAGCGGCGCTGGGCGGCGACGAGTTCATCGGACGTGGCCGGCACAGCACGCTCGTTCCAGCCGAAGCCGTTGTCCGGCATCGCCAGGCCGCCGATCTTGGCGACCACGTTCGGGCACTCGGCGATCTGGGCGATGTCGCGCTTCCAGGTCTCGAAGATCTCCTCGCGGCGGTCCGCGTAGGGGCCGACGCCGAGCGGCGTGCCGAAGTGATCGAGGATCATCGTCGTTCCTGGCACGGCGCGCGCCAGGGCGGCGAAGTCGCGGTTCTGGTGGTGGTAGTGCCAGGTGTCGAAGGTCAGGCCGCGCTCGCCCAGCACCTTCATGCCGCGGCGGAAGTCGGAGCGCGCGTACAGGCCCTCGGGGGCCCGGCCGGCAATGCGCAGCGCCTCCGGGTGCGGATCGCGGGCGCCGCTGTGGCGGATGCCGCGGAACAGTCCGTTGCCGGCCTCTTCGTGCGCGTCTAGCACTTCCGCGACGCCTTCGCCCAAGGTCAGGTTCGCGTGGCTGACGATGCCGGCGATCACAGCGCCGTCGCCCGCGGCGGCGGCGGCGGCGATCTCGGCCACGAACTCGGTCTCACCGATACACCGGAGGTGCTCGGGACCGTCTTCGCGATAGCAGGCGCGGCATTCGACGAACACGGTCTTCTCGATGCTGTGGCTCTCGCCGTCGGCGCCGACCGCCTCGGTGTCGCCCCACAGATCATCGAGGAGGTAGTCGCCAGTCGGCCGCCGCCACAGGTGATGGTGCGGATCGACGATCCGCCGGGACGGATCGACCGTTTCTTCCTGGACCTGGGCAAGCCACTCGGCCGTGCCGGGCTTGAGTGCGGACATGGCGCCTCCTGCGTGGTTTGGGGGCGCTACCCTAGCAACGGCTCAGGACGCCTGCTGCCCCGCCAACTCTGGCGTGGTGAAACAAGATCCTCATAACTTGCGCACAACTATGGCAGAGTTATGAGGGTCTTGAAGTTTGACGACCACCTCTAGAACAAGATCCTCATAACTCGAGCATAAGTGTGGCGGAGTTATGCGGAACTTGTTTGCGCTGCCTCTCCACGCGGGTCCGAGGACGGCGGCAAAGCGCCGGTGCCCAAGGGGTCGGCGCCAGCTTTGATGCTCGCGCGCCCGAGGAGGCTCGAGACATCGGCACTCCGAGGCAGAGACTGCATCCTCTTGGAAGACTGCCGAGGTCTTGAGGGTATCTCGCGGTTCGTTATGACAGACTTGGATTCTACGTCTTGTGCGGAAACAAGTTTGGCATATCCCCTGTTTCACCCCCTCTGCCGCCGTCCACGGCCCTCCTCGCTTACTGCCGGCCAGTTCAAGCGCGAGTTCAAGCACCGCGGGTCCAGCCACGAGAGCGCCTTCGTCGAGTTCAAGGAGGGGTTCTCGTCGGAGACGATCGGCGCGGCGGTCGTTGCTTTCTCGAACGCCGACGGCGGCGTGGTCCTGATCGGTGTCCGGGACGACGCGACAGTGAAGGGAGTCGGTCTCCACGGCGACCGCGAGGCTTGGTTGCATCAGGTACTGGCGAACCTCCACGATCCCGGCACCTACGAGATCTCCGAGCTTCGCGTCGACGATCGGTCGGTCGTGGTTCTCTCGGTCCATCGTCGCGAGGAGGGCGTTGCCCAGACCGCCGACGGTCGGGTGCTTGCGCGGCGGGGAGCCTCCAGCATGCCGCTGGTCGGTCGCGATCTGTCGGAACTCATGGCCCAGCGATCTCTGAAGCGGTTTGAGCGCACAGCGACTGATGTTCCGCGTGCTGGAGCCGAGTCCGAACTGCTGAACGCATTGGCGGAGGCCTGGGGTTGGGGGTCCGGGAGTATTGGAGAGCGTCTCCGAGAGCAGGGCTTTGCCACTGCCGACGGGCGACTGACGGTTGCCGGTGTCCTCTATCTGGCGGCCGAGCCGCAGAGGACTCTGGGCAAGGCGTTCGTCGAGATCTTCCGTTACCGCGACGAGGGTGTCTCCTATGACCGTAGGGAGGAACTCGCCGGCCCGTTGCCGACCCAGGTCGAGAGGACCACTGAGATCGTGATGAAGGAGATCGGCTTCGATCTCGTCGTGCCCGGTCTCATTCGGCATGAGCTTCCGCGGCTACCCGAGAAAGTCGTGCGGGAGGCGATCGCCAATGCCGTCGCGCATCGCTCTTACGAGATGGGTGGCGCTTCCGTGAGGGTCGACATTCGGCCGAACCGCGTGATTGTCACTTCTCCTGGCGGCCTGCCGGAACCTGTGACGATCAAGAACATGCGAGAGCAGAACGCGGCACGAAACCCAGCGGTAATAGCGGCTCTGCGGCGATTCGATCTCGCCGAGGACGCTGGTCGCGGTGTCGACGTCATGGAGGACGAGATGGCGGCGAACCTGCTGCGGCCGCCCGAGTTCTCGGAACCGGGAGGCGGTCGATCGGTGGCCGTCACGCTGTGGCTGGAAGCGACGGTGACGAAGGAGGAGAGAGCCTGGGTCCATGAGCTTGAGCAGCAGGGCGAGTTGCAACCCCAGGACCGGTTGCTGTTGGTGGTGGCGGCGCGTGGGGACCGGCTGACCAACGCCCGGGCAAGAGACATCCTGGGCGTTGACGCGCTTGCTGCCCGCGGCGTACTCCAGCGGCTTCGCGACGCGGGCCTGCTGGTGCAGGAGGGTGTGCGCGGCGGCGCCGCGTACAGGATCAGCAGCGACCTCGAACGGAGCCACGCGCACCTCAGCGTGGCCGAGGTCGACGCCCTGGTGCTGAAGATGGCGCGGGAGGTTCCGGTGACCAACGCGATCCTGCGGGAGCGGACGGGACTCAGCCGCCCGCAGGCGTTGGCCGTGCTCTCGCGGCTGGTTGCCAGTAACCGACTGGAACGACGGGGCGAGCGCCGCGGAGCGCGGTACGTTCCCGCCGGCACGAAGTGACGTGAACTTTGGCGCGCTGAAACAAGATCCTCATAACTCGCGCATAACTAGTGTCCGCCAGAAAACCTAGCAAGCCATTGAGTTTGCAGGTCTTTCCGGGGGTTTTGTAGCGGGAAGATGGTCGCCATCGGATAGCCTTTTGGTCGAAATCGGCCAGTTATGGGTCCGTTTCGGGTGATCTTCGGGGAGGTGAGGCGATGCGGGAGGTGCAAAGTCGGCAGTTCAAGGTCGGCCAAGTGCCGATCGGGGAGATTTGGATCGACCCAAAGTCTCGGGACGACATCCCGGCGGTGTTGAAGGGTCTTCAGCACCTCTGGTGCGACGAGGAGTTGCGTGGTCGTCTGTTCGATCTCCTGGACGAGCATGTGTTGCCGGGGACCGACCGGAAGGTTGGTCGTCCAGGCATGGAGTTGTGGCGGATTCTGGTGTTGGGCGTGCTGCAGCAGGGTCTGGGCTGCGACTTCGACCGGCTTCAGGAGTTGGCCAACCAGCACGCGACCGTGCGCGCGTTCCTGGGTCACGGTGAGTTCGGCGACAAGAGCTACTACGAGTACCAGACGGTGGCGGACAACGTGTGTCTGTTGACGCCGGCGCTATTGTCCGAGGTGGGCAGATTGGTGGTGGAAAGCGGCCATGCGGTCGCGCGAAAAAGGCCTGGCGAGCCATTGCGCGGGCGGTGTGACTCGTTCGTGGTCGAGACGGACGTGCATTACCCGACGGACGTGAATCTGCTGTGGGATGCGATGCGGCGCCTTGTGCGGGAGACCGGTCGATCGGCAGGGAGGCACGGCATCGGTGGCTGGCGTCAGTGGCGGCATCAGTCGAGGTTGGTGCGCAGGCTGTTCCACAAGGTACGTGGGACGCGCCGGGCGAAGCGGTTTCCGGCCCGTGTGAGGGCGTACTTGGCGCAGTGCGGCGAGCTGGTGGCGCGGGCGACAACCACTGTCGAGGCGCTGCGGGCTGCGGGGTGTGAAGCGGCCTGTGAATCGATCGAGGGCTTCATCGGCCATGCTCGGCGTCAGATCGACCAGGTCGAGCGCCGGCTGCTTCTGGGCGAGACGATTCCTCATCGGGAGAAGGTCTTTTCGATCTTCGAGCCGCACACGCGCTGGGTCTCGAAGGGCAAGGCGGGCACGCCGGTGGAGCTCGGAGTCCCGGTGGCGCTGATCGAGGACCAGTATCGGTTCATCCTTCACCACGAGGTGCTGTGGCACGGCGAGGACGTCGATGCGGCAGTGCCGCTGGTGAGGGCGGCCCAGGAGCGGTTCCCGGACCTGCGGGCGTGCAGCTTCGACCGAGGTTTCCACAGTTCGGAGAACCGCATCCGGCTTGACCAGATTCTTGATCTCAACGTCCTGCCGAAGAAGGGGTATCTGTCTCGCGCCGATCGGGAGCGGGAGAACGGTGAAGCCTTCGCCGCCGCACGGCGTGCGCATCCGGCAGTCGAGTCGGCCATCAACGCTCTGGAGCATCGCGGCCTCGACCGTGTCCGAAGCTGCGGCGCCGATGGCTTCGAGCGCACCGTCGCCCTCTCCGTGCTCGCGGCCAACCTGCATCGCCTCGGCCGCTTGCTGCAGCAGCTCGAACGAAGACGCCAGCGGCGACGACGCGCCGCCTAACGGCGACGCCTTTCCGAAAACCGAATCAGCGCCGAGCACCGGAGGCGCTGCCCTGCCCGACAAACCCTGATTGCGCCTCGTAAACACCAGAACCGCCCTCGCTCCCCACCGCGCGGCTCCGGTCCCGCCAATCATGCGCCAATGAAACGACCCAGAACCCGAGAAAGACGGCGTTTTCTGGCGGACACTAACTATGGCGGAGTTATGAGGATCTTGGAACTCGACGACGGCAGCTAGAACAAGATCCTCATAACTCGCGCACAAGTGTGGCGGAGTTATGCAGATCTTGTTTGGCGACCGCCTCAATGCTCGTAGTCGCGGTGGTGCTCGGCCAGAAGGTCGCGGCCGAAGTCGCCGTCGAAGTCGCGCCATACGGTGTGGCTGTGGTTGGCGGCGTTCTGGACGTTGTCGTACTCGATGACGAAGTCCGGCGCCTGGACGCGGTAGTAGTGCGGCGCGCCGGGTTCGCCTGACCCGATCCAGGCGAAGTGGATCGCGTTGCCGGCGGCCTTGACCTGGGCGCGGCGCCTGGCGGCGAGGTCCGGAGGCACGTTGCCCGCGTACTCGTCGATCAGCGCGTCGAGCAACTCGCGCTGTTCGGGACTGAGGGCGCTCGCCGGCACGCCTCGTGGCACCTGGCGCTCCACCCGCGGCTGGTTTGAACTGAAGATGTCGCGCGGCGCCTCGTCGCCGACCGCCGCCTTCTTGCGCTGCTCTTCGTCCAGGGATTCGAGCAGCGTCCGGGCAAGGTCCTCTTCGCGTCCGAGGGCGCGCAGACCCTCCCGCGGGCCGCTCGGCACCCGGTGGGGGTTGGCGCCCAGGAACAGGGGCGTCGAGGCTGTCGCGTCGCCGGCGACGACGGTGAAGTTGAGCGACACGTGGTGCCCCTCGAAGCTCCATGCCCAGTCGCCGTCATCGCTGGGTGCGCCGAAGAAGGTCACGTGGTAGCGGAGCGGATCCCGCATTGACGTGAAGGGGTTCCCGCCTGCCGCCTCTTCGAGCTTCCGCAGCACGGCCTCCAGGCTCATCACGGTCGCCGTCTTGCCGTATCCCGTGCGGCTCAGCGAGGCGCTGAGCAGGGCGTGGACGAGGTGGTGCTGGTCCGGGCTCATATCGAGCATCGACAGGCCCTTGCGCTCCTTGGGGATGAAGTGCCAGTCGACGCGCTCGGCGGCGTTGAAGTCGAGCACCGCAGTCGCGCGCTGATCGGCGTCGAGCGACGCGAGCAGGTTGTTCGCGGCCGAGGCCATCGTGTCGGAGGTCTTGTCGTGGCCCGCGGCGCCGAGGAATCCGGCGGCGCCGGCACAGCCGAGAGCGAGCAGCAACATGCGTGTGGACATCGTAGTCTCCTGCGACCGGCCCCCTCGAATGAGGGTGCCTGACTGGCGGGTCTGTAGGGCCAGAGCGAAGGACCAGACTATCGCGGCGCCGGGTGCGGTCCGGGCTCCGGGCTCCGGGGTCGAGGTGTCGCGAGCGCCGTCGACAAAGGTTCTGGACGTTTGCCCGGTCCGTCGGTTGGCGCGGCTAAGATCGCCGGATGGGTGCGTTGAGCGACTGCCGGGCCGTGTTGCCGACCGTGCTGCTGGACAACTGGCGGCGGGGGTCAAAGCAGCGCTTCGGGAGGCTCCTCATGACCGGCATCGTCCTGTTCCTCGGCGCGTTGCTGTTCGCGGCGACGGCCGCGACCTTCGAACTGGAAGACGATCTGCTGCGGCGGAACACGTTGAACCTGTTGGCCGCGATGGCGGTTCTCTTCTGGGTCGTCTCGGCGGTCGTGATGCGCTTCGAGATCTCCCGGTTCTTCGATTTCCGGCGGTTGCTGCCGCTGCCGGTGCAGTTCAGAGCGCTGTACGCCTTGCGGGTCGGCGCCGGGTTGTTCGGCCAGTGGATCCCGCTGTTCGGTCCATCGTTGCTCTATCTCCTGGTGGTGCGCACGGCCGGTCTGCTCGGCTTTGCCGTCGCCCTGTTGGCGACGCTCGCGTTCGTGATACTCCTCGGTCGGCTGGTGGCCATCGTCCTGCTCAAGTTCGACGACCTGAACGCGAGTTGGATCACAACGGCGGCGCTCCTGGCTCTGGCGGTCGCCGCTCTCTTCGCCGTCGAGCCGGTCATGAGGGATCGGGCACTCGACCTCACGGACCAGCCGGTCATCGCCCTGATCGCCGACCAGGTGCGCGAGTCCCGGCTCCTGGCGGCCGCGGGCTACCTCCCCGGTGGCGTCCTGGCCGCGATCTTCGAGGCGCCGGGTGACTTGGGGGCGAACCTTGCGCGGCTGGCGGGATTGTGGGTGGCGGCTTTCACCTTCTTGCTCGTGGAGTACCGGATCCTGCGTGCCGGCAACGCCCTGATGTCGGCCGGCACGGACGAGATCGGCGGCGTGCATCTGCCTCTGGCCCGGCTCCTGCGCAGGGCGAAGCGACTCGAGCCGTCGACCTGCCTGTGCCTGATCGAGTTCGATGCCTCGATGCGCTTGAAGTGGTCGCGCGGACTCCTGCTGGCTGGGGTCTTCCTGGCGCCGATGCTGCAGACCGGTCGGATGTTCGGCTTCGCCCAGGCTTTGTTTGTCACCGGTTTCTTTCTGACCATCCGGAACAACGCCTTCGGGATCGCGCACCGGTCGATCGGAGAACGGTTCGTGCTGCCGGTGCGGCCGGTCGAGCTTCTGATCGCGAACGGCAGGGCGTTCACGCTCTTCCCGGCCCTGATCTTTGCGCTGTCCGTGGCCTGGGCGTGGCAGCGGGTCGGCTGGCCCGGTCTCGATGTGTTCGGCCTGTGGCTGGCTCTTCCCTGTTGTCTTGTTGTCGGCGGCCTTGGCTTCGGGGTGTATCACTCTGCTCGATGGCCCTTCCCGCTCGACGTTGGCCCCTACGCCACGGCAGTTCCTGGGAGCGGGGGGCTGGCGGCGTCAATCGCGTTCGGCACGTTTGCCCTTGGCGGCCCCTTCCTGCTGGAGTTTCTGGCGCGCAGCATGTCTTGGGGGCCGCCTGTGGCCGTCTTCGGCGCCCTGGCCTTGATGGCCGGCGCCGTTGTCCTGAGAGTCTTCGGCCCCCGCGGCGCGGACAGACGCCTCCGCGCCGACCCGCACCGGATCCTCGACCTTCTGGCGAATCGCAAGGACGAGGCCCGGGAAGCCGCATGATCCCCCGAGTGCTGCCGCTCCGGGTGCTCTTGAGCGGCCTGCTCCTGATGCCGGTCCTGTTCGGGCCGGCCTCCGCCGCGGCCCAGGACCGGCCCAGCGTGACGACGCTGCGGATCGACCAGCCGGTCCGCGTCGACGGCGAACTGAGCGATTCCGCCTGGTCGTCCGCCGAATGGGCGGGCGGCTTCGTTCAGCGCCAGCCGCGCACCGGTGAGCCGTCCAGCGAGCCCGCACCGCGATGAAGAGCGTGTCGGGCGTGTAAGCGATCGCGAACTCCGTCGACGCACGACCGCGAGCCGGCGAAGATCATGGCCAAGGAGATGGAGCGTGACCGCGACCTGTTCCAGGACGACTCGATCCTGCTGCTGTTCGACACGTTCCACGACAAGCGCAACGGCTACCTCTTTCTGACCAACCCGAACGGGCCCGCACCGACGGCCTGCTCACCGACGAGGGCAGGGACGTGAACTGGGCCTGGGACGGGGTGGCGTCGCCTCCGGACTTCAACTGGCTGGATCTACACCGAGGTGGATCTAGCCGCCGGTGGTTTCAGCTTCGATCAGTTCCAGCAGCGGGTCGACGTAGCCTGGACGCCGAACATCCGCCTGAACCTGCTGGCCCAGTACAACGCCGCCGACGGGGAGCTCGGGGTGAATGCGCGGTTCCACTGGATCTACCGTCCCGGGTCCGACCTGTTCATCGTCTACAACGAGAACTGGACCGCGCCGACGATCGGCCGCCGGCTGCCCCTGGGCCGGCAGGTGATCGTCAAGTTCAACTATCTGTTGCAGCGCTGACGTTCAGCGTCCCGCAGCCCCGCGCGGATCCGGGCAAGTGCGGAGGGCCGGGTACGATGCGTTCGTGGAGCGCAGCAGGCCCCGAACGACTCCCGTCCCAGACGGCCTGTTTGGAGGACTGAGGCACCGTCTCTGGCTTCATCCGGGAGTCTCGGACCAGCTTCGTGAATGGCCCCACCTCTACAAGCGGCTTGGACTGGTGCTCAGGCACCTGGCGGCTCAGGGGCGCACCACGGTCGTCAAGGGCTGCAGGGACATCAACCGGGGCTGGCGGCGCTCGCCGCTCGGCGGCGCCGGCGGCATGCAGTTCTACCTGTGGTGGACGCCGCGGGGCAGCCCGCCGGTCACGGACCTGGAGCTCCCCGAGCGGGCCATCCTGGTTCGAGCGGTCCGGCATCACGACGACCACGCGCCTCTGACCGCGGGCGATCTCGACGACTACCTGGCGCTTGCGACGGCGCCTGATCTGGGTGACGACATTGCCGGCTCTCCCTGGACCGACGCTCAGATGCGGTTCGTGGAGGACCGGCATGCGGTCCGGCTGATCCGCGGCCGACCGGGTTCCGGCAAGACCACAGCACTCTGGCGGGCGGTTGAAGCGCGCAGGGGCGAGCGGATCCTCTACCTGACCTGGTCGCGGGCCCTGCGGCAGCAGGCCGACGAGAACTTCGTTTCGTTTGCGCCGCGCAATGTCCACGTGGACACACTGGACTTCGCGACCTTCGTCGGCGAGATCTGCGGCGCCGATGTCACCAGGGAACCCCTTGCGGCCAGCCGCGACCGCTTCCACCGGATGTTGGGCCGGCTCGGACGGAGCGTCTACGGACCGTGGGCGCGCCGGCGGAACGCTCTGCACGCGGAGCTCCGCGCCGTTCTCTACGGTCGGGCGGTCGCGGATATCGCGCCCGACTCTCCGGGTGACGGGCTGGCGCGTCTGAGCGATCCCGCGTACCTGGAACTGAGGGGAAGAGGCGACGGCGTGGGGACCCAGGCTGCGAAGGCGCTGCTCCGCGTAGCCAAGACCTTGCCGGGGGAGGGAGTTCGAAAGGTCTTTCCCGAGTTGGCGGCGGCCGGGCGTGCGACCGAGAGGCTTCGGGGAGGTTTCGTTCCCGACGGTCTCGATCGGTTCGATCAGGTCGTAGTCGACGAGATCCAGGACCTGACTCTGTTGGAGTCGGCTGTGGTGGTGGACTACTGCCTGGCTGTTGGTCGCCGCCGGAAACGGACGCCCGGGTTGTTGATGGCGGGCGATTCCGGCCAGACGGTACGCCCGACCGGGTTTGAGTGGGGGCCGCTGAGCGACCTGCTGGCGCGTCGTCTCTCCCCGCCCAGAGCCTTCGATCTCGAGGAACATCTGCGCTGTCCGAGCGGGATCGCGCAGGTCGTCGATCGGGCTACTCACCTCTACGACGACATCGCCAAGCACGCCCGTCCGACCAAGCAGCGCCGCCAGAGCGGCGCGCAGCACGTCGATGCGTACCTGCTTCACGTCGCGGTCGCAAAGCGGTCTCAGGCGGTCAAGCTCGTGGAACGACTTCGGGATGCGGACGGCGTGGTCGTGCTGACGGCGCAGGACGACATCCCGGAGTGGCTTCCCGAGCGTCTCCGCGAGAGTGTGCTCACGCCGGCGGAGACCAAGGGTCTCGAGTACCAGTCGGTGTGCGTGCTTGATCCGGGCCGGTTGCTGTCGGGTCTGGCGCCGGAGGACCGGGACCTGCGACACGATGGAGAGATCGACCAACACGTGCGCCGGACAGAGATCGACCACCTGCGGGTGGCGCTCAGCCGGGCGACCGAGACGCTGGCCTTCCTGGACGTCGAAGCCGGCGATGAGGAAACGGCACGCAGCCGCGAACTCCTGGGCAACCCGGCGCCGTTCGATGCGTCCGACCTCGTTGGCCACCTGGTGCGTACCGATGCTTCGCCTGAGGAACGAGTCCTCGTGTGCGTCAACGACGCTCGGGTATTCATCGACTCGGTGCCCGATCGGGCCTGGCAGCGCGCCTGCCAGGCACTGCGTCTGCTCGGGGATCCGGATTTGCCGAACGGAGTGTCGGACCGAACGGTCCGCGCCGAAGCGCGGGCGACGATGCTCGCCACGGCGGCCCGCCTGCTGGTGGGAGGTGCGCCCGTCGGCGTTGATCGGGAGGCCGTGTTCCGCACCGCGATGCAGACCATCGAGACGCGGGGCCGGGATTCGGACCTGGAGGCCCGGGCCCTGACCGAACTCGAGTCCTGGTCCGCCGACCGGCAGTCGCCGCCCTTCGCCCTGCTTGAAGCAGCCCGCGCGCTGGGAGATTGCGCGGCAGAAACTGGGTGCGCCGGCGTTCCCGCCGGCTTCCGAGAGGAGAACGCGCCGCGAAGCGGCGACGATACTGCCGCGCTGGGGCAGGGCGAGTCGTCGAGCCCGGAGTGGCTGAAGGAAGCGTTGCTGCCGGCGGCCCAGGCGCTGCGCCGGGGACTCGAGACAGCTTCCGAGGACCCGGCCCTGGCAGCGGAGCTGGCTGACGCCCACCTTGAGGAGTGGTTGAAGCTGACCTTCTTCGCCGGGGATGCGGGAGCCAAGTCGCGGTCGCTACGCCGGACCGCCTTTGACGCGCTGGTTCGCGCCGATCCGGCGGACGAGACGCCGGCGCAACGCAGCCAGCGGTGGCGCCGGGCCGAGTCACTCCTGGAGTCGGTTTCGCCGGACCTGCGCCGGCTGGGCCGGTTGCGTGAGGTGCAGGGACGACCCGAGGACGCGGCGGACGCCTACCGGCAGGCCGGTTCCCACCGGGACGCGTTGCGCGTTCTCCGCAACGCCGGCCTTTGGGAGGAGGCCGTGTCGCTGGCGGAAGGTGAGGTTCGGGACGACCTGGATTGGCTCATGGAACTGGATCGGCTCATCGAACGTCAACCCGCGGGCCAGAACCGGCGTCTCCGCGAGGGGGAGCGCGACCGGCTGGAGAAGCTGCTCGACCGGGTCCAGAAACGCCCGCCGCGGAAAGGCCAAGGGCGTCGCTGACAGGGACGGCGTTGCCGCCACGGGTGATCTCAGGCGACGCTCGGGTCCGACTGGATCGACAGTTCCCGCACCACGAAGGACGAGCGTCCGCTGTTCTCCTCCCAGAGACCGACCGCCAGCCGGTAACTTCCCGGCGCCAGGAGCAGGCCGCTGCGGACCGCAATGTGCTGGCCCCCCGCGGTCTCCAGTTCGGCGACCGGCACGTTGAGTTCGAAGTCGAGGTGCTGGGGCGGCATCCGGCTGCCGTCGTCGCGCTGAACCTGGAGCACGACGCGGTAGTGGCCGCTGGCGACGGGGTTGCGAGCAGCCCGCGTCGGCGCCAGTTCCAGATTGCCGATCGGCAGGCTGGCGACAACCTCGAGCGGCGTCCGTCCATCGTCTCTGCCCGTCTCGGCGCCGGCGACCCGGCCGATCTCGACCTCCATGCCGTGCGTGTTCTCTTCCCAGCCGAACAACAGCGTGCCCCAGGCGCGGCTGGCGAGATTCTGCTGGATCGTCACCGGCACGTAGCTGGTGCGGTAGCGCACCCTGCCGCGGCGCGCCGCGGACCGTTTCCTCACCCGGAGCGTGACCTCGCGGATGCCGGTGTCGCCCATCGAGTCCGGCGGCGCGAAGGAAAGCGAGTAGTAGGTCGAGATGTCGGTCCGGGTCAACTGGAGGAACTCGCCGACGCCGGTCTCGGCGGCGAAGGACAAGCCGCCGGTCAGGCCGGCCAGGCTCTCCAGGCCGGAGCGCACGTCCGACAGTTCGACGATCGAGCCGCGGCCGGAGGCGCTTTCGCCCAGGCCGCTGATCGACGGGTCGACGACCGGCGGCTTGAGGGGGTAGAAGGTGACCCGGTGGGTGTTCGCGAGCGCGGTGAGCTGATCGAAGGCGTGCCCGCAGCTCAGTTCGGCGGCCAGCGTCTGGAAGGACATCGCGCCGCCGTCGTCGACCTGCACGATGCCCGTTGGCCGGCCCATGCGGTCGGCGCGGTCGACTCCGAAGGGGCGGTGATTGCGATCGTGGAGATCGAGCGAGCCCGGATCGCGCATCAACTCGTCGCCGTCCAGTTGCCGCGAGTCGCCCGCGAGCCGGTCGTACATCGTCTTCGCGGCGCCGTCGAGTGGATAGCGGGGGAGGCCGTCGCTCACGAACAGGATCGCCTTGCGCCCTGGCACGAAGGCCAGAGCCTCGACCAGGGAGCGCATGGCGGCGATGGTCTGGAGGGTGTCGAGTTGCAGGGCTTCGCCGTAGCTGCGGAGGTTCGCCTCGACGCTGGCGAGAGACGCTTCACCGAGGCGGTAGCGGCTGCCCTTGGCGGCCATCAGTCGCAACGCCTCGCGCACGGCAAATGAAGCGGTGCGTTGCTGGTTGCGGAGACTCGTCGCTGGCGGCTCGCGGCCCAAGGCCGCGGTGATCGCGGTCCGCACCGCCTCGCGGTCACGGGTCGGCGCCAGGAGTGGTTCGAGACGCTCTCCGAACGCGGCAGCCGCCACCCAGGTCGGGTTGGCCTCGATCTCTGCATCCAGGGCGTCGGCAATCTCGGCCAGGGCCGTGTCGCGGTGCTTCCGCTGCAGGTGCCGCTCGTCGATGAAGAGGAGGATCGTGAGCCGGCCGGTGACCGTTTCGCGGAGGTCCTCGGCGGCGGACACGCTCAGGATCTCGACAGGCTCTCCCTCGACCTTCAGCTCGAAGTCATCCCTGGTCAAGCCGGTGACCGGCCGGTCGGAAGAGTCGGTCACCACGGCGTCGAGGCTGATCAACCGCACGTCGATCGACTCGCGAAGGACGATGTCCTCGCGAATCGGGCGGCCCGTCTCGCCTCCGCTTCGTCTGCCGGTGTTGTCACCCGGCTGAGCCTGCGCGGCGGCCTGGGGTAGGCCGTACCAGTGCGTTGCGGCGATGATCGCGGTAACCGTCGCGACCAGCAGCGTCGGCGATCTGCGGAGAACCCGTGAACCGGTCAAGAGACTCCATGTTAGCGCCGACAGCCCGCGGTGCCGGCTGCTATCCTCACGGCTCCCTGCCAAGAGGAGATGGTCTGATGAAGCTGAGTCTCGTCGAGCGAACGGCGGTTGCAGTCCTGGTGGCGTTCGTCCTGGCGGCTGCGCCGGCCGCGGCGCAGGGTACGGACTACACGGCGCCGCGCACACACGACGGCAAGCCCGATCTGAACGGGATCTGGCAGGCCCTGGGCGCGACGCACTGGGACATCGAGGCCCACGCTGCGCGCCAGGGACCGGTGGTCGAGATGGGCGCGCTGGGCGCCATTCCGGGGGGCCTCGGCGTCGTCGAGGGCGGGAAGATCCCCTACCTGCCGGATGCGCTCGAATTGCGGAACAACAACCGCGAGAACTGGATGGAACTCGACCCGGCGGTCAAGTGCTACATGCCGGGCATCCCTCGCGCCAACTACATGCCCTTCCCGTTTCAGATCGTCCAGACGCCGGATCACATTCTGATCGCCTACGAGTTCGCCAGCGCCAGCCGGGTGATCTACATGAGTCGGCCCGACTTCGAGGCGCCCTTCGATACCTGGATGGGGCACTCGCGCGGACGCTGGGAAGGGGAGACCCTGGTCGTCGACGTGACCAGCCAGGTACCCGACACCTGGCTCGATTCGAGTGGCAACCATCACACGGATGCGATCCACGTCGAGGAGCGATGGACTGCGGCCAGCCCCTACCACCTGCAGTACGAGGCGACGATCGCGGACGAGAACGTCTACAGCGAGCCCTGGCAGATCAGTGTGCCGCTCTACCGGCGGATCGACCCGAACATGCAGCTCCTGGAATTCAAGTGCGTCGAGTTTGCCGAAGAGCTGATGTACGGGCACCTGCGCAAGGGCGCAGACTCGAGTCCGTAGCACCCAAGCCGAAGTCCTGGAGAGAGGAGAACCAACGATGAAGTTCAAGCGAATTGCTCTACTGGCCGCTGGCGTGGCCTTGGCGCTCGCCATACCCGTTGCAGCGCACCACGCCTTCTCGGCCGAGTTCGACGCCGACCGGCCGCTTCAATTGCGCGGCACGGTGACCAAGATGGAGTGGATCAACCCCCACGCCTGGATCCACCTCGAGGTCACGAACGACGACGGCACCTCGACGGTCTGGATGGTCGAGGGCGGTACGCCGAACACGCTGGCACGCCGGGGCTTCTCGAAGAAGTCGCTTCTGCCGGGCACCGAGATCGTGGTCGACGGCTACCAGGCGAAGGACGGCTCGAACAAGGCGAACGGCCGTGACCTGACCTTCCCGGACGGCAGCAAGCTGTTCATGGGCTCGTCCGGCACCGGCGCGCCGCGCGACGGTCGCGACTCGACCGAGCCGCCGGGCCGGTAGGGCCGTCTCCAGCCAAGGCGGCGTTTCGCGCGCCGGATGCGGGCAGGATGCCCGCATCCTCTCTACTCGCCGCCGGAGGCCGCGGTCCTCTTCTCGTCTTCCAGCAACCGCGCGCCCTTGAGGATGCCGCCCATGGCGTAGTTCCCCTCGTGGCAGGCGTACTCGTACACCTTGGCCGGAGTGCCGGGCCAGAGGTACTCGCCGCTCCAGGGCACGGTCCAGATCGTGGGATCCTCGACCGTGAAGCCGTACAGGAGGTCCTTGCCCTGACGGGTGAACCGCTCGGTCACCTTGAGGTTGCTCGAGGCGAGGAAGAGTGCCGGCCCGTCGGTGAAGTTCGTCGTCTCGACCACCAGGGTGTCCCCCTCCCACCAGCCGATTGAGTCTCCCAGCCAGCGGCGTTCGTCCTCGGGGATGTGCGCACCGCCGATGCGGACGATTCGCGCGTCGTGAACCATCTCGACGAGGATCATCAGGTGGTCCTCCGTCTGCACGATTCGCTTGGCGTTGTTGTAGAGGACGGGCAGCATGGGCGGACCACCGGTAGAACCGAAGCCGATCAGGCAGCGTTCGGGAACGCCCAGGGACTCGGGCCCGTCGTACGGACCGGGACCCTCGACGTCGAGCCACCAGGCGCTGCCGTCGTTGCCTCGACGGCGGCCGCGCCGCTCTGACATCCGCTGCATCGTCTCCGCGGTGAGCGCCGGCATCCGACCGTTCGGCGGGTCGGTGATGATCGAGGTTCGGAACTTGCCGTCGATGGAGAACACGTCGCTGCCGCGGTCGGTCCAGAAGTTGTTGTAGCCGCCGACGTTGCCGGCGCCGCTGGTCTCGCGGAACTCATCGCCGAGGCCGATCGGCGGCGCGCCGCCAGGTGGGGGCGGTTCGGTGATCTGCCGCTTGGCTGCGCGTGCGGATACCCGCTCCCGCTCCCTCTCGACGATCGCGTTCGCCTGCTCCGGCGTCAGGAACAGGTTGTCGCCGAACTCCGCCGGCCGGTTGAGCGGCGTCAGGGTGGCGACATCGTAGTTGCCGGTGAGGTCCGGACGCCCCGAAGCGGTGCGCGGAGTCGCGTCGTCCTCGGCGGCTGTCGCGGCTGAGGCCGCGAGGAATACGGTTGCGGCTGCCGCCGCGGCGCCTACACGAAGTGTGCGCTGCATCGTGTTCTCTCCTCCTTGACTGCACCTGGTGGGAGATCCGGTTATACCAGCATCGGCCGCTACCGATGGGAACCCGCCGGCTTGTGGCGGTGGAGCCAGGCGTCTGAAGTGGCGCCGGGTCCTGTTGATCGCCATGCACAGTGGGCACGTACGCCTGCCTATTCACCGAGCGTCGGGAGCGACCCGGCGCCTTTGTATCGGCTGTTCTATTTGGCAGGGGACCCGGCTCGCAGGCCCACTACACCGCTGGCGACCAACTGAGCAAAGCGACCGCGTCGGTCTGTAGGCGTCAAACCAATTTGCGGTGCTACGAGAGGGGGGCCTGGCGGTGCGGCCTACGGCTGGGCCCGGTGGTTCAAGCCCGCCTCGCCCTAGCGAAGGGATGGAGCCTCCCGTCGGTTGCCCTCCGGAGACTGGAGGGCCCGTTCGGCATGTTGGCACATCTGCCTTTCGAGGCCGTCCACGGCGCAAGCTCCTAGGTGGGCAGGATACGCGCCATCACGCTGGCCACACCGCCCGAGAGGACAGTTGAAGCCGCCCAGTAGATGCCCGCAAGTACCCAGCCGGTCCGTTGGGGCAGGCGGAGAACCGCCGCGGCGCCCAGGCCGAGCAGCGCCAGGAACCAGATCGTGAACGGGTTGACGCTCGCGTAGACCGCGTTCAGGAGCGCGCTTTCGCCGGTCAACAGCAGGTCGAGCCCCATGGGCGTCTGCAGATCCTGCAGAGACCTGATCGCGTCCATCCCTCTCACGTGAAGGAGAAGGAAGTTCGCCCACTGCTGGAGGTGCGTGATCAGGTTGAGGTACACCATCAGCGAGAGGGCCTGCACGAAGCGGGCGCGCCCGCGGAGGGCGGTCGCCAGGATCCAGACGAACAGGGTCTGTATGGCCAGTCTGAAGATCATCGTGACAACGCCGGTTCCGAGAGTCAGCCACCATCTCGCGGCAGCCGTCTGCTCGGCCTCGGACACGATGGCGTCGACCTGTTGCGGATCGGCGAGCACCTCCGTGAGTTGGGCACGCGCGGCTTGAAGGCCAAACGGCGTCGCCAGAAGGTTGAGGGAGGCCGCGCTCGCCACGAGCAGGACCAGGACGCCGAGCCACGGTGCGCGGTGACGGATGATCTCGAAGCTCCTCTGCGGGGAGGTGACAAGCGCGATCAGGGCGGCCGACCATCCTTCGGGCCCGTGTGGCTCGACGGCCGTGGGAGGGGCCTGTTGCTCCTGGTCAGTTGTGTTCGGATGCTCGGTCATGTCTTGCTCCTGTTGCCGATCCACGAGAGGCGGGAGAACCTCTCGCGTTTGGAGATGCTGAGGATGAGGTTCTCGAGCCGGCCGGCGCCGTCTTCTCCCTCGGCGTCGGGCAGCTCGCGGAACTCCTCCCGGGAGCAGGACAAGAGAACCTTGCCGTCCCTGATGACGGCGAGATGGGTCGACACGCGTTCAACGTAGTCGAGCATGTGGGAGGTCAGGAACACGGCCACGCCGTCCTGCTCGGCCATCTGCTGCAGGATCGACATGACGGTGCGGGCGCTGAGGGCGTCCATGCCCTCGAAGGGCTCGTCGAGAAACAGAACCCGCGGCGCGTGAAGGGTCGACGCCGCCAGGCGGATCTTCTTTCTCATGCCGTGGGAGTAGGTCGTGATCGGCCGCTTGGCGGCGTCTTCGAGATCGAAGACCGCGAGCGCCTCGTCGGTTCGCTGTCCGGCGTCTTCCCGGCTCAGGCCGTAGATGCGGGCGTACGACAGCAGCAGCTCCTCGCCGGTCAGGCTCTCGAACAGGATGCTCTGGTCCGGCACGATGCCGAGCTGCTGCTTGAGTTCCGTGTCGTTCACGTCGACCGGCTTGCCCAGCAGGCGGACCGTGCCGCTCGTGGGTTTGAGCAGCCCGGTCAGCATGGACCAGGTCGTCGTCTTGCCCGCCCCGTTGGGACCGACGAAACCCAGGATCTGACCCTCCTGGACATCGAGATCGACGCCGTCGACGACGACGTTGCCGCCGAACGAGCGGGTCAGGTTGTCTGCCTTGATTGCTTCCATTGGTTATAGGGGTTTCCTTGTGGTTGTGGGTGGTCAGGGGCTAAGGCTTCTCGACTTGGTTCCGCAGCAGCAGTTCGTGAGCCCTGGACTCGATCTCGCGCCTTTGGCGCGCAGTCGCGGCGCGCCAGGCCAGGGCCGCGGCCATGACGATCGCGACGGCGGAGATGCCGGCGATCAGGGTGCCTCGTTCTGACTCTTCCGCGATCCTCCAGCCGATGGCCGACAGGGCGAAGAACGCCACGATGGGTAGTTGAGCGACGAGACCGGCGGCCAGGTTCTCCGGTTCGAGCTCGGAGGCGCCGCCGATTCTGCGTTTGGGCCAGTACAGTTGAACTAGGCTGTACGCCCCGTCCGCCAGCAGGAGTAGGACTGGAAGGAAGAACCCAGCGAGGACTCCGAGCCGCCAGTTGCTCCAGCCGAAGTGAGCAACGCCGACTGCGGTCGCCAGAAGGGCGACGGGGACGACCAGAAGGGACGGCACCAGTGCGGGGACTCTGAAGATCCGGAAGGCGCTCAGCGGCAGGGTGAGTGACTCGCGCCAGACTTGGCAACTTGGCGGCGGCTTCTCGGTCCTCACGCTGTTGAGCAGGATGATGGTCAGGAAGGCAGCGCCCAGGACGCCAAGGAGGAGATCGATCGAGGCGGACATCGCATACCCGAGGCAGATGGTGTACGCCCAGCGGACCCCCTTGGCGCGAAAGGCGCATTCAACCTCCACCAGTGTCAGGCTGGCGGCAGGCGGAAGACGAGCCGTGCGGCGAAGGAGTAGGGCCAGGGGCGTGACCGGGGCGGCCGTCCTTCGGTCGCCGCCGGGACGAGACAGAACCTGGCGGAGCACCAATCGCTGCTCGATGAGGATCGCCCCGGCGAGGAGGATCAGCAGGGCGCCGAGCCGCGCGAAGTTGGCCTGAAAGGCGTTGGGAGAATCCAGAATGGCAACGAGGAGTCCCGGTGGCGTGAACCCGGCGGCGCTCAGGACCGCCGATTCGTCGATCGAAGCGGCAACCGTTTCGATTGCGGTCTCGCCGTCAAGGACGCTGATCAGGATGCCCGCGCCGTAGATCGTCCCAGCCGTCGCCAGGAACATGCCAATGAGTCCGATCAGACTCTCAATGAGCTGGTCGATCGCGATCGCGAGAATGGCGGCGAGGCGTCCGAGCAGGAGAACCAGGGCCACCAGGGCTGCGGCAGCGAGGACGAAGTGAAGCGGTCCGCTGGACTGTGTGGCGAGCACGTAGATTGCGGCGGGGCCGAGACCAACGAGCCAGTAGCCGACCAGGCTCAGCGCCAACCGGAGCGCGTAGAGATCGCGGTATGCGGCGGGAAGCGGCAGGAAGTACTCCAGATCGAGGAGCCACGTGACCGGCAGGCGCAGGACGACCTGAGCCAGGATCCAGAACAGGACCACGACGCAGGCGCTGAGGTTCAGGAGATTCCTGCGCAGTCCGTCGTCTTCAATGCCAAAGAGGAAGGGCAGCAGGGCCAGGGTGGAAACGGTCGCGACGACGAGGTAGAGAAGGGCGAGCCCGATCGCCACAACGGGTGCCTGATCGGCGCGCTTGAGTGCGTCGGGGAGTGCGAGCCGCCCGAGGGTCAGCAGCAGGTCGATCCGGCTACGCGGTTTCGCAAACGTCGTCATCGAGAGCTTCGGTGGTATCTGACTCCTGACCGGCGTCCTACAGAGAGGGCAGGCCAGGGCCCCTCATCGGATCCGTTGTCGGTTGCCGGCTGGACGCCGGTGGAGGGTCTTCGGCGGGGTCGTGGAGGAGGAGTTCGCGGCCGCGGGCCTTGAGCACGCGTGCCTGCCACTGGCGCGAGGCGTATGCGGAGGCGGCTGCGAGGAGGAGGACCGCCGCGGCGATGAGGCCGGCAGTGAGTGGGCTGACGCGCTGCCCGTCGTAGAGCACGTAGAGAATAAAGGCGAGGAAGCCGGGGGCCGCGGCGATGTGTACCTTAACGAAGGAGGCCACGAGCTTGGCGCCGTTCGCGTTGTTCATGGTCCCCGCATTGCGTTGAGGCCAGTAGAGCTGCATCAGGCCGTACGCGGCTGTACCCAGAAGGATGCCGGCGAGCATCAGGCAGGCCGCGACGAAGAAGAACGGCCACCCGAACCAGTCGAGTGCCGTCAGGCCGAGAATGAGTGCGACCACGAAGAGGATCACCACGTTGGGCGCCCGGCCGGGCGCCCGGAAGATCCGCTGAACGGAGAGCGGCAGGGTGAGCGATTCACGCCATACGTAGCAGGTCGGGGGTTGCTTAGCCACGCGGAACTCGTGCAGAAGCACAGCGAAGATCCCCGCCGGGCCCATCGCGAGACCGGCGAACGTCGGTACCCACACCAGGGCAAAGGCGACCATGATCGCCAGAATCAGGCGCACCGGTTTGAGGCGCAACAGGCATTCCGTCTCGAGAACAGTGAGAACGCCCAAGGGAGTGAGGCGGCGCGACCCGCGGAGCATCCGCACCAGAGGCAGTACCCCGGAGGCGCCGCGGCTGTCGCCACCGGGACGATCGAGGTAGCTGCCAAGAAGAAGCCGGTTCTCCAGCACGATCAAGACGCCGAGGATGGTGAGGAGGCTGGCAATCCTCGCCAGATTCAGCGCCGACCAGCCCGGTTCGTGGACGATGCCGGCGACAAGCCCCGGCGGGGTGTAGCCGAGGCTGTCGAGAACCGTGGATTCTTCGATTGCCCGAGTGACCCCCTCGGACTCGAGCTCTCCGCCGAAGGCCATCGCGCCGACGAGGATCGCGAGCTGGCAGAGCGCCATGATGACCAGCATGGCCAGGGTGCCGAGCGCACCTTCGACCCAGCGGTGGGCGAGAAGCGACAGGATCGCCGCCAGGCGGCCGAAGATCCAGACCAGGCTCAGGATGCCCAGCAACGTGACCGGCACTCCG
This sequence comes from Candidatus Multivorans sp., assembly GCA_965262355.1. Classification (GTDB taxonomy): domain Bacteria; phylum Acidobacteriota; class Thermoanaerobaculia; order Multivoradales; family Multivoraceae; genus Multivorans. The sequence goes on from OZ253534.1 coordinate 3,663,323, forward strand.
GCGATCCCTCCCGACCTCATGACCGTGAGATAGGCGCCTGCGGGACCCAGAGCGAACAGCCAGTACCCGATCGTGCTCAGACCGAAACGGAGTCCGTACAGGTCCCGGAAACCCACCGGCAGCCGCAGCAGGTCCTCCAGATCGAGCAGCCACGTCACCGGTGCTCGGAGCGCCACTTGGGCAAGCAGGCCGAGCGCCGTGACGGAGCAGGCGATCAGGTTCAGCAGGTTGCGGCGCAGGGCGTCGCTCTCGATCGCGAAGAGAACAGGCAGCACGCCCATGGTCGCGACGGTCGCGAACACCAGAAACAGAACGGCGATCAGGATCGACACCGCGACCGGCTGGATGGCCCGCCGCACGGCATCGGGGAACGACAGCCGTGCAAGGGTCAGCAGCAGGTCCGCCCGGCTGCCCGGGTTCGTGAAGGTCGCCATCGAGTCCTTGGTGTCGCTCTAACCGGCTCTAGGGGGAAGGAGGCCGGCACCTGGACTGGTGGCGGGCCGATTTGGCCGCTCTGCGCAGGACAAACGAGACCCCCCGCCGACTCGCCTGACGAAGGGAGCGACCCTAAGCCCAAGGGCGACGGCTAGGTCTGGCAGGGGGTCCGGCTCGCAGGCCCACTGCGCCTCTGACGACCAACAGACGGACGCTACCCCGCCCATATGGCGCCCGTCAAACGTACTTGCGGCTATTGGCCCGACCTTCTTGGGTGAGTAGGCCAACTTTGGATGGAACCGGCTCAACGGGGTCAGACCGACCCCGTTGAGCCGCCTCCGAAGGTTCTGGCGAAAGACCCGATGGGAGTGGGGCGATGAGAAACGAGCACGGCGGAAGGCCGGAGCACCTTCATTTGGCTCTCTTGCCACCGTGCTGAAACGCAGCCGAATTGCCAACTGGTTTCTTGCCCACGCCAACACAGCCGTCGAGTCCTCAACCATGGTTGTTCGTCAACCGATCTCTCTCACGCTACAGCGAGCAAGCCAGGGCCCCGATGGCCGGAGCGTATGCTCCAGCCAGAATCCAGCCAACGCCCCCTGTGGCTGCACCGGCCGCGAGCCAGCCCAGTCCGAGACCGATGGCGACACCGATACACGCGTTCCGGTTGAGGCCCCCCGTGACCTCGATCAAGACGCTCTCACCGAGAGGGTCGTAGGCTTCCGTACTCCAAGCGGACAGGGTCTGAGGCGAGGCTGGGGTCGGCGCTGCGGCCGCGAGTGACGAAGCGAGAAAGATGATTGCCATTGTGATTGCTGTAGTCTTCATTTGCGATCCTTCGTTGGTGTTTGATTGGTTTCTCTTGTGTCTGATGAATCGAGTCCCTGAACGCGGTTCGTGCGCGCAGGCGACGCCTTAGGAGAAGAGTGAACAGGCGATTCCGATGCCTGCTACCGCGATACCGACTCCGGCAAGCGCGCCGGTAGCCGTCAGGGCGAAGCCGACGCCGGTGACGACGCCGCACCCGAAATCAGACCGCCAGCCAGCGCCGACGATCGTGGCGGATTCCCTGTCGACCACCGGGCTGATTGCGTCGGGCGCGATGTAGTGAGGTGTCGTGAGGACAGACTCCGAGGGGCCTTGTGCCGACTCGCCGAACTGAGCGTTTGGGGTGACTGTGACGACTCCTGCCAGTAGCGATAGACAGGCGGTGATGGATGCAAGCTGTTTCATAGAGAAGCTCCTTGGGTGGAGTTGACTGAGGAGAGTTGGTGACTGTGGTATGCGCTAGTAGAGGATGAGGCAGACGACCGCCAATCCAGCGGATGCGGCGCCGCCGACAGCGGGACTCCCCGCCAGACTGGCGCCGACCGCGACGGCGACGACGGCGGTCCAACATGCGAACTTGCCCCAGTTGAAGGCGCCGGTGACGGCGTCAAGGGTCGCAGTCGGCAAGACGACGGCTTCGGCTGCGCTTTCGCCTGCCGGGCCAGGGGGGACGGAATGCTGTGCAGAGGGCGTAGAGCCGGCCGAGACCTGTGCGGCCAGCGCGAGAGCCATGCAGGCAGCAAGAACGCGGAAAGTGTTCATCTTCATTCGTTTGGTCTCCGTCTGCACAGTCACTAGAACGGCCAGGGCCAGGGAATGCACGAGGTCGGATCGAACGGGCCGGTGGTGGGGCCGAAAACGATGAAGATGGGGCCGAACGGACCGTCGTCGCAGGGAAACGGCACTTGCTGGCTGATCTGGAGCGGGACGTCGGAGTTCGCTGCGGGAAACGCGGGCGCGAAGGGAGCAGGGGACTGTTCGAGGGCGGTCTCGAGGGAGGTGTCCTGATCCGGGGGGATGGTGGTGGTCGGAGTCGCCAGGGCGGCGCCGGCGGCGAGGGTCAGAAGTCCGGACAGGAGGGCAATGCGCATCTTCATGGAAGGGCGTCCTTTCGGTGTTGTGTGTGTGAATGGGGCGTGGTGATTCATGGTGTTCTGCTTGGTGGAAAAGTTGACGCCGGTCGGCGAGCCGACGGCGCGTTGGGATGAGTGTTTGATGGTTGTTCTCCCTTTGGAGGGGTTACTGGTTTTGGGTGAATGGACGGGTTTCATTCCGTCCGCGGAATCGGTGGGCTCGGCCCGTGAAGGCGAGGACGACGCCGTCCCAGGAGCGCTCGAACGTTTTGGCGCTCATGCGCAGGCGGCCCAGGGACGGGTCGTCGATGATCAGTTTGCTGCCGGCCTGACGGAGGACCACGAAGTGATCGCCGTGGACATGGGCGATCGCGGGCATCGGGATTTCGTGCAGCCGTGCAACCGGCAGGCGGAGTCCCTGGCTGGCGAGGCCGCGTTGCTCGGCGGTCCTCTTCAGGGCGAGCATGCTGGTGCCGTCCGGACCGGTTTCGGTGGCGACTTCCAATTCGGCAAGCGTGACGCCGGTGATGCCGTGGTGATCGAGGATCATCTTGAGCGCGGCCGGGCCGCAGTCGGAGCGTCCCTGCTGCCGCACGACCTCGGCGGCGCCATGGGCCGATGGGTCGATGGAGGCGGCCCAGGCGAGGCGGTCCAGGGTGGGTCCGACAGCGCGGACCGCTACCGCCACCGTGCCGGTGGCGAGGAGGAGCGCGACAGCAGCCAACCGGCGACGGCGGGCGGTGCCCGATGGATCAGAGCGCATCGGTCTCGGTTCCCAGAAAGGAGCGCCAGGCGGCCTCAGGTCGTTCGCCGGTTGTGACGGCCCGGATCCGGGAGTGCTCGTCGACCAGAAAGACGAGCGGCACGTGGACCACGCCGAAGCGCTTCGATAACGAGGCGTCGGGGTCGGCGATCGAGCGCAGAGCGCCCGTGTCGTCGAGCCCGGTCGTTTGGGCGTTCGCGACGACCGCGATCAGGTCGAGGTCGAGTTCGCCGTCAGCCACGAGTCGCCGGAACGTGGCGATCGTGCGGTCGCAGTTGCCGCAGCCGGCTTTGGCGAAGGTCACGACCCGAAGCCGGCCCGGAGCGGCCGGCAGGGACTCGCCGTCGGCGAGGCCCGGCAGGGCCGGGAACATCGTGCCGACTTCGGGTCGCTGAGACAGTCTCGCTTCGAGTCTGGACTCGAACCAGAGCAGGGCGCCGATGGGGCCGAGGACGGCCAGAGCGACGATCGCGATGGCGAGGCGACGGCGATTCATGGCCGGTTCCCCTGGTGGCGGGCGCCCGCTTGGCGATGGGCGGAGGGGCGAGGGTGGGCCCGGAAGCGCAGCATGGAGATCAGCGGCGCTGAACGGGCGCCGAGCATTTGGAGCGCGTGGGCGAGGCGCGCTTCAAGGGTCCGGGCGGGAGGCGCGGCGAGTCGGAGTCTCCAGACATTGCTGGTGAGGGATCCCGGCTCGCATTGAAGGAAGGCCGGGAGCGGAGTGCGGGGGTCTTGGGGGTATTTCAAGGGCGTCATCGTTCTCTCGGGGCGGCGCCGGCCGGTCGTGGGCTGGCCTGTGGACATGTGCGTCGAGCTGTGCGTCGAAGTTGTGCGCCGCGGGGTTCAGCGTCGGCGTTCATGGACTAAGACGCAAGAAGGCCCTCGGAACCCGGATTCGGGTTCCGAGGGCCCTCTCTAGGAGGCCGATGCGCCGCGGCTTAGCTGAGCAGCATCCGCAGATCGTCTGCGGTCAGATCCCGCAGGGACGATCCGCCGCCTTCGAGGATCGCGTCGGCGATCTTCCGCTTCGAGCGCTGCAGCTCGAGCATCTTCTCTTCGACGGTGTCGCGTGCGATCAGCCGGTAGGCGAACACGGGCTGCGTTTGGCCGATGCGGTGGGTGCGGTCGATGGCCTGAGCCTCGACGGCCGGGTTCCACCACGGGTCGAGCAGGAAGACGTAGCCGGCTGCGGTCAGGTTCAGGCCGACGCCGCCGGCCTTCAGGCTGATCAGGAAGATGTTGCAGTCCGGGTCGGTCTGGAAGTGCTCGACGACTTCGCCCCGGTTGCGGGTCTGGCCGTCGAGGTAGGCGAAGGGTATGCCCTGCTCCTCAACGTGACGGCGGACGTAGGCCAGGAGCGATGTGAACTGCGAGAAGACCAGGCACTTGTGGCCCTCGTCGAGGACTTCGGAGACCTGCTCGAACAGGGACTCGAGCTTGGCGCTCCCGGCGTCCTCCCACCCCTCGTCGATCAGGCCCGGGTGGCAGGCCACCTGGCGGAGCCGCAGCAGCGCTTCGAGCACCTGCATCGTCGATCCGGCGACTCCCTTGTCCTCGACCTGCTTCAACAGGCTGTCGCGATAGCTCGCTCGGAGCTGGTCGTAGATCTCCTGCTGCCTCGGGTTCAGGGTGCACTGAAGGATCTGCTCTGTCTTCGCGGGCAGGTCGGGCAGCACCTGCTCCTTGGTGCGGCGGAGGATGAAGGGCCGCAGACCCTTGGCGACCAGGGCCAGTTCGCGCTGGCTCGGCACCCGGCCGCCGGCCAGCACATCGAGCGCCGGCAGTCGACCGAGCAGCCCCGGGTTGAGGAACTCGAAGATCGAGCCCAGTTCGCCGAGATGGTTCTCGATCGGCGTGCCGGTCAAGGCGAGACGGTTCTGGCCGTCCAGCAGGCGGCAGGCCTTGGCGGTCTGCGAGGCCGCGTTCTTGATCGCCTGTGCTTCGTCCAGGATCACGGTGTCGAACTCGACCGTGGCCAGGTAGCCGATGTCGCGGCGCACGGTGCCGTAGGTCGTGACCACGACGTCGGCAGTCTTGAACTCGGCGCGGAGGTTCTCGCGGTCGCGTCCGGCGTACTCGAGGACCTTCAGGTCGGGTGTGAAGCGGGCGGCCTCGTCGATCCAGTTGTAGACGAGGCTGCGCGGCGCGACGACAAGATACGGCAACTTCGTCGTCTTCGACGCCGTCCGGTACATGCGCAACAGGGCCAGCGCCTGAATCGTCTTTCCCAGCCCCATGTCGTCGGCGAGCACGCCGCCAAGGCCGAACTCGCGCAGGAAGCAGAGCCATCCCAGGCCGAGGCGCTGATAGTTCCGGAGCGTGCCGACGAAGCTGCGGGGTTCCTTCTTGGGTTTGATCGACGAGAAGGTGCTCAGCTTCTCGCGCAGCTCGGCGAAGGTCTTGCTCACGTTGACTGGCGGCGTGACCGCCAGCAGCGCGTCGACAAGCAGAGCCTGGGAAGGAAGGAAGCGCAGACCCTCTTCGCTCGAGACCTGGGCCAGTTGACTCAGCGAGCCGTAGTTCTCGACCCAGGCGGCGGGGAGCAGTCCCTTGGAGCCGTCATCCAGTTGGACGGACCGGCGACCGTCCGAGATTGCGGCGAGGATCTCCGAGAACTCGATCTGATCGCCGTCGAAGTCGATCTGTCCGCTGAGCTCGAACCAGTCGACGCCGCTCTCGATGCGTAGTGCCGGCGGATTGGGCGATCGGATCGAGGAACCGTGGGCCTCGACCTCCCAGCCCTCGAGGAGCAGCGGCTCCGCGACCGCCGGCAGGTGACGCGGTTCGAGTTCCAGGCTATGGCCGGTCTTCGATGCGACCGGCTTGAGACCAAGTTCGAGCAGCCTGACGAGCGCGTCCTGCTCGGTCTTGAGGTCGCGGCGAACGAAGCGGTGCTCTTCCCAGTCGACGACCGCGGAACGCGGATCGCCCGCGTCGACGGTCAGGCCGCCGTAGCCGAAGGAGAGCCGGGCCTCGAGCTGCGGGTTCATCCACTCGGGGGCGTCCTCCGGCTCGAGCGCCAGACGCGGTTGGGGGCCGGGCGCCTCCTCCGACAGGTAGACCTCCTCCGGGAGCTCGAGGGGCGGCAGCTTGGGCAACTCCAGCAGACTGGTCACAGCCGCTTCGAGGTCTTCATCCGGGATCACGAGATCGCCGCTGTTGCCGAGCAGCGCATACCAGGGCCTATCTCGCTGCGGATCGAGATGCAACCGGCCGATGGCGTCGTCGAGCAGGAGCATCATGTCGCCCTGCCCGTCCGACCCGGCCTCGGGGGTCGTTCCGTCGGCGTTTGGAAAGGGCAGGACGAGCGCGGCCCGACTCAGCGGGACGGTTTCGGCGCCACGCTTGAGCAGAGCGCGCAGCCGGACCCGGCTGGCTGCCGCGAGTTCCAACTGCAACCCAAGGCGCCAGGGTTCGCCGTCGTCGATGGTGACCGCGCGTGGATCGCCGAGTGAGCGGCCGTCCCACCAGTAGAGGCGCCCCTCCGCGCTCAACTGGGGTAACAGGGCGCCGGTCCAGTTCATGGGCACGTAGACCCGTTGCACGAGGGGACGGCCCGTGTTGTGGGCGCCACGGCCGCCCTTGCGCTTGCGGCTGGTGCGGGCCGGCGCTTCGGGCGGTAGCGCGGTGACCATGGCCGGCCCGGGGCCGAGGAGTACTCCGTTCCCCGCCGAACGAGCTGTCTCGTCCGTCGTCAGCCCGAACAGCTCTTCCAGCGCTCCGTGGTCGATACTCAGCCGCTTCAGCTTGCCGAACTCGCCCTGCGGGTTGTGCTTGCGTCCGAAGATGTCGATCATCAGGCCGCCCGCGTTGCGGCTGCTGGCGGCGTTGAGCAGGAGCCGGATCTGAGGCGGGGCGTTCCTTGGAGTAGGTGGCCTTTCCGGCTGAGCCTGCCGTTCGATGTCCTCGCGTACGGTCTCCACGACAGAACGCCAGCTCGTTGTTGCTGGGGTTCGCCGTCGGTTGCGACTTCGACGCGAGCGGCGGACCGGACGGGGGCCATCGTCCGGGTCGTCGCCTGCGGGCTGCACGGCGTTCAGAGCCGATCCCGGGATGGACACCTGGGGCGGTCGCGTCTTGCGTAGCGCAACACGGCCGGATCCTGACGGCTGGCTCTTCGGTTCGTTCGTGGCCAGTTGCAACAGCGATGCCCAGATGTGGCCGCAAGCGGCCCCGGCAGCGAACTGTTCGCAGCCGCAAACTGCGTGGAGGATGCGTTCATCGGGAACCCTGGACCAGTCGAGCTCGACGTTGGCGGCGCCGCTCGGGTTCATTTCGGAGCTGGCGGCGCTGTCGCTCGCGGAAGGCGGAGCGATCAGAATCCGGGCACTTGCGCCCTCGATCTCCAGCTTGATCTCTCCGTTGGAAAAGACGGTTTGTCCCTCTTCCCGATCCTCCGGCCGGAAATGGGACGCACTGCGTTGATGGAGCGCAACCGTACGCCCGCCGCGGGCCCTGCCGCGGGGGCGGCTGCGCCGTCTGCGGCGCGCCGGCCGCGAGGGGGTCGCGGGTGAGTTTGCGGTCGGGCTTTCGCTCTGCGCTTCTGGCATTCCGGTGGGGTGTTCGACCCGTTGAATCCGCTGGCGCCGCCGGCTAGCAGTTCTGTTGCTCCCCGGAGGACGGTGCGACGTGAAGAACGTCTCGGGAAGCTGAGTCGCGGCCGCTATGAGCGTTTGGCGGCGACAGCCGGGATGGCGTTCACCTGCCTCGCGGCGCCGAGCAAGCTGCGAGAGTGTAGCTCAAGAACGTAAATAGGCCAAGTGTCTGTAGTGGCTCAGTACATATGAGGCTGGTTCGGTCGGAGCAGCTACGGCTGGATCAGGTAGGTGAATTTGACCGCGATCTGGCGGTGCGTGCTGAACCGCTGCCGCAGATCCCCCTCCATCCAGTTCTCGTTGTAGACGATGAACAGGTCGGAGCCAGGCTTGTAGATCCAATGCAGGCGGACGTTCAGGCCCAGGTCCTCGGAGTCGTCGTTGTACTGGACGATCGTGTTGAGCCGCAAGTTGGGGGTGAAGGTGAAGTCCACCTGCTGGCTGAACAGCCCGATGTCGAACGCGCCCTGGGGCAGTTCGACATCGTTGTAGATCCATTGGCTCTCGGTCTGCACATGCTTTGAGGCGCGGACGTTGAACGTGAAGCGGACCGAGGTCCGGGCGCCGTCGTAGAAGTCGCCCCAGCCGAACAGGCCCCGGACGCCGATGAGGCGGCTCTGGTTGCTGAACATGGCGAGCTCGACGCCGTCGAACTCGTACTGACGGGGCGGGATGACGATGCCGGACGCGATCTCGAACGGTTCGACCAGGTTCTCCTCCTCGCCAACGTAGGCCAGTCGCCAGCGGTCCTCGGTCGTCGTCCTCATGCCGATCGGCGAGATCTCCAGCCGGCTGGACTCCAACTCGCCCTCGTCGAGCGTCTCGTAGTAGTCGTAGCGGATCTCCGTGAACCAGGAACGGATGAAGCCGCGCTCGATCCGCGGCAGCCACTGGATCTGAGGATTCAGGTGGCGGACGTTCTTGCGCAGCAGGAAGCCGGCCATCGGGCGGTAGTTCTCCTCGATCTCCTGGGCGTCGATCGAGGCCGTCAGCGCCCGCCCCTGGTAGTCGAAGTTGACACCGTAGGCGGCTTCGCCGGTGTCGGCTGAGTCGCTCGCCTCGGCGCCCTCCGGCTCCTCGCTCAAGCCGCTGCTGGTCCAGAAGCCGCCGACGCTCAGCTTCGACGTGGGCTTGTAGTCGAAGTCGAGGCCTACGACGCGGTTCGCGTCTTCGTTCTCGGGCGCCGCCTCGGTGACGATGGCGCCGACCGTCGAGCGCCGGCCCAGATTGCGCTTGAGCCGGGCGACCGTGAAGGCGTTGGCGGGCAGGTCGCCGTCGTCCTGCGCGATGCCGGCGGTGGCGACTCGCAGCACCCCGAGGTTCCAGCCGCCCAAACGGCCGGTGAGCCGGGCGCCCCAGTCGATCGGTACCTGCCGGCCATCGTTGAGGCCGACCCGGCGCGAGAAGAACGCCTTGAGCACGGGCGGGCGGAAGAACTCGCGGTGGGGTGGACCGAAGTCGAAGATGCCGGCGTTCTCCAGGAAGAAGTCGCGCTTCTCCGGAAAGTAGAGCGAGAAGCGGGTCAGGTTCGTTTGCAGTTGGTCGACCTCGACCTCGGCGAAATCGGTGTTGTAGGTGAGATCGAGCGCCAGGGAACGACTCACGCCCCACTTGAGATCGAGTCCGGCGTCGCCGTCCGAGATCGGATCGGCGTCAAGCCGGGGATCCTCGCTCAGGTTGCCGATCGCGAAGGGCTTGATCTGGAGTTGCGCCGCCTGCGAGATCCCGGTCAGCCCGGTCAGTTCGCCGGCCATCGAGACGCGATGGACGGGCTGGACCTGGGAACCGGCCTGCCCCAGCGTGCTGACCTCGCGCGGCAGGCCGGACCAGTGCGTCATCTCGCGCTTGTGCGCGATGTAGCGCTGGACGTTGAAGCCCCAGGCCAGGGCGTTCGGGTCGAAGCGAAGCGTCGAGATCGGGATCGCGATCTCGGCCGCCCAGCCGAAGGCGGTTCGACGCGACGCCACCGACCAGATGCCGTCCCATTCCAGGTTCAGGTCGCGGCCCTCGTCGGTGACCAGGGTGTCCGTGCGGGCGCCGTTCAGGTTGGTCTCGAAGGCGTAGGCGTTGCGGCGGTCGTGGAAGGTGTCGAGCAGCAACAGGAGCGAGTCGTCCTGGAAGATGCGGGAGTCCCGCTCCATCTCCTTGGCGATGATCGCGTCCGGGTTCGCGTCGAACGCGGTGATGCCGAAGTAGATCGTGCTGTCGGTGAACACGACCCGCAACTCGGTTTGCTCGGTGGCGGGCACGCCGTCGAGGGGCTCGTGCTGCATGAAGTCCGTGCCCACCTCCGACTGCGCCCACGCGGCGTCACTGAGATCGCCGTCGACGGTGGGGCCTTGCTCGACGCGGGTCGCGGCCATCGTCGGCCGTTCGTCGCCGGACGCCGGCTCCTGGAGGCCGGCGATGGGCGTGGCGGCCAGAAGGACGAGGGAACCCGCGATGGCCGCAGCAGTCTGCTTCGGTTTCGACACGGCGTTGCTGCGGGGTGCGGTGGGCGGCGAATTGCCGGGCGTCGCGATCCGGTTGGGGCGTCGCACCGGATTCTGCGAGGAAGGAGTGGGCGGAGGTTAGCAGGAGGCTGACGCGAGTCTTGGGACTGCGGCAGGCCCGGCTCTCTGGGGTAACGTCCGCGGCCATGCCGAACGAACAGCATCCCGACCTCCTGGTGCTGGCGGAGAAGGCCTGGCGCGGAGAACTCGACCTCCAGTTCGAGCACCATCCGGTCCACCGCTACTACCCGGGTTCCTGCCACATCGCCGAGGACCTGCTCGCCTTCAAGGGCATCGCCGGCTTCTACGTGATCGACAGCGGCGACGGTCTGGTGATGCTCGATGCCGGCCACCTGCTCGACGTGAAGCGCTGCTTCGAGGAGGTCCGCCGCTGGCGTCCCGACACGCCGGTCACAGCCGCGATCTACTCGCATCACCACGCGGACCACGTGTTCTCGGTCACCGCCTTCGACGCCGAAGCGGAGGAGCGAGGCTGGCCGCGACCGACGGTCTACGCACACGAGCGGGTGCCGGCCCATTTCGACCGTTACCGCGCCATGGTGGGCTGGAACACGGCGATCAACCGCAGGCAGTTTGCGATCGACGCGCCGCACTACCGCTGGCCGGACAGCTACCGCTACCCCGATGTCCTCTACCGCCGGAACATGACGTTTCGCCGCGGCGAGTTGACTTTCGAGCTGACCGAGGGCCGGGGCGAGACGGACGACATCACCTGGACCTTCATTCCGGAGCGCCGGATCCTGCACACGGGCGACCTGTTCATCTGGGCGGTGCCCAACGCCGGCAATCCGCAGAAGGTGCAGCGCTACGTCGGCGACTGGGCCGACAGCCTGGAACGGATGCTGCCGCTGGGCGCCGAGATCCTGCTCCCGGGGCACGGTCTGCCGATCATCGGGGCGGACCGGGTACGTCAGGCGCTCGCCGGCACCGCCCGGTACATGCGGTCGATCGAGGAGCAGAGCGTGGCGGCGATGAACCGGGGCTTGAGCCTCGACCAGGTGGTGCAGGCGGTGCAACCCCCGGAGGAGCTGGCGGACGAGCCGTATCTGCAGCCGTTCTATGACGATCCGACCTTCCTGGTGCGGATGGTCTGGCGCCGCTATGGCGGCTGGTGGGACGGCGAGTTCGACAACGTGATGCCGGCTGCGAAGAAGGAACAGGCGCGAGCATGGGTCGACCTGGCCGGCGGCGTGGACCGGGTCGTCGAGCAGGCGCGCGCCTCGTCCGCGGCCGGGCGCCATGCGGTGGCCTGCCATCTGATCGAGGCGGCTCAGTACGCGGCGCCCGAGAGTGCCGAGGCCCACCAGGCGCGAGCCGCCATCTACCGCGCGAACGCGGACAGCCAGCCGTCGTCCATGGCCAGGAACATCCTGAACCACGCCGCCCTGGCCAGCGACCGGGGCCGGCGGGACCTGGCCTCGGACGGGTGAAGGCCTGCCCGCCGAATCGCAGGTGGAGCGGATCGTGAACTCCGGTGGGGGCTCGAAGCACCCGATCGTCGGGACGGCCGGCGGCGTCTGGGCGGTGGTCGGGCTGGTCGGCCTGCTGGGGTGGGCGATCTTCAGGCTCGCGAGGATCTCGATTGCCGCCTTCGACCATCCGTTCGCCTGGTATCACTGGGCGGCTCTCCTGGCGATCATTCCGTTCATGGCCTGGTCGGAGGGCGTGCGCGGATTCCAGTTGCGCTTCTCGCCGCGGGTGGCGGAGCGGTCGGTCTCGATCCGCGCGAACCCGACGCTGGCTCGCGTTGCTCTCGCGCCCCTGTTCGCGGCCGGCTACTTCGGCGGCGACCGCCGGGAGCGGCTCGGCGTCTACTTCGTCACCCTCGGCATCCTGGTCCTGGTCTTCCTCGTCCACCGCCTGGCCCAGCCGTGGCGGGGGATTCTCGACGCCGGCGTGGTCGTGGGGCTCAGTTGGGGCACGATCGCGACGCTGGCCCTGAGCGTGCGGGCCTGGCAGCGCGGGTAGGGCGCCGCAGGTTGGGGCGCTACTGCGTCATCGCCTTGCGGATGAAGCGCGCCATCGTCTGGCGCAGGTGAAGCGAGAGGTCAGGATCGCTCACGCCGTGGCGTGACTTCGGGTAGAGCATCATCTCGAACGGCTTGCCGGCCTTCTGCAGGTCCCAGGCGATCTGGAGCGTGTTCTGCATGTGGACGTTGTCGTCCATCGTGCCGTGGATGAGCAGCAGGTCGCCGTGGAGGTCGGCCGCCCGCTCGCGAACGGACGCGGCCTTGTAGCCGTCCGGGTTGTCGTCGGGCGTCGACATGTAGCGCTCGGTGTAGATCGAATCGTAGGCCCGCCAGTCGACGACGCTGCCGCCGGCGATGCCGGCCCGGAAGCGGTCCGAGCGGGTCAGTGCGTAGAGCGTCATGTAGCCGCCGAAGCTCCAGCCGTCGAGGCCGATCCGCTCCGCGTCCACCCAGGGCTTGGCGCCCAGCCAGTCGACCGCCTCCACCAGGTCGACGAGTTCCTGCTCGCCGAGGTTCTTGTACACCGGCCAGGTCGACTCGACCCCCTTGCCCGAGGCAATCCGGTTGTCGACCACGAGCACGACGATCCCCTGCTGGGCCAGGTACTGGAACCACATGCCGCGCGATCCCTGCCAGCCGTCGCGTACCTGCTGGGCGTGCGGCCCGCCGTAGACGTGGATCCAGGCGGGGTAGACGCGCTCGGGATCGAAGCCGTGCGGCCGGATCAGCATCGCTTCCAGGTCGACGCCGTCGCTGGTCGCGATGGTCAGCAGTTCCGGCGTCGAGATCTCGAACCGCTCGAGATCCGGGACTTCGCCGCCGCCGAGTTCGCGCACGACCTCGCCGTCGTCGGCGCGGCGAAGGGCCATCGTCGTCGGCGTGTGGAGATCGCTCGAGGTGGCGAGCCAGTGCTCGATCGGGCCGTCGTCCGGGAAGCTGCCGCGGTGGCTGCCGGGCTCTGCGGTCAGCAGGGTCGCGCCGGCGCCGTCGAGAGCCACGCGGAGGACGTCGGCGCCGAGCGCCGTGCGGTAGGTGCCCGAGACGTAGGCGACTCCCACCTCTTCGTCGACGGCGTGGAGCGAGCGGACCTCCCAGCGCCCTTCCGTGAGTGGACTGACCAGGTTGCCGTCCTCGTCGTAGCGGTAGAGGTGCTGGAAACCGGTCCGCTCGCTGAACCAGAGGAAACCGCCGTGATCCAGGCCGTCCTCCCTTTTCAGGCCGTCCTCCCTTTCCAGGCCGTCCTCCCTTTCCAGAAAGTGCGGCGGACCGAGCTGGTTGACCCAGGCGTGGGACTCCTCGCGCAGGACGCGCTTCGACTCGCCGCTGCTCGGATCGGCCCGGTGCAGGTCGAGGAAGGTCTGGCGGCGATCCTGCACCTGGTACCAGACGTCGCCGTCAGGCGAGAACGCGACGTTCACGAACAGGATCTCGGTGTGCCCGTAGATCCCCGGATCGATCCAGGTGATGTCGCCGCCCGCGGCCGCTGCGACCCCGAGCCGGACGCGCGGATTCGCGTCGCCGGCCTTCGGATAGGGGTAGACCTCGAGCGGCGGCCGGTAGGGCACGTGATCGACGACCGTGAACCGTGGCACGTCCCGTTCGTCGGTCTGCAGGAACGCGATGCGGCGGCTGTCCGGGCTCCACCAGTGGGCCTGGTAGTTGCCGCGGCCGTAGATCTCCTCCTGGTAGACCCAGTCGAGCTTGCCGTTCAGCGTGTTCTCGCCGCCGTCGGTGGTCAGCCGGACTTCGTCGCCTTCGACGCCTATGACGTACAGGTCCGCGTCGCGCACGAAGGCGAGGCTCCGACCGTCGGGTGAGAACCGCGTCAGTTCCTCGTCCTCGGGACCGCGGGTGAGCCGCGTCAGCGTTTCGGAGTCGAAGTCCCACACGAACAGGTCCGATGCGAGTTGGAGCAGTAGCCGGTCGGTGGACGGCGACAGACGCAGCGACCCCGGCCGCGCCCGGGAGGCGGCGTCCTCACCGTCCAGCCGGAGTTGCTCTTGCAGAGCCGCAGCCAGAGGCTCCGGGTCGTAGAACGGCTCAGCGTCGCCGGTCGCCGCGTCGACGAATGACCAGGACACGCCGTCGTCCCCGTTGTCTTCGGCCTGCAGGTAGTCGCGGCCCCCCGGCAACCAGCGGATCCGGGGCAGGTCGGGCGAGAAGTCGAGCGCGTCCGGCCCGTAGATGTGGCTGAGTTCGAGCGGCTCCTTCTGGGCCGTTGCCGGCTGGAGGGTGAGGGCGGCTATGAAGGCAGCAAGAAGGCAGGGGAGGGTCAGTCGGCCGGGAATCGTTGGCATGACTGGAACAGTAGCGGAGCAAACCGCTTCCTTGCGCGGCCTGAAGGCCGACAATGGATGTGAAGCGTTGTGCCTCAGAGTTCTGATGCGCCTGCCTAGAACTCGAACTCCAGCAAGATGTCCGCGGTCTGACCGTCCACCGCGATGGTGAACCGGTTCATGCCGTGGCGGAAGTGTTCGGCCAGCTCCTGGAAGTCGACCTGGCCCGTGCCGTTGACGATCGGGATCCGGAGCCGTCGGATCTTCTCGCCGTTGACCGCGGTGACGTGGGCCTCGTCGGTGTCGTCTGCGAGTCCGTCGAAATGAAGAGGGAGCGTCGCGAGCCGGACCTCGGGATCGATCTTGTCGTACGGGATGCTGACCTCGAAGCCGGGCACGTCGACGCGAAGGGCCGGCAGCTCGGCGCGTTCTCCGACTTCGATGTCGACTGGAGCCGCGGTTTGGGCGTCGAAGATCACGCCGCGTGGCAGGAGGCAGCGGTCCTGCTGGCGCACATACCGCTCGGGCTGCTGCCGCACATCGGGAACAAGATCTGGGCGCTCAAGGGCAACAAGTCGCGCTTCACCTTCCTTCGCTTCGCCTCCGTCTTCGGCATCACCCTGGGCATGCTGGGCCTCGGCGGCACCCTGGCGCGAGCGGTGCTCGGCGGCCGGCTGCTCAAGGAGGGTGCGACGCCGAACGAGGCGCTGCCGGCGCTGTTCATCGAGCTGTTTCCGGCGTGGCTGGCGGCGCTGATCGGGGTCGGCATCCTTGCCGCGGTCATGTCGACGGCGGACGGACTGGTCGTATCGTCGTCCCAGATCGTCGCGAACGACATCTACCGGCGGTAGCTGGCGCCGCGCTTCGACTCCCACCTGAGCGCCGAGCAGCTCGATCGCCGGGTGCTGGTCATCAGCCGCTGGGCGACCCTGGGGGTGATGATCGTCTGCGTGACGATGGCCTGGATGCTGATGGACATGAACATCGCCATCCTGGTCTGGACCGGAACCGGCGGCATGATGGCGGCCTTCGCGGGACCGCTGGTGCTCGGTGCGCTGTGGAGCGGCGTCACCCGGGCCGGCGCCTACACCGGGCTGCTGGTGGGCTTGAGTACCTTCCTGATTCTGCACACGGGCGTTATCGACCCGGCCTGGTTCGAGGGCAGCTTCCTCTTCCCCGTGTTCTCCTGGCTGCACGGCGAGTCGCCGAACCCGACCTCCTGCGCGGCGCTGGCCGGCCTGTTCGCGATCGGATGCACGACGGCCGTGTCGCTGGCGACGAAGCCGCTGCCCGAGGCGCATGTCACGTCGCTGTTCCGGCGCGTCGCGGCGACCAAGTAGGCGAACAGCCAGCGTAGTATCCGGCGCCGGAGGAATCGCCATGCCGAAGATCGCCGACGTGAGCCTGGATGTCCTGTTTCGGGACGCCCGCAGCCAGAACAGATGGCTGCCGCGGGAAGTCTCCAGGGAGACGCTGCAGGAGCTCCACGACGTGATGAAGTGGGGGCCGACGAGCGCCAACAGTTGGCCCCAGCGCGTGGTGTTCGCGGCCAGCGCCGAGGCGAAGGAGCGGGTCGCATCCGTTGCCATGCCCGGCAACCAGGCCAAGATCCGGCAGGCGCCGGTGACCGCCATCCTGGCCTACGACCTCGCCTTCTTCGAGAAGATGGACGTGCTCTTCGCCCATGACGCGGGCATGGCCGACATGTTCCGCAACAACGCGGCGCTGACCGAAGTGACGGCGTTCAGGAACGCCACCCTGCAGGGGGCCTACTTCATGATCGCCGCGCGCTCGCTGGGCCTCGACTGCGGGCCGATGTCGGGGTTCGACAACGCGAAGTGCGACGAGCTGTTCTTCGCCGGCACTTCGGTGCGCTCCAACTTCCTGTGTTCGATCGGCTACGGCGATCCCGAGGGTCTCCTCCCCCGGCTGCCGCGGCCGGAGTTCACCGACGTCTGCCGCGTCGAGTAGAACTGCCGGGCTCAGCGCCGCCAGAACACGGGCAGGAAGATCGCCGCCACGGCCACGATCTCGAGCCGGCCCAGCCACATCAGGAAGATCAGGAGCAGCTTCTCCCAGCCGGCGAAGAAGCTGTAGTTCAGACTGGGCCCCGCCGCTCCCATCGCTGGGCCGACATTCGACAGGCAGGCCAGCGACGACGACAGCGAGGTCACCATGTCGTTGCCGCCGACGGCGAGGGTGGCGGCGACGCCCAGCCACAGGAAGGCGAACAGGGTCATGAAGCCGCCCAGACTGCGCGCCACCTGGTCGCTGATCGTCCGGTTGCCGACCCGCAGCGCCAGTACGCGGCGCGGGTTGAACATGAGCTGCACCTCGCGCAAAGCCATCTTCAGCGTCATGACCAGGCGACCGACCTTGACGCCACCCGCGGTCGAGCCGGCGCAGCCGCCGACGAACATTGCCAGCAGCAACAGGGTGCGGGAGGTATCGCTCCAGGAGTCGTAGTCCCGAGTCGTGTGTCCGGTCGTCGTCATCAGCGACACCGAGTTGAAGGCGGCCTCGCGCAAAGCCTCGAAGAACGGCAGATCGGTGCTGCGCCAGCGGTCGAACGTGACCAGCGCCACCAGCACCGCGGCGATCGACGCGTAGGCGCGGAACTCGGTGTCCCGGTAGAGCTGGCTGGGCCGTGAACGCACCGCGAAGATCAGTGAGAAGTTGATGCCGGCGATCAGCATGAAGACGATGACGGTCCACTCGATGAAAGCGGAGTCGAAGGCGGCGACACTCGCGTTCAAAGGCGCGAAACCGCCTATGGACACGGTCGTCAGCGCATAGCAAAAGGCCTCGTACTGGCTGGCGCCGCCCGCCAGCAGCAGCAGAATGAGCGTGATGGTCAGGCCGACGTAGATCTGCCAGAGCACGGTCGCCGTCTTTTGCACCTGGGGCTGCATGATGTCCTGGGTCGGCCCCGGTACCTCCAGCCGGTAGAGCAGGCGGGCGCCGGGTCCCAGGCTTGGGAACAGGGCGACGAACAGGAGCAGAATCCCCATGCCGCCCAGCCACTGGGTCAGGCTCCGCCAGAGCAGGATGCTGGCGCTCAGTTGCTCGATGTCGGTCAGGATCGAGGCGCCGGTGGTCGTGAAGCCCGAGGCGGACTCGAACAGCGCCGCGATCGGATCCGTGATCTCGCCGCTCAGCAGGTAGGGAAGCGCGCCGAAGAAGGACGCCAGGATGTAGGCGCCGACCACGACCAGGATCGCCTCGCGCCGGTAGATCTTCTCGTGCGGTTTGCCCCACCAGTGAGCCGCCACTCCGGCCGCGGCGCAGACCAGCAGCGAGCCCCCGAGCGCTGCCGCGGGCCGCTCCTCGCCGTGCCAGAGCGCGAAGAAGAATGGAATCAACTGCGCGCCGGCGAGCAGCAACAGGAGCCGCCCGACGAGACCGGAAACGGCGCGCAGGTTCATCCGACGTTCGACTTCTAGGGCGCCGCGGCGGCCGGTGCTCCGGGCAGCGCCAGGGCCAGCAGCTCACCCTCGAAGCCGGTGCCGCTGATCGCCATCACGATGTACTGCCGGCCTTCGTGGAGGTAGGTCATCGGTGCGCCGCTCACGCCGGCGGGCAGGTCCAACTCCCAGACCACCTCGCCGTTCGTCTTGTCGTAGGCGCGGAACTTTCGGCTGCCGGCGCCCTCGGGCTGGACGACCATCGCGTCCGAACCGTCGGCGAGGAAGACCAGGGTCTTGGTCACCAGAGGTGACACGCGGCCCTGCTGGCCGAGCGGCGGCAGATCGAGATGGGCGAGCGCGGGGTGATCGCGCGGTCCGTCGCCGTTGGGGACCATCCACAGGTGCTCACCCGTGTCGAGGTCGATCGCGGTAAGGCGGCCGTAGGGCGGCTTCGTGATCGGCAGGCCGTTCGGCAGGGTGGCCCACTCGTAGCCGTCGGCCTCGCTCAGGTCGACCCGGTAGCGCAGGTTGGAACGCGCGGGGTCGGCCGGCGGGCGCAGGCCCAGGACCGCCGGCACGGTGACGGACGGCAGGTAGAGCACGTTGGTCTCGGGATCGAGAGCTGCGCCGTTCCAGTTGGTCCCGCCGACCGCACCTGGCACCTGGATCGTTGGTTTGGCGTTCTCGCCCTCGATCAGCGTCGGCGGTTGGAAGATCGGGCCGATGCGGTACTCGGAGACGTACTCGAGAGCCATCGCCCGCAGCTCGGGCGTGAAGTCGATCAGGTCGTCGATGGCGAGTCCCTGTAGGTCGTAGGGCAGCGGCCAGGTCGGATGCGGCTGGGTCGGCGAGGCCTGCTCGCCGGGCACTTCGGACGGCGGCACGGGCAACTCGACGATCGGCCAGGCCGGGTCGCCGGTCTCCCGGTCGAAGACATAGAGGAACGCCTGCTTGGAAGGCTGCGCCAGAGCACGGATCGCCTTGCCGTCGACGACGATGTCGGCGAGCACGGGCGCGGCCGGGAAGTCGAAGTCCCAGAGGCCGTGGTGGACGGCCTGGAAGTGCCACCGCCGCTCGCCGCTCTCGGCGTCGAGGGCGAGGATCGACTCGGCGAACAGGCCCTCGCCCGGGCGGTGGCCGCCGTACCAGTCGTTGCTCGGGGTGCTGGTGGCGGCGTAGACCATCCCGAGTTCCTGATCGCAGCTCATCCACGTCCAGACGTTCGCGGCGCCGGCCTGGGCCGCTTCGGGGCTGTCCCAGGTGTCGTGTCCGAACTCGCCGGGCGCCGGGATGATGTTGAAGCGCCAGCGCAGTGCGCCGGATCGCGCGTCGTAGCCGCGGATCATTCCCGGCGGGTTGTTGCGCCTCGACCAGGCGTCGGACGTCGACTCGCCGAGTACGATCACGTCGCCGCAGACCACGGGCGCGGAAGTCCAGAAGTACTGTCGGCGACGGACGCCTTGCCCCGCGTCCAGCATGTCGATCCGGCCGCCGTCGCCGAACTCCGGGTCGCGGGCGCCGGTGTCCGCGTCGAGCGCGGTCAGCCGGCCGTTGCCGACAAAGAACAGCCGCCGCGTGGACCCGTCGTTCCAGGTCACGCCGCCTCGCACCGAGAGCCGCCCCATGTTCCTGGGCGCCTCGTCCTCGAAGGGGTCATAGGTCCACAGGATCTCGCCGCTGGCCGGATCGAGCGCTGCCGCCCCGATGCCGGTGGTCACCAGCACCCGGCCGTCGCGCATCATCGGCGTGTTCTGGAACACGAAGGGCGGGAAGATGCCCTCGTGTTGCGCGGCGAGGCCGTAGTCGATCGACTTCCAGCGCCAGGCGATCTCGAGTTGGTGGACGTTCGTCTTGTCGATCTGGTCGAGCGGCGAGTACTTGCTGCTCCGGCTGTCGGCGGCGTAGTTGTGCCATTCGCCGGCGCTGGCTGAAGCCGGCCGCGAGGTTGCGGCTGTCTGGGCGAAGGCTGCGGTTCCGATTGCGACCGCGCCGAGGGCGATGCCGGCGAGGCGTCGGCGGATCGTGGCGACGGCGATCACTCGTGCTCGATGTCGTCGTTGTCCACCTGCCTACCGTCAGGCGGTGTCGATTCTTCGCCGTTGCTCTCCGCGTCTTCAGAGGCCGTCGTGGTAGCGGCGCGGCGTTCCAGTTCGTCCTTGATCTCGCTGACGGCTGCGGGGAGACGCTGATTGCCGAGTGCCCTGCTGAGCGACTCCTGCCAGGTCAGGCGTTCTCCCGGTGTGCCGTCGGGATTGGGCTTCGGATCGAGCCACTCGAGCGAGTACAGGAAGCCATCCATGCTGGAGACGGTGTCCTCGTACCACTTGTTCTTCTCGTCGCCCTCACCGCGGCCGAAGTTGAAGAAGCCGTGGCCCTGGTCGTGGTAGCTGACGAAATCGCATCGCGCCCTGTGTTTCCGGAGGCCGCGGCAGAACTGGTCCGCCGTGCTGTGGGCCACGGTCTCGTCGGCGGTGCCGTGGAAGATGATCGTGGGTGGCAGTCCCTCCCGCAGGTGGTGGTAGGGGGACATCGACTCGGCCGGCGCACCGAAACGTTCCGCCAGCGTCGCGAACCGCTCGAGCTGCTCCTCGGTCGGCTTCGGACCGCCGTCGACGGGCGCCAGGACGGTCGCGGGATTGAACAGGACCAGGGCGTTGGGGACCGGGCTCGGTCCGTCGGGATCGGGATCGTGGCCCGGCAGCGTGGCGGTGGCCGCGGCCAAGTGGCCGCCCGCCGATCCGCCGCCCGCGGCGATCCGGTCGGGATCGATGCCGAGCCGATTGGCGTTCGCGCGCAGCCAGCGGACGGCGCTCTTGGCGTCCTTGACGCACTCATCCGCCGTCACACCGTGGCGGTTGGCCACCCGGTAGTCGGCGACGGCGGCGACCATCCCGCGGTCGGCCAGGTAGCGGCAGTGGGGCAGGAACTGCTGCGGCGAACCGGAGCGCCAGCCGCCGCCGAAGAAGAAGACGATCGCGGGCCTCTCGTCGTCGGCCGAGTGGTCGTCGGGGTTGCACAGGTAGATGTTCAGTTCGACGTCTCCGACGGCGCGGTAGACCTCCGAAGTCGTTCCCTCCATGTCGGGCGGGTAGGAGCGTTGCGCGGGCGCCGACGTGGCGGCAGCCAGGAGCAGAAGGACGGCTAGTGGAAGCGCCGCGGTGCGGCACGGACACAGGTGGGGTCGGATAAAGGTCGAACGGGTCATCGGCACCTCGTGAAGATCAAGTCTCGCGCGGCGGTTTCTGATTCGGAGGAACGTGGCTCCTCCGCTTCGCGCTCCGCAACTCACCGTCGGATTGTACCGGCCCTGGATCTCTACTCACCGGTCTCGATGGCGGCGTCAGCGGCTTCTTCCGTGGTCTCGTCGGCGCCGCCGCGGATCCAGACCAGGCGGTACTCGTCGAGAGGCCGCAGTTCGTCCTCCAGCGCCTGCTGGATGAGGGCCGAGGAGCCTGGGCTGGCGCGCAAAGACCCGCTCTGGAGAAAGGCGGCGACTCGCGCGCTGTTCCTGCAGGCGTCGTCGTCCTTTTCGCATCCGAAGTCGTTCTGCTGGGTCTCGAGCAGGAAGACGAGCGGATCGGGCGACACGAACAGGCCGTCGAGTGCCCGGTACGCGCTCCAGAGGTCGAGTGAGGGGATGCTGTAGCCGCCGCCGCCCTCGACGAATCCGACCGCTTCGACGACGCTGCCGTCAGGCTTGGCGGTGACGACTCCCGGGAAGGGGTCGAACACGCGACGGGAAAGCTCCTGCAGGGTGAAGGAGTCGTTCTTGGGCACCTCGAAGATCTTGACCAGTGGTTCGCCGGCCGCGACGACCCTCTCGATCAGGTAGATCTCCAGGTCGCGGAGCCGCGGAACGCTTGCCGAACCGGGGCGGACCGGCGGTTGCTCAACAAACGGCGCCAATTGCCGCGGTTGGGCGATCAACTGCGATTCCGGCAGTTCCTCGCCCTCGCCCGCGGCGAACAGTCCCCGCAGCGTCTCGAAGCGGCGGCCCGGGTTTTCGTCCATGTACTTCCACAGGGCCGCGACCCGACGCTGGTAGCGCGCGGCATGGGAAGCGAAGTCGCGAAAGCCGCGGTAGGTGGTGGTCGACTCGCCCGCCGTCGCCCGCGTGCCGCCCGCGAACACGAACGCGAGCGTGACCGTCTGGGGCGGCGGCCGGCTCTGATCGGGCAATCGGCGTTCGTTGTCCCAGACCTCGAAGATGGGCCTCATCGGGGTGTCGACGAAGAAGTCCTGGAGCGCGGTGTTCGGATCGGCCGCCAGTGCCCATCGGCGATAGCTGGTCAGCTCTCTTCCGGCCCGCCGCCACTCGGCGCCGTCAGCGATTGGCTCGAAGACGCGGTCGAACCGGATGTGCCAGGGGTCGTGCTCGTTCATCAGCGCTTCGGCACGGTCGTTGACGCGGCGCGCAATGAGGGAGTTGTCCTTCGGGATCATGTGGCGCCGGATGTCGATCTGGGCCTCGACTCTCACGTAGCCGCCGGTGTCCGGCGGCGCGGCGGCGGCTTCCTCCCCGGCAGCGTTCGGCGCGTCCGCCGACTCCGGGAAGAACTCGAGCGTCAGGGTCTCGGCGACCGGATCGTCCGTGCAGGCGGCGAGGACCGCCACCAGGAGGGCGGCGATGAGGGGCAGCGCCCTGGGGGGGCGGGAACGGAGAGGCGCACGGATCGCAGTCATGGACCCAGTATTCAACACGCGTAGGATCGTCGATCTTCCGACGGCGGCCGGATTCTTGACGATGAACCTCTTCACCCTACTGCGGGACCGTTTCGAGCCGGCGCTCGACCGTCCGAGTCTCGTGCTGGGGGGCGACGGCGGTACGGACACGGAATGGAGCTACGGCGATCTGGATCAAGCGTCGGCGCGGTTCGCTGTGGCGCTGCGCGGACGCGGCGTGATGCCGGGAGACCGGGTCGTGGTCCAGGTGTCGAAGTCGGCCGAGGCGGTGGCGCTGTACCTGGGCGTGTTGCGCTGCGGAGGGGTCTTCGTGCCCTTGAACACCGCCTACACGAAGCGTGAGGTGGCGTTCTTCGTTGGGGATGCTTTGCCCCGGGTTGTGGTGCGGGGCGCCGGGGCGGCAGGCGACCGGGCGGCCGGGGAAGGACGGGAGGTAGTCGGCATCGACGGGCTGTGGCGCGAGGCGCAGGCTCTCGATCCCGATCCGGCAGTCGAACCACGGACGGGCATGGACCTGGCCGCGATCTGCTACACGTCGGGCACCACGGGCCAGTCCAAGGGCGCGATGATCACCCACGGGAACCTGACCTCGAACGCGCTCTCGCTGCACGAGATCTGGGGCTTCGAACCTGATGACGTGCTGCTTCACGCACTGCCGATCTTCCACGTCCACGGGCTGTTCGTAGCGCTTCACACCGCGTTCCTGAATGCATCGAGGATCCTCTTCCTGCCCGCCTTCGACGCCGCGGAGGTGCGCCGGTTGCTGCCCGAGGCGACGGTTCTGATGGGCGTGCCGACGTTCTACTCGCGACTGCTGGCGGCGCCCGGTTTCGGGAGTGCGGACTGCGAGAGCATCCGGTTGTTCGTTTCCGGCTCGGCGCCGTTGACTGAGGCCGTCTTCGGCGACTTCGAGGCTCGCACCGGCCACCGGATCCTGGAGCGCTACGGGATGACGGAAGCGGGAATGATCACTTCGAACCCGCTGCGCGGCGAGCGGATCGCGGGCACGGTCGGTTTTCCGCTGCCCGATGTCGAAGCGCGCGTGGTCGACGGGGAGGGTGAGGAGTTGCCCGCGGGCGAGGTGGGCATGCTGGAGATCCGCGGCCCGAACCTGTTCCCCGGCTACTGGGGCCTGGCCGAGAAGACGGCCGAGGAGATGCGCGGCGACGGGTTCTTCGTCACCGGCGACCTCGCCAGCCTCGACGCCGAAGGCCGGGTGTCCCTGGTCGGCCGGGGCAAGGACCTGATCATCGCCGGCGGCTTCAACGTCTACCCCAAGGAAGTCGAGGACCGCCTGGACGAAGTGGCGGGTGTTCGGGAGTGCGCCGTGATCGGTGTGCCGCACGCCGACCTGGGCGAAGGAGTCGTGGCCGTGCTCGTGGCTGAAGAGGCGACCGTGGAAGACGATACGCTCCGCGCGGCGCTCGACTCGGGTCTGGCGCGATTCAAGCACCCGCGTCGCTTCTACTGGGTCGACGAACTGCCGCGCAACGCGATGGGAAAGGTGCAGAAGAAGGTGCTGCGGGAGCGGTACAGAAACGCCTACGACGGATGAAGGAGGAAGCCCCAATGACAGAAGCAGACAAGAAGCTCGAAGGCAAAGTCGCCCTGGTCACCGGAGCGAGCCGCGGCATCGGCAAGGCGATCGCCGAACTGTTCGCGGAACACGGCGCGAGGGTCGCGTGCTCGGCGCGTACCGTGTCCGAGGGCGCCCACTATCTGGGGGGCTCCCTCGAGACGACGATCGAAGAGATCCGGGCGGCCGGCGGCGATGCCGCTGCCTTCGCCTGCGACGTGTCCGAATACGACAACTGCGAAAGGCTCGTGGGCGAAGTGCGCGAAGCCCTCGGGCCGGTCGACGTGCTGGTCAACAACGCGGCTCTGACCTATTTCATCCACGTCGTCGACTTTCCGATCAACAAGTGGATGCGCTCGACCGCGGTCAACTTCCACGCGCCGTTCTACCTCTCGAAGCTCGTGCTGCCCGGGATGATCGAGCGGGGTTCCGGCAGTATCGTCAACGTCTCCTCGGGCGCCGCGATCGGCCCGGGCCGCGGCCCCTACACGGGTCCGCAGTTCGCCGGCGGCGCCCTCTACGGCGCCGAGAAGGCCGCTCTGGAGCGCTTCACCCAGGGCCTCGCCTCCGAGGTCTACGAGCACGGTGTCTCGGTGACCTGCTACAGCCCGTCCCAGATCGTGCCCACACCCGGCGTCGTCCACCACCGGCTGATGGAGGGTCGCGACCCGAAGGAGGCCGAAACGGTCGAGATCATGGCGCAGGCCGCGCTCCTGCTCGCCACCGAACCGCTCGACCGGGTCACCGGGCGGGTGACCTACAGCCAGGCGATCCTGGAGGAGTTCGGCTGGATCGAGAAGGCCCGTGGCTTGGGCACGGAGCGGCAGGGCTCCGGCTACAGCATGATCTGAGGGTTACTCCCCGCCCTTCACCGGCTTCCCGGCCGCCATCCACTCCTTCTCGAGCTGCCGCGCTCCCTTGAGCTGGCCCAGCATCGAGTAGTTGCCTTCGTGGCAGGCGTACTCGTAGTTCAACTGGTCCGTCTTCGGCCACGGCATCTCGCCGCCGTAGGGCGCCGTGTAGTCGGAATCCTCGACCTCGAACTGGTAGAGCAGCGACTGGCCGTCGACCGGGCTGAAGCGCTCGGTGACCTTCAGGCCTTCACGCGGAACGTTCGGTAGTTCCTGGAAGTTGGTCGTCTCGACGACCAGGGTGTCGCCGTCCCACGAGCCGATCGAGTCGCCGGAGTAGGAGCGGATGTCGGAGGGCGCATGCTCGGAGTCGATACGAATGACGCGCGTCCAGTGCATCCACTCGATGTGGATGATCAGGTGATCGTCGGTCTGCACGATTGTCTTCAAGTTGTTGTAGGAGATCGAACGGATCGGGATCGAAGCGGCTGGCTGGTAGATGCAGCGCACCCCAAGGACCATCGTGTCCGGGCTGTCGAACGGCGTGTCGCCCGTTTCCAGCCACCACGCCGTGCCGTCGTCCTGCATCCAGATGAACACCGGAAGGGACGCACGGCGGGCCTTCCCGGCGTCCGTCAAGGGCGGCAATCGTCCGTTCGACGGGTTCGTCAGCACCGACGTGCGGTAGTCCCCGTCGATCTTGAACATCTGATGGCCGGGATCGAACCAAGCGTAGTTGTAGCTCTGCGTGTCGATGAATGCCCCCTTTTCCGGCGGCGAACGGTCCGGATCGCTGGCCGCGTCGCCGGCCAGCACCCGCTGAGCCTGGGCGGCCTCGACCTCGGCCGCCTCCTCTGGACTGAGCACGAGTTCCTCGCCGCGCTCAGGTCGGCGCTCGAAGGGCGTCAACGAGCGGATGTCGTAGCGGCCGGTGAAGTCGGGCTTGCCGCTGGCGGTTCGGGGAATCTCGTCGGCGGCCGCCACGGTGACGGCGCCGCCGCCCGACACGAGCAGCAGGGAAAACAGCGCGAGGGTCTTCCGCATCTCGGATCTCCTTGTTCTAGGGTTCCGTTGAGCCTACCCGGAGCCTTCACCCACCCAGAAAGGACTCGACCACGCCATGCTGCCATCGATCTGACGCACGCGCAGGTAGTAGTAGTCGCCAGGTTGGGTCTCGCCCTGGTCGGTGAAGCTGAACTCCTGGTCGAGGGCCCGGCCTTCGGTCACGATCTGCGCGGAGAGTGCGTCGGTGTGCTCGAGGACCTGGTACTCGCGCCGGTCGACCTGGCCCTTCAGATCGCCGAGGCGGAAGCGGACCGTGTTCGCCGGCAGTTCCTGTGGCACGCGGACGTAACCGCCCGAGCCCCGGGACTCGGTGGTCGTTTCCATGTCGACGGTGACCACCGTGTCCGGGCCCGCGCCGCGCAATTCGAGGACCAGCGATTTCGGGCGGCCGCGAGTCGGGAAGTCGAAGTCGATCCGGTTGCGCTCCTCCGGGGCGTGGGCCACGCGATAGGTCGCGGGCTGCGTGAACCAGGGATCGTCGTACCCGACGAGCGTCGCTCCGGCGACGCTGATCGAACCCTTCCAGGGCCGGCCGCCGCGCGGCGGCGTGCGCTCGCCGTGGATCTCGGTCGACGACTCGAACGTGATCTGTACACGCGCCTCTTCGGACAGTTCGCTCTCGAGGTGCCTCCTGGTGTAGACGACGTTGCCGTTCTTGATCACGTCGATTGCGTCGATGGGCGCCGTGCCGTTCACCCGGCAGTCGATCCGGCGCACCTGCGCGTGCTCCTGGCGCGTTCCCATGCGAATGCCGTTCAGTGTCGCTTCGAGGAGGATCCGCTCGCCGGTCGTCGCGTAGGCGGCGCGGTCGCGCAGCGCGGTGAAGATCGTGTCCGCGTTGTTCTCGGTCGCGATCACGGCGGCCAGGCCGCCCAGTTGTCGGTTGCCGATCCCGGAGTAGCCGGGGTGTCCGTTGTGATTGTCGGACGCGCCGATGAAGCCGACCTCGAACCCGTTCTGCAGGTACTTGTTGCCGAACCAGTCGAAGGTGCCGTGGCCGGACTGGATCTCGACCAGGCGTTCCATGTCCGGATCGCTGTTCGTCCAGTCGCCGGGCTGGTGCGCGTGCGGAATGACCAGCACGTCGTCGGTGCTGTTCTCGCTGCGGAGTCCGGCGTACAGCTCGTCGAGAAGGGGCGCCTTCTGATTCTGGACCCGGCTGCGGCCGGGCGTATCCCGGAAGAAGACGTTGTGGTGCCCGCCGAGCGGCGACCGCGAGGTCCACTCGAAGCCGAGGATGGTCGTGAACTCTCCTTCGATCCGGTAGTCCTCGACCAGCTCCTGCAGCTTCCGCCACTCGCTGTCGTCCATCCAGATGTCGTGCTCGGAGAGGCTCAGGAAGTCGAGCCGGGCCACATCGCGCCCGAACCGGTAGTAGCCGTCCGGCGATCCCTGCCCCTCGGCGAAGGCGGTGTGGCCGTGGGTCTCACCCCAGTAGACGCGGTTTGCCGGGTCGTCCTCGACCCGGACAGGATTGCTCGTCGCGCGGATCGATCCGT
This sequence comes from Candidatus Multivorans sp., assembly GCA_965262355.1. Classification (GTDB taxonomy): domain Bacteria; phylum Acidobacteriota; class Thermoanaerobaculia; order Multivoradales; family Multivoraceae; genus Multivorans. The sequence goes on from OZ253534.1 coordinate 3,690,857, forward strand.
CCTCGTTTTGCACCGAGAAGCGGTAGACGCCGGGCTCGGCGAGGGTCACGTCCTCGAGCAGTGAGATCGCCGGACTGCCGGCCGCGATGCTTCGGAACGGCTCGCCGTTGACTAGAACCTCGAGCGCGGGCATGGCGCCGGATGAGAGGTTCTTCATCCGGTCCTCGGCGCGGACGGCGAGGGTGAAGGGCTCGTCCGGCGCGACGATGGAGGGCGCGACAGTGTTGACGTAGCGGACCTCGTCGCGGCCCAGCACCTCGAACGATGGCCAAGTCGGCCGGAAGAGGTCGCCCTTGCCCTCGATGTCGACGTAGACGTGCAGGATCACCTGGTCGCTTGACGATTCCTGGAGCCGAAAGCCGGGTCCGCCGCCGGAGGTGTCGCCGTAGGTGACCGTGATCGTGTCGCCTTCGTCGAGCGCCGCCCCGCTCAGGCGAAGCGGAATCAAGGTGCGCGGTACGCCTGGGCGCACCGGGCCGGACCGAGAGCGGAAGTGCATCCCCTGCCAGTTGCCCCAGGGATCGCTGGCGGTCAGCGTCGCGTCTGGATTCGAGCTTTCGACGGTGACGTAGTTCCGGCCGGCCGGGTCTTCAGCCTGAATGCCGGTCCGCGCGGCCCGGACCAGGAGGCCGCCTCCCTCCGCCATGCCCAGCGTGCCCACCGTGTAGATCTGCCGGATCTCGACCTGGTCCCCTGCGTGGAAGGGCCCGGGCGGGTCGAAACGTAGCGAGCCCATCGCGCCCGGCTGCTCGTCCTTGATCTGAAACTCGCGGGTGTAGAGCCGGATGAACTCGGGCACGAAGTCAGTCGGGACCACGGCGCCGCCCCCGATTCCCCGCAGCGTGCGATTCACGTTGGCGAGGAGTTGAGGGAAGGCGTCGGGTACTGGCCCACCGGTGAGCGAGTAAGCGTTGGCCCACTGCCACAGCGTGTCGAGTCGGTCGGACAGGACGGCGATGTCGTCGGTGCTTTCAGGCGCCTCCAGCTTCAGCGCCTCGACGCGTTGTCGCAGGTCGGGCGTCAGGTAGTCGTCGGAGTCGCCGCCGGTGCAGCCGTGGGTGACGAGCGCCAGGACAAGCGGAGAGAGGAGCACGAGGCGGTTTGCGGACTGGCGTCGATTCAACATGGCGAAGCCTCCCGGTTTGGCTGATGGTCGTCTTGCGTCAGGTAGCGAGAGGATAACGGCTCTTGGGTGGTTACTCGGCTCGACCGGCCGGCTCCTCGCCGTCGCGACGAGTCATCGCGTCGACCGTGGTCGCGGCGCACATGTGGCCGATCACGTTGGCCGCGGAGCGGAACACGTCGGGCACGCGGTCGATCCCCAGCAGGATGCCGAGTCCCGCCAGGGGCACGCCCACCACATCCAGGGCCGGCGCCATCGACACGATGCTGGCGCTGGGCACCGGAGCGACCGTCATCGCGGCGAGGAAGATCGCCAGCACCGCCGCGGCGATCAGCCCCGCGTCGAGCGGCACGCCGTAGATTTTGGCCAGGAAGACGAGTGACGCGCTCTGAAACAGCGCGCTGCCCGGACGGTTGATCGACGCCGCCAGCGGCAGGATCAGCGTGTACTTGCGCTCGGACAGGCCGAGTTGCTTCGCCTCCTGCAGCATCATCGGCAGTGTCCCCACGGACGTCGTCGTGGTGAAGCCCACGGTGTACGTGCCCACGGTCGCCCGGATGAAGCGCCCGGGCGGCACGCCGCCCAGGATCCAGACCAGGGGCAGGAGAACGAGGCCCTTCAGGATGAAGAGACCCACCACGACCGCGACGATGAAGACGGCAAGGTTCTGCAGCATCGCCGCCCCCGTTTTCGCGATCACCGGCGCCGCAAGACCGAAGACACCCACCGGCGCGGTCCACAGGATCCAGCTCATCAGCCTGGTCAGAGCGTCCCCGAGGGCCTCCGCGAAAGACGTCAGCGTCCGCTGTTTCTCGCTCGGCAGGGTGGTCGTCGCCGCGGCCAGGAGGACGATGAAGATGAGGAGGGAGAGCAGGGCGCCGTCGGCGGCGACCTGAACTGGATTCCGAGGGACGAGGTTGACCAGGAAGTCGACCATGCCCGGCGTCGCGGCGTCCAGATCCGCCGCGGGCGTGGGCGGCGCCACGGGCGCCGTGAAGGTGAGGGCGAAGCCCATCACGCCCATCCCGATCAGGATCGCCGGCAGCGTCGTCGCCCAGAAGAATCCCACAGCCAGTCCCCCCAGCCGACCGAGCTTCCGCAGGTCGCCGATCCGCCCCACGCCGACGAAGACGACTGCCGCCACCAACGGGATGACGACCATCTGGATCGCGCGCAGGAAGACCTGGCCGAGCGGCTCGACAGCCTCGGCGGCCCGCAGCAGCGCGGGCGACCCCGTCGCGGACGCGGCGATTCCGAGCCCCAGACCGAGCGCGAGGCCAATGAGAATGGCGCGAGTGTTCACTCGCTCAAGGTGCCCCAGCCTGATCGTACGCGCGCCTGAAGACGGTCTCGGACATCCAGTGCTTGCAGATGAAACGTTCGAGCCCGCGCTCGGAGGTGTCGGTTGTCATCGGCGGGCTGCCTCGCCAAAGGGGTCGATGACGCGTATGCCGCCGTAGTCCTGTTCGTGGCTCAGGTCTTCGGAGTAGACCGCATCGCAGCCGGAGGCTTGAGCCGCCGCGAGGATGGCTGCGTCCCAGTATGCGATCTGGAAGCGTCGGCTGAGAGCAACCGCGTTCCGAAACACGTCCTGCGTTATGGCCTGAACCGGAAAGTCGCGGATCGAGTCGATGAATCCAAGAGCCTGCGAGGGGGTCAGTGCATCCCCTCGCCTCCGGTGGGTCGCTTGCCAGTAGAACTCCTGCAGCACTTGAACCGACAAGGCGAGGTCCCCGTCCCTCAGTAGCTTCTGTGCGCGTCGCCGCTTCCCGGCCTCGTCCGGAGAGGGGCTGGCCGCGTAGATCAGGACGTTCGTGTCAACGAAACGCATCGCGGTCGTGGAGGGCCTCACGAGGAAGATTCTCGGAGGCTCGGAAGCCCGGCCGCGTTGCACGGATGTCCTCGAACACGTCCCGGAGCATGCGCTCGCGACGTTCCCGCTCCGTCTCGGCCGTGGCCACTTCCGCTGCGCCATCCAGACCCTTGCCCTGAGCCAGACGGTTGAGGTAGCGGCGCACGAGCGCTGACACGGAGGTGTCCAGCTCGGCAGCTCGGACGCGGGAGCGCCGGTACGTCTCGTCGTCGATGGAAACGGTGATGTTCCTCATGGGCACGATCTCACGGCCACACAGTATCACCGAAACGCAGCTTCAGCACGGCTACGTTTCAGCCTCGGCGGCCCGCAGCAGCGTGGGCGAACCCGTCGCCGACGCGGCGATTCCGAGCCCCAGACCGAGCGCGAGGCCGATGAGAATGGCGCGTGTGTTCACTCTCTCACGGTGTCCCAGCCTGATCGTACGCGCGGTTGAAGACCGTTTCGGACATCCACTGCTTGAAGCTCTCGTTGTCCATGAACTGCTTGAACAGCTCGGTGTCGTCCTTCATGACGCTGCGCATGACGCGCAGAAGCGCCTTGTCGTGCTCGAGGCGGGTGTTCTCCTTGTCGGAGTTCTGCCGGGCGTTCTTGAAGGCCGTGTCCGCTGCGACCCTGGCCGGGATGTCGAAGGCGATCATCCGCTGCACGCGGTCGGCATCCGCCCAGTCGATGCCGCCGAAGTGGTCGTTGAAGACCTTGATGATGTTCGAGAGGTGGTCCAGTTCTGGTTCGGGGCGGTAAGCGCCGCCGGTCGTAGGCACCGGGTCGATCTCCGCATCTTCGTCCGGAAGCAGGATCTGCTGCATCGCCTGCTTCTCGGCCCGGTAGCTGTCCATGTCGATCGCGTCCAGAATGCCCCTCGAGAGATCCTCTTCTTGGGGTGCCGGCAGCTTCGAGATCAGGAAGTTCAGGAAGATGGACCGCTTCTCCCAGCCGGCGTTGGAGTAGGGAAGGACCGACGAGAGAAAGCCGTAGGTGCGCACGAACGCCTTTGCCTTGCCCTTGAAGTCGACCTGGCCGTCTTCGTCCAAGTCTTGCAAGTAGACCGCGACACACTCGTCGAGCACCGGATCGAGCCGGTCGCGCTCGGCTCCGCTCAGGTAGCGCGACACGAAGGTGTCGATCTGTTCGGCAGAGTAGACCTGCGCGCCGTCGAGGTCGGACTGCAGGTCGTGCAGCTTGTCGGGGTCCGTTTCCTCGGCCAGGATCGTCGTGCGGTAGTAGTTCGCGAACGAGTCGCGGATGATCTCCGTGTCGTTCAGGAAATCGAGCACGAAGACGTCGTGCTTGCCGGGCTGAGCCCGGTTGAGCCGCGACAGGGTCTGCACCGCCCTGATGCCCGAGAGCGTCTTGTCGACGTACATCGTGTGCAGTAGCGGCTCGTCGTAGCCGGTTTGGAACTTGTCCGCGCATACCAGGAATCGGTAGGGATGCTCCTGAATCTTGTTCGCGATCCGCCTGGACGGGAAACCGTTCAGTGAGGCTTCGGTGACCTTCGCGCCGCCGTACTCATGCTCGCCCGAGAAGGCGACGATGGCCTGGTACGGGCTCTTCCTGGTCTCCAGGTAGTCGCGGATGGCGTGGAAGTACTGGATCGCACGTTCGACGCCGTTCGTGACCACCATCGCCCTCGCTTCACCGCGAATTCGTCTCTGAGCGACGACCTGGTCGTGGAAGTGATCGACCATGATCTCGGCCTTCAGCCGGATCGCGTGGTCCTGCCCTTCTACGAACCGTCGCAGCTTCCGCTGCGCCTTCTTGACGTCGAACTCCGGGTCGTCCTCCACTCGCTTCGCCAGCTTGTAGTAGCTCTGCACCGGCGTGTAGTGCTTCAGCACATCGAGGATGAAACCCTCCTCGATCGCCTGCTTCATCGTGTAGGTGTGGAAGGCGCGGTGCTTGACGGAGCCGTCGGGCTGCAGGTCGGGAGTCCCGAAGATCTCCAGCGTCTTGTTCTTCGGTGTGGCCGTGAAGGCGAAGTAGCTGGCGTTCAGGAGCAGCTTGCGGGACTCCATCAGGCGGTTGATCTGGTCCTCGTACGTCTCCTCTTCGCCTCGCTCGCCGGCCTCAGAGAGCGCTCCCGAGATCGCGGCGCTCGTCTTCCCGCCCTGGCTCGAGTGGGCCTCGTCGATGATGATCGCGAACTTCCGCCCGCGCTGCTCGTTGCCGATCTCGTCGAGGATGAACGGGAACTTCTGGATCGTCGTGATGACGATCTTCTTTCCGCCCTCGATGAATCGGCGCAGGTCGCCGGAACGGTCGGCGTGGCCGACGGTCGCTCCGACCTGGGCGTACTGCCTGATCGTGGCGTGGATCTGCCTGTCGAGGATGACCCGGTCGGTGACGACGACAATCGAATCGAAAACAGGAGCGCCTTCCTTCTCGAGCCCGATCAGTTGGTGAGCCAGCCAGGCGATCGAGTTGCTCTTCCCGCTGCCTGCCGAGTGCTGGATCAGGTAGCGCTCGCCGGCGCCGTTGGCCTCCACGTCGACCAATAGCTGCCGTACCACGTCGAGCTGGTGGTAGCGAGGCCAGATCTGGGTCTTCCTCTTCTTGCGGGACTTCTCGTCCTTCGACTCGACGACCTGGGCGTAGTTCTCGAGGATGTTCGTGAGGCTCTTCCGTGCCAGCACCTCGCGCCACAGGTAGTCGGCCGCCAGTCCGTTCGGGTTCGGAGGATTGCCGGCGCCGTCGTTCCAGCCGCGGTTGAACGGCAGGAACCATGAGGCCTTGCCACGGAGCTGAGTGCAGAAGCGCACCTCCTTCTCGTCCGCCGCGAAGTGGGCCACACACCGGCCGAGCTCGAACAGCTTCTCGCGCGGATTGCGGTCCCGCTTGTACTGCTGTTCCGCGTCGCCGACGGTCTGCTTGGTGAGGCTGTTCTTCAGTTCGAACGTGATCACCGGCAGGCCGTTGATGAACAGGCCAATGTCCAGCGCCAGTTGGGCCTGGTCCTTGCTGTAGCGGAGTTGCCGGGAGACCGTGAAGCGGTTCTCGTTGAAGAGGTGCTGGGCAGCCACGTTGTCGGTCGACGGTGTGCCGTAGAACAGTTCCAGCTCATGCGCCCCGTGCCTGACGCCGTTCCGGAGCACGTCGATCGTTCCGCGCCTGGTGATCTCGCCCTGCAACCGGGCGAGGAACTTCCTCCGGGTGGGGCTGTCTTCGTTCAGGGACAGCCTCTCTGCTGCTTCAGGCTGGGTCGCGCGGAGGAAGGCCGAAAGCTGAACGAGGTCGACGCAGTAGTCCCGGTCGTAGTCCTGCGGGTCGCCGACCGTCCAACCGACACCGCCGTGGTAGACGCGGGGTTCGCGGAGCTCGCCGTCCTTTGGCGGATCGCAGGGGTGACCGGTCAGTGCGGTGCAGATCAGGCGTTCGAGGCCGCGTTCAGACGTGTCGGTGGTCATGAGTCGGCCAATTCAGGCGGTCTCGGGTTGGCAGAAGGGCGCGCCGGTGTCGGCGGTCCTTTCCAAATCGTCCACTTCTTGGAGCGGCTCGACTTCAGGCAACGAGGCGGCCGCTTCGCGCACGTCGAGTTTGCCGGTGACCACGTTGGCGATCAGCCGGGTCCGGTACTCGCGTAGGAGGTCGATCTGGCGATGAGCGTTGCCTATGCCGGCGGTAGTTTCGTCGTTGGTCCTCTGCAAGGACTCCACGATGTCCGGCTGCTCAGCGAGCGGCGGTGTGAAGACAGGCAAACGTGACACTAGTCCGGCGTTCAAGTTCGCCATCGTGGCGCCGAGCGACCAGAGGCGCAGAGCCTCTCGAGTGCTCGGTGCGCTCAAGACATGCGCAAGATAGTTCGACGCGACCTTCCTCTTGTTCGGCCGAATTCGCAGGCTGCCTGTTCCGCAAAGCCAGCCGGCCTCTGTTTGTTCCACTAGCGCACAGCGGCCGAGTTCCCCTCGTCGCGCCATGACGATGTCTCCGGCTTCCAGCTGGTGTCTCGAGAGTTCTCTGGCCTTCTCCTGGCTAACCGCAACAGAACGATCTGCGGCGACGGAACCGCCAAGCATGTGAGATGGGTTGATGACCGGGACGCCACCGTCCCGATACTCGGCGGCATGAAGCTGGCTTCCAAACGGTCCGGTCTGAACAGATTCAGCCAGCGCGCCTAGGGAGATCCTCTCCCAGTGCGCCGGCACATCCCCTAGCCACTCGATCCCCGAGTCCTTGTAGACGGGATAGGGCCGGCCGGTGCGGACATCGATCTGGCCGGTGACAGCCTGATGGATGACGGCCTGCTTCTGCTCCTCCAGCAACGCGATCAGCTTCTCCTTGGCCCGAATGTACCTCCGGATGCGCCGGTCGACGTAGTCGAGGAAGCGAACGATGGCGGTTTGTTCGGCGGGCGGCGGTACTAGCCCCTCAAGCCGGTACAAGTCGTCCGTGTAGAGGCGCAATCTGCTCTCGACAACACCGCGAGACACCGCCTTGATGCGGTTCTTGTATCTAGGCGACCTGAGCAGATGGTGGAAGTACCGAGGATCATGATCACTCCCGAATCTGTAGACGCAGTAGGCGGGACTGACGATGCCGCGAGACGGGGCGACACCGAGACTACCGTTCCAGGCGAGCATGATGTTGACCACTAGGTCGCGTGCCCTGACTTTCTTGTAGCCAATCAGGGACGTGGCTCGTGAAGCCGGCGCCTCAGCCCCCTCGCTTCGTCCCCTTGGCGTAACTCCGGTGTACTGGGACACGCGAAGCAGGCGCTCCGTGCCTGAAACAGACCTTCCGTCTGTCTCCCTAAGCAGGTGCTTGAACCGCCTGATTCTCCAATGCGAGGGGACGTCACCTAGCCAGGTGAGGCCAGACGATCTCGTCTTCGGATAGGAGGTGAGGTTACCGGTGAAGCTCGTAGCTTCGTCGGCCATCGTGGCGTCCTTGCGGCTAGCCCTACCGGCGACGACAGTCAAACTGAAAGCGCTCCGAGTCCGTCGATCAGATCGCAGAGCTTCTTGACACAGTTGACCAGGGCCCCGACATCTGCCCGCCGCGTGATGTACCAGCGAGGGCCGTGTGCGACGCTGTTCCTGTAGCGATTGAGGAAGTCGATCTGGTCGTTGTCGATGCTGATGAGATCGATGCGGCTGGCTTCGCGAAGGAGCTCCCCGAAGTGAAAGCGCTCGATTTTCCGTTCGGGGCCGGAACCGGCGGTTCCCAGGGATGAGGACATCGGGCCCTCGAGCGCTCTCTGGATTTCCAGAAGCTGTGGATTCCGCAGACACAGATGTCGCGCCAGAAGTGTCTCCAAGTGGGAGAACTTCGCGAAAAGCAGGATGCGGACCGGGAGTTTCTGGAGGTCTTCTACGTCCACCGTCCCGAGCTTGTCGCCGGTAAGCTGGACCAGACGAAAGGGTCGTTCGTCGACAGTAAGGAGGTAGTTAAGGAGAGGGCTATCGCCTCGGAGACAGTGGTCCGGGCGCAGCGGTTCATAGACGTCTCCCACGAGCAGTCTCTGGCCCGGGTCACGGTGGTCGATCGTCCCCCGGGCTTTGTCGAGATCGAGGACGCCGCAGGCTCGTGTTCCGTCGACGACGGCGATGTGTCGAAGCCTGACGATGTTGGGGTGAACCACGAGTGCCCGAACGTCGTGAGACTTCTGGCAGGCGTGGATCGTCTCGTTGGTGCAGAGGCAACTGACGGGGAACCCCTGTCTGATGATCGCATCCATGACTCCTGGCGGTGTTCGACCGCTAGTGGCGGGGTCCGGTAGCCATGGGTCAACGGCGACGGACAGACCCGTTCCGCTAGTCCCATCGTCATCGACCCAGAGTTGAAGAGCACCAGCGGGTATGTAGAGCCGATCGCCCGCGTTGAGCTTGATGCCAGCGGGTTCGCTCTTGAGTTCCGGTCCGGCGTCTGGAGCGGTCTGATGGATGCTCACTCGGGGCTGATTCCTATGCGGACACTGGGAGCTCGAAGCTACGCGAAGCCGGAGGTCTCATCAAGTCAAGGGGACCTCTTGCCGACTAAGGTTGACGCGAGGCGTGGCTGAAAGAGGCAAGCTAAGCGTCACATCAGCCGTCAGGGAGCGGCGCAAGTGGTCGCTAAGCGGTCTTTCTCTGCCGCGTGCCCGTTGCTAGGCGGCGGAGGACTGGGTCGGAGAACTCCCTGGTATTGAGCCACTGCACTCGCTCTTCGGGGGACATCTCGGCCATCTTGGCGCTGAGGCGATCACGGATCTCTCGGGTGGCCGTTACACAGTTGTAGCCTTTCTTCTTCGCCTCAGCCGTCATCGCCTATCTCCGCGGGCTTCGGAGTCCGGAGGCGGAGCGCCGGCTTTGCGGAGAGTGCCGCGGGGCGCTCTCTCCATGAAGCGGCGCAGGATGGGGTCGGTGATTTCCACGTTGCGCAGCCAGTCGTGTTGCTCTTCTGGGGTCATGGCCTCCAGCTTCCTGCTGATGCGGTCCCGCTGCTCGCGCTGGAAGGCGACGCAGTCGAAGCCCTTCTTGTTCGGGTCGACGATGTTCTCGCCCAGGACGGCCCGGGGTTCGCGGATCTCCAGGGGCGGATGGCCGAGATTCCGGTTGACTTTGTTGAAGCTGCGGATCCGGTAGAGGTTCACGATGTGCCTGAAGTTCCAGCTCGCGAGCGCGTCTACGTCTGCGAGCGTGGCGAAGGCCACATGCAGGGCGGCCAGCCGCGTGTCGGCATCCACCGCGCCTGCCTCGATGTAGAGGTCGGCGAGTTGCTCGGCTTCCGTCGACGATTCCAGGAAGTCCGTGTGCTCCCGGGGCACCGTGCCGAGCACGGCTCTGGCTGCTTCGGGCACCGTATCCAGTTCGCCAGTGGTAACCGCCGACAGGACGAGGGTCATGTCGCCAGCACGGAACCGCTCGAACAACCGCCGCGACGCGGTGCGGAACTTCTCGTCCTCGCAGCCGGCGAACACGGAGGTGTCGACGTACACGCGGAGCGTCTGTGGCTCGGGTGGAGCGGCGGACATGCGGCGTAGCGCCAATGGGTTGTTGGTGGTCATCTCTTCGCTTCGGCTTGTTCGGCCGCCAACAGGCGGCCCAGCGGTTCATGCCGGGAGACGGTGACCCGAGGAGGGCGGGTCCTGTGCGCCGGCAGTGTGATCCAGCAGGCGCTCGACCAGACGTCGTAGCTTCGGGTCTGTCGGTCGGTAGTTGCGCATCCAGGCGCCGATCTCCTCGCTGCTCATCGTCTCGAACTTCTTGCCGAGCTTCTTCCGCTGAGCGCGCTGAAAGGCGACGCAGTCGAAGCTCTTCTTCGCCGGATTACTCTCGTCACTCATCGTCTCGGAAGTCTCCTGGTGTGCGGATGTCGAGGTGGGCGTGGCCGTGGCGCCGGTTCACTGCGTTGATGATGTTGATCCGCCACGGGTTGACCATGTGCTTGAAGTTCCAACTCACCAAGTGATCGACGCGGGCCAGCGTGGCGGCGGCGATGTGCAACCCGTCGGGGAGCATCGATGGGCCGAGGGCGCCGGCCGCGATGTACCGTGCCGCTAGCCTACCGGCTTCGTCGGACGTCGGAAGCAACTCGACATGTTCCTCGGACACGGTGTCGATCGTCTCCCTGATCCGCTTCGGGGCATCGTTCAGTTCGTCGATCGTGAAGGGCGAGAGAACTAGCCTGAGCTCGCCCCGCCGGAAGCGCTCGAACAATCTCCGCGACGGTTCGCGAAACTCGTCCTCCTCGCAGCCGCCGAACACGGAGGTGTCGACGAACACCCGGCGCGTCCGGGCTTCTGGCCGAGCCGCGGCCATGCCGCCCATGATCTCGGCCAGCAGGCCCTCGGTCTGCGTCTCCAGCGCCAGGATGTCGGCCTGGATTTCTGCCAGCGGCCGCATCGGTTCGGGCTTGTAGAAGTAGCGGTTGAAGCTGACCTCGTAGCCGATCTTCACGGTCTCGGACTTGTACCAGGCGTCCGGGGCGTAGGGCAGGACCTCCCGCTTCAGGAACGCCTCGATGCCCCCTTCTTCCTGCAGTGGGATCTGCTCGGTGTCACGCAGCTCGGTGTCGGGCTCGTACTCCACCACCGCCGCTCTTCCGTTGACGTCGCTCTCGAATCGCCCGCGCAGAGGGTCGGCCGAAGTCGCACGTTTGTGGACCTTCCTGATGACGGGCGGTGCGGTCTCGCTGCGCTCGCCGGTCGCCTTCAGCTCCTTGATCTCAGCGATCTTGTGGACGCGGTTCGGGTCGGCTCCTGCGATGCGCAGGGGCCGCTCGACGGTGACCTTCCAGTAGCCGAAGGCCTCGTTGTCGAAGATCCTGCTCTCTTCGGTCTCCTCGAAGGCTTGGAAGGCGTCGCAGATGCGGGCGATGTCGGCCTCGCCTAGCTCGCAGTTCTTCTTGCCGAGGTTCTTGCGCAGCGGCTGGAACCACCCGGTGGCGTCGATGAGTTGCACTTTCCCCTGGCGATGCTCCGGCTTCCGGTTCGTGAGCACCCAGACGTAGGTCGCGATGCCGGTGTTGTAGAACATGTTGAGCGGCAAGGCGACGATGGCTTCCAGCCAGTCGTTCTCGATTATCCACCGGCGGATGTTGCTCTCTCCTTGCCCGGCGTCGCCGGTGAAGAGGGAACTGCCGTTGTGGACCTCGGCGATTCGGCTCCCGAGCGGCGTGTTCCGTTTCATCTTGGCGAGCTTGTTGGCCAGGAAGAGCATCTGGCCGTCACTGCTTCGGGTGACGAGGGAGTACTCGGCGTCGTCGGCGTGCCCGATCCGAAACCGCGGATCGTTCATGTCCTTCTTGCCGCCCATGCGCTGGAGGTCCGTCTTCCAGCTCTTGCCGTATGGCGGGTTCGAGAGCATGAAGTCGAACTCGCGGGTCGGGAAGGCGTCGTTCGAGAGAGTGGAGTGTTCCGGTCCGCCGATGATGTTGTCGGCCGCCTGGCCTTCACCCTTGAGCAGCAGATCGGCCTTGCAGATCGCGTAGGTCTCGGCGTTGATCTCCTGGCCGAAGAGGTGCGTCGAGACCTGCTTGCCGCGTTCGGCGGCCAGTTGCTGCAGGACGTCCTCGGCGACGGTCAGCATGCCGCCGGTGCCGCAGGCGCCATCGTAGAGCGTGTACGTGGCGGACTGAATCTGGTCGGCGACGGGGAGGAAGATCAGGTTCGCCATCAACTTTACAGCGTCGCGAGGGGTGAAGTGCTCGCCGGCCTCCTCGTTGTTTTCCTCGTTGAACCGCCGGATGAGTTCCTCGAAGATCGAGCCCATGCCGTGGTTGTCGAGACCTGGGTGCTTTAGGGAGCCGTCGCCGTTCAGGACCGGCTCTGGACTCAAGTTGATGTCGGGCGAAGTGAGCCTCTCGATCAGCGTGCCCAGGGCGTCGGCCTTGGAGAGCTTCGGGAGCTGGTTGCGGAACTCGAAGTTGTCCAGGATGTCCTGGACGTTCGGCGAAAAGCCGTCGAGGTACGCTTCGAAGTCGGCCCTGAGCCGCTGGCGGCTGGCCCGCGCCCGTAGCGCCCGCATCGTGTACTGCGACGTGTTGTAGAACTCCTGCCCGGCTGCCTGGCGGAGCCCCTCGTCCTGCTCGACGACTCCCACTTTGTCGAGGGAGGCCTTCGCGACCAGGACGGCCTGCTTCGTCGGCTCCAGAACCGCATCGAGCCGCCGGAGCAGAGTCATCGGCAGGATGACGTCGCGGTACTTGCCGCGGACGTAGAGGTCGCGCAGCACGTCGTCGGCGATTCCCCAGATGTAGCCCGTGATCCAGCTCAGGGAGGCGTTGTCCACTTCAGTCCTTCTGGTCCACGGGCAGAATGTCGAGCCCCAGGGCAACGGCGTTCGATCGGATGCGATGGTCGAAGGTGAGGATTTGCAGCTCTCTCTGGAACTCGCTGATCCGGAGCCCGGTTGCGAGGTGCAATGCGTCCAGCGCCCGCACCGGCTCTCGCGGGAAGGGGCGGCGCGCGCGGTCCATGATGACGGTTCCAACCCGGAAGACGTTCCATGACTCCGTCTCGGACTTGAGTCGCAAGCGCGCCGCCTCGGCATCACGGGCGTCCAGCCGGCCGGTCGCTTCTGCCCAGCGGATCGCGCGGTCGCACTCGAGGAGCGTCAACTCCGAGGCAAAGACCGTGGACGCGGATGCCAGTAGCCGGAGCGCTTCGTCTCCGGGCGGTTCGCCGAACAGCCACGACAGGACCGCGCTGCTCTCGGCATAGAGCGTCACCTGTCGCCGCGAACCGCGTCCAGGAGCGCCATCACTTCCTGGTGCGGCAACTGCCGGTCCCTTGGCGGGCGCGTGTACGCCGCCGTGGCGTTCGGCCTGCCGAGACGTACTTCCCCTGCCCGTGCCAGCCGCAACAACTCGTCGTCTGCGTCCATGTTTGGCGGTGCGTGAGGGACGAGGTCTACGATGGGGGCTCCTCGGCTGGTGACGGTGACCCGTTCGCCCGACTGAGCGATGCGCAGGTACTCGCTGAGACGGTTCTTCAGCACGCGAATAGCGACGGTCGTCATGGCCGCAATGTAGCTTCAACGCGGCTACAACGCAACCTCAGGGTCTTGCGGGCGTACGGCGGCGTCGCCGGTCAAGGCTGAAACGGATTCCGGAGCGTCAGCGTCTCGACGACGTAGCCTTCCTGCATGTCCTCGGTGTGCAGGGTCGTGCAGGCGCCGTTGATCGCCGCCCGCACGATGAGGGCGTCCCAGATGGACACTTGATGCAGCCGGTGCAGATCGACCGCCGCGATCAGATCGACCGTGTCGAGGGTCACGACGTCGAATCGGGAGTACTGCATGATGCGGCGTCGGGCGTCCTCGCTGCTCATACTCAGCTTTCGTGTGGCGGCAGCGAAGAACTCCTGCAGGACCTGCAACGAGAGGACCCCGCGCTGCTCGCGCAGGAGGCGGCGGATCAACTCGCGGGCGCATGTCCGCTTGCGCGTGTCGCGGGCGTCGTGGGCGTAGATCAGAACGTTCGTGTCAAGGAACTCACGACCGCTCATGCAGTTCCTCGCGTGTCCACGGCCCCTGCGAGCGGTAGTCCTCTTCGGTCCAGAGCGCGTTGAGCCTTGCGATCACCGCTTCCGCGTCGTCAGTTCGGGTCAGCTCGTTGAGATAGTCCCGAACGAGTTGGTTCAGGCTGGTTCCTCGGACGGCGGCGACCCGCCGGGCCTCGGCGACGACCCGATCGTCGATGGAGAGTGTGACGTTCATGGGCACAGGATAGGTGTGCACGGGATCCGTGTCAACTGCGCCGGCGTTCCCGCGACGCCCGTCTCGGCGTTGATCTCTTGGCCGAACAGGTGCGTGGAGACCTAAGGACATGAACGATCCCCGCTTTCGGATCGAGCACGGGCATCTCGCATGGTCGGCAGTTCAGAACCGGCGCCGGTCCACTTCGGTCTCACCGAAAGAGTGCTTCACGCACCTCGCCCTTCGCCAAGCCAAGAAACGCCGCGACGCTGCCGACGATCTCGTTGAGGGTTCCGACTCGCAGATTCCGATGGCGAGGCACGGTCACACTGTGGCTCTTGTCGCCGACGGTCAAGGCAAGTGTCATGTGACTGCCCCTTGTTCGAGTCACGCGGTAACCGTACTGACGGCGGAGCCGCTTTGCGGCCTCGCTACCGGAGAGGTCGCGAGGCAGCTTCATATCGCTTCATACCGCGATGGCCTCCTCTGTGACGAGGTGCAACCGGATGACCCTGGGAGCGTTCTCTTCGTCGAAGTGGCAGAGTACTGCGTCTCGGACCATCTCTTTCAGATCCTCCCAGTCGTCGCCTTCCGTGAAGATGCTGTAGCCGAGCGCCTTGGCGTCGTATCCGCCCTCACACGCTTCGGTGACCTCGAAGATGATCTCGTTTGGCCTCATGCGGTCTTCCTCCGTTGACCTGAGGCTAGCCGATCGCACGCTCTTTGATCCGGGCGGCACTGGGACGCCTGACGACGGCGAGGAATGCCTGGATCGAGAGAGTGGGGCCGTCGCGACGGTGAACGGGCCCTACCTCCACAGACCCCGAATCACCTCGCCCTTGACCAACTCCCTCGGCTGGTCCAGATGATTCAGGATCTCCATCGCCGGGTCGATGCCGAGCGTGTGGTACACGGTCGCCAGCAGGTCGTTCGGGTGGACGGGCTTTTCGCGGGGTGAGGAGCCGGTCTCGTCGGACTCGCCGTAGAGCTGGCCGCGGGAGATGCCGGCGCCGGCGACCAGGGCGGTGTAGCAGTAGGGCCAGTGGTCGCGGCCGTCGGGGGAGTTGCTGTTGCCGGAGGTGCTGACGCCGAGGCGGGGCGAGCGGCCGAACTCGCCGACGGCGACGACGAGGGTCTCATCCAACAGGCCGCGGTCGTCCATGTCGGAAAGCAGCGCCGACAGAGCCCGGTCGAGGACGGGGCAGTGCAGGTTGCGAAGCGGGCCGAAGTTCGCCGCGTGGGTGTCCCAGGAGTCGATCTCGGGATTGCCGTTCGCGACCGCGGGCCAGTTGAGCTGCACGAAGCGGGTGCCGGCCTCGATCAGCCGGCGAGCCATGAGCGCGCCTTGGCCGAAGGTGTTCCTGCCGTAGCGCTCGCGCATGTCGTCGCTCTCGTTGGAGAGATCGAAGGCCTGGCGGGCCTTGCCCGATAGGACGAGGTCGTAGGCCTTCTCGTAGTACTCGTCGAGCGCGGAGTTGGCGACCGCCTTCTCGAGGTCGGGCATCGAGGCGTTCAGGCCCTTGCGGAGTTCGAAGCGGCCGGCGAGACGTTCCGGCGAGGTTTCCTCGCGGAGTTCGAGGTCGCTGAGCTGGATCGGCTGGTTCGGATCCTGGTAGAGCCGGTAGGGGTCGTAGGCCTTGCCGAGGAAGCCGGCGGCGCCGCCCTTGCCGATCACGTTCGATTCCTGGAGCGGACGCGGGAGCTCGACGAAGGGAAGCATCGGATCGTCGAGGGGCTTGAGCTTCGAGATCTGGGAGCCGGCAGTCGGAAAGTCGGCGGGACTCGGCGGTTCGAGTTGGCCGGAGGGGGAGACCCGGTCGGGCGGGTAGCCGGTAAGCATCTGGTAGATGGCGGCGGTGTGGTTGAAGAGCCCCTTCGGGGTGTAGCTCATCGAGCGGATCAACGTGCACTTGTCGACTTGGTCGGCCAGGAGCGGCATCGTCTCGGAGAGCTGGATGCCGGGCACGTTCGTGCTGATGGGGCTGAACTCGCCGCGGATGTTGGTGGGCGCCTCGGGCTTGGGATCCCAGATGTCGATGTGGCTGGGGCCGCCCTGGAGGAAGAGCAGAATGACGGACTTCGCCCGGTCGAAGCCGGCGCCGCCGCCGATCGCATCGACGGCCGCGGTGGCGGCGTGCGCGTCGCGGAGCGCCAGCGCCTGACTGAGCGAGATGCCGAAGATGCCGAGCGAGCCGACGCGGAGGAACTCCCGCCGGGTCGGGCCGTCGCAGGTGTGGCCTGGCTTTCCTGGAATGACGAGCATGTCGGAGCTCCTTGGAGCTTACGAGTTGAAGAGGAAGGCGTTCGAGTTGAGGAGCGCCCACATCAGGTCCTGGGCGGCCGCGGTGCGGCTGCTTGCCGTCTCGAAGTGGCCTTCGGCGAGTTGGGCCTCGTCGTCGGTCGGATGGCGCCCAAGCGCGGCGAGGTAGAGCTCGGCGATCAGCTCCTCGTTGTCCCTGCCTGAGAGCACGAGATTCGCCACCCGGCCCTCGGGGTCGGCGATCGCGTCGGCGATGACGGCGCCGTTGAGCAGGCTGAGCGCCTGGGGCAGGCTCATCTCCGTCTTCCGCTCGCACTCGCAGGCGGTTTCGCGGTCCGGCTTGCCGAACAGGTCGAGGAAGCCCTCGATGCCCATGCTCGCCGTCATCACGTGGGGGTCGGGCAGGGCGGTGGCGTCGAAGTCCTCGGGCAGGGTGTCGATCTCGAACCGCGAGCCCGTGGCGCGGGCGACGGCGTCGGCCAACTGCTCGGCGCTCAGCCGCCGCGGTTCGTGGTGGGAGAAGTTGATCCGGTCGTCCTGGTTCCACTCGTTGGTGCGGAAGGACGATTGGTACGCCCGGGAGGTGGCGATCGTCCGCATCAGGTGGCGCAGATCGAAGTCGTTCTCGATCAGGTCGGCGGTGAGCGCATTGAGCAGCTCGGCGTTCACTGGCTGGTTCGAGGCGCGGATGTCGTCGACCGGGTCGATGATGCCGCGGCCCATGAAGTAGCTCCACACGCGGTTCGCGATCGCCGGCGCGAAGTAGGGGTTGTTCGGGGAGGTCAGCCAGTCGGCCAGCGCCGCCCGGCGTCCTGGGCCCTGGCCCGGTTCCGGCGCGCCCTCGACCGGCACCAGGTACTTGGCCGGCACCACCGCGTTCGTCTTCGGGTGCAACTGTTCGGCGTCGCGGCGCTTCTCGAACACGATCTCCTCGCCGGTGCGGAAGCCCGGGCGGACGCCGAGGCCCGCGAAGAACGCCGTCATCTCGAAGTACTGGTTCTGGGTCCAGCGCTCGAACGGGTGGTCGTGGCACTGGGCGCAGACCATGCGTACGCCCATGAACAGTTGGGTCGTGGTCTCCATCGCCTCCTTCGGATCGCGGGCGGCGCGGAAGTAGCTCGCGGCCGGCTGATCGAGGGTGCTGCCGCTGGCGACGATCAGCTCGTGCACCAGCTCGTCGTACGGCCGGTTGTCCTCGATCGCCCCGCGCAGCCAGCCGCGGAAGGTGAGCATGCCCTTGTAGCCCATGAACTTCCGGTTGCTGCGCAGGAGGTCGCCCCACTTGAGCGTCCAGTGGTCGACGTACCCGTCGCTGTCGATGAGTTCGTCGATCAGGCGGTTCCGCTTCTCCTGGGTCGGCGTGTCGTCGGCGAGGAAGGCGCGCACCGCCTCGGAGGTCGGGATCCGGCCGGTGAGATCGAGCGACACGCGGCGCAGGAAGGCGGCGTCGTCGGCCGGGCCCGACGGCAGCACCTCGATCCGCTGGAGCTTCCTGTCGATCAGTTCGTCGATGTAGTTGATCTGAGGCAATGCCGTCCATTCGAAGCCCTCGCGGCCGCTGAGCACGGTGACGGGCGCGGTGACGAACTGGCCTTCGTAGCGCACGAGCAGTGTGCTCTCGCCCCGGCGCAGGCCTGTGGCGACCGGGCCGGAGGCAGAGTCCTCGATCGCCATCGTCTCCGTGTTGCTGCTGGTTACGTGCGCTTCACGGGTCACGTCGCGGCTCCGGCCGTCGCCGTAGTGGGCGATGACGATGGTCTGCTGACGCATCCCGGGCCGGTGCATGAAGACCTCGCCGGGGTGGATCTCGAGCCGTTCGACCCGATCCTGCTCCATGTCCCCGTAGGGCACTCCGGTGGAGATCCAGTCGAGCACCAGGTTGTAGTAACGCGAGCCATGGTCGATCCGCAGGCCGCCCTCGTGCGCGACCTGCATCGTCGGCTTGGCGAGCATCAGCGAACGGGCGGGCTCGGCGCGGTTGAAGCGCCGTCCCGACATGTCGTAGAGCAGGGACTGGTAGTCGAACTCGGGGTCGTAGCCGCGCAGCGAGAGCTTGAAGCCGTTCTTGCCCTTGGCGGCGCCATGGCAGGTGCCCGAGGAGCAGCCGACCTTGTTCATGACTGGCAGCACGTCGCGGACGAAGGTCACCGGTTCGGCGGCGGCCGTGGCGGCCGCGGTGGCGTGGACGGAGACCGGGACCGTGGCGGTCAGGCCGCCGGCCTGGACGGTGATCGAGCCGTTGCCGTCGCCGCTGGGGGTGAGGAAGCCGTCTTCGCCGCGCTCGACCGGGGCGGTGGCTGTGGTGATGTCGGCGTCGGCGGTGAGGTCGATGTGTTCGCCGGTTTCGAGGATGCCGGTGATGAGGAGCTTGCGGCCGTCGCGGTGGTTGTCGAAGGTGAGTTCGGGCGGCTGGATGAGGAGTTCGACGGGGGTGGCGTGATCGCTGGAGGCGGTCGGGAGGGCGGTGGCGAAGAGGAGGAGGAGTGCCAACGCCGGAAGCCGGATGCCGGCCGGAAGGCCGGCGCACCCAGTGGGCCTGATGCCGGCGCACCCAGTCGCGGCTTGGTGCGGGGTATCAAAACGTGTCATCTGGCCTTCACCTCGATTCGTGCCTCGACCGGCGTTGTCGTGTACGCCGCGCGGCCTTCTCTTTCGCCGGCCAGCCACGACGACGACGTGATCAGGAAATCGTAGTCCCCCGCTTCGACCTCGTCGGACGCTTCGCAGGAGATTCGGAACTTGCCGTCGTCCTCCGGCTTGACCTCGGTGCTGTCGCACACGACGCCGGTGGGCAGGGCGTCGGCGCGCAGTTCGACCGGTTGCTGGAAGCTCTCTTCGCGGTGGAGGACGCCCTCGACGACGCCCTTTCTCCCGGACTTGACGCTCGCCTTGTCGACCTCGATCCGGTAGCCGGGTACGACCTCCAGGGTCACGCCGGGCGTGTAGAGGCGCTCGGGCCGGCCGCCCACGGTGACTTCGCCGGTCAGAGTCACGCTATAGCGGTCGTGCCGGGTACCGTCGCTGCTGCGGATCAGCTTGCTGCCTTCGGACTGGTCGTAGTCGGCCTTCTCCGTCGTTTCGACGCGGAACTCGCCGCCGCCGATCACGGCGCTGACCACCATCGGCGGTTCGATCTCGGCGTCTTCCCCCGCCGGCGCTTCGTACTTCCACCCGAAGTCGAACGGCATGCCCTTGACCAGCCGTACCGTCTGGGGCGGCATGCCGATCAGCCGCGGTCCCGGCCGGCCGGTGAGCAGGACCGGCAGCCGGCTCTCCAGCCAGGGGGCGGTGAACGACCGCTCTTCCTCCGTCGTGTAGCTGCGGCCGTCGCCGGCTCGCACCCTGGTCACGCTGCCGGGCACGCTTGCCCGGCGGCGGATCACGGTGCCGTCCTCGAGCACGCCTTCACCCCAGACTTCCAGGTCGAGGCGCTGGCGCGGCGCGTCGAGATCGGCGGTGACCATGACGCGGCCGTCGCGTGAAAGAGAGCGACTGTCGAGGTCTCGGACCTCCTCCGAGATCCACCCGTCCCGTGCCTCGATGCCGGCCGGCGGATCCTCGACGTAGAGGCGGATCGGGCCCAGGAAGCCGCGGCGAACGGCGCCGACCTGGATCGGCTTCGAGGCGCCGGCGTTGAGCGACATCTGGGCGGTGCTGAGCCGCAGCTCGAAGTCGGGGCCGTTCCCGGTCACCGTCAACCGGTAGCCGAAGCGGGGGCCGCCACGGCCCACCAGGTCCTCGACCGTGACGTGCAGCGTGTCCACGCCCTCCGGCGCCTCGATCACTACCCAGGGATCGAAGGCGGTGGCCGTGGGCGACAGCAGCCGGAAGGTGTCCGGGTCGGGGATCTCGTCGCCGGACGATGCCAGGTACTCGCCGTCCGGCGTGGTGACGGTCAGCACGCCGAACAGATCGGAGGAGCGGAGCCCGCCTCCCTGAACCTCGATCAGCAGCTTCTTCCCCGGCTCGGCGGCGATCCGGTACTGGTCTACTTCGCCGACCTCCTCAATCCGTCCGTTGACGACCACAGGCAGCGTCAGGGGCCTGGCTGTGTCCGTCTCGCTCTCACGGACCTCCGGGTGGCTGCCGACGACGACGGGGAACGGCAGGGGGGAACTCATTGCTTTGGCGCCGGGAACCGGCCCGACCAGGTCGAAGTCGCCTGCCGTGTCGGCGGTGTGGGTCATCTCGCGCGTGGCCGCGACCGTGCCGCCCGACAGTTCGAAGCGGGTCTCCTCGCCGCGCCGGGCGCCGAGCGGGAACAGGGCCTCGGCGTACTCGTACTCGGAGGCGGCGATCAGCTTCAGGCGGTAGAAGTTCCTGGTCTGATCGCTGAAGCGCGCGTCGTGGACTTCGACCACGAACTCGCCGCCTTCTTCGGGCGCCTGCCAGTCGAGACGGGCGTCGACGTCGATGCCCGCGGCTTCCTGGTTGAACGCGATCTCGTCCCCGCCGGCGTCGAGCAGCCGGAGCGCCGGATCGAGCGCCGAGCCCACGCGGCGCGCCTCGACCTCCAGGACGACGCGCTCGCCGGCCTGTGCCCGAAAGCGGTAGCGGTCTCGCTCCGCTCCGTCGAGCGTGCCGTTGATCACGACCGGCAGTTGCTTGATCGTCGGCGCCTCGTTGGCGCTGCCGCTGTCGCGCAGGCTTCGCTCGGAAACTTCCGGCAGGGTGTCCACCCGGAACAGCAGGGCGTTCGAGATGCCGTCTTCGGTGACGACGCGCAGGGGGTAGAGGCCCGGAGCGGCATCGGCGTCGATCTCGACGAGCAGGATGGCGGCGTCGAGGTTGCGGTCGTTGGCCCGCCGCTGACGCTGCAGCCGATCCTTTTCGGCGGCTTCGCCGAGGCGGGCGAACGAACCGGGCAGGGTGCTCTCGATCTCCATCTCGCCCGGCAGCCCGTAGCCCTCGAGCACCAGCCGTAGTGCCCGCCCCTGCTGGCCGCCGTGGGGGTGCATGTCGAGCAGATTGGGCGGTGGAGCGACGGCGACCGCGGCCACGGCCATGCCGGCGAGGCTCAGGGAGGCGGTCGGCAGCAGTCGGCGGCTGCTCATCGTGCTCCTCCCGCGGTGGTCTCGCCCTGGACGCTTCCCCCGATCGGCACCGGCACGAACTCGTGCAGCAGCTCTCCGTCGGCGGCCCGGTACAGGCGCAGCGAACCGTCGAAGCCGGCCGTGGCCAGCTCGACGCCGGTGGGGTCGAACGCCATCGTGTAGATGCCGGCGCTGTGGCCCGAGATGGTTGCGGTGCGCTCGCCGGTCTCGAGGTCGTAGATCGGCACCGTCGGCGCGGCGCCGCCCACCACCAGGCGCTCGCCGCGAGGATCGATCGCCAGCGCAAAGATCTCGCCGTCCTGGCGCTCGAACTCGCGCACCAGGGTCGAGTCGTCGGCGATCAGCATCTTCCGGGGGCGGTCCATCTTGTAGTAGTAAGGCACTCGGTCTTCGCCGCCGATGACGACCGCCTCGATCCTGGGGTTGCGGACGATCGCCGCGAGTTCGCCGCGCAACAGGTTGATGTTCTCGACGAAGGCGCCGCTGTTCGCGTCGATCAGCTTGGCGGCGCGGTCGCGGCCCACGGAGACGATGCGCCGACCGTCGCCGCCGAAGACGACCCCGAGCACCCAGTTCTCGTGGTGGTTCATGCGCAGCAGCTCGCGGCCGCTGGTCGCCTGGTGGATGCGGACCGTGTTGTCCGCGCAGCCGATCGCGAGCCGGCGCTCGTCGGGCGAGATGGCGAGGCCGAACAGGGTGTCGTAGCAAACGGTGGTCGAGACGCGGAGCTTCCGGTCGTCGACGTCCCAGATCTGGATCTCGCCGAAGCGGGCGGGCGTACCGCCGGTCGCTACCAGACGGCCGTTCCCCAGAAAGGCAAGTCCCTGGATGCGCTCGGACACGCTGCTCAAGCGAGCTTCGACGCTGTCGCCACTGCCGATCTTCGAGCGGCGGTGCAGCAGCACCTCGCGGTTGCCCGACACCGCCAGCCACTCGCCGTCGGCGGAGTAGGCGACCGCCGTGATCACCGGCGGCTGGCGGTACGTGATCGGCCCGGTGGCGAAGCCGAGGCGCGCCTCCTCCGGCGTGTCGTCGGCGGCCCCGGCCGCGATCCAGTCGCTGATCGCGGCGATCTCCACCTCCGCCAGCGCCTCGCCCCGCATCGGCATCGCCGGCTCGATCTCGCCCCGCAGCATCTTCAGCATCCGGCTCTGCTCCGGCTTGCCCGGCACGAACGCGGCGCCGTTCATCCCCCCAGTGGCCAGACCTTCGAAGCTGGTCAAGTTGAGTTCGCCACCAAGCTGCGCCGGCTGATGGCAGCCCTGACACCGCTGCTGAATCACCGGCCAGACGTCCCGGTAGTAGCTGGGGCTGTCGTCCTGGGCAGCGGCTGATGGCGCGGAGGCCAAGGTCGAGAGGGCGGTGAGGGCGACTAGTCCAATCCGGATCCGGATTCCGCCTGCGGCGGATGCGGGCAAGATGCCCGCGTTCCCAGGGCGGAAGTCGACAGACTTCCGCGGGCCAGGGGCGGTGGAGCTACGCCAGGATCTCATCGACCACTTGGCCGTGGACGTCGGTAAGGCGGAAGTCGCGGCCGCTGTACCGGTAGGTGAGGTTCGTGTGGTCGATGCCGAGCAGGTGAAGGACCGTCGCCCAGAGGTCGTAGATGGTGACTTCGTCTTCGACCACGTGGTAGCCGAAGTCGTCGGTCGCGCCGTGGATCGTGCCGCCCGCAATGCCGCCGCCGGCGAGCCAGATCGAGAACCCGAACGGGTTGTGGTCGCGGCCGTCGGCGCCCTGGGAGAACGGCGTGCGGCCGAACTCGCCCGCCCAGATGACGAGCGTTTCATCGAGCAGGCCGCGCGACTTCAGGTCCTTGAGCAGGCCGGCGATCGGCTGGTCGACCTGGCGGGCCATGTTCGTGTGACCGCTCTCGAGGCCGGTGTGCTGGTCCCAGGGGTTCGCGGCTTGCCCCCCGTCGTCCGGTTCCGGCAGGCAACTCAGCTCGACGAAGCGCACGCCGCGCTCGACAAGCCGCCGCGCGAGCAGGCACTGGCGGCCGTAGTCCGCCGTCGTGTCGTTCGGGTGGTCCAGGGCGTAGAGCTGGCGCGTCGCCCGGGTCTCGCCGCTGATGTCGCAGAGTTCGGGCACCTCGGCCTGCATCCGGAAAGCCGTCTCGTAGTTGCGGACCGCCGCTTCGACATCGGCGTGGCCGCCGAGCCGTTGCAGGAAGGCCTGGTCCATGTCGTGCACGAAGTCGAGCCGTTCCCGCTGGGCCGCCCGGCCTTCCATGGCCTGGATGTTCTGGACCGCGTTCTCGGTGTCGCCGCGCATGATCGACCCCTGGAACTCGGCCGGCAGGTAGCCGTTGCCGTAAATGCCGACGCCGCCGTGCGGGATGCCGGCCTGGCCGCTCTGCAGGACGACGAAACCGGGCAGGTTCTCGTTCTCGGTGCCGAGCCCGTAGTTCACCCAGGCGCCCGCGGAGGGGTGGCCGACCAGCGGGAAGCCGGTGTGGAAGAAGTAGTTGCCCTGGGCGTGCTCGTTCACCGTGCTGGTCATCGAGCGAATGACCGCCAGGTCGTCGACGCACTCGCCAACGTGGGGGAACATGCTGCTGACCGGGATGCCGCTCTCGCCGTGCTGCTTGAACGGGAACGGCGAGCCGAAGATGTTTCCGTTGTCGTTGAACTGGGTGCGCTCGATCTTGGTCGGCATCGGCTTGCCGTCTTCGCGGTCGAGCAGCGGCTTGGGGTCGAACGAGTCGACCTGGGAGACGCCGCCCGACATGTACAGGAAGATGACGTGCTTGGCGCGGGCTCGCGGTGCGCCGCGTGCGGCGCCGGGCAGGAGCGCCGAGCCGAGCAGGCCGTTGAGCGCGATCGCGCCGAACCCGGTCGAAACCTGGGCCAGCATCTGCCTGCGGTTCATCAGAGAACAGTTGTGGTCGCTCATCGGAGGTACATGAACTCCTTCAGGTTGAACATGGCATGCGCCAATTGGCGCCAGGCGTCGCCGCCTGCGGCGCTTCGCTCGAGCCGGTCCGCTTCCGCTTCGAGCCGCGCGATCTGAGCCCAACTGCCGCGGTAGATGCGCGCCTGCTCCTCTTCCGGCGGCGCTTCGATGTTGCCGAGCGCGGAGGCCTCGACGTCGTCGGGGCGCAGCGCGCGGTCGTAGAGGCGGGCCTGGAGCACACGCAGGGGTGCGTCTTCGTTGGCCGCGAACCGGACCCGGCCCTTCTCAAGGCTCATGGGCAGTTCCTGCCGGACGCTCTCCGCGTCAGCCTCAACACCGTTCCGGTAGGCAGTCCAGGCACCCTCCCGGCCCCGTGCGAGGACCAGGTGGACCGGCGGCGGCTCGCGGGCGTCCGCTTCGTTCGGGAGCTCTGCGACCCAGGCCTCGAGCGTGTGCTCGTCAAGCGTTTGCCCGATCGGTTTCCTGGTGACGGCGTCTGACGTTCCAAGCCACAGCGCGCCGTCGCTCACCTGGACATCGCGCCCGAGCTTGAGTTCGGGGGCGTCGCTGGCGTCGCTGGCGCCGGCCTTCCTGGGCGGTTCGCCGAATTCCCACGCCGCGATCGCCTTGGGCGCCGATGGCCGGTGGTAGAAGCGCAGCACAGACTTGGTCTTGTCCTCGGTGATGTCGCGGAGCTCGGCGCTCTCCTCGCGGCGGTCCATGGCCGCCGTGCTCCAGGCGTCCACGTCCTCCGGCAGCGGCTCGCGGTCGCGGGCCTGGTGGAGGAACTGCCGCGCCGCTCCGAGTTCGCTCTCGGTCGGCGGCCGACCAAGGGCGAGGCGGAACATCGCGACGATGCGCTCGCGGTCATTGTCCAGCTCGGGGTCCCGGGCGATCCGGTCGGCGAAACGGGCCGCGAGATGCATGACCTGGACGTCGTTCATCATCAGCAGCGACTGCGCGGGAACGTTCGTCTGGTCGCGCTGGCCCTTGGTGGTGACGGGGGTGGGCAGGTCGAGCGTGTGGAGCATCGGATCCGGCTGATTCCGGATGACCTGAACGTAGACGCTGCGACGGTTCGACCAGCCGGTTACCGGGGCGGTCTCGTTGGCGGTCACCGGTTCGAGTTCGCCGGCGGCAAACAGCATGGAGTCGCGCACCGCTTCGGCCTCCAGGCGTCGCAGGTGAGCATGCGACAGGAGGTTGTTCTGCGGATCCACCTCCCGGGCCGCCGCTGAGGGCGCCGAGTCGAGTTGGAAGGCGCGGGTCGAAGCCAGACGCCGCACGAACTTCTTGAGTGACCAGCCGTCCTCGCGAAGGGTGGTCGCGAGGTGATCGAGCAGGGCGGCGTTCGACGGGAGTTCGCCCATCTGCCCGAAGTTGTCCGGCGTGGCGACGATGCCGCGGCCGAAGGCGTGCGCCCAGAGACGGTTGGCGATCACGCGGGCGGTGAGCGGGTTGCCGGGATCGAGGATGCTGCCGGCCAAGGCCAGGCGTGGGTGGACCGAGTCGGGGTAGGGCTCGGCGTCGATCGCTTCGAGGAACCGCTGGGGCACCGGATCGGCGAGCCGCCGGTGGTTGCCGCGTTCCATGAGGGGTTGATCGAAGCGCGGGCCGGCGAGCACCGCGGGGGAGCGGGTGGGGGTGGGAATCCGCTCCTCGAGTTGCCGGATGGAGGCGACGAGCGGCGCCGCTTCGGGTACGTCCTCCAGGTCGTTCGGGAGCAGGCCGCGACGGACAAGACTGCCCAGGAAGCGGGCCTGGGCATCGGTCATCGAACCGTCGCGCCAGGCCTCGGCGGCGTCGCGGATCGCCTCGCCGTAGCGCGCCGCCAGCTCGTTGCGGTCGGCGGGCGCACCCTCGATGTCGAACAGGGGCGCCGTGAACTCGGCCGGCTCGTCGCGGGGGAGTTCTCCGTCTTCGTCCGTTACGACCGCCTCGGTGATCCCGAACCAGGAGCGGTCGGAACGCCGACTCGAGTTCTCGCCGGTCATCGGGTGATCGGCCGCCGTCACCAGCTCGATATACGCGTGGTCGCCGTCCCAGTAGTCGAGGTCCCAGTGCTGCCAGCGCCACTCGCCGCCTTCGAGGGTCCTGATCGGATAGACCTCGCCGACCTGCGGGTAGTTCTGGACCACGTAGCGCGCGATGGCGCCGCCGCTGCCGGCGACGCGCACGGCCAGCTTCTGCCTGGCCTCGATCAAGAAGCGCGGCGACGAGAAGGTGCCGTTGTGCCGGTTGGTGAGGGAATGCGTGTAGACGCCGGCTGGCAGGATGTCGGCGACGATCGTTTCCCCGGCCTGAGTGACCTCGTAGCTGCCGGCGCCCTGCGGCTTCGCTTCGGGCAGACCGTTGCCGTGGCGGTACCACTTCTCGACGTCCTCGGTCCGGGTCAGATCCCAGCGGCTCACGGCGGGCGCCTGCCGTCGGTCCTCGAGCTGCTGCCGGCTCTGCTCGTAGGCGGCCGCCAGCCCCTGCCACTGCTTCGCGAAGGCCCGGCGCCCCCGAGTCCTGTGGGTGCGGACCCAAGTGTAGAGCGGATCGTAGGGCGACTGGCCGCCCGTCAGTGCCGCGGCCCATGGGGCGTCCGGTTGCTGCAACTTGGTTGGAATGTCGGCGGCGGCAAGGGTCCAGGTCTCGGCGAGGATCTGCCGCAACTCGCGCTTGAGCTCGATCAGTTCGGCGCGGTGGGCGTTTCGCCGGCTCTCGTCGTCGACCGTCTGAATCCCGGGACGGCCGTTCACCATGGTGCCGTAGAAAGCGTAGAAGTCGGTCTGGCTGATCGCGTCGAACTTGTGGTCGTGGCAGCGGGCGCAGGCGACGGTCATCCCCAGGAACGCCTTGGAGACGACGTCGACCTGGTTCTCGGTGAAGCGCACCTGCTCGTCGAGGGCGTCGGTGGGGCCGAAACCGTGCAGCACGAAGCGGTACTGGGCGATGCCGATCGCCGATTCGTTGATCCCGAGTTCCGGGTTCATCCGCGGCTCGTCGAGCAGGTCGCCGGCCAGGTGCTCCCAGATCAACTGGTCGACGGGCACGTCGGCGTTCAGCGCCCGGATCAGGTAGTCGCGGTAGCGCCAGGCGTAGGGGACCGGCGGGTCGCCCTCGCTGCCGTGCGACTCGGCGTAGCGGATCCAGTCCATCCAGTGCCGGGCCCAGCGTTCGCCGAAGGCGGGATCGTCGAGCAGCCGATCGACCTCCTCCGCGACCGCGGCGTCCCGGTCGACTGCGGCGCGGCGCTCGAAGTCGTCGATCTGACCAGGGGTCGGGGGCAGGCCGGTGAGCACGTAGGACAACCGGCGCATCAGGGTGCGCGGCTCCGTGAGCGGCGCGGGCTCGAGACTCGCCTTGGCGAGCCCGGCCGCCAGGAGTCGGTCGATCGCGTTCTTCGACCAGGGCCGATCGGCGACTTCGGGGGGTTCGGCGTCGGCGATCGGCTGCAGGCTCCACCACTGCTTCCGTTGCTCGAGGACCGTCTGCCACGAGGTCGCTTCCTTGAGCGCGGTGGCTGACGGCGGTTCGTCGCGTGGATCGGGCGCTCCGATCTCGATCCAGCGCTCGAAGTCGGCGACCACCTGGTCCGGCAGCTTGGCGCCGCCGAGCGGCATGCGGAAGTCGAGGCTGGGGTGGCGCATGGCCCGCAGCAGCAGACTGGAGCGCGGCTTGCCCGGCTCGATCGCCGGACCGCGCATGCCGCCTTCGAGCAGACCGTCCCGGTAGTCGAGGCGCAGCCCGCTCTCGGCCAGCTCGGTGCTGTTGTGGCAGGTGTAGCAGTGCTCGACCAGGACCGGGCGGATCTTCTGCTCGAAGAACTCCAGATCCTCCGGGGCGAACTCCGCCGCGGCCGCTGGCCCGCCGCCGAGCAATCCAGCAACCAGGATCGCGGCGCCGTAGCGCAGCGGAGTCGTCGATTTCCGGTCCATTGGAGCGTCGGTCAGTTTACAACGGCGTTGGGCGCTATGAGCGTGCGCCGCAGAACGTGGGGTACGCCGATTCTCCCTGCCGCGCACGCTGCTAGCGTTCGTACGGGTCGACGACGCTGCCGGCTACCCCAACGCGGACAATGCCGAACAGTTCGCCGCGCCACCCCCGCCCCTTCGAGATCTCGGTCGAGATGACGACGACGACCAGGTCTTCGGCCGGAGAGACGTAGATGTACTGGCCGCCGTAGCCGCTGGCGATGTAGGCGCCCCGTTCCCGTGGTCCCCGGAGCCACCACAGGTAGCCGTAGCCGCCGTAGATCCGGCCGCGGCCGCGAGGGCCGGCGAGGCCGGGCCGGGTGGATTCGTCGACCCACTGCCAGGGCAGGATCTGGCGTCCGTCCCAGCGGCCGCGGTTCAGGTAGAGCTGGCCGAACTTCAGCATGTCGCGCGGCAGCAGGGAGAGGTTGTTGCCGCCGACGTGGATGCCCTGCCGGTCGCGGGCCCAGGCCGAGTGGTGGATTCCCAGCGGGCCGAAGAGGTGCTCGCGGGCGAAATCGTGCGTGTTCTTGCCGGCTGCTCTGGCCAGCGTGGCCGAGAGCAGGTGAGTGCCGCCGGTGCTGTACGAGAAACGGGTCCCCGGCGCGGCTTCGAGCGGCCGCGCCAGCGCCGCGCGGACCCAGTTCCGGGACGCCACCCACGAGCCGTAGCTGCCGAAGCTGGTCGATTCGAGGCCCGACGTCATCGTCAGCAGGTGGCGTACCGTGATCGCCTGCTTGCCCGGGTCGTCGAGACCGGCGGCCTCGGGCAGAAGGTCGGCGATCGGTTGATCGAGCTCGAGGACCCCCTCTTCGACCGCCAGGCCCGCCAGTGCCGAGAGGACGCTCTTCGAGGCCGACTTCAGGTTGTGCGGACGGTGGCCGGCGGCGCCGCGGAAGTAGCGTTCGGCAACCAGGCGTCCGCGGCGCGCGATCAGCACGCCCTGGACGCCGTCGAGCGCGCCGATGTCCTCGACCGACTGCTCCAGCCGGTGCACGTCGAGCCCGACCTGGTCGGCGGGGACGAGTTGCCAGTCGCCGGGCCAATCATGGTCGGCCGGAGGAACAGGCAACTGGAACTCGATCAGGACGCCGGGATGGTCGGAAATCGCGGGGGCGAGCCGCGGGGCCGCGGCGTGCGGCTGCAGCGACCACTCGCTCCACAGCGGCCACCAACCGGATGCCTCAGCGTCGAGCAGCACATGGTCGATGCCGCCGGGAAGAAGGTCGCGGTACCCGGCCTCGCCATAGCGGTTGAGGACGGGGTGGCTGCTGTCGAGGTTGAGGTCGCCAGCGACCAGTGCCGGCCGCTCCGGGCGCGCGAGGATCCGTTCGAGCAGGTGCTCGGTTTGGGCGGCGGCGAGCTCGGGGTCGCCGTTGGCGGCGTGGACGCCCACCACGTCGAACGGCAGAACCGGATGGTCGATCCGTGCTGCCAGGGCGATGCGCCGCTCGAAACGGCCGCGGTTGGGCAGCAGGCGCCAGGTCGCCGGGTCGGCGATGGGAAAGCGGCTGAGAATTGCCGCCCCCTCCTCGAAGCCGAGCCAGCGCAGCGAGCCGTTGGCGCGGGCGTAGACCGCGTGCAGGTCGAGGTTCCCTGCCAGCCGGTCCGCGAGACAGCCTTCGCCGACCGTGCACCAGGCTTCCTGGAGCACGACGATGTCCGGTCGCAGGCGGGCGATTGCGGCCGCCAGCCGGTCCGCACGCTCCAGCCGGTCGGAGGCGGCAGGTGGTTGGAGGAGGCGCCCTTCGCTGTCCGGGTAGCCGTGGTAGGCGTTCAGTTGAAGGACGCGGAGCCTGTCTGTGGTGGTCGTCGACGTGGCCCTTGCCGGGGCGCCGGCCGGCCGGGGTTCAGTCGGCTGTTGGTGGGCCAGGAGCGCCACGAAGGCCGGGCTCGATGCCGCGGCCAGCAGGCCGAGAGTCAGGACTGTGACGCGCAGCGCCGGATGTGCCCGGCGGGCAAGGGCAGCCACTCCGATCGAGGCAATGCCGCCCAGCGCAGCGGCGGCGAGAGCGAGCCGGGCCGCGCCCGGCTCGACGACCGCGATCGTGCCGGCGAGCCAGGGCGCCGATCCCAACGCCACAGCGGCCAGCCCCGCGACCGAGGCCGCGGTGGCGGCCGCGAAGGATGAACGCGGGCGCGTCATGACAGCGGGGAGACTATGCGCCGCGGTGGCAACGCGACCCAGTCCGTGCGCGAGTCATCGAGCGCACGGCTGACACCCGGGTGCTACCCTAGGGGTTACAGATAACGAGCAACACTTAGCGGCATTCGCCGCGGAAAGGAGGTCCGGAATGGGTTGTAGAGAAATCCTCCGGATGAACCCTGCCACCATCGTGATTTGCTCGGTCCTGATCCTCGCCGCAGGCTGTGCGGCGCCCCCGGCAGAAGAGGCGCCCGCCCCTGAGGTGGATCTAGTGGCCGAGAATGAGGCGGCCCTGAGCGAACTCGCCGCCAAGTACCTGCAGGCTTTGAACCGTGGCGATGCGGACGGTTTGGCCGTGCTGTACACCGAGGACGCCGTCCGAATGCAGTCGAACAGCACGCCGAAGGTCGGCCGCGACGCGATTCGCCTGTTCGCCGCCGCCGACTTTGCGAACTTGAACTGGGACATGCAACTTCGCGTCGACGAGACCGAGTACAGCGGTGACCTGGCGTTCGTTCTCGGCACCTACGCCCTGAGCCTTACGTCGAAGGAGGATCCGTCCGTCGTGGTTCACCAGGAAGTAGGCAAGTGGATGGACCTGATGCGTCGTCAGGAGGACGGGTCCTGGCTGATTGCGCGCGAGATCTCGAACCGGGACCATCCGCTCGGTCAGATGCCTGAAATGCCCGAGGAGGGTTCATGATGAGGAGCACGAACCAGAAGCTTGAGCGCCTCTTCGCCGGCGTCACTGTGCTGTTGCTGTTGGCCGTCCTGGCTGCCGCCTGCGCTCCCGTCGAGGAAGGGGTTTCCGAAGATCCGGACGCGGTCGAACCGAGCATCGGCGACGAGAACGCCCTCAACGCCTTGATCGCCGGCTACATGGTCGCCGTGAACAGCAGCGACGCCGACGGGATGGCGGCCCTGTACGCTGCGGACGCCGTGCGCATGGCGCCGGATGCTCTGCCCATCAGGGGCCGGGAGTCGATCCGGCGGAACTTGGAGCAGACCTTCGAGACCGCAGAGCTCAATGTTCAACTTCAAGTCAAGGAGACGGAGTTCAGCGGCGAACTCGCGTATGTTCGCGGTACCTTCTTGCTGACCACAAGTCCGAAGGACGGATCACCGCCCACGGAATCCGAGGGCAACTGGATGCGGTTCATGCGGCGCGAGCCGGACGGCAGTTGGCTGGTGGCCTACTCGCTCTGGAACCCCCAGTCGTAGCGCCTTGAGGGGCCGCTCGACGTGGCCGGGTATGATCCGTCGCCGCGTCCGATGCACCACCAGACAGCACCGCAGCTCCTCACCTTCATGGGCGCCCCCGGGTCGCCCTACACGCGCAAGATGCGCGCGGTGCTGCGGTACCGGCGCATCCCGTACCGCTTCCTGATCTCGGGCGCCGGCGGCCGCGACGACCTGCCGGCCGCCAAGGTGCGGCTGCTGCCGACGTTCTATCTGCCGAACGAGGCCGGCGAACTCGAGGCGGTGGTCGACTCGACGCCGCTGATCCGGCGCTTCGAGCGGGAGTTCGAGGGCCGTTCGGTGATTCCGCCTGATGCGGTGACCGGCTTCATCGACTACCTGCTCGAGGACTTCGGTGACGAGTGGTTGACCAAGGCGATGTTCCACTACCGGTGGGCCTACGCGGCCGACATCGACAAGGCGAGTCAGATCCTGCCGCGTTGGCGCCAGGTGGAAGGTCCCGAAGAGGACTTCCAGCAGGCCGCCAAGATGGTCTCCGAGCGTCAGATCTCGCGGCTCTGGGTCGTGGGGTCGAACGAGACGACAGGTCCGGTGATCGAGGCCAGCTACCGCCGCATCCTGGAGCTGTTTCGGGATCACCTGACCGAACGCGAGTTCCTGATGGGCAACCGTCCCGGAGCGTCGGACTTCGCGTTCTTCGGTCAGTTGACCCAACTCGCGGCCTTTGACCCGACGCCGATGGCGGTGACCCTCGCGGTGGCGCCGCGCGTCTACGCCTGGGTCGATCGGGTCGAGGACCTGTCGGGCTTGGAGCCCACGGACAAAGACTGGATCGACCGCGAGCCGCCGGCGACGCTGCGGGCGCTTCTCGGCGAGGTGGGCAGGGTCTACGCCCCGTTCCTGCTTGCGAACGCCGAGGCGCTGATGGCTGGCGCCGAGAGGGTGGAGTGCGAGATCGACGGCCGGCCTTGGGTCCAGAAGCCCTTCCCTTACCAGGGCAAGTGCCTGATGTGGCTGCGTGAGCGGTACGCGGGGCTTTCGGCGGCAGACCGGGCGGTGGTTGATGGGCTGCTCGACGGTACCGGTTGCGAGTCTCTCGTGGCCGGCGGAGCGTCGGCGCCCTAGGCCGGCAAGAGGGCGGGGCAGGTGGGGACCGGAAGCGGGGACACCGGCAGATCCTCACGGATCAACTGGAACTTCTACGGCTGGCGAATGCTGCCCTTCGCCTGGCTCATCTACGGCTTGGGCGCGGCGCCCTTCTACAGTTGGGGCTTCTTCCTGCCGGAGATGCTGACGGACCTTGAGATGACGCGGGCCGACAGCGGCTGGGCATTCGGCATCTGGTCCTTCTGCGGCGGCGCGGTGGCGCCGCTGATTGGCGTCTGCCTGACCCGTTTCGGGCCCCGTCCGGTGTTCACCGCGGGCTTTCTGGCCGTGTCCGTGGCCTACTACCTGACCAGCCGGGCCCAGGACCGGTGGGACGTGCTGCTCTACTTCGGTGTCTTCGCGGGCCTCACGCACACGTTCTCAACCGTACTGCCGATGCAGACGCTCGCGACCAACTGGTTCCTTCGATGGCGCTCGAGCGCCCTGGCTTTTCTGCTCATCGCGGCGGCGGTTATGGCGCCGCTGGTCTTCTCATTCAACGATGCCCTCCTGGATCGGGGCGGAACCTGGCGCGAAGGCTGGCAGATCCTTGCCGCGCTGTGTGCGGCACTGGGCGTCTTGTCTTTCCTCGTTCTCCGCAACACGCCGGAGTCGATGGGTCAGTTACGGGACGGCGCCCGTTCACTGGGTCAACTCCAGGTTGCGGTAGCTCGGAGCGGGGCCGAGACTCCTGAGCAATGGGTCGCGAAGGAGGCAGTGCGGACGCCGCAGTTCGCGCTGATGGTGCTTTGCGGCCTCGGCTACGGCGTCCCTTGGGGCGTGCTCGCCAACCACGGTCGGCTGCATCTCCAGGACGTGGGGTTCGAGCGCGGTGATGCCGCGGGTCTCCTTTCCCTCATGGTGTTCGTGAGCATCTTCGGGCGCGCCAGCGGCGCCCTGGGTGACAAGATTTCGCCGCCCCGCCTGCTCGGCTTCGCGCTGGCGCTGGAGGGAGCCGGAATGGCGCTGTTGCTGTTTGTCGGCACCGTCGTCGAGGCCCGCATCGCGTTGATCCTGCTGGGCCTGGGTTTCGGCATGGCCTACATCAGCCAGGCCGCCACCTTCGCCCGGTTCTTCGGACGCCGCGCGTTTGCCACGACGACGGGGGTCCGATTCGCCGTCGGCGCCGGGTTTGGCGCCACGGTGCCCGCGATCACAGGCTGGGCGTTCGACAGCCAGGGCACCTATGCCGTCCCCTTCCTGGCCATCGCCGCGGTGACCCTGACCGGATCGGTCGTCGCGTTCTTCCTGCAGCCGCCGCGGAAGAAGGTCTGACGACTGTTGACCGTGCTGCGCCTCTCGCAACCCCTTGACGGCACGGGCGGGCCAGCGCAGAGTGCAGGGAGGATGAAGAAGTTTCTCGGCAGACAGGCTGGCCGTTGGAGTCTCGTGTCGACCGCAATCAGCCTGTTCTCGCTTGCTCTCGCGACGCCTTCGCGGGTCGCCGCCGACGACTGGCCGCAGTGGCGCGGACCGCATCGGGACGGCGTGTCGACGGAAACCGGGCTTGCGGACCGCTGGCCCGCGGGCGGGCCGTCGCTTCTTTGGCGAGCCGACGGTCTGGGCGAAGGCTACGGCTCGGTGGCCGTCTCCGACGGGACGATCTACGTTCAGGGCACGCGCAGCGGGCGAAGCGTGGTGTTCGCACTCAATGGGAACGGCGGTGGCGTCGGCTGGGACCGCGAACTCGGCCCGAGACTCCGCGACAGCCGGGGCAACGGCCCGCGCGGTACGCCGACGGTGTCTGGCGATTCGCTCTACGCGCTGACCGGGATGGGTGAACTGGCGCGAATCGCACTCGCCGACGGGTCGGTGCGTTGGCGTCGCAACATCCTGCAGGACTTCGACCAGCGCAACATCAGTTGGGGGATCAGCGAGTCGCCGCTGATCGAGGGCGATTGGGTGATCGTCATGCCCGGCGGCGACGGGGGCGCCATCGCGGCGCTCGACCGGAAGACGGGGGAGACGGTCTGGACCAGTTCCGGTCTGACCGACCGTGCCGGCTACTCCTCCTTGGTCGCCGTCGACCTCGAGGGCGCCGGTGAGCCGCTGCGCGTGATCGCGGGCTTCACGGCTCGCGCGGGAGTCGGTGTGCGCGCCGCGGACGGTGAGCTGCTGTGGCACTACCGTGAGCCGTCGAACCGGACCGCGAACGCGGCGACGCCGATCTACTCGGACGGTCTCGTCTTCTACACCTCGGCCTACGGAACCGGCGGCGGCGCGCTCCGGGTGCGAGTGGCCGGCGACAACGTCAGCACCGGACAGGTGTGGTTCGAGTCGAGCCTCCAGAACCACCACGGCGGCGTGGTCCTGTACGAGGGCCACCTGTACGGCTTCTTCGGCCGCGCGCTGGCCTGCGTCGACTTCAAGACCGGCGAGATCGTGTGGAGGGACCGCAGCGTCGGCAAGGGCTCGTTGACACTCGCTGACGGCAAGCTGTTCCTGGTCGGCGAGAGACACCTCGCCGGTCTGGCCGAGGCGACCCCCGTCGGCTATCGGGAGCGGGGCCGCTTTGAGTTGGAGGATCACGGCGAGCCGAGTTGGGCTCACCCGGTGGTCAGCAACGGCGTGCTCTACATCCACAACTGGGGAGAGCTGCTGGCCTACGACGTCTCGGACCGGTAGCGCGGCGGGACGGCGCCGGCAGCGCGCGCCATCGCATGCCCATCAAGTACATCGGTTCCAAGCGGCAGTTCGTGCCGTTGATCGTCGCCGTTGTCGAGCAGCTCCGGCCGGTTTGCACGGTATTGGACCTGTTCTCCGGCACCTCGAGAGTGGGCGACGCGCTGAAACGGCGTCAGTACCGTGTGCTCGCGAACGACTACCTGGCGTGCGGCGAGGCGATCGCGCGGTGCTACGTGGAGGCGGACGGCACGGCTGAGCAGCTTCGGCAGGCCCGGCTGCTGATCGAGGAGTTCAACCGCCTGCCGCCGTTGCCCGGGTACTTCACGGAGATCTTCTGCGAGCAGAGCCGTTACCTGCAGCCGAAGAACGGCGCGCGGGTCGATGCGATTCGGGAGGAGATCGCTCGCAAGGACCTCGATCCGGAACTCGAAGCCATCGTGCTGGTCTCGCTGATGGAAGCGGCGGACCGGGTCGACAGCACGACCGGCGTGCAGATGGCTTACCTGAAGCAGTGGGCCCCGCGCGCTTCCAACGACCTGGAGCTGCGGCTGCCGGAGATCGCTCCACGCGCCGAGGCCGGCAAGGGGATGGCGCATCGAATGGACGCCGCGGAAGCAGTGGAGAAGGTCGATGCGGACATCGCGTACCTCGACCCGCCCTACAACCAGCACAGCTACCTGGGCAACTACCACGTGTGGGAGAGCCTGGTGCTGTGGGACAAGCCGGAGCACTACGGCGTCGCCTGCAAGCGCGTGGACTGCCGGGAGCGGAAGAGCGACTTCAACAGCAAGAGGAGATTCCGGGCCGCGTGGGAGCGGATCGTCGACCGCGTCCGAGCGCCGTACCTCGTCGTCTCCTTCAGCGACGAGGGCTTCATCGGTCGCGAAGAGATGGAAGCGGTCGTCGCGCGCCGGGGCGAGGTGCTGGTGATCGAGAGCGACTACAAGCGCTACGTCGGCGCCCAGATCGGCGTCTTCAACCCGAGCGGCAAGAAGGTCGGCCGGGTGAGCCACCTGCGGAACAAGGAATACCTCTACGTGGTGTCGCCGGAGAAGCTGTCGGGCGCGCAGGTGGAGGCGATGTCTGGAGCAGGTTGACGTACCGAGATACGCGGCGTAGCGTGACCGGCATGCGGACTACGGTACGGATCGACGACGAAGTGCTGGCGGAAGCGAAGCTCTACGCAGCCCAAACGGGTCGGACGCTCTCGTCCCTCGTTGAGGAAGGTCTGCGCCGGTTGGTCCCCCGCCGCGAGCGGCGCGCTCGCTCGGAACGGGTCGAGCTGCTGACTGGTGGGGAGGGCGGCCTGAGGCCCGGTGTCAAGATCGACAGCTTCAACCACGTTTGATCAGGTCGGGGCAGCGAAGGCGATCTGGAACCCCGGCCGGGCTTCGAGCCGGCCCAGGTAGGCGAGGAGCTTCGGGTACCGCCCGTCCAGGACCCCCATCCTCTGCGCCAGAGCCAGCGAGTAGCCCATCATGATGTCGGCTGCGGAGAGTTCGTCGCCGAGCAGGTAGTCGCGATCTTCCAGCGCCGCTTCGACGGCGTCGAGGCAGATTTCGGTGCGCTGCCGTCCGTCCTCGACGACGGCGGGGATGCGCTCGGTCTCAGGCTTGAGGATGCGGTGGTGGACCATGTCGCCGAGCGGGCGCGCCAGACTCGCCTCGGCGAACCAGGACCACTGCAGGAAGATGGCGCTCTCGGGAGTGCCGGGTTCAGGCTGCAGACGGCCGCCGCCGTAGCGCTCCAGGAGGTAGTGGACCATGGCGCCCGACTCGAACATCGAGAAGAGGTTGCCGTCCTGGTCGAGGTCGGTCATCGCCGGCACCTTGCCGATCGGGTTGAGCCGCCGCCACTCGGGGCTCTTCCGGTAGTCCGATTGGAAGTCGACCGGGACGACTTCGTAGGGCAGGCCGAGCTCCTCGCACAGCCAGATGACACGGGCCGAGCGGGTCCGCGGGACGTGGTAGATCGTGATCATCGGGTTGGCAGTTGGGGCGGCCGACGGTTCAGCCGCCGTCGCGGGCAGACCTGAACCGCCGGCTCCGTGCTACGCGAGGGCGCTCTCGAACAGGGCGAGGAGGCGGCTCCATGCCCGCTCCGCCTGGGCCTCGTTGTAGACCTGCGTGTCGGGCGGGCACCAGCCGTGCATGGCGCCTTCGTACACCTCGATCTCTGCCGGCAGGCCGGCCGCCTCGAAGGCCTCGCGCAGCGCGTCCTTGGCCTCGGGCTGTCTCTGGTCGTCGTTGTCGGCGATCGCGAACAGATAGTGCGCCTTCATCTGCGGCGCCAGGAGGTGCGGGCTGTCCGGCTGGTCGGTCACGAGGCCGCCGCCGTGGAACGACGCGCCGGCGCCGACGCGGTCGGGCGCCGCGGCGGCCGTCCGCATCGTCATGGGACCGCCCATGCAGTAGCCCATCGTGCCCATCTTGCGGTCGTTGTCTACCGACGACTGGCTGTCCAGGAAGCCCACGAACGCCTTCGCGTCCCGCACGTTGGTGTCGGCGTTCAGCGACCTCATCAGCGGCATCAGCGTGTCGCGCGCGGCGCCGAAGTCCGTCGATTCCACGATGGGCGCCTTCTGCGTCCGGTAGTACTGGTTGACCACCAGGACCGAGTGGCCCGACTCGGCGAGCCGCCTGGCCATCTGCCGCATCGCCGGCCGCAGGCCGAAGGCGTCCGGCCAGATCAGGACGCCTGGATGGGCCCCGCTCGCGGGGTGCACGAAGTAGCTGTCGCATACGCCGTCGGGGGTCGTCACCTCGATCTCGGATTCGGAGACATCTTGGGCGTTCGCCGGCCGGGGCAGCAGCATCGTCAGGCCGGCGCCGGCCGAGACGGCCCCGAACTCCCGACGGGTCAGCCGCTTCGCGCTCAGGTACGTGGTGTTGTCGGCATCCGTTCTTTCGTCACACATCGCAGGTCTCCTCGGTCGGAATTACAGGCGTCCCTTCACCCACCGCATCATGCCTTCCGCCAGGCGGAGGGCCTCCGCGTGATCCTCTTCTGTCACGCGTGCCGCGATGCCGGGATAGCGCGTGGCTGCGGCATAGGGTGTCAACTGGCTGGACAACTCCACCGTATCCGGAACAGCCTCCCCAGCCTCCGCAAGCAGTGACAGGAGGACGCTCAGGTCGTGGACGTATGGGAACTGGATGCCGTGATGGATCAGCAGGGCCTTGACAGCCTTCTCCGCTGCCTGCTGGGCGTGAAAGCACAGGTGTTCCAGGCGGAGGCCAGGGAGGCGGTTCCGTGCTAGCCGGAGATCGCTCCGGGCGTGATCCATCCACTCCTCCGGATCGTCCTGGGGCAGGGCGTCAGGCGGCTTCATAGATGATCCGTCCCTCTCTCAGGGCCGGCTTGAAGACCAGGGCGTGGCTGTCGCGGTAGCGCTCGACATGCTCTGAAGTCGCGACCAGGGCGTCGACGGCGACTCCTACGCCCCTGAGGTTCATGTAGATCGCCTTCATGACGTCGAGAGATCGCACGCCATCCTTGACGACCAGCAGATCCACGTCGCTATGCGGCCCCATCTCGCCCCGCGCCGCCGAGCCGAAGAGGATGATCCTCTCCGGTTGCGCAACGTCCACGATGCGCCGGACGATCTCGTCCAGGACGTCGGGGTCGAGCATGTTCGTGCAGTTCGCCGGCGGCCTCCCGGTCTCTCGTAGATCGTTCGCCACGGTCTTCTCTCGCCTCTGTTGTTTCAGCCGCGCCTGAAGTCCTGGTGGGCTCGCTGCCGTTCGGCGCGCAGAGCGGCCAGATCGGCCCGGGTGGGCGCGCTGGAACTACCGACGGCAGCGCCGATCGCCTTCCCAACGGCCTCGGCCTGTGTCGCGTCCATGCCGGTGCCCTGTAGTGCGCGGGGTGCGGAGAATGTGTCGAAGGTCGCCTTGCCGGTCATTGGTCGGAGTCTATAGACAGACGGCCGTTCCGCGCCGCCCGACAAGCGCTCCACGACGCGCGTCCCTGGGGACGCTCACGTTCCTAGTGGAGGATGGGCCTCGCTAGGCGCTTCCAAGGCGCTTCCCGTGCGGGCATCTGGCGTGGTCGGCATCGGTCCTGGCGCCGCACATCTCGACCTCCTTGCTGGAACTCTCTACAGGTTGCGATTCGGGTGAAGTTCGTCAGTTCTGCCATACCCAGTAGCCCTTCCTTCGCAGGCGTTCCGCCAGTAGCTCCTCGAGGTCCTCAGCTTCATCAGCAGGTACTGGGTTCAGGTGTTCGTACTTTTTCCTGATGAGATACATGCCGTGGTTCTTCACGATTCGTGCGGGCTTGTAGCCGTTCAGGTGCTGCTTGAACCGAGCGTCGGGGTCGACTGCGGTACTACCCACGTACATACACGGCTTCCCGGGCCGGTGGTTCGGGTTCAACCCGCTGTACTTCGGCTTGTTCAGCACGGCGTCGTCGAGCCGAATCACATAGAGGTTCTTGTCCACTGTCACGTCTCCTAGACGTGGCTTTCGCCGGGCTCGTGCTGGCAGCCGCGGAAGCGCTCGACGCGTACCCGGTCCGCCAGCCCGAGGGCCTCGGTGCGGCCTACCTTGGAGGTGTAGAACGCGAACAGGGTGCGCCGCTTGAGGTCGCTGAAGAAAGCGGCGCCGGCGACGAGTTCCGGTGCGTGCGCCATGTGCTCGTCGCTGATCTCGCGCAGTATGTCGACCTGGCGCGCCGCGTCCAGATCGACAAAGGACGAACCGTGCAGATCGGCGGCCCGGCGGTCGATCCAGTCGAGGCCGCCGGTTGCCTTGAGCTGATCCTCGCCGCTGGCGAGCGAGAGTTCCAGGTCGATGTACTCGTGAACGCCGGCGTCCCGGGCGCCCGGCGTATCCGTGCGCGGCAGGATGTGCTCGCACAGTGTCGCCAGGAGTTCTCCCTGGGCCGGAGTCAGCATCCGCGGTGTCCAGCCGGCGCCCTCGGCCTGGTACGCGGCCAGGGCCGGGATCGCGGCGCGAATCGGCTCGGCTTGCAGGGTGGCGTAGCCGAACACGCCCGCGCCGGCTGCCAGGACCTTCCGTCTCGTCGTCCGTTTGCTCATGCGAGTTCTCCGCGCTTGTGCTGTTCGACCAGATACTCCGTCGAGCGCAGCGCCAGCGACATCATGGTCAGGGTCGGGTTCACGCAGCCGACGCTGACGTAGCAGGAGCCGTCCATCACGAACAGGTTCTTCACCGTGTGCGACTGCTGGTACTGGTTGAGGTAGGAGGTCTTCGGATCGTCGCCCATGCGCGCCGTGCCGACCTCGTGGATGCCCGAGCCAATCGGCGCCGGTTCGGTGTTCTGGGTGATGTTCGTGCAGCCGAGCGCCTCCAGCATGGCCCGGCCTTCCTCGATGATGTCCTGCACCATGGCGTACTCGTTGCTGCCGAGGGTGCAGTTCATCTGCAGGACCGGCACCCCCCACTTGTCCGTCTTCTCGGGATCGAGAGTGACGCGGTTGTCGGCGCGGGGAAGGATCTCGCCGAAGCCGCCGAGGCCGATGCTCGAGACCGTGCTCGACTCGACGTTTCTCTTGAAGTCGGCGCCGAAGCCGGGCAGAGAGTTGCCGTGCTGCCAGGTGGTGATCGACTCGCCGCCCTGGTAGCCGTAGCCCCGGATGTAGGCCGACCTCTTCGTCGCCGGATCCTTCAGGTTCTGGAACCGCGGCACGTAGATGCCGTTCGGCCGGCTGGCCCGCTCCGCGGGAGCGCCCGCGCGTGCTTCCAGGGTGCCGCGCACACCGGTTGCGTAGATGTGGTCCATCACGTAGCGGCCCAGGCAGTCGCTCTCGTTGGCGAGGCCGCCCTCGGCGGAGTTGAGGAGGATGCGGGTCGAAGCCAGGGTCGAGGCGCACAGGACGACGACATCGGCCTTGGCCTCTCGGGTCTGGTTCGTGTTCTTGTCGACGTAGGTGACGCCCGAGGCGACGTTGCCCGCCTTCATGTCGACCTGGGTGACGACGGCGTCCGGCGCCAGGGTGAACCTGCCCGTCGCCTCACAGTCGACGAGGGTGGTCTGCGGCGAGTTGAAATAGGAGTTCGTGCGGCAGCCGTAGTGGCAGGGACCGCAGTAGTGGCAGGCGTCGCGGCCGTTGTGGCGTTGCGTGAGGACCGCGTTGCGGCCGATCGTCATCGGCCGGTTGAACTTGGTCGCCAGGGTCTCCTTCAGCATCACCTCGCCGCAAGTGAAGGCCATCGGCGGCAGGAAGTCGCCGTCGGGCAGGATCTCCAGACCTTCCTTGCGGCCGTTGACGCCGATGTAGCGCTCGATCCGGTCGTAGTAGGGGGAGATGTCCGCATAGCTGAACGGCCAGTCCATGCCGTAGCCGTCCATGCTCGCGGCCTTGAAGTCGTAGTCGCTCATCCGGTACGACTGCCGCGCCCACATGATTGAGCGGCCGCCGACGACGTTGCCCTGGATCCAGTTGAAGTGGGTCCCCGGGGCCTCGGTGTACGGGTTGTCGACGTCGTCGATGAAGAAGTCCGCGTTCACCTCGGTGCAGGCGTAGCAGTACGACTGGCGCTGCCGGCGCTGAAGCAACTCGTTGCGCGGGTCGGGCCGGCCGCGAAGTTCCATGTCGTGGGGCAGGGTGTGCTCGCGGAAGTCCTTCTCGGGGTCGAAGGCTCGGCCGGCTTCGAGCATCAGGACATCCATGCCGGC
The DNA here is from genome assembly GCA_965262355.1 of Candidatus Multivorans sp. Lineage (GTDB taxonomy): Bacteria > Acidobacteriota > Thermoanaerobaculia > Multivoradales > Multivoraceae > Multivorans. The sequence goes on from OZ253534.1 coordinate 3,732,897, forward strand.
CTCGGTCATCACCTTGGCGGTCCAGCCGCCGGTGGCGCCGGAACCGACGACGATCGCGTCGTAGGTCCGGGTGTCGGATGTCTGCTTCATGCGCGGGATCCTCGGTCGGATGAAAGTGAACGGTCGGCTCCGCGGGTCTTCGCTCTAGCGGACGACCGCCTCGGTCGAAGCCTCGGCGTTGTAGGGAAGCGCTTCCTCGCCCTCGAGGCCGAGGTGCTCATTGATCGCGAGCAGGTGGTGGTCGACGCCGATCTCGGCGGCCGGTCGGAAGCCGGGCACCGTGATCACCTGCGCCAGCACGCCGCCCAGGCTGCGGTGGATCACGCCGCGAGGCAGGTAGATCAGGTCGCCGGCGCGGATGTCATGGACGTCGAACAGTTGCCGCGCAAGTTCCGGCGTCATCGTCTGCGGCGACTCGATGTCGGCGGCGTGGTAGCTCGTGAGCAGTTGATCGGCGTCGTTGCTCATCTGCACCAGGTAGAACTCGTCGAAGCCCGTGTCCACCGGGTGGTAGTGGGTGAAGGAGTCGGTGATGCGCACCCGGTGCGCGTTCAGGCCGTGGAAGGTGTAGGGGCCGTTGTCCTTGAGCCAGGTGAGCAGGATGCGCCGGTAGGCGCCGGTCTCCGTGGCGCAGCCGCCGGGAACGTCCGTGATGTCCGGGTCCCAGTCGGGGCGGATCGCTGCCGGTACGCTCTCGCCTGGAGCTTCCGGCACATCGAAGACGAGCGCCGCGATCGCGGGCTCAGCGGTCAGTCGCTCGCCGGGGCGGAGCACCGCGATATCGCCGACGTGCAGCTCGATCGGGGCTGGGCCGGAAGCGGTGTGGATCTCGGCTGATGCGGGCTCCTCCTCGACCGGTTTCTGCACGAACACGAGCCGGCTTGTGTCTTCGGCCGTGATCTCGGCTGCGGTCGGCAGGAAGGCCATCCCATAGCCGGGGTTCGCCGCCTCGAAACTGGCCTTGATGCGGGCGAAGGCGCTCTGCCCTTCGGCGTCGTCGGCGAACAGGTGCGCTCGGAGGACTTCCGACGGTCTCTCACTCACGGATTCGGGCCCTGAGACTTTCGCTTCCGCTCCCGCCTCCGGGTCGGCACATGAGGCGACCGCCAGGACGCATAGAAGAAGCGCCAAGGCCGCGCCGGCGCGGAACGATGGAACTGCCGACCACTTGGTGGGGTTCACCCGCGGCACGGTACCATGCTGCGGCTTCCCCGGAGAACCGACAGTGGCAGAGGAACAGTGGCAGAGGAATTGCCGATGAAACCCATGCATCTCGGCGCGAAGCGCCGCCCCCTGGGAACCCGGGTGGCGCGATCCCGCGCCACCCGGGAACCAGTCCGGGCGGCCGTCATCGGGCGCACGGATGGCACCCGGGCGTCTCGCCCGCATCCGGCTCAAAGCGCCGGCCATCCGCTTCTCGCGGCAGTCCTTTCTCTCGTGTTCGGCTCGCTGTCCACTCCCGTGCCCGTCGCCGCAGAAGAGTCCGACCCCAAGATCGAACTGACGAAGCGCGCCGGCGACCGCATCCTGATCACCGTCGACGGCGGACCCTTCACCGAGTACCGCCCCGGTGGCCTACCGGACGGCGGCGGCCACCTGCCGTACCTCTACCCGGTCTACGGCCCGGGCGGCCAGGCGCTGACCCGCAATTGGCCGATGTCCGAGGCGGAAGGCGAAGAGCAGGACCATCCGCATCACCGCTCCCTGTGGTTCGCTCACGGCGCGGTCGGCCCGGCCGACAGCTCGAAGCGCCACGACTTCTGGACCGGCCGCGACGGCTCGGCGATCGTCCACCGGGAGATTCTTGCTACCGAGTCGGGCGGGGCCGGCGTGCTGCGCACCTCGAACTCGTGGATCGCCCCCGGCGGCGAGGAGCTTCTCCACGAAGAACGGACAATGACCTTCCGCGCCGGCGCCTTCGCCTCCGGTCAGGCTTGGCGAGCGATCGACTTCGACATCCGTCTACGGGCCGGCAACGAGGCGGTCGTCCTCGGCGACACCAAGGAAGGCACGATGGCCATCCGCGTCGCGCCCACCCTGCGCCATCAGGGCGAGCACGCCGCCGGTGCGATGCGCAACAGCGAGGCCGTCGAAGGCGCCGCCGTATGGGGCAAGCGTGCCGCCTGGGTCCACTACAGCGGCCCCGTCGACGGCAAGCCCGTGGGCATCGCGATCTTCGACCATCCCGAGAACTTCCGCCATCCGACCTGGTGGCACGCCCGCGACTACGGCCTGTTCGCCGCCAACCCCTTCGGCGTCCACGACTTCGAAAAGGCCGAGAAGGGCACGGGTGACTGGACGATCCCCGCCGGCGGGGAGCTCAGGCTGCGGTATCGGCTTCTGTTCCACGACGGTGAGGTGTCGGCGGAGCAGCTTGATGCGGTGCTGCGGCGGTACGGGGGAGAGTAGTGGTGGACCTCCCGACTTCGTTGTACCCCGACGGTCAACCGGCCCAGGGTGATGTCGGCAGGGTGGCCGGCGGCTTGGTTCGGGGGATGGACACGGCGGTCGAACGGCTTCGGCAGCAACTCCTCGACATCAGCAAGCGGAACCGGTTGACGAACACGCCGGTCGGCAAGCGCCGCGTCAAGCAGCTCGAGATCGAGGACGAGCGCTCCGACGAGATCTTTCGGATGCTCTATCTCGGACGGAAGAAGATGACCTTCGAGCCCTACCGTGGCGTGCTCGAGGAAGAACCCGCGGACGACTTGGGGAGTCTCTACGTTCCCAGGTATGACGATGGTGAATCCGAGGTGGCAGCGCACCACGTCGACCGGAAGCTACAGACACGGTTGACGGCCGAGGGCCTTCAGAAGCGGCTCTTGACTTTGTACCGGGACGCGCGGGGGATTGAAGAAGAGCAGGGTGTGAGCGTGCTCTTTCTGGCACTTGGGTTCTTGCGTTGGTACGAGAGCGAGTCATCCGACATCGAGCGTTTCGCCCCGCTCATTCTGTTTCCTGTAGACCTTGAAAGGGACAGCGCTCGCGGGCGCTTCCGCCTTGCATACCGGGACCAGGACCTGGAGCCGAACCTTTCGCTCGGTGCGATGCTCGGGAACGACTTCGAACTCAAGTTGCCCGACCTTCCAGACGGTGGCGACTGGCTGCCTTCCGAGTATTTCGAGCTGACTCGGAAGGCCGTGTCATCGCGGCCGCGGTGGCGGGTGCAAGCGAACACCATCGTGTTGGGCTTCTACTCGTTCGCCAAGTTCCTGATGTGGCGGGACCTTGCACCGGAGAACGAATGGGGATCGGAAGGCGGCCTGTCCGGCAACCCGCTGGTGGAGAGCTTGCTGTTGGGCGGTTTCGAGTCGGAAGAGAGCCTCTTCGGTGAGGCGGAGAATCTGGACGAGCGCTTCCCCGATCCCAGGGAGTTGGGGCACATCCTCGATGCCGATGCGTCTCAAACGCAGGTGATTGCCGCGGTGCGTGAGGGGAGAAACATGGTGGTTCAGGGACCGCCGGGCACGGGCAAGTCACAGACGATCGCGAACATTGTCGCGGTTGCTGCCAGGGACGGGAAACGGGTGCTGTTCGTGGCCGAGAAGCGAGCGGCCTTGGACGTCGTACACGCCCGGCTTGAACGGTGCGGCCTGGGTCCGCTCTGCCTTGAGCTGCACTCGCACAAGGCAGTTCGCCGGCACGTGTACAACGACTTGAAGACGACGCTGGAACTTGGGCCGCCCTTGACCGTTGACGAACGGCACTACGAGCGAACCCGCAGTGTGCGTGACGAACTGAACCGCCTGTCGACACTTCTCCATGAAGTCGACGCTGTTTCCGGGGAAACGCCATATGGGGCTATCGGCCGGCTCTCGATGCTCGATGAGAGCGGCTACTCGCGCCCGGACTTCCGAATCGAAGGAGCTGATGGTTGGTCGGGCGAAGAGTTCGGCCGTCGGCTAGACGTCGTTGAAACGCTGGCCCGCTTGACCGCGGAGCACGGAAGCGAAGACGAACACCCTTGGCGAGGTGCCCGAAAGAGGCTCACCCACGTCGATCGTCGAGCGCTCGCGGAGCGTATTGGTGAGGCGCTGCGGCGGCTTCTGACCGTGCGGGCGGCCTTGGCCAGAGCGGCGCAGGCAGTCAGCGTCAAAGAAGCCGGCAGTTTGTCGGCGGTCGGACCTACTGCGGAGCGTCTTGAGGTGTTTGCGGCGGCCCCTGGCCTTGTTTCGCGGCTCCTCCAGGCGAACGCAGTTGTGGAGCGTCCGGGTTCATCATTGAAGTTGTGCGAGGACATTGCGGAGCTTCAGTCCCTCAAGGCGGACTTGCTGTCGGATGTTGAGGAGAGCGCCCTTGATTTGGATTGGGCGGAGGCGCGTCTGGCGATTGCGGCACATGGAAAGTCCTTGCTGCGGTGGCTGAACGGCGCCTACCGCGGGTCCCTCGCGAACCTTCGGGCGGTACACCGAAATCAACTGCCCAAGGGGTTCGACGAACGGCTGAAGACGCTGGACCAACTACTCGGCTACAGAAAGCTGAGGAAAGCGGTTGCTCGCGGCGCGGGGCTAGGCAGGGAGGCCTTCGGCGATGTCTGGCGAGACGAGGACACCGATCTTTCGGAGCTGTTGCCGGCCGTGCGATGGATCGAGGCGCAGTCCCAGGCGCTGGGCTCAGGCGCCGCGGCCAAGCAGTGGTTCGAGACGGTTCCCCCGGGGCTGGACTGCCTGTCCGTAGCTCACGGCCTCCGGGCCGCCGACAAGGATATGGACTCGCGCGTGGAACGCGGTCGCTACTTCGACGGACTTGGACCTTCGGACCGCGTTCGGCATGGACAGCTTGGAGACGGTGGACTCGGCGCTCGTCGAGGAGCGCTTGGGGACGTGGCTTGCCTGCATGGACGAGTACGAGAACTGGCACCGCTTGGCGAGCGCGGGCAGCCACGCTTCGGAACTCGGTCTCCACGAAGTCAGGCAGCGGTTGGCCGCCGGCCAGCTCAAGCCGGCTGCCGCGCGGGAAACTCTCGAGTTCGTGCGGGCCGATGCAGTGTGGGAACGGATGCGGCGCCAGACGCCCGAGTTGGGGTCAATCGACGGTGCCGAGCGTGCGATCAACGTCGAGAACTTCAAGGATCTCGACCAACAACTCCAGGTTCTGGCGTCCCAGGAAGCCGCCTCTCGGCACTTCAAGGATCTACCAGCCGGTTCCGCCGGCCAAGTAGGGATTGTGCGCGGTGAGTGCAACAAGAAGACGCGCCACATGCCGCTGCGAAAGCTCCTGGACAAAGCCGGGGAGGCTGTGGCGACGATCAAACCCGTGTTCCTGATGAGTCCGCTGTCGGTCGCTCAGTTCCTGCGCCCGGGTGGTTTGACGTTCGACCTGCTTCTCATCGACGAAGCGAGCCAGGTGCGGCCGGCGGACGCGATGGGCGCCATCCTGCGATCCCGCCAGATCGTCGTTGTCGGAGATCAGAAGCAACTGCCGCCCACGTCTTTCTTCGACCGGGAGGTGAGCGGCGAGGAAACCGACTACGAGGACGTTGAGGACATTCAGGCGTCGCAGGTCGGCGATATGGAGAGCATCCTGTCGCTCTGCGATTCGCGGGCGATGGCAGGCCTGATGTTGAAATGGCACTACCGCTCGATGCATCCTTCGCTGATCGAGGTCTCGAATCACGAGTTCTACGGCGATCGCCTCGTTTGTCCTCCCAGCCCTGAGAGGCCAAGGGAGGACTTCGGTCTGTCATTCGTCCATGTGGAGGGCGAGTACGACCGCGGGCGGAGGCGCAACAACCCGAAGGAGGCGGAGGTCGTCGGGCAGGAGGTTCTCCGTCACGCCCGCGAGTATCCTGACCGAACTCTCGGAGTGGTGGCGCTGTCGGTGGCCCAGCGGGACACGATCCGCGACCGAGTCGAGTTCATGAGGACGGAGCACCCCGAGCTCGACGCCTTCTGCCGTGAGACTGGGGACGAGCCGTTCTTCGTGAAGAACCTGGAGAACGTCCAGGGTGACGAGCGGGATGTCATCTTCATCTCGATCGGCTACGGCAAGGACGCCAGCGGCTACATGTCCATGAGCTTCGGTCCGGTTTCGGGCAACGGAGGCGAACGGCGGTTGAATGTCCTCTTTACGAGAGCCAGGCAGACGTGTCGGGTCTTTTCCTCGATCCGCCATGGCGACATCCGCCTCGACGCGACCAGACACGAGGGTCCCAGGGTGTTGAAGCGCTTCCTGAAGTTCGCGGAGACCGGGGAACTCGATGTGCCGCTGCTGACCGGAGGCGAGATGGACAGCCCGTTCGAGGAAGCGGTCGCCAAGGCACTGCAGGGCCACGGGTATCGCGTTGCGGCGCAGGTCGGTTCGTCGGGATTTCTGATCGATTTGGCGGTCTACGACCCGGACGACGAGGGGCGGTTCCTGCTCGCCATCGAGTGCGACGGCGCTCGGTACCACTCGTCGAACTGGGCGCGGGAACGGGACCGCCTTCGTCAGGCGGTGCTCGAGCAGAAGGGGTGGAAGTTCCATCGCATCTGGAGCACCGACTGGTTCTACAACCGCGATGTCGAGGTGCGAAAGCTCCTCGAAGCGATTGAGAGGGCTCGCTTGAGCCGTGGCTCGAGGAGCGTTCCCGTCCGGGCCTTGCAACGGCCTCCGGTGGAGCGGGAGGCTCGGGCGGCGGATCCGGAGCTCGAGCGAGTTCTGTACCAAGAGGCAGCGTTCGCGGTTCCGGACGCCGGGATCTTCGAACTTCACGAAGCGCCGCTCGAGACCTTGGCCCGCTACATTGTTCGCATCGTCGAGATCGAAGGCCCGGTCCACATCGAGGAGGTCGGGCGTCGGCTCAGCCGCGTCTGGGGGTACAAACGGGCCGGGAGCCGCATTCAGGGCTGCATTGGGCGTGCGGTGGCCGCGGCGATTCGAAGCGGCGCTCTGCGTCATCCCACTCCAGGCACGGACCCGTTTCTTGAACTCGCAGATGGGAAGGCGGTCACTGTGCGCGACCGGAGCAACGTGCATTCTTCCACGCTTCGAAAGGTGGAGATGATCCCCCCACCCGAGGTCCGATTGGCAATCTCGCAAGTGGTTGCGGCGAGCGTAGGCATTACAGAGGCGGAATGCGCGGTCCAGGTGGCGCGCGCTCTCGGCTTCAAGTCGACCAGCGCCGATATGCGCAGATTCGTTGCCGAGAACGCGAGGCAGCTCGTCTCGGAGGGCAAACTCTCGGTTCAAGGCCAGGAGCTGCGTCTGCCGTAGGCCACTATCGCCGGAGAAGGAGGTTGTATCCCGAAGTCCCACCGAACCTGCGACGACTTTGTGCCCGGCGGATCGTCACGAATCAGCCGGAACGGAAGATTGCCCTGGCTTGCTCGCGTGAGAGGGTTCGGCATGAGTTGTCGTCTTCTTTGCGTCGTATTCTCCAACCGTTGATTCCGCCAAAGTAGCCCGCCAATCCCTAGTCGGCGGGTCGTAGCATAGTCGCCACCACTAGTGCTCGCCGGTGTGCTTGGAGTACACGTCTACCGATGCAATCGTATTGTTGATCGATCTTGCGAGATCTTCGTCAATGTCTATCACGCCGCGAACCACCAGTCGGCCAGACGAAGGGACAGTTGAAATGTCATTGTCGGAGGCGAGTTCAAAGTCATCCGCATCGACGAACGAAACTTTGGTGAAGCACCCGTGTTCTGGAGTTGCGTCGATTGCGACCCTCCACGAGTACGCCCAGACTCCATGGTTCTTGGATATGACCTTCGCACCGATGTCTACAATCGTGATGGCAGAGGTGTTCTGATTCGCCGTCATTCCTAGTGCCTCCTCGCTATGTGTTCTTACGAGCCAGGGTACACTACCGCCTTGCAGACTCATCCTCGCGTGTAGGACGCGGTCTGGGACTTTATCGACACGCTCGTACGTGTCGGCGCCGGCAGCGTGTTCTCGCCCAGTCGTGGCAGCGTGACCACCGCCGCCAAGACATGTGCGGTGACGATGACGGCGCCAAGCGCCACGACTTCTGGACCGGCCGCGACGGCTCGACGATCGTCCACAAGGAGATCCTCGCGGTCGAGTCGGGTGCGGTCGGCGTGCTCCGCACCTCGAACTCGTGGATCGCCCCCGGCGGCGAGGAGCTTCTCCACGAAGAACGGACAATGACCTTCCGCGCCGGCGCCTTCGCCTCCGGTCAGGCTTGGCGAGCGATCGACTTCGACATCCGTCTACGGGCCGGCAACGAGGCGGTCGTCCTCGGCGACACCAAGGAAGGCACGATGGCCGTCCGCGTCGCGCCCACCCTGCGCCATCAGGGCGAGCACGCCGCCGGTGCGATGCGCAACAGCGAGGCCGTCGAAGGCGCCGCCGTGTGGGGCAAGCGTGCCGCCTGGGTCCACTACAGCGGCCCCGTCGACGGCAAGCCCGTGGGCATCGCGATCTTCGACCACCCGGAGAACTTCCGCCATCCGACCTGGTGGCACGCTCGCGCCTACGGCCTCTTCGCCGCCAACCCCTTCGGCGTCCACGACTTCGAGAAGGCGGAGAAGGGCACGGGGGACTGGACGATTCCGGCCGGCGGGGAGCTCAGGCTGCGCTATCGGCTCCTGTTCCACGACGGCGAGGTGTCGGCGGAGCAGCTTGATGCGGTGCTGCGGCGGTACGGCGGGACTCCCCGCTGATGGCGCGTTCCTAACGTGACGACGCGCCGCTCGCTGACCGTCTGGAAGGGGCGCCAGCCGAGGCGCGCGCCCAAAGTGGACGTGGGTTGTCAGGTTACGGCTACGACTATGGCTGACCGGGTCGGGCACGCCACGCGGATAGGTCAGCGAGTTGCTGAGCGTGCTCCTTCTGTTCCTCCCGGTCTGCCGCAGCGAGATCTGGCAGGACGATATCGGCGTGGATCGGGTTCTCCGGTTGTGGAGTCGCGGCCACGCGTCGGCCGTTGTCCTCGGCACTTTCTGCGCTCACGACAGCCCACCCGCAGAAGGGGCCGGCCCGATTCTGGGCCGCCTTTTCGCCAAGGCTGACTGCTTTCTCTAGAGGAGCGCAGTCCAAGCGGTCAACTGAGATTTCTGCGACTCCCGCCTTCTCGAGAAAAACGTTTAGGCGCACTCTGCGTCGACGTTGCGCCCTCTTGGCTTCTTTCCGCGAGAAGACGCCACGCCCGAGTGCTTCATCGGACTGGACGACTGCGGGTGCGGTCATGCAGCGCCCCGGTTCAGACGAGAAAGTTCCGCAAGGGCCTCGCTCAAGAACCAGTCGGGGAGTTGGTCTACCTCGGAGTAGCGCGCACGGTGACTACCGTTGCCCGTGTTAACGAGGCACAGGGCGCCGCCCGCAGCGGCGCAAAGAAGGATGACCGACCCGCGGTGCTCGCCGGCGGCATCGATAGCGATTTCACCGTCGGCCGTGGGGTATACCTCGAGCCGGCATGGGTGCACGCCAAAGATGGCCCGCACTAGTCGAGCAGCGTTCTTCACAGCGGTCTCGGTAGGTTGCTGGAATCCCTCTTCGAGAGCTTCCTGGGCTACCTCCTGAAGGTCTCCTAGCGCTTCAGCCAAGTCCTTTGGATCCTTCGCGGGCTGCGTGCTCCAAAATGGCAAGGTCGGTTCGGGGTGTTCCGGATCCGAAGTGTTCCGAGAACTCGTCGCGCCTGGGGCGGCTCGGTGGTACTCGAGCTGAGTGACGACCCATGGTCGTTCCTGGGGAATGGAGGTCATCACGCACGTTGTCGGTGGAGGTTCGAAACCCCATAGAGTCACCGCTGTATGGTGGTCAAGAAGGCCGGTAGTGACGGGGTCCTCAGGCATGTCAAAGCCGCTTGTGGTTGACGGACATATGCCTATTGACGCGATGACGGGAAGTGCTGACGCGCTTCGATCTGATCGGAGCGGATCAAGGGTCGACTCGTTCATGGCGTTGTACTCTTGGAGATGAAGTTCGTGACCAGTGCCTCGAAGTCCTTCAGATCCTCGTCCCACTTGGCGAGGACAGAGAGCAGATGCTGGTTTCTCTCGATTTGATCTGTCTCTTGCAGCTCGCGGTGGATGTTCGCGCGGAACGCGACAATCGTTCGCGGGCTGGCCTCCGGTTCTGAGGAGTCGGCATCCAGAACATCGAGGGTTATGTTCTTATCCGGCAAGCGATAGGCAGCGTGGAGATTGAGCTTCGGTCTCGCGTTGTTGAAACAAAGCCATTGGCCCTGATCAAGTAAGATGTCGCGTATGTGGACGCGGTGATCGACTGCGCCGTCGAGGAATGGAACACCGGTGGGGTTGATGCCGATGGCCTTGTAGACGACGTTGGGGAAGAGAGTTGCAAATCGCATGGCCATGCCAGGAGGCCGGAGTTCGCGAGGTTGGAGAGGGTCTCCGGTTTGTTCGAAGATCACTCGTTTCGGGTCGACCTTTACGGCGACTGCATCTTTGAAGCGAACCTGCGCGAATTGCGGTGTCGTGGTCGGCGGTTCGGACACTTGAGAATCGGGGTCTACGATCTGGTTGTGCCGCAGAAAGTCCGGGTTGAAGATCGAAGGATCGATCTGGTTCACCACGAGGACTATCGAAAACTGGGCCAGATGGACGCTCGGTCCGCTGGAGCCTGGAGATTCTGGAGTGTCGCTCATGTCACTGGGGCGCCCTAAGAGTCGGGCACTGGCCGTTGGGCGAGCCGATTCTAGCTCGGATCGTTTTTGGGGTGTGGTTTTAGGGGCGGAATCGTCGGCGAAGTCCTGGGAGTAGACGAGCTCGTAGCCGTCCGGGATCATCCGGTACGACTGCCGCGCCATCGACCGGCCGCCGACGACGTTGCCCTGGATCCAGTTGAAATGAGTCCCCGGGGCTCCGGTGTACGGGTTGTCGACATCGTCGATGAAGAAGGCCGCGTTGGAAGCCTGGCGGCTTCCGCCCTGGGAACGCGAGCGTCTTGCCCGCATCCGGCGGAAAGCGCCGGCTCTCCGGCTCTCGCCGCAGCCCTTTGTCTCGTGGTGTACTGTCGTGGCGCTTTGAGCTATCAGCCGGGCCGACCGCTACGGCTCCTACGTGTCGTCCTTCTGCCCTGCTCTAGTCAGCGCAGTTGCCACCAGACCCGCGGGCACCGCAACAATGCCCATGCCGCAGAGCAGGATCACCGTTGTGAACACGCGACCTCCGGCAGTCACCGGGTAGGCATCTCCGTAGCCGACGGTGGTAAGCGTCGCCACGGCCCACCACAGGCTCTCAGGGATGGAACCGAAGGCCTCGGGCTGCGCCTCGTGCTCGAAGTGGTAGATGCCCGCTGCCGCCAGGTAGAGCACCAGCGTCGTAGTGAACAGGAAGATCAGACCCTCGTCCTTGACGGTCCACAGTGCTTTGCCGAAGCGATTCAGGGCCTTCGCCCGGGTGATCTTCAGGAGCCGGAGCAGTCTGAACAGCCGAAAGGCCCGCAGCGCCCGCAGATCCAGGCCGAGCAGGGTTGGCAGGATCGCTGCGAGGTCAACGATGCCGTAGAAGCTCGTCACGTACCGCCATCGTTTCGGCGCAGTTGCGAGGCGCAGCAGGTACTCCGTGACGAACAGGGCTGTGACCACGGTGCTGGCCAGGCCGAGGGCCTGGTTGACCCTTGGGTCGAGACTCTCCAGAGTCACGACGCCGTCGACGACGAGACCGCCGACGATCACCGACGACACGACCGTGTCGAACACACGACCGGCCCGGCTGTCCGACTCCCAGACGACGCGCCGGATCGCGCTCATGGGGCCGCCGGGCGCCAATGGCTCGCTACTTGAACGCCGGCTTCGGCGCGCGCTTCGTCTCCGGCGCCCAGATCCGCACCTTGCCGAAGCGGCCGGAGTCGTCGAAGGAGCCGACGCCGACACGGCCCCAGCCGAGCGGGTCCCGGTCGGTCGATACGGTGGGATCTTTCTCGCCGTCGAAGTAGACGCGAAGTGCTCCATCGCGGCGTTCGACGCGCACGCGCTTCCAGCCCTTGCCCCAGTCGACGCCCTCGTCCGGAATGGCGCCGAGCGGGGCGCGGTCCGCGTTGTCGACCAGGAAGATGTTGTGGGCGCGGTCGTCGGGTTCGGTGGCAAGGTGGGCGTAGTAGTAGCGGTTGGGGCCCTCGAAGCCGAAGAAGAGGCTCAAGTCCCGGTGGCCGTACTCGCGGCCGGTCTGCCAGGCTTCGGCTTCGAGCACGAAGTCGGCGAGCAGGAGATCGTCGATCAGGGCGATGTTGAGCGGCGAGCGGTGCTTCGGCTTGTACTTGCTGCCGCCCACAAGATCGAGGTAGCCGCGGCCTTCCTCCTTGCCGTACTTCCAGGCCCGCTGGTCGCTGAAGGTGAAGTCGTCGAGCGCGGAGGCGTCGGCGAAGTCCTGGGAGTAGACGAGTTCGTAGCCGTCCGGGACGCCGGACTGGGCTTGGAGGCCGGCCGCGCCGGTGAGCGCGACGAGGGCGATCAGCGCGGTCAGGCGCAACCAGACCGGCGCTGTGTGCCGGATGCGGGCGAGACGCCCGCGTTCCATCCGTGCGCCCGGTGACGGGCGCACGGAGTGGTTCGCGGGTGGCACGGGATCGCGCCACCCGGGTTCCCAGGCCCGGAGGATCCAGCCGCCCATCAGACGACTTCCGGCACCACGAAGGGCTCGCGGTACTCGCGGGTGAGCAAGCGGTTCGCCTGCTCGTCGCCTTCGATCGTCTCGGAATCCGGGTCGATCTCGAGCCATTGGCCGACGATCGGCTGGTCGATCTCGGGGTCGACGCCGTTCTTTGCGAGGTGATCGAGGAACCGGTCCGCGGTGTCGCCGGCGTTGCGCAGCTTCCCGGCGATCTTGGAGAGCTTGGCGGGCCCGCCGGCTTCGCCTCGCATGTACGACACGTTGCCGAGGTGGCAGAGGGCGCTCGATAGGTGGCCGTCCTCGATCGAGGCGGTCAGGTCCGCACCGCGCCGGCTGTGCACCGCGTCGACGAAGTTCGCGTAGTGGTTGCCGCCGCCCTTCCAGCTCTCGAGTTTCGTGCCGTTCTTGTCGTAGGCGGTGGCGCTGGTGTAGCTCGGGATCTGCAGGTAGCCGCCCTCGCAGTGGACGATGACGCCGATGCTGGCGCCCATGTAGTCGTCCATGCCCTTGCGCCACTCGCCGGCCTGGGCCTCGGCGTCGCGAGGCAGACCGCGAACCTCGAACAGCAGGGGCGCCCGCTCGTAGTCGTGGTACACGAACTGGGTGTTGGGGGTGTTGCCGTCGTCGACGTAGCCGAAGCGGCCGCCGACGCTGATCGTCCTCGGCGGCAGCGCGGCCTCGCCTAAGGCCCAGCGCGCGATGTCCATCTGGTGGATGCCCTGGTTGCCCAGATCCCCGTTGCCGGTGTCGAACACCCAGTGCCAGTCGTAGTGCAGGCGCTCCCGCATCAGCGGCTTCTTCGGCGCCGGACCGCACCACAGGTCGTAGTCGATCGCGGAGTCGACCTGCTGGGCGCCCTCGACCCGGCCGATGCTCTGCCTCGGCTTGTAGCAGAGGCCGCGAGCGAGCTGGATCTCGCCCAGGTGACCTTCGTTCACCCAGGCCAGGGCGTCCTGGATCGAGGGTGACGAGCGGATCTGGGTGCCGGTCTGGACGATCCGGTCGTACTTCTTCGCCGCGTGGACGATCTGGCGTCCCTCCCAGACGTTGTGGGAGACCGGCTTCTCCAGGTAGACGTCCTTGCCGGCCTGGCAGGCCCACACCGCCTGCAGCGCGTGCCAGTGGTTGGGCGTGGCGATGGACACGGCGTCGATGTCGTCGCGCTCCAGGAGTTCGCGGTAGTCGACGATCGTCATCGGGTCCGCGCCCAACTCGACCGCCTTCGCCTTGGCCGCTTCGAGGACGTTGCGGTCGACATCGCAGAGCGCGGCGACCTCGACGCCTGGCAGTGCGGCGAACTGGTTCAGGTGATCGTTCCCGCGACTCCGCAGTCCGACGATGCCGACGCGGAGTTGCTGGTTCGGACTCGCGGCGCTGGCTGCGCCGACCGACGCCCGGCAGCCCAGAGTGGTCGTGGCGGCGGCAGCGGCGGCGGAGCCGAGGAATACGCGGCGGGTGATCGCGGACATGACTTTCCTCCCTGGGATCGGAAGCTCGCCCTGAGGCGACCCCCGATTGTAGCCCCAGCCAGACCGGCGTCTCGCCCGGATGCGGGCTGGGAGACTGCGCGGCAGAACGATCTGCCCTGGGAACCCGTGTGGCGCGACCCGCGCCACACGGGAACCACTCCGTGCGCCCGTCATCGGGCGCACGGATGGCACGCGGGCATCCTGCCCGCATCCGGCGCGAAGCCCCGGCCTCCCGGGAGTTCTGCCGCGTTAGGCTTCACCTCCGATGAACGGCCGCGCCAAGGCAGCAGTACCGGCCTTGCTGGTCCTCTTCACCGCCTGTGCGGGCACCGGCGGCGGGCCCGGCGGCCCGCCCGCCGAGCCGCCGAACATCGTCTTCCTCCTCGTCGACGACCTGGGCGCGATGGACGTGGGCGCCTTCAACCCGGACACCTTCTACGAGACGCCGAACATCGATCGGCTGGCGGCCGGCGGCGTGCGCTTCACGCGCGGCTACGCCGCGAACCCGGTGTGCAGCCCCACGCGCTACAGCATCATGACCGGCCGCTACCCGACCCGGGTGGGCGCGACGAACTACTTCAGCGGCCGCCGCCAGGAGTCGTTCGCGCCGGCGCCGCTCAATGACCGGATGGCGCTCGAGGAGTACACCCTCGCCGAGGCGCTCCGCGACGGCGGCTACGGCACCGCGTTCCTGGGCAAGTGGCACCTGGGGCCGACGGAGGAGTTCTGGCCGCTCGCGCAGGGCTTCGACGTGAACGTCGGCGGCCATCGCGGCGGGATGCCGCGCAGCTACTTCTCGCCGTACTCGAACCCGACCCTGGAGGACGGCCGCGAGGACGAGCATCTCACCGCCAGACTCACCGATGAGGCTCTCGACCTGATCGACGGCTACGCGACCGACGACGAGGGCAAGCCCTTCCTGCTTTATCTCGCGTACTACACGGTCCACACGCCGCTGCAGGCGCCGGCGGAACTGGTCGCGAAGTACGCCGCCAAGGCCGGCGTCGAAGTGGGCGCGCCGGCAAGTCTCGAGGACTTCGGCGACGAGGAGCAGGTCTGGCCGCGAGACGAACCGCGGCGCGTGCGCGAGGTCCAGAACCACGCCGTCTACGCCGCGATGGTCGAGACCCTGGATACCAGCGTCGGCCGCATCCTCGACCGGCTCGACGCCCTGGACCTGGCCGAGAACACCATCGTCGTCTTCTTCTCGGACAACGGGGGGCTGTCCACGGCGGAAGGGGCGCCGACCTCGAACCTGCCGCTACGCGGCGGCAAGGGCTGGCTCTACGAGGGCGGCATCCGGGCGCCGCTGATCGTGCGCTGGCCGGCTGTTGCGGCTGCCGGAGGTGAAGTCGCGGCGCCCGTCATCAGCACCGACTTCTACCCGACGCTGCTGGAGGCTGCCGGCCTCGACCCACGGCCCGACCTCGAACTCGACGGCCGCAGTTTCCTCGACCTGCTCCGGGGCGGCGAGGCGGGCGACGCAGCAGCCGCCGCGGCCGCCGAGCGCGACCTGTTCTGGCACTACCCGCACTACGGCAACCAGGGCGGCTTCCCGGGCGGCGCGATCTCGCAGGGCCGCTACAAGCTGATCGAGCGCTACGAGGACGGTCGGGTCCACCTCTACGACCTGGAGGCCGATGAAGGCGAACGGAACGACCTGGCATCGGAACAGCCCGACCGGGTTGCGGACATGCGTGCCCGACTCCACGCCTGGTACGAGGAGGTCAGCGCTGCCTTTCTCAGTGCTCTGCCCGAGGGCCCGGAACCCTGGCAGCCGCCGGTGCGGTCGCCGAGCGGCCCGTAGAGGATTGGTGCGGCTATATGCCGCGGTCGGTCAGGTAGGTCTCGATCGCGTCCGTCACGACCGCGTTCAAGCTCCGGTTCTCGACGCGGGACAGAGTGCTGGCCCTCCGGTGTGTGGAGGGAGGCAGGCGGACCACGAATCGACCCGAGAAGGGCCTCTCCGGTTCTTCGCCGTCCTTCTTGCAGCCCTTCAAGTAGAAGTCAACCGAGTCGTGGAAAGCCTCCCGGACTTCGTCGATCGTCCGGCCGCGGAAGTCCAGGTGGTCGCGGTGGAGATTGACGACCACGCCATAGAACTCGTCGTCTTCGACCTCGACCTTCCCCAAGTAGCCCTTGTACTCCATCATGACTGCGCTACTCCCATTTTCTTCAGCAGGTCGCGAATCGCCCGAACCGTCGCCCGCCCCGTCCGGTTCGAAGGGTGGGGCCTGTGGAAGACTGCGCGAGTCCCGTCGGGGAACCGGTAGCGTGCCCGGGAACCTGCCCGTTCTTTGACCTCGGCTCCCAGTTCCACAAACAGCCCTTCGATATCGTTCCAGTCAAGATCCGCTTGGACGTTTGAGATTGCCTCCAGAGTTCGACGATGCTTCCTTCGCACCGGCGAGATGATACTGCAATCTGATACCGGATGATCTTCCGCCGTCCTCTTGAGTTCTCGATCGGACGGAGCGGATGGCGTCCTTCCTCGCCCGGGCCTGCTCGTTGACCCGACGCTACACGCCTCCGGGCCACCATAGGACCGCCGCGGCCTTTCGGGAGCATCTGCGCAGCCTCGACCGGGCGTTCGACTGCGCGGACGAACTGCTCGGACCGCGCGGGCCGCTGGCGCGGCCTTTGACGATCTTCGGCCGGGAGGCTGGCAACCGGTTTGCGGTCCATCCGATGGAGGGTTGGGACGGGAAGCGGGACGGCAGCCCGAGCGAACTGACGCGGCGGCGCTGGCGACGCTTCGGGTTGAGCGGCGCGAAGCTGGTCTGGGGCGGGGAGGCGGTGGCGGTGGCCCCGGAGGGCCGCGCCAACCCGAATCAACTCTTCATCGACCGAGGGCGCCTCGACGACTGTGTGGCCTGGCTCGAAGCGCTGCGTCAGGAGATCCTCGACGGCCACGCGGAGAGCGGGGTCGGCGGCGAGCGCCCGGTCATCGGTCTTCAGGTGACCCACTCGGGCAGACTGTCGCGGCCCGATCCACCCCCGGCGCCCCCGCGACCGCTGCGGGCGCAGGTCCATCCGGTGCTCGACGGTCGCCTGGGCGCCGCCGCGGAGCGTCCCCTGATCAGCGACGAGCAGTTGGAGGAGGTCGCGGGCGCCTACGTGCGCGCCGCGCGTTGCGCCGAGAGGGCCGGCTACGACTTCGTCGACGTCAAGTGCTGCCACGGCTACCTGCTGCACGAGCTGCTCGGCGCGCGCACCCGGCGGGGGCGGTACGGAGGGGCCTTCGAGAACCGGGTGCGGCTGCCGCTCGAGATCATCGCCGCGGTGCGCTCGGAGTGTCCCAGCCTCGGCATCGGCGTCCGGTTGTCCGTCGGCGACGTGGCGCCGTTCGCCGCGGACGGCGCCGGCGTGGGCGTACCCGATGTCGCCGCGATCGCGGATACGGACGCGGCGCCGCGCCTCGCCGATCTTGCGTTCGGCATCGACCCGGCCGACTGCTCGTTCCCCGAACCCACCTACGCCGAAGCGATCCGCTACATCGCGCTCCTGGTCGAGGCCGGGGTCGAGATCGTCAACGTGACGATGGGGTCGCCCTACGGTTGCCCGCATCTGTCGCGGCCGGCGGCCTACCCGGCGTCGGACGGCTACCAGCCGCCCGAGGATCCGCTCCGTTCGGTGCTACGGCAGCTCGCCGCCGTGCGTACGGTGCGCGCGGCCTTTCCAGGACTGCCGCTCGTGGGAACGGGCTACAGCTATCTGCAGGACTGGTTGCCCTACGTTGCCGAAGCTGAGGTCGGCGCCGGCCACGTCGACTTCGTGGGCCTGGGGCGGATGATCCTGGCGTACCCGGGTCTGCCGGCGGACGTTCTGGCGGGGCGGCCGCTTGAGCGCCGACGCATTTGCCGGACGTTCAGCGACTGCACGACGGGGCCGCGCAACAACATGGTCAGCGGCTGCTATCCGCTGGACGAGCACTACCGGCAGAGCCCCGAGTTCGCGCGGATCAAGGAGATCAAGAAGGCGGCCGCCTTGTGAGATCTGTCCACCAGATCCCGCCTGGCGAGGCCGCGCCCCTTCCCAGGCTCTGCTACGCCGCGCTCCATGTCGTCGTTCGGGATGGCTATGCCCAGGCCCGCCACTCGATCGACCGGACAGCTTCGGCGCTCGAGCTCGAACACTGGATCGACTGGCGGGCGACAGCCGGCTTGCGCCGCTGGGTCGACTCGCTCGGCTTCGGTGTTGCGGAGGCAATGGACACGGCGCAGCGTTTCGAGATCGGTTGGCCGTGCGCTCGACGGTTGATCGAACTCTGCGCCGCCCTCGAACTCCGGAACGGCTTCGTCGCCGGTGCGGGCAGCGATCAGGTCGATGGGGTTGCAAGCACGTCTGGGCTGATCGACGCGGTGGTGGAACAGGCAGAGTTCATCGACGGGCTGGGCGGCGTTCCCGTCGTGTTGCCGATGCCCCAGCTTGCGGTGAGCGGCGCCTCCGAAAGGGAGTACGTCGACGTGTATTCCGCGATCATCGATCAGCTCGATGGGCCGCTGTTCTTGCACTGGCTTGGCGAGATGTTCCATCCGGCGATGCGCGGCTACTTCCCGGGCAACAGCCTGGAGCGCATCCTCGCCCGGCATCCCGAGAAGGTGCGCGGGGTCAAGCTCTCGCTGCTGGACGAAGAGTTCGAGGTGCGGCTCCGCCGGCGAATCGCCGTACGAGGCCAGATCGTGCTCACGGGAGACGACTACCACTTCGCGCGCCTGCTCGAAGGGGCTCAGTTGCTGGAAGGGGAAGGGCAGTCCGGGGCATCCAGGATCCACGGGTCGTTCGAACTGAATGGCCGCAGGGTGGCCATCGGAGATTTCAGCCACGCGCTGCTCGGCGCCTTCGACGCGGTCGCCGAGCCGGCGGCGAAGGCGCTTCGCGCGTTGGGCGGCGGCGATGTCGAGCGCTACCGCGAGCTGATGGGCCCTGCCGAGGAACTCGCCCGCTTCATCTTCCAGCCGCCGACCCGCCACTACAGAGCTGGGCTTGCCTACCACGCCTGGCTCCGCGGCCTGCAGGACAACCCGATGCTGGTCAACCGTGAGGATCTGGCCCGCGACGCCCACTACTACCGGGGCGTGGCCGAACGCGCTGAGCGGGCCGGCTCACTCGGGAACGGCGAAGTCGCCAGTCGCCGCCTGGCGGAGGCCCTGGCGGCAGGATCGCCCGCGGGTCGGTAATCCGACCCGAGTCCACGCGTGCCCGCTACGGCCCTCGATCTCACCGTCCGCGACGCCCGCCGTCTGGCGCTGGCGCGGGCGGGGCTGCTGAAGCCGGAGTGGACCGGGCTGCCGCGGTCGGTCTCGGGCCGCGGTCTACGCGCGCGGCGCGCTCTGCAGGCCCTGATCGAGCGTTTCGGCTACCTGCAACTCGACACTGTCTCGATTGCCGGAGCCCGCAGCCATGCGATCGTGCCGCTGTCTCGGTGGCCTGGAATCGACCGGGACTTGCCCGAAGAACTCCTGCAGCCGGGGGCGCCGATCTTCGAATACTGGGGCCACGAGGCGAGCTGGATCCCGATCGACCTCTACCCGGCGTTCGGCTTTCGCCGGGTTCAGTATCGGAGCGGAGAGAACTGGGCCAACCGCGGGATACGTGAGTACCCGGATGTCGCGGAGGCGATCCTGCGCCGGGTCGAGGCCGAGGGGCCGATGCGGTCGCTCGACCTGACGGGGCCGATGATGAGTGAGATGTGGCGCTCGAAGCGGGAGCGTTGGGTCGCCTATTCGTTGTGGACGACTGGAGAACTCGCGATCCGTTCGCGCCGCAACTTCCAGCGGACATTCGATCTTGCCGAGCGGGTGATTCCGGAGGGGTGGCGGAAGCAGGAATGGAGCCTCGAGGAGTCCTTGCGAGCGTTGATCCTGCGGGCGCTTCAAGGTCACGGTTGGGCGACGATCGGCACGCTCGCCGACACCTGGCGGCTCAAGAACGTGCGGCCGCAGATCAAGGCGGCGCTGGAGGATCTCGCGTCGGCGCGTGAGGCGGTTCCTTGTGACTTGATCACGGTCGACGGAAAGCGGCGGCCCGGATGGGTGCGGACAGCGGATCTGGAACTGGCGGCCCGTTTGAGGCGAGTGCGCCCGGCGCCGGACAGGGGCGTGCTGCTGTCCCCGTTCGACCCGGTGCTGTGGCGCCGGCCGCGGGTGGCGCATCTCTTCGGCTTCGACCAGATCCTGGAGATCTTCAAACCGGCTTCAGAGCGGCGGTACGGCTACTACTGCATGCCGGTGCTGGCCGGGGACCGATTGGTGGCGCGGTATGACTTGAAGGCGCATCGGCGTCAGGGGCGGTTGGAGGTGCTGTCGCTGCACTACGAAGCGGAGGGTGCGAAGGCGCCGGCCGCCGATAGGGCGGCGGCGGGGAGTGCGCTGGCGACGTTTGCCGAGGCGGTGGGGCTGGCGGTGGACTAGTGGTCGCCGCTTTGCGGCGCGGTGTTTCCCGGAAGCCGGCCGGAGGCCGGCGTACCCAGCGGATGGTCGGTGCATCCGGCGGGAGGCCGGATAGTGGTCGCCGCTTCGCGGCGCGGTGTTTCCCGCGGGTCAGAAGACCCGCGGTCACATCAGGCGGCGGCGAGAGTCCTTCCAGTACTCTGTGTCGAGCGATGAAAAACCGTAGCCACCTTGCCGCGTTCCTGGTCTTGCTCGCCGTCGGCGCCGCGGCGATTGGCTGTGGCGGCGGCGACGTCCCCACCGCCGAAGACGCCGCGCGGCCCCAGGTCGCCCTGGTCATGAAGTCCCTGGCCAACGAGTTCTTCGAGACGATGGCCGAGGGCGCCCGGGCTCATCACGAGGCCCACGCCGCCGAGTACGACCTGGTCGTCAACGGCACCCGGAACGAGAGCGATCTGGCCCAGCAGGTCGCCCTGGTCGAGCAGATGGTGGCCTCCGGCAGCGACGCGATCGTCATTGCGCCCGCCGACTCGAAGGCCCTGGCGCCGGCGCTGGCGCGCGCCCAGGGGAGTGGCGTCGTGGTCATCAACATCGACAATCGCCTGGACGCGGAAGTCGCGACGGAGGTTGGACTCGACGCGCCCTTCGTCGGTCCGGACAACCGCGACGGCGCCCGCCGGGTCGGCGAGGTGCTCGCGGCCCGCCTCGAACCGGGCGATCAGGTGGCGATCGTCGGCGGCATTCCGACCGCCTTCAACGCGCAGCAGCGGCAGGCGGGCTTCGAGGATGCGATGAACGCGGCCGGCGCGGAGATCGTCGACGTCCAGAGCGGCGGCTGGGAGCAGGCCCAGGCGAACACGGTTGCGGCAGCGATGCTGCGCGAGTATCCCGATCTGCGGGCGCTCCTGTGCGCGAACGACAACATGGCCCTGGGAGCGCTGGCCGCCCGCCGCCAGAGCGGCCGTGACGACGTGCTGATCGTCGGTTTCGACCACATCGACGCGGTGGCCGGTCTCGTGGCGCAGGGCGAGATTCTCGCCACCGCGGACCAGCATGCAGGCCAACTCGCGGTGTTTGGGATCGAGGCGGCGCTCGAGATCCTGGGCGGCGGGGAAGCCCGGGACCGTCAGACGCCGGTCGACTTGGTCGCGGCGCCGGCCGAAGAATGACGCTGGCGTTGCCGGGCCGGCCGGGCGGGGTCACGCTGGGCTACCGGGGCGGCCTCGTCCTCGTCCTGTTCGGCCTGTGCATTGCCTTCGGTTTGGTCACCGATCACTTCTGGAGCGCGCTGACCTTCCGCACCCTGGCGAACCAGTTGCCGCCCCTGGTCGTTGCGTCCGCCGGTCTGACCCTGGTGCTCATCGCGGGCGGCATCGATCTCTCGGTCGGTTCGGTGCTGGCCCTGTCCGCGGCCGTGCTGGGCGTTCTGACCGTGGACCAGGGATTCCCCCTGCTGGTGGCGGCGCTTGCGGCGCTTGCCGTCGGCGCCTTGTGCGGCGCGATCAACGGCGCCCTGGTCGCCCGCTGGTCGATTCCGTCCTTCCTGGTCACTCTCGGCATGCTGGAGATCGCCCGCGGCTCGACCTATCTCGTCACCGAGTCGAAGACGAGCTACCTGGGCGACCGGGTCTCGGCGCTCGGCGCGACGACGCCGGTCCTCGGCCTCTCGGCCGCCTTCATCGGCTCGCTCGCCCTGGTCGGAGCGCTGCAGTTCGTCCTCTCGCGCACCTCCTTCGGTCGCTGGGTGTTCGCGGTCGGCGGCAACGTTTCGGCGCTCCATCGCTGCGGGGTTCGGCCCGCCCGGGTGCAGTTCGCGGTGTTCACGCTCGGGGGGCTGCTGGCGGCGGCTGCCGGCCTCTGCCAGGTCGGCTACCTGCAGTCGGCGGATCCGAACGCCGCCATCGGCATGGAGCTGTCGGCGATCGCGGCGGTGGTCATCGGCGGCACGTCGCTGCTCGGCGGGCGCGGATCGGTGACCGGCACGCTGCTCGGCGTGCTGGTGATCGCGGTCCTGCAGACCGGGCTCGCCCAGGCCGGCGCCACCGAGCCGACCAAGCGCATCATCACCGGCGTCGCGATCTTGCTGGCGGTGGCGAGCGACGTCTGGCGGCGACGCCGGAGCGCGGAGGTCGTCCCTTGACGCCAAATTCATCGGCGACCCGGTTGCGGCAGCTATCCTCGGCAGCGACTTCCCATCCAATCCCCAAACAATCGAGGAACGGACATGACGAAACGACCGGCCAGTTTGAAGCTCATCCTCTCCATTGCGGTTCTGACGGCGGCGACGGCCGCGGCGGCGCAGGAGCGAGCCATCGAGTTCCCCGATGTCGACGGCTACCGCACGTTCACAGTCGACCTGCACACCCACTCCGTGTTCTCGGACGGCATGGTGTGGCCGGTCATCCGCATGCAGGAGTCCGAGCGGGACGGGCTCACGCTGATGGCGGTTACCGAACACCTGGAGTATCAGCCGCGGCAGGAGGACATCCCGCATCCCGACCGGAACCGGTCCTACATCGTTGCCAGTGAGTACGCCGCGGAGGAGGAGTCGGAGGTCATCGTGGTCAACGGCGCGGAGATCACCCGCAGCATGCCGCCGGGCCACGTGAACGCCGTGTTCATCACGGATGCGAACGCGCTCCTGGTGAAGATCGGCGAGGTGGACTACATGACTCGCCTCCGGCCCTCCACGCCCGAAGAGCAGGAAGCGAGCGAGCGAGAGGCGCAGCAGGGGATCGAGGAGGCCAACCGGCAGAACGCCTTCGTGTTCTGGAATCACCCGAACTGGCCGCGCCAGCGGCCCGACGGCGTGGCGCGGCTGACCGACATGCACCGGGAGCTGATCGCTGGAGATCTGCTGCACGGCATCGAGGTGGCGAACGGGGACTTCTTCTCGGCCGAGGCCCTGCAGATCGCCCTCGACAACGACCTGACGATCCTCGGCGTCTCGGACATCCACGGCCTGATCGACTGGGACTACGCCCCCCATGCCGGCGGGCACCGCACGGCGACCCTGGTGTTCGCCGAGGAGCGGAGCGCGGAGTCGATCAAGCAGGCGCTCCACGCGAACCGCACCGTGGCCTGGATGGCCAACTGGCTGATCGGCCGGGAGGACGTTCTGTTGCCGCTGCTGGAGGCTTCGCTTCTGTTGACGAAGGTCGAACGCAGCCAGGACGACGAGCTGATCGACATCAGGCTCTCCAACGTTTCGGACGCCGCCTTCGATCTGCGCGTTGTGAGCGGACACCGCTTCAACGGTCCGCCGTCCGTGATGCGTATCGAGCCGCACAGCGATCTCGACATGGCGATCAGCGGCGAATCCCGCACCAGCTTCGAGATGGCATTCGAGGTGCTGAACGCGATCGCGGCGCCGGAAACCCACCCGACGCTCCGCTACGCCGTCGAGGTTCCAGAGTAGGCGCGGCGACTACTCCTAGTCGCGTTCGCCGCGCCGCTGGCGCTCGACGATCCTGCGCACCGAGTCCAGGTCCGGCGCCCAGTACTTCTCCTGCTCCGCCGCGGGAGGTTCGACCAGCGGCCGTACGACCCGAAAGCCGAGGAAGCGGGCATTCGTGTGGTACCAGACGCTCTGCGGAATCTGAGGGTCCATCCGCTTCCAGGAGAGCTGGGAGCCGCGGCGGGCGGCACAGCGAAGTGCGGCCGGCTCGTCTTGCCACGAGCCGCCGCGGACGCTTCGGGGAAACTCCTTCTGCGGCCAGGCGATCGGGTCGACAAGGAGATCGCCCTCGCCCAATGCGGTGTAGTCCGCGTGGGCGTCGAGCGTCCATTCGGCCACGTTGCCGTGCAGGTCGAAGAGGCGCCAGGCGTTCGCTTCGAGTTGGGCGACCTGCCGGTAGCGGTGGTCGCTGTTGCCGGCGTGCCAGGCGAAGCGGTCGATCTCCGCCACGTCAGAGACGTTCGACCACGCGTTCTCGCTGCCCGCGCGGCAGGCGTACTCCCACTCGGCCTCGGTCGGCAGCCGGTAGAAACGGCCGGTCTTCATCGACAGCCACTTCGTGAACTGCCGGGCCGCGAACTGGGTCATCGAGATCGCGGGGAAGCCCTCGACGCCCATGCCGAAGTCCATCGGCCGGTAGGGCGGCGTTGGCCTGCTGACCGCGTCGGCCCAGACGGCTGCGGGTTCGCCACCGCCGCGGTCCGTGTCGAACATGAACACGCGGTACAGGTCCCAGGTCGTCTCGTGCGTTGCCATCCAGAACGACCCGACCTGCACCCGACGACGCGGGGACTCCAGCTCGCCGCGCCCGGGCTCGCTTTCCGGGCTCCCGAGCAGGAACTCGCCGCCCGGCGCCGGCGCCATGTCGAGCCGCATTTCGCCGCCGTCGGCGCCGACGCCGACGATCCGCTCCCGGTAGGGCGTCATCTCGGCGTCGGTGGCCGCGGCGGCGGCCGGGACATCGACCGCCGGCGGCCGGCCCGGCGGCATGTCCGGGTACCGCCCGGCGCCCGGTTCCTGGACCGCGGCGACGGCCAGCGCGACCAGGATCGGGAGCCCCTTCAGCATTGGAACGGCCTCAGTGGCCCCGGAAGGTTGCCCGACGTTTCTCGAAGAAGGCGGCGATGCCCTCCGCGGCGTCTTCCGTGCGCGCGGCGTTGGCGATCGCCTGCGACTCGAACTCCATCTGCGACTCGAGATCCTCGGAGAACGAGCGCATGACGAGTTCCTTCGCGGCGCCGAACGCCCAGGTCGGCCCGGAGGCGAGTTGCTGCGCGAGTTTCCCGGCGCGGGCATCCAGCTCCTCGGCCGGGACCACCTCGTTGACCAGTCCCCAGTCCTGGGCTTCGGCGGCCGACAGGGTGCGGTTGGTGAGGATCAGTTCCAGCGTCCGGTGGCGCCCGAGAAGACGCGGCAGGAAGTACGTCGAGCTGCCGTCCGGCGTCAGGCCGGCGCGCGTGTAGGCCATGGTGAACACCGCCTGCTCGGAAGCGACGACCAGGTCGGCCGCACAGGCGATCGAGAACCCGGCGCCGGCGGCGGGGCCCTGGACCGCGGCGATCACCGGCGCGCTGCCGCGCGTCAGGCGCGTGATCGCGGCGTGCAGGTAGACGGTCATCTCCTTGAGACCGCGCGGCAGCGCGTCACCGGCCTTGGCGAATGACGCCAGGTCGCCCCCGGCGCAGAACATCCGCCCAACGCTCCGCAGCAGGACGGCCCGGACCTCCGGGTTCTCGTCGCATTCGATGCCGACTTCCAGCAGGTCCTTCGCCATCTGCAGGTTCATCGCATTCGCCGCGTCGGGCCGGTTGAACGTGACCCGGGCGACGTTGTCGGCGAGTTCGAAACGGAGAGTCTGGAGGTCGTTCATGGCGGCGGATGGTAGCGGAGTCTCCGCTAGAGTATTGCGACCGGAAACAGGGCTCGACCGATGCGGATCGACGACGATGGCACCCCAGGGGTGCGGGGAGACACCATGGACGGAACCTCCAGGCGCAGTTTCATCACCGGAGCCTCGGCGGCCCTGCTTGCGGGCGGCGTCGGCGGCGGGACCGCGGCCGCTGCCGCGAACACGACATCGGACGTCGGGCGCGCGCGGGGCGACGCGACGCTGCGGATCGGCGTGATCGGTTGCGGCGGGCGCGGCACGGGCGCCGCGGCGCAGGCCCTCTCGACTTCGGGACCGGTTGAACTGGTGGCGATGGCCGACGCGTTCGAGGACCGGGTGGAGAACTGCTACGCCCGGCTGGCCGAGATGGGTGAGAACGGGTCGTTCGAAGGCGGCAAGCGCCTCCAGGCACCGGCCGAGAACCGCTACGCCGGCTTCGACGCCTACAGGAAGGTGATCGATTCCGGTGTCGACGTCGTCATCCTGGCGACCCCTCCGGGTTTCCGGCCCGAGCACTTCGAGTACGCGGTCGAGCAGGGCAAGCATGTGTTCATGGAGAAGCCGGTGGCGGTCGACGCGCCGGGTGTGCGACGCGTGCTCAAGGCCGCCAAGGCGTCCAAGGAGGCCGGCCTCAAGGTCGGCGTCGGCCTGCAGCGCCATCACAGCGCGATGTACAACGAGACGATTCGGCGCATTCACGACGGCGCGATCGGCGATGTCGTGGCGCTGCGCGTCTATTGGAACGGCTCGGGCGTCTGGGTGCGGGCGCGCAAGCCGGAGCAGACCGAGATGGAGTACCAGATGCGCAACTGGTACTACTTCAACTGGCTCTGCGGCGACCACATCGTCGAGCAGCACATCCACAACATCGACGTCGGCAACTGGGTCAAGGGCGGACATCCCGTCGAGGCCCAGGGGCAGGGCGGGCGCCAGTGGCGGAACGGCCCGGACCACGGCGAGATCTTCGATCACCACTTCGTCGAGTACACCTACGACGACGGCGCGGTGATGCTGAGCCAGTGCCGCCACATCCAGAACTGCTGGGACGAGGTCGCTGAGTACGCCCACGGCAGCAAGGGCAAGGCGAGCCTGGCTTCGGGGCTGATCGAAGCGCCGGGCGGGTGGAATCACCGGGCGCCGGAGGACGAGAAGAACCCCTACCAGGTCGAGCACGACCGCCTGTTCGAGGCGGTCCGCGAGGACAAGCCGTTCAACGAGGCGAAGAACGGCGCCATCGCGACGATGACCTCGGTCATGGGCCGCATGGCGACCTACTCCGGCAAGAAGCTCACCTGGAAGGAAGCGATCGGGTCGGACGTGTCGCTGGCGCCCTCGACCTACGCCTGGGACGCCGACCCGCCGACGCTGCCGGACGAGAACGGCCGCTACGCGGTCGCGGTGCCGGGAATCACGAAGGTCTGAGTTCGGCGGACCGGAACCGATAGTCTCGGCACCCGCGTCTTCCCCGTTAGTTGACCGGGACCGAACACGAGCATGCCGACCGCCAATAGCGCCAGAGACGGTGGCCAGAAGAGCCACGCGCAAAAGTTCCAGGAGCTTCTCCGGGAGCTGTTCCAGTTCGACTGCGCCGACCTCGACTTCGGAATCTACCGGATCATGAACCACAAGCGCGATGTGGTGGAGCGGTTCATTTCCCGCGATCTGCCGCAGGCCATCGACGACGAATTGAGCAGCGGCTTGCTCGCGCGCCAAGCCGAGGCCAACGCCCGTCTGGAGGAAGCGCGTCAGCAGGTCTGGGAGCGCCTCGGGCGAGACGCGATCAACGCCGCCGGTGAGATCGTCAGTCCCCCGCTTGCCGCCACCCCGGTCGCCCAAGAGTATATTGCCGCCAGGGAGCAAGCGGGCGCCAGCCGCAGCCGTGCCGCCGCGGAAGCGGACGTGTACAGCCACCTGGCGGCCTTCTTCGGCCGTTACTACGAGGATGGCGACTTTGTCTCCAAGCGCCGCTACTCCCGCAAGCACCGCTATGCCATCCCCTACAACGGCGAAGAAGTGTACCTGCACTGGGCGAACAGCGATCAGTACTACGTCAAGACCGCCGAGCACTTCCACAACTACGACTGGAAAGCGCCGAACGGGGTGTCGGTTCGCTTCCGGGTGGAGGAGGCCGATGTCGAACAGAACAACGTCAAGGGCGAACGCCGCTTCTTCCTGCCCAGCCTGGCGGATGCCGAGTGGGATGAGGCCAGTCGGACGGTGACGCTGCCGTTCGCGTACCGGCCCCTCGACCCAAGGGAGAATCGGACCTACGGCAGGAGCAAGCAGCAGGAGAAGATCATCGCCGCCGTCGTGGAAGCCCTGCCCGAGCACTTGGGCCCGGAGGCACTCGCCGCGCTCGGCCGCGAGCGCCGGCGCAACGCGAAGGACGAACCCGACTCCCACTTGGAGCACCATCTGCGCCAGTACACCCGCCGCAACGACTCGGACTTCTTCATCCACAAGGATCTACGCGGCTTCCTCTCCCGCGAGCTGGACTTCTATCTGAAGAACGAAGTCCTAAACCTGGACGACCTTTCCGCCGCCGGCGAACTCGCCGCGGACGGCTGGTTCCAGGTTATGCGGCTCATCAAAGCCATCGGTGGTCGGATTATCGACTTCCTGGCCCAGATTGAGGGCTTTCAGAAAACGCTGTGGGAGAAGCGGAAGTTCGTCATCGAGGCCAACTACTGCGTGGCCATGCGCTGCGTGCCGCCGGACCTCTATGCCGAAGTCGCCGCCAACGAGGCGCAGTGGGCGGAGTGGCGCGTTCTAGCCGTCGTTGGCGAGGAGCCGACGACGCTGTTCGATTCCTGCGCGACACACGATCAACGGATCCGCTTCCTCGGGGCAACGCCTACGCTGATGCTTGACACCGTCCACTTTGGCGCAGACTTCACCGACCGTCTTCTGGCGGCGTGCGACGACCTAGACGGGATGACGGACGGCGTGCTGCTCCACAGCGAGAACTGGCAGGCGCTCCGCTTGGTGCGGGAGAAGTACTCGGGCGGTGTCAACTCCGTCTACATTGATCCGCCCTACAACACCGATGCCTCCGCGATCCTCTACAAGAACGGGTACAAGGACTCCAGTTGGCTGTGCTTGATGGAGAACAGCCTTGAACAGGCGAGGGGCTTGATGACACGAGATGGAGTCATATGCTGCGCGATCGACGACGAAGAGTCCTGGCGATTGCGTGCACTCATGCAAGGCGTGTTCGACCGCGAGCTAGGCATCGTGGCCGTACGCTCAAATCCTGCTGGTCGCAAGTCGAAAGGTCAGTTTTCCCCGGCGCACGAGTACGCTCTCTTCTTTGGTTTAGGCCAATCGAAGCCTGGCGTCCTTGGCCGGACGCAAAAGGAGTTTTCCCGCTATCCCCTCGAGGATGAGCTGGGGCGCTACGCCTGGAATAACCTTATTCGGCACGGATCGGGTGATCGCCGGACGGATCGTCCTAAGATGTTCTATCCGATCTATGTGGACGAGACTGACAGCGTGCGTGTTCCGTCTATGGAATGGGATCGCGAGGCTGAAGAGTATCGAATCTTGGAACCGCCCAGGGCGAATGAGATCGCCGCGTGGCCAACGCGGGAGGAGGATGGCGAACTCGTTGAGAAGCGATGGCATCGCGGGCCTGAGCGCGTGGCGAGAGCACTCGACGAGTATCGGGTGCGCCGTGTCGGTAGAGCGCCGGGCGTTGAGATCGACTGCAAGATCCGCATGGACCTGGAGTCCCTGCCGAAGACCTGGTGGGATGACAAGAGTTACGCTTCGGCCAACCTTGGTGCGAAAGTGCTCAAGGAACTGTTCGGCCAGAAGAACTTCGACTTTGCTAAGGCGGTGGATCTGGTGGCCGACTGTTTGCGGGCAGTGCTGTCCCACAAACTTCAGCGCAGTGCGAGTTGAGTCTGTGCGTTCCTGGGATCAGGCGGTCCGCTCCGGGGTTCGAACAGGTCCAGGAGCGGTCTTCGCGCGAACAGGTTGAGTTGCAGGAGGCGCAGGATTTGGCTCATGGTCCACGCCATCTTGTTGACGAACTTCAGGTAGGCGAGCAGGAGATGCACGCACATCGCGATCCAGATCTGCGTCATGACGGCATTGCGCGAAGTGCCGACGAAGCTCTTGATGCGCAGGTTCTGCTTGATCCACCTGAAGAAGGTCTCGATCTGCCAACGCTCCTTGTAGATGTTCGCGATGGTCTTCGGGGCGAGCTTGAAGTTGTTGGTCAGGAACGCGTAGAACTTCTTCGTGTCGGGGTCGCGATAGCCGACTCGACGCAGCGGGATCGGACACCGGGTGCGGCCTTTGACGCTGGTCAACTCGATGGTCTGGTCCGACGTCACGCCCAGCCCAGGCGCGAACGACCGCCGCTCTCGAACCGCGTACTTGATCTTGCGCTTCAGCCGAGTGACCAGGAAAACTCCTTGTGCATCAAGGGATTTCATCCACTCGAAGTCGAGGTACAGCCGGTCCGCAGCGACGATGCTTCCCCTCGGCAGGCGAAGGGACCGCGCCACCTCAAGGTCCGACCCCTTGCCGTCCGTGACCTCCAGGAACGCCGGCAGACAGCCCTCGTGGTCAAGCCCCATGTGCAGCTTCAACGCTCCCTTCGTCTTGCGGTACTGCGCCCAGGGAAACAGCTCCAGGCACAGGTCCACGTACGTCGCATCGAGCGAGAACAGCTTGTTGCGGAACCGGAAACCATGCCCCGGCGCCGCCTTCCGGCATCGCGCCAGCAGACGACCGAACAACGCCTCGTACAGCTCGTGGCGCTGCCTCTCGTTGACGCGCGCCAGCGACGACCGGGCCACCCGGCCCACGCCAAGGTGGTAGAGCTTGTGAGCCTGCGCGTCCAGGTTCGACACGATGTCGCGCAGGCTGCACCGCCCGGAAAGCTGGGCCGTCGCCATCGCTACGAACTGGCTCCAGCGGCTCATCGAGCGCAGCTTGCGTCCCCTGTGGCGCCTTCCCGCCTCCCGCTCGAACTCATGTCTCGACACCAGCTTGAGGAACTGACCGAGTACGGTACCATTGTGCGCCATGGGTCTGGATCTCCTTGCCGTCATTGGCTTTGTGTGAAAACCAATCATACGACAGGGCACGATTCAGACCCATCCTGACCCTCCGTTTGTGGGACAGCACTGGTTTGCGGGCGTCCCGGTGCGACAGAGAGGCTAGTGTTGTGGACTACTTCGCCGGTTCGGGCACTACCGGTCATGCCGTCATCAACCTGAACCGTGTTGACGGCGGCCAGCGCAAGTTTATTCTCGTCGAGATGGGTGACTACTTCGATACGGTCGTACTACCTCGACTCAAGAAGGTTGCGTTCTCGCCCGAGTGGAAAGGTGGCCAACCCGCGAGGGACGCAACGCCCGAGGAGGCCGAGCGCTCGCCGCGGCTTATCAAGTACATGCGTCTGGAGTCCTACGATGACGCGTTGGACAGCATCCGGTTCGACGATCAGGCCGCGCAACTGATGCTGGACGAGAAACTCGACGGTTACCTGCTCAACTACATGCTCAAGTGGGAAACGAAGGATAGCGATACGCTGCTGAACCCGGCGGAGTTGGCGAGTCCGTTCAGGTACAGATTGCGGGTACATACAAATGGCGGCGTGCGCGAGCGGACGGCGGACGTGGCCGAGACCTTCAACTATCTGCTGGGGCTGAACGTCCGCACGAGGTGCGTGTTCAGGAACCGGGAGTGCCGCTACCTGGTGTTCCGGGGCGAGGCCCGGGACGCGCCCGGTCGGGCGACTGTCGTGATTTGGCGCGACACGGAGGGCTGGACGGAGCACGATCTCGCGGACGACC
This sequence comes from Candidatus Multivorans sp., assembly GCA_965262355.1. GTDB lineage: Bacteria > Acidobacteriota > Thermoanaerobaculia > Multivoradales > Multivoraceae > Multivorans. The sequence continues at coordinate 3,764,431 of OZ253534.1, forward strand.
GGGACTTTGTCGCGGCGGAGGGGATGGCGGATGGCGCCGATACGGTGTACGTCAACGGCGTGTCGTGCATTCCCGGTACCCGGCCAATTGAGCCGCTGTTCAAGGCGCGCATGTTCGCCAGCACCTCGAACGCCTAGCAGCCCGTGGTGGAAGTCGATTCGGCGCGGTTGCGATAGAATGCAGTCATGGCTATGGGCAAGACGGATCGCAGTGGTAGTCAGGAGCCGCTTTGGGTGGCTGGAGCGGATCTTCCTCGCAGCGCTGGTCACCCGTTCTATGAGCGGTTGAACGGCATTCTGGAAGCCGGCGGTTTCGACGAGTTGGTGGAGTCGGCGTGCGCGCAGTTCTATGCGGAGCGGATGGGCCGTCCGAGTCTTAGTCCGGGCCGGTACTTTCGTCTGCTGCTGTTGGGTTACTTCGAGGGTCTGGACTCGGAGCGGGGGATGGCGTGGCGTGCTCAGGACTCTCTGAGCATTCGTCGGTTCCTGGGGTTGGGCGTGACCGAGTCGGCGCCGGATCATTCGACCATTTCGCGTACGCGTCGGCTGGTCGACGTGGAGACTCACAGCAGAGTGTTCTCGTGGGTGCTTGGTCGTCTGGCGGAGTCGGGTCTGGTGTCGGGCAAGACGGTGGGCATGGACGCGACGACTCTGGAGGCGAACGCGGCGTTGCGGAGCATCGTGCGTCTTGACAGTGGGGAGGACTACGACGAGTTCGTGCGGGGTTTGGCGGAGGCGTCGGGCGTGGAGACGCCGACGCGGACCGAGTTGGTCGGTTTCGACCGCAAGCGCAAGAAGAAGCTGTCGAACGCGGAGTGGGCGAATCCGCACGACCCGGACGCGGAGATCACGAAGATGAAGGACGGCCGCACGCACTTCGCGTACAAGGCGGAGCAGGCGGTGGACCTTTTGTCCGGGACGATCCTGGGAGTGACGATTCAGGGCGGATCGAAGGGGGACACGGAGTCGTTCGGCGAGACGCTGGAGGAGACCTTCGAGCAGGTGGAATCGGCGATCGGGGACGATGCCGCGATCCAGGAGATCGTTGCCGACAAGGGCTACCACAGCAACGCCGTTCTCGCCTCCATCGACGAGTTGGGCCTTCGCAGCTACATCGCGGAGCCGGACCGTGGTCGTCGTCGTTGGAAGGGCAAGAAGGACCTGCAGGCCATCGTGTACGCGAACCGTCGGCGGATCCGGGGGAATCGGGGCAAGCGGATGCAGCGCCAGCGAGGGGAACGGCTTGAACGGCCTTTCGCTCACCAGTACGAGACCGGCGGCATGCGGCGGCTGCACCTGCGCGGTCGCTCGAACGTCCTCAAGCGCGTCTACATTCATGCCTGCGGCTGCAACCTCGGGCTCCTGATGCGCGAGCTTGTGGGAGTCGGCACGCCGCGGAGCCTCCAGGGCCGCGCTTCGGCAGCCCGCAACGCCCTCGCCGGTCAACATGGAGGGGTCTGGCCGCGACTCGTCGCGCTATACCGGCGGATCTTCCTGAGCTGGCCCGCAAACCCGATCCACTTGCTATCCAACATCTACCGCCGCCGCTGGTCCCCTGTAGAACCACACATCTGACTGGTCCGCCTCCTCGGGCCACGAAGCCACTTCTGCCACGGGCTGCTAGAGCCGGAAGCTCTGTCAGGTGCCACGGCGAATCCGCAGAGGGAAGGCGTTGGCCGGCGGCAGTTTGAAGCTGGAGCGGCGTATGACGCTGCTGGGCTGGCTGCACGGGCGGCTGGGCTACGGGAACAACCGCGAGCTGCTTCGGGACATCGCGGGGGCGGACGAGGGGTTCGATCCGGACGGAAGGAGCCACGCGTGTGCCCGTTTGCTCTCGCGCGCGGGGAAACTGCGCGGCATTGGCGTGGAGGACCTCCTGCGCTACGACGGCAACATCCACGACGCGGTCGCGGCGATGAACGCCGGCCGGGCAGCGCAGATCACCCTGCGCTACTTTCAGTATTTGGCCGCCCTATACGCCGAGATCTTCCTGGATTTCCGCTTCAACCGGCGGGCCGAGATGCTGTTGTCGGTCAACGACTTCATCAGCAACCGCAACATCGGGCGCAGTCCCCTGGAGCCGCCTTACGAACCGTTCAACGAAGCGGACCTGAACAAGCTGGCTTTTTGGATGGCCACCGGCAGCGGCAAGACGCTGCTGCTGCACTTGAACTACAGGCAGTTCCTGCACTACTGCCGGGAAGCCGTCGACAACGTCATCCTGATCACTCCCAGCGAAGGACTGAGCGAGCAGCACCTCGTCGAGATGGAGGCGTCGAACATCCGCGCGAAGCGCTTCAGTCCGAACCAGGTTTCGGAACTGTTCGACGGCAGCGACTTCGTCCAGGTCACGGAGATCACGAAGCTGGTCATGGAGAAGAAGGGAGACGGGGAGAGCGTTCCCGTCGGTGCGTTAGAAGGACACAATCTCATCTTCGTGGACGAAGGCCACAAGGGGTCGGGCGGGGAGGCCTGGCGCCAGGTCCGCGACGCCGTCGGCGCCACCGGCTTCACGTTCGAGTACAGCGCGACCTTCGGCCAAGCGCTCACGGCGGCCCGGAACGACGAACTGACCGCCGAATACGGCAAGGTCATCGCGTTCGACTACTCCTACCGCCACTTCTACAGCGACGGCCACGGCAAGGACTTCAACATCGTCAATCTGCAGCAGACGGCCGGCGAGCACACGGATGTTCTCCTGCTGGCCAACCTGCTTTCGTTTGCTGAGGGGGCAGTCTGGCCTCGTGGACGAGAACGGCCGCGACGTCTTCAAGCGCAGGTTCGCCTACCTGCGCGGGCGGGACGCAGCGTCCATCTACGGCGACCTGCTGCGCAGAACCCTGCATGCTCCCACTGGCGGCGGGCTGCACATCCACGACATCGGCGGCGCCGAGGGCGAGCTCGGGTTGAAGGCAGCCGGCGCGGACGAGTACTTCGGGCTCATCTACATCGGCGACACCGCCGCCTTCAAGAAGCTCGTCGAAGCCGACGACGCCGGGGTCACGTTCGAGACCGACGCCATATCCGGGTCGCTGTTCGACGGCATCAACCGGCCGGGCACGACGATCGAGATGCTGCTCGGTGCCAGGAAGTTCCTGGAGGGCTGGAACTCCTGGCGGGTTTCCAGCATGGGGCTGCTGAACCTCGGCAGGAGCGAGGGCGCGCAGATCATCCAGATGTTCGGTCGCGGCGTGCGGCTGCGCGGACGGGGCATGACGCTCAAGCGCAGCGCCGCGCTGGGGGGAAGTTCGCCCGCCCACATCAGGCTGTTGGAAACGCTCAACCTCTTCGCCCTGCGGGCCAACTACATGAGCAAGTTCCGCGAGTATCTCGAGCGGGAAGGCGTGCCGCTTGACGAGACGTTCGAAATGCCGATTGGCATTCGCCCTGCCGCGGACCTTCGCGGCAGAAACCTGGTAATCCCGCGCCTGGACGAGGGGCTCGAGTTCAGGGCCGAAGTCGCAACGCTCTTCGAGCACGAAGGCGGCGATACCCGACCGGTGGCCGTGGACCTTTCCGGCAGGGCGCAGGTCGTTTCCAGCGGCGGTGGAGCCATGGAAACTACGGATGCGAGCTCGGGCGTCGCGACGCGGATTCCCCCCGCGAGCCTGGATCTCGTGGACTGGAACGCGGCGTACATCGACGTGTTGAACCACAGGGCCGGCCGCGGTTTCGACAACCTGGCCGTCAGCCCGCGCGGCTTGAGGGACATCCTGGAGGCGGATCCCCCCGCGTACTCGCTCGTTGCGGAAGAAGGCCTCGCGGAGCCGGCAACACTGGCGGACCGCGAGCGCCTGCAGGAGGCGGTCGTCGCGATCCTGTGCCGGTACGCAGACGGCTTCTATCGCCGCCGCCGGGCGCGCTGGGAGTCCAGCCACATGGTGTACAAGGCGTTGGACGAAGGAGATCCCAACTTCCAGTTCAATCTCGCCGACGGCGCCGCTGCCGGGCGGTACGTCGTCAGTGTGCGGGGCGGACAGACCGAGTTGATTGAAGAGATTCGCCAACTCTTCGCGAGCGACGCCGAACTGTACGAAGAGGAGTCCGGCGAGTTGCCCCGGATCTACTTCGACCGGCACCTGTACCAACCGCTGCTGGTGGAGAAGCCCGGCGGCGCTGCGGGCGAGATCAAGTCCAGTCCGGTCGGCTTGAACGAGAGCGAGACGCGGTTTGTGGAGGACCTGAGGGACTACTGGAACCAGCGACGAGCCAGCGGCGCGGACGACGGCACGGAGATCTTCCTGCTTAGGAATCTCTCGCGCCAGGGTGTCGGCTTCTTCGAGAGCTGCGGCTTCTACCCTGACTTCATCCTGTGGATCAATCGGAATGGCGAGCAGCGGATCGTGTTCATCGAGCCGCATGGGATGGTTCACGCGAGGGCCTACGTCCACGACGAGAAGGCCCGGCTGCACGAGAGATTGCCGGAGTTGGCGGCCTCCATGAGGAAGCCCCCGGGGGTGTCGAGCGTCGCACTGGACTCGTTCATCGTGTCCGCGACGCTGTACGACGATCTTCGCCTGCGCTACGAGGACGGGAGCTGGACACGGGAGCAGTTCGCGGACAAGCACATCCTGTTCCAAGAAGAGCGGGACAGCTACGACTACATCGCCGCGCTGTTTTGAGAGCACCGTCGAGTAAAGTGGTTGTGTCGACTGTTCTTACCGTGTTCAATGCGGATTGTGTAGGAGAGTGACACCCGCCTATCGCTGATCGTTCCTGGCCTAGCCCTACTCGCCCAAGCAGATCGCCTGGAAGGAAACGACCGAGTCGGACGAGCCGCTGGCGCTCGTGACCTACGTTTGGGGCGCCGACGCGTCAACGCTGCCAAATGGGAAGGCCGCTAGGCGGTTGCGGTACCGCGAGTCACCAAGACGTGGCTCACCGCCGACCAACCTCGTCCTGCGGGGTCCGCCCTACCGGAGTTGCGCACATCGCGCACACTGGGGTCGCCGTCCGAGTTCCTCCTCGCATGTAGGTCACGTCCTACCCGGTGACTGAGGAGGCCCCGGCGCGGTCCCCGCCTGTCGCTAGGTTGGCGGAACTTCGGCCACGATCGGTCCGCTGGGTCCAATAGCGGCGAACTCGTAGAACCTGGCGTCTTTCCCGAGATGTCGGAACTTGCTTCGGGCCAAATGAAACACGTTGCGATCGGCGGTAGACAGAATGAACTGCTGTGGTCCGGCCTCCCCGGTCATTAGACCAGACAGCATGTCTAAGAACGAATAGGTGTTGAGATCGTCGAAGTGGGTAATCGGGTCGTCGAGAAGAACCGTTGCAAGAGAAGACCATGTCTGGGAAATGCGGGCTGTAAGGAAGAGCCCGAGAAGAAGTGTTTGTTGCTGCGATTGACTAAAGTAGTCGGTAGGGCGCAGAGTCTCGTCGCCGCGCTTGGCCCTAACTTGAATAGACGACTTCTGGCTCCGAGTAGAAAGCCCATGGAATCCGTACACAGGACGCAGTCTCTGTTGGACCATGGAAGCTGTCGGGCCGTACATCTTCATGAACTTGGAAATCTCGGCCTGTTGTGTCGCAGACACGCTCTCGGCTAGGTCTTCAAACCGGCATAGCCACGATTTGAATTTGGAAGTCCTCTCGCCGGCCTCTTCAAGTTCGCGTTGCCTGTGGCGAACTCTCTGCACCTGTTGTCGCACGGCTGCCGCCGTGGTCGCCGTGTCTATCGAGACCTCGACACTGTCGGCAAAGTCCCGAAGTTCGGCCAGTTGCGAGTGAAGTTTCGTTTCTTCCTTGAGCACCGCGAGGACCGCCGCTTCATCCACATCCTCAGCGAAGCCGAACTTGGCAAGGCGTCCTTGCGTATCGAGGACGGACCGTTTCTGCGCGGATAGCTCCATGCTGATGGTCTCGACGGTGTTCGCCAGCGAGACGGTTCGGGGTCGACGCGTCTCGACTGTCTCGTTGCTCTTTCGAAGTAGTTCTAGGGCAGTGGAAACGGCGGAGTCGATTCCCTCACAGTCGTTTGCGTGCCGCTCGGCGAACTCGCCCAACTCTTCCGGTTCCGCGTCGAGCGAGACTTGCGCGGCTCGGGGATCTACACTCAGTCGGGCGGTGTCACTCCTTACGCGCTCAAGTCTCTCCTCGGTCATGTTGACTGCTTGTTGCACCATCTCAAGTCTGCCTTGGATGGCTTCCAACGAGGCTCTCGCCGCCTTGGAGTGCTCCCGCGCGGTCAGACTGGACCGCTCCGCGGCGCCGGCGTCGGCTTTGGCGCGGACCAGTCGACGGGCGGCCTCCTGGGTTAGAGGTGGCGGCTCGTCCGTCGGGAGCGCGAAGGCGACTGCGTTGTCTTCGAATGTTCGAGCGCGCTCCTGCGCCTCGGCATGATCGCGGCCTAGGTGCTGAAGGTGCTCGTATCGCTCCCTCATTTCCTGTCGCAAGACGACCAGCCTTCGGGTCAGCTGTTGCTCGATTTCCTGGAGGCGTTCCAACCGGATCCGAGCGTCGGGGGTCTTGTCCTTGCTCCGGCCAGCACGGACGCGAAGGCGCAGTGCTTCCACGGACTCGTGCTGGTGGCCGCAAAGGGGACAGTTGCTACCCCGAAGGTAGGGCTCTAGGCGGGCCAACAGGAGCGCGAGTTCAGACTGGTCGCGCTCGGTCTCGGCGAGATCGTGTTCTAATTGTTGTCTTCGCGCCTGGTTCTGGCTCGAGTTGGAGAGGACTTCTTGCTCCTGACTGCGACAGGTGGAGAGTGTTGCCTCGCACTCATCCTGTTCCTCCTTGAGCACCACAAGACGTTCGCGATCAGTTCGCCAAGCGTGGACGCTTTCGACCATTCGCCCCAACTGAGCGACAGTCTTCTGTTTTGTACGCAGGAGGACCTCCGCCTCAGCGGCGGCCTTTTCGTCTCGTCGAAGATCCTCCGCAGCGGCCGTCTCGAGTTCGCGGAGCTCTCGGAGCGCGGCAGACTTCTCTTCAAGCTCGATTGCGGATGTGGCTTCCTGGCGACCCAGGTCGGCGTAGCGAGGTCGGGTGCCGACCGCCCAGTTCAGTAGTGCGGTCCGCTCCCGGGCCGCCGTCTGCCTCGCTTGCGCTTGGTCCGCGTGGACTTGTGCCTCTGCCTGTATCTTCTCGGCAGCCGTAAGGGCCTCTTCTGCGGACCTGCGTTCCGCTTGCAGTTGTTCAAATCGTGCCGCCAACTCGGCTACCCGATGTTTGGCGGGGGCTAGGTTCCGCACTTCGTCCAAGAGTGTGGTCAGCCCCTGAGCGCGCGCACCGACTTCCCCGTGTCGTGCCTCTATGGCCGCGCGACATTCCCGCACGAACAGAAGATCGGCCTCCTCGCGACCCACGGAGACGCCGACCTCCTGAAGTCGCCGCCTCAGCGACCTCAGGGCGTCGGCCGGCATTGCGGAGTCCCCGAGATCCTGGCTCGTGCGGGCAAGTCCGCTCAGCGCGTTTTGCTCTTCCCGCACCTCGCTTGCGAGTCGTTGGCCTTCTCCCCTAGCTTCCTCCATCCATCGGCGCAGAGTCGCGCTGACCTGCGCGGCCTTGTCGCGGGCCCTCTCATAGTCCTCGAAAGCCAACAGATGGGAAATGACCTTCGACGGCAGGGAGCTCTTGCGACGAAAGTCTCTGGCTAGCTCCTGGTGCTCCTGGCTGAAAAGATGCGTCGAACGGAAGAGCCGCAGGAGGTGCTCGACCAGTGCTGTCCCACAAACATGGATGAAGTATGGGTCTGGACCGAGTCTTGTCGTATGATTGGTTTTCACAACAAAGCCAATGCCGGCAAGGAGATCCAGACCCATGGCGCACAATAGTACAGTACTCGGTCAGTTCCTCAGGCTGGTGTCGAGACATGAGTTCGAGGGCGAGGCCCGGCGGCATCACAGGGGGCGAAAGCTGCGCTCGATGAGCCGGTGGAGTCAGTTCGTGGCGATGGCGACGGCGCAGCTCTCTGGACGATGCAGCCTTCGCGACATCGTGTCGAATCTCGACGCGCAGGTTCACATGCTCTACCACCTCGGCGTTCGGCGTGTGGCCCGGTCGTCGCTGGCGCGCGTGAACGAGAAGCAGCCCTCCGGTCTCTACGAGGCGTTGTTCGGTCGTTTGCTGGCGCGATGCCGTACGACGGCGCCGGGGCACGGGTTCCGGTTCCACAACAAGCTGTTCTCGCTAGATGCGACGTACGTGGACTTGTGCCTGGAGCTGTTTCCGTGGGCGCAGTACCGCGAGACGAAGGGGGCGCTAAAGCTCCACGTGGGGCTGGACCACGAAGGCTTTCTGCCGGCGTTCCTGCAAGTCACGGACGGCAAGGGGTCGGACGTTGAGGTGGCGCGGTCCCTTCGTCTGCCGAAGGGAAGCATCGTCGCTGCGGACCGGCTGTACCTCGACTTCGAGTGGATGAAATCCCTTGATGCACAAGGAGTTTTCCTGGTCACTCGGCTGAAGCGCAAGATCAAGTACGCGGTTCGAGAGCGGCGGTCGTTCGCGCCTGGGCTGGGCGTGACGTCGGACCAGACCATCGAGTTGACCAGCGTCAAAGGCCGCACCCGGTGTCCGATCCCGCTGCGTCGAGTCGGCTATCGCGACCCCGACACGAAGAAGTTCTACGCGTTCCTGACCAACAACTTCAAGCTCGCCCCGAAGACCATCGCGAACATCTACAAGGAGCGTTGGCAGATCGAGACCTTCTTCAGGTGGATCAAGCAGAACCTGCGCATCAAGAGCTTCGTCGGCACTTCGCGCAATGCCGTCATGACGCAGATCTGGATCGCGATGTGCGTGCATCTCTTGCTCGCCTACCTGAAGTTCGTCAACAAGATGTCCTGGACCATGAGCGAAATCCTGCGCCTCCTGCAACTCAACCTGTTCGCGCGAAGACCGCTCCTGGACCTGTTCGAACCCCGAAGCGGACCCCCTGATCACAGAAACGCACAGACTCAACTCGCACTGCGCTGAAGTTTGTGGGACAGCACTGGTGCTCGACTGTGTACCCGTGCTGACTCCTGACGCCGGTGAGCCGGGCGAGAACCGCCTTGCGGTCTCGCTGCCTGCCCTCAAGTACGGCTCGCATCGGCAAACTCACCCGGCGGGTCAACTGCCCCTGTGAGTCATCATCGCTAAATCGGAGCGAGACGCTGGCTTCCTCAAGGGCTCCGTCCAAGTGAGCCATCGTCTTCGAGAATCTCTGCCGACCCGGAGGAAGTGACAGCCGACCCACTGATCCCGTTGCTGCAAAGTCGAGCGCATCAAACACGGAAGTCTTGCCGAAGCCGTTCGGACCATAGAGGACCGTGACTGCACGGCCAAGCTCGAACCGTTGCCGTGCCCTGTACGCACGGAAACTCCGTATTGTGAGTGACTCCAGCCGTATCTGCCTCGGACTCCGCCCTGGCCCGATTTCCCTGTAGAGACCGGAGTTTGGGGCCACTGGCTTGGGAGCCCAATCCCAGTCGCTGTCGACGCAATCCCTGGCTATGTTCTCGGCTCCGCGCTGGTGTGCGACCGCGAGCTGCTTGGCCAGCTTTGCCGGTATGCCACACTGCTGCAGGTAGGTCTGGGCGGACGGCGGATGCCGCACATGAGCGTCGGCTGACGCGAGAGGGAGAAACGGTAGCCTCCCCAAGGCATTGCCAAGCGGCGAGGCTAGCGAAATGACAAACTTGCGGCAGAAGAGGACGTCTGTTTCCACCCGCGACCGGAACTCGTCGAGTTGCGGAAGATCTGGATGCACGCAAAGAATGAAAGAAAGTTCCAAAGCGTCGAGTCGGGCGCGATGCTGGTCGTAGTACCCCCGAAAAGCCCCGTAGAGCTCCCGGTATCCTCGCTTCGTATCGCCGGCAGGGAACGCAAAGGCCGCCATGAGTCGATGCTGAGCCATCAGAAGCAGCGGCGGATAGCCTTCAACAAGGGGCTCTGATTCGAGACGGCAATTCGGGAGGCTCTCTCCTAGGAACGCATGTACTCGGTCGTGGTGGCTCGTGGCGTCCTTAAGTGAACATGTCATCGAACTGCCTCCGAGCTTTCTCCAAGGAAACGGAACTCTGGATGATATCGAGCAAGTCGCGGTAGCCAATCTGCCAAGAGGGCACGTGCGGCTTCGTGATGTCGCGGTCGGTGCGGGATCCGCGAGCCGTCCCTCCTCCGGTGAAGTTCCGGAATCGGTCGGAAAAGTGATTGTTGTCCAAATCTCTCGACACAAGAATGATGCCCCGCCGCCCAGCAGGGAGCATCCGTTCGTAGTGCTCGCGGCAAGACGCATGGTCTTCGTCCAAGATGGCTACTGCATCGAGTACGCGGCCCCTAACCGTGAGCTTGGCATGAACGGCCGTGTCCTCTACGTGGAGCTCGTCGCTGCAGACATCTAGAACGCTTAGGGCGTGGACGAGGTGAACGACAGCTTTGCTCTCGCCGCTGCCCCAATCGTCGGCGGTGCGGGGCCGTCCGGAAGCTCTTGGTGTTGTCGGTGTCGTGGCTCCGGGCGCGGCGAGGCACACGGCTGTTTGGGCGTGGGTCGGGGAAGTAGTGCGGAGGCCCGCTACGGCCTTTGCTTGCGCCTCTTTGAGAAATGACACCAGGAGGGCGTCGACCTTGGTGCGGGGCACTCCCGGAAGGGTGTCCAGCTCGTCATTCAGCCACTTGGCCGAAGCGGGGACGGGCGCGCCGAGAGCTCGGGGGTCAGGCTGCTCGTTGATCGGGAAAACGGCAGGGCATCTCAGCGGGGCCGCGCGGCCGGCGGCACCCGGAACAAGGGAAGCGGGATTGACTTGTGCGAAGGAGTGTATACAGGCACCGCGTTCGCGAAAGAGAATGTCCTTGTGATGGCGGATCAAGTCGCGTTCGCGGTAACTCTGTCCGCCATTGCAGAATGTCAGGGGACAGGTCGATGGAGTGAAACGTGTCTCTTGGGCGAGGACGAGGCTCGTATGGCCGTGGTGTTCGGTGCGGCCGGGTCCGGGCCCTCCGGCGCTGTTAGCGAACACTATGCACGTGCGGTCTCGGCGGACGGTCGGAGTTGTGGTTTGGTCGAAGAAACTGTCGATCTCTGTCAGAAATGTCGGGTGGGACGGCTTTTCGTTGTGCTGGATAACGAAGAGCCAGGATAGAGAAAGTTCTGCCTCGTGCGGACTTGCTTGGCGCGATAGCTCTTCTAGGAGAGTCTCCCAGGGTTTGTGGCCGTCGATGGTGGCGACCCAGTCGTAACACACCAGAACGGCGAAGCGGTACGGCGCGCCGTTGCTGAAGCGGCCTCTGAAGACGAAGACGGAGCTGCCGCGAAACATGCTCAGCACAGTGGCGTCCTCTTCGGGCCATGCGGGGTAGAGTTTGGGCTGCAGCCAACGCTTGACGGAGCCATCACGGCCCTTAGTCCAGACTATCGCACAGTTCACCCACTGACCGGCGGGAATCGTCTTGGGGTTGTTGTGTTTCCGATCGACGGTAGTGTGGGGTGTCGCTACGAGAGCCTCATATTCGGGAATGGTGAGGCCGTCGACCCCGCCTATGACGATCGTTCGGTTGGGCCAATCGTTGCTCCGGAGAGCGTCTTCTATCCGGGGAATGCCCTGGGCAGCGGGGATGCTGTATTCGGGCAGAAGAGTGAAGTGGGTCTTCTCCGCCCCGTGGGGAGCTGTCCGTGCGACGTCCAGGGTCTTGACAATGGCCTCCAAGTGTTGCGGGGTCGACTGAGAGGTGGATCGAAATGGCTCCTCCGGACCCAGCTCTAGGTAAGGTTGGGCAAGGACCATGCCGGTTGTTGCGCTGGGGAGTTCGATTCCCTCAAGGGTCAGATCGACCTCGACCATTGTGATGGGAGGCACTGGGGTCGACTTCGTGCGTTGGGGGGCTGTGGCTGGGTCCGGGGGCGAGACCGGGTTAGTCGAGTAGGGTCTTGCGGGGCTTGGCCGGCGGGGTGCTCTTGGGTCAGCTGCTGGTCTTGCCTCGGGGGATGTCGATGGTAGGCGGTTCAGCTTGGGGCTGTAAAGCGGGCCGGTGCACGGGTGGTGAGGGGTAGGACGTGGGGCGCCGACTATCCCGTAGGGGGCGACCTCAGGGGGACGGAAGATGGCGCTACAGCTACGGCGCCGCTTCGAGCGCCGCCAGGAACTGGTGGTAGCCCCAGGCGATGCGAAGAACCGCGCCGGGCGCGACCTCCAGGAATTCGACCGTCAGCTTCTCGGTCGGTTCGTCGGCCCGCGAGTGCTCGAGAGGCACTTCAGCCGCGTCCGCGGCCGGGTCGCGCTGGGTGCCCCAGATGTCGCCCTCGGAGTTGAAGACCAGGCTCCAGCCGTCCGCGGTGCGCTTGGGCCACAGGCTGTAGACGCCGGGGTAGTTCGGGGAGTGATTGCCGTACGGCACGGCGACGTCGCCGAAGGAGAGCGAGACGTGGGCCATGAGCTTGATCGCCTTGGCGCTCTGCCAGGCCGAAACTTCGCCGGCCTCCAGCGCCTCGAAGGCCCGGTAGTCGTCGCTGTCCGTCGCCAGGTCGGCGTAGGAGACCGTCACCTTCTTGCCGCTCAGTTCGATCTCGGCCAGGTTGCCGTAGCGGAAGCGGCGCAGTTGTTCGGTCCGCGCGGTCCGCGCGGCCGTGGCCTGCTCGTCGGCCGTGGCGGTCGAAGCGGTTCCGAACGATGTCGCGTCCTGCTGCGACGCGGCGGGCGAGACGGCCAGGAGGAGGCTGGCCAGAAGGAGCAGAGCGGAGAAGGTAGTCGACGTTCTCAAGGGGAGACTCCCGGGAGCGAATTGGAGGGACCGTACGCTGGTTGCCGGTCCAGCTTGATGTCGTTTGCCGGAGCTTACTCTGCGCATGAGCCGGTCGTTGGCCGGCGCGCCCAGTGTTTGTCACGGCTCGGCGATAGACTGCCCGCAGGCGTCGTTCCCTCCCGCACCGTGCCGTGACCACACCCGAACCAAGACGCAGTTCCAGTCCCGCCCCGGATGCGAGTCCGCTTCGGTTCGTGACCGCTGCGTCCCTCTTCGACGGTCACGACGCGGCGATCCACATCATGCGCCGCATGATCCAGGACCGCGGGGCGGAGGTGATCCACCTCGGTCACAACCGCGGCGTCGACGAGATCGTGCGGGCGGCGGTCCAGGAGGACGCGGATGCGATCGCGATCAGTTCGTACCAGGGCGGTCACATGGAGTTCTTCCGCTACATGATCGATCGTCTGGCGGAGGAGGGCGCCGGGCACGTGCTGGTGTTCGGCGGCGGCGGAGGCACGATCACGCCAGAGGAGATCGGCGAGCTGCAGGACTACGGGGTCGAACGGATCTACCACCCGGACGACGGCCTGAAGATGGGCCTGCCGGCGATGATCGACGACGTGGTCGAGCGGGCGCATGCGAAGCGCCGGGACGCGCCGGAGCCGCGGTTCCGGGTGCGGGCGGCGTCGACGCCCGATGGAGACGGGGACTTGTCGCGCATGCTCTCGGCGATCGAGCGGGGGGCCCTGGCCGAAGTCGAGTTGCGCCGGTTGCGCAAGGAGTGGCAGCTCGCCGGCGCGGGCGTGCCGGTGGTGGGCCTGACGGGTACCGGCGGCGCCGGCAAGAGCAGCGTCGCCGACGAGCTGCTGAACCGTTTCGTGGAGTGCATGCCGTCAGCCGGCGCCGGGATGCGGATCGCCGTCCTCGCGGTGGACCCGACGCGGCGCCGCACGGGCGGCGCCCTGCTTGGCGACCGCATCCGCATGAACAGCCTGCGCAGCGACCGGGTGTTCATGCGTTCCACGGCGACCCGCCGGCAGCACCGCGCGACCAGTGAAGTGCTGGGGGACGCCATCGCCCTGCTCAAGGCGTCCGGGTTCTCCCTGGTCCTTGTGGAGACGGCCGGCATCGGTCAGAGCGACAGCGAGATCGTCGATCTGGCCGACCTCTCGGTGTACGTGATGACGTCGGACTACGGCGCGGCCAGTCAGCTCGAGAAGATCGACATGCTCGATTTCGCCGACGTGATCGTGCTGAACAAGTTCGATCGGCGCGGCGCCCAGGACGCACTCCGCGACGTCCGCAAGCAGTGGCGGCGCAACCGCCTGGCCTTTCACACCGCCGACGAGGACGTGCCCGTCTACCCGACGATCGCCAGCCAGTTCCAGGATCCTGGCGTCAACTGGATGTTCTGGAACGTGTGCCGGCAGTTGCGGGAACGCCTCGACCTGGACGAGGCAGCGTGGACTCCCGAGATCGCCTTGGACGAGCGGGCGCCGCGCGCTGCGGTTCTGATTCCCGACAACCGCAGCCGCTACCTGGCGGAGATCGCTGAGGTCGGACGGGGGGCGGAGGGTGACGTGGAGCGCCGAGCCGCGGCGGCGTCGAAGGCGCACGGCTGCTACCGGGCGCTTTGTGAACTGGACGATCCGGAGCTTCCCGAACCGCTCGCCGCGTATGCGGAGGGAGCACTTGAGACGGCGCCCGATCAGAGCGTCGCGCGTTTGCGCAAGAGCTACCAGCAGGCGCTTGCGGAGGTTGGCGCCGAGGCCGTGGAAATCCTGAGACGCTGGCCCGAGCGCGCGGCGGCTGCCCGCTCGGAACGCTACAGCTACCCCGTCCGCGGGCGCGAGGTCACCGGCGACAACTACGTCACGACCCTGAGTCATCTGCGGATGCCGAAGCTGGCTCTGCCTGAGTACTCGGACTGGGGCGATCTGCTGCGGTTCCTTCTGAAGCACAACCTGCCGGGCGCCTATCCGTACACCGCCGGCGTCTACCCGTACCGGCGCCGCTCTGAGGAACCGACGCGGATGTTCGCGGGCGAGGGGATCGCCGAACGCACGAACCGCCGCTTCCACTACGTGTCGCGCGGGCAGCCGGCCAACCGGCTGTCGACCGCGTTCGACTCGGTCACGCTCTACGGCTCGGACCCGGGGGTCCGGCCCGACATCTGGGGCAAGGTCGGCAACTCGGGAGTCTCGATCGCCACCGTCGACGACATCAAGCGGCTGTACTCGGGTTTCGACCTGTGCGACCCGGCGACCTCCGTGTCGATGACGATCAACGGCCCGGCGCCGACCATCCTCGCCTTCTTCATGAACGCCGCGATCGACCAGCAGGTGGAGCGTCACCTGCGGGAGACGGTCGGGCTCGAGCGCGCGCGCGCCGAGATCGACCGCCGCCACGAAGGCGACGTTCCGGTCTATCGGGGCGAACTGCCGGAAGGCAGTGACGGCGTGGGGCTGGCGCTCCTCGGCATCTCGGGCGACGAGGTGGTCGAGCGCGAGGTCTACGAGCGGATCCGGTCGGCGGCTCTGAGCCGGGTCCGGGGCACCGTCCAGGCCGA
This sequence comes from Candidatus Multivorans sp., assembly GCA_965262355.1. Classification (GTDB taxonomy): domain Bacteria; phylum Acidobacteriota; class Thermoanaerobaculia; order Multivoradales; family Multivoraceae; genus Multivorans. The sequence goes on from OZ253534.1 coordinate 3,779,662, forward strand.
CATCCTCAAGGAGGACCAGGCGCAGAACACCTGCATCTTCTCGACCGAGTTCTCGCTGCGGATGATGGGCGACGTGCAGCAGTACTTCATCGACCACAACGTCCGCAACTACTACAGCGCCTCCGTCAGCGGGTACCACATCGCCGAAGCCGGAGCGAACCCGATCACCCAGTTGGCGTTCACGCTCGCCAACGGCTTCACGATCGTCGAGTACTACCTGGCTCGGGGCATGGAGATCGACGACTTCGCGCCCAACCTCTCGTTCTTCTTCTCGAACGGCATGGACCCCGAGTACGCGGTGATCGGCCGGGTGGCCCGCCGCATCTGGGCGCGGGCGATGCGCGAACGCTACGGCGCCTCGGCCCGCAGCCAGATGCTGAAGTACCACATCCAGACCTCAGGCCGCTCGTTGCACGCCCAGGAGATCCAGTTCAACGACATCCGCACCACCCTGCAGGCGCTCTACGGCATCCTCGACCGCTGCAACTCGCTGCACACGAACGCCTTCGATGAGGCGATCACGACGCCCACCGAGCAGTCGGTGCGCCGGGCGCTGGCGATCCAGATGATCATCAACCGGGAGTTCGGGCTCAACCGGAGCGAGAATCCCTGGCAGGGGTCCTTCGCGTTCGACCAGCTCACCGACGCGGTGGAGGAGGCGGTCTACCTGGAGTTCGATCGCCTGGCCGAGCGCGGCGGCGTGCTGGCGGCGATGGACACGATGTACCAGCGCTCGAAGATCCAGGACGAGAGCATGGAGTACGAGGCGAAGAAGCACGACGGCAGCCTGCCGGTGGTCGGCGTCAACACGTTCCTGGCTGAGGGCCAGGAGTTCGCGGAGACCGTCGAGGCGGAACTCATCCGCTCGACGGACGACGAGAAGCAGCAGCAGATCGACAGCCTGGCCGCCTTCCACCGCAGCCACGGCGACCACTCAGCGGCCTGTTTGGAGCGGCTGCAGGAGGTGGCGCGGCGGCGCGGCAACGTGTTCGCCGAGCTGATGGAGACGGTGAAGCACTGCTCGCTCGGTCAGATCTCGGACGCGCTGTATCGTGTCGGCGGCGAGTACCGGCGCAGCATGTAGGGGTCCCCTATCGGCACGGGAACGCCGTCAGGTCGCTCTTCGTGACGGCGGTTGCGCCCAGCCGGTTCGTATGCGTCCAGGGCGGCCCGTCGTCGGGACCCGTCACCCAGAGGTTGAACTCCAGTGTGGTCACCGGCGCCACGAAGATCCAGCGGTGGCCGTTGTTCGCACAACCGTCGAGCACCTTGACGAGCACCTCGGCGTTGACGCGGTCGAAGAACCACAGGATGCCGGACTGGCTGGAGGCCCAGACGCCGGCCTTGGCCTGGCCTTCCTCCCCGCCTGGCGTGACGTAGCACATGCTGACCTCGTAACCGCCGTCGAACTGAAGCGCCGCGGTAGTCGGCGTGCAGACTTCGGACTGAGACGGCGGATCCGGGGTCGGATCCGGGTCTGGATCCGGGTCCGGGTCCGGTTGAGGCGGGCGGGTACCGCCCCTCCCGGCGAAGCCGTCTCTGATCCAGTCGAACACCTTCGTGTTGGGCACGGTGCCACGCACGTTCTCCGCCGTGCGGCCGACCGCGTAGATCATCACGTCTTCGCCGGCGTGCGTCTCTAAGAACAGCGGCACCGTTGCCTCGTGCAGGTACGCCGAGTCGCTGGTGCTCGAGGGAACGGTGCCGGCGAAACCGGGTGTCGTGTCGCGATTGGGATCGACGCGCGAACCCCGCCGATACCCCGGCCCGTTGGCATAGCCCAGAATGGTGTACGGAACGCCGTCGTTGTCCCCGTTCTCGAAGATGGCGCCCGCACTGTCCATGCCGTAGACCGTACCCAGGATGCCGTGATGCGGTTGGGTGCGGAAGGACGCCGGCACCGAGCGGGGGGTGTAGCTCAGATCGGCGAGCGGTCGCATCGGGTAGCCGGCGATCGTGAAGACGTGGCTGTGGTCGGCGGTCGCCAGGATCAGCGTTCTGTTGAGGTCGACGGCCTGCCGCGCGGCATTCAGCGCACGGTCGAACATCCGGGTGTCGGTGAAAGCGCGAAGAGCACTTCCCTGGTGGTGCGCATGGTCGATTCGCCCCGCTTCCACCATGAGGAAGTACGGCTTGCCAGTGGCCGCCAGGATCGCGATCGCTTTCCTCGTCATCTCCTCCAGGCTCGGCTCGCCGCTGGCCCCGCCCCGGTCCAGCTCGTACTCCATATGACTCGAGGCGAACAGACCAACTGCCGGTCCGGACCGGCCCAACGCGTTCAACCCCTGCCTGTTCCAAACGTACCGATAGCCCTGCTGCCGCAGTTCGTTGCGCAAGTCGCGGCCGTCTGTGCGCCCTCCCGGAGCACCCTCCTCGTCGGTCGCCGAAACGGGAAGGAAATGCCGCCTGCCGCCTCCGAAGATGACGTCGAGCCCCTGTCCGAGTCTCCCGTTGTAGCCGCTTCCACCCGGTACCAGTTGCGCCGCAATCTCGTTCTCCAGGTTGCGATTGTTGACATGCGCGTAGACGGCCGCCGGCGTTGCGTGGGTGACGCGTGTAGTCGTGACGATCCCGACCGCGTAACCGCGCGACGTGGCCAGCTCGCCAATGTTCGTCAACCGCGGCCCGTTGCCATTGCCGTTGAAGTCACCGTACTCGGTGGTTGCGCCGTAGCCGATGACACCGGAATTCGTCTGGACGCCGGTCATCATCGCCGACATCGTGGCCGCGCTGTCGGGGGTGATGTAGTCGGCCGACGCGGTCCGTGAGATGGCGGTGTACGGCATGCGGTCAAGAGCGAGTTCCCCGTCGACGCCAACCGTCGCAATGCGAGTGGAGGTGACGGTCGACACCCCCATGCCGTCGCCAACGAACAGGATGACGTTGTTCTTCTGCGCCGAGGCAGGCAGCGCCGCCACCAGCAGGAATGCAACCGTCGAGGGAGTGCGGAAGGACGCCGCGAGACTCCTGCGCGCACGTTGGATCGATACGAAGGGACTTTCCATGGCCAGAACCTCCTTCTTCATGGCCCAGCTTCCAGTATGGGGCCTCATTGTCGGGACCGGGCCGCTCTTCTTGAGACCCGATGTTGATCCCTACGATGGTAGGCGATCAGGCCGGGGCGATCAGATGAAGGTTCAATGCCTGCGTCTGGGATCGGCGCGGAATCTCGAAGGGGCTGGCGCCGGCAGCGGTTCCACCCTGCCTGCCTCGACCAGCTCTCCTCTGGCGAGGTTCTCAAACGACTCGATGCCCTTGCGTAGTGGTTGAAGCGGCAGCACTCCGCCACCGGAGGTCTTCAGAACCGCAGCCGCCGACGCGGCGTTGGTCGTCTCGCAGGTCCATACGCAGGCCTGTACGCGGTCAAGACCCCGTCGAACGCAGTCGCGCTGGCAGGCTTGAACAGCCCCACTGGGCGCCTTTGGCTGCGAGAAGTACCTCGATCCGCGAATGGGGATTCCCCTTCCGAACTGCATGCAGACGACGGTCAGTGCGGTCACATTCGCTTGCTCGCTGGAAACGAAGACGGGCCCGACTGCGTCGTGGCCTGGCGCTCTGTCGCCGCTGGCGGCGGCGAACTTCGCTGCCGCCGGGCCCGACCCGACGATCATCATCCGCTGATTGCCGCCATCCTTCGGCTCCAACCAGTCGCCGGGGCTGTACGCGATGTCCTGGATTCCGTCGCCGCGCAGCAGAATGGTCTGAAACGAGTCCGCGCCGATGCTCAGTGAGGTCGAACCGGTCGCGGCGTCGACACCCAACAGATCTCGGCCGGCAGCCTGGGGCGGGTGGCCGGGCGGTACGAGTTCCGGAGGGAAGTTGCTGAGGTAGTCACCGCTTCTGAAGTCGATGAACCCGTCCAACGTGAGCGGCGCATGACCCTTACGGTGAATCGTGATCGTGTACTTCGCTGCATCGGGGGAGATGAACTCCAGGTCGATGGTCCAGCGCTCGTCCGACTCCGAGCTACACGATCCAAAACGCCCGAAACACAAGACGAGTCGAGCCGTGTTGGGGCCCAGACGTTCGTACTCGTAGCAGCCCGTGGTGAAAGTCGCGCTGCATTCGACCGGCGATGCATCACGCCCAACATCGTTGCTCCTCGGTCGAAGATGCACCGATATGCTCCCTCGTCGCGCCTTGTTGGACGCGCGCCTCACCGGTCTCGGTGCGACACGGACTTCCACCACGGGCTGGTAGCCCCCGAAGCGAGACGATACAGGACGTTCTTCATCACCTGAGGGTCTCGAGTGCACCACCGTGCCCGTGCCAAGATGGATAGACACTGTTCCTCTACGGTTGCGAAACCGACCGCCAATCTGAAGGCCGGGTAGGAACTGCTTGCCCTGGACCAGCTTCCCGAATTCCGTCTGGTTCCGCGGTGCGAGATTCTCCGGCTCCGGTGGCGACTCCTCGAGGTCGAAGCCGGTATTCACACCGGCGCCCTTGCATTCGTCCAGGAACGAACCGGCGGTAAGCGAGGAGAACAAGAGAGAGAGTGAACAGCCGGAGCGGCCGATCTCGTCGTACTCGAGGGTAATCAAGCCCCGGTCGGGACCGGTCTTCTCGTAGTGGTAGCCGCCGTGGACACGCCGGCCGTCTGTCTCTTCGCTGAACCTGCCGGTTGCCAGGAAACGCCGGTCGCTGAGCCTGCCGCCGGGCCCGAGCCGATCCTGGAAGTCCTCGCGGTCCAGCGGCGACCGATCCGTTTGCGGAATTCCGGACACCGGTGCGGACCAATCGCAATCCCCCTCCGGGCCGAAGGGACGGATTCGAACGTCATAGCGTTGGAGGTTGGTCAGACCGGACAGGTACACGAGGTCCTTCTCGCGGCCCGTGACGACGACGCGGTTGCCCCAGGCGCTATTCGAGCCGGTGCGCCGCTCGATCTCGTAGCCCTGCACCGGGGCTGTCTCGTCGTCGTCCTCCAGCGGATCCCATCGCACGACGAGTAGCCGGTCTTGGGGATTGAGGCGTAGCCTCGGCGGTGCGGAGCAACCCTGCTCGAGGTCCAGGATCTCGATCATGACCGGGAAGCTCGCCGTCTCGTCATGCACGTCCCGCGCCTCCACCGTGACGTTGTAGGTGTCCCGAGCCTCGAAGTCGTAGGTGGCACCGCTGCGGGTGCGGATCTGCCCGGTTTCGGGAACGACCCGAAAGCTCTCCGCGTCCTGTCCCTTCAAGCTGTAGGTGAGGATGTCCCGGGCGCCGTCGGGGTCGACGGCGGCGACGGGGAGGCCTACATTGATGTCTTCGCCGGCGTTCTCGTTCACCGAGACGGTCGCCGGAGTGGTGGCGGGGAACGCCGGCGGGTCATTGATCGGGATGCCGCTCGTCGTGCCCGTACCCACCGACGACCAGATGTCGGGCGAACCGGTGTCGCATGATGCGGTGCGGCGGGATCGGTACCGCGCTTCGTAGGTTGTACCGGCCCGAAGCCCACTGATCGCGGTTGAGACGGAACCGGTTGCTTCGCTGTTCGACGAGTTGCGAACCGGCAGACACCCCACATCGGCCCATGCGGTTTGGGGTCTCCGCCGCCGAACCTGATAGTCGTAGGCGCGGGTTTCCAAGGGCCGCAACGTGGTGCGGAACGCGACATCGAGCGCGTCGTCGCTTTGGCCGACCTCAAGAGCAGGTGCCGCGGAAGTGGGCGACGTGACCCGCACATTGAAGGTCGAGAATCCCGACGGTTCGCCTCGGCTGTTGGCGGCCACAACCGTGACGGTTGCCGTTCCGGCCTTCTTTGCTGTGACAAGGAGCAATCGCTCCGATCTCGAACTTCTTACCTGCTCCACGACGGCGACGTCTTCTTCGTCGGACCATGAGCCGAAGCTGTACAGATCGTCGTCGGCGTTCGCCACCCCCACGAACCAGGTGGTCGTATCGCCTGAGGCGACCTCCATGTCGACTTCGCTCTCAAGCGCGGGCGGCGCCTCGGGAACGCTCACCTTGACGGCGGCGGCGTCAGAACAGTGGCTCGCGGTGTTCCCGTCGTCTGACACGGAGTCGACGCAGGCGCCGTAGTAGTAGGTACCGGCGGTCGACGGGGCCGTCAGCCTGATCGAGTTCGTACTTGTCTCGGACGCGGCGAGACCCCTCACCAAGTCCGTGCCGACCGCTCGGTCGTTCACGGTGATCGTGGAATCCCGCGAACTGTAGTAGCTGAGGGTGGTGGGGGGCGCCTCGCTGGCGCCGCGATTCTCGATGACCACTCGCAGCGTGAAGGAGTCTCTCGGCCGGAGGTCGGCGTCGCGGACCGACACCGAACGGACGGTCAGATCCGCCCCGTACGCGTCGTTCGTCTCACATTCGAACGCCGTGATGTCGCTGCTGGTCGCCGCGGTGTCACCCAGTCTGTTCCGGTGGAGCCAACGGTTGCCGCGGCTGCTCGTGACCTGCAGGTTGAACGCCACATCGGTTACGGGCGCCACGAACACCCAACGGTAGCCGTTGTGGGCGCAGCCGTTGAGCACTTTGACCAGCATCTCCGCGTTCTCGCGACTGAAGAACCACATCAGCCCCAACTCGCCCGATGCCCAGATCCCGGCCCGACCCTCGCCTACAAGCCCTTCCGGCGTTTCATAGCAAAGACTCACGCTGTAGCCGCCATCGAACACCAACGCCGCCGCGCTCGGCGTGCAGTCGCTGTATTCACCGCTGCTCAAGACGGTCTCGGCACGCGCAAGTGAGGCGCCGGCGAACGCCAGCATGGCCACCATTCCGACAAAACGCGCAGTGCCGCGGTTCTTCGATCTCACGTTCGCCGTCCTAGCCGCGTTGTCCTACCGCAACAGGACACGGTTTCCCTCCGCCAGCAGCGGAGGGCCCGCCTTCGGTTTCACCTGCGGGTCTCCACCCAAGTACCCGCCGCTACGCTTCTACCCTCCATCGGGCTCGTCGGCGCACTTGAATGCCGACGTATCGCTCTTGGTTGCCGCCGTCGCATTCTGCTGGTTGCTATGGGTCCAGCGGTCGCCGGTCGGACCCGTTACCCAGAGGTTGAACTCCACAGTTGTGACCGGCGCCACGAAGACCCAGCGGTGGCCGTTGTGGGCGCAGCCGTCGAGCACCTTCACCAGAACCTCTGCGTTGCCCCGGTCGAAGAACCACAGGATGCCGGACTGGCCGGAGGCCCAGACGCCGGACTTGGCCTGACCTTCTTCTCCCGCGGGCGTGCGGTAGCACATGCTGACTTCGTAGCCGCCGTCGAACTGAAGCGCCGTCGTCGTTGGAGTGCAGCCGGTGGTTGGAGGCGGATCCGGGTCCGGGTCCGGGTCGGGCGTGCTTCCGCCGTGGTCCACCCCCAGGCGGATCAGGAAGACCCTGACCGAGGCCGTCGGATGGTCCTACCACGCGATCCAATCCGAACCCGACGTAACCCGCGCCCGAACACTGAGCTTTGTGTTGCCCACCGCGCTCGAATCCACCATCATGGCCATCCCGGTCGAGGACTGCCACGAAACTCCAATCCAGGCGTCGCCGCCGCTGAGCTGCTGTCTGGCGATGTCGCCCTCAAACCTGAAGCAACGAGCGCTGCCACTGGCCGGGCTTGCCACACTGCCTCCGTACTCGCCGATCACACTTCCTGGGCGCCCCCCCGAGTCTCTGTAGAAGGTGAACTCGAAGGGCAATCGATTGCTGGTGCCGACATCTTGCCGTCTGGCAACGCAGAGCTCCACGTAGCTCGCAGTGCCGCTCCCGGTCAGCCGGAAACGCTGAGCGAACTCCTGTTCGTGAACGTCTCCAGCACTCGTCTGCAGAACGCTGGACGTATTCGTCTCCCCATCGTCGTACTTGTACTCCGTGGTGGCGGCAGAAGCGACCCGTGTGGGTTCGGACGCCGTCGCATGGACCAACGAGATGTCGTCGGCCCCGTAGACGAAGACCTGCTCGCCGCGGATCTGGAGCGGTTCTTCCCAAGCCAACAGATTCCGCCCCTGCTGCCCGGCGAGAGGGGCCGAAACCGCCAAGGCCACTAGCGCAGGCAGGGTCGCTAGGCAGGTTGGCCGCCCAAGGCTGGACTTCGATCGGTTTCGCCTTCTTTCTTTCGTTTCTTGGGCGCGCATTGTCGCTTTCCTTCCGACTCGCCGGAGTTGTTAGCCGTTTGCATGGACCCTGCCCGTCGTTCAGCGACGCCATGTTCGAGCGGCGCCAGGGCTGAGACGAGCGCGGGGGTAGAGCCTAGTCCCATACGGAGATGAGCCTGAACGGCGGTTGTTCGGGAGTTGAGCGGGGCGAGCGTGGCGGGGCGGTTTTCCGGTTGCTGATCGAAGCGAAGCGGAGGTCAGCACCAGGGACCAACGGTAGCGCGGGGACCGCGATGCCGCGGCCAAGTGTAGTGAGGGAGATGGGTGAGCTGCTCATGCGACGGTTGCATCTCGGCGTCGGATTTGGGCGAAGAGTGCGACGAGCGCCTCGTTGACGGCGCTCGCCGCGGCGAGGTCGTCGCGGGCCAGGGCCTCCTGGTCGAGCTGCTCGAAGGTGACGCCGGGCCGCAGGCTGAGGGCAGCGCCGTCGAGCGACTTCAGCTTGAGGTAGGGCGTGGTGACGTTGTCGAAGGGGTAGGTCTTGCGGATGCGTCCCTTGGCGTCCGTCTTCTCGACGGGGAAGTGGCAGGGCCGGTGGTAGTTGAGGAAGGGAGCGAGCACGTCGCGCAGGAAGCCGTTGACGAGGGCGGCGTGATGCCGGGGAATGTGGTCGTAGCCGAGGTAGCGCCGGACCACCGAGGCATTCTTGCTTTCGACCAGGGCGTTGTCGTTGCAGCGTCTCGGGCGGGACTTCGTGAATTCCTCGACGTGCAGCTTGCGCAGCAGCGCGGCGACCCGGTGGTTGATGTACTCGGAGCCGTTGTCGGCGTGGAAGCCCTGAACGACGAAGGGAAAAGCCTCGATCGACCCTTCGAGGGCCGGGACCAGAAAACGCTCCGAAATGCCTTCTGCGGCGGCCACGAACTCGTACTGCGTGACCTCGTCCACCAGATTGATCTCGTACAGACCCTTCTCCCCGTCGAGGTCGCCCTGATGGACGGAATCCACTCGCAGGAAGCCCGCGCGACCGGCGGGATGAGGCTTGCGGCGCTCCCCGATGCGCACCTGAGTCGACCGCGTCTTCGCCACCGTCAGCCGCCGGCGCCGGTACGTCACAGACTGCCGAAGGCGGTACAGGTGGCTGTTGGAGAGCCCCGCCAGACGCTCGAACCGAGCATCGCCGAAGACCTCGTACTGACGCTGCATCAGGCGCCGCGTCACCGCGCCGCACAGGCCGCCCAGGGTCTCGTCTACTTCCGCCAGCAGACCGATGTCCGCCTTCGTGTAGCGCCGGGGAAAGGGACGCTTCGGACCACGGCGCCGATCCTCGATGCGCCCGGTCGCCCGGTACTGAGAGATCAACCGCGCGATCTGAGCCCGGCTGAAGCCCGTCACCTTGACCAGGAACCGCCGCACCAGGCCCTTGTCGGACCTCGACAACCGTACATACCGCGTCCGCACCAGAACCCGCCGCACGAAGCCGTACGCATCGGCGCGCTCCACGAAACGGAAGTCGACCGGCGAACTGCCGGCCATGAAGTCGCGGACCTCGTCCAGGGTCCGAAGCCGTTCGATATCGAGTCGCAAGATCATCCTCCAATGATCCCCGACACACGCTCAGGCTCATCTCTCGTGGGATTGACATCCTCCCTTCAGGCTCATCTCTCATGGGACAAGGCTGGTAGGAAGGGCCCGCGAGTCGGTACCCTACACTAGGAGCCCCGTAGTTTTGCGGGGGTTCTGGGTTCGGGAGACTCTGGTTGGAGGGAGCCTCAGGGCGAAGGAAGACGCGAGATGACAGATAGGGCCCCACGCGGGGCTGCCGAAGCGACGTTGACGTGGTTGTCGGCTACAGGAGCAAGTCGTTTCGGCTGCTGAAGGGCACGGGTGCTAGATTCCTTCGCCCATGAGCGACTGGCATCACGCGGACATTCTCGAAGCGATCGCTGAGCACCAGCCGGAGGCCCCGGCGCAGGCCTTCATCGATCCCCTGGGCGGCGCGCCAAGCCGCCGCTACTCGCAGGCCGAGATGCATCGGCGCGCGAACGGCGTGGCGGCGACGCTGATCGAGCGCGGCGTCAGGCGCCAGGACAAGGTGGCGCAGTACCTCTACAACGTGCCCGAGTACCTGGAGTCGGTGCTCGCCTGCTTCAAGGCGTCCCTGGTGCCGGTCAACACGAACTACCGCTACGTCGAGGGCGAACTCCTCTATCTGTGGGACAACGCGGATGTGGTGGCGGTGATCTTCCACGGTTGCTTCGCCTCCCGGATCGAGACTCTGCGGGCGAAGACGCCGGCGATCCACACTTGGCTTTGGGTCGACGACGGCTCCGGACCCTGCCCGGATTGGGCGATTCCGTACGAGCAGGCCGCCGCGCGGTCGCCGGCCGCAGGCGACTCCCTGGCCTTCGAAGCCCCATGGCCGCGCAGCGGCGACGATCTGTGGCTGCTGTATACCGGCGGCACGACCGGCATGCCGAAGGGCGTCATGTGGCGCTTGGACGATCTCTGGCACATCAGCAACGACGGCCGCCTCGACCCGTTCGATCTCTCAGGCGGCGTCGAGGGCCTGAAACCCCAGTTCGACGAGCTTCTGATGCGGCGCGTTTCGCTGCCGGCCTGTCCGCTGATGCACGGCACGGGGTTTCTCACCGCGCTGGGCGGCATGCTGAACGGCGGCTGCGTGATTACTCTCGCCAACCGCCGCTTCGACGCGGTGGCGACCCTCGAGGCGACTACCAGGGAGGGGATCAACGCGATGGCGATCGTCGGCGACGCGTTCGCCCGGCCGATGGTCCAGGCGCTCGAGGCGGCGCCCGGACGCTTCGATCTGAAGAGCCTCGAGGTCGTGGTCTCCTCCGGCGCCATGTGGAGCGCCGAGGTCAAGCGCAGCCTCCTGCGCTACTGCCCGGCGGAGACGGTGCTGACGGACAGCCTCGGGTCGTCGGAGTCGATCGGCATGGGGCGTTCGGACTCGACCGCCGGCGAGGCCAGCGAGACCGCGTCCTTCGTGCTCGGCGACAACGCCTGTGTCCTGGACGACGACGGCAACAAGGTTGAGCCGGGGTCTGGGGTGTTGGGGCGAATTGCCGTCGGCGGGCACATCCCGCTCGGCTACTACAAGGATCCCGAGAAGACGGCTGGGATCTTCGTCGAGGTCGACGGTGTCCGCTACTCGATGGCCGGCGACTACGCGACGGTCGAAGCGGACGGCTCGCTCAAGCTCTACGGCCGCGGCTCGGTGTGCATCAACAGCGGCGGCGAGAAGATCTTCCCGGAGGAGGTCGAGGAGGTGTTGAAGACGCACCCCTCGGTGCGCGACGCCGTCTGTGTCGGCGTGCCGGACGAGCGGTTCGGGCAGGCGGTGACGGCCGTGGTCGAACTCGACGCTCCGGAGCGCTTCAGCGAGCCGGATGTGATCGGTTGGGTGAAGCGCGAGCTGGCGTCCTACAAGGCGCCCAAGCGTGTCCTGGTGCGAGACAGCGTGGGACGGGCGGCGAATGGCAAGGCCGACTACAACGGACTGCGCGAGTGGGCGGTGGGCGAACTCGCCTCGCCGGAAGCTTGATCGTGAAGAAGCAGAAGGTCGTCGTCCAACTGCCCGGCATCGCCAAGGCGGCGTCGGTCGAGACGCGGTACCACTTCGAGCTGGAGGCTCTGCTGCCGGTGGCGGAGCTGGTCGAGGTCCAGGCGAAGACGGAAGAGGAGTTCCTGGCCGAGGCCTCCGATGCGGCTGCCGTCATCACGTCGTGGGGCTTTCGCATTTCCCGGTCGGTGATCGCGGGGCTGGACGAGTGCATCGTCATCGGTGTCGGCAGTGTCGGGGTCGACATGGTCGATGTCGAGGCCGCGACCGACGCCGGCATCGTGGTCACGAACGTGCCCGACGTGTTCATCGAGGAGGTCGCCGACCACACGATGGCCCTGCTGCTCGCCGGTGCGCGGCGGATGCGCGAAATGGACTCCATGGTCAGGCGCGGCGACTGGTTCCAGGGCCGGCCTCTGCTGAACGACGTGCCGAGGCTGTGGGGACAGACGCTCGGCCTGATCTCGTTCGGCAACGTGGCGCGGGCGGTCGCCCGCCGCGCCAAGCCGTTCGGCATGCACGTGATCGCCCACGACCCCTACGTCAGCGAACTGAAGATGACCGGCGAAGGCGTCGAGCCGGTCGGCTTCGACGAACTGCTGGAACGTTCCGACTACCTGTCGATGCACCCACCGCTCAACCATGAGACCCGGCACATGCTCTCGGGCCCCCAGTTCGCGGCGATGAAGAAGACCGCGGTGCTGATCAATGCCGGCCGCGGCCCGACGGTCGACGAGGCGGCTCTGATCGAGGCCTTGGAGTCCGGTCAGATCGCTGCCGCGGCGCTCGACGTGCTGGAACAGGAACCGCCGGCTGACGACAATCCTCTGCTGGCGATGGACAACGTGATCCTGACGCCCCACGTCGCTTCCGCCACGACTCGCATGCGGCCTGTGACCAGGCGGCGCGTCGGCCAAGAGGTCTCCCTGGCGCTTTCCGGCCGCTGGCCGATGAGCTGCGTCAATCCCACCGTGCTACCCAGAGTCGACCTCGAACGCTGGCAGCCGGTGCCCATGGAGCGCGGCCCGAACCGGTAGCTCGGAGAAAGCGTCGCCGCCGTCTCTTGCCTTCCGCCGCGCCGACTCCCTTGATCTTGAGGGGGACAACAGCGCCTTCGCGTGATGGGCTAATCATCCCCTCGGCAGCAAGGGAGCACTCCCTGAAAGGGGATTCGTCTTACTGGAATGGCTCGGAGACCCAGACCCAGACCCAGGCGCCGGCGGCCTGGTTCTTCGGGCGCCGGTCCACCGTTGATGCTGGCGTGGTTCTGCAAGGCGGCGGTCGTAGGGCTCCTTGCAGCGGCCGCCTACGCCCAGCCCGGCGCCGAGACTCGAGCCCCGGCGTCGGCCCTTGAGGGGCTGGCGCCGCTAGGTGCGGTGCCCATCCTCGAAACGCCGCCAGTCAACGCGGTCGCCAGCCGATCGGTGGACGGTCCGGGCGAACCGTACCGGTTTGCAGAGCCGTTCGCCGTCGAGGTGACGCCGGCTACCCACGGACTATGGGAAGCGACGAGCGATGGGCGGACGGCGGTCTGGCGCCTGCGCGTGCGGTCGGCGGGCGCGGTTTCGATCAATCTGGGTTTCACGCGCTACCGCATGCCTCCGGGCGGTCGGCTCCGGGTCCACACGCCCGACGGCGAGGACGTCGTCGGTCCGTACACCGAAGCGGACAACAAGTCGCACGGGCAGCTTTGGACGCCCGTGGTCCCGGGCGATGACGCGGTGATCGAGGTGACGGCGCCGGCGGGCCGGGCCGGCGAACTGGAGCTTCGACTCGGTTCGGTCAACCGCGGGTTCCGCGATCTGGTGGCGACAGACCCGTTTCGCGACCACGAGAGCTGCAACATCGACGTCGCGTGTTCCCAAGCGGACGGGTACCGCGATCAGGTCCGTAGCGTTGCCAGGATAACGGTCGGCGGCACATCCCCTTGCACGGGTTCTCTGCTCAACAACACCGCGAGGGACCTCAAGCCGTACTTTCTGACCGCCGAGCACTGCCACAACGGCGATCCTGGGTCACTGGCCGCAACCGTCGTCGTGTACTGGAACTACCAAAGAGCGCAATGCGGAAGCGGCGAAGGACTGGCGGGCCAGACCCAGACTGGAGCGAGTCTGCTGGCCGACTGGGAACTTGGCGACATGGCGCTTTTCGAGTTGGACGACGAGCCGGACGCCGCGTTCAACGTGTATTTCGCGGGTTGGAATCGTGGCGCGTCGCCCCCCGCCTCGGCCGTCACGATCCATCACCCCGCGGGTCATGTGAAGTCGTTCAGCGTGGAGAACGACGCCTTGACGGTGACGAGGTTCAACTCGAATACCTCCGACTCCAACGCGAACTACCTGAGAGTCGGGACATGGGACGAGGGCACTACCGAAGCGGGATCGTCGGGCGCACCGCTGTTCGACGAGCACAAGCGTGTCGTTGGACAACTGGCCGGGGGCCTCGCAAGCTGCACGAACCTTGACGGGGCCGATTGGTATGGAAGGTTCGCGAGCGGCTGGTCTGGTGGAGGTTCCGCGACCAGCCGACTGTCCGATTGGCTGGACCCTGCCGGCACCGGCGTCACTGTCCTCGACGGCACGAACCAGAACGCTGCGCCGCAGGCCGTCGGGACGCTGGACGACAAGGCCATGCGGCTCGCGGACGGCACGGTGGCGGGCGCCGTGGCAGTGGACGCCGCGGCCGGGTTCCGGGATCGGGAGGGCGACGACATCACCTACTCGGCGACCTCGTCCGACGAGTCGATTGCAACGGCGACGGTGGCAGGTTCGACGGTCACGGTCGCTCCCGTGTCGGCGGGGACAGCGAAGATTCAGGTGACGGCCACGCAGGTCGGCGCCGCGGAGAAGGCGTCGACGCAGGCGTTCGACGTGATCGTTGGCGCCAACCGTTCGCCTGATGTGGCGGCGACGATTGACGACCTCTCGTTCCCGATAGGCGCCGTCTCCGAGTCCGTCGAGATGGCGAGTGCGTTTTCGGATGTCGAGGGTGACGCTCTGACGTACGAGGGGTCGTCTTCCGATCCGTCCGTTGCGACGGTGGCGGTTTCGGGTTCGACGGTGACCGTCACGGCCATGGTGGGCGGCACGGCGACGATCACCGTCGCGGCGACGGACGTCGGCGGTTCCAACACGCGAACCCGGCAGACGTTCGACGCAGTTGTCGCGAGCCGTCCTCCGCTGGCGGTCGGTTCGCTGCCCGGTTTGACTACGCGGCCAGGAGAGAGCGAAACGCGCGACATCTCGCCCCTCTTCCGGGACCCTGAAGGCGACGAGCTTGCATATGCGGCGGCGTCTTCCGACCCGTCCGTCGCTGAGGCGTCGGTTGCCGACTCGATCGTAACCGTCACGGGGCTGGCGGCCGGCACGGCGACGATCACGGTGACGGCGACGGACGTGGACGGGTCGAACACGTCGGCGACGCAAACGTTCGATGTGACGGTGGAGAACAGTCCTCCGCTGGCGGTGGGGACGCTGGCCGAGCTGACGCTGGAGTTCGAAGACGGCGATCACGCGGTGACCGTGTCCGGCGCCTTCATGGATCCCGACGGAGATGACCTCACGTACTCGGCAACGTCTTCGACCCCGTCGGTGGCGACCGTGGCGGCGTCAGGTTCGACGGTCACGGTGACGCCGTTGTCCTCGGGCACGGCGACGATCACGGTGACGGCGACGGACGTGGACGGGACGAACACCTCGGCGTCGCAGACCTTCGACGTGGTCGTGCCGAACCGGGCGCCGCTGCCGGTCGATTCGCTCGCGGACGCGGAGCTCCAGGTCGGCGACGGGAACGAGGTCGTCGAGGTCGCGGCCGCCTTCGAGGACGCGGACGGGGACCCGCTGACGTACGGCGCCTCGTCGTCGGCGCCGGGAGTGGCGGGTGCGGCGCTCTCGGGCTCACGGGTCACGTTGACGCCGCTGGCCCACGGGACGGCGACGATCACGGTGACGGCGACCGATGTGACCGGCTCGAACACGCAGGCGTCCCAGCGGTTCGACGTGCGGGTGAAGGCGCGGCGCGGGGTGACCGTGTCGACGGCCGCGCTGACGGTCACCGAGGGCTCGTCCGAGACCTACACCGTGGCGCTGGACTCCGAGCCGACCGGCCCGGTGACGGTGACGGCGACTGTGCCGGCGAACACGGACGTGTCGGTCGATCCCGCGGCGCTGACGTTCACGATCGGGGATTGGCAGACGCCGCAGTCGGTGGTCGTGGAGGCGGCGGACGACCTGGATTCGAGTGCCGACCCCGCGGTCATGATCACCCACCAGGTGAGCGGCAGCGACTACGGTTCGGTAGGGGCGTCGTCGTTGCGGGTGACGATCGTGGAGACGGGCACGTCGACGCTGTCGGTCACGGCGGCCGAGGCCGCGGAGAGCAGCTCGATCATCTTCGAGGTGACCTTGAGCAGGCCGAGCAACTCGGAGATCACGGTGGACTACGCGACCTCCAGTGGTTCCGGGTCCGCTGACGCCCGAGCCGGTTCGGACTACACGGCGGCGAGCGGCACGCTGACGTTCCCGGCTGGATTGACCACAGCTCGGCAAATCGTCGTGGCCGTTACGGACGACACGGAGGACGAGGAAGAGGCGGAGACGTTCCGGTTGACGCTGCGGAACCCGCAGAACGCGGAGCTGGCCGGCGGCGGCTCGATGCTGCAGGTGACGGGGACGATTCGCGACGACGACGACCCGGAAGTCGAGGTGTCGTTCGGGTCGTCGAGCTACGGGGTCGCCGAGGGTCGGGCGGTGGATGTGGTGGTCCGGCTGAACCGGGACCCCGAACGCGACCTGGAGATCTTCCTCGAGGAGACCCGTCACGGCGGCGCCACGGACGCGGACTACTCGGGCGTGCCATCGAGCGTGGCGTTCGGCCCCGGCGTCAAGAGCCAGCAGTTCCAGGTGACGGCGACGGACGACACTGCGGACGATGACGGCGAAGCGGTTGTGCTGAGCTTCGTGTCGTTGCCGCCGCAGGTGAGCGACGGCGACGAGACCACGATCGCGATCACCGACAACGACGGCAGCGGCGGTGGTGGCGGCGGCCCACCGCCGGGCGGCGACGACCCACCGCCGGGCGACGACGACGACGATGGCGGAGTCCAGCCTCCCCCGCCGCCCGCGCCAGGTGGACCGCCCAAGGCCGACTTCACGCTGACCGCGGAGTGCGCCGGGGACCTCTGCCATGCGCGCACGGGGCTGCCGGTGACGTTCGAGGACACGAGCACCGGCCGCGTCCAGTCCCGGCGCTGGGACTTCGGTGACGGGACGGGGTCGCGTAACGGGCGGATCGACCGTGTCTGGGCCGAGCCCGGCTTCTACGAGGTCGCCCTGACCGTGAGCGACGGCACGACCGAGTCGACCGCGTCCGAGGTCTTTCTGGTCGAGGCGGGCGATCCCGCCGGGACGTGCGAGTCGAGCGCCGAGAGGCGTTGCCTGCAGGACTCGCGCTACGCCGTCACCGTCGACTGGCGGACCGCCGCCGGCAGCGGCAGGGGCAGCGTGGTCCACGCGGGGACGAACGACTCGGGGCTGTTCACCTTCTTCGACCGGAACAACTGGGAAGTGCTGATCAAGGTCCTCGACGGTTGCGCCCTGAACGAGCACGTCTGGGTCTTCGGCGCCTCGACGACCGACCTGGGCTACGTGATCCGGGTCACCGACACGGTGACGGGGACGGTGAAGGAGTACCGGAACGAACCCGGCATGCCGGCGTCCGCAGTCACCGACGTGAGCGCGTTTGAGCAGGGCTGCCGCCCGAACTGAACCTGGAATGGCTCGGAAACCCAGACCCAGACCCAGACCCAGACCCAGGCGCCGGCGCCGGCGATCTGGTGCTTCGGGCGCCGGTCCACCGTTGGCGCTGGCGTTGTTCCTCGCGACGGCCGCCTACGCCCAGCCCGGCGCCGAGACTCGAGCCCCGGCGCCGGCCCTTGAAGGGCTGGCGCCGCTAGGTGCGGTGCCCATCCTCGAAACGCCGCCAGTCAACGCGGTCGCCAGCCGATCGGTGGACGGTCCGGGCGAACCGGACCGGTTTGCTGTGCCGTTCGCCGTCGAGGTGACGCCGGCTACCCATGGACGGTGGGAAGCGACGAGCGATGGGCGGACGGCCGTTTGGCGGCTGCGCGTGCGGTCGGCGGGCGCGGTTTCGATCAATCTGGGTTTCACGCGCTACCGCATGCCTCCGGGCGGTCGGCTCCGGGTCCACACGCCCGACGGCAAGGATGTCGTCGGCCCGTACACGGAAGCGGACAACGAGTCGCACGGGGAGCTCTGGACGCCCCTGGTCTCGGGCGATGACGCGGTGATCGAGGTGGCGGCGCCGGCGGACCGGGTGGGCGACCTGGAGCTTCGACTCGGTTCGGTCAACCGGGGGTTCCGCGAGCTGGTGGCGACAGACCCGTTGCGAAACCACGAGAGCCGCAACATCGACGTCGCGTGTTCCCAGGCGGACCCGTACCGCGCCCAGGTCCGTAGCGTTGCCCATATAACGATCGACGGCACATCCATTTGCACGGGTTCTTTGCTCAACAACACCGCGAGGGACTTCAAGCCGTACTTTCTGACCGCCCGACACTGCTTCGGCGGCCATGCTCCGGCACTGGCCTCAACCGTCGTCGCGTACTGGAACTACGAAAGGCCCCAATGCGGAAGCGGCGAAGGATCGAGGGGGCAGAACCAGAGTGGAGCGACTCTGCGGGCCGAATGGGAATATACCGACACGGTGCTTCTCGAGTTGGACGACGCCCCGGACATCGCGTACAACGTGTATTTCGCGGGTTGGAATCGTGGCGCGTCGCCTCCCACCTCGGCCGCCACGATCCATCACCCCAGGGGGCACTACAAGTCGATCAGCCTGGAACACGACGCTTTGAGTGTGACGCGGTGGGCCCAGAGAAACTCCGACCCCGACGGCGGATACCTGAAAGTCGCGAGTTGGAAGGAGGGCACTGCCGAAGGGGGATCGTCGGGTGCACCGCTGTTCGACGAGACCAGGCGTGTCGTTGGACAACTGAGAGGCGGCAGCTATCGCGGGGCCCATTGGTTCGGAAGGCTGGGAAGCGCCTGGTCTGGTAGAGATTCCGCGAGCACCCGATTGTCCGATTGGCTGGACCCCGTCGGCGCCGGCGTCACTGTCCTGGACGGCATGGGCCGGAACTTTGGGCCGCACGCCGTCGGGACGCTGGACGACAAGGCCATACGGCTCGCGGACGGCGAGGTGGCGGGCGCCGTGGCAGTAGACGTGGCCGTGGGGTTCCGGGATCCGGAGGGCGACGACGTAACGTACTCGGCGACCTCGTCCGACGAGTCGATTGCAACGGTGACGGCGGCGGGTTCGACGGTCACGGTCGCTCCCGTGTCGGCGGGGACATCGACGATTCAGGTGACGGCATCGGAGGTCAGCGCCGCGGGGAGGACGGCGACGCAGGCGTTTGACGTGACCGTCGGCGCCAACCGTTCGCCTGATGTGGCGGCGACGATTGCCGACCTCTCTTTCCCGACAGCCCCCGTCTCTCAGTCCGTCGAGGCCGCGGACGCGTTCTCGGATGTCGACGGTGACGCTCTGACGTACGAGGCGTCGTCTTCCGATGCGTCCGTTGCGACGGTGGCGGTTTCGGGTTCGACGGTGACGGTCACGGCCATGGTGGGCGGCACGGCGACGATCACCGTCGCGGCGACGGATGTCGGCGGTTCCAACACGCGAACCCGGCAGATGTTCGACGCAGTCGTCGCGAGCCGTCCTCCGCTGGCGGTCGGTTCGCTGCCCGGTTTGACTACGCGGTCAGGCACGAGAGGTACGCAGAACGTATCGGGCTTCTTCTGGGACCCTGAAGGCGACGATCTCACATACGAGGCGTCGTCTTCCGACACGTCCGTTGCTGAGGCGTCGGTTTTCGATTCGATCGTAATCGTCACGGGGGTGGCGATCGGTACGGCGACGATCACGGTGACGGCGACGGACGTGGACGGGGCGAACATGTCGGCGACGCAGACGTTCGAGGCGACGGTGGAGAACGGTCCGCCGCTGGCGGTGGGGACGTTGGCTGCGCTGAGGCTGATGTCGGGAGGCGGCGATGAGGAGGTGACCGTGTCCGGCGCGTTCCGGGATCCGGACGGAGATGAAATGACGTACTCGGCAACGTCTTCGAACGCGCCGGTGGCAACCGTGGCGGCGTCGGGTTCGACGGTCACGGTGACGCCGGTGGCCTCGGGCAGGGCGAGGATCACGGTGGCGGCGACGGACGTGGCCGGGTCGAACGCGTCGGGGTCGCAGACCTTCGACGTGGAGGTGGTGAACCGGCCGCCGCAGGGGGTCGGTAGGCTGATGGGGCCGGACCTTCAGGTCGGCGACGGGAGTGAGGCGTTGGAGGTGTCGAACGCGTTCCAGGATCCGGACGGCGACGCTCTGACCTACGGCGCGTCGTCGTCGGCGCCGTGGACGGCGAGCGTCGCCGTTTCGGGTTCGCTGCTGACACTGACTCCGGTGGGGCCCGGCACGGCCACGATTGCCGTCACGGCGGTGGATGTCGCCGGTTTGAACGAAGAGGCGACGCAGACGTTCCGCGTATCGGTGAAGGCGAGGCGCGGCCTGACGATCTCGCGCGACGCGTTGACGGTCGTCGAGGGGGCGACCGGGAGCTACACGGTGGCGCTGGACTCCGAGCCGACCGGTCCGGTGACGGTCACGCCGACCGTGCCGGAGAACACGGACGTGTCGGTCGATCCGACGGAGCTGACGTTCACGACGGGAGACTGGAGTTCTCCGAAGACGGTGCTCGTGGCGGCGGCGAGGGACCCGGACATGGTGGGCGACGCCCCGGTCACCATCAGCCATCAGGTGAGCGGCAGCGACTACGGCTCGGCGCCGGCGTCTTCGGTCGAAGTGACGATCGTGGAGGCCGACGCATCGACCCTGGCGGTCGAAGCGGCCGAGGGGTCCGAGAATGACGGCACGGTTGTGTTCCGGGTGACGCTGAGCAAGGCGAGCAGCTCGGAAGTCACGGTGGACTACGCCACCTCCGATGGTTCCGGGTCCGCCGGCGCCCGAGCCGGCTCGGACTACACGGCGGCGAGCGGCACGTTGACGTTCCCGGTTGGATCGACCACTGCCCGGCAGATCGTTGTGGCCGTTGCGGACGACAGGGAGGACGAGGAAGAGGCGGAGACCTTCCAGTTGACGCTTCGCAATCCGCGGCACGCGTCGCTGGTCGGAGGCGGCTCGACGCTCCAGGTGACGGGGACGATTCGCGACGACGACGACCCGAAAGTCGAGCTGTCGTTCGGTTCAGCGAACTACGAAGTGAGGGAGGGCGGCACGGTGGCCGTGGTCGTGCGCCTGAACCGCGACCCTGAGCGGGTGGTTGAGCCTGTCCACCTGGAACGCACCCGCCACGGCGGCGTGACGGCGTGGGACTACTCGGGTGTGCCATGGAACGTGACCTTCGGGCCGGGCGTGAAGACCCGGGAGTTCCTGTTCGTCGCGACGGAGGACAGGGAGGACGATGACGACGAGGCGCTGGTGCTTCGGTTTGGGAGGTTGCCGGCGGGCGTGAGCGGCGGCGGCGAGACGACCATCTCGATTCTGGACACGGATGGCGATAGGGGCGTCGGTGGCGGCGGCGACCCACCGCCGGGTGGCGGCGGCGACCCACCGCCGGGTGGCGGCGACGACCCACCGCCGGGTGGCGGCGGCGGCCCACCGCCGGGTGGCGGCGGCGGCCCACCGCCAGGCGGCGACGGCGACCCACCGCCGGGCGACGACGACGACGGTGGTGGAGTCCAGCCTCCCCCGCCGCCCGCGCCAGGTGGACCGCCCAAGGCCGACTTCACGCTGACCGCGGAGTGCGCCGAGGACCTCTGCCGTGCGCGCACGGGGCTGCCGGTGACGTTCGAGGACACGAGCACCGGCCGCGTCCAGTCCCGGCGCTGGGACTTCGGTGACGGGACGGGGTCGCGCAACCGGCGGATCGACCATGTCTGGTCCTCGCCCGGCTTCTACGAGGTCGCCCTGACCGTGAGCGACGGCACGATCGAGTCGATCGCGTCCGAGGTCTTTCTGGTCGAGGCGGGCGATCCCGCCGGGACGTGCGAGTCGAGCGCCGAGAGGCGTTGCCTGCAGGACTCGCGCTACGCCGTCACCGTCGACTGGCGGACCGCCGCCGGCAGCGGCAGGGGCAGCGTGGTCCACGCGGGGACGAACGACTCGGGGCTGTTCACCTTCTTCGACCGGAACAACTGGGAAGTGCTGATCAAGGTCCTCGACGGTTGCGCGCTCAACGGCCATGTCTGGGTGTACGGCGCGTCGACGACCGACCTGGGCTACGTGATCCGGGTCACCGACACGGTGACGGGGACGGTGAAGGAGTACCGCAACGAGCCGGGTCTGCCGGCGCCCGCGATCACCGACGTGAGCGCGTTTGAGCAGGGCTGCCGCCCGAACTGAACCGTCTTGCGATGCATGGCCGCTGGCCTATGAGCTGCGTCAACCCCCACTGTGCTGCCGCGGATCGGACTCGAGCGCTGGCGCTCGGCGCCGATGGAGCGCGGCCCGAACCGGTAGCGGGTGCAAAGCGGCTCGCAGGTGCGTGCTACGGTGTTTTGTCTGGAGTGTCTATCCGATGCGGGAGCGCAGCAAGCAAACCGGAGGGCGAATGCTGGGTCTCGCTGTGCTCGCCGCTCTGGCGATTTGCCTCGTGCCCGGACAGGCAGTCGCTCAGTCCGGCCAAGTTCACGGTGGGCGCCCGGCGCGCCAGACAGTCCCTCGAGCGGCAAGCGTCAACGGTATCGAGATCTCCTCGGTTCCAGGGTCGGACGGCTACTACGCCCGCGTCGACGTGATCGAAGTGGCGGTCACGTTCGATGAAACCGTGACGGTGAACGTCGACGACGGCACACCGTCGATCGCCTTGACGGTGGGCGATGAGACGCGCTTGGCGACGTATGACCGGGGTTCCGGAACCGCGAAACTGGTGTTCGAGTACCGGTTGGGGTCCAACTCCCATCCACCGGATGCAGTGAACGTTCTCATCGGCCTCGGCGGGACCGTGGTGGCAGGCGAGGAGGACGAGGACGGCGTGAGCGTCGAGTCCGGCGCCATCGAGTTGAACGGAGGCACGATCAAGAATTCGGTCAACGACGAGGCCGATCTCGCCCATTCGGGGCTGACCGCGCAGTCGGATCACAAGGTGGACACCGTCGGTCCGGGGCTGCAGCTCGACCCGGTGGTGAACGGCGCTACCTTGACGCTGGTTTATCGCGAAGAGTTCGACTCCTCCGTGTCGCCGACTGCAAGCGTCTTCACGGTGACGGTCGGAGGCGATGCGCGCACAGTGTCCGACGTGTCGGTCACAGGGGAGACGGTGAGCCTGACGCTCGACACCGCCGTGGACCATGGCGACGACGTGTCGATCGCCGCGGCCCACACGACGTTGCTGAAGGACTCGGCGGGCAACCCGGCGATCTTGCTTTACGGCACAACCGTCACGAACGAAACGCCGGCGGCGCAGGACCCGGCCTCCGATCCGATAGGGCCGAGTGTCACCGGGATTGCCCTCGGTTCTACGTCGGGGCCGGACGGTATCTACGCTGGCGGCGACGACGTGGATGTGACCGTGACGTTCGACGACAGCGTGACGGTCAACACGACCAACGGTGAACCGTCGCTCCGCTTGATGGTTGGCCATCTGGCCCGGCGGGCCGTCTACGAGGAGGGTTCAGGCACCGCGATGCTGACCTTCCGGTACACCGTGGCGGAGGGTTACCCGCCTCTTGCAGCGATCTTCTTGAACCACCACTCGAACCGTGGATTGGCGGTGGGTGACGAGGATGTCGACGGCCTGAGCATCGAGGCGGGCCGGATCGCGTTGAACGGCGCCACGATCCGGAACGCGACGAACAAGAATGCGGATCTTGCCCATGCGGAGCTTCCGGTTCAGTCCGGTCACAAGGTGGACGGGGTCGGTCCGACGATGCGTGGCCGCTCGCAACTCAACGGCGACATGCTGACCGTCACCTTTATCGAGGCGCTCGACGAGTCGTCGATCCCGGCGGACCTCTCGCTAGACAGTGGACGGGTGCATGATTTTCGAGTCGTGACCCATGTCAACGTGACAGGAACTGCCGTCACGTTGACGCTCGACACGCCGGTCGAAGAGGGCGACAGGGTATGGCTCAGCTACGCACCCGGCACGACGCCAATTCGGGATCTCCTCGGCAACGAGGCGCCGGAGGTGAGATCTTCCTACGTGGAGAACAACACGCCACCGCCTCCTCCTCCGGTTATTGACCCGGACGCCGCGAATGTCCGGACGGTGGCGATCGGTTCGGCGCCGGGCGCGGACGACACCTATGCCGGCGGCGATGCGATCGACGCGATTCTGACGTTCGACCGGGACGTGACCGTGGACACGACGAACGGCGCGCCATCGATCCTGCTGGTGGTGGGCTCTCGTCCCCGTGAAGCCGTCTATGCCGGCGGCTCGGGTTCTTCGGCGCTGACCTTCAGCTACACGGTCGTCGCAGGCGCGGAGGCATTCTTCGTGGCGATCCTCCGCCTGCTCGGCCGCGAGGCGCCACCGGTGGGCCATGAAGACGAAGATGGTCTGAGCGTCGAGGAGGGGGTGATCGCGCTCAACGGCGGTGTGATCGAGGACGGCACGAACCGGGCTGTCAACGTCCCGCACCCGGAGCTGGCCACCCAGCCGGGGCACAAGGTGGATGGGATCAGGCCCTACCTTCGGGGTGGTGGAGCCTCCGTCGACGGCGCCACTCTGACTGTGGCCTTCTCCGAAGACCTGGCCCCGACCGGCCCGGACCCGGACGGCTTTACGGTTTGGACCGCGGGTGGGTCGCGGTGCTTTTCCGTTGCCGCGATCAGTATCAGCGGAAGCACCGCGACCTTGACGCTTGCCGCGGCGGTGGGTCTGGGCGAACAGGTTTCGGTGCGCTACACCCCCGGTGCGAGTCCCCTTCGTGATCTTGTCGGCAACCCCGCGTTGGAGGACGGGACGCCGGTGACGAATCGGACGACGACAGGTTCGGGTGGCAACGGCGCCCCCTGCACTGCTCCACCGCCCGATCCGGGTGGTGGCGGCGGTCCGCCGCCTCCTTCGGGCGGCGGCGGTGGCGGCGGGGGTCCGCCGCCTCCTGCCGGCGACGATGAGGACGAGGACGACGGTGGGGACGGCGAGGGCGGCGGCACGCAACCGCCTCCTCCGAGCGGCCCGCCGAAGGCTGCCTTCTCCCTGAGCGCGAACTGCAACGAGGACCTTTGCAGGGCGCTTACAGGCGTAGCGGTGACGTTCGATGACACGAGTTCGGGCAAAGCCCGGTCACGGCGCTGGGACTTCGGCGACGGGGAGGGGTCGCGGAACCGGAGGATCGACCGCGCCTGGTCGGAGCCCGGGTTCTATCTGGTGACGTTGACGGTGACGGACGGCGAACGGGAGTCGACCGCGTCACGGAGGTTCCTGGTTGAGGCGAGCGACCCCGCCGGGACGTGCGAGGCGGACGGGGAGACGCGGTGCCTGCAGGATTCGCGCTACTCAGTGACCGTGGAGTGGTGGAAGGCGGACGGCGAGAGTGACGCCGGTCGCGTGGTTCGGGAAGGAACGGATGATTCGGCGCTGTTCTGGTTCTTCGCCCCGGACAACTGGGAGGTGCTGATCAAGGTGCTTGACGGCTGCGCTGTGAACGGCAACGTCTGGGTCTTCGGCGCCTCGACGACGGATCTCGGCTACCGGATCGCGGTGACGGACACGAAGACGGGTGCGGTCAAGGAGTACCGGAACGAGCTTGGCCTGCCGGCGCCCGCGATCACGGACGGCGAGGCGTTTCAGGAGCGCTGCCGGCCCTAGCAGCTTGCGCGGCAGAACTCTGGGTGCGCCGGCCTCCGGTAGTTCTGGCGCGCTAGGCCGCTGCGACGACTTCGCCGGCAGCCTGGGCGCGTTCGATCCGGCTCTCCTCGTCCTTGGCCACGGTGCGACCGGCAAGCCAGAAGAACACCGTGCCGATGAGGTAGGCGCCGAGACCGATCAGCATGGCGAGCTGCAGGGAACGGCCGGAGTCGGCGCCGCCGGCCTCGAACGTGCCGCTCATCCAGCCCATCAGGAACGGCCCCAGGGCGAGGCCGACGAAGGTCATCGTGAGGATGTAGAACGCGGAGGCCGTCCCACGCATCCTGGGCAGCACGAGGTCGTTGGCCATCGCAACGGCGGAACCGATCCAGCACGCCGAGGTGATCGTGAAGAGGAAGTTGAAGACGTAGGCTGTGGCCACGTTGTCGGCGAGCAGGAAGGCTGCGCCGAGCGGTATCGACGCCAGAGCGGCGAAGGCGCCGAAAAGTGGGCGGGCGTTCGCCCTTCTTCGTTTCAGCCAGTCGGAGAAGTAGCCGCCGCCGGCCACGCCAAGCCAGCCTGCGACCGCGGCAGTGAGACCGAGGACCAGTCCGGCCTGACCGGCGCTCTGCTCGTGAACTCGCCGGAAGAACGTCGGCGCCCAGAAGCCTGCGCCGTAGCCGACGAACGCGATCCAGCCGAAGCCGATCATGCCGTAGATCATCGATCGGGTGCCGTAGATCAGTTCGAAAGTCGGCCGGTCCCTCACTCGGAGTCCCTGCACCCAGGAGAGGAAGGCGTAGGCGCCGATCGCGAGTGCGATCCACTGCGCCGGCCTGCCGAAGATCTGGATCAGGAGGAAGGAGCTGCCGGCGCACCCGAGCGCGATCAGCAGATTCGAACCGACCGCGCGGTGGCCGCCGTTGCGGTACAGCGAGAACACGGTCAGCGGCGGGAGAATGGCGGCTGTCTCCCGGCCCAGTTCCTTGAACGGTTCGGGATGCGGGGGAGTGATGATGCCCTCGCTCTGGCCCCGTATGGGCTCCCGCAGGGTCCACACCCAGATCGCCATGAGGAGTCCGGGAAGGCCGACGGCGAAGAAGGCGACCTGCCAGCCGACAAGGCCGAACGGCGCCCCGCCGTCGCCGTACGCGGCGTTCCACCGGTCGACGATCTGGCCGCCGATCAGGATGCCGATCCCGGAGCCGATGTAGACCCCGCTCGAGTAGATGGCAGTTACCGTGGCGCGCAGCCGCGGCGGGTAGTAGTCCCCTAGCATGGAGAACGCCGCTGGGCCGGCGCTCGATTCGCCGATGCCGACGCCGATCCGGTAGGCGGCGAGTGACGTGAATCCGCGCGCGGTGCCGGACAGCGCCGTCATCAGGCTCCAGGCGCCCAAGCCGATCGAGATCAGGTTCTTGCGGGTCCACATGTCGGCCAGACGGCCGATCGGAATGCCGAAGATGGCGTAGAAGACGGCGAACGCGGTGCCGTAGAGGAAGCCGAGCTGAGCGTCGTCGATCCCCAGATCGGCGCGGATGTCCTCCGCCAGGATGGAGAGGATCTGACGGTCGATGAAATTGAAGACGTAGACCAGGACGAGGACGCCCAGGACGTAGTTGGAGTACCGCCGGCTGGGCGCCTGCGGGGCTGGGGTCTGGCGATCCTGGTCTGTTGACGTCATTCCGCTCCTGGTGTCATTCGGCGCCGCTCGCGCCGGGTTCGGCCATGGCGCCGGGCACGGTGCCCTTTGCCAGTTCCTGATCAATCATCAGCATGCCGACGCCGTCGCCCTTGATCAGCCGGACCCTGCCGAGCAGGGTGCGGGCGATGTTCTCCTCTTCGACCTGCTCGGTGATGAACCACTGGAGCATGATCGACGCGGCGCGGTCGTGGAGGCTCTCCGAGAGATCGTAGAGATCCTCGATCGCACGGGTGACGGTCTGTTCGCTCTCGAGAATCGCGGCGACCGCGGCCTCGGGAGACTCCCATTCCGTCGGCTGGGCCGGAATCGCGGGGATCCTGACCAGCAGGTCGCGGTCGGCGAGGTGGTCGATGATGCGGTGGGCGTGACCGAGTTCGTCGGCTGACTGACCGCGCAGCCAGGCGCTGAAGCCGGGCAGGTCCATGCGCTCGAGCCAGAGCGCCATGGACAGGTAGCGGTGGGCGGCCTCGAACTCGAGCTGGAGGTGTGCATTCAGACGGTCGTGGAGTGTCTGGTCCATCGTGTCCTCAGTGTTGTGCGGTTTGAGAGGGGACGCGGGCGTCAGCATAGCGCCGCACCCCGGGCAGTCCCCTACGGAAGGAGTTCTTCGACGCCGGCGCGCTCTTCGAACAACTCGTCCTGGGTCGCCTGCATGCGGCCTCGGCTGAACTCGTCGATGTCCAGGCCCTGGACGATCTCGTAGTCGCCGCCGCTCGTGGTGACCGGGAAGGAGTAGACCACGCCTTCCCTGGCGCCGTAGCTGCCGTCGGCGGGGATCGCCATGCTCACCCAGTCGCCGTCGGCGGTGCCCTGCACCCAGGTGCGGATGTGGTCGATCGCCGCGGCGGCGGCGGAGGCCGCCGAGGAGGCGCCGCGGGCCTTGATGATCGCCGCGCCGCGCTGCTGCACGGTGGGAATGAACTCCCCGCGGGTCCAGGCTTCGTCGACCAGTTCGGGCGCCGGCCGGCCAAAGGCGAGGGCGTGCGTGAGGTCCGGGTACTGGGTCGCCGAGTGGTTGCCCCAGATCGTCATCCGGCGGACCTGGGTGGTGTGGGCGCCGGTCTTCCCGGCGAGCTGGCTGATGGCGCGGTTGTGGTCGAGCCGGGTCATCGCCGTGAACTGCCGCCGGTCGAGACTCGGCGCGTTGCTGGCCGCGATCAGAGCGTTCGTGTTGGCGGGATTGCCGACGACGACCACCCGCACGTCGCGGCTCGCGCCCTGGTCGAGCGCCTTGCCCTGAACCGAGAAGATCTGGGCGTTCGCCTGCAGCAGATCCTTGCGCTCCATGCCCGGTCCGCGCGGCCGCGCGCCGACCAGCATCGCCAAGTCCACGCCGTCGAAGGCCTCGTTAGCGTCTGAACTGGGCACGATGTCGTGCAGGAGCGGATAGGCGGAATCGCGGAGCTCCATGACCACGCCCGCGAGGGCGTCCATCGCCGGCGGAATCTCCAGAAGCTGCAGGCTCACCGGCTGGTTCGGCCCGAGCATCTCGCCGGCGGCGATACGGAAGATCAGGGAATAGCCGATCTGACCGGCGGCTCCGGTGACGGCGACTCGAACGGGTGTCTGCATGGCTTGGTTTCCTCCCAGAATCCGGCGCGCGATCGTAGCACCGCCGGGGGAGGTGCGGCGGAGGTGGCGGCGCCGGCCGCGGCGCTTCCGGGACGAGTCGTCCGGTAGATTCGTGGTCTTCTCCGGAGGGGAGGACTCATGCGGTATCGCGTCTTGAACGGCGGGTGTTCCGTGGCTGCCGCGACGGGACTGGTGGCGGCGTCGCTCGCGGCCGGCGTCGCCTCGGCGTCGGTCGAGGTGCGGCACTTCTGCTGGTCGGTCCGGAGACGGACATGCTGCTGCCGCCAATTGAGTCCGCCAGGATTGCCTCCTGCACGTTGAAACTGGTGACGCCGGGAAGCGCCTGGGTCGTGGCGGGTCGGAGCCTGCGCGATCTCCGTTTCTCGAGATCCTGGAACACGTGGCCACCGCTGCGCCGGCTTGAGGAGGGGAAGGCGAGCCGTTACGAGTTCGAGGCTGAGCGGAGGATGCGCTCCGAGTCCGGGGTCACGCGGAGCTACGAGAGGCTTGTGGTGGGCGCACCGGGGTATGAGCCGGCGCCCGTTGAATGCGTGTCCGGCGCTGTCGTCGCGGTGGAGCTCGAGAGAACGGTGGCTCCGAGCGTCGAGGGTGTATTGAGGCGGAACGGCTCGCCGCTCGCGGCCGCGGTCCTGGTGCGTGCCGACGGCTGGCCGGAGGGCGTGACCGATGAGCGGGGGCGGTACACCGCGCCGGCGGGCGCCTACACGGTGCTGGGCCCGGACGGCAGCCTGGATGCGGTCGAACTGGCTGGCGGCGCGGCCGAACTGGCTGCGGCCGCGCCGACTCCGGTGAGGGTCCGGGTGGAAGGTGTCGAGGCGGGGGCAGGCGACCTGCCGCCTGTGTTGGTCGCGCACTGGACCTCGTCGAATGCGCTTCTCGCTCTCGGTCGGGGTACGCCACAGACTGCCGGGTTCCTGCTCGGCGCCGTGCCCGGGGTTGCGATGACGACGGTTTCGGCAGAGGGCTTTGCCCGGCTCGCGGTCAGTTGGTCGGCACGGCCCGTCGAGCTCTCGCTCGAGCGGCCGCGGCGGCTCGAAGGTGTGACGACGGATCTTGCGGGCGACGCGGTCGGAGGCGCCGAGGTCTCGATCGCCGGGTTCGGCCCTGGTCCGTTCGGAGTGTCCGACGGCGCCGGGCGTTTTCTGGTCGAGGTTACGGCGCCCCTGGGCGGGCGGCGGCTCGTGGCCAGGGCGCCGGGCTACCGCGAAACGCACACGGACCTGGGCGATGTGTTGAGCGGGGCGGCGCCGGAACGGATCGTTGTGGAGATGCCGCCGGCGCCGGCGATCGTCGGTCGGCTCGTCTCTGCCCGGGGCGGTGGCGTTCGCGGCACGGTTGGGCTGGCGCAGGCGCGGGTTGTGGACGACTACATCGGAGACGTCACGCTGTGGAACCTCCGCGCCCCGGGCGTGCTTCAGGTGGTGAGTACGGGTGAGCACGGTGCCTTCCGCCTCGACCCGGTCGACGAGGAGAATGTCCGACTCTTCGCGGCGGCCCCCGGCCACGGCACTGTGTGGCGAGAGCTTCCCGAGTCGGTCGCGGGCATGCGCGGCGATCGGGGGCTCGGCGACGTGGCCCTGGAGTCTGAGATTGTCCTGCGGGGCCGTGTGGTCGACGAGGACGGGGCGCCGGTGGCCGGCGCCACGGTCGACCTCGGCACGGCATCCAGATTCACGATGGGCGTGGGAAGCGAGAGGATCGCCGACGTGGGCGTGGACACGGGTGGCCGCTTCCGCGTCGCAGGGTTGGCGCCCGGCCACGCCGTTTCCCTGTCGGTTCGGGCGCCAGGCTTCGTGAACGCCCGCTTGCAGCGGGTGGCGGTGGATGCCTCCCTGGACGCCGACGAAGTCGAAGTTCGGCTTCGGAAGGCGATGGAGTTGAGCGGACGGGTAACGGACCAAGTGACCGGCGAAGGAATCGAAGGCGCGCGCATCCGCTTCGACCAGACGGTTCCGGACGGCGATGCTGGGACTGAATCCGATCGCAACGGCGACTTCGTCCTGAGCGGCTTTCCCGCGGGCGCGGGCGTTCTCACTGTGCGCGCCGGCGGCTACGAGCGTCTCGAGCGTTCCCTGGCCGAGGTGCCGCCGAACCCGCTCGAACTCGTCCTGAGCCCCGAGCCCGACATCGACGTCACCCTGTCTCTCGGTGAGATCACGATCGACGTGACGCCGATCACCGTGCGCGGTCGGGTGACAGGGCCGGATGGAATGCCTGTGCCGGCTGCCTCAATACATGCGTGGCGTGGGGCCGGCTTGAGGTTCTTCTACGGTGGCAGGGGCGAGCACCGAACCGGGCCGGAGGGCGACTTCGAGTTTCAGATCGAACCCGGCGTTTACACGTTGATGGCGCGCAGGGACAACGCGCAGGGACCGGAAGTCGAAGTGTCGGCCGTCGCGGGTGACGAGCCCTATGTGGAGCTGACGGTGCCGGAGCCCCGGCTGCTCAGGGTCCGGGTTCTGGGCCTGAATCCCGCCGAGATCGCTGAGGTCGGAGTATCGGTTCAGGCTTCCTTCGCGCAGGGGGGAACAATGGGGATCGGCATGAGACGCCCTGCCGGCGGGACGGAGGCCGAGCCGGTGTTCGAAGCGCAGATCGGGGAGTGGGAGGACGCCACTGTCGTCGCCATCGCCACGGTGGCTGACCGGTCGCGCCGTGCGCCGCTTCAGCTTTCACCGGGCGGCGTGACGGAGGTCGACATCTCGTTTGCGGACCGTCAGGGACGGGTCGAAGGCACGGTGACTCTTGACGGATGGCCGCTGGCCGACGAGGGAGTCTTCGTGAGCGCCCAACGCGAGGCAATGACCTGGACGGTTCGTACAGACCATCGGGGTGAGTTCGTCGTCGACGGTCTCAAGGTCGGCGACGAGATTGCTGTTGCGGCGGTGGGCAAGAGCCGGACCGTCCGGGCAACCGAGACGGCGCGTGTGAATCTGGAGGCGAGGAGCGCCGCGGTAAGGGGCCGGCTCGTGGACTTGGAGACCGGCCTGCCGGCTGTCGGGCTGCGGATCGCCGCGGTGCCATTGCTGAGTACGGATCTGGTCGAGGTAGCCGTTGCGGCCAGGCGCCGGATGTCCACTCGTACCGCCGCGGACGGATCCTTCGTGCTCGACGGGCTCTTCGCGGTGCCCTACCGGTTGGAGATTCGTCCCCCGGGATTCGACGTGTCTGCCGAAACCCTGGTCGGTTCGTCGGACGTCGACCTGAGCGGCGGCGACCTGGACGTGTCGCTGGCCGTGCCGGTGCCCGGGGATCGGTGAATCGGACCGTAGTGCTCGAACGGCGCACCCTCGGCGTGCCCGTTCGGGTACCGGGCCGGTACGTAGAAGTTGTCCAGTACCTTACCGCTGCCGATGAGTTCTTCGGGCGCTCGCCAATAGACTCCGGTCCATGGCGGAGCGCGTCCTGGTCACCGGCGGCGCCGGTTTCATCGGCAGCCACACGTGTGTCGAGCTGCTGGCCTCCGGCTGGGACGTGACGGTCATCGACGACCTCTCGAACAGTTCTCCCGAGGCGCTGCGGCGGGTGGAGGAACTCGCGGGGCGCGGGCTGCGGTTCGTCGAAGGGGACGTGCTGGACGACGCGGCGCTGGAGAAGGCTCTCGGCGATGGCGGCTGCTCGGCGGTGATCCATTTCGCGGCGAAGAAGGCGGTCGGGGAGTCCTGCGCGGATCCACTCGGCTACTACCGCACGAATGTGGGCGGCACGCTCAGCCTGTTGCGGGCGATGCGGCGGCACGACGTGCGCCGGCTCGTGTTCTCGTCGTCGGCGACGGTCTACGGCGACCCGGCGCCGGAGGCATGTCCGCTGTCCGAGGACGCACCGCTTGCAGGGTCGAACCCGTACGGCCACACGAAGCTCTGCGTCGAGCAGATGCTGCGCGATCTCGCGGCGTCGGAGGACGGCTGGCACATCCTGTCGCTGCGCTACTTCAACCCGGCCGGCGCCCATCCGAGCGGCCGCATCGGTGAGGATCCGCGCGGCGTGCCGGAGAACCTGCTGCCCAGCGCGATGCAGGTCGCCGTCGGCAGGCTGCCGCAGCTTCGCGTCTTCGGGACGGACTACCCGACCCGGGACGGCACGGCGATCCGCGACTACCTCCATGTCGTCGATGTCGCGACCGGGCATCTGCGGGCGCTGGACCGTTTGCCGGCCGTTGCCGGCTGCGCCGAGTACAACCTGGGCACCGGTCGCGGCGCCACGGTGTTCGAGGTGATCGAAGCCGTGCGGCGGGCTAGCGGCCGTGAAGTGCCATGCGCCCTGGAGCCGCGGCGGGCGGGTGACGCGACGGCGGTCTGGGCGGATCCCGCGCTCGCCGAGCGTGAGCTCAACTGGAGGGCGGAACGCGGTCTCGACGACATCTGCGCCGATGCCTGGCGCTGGCAGAGCGAGAACCCGGAGGGTTACGGGAGTTGAGCGGCGAGGAACGGCCGTGCGCCAGCGACGCGCCGCTCGAAGTGTTCGTCTACTACGACTTCGCTTCCAGCCTGAGCTACGTCGCTCACCGGGTGCTGGCGCGGATCGACGGGGAGCTTGCGGAGGAACGGATCGAGCTGCGCTGGAAGGCGATCGATCTGACCGGGATCGGCCGCTTCCAGCGCGGGCGGCTGCTCGATCCCGAGCGGCGGCGCAGTCTGATCGAGGTCTCGGCGGCGCTTCATGTCGAACTCGACCTGCCCGCTCGCTGGCCGGACTCGCGTCTGGCCGGCGAGGTCGCGGTGACCCTTGACGCCGCGATCGACCGTGGACTCGACCCGGCAGTCGAGCGGGAGTGGCGGCAGGCCGCGTTCGCGGCGTTCTACGAGCAGGTCGACGCGGCGCCAAGCCGGCCGGCCGACGCTGTCCAGCACCTCTTCCACGACTTCGAGCGCCGCGGCCACTTCGGCAGGCACGGCGTTGCCTCGATCGACGACCTGGCCGCCGGCCGCCGGCTGGCCGCCGCGACGCGCAGCGCGGTAGCCGTCGGTGTCGAGGGGGCGCCGACGCTGATGTTCGACGCTTTCCCGCTGTGCGGCATCCACGACGAAGCCACGATGCTCGGGATGATCCAGCGCTACGCCCGCCGGCGCCGCCGGCTGGGCGCCGAGACGGCCGTCGGGGTCAACTGATGATCTCCACGGCTGCGTGGAAAGGGCCTCTCGTCCTCGGCGCCAGCCTGTTGGCGGTCTGGAGCTGCACCCAGGCGAAGGAGGATCCGGTCTCCGTCACACGCGAGACTCCATCCACGCCGCAGGATGCGGCGACGCCGGCCGGCATCCGCTTCGTCGACGTGACCGCCGAGACCGGACTCGACTTCGTCCACGCCACGGGTTCGGCGGGGTCGTACCCGATGCCGGCGATCATGGGCGGCGGCGTCGCGGTCTTCGATGCCGACGGCGACGGTCTGCTCGACCTCTACTTCCCGAACGCCGGCAGCGCGGTCGCCGGCGAGGCGGGGCGCAACCGGCTGTACCTGCAGCGTCCGCGTGGCCGCTTCGTCGACGGGACCGCGGGATCCGGGCTCGACAACCCCGGCTACGGCATGGGCGCCGCCGTGGGTGACATCGACAACGACGGCGACCTCGACCTCTACGTGACCAACTTCGGCGCCGATGTTCTCTACCGGAACGAGGGCGGCGGCCGCTTCGTCGACGCGACGGCGGCGCTGGGCCTGGCGACGCCTGAGTGGTCCACCTCCGCCGTGTTCTTCGACGCCGACCTCGACGGCTGGCTCGACCTGTACGTGGCTCGCTACGTCCGGTGGAACGAGGCCCGCGAGTGCCAGGTCCAGGGCGGGCGGGTCGACTACTGCGGCCCGCAGCAGTTCGAGGGCGAGGCGGATGTGTTCTACGTCAACGAGGGGGGGCGGCGCTTCGTCGACCGCAGCAGGAATGCCGGTGTGTCGCTGATCGCGGACGCCGGCCTGGGCGTAGCGGCCGCCGACTTCGATGACGACGGCCGGCCCGAGGTGTACGTCGCCAACGATGCCGACCCGAACCAGCTCTGGATCAACCGGGGCGACGGCCGCCTCGAGGACGACGCGGTGCTGCTCGGAGCGGCCTACAATCGGTTCGGTGTCGGCGAGGCGGGGATGGGCGTAGCACTGGGTGACATCGACGGCGACCTGGACCTCGACCTGTTCCTGAGCCACCTGATCGAGGAGACGAACACTCTGTACGTGAACCTCGGCGGCGCGCCGGGCGCCTCCGACGGTTTCGACGACCTGGCGGCCGAGGCGGGTCTGGCCGCGCCGAGCACACCGTACACGGGCTTCGGCGCCGCGTTCTTCGACGCCGACAACGACGGCGACCTCGACCTCGCCGTGGTCAACGGCGCGGTCAAGCGGCGTCCGGCCGCGCTCTCGGACCGCGACGACTGGTTCTGGCGCGGCTACGCGGAGCCGAACCTGCTGATGCTGGGGGACGGCGCGGGCGCCTTCGCCGACGTCAGCGCCGCCTCGGGCGACTTCGGCGCGGCGCTGAACGTGAGCCGGGCTCTGGTGCCCTTCGACCTGGAGGGCGACGGCGACCTGGACCTCCTGGTCAGCAACCTGGAGGGGCCGGCGCGCATCTACCGGAACGAGTCGACCGCTGGCCCGGCCGGCTGGGTGAGTCTGCGGGTCGTCGATCCCGACCTGCGGCGTACTGCCCTCGGGGCCTCGGTCGTCGCGTGGACCTCTGGCCGGCCGGTTCGGCGCCGCGTGTTGCCGCTGGGCGGTT
This sequence comes from Candidatus Multivorans sp., assembly GCA_965262355.1. Lineage (GTDB taxonomy): Bacteria > Acidobacteriota > Thermoanaerobaculia > Multivoradales > Multivoraceae > Multivorans. The sequence goes on from OZ253534.1 coordinate 3,815,108, forward strand.
ATCTGACCGGCGGCGAAGCGCCTGTTCACATCGGCCTCGGCGACGCCACCGGTGTCGAGCGCTTCGAGGTGACCTGGCCCGGCGGCGCCGTCGAGCAGTTCGACGGCGCTTCGAGCGGCAGTGAAGTCGTCCTCGCTCGCGGGGCGGGCCGGTGATCCCCGCTGTCCATACCTGGGAACGCGGGCGTCTCGCCCGCACTCTGCCCTGGGAACGCGGGCGTCTCGCCCGCATCCGGTTGTTCAGTACCGCCGTAGCGACACTCCTCTTCGCTACCGCCACACACGCCGCCGACCTCCCCACCCCCGACCTCGGCGCCGTCGAACCCCGCGTCCGCGCCGCGATCGAGACCGAACTTCGAGCCGCCGACCGCCAACCCGAGTCCGCCGCGGCCTGGGGTCGTCTCGGCATGGTCCTCCAGGCCCACCAGTTCGACGAAGAGGCTGAACTCGTCTACACCGAAGCCTCACGCCTGGCGCCCGCCGACTTCCGCTGGGTCTACCTGCGGGCGGTCCTCGCCGATGCCCACGACCCGGCTGCCGCCGTGCGCCTCTACCGGCAGGCGGTCGAGATCGATCCCGGATACGCGCCCGCACGCGTACGGCTCGCCGCCAGCCTCGAGAAGGTGGGTCAGGCCGGTGAAGCGGACACCCACTACCAGCAGGCGACCCGCCTGGCGCCCGACAACGCGGTGGCGCATCTCGGCCTGGGGCGGCTGGCGCTCGCCCGCGGCGAGGTCGACCAGGCCGTGCGACATCTGGAACGCGCCTACCAGTTGAGCCCCGAAACCCAGGCGATCGTGGCCACGCTGTCGCGCGCCCGTCACCGGGCAGGCGATCGGGACGGCGCACGGCGTCTGGCGCAGGCGGCGCGCGGGCTGCCGCCGATGATCCACCACCGGGACCCGCGCCGGGCCGAGGTGGACATCCTGGCCGTGGACTCGGAGAGCTTCCTTCGTCGCAGCAAGACCTACCGGGAAACGGGCCAGTTGCGGGCCTCGCTCGCGGAACTTCTCCGGCTGATCGAGTTCGAGCCGGGCAACGCCCAAGCCCACTTCGCCGCCGCCGGCGTCTACGACCGGATGAACCGCCCCCAGGAAGCCGCGGCGTCGGCGCGGCGCGCGCTTGAGATCGACGCCGACCTTGCCGGCGGCCGTGCGGTGCTGGCGGGCGCCCTGTTCAAGCTTGGCCGCTTCGAGCAGGCGGCGGTCGAGGCGGAGCGGGTGCTGGCGGACGATCCCGCCGATGTCCACATGCTGCTCGTGACCACGATGCTGGCGATGAGAGCCAACGATGTCGGCCGGGCGCTCGAACGGCTGGACCGGGCTGCCGCCGCGGGCGCCTCGGAGCCCCACCTGCGTGATCTGATGGTCCAGCTTCAACTGGAGCTGGCCGACGCCCTGGGAGGCGTCGGTCTCTACGACGACGCGGGGCGGCGGATCGAACAGGTGATCGAAACACTGGAGCGGGCCGGTACCGGCGAGGCGGAGCTTCGACCGCTCCGGCGGCGGCTCGAGGACTACCGAGGGAAGGTGCGTGGATGAGTGATTCGGGACCCGGGGCCAGCGCTCCGGTGCGGGTGCGCGTGGCGCCGTCGCCGACCGGCGACCCGCACGTCGGCACCGCCTACCAGGCGCTGGTCAACCTCGCCTTCGCCAGGAGCCGCGGCGGCGTGTTCGTGCTGCGGATCGAGGACACGGACCGCGCTCGCTCGAACCGCGAGTCGGAGGCCGCGATCCTCGAGGCCCTGCGCTGGCTGGGCCTGGACTGGGACGAGGGGCCGTATCGCCAGAGCGAACGGTTGGATCTCTACCGCGGCGAGGTCGACCGGCTCCTGGCCGAAGGCAGCGCCTACCGTTGCTTCTGCACCCGCGAACGGCTGGACGAGATGCGGCGGGAGAACCGCGCGCGGCAGCGCTTCCCCGGCTACGACCGGCGCTGCCGGATCCTCTCGCGGGAAGAAGCGGACCGGAGGGTCGCCGCCGGCGAAGAGCACGTCGTGCGCATCGCGATGCCGACCGAAGGCGAATGCGTGATGCAGGACCTGTTGCGCGGCGAGATTCGGCGCGAGTGGGAGCTGATCGACGACCAGGTCATCCTCAAGGCCGACGGCTACCCGACCTACCACCTGGCGTGCGTGGTCGACGATCACGCGATGGCGATCAGCCACGTGATCCGCGGCGAGGAGTGGATCAACTCGCTGCCGAAGCACCTGCGGCTCTACGAGGCCTTGGGGTACGAGCCGCCGACGTTTTGCCACCTGCCGCTGCTCCGCAACAACGACGCGAACCGCTCCAAGCTCTCCAAGCGGCGCAACCCGACCTCGATCACCTGGTTCCGGGATGCCGGCTTCCTGCCCCAGGCGCTGCTCAACTTCCTCGGCCTGATGGTGTCGAGCCGGTCGGAAGGCGAGGAGAAGTTCAGCTTCGACCAGCTCGCGGACGGCTTCACCTTGGAAGACATCTCACTCGGCGGCCCCGTCTTCGACCTCGACAAGCTGCGCTGGCTGAACGCCCGTTACCTGCGCGAGGACTACGACGCAGCCGGCCTGGCGGCGCTCGTGCGCGATTGGTCGATGGGGGAGAAGCGGCTGGCGGCGATCGCCGCCCTGGCCCAGCCGCGGCTCGAGACGCTCGGCGACTGGGGCCGGCTCACGAACTTCCTCTTCGTCGACGCGCCGCAGGTCGATCGGGAGAAGCTGGCCGTCAAGGGCCTCGAAGAGACCCAGGTCGCCGAAGCGCTCCAGTGCGTGCTCTGGGTGCTCGAACGTGAGCAGACCTTCGCCGCCGACGTCATCCAAGGCCAGTTCCGGCGCCTGTCCGAAGCGCTCGGACTGAGTCTGCGCGACCTGACGCGCCCCTTCTACGTCGCCATGTCCGGCGAGACCGCCTCGCTGCCGCTGTTCCAGTCGATGGAGATCCTGGGCCCTGATCTCGTGCGGGCGCGCATCCGCCGCGCCATCGAGGCGCTCGGCGGCATCTCCGGCAAGCGGATGAAGAAGCTGCAGAAGCGGTTCGAGGGGTTGCCAGAGTCTTCCGGGTAGAAAGGGACTGCCGCTTGGCTCTCTCCGTGAGAGTGCGGTGGGCGGAGCAAGGCTTCTACAGTAGTTGTTGCTCGCCATGAGAACGGACCGGATCGCAATCGAACGTGTACTGCTGTGGAGCCAGTTTGGCTGGCGCCCTACTGCTGCTCTCGTTGCGGTGCTGGAGTGAGCGAAATGCCTGAAGGAGCCTACTCTGCAGGGATCACCCGAGCAGCGACGGAGACGACCCACGAGGCGTCGTCGAACGCGCGCCGCGCGTCGGCTTCCGTATAGCGCTCGGTGGGGATCAGGCCCGGTTCCCCGTAGAAGGAAGGCTCCCGTTCGGCGTGCAGCCACGAGGAGATGGCGGCGATTCGGTCGAGGTCCGCCGAGTCGAGATCGGGGAAGCGGTCGGCACGTTCGCGAAACAGGCTGCCCACGTCGTGCCAGTGGGGCGGCTCCACGCCTGCCTGCCGGAGCATTCCCTTGAGCGCGAGCTCCACGAGTTCCTGCGATTCCCGGATGACGTCTGAGTGCGCCTCTTCGGCCACGAACACGGCCAGGGCGCGGAGCCGCACTCTCGCCTTGGCCAGGTAGCTTCTCGCCAGAGCGCCGTTCGTCGTCATTTCGGGAACAGGTCGAAGACATCGCCGGGCTTGTAGTCGGGCTTCAGGTCCCAGTACCACTCGCCGCTCTGCCAGACCCGCTTCGAGCCCAGTTCACGGAGGCGGTCGCGCAGGCGATCGAGGGTGTCGGCCAGACAGCGGTCGGGGTCGTGGAGGATGCGCGCGTCCTCGGTCATGTCGAGCAGGAGCAGGGTTCCGCGGCGCAGTTCCCGGGGCGTCTTGAAGATCGGCGCCAGACGGGTGTGGATTCCAAGGTCGGCGGCCATGTCGAACAACGGCTGGAGCCGGTCCGCCATGGCGCGGAACTCCTCGACCCGAGCGATCCGGCCATCCGGCAGATCGTTCGCCACGAGGAGGAGGTCTATGTCGGAGTTGGCCCTGGGCGTGGCGCGGCCGACTGATCCGTAGACGGCGAGGGCGGCCAGTCGGCTCCCGTAGTGCGCTTTGCAGGCCTCAAGCACGGTGTCCAGGATGTTGTCGTACTGGCTCAGCAGTCGCGCGGTCGCGCGGCTCTGTTCGGAGGATCGATGGACGGCCATTCCTTCCTGATTGTAGGACGGACCGGGAGTCGTCGGCGCACGAGGGGTCGCCATGGTTGCCGGTCAGTTCCCCGCCGCCTTCTGCGCCCGCTCGATCTTCGCCCAGGTGTCCCGCAGCGTCACCGTCCGGTTGAACACCGGCGCCCCGGGCCGGCTGTCCGGGTCGACGCAGAAGTAGCCGAGTCGCTCGAACTGGACGCGCTCGCCGGGCTCGGCGCCGGCCAGGCTGGGCTCCAGCCGGCAGTCCTTCAGGACCTCGAGCGAATCCGGGTTCAGGTGATCCTCGATCTCGCCGGGGGCCCCGCCCGGGTTCGGATGGGTGAACAGGCGGTCGTAGAGCCGGACTTCGGCCGCAATCGCGTGCGCCGCCGACACCCAGTGCAGGGTCGCCTTGACCCGGCGGCCGTCGGGAGCGTCGCCGCCGCGGGTGGCCGGGTCGTAGGTGCAGCGGATCTCCGTGACGTTGCCTGCCTCGTCCTCGATCACGTCGGTGCAGGTAACGAAGTAGGCGTAGCGGAGCCGCACTTCGCGCCCCGGCGCCAAGCGGAAGAACTTCCTCGGCGGGTCGCGGCGGAAGTCTTCCCGCTCGATGTAGAGCACCTTGGAGAAGGGCGCCTTGCGGGTGCCGGCCGATGCGTCTTCCGGGTTGTTGATCGCGTCGAGCTCATCCACCAGGTCGTCTGGGTAGTTCTCGATCACGACCTTGAGCGGCCGCAGGACGGCCAGGACCCGCGGCGCGGTCCGGTTCAGCTCGTTGCGGATCGCGAACTCCAGTTGACTCAGGTCGACGACCGAGTCGTTCTTCGTCAGACCGATGCGGGCGCAGAGCTCGCGGAGCGCTTCCGGCGGACAGCCGCGGCGGCGGAGCGCGGTAAGGGTTGGCATCCGCGGATCGTCCCAGCCGTCGACCAGGCTCTCGTCCATCAACCGCTTCAGCTTGCGCTTGGACGTCAGCGTGTAGGTCAGGTTGAGCCGCGCGAACTCGATCTGCTGCGGCCGGTGGATGCCGTCGATCTGCTCGATGAACCAGTCGTAGAGCGGCCGGTGGTCTCGAACTCGAGGGTGCAGAGCGAGTGCGTCACGCCCTCGATCGCGTCGGACTGGCCGTGGGCCCAGTCGTAGGTGGGGTAGATGCACCACTTGGAGCCGGTGCGGTGGTGCGACGCGTGGAGGATGCGGTAGAGCACCGGGTCGCGGAGGTTCATGTTGGAGGAGGACATGTCGATCTTCGCGCGCAGCGTGTGCGCGCCGTTGGCGAACTCGCCGTTCTTCATGCGCTCGAAGAGGTCGAGGTTCTCCTCGACGGACCGGTCGCGGTAGGGGCTGTTGCGCCCCGGCTCGTTCCAGCGCCCGCGGTAGGCGCGCGCTTCGTCCGGGCTCAGGCTGCAGACGTAGGCCTTGCCCTTGCGGATCAGCTCGAGCGCCCAGTCGTAGAGCTGATCGAAGTAGTCCGAGGCGTAGAGAGCCTCGGCGCCCCAGTCGAAGCCGAGCCAGCGCACGTCCCGTTCGATCGCCTCGACGTACTCCGTGTCCTCCGCGGCCGGGTTCGTGTCGTCGAAGCGCAGGTTGCAGTGACCGCCGTACTCCTCGGCGACGCCGAAGTCGAGGCAGATCGCCTTTGCGTGGCCGATGTGGAGGTAGCCGTTCGGCTCAGGCGGAAAGCGGGTGACGACGCTGCCGCCGTGCTTGCCCGCGGCGACATCGGCGCGCACCCGTTCCCGGATGAAGTCGAGAGGCTTGGAGGTGTTGGCGTCGTCGGGCATGGCGGAGGGGGAGCGGCTTGCTGCGAAGCAGCGAAGGCTATCGGATCGCCCCTTACGGAGCGCGGGCCTCCCGCCCGCGTCCGCCCCTGGGAACGCGGGCATTCTGGCCGCCCCTGGGAACGCGGGCATCTTGCCCGCATCCGGCGCGAAGTGCCGGTCTGGTTGGAGGTGGCGATGGTTCAGCGATCGCGCCGCCGGCCGCGGTTAGGATCGAGGCACCAATGGAATCGCGCGTCAGATAGCCGCGAACAGCACGGGAGGAGCAGGTATGGCGGGTCATCGGGTTGCATTCATCGGACTCGGAGTCATGGGCTATCCGATGGCTGGGTACTTGGCGGCCGCAGGTCACCGGGTGACGGTGTTCAACCGCACGGCCTCGAAGGCGGAGCAGTGGCTCGCCGAGCACGGCGGTGAGAGCGCCGCGACGCCCGCCGAAGCGGCGGCCGGCGCCGAGTTCGTTTTCTGCTGCGTTGGCAACGACGACGATGTCCGGGCCGTGACCCTCGGTCCGGGCGGCGCGCTCGAAGGCATGGCCGAGGGCGGTGTGCTGGTCGATCACACCACGGCGTCGGCGCGGCTTGCCCGCGAGCTCGCGGAGGTCTGCGCCGAGCGTGGCTGCGGCTTCCTCGATGCGCCGATTTCGGGCGGCCAGGCGGGCGCCGAGAACGGTGTCCTGACCGTGATGTGCGGCGGCGAGCCGGACGTCTTCAAGCGGGTGCACGCCGTGATCGACTGTTACAGCCGGGCGGTGACCCTGCTCGGCCCCGCCGGCAGCGGCCAGTTGACGAAGATGGTCAACCAGCTCTGCATCGCCGGCATCGTCCAGGGCCTGTCGGAGGGCATCCACTTCGCCGAGCAGGCCGGCCTCGACCCGCTGGCGGTGGTCGGCGCGATCTCGACCGGCGCCGCCGGGTCCTGGCAGATGGAGAACCGGGCCGAGACGATGGTCCAGGGCAAGTTCGACTACGGCTTTGCCGTCCAGTGGATGCGCAAGGATCTCGGGATCGCCCTCGACGAGGCCCGCCAGAACGGCGCCAACCTGCCGTTGGCCGCCCTCGTCGACCAGTTCTACAGCGAGGTCACCGCGCTCGGCGGCCTGCGCTGGGACACGTCCAGCTTGGTTGCGCGCCTGCGAGCGATGAGCGATAGGCCTGGATAGCTGGCTTCGGTCACTCATGGACCGAAACCGGAATCGGATGCGCTCGGACGAGTCGCGCGACTTGTCGCGGGCCCATCGCGGCAGTCACGGGTGAAGCAGTGCTGAGCCGCTTCTTTCGGGCACTGGCGCGCGCGGGACTCTGGTACTGGCTTTTTCAGGAGTGCGGATGGGTGGCCGTACTCCTCGTTCTTGTAGTGGTTGTTGTCCTGTTGGTGGCGTTCCTCGCCTCCTCGTCGGATTCACAGGAGCGGCAGGACGAGGAGACGGGTCGCAGTCCACGATCGCAACGACGTGAGCCGCCTCATGGTGCGAATGAACCGCGGGAGTTCGGCCCCGCTCAAACCAAGTGGGATCCGAGCCGTGAAGGTCCGACTGCTGACCAGGAGTTCGACGACGGGGGTGTCACGTTCGCGTTCACCATGCTGTGCGTCAAGCTGGCGAGCGCGGACGGTTCGGTCATCGGGGTCGAGATTGATGCGATCCGCGAGAACCTCTCCCGGGCAGGATTCCCGGCAGTTGCAAGTAGCGACTACGTCAACCGCGTCCTCAGCCACGCTACCGGAGATCCTACGGGCTTCGAGCAGTATGCCCGCTATCTGGCGGCGGAGTGCCCCGTGGATCTCGATCGAGAGATGCTATTGCTGCACCCCCTCTTCCAGGTGGCAGTGGCGGACGGTGTTCTGAGTGAGTCGGAAGCCGCCCTTCTCAGGCGGGTGTCCACGATTCTCGGAGTGGGTCGGGACCGGTTCCAGGTGGTGTGGGACTGCTATGTGGTGAGCGAGGACGCTTGGGCCGACGGCGAGCTGTCCTGGGAGCAGCGGCAGAGGCGCATCGATGCTTACCGACGTGTGTTTGCCGTCGGTTTCGTCGTACTGGCGGCCAAGCTCACCAAGGCGGATGGACGGGTCACTCAGAGTGAGGTCGAGGGGTTTCGGGCAGCTCTCGGCCGGTTGCCGTCGGGCACTGCCAACGGCGTAGACGTGGCGTCCCTGTTCAATGCATCAAAGACGAGCGTCGAGGGCTTCGAAGGTCACGCGGCACTGCTGGCGGACCTGTTCGAAGCTCCGCTGCTTGAGGCTCTCGTAGATTGCCTGTTCCACGTGGCCTGGGCCGACGGCGAGTTCCACCCCGCTGAGGACGGGTACATCCGTTCCGTCGCTCGGCTGTTCGGGTTCGATCGCTCGACTCTCGAGGAGATTCGAGCCCGCTGGTTGGGCTCGTTCGGCGGCGGAGGCGGGGTCGATCCGTACGCGGCGCTAGGAGTGGGCCGCAGTGTTTCGGACGCCGAGCTCAAGCGTTGCTACCGGCAGCTCGTCCTTGAACATCACCCCGACCGCTTGGCGGCCAAGGGCCTGCCGGCCGAGCACATGGAAGCGGCCAACGCGAGGTTAGCGGCGATGAATGCAGCGTACGATCGGATACTCAGCGAGCGATCCGCTTGATCTGCAGGCCTGCTTCGATCGGCAGGGCATCGGGTGTTGCTGTCTGCGGCTCCGGCATTTGCAACTGCACCGGCGGCTACGACAGCACTCTTCGCAAGTTCCCTCGCGTCTTGTCTTTCTGCAAACATGTACTGCTCCAGCCATCGAGCGACCATTCGCTCGCCGTATTCAAGAGCTTTCCTGGCTTCCTGTAGCAAGGCAGGGCCGATGGTCTGCAGAATAGGAAACCATACCCCAGCCGCAGCGGCGTTCTGCAGGAACGCCGAGCCATAGAGAATGACATGGCGGTCACCGCGAAGTCGGCCGATCTCTTGCAAGCACTTGAGCGATTCGGAGCGAAGGTACTTGATGCCATCTGGCAAGTTGTCGAGTAGTTCGTTCCAGGACGGCATCCGATCGCCTCCAGTGCGGGTCGACCTATTCGTCGTTCCAGAGCGTCAGCGAAAGTGGAAGATCGGGTGAAGGCGGCACCACGGGCGTTTCAGGCAGGCCCGAGGCCGAGAGTCTCTCCGTGACCTCGATGTAGCGCTCGTACTGCTCCCTTGCCTCGGCAAGGAGCTTGAAAACGAGGTCATCCTCGTGGCTCATCGTCTTCGGACGGCTGTTCTTCGTGGGTGCCATTCGGGATCCTCTCGTTTCGTTGTAGACCGATCGGATGGCCGCGAATCTACCGCTTGACGCCCTTCCCCGACAAGCGAGACGCCTTTCCCTTACCCGGAGAGGTGGGGGGCCTTGGCCCGCCCGTCGGTGCTGGGGATCACCGATAGCCCGGGACGTTCGGGTCGCCCGCGACGAAGAAGCGCCAAGGCCGATTCGCGGCTTGCGAGATGCCGATGCGGCCGCTGTGGCCGGGTTGGTCGGGCGGCGGCGTGCCGTCGTCGGCGATGAAGATGGAGAGGCGGCCGAGGGATTCGGAGGCCGACGCCGCGGCGAGATCGGCACCGTCGTGGCGGCGGTCGAGGCCGAAGGCCTGGCACAGGCGGGCGGGGCCGGAGCAGAGGTCGATTGGGCGGAGCGGCTTGGTGGAGCGTCGCCGGCTGGCGGCGTTGCGGGCGCGGTGCATGACGACCTCGCCGGTGAGCGGCGCGAGGGCTCGGAGCAGGACCGCGGCGCAGACGCCCTCCTCGCGGCAGACGACGTTCGCGCAGTGGTGCATGCCGTAGGTGAAGTAGACGTAGAGGTGGCCCGGGGGTCCGAACATCGTCCGGTTGCGGTCGGTGGGACCGCGGTAGCCGTGGCTGGCGGGGTCGCTCGCCCCCTCGTAGGCCTCGACTTCGACGATCCGGGCGGCGCGGCGGCCGCGGATCAGGACCTTGTTGAGGAGTTCCGGCGCCACGTCGAGCGCGGCGCGGGCGTAGAAGGAGCGCGGAAGCGGCTGCAGGTCGGCGACCAGGAGGGGCTCGTTGCCCGAACCTGAACCGGGACTCAGACCGGACCCCGGGTGGCGCGGTCCGCGCCACCCGCGAACCAGTCCGGGCGCCCGGCCGACGGGCGCTCGGATGGCGCCTCTTCGAGGTCGGTCTCGGGCCCCATGTAGGCGCGGATCTCGGCTGGGGTCTCCATCTTCGTGTACTCCGGGTGGTGCACGCTGACGTAGAGCACTTCCCCGGTGAACACGAGCCGCCCCCCGTGGGTGCCGCGGTAGCCGAGCGTCCAGGAGGTCCGGCCCCAGTGTCGGATGGCCAGGTCGATATCCAGCAGGTCGCCGTCGGTGACCGAGCCGAGAAAGTCGATCGTGCAGCGGCGGAGCATCATCTCCCAACCGAGCGTCGCCCGGAGTTGGCGGATGCCGAGCAGCCAGTTCTCCAGCGCGTCGTCCATGTACGCCATGTAGTGGGCGTTGAAGACGACGCCCTGCTTGTCGACCTCGCCGTAGCGGATGCGGATCGTGTGCCGGTAGGGCGTGGTCATCTTCCGGGGGCGGCTAGAAGCTCGGTTCGAAGCCCAGCGCCCAGGCCGCGAAGGCCCACTGGTCGGCCACGTCCTCGATCTGCATCCAGGTGGGCTTGCCGGCGCCGTGGCCGGCCCGGGTCTCGACCCGGATCAGCACCGGCTCGTCGCAGCCCTGCGCCTTCTGCATGGCGGCCGCGTATTTGAAGCTGTGCCAGGGCACCACCCGGTCGTCGTGATCGGCGGTGGTGACCAGCGTCGGCGGGTAGCAGCCGCCCTCCTTCACCGTGTGCAGCGGCGAGTAGGCGTACTGGGCCCGGAAGTCCTCTTCGTTCTCCGACAGGCCGTAGTCGGTCGACCAGTTGCGGGCGTTGGCGCTCGGCAGGTGGTAGCGCAGCATGTCGAGGACGCCGACCGCTGGAAGGGCCGCCCCGAACAGGTCGGGCCGCTGGTTCAGGGTCGCGCCGACCAGGAGGCCGCCGTTGCTGCCGCCCTGAATCGCGATCCGTTCGGAGCTCGTGTAGCCCTCGGCGATCAGCCATTCGGCTGCGGCGATGAAGTCGTCGAAGACGTTCTGCTTGTTCTCCTTCGTGCCCGCCAGGTGCCACTCGCGGCCGTACTCGCCGCCGCCGCGAAGGTTCGGGATCGCCAGCACGCCGCCCATCTCGAGCCAGGCCAGCCGCGACGAGGAAAAGCCCGGCGTCAGCGAGATGTTGAAGCCGCCGTAGCCGTAGAGCAGGGTCGGGTTGTCGCCGTCCTTGTCCAGCCCCTTGCGGTGGGTGATGAACATCGGGATGCGGGTGCCGTCGCGGCTCTCGTAGAAGACTTGGCTTGTCTCGTAGCCGTCGAGATCGGCGTCGATCGCGGGCTTGCGGATCAACTGGCTCTCGCCGCTGGGCACGTCGTAGCGGTGAATCTGCGACGGTGTGCCGAAGCTGGAGTAGGAGTAGTAGGTCTCGGGGTCCTCCCACCGGCCGCCGAAGCCATCGGCCGTGCCGATCCCGGGCAGCTCGACCTCGCCGGCCGGAGTCGCGGGCTCGGTGCCGTTCGGCTCGGCCAGGCGCACGACGGTGCGCGCGTCGTGCAGATAGTTCAGGACCAGCTTGCCGCCGACCGCCGACGTGTAGGACAGCGTGTCCTCGGACTCGGGCAGGACCTCATGGAGCGTCGGGTTGCCGGGCGTACCCTTCTCCTCGACGTCCACCGCGACGATGCGGTTGCGCGGAGCGTCCTTGTTCGTCTCGAACAGGAACACCGAGCCGACGTTCACGATGTAGCCGTAGAGCGCGTCCCACTGGTCGAGCAGGGGACGGATCGCCTGATCCGGCTCGTCGATCTTGCGGTAGTGGACCGCGTTCTCGAGATACCCCTCCTGGAGGTTGACCAGCAGGTACGCGCCGTCCTCGGAGACGGAGGCGTAGGGGTTCCGCCGCGGATGCTCCGGCTGGCTGAACACCAGCCGGTCCTCGCTCTGGTCCGTGCCCAGGGCGTGGAAGTACACGGAGACGGCCTTCGAGCCGTCGCCCTCTGTCGGGTCGTCCTCCTGCGGGGGGTAGCGGCTGTAGAAAAAGCCCGAGTTGTCCGGCATCCAGGAAATCGACGTGAACTTCGTGAAGTCGATCAGGTCGCCCGTGTCCTCGCCGCTGTCTGTGTCATGCACCTTCCACTTCCGCCAGTCCGACCCGCCGTCCGACTGCGCGTAGGCCACGAAGCGGCCGTCCCGGCTGGGCGTGAACCCGGCCAGCGCCACCGTCGCGTCGTCGCTCCAACCGTTGGGGTCGAGCAGAACGCGGCCCGGAGGCTCGTCGCCTTCCTGGTCCACCTGTTCGGCGACGTAGACCACGCTCTGGTCCTGAAGCCCGTCGTTGTGCTGGTAGAAGTAGCGCTCGCCGCGTTTGCTCGGCGTGCTCCAGCGCCCGTAGTTCCAGATCTCCCTCAGCCGGTCTTCGATCGCGGCCCGGCCCGGAAGCGCGGCCAGAAACGGCTCGGCAACGGCGTTCTGCGCCGCCACCCAGGCCGCCGTCTCCTCGCCGTCGAGGTCCTCGAGCCAGCGGTACGGGTCGGCGACCTCGACCCCGAAGTAGTCGTCGACCTGGTCCACCTGCCGGGTCTCCGGGTACTCCACCGGGCCGGGATCGAAGGTGTCGGTGGAGCAGGCCAAGAAGGGGAGAAGAAGAGCCGGCGCGAGCCGGCGAAGAGTTGGTCTCATGATGGGGCGTGATTATAGGCGGGGCCGCATCAACGCCGGCGCTGGCCTTCAGAGCGCGAAACTGACGACGTACAGAGTGGTGCCGCTGGCGGAGGTCAGGAACAGGCCGATGAAGGTGAACAGTCCCCAGCGCCGGTGCCGAGAGCTAAAGGCGCCTGGCAGCGTGAGGGTGAAGCGCCGCCAGGACCGGACTGCCAGCGTGAACCAGGCGATGGCTGTCGCGAAGGCGACGACAAGATGCCCGTAGAAGAGCCAGGCGCGCCAAGGGCCGGTCACCGAGCTCAGAGCGAAGGCCTCTTTGGCGCTGCCGAAGCGGATGCTGCCCTCGAGCAGCAGGACGGACACGATCCCAGCCAGCAACAGGGTCAACTGAAGGTTGCGGTGCTGGCGGTACCGGCGTTGCCTTGCGAGCCGTATCGCATACGCCATGAGAAACGGCGCCGCGACGAGGAAGACCATTGCGGAGTCCACGAAGGCGTCGGCCCTCGTGCCGAGGAAGCCTGTGCCGAGCACCTCGGCAAGGTATCACCGGGCCGTCAAGGCCTCCTTGTGGGTCCGTGACGTTGGTACTCCCATCCGCGTCGGCGTCCTGAGGGCGCAGCGTCGATGTTGGGTGCTTCACAGCCCCAGCACTTCCCGGCACCACTTGCTGACCGCTTCGGCCACCTCCCGGTCGACGTCTTCCTGCTTGCGGCCCGACCGCTTCAGCACCTGGAGGCTGTGGTCGCCGCCCTCGATCCGGTGGAGCGTCGCGCGGTGGCCGAGCCGGTCGCAGACGCCGGCCAGCAGGTCGGGATCGGCGAGCCGGTCCCGGGTGCCGTTCAGGAAGAGCATGGGCTTGGCGACCTGCTCGAGGTGGTCGGCGCGCTCGGTGCCGGGCTTGCCGGGAGGGTGGAGCGGAAAGGCGTGGAAAACGAAACCGGCGACGTCGAGGGCTTCGATAGCATCGGCGCCTGAGGCCATGCGGCCTCCCATCGACCGGCCGCCTGCAAGGCGCGGCAAGTCGGGCCGCATGGTTTTGGCCTGGGCCACCGCCGCCCGAACGGATCGCTGCAATAGGAGCCGCGGGTCCGGGGGGCGGCGGCCCGTTTCACGATAAGGAAACCGAAATCGGAGCGTGGCGATTCCAAGGCGCGCCACGCTGAGCGCGAAGGTTTCCATCGTGGCGTGGCGCATGCCCGCGCCGGCGCCGTGGGCGAAGACGAGCAGGCAGCGCGCGTCTTCGGGTTCGAGCAGGAGGGCGGTGACCCGCTGCTCGGGGGAGACACGGAACCTGGTTTCGGTGGTTTTGGTACCACTCATGGGCTAGTGTCAAGTCACACGTCCTATGTCGCATGAATCGTAGTAGGCTCCTTGCCGTTCGACGACGGCAAGGAGTCTGGCATGAAGCGGTATGTGGTGGAGTTGGAGGAGCAGGAGCGCGAGGCGTTGGCGACGATTGCGCGCAAGGGTTCGCATCGGTCGCAGAAGGTGATCAACGCGTTGGTTCTGCTCAACTGCGACGAGGGCGAGTTCAACGGGCGTCGGCCGACCGGCGAGACGATCGCCGGGGTCTTGCGGATCAGTGCGCGCAGGGTGGATCGTGTGAAGAAGCGGTTTGTGGAGGACGGTCTGGAGGCGGCGCTCGGCAGTCGGCAGGGGCGTCGTCCGAAGTACCTGCGCAAGGCGGATGGCGAGTTCGAGGCGCGGCTGGTCGCGCTCAGTTGCGGAGAGCCGCCCGAAGGGCGTTCGCAGTGGTCTCTGCGTCTGTTGGCCGACCGTGCGGTGGAGCTCGGCTATATCGACAGCGTCTCGCACGAGACGGTGCGGCGGGTGCTAAAAAAAACGCTCTCAAACCGTGGCGCCGCGTCGGCTGGGTGATTCCGCCGCAATGCAACGCCGACTTCGCGGCGAACATGGAGCGGGTGCTCGACGTCTATCGGCGTCCCTACGACGCGAGCTTCCCGGTGGTGTGCATGGACGAGACGCCGCGGCAGTTGATCGCCGAGACACGGGCGCCCATCCCGCCGGCCCCTGGACGGGAGGTCCGCGAAGACTACGAGTACCGACGCTGCGGCGCCTGCAACGTGTTCATGGCGACCGAACCGCTGGCCGGGCGGCGTCTGACCAAGGTCACCGAGCGCAGGACCAAGACCGACTGGGCGCGTTTCCTGGAAGACATCGCCGGGCAGTATCCCGACGCCACCCGAATCACGCTGGTGATGGACAACCTCAACACCCACCGCCCCGGCGCGCTCTACGAGACCTTCGACCCGGCCCGGGCCAAGGCGCTGTGGGACCGCTTCGAGTTCGTCTACACCCCCAAGCACGGCAGTTGGCTGAACGTCGCCGAGGTCGAACTCAGCGTGATGATCCGACAGTGCCTCAACCGCCGCATCGACTCCATCGACACCCTACGCGCCGAAGTCGGCGCCTGGCAGGCCGCCAGAGACCGGATCCAAGCCAAGGTCAACTGGCACTTCACCACCGACGACGCTCGCGTCAAACTCAAGCGCCTCTATCCGACTTTTGACGAGTGACACGACACTAGTGCCAAGCAAGCCGGCGCTGCGCGCCGGATGCGGGCGGGACGCCCGCGTTCCCAGGAGTCGGAACTGCCGGCTGTTGGCGTTTCAGGTCACAGCCCGAATGTCTCCGCCGCCCGGTCGGCGAGCGTGTCGCCGATCGCGAGCGAGGCGGTGGCGCCGGGGGATGGGGCGTTCAGGACGTGGAGCATCCGGGGGCTGGTCGCGATCGCGAAGTCGTCGACGAGGTTGCCCTTGCGGTCGAGGGCCTGGGCGCGGATGCCGGCGCCGCCGGGCATCAGGTCCGAGTCGCGGATCGCCGGAACGAAGCGGCGCAGGTCGCGGGCGAAACGGGTGCGGCTGCCGGAGCGGGCCATCTCGCCCAGGCCGATCTTCCAGTAGCGCAGGGACATCCTCCAGAAGCCCGGGTAGCTGAGGCTGCTCCAGGTGTCGCGGGCATCGAAGCTGCCGCGGTCGTAGCCCTCGCGCTTGAGCGCCAGCACCGCGTTCGGGCCGGCTTCGACCGAGCCGTCGACGCGCCGGGTCAGGTGCACGCCGAGGAAGGGGAAGCGTGGATCGGGCACGGGGTAGATCAGGCCACGCAGCAGATCCCGGCGTTCGGGCGCTAGTCGCAAGTACTCGCCGCGGAAGGGCACGATCCGGACGTCGGGGTCGAGACCGGCCATGCGCGCCACGCGATCGGACTGGAGGCCCGCGCAGTTGATCGCGTGCCCGGCTTCGAAGTCCCCGGCGGTGGTCTCGATGACGATGCCGTCGGACCTGGGCTCGATGCCGGTGACCCGGGTGCGGAGGTGGAGCGGGACTCCGGCGTCCTCCAACTCGTCGGCATAGGCGTTCGCCACGGCCTTGTAGTCGACGATGCCGGTCTCGGGGACCCAGAGTGCGTCGACGCCGGTCGCGTGGGGTTCGAACTCCGGGATGCGCTCGGGCGGCAGCCGCTCCAGGCCGGCAAGGCCGTTCGCGCGGCCTCGTCGCTCCAGCTCGTCGAGACGGGGGATCTCTTCCCGGTCGGTCGCGATGACGAGCTTGCCGCAGATCTCGTAGGGGATCTCGCGGCGCTCGCAGAGTTCGATCAGCCGTTTCCGTCCGGCGACGCAGTTCTTCGCCTTGAGCGAGCCGGGCTTGTAGTAGAGGCCGGAGTGGATGACGCCGCTGTTGTGCCCGGTCTGGTGGACGGCGGGTCGCGGTTCGGCCTCGACCACGAGGATGTCGAGTTCTCTGTATCGGCGGGAGAGGCTGCGGGCGGTGGCGAGGCCGATGATTCCGGCCCCGATGCAGACGACGTCGGCGCGCTGTGGCATCGCGGGCTTCAGCCGTCGGCCGCGCCGCCCTCGCCGGCGGGTCGGGCCGGCAGTTCGGCTCGGGGATAGGTGCCGAGGATGCGCAGCTCGGCCGTCTTCGGTTCGATCGCCTGCAGCGCTTCGGTCACCGGCGCCGAGGCGGCGTGACCCTCGATGTCGAGATAGAAGCGGTAGCGCCAGGGCGTGGCGGGGATCGGCCGCGATTCGAGCTTGGTCAGGTTCACGCCGCGGCGGGAGAAGCTGCGCAGGACCTCGCCCAGGTCGCCGGGGTGGTTTCCGGTGGCAAGCAACAGGGAGGTCTTGCAGGGCTGTTCCGGAGGACAGGGCGCCGCCTCGCGGGCGACCTCGACGAAGCGGGTGAAGTTGCCGATCTCGTTCTGGATGCTGTAGGCGAGAATCTCGAGGCCGAAGACACGGGCTGCGGGCTCGCTGGCGATGGCGCCGACGCTCGGGTCGTTGCCTTCCCGAACCCGCGCTGCCGCGCCGGCGGTGTCGAACTCCGGTTGGGCTCGCAGCCAGTTGCGGTCGCGGAAGAACTGGTCGCACTGGCGGAGCGCCTGCGGATGCGAAAGCACGAGGCGCAGATCCTCGATCTTCGCGCCGGGCAGGGCGAGCAGGCAGTGCGCGACCTGGCTGATCGCTTCGGCCGTGATCACGAGGCCGCCTTCGGCCAGCAGATCGTAGGTCTCGTTGATGCTGCCCGCGGTGCTGTTCTCGATCGGCAGCAGCGCGATGTCGTGGCGCCCGCCCAGGACGCCTTCGGCAGCCTGGCGAAACAGCTCGTAGCCGTGCAGCACGACGCCGCCGGGGCGGCCGGTGTACTGGCGCTGCGCGGTGAGATGGCTGAAGGAGCCCTCGACGCCCTGGTAGGCAACCCGGAGCGGCGCCTTGTCGAGATCGCGGATGTAGCCCTGCTGCGCGGCGATCGACATCTCGATCAGCAGGCGGAAGATGCGTTCGGTCTGGTGCGGGTCGAGGTCGAGTTCGGCGGCGATCCCGCGCACGCGCGTCAGCAACTGCTCCTCGCGCAATTGGTCCCGGAACGGGAAGGCGGCCGCGATCTTGGCGCCGGCGACTTCCCGCGACAACTCGACGCGTCGGCGAAAGCCGCTCAGCAGGTCGCGGTCAACCTGCTCCAACTCCTGGCGTACCGCCTCGAGATCGGGCGGCTGGTCATGCTTGGCGGCTTTGGCCATCATGTGCTCGGCTTTCGCGGCAGTGGAGGCCGCGGGCGCGGAGTATACGGGGCTAGTCCGGATGCGGCCGGATCGCCACCTTGAGCGCCCGGCGGGCGATCATCAGGTCGAGCGCATCGGCGAGCCGATCCAGCGGCAACTCCGCTTCGATCAGTTGGCCGTAGCGTTCCGGCGCGCCGATCAGCCGGTCGAGCGCGGCGCGGAAGGATGCCGGCCGGTAGTGGTAGACGCCGAGCAGGGTCTGCTCCTGGTAGTGGACCCTCTCCGCGTCGATCTTCAGGGTGGCGCCGGGCCGGCAACCCCCGAAGAGGGCCGCCACGCCGCCCGGGGCAAGACAGGAAACGGCCTGGCGCCAGCCGGCGGGACTGCCGGTGGCGTCAACGGTGAAGTCGAACAGTTCGCCCGGCGCCGCGTCGTCGTCGCCGGCGCGCCCGCAGTGCGTCTCGGCGGCGCCGAAGGTCTCGGCCACCGCGAGCCGATGCGGATGGGGGTCCAGTACGGAGACGCAGGTTCGAACGCTGTGGAACAGATCGATCAGCATGAGCCCGAGGGGGCCGCAACCGATGATCAGTGCACGCGCCTCGGTCGGCGGACCGCTCCAAGCGGCGAGGGAGCGTTCGAGACAGTGGACGGCGCAGGCCAGCGGCTCGGCCAGAGCCGCGATGACCGGTTCGAGGCCGTGCGGCCGTGGGTGGACGCTGCGCTCCGCGACCACGGCCGGGACCAGCATGTAGTCGGCAAAGGCCCCGTTCAGGTAGACGAGCTCGCGGCACAGGTTCTCGCGCTTGTGCCGGCACGGCTGGCACCGGCCGCAGGCGGCGCTGTTGCCGACCACCACGGCATCGCCCTCCGTTTGCGCGGCGCCGGCGGCGGCGCGGACGACGGTGCCGGTGACCTCGTGGCCGAAGGGCGCCGGCAGCGTCAGCATCGTTGGATGGCCGCCGCGGCGGAACACCTTCACGTCCGTACCGCAGGTCGTGGCGGCGTCGACCCGGATCAGGAGTTCGCCCGGTCCGGGCGCCGGCATGGGCATTCGCCTCAGTTCCAGGTTGCCGGGGCCGACCAGGAACGCCTGGGTCTGGTGCTTCGGAATCACGAATCCTCTCCGGCGCGCGGATGGCGAATCAAGGGTGCAACAGTACCTTGAGCGCTTCGCGCCGGCGGCACAGATCGACCGCTTCGGCAGCCCTGGCCAGCGGCAGGCGGTGGGTGACGAGCGGTGTCGGATCGAACGCGCCCTGGCTCAGCATGTCGAGCACGCGGGCCTGCTCCGCGGGCGAACCGGAGTAGGCGCCGATGACCTGACGCTCGGACTTGAACACCGCATTGATGTCGAACGTGACCCGCGCGTCGTGCGCGGCGTGGGCGAAGAGGACGACGCGCCCGCCCGGCCGGGTGGCCTGCAGAGCCAGGTCGAACGCGGCCTGGCCGCCGGCGGTGTCGAAGACGGCGTCGGCGCCGCCCGATGGCATGCCAGTGCTCAAGACGTCGACGATCCGCCCGGGTGCGACGGCAGCATCGGCGCCGAGTCGCCGCGCCATCTCCCGGCGGTTCCGGTCCGGCTCGGCTAGAACGATCCGACTCGCCGGGAACACGGCTCGCAGCACCAGCAGATGGAGCAGGCCCATCGATCCGGCGCCGATGACGACCACCTCCGGGGCTTCGCCATGCAACCCGGCGCGGTCGATCCCGCGCAGCACGCAGGCCGCCGGTTCGACGAACGCCGCGGCGTCGTCCGGAAGCTGGTCGTCGAGCCGCCGCACGGTGCGTTCGACCGCCCGCGCCCGGAGCCGGATCCGTTCGCTGAAGCCTCCGGGATCGAGCAGGTTCTCCGCGAACTGTGGGCACATCGTCTCGGCCCCGCTCCGGCACAGCCGGCACTCGCCGCACGGGGCATGGTGTGGGACCACGACCCGGTCGCCTGATTTCAGGTGATCGGTGCGGCTGTCGATCACCCTGCCGACGACTTCGTGACCGAGCACCTCTCCCGCGGTTCGCCCGGCGTCGGCCAGTTTGTAGAGGTCCGTGCCGCACAGGCCGCAGTAGAGGAGCTCGATCAGCGCCTCGCCGCCCTTGATCGCCGGCTCCGGCGCCTCGGCGAGTTCCAGGTTGCCGTCGGCCGTTGTGCGCGCGACCCACATCTCATCTCATCTCATTGTCGACTGGCGGCCATCCTAGCGCCACGGCGCTGCGGCCTTGCCCTCCGGCTCCGCCTGTCGCCGACCCGATCGTGGGCCTGGCGCTGGACGACCTTCGCTTTGACTGGGAGGGCGAAGTCGTGTACGGTCTGCGCTTACGCTGGGTCTAGCTAGCAGCCCTTGGTCGTCATAACGACCAGCAGCGCTCGATTGCCGCGCCGAGGTTCACGCAACGGTGAACATTGGTTCACCCTGCTTCTCACCCGCGCCGAATCGCCTGTTTCGTTATGCCTTAAGACCTAAGGAGTCTGTTTATCTATGCCCAGAAGAATGCCCAGGAAGTCTTTCTCAACCAGCCGACGTCCCACCCCTCCCAGACCGAGCCACGAGGCCGTCTGCGCCGAGTGCGACACGTCGACAACCGTGCCCTTCCAGCCCGCGCCGGGCAGGCCGGTGTACTGCCGTGCCTGCTTCACCAACCGCGCCCCGGCCAACCGCGGCCCGGCCAACGGCGCCGGGAACTACCGCCCTTGGAACAAGGGCGGCGCGAAGAAGGGCGCCTGGAACAAGGGCGCTTCGAACAGAGGCGCCTGGAACAAGAGCGCTCCGAACGGCCGCAGCCACGAGGCTCCGAACGGCCACGGCTACGACGTTGAACCCCGCCCCCGCGCGGTAGCCGTCGCTGACCGCGGCCAGGACGGCGACGTGTTTTCCGGCATTGTGCTCACGAGCGGAACCCGGGCGGCGATTGGCCGCATGGACATTTCCGAGCCGACGCCGATCCAGGAGCAGGCCATCCCCCATCTTCTGGCGGGTCGGGATCTGTTCGGGCAGGCGCAGACGGGGTCCGGCAAGACACTGGCCTTTGCGGCGCCGATCGCTGAGCTTTGCGATCCATCGGTGCGGCGGGTTCAAGCGCTCGTGCTGGCGCCGACCCGTGAACTGGCCATCCAGGTGGCTGGAGTCATCGCCGGCGTGGCTTCGCGGGGGCTGCGCGTGACGCTACTCTACGGCGGCCGGCCGGCAAGGATTGAGAAGGCCGCGTTGAGGCGGGGCGCCCACGTGATCGTCGGGACTCCGGGCCGCACGCTGGACCACCTGCGACAGGGCTCTCTGGATCTCGGCGCCGTGCGATTCCTCGTCCTGGACGAGGCGGACGAGATGCTGGACCAGGGCTTTGCCCACGACGTCGAGGCGATCCTCAGCCGCACGCCCGCTTCACGCCAGACGGCGCTGTTCTCGGCGACCATGCCCAACTGGGTGGCGAACACGGCGAAGAAGTATCTGCGCAACCCGGTCACCGTGGAGGTCGATGCCGGCGTTCGGGCACCGTCCACGGTGGAGCATCTGGTCTACTCGATCCAGAAGGGCGACAAGATCAGGGCGCTGCAGACGCTGCTGGACGATCGTGGCGGCGACCCGATTCTCGTCTTCGGCAGAACCAAGCACGGCGTGAAGAAGCTGGCGAGGCAGCTCGACCTGCTGGGCTATCCGGTGGGGGCGCTTCAGGGAAACCTCAGCCAGAACCAGCGAGAGCGGGTGATGAGGAGTTTCCGTTCCGGCGCCGCGCCGATCCTGGTGGCGACGAACGTGGCTGCCAGAGGCCTTGACGTTCAGGGCATCAGCCAGGTCATCAACTTCGACCTGCCGGACTCACAGCAACTCTTCACCCACCGGGTGGGGCGTACCGGCCGCATGGGGCGTTCCGGAGAAGCGGTGACGTTCATCACGCCGGAGGAAGAGCGGAAATGGCGTGAGATCGAGCGGGCACTCGGCCGCCGGTTCCCCCGCCAGCGGTGGCGCCCTGCGGCCTAGCGCCTGCTAGCCGGGACAGGTCAAGCGAGCACCGGCGGAGAAGTCGCTGGTTCGGCGGCGCCGGCCGGATCGGCCGCCCGCCGGGCCGCGTGCTGCTTCCTCTCGTGCGGATCGACGTGACGCTTCCGCAGCCGGAGGCTGCCGGGAGTGACTTCGATCAGCTCGTCGTCGCGGATGAACTCGATTGCCTGCTCCAGGGAGAGGCGGCGCGGCGGCACGGTCTTCTCGTAGGCGTTCGCGCCGGCCGCCCGCATGTTCGTCTGCTTTCTTTCCCTGGTGATGTTCACGTCGAGATCGGCGTCGCGACTCGACTCTCCGACGAGCATTCCCCGGTAGACCGTCTCGGTCGGGCCGACGAACAGGTCGCCCCTGCTCTGCAGGTTGTTGATCGCATAGGCGGTGACGCGACCGGCTCGGTCGGCGACCAGGGCGCCGGTCGCCCGATGGACGATCTCGCCGGCCCATGGTCGGTAGCCGATGAGCATGCGCGTCAGAATTCCGGTGCCCTTGGTGTCGGAGAGAAACTCGGTGCGGTAGCCGATCAGGCCGCGGCTCGGAACCTCGAACTCCAGGCGCACCCTGGCCGAACCACGGTTGATCATCTTCGCCATGACGCCTCTGCGCGTGCCGAGCTTGCGGACGACGATGCCCTGGTAGTCCTCAGCCACATCCATGAGAGCCAGTTCGTAGGGTTCGTGGGTGACGCCCCGAACGGAGCGGGTCAGCACATGGGGCATGCCGACCGAGAACTCGTAGCCTTCGCGCCGCATCTGTTCGATCAGGATCGCGAGCTGCAGTTCGCCGCGGCCGTAGACCACAAAACGGTTGGCCGATTCGGTGACTTCGATCCGGAGCGCCAGGTTGTTCCGCGCTTCTTCCAGCAGCCGCTCGCGAAGGTGGCGTGAGGTGACGTACTTGCCGTCCTTGCCGCTCAAGGGCGAGTCGTTGATTCCGAACTCCATCGACAGCGTGGGCTCCGCGACGTCGAGCGGCGGCAGCGGTTGGGGGTCTTCGCCGTCGGCGATGCTCTCGCCCAGTCCGATGCCGCTCATTCCCGCCAGAGCGACGATCTCTCCGGGGCCGGCCGACGGGACCGCGACGCGCCCGAGACCTTCGTAGACGAACAGCTTCGAGACGGCGGCCGGAGTCTGGGCCCCAGTGCGCCGGCACATGGTGACTGCCTGCCGGTGCCGCACGGTGCCTGCCACGATGCGGCCGATCGCGAGCGGACCCAGGTGGTCGTCGGGCTGAACATTGGTCACCAGCACCTGCAAGGGACGGTCGGGATCTCCCGACGGCGGCGGAATCTGATCGACGATCGTGTCGAACAGGGGCCGGAGATCGGTCAGCTCGCCGCCGGGCGACCGGCCACATCGTCCTTCGCGCGCGACGGAATAGAGAACCGAGAAGTCGATCTGTTCCTCGGTGGCGTCGAGGTCGATGAACAGGTCGTAGATCTCGTCGAGGACCTCTGCGGGGCGCGCATCCTTGCGGTCGATCTTGTTGATGACCACGATCGCGGGCAGTCCCAGTTCGAGCGCCTTGAGCAGGACGGCCCGGGTCTGGGGAAGCGGTCCCTCGGCGGCGTCGACGAGCAGCATGACGCCGTCGACCATGCGCAGCGTGCGTTCGACCTCGCCGCCGAAGTCGGCGTGCCCCGGCGTGTCGACGATGTTGATCTTGACGTCGCCGTAAGTCACGGAGGTGTTCTTCGCCATGATCGTGATGCCCTTCTCGCGTTCCAGATCCATCGAGTCGAGGACGCGGTCACGGACCTCCTGGTTCACGCGGAACGTCCCGCTCTGCCACAGCATGGCGTCCACGAGCGTGGTCTTGCCGTGGTCGACGTGCGCAACGATCGCTATGTTGCGAAGATTCATTCCGTTCTCGTTTGAAGCGCGCCGGTCGGGCGCGATCCTTGTCAGTCAGCGGTGGGCTCGCTTGCCCGGGGTTGCCGCGCCGCCGCTTCCTTGATGTGGATGTCGTGCTGACTGAAGGGGATTTCGATCCCGGCGGCGCGGAACGCCTTGTGTGTCGCCTTCACCAACTCGTGGGTGGCGATGCCGCGAAGCACCGGCTCATCGACCCAGCACAGCAGCTCGTAGTCGATGGAGGACGGACCGAAGGTGCGGAACCGTACCCTGGGTTCGGGTTGTTTGCACACCTTGGGGTTGTCCGCGGCCACCTGGAGTTGGACTGCTTCGACGTGGTCCACATCGCTGCCGTAGGCGACCCCGACCCGGACCCGGATCCGGTACTTGAGGTGGGGGCCGCCGCTCTCGTTGTTGATCTTGGCGTTCCCCATCACCGCGTTGGGGATCGTGACCTCGATGTCGTCGCGGGTGAGCAGGCGTGTGCTGCGGATGCCGATCTCGGTGACCATGCCCCGTTCGCCGGTGTCCAGCGTGATGAAGTCGCCGATCTTGTACGGCCCGTCCGCGAAGATGAAGATGCCCGCGAAGAGGTTCGCCAGCGTGTCGCGGGCCGCGAAACCGACCGCGAGCCCGGCGATGCCGCCCGCGGCGAGGAGGCCCGAGACGTCGGCGCCCCAGATGGTGATCGCCAGGTAGGCGCCGAGCAGGACGATCGCCACCTTGGTCAGGTTCTCGAACAGGGGCTGGGTGTGACTGGAGACGAGACCGCCCTTCTGCCGGCTGCGGGATATCGCCCGGAGCAGGACCGTCGAGACGCGGAGCCCCGCGACCATCCAGAAGAGAAGCGCCGCGGTCTGCAGGGAGTTGCCGATCGTTTCCTCGGCGTCGTCACCGAGGGGAAGGCGGTTGATGCCGATGCGCAGCCCGATCAGGAACACGGATACGAAGAGTGGCCAGTGCGCCGCCTCGAGCAGCCGGTCGTCGACTTCGGTTTCGGTGCGGGCGAAGGCCCTCGCGACGACCTTCTCGAGGAAGAGCGAGACGAGCCACGCGACCACTGCCGAGAGGAGCGCGACCGCCAGCAGTTGAAGCCACGGGCTCTCGGCGTAGATCGGCAGCACCTCGGCGAGCCGTTCTTCCAGTGCGGTCAGGCTGATGGTGCTGTTTTCGTCCATGGGCTACAGGCCGGTGAGGTTGCTACGATAGCCGAAGCCTTGGGCGGCAGGATCGCGTGAAATGAACTGGCTCTTCGTGGGACTGCTGATGTGCGCCGCCTCGGTTGGCGCCGGCGCCTTTGGCGCGCACGGGCTGCGGTCCGCTCTCGACGCGGAGCACCTGGCGCTGTGGGAGACGGCCGCCCGCTACTTCATGTACGGCGGCATTGCGGTGTGCATCCTGGGCCTTGCCGGCCGCGGTTCGACCGCCGATCTGCGACTCGCCGGCTGGCTGCTGTTCGTCGGGTCCCTGATCTTCTCGGGGACGGTGGCGACGATCGCCCTCGGTGGGCCACGATGGCTGGGCGCCATCACCCCGATCGGCGGCGCCCTGCTGATCGCCGGCATTCTCGTTTTCGCCTGGAGAATGCTGGAAGGTCCGGCCAACCGGGCGGGTTTCTAGAAGCAGACAGGGCGCGCGGCCGCGCCGCTAAACACCCTTCCCAGGAGATGAACAGAAATGCCGAACGGCGCCTTGAAGGTACCCGCACCCCGCAACGAACCCGTGCTCGACTACGCGCCCGGATCGGCTGAGCGCGCAGCTCTCAAGGTACGACTGGACCGGATGCTCGGCGAGCAGGTCGAGATCCCGGTCCTGATCGGCGGCCGCGAAGTCCACACCGGCCGCACGCAGAACGTCGTCTGCCCTCACGATCACGGTCACGTCCTCGGTACCTGTCACCAGGCCGGCGCGGCCGAAGTCGATGCGGCCGTGGCGGCTTCGCAAGCGGCTTGGCCGGAATGGTCCGCGATGCCGTTCGAGCAACGCGCGGCGATCTTCCTGCGCGCGGCCGAACTGCTTGCCGGCTCTTGGCGGTCGACGGTGAATGCAGCGACGATGCTGAACCAGTCGAAGACCTGCTACCAGGCCGAGATCGACGCGGCATGCGAACTGGTCGACTTCCTGCGCTTCAACGTCGCGTTCGCGGAAGAGCTCTACGGCCAGCAGCCTGTTTCGTCGCCCGGGATCTGGAACTACGTCGAGTACCGGGCGCTCGAGGGCTTCGTGTTCGCGGTCACGCCGTTCAACTTCACGGCGATCGCCGGCAACCTGCCGACCTCGGCGGCGATCATGGGCAACACCGTGCTGTGGAAGCCCGCGTCGACGGCGCTGCTGTCGGGCTACTACGTGGTCAAGCTGCTCGAGGAGGCCGGTCTGCCGCCGGGAGTGATCAACTTCGTGCCGGGCCCGGGAGCGACGGTGGGCGATCCCGTGCTGGCCAGCCGCCACCTGGCGGGCATCCACTTCACGGGTTCGACGCCGGTCTTCCAGCGCATGTGGCGGACGATCGGCGACCGGATCGAGAGCTACGCAACGTACCCGCGGATCGTCGGCGAGACGGGCGGCAAGGACTTCGTGTTCGCCCATCCGTCGGCCGATGCGGCGGTGCTGAGCACGGCGCTGATCCGCGGCGCCTTCGAGTACCAGGGGCAGAAGTGTTCGGCGGCCTCGCGGGCCTACATCCCGGCGTCGCTGTGGGGCGAGGTGCGCGAGCGGCTGTGCGACGAGCTGGCGACGGTGAAGATGGGCTCGCCGGTCGATTTTTCGAACTTCATGGCCGCGGTCATCGACCGCTCCTCGTGGGGCAACATCTCGGGCTACCTCGCCGAGGCGGAGGGCGGTTCGTCCTACGAGGTCGTCTCCGGCGGCGGCCGAGACGACTCCGTCGGCTACTTCGTCGAGCCGACGGTCGTCCGCAGCGAGGATCCGCGGTCACGTCTCATGAGCGACGAGATCTTCGGCCCGGTGCTCACCGTCTACGTCTACGAGGACAATGCTCTCGACGACGCGCTCGAACTCTGCGACACGACGAGCCCGTACGCGCTCACCGGCGCCGTGTTCGCCCGCGACCGCGCGGCGGTCTCCTGCATCGGCGCCAGGCTGCGCCACGCCGCCGGCAACTTCTACATCAACGACAAGCCGACCGGCGCCGTCGTCGGCCAGCAGCCCTTCGGCGGCGCCCGCGCCTCAGGCACGAACGACAAGGCCGGCTCCATGGCCAACCTGATGCGCTGGACTTCCCAGCGCGCCGTGAAGGAGACCTTCGCGGCGCCGACGGACTACCGGTATCCCCACATGGGCTGAGGGGTCAGCGAAGCCGGCGGACAGCCGCCATCATTGATTCCATGTTGGTGTACTTCTCGCGCACCTTGTTCTGAGCCTCGCCGAGACGGACCTCGTCCTCGTCGAGGCGGTTCCAGTCGTCGAAAGTCACGAAGTCGACGCCTCGTTCCTGGAGCAGTTCGACGATCCTCTCGGGCGCCTTGTTCGGATCAGGGGCGGCCGAGACGCCGTCGATGTCCTCGATCATCTTCTTGACCGTGGCGGTCGAGTCGGCGCTGTTGGTGCCGATGAGGCCGGTTGGGCCGCGCTTGGCCCAGCCGACGACGTACTGGCGCGGAACGACCTCGCCGCTTTGCTCGGTCAGCAGCCGGCCCTCGCCGTTGGGCAGGATGCCCCAGCGTTCGTGGAAGGGGACGCCGGGCAGGGGCACGCCGCGATAGCCGACCGCCTTGAACACCAGGTCGACGTCCAGGGTCTCGGTTTCGCCGGTGCCTCGGGGTCTTGGCGTGCCGTCGTCGGCGGCGTAGAGCTCGTTCTTCTCGATCACCACCTGAGCCACCCGGCCGTCGTCGCCGGCCTGAAGTTCGATCGGCGAGACGAGGAAGCGGCAGGTCACGAGGCGGTCGCCGGCCGACGCTTCGGCGCCGGCGACCTCGGTCAGGTAGGTGACGTTGCGCTGTGCGCTGCGCGCTGCCGCCTCTTCCAGCCAGGTACTGCTGATCTCGTCGAGGTCCATCTCCTCTGCCGACACCAGCAGACTGACGCCGTCGAGCGAACCGATCTCCTTGATCTCCTGAGGCGAGAACGCTGCCTGCGCGGGGCCCCGGCGGCCGAGCAGGACGACCTCTTCGACCGCGCTCTGACGGAGCACCGCAAGCGACTCGGCGGTGATGTCAGTCGGAGCGAGTTCGTCAGTGCTCCGTGCGAGGACGCGGGTTACGTCCATTGCCACGTTGCCGTTGCCGACCACCGCGACGCGACGCGCCGCGGCGAGATCGAAGCTGCGGTCCTGAAAGTCGGGATGGCCGTTGTACCAGCCCACGAACTCGGTCGCCGAGTGAACGCCGGCCAAGTCTTCGCCTGGAATGCCCATTCTCCGGTCGGACTCGTTGCCGGTGGCGTAGACGATGTGGTCGTAATGCCGGCGAAGATCGTCGACCGAAATATCGCGGCCGAGTTCCACGTTGCCGAAGAAGCGGAAACGCTCATGCTGTGCTGTGCGGTTGTAGACCCGGATCACGTTCTTGATCTTCTGATGATCGGGAGCAACGCCGCCGCGCACCAGACCGAAGGGGGTCGGCAGACGGTCGAAGAGGTCGACGTCCGCCTCCACGCCGTCTGCCTTGAACAGCGCGGCGATTGCGTAGAAGCCGCTCGGCCCGGAGCCGATCACGGCGACGCGGAGCGGTCGGTCACTGCTGCCGAGGGGCTGGTTTTCGAGGTTGCGCACTCGTTCCTCGCCTTCGCGCACCGCAAACGCGGCTTCCGTTTTGGTGTCGGGGATGGCCGATCGGTCGGGTATCATAGCGCCGTACCTGCTGGTGCCGTCGAAGCAGGCGCCGCGGCTGGTCGCCGGCATTTGTCAATGCGGCTAAGTGTTGACATGATTGGACATACGCCGCTCCGGCCCGCTCGGTCATGCGGACCGCAGCCGGGAAACTCAAGGAGACGAAGCCATGTCCCAGCGCCGTTGGCTCGCTTGTCACGCCGCCGCCCGAACCCGGGTGGCGCGATCTTGCGCCACCCGTGACTTGTTCCGAGCGCCCGTCATCGGGCGCTCGGGTGGCACTTCGGTGCGGCTGATCCCGATTCTGCTCCTCGTTGGAGGCCTGAGTCTGACCGCCGTGCCCGCCACTGCTCAGCAATGTGAGGGCGCTCTGTCGATCACTCGCCTCGGTGGCGCCAACCGGTTCTCGCCGCCGGTGGGAGATCAGGCGGGGCTCCAGGCCCTGTTCGTGGACTATCGCGACGAGATCATCGCGATGCTCGGCGAGGCGAACTGGTCGGGCGACGCGGACGATCTGTTCGCGGCCGTCGCCGCCTGGCAGGGGGTCACGTCGGCCACGTTCGAACCAGGGCGGCGGATTCAGTGGATGTTCTTCCGCTACGGCGGCCGAACGCCGAGGGTCGGTACGAATCTGTGCTGGGCCGGCGACGAAGCGTTCGAGGCCTGGGAGATCCGCTTCAACTCGAACGGGCGCTGGTACTCGATGATCGTGCCCGAATCGTGCGGCAACCTGGCGCTCCTGGCGGAGCAGCCGTTGCCCAAGGTCACACTCGACCTCGACATCGGAGGCCTCTCCTGCACGGACAAGACCTTCGACTTCCAGAGTTCGTGCAGCGACGGCGCCGCTTCGGTGACCGTCAAGCTGCCGGACGGCAGCGAAAGGGCAGCGGGCGCCGGTGGCGGGTCCTTCCCGTTCACGACCGAGGGCGACTACACGGTCACCGCGACATGCACCGCGATGTCGTCGCGCGGCGACCCGCTCGAGGACTCCGTGAGCAGCGCGATCGCGGTCGGCTGCCCGAGCTGCAGCGTCGCCGCCTCGCCGGCCGCGGTCGAACTGGGGCAATCGTCCGTGTTGACCGTGGCGCCGAAGGCCGGTCACGGCGCCGAGGTGGCTCGGGTTCTCCTCGACGGTCAGCCGCTCGCCTCCCCGTACACGAAGGAGATGACGCACGAGGGCGCGGATGCGTTCACGCACATGGTGACGGTCGAAACGAACACCGGCCAGAGCGCCCAGTGCTCGGCCGGGATGAAGGTGGCGCCGACGAGCACGACCTCGATCGCGCCGGACCGCGTACTGGTCGGTCAGCCTGCCGTCGTCACGGTGGCGCCGAACAACGGCAACGGCGCGCCGGTGACGGTCACTCTGGACGGCGAACCGCTCGAAACTCCCTACACGAGAGAAGTCGTCCACAAGGACGACGGCGTCTTCACCCATACCGCCAAGGTCGAGAACGCTGGCGGCAGCACGGAAAGTTCCGCCTCGATCAAGGTGGACAAGCGCTGGACCCTGTTCACGGCGGTGAACAACATCAGCGGCGAGGACACCCAGTTCGACGTGCTCGGCGGCTCGGCCCGCCAGAAGATCAAGGCCTGCCAGGCCGGCGTCGGCTTCGGTGTGGGCGCCGAGTACAAGCTGAACTACCGGCTCGGCCTGATGTTCGGCGCCAACTTCGGTCGCTGCGAGACGTTCTGGGAGTACGACGTGCGCGACCTCTGGGGTCACGACGACGTCGACGTGGAGACGAACCTCTTGTACGCCGGTCTGAACTTCCACCTGACACGGCCCGGCAGTCGGGTCGATTTCTGGGTCGGACCGATGGTCGGCCGTTTCGACTACAGCTCGCCGTCGCTCAGCGCGGTGGAGATGAAGGGGATGCCGCTCGACGCGAGATACCAGCCGCAATGGCGCGGGGAGACCGTCCTGGGCGCGAACATGGGCATGAAGATTCCCTTCTGGAAGGACTGCCCGGTCGGCCTGTACCTCGGCGCGATGTGGTTGGACTCGACCATGGAGGCTGGGGCGGCTACGATCAACGGCGCGGACGGCGCAGAGGCGCCTGAGTTGTCACTGGGTCGGCGCCCGCTCTACCTGAACGCGGGCATCGCGTTCGACTTCTGATCGTCGATCCGACCTGAAAGAGAAGGGTCGCCCCGCCCGAGCCGGCGGACGACTGCGCGCGGAGCTGCCATGAAACCGACGGAACTAGAGGATCGTTACGGCGCGCGGAACTACGCGCCGTTTGACATCGTCATCGAGCGGGCCGAGGGCGTCTGGGTCTGGGACATCGAAGGCCGTCGCTACCTCGACTGCCTTGCTGCCTACTCGGCGGTCAACCAGGGCCACTGCCATCCGCGGATCGTGGAGGCTCTGGTCCGGCAGAGCCGGAAGGTGGCGGTCACGTCGCGCGCCTTTCACAACGCCGAACTCGGGAAGTTCTTCCGCGATGTCTGCGAGTTGACCGGATACGAGCGAGCGCTGCCAATGAACACGGGCGCCGAGGCGGTGGAGACCGCGATCAAGCTGGCACGGAAGTGGGCCTACACGAAGAAGGGCGTGGAACCGGGCAAGGCGGAGATCCTGGCCTTCGCCAACAACTTCCACGGCCGCACGACGACGATCGTCGGCTTCTCGAGCGAAGAGCAGTACCGCGACGGGTTCGGTCCCTTCACGCCGGGTTTCGAGCTGTTGCCGTTCGGCGACGGGTCCGCGGCGCGGGCGGCGGTCGGTCCCAACACGGCGGCCGTGCTCGTCGAACCGATCCAGGGCGAGGGCGGGATCATCGTCCCTCCGGACGGTTTCCTGGCCGAGCTGCGAGAGGTCTGCAGCGAGAGGAACACGCTGCTGATCGCCGATGAGATCCAGTCGGGCCTGGGCCGCACGGGCACGATGTTCGCGTGCGAGCATGACGGCGTTCGCCCGGACGTGATGCTCCTGGGGAAGGCCCTGTCGGGCGGCCTGTACCCGGTCTCGGTGGTGGTCGCGGATGCCGAGATCATGGATGTGTTCAGGCCCGGCGACCACGGTTCGACCTACGGCGGCAATCCGGTTGGAGCGGCGGTGGCGCGCGCGGCTCTCGCGGTGCTGCGAGAGGAGCGGCTGGTTGAGAACTCGGCCCGGCTCGGCGAGCGCGCTCTGCGGCGGCTGCGCGGCGTCGAGGCGTCCTGCGTTCGCGAGGTCAGAGGCCGCGGGCTCTGGATCGGGATCGAGCTCCACGAATCGGCCGGCGGCGCGCGGCGGTATTGTGAGCGCTTGGCCGAGCTGGGCCTGCTGTGCAAGGAAACCCATGACCACGTGATCCGTTTCGCGCCGCCCCTGGTGATTGCGCAGGACGAGCTGGACTGGGCGCTGGACCGGATCGAGAAGGTGTTGACGGCTTGACGAGCGATACCCGGAACGGTTTGGCCGGGAGAGCGGACGCGCCGCCCGAGAACAGCGCCGAAGACCGGGTGCGGGCGCTCCGCCGCCCCCACCCCAAGCTGCTCCGGTACTACGTTCTGTTCTCCCTGATCACCGGTCCCGCGTTTCCCTTCGTCTTCGCCTTTCTGTTCCTTCGCTACCGCACGCTCAACTACCGCTTTGACGACGAAGGCGTGACGATGAGTTGGGGCGCGCTGTTCAAGCGCGAGATCAGCCTCACCTACAGCCGCATCCAGGACATCCACGTACAGAGCAACGCCGTCGAGCGGTGGTTGGGTCTTTCGCGTCTGCTGGTTCAGACCGCGAGCGGTTCGGCCAAGGCGGAAATGAAGGTCGAGGGCGTGTTGGAGCTGTCGGCGGTGCGCAACTTCATGTACAGCCGGATGCGAGGCGCGCGTGCCGACGTGCCGGCCGGCGCCGTGACTGCGGCGGTCCCGTCGCCGGTGGCCGCGGATGACTCGGCCGCCCTGGCATCGACCCTGCGGGAGATCGCTCGGGAGATGGCCGCGATCCGGACCGGGCTGGAGCATCGGAGTTCGGATTGAGGGATCGTGGAGACGCCATGAGGGCCGGGCTGGACGGCGGCGACGACGGCGGTCGGGCGCAGTCTCGCCTGAAGCGTCTGCTGCTGCGGGTGTTTCAGGTCGAAGAGCATCCCGAGCCGCCGCCGGGATCGCCGGAGTCGCTGCGGGTGTTCCGGGCTTCGCCGCGATTCTTCCGGTACAGCTTGCTGAAGTGGGCCCTGGGTCAGGGGGGCGCGCTCCTCGGTCTGATCGCGTCGACGATTGGGTTCGAATTCGTCGAGTTTGGGCCGTGGTCGCGATTCACTGCCGCGGCAGGGCCGCTCCTGATCGTTCTGTTCTTCGTTCAGGCGCCGGTTTCGTACCTCCTGCTCCGCCTGGGCTACGAGATGCGTTGGTACATGGTCAATGACCGGGCGCTGCGCATCCGCTACGGCATCTACAGCGTCCGCGAGCAGACGATGACGGTGGCGAACATTCAGAACATGTCGGTGAAACGTGGGCCTCTGCAGCGGCTGTTCCGTATCGCCGACCTGGAGATCCGCACCGCCAGCGGCGGCGGTTCGGACGATGACGACGAAGCTCTCAGCCGCGGCCTTCTGCAGGGGCTGGATGACGCGGAGCAGGTTCGGGATCTTCTCCTGGTTTCGCTGCGGCAGAGTCGGGACGCGGGCCTTGGCGATCCGGACGACCGGTCGGCCATGCCGGCGCTCCCGGCCACGTCAACGGAAGCCGCCGCTCCGGTGGAAACGGACAGTGGTTCCGTTCTCGCCGCCGCTCGGGAACTGCTTGCCGAGTCGCGCGCGCTGCGGCGAACGGTTGCCGGTGGCGGACCGTGAGACCGCCCCTTCGCACGGTCCGATAGGAGTCGGATGCCGGAACTGCCTGACGTCGTCGTCTACTGTGAGGCGATCGAGCAGCGGGTCGCAGGCCGTGAGCTGACGGGCATTCGCGTGCGCAGCCCTTTTCTGTTGCGCTCCGTGAGGCCGCCGCTGTCGGACGCGGAGGGGCGCGCCGTCGTCAGCGTACGACGGGTCGGCAAGCGGGTCGTCCTGTGCCTGGAAGGCGAACTGTTCCTCGCCATCCATCTGATGATCGCGGGCCGTTTCCGCTGGGGCGCACCCGCGGCGAAGCTGCCGGGGCGCGTGGGCCTGGCGGCGTTCGACTTTGAACACGGCACGCTGCTTCTGACCGAAGCCGGCAGCAAGCGGCGCGCGGCGATGCACCTCGTTGCGGGCGAGGAAGGCCTGACGATGCTGGACCGGGGCGGAATCGAGGTGCTGGAGTGCGGCCGGGAGGCGTTCCGAGCGCGCTTGGTGAGTGAGAACCACACCCTGAAGCGGGCGTTGATCGACCCCCGATTGTTCAGCGGCATCGGCAACGCGTACTCGGACGAGATCCTCCATCGCGCGCGCCTGTCCCCGATGCGCTGGACGACGCGCCTCAGCGGGGAACAGATCGACGAGTTGTATCGGGCCACGGTGGCCGTGCTCGGCGAGTGGACACAGCGTCTGCGTGCCCAGGCAGGCGCCCGCTTTCCCGCGAAGGTAACCGCGTTTCACGATGAGATGGCGGTCCACGGCCGCTATCGGGCGCCGTGCCCCCGTTGCGGCGCGCCTGTTCAGCGCATCGTCTACGCGGAGAGAGCCTCCGAATGCAACTACTGCGCACGCTGCCAGACCGGCGGCCGGTTGCTCGCCGACCGGGCTCTTTCGCGGCTGCTGAAGTCCGATTGGCCGAAGACGGCGGAGGAGTTGGAGGAGCGCTTGGGCGCCGGCGGCGCCCGGACCGGTGGGGTGCGCCCCTGATGAGCGCGGCGGTTGGATTCTCCGGGCTCACCGACTGTCACGCCCACCTGTGCGACCCGAGCTTCGCAGCCGACCTCGGCGAGGTCTTGCGGCGGGCCCGGGAGGTTGGCGTCGATGCGGTGGTCGCGGTCGGCGAAACGCGGGCCGACGCGGAGCGGAACCTGGAGCTGGCGGAGCGCTATGCAGGCATCGTCCGCCCGGCAGCGGGCCTCTATCCGACCCACCTCGACATGGCCGAGGCGGAGAGAGTCGCCGACCTGATCCGGCGGGAGCGATCGCGGCTGGCCGCCATCGGTGAAGTCGGCCTCGACCGTTGGAAGGTGCGAGACGAACGGGAGCTGGCGCTCCAGCAGGAGATCTTCGCCCTCTTCATCGATCTCTCGATCGAGCTCGACCTGCCGCTCAACGTTCACTCCCGTTCAGCGGGGCACTACGCGATCGACCTGCTGCGCGAACGGGGGGCGAAGCGCGTGCAGCTTCATGCCTTCGACGGCCGGGCCGCCCGCGCCGAGCCGGCGGTCGAAGCGGGCTACTTCTTCTCCGTGCCGCCGTCCATCGTCCGCTCGCCGCAGAAGCAGAAGCTCGCGCGGCGTCTGCCGTTGTCCTGCCTGTTGCTGGAGACGGACAGTCCGGTGCTGGGGCCGACGCGGGATCAGCGCAACGAACCTGCCAACGCGGTCGTGTCGCTGCGGGCCATCGCGGATCTGAAGGGCCTGCCGGCGGCGAAGGTCGCCGTGGCGATCAGCGAAAACACCGTCCAACTCTACGGCTAGGCCGCCATCGCAGCCGGATAGCGTAGCGGGTCCTGGTGCGTCCGTTCCGGTCCGTAACCTCGGTGAGGCTGGTAGCCGATGTGACGGCGGATCACGTTGCCGGTCGAGCGGACATGCTACTCTAGCCGGGTCCGTCGCTCGCCCCTTGAATCGCAGGATTACGAGCTTGGCTGGCAGGAAGGGACGCACGCAGTGCAGCGACCGTTCGTTGGTTTGGCTGCTGCCCTCATGGTTGTTCCAGCATGGGCGCAGACGCTTCCGGAAACGATGACGGGGCAGAACGTAGTTGCCTTTCTGGAGGACAACGCCGTCCGCACGGTCGAGGAGTTCGTCGCGGCGTTGCCGCCCCTTTACAAGCGCCACTTCGTCGCGATCCACTCGTCCTCCAGTCCTTTGAAGGACTTCGTGTTCCCCACCCAACCGCGCATCGTGTCCTGGGGCGCCGACGCCCGGTTCATTCTGGCTTGGGGTACGAACCCGGCCAGCCCGGGCTACGAGCAGGTCGAGTTCCTGCAGCCGGTACCGGAGGAGCGGAGGTGGATCGCTGGAGTCGTCGACTTTTCGGGCGCCACGCCGGAGATCAGCCGGCCGGTGAGTTGTTCGCAATGCCATGGCAGCTTGAACCGGCCCCTTTGGGGCGCCGCGGGGATCCACGAGGGTACCGAGCGGGAACGGATACAAATCGGACCTGCGGAGAACGAGCTAGCGGTGCGCGCGATGATGGCGGCGTCGACGGATCCTCGTGTCGCAGTGCTTGATCGGAGCCGTTACCGCGACGGTGGGAGCTATGGCGGCATTCCGTTCGCGGGCGGTTTCTCGCAGGACCCGAACTGGGACTTCGCCACTCAACTCGTATTGCGTCACGCGGAAGGGCTGTTCGGTCTTCTGAGCGAGCGGAGTAACTACGGGCCTATCTTTGAAGCCTCCGTGTGTGCAGGGTCTGGTTGGGACCTGATCATCTCGCAGTTCAGTCCCGCGGACTTCAATCTGAGTCTGCTGAGCGGCAGCCTCCAGCCGATACAGGGAGCGCTTTCGAATCCGCACGGACGCTATGGCGGTGGCAGCGCCTTCGTTGCGACCACGGTCGGCTTTCTCATGCTCCACGACGCGTGGCAGAATGACGAGAAGATCGCCTCTCTCTACAGGAGGTCGTCCAACACCGAGGTGCTCGGGGGTGTGAGTATTGGGTTGCGGGACCGACTGTTGCGTTACGATCCAGGCGCCGCCGACGCGGAGGAGGAACTTGTCGCCGCCTTTGAGGAGTTCTTCAGTTTGAGGGGGCAGGCGAACATCGACGCGCGCGTATTGCGCGACAAAGAGACCCGCTACAACGCGAGTTTTATTCACAGCCACTTCCTTCACTTCAGGTGGGCGGTCTGCAGTGTCCTCAGGGGTCACGAGCAGGAGCCCGGCGGTGGCGGCCCGTGGCTCCCGCCGCCGGCCCCCGATCCGCCACAGCCTCCCGAGGCAGCTTTCGGGGTGGACGCGGGCTGCGGCCAGGGGCTCTGCCGTGCCAGGGCAGGCGAAGAGGTGGCCTTTGTCGACAAGAGTTCCGGAACCGTCGAATCGCGGACCTGGGACTTTGGAGATGGCGGCACCTCGCGCCGCTCGGCGCCACGCCACGCCTGGAACTCGCCCGGCTTTTTCACCGTGACTCTGACCGTCACGGACGGCGACAGGCCCTCCACGCTTTCGCGTGCCTTTCTGGTCGAGTCGAGCGAACCGGTGGGCAGTTGCGAGTTCGATGCGGAGCGGCTGTGCCTGCGGGACTCGCGGTATGCAGTCAGTGTGGATTGGTGGACAAGCAACGGCAACGTCAGGGCCGCCAAGGTGGTGCACGAAGGCACGAACGACTCGGGACTGTTCCATTTCGTCGAACCGGGCGACAACTGGGAGATTCTGATCAAGGTGCTCGATGGCTGCAGCGTGAACGATCACTTGTGGGTGTACGGCGGGTCGGCGACCGACCTCGGCTACACGATCCGAGTGATGGACACGGTGAGCAGCGAAACGAAGGAGTACCGCAACGAGCCGGGCAGTCTGGCCCCGGCCATCACCCACCAGACCGCCTTCCGCGCCGGCTGCGAGGACGCCGACTAGCTTGGCTCGCCGAGGGTCGGTTACACCACCTTGAAGAGGTTGCGGCGGCGGTCGGGGAGAACCCGCGCCGGCTCTAGCCGTCCTCGCAGCCGGCGGGAAACGCGGTCGCATCGGTGATCGCCTGCGCCGGATTGCCGAGTTGGTTCAGGTACTCCCTGACCTCGCCGGTAACCGTGTCGGTCACCGTGGTGCGGTAGCCGAGGTCGGTCGTCGAGGCGCCGAACACCCAGTGGTGGCGGTTCATCGAGCAGCCGTCGAGCACCTTGATCACGACCTCCCAGTTGTCCGGATCGAAGAACCGGAATACTCCGGAGTCGTTCGTGCCGGCGTGCACCACCTTGCCCGAACCCGCATCCTCGGCCGAAAGCCAGTCGACGCGGACGGCGTAGCGTGAGTTCCCAAGGCAACGGGTGACGGCGTCGGGCTCGCAGGTTCCGGCGGGCTCCGCGGCTTCGACGAGGACGACCTGGGAGGCGATCGATGGGTTCTCGCCGTCGGTGACCGTGAGTTCGACCGTGTAGAAGCCGGGCGAGTCCCATGCGTGGCGGGGAGCGGCGGCACGCGAGGTGGCGCCGTCGCCGAACTCCCATTCACGGGAGCTGACGGTGCCGGAAGTCGTGTCGGCGAGCGCGACGGGAGTGCCGGTCCGCACGCGACAGTAGTCGCCGTCGCACTCCGCCTCGAGGGTGATGGAGGCGGTCGGCGGGATGCGTTCGGGTTCCCGTTCCGGTTCGGGTTCCGGTTCGGGTTCCGGCGGCGGTCCGGGCGGCGGCTCGGGTGGCGGCTCGGGTGGCGGCTCGGGCGGCGGCTCGGGTGGCGGCTCGAGCGGTGTTCCGGTGAGAGCTCTGCACAGGCGCGGTTGGAAGGCCTCAACGTGACGGCCCATGAACAAACCGTTGTACAAGGGGAACCGTTGACGCAGGACCTTCTCGGCGATGAGCTTTTTTCCCTGGAGTACGAAGAACTCCTGATACGCAGCCCGGAGTTCGTCTTCGGCAGTGGCCGTGCCGGCGGGGTAACGGAGGAGACCCGGACGGTCCGGATTGCTGCCCAGGACCAGTTCACTCGGCGTCCCGGCGTAGTGGGCCTTGAACTCTTCCGAACGCTCGTAGCTGTCGTAGAGGATCAGGAACGAGAGTGCGGTCTGCACGCTGTTGCCGCCAGAGGAGTAGTAGATGCCGTCAGTGGGCTCAAAATACGCACCCTGGATCACTGTTCCGGAGTCGGCCAATCGGGAGAGGTTCCAATCCCGCCATCCGGCCCTGTCGTTCAAGCGCGAATACCACCCGTTGTCGTTCGGCTCGCAGGCCATGTCCTCCACGAGCTGGTCGTAGTCAGGGGCCTCTCGAAGGCCTTTGAAGAGCACCTGCACGTGGCGGCGAACGAGCGTGTTGGCGAATTCCCATGGCGGCTGGACAGTGACTCCGTTGGGAAGAGAGAAGGACCGCACCTTCACGTTGCCGGCGGGAGGGTCAGCGTAGCCCCGACGATCGAGCGGCAGCAGCTTGGGGTTCGTCGCCTCGAACATCGTTGTGAAGAGGAGGGAGGACTCTTCGCTGACATCGGCCTCGGTGCCCGGGGTTGACTGATAGGCGCCCCAGAGTGGACGATTCAGGGTTCCGTGGCACTGGGAGCAGGCGTTCGGGTGACGGATCTCGGCCGTCGTTCCAGAGAAGTCGATGACGCCTGCACTCCAGCGACCCTCTTCGGGCAGGGGTTGGAGAAATTCGACCTGGTTGCCGTTGGGGTCGTCCGGATGCGTCGTCCAGGTGACGACAAAGCGCGAGTCCGCGCCCCAGGAAACGATGCGGGGATGCTCGGTCGAGATGAACTCCGCCACAGGGCTGTCCGAGCGGTAGATGGCCATGTAGTGGGTCTTGTGCA
Organism: Candidatus Multivorans sp.; assembly: GCA_965262355.1. Lineage (GTDB taxonomy): Bacteria > Acidobacteriota > Thermoanaerobaculia > Multivoradales > Multivoraceae > Multivorans. The sequence continues at coordinate 3,853,896 of OZ253534.1, forward strand.
GCGGCGGCAGCGCGGCGATGAATGCCTCGGCGGTTGAGATGTCGTGTTCCGCGAGAAAGGCGGCGACGATGTCCTCCGTCATCGTCTCCGGCAGGACCGGGTCCTGGCCGGCAGCGGTCGCCGGCAGGGGCGGAATGAACAGAACTCCGCAAACCAAGAATGTGGCCGTTGCTGGCCGTCTCGAACGCGAAACGCGATCGCCGGTTTCCATGGCACGCCCTTCCGGGAATGCACCCCCCAGCTACTTGGGACGCGCACCCATCGTGCTGTTCGTCCCATGGTCTTCGACGTGGCTGGACCGTGCGTTCCCTTGCTTGGGGCTTGTGCTTGGGGCTTGCTTTCGCCGGGGGCAGTAGGAGTATAGCGCGCGATTCGCCGCCTCGACGACCTTGATCTGCAAGCGCTGGACCGAGTAGGGGTACTCGCCGAGGCCGATTCGCAGCCGCTCCCGCCGGCCGTCCCGGTCGCGCTCGACGATCGTGTATTCGGACTCCGAGCGCGCCGATGCGGTAGGGGGAACACGGCTTGGTTGGACGGCTGAGCTTGGTCCGTGGCTGCCCCGGCTCGAGGCTTAGTCCTCGTCGGTGTCGCGGGCCTCGTCGCCCCACCGGTCGATCTCGCGGAAGAAGGCCTTCTTCAGATCGCGGGCTTCCTCGTCGGGAAGCCAATTGGTCATTTGCGGGAACACGATGCGCCAACTGCGGAACTGAGCCGGAGACCATGGGAATGTCTCAGACTCTCGAAGCAGGCGAAGAATCCCGAGCAGCCTGCGGCGGATCGCCTCGGGCTTCGGTTTCGGGATCTTCAGTCCGTCGGAGCTCGCGGGGAACAGGGAACGTTGCTGCGCGTTCGACGGCGCCATCAGCCTCCTCCGGTCAGTTGGTACCTGCTCAGGGACATCTCGACAGCCTGCTCCAACAGGTGGTCCGCCTCGCGGAACCGGTGCAGGAGTTCCTCGACCCTGGCCACGAGATCCAGAATCCCCCGCTGCAGAGCGGCGTCGACGCGCTGGCCGTTGCGCGCCCTGAGCCAGCGGTGGAGAACAGGATAGCCGCTGACGCTGAACTTCCAGGCGGCGTCGGAAACGCCGGAGATGACGAAGGACCGGTCTTCGGCCAGGACGATCCGGCCGGCCTCCTCGTCCGGTCCTTGGTCGCGCCTGAAGGCGCGGGTGCGGGTTGGCACGGCGAGTGTCGATGCGGGATCCCCATCGAGGCGGGCCCAGCAGAAGTCCTTGGCCGGGGCCGACGCGAACGTCTCCAACTCGCGGATGCGGTTTCCCAGCCTCGCGGCCGCCGCGAAGACATCGCTGTCCGCGGGAAAGGGAACGTGAGGGAACTCGTTCTCCAGATCGAAGGCGAAACGGACCGAATAGTCCGTGGCCGAAAGCAGGGCCAGGATGGCATCGAAGACCTGCTGGGGTTCAAGGTCGAGGCCGTAGGCGCCGGACAGGCCGGCGGCTGTGCCGTTGAGCATGGAGTGCCTAGGTCCCTCTCCACCGTGGTCGAAGAGGGGAAAGACCCACCCACCGCGACCGTTGAAGGCGTGTTGGTCTGGCAGGGTTCCGTGGCACCATACCGCTGGTCCGCTGCCGGTACCGTCATTCAGGGCGTGGAGTGCGTAGTTTGCTTGGCCCCAAGCCGCTTGAAGCGTGCTGAGCTTCGGGAAGTCGATGAACTCCCTCCGGTTGTACAAGTACCGCTGATCGAGAGGTCGGTACCCGGTCCTGCATAGTGCTGACCGGTCGAAGACAGTCGAATGCGCCGGGGCCGCCTTCCGGTCACGGGTCTCCTTGAACTCCTCTCGGGCCTCTGGCGAAAGAGGACTGCTCAGCCAACGTTCGATTCGGTGTTGGAGACTGTCCGCTGAGAGAGCGTAGGAAAACCGATCGCGATACGTGACGATGCCGTTCGAACGGAACGTGAACAGGTCCTCCAGGGAGGGCCAGTCGGCTCCATCGAACCCGAGGGGGAACAAGGGCTCCATGTCGCGACCGGTCGTTTCGGTGAAAGTGATCAAGTTCGGGTCCTTGCTAGCCAGTCGCGCGAGCCGGAGCTTGCCCGATCGGTCGAACACGCCGTGCCTCCAGACATCGGCATACTCGACCTTGGCCTCGTGGTTCGCGCCGATATCTCCGTGCGCCTCGGCGAGAAGTACGCAGACGCCCACTTCGATGTTGAAGATGTTCTCGTCCTCTGGAACGACCGCAGGACGGGAAGTACGTTTGTCGCCGCGGAAGTCGATAATCCGTATGCGTTCGAACCGGCGGCGCAGCATCCTTCTCAGACCGCCGAACGCTGGGCCGACCAGGAACTTTCGATTCGTGATGAAGGCGAGAACTCCGCGGCCCGAAGCGCCGTTGGCTTCGAACAGTCGCCAGAGCGCCCACCGGTAGAACGCGATGTAAAGGTCGGGAAAGGCGTTCAGCGAGCGGCCGAGGCCAGCGTCCTTGACTGGCTGTTTGATGTCGTTCCAGAGACCGTTCATGAATGGCCCGACCAGGCGCATGGCTTCGTCGGACCGCAGGCGCTTGTAGGGTGGATTCCCCATGACGACGAGGATCGGCTTGTCTGTCTTGATCTGATCGGCGGCCTCGCGCTCCGCGACAAGCGGAGCGCTGAGGAATGCCATGTTCGGCTGGACGCCAGCTTCTCCCGCCGCCGGCGCCAAGGTGTCGGTGAGGAAGATGGGCAGGCGTTCGGCCGTGCCGCCACGACCGGAGACTTCCCTTTGCATCCGGTAGTGGGCGACTGTGTACGGCCCCACGAGCAACTCGAAGGCGTGGACCCTCTGGGCGAACGCGGTGACTTCGGCGGCTGCCGCGGCCGGGCCGAACTCCTTGGCTGCTCGCTCGGCGGCGAGCGAAGTGGCCGCGATGAGGAACGTGCCGGTGCCGCAGGCCGGGTCGAGCAGGTTAACCTTCGGATCCAGCAGCCCGTTCGTGTCGAGGCTGTTCCGAAGAAGGCGCTCCACCTCGGCAACCATCAGGGTAACCACGTCGGGGGGCGTGTAGTACACGCCGTAGCGCTTCACTGCCTCCGGGTCAAAGACCCGCAGGAAGTCCTCGTAGAGGTAGAGCATTGGGTCGCGCTGCTCTGTGGGCAGAAGCAGCGCCGGATCGACCGAGTTCACGGCGTCGGTCGCCACGTCGAATGCGGTCCCCAGCATGCGGCGCATTTCCTCCATGGTCAGGGCGCGGAGTGTGCCTCGAAGCAAGGGGAAGTTGGCGTCTGGCAGCAACTCGTGAGCGTTGGGGCCGACGTTCCTTCCGCTGCTGTCGCGAGCCAGGAGCAGACCGAAGACGAGGGTCTGCGCGAAAGCGTTGGAGAAGAGCGAGTTCTCGTCGGTGGGGTCGTAGCCTCCGGCTTCGGCCCGAGAGAACAACGTCTCGATGAAGTCCACCCTGAGATCGGAGACAACCGGATCCACAGACCCGCTCCGACAGTGGTCGGACACGACGTCCCTGACCAAACGCGCCGCGTGGGCCAGGTTCGTCGCGACCTCCGCTGGAGTCTCGGGGACGGGCGGCTCGGCGCTTGCCAGCTTCTGGAGGATCGCCCGGAATCCACCGCTGTCGTGATTGCGGATGATCCGGGTCGCTCGGCGGTCGGCCGTGTCTGGATCAAGCACGGTCGCGGGCACTACGAGCGCCTCGGCCTCCAACTCGTCGCGCCGGTAGAGCTGGATCTGTTCGAAGTTGCAGAGCGCCCAAAGCGGAAGGTTGGAAAACCGGGCGAACTGCTCCTTGTTGTGTCCGGTGAACTTCTTCGGGTCCAGGCGAAGCCTCGGCTCCTTGAGTTCGATGAAGGCGCGCGCCGGACTGCCTTCGTGGGCGAAGGCGAGGTCAGGACGCCCTACGCCGGATCGCCGGTACTCGGGGAGGACCCGTGGCGGCTTCCCGGATATCTGGGCCAGCACCGCCTCGACGAGGGTCTGGAATCTCGGGGCCAGAAGCTGTTCCAGGCCGGAACCGTCGCTTGTCGGTGGGTTGGCCTTCCGGTCCCTTCGGACAGTGTGGGCGAACTCTTGAAGAGCTTGGGCGACCTGCTGCACGATGGAGCGCCCAGAGTCGTTGGGCCGGGCGAGCATAGCGCCCACCCACCGGCCAAGGCCAATCGTTGCCGCAGGCGACTGACAGCTCAGTTCCCCGCGCTCGTTGGCGCCACGCCCAGGGCGCCGAATCAAGCCGGCGCTTCGGCCTAGGGCGTTTCGCGAACCGTCTGAATCGCCTCGGGCTCGCCGAGCAAGAGCGCCGGGTCGACCCGCGCTCCCTGCCAACGGACGCCGAAATGCAGGTGCGGTCCGGTCGAACGGCCCGTAGAGCCGACGGCGCCGATCAGGCGGCCCCGCGAGACCTCTTCGCCTTGCTCGACAAACACCTCGTGGAGGTGGAAGTACATGCTGATCAGGCCGTTGCCGTGGTCGAGAAAGACGGCGTTGCCGGAGAAGAAGAACTCGCCGGTCAGGGCGACCACGGCATCGTCGATCGCCAGCACGGGGGTACCTTGAGGGACCGCGAAGTCCGCGCCAGTGTGGGGCGAGCGGGGCGCCCCGTTGATGATGCGCTTGGCGCCGAAGCGGCCGCCATCCATCGTCTCTTCGAGCGGCGCTCCCAGAGGCAGGGAAAACCGCGGCTCGCCCTGCCGAGCCCAGAGCTTGCCGATCAGGGCGTTCTCGCGCGCCACGCGGGCCTGGTTCTCGAGGGAGAGGTCGACGCGGCTCTGGTCCTTGATCGTCAACCGCTGGACCGAGTAGGGGTACTCGCCGAGGCCGATTCGCAGCCGCTCCCGCTGGCCGTCCCGGTCCCGCTCAGCTACGACGTCGTCGGTTCGGGTGAGGCCGACCGGAACCAGGCATCCTGATTGGCCGTCGAGGTCGGTTGGTGCGAACGCCCGGTCGCCCACCAGGCAGCGAGTGATCTTGTCGCCTTGCCAATGGACGAGACTGCCCGGTGGCGCGGTCTGGGCCGCCGCGGGCGCAGCGGCCGCCGAGGACAGCGTGGCGATGGAGACCAGGGTGACCAGCGAGCGGAGGTGGACCATCTTCCGACTATAGACGATCGTGCATACCTCCCGTCACCCGTGAACCAGTCCGAGCGCCCGTCTTCGGGCGCTCGGATGGAACGCGGTACGCTTCCGGTCTGCCGGGCAACGGTAGTCTGGACCTGGAGGGAGCCCCCGTGAGTCTCAGAGCGACGTACCTGGAGAGCGACGGACTGGAACTGGCGCGCCTGCTGCGCTCAGGAGAGCTGGCGCCGGCCGAGGCGGTCGAGTGCGCTGCCGCCATCGCCTCCGACTTGAACGGCAGCCTGAATGCGATCGTGTACTCGGACTTCGAGCGCGCCGCGGCGGCGGCGTCGGAAGCCGTGGCGGCGGGTGGACCGTTCGCCGGCGTCCCCTACCTCTTGAAGGACCTCTACGCCGCCGCCGACGGTCTGCCGATGACGAACGGCAGTCGTCTGTTCGCCGGCAACGTGCCCGACCACGACTCCGAGATGGTTCGGCGCTACCGGCAGGCCGGCCTGTTGATCGCGGGCCGGAGCGCCTCGCCGGAGTTCGGGCTCACGACCAGCACCGAGTCGGCGATCTTCGGCCAGACCCGCAATCCCTGGAACCTGGAGCACATTGCGGGCGGCTCGTCGGGCGGCGCCGCCGCCGCGGTGGCGGCGGGCATCGTCCCGGCCGCTCACGCCAGCGATGGTGGCGGCTCGATCCGGATTCCGGCGTCGTGCTGCGGGTTGTTCGGCCTCAAGCCGAGTCGCGCCCGCGTGTCGCTGGCCCCGGATGCCGGCGAGGGGTGGGCCGGTCTTTCGGTGCAGCACTGTGTGAGCCGCACGGTGCGCGACAGCGCCGCGCTGCTCGATGCGGTGGCGGGTCCGGTGGCGGGCGACCCGTACGCGGCGCTGGCGCCGGAGCGTCCGTTCCTGGAGGAAGTGGGCCGGGAACCGGGGCGGTTGCGGATCGCCCTGACCGCGCGGGCGTTCAACGGCGCCGCGGTTCATCCGTCGTGCGTCGCCGCGGCCGAGGAGACCGCTCGCCTCTGCCTGGAGTTGGGACACGAGGTCGAGGAGGCGGCGCCGGAAATCGACGCCGCCTCGTTGGCCAGTGCAACCCGGCTGATCGTAGGCGCCAACATCCGCGCCACGGTGACGGAGCGTTCCGAGGCACTCGGCCGGAAGGCGCGCGAAGACGAACTGGAACCGCAGACCTGGGCCATGGCCGCCGTGGCGGAGGAGTACGACTCCGCCGCCTACGTTCGCGCGACCCGCACGGTGCACGCGGTCGGCCGCCAGGTGGCCGCGTTCTTCTCGGGCGGCTACGACATCCTCCTGTCGCCGACGATGGCGGCGCCGCCGGCGAAGCTCGGCGTCCTCTCGCTATCGAATTGGGGCGACGACTACCTGCCCGCGCTGCTGCAGACGATCGGTTTCACGCAACTGATGAACGTGGCGGGGAATCCGGCCGCGTCCGTGCCGCTCTGCTGGACCGACTCCTCTGGCGGTCTGCCGATCGGCGTTCAGCTTGCCGCCCCCATGGGAGGCGAGGGCTTGTTGTTGCGGCTGGCCGGCCAGCTCGAACGTAGCAGGCCCTGGACCTCGCGCAAACCGCCGTGTTCGGCGTGGAGCGAAACCTGAGGGCTGCTGCCGCGTCCGTAGCCCTTCTGGCGGCGGCCTTGCCGGTTGCGGCGGCCGGCAGTGAGCCGCCGTGGCAACGACTGGAGTTTCGGGCGCAGAAGTTCTTTCTCTCCGCTGACGCCGCGGTCGAGTTCGATTCCACGACCGCGCTGCCGGCCAACGACCGCTGCGCGGGCCGCCCTTCGTTGCCGGCCTCGGCCCCCCGGATCCGCATCGAGTCCTCGATGTTCGGCCGGCGGTCACTGGCCTCGCTGTGGTTCGATCCGGAGAACCTCAGGGCCCACCTCCGGGTTCAGGAGGACCGGGGCAGCCGGAATCGCTACAAGAGCTACACGTTCTGTGACGGCGCCGTGGAGGCGGAGCGGGCGACGCCGAACGTTGGAGAGGCCGCCCTGCCTGTCTCGGAGTGGACCCACCGCTATCCGCTTGTTCACGAGGTGCCGCCGGGACTCGGGGCGCCGCTGTCGGAGCCGTTGGCGCTTCTCCACCTGGTGGGGCGGTTGGCGGCGCTGCCGGCCGAATCCGGAGTGGCGAGCAGGACCGTGCCGGTGTTTTCGAACCGCCAGGTGCTGGCGGTTCGGATCGACCGGGATCCGGAGGCGGTTCCGGCGGCGCCCGGGTTTTCGATTGCCGGCGGCCCGACCCCGGAGGAGCTGACTCTGGTTCGCTTCACCTTGACGCCGGTTGCCGTCGGCGGAGAGGGAAGGGCCGAGGACTTCGAGTTGCTGGGGCTGGAGGGCGCGATCGAGATCCTCGCGGCGAGAGAACTCCAACTGCCAGTGTCGATTAGCGGTAGGCTCCCGCCTGCGGGCCGGGTCACCGTACGGCTGCGGCACGTGGAGCTCCGCGGGAACGAGTGATATGCAGACGAATCCAGGGCCGCCTTCGTGACTGCCGGACCTTCCGGCAGTGTGGATCGGGTTCGTGAAGAATTCGTGCAGCTCTGGGGCGCGCTGGGGACCTTCTGGGGCGTACCGCCGACCACCGCCCGGGTCTTCGGCTGGCTGATGTCGCGCAGTGAACCCGCCGATGCTCAGGAGATCATGGCGGGTCTCGAACTCAGCCGTGGTGCGGTGTCGATGGCCTGCCGGGAACTCCGCGAGTGGAAGCTGATTGCGCCCGAGCGCGTCGCAGGGGCGCGGCGGGTCGTCTACCGCCCGGAGACCGACCTCGAGCGCGTGCTCCGCAACGTCGTCCAGATCCGCAAGCGACGGGAATGGGATCCGATCCGTGAGAATATGCGTGACTGGATTCCGGCTTTGGAGGTTGATACCACTCCCGAGACGGCGGTGTTTCTCCAGCGTCTGCGAGCCATCGACACGGTCATGGCGCGCGCGGATGCGATCGCGGAGTTTCTGCTGAAAGGCGGCACGGTGACGGACTTTGGACTCAAGGCGCTGCTGGGAGCTGGGGCCGTCGCCGCCAGACTGGGGAACCTCGCCCTTTCGCGGCGCGACCACGGCGCGCTGGCGCAGCGGGTGACGGACCTCGACGTAGAGGAAGACGTAGAGTTGCGCTCCGTGGTCAGGGATGAGGATCTGCCCCCCGAGCAGCGCTTCGAGGAACAGGAGAGTTGAGCATGCTCCCCGATCACCGGCCAGGCGATGTCGTGGCCGACGAGGTGCTGGTGCGGCTGCGCGATCTCTGCATCGACGGCGGCCTGAGCGGCCTCGCCTCCACGATGGAGGAACTGGTCGGTTTCGTGCGTGACGATCTGGCGGCAGTGGAGAACGAACTGGCCGCCCTGTCCACGCGCGGGACGCTCGTGGGCGAGGCCGGAGCGAGCCTGGTTCACCTCGGCGGCAAGCGGTTGCGGCCGCTGTGCGTCGTCCTGGCGTCTCGGGTCGGGGTCGCCTCGAGGTCGGCCGTGCGCGACATAGCGGTAGCCGCGGAACTGATCCACAACGCGACGCTGCTGCACGACGACGTGGTCGACAACGCGGATCGCCGGCGCGGCCGGCCCACGGCGCGGGTTGAACTCGGCAACGCGGCCTCGATCTTCGCCGGCGACCATCTGCTGATCGAGGCCTTGCAGCGTGTACAACGGGCGGGTGTACCGGGCGTGATGGAGGGTCTGCTCGCGACGATTGCCGAGATGATTCGCGCCGAGTCGCTTCAACTGGAGAATCGCGGCCGCCTCGACACGTCAGAGGAGCTCTACCTCGAGGTCGCCCGCGGCAAGTCCGCGGCCCTTTTCCGCTGGGCGCTGGGCGCCGGCGCATCGACAGGCGGCGCGCCGCCTGAGGTCTGCGCCGCGCTCGAGGCCTACGGCGAGTCGGTCGGAGTGGCTTTCCAGTTGATCGACGACCTGCTTGATCTGGTGGGTCACCACAGCAACACCGGCAAGACGCTGTTCAGCGATCTCTCCGAGGGCAAGGTCACCTATCCACTGATCACAGTACTCGACCGTGAGCCTGAACTGGTGGATGCGATTCGCGCCATCGCGGAGCATCACGCGTCTGTCCCGTACGCTGATGGCGCCGGGGCTGCCCATGGACCGACGAACGGTGACGGACCTGTGAACGGCGGGCCAAGCAACGGCGCCGGCGCCGGCAGAGAGGTTTCCAGTTGGCAGCGAAGTGTGCTGGAGGCAATGGCTCGCCATGGTGTCGAGAGAATCTGCCGGGGTCTTGCCGCGACCTACGTCGATCAAGGAGTGGCGGCGTTGGCCGGTATCCCCGATGGTGAAGCCCGACGGGCCCTCACCGCGGTGGCGCACGCCAGTGCGCTGCGAGAACGGTAGGCGCGGGGGCGCCCGGAAGATCCCCGGATGATCTATGGTCGAGACAGGAAGAGTGAGTGATGGCGGCTCGGGTGCGATGTTCGATGGCATCGCGACGCGCTACGACCTCCTCAACCGGCTCAACTCCCTCGGCGCCGACAGGCGCTGGCGGCGGACGACAGCGGAGGCGCTGGAACTTGACAGAGCAGGCGGAGCGGCAAGGGTCCTGGACGTGGCTTCCGGAACCGGTGATCTCGCGATGGCCGTGGCGCGCCGGTACCCGGGGACTACGGTGCAGGGAATCGACCCTTCCCGTGAGATGACCGCGATCGGACGCAGCAAGATCGAGCGGTCCGGCCTCGAGGACCGAATCGAGTTGGGCGAGGGGGATGCTCGGGATCTTGCCTTCCCCGACCACTCCTTCGACGCCGTGACGATCGCGTTCGGCATCCGCAACATTCCGGACCGCGAACGCGCGCTACGGGAGATGGTTCGTGTGACCCGCCCCGGAGGCAGAGTGGCGGTGCTCGAACTCGGTGAACCGCCTGCGGGTTTCGCGGGCGTGCTTCCCCGTTTCCACATCCGGTTCGTGGTGCCCCGAGTCGGTGCGCTCCTTGCCGGCGCCGAGGAGTACCGCTACCTGGAGCGGTCGATTCGCGCCTTCCCGCCGGTCGCCGAGTTCGTCCGTACGATGGCCGCCGCCGGCCTGGAGTCGATCGAGACCCGGCGCCTGACCTTCGGCGCCTGCAACCTGTTTCTTGCCCGGCCGGCTGACGCGACTTCGTCGGCGGGGGCCGAGACATGACGTCGCCCGCCGCCGAACCGCGGTTGGTTCCACGCGCGCGAGCGCCACGGACCTCGCTGTCGACGCTGCGCGTCGATGCACCGTGCGTGGCGCCCGAGCAGTTCCTGCGGCTGGCAGCGCGGGACTTGTGTGAGTGCGAGCCGGTGGGACATCTGTGGTCTCCGGCCGACGGCATGCAATGCGCCGGCTGGGGCGCGGCGCGGCGCTTCGAGATCGAGTCGGGCGCGCACGCGTCGGGCGCCGCGATCGATCGGTTGGCGGAGGGGGCGTCCGGTCTGTGGGGCGAACTGGCGGGCGTCGATCCACTCGCTCTGCGGCTCTACGGAGGTCTCGCGTTCGATCCAGGCGCCGCCGACGGGCGACCGGGTGCGACCGCCGTCATGGCGCCCCAGGATCTGGAGCGCCAGCAGCGCCGGGTGGGCGGCCCGGGTCATTCCGACTGGGACGACTTCGGCGCCGGCAGCTTCGTTCTGCCTCAGGTCGGCTACGTCGCGGAGGCGGAGTCGGCCTACCTCTACGCCGTCCTCGATGGGGCCGGCGTGGCGGCCACGCCCTCGTGGCGGCAGCGGCTGCAACGTCTCGCCGATGAGCTCGATCCCGGAAATGGGCCTCCGGACGGCGCCAACGGGAACGGCGCCGCCCTGGACATGGCCGAGGCCGCGCCGGATCTGTTGGCTTTGCCCGAGGTTCTGGGGAGCTTCGATCAGCCCGCTACGGAGGAATGGCTTCGTCGGGTGGAGGAGCTCCGTAGCGAAGTCAGTGACGGGCGACTGCAGAAAGTGGTCGCGGCTCGCACGGTGGAGCTCGGTCTCGGCCGGCAGTTCGGGATCGCCGATCTGGCCCGCATCGCGGAACGCCTGCGGAGGCACATGCCGACCTGCACCTGTTTTGCCTTCCTTCGCGGGGGCTCGATCTTCTTCGGCGCCACGCCGGAGCTTCTGGTGCGGCGGCGCGGCAGGCGGATCGAGACCCAGGCTCTGGCGGGCTCGATTGCCAGCGACCCCTCTCCGGAGAAGCGCCGGGAGTTGGAGCAGCGCCTGCTCGAGAGCGCCAAGGATCGGCTGGAGCACGATCTGGTTGTGCGCTACCTCGTAGAGCGGCTGGACCGGAGCTGTGGCGCCGCGGTACCGCGATCTCTTCCCGGGGTGCGTGTCCTGAGGAACGTCCTTCACCTGGAAACGCCCATTTGCGCCGCGCTCGGAGAGGCCGCCCAGCCGCCCCACGTGCTGCGGCTGGTGCGCGCGCTGCATCCGACTCCGGCGGTGGCGGGTAGTCCGACCGCCGGCGCGCTTCAGGCGATCCGGCGCACCGAGGACCGGGACCGGGGGTGGTACGCGGGTCCGGTCGGGTGGTTCGACGGTCGTGGCGATGGCGAGTTCTCGGTGGCTCTGCGCTCCTGCCTCGCAGCGGGGCGAAAGGGACTGCTCTACTCGGGCGCCGGCATCGTCGCCGACTCGGATCCCGACCGCGAACTGGCAGAGACGAATCTCAAGCTCGACGCGATTCTCGGAGCATGGCGCTAGCAGGAAGCGCGGGCGAGGTGCAGTTCCAGCGTGCGCGCCTCCTGGTGGGCGCGCTGGTTCAAGCCGGTGTGCGGCGAGCGGTCACGAGTCCGGGTTCCCGCTCGACCCCGCTGGTGCTGGCTGCGCTCGATGCGGCGGGCGTGGGGGCGCCCGCCGAACTGGATCTCGTGAGCATCATCGACGAACGAGCGGCCGCGTTCTTCGCGCTCGGCCAGGCCCGGGCCACGGGCATGCCTACTGCCTTGATCTGCACCTCGGGCAGCGCGCCGGCGCACTACCTGCCCGCGATCCTGGAGGCCCGGGAAGCCGGCCTGCCGCTGATCGTCCTGAGCGCCGACCGGCCGGCCGAGCTGATGGACTGCGGGGCGCCTCAGACCACCGATCAGACGAAGCTCTTCGGCTCGGCGGTCAACTTCTTCGCCGAGGTTGACCTGGCTGGCCACACGGACTTGCTGAGCTTGCGGGCCCTCCGCCGGACGGCGGCGCAGGCGGTGTTCCGCTCTCGGTGGCCGCGAGGCGGGGCGGTGCATCTGAACGTGCGCGCCAGAAAGCCCCTGGAGCGGCCGGAGGTTGGGGAGAACCACCCGCTGGCGGCGGCGGTGGACAGGCTGCTTGCTGAACCGCTCGAGGTCGGCATGCCGAGCGCCGCTCCGGACCCGGACGCTCTGGACCGCGCGGTGCAGCTTTGCCGGCAGGCTGAACGTGGGCTGATCGTTGCCGGTCCGCTGGCTCTGCCGCCACGGAAGGCTCGCCAAGCTGCCGCCGATGTCTTCGGCCTTGGCGAACTGGCTCGCCGGACCGGTTTTCCGCTGCTGGCGGAGGCCACGAGCCAGAGCCGCTTCGTGGAAAGGGACACCGCTGGCGGCGCCGGGCATCTCGCCGAGTGCCTGGGCGCGGCCTGGGCGGCTGACGGCGGGCAGTCTGTGGCGCTACCGGACCTCATCGTCCAGGTGGGGGCGCCGCCCGTATCGGGCGGAGCGCAGCGCCTCCTGGAAGCGTGCGGCGCGTCGCAGGTCGTTGTCTCGGACGGACCATGGACCGATCCGGCAGGACTTGCATCGGTGTTCCTGCTTGGAGATGTCGGCGCCACGGTTGCCGGCCTCTCCGGCCGATTGAAGGAACATTCAGTCGATCCGGCGGCCGAAGGGTGGCGGCGGGATGTCTTCGCCCTTTGCAGTCGGTTCAGCGGAGCGGTTGCGAACCTGGCCGGCGATTCCGGAGAGGGTGGCCTTCATGACGGCGAAGTGGCGCGGGCGACGGTCGCGGCGACACCGACGAACGGTCTGCTGATGCTCGGCAACAGCCTGCCCGTGCGCCTGGCGGAAGACTGGGTCGGGAGGGTCGAGCGGCGCATCTGGGTCGCCAGCCAGCGCGGGTTGAGCGGTATCGACGGCCTGGTAGCAGGGTTTCTGGGCTCGCTCTCCGCCGGCGGCTTTCCGGCCGGCGTACTGCTCGTCGGCGACGTCAGCCTGTTGCACGATCTCGATGGTCTGACGGTGGCTTCCGAGTACGGCGACGGACCTCCGGCGGTCATCGTCGTGATCGACAACGGAGGCGGGCGGATCTTCGAGCGGCTCCCGATCGCGTCGTCCCCGGTCTTCCGTGGCCCGGAAGGCAAGCACTGGTTGACTCCCCATGGGGTCGACTTCGCGGGTTTGGCGCAGGCGTTCGGCCTGGCGTACGCCCGGGTCGACGAACTCCACGGGCTTGAGCGAGAACTCGGGGCCGCCGTCGGCCGAAGGGGCGTCTCGCTTCTCGTCGCCGGGCGCCGTCCAGGCGCGCTGGACCAGGCCGAGGGGGCGTTGCAGCGAACCATGGCCTCCTCGACCGCCAGCCGATGACAACGGCGGTCCTGATCCACGGCTTCTCCGGCAGTCCGGAGAGTTGGGGGCAAGTAGCGAGCCGACTTCGCGTGCGGACCTACGCGCCGGCGGTGTGCGGGCACGGAACCGCCAGTTCAGCCATCGCCGTCGTTCGCTCGTTCGAGGCCGAGGTCGATCGGCTTGCATCCGAAGTCAGATCCGCCGTACCTGCGCCTCGATACGTCGCCGGCTACTCCTTGGGTGGCCGTCTGGCTGTCGGCTTGCTGGCTCGTCATCCCGACCTCTTCGTGGGTGCTGCCGCGATCGGCCCGAACCCGGGCCTCGATGGCGAGGAGGAGCGCAAGGCAAGGAGAGCTGCGGACGAGACCTGGGCACGGCGCATCGAGGAGCGGGGTCTTGCCGTGTTCGACCGCGAGTGGTCCAAATTGCCTCTGTTCCAAAGCCAGCAGGATCTCGATGCCACCACGATCGAAGAGCAGCGGAGGATTCGCCTCAGCCACGAGCCCGCGGCTCTGGCCGCGGCGATGAGGGTGCTCAGTCTGGGTGCTATGCCTGACTACCGCCCCGTTCTGGGCAGGATTTCCTGCCCTGTCGAATTGATCGCTGGCGACCAGGACCCCAAGTTCATCGACCTGGCGCGGCTGATGGCCGAGCTCTTGCCGGCGGCCACGGCTCGTGTCGTCGCAGGCTCCGGGCACAACGTCCCGATGGAAGCTCCGACGGAACTCGCGCGCGTGCTGAACAAGGCCTTGGAGGGAGCAGCCGCGGAGCTACCAGAGAACAGGCGCCGGGTACGAGCCCAGTAGTCGGTCACGACTGATCAGCGTGAGCCCCTCGCACAGGGCCTGGGCCGCGAGCATCCGGTCGAAGGGATCCCGGTGATGCCAGGGCAGCGACGCGACTTGCCCGCAGTGTGTCGGTTCAAGAGCCAACCAGCGAGCCCCGAGCGCCTTGCGCCCGTCTTCGATCATTGTCAGCCAGTCAGGAGCGAGTTCGAGCCGACCTATGCTGACCTTGATGGCAATCTCCCACAGAGTGACCACGCTGATCGAGATGGCGTTGTCGTCATCGAGCAGGGCTTCGCGTGCAGCTTCGCTGAGCCGCTCCGGTGCGTCAATCGCCCACAGGAGCGCGTGCGTGTCGACCAGGAGGCGCATGTCACGAATAGTCGGCGAAGTCCTCGAGCGGCGCGTCGAAGTCTTCGTCCATCCGGAGAATGAGACCGGTCGCGGCGCCGAGTTGGCGAGTCTTGCGTGCCTCTGGAAGGACATGGAGGCGAACCAGAGGACGGTTGCCCTTGGCAATCACTACCTCCTCACCCTCGAGCGCCTCCTGGATGAGGCGTGAGAGATGGGTCTTTGCTTCGTGGATGTTGACCTGGTGCATCGCGTCGAACTCCGGGGCTCGTAGGTTGACTAACCTACATGACCAAGTTGGAGGCTGGCAAGTCGGTTTGGCGCGGCAGAACGCCCGGAGACCGGAACGCGGGCCGGAAGGCGCGCGCAACGACCGGCGCACTCGGTTCTGGCGCGCAGGAGGCCTCAGGGGCGTTGTAGTGTCGCCGGTCGAAGGAGGCGTGCGGAATGAGTGGAGAATCGCACCAGGAGTGGCGGAGCGCCGGTGAGTACACCGACATCCGGTACGAGAAGTCCTATCTCGATGGCGAACCGGAGGGGATCGCCAAGATCACGATCAACCGGCCGGAGGTTCGCAACGCCTTCCGGCCGCTGACGGTCAAGGAGATGAGCGCGGCGGTCGACCAGGCGCGGGACGACGGCGAAGTCGGAGCGGTCATCCTGACCGGCGAGGGGCCGATGGCGTTCTGTTCGGGCGGCGATCAGCGGATCCGGGGCGACGCCGGGTACGTCGGGGACGACGGTGTACCGCGCCTCAACGTGCTCGACCTGCAGCGTCAGATCCGCACGTTGCCGAAGCCGGTCGTCGCCATGGTTGCCGGCTACGCGATCGGCGGGGGGCACGTGCTGCACATGGTCTGCGACCTGACGATCGCGGCGGACAACGCGCGTTTCGGTCAAACCGGCCCGCGCGTGGGTAGCTTCGACGGCGGTTACGGCGCCTCCTACATGGCGCGGATCGTGGGCCAGAAGAAGGCGCGGGAGATCTGGTTCCTGTGCCGTCAGTACGACGCCCGGCAGGCGCTGGACATGGGACTCGTCAACACCGTTGTGCCGCTGGAACGGCTCGAGGAGGAGACGCTCCAATGGTGCCGCGAGATGCTGGCCAACAGTCCCATGGCGCTGCGCTGCCTGAAGGCGGCATTGAACGCCGACTGCGACGGTCAGGCGGGTCTCCAGGAACTGGCGGGCAATGCGACGCTGTTGTTCTACATGACGCAGGAAGGGCAGGAGGGTCGCCAGGCGTTCCTCGAGAAACGGAAGCCCGATTTCTCGAAGTTTCAGCGCTATCCATGAGCCGCCGCGGAGGCCTGCGAGCCTGGGTGCAGGCGAGCCGGCCGAAGACCCTCTGGGCCGCGGTGACGCCGGTGGTGGTCGGTTCGGCCTGCGCCGTCTCCGTCTCCGGTTTCGTCCCCGGTCCCGCCCTGGCTGCCCTCGGAGTCGCGATCTCGATTCAGATCGGCACCAACCTCTCGAACGATGTCCTCGACTTCGACCGCGGCGCCGACACGGAGCGACGCGTCGGCCCGGCGCGGGCGGTTCAGTCGGGACTGCTCAGCCGCGGCCAGGTGTGGGCCGGGGCCTGGATCGCGTTCGGGATCTGCATGGCGTGCGGGCTCTATCTGGCGGCTGTGGCGGGCTGGCCGGTCCTCGTCGTCGGCGCCGTGTCGATCGCGTCCGGCCTGCTCTACACGGCCGGGCCCTGGGCGTTGGCCTACACCGGCTTGGGAGATCTCTTCGTCGTCCTCTTCTTCGGCCTGGTGGCGGTGTGCGGCACGGTGTACGTGCAGGCGCTTCAGGTGCCGAATGCTGCGTGGTGGTCCGGTCTGGCGGTCGGTGCGCTGACGACGGCGATCCTGGTCACCAACAACCTGCGCGACCTTGAAGAGGACGCGCTCGCCGGCAAGCGGACGTTGGCAGTGCGCTTCGGCCCCCGGTTCGCGCGGCTCGAATATGCGGCGCTGCTGCTGGCCGCCCACCTTGCGACGCTGCCGCTGGTGCTCCGTCTGGGCCCCTGGCCTCTCCTGTCCTGGCTGGCGCTGCCGCTTGCGGTGACCGTGTTGCGGTCGGTATGGCGGGGCGAGGGGGCGGCTTTGAATGCGTCCCTGGCGGCGACTGCCCGCCTGCTCCTGGTGTTCGGCGTCCTGCTGTCGGTCGGCATCGTATTGGGGGCCTCGGCAGAATGACTTGTCGCGCCAACCCGTGGGATCGCAGGGCTCCAGCCGGGGGCCTCAGTTTGGCCGGCCGGTGTGGGCTGCCGGAGGCTCGGAGTTGAACACCGGCACGGGTGGAGAGGCCCCCGCTTCCAGGGGTCGCTGCCATTCGGTCCAAGCGGCCGCACGCGAGGCGCCGGCAGGACCGGCGCTCGTCGACGGTGGTCGCGAGATCGGTTGGAGGGAGCTGGCCGAGCGCGCGGATCGGATCCGCAAGGCGTTGCGACGGCGGCTGCCCGAACCGCCGGCGGCCAATACGGGCGAGGATGCTGCCGTCTCGAGGAACGTCGTTGCGGTCACCGGCGGCATGGGGACCGAGACGGTCGCAGTGCTTCTGGCCCTCCTCGAGGACCGGGCGGCCTTCGTCCTTCTCCATCCCCGCTGGAGCCCTGCGGAGCGTGACCGGGCGGTCGCGATGGCCGGGGCCTCCCTCATCATTCGGAGCGGCGGCGCGATGGTCCCGGCGCAGCGGGTCGCCGGGGGCGGGATCGCATCGGTTGACCGCGGCGTCGCGATCGTCTTCACCTCGGGCACGGCAGGTGCGCCACGGGGCGCCGTCCTCAGTCCCACGGCGCTTTGCGCCTCGTCCCGCGCCCACGGGGCGGCGCTGGGTTGGCGCGCGGACGATCGCTGGCTCCTGAGCTTGCCGACCGCGCATGTAGGAGGCCTGATGATCGTCGTCCGTTCCCTCCATGCGCGGCGGACCGTCGTTGTGGGCGGGCGCGGCGCCTCCGGAGCTTTCGACGCCGGAGAGACGTTGCGGGTTGTCGAGCGCGACCGGGTTACGCTGCTGTCCGTCGTGCCGACGATGCTCCTTCGGCTGCTTCAGGCTGGTAGGCGCCCGCCGCTTTCCCTGCGCGCCGTGCTCGTGGGCGGCGCTTCGGCGCCGCCGGCGCTGATGGAGCGCGCCAGGGACCTCGGTTGGCCCGTACTCGCAACCTATGGACTGACCGAGGCCTGTTCCCAGGTCGCGACGGAGCGACCTGGCCGGGCTCGTGGCGGCGTGGGGATGCCGGTACCGGGAGTCGAAGTCCGTGTGGCCGAGCAGTCGGGTGGGGCCGCCCGCGATCCCAGGGGCGTTGCGCGCCTGGATAAGGGCGGGGACGCGGGGGTTCCCGGAGTTGGCGCGCGAAACGTGGGCGCCGAGCCTGCTCGAAGCGCGGGCTCGATCCTGATTCGCGGTCCGATCCTCTTCGACGGCTATCTCGCCGCCGAACCGGGCGCGCCGCTGGAACGACCCTTCGACGCGGACGGCTGGTTCGACACCGGCGACGTGGGCGCGGTCGACGAGCGTGGCCGGCTGCGTGTCCTGGGCCGGCGCGCGGACCGGATCGTGACCGGCGGAGAGAACGTCGATCCGGCCGAGGTCGAAGCCGCCGTGCTCGAGTGGAAGGGCGCCGCGGCCGCCTGCGTCGTCGGTCTGGAGGACGAGGAGTGGGGCGAGCAGGTGGGCGCCGTCCTGGTCCCGGCTGCTGGGTTCGAGTCGCTTGGCGGGCTCGCGGAACTGGAGCGGCGTCTCGGCGCCCGGCTGGCCGGCTTCAAGCGGCCGAGGCAATGGCGGGTAGTCGAGCGGCTCCCGTTGGCGCCCTCGGGCAAGGTCGACCGGCGGGCATGCCGCGGTCTGCTGGTCGAATCGGGCAGCGCCTGCTCGCCGGGAGCGGTGCGATGAGCGTTCGCCCGGTGGTGGAGGACTTCGAGGAGCGGCTCGACCTCCGACGTCGGCTGGTTGCCTTCGAGCCGTGCCGCTACCTGGGGAACGACGGCGGGACACCGACTCTGCACATCGACGACTTCACGGGGATTCCCTTTCTCGACGGCATTGCGGGCGCCGAGCACTACCAGCACCGGGCCCGACTTCGGGCGGCGGAGGGCGACATCGTTGCTGCCACGACCGCCGCGTCTCCCGGCTTCGAGCGGTACTTCCGGGATGTTCTGGGTCTCGGCGCGGCAGAGTTGCTGGAGGTCGATCCCGGTTGTGACCGGCTCGCGGTCGCGCGCGGCTGCATGGCCGGTGCTCCCCGGGCCCGTTTGGCCGCTCTGGCGGCCGCAACGGGGGGATTGGTGATCGAGCCCTTCATGGGCATCGAGGTGATCTGGGAGCTGGCAGCGGCGGTCGCTGCCGACACCGGGACACAGGTGCGGGTGCTGGCGCCGCCGCCACCGATCGGCTGGATTGCCAACGACAAGGCGAGCTTCGAGGATCTGGTGACGGCGGTTCTAGGGCCCGGCTTTCTGCCCGCCAGCCGTCGCTCGGCGTCCGCCGAGGCCCTGGCGCGCGGGTTGCTCGAACTGGCCGAGACTAGCCCGGCAGTGGCGCTCAAGCGGTTGCGCTGCGCGTCGGCCATGGGCAACGAGGTGTTCGAGTCGCCGGCCCTGCGCCGAAGGGGGTTCATCGGCGTACTCGACATCGTGCGCGGTTTCCTCGAACGCACCGGCTGGGACGGTAGCGAAGAGGTGCTCGCGGTTGCCTGGGAAGAATCGTCATCGTCGCCTTCGACCCAGTGGTGGCTGCCGCCTCCGGGCGGCGGCGGTCCGCGCCTGGACGGTGTCTACGAGCAGATCCTGGCGGGTGAAGAAGGCGTCTTCGTGGGTAGCCGCCCGAGCGAACTGCCCGCCGATGTAGAGCAGGCGATCGTCTCGCAGTCCGGCCAGGTGGCGGCCGCTCTGCAGGGGATGGGCTATGTTGGCCGCTGCTCGTTCGACCACCTGGTGCTGCCGCGGGATCGGGTCGTGTTCACGGAATGCAACGGGCGCTGGGGCGGTACGAGCACGCCGATGAACCTGGTCGACCGGCTCTATCCCGAGGGCCGGCCCCCCTACCAGGCGCAGGGCTTCGTCCACCGCGAGCTGGCGGGCCTGAGCTTCGAGGAACTCCGGGCCAGACTGGGCGATTCACTGCGCGACCGCGGAGTCGGCGCGGGGCGCTTCCTGCTCTACAACGTCGGGCCGCTCGAGCGGTTCGGGAAGCTCGACGTGGTGGCGATCGGTTCGAGCCCTGGGCACGTCGATCAGTTGATGACCGAAGAGCTACCGGGGCGGCTCGGACTGCTTTGAACCAGACGGCGGGCTGCTCTAGGCGTCGCGGAGCCTGCGGTCCAACGCCTCGCTCTTTTGGCGCAGGCGCTCGGCTTCAGCGGGGGAGAGTACGCCCCCGCTCTCGCAGGCGCCGATGGTCAGCGTCATCTCGTTCAAGCGGTCGAGCGCCTCATCGGGCGTCGCTCGCTTGGCGGCCGGCGCGTGGGCCGCCGCAAAGAGCAGCGTCGACAGGGTCAGTGCGAGTCGGCGCAGGCGCTGGCGCGGCGGCGCCGGGGCCGACTCCTCCTGCGCCGTCGCGTCGTAGACATCGGCGAGCAGGATTCGCGAGATTGCGTATGCCTCCTTCATGTCGATCGTCCTCTTCCTGTCGAGCCACGAAGATGAACCGGTGGCTCTCACAAGGTACAACGCATCGGCGCCCGGATTGGTTTCCGGAGTAAACAGATGAATCTGCAAGGCCGGCATCGCGGCCCTCACTTCGGCTCCGCTACCAGCGGTAGGAACCGCGTACGCCGAGTACATAGCCCGACGGCAGGAGCCCGGGACTGTCGCGGTGAGCGCCTTCGAGGTCGAGATCAAGCGACTCCCAGAGTCTCAGCCGCGCACCGAGACGGTACGCCTGCCCCGACTGTTCGGACAGGCCGGCGCCAAGGTAGGGCATCAGTCTGGCTTGGTCGCCGAACAGGTTCAGACGGTAGCCGAGATCGGCTTCCGCCAGAGATCTCATCTCCGCGTCGCCGCGTCCGAGCGCCATCGCGCTCTGCTGCTGCTCCCAGAGACGGCTGACGCCGCTCGAGGCGTTGCCCCAGGAGGAGCGCAGGCCGAACGAGAGACCGCGATCCGACGCCCCGGGATCGACTCGGAGGGCGCCGGCAAGGCCCCATTCGGTGAGTTCGCCGGACTGGTGGGTCAGCAGCGAACGGCCCTTCAACTCCATGAGCAGGCCGCGGGGGGCATTCGCGTAGCGGACACCGGCGCCGAACTCCATTCCGCCTCCCGTCTCCGCGTCCCCGCCGTCGTAGCGCAGACCCACCTCGGCGGACGGTATGAGAAGCGCACCCGAGCCGAGCTTCGTGGACCTGGATCCCTCCATCATCAGGCGGGCACGACTCACGTCCCTCGAAAGCTCGGGCAGCGCCACGCTCTCGTCGGCGGTGGCGTTCAGCACCAGGAAGTCGGTCTTCAAGGCCAGGTCGAGACAGTGGCACTCGGAAGCGGACTTCTTCAGGTCTTGCCGGAGGCCGACGGCGCCCATGCTCATCGCGATATCGGTCTCGACCGAGCCGAGGTCGCCCTGGGTCATCGTCATCGAGCCTTGGCCCTGGCCGAGGATGCCCCAGATCGACAGGCCGTCGG
The DNA here is from genome assembly GCA_965262355.1 of Candidatus Multivorans sp. GTDB lineage: Bacteria > Acidobacteriota > Thermoanaerobaculia > Multivoradales > Multivoraceae > Multivorans. Next base: position 3,875,144 of record OZ253534.1, read on the forward strand.
TCAGTGCGACCCGCAGGTAGGGCAGACCGGTGGTCAGGGAACTCTCCATGTCGGTGTCCCGCTTGACCCGGCGTCCGTTTCCGTACTCGAGGACATCGCCCTGCCCGAAGCTGTGGGAGGCGGCGACGCCGAAGATGACGCGTCCGCGCTCGAAATCGATTCCCACCGTGCCGGTCGCCACGTCGCCGCCGACGGAGATGTTGGTTTCGCCGCCACCGAAGCGCGTCGTTGCGCCGCGGCCCCAGATCGACCAGCCGTAGCCGGTGGAGTCTTCCGCGTCGGGTTCGCTTCCTTCGTCGGCCGGGGCGACGAGGCCCAGGCCGATCCGGTCGCCGCCGTTGGCGCCGGAGAACTGGAACGAACTCCGCAGCAGCAAGTCACCCAAACCCGTGCCGAACATTCCGGAGTGGCCGGTGCTCCCGGTCGCCGGGCCGCCGTGGAATGAACGGTGACTGCCACCGTAGGGCTGGCGTGCCCCGAAGCCAGTCGAGGGTTGGAGCAGACCCGTAGAGGCGGATCCGCCGAATACACCGGGAATTCCACCGGCCGTACCGGCAGGGGACGGTGTTCCAAGATGACCGGGCAGCAGCCCCGTGCTGGTTGCCGGGCCCGTCCAGGAGGCGCCGGCCGCGGTCCATGATTCGCGGCTGGACAGGTCGAGCCTCCGGCCTGCGATCGTCAGGTGAGAGCCCGGGTCGCGCCGGCGGCGGATTCGATCTTCCACCGCTTCCAGCGCGTGACCCGCGGCGGTGCGGGCAAAGCGCGCCAGCCAGGCCTCGGCGAGTTCGGGTCCGTCGTCGTCCTGGATGAGGCCGGACGCTTTCGATACGGCGAGCGTTGCATTCACCGGATCGGAGAGTGTGATGTGGAAGATCTCCGTCTCTTCGTACACCAGGTCGTCGAGCAGCTCGACGGCGACCTCTACCGATGTCGTGCCTGGCCCGAAGGTCAGCGTCCCGAGCCCACGACGTAGTCCGTTCCTGCCGTCGCCGATCCGTCCGAGGTGGCCCAGCGAACGGTCGCGGGTTGCTGCATGGCTCGGCTCAGGGTCGCTGTGAACACAAGGCGGCCGGCGGACTCGTCGGCGCGGGAATCGACGATCCGGACTTCGGGCGCCGGTGGGGGCGGCTCACGATCCGTGTCGTCGTCCCTGATCGTGCCCGTTGCCGAGATGGTGCGTCCATTGATCCTCGCGTTGACCGGCTGGCTGAGGGTCAGGGTCAGGGTCTCGTTGTTTTCCTTCACCTCGTCGTCGATCAGTTCGACGAGGATGATTCCGCCGATTGCGGTCGGACCGAGGATCAGGGTGCCGCTGGCCGGCACGTAGTCGATGTCGGGTTTCGCCGTGCCTGGCACGGTCGTCCACTCAACCGTTACGGATTGGGTGGTCCGGCCCTCGAGTGTGATCGCGAATTCCAGTTCGCTGTCGTCTTCATCGGCGTAGGCATTGGCGATCCGGATGCGCGGGAAAGCATCGTTGTCGATGATGGTTCCGGTAGCCGTTCCCATGTCGTTCACGATGGTGGCGTTTGCCGGATCGCTCAGGGCGACCGACAGGGTTTCGTCGTCCTCCTGAACCTTGTCGTCTCGCACTGGGACGTGAATCGTGCGTGCGGTCTGACCGGGCATGAAGGTCAGCGTTCCACTCGATTCGGTGTAGTCCCGGCCGCTGCCGGGCGTGGCGGTGCCCGCCGAGGTCGCCCAGTCGACGGTTACCTGCTCGCTGGTCTCCGACGAGAGGGTTACGGCGAAGGACAGGCCGCCCTCGTCCTCCGAGGCCTCGGTGTCGGCGATTCGGACTGTCAGCTCACCGTCGTCGTCATCATCGCCATCGTCGTCGCCGTCATCATCGCCATCGTCGTCGCCGTCATCATCGCCATCGTCGTCGCCGTCATCATCGCCATCGTCGTCGCCGTCACCCTCGCCCTCGCCCTCGCCGTCACCCTCGCCCTCGCCGTCATCACCGCCAGGGGTGCCGCCACCGCCGCCACCACCGCCACCGCCGCCACCACCGCCACCATCGCCGCCGTCGCCACCATCGCCGCCGTCGCCGCCGATCGCAGGGGTGCAGGGCGTTGGTTGACTCGGAAGCGGCAGAATCGTTCCGAGGGCGGTGCGTTGATCGGGGGTCACTCCTCCGTCGTCAAGGAGTACGAACTCCAGGTCGTACCCCTGGGGCGGAAAGCAGCGACCAGGACATACACGTACAGTCGCAGTCCTCGTGACGGTGTCGCTGCCTGCCGGGAAAATCAGTTCCCCGCTCTGGTACTCGAAGTCGCCGTAGTAACCGAACACGTCCGGCTGTGTGCACAGGTCCGCGCCGGGAGTGACACTGGGCGCGCTCGCAATCGGTGATCGTCGAGCCGTTGGGCCGTTGTCGGCTTTGTACCGCACGCGGACTTCGCCGCTCTGAGAACTGCGATTCAGAGTGACCGTGAGCGGCACGCCGGTTCGCTCGTCGCCGGACCCTCCTTCGATGGAGATGGTCTGTGCTTGGACTGAAGCGGCCGAGCCGAGGCTCGCCGATGCGCGCTTCCGGCGAGACAAGGCGGCGCCGAAGTCTCTGGCTGCTGAAGGTGGGCTCTCAACCTATTGATCCGTCTACCGTCAAGCCCGATCCGGGAGCATTGCGGATGCTTGGTTCCCGAGTGCCCCCGGTAGCCCTTCACTATACAGCAACTTATAGACATAACGCTATTCCGCGATTCCTCCAGCAGAAGCCTCAAGCTACCTGTAGGGGCACCCGAACTTCCGTGAGAGTCGGCCACGACGCGCGTCGATCGTTGGTTGATCGACCACCCTCTCCCGTGCGGTGCGACGACCGTCGAGGCTGACGGCAACTAGCCTACCGCCGCGGATGCGGTTGCTGTCAAGAAACGTGCGTATCTGTCCGAAATTGGCCCTTGCCGTTCCGGTGTCGGCTCAGGAACGGCGCCTTCGGCCCGTAGGCAATTTGGAGGCGCCAGTGGGCGTTGGTGAGCAGTCGGCGACGCCGGCAACCGCCTGGAGTCGATCGACCACGTCCTCCTGAACGACGTGGCGATCTTCGAGGCGGATCGCTGTGAGTTGCCCGCCCCAGACGCAGCCGCTGTCGAGGGCAATCAGATCCGGTCGCAGGTGCAGGCCGAGCGCGGCCCAGTGACCGCAGACCACGGTGTGGTCGGGACAGCCGCGCGGTCCGACGGCGAACCAGGGACTCAGGTGCCGGGGCGCCTCTTCGAGCGGACCGTTGTAGGCGTGGGGGGCTCGCTTCGAGTCGAGCATTCGCGTGCGTGTCATCGCGGACAGGGCCGCCTTGCTGGCCGCTGCACGGTGTCTGTCCGTGTTCTCGCGACGCAGCAGACACTCGGCGCCTGGTCCCTGGAGCTGCTGTTGCAGGCGCTCGCCTGCCTCGAGGGCGTCCTTCCGGGACCAGCCCGGCAGCAATCCGGCGTGGACCAGTACGAAGTCGGTAGCGGCGATCCGCGCGAAGTGAATGAAGGGGAGTCGACGGAGCCAGTCGACCAGGTCGGGGCCGTCGGTGGCGCTCAGCACCGCCTCCAGCGTGTCGCCCCACCGCGCCCGGGAGATTCCGAGTTGCCGGGCGATCAGGTGCAGGTCGTGGTTTCCCAGCACCACCTGGAAGCGATCGCCCATCTCGTCGTCCTGCGCTCGCGCCCAACGGAGCACTTCGAGCGAGCTTGGCCCCCGGTTGACCAGATCGCCGACCATCCAGAGGCGGTCCCTCCGGACATCGAGATCGAGCCGCCGGATCAGCGCCTCGAGGGTGCGGAAGCAGCCGTGGACATCGCCGATCACCCAGGTCGCCACCGGAGTCCCCGACTTCGCCGGCGTCAGTCGACGATGGCCTGGTAGGTCAGGGTCTGCAGATCCTGGCGGATGTTGAGGTGCGTGTAGGGCCTCACCTGAGTCATCAGGACGCCGATCAGTTCCTCCTCGGGATCGACCCAGAAGACGGTGCAATAGGCGCCGCCCCAGGAGTAGGACCCGACCGAGGCGGGCATTGCCGAGGGTCCCTTGTCCGTGACCACGCTGTAGCCGAGCCCGAAGCCGAAGCCGGGTCCGCGCAGCCAGATGCCGTGGTCGCCGGTGTGGTTCGTGGTCATCAGTTCGACGGTCTTGCGGCCGAGCACACGGTTCCCGTCCAGTTCGCCGCCGGAGAGCATCATCTGGTGGAAGCGGTAGTAGTCGGCGGCGGTCGAGACGAGTCCGCCCGAGCCGCTGAAGTACTTGTGCGGCTCGCGCACCTGGCGGGCGCTTGAGTCCGGCGGCTCGGTGAGGACGATCGTGCCGTCCTCGCCGGGCCGGTAGAGCGCGGCGAAACGGTCGACCTTCGACTCGGGCAGGTAGAAGTAGGTGTCGGTCATCCCGAGCGGCGCGAAGATCCGTTCCTTCAGGTACTCGTCGAAGGTCTGGCCCGAGAGCACCTCGACCAGCCGCCCGACCACATCGACGGAGGGGCCGTATTGCCAGGCCTCGCCGGGATGGAACTCAAGCGGCGCTTCGGCCAGGGCGGAGACGAAGTCGCCGACCGTCCAGTCGGGCGTGCGCTGTTCCCTGAGCTTGGCGTACTCGGCCCCGGCCAGCCCGCGGTAGCTGTTCGCGAAGCCGGCGGTGTGGGTCAGGATGTGCTGGACGGTGATCGGCCGCGCGGCCCCCACCAGCTTGTAGGGCGCTCCCAGGTATTCGTCGGCGTCCGGCACCACGGCGACCTTCATTTCGGCGAATTCGGGCAGGTACTTGGCGATCGGGTCGCGGAGTTGGAACCGCCCCTCTTCGTAGAGCGTCATCAGCGCGACGGAGGCGATCGGCTTCGTCATCGACGCGATGCGGAAGATCGTGTCCCGGGTCATCGGCGCGCCTTCTTCCGGCCACCGGTCGCCCTGGGCTTCGAAGTGAACGACCTTGCCGCGGCGGGCGACCAGGGTGACGATGCCGGCGACCTGCTTGCGGTCGATGTAGCCGGCCATCGCGTCCGAGAGGCGCTGCAGCCGCTCGCTGGACATGCCGACGCTCTCCGGCTCGGCGACCGGCAGCGGCGCCGCCCCGGCCTGATCGGCCGCCGCGGCGGGGGGTGCGGCCGCGGCCGCGCCGGGCAGGAGAGCGAGGAGCGTGAGAAGGGCGGCGAACAGTCCGAAGCGGCGCGTGAGGTTCATTTTGGGTCTCCTCCGGGAGAGTGCTTGAGGAAGGTCGTGATGCGGGTCATCGCCTCGCCCGCGGGGTCAGCGTCGTTGTGTGCCGCTCGCCGGCGCGCAGGTAGACGACCTCGATCGGAACGTCGACCTTCACCGCGTCCAGGGCGTAGGTGTAGTCGTAGATGTTGGCGATCTGCTGACCGCCGAACTCGACGATCACGTCACCGCCCTGCAGGCCGGCCTCGGCCGCCGGACCGCCCTCCATGACGCCGCCCAGCAGGAGCCCCTCGACCTCGCTGGCGTAGTCGGGGATGGTGCCGGTGTAGGCGCGCACCGTGTCGCGGCTCCCGCCCTGCTGGAGCGAGCGTTCGACCTTGGCGAACTGGAGCGGTTCGGCGCGGTTCGCAGCCCGGCGTGTGAGCAGGGCGGCGAAGCGCGTCACCCGCTGGAGCTCGTCGTAGTCGATCCGATCCGCGGTGTCCGTGGGGCGGTGGTAGTCCTCGTGCGAGCCGCTGAAGAGGTTGGCGGTCGGGATGCCGGCGCGGTTGAAGCTCGAACTGTCGGTCGGCAGGTACGGATCGGCCTGCATGCTGAGGTCGAAGCCGACCGGGACGTTGGCGGCCTCGACCAGGCTGTTCCAGTCGGGGCTCGAACCGAGCGCCTGGATGCTCAGGCGGTTGTCCCTGACCCGGCCGACCATGTCGAGGTTGATGTAGGCCGCGATCTGTTCGGTCGGGATGACCGGGTCGTCGATGAAGTTCGCGGAGCCCAGAAGACCGAGTTCCTCGCCGGACCATAGAGCGACCGCGACGTTCCGGTCGTGCCCCATCTCCCGCAGTTGGCGTGCCGCTTCGATCACCGCGGCGGTGCCGGAGGCGTTGTCGTCGGCGCCGGGGTGCATGGTGTTCGTCTCGTCCTCGCGGGCGAGGGAGTTGCCGCCGCGACCGTGGCCGAGGTGGTCGTAGTGGGCGCCGAGCACCACCCACGGCTTCTCGGGTCCCGAGCTGTCCGCACCGGGAAGGACGGCGACGACGTTGTGGGCCTGACGCCGCTCGCGTTCGATGGCGACGTGCAGGCTGATCCGGACGCCGGGCAGGTCGAATCCGGCGGTGTGCGGGTTGCCGTCGTCGAAGCTCTTCTGAACCTCCTCGATGGTCCGGCCGGCGCCCGCGAAGATCGCCTCGCCGACTTTGCCGCCGATGCTGGCGGCGGTGATGCCGGACCCGGCGGCGGCGGTGTCGAAGGCCATCGGCACGGTGGCGCCGGCGTTCGGCGAGCGCGGCCCGGTGAGGACCAGGAGCGCCTTGGCGCCGGCCTCGCGCGCGGTCAGCGCCTTGTAACGAAGTCCGGAGTACCGGTTGAGGATGGCCCGCGCCTCGCCCTCGACATCCTCGGGGACGTAGCGGAGAACGACGGCGATCTTGTCCTTGACGTCCAGGGTGGCGTAGCTGTCGTAGCCGAAGTCCTGGGAGTCCGGGATCTGGATGCCGTAGCCGGCGAACACCACCGGTCCCTCCGCCCCGACCGCGTCGGAGAAGCCGAGGGCCTGGATCTGCGTGTCGTCGTCGAAGCTGTGACTTGCGCCGTCCGTTTCGATCCGGATCGTCGACCCCATGTCGCGGGCGCCGGCCACAAACTCGAAGTCGAGCAGCAGGTCGTCCTCGCCGGGCAGGGGCGTGGCGCCGATCTCCCGGAGTTGCCTTGCGATGTACTCGGCGGCCCGCGTCTCGCCGTCGGAGCCGGTCAGCCGGCCCCCGAGCTCGGGTGCGGCGAGCGCGGCCACGTGTGCCTTCAGGGCGTCACCGGGATCATCCCGGTCGGTGACCGTTCGAGGTTTCTTCGCGCGTTGCCGGAGCGGCGAGGCGCCGAGAGCCTGGAGCGCTGCCTCGTGGTTCCAGTCGGCGATGTAGAGCTGGCCGCCGTCGCCATCATGCCGGCTCGAGGTCCAGGCGAGCTGGCGGCCGTCGGGTGAGGGAACGGGAAGTCCGTCGAAGCGATCGGTGAAGGTGACGCGGACCGGTTCCTTCGTGCCCTCGGTATCGACGATGAAGATCTCGAAGTTGTCGAAGCCGAACTTGTTCGAGGCGAAGAAGATGTACTCGCCGGAGGGGTGCTGGTACGGGGCCCAGCTCATGGCGCCAAAGTCGGTCAGTTGGCGCTGGTCGGCGCCGTCCGGGTTCATCGACCAGACATCGGCGATCAGGCCGTCTTCCGTGAAGCGCCGCCACACGATCCGGGAACCGTCGGCGGAGAAAAAGGGTCCGCCGTCGTATCCGGGCACGTCGGTCAGGCGGGTCTGGCCGCTGCCGTCGGCGCGCATGATGTAGATCTCGCCGAAGTAGGCGGTGTCGACTTCCAGCAGGTTCGCTTCGCGCTCACTGAGGTCTCGGCTGTACGCGTCGCGCGTGGAGGAGAAGACGATCCACTCGCCGTCGGGCGAGTAGCTGCCCTCGGCGTCGTAGCCGCGGGCATCGGTGAGCCTGACCGGGTCGCCGCCGGCCATCGGCACGGAGTAGATCTCCATCTCGGGGTCGTAGTCCCAGGCGTAGCGGCGCTCCTGCCCCGAAGCGCGGAAGTCGAGTTCCTGCTGTTGCAGCTCGGCGGAACGTGGGTCGCCGTGAGTGGACCCGAACAGGATCTCGGAACCGTCCGGGCGGATGAAGGCGCAGGTCGTCTTGCCGATGCCGGTCGACACCTCGCGGGTGTCGCCGGTGGTCAGATCGAGCAGATAGATCTGGTAGAACGGATTCTCGGGCCGCCGTTCGCTCTGGAAGACCAGGAGTCCGCCATCGGCGGAGAAGTAGCCCTCGCCGGAGCGCCGCCCCTCGTAGATCAGGCGCCGGCTGCGCTCGAGGAAGGTGCTCTCGTCGGGTTCGCCGTCCGCGGCGGGCGCCGGTGCAGTGAGAGCGGCGAGGGCTGCGGCTGCCAGTGCGGCGGTTGCAGAGTTCGGTTTCGGCACGGCGGTCTCTCCCCAGGCAGGTCTCGACGAGCCCGTGAGGCTAACAGCCCGCCCAAGTCCGGCTTCGTAGAGACGATCGGCAGCCGGGCCTGTGTCATACTTCGCGGGCCAACTTGGCTGTTCCTCCAGGGCGCCTCGTGGAGGCTTGAGACGATGACGACTGCGGAAGTGACGACCGTAGACCTGCCTCGGAACGAAGACTGGGTTGCGTGGCGCGCCCGCATCGACGAGCGCATGGAGCACGTAGCGACCAAGGCCGACATGGCGAACCTGAAGGTCTGGATGGTGACGATCATGGTCGCCACCATGTTTACTGTCGGCGCGTTGACCGTCGCGTCGCTCAAGCTCCTGCTCGGCTAAGGGGCTCCGCCGCGAGTTCGGTGTGCTACGCGCGCTGAAACGGCCGGAGCCGATCCGGTGTCTTCTCCTTTCCGGCTGCTAGCCTGCCGGCCCATGTGGAGTGGCCTGCCGATCTCGACCTGGATCCTGTTGGCGGTCTCGGTCGGCGCCGGGCCCGCTTTGGTGCTCCTCCGGCGCTGGTCTGAGAGAGGCGGACATCGCGGCCGCGAAGCGTCGGCCCGGGGCAACGGCGCGTGACCGCGAGCGCCCTGGTCCTGGTCCCGCTGGGGCTGTACATGCTCGTGCTGCTCGGGCTCGGCCTGTGGAGCCGGCGAGAGGGAGCGAGCCTCGAGGGCTACTACATCGCCGGCAGGAAGCTGCCTTCCTGGGTGATCGCGTTCAGTTCGAACGCCACCGGCGAGAGCGGTTGGCTGCTGCTCGGCTTGACCGGAATGGGGTATGCGGTCGGTTTCCACGCGTTGTGGGTCGTTTTCGGTGAAGTCATGGGCGTGGCGATCGCGTGGATCTTCGTCGCGCGCCCGTTCAAGGAATACACCGACCGCTACCGGGCGATCACCGTTCCCGACTACCTGGAGCAGCGGTTCCGGGATCGCTATCACCTCCTCAGGGTGCTTTCGATAGCGATCACCCTGTCCATGGTCACGGTCTACTGCTGCGCCCAACTGGTCGCGACGGGCAAGGCGTTCTCGTCGTTCCTTGGCTTCAGCTATGGCGCCGGCGTGTGGCTGGGGGTGGTCGTGACGGTGTTCTACACCGCCGTCGGCGGCTTCAAGGCGGTTGCCTACTCGGACGTGGTGCAGGGGCTGCTCATGGTTGGCGGACTGGTCCTGCTGCCGATCGTCGGCTTCGCCGCCGCCGGCGGTTGGAGCGAAGTGATCGGCACGCTCCAGGCGACGGATCCGAGCCTGTTGCGGGCCATGGGCAGCCACGGAGCGACTTGGCCGGGCGTGCTCTCGGCCGTGAGTTTCGCCGGCATCGGGCTGGCCTTCCTGGGCGCGCCTCAACTCCTGACCCGCTTCATGTCCGCCGCCTCGGGCCGCGAGATCAGGCGCGGTGGGCCGATCGCGGTCGTGTGCATGGTGCTGTTCGATGTCGGCGCGGTGTTCACCGGGATCGCCGGGCGGGTGTTGTTCCCCATGCTCGACGACCAGGAGACCGTCATGCCGATGATGAGCGCCGAGCTGTTCCCGGCGGTGTTCACCGGCATCTTCCTGGTCATCGTGCTCGGTGCGATCATGTCGACGGTCGATTCGCTGCTGATCCTCGCCTCTTCCTCGGTGGTGCGGGATCTCGCGCAGAAGATCCTGGGCGCGACCGGCGGAGACGCGCGCCTGACGCGCTACGGCCGCTACGTCACGGTCCTGGTCGGGTTGATCGCCCTGCCGTTCGCTCTGGCGGAGCCCCGGGTGCTGTTCTGGTTCATCCTCTTCGCCTGGTCGGGCCTGGGCGGCGCCTTCGTGCCGGTCGTCCTCTGCTCGCTGTTCTGGAAGCGGACGACGTTGCCGGGCGCCGTTGCCGGGATGTTCACGGGCTTCACGGTGACGGTGGCCTGGGTGCTGCTCTTCAAGACGTCGTACTACGACCTGTACGAACTGATCCCGGGCCTGCTCGCCGGCCTGGGCGCGACCGTGATCGTCAGTCTGTGGACGAAGCCTCCCGAAGGGGCGGCGGAGGAGTTCGAGGACGTCCACGCCGCGGTCAGAGACTCGTAGCGCCGGGCTCGGGGCTACACTCCCGCCATGCTCGCCAGGTTCGCCAGATTGCCCCTTGTTCTCCTGCTGCTCTGCGGCCCGGCGGCGGCCGAGGAGTTCTCGTACTACCTGCCGGACGCGGCCGACCCGGCCGCCTACGATCCGGACGTCCCGCGGCCGTCCGCGGTGCTCGGCTACGAGGTGGGAGACTGGCACGTCCGTCCCGATCAGTTGAACGCCTACATGCGGGAGCTGGCGGCCTCGTCGGCGCGGGTGTCGGTGTCGGTGCAGGGGCGGACTCACGAACAGCGTCCCCAGCTCCTGCTGGCGATCACTTCGCCGCGCAACCACGCTCGGCTCGACGAGATCCGCGAACACCGGCGCGGCCTGGTGAACCCCCGGTTGCCGGCGCCGGAGCTCGACGGCCTGCCGGTCGTCATCTGGCTCGGCTACAGCATTCACGGCAACGAACCGAGCGGGTCGAACGCTTCGATGCTGGTTGCGTATCACCTCGCGGCGTCGCTTTCGCCAGTGGTGGCCGAGCAGTTGGAGCGGGCGGTGGTGCTGATCGACCCGAGTCTGAACCCCGACGGACTGGGCCGCTTCGCGCACTGGGCCAACACGAATCGGGGCAAGGTGCTGAGTGCCGATCCGGCGCACCGGGAGCACCGCGAGCCGTGGCCGGGCGGACGCACGAACCACTACTGGTTTGATCTGAACCGGGACTGGCTGCTGCTGCAGCACCCCGAGTCGCAGGCCCGGATGGCGACCTGGAAGGCCTGGCAGCCGAACCTGGTGGGCGACTTCCACGAGATGGGCGCAAGCAGCACGTTCTTCTTCCAGCCGGGCGTCCCGAGTCGTCGCAACCCCCTCATTCCCGAGCGCAACGTGGAGTTGACCGAGGCGATCGCGGCACATCACGCCGCCGTGTTCGACGGAATGGGCCGGCTGTATTACAGCCGCGAGGGCTTCGACGACTTCTACCTGGGCAAGGGTTCGACCTACCCGGACGCCCACGGCGCGGTCGGCTTCCTGTTCGAGCAGGCGAGCGCCGAGGGCCACCGGATCGAGACGGCGAACGGAGAACTCGCCTTCGGTTTCGGGATCAAGAACCACCTGCTGGCCTCCCTGTCCATGGTCGAGGGCGGCGTGGCGAAGCGCCTCGAGCTGCTGGAGCATCAGCGCGACTTCTTCCGCGGCGCCCTGGCCACAGCGGAGGAGTCCGGTCCGGCCGCCTACGTGTTCCACTTCGACGGCGACCGCGGCCGCGCCCATCGCATGCTGGACCTCCTGCTGCGTCACGAGATCGAGGTCTACGGGACGGTGGACGACATCGAGCTCGACGATCGCGCCTATTCCTCCGGCGGGTCCTGGCTGGTGCCGCTCGAGCAGCCGCAGACGACCCTCGTCCGGTCTTTCTTCGAGAAGGTGACCGAGTTCAATGACTCGGTCTTCTACGACGTCTCGGCCTGGACGCTGCCGCTCGCCTTCGGCGCCGAGTACGACCTGCTCGATGGCGGCGCCTACCGGCAGGACATGCTCGGAGCGCCGGTGACGGATGCCTCGGTGGAGCCGGGCCGGTTCGGCGACGCCGGGGCGAACGACGCGCTGTACGCCTACGCCTTTTCGTGGGATGGCTACTTCGCGCCGCGCGCCCTGAACCGGCTGCAGCGGGCCGGCGCCCGGCCGCGCGCCGCCGTGCGGCCCTTCACGGCCGAGACGGCCGGCGGTACGCAGTCCTTCGAACCGGGAGCGATCGTCGTGCCGGTCGGCCGGGCGGGCGAGCCGGGCGCCAACGCCGGGGTTGACCTGGAGGGCCTGCTCGCCGAAGCGGCGGCCGCCGACGGCGTCGACGTCCACCGGTTGATCAGCGGTCAAGCCGCGGCCGGAATCGACCTGGGCAGCCCGAGCCTGCGGCCGCTTGCCGCCCCGCGGCCGTTGCTCGTGACCGGCTCCGGCGCCTCGTCGTACAGGGTCGGCGAGGCCTGGCACCTGCTCGACGAGCGCTTCGGCGTCGAGACATCGTTGGTCGATCTCGCGGCGTTGGGCAGCGTGGAGCTGGACCGGTACACCCACGTCGTGCTGGCCCTGGGCGGCGGCCGCTTCGGCGGCGCCGCGCCGCCGGCGGAAGTTCGGGATCGCCTCCAGGCCTGGGTACGGGGCGGCGGCGCGGTGGTGGCCATCGGTCCGGCGAGCCGCTGGGCGAGCGACGAACTCCTGGGCCGGGAAGGGACTACTGAGGACGAGGTGGCCGACGCAGAGGACGTGGACACTTCCGAGGCGCCGGAGCGCCGCCGCTACGCCGACTACCGCGACCAACGGGCCGAGCAGCTCATGGCCGGCACCATCGTCGGTGTCGAACTCGATCTGACCCATCCGCTGGCCTACGGCTACAGGCGACCGGACCTCGCCACCATCCGCACCGGCGAGATGGTCCTGCCGCCCAGTCCCGACCCGTTTGAGAACGTTGGCCTGTACCGGGATCCGCCGCTCCTCTCCGGCTGGATATCGCCGGAGAACCAGCGCCGGCTTGCCGGCAAGCCGGCGGTGATCGCCAGCCGGATGGGCCGCGGCGTCGTGATTCAGCTCCTCGACGATCCGAACTTCCGCGCCTACTTCTACGGCTCGAATCGCCTGTTTCTGAACGCGATCTTCCTGAGCGGCCTGATTGACTCGACCTCCGCGCCCGAGACCTGGTAGGGACTGGCGAACCGGTGCCGCGGTGACCTTGGCCGGAGTCTTGCGTTCATTGGTGCCGTTGTGCTGAGATCCGTCGAGCCAAGCTGGCCTGACGCGCACAAGACGTCAACTGTTCACGGAGAAAGTCGAGAGTGACCGAAACCGACCACCCCGACTCCGGCAGGGCCGATGGCGAAGTCCTGATCGCGGTCCACAACCTGACCAAGCACTACGGTCCGATCCGCGCCGTCGACGGAATCAGCTTCGAAGTGCGCCGCGGCGACGTGCTGGGCTTTCTCGGACCGAACGGCGCCGGCAAGACGACGGCGATGAAGATGATCACCGGCTTCCTGGAGCCGGACGCCGGCACCGTTTCGGTCGCCGGCCTCGACGTCGCCCAGGATCGGCTCGCCGTGAGCCGGCGGATCGGCTACCTGCCCGAGAACGCACCCGCCTACGGCGAGATGACCGTCGAAGCCTTCCTCGGTTTCATTGCCGAGGTGCGCCAACTCGAGGCGCCGGAGGCCGCGATCGACGCGGTGATCGAGGTAACGCACCTGCGCCGGGTGCGCGGCCAGACGATCGAGACGCTGTCCAAGGGCTTCAAGCGGCGCGTCGGCCTGGCGCAAGCTCTGATCCACGATCCGGATGTGCTGATCCTCGACGAGCCCACCGACGGTCTGGACCCGAACCAGAAGGCGGTGGTCCAGGACCTGATCCTGAGCCTGTCCTCCAACCGCTGCATCGTGCTGTCGACCCACATCCTCGATGAGGCGGAGCGGGTGTGCAACCGCGCCTTGATCCTCTCGGAGGGACGCATCCTCGTCGACTCGACGCCCGCCGACCTGGTGACCCAGGCGCCCGGCCACAACGCGGTCCGCTTCCGGGTCACAGACGGCGACCCCGCCGAGGTGGTGGCGGAGCTGTCCGCCGCCCCGTGGTGCGCCGCGGCCCGTGTGCTGCCGAACGGCGAGGTCGAAGTCGAGCCGCGGCACGGCGAGAATCGCCTGAACGATGTGCTGGCGACGGTCGGTGAGCGCCGGATCGCGGACGTTCGCGTGCGGGAGGGGCGGCTCGACGAACTGTTCCGCGAAGTGACGAGGGGGGTGGCGGCATGAGCGCAGGCCAGAGCACGCCGCGGGCCTCGGTTGCCGCGGGCAGTTCGAGCGGCGCCCTGGCGCTGCGCTTTGTCGGGATGAGAGCGGTGCTGCGGCGGGAGTTCCGCGGCTACTTCGCGTCGCCGCTGGCCTACATCTTCATCGTCATCTTCCTGATCGCGAGCGGCTACCTGATGGTGTCGCGCGACTTCGGCCGCTTCCTGGAGATGCGCGAGGCGAACCTCGACGCGCTCTTCAGCTACGTGCCCTGGATCCTCGTCGTCCTGGTGCCGGCGGTGGCCATGCGGCTGTGGGCGGAGGAACGCCGGTCCGGAACCGTCGAGCTGCTGCTGACCCTGCCGATCACGCTCGAGGGGTCGTACCTGGGCAAGTTCCTGGCCGGCTGGGCCTTCCTGGCGGTGCCCGTGTTGCTGACCTGGCCGGCGGTGTTCCAGGTCGCCCGGCTGGGCGATCCGGACTGGGGCGCGATCTTCCTGAGCTACGTCGCCTCCCTGTTGGCGGCGGCGGTGCTGCTCGCGATCGGCCTCCTGTTCTCGGCGTTGTCCAAGAACCAGGTCGTCGCGTTCATCCTCGCGGTTGCCGCTTCGGTCGGCTTCCTCCTGATCGGCGTGCCGCAGACCCAGGAGTTCGTGGGCAAGTGGTTCGGCGGCTACGTCGAGCGGGTCGTCTCTTCGCTCAGCCTGCTCGACCACTTCGAGACCCTGACCCGGGGCCTCCTGCAGTTGAATTCGTTGTTGTTCTTCGTGCTGTTCACCGTCGGCTGGCTGATTTGCGGCATGTTGGTGCTCAGCCGGACCAAGACGAACTGAGGGCGCGAGGGTTTCTTGAGGGTGCGAGGACTAACTGAGGGATTTGGCAGATGAGTTCCGAACCGAACGTTGTGGACAGCGAGACGCCGGGAACGGCATCCCAGGGGGACCGTCCGGACGGCGGCCGTGGCTCGCGCGGGATGACCGTGGCGCAGGGCCGGACGGTGACGCTGGTCCTCATCGGTCTGTTGACCGTGTTTTCGATCCACGTCGCCAACGAGTGGCTGGAGAGCTGGCGCGTCGACCTCACCGGCGGCGATCTCTACTCGCTGACCGACGGCACCCACGCCATTCTCGATCGCATGCAGGAGGAGGGCGTCAAGCCGCTCGACATCCGCCTCTACTTCTCCGAAACCGCGGGCAAGACGCTGCCCAAGTTCGTCAAGGACTTCATCGGCTACGAGCGCTATCTGCGCAGCCTGCTGGGCGAGTACGAGCGCGCCGCGGCTGGGAAGATCCGGGTCGAGACGATCGACCCGCTTCCCGACAGCGATGACGCGGACCGTGCCGCCGAGGACGGTCTGGACGGCAAGCTGATCAACCAGAACGGCGATCTCTTCTACTTCGGTCTGGCGCTCGAGACCCAGACCGGCAGCAAGGAGACGATCGAGTTCCTGTGGCCGCAGGAGCAGGAGAACATCGAGTACGAGATCTCGAAGAAGATCCACGGTCTGCTGTGGCCGGCGCGCCAGCGGGTCGGCGTGCTGTCGAGCCTGGAGGTCTTCGGCGGCGCCCAGGATCCGATGATGGCGCAGATGCTGGCCGCCCAGGGCCGGACACCGGCGCAGAAGTGGGTTGTGGTCCAGGTGCTGGAAGAGCTGTACGACGTGTCCCCGGTCCCGGCCGACGTGGACGAGATCTCGCGTGACGACTACGACCTGCTGGTCGTGATCCATCCCAAGGCGCTCCCGGACAAGACGGTGTTCGCGATCGACCAGTGGGTGGCCGCGGGCGGCAATGCGCTGATCTTCCTGGATCCCTACGCTCTGGGCGACACGCCGCCGCAGAACCCGCAGCAGCCCTGGATGGCGCTCCAGTACCAGCCGGCATCCAACCTGGCGCCGCTGCTCGATGCCTGGGGTCTGGAACTCCTGGCCAACCAGTTCGCGGCCGACTTCGAGCTGGCGGCGCGACGGCCGATGAGCCAGTTCGGCGCCTCGGAGTCGGTGATCATCGATCTCAACGTCGACTCCACGGTGCATGAGGATCTGCTGGACGCGGAAAGTCCGATGCTGCGGGGTCTGTCGAACACCCGGTTCTTCCTCTCCGGTGTGCTGCGGGAGATCGGGGCGGGCGCCGAGGAGGGTGGCGACGCTGAATCCGGCGGAGCGGACGCGGACGATGCCGGATCGTCGGAGGGCGTCGAACTCCGGCCCCTGATCTCGACCACGGCGTCCGGCAACACCATCGAGGTGCTGCCTGGCTTCGGCGGCGGCGACGGCCTCGCCTACACAGACCTGAACGACGGCGCCAAGCTGCGCGACACGTTCGCGCCCGGCGAGACGGCGCTGGCTCTGGCGTACGTCGTGCGCGGCAAGCTGCCGACCGCCTTCCCGGACGGCGTCGACTACCCCGACAAGGAGGCGGAGCGGCCGCCCAACCTGCCCCCCGAGATCGAGATTCCGCCGCCGGACGACGCGCAGATCATCCACCGCGATCCGCTGCCGGAAGAGGAACGGGCAGAGGCGGCGGTCGTCGTGTTCGCGGATGTCGACTTCATCCACGACCAGATCGCCTTCCTGCAGAACCCGTTCGGGATCGTCCAGGCCGCGAACGACAACCACAAGGTGGTCCTCAACAGCATCGACTATCTGCTCGGTTCCCAGGACCTGATGTCGGTTCGGGCCAAGCGCGGCATCAGCCGGCCGTTCCTGCGTTTCGATGAGATCGAGGCCCAGGCCGAACTCGACACGCTGGACCGCGAGCGTCAGATCCGCGAGGAAATCGAGAGCTTTCAGGAGGAGCTGCGGGAGAAGCAGGGCGAGATCACGCAGCGCGATGCGGCCCTGTTCCAGAGGAAGCTGCAAGAAGAGGTCGACGAGTTGAATGAGCGCATCCTCGAGGCGAACCGGGAACTGCGGGACATCCGCAAGGGCCGGCGCGAGGCGCTGGAGCGTGAGGAGTCCAAGGTGCGCTTCGCCGTGATCGGATGGATGCCCCTCGTTGTTCTGCTGATTGGTCTGTACCGCGCCCGCCGGCGCCAGGGCTGATAGGAGTTATCGGCATGAGTCAGTTGAACCGTCGACTCGTGATGGCGGCCGTCGCGCTGCTGGCCCTTTCCATCTTCAGCTACTGGACCAGCGTGTCGCGCGCGGAGCGCTTCGAGCGCGGCCAGAAGTTCCTGCCCAACCTGAATCCGGACGAGATCGCACAGGTAGAAGTGATCCAGGGCGAGGAACAGGTCACCTTGACGCGGGCGGGTGACCGCTACGTGGTGGAGGAGGCCCACGACTACAAGGCCAGGAACGAGGGCGTGAACCGGTTGGTGCGCAACCTGCTCGACATCGAACTGGCGAAGGAAGTCGGCGCGAGCGACAGTCTGGCGGCGGAACTCGGCATCGAACCGCCCGGCGAGGACACCGTCGAGGTGGCGCTTCGCAACGCCGCCGGCAACGACATGGTCCGGCTGCGGGTCGGCAACCGGTTCGACGGCGGCAGCGGCAACTACGTGCGGCGCCTCGACGGCGAGGAGAACCCGATCTTCCTGACCGACGCGACGGTGTTGATCGACAGCACCGCGGACCAGTTCCTGGAGAAGGAGATCGTCGACGTCTCCGGCGGCGACGTGGCGCGCATCGACGGGCCGGACTTCAACTTCAGCACCGCGGACGGGGAAGGCGCCGAACTCGTGCTCGAACGGGTGCCTGATGGCAAGCGGGAGAAGGCGAGCGATGTGGGCCGGGTGAAGAACTTCCTCTCGCGGCTACGGTTCTCCGAGGTCTACCTCGCCGATGCCGAAGAGGTGGCGGATCTCTCGTTCGCCGACGAGTTCCGCTACGAACTGGAGGACGGCGCCGGCTACATCGTGTCCGTCGCCGGGCGGGACGACGATCGCTACATCCGTATCGGCGGCTATCACACCGTGCAACAGGTGGAGATCGAGCGGGACACGCCCGACGAGGAACTTCAGGAGAAGGCGGACATCCTGAACCGGGCGGAGGAGATGCAGGAGTTCAACGCCTACCACGGCTCCTGGGTCTACAAGCTGGACAGCTTCACCGGCGAGAAGCTCGATCTGCGCCGCGCCGACCTGATCGAAGACGTTGGAGGCGACGAAGAGAGCTGAGTTCGCGGACGCGAGCGTTTCGGGCTGCTATCTTCCGGCCCGCCCGTTGCGGCTGGTTGCAGCGGTTGCGTTCTTGAGGGAGCACTATCGATGTTGGGTTACTGCACGATCGGCGTCAACGACATGGACCGGGCGGAGGCGTTCTACGACGCCCTGCTTGGCGAACTGGGCGCGACCCAGATCTTCGGGATGGACAGGATCAAGTTCTACGGCACGGATCCGAGACAAGCGATGCTCGCCATCTGCATCCCCTACGACAAGCAGCCGCAGGTGCCGGGCAACGGCAACATGATCGCCATCCCGGCCGGTTCCGAAGAGAACGTGGACAAGCTCTACGCCAAGGCGATGGAGTTGGGCGCCGCGGACGAGGGCGCCCCCGGATCGCGCCTGCCCACCTTCTACGGCGCCTACATTCGCGACCTGGACGGCAACAAGCTCTGCTTCTTCAAGATGGGTCCGGGCTGAGGCGGCGCTACTGAGGATCGTACGGGTTCAGCACCGGAACGCCGGCCGGTTCGAAGTGCCGCACGTTGCGGGTAACGACTGTCAAGCCGTGCCTGAGCGCCGTGGCGGCGATCAGGAGATCGGCGTCCTGATGGCCGAGCGCCTGTGAGACGCGCCCCCAGCGCCGGGCCGCCTCGAGATCGATTGGAAGGATTCGGTCGCCGTAGAGTCTGAGCACGCTCTCAAGCCATGCTTCGAGTGCGCTCGCGAATGGCGGGTCGCGTCGCTTCGCTGTGGCGATACCTCGCTCGATCTCGCCGACCGAGATCACGCTCAGGTGGAGGTTCTCGTTTCTCTGCGCCGATACCCAGTGCGTGACGGAAAGGTGGCGTTCCGGCCGGCGCAACGCCGACAGCACGTCGGTGTCGACCAGGTACATTAGAAATCGAAGTCGCGCGGCTTGAGCGGCAGTCGTTCGAACTCGCCACCGTCCTGGGGCATGGCGAGCAGCAGCTCGGCGAAGGTCGGCGCCTTCGCCTTCTCCGCGAGGCGGAGCCGCTCGTATTCGGCGTCGGCGAGAACGACGACCGCGGGCTTTCCGCGACGGGTTACGCGTTGAGGGCGACCGGCCAACGCCGCCTCGACGACAGCGCTGAATCGGTTCTTCGCATCTTGCAGTGGCCATACCGTCATGAGCGACTCCCAGTGCGGTTGGGTCTGGCGCCAGACGCCGGGCCTGCGAGGGTCTTGCGTTAGCTGGCCAGTTGGTCTGGCTAGATTATTGTCCTGGCCTGATGCGGTGTCAAGGGCGGCTCGTTGTTCTGGTCAACGCGATTGACTTTTTGGTTAGACGAAATATATAATCGCGTTCATGGAAAAAATGTCCCGGTGCGAGATGAAGCCGCGAGGCGCAGGCGCCCTGGCAATCGGAGCGCTGGCGCTGCTGGCGCTGTTGCCTGCTGGGCAGGCAATGGCCGCCTGTCCGGAGGACACCGGAGTTCACGGCACGGTGCGGTCCCTGTCCGGGCGGCCGGTCGCCAACGCCGCGGTGACCTTGACCACTTCGGCCTCGACCAGCGTGTCCTCGGGGGACGGTCGATTTTGTCTGTACCCGGTGAGTGCGGGCGAGCACCGGTTGATCGTCTTCGCCGACGGTTACGGCCTGGCCGAGCGAGATATCCGAACGAGGGCTGAGGACCGGCTCGAAGTCGAAATCCGCCTACGCCCCGCCTTCGGCGAGGAGGTCATCATCAGCGCGACGCGGACCGAGAAGCGCCTCGCCGACGTACCGCTCCATGTGCAGACGGTGCCGCGCTCGCGGATCGAGAGCGTCGTCGCGCGGACCCTGGCCGACGCCGTCGAGTGGACGCGCGGGGTGCGGGTGGAGTCGAACTGCCAGAGCTGCAACACCTCGCAGATTCGGCTCTTGGGACTCGAGGGACCGTACTCCCAGCTACTGGTCGATGGCCAGCCGACGGTGTCGTCCCTGGCGATGGTCTACGGCATCGAGCAGTTGCCGGCGCGTCTGATCGACAGCATCGAGGTGGTCAGGGGAGGCGGTTCGCCGGCCTACGGCGCCGGCGCGGTCGCCGGCGTGATCAACCTGATCCCGCACCACCCGGACCACACCCACATCGAGGTGGATGTCCGCTTGGGACGAATGGGCGGCGCCGGCGGCTCGGCGGAAAGCCCGTCCTACAGCCTGGTCGCGGATTGGACGCCCGGATCCAAGCGTGCGGCGACGTTCTACGGCCAGATCGACCGCGTGGCGCCGGTCGATGTGGACGGTGACGGCTTCAGTGAGGTGTCGATCCGCAATCTGGACGTGGTAGGCGCGCGCTACCACGAGTTCTTCATGGGCGGCTCGGCGAGGCTCGCGACGGACGTCAGCCATACGGCTGAGTTCCGGCGCGGCGGCGACCAGGTGCAGCTTCCGCCGCAGCAGGCGCAGGTCGCGGAACAGTTGGACTCCCGGCGCAGCGGGGCCAGCGTCTCCTGGCTGCACACGGTGTCGCCGATCTGGGACTGGCGAGCCACGGCATCCCACGCGGCAACCGAGCGGGCCAGCTACTACGGGTCGGGTGGCGACGTGGGCGCCTTCGGCTGGACCCGCAACCCGCTCTGGGTCTTCGATTCCCATGTCAACCGCGGAGGCGCCGCCGGCACTCTCAGCTTCGGCCTGCAGGCCTCGCACGACATCATCGACGACCGCCAGCCGGCGTACCGGCGGATCATCCGCGAGAGCTACCGCTCGACCTCGGCTTTCGTTCAGGACGATCGCCGTATCGGTGACGGCCTGACCCTGCTCTACGGCGTGCGTGCGGACCGGCACAGCGCGGTCCGGAGAACGATCGTTTCGCCGCGGGCAGCGCTGATGTGGACCCCCCGCGGCGACCTGACGCTACGGGCTTCGCACAGCGCCGGCTTCCGTCCGCCCTCGGTGTTCGACGAGCAACTCCACATCGCCCTTTTGGGGGGCGAGGCGATGGTGGTGCGCGACGATCCCGCGCTGCGTGAGGAGACCTCGGCCGCGCGGATGCTGAGCCTCGAGTGGCGGCCGATGATCGGCCGGCGCGTAGCCATGGCCGTCGACTCGACGTTCTTCGACACCCGGATCGAGAACCTGTTCCACAACCGGCAGGCGGACGATCCGGCGACCGACGAACTGGAGTTCGTCCGCACCAACTTCGGCCACGCCCGGGTGCGCGGCGTGGAGGTCGGCTGGAGTCTCCGGCGCGACGGTCTGGCTGTCGACGCCGGCTACGCCTGGCAGCGGGCAGAGTTCGGCCACGCCGAGCCCGACTTCGGCAGCACCCGCAGGTTCCGTACGCCCGAACGCTACGGTTCGGCGAGCGTGCAGTGGCCACTGCCGCGCGGCCTCACCCTGTTCGCCGGTCTCCGGTACACGGGTTCGATGCTGGCGCCGCACTACGCGGGCTACATCGCCGAGGATCGACTGGACGCCACCCCCAGCTTCCTGACCTGGGATCTCGGCCTGTCCCGGCGGTTCGCGTTCGGCGGCGACCGCAGGATCACCGCGACATTCGCGGTCAAGAACCTGACCGACGAGTACCAGGGGGACCTGGACCGGGGGCCGCAGCGGGACGCGAGCTACGTGTACGGACCGAGGTTTCCTCGCAGTGTCGTCGTCGGGCTGAAGGTGGATCTCTAGTGCCGAAGCAAGCGAATGTTCCCCGGCTGGTTCTTGCGGCTTCGCTGGTTCTTGCCTCGTCGGCGCCGGCAGCGTCCGCCCTGGACGGAGGAGGGAGGCCTGGGAACGGGGGCGTGTCGGAAGCCCCGGAGTTGCGCGGGGCCCGGATGGCCGAATTGTGGGCCGACCTGGAGGTCCGCGATCTCGACGGCCGGGTCTGGACCGCGGGCGACTTCGAGGGTCGCATCGTCCTGCTCGACTTCTGGGCCACTTGGTGCGCTCCCTGCCTCGCCGACTTTCCTCATTTGGAACAGGCCCGGGCGGCCTACGCCGATCAGGGACTCGTGATCCTCTCTGCTTCGCTCGACCGCTGCTCGCGGCGGGACCTGAGGAGCTTCGGCCGCCGGCATGGCGTCAACTGGCCGGTCCTCTTCGACGGACGGGGCACGGGCGGGGCCGTGGCGCGGCGCTTCCAGGTCGAGTACCCGCCCCGGTCCCTGCTGTTCGATCGCCGAGGCCGGCTGGTCGCTGTGGACGCGCGAGGTGCAACGCTCGACGCCGCGCTCAGGGCTCTGTTCGCTGCGGAGTGACTGCTACGCTGACCGCCCGTGTCCGGCGTAGCCGTCCTCCTGCTGAGCGTCCTTGCGGCCGTTGTTCCGGGCCAGACCGTTGCGGGCCAGCTTGAGCCGGCGCCGGACGATCCGGTCGAGGCTCTGGCACAGGCGCGCTCGGCGGCCGAACGCACCCCTTCGGAGTTCGCGCCGGCGCTGGCGGTGGCTCAGGCGCTGACCGCCCTTGGCCGCGCAGACGCTGCACTCGCCGCGTTTGCACACGCGCGGTCGCTGCTGCCGGAAGGCGCCGGCGGCACCGAAACCGTAGATGCCGTCGAACTCGCCTACCTGGCGCCGGCGCTGCTGCTCCGCGATCTCGACCGCACCGGCGAGGCGATCCGGCTGTTGGAGGAGGCGGTGGATCGGCGGATCGGCAGCGCCGACGTCTACGAGCAACTGGCCCTGCTCCGGCTCGCAGACGGTTTCGCGGAGTACGCGCTGACGGCGGTCGATGCGGCTTTGGCCGAGAGCCTGGAGAGCCCAGGCCTCGACCTCGCTCGCGGCCTCGCCGTGGCTCGCGATCCGGAGCGCCGCGGAGAGGCCCTGGACTACCTTCGGAGCGCCCTTGATGATGGCGTGGGGGAGCCGGTCGTGATCCACCTGGAGGCCGCGGACCTGCTATCAGCCGCGGCGCGCTACCCGGAGGCGCTCGAGCATCTCCGCGCCGCCGAGGCACTCGCGAGCGGCGAACCGGAGGTGGCCTACCGTCTCGGACGAACGCTTGCCGCGGCCGGCGACCGGGAAGGCGCGCAAGCCGCGCTGGAGCGCTACCGATCGCTGCAGGGCGCCCGCGACCAGGCGGCGGAGGCTGAGCGCGCGGCGTCCGGCGAAGTGAAGTCCGGACTGTCGGAGGCGCAGCGACTGGCGGAAGCGGGCAAGCTGGAAGCTGCGCTCGGGCGCCTGAACGATCTGCTCGTGGGGCGTTCGAGCCATCCGCGAATCGCGGATATCCACTCGCTGCGCGCCAAGGTGCTCTTCTCCATGGACCGCGCCGGCGAGGCCGCGGCGAGCGTCGCGCAGGCGCGGCGCCGACAGCCGAACCGGGCTGAGCACCACTACCTGGAGGGGTTGTTCCTGCACACCGACGGCCGTGCGGACGAGGCCGCGCCGGCCCTGGAGCGGGCGTTGGCGCTCGATCCCGACCTCGGCGAGGCGCATGCGCTGCTTGGAATGATCGCCGCCGAGGCCGGCCGTCCGGCTGAAGCCGCGGAGCGGATGGAGCGGGCTCTGGCGCTCGGACTCGACACCAACGCGGCGCTTCGCTTCAACTATGGCCGGGTTCTCTCGTCGCTGGGTCGCGGCGGGGAGGCGAAGGTTCAGATGGAGGCGTTCGAGCGTCTGAGGGCGGCTGCGCCACCCCCCTAGCTGTAGCTCGGGCGGCGCGTCCCCTGGTCAGGCCGCGGTAGCGGCGCGACTCCTCGCTCGGTCTGCCCGACCGAACGACCCTCGGGAACAGATCGTCGTTCCGTCGCGTTGCCATCAACAGGATGAGATGGGGACGGCCATCAGGAATCGACCCGCCGACGCGGCCGTCGCGACGGCGTCCGAGCCTGTTGTTCGGCGCATTGGCTGTGCTGGCGCTGTTTCCGGCCGCGCCGGCGACGGCCGACGCATGTCCCGTGGACGCCGGCGTCCAGGGCGCGGTCCTGTCGCCCTCCGGCCGGCCGGTGGTCGGCGCCGCCGTGACCTTGACGACGTCGTCCACCACAGTGGTGACGTCGGAGGACGGCCGCTTCTGTCTGGACCCGGTGAGCCCAGGCGAGCATGTGCTCGTCGTCTACGCGGAGGGCTACGGTCTGGCTGAGCAGGGATTCCAGGTCGAAGGCCAGGACCTGGTGGAGCTTGACATTCAGCTTCGTCCCGTTTTCGGCGAGGAGATGGTGGTCAGTGCTACGCGGACCGAGAAGCGTCTGGCGGACGTGCCTCTCTACGTGCAGACGATGCCGCGCTCGCAGATCGAGAGCGTCGCCGCGCGCACTCTGGCCGACGCCGTCGAGTGGACGCGGGGCGTGCGCGTGGAGTCGACATGCCAGAGCTGTAACTCCTCTCAGATCCGGTTGCTGGGGCTCGATGGTCCGTACACGCAGCTCCTGGTAGACGGTCAACCGACGCTGTCGTCGCTGGCGATGGTCTACGGCATCGAGCAGTTGCCGGCCCGCCTGATCGACAGTATCGAGGTGGTCAAGGGCGGCGGTTCTCCGGCCTACGGCGCCGGCGCCGTCGCCGGTGTGATCAACCTGATTCCTCATCATCCGGACCACACGCACATCGAGGCGGATGCGCGCGCGGAGAGGATGAGCGGCACCGGCGGTTCCGCGGAGAGCCCGTTCTACAGCTTGGTCGCCGACTGGACGCCCGGAGCGAACCGGGCGGTGACGTTCTACGGCCAGGTCGACCGTGTGGCGCCGGTCGACGTGGACGTGGACGGCTTCAGCGATGTCTCGATCCGCGACCTTGACGCCGTCGGCGCCCGCTACCACGAGTTCTTCATGGACGGTGCGGCGAGGCTCGCCGCCGAGGTCAGCTACATGGGCGAGTTCCGGCGCGGCGGCGACAGGCTGCACCTGCCGCCCGAGCAGGTACAGGTCGCCGAGCAGGTGGACTCCAACCGGCACGGCGCCGGCGTCTCCTGGCTGCACACAGTGTCGCCACGCTGGGACTGGCGCGCGACTGCTTCCCACGCCCTCACCGAACGCGCCAGCTACTACGGTGCGGGCGGAGATCCCGGCGCCTTCGGCTCGACCCGCAACCCGTTGTGGATCTTCGACTCCCACGTCAATCGCGGCGGCGCCGAGGGCACGGTGAGCTTCGGCGTCCAGGCCTCTCGCGATCTGATCGACGACCGGCAACCGGCCTACAGGCGCATGATCCGGGAGACCTACCGGACCGTCTCCGGCTTCGTCCAGGACGACCGGCGGATCGGCGACCACGTGACCCTGCTCTACGGAGCGAGGGCGGATTGGCATAGCGCGGTCGATGGGTCGATCGTCTCGCCGCGGGCGGCGCTGATGTGGACGCCTCGGAGCGACCTGACCCTGCGTGTTTCCCATAGCGCCGGCTTCCTGCCGCCGGCGGTGTTCGACGAGGAGCTCCACATCGCGCTGGTTGGCGGCAAGGCGATGGTGGTGCGCGACGACCCCAGGCTGCGCGAGGAGACCTCCATGGCGCGCATGGTGAGCCTGGAGTGGCGGCCGATGGTTGGCCGCCGCACTTCGATGGCGATTGACTCGACGTTCTTCGACACCCGGATCGACGATCTGTTCCACCGTCTGGAGGCCGACGACCCTGCGACCTCGGAACTGGAGTTCTTGCGCACGAACTTCGGTCGCGCCCGGGTGCGCGGCATCGAGATGGGCTGGGGGCTCCGGCGCGGCGGCCTGACCCTCGACGCGGGCTACGCGTGGCAGTGGGCCGAGTTCGGCCATGCCGAGCCGGACTTCGGCAGCACATCCATGTTCCGGACTCCCGAGCGTTACGGCACGGCGACCGCGCGTTGGCCGCTGTCGCGCGGGCTGACCCTGTTCGCCGGGCTCCGTTACACCGGTTCGATGCTGGCGCCGCACTACGCCGGCTACATCGGCGAGGATCGACTCGAAGTCACCCCCAGCTTCCTGACCTGGGACCTCGGACTGTCCCGGCGGTTCGCGCTCGGCGTTGACCGCCGGATCACGGCTACGCTCGCGCTCAAGAACCTGACCGACGAGTACCAGCGCGACCTGGACCGGGGGCCGTTGCGGGACCCCGGCTACGTCTACGGGCCGAGGTTCCCGCGCAGCATCGCCATCGGCCTGAAGGTGGACCTGTAGCAGCCCATGGCGCCGCGGTCCATTCTCCGGCTTGCTCCGGCGGCGACGCTGGCTCTCGCCTTGGCGGCGCCGGCCGGGTTCGCACTGGATGGAGGATCCTCTCCCGGCAGTGCGGACCTGCCAGTACCTCAGGGCGCCCGCGGCCCCGGGCTGGCTGAAGTGTGGGCGGATCTCGAAGTGCGGGATATCGACGGCCGGGTCTGGGCCGCGGCCGATCTCGAGAATCGCGTCGTTCTGCTCGAGTTCTGGGCCACCTGGTGCGCTCCCTGCCTTGCCGACTTTCCCCATCTCGAACGGGCCCGTGCGGCCTACGGCGACCGGGGATTGGTCATCCTGTCCGTCTCGCTCGACCGCTCGGCGCGCCGCGACTTGCGGAGCTTCGGCCGCCGGCACGGCGTCACCTGGCCCGTGGTACTCGATGGACGGGGCGCGGGCGGGTCCGTGGCGCGGCGCTTCCAGGTGGAGTATCCGCCGCGGTCGCTGCTGTTCGACCGCCACGGCCGGTTGGTCGCCGTCGACACGCGAGGGGCGACGCTCGACGCGGCGCTCAGGGCTCTGTTCGCTGCGGAGTGACTGCTGCGCTGAGCCGGAAGCTGCGGTCGGGCGCCTGAATGATCTGCTCGCGGGGCGTCCGAGCCACCCGCGGGCCGCGGACGCGCGGCGGCGACAGCCGAGCCGAGCTGAACACCACTACCTGGAGGGGCTGTTCCTGCACATCGATGGCTGTGCGGGACGAGGCCGCGCCGGCCCTGGAGCGGGCGCTGGCGCTCGGACTCGACGGCAACGCGGCGCTTCGCTTCAACTATGACCTGGTTCTGGAGTCCCTGGGCCGAAAGGAGGAGGCGGCGGCGCAGATGCGGCCTTTGAACAGCAGTGCGCGGCGCTTCCTCGGCAAGGGTGGCGGCGGCGAGATCCGGCCGTTCCAGTGCATGATCTAGCGTTCGTTCTTGTGTATTCTCAAGCACCCGTTCGGCGGTGCCTTGCCTCGGACAGCGGGCTCTGGACTGCGGTGATTGGGGATCAGGGAACTGATCGAACGTGGAGCGGCACGAAGTGTCGGGCTGGGGTTGGCGAGATCGACCCGAGAGGCTTCCGGTGGTGTCGTCCCCGACTGTCGTAGCGCGGCACGGGCCCCAGTACTCACTGGGGATAGACACGGTGAACAGGACAGGGTTGGGTAAACACGATGCGCGTGACGAGAATCGAAATCGAGAACTTCCGTTCCATACGGCGGCTGGCCGTCGAACTGGGCGAGACCACGGTGTTCGTTGGCCCCAACAACGCTGGAAAGACCGCGATCCTCGACGCTCTTCGCATCGCACTGACGCGTCGCTGGGGGCAGCGAGGAACAGGCTTCACCGAGCACGATATTCACTTGGAGAGAGAGGGTGCCGACCCGAAGGCGTCGCCGGGGCTGAGCGTCGAGATTCACGCGGAGGAATCCGAAGCGGGCGAGTGGCCGGTCTCGATCACGGAGGGCCTGGGCCAGATCGTGAAACTGGATCTGGAGCGCGAGCTGCGCTCGATCTCTCTGCGAGTGCGCTGGGCGTGGAGTGAGGAGATGGACGCCTTTGAGTCGAGTTGGGAGTTCTTGGATGCGGGTCGAGAGCCTCTGGTCGGCCGCAGCGTTCGACGCATCAATAGGGAGGCCTTTTGGCGCTATCTGCCGGTGTTCTATCTTGGCGCGCTCCGAGATTCGGGAGACGAGTTCTCGCCACGCTCTCAGTTTTGGGGACGACTTCTCGATGCGTTGGAGATTCCAGCGGGTTTGGAGTCGCGGGCGGAGCGCGTCCTGAACCTTCTGAATAGCCGTCTTCTGAAGGCAGACTCGCGGCTTGAAGAGATCACTAGCACGTTGTCCAGTGCTACAAGGATCGCGGTCCGGGATCGAGGTGGTAATCTACAACTACGCATGGCGCCGCAAACGACGCGCGAACTCCTTTCCAAGGCCGAGGTCATCCTGCGCAACGAACCAAACTCTCCATGGCTGCCGCTCCGGCGACAAGGGCAGGGGTTGCAGAGTCTGTCGGTGGTCTTCCTGTTCCAGGCATTTGTGGATCACCTGCTTGCGGAGCTATACGAGCCGGACAGTGAGCCGGTACTCGCCCTTGAGGAGCCGGAGACGCACCTACACCCTCAAGCGACGCGTGCGCTCTGGGCACACGTCCACGAGTTGCCTGGCCAGAAGATCGTAAC
This sequence comes from Candidatus Multivorans sp., assembly GCA_965262355.1. Lineage (GTDB taxonomy): Bacteria > Acidobacteriota > Thermoanaerobaculia > Multivoradales > Multivoraceae > Multivorans. Next base: position 3,903,389 of record OZ253534.1, read on the forward strand.
AACACACTCTCCCTACTTCGTTCAACACGTTCCCTTTCGGGATCTTCGCATTGTTCGCCTGACGGAGCGGGGCACAGTGGTGCGTTCCCTGCCCGCCACCTTCTCCGAGCGGGTTCCGGACGCTGACGGCTTTGAGGCCGTTGCAAACCGGTCTGGCGGCCTCGTACGCTACGACCATCTATCCGGTACTCTCACTGTCGAGGGCGCTCTTGACGAAGACAACTACCGGGCCCTGCTCCGTTGCTGTGGTGAGCACGGTCAGCGGCAGGACCTTGAGGTCAGCCTCAGGAGGCTGCGTGATCGGTCGGCGTACTACATGAGCGACGCGGAACTCCAGTCGCTTGAGACCTTCGCGCGCCGGATGCGTGGCGAGATCTTCTTCGCGGAACGCTGGCTGATAGTTGAAGGACAGGCAGACTACCTTGTCCTGAGCGCGCTGGCACGTACGATGAACTACGACCTGGATGTACATGGCGTGTCCGTTATCGATGCTAAGAACAATGGCAACCCAGCAATCTTCGCGGCCTTTGCCCGCGCTCTCGGCATCCCCTGGCTGGCCGTGTTCGATGGAGACGCCGAGGGGAAGAAGTACCTGCAGGCGATCTCCAGACGCGGGTTCGACCGTGAGGCGGTTCAAGAACGATGCCGGCTTCACGACGACGGAGACTTGGAATCGCAACTCGTGACCGACGGTGTCGGCCCCGAACTCCGGCAGATCTTGGTCGAGTTGGGCCTCCGGAGCGCGTCCAAACTGACGAACCAAGAGCTACCGGGCGTCTTGAGAGCCAACAAGACGGAATTTGCGGCGGCGCTTGCGCTCCGCCTAGAAACTAACGGCGCGTTGGCTCAGCGACTACCAGCGGCCTTTCATTGGGCGGTCGAGCAGCTAAGGAGCTGACGTGATGGACCATCTCTCCGAGACGCTTGTCGGTGACCTGTCAGCCATTCAGCGTCAGGCGGTGGAATGGGAGGAGGGCGCCCTTCTTGTAGTCGCCGGGCCCGGCTCGGGGAAGACGCGGGTGCTAACGAGCCGCATTGCACGCATCCTTGACTCGTCTCGTGAGCGGAAGTACCGGGTTCTGGCTTTGACCTTTACGAATAAAGCGGCCGCCGAGATGGCGGGGCGTCTTTCACGGCTCGTTCCTGGATTGGAGTGGCGGGCCGACGTAGGTACCTTCCACAGTTTCTGCGCGGAAGTCCTGCGGCAGCACGGGGCACATCTGGGGATCAAGCCGGATTTCGCAATCTACTCGCAAGCGCCGGATCGTCGAGCGGTGCTAGAGGACGCTTTGAAGAATGAACCAAGTGTCCGGGCGAATTGCGAAAGGGTGCGGCTCTTGCCACTGATCGACTATCTGAAGGCGGAGTTGGTGCTGCCGGAGCAGGCCGAGGCGCACTTGGCGGCCATGAACGGCTCGTCCGGTCTGGACCCCGCTAGTATCTCTAGAGCGTACCGGCTTTACGAGAACGGCCTTCGGAGCGCCAACGCACTGGACTTCAATTCTCTCATTCTGGAGGCACATCGGCTGTTCGCCCACTCGGCTATGGCGCGTCACTACCAGACGGTGTATCCGCACTGGCTCATTGACGAGTTCCAAGACACGAACGGGGCACAGTACGAGCTGGTTCGCCGCATGGCGGCCGGTGGCTTCCGCGAGCTCTTTGCTGTCGCTGACGACGATCAAACTGTGTTCGAGTGGAACGGTGCGGATGTCAACCGCATCTCCAGCTTGGTGAGTGATTTTAGCTGTGAGGTGATTCAGTTACCCGACAACTTCCGCTGCCCACCTCTTATCGTCGAGGCGGCGAATCGGTTGGTCGTGTACAACACACGGCGCGCAGTGTGGAAGAAGCCCGCGGTGGCAGCCCGTGACGATGACTGCTTTCCGGATGACCAGATTGGGCTTCGGGAGTTCCAGACGGATGAGGCCGAGGCGGTAGGGATTGCTGAAGAGATCGGTCGTCTTGCCACGGAGGACCGCAGCGAAACGGCAGTACTGGCACGCAATCGAGCGATGTTGGAGAGAGTCCAACAGGCGCTGGAAGCGATAGACGTTCCGTCGGTGCTCCGGGTGAGGCGTGATGACTTTGTGTCTCCGCACTTGCGTTGGCTGGTCGCCTGTCTGAGGCAGATCGAGCGGCCCTTGGACGAGCGCAACATGGAAGTGCTGGTGCGGGCGTTCAACCGCTTCACGGGTCAGGAGATGAACTGGCACGCCCTGGCTTCACGGTCGGCAGCCAACGGGTCCGCGCTGCTGACGGTCTGGAGCGACGCCGTGCGAGAGGAGGAGCTGTCGGAGCCCGGTGCCCGTGTGGTGGATGCGATCATGAAGCTGGCGTCGGGGCGCCTTGGGCTGAGGGAGGCCCTGAAGGAGACTCTTGAGTGTTTTGAATCTCAAGATGCTGGTGGCGATCTGAGAGACGACCTGAGCGCCTGGCGGCGGATCGATCTCGAGATCAGAGCGGACGAGGGCTTCTCATCTCTGCACCGTTTCTTGCAGCAGCTCGGGCTGCGCTCCAAAGAACCGGTTCCACCCCCTGGGGCTGTGTCGTTGATGACGATTCACGGGGCAAAGGGACATGAATTCGACACGGTCTATCTGATCGGACTTGCGGAAGAGGTGCTTCCTTCTTGGCAGAGCCTAAAGGGGACCGACGGTGGTTCCTCGATGGAAGAGGAAAGACGCGCGTGTTTCGTCGCGGTGACTCGGACGAAGAAGCGGTTGATTCTGTCGCGAGCCCGTTCATATCGGGGATGGCCGAAGAATCCGTCCCGGTTCCTTAGTGAAATGGGGTGCTACGGTAACGAGTAGGATAAGCGGGAGTTGTGCTGCAGCGGGGCCGGTTGGGTTCGGGGGTGTCGGTCGGCGAGAGGTGTCCGGCGGTAGGCTATGGCGGGCCGCTTTCCGAAGCGCGATTCGGAAGAGTTCTTGCAGCTACTGGCAGTCGAAGGCCCTGGTGTCCGCGATGGGCTGGAACGCTTCCTGGAGCGGACTCGCGAGGACATGTCGGGTCTGGGTCAGTGGATCGGCGACTTCCAGCTCGACGTCGAGGTCCGTGAGCCCGGTGGCGTAGAGCCAGTACCTGCCGTTCAGCGCGCAGGCGTCGAGGACCTTCACCACGATCTCGATGTTCGAGGGGTTGAAGAAGGTGAAGTACCCGGTGTCTTCCGTGAGCAGGACGCCGGCGCCGTATCCGGATTCGTCCTGGCCGGTGGCGTAGCGGACGCGGACGCGGAAGCGGCCGCCGTTGAGGCACAGCGTTGTGGCGTCGGCGACGCATTCGCCGATCGGTGTGCTGTCTGTACCGCCTGGGTCGTCCTCGACGGTCACGACCATGCGCCACTCGCCGAGAGCGGCGCCGCCGCGGGGATCGTCGAGTTCGAGCTCGATCGTCTCGGCTTCCTCGTTGACGGTGTCGGCCAGGAGTTGGAGAGTCACCGTTCGAGCGGCGCTGTCGCCGTGGGCCCAGGCGAGAGTGCGGGCAACCGGCTCGTAGTCGACATCGGGCGTGGCGGCGCCGCCCGCCGTCCGCAAGTTGACGCTGACGGCGCCGTCGCTGCCGCCGGCGCGCACCACGCTCAAGGTGACCTCGCCGTCGGATTCCCGCACCGCCGTTGTAGTGACGGCGAATCCCAGGGTGCCGGGGTGCTGCTCCGGCAGGTCAGAGGCCAAGGAGAGGGCGACCAGTTCGGCGTCATCGCCGTCGGCGCCCACCGCGACGACGACGTACTGGCGGCCGGAGGCGGTGTAGCTCATCGGTACGCCGGAGGCGCGGCCCGGCAGGGGGATGGTGCGCAGCACGTCGCCGTTCGCGGCGTCGAGGACGGTCAGCACCGGCCGCGACCGGTTGGCGTAGAAGAGGAGTTCCTGGGTGGCGAGAAGGGACGCGGTGCCGGCGTAGCCGTCGAATCCGTCGTTCGTCCGCTGCCAGAGCATCTCGCCGCGGTCGAGGTCGTAGGCGGTGATGTGACCCCACGGCGGCTTGAGCAGGTAACGGTTGCCCGGGGCGCCGAGGATGCCTGTTTCGTAGAGAAGATAGTCAGGGATACCCGAGAAGTTGAGGCGGACCACGAACGGGACGACTCCGAGCACCGGCACGTAGAGGGTCGAATCGGTGGGGTCGAACGCCGCGCCGCCCCAGTTCGCGCCGCCGCCAAGGCCGGGGTAGATCACGGCCCCGCGAGTGGAAGGCGGGGTGTAGATCTCCCCCCAGTCGAGGTCGGCGAGCACCTCCTCAGCACCCTCCGTGAGCTCGTCGCGTGCGATCCCCTGACGATCGAAGGGCGGCGGCTTCGTCGGTCGCGGCTGCGTCAGCGCCGTCCGTTCGCCCGGCGCCTGGGATTGCGGCGCCGGAACCTCGTGGATCGGCCACACCGGCTTGCCGCTCCGGCGGTCGAAGACGAAGACCCAGCCCTGCTTCGTGACCAGGGCGACGGCGGGGATGTCCCTGCCGCCGACCGTGATGTCGACCAGGTTGGGCGGCGACGGGAGGTCGAAGTCCCAGATGTCGTGGTGGACGACCTGGTAGTGCCAGACGCGGCGGCCCGTCCTGGCGTCGAGGCAGACCAGGCTGTTGGCGAACAGGTTGTCGCCCTTCCGGTGGCCGCCGTAGAAGTGGTTCGACGGCGCGCTCACGGGCAGGTAGACATAGCCGAGCTCCGGGTCGGCGGTCATCGGCGCCCACACGTTCGCTCCGCCGACGCGCTCGGCGGCGCCGTTCTCCCAGGTCGAGTAGCCGAACTGCCCCGGTCGCGGCACGGTGTGGAAGGTCCAAAGGAGCTTTCCGGTTCTGGCGTCGTAGCCGCGGACATCGCCCGGCGGCCACTCGGGCCGCGGCGCCCAGTCCATGACCGACGAGCCGACGACCAGCACGTCGCCGACCACTGCCGGCGGCGAGGTGTGTCCGTACTGGTCTGACATGCCGCTGAGGGAACGAATGCCCGCCTTCAGGTAGACCTCGCCGCCGCTGCCGAAGCTCGTCCGGGGCGCGCCGATGGCCGGATCGAGCGCGATCAGGCGGGCGTCGCCGGTCGCGAGGTAGACGGTCTCCGTCTCGCCGTCGGTCCAGTAGGCGAGGCCGCGATGCAGAAAGCCGTTGTTGGGCGGGCGGCCGGACAGGTAGCTTTTCGGATCGTAGACCCAGATCTGCTCACCGGTCTGGGCGTCGACCGCTGCCGCTTGACTGAACGACGTGCTGGTGTAGAGCACGCCGCCGATCATCAGGGGCGTCGACTCGAACGCGACGATGCTCCGTTCGCCGCCCGGTTCGGCGATCGCGTTGTCGGGCGAGGCCCAGCGCCAGCGGACGGCGAGGTCCTGAACGTTGCCGCGGTTGATCTGCCCGAGCGGCGCGTACTTGGCGCCGCCGGCGTCGCCGCCGTACTCGCGCCATTCCCCGCCTACGGCGCCGTGCTGAGCCGCCGCCGGTGCGCCGGCTGCCGCCGCGGCCCCGGCGGACAGGAGGACGATGGGCCGCCAGCAGCGCTTGCGCATCACGGCGAATGCAGGACGTAGCGGATCAGATCCTGGACCTCCGACGGTTGGAGCGTGCTGAGGAGGCCGCTCGGCATGGACGAAAGGGAGGACTCGTCGAGGCTCTCGACCTCCTCGCGCGGAATCGTCTCGATGTGGTTCGGGTCCAGGGGGTTCGAACGGATGCGCACGGCGCTGTCGTCGGCGGAGGCGAGAAGCCCCGAGTAGAAGCGGCCGTCGCGGGTTTCGACGAGCCAGGTGCGGTAGTCCTCGGCCACCTCGCCCGAGGGTTCGAGGATGTGCCGCAGGGTGTCGAGCGCGGTCAAGCGAACGCCTATGTCGTCCAGGGCAGGACCGATCTCACCGCCGGCGCCGCCGAGCCGATGGCACGTGGCGCAGCCGGTCTCGATGAACAGGCGCCGGCCGCGTTCGAGCTGCACTTCGCCGGCAGGCGTCGGCGTCGCCATGAGTTCGCCGACGTCGATCTCCAGCATGTCGTAACTCCAGTCGGCGACAAAGGCGCGCTGGGGCACGTCGGGAGCGCGGCGCGGCGCGGCGTAGCGGGTGACCGCGGTTCCGTCGAGCCGCTCGACCACGCGCATCGTGCCCTTCATGAGGATCCAGTGACCGGGGAAGGTGCAGACGAAGGGGTAGAGGCCGGGTGACTTCGGTGCCGTGAAGCTCAGCACCTCCGTGCCGCCCGGCTGGACCAGACCGGTCTTGAACAGGACCAGGGGGGTCTTCGGAACGTAGCCCGAGGCAACGGCTGTGGCCGGGTTGCGCTCCGCCTCGGCATCGGCTGCCCGGCCCACCTCCTCCAGTGCCCCCGGTCGCGTGACGACGACGTTGTGGGGCATCACGTCGATGTTCTCGAAAGTGATCTCGACCGGTCCGCCGGCCCGCACCGTGAACTCCTCGAGATCGAAGAGCATCTGGTGGGGGACGGGCCGCAGCGTCACGATCGCCGGCCCGAGGTTGACGAGCTCCTCGCGCAGTTCGGCGCCTCGCTCGCCGCCCGTTCTCTCGATCAGCCGGTCGGCGACCCGGAGACCGAGATCGTGGATGCGCCGGAATCGCGGCGAGGTGAGCTCGCGGGGATCCGCGTTCTCGATCGCCGCGACGATCGGGGCGGCGAGGGCTTCTTCGCCACCGTCCGCCGGCCAGGCGTCCGGCGCCTCGGCCGTCAGTTGCCCGAGACCCTCGAGCGCGGCCAGGCCGATCGCGGGATCGGCGGCCAGACCAGCCAGCCGTTCAAAGCTCCTGCCGGCGTCGCGGACAATACCGGCCAGCGTGTGCGCAGCCGCTTCGAGCACCCGTTGCCGGTCCGGTACGCGCCGGTCGTCGAAGAGCGAGGACACCGATGGATAGGCGTCGTCACGCAGCGCGACCGGCAGGGCGTCTATGGCTCGCAGCCAGTCGATCAGTTGATTCGATTCCGGCCGGCGGGGCAGCACGCTCCCTGGCGACGTGTCGCCTGCGGCCGCCATCAGCGCCGCCATGGCGCCGCTTCGAACCTGCTGGCGGGCGCCGTCCGCCGCTAGCTCGCGAAGCGCCGGCTGCGCTGTACCCAGTGCAGCGGCCGTCCGCTCCAGCAGGTGGAGAACGATCCGGTCGACGGTCTCCGGTGCGGGAGGGTCGACCCGGTCGAGGCGGCCCAGTTCTTCCATCAGCAGGGCCGTGGCAGCTTCCGCGATGTTGATCGTCGCGTCCTCGGCGTTGGTCGTCGCACGGCCCGCGGCCAGGTTCGCGATCGCCTGACGCTGGCGTTCGACGCTCGCCCCGGCGCGGCGCAGCAGCGCGCGGTCGGCCAGCGGATGGGCCGCGAGCTGTTCCAGGTCCCGCGTGGACAGGCGGCTGAGCAGATACTCGCCCGCGGCGGCCGGAAGCTCGTCGAGCAGGGGAGGCTCGCGGTCGGGAGCGAGCCCGGGCTGCCACCAGGGCGCCAGCGTGTCGACGGTTTCGCCCAGGGTGTAGTCGAGGTAGTAGTCGGTGGGCCGATCAAGCGCTCCGAGTGCCGCCAGCGCCGCCGGTTCCGACTCCAGGTAGCTTAAGCCCAGCAGTGCTTCGAGCCGGGCACGCGGAAACTCGTCCTCGACCTGGGTGGCCAGGATCGCCAGCGGATCGTCGAGTTCGCGGCGCCAGAAGCGGGCCACCCGGGTCGCGGCGGCCCGCGCCCGCGGTTCGGGCGAGCGGAGCATCCGGGCCAGGAGATCGGGTTCGACGACGTTCAGGCTCTGGTAGAGCCAGAGCCCTTCCAGGCGGTGGTGTTCGAACCCGGCGACCTTCTTCTGGCCGTCCTCGTCGGCCCGGTCGTCCTCGTCGGCGCTCGTCTCTTGCCCGGCCTGGAAGCGGCTTTGGCGGCTCTCCCGCACATCAAAGCCATCGAGCCAGTCACGCAGCGCGGCCAGGACCTGGTCCCTCGGGCGTTCCCGCAGTTCCCGGCGGACGCGGTAACGGGTGCGATCCTCGTAGCTATCGAGCAGACGGATCAGCGCCGGGGTCGAGGCGTCGGCGATCTCCGGCGGGTTGAGCAGGGGCTTGCCGGTGTACCGCACGCGCCAGACGCGGCCATGGTCGTGGTCGCGCCGCTCGTCGCGTAGCGAGTACTGCATGTGGCCGATCAGGGGGTTGAACCAGTCGACCAGGTAGAGCGAGCCGTCCGGCGCGAACTGCAGGTCGACGGGGCGGAAGTTGATGTCGGTCGAATAGAGCAGCGGCTCGACCTCCTCCGAGGTGAAGCCCGAATCCTCCTCGATCACGCGGTGCTGCTTGATGCCCTGAAAGCCGATCGTGTTGTTGACCAGGAAGTTGCCCTGGGCCTCGTCGGGAAAGTGGCGCGAGCTGACGATCTCGCAGCCGGAGGTCGGCCGGACGACCTGTGTGAACACCTTCATCCGTCGTCGCTTCGTCGGGTAGGGCGCGTTGCCGGTGATCGGGGCGCCGAAGTAGTTCGCGCCGCCGGAGGCGTCGGCGATGAAGTTCTGGCCCCAGCGGTCGAAGATGTGCCCCCACGGGTTGGCGAAGGGGTAGGAGACGAAGACCTCGAGCTGGAAGCGCTGGGGCTTGTAGCGGAAGACCCCGGCGTCGACCAGGCGCACCGGGCCGTAGGGGGTCTCGACCTGGCTGTGGTGAAAGGTGCCCTCCTGGAAGTAGAGCGCGCCGCCCGGACCCCAGGTGAAGGCCGAGATCGAGTGGTGGCTGTCCTCGGTGCCGAAGCCGTGGAGGATGACCTCGTAGCGGTCGGCCACGTCGTCGCCGTCGGTGTCCTGGATGAACATCAGGTTGGGCTGCTGCGCCACGTAGGCGCCGCCGTCGCCGAGTTCGAAGCCGGTGGGCAGGTGCAGGCCGCGTGCGAAGACCGTGTGGTGATCGGCGCGCCCGTCGCCGTCCCGGTCCTCGAGGATGATGATCTTGTCGTCCGGTTCCTCGTTCGGCAGGCGCTGCGGATAGGACGGCATGGTCGCCACCCAGAGCCGGCCCCGCGAATCGAATGTCATGGACACCGGGTTGCCGATCGGGAAGTCCTGCTCGGAAGCGAACAGGGAGACCTCGTAGCCCTCGGCCGGGTGGAGGTGTTCCAGCGCGTACGCGGGATCGAGCGCTTCGTGCCGCGGTTCGCCGCCGCGGTTCGGCTCCTCGTCGGCGACTTCCTGGGCCGCGGCCGGGCCGACAACAAGAGCCGCGGCCAGCACGGCAGCGAAGGGAAGACGGTTCATCGGTCGACGCGCTCCAAGCGCCAGACTTCGCCCGAGCGGGCGAGCGCCATGGCTTCGCGGTCGAGTTCACCGACCAGTTCGTCGAAGCGAACCATCTCGGGCGGGAACGAGTGGACGCCGAAGGGTTCCTTGCGTCCGCCATAGATGTAGTAGCCGTTCACGGCGCGGTAGCGGTCGAAGAAAAGCCGGCCCTTGCGGAGCACCACCTGGCGCAGACCGTCGCCGGCCTCCTGCAGGGCGGTCGTGGCGGAAGACGCTTCCAGATCGAGGCCCCGCGCCCAGTCTCCCTCGCTCGCCGAGGCGAGGACCTCGTCGCCGCGCCGCAGAACGTAGGTGCCGGGGGGCAGGTCGCGCACGCTGATCCGGAGGGGGGCTGAAGCTCTGTGAGGCGCCGGCGGCAGAACCGGGGGGCGGATCTCGAGTTGAGGATTGCCGCCCGCCGAGGCGACGACCGCGCCCGGCGCCGAAGCGCCGAGCGCTTCGAGAAGCGCCCGGGAGGCGTGCCAGTAGCCGGCCTCGTTCAGATGCACTCCGTTGATCGTCAACGGCGCCGGCTCGCCGGCAAACGCGGCCGCCACTCCGTCGGAGATGTCGAGGAAGGGCACGTTGTTCGCAGCCGCAACGGCTTCGGCGGCTTCGGCGTAGGTCCGCAGGTCGGCGTTGCGGCGCTCCACGGCAGCCGCGTCGAGACCCCGACCGTCCGGTAGAACCTGCTGGGGTATCGGCGAGACGAGCGCCACACGGGCAGGCTCGGCGCCGTTGTAGGTCTGCCTCGAGACGTGGCGGAGCAGACGTCCCAGGTTGTTTCGGAACGCCGGGAGACCCTCGCTGCCTTCGAACGACTCGTTCGCGCCGTAGAACAGGAGGACGACATCCGCACTCTGCGCCTCGAGATGCCGGTCGACGGCGCCGAAGTCCAGTGGCCGCGGGCGCAGCGCCGCTTCGTCCGCCGACCAGGCGAGGTTGCGCAGGGACAGATCCAGGTCCGGGAAGGCGGCCAGCAGACCGCTTTCGAAGTAGCCGAAGAGCTGGAACCGCTCCGCGAACGTGTTGCCGACCAGGCAGATTCGATCGCCGGGACGCAGTTCCAGGGGCGATGCCCCGGCGGCGGGAACGCCGGCCGTAGCGGCGAGGAGCAGGAGAGCGATCAGGTTCTTCACGCGCGGGCCGGGATCCTAGCGCGCCCCCGCCCCGAGTCCTGCGGCCGCGATAGGGTTCGGCGTCCTATGGGCAGGTTGAGACTGGATCGAGCGGCGCTGGCGATATTGGCCGTGGTGGCATTGATCGCCTGTGCGCCGGCCCCGGACGCTCGCGAAGAGCTCTACGCCCTCTTCGACGAGGACTGGGCGGCTCGGCTCGTCGAGAGTCCGCAGTTCGCGACGAGTGTCGGCGACCACAGCCGGAACGACGAGTTGGCCGACGCCAGCCTGGAGGCGATCGAGCGCAGGGTCGAACGGCGTCGCGATCTCCTGCGGCGGTTCGAGGAGATCCATCTCGACGGGCTCAGCGCGGCGGACCGGATCAACGCGCGGATGTTCGAGCGCCAGCTCCGGGGCAGCGTGCAGGGCTTCGAGCTCGGCGAGTACCAGATGCCTCTCAACGCGGACTCCGGTTTCCACATGGGGTTTGCGCGCATGTACCGCTCGATGCCGTTCCGGACCCCGGATCACTACGACGACTACATCGCCAGGATGCGGGCACTGCCGACCTTCTTCGAGCAGCAGCAGGGCCACATGCGCGCCGGGCTCGAGCGCGGCTTCAGCCTGCCGCGCATAGTGCTCGACGGCTACGAGGACACGATCTCGGCCCACATCACAGACGAGCCGCAGGACAGCGCCTTCTGGGCCCCGTTCGAGGACCTGCCGAAGGCGGTCGAAGAGATGGACCGGGAGCGGATCCTGACCGAGGCCGAGGCCGCGATCAACGAGGCGGTGGCGCCGGCCTACCAGGGGTTCTTCGACTTCTTCGTCGGCGAGTATCAGCCGAACACGAGAGAGACGCTGGGCGCCTCCGATCTGCCGGGCGGACGGGCGTACTACGAAGAACAGGTCCGCTGGTTCACCACCCTCGACCTGACGCCCGAGGAGGTCCACGAGATCGGCCTCAGCGAGGTCGAGCGGATTCGGGCCGAGATGGAGGAGGTAATCCGCGAGACGGGCTTCGAGGGTTCCTTCACCGAGTTTCTGGAGTTCCTGCGCACCGATCCGCGGTTCTACCCGAAGACCGGGCAGGAACTGCTGGAGCGGGCCGCCTGGATCGCCAAGAAGATGGACGGCAAGCTGCCGTCGCTGTTCGCCACGCTGCCGCGGCTCCCCTACACGGTCGAACCGGTTCCGGACCACATGGCCCCGAAGTACACCGCCGGCCGCTACGTGTCTGCCGCCGTGGGCAGCACCCAGCCCGGCATCTACTGGGTGAACACGTACAACCTCCCGAGCCGGCCGTTCTATGCGCTGGAGGCGCTGTCCCTGCACGAGGCGGTGCCCGGCCATCACCTGCAGCATGGGATCGCGGTCGAGATCGACGTCGGGCCCGAGTTCCGGCGCCACGACTACATCTCCGCCTTCGGCGAAGGCTGGGGGTTGTACTCCGAGTACCTGGGCCTGGAGGCCGGCTTCTACGAAGACCCGTACAGCAACTTCGGGCGCTTGACCTACGAGATCTGGCGCGCCTGCCGGCTCGTGGTCGACACCGGCGTTCACGCCTTCGGCTGGTCGCGGCAGCAGATGCTCGACTACCTGGCCGAGAACACGGCACTCTCGCTGCATGAGATCACGACCGAGACCGACCGCTACATCAGTTGGCCGGGTCAGGCGCTGGCCTACAAGATGGGCGAACTCAAGATCCGGGAACTGCGCGGGCGCGCCGAAGAAGCTCTCGGCGACGACTTCGACGTGCGTCTCTTCCACGACGCCGTGCTCGCCAACGGCTCGGTGCCGCTCAACATCCTGGAAGAGCTCATCAACGACTGGATCGAGGAGCAGCGTTCGTAAGGCCGCCAGGTGGCTGGGTGTGGGCGGGTTTTCGGGCGATGATCGACTTCCTGATCTGGCTGGAGGAGACGCGCTTTTCCACCTGGATGCGCGAGTCGGGCCCGGCGTTCTTCTCCAGCCTCGTCTTTCATTCGGTCGGGATGGCGTTCGTGGCCGGCGTCCATGTGGCGACGGATCTGCGGATCCTCGGCGTCGCTCCGGGTATCCCGCTGTCGCTGATGCGTCGCTACCTGCCGGTGCTGTGGGCGAGCCTCGCGGTGGTCACGGCGTCGGGGTTCCTCCTGCTCATGGCGTACCCCGCGAAGGCTCTGACCAATCCCGTCTTCTACTTCAAGCTGGCGTGTATCGCTGCAGCGCTCTGGATCATGAGGTCGTTGATGCGCGGGGTGTTGGGGGATGCGCGGCATGACGCCGTTCCGGCGCCGCGGAAGGCGCGCCTTCTGGCCGCGCTGTCCCTCGTGCTCTGGGCCGCTGTGATCACTTCAGGCCGCTTACTGGCCTACACGGCGAAGGTCATGTTGGCCTCGCACATGCAGTACTAGGACGAGGCGCGATGGAAGACCTGCTGTACTCGATCGGCCAGAAGAGCGGCATCTACACGTTCATGCACACGTCGTGGGGCTGGCCCACGATCGAGTCGCTGCACTTCCTCGGCCTCTCGCTGCTCATCGGGACGATCGGCCTGTGGGACCTGCGTCTCCTGGGGGTGGCCAGGGGGATCCCGATGGAAGCGCTGCACCGGCTGGTGCCCTGGGGTGTCGGGGGCTATCTCGTGAACGTGTGTAGCGGGTTCCTGTTCGTCGTCAGCGCGCCGAACCAGTACCTCTACAACCCGGCATTCCAGATCAAGCTGTCGCTGATGGCGATCGCCGGGCTGAACATCCTGTTCTTCTACCGCTTCGCTTACCGACCGGTGAGGGTTGCCGCTGCCGGCGCCGTCGCGCCGACGAGGGCTCGAACCGCGGCCGCGATCTCACTGGCCTGCTGGATCGGCGTCATCGTCTGCGGCCGGCTGATCACCTACTTCCGGCCGCCGTATCACTGGTGCTTCTGGTGCTGAGCAGCTAGCGCGGCGACCGCACTGCCGTGCGCACTGAACATGTTTCCTGCGCGGCAGCGCAGCGGACCACCGCGGCGACTACTCCTAGGAGTCGCCGTCGTCGGGTGGCGGCGCCTTCGCCGGTTCTTCGTCGACGAACCGGAAGGGCGGCCGTTCTTCACCGTCCGCGGGCGGAGGCGTCTGGACTCGCCGCGGAGTTCGGCGGAGGCGGCGTTCTGCCGCGGAGGGCGTTTCCCGGGTTGGCGGTGGGCTGCTCCTGGCCGGCCTGCGGTTGTTCGAGTCCAGTTCGGCCTCGACCTGCTCGATGAGTTCCTCCACGGACTGCTCCTGATCGAGTCCCGCGGCCTTGAGTTCCGCTTCGATCAGCGCTAGCAGTTCGTCCGTGGACAGATCGTCGAGGTTCCCGGCTCGGCTTGTAGCCGTCGGCGTCGCGGACGGTTGCCTGGGGGCGGTGGCGACCGCCTCGTCGCCGGGAGAAGCCTCCACGCCGACCGCCACGACGGGCGCCGGCGTCGAGGGTGGGGCGGCCTGCGTACCGGGATCCGGCACCGCTTCGATCATGACGCCGGTGCTCGATGGCGGCAGCGCCGCGCTGCCGAGTCCGACCTCAATCGATCCGCTTTGTTGGCGGACCTGATAGGTCGGCAGAGCCTCCTTGAGATCAACGACCACTCGCAGGAACTCGGGATGCTCGCCGGTACGTACCTCCAGGGCGGGGCTCGTGGAGGGCAGCGCCGGCATTTCGGCGAGGGATCCGTCGAGTCCGAACAGGTCAAGCACCACGCGCGGTGGATTCGGCAGTTGGAAGTGCCGTACCACCTGCAGGCCGTTGGTAGTTTGCAGGCGGAGCACGTCGCCATCGAGCCGCGCCGCTGTCAGGCGGTGGTCCTGGGCCACGACCGCCGAGCTGACGAGGGCCGAAACGAGGCAGATCAGGGAGCGCATGATGGTTCCTGGAATGTTTGGAACCCGCAGTCTACCACCCGGCCCTCGCGACAACGCCTCCAAGCGCCTTGCCGGGCGAGAGTTGCGTTCCGTGACGCAGCCTCATAGCCTGCGTCGCAGCCATGCGCCGTTTCGGGATTGTCGCTCTCGCTGCTCTGATCGTCCCGGCGTGGGCGGCTCTTCAGGCGCAGGAGACACACCCGTTCTCCGTCCACGACATGCTGGCGATGGAGCGGCTATCGGACCCGCAGATGGCGCCGAACGGGTCGGCCGTTGCCTTCACCGTGCGCGTGACGGACCTTGCCGCGAACCGGGGTCGAACGGATCTCTGGTCGGCGCCGGTGGACGGCGGCGCGCCACGCCAGTTGACCACGCACGAGGCCGCGGACTTTCATCCGCGCTGGGCGCCGGACGGCCGGGATCTCTTCTTCCTGTCCACGCGCTCGGGGAGTTCCCAGGTCTGGCGGCTGCCCCTTGCCGGAGGCGAACCGCGCCAGGTGACCGACCTGCCGCTTGACGTCGGCAACCTGGTCGTGTCGCCCGACGGGCGGCGGATCGCGCTGACGATGGATGTGTTCGCTTCGTGCGAGACGCTCGACTGCACCGCGAAACGACTCGAGGACCGGTCATCGCAGCCCACGTCAGGGGTCGCGTATGACGATCTCTTCGTTCGCCACTGGGATGTCTGGAAGGACGGCCGGCGGTCGCACGTGTTCGTCCTGGAACTCGACGACGCACGCTCGGTCTCGGGGCAGGCGGTCGACCTGATGCGGGGACTCGATCAGGACGCGCCTCCAAAGCCCTTCGGCGGCGCTGAGGAGATCGCCTTTGCGGACGGCGGCGGCGCGGTGATCTTCGCTTCGCGCGTCGGCGGTACGCCGGAGGCCTGGTCGACGAACTTCGATCTGTACCTGGCGCCCGCGGACGGCAGTTCGCCGCCCGTCAACCTGACCGCCGCCAACCCGGCCTGGGACAGCCACCCGGTGCTGTCGCCGGACGGCGGCACGCTGGCCTGGCTGGCGATGGAGCGGCCGGGCTACGAGGCTGATCGATTCGGGATTCGACTGGCGCGCCTCGAGGGTTCCCGGCTGGAGGCCGACCGGGATCTCACCGGCGATTGGGATCGCTCCGTGTCCGGCCTTGCCTTCTCCGCTGACGGCGACACTCTCTACGCCACCGCGGCTGACCTCGGCCAGCGCAGCCTCTTCGCGGTCGATGTGGCGGACGGCTCGGTAACGCGCCTGCACGGTGAGGGGTCGGTGGCTGGTCTGGCGGTGTCGAAGGACCGGCTGGTCACTCTCCACAACGACCTGGCCGGCCCGTCGGAGTTGTTTGTGAGCAATCTCGCCGGCGGCGACCGGCGGGCCATGACCGCCTTCAACGCCGAGCAGCGGGCGCAGGCGCGAGTGGGGGACTACGAGCAGTTCACGTTCGCGGGCTGGAACGACGAGACGGTGCATGGCTACCTCGTGCGGCCGGTCGATTTCGACCCCGAACGCCGCTACCCGGTCGCCTTCCTGATCCACGGCGGCCCGCAGGGATCCTTCGGCAACAGTTTCCACTACCGGTGGAATCCCCAGGCCTATGCCGGCGCCGGTTACGCCGCGGTGATGATCGACTTCCACGGTTCGGTCGGGTACGGACAGGACTTCACCGACTCGATCGGGGGCGACTGGGGCGGCAAGCCACTCGAGGATCTGCAGAAGGGACTGGCCGCCGCCCTCGATCGCTACCCGTTCCTTGACGGCGATCGGGTGTGCGCGCTCGGCGCCTCCTACGGCGGCTACATGGTGAACTGGGTCGCGGGCGCCTGGCCGGATCGCTTCCGCTGCCTGGTGAACCACGACGGAGTCTTCGATCTGCGCTCGATGTACTACACGACCGAGGAGTTGTGGTTCGTCGAGTGGGACCACCGGGGCAGCTATTTCGAGAACCCGGACGGCTTCGAGAGTCACAATCCGGCGCTGCTGGTCGATCGCTGGCAGACCCCGATGCTGGTGGTCCACGGCGCGCTCGACTTCCGCGTCCCCGAAACCCAGGGGCTTGCGGCATTCACGGCGCTCAAGCGACGCGGCGTGCCGGCCCGCCTGCTCTACTTCCCGGACGAGAACCACTGGGTGCTCAGTCCGGCGAACGGCATTCAGTGGCACGAGGAGGTACTGGGATGGCTCGCACGCTGGCTCGAACCGTAGCGCCCAAGCGGCAGGGCGTCGTTGCGGCTGCCCTGGCGCTTGCGGCTGCCCTGGCGCCGTTGGCGGCCGCCGTGGCGCAGGCGCCGGAAGAACCCGGCGTCTTCAAGGGCCGGGAGATCGCCGAGGTGATGTCCTACCGCGGCGCCCCTTGGCTGGAGCGGGCGACGCGTATCGAGGAGGAGCACCCGGACGAACTGATGGCGGCGCTGCCGATCGAGACCGGCATGTTGGTCGTCGACATCGGTTGCGGCTCGGGTTACTACGCGCGACGTCTGGCGGCCGCCGTAGGGCCGGAGGGCAACGTGCTGTGCAACGACATCCAGCCCGAGATGCTCCGCATCGCCGCGGGGTTCGCAGCGGATGCCGAAGTCACGAACATGACCACGGTGCTCGGGACCCAGAGCGATGCGCGGTTGCCTGAAGCCGAGGTCGATCTGATGCTCCTCGTCGACGTGTACCACGAGTTCTCGGCGCCCGAGGCGATGCTCCAGTCCATGCGGGAGGCGCTCGCGCCCGACGGTGTGATCGCCCTGGCGGAGTTCCGGCTGGAGGGCCGTTCGGCGCGGCACATCAAGCTCGAGCACCGCATGTCGATCGAGCAGGTGATGAAGGAGTGGCTGCCCGCGGGCTACGAACTGGTCGAACGGGTCGACTCGCTGCCGACCCAGCACCTGTTCCTGTTCCGCGCCGCCGGTCCCTGAGCCCCCCCGTCAGGCGCTCAACGAGTCGTCGTCATCGCAGCCGACGCATCACCTATTCAGGACTTCGGCGCAGCGGCGGGCGAAGTAGGTCAGGATCATGTCGGCGCCGGCGCGCCGGATCGAGGTCAGGGTCTCCATCATCAGCGCGTCGCCGTCCATCCAGCCGTTTGCGCTCACGGCTTGGATCATCGCGTACTCGCCGCTGACCTGGTAGGCCGCGACCGGCAGGTCCACCGCCTCGCGAAGAGCGCGGATCACGTCCAGGTACGCGAGTGCCGGCTTGACCATGACGACATCGGCGCCCTCTTCGGCGTCCAGGCGGGCCTCACGCACCGCCTCGCGGACGTTCGCCGGGTCCATCTGGTACGTCTTCTTGTCGCCGGCGCGGGGCGCGGAGTCGAGTGCGTCGCGGAACGGGCCGTAGAAGTTCGAGGCGTACTTCGACGTGTAGCTCAGAATGCCGACCTGGTCGTGGCCGGCGGCATCGAGCGCGGTACGGATCGCCCCCACCCGGCCGTCCATCATGTCGGATGGGGCGATGATGTCGGCGCCGGCGTCGGCCTGCGACACCGCGGTGGCGGCGAGGATCGCTAGCGTCAGGTCGTTCACGATCTCGCCGTCGACGACGAACCCGTCGTGGCCGTCGCTCGAGTACGGGTCCATCGCCACGTCGGTGATGACCAGCATGTCGGGCAGGGCCGACTTCAGCTCACGGACGGTGCGCTGGACCAGCCCGTCCGGCTCCGTCGCCCCGCTCGCGGCGCGGTCCTTCAGCCCGTCCTCGACGGCAGGGAACAGGGCCACGGCGGGCACGCCGAGGGCATGCGCGGCGCGACACTCCGCGACCAGACGGTCGATCGTGAGCCTGGCCTGGCCCGGCATGGAGGGGATCGGTTCGGCGGTGTCTCTGCCCTCCATGACGAAGAGCGGGTAGATCAGCCGGCCGGGGCCGAGGTCGGTCTCGCGGACCAGGTCGCGGATCGCGGCGGACCGCCGGTTGCGGCGGGGTCGGATGGGCATCGAAAGCATGGCCGGGGATTGTACGCCGTGGCAGGCGCCTGAGCCGCTGGGGGTTTGGGGCGGACCTATACTTGGCCCATGGCGCTACACCAGGTTGGCCCCGACGTCTGGGTCGTCGACCACCTGCAGAAGATCGCCATCGGCTTCACTTCGCCGGCCCGGATGACGGTTGTGCGTCTGGACGACGGCGGTCTGTGGTTGTACTCGCCCGGGCCGATCGATGACCGCACGGTGGAGGAACTCAAGAGCCTCGGCCCGGTGCGGTACCTGGTCGCGCCGAACCGCTTTCACCATCTTCACCTGCCGGCAGCGGCCGCGCGCTTCCCTGAAGCCGATGTTCTGGGCCCCCCGGGCCTGGCGGAGAAGCGAAAGGACGTGTCGTTCAGCGGAACGCTGGGCTTCGCGTCGCCCTGGGGAGGCGAGTTGCAACCGATTCCAATCGACGGGATGCCTGCCTTCAACGAAGTCGCCTTCTGCCACCGTCCGAGCGGCTCGTTGCTGGTGGCTGACCTGCTGTTCAACCTGCGGCAGCGCCAGGGGTTGATTCCGTCGATCTACTACCGGCTCACTGGAGTCCATCGTCGCGTCGCCATGAGCCGCATGTTCCGGTTCGCGATTCGCGATCGCCCGGCCTGCGCGGCGAGTTGCCTGCGCCTGTTGCGGTATCCGTTCGACCGCCTGATCCCGTGTCACGGCGACGTGGTGGAGGAGGGAGCGAAGCAGCAGGTCGAGCAGGCGCTTGCCTGGATGTTCAAGGACTTCGAGACGCCCCCCGAGCCGACGCCTGCCGGGGCGGTGCCCGAGGTCTGACCCCGACTTCATGACCCTTCCGCTCGCCGACCTGCGGGTCATCGACCTGACGATTGCTCGCGCCGGGCCGACCGCCGTGCGTCAACTTGCCGATTGGGGCGCCGACGTGGTGCGCATCGAGCGCCCGCCGGCGCCCGGCCGCGAGATCGGGATCTCGCGCCGCCTCGGCCACGACTACCAGAACCTGCACCGCAACAAGCGCTGCCTGACGCTCGACCTCAAGAGCGAGGCGGGCCTGGAGGTTCTATTGCGACTGGCCAAGGGCGCCGACGTGCTGGTGGAGAACTATCGCGCCGGCGTGAAACACCGGCTCGGCTTCGACTACGAGACGGTGCGGGCGATCAACCCGCGAATCGTCTACGGCAGCGTGTCCGGGTTCGGGCAGACGGGCCCGTATCGCGATCGCGGCGGTGTGGATCAGATCGCCCAGGGTCTGGGCGGGTTGATGTCGGTGACCGGCCTGCCGGGGCAGGGACCGGTTCGCGTGGGCACAGCGATCTCGGACCTGGCTGCCGGCCTCTACCTCGCCTTCGGCATCCTGGCGGCCCTCCGCGAGCGGGAGCGGTCGGGCGAGGGACAGTGGGTGACCACCTCCCTGCTCAAGGCGATGATCGGGATGCTCGACTTCCAGGCCGCCCGCTACCTGGTCGAGGGTGAGGTTCCGGGCCAGCAGGGCAACCACCACCCGACGATTTCGCCGATGGGCGCCTTCCCGGCTGCCGACGGCTGGGTGAACATCGCGGCGACGAGCGGCAAGCACTTCCGGGCCATGTGCCAGGCCCTCGGCGGCGAGGAGCTTCTCGAGCGGCCGGAGTACCGGAACTCGGCCGGGCGCGTCGCCAACCGGGAGCAGCTCGAAGGCGAGGTCGCGGATCTGACGCGGCGCTTCAAGGTGGATGAGATCGTTGAGCTTCTGAACGACGCGGGTCTCCCTTGCGGCCCGGTCTACGACCTGGGCCAGACCTTCAGCGATCCCCAAGTCGAACACTCCGGGATCGCCGTGCCTCTGGAGCACCCCGAACTCGGACCGGTGCGCCTCGTGGGCCAGCCGGTCCGGCTGCGCCGCACTCCGTTCGAACTGCGCAGTCCGGCGCCTGGGCCGGGGCAGCACACGGACGAAATCCTCGCGGAGGCGGGCTTCGGAAGCTCGGAAATCGAGGCGCTCCGGGCAGGCGGGGTTGTGGCGTGAACGGTGGACGATCGACTCCTGGGAACGCGGGCGTCTCGCCCGCATCCGACGATCGTCGGACCCGTGGATCAGCAGGAGCAACATGATGACCGTAGAAGCGAGAGCGCCGGCAGCCTCCTCCGATCCGACGCAGATCGAGTTGCCGACGTCCAAGATCGAGGCAAGGATCGAGGACGGCGTCGGTTGGTTGACCTACAACAACCCGGAGCGGCGCAACGCCCTGTCACTCGAGATGCAGGAGGGCTCGGCACTCGCTCTGCGCCGCTTCCAGGAGGATGACGCAGTCCGGGTCGTCGTGCTGCGCGGCGCGGGCGACCGGGCGTTCGTCTCCGGCGCCGACATTTCCGAGTTCGAGAAGCTGCGCACGACCGTCGAAGCCCGTGAGCGCTACGACCGCGCCGGCCGCGAGACGGGGCGGGCCTTCTCGGCACTCGAGAAGCCGCTGATCGCCATGATCCGCGGCTACTGCCTGGGCGGAGGCTTGGCTACCGCGCTCAACGCCGACCTGCGCATTGCCTCCGAGGACTCGACCTTCGGAATCCCCGCCGGCCGCCTCGGAGTCGGCTACGGCTTTGCCGGGATCAAGGTGCTGGTCGACCTGGTGGGCCCTTCCCGCACCAGCGAGATCCTGCTCACGGCCCGCCGTTTCAACGCAGCCGAAGCGTTGCACATGGGGCTCATCGATCGCGTGACGACGGCAGACGAACTCGAGAGCACCGTCCGCGACCTCGCCGGCAGGATGGCCGAGAACGCTCCGCTGACCCTGCGCGCCGCCAAGTTCGCGATCCGCCAGGCCACGAAAGACCCGGAGCGCCGCGATCTCGACCGGGCAAAGGAGCTTGTCGAGGAGTGCTTCCGCTCCGAGGACTACGTCGAAGGCCGCAAGGCCTTCCTCGAGAAGCGGCCACCGCGGTTCCGGGGCCGGTAGGGTCTCCGGTCGGGCCGCAGCCCCGAAACGGCTGCAGGCCGAGCGCCATGAACGAAGCCCTGCTGGAACTCGCGCACGTCACGGTCATGCGTGGCGGCCGGCGCGCCCTCGACGGTGTGTCGCTTGCCGTTCCCCGAGGGCAGCACGTCGCCATACTCGGCCCAAATGGTGCCGGCAAGTCGACGCTCTTGCGCATGCTGAACGGTGAGTTCTTTTCCGTGCGGGGGCCCGGCGTCCGGATGCGGCTACTCGGTCGGGAACGTTGGAACGTGTTCGAGATCCGGCGCCAGCTCGGCGTCGTCTCGCACGAGCTGCAGGCGACTCACCACGGATGGCTATCCGGGCTGGATGTCGTGTGCTCGGGTTTCTTCGCCAGCGTCGGCATGTACAAGCACCAGGGCTTGACCGGCGCGCAGCGGCGTCGGGCCACCGCCGCGGCGGAGGGTCAGGGCGCCGGCGAGCTGCTGGAGCGCCGTTTCGACAGTCTCTCTTCCGGCGCGCAGCGGCGCTTGCTGCTGGCGCGCGCGCTCGTCCATGAGCCGCACACGTTGCTTCTCGACGAACCGGCGACCGGCCTCGACCTGCGCGCCGCGTTCGGCCTGATGGAGCGGTTGCGCCGCCTGGCGGCGAAAGGGACAACGCTGATCATCGTTACCCACCACGTCGATCAGATCCCGCCCGAGGTCGAGCGGGTCGTGCTGCTCAAGGCCGGCCGGGTGTTTGCGGATGGACCGAAGGGCGAGGTGCTGACCGGCGCGGCACTCTCCGAGCTGTTCGAGGTCGCTGTGCAGTTGGTGGAGCAAGGCGGCTACTTCCAGGCGCTGCCCGGCCAGACCGTCACTGCGGGCGACAACCCTCCGGAAACGCCTTGGTGTCGGTGATGGCCGGCGCCGGCATGCCGGGTTCGTTTCGGTACTCCTTCACCGTGCCGGTCGCCATGTCGGTGACCCGGATCAAGTAGCCCTGGTCCGTGGTCGAGGCGCCGAAGACCCACACGTGCTCGTTCAGGGCACAACCGTCGAGGACCTTGATCAGAACCTCCCAGTTGTTCGAGTCGAAGAAGGTGAACAGCCCCGAGTCGTCCGTGCCGGCGCGGACCACTCTGCCCTGGCCGCTGCCGTCGGCGGTCCGCCAGTCGACGGTGACGGCGTAGCGCAAGTCCTGCAGGCAACGGGTCGTCGCGTTCGCCACGCAGGTCCCGGCCGACTCGGCGGCCTCGACGAGGAAGGTCCTCGACGCGGTGGATTCCTCGCTGCCGTCGGTCACGGTCAGGGTGACGTCGTAGAAGCCGGGTTCAGCCCAGGAGTGGGCGGGGTTGGCGCGCCGCGACACCGTGCCGTCGCCGAAGTCCCAGGTCCGGGACCGGACGGCGCCGGTGCTCGCATCCGTGAACGACACGGCGACGTCGGTCAGGGCCCGGCACAGGCCGTCCTGGCACTCCGCGTCGACGGTGAAGGCGGCCTTCGGCGGTCCCGACGGTTCCGGCTCGGGTTCGGGCTCGGGTTCCGGCTCGGGCTCGGGCTCGGGCTCCGGCTCGGGTTCCGGCTCCGGCTCTGCTGGCGGGGGCGGCGTTCCTCCGCCGTCACCTCCGCCGTCACCCGGCGGGGGCGGGTTGGCGGCGCCGTCGATCAGCGCCACGTTCGCCGTCGGGCGGGCGCCTGGCGCGAACAAGGTCGGCATCTCCCCGAACCCGATCGACACGGTCTCGCCGCCTTCGGCGTCCGTGTCGGCCATCGCGGTCACGGTGAACGTCGTCGTCGTCTGGTTTGCCCCGAACGTCACGCTCGCCGGAATGACGGAGTGGTCCGCCTCGGTGGCGTTGCCCAGGAGCGTCACCACCAGCGGGATCGTCACTGTCGCCGACGGCGCCGCGCTCAGCGCCACCGTCACCGTCGCCCCGACGCGGCCCTCCACGGCTGTGTACCAGGAGGCCCCGAACGATACCTTCGTCTGGCCGGCGGTGCCGTCGGCGACGCCCGTGGCGACGCCGGCGCCGGTGGCGTTGATGGCCGAGACGCGGTAGTGGCGGGTGTCGCCGACGGAGAGGCCGGTGTGGGTGTAGGTGGTGTGGGTGTCGGTGGTGTCGGGGACGAGGTCGGTCCAACTGCCGCCGCCATCGGAGGAAACCTCGATCTTGTAGCCGGTGATGGCGGCGCCGCCGTTGCTGGCGGGGGCGGTCCAGGAGAGGTCGATCCGGGTGGTCCCGTTGGCTGCTGCCGAAAGGGCGGTGGGGGCGCCGGGCACGGTGGCAAGGCCCACACGGAAGACCTCCGAGAGCCCGTACATGGGGCGGGTGCCGAAGGTTGCCAGGATGACGTGGCCGTTGAGGGGGCCGCGGTCGCGCCCGGAGGTATTGGGCCGGCCGAGATTGAAACCGTTGGGCGCGCCGAGCGCACGCGAATATTTGCGGACGCCGGGAGAGTTGAACTCGGTGCCGTCGTGGTCGCAGCCGGTGAGGGGAAAGTTGGCGCGCTCGGAGGTATCGAGCCCGTCGGCGCCGGACTCGTTCTTCTCGTTGGTCTCATCGTCCCAGGAGCGGTCGTAGAAATCCTCGTAGTCGTCGGCGACCTTGGCGCCGCCCAGCCAGTAGATGGGGACGCCCCTGACGGTAGGGGTGAAGGTGGTGCCGGTATTGTCGCGGGCGTCGGTGGCTTCGGTGCAGCCGACCGCCCTGAAGCCTGTGCTGTGGGCCTGGATGTCGGCGTGGCCGGCCGCGACGAGGTTCTGGATGAAGGTGTTGTAGTCCGCGATGGCGGTGGACGAGCCCTTGCGCATGGTGGAGGAGAGGAACAGCAGCCGGAACTGGTCGTCGGTGGTCAGGGCGGTGGGCTTGAGGCTCCAGTCCTCGGGGACCGCGGTCTGGGCGCGGGCCGGCGTGGCGAGCGCGGCCAGGGCGAGCACGCAGGCGAGGGCGGCCCTCGCGAGGGCTGAGAACCGGGGTGGCCGGCGCGTGGGTGCGGCGGGGGTTGCGACAAGAGCGAACGCGCCGAGAGCGGCGTACAGGGAACGTATGTATGACCGGGAACCGGGACGTGCCGTGGGCCGGTGAGGCGGCGGTCGGTCGTGCTGGCTCGACGCGGTCGCGGGGGCAGCCGTCATCAAGAAGAAAGGATAGAGACCGTTCGCTGCCTAGTCGCCTACAAGATTGCGGGGTAGAACACGCAGCGGGTTCTGGTTCTTGGCGCGGCGGCGAGCCGGGCATGCCGCCCGGCCAAGGAGGGCCGGCGCGCTACGATGGCGGCTGCATGCCGACACAACGATCACTGCGGCTCGCCGCCGCTGTGGGGCTGGCTGTCATTGTCGCGCCGCTGGCCGCCGGTGAGAGTCCCGGCTGCTCGGCACGATCTGCCGGCGCCGGCCTCGCGGTTTCCGCGCAACCGGGCACAAGCGTCGACCTCGAACTCGCGTACGACGGTCTGACCCGCGGCTACCGGCGCCACCTGCCCGCCGGCTACGACGGCGCCGAGCCCGTGCCGCTGTGGCTGCACGTACACGGCTACACGGGAAGCGCAGCGCACAGCGACGGCTGGACGGGTCTTTCGGAGATCGCCGACCGCGAGGGCTTCGTGCTCGTGTTCCCGCAGAGCACGTCGTTCGAGGCGCCGATGGGCCGGCGGACCCAGAGCCGGAGCGCCGCGATCACGTCCTGGAACGACCTCGCCTGCAGTGCGTCGCCGGGGCCCGACGGTGCGACCTGCCGCGAGGACGCGAACCCCTATCCGTGTCCGCCGGAGTGCGGGACGTGCGGACCGTGCAACTGGTGCTCCTGCCACGACGATGTCGGCTACATCGCCGCGCTCATCGATCACCTGTCGGCCGATCTCTGCCTCGATGTCGACCGCGTCTTTGCCTCCGGCTACAGCAACGGCGGCATGTTCGTTCACCGGCTCGGCTGCGCCCTGGGCGACCGTCTGGCGGCGGTGGCGCCGATGCACGGCTACCTGGCGCGTGGCTTCAACTGCGTGGCGGAGGCGCCCGGCCCGTCGATGCTCCTGATCGGGGGCACTTCGGACCGCACGGTTCCGATCGACGGCACGTACGCGAGCGATGGCTACGTCTACACCTCTCAGCAAGGGGTGGCGCGGGAATGGGCCGAGGCCCAGTCCTGTGCCGCGGCGCCGGTGCCGGTGGAGACGCCCTGGGACGGGCGCAAAGAGCTGAAGTGCGTTGAGTACAGCAACTGCGCAGGCGGCCGTGCCGTCCGCAGTTGCTCCTGGGACGGCGCTCACGTCTGGCCACGCGACGACGCCGGCAACTTCGGCGGCGAGCTGCTGTGGGGCTTCTTCAGTGGGGCGAGCCGCTAGGGCGGCGGGCGCCCGCGGCTGCGGCACACCCGCGCCCATACCCGCCTGACTCTGGGCAGGCAGGCCGGCGTTGCTGAAGCCGGCAATGCAGGGTTCGCGCCTGAGTTCGGCATCACGATGACAGAACATTGACTTCGTGATGTCGCATCTCTAGCATCCAGAGCATGCGAACCACGCTGACACTTGACGCCGATGTCGCTGCGAAGGTCCGGGACAAGGTGGCGCGGACCGGCGCCAGCATGAAGCAAGTCGTGAACGTGACGCTTCGTCGAGGTTTCGAGTCGCCCGGCGAAGCAGAACTCGCCACGTCCTTCACGGTGCAAGCTCGTCCGATGGGGCTCCGAGCAGGACTCTCCCTGGATGACGTGAGCGGTCTTCTCGATTTGCTCGACGGTCCCGCGCGACGGTGATCCTCGTCGACGCCAACCTCCTCCTCTACGCCTACGACGTCGAGAGTCCGTATCACCGTGCATCGAGGCGTTGGCTGGAAGAGGAACTCTCGTCCGGCCGGCCGATCGCTCTGGCCTTGGTCACCTTGCTGGCCTTCGTCCGGATCGCGTCGGACCGCCGAGTCTTCACCCACCCCGTGGCGCCTGCGGACGCGTGTTCCCTGATCGAGGACTGGTTGGCTTTGCCCAACGTGCGGCTGCTTCAACCGGGGCCGCGAACGTGGACCATCCTGAGCGAGCTCTGTGAGAGTGGTCAGGCCAGAGGAGCAATGGTGATGGATGCCCACCTGGCAGCCTTGGCGGTGGAACATGGTGCGTCGATCGCCAGCGCCGACCGTGACTTCACGCGCTTTCCGGGGATCGAACTCCTGAACCCGACAGCAGACGGCGCTCCGTCCTAGCCGTCATCGCTGCGTCGGCCCCCCCCGGAACCTGCGGCCCTACCGCCGTCCCTTGCAGGGCGTAGGAACGGCGCGCGGGTGGCGTCTGCCCATCCAGGCTTGGGTGGCATCAGGCAGCGACGGCCTTGAGCTTGCCCGGCGCCACTCCCAGCCGTTCGCCGGCGGCGACGATCTGGCGCCAGGACTCGGCGTCCACGGGGATTGCTTCGGCGCGTTCGATGCGCATGGCCCGCTCGGGGTCGCCGGGCACCAGCACCGGTTCGTCCGGGTCGGCGGCGGGCGACGCCTTGACGTGGGCCACCAGGGCGGCGAGTTCGTGCTCCATCGCCGAGCGCTCGATCAGCCGTTCCGGGTCGAACACGACCATGAACATGTTGTTGATGATCGTGCCTTCCATCCCGTGTTCGGGCTGGGCCGTGTGGCCGCCGCTCATCATGCCGCCGAGGAGTTCGCAGAACAGGGCCAGCCCGTAGCCCTTGTGGTCGCCGAAAGACGTGAGGGCGCCCACCGGCTGGTTGAAGAGCACGCCCGGATCGCGGGTCTGGCGTCCGCGATGGTCGATCAGGGCGCCCGCGGGGACCTCCTCGCCCTGGTTGTGGGCCACGCGGGCCTTGCCGTGGGCGATCCGGCTGGTCGCCATGTCGAGGAGAATCGCCGGCTGGCTGTCGCTGCCCGGTAGCGAAAGGCACATCGGGTTCGTCGAGTAGCGGGCGTCCGTGCCGCGGTAGGGCGCGACGAGCGGCTGGTGGCCGACCACGTTGACGAAGTGGAGCGAAGCCAGGCTGGCGTCCGCCACCTGCTCGCCGTAAGTGCCGATTCGCCCCAGGTGGTGACAGTTCCGGACCGACGCCAGGACCACGCCGGCGCCGCGGCAGCGCTCGATGGTCGCCGCCGTCGCCTCGCGGCCGACGACCTGGCCGTAGCCCATGCCGCCATCGAACATCATGATCGCGCCGTCGTCCCGGACGAGTTCCACGGTCCGGTTGGGATGCAGTGTTCCGTTGTTGAGACTCCGTTCGTAGGCCGGCAGCATGCCGACGCCGTGACTGTCATGCCCCGAGAGGTTGGCGAGCACGAGGTGGTCGGCCACGATCCGGGCTTCCTCGGGTCCGCTGCCGCCGGCGTCGAGGATCATCGTGGCTGCTTCTCGGAGCGCCTGCGGCCGGATGTCGATCGATTCCACGGTGTCTCCCTTCAAACCCAGTGTGCCCGTGATGTCCGGGCGGTCAGAAGATAGCCCGTGAAAGCGCGCAGACTACTAGGAATCCGCGTGGCAAGACTGCTCATTTCTTCATGCACGCGTTCGCGTTAGGCTCTGCAAGACCACCGCAAACAGGGGGCGACGGATGGAGATGGCAGTGAGCGGCAGAAGAGGCTGGGCGGCCCATCTCGGCCAGTGGTCCGCTCCTTGCCTGGTCTTGAGTCTGGTCGCGGCTTCCGGTGCGCTTGCTCAGCCAGCGGAGCCCTTTCGCGACTCCGTCGACGTGGAGGTCGTTGAAATCGACGTCCTCGTGACGGACAGGAAGGGGCGCCCGGTTCGCGGATTGAAGCGGGAGGACTTCGAACTGACCGTGGACGGCCGGTCAGTCGAGATCTCCAACTTCTTCTGGTCCTCGATCCGTGACGAGGCGCGCGAGTGGGCGAACCGCCGCAACGGTGGCGCTGGTGCTCGACTAGAGCCGGGTCGGATCGGCGGTGGCGCAGGACCGTCCCCGCTCACGGTTGTCCTCTATCTGGACGACCTGAACACGTTTCCGGCGCACCGCACGCGCCTGCTGCTTCAACTCAAAAAAGCGATCGAACCATGGCGGCGAATGAACGCCCAGTTCATGCTCGCGGCGTTCGTGGACCGCTTGGAGGTTCTCGTGCCACCGACCCGCGACGTCGACGCGCTGCTCCAGGCGGCGGCGAGTCGACCCAAGGGTCAGGCACGGGCGCTTGAAGCGGGTGGCGGTCGGCAGAGGGCGCTTCGGGAAATGATTCTGAGCGACGAGGTTTGCGAGCAAACCCCTTGCGAGCCTTGCGTGGACAACTGGGGCGACCTGATGGCGATCGCAAGGACGTTTGCCTACGAAGAGTCGAGGCGTGTTGCTGTCGCGTCAGATGGTCTGGCGGACCTCGTGAGCACTCTCGCCGGCGTCACCGGGAGAAAGGCGGTTATCTACGTGAGCAGCGGAATGCCGCAACGGCCCGGTCTATCGGCCTTCAGCTATCTCGTGGAACAGCTTTGCCCTCCGATCAACTCTGAGATCATGAGGAACCTCAACGATGCGGCGGGTGAGATGTTGGGCTCCGACGAGGGGAGTCGCTTCAACCGCGCTTCAGCCCACGCGAATGCGAATCGCGTGACGATCTTCGCAGTGGACGCTGCCGGCCTGCGGGCGAACTCCGGCTCGGGCGTTTCGTTCAGCGGCCGCACATCATTTGGCGAGCTTCAGCGGCCGTCTCCGAGGAACGACAGCCTCTACGCCACGAACGCTCAACGTGGACTCTTCCTGCTCGCGGACGAAACCGGCGGCAAGGCACTGGTCAACTCGAACGACCTGGTAGACCTTCTGGACGATGTCACGGAGCAGGTCTCGAACACGTACTCTCTTGGGTTTCTGCTCACCGACCGCCGTCCGAAGCAGGTGCGGCAGGTGGAGGTTGCTCTCGCCCGCGGAGCAGGGACGGGCAGGCGCCTTACCTACCGGCGGAGCTTCCGGGACAAGACCCTCGAGGAACGTCTGGCCGAGCGCCTGCTGTCCTTCGCCTACCTGGGCGACGGCGAGAATCCGCTCGGCGCCAGTCTCGATTTCGCCCCTTCGACCCCGCTCGGGCAGAAACCGCACGGACTGATCGTCGAAGTGGCTGTGCCGGACGGTTCCGTTACTTCGCTTCCCAGACATGATGGCGGACAGGAGAACGGCAGATTGCGGCTCTGGATGGTCGCTGTCGAGGAGGAGAAGGGTTTTCGGTCCACGGTGCGCCAGACGGGGGTACGCGTTGGCGGAGCAGACGGCGTTCCGGCGATCTCCGGCGCCTACCGTTTCGAGGTCGACATCACCCTGCCCGAGGGCGCCTACGAGCTCGCCGTCGGCGTGCGCGATGAGACGACCGGCGTCATGTCGCTGCTTCGGGATGCCGTTACGGTGCCCCTGGCGCCTCCGGATTGACCCGCCGAATGATGGCCTCGCGATCCCTGTCGCGTACGAACCGAGGCGGAGTGGCATGTTGATACGCTGCGTCGCTCCTCGCCTGATCACAATGCCCCATCGGTTCCCTCGACTCAGAGTGCTCCTGGCTTGGTCCCTGCTGCTTTCGGGTGGACAAGCGGTCATCGGCCAGCCGCCTTCGCTTGATGGTGAGACGAACTCGGCGGTGACTGCTGCCAGAGCAGCCATCAGTGCAGTGGAGCTCGAAGCGGCTCGCGCGGAACTGTTGAGCCTGAGCGAGCGCTACCCCCGCAGTCTCCATCCGGTGTTTCCAGACCGGAGCCGTGCTTTGGTGGAAGCGGCGGCTCTTGCACGGCAGCTCGGCGCCACGAACGCTGCCGCCGGCGAACTGCTGCAGGTGCTGGAGCGTGAACCCGAGAGCGAGTGGACGCCGAGAGCACACCTGGAGATGGCCGAACTGGTACTCGCCCGCGGCAACTGGCAACTCGCGGCAGATCACTTGCGGCAGGCGCGCGCCGGGGCCCTGGGCCAGACCGAAGGAGATGTCGCCGGGACACGAGAAGCCGTTTCATCCAGGGTCGACGTGGCCCGGGTCGCCCTGGAGCGGATGACGCGAATCCACCGGCTCGTGCTGCGGCCGCTCGCGGGTCGAAGTCCGTGGACCAGGACGCGCATCTACCTTACGGACGACTACCTGCCGGACCCTCTGAAGCTGAAGAAGCCGCGCACGGTGGCCGCGGGACTTCGCGGCGACTTGCTGGTCACGGACAACAACCGCGTGGTTTTGCTGGGCCGAGAGGGTGACACGGTGGCGAGCCGGGATGTGCGCGGCGTCGTCCGAGCGAGCCTCGGCCCGGCCGGGCCTCTAGGCGGTCTACGCGCCCTGGTCGCCACACGAAACAGCGTGATCCGCGTCGGTGGCGCCGGCGACGCTGCCGCCGTGACCTTCGAGCGACCATCTGGAGGCAGGCTGGACGAGATCGTTGGTGTCTACAGGGAACCGTTCGGTGACTGGATCGTGCTTTCGCGTCGGGTGGACGTGGTGCTTCGCTACGACCGAAACGGTCGGTTGCGGAACTTCAGTTCCTCGACCGTGACCCGGCCGGCGGACCTGGCGCCGGGGCCGGGTGGAAGCGTCCATGTCCTGGATGCCGGTTCCCGTTCGTCGCGGCCCGCGCTCCTGACCTTCGATGAGAGTTGGCAACTAACCAAGACCATCAGCGGCGACTGGCAACGCCCAACGGCGCTGGACGTGGACGCGTTCGGAAACAGCTATGTCCTGGACGAAGACGCGCGCCGCATTCTGGTCTACGGCCGGGACGGCGCCCAAGTGGCCGTCCTGGGCCCGGTGCTGCCGGGCGGCATCGAGGTGCGGGCCCCGATGGACATCGCAGTCGACGGAATGGGGCGCGTCTTCATCGCCGAAGGCCGCCTGGAGACCGTGCTGGTCGTCGAGTAGGCGGCGTTTAGCGCCGACTGGCACTGCTTTCAGCACCGCATGCAGGACCCGTAGTGTTCGAGACCTTGACGACAGTCGACCTGCGAGCGACACGACTGCCGACACTCGCGGTTGCGCTCGCCTTGGGGCCGTTGCTCAGCGTTGTTGCAGCGTTCCCGCAGACGCCCGTGTCGGAGGGCATAGATCAGGAGCTTGACGGCCGAGATGGTCGTCAGGAGAGCCTGGGGCTTGCGACGTTCTTGGTTTCGCCGGACGATGCGGCGATCCAGATTGGCAGCTTGGCAGCCTTCGCTGCGAGACTTCCGGCGAACTTGGCGGGCGGCCCGGCGCCGGACGAGCGTGCGAAGCTCGTGGCGGCGGCGCTGACCGAGCGAACTCCATTCTCGAGCGGTCCCATCGGCTCGACCCTTGCCGCTGCCCTGTACCCGGCGCTGGAACTTGTAGACCGATCCGTTCCCGAGCCGCTCGTGCCCGGTGAGTATGTGCTGCACGCTGCTCGGCCCGGCTACTGGCCCGCAACCGTGCGCTTCACGGTCGAGCCCGGAAAGGTCGTGGAAGCAACAGCAAGGCTCACACGCGCGAGTTCCGTCCTCAGGCTGCGCGTCAGTCCTCCTGACGCGAGGATTCTTATCGACGGCCGCGAGCGGGTCGGCGCCATCGCCCGGGACAGGCCCGTGCTTGACCCACCTGAGGAAACCGCAACCGACTCGTCGGAGGTGTGGATCGACGGCCTCAATTCGGGGAGCTTCGAACTGGAAGTCGCCGCAACCGGCCTTCGCAGTTATCGCGCCTCGCTTCAGCTTCCTGACCTGCGCGACTACGAGTTGCCCCCCATCGCGTTGGAGCGGCAGCAGGCTGCGGTTGGCTTCGAGGGTCTACCCGAAGACGCGGTGGTAACGGCCAATGGCTTTCCGTTAGACGTGGACCGTCAAGAAACACCACCGGAGGCGCTCGTAGCGCCGGGCGCGTACGACCTTACGATCACCCATGGCACGGCCGGGTACTTCGAGACCTCGGTGCTCGCCGAAGACAGACGCCGAGTCGATGTGGAGATCGAACTGCGGCCGGCGTTGGCCTTCCTCGGTGTCCTTGGCGGCGATCCCGCGCACGTCGAAGGGGTACATGCAGCTCTCGACTCCTTCCGGGAGGAGGGAACGTATGTGTTCCTGGATCGCGCCAGCGAGGCCTCGGACTTGCTGCGCGAGACTGGAGTCGGCGGCGCCACGCCGTCGTTGCCGCCAGATGCCGGCGGCAATGTGGATTGGGCGGCGTTTCGCGAACGCCTGCAGGCCCTGGCGCCCGCGGCGCTCTACGTTGCCGCCGTGCTGAACGACGAACAGGGCGTCGCCCCGGTTCAGTTGTGGTGGTGGTCCGCTGCTCCCGGCCCGACCCGGCCCGATGTTCGCCCCGTGGGGATGCAGGGCGGCCGGCTCGATCCCGACGCTTTGGCCCGCCTTGTTCAGGCCCTGCGTCCGGAGCGGAGGCGCCGAGCGCCGAGTACCGGCGCCACTGTCGTCGAGTCCCTGGCGAGTGGCGGCTCCGTTGTGAGCGCGGTCGAGCCCGGCTCGCCGGCTGCGTTGGCCGGGCTCGAATCCGGCATGGAGATAGCCGCCCTGCGCACCTCGGCTGGCGTCGAGTTCCAAACCTGGGAGGCGGCGATCAGAGCGCTTGGGCCGGACGACGTACTGGAGGTTTCGGTCGGGACGGAGAGTGGCGTTCCCGCGCTACATCGCGTCGAGCCGGTCTGGGGGTGGTCCATGCTCGACCCGTTTCACCCTGATCTGCTGCCAACGGCTGCAGCCGCCGATTTAGCCCATCAACTCAAGGATCCGGGCGACATCCCCTCCTGGCTGCTGGAACTCGAACTCGCCGCGATTCTGCTCGCCCGTGGCGATATCGAGGAGGCCGTCGGCAGGCTGCGCACAATCAAGGCGCCCCGGCGCGGAGGCCTGAGCCAGGACACGGTGCGATACCTCATCGCCTTGGCCCTGACCGAGCTGGCTGAGCAGGGGCGTCCAGAGTACGCCGCACAGGCGGTCGCCGCCTTTCGCGATCTCGGGTACGCCGAGCGCAGCCGCCTCGAGAGCGACAGTGGACCTTCGGTCGCCACCCGAGCGCGCCTGCACGCGAAGACCTCCTTGGCGCTCGTGCCGCCCGAGGGCGAGATCGTCGTCGGGGAGTTTCGCGCGGAGGTCCTGGCCAGCAGCAGCGACATTGTCGCAGTTCGTTTCCTGGTGGACGGAAGACTCCAGACAACGCAAACCGGAGCGGGAGCCTGGGCCATGTTGCGGCTGGCCAGGTACCCGGTCCAGCAGGTCATTCGGGTCGAGGGTCTTAACGCCGATGGTCAGGTCGTGGCTTCGGATGAGTTGGTCCTGAATCAGCAGCGCGGTGATCTGAGCGTGCGGATCGAAGAGCCCGCGGAAGGCATCGGCGTGGCGGGACCGGTGCAGGCGAAGGCCTCGCTTGTCGTCCCCAAGGACCGCCTGGTGACCGGCGTGGAGTTTCGCGTCGGCGACCAGGTGCAGGCCGTACTGCAGAGGCCGCCATGGCACACCGAGATCGCGGTGCCGGCGACGAAGAGCGAGTTCGAATTGATCTACCTTACGGTGACGGCAACCCTGGACGACGGCACCAGCGCGGAGGACGTTCGAATCCTGACCGCATCGCTGCTAACCGACCACGTGGACGTGGATCTCGTTGAGCTGTACACGACAGTCGTCGACCGGGCGAACCGTCCGGTCGTCGGCCTTCGCGAGACGGACTTCACGGTCTTCGAGGACGGGAACCGCCAGGGGTTGGCGAAGTTCGACCTCGTCGAGGATCTCCCCTTTACGGTCGGCGTTGCGGTCGACACTTCGGGTTCGATGGAGGACGTTCTCGACGAAGCAAAGCGAGCGGCGGCGCGGTTCCTGACCAGTCTGATGAAGCCGAGCGACAGTTGCTTCGCCGTTGCGTTCGATACGCGGCCCCATCTTCTGACCGGCCGCACGTCCGACATCCGTGAGGTGGTCGACGCTCTTCGTGGCCTTCGCGCGACAGGTCGCACAGCGCTGCACGACGCCCTCATGACGGGCCTCTACTACTTCCGGGGAGTCCGTGGTCGTCGCGCCTTGATCTTGCTGTCGGACGGTGAGGACACTTCGAGTGCCGCGACCTACGCGGATGTCCTGGAGTACGCAAAGCACTCCGAGATCGTCATCTACACGATCGGTCTGGGTGTCGGTCGTACGGAGGCGCTGCTCCAACAGAAGCTGGAGGAGATCGCAGCGGTGAGTGGCGGCCGCGCGTTCTTCATTGCCTCGGCCAAGGAGCTTGAGCCCGCGTACCGGGAGATCGAACGGGAGTTGCGCTCCCAGTACCTGCTCGCCTACACCTCGAACCAGGAGAGCCTCAGCGATGCCTTCCGGCAAGTCGAAGTTCGGGTCGCGGGAGGCCACCGGGCCCGCACCATGAGCGGCTACTACCCGTGATCGTGGGGTCTGGGGCCTCACGCTGCCTCGTTAGTGGCGGTCGCCCGGCGCTCCCATTCGTCGCATTGCTGACTCTGTTCTGGATCGCCGCCGGCAGCGTCGCCCAACCACCCCTGGAACCGAGTCCAGGCGTCGCCGAACAGGCGTTGGAA
Organism: Candidatus Multivorans sp.; assembly: GCA_965262355.1. Classification (GTDB taxonomy): domain Bacteria; phylum Acidobacteriota; class Thermoanaerobaculia; order Multivoradales; family Multivoraceae; genus Multivorans. The sequence continues at coordinate 3,937,810 of OZ253534.1, forward strand.
GACGTTTCGCCGCAGACCACCGCTTCCCTGCTCGCTGCGGGTATCGCCGTTCATGACGACGGTCGGCCGGAGGACGCGCTGGCGCTCTTCCAGGGACTGGCGGCGAGCCTGGAGCCGCTGGTCGCGACCGGCGGCCTGACCCCCCGGGACATCGCACCGCCGCCCGCTGCCCCCCCTGCTTCATCACCGTTTGACGAGCTGCGGATCGCCTATCTCTATCTCGCGGCGACGCACCGGGCCTTGGACGCCCCGGCAGCGGCAGACGAGGTGCTCGACCGGCTGATCAGGCTGGATCCGGTCTTCGAACCCGACCCCGCAACGGTAGGACAGCAGTTGGTGGATCGGCTGCATGGGCGACGCCGTGAACTGGTGGGCCGAGTCTCGTTCGTTGTGAGACCTGTTGATGCGACGATCCGGGTGGACGGTAGCGAGTTCGTCAACTCAGCGCAGCCCGAGACCGTGCCGGGTCTCTTCGTTCCTGGGTTTCGCCCCGGGGGCTTCCGTGTCGTCGACCTGCGCATGTTGGCGGAGCGCGCGGGAAGCACCGTCGAAGGGCTGCACCAGGCCCCCGAGCCGGCGGTATTGCTGACCGGTGAGTACCTGGCCGAAGTCGCACGACCCGGCTATCGGCCGGCCCTGGCCGGTTTCACGGTAGCCGCCGGGGAGGATGTCGAAGTCGCTGTGACGCTGAAACGCGAGAGTGCAACCCTTCGGTTGCGCACCGCTCCGAGCGACGCGATCGTCCTGATCGACGGGTACGAACGGGGGCGCACCGCCGGCGCCGCGGAGCCCGCGTTCATCCCCGAGGGACCGGCGGACTGGATGGAGCAGGAGGCCTTCTCGCGGGAGTTGTGGATTGACGACCTCCCCGCCGGCCGCTATCGGCTGGAGATCAGAAAGGAGGGCTTTCGTGGCCACTCGGCCAGCCTCGATGCGGGCGGCCTGCGCGACAACGAACTGCCTCCCATCATCCTTGATCCCGAAGAGGCCGTGGTTGTCCTGAAGGGTCTGCCGGAGGATGCTGACGTTCTCGCCAACGGCCGCTTGTTGAAGCCGGACCGCCAAAGGTGGCCGCCGGAAGCCCTCGTGCCGCCGGGCGCCCATACGATCACCGTAAGGCGCGGCCTCCACGGCTACTTCGAGACGTCGGTGACGGTTGCGGATGGCGGCCGAGCCGAGGTCGATGTCGAGTTGCGCCCCGCAGTCGCTTTCCTCGGCATCTTCGGCAGCGACGAGGCCGGCCGCGGAGCCGTGGCCTCGGGCGTTCAGGTCCTCCGTGACCAAGCGGCCTACACCGTGCTTGATCGCGCCAAGCAAGGTGCCGCTCTGTTGGATGAAATCGGGGTCGAGATCCCCGTGCTGCGGGCCCGAGCCGAGTCGGCGCGACTCGAGTTGGACTGGAAGGCGATTCAGAAGCAGGTGCAGCAGCGGTTGCCGGCGTCTCTCTACCTGGCCGCGGTCCTGAACGACGATCTGGTCGCCGAAGCCGTCGACCTTTGGTGGTGGGCGACGGCGCCAGGCCCAGCCCGGCCGGACGTGCGAACAGTACGGATCGAGAGCGGTCGACTCGAAGGGGCAGCACTGTGGCGGCTCGTCAACGCTCTCGATGCCGGCCGAACTCGGAGAACTCCGCGCCTCGGTGCGGTCCTGATCGAGTCTCTGGCTGGCGAGGCGCCGATCGTGGCCACGGTTGAGCCGGGAAGTCCCGCGGAGGCGGCAGGCCTGCGGCCGGGTATGGAAGTGATCTCAGTCGGCGGCAGGGAGGCGTCCCCGCTTCAGTTGAGCGCAGCTCTCGAGCGGTCAGGCCCAGGGGGGACGATTGAGTTGGAGGTTCTGGGCGACCAGGGCGCCACGACCGTGGCGGTCTCCCCGGAGTTGGGTTGGACTCCACTGGACGCTTTCGATTCGGAGTTGCTGTATTCGGCCGCCGCCTCCCGACTCCTGCGCGAGCTTGAGAGCGCCGGCGACATCCCGCGCTGGCTTCTGGAACTCGATCTGGCGAAGCTGCTGCTTGAGAGTGGCGACGCAACGGCAGCGGTCGGGCGCTTGGAGATGATCGACGTTACCGGGCTCAGCGAAACTTACGCTGAGATGGTGCAGTACACGCTCGGCCTCGCCCTCTCTTCCCTCGCAGAAGCGGGTCGTGATGAGTTTCGGCCGCGCGCTCGGAGCGTCTTCGAAGAGCTAGCCTCCTCCGGTCAGGACCGGCTCCTGACCATGCGAGCGCGCCTTCGGGCGGATGCTCTGGAAGAGTAGCGGCTGGTATCTCCGGAGCGCCGCGAGGCTCACTCAGGTTGGGGAGATGTCCATGTCCATCGCGGTGACCCGGGGGAAGGTAAGCTGCGTCCTCCGATGCCTCGCCCATTGCCGCCTTTGTTTGCGTTGCCGGTCCTGGTTCTTCTTGGCGCGGCGCCCGGGTGTGCTCAACCCGATCCCGACTCGGGCTGGCTCGATCTGACCGCCGGCGGTCTCGAGGAGGGATGGCTGCAATACGGAGGCGCCGCGGAGTACACGCTGGAGGACGGCGTGGTGGTGGGTACGGCGGTCATCGAGACGCCGAACTCCTTCCTGGCCACCGACGAGGAGTACGGCGACTTCGCGCTCCAGTTGGAGTTCAAGATCGACGAAGGTCTCAACGCGGGCGTCCAGATCCGTAGCCACAGCGATCCCGACTACCGCAACGGCACGGTTCACGGCTACCAGGTAGAGATCGATCCGAGCGGACGCGCCTGGACAGCCGGCATCTACGACGAGTCCCGGCGCGGTTGGCTGTTTCCGCTGGCGGCGAATCCGGCCGCGAGCGAAGCGTTCCGCCCCGATGGCTGGAACCACCTCTACATCGAGGCGATCGGCCCGGCGATCCGGACCTGGCTGAACAATGTGCCTGCCACCTTCCTGATCGACGAGTTGACGGCGAGCGGGTTCATCGCGCTCCAGGTCCACTCGGTCGGGCTGGACGGCGGCGGCAGCCAGGTCCGTTACCGGCGGGTGTGGCTGCGGACCGAAGGCCTGGCGCCGAGCCGCAGGCCGTTCCCCTACATCGTCGACACGCGGCCGAACCAGTTGTCCCACGAGGAGGCTGCACGGGGCTGGCGCCTGCTCTTCGACGGCGAGAGCGCGGAGGCCTGGCGGGGCGCCCACCGCGAGGATTTCCCGTCGACGGGCTGGGAGGTGCGTGACGGCGAGTTGACCGTGCTCGCGTCGGCGCCGGGTGGGGAGCGCGGCGGCGGCATCGTCACCCGGGAGTCGTTCTCGGCCTTCGAGATCCAACTCGAGTTTCGGCTCACCGAGGGCGCGAACAGCGGCATCAAGTACCTGGTCACCGAGGGGTACGACTCGGCGCCGGGCTCGGCGGTCGCGTTCGAGTATCAGCTCCTGGACGACCTTCGGAATCCCGACGCTCAGTTGGGCCGGGACGGCAACCGCACCCTGGCCTCGCTCTACGACCTGTTGCCGGCGCCCAAGCAGCCCCGCTTCGTCAAAGGGCCCGGGCGGTTCAACCACGCCCGGATCGTGGTCCACGCAGACGGCCGCGTGGAGCACTGGCTGAACCACGTGCCGGTGCTGGAGTTCGACCGCAACTCACCGGAACTCGCGGAGGCCATCGCGGCAAGCAAGTTCGCCGACCTGGAAGGATTCGGGCAGTGGCCCGAGGGCCGCATCCTGCTGCAGGACCACGGCAACGAGGTCGCGTTCCGGAGCATCAAGGTGCGCCGCCTCGACGAGGCGGAGTAGCGGCGCCGGGCGGTCTTGATGCGCGTCAGGCTTGCCTACGGCCGGACAGGCCTGGAGATCGAGTTGCCCCGGGAGCGGACGACCGTGATCGAGCCGCACCAGGCGCCGGCGCTCCGAGACCCGGATGCGGCGCTCACCGCGGCGCTGCGCCAACCGGTCGCCGGGCCGCCGCTTCGGGACCTGGCGAAGCCCGGCCAGACGGCGGCGATCTCGGTGTGCGACGTCACCCGGGCTCAGCCGCGCCGTGAGATGGTCGGCGCGGTGCTGCGGGAGCTCGACGGCATCGTCCGGCCGGAGGACGTCACGATCCTGATTGCGACCGGCACCCACCGCGCGAACACGCCGGCCGAGCTGCTGATGATGCTCGGCGACGAGATTCTCGGCGCCTGCCGGGTGATCAACCACGACGCCCGCGACGACTCGTCCCTGGTTGATCTGGGAGAGAGTGGCAAGGGCGTCCCGACCCGGCTCTGCCGCCACTGGCTCGAGGCGGATCTCCGGATCACGACCGGCTTCGTCGAACCGCACTTCTTTGCTGGCTTCTCGGGCGGGCCGAAGATGGTCGCTCCCGGCCTTGCCGGCCTCGACACCGTGCTCACGCTGCACGACGCCGCCCGCGTCGGAGACCCCCGCTCGACCTGGGGAATCATCGACGACAACCCGCTCCACAGCGACATCCGCGCCATCTCGGCCCGGCCAGATGCGCGGCCTCACTTCAGCATGGATGTTCTGCTGGACCGTACGCAGCGGATCACGCACGTCTTCGCCGGCGAGCTGTTCGCGATGCACGCCCAAGCCTGCGAAGCGGCTCGGCCCATCGCGATGCGGGAGACCGACCGGCGGTTCGAGATCGTGGTGACGACGAACTCCGGCTATCCGCTCGACCAGAACCTGTACCAGGCGGTCAAGGGCATGTCGGCCGCGGCGCAGGTCGTGACCGACGGCGGCACGATCCTCTGCGCCGCCGAGTGCAGCGACGGCATCCCCGACCACGGGCGTTACGCGGAGCTGCTCGCCCGCGGCGACTCGCCCGAGGAGCTGCTGGCGCAGATCGAGGCTCGACCGGTGACCGAGCCGGACCAGTGGCAGGTCCAGGTCCAGGCGATGATCCAGCGCCGGGCCCGGGTGCTCGTCAAGGCCGACGGACTGAGCGAGGCTCAGCTCCGTTCGGCCCATTTCGAGCCGGCCGCGGACCTGGACGCGGCGCTCGCCGGGTGCATGGCGGAACGGCCGCGGGCGCACATCTGCGTACTGCCCGAGGGCCCGCAGACGATTCCGTATCTCGCCGACGTCTAAGGTCCAGGGACTGTCCGCGCGGGCGGAAGAGGCCTCCCTGCTGCCGGGGACCGAGCCGGAGATCGAGTCTCGGTCCGCGTGGCGCGCTGGTAGCCTCGTGGCCATGGCCGAACCTGCCCAGGCTGTAGTTCGAACGGCTCGAGGGCAGCGATCGAGCGCCCCGGAGGAGTCCCCGCTCGCACTGGCGGGCGAGTCCGGTTGCCGGACGGTTCGCATTCCACGGGAGGAGATCGAGGACTACGAGGGCCGCCTCGAGTACTGGGAGGCGCGGTCCGAGATGGCGATGGTGGTCTGCGAGCCGACGACCGCGTACCACGAGCGGCCCTCGCAGCGGTTGGCGGGTCTGGCGCGGCTGATCGCGGCATCAAGAGGTGCGCCGATCGAGACCTTCGGGACCACGGATCTGGTGCGTTTCAAGGCCGACGGCGGGCGCAGGGCACTGATCCAGGCGGACCAGATCCTGTACCTCGATCCGAGCGTGTTGCCGGCCGGGGCGCCGGTTGTGGACGTGGACGGCCATGTACTGCCGGACGTGGTCCTGGAGGTCGACTACTCGACCGACGTGCGGGTGTGGAAGCTGCCGCTCTACGAGGCGTGGGGCTTCCCGGAGGTCTGGGTCGACGTGCCGGATGAGCGTCTGCGTCCGAAGTCGCGGCGCCCCGGTCTGACGATTCACGTCCACGACGGCGAGCGTTTTCAGGAAGCGTCCTGCAGCCGCTCGTTCCCGGGCTGGACGGCCGAGGAGATCCACGTCGCGCTGAGCCGGCGCCAGCCGTCACAGGAGACCCTGGCCGTGCTGCGTCGCGTCGGTCGCGCTCTGGGCGCCTTGGAAGGGACCGGCCCGGACGACGATCCGTGGTTGCGGGCGGAGCGTGCCGAGGTGCGCGGGGAGGCCCATGCCGAGGGCCGCGCAGAGGGCCGGGCGGAGGGCCGAGCGGAGGGCCTTGCCCGAGGGCGTGCCCGCATGGTCGTCGCGTTGCTCCAGGCCCGCGGCGTTCCCGCGAGCCCGGGCCTGGCCGAACGCCTGGCCGGCCTCCGCGGTTGGTCCGAGGTCGAGATGGTCCAGGCGGCGCAGACGTGCGCCGACGAAGCCGAGCTTCTGCGGCGCCTCGGGCGCTGAGCCTGGGGCCTGGGGGCCGGCCCCGCTGCTTCAGCCCCTCCGGAGCTCGTTGCCGGTGTTATCGTCGCGGTCATGGCTGAGCCCGTCGAGTCCGCGACTTCGCAGGCGCCGGAAGCCGGGCTGATCGACCCGGAGGAGGCCCCACTCGACCCGGCCGATTTCCCCGGTTGCCAGGCGGTTCGCATCCGGCGCGAGGACATCGAGGACTACGACGGCCGTCTGGAGTACTGGGAGGACCGCACCGAGACGGCGATGGTCGTGTGCGAGACGACCGTGTACCACGAACGGCCTTCGCAGCGGCTGGCCAGGTTGGCCGAGCGCATCGCGGCATCGAGAGGTTCGCCGATCGAGACGTTCGGGACGGCTGATCTCGTGCGTTTCAAGAGCGGCGGCGGGCGCAAGGTGTTGATGCAGGCGGACCAGATCCTGTACATGCACCCGCTTCAGGTGTCCGGCTTGGGGCCGGGGGTCGACGTCGATGGCGACGAGTTGCCCGACGTGACCGTGGAGGTGGACTATTCGACCGACGCTCGGGTGCGCAAGCTGCGGCTCTACGAGGCGTGGGGTTTCCCGGAGGTATGGATCGACGTGCCGGACGAGCGGTCGCGTCCGCGGTCGCGGCTTCCTGGACTGACGATCCATGTCCTGGAGGCCGGCCGGTACCGGACCGCGTCCGCCAGCCGAGCCTTTCCGGGCTGGACGGCGGTGGAGATCCACCGGGCGCTGAACGAGCGGATCGTGTCTCGGGAGACCCTGGAGGCCCTGCGCCGCGTGGGTCGCCGCCTCGGCGCCGCCGAAGGGACTGGCCCGGACGATGATCCCTGGCTTCGCAGCGAGCGTGCCGAGGGCCGCTCCGAGGGCCGCGCGGAGGGCCTTGCCCGAGGGCGTGCCTGCATGGTCGTCGCGCTACTCCAGGCGCGCGGCGTTCCCGCGAGCCCGGGCCTGGCCGAACGCCTGGCCGGCCTCCGCGGTTGGTCCGAGGTCGAGATGGTCCAGGCGGCGCAGACGTGCGCCGACGAAGCCGAGCTTCTGCGGCGCCTCGGGCGCTGAGCCTGCGGCCTGGGGCCGGCCCCGCCCCACAAGGCCGCCCCGAGAACCGGGAAGCGAGCCCGCTGCTTCAGCCCCTCCGGAGCTCGTTGCCGGTGTTATCGTCGCGGTCATGGCTGAGCCCGTCGAGTCCGCGACTTCGCAGGCGCCGGAAGCCGGGCTGATCGACCCGGAGGAGGCCCCACTCGACCCGGCCGATTTCCCCGGTTGCCAGGCGGTTCGCATCCGGCTCGAGGACATCGAGGACTACGACGGCCGTCTCGAGTACTGGGAGGCCCGCACCGAGACGGCGATGGTCGTGTGCGAGACCACTGTGTACCACGAGCGGCCTTCGCAGCGGTTGGCCAGATTGGCCGAGCGCATCGCGGCGTCGAGAGGTTCGCCGATCGAGACGTTCGGTACCGCGGATCTCGTGCGTTTCAAGAGCGGCGGCGGGCGGAAGGTGTTGATGCAGGCGGACCAGATCCTTTACCTGCATCCGCTGGAGGTGTCCGGCTTGGGGCCGGGGGTCGATGTCGATGGCGACGAATTGCCCGACGTGACCGTGGAGGTGGACTACTCGACCGACGCTCGGGTGCGCAAGTTGCGGCTCTACGAGGCGTGGGGTTTCCCGGAGGTATGGATCGACGTGCCGGACGAGCGGTCGCGTCCGCGGTCGCGGCTTCCTGGACTGACGATCCACGTCCTGGAGGCGGGCCGGTATCGGACGTCGTCTGCCAGCCGAGCCTTTCCGGGCTGGACGGCGGTGGAGATCCACCGGGCGCTGAACGAGCGGATCGTGTCTCGGGAGACCCTGGAGGCGCTGCGCCGGGTGGGGCGCCGCCTCGGCGCCGCCGAAGGGACCGGCCCGGACGACGATCCGTGGTTGCGGGCTGAGCTTGCCGAGGGGCGCGCCCGCATGGTCGTCGCGTTGCTCCAGGCCCGCGGCGTTCCCGCGAGCCCGGGCCTGACCGAACGCCTGGCCGGCCTCCGCGGCCGGTCCGAAGTCGAGATGGTCCAGGCGGCGCAGACGTGCGCCGACGAAGCCGAGCTTCTGCGGCGCCTCGGTCTCTGAGTCTGCGGCTTCGAGCCGATACCGAAGCTTGACGCGCCCGCCGCTGGCGCCGCGCTACGGATTCCCTCAAGGGCATGTCGGCGGCGGCGCAGGTCGTGGCTGACGGCGGCCCGAGGAACCCCGGCAGGGAGTCGACTTGAAGAGTGTCAGAAACATGGCTATATTCCCGACAATCGAGAGGTGTCGCCATGGAACGATTGAGCGAAGCGATACTGCGGTACGCGGAAAGACGGCCGGAAGGCGCCCCGGTGCTGGCGAAGGGGCTGTTGCATCTCGGTAGTCGGGAGGCTGTCGACCAGGCCCTGTCCCGTCTTGTCCGGCGCGGCGCGCTGCTGCGGGCCGGACGGGGTGTGTATGTCCTGCCGGTAGAGAGCCGCTTCGGCCGCCGCGCGCCGTCGGTCGAGAAGACCATCAAGGGGCTCGCGGCCGCGCGCGGAGAGCGGATCGCGAACAGCGGCGCCATGGCGGCAAACGTGCTCGGACTGACCACGCAGTTGCCCGTCAAGCGGGTCTTTCTGACGTCGGGGCCGAGCCGGACGTTGACGCTCGGCCGCGAGCGGGTCGAGTTGTGCCATGCGCCGCCTTGGCAATTGGCGCTGGCCGGCCGGCGTGCCGGCGAGGCGGTCCGGGCACTCGCTTGGCTCGGGCGTGACCGGGCCGGTGCGGCGACGGGGGTAGTACGGGAACGGTTGAGCGAGGACGAGCGCCGGGAACTCGGCAGCGTGAGCGCGCAGATGCCGGGATGGCTGGCCGGGCCAGTGAACGCGGTGGCCCATGGCTGAGCGGTATCTGGATCTGGCCCTCGTCGACCGCCGGGAAGTGCTCGATGTCGCGGCCAGCGCATCCGGCCGGCCCGCCTATCTGCTCGAAAAGGACGTCTGGGTGGTGTGGTCGCTCGATATCCTGTTCGCGGGCCCGCTCGGGGCGCCGCTCGTTTTCAAGGGCGGCACGTCACTGTCCAAGGCCTACGGCGCGATTCGGCGCTTCTCGGAGGATGTCGACCTGACCTACGACATTCGAGCGCTTGTTCCGGAGCTGGTCCGCGGTCGCCCGGATGCGCTGCCACCGAACCGGAGCCAGGAGAAGCGCTGGACGAAAGCCGTGGATCGTGCTCTGAGCGCTTGGATACGCGATGCGGCCGCGCCGGCGCTCGCTCGGGCGCTGAAGGTCGTCGAGCCCGACGGAGAGGTCGCGGTCAAAGACGGTGACGTGGTCATCCGCTACGCCCCGTTGCAGGAGGGGACGGGCTACGTGCGACCGGAAGTGAAGCTGGAGTTCGGTGGCCGGGCGACGGGGGAGCCTGGTGCGGCGATGGAGGTTCGCTGCGATGCAGCGGACCATGTCCGGGGCGTCGAGTTCCCGACGGCGGAGCCGCGGGTCCTGCAGGCGGAGCGGACGTTCTGGGAGAAGGCGACGGCGGCGCACGTGTTCTGTGCACAGCGGCGGGTGCGTGGCGAGGGGTTCGCTCGGCATTGGCACGATCTGGTGCGGCTCGACGACGCCGGCGTTGTGGCCAGCGCTTTGGCGGACCGCCGGATCGCGCAAGGGGTTGCCGCACACAAGGCTGTGTTCTTCGGCGAGAAGGATGCGTCGGGAAAGTGGGTGGACTACAGGGAGGCGGTGGCCGGCGGTTTGCGGCTCGTTCCCGCAGGTGACGCGCTCTCGGCGTTGGCCGACGACTACGCGCGGATGGTGGAAGGCGGGTGGTTGCTCGATGAAGCGGAGCCGTTTGACGTGTTGATGGATGCCTGCCAGGCGATTGAGGACCGAGCCAACGCAGTCGGCCGCAACTCGGCCGCTTCCCGCCGCCGGTGTTCTGACGGCGGCCCGAGGAACCCCGGCATCGTCGAGTTTCTTGAAAATCCTCGCTTGGCGGGGTGATTTTCAAGAAAGTGCGCTTGGCGTCGTGAACATTGATCGAGATCTCGCCGCCCAACGGATCAGACGCTCGTTCCTGGTGCATCCGGCGGTCGCGGTCGTCGGGCCGCGACAATGCGGCGAGCCGGTGGTGGGCGTGGACGGTCATGTGCTGCCGGACGTGGTCCTGGAGGTCGACTACTCGACGGATGTGCGGGTGCGCAAGTTGCGGCTCTACGAGGCGTGGGGCTTCCCGGAGGTCTGGGTCGACGTGCCGGATGAACGTTCGAGTCCGAGGTCGCGGCTTTGCGGGCTGACGATTCACGTCCTGGAGGCCGGCCGGTACCGGTGGCGGTGAGTCGCGCCTTGGCGGAACGCATGGCGGACCTTGACGACATGCCGGCGAGCAAGCTGGTCCGCGCCGCACAAGAGTGCGCCAGCGAAGAGGAGTTCCTCCGGCTGCTGCCGAGGAGAGCCACGTCTAGCTGAGCCTGCGTCGCGTCGGCGTAGCCGACCGACCCGCCCCACAAGAAGAAGGGCCTCCCCGTTGCCGGAGAGGCCCTTGAGTTCTCTGCCCGCGGTCTCAGGCGCCGCGGTTTTCCGAGCCGGTCAGCCTAGAAGCTGAACCGTGCTCCAAGCTGCAACTGACGCCACGACGTCACCCGGCCGCAGGGAATACCGAAGTCATCCCGCACCACGCCGCCCCGCACATCGCGCTGACCGGTGCAGACCGCGAAGCTGTGCTGGTCGAGGAGGTTGAACGCCTCCACGAACAGGTCCAGGCGCAGGCCCTCGCCGAAGCGGAAGAACTTGCCGACGCGGACATCCACGGTCTGGATCGACTCGTTGCGGAATGAGTTCCTCCCCACGAGGTTGCCGTCGATCACCGCGTACTGGTCGGGGCAATTGAAGCCAACGCTCCCGCAGTACGGGAAGTCGAGGCCGTTGTCGATCGCCGTGTAGGGGTTGCCCGACTGATAGTTCACGATGCCTGAAACCTGGAAGCCAGCCGGCAGTTGGATCATGCCGGTGGCGACCAGGCGGTGCTTCACGTCACGGTTCGACAGACCCCAGTCGTAGTCCAGGTTCCCCGTGTCGGAGATCGTGACGCCGGTCGCCGAACGTTCGTTCGAGTCGGTGTCGCGATCCTTGCCCCAGGTGTAGTGGGCGTTGAACTGATAGCGGCCGGTGAAACGGCGGTTCACCTTCAGGGTCACCGCCTGGTACTCGGACTCGCCGCGGGACTGCCGGACGAGGATCTCGGCGACATCGTCGCGCACGCGGCCGTCCCAGGAGGGGCGGCCGTACTCGTCGTAGCCGGCGAACTGGCGGTTCCAGTCCGTGTTCCGCTGCAGGCCCGACGCCTCGGCGTACACCACGTCGACTCCCGTGCTCCAGCCGCCTGCGAGTTCACGCTCCCAGCCAACGCTCGCGCGAAGTGTCTGCGCATCGTCGAACGCGGGATCGACATAGGAGATCGCAGGGGTGATGCCCGGAGGCGGGTTCTCGTTGTCGATCGGCGTGCCGAGCGGCACGTAGCCGTTCTGGCCCGGGCGCACGTTGATGCGGCCGTAGTTCGGCGGTACGCCGTTCGCCTGCACCTGGTTGGCGAACAGCAGGGTCGGCGTACGGCCGTAGAAGAAGCCGATGCCGCCGCGGATGACGGAACGGCCCTCATCCTGCGCCAGGGCGAAGCCGAAGCGGGGCGCCAGGTTCTGCGTATCCGGGATTTCTCGCCCGTCCTCCTCGATGTGGTCCAGGCCGTCGGGGTTGTCGGTCGAGGTGTAGCGGAGACCGTAGTTGAGGGTCAGGTTGTTCCGCTTCAGGCTGTCCTGGCCGTAGAACGCGAGCGCAGTCTGGGTCTCGTCGTAGTTCGGATAGGTCGAATCGCCGAACCAAATCCGCGCGTTGCTCGCGTTGTTGTCAAGGAAGTCCTGCGGCGAACGGAAGTCGTACCGGCCGTCCCGGCTGCCCGCGAAGAGCTGCGCCAGATCGTCCTCCGAGTAGTCGACGCCGAACTTCATGTCGTGGGTGCCGAACAGGTACGAGAAATCGTCCTTGATCTGAAGCTGCGACTCCTCGACGAAGATCGGCAGGAAGTCGAACTTGCCGACGCTATCGCGGGAGGCGAAGCGGAACCGGACCTGAGCCTCGATCGGGGTTCCGACGCGCAGGGACAGGCGGTCCAGGTCGTCGCCCGCCGATTGGATCCGCAACTCGTTGACGCCCCGGCTGCCGATGACCGAGGTCATCGACGCGATGAAGGACAGCGTCTTTTCCGTCTTGAGCGACTCTTCGTCGAGGTAGCCGCTCTGGCGCTCGAAGTCGGTCACGTTGGCGCGCAGGGTGATCAGGTTCGCGTCGTTGATCTGGTGGTCCAGCTTGCCGAACAGGATCTGGTTGCTCACCGAACGCAGGAACAGGCCGGTGGCGGAGCCGTCGGCGTTGCGATCGAAGCCGTCGACCAGGGCCGCGAAGGCGGGCTCGGTCTGGGCCTTCTTCATGATCAGGTCGTAGGTGCTGTTGGCGCCGGTCGATCGCAACGACCGGGTGAACGGGATCTCCTGGTCGCGCTGGTCGATGCCGAAGTAGTAGTGGGTGCGGTCGCGTTTGAACGGACCGCCGATCGAGAAGCCGTAGTTCTGGGTGTCGAACTCGTCCACCGGCCGCGAACCGTCGCGGCCGTTGAAGGCGTCGAGCGGCGTCGAGGGAATGTCCTCGGCCATGCTGTCGTCGCGGAAGAACGCGAAGGCCGAACCCTTCATCTCGTTGGTGCCGGACTTCGTGACCACGTTGATGAAGGCGCCGCCGTGGCGGCCGTACTCGGGCGAGAAGCCGTTGGTGACCACCTGGAACTGGCGCACCGTGTCCTGAGCGATGATCAGGCCGTCGTTCTCGGTCGCCTCACCGCCGCGGCCGTAGCCGAAGAAGGTGCTCTTGTTGTCGGCGCCGTCCACGGAGAGCCCGCTGTACATGCCGCGCTGGCCGGAGATGGTCAGGAAGCCGCGCTGGCTGTCGCGCTGCACGCCCGGGGTGAGGATCGCGAAGTCCGTGAAGTCGCGGCCGACGGTCGGCAGGCTTTCGATCTGGACTTCGTCGATGTAGTTGGCGGCGCCGGAACGGCTGACCTCGATGATCGGCGCCTCGGAGGTCACCGTGATCACCTCGGAGGACGACTCGATCTCCAACGTCAGGTGGACGTCCTTGATCTGGCCGACCAGGACCGAGATGTCGATCTGCTGGGTGGTCTGCATGCCGGCGAGCTCGGCGGACACGGTGTAGGTGCCGACCTGGAGCGCCTTGGCGCTGTAGTAGCCGTTCGCGTCGGTGATAAGGGCGCGGTCGATGCCGGTTTCCTGGTTGGTCGCGGTGACCGTGGCGCCGGGAATCGGGTCGCCGGCGACATCGGAGATGGTGCCCCCGATGGTGCCGTTGATGGTCTGGGCAAAGCCGGCGCCGGCCATGAGGAAGGCGCAGGTCGTTGCCAGGAGGATCGCAAGAAGACGTGCCCTGGGGCGGGTCCACTGCATGGTAGGTGTTCTCCTCTGTTGCTGATTGAATGCCGTCAAACCCAATTAGGGATTCGCCAGCGTGCGGTTCACGCGTCGAAGGCTTGTCCGTTGGTTGTGGCGAGTGGTGGGGCGCGTCGGCGCAAGGCCACGAACTGGGAGCACTATAGAGGCAGCTTCGCCGCCCGTCAAAGAATGGCGGTCCCGGTCCAAGACGTTGAATTGCGGTTCCAGGGGTGGCGTGATGTTCAAAGGGCGGACGGCAGCGGCAGATCCGTCCCCCCGGTGAGGTACTCGTCGATCCGGGCGGCGGCGCCGCGCCCCTCGTTGATCGCCCAGACGATCAGGCTCTGGCCGCGGCGGCAGTCGCCGGCAGCGAACACGCCAGGGGAAGATGTGGCGTACTCGCCGGGCGTGGCGGCGAAGTTGCTGCGGGGGTCGGTCTTGAGCCCCAACTGCTCGCCGAGCGTGGCCTCGGGGCCGAGAAAACCCATCGCCAGCAGCACCAGGTCGGCCTCGAAGATTTCCTCGGTGCCCGGCAGCTCTTCCATGGTGAAGCGGCCGTCGGAGTCCCTGCGCCAGGCGATGCGCACGGTCTCGATGCCCGCGACGTTGCCGGCGCCGTCGTCCACGAAGCGCTTCGAGAGGACGGAGAACACGCGCGGGTCGGCGCCGAACCTTGCCGCTGCCTCCGCGTGTGCGTATTCGACCCGGAAGATGCGCGGCCATTCCGGCCAGGGATTGTCCGGCGCGCGCCCGTCGGGCGGCCGGTCGAGGAGCTCGAAGTTGACCATCGAGGCGCAGCCGTGGCGGGTTGCCGTCGCGATGCAGTCCGCTCCCGTGTCGCCGCCGCCGATCACGATCACGTTCTTGCCGGAGGCATCGATCGGGGGCGTGATGACCCCCGTGTCGTCCCTTTCAGTGGCGTCGCGCCATCCGTGCGCCCGCTGACGGGCGCACGGACTGGTTCGCGTGTGGCGCGGGTCCGCGCCACCCGGGTTGGGCAGGGCGGCGTCCAGCAGCGCCCGCGTGTGTTCGGTCAGGAACTCCATCGCGAAGTGGACGCCGGTGAGCTCGCGCCCCGGGATCTCGAGGTCGCGCGGCCGGGTGGCGCCGCAGGCGAGCAGGATCGCGTCGTGGTCCCGCCGCAGGTCGTCGATGTCCACGTTGACGCCGACGTGGGCTGAGGTCACGAACTCGATGCCCTCGGCCCGCATCAGGTCGATCCGGCGGTCGACGACCTCGCGCTTGTCCAGCTTCATGTTCGGGATGCCGTACATGAGCAGGCCGCCGATCCGGTCCTCACGCTCGAACACGACGACCGAGTGGCCGACGCTGTTCAACTGGGCGGCGGCGGCGAGGCCCGCGGGGCCGGATCCGATGACGGCCACCTTCTTGCCGGTCCGTGTCGTTGGCAACCGGGGGACGACCCAGCCCTCCTCGAAGCCACGGTCGACGATCGCGTTCTCGATGTTCTTGATCGTGACCGCCGGGTCGGTGATCCCCAGCACGCAGGCGCCCTCGCAGGGCGCCGGGCAGACGCGTCCCGTGAACTCGGGGAAGTTGTTCGTCCGTTCCAGCCTCCGGAGCGCCTCGCGCCAGCGGCCCTGGTAGACGAGGTCGTTCCACTCCGGGATCAGGTTGTTGATCGGACAGCCCTCGTCGGACTGGCAGAAGGGCACGCCGCAGTCCATGCAACGGGCGCCCTGGGTGGCGAGGTGCTCCTCCGGAACGGGTCGCAGAAACTCGCCGTAGTGGGTCAGGCGGATGAGCGGATCCTGGTAAGGGACCGCCGCGCGCGCGTACTCCTTGAAACCCGTGTCCTTGCCCATGACCCCGCGTGCCCTCCTACGCGCCGAACAGGCCGGCGCTGTGCGCCGAATGCGGGCAAGATGCCCGCGTTCCCAGGATCGGAGTCTGCATGGTTCGGCTGCGCGTGGCTCTTGATGGTGCGAATCGTACCGCCGCCGGCGTCCTCAGGCCGCGGCCTCGGCCTTCTGTTCGGCCTGAACCTCGGTTTGCGCCTCGCGTTGCGCTTCCAACACGCGCCGGTAGTCGCGCGGCATGACCTGGGTGAACTGACCCTGCGCTTCGCGCCAGCGCTCCAGCAGCCGGCGCGCGACGGTCGAGCCGGTGAACCGGGCGTGCCGCGCGACGAGCTCCCGCAGTTCGCGCCGGTTGTCCCGGTCGACAGGTTCCAGGCCCACCATCTCGAAGTTGCAGTTCTCGGCCAGCGCTCCGTTCGGGTCGAAGACCCAGGCGATGCCGCCGCTCATGCCGGCCGCGAAGTTGCGGCCCGTGGGCCCGAGGATCACAGCCCGACCGCCGGTCATGTACTCGCAGCCGTGGTCGCCGATGCCCTCGACCACCGCCCGGGCCCCGGAGTTGCGGACGCAGAACCGCTCCGCTGCACGGCCGCGGAAGAAGGCCTCGCCGGCGGTGGCGCCGTAGAGCGCCACGTTGCCGATCAGGACGTTCTCTTCAGCCGCGAAACGGGACCGGCGGGGCGGGTAGAGGATGAGCCGCCCGCCGGACAGCCCCTTGCCGACGTAGTCGTTGCCGTCGCCCTCGAGTTCGATCGTGATGCCGGGCGCCAGGAAGGCGCCGAGGCTCTGGCCGGCGCTGCCGGCAAGGGAGATGTGGATCGTGTCGTCGGACAGACCGTGTTGGCCGCGCGCCTTCATCAGCTCGTGGCTGAGCATCGTGCCGACGGTGCGCTGGGTGTTCTCGATCGGCAGCTCGATCCGTACCCGGGACCCGCTCTCCAGGGCGGCGCCCGCGCGAGCGATCAGTTCGTTGTCGAGCGCGTACTTGAGCGCGTGGTCCTGCTCGATCGTCTTGGTGACGCCGACGCCTTCGTGCCTCCTGACTGCCGGTAGCAGCACCGCCGACAGGTCGAGACCCTCGGTCTTTTCGTTCCGCACCGCCAGTTCGGGCCGGAACAGGTCGGTGCGCCCGACCAGCTCCTCGATCTTCGCCACGCCCAGAGCCGCCATGATCTGCCGCGTTTCCTCGGCGACCAGGAACAGGTAGTTGACCACGGACTCGGGGGTGCCCTCGAACTTCGCCCGCAACTCCGGATCCTGGGTGGCGATGCCGACCGGACAGGTGTTCAGGTGGCACTTGCGCATCATGATGCAGCCGAGCGTGATCAGCGGCGCGGTGGAGAAGCCGAACTCCTCGGCGCCCAGCATGCAGGCGACGACGACGTCGCGCCCGGTCTTGAGTTGACCGTCGGTCTGGACCGTGACCCGCGAGCGCAGGTCGCTCAGCACGAGCGTTTGGTGGGTTTCCGCGATGCCGAGCTCCCAGGGCAGGCCGGCGTGCTTGATGCTGGTGAGCGGCGAGGCGCCGGTGCCGCCGTCGTGGCCCGAGATCAGGATGTGGTCGGCGTGGGCCTTGACGACGCCGGCGGCGACCGTGCCGACTCCGACCTCGGACACCAGCTTGACGCTGATCCGGGAACTCGGGTTCGAGTTCTTCAGATCGTGGATGAGCTGTTTCAGATCCTCGATCGAGTAGATGTCGTGGTGGGGCGGCGGCGAGATCAAACCAACACCAGGAGTCGAGTAGCGGGTGCGGGCGATGGTCTCGTCGACCTTGTAGCCGGGAAGTTCGCCGCCCTCACCCGGCTTGGCGCCTTGGGCGATCTTGATCTGCAGCTCGTCCGAGTTGGTGAGGTACCAGGAGGTGACGCCGAAGCGGCCCGAGGCGACCTGCTTGATCGCCGAGCGCCGGCTGTCGCCGCTCTTGTCCGGCGTGAAGCGGGACGGATCCTCGCCGCCCTCGCCGGTGTTGCTCTTGCCCCCGAGGCGGTTCATCGCCACCGCTAGCATTTCGTGGCTCTCGGCCGAGATCGAACCGAAGCTCATCGCGCCGGTGCAGAAACGCCTGACGATCTCGCTCGCGGGCTCCACCGCGTCGAGCGGCAGCGGCTCGATGTCGTTGCGGAACTGGAGCAGACCGCGGAGCGAGCACGTCCTCGTCGTGTCCTCGTTGGCGAGCCGGGCGAACTGCTCGTAGGCATCGGCGCTGTTGGTGCGGGCGGCGTGCTGGAGCCGGGAGATCATCGTCGGATTCCACATGTGGCGCTCGCCGCCGGCCCGCCAGTGGTAGTCGCCCGGATTCGGCAGGTCGGCAACCCGGTCGTGGTCGCCCTTTGGGAAGCCCTTGGCGTGCCGGCTGAGGGCGTCCTTGGCCAGACGCTCGAGGCCGGCGCCTTCGATCCGGCTCGCGGTGCCGACGAAGCAGCGGTCGATGACCTCGCTCGACAGGCCGACGGCCTCGAAGATCTGTGCGCCCTTGTAGCTCTGCAGGGTCGAGATGCCCATCTTGGCCATCACCTTGAGCATCCCCTTCTTGACCCCCTTGCGGTACCGCTCGACGACCGCCTGGTCGTCGCCGGCCGCGGGCAGCCGCCCCTGGCGGCGCGCCTGCCACAGCGCCTCGAAGGTCAGGTAGGGGTTGATCGCGTCCGCGCCGTAGCCGACCAGCAGGCAGTGGTGGTGGACCTCGCGCGCCTCGCCGGTCTCGAGCAGGAGGGCGACGCGGGTGCGTTTGATCGTGCGCAGCAGGTGATGGTGGACGGCGCCGCACGCGAGCAGGGTCGGTACGGGGACCCGGTCGGGGCCGGCCGCGCGGTCGGACAGGGCGACGAAGCTGCAGCCGTCGTCGACCGCCTGCTCCGCTTCCCGGCACAGCCGGTCGAGCGCGTTGCCGAGGCCGGCGGCGCCCTCGTCGCGCGGCCAGGTGGCGTCGAGCGTGCGGCAGGAGAAGCCGGCCTGCTCGGCGCCGGCCAGGGCCGCGAACTCCCGGTTGCTCAGGATCGGATGGGGAAGGCGGACCCGCTGGCAGTGCTCCGCCGTCGTCTCGAGCAGGTTGCGCTCGGGGCCGATCGTGCACTCGAGCGACATGACGACCTCTTCGCGAATGGAGTCGATCGCCGGGTTTGTCACCTGGGCGAAGAGCTGCTTGAAGAAGTCGTAGACCGGACGGTCCTGGTCGGAGAGGACGGCGAGCGCGGCATCGTTGCCCATCGAGCCGACCGGATCGCGCAGTTCCTCGATCAGGGGACGGAGCATGAAGCGGAGGGTCTCGGCGGTGTAGCCGAACGCCTGCAGGCTGCGGGTCAGGTCGTCGCCGCCCATCGTGGCCTGCGTCTTGTGAGCGCTGCCGTTGTTCCGAGCCGCCTCGACGAGGTCTGCCAGGTCCGTGCGTCGTTCGAGCCACTCGGCGTAGGGGCGTTGGCGAGCGATGCTGCTCTTCAGTTCCTCGTCGGCGACGATGCGGCCGCGGTCGAAGTCGACCAGGAACATCCGCCCCGGCTTCAGCCGCCCCTTGCGGAGCACGCGTTCGGGCTCGACGGGGACGACGCCGGCCTCGGAGGCCATGATGACCAGATCATCGTCGGTGACGTAGTAGCGGCTGGGACGCAGACCGTTGCGGTCGAGGACCGCGCCGATGTAGCGGCCGTCGGTGAAGACGATCGACGCCGGCCCGTCCCAGGGCTCCATCAGGCAGGAGTGGTAGTCGTAGAACGCCTTCTTCGAGGCGTCCATTTGCGGGTCGTTCTGCCACGCCTCCGGGATCATCATCATGACCGCCTCCTGGAGGGTGCGGCCGGTGAGCAGCAGGAACTCGAGCACGTTGTCGAAGCTGCCGGAGTCGGAGCAGTCGGGCTCGACGACCGGGAAGGCAAGCGGCAGATCGTCGCCGAACAACTCGCTCTGCAGGACGCCCTCGCGGGCGTGCATCCAGTTCATGTTGCCGCGCAGCGTGTTGATCTCGCCGTTGTGGCTCATGAAGCGGTTCGGCTGGGCACGATCCCACGAGGGGAAAGTGTTGGTGGCGAAGCGTGAGTGGACCATCGCCAGGTGCGATTCATAGTCCGGCTCGGCGAGGTCCGGGAAGAACGGCACGAGCTGGCCCGAGGTCAGCATGCCCTTGTAGATCATCACCCTGGTCGACAGCGAGCAGACGTAGAACATCTGCGCCTGCGTAAGGGCGTCGCTGCCGCGCAGCCGCGTCGTCGCCTGCTTGCGGATCAGGTACAGCTCGCGCTCGAAGGCGTCCTGATCGAGCGCCGGACCGGCGCCGACGAAGAGCTGCTCAATGACCGGCATCGAGTCGATGGCGGTGGCGCCGATGTTCGCGACCTCGGGCCGCGTCGGCATCCGGCGCCAGCCGATCAGCCGCTGTCCGCGTGAGGCGACGATCTCCTCGACCGTCTGCCGGCACAGGGCGCGCTCGCCGTCGTCCTGGGGCAGGAAGAAGAGACCGGCGGCGAAGGTGCCGGGCGGTCCGAGCTTGGACCCAAGGTCGTCGGCGGCCACCCGCCGGAGCAGGGCGTGGGGCAGCGCCGTCAGCATGCCGGCGCCGTCGCCGGTGTTCGGCTCGCAGCCGCAGGCGCCGCGATGGTCCATCTGGGTCAGCATGTGCGCCGCCTGCTCGATCAGCCGGTGGCTGCGCTCGCCATGAACATGGGCGATGAAACCGACGCCGCAGGCGTCGTGTTCGTATGCCGGATCGTAGAGACCTGTCTTGCCGGGGCGGAGCTTCATGCCGCTTCTCCGCGCTGGACGCTTCGCTCGGCGTCGGCGGTCAGCGGCCCGGCGTTCTCGACCAGGAAGGCGGCGAAGTCCCGGGCGGCCGCCCGCAGCCTGCGCCGGGCGTAGACGATGCCCATCGGCCGCTCGAGCGACGGTTCGAGCGGCACGGCGGCGAGCAGCCCGGCCCGGACCTCGGCGAGAAACGTCCGTAGCGGCAGGATCGCCGCGTATTCGGTCGCCTGGAGCATGCTCTTGAACGTGTCGATGTTGTCGAGGCGCTGGGCGAACACCGCGTCGGCCCCGTTCTCGACCAGGTAGCTCCGGATGTGACGTGCCGCGGGGAGTTCGTGCGTGAAGTGGATCAACTCCCGGCTGTCGAGGTCGGCTGCCCGGACGCTCTCTTCGCTCGCCAGTTCGTGATGCGCCCCGCAGGCAAGGCACATCGGCTCCTCGCGCAGCGGCCGCGACTGCAGGCCCGGCCACTGCTCCGGGTAGGAGACGATGCCGAAGTCGCAGCGGCCGGTCCGCACGGATTCGGCGACCGCGGCGGGCGGTTCGTACTCGATCTGGACCTCCAGCTCGGGCCGCCGGCGCTGGAACTCGGTGCGCAACTGGTTCAGCAACGCGATCCCCGCGGAATAGATCGCGTGGACGCGGACGGACCCGCCCCGGTCGGGGTCGAGGCGCGCGACGCTACGGGCCAGCGAGTCGTAGCGGGCCACCAGCTCGCGCCCTTCGCGGGACACGAGATCGCCGGCCGGCGTGAGCACGAACGGGCGCTTCGAGCGATCGAGCAGCTTCGTGCCGAGCCGTTCTTCGAGGTGATGGATGCGCTGACTGACCGCCGACTGGGTGATGCCGTGAAGCTCGGCCGCACGGCTGAAGCTGCGCAGATCGGCGACATCGCAGAAGATCCTGAGCCCTTGCATCGTAAGAGCGGGATCTTACATTAGGTCCATCTCATGGGCAACCGTTGAGCATTAGGGAAGCTGATGTTGACGTGGGCCGGATCGTACCCTCGGTCTAGTTGGCACGTCGGCAGATGACGCCAACTCCGACGACGTGAGTCGTGACGCCTTGCCGCCCGCCCGCACTCCGGGCAACTCAACGACTCCCCGCACCCACGAACCACCAAAACCTCCACCTCGCCCGACTCGAGCCGCAGCTCGACGCCGCTCACTTCCCATGGACTCTCGATACCCAGAATCCGACCGTACAAGTCTGTGTCACGCATCCAACCAGACTACGGCATCTCCACCATCAACCCTGAAGAGCCTGCACAAGTATCGCCTTCCGCCTTGAGGGGAAGACGAGATCAGGACAGCCCGGAAGATCGCGCCGATGCAGGCGGAACCTGTAGCCCATGGCATGGGCGAGGCGACGAACCACCCTCTCCGGCGACGTGTCCTTTCCGCGAACTCTGCCCATCAAGGCTGACCGCTCTGCTGCCGTCAAGTGGTCCAAGGAGGCGCTCCGTGCTGCGGTATTGCGGCCTCTGCGAGTGGAGTCAAAGCCGCCCATCCCGCCCTAGCTGCGGTCTTCCGCGGTAGTGTCCTGCGGGCCGAGTCCTTGAGCCCGGTCGGCTTGGCCTCTGTAGGCGGTCCCGCTTTCCAATACGCGTCGAGTCTGCAGAACCTCCTGTGTCTTGCGCGCAAACGACGGGTCGTTGACGTGCTTCTCCAAAAGCACACGGTAGTGCTCGTAGTGTGCTCTGGCTCGATCGCAGACCTTGCTCCACTGGAGCACTTCGCCGTCTCTCCTGCTCTTCCAGTTCTCTTCGACGTCCTTAGAGACGTTGAGGTTGCCACCGCAGACCATGACCATGAAGAGGTCCCGCTCATGCGCGCGGTCCAGTCGCTCCTTGTAGGTCTCTAGGCGGTGCAATTCGGGCAGTTCAACTGGATGGCCGGACCGCTTTATCTCCACCACCACTAGCCGGCGCTCGTCACCAAGTGCCATGAAGTCGTAGCGAAGGCGACGATCCTCATCCTCTACGTCCTCGTACAACCACTCCCGGAGCTGGGTTGAAATCGCCTTTTCCTCCGCAAGAACCTGCCATTCCGGATTGAGTAGCCAAGGGTAGCCAGCCAGGAGGTCATGGATGTTGTCAGCCCCGACACGCGGTGCGGTTTCTGGTGCGTCGCTCGCGATCATGTCGTGGAACTTGTCCACGATCTGAAGGCGTCCGCGAATGACCTCAAGAATTGCGCGGCTCTCAAGAACTTGCCAGTCTCGCAGGTGTGCTAGCAGCACTCGCAGTGACTCGGGGTTATCCTGAACTGTCTCGATGTCCTGAACCACGTCATAGAACTGCCGGAACTCGTACGCATGCACTAGCGAATCGGCTAGGGATCGCACGCTCTCCTCGCTCTCTCCCTCGACTCGGCCGAGTGTTCGCAGGAACCCCTTGACCTGATTCTGAGACGGGCGATCCAGCACTTCGATGCGAGCACGGATGCCTTCTTCCTCGAGAATCCAAGCCTCAATCCGCTTTTCCTTACGGTCTCTCCACTCTCGGAGAACGCGACGGCTCAGTTGATCCCCCCACTCCCTGAAGGGTTGAACTTCGTCAGCCTCCCAGTCGATCACCTGCCGGTCCGTCGAGATTAGGTCTACCGCACCGTCATCGAGAAAGTCTGCGTCAATCGTGCCCGTGACGTACTTCGTGCCGTGTTGGCCGGTGGCGGTGGCCTCCACATCGAAGAAGAACGGAGGGGCCTGTGCGGTCTTGCCATGCACATAGATGGTGAAGCCGCGTAACTCGCGGGAGCGAATCGGCGTCCTAGCGAAGCCGTACTGGTAGCGAATCTGCCCCTTTCCACCATCGGCCGTGTGAACATCTTCTTCGTAGAACGCCCCTTGCTCTTCGGGGAATCGGTCGGTTATCTCCAGCTCCGGCTCCTGAATGGGGACGTCATTGACGGTGATCCGCATCTCACCTCGTGTGGTTCGGCTGAAGCGCCTCGCGAGGGCTTCGCGGAGGGCGTTCACTTCGAGTGCCGTCACATGCTTGAGCGTCTCCAGAACGACTTCGGTGCCATGCATTCCAGAGTTTACGGGCGGCCCACAAACGGTGCCGGCGATGGGTACGTCACCGACTTCGCCGTCCGGCTTCTTTAGGTCGTCTGCGTTCAAAGTGAACTTGGTGGCAGTGTCGCTACGCCACGTTGTAATCACCATTCGTGACGCGATGCCGAAACCTGCCAGCTTTCCAATGCCCTTTCGCCCCATTATTTTGCGGGCCTTGAAGGTCTCCGAGCCGGATTTGCGGCGGTCTCTACCGATTACTAGATAGGCTGTTTGGATCTCATCCGCGTCCATCCCAGAACCGTCGTCCCGTATTTGATGCGGCTCGTCACTCGGTCGTAGTCGCTTTCTTCGGGAACCGTGATAGTGACGTTCTCCGCACCTGCGTCCCAACAATTCGCAACCAGCTCTGCGATAGCAGTATCGCGGCGCTTGTACGTTTGGACTCCGAGGTGCTCAAGGGTTCTCCCTAGCACCTTCAGGTAGAAGGTCAGGGCCGTCTCCCCCGGTGGTGCGGACGTTGTCAACTTCCAGCTCCTAGTCGAGGGAGAGGTGCGCGACCACTTTGAGCGCGTGGCTGCAGACGAATGCCGGCGGTAGAGCGTTTCCGATCATGGCGGCGAGCGCCAGTTTCCCGCCGTTGGGCGGGAAGCGATAGGAAGCGGGAAAGCCCTGAAGGAGGGCGGCTTCGCGGAGCGTGATTGCCCTGTTCTCGGTGGGATGTAGGAAACGTCCCTTGGAGGGGTTGTGGCAGCCGCTCGTTATGGTCGGTGCCGGCGAGTCCCAGGCCATCCGGCCGTAGACGTCCTTGAAGCCGGTGAATTGGCGATGGCACGGGAGTTGATCCTTGGGGTCGAGATCGAGTCGTCCTCCCCCGTCCTTCGGGATCTTTCGGATCAGCTGGCGAACCCGGGCGGTACGGCGCTCGGGCAGGTCATGGAGGCGGTCACCGCTCTCGCCGGCGGGAGGCAGGCCGCCGATCGCTGACCGGACGGACACGCGGTCACGCAAGGGCTTAGCGAAGTCGATGGCCCCTCGACGAGAGGCAAGGAGTATCAGTCGGCGTCGCTTCTGAGGGACGCCATAGTCCGCTGTGTTGAGGACGCGCCTAGCATGGCTGTAGCCCAAATCCGACAGCCCGTCCTCGAACTGAGTGATCCTCCTGTCTGTCCCGAGTCCGGGCACGTTCTCCAACATGACCGTCTTCGGCTCAAGCTCGCGTACCAAGCGAAGGAACTCGAAGACCAGGTCGTTTCTGTCGTCACTCACTTCGCGACCCCCGTTCAGCGTCCGCAATGTCGAGAAGCCTTGACACGGAGGGCATCCGGCCAGAAGGTCGAGTTGCCCCTTGTCGAGCCTCAGGCGGTCATGTATGGCCTGCGTGTCGAGGTCCCTGACGTCCAAGCGCCACGTGGCGACGCCTGCGTGGTTCAACTCGTACGTCGCGAGTGACAAGCGGTCAATATCGACGGCTCCGACCACCCGGAAGCCCGCTTGCCTCAGTCCGAGGGTCAGGCCGCCACAGCCGCAGAAGACGTCGAACGCGGTCCTCTTAGCCATCGTGCTGCGGCGGAGGCTAGCACTGTTCCGCACGTCTGGACGGCGGATTTCACGTGAGCGTGTGCTTCTCGCGCAGAGCATCACGACGAGTGGTTCGTGAGCCGTGGCGAGCTTGTCTTCTTGGCTGATGCGGCAGGCCCGTCAGCATGTCTGGCGCGCAGAACGGAGGAAGGGCGCGGCGCTGGCTGTAGTCCTTGACTTGGTGCTAGCCCAGGCGCCAGTAGAAGACGACCAGGTACGCCGCGAGCAGCAGAGCCACCCACAGCGTCATCGACGCGGTCAGCCAGGAGCGGCCGAGCAGGCCCTGCGGACCCAGGTGACGCTGCGCTACTGCCAGAGCGGTGGCGGCGAGACGCCCCGCCGCCGAGTAGCCGGCGCGGTGCAGCGCGACGAACGCCGTGGCCGCGCTCTCCCAGAGACGGTAGCCGACGCGGCGGTAGAACCAGTCGGCGTCGAGGTTCACGGAGCGCAGTTCAGGCGGGTAGAGGCCGGTGCGCATCAGGGTGGCGAAGGCGAGGGCCGAGAAGAACAGGAGTTGGCTCTGGGTGATGACGTGTGTCCAGGTGTACGGCGCGTAGTCGACCGCGTAGGGCAGGAGCCCGTAGAGCAGTTGCGGGAAGAGGCCGATGGTCATGCTCGCCGCGGCCGCCAGCACCATCGCGATGAGCATGGACCTCGGCGCCTCCTTGCAGCGGTGTCCTGCGTCGTGGTGAAAGAAGGCGAAGAACGGGATCTTGATGCCGGCGTGGTGGAAGACGCCGGCGGAGGCGAAGAGCAGCACCAGCCATAGCGCCAGATACCCCTCGTGGGACGCGGCGCTCATGATGAGGGACTTGGTGGCGAAGGCGGAGAACAGCGGGAAGGCCGAGATGGAGGCGGCGCCGATGATGCAGAGTCCGGTCGTGATCGGCATCGACTTGTAGAGGCCGCCGAGGTCCGACCCGTTGACGTGGCCGACCCGGTAGAGGACCGCGCCCATGGCCATGAACAGCAGCCCCTTGAACAGGATGTCGGCGAAGGCGTGGGCGACGGCGCCGTTGATCGCCAGCTCCGTGCCGATGCCGATGCCGACGACCATGAAGCCGAGCTGGTTCGTCATGCTGTAGGCGAGCACCCGGCGCAGGTCGTTCTCGATCACGGCGAAGAAGATCGGGAACGCGGTCATCACCGCCCCGATCCAGATCAGTTCGGACTGGCCCGGGAAGGCGCGCGCCAGAGCGTAGATCGCGAACTTGGTCGTGAAGGCCGACAGGAACACACCCCCGGCCGGCGTCGACTCGGGGTAGGCGTCGATCAGCCAACTGTGGAGCAGCGGGAAGGCCGCCTTGAGGCCGAAGGCGAGGAGAATCAGGGTCGGCGCCAGGTTGGCGAAGCCGATGCCGCCATCCTCGAGCAAGCCCGTGAGATTGCGGAACTCGGACCAGCCGGGCGCCGCGCCCAGGTCGTGGCGCAGCAGGACGATTCCTGCCAGCAGCAGGACCCCCGAGACCATCTGCATGCCGAGATAGCGCAGGCCCGCCGCGAGCGCCCGGCCGTCGCGGCGAACCCAGACCAGGAGCGCCGACGACACCGCCGCGACCTCCCAGAACAGGAACAGGGTCCAGAGGTCGCCGGCCAGGACCACGCCAAGGGCCGATCCGGCATAGAACACCCCGACCAGCGGCTGGAAGTTGTCCTTGACGTAGAGCGAGTAGATAGTGCCGATGAATGCCGCGAGATGGAAGATGACGGCGAAGACGCGGCTCAGCTTGTCGACCCGCATCAGTGTGAGGGTCTGCCCGAAGAGATCGAACTGGGCGTAGCTGCCGAGTTCGAGGCCCCAGAACCGCCACAGCGAATAGACCGGCAGCGCCAGCAACAGGGCCCGTCGAACCGTCTGGGGCATGACCGAGCGTGGCGCCGCGGCCAGAGCCAGACTGCCTGTAATCAGCAGCAGGGGCGGTGACAGCAGGAACTCGAGCATCGGCGATCAGGAGTCCTTGGCGCTGCCCGGGCGCTCGTAGTAGTCCTCCGGGCGCATCAGTACCCGGCGCATCTGCTTGGCCGCCAGCACCAGGAGGAAGGCGCCGACGAAGCCGTAGAGCGGGAAGAAGCCGACCCAGGCGTCGAACTCGTGGAGCCGACCCTCCAGAGCGCTCCACTCCGAGTGCTTGTGGTGGATGAAGTCCGCCAGCAACCACAGGGCATCGACCCCGATCAGGATGTAGAAGACCTTGGCGACGTTCCGCTTCTTGTCGAGCCACCACGTCTTGCCGTGCTTCCTGTGGTCGTGGTGCGCCAACGCTTGGAGTCTCGACGGTCGGTCGTTCGGGTCTTCAGACGGGCGGTCGAGAGTAACAGCCAGGATCTGGCGGGCCCGGACGGTGCCGTGCGTAGGATGCCCCATGGACTCGTTCTCCCAGCCCGTGCGCCGGTGGTTCGGCGACTCCTTCCCGGCGCCGACCCGGGTGCAGGAACTCGGCTGGCCAGTGCTGACCCGCGGTCGCAATGCCCTGCTGGTGGCGCCGACCGGCAGCGGCAAGACGCTGGCGGCGTTCCTGTGGGCGATCGATCGCCTGAGCTTCGATCGGCCGGAGACGTGTGCAGAGGGCGTCACGCGTGAGCCGGGCGTCCGCGTCCTCTACGTCTCGCCGCTGAAGGCCCTGGTCTACGACATCGACCGAAACCTGGAGGCGCCGCTGGTCGGCGTGCGTCGCAGCGCTCGCAAATCAGGCGTTCGGGTGCGGCCCGTGACCGTCGATGTCCGCACCGGGGACACGACGCCCCAGGAGCGACGCCGTCAGCTTCGGCGTCCCGGCGAGATCCTGGTCACGACACCCGAGTCGCTGTTCCTCATTCTCGGGTCGCAGGCGGCGGCGAACCTGCGCACGGTCGAGACCGTGATCGTCGACGAGGTCCACACCATGGTGGCGACCAAGCGCGGCGCTCACCTGGCCCTGTCGCTCGAGCGGTTGGCCGAGCTGACGGGCGATGAGCCGCAACGGATCGGCCTCTCGGCCACCGTGCGGCCGATGGACCTGGCCGCTGAGTTCCTCGGCGGCGACCGGCCGGTGGAGGTCGTGGACGCATCGGCGCCGCCGAACATCGATCTGCAGGTGGTGGTGCCGGTGCCGGACATGGAAGCGCCGCCGGCGGCGGAAGCGCTTGCGGACGGAGAGGATCCGCCGCGCGGCTTTGAGACGTCCGGCCTGTGGCCATCGATCTTCCCGAGGATCCTGGATGCGGTCAGGCGCCACCGGTCGACGATCGTGTTCGTCAACAGCCGCTCCCTCTGCGAGCGCCTCGCGCAGCGCCTGAACGACCTGGCGGCCCTGGACGACCGGTCCTGCGACACGAGCGCCCCGGAACCCGGTTGGCGCGTCCCCGCGTCAACCGCGAACCAGTCCCTGCGCCCGTCATCGGGCGCAGGGATGGAGCCGCTGGCCCGCGCACACCACGGCAGCATCTCCCACGACCAGCGGCGGGAGATCGAGGAGTCTCTCAAGGCCGGTCGCCTGCGCTGCATCGTCGCCACGAGCTCACTCGAGCTGGGGATCGACATGGGCGCGGTCGACCAGGTGCTGCTGGTCGAGGCGCCCGGCTCGACCGCGCGAGGTCTGCAGCGCGTGGGCCGCGCCGGTCATGCGGTCGGCGAGCGCAGCCGCGGCCTGATCTTCCCCAAGTTCCGCGGCGACCTGCTGGAGTGCGCCGTGACGGCGATGCAGATGCAGCGCGGTGCGATCGAGTCGATGCGGATGCCCGAAAACCCGCTCGACGTGCTGGCGCAGCAGGTCGTCGCGATGTGCTGCGACCGGGAGCGGAGTGTCGACGATCTCCTGGCCGTGGCGCGGCGGGCCCGCCCGTACCACGGCCTGACCCGCGGCGTGCTCACCGCGGTGCTCGACATGCTGGTCGGCCGCTATCCGTCGGAGGAGTTCGCCGACCTGCGGCCGCGCCTGTCCTGGGATCGCGGACGCGGCGTGTTGACGGCCCGGCGCGGGGCCGCCCTGCTCGTGCGGATGAACGCCGGCACGATTCCCGACCGCGGCATGTTCACGGTCCACCTCGGGCCCGACGGGCCGCGACTCGGCGAGCTGGACGAGGAGATGGTTTACGAGTCCCGTGCCGGGGACACGTTCCTGCTCGGCGCCTCGGCCTGGCGGGTGACCGAGATCACCCGCGACCGCGTCATCGTGCGGCCCGCTCCGGGCGAACCGGGACGGATGCCCTTCTGGCACGGCGACGGTCCGGGCCGGCCGGTGGAACTGGGCCGGGCGCTGGGTGCGTTCCTGCGCGAACTCGGCCGCCGGGACGCGGACGACGCGCGCCGCTTCCTGGCCGAAGAGGCTCCGCTCGACCCTTACGCCGCGGCGAACCTCTACGCCTACGTCGAGGAGCAGCGGGACCACACCGGCACCCTGCCGACCGACCGGGCGGTGACGATCGAGCGGTTCCGGGACGAGATCGGCGACTGGAGGGTGTGCATCCTCACGCCCTTCGGCGCCCGCATCCACGCGCCGTGGGCGATGGCGCTGGAGCGCCGGATCGGCGAGCGCTACGGCTTCGAGGTGCAGACCCTGTGGACGGACGATGGGCTGGCGCTCCGCTTCGCCGACATGGGCGATCTGCCCCCGGCGCGCCAGTTCCTGCTCGATCCCGAGGAGGTCGAGGACCTGGTCGTCGAACAGGTCGCCGCTTCGCCGATGTTCGCGAGCCGGTTCCGCGAGAACGCCGCCCGCGCCCTGCTCCTGCCGCGCAACCGGCCGGGTAAGCGAACGCCGCTGTGGCAGCAGCGTCAGCGCTCGAAGAACCTGCTCTCCGTCGTTCGCCGTTACCCGGACTTCCCGGTGCTGCTCGAGACCTACCGCGAGTGCATGAGCGATCTCTTCGACCTGTCCGGCCTCGTGGACCTGATGAGGCAGATCGAGAACGGGGAAGTGCGGATCGACGACGTGGAGACCCCGGCGCCGTCGCCCTTTGCCCGCTCCCTGGTGTTCGCCTACGAGGAGAGGTTCCTCTACGACAACGATGCGCCGGCGGCGGAGCGGCGCGCGCAAGCGCTGACGCTCGACCGGGAACTGCTGCGCGAGCTGCTCGGCACGTCGAGCCTCAAGGAACTGCTCGATGAGGACGTGATCCAGGCCGTGGACGGCGAGTTGCAGGGGCTGGCGACGGACCGGGGGCCGCGGCACGAGGACGATCTCTACGACCTGCTGCGGCGCACCGGCGGTCTGACCCGGGACGCGGTGGACGAGCGGGCGCCGGGCGACGCCGGCGACTGGCTGGCGGAACTGGAACGCCAGAAGCGTGCGGTCGAGGTTGAGTTCGGCGACGGCGGGCAGCGGATCTGGGTGGCGACGGAGGACGCGGCGCTCTACCGCGACGCCCTCGGCGCGGTTCTGCCACACGGCTTGCCGGCCGATCTGCTGGCGGCTCGGCCGGCGCCGCTCGAGGCCCTGGTTCGGCGCTTTGCGCGCAGCCGGGGACCGTTCGCGAGCGCCGACGCCGCCGGCCGCTTCGGTCTGCCTCAGGGTGCGGTCGAGCCGTTGCTCGGCGCGCTCGAAGACGCCGGCTCGCTCGTCCGCGGCGAGTTCCGGTCCGGCCGGGACGGCTTCGAATGGTGCGACCGGGAGACCCTGCGGCAGATCAAGCGCCGCACTCTGGCCAAGCTGCGCCGGGAGGCGGCGCCGGTCGACGGCCCGGCCCTGGCGCGTTTCCTCGGTCGCTGGCAGGGCACCGGCGAGGGAGTCGCCGCGGCGAGCCCGCCGGCGCCGCGCGGCCGTACGCGGCCGTCCACGGGGGCTTCCACGGTTTCGGACCGCACGCTCGGGCGACTCGAAGGAACGATCGCTCAACTCGAAGGTCTGCCGCTGTCCTGGCGAACCTTGGTCGACCACATCCTGCCGGCCCGGGTGCCGGACTTCCGGGTCGAGATGCTCGACCTCTTGGCGACGGCGGGCGAGCTTCTGTGGGTGGGCCGCGGGCGGCTCGGACCGCGGGACGGCAGGGTGGCCGTCTACGGGCGCGATCGGTTCGGGTTGCTGGTGCGCGGTGGCGCCGAGCCGGCGACCGAAACGGCGGACGCCACCGGGGGAGGGACCGGCGACGGTCCGGAGGCGCGCTGGACGGAAGGACTGCACCAAGCGGTGCTGCAGCGACTCGAGACGCACGGCGCCTGCTTCACCTTCGACCTTGTACGCGGCGTGGTCGGTGCCGGAGACTGGGGCGAGACGGAGGTCGAGGCGGCGATCTGGGACCTCGTCTGGGCCGGCCGGATAACGAACGACACCTTCCTGCCGCTCGAATCGCTGGGCAAGAGCCGGCGCCCCGCGGCCGAACGCCGCCCGCGCGGCCTGCCCCGGGGCTGGCGCGGCGGGCGGTCACCGGGCGCGAGCGCGAGACCGTTCTCACCCCGGCGGGGCCGCGCCGCGACCCTGGCCGGCGGCCGTTGGTCTCTGGTCGCCGGCTTGGCCGCGCCGGGCGAACCGGTCAGCGACACGGAGTGGGCCCACGCCACCGCCACCATGCTGCTCGACCGCTACGGCGTCGTCGCGGCCGAAACGGCTCGCGCCGAGAACGTGCCCGGCGGGTTCGAGGCGCTCTACCCGGTGCTGCGCGAGATGGAGGAGGTCGGCTATCTGCGCCGCGGCTACTTCGTCCACGGTCTGGCCGGCCGCCAGTTCGCGCTGCCCGTCGGGGTCGAGCGTCTGCGGCGCGAGCGAACGGCGCCGGGGAATCGCGGGCCGATCCAGGTCCTGCCGGCGGTCGACCCGGCCAATCCCTGGGGCGCCGTGATGCCGTGGCCTCAGCTCGGGAGCGAGGCTGATCCGGGCCGAGCCGGTCCTCGCCGCCTTCCCCGAGCCTGGCTCGTGCTGCGTGCCGGCTCGCCCTGCCTGTATCTCGAAGCCGGCGGCCAGGGCGTCTGGACCTTCGCCGCGCTCGGCGGCGACCCGGCCCCCAAGGAGGCCTGGGCCGCGCTGCGCGACCTCGCCGGCCGCCGCAGACGCAGGTCGCTACGCCTGCTGCGGATCGACGGCGGACCGGCCGCTGAGTCCTCGTGGGCTCCTACCCTCGACGCCTGCGGCTTCGAGAAGGACCCCGACGGCTACCGCGTCAGCCGGCTGCTTCCGGCGGTGTAGCGACGCCTTGTGACGCCTACGTGCGTGTTCATCGCACGAGCTACATCTGGAGCATCGTGGCCGCGTAGCGACCCTAGCAGCCCGTGGCAGAAGTGGCTTCGTGGCCCGAGGAGGCGGACCAGTCAGACGTGTGGTTCTGCAGGGGACCAGCGGCGGCGGTAGATGTTGGATAGCAAGTGGATCGGGTTTGCGGGCCGGCTCAGGAAGATCCGCCGGTATAGCGCGACGAGTCGCGGCCAGACCCCTCCATGTTGACCGGCGAGGGCGTTGCGGGCTGCCGAAGCGCGGCCCTGGAGGCTCCGCGGCGTGCCGACTCCCACAAGCTCGCGCATCAGGAGCCCGAGGTTGCAGCCGCAGGCATGAATGTAGACGCGCTTGAGGACGTTCGAGCGACCGCGCAGGTGCAGCCGCCGCATGCCGCCGGTCTCGTACTGGTGAGCGAAAGGCCGTTCAAGCCGTTCCCCTCGCTGGCGCTGCATCCGCTTGCCCCGATTCCCCCGGATCCGCCGACGGTTCGCGTACACGATGGCCTGCAGGTCCTTCTTGCCCTTCCAACGACGACGACCACGGTCCGGCTCCGCGATGTAGCTGCGAAGGCCCAACTCGTCGATGGAGGCGAGAACGGCGTTGCTGTGGTAGCCCTTGTCGGCAACGATCTCCTGGATCGCGGCATCGTCCCCGATCGCCGATTCCACCTGCTCGAAGGTCTCCTCCAGCGTCTCGCCGAACGACTCCGTGTCCCCCTTCGATCCGCCCTGAATCGTCACTCCCAGGATCGTCCCGGACAAAAGGTCCACCGCCTGCTCCGCCTTGTACGCGAAGTGCGTGCGGCCGTCCTTCATCTTCGTGATCTCCGCGTCCGGGTCGTGCGGATTCGCCCACTCCGCGTTCGACAGCTTCTTCTTGCGCTTGCGGTCGAAACCGACCAACTCGGTCCGCGTCGGCGTCTCCACGCCCGACGCCTCCGCCAAACCCCGCACGAACTCGTCGTAGTCCTCCCCACTGTCAAGACGCACGATGCTCCGCAACGCCGCGTTCGCCTCCAGAGTCGTCGCGTCCATGCCCACCGTCTTGCCCGACACCAGACCCGACTCCGCCAGACGACCAAGCACCCACGAGAACACTCTGCTGTGAGTCTCCACGTCGACCAGCCGACGCGTACGCGAAATGGTCGAATGATCCGGCGCCGACTCGGTCACGCCCAACCCCAGGAACCGACGAATGCTCAGAGAGTCCTGAGCACGCCACGCGATCCCGCGCTCCGAGTCCAGACCCTCGAAGTAACCCACCAGCAGCAGACGAAAGTACCGGCCCGGACAAAGACTCGGACGGCCCATCCGCTCCGCATAGAACTGCGCGCACGCCGACTCCACCAACTCGTCGAAACCGCCGGCTTCCAGAATGCCGTTCAACCGCTCATAGAACGGGTGACCAGCGCTTCGAGGAAGATCCGCTCCCGCCACCCAAAGCGGCTCCTGACTACCACTGCGATCCGTCTTGCCCATAGCCATGACTGCATTCTATCGCAACCGCGCCGAACCGACTTCCACCACGGGCTGCTAGCTCTCTAGCTCCATCTGTTGTCTCCTCCGCTGAAGAAGTCCGCTACTCCGCCGAGTTCCAGTTCCACCTGCTCCATAAGGATGGGGAGCGTTCCTATTTGGGCATAAGCGTGTTCGCCGAAAGGCTCGCCCGCAGCATCATCTGGATAGCGAAAGGAAGTCCCATTTGGGTCTACCTTGTCCAGTTCGTGAATAGCTGCGTTCACGAGGCCAACAGAGTTCTCTTCGCCCGCGTCAATTAGCAGCTCCTGCACCTCTTTCCAGAGTAAGTCCAAGCTGTGTTCCTTGTTCTTCTCCAAGGAGCGCTTGGCTCCTCGGATGCATGACTTCAAGTACAGTTCCAGGCTGTGCCTGTAGCACATTAGAAGCGGCGGCACGATGAAATCATCGTGATGCTCCACGCACTGCTTCGCTAGGGCGTCTCCGGCCCGCCGGTACTGCATGGCCAGCATGAAGTAGTTGCGACGATTCAGATACGTGGAGTAACCACGACCGAAGATCAATCCGTCCGCCGTCACGCAGGCGGCTCCCGCCGGTTGCCGGCCGCCTCGTCACTCATCGCCGATCCTCCTTCAAGGGGCGGCTAGAGCGGTGGCCGCCGGTGGCCGCCGGTGGCCTGAACGAAGGTTGCCAGGTCGGCAAGCCGGAACGCCCAGAGGAGCGCGAGTCCTTCGTCTTGCGCCGTCTCCAGGTTCGCGGGCTTGAACACGCCGCTGAGAACTGCCGCTGGGACGATCTGGCGTCTTCCGAAGTCGGACAGCCACGATCGTGCCTTGCCGACGGCCTCATGGTTCACGCGCTTGTACGAGTTGACGGCACTGTTCGACACCTTGCACTCGACTGCCAGCAGTCGCTGATCTGGGAGGCGGGCGACTATGTCGGCCTTGGTTCGGCCGAGTTTGCTCTCGCCTCGAAAGTGGCTGGGTTCGGGGGCGTCCACGAGGGTCTTGATGTCGGGCCGGGCGGTCTCCTCGGTGAAGCGGCAGGAGCGGAGTACGTCCTTGACGGCGTCCTCCTGGCGCTTGCTGGCGCTCCGGCGGACGGTGGACACTTTCTGGGCCGCCACCAGCGCCGCGGAGGCGACAACGGCGCGCTCGACTTCGTCACTGGTCGGTGTTCGACTCTCGGCGATCCAGGGAAAGCGGTGAGGATCGATGAGGCGAAGGACGAGTTCGGCGACGCTACGGGCGTTTTCGGGCGTGCTTCGTAGGGCGGTGGCTGAGAGCGTGGTCTTGGCGAGGGTCTTCAGGTCGTCGTCGGACACCGGCGGTGCGGTGAGATAGCGAAGGGCAGTGCGGGCCTCGTCCTCGCTAAGGATGTCGACGAGCGTCTGTGCCGAGTGTTCAGCACGGGCAAGGGCGGGTAGGCGGTCGACCAGGTCGCGGAAGACGGTTGAGAACTGTTCGAAGAACTCCGTGTATTGGCTCAGCGATTCCTTGAGCCGCTCTTCGCGGAAGATCGACTTGGCCTGTTCGGCATCCCGTTCGAGTTCGGCGAGGGTCCACCGCCGCGGTTCGATCATCCGAGGTCTTCCAGCCTCGGAATCAGAATCCGCTCCACTTCTTTGGGCTCGAACTTCGTCAGGCCTTCCGCGTAGGTGCGTCCTTGGTCGATGCCGACGTGGCGGTTCAGCCATTCGGTGAGACGGGTCAGTTGGGTGCCCGAAAGCTCCTGCCGGGGGTAGAGGCCGTGGGCGACGTTGATGTGGCGGACCCGGCACAGATTCCGCGCGAAGCCCGGCGGACGGCGCGCCATGTAGGTGCAGAGAATCGGTGCCGGCTCTCGCAGTCGCACCGACCACCAGGGGCGACGGTGGCGAGCGACGTAGCTCTCGTGAGCACCCTGGTCCTGTGCCCAGTGCAGGAACCTGTCGACGAGGTGGCGGGCCGAAGGCTTGAGGCTGTCGAGGTCACGCGGCAGATCGACGACTTGGCGCAGATGTTCGCCTGAAGTAAGAGCGGCGCCGGCCGAGAACAACTCTCGTGCTCGCGTGATGGACGGGAAGAGGACATTCGAGGGCAGGTCGCCGTCGTACTTGCCGGTGACCCAGACTGCGTTGCTCCCAGTGACCTGGCCCCGGTGAACACGGCAGATCTCACCGAGTTCGATTGCGCCGCCGCGCCTCCGTTCGCAAGGCCTGATGATCGTTGACCAGCGATGCGCTCTTCTGAGCGTGGTCCAGGGCACCGAGCGACGTGACCGCAGCCCGTCGAGTTGATCGGGGCCTTCGATCGTCCGCACCGCGATGGAAGAGCCATGGTGGCCTGCCTCCCAGCATGTGATCGCGGCCGAGGTCAGCGCGTCGGGGAAGGGCGCGGCTGTCGGCGAGAGCAGGTGGAGAGCCAGACCGCCCAAGCCGTCGGCCAGCGCGTGGCGAAGCACCGAACCGTAGTTCACGTCGAGCCACTCCGCGGCGGTGATGTAGGCGCCGTAGTCGCCGGGGTGGGCCAGTTCCAGGCTCTTGACGAAGAAGTGAATATGGAGCCCGGCCAGCTTGCTCGCTCGCAGCCCGTGGTTGGCCGCGGTGTTGGCGAACCAGTTCTTCCATTCGGCGTCGATGCGATGGTGTCGGACGTATGGCGGGTTGCCGATGAACAGAGTCGTTCCGTCGATAGCAGGCAGGGAGAGGTCGCGATAGTCGGTCTCTTCGATCGTGAGCCGACCCGAAAGACCGAGTACTTCCGCGTTGGCCCTGAGGATCAGGATCGCGAGCGGGTCCGTCTCGACGGCGACCAGCGCGGCTTCCGGAAACCGGCGCGCCGCCGCCAGGATGAAGCGGCCCGATCCGGCGCCCGGATCGACGATGCGTGCAGGCGACTTGTGCCTCACGGTCCATTCGAGCATGTGCTCGACGATTGCGGGTGGCGTGTAGGTCGCTCCCTGGTCTCGGCGTTCCTGCGGGGTCCGGATTCTGCAGAAAGCCTCGCCGAGAGGATCGCCGCCGGCCCGGATCTGCTCGCGGAGTGCTTCCGCGAGCGTGCGCTTGGGCAGCTTCACTGCCAGTGGCCCCCTCGTGCTCGCCAACTCCGCCGCTACGGCGCCAAGTTCTCGTTCGGTACGGAGAGAATCGGCGGCATCAGTCAGCCGCATAGCCGGGACGCTCACGATCATTGAGCCTAACCGCTACCGGCGCCTCGTGCGTCGCGGCCGCTTCCGCCCGTCGAGCTGTCGCGGCCTGCCCGGGGTCAGTTGTGACCCGGTGCGTCGCCCAGCGGAGGCGGGAGCGCTCCGCGCTTGGACCAGGGATCGCGGGGGACGCGCCGTTCGTCCTGGAGTTCTCCGTCGCTGTAGGTCGCTTCTTCGAGGAGGTGTCCGAGTTGGTCTCGGATCCGCCACTTGCCCTGGACTTTGTCGTCCGCGAAGCGGCCGATGACCCTGTTGCCGTCGGTCAGGCGGACGGACCAGCGTCCGTGGCGCTTGCCGTTCTGGCAGCGTCCCTTGATCACGCTTCCATCGGCGAGGCGGGCGGTCCATCGGCTGTCCGACCGGCCCTCCAGGCACTCGCCGGTCCAGTCGGCGCCTCCCGCCGTTTCGAGGTCGGCGACAATGCGGACCAGGGTCGTCTCGCCCCGGACGGCAGCTTCCTGGTCGGCCGAGGCGGCCGACGCCAGGAGTAGCAGAGTGGCGATGATCGGGGTCAGGCTCATCTGTGGTCCTCCGTCTGCGCTGTGGGCCACATCCTATCCTTGGGGTCGAACGCCTCGCAAAGCGTAAGCGGCAAGCAGGTGTCTTCCGCCCAGTACCGCCCAGTACCTCGCTGGGGTTGCGCTACGATGACGGCCGTTCGGTCAGGCGCGAAGCGACCCGCGCCGCCGGTCCGCCCCTTGCGAATCTGAGCGCCCTCCCCCGAAGGATGCCCGAAAAGAGGAAGGAATGACCAGCACGAGTGCAACCGCAGCGGGCGGTAACGCTCCGGCAACGCCGGAGAAGGTCTGGGCGACCCTGCAGCGCACGTCCGATCTGATGGCGGAGAGTCGGGCCGACTTCGAAAAGGGCCGGGCCGAAATGGCCGAGCTCAGGGAGTACCAGAAGGAAACCGCCCGCCAGATGGAGGAGACCGACCGGCGGCTCAAGAAGGCGGAAGGCCTGTTCACATCGCAGTGGGGCAAGTTGATGGAGAGCCTGGTCGAGGGAGACCTCGTTCCCCTGCTGAAGCAACGCGGAATCGAGGTGGAACGGACCCTTCAGCGAATGACGGGGCGCCGCAACGGGGAGCACTTCGAGATCGACATCGTCGCCGCGAACGGCGCGGAAGTCGTTGTTGTCGAGGTCAAGACGACGCTTAGATCGGAAGACGTCACCGAGTTCCTGGACAAGCTCTCGCAATTCGTGGAGTGGTCGCCGGAGTACCGGGAACGGCGGATCTACGGCGCGGTGGCCTACCTCAAGAGCGACGTTTCGGTGACGAAGTACGCGGACCGGCGAGGTCTGTTCGTCATCCGGGCAACGGGCAACAGCGCCAGCATCGTCAACGAGCTGGACTTCGAACCTCGCCTTTTCGGCTGACGCCCGGAAGCGTCTCAGTCAGCCTCGCCGAACGCCTGCCGGAGCGCCGCACACGCTTCGTCCACCGCCTTGCGGCCTCCGTTGAGGATGGGGGAGAGCTGGAAGAAGACGTGGACCTGGCCTTCGTAGTTGGAGAGGGTGGCCGCGACGCCGGCGGCATGGAGCGTGTCGGCGTAGTCCCGCCCTTCGTCGCGGAGGGGATCGAACTCGGCGGTGATGATGAGGGCCGGCGGCAGGCCGCTGTGGTCGGAGGCCAGGAGAGGGGAGGCGCGGAAGTCGGTGCGGTCCGCCTTGGAGCGCAGGTAGTGGGCGCGGAACCAGATCATGTGGTCCTTGGTCAGGACGTAGCCGTCCGCGTTCTCGTCGATCGAGGGGCGGCTGAACTCCATGTCGACCGCGGGGTAGACGAGGAGTTGGAAGGCGAGCTTCGGGCCGCCGGCGTCGCGGGCGAGCAGGCTCATCACGGCGGAGAGGTTGCCGCCGGCGCTGTCGCCGCCGACCGCGATCCGGCTTGGGTCGCCGCCGCGACTCTCTGCGTTGGCGGCCACCCACTGGAGGGCCGTCCAGGAGTCGTCGACGGCGGCGGGGAACTGCGCTTCGGGCGCCAGACGGTAGTCGACCGCGACGACCAGGCAGCCGGCGCCGGCGCACAGTTCGCGCGCCGCGTAGTCGTGGGTGTCCAGATCGCCGATCACCCAGCCGCCGCCGTGGTAGTAGACGAGGATCGGGAGGCCGGGGCCGGCGCCCTTGGGGCGGTAGATGCGGACCGGAATGTCGCCGGCCGGGCCGGGCACGGCGGAGTCTTCGGTGTCGACATCGGGCCCCTGGCCGAGCATCTCGGCCACTGCGAGATAGCCGGCTCGGGCCATCTCCACGGTCTGCTCCGTGATCGGCGGAACCTGGTTCGCTATCGCGGCCTGCGCTTGGGCTTCGAGGAAGGCCTGTACCTGGGGATCGACCGGCATGTGGGGTACTCCGTGGGTGGTGAAACGGAGCGCGTAGCCTAAGGCATCGCAGCCGGCGGCCGGCCCCTAGGCGTCGATCTCTTCGGCAGCCTCTGCTGCGCGCTCTGCCGCTTCCTCGGCGGCTTCCGCTGCGCGCTCTGCCGCTTCCTCGGCAGCCTCGACCGCTTCCTCGGCGCCTTCGACGGCCTGTTCCACCGTCTCGCTGATGAGATCGGTCAAGCCGTCCCAATCCGCGTTCTCGACGCTGGCTGCAATCAGCTCGGCCAGTTCGCCCACGTGCTCGCCAAGGCCGCCCAAGGCTTCACCGAAGGTCTCCCACTCCGCGCCTTCGAGCGCTGCGCCGAGGGAGTCACCGAACTGTTCGCCGAACTCTTCCCAGAACTCGCCGAAACTTTCCCAGTGGACTTCGCCGTCCTCGTTTTCCATGTCCTCGAGCTGCTCGGCCCATGCCTCCCATTCTTCTTCGTTGAAAGCGCTCTCGAAGGACGCGGCGAACTGTTCGCCCCACTTCTCCCAACGCTTGGCGTACTCCTCCCAGTTCTCGTGCTGGGACTCCCAGTCGGCTTCCTCGAAGCTGCGGCCGAACTGTTCGCCCCACTCCTGCCAGCGTTGGCCGAGTTCTTCCCAGCGCTCGTCCTGGTTCTTCCCGGCATCGTTCTGGGCGAGGGCGGCGGCGGGGACGAGCGCGATGAGCAGGGCGATCGCCAGGGTCGACCAACGGTGGTAACGGTTCTTCATGTCTATTCTCCTTGAGTCCGAGGCAGAGGCCGCGGGGCAAGGCGGCCCGTAAGCGCGGTACTTCCTTGCGACGCGCGCGCGCCGCCGAAGTTTCAGCATTGGCCGGTTCGGAAGACCTGGGGCAGCCTGAGCGTTCCTGTGGTCAACTTGACATCCAATGGACACAGCCGGACACATGCCCCGTTCCCAGTTCGTCATCGAGGGCGGCCGGCCGATCTCGGGGACGCTGGAAGCGCGCGGAAACAAGAACGCCGCGCTGCCGATCCTGGCTGCCGCGCTCCTGACCGACGAGGAGGTGACGCTGCGCAACGTGCCGCGAATCCGCGACGTCGAAGCGCAGATCGGATTGGTTCGTCAACTCGGGGCCGAGGCCGAATTCGTGGGCGCGGACACGGTCCGGGTCTGCGCCGCCGGGCTCGGCGACGAGGATCCGGACCCGGACCTGTGCCGTGTGATTCGCGCCTCCATCCTGCTCGCGGGTCCTTTGCTGGCCCGGCGCGGGCGAGTGACCATGCCGCCGCCGGGTGGCGACGTGATCGGCCGGCGACGACTCGACACCCACGTGCTTGCGCTCGAGGCCCTGGGCGCCGAAATCACGCTTTGTCCCCGCGGCGGTCTCGAGTGCCGCGTCAAAGCCGCTGACGGTCGCCTGCGCGGCGCCGAGATCTTCCTCGACGAGGCTTCGGTCACGGCGACCGAGAACGCGGTGATGGCAGCGTCTCTCGCGGAGGGCGAGACCCGGATCCTGAACGCGGCGAGTGAGCCCCACGTGCAGGACCTGTGCAGGCTGCTGCGGTCGATGGGTGTGGGGATCAACGGCATCGGGACGAACGCGCTGACCATCGAGGGCGCCGACAGGCTCGGCGGCGCCGAGTTCGAGATCGGGCCCGACTACATCGAGGTCGGGTCGCTCATCACGCTGGCGGCGGTGACCGGCGGCGAACTGCGCATCCCCAACGCACGGCCCCAGGAGCATCGCGCGACGCGACTTGCGTTCCGGCGTCTGGGCATCAACTTCGAGGTGTCCGACGACGGCAGTGACCTGTTCGTTCCGGGCGGCCAGGAGCTGTGCGTGCGCACGGACCTCCAGGGTGCGATTCCGAAGATCGAGGACGCGCCGTGGCCCGGTTTCCCCGCCGACCTGACCTCGATCGCGGTGGTCGGCGCGACCCAGAGCCGCGGCTTGGTGCTGATTCACGAAAAGCTGTTCGAGTCGCGGATGTTCTTCGTCGACCGGCTGGTCGCGATGGGCGCCCAGATCGTGCTCTGCGACCCGCACCGGGTCGTCGTCAGCGGTCCGTCGAAGCTCTACGGGCGGGACATGGTGAGTCCCGACATCCGCGCCGGCATGGCGATGCTGATCGCCGCTCTGTGCGCCGAAGGGCGCAGCGTGATCGACAACGTGCAGCAGATCGATCGCGGCTACGAGCGGATTGACGAGCGGCTGCGGTCCCTGGGCGCCGATATCGAACGGGTGGGCTAGCAAGCGGCACGAGCCGGTATCCGGCCCTGGGACCGCGGGCA
This sequence comes from Candidatus Multivorans sp., assembly GCA_965262355.1. Lineage (GTDB taxonomy): Bacteria > Acidobacteriota > Thermoanaerobaculia > Multivoradales > Multivoraceae > Multivorans. The sequence continues at coordinate 3,978,976 of OZ253534.1, forward strand.
TCCTGCCCGCATCGGCAGAAGGCGGCAATGGCTATAGGGTTGCCCCATGGCAGGCCTCTACTACGAACAGTTCGAAATCGGTCAGCTCTTCGACCACGCGCTGCGACGGACGGTGACCGAGGCGGACAACGTCTTCTTCACCGCGATGACCCACAACCCGGCGGCGCTCCATCTCGACGCCGAGGCGATGAAGAACAGCGAGTTCGGGCAGCGGATCGTCAACAGTTGTTTCACCCTGAGCCTCATGGTTGGGATCTCGGTCGGCGACACGACGCTCGGCACGACGATCGCCAACCTGGGCTGGAACGAGGTCGTCTTCCCCCGGCCGGTGTTCCACGGCGACACCCTGCGGATCGAGACCGAGATCAAGGACAAGCGGGAGAGCCGTTCACGACCCAATGCCGGCATCGTGACCTTCGAGCACCGCGCCTACAACCAGCGCGGCGAACTTGTCGCCCGTTGCACACGCTTGGGGCTGATGCTGAAGGTGCCGGAGGGAGCGGACGCATGAAGTTCGTCGAACTCGCTATGTTCGACTCGAGGCTCGAGGCAGAGACGATCGGCCACGCGCTGGACCAGTACGACATTCCATTCCTGGTGCAGAGCGCCGGGGTCGGGATGTTCGGCATGGGGATGATGGGGAAGTCGCCCGTGCCGGTATCGTTGTGCGTGCCGGACAACCGGCTGGACGAGGTGCGAGAGCTGCTGACTTGCGTCGCCGTGCCGGTCGAGGAGGGGGAGGAGCCGCCGGACGGCGGGTGAGCCGTCAGACGGGCGGATGCCGGCCGGAAGGCCGGCGCACCTGGTAGTCGTGTTGGCACGGAGTCCGTGCCTACTGGACGCCTTCCCGATTCAGTCGCCGAGCAGTGCCAGGACCTCGGGCAGCAGTCGGCGCGTGGTGCTCACCGCTCTGCCGCAGTGGATCGTTTCGTTGCCGTCCCAGTCGCCGAAGTAGCCGCCCGCTTCGCGCAGGATGACCGGGAAGGGTCCGCAGTCCCAGGCACTCATCTGCGGGTCGACCATCAGCTCGAGCCGTCCCGTGGCGACCAGGGCGTGGCCGTAGGCGTCGGACCAGCCGACGCGATAGGCGGTGCTTTCCATCATCCGCTTCCAGGCCTTCCTGTGGTGCGGGTCGACGAAGAGCCCGGGATCGCCGAAGGAGACGTAGCTCTCCGCCAGGCTGGCCGTTGCGCGGACCCGGGCCGGCTCGCCGTTCAGCGTGCAGCCGTGACCGGAGGCGGCGGCCACCGTCTCGCCGATGCCCGGGAAGTGGGCGACGCCGACCTCCACCCGTCCCTTGACCTCAAGACCGATCAGGATGCCGTACAGGGGCACGCCGCGGACGAAGGAACGGGTGCCGTCGATCGGGTCGACGTACCAGTTGCGGCCCGCGGCGTTTTCCGAGTCGCCCGTTCCGCCGCCCGCCCCGAACTCCTCGCCGACGATCGAGTCGCCGGGAAAGGTCTCCGCGATCCGGTTGCGGATCAACTCTTCGGCGCCCCGGTCGGCTTCGGTGACCGGCGTGCGGTCGCTCTTCAGTTCCGGCTCGACGCCGAGGCGGAAGAACTCGAGCGTCAACTGGCCGGCGATCCAGGCGGTCTCGACCGCGAAGTCGAGCTCGGCCTGATAGTTGGTCGTCACCCGCGTTCTCTTCTAGAACGTCTCGATCGTCCGCTCGTCGCTGTTCGCCGGCAGCGCGATGTGCATGCCGTCGACGCCGACTACCGCCTCGTTGGGCGCGTCCTCGGCGCGGCCGCGCATGAACACGGTCTCGGCCTGCGCCGGGGGCAGCGGCGGCACGAGGTGGCTCAGCACCAGGAGCTTGACCTTGGCGTCTGCCGCCAGGGCGTGCACGTCGGCCGGGAACGTGTGGTAGTCGAGCGTGTCCTCGAGCATCTTCGCGGTCCGTTCGTTGCCGGCGCTCGCGAGTGCCTGTGACGCCATGCCGATGAGGTTGCCGGAGAGGACCTCATGCACCAGGACGTCGACGCCCTGGCTCGCGGCTTCCAGGTTCGCCGAGCGCACGGTATCGCCGCTGACGACGACCGAGCGGCCGCCAAAGTCGATCCGGTAGCCCACCGCCGGCGAGATCGGCTCGTGGTCGACCAGGAACGCCGTGATCTGCACGCCCTCCCGGTCGTAGATGACGCTCGACGGCGCATCGTCCGAGAGCTCGATCGGATGGGGCGTCGCCCTGGCGCCCGCCGGCGGCAGCAGGTCGGCGCCGTGGTGGGCGATCCGGTAGGAGGCGTCGAGCTCGTAGGCGGCCTGGAAGCCGGCGACCACCCGGTCGACGCCGACCGGACCGTAGACGTCCAGCGGCTCGGCGCGGCCCGCGACCCAGCTCCCGAAGGTGACCTCGCCGAGTTCGCCGATGTGGTCCGAGTGGAAGTGGGTGAGCAGCACGCCGGCGAGGTTTCCGGCCGGCAGCCCCCAGAGCCGCAGGTTCTCGGTCGATCCGGTCCGACATCGACCAGGAACATCCGACCGTCGGCGATCACCGCGGTGCAGGGCCCCGCGCGCTCGACGCTCGGCAGCGGCGAACCGCTGCCGCAGAGCACGACGTGCAGGGCGCCGTCGTCGAGCAGGGACGATCGATTGGGCGGCGCGGCCCCGAACTGGGCCTCGATGGCCGATGTGAAGAGGAGGCAGGCCGCAGCTACCGCTGAGGCGGCGGCTGTACCGAAGTGTCGTTTGGGTCTCATTTGTCAGCCTTTCCGAGAGCGTAGGCCGCCTGAGGAAGGCGGCGCCGGAAGATAGCAGCCGGCGCCCGACTACAATGCCCGGCAATGGCAGAGCAGGCGCTGATCACGGATCCGACCGCGCTGCTCGTCTTCTTCGCCGGCTTCGTGGCGCTGATCTTCGCGCTGGCGCAGACACCGGTCTTCGAGCGGCTGTTCAAGACCCTGCCGCCGATAGTCTGGATCTACCTGCTGCCCGTGGTGCTGACCACGGTCGGCATCACGCCGGCCGAGTCGCCGTTCTACGACTGGTGTACGGACTACCTGATGCCGTGCGCCCTGCTGCTCCTGGTGATGGGTACCGACGTGCCGGCGATCAAGCGCCTGGGGCCGCTGGCGGCGGCGATGCTGCTCGCCGGGTCGGTCGGCATCGTGATCGGCGGCCCGATCGCGCTGGCGATCTTCCAGCCGTTCCTCGACCCGCAGATCTGGAAGGGACTGGCCGCTCTCTCCGGCTCCTGGATCGGCGGCCTGTCGAACATGATCGCGATCAAGGAGGGCGTCGGCGCCCCGGACGAGATCTTCGCTCCGATGATCATCGTCGACTCGGTCGTCGGCTACGGCTGGATGTCGATCATCATCCTGCTCAGCGGCCACCAGAACCGGATCGACCGCCGCAACCGGGCGCGGCGCGGGGAACTCGACCGGCTGAACGAGCGGCTGCAGAAGGTGCAGACCGAGAAGGCGCGGCCGATCACCTTGCCGGCGTTCGCGTCGATGCTCGGCATCGGCCTGGTCGGGAGTTGGCTATGCATGCGCGGCGGGGAGCTGCTGCCGCGAGTCGGCTCCGTGCTCTCGCACTTCACGTGGGGCATTCTGCTGGTCGTGGCGGTCGGGTTGGGTCTCTCGTTCACGCGGCTCCGGCGGCTCGACCACCGGGGGTCGACACCTGTGGCCTACGGCGGCCTCTACCTGATGGTCGCGACGATGGGCGCCGGCGGCAACCTGGCCGCGATCGTCGAGGCGCCCCTGGTGCTGGCGGTCGGCGTGGTCTGGATCAGCATCCATGTCATTTGCCTGTTCGTGGCCATGCGCCTGCTGCGCGCGCCGCTCTTCCTGTTCGCGACCGGCAGCATGGGCAACGTCGGCGGCGTGATCTCAACGCCCGTGGTGGCCGGCGTCTTCCAGCCCGCCCTGGCCGCGGTCGGCGTGCTGATGGGCGTCCTCGGCAACCTGGTGGGCACGCCATTGGGTCTGCTTTGCGCCCAGCTCATGGCGTGGGTGGCCAGGGCCTACCACGGCGCGGCGTCGTTGTAGCTCCATGCGGCGGCGAGGCTGGATCCGCCTCACCGACGACGGTGCGATTCGCTTCAGCGGATAAGATTGTCCGCATGACGGTGGCCGCGCGAAGAACGAGTGCGGAGGGGACGCCGCCGATCGTGCCCGCCAGACGGTTGTTCACGGTGGACGACTACCACGCGATGGCGCGGGCGGGAATCCTGAGCGAAGACGACCGGGTCGAGCTCATCGAAGGAGAAATCGTCGTGATGTCCCCCGTCGGCAGCCGCCACGCGGCCTGTGTCGACATCCTTGCCGAGTTGCTCATCCGTGCCGTCGACCACCGCACCGCCATCCGGGTTCAGAGCCCGGTCCATCTCGCCGAGTCCACGGAGCCGGAGCCCGACGTATGCGTGCTCGTCAGGCGTGACGACGCGTACAGCGAGAATCTCCCACAGCCTGAGGACGTGCTTCTGATCATCGAGGTCTCGGACACGAGCCTCAACTACGATCGCCGGGTCAAGGCGCTGCTCTATGCCCGCCATGGCATACGGCAGTTCTGGCTGATCGATCTGGGCAGTCGCACCCTCGAGGTGCACCGCGCACCTGGGCCGGAGGGCTATGGGGAGAACTCGGTCCACGACGGCGGCGATTGCCTGAGGGTGCCGGGTGTGGAGATTGATCTCGAAGTACGGAGGCTGTTTCCGTACCCGTGATTGCGCCGATCGTCACGGCAGCTACGTAGCGGCGTCCAGTGCGTAGCGCACGGTCATTCCGCCGCTGCTGAGCCGGAAGAGGTCCGAGAACCCCGTCTCGAAGGGGTTGGGCAGCAAGTCGATCTGCGGCGTGTCGGAGAGCGCTCTCCTGATGCGCAGGATTTTCCAGTGGCCTCGGCGGCTGTTTGCGAGCCTCGTCGCCGCGCGAATCTCGCTCGGCGGGAGTGAGAAGCTCGTGTCGTCCTCGGTGGTTGCCTTGACCTCGAAGTGCCAGGTGATGCCGTCGCTGGCGAACCGGAAGTCGAAACCGTGGCTGTCTCTCGCGTCGCGCTTCTCGGCACCTGCCTCCCGCACGACCTTGAGGCCGTTCTCGGACACCCAGGCGGCAGGCGCGACGACGTCGCTGCCAAACTGGGACCGAAGGTAGCGATAGGCATGCATCTCGCCGACAATGCCGACCAGGACGGGAAGGTGCGGCGACGAGTACCGGTGCGAGGTTCTACCGGGCGCCGGCGGGACGGGACTGGGGCTCGGGGCCGGACCGGGGCCGGGGTGGACCAGTCGCGTCGACTCGTCGCTCTTGACGCTGGGCCCCTTCAGATCGGGCAGGGTGTCGAGACGAGCCAGGAGATCGCCGTAGCTCTCGGGGCCGTCTACCTCGAACAGCTTGCCTGCGATCGGGAAGGTCCTCTTCGCCCGCCCGGCCTTCCGCTGGCGCTCGCGACGCTTCCGCCGTGCTTGTTCGACGACTTCAGGAGTGACTTTGAGCTTCGCCCGCGCCTCGTCGACGGCTCGGCACCCGTCGCAGTGCCTGATGAACTCCGCATCGCCCACTGCCTCAAGCGCTTGTTCGAAGATCTCTGCCTCGGACCAGTCTCGAAGGTACGCCCAGAAGTCCATTTGGGGCGACTCGGACGCCTCGCGCCGGGGAGGGACGGGATCTGCTCCTGAAACCTCCAGCCATGCTCGCTGGAGATCGTGCACTTGGTCGATCTCCTTTCTGAGCCGGTTCTCGTTCCGGCGGAAGGTCTCGTACGGGTCGACGTCGAGGGCGATTCCTCGCTGTACGAGTGCTGCGCGAAGGTCCGCGAGCGTACTCGCGTCGTCGAGGGCGTCGACCAGGTCTGAGTCGACAGCCACTTCGTTCACGTAGGCCGTGCGCAGGGCGGCGAGCACAGCGTCGAAAGGCACTTCCCACCATCGGGAGGGCCAGTCGGCCGGCGCCTCGAAGTCCTGGCTCGCCCTTTCCATCCTGAGGAACAGGTCCGCGTCCTCCATTTCGATGGCAGCGTGGCGAGCAAGGGCTCGAAGCAGCGGCGCTGCTTCCTGGATGTGCAGTTTCGTCTGTTCGCCTGGGTCGCCGTTCTCGCACGCGGCGTATCGGTCCCCGAGTTTGGCGAGCGCTACGTTCCATGCCGGAAGCAGGGCACGTTCACCGAGGCGGCGCCACGCCTCGCGTCCCATCTCGAAGTCGTTGCGGCTGCTTCGGGCGGCCTTCACAACTTCCTCCGCCGGCCACTTCCCTGACTCGCACGCTGGCAGATTGGAAGACAGCCATTCCGTCAAGGCGTCGACGTCGGCTGCCGCGTCGATGCCGTCGTCGCGGATCTCGAGCAACTCTACGAGTGGCCGCACCCTGTCGACGAGCAGCGTCGTGGGGCCGTGCCAGCGATGACGGATGTCGCCCAGAAGCTCGGAGTCGATCTCGGCTCGGTCAAGCGCGGCCGCGATCTGTTCCTGGGTCGGTTCGGGCGCGGCGCGCGGCAGCGCTCCCAGGACCAGCCGAAGATCCTTGAGTAGATCCTGGCGCTCGAGCATCGCCTGGCATGCGGCCGCGAGTTCGTCGTACGAGGATTTCGCGTCGTGCCGGAGCACGAGCACGGCTTCAGCAGACAGCCAGTGCGCGGCTGGCTCGCTCGCGGCGACGACTTGGTCGCCGTCCACGAGTTCTACGGAGATCCCGCCGCACCCCAGGACGCGGGCTCTTCGTAGTCTCGCTGCGGCCTCCTGCCACGCGTCGGTGGCCGGTCCCCTCGGATTGGCGCCCCCATGCGCTGCGAGAGTCAGCAGGACGACCGGGAGCCACCGGAGTTCCGTCTCATCGAGCGACGGGGCCTTGTCCGCTGCGGCGCCGGCGGGACGGTCGTCCGCGAGGCAGCGCTCGCTCAGGGCGGATGCGCGTCTCACCTTCACTTCGGCGAGGCGCGCGCCTACCGCTTTGCGGGCTTCGTCCGCGTGCATCTCCAGAATCGGCTTGCCCTGCTCGCGGAGCGACCGTGTGCGGGCGCCGTGGTCGGGAATGTAGACGTCGGTCAGGGCGTCGGCGCGACGGATCTCGAAACTGCGGGGCTTGGTGCGGACAAGGAACCGCGTGGGCAGGCCTCTGGCGGGGTCCATGTATTTCCAGGCGTGGCGAACCTGCCCGAGCAGGACATCGAACCCACCGGCAGGCATCTCGCCCTCGGCGCAGGCTGCTGCCAGCGCTTCCAGGAGTTCGGGTCCTGTTCGGTCGTCCTCGGTGGGGTAGACCTGCAGGCCAAGCTGCTCAAGGGCCTTCCGCAGTTCCCGCTCCTCGCTCAATCGGTGCGCCAGTTTCAAGGAGAGCGCGGCGAGGTGCGAGAAGCGGCCTCGCTGGCCTTGAAGAAGGGACTCGGGCACGAGCCACCGCTGGTCGAGCATGCGGGGGCGGCGTTGGCCGTCGAGGAGCCACGGCAACGTCCTCAGCCAATGCCGGAGCGGGGAGGACACCGTCGTCGACCAGTGTGAACCCTTCTTCTTGGTGATCTTGGCCGGTTCCCATCCCTCCGGCCAGCGAAACAGCGAGACGAGGATCAGCTCGGACAGGGCCCTCCGGCCGGCTGCTGAAAGCTCGTCGATGGAGTCAAGCTCGGGCAGCAGGTAGACCCCGGACAATTCGTACTCGAAGAAACTGACGTATCCCAGTTGCAGTTCGGTGCGGGCGGCTTGCCGCCAATCGCTCCACCGCTTCTGGGGAGTGGATTCGGGCGCTTCGCGCGGGAGAGACTTGTCGGTGGCCGACATCGAGAATCGGCGCGGGTCGGCGGTCCGCAGACGGAGGCCATCGACGACGCCGGCTTGCACGAGAAAGTCGGCCCGTTCTTCGATCGCGGCCTCCTCTTCGATTGCCGCGCTCCCCCAGCGCCGGTCGCTGGGCGGCAGCAGCCACGTTGCGGACAAGCGTTCCGCTGCTTCGCGGGCGCGATCGTGTCCGCTTGCCTCGAGTTCGGTGGCGAGCGTTTCGACGCTAGCGCCCTGCCGACCCGGCCAGCCAGGGCCAAAGATGGCATCGCGGATCGCGACCCAACCGCTACCGCAGCCGACGGGCAGGTTCCGCAGCAGCGGCAGTAGGGTGCTGGCTGTGTGTAGTCCCGGCGCCTCGCTCGGGATCTCCGGCTCCCCGCGCCCGACGAGCGCCAAGGTCCAGTCCAGTATCTCGGAGCAGCGTCGAGCGTCGGGACAGCCGTGGGGAACAGGCAGGTCTGGCAGTGCCGGGACGACGACATCGCGGAGAAGGTCCTCGCGACGGAAGTTCTGGGCGAAACGTCCGTCTAGGAACTTCTGGACTTCGGTGTTTCGCTGCTGAGGCCCCTCGTGGGTGCGCACGTCTCGGTGGAGGAACGCGATGCGGTCCTGGAGCGAGTCAGGAATTCTGCCGACGAACTCGGCTGCGTCGTCGGCGCCGCGACGGGGTCGGAAGAAGACCTGGGCGGGGTCGGAAGCACTGAGCAGGCGACCGTCGTCGGTGGGGAGGAAGATCGCCTTGGCGAGAGGGTCGGGGGCGGGCCCTCTCGATTCGGATCGCAGTTCCGGCGGCAGGGCGGCGAGAACGCCGCTCAAGAACTCGTGCCAGCCGATGTCGATGCGCCTGTCGCGGACCTGCGCCGCGAGCCGCTCGATCGTGTTTGCCCACTCGTGCTCCGTCGGGTCCGGCGATCCACCCAGCCCTGCAAGAAGCGCGCGGACGGCGCCTCGTCGCCCATCAAGGTCGTCGGAAACGACCGCGAATCCGGCTCGTTCGCGCCAGTGGGCCTTGCCGATGAGGTCGTCCTCCGGGAAGTGCGGCATGGTTCGCGCGTCTGCGGGCCGGTTCCAGCCCTCGTCGCACAGGATGAGCGCCACACTGCGGAGGTCGCCGCCTCGGTCCAGTTCGCGCTGGCGCAGTCGTTCCATCAGCGACGGGGCATCATCGCTGTCGGTTGGCCGATCCGTGGAGGCGAGCAGATCGACCACGGCCCGGCCACGCCAGCCTTCGGCATTGCCCTTCGCGAGTCCCATTGCGGCGTCGAGACAGAGATCCAGAACGTACTCGAGCAGTAGCTCGTTGTATTCGTCGTTGAAGTTGATCTGCCGCCGGTCGAGGGAACCGTAGAACGGTGCGTTGATGTGCGCGCCGGTTCCCGTGCTCATCTCCGTCGGCAGGAAGATCACGAACACGCCCTGGCCTGCCGCGGCTGTTTCCTGAACGGCAACGGCGACCTCGACCTTGCTGACTTCGGGCCATCGATTGGGGAGGTGGCCTACGGCCGCGGCGATGCGGTCCGCCTCTTCCCCATCTTCCTCGCCGCCGATGACGCGGCTCCAGAGATGGAACCGGCTGCTTTCGGTTTCGCCATGCGGCCCCTTCCCGCGGACGAGCAGCTGGTGGTGGAGCGTCGAGGAGGAGCATGGAGGCTGCTCGGGTTCGGGGACGACCGTGCGTTCGAGTTCGGTGCGTTCTCCGTCGATCTGGATTGTGAGCATTTCGAGGTGTCGCAGGAACACCATCGAGCGCGCCTGGAGCGTCCGGAGCTGGCCCTTCGTGGCCTTCACCGCGTCTTCGCCTGTGCCCGTGCGGCCTCCGTCGAGCGGCAGGCGAATAACCGTCGTGTGTCCCGCGGCGAGGAGCTTCTCGACGAGGTGCGGCGTGGCGCCGAGGGTCAAGGGAAGGAGATAGGGCGAGAGGAACTCGTTGACTTCGCGGTCAGTGTCGATCCGGTTGCGGCGCAGCAAATGCCTGTAGGCGTCGATCTGATTCGAGGACCAGTCGACGGCCGGTTCCTTCCATTCGAGCGCCGTTCCGTCAGCTTGGGGGCGGCCATCGGCGAGATTCCGGGCCATCTCCGCTACGGCCTTGCGCACGGCCGGGTCGAAGCGAAAAGCGAACGCCACGCCGCCCTCAGCGGCCATGGTGGACCAGATCTCCGGACGGGTCGACACCTCCAGGACGCTCTGGAAGCCGAGTCCCTTGTTGCCGACGCTCTCGTTGGGGTCCTTGGCGCTCTGCGCGAGTTGGCAGATCCCTTCAAAGTCCTTGCGGGAGAAGGGACGACCGCTGTTCGCAACCAGAAGTTCCGGCTCGGGACTCGAAGTCAGCACGAAGGAGATCCGCCTCGGATCCTCCGGGTCGGCGCCCGCGAGCGCGTCGTGGGCGTTCTGCAGCAGTTCCAGGATGGCGCGGCCCCGATACTCCTGAGCGACCTGCTCGCGCAGGCTGGCTACAGTTCGGTAGTTCCGTGTGCCGTTCTTCAGTTCGTCGAAGAAGGTCTGCACCTGACCCCGCGCGTGTGCCTTGACGAGTCGGTCGCCTTTCTGCCGCGCTCGCGATCGGCCTTGCGAAGCTGCCGTGGCGGTTCCAGGAGCTTCGTTGGTGCGAGTCAACGTCCGGTGTTCCTACGAGTCTTTCGCCGTGACCCGCGGGTCATCCTCGAGCAACTTCAAGGCCTGCGTCGCCGGGACCGCTAGGGCGCCGCGGCGGGAGGAGCGACTTCCGCTGCGGCTCCCCCGCCGTTCGCCGTCAGGGCCCTGAAAAGATCGATCTCGGTCTTGCAGGTCTTGACCACCCAGGCGATCACCGCGGCGTCATCGACGAAGCCGGCCACCGGGATGAAATCCGGGATGACGTCGATCGGAATCACGAAGTAGAGGACGGCGCCGGCGACGAGGATGAGCGTCTCCTTGCGGAGGCGGTAGGAACCCTTGGCGACCGCCTTCAGCATCTCGAACAAGGTCTTCAGGTCCTCGATGACTCCGGCGAGGGGGCGGGAGGAGCTGCCGGCGCTGTCCGCCTTCGCCATGGCTTCTTCGACCATCGCCCGGAGCTTCTCCGGCGACTTGACGATCTCGGCGGCGCGGTTGCGGGCATGGAGCGGGAGTTGCATCTCCCCGGTCTCGGGCGGTTCAGCAGGCTGCATGGCGGACGCCGTCTCGACGGCGCCGCCATTCAACTCCCGATCGGATGCCATGTCGTCTTCACCTCTTGCAGGTCGGTGATCTCGTACGGGCTCTGGATTGCCGTCCAGTCCTCGTGGCGGCGATGGAGGACGCGCTTCAGGTTGTGGACGGCTTCGATCTCGGCGGCCTTGCCGATCTCCGGGTCGGAGGTGCAGAGGAGGAGCGCGTCGACGTCGCGGTGGGCGGCGAGCGGGGCGAGCATCTCGTCGCGGCGGCCGGTCAGGATGTTGACGACGCCGCCGGGCACGTCGGAGGAGTTGAGGACTTCGGCGAAGGTCACGGCGGGCAGGGGTTGACTGCCGGTGACCAGAACCACCGTCGTGTTGCCGCCGGCGATCGCGGGTGCGGTCGCCGAGACCAGGCCGAGCAGGGGCGAGTCGGGCGCCAGTACGCCGACCACGCCCATGGGCTCGAGGATCGAGAAGTTGAAGTGCTTCGTTGCGACCGGGTTGACGCTCGAGAAGATCTGCTGGAACTTGTCCGTCCATCCCGCGTAGTGGACGAGCCGGTCGACCGCGGCCTGGACCTCTGCCGCCGCGGCCTCCGGGCTGGCGCCGCCGGCCCCGAGCAGGGCCTCGAACTGCGCGCTCCGCCCTTCCAGCATCTCGGCGATCCGGTAGAGGATCTGGCCGCGGTTGTAGGCGGTGCGCGCCGCCCAGCCGGCCTGTGCCTGGCGCGCCGCCGTCACCGCGTCCCGCACGTCCTTGCGTGAGCAGCGGCAGATGTTCGCGATCGGCTGGCCGTCCGGCGCCAGCGCGCGGTCGAACCGCCCGGATTCGGAGCGCGGGAACTTGCCGCCGACGTATACCTTGTGCGTCTTGAGCACCGGCAACCGGTCGGTCGCGGTGGCGGGTCGGGAGTCGTTCATGCCGCCTCCTCCGGCCGCAAGTAGGCCTGCAGGCCGCTCAAGCCGCCCTCGCGGCCGATGCCGCTCTCCTTGTAGCCGCCGAACGGCGAGGTTGGGTCGAACTTGTTGTAGGTGTTGGCCCACAGCACGCCGGCCCGGATCCGGCTGGTGACACGGAACGTCTTGGCGCCCTTGTCGCTCCAGACGCCGCCCGAGAGGCCGTAGGGCGTGTTGTTCGCCATCGCGATTGCCTCGTCCACCGTGCGGAACGTCTGCACCGCGAGCACCGGGCCGAAGATCTCTTCCTGGACGACGCGATGGGACTGCGAGGCGTGCAGGAACAGCGTGGGACGGCACCAGAAGCCGCGTTCCGGCAACGGGCACGAGGTCTGGAACGGTTCGGCGCCCTCCGCTTCGCCGATATCCAGATACTCCTCGATCTTGTCGAGCTGGGCGCGGGAGTTGATCGCGCCGATGTCCGTGTTCTTGTCGAGCGGATCGCCGACGATCAGGGTCTCCATCCGGTTCTTCAGCTTGGAGATCACCTCGTCGGCGACCGACTCCTGGACCAGGAGGCGCGAACCGGCGCAGCAGACGTGGCCCTGGTTGAAGAAGATGCCGTTGACGATGCCCTCGACCGCCTGGTCGATGGCGGCGTCCTCGAACACCAGGTTCGCCGCCTTGCCGCCGAGTTCCAGGGTGTAGTGCTTGCTGCTGCCCGCGAGCGCGCGCCGGATCAGCTTGCCGACCTCGGTGGAGCCGGTGAAGGCGACCTTGTCGACGCCGTCGTGCTGCGCCACGGCGGCGCCGGTTTCGCCGGCCCCGGTGACGATGTTGACGACCCCGGGCGGCAGGCCGGCGTCGCGGACGATCTCGGCCAGCTTGAGCGCCGTGAGCGGCGTCGTCTCGGCCGGCTTGAGCACGACCGTGTTGCCGGCGGCCAGCGCCGGCGCGATCTTCCAGGCCGCCATGAGCAGCGGGAAGTTCCACGGGATGACCTGGCCGGCGACCCCGAGGGGCCGGGCGCCCCGGCCGGGGAAGGCGTAGTCCACCTTGTCGGCCCAGCCGGCGTAGTAGAAGAAGTGCGCGGCCGCGAGCGGGATGTCGACATCCCTCGACTCGCGGATCGGTTTGCCGCCGTCGAGCGACTCGGTGATCGCCATCTCGCGGCCGCGCTCCTGCAGCACGCGGGCGATGCGGTAGATGTACTTGCCGCGCTCGCTTGGCGCGAGCCGGGACCAGACCTCGTCGTAGGCGCGGCGCGCCGCCGCCACTGCGCGGTCGACGTCGGCATCGCCGGCCAGGGCGACGTCCGCGATCTTCTCTTCAGTCGCCGGGTTCGTCGTCTCGAACGTCCGTCCATCGGCGGCGTCGGTGAACTCACCGTCGACGAACAGGCCGTAGCGGTCCCGCAGCTCGACGTGATCCGTCGACTCGGGCGCTGGCGCGTAGCCCCAGCCGTCGTCGCCGCCCAGGCGCAATGGGGCAATTTCAGCGGGTGCTCTTCCGGCGGACGTGGTGCTGTTGGCCATGAACTCTCGTCACCTCCTTCAGAGGGAGAAGTCGTCGAAGGACTGGTAGATGCCGCTCCGTTGCTTGACGATCTGGCGCAGGACATCGTTCGCGAGGGAACTCGCTCCGAACCGGTACAGGCTCGGGTCGAGCCAGTCCTGGCCCAGCGTCTCGCGGACCATGACCAGGTGCCGGATCGCGTCCTTGGCGGTGGAGATCCCGCCGGCCGGCTTCATGCCGATTCGCTGGCCGGTGCGGAGGTAGTGGTCGCGGATTGCCTCCAGCATGACGAGCACCACCGGCATCGTGGCCGCGGGCTTGATCTTGCCGGTCGAGGTCTTGATGAAGTCGGCGCCCGAGCGCATCGCCAGGTCGGAAGCGCGGCGTATCGCGTCGAGGGTGCCGAGTTCGCCGGTCTCGAGGATGACCTTGAGATGCAACTCGCCGCAGGCCTCCTTGACGGAGGCGATCTCGTCGGCGGTGTAGGCGAGATCGCCGGCCAGGAAACGGCCTCGGGAGATCACCATGTCGACTTCGTCGGCGCCGGCCTCGACCGCGCGCTGCACCTCCAGCAACTTGATTTCCAGGGGCGCCTGACCGGCGGGGAAGCTGGTGGCGACCGAGGCGACCGCGATGCCGCTCCCCCTGAGCGCCTGCTTGGCTGTGCCGACCAGGGCGGGGTAGACGCAGACCGCGGCCACGTGCGGCAGGTCGGGCAGCGCCGCGTGAAGCTGCAGCGCCTTGGCGCAGAGTTGCCTTACCTTGCCATCCGAGTCGGCGCCCTCCAGCGTCGTCAGGTCGATCATCGACAGGGTCAGGTGGAGGGCCTGGAGCTTCGCCTCCTTCTTGATGGAGCGGGAGCACAGCCGGGCGACGCGTTCCTCGACCCCAACCGCGTCGATGGGCGGCGATTCGAAGGGGGCGGCGGCAGTCGACATCTGCATGACCGACCAGTCTACGCCCGATCCGGCTCTCTTTGGCCGGTATGATTCTGGGCATGACGGTGGCAGCGCGTGAGCAAGAGAAAGGTCTGGCGGGCATGGTGCCGGCCAGGCGGCTGTTCAACGTGAACGAGTACTACGCGATGGCGCGGGCGGGCATCCTTCGCCGCGAAGAGAACCTGGAACTGATCGAGGGGACGATCATTCGGATGCACGAGGGGCCGCCCGCAGAGCGTTTGTTTACCGTAGACGAGTACTACGCCATGGCGCAGGCCGGCATCCTTGGCGAGGACGACCGTGTGGAACTGATCGCGGGAGAAATCGTAGTGATGTCACCTATCGGCAGCCGGCATGCCGGCTGCGTCAAGGCCCTTGCCGGCCTGCTTTTCCGAGCCGCGGGCCGGCAGGCAGTAATCAGTGTGCAGGACCCGCTGCGGCTGGAAGAGTCGGCGGAACCGTTGCCCGACCTGGCGGTACTCGCATGGAGGGCGGACTCCTACAGGGGCCGCCATCCGGAGCCGAAGGACACGCACCTGGTAGTCGAAGTTGCGGACTCGAGTCTCGACTTCGATCGCGAGGTCAAGCTGCCGCTCTATGCCCGTCACGGGGTGCCCGAGGTCTGGGTGGTGGATCTCCAGGCGAGCTGCGTCGAGACGTATCGGTCCCCCGGGCCGGACGGCTATGCCGAGTCGTCCACCCACTCCGGCAGCGATCGGCTGACCGTTCCCGGCCTCGACCTGAAAATCGAAGCGAGCGAGATCGTCCCCGGCGAGTGAAGCGGTCGCCGCTTCGCGGCGCGTTACTGCCCCGCGGGTCAGAAGACCCGCGGCTACAGCAGGCTGTGGCAGAGTGCCCGTGTCATGGCTGGGAACACGTTCGGGACGGCGCTGCGCCTGACGACCGCCGGCGAGAGCCACGGGCCGGGATACGTCGGGATCCTGGACGGCGTGCCGCCGGGGCTTGAACTGTCCGAGGCGGACCTGCAGCCGGACCTCGACCGTCGCCGGCCCGGGCAGTCGAAACTGACCACGCAGCGGATGGAGCCGGACGAGGCGCGCATCCTGTCCGGGGTGTTCGAGGGTCGCACGACGGGGACATCGATCGCCTTTCTGATCGAGAACCGCGACCAACGTCCGAAGGACTACAGCGAGATCAAGGACAAGTACCGCCCGGGCCACGCCGACTACACCTTCGACGCCAAGTACGGCTTCCGCGACTACCGGGGCGGCGGCCGCTCCAGCGCCCGCGAGACCTCGGTGCGGGTGGCGGCGGCGGCGGTGGCGAAGAAGCTGCTGCGGGAGCGCTGGGGGGTCGGGATCGTCGGCTACGTGAAGCAGATCGGCGACATCGAGGCGCGGATCGAGGATCCGGCCGCGGTCACGCTCGACCAGGTCGAGGCCAACCCGGTGCGCTGCCCGGACCAGGAGGCTGCGGCGCGCATGGCGGAGTTGATCGAGCGGATGCGCTCGGAGCGCGACTCGGTCGGGGGCATCTCGGAACTTGTGGCCACCGGCGTGCCGCCGGGTTGGGGTGAGCCGGTGTTCGACAAGCTGAAGGCGGATCTCGGCAAGGCGCTGTTCAGCCTGCCGGCGGTGCTCGGCGTCGAGTACGGCGCCGGCTTTGGCGTTGCCCGGGCCCGAGGCAGCGAGAACAACGACCCCTTCGAGATGCGCGCCGGCCAGGTCGCCACGCGCGGCAACCGCCACGGCGGCATGCTGGGCGGCATCTCCTCAGGGCAGCCGATCGTCCTGCGCTGCGCGGTCAAGCCGACGAGCAGCCTGCCGCAGCCCCAGGACACGGTGACCCGGGCCGGCGAGCCGACGACCATTGCCACCAAGGGCCGCCACGACCCCTGCCTGCTGCCGAGATTCGTGCCGATGGGCGAGGCGATGATCGCCCTGGTGCTGGCCGATCACGCCCTGCGGCAACTGGCCGTACGCGACTAGCGTCGCGCCTCCGCCTACGGGTCGAGCCGCGCCGTCGCCTTTCCCATAACAACCACCTCGCCGTCCTGGTTCACCGTCGTGACCGACAGGTCGACGAGGTGCTGGCCGTCCTCTTCGCGCAACGCATCGACGGTCGCGGTCGCGCTCAGGCTGTCGCCGGGCCACACCTGTCGTGTGAAGCGGACGCCGTAGGCGGTCAGGCGACCGTCACCGACCAGGTCGGTCACCATCCGGCCGGTCATGCCCATCGTCAGCATGCCGTGGGCGAAGACGGTCGGATACTTGGCGACCTTGGTGGTGAAGATCTCGTCGGAGTGGAGCGGGTTGTAGTCGCCCGACGCGCCGGCGTACTGGACGATCTGGGTACGGGACAGGTTGTCGACGAGCTGTGCCTCGTGGGTGTCGCCGACCTTGATCTTGCTTGCTTGAAGTGCCATTCGCTGTTCCCCTCTCAGTCGCTCTCGACGACTTTCTCGGTGCGCACGCCGACGCCGGTGGCGCGCACCACGAGTTCGCCGGATTGGTCGAAGTACTCCACGATGTTCTCGCTGAACGTGAGCTTGCCGCCGCGCTTGCCCTGCCGCTCCCAGCTCTTGCCGGGGCGGGCCTTGAGCGTCAGGGTTTCGCCCGGGCTCACGTGCCGGAAGTACTCGAAACGCTGCTCGGCGTGGAGGCCGGTGCCGCCGTCGCCGCCGGTGTTCCTGGGCGGAACGCCCGTGGGCGTCTTGCCGGAGCCGAACCAGGGTTCGCCGATCTTCGGGCGCAGGAAGTAGTTGGGGTCGTACTGCGCCGAGGCCTGATAGAAGGTCGGCGGTGCGATGACCTTGCCGGGCTCGGTTTCCGCCGCCGCGTCGGCGTCGTGATAGATGGGGTTCGGGTCGCCGACCGCGCGGGCGAACATCATGATGTGGCCAGCCTCGATCGGGAACTTCTTTGCTGCCATACGGTTCCGTCCTCCTCTGCCAGTGGTCTCTGGAACGCAATTCTCTGCGTCGTTTGAGCGCGTGACTCTAGCAGCATGAACCTGCTCCTATTGGAGGATCGCGACCTCGATCTTGCAGCCGGTTCCCGCCGGCGGCCGGCAGCGCGTGCGGTGGTCGCGGGCGAACGGCTCCTGCACGTGCGCAAGGTGTTGCGGGCGGAGGTCGGCGACGAGCTGGAAGTGGGCCGGCTCGGCGGCGGCATCGGTCGCGGGCGGATCGTCGAGTTGAACCGCGAGCGCGTCGTCCTGGAACTCGGAGCGCTCGATCAGGCGCCCCCGGCGCCCTTGCCCGTGACCCTGGTGCTCGCGCTGCCGCGGCCCAAGTTCGTGGGCCGCATTCTGCAGGGCGCGTCGGCGATGGGGGTCAAGCGGATACTGCTCGTCCACACGGCGCGGGTCGAGAAGAGCTACTGGCAGAGCTCGGTGATGCGGACCGGGGCGTTGCGGCGCCACCTGATGCTCGGCCTGGCGCAGGCGCGCGACACGCTGCTGCCGGAGATCGAGTGTCTGAGCGGCCGCCGGGATTTGATCGAGGCGCTGCCTGGCCTGGCGCGGAACCACGATGACGTGCTGGTTGCCGACGCGGCGGGCGCTGAGCCTTGCCCGCTCGGCGTCGATGGTCCGACAGCGCTGCTCGTCGGCCCCGAAGGTGGCCTTCTCGATGAGGAACTCGCTCTGTTTGACCAGGCCGGTGCTCGAACGGTCAACCTCGGACCGCGGGCACTCCGGGTCGAGCACGCAGTCGTGGCGTTGCTGTCCCGCCTCGGAGCTTGAGGCCGCCCGCGCCAGCTACTCCCGCAACTTGGCGCCGACGGCCCGTTCGACTTGGCCCAGGATGCGCCTGCGGAGCTTCTTCACATCCCGGTCGCGCAGGGTGCGGTTCGGCGCTCTGAAGGTGAGGTGGTAGGCGAGACTCTTCGATCCCTCGCCTACGCCAACGCCGCGGAAGACATCGAACAACTCGACCGCGCAGAGCAGCGGCTTGCCGGCGGCGAGCAGGGCGGCCTCGACCGCCGCGGCCGGCGTCGCTTCGTCGACGATCAGGGCCAGGTCTTCGCGTACTTCGGGATAGACGGGCACGGGGTCGACCTTGAGGGAGTCCGGGATGTGTCCGAGGATGCGGTCAAGTTCGAGTTCGGCGGCCAGGACGGATTGCCCGGGCGCGGGTTCAAGGTCGAAGCTGGCGGCGACGGCCGGGTGGACTTCGCCCAGCCAACCGATCGGTTCCGGGTCGCCGGCGAGCCTTACCGCGGCGACGCGGCCGGGTTGGAAGGCAGCCGCTGACTCTTCCTCCGACGGCGCGGTGAACTCGACGTCCACGCCGAGTCGGTCCAGGACCGCCTCGACCACGCCCTTGACGTCGGAGAAGTCGAAGCAGTCGTCGCTGTCGGCGTCGGCCTGCCAGTGGCTGCTCCGACGGGGGCCGGTAAGGACGACGGCGGCCCACTGCCGCTCTTCGGGAAGCGAGGCGCCTTCGTCCAGCGGAAACACGCGGCCGACCTCGAACAGGGCGAGCCGGTCCTCGAAGCGGCTGTTCGACGCCGCCGCTTCCAGCACGGACGCAAGCAGGCTCCGCCGCATGACGACCCGGTCGAGGGTCGAGGGGTTGGCGAGCCGGACGTAGGGCGGCGGCTCGGTCTGCTCGAGTCGCAGCCTTGCCTCGGCCTCCGGCGTGGTCAGCCGGTAGCTGACGACCTCCTGCAGCCCCAGGTCGACGAGGGTGTCCTTGACCCGGTCCTCGAACGCCTGTTCGCGGTTGCCGCGCTGGGGTGGCAGCACGTCGCTGAGCACGGTGGAGGGGATGCGGTCGTAGCCGTAGATGCGACAGACCTCCTCGACCAGGTCGTGCGGACCCTCGATGTCGAGACGGTGGTCGGGGACAGTGACGCGGAGAACTTGGTTCCCATCCTCCTGTACTGCCGGGGCGGAATCCGGATGCGGGCGAGACACCCGGGCTCCCAGGTCGGAAACCTCGAACTCGAGGCGCTGGAGCAGGCCCGCAGTCTCCTCCGCGCCGAGGTCCAGGCCGCTGATGCGGCGCAGGTAGGCGAGATCAAAGTCGACGGTGACGGCCGGCGCCGGTTGCGGGCAGTGATCGACGATGCCGTGGGCGACGGCGCCGCCGGCGTGGCGCCGCAGCAGTTCGGCCGCGCGCTGAGCGCCGAGCAGCGCCTGGCTGGGGTGGACGCCGCGGCTGAAGCGGAAGCCCGACTCGGTGTGGACACCGAGCTGGCGCTGGGTGCGCCGGATGCTCCGCGGTTCCCAGGCCGCGGCCTCCAGCAGGACGCTACTGGTCTCAGCACTTATCTCGCTGTCCCGGCCGCCCATCACGCCGCCGACGCTCAGGGCGCCGGCCGGGTCGGTGACCAGGATCTGGTTCGTCCGCAGCTTCTGTTCGGCGCCGTCGAGCGTGGTCAGTCGTTCGCCCTCGTGGGCGAGACGGGTGACGATGCGCACCGGACCGCCGTCGGCATACCCATCGGCGCGCTGCCGCAGAAGGTCGTAGTCGAAGGTGTGGTTCGGTTGACCGACCTCGAGCATCACGTAGTTGCTGACGTCGACCACGTTGCCGATGGGCCGCTGCCCGGCGAGGTGCAACCGGTGCTGCATCCAGTAGGGCGACGGCCCCTGTTCGATGCCCTCGATCAGCAGGGTGACGAAGCGGGGATTGAGCTCCGGGTTCTCGGCTGCGATCTCGACCCGGCCGTCGATCGGCGGACCGTCCATCTGCAGTGCGTCGTTTGGAGGCCGCAGTTCGGCGCCGGTCAAAGCCGCGACCTCCCTCGCCACCCCGAGGATCGAGGCGCAGCGGGCGATGTTCGGGATCACGTCAATGTCGAGCACGACATCGCCGAGCACTTCGGCCAGCGGTCGTCCTGGCCGCAGTTCCGGGAGTTCGGCCGCCGGCTCGAACAGGATGATGCCTTCGTGATCGTCGCCGAGCCCGAGTTCCGCTGCCGAACACAGCATCGCGTCGCTGGTGATGCCGCGCAGTTTCTTCGCCTTGAGCCGCGTGACCTTGTAGTCGCGGTAGGGGTTGCGGTAGCTGGCGCCGGCGAGCAGGAGGGCGCCCCAGAGGTCCGCGTCGTCCAGGTCACGGCCCTTGTACGGGAACAGGTTGGGCGCTCCGGTGACCACTTGGCGCGTCGAGCCCGCACCGTAGTCGACCGTGGCCAGGACCAGGCGGTCGGCGTCCGGCGCCGGGTCAACGCGGAGGACCTTCGCGGCCATGACCAGGTCCTCCGGCCACGGCAGTTCAGCCCCTTCGACCCCCAATCGCTCGATCGCCTTGACCTCCAGGCCGGCGTTGGTGAGCAGCTCGGCGAGCTCCTCGGGCGAGCCTTCGAACTCGACGAAGTCGCCGAGCCAACTGAGCGGAACGCGCATCAGACGAAGCGCTGGAACTGGCGCAGGAAGCGCAGGTCGTTGGACCAGAAGTAGCGGATGTCCCGGATGCCGTGCCGCAGCATGGCGATCCGCTCCGGGCCCATGCCGAAGGCAAAGCCGCTCCACTCGTCCGGGTCGTAGCCGCCGTTCCGGAGCACGGTGGGGTGGACCATGCCGCAGCCGAGGATCTCCAGCCATCCCGTCTCCTTGCACAACTGGCAGCCCTGGCCGTCGCAGAGGAGGCAGGCGATGTCCATCTCGGCGCTTGGCTCGGTGAAGGGGAAGTAGCTGGCCCGGAAGCGGGCGCCGCGGCCGGCGCCGAACAGGCGGTTGGCGAACTGGGTCAGGGTGCCCTTCAGGTCGGCGAACGTGATCGCGCGGCCCACCGCCAGTCCCTCGATCTGGTGGAACTGGATCTCGCTGCGGGCGGTGATCTGCTCGTTGCGGTAACACATGCCGGGCAGGATGACGCGCAGCGGCTCGGGGTGACGCTCCTGCATCGCCAGGATCTGCCCGCCGCTGGTGTGGGTCCGGAGCACGACGCCTGGATCGGTCGTGTAGAAGGTGTCCTGCATGTCGCGTGCGGGGTGGTCGGGCGGCATGTTCAGGTCGCCGAAGTTCAACCGGTCGGTGACCACGTCGGGGCTGCGGTAGGTCTGGAACCCCATGTCGCCGAAGATGCGCGTAATGCGGCGCATGACCAGGGTCGACGGGTGGAGGCCGCCGAGCTCCGGTCTGCGGCCCGGCAGGGTCACGTCGAGCCGGTCGGAATCGGAGTCGGCCGCTGCGGCGGCGCGCCGGAGTGCTTCCTGGCGCTCTTCGAAAGCAGCCTGGAGCGTCGTCTTGATCTGGTTGATCCGCTTCCCGAAGGCGGGTCGCTCCGACGGCTCCAGTTGCCCCATCCGGCGGGTCAGGAGCTGAACTTCGCCCTTGCGGCCGATGGTTGCCCGGCGCCACTCCTCGAGTTGATCCAGGTCGGCTGCCGCTTCCAGGGCCGCGGAGACGCGCGCTTCGATGTCGTCGAGCTGGTCGATCATGGCGGCGTTGAGGCGAGTCTTCGTGCGGGGCCCTGGCTCGGGGCCGCTACGGGCGCCCGACTCTACTAAGAGTCCGCACCGCGGGACGGCGCCGGCCGCGGGTCGTACGTCAGAAGGTCGAGCCGTCGATGCCGCTAAGGAGCAACAGAGTCGACAGCGCCAGCAGGGTCAGCAGCAATGCCAGGATCGTGGCGACCACGGCCGCTCTGACGGCTGTCGCTCTCTGCAGGACGTAAAGGCCGAGCGCGAACAGCACCGCGGTGCCGAGGCCGCTGAGAATGTCGCCGGCTAGGGGGACGGCGGCCAGGAGGGAGGCGCTGTTTGCGTAGCAGGCGGCAGCAAGGGTGCCCCGGAATCCACGTGGCCTCGGCGTGCGGGTGAGGACCAGCAGGACGTGGCCGACGCCGCCGCTGATCAGCACGCTGGCCAGCGAGAACACGAAGATGACGGGCAGGAGGAGCAGTGTCGCCTGAAGTCCAAGGAAGGCGCGTAGGTTGGCCGAAAGACCCGTTCCGTCTGGGGCGGATCCAAAACCAATGGGGTCGCCCCAGATTTCCATGCGGTGAACCAGATCGAGCGCCGGCTCGGGCAGCGTCACGGCGAGGATCGCGAGGATCAGGACGTTCAGCAGGGCCGATAGCGCGGTCACTAGACCGGCGAACAGCAGCGGACCCCAAACCCCTGCATCGACCCGGGTCCCCTCAAAGAACCTCCGGGGAGCTGTGGCGAGGAGGCCCAGCGATGCGAACAGCGCTGCCGCAAGACCGCGGTCCTTCCGTTCCTGCCACGGGTTGGAGGTTTCAGCCGCGCCCGGCGCGCGGGTGCTATCGTCCCCCAAGTTCACTGACAGCAGACTACCGGAGCGATCCCTGATGGCGGATGCGCGACAGCAGAGAACGGCGGCTGTGCATGATGTGGGCGCCGGCGCCGGGGCCCTCGTGGTCGGCGTGGCGGCGGCGAGCGCCTTCAACGAGTTCGTGCCGGAGGGGCATCGGCCCGAGGACGTGCTGCCCGGCGCCCGGAGCGTCGTCGTCGCCGGCAACCAGGGGCCGACGGCGGGCGCCTGGCGCAGTCCCGATCACCGGGTGATGGAGATCACGGGCTACGACTTCCGGGAGAACGTCGCGATCCACGTGATGTGCGACTACATCGAGCGGGAGCACGGCCACCGCGCGCTGCAGGCGCCGTCCCTGCCCACCGCCGGGCACAACCCGCCGATGAGCATGATGCTGGCCGCGGTGCTCGCGGGACTCGGCACCCGGTCGCTGGCGGCGAACATCATCCTCCATCCCCGCTACGGCCTTCTGTACTACGCCGCCCTGGTCACGACGCTGGACCTCGAACCGGACCATCCCTTGGAGGAGGACGTTTGCCCCTCCAAGCCCTGCATCCAGATGATGGAGAAGCTGGGCACGACGCCGTGCCTCGCGGCGTGCCCGAAGGACGACGGCGGTTGCCTGGACGGCGCGATCGACGAGAACGGCCGGATCAGCTATTCGTACTACGACCGCGAGCGCTGCACTTCCCGGGCGATGAACTTCGGCGTCGGCTCGATCCAGAAGTCCCTGGTGCAGATCACCACGGAGGAGGACCGGGAACGGCGCCGGTCGATGATCTATTCGGACTTCTTCACCCAGTCGCTGTCGTCGCTCAGCTACTACAAGGAGAGCGTGGCGCAGTGCTTCGAGTGCATGCGGGTGTGTCCGGTCGGCATGGGCGAGAGGCGGCTCCAGTGACGGTCTCGAGGGTGGCCCCCAAGCCGACGGCGGACGAAGCCGCGGCGGCCCTGAACCGCCTTGCGGCGATGGCCGGGCGGGGCGGCGCGCTGGCCTGGGGGGTCGCCGATGCCGAGGCGTTCGACGAGGCGCCGGAGGGCTTCCGGCCCGGTGACCTCTTGCCGGGGGCTCGCCGCGTCGTGGTCGTCGGCGGCAGCCCGCCGCGGGCCGCCGACTGGGCGAGCCCGGTCCACGAGCACCTGGAGACGATGGGCACCAGCGACCGGATCAACTCCCTCGGGCTCAAGACGGCGAAGTTCATCGAGGCGGAGTTCGGCTACTACGCGCTGTTCGTGCCGCCGGGCGTGCGTCGCGGCAACCAGCCTTTCTTGAGCGTGGCGCTGGCGGCGGAACTCGCCGGTTGCGGCTCCCGCAGCCTGGCCGGGCCGGTGCTGCACCCGGAGTACGGCCTGCTCTTCTACTCGGCGATCATCACCACGTACCCCTTTCCGGTCACGCCCCAACCGGCCGAACCGGCCTGCCCGGCGCCGGCCTGCGTCGAGATGTGGGAAGCGGAGGGCGCCACTCCATGCACCAAGGTCTGCCCACTCGGCGACGGCGGCTGCCTGGACGGGCGGATCGAGAACGGCTGGCTCGTCGAGCGCCGCTATGACGCGGCGCGCTGCACCTCCCGGGTCTACACGCACTGGATACCCGGCTTCCAGAAGGGGCTCGAACTGGCTCTCGACCAGGAGGATCCCGAAGCACGCAAGATGGTGCTCTACTCCAGCCATTTCACGAAGACCCTGTGGTCGATGACCTATGCCGCGCAGAGCCAGGGGCAGTGCTGGGAGTGCATGCGTGTGTGTCCGGTCGGCGCCGAGCATCGGCAGAAAGCATAGCGGGCCGGGTAGGCAGAACATGGCTTTCTTCTTCATCGATCCGGAGACCTACCGCCGGCACCGGGAGGAGATCCTGGAGTTGTCGAACTCGATCCAGATCGACATCCACGAGCACCTGCCGAGAGAGAAGCGGCGCCGCGGACTGTCCGATCGCGAGATCGCCGAACGGCTCGACCTCGACGAGCGGACGGTCCGCGAGATCCGGGTCGTTGCCGAGCGCGACTACTACGACATCGAGGAGTGGGACAAGGCGGTCGAGTTCAAGGACAAGGCATGCCGGGCGTTCGCCGAGGAAGGGCTGTCCTACGTCTACAAGCGGCGGCGGGAATAGTCGTTCGCCGATCTGTGAGACGATAACCGGCCGATGAAGGTCGCTGTCCTCCAGTTCTTCTCGTGGCCCGACCGGCGTATCGCGCTGGAAGCTGTCTACCACCGTGCGTTCCAGCGCATCGACATCATGGACCAGAACGGCTACGACGCGGTGTGGCTTGCGGAGCACCACTTCAGCTCGTTCAGCATCTGCCCGTCGATTCACATCATGGGCACGCACGTCGCCGCGAGGACGAAGAACCTCCGCATCGGCACCGGTGTTTCCCTGGCGCCCTTCTACAACCCGCTGCGGTTGGCGGAAGAGGTCGCGTTGCTCGACGTGCTGTCGAACGGCCGGGTCAACTGGGGTGTCGGCCGCGGCTACCAGGAAGGCGAGTTCAGAGCTTTCGGTGTCGATCCGCAGCAGAGCTACGAGGTCTTCCGCGAGCACGTGCAGGCGGTGATCGGCGCCTGGACCGAGGAACGTTTTACTTTCGAAGGCGAGCACTTCCGCTGCAGCGACGTCGAGGTGCTGCCGAAGCCGGCGCAGAAGCCGCACCCGCCGGTGTGGCTCGCTTCGTCGTCGCCGGAGTCGATGACCTGGGCGGCCGAGAACGGCTTCTCGATCATGCTCGACCCCCACTCGACGCACAGCCGCATCGGCGAGAAGC
The DNA here is from genome assembly GCA_965262355.1 of Candidatus Multivorans sp. Taxonomy (GTDB): domain Bacteria; phylum Acidobacteriota; class Thermoanaerobaculia; order Multivoradales; family Multivoraceae; genus Multivorans. The sequence continues at coordinate 4,004,131 of OZ253534.1, forward strand.
GGGAACTCTACCGCCAGATCCTGGACCGGCACGGACACGCGATCGAGGGCCGGGAGATCCCGATGGCGCGCCTGATCGCCTGCGCGCCGAGCCGCGACGAAGCGGAGCGGATCGCGCGGCAGGGCGCCGAGTGGACCGTCGGTTCGCACCAGAAGAAGGGCGTGCGCGCGGCCCGGGTCGAGAGCAGGCTCAACCGGGAGCTTGGGGAGCTGTCGATGGACGAGGTGTTCATCGACAGGGTCGACCAGTCGGCAGTCGACCGCTACCTGAACGGAGTGATCCTGTACGGCACTCCGGACGAACTGGTCGACGAGATCGCGCGCCTGAAGGAGGAGATCCACCTCGACTATCTTCTTTGCGCCCCGCTCAGTCACAGCTCGTTCGTGCTGTTCACGGACAAGGTCCTGCCACGCATCTGAGCAGGCGCTTGTTGGCTCCCGGCGCCGGATCGGTCAGAGTGCAGTCGTGACTGCAGCACCTGATGCCGGCCAGAAGGCCGGCGCACCCGGTGGGCACGACCCGCTCGAACGATTCCGCGACCTCTACGAGCGGGCCGCGGCGACGGCCCTCTCCGAGCCGAACGCGATGGTCGTATCAAGCGCCGACGCTTCGGGCCGCCCGTCGTCGCGGGTCGTGTTGCTCAAGCACTTCGATCAGGCCGGCTTCGTCTTCTACACGAACCTGGAGAGCCGAAAGGGCCGGGAGATCCTGGCGCGGCCCGACGTGAGCCTGAACTTCTTCTGGCGCGAACCCAAGGAGCAGGTGTCGATCTTCGGCTGTGCCGAACTGGTAGGCGACGCCGAGGCGGACGCATACTTCGCGACCCGCAGCCGGAACAGCCAGCTCGGCGCCTGGGCCTCCCAGCAGAGCCGCCGGCTCGAAAGCCGCGAGCAGCTTCTCGCCGACTTCGAGCACGTGAAGCAGCGCTTCGAAGGCCGCGACGTGCCGCGGCCGCGGCACTGGACGGGCCTCCGGGTGGTGCCCCGGCGGTTCGAGTTCTGGGTCGCCCGCGAACACCGGCTCCACGACCGGACGTTCTACGAGCGGGATGGGGACTCGTGGCAGGCGGGCAGGCTGTATCCGTAGAGCGGTAAGAGACCGCTCCGACGGGATGGTTCGTTACTTGAGTCGGTAGCCGATGGCTCTTGTTGGATCGCCAGCCACTACGCCTCCGCCAGCTTGACCCACTCGAAGTCGCCCGGCTTGTGGTTGATGCGGATCCTCGGTTCGGCGATCCAGGAGGCGTAGCGGCCGGGCCGGAACTCGGCCTTCATCAGCGATTCGATGAAGGCGCGGTCGTTGTCGTCGGGCAGCCACTCGCCGCGGCTTCCGTTCCACTCGTCTTCGCGGACGATCTCCCCCTCGGGCGTCGCGTGCAGGTCCCGGTAGACGCCGATCTGGCGGTGGAAGGCGACGTGGGGCAGCTTGATCTCGAAGTCGACTCCGGAGTGCCTGATCGCTTGGTTCCAGCGGCCGACGCCGAGGTTGCAGTCGTCCGTGAAGTCGTCGCGCAGGCGCGCGTTGAGGGCGTTCAGGGCCGGGTGCTGGACGACGGTCCAGCCGCCGTTGGCCGGTTCGGGGATGCCGTAGGTGTCTTCGTGCAGCCGGTGGTCGTCCTCCAGCCGGTGCTCGCGGAAACGGCCCTTGAGGCCGGCGTTGAAGAAGTTGGCGGAGTTCGTCGACAACTCGGAGCCGAACAGGTCGAGGGTGAGGGAGTAGTGCAGGTTCACCTTCTTCCGGATCGTCGGCAGGTCGATCACGCCCAGGGCCCGCACCGCCTCGATGTCGGTCGGATCGTCGATGCCGGCCTCACGCATCGCCTCGCAGGTGCGCTGCACGATCCGGGTGACGCCGGTCTCGCCGACGAACATGTGGAACGCCTCCTCGGTGAGCATGAAGCGGCAGGTGCGGGACAGCGGGTCGAAGCCGGACTGGGCGAGTGACTCAAGCTGCATCCTGCCGTCGCGGTCGGTGAAGAAGGTGAACAGGAAGAAGGAGAGCCAGTCCGGGGTCTCTTCGTTGAAGGCGCCGAGCATGCGCGGCGCATCGTCCGAGCCGGAGCGCCGGCGAAGCAGTTCGCCAGCCTCCTCCCGGCCGTCGCGGCCGAAGTACTTCTGCAGCAGGTAGACCATCGCCCACAGGTGCCGGCCCTCTTCGACGTTGACCTGGAACAGGTTCCGCATGTCGTAGAGCGAGGGGCCCGTCTTGCCCAGAAAGCGCTGCTGCTCGACGGATGCCGGCTCGGTGTCGCCCTGGATCACTATCAGGCGGCGCAGCATGGCCCGGTATTCGCCCGGGATCTCCTGCCAGGCCGGTTCGCCGCAGTGCCGGCCGAAGGGGATCTTCCGGTCCTCGGCCTGGGGCGCGAGCAGGATGCCCCAGCGGTAGTCGGGCATTCTCACGTAGTCGAAGACGGCCCACTTTTCGGGGCCCTTCGATTCGACCCGCACCGCGGTACGCAGATAGACGTCCGAGGTCTGGAAGCCGTCGGGCCCCATGTCCATCCACCAGTCGATGTAGCCGGGATGCCAGCGCTCCAGGCCCCGGCGGACGCGGGCGTCCGACGCGAGGGCGACGTTGTTCGGAATCAGGACGTCGTAGTCGACGGTGCTGTCGAGAGTAGTCATCGAGTCGTGTGCTCCGGGGGAGGGTAGAGGGTCCTGGTCACGGGCTGCTACACGCGCTCGCGGTCGAAGCGGGGACGGCGCCCGGTGCCGTAGAGGTGGAGCGCTCCCTCGTCGCCGACCGCGTTCGGGCGCTGGAAGATCCAGTTCTGCCACGCGCTCAGGCGGCCGAAGATCTTGCTTTCCATGGTCTCGGGGCCGGGGAAGCGGAGGTTCGCCTCCATCGCGGTCAGCGCGTCGGGAGAGAAGCTGGCTCGCTCTTCCAGGGCGATGCGGACCTCGTCTTCCCAGTCCAGGTCGTCGAGCACCTCGGTGACGAGGCCGGCCCGTTCGGCGGCCTCGGCGTCGAGCGGCTTGCCGATCAGCTCGCGAAGGTGGTCTACGGCGTCCGGCCGGCCGAGGAAACGGGTCTCGAGCCGGCTCAGGCCGTTCGGCATCGGAAAGGCGTCGAAGTTCAACTCGCCGAGCTGGATTTGTGGCGCGGGGGCGCCATCCTCGGCTTCGCCTTTGAACATGTACGAGCGGTCGGCCGCCAGCACGAGTTCGAGCAGGAAGCCGGCGAAGCAGCTTCCGGGCTCGATCAAGGTGAACACGCTGCGGGCAGTGAGGTCGAGCCGTTTGAGCACTCGCTTCCAGTACAGCAGGACTTCGCGCAGGAACCAGTGCCCGCGGCCCCGGTGCAGGAGCGTGTCGAACGCGGCGACCGCTGCCAGCTCGCCCTGGGACCGGATCACGAGCTGGCCGAGACGCGTCTCGTTCAGGCGCAGGTGGAGCAGGGCGTCGTCGAGTTCACGCGCCAGGGTCAGAGGCCAGAAGGCGGCGCCCTGCGTGAACGCTGCGGAGGCGTCCACAGGCGCCGGTTTGCTCGGCCCGAGGACGGTCAGGTGGGCGGCGCCGAGTGCGCGGTCGAAGTCGATGCGCAGTGTGGAGTAGGTGATGGAGTCGTCGGCGAGGTCCGGTTCGATCCCACGCCAGGCCACCCCGGCGGCTTCCCCGGGACGGTCGCTCTCGCCCGCCAGTTCGAGAGCCCGGGCAGCCGCATCGTCGTCGAAGGAGGACCGCGGCAGCAGCTCGTCGACCAGGTTCCAGTCCACGGCCCGCCGGCCCTTCACGCCCTCTTCGAGCGTGCAGAAAAGGTCGGCCAGGTCGCGGCGCACGCGGCGCTTGTCGAGCAGGCGGGTCAGACCGCCGGTGCCGGGCAGGACGCCCAATAGGGGCACTTCCGGCAGCGAGACCGCGGAACTGCCGTCGTCGGCGAGCAGGATGCGGTCGCAGGCGAGCGCCAGCTCGTAGCCGCCGCCGGCCGCCGTGCCTTTGACCGCGCACAGATAGCGCTGGCCGGAGTGCTGGCAGGCGTCTTCGATTGCCAGGCGGGTCTCGTTCGTGAACTTGCAGAAGTTGACCTTCAACTGGTGCGAGGACGAACCGAGCATGCCGATGTTGGCGCCGGCGCAGAAGATCCGATCCCGGTCGGACCGCAGCACCACGGCGTGGACCTCGGGATGCTCGAAACGCAGCCGCTGGGTCGCGTCGTAGAGCTCGAAGTCGACGCCGAGGTCGTAGGAGTTCTGCTTGAGCTGGTACCCGGGCCTGAGCCCGGCCTGCTCGTCCACTTCGAGGGTCAGGAAGGCGAGCGGCGGTGCGATCTCGAGCTGCCAGTGCCGGTAGCGGTCCGGCGCTGTGCGGAAATCGATCACCCCGTTGGTGGGGCGTTGACGAAATGGAATGGCATGCGACAAGTATAGTGGCGGCCCCGTGAGCGGTCCGGCCCCTGACGAGCGCGGTGACAGCGCCGTCCCCCACGTTGAGTTCGTTGGCGTAGACAAGAGCTACGACGGCCGCAACCTGGTGGTGCGCGGCTTGGACCTTGCCGTTGAGCGGGGCGAGTTTCTGACTCTGCTCGGGCCGTCCGGCTCCGGCAAGACGACCTGCCTGATGATGCTCGCCGGATTCGAGGGGACCACACGCTGCTGTTTTCGACGATCTACGCCTACAACCCGGAGACCCTGCGCGGGCCGCCACCGACGACGATCGCTGACTTCTTCGACCTGGAGCGCTTTCCAGGTCGGCGGGGAATGAACCGGAGGCCCGACGCGAACCTGGAGTTCGCGCTCCTGGCGCTGAGTACGGTGGAGTGGCTGCGTCGGCGGGGCGGGACGGCTGGTACCATGTCCGGTTGGGGTGAAGATCTGGCGACCCTTCGCTTCCCAACCGCGAATCGCCGACCAGGGACGTGGGCATGGGCCAGTCAGGCGGCCGGCAGTTCGGCCTGGCCGTCCGCTGCGGGCGGTGTTGAAGCGGGAACGGGTGGACCGTTCGTCCGCCCACTCCGTTGCGTCTGGCCCCGTTGTGGTGTGGGCGGCCGGCGTCTTCACGCTCTTTTCGGTCTGTTACTTCGTAGTCCAAATGGCCAGGAGTGTGGCCATGAGCGCTCGCTACGAGCGTGACCAAGAGCGTGGACAGATGATCGGGTACGTTCTCGGCCGGTCGGTGGACCAGCCCGACCTCGATGTGCACCGCGCTGCCAACGTGATGGTCTGGGTGCCCCGGCATCGCTTCGTTCCGGAGACGGTGCGAGAGAATGCCTATCGCGGCGATGCGCTGCCGATCGGCTGGGGTCGGACGACTCCGGATGCCTACATCGTGGCGTTGATGGCCGAACTTGCGGTGCCCGTCCTCACCCACGAGGTGGAGCTCGGCGCCGGCGAAGAGACGACAGTGTTCACCACATTCACGGTGCCTGTTCCCGTCCACAAGGTGCTGGAGGTCGGTACCGGCTCCGGCTACTCGGCTGCCGTGCTGTCCGAGATGGCTGGCCACGTCTACACGATCGAGCCCGTTGAGCCCCTGGCGGTACGGGCGGCCGCCACTCTGGGCGACCTCGGCTACGGCAACGTGACGGTCCGGGTCGGCGACCCCTTCGAGGGTTGGCCGGAGTTCGCCCCGTTTGACTCGATCGTCGTCAAGGAGCCAGTGGATCGCGTGCCCCAGCCGCTGATCGATCAGCTCGCTGTGGGCGGAAGGCTCGTGGTGATGGTGGATTCTGGGAGCGGAGTGCAGGAACTCCGGTTGCTTAGGAAACGGGCCGACGGCTCGCTGGGGCGAACCCGGGTGGCGCAGGTGCTCTTTCCGACCTTGATCAGCAGGGAGTGACCGGGTCTATGGCCATGTGCCTCTGTTGTGCGCCAGTTAGAGCAGTTGGCTTGCTTGCGGCGCCGGAAGCTGCGGGACGTACTTCCGAGCACATTCGGGGTCGATTCCCAAGACGTCCGAGGAGCTCGACTTCGATACCGAGTTCGGGATCGTGTCGCTCGATGCGCAGACCGAGTTCCGTGTCGATCTCACCGCGCCGGGCTCGGGCCCGGGCGTCGTGCCATCTCGCCTCGGTGCGGCTGCCGGCCGCGGCGAACAGATCCTGCGCTTGGCTACGGAAGTCCTCGAAGTCCGAGCCTTCAGCGGCGATGTCGACCAGCACGAGTCGCAGGTCCTCGCCGAACTTGAGGTAGGCCTCGTTGAGCGTCGGGGCGTACACGGCCGCGCCGCCCGGGTTGACGCCGTACAACTCGAAGTCGGCTTCGGTCCTGACCGCCAGCATCCGGCCGCGCACCTGTACCAAGGCGACGTAGCCCTCGCCGAACACCGGCCCGCCGGTCTCAAAGAACAGGGCGTACTCCGTCATGTGTTGAGTCCTTCTTCCTGCACGCGGGCCCTTTGGCTTGGCGGGCTATTGGCGATCCGTCCGCGATGCGGCAGACGTGGAGACCGAGTATACGCCTCAATGGAGGATCAGCCTGTGGCGGCCGGCCGGAGTGTTTGGCAAGGGCTCAGGCCGCCGGGACGCTCCGGTACCGCCACAGCCCGGTTGCCGCCATGCTGTACGCAAACAGCAGCACCGACGCGACCATGCCGGGGACGAGGCCGGCGAGGGCGCCGTAGCGTTCGACGATCGCGCCCAGGATGACCGCGCCGATCAGCGGGCTGCCAAGCAGGCCGAGACCGAACACGGACATGACGCGGCCGCGGGTCTGGGGTTCGGCGGCTTCCTGGACGATCGCTCGGGCCAGGGTGGTCGTGACGCCCATGTTCAGTCCCCAGGCGATCAGAGCGGTGACCACCAGCCACCAGGCCGGCTGGATCCAGATCAGGAACAGGACGACGATCCGGGAGAGCTGCAGGCCGACGAACCAGCGGCCGGGCCGCTGGAAGGGCATGAACCGGAACATGATCAGGTTGGAGACGACGGCGCCGGCGAAGAAGACGATCATCAACCAGGACAGGAGTTCCGCGTCGCCGTCGTAGACGCGGCGGACGATGAAGGGGAAGACGGTCAGGAAGGCGCCGGCGTTGAAGATGCTGGAGACGAAGTTCACCGTCATGGCGTCGAACACGGCGCGCTGGCGGTAGGAGGCCCGGAAACCCTCGGCGATGCGGCGCCTGGCGGGCTCTTTGGACTCTCCATCGTTCGATGGCTGCGATCCGATCCGCCGGATCCAGAGCGCGGCGATGGCCAGGCACAGGCACTGTGCCAGCAACACCTGCCGCAGGCCGATGCGGTCGAGCTGGCCCGCCGCGCCTAGGCCGATCATGTACGTGAACATCGTGATGGCGGTTGTTGCGGTCACTCCGCGCTGCAGATCGCGCCCCGCGATCCGGCTCAGCACCGCCTGCTGGGCCGGACTCGAGAACGACAGAGCGGCGCTGATGCCGAGGCCCCAGGCGGTGACCGTCCACACGTTGAGTTCGCCGAGTTCCAGTGCCAGGGCCAGACCGAGGGGGACGAGCGCCGCGGCGCCGAACACGCGGGTCAGCATGGCCCTGGCGTCCGTGCGGTCCGCGCTGGCGCCGCCCCAGAGCATGATGATCACGCCGGGAAGGCCGACTGCCGCCTGCAGGGTGCCGACGCGGCCGGCTGGCAGGTCGAGCACGGTTATCAGCAGCCACGCTAACAGGAGCTGCTGCATGGCGAAGCCGGCGCTGGAGCAGGCCAGCGACCCCATGTACGCTTGGAGACCCGGTCGGTTCCACAGGCTGACTGCTGGTGTGGCGGGAGAGACGATGACGCGGATCTCGGTTGGCGGCGGTGTCGGGAAGAGTCTGCGAAGGCTACACGCGGGCTTCCGGCGCGGTTCGATTCCCCACCGCGTCGGCGTCGTTGCCGTTGCCGCGCTCGGCCTTGCCGGCTTCACGGCTTCGGCCCAGGAACGGGTCGACTTCTCCGAACTCCGGCGTCGCATGGTGCGCGACACGATCGCCGAGCCCCGCGACGGCCGCCCGCCGGTGCTTGACGTCCGGGTGATCGACGCGATGGAGAAGGTCGAGCGCCACCTGTTCGTGCCGGAGGAGATCCGCGACTGGGCCTACCGGGACTCGCCGTTGGGGATCGGCTGGCAGCAGACGATCTCGCAGCCCTACATCGTGGCGCTGATGACCGAGCTCGCGGCGCCCGACCCGGGGGACAAGGTGCTCGAGATCGGCACCGGCTCCGGCTATCAGGCCGCCGTCCTGGCCGAGATCGCGGATCACGTGTACACGATCGAGATCGTGGAGCCCCTGGGGCTGCGGGCGGCGGCTGCGCTCGACATGGCCGGGTACGAGAACGTGACGACGCGGATCGGCGACGGCTACGCCGGTTGGCCCGAGGCGGCGCCGTTCGACGCGATCGTGGTCACCGCGGCGCCGGACCATGTGCCGCAGCCGCTGATCGAGCAGTTGGCGACCGGCGGCCGGCTGGTGCTGCCGGTGGGGCCGCAGGGCGGCCGCCAGGAGCTCGTTGTGCTGGAGAAGCAGGCCGACGGCGAGGTGGAGCGAACGCGTGTGATCCCGGTGCGGTTCGTGCCGCTGACCAGGGACCGTTGAGCGGTTCCCAGGCTCGGATGGGCGCTACAGGGGCACTTCTTCGCCCTGGCCCTCGATCACGAGGCCCAGGGTGACGTCGCCCAGGGGCACTGCCAGGGTGGGCTGGTCGAGGTCGTTCCAGAACATGCCCGCCGCATCGACTCCGTCGTAGTTCTGGAACAGCGCCAGGGTCATCGGATGGGTGCCTCCCTCGATGATCGTGCTGCTGGCTTCGATCAGGGGTTCCTGCTCGGGGACGCCGTAGGGATCGAAACTGTCGAGCGCGAGCGGAATGAGCAGCAGGAAGTCGCGGAACCAGGTCTGCCCGGTGTGGTCGCCGTCGGCGGGCTGCACCGCGTAGCGGAGCGTGTAGGTGCCCGGCGGCACGATCTGCGCCTTGTAGGTGCTCCACTCACCGGTGGTGCGGACGATCCCGATCAGTCCGCCGGGCGGCAGGGAGGGGTACTCGACGCCGAGTTCGGCGGAGGGGTCCTGCATCGGCAGCGCGGGAGGGAACCAGAACTCGATCGGCTCGCCAACGTCTCGGACCACCCGGTAGCCGGACGGATCGAGCAGGGGGACAAGCCGGTCCGGCAGGTCTGGCGGCAGACCGTCCGTGCGCTCCATCGTCGGGTCGGCGGCGAGCGGCGCGGCCAGGAGCAGCGCCGCGAGAAGCATGGCGACCGGGTGCGGGCGGCGCGCCCGCGTCTCCGCGCTCACTCGAAGTTGATCAGGTAGTAGCGGAAGTTCGCGGGATCCACCTCGTCCAGCATCAGGAGGTACTGGACCAGCGGTTCGATGTCGGCCTCCGAAATGCGGATTTCGCCGAACAGCGGGTCGACGCCTTCCTCTTCGCCGCGGGCCGCCTCGGCCAGCGCCATGTGGCCCTGGAGCACGTCCTCGAGCGTGGCCGCGCTGCCGTCATGGAGGTACGGGTCGGTGCGCGGCAGGTTCCTCAGCGGCGGCGTCTTGAAGCTGCCGTTGCCGGCGCCGTGGAGGGCGTAGTCGCTGAACGTGGGCGGCACGTGGCAGCGGACGCAGTTTCCCACCGACTCCAGGTCGAAGACGCGGAAGAACGTCTTGAAGCCTTCGTAGGCTGCCTCGCTGAACCCTTCCGGCCGCCGGATCAGGCGGCGGCCCTCCTGGTTGAAGATCCGGCTCTCGATGCTTGCGGCGTAGTTCATGATGTCTTCGTCCGCGTTCGGCGCCTTGCGAAAGCGGTTCTGCTCGGTGAACGCGTCCCAGCGCGAGGTCATCGAGAAATCGAAGGTGCGCGTGTAGTCGGCCAGGGCGCGGGCGGCAACTGCCGCGACTTCCGACCGTTCCAGCGACTCCAGGTCAAGACCGTAGACCTCCTGGAACTGCTCGACGTAGGGGACGCCCGAGATCGCGTTGTGGCCCTCGTCCAGCAGCACGTAGGCGGCGTTGTCGATCGCCTCGTCGCGCGCCTCGGCGTTCCAGCCGTACTGTTTGCCGATCAGCTTCTCGAGGATCATGTCCTCCATCGAGTCGTAGGCGCCGTCCCAGCCGAACACTTCGGCTTGGTGGACGCCGGCCAGGGTCTGGGCGTTGCGAGCGGTGGTCTCGCGGCCCGCGGTCAGGCTGGTCGGCGTGTGGTCGGCGTAGAACCGCTCCGGCTTGCCGGCCACCGACTCGCCGAGCGCGTGGCAGACCGAGCAGGCGATCGCGTAATCCGTGCCCTGGTTGTTGAACAGGAACTCGGCGAACAGGTCGGCGCCGAGCCGTTCCAGTCCCTCGGACTCATCCTGAGCGGCGACCGCGGCGCCGAACAGGAGAGCGGCCGCTGCGGCGAGCGGCGCCGAACGCCTGACAGTCATTGCTCGCATTGTCGTCCCCCCACCGCCGGCGGCTGGGCCGACGCTCGTTGTCCCTGGTGCTGCCACCCGAGAATAGACGATGCCGGCCGGTCGCATGCGACTTCACCACCGCAGGGCGCCGTGCACGAGGACTCCGAACGTCGAAGGCGTGTTGAAGCGGAGGTTTCTTCTCAGTGCGGCCTCGACTGAGACCTCGAGTGTCGAACCGATCGTGAGCCGGTAGCCGCCGCGGTAGTCCGTCGGCCCGTCCGAGGTGGACATCCCGATCAGCGGCGTTCCCGTGCCCGAGCGGCCGAAGACCGGCAGGCCGTACGCCAGTTCGGTTTCGAGGCGCCCGCGATGCGAATCGAAACCTCTGGCGGCATGGCCTGCCATCGTGTCTTGCTGCCAGAGAGCGTGCACCCCGCCGGCGTTCGCGGCGCCCCACGAAGGAGACACTTCGAGGGAGGGGCCGTTCTGCGACGAGGGGTCGGGGTCGTAGCGGAACGATCCCCACACTCCCCACTCCTCGAAGGCGCCGCTCTCGTCGGTGAACAGGCCTCGCGCCCCCAGCTCTGTCGTCAGGTTGAGTCCCGGATGGGCGTGGCGGAAGCCGCCGCCGACCTCCAGGCCGAGACCGGTTTCGACGTGGCCTTCATCGTGGCGGAGGCCAGCTTCGAGGAAGGGAGAGAACCACTTCTCGTCTTCTGTGGTGAAGTCCCACGATCCTTCCAGTGCCAGGCGAAACCGGGTGGCGTCGGTTTCCGAGGTTTCGCCGTCCGGAAGCCGTTCGGAGAAGGTCCGCAGGAAGAGAGCGTCCGCCTTGAGCGTCAGGGCGAAGTCGTTCTCTTCGGTTGCCGACCTCAGTTCGCTGTTCATGCCGGCAGCGCCCATCACCGTGGCGATCCGGTAGTCGACCGGTTCGGCATCCTGCCACGAAAGCGTCAGGGTTCCGCGGCCGTGGCCGGCCACGCCCCAGATCGACAGGCCTTCGCGGACGCCGTAGCGGACGTACGGGTAGAGGCCGCTCAGGTCGGACCGGGCTTCGGCTTCGAACTTCCCTTGCGAGACGATTCCTTCGCCCCTGCTATGGGAAAGGGCGGCGCCTGCCAACCACCGGTCGCCGGAGTAGTCCGTTCCCAGGGTCGCCGTCGTGACGTCGCCGCTCAAGGCGAGTTCGCCCCTGTGACGGTCGAACCGGGAGAACGCCCCGCGGCCCCATACGCTGAGCCGTCCGCCGTCTCCAGTCTCCGTGCGGGCGTCGAACGAACTTCCCGCAAGGAGTTCGCCTTCTTCGCGGCCGAAGGAGTTGCCCGGGCGGTCGGTGGGCGCCGTCGCCGACACTCCGGGGCGGTACGGCGGCTTGCAGCGCCATCGGCCGGGGCGGGCCGCCTCCGGCTGGCTGGCCGGTGCCGTCTCACCGGCCGGCGTCTCTTCCTGCCTGCGGTCCGGAGCGCAGCGCATGCGGTCTTCGAGCGCCTCCAGCACATGGCCGGCCACGGTGCGGCCGAAGGGATCGAGCCAGTCGTCCTTCTCCCGGTCGGGAACGTACACGTCGGCGATGACGAGAACGGCCGTCTCAGGGTCGGCGGCGGACACGCGTTTCGGCAGAGAACCGAAGCCCAGGAGGACTTCCTCCTCGCCTTCGTACTCCGTGTCCTCCAGCGCCACGACGGTAAAGGTCGTTCGGGTCTCGGACGGCCCGAACGAGACGGTTGCTGGAATCCCGGCATAGTCCGCGACGGCAGCGCCTTCTGCTCGAAGTTGCGTGAGCGGCACAACGATCCGCCGTTCCGGGCTCGCGCTCAAGACGACGTCGACGACGACCTCGCCGCCCTCCCTGACCGGGAAGCGCGTGGCTCCGTAGGACACGGTGACGGCGGGATCGTCATCGTCGATGATCGTTCCGAGCCCTTCCGCGTCCTTCAGCGTTGCGTTCGCCGGTTTGTGCAACGTGACGGCGAAGGTCTCGTCGAACTCATCGAGCGCGTCGTCACGCACGGGCGCCCGCACCGTGCCGGTCGTCCTCCCGGCGGGGAGGATCAGCGTGCCGCGGGAGGCGTTGTAGTCGAGTTGAGCCAGGGCCGTACGGTCCGCGGTCGCGTACTCGACCGTGATGGTCTTGCCGCTTGCCGTGCTGAGCGTTACGGTGAACTCGGCGACCACGCCCGGCCCTTCGGTCACGGTCACGTCGTCGATCGTGAGTGCGGGCGGTTTGTCGTCGTCGGTGATCGTGCCCGTGCCGTCGCCGTCCTCGATCGTCGCGTTTGCCGCGCGGCTGAGGGTCACGGTGAAGGTTTCGTCGGGTTCGTCGATGGTGTCGTCGAGTACGGACACGCGGATCGTGCCGGAGGTCTCGCCGGCGGGGATGGTCAGGGCGCCGCTCGAGGAGGTGTAGTCCAGGCCGGCCGTCGCCGTGCCGTCGGAGGTCGCGTAGTCGACGGTGACCGCGTCCGTGGCCGCCGCGCTGAGCATTACCGTGAACTCGGCGACCGCGCCCGGCCCCTCGGTCACGGTCACGTCGTCGATCGTGAGTGCGGGCGGTTTGTCGTCGTCGGTGATCGTGCCCGTGCCGTCGCCGTCCTCGATCGTCGCGTTTGCCGCGCTGGCGAGGGTCACGGTGAAGGTTTCGTCGGGTTCGTCGATGGTGTCGTCGAGTACGGACACGCGGATCGTGCCGGAGGTCTCGCCGGCGGGGATGGTCAGGGCGCCGCTCGAGGAGGTGTAGTCCAGGCCGGCCGTCGCCGTGCCGTCGGAGGTCGCGTAGTCGACGGTGACGGCGTCCGTGGCCGCCGCGCTGAGCGTTACGGTGAACTCGGCGACCGCGCCCGGCCCCTCGGTCACGGTCGCGTCGTCGATCGTGAGTGTGGGCGGTTCGTCGTCGTCGGTGATCGTCCCTGTGCCGTCGTCGGTGATCGTCCCTGTGCCGTCGTCGGTGATCGTGCCCGTGCCGTCGCCGTCCTCGATCGTCGCGTTCGCCGCGCGGCTGAGGGTCACGGTGAAGGTTTCGTCGGGTTCGTCGATCGTGTCGTCGAGTACGGACACCCGGATCGTGCCGGAGGTCGCGCCGACGGGGATGATCAGGGCGCCGCTCGAAGAGGTGTAGTCCAGGCCGGCCCGGGCCCTGCCGTCGGAGGTCGCGTAGTCAACGGTGACGGCGTCCGTGGCCGCCGCGCTGAGCGTTACCGTGAACTCGGCGGTCGCGCCCGGCCCTTCGACGACTGCCGCGTCGCCGATGTTCAGCGTAGGGGGCCTGCTGATCGGACCCGGCCGTGTTCCCGGTTCGCTCCGGGTGATCGTCCCGACGCCCCGGTCGTCCGCGAGGACGGCGTTGGCCGGGTTGGTCAGGACGACGTTGAAGCCCTCGTCAGGCTCGTCGATGTCGTCGTCGAGCACTGGCACCCGGATCGTGCCCATCCTGTTACCGGCGGGAATGTCGAGGACGCCGCTGGTCGCGGTGTAGTCTGAGGCTGCCTTCGCGTCTCCGTCGGAGGTCGCGTAGCCCACCGCGACAACGCGGCTGGACGGTCCGCTGAGCGTGACCGTGAATACGGCCTCGGCGCCGGGCCTCTCTACGACCCTGACGTCGCCGATGGTCAGCGAGGGTACGGCCTCGTCGTCGACGATCGTGCCTTCGCCCTCGCCGTCGTCGATGCTCGCGTTCGTGGAACTGGAGAGGATGACGTGGAACGTCTCGTCGAGCTCGTCGACGTCGTCGTCGAGCACCGGCACCCGGATCATTCCGGTTGTGGAACCGGCTGGGATGCGGAGCGTGCCGGAGGTGGCGGTGTAGTCCGACGTGGCTTCGGCGGTACGGTCCTCGGTTGCATAGTTCACGGTCACGTCGCGACCGCTCAGTCCGCTGAGGGTGACCGTGAAGACGGCCCCGGCGCCCGCGGCCTCCGTCACCGTTGCGTCCCCGATGCCGACTGTCGGCGGGAGGTCGTCTTCGGTGATCGTCCCGACGCCCCGGTCGTCCGCGAGGGTGGCGTTGGCCGGGTTGGTCAGGACGACGTTGAAGTCCTCGTCGGGCTCGTCGACATCGTCGTTGAGCACCGGCACCCGAATCGAGCCCGTCCTGTTGCCGGCGGTAATGGTGAGAACGCCGCTGGTCGCGGTGTAGTCCTGACCGGCTTCGGCGGCGCCGTTCGAGGTCTGGTAGTCGACGGTGACGTCCCGGCTGCTCTTCGCGCTGAGCGTCACCGTGAATAGGGCCTCGGCGTCAGGCGCCTCGATCACGGCGGCGTCTCCGATGCGGAGCGCGGGGGTCATCTCGTTGTCGGCGATGACGGCCTCGCCTTCTCCGTCGGCGATCGTTGCGTTCGCGGGACTGTCCAGCGTGACCTTGAAATTCTCGTCGGGCTCGTCGATCTCGTCGTCCAGGACGGGTACCCGGATCGAGCCCGTGGTGAAGCCGGCGGGGATGTTGAGGACGTCGCTGGTCGCGGTGTAGTCCGACGCTGCCTTCGCGTTTCCGTCGGCGGTCGCGTAGTTCACCGCGACAACGCGGCTGGACGGTCCGCTGAGCGTCACCGTGAATACCGCCTCGGCGCCAAGCGCCTCGACGATCCTGACGTCGTCGATGGTCAGCGAGGGTACGGACTCGTCGTCGACGATCGTGCCTTCGCCCTCGCCGTCGTCGATGCTCGCGTTCGTGGGGCTCGAGAGAATGACGTGGAACGTCTCGTCGGGCTCGTCGACGTCGTCGTCGAGCACCGGCACGCGGATCGTTCCGGTTTCGGCGCCGGCTGGGATGCTGAGCGTGCCGGAGGTGGCGGTGTAGTCCGACGTGGCTTCGGCGGTACGGTCCTCGGTTGCATATTCCACGGTCACGGCGCCACCGCTCGGCGCGCTGAGGGTGACCGTGAAGACGGCCCCGGCGTTCGCAGCCTCCGTCACGGTCGCGTCCCCGATGCTCAGGCGGATCGTTTCCGTTTCGACGTCGAGGGTCTTCGGCTTGCCGAGGCCGTGGCTTGAGAGGTTTCTTCGCCACTTGGCGGCGTGCTGCCCCTCGGGAATCAACTTCAGGTCGGCGCCGCTGTTGCCGGCCCGGTACAGGTCGAAGCTTTGGCCGGTCAACTGGGATCCCCGGATCTCATACTCGGCGCCCACTTCGAGAGACGGAATGGTCAGTACGGATCCGCTCGTGACGCCCGACACGACCCTGAACTTCGGCTGGGCGCCGGCCTTCCTCCACCCAAGGCGGACGTAGCCGTAATTCACCAATGTCGTGATGCGTATGTCCACTTCAGTCGCGCGCGCCTGCTCGAGGCCGAGTGCTGCCAGAGCGTGCGGTGTCCGGTCGGAAACCGTGTACAGCTCGAACTCCTGACTCTCGGAGTCCGCGCCGAGGGCGCCTGTCACGGTGCAAACGGTTTCGGATTCCGTGTGCGGTCCGTGTACGTGACCCAGCGAGTTTGAGGTCAATGTCAGTTTGCCGCTCGTGACCGCGGCCGCCTGGTAGTAGTTGCTTCGCGAGGCGCTGCAGGATTCCAGGGAGAACGTGACGCCGCTCACACCGTCGGCCAGGTAGTCGGCCAGCACGATGTCGGTAGCGGCGCCGTAGAAGGTCAGGATCCGATAGTCGGCGTCCGGATCGAAGATGTCGGTCTGTGCCCACGCCGGCGCGGGACTCGTGAGCAGCCCGACGAGCAGGACTGCCAGCGAAACTGCGAGCCAGCCGGCTGGAGAAGCCGCATCGGGAAGCCTCGTCCAAGCGCGGCGGATCGCCGGTCTCCCTGGCGACCATCCGGATCGTCCGGAGAGGGGGTCAGCGACGAAAAAGCTCGCTGACAAGCGACGTAACGCCGATGCCGGCGTAGCCGTCCTCACTCCCGGGGCCTGAGTCAGGTCGATCTTTTCTGCTGCCGCGTGGTGAGGTAGTGGACGAGCGTCAGCGCACGGAACGTGGGCGAGAAGATTAGGTATTCTTTGCGAAAATGGAGCGAACATTTTCGATCCTTAGATGCCGACTTCGTGAACATTGCCCGCTTTTGCCCGCTTTTGCCCGCTTTTGGCCGCTCTGGGCCGCTCTGGGCCGACAACCTGCCGGCGCTCGATCGATCCGCCTGTGCTCTTGGGAGCGTGTGGAGTCGTGCACGGGTGCTGACAGAATCGGCGCGTGAAACAACCATGCGCCGTACCCTGGGGGGAACTCGACACCATCTTCTTCGACTCGGGAAACACCTTCCTGTCGATGAACTTCGAGCGCATCGCCGAGGTCGCAGCCGACCTGGGCCTCGATTGCTCCGGGCGCCAGTTGGAGCGCGCGGAGGCGGCGGCCCGGCCGGGTATCTCGGCGGCCCTGTCGGCGGAGTTGCGCTCGACGGAGGGCGGGTCCACCTTTCGCTTCTATGTGGAGGCGATCCTGGACCGACTGCCGGCTGCCTGTCTGGGTGGCGTCGAGCTTGCCGGCATCGCCTCCGGGCTGGCGGAGCGCCTCTACGTGCCCGGCCGGAACGATCTGCTCTGGAACCGGCGGCTGCCAGGCAGACGGGAGGCACTGGAACGGATCCGCTCGCTCGGCTACCGCATGGTCGTGGTCAGCAACTCCGACGGCAGCATGAAGCGGAACGTCGAGTCGATCGGGCTGGGCCAGCTCTTCGACGCCCTGATCGACTCGGGAACGGTCGGTTTCGAGAAGCCCGATCCACGGATCTTCGAAGCCGCTCTCGAGACGATCGGCGCTCGACCGGAGCGCACCGTTCACGTTGGCGACCTCTATGCGGCCGACGTAGTCGGCGCTCGGGCCGCTGGCGTTCACGCCGTCCTGCTGGACCCGTGGGACGATTGGCCGGAGGTCGACTGCCCGAAGGTCGCCGACCTGGCCGAACTGGCGGCTCTGCTGCCGGGACCCCCCGGCCACGGGGCGGACGGCGCGGCCGCGTGAAGCCGTCCGAAGTTCGCCGGCACCGCCATCGGTTCTACGAGGCGGCGGTTCAGAACGTCGAGGTGGACCTCGACTTTCTCGAGCGGGTGTACCGCCGGCTGGGCGGTCGGCGACCATCGACCCTGCGGGAGGATTTCTGCGGCACGGCCTCGCTCGCGAGCGCGTTCGCAGCGCGACGGTCCGTGAACCGCGCGTGGGGCGTCGATCTCGACCGGCCGACCCTGGACTGGGGTTGGCGCAACCGGGTCGAGGCGAACTTCGTCGAGGACCGGGTCGAACTCGAATGCAGAGACGTGCGGTCGGTTGGCAGCCCGCCGGTCGATCTACAGGTCGCGTTCAACTTCTCGTACTTCCTGTTCCCGAAGCGGGCCGACATGCTGGAGTACTTCGGCGCCGCGCGAAGCTCCCTCGCGGCCGACGGCCTGTTCGTACTCGATGCCTTCGGCGGCACGGACTCGTTCCAGACCGCGACGGAGGACACCGCGGTCGAGGCCTCCGCCGGCGTCGACGGCGTGGCGTTGCCGGCGTTCACCTACACCTGGGATCAGGCGTCCTTCAACGCGGTCGATCACTGGATGAAGTGCGCGATTCACTTCACGCCGGAGGGTGGTGAGCCTGTCCGTAACCTGTTCCGTTACGCTTGGCGGATGTGGACCCTCCCTGAGGTCCGCGAACTCCTCGCGGAAGCCGGCTTCGGTGAAGTCGAGGTCTACGGTGAGGGATGGGACGCCAGCACCGACGAGCCGAACGGCGTCTTCCGGCGCCGCACCCGGCTAGCCAACGATGGCAGTTGGGTCGTCTATCTGGTTGCCCGGCGGTAGGAGCTTGCGCGGCAGAAACTGGGTGCGCCGGCCTTCCGGCCGGCATCCGGCGCGAAGCGCCGCTTCCGGGAGTTCTGCCGCGCAAGCTCCTCTAGCCGGCGAGGCGCTTCCAGTACTCGTCGTCGGCATCCCTGGCCAGGCTCAGGCCGCCGTCGGAGCCGACGAAGACAGGGTCCTTGACCACGCGCACGCGGCCGCCGCCGAGTTCGCCGAGGGTCTGCTGAAGCTCGGCGCCGAGGCCCCGGATCAGTCCGGAGCCGCCCGTGAGGATCACGTTGTTGCGGATCCGGCTCTGGTACTCGGGTTCGACCCTCGCGATCAGGTCCAGCATCGTCTCGCGCAGGGGCGCCAGCAGGCTCTCGCAGGCGCGCCGCATGGGCTCGGTGATGTCGATCCGGGTCGGCTTGCCGCGCACCGGCACGTCGACCGCCACCGGGGCGCTCTCGCCGACGAAGGAGTGACGTTCCTTCCAGGCCCGCACCATGTGGATGGACACCGAGGCGTCGGGGTAGAGCTCTTCGATCAGGCCGTGCAGGTGACGGTCCACGGCGTCGCCTGCGGCGCCCAGGGTGCGCTGATCGTCCTCGGTCGGGAAGCGGCCCATCAGGACGCAGAAGTCGGTTGTACCGGCGCCGATGTCGATGACCATCGTGTGAAGCAGGGCATCCAGTCCGTAGGCGACGGCGAACGGTTCGGAGACGATCATCGCGTTGGCGATCTGGCCGGTCAGGATGCGCCGCAGGTTCTGGCGGTTGACCCTGAGCGTCTCGGCGGGAACGCCGACGACGGCGTGGATCGCGGGCGCCGGCCCCGCCCCGGCGGGCGCCGCCAGTTCCAGCAGCCGGCGAACCAGTTCGCGCACGGCTTCCTCGTCCTGGACCGATCCCTCCTTGATCAGACCCCGCTCCAGAGGCCGGCGCAGATTGAGCATGGGGCGGTGCTCAAGTGCTTCGGCGCCGACCAGCACGTCGCGCCCGAGCACCTTCCTCGCCACCATGTCCCGGGGCCAGCCGACGTAGCTCTGCACCATGTGGCGTTGGCCGTTCGCGGCCGAGATCGAACTCCGCGAGGTCCCCAGGTCGATGCCGACCTTGAGGACTCCTTCGCTGAACTTGGTGCTGTTCACTGCTCCTGCGTAGCCTCCAAAGTCGCGGAGCTTAGCGCCGGAACTTCCGCCGCCGGCTCGGCCGACAAGAGAAGCGAGTCGGCGTAGCTCCGGATGCCCGCATCGAGGGCTTCGGCGATCGACTGGAGGTAGTCGTTCTCTCGCAGCCGGTCGATCTCGTCGGCGTCCGAGAGGCAGGACACCTCGGCCAGGATCGCGGGCATCTCGGCGTCGATCAGGACCAGGAACGGCGCCGATTTCACGCCGCGATTCCGCAGGCCCGGATTCGATGTCCGCAGTTGTTCGAACAGGGCGTCCTGAACCGTGTTGGCGAGAGTGCGGCTTTCGTCCTGCATGGCCTGTGCGTAGACGCCGTCGAGGAGGCGGCGCAGGTCGGCCAGGGAGTAGCTGTGCGCCTCGGCATTCTCCCGTTCGGCGAGTGCGGTCAGCTCGGGGTCGTCGGTGGGGCCGAGGTAGTAGGTCTCGACGCCGCAGGTCTGGTTCCGCGTCAGCCAGTTCACGTGAATCGAGACGAACAGATCGGCCCCGGCCCGGTTGGCGATGGCGGAACGACGATCGAGTTCGACATCGATGTCCGCTTCGCGGGTCATTGCGACCCGGTACCGGTCGGACAGCAGCCCGCGCACTCGACCGGCGATGTCGAGCGCGAGGTCCTTCTCGGTCAATCCTTCGGCCACCGTACCGGAGGCGGCGCCACCATGACCCGGATCGAGCACGATTCTCTTGACCGGCAGCGGGAAGACGCTGAGATCGAGGGGTTCCGGCGGCTCGGTGAAATGGACTTCGGACTCCGGCGGCGCGGCCTCGACGGGCGGATCGGGTTGGATGTCCGCTTCTGGACGGTTCAGTTCCAGGTAGCCGAGTCCGGCGGCGGCGGCGATCGGCGCCAGCAGGAGCAGGCTCCAGGGCGAGACACGGCGTCGCCGGCGGCGTCTCGGGCGGTGGTTCCCGGCAGGGTCGGGGCCTTGCCGGCCAAGCTCGGCCTCGTTGTCGCGTACCGCGGCATCGATCAGGGCGAGCTTGAGTTGCCGGTCGACGCGGTGAGGTCCGGAAGGCGGGCTGCCGGCGCGATCCTCAGGACTCATCGCGAGGACGCTAGCTGATTCCGGGCCCGCGAAGCGTCCTAGTAGTCTCGGCTCGGCGTCGAACTCCCGGGTCGATTGTCCGTACCCAACAACCAACCGATGATGGTTCCCCTTCATGGCGGCGTCCAGGGCCGGATGCGCTGGTCGCTGCCGCTGGTAGCCGCTCCGATCCTCTGGCTCGGCTGCAGCGCCGTGGGCACGCTGCCGCCGGCTCTGGAAGCGCCCGTGGCGGCCGGGTACGGCGATGCAGCGGGCGCGGCAGAGGCGCCGGCCGGATCGTCGCAGGTGGCGCCGGACTGGTGGAGCGACTTCGGCGATCCGCTGCTGTCGCAGTTGATCGTCGAGGGTTTGGAGCACAACGCGAGCCTTCGTGCCGCGGCCGCGAATGTGGAGACGGCCTATGCCCAGGCCCGGATCGACGGGGCGGCGCGGAACCCGGAGTTGGAGGCTGCACTCGACCCCGGCCGGCGCAAGCAGAACACCGCCCAGAGCGGGCTGACCGAGGCGATTCCGATCCCGATTCCGGGCTTCGAGCCCGGCGGCGTGCGCAGCTTCGCCTTCACCAGCTACGGCCTGGCGCTGAACGTTCGCTGGGAAGTCGACCTGTGGGGGCGGCTCCGTGCCTTCACGGCAGCCTCGCTGGCCGAGGCGGCGGCGGGCGAAGCCGACTTCGCCGGGGCGCGCCTGTCGATCGCCGGCCAGCTCGCGAAGGTGTACTTCGGCGTCGTCGAGGCGGTGCAGCAGGTGGGGCTTGCCGAGCGCACCCTGGCGAGCCGTGAGCGCACCCGGGACCGGGTCGAGGCGCGTTACCGGCGGGGTGTGGCCACCGCGCTCGAGGTGCGGCAGGCCCGGACGCAGATCGCGACCGTCGAGGCCTCGCTGGCGGCGCAGAAGCAGACGCTCGACGGGCTGCGCCGGCAGATGGAGGTTCTGCTGGGCCGTTATCCGGCCGGCGAGATCGAGGCGGCCGCTGGCCTTCCCGATCTGCCGCCGCTGCCCGAGACCGGCGTGCCGGCGGACCTGCTCGCGCGCCGTCCGGACCTGCGGGCGGCGGAGTACCGCGCGATCGCGTCGTCGGAGCGGATGCGCGCCGCCCGCCGTTCCCTCTACCCAACCTTCAAACTGAACGGGTCTTCTGGTACGTCGAGCGGTTCTCTGAGCGACCTGCTGGATGGCGACTTCTCGGTCTGGAGCCTCGCCGCCGGCCTGCTGCAACCCCTGCTTTCAGGGGGTCGCCTCCGGGCCGGGCTGAACCTCGTGACGGCCGGGCTGGACGCCGCGGAGTCGAACTGGTTGCAGACGGCGCTTGCGGCCTTCGCCGAAGTGGAATCGGGTCTCGTGGCGGAACGGATGCTGGCGGAGCGGACCGGGGCATTGGAGCGGGCGGCTACCGAGAGTCGGGAGGCGGAACGCCTGGCCGAGGGCCGTTACCGGCAGGGACTGGTCGGCTACCTGCAGGTGCTCGACAGTCAACGGATGTCGTTTCAATCGGAGAGCCAGTTGCTCGCCGCGCGCCGGCAGCAACTCGAATCGCGGACGGATCTGATCCTGGCGTTGGGTGGAGGCGTCCATGATGGCCCGGGCTTGCCGGTCGCCGGCGGCGGAGGCTAGCGGAGACTAGACGTGTTGAAGTGGATCCTGCCCATCGCGATCGTGGTGGTTGCCGTGGTGATCGTCATGGGACTGGTCGTGTCGCGGCCGGTGGTGGAGACCGCGCCGCGTGAGGTCGCACCGCCTCCGGTCCGGGTTCTGACCGTGCAACCGACGTCGGTCGAGCTCAGGGTGCGCTCCCAGGGATCGGTGGTCCCTGTGACCGAGGCCGACCTGGTCTCGGAGGTCGCCGGCAACATCGTCTGGGTCGCGGAGAGCTTTGAGGTCGGCGGCTTCTTCGACGCCGGGGACGTGTTGCTGCGGCTGGACCGCCGCGACTACGAGCTGGTGGTCGCCAGCGCCCGGGCGTCGGTGGCGGAGGCCCGGGTCGCGCTGACGCGGGAGGAGGCGGAGGCCGAGGTCGCGCGGGAGGAGTGGGAGGACTTGGGGGAGCTTGGCGAGCCGGGGCCACTGGTGCTCCGCGAGCCCCAACTGGACGAGGCAAGGGCCCGCGTGGAGGCGGCGCTGGCGAACCAGGCGCGCGCCAAACTGGATCTTTCGCGAACGGCGATCCGGGCGCCGTTCGCCGGCCGGCTGCGAGCCAAGCGGGTCGACCGCGGCGAGTTCGTGAACCGCGGCGCGCCCACAGCGACGATCTTCTCCGTGGACGCGGCCGAGGTCACGCTGCCGGTACCCGACTCGGAACTCGCCTTCCTCGACCTGCCGCTGGGCACGGAACTTGAGGGCGCCGGGCCGCGCGTCCTGTTGCAGGCTCAGTTCGCCGGTGCGCGGCGCGAATGGGAGGCCCGGATCGTCCGCGTCGGTGGCGAGATCGATCCCGCGACGCGCATGGTGAACCTGATCGCCCGGGTGGAGGACCCGTACCGGGCGGTAGGAGAGCGCTCGCCGCTGTCGGTGGGTCTGTTCGTGGACGCGGAAGTGGTCGGGCGTTCGGTCGACTCGGTGTTCGAGGTGCCGCGCGGGGCGCTGGTCGGAGCGGACCGGCTGTGGCTGGTAGAGGACGGCCGGCTGGCCCTGCGCCAAGTCGGGATTCTGCGCTTGGACCCGGATGTCGCGATCGTCTCCGACGGCCTGGTGGGCGGCGATCGGATCAGTTTGACGATTCTCGACACGGCTGTGGACGGCATGCTGGTGACGCCGGAGTTGGCGCCCGCGCCCGTGACAACGCCGGCGCCTCTGCCCGCGGCCGCTTCGCCGCTCCCGGCCGCTTCGTCGGCGACCGGCGCCGTGGCGCCGACACCCGCAACCCCGGTTGCCCCGGCTGCACGCGCGGCCGACGACGAGCCGAAGACCGGGCAGTGCGCCCTCACCGGCGTCGAGCTGGAGCGCGGCGCCGGGTACGTTGACGTGCTGCTCCGCGCCGGCGGAGAACCCGTCTACCGCACGTTCTGGCTGGACGATCCTCCGCGCTACGTGGTCGACCTTTCGGGTTGCGTGATGCGGGTCTCGAACACCCTGGTCGCCGTGGACCGGGACGGCGCCGGACGTGCTGCCGGCGGCCCGCCGGCGCGCTCGGTCCGTGTCGGCCAGTTCCGCGGCGGCGCGGACCCGGTCACCCGCGTGGTCATCGACGGCGCCGCCGCGGGCGACGTGGCGCCGATCGCGGATCCTGCGGGGCTGCGTCTGCGCCTGCGCGGGGGCGCGCCATGAGCGGGGTGATCGGTTGGTTCGCCCGCAACGGGGTGGCGGCGAACCTGTTGATGGTCTTCATCGTGGTGTGGGGTCTGCTCGCCATGATCGGTATGCCGATCGAGGTCTTCCCCAGCCTGGCGACGCAGAGCATCACGGTGACCGTGCCCTATCTGGGCGCGGCGCCGGAGGAGGTCGAGCAGGGCGTCTGCCTGCGCGTCGAGGAGGCGGTGCAGGACCTGGAGGGCGTAGGCAAGATCCGGTCGACGGCGGCGGAGGGGGTCGCCACCGTGGTCATCGAACTGGAAAGCGACGCCGACACCCGCGAGGTGCTGGACCAGGTCAAGTCGCGGATCGACGCGATCACGACCTTTCCCGAAGAGACCGAGAAGCCGATCATCCAGGAGGCGCTCATCCGTCGCCGCGTGATAACGGTGGCGGTCTACGGCGATGTCGAGGAGCGGGCTCTCAAGGCGTTCGCGGAGCAGGTACGCGAGGGCCTGTCGGAACTCCCCGACATCACCCAGGTGGAGCTCGACGCGGTGCGGCCCTACGAGATCTCGATCGAGGTCTCCGAGGACACGCTCCGGCAGTACGGTCTGACCTTCGACGAGGTCGTGCTGGCGGTTCGGCGGTCATCGCTCGATCTTCCGGGCGGCGCGGTCAGAGCGCGCGAGGGCGAGATCCTCCTGCGCACCATGGGGCAGGCCTACCGGGGCGCCGAGTACGGGGGCATCGTGCTGCGGGCGCGGCCCGACGGCAGTCGACTCGTCCTGGGCGACATCGCGCGGGTGACGGATGGCTTTGCCGAGACGGACGTGACGTCGCGCTTCGACGGTCAGCCCGTGGCCCTGGTCCAGATCTACCGGGTCGGCGACCAGAGCGCCCTGCGCATTTCCCGCCAGGTCAGAGACTTCGTGGCGGAGAGGTCGGCGACCCTGCCGCCGGGCCTCCAGATGACGACCTGGCTCGACGATTCGGTGCCGCTGCAGGACCGGCTGCGGGTCCTGCTCGAGAGCGGACGGTTGGGCCTGCTGCTGGTGTTTCTGGTGCTGGCCCTGTTTCTGAAGCTCCGGCTGGCGCTGTGGGTCTCGGTGGGCATCGGTGTCTCGTTCATGGGCGCGCTCGCCGTGCTGCCGTACGTCGACGTAACGATCAACGTGATGTCGCTGTTCGCCTTCATCCTGGTGCTAGGGATCGTGGTCGACGACGCGATCGTGGTGGGCGAGAACATCTACCGCCACTTCGAGATGGGCAAGCCGGGCCTGCGCGCGGCGGTCGACGGCGCGCGCCAGGTGGCGACGCCGGTCACGTTCTCGATCCTCACCACCGTGGCCGCCTTCTCGCCGCTGATCTACTCGATGGAAGGCCCCTCGGCAGCCATCGCGCGGACGATTCCCATGGTCGTCATCGGTTGTCTGGCGTTCTCGTTGATCGAGTCCATGCTGGTGCTGCCGAATCACCTGTCGCACCTGTCGCACCGGCGCGAAGACCGGGAGCGGCATGGCATCCCCCGGGGTTGGTACCGCTTCCAGGGCTTCTTCGCCGGTCGGATGAAGTGGGTGATCGAACGCGCCTACCGGCCCCTGATTGGGCGGGCCCTCGAGTATCGGTACGCGACCGTGGCGATCGCGGTGGCGGTGTTCCTGATCACGGCCGGGTACATCTTCTCCGGTCGCATGAAGTTCGAGTTCTTCCCTGACGTGGAGGCGGACAACGCGGTTGTGCTGCTGACGATGCCGCAGGGGACGCCGGCGGAGGCGACTCTCGCGGCGGTCGGGCGCATCGAGGCGGCGGCCTTCGAGCTCGAGGAGGAACTGCGGCGCGAGGGTCACGGCGACGTGTTCCGACACGTGATGGCGACGGTCGGCTCCCAGCCCTACGCGGCGCTGCAGCAGCAGAGCGGGCCGACCGCCGGCTTCCAGGTGGCGGTCGCGGCGCCGCATCAGGGCGAGGTGAACGTCGAACTCATGTCGTCCCGGGAGCGGACGATTCGAGCCACCGAGGTCGTCCGGCGGTGGCGCGAGAAGGTGGGCGCCGTTCCCGACGCGGTCCGGGTCGAGTACACCGCGAGTCTGGTCAGCTTCGGCGCGGCGGTCGATGTGCAGCTCACGGGTACGAATCTCGACCAGCTCAGGGCGGCGGGGGAGCAGATCAAGACTCGCCTCGCCGACTACCCCGGCGTGTTCGACATCTCGGACTCTTTCCGGGCCGGCAAGCGGGAAATCCGGCTGGAACTCGACCCGCGGGCCGAGTCCCTGGGCCTGAACCTCGAGGCGCTCGGCCGTCAGGTGCGACAGGGCTTCTACGGCGCCGAGGCGCAGCGCATCCAGCGCGGGCGCGACGACGTGCGGGTCATGGTGCGCTATCCGCTGGAGGAACGGGAGACCCTGGCGTCGCTCGAGGACATGCGGATCCGGACGCCGACCGGGGCCGAGGTCCCGTTCTCGTTCGCGGGCCGTGCCGACTTCGGCCGCGGTTTCGCGACCATAAGGCGGATCGACCGGCGGCGGGTGCTCAACATCACGGCGGATGTCGATCCGGGGGTCGTGACCGCGAACGAAGTCGTCGGCGACCTTCAAGCCAACGTGCTGCCCGAGATCCTGGCCGACTACCCCGGCGTCAACTCCTCGTTCGCGGGCGAACAGGAGGAGCAGCGTCAGACCTTCCAGGGACTGTTCGAAGCGCTGGGAGTGGCGCTGATCGTCATCTACGCCCTGCTCGCGATTCCGTTCCGTTCCTACCTGCAGCCGATGATCGTGATGAGTGCGATCCCGTTCGGCCTGATCGGCGCCGTGATCGGGCACCGGGTCGTCGGGCTCAACCTGACCATGCTCTCGCTGCTCGGTTTGATCGCCCTGACCGGTGTGGTCGTCAACGACTCGCTGGTCATGGTCGACTTCATCAACCGGCGGCTTGCGAGCGGCATGAGGGTCTACGACGCGATCCGCGATGCCGGCGCAGCCCGCTTCCGGCCCATCGTTCTGACGTCTCTCACCACCTTCGTCGGCCTGCTGCCGCTGCTCCTGGAGCGGAGTTTCCAGGCGCAGTTCCTGGTGCCCATGGCCGTCTCGCTCGCCTTCGGCGTCCTGTTCGCGACGGCGATCACGCTGGTGCTCGTGCCGTCGCTCTACGCGATCCTGAACGACTTCCGGTCTCAACTCGCGGTCCACGGTGTGAAGCCGCCGCCCGAGCCTCCTGCCGAGGCCGCGATTGAGGGGGTGCTCGATGCGGTCTGAGCAGCGAAGTGGGCGTTCGGCAGTTCTGGCACTTCCGATCGCGGTCCTCCTGCTGAGCGCCTGCGCGCCCGAGCCGGTCCAGTACGACGTCGTGCTTCGCGGCGGCCGGGTCATGGATCCGGAGTCGGGCCTGGACGCGGTGATGGACGTCGGCGTCAGCGGGGCGGCGATCGCGGCGATCTCGACCGAGCCCTTGAGCGGCTCGGAAGTGATCGATGTTTCGGGCCTTGTCGTGGCGCCCGGGTTCATCGACCTGCATGCCCACGGCCACGATCCGTTCAGCCGCGACCTGCAGGTGCGCGACGGCGTAACGGCGGCGTTCGAGCTCGAGGGCGGGGCCTTCCCGGTCGACGAGTGGTACGAGGAGCGCGAGGGCTCCTGGCGCATCCATTTCGGCGCCACAACGGCGTACGGGGCGGCGCGGGTGCTGGCCTTCGGCGAAGACGAGCAGGCCGCGCGAAACGGCGAGGCGAGCCCGGAGCAGGTCGAAGCGATCCAGGAGACGCTGCGTGAGGGGCTCGCCGACGGCGCCCTCGGCGTCGGTCTGCCGCTGCAGTACCAGCCGGGCGCCTCGCGCTCCGAGATCTACCGGATGTTCCAGACCGCGGCGGAAGCCGGCGTCACCGTCTTCGCGCATATCCGCTACGCGGGAATGAAGGCGCCGGAGAGCGCAATCTCCGCCGTCCAGGAGATGATCGCCGACGCCGCGGGTTCCGGCGGCTCGATTCACATCGTCCACATCGGCTCGACCGGGCTGGGGCAGATGCCCGTGGTGATCGACATGATCAGCAATGCCGCCGCTGCCGGGATCGACGTGACGACGGAGGTCTACCCTTACACCGCCGCGTCAACGGACATTCGCTCCGCGATCTTCGACCCGGGCTGGCGCGAGCGCATGGGCGCCGACTACCGCGACATCGAATGGGTCGCCACCGGCGAACGGTTGGACGAGGCGGGCTTCATGCACCGGCGAATGGAAACGCCCGACACGGCGCCCGCGATCATCATCGCCCACATCATCCCCGAGCAGGAACTCGGCGACGCGATTGCGCACCCCGAGGTGATGATCGCGAGCGACGGCGTCGGCTACATCGACGGCCGGGCCCATCCCCGCGGCGCCGGGACCTTCGCGCGCGTGCTGGGACGTTACGTGCGGGACCAGAGGCGGCTCAGCCTGATGGAGGCGATCCGCAAGATGACCCTGGCGCCGGCCCGCCGCCTGGAGGCCGTGGCGCCCGCTATGCGCAAGAAGGGCCGGGTTGCGGTCGGCGCCGATGCGGACATCACCGTCTTCGACCCCGAGACCGTGGCCGACCGGGCCACCTTCGCCGAGCCGGCCGTGCCCTCGGCGGGGATTCCCCACGTGCTCGTCGACGGCGTGTTCGTGGTCAGGGACGGCGAACTGGTCGAAGGACCTATGCCGGGCCGGGGGATCCGGTCCAGCGTCGTTGACAGGGAGTGAGTCGGGGACATACTGCCGGCCGGCAGCCGCCCCCAAATTGTCCGCGTACATCGTTCCGATCACTCACGTGGGGAATGTTCTGCGGGACATTTGCCGAGGACACTTCGAGGCCTGAATGTTCTGCGGGACATTTATCGAGGACATTTCGAGGCCTGAATGTTCTGCGGGACATTTATCGAGGACATTTCTTGAACCGAAGCACCGTCGGTAATCCTGGCAGGTGTTTCAATCTTCTCGCTCCGAAGACTCGGTGAGAACATACTTCGCGGCGCGGCCATGGCCTTCGATTCGGACACCGCCCTCATCTGCGAGTTCGTGGATCAGGCGATTGACCTGCTTTCGGTCGAGCGCCGTGATACGCCGGACGTCGGCGTTGGCGAGCGCGGTGTCGCCTTGGCGGGCGCGTCGCCGGATCACACTGAGCACTCTGGTCTTGGCCGCCTCCCAGTCGAGTCTTCGGTCACGCTCGGGATCCCCCGGTGCCGCGACCCGGGTGTGCGTCTCAGTTCGCAGCGCCCAGTAGGCACCCTTGCCGCTTCCTCCTCGTTCAAGGTAGCCGAAGTCGCGCTCCATCTCGGAGAGGATCAAGCGCACCCTGGATAGCGGTCGCTGGCAGAGCTTCGCCGCGGCCGGCGCCTCGATCTCCGCGAAGCGCAGCAGGTATCGCAGGACCAGCAGGTGATCCACTGACAGATATACCCCCCGGCCGCCCTCTTCTGCCACAAAGCCGCGGAAGGCCGCCGACATCTTCGAAGCCCGAAAGGTGAGCTGGAACGCCTCGCCAAGGTCCTGCACCAAGGGTGGCTCCTTGCCCTCCATCAGCAGGTGACTGAAGATCCGTTGCATGCCCAGATTGCTGCGGTTGACGAGACGGAGCTTGATCAGTGCGTCGACAAGGCAGGGGTTTCGCGCCGCCGGGACGCTGTGAAGGATGTTCTCCGGCGTCGTCTGCGCAGGAACTCGCCAGCTCCGGCAGGAGTTCTTCAATCTCGCGGAGGGTTCTCATGCGACCGCCTTGGAGTACAGGGTACGCACCCATGGAGAATACCGGTTGAACGGAGCGCTTCCGACTGCACCTCTCTCAGCCCGCCGATGGTGGGTTGGCCATCCGAGGGCCGGAGAGGGGGCGACGTCTGGCTCAGCTTTCGAACCGCGGCTCCCGCTTCTCAAGAAACGCCCGCACCGCCTCCTTGTGGTCGGCGGTCCGCACGGACCGGACCATGCCCTCCGCCTCGCCGGCCAGACACGCGCGCAGATCGCCGAGCACCGCCCGGTTCACGTTCTGCTTCATCAACCGCAGCGCACCCCGGGGCCCGTTCGCCAGCTCCAGCGCCAGCCCGCGCGACTCCGCGGCCAGGTCGTCGAACGGGGCGATCCGGTTGACGATCCCGAGGCGCAGGCACTCCTCGGCCGGGATGCGCCGGCCGGTCATCAGCAGTTCCTTGGCGACCGCCGGCCCGACCAGGCGGGTCAGGAACCAGCTCGAGCCGTAGTCGCCGGACAGGCCGATGCGGCGGAAGGCGGTGGTGACGAAGGTGTCGTCGGCCATGATCCGCAGGTCGGCGGCGAGGGCGATCGACAGCCCTGCGCCGGCGGCCGGGCCGGGCAGGGCGGCCATGATCGGCATGTCGAGCTCCGCCATGCGCAGGGTGAGCGACTCCTGCTTCTCGATCAGGTTACGGACGGCCTCGTCGAGGCTGGGCGGTTCGCTCGGGGCCTCGCTGCTTCCGGCGCCGTCGCCGTTGCCGTTGCCGCGGTTCGACCCCATGCCCGACACGTCGCCGCCGGCGCAGAAGGCTCTGCCCGCGCCGGTGAGCAGAATCGCGCCGCAGCGCCGGTCCGCTTCGAGCTCCAGCAAGATGCTGCGCAGCGCCGGCGTCAGGATGTCGCCCAGGGCGTTGCGCTTCTCCGGCTTGTTCAGCGTCACCGTGGCGACGCCGTCCTCCAGGTCGCACAGCAGTTCGTGCGTGCCGGTGTCGATCGCGGTCATCACCACCTCTCCCGGAAGGGCCTGAGATCGAGCTCGAAGGTCCAGGCGTCGCGGCTCTGGCTGTAGAGCTGCCAGTACGCCTCGCCGACGGAAGCGGGGTTCATCAGGGTGTCCGGCGGCAGTTCGTCCGGATCGCGGCCGCCGCGGGCGATCATCCCCCGCACCCACTCCGTGTCGACGCCGGCGTCGATGACCAGGTGGGCGACGTGGATGTGCTTCGGCCCGAGCTCCCGGGCCATGCTCTGCGCCACCGCCCGCAGCCCGAACTTGCCGGCCGCGAAGGCCGAGAAGCCGCTGCCGCCGCGCATGCTCGCCGTGGCGCCGGTGAAGAAGATCGCTCCGCGTTCACGCGGGACCATGTACTTCGCCGCCTCGCGGCCGGTCAGGAACCCGGCCAGGCAGGCCATCTGCCAGACCTTGCTGAACACCCGGGTCGTCGTGTCGAGGATCGGGAACCGGACGTTGCCGCCGACGTTGAAGACGCAGACCTCGATCGGCCCGATGTCCCGCTCGACCTGGGCGAACCGGTCGACGATCTGCTCTTCCTGCCGGGCGTCGAGGGAGAAGCCGTGGCAGCAGCCGCCGCCGGCCTCGATCTCCTCGATCAGGGGTTGCAGCTTGTCGCCGTTCCGGCGTCCGGCGGCGATCGTGAAGCCGCCCTTGGCGAAGCGCTTGGCGATCGCCGATCCGATGTAGTCGCCGGCGCCGACGATAAAGACTACTCGTGTCTCAGGGGGTGTCATGCGGTTCCATGAAGATGCCAGAATTCGTTGAAATCAGTAGGTCAGCGCCCGACATGGCGGGGTCGAAAGTCCGAGGACGACTGGCGGCAGACACTTCGGCGTCACATCCTGCCGACGCTGGGCAGCATTCCGGTCGATCATGTCAGCGCGAGCGACGTGCTGCGAATCATCGCGCCGCCGTGGACCCGGCAACCCGAGACTGCGCGCCGTGTCCGGCAGCGGCTCTCGCTAGCCATGCGCTGGAGCATCGCGGCCGGTTTCAGATCTGATGATCCCGTCGCCATAGTCTGCGACGCGTTGCCGAAACAGGATCGCCGGCCGAAGCATCGGAAGGCACTACCGCGAGAACTGCTCGGAGTCGAGGAGCTGGGGCAACGAGTGGGCCGGCCTGTCGAACGAGCCGGTCGACACGCTCAGAAATTCAGCTGAGTACTTCGGGCGCGATCGCTGGAATGTGCGGCAGCAGATCCTTTGCCGCTATCGGAATGCGGTGCGATTCCACGACTGGGTCGGCCCATGTATCGAGTACGCCGATCAACTGGCCTCGTCCGCTCGAGTGCTCGATCCGTGAAGAAGGCGAACTGAGGCACTGCCCGCCCTGGCCCGCGCGGCCACCCATGCAGAAGGCTCCCGGCGCCGCCGCGTGATAGAACGCCCCCCTGTGAATCTCACGGTCGTGGAAGCGGAGGTCTTGAACGAAGTTGCGGACAGTGATGGCCTCTACGAAGAGCCCAGTCGGCTGGAAGCACGGAAAGCGTTGAGGCGTCTCACCGAACGTGGTTTGGTTGTGCGATACCGATGCAAGGCCATAGAGACGTTCGCAAACCGCGAAGGGTGGGCGTATCGCACAACGCTCAAGGGTCGGCAGGTACTAGCCCAAGCACAGGTACCTCGGGTTTAGGGTCCAGGATCTCGCCCGCCGCGGCCAAGAGACTCCGCAAGCCCAGGATCTTGGTGAGGCAGCTGCTCCTGGCCGGCTTGGCCGTGACCCTCGCCTGCGCGCCTGACCCGGCGGCCGTTCGACTCGCCGCGCTCAGCGCCGCCGCGGCCGTGGACACGCTCGACGATCTCGGGGCCGTCAGCGAACCCGAAGCCCCTGGAGTTCGCGACGCCTTCCGGGCCGCTGCGATCAGAGCCCTTGAACACGCCCAGGCCGCGTACCGCACCGCGCCCAATCACACTCAGGACGCTCACGATCTAAGCCTCGAAGCCGCCCACGCCGCCGACCAGTTCGGAGACGCGTTCGCCCTTGCACTCGAAGCCACCGATCGACTCGCCGCGGTCGAAGCCGACATCGACGACGTGCTCGGACGCATTCTAGGGATCCGCAAACCGCTCACGCGGGACGAGCGGTTGATCTGGGCGAAGGCCGCGGGACCGGTTTTTGCCAACGCCCAGGCCGCCGCCATGTACCGTAGCGTGGCTACCGCGGAGCGTGAGTTCGCCGCCCGCCTCCGCAGGCTCGATCCCGAAGCAGCCGCCGACGTGGAAGCCAGTGTCCAGCGACTTGAGGCTGAAGCCCAGGGACTCGAAGCCGAAGCCCGACGCCAAGCCGCGACCCCCACCGACGCCCGGCGACTGATCGACGCTGCGGCACTCCTCGTTGAAACTCAGGTGCTCCAGGTATCCACAACTGACAGGATCGAGACGGCCGAAGCTCGCCGGAACGACGCGATCTCCGCCCACCGACGCGCCGCGGAAGCCTGGCGAAACCTGGAGCACCCGTGACGGGCCGGCACGCACAACCTCCTCAAGCCGAGGACAACCGTTGCGTCTCTCCGTAGCGGGTCATCCCTCTTTCCGGGACTCGGTGTAGCGACCGCGCAAAGGTAAGAGCCAGCCCTGGCGCACCGCGTCGGCGGTTTACCGTGTGTGCCATCTCTTCGCACAGTCTGTTGTCAGATGTCGAGCAATCGCCAGGAAGAGGACTCAGCACGGTCGAGAATGGGCACCAGAACAGCAGTGGCGGGGCAGGCCGGACGGGACTCACCGCCGCCGAACTCGACCGCATCAAGGACGGGCTCAGGGCCTCCGTGGCGCCGAACACCCGGCGGGCCTACGGCCGAGCCATCCGCTGCTTCCTCGAGGCGATGGACGGGTGCCAGTTCAACGACGCCACCGTTGCCGCCTACGTTGCTTCGATGATGGGCGACGGTTACGCGCCCGCCAGTATCAGGCTCGCCGCCGGTGCTATCGGTGCCTGGGCCAGGGCTGAGGGTATGGACGACCCCTGAGGTCCCGTTACTCGGCAGACACTCTGCGGCGCCGTCCGCCGCAATCGGTCCATCGGCCGGGGCAAGGTCGACGGCTTTCGCAGGAACGACCTCGAAGTGGCCGCTCGACTCGCTGCCTCAGAGAAGACCACCGCCGGATTCCGGGACGCCGCCATGCTCCGCGTCGGCAGCGACGGCCTGCTCCGCGTCAGCGAACTCGCCGCCGTCA
Source organism: Candidatus Multivorans sp. (assembly GCA_965262355.1). Classification (GTDB taxonomy): domain Bacteria; phylum Acidobacteriota; class Thermoanaerobaculia; order Multivoradales; family Multivoraceae; genus Multivorans. The sequence goes on from OZ253534.1 coordinate 4,037,444, forward strand.
TGGTCGAGGACGTGACCAGCGAGAGCGACGGGTCCGGGCGGTTGCAGATCCGGGCGAGCAAGACCGACCAGGAAGGCCGGGGCGAACCGGTCTACCTCGGCAAGCCGACGATGTGGTCCGTGTCGACCTGGCTTCGAGCAGCCCGCCGCAAGTGGACCGGTGCCGGGGAGTTCGACCAAGGGCCGCTGTTCCGCCGAGTCACACGCTCCGGTGCCGTAACCGGGACGGCACCGCTCAGCCCCGATGCGGTCCGGGCAGTCATTTGCAAGCGAGCCGAAGCCGCTGGCATCGAGGGACGCATCTCCGGGCACAGCCTCAGGGTCGGAACCGCTCAAGACCTGGTTCGGGCCGGCGCCGACCTCCCTGCGCTCATGCAGGCCGGGAGATGGTCGGATGCCGCCACCGCCGCCGGCTATGCGTCCGGTGAGCTCGCCGGGCGAGGTGCAGTGGCACGGTTCCTTTACGGCGTGGCGAAGTAGGGGCGCTAGAGCACCGGATGGAACTGGCTGGAACGCTCAAGCCGTGCACCGAGCCGCTGCCACGGGGTGACCAGGAGGGACGCAACCGGGACGGAAGCACTTTCCCCGCTAGCCATCCGCACTGTCTTCCGTCAACGGGCTGCCGCGGTGGGGGTCGAGGGGTGCTCTGCTCACTCGGCCCGGGTGGGCAGCGCGCAGTCCTTGGTCGAACGGGGAGCATCTACCGCGGCTGTAGCTAAACTAGCGACGGCTGCACGATGGTAGCCGCGGAGCGCCGGCGCGAACTCTGTCCCCGTATCGTCTCATTCTGCGAGCTGAAGGGGCCTGAGGGCGCTTCCCCACACGCCCCTAAGCCACCGTTTGCCTAGGCTTGACCCTTTCGGCAATGCGGCGGCCGGCTTCGATCTCCGCGCGGCGAAGTTCCCATGTCTTCTGGAGATTCAGCCAGAGTTGCGGTGTCGTGCCGAAGTAGCGAGCCAGCCGCAGGGCGGTGTTAGCCGTGACACCGCGTTGGCCATTGAGTATGGCGGTGACGCGATTGACCGGCACGTCCAGGGCCTTCGATAGTGCGTTGGCCGACATCCCGAGTTCATCGAGTTCGTCGCGCAGGATTTCACCGGGATGTACCGGCCTCATTCCGTTGCTCGGGGTCATTCCACTGTCCCTCCTAGTGTCAAGTCACACGTCCTATGTCGCATGAATCGTAGTAGGCTCCTTGCCGTTCGACGACGGCAAGGAGTCTGGCATGAAGCGGTATGTGGTGGAGTTGGAGGAGCAGGAGCGCGAGGCGTTGGCGACGATTGCGCGCAAGGGTTCGCATCGGTCGCAGAAGGTGATCAACGCGTTGGTTCTGCTCAACTGCGACGAGGGCGAGTTCAACGGGCGTCGGCCGACCGGCGAGACGATCGCCGGGGTCTTGCGGATCAGTGCGCGCAGGGTGGATCGTGTGAAGAAGCGGTTTGTGGAGGACGGTCTGGAGGCGGCGCTCGGCAGTCGGCAGGGGCGTCGTCCGAAGTACCTGCGCAAGGCGGATGGCGAGTTCGAGGCGCGGCTGGTCGCGCTCAGTTGCGGAGAGCCGCCCGAAGGGCGTTCGCAGTGGTCTCTGCGTCTGTTGGCCGACCGTGCGGTGGAGCTCGGCTATATCGACAGCGTCTCGCACGAGACGGTGCGGCGGGTGCTAAAAAAAACGCTCTCAAACCGTGGCGCCGCGTCGGCTGGGTGATTCCGCCGCAATGCAACGCCGACTTCGCGGCGAACATGGAGCGGGTGCTCGACGTCTATCGGCGTCCCTACGACGCGAGCTTCCCGGTGGTGTGCATGGACGAGACGCCGCGGCAGTTGATCGCCGAGACACGGGCGCCCATCCCGCCGGCCCCTGGACGGGAGGTCCGCGAAGACTACGAGTACCGACGCTGCGGCGCCTGCAACGTGTTCATGGCGACCGAACCGCTGGCCGGGCGGCGTCTGACCAAGGTCACCGAGCGCAGGACCAAGACCGACTGGGCGCGTTTCCTGGAAGACATCGCCGGGCAGTATCCCGACGCCACCCGAATCACGCTGGTGATGGACAACCTCAACACCCACCGCCCCGGCGCGCTCTACGAGACCTTCGACCCGGCCCGGGCCAAGGCGCTGTGGGACCGCTTCGAGTTCGTCTACACCCCCAAGCACGGCAGTTGGCTGAACGTCGCCGAGGTCGAACTCAGCGTGATGATCCGACAGTGCCTCAACCGCCGCATCGACTCCATCGACACCCTACGCGCCGAAGTCGGCGCCTGGCAGGCCGCCAGAGACCGGATCCAAGCCAAGGTCAACTGGCACTTCACCACCGACGACGCTCGCGTCAAACTCAAGCGCCTCTATCCGACTTTTGACGAGTGACACGACACTAGTGATAGTCGACGATCTCGACCTCGTAGGGCCCGTCGTCGCCCCAGCGGAAGCAGATTAGCCTGCTACAGCGCCAGCGCCCGGCTCATCTCCCGCAGCCGTTTCCGGCTGTCCTGGGCGTCCGGAATGGTCCGGCAGACCAGATCCCAGAAGGCCGGCGAGTGGTCCATGTGCGTCAGATGGGCCAGTTCGTGGACGACGATGTAGTCGATGAGCGACTCGTCGAGCATCATCACACGCCAGTTGAAGCGCAGGGTGCCGTCGGCCGCACAGCTTCCCCAACGGCGGCGCTGGTTGCGGATCAGGATCGTTGGCGAGTCGCCGCGGCCTAGTTGGGGCCACCAGCGGTCAACGATGGCCGGCAGGTGTTCCGAGGCGCGGTCGCGGTACCAGTCGATGAAGGCGTGCCGGCACTTCTCGTGATGCTCCGGCGCCGGCAGGTCGGTCGGGATCGAGGCGCGGAAGTGTGAGCCGTCGAATCGGAGGGTGATTCCCTTGGCCTGCACCTGTTCGAAGGCCATGGGGACTCGGCGTCCGAGGAACGTGATGGTCTCGCCGTGGGCGAAGCGCTGTTCGGGAGTGTCCCGTAGGGCGGCCAGTTGGCGACTGATCCAGTCCGCTCGCTCTCGGACCATGGAGCGGATCTTCCTGTCGGATGTCCTCGCCGGCGCGGCGAGGTGGACGCCGTCTCGGTCGACGGTCAATTGGATGGTCTTCCGTCGCCGCCGGCTGCGGCGAATGTTGTACCAGATCGTTGTTTCGCCGACGCGGATCTGGTCTCGTGAGTTCATCTGTGGGCGCTCGCCGCTTTGGCGGGGAAGCCGGACGTTAGCGGACGCCGACGGCCTTGACGGGGTGACTCCTGGTGGATACGGTACGGATCGTGAATAGAGTCCAAACCCGATCCGAAGACGATCCGTTCAGCGATCCGGAATCCAATCTGCTCGGTTTCGAGATCCTGACCAAGGCGGAGGCCATGGGGATAGTAGGCGGCGGTGCCGTCCTTCGTCTCGACGGAGCGGCCTGGAAGGACGCGCTGGAACGGATTCGTCGTGCAGGAGTCGGGAGGCGCCTGAGGTGGGAGGCTCCGGAGGGGGGGCACGCCCGCGATCACTTCGTCGGCCAGCTCAAACGACTGAGTGAAGCACTTGAGGAATCGCCGGTGCCGGCCACGGAAGGTCCGAAGCTCAACGCCATGCTGGGCCGCGATCTGCTCGCCAGGTTGCTCGGCATCTCGGTCGTCAGTCTGCGCCGTTACCTGTCGGGCGCGCGCAAGATGCCGGACCGGGTCGCCGCACGGCTGCACTTCCTGGCGTTCGTGGCTTCTTACGTTGCCGGCGGCTTTACCGACGAGGGGGTCCGGCTCTGGTTCGACAGGCCGCGATACCGGCTCGATGGCGCTACGGCCGCGGAGCTCCTCGTGGGCGACTGGCAGCCAGAGGATCCAGGGCCGCGCCGGGTTCGGGAACTCGCCCGCTGGCTGGATTCGTCGCCGGCGACGTGATCGCGTTCCGCCACGTTGCGCTGCTCAAGCCGTTCCTTTGGGCCGAGAGCTCCCAGCCGGTCGGCCGCTGGCACGCTGAGGGGGAGGGCCCGGTGCAGTATCTGAGCGACACGCCGGACGGCGCCTGGGCGGAGTTCCTCCGTTCCGAGGGAATCTTCGATGTTGCCGACCTTCGGGCCGTGCGGCGGACGCTGTGGGCCGTCGACATCGGAACCGAGGAGCTCGCCACACCCCGGTTGCCGCTGGACGTTCTGACCGGCGGTCCCGAGACGTGGGAGACATGCCGCCAGGAGGCCCGCCGTCTGCGAGCCGCCGGCGCTACCGGTCTGAGAGCGCGGTCCGCCGCGCTCAAGCCGGGAATGGCGCGCGGCCTGAGGGTCGATGGGGGCGGGCTCGTGCCGGGCTACGAGCGGTCCGGCGACACGATCGTCTTCTTCGGGCCGCGGCCCGATCTGGTGGGCTGGAGGGCGGCCTTCCTCGGCTGGCCCGGCGAAGACCTGCTCGAAGCCGTTCGCTACTTCGGATCAGTCGGCTAGAGCCAGCACAGGTCGCCGACGCTCGCACGGATCATGCCGCCCCATCGCCGACCCGGCAGGTGTGGATCTCCGGCCGGCGGCCGAAGCGTCGCTCGAAGGCGCCGGCGGTCTGCTCGCGCACACGGTCGGCGGCGTCTTCGCTCGTGATCGCGGTCACGCAGCCACCGAAACCGGCGCCGGTGAGACGGGCGCCGTAGCAGCCTTCGGCGGCCGCGGCGGCTTCGGCGAGCACGTCGAGTTCCTCGATGCTGACGTTGTAGTCGTTGCGGGAGCTGCGGTGGGATTGCCCCATCAGGTCGCCGAGCCTGTGCAGATCGCCGCGCCGCAGCGCGTCGGCGCCGTCGAGCACGCGGCGGCACTCGCTGACCACGTGGCGGGCGCGGCCGTCGAGGGGCGGCTCGAGGACGTGCCGCAGCCGGTCGAGGTCGGCAGGCGCCAGGTCGCGAAGGGTGGAGAGGCCAGGCAGGTGTGGCCGCAGCAGGTCCGCGGCCAGGGCGCACTCGCTCTTGCGGTCGTTGAACCCGGTGCCGGCGGCGAGGGCGCGGCGGACGCCCGTGTCGGCGACCAGGAAGACGAGGTCGTCGGGCGTCGGGATGAGTTCATGTTCCAGCGACCGGCAGTCGAGCAGCAGGGCGTGTCCCTGGCGGCCGTGCACCGAGGCGAATTGGTCCATGATCCCGGACTGGACGCCGACGTAGCCGTTCTCGACCTGGCGTCCGACCTGGGCGCGTTCGATGCCTGAGAGCTGGATTCCGGCGAGCTGCTCCCAGGCGAGCAGGAACGCCATCTCGACGGCCGCCGAAGAGCTGACGCCGGCGCCAATCGGCAGATCGCCGCCGAACGCGGCGTCGATCGGCGGCGCCTCGATGCCGCGCTGTGCGAGCGCCCAGGCTAGGCCACGCGGGTAGTCGCTCCAGGACGTCTCTCCGCCGCGCTCCGCAACGGGCGGCTCGATGTCGGCCGCGTCGAAGGACGCCTCCTCGCCGAAGTCGAGCGCCGCGAGCCGGGTCCGGGCGCCGGACGCGCTCCGTGCCGCGACCCAGACCGACCGGTCGATTGCCGCCGGCAGCACCCAGCCCTCGCTGTAGTCGACGTGGGCGCCGAGCAGGTTGACCCGCCCGGGAGCGCGTGCGACGACCTCGGGCTCGGCTCCGAAGCGATCGCGGAAGGCAGAGGCAAGATCGTCGACCTTCACTCGACGCTCCGGAACGTCACGCCAGCAGGTGGTACATGTCGGTCCGCCGTTTGGCCGGGTCTTCGTGCCAGTCGCCGTAGAGCTCCCAGCAGGGGCCGGCGAGGGCCAGGTTCTGTTCGGCGCACCACCGGTGGACCGCCTGGTGAACGGGCGGGATCTCGGTGAAGGTGGCGCTTGTGCGGGCCGCGAGCAGGGGCTGTTCTTCAACGGTGACGATGGCGATGACGGTCATTGTGTTTCTTCCTTGAGCGTCCATGGATCGACGATTTCGATCCCCGTTCCTTCGAAATCCCGAACGTTCCTGGTCACGATCACCGCGTTGCGGCAGCGGGCGATTGCCGCGATCTGGCAATCGGAGTGAGATGAGGGCCGACCCTCAGCACGCCGCTTGGCCGCGATCTCGGCGTAGGCGTGTGCGGCCCGGCTGTCGAACGGCAGCACGCGATCTCGCAGGTCGTCGCGCAAGAGACCTTCGATCTCTGCGGCCAGGGCTTCGCGCCGCGCTCCCTTCGGCATCACCGCGACGCCGTAGCGGAGCTCCGCTTCTCCTATCGCGGTGAAGTAGAGACTCGATGCGGGACGCTGACTCACCCACCTCTCTACGGCAGGTTCGGGTCTGGGGCGCATGAGTTCGGACACGATATTCGTGTCCAGGACGAACATTTGATCTGGTACTCAGTCGAGCTTGGGAGGTTCGGGCATCGGTTCGCGGGGCGGAATGTCCAGTTCCACGCCGCCGAGGGGCGCGAAGCGTGAGCGAATGGCGTTCGCCAGGTTTCTCTGCGCCCCATCTCGCTCGATCGCGTTGCGCAGGATGATCCGTGCCTCCTCTTCCATCGAACGGCCGTTCCCGGCGGCCCTCATCCGGAGGCCCTTCTTGACCGCGTCGTCAAGGTTACGGACCGTGATGCTCGCCATCGCTTCGCTCCTCCGCTCAGACTCGTGCGAGTCTACGGTGTGATTGCATTGCAATCAAGAGCCGGCAAGAGCGGCCGCCGAGCGGAGCAGCAGGTCGCGGGAGTCCTCCAGACCGCCCTCGCGGCTGGTAGCCAGCCAGACGTTGGGGAGGTCGTCGGCGATGCGGCGCAGGTCGGCGCTCAGTCCGGCGCGGACACTCGGGGCGAGCCGATCGACCTGCTTGCTGCGGCCGTCGCCGAGGCGTTCCATCCCCAGGCGACAGCACCACGACATGATCCGGCAGGTCCAGTCCAGCGCAGCGTAGTCGGGAGCGCCGGCCAGCCGGTCGCGGATCTCGGTCAGGCGGGTGAACGTTCGTTGCAGCCGGGCGATGGTGAGCCGGGCAAAGCGGCGGTGGGTCAGGTCCTCGTCGATGAACCGCAGCAGGTAGAAGAGGGTCGTGCCGTTCATCACCGGCCCGCCGCAATCGAGGTCGATGGCGCCGAGTTCGACGACGGTGCGCGAGAGCGCATCGTCGCCGTCGTAGACGAAACGGCTGGCGTGGTCGAGCCATCGTTCGGTTTGTTCGGCGCTGTCTGCATTCGGATGCGGGCGAGACGCCCGCGTTCCATCCGTGCGCCCGAGGACGGGGCGCACGGAATGGGTCGCGGGTGGCGCGGATCGCGCCACCCGGGTGTCCAGGTCGGCGGCGGGAGGTCGGCATTCCTCCTGCGCCGCCTCGACGAACCAGGCGAAGCCGGCGCCGATCGACAGCGGCAGCTCGGCGATCGCAGGCGGCTGCAGGTGCCCGTGGTCGCCCCAGTCGGTGACGAGCAGCCCGCTGGCGCCGGCGTCGAAGCCCGCGGTCGCGGCGTTTGCCAGATTCGCGACGGCGTTGTGCAACCGGCCGCCGAAGCTGTTCCAACTGCTGGTCCCGGGGCAGACCCAGAACTCCCGGCCGGAGGCGGCGAGCCGGCCGCACTGGTCCGCGAACGGGTGGCCAGCCTCGTAACCCCAGCACAGCGCGACCGCGTCCTCGGGGATCTGATCGATCACCTCGGGGTGCTCAAGGATGATGTCGCCCCAGAACAGCATCTGCCTGCCACGGTCCGTGACGAGGCCGTGGACCTGGCGCAGGAAGTCCAGGTAGACCGCTGGCTTGCCGCGCTCGGCGCAGGCCTCGGCGGAGTGGCCGCGCCCCAGGTCGAAGGTCTCGTCCAGGCCGACGTTGAAGCGACGGCTCACAAACTGCGGCAGCAACTCGTCGTAGAGGCCGCCGAGGAGTTCGAGAACCCTCGGATCGGTCGCGCACAGGCTGAACGGTTCGGGGTCGACGGAGAAGGGGTGGCGGAACCCTTCGGGCACCTCCGCCAGCGGGCGGTACCGGTCATGGACGAGCCAGCGGTGGAAATGGCCGAAGCTGTTCTGGTTCGGCGCCAGTTCGATGAAACGCTCGCGACAGTAGGCGTCGAGCGAGCGGATCTCGGCGGCGGTGAAGGGGGAGGCGTGGCGCCAGACGTCCTCGTGGTCTTCGTAGGCGTAGGTGTGTTCGACGTAGAGTTGGAGGTGGTTCACCTTCCAGTCGGCGAGGCGGTCGATGAGCCGCTCGAGGTACTCCATCGTCGGCACGCGATTGCGACTGACGTCGAGCATCGCGCCGCGGATCGGGAAGTCGGGCCGGTCCTCGATCTCGACCGCCGCGACCTCGAGTCCGGAGCCGGTCTGCCGTGCGTGCGAGGCGAGCCACTGGCGCAGCGTCGCGGCGGCTCGAAACAGCCCGGTCGGTGTCGCGGCTTCAATCGCGATGCCGTCGCGGTCGATCCGCAGGCGATAGCTCTCGTCTGTGGGAACGGGGACTCGCGCGTCGTTTCCGGAGGTCGTGGACTCGACGGAGACCCGGCAAGGGACGACGGTTGCGCTCCCGGCGATGTCGCTTCCGGCATCCGGAACGACCAACTCCCGTTCGACGCTCGCCAGAGCTCGTCGCAGACCGGCAACCGCGAACTGCAGTTCCTCCGCGATTGGGTACTGGTCCGCCGCGCCTCCCGCCCCGGTGATCGCGAGCCCAACCGCCGCGCCCGCGGGGACGACCAGGGGAGGGGCGGCGTCAGGTTCCTCGACCCGCCGCGGCGGCGGCCAGAGACTCATCGGCAGCCCGTCAGTCGGCGTCCACTCTGATGTCCACGCCGGTCGGGCTCGTGTGCAGGCCGCCGCCGATGTCACGAGAGCCCCAGGCGAGGTGGTCGATGGCGCGGCCCGCCGTCGGCGCGAGCCCGTCGTCGGTCTGGCGGAACAGCACCCTCATCGTGCCGTAGTTCACGGCGAGCAGTATGCCCTTGAAGGTCTCGGCTTCGCCCGGCGCGTGCTCCAGCAGCCACGCCCGATCCTGCTCCGGATCGGGACCGAGGATGTGAACGTGGTGGAAGCCGGGGTGGTGCTCGTCCTCCAGGAGTTCGATCTTCGCGCCCCACGGATCGGTGACGAAGGAGATGTAGAGTTTCGCCGGTCCGAAGTGTCGCGGTTCCCAGAACTCCTCCGCACCATCGGCGAGCATTGCGGCGTGGAGCTCATCGAGGTTGTCGACCGACCACCCCGAGTGGTCGAGCCCGGTGCCGATGCTGGGGCCGGGGGCCTCAGCATCGCGCCAGCGAAGTTGCGCCGTGCCGGCGCCGGCCTGGAACCGGGCCGCAACCATTCCGCCGCCGCCTTCCGTAGAGTCCTCGTCGATCAGCGAACCGCCGAAGTGGCGCGCGTACCAGGCGGCCGCTGCAGCCGGGTCGTTGGCGTTCAGTGCCAGGTGGTCGAATCGGCACGTGTCGGTCATTCGTGGAGCTCCTGGGCGTTTGGGTCGCGGGAGGGAAGGCGCGTGATTGTGACACCGATGGATCGTGGCGCGCGGCCTTTGCGGCATAGTTCGCCACCATGAAGGCTTCGGACCAGGATCGCGAGGCTCTCTCCGGGGTCGTCGAGCGGGTCGTCTTTCACAATCCGGAGAACGGATTCGCCGTGATGCGCGTGCGAGTCCGCGGCCGCGGTCAACCCGTGGCGGTGGTTGGGCGGCTGCCGGTGGTCTCGCAGGGCGAGACGATCCAGGCTTCCGGCGCCTGGCGCAACGATCCGAGCCACGGGGTCCAGTTCCAGGCTCGGCGGCTTGCCGTGTCGCCGCCGGATTCGCTTGAGGGCATGCGGCGCTACCTCGGGTCGGGGAAGGTGCATGGCGTCGGGCCCAAGATGGCGAAGCGTCTGGTCAAGGCGTTCGGCGAGGACGTCTTCGAGGTCATCGAGAACGAGCCGGAACGCCTGGTGGAGGTTCCCGGCATCGGCCCGAAGCGCGCGAAGAGTCTGAGCGAGGGCTTCAAGGACCAGAAGGCGGTACGCGACATCATGGTCTTCCTGCAGACCCACAAACTGGGTTCAGCTCGTGCGGCAAGGATTTACCGCACCTACGGCGTCGACGCGGCGGCCCTGCTGACCGACGACCCCTACCGGCTGGCGCGGGACATCCGGGGCATCGGCTTCAGGATCGCCGACGGCATCGGCAGGAGTCTGGGCAAGGACCCTGAGGGTTTGCCGCGGGCGCGCGCAGGCCTCGGCTACACCCTGGAGCAGGCCCGGGGCGCCGGGCACTGCGGCTTGCCCCGGAGTGAACTTCTGGAGCAGGCACAGGAGCTGCTGAAGATCCCGGAGGAGATCCTCGTCACCGCCCTGGCGGATGAGCTGCACGCGGGGCGCCTGGTCGCCACGCGCCTGGGCGGCGAGGAGGCGATCTTCCTGCCGCTGCTGCTGTCGGCCGAGCGGGCCATCGCCCGCCGGCTGGGTGAACTCATCCGGGCCGACCCGCCCCTCTGGGCGGACATCGACGCCGCCAAGGCCCTGGCCTGGGTGGAGAAGCGGCTCGACGTGACCCTGGCGCCGACCCAGCGGGCGGCGGTTGACACCACCCTCCGGTCGCGGGTCGCGGTGATCACCGGCGGCCCCGGCGTCGGCAAGACGACCCTGGTCAACGCGCTGCTGCGGATCCTCCGTGCCCGCGACGTGCGCTGCGCACTCTGCGCCCCCACCGGCCGCGCGGCGAAGCGGCTCGCCGAGAGCACCGGCCACACCGCGAAGACGATCCATCGGCTGCTCGAGATCGACCCGTCGAACGGGACCTTCCGCCGCGGCCGCCTGCGACCGATCGACTGCGGCCTGCTGGTGGTCGACGAGGCGTCGATGGTCGACGTGGAGCTGATGGCGGCGCTGCTCCAGGCGCTGCCGGCGGAAGGATCGCTGCTCCTGATCGGCGACGCGGACCAGTTGCCGTCCGTGGGCCCCGGCCAGGTGCTGCGCGACCTGATCGACTCCCGCGCGCTGCCGGTGGCGCGCCTGCGGGAGATCTTCCGTCAGGCCGACAACAGCCGGATCGTGAGGAACGCCCACCGGGTGAACCAGGGCTACCTGCCGGAGCTGGAGTCGAGGTCGGACGAACTGAGCGACTTCTACTTCGTGCCGGCCGAGGACGCGGAGGATGCACAGCAGAAGATCGTCCGCGTCGTCGCCGGCCGGATACCTGCACGCTTCGGTCTCGATCGGGTGACGGACATTCAGGTTCTATCGCCGATGAATCGCGGACCCCTCGGTGCCCGGACGCTCAACGGGATCTTGCAGGAGGTGCTCAACCCTCCGTCCGAGGCAGGGGCGGTCGAGGTTGAGCGCTTTGGCTGGAAGTACCGCAGGCGCGACAAGGTGATGCAGACGGAGAACGACTACGACAAGGACGTGTTCAATGGCGACGTCGGTCGGATCGTGTCGATCGACCCTGGCGCCGAGCAGATGACGATTCGGTTCGATGGCCGCGACGTGCTCTATCGCTTCAGCGATCTGGACCGGCTCATGCTCGCCTACGCCGTCACCGTTCACAAGTCACAGGGTTCGGAGTATCCCGCGGTCGTCATACCGATCACGACCCACCACTACGTCATGCTCCGCCGCAACCTCCTCTACACGGCAATCACCAGAGGCCGAAAGCTCGTCGTCATCGTCGGCCAGAAGTGGGCCCTCCAGAAGGCCGTCGAGGAGGCCTCCGACCTCCGCCGCTACTCCACGCTACGGGAGCAACTGGCGTCCCTCGCCTGAATCCTGCTCTTCCCCGGTTTTCGCCGACGAGGCCCGCCGAATTTGGTCAACCGTCGCCGGGGCTTGGCAACGGATTGACGATGGTGAGGCCCTGGATGCTGCGACCAGCCTGGAGGTCTTCCGTCAACAAGGTGTCGCACTTCGCCTCGAGCGCGGAGGCCACGATCAGGGAGTCGTAGAAGCTGAAGCCGTGCTGCCTCGCCAGATCGACGGCGGCCGCGTGCGTTTCGATGCTGATCGGCCGGACGGGGTCGAGAGTGATTCGTACGTCAGCAACCGCTTCCGCAATCTCGTCCCAGTCGCGCTTGAACTTGCGGCGGAGAACGGCGGCGAATTCGTTGAGCACCTGCACGCTGATGACGCCGCCCGCAAGGATGGCCTGCCGTGCCGCCGCGCTCCTGGGGTCCGAGGTCTGGGCGTAGACGAGTAGATTCGTGTCGAGGAAGGGCCTCACCGCGCCCGCTCTCTCTCGTGCGCCGCGTTTCGGTCGAAGACGTATCCGTCGGGCAGCGCCCATGCCCGTCGTCGCATTCGTTCGACCGCTCGCTGCCGACGCAGGTCTCTCCCGACGACCAACTCTCCCGGCGTCTTGGCCACGATCTGGACCTCGTCGCCGGCTCTGAGATCAAGGTTGTCGACGAGCGCCTTGGGAAGGCGGACGGCCAGACTGTTGCCCCACTTGGCGACGCGCATGATCAACCTCGATGATAGCCCTTGGGCGCGTGTATATCACGGCCGCCCCCGACTGGTCGCCAGGCGAACCGTCGGCCGCTCGCTGACTGAAGCAGCCGGCCGGCTCTCTCTGCACCGACTTCCAGCCCAGTCGGGTCAGGAGGGGTCAGCTCCCAGGTGCCTCTGAACGAGCGACGCCCGACGACGTTGCACCCACCGACGACCAACCGGAGCGAGTGAAGCGGAGTGCGCGCAAACCGCCCCACTGTCCGAACAAGCGCGAACGGTCGCTGGAGTCCGTCCCCCTCCGCACCCGACGGCAGGCGGGTGCCGCCGATAAGCCGCGCTACGGCGAGTCCGCCGCGCGCTCGCGCGGCAACCGAATCTCGCTCACAAGGCGCTGCACTTCTTCGGGCGGCGGCTTCGTGAAGCGGCTCACGATCAGCGCCAGGGAGAAGTTGATCAGCATCCCGACCGCGCCGATGCCCTCGGGGCTGATGCCGAACAGCCAGTCCTCTGCCGTCGCTTCGGGGCGGATCAGGCGGAAGTAGACGATGTAGGCGCCGGTGAACAGGATGCCGGTGCTCATGCCGGCGATCGCGCCTTCCTTCGTCGTGCTGCGGGTGAAGATGCCGAGCACGAGGATAGGGAAGAAGCTGGCCGCGGCGAGGCCGAAGGCGAAGGCGACGACCTGGGCGACGAAGCCTGGCGGCGAGATGCCGAAGTAGGCGGCCACGACCACGGCGGCGGCGGCGGTGCTCCGCGCCAGCAGGAGTTCCTTGCGCGAACTCATGTCCTTCCACAGGACCGACTTGCCGACGTCGTGGGAGATCGCCGAGGCGATCACGAGCAGCAGGCCGGCGGCAGTGGAGAGTGCCGCCGCGAGGCCGCCGGCGGCGACCAGGGCAACGACCCAGGCGGGAAGCTCCGCGATCTCCGGGTTGGCGAGGACCATGATGTCCGGGTCGACAGTCAGCTCGTTGGCGCCGTCGGCCATGTCGATCATGCCGTCGCCGTTCCTGTCGTCGAAGGCGATCAGGCCGGTGGTTTCCCAACTCTTGAACCACTCCGGCACCTCGCTGTAGCTCGCGCCGTGCAGGGTGGAGATCAGGTTGACGCGGGCGAAGGCGGCAACCGCGGGCGCCGTGGTGTAGAGAAGGCCGATGAAGACCAGTGCCCACAACGCGCTCCAGCGCGCGGCTCTGGCGCTGCGGACGGTGTAGAAGCGGACCAGCACGTGCGGCAGGCCGGCGGTGCCGACCATCAGCGCGAGCGTGATCGCGGTGACGTCGATCATGCTCTTCTTGCCCGGCACGAAGGCGGCGGTGTACTCGGGCAGCCGCAGTTCCCGGTGCAGGGCGTCCAGGGTTTCGAGCAGGAAGACTCCCGCCGCCTGGCCCTCCTGGACCGCGCCGCCGAATCCGAACTGCGGGATCGGGTTGCCGGTGATCTTCCACGAGATCGCCGCGGCGGGAATCAGGTAGGCGACGATCAGGACGCAGTACTGGGCGACCTGGGTGTAGGTGATGCCCTTCATGCCGCCGACTACGGCGTAGAAGAAGACGATGACCACGCCGATCACCACGCCCCAGTGGATCTCGACCTCCAGGAAGCGCGAGAACACGACGCCGACGCCGCGCATCTGGCCGGCGATGTAGGTGAAGGAGACGAAGATCGTGCAGGCCGCGGCCACCAGCCGGGCGGCGTCCGAGTAGTAGCGGTCGCCGACGAACTCGGAGGTCGTGAACTTGCCGTACTTGCGCAGATAGGGCGCGAGCAGGAGCGCCAGCAGGACGTAGCCGCCGGTCCAGCCCATCAGGTAGATGGTGCCGGTGTAGCCCATGAAGGAGACGAGGCCCGCCATCGAGATGAAGGAGGCGGCGCTCATCCAGTCGGCGCCGGTCGCCATGCCGTTGGCGATCGCCGGTACGCCGCGGCCGGCGACGTAGAAGCCGGAGGTCGACTTGACCCGGCTCCACCAGGCGATCCCGATGTAGAGCGCGAACGTCGCTGCGACGATGACGTAGGTCCAGGCCTGGACGCTCATCTGCTGCTGCCCACCTCCGTCGTCATTCGCGTGCGGTCAAGCGGTCGGTTCGTCGAGAGGGCCGGGTCGGCTCAGTCGACTCCGTAGCGGCGGTCGAGGCGGTCCATGACCGCCGCGTAGACCAGGATCAGAACGACGAAGACGTAGATCGATCCCTGGTGCGCGAACCAGAATCCGAGCGGGAAGCCGCCGATGCGGGCGCCGTTCAGCGGCTCGACCAGGAAGATGCCGAGTACGTAGGAACAGACGAACCAGACGGCGAGGAGGATCGCCATCAGCCGCAGGTTCGCTCGCCAGTAGCCTGCCGGGTCGGGTTGATTGCTCAAGAGCCGGCATAGTACACCGCGACCAATACACTCCCACGGAGCCAGGGTCTGCTGAATGTCCAATCGCACCATGGGAGCCTTCCTCTACGCCGCCTCGTGGCTGCTGCGCCTGCTGCCGGCGGCCGCCTTCGGCCCGTTGGCGGGGCTGCTGGCTCATTGCCGTTGGGTCACGCCGCGTGACGTGCGCTTGATGCGCCGGAATCTGGCGGTGGTCCTGGGGCTGCCTCCGGGTTCTCCGGAGGCGCGCGATCTGGAGTGGCGCTGCGTGCGGCACCAGATCGTGGCGGCGCTCGAGACGGTGCGGATCAGCTTCGACCAGAAGCGGCTCGACGTTGCCTCGATGGAGGGTTTCGACGAGCTGCGCCAACTGATGGCGGAGGTCGAGGGTTGCGGCCGCGGCCAGGTGCTGGTCACGGCCCACCTCGGCGCCTGGGAACTGCTGGCTCAGAGCACCGTGCGCGCGGCTGCCTCTCCGGTGTGCGCGGTCGCCAAGCCCGCGCGTTCCGCGGCGATGTCGCTCTTTGTCGAGCGGATGCGGGCGCGGTCGGATGTGCGAGTGATCTGGAGCGGCCGCGCCTCTCTCCTGCGCGACATGCTGAGCTGCCTCAAGCGTCAGGAGACGCTGATCATGGTCGTCGACCAGCGGCCCGATCAGCGGCGCGGGCCGGAGGTCTCCTTCCTGGGCCGTCGCACGGAGTTCGTCGGCGGCCCGGCGGCGCTGGCGGCGAAACGCGACTGCCCCCTGGTCGCCGCGTTCTGCGTCCGGGAGGGCCCCTTCTCGTACCGGCTGGAGAGTGAGATCCTCCGCTCGCCCGGCGGTACGCGGGACGGGGTCGAGCTGTCGCAGCGGATCGCCGGGGCGATTGAACGGAGAGTGCGGGCGCAGCCCGAGCAGTGGATGTGGAACTACCGGCGCTGGGACTACGAGCCCGAGGAACTGGCGGCGGTCGGTCTGGGCGAACTGCCCTGAGGGGAAACTGAGATGACGGGAGCTGAGATGACGAAGAACGAACAGGCGCGATGGCGAAAGACCGGACCTGTTGCCGGGCGCCTGATGGCGGGGTGCTTGTTGCTTCTGATGTCGGCCGCCCCGGGGCTCGCCGACGAACGGCCAAACATCGTCTTCATCCTGATCGACGACCAGCGCTTCGACGCCGCTGGCGCGCTTGGACACCCGTTCCTCGAGACCCCGCACCTCGATCGGCTGATCGAGCGCGGGGTGCTGTTCGAGAACGCCTTCGTGACCACGTCGCTCTGCTCGCCGAGCCGGGCCTCGATCTTGACCGGACAGTACGCCCACCGGCACGGCGTGCTGGACAACCGCACGCGTCTCGACCCACGACGCCGACCTTCCCGCAGGAGCTTCAGGGCGCCGGCTACCGGACCGCCTTCGTCGGCAAGTGGCACATGGGCGGCACGTCCGACGAGCCGCGGCCCGGATTCGACCGCTGGGTGTCCTTCCCGGGTCAGGGCCTCTACACCAACCAGACCTTCAACATCGATGGCGAGCGGGTGCCGCGCCAGGGCTACACCACGGACCTGATCACCGACTACGCGCTGGACTTTCTCAGCCGTCGCGAAGGGGCGGAAGAGCCCTTCCTGCTCTACGTGTCGCACAAGGCGGTCCACTCTCCCTTCCGGCCGGCCGAGCGCCACCTCGGGAGCTATGCGGACAGGCGGTATCCAGCGCCGCCGACGATGGCGAACCGGCACGACAACTACGAGGGCAAGCCGAACTGGGTCGAGGCGCAGCGGCGGAGTTGGCACGGCGTGGACGGCCTCTACGACAACACGGTCGACTTTCAGCAGTTCGCAGTGGACTACGCCGAAACGATGCGCGGCGTCGACGACAGCGTGGGCCGGATCGTGGGCGCACTGGAGCAGCGGGGGCTGCTGGAGCAGACGCTGCTCGTGTTCACCTCCGACAACGGTTTCCAGTTCGGCGAGCACGGCCTGATCGACAAGCGGACGATGTACGAGGCGTCGATTCGCGTGCCGCTGGTCGTCCTGGCGCCAGGGTTCGAGGGCGGCGCCGGCGGCCTGCGCCGCCCGGAACTCATCGTCAACCTGGACTTCGCGCCGACCTTCCTGGAGGCTGGGGGGATCGAGGTTCCGTCAAGCGTCCAGGGGCGCTCCTTCCTGGGACTGATCGATGGCGACCGTGCCAATGCGTCGCCGTGGCGCGACGCCTTCCTCTACGAGTACTTCTGGGAGCGGTCCTTCCCGCAGACGCCGACCGTGCTGGGGGTGCGCACGGACCGCTACAAGTTGATGCGATTCCACGGCGTGTGGGACCGCTACGAGCTCTACGATCTGGAGGCCGACCCGCTGGAGCGAAACAACCTGCTGGGCGACTTCATCACCCGCCACGGCGCCGGCAACGTCGAGACGCGCCTGGCGGTCGCGGCCCGGAACGCGCGGAGCCAGGAGGGCGAAAACGCCGCCGAAGTGCTGGCGCTCAAGGCGCTGTTCGACCGCCTGTCCGGGCGGCTGGACGAGCTCCTCGACGAGTCTGGCGCCCTGCGGGAGCCGAACTGGCAGGCGCCGCGGTAGAAACTACAGCTTGCGCAGACGCACCCGCCGCACCGCGTGGTCGGGCGCCTTCTCGAGGATCAGATCGGCGCGCTCTCGGGTCGGCAGGATGTTCTGGGTCAGGTTCGGTTCGTTGATCGTCTTCCAGATGCCGCGCGCCGTGTCGATGGCGTCCTCCTCGCTCAAGCTTGCGTAGCGGTGGAAGTAGGCGTCGGGATCCCGGAACGCGGTACCCCTGAAGGTCAGGAACCGCTCCACGTACCAGCGCTCGACCACATCGGTCTCGGCGTCCACGTAGATCGCGAATTCGAACAGGTCGGAGAGCATCAGCCGGCTGCTCCTGGGAGACTGCGACCGCGCCTGCAGCACGTTCAAACCCTCGAGGATCAGGATGTCGGGCTGGTCGACGATCTCGGTGGCCCCGGGCCGGATGTCGTAGGAGTGGTGCGAGTAGACCGGATGCTTGACCCGCCGCTCGCCCGATTTCACCTGGAGGACGAAGTTGACCAGCGTGCGGATGTCGAAGCTCTCCGGGAAGCCCTTGCGCTCCATGAGGCCCCGTTCCTGCAGGACGGCGTTGGGGTGGAGGAAGCCGTCGGTGGTCACCAGGTCGACCTTGGGGTGGTTGGGCCAGCGCGCGAGCAGTTCGCGCAGGATGCGGCCGGTGGTGCTCTTGCCCACCGCGACGCTGCCGCCGATGCCGATGATGTAGGGCACCTTCGGCGCCAGACCGCCGAGGAAGGTCGTGCTGGCGCGGTAGAGATCCTGGGTGCCGCCGACGTAGAGGTTCAGGAGGCGCGACATCGGCAGGTAGATCTGCGCGACCTCGTCCAGCGACACGCTCTCGTTAATGCCGCGCAGCCGCTGCAGTTCGCTCTCCGACAGCGTCAGCGGCGTGTCGGCGCGAAGACGTCCCCACGCCTCCTCGTCGAAGGTGACGTAGATCGAGTCGGTGAGAGAGTCGACCTTGTGGTTGGTCAAGAGACCCCCGGGCTACGGATAGCCGGGCTGGATCAGCCGAGTGTCATCCATGCGCCCGATGACGGGCGCATGGACTGGTTCACGGCTGACGCGGAACGCGTCACCCGAGTTCCTCCAGCACAGCTTCGGCGCCGCTGACGCCGACCTGACCCGCCGGCTCGACGCCGAGGTACTTCACCACGCCGTCGTCGACGACCGCGGCGTAGCGCCGGGACCTGGTGCCCATGCCGAAGCGCGAGGCGTCGAGTTCCAGTCCGACCTTGGCCGTGAACTCGCCGTTGCCGTCGGAGAGCAGCAGGATGTCGTCGGGAATGCTCCGCGACTTGCGCCATTCGTTGATCACGAAGACGTCGTTGACCGCGACGCAGGCCACCGTGTCTACGTCCTTGGCCTTGATCGTCTCCAGGTGCTCGACGAAGCCGGGCATGTGGACCTCGGAACAGGTCGGCGTCAGAGCGCCGGGCACTGCGAAGAGGACGACCTTCTTGCCTTCGAACAGCTCCCGCGTCGAGATGTCGACGATGCCGTCCGATGTCATCTGCTTGAAGCTGGCTTCGGGGATCGTCTCCCCGGTCTTGATGCTCATGAACTCCGCTCCGTGACGTTCCTGGGTCCGATGGGGGCGGCAGTATAACTATGATCGCGACTTGTGCGGAGGCGTATGCAGGCGGAGATGATCGTGGCTCGGACGCCCTTGGTCCGGGTGATCGGTCTCGCGTTGCTGGTCTGTGCCTGCGCCGGCACCTCCGATGAGGGCGAGGCCGGAGACGCGAGCGCGTTCGACTTGGGCGTCGAGCACTCCGCGTACCTGGGAAGCGTGGCGGGCGCCGAGCTCGAACTCGTCGAACCGGGTGGTGACGGCGTCTGGCGCGAGATCCGCGGCGGCGGGCGAGTGGTGCGGTTGGCGGCGCCGCCCGAACGGATTGCATCGCGGACCCTGGCAACGGACGAGATCCTGCTGGCGATCGCCGAGCCGGAGCGGATCGTGCTGCTATCGCCCTTTGCCGGCGATCCGGCGTTCAGTCCCAGCGCGGACGCGGCGCGGCGCCTGGGGCGCGTAGGCGGCTTCAGCACGGAGGAGATCCTGGCGGTTTCGCCCGACTTGGTGTTCGCGGCCGGGTTCAACACCCGGGAGACACTCGCCCAGTTGGAGGCGGCGGGTGTGCCCGTACTCGTCCTGCTCGATCACGAGAGCCTGGCGGCGATCGAGGCCAACATCCGGGTCGTCGGCTTCGCGATCGGCCGCGAGAGCGAGGCGGAGCGGCTGGTGGAGTCGATGCGGGCCCGGTTGGAGGCGGCGCGGGCCCGGGCTGGCGCCCGGGTGGCGGGCCTGCGCGTCGTCCACTACAGCGGCGGCGTGGTGCTGGGTGGGAGGACCGTGTTCGACGACGCCGTTCGCTACCTGGGTGCGGTGAACCTCGCCGCCGAGAAGGGCCTCGTCGGCTGGCCGCGGATCAGCGCCGAACAGGTCGTACTCTGGAACCCGGACGTGATCTTCACTGACTCCTATGTGCTCGACGCCGCGGCGGTGGGCGTCCCGGACGGCACCCGGGCCGCTGGACTCGGCAACGTGGTGGCCCTCGACGGTCGGGACATGGCCGCCGTCTCGCACCATGTCGCCGGGTTGGTCGACCGGCTCGCGGACGCGCTGGTTGACGCCGCGGAACGGCTTGAAGCCGCGGGCGGTCGGGATGCGGCGGCGGGTGGCGCCGAATGAGGATCGCTCTGGGGGTGTACCGGGTCGGATTCTGGTGGTACATGGCCGCTGGCGCGGTGTTGCTCGTGGCGTTCGCGGCGATCGGTCTGTACCGGGGCTCGGTCGCTCTCGATCCAGCGCAAGTCATGGCGGTGCTGGCGCGGCATCTGCTTCCCGGCGAGTACGGCCCCGTGGATCCGCAGGTGGACACGATCGTGTGGTCGCTGCGGGCGCCGCGGGTGGTGGTGGCGGCGATGGTCGGCGGTTGCCTTGCGCTCGCCGGCGCCCAGATGCAGGGGCTGTTCCGCAATCCGCTCGCTTCGCCCGGGATCGTCGGCACGAGTACCGGTGCTGCCGTGGGCGCCGTCTTTGCGCTCACTTTCGGTCTGGCCGGCACCTTCCTCCTCGCCGCGCCGCTGTTCGCGGTCGGGGGCGCGCTGCTGTCGCTGCTGATCGTGACCCGGATCGCCACCCGCGACGGCTACACGCCGGTGACCACCCTGCTGCTTGCGGGTGTGGCGCTCAACGCCCTGCTGGCCGCGGTCAACTCGTGGCTGATCGCCCGCTCGTGGGAGCAGTACGAGGCGGCGCGCCAGATCGCCTTCTGGATGATGGGTGGCGTTACGGACCGGGGCTGGAACCACGTCGGCATGCTGTTGCCGGGGATGGTCGTGGGCTGCGTCGTGGCGGCCTGGTTTGCGCGCGACCTGGACCTGCTGCTTGAAGGCGAGGAGGTGGCGGCATCGCTCGGGGTCGATATCGAGCGGGCGAAGCGGGCCGTACTGTGGAGTGCCGCCATCCTGACCGGCAGCGCCGTCGCGGTCAGCGGTGTGGTCGGCTTCGTCGGCCTCGTGGTGCCGCACCTCGTGCGCCTGCTGCTGGGACCGGTCCACCGCCGCCTGCTGCCGGCCTCGTTCCTGACCGGGGCGTGGTTCGTGGTCGGCGCCGACCTTCTGGCGCGTACGCTGGCGGCGCCCAGGGAAGTCCACCTGGGCGTGGTCACGGCCTTCGTGGGCGCTCCCTTCTTCCTCTACCTGCTGATGCGCCATGAGGGCGAAGTGGCGGTGTCGCGGTGACGGCGGCGCCGGGCTCGGCGCGTAGGGCGCCGCGGCTGGAACTCGTGGGCGGCGGCGTCGAGCGCCGGGGCCGCTGGCTGCTGCGGGGCATCGATCTCGTCATCGAACCGTCCATGCTGACCTCGGTCGTGGGCCCGAACGGGGCCGGCAAGTCGACCCTGCTGCGGCTGCTGAGCGGCACCTGGCGATTGACCGAGGGCGAGGCGCTGCTGGGCGGATTCGATCTCGCCGCGCTGCCGCGGCGGCAGGCGGCCCGGCGGGTGGCCTACGTGCCGCAGTCGGTGCGCCCGTCGTTCGAGTTCACGGTGCGCGAGTTCGTCACCCTCGGCCGCTACCCGCACGAGAGCCGGCTCTTCGGCACCCGCTCCGCCGACCATGGCTGGATCGACCGCTGCCTGGACGATACGGATGTGCTGGCGCTCGCCGAACGCCGGGTGACGACGCTCTCCGGGGGCGAGTTGCAGCGGGTGCTGATGGCTCGCTGTCTGGCCACCGAAGCGGAGGTCCTGCTGCTCGACGAACCGACCTCGAACCTCGACCTGGCCCACGGCCTGGACCTTCTGGGTCTCGCCCGCCGGCTCGCCAACGAGGGGCGCTCGGTCGTGCTCGTTCTCCACGACCTGAACGCCGCCGCGCGCTTCGCCGATCGGGTGGCCGTGCTCGACGGCGGCGCCCTGGTCGCCGAGGGCCCGCCCTCCGAGGTCCTGGCGCCGGAGCTTGTGCGGCGCGTGTTCCGCGTCGAGGCGGTGCCTCTGCCCGGCGCCGCGTCGACCGTCTTCGACTTCGAACCGCTGACTCAGTCGGAGGCCGCTTCGCCCTCCAGCCGCACCAGGTAGCTCTGCCGGCCCTCCAGCACCCGCTCGCCGCGCTGGTTCTCGATCACGCTCTCGAGCACGACCACGCCCGTCGTGCGCTGACGCCTGAGCTCCGCGATCTGAAGCGTCGGATACAGCGTGTCGCCCGGATACACCGGCTTGAGGAAGCGGCATGACTGGTCGATGTAACCGACCATGGCGCGGCCGATCACGTCGGCGAACGTGCCGGCCCCGGCGGCGCTGTAGCAGAGCACCTGGAGACCGTGGGCGAGCATCCCCTCGTGACCCTGGGACCGGCAGTACTCGATGTCGTAGTGGATTGGGTGGTTGTCGCCCGAGATCGCCTGGAACGCGGCGAAGTGCGCTTCGGTGACGGTACGGCTGGGAAGCGGGAAACGCTCGCCGACCGTGAGGTCATCGAACGGCCTGACGTCGACCAGGCCGCGCTCCTCAGCCACCGAATACCCGGGCCAGCGCCTCGGCCGCCTGCGCCGTCTGCTCCGGACTCACGTCGCGGTGCGTCACCAGCCGGATGTGGGTCGGGCTCACCGCCAAGCACAGCACATTCTCGCGTTCCAGGGCCTCGGCGCATGCCACCGCGCTTCGGCCCGTGCCCTCGACCGAGAAGACGAGGATGTTCGTGCGCTGCTCGGCCATCAGGGCGACGCCGGGAAGGTCCTTCAAGGTGTCGGCGAGCAGACGGGCGTTCTCGTGATCCTGAACGAGGAGGGGCGGGCTCTCGTCGAGGGCGACTTCCGCCGCCGCCGCGAGCACGCCGACCTGGCGCATCTGGCCGCCGCACATCTGCCGGTAGCGGCGGGCGTTCTGGACGAAGTCGCGGGAACCGACGACGATGGAGCCGACCGGCGCGCCCAACCCCTTCGAAAAGCAGAAGGACAGGGAGTCGACCGGTCCGGCGGCTTCGGCCGGCGTGCAGCCGAGCGCGGTCGCGGCGTTGAACAGCCGGGCGCCGTCGAGGTGGACCCGCAGACCGTGGCTGTGGGCCGTGTCGCAGAGGGCCCGGGTGCGGTCCCGGTTGTAGATCGTGCCGCCGGCCTGGTTGCAACTGTTCTCCAGGCAGAGCAGCCGCGTCGGGGCCAGGGTCGGGTCGTCTGGTGCGATCGCGGCCTCGACCTCGGCGGGCGTCAGGGTGCCGTCGGCCGCCGCCGGGACAGCGCGCGGCAGCAAGCCGGCGACTCCGGTGATCCCGTTCATCTCGTGGTTGATGATGTGCGCGTTCGCTTCGAGCAGCACCTCGCTGCCCCGCGGCAGTTCGTGCGCGAGCAGGCACGACAGGTTGCCCTGGGTGCCGGAGGGAACGAAGAGGGCCGCTTCGCGACCGAACAGGTCCGCGACCCGCTCCTGGAGCCGGTTGACCGTGGGGTCCTCGCGGAACACGTCGTCGCCGACCTCGGCTTCGGCCATCGCCTTGCGCATGGCCGGGGACGGCCGGGTCAGGGTGTCGGAGCGGAGGTCCACGGGCGCGTTCATGGCCGGGCGATCATACTTGGCGCTCGATGGACGATTCCGGGTCCCAGTCAGAGCGACCGCAGGCCGATGCGGAGGTGGTTGCCGCTGCCGACCTCGGCTCGAACAGTTTCCACCTGGTGGTGGCGGAGGTCCGGGGCGGCCAACTCGTGTTCGTCGATCGCCGGAAGGAGTTCGTGCGTCTGGCCGCCGGGCTCGACGAGCGCAAACGCCTGACCCCGGAGGCGGCGGCTCGGGCCCTGGACTGTCTCGGCCGATTCGGTGAGCGGGTACGCGGCCTTCCGCTGGGGACAGTCCGGGTCGTGGGTACGAACACGCTCCGCCTCGCCCGCAACGCGCGCGATCTGCTGGAGGCGGCGCAGCGCTCGCTGGGTCATCCCGTCGAGATCATCTCGGGCCTGGAAGAAGCGCGGCTCATCTACCTCGGCGTCTCGAGGAGTCTGGCCGGCGACGAACGGCGTCTCGCCGTGGACATCGGCGGCGGGTCGACGGAGCTGATCATCGGCGAGGGCTCGCAGCCGCTGGACCTCGAGAGCCTGTACATGGGCTGCGTCAGCAGCAGCCTGCGCTACTTCCCGAACGGCCGGGTGAAGGAGAAGCGCTGGCGGCGGGCCGAGACGGCGGCGCTGGTGGAGCTGGCGCCGGTCGAGCGCCGATTCCGCTTCGGCGCCGGCTGGGAGTCGGCGGTCGGCTCCTCGGGCACGGTGCGCTCCGTGGCGGCGGTTGTCCAGGCGGCGGGCTGGTGCGAGGAAGGGATCACCCTGGAGGCGCTGCTGCGGCTTCGCGAGTTGCTGATCGAACGCGGCACGACCATGAATGGCAGCATCAAGGGCTTGAGCGAGGGCCGGGCGCCGGTGTTCGCGGGCGGCGCCGCCGTGCTCCTCGCCACCTTCAAGGCGCTCGGCATCGAGCGCATGCGAGTCGCGGGCGGCGCCCTGCGCGAGGGCGCGCTCTACGATCTCCTCGGTCGACTTCACCACGAGGACACGCGGCACGCCGCCGTCGAGTCGATGGCCCGGCGCTACCACGTGCAGCCGGATCAGGCCGAGCGGGTCCGGGAGACCGCCCTGCAGCTCCTCGGGCAGTGCGCCGAGCAGTGGAACCTGACGGGAGAGCTTCCCCGGCTCATGCTGTCGTGGGGCGCGCAGTTGCACGAGGTCGGCCTCGACATCAACCACGCCGGCTTCCACAAGCACGGCGCCTACATCGTCGAGAACGCGGAGATGCACGGCTTCTCGCTCCAGGAGCACCTGCTGCTGGCTTCTCTGATCCGTTGCCACCGCCGCAAGTTCCCGCGCCAGGTCTTCGACCGCCTGCCCTCCGGTTGGCGTCAGACCGCGCGGCGCCTCGCCGTTCTGCTCCGCCTTGCCGTGGTGCTCCACCGGAGTCGCCGCACGGAACCGCTCGCGGTCCGGCTCGACGTCGACGGCCGGGACCTGCGCCTGGCGCTGCCGGATGCCTGGCTCGAGATCTCCCCGCTGACCCGTGCCGACCTGCGCCAGGAAGCGAGCCTCCTTGCCGCGGCGA
Organism: Candidatus Multivorans sp.; assembly: GCA_965262355.1. Taxonomy (GTDB): domain Bacteria; phylum Acidobacteriota; class Thermoanaerobaculia; order Multivoradales; family Multivoraceae; genus Multivorans. Next base: position 4,062,220 of record OZ253534.1, read on the forward strand.
AGTACCGGCTGACGGTGGAGGAGGACGGGGGCTCAGAGGTTGCGTGAGCGTCAGGTCTCGGCGTTCGCGCACTCCGCTACGGCTTCCGCCATCTCGCCCATCGAGAAGAACACGAAGTCGGTGGTCGGCATCGTCTCGACGCTCTCCGTTGCGCCCCAACTCCCGCCCTCGGACAGGCGCTGCCGGTCGATCCAGGCGTTGGCGAGCCCGAACCGGTTCGCCGGCACATGGTCGTGGTGCAGGCTCTGCGCGGTGTGCAGCACATCGGTCCGGTCGAGCCCGAAGTCGGACGCGAGATGGGCGAGCAGGTACTCGAAGTTCGCGTCGGACGGCTTGTAGGAGCCGATGTCCTCGGCCGTGTAGATCGCGTCGAACTCGACTCCGAGCTTGCGGTTCGAACCGGCGATGCCGTCCTTGTGTACGTTCGAGAGGATGACCAGCCGGAAGTGCCGCTTGAGGACCCGCAACGCGTCCGCGGTGTCCGGAAACGCCGGCCAGTCCGGCACCGAGGCGCCGAACACCTCGTCGAGCTGCGGGTCGGATTGCATGCCGAGGCTGTCCGCGATGCGCCGATGCACGCGAGCCAGCAGCTCGGGGTAGAGCAACCCGGGCGTCTCCTGCTCCTGAAGGCTCTCGCCCTGCCCGAACGCAAGCAGCGCGGCCTCGCGGGTGACCTCGGCGCCCCGGTTCCGCATGATCAGCGGCTGCAACGCGTCCCAGATCCCGGTCTCCCAGTCGATCAGGGTGCCGTAGCAGTCAAACGTCAGAACGCGGTAGTCGGTGAGTCGGGGCATGGTCGTTGCCTCGCAGAAGTTACGATCGAGGACTACCACAAGGTGACGATGAACAGACTGAGAAACCACCCGGGCCAGATTCTCAGAGCAGAACTCGAAGCCCGAGGAATGAGTGCGAACCAACTAGCCCTCGCGCTTCGAGTTCCAGCGAATCGGATCACAGGCATCCTCCGCGGGGAGCGAGCCGTTACCGCGGAGACGGCGGTTCGCCTTGGTCGCTACATGGGAACGGGAGCGGTCCTGTGGATGAACCTCCAAACGGCGTACGACGTGTCCGTCGTCGAGGCCAAGCAAGGCGCCGCGATCGGCCGAGAGGTGCTGCCCGCTTCATCGGCCTCTTCTGCGAGCAAACTGACCGAGGCAAACCGCTAGCAGGCCGGCGGGCCCGTTGAAGTCCAGAGGCTTTCAGGCTGCTCGGCGGCGTTCGAGAGCCTGACGGTGAATGGCGCGAACTCGCTCAGCCAGCTTGCCGATCTCAGATTCCAGGTTCTCGATTGTGCCGGACAGGTCGAGCGCGGCGATTTCTAGCTGCTTCCCGGAGTGGCGAACTCGATGAACCACCTCATTGGCTTCGCCTTCGGCGTAGATCAGGAGTCCGCCGGGAAGGTTGAGCGCGGTGGTGTAGGCGAGGAGTTGGTAGAGGTCGGCGTTGGGGACGTGGGCGTGCTTGACCCGTTTGTACTTCGCGTCGCCGACGAAGGTGCAGGTGGGGCCGTTCCACCAGGACAGATCCGGCTTGAGCTGCACTTCCCGATCCTCGTCGAGGTATAGGCGGGGAAGTCGCTTGTCGGACGGGAAGGTGCTCTCCGAGAGTTTCATTTCCTCTCGGAGTGCGCGAGTCACGAACTCCTGGAACACCACGTTCATGTTCATCAGGAACCCGTTGGCCCGTGCCTTGCCGCGGTCCGTCTCGATCGCCGTGTGGCGGAGGATGAGGCGCGCCAGGTTCACGACTTCCCGGTAGTGCGCGTTCAGGCGGTCGAACTTCACTTCGGGGACGCCGACCCGCGGGAACTCGACGAGACTCACGTTGTCGAGCGTCGCGGCAATCCAGCCCAGGTCGAGACGCGATTTGGCCGAGCGGATTCGGAGTTTCCCGAGCCTGTGAGCCGCAGCTTTGACCAACCGGTTCGCCAGCACATCGTCCGTGAAGTCGTCGTAGCGGACCTCGACCGGTAGCGGAATGTCGAACCTGCGGCGGAGTTGATCGGCGACCCGGATGCGTCCGCGGACGGTGTGGAGCGCCTCCTCTTCGGTGCGGTAGCCGTGGAGCAGTCCGCGCGCGAAGGCGCGGCGAGCAGCCCGGGTCAGCGCCGGAACCAGAGCCTCCACGAGGTTCGGTTGGGTCTGGAAGTCGAAGCGCTCGTCTCGGAACTTGACAGCACCCATGGCGTAGGACGCCAGGTAGAGCACGCGACCGATGGGGAGTTTCGGCTGGATGGAGACGGACAGGTCGCCGATGTCCAGCGCTCCGACGGTCGAGCTTGGCTTGAGGTGGTAGGCGTCGCTCTCGCCGGGCGCCGGTTCGATGGTCAGGCCGAGTGGGAGTTGGGCCAACGTGTCGCGCTGGTGTGCGCTGAGCCGCAGTGACTCGGTCTTCGTCCACTCGGCGAGGTCAATTCTGGTCATCGTCGGCCGATTCGCTGCTTTCGGCGCTCGCTTCCTCGTCGACGTTGTCACCAGTTCCTTGCCGGCGCAGCCTGTCGAGCTTGAACTCGTCCAGCCGGTCGGTCTCGCCGTACAGATGCTCCTCGATGTACGGCAGTACGTTGTGCTCCCAGATGAGCCGGACCTTGTCTTCGTCGAGGTCTTTCTTCATGAAGTAGCTCGGTCCGATTGCCGCCTGGCGGTCGTTCTTCAGTCTGTCGTTCGCCCGGTCCACCACGCTTGCCGCCCACGCCATTGCGGGCGCGTTCTTCTCCAGCCATCGATCGAGCAGTCCGTGGACCGGCGGCTTGTCGGGGTGGAACTCGACGAAGTGGAATCGTCGCCGGAGCGCCAGGTCGACCAGGGCGATCGAGCGGTCGGCGGTGTTCATCGTGCCGATGATGTAGAGGTTCTCGGGCAGGCTGAACCGCTCGTCCTCGTCCGCGGCGTACTGGAGTGCCATCTCCTCGTCCCGGTACTCCAGCAGGAAGTACAACTCGCCGAACACCTTGGCCAGATTGCCGCGGTTGATCTCGTCGATGATGAGGAAGTGCGGGACGTTCGGCTCGTCGCGGGCCTTCCTTGCGGCTGTGACCAGCGGGCCGTCGCGTAGCGTGAAACCGGCCTGGCCGTCGCGGAGCGTCGGTCGGTATCCCTGGACGAAGTCCTCGTAGGCGTAGGACGGGTGGAACTGAACGAGGGTGACGCGGTCGTCCGATCCGGCGAGGAACTTGGCTAGTTTGCGGGCGGCGTATGTCTTGCCGGTGCCGGGTGGTCCTTGGAAGATGACTTGGCGTTTGTCATCGAGGAGTTTCTCGATCGTACGAAGCTCTTCTTCGTGGTACAGCAGCTCTTGAGCCAGCTTTCCGAGGTCGGGCGGGGATTTGGGCTCTTCCTCCGCGTCGGGCGGCGCTTCTACTGTGTCCTCGTGCGTGGAGTCTGGGCCGAATCTCCACCCTCGCTCTTCGGCTGAGATTCCATCTAAGACAACCGCGATAATCCGGTCATCGCTCCAACCTTCCGCGTCCACTTTCTCGCCGGCGGCTTTGAACGCGCTTGAGATTGAACCTGGACCCAGTGCCCGCTTCGTGCCACTCTCTCCCAGGGTGGCAAGCAGGATGTGCAGCCAAGCTTGGCGTGGGAGGCGTTTGGCGGCCGCCGCGAGCCTCTGCTCGTTGCCCTTGCGGCGGTTGATCCGATCCGCGATTCTCGCCGCGATCTGCTCCTCTTCGGACTCTCCCGGGCCCCTCGTTGCCCAGACAACCGACTGCGCTTCGAGCCGGGTGCTCGGGCGCGTCAAGCCATGTTTAGTCGTGCGACGGATCAACTCATCGAGGAAGCCCAGGGCGTGTTCGTACTGAATCTCTTCGACTGTTTCCCCTGACAGGACCTCGACGCCCAAGCGTCGGTAGGTGGAATCGAACACTGATCGCATGAACGGTGGGTAGGTAGATGGGTCGAGCGCCATCAACAGGACGGAGATCGTTCTGAGGCGCGTGCCTCTGCCGTTCGTTCCGTACTTGGGGTGGCGCGCTCCCTCTGGCGGTACCTCACCACCCTTCGACTCCCAGGGATAGAGAGCGGAGAAGCTGCGAATGCGCTCGCTGGTTGATCGGTCGTCTTCGGTCCAAAGAGAGCGAAGGGCGTTGAGCGCCGCGTCGGGATCGTCGTCGATCCACTGCCGCAGTTTGCCGGCGTTGCGCCAGGCCATGGGGTGGTACTTGCCTTGTGTAGCCGCCTTCACGAGGTCCCGCCAGTCGTCTCGGCCCGCCAACACAGCTTGTCTGGCCTTCTCGAGAGCGTCGCCGAGCCTCAGCTTGTAGTCGACCTCTTCGCTGTCAAGCCGCCCGCTCTCAACGTAGCGGTGGACCTCCTCGAGGTACGGCTTCCATTTCTTCGTCGCGGCTGCCTTCTTGCCCATCCTCTTGTAGGCGTCAGGCCCATGGCGTTCGCGGATCGTCTCGACCGCCTTGTTGGCCGCCTTTGTCCCGGCGTCGGGATCCTCTGCCCGTCGTGTGGCCCACGCCTTGTGGGCGGCTTCTGATCCTCTGCTCTTGTTCGACATCCCCTGGGCTTCTTTCTGAAGTAAGAAGGGTCGTTGGATCGGGAGCGGCCGCGATTCTAGGCGCTCGGTGTGCCTGAAGCACCTGGCGAGGAACTCGCTGCGGGCGTACTACTCTGCCTGAACCGCTGACCCTTGGCCGCCCGACGACCTCCAGCCTGCCCTGAGGGGCTCGGGGGGCAAACTCCCGCGGACTCGGAGCGAGCGACGGGCAATGCCGTTCCAGGAACCGATACCTGACCGAAGCGAGCGGAGTGGAGTGCGCGCCACCCTCCCATCATCCGAACAAGCGCGCACGGCCGCTGGAGGTTGCCCCCCGAGCCCCTCAGGGCAGGCGGGTGCCGCCGCCACCGCGCCGCCACCGCGCCGCGTAGCCCACAACCGCCACGCCGCCTCAAGGCCGGAACTGGATCGGTCTCGGCTTCAGCCGGGCCGGTTGCGCCACGATCTTCCAGGCCGTCTCGATCCACTCGCAGATCATCCGGCGGGTGTCTCGCGGGTCGATCATCTCTTCGATCTGAAAGCGGGACAGGGGGCCGACGGGGCCGCGGGCGCTTTCGATTCGGGCCATCAGCTCGGCGCGCAGGGCCTGGGGATCCTCGGCTTGGGCGAGTTGGCGTTTGTAGGCGGCTTCGATGCCGCCTTCGGGCGGGATGCCGCCGGTGTCGGCGGCGGGCCAGACGACGCGCATGGAGGGTTGGGCGCGCGGTGTGGCGTAGTTGTTGCCGGCGACGCCGAAGCTGCGGCGCATGAGGACGGTGAAGATCGGCGTGGTGACCTGGGAGAAGGCGATCATCCACTGGCCGCCCCAGCGGATGGTGCCGGTGATCTCGTGTTCGAGGCCGACCGCGAAGCCGGGGTTGTCGACCAGGTTGAGGACCGGCAGGTGGAAGAGGTCGCAGAGGTCGAGGTGGCGGGTGAGCTTGCGGCAGCCGTCGGCGGTGAGCGCGCCGCCGTTGGTGTGCTGGCTGTCGGAGGCGATCACGCCCATTGGGTGACCGTTCATGCGCACGAAACCCGTGACCTGGTCGGTGCCCCAGAGCGGGCCGATCTCGAAGAAGGAGTCTCTGTCCGCCATCAGGCGGATCGCCCTGCGCACGTCGAAGGTCGCGGTGCGCTTGCGGGGGATGAGGTTGAAGAGTTCCTCGTCGCGGCGGTCGGTCGGGTCGTTCGGGTCCGGCGCTGCGACCGGCGGCGTCTCGAACACGGACGAGGGCAGGTAGGAGAAGAAGCGCCGGGTGAGCGCCAACGCCTCCTCCTCGGTCTCGGCGAGGTTGTCCACCGAGCCGTTGCGGCAGTGGATGTGCCAGCCGCCGAGGTCCTCCTTGGTGATGTCGTAGCCCATCGCGGGACGGACTACAGGAGGTCCGGCGACGAACAACTGCGCGATGTCGCGCACCATGACGGAGAAGTGGCCCAGCACGGCCTTGGCGGCGCCGATGCCGACGACGCTGCCGAGCAGCAGGTTGACGACGGGCACGGTGCTCAGTTGCTCCGTGTACATCGTGCTGCCGAGGTGGCCGGGCAGGAAGGAACCGCCGCCGCCCGCGACCCGGGGGCGGCCGGCCTTGATCGCGCCGTGGCTCTCCTTCGCCTTGCTTTCACCCTCCTGCTTCTGCTGCGGCACCATCGTGGCGACGCTGCCGCCGCCGGACGAGCCGTCGAGCAGGCGGACCGAGGGCACCCGCATCTCCAGGGCCAGCCGATCGAGGTGGCGGCTCTTCTCCCCGATCGCACCGTCCGCGTGGCCGCCCCGGGAGGTGAAGTCGTCGGCGCAGACGACGGCGGTGCGGCTCTCGATCCGGCCCCAGCCGCCGACGTGGTTGGCGGGCGTGAAGTCGACGATCGCTCCGCTCTCGTCGTACGAAGCAAAGCCGGCGATGCTGCCGATCTCGTGGAAGCTGCCGTCGTCGAGCAGGAGATCGATGCGCTCCCGGCAGGTCAACTTGCCGCGGCTGCGCTGGCGCACCACGCCACGGTCGTCGGAGCCGGGCGCCAGTCGCTTGTGCGCCAGGGCCTGCATCGTGGCGACGTCCTCGAGCAGCGGCGACCAGGTGTCGTCACGCTGTTCCGCTTGCGTCTCACTTGTCGCCCCCTCAGCGGGCGCGATGACCGCGACGACCTGCCCCGCCTCGACCGTGTCGCCTGATGTCAGCGGCTGGAGCGCCGTCACCGTGCCGCTCAGCGGCGCGGCAACCTGGGACTCCATCTTCATTGCGCTGACGATCAGCAGCGCTTCGCCGGCGGCGACGCGGTCGCCCTCGGCGACCCGGATCTCCAGGATCGATCCGGCCATGGGGCAGGCGACGGCGTGCTGGCCTGGTCCGACCGGGAGTTCCGTGGCCGTCGACCTCGCGGTGGGCTGCATGCCGGCGCCGCCCGCCACGGAAACGCCCGCCAGCGTCGCCTTCTGCCGCAGCAAGGTCAGGGCGCCGTTGCCGGTGGCGTCTGCGGCGGGAGAGAGCAGATCCGGGTGTTCACCGAGAAGCGTGGTCCGCGCGTCGCCGGCGCGGAGCACGGTGTGGGCGAGGATCGCCTTCAGTTGATTCAGGTTGGTGGCGAGACCGCCGATATGGAACTCGCCAAGGGCCCGGAGAAGGCGGTCGAGCGCGGCGACGTAGGAGGCGTGACCGGAAGCGAAGGACGAGGAACTCGTCGCGATGACTTTGGCGAGCAGCGGGTCGAACTGGGGCGGCGGCGCGTAGCCGACGTAGCCGCAGCCGTCGACGCGTACGCCCGGTCCGGTGGGCTCCTTGTAGGCATGAAGCGTCCCGGCGCCGCGGGCGACCACCCGGGCCTGGACGGCGGCGCCGCGCGGCGCGCCGACCGCGTCCTGGCTGCCGAGGCCGAGGGCAGCGAGCGTGGCGCCGGCGGCGATCCGGAACTGGGCCTCAACGAGGTCGATGCCGGTGACCTGCTCGGTGACCGTGTGCTCGACCTGGATGCGCGCGTTGCACTCGATGAAGAAGTGCTCGCCGGTCTCGGGCACGACCAGGAACTCGACCGTGCCGGCGTTCGCGTAGCCGGCAGCCGCGACCAGCTTGACCGCATCGGCGAGGATGCGGTCCCGCAAGTCGGCGTCGAGACCCGGCGCCGGCGCCGTCTCGATCACCTTCTGGTTGCGTAACTGGACGGAGCAGTCCCGCTCGTGCAGGTGGACGACGTTGCCGTCCCTATCGGCGAGAACCTGGACTTCGATGTGGCGCGGGCGCTCGATCAGCTTCTCGACGAACAGTGCGCCGCTGCCGAAGGCGGCCTCGGCCTCGCTCCGGCAGCGGGCGAACGCTTCGTTCATCGCCTCGGCGGACGCGACTCTGCGCATGCCGCGGCCGCCTCCGCCGGCGGCCGCTTTGAGCATCACGGGATAGCCGAGCAGCGCCGCCAGATCCGCCGCGTCGGAAGGGGACAGGGTAGGGCCGTCGCTGCCGGGAACCACCGGGATGTCGAGAGAGGCCGCGAGCTGGCGGGAGCGCACCTTGTCGCCGAACAGGGAGAGCGCCGCCGGCGGCGGTCCCACGAAGACCAGACCGGCCTCGGCGCACCGCTCGGCGAATCCGGCGTTCTCGGCCAGGAACCCGTAGCCGGGGTGGACGCAGTCGCAGCCGTTCCGGTGGGCTGCCGCCACCAGCGCCTCCGCGTCGAGATAGGCGGCCACGGGATCGTCGGCAACGCCGTTTCCGATCTCGACGGCCGATGTCGTGAGGCGGGTGTGAAGCGACAGCGAGTCGGCGGCCGGATAGACGCCGATCGACTCCATGCCGAGCGCCGAGGCGGCCTTGACGATGCGGATGGCGATCTCGCCGCGGTTGCTGATCAGGACCCGTTCGAGTTGCGGCATGGACTGACCCCGTTGGTTTGAGGAAGGACGGGAGGATACAGGGGCGGCGCTAGAATCCCCGGTTCCTCGCGGCGGGCCAGCAGCGTGCGCGGCAGGAAGATCGGCGTACCCCATGTTGCGCGGCGCACGCTCATAGCCCGTCCGAACTTGAATCCGGTTCCATGGCCACCACCTGCCGCACCGCCACGGTCGCCGATGCCTCGGAGATCGTGACCCTCGTCAACGACGCCTTCATGATCGAGGCGGACGCGCTCTCCGGCGACCGGATCGGGCTCCCGGAGGTGAGGGAGCGGCTCAATCGCGGCTGGTTCCTCGTGTGCGACGCCGAAGCGGGCGGCCTGGCGGGCTGCGTCTATGTCGAGGTGCGAGGCGAGACCGGCTATCTCGGCCTGGTGTCGGTCGCGCGGTCGCAGCAGAGCCTCGGTCTGGGCCGAGGGCTGATGACGGCGGGCGAGCGCTGGCTGCGCGAGGCGGACTGCGGCGTCTGCGAGCTCTGGGTGCTCAGCGTGCGGCCTGAACTGTCGGCCTGGTATCGCCGTCTCGGCTATCGCGTGGTGCGCACGGAGCCGTTCGAAGCGGTGAATCCGCCGCCGACGCGGAGACTGCTGCGCCCCTGCTACTTCGAGGTGATGGAGCGCGACCTGGCCGGCTCGTAACAGCTTGCGCGCTGCCTCCTACTGTTCTCTCAGCACGTCGTAGAGCTTGAGCAACTGGCGTCTGAGACGACGCTCCTGGACCTGTTCCTCGAGCAGGCGCTTGAAGTCGTCCTGGGAGTCCAGGTAGCGGCCCATCTGGGAGAGCAGGGAGAACTTGTTGTTGTCGTGGAAGCGGGCGTCCAGTTCCAGCAGTGCGTCGTAGTAGTCGAAGTCGTTCTTGATGAAGCCGCGCTGACCGGCCTCGGCCATGACCAGGGCGACGCGCTCGTAGGGCGCCACGAGAGAGCGGTGCGAACCGGGCACTGCATGGGCCACGATCTTCACTTCGTCTGAGACGGCGAAGCGGTCGCGCAGTTCCGGCGCGGTCATCGGCCGCACCGAGCAGTCTTCCCCGGTGATCTCGACGGTAACCACGTAGCGCGACCGGGGTCTGGGCAGGTGGACCGAGCCTTCGACCTGGACCTCGAGCTGGTAGGCGCCGTCGTCTTCCGCCGGTAGCGCGGCCACCTCGGTAACGAAGCCGCGCAGGACGTAGATGTCCTGAGGGAACAGGGCGTGGGTTTCAGGTCCGGGGCACTCCTGGCCGCCGGCGGGTACTGCGGCCACGGTCGCGCACAGGATGACGACGGCGCCGAACGCCCAGCGGCTCATGCCGGTTCCGCGGCCTCGGCTGCCGCCTCGACCGGTAGCTCGGCGGCGCCGGGCCGGTCGCCCAGAGGCGGTGCGCCGCTGCCGATCGTGTGGATCGCGGTGCGCACGCCGACCGTCAGCCACAGGAGCGCGATCGAGGCCGAAATCACGGTGCCGATGAGCGATGAGTACCAGACCCACTGGACCGGCAAGCGCAGCCAGAAGGTCACCGCCCAGGCCAGCGGCGCGCTGATCAGGAGCACCCGCAGCAGGGACAGCCAGAGTTCCGGGGAGCCGCGGCCCAGGCCCTGCAGCGTACGCCCGGTGAGGATCGAAACGCCGATGAAGGGATAGGCGAACACGACCACTCGCAGGTAGTCGACCCCCAGGCTGCGAATGCCTTCGCTTTCGGTGAACAAGGCGATGAGGCTGGGAGCAAGGACGTAGAAGGCGGCGGCGATGGCGATGCTGAGCAGGATCGTCCGCACCATGGCGTAGGTGATGATCTCCCGCAGCAGATCGCCGCGGCGGGCGCCGTAGAACATGCCGACCAGGGTCACCAGACCGGAGGCGACCGCGACCTGGGGCAGGATGACGACATGGTCGAGGCGGCTGCCGATCTGGAGCGCGGCCACCGCGTCGGGCGTGTGCTCGACCAGGATGCGGTTCAACACGCCGCCGCCCATCGACATGACCAGGAAGGACAGTGACGCCGGCAGGCCGATGACGCAGATGCTGCGCGCGATGGCGGGGTCGTAGTGGAAGTTGCGGAGGTCGAAGCGGACGTAGGAGAGCTTGGCGACGAAGAGAAGGTAGATGAAGGCCAGAGCCGCGACCGCCTGGCTCACGATCGTGGCCAGCGCCGCGCCGGCGACGCCCATTCCGAACGTGAAGATGAACAGCGGGTCGAGAGCGATGTTGAGCAGCGTGGCCGCGCCCTGGATCATGACCGGGGTCTTCACGTTGCCCTCGCCCGAGAGGATCGAGCGGAAGAAGACCGCCAGCACCATGAAGGGATAGCCGCAGGCGAGCACCCGGAAGTATCCCCAGGCTTGGGGCACGAGTTCGGCGGGGACCCCGAGCGCGTGGAGCAGTGGTACGCCGAAGCCGAGCGCCGAGCCCGTGGTCAACGCGGCGACCAGGGCGCCGATCAGCACGGCGTGCTCGGCGGCGCAGTCGGCGCGCACCCGGTCGCGCGCGCCGATCGCCTGCGCGATGACCGCGGTGATGCCGGTGCCGAGGCCGAAGGTCACGCCCATGGCCAGGAACACCAGCGGCATGTTGAAGGCGAGGGCCGTCAACGCCTCCGGGCTCACCCGGCCGACGAAGAACATGTCGACGATCATGTAGAGCGTCTGGATCGACATGCCGATCAGGATCGGCATTGCCAGCAGCCACAGCGCCCGCCGCGGATTCGCGACGAAACGGTCCAGGCGGTCGGCGCCGGGTCGATCCTGCATCGGCGGAGGTTACCGCGTGGGAGCGACCGGCGGAGATTGCTTACAGGCTGAGGTGTTCCTGTATAGTCCGAACCTAATTGCACCCCCAAGACATCCCCAAGCAGGCCCAGGAGGTCCCATGTCTCGACTCAGTCCGTCTCCGACGCTGGTCGCACTAGCCAGCTTCGCCGTTCTCGCGCTCGCCGCTTCGGCGACTGTCGCGGCCGCTCCGAACAACGCGCTCGACGCGCCGCTCACGGTCTACACCGGCACCATCGTCGGCAACGACGGCGAGCCGGTCCGCGGCGCCACCGTGTCGCTGTTCTCGACCGATGAACAGAGGAGCATCTCGGTCTACAGCCAGCCGGACGGCGCCTACAAGCTGCCCGCCGTTGCCGCCGGCAAGTACAAGCTCCGTGTCCGCCTGATGGGCTGGCTCGACGAGTGGAAGGATCTCAAGGAGACCACCGAGCCGACTCCGATCCAGGTTCGCCTGCGCAAGGCCGAAGGTTGGGCCCTGCAGTCGCAGCGCCCCGGCCACGACCTGATGAACATGCTGGAGTGGGAAGACGAGAAGGACGCCCTCAACTTCAGGATGATGTGCGCCTACTGCCACCAGGTCGGGACCGTCGGTTTCCGTTCGCCCGAGGAGCCGGTGGACTGGGAGGTCATGCTCACCCGGATGGACGGCTTCCAGGGCCTGTACGAGCACACCCAGGACGCCCTGGTCGACAAGATCGTCAGCGTCTACGGCCGTGAGGCCGAGGAAGACTGGCCGGACTTCGTGCCGCCGGACCCGCCGTCGGGCGAGGCCCTCAAGGGCGAAGTTCGCGAGTGGCTGATGGGCGACCAGTCCGGCGCCGTGATCCACGACCTCGAACTGGGCGACGACGGCCTCGTCTACACGGTCGACATGGCCCAGGACGTGATCGAAACCCTCGATCCGGCAACCGGGGAGCGCGCCTTCTACACCGTGCCCGGCGGCAAGGACTACCTGTCGCCGTCCAGCATCACGACCGGCATCCACTCCATCGAGAAGGCCCAGGACGGCAACATGTGGGCCACCCTGGCCTACTCGGGCCGGATGGCCGAGTTCGATGTCGAGACGAAGGAATGGCGGGTCGGCCCCGGCCGCGCCGCTCCGCGTCCGCGCGGCGGCTATCCGCATACTCTTCGTTTCGCGCCGAACGGCATCCTGTGGTGGACCGACGCCGGCAGCCCGAGCGGCGTCGGCGTCCTTGCGCTCGATCCCGAGACCTGGGACGGCGAGCGCTGGGAAGTCACCGAGTACAAGTTGCCGACGGCCGATCAGGTTCGCGGCGGCGGCGCCCGCGGCGAGTCGCGCGGTGTGACCCCTTACGGCATCGACGTGGCGCCGAACGGCCACGTCTTCTACACCAAGCTGAACGGCCAGCGGGTCGGCCGCATCCGTCCTGAGCTCGACGCCGACGATCCCGAGCAGATCGTCGAGTGGAAACCGCCGGTGCACGGTCCGCGCCGCCTGCATGTGGCCCCCGACGGCATCGTCTGGGTGCCCGGCTGGGCTTCCGGCGACATCGCGTCGTTCAACGAGGAGACGGAAGAGTGGAAGGTCTACGACCTGCCGCACGGCCCGAACTCGCTGCCCTACGCGCTGAACATCAATCCGACCAACGGCGAGATCTGGATCACCGGCACCGGCTCCGACTCGATGCTCCGCTTCGACCCGAAGACGGAGAAGTTCGTCGAGTACCGGTTGCCGATGCAGGTCACCTACACCCGCGAGATCGAGTTCGACGAGGCCGGCAACGCCTGGACCACGAACTCGAACGCTCCGTCGCGTCACGCCGAGCACCGTCAGGGCTCCGTGCTGATGATCTCGGCGGGCGGCGGCGACTAGGCCTCGTCAGATCGGTCTGCCGGACACGTTCCATCCCCGCGCCCGGTGACGGGCGCGGGGACTGGTTCGCGGTTGGTGCGAGGACGCGCCAACCGGGTTTGGCGGCCGGTCTCTTTGGGGGCCGGTCCCTGTAGGGGGCCGGCCGTTTTCTTTGTTTGGGGGGTCGTCTCCGCGGTTAGACTGGTTCGGTGAACGTCACCGATCCGGACCCGTTTCCCAGGTGGACTCGTCCGCTGCGCACGAAGGAGGAGCAGTGGGTCCAGCTATTGAGCGTCGTCGTGTCGGTTCTGTTTGTCGTCGAGTTGTTCTTCGACGGCTTCCCTGACAGCCCCGACGCGGCCCCGTGGGGAGAGGCCAGGCGTCCGCTATTGGCCGTCGCGGTCGGCGTTGTGGTGCTGCTCGCCTTGGGAGTGGTCCAGGCCAAGTGGGGAAGCCGCGAACGCTGGGAGAACTCAGGCGTCCTGCTGCCGGGGCTCGGCAGATGTCCCGCGTGGTTCGCCTTTCTCGCCTTCGGCTTCGGAATCGTGGGATTGGCCCTCTACGTCTACGCCGGCTTCCGGTCCCTCAGCGAGGGCGGCTCGCTTCATGTCCTGGCGCGGCGGGCATCGTTGATGCTGCTGACCGGTTCTGCGGGTTTCTTCCAACTGATTTCGTGGCGGTCGATCCGCAACCGCTCCAGGGACTCGACGTGAACTTGACGCCGACCTTCAAGCTGGCCGAGCGCTTGCGGGCGATCAAGGGGCCTCGGACGAAGCGGACTTCGCCCGCAAGATGGTCGTGCTTTGCCAATGGTGGAGTTGCTTCCGAAGGGGCCGTTCCTTCGTGGGAGGGATCGGCGATGAACTGGTTGCTGTGTGCCTCGGTTGGTTCCGCGCGCTTGGGTGGCCGCGTGGCCTGAGACAGGCGGCGACATCGCGGTCTGGACGAGGTGGCGGACGCGCTGTAGTGAGTTGATAGGTTGCTTTGATGCGGCTGACGCACCTCACGCTCCGGAACTGGCGCAACTTCAAGGAGGCGGACTTCGACCTGCGGGATCGCCTGGTGGTCCTGGGGCCCAACGCGTCCGGAAAGTCGAACCTCCTGGATGCCTTGCGTTTTCTGCGCCAGGTCGCTTCGGCGGGCGGCGGTTTCCAGGAAGCGGTGCAAAGCCGCGGCGGCATGCCGCGTGTACGGTGCCTCGCGGCCAGGAACTTCAATCATGGCCACGTCACGATCGGTGTCCGACTTGGAGACGAGGAGAGGGAGGACCGGTGGTCCTATGAGCTGACGTTCACCCGGGAATCGCGGGGGCTGCATCGGCCGATCCTCTCGACCGAGGTCGTGATGCGAGATGGCGATGTCGTCTTGAGACGCCCAAATGACGACGACGAAACGGATAGCGAGCGTTTGACGCAGACCTACCTGGAGCAGGTGAATGCGAACAGGAAGTTTCGGCCGATCGCTGACTTCCTGCGGACGATCCGCTACTTGCACTTGGTGCCGCAGCTACTCAGAGAGCCGGGGCGCCGGGACCATCGTCCAGATGATCCTTACGGGAGCGACTTCCTGAACCGAATCGCAAGGACCGCGGGGCGGACCCGCGACCGGCGTCTTCGTCGAATCAGCAGCGGGCTCAAGGCGGCGGTGCCACAGTTGGACCAACTCGAGTTGGTACAGGACGATGTGGGGCGGCCGCACTTGGAGGCCCGGTACGGTCACTGGCGACCTCAAGGAGCGAAGCAGAACGAGCGGGACTTCTCCGATGGCACGCTGCGACTGATCGGACTGCTTTGGTCTCTGCTGGAGGGAAGAAAGGGCGCCGGACCAGTGCTCCTGGAGGAGCCGGAGTTGTCGCTGCACTCCTCGGTCGTGCGACAGTTGCCGTCTATCTTGAGCCGCTTCCGTAGTACGGGCGGCCCGCAAGTCATCCTCACGACCCACTCCGAAGTAGTTCTTGCGGACGAAGGGCTCGGCTTGGATGAGGTTGTCGTGTTGGAGCCCGGCGCGGAGGGTACGGTGGCGCTGTTGGGCACATCGGTTGAGACCGCGGGCCGCCTGCTCGAGAGTGGCCTGAGTCTTGCGGAGATTCTCGGTCCTCGCACAAGGCCCAAACGGGTCGATGAACTCTCCGGCCAGCTCTTTCTGAGGTGAGATTCGTCAACCTCGCCGTCGAGGGATACACCGACATCCCGGTGGCCGAGCGGCTGATCGCTCTGCTTGGATTCGAGCCCTTTGCTGTGGTGACTGGACCAAGCGCGCCGAGACTCGATCCCCGGATTCCCGAGTTCAACCGCTCAGGAGAGCACGTCAACTGGTTGGTCTTGCGGGATCTGGACCACGACGCGCCTTGCCCGGCGGAGTTGGTGCCGCGCCTTCTTGCCGGGCAGCCCTTGGCCCGACGGGTGGCGATCCGAGTTCCGGTTCGGGCAGTCGAGAGTTGGCTCCTCGCGGACAGTGAGAGCTTCGCGCAGGAGTTCGCGGTAGCTCGGACGCACTTGCCGCCGGATCCGGATGCGCTGGACGATCCGAAGCGGCGGTTGATCGACGTATGCAGACACTCTCGACGGCGCGACGTGAGGACAGGCATGGTGCCGAGAGAGGGAAGCGGCAGGCGGGTCGGCCCGGAGTACGCCGCTCGCATAGTCGCATTCGCTCGGTTGGCATGGGTTCCAGAGCGCGCGGCCGAGGCGTCGGGGAGTCTAAGGCGGTCGCTCGCCGCTCTGCGGCGCCGTGTGGAAGACGGTTTCTGGGATTGAGTGGTTCGGACCGCCGCTGAAGAGTGGACGATGAACTGGTTGCTGGTCGTTCTAGCCGGTTCTGTGCTGGTTTGGCCCAGTTCCGAGGGAACGACATGGGGGCCCTGGTCGCGCACCGAGGTGTTCGTCTGGCGCCCTGCCACTACCTGACTACGACTCGAAGAAGGCCACGAACCCTCATGGAGCGCCCACAGGTCGGCCTTCGAGGCGACGCTGTAGGTGCTGTGCATGGAGAGGATGCCGACGCCCCAGTCGGTGACCTCCATGTTCATCGCGCTGAAGTAGCGGGCGATCGTGCCGCCGCCGTAGCCGGCCTTGTAGGTGTGGCTCTGCCAGGCGACGTTCGCGTCATCGAGCATTCGGCGCAGTCTGGCCGTGTACTCGCTATTCGCGCTGCGGCCGGCGCCGTAGAGCTTGATCACCAGGCCATGGTGAAGAAGTGAGGCGTTGTCGGACGCCTGGGGCGATGGCCACAGCGGGTTCGTGGCGGTGGGCCGGTCAGCCGGTCGTCGAGCCCGAACGCGGCGAACAGGGCCCGGTCCATGCCGACCTCGCGCGGCCTGGTCACCGGGACGATCTGGATGTCGCTGCTCACCCAGTCGTCGGGCTCGATCCCGAACTCTTCTTCGACCAGGGCCACGGCGCGAGCCATTGCGCCTGTGACCGCGGCATTCGTGTCGTCCTCGTCGCCCCCGTCTCCGCTCTCGGCGTCGTCCTCGCCGCCGGGCGCCGGCGCCGACGTGATCAGCGGGTCGAGTTCCTCGCGCTTGATCGTCTCGGCCCGAGTCCGGGAGCGGAGGTCCCGGTCGACGTGGGGAGCGAGGTCGGGAATGAGCAGGACGGGGTCGCCGTCGTCGAAGCCGTAGTCGATCCAGATCACCGAGCCGTCCTTCTTGTCGACCCTTCCGGTCAAGCCGAGCGGTACGTTGACCCACTGGTAGGCGTTGACGCCGCCGTGGACCAGCGTGTCCAGCACCGCCACGCCCTTCTTCTTCGTCAACGGATGCGGCTTGAGCTCCAGCCGCACCGAGTCGATGTGGCTGTTGATCAGCCGCATCCCGGACGCGAGCGGCAGTGTTTGAGGCAAGAGTGAGCCACCTCAGCCGATGGCAGCACGATCTGCTTGGCGGCGCCCGCTCCGCGGTTACACCGCCTGGATGAACGTTGGCGATCCAGACCCGTTTCCCAGGTGGACCCGTCCGCTGCGGACGAAGGAGGAGCACTGGGTCCAGCTATGGAGCGTCGTCCCGGCGGTATAGCGAGCAACCCCGGGCCGGCGTCTCCGCCTTGACGATCACATCGCGACCGCCCGAGCGAGGTCGTCGTGCTCGAAGGCGCTCGCCATGCGCTCGATCTCGGCGGGTGGGGCGCCTACTGAACGGGCCACGCCGCGCCAGGCCTCAACTGCCTTTGCCACCTCTCGCACGATGTCGCGGGCGGCTCGCAGGGGAAGCCCGAAGTAGGAGGCGGCACTGAGGACGAGATCGAGGGAGCAGGTTCCATCGTCAAGATCGATTCGGGTGGTCAGGATACGGGCTTTGACATCGGCTGGCGTCGGGTTCAGGTCGTAGACGGGCGAGAGCGACCAGCCACTGCGTTCCAGGCGCAGAAAGCCGTGGTTGCGAAGATGGTCGTCGACGTTCGAGATCAGTACGTTCAAGGCCATCCGCCGGTAGAGAGCGATGGAGTCGGACTTGGCCCGAGCGCCGTGCCGGGTGATCTCGTCGACGATTTCGGGGTAGCTTCCCGGCTCGCCGTCGACCGAGTCAGTGAGAGACATGGCAGAGAGGAAGGGGATCCGGGCGCCACCGATGCGGTCGAAACGGCGCGAAAGGAGAATCGCCCGGTCCGCGAACCTGACGAGTTCGTGATGCGGGGTAGCGATGCCCGCCCGCTCCGCGAGCTGCAGCGCCACTTCTTCCCAGGTCTCGATGCTGTACTCGTCGGTCTCCCGGGGGAACTTGGCGATGGCGAGTTCGCCGCGCTGGTCTACCACCGCGGCCTTGGGCCTCGCGCCGCCGAGCGAGGAGCCGGGCGCCAGCAGCAGCCGGAGGTCCTCGTCGGACTCTTCGCCGCGCAGGAGCCGGTCGACGATGCGCGACAGCCGGCGGAGGGCGACGAGCGTCGGCACTCCAGCGTCTGACCGGGCCTCGAACCGGGCTCCGCCGCTGACTCGAAACCGAAGCGCACCTGTCCTCACCTCGTCCGTGACGCCGAGCAGATAGTCCAGTTCGTGCGGGCGCCGTACACGCTCGCCGTCCCGATCAGCTCGGCGCCGTGCGGCTCGTTGCATCAACTGCCGGCCCCAGGTATCGGGAACGGCGTCGCCGATCGCTCCGGCGAGGCGCCCTCTTCGGTTCGCTTCGAAGAGGCCGGGCGTCAGGGGAAGAGCGGGATCGAGCGGAAAGCGCCGGTCGTCCTCAAGCCAGACCCTGTCGTACTCGAAGGTCAGGGCGTCGGCGCGCTGCCTGCTGGCCTGGCGGCGCAGGAGTCCTACACGATGCGGGCGGCCTTCGAGGTCGACGTGAACTTCGACCTCTCGTATTGCGGAAGAGTCGGTCATTGTCCTGGCCCCTGAGGGCTAACGCCTGGGGCGCACTCGCTTCGGCAGTTCGGCGGCGGCGAGGGCTTGGCCGAACTCGTCGCGGCGCCAGTCCGCGACCTCGCCCAATCCCTCCAGCAGCCCGAGTGCATGCATCACCGCGGCATATATGCCCATGCCTACACGGTGGTCGCCGGCTTCGATGCGTTGGAGTGTGGAGCGCGAAGTGAAGGCCCGATCGGCCACCACCTGCATCGGCAGCCGTCGTCGTCGGCGTGCGTCACGCAGGTCGGCGCCGAGCTTGCGGAGGGTCCGCCTGACGGCAGCCGGCGGATGGTGGGGTGTAGGCATGATAGTGAGTTTCGTGAGGCGATAACAGAATGTAGCGTACTACGAAAAATACATTCACGGGTGTGCGGTGTCTTGAGTCGATGTTCCTCGGAGCGCCTCCAGACAATCCTGACGGGGTAGCATAGTTACGTGGCCAAGGAGAACCCCGGAGCGGCTTCGAGAGCGCAGACCCGGGGATTCAGGTTGCCCGTTACAAAGGACGCGGTTCCGAGACTGACCGCGTGGCGCCGGGCCCGGGAGAGGCCCAGGGAGATGTCTCCGGCCATGCGGCGGGCGGCGATCATCGTCATGGCTCTCTCGATGGCCGTGTGGACGGCCAACTCGGTGCTGAGGGAAGGACATTGGGGGCCACCGGTGCTTGCCTTGGCCGGTGTGGGCGTCTTGTTTGCATGTGCCGCTCTCCTGGCCTCGCTGAACCGGGGCGGCAGGCCGGAGCGATCAAGTGGCCTCGTGGCTTGGTTCGACGGTTGCCCGGGCTGGTTCGAAGGTGTCCTCCTGGGGTTGACCGTGGTGGCCTTGGCGACCGGCCTCTACCGGTTGTGGGAGAGCCTTGATGAAGCGGCTGTGCCTGGCGCCTACGAACTAGCCTTTGACCCGCTCGTGCTCTTCATGATGGGGTGCCTGACGCTCTTGCATCTGGTTCAGATGCGGCCGTCGGGCTTGCGGAGAGGCGACTCGTGAGCGGCTCGGACGGAGCGGGAGTTCGAGGGGTTCGCGAGAGCCTGGAACCGAGCGCTAGATGGTGCATGTTCTGGCTCTTCATCGCGACCTACGGTTTGTCGGTGGCCATGGCCGTTCGAGCGTCGAGCGAACGGTCTTGGCTTGCCTATCTGCCGCTCGCCTTGTTGACCCTGGCCGCCTGCGGCGTGGCGGCTACAGCGTGGCGAGCCCGCAATGCCGGTGCCGGCAAGCCCTCGACGCTTCTGGCTTGGCTCGATCTGCCGCACTGATCTTCCTTGTGGCGGTGATTCTCGGTGGCGGTCCCGACGAAACGGGTGCGCTCCTGTCCCTGATGTTCGCCTTGATTCTCTCCGGTTCCCTGGAGCGCCCGGCGGCTGACATAGGCTAGTAGGGTCAACGGGATGGATGCGTCGAGTCAGGAAGATTCCTTCTGGAGCGGCCGAAGCCGGGGCGCTCGTTGGATCAGTTTCGCGGCAATGACGACCTGCTGTGGCATGTTCACAGCCATGGCTTCAGCGTCGTCGAACGACCCTGGCTGGCCTGCGTCGGCGCTCGGCGTCGTGGGGCTGGTCGCGGTTCTTGTGTGCGTCCTGGCGTGGGTTTACCGGGGGACCGTCGAAGGCGAAGGCGATGGCCTGATGCCATGGTTCAACGGGGTTCCCGGCTGGGTCGGCTTGACCCTGGCGGTGATCGGCTTTGGCTGCGTGGCCGCCGGTGGCTACGGCTACTACGTCCAGGACAAGGAGTTCCTGGGCCGTCCAGTACTTCGTGGTCGGATTCGGCATCATGGCCCTTGTCCAGCTCCTGCCGCGGATTCGCTGGCTATCCTCGATAGCTGAGCAGCGCCGCAGCTACTAGAAGGATCGCTTCATGTCCTCGAGCGGCGGATAGCCGTGGTTTTGCTGATCGGTTCTGGTGCTTTCTCCTACCCGATCTCGTGGCTGTCGAGCCGTGGGACGCCCGAACCGAGTTCTGTGTAAACTAGTTGAATGAACTGGTTGGGTGAGTCCCGAGAGCCCACTCTGAGTGTCGGCGCATTTGCCGCGAAGACCCACTTGTCGGCCCTGCTGGACAAGGTCTCGCAAGGGCAGGAAGTGGTCATCACGCGCAGGGGCAAACCCGTCGCGCGGCTTGTTCCTGCCGGCCAGGTGGAGCGGAGAGAGACGGAGAGTGTCATCGCTGAACTCCGCAGGCGGCGCGCGGGCCTGACGTTGGGCGGTCTGCACTGGAAGGACCTTCGCGATGAAGGTCGCCGATGACCTTCGTGCTTGACTGCTCGGTGACGGTTGCCTGGTTGTTCGAGGACGAGGCGACGCCGGCGGTGGATGCGCTGCAGGATCGGCTGAAGGACGGCAACGCGCTGGTCCCGGGGCTCTGGCGCCTGGAGGTCGGCAACGTGCTGGCGCAGGCGGAGCGGCGGAAGCGCATCGCGCCGGCCCAAACGTCGGCGCATCTTGAACTCCTGGACCGTTTGCCGGTCACGACCGATACCGAGACCGACGGCCGCGCATTCCGCGAGATTCTGTCGCTTGCCCGAACCGAGGGTCTGACGACCTACGATGCGGCGTACCTGGAACTGGCCGCGCGGCGGGGAGTCGCTCTGGCCACGCTGGATCGACGTTTGGTCCAGGCGGCCCGGCGACTGGGCGTGGAGACGCTGCCGTCGTAGGCGGAGCGGCTCCTAGAACGAGTACCGCAGCGAGTTCGACAGCACTACATCCGTCTCCTTGACGCCAGTCGGCGGCTCGCTGTCGTGGGTGACGTTCAGGTTGATCGCCAGGGCGAGACGGCGGAGGAGCTGGATCTCGAAGGAGGTCTCGGAGAGCAGGCGGTAGTCCTGCAGCCGGTCGACGCGGGTCTGGACGTAGACAGTCTCGACCAGGCGGAAACGTTCGTCTTCGCTGTTGTAGCGGACGGTCAGGTAGTTCGTCGACCGATGGTGCTCGTTGCGACGTGCCTCGGGAGGTTCCGCCGGCAGGTCGAGGGTCTCCCGTTCGAGCATGTACCCGGTTCCGAGAAACATCTCCGTTCGTGGCGCCTGCAACACCAGGAAGCGGCCGCCGCCGCCGAACAGGAGCCGCTGCTCGAGGCGGATGAACTCGTTGAACTGGTGCTGGCCGAACAGCTCGTAGGAGACCCGGGGGCTGTGCCGCCGGATGAACCGCAGGTGGCTCAGGGCGTTGTTGACGAAGCGGTTTTCGTTCAGCCGGGTGAAGGAGTAGTTCGAGGTCATGAAGACCGTGTTGGCGGGGCCTTCGGCTACGTCATCGTCCCCGGTGCCGTTGTCGTGGGCGTCATCGCCCTCGGCCGCTGCCGGCGGCGGCCAGGCGTACTGGAGACGGACGCCGGCGCCGAGGACCTCGCGCTCGGTGTTGCCGCGCTGAAGAGAGGAGTTCAGGTCGAACGTGCCGCCCCATCCGGGTTCGCCGGCGCCGACGCGCATGTTCTCGGTGTTCACCTGGGCGGCGGCAGGCGCTGTCAGCGCCGTCGCCAGTGCCAGCGTTGCAAGGGCGCGCACGGCTCGGCCGTGACCACGGAACCGTTCCATCCAAGCCGAAACTACTGCGGAAACGCCGAGGTGTCGCCCAGACCGCAGAACGGACGGCTCGGGTTGGAGTACGTCTTCGATACGCCGGCTACGGTGTCGGTAACAGTCAACTGGTAGTCGACGTCGGTGAGCCCGGCAGCGAAGACCCAGAAGGCGTTGTTGATTGTGGTGCCGTCGAGCGCCTTGACCGCGAGCTCGATGTTCCCGGGTGAGAAGAACCACATGTAGCCGGTGGCGTCGGCGCCCGGCAGCGGGGTGGCTACACCGCTCTCGCCGTTGGCCTTGGTCCACTCCGCGGTGACCTCGAAGCGGCCGTCGAGCAGGCAGAGGGCGCCGGGAGGGCAGGCGCCGGTGGCTTCGGAGGATTGATGATCCTTGACCCTGCCAGGTCCAGTCGAGATCGCGGTCGCGCCGGCAGGCTGGGGGAACGCCTTCGAGTCGCCGCGTCCGCAGATCTCGCCCGGCGGATTGCGGTAGACGACGACCCGGTCGTGCAGCGTATCGGTGACGGTGAGCCAGTACTCGACGTCGGAGAGGGCGCCGTAGTAGACCCAGTAGTGGTCGTTGATGCCTCGACCGTCGAGAAGCTTGAACACCAGTTCCACGTTCTCGGGCGAGAAGAAGGTGGCGGTGCCGGTCTCGTCGCTCAGGCGTTGCAGGGCGCCCGTGCCGCGCTCGCCCTTGTGCGACTGCCACTCGACTTCCACCCTGAAGCGGCCGCCGGAGAGGCAGAGCGCGCCGTCGCTCTCCGTGCAGCCCGGGCCGGCGCTCATGTCCTGGATCACGCCCACGGCGCGGGGTTCCGGCAGCTCGGCGCCCCCGGAAACGTCGCTGAGGACGAGATCGAACAGCTCGCTGCGCTCGATCTCGTCGTCCGCCATCAGCGGGACGTTGACCAGGCGCGGCCCCGATTCCCCATCCTTCCACACGAGCCGGCCCTCGACGGCGCTGAAGTCGGTGTGGGCGGCGGCGGAGCGGGGCATCGTCCGGTAGCGCACCGCGACCTCGCCCTGCGTGCCGCCCCGGCGTTCCACCGAGATCGTGGCTTCGTCGCCCTCGCGGCCCGGGAACGCCGGTCCCGTGAACTCGATCGATCCGGCGGGGTTGACCGGGCGCCCGCCGGGTCCGAGCTCGAGCCTCATCCGGTGCGGCGCGTCGATGCCGCCGCTCATCGACTCGAACTCGAAGCGGAAGTCGCGGGCGGCAACGCCGGCCTCGTTCGGGAGCAGCCGAATCCTGACCTTGCGCGGCGAAGCGTCGCCGTGCTCCCATCGCAGCTCCCCTTCGGTGCGGCGGAACTCCCGGCCCGCGCGGGCGCTGCCGTTTCGCGTCCCGTAGGCCAGGGTCACGGCGCCGTCGCTGCCGCCGACGCGGCTGACTTCGATCGTGATTGCGTCCGGGTCGCCGCCGCCGGCCGCTGCGGTCGCCTCAAGCCGTCCCCGCCGCTCCGGCGTCATCGCCTCACGGGCCAGGCCCTGGAGTTGCTCGAAGTAGTAGCGGAAGGTTTCCTGCGGCCGCGGCGACTGCTCGGAGAGGGTGATCATCGTCATCACGATGTCGGCCTCCGGATCGACGCCGATGTACTGCCCGTTGTAGCCGTGGGCGAGGTAGCGCCCCTGGGGGCGGATCCACCACTGGTAGCCGTAGTTCGGAGCGCCGGCGACACCGCCGGTCTGACCGCGCGTGGACTCGGCGATCCACTCCCGCGATACCAGTCGCCGGCCTTCCCACAGGCCCTCCTGCAAGGTGAACTGGCCGATCTTCGCCATGTCGCGCGGTCGGATCCGTAGCCCGGTGCCGCCCCAGTGACGGCCGCTCCGGTCCGGGTCCCAGGTTGCGGTGGTGATCCCGAGCGGCCCGAACAGGTGCCGCTGGACGAAGGCCAGGTGGCTCATGCCGCTGGCGCGGCTGTTGACCTCGGCGATCACATGGGAGAGGCCGCTTGAGTAGGAGAAGGCGGCGCCGGGTTGGGCCACGACATCCCGCGTCAGCACGTAGTCCACGCTGTCGGGGGAGTTCCAGAACGTGGCGGCCGTCTCGTTCCAGGCCAGGCCCGCGGTCATCGTGAGCGCGTGGCGCAGGGTGATCTGGCTCTTGGGCGGTTCCTTCAAGCGGTTGGTGTAGCGCGGCAGGAGGTCCACGAGTCGCGCGTCGACCGAGGGGAGCATGCCGCGGTCCATGGCGACGCCGACCGCCAGCGAGGTCACGCTCTTGCTGACCGAATGGACGTTCTTGCGGGTCTCGTTGGTGTAGTCGCCGAAGTAGGCCTCGGCCACCAGGGTGCCGTGGCGGACGATGACGACTCCCCTTACCGTCCGATAGTCGGACTGTGAGCGCACCCGGTTGAAGATCTCCTGGACGGTTCGCTCGTCCAGGCCCTGGTGCGCCGGGACGGAGCGGAACCAACCGTCGCCGATGTCCGGAGGCATCTGAGCCCGGCCCGGCGCCGCCGCGGCCCCGAAGAGGACGGTCGAAATCGTCGCTGCAAGGATGAGGTCCTTCATCGTCGAGATTCGCGGCCGGGTTGCTTGCAGGTACGCGGTCTGGAGTGGCGCGGCCCTCACTTTGACACAGACGGAGCGGCCACGGCGTCTGCGGGCCGTTATCCTTGTTCTACACGAAGCGTTGTCCACTAGAGCCCCATGGATGCCCGGCGCGGCTTGCCGCGGCAGGAGGGAGTACAAGATGTCTCGTCCACCGTTCACCATTGCGTTGCTCGCAGTCCCGGTTCTCTGCCTGGCGTCCGCCGGGTGTGTCATCTCCGTGGACTCGGAGGCGTCCGCCGAGCCCACGGGGGCGTCCGACTTCGACGCCTCGGTCGACGTCGGCTCGATCGACTTTCCGACCTCGGCCGGCAGCGAGGCGCAGAAGCACTTCATCCGCGGCGTCGCGATTCTTCACAGCTTCGGTTACGCGCAGGCGCGCGAACAGTTCCACGCCGCCCAGGAGTTGGAGCCCGACTTCGCGCTTGCCTACTGGGGCGAGACGCTGACCTACAACCACCCGCTGCTGCCGGAACGGGACCTGGAATCGCCGCGCGCCGCCCTGGCGCGGCTCGGCGCGACGCGCGAGGAGCGGGCGGCGAAGGCCGCGACGGAACGCGAACTGGGGTTTCTGACCGCGGTCGAGGAGCTGTTTGGCGACGGTGAACTCGCGGAGCGGCGGATCGGGTACATGGAGGCGATGCGCAACGTCTACGAGAGCAACCTCGGCGACGACGAGGTGGCCGCCTTCTACGCGCTGTCGCTGCTGTCGGCGGTGGGTCCGCTGGGCGATGACACGTTCCGGCTGAACGTGTTGGCGGGGTCGATCGCCCTGGGCGTGTTCGAACGGAACCCGAACCACCCGGGTGCTGCCCACTACACCATCCACGCATTCGACGATCCGGTTCACGCGCCGCTGGCGCTGCCGGCCGCGCATCGGTTTGCCGAGATCGCGGCTGCCGTCTCGCACGCCCGGCACATGCCGTCCCACATCTTCATCCAGCGCGGCATGTGGGACCTGGTGTCCAAGTCGAACGATTCGGCGTACGCGGCGGCGGTGGCGCTCTGGGATCCGGGCGAAAGGGTCAGCGACATGGTCCATTCGCTGGACTGGGGGCAGTACGGCGACCTGCAGCGCGGCGACTACGCGAAGGCCCGGAAGTGGATCGCCGAACTCGACGATCTGGTCGAGCGCACCGGCGACAGCGGCCGCGGCAAGAGCACGGTGCCCCTGGTGCGGGCCCGGTACATCGTCGAGACGGAGCAGTGGGAGACGCGCGAGATCACCGACGATACGGGGAGTTCGGAGCTGCTCGCGACCGGGATCTCCGCGGCCCGCACCGGCGACCTGGCCGTCGCGCGCGCGGCTGCCGCCCGGCTCGAGAAGATGGGCGCCAGGGAGACATCCGACCGCTCGACCTTCCAGCGCGGAACCAAACCCGCCCAGGTGATGCACCACGAGCTCGCGGGCCTGATCCGGCTCGCCGAGGGCGACGCCGATGGCGCGGTCAAGATGTTCGACGAGGGAGTGGCGATCGCGTCGACGATGGGGCCGCCGCGGGGCGCCGCGTCGCCGATCAAACCGATCCGGGAGCTATACGGGGAGGTGCTGCTGCAGCTTGAACGTCCCGAGGACGCTGCCGCGCAGTTCGAAGATCAGTTGCTCTTTACGCCGAACCGCCCACGCTCCCTCCTCGGCCTTGCCCGCGCCCAGGCGGCCGCGGGCGACGCGGCGGCTGCCGCGGATGCCTACGGCAAGCTGCTCGAGGCATGGCAGGGCGCGGATGAGCCCGCGGAGCTTGCGGAGGCCCAGGAGTACCTGGCTGCGTCGGCCTGAGGCCGTCTGCGTGACCTTCGAGACGGAGTTCGAAACCCGCCACAGCGACTGCTTCGCGGGGACGGGGTTCGTTCACGCCGGTGTGCTGCTGGCGCTGACCGAGATGGCCTACGCCCGGTTCGAAGCCCACTGCGGCATCGACGCCGGGCACAAGCCGGAGCACGTCTACGCGGTGCAGCGTTCGACCGCGGCGACCTACTTCTCGCCGCTGCGTTGGCAGGAGGGGGCGCGCATCCGGGTCCGCACGACCGAGGCGAATGCGCGGGGCTTCGACCAGGACTTCGATGTCTGCTCGGCGGCGGACGGCCGCGAGGTCGCTCGCTTTAGTCACCGCTGGGTGTGGTTCGACACGCGCGCCGGACGGCCGGTCCCGCTGTCCGGGGAGGTGCAGCGGCTACTGTTGCAGGATTGATTCCGTGGTTGGAAGGAGTTTCCATGCAACGTAGACCGCCGTATCGTCTCCTGGTCGTGACTGTCGTAGCCGCTGCCGCCTGTGGCGGATACGGAGAGCCTGACGCCGCCGGCCCGGGCCTCATCGTCGAGACCGTGTCGGGCCGAGTCGAGGGCGCCGCGGTCGATGACGGCCGGGGTCCAACCGGCGACGTGCTCGTGTTTCGCGGCATCCCGTTCGCTGCGCCCCCGGTGGGCGATCTGCGGTGGCGCCCGCCAGAGCCGCCCGAATCGTGGGAGGGCGTGCGGAGCGCTCATGAGTCCAGCGCCCCCTGCTGGCAGCGGATCTCCCCCGACACCTCGATCTACAGCCGCGGCGAGATCGACCGCAGCGAGGACTGCCTCTACCTCGACCTCTGGACCGCCGCGGATGCCGGCACGAACGGTCCGAGGCCGGTCATGGTCTGGTTCCACGGCGGCAGCCACGAGGTCGGCCACGGTTCGTCGCTCATCTTCGACGGCGCGGCGCTGGCCCGCAAGGGCGTGGTGCTGGTCTCGATCAACTACCGGCTCGGATCCTTCGGGTTCCTGGCGCACGCCGGCCTGAGCGCCGAGTCCGAGCACGGTTCGTCGGGCAACTACGGCCTGCTCGACAAGATCGCGGCGCTCAAGTGGGTGCAGGCCAATGCTGCGGCCTTCGGGGGCGATCCGGACCGGGTTCTGATCTTCGGCCAATCGGCCGGTTCGATGAGCGTCTGCAGTCTGGTTGCGTCGCCGCTGGCCGCCGGTCTGTTCCACCGCGCGATCGGCCAGTCGGCGGGCTGCTTCACGCCGCTGTCGACGCTGGAGCAGGCGGAGGAACGCGGCGCCCTGCTCGCCGCCGAACTGGGCGCGGCCGAAGGGGCCGCGCCCGAGAGCGCGCTCGCGACGCTCCGGGCGGCTTCCGCCGAGGACGTGCTGGCGGCGGCTGGCAGCTCCGGCTGGTCCGGCGATTTCATGACGGTGGTCGATGGCTGGTACCTGCCGGATCAGCCCGCGGCGATCTACGCCCACGGCGAGCACAACCGCGTGCCGATGATGGTCGGCTCGATGGGAGACGAGTCGAGCGCGTTGTTCGCCCCCGGGCCGCCGCTTGAACCCGAAGAGCTTGGGCTTCATTTGAAGGAGCAGTACGGCGAAGCGGCGCCGGACCTCCTGGCCGCCTACGCCGCCGAGGCGGAGCAGGCCCCCGGCGCGGTACCGACTCTGATCCGCTCAGACACGATCTTCGGCTGGGGCAGCCGTACGTGGGTCCGTCATGCCTCGGCCGCCGGCGGCGACGCGTACCTCTACTTCATCAGCCACGCACCGCCCGTGTTCCGGCTCTACCTGCCGGACCGGCCGGACCTGGGCGGGGAGGGCGGTCCTCGCCATTTCGGCGCCTACCACTCCGGCGATCTCGCCTACGTCTTCGGCAACGTCGACCTGGTCGGGATCAACTGGGAGGACTGGGATCACGAGATCGCCGACGTGCTTTCGAGCTACTGGACGAACTTCGCGAAGACCGGAGATCCGAACGGCGAGGGATTGGCCGAGTGGCCGAAGTACGACCCGGACGGCGACATGGCTCTCGTGGTCGGCGACGAGATCGGCGCCCAGGCGGGCGTGCGCAGGCAGAAGCTGGACGCGCTGGACCGGGCGCTCGGCGGAGGTGGCTAACGGGGGCAAGCCGGTGCTCCGCGCCGGATGCGGGCGAGACGCCCGCGTTCCCAGGGCGGCGGCTAGGCTCGCGACATGACCGCGATCGCCGAGTCGTTGCCGCCGGAGATCGAGGATCTGCGGCGTCGGGTGCTGGACTTCGCCGAACGCGAGGTGCTGCCCCGCCACGAGCGGCATGGCGAGCTGCTCGACAACCCGCGGCGGCGCTACGACCAAGACGGTCGGCTGCGCCCCGAAGTCGTCGACCTGATCCGGGAGGTGCGCTCGGCTTCATCGCGTGAGGGCCTTTTCACCGCCTGCGTGCCCGAGGAACTGGGCGGCGGCGGGCACGGCCACCTCGCCTACTACGTCGGCTGGCAGGCGCTCTTTCACCGGCTGGGACCGCGTCCGTGGCTGCTGCTGCACGTGTTGGCGCACTGGGCCTTCGGCCCCAGCCGGCTGCTTCTGAAGCTGACGGCCGAGGCCCGCGAGCGTGTCCTGCCGGGTCTGATGGACGGCTCGAAGATCATGTGCTTCGGGCTCTCGGAGCCGGGCGCCGGTTCCGATCTCTCGGCGCTTGCGACCAGAGCGGAGCGGGACGGCGACGGCTGGCGGATCAACGGTCGGAAGATCTGGACCACCCACGGGCCGATCGCCGACTACTGCGTGCTGTTCGCGACCACCGGCGAGCGGGGCATCACCGCCTTTCTGGCACCGACCGAGGCGGCGGGTTTCGAGAGAGTGCGGGTCGTCACGCTGTTCGGCGACATCGGCGGCGACGAGGCGGAGATCGTTCTTGAGGATGTGCATGTGGAGCCCTGGCAGGTCATCGGCGAGGTCGACCGGGGTCTGTCGGCTGCGCTCTACGGCGTCTCGCTGGGGCGGGTCTACAACTCGGCGCGCGCGGTGGGCGCCGGTCGTTGGGCGATCGAGACGGCGCTTGACTACGCGCAGAAGAGGCACGCGTTCGGCGCCCCGATCGCCGAGTACCAGGGCGTCACGTTTCCCCTGGCCGAGTCGGCGACGGAACTCCACGCGGCCCACCTGATGGGGCGAAACGCCTCCCGGCTGCTCGATCGCGGCGAGCGTGCGGTCAAGGAGCTCAGCATGACCAAGGCGTACTCGGTTCAGGCCGGACTCCGGGCGGTGGATCGGGCGATGCAGACCCACGGCGCCCTCGGGTTCACGAACGAACTCGGGCTCACCGAGGCGTGGAAGGCGCTGCGGGTCGTGAACGTCGCCGACGGCTCGAACGAGATCATGAACCGGATGATCGCCCGCCAACTGCTCAGGGGCGACACCGATCTGTGAACACCGCCGGTGCCGTCGCCGATCGACGCGACGTAGACTGCTCGCCTGGTTCTCGAAGCAAGTTCAGGCCGGAACCCGGGAGTTGACATGAGCCAACCCGTCGAAGCGACTTCGTTCGCCCCTTCCACATCGGATCGCGACCACTTGTCCGTCCTTCATCCGTCGACGGATCTTCCGGCTCTTCGCCGGGACGGCCCGCTGGTGATCGAACGGGGCAAGGGCATCCGGGTCTGGGACGATGCCGGCAACGAGTACATCGAGGGCATGGCCGGCCTGTGGTGCACGGCGCTGGGCTACGGCGTTGAGGAACTGGCCGAAACCGCCGCCGAGCAGATCCGGAAGCTGTCGTTCTCGCATCTGTTCGCCGGCCGCAGCCATGAGCCCGCGGTGGCGCTGGCGGAGAAGCTGCGCGAGATGGCGCCGATCCCGAACGCGAAGGCGTTCTTCGGCACCTCCGGCTCGGATGCGAACGACACCCAGGTCAAGCTGGTCTGGTACTACAACAACGCGCTCGGGCGGCCGGAGAAGAAGAAGATCATCAGCCGGCGCCGCGGCTACCACGGTGTCTCCCTGGCGGCCGGCAGCATGACCGGCCTGCCGGCGTTCCACAAGAGCTTCGATCTGCCGCTGCCGCAGTTCCGTCACGTCACCTGCCCGCACCACTACCGGGACGCCGAGCCGGGCGAGACGGAAGCGGAGTTCACTGCACGGCTGGCGGCCGAACTCGACCAGATGATCCGCGCCGAGGGGCCCGAGACCGTCGCTGCCTTCATCGCCGAGCCGGTTCTTGGCGCCGGGGGCGTCGTTGTGCCTCCGGAGGGCTACTACCCGGCGATCCAGGCGGTCCTGGACGAGCACGACGTGCTGCTGATCGACGACGAGGTCATCTGCGGCTTCGGCCGCCTCGGTACGCGGTTCGGCGCCGAGGCGATGGACATGAAGCCGGACACGGTTTCGGTCGCGAAGGCGCTGTCCTCCGCCTACATGCCGATCAGCGCGGTGCTCGTGCCGGACGAGATGGTCGATGTTTTCGTCGAGGCGGGCGAGCGGTGGGGCCTGTTCGGCCACGGTTTCACCTATACCGGCCACCCGGTGTGCGCCGCGGTGGCGTTGCGGGCGCTGGAGCTGATGGAGGAGCGCGACCTCTACGCCCATGCCGCGCGGGTCGGCCGTTACTTCCAGGCCCGGCTCCGCCGCTTCGCCGATCACCCCCTGGTGGGCGAGACCCGCGGCGTGGGCCTGATTGGCGCCTGCGAGCTGGTGGCCGACAAGAAGACGCGCGAGGCATTCCCGGTGACTCGCGGCGTCGGCGCGTACTGCCAGGATCGCTGCCTGGACCACGGCCTGATCCTGCGGGCGCTCGGCGACACGGTGGCCTTCTGCCCGCCGCTGATCGTCACGGAGTCGGATGTCGACGAGATCCTGGAACGTTTCGGCCGCGGCCTGGAAGAGACAATGGCCTGGGTCGCGACCGGGGGTGGAGCGTCCTGATGACGGAGCTGAGCACGTTGAGCCGGTCGATAGCGGGGAAGACCGCGTTGATCACGGGTTGCGCCTCGGGCATGGGGCGCGCGACGGCCCGGCTGTTCGCGGCCGAGGGCGCCAATGTCGCCGCGACGGACATCAACGGTCCGGGCGTTGAGGCCGTGGTCGCGGAGATCCGCGCCGCCGGCCGGGAGGCGACGGCCTGGACGCTCGACGTGGGCGACCCGGCGGCGATCCAGCAGGTCGTCGGCGAGGTGGCCGACCGCTACGGCGGCCTGGACATCCTGGTCAATAACGCGGGCATCTCGCGCGGAGGACCGATCGACGCCGACGAGTACGAGGAGCGCTGGCACGAGACGGTCAGCGTGCTCCTCACCGCCCATCAGCGGACGATCCGCGCGGCGCTGCCCCATCTCCGCAAGTCGAGCTCGCCGCGGATCGTGAACATCGCCTCGACCGAAGGGCTGGGCGCGACGCCCGGGAACAGCGCCTACTCGGCGGCGAAGACGGGGGTGATCGGTCTGACCCGGGGCCTGGCGGTGGAACTCGGCAAGGAGGGCATCACCGTGAACTGCATCTGCCCCGGGCCGATCCGCACCGGGATGACCGAGCGGATCCCCGAGGAGCACAAGCAGATCTACGCCCGCCGGCGCACCGCCCTGCGGCGCTACGGCGATCCCGAGGAGGTGGCGCACGGCACGCTGCACCTGTGCCTGCCCGCTTCGTCGTTCATCACCGGCGTGACGTTGCCGGTGGACGGTGGGTTGACCGTGCGCCGCGCCTGAGTCCGGCCTGTCGGTCCGCCGCCCGTCGCGGTCGGGTTCGATCCGGCTCAGTGGACCTCAATCGATGTAGCCAAGCGCCTTGAGCGCTTCACGCTGCGCGGCCGGCATCGCCGGATCGATGCCGGCGGTCAGGGGGCCTGCGGCTCTGCGCTTGATCCTGCCGATGACCGATAGGTACTCGGCCCAGAGGGACTGCCGACTCAGGTCTTCCAGTTCGGCCGGGTCTTCGGTGGGGTGGAAGAGTTGACGGCGAGTTCCATGCTCGACCGCCTTGCGGCGGAGGTTTCCGTGCTCTAGAAACACCGCGTCGGCGGCGGCTGCGCCCAGGCGCAGCTCGGAGAGCGCCAGCGTGGCGCGCCCTGACGGAGACTCTCCTCTCATCAGCGGAAGCAACGAGCGGCCGTCGGCCTTGACCGAGCCCGGATGGCCGATCGCGTCGAGGATGGTGGGGACGATGTCGATCTGCTGAACCTGGGCTTCGACGACGGAGATGTCTTCGCTCGGACGGAGCCGATCGGGCAGGCGGATGATCAGGGGCACGCGGAGTTGCTCCTGGTAGAGCGTCTCGCCGTGGCCGTGACTACCATGGTCCATGAACTCCTCGCCGTGGTCCGACACGAGGACGACGAGCGTGTCGTCGAGGAAGCCCCTGTCGTCGAGTGTCGCGAGCAGATGGCCGAAGTGCTCGTCGACGAAGGCGATTTCGCCGTCGTAGAGATCCTTCAGATCCTCCGTCGTGTGGATGGGGCCGGCGGGGGTTCGAGCGCCGGGGATGCCGGCCCCGGCGGGTGCATCGGGCGCGAACTGACGTCGCTGGGGTTCGGGCGGAAGGTACGGCGCATGGGGATCCGTGACGTGCAGAAAGACGAAGAACGAATCCTCCGGGCCGATTCGCTCAAGCCATGTCAGAGTCTCGTCGACCGCGATCCGTACGGGGATGTGAATGCCCGGTCGCGAGGTTCGCTCCTCGAAGTGCTTGAAGTGATTGAAGCCGCGGCGGAAGCCGAACATCGGCCCCGCGTTGCCGTTTGTGGTCGCGCCGAGGGTCCGGTAGCCGAGCGAACTCAGGACCTCCGGCAGGTACGGGATGTCTTCGCCGAGGCTCTGGTTCCGCGTGCGGGCGCCGTGGTTGTGGGGATAGAGGCCGGTGAGGATGCTCGCGGTGGCCGGACGCGTCCACGGCGACTGGGCGACCGGGTGGTCGAAGCGCACGGCGTCGGCAGCGAAGCGGTCGATGTTCGGCGATGTCGGACGTGCATAGCCGTAGCAGCCGAGGTGGTCGGCACGCAGCGTGTCGATGAGGAAGATCAGGATGTGCGGCAGGCGGGCGTCGGGCCGTTCCGCGGACGGTTCAGAGATGTTGGCGACCAGTGGCCCGGTGTGGGGCCACGGAACTGTGGGGCTGCTGAGAAGGGCAGAGAGTCGGAAACCTGCTTCTGCCCCGGGTATCCGGTCGCCGGCGAGCGCTTCGATGCGGATGCGGAGGGGACTGTCGTGTGCCGGGAGTTGCAGTTGACCGCGGCCCTCGGTCAGCGTCGCGGCGGCTGCCGCGGATCCGGTCGGGGAGAGGTGGACGGCCGCTACCAGGCGAGGCGCCGGTTCGGCGTTGCGCCAGCCGCCTTGGGGGCCGTACAGGCCCAGGTCGTCGATCTTGAGGACTCCACCCTCGGGCAGCAGGACGTGGTAGTCGACCGAGGCGCCAAAGGGCAGATGGAGCGTTCCGTCCGCGGCCGTGAAAGGTCGCGCGCCGGCGCCGGCCCCCTCGACTCGGATGCGGCGCCACGCGACTTGCGGTGAAGTGGCTTGAGACGCCGGAACGGAGGAGTAGTCAAGGAGAACTTCGTTCGGTCCCGGACGTTGCACGCTGACCGGCACATCGAGCCGGTGGTCCTCGAAACCGGCGCCCGCGACCAGGTCGAGTTCGCCCAGCGGCTTGCCATTCCATGAGACGCGTACAGTGGTCGGCTCGTTTCCGGCAGCAGCCAGCGGACGGCCGCTAAGCACCAGCTCCAGGGGGCGTGCCCAGGCCAGGCGCCAGTTGAGCCCGGACTTGCGGCCCGTGTTGGTGGCGAACGCGCCATCAGCGCCCTCCCTGGGCGCAGACCAGCCGTGCAGGAGTTCCCGTCGCCGCTCGTAGTCGCCGGGGAGGACCTCGGACGACTCCGCGGTCACGTCGGCAAGTTCGAGCACCCGAGCGAGATCGGTCTCGGTGGGCGGTGAGGCGTCGCCCCCGCACGCGAACAGGACCAGGGCGACGGCGCCCAAGGCGCAGCGACAGACTGGAGCGGACTGGTTCACCGGCTGCCGCCGTCGATTCGCAGTACGGCGCCGGTCGTGTAGCTGGAAGCGTCGGACGCCAGGTAGAGCGCCGCTCCGACGATCTCGTCCGGTTCGCCGCCGCGCTCCAGGGCGATCGAGGTCTTCGCCCGCCTGTTGAACGCCTCCAGATCCCAGGCCTTCGAGATGTCGGTCAGGAAGGGCCCCGGCATGATCGCGTTGACGCGCACCTTGGGACCGTAGGCGTGGGCCAGCGATTCGGTCAGCGAGTTCAGTCCGGCCTTGGCCGCGCCGTAGGGTTCCGCGTTCGGGCTCGGGTGGATTGCGGCGGTACTCGTCACGTTGATGATGCTGCCGCCGTCTCCGTCGGCCATGCGCTGCCCGATCACCGCCGCCAGCCGGAACGGGCCCTTCAGGTTGACTGCGATCACCTTGTCGAACAACGCCTCGCCGACCTCGGACAGGCTGGGGTAGAGCGGCGACATGCCAGCGTTGTTGACCAGTACGTCGACCTTGCCGAACCGTTCGTAGGCGGCGTCGATCAACCGATCGACCTCATCCCAGTGGCCGACATGGCAGGCGTGGGCGAGTCCCTGGCGGCCCATCGCCTCGATCTCGGCCACCACCTCGCGGCAGGAGTCGATCTTGCGGCTGGAGACCACGACATCGGCGCCGGCGGCGGCGAAGGCGAGCGACATCTCACGGCCCAGTCCGCGGCTGCCGCCGGTAACGAGAGCGGTGCGGCCGGAGAGGTCGAAAACACGGTTGGTATTGGAAGCTGTCATCGCGCGAGCCTAGGAGCTTGCGCCGCGGAGCGCAACGGAGTGAATTTCGAGGCGCAAGGTCCTGGGAAGGTGGGGGCTGGGGCCAGACCGGAGCCTGCGACGGTTTGGCGGCGCTAACAACTGTCGCCCGCGCCGGGGTAGATTCCGCTGACGATGACCGATTCTCCGCCGCTTGCCGCCGCCGGGGCCGTCGATACGCCGGCCGCCGCCGAACCCCGTCTCGTCCAGATCCAGGCGGGACCGATGGCCAACTTCGTCTATGTCCTGGGCGACTCCGTCACCCGCAAGGCCTGGGTTGTGGATCCGGCCTGGGAGCCGCTCGGCATCGTCAAGATCGCCGGGGAGCAGGGCTACGAGGTGACGGGCGTGCTGGCGACGCACTTCCACCAGGATCACATCGGCGGCGAGATCATGGGCCAGCACATCCCCGGCGTGCGCGAGCTGCGCGCCGAGTTCGATCTGCCCATGCTGATTCACGAGGCCGAGGCCGAGCGGGGCGCCGAGATCGCGAGTTGCCCGCCCGACCGCGTCGAGGCGTTCCGCGACGGCGATGTCCTCGAACTCGGCGATCTCCGGGTCGAGGTGCTGCACACCCCCGGGCATTCGCCGGGAAGCTGCTGCTTCCGTGCCGGCGACCACATGTTGACCGCCGACACCCTGTTCGTGCAGGGCATCGGCCGGATCGATCTGCCGCACAGCGACGTCGACGCGATGTTCCGCTCGCTGGAGCGGTTGAAGGCGCTGCCGCCGGAGGTGGGAATCTACCCGGGGCACGACTACGGTCCGGAGTCGTTCTCGACGATCGGCCGTGAACTGCAGTGGAACGCCTACCTCCGACCGAGCAGCCTGGAACAGTGGCGCGCGATGATGGGGATCTTCTGAGCCGGGACCGAAGCGCTTCGCCTGCCGCCGTCGCGCCGCCTGGAACTCCTCCGCGGATCGCGACCCGCGGACTGCGCCGCGAGTTGCGCTCCGGGGAGCGCACCCTGATCGTGGTGGACGACGTCGATCTCGAGGTGGCCGCGGGCGAGTGCGTCTCCATCCGCGGCCCGTCGGGCGCGGGGAAGTCGACGCTGCTGGCTCTGCTTGCCGGTCTCGACCGCCCGACCGCGGGCAGCGTGCTGATCGACGGTCTGCCGATCGAGGGTCTGAGCGAAGACGAGCTGGCGCTGCTGCGGCGCGAGAAGATCGGCTTCGTCTTCCAGTCCTTCCAGTTGCTCGGCAACCTGACCGCGCGGGAGAACGTCCAGTTTCCGCTCGATCTCCTGGGTCGCCGACAGTCGAAGCAACGGGCTGAGGCATTGCTCGCCGAAGTCGGGCTTGCCCGGCGCGGTCACCACTATCCGTCGCAGCTCTCGGGCGGCGAGCAGCAGCGGGTGGCCCTGGCGCGGGCGTTTGCCGCGGAACCGGCGATCCTGTTCGGCGATGAACCGACCGGCAACCTCGACTCGGTCACCGGCGCCGCGATCCTGGACGTGATGATGGCGCTGCGCGACCGCTTCGGCGCCACACTGGTGCTCGTCACCCACGATCCCGCGGTCGCCGCGCGCGCCGACCGCGAGCTGGTCATGGTGGACGGGCGGCTAGGAGCTTGCGCAGTAGACGCGGAACGGAGTGAGCCATGAGGCGCAAGCTCCTGGCGAGGTGGGGGATGGGGCCAAACACGGAGCCCGCGACGGGTTTGGCGGCGCTGTCCCAGCGGAGCTGACGGTGGGTCCGGGCGCGGTCTTCCGCTACTCCCTGTGGGAGTTCCGCGGTTCTCTGGGTCGGATCTGGGTCTGGGTGCTGTGCCTGTCGGTCGGAGTCGGCGCCGTGGTCGGGGTCGCTGGCCTGGCGTCGAGCGTCGACCAGGCGATCCGGGGCGAAGCGAGGAAGCTGCTTGCGGCCGATCTCGCGGTGCGCTCCCGCACGCCGGTCTCTTCGGACACGTTCGCCGCGATCGACCGGGTGCCGGGAGCGGTCCGCGCCGAGGTGCGCGAACTGGCGGCGATGGTGGGTCGGGCCTCGCCGCGAGCGCCGGGAGACGATGGCCCGTCGAGCCTGCTGGTCGACCTGAAGGCGGTCTCGGGCGGCTATCCGTTCTACGGTGAGCTGGGGTCGGCGCCGCCGCTGCCCCCGGACCGGGCCCCTGCCGATGTGCTCGGCGACCACTCGGCGCTGATGGCGCAGGAGGCCCTGTCGCGGCTCGGGCTCGAGGTCGGTGACGAGATTCGGCTCGGGCGGCGGACGTTGCGGATTGCCGGCGTGCTTGTGGCCGAGCCGGACCGGCTGCCGGCCGGCTTGTCCTTCGGCCCGCGGGTGATCGTCGGCGTGGCGGCGCAGGAAGCGTCCGGGATCTTTCCCTTTGCCGGTTTCGGCGGCTACCGGGTGCTGGTGCGGCTGCCGGCCGAGTCCTCCAGGGAACGACTGGACCAGGTCGCGGAGACGCTCCGGCTGGCCTTGGGCGAGGATCCCACGGTGCGCGTGGAGACCTACGTCGACGCGCAGCCGGGCGTTCGCCGCGACCTGGAGCGGATGGAGCGTTACCTGGGCCTGGTCGCGCTGCTGTCTCTTCTGGTCGGTGGCGTCGGCGTCGCCCAGGGCATCCGCGCGTGGCTGCTCCAGCGCCTGGACGCGCTTGCGGTGCTGAAGTGTCTGGGAGCTCGACCCCGCGATCTGCTGCGTGCGTACTTGGCCCAGGCCTTCGTGTTGGGGTGCGGGGCGGGAGTGCTCGGCGGGGGACTGGGTTTGCTGTCGATCGCGCTGGCGCCGGCGATTCTGGGCGGGGCGCTGCCGCCGGAGGCGATCTCGATCTGGCAGCCCCTGGCCTTCGTGCGCGGGATCGTGCTCGGCGTCGGGGTATCCGTGGCGTTCTCGGCGCCGGCGCTGCTGGTGGTGCTGAGAGTGCCGCCGGTTCGGGTCTTCCGGCGGATCGCCGAACCGCTGCCGGGTTCCCGCAAGGCCGGCGTGGTGTCGGTGCTCGTGGTGGCCGTCGGTGTGGCCGCGACGGTTGCCGTGCAGGCGGGCTCGCCGCGGCTGGCGCTCCAGTTCCTGGGCGCGTTGGCCGCCGCCGTTGCCGGTCTCTGCGTCGCCGCCCTGCTCGTGCGCGCCGCGGCGCGGGTCCTGGCGCCGGCGTGCCGCCGGTACTGGCTACGGCACGGCGTGGCCGCGCTGGCCCGGCCGGACTCCGGCACCCTGGCGGCGACGGTCGCCCTCGGGATGGGCCTGATGGTCCTGCTCGTGATGTTCGTCGTCCAGGGTCACCTCCGGGATCAACTCCTGGCGGAACTTCCAGCCGAAGCGCCCAGCGCGTTCCTGCTGAACGTGTCGTCGGCGGAATGGGGCCCCCTCGAAGAGCTGCTCGAGCGGGAGGGCGCCCGGAGGGTGCAGTCCGCTCCGGTCGTGCTCGCTCGCGTACGGACGATCGACGGCGACCCGGTGGAGGAGAGGACGAACGATGGCAACCGCTGGGCCTTGAGCCGGCAGATGCGGCTGACTTTTCTTGACGAACTGCCGGCGGACAACGTGATCGTCGGGGCGGCCGCGCCGGTGGCGGGGCCGGCGCCGTGGGTCGATGCGGCGGTTGGCGAGGTCAGCGTCGAGCAGGAGTTCGCGGAGACGATCGGGGTGGGAGTCGGTTCGGTCATCGCGCTCGATGTCGCGGGCCGGGAGGTGGAGATCACCGTCACCAGTTTGCGGCAGGTCGACTGGGAGGGCTTCGGCATCAACTTCTTCCTGGTCGTCGAGCCGGCGGTTCTCGACTGGGCGCCCCATACGCTGCTTGCGGCGGCCTGGCTGCCGCCCGAACGGGAGCAGCGGATCCAGGACGCCGTGTACCGGGCGCACTCCGGCGTCGCGGTGGTGCGGATCCGGGAGATGCTGCAGAAGGTCGTCGAGCTGATCGGCAACCTCGAGGTCGGCGTGCGGGTGCTCGGCAGCTTCACCGTGTGCGCGGCGCTCCTGACGCTTGCCGGCGCGGTCGCCGCGGGCTCGTCGCGCCGCGGCCGGGAAGTGGCCCTGCTCAAGACGATCGGCTCGACCCGCTTCGACGTGCTGCGGGCCTTCGCCGCCGAGTACGCCCTGATCGGGCTGTCCGCGTCGTTGGTGGCAGCGGTTCTGGGCTCGGCTGCGGCATGGTGGCTGGTTACCCGCGAGCTGGAGCTCGAGTGGTCGTTTCGCCCCCTGACTGTCCTGGCGGCGCTGCTTGCCGGCGCGGTGCTGTCTCTCGGCACCGGCGTTCTGGCCAGCGCCGGCGCCCTCCGCAGGCCGCCGATCGACTCGCTGCGGGAAGGTTCGTGATGGCCCGGATCTCCACTCGCTGGCAGATCGTCGGGGCGCTGTTCGCGATGATGATGTTCTCGTCGGGGCTCGGCTTCTACAACCAGTCGGTGCTGCTCGAAGCGCTGACGCGGGAGCGCGGGTTCTCGGTTGCCGGCGCGTCGCTCGCCTCGACCTTCTTCTTCGCGGCCAACGGGCTCGCCGGTTTGGCGGTCGCCAGCCTGATCGAGCGGATCGATGCCCGCTGGTCCGTCGCCGCCGGCGTGGCCGTCTGTGCCGGATCGCTGGTCGCGATCGGTCGCGTCGAGGAGACCCTTCACGTCTACGCGGCGTTCGTGCTGTTCGGCATCGGCTTTTCCGCCACGAACCTGCTCACGGCGAGCACCCTGGTCACCCGTTGGTTCGCCCGGCGACGGGCGTTCGCGCTCTCGATCGTGTTCACGGGTCTCTCGGCGGGCGGCATTCTGCTCGCCCCCTTCGCCGCCTGGGCGGTTGCCGAGCATGGCCTCCGGCGCGGCACCGAGATCCTGGCTGCAACCTATGTAGTGGGCGTCCTGCCCCTGGCTCTGTGGCGGTTGCTGCCACGGCCGCGGGACGCGGAGGATCTCGCCGGGGAGTTCGACGGCGGAGAGGATCCGGGAGTGGGCGCCCGCGAGGCGTTCCGTTCCCGCTACTTCTACGGCGTCGCCGGCACCTTCTTCTTCGGGCTGATGGCGCAGGTCGGCGGCATCGCCCATCAGTTCAAGCTGGTCAGCCTCCACCAGCCGGCGGTTGCCGGTCTGGCGGTCTCGATCCTGGCCGCGGCAAGCGTGGTTGGCCGCCTGGCTTCAGGCCCGTTGCTCGCGCGTCTTCCGTACCGGGGCTTCAGCCTCGTGCTGCTCGTCCTCCAGGGCTTCACCCTGGCGGTTCTTGGATCGAGCACGACCGCGGCGGGTCTCCTGATTGCTTCCGCGGCG
Source organism: Candidatus Multivorans sp. (assembly GCA_965262355.1). Lineage (GTDB taxonomy): Bacteria > Acidobacteriota > Thermoanaerobaculia > Multivoradales > Multivoraceae > Multivorans. Next base: position 4,102,265 of record OZ253534.1, read on the forward strand.
TTCGGACTCACGATCGGCAGCTTTCTCGTGATGCATCCGTTGCTGCTTGCCGAGGCCTTCGGCACCCGGAGCTATGCGCGCATCTACTCGGTGAGCACGTTGTGCGCGTCGGTAGGCGTGGCGCTTGGCCCGCTTCTGCTGGGCTGGGCCCACGATCTGGCAGACGGCTATCGGGGCGCCTATGCGCTTGGCGCGGTGATGTCTTGGCTTGGCTGCATCGTGCTTTGGGGAGCCGGCAAGGGCTATGTCCGTCGCGCGCAATAGCTCGATCGTCACTGCGGCCGCGGGTGTCTTCTCGGCAGCACAAACGAAGTTGGAAGTTTGTCGAATCCGCGGTAGGCTTCGGCGGCCGATGGACTCGTGCTGTTCGCCGCCCCGCGGCGTCACCTTGCCAGCTCCGGAGGACCACGCTCCGACGGCTGCTGATGCTGCTTCCAGGCCTGAGCGGAAGATGTTCCGACTCGATGGCGGCGGTTTTCGGATGGGCACGGACTCGGGTCAGGCGGTGCCCGGCGACGGCGAGCGACCGTCGCGCGAAGTCGAGGTTGGCCCGTTTGCGATTGATGTCTTCGCGGTCTCGAACGGCGACTTCGCGGACTTCGTCGAGGCGACGGAATACGTCACCGACAGCGAGCGCCTGGGTTGGTCCTTCGTCTTCGAGGGCCGCCTCTCGCGCCGGCTGCGGCGGAACGGGATCGTCGAGCGGCTGCCGTCGGCGCTGTGGTGGTGCCGGATCGACGGCGCGGACTGGCGCCGCCCCGAAGGGCCGGGCTCCTCGATCGAGCGGCGGCTCGACCATCCTGTCGTCCATGTGTCGCACAACGATGCGCTGGCCTACTGTTCCTGGGCTGGCTGCCGGTTGCCGACCGAAGCCGAGTGGGAGTACGCGGCTCGCGGCGGCGTGGAGGGGAGCGACTTTCCCTGGGGCGATGAGCTCGAACCGGGCGGCGAGCACCGTTGCAACGTGTGGCAGGGCGACTTTCCGCGCCGGGACGAGGGGGTCGACGGCTACCGGGGCACCTGCCCGATCGACGTCTTCGAACCGAATGGTTTCGGTCTCTACAACATGATCGGCAACGTTTGGGAATGGTGTGCAGACTGGTTTGCGCCTCGCCTTCCCCCTGCGGGCGCCCGTTATCCGAAAGGACCGTCTGCCGGCGTTGCCCGGGTCATCCGGGGCGGTTCCCACCTGTGCCACGCTTCCTACTGCAACCGCTATCGGGTCTCGGCCCGAACGCACAACACGCCCGACAGCGCGACGGGGCACATGGGCTTTCGTTGCGCTTTGACGATGCACTGACCGTACTGGACGGTGGCGCTCTGGCGGCGCCGCCGGAGAACAAGGAGAGCCCTTGCCTGGCCGAAGAGAACTCAACATGCGCCGTCGGAAGCGACGGATTCTGGAGGCGGCGACCAAGCTGATCTCCGACGGAGGCATCGAGGCCTGCACCATGCGAGAGCTGGCGCGCAAGGCCCGACTCGATGTCACCACCCTGTACAACTACTACGGTTCGAAGGAAGAGATCCTCGAGGCTTTGCGCAGATCCGGGGCACGGAAGCTGGAACGGCGGATCGGCTCACTCGAGGAGAAGGCGCCCATGGATCGCATTCGAGCGATCGTCGACCTGATGATGGGTGTCCGGGAGTCGCCGGCCGGTCTGGCGCGGCCGATCAATCTGCCCGGGCCGTGGCGCCGCCCGGGGAGCGGACCGATCGAAAGGGTCGCGAGGGCACACCTGACAGGTGAACTCCGCCGGGCCGCGGCCGGGGGCGACCTGGTTCCCTCAGTCGACATCGAGCAGTTGGCGCTCGTCATTCTCAGTCACGCTGGCGTGTGGCTGTCTCTGTGGGCTCGGCGTGTGATCAACGGCGAGGAGACGGCTGCTCGGGTCGAGTATCTCGTGAGCCTGTGCTTGTTGGCGGCCGCAACGGACGCGTCGCGGCCCGGACTCGAACAGGAGATGCTCGAGAGCCAGAGTCGGCTGGCCGCTATGGATGCGGCGCTCGAGACCGCGGCTGTCTGATCGATCGGAGACCGGGGCCGCCCGGCATCACGACGGCGCCTGGATTCCAGCAGGCAGGGCAGCTCTCCAGCCGGCTTCGAGTTCGCGGGCGAGCCGGTCCCTCAAGGCGGCGTGGTCGGGATCCTGGCCCAGGTTGTCGAACTCCCTGGAATCCGTCTCCAGGTCGTAGAGTTCGATCTCCAGGTCGCCGCCGCCTTCGACCGGGGTCCACTCGGTGTAGCGATACCGGGGGGTTCGAATGCTGAGCCCGGCGGTGAGGTGCTGTCGATCGGGCCGCGTGAAGCGGTCCGAGCGCGAGAAGATCGCACTCTTCCAGTCCCGGTCGGGGTCATCGAGCAGCGGCCGGAAACTCGTGCCCTCGAGGCCCGCCGGTTCGGGTAGACCGGAGAGGTCGGCGAGCGTCGGGTAGAGGTCGACGAGTTCGACCAGTCCCGTTGTCGATCTGCCGCCCGCGACGCCGGGCGCGCGCACGATCAGCGGAACGCGCGTCGACTCCTCGAACTGGCTCTGTTTGCGCCACAGGCCGCCGTGCTCACCCAGGTGGAAGCCGTGATCGCTGACGAAGACCACGATCGTCGATTCGGAAAGATCGAGTTCCCGGAGGGCGTCGAGCAGAAGGCCGACCTGGTGGTCGATCAGCGTGACCGTGGCGTGGTAGGCCGCGATCGCCTGCCGCTTCTGGTCGTCGGTGTGCCGGGCGTCATCCGGGTAGCCGACGAGCGCCGCTGGCGGAATGTCGTCGCGGTCGTCGTCGGGCTCGCTTGGCAGCGCTGTCTCAGCAAGCGGATGTTGCTCGAAGAAGCTGGCGGGCGCCACCCAGGGCTGGTGCGGTTTGTGGAAGCCCGCGGCGATGAAGAACGGCTGGTCCCCGTGCTCGCGGAGGATCTCGATGACTCTGCGCGTTGTGCGGCCGTCGGGCGTGTCCTCTTCGCGCTCGTCCGTCGCTCGCCAGGTGAGCGGCAGACCGCCGGTGCGGCCATGGGGTGCGAAGACGTCCGCCCGTGACATGCCGTTCTCGGAGGCTTCCGTCCAGGAGTTGTCGCGGACCTCCGAGTGGTCGACGCCGGGAAGGTAGTTCTCCCTGCCCCGCTGGCGGGCGTTCTCCGAGATGTCCCACGTGACCGAGTCCTCGTAGCGGCCGTGCGCCACCTTGCCGACCCGGGCGGTGAAGTAGCCCTGCTCGCGGAAGTACTCGGGCAACATGACGGCATCGCCGATCGCGTGGCGCGGCGCCGTGAAGTTGTAGAGCACCTGCGTGGTCTCGGGCCGCAGTCCGCTCAGAAAGGACGCCCGCGAAGGGTTGCAGACCGGGTGCTGGGCATAGGCCCGTTCGAACCGGATGCCCTCCGCCGCCAGGCGGTCCAGGTTCGGCGTACGCGCGGTCGGGTAGGCGCCGTAGCTGCCGAGTGCGACGTTCAGGTCGTCGGCGACGATGAACAGGACGTTGTGCCGGACCGGCGGATCGGCGGCGGGAGTGCAGGAGATGAAGGCGAGTAGCAGGACCGCGGTCACGGACGTTCTCATGCGTTTCTCCTTCGCCCTGCCGGCACGCCCCGATCGAGGCAACGGCCTGCCCGCCTTCACCGGGGGCTTCCGATCAGAAGCGGAAGCCCGCCTTCAGGCGGAACTCGCGCGGCAGTTGCCAGGCGGTCACCGTCGAGATCGGCTCGAGTGTGCGCGGGTTGACGAAGAGTACGCCCTGCTCGTCGGTCAGGTTGGCGGCCTCGAAGCCGAGTTGGCCTTTGATGGAACCGCGGATCGGGAAGAACCAGACCACGGAGCCGTTGAGCGTATAGATGTCGTCGAGCTGCATGCCGTCTCGCGGCGCCAGGCGGGTCACCGTGTCGATCTCCACACCGGTGGTTGGATGGGCGACCGTGGTGGCCAGGGTCGGTCCGAAGTAACGGCCGCTGCTGCCGGAGAAGAAGCCGCCCAGGCTCAGGCGGTGATTCCCCAGCTCGAAGATCCGGACCGCGACGATGTTCAGCCGGTCGATGTCGTGGCCCATGCGCCCTGCCTGGTAGCGGCTCGTCGCGTCGGTAGCGCCGGTGCCGAGCTCGATGCCGCCCAACCCCTCGAACAGGTTCGAGTTCGTGTTCACGCTCTCCGTGTTGCCCTTGGCGTCGCCGATGGTCAGGTTCGTGTTGAGCGACCAGTTGTTACGGAACCTGCGGTTCAGCTCGAAGGTGAGGCCCTGGTACTCACGGAACGCGCCCGGCCAGTTGCGAACCACCCGTTCAACGCCCGTGCCGTCGGCGGTGAACTGTTCGTTGCCGAAGTAGACGTTGTCCGTCTCGTGCCACACGGCGTTCGAGCGGAAGACCCAGTTCTGACGGAATTGCCAGTCGAGGCCAAGGGCGACCTGGTCCTTGTAGAAGTGGTCGACGCGCTGGATCTCGCCGCCGCCCGCCGGCCTGACCTGCCTCCGGAACCGGTCGTAGCGCAGTGTGCTCGAGTTCCAGTTGTACTCGGTGTAGGACTGCTGGCCGGCCGGCAGTTCGCTGTACTCGCGGTAGGCGAAGTCGAGAGGAATGTTCTGGTAGTAGCGACCGGCGCTCGCCCGCAACAGGAGCGTGCCGTCGGCGTTGACGTCGTAGACCGCGGTCACGCGCGGCGCCCACTCCTGCGTGTCGTCGACTGTGCGCCCGACATCGTTTTTGATCGTCTGATCGTCGAGGCGCAGGCCGAGGTGGAGGCTCCATTGGTTGCCGATGTCGAGGCGGTCCTGAGCGTAGAGCGCGGCTTCGATCCCCTCGCTGTGGGAGGGGACGGAGTCGTCGAAGATGCGCACCCGTTGCGGCCGCTCGTAGCCGCCTGGGAGGCTCGGGTCGTAGCCGCGCCCGCGGAACTCCTTGCCGACGTTGCCCAGGTTCGTGAACGCGATGTCCTGGACGTCGATCCCGAACTTGAGTTCGTGATTGTTCCGGAAGATGCTCGCCGAAGCGCTCGCCGTGTCCCGCGGGAAGTCGTTGTAGCCGATGCCGGAACCGGAGGCCGGCCCGTTGTGGCGCAGGTTGGTCAGCAGGTCACGGTAGCGATAGTTGTTCCCCGGCGGGTCGTCGGGCGAGGCGTTGGGATCGAGGCTCTCCTTGGGGAAGAGAAGATTCCGCGGGAACAGGTCCTTGCGCTTGGAGGCCTTCATCTCCAGGAACACGGAACTGCTCGCGGCGACGCTCCAGGTGACCGTCGCGAGCTGAGCGAACAGCGGCCGGTCCATCAGGGACAGGAAGTCGCCCGAGTTGCCCGGGTTTGCGATGCCGTTGCCGCGGGAATCGATCCATGTGCCCGCGATCTGATGGCGGTCGTTGGGCTGGAAGTTCAGCTTGGCGATGCGGGGCTCGGAGGTGCGGCTGCTGTCGACGACCGTGCCGTCCTTCAACTGGTCGAGCAGGTTGTTCGTGAGGTCGGCCCAGGCGGCAAAGAACCAGGCCTTCTCGCGCCGGATCGGACCGCCGAGCGACGCCTCGAAGCTCGGCGTGTGGTCGTCCGGCCGCTCGAGTTCCAGTTGGTTCAAGGTCCTCCACTTCGGGTTCTGGCCGATGTACAGGAAGTTGCCGTGAAGTTCGTTGGTGCCGGTCTTGACCGTCGAGTTGATGACGCCGCCCATGACCCGGCCGTACTCGGCGCCGAAGCCCTGGGTTTCGAGCCTGGACTCGGCGAGGGCCGTGGCCGGCATGATGAGCCGCGCCTCGCCGCCGCGGCGCGTGTTGCTGGTGTCCACGCCGTCGATCAGGACCTGGGTCTCGGTCGAGAGTCCGCCGTTCACCGCCGGCAGGTGGTCGCCCTCATTGATACTGACCACGCCCGGCAGTTGACGCAGCGTCGAGGAGTAGTTGCGGGTGCCGTAGGCGACGTTCTCCACCACCTCGGCGCGAACGCTGCTGACGACACCGGTGTCGTACTTGCTGATCAGGACCGCGTCGGCGGTCACCGTGATCTCTTCCGCCTCGGTCGGTCTCAGCGTGAGGTTGACGCCCCGCCGTTGGCCGGGGTTCAGGCTCGTGGCGAAGTCGGCCCTGCCCAGCCCTTCCAGTTCGGCCGTGATCGTGAAGTCGCCGGCCTGGAGCAGGGCGAACCGGTAGCCGCCGTCGGCATCGGTGATCGTGTTCCGGGTTCGCTGCGGTCCGGTGAGGGTAACCGAGACGCCGGGCAGGCTCTGTCCTTCTGCGTCCGCGACGCGACCGTCGATGGTGCCGGTCTGGGGGCCGTCGGCCAGCATCGGCAGAGCGCAGCAGAGGAGCACTGCGAGAAGCCAAGGGAGAGCGTGGTTTGCATGTCGACTCATTGTCGATCCTCCAAAGCTGTTGTGTGCTGATCTGCGGTTACAAGGCTAGCCGAACGAGGTTGGAAGTTTCAAGTGGCGCCAGAGGTGAAGTGGCGCCAGAGGTGAAGTAGCGGTGCAGGCGCCGATCGAGGTGATCGCCACGATCCGCCCCCAGCCGCGCTCGCGCATCCCCGGCAGCGCCGCCTGACACATGACGATGGTCGACAGCAGGTTGAGGTCGATCGCCTCGCGGTAGCCGTCGATCGACGTGGTTGCCGGCGTGCCCGGCGATGCCGCGGCAACCGCCGCCTTCCTGCCCTGGATTCCCAGATCCATCCTCGCTTCTCCCTTGCTTGTCGGTTGCCCTGATGCGGCGCCGGCTCAGGCGCCGTCCAGTTGCCGGCGCTGCTAACGCCTGCGGTCCCGGGCCAGTTCGGCCATGCGGGTGAACAGCTCCTGCATGTGGGTGCGGCCGCTGTCGCCGCCGCTGAACTCGCGGTACAGCGAGTCCACGTTGATCGCGATGCGCTCGCTGTCGCCCCAGGCCTCGAAGTCGCCGAGCGCGATGTCGAACGCCGCGTCGCGGGCGCTGAGGCCCGCGTCGAAGCGTTTCCGCGCCTCGTCGCGGAGGTACACGAGATAGGCCCGCATGGCTTCGACGCCCCGGTTGTCGGTGATCGGCCCATGCCCCGGCACGATCGTTTCGAGATCCCAGCTCAACAGCAAATCGCAGGCGTCGATCCAGTTCTGGACCGGTCCCGCCCAGATGATCGGCGCGCCTTCGATGAACAGGATGTCGCCCGTGAACGCGGTGCGATCGCCCGGCAGGTGGATCATGATGTCGCCGCCCGTGTGGGCCGGGCCGACCTCGACCAGCTCCACCGGCGTTTCGCCGACCTGGAGGCTCAAAGCGCCCTCGAACGTGCGGTTCGGCGGCGTGTGGGTGATTCCCTCGAATTCGAAGGGGCCGAAACACTCGACCAGGAAGTCGCCGACCAGGCCGCCGTCGGCGCGCGCGCCGCGCATCAGTGCCGCGAGCGCCTCCGGCGTCGTCACCTCCATTTCGGCGGCCGCGGTCCGCGACGCGACGATCTCGGCGCCGGCGACGAGTTCGTTGCCGTGGGTGTGATCGCCGTTGGAGTGCGTGTTCACGAGCCGGTCGATGTCGGCCGCCGCCGCGTGGGCCTTCTTCATCGCGTCGAGCATCTCGCGCGTGTTCGGCAGATCGAACAGCGTGTCGACGAGCAGCGACTCGCTGCCGCTGACGATCAGGCCCGCGTTGCTCCAGCCCCAGCCGCCGTCGGGCTGCAGCCAGGCGAACGAGCCGTTGCCGAGGTCGTGGAGACCGCGCTCGTATGCGAAACGCGGCGCGCCGAGTGCAGTCCAGGGGGATCCGTTCGTCATGCGGCGGACTCTAACTCCGCTTCGATACGATTGCGCGATGACAGCCCCCACCGAGGCCGAGCGCTCCCGGGCCACGCTCGACCTGGACGCGTTCTGGAACTGGCTCCTCCTCCACCCGAACTGCGTCATCCGGGCCGGATCCGTGGACGCTCTGCTCTGCGACGACGAGGACTTCCACTGGCAGTTCGTGTCCGAGACCGAGAACCTCCTGATCGCGCAGCTCGTGTACGGCAAGCGGCTGGTGGGCGAGATCCTGATCGACCGTGACCGGGTTGCCTACGTGCAGTCGTTTCAGGGCGACCAGGAGAACGAGTACATCTTCGAGTTGATCTGTGAGACGGAGCAGGAGCGCCTGGCCGCGTGGGTCTTCATCATGTCCCACGGCCTGGAGGACGACCCCCAGGAATCGGCGCATGCGGTTCGCACGCTGGTCCACTGACGGCGTTGCTGCCGGGTGTGCCCGGCGGCCAAGCGGCTAGAGACTCGCCTTGACCTTGCGCATTCTCGGCGTCGTCGACCTACGCCGGCAGCGGCGGGGGGTTCGACCTTGACTCTTCGAGTTCTCGGCGTCGTCGATTTACACTGGTCCGGCAAGCGGCCGCCCCGCCTGCCGGATCCGTCCGGGTTCGATCTGGTCGTTCTCGCCGGCGATCTGACCAACTCCCTGGGCCCGGACCACGCCCGGCAGATCGTCGAACCGCTGCTGGCGACCGGCGTCCCGGTACTCGCGGTTTGCGGCAACTGCGATCAGCCCGCCGTCGAGGGCTACTTCCGGGACATCGACATCGACCTCGACCGCCGCGCCCGGGTGGTCGACGGCGTCCGGTTCATTGGCCTGTCAGGCGGTCTGCCCTTCGGCGACCTCCCCTACGAGCGCACGGAGGAGGACTACGTGCGCGTCGCCGCCGAGGCCTTCGAGAACGCCGCCGCGGTCAAAGGGCAGCCCACGATCCTGGTCTCCCACCAGCCACCCCACGGCACCGCCTGCGACCTCGCCCGCGGCCAACACGTCGGCTCGCGGTCGCTCCGCGCCGCCGTCGAGCGGCACCAGCCCGACCTCGTGTTCTCCGGCCACATCCACGAAGCGATCGGCGACGACACGATCGGACCGACCCGCGTCGTCAATCCCGGCCCCTGGTTCCAGGGCCGCTCCCTGGTCATCGAAGCCGACGCCGAGACCGGGTCCGTCGAGTTCGAGATCCACGGACGAACGCGGAGGATCTGAACGATCGCTTGCCGACTCGGCCCGGCCAGCCTGAAAGAGGCCCTCACCGGAATGAACGTCGACCGGCTGCAAGCGATGATGGGGGCGCTCCCGGTGCCGCCGCCCAAGCCGACCCGCAAGGTGGACATCGTGAAGGCTATTCTCCGCTGCCTCGATGGCGCCAAGCTGAGGGAGTTGTGGTCGCGGATGGACGATCTCCAGCAGCTCGCCCTGGCGGAAGCCGTACACGGCCCGACCGGCCGCTTCAAGGCGGGGCAGTTCCGGGCCGAGCACGGCCGCCTGCCGAAAGGCTACCGAGTGGAGAGCTCCTGCGACATCTCGGTCCTGCACTTCTTTCTCTTCCCGCTCGAGCGCCACTTGCTTGAGTTGGTTGTTGTCCCTTCGGATCTCGCGGACCGCCTGCGCGAGTTCGTGCCCCGGCCGCCGGAACCGGTGCTCGAGACCGCTGAGGAGTGCCCGGAGTTCATCGAGCGCCGGCTGGAACGTTGGGTTGTCAAGGGAAGGGAAGAGAAGTTCGAGAGCGTGGCGCTGGTTCGTCGCTACATGGAGGAGCCCGCCGCCGAGGACCTGTTCGCGACTCTGCGTCTGATCGACGACGGGAAGCTCGCCGTCGGCCCGAAGACGCGCCGGCCTTCGTCGCGAACGGTCGAGCTCCTTGGGGGAGTCCTGCACGGCGGCGACTACTTCCTGGAGTCGAAGCGCAAGGGCCGCCGGTCGCGCCAGCCGATCGGCGCCATCAGGGCGTACGCCTGGCCCTGGCTGGTCCAGGCCGGCGGACTGGCCGAACCGGCCCGCGGCAAGCTGGCCCTCACGCCGGCCGGCCGGGCGGCCTTCAGGGCGCGGCCCGCACTCACGTTGCGCCGGATCTGGAAGCGGTGGTTGGCGAACACCCTGCTGGACGAGTTCAATCGGATTGAGGAGGTGAAGGGCCAGTTCCGGGGCCGCGGCCGACAGGCGATGACGTCGCCGCGCGGGCGGAGGAAGGCGATCGTGGACGTCCTTGCGGAGTGCCCCACGGGGAGATGGGTGGAGGTCGACGAGTTCCATCGCTTCATGAGGGCGAAAGGCCGAGATTTTGAAGTGACGCGGCATCCGTGGCGTCTCTACATCGTGGACCCGGAGTACGGCAACTTTGGCTACGCGGCGGACGGCGCCGCCGACGAGCTCGAAAAGCGCTACCTTCTTTGCTTCCTGTTCGAGTACGCGGCGACCATGGGTCTCGTGGATGTCGCGTTCACTGCTCCGGAGAACGCCCGATTCGACTATATGGCGCGGTGGGGGGCCGACGATCTGGACTTCTTGAGTCGCTACGACGGCCTGGAGTTCTTCCGCGTCAATCCGCTCGGCGCCTACTGTCTTGGCGGAGCCAGGGGGTACGAGCCTTCGAATCTCCCGGCGCCCAGCGCACTGACCGTCCTGCCCGATCTTCGCGTTCGGGCGTCCGCGCCCGTGCTGCCGGCGGAGCGCCTCCTGCTCGAGACCTACGCCGCAATTGAAGGGGAAGGAGTCTGGCGTCTGAACCTGGACCGTGCGCTGACGGCGCTCGAACACGGTCACGAGCCGGCGGAGTTCAGGAAGTTCCTGGCCGCGCGCGACGACCAGCCGTTGCCGGAGAAGGTCGAAGGGTTCCTCCGCCTGATCGAACGGGGCATGCATGCCCTGAAGCCGGCCGTGAACGCACTCTTGATCGAGTGCGGGGACGCGGAGATTGCCGACCGGATCGCGGCCAACCCGCAGGCGGCGAAGTACTGCCTGCGAGCCGGCCCGCGCGGCCTTTCCGTGCCCGTGAAGTCCGAGAAGAAGTTCCGCAGGGCCGTCCATGCGCTGGGCTATGCCTTGCCGCTGCGCTGAGGTTCCGGCGTATACGCGGCGTTGTCCAATCCTGAGATGATCCTGAACGGAGACGGGCATGGAGCGACCCTTGTCAAGGATCGTCCGCTACGGCCCGATAGCGAGGCGATGGCCTTCGGTCAGTGCTGGCGAGCAATAGAATAGAGTGCGGCGCCGACCCGGACATAGGAGGCTTGAATGTCCGCTACGAGATCCCTGAGCAACAGAACGTTCGCCTGCCGGACGGCTGGCGGATGCGAATCGAGCGCCTGTCGGCCCGCGACGGAACGGACGCCCGGGGGTCGCGCCCTGATCCGCCGCGCCCTGGAATCCGCCGGTCGCGCCGACGCCGGTGCCGGAAGCGGAGCGCGAAGTCCTGCCCGGCTGCCGCCGCGGTCGCCCTGCTGGTCGCCGCGTTGATGACCTGCGCGTCGCCGACCGAAGCCCAGGAACGAGTCGCGGAAGCGGACCACATCGACGGGTGGCACGGGTTGTTCACCTGGCGCGACTTCCCGCTGTGGTTCCCCGGCGGCGACTTGGAAATCTGCGTAGACGCGCAATGGGACATCCCGGGCCTCGCCGAGCCCGACACCTACTTCGAACTCCGGTGCGACGAGTCCGGCGTATCCGACCGGTTGACCCCCGCCTTCCTGGGGATTTGCCGCACACCGGACCCGGTGGTCGTCGTCGATGGACGCCAAGTGAGCACGATTCACGGTCTTCAACTGCCGCCGGAAGGCGACAGGTGCGATTTGCACTTCGTTCCTCCTATCGAGGACGACCGCACTCTGCACCATGCACGTAATGGGACTACGGTCTGGTGGCGATACGCCGCCTGCGCTCGCGCAGCTGACCGCGTCTGCTTGGCGGGCGACTATGCGGTAGCGGTCGACTACATGGACTCCGCCGGGAACTGGGTTCGAGGCGCGCCGCAGAAGAAGCTCTCCGAGTCCGCCGCCGTCTTCTACTTCTTCGACCCGGACAACGCCGAAGTCCTGGTCAAGCTGCTGGACGCCTGCGGCTTGACCGGCCATCGCTGGCTGTATTCGGCGCCGGCTACGGATCTCGCCTACCGCGTCACGGTCTACACCCCGGTCGATGGCGTACCGCACGAGTGGACCGCGAACGCCGGCAGTGGAGCCGCGGATACGCGGTTCACGTCGGTTTGGGCGATCACCGATACCGAGGCGTTCCGCTGCAGCGAAGAGCCATGAACTGCCGCCCCTCGAAGCGGAGCGAGCCATGAGCCTGCGGAGCGCCGCTATCGCCTTCGGGCGGATCGAGCGCGGCCGCCAACGCCGACGGAGCGGGCCTCGAGCCGCCGCCGGCCGCCGCCCTGCTCGTTGATGCGGCGATCAGACTTGGGGACCTGGCGAGACCCGGCAACTGGCTGAAGGCGCTAGCTGTGGGACGGAAGGGGCAGTGGAGCATCCGCAACAATGACCAGTGGCGGGTCTGTTTCGAGTGGCCCGCCGGAAGCCCCGGCCCCACCGCTGTGGAAATCGTGGACTACCACTGACTGGAGATGAACCATGCGTGAGCCCATCCATCCCGGCGAGACGCTTCGCGAGGACCTGGACGCCCTCGGAATCAGCGCGACGGAACTCGCGCGGCGGATCGAGGTATTGCCGAACCGGATCACCGAGATTCTCAACGGTCGCGTGCTGTGTCGGGCGACACGGCCCTGCGCTTGGGGCGCTTCTTCGGCACGTCGGGCGAGTTCTGGCCGAATCTCCAGAAACTCTACGAGTTGCGGTTGGCGGAGCAGAAGAACGGACCGGCGATCGCCCGGTTGCCAACCCTGCAATCCGGCTCGCATCTGGAAGCCACGGTGTAGCGATTCCGCGGCACGGGGTCCTTGGGCAAGGGGGCCGGCGGAGGACGACCTGGTCGGCGGCGGGCTGCGTGGCTAGAGCCTTGTAGGAAGCGCCTCGACCGCCCGATCAGCCGCTCCAGGTTCGGTTCACAAGGTCCATGCGTCTCGCCAGCGCCCTAGCGTCACGGCGCAGCAGGCCTTCTCTTTCGTCTTCGGCCCGACGAACCAACTCCCGCTTCGCCCGCCGTACGTCCCACTCGTCCTGCTCACCGAGAACGCCCCGAGAAGGATCGAAGTCGGGATCCTCACAAAGGCAGTCGTCCTCTGGTTGGCCACATCGGAAGCACTCGGCGTTCACGGGTTCACGCTACCACCGCATCCGTCGCAACGGATCGAACGCCTCGCGTTGCCTGAAGGCGGAGGCCGCTTGGAGAGTGGTCGTCGAAGTATGGAGAGCTGGCGGCCGAAGGCAGCCATGGAGCGTCCGGGAGATGCACGGATGGGAGACGACGATGTTGTTGAGGCACTTCCTGGAGCAGGGCGTGTGGAAGTCGGAGCTGTCAAGGCGTTTCGACTTCAGCCGGCGCTACCGCTACCGAACCCGCCGCAGACGCGCCACCAACTCGTCGATGGCGGTGAGGTCGACGTTGGCGAAGGCGAGTCGGAGGTAGCGGTCCTGGTGGGGGCCGAACATGGAGCCGGCGAGGCAGAGGATGCCGTGGTCGTGGGCGAGGCAGCGGCCGACTTCGATGGAGGAGCGGTCGTTGAAGGGGTGGCGGACGTAGACGAAGTAGCCGCCGGAGGAGACGACGTCGAAGCCGGGGTCGGTCTCGCGGAGGCGGCGGGCGGCCTAGGCGACGCGGTCGCGGACGGTGCGGCGGTAGTCGCGTTTCCAGGCGTCGAGGTGCTCGAGGCAGAAGTGGGCGCCCAACTGGCCGATATGGGACGGGTCCGAGTGCTCGCGGAACTCTCGGTAGGTCTCGTCGATCACGAGTGCCAGGCCGCGGTCCCGGGCGAGTTCGAAGAAGCTGTCGATCAGGGCGGGCGGGTAGACCGCGCCGGTCGGGTTGTTCGGGGTCACGAGGATGATCGCGGGCGTCGCCGCGGTGATGGCTGCCTCGGCCGCGGCGTAGTCGGGCGCCATGTCCGGGCCGGGCTCCAGGTAGACCGGCGCGGCACCCTGGGAGCGGAGCCACATGTCGTGGTTGAAGTACCAGGGCAGCGGCAGGAGCACCTCGTCGCCCGGTTCGGTGAGCGCCATCGTCGCCAGGCAGAAGGCTTGGTTGCAGGCGGCCGTTACGGCCACTCGGTCGACGGCGACCGGGGCGTCGTGGTCCACCGTCACGGCGCGGGCCAGCGCTTCGCGGAGGATGGGGATTCCCTTCGCGCTCTCTGAGTACGGGGAGGTTGGCGCTCGCTGCGGTCGGCTGCGCTCCGGTTCGGCGTCGGCTTATTGGAGGTCGCCGGCCGTCGCTTGCCGACAGCCTCGCTGGGCCCCTCTCCTTCGGCCCGTGACGCGGGCCGGAGGTCGTCGAACAGGTTCCCGGCAGCGGGGTTGCTATCGTAGCCATCGTCGAAGACGACGACTGGAACACGGAATCTGGCTGCACTGGATTCGGCGCGCACAGTGACGATGAGCCGACAACCGGAGCGGGACGATTGAAGAGGGGCTCTCTCGAACGCGTCGACTGGATTGTTGTTTGGGTCTTCGTCTCCGCGGTCGTCGGAGGCATCTTGCTCTTCGAGGACACTCGTGCCGCATTGGCGAACGGGTTGACGAAGGCGGCGTCGGCGGTGGGGTCAGTAGTGGGAGGGCTCACGTGTTGCCTGCCGGTCGCGCTCTTCCTAGCGGGCTTCTATTTCGTCCCTACCGTGATCGCGACCCGCCGCAACGCGAGCAACGTAGCGTGGATCGTCGTCCTGAACCTAGTGCTGGGCTGGACCGTCTTGGGTTGGATCGCGGCGCTTGTGTGGGCCTGTACGGACGAGAGCGCATGAGAGGCCGGACTTTCGTGGTCGCCGCTCTGATCACTGCCCCAATCGTCGGCTTGACGTTGCTGGGGCGCGTCGCTGAGCCGGAGCGCGGTGAGCTCGGCTCTCCGATCCGCTACACCGTGCAACCTGGTGACACGCTCGGTGGGATAGCGGCCCAACACGGCCTCTCCGTTGACGCACTCACCCGCGCGAACCGAATCCCCAATCCCGACCGTCTCGAAGTCGGTGAAGTGCTTGAGATTCCCGGCGGGGCCGCTGCAACGCGACCCGGCCCGCCCGGAAACAACCCCGAGCCCAAGACAGAGACCAAGGTGCTCCAGCGCGAGATTGTGGACGGCGCTTTGTTCGGGGCTCCACGTGACTGCACGACCTGCGCCGATGGGGCGCTGCTCCCCGATGTCGTTCCGGGCAATGTGGTGGATGAAGTAGTGGCGATCATCAACGGCACGGCCGCCCGTAGGTGCTGGTTCGTCAATCAGGTCTACAGCGCCCTGTGGGACGACGAGGGGCGCCTCCTCGAAGGCTTCACGGTCGCTTGCAACTGGTGGGTAGATCGGTACGTTGTGACGACCACGGATCAGGGCCGAACGTGGGCCGTCGAGCACACGCACAACGCCGAAGAACGGGAAGCGATCGCCAAGGACATGAGCTGGCCGCCACGACTGCGACCGGAAGCCCGGGTGGCGAGAGGGGAGACGTTTCTTGCGCGCGATGCCTGCACGTCAGACGGTTACTTCACTCAGGACGAGGACGCGTGGTTCGTTGTGGAATCCGGGGCGGGCAAGGTCCCGATGGACCAACTGAGACTCGAAGCGATGATCGGGGACTACCGCATGGCGCAGGCCGCTGGCGAGGAGAACCTGCGACGACACCTGTGGAACTTGGGCAAAGGCGACGATGTGCCGATTCGGACGGTCGGTCAGTCGCTCGGCAAGTGCCCGTGAATGTGACTTTGCGTGTTATCCCCCTTCCATTCTCCGAACGAGGCGCAAACGGCACCAGGAGGCTGACCCCCTCGGGCCCCGGAGCAGGCGGGTTTGGCAACGCCCTACCGCTCGCCGGCAGCGTTCAGGCTCGCCAGCCGTTCGACCAGTTCGTCGATCTTCGGCAGGTCGACGTTGGCGAAGGCGAGACGGAGGTAGCGGTCCTGGCGGGGGCCGAACATGGCGCCGGCGAGGCAGAGGATGCCGTGGTCCTGGGCGAGGCTGCGGCCGACGGAGGCGGAGGTGCGGTCGGGCCAGGGGTGGCGGAGGTAGACGAAGTAGCCGCCGGAGGAGGCGACCTCGAAGCCGGTGTTCGCCTCGCGGATGCGGCGGGCGGCGTAGGCGACGCGTTCGCGGACGGTGCGGCGGTACTCGCGCTTCCAGTCGTCGAGGTGGTCGAGGCAGTAGAGCGCCGCCAACTGGCCGATGTGGGAAGGGCAGAGGGCGACGCAGTCGGCGATCTTGAGCGTCTCTCGCAGCAGGCCGGGGTCGGCGGCCATGGCGCCGATCCGGTAGCCCGCCATGCAGTACGCCTTGGAGAAGCTGTAGAGGTGGATGAGGGCGTCGGTCCAGTCGGGCCGCTGGAAGAGGGTGTGGGGCGGGTCCGAGCGGTCGCGGAACTCGCGGTAGGTCTCGTCGACCACCAGGGCCAGGCCGCGTTCGCGGGCGAGTTCGAAGAAGCTGTCGATCAGGGCCGGCGGGTAGACCGCGCCGGTCGGGTTGTTCGGGGTCACGAGGACGATCGCCCGCGTCCTGGCGGTGATGGCCGCCTCGGCGGCCGCGGGGTCGGGCGCCATGTCCGGGCCGGGCTCGATGTAGACGGGCTCGACGTCCTGCGAACGGAGCCACATGTCGTGGTTGAAGTAGGAGGGCAGCGGCAGGATGACCTCGTCGCCGGGCTCCGTGAGCGCCATCATCGCCAGGCAGAAGGCCTGGTTGCAGCCGGCCGTGACGGCCACCCGGTCGACCGCGACCGGAGCGTCGTAGTCCACCGACATGGCCCGCGCCAGCGCCTCGCGCAGTTCGGGGATCCCCTGCTGGTCGGTGTAGGTCGCCGTGGCCGGGCTCTGGGCCTGGGCTGCTATGTGGTCGCGTAACTCCTGGGCCGGCGGGTAGGTCGGCGCCGCCTGGGAGACGTCGATGAGGGGAAGGTCGCGGGCGGCGCTGTTCTTCCAGCGTCCGACCTGGGTGATCGGCGAGTCGATCACCCGATGCACTACCGGTCTGATCTGCATGGGGGGCGTAAGCTACCGGATCGGCGAGGACGGCCACGAACGGGGAGGCGACGGATGAAGTACCTGCACACGATGGTCCGGGTCGGCAGTCTGGAGGAGGCGCTCGACTTCTACTGCGGCAAGCTCGGCATGGTCGAGATGCGCCGGATGGACAGCGAGCAGGGGCGGTTCACGCTCGTGTTCCTGGCCGCGCCATCGGATGTCGAGCTGGCCCGGGAGCGGACGGCGCCGCTTCTCGAACTGACCTGGAACTGGGACCCCGAGGACTACACGGGCGGCCGGAACTTCGGCCACCTGGCCTTCGAGGTCGACGACATCTACGCCACCTGCCGCTCGCTCCAGGAGCAGGGAGTGGTGGTCAACCGTCCGCCGCGGGACGGCCGCATGGCCTTCATCCGATCGCCGGACGGCATCTCGATCGAACTTCTGCAGGCCGGCGGCGCGCTGCCGCTGGAGGAACCGTGGGCCTCGATGCCGAACGAGGGCGTCTGGTAGCGCAGAATCGCGGCCGTTTTGGCGCCGGCCCAGGGCCGCCCGCTCAGTACTCGGCGTAGTCCTTCTCTTCGACCAGCTCGGAGCCCAGCAACTCGTTGATGCTGCGCTTGGCGCCGGCGCGGCGGTCGTTCGTCCGGTAGACCGCCCGCGCGAGTTCGATGAAGCGCTCGCCGAAGTCGCGCCTCCGTTCGCAGTCGCGGATGTCGTCCTCGATCTCCCAGAGCAGCTCGTTGATCCGGCGCAGCTCGGCGGTGAGCTCGTCGAGTTCGGCCGAACTCTCGATCGCCTCGCTGCGTGCGGCCGTCAGGCTCCGGAGTTCGCGGTGGACGTTCGCGAGCTTGACCGGGTCGGCGATCCGCTCGGCCTTGATCTCGAGGATCGTGATCTTGTCGACGAGTTCTCCCGCCGACACCTCGACCTGCAGCACCGTGCCCACGACGGCGGAGACCTTACAGCAGTCCGCGACCCGAGGGCTGGCGGCTCAGGCTCGCTCCCTCCGCACCAACTCGTTCCCCGTTTCGATCACCCGATCGGCGACGTACCGCCAGTCGTAGCCGGCCGCGCGCTCCACCGCGGAGCGTGACGCGGCAGCGAGTTCGGCCGGCGTATCGAGCAACCGTTCGAGGAGGCGGGCAAGTCTGCCTGCATCCGCGTCGACCTCCCAACCGTCCCGCTCGTCGCGGACGAGCTCGGACACGGCGCTGTTGGCGGACCGGCAGTGGACCACGGGCACGCCGGCGGCCATCGCCTCGAGCGGGAACAACCCGAAGCCTTCCCGGGCCGAGGGCTGGACGGCGATGGCCGCTCCGGCGACGGCACGCCAGACATCGTCGTTGTGGGGCAGGCGCCCGGCGAAATCGACGACGTTTCCCAGGCCGAGGCGCTCTATCTGCGCGCGGATGTCCGCCGCCGCCGGGCCGCCGCCGATGATCCGGAGCAGGGCGCCCCGTTCGGAGGCGAGCCTCCGCCCGGTTTCGGTGGCGGCCAGCGCCGCGGTCGCGTCGAGCAGGAGATCGACCCGCTTCTCCGGGATCAGCCGGCCGGCGTAGACGAGGGGCGGCGCGGTCGCGTCAGCCCCGGCTGCGAGGGCGCGGATCCGTTCGTACGGGATGCCGTTGGGAATGACCTCAACCGCTTCGCCGCGCACCTTCGCGACCCGGCCGGCGGTGAGCTTGCTCACTGCCACCGCCCGGCTGCCGAAGCGAAGCGACAGGCGTTCGCAGAGGGCGTAGAGCCGCCACATGCCGGGATCGAGCGGTCCCGGAGGCCGGTGCCGCCGCCAGTACCTGCCCCAGTGCTCGTGCCAGGTCACCAGCAGCGGAATACCGCGCCGCCGGCAGCGCCGCGCCAGCAGGGGCAGGTGCAGGTAGGGGATGTTCGCCGTCTCGACGATGTCGACGCCGTCGAGGGGAATCCGCCGCACCTGGGATGCCAGCAGCAGCGCCTCGAGCCCCGATCGCCGCCCGCGGGCCAAGTAGCGCCGGCTCGCCTTCGCCACCGGCTCGACGCGGACGTTCGGGTGGGGCGCGTGCGGCGCCTCCGCCCAGCCTGACAGCACGACTTCGTGTCCGAGCCGGCCCAGCTCCCGTGCGAGTTCGTAGTTCCGGTGCTCGACGCCCCCCAGGGACTCCGGGTAGATGCAGTCGTAGAAGAACAGCCAGCGCAGTGGGCGTCCGGTCATCGTGGGGAAGCGTAACCGGACGGGCGGCGGACGCTGGCTGCTACCGTCGCCCGGTATGCGCTGGTTCGAACGGGAGCTTCCCGCGCGGGAGCGATGGCGCCGGATTGCCGCGCTCGTGACCCTCGGTTGGGCGTTGGTGGCGACAGTCCTTGCCGTCGGACCGGACCGGATCGCCGGCTGGCTCGGTGCGCCGTTCCGGCCCGAGGCGCCGCAGCCGACAGAAGCCGCGTCGGTCGAGATCTACGGGACCCGGGTAGAGGTCGCCTCGCTGCCGGGCTGGGCGGGCGACGAGGTTGCCCGTGCGCTGCCGGCGTTGCTGAGGAGTTGCGACCAGCTCACCGCGCAGCCCGCCGATCGGGTTCTGAAGCCGGTCGAGCTGGGCGGCACGGCCGGCGATTGGCGGCCCTTCTGCAGCGCTCTCCGCGGCCTCGGCGACCGCGCCGGCGAGAACGAAGTGCGGGCGGTCATCGAGCGCGAACTTGTTGCTGTTCCCCTGTCTCGCGCCGAAGCGGCGGAAGCCGCAGGCCGACCGGGCGAAGGCTCGGGCTGGGCGCGGCGGACCGGCCTCTTTACGGGCTACTTCGAGCCACTGCTTCACGGCAGCCGCCGCCGCAGCGAGCGGTACAGCGTGCCGCTGTACACGCAGCCGTCCGACCTCGTCTCGGTCGACCTCGGCCGGTTCCGGGACGATCTGCGCGGCCGCCGGGTGGCCGGGCGGGTTCGGGACAGGCGCCTCGAGCCCTACGACGACCGGGACGCGATCACGTCCGGTTCGCTCGCCGGCCGCGGCCTGGAGTTGGTCTGGGTCGACGACGCGGTCGATGCCTTCTTCCTCCATATCCAAGGCTCGGGGCGGATCGAACTCGACGACGGCGCCATGTTCCGGGTCGGCTACGCGGCCCAGAACGGCCACCCGTACCACGCCATCGGCCGGACCCTGGTCGACTGGGGCGAGTTGACGCTGGACGAAGTGTCGCTGCAGTCGATCGACGCCTGGCTGCGCGCCAACCCGGACCGCGCGGGAGAGGTGATGGCGACGAACGACTCCTACGTCTTCTTTCGTGGTATCCGAGGCGAGGGCCCGGTTGGCGCCCAGGGCGTCGCGCTGACTCCGGAGCGCTCCCTGGCGGTGGACCGGCAACACGTTCCCCTAGGGGTCCCTGTCTGGCTCGACGCGATGATCCCGGCGGCCGCCCCCGAGGCGCCGGACGAGCGCCGCCAGTGGTTGCTGGTGGCTCAGGACACGGGCGGCGCGATCCGTGGCGCCGTGCGTGGAGACGTGTTCTGGGGCGCGGGGGAGCGGGCCCGGGCGATTGCCGGCCGCATGGCGCACCGTGGCCGCTACTGGGTGCTGACCCCGCGGAGTGTGGCACCGCCGCCCTAAGCGCATTGCTCGCCGGCTGTTACACGGCCCGGCCGGTGGGGATAGCGCCCCGAAATCCCTCGCTCGCTCGGTCTTTCGGCCCATCCCGTCCTCACTATGAGCTTGCGCCGGAACTCACTCCGTAGCGTTCTCCGGCGCAAGCTCATAGTGTTGGCGCATGGAGTCGATTCGCAGCGTGCCCGCGGCTGGAAACGCCGCCGGCATCGGTGTCGTCGAGACCCGGTTCGAGCACTTTGAGGAGCCGCTGAGGCTGCGGTGCGGTGACACCCTGCCCGAGTTCACCCTGGCCTGGGAGCAGTATGGGGAACTGAACGGAGCGCGAGACAACGTCGTCTTGCTGTTCCACGCCATGACCGGCAGTCACCACGCGGCCGGTACGAACCACGGCGTGCCGGGTCCCGCCGGCGCCTGGACCGACGAGATGGTGCTCGGTTGGTGGCACGAGTTCATCGGCGCTGGCCGGGCGATCGATACGAACCGCTTCTGTGTCATCTGCGTCAACTACATCGGCGGCTGCTACGGATCGAGCGGGCCGCTGTCGATCAACCCGGCCACCGGCGAGCGCTGGGGTCCCTCTTTCCCCCGGGTGCGCTTCTCGGACTCGGTCCGGGCGACGATGCGGTTGATGGACCGGCTGGGAGTCGACGTACTGCACGCCGGTGTGGGGCCTTCGACCGGGGGCATGGCGGTGCTCGACCTGGCGGTCATGTTCCCCGAGCGGGTGCGCAACGTGGTCGTGGTCGCTGCCGGCATGGAAGTGACGCCGCTCCAGCGGATTCACAACTTCGAGCAGATCCAGGCGATCGCCAACGACCCGCGGTTCAACGACGGCGACTACGAGCCGGGCGCCGAACTCGAAGGGATGAAGATCGCCCGCCAGATCAACCACAAGACCTTCGTTTCTCTGGACACGCTGAGGCGGCGGGCCAGGAGCACGGTTGCCGAGGCCTCCGGTGTGCCCTGGTACGGCGTGAATCACCCGATCGAGTCGTACATGCGACATCAGGGACATAAGTTCGCGGCCCGATTCGACGCCAACTCCTACCTTCGGATTCTCGACGCCTGGAGTCAGTACGACCTGGCCGCCGCGGCCGGCGCGGCTTCTGTCGGGGAGGCCTTCGAGCGCTGCCGGGGCCAGCGTTTCCTGATCTTCTCGATCAACTCCGACGTCTGCTACTACCCCGAGGAGCAGGGCGAGCTGATGGCCGCGTTGCAGGCGTCGGGCGTCAGTTGCATGAGGATCATCGTCCACTCCGACAAGGGCCACGATTCGTTCCTGCTGGAGCCGGCCCTCTACCACCCCCACCTGACCTTCATGCTCGAGGGCCGGGGTTCCTGGCCGGAGACCTAGGGCCGCCAGCCCGCAGCCCGAATCCCGGTACGGCGCCACGATCTCCCGGCATCGCCTCCTTCGTGCCATGATCCGGCCCCCAACAATCCAAGGATAAGGAGCCCCGTCATGTGGCTGCGTCTGCGGCAGATCTGTCTGGTAGCCGAAGAACTGGCCCCGGTGGTGGCGGATCTTGAGGCGGTGTTCGATATCGAGGTCTGCTACAACGATCCCGGCGTCGGTCGGTTCGGGCTCGAGAACGCCCTGCTGCCGATCGGCAACCAACTGCTCGAGGTGGTGGCGCCGGTGGAGGAGAACACCGCCGGCGGCCGTTACATCGAGAGGCGGAGCGGCGAGGGCGGCTACATGGTGATCACCCAGTGCGACGACATGCGTCCGCGCCGGGGCCGCGTGGACGAACTCGGCATCCGCGTGGTCAACGAGTTCGAGCGCGCCGGCTTCCAGAACATGCAGATGCACCCTAAGGACACGGGCGGGACCTTCTTCGAGATCGACTGCCAGACGAACGGCCTGGAGCCTGACGGCCCGTGGGAACCGGCGGGCGAGAACTGGCAGCGCTGCCGCCGGACCGACGTGATCGACGGCATCGTCGCGGCGGAGATCCAGAGTCCTCGCCCCGCCGACATCGCGGCGCGTTGGAGCGAGATCGCCCAGATTCCGCTGCAGGACAGGGGTGGCGTGTCGACCATGCCGCTTGAGAACGCGGACGTTCGCTTCGTGCACCCGACCGACGGCCGGCCCGAGGGCCTGGGCGGGATCGACGTGCGTGCGGTGGACGCGGACCGCGCCCGTTCAGCCGCGAGCGAGCGGGGCTGCCTGGGCGACGATGGCGTGATCCTGATCTGCGGCACGCGCTTCCGGGTCGTGGGGTGACGGCGGGTCGTGGGGTGACGGCGGGTCGTGGGGTGACGGCGGGTCGTGGGGTGACGGCGGGTCGTGGGGTGACGGCGGGTCGTGGGGTGACGGCGGCTCGTCGACTGACGGCGGCTGGCTAGCCGGCGAGTCCGGTTCCGAGCCGTTCTCTCCGTCGAGGCTGTTCTCTCCGTCCAGAAAGGCTGACCTCCTACGGCTGCCGTCCCAGCGGATGTCGGGCAGGAGCACTTCGCGCCTGGCCGCGATCCGGTCGTGGTGGGGGAGCAGGTCTTCCAGCATCGCCCGGAGTTCCGAGTCCATGTCCCGGGTCGGCTGGTAGCCCAGGGCACGCAGGTGATCGTGGTCCGGGTTGTAGTAGTGCGCTTCGAGTTCCTTGCGCGGGTTCTCGATCCGGCGGATCCGCGGGTCGAGGCCCATGTCGGAAGCGACAGAAGCGACCTTGGAGGCGAGCTCTGAGATCGTGTATGTCTCCTCGAACTGGTTGAAGACCCGGTAGTCGCCCGCTTCCGGTGGGTTGTCGACCGCCAGGGTCAGGCACTGCATCGAGTCGCAGATGGGCAGGAAGCCGCGGCGCTGGGCGCCGAGCCCGAACAGAGTCAGGGGTTCGCCGATCACGGACTGGCAGCAGAAACGGTTGATTACAGTGCCGAATGCCTGATCGAAGTCGAGCCGGGTGCTCAGTGCCTCGCCTGCGGGGTGGTCCGCCCCGTCGCCCGTCGCACCGCCCATCGCGCTGCCGAAGAACCGGGTGCCGTAGACGACGCCCTGCATCACGTCGGTTGCCCTCAGCCCCCACATGCGGCAGGCGAACATCACGTTGTTGCTGTCGTGGACCTTGCTCCAGTGGTACCAGGAGCCGGCCTGCCGGGGGAAGGGCAGACGGTCGCGCCGGCCGCGGTACTCGATCTCGAAGAAGCCCTCAGGGATGTCCAGGTTCGGCGTGCCGTACTCGCCCATCGTGCCGAGCTTGACCAGGTGCGCGTCGGGCGCCAAGTCCCGCATCGCGTAGAGCACGTTGAGGGTGCCCTCGATGTTGTTGCGCTGCACCCAGACCGCATGCTTCGCGTCCATCATGGAGTACGGCGCCGACGGGCACTCGCCGAGGTGGACGATCGCTTCCGGCTGCACCTCTTCGAACAGCCGGTAGACCAGCTCGAGGTCGGTCAGGTCGCCAAGGGCAACGTGCGGACGAGTGCCGTAGGCGGACTCGAACGCGTCGAGCCGCGCCATAAGCGAAGCGATCGGCAGGGCCGAACAACTGCCCATCTCCGCGACCCAGTCGCGGCGGAAGCCGGCGTCGATGCCGGAAACCTCGTGGCCGCGGGCCGTCAGGTACTGGGCCAACGGCCAACCGAGATAGCCGTCGATGCCGGCAATGAGAACGCGCGTGATGTCACCCCCTGCTGATTGCAACGCGGGGATCAGACCGCGCTCCCTTGGTGCGTAACGGGAAGAACCGGCAAAGAAACGAGGAAGTCCAGTCGAAGGGTCAGTCTAACAGCGGGCTTTCGCTTGCGACGGCGGCTCGGCGGGTGCTACCTTCCGCCCGCGTGCTCTGGTCTGGAACAGGACCGTCCACGGTCCCGGCATGAGGATCCTCTACGGAGTTCAGGGCACAGGCCACGGCCACCTGGTGCGGTCGGCGGCGATGGTGGCCGGCCTGCGACGCAGAGGGCACGAGGTCCACTGCCTGCTCACCGGGCGATCTTCGGCGGCGTTCGCAGACCCCGAGATCCGTGCCAGCCATACGCTGCTCGAGGGGTTCACGGGCCGAGCCGCCGGCGGCCGGGTGAGGATGCTCCAGACCCTTGGGCAGTTGCGCGTGGCCCGTTTCGTGCGCGACGTGCGCAGCTTCGATGCGTCCCGCTTCGACCTCGTGCTGACCGACTACGAGCCGGTTTCCGCCTGGATCGCGCGTCGATGCCGGCGACCCAGTATCGGCGTCGGCCACCTGTATGCATTCCAACGGCGTCTCCGCCTACCGGGGCGGACCGGGCCGGCGCGTCTTGCGCTGCGCCTGTTCGCACCCGTCTACACCCCGGTTCGGACCGCAGTCGGCCTGCACTGGCATCGCTTCGGCGGCGCGAATCTGCCGCCCACGATCAGCCCCGACCTGGTCGCGGCGGCCGAGGCCGGTCCGCCGCCGGACGCCGGCGAGAGGATCCTCGTCTACCTGCCCGCGGAGAGCGAGCAGAGCATCGTCGGACTGCTGGGGCGCTTGCCGCACCGCCGGTTCGTCGCCTACCGGCCGGTGCCGGCGCCGGTCGACCGCGGCAACGTCTCGATCCGCCCCTACGACCGCGCGGCGTTCGTGGCCGATCTGGTCGCCTGCTCCGGAGTGATCACGAATGCGGGCTTCTCGCTCGTCAGCGAGGCGCTTCACCTGGGCCGCCGCCTGCTGGTCCAACCGATGGGACGCCATCCCGAGCAATTCCTCAACGGCCGTGCGCTCGTGGCCCTCGGCCTTGGCACGGTCGTCGAGCGGCTGACCGTGGAACGGATCGAGTCCTGGATCTGTGGTCCGGCGCCGATTCCGATGAACTACCCTGACGTGACGCGGCGCCTGGTCGACTGGATCGACGGAGGCGCCGTGCGTCCGGTCGACGACTTGGCGACCGAGATATGGGACGAAGTCTCCTGGCAACCGGCATGAGCAGACCGCGACCGAATCGCCCCGCCGATCCGAACCTCGACTTCACGCTCGATCACTACCGGGAGATCCTGGCGCGGATTGTGGCGACTCATCGGACGTTCTCGTTCGCGGAGGCGGCGCCGATGGGGGAGGCGCTGCTCGACGTGGAGCGTTTCGTGCTGATGCGGCACGACGTGGAGTTCAGCCTCGACGCCGCGCTGACGATGGCCCGGGCCGACCGCGGCGCCGGCGTGCGCTCGACCTTCTTTGTCCAGATCGGGTCCGACTACAACCTGTTCGACGCCGACGGCGCCGAGGCCGTCGAGGAGATCCTCGATCTGGGCCATGACCTGGGCTTCCACTACGACCTCGGCCTGCTGGAGCGCGCGGGCGGCGACCCGGTGGAGGTGGCGCGGCGCGCGATCGGTCTGATCGAGGGCTTCTTCGACACGGAGATCCAGGCGGCGAGCCCCCACATGCCGATGCGGTCGGGACGGACGCTGCGGATTCCCGGCATCGTAGACGCCTACGACCCGCTCTACTTCGAACGGATCAAGTACCTTTCCGACAGCACCCAGGTTTGGCGCGAGGGCGTCGTGACGTCCCTGCTCGACCGCTACGACCAGATCCAGCTCCTCACGCACGAGTACCACTGGACCGAAGAGGGGCTTGGGTGGAACGAGCTGCTGCTGCTTGAGGCCGAGCACAAGTACCGCCGTTTGAAGGGGCGCGCGGAGGCCAACATCGAGCGGTTCCGCCAAGGGTTGCGGCTGCGGGCGGAACGGGACGCGGCCTTTCGCGCCCGCTTCAGCCGCGGCGGGGCTTCGGACGGCGACGAGTCGTCCGGCTCGGGGGGAGCTTGAAGCAGGGACGGAACGTATCCGCGCCGAGTACCGCGGAGCGGCGGCTCGTGAAGGACGTCCTCCTGCGTTTCGGTGTCGAGGACGACCTGGACCGGCTTTCCGATCTGACGGAGATCGTCTACGGGCGCCGCCGTGAGCCCGACATCCTGCGGTGGCTCCTGTTCAGCGGCCCGCCGGGGCCCGAGGTCGAGTCCCTGGTTGCCGAGAGACAGGGGCAGGTCGTCGGCCATGTTGGGTCGTTGAACAGCGGCTACCGGATCCACGATCGGACAGCCAGGGGCGCCCACCGGATGCTGTGGATGGTGGAACCCGGGTCGCGCGGCGCCG
This sequence comes from Candidatus Multivorans sp., assembly GCA_965262355.1. GTDB lineage: Bacteria > Acidobacteriota > Thermoanaerobaculia > Multivoradales > Multivoraceae > Multivorans. Next base: position 4,128,647 of record OZ253534.1, read on the forward strand.
CCGGTGTGCCCCTGGGCGGCAGCGTGCCGGACGCCGAGTTCGAGGTCGTGCTCGGCGGCACGCCCACGACCCAGGCAATCCTCGAGTTGCGCGGCTTTCAGCGAGCCGGCGAAGCGTGCGAACTTCGATTGGCGACAGCGAGGGAAGAGAAGGAGGGCTCCGGGTTGGAGGTCGACCTCGCCCCGTACGACCCCGCCACGGTGGCGGCCGATGCGGGTGGCGAGAGGCTCGTCAACATCGCTGACCCGGGGCACCTGACCTGGCTCGCGGCCTGTCCCCAGCACGAAGGCCTCCTGTTCACTCTCAGCCGTGCCGGGCAGACGCTCGGACCATTGCTGCTCTTCGTGAACCGGGCGAAAAGTCCTCCGACCGGACGGATCGTTCATTTCCCCTACCTGGGGGAGGCGGCGGCGCCGGTCCTGCGCGCGGCGCTTGCCGAGTTGGCAAGCCAAGGCTGCGTCGAAGCGACCGTACTGGCCACGGAGGACACGCTCCAAGCCGCCGCCGAGTCGCTCGGCGGGGAGACGGTCTACCGCCGCCCGCTCTGGTTCCGCAACCCGGGCGGCGGGATCGTCCCGAAGTCCTTCTACCTCACATACATGGAGGGCGATCTGGCGTACCGGCGCGTGTAGCCAGGGCCTTAGCCGTGCGGCGTCACCAGGTACTTCTCACCGGTCGCCTGCTTCGCGTAGACCGCCACCCTTGCCGGGTCGAGGGCCTCCTGCAGAGTGACCGTGCTGGCATAGCTCGAGGCGAAGGTGGTTCTGATCTCTGCGGCGACCCGCTGGCGGAGCCGTTCGGACGCTTCGGGGCCGATTCGCTGCAGGAAGTGGGGGAGCAGCCAGCCGCCGAGACTCCAGGCCATGCCGAAGTTGCGGGTGAGGACGGTCTGGCTGCGGTCGAGCCCGCCGTAGATGTAGACCTGCTTGTGGGTCGCGGAACCGTAGCGGCTGTACTCGGGGGCGTTCGCGGATAGGGCCGCCTCCATCGCGGTCAGGATCTGGCCGGCCAGCTTGCCGCCGCCGGTGGCGTCGAAGCCGAGGGTGGCGCCGGTCTCGGTGAGGGCGGCGATCAAGTCGGCCATGAAGGTGTCGGAACTCGAGTTCACGACGTGCTCAGCGCCCAGAGCCCGCAGGAGCTTCTCGTGCTCCACCCGGCGCACGATGTTGACCAGGGGCACGCCATCCACGATGCAGATCTTCTGCAGCATTTGCCCGAGGTTCGAGGCGGCGGCGGTGTGGACCAGGGCGCTGTGACCCTCGAGCCGCATCGTCTCGACCATGCCCAGGGCGGTCAGCGGGTTGACGAAGCAGGATGCGCCTTCGGCCGCCGTCGTGCCCTCGGGCAGCACGAGGCACCGCTTCGCTGCGGACAGCCGGTACTCCGCGTACATCGAGCCACCGAGTACGGCCACGGTGCGGCCGATCAGGGCCTGCGCGCGGGCCGAGGAACCGGCCGCGACGACGACCCCGGCGCCCTCGTTGCCGGTCGGAATCGACTGACCGAGACGCCCGGCCACCAGGCGAGCCAGTCCGTCGGGAATGTCGGCGACGACTGCCGGGCCGTGGTCGCTTTCGACGGCTCGCACCGTGGAGACGTCGGCGGGACCGAACAGCACGCCCAGGTCGGAAGGGTTGATCGGCGCCGCCTCGACCCGGATGACGACCTCGTCCGGCCCGGGGTCGGGTACCGGCACGCGGGCGAGTGCGAGCTCGACCGTGCCGCCGCCGCTGTCGTTGGCGCGGATCGTGGAGTGGAGTGCGAGGCCGTCGGCGGGGAGTTCGGTCATCGGTAGTCGTCCTGGCTGGTCAAAGTCGTCCTGGTTGGTCGGTCGCAAAGGGCGGTGAGGCTATCGCGGTGAGCGGGCCGGCGCAGACTATGCTCCCGCACCGCATGTCGCACCTCGTCTGTTCCTCCAAGGAGGCCTATCGCCGTCCATTCGATGTCCGGGGCCTGCTGGAGTTCTTCGCGGTCCGGGCGCTGCCGGGTGTGGAGGTTGTGGACCTGGGGCGACTGCTCTACCGGCGGACGATCGATCTGGCGTTGGTCGCGCCGTCGCGGTACGCGGCCGGCGCATGTCCCGCGGTTCTGCAGGTCGGCTTCGGACGGTGTGCCCTGGCTGACGTGCAGGTCCGCGCGGATCAACCGGAGACGACCGGCTCGCAAGCAGAGAAGGCGGTCGTCCGCGGCGTCCGGCGGCTCTTCGACCTCGACGCGAACCCCGATCGGGTCGCGGCGACGCTGGCGGCAGCGCCGGAGTTCGCGGCGAAGGGTTTGGACTTGGCGGGCGTGCGGGTCCCGGGCGCCTGGAACCGCTTCGAGACCGCGGTGCGCGCGGTCCTGGGGCAGCAGATCTCGGTAGCCGGCGCGCGCACGCTGGCGGGTCGGCTGGTTGCGGCACTGGGCGACGAGCTTCCGGACACGTTGCGGGAGGCCGGACTCGAGCGCACCTTTCCGACCCCGGAGCAGATTGCAACCTTCGATCTGCGCACGATCGGCCTGACCGCCGCCCGCGCGCGGGCGCTGCAGGAGATGGCGGCCGAGGTCGCGACGGGCGCGCTGCGGTTCGACGCTGCGCCCGTGGAGGTCAGGGAACGGCTGCTCGCCATCAAGGGGTTCGGTCCCTGGACCGTCGAGTACATCGCCATGCGCGCCCTGGGCGATGGCGATGCCTTTCCGGCCAGCGACCTGGGATTGCGCAAGGCGGTGAATCGGGAGCAGCCGCCCAGCGCCGCCCAGTTGGAGGCGACGGCCGAGAGCTGGCGCCCGGTACGCGCGTATGCGGCGCTGTTGTTGTGGCGGGGGAGTGGGGGTGGGTAGCTTGCCTCCACGCTGACCTAGGCATCCACCGGCGCGTGCGCCGGCCGATTCTGGGGCTACTCTCGTTGTAGGCTCGAAGCATGACTGAGCCGGTCGCCAAGATGCCTCCCGGGCCGCCCGACGACGGCCCAGCTCCGAAGGCCGTGGAGTTTCCGGGCTGCCGGCCGGTGCATATCCGGCGCGAGAGACTCGACGACTATGAAGGCCGTTTCGAGTACTGGGATGCGCGCACCGAGATCGCGATGGTGGCCGAGCCCGCGACCACTCACCACGAGTACGGCGCGATGCGGCTCGCGGGTTGCGTGCGCCTGATCGCGGCGAAACGAGGTTCTTCGATCGATGTGATCGGGGCGGCGGCGCTCGTCGTGCGCGGACCGGACGGAGGGCACGATCGGGTCATGGCGGCGGACCAGGTGGTCTACCTGCGTCCGGCCAGGGAGGCGCCGCGCGGCGCTGAGATCAAGTACGGCGTCGACACGCTGCCGGATGTGGTCCTGGAAGTGGACTACAGCACCGACGCCCGCCGGCGGAAGCTGAGCATCTACGAGTCCTGGGGGTTCCCTGAGGTCTGGGTCGAAGTGCCGGAGGCGAGCTGGCGGTACCGGCCGAAATCCCGCCGCTCCGGTCTCACGATCCATGTCCTGGAGGCGGGCCGGTACGTGGAAGCCGCGAGCAGCCGGGCGTTCCCCGGCTGGACGGTGGCCGCGATTCACCGGGCGTTGAATGAGCCGGAGGCCTCCTTGGAGACCGTCGACATCCTGCGCCAGGTCGGAGGCGCCCTCGGCGCCGCAGAGGGAACGAGCGCCGCCGACGACCCGTTCCTGAGCCGGGAGCTGGAAGAGCAGCGGTCCGAAGCGCGAGCCGAAGGGCGGGCCGAGGGAAGAGCCGAAGGGCGGGCCGAGGCGCAAGCGGAACTCCTTAGAACCGCCGTACCGCGGGCGTTGAGCGCGCGCGGGGTCGCCGTGACGCCGCGGCTTCGGGCATGGCTCGACGAGATCGACCGGGCGGCGGACGCGCCGGCGCTGATCGAACTGGCCCTCGAATGCCGGGACGCGGACGACTTCCTCCGCCGTGCCGGCGACGTGGATTGATCGTCTGACGAGGCAGCGCCGCAGGAGTCGGTGCCGGGAGTTTCCACCTGCCGCGCCGGGCCCGCCGGAATCAGGCTCTGCTGACGTCGATGACCTGCACCGCGATCTTGCGCGCCTGTTCTGGCGTTAGTTGCTTGGCGAGCCGCTCGCCTCCGCCGACAGCACGACCTGAACCGGGACGGCGTACCGAGCTACTGGAGAGCAGCGGCATGGAGTAGATTCGACTACAAGTCGTATCGCTTGCGCCCCCAAATGGAGACCTCACCGATGACCGCCACCTACCACGACTTCGACACCCCGATCGGCACTCTCCGGCTGGTGGGCGGTGAGGACTCCGTCGACCGGATCGACCTGTCGAACCTTGCTGCGGAGGCGCCGAACCCCGCGTGGGTGGCCTCGAACGGCGCTCTGCCGGCGGCACTGGCTGAGGCGAAGCGGCAGATCGAGGAGTACTTCGCCGGTGGGCGGCGCGAGTTCGACCTTCCCTTGGCTCTCGAGGGCACCGAGTTCCAGCGCCGGGTGTGGGCCGAGCTGCGGCGTATCCCGTTCGGCGAGACGATCTCCTACGGCGAGTTGGCGGCGCGGGTCGGCAAGCCGACGGCCTCGCGCGCGGTGGGCGCTGCGAACGGCCGCAACCCGCTGCCAGTGGTCGTGCCCTGTCACCGGGTGATCGGCAGTAGCGGCCGGCTGGTCGGTTACGGCGGCGGTCTGCCGACGAAGGAGGCCCTGCTCGACCTGGAACGGCGGGCAGTGGCGGGCTAGGCGCCCGCCTGCGGGCGGATGCGGGCGAGACGCCCGCGTGCCATCCGTGCGCCCTATGACGGCCGCACGGAGTGGTTCGCGGGTGGCGCGGATCGCGCCACCCGGGTTCCCAGGGCGGCGCCTGAGCCCGGTGGTAAGCTGCGCCGCGCCGCTACAACCGCGATCCTGACTGCCTGCCTCCTGGCGCAGGCGGGATCTGTTCGAACCGATCTCCCCACTGGAGGTTCATGATGCGTCGATTCATCAATCTGTTTGCCGCCCTCAGCGTGGTCCTGCTGGCCGCCGGCTCGGCCCTCGCCGCGCCGCCGTCCACCGACAACTGGCCTTCCTTCCGCGGCGCGGATTCGATGAGCATCGCCGACGACGATCCTCGCCTGCCGGAGAGTTGGACTACGGAAGAGAACGTGGTCTGGTCCGTGGACGTGCCGGGTCTCGGGTGGTCCTCACCGATCGTCCTGGGCGACCGCATCTTCGTCACCACGGTATGGAGCGAGGGTGAGGTCGAAGAGCCGAAGAAGGGGCTCTACCTGGGTGGCAACCGGATGCAGCCGTCGGCTGATGTCCACCACTGGTCGGTCTACTGCTTCGACGTCGAGACGGGCGAGAGGTGCTGGGAGCGCGAGGTGATGGTCGCCGCGCCGGACTTTGCGAGGCACCTGAAGAACACTTACGCCTCGGAGACCCCGGTCACGGACGGTGAGCGCGTGTATGCGTATTTCGGCAACGTCGGCGTGTTCGCGTTCACGCTCGACGGCGAACCGGTGTGGGAGCGCCGTTTCGAGGCTGTTCCCACGCGCTACGGCTGGGGTACCGCGGCGTCGCCGATCGTGCACGACGGGCAGCTCTACATCGTGAACGACAACGAGGACCAGTCCTTCATGCTCGCGCTCGACGCCGCGACCGGCGAGGAGCTCTGGCGCGACCCCCGGGAAGAGGGCAGCAACTGGGCGACGCCCTTCGTGTGGGAGAACGAGCTGCGCACCGAGGTGATCACGGTGGGCACCGACCAGGTGCGGTCGTACGACAGGGAGGGCAAGCTCCTCTGGCACTTCGGCGGCATGTCGTCGATCGCGATTCCGCAGCCGTTCTCGGAGTACGGCCTGCTCTACGTGTCGTCGGGTTACATCGGCGATCAGATCCGGCCGGTCTACGCGATCAAGCCGGGCGCTGAGGGCGACATCACGCTCGAAGAGGATCAGCAGAGCAACCGGTGGGTGGTCTGGTACCAGCCCCAGGCCGGCGCCTACAATCCCACGCCCTTGATCTACCAAGACCGGTTCTACACCCTGCTCGACCGCGGTTTCTTCACCGCGCACGATCCGAAGACCGGCGCGGAGGTCTACGGCAAGCAGCGCATCGAGCGCGGCTCCGGCGCGTTTACGGCTTCGCCCTGGGCGTACAACGGCAAGGTGTTCGTGCTCAGCGAGGACGGCGACACGTTCGTCATCGAAGCCGGCGACGAGTTCAAGGTCGTGGGCAAGAACTCGCTCGACGAGATGTGCATGTCGACGCCGGCGATCGCCGACGGCAGCCTCTTCATCCGCACCCGGAGCAAGCTCTACCGGTTGATGAACCAGGGCGGCCCCTGATCGGGACGTTTGTTGAAACTGCCGGACCGGCGCTTGCGCGCCGGATGCGGGCGAGACGCCCGCGTTCCCAGGCCCGGAGCAATACGAGTCTTGCGGCGCGGGCTGCTGCCGTCTCCGCTGAAGCCGGCGCGGCGGTCGTTACCGCCCTGGCCGCTTCGGTCCTCGCTTCGTCGGCGCTGCCCGCGGCCGAGGTCGACTACGATGACGTAGCCGAGGTGTTCCGCCTCCGCTGCGCCGGCTGCCACCATGAGGGTGGGCCGGCGCCGTTCGCGCTCGAGACCTTCGAGCAGGCCCGCGCCTGGTCGTCGTCGATTCGGCGCGCTGTCGCGTCGGGGGCCATGCCGCCGTGGCACGCCGACCCGCGCTACGGTGAGTTCGCCAACGACCGGCGACTGCCGGCAGCCGAGAAGGAGGAGCTGCTGGCCTGGATCGACGGCGGCAGCCGCCCCGGGTCCGGAGGCCCGCCGGTGGCGCCAGGCCCTGCGGCGGACCGCTCGACGAGCTGGCGGATCGGCGCCCCCGACCTGATCTACGAGCTGCCGCGGGAGGTCGCGATTCCGGCCGCCGGCGAGGTGCCGTACCACGGCTACCGGGTGGAGACGGAGTTGCCCGAGGACGTGTGGATTCAGGCGGCCGAGACGCAGCCGGGCAACGCCGCCGTGGTTCATCACGTGATCGTGCAGGCGTTCCCGGGCGCCGGCGCGTCGGCGGCGCCGGCCAGTGGCGATCCGCGCACCGCGGGCGACCTGGGCGGTTACGCGCCGGGTACGGCGCCGCTCGTCATGCCGCCGGGCGTCGGTCGCCGGCTGCCCGCCGGCGCGGTGATCGACTTCCAGATGCACTACACGCCGACCGGTCGAGCGCAGACCGACCGCAGCCGGATCGGTCTGGTGTTCGTCTCCGAGCCGCCCCGCTACGAGTCGCGCACGGCTCTGTGCTCGACTCCGTTCCTGTGGATTCCGGCCGGGGAGAGCGATGTTCGCTTCCAGGCCGAACTCGTGTTCCCGCGCGAGAGCCGCCTGCTTTCCCTCCGGCCTCACATGCATCTGCGCGGCGACACCTTCGAGTTCCGGGCGGAGTACCCGGACGGCCGTTCCGAGATCCTGCTGCGGGTCGACGGCTACGACTTCAACTGGCAGACGACCTACCGCCTGACTGAGCCGAAGCCGATGCCCGCGGGCACGAAGCTGCTCTGTGCGGCCACCTTCGACAACAGCAGCGACAATCCCGACAACCCGGATCCGACGCGCGACGTCTCCTGGGGCCGGGAGACGTCGGACGAGATGATGATCGGCTTCGTGGACTACTACGAGGTCGAGTAGGGCTCCGGGGCGCCGCTGATTCCGCCTGCGGCGGATGCGGGCGAGACGCCCGCGTTCCCAGGCCGGATGGGGCGTCAGCCGGCTGGGTTCCACTCGCCACGGGCGACGGCGGGCACGAACTCGTCGAGACCCTCGGGCGGGTAGTCGACGGACCGGCCCAGTTCGGCGCTCATGTAGGCGGCCATCAACAGACGGGTGACCTCCAGACCGTCGTCGAAGGTCTCCCTGGGTCGCTTGCCGCGGCGGAAGCTCTCGACCATGTGCCGGTTCTCGGCGTCGTAGCCGTACGCCACAGGCTCGTTCGGGAGCACTGGCATCAGTCCCATCTCGGCGTTCTGCTTCTCGACCAGATCCTCGCCGGTGCGCTGCTGCAGATCGCGGCTGAAGAAGAGCTCGAGTTCCGTGTCGAGGCTGTTGGCCCGCATCGAGTACTCGGGGCCCAGCAGTTCCATGGACAGCCGCAAACCGGCGCCCACGTAGCTCCAGGAAGTCGTTGCCTCGACCACCAGGGGCGTGCCGGCTTCGTCCTCGTACTCGACCATGGCGCGCGCGAAGTCTTCCGCCGGCCGGCGCGCGTAGTCGACCGTGTCGCCGTACTGCTGGCGCAGGCGGGCCGCGTACTCGGGCCGCTGCCACTTCAGGCAGTGGATCTGGGCGTTGACCCGTTTCGCCGCCAGACTGCTCCGCGGTTTGTCCGGGTCGGTGAGCAGGAAGCGCGCCGCCTCGACCGAGTGGCACATCATGTCGTTCAGCACCCCGCCGCCCTGCAGGTCGCCGCGCCAGAACCAGGCATTGTGCGGGCCGGAGTGCTCCTCGGCGGCGCGGGCCAGGTAGGGCCGGCCGGCGGCGCGGGCGCCGCGCTCCCAGGCGAGTTCGCGGCCGCGCACCACGGCGGGGCTGAAGACCTGGTTCTCGAGGTAGCCGTCCAGAACCTCGATCTCACGCGCGAGCTCGACCATTCGCAGCGCCTCCGCGGCGTTGCGCGCGAGCGGCTTCTCGCACGCGACGCCAACCAGACGGCCACGGCCGGTGCGCACGGCCTCCGCGATCTCCTCCATGTTCCCAACGCGGTGGTCGTTGCGGCCGCAGATCCAGATCGCGTCGATGCAATCGTCCTCAACCATCGCCGCGATGGATTCGTAGGCCCTGGCGTCGCCGACGTCTAGGTCGTTCGCCAGTGCTGCCGCGGACTCGGCGCTGGTCCGGTTGGGACTCCAGACGCCCCGGATGTCCGCGCCCCGGACCGCCGTCCAGGAACGGATATGGAAGCGGGTGATGAAGCCGCTGCCGACGAAACCGATGCCGAGAGGACGCCGGCGCAAGCTCCTATTCATCCTTCAGTTCCCTGGCCTGCGCGATCCAGCGTTTCACCATGGAGGCGGAGGGCGCCCGGCGGCTCAGCTTCCGGGCCGCGTTCACCGTGCTCGTCTTGGTGGCCAGGTTGAAGGCGCGGCGACGGCTCAGATCGCGGACCGTGCGCACACCCGAAGCGCCGAGCAGTTCGGCAAAGTCTCCGCCGACGCCGCGGATGCGCATCAGGTCGGCCATATTGGCGAACCTCTGAAGCTGCCGCTCGGGCAGGCCGGTGCGCTCCGAGAGCAGCCGGCGCTCTCTGCGGCCGCTACAGGCGGCCAGGAGCGCGTCCGTGGTCCGGACGTCGGCTGTGGCGAGTTTCTTGGCGACGACCGGACCTATTCCTGCGATCTTCCGGACGCCGTAGGCCATCCTCCCGTGCGCCTACTCGCTGCCTTCGAAGGTCAAGTCAAGACCCTCGACATTGCCGCTTACCTCGACTTCGACCACCTGCTCGCCCAGCTTCTCGTGCCAGAAGACGAGTTCGTAGGAACCGGCGGGCAAGCCTTCGATCCGGTACGCGCCGTCGCTGGCGGTGGTCGAGTGGAAGGAGTGCTCCATGACGAACACGTAGGCGGCCATCCAGGGATGGACATCGCACTTGACCTTGATCGGCATCTCGGGCGCCCGGAACGACTTGGTTCTGGTGCCGCGCGCCGGCTGCCCGATGTTGAACGGCCGGTTCGCCTTGGCCAGGGCCCGCACGTTGTGAAGCGTGGGATCGTCGTTGACGATCTCGATGTCCTGCTGGACGCGGACACCTAGAATTCGCGGTGTGTAGAGGCAGCCTCGCTGCTCCAGCCGCACGGCCTCCGCCGGTGCTTCGCCGGTGTTTCCCGCGGGCGCCTCCTTCAGGTAGACGAAGACGTTCTCGATCGCGCCGCCCTCTCCGATCAGGCTGTCGCGCGAGAGGACCCGTTTGCCGTCGTAGACTTCGGCGCAGTTCGGGTCGGCGTCCATGCGCAGCGGGTAGCGCTTGAGCGGCTCGCCTTCGTAGGTGACCGTACCGCTGATGCTGAAGCCGGCAGCCGCCGACGGAACGGCGCCCGCGAGCAGAACGGCGGCAGCGATAGCGACAGCGGGAATGGAGGTGCGCCTGTGGTGAGGGGCGATGCGCAGCATGTCCTGCTCTCTGTCGGCCGCTAGCGAGAGTAGTACTCGATGACGAGAGGCACTTCGCACACGATGGGGACCTCGTCCCGCACCGGCGTGTTGCGAAGCGTCGCCTGGTAACCCGTTTCGTCGGTCTCGACGTAGGTCGGCACGGTGACCCCGCGGGGCTCGTTGAAGCAGCGCAGCTTCCGGCTCTTCTCGCGCACGTGGACGACATCGCCCTCCTGGACCCGGTAGGACGGAATGTCCACCCGGCGCCCGTTGACCAGGATGTGACCGTGGCCGACGAACTGGCGCGCGGCGAACACGCTGGGTGCGAAGGCGCGATGGACCACCGCGTCGAGCCGGGTCTCGAGCAGTCCGACGAGGTTGTCGCCGGTCACGCCCCTCATCCGGGTCGCACGCTTGTAGTAGTTGCGGAGTTGCCGCTCGCTGACGTTGTACTGGAAGCGCAGCCGCTGCTTCTCGAGCAACTGCCGTCCGTAGTTGCTCTGCCGCCGTCGCCGCTTCAGGCCATGCATGCCTGGCGGGTGGCTCTTCTTTTCCATGTACCGCGCCGCCTTGGACGTGAGCGGGACTCCCAGCTTGCGCGAGAGCTTGACCTTGGGCCCGTTGAACTTCACCTGTCTCTCCGATGTCCTGTTTACTTTGCCGATCGAGGGGCGTGGAGGCAGCGAGCCGATCAGCCTGCCGAGGGTCGATTCCGACCGGCGTACCTATCGCTTGAACTTGTTTCGGGGCCCGCTGCCGCCGTCGAGCGGACGCGCAGTGTAGCAGCGAGCGGCCTCAGACCCAAGCAGGGACCGGGTCCCATTGTCCATTGCAACTGCCGCCGCTCACGACTGCGTCGGCGCGGACGGCGCGCTGTCGAACCCGGGTGGCGCGACCCGCGCCACCCGTGAACCAGTCCGTGCGCCCGTCATCGGGCGCACGGATGGAACAGGGTTCGCTGGGCGGTGCGGCGACGGAACGAAGCCGCCGATGGGCTTCCCGTGCGGCCGCTCCGGCCGCCTTCGAGCCCGACGCGGCGACGAATGGTCTCGAACAGACGGCCGATCTGCTCGGCGTACTCTCCGCCGCCCTTCATGCGGTGGTGGAAGCGGGGGTCGTTGAGGTCGCCGTCGCGAGCCTCGCGCAGCCGGTTCAGAACCCGATCGCGTCGGTCCGGAAAGTGCGTGCCGAGCCAGTCGGCGAAGAGTTCTCGCAGGCCGTGCGGCAGCCGGACCAGGATGTAGGCCGCGCGCCGGGCGCCGGCCTCGGCGGCTGCCTCCAGGATGGCCGGGATCTGGTCGTCGTTGAGACTGGGGATGATCGGCGCCGCCATCACACCGCAGGGAATGCCGGCCTCGCTCAGTTCGCGCAGTGCTTCCAGCCGCCGCCGTGGACTCGAAGCCCTGGGCTCCATGCGCGCCGAAAGCGACGGCGACACGGACGTGATCGACAGGTGGACGGCGCAGGCCTGGAACCGGTTGAGTTCCAGGAGCAGGTCGAGGTCGCGGGTCACCAGGTGGTTCTTGGTCACGATCGCTACCGGGTTGCGGAACTCGGCCAGCACCTCCAGGCACCGGCGGGTGACGCGGAGGCGCCGCTCGATCGGCTGGTAGGGGTCGGTGACGCCGGAGAGCACGATGACCTGGGGTGTCCAGCGGGGGTTCTCGAGCGCCCGGCGCAGCAGTTCGGGCGCCCGTTCCTTGACCAGGATCCGGCTTTCGAAATCGAGCCCGGCGGAGAAGCCGAGGTACTCGTGCGTGGGCCTCGCATAGCAGTAGATGCAGCCGTGCTCGCAGCCGCGGTACGGGTTCAGGCTGTACTGGAAGCCGAGATCCGGCGAGTCGTTCCGTGACAGGACGGTCTTCGAGTCGTCGCGGAACAGTTCCGTCGGCGGCGCGTCGCCCCGTTCGGCCGTGCTTTCGCCCGGTTCCAAGTCGATGTCGATCCGTTCGAAGCGGTTCTTCGGGTTGGCGGCGGCGCCGCGGCCGCGCACCGCTCCGGCGGGTGCTTTGGCCGGTCGTTCGGACCCGGCAAGCGCTCTGTCGGGCGGCGTCGCGAGGGCAGCGGTCACGAGGAGGAGACTAACACGACTTACGCCCTAGTTGCGTCCGCCGGCACTTCCTAGCGGAGGATCAACTGCGGGCGCACCGAAGCCGGCGTCAGGGCCCGTGCGACCACGCGCGCCGCAACGAGTCCCTGGGAGCGCAGGTCGTCGACCAGGCTCCCGCACCGCTCCGGTTCGATCGCCAGCACCAGACCGCCCGCGGTCTGGGGGTCGAAGGCCAGCTCCAGCCGCGGCCCTGGAGACGCCTGGCGCCTTACGGGCAGCGGCAGCCGGGTGTTCTGGTGGTGGCTCGTGCTGCGCTCGCCGCATTCGAGGAGTTCCAGCGCGCCGGGGAGGGCTGGGAGAGCGTCGACTTCGACCTCGATGTCCACGCCGCTGGCCTGCGCCATCTCGCCGAGGTGGCCGGCGAAGCCGAAGCCGCTGATGTCGGTTGCCGCCCGGACGCCGGCGCGCCGGGCCGCCTCCATCGCGCCGCGGTTGCTCGTCTGCATCGAGGCGAGGGCGGCGCGGACTGAGCGACCCGGGCACAGGCCCATCCGATCGGCAGCGAGCAGGACGCCGCAGCCGAGCGGCTTGGTCAGCACCAGTTCGTCGCCCGGCTGAACCGCGCCCTTGAGCAGCAGGCAGTGGCCGTTCCCGGCGACTCCCTCGACGTGGAAGCCGACGACCAGTTCGGGCCCGGTGTTCGTGTGGCCGCCGAGCAGGAGCACGTCCTCGGCATCCAGGGCCGCGCGGGCGCCGGCGAGGACCTGGACCAAGAGTTCCTCCGCCGCCTCGCCGTCGGCGGTCTGGGGCAGGGTGACCAGGGCCTGGGCGACCCGGGGCACTATGCCGGTGGCGTAGAGATCGGAACAGGCGTTGACCGCGGCCACTCGCCCGACGAGCCATGGGTCGTCGGTGAAGGCGGGGAACGCATCGAGCGAAGCGACGACCTGGTCGCCGGCCGGTGTCCGGTAAGCCACTGCGTCGTCGGGGGTCGCCACATCCAGGATGACGTCGGCTCTCTGGCCGGTCCTCGCGTCCAGTCCGGCCCGCGCGAGCGCCCGGGCGAGGCGATCGGGCCCGACCTTCGCGGCGCAGCCGCCGCAGAACATGGGCGCCGCTTCGCCTCCGCCCGCGTGGCCCATGGCGCCTGCGGCGGCGCCGTCGCTGCCCTCCTCGCGGGTCATGTCGGCGAGCCAGGGTCGGGGCGCGCCGCCGGGATCGAGCGCCTGGAAGCGATCCATGAACTGCCGGTCGATCCGGTCCTTCAGACGCATGACCCACCTGCCCTCGAACGTGCGCCCCCACTTGGCGCCCGCGGCCGTTCCGTCGCCGAGATTGAGCAGCGAAAGGAAGTCCTGTTGCGGCTTGTATCGACGGAGCCGCCGCCCGCTGAGGCGCCGCTCCAGGTTGTCGATGAGATAGGGCCCCATGCGCACCGCGTAGACGCCGGCGCGGGCGCGCCCCGGGTAGTCGGTCAGGGTCGCGCAGTCGCCGACGGCGAAGATGTGGTCGTGCCCCTCGACCTGCAGGGTCGATCGCGTGCGCACGAAGCCGCCGTCGTCGAGCGGTAGGTCGGACTCGCGAAAGATCGCCAGCGCGGCGGCGCCCGTGACCCAGAACGTCAGGTCGGCGTCGAGCCTGCCGCCGCCAGCGAGTCGAACCGAGTCCGCCTCGACCGCGGTGACCTTGGCGCCGAAGATCGTCTCGATCCGGCGCGTGCGGGCCGCGGCCTCGATCCGGCGCGCCAGGGACGGGTGATAGCCGGGCAGGATGCCGTCGCCCGCCTCGACGATGGTCGTTTTCGGTTCGAGTCCGCGGCTTCGCAGCCGCGCGTCGATGCAGAAGGCCAGTTCGATGCCGCCGGCGCCGCTACCGACGACGACCACCTTCGGCCGTTTGCCTGTCACGGCCTCGATGCGCCCGTCGACCGCCGCCGCCAGGCGGTTGATGGGCCGCGTGGGAACCGCATGCTCGCGGACCCCGGGGAGGTCGAGTGCGGCCACCGTTGAGCCCACGTCGAAGGACGCCAGGTCGAAGGGCAGGGGTTCGCGGCCATCGACCAGCAGCCGCCGCGCCGCGGCCTCGACCCCGATGCACGGCGCCAGGACCACCCGGACTCCGGCCCTGCGCGCCAGCGGCACGGCGTCGATTTCCAGCTCGTGGCGTTGGTACTGGCCGGCTACCAGGCCGGGCGCCATCCCGGAATAGACGGCAATCGGCGTGTCGACGACGAGAGTGGCCTCGACGGCCGGGTTGGGGTGCATGATCCAGTGCCGCAGCACCTGGATATGCGTGTGTCCGGCGCCGACCAGGACGATGCGGGTACGAACCGCGCGCGCCGAGCCCGCTGCAAGCGGCCCCCGACCCCGGTGGTGGGCTGCCGTCGTCACGCCGCGGCCGGATCGGCGAAGGCGACGGAGACCGCCATCAGCCGCCGTACGTTTCGTCGGCGCGCCGCACGGCGCCGGAGGCCTCGAGCGAGGCGATGCGCTCGGTGTCGTAGCCCAGTTCGGCAAGCACCTCGTCGGTGTGTTCGCCCAGGCACGGGGCGGGTCTCCGGATCGATGCCGGGGTGCGGGAGAAGCGCCACGGCACGCCCGCCATCCGCAGGTTGCCGATCTTCGGGTGTTGAATGACCTGACTCATGGCCATCGCCTCGACCTGGGGATCGTCGAAGAACTCGTTGGCCGACCGGACCGCGGCGCATGGAACACCGACCTCGATGAGGTCCGCTTCCAACTGGCGAGCCGGCCTTGAGGCGATGATCGGATCGATTTCCGCACTCAGCTTGGCGGCGTTGCCGACCCGTTGCGGGTTCGTCTCGTAGCGCGGATCGGCGCCGAGGTCGTCACGGCCGATGGCGCCGCACAGCAGTCGCCAGAACTTGTCGGTTCCGGCGGCGATGAAGATGGGGCCGTCGGCGGCGGCGAACATGCGGTACGGGAAGATCCCCGGCGGTCCGCTGACCTCGGCATCGAGTGGTTGGATGTAGAACTGAGCCTGTGCGGAAATGATCGCCTGCAGCAGGGAGGTCTCGATGTACTGGCCTTCGCCGGTGCGTTCGCGGTGAAGGAGCGCGGCGCCTATCGAGCCGACCGCGAGCACCGCCGCCATGTAGTCCGAAACCGCCACCGGGCAGATACCGGCGACGCCGTTCATCACCTGCTGCATGTGCGCGGCGCCGGCCATCGACTGCAGCACCGGGTCGTAACCGGGGCGATGAGCGTACGGCCCGCTGGCGCCGAAGGCGCTGGATGACGCGTAGACGATCGCCGGGTTGTGCCGGCTCAGGGTCTCGTAGTCGATTCCCAGCCTGGCTGCGACGCCGGGCCGGAAGTTCTCCATCGCCACGTCGGCTTCCCGGGTCAGGTCGTAGACCACCTGCCTGCCTTCCGCGGTCTTCAGATCGACCGCGATGCCGCGCTTGTTCCGGTTCCACGCCTGGAAACTCCGGCTCTCGCCCTCGATGAAGGGCCCCCAGTGGCGCGCGTTGTCGCCGTAGATCGATTCGATCTTGAAGACCTCGGCGCCCATGTCGCCGAGCAGCATGGCCCCGTACGAGCCGGCGATGAAGCTGGTGAAGTCGAGAACGCGAATGCCGTGCAGGGGGCCGCGAGGGCGTGGCTCTGGCGCTGGGGGTGCGGACATTCGGCGATTGTAGCCCCACGCAGGCAAACGCCTCCGGGCCTTTACTCCACCAGCTCGACGTTGTCGATTTCCAGCCAGAAGGCGCCGAGATCGGTGGGACCGCCGATGAAGAATGCCGAGGCGCCCGAGGGGTCGAGACCGCCGAAGGAGGACAGCGGGATCTCGACCTGGCTCCACTCCTCCCCGGCCTGGAAGGACGTGGCCGCGGGCCTCATGCCGAGGCTCTCGGCAAAGGCCATGGCTTGGCAGGTCTCGCAATCGCCGCGGGCATCGAAGGCCAGGGCGCGGATGCCGCCGGCGTCGACCGGGTCGTTGAACTGGGAACCGAGCAGGACCATGATTCCGGACCATGGGAAGGGGAAACCCTCCTTGATCTCGCCCTCGATCCGGAGCGCGCTGCCGGCCTCGCCGCGGCTCGTGATCGTCGTCTCGACCGTCGACTTGCCGCCGGCTTGAGCGTCCGTGGATCGAGCCCAAGCGCTGCCGGGAAGAGCGTTTCCGTCGAGACCCTCGAAGTCGCTGAGCAGCGTGGGATCGATCTGGCGCCTGCCGGTCGGCTCTTCGGCTAGCCGGCGCTCGACGGGCGTCCCGTCCTTCCAGATCGCCTCGATGTCGCGGGTCGCGAGCACGTCAGCGGTCGCGTCGCCCCGGACGAGGAGCAGGTCGGCCTTGAGGCCCGCAGCGATCCGGCCCCGGTCGTCCAGGTCGAATGCGTCCGCAGGCGCGGCCGTGGCGGCGCGCAGCGCTTCGGCCGCGGTCAGGCCGGCGGTCACCAGGAGTTCGAGTTCACGGTGAACGCTCGCTCCGTGAGTCGTGCCCGGGTTCGGTGCGTCGGAGCCGGCCAGAATCGGCACGCCAGCCTCGTGGAGGGCGCGGGTGTTCCGAATCGCGTGCTCCAGGACCTCGGGAAGTTCGCGGCCGAAATCGCGGTCCAGGCTGCCGCGCTGATCGGGCATGAGGAAAGGGGCGATCAGTGGATCGGCCGCCAGCTCGTTGCCGCCGCCACTGCCGGCCACGGCCTCGATGACGGCCAGCGTGGGGACGACGAAGGCCTCTGCGTCGTGGACCGCTCGGACGGTGTCGTCCGATCCCTCGGAGTCGTAGAAGATGTGGACCAGACCGTCGGCGCCGGCGGCGATTGCCTCGCGGGCGCTATTCGTCGTGCTGATGTGGAACACGGCCAGCAGATCGTGGCTGTACGCGGCGGCCACGATCCGAGGCAGGGTCGAGGCGGCGTGCGTGGGGATGGGGCGTGCGGTCTCGCCCGCCTCGTAGATCACCTTGATGAAGTCCGCCCCCTCGGCCGCGCGGTCGGCGATGAACGCCTCGGTCTGTTCGGGATCGTCCAGCGTCGGCAGGGAGATGCCGAACTGCGTGCCGTGACCGCCCTTCACCGTGACTGGGCCGCCCGCGAAGACATCAGCCCGTTCGGTGGCTCTGCCCTCGGCCTGTTGCCGGCGCCACTGTCGCGCGATGTTGGCGTCGGTGAGCATGTCGAGCACGGTGGTGACGCCGAAGTTCAGCGCCTGCTCGAGCGACGGTCCGAAGTTGTGCGTGTGGCTGTCGATCAGCCCCGGCAGCAGGGTCATGCCCTGAGCCTCGACGATCACGACGTCGGCGCCGGCGCCTGCCGGAATGTCGGTGCCCGGCGTGACCGACTCGATCGTGCGGCCGCGGATGACGACGGTGGCGCGATCGAGCACCTCGTCTCCGGTGAACACCCGGGCGCCCTGGATCGCGGTCGCCGGGGACTGGGCGTAGAGCCCGCCGCCGATGGCGAGTTGGCAGGTGATCAGGAGGGCGGCGCGAATGGCGGTCTTGGGAGCTGGCGCTGCAGGACGACGCGGACTCCGGACCTGGGAACGCGGGCATCCTGCCCGCATCCGGCGCAGAGCGCCGGTCCGGTTGAAGCCAGGGTATTGGTTCATGCTCGGTTTCCTCTCGGTGTCGAATCGCGGGCCGGTGTGGCTACAGCCGATCGTATGCTAGCGATCGCCTGCCGCAGGCAGGAACCTCATTCCCAGGACCGGCCGCGGCCGGCCCGCTGGCCGGACACAGCTCGGACGAAGGAGAACCCTTGAAGATCAAACTGGACATCGACTGCACCCCCGAGGAAGCGCGCGCCTTTCTCGGTCTTCCCGACATCGCGGGGATTCAGAACGAGATGCTGGAGCGGTTCCGCGATCGAATGACCGCCAACCTGAAGTACGCCGACCCCCAGGAAATGTTCAAGCTGTGGTTCCCGGGTCTGGCGGCGCGGCGGGGCGCGGGCGAGGACGCCGAGGGGAGCTGATTGGCGACTCGCCGGTCCGCGGCTGCCGGCTACCTCGGTGGCCGCTGTGCCGGGGTGCGATACTTCCCTGATGCGTTTCTTCAACACGACTGGACCCATCGTTCCGGCGGACCACTACTATGTGCCGCCTCTGGAGCGGCTGCGGATCGGCCATGTGCTGACCCTTGTCCGGGACAAGCGGTACTTCGTGCTGCACGCGCCCAGGCAGACGGGGAAGACGACCGCACTCCTGGCGCTGCGGGATCTCCTGAACGAAGGTGAACACGGCGATTTTCGTTGCGTCTACGTGAACGTCGAAGCGGGCCAGGGAGCACGCGAGGACACGGAGAAGGCGATGCGCGCCATCCTCGACGAGCTGGCGAAGGTGGCGCGGATCACGTTGGGCGACGAATCGCTCGCGGTCCTCTGGCCCGAGGCGCTGGACAGTGCGGGTCCCCACGGCGCGTTGGGCGCCACTCTGACCCGCTGGTGCGAGGCCGACTCCAGGCCGCTCGTCCTGCTCCTCGACGAAGTCGATTCCCTGGTCGGCGACACGCTGATCTCCCTCTTGCGTCAGTTGCGGGCCGGCTATGCACACAGGCCGGCCCACTTTCCCCATAGCGTCGTTCTCTGCGGCGTTCGTGACGTGCGCGATTACCGCATCCGTTCGAGCGCCGGGAAGGAGATCATCACCGGCGGCAGCGCCTTCAACATCAAGGCCGAATCGCTCACCCTCAGTGACTTCACCGAAGACGAGGTGCGCTCTCTTCTTGCCCAGCACACTTCCGAGACCGGGCAGGAGTTCACGGCCGAAGCGATGGCGACAGTCTTTCGGCAGACCCAAGGGCAGCCCGGGCTCGTGAACGCGCTTGCCTACCGGGCGTGCCCCCGTGACGACCAGGGCCGCTACGGCGCCGATCCGGTGACGGCGGAGACCATCCTGGAAGCGCAGGAAGAACTCATCGTGAGCCGCGAAACGCACCTCGATCAGCTTGCCGACAAGCTCCAGGAAGAACGGGTGCGGCGGGTGGTCGGGCCGCTGCTGAGCGGCGGCGACGAGCGCGACTTCTCGGCCCGCGACATCGAGTACGTGCGGGACCTGGGCCTGATCGCGCGGCAGGGGCCCATGCGAATAGCAAACCCGATCTACGCCGAAGTCGTTCCGCGCGAGCTGACCTACGCCGCCCAGGAAGGCCTGGTGCAGGACGCGGCCTGGTACCTCGACGAGAACGGCGGTCTCGATCTACCGAAGTTGCTGTGCGCCTTCCAGGAGTTCTTTCGCGAGCACTCCGAGCATTGGATTCCGCGATTCGACTACCTCGAGTCCGGCCCTCAGCTTCTCTTGCAGGCGTTTCTGCAGCGGATCGTGAACGGCGGCGGGCGAATCGAAAGGGAGTACGGCCTGGGACGGGGCCGCACCGATCTCCTCGTCGTCTGGCCGGTCGCGGGCGGGACGCAGAGATTCGTGGTCGAGTGCAAGATCCTCCGCAAGAGCCTGGACCGCACGATCAGCGAAGGTCTCGAACAGACCACGGCGTACATGGACCGCTGCGTGGCCGAGGCCGGGCATCTCGTCATCTTCGACCGATCAGAGGAACGACCGTGGCGGGAGAAGATCTTCCGGCGCGAGGAGACCGACGGGGATGGGGTGATCTCCGTGTGGGGGATGTGACGGAGGGCTCGAGCCGGCCGAGGCGCGCGGAGATTGAATCGTGAACAGGATGGAGCGCATGGTCGCGCTGCACCGCGTGTTGGATTCGCGGCGGCATCCCGCCCCGGTCGACGAGCTGATGGCGGAGCTCGAATGCTCCCGCTCGACCTTGTTCCGGACCATCGGCATGCTGCGCGACCATCTTGGCGCGCCGATTGTGAACGCACCCGGCCAAGGTTGGTCCTACGACCGAGGAGCGGACCGGTTCGAGCTGCCGGGCCTTTGGTTTCGGAGGGACGAGCTAGAGGCGTTGCTCGTGATGGACGAGCTTCTGAGTCGGGTCCAGCCGGGTCTGCTGGAGGATCTCATCGCCCCGGTCCGAAGTCGCTTCCGGGCGATCCTCGATCAAGGCAGCCGCGCTGGTGCGCGATTCCCGGCGCACCGGTTTCGGATCCTGCGCGCGCACGGGCGAGACGTGGAGGCACGCGTGTTCGAGACAGCGGCGACGGCTGTCGTCGAACGGCGGCGGCTCGCGTTCACCTACGAGGCGCGGTCAACGGCCGAGACGGCCCGGCGCACCACGGCGCCCCAGCGGCTCGTGTACTACCGCGACCAGTGGTACCTCGACTGCTGGGACGAGGATCGGCAGTCGCTGCGGACGTTCGCGCTCGACCGGATGACGTCCACCGAAGTACTCGACCAGCCCGCCCGCGACGTTTCCACCGAGGAACTTAGCGAGACCTTCGGTGCCGGCTACGGCCTGTTCAGCGGCCCAGTGCGAGGGCGGGCGCGCCTGCGCTTCGTGGCGGAGCGGGCCCGGTGGGTCGCGGACGAGCGCTGGCATGGACAGCAGGAGACGCAACGTCTGCCGGACGGGCGCCTCGAGTTGACCGTGCCGTACTCGGAAGTCGACGAGCTGTTGGGCGAGATCCTCCGGTACGGTCCGGACGTGGAGGTGGCGGAACCGCCGGAGTTGGTGGAGTTGGTGCGGGAGCGGCTGGAGTTGGCGGCGGGGCAGTACGAGGGAACTGCGATTCTGGGAATGTCAGGTTCTGAGACTGAGAGGCGCTAGGGTTACCTCGTGCTTGTCGCCATTCTCGTGATCGTTCTCGCCGTCTTCTTGGTGGGCCTCTGTTCCTCGGCCGCGCCGCCGGACCGCAGCAGGTGGATCGCCGCCCGTCCGAGCCCTCAACCGCCGCCGACCCCCACGGACCGTTGCGGCGGCATCGCCGGCGGCTGTCCGGTCTGTCTGGCGGCCGCCTTGGTGGGAGCGGCCTTGATCGGATCAGGGCTGGACTGCGAGTGAGCGGCGGCTGCACACCATCCTGTGACGGCCAAAGCCGCGACGCCTCGCCACCGTGCCCGGACTGCGGCGGACCATCCAGCTACGGTTGTCTCGGCGTGGTGATCTGCGACGAATGCCTTGCCGACCTGAATCGACGACGCGCCGAGGCAATTGACACGCCGGATGAGTGCCAGCTACCGCTTTGCCCCATCTGTTCGCCACCGGAGATCCGGTCCGGCGACGAGGAGATGGTCATGGTCGCCAGCGGCGTAGTTGCGCGACTACGCCGACGCGGCCCGGTGCGCGTCTTGGCTCCGTGGAAACTCCTCCACCGTGCCTCTAGGCTGGTGCAGTGAACCGGGAAGCACGTGATTCGCTGTTCTGCAGACTGTTCTCGACGGCAGTCGGCGAGGGAAGGGAACCGTTTGACTACCAGCGAAGGCTGGCGGGGGGCGTTTGGCCGAGAGTGCTTATCGCGCCAACCGGATCAGGGAAGACCGCCGCGGTGACGCTGGCCTGGGCGGCAAGGCGGTTTGCCGATCCGGTGAAGACGCCGCTGCGGCTGATCTGGTGCCTTCCGATGCGGACGCTCGTCGAGCAGACGGCTGAGGCGGTGGAGGGTTGGTTCGACAGACTGGCGGCAGCCGGCCTGAACGACCAAGGTCACATGCCCGGGCCTGAGGACGTCTTCGTACTGATGGGCGGTGTCGATTCCCGGCATTGGATGGACTCTCCGGAGAGGCCGTCGGTCCTGGTGGGCACCCAGGACATGCTCCTGAGCAGGGCGCTCATGCGTGGCTACGCCTCGTCGCGCGCTCTTTGGCCGGTGGAATTCGCTCTTCTTCACGAGGATGTCCAGTGGGTCTTCGATGAGGTCCAGCTCATGAGCGCCGGTCGTGCGACGTCCGCGCAGCTTGAAGCGTTCCGTAAGGGTGAGGCGGATCGAGCCGCAGCGGCGGGTCGGCCGCTTGGACGTCCGTGTCGCAGCCTCTGGATCTCGGCCACGGTGGATCCGGCATGGTTGAAGACTGTGGATCACCCGGCTCCGCCGCCCGAACAAGTGGTTCGCGTGGATCCATGCGCAGATGGGGACCACAGACTTGAACGGCTGGCACGGGCTTCCAAGGGGCTGAGGGTCGCGCGCGCCACGCCGACGTCAGCGAACAAGACGGGCATCAAGAACTACATCCTGGAACTTGCTGAAGAGGTCGTCAGCGCGCATCAGCCGGGAAGGATGACGCTCGCGATCGTCAATCGGGTGGACCGCGCACAGGCGCTGCACGATGCCATCAAGAGGAGATTCTCGAAGACGGGCGGAACGACGCCGACCTTGGCGCTGGTCCATTCACGTTTCCGTCCGGCGGACCGCCGACGCGAGATGGAGAAGGTTGCGAAGAAGGAGAATGGAACTGACCGCATCGTCGTAGCGACTCAGGCGGTAGAAGCGGGAGTCGATGTCTCTGCGGCGGTCCTGTTCACCGAGATCGCTCCGTGGTCATCGATGGTCCAGCGCTTCGGACGCGCAAACCGCTACGCGGAGATCTCCGAGGGCGCCGACGTTCGCTGGATCGACCTGCTGCAGGCGACTGCTGGTGGCGTGGCTTCGGATAGGGACGCCGCCAAGTTGGCGCTTCCTTATGGGTCCGACGAGCTAGAGGCCGCACGACAACGGCTCTCCACGCTGACGGACGTGGCGCCCGTGCACCTCCCCGCACCCGACCACGTCGAGCCGACGCTTCAGGTCATTCGTCGCAAGGACCTCGACGATCTTTTCGATACTGACCCCGACCTGACCGGCTTCGATGTCGATGTATCGCACTACATCCGCGACGCCGAGGATACGGATGTCCAGGTCTTCTGGCGCGACTTCCCGGTACCGGGCGACGAGCCGCCGAGCCCTGGACGGGAGGAATTGTGCGCGGTGCCGATTGGCGCTGCGCGGGATTGGCTCAAGAGACTGGGCAAAGGAGCGCCGCTTGTCTTCTCACGCGACCCCCAGTGGCGGCGCGGTGAGGGTGGGAGGAATGATGTGCCCGCAGGGTGGGCGCCGTTCAGGGATGCAGTGTGGCCTGGGTTGGTCTTGCTCGCTGATCGGAAGGCGGGCGGTTACTGCGAGACGGTGGGGTTTACCGGAAGTTCGAAGCATGTTCCTGGTCAGGTTGTTGATGTCGGCGGCGCGGATACGGCCACTGGTTCGGCGGAGCGTCTGGCCCGCATGTCTGCGGCGGACTCTGAGGGGCACGACGAGGATCCACTGAGCTCGACCGACGCTGTCGTATCTCTCGCCGATCACACCCGCCACGTTGCGGAGGAGGCGGGCGCACTGTGCGAGGGTCTCGGGGTGGACGCCGAGACCAAAGGCGTCATTGCGCGCGCGGCCCGCTGGCACGATGTCGGCAAGGCGCACGAGGTGTTCCAGGACACGATGCGTCGAGGTTTGGGCGGCGCGGTTGTTGCCTCCGACGTGCTCTTGGCGAAAACCGCTGGGTCTGCACGGCATGGCCGAAGCTACTTTCGCCACGAACTCGCATCGGCGCTGGCGTTTCTCGCTCACAGAGGCTGGGCGCGAGGCGCTGATCTGGTTGCCTACCTTATTGCCGCTCATCACGGCAAAGTGCGGCTCAAGCTGCGCGCCTTGCCCCGAGAGTCGCCACCGAGCGCCCCGGAACGCGCGGATGCGCGCTTCGCCCGTGGCGTTTGGGATGGCGACGAACTTCCGCCGGTTGACCTCGGTGCCGGCGAGCGCTGGAATGGGGGCAGGCTGTCTCTTTCCATCATGGAACTTGGTTGGGACGATGTCTCCCACGAGAGTTGGACTGAACGAACCCACGAGTTGCTGGCACAGCTCGGCCCCTTTCGGCTCGCTTGGTTGGAGGCCATCCTCCGAATCGCTGACTGGCGCGCCTCGGCGAAGGAGCGGGAGGGGTGCAGTCGATGAGGGGCGAGTTGTTGGTGTTGGGCGGTTGCGCTACGACGCCCTTGGCGTCCTACCTGAAGGCCCTCGGCGTGCTGCGTTTGATCTCGTCGGCGGACAACCACGTTTCCGGTGGGGCTGCCGATCCGCAGGCTCGGGGCTGGTGGGAGAATGAGCGGTTCTGCCTAAGGACGGCGCTCAACCGCGACAGGCTTCTGAAGTTCCTTCTCCACGACTATGCGCCGAGCCCGATTGTTGCGCCTTGGAACGGCGGTAGCGGCTTCTATCCTGGTGACAACAGGGATGGGTTCGGCCCCCTGAGCGCGAATGAGGTCGCGGAACGATTCGCCCCCATTTCGTCGGCCATCCGCTGCTCGTCAAGCATGATCGCCGATTTCGCTCTCAGCCAGAGACCCCAGGGCGCCGCCAAGCTTCACCTTGTAGCAGCCCTCAGATCACGGCTGCCGGAGATGGCCCTTCGCTGGCTTGACGCGGTTCTCGCCTTGTCTGGACGTGGCATTGCCTACCCGGAACTGCTCGGAACCGGGGGGAACGATGGGCGATTGGACTTCACGAACAACTTCGCGCGCCGTCTCGTTTCGCAAAAGAGGCCTACAGGCGTGTTCGATGCCGCAACTGGCTGTCCGGCGGATGACTCTGAAGAGCTTCTGGCAGGCAGCCTCTTCGGGGTGCCCGTGGCAGGACTGTCATCGGCAGCGGTGGGGCAGTTTTCGCCTGGTGCTGCCGGCGGCCCCAACGGGACGACTGGGTACACGTCTGGCAGTGAAGTGAACGCGTGGGATTACGTTCTCACGCTCGAAGGATCCGTAATGTTCGCTGGTGCTGCGACGCGACGGCACGAGCGTTCATTCGCTGTCGGCGCGTCGGCTGCCACGACTCGCTCGGGCGCGAGCTTCCCGTTCACCGTTCGAACAATAGGAGCGGGGTGGGGAGGTGTCGAAGCTGCGGACGAGAGCGATGCGCGAGCCGAGTTCTGGGCGCCGCTCTGGAATCGACCGGCCCGTTCTGTAGAGATTGAGTCCCTGCTGGGAGAAGGCCGTGCGGTCTTGAACGCGAGAACGGCAAGGGACGGCCTCGACTTCGCGCGGGCAGCCGCCAGCCTCGGCGTCAGCCGGGGATTCAGCGAGTTTGAGCGCTATGGGTTCTTGATGCGTTCGGGCAAGTCGTACTTAGCGACGCCGATCGGCCGTCGACCGGCTGCGCCTTCGCCGGCCACATCGCTCATCGCCGATCTCGACCAGGCAGGTTGGCTGACTCGGGTGCGTCGCATTGCCCGCGGGGACCAGCCTTCCGCGGCCCGTCGTGCGGTCAAGCGGCTGGAGGATGCTCTTTTTGAGCTTACGGCGTCGGCGGCGACAGCGGCGGCGGTCGAAAGGGCGGTGGTAGCGCTGGGTCGAGTAAGTGACTGGCTGTCTCTGAGTCCCAAGGGTAGGCAAGCGGTTCCTGCGCCGCCACCGGTGCTATCGGGTGCTTGGGTTCTACAAGCGGACGACGGGAGCGCGGAGTTTCGCATCGCCGCTGCTCTCGCTACTGTCGGGTTGCCACCATTGGATGCACGCCCTGGTTCAGAGTTGAAGGTCGAGGGAATGACGGAACCGGAATCGCTTGCGGTGGAAAAGGCACTGGATGGGACAGTTGGTGCGATCGGGACGAGACGCCCCGCACCGCCGATGGCCGCTCACTTTTCGCCGCTTGACGAGGAGCGCTTCTTCTACCGAGGTCGGCTTGGAGTCCGCCGAGGTTGGTCTGGTACAGACGCCCCACGCTCGGTCGTCTGGGGAAGCGGTCCACTTGTGCCGAACATGATCGCAGTGCTTGAGCGGCGCCTACTCGAGGCCTCGATCCGCGGACTGGAAGACAAGCCGCTTGCAGCCGCCACTCCGGCGCGGCTTGCCGACGTTGCCGCGTTTCTCGCCGGCGATTTCGACGATGCGCGGTGCGCGGCGCTGGTGGCTGGCCTCGTGTGGGCGCGACCGGCGCATTGGACGTCAAGCGGCGGGCAAGCCCATCGGCGACCTGTTCCTTTCGCCTACGCAGCCCTCAAGCCGGTGTTCTCGCCGGACAGAACGCTGCAGGCTGTTGGCGCGCTGGCAGGGACGGCGCGGATGTCGGTGCCGCCCGGTTTGGTCGCTCGCTTGCGAGCCGGTGCCAACCGCTGTGACGGCCGGGTCACTGGTGCAGCGGTCGGACTCGCGATGGCCCGAGCCCGAGCGTCCGGGATGACGACGCCTTTCGACCCCGCGCGCTCAAGCGGGCGCCACGCAGCGCTTGATGTCGGTCGGGCGGGTGCCGGCGTCGCAGCCGACCGCCTTGCCGCTGCGCTGTTGATCCCGATTGGCGATGGGGCGTTGACGCAGCTCATCCGGCGCGCCTATCCGGGGACGCTGCCCGAAAATGACAACGTGACAATTGGAAACGACTTGGAGGATGAACCGCATGCCGTGTGACCTTTCTGCTCTCGAAAACGAACCGCGTCTGCTGATCGAGGCGTCGCTGAGGCCGGTGCAGGGTGCCAGATTCCAGCCCACCGGCTTCCCCAATCTTGGCCATGCGGTGTACGACTCGCCCGACGGGAGTGGCCGCACCGTCCTTGTCGAGAGCGCCCAGTCGATGGCGAACCGCCTGGAGGCCGTCTGCTGGGATGAAGTGGCCGACGATTGGGTCGAGCCGCTGCGGGGGCTGCCTGTCGTGAGGGTGGTCGACCGGGAAGGTCGGCCGCTTACGAACTCGGTGCTTGAAGCGCACAGGATCAACTCTGAGTACATCGCCAGGGCCAAGGGATTCGAGACAATTCAGGACGAGATCGGTTACGAGAAGGGCAGGCCCTTTGATGTTCGACGGCAGCTCGTGCCGGCGTTGCTGAAGTTTGACGCCAACTCCCTGATCCACGGTGTGTTCTTGGAGGAAATCGCTGGCGTGATCCGGCTTCCTCGAACACTCTCGGCGTTTGTGGAGGCTGAGCAGGCGGCAGTTGCGGCAAGCGGTGGCGTGAAGTTCAGTCGTGTTGATCCAAGTCTGAGGGAGGGCGAGGGCAACGTCCCCTTCGCTCGGGACGAGTGGGTTGCAGAGAAGATCATTGCTTTCTTCAACCTGGACCTTCGGCAGATTCACGCGTTCGGCTTGGGTGAAGATGTGGTGCGACTGTTGGTCATACTCGCGCTCTTCAAGATCCAGAAGTTCCTGAGAGAAGGCCTGCGATTCCGGACCGCCTGCGATCTCGATGTGACTGCCGTCACGGTGACGCGACCGCGGGAGTTCGTGTTGCCTGAGCTCGCCGCAGTGGAGAGCGAACTTCCTGGGTTGATCGAGGCCGTGGGGTTCCGAGGGCTATTCTGCGAGCGCCGCGTTGTCACCGTCACGTACGAGAAGTAGGCCGATGTTCGCACTCTCCTTCCGGTTTCCCGCCGGTCGTTACCACGCGACGCCTTGGGGCCGGAACGTCAACGAAGCCGACGTTGCCTGGCCGCCGGAGCCCTGGCGCTTGCTCCGCACACTAGTCGCAACCTGGTGGCGCAAAGGGGACCGCACGCAATGGTCGGAGGACGACTTGGCTCGGTTGGTCGATGCCCTTGCGGAGTCGCCGCCCGAGTACACCCTGCCGGAAGGGGCGATTCACAGCCACACGCGGCACTACATGCCGTCTGGAGGGCTGGACAAGGGGCGCCCGAGGACGACCTTGGTGTTCGATGCCTTTCTTCGACTGCCTCGGGGTGCGATTCTGGTTGCGGCTTGGCCGGATGTGACGCTCGCTTCCAACTTGTTCGCACTTGCCGAAGATCTGGCGAGCGCCGTGGGTTATCTGGGGCGGGCAGAGAGTTGGGCCGAGTGCGAGGCGCTCTCGGGTTGGGCGGCCCAAGCGAACTGCAAGCCGCTAGGCGCGGAAGGAAGGGGTTTCAGTCTCGAGGGAGATCTCGTGCGGGCACTCGCACCGCTGAGCCCAAGCGAGTACTCCGCAGAGCGGCGCCGGCTCTTGGAGAACTTGAGGGGTCAGATACTGCGCCAGTCCAGAGAAGAGTGGACGGAGCGGCGCTTCGAACGTGCTCTCACGAAGAAGGTGCAAAGCAAGAGGCGGCAGGCGAATACTCTGCCCGAACGTGTAGTGGATGCATTGATGCTCGACACGGCGGACTATCAGGATTGTGGCTGGAGCCGACCGCCCGCCTCCCGCGAAGTCATCTATGCGCGCGGACCGCGAACTGCGCCTGGGGTCGCGGCCCGCGGGTTCGCAGTGCGCGGAGCATCGCGAACCAAGCACGGCCAGCCGACCGTAGCGCGATTCCTTTTGGCCGGGCGCCCACGCCCCCGTGTTGAGGATGCGGTCAGGATCGGCGAGTTGATGCGCCGGGCAGCTCTCTCCAAGTTCGGTTGGGACAAGGATGACATGTTGGGCCGCTGGTTGCCGCGGGCGCCGTGGCAGGTTTCAGGCCGCGACGGCCATGGGAGGCCGCTCAGGGATCCCGAACATGTCCACGCGTTCTGGCTACCGGAAGACGCGGATGGGGATGGCTGGATCGACCACGTGTCGGTCTACATCGCAGGCGGAATGAACGACGAGATCCAAAGGAAGCTGGATCGCATCACCCGCTTGTGGCTGTCGCCGACACAGCGCCGTGGGGAAGCGGGCGACGAACCGTGTAGCGTGAAGGAGTGGAGGCTGGCGCTGGAGGGCTTTGGCCGCCCATCCGACTTCGCGGAGGGCAGCGCCATCTTCGGCGCCGCGGCCAGATGGCGAAGCGTGACGCCGTTCCTCGCAGCCGGGCACCTGAAGAAGTCGGGCTACGCGGGTGAAGTGCGGCGGGTGCTGAGCCGGCGCGGTGTTGGTGCAGCGGATGTCGACGTCCGTCGGTTGCCTGAGATCATGGTTGGAAGTCGTAGACGCCGTACGCTGCACTTCCGCCGCTTCCGCTCGCGCGGCCGGGAAGCCCAGCGCGACACGGCAGGCACCTTCCTCGATATCGTCTTTCCTGGCTTGGTTCAAGGCCCATTGGCGCTTGGCTTCGGGAGTCACTTCGGCCTTGGTCTTTTTTCTGCCACACCGCCTCGGATGGAGTGACGAAGCGTTCCGACCGTCGGCACCTTCGTGGTCAACCTCCTTCATGCCGGACCGGCACGAGCGAATCAGGGATCTTCGGCCACTCGCCCTCAGCACCGTTCCGCTGCCGGTGCGCCTTTGCAAGATCGTAGCTCGCTTGCATCCGCATCCAGTGAACATCAGTGCCCCAGCCGATGGCTTCAAGTGCCAGTGCCATCTTGGCGGACACACACGCCCTGCCGTTGAGCAAACGCGAGAGCGTTCCGCGTTCGCAGCCCAGGCGGGCCGCCGTCTCGGTCGCGTTCCAGCCGACCTCGTCCATGCTCTCCCGGATGAGCTCGCCTGGATGTGGCGGGTTCATCGTCGCGCCGACGCGATCGTTCCCGGTATCGTTCATGGCCAGCACCCCTCTGGGGCGATCGTAGTCAATCATGTCCACCCCACCGGTTTCATCGTTCTCTGACGAGACTAGGAAAGCAAGCGCCAAGTGCCGGTGGCGGGCACACTTCACCGGCCATTCGGCCCAACAGAAATGTCCCGCGAATCCCAACTCCTCCTGAATCTCCCGCCGTCCGCAGCCGGTCGGGGGGAGGAACTCGTGCCGGTGCGAATGGTCAACGAATGGGTCTACTGCCCGCGGCTCGCCTATCTGGAGTGGGTGGAGGGCGAGTGGGCGGACAGCGGGGACACGGCTGAGGGGCGTAGGTCGCATCAGCGCGTGGATGCCGGAGGCGGGCGGCTACCGGCACCTGAAGACGCGGATGACGAAGTGCGGCGCGCGCGCGGAGTCACCATGTCCTCGCAGCGTTTGGGGATCATCGCCAAGATGGACGTGGTGGACCTGGAAGACGGCGTCGCGATGCCGGTCGACTTCAAGAAGGGCAAGAGGCCCCATGTCGCGGCTGGAGCTTACGAGCCGGAACGGGTTCAGGTCTGCGCGCAGGCGATGATCCTTGAAGACAACGGCTACCGGGTGGAGCAGGGCGCCCTCTGGTATGTCGGTTCCCGCGAGAGAGTCCCGGTAGTACTGGATGACCAGCTTCGCGCGAGAACCCTGGATGCGATTTCAGGACTTCGGTCCGCCGCGACGGCCGGGCGTCGACCGTCGCCGTTGCGGGACAGTCCCAAGTGCCCACGTTGTTCGCTTGCTGGAATCTGCCTCCCGGACGAGACGAATCTGTTCGATAGCGGTGGGCCGCCGAGGCCGCTCAACCCCTCCGACGAGGCGTCGCGACCACTCTACGTGCAGACGCCGCGAGCGAGGCTGCGCAAGAGTGGCGAACGACTGGTGGTGGACGTGGAGGGCGAGAAGACGGAAGTGCCGCTTGTTGAAGTGTCGGACGTAGGGATCTATGGCCCGGCGTCGGTCACGACGCCGGCGCTCCATGCGCTGATGCAGGCGGAGATCCCGGTGTCGTGGTTCACGACCGGCGGTTGGTTCGTGGGTCATACCGTGGGAACGGGTCATCGCAATGTGACGGTTCGAGAGGCCCAGTTCAGGGCGGCATTCGATGGACGGCGCTGTCTTGACCTCGCTCGGGGCCTGGTCAGGGCCAAGGTGAGGAACTCACGGACCCTACTGCGTCGCAACTGGCGTGCAGCGAAGGGCGAGGGACCGGGGAAGGACCGCGCCTTGGGTCGCCTGAAGCGAATCGCTGTGGAGGCGGAGACGGCCGTCAATACACAGCAGCTTCTCGGCTTCGAAGGGGAGGCCGCGGCTATCTACTTCCGCTTCTTCGACCGCATGCTGGCGTCCTCAGCCGGTGCAGAGGTGGAGCAGTTCTCGTTCGCGACGCGGAATCGGAGGCCACCGACAGATCCAGTGAACGCCATGCTGTCTCTTGCGTACGCACTTCTCACACGCACCTTCACGAACGTGGCCTCTTCGGTTGGTCTGGATCCGTACCTTGGCTTCTACCATCGGCCCCGCCACGGCCGCCCGGCCCTGGCGCTGGACTTGATGGAGCCGTTTCGTCCGATCGTGGCGGACTCCAGTGTCGTGCAAGTGATCAATAACGGCGAGGTTCGTCCTGCCCACTTCGTCTGGAACGGGAATGCCTGTGCCCTAAAGCCCGCAGGACGCCGAGCGTTCATTGCGGCGTTCGAGCGCCGTCTTGAACAGGAGACAACCCACCCGGTGTTCGGCTACAGAGTCACGATGCGGCGGCTGATCGAAGTTCAAGCGAGACTGCTGACGAGGTTCCTCCAAGGCGAGATACGGGAGTATCCGCACTATCTTCCGAGGTGAATGGCGGATGGCCAAGGAAAGGCTGTACGTCGTGACGTACGACATCGCGGACTCCAAACGGTGGCGCCGGGTCTTCAGGGCGATGAAGGGCTACGGGCGATGGTTGCAGCTTTCCGTCTTCCAATGCAGATTGACGGCCAGACGCAGGGCCGAAATGACAGCACGGCTCGACGTCCTGATCCGGCCTGCGGAGGACCACGTCCTGATCCTCGACTTGGGGCCGGCCGAGCAGGTTGACCTCCGCGTCGAGAGCCTCGGCAAGTCCTACGAGAAGCCTGAGAGGGCTGCTACGATCATCTGAACGCTCGCGCATATCGTGGTGCGTCGTCGCTGCCGATGCTCAAGCGAGCGCTCCTGCACGCGGAAGAACCCAGGCACGTTTCGAATCAGGGCAGGTCATTGACAACAGAAGACTTCTGGCTGGCCGATCTGAAGCGATCAGGTCGACTTGTGACCGTTGCCGCGAGTCGGATGGCAGCGCTCGCGGAACGGGAATGGAGTGTAGACAGCTCAGTCACTTACGGAGACCCTCTTTCCGGGGCGTTCGCGCCCCGGCCTCATTGAAGCGCGGATCTCGGCGCGCTCGCCGGCGGCCACCGCGGCCCTTTCCGGGGCGTTCGCGCCCCGGCCTCATTGAAGCACCTCCAGGCGCACCGTCGATGGCGAGACGTTCCGATGCCTTTCCGGGGCGTTCGCGCCCCGGCCTCATTGAAGCACGGACCGGCGTGCGGGCCTGGGCGGCATCCCGGGCACTTTCCGGGGCGTTCGCGCCCCGGCCTCATTGAAGCACGCTTTCGGCTCTTGTAGAGGCGATCGACACGGCCGTCTTTCCGGGGCGTTCGCGCCCCGGCCTCATTGAAGCGTTTTCGCCCACGACGACCCGTTCTGGCATACCCACCTTTCCGGGGCGTTCGCGCCCCGGCCTCATTGAAGCAGTTGCGATGGCGACCGGCCGGCCACCAGGTGGAGCCTTTCCGGGGCGTTCGCGCCCCGGCCTCATTGAAGCTACGCGGTCAGTGCTGAGGGTGGCGCCGCCGGCAACTTTCCGGGGCGTTCGCGCCCCGGCCTCATTGAAGCCCCCGCGTCGTGAGAGCGGCTCTTGCCGTGACGTTTCTTTCCGGGGCGTTCGCGCCCCGGCCTCATTGAAGCTGGAGATTGGCAGTCACCGATTTGCTCTGTTCGCCTGGCTTTCCGGGGCGTTCGCGCCCCGGCCTCATTGAAGCGCCGGCGGGCGCTTGCGCGCCGGCCCACCGATCCGCGCTTTCCGGGGCGTTCGCGCCCCGGCCTCATTGAAGCTGCAGCCGGCGAGGCGCGGACATGAGAGTCCTGCTCCGCTTTCCGGGGCGTTCGCGCCCCGGCCTCATTGAAGCACCGTGGCGAAGGCCACGTCCCCGAAGGTGCTGCGGGCTTTCCGGGGCGTTCGCGCCCCGGCCTCATTGAAGCCGCGACGACAGGTCGCCGGCAGCCAACTTCCGGATCTCCCTTTCCGGGGCGTTCGCGCCCCGGCCTCATTGAAGCGACGCTGGTGGTCACGTGGGACGCCGTCACCGGGGCCTTTCCGGGGCGTTCGCGCCCCGGCCTCATTGAAGCAGAAGCCGAAGCGATGCTCAGATCCTGAAGCTATATCTTTCCGGGGCGTTCGCGCCCCGGCCTCATTGAAGCGAGTCGCGGCCGCGATCGTCTGCGCCTCGGTGATTCCTTTCCGGGGCGTTCGCGCCCCGGCCTCATTGAAGCTCCAAGACGAAGCCGGGATCACGCCGGCCCAACTGCTTTCCGGGGCGTTCGCGCCCCGGCCTCATTGAAGCCACTCGACCGTTGCGCCGGCCCAGGCGAAGTCGAGCTTTCCGGGGCGTTCGCGCCCCGGCCTCATTGAAGCACAGGACCGCTGAACAGGCTCCGGCGGTCGGCGCCATCTTTCCGGGGCGTTCGCGCCCCGGCCTCATTGAAGCTGCATCCCCGTCACCGTCTCAGCCATGTACGGGCGCTTTCCGGGGCGTTCGCGCCCCGGCCTCATTGAAGCGCGGCCGCGACCAGATAGAACGGGCGCCGAGTCCAGACTTTCCGGGGCGTTCGCGCCCCGGCCTCATTGAAGCCTGCTGAAAGGCCATCGGCCTAGCTCGAAGTGGCGCCTTTCCGGGGCGTTCGCGCCCCGGCCTCATTGAAGCATCGACGGTGTGGCGGTCGAGGACGCCACGGGCGACTTTCCGGGGCGTTCGCGCCCCGGCCTCATTGAAGCTATGGATTTTCTGTCGCCGAGGCGATCTGGGGACGTGACTTTCCGGGGCGTTCGCGCCCCGGCCTCATTGAAGCGCCTGGCCCCACCTCTTCGCGCCGGTCGTCTGCGAGCTTTCCGGGGCGTTCGCGCCCCGGCCTCATTGAAGCGCGGCGCGCGTCGCGAAGGCCCAGGCCGGGCCCGACGACTTTCCGGGGCGTTCGCGCCCCGGCCTCATTGAAGCCGCCTCTACAGCTCGTCGAACCAGAGCTGCCGCTGTCTTTCCGGGGCGTTCGCGCCCCGGCCTCATTGAAGCGAGGCATCGGCCACATGGCCCTACGCCTGGTTCTTCTTTCCGGGGCGTTCGCGCCCCGGCCTCATTGAAGCAAGACCGGGGTCTCGGTAGCCTGGGGCGTGACCACCTTTCCGGGGCGTTCGCGCCCCGGCCTCATTGAAGCGGTTTCGACTTTGCCCGACGGATCGCGCTGAGCGTCGCTTTCCGGGGCGTTCGCGCCCCGGCCTCATTGAAGCGTCCCCGGCCGGCCCCGGGAGCGGAGCACGCGCGGCGACTTTCCGGGGCGTTCGCGCCCCGGCCTCATTGAAGCGAGCGTGAGACGCTGGCGCGCTGGGATCTCACTGCCTCCTTTCCGGGGCGTTCGCGCCCCGGCCTCATTGAAGCTCGTCCAGGCCGGCCAGGGCGGCGTCGACCGCCGCGTCGTCTTTCCGGGGCGTTCGCGCCCCGGCCTCATTGAAGCTCGCCGTCCGCAACCGAATCCAAACTCTCCGAGTCGCTTTCCGGGGCGTTCGCGCCCCGGCCTCATTGAAGCGGCGTCGTCACAAAGGCGAACCTCTGACGTGTCCTGCTTTCCGGGGCGTTCGCGCCCCGGCCTCATTGAAGCGGTGTGAGGCACGTCCAGAAGGCGCGCGTGATCATGCCCTTTCCGGGGCGTTCGCGCCCCGGCCTCATTGAAGCAGCTCCTGCAGCGTCACATGGCGGCCGTCACGGCCCCTTTCCGGGGCGTTCGCGCCCCGGCCTCATTGAAGCTCCTGGTCGCTGGCGTTCCGGCCGTGCTTGCCCAGCGGCTTTCCGGGGCGTTCGCGCCCCGGCCTCATTGAAGCCCCCGCGTGCGGCAGACGAACTCCGCGGCGTCGGCTCTTTCCGGGGCGTTCGCGCCCCGGCCTCATTGAAGCGTCGACTTTTTTGGTGTCCAGCTGGAATGTGAGCTCGCTTTCCGGGGCGTTCGCGCCCCGGCCTCATTGAAGCTCCTGGATCCAGCTCTCCATCTCCACGCGGCGGACGGCTTTCCGGGGCGTTCGCGCCCCGGCCTCATTGAAGCCTTCAAGCGCGCGGCGGATCGCGGCGGCGGTGCCGTCTTTCCGGGGCGTTCGCGCCCCGGCCTCATTGAAGCAAGTGGTCGCTCAGGCGCGGATCAGACATCGTGGCGACTTTCCGGGGCGTTCGCGCCCCGGCCTCATTGAAGCCTGCTCGAGCTGCACCGCGTGCCGCACGCCCAGCAGCTTTCCGGGGCGTTCGCGCCCCGGCCTCATTGAAGCGCGAGTGTCTGGATCAGAGCCTGCGTCTGGGCGGGACTTTCCGGGGCGTTCGCGCCCCGGCCTCATTGAAGCACCTCCCGTCGCACCGTAGATGGCGAGACGTTCCGCTCCGGCTTTCCGGGGCGTTCGCGCCCCGGCCTCATTGAAGCCCCCGCGTAGTGAGAGAGGCTGTTGCCGTGACGTTTGCTTTCCGGGGCGTTCGCGCCCCGGCCTCATTGAAGCGCCTCTTGTACTTTGAATGCTCAGATCCTGAAGCTATCTTTCCGGGGCGTTCGCGCCCCGGCCTCATTGAAGCAACGCGAACATCCGGACCGCCCGAGCCGCCGGAAATCTTTCCGGGGCGTTCGCGCCCCGGCCTCATTGAAGCAAGCGGGCCCGCGTACCGGGACACTTTCCGGGGCGTCTTTCCGGGGCGTTCGCGCCCCGGCCTCATTGAAGCCCGGGCCGGCGGCCGTCCGTCGAGCTTGGCGCGCTCGCTTTCCGGGGCGTTCGCGCCCCGGCCTCATTGAAGCCGCGGCCGCCAGCCCGCGGACCGCGTCCAGCACCAGCTTTCCGGGGCGTTCGCGCCCCGGCCTCATTGAAGCGCCCGGCGCCAGCTCGCGAGTGCATCTGCCCGGCGGCGCCTTTCCGGGGCGTTCGCGCCCCGGCCTCATTGAAGCTTGACGGGCACCACGTAGTAGGGCACGCCAGCAGAGACTTTCCGGGGCGTTCGCGCCCCGGCCTCATTGAAGCTCGATTCCTACGGCGCCGACGCGGACGAGGAGCTGTCTTTCCGGGGCGTTCGCGCCCCGGCCTCATTGAAGCGTGGACGACCTGGCTGCCGTGCTCAAGGCGGCCATGCTTTCCGGGGCGTTCGCGCCCCGGCCTCATTGAAGCGCCCGGCGCCAGCTCGCGAGTGCATCTGCCCGGCGGCGCCTTTCCGGGGCGTTCGCGCCCCGGCCTCATTGAAGCTTGACGGGCACCACGTAGTAGGGCACGCCAGCAGAGACTTTCCGGGGCGTTCGCGCCCCGGCCTCATTGAAGCCAGGGGAGCACATGTGGCCCGTGCGATCCTGCGCCACTTTCCGGGGCGTTCGCGCCCCGGCCTCATTGAAGCCAGGGGAGCACATGTGGCCCGTGCGATCCTGCGCCACTTTCCGGGGCGTTCGCGCCCGGGCCTCATTGAAGCCGCGGCGATACGCGCCCATCGCCGTCCTGGTCGGCTTTCCGGGGCGTTCGCGCCCCGGCCTCATTGAAGCAGGCAGGCCAGGATCAGACGCGACCGGAGCGCGTCGGCTTTCCGGGGCGTTCGCGCCCCGGCCTCATTGAAGCGGTGGCGGCTGCCGAGTTGCACCAGCTCCATTTCGCCTTTCCGGGGCGTTCGCGCTCCGGCCTCATTGAAGCGCCGGCTCCACACCCGCCCTCCGGTATCCCTCCCAGCTGGAGGCATCGCTCGGAAACTGAGCCACCCAACGCTCGGGAAGTGAGCCACCTCGGAGCGTGCTCAACCTCCGGCCCTTGTTGAGCGTGCCCGCGGTTCGCCCATTCTGAGTGGGCCAAGGGCGGTGTCGCGGGTCCAAGTCCCGGCTTCGCGGAGTGAGCCTGAACGCGCCTTCGACTGGTGTCCAAGCACCGCTGGGTCGCAATGGCCGGTTGGTACGACCCTTGTTGGTGTCAAGAGCGCCTCACAACGGCGCACGCCGGTCGGCGGATGGGGCTTGGGAGCCCTTCCTCGCAGAGCCGTCAGGAGACCTTGTGACGCGTCAATTCAGGTCGCTGGCCGTGTCAACGGCAACCGAACGTCCCATTTGTGGCAACTGAAAACGCCCACCTTGGCTAGGGCCACGGAGGTGGTTGCCGAAGCGATCGTCATGCCCAGCGCTCCCTTCGGCCATCGGCGCTGCCCTGGCCGGCGGATAGCGTACCCGCTACGCTCCCGCGCCCGCCTCGAGTCCCGTCACGTCGTAGGACATCAGGATCAAGTCGTGGGTGGCGTCGTCGGGATCGATCACCCAATCCGCGAGCAGGGCCTCGATCGAGAAGCCCAGTTTGTGGAACATCTGGCGGGCGCCGCGCTGCTCGCGGGCCATCTGGGCGACGATCTTGGTCAGCCCGATCTGTTGGGCGAGCTGGAAGACGTCGTGGGCCAGGTGGCCTCCGAGACCGGCCTGCCGGACTTCCGGCAGCACCATGATCCGGATCTCGCCCAGGTGCCGCATCCACGACGACTCGCGGCGGTTCAGGCTGCCGTAGCCCACAAGCCGGCCGTCGAGGTGGGCGAGCACGGCAAGGCGGAGACCTGAGCTTGCGCCTTCGATCCAGTGGTCGACGACCTTGGGGTCGGTCAGGTCGACGCGCAGGAACCGGAGATCCTCTTCCGGCAGGGCGCGTGCGAAGGCCAGCATTTCGTCTCTGTCCTCGTGGCCGAGGAGCCGGAACTCGAAGGGCTTGCCCTTGAGGTGGACTGTGCGCGGGTAGTCGTTCGACATGTTGTTCACTCGCTTGCCTCCGTATCGCCTGCGGGCTTCTCGGCCGGAGCGCCTTCCTCGAGTTGGTCGAGATAGTTGGTGACGGCGGCGAAGGAGCCGTCCACCGTGTTCTTGAACTGGCGCTGACCCTCCTCAGCGGCGTCGCGCCAGGTCTGCATCAGGGCGCGCGCTTCGTCGGGCAGGTTCGGAACCTGGCCGATCATCCGGTCGGCGAGTTCGAGCTGCCGTTCCTGCAGCGCGACGATCGCGTTGTAGCCGTTCTCGAACGCGGACTGCTGGAACTTGAGCACCTGCTTCTGGTAGTCGAGCACCTGTTTGGGAATGGCGGGACGGTTCATCTATGTCTCCAAGGTCTGATCTGCGTGCGGTTGCGGCGCAATCGGGGCATTGCGAACCGGTCGGCGCGGGGCGCTGCCGGCTGCTTCGCGGAGTTCGTCGAGCGACTCCAGGAGCAGGTCGGGCAGCATGGCGGCGTCTGGACAGGCTCGTTCGTCCGCGGTGAGGCCCACGTGCAGCAGTTGGTTGTAGGCGAAGAACGCACAGGAGAGGCCCTGGCCGAGGCCGACCGGCCAGGACGGTGTATAGCCGATGACCGGTCGGCCGGCCAGGTACTTGGGGATCTGGGGGCCGGTCGCGTTGGCCACGGTGAGGTGGAACGGCGGCCGGATCCGTGACGTGATGGCGGCGACGGCCGCCGTCAGCGGACCGGCAACGCGCTGCGTGCGCATCAGGCGCGACAGCGCCTCCGGAACGTGGGCCGCGCGCAACAGGCGGGCGAGCTGATGAACGGCGCGCAATCGATGCGCGGCGCCCACGCCCAACGGAACTTCGATCGGCAACAGGCTGCGTCGGCTGCCGTCACGACCCTTGATGTCGGTCGCCAGGGCGATCTTCAGGCTGCGGCCGGCGGTCGGAATCCCGCGAGCGGTGAGATAGCGATCGAGAGCGCCGCCCACCACGGCCAGGACGACATCCGAGAGCGCGCCGCCCAACCGGCTGCGGATCGTGCGGATGTCGGCGTAGGAGAGTTCGGAGCGGATCAGGCGCCGGCGTCCTGCTGCGGCTCGGTTGAACGGCAGAGGCAGGGGTGGCAGCGCCGCGCCGGGCATCACTTCGTTCAGGGTCAACAGCGCGGAACGCACTTCGTCGGACGCGAGTTGCACGGCGCCCTCGACCAGGTCCTGTCCGGCACCCGCCCAGTTCTCGACCCACTCGGCCATTCGCCTGCCGGGGTCGACTCCGGATCGGAACGCGTCGTTGCCGCCGTTGCCGTTCGCGGTCGGTTCTGGCGGATCCTCGTCCGCGCCCCTCGCGCTGCTGTCGAACAGGACCTGGAAGAGATCGTTCGTGCCCAGGCCGTCGACCGCGGTGAGATGCGTCTTGAGGAGCAGCGCGTCTCCGCCGTCATGGTAGGCGGGCAGGAGGTGAGCTTCCCAGAGCGGTCGCTTCGGATCGAGCGCCTTTCCGAGAGCGGCGTCGAGTGCGGAGGCAGGATCGGCCTGGGCCGCGAGGTGGACGTGCTGTTCGGGCTCGAAGGGCGCCGAGCGCCACCGTGGGGCGCCGAAGGGCGATGTCTCCACCCGGAGTCCGAACCGGGGCAGCCTGCGAAGGCGCCGCACCTGTTGCAGGACTTCCCGGCGTTCGATCCCGCCTTCGATCCGTGCCAGGCCGGCGATGTGCAATCCGGGGCGCCGGCGCTCCAGGTTCCAGAGGAACGCGCGGTCCGCCGCCAGCGGTTCGTTGGCGGTCGTCATGGTGTGGACTCGCCTGCCGCGGGATGGCGGTTCAGGAAGCGCGCGAGGTGACGGTAGGCCAGCGGGTTGGCGGCGAGCCCGCTGTGGGTGCCTGGAACCGCCGCGTTCTTTGCGGGATCGTGGAGGCGCGTGTAGCGCCAGGCGACGACGCCGTCACGCCGCGTGTAGATCGCGAGTTGCGGGATCTCCTCCGGGAAGACGCCCTGAACCGCGCGCACGAAGTCGCACCGGCAGTCGCCCGAGAAGCACCCGGGGTTCCGGCCTCCGTCCTGTTTGACTACGCGACGCCGTACGACCTCCGCCAACCGCATGACGAGAGGGTGGGAGCGGACCCCTCGGATCGGCGTCCCCATCGTGGTGACCGAGGCAACCAGGTCGGGACGCAAAGACGTAACACCGCGGCAAAGCACGCCGCCCAGGCTGTGGCCGACGACGTGTACGCGGCGGCCGGTTTCCGCGGCCGCGGTCTCGAGGGTTGCAGTCAATCGCTGTCCCAGGCGCTCCAGGCAGTTCGCGTTGTGACCGATGCCGGAGGCGTAGGGCCGGTAGCCGATGCGGTTGAGCCAGCCGCGCATCGGCGCCAGGTAGCCGTCGGTGGCGGTGAAACCGGGCACGACGACGACCGCGGCGCCGTCGCCCCGGGGTACGCCGAAGCCGTGGTAGATCGGCGTCAAGGGAAGGAGGGAGAACTCCGCGATCGCGAAGGCCTCCCGCCACAGCGGCAGGGCGGCCGGAACGGTATCCCGCAGCAGGCGCGGATTGACGCTCCAGATCGGGTTGGTCGGACGGCGTGGCGCCGATGTCACCGGACGACACCCCGCACTATGCGACTCCCTGGAGGCGGTCGTCCGCTTCCGCTGCGGTGTCGGACGTGGGAAGGTCGGCCGTCTCCGCGATAGCGGCTGTCTCGGCGGTCGCGGCCGGCGTTGCGGCGCCCGGACCCGCCGCTTCGAACTGGTCGAGGGCGGCGAAGCAGCGCGCTCCCGTTGCGTCGTCGTCCTCGATGCCGGCAGCCTGCCGCAGTTCGGCGTAGGACGCCTCCAGGCACTCGGTGAGGAACCACGGATCGGGAATCAGCTTCGAGTCCACGGTGATGCCGAGTGTGAGGCGCTGGTTGTAGGTCAGGATGGCGACGAACAGGCCGATGTTGTTCGACACGATACCGAGCGGCAGCCAGTCGACCAGTTTGTGCTGTCCGAAGTAGAGGGGAATCATCGGGCCGGGCACGTTCGTCGACACGGTGTTGAACAGCGTCTGTGAGAACGGCAGCGCCGCGCCCATGGCCGCCATCAGGGGCGGCACGCGGACGCCGAACTGGCTCAACTGGTAGAAGGCCTTGGCCTGTCCGGCTTCCTTCAGCTTGTTCATCGCGTCGCGTTCCCTGCCCAGGCGCTCGACCGGATCCTCGACGCCTACGAATAGCGGGGCGATCATGTTCGAGACCAGATTGCCGAGCTGTCCGCGTTCGTCCGACTGCCTCATGCTGACCGGGCACATGGCGCGGAGTTCGAGCCCCGCGGTGTTCTGGCCGCGGGCTCGCAGGTAGCGGCCGAGGCCTCCGGCGAGCATGGTGAGCACGACATCGTTCACGGTTCCGCCCAGGGCCGACTTGACCGCGCGCATCGTCGGGAACGCGAATTGGGCCCAGGCGAAGCCGCGGTCGCCCCCGACCGGCCGGTTGAAGACCGTACGCGGCGCCGGGGTGGCGCTGACCGGCAAGGAGGCGCTGCTGGCCGACAGCATCTCGCGGGTGCGTTCCGCCATCAAGCTGGGCCGCAGGGCGTCGAAGGCGGCTTCCGTCCAGGTCTGGTTCAGTTCGCCGAAACGATGCTGCATCGCTTCCTGGAGCAGACTCAAGGGATCAGGCAGAGGCGGCGGGGACCAGGGCTCGGCCGGCGGCGTCGGCAGCTCGTCGGTCGGCGAGAAGTCGCTCAGCACCATGGTCAGATCGACGCCGGAGACGCCGTCGACCATCGCGTGGTGGATCTTCCAGACCACGGCGGTGTGTCCCGGAATGCCGCGCAGCACGATCCCCTTCCACAGCGGACGGTTACGGTCGAGCATGCCGCTGTAGGCCTCCGCGGCCACGCGGCCGAGCACCTGCTCGTTGCTGTCCGCCGGTAGCCAGACCTCGTCGATGTGATTCTCGATATCGAAGTCCGGGTCGTCGACCCACAGCGGATGGGAGACGACGAACGGCGGGAACACCACGCGCTGCCGGTACCGGGGCAGCAGGTGCATGCGGGCGCCGACCTGTTCGATCATGTGTTCTCTCGAGAACTCGCCTTCGTAGACCATGCAGCCACCGATGTGCATGGTCTCGTTGGGGCGCTCCACGTAGAGGAAGCCGGCGTCGAGGGGGCTGAGGAAGCGATTCAGTTCCGGGGCCATCGGGATCTCCAGAAGACGGCGGATCTGGGAGGGTCAGGGGCGGTTTGCTGCACTGCTTGCTGCAATGCAGCAGAGGCATGGTTGCACAGAACCGGCAGAACGGCAAGAGCAGGGACCGGCCGCTGCCGATCAGGTGGGCTGCCGCCAGCGGAAGGCGGTGACCTCGATGACCTCGCGTGGCGGTTGCACCGACACACGGACCGAAAGCGGCGGCGGCTGGAGGCGGGGTGTCAGGCAACGGCGCCGGTTCCGGCCCTTCTGAGTGTGCCGGCAGGGGAGACGGGCGCCGTCGACGTCGAGCGCCACTTCCGTCGTGTCTCCGAAGGGAGTCCGAATCGCTATCTCAAGTGACAGGGATGACCCTTCCGGACCCTCGGCGCCGCGGAGTCCGGCCAGGTCCACGTCGTACACACCGTCGCCGGCGACAAAGAACGGCAGGAGTTCCGGCGGACCGAACCGGGCGAAGTGCTGCTGTACCAGTACCACCGGATCCCCACGCAGATGGAACGGTCTGGGCTCAAAGCGCTGCACGTGAACGCCGCGTTCGGCCCCGGTCAGGTCGCGGTAAAGGGCGTCCCCACCGGGATCGAGCCGTGAGGCATGGAAGAGCAGAATGTCGGCCTGCTCCCGTTCCAACTTCGATTCGGAGGCGATGCTGTCGGTTCGAATCAGCGTGGACACGTAGTCTGCGTTCCAGATTCTGGGGTCGAAGGCCTGGTGGCCGAGCGGTAGCTCGCTGATGAACGTGCGACCGCGAAGCGGCTTCTTCTCGCCCGCAACCCGCGCCGCCTCGGCGGTGGTCAGAGGCACGTTCACGTCGTAGACGGTTGTGGAGACGTTGCGGACCTTGTCCATCGCAGCGAGAGCCACCACGACGGCCGCTACGGCCAGCACCGCTCCC
Organism: Candidatus Multivorans sp.; assembly: GCA_965262355.1. Lineage (GTDB taxonomy): Bacteria > Acidobacteriota > Thermoanaerobaculia > Multivoradales > Multivoraceae > Multivorans. The sequence continues at coordinate 4,171,089 of OZ253534.1, forward strand.
CGCGGCCAGCCGGCGAGGTTCGACCGGGCCGCGTTGAGCAAGAGGCCGATGAACCAGGCGCCGGCCAGGGCGGCTATCGGCGCGACGATCAGCCAGTTGGGCGGTTTCGGGAACCGGGTGACGATCCACAGCGCCGCGACGTAGCCGCCGAAGAAGGTGAGCAGGATGCAGGCGTCTGCGATGGTGGCGCTGCCGCGTGCTCCGCGGAGCCTGTTGCCGGGTCTTCTCCAGCCGCGGAGAGCGACGGCGAGTATCCAGCCCATGCCCAACAGAGTGCAGACGCCGAGCACGGGGCTGAAGTAGATGCTCCCGGCGAGGCTGGTTGCGAGGTTCAGCGGCTGATCGAAGAGCCCCGCGCCTGCCTGGGCCAGCCGCTCCTGGTAGTGGCTCACGGTCGAACCGAGGTGGCGTTCGTAGAGTTCGGGCGCCAGCACAAGCCAGGGGTTGAGCGCCAGCAGGACGGCGGCGCCCGCCGCGGCCGCCGCCGCGGTGCGACGCAGCAGCAGGCCGAGGTTCCCGACGCCGCCCAGTGCGATCGTCACCAGCAGCGGCAGTGCGAGTGAGGCGCCATTCCACTTTGCCGCTACGGTGGCGCCGACCAATGCGCCCGCGACCGCGTAGCCCCGCAGGCTCTCGGTACGCCTGACCTGAAGCATGGCGTAGAGCGCCAGGAGAGATGTCAGGACGAGCATGATGTCCGGCTTGAAGAATCCGGACAGAGTGAAATGCCAGGGTGTGACCGCCAGCAGGAAGGTCGCGCCCAGTCCGACCCAGGCGCCGAACAACTGCCTACCGATCAGGAACACGACCAGCAGCGAGGCGGTGCCCAGCACGGCCTGGATGATGCGGCAGACCCTGACGGCGACTGGCCTCAGAAACGGCCGTTCGTCGGGCGCGATACCGAACGTCTTCGGGGCGGAGGAGAGCCAGGGCAGTGCGCGGGCGGTTTCGTAGATCTTGAGCGTGGCCGCATGCGGCAGGTACGACAGGCTCGGGTAGTGAGTCCGCCACGGACGCCACTGGTCGTAGGCGAGGACGACGGCGACGTTGCCGGCGTTGTAGCGCTCGTCCCAGTACCGGTTCATCGTCGGATCCGGCCAACTGAAGAAGATACGAACCGCCAACGACCAGAGGAGGAGCAGTCCGAGGAGCCACCCCTGGCTACGGGCGGTTGGGAACCACCCCTGGAAACCGCCGTGGATCAGCTCGCCGTTGGGGTCGGCCTTTTGCAGCATGGTTGGGTCCGTGGGTCGGCAGGTCGGTTGATCAGAAGACGAGCCGGTGAGCGGCGAGGTGATCGTAGTGGCGCTGGCACTCGTTGAGAACGTCGTTCAGGAAGTCGGGCACCGGTTCGTTCTTGGGACGGTAGGGAGCGAAGCCGGTGCTCTTCTCGACCGCGTCGTACCAGTGCGGCGCCCAGATCCCGTCCGTGTCGCGGCGGCCAGGCGGCCAACTCAGCATCGCCTTGTCGAACTCGGCGCCGACCGCGCGGCACAGGCTTTCGAGACCCGCACGCGGGTTTCGCAGCACGTCGGCCGAGTCGATCACTGCAGGGGGGGCGCCGAGCCGCTCGCACTCCAGCTCGAACAGCTCCCGCTGCTGGGGCAGACCGGTGTCGGGCAGCGTGGGCTGCGGGAGGATCCTGATCAGCGAGGTCAGCATCTCGGCCGGGTCGCGGATCAGGAAGACATTCGTCAGCCGGCTTACCCAGGACCGGTCACCGGGCAGCAGGTGATGCGCCATGTGCTTCTGGTAGAAGATCGGCTGGTCTTCTGGCGCGTCCTCGGTCAGCCACTTCGTGACCCGCTCCAGGTCGCTGTCGTGGTGGGCGAGGATGTCATCCCGGCCGGGATGGTCGTGGCCGTGGTCCACGAGGTAGTTCGCGTACAGGGGCTCGTCGCAGACGAAGGTGTCGTCGCGGTTTCCCCAGGCGCGCAGCATGGCCGTCGAGATACTGCGCGGCCCGGACCACATGGCGATCCGAAGGACGGGTGCTCTCGCAGCTTCGGCGTCGATCATGGCCTGCATTCTACGGCGTCTTCCAGGCGCCAGCTTCCGTGGTCCGCCTGACGCTGCGGCCTCGTCAGGGCGAGCAGTCGACCGTCCCGTGACCGATAGATCGGTCACCAAGGGCGCCCGGTGTCACCTGTATGCCCGGCCGAGTCGTGTTATGTCCGGCTATTGCGAGTCCACTCTTGGCCGTTGGATTTCCGCTGCCGGCCGCTGATTGTCACGGGAGAGGGCCGCCTTGGGTCCGTTCAGCACGCTGGAACCGGTGGATCCGAGTGGGGCGGGCGCCCTGGCGACGCATGCCCTGAGTGGCCGAAACAGACAGCAAACACAAGGGTTTTCGGGTCCTGGGGAGCACAACGGGGCGTCGACTCCGGGCCTCGCTTCCGGCCGTTCTGAGCAGCGGCCAGGTTCCATTCTGATGAGGCAAGTGGCCGCTGGCGGCCACCTTGACGGCTTCGAAGACGATGGAAGAGGATGCGCCTCGCCTTGGAGGGGGTGCGCCGGCAAGAAGCCAGCCACCCCGGCGCCAGACCGATGGCGGCTCAACACGCCGTGCCACTTTCTGGATTTCGTAACCACCCGCTGGACTCAGTCGCGGCTGTTCAACGCTCGACTGGGGTTTCGGCGAACAAAATCACGCTGAGTAACCGGCGTTTGCGTTCGCGCAAACGGTGGGGACTCGTACGCACGGAGACAGAAGAAATGAACCATAGTAATGCCCCCGTTGGGGTTTCCGACCACAGTTTGCTTGGAAGATTCACAAGTGGTCTTGTGAAAGAGAGGCGGAACGATCCCGCCACATCCACTCCGCGACTCGGTAGCTTGCACCGTCGCTGGAGGAACCCTCTTCGCTGCGGCTTGCGGGTACTGCGGCTGTCAGCGCTGCTTGCTCTGCTCAGTCTCGTCGGCCTGACCCAAGTGCGGGCAGAGGAGACGGTGAGGGATGACAACGAACCGCGGCCGACCGTCACCGTTCCCGGTCCTCCGAGGGATCTCGAAGCGCGCGCGAGCGGCGATTTTCAGATCGACCTGTCCGGGGCGGCGCCTACGGACGATGGAGGCGGCGCGATCACCGGCTATCGGATCGAGTGGTTGCCGGACGGCGAATTTGACTGGTCGGTTCTGGTGGAGAACACGAACTCGACACAGACGACGTTCAGTGGCCGCCTTCTGCACCTGGGGAGAGCCCGCTACATCCGGGTCCTTGCCATCAACTCGGCGGGCATCGGTCCGCCTTCGAAGGTCAGCCATGTAAAACCGCTCCGGCCGCCGGTCGATCCTCCCCCGAGCGATCCTCCGGCGAGCGATCCTCCCCCGAACGATCCTCCGGCGCCTGAGCTGCCTGAGCTGCCGGAGGTGACGATCGCTGCGGAGACGACATCGGTCGTCGAGGGCTCGGAAGCGACCTTCACTCTGAGCCGGACTGGCGACACGTTGTCGTCGGTGGCGTTGTCGCTGGACGTGTCGGAAACGGGTTCGATGATCGATGGAGTCGCTCCGACCTCGGCTGTCTTCGACGCGGGGGAATCGCGGACGACGTTGACAGTCCCGACGATCGACGATTCGATCGACGAACCGGACAGCGAGATCTCGGTGACGCTGATCGCTGGGCCGGACGCCGGTTACGTGATTGGTTCCGGGTCCTCGGCCATCGTGACGGTGCGCGACGACGATCAGCCGCGGCCGATCGTCACCGTTCCCGGTCCTCCGAAGGATTTCGAAGCGCGTGCGAGCGGCGATTTTCAGATCGACCTGTCCTGGGCGACGCCTACGGACGATGGAGGCGGCGCGATCACCGGCTATCGGATCGAGTGGTTGGCGCACGGCGAATTTGACTGGTCGGTTCTGGTGGAGAACACGAACTCGACACAGACGACGTTCAGTGGCCGCTTTCTGCACATGGAGAGAGCCCGCTACCTCCGGGTCCTTGCCATCAACTCGGCGGGCATCGGTCCGCCTTCGAAGGTCAGCCATGTAAAACCGCTCCGGCCGCCGGTCGATCCTCCCCCGGTCGATCCTCCCCCGACCGATCCTCCGGCGCCTGAGCTGCCGGAGGTGACGATCGCTGCGGAGACGACATCGGTCGTCGAGGGCTCGGAAGTGACCTTCACTCTGAGCCGGACTGGCGACACGTTGTCGTCGGTGACGTTGTCGCTGGACGTGTCGGAAACGGGTTCGATGATCGATGGAGTCGCTCCGACCTCGGCTGTCTTCGACGCGGGGGAGTCGCGGACGACGTTGACAGTCCCGACGATCGACGATTCGATCGAGGAAGCGGACAGCGAGATCTCGGTGACGCTGATCGCTGGGCCGGACGCCGGTTACGTGATTGGTTCCGTGGCCTCGGCTGCCGTGACGGTGAGCGACGACGATCAGCCATTGCCGGTCGATCCTCCCCCGAGCGATCCTCCGGCGCCTGGGCTGCCGGAGGTGACGATCGTCGCCGGCCCGTCGCCGATCACCGAAGGAACGACGGCGTCGTTCACGCTGACCCGCACCGGGACAGCGTCGGAGGAGCTGACCGTCTCGGTGGAAGTCGTCGAGTCCGGCGCCATGATCAGCGGCACGCCGCCGGCTTCCGTCGTGTTTGCCGCGACGGAGACGCAGACGGAGCTGATGGTGGCGACCGATCAGGACAACCTGGACGAAAGGAACAGTTCGATCCTGGCGACCGTACTGGGGGCAGAGGACGCTGCCTACGAGGTCGGCAGGAACGGTTTTGACTTGGTGCTGGTCCAGGACGACGACAGTACGGTCCTGGTTCAGTTGACAACCGAGGTCGTCGACGCCAACGGTGACGCGGTGACCGAAGTGCGTGAAGACGCCGGCACGGTCACCGTGCGGGTCACGGCGATGACCGAAGGCAGCGACGCGCCGCTGGTAGCCTTGAAGTTCCGGGTGGATTCGCAAGGAGTTTCCGCCACGGCTTACGAGGACTACGCCCCGGTCGGCGTTGTCGGTCAGTTCCAGGTTGGGGACTGGACCTTCGACGCGGTCGAGCAGCGGCACAAGGCGACCGCCGACGTTGCCGCACTGGCCATCATCGACGATTCGTTGGCGGAGCCTCGAGAAGTGCTCCTGATCCACACGGATGAAGAGGCAGGCGGCCCGCTTGGGGTGACCTTCCCCGAGCCGGTCGAGTTCACGATCGTCGACAACGATGGGCTTCTCGCTGCTGGGCTTCCCGCTGCGCCTACCGATCTTGAGGCGACCGCTGACGGATCGGCGGCGATCGACCTGCGCTGGAATGCGCCGAGCGAAGCCGCGAATTCGGCGGTCACCGGCTACCGAATCGAATGGTCGTCGGACGGCGAATCGGAATGGTCAGTGCTGGTAGACGACACTGACTCGACACGGACGACGTTGAGTGACCGCGACCTGACGGCAGGAACGACCCGGTACTACCGGGCCTGTGCCCTGAACGCCGCGGGTGTCGGTCCGCCTTCGAACGTCGCCCGCGCAAAGACGATCCTGGCGTTGCCGGAAGTGACGGTTCAGGCGGTGAAGAGTCCCGTCGTCGAGGGCGCCGAGGCGGCGTTCACCTTGAGACGTACGGGCGCCACTGCCGAACCACTCACGGTTTCGCTGGAAGTGTCGGCGACGGCGCCGATGCCAGGCAGCGAACCGCCGACATCGGCGCTCTTCCCTGCCGGCGCGGATGAGACCACCCTGACCGTGCGGACGATCGACGACTCGGTGGACGAGCCGGACAGGGAGATTGCGACCACGCTGCTGAACGGCAACGGCTACACCCTGGGCAGCGCGGTTTCGGCGACGGTACTGGTCAGGGACAACGACGGGGCGCCGGTGCTTTCGATCACCGGCGCCGCCGCGCCGGAGAGCCGGGGAAACCTCGTGTTTGTGGTCACCCTCCAAGGGCGGACTACGATGCCGGTGGAGGCGGCTTGGAGCACCTCGCCCGGCACGGCGACCGCGGATCAGGACTACGCGACAGTGAGCGGCGTCCTGACCCTCGATCCGGGCTTAACGGGCGGCGCGATCGTGATTCCATTGCGCGACGACGCTATTCTCGAGGAGAACGAGACGTTCACGGTCAGCCTGAGTCGGCCGAAGAACGCGGAGCTCGAAGTCGGAGCGTCATCGGCCACGGGCGTGATCGAGAACGACGACGCGGCGCCGGTGATCCGGATCGCCGACGCGTCGGCGCCCGAGTCGGCGGGCGAGATCGGCTTCACGGTCTCGCTCAGCGGCGAGAGCGCCTTGCCGGCGACGGTGCGTTGGGCGACTGAGGCCGAAACGGCGCAGCCGGGCATCGATTACGTCGAGGTGAGTGGCGAGCTGGTCCTGGGTGGGGGGGCGACGAGCGTCAGGCTCGAAGTGCCTCTGATCGAAGACCTGCTGCACGAGGAGTCCGAGACCTTCCGTCTTGTGCTCAGCGGCGCCACGAACGCAGTGCTCGATGGAGATTCCGAAGTTGCGGCTACTGGAACCATCGAGGACGATGGCGACTCGGCGCCGGCCGAGGAATGGCTGGCGCGGTTCGGCCGCACGGCAGCGAGCAACGCCGTGGACGCGTTGCAGGATCGGCTCACGGGTCGGCTCGGATCGGGTTCCCAGGTCGTGGTCGCCGGCCACCGGGTCGATGTTTCGGGTAGCGGCCCGGAGCACGGCGCGGCAGGTTCGGCCGCGGCGCCGGTCACCGGGCTTGGCAGCATCGGTCAGGCGGCGGGCGGCGCCGTCGGCCTGGCCGTGCCAGGCGGCGGCCTTCTGGATACACAGTCCGGCAGGTACGGATCGGGCCGGATGAGTGTCGGCGATGTGCTGGCGCGGAGTTCGTTCCGGTTCTCTCCGGACACCCACGGCGCCGGCCGTGGCAACGGGACGACCGGCGCCGGCGCGGTCGAAGGCGGTGTGTCCGCCGACCACCGCTGGTCCGTTTGGGGCAGTGGCGCCTCGACGCGCTTCGATGGCGGCGAGGACACTCTCAGCCTCAACGGCGAGGTGGTCACCGGGACGGTCGGAGCGGACATCGAGCGTGGCCGCGCGCTGTTCGGGGTCGCGGTATCCCACAGCCGCGGCGACGGCGACTATCGCAGGAACGGTGTCGGCGGTTTGCACGCGCGAGAGGGCAGCCTCTCGAGCGAACTGACCACGGGTCTGCCCTATCTGCGGGTCGCGGTCAACGACCGGCTGTCGGTGTGGGGCGCTCTGGGCCGGGGTAGCGGGTCGATGACTCTGGGCGAGGGCGACCCGGGCTCGGTTGAGACGGATATCGGGATGACCCTGGGCGCCTTCGGGGCGCGGCAGGAACTGCGGCCGTCCGCGGCGACTGAGGGCTTCAGGCTGGCGCTTCGCACCGACCTGTTGCTGGTCCACACGACATCGGACGAGACGGAAGCGCTTCCGGCACTGTCGACGGACGTGAACCGTCTGCGGCTGATGATCGAGGGCGCACGCCGGTGGCAGTTCGATTCCGGCGTCGTGCTGACTCCGACGGTGGAGCTCGGTCTCCGTTACGACGACGGCGATGCGGAGACGGGCGGCGGCCTGGAAGTCGGCGCGGGTCTTCGGTTGGAGAACGCGGCGCGGGGCCTGTCGGCCGAGTTGACGGGACGCTCCCTGCTGGCCCACCAGGCGAGTGAGCTCTCCGAGTGGGGCGTGGGCGGTTCGCTCCGGTTCGAGCCGGGCGGCGGCGACCGTGGCCTGTCCATCGGGCTGCGGTCGACTCTGGGCGCCGCGTCGAGCGGGATCACCAGGTTGTGGGAGCAGCAGAACGCGGCGCCCTCGGCCTACCGCCCGGCGCCCGGCTCAGGGTCGGGGAATTCTTCGCCCTGGAAGCTGAAGCCGCTCGCGTGGAGCGGAGTGACGCGACGCCGTCCCTTCTCCGGGCGGCGCTCTTGGCGAACCTTCGCTGGTAGGCGAAGGAGTCCTGAGCACCTAGGCGAGGACTACGGCACCGGAGGGCGCGGACTGGGGCGCTTCAGGTCGTGCAGCGCGCTCGACCGCCTCTCCGCGCTCTCCGGTAGCCGTTCTCGACCGTCGTCAGATCCTTGGTCCCATCCACGCCCCCCCCGATTGAGCCACCACATCTGGTTGTCATGGCACAAGAATTTTTCTATGATCCGTTGCTGTTCCTGAGTATGAGTTCAGCATCCGAGAGAAGCGCTTGGCAGTGGTGGTCGGGAGGTAAGGACAGTGCATGGGCACTGGACCGGCTCCGGTCCGATCCGGCGTGGCGTGTGCGTGGCTTGATCACACAGGTCGATCGTGAAACCGGTCGAGCGGTGCCGCATGGTGTGCCCGAGGACTTGATCAGGCTCCAGGCGGCAGCGGTGGACCTGCCGTGTCGCGTGGTGAGATTCGGTTGGGGCGGACCAAGAACCGACTACGAACTCGTTCTGCGCCGAGAACTCCACGACCTTCGACGCGCCGGCGCCGAGTTCGTTGCCTTTGGCGAACTATGCTCGTCAGCTCATCGGGCCCGGCGTTCGCACCAGCTTGCGTTCACCGGGCTTGTCCCTGAGTTCCCTCTTTGGGGAAGTCACTCGCCCCTGCACGCAAAGGCAGTTCTTGAGGCAGGCATCTCGGCCTGGGTGTGCGCTGTAGACACGACGATCCTGCCCGCGACTTTCGTAGGTCGACGATACGATGCCGACTTCTTGGCGGATCTGCCTGCGCATGTCGATCCGTGCGGCGAGAACAATGAGTTCCACACGTTCGTGGAATGGGCGCCCGGCTGGACCAGGAAGGTACCGGTGAAACCGCGGGGGTCGATCGAGAGATACGGCTTCACGTATGTGGATCTTGAACTGGCCACGGATGTGACGATCGCTGTTGCGGCTCCTCCGGTTGACCGCCAGGAGTCACCCGAAGGCAACGGGAAGGGCGATGGCGATGGCTGTAGCGAATGCGGCGCCGGTAGGGGCGGCGAAAGCGGCGCCGATGGCGACAACGCTGAGGGCGACCTCGGCGCGACGGATCCCTTCGAGTTCTACGAGCGGCTGGGACGCGTACGGAGCTACGTCGACGATCATCTGGAGGACGGCCTGTCCCTGGCTGCAGTAGCCGTGATCGCTGCAATGACGCCTTCGAGCTTCTCGCGCTACTTCCGGCGGCGGGTCGGGAGCAGCTTTCGGTCCTGGTTGACCGGGCGTCGTCTGGAGCGAGCGGCTCAGTTGTTGCAAGAGAGCGACATGACTGTAGACCAGGTTGGGAAGATCGTTGGTTTCCGCGGCGGACGGACCTTCCGGCGTGCCTTCCAGCTACAGTTCGGTTGCAGTGCGTCGCAGTACAGGAAGGACTATCTTGCGCAAGGCGGTCCGAAGAAGCGGCTCAACGGGCCGCGGCGTGTGGCCGAATCTCGTTCGAGGTCGACCGAGGAACAGTAGGGAGAGCTATCCCGGTGATAGCTTGCGCCGATGAGCAGCCGGGTGGAGTTCGAGGAGGCGAACCCCGACTTTCCCCTGCTGGCGGCGAGTCAGGCGGGCCGGGTGGACCTGGTCATGGGCGCGGTTGGCTGGCTTGGCGACGAGGAGCAGGTGACGACCTGCCGGGCTCTCGACGGCGATTCGAGCACCGTGATGCGGGTCGAGCTGCAGGAACTGCGCGGCGGCTGGCGAACCGCCGTGCTGAAGCAGGTTCTGCCGTGGCTCGCGCGGGACGAATCGGTCCCGATGCCGGCGGATCGTGGACGGGTGGAACTTCACTTCTACCGCCGCGTCGCCCGGATTCCCGGGGCGGCTGTGCACATGCCTCGGCTTCTCGGCGGCGACGAGGCACGGTCGCTCCTGCTGCTGGAGGACTTCCGCGATTTCTCTGACCGGACCTTCCTGTACCGTGGGGGATCGCTCGGTGAGAGGGCGGCGGAGGACCTGGGTTCCTTCCTTTGGGCTCTTTGTCGCGGCACGTTTGGTTTGGAGGATCCGGAGCTGGTCAACGCCGGTATGAGAGCTCTGAATCACCGGCAGGTGTTCGAGGCGCCGTTCGGCCTGTCGTCGGCCGGCGCCGAGGGGCCCGGCCTCGACCCTGCCTCGCTGGACGATCTGGAGAAGGGCCTGGGGGCCGCGGCCATGGCGATACGGTCGGACCCGGTCTTCGGGGACGCGGTGGCCGATCTCGGCCGTCGGTACCTCGGCGGCGGCCCGTGCCTCGTCCACGGCGCCTTCCACCCCGGCAACTGGCTTCTCGTGCCGGACGGCGGCGTCCGGGTTATCGATCCGCAGTGCTGCGGCTGGGGCGATGCGGAGTTCGACATCGGCGCCGGGCTCGCCCACCTGTTGCTAGCGCAGCAGTCGGCAGAGGTCACAGGGGTCTTCCTGGCTGCCGCTTCGGGCCGCGCCGACGACCTGGAAGCGGGAGCGACCGACGCGGGTGAAGATCTCGTTGATGTCGACGATGAAGATGGCGAAGGAGAAGCTGCGGATCGAGGGGATGAGAACCGCGTCGACATGGAACTCGTCGCCCGCTACGCCGGAGTCGAGCTCGCCGGCCGCCTGATCGGCGGCAGCCAACTGCCCCTCGACGCGGACGCCGGCGTCCGTTGCGCTCTGCTGGAGATGGCCCGGACGGCGGTCGTCTCGGGCCACCTCGAGGTACTGGAAGCATGACGCGATCCCTTGCACGCTCGCTGACCGGCGCGCTCGGTCTGTTCGCCCTTGCCTGGACGCCCGCGTTCGCGCAGGGCGCCGATTTCGAGCAGGGCCGGGTACTCGACGGTCCAGGCCACGTGCTGCCGCACCGGGAGCGGGTCGAACCGTTCAACCGCATGCTCGAGGAGCGCCTGGACACGCTGTTGCCGCGTCTGATGCGGGAGACCGGGATCGACATGTGGTTGGTGATCAACCGCGAGTACAACGAGGACCCGGTGTTCTTCAGCCTGGTGCCCCGGCCGGTGTTCGCGGCCCGCCGCACGACGATGCTGGTCTTCTTCGACCGCGGGCCGGACGACGGCGGCGTCGAGCTGCTGACCGTCAACCGCTACCCCTACGGCGCCCTGTACGAATCGGCCTGGGAGGGCGGCGACCTCGACGCGCAGTGGCAGGGGCTCGGCGAGGTGATCGCGGAGCGCGACCCGAAGCGGATCGGCGTCAACGTGTCGCGCCACTGGCCGGTGGCGGACGGTCTTTCGGCGGCGCTTCATGAACGGCTGCTCGAGGTCCTGTCGCCGGAACTGAAAGAACGCGTGACGAGCGCCGAGGAATTCGTCGTGCGCTGGATCGAGACCCGCAGCCCGCTCCAGTTGGAGGCGTACCCCCAGATCGTCTCGTTGGCGCGAGGCGTGATCGCGGAGGCGTTTTCCGAGCGGGTGATCACCCCGGGCGCGACGACCACCGACGATGTGGTCTGGTACATCGCCCAGCGTTTCGAGGATCTCGGCCTCGACATCTGGTTCCTGGCCTCCGTGAACGCCCAGCGCCGGGCATCGGATGAGGGCAGCGGCTGCGGCGCCGATGAGCCCTTCTGCGGCGGCGACGGCGACTTCGTCATCCGCCGCGGCGACGTGCTGCACACGGATGTCGGCATCTGCTACATCGGGCTCTGCACCGACACCCAGGAGATGGGCTACGTGCTGCGCCTCGGCGAGAACGCGGCCCCGCCGGAGCTCCAGGGCGCACTGGCCGCCGGCAACCGCTGGCAGGACGTCCTCACCGGCGAGTACCGAACCGGCCGCACCGGCAACGAGATCCTCGCCGCGACGATCGCGCTCGCCACCGACGAGGGCCTGCGTTCCAGCACCTACACCCATCCGCTCGGCGTCTTCGGCCACGCGCCCGGACCGACGATCGGCATGTGGGACAACCAGGGAGCGACGCCGGTGCGCGGCGACTGGCCGCTCTACCCGGACACCGCCTACGCGATCGAGGGCAACGTGAAAGTCGAGCTCGAGATGTGGGGCGGCCAGGACGTGCAGATCAAGCTTGAACAGAGCGCGGTCTACGACGGCGACAAGGTGTACTACCTCGCCGGCCGGCAGACCGAGTGGCACCTGGTCCGCTAGCTGGGTGCGTCGGCGTCGCCTAGAAGATGGCGCTCAGCAAGCCGAAGCCGGCGCAGACGACTGCCACCAGGCAGCCGACAACGAGCAGCACGACGCCGACGGCGATGGCCACCGGGAGTGCGATGACCGCGAGCGGAATCAGGATGACGGCCAGCAACGCCCCGGCGATGTAGCCGATGACCTTGAACGGCAGAAGAACGAGCTTGAACGCGACCTTGACGACAAAGGCGACGGCCGCGAAGGCGGCGAGCGCGGCAAGGGCGATGCCCCCGATCAGCAGGATTGTGAAGACTTCCATGTCGAGTTGCACTCCTCCTGCCTCAGCACTACGAGGTTGAGGCGTCGAGGTTTCGCGGCGCGCTACACTCCCCGGATTCCCAGCAGGAGGTGCGCACAGTGAAGATGGACCGCAGACGTTTTCTGCAAACCGGCGCCGTACTGGGCGCCGCCGCCGCCACCGGCTGCATGGACGGCGCTGGTCCGGACGCGGAGAGCGCCGCAGCCGATGCCGCAACTGCCGACGCCGGCCCGCTGTACCGCATCTCCCTGGCCGAGTGGTCCTACTACCGCGAACTGTTTGGCCAGGGCCTGAACGCGTTGGCCGACGGCTCCTTCCGGGACGACCCGAGCGTGCTCTACCAGGGCGAACTCGATCACCTGGACTTCCCGGCGCGCGCCCGCAGCCACGGGATCGAGGCGGTCGAGTACGTCAACACGTTCTTCTTCGACCGCGCCCGCGACGAGGAGTACCTGGCCGAACTCAAGTCGCGTTGCGACGGCGAAGGCGTAACCAGCCTGCTGATCATGTGCGACGCGGAGGGCGACATCGGCGCTCCGGACGCCATGGCGCGCGCGCAGTCGGTCGAGAACCACCACAAGTGGGTCGAGGCGGCGGCTTTCCTGGGCTGCCACTCGGTGCGCGTCAACGCCGCCAGCGCCGGGTCGTTCGAGGAACAGCAGAAGCTGGCTTCTGACGGTCTACGCGCCCTGTGCGAGTACGCCGACGGCCACGACGTGGACGTCCTGGTGGAGAATCACGGCTACCTCTCCAGCAACGGCGAATGGCTCGCCGGCACGATCGCGATGGTCGACCATCCGCGGGCCGGCACCCTGCCCGACTTCGGCAACTTCAAGACGTCCTACGAGCCCGAAGAGTGGTACGACAGATACCAGGGAGTGACCGAGCTCATGCCCTACGCCCGCGCCGTCAGCGCGAAGAGCTACGACTTCGACGAGGCGGGCAACGAGACGACGATCGACTACGAGCAGATGATGCGCATCGTGCTCGACGCTGGCTACCGCGGCTGGGTCGGCATCGAATTCGAGGGCCGCATGGCCGCCGACGTTGGCGTCGTGAAGACCCGGGAACTGCTCAAGCGCCTGCGCGACGAGCTCGCGCCCGAGTACGCCTGACCGCCCGCATCCGGCTCTCCGCGCCGGCTTGCCTACCCCGGTAACCGCACGCTGGCGCCGGCGCGCGCACCCGACGCCGGACCACCCTCCGCCTCGAACACCCGCCCCGGGTTGAGGATGCCCTTCGGGTCGAGCGTCCTCTTGAGCGCCTTCATGAGCTCGATCTCCTCGGCGGAACGGCTCCGACCGAGATGGGCGCGCTTTTCGAAGCCGATCCCGTGCTCCGCCGACACCGAACCACCGATCGGCTCGAGGTGCCCGTAGACGATCTCCTCGACCGCGCCGCGCGCCTCCGGGGAACCGTCGCCGACAGAGGCGACGACGTGCAGGTTGCCGTCGCCGAGGTGGCCGAAGACGACGCACTGGCTGTCCGGCCACCTGTCCGTCAACGCGGCCTTGATGTCGGCGACGTAGCTCTCCATGTCGGCGATGCGCAGGCTCACGTCGAACGTGAAGATCGGGGCCAGGTGGTTGAGCTGCTCCACATCGTCGCGCAGCGCCCAGATCTCGTCCCGCTCCGCCTTTGACTTGCCGAGCACGGCGTCGCCGATCAGGCCGGCCTCCATGCAGTCTCCGAGCGCCTCCTCGAACTGCACCGCGTCCTCCTCCGGGCGTGTTCCGAGCGACTCGACCAGCACGTAGAAGGGATCGCCGTGCGGGATCGGCGGCGCCGTCTTCGCCTGCGGGCCGGTGACCAGCTCGTAGAACTCGCGCCACATGACCTCGAAGGCGCTCATCGAACCGCCGACATCCTCCTCCAGCTTGCGGAGAAGTCCGGTGACCTCGGTGAAGCCCGGCACGGCAAGCAGTGCGCAGTTGTGGCTGCGAGGACGCCGCTCAAGGCGCAGCACGACCCGGGTGACGATGCCGAGCGTTCCCTCGGAGCCCACGAACAGGTGCTTCAGGTCGTAGCCGGCGTTGTTCTTGACCATCTTGTTCAGGCTCGACAGCACCGTGCCGTCGGCCAGCACGACCTCCAGGCCGAGCACGGAATCGCGGGTCATGCCGTAGCGGATGACCCGGTTGCCGCCGGCGTTCGTGGCCACGTTGCCGCCGATAGTGCACGACCCGCGGGCGCCGAGGTCGAGCGGGAACAGCAGCCCCTCGGCTTCAGCCGCCTCCTGGATGCTCTGCAGCGCGGCGCCGGCCTGAACCGTCATCGTCCGGCCCACCGGGTCGATCTCCTCGATCGCCGTCATCCGTTCGAGGGTGATCGCCACCTCCAGGTCGCCGGCGACACCGCCGCCCACGAGCCCGGTCAGCCCGCCCTGCGGCACCACCGGCTGTCGGGCGCGATGACAGGCCGCCAGCGCCGCCGAGACCTGCCCCGTGGTGCGTGGTCGAAGCACCGCCCGGGCCGCGCAGGGCACAGTGCCCGAGCCGTCGCCTGCCCGCGCCGTGACGGCCTCCCCGGTGAGGACGACGTCTTCGCCCAAAACGGCGCGCAGATCGGCGATCAGCGCGCTGCTGCTGTTCGATTCGGAGTCGGTCATTTCGTGCACGGCTGGGCGAGGTGTCCAGGCTTCGAACCCAGCCTTGGCCTCGGCCTGCGACCCTCCATCCTGAGCGCGGCGCGCGATGGTACCACGCGGTCCCGGCCGGTCGTCCGAGCGTTCCGCCGTTCGAACGTTCAAGAAAATGTAATCGAAGGAATAACTCGGCGAGACCACGGGATTCCGTACATATGACAGGCAGCGCCCACACCGGGGTCGTGTCGAGCCCTCATCGAAGTTGCCGAGCACCGGAGCCGCGCTCCTGTTTCCATTCCCTTGATTCCGTCTTGAGCCGTTGCCGTGCAAGACCAGGGCGGGGTCCTAGCCGGAAGCCGTGGCCGGAACTGCTTCTGAACGAGGAGAGTCACAGTGCGTAATTCAGAGGTTGTAGGGCGACACATCACTTCAGAAAGGAAACCGGTTCGAGCGGCTTTCCTGGCGATGCTCCTTTCGGTGGCCGTGTCTCTTGTTGCCGCAGGTGCGGCCCAGGGGCAGATCGCAATCACAGTCACACCCGAGACGCAGAGCGTGGAGGAGGGGGGCTACGCCCATATCGACGTGGCTCTGACAGCTCAGCCGATTGAGAACGTGACGCTCAGGATGTACAGGTCAAGTACGAAGCTGAGCGCACCGCGACCGCTGAGCTTGCGGTTCACGGCCGCGAACTGGGGCACGCCTCAGACTGTCAGGTGGAAGGCCTTCCATGATGACGACGAGAACGACGATGAGGTGGAGCTGTGGTTCTTCCTTGTACAGGACCGGAGCGTGTACACCAGGGCCTGGATTCAGATCGACGACGACGACGTGTCAAGCAACCCGATCGGGCTCTGTGACGCACGGCTCGGCCATCTGGGGCCGAACAGAGCGGGAGAGGAACTCGACATCTGTTGGGAATCGGGGATGGAGATCCCGTTCGATCGCGACGTGGTGATCGAGGCCCGTCGAATGTGGCTTTGGGACGAGCCGTTCGAGATCTTCTCGCCTTGGCGCGAAGTAGGAAGCGGCGATCGGTACACGCCCTGCGGCGGCGGCAGCACGTGCGCGCAATACAGTGAGAGCGGGTTGTGGCGTGGCTTTGCCATGACCGTCCAGATGCGCATTCGCCGGGACGAGGACGTACTCGCGACATCGCCGGAGTTGCAGGTGCAGGCACCGAACAGCGACAGCGCGGAGTTGAACGCCGAACTGGCGGTGGTGGATTGGACGAACGCTGAGGGTGAGCATCCTGCCGGTTGGTTTCGGATGGAGTTGTTCTTCACCGATCCCCTGGTTGACGCCATGACGACCGAGTTGGTGCAGGGTCTTGAGGCGTCGGACTTCGAGGTGTCGAATGGCACCGTGACGGATTTGGGGTACTGGGACAGCGGCATTTACAAGGTCTTGGTGGAACCCGAGATCCTGGGTCAGCGGGTGACGATCAGCCTGCCGGCGTGCGCCGTGAAGGGAGTCGGCGAAGGGGTCTCGGCGTCGGGCGGCAACAACTACACGCGCTACAACACGGCCTCGAACGTTATCGTCCACGAGACCGCGGCGCCGGAGTAGGGGCGGCGACGGGCCTGCCGGCGGGCAGCGGGCAGCGGCCCGTTGCCCGCCTACCCCTGTCGCTGGTTTCCCGTGCCGCCGCCGGCGCGTGTTTCAGCGCAGAGCGGAACTGCCGGCCGAGATTCTCCCGCGCGCGCCGTGAGGCGCCGCTGTCGCTCGGTCTTGCATGCTGAGTTCGCGGGCGTGGGTGAGGTCGGTAGGCGCTACCGGGCGGACTTGGGAGCGCGGAACCGTGGCGACGGCCGCGCTATGGCCGTCCAGGGCCACGAACTCGACCTCAAAGGCGGCCCGGTCGGAGTAGACATGGACTATCGTCCCAACGTCTCCAGTCTTCAGGTTGCCTTCACCGAGGTCGCCTGTAAGGACGACGCGGTCATGTTCTTCAAACATGGTCCCTCCGGAGCGGGTACGCGGTGATGAGCCGGGGCGCGGTGGTCGCCTCCTCGACGAGCCAGATCGTCCTCGTTCGCGCATGCCGACCGTCTGGCGTCCGGATCGTACCAACGACGCAGTACGGCACACCGTGGTCCGACCTCTTGGCGTCGGCGACTTCATTGCTGGCGCCGTGGTCGCGCAGGGCTGTGGCGAGCGCTCTCCCAGTGGTTTGCGGGGACAGCCGGCTCCACGATGTCGCCGACCTCGACCACCGTCCCCTTCAGCGCATACTGCGGGTACGCGACGCCGGGCCGGACGGCGGGACGGAGTTCGACTACCGGTTCGCCGCGTTTCAGGATGACTACGGACTCACCGGTTGCAGCCACGTGCTCAAGAATCGCCAGGCAGCGGGTCTTGAAGTCGATCGCGTCGATTCGTTCCATGTGAGCAGTCTTCAGGCCCGGTCCACAACGGTCAAGTCGCTCCGCTTCACCCCGCGACGCTGTGCTCCCGCTCGCGCAGCCGGATCAGGCACTCCTGGGTCGCCGACGCCACCAGTTCGCCCTGCTGGTTGAAGACGTGACCGCGGACGAAGCCCCGGCCGCGCGCGGCCACTGGGCTTTCCTTGCTGAACAGGAGCCATTCGTCGGCGCGGAACGGGCGGTGGAACCAGAGCGCGTGGTCGAGGCTCGCGCCCTGTACTCGGTAACCCTTCATCGACGGTCCGTGCGGCTGCATGGAGACCGCCATGAAGTCCAGGTCCGACATGTAGGCGAAGAAGGAGACATGGATGATGCGGTCGTCCGGGAGCGGCTCGCGGCAGCGCAGCCACGTGTTCTTGCGCGGCTCGGTGGCCGGGCGGTCGCCGCGCGGCAGAATCTGGATTCCCTCGACCTGGCGGCTGTCGATCACGTCGAAGCGGTGGGCGAACCGCCGGTAGGAGGGGTCGTCCTTTGCCATCTTTCGGTAGATGTCGCCGTCGGAGGCCAGCTCGTCGGGCGGCGGCACGTCGGGCATTTCGGACTGGTGCTGCAGACCGCCCTCCTCGACCTGGAAGGACGACGACATGTTGAAGATCGCCTGTCCGTGCTGGATGCCGACGACGCGGCGGGTGGTGAAGCTCTTGCCGTCCCGGATGCGGTCGACATCGAACAGGATGGGGCGCTCCGGGTCGCCGCGGCGCAGGAAGTAGGCGTGAATCGAGTGTAGGTGGCGGTTCTCGACCGTCTTCGATGCGGCGACGATCGCCTGCCCTAACACCTGGCCGCCGAAGACGTGGTTGCCCGGTCCGTTCTGCGCCCGGAACAGGTTCTCCTCGATCTGCTCCATCTGCTCCATCTGCAGCAGGTCGATCATCTGCTGGACCGCGCCGTTCATGGGAGGGGGATGGTAACCGCTACACGCGCCACGCGTGGGTGGCGCCGGACCGGCAATCAGAGCGTCCGGTGCAGCCAGGCGAGCAGATCGGCCAGGTCGGTGAGCACGAGCGCGCCGGCTGCGGCCGCGGCCGTCGACTGTTCGCTGTCGCCGGGCGGACGGTCGTAGAGGGCGAGCGGTCGCTCGTAGCGGAGCGCCAGCGCGATCTCGCTCCGCGTGCCGGCGCTGCCGGGGAGGGCGACCACGGCGTCGGCGGAGAGGACGTTGATGTGGTTGCGCGAGTCGGGTCCCGTTCCGGCCGCGCCGGAAAGCGGCAGGTGGGTCCGGATCGCCACCTCGACCCAGGGATTGGGGTAACCGTCGGGCGAGCCGTTGCCGTCCTCCGCGCTCGGCACGACGCCGATGCACAGGCCGGCGCGGTCCGGCGTCTCGGCGAAGGCGCGGCTGGTCGCGGTCATCGTGCCGGCGCCGCCGCCGGTCAGCAGGTGCCAACCGGCACTCGCGATCGCGCGGCCGAGCGGCACGGCCAGATCCTCGTGACGGTCTAGGCCCGAACCCATCACGCCGACGACGGGCAGGCGAGTGGCTACTGCGACTTGCCGCGGGCGCTGATCGGCCACAGTTCCTCGACCCGGCCGTCGCGCACCGGGTAGTAGACGTCGTACAGGTTGACCGTCGGGTCGCAGTGCGGGGTGACGCACCAGAGCCGGTCGCCGAGCTGCGGCGGCCGGGGTGCGTCGGCGATGCGTAGCATGCCGTGTTCGTCGCCGCCCCAGCCGTAGACCACACCGGCGAGGTCGGCGAGCTGCGGCCGGTCGGCGTCCGACGCGAACGCCTTGTAGCCGCCGTCCGTGGTGATCATCTCGGGCACCGGCTGGCTGATCGCGGTGACGACCACGAAGAGGGAAGTCTCGAAGTCGTCGAAGACCTCGCCGTCGCGGCTGCCGATCTGCCGGTACTGCTCGTCCATGAACAGGTAGGAGCCGACCTGAAGGTCGGTCATGCCGTCGACTGCCGAGTCGATGTCCCAGGTTCCCGTGCCGCCGCCGGTGAGCACGCTGAGCTCTATGCCGTCGTCCTCGATCAGCCGCTTCGTCTCGACCGCGGTTTCGAGCGCGGCCAGTGAACGGGCCTGCCGCTCGGCGTGGCCGTGGACGTGCATCAGGTGCCCGGCGTAGGCCTGGAGGCCCTGGAGCTCGAGGTGGCGCAGGCCGTCGATCGCCCGTGCCAGATCGAGCGCGGGCTCGCCCACCGCGATACCGGTGCGGCGCGTACCGACATCGAGGTCGATGAGCACCCGCTGGGTGACGCCCCCGGCCGCGGCCGCCTCGTTCAGCCGTTCCGCGGCCGGCTGGTTGTCGACCACCAGGGCGACATGGGAGCTCTTCTTCGAGAGGGCGACGACCCGCCCGATCTTGTCGTCGGTCACCACGGGCGAGGTGATCAGGACCTCGTCGATGCCGGCTTCGACCATGACCTCCGCTTCGCTGACCTTGGCGCAGCAAACGCCGACCGCTCCCATCTCCATCTGGCGGCGTGCGAGCAGGGGACACTTGTGGGTCTTGGTGTGGGGGCGAAGCGAAATGCCCTGCTCTTCGGCGTGGGCCGCCATCTTCGCCAGGTTCAGCTCCATCGTGGCGACATCGATGAGCAGCGCCGGCGTCGGGATGTCCTCGACCGGGATCGGCACGTCGAGCGGAATCGGGTCGTGGCTCAAGGCAGGCGCCGGCGGGCCTCCCGTGAGGCCTGAACTGCAGGCGACGGACGCGCCGCCGGCCGCACCGACCGTTCCCAGGAACGCGCGTCGCGTGGTGTGATGGGCCACTCTCTAGCTCCCTTCGTCATTTGCGGCTCGTGGCTAGGACCTCGGTTCTCCGGGTAGCGGAGCCTCCGGAGGTTCGGCCGCATCATCGCTGGGACTATAGCCTCGGTGTTCTGTGGTGGATCGTGGAACAAAACGTCCTTCGCGTGGAGTGCCATCCGCGCGCCCGATGACGGGCGCGCGGACTGGTTCGCGGTTGGCGCGGGGACGCGCCAACCGGGCTGTTGCTCTCGTGCGAAGCGTCGCAGCCATCGCTCTGACCACGGCTGCTGCCGTTGCCCTGCCGGCTCAGGCGCAGCCGCCGCCGGACCGGATCTTCACGGACGAGGTCGAAGTGGCGGAGGCGTCGGTCGTGATCGAACTGCCGCGGCTGGGGAAGGTACAGCCTTCGGAGTTCGAGCCGGATGATTTCGTGGTCGAGGTGGGTGGCGAGAGGCGTCGCGTCACTGGTGTGTCGGCGCTCGACCTGAAGGCGAACCCGCGGCCGGTGCTGGTCTACGTCGATGCCGTGCTCTCGAAGCCCGAGACGGTCCTGGTCGGCGCCGGGGCGCTGGCTCGGCAGTCGCGGCCCCTGACCGCGCTGGGCCCGGTCGAGATCGTGGTCGACGGCGGTGCGCCCGGCGGCGCGGAGCTGCGGCTGCGGGCGTCGACGAAGCCGCGGGCGGTGCAGGCGGCGCTTCAGGCAATAGCCGGCGAGGGTCTGGGCCGGGACGCCTACTTCGAGTCGGAGAACCGGCCCGCCGGCCTGTCGACATTCGTCGATGTGATGCGCGGATCGGTCGACCGCCTGCTGGCTGAGGCCGTACCCCGCTGCGCCGATCCGCCGTGCTTCCTGTTCTGGCTCAGCGACGGCTTTCCCGCCGTGGACGAGGACGGCGAACGGGCCGCCGACGACCTGGCGGCGGGCCTCTCGGCGTACGGTTGGATCGTCGTCGCGATGGCGCTTCACATCCCCACTCCCGATCCGGAGCTCGGCGTGCCGCAGCCGCTCAGCTTCGAGCAGTGGAAGGCGCTGACGCCGGGGGTCAAGATGGGGCCCTCCGGGGGCGAGATCAGCCGCCTGCAGGGCCTCTCCGCGAGCAGCTTCGACTTCTACGTCGAACCCCGGTACGAGCCGCTCCGCCGGGCGGCGATCGCGTCCTGCGGCGCCGCGCTGCGGGTCGAGCATCAACTGGAGGCCGAGTTCGAGCGGCTTGAGCGCCGCCTGCTGTTGCGCTTCGCGTCAGCGGAGGAGGCTGGCGCGCAGCGAGATGCGCGCCCCGCCTTTCTGCCGGTGGAGGTGCGGCTGGCGGAGGTGTCCCGGTTTGCCGATCGGCGTCGGTTCAAGAAGTGGCTCGGGCTCGTGCCGGCCGAGGAGCGGTTGCGGTACGGGCGGTGGACTCGCCCGGGTGAGTCAGGCGCCGAGTAGGCGGTCCAGCGCCGTGGCCAGCGCGAGCAGCGCTCCGACCACAAGGACCATGCGCCAGGTCAGATCGGCGCGGAGCTTCTCCAAGTCGGTGCGGAGGTCGGCAATGTCCGCCTTCACCTCGGTGCGGAGGTCGGCAATGTCCGCCTTCACCTCGGTGCGGAGGTCGGCAATGTCCGCCTTCACCTCGGTGCGGAGGTCGGCAATGTCCGTCTTCACCTCGGTGCGGAGGTCGGCAATGTCCGCCTTGGTGGCTACACCCTGGACGACGGCAGTGCGGACGGTCTCGGTCACTGCCTCGGCCTGAGGCGTGTCCATGCCCGCCTCTTCCAGGGCGCGGACAGCCGCGTGGGTGTCGAAGGTGGCGACGCTCATGGGCTGATCGTACCGCAGCCGCGACGCTCGAGCCACTCTTGGAGGCGTGAACTAGCGCTGGAACCTGAGCAGCTCCACCAGGTCCGGAGCGGCGAAGAACAAGGCCAGCGACAGGAGCGCGGTGAGGACGAGCGGCAGGACGCACAGGAACGGTGCTTCGGCGATCTTCGCGGGGGCGCCGGGGCCGCCGGCGTCGGCGCCCGGTGGCGCGGCGAAGAAGCCGCGGACGACGACGGGCATCAGGTAGAAGAAGGCCAGCAGCGAGCTGAGCATCAGCACGCCGAGGAACGCGACCTGGGCCGGGAAGCCGGTCTCGAGCGCCCCGGTCATCAGATACCACTTGGCCCACGACCCGCCGAGCGGCGGAATGCCGATGATCGAGAGCGAAGCGAGGAAGAAAGCGGCGAAGGTCCAGGGCATGGTCCGGCCGAGGCCGTCGAGTTCGCTGACCTTCTTCTTGTGGGTGGCGACGAGGATCGCCCCGGCGCAGAAGAAGAGGGTGATCTTGCCCGCCGCGTGCATGGCGATCTGCATGCCGCCGGCGAGGACGCCGGTGGCGGTCGCCATCGCCGCGCCGAGGACGATGTAGGCGAGTTGACTGATCGTCGAGTAGGCGAGGCGCGCCTTCAGGTTGTCCTGGCGGATCGCCACCACCGCCGCCATCAGCATGGTGAAGGAGGCGATCGTCATCAGGGTCAGCGAGGCGGTGCTGCCGCGCAGCAGGTCGAGGCCGAAGACGTAGACCACGACCTTGAGGATGGTGAACACGCCCGCCTTGACCACCGCCACCGCGTGCAGCAGCGCGCTGACCGGGGTCGGGGCGACCATCGCGTTCGGCAGCCAGCGATGGAGCGGCATCAGCGCCGCCTTGCCGGCGCCGAAGGCGTAGAGCAGCAGGAGCACCGTCACCAGGCCGGAACTCGTGTCCGCGGCGAGGATGCCGCCGGGTGTGAACTCGACCGTGCCGGTGAGCCGCCAGGTGAACAGGATCGCCAGCAGCAGGAAGGAGATCGACGTGAACAGCAGGATGCCGAGGTAGATGCGGCCGGCACGCCGCGCCTCGGCGGTGCCGTGGTGGGTGACGAGCGGGAAGGTGAGGAGCGTCAGCGCCTCGTAGAACAGGAACAGCGTGAACAGGTTGCGCGCGAAGGCGATGCCCAGGGCGGCGAAGATCGAGAGCGCGAAGAAGGTGAAGAAGCGGGTCTGGTTCTGCTCGTGGTGTCCGCGCATGTAGCCGACGGCGTAGATCGAGGTGGGGATCCACAGGCCGCTGGCGACAAGGCCGTAGAGCAGGCCGAGCGGTTCGATCTGGAATGCCAGTTCGATACCGGGCAGCACCTCCAGCAGGACGAGCTCCGGCCGGCCGCCGGCCAGGACATCGGCGCCGAGCTGCCAGACGGCGGCGAACGTGCAGACTCCGATCAGCGGCGTCGCCAGGTCGCGCAGGTTCGGATGGCCGAGGCGGCCGAAGAACAGGCAGGCGCCCGCCGCTGCGAGCGGCAGGACCAGCGCGACCAGGATCGTCGTCTCGGCGCTCATCGGCTCAGATCCCGCCGGCGAGGAGGAGTTCCGCGGCTTCCGCGGCCACGCCGTAGGTCCACTTCGTGGTCAGACCGAAGACCACCGCGGCCCCGATCAGGATCCAGGTCGGCGCCAGCATGCCGAACGGGACTTCGCGAACGTGGTCGATGGGTTGGGTTGCGGATGGGCGACGGAAGTAGACGACCTCGACCACCCGGCCGACGTAGACCACCGCGAGCAGCGAACTCAGCAGGATGAGAACCGCCGCCGCGGTCCAGCCGCGCTCCAGGGCGCCGGACACCAGGTACCACTTGCTGACGAAACCGACCGTGCCCGGGACGCCGATCAGGCTCAAGCCCCCGACCACCAGGGCGGCGCCGGTCAGCGGCATGCGGCGCCCGATCCCGGCGAGAGCGTCGAGGTGGACGGAGCCGACCCGGTAGAGCAGGCAGGCGACGACCAGGAACAGGCCGCCCTTCATCACCGCGTGGTTGAACAGGTGGACCAGAGCGCCGGCCAGGCCAGTGGCGTTCGCGGTCGAGAGGCCGAGGGTCATGTAGCCGATCTGGGCGACGCTCGAGTAAGCGAGCAACCGCCGCAGGTCGGTCTGGAAGATCGCCGCGCCGGATGCCAGGAACATGGCGAGGACGGAGAGCGGCAGAAGCACCATGTGCAGACGGAGTTCCCCGAACACGAAGGGCGCGCCGAAGACCGTGAACAGGATCATCGCCAGCAGGTAGAAGGAGACCTTGGTGGCGGTGGCGGCCAGGAAGGCGCTGACCTTGGGCGGCGCGAAGGAGTAGGCGTTCGGCAGCCAGTGGTGCAGGGGGAAGACGGCCAGCTTGATCGAGATGCCGACCACGAGCAACGCCAGCGCCAGGACCGTGCCGCGAGCCTCGAGCGACGGATCGAGCCGCTCGGCGATGTCGCGCAGGTTCAGGGTGCCCGTTTCCTGGTAGAGCAGGCCGACGCCGAGCATGAAGAAGACGCCGCCGATCGTGCCCATGACCAGGTAGTAGAAGGCCGACATCACCGCGCGGCGGTGCCCGCCCAGGCTGACCAGGATGTAGGACGACAGGGACGAGATCTCGAGGAACACGAAGATGTTGAAGGCGTCGCCGGTGATCGTGATCCCGAGCAGGCCGCAGATGCAGAGCAGAAACACCGCGTAGTAGAGGTGGCGGCGCGATTCGGGCACCCGCGTCGGACCGCCCCGTGAGTCGAAACTCAGCACGACGAGGGCCATCGCCGTGACCAGGGTGAGCAGGTAGGCGTTGACGGTGGAGACCCGGTACTCGATGCCGAGCGGCGGCGGCCAGCCGCCGAGCTGGTAGGAGATGACGCCGCCGCCGCGGACCTCGACGAGCAGCGCCACGGCGATGGCGAAGCACGCCGCGACGACGCCGAGGCTGAACAGGCGGGTAGCACGCGGGTGGCGCAGCAGCACGCACGCGGGCGCCGCCAGCAGCGGCAGGACGACTTCGAGGACGACGATGTGCTCGGTCATTCCGGGCGTCTCATCCGTGTTCCATGTCCCACGCGACCGCCTCGTCCTCCTCGACGGTGCCGTACTCGCGGTGGATGCGAACCGCCAAGGCCAGGGCCAGGGAGGTGGTGGCGACGCCGACCACGATCGCGGTCAGCATCAGCACATGGGGCAGGGGGTTCGAGTAGACGATGTCGTGCCCGCCGTGAACCGCGTCCTCGGGCACGATCGGCGCGGTGCCGCCTCTGACCTTGGCCATCGACACGTAGAAGAGGATCGCCGCGGCCTGGAAGATGTTCAGCCCCATGACCTTCTTGACCAGATTGTCGCGCGCGATGACGATGTAGAGCCCGACCATCATCAACGCGATGATCAGCCAGTAGGCCCACAGATTGGTGAGCGCTTCCGGCAGGGTCATGGCGCGTCTCCCGCGGCGTCGATGCCGGCGCCGGGCGCCGTCTCACTGGTCTCCCGGTGGCTGCCGAGGTGGCGACTCACGAAGGCGTAGTAGACGCGCATTATCGTCGCCGCGACGGCGATGCCGACGCCGAGCTCGATGACGATGATGCCGAGGTGCTGGCCGTGGTGGCCCGTGGTGAGCGGGTCGAGCGCGGAGTAGTCGAGGAAGGTGCCGCCCAGGAACATCGCCACCACGCCGACCGCGCCGTAGAGCAGCACGCCTGCCGCCATCAGCCGCTCGGTCAGGATCGGCGGAACGACCTGCTGGAGGGGCTCCAGGCCGAAGATCAGGGCGTAGACAATGAGGCCCGCAGCGAAGATCACGCCGGCCTGGAAGCCGCCGCCGGGGCCGAAGTCGCCGTGGAACTGCACGTAGAGCGCGAACAGCAGGATCATCGGCACCAGCGCCCGGGCGATGACCCGGAGCACCGGCATGTCGCGGACCCGGACCGGCCTCACGGCTCCTCCTCCTTCGTGCGCCGGCTCAGGCCGCCCAGGAGCAGCGCGACGCCGACACCGGCGGTGAAGATCACGGTGACTTCGCCCAGCGTGTCGTAGCCGCGGAAGCTGGCCAGGATCGCGGTGACGATGTTGGGGATGTGGATCTTCTCCTCGGTCTCCGCGATCAGGTCGGGGGCCAGGTAGTGGTGGATCACAGCGTCGGGATCGCCGTAGGCCGGCATGTCCCAGGTGCCGTAGATCAGCACCGCGCCGGTGGCGACGACGATGATCAGCGGCGCGATGCGGGTCCGCCCCTGCCGCTCACGCCGCGAGGTCAGGCTCAGCGCGCCGAGGATGAGCACGGTGGAGATCCCGGCGCCCACGGCGGCCTCGGTGAAGGCGACATCGACCGCGTCCATGAGCACGAACAGGCCGGCGGCCAGCAGACTGGCGATGCCGGTCAGCATGGCGGCGGCGAACAGGTCCTCGAGCCGGGCCACGACGACGACGGTCGCCAGGAGCAGCAGCATGAGCAGGAGTTCGACCGGCGGCATCGTCACTCTCCGCCGGCCACAGCGCCGGACTCGCCGGGCGTCGGTGCAGTGGCCGCGTCGTCGTCGGACACCTCGAGTTCGAGCGCCAGACCGTGACCGTGGGCCGCCTTGACCAGCGCGTGCGCGATGGCGGGGCTGGTGAAGAGCAGGAAGACGACCACCAGGAGCAGCTTCACGGTGACCATGGACAGGCCGCCCTGGAACATCAAGGCCAGGAGCATCAGGCCGGCGCCGGCGGTGTCCGTGACCGACGCGGCGTGGGTCCGCTGGTAGAAGTCCGAGAACCGGTGCAGGCCGATGCCGCCGACGATGCAGAACAGCCCGCCGATCACCAGCAGGACCACGGTCACTACATCGAGCGCGCCATTCATGGGGCGTCCGCCGGCCGGTCGTTGCGGGCAAGACCACGGTCGTCGCTGGCGAGGCTGCGGTCGTCGCGGGCGAGGCTGCCGAAGCGCGCGAAGCGCAGCACCGCGAGCGTGCCGGTGAAGTTGACCAGGGTGTAGACGAGGGCGAGGTCGAGCCACTCGGGCCGCTCCATCAGGAAGCCGCTGACCGCGATCAGCAGCACCGTCTTGGTGCCGAACATGTTTACCGCCAGGATGCGGTCGAACACCGTGGGGCCGATGGCGGCGCGGGCGAGCGCCAGGAACATCGTCACCACGATCGCGGCCATTGCCGCCAGGTACATCGGCGCGGCCATCACGTCGACCGTCCCTCCAGGCGCAGCACGTCGCGGTCCATCGAACCGTCCACGACGTCCGACTCACTCTCCGCGTCGAGCGCGTAGACGAGCAGCTCGCCGTCCCGCAGGTCCAGCGTGATCGTGCCCGGAGTCAGGGTGATGAAGTTCGCGTACAGGACCTGGCCGAAGGACGTTTTCTGACTGGCTTTGACGCGCCTCAGTCGCGGGTGGAGTTCGCTGCCGGGGACCAGGATCAGCCGCACGACGTGGAGGTTTGCCATGGCGACCTTCGAGACGAAGGCGATGAGAAAACGCGGCAGCCGCAGCCAGGCCCAAGGGTGAAAGAACTCGGAGTCGCCGCCCGCGGCCCGGTCGAGTGCCAGGTACAGGCGCCATACGAAGAGACAGGAGACCAGCCCGAAGAGCGCGATCAGCCACTCGCCCAAGGTGTAGTGCCCCGACAAGGACAGCCACGCCGCGGCCAGCAGCAGAAGCACGCCCCACCTCATCGCGGTCTACCCATCCACATAGGACTGCTTCCCCTTCGAAATGCTGAGAGTCCACTTTCCGGTGGCCCGGATCCTCAGCGGGTAGACGCCGGGTTCGGGGTTGAAGAACGTCCTGATGCTCGCCCAGTTCGTCACGTTCTCGGAGATGTTGAGGGGCGTTCCGATCGCGAACATGCCCTCGTTGCCTTCGACGGTGACGGCGGCGGTGTACTCGCCGCCGTCCATCTGGAACCTGACTACGGCGTTTCCCTTGCCCTCCAGGCAGCCGGTGCCGCAGCTCTTCGGCTGTGGCGGGGGCGCCGGCGGCTTCCAGGCCGGCCGTTCGACCGCCGCCTCGCGGGCCGGTTCGACGGCTTCGGAGGTCTCCTGGACGCATGCCGCCGCCCCGAGCAACAGGCAGCCGGCGAGCGCGCAAGAGCGCGCCGCGCGGGCGCCGAAACCGTGCGGAAGGGGCAGGTTCACTCGTTGTCGCCAGTCGACTCGGTTTCCTGGTTTCCCGTGTCGCCCTCGTCGCCCTCGTCGGCATTCTCGCTCCAGGGCAGGTAGACCGCGTAGTCGATCTCCCGTGGCGGCGGCTCGCCGCCGGGGCCGCCTAAGTAGTGCTCCATCCACCGCAGCGTGCGCAGCATGTAGTCGAAGCGCGCCGCCGAACGGCGGTTGCCGTGCCCCTCGCCCGGGTAGAAGACGAGCCGCACCGGGGCTTGGCCCAGGGTCTTCAGGTGCCGGTACAGCTCCATCGACTGGCTGGGATGGACCCTCGGATCCTCCTTGCCGTGCAGGATCAGGGTCGGCGTGCGGTTGCGCTCGACGTAGTAGATCGGGCTGCTCTTCGTGAAGTAGTCCCAGTCGTCCCAGAGCCGCTTGCGGTGGTGGACGAGGTGCATCTCCTCCGGGATGTCCGTCGTGCCCATCTTCGAGATGTTGTTCGAGATGCCCACGAAGGGGATGGCGGCGGCGAAGCGGTCGGAGTAGAAGGTGGCGCCCCAGGCAGATGCGTAGCCGCCGTAGGAACCGCCGGTGATGCCGACGCGGTCGCGGTCGACGAGGCCGATGTCGATCAGGTGATCCACGGCGGTGATCAGATCCTCGAACTCCTTGCCGGCCGCCGCGGCCTGACCGTGCTTGGAGAACGCAACGCCGCGTCCGGTGCTGCCCCGGTAGTTCGGGTAGAAGGCGGCGAAGCCGCGCGCGGCGGCGAGCTGCCCGAGGTTCGAGTAGCTGGTCAGCCAGCCGTTGCTGTAGTGGCTCTCCGGGCCGCCGTGCACGATCAGGATCAGCGGATAGCGCTCTCCTTCCTCGTAGTCGAGCGGGTAGATCAGCAGGCCCTCGAGCTCCAGGCCGTCGGGCGTGCTGTGCCGGATGGCCTCCTGGCGGGCCAGGGCGACGTCGTCGAGCCAGGGGTTCGAGTTCGTCATGCGCACCGGCGCGGTCTGCGGGTCCGCCGGGTCGTAGCGGTAGATCTCGCGCGGGTGATCCGGGCCCTCCGAGACCAGGGCCAGCGCGCCGCCACCCTTGGCCCGGCTGAAGCTGAGACTGATCGGACCGCCGGGCTCGATCAGCGTCGTCGCCTGACCAGAGACGGAAACCCGGCCGAAGGTGCTCCAGACACCGACGGACGCGCTGTAGAGCAGGTGCTCCTCGTCCTCCCAGGCGAACGCGGCGACGTGCCCCTCGAAGTCGGGCAGCAGATCGCTCGGCTCGCCGTCGACGCTTTCGAGCACGATCAGCCGGCCCGCCGCGGGGTCGTTCGGGTCGGCCGCCGAGACCGCGGCGATCCGTTCGCCGTCGGGACTGAACGCGACCCCGCCGAGCTTGCCGATGGCGCGGAAGGAACCCGCGACGGAGAACTCTTCGCCGGCGGGGGCATCGACGACCACGACGCTCTTGCTGGTGTAGGAGTCGTCGATGAGGGAGGTCGGGGTGGTGACCGCGGCCAGACGGTCGCCGGTCGGGCGCCAGATCACGGAGAGCACGGAGCCCTCGACCGCCTCGACCAGGACGGGCTTGGACGCCTCGTCATGCCGGTCGGCGTCGAGCGCGGGGACGTCGGCCACCCAGAGCCGGGTCAGGGGACGGTCCTCTTCGTAGATCTCCTGGTTGAATCCCTGGTCGCGGAGCTTCTTCAGGTCCTTGTCCGTCTCCTCCCGAGCCAGGAAGGCGACCCGGCTGCCGTCCGGCGACAGGACATAGGCGCCGATGCCGACCGGGTGCTCGACCAGCTTGCGGCTCTCACCGCCGCCGAGGGGGATGCCGTAGAGCGCCGACGTCTTGT
The DNA here is from genome assembly GCA_965262355.1 of Candidatus Multivorans sp. Lineage (GTDB taxonomy): Bacteria > Acidobacteriota > Thermoanaerobaculia > Multivoradales > Multivoraceae > Multivorans. Next base: position 4,200,789 of record OZ253534.1, read on the forward strand.
CGGAGGCGCGGCGGGCCGTGTACAGGACCTCGCCGTTGCCCCGGAAGGTCGGGCGCCCGACGTTGACCTCGCCGGTGATGTACGGACGCGAGGCGCCGGGTTCGCTCATGTCGAGGACGTGGAGCTCGGTCCAGGACGAGCCGCTGTCTTCGTCGACGGGACGCCTGGGCACGGCCAGCAGGTAGGCGGCGAGGCTGCCGTCCGGCGACAGCTCGACCGTGCCGACACTGCGCAGGGTCGCCACCTGGTGCGGCTCGATCGCGGTCGTTTCCTGGGCGCTCAGGGCGGTCGGCGCCAGCAGCGCCGCGGCGGCGACGCAGCAGAACGCCGCGGCGACGGTCGACCGCAGGCTCCGGCGCTTTGTGGCGTCCCGTGGTGCGGACGAATCCTCGATGCGAGCGGTGTGCCGATTCATGAGCGCTCTCCTGTCACTGAGCAGCTTGCTGTTGCTGTTGCTGTTGCCGTTGCTGCCGGTGTTCGATTGATGTCAGGCGTTCGCGGATGTCAGGCGACAGTTTGACGCCCAGGTGAGTGATCGTATCGGCGGCCATGGCGATGCCGATCTCGCAACAGGTGCGAATCGGCAGTTCGCGCAGGTGTCCGTAGAGGAAGCCGGCAGCGAAGCAGTCGCCGGCGCCGGTGGTGTCGACCACCTCGACCTTGTGGGCGGGGACGTGGTGGACTTCGTCGCCCCGGCGCACCCAGGCGCCGCGGACGCCGTCCTTGACCGCGACCACCTCGATCGTTTCGCTCAGTTCGCGGGCCGCGGCCTCGGGCTTCAGGCCGGTCATCATCCGCGCTTCCTCGGCGTTCGCGAACAGGATGTCGAAGCCGTGCTCCTTGTGGCGCAGCAGGTGGTCCCTCGAGCGACCGACCGCGAACGGATCGGCGAGGTCGATCGCCAGCTTGACGCCGGCGTCGCGCGCCACCTCGATCGCGTGTTCGATCGCGTCGATCTGATTCGGCGTGTCCCAGATGTAGCCGGTGGTGAAGAAGATCCGCGACCGGCGGATGTCGTCTTCGGGTACGTGTTCGGCGCGGTACTGGCGGCAGACGCCGAGGTGGGTGTTCATCGTCCGTTCGCCGTCGGGCGTGACCAGGACCACGGAGGTGCCGGTCACGCCGTCGATCCGCGCCAGCCGATTCCGGACCCGGCTCGCGGTCAGGCCGCGTTCGAACAGGCGTCCCGTGTCGTCGTCGGCGACGGCGGAGCTGTAGCTGGCGGTCACGCCGAGCAGGGAGGCGGCGCGGAGCACGTTGGCGCAGGAACCGCCGGCCTCGATCTCGGGCTGCAGGACTTCACCGTCCCGGTTGAGGACGTGGTCGAGGATCGCGTTCTGCTCATCGGCTGAAACGAGCTTCATGATCCCCTTGTCGAGGCCCATCTCGTCCAGGTGCCGGTCCTCGACCCGCACCAGGAGATCGAGAATCGCGTTCTCGATCCCGGTGACCTCCAGGTCGACTTCAGCCCGCGGCGGTCCCGCCACGGTGGCCTAGGTTTCTCCCCAGCGGTCCTTGACGGCGGCTCGGTCGACCTGGTCGCCGTCCGAGCGGGGCAGCTCGCTGGTGAAGATCACGTCGCGCGGCCGCTTGAACCGGGCGATGCTTGAGCCGACGTGCTCCCGCACGGCTTCCTGGTCGAGACCGGCCTCCGGGTCCGCTTCGACGACGGCGCGGATCGCCTCGGCCCAGCGGTCGTCGCTGACCCCGAAGACGCAGACGGCGCGCACCGCGTCGAGTTCGAGGATGGCCGCCTCGACCTCCGCCGGATAGACGTTCTCGCCGCCGGGCTTGATCAGCTCCTTCTCGGGCTTGCGGGCGACGTAGAACAGGTTGCCCTCCTCGTCGAAGCGGCCGATGTCGCCGGTGTGGTGCCAGCCGCCGCGGAAGGTGTGGGCGGTGACGTCGGGCTGGCCGTCGTAGCCCAGGAACACAAGCGGTCCGCGGACGACGATCTCGCCGTCCTCGCCGGCCGGCACTTCGCGTTCATCGTCGTCGACCAGGCGCACGCTGCACAGTTCGGCCGCCTTGCCGGCGCAACCGAGGCGCTCGCGGGCGTTCTGGATCGTCACGAAACCGCTCGTTTCGCACTGCCCGAAGCCGGCCCAGAAGGTGGCGTTGGTCTCGTCGTGAAGCCGCTCCATCGTGGCCGGCGAATCGAGCCCGGTGACGTGGCGCAGGCTGGGCAGCTTGCTGCCGGCCTCGGCCGCCGCGTCGAGCAGCGTGGCGAGCACCGGCGGGAAGTCGCTGATCATCGTGATCCGGTGGCGGTCGATCAGTTCGACGGCCTGCGCGGGGTCGTACCTGGCGGTGATCACGTTCGCGCCGCCGGCGTGCAGAACGCTGAGCAGGTGGCCGAGCGCGGCGATGTGGAAGAGCGGCAGCGCGACCAGGTTGCGGTCGGCGCCGTCCAGGCCCAGGGACGCGATCTCCTGCAGATTGGCCCAGACCAGGTTCGAGTGGCTGAGCAGGGCGCCGCGCGGGATGACGTCGACGGCGGCGGTCGCGATGACCGCGAACGGCTCGTCGGCCGCTACATCGGGCCGCGGCAGGTCCCGGGCCGCGTCGCCGCCGGCGTAGAGCGAATCGAGTGAGGCGTAGCCCGACGCGGGACCCTTGCCGAATTGAAACCAATGTCGAATCGCGTCGTCTCCGGGCCCGCCCGGCACGGAGTCCAGGAAGTCGGCGCCGACCACGAAGGCGTTCGGCTTCGCCCGCTCGCGGATCAGCAGCTCGATCTCGCCCTTTTGGAGCCGCCAGTTGACCGGGTAGACCACGATGCCCTGGCGGGCGCAGGCGAAGTAGAGCTCCACATAGGCCGCCGAGTTCTGGGCCAGGACCGCCAGCCGGTCGCCGGTGGTCAGACCGAGACCGGCCAGGCCCGCGGCAAGGGCGTCGACGCGGCTGCGCAGCTCGGCGAAGCTCAGGTCTTCGCCGTTCTCGGTAACCAGGGCGAGCCGGTCGCCGAACGCCGTCGCGTTGCGGACGAGGACATCGTAGAGCGTGAAGTTCTGAACGCTGGACACGGTAGGAGGGCTTCGCCGGGGATCGGACCGGCGGGCACTTTATCAACGCGAAGGGGCCGTTTGCCGATCCGTCGCTACACTCCGTCCATGACCACGCGACGACGAGCTTGCATCGCCCCGCTCGCACTGCTCCTCCTCCCCCTTGCCACGCCCAGCCACGCCTGGAACGACTTCGGCCATGAACTGGTGGCCCGGATCGCCTGGCTGGAACTCGAACCGGAGGTCCGCAACCGGGTCGTGGCCCTGCTGCGGCAGGCGCCGGCGGACAGCCGCATGCACTGCCTCGACCTCAACCAGGATCGTCGCCGGGGATGCGGACGCTTCGCCTACCGCCTGGACTCGGCCCCGACGACCGAGGACGGCGATCGCATCCTGTTCGAGCGGGCGGCCTACTGGGCGGACCTCGCGCGCGAACTCGACAAGTACAACCGGCCGACCTGGCACTACATCGGCTGGACCTGGCGCCAGGGGGTGGATGGCGCCGCTCACGACACCGACCTGCCGGCGCCCGAGCCCAATGTCGTCAGCCAGTTGCAGGAGTTGGCCATGTCGGTCGCGGACACGTCCGGCCGGCCCGACAAGCGCGCGATCCACCTGGCCTGGATCTTCCACCTGGCCGGCGACGTCCACCAGCCGTTGCACGCCGCGTCGCGGGTCACCGAACGCCGCGACGAGCGCGAAGGCGACCGCGGCGGCAACGGCTTCGGCCTCGACGAAGGGAACCGCAACCTCCACGCGTTCTGGGACGGCGCCCTGGACGGGCAGACCTGGGCCGAGCATCGGCGGCGCCTGGCCACCGAGCTCGCGCGCGAATCCGGCCAACGGCCCACCCCGGAGCAGCTATGGGCAGCCCTCGGCGAAGTCCGCGCCCGCGACTTTGAAGGTCTCAAGGACCGGATCGCCGCCCTGGCCCGCTCACGCCACCCCCTCGACGACGCCACCCGCGCCGAACTCAAGTCCGGCGACTTCGAAGCCTGGGCGCAGGAGTCCAACCAGATCGTCCGCAAGTCTCTCTATCCCACCGACCTGGCACGCGGGGAAGCACCACCAGCCGCGTACGCCGACCAGGCCTACGACACCGCCCTCCAGCGGGCTGCCCTGGCCGGCTACCGCCTCGCCGACTTGCTACGCCGGATGCTCGGAGCGGGCGAAGCTCCCTAGGGCCGTCGCTACGCCGGCGGCAGGCGGTCCAGGAAACGGCGGATCGATGCCACGAGACGGTCCGGGGCGTCGTAGTGGACCATGTGGCCGGTTTCGGGGATCTCTTCGTGTTCGCCGCGGCGGAAGAGGGCGACGCGGCGGGCGATCTCGGCTGGTTCGGGCGTGGCGTGCTGCTCGTCGACGCCGCGGCGGCCACTCCAGAACTCGTTCGCCAGGGCGGCGGTGAGGAGGAGGGCTGGGCAGGTGACCCAGCTCCAGCGTTCTTCGGAGGCCTCCGGCGCGTTCGACATCCAGGTCGTCACCACCTGGGGATCCCACTTCCACTCCAGGCCGCCAGCGGGAAGGGGGCGCGTGCTCTGCTCGGCGAAGTCCCGGGCGCGGGCAGGGTCGAGACGGGAATGGACGCGCTTCAGCAGATCCCAGGCGTGGTCGGAGGAGGCCACGAGCCGGTGGTTGCGCGGGTGAGTCAGGGCCTCGACGGCCACCCTGGCCCGTTTCTGCTTGACCTCCACCGGGAAGCGGTTCCGCGCGTAGGGCGGCCCCAGACCTTCGATCAGGACAATGGCGCGCGGTAGCTCGGCGAAGATGCCCGCCCACTCGGCGACGATCTGGCCCCCGAGGCTGTGCCCGATCACGATCGGCCGCTCGAGGCCGCAGTCGGCGAACACCGCATGCAAGTCGGCGATGTGATGGGCCATCGTGTAGATGCCCGGATGGGCGCTGTCGCCGTGCCCGCGCAGGTCGTAGGCGATCACGCGGTGGTCGGCCGCGAGCGCCTCAGCCACCGGAGCGAGGGTGAGGGCCAAGTCCTGGATGCCGTGGACGAGGAGGATCGGCGGCCGGTTTCGGTCGCCCCACTCGTAGATCTGGAGTTCGGTGCCGCTGGCTTCGATGCGGCGCCGGATCGGCGCCGCGGTCTCGAGGACGGCGGGCACGAGGGACTCGGGAGAGGACGTGGTGGAAGTCATCGGGGGTCGAGGACAACGAAGCCGGCGTCGGCGAGCGTCTGGTTCAGGTCCGCCAGCGGGCCGGCAAGCGTAGCCTCGAAAAGGTCTTCCTGCTCGGCGAGTTGGGATTCGAGTCGTCGCCAGACCGCGACCTGCTGGTCGGTCGGCCGCGCGTCGGCCTGACCGACCGAGCGTGCGAGGTAGGTGAGCCGCGCGTAGAGCCGGCGCTCCCAGCGGAGCGAGTCCTGGCCGGCGCCGGTCAGCCGCGGGTCGAAGAAGGCGCTCTCGATTTGCCGCAGTTCGTCTTCCAGCGCCCTCGCCTGTTCCGCGGCGTCCCTGTGCGTGTCGTCGTCCTCGAGGCGCTCCTGAAGCGCCGGCAACTGGGCCCGCAGGTCCTCGGCGCCGTTCAGGATCGAGGCGGCCCGCTCGATCGCATCGCGGATCGCGAAGAGCAGTTCGTTCTGCCCGGCCAGGTCGTCCGCGGATGCTGTGGAGTCGGGGTCGAGCAGGACTTCGAGCGCTGCCGTCGACAGGGTTTCGCCCTCATCGCCGTCTTCGCCGCTGTCTGCGGGCAGGGAGAGTTCAAGCCGGTAGACCCCTGGCGCAGCGACCAGGGAGAGCCGGCCGCCGTCGGGCAGTGGCCGCCAGCCCTCCGCCGGCATCCGCCAGTCGGGTCGCTCGTCCGGCTTCGTGCGCAGGCGGATTTCGGTGGTCGGTTCGTGGCGGAGATCCCATGTCACACGGTGGAAACCGGGCGCCGCGGGCAGGTCGTCCAGGGTGCGGACCAGTTCGTCCCGGTCGTCGAAGATCCGGATCCGCGCCCGGGGCTCCACGGCGTCGCCTTCGGGCTCGCCGCTCGCAGCGGCCCCGGGCGCCTCCGGAATCCAGTAGTGGAGCAGAGCCCCGTAGGGCGGATTCGTGCCGGTTGCCGGCACGTCGGGCTGGACCATCGGCGCGCCGCGCGCGCGGAAGCGGTAGGTCACGCGGGGCGGCAGCAGCTCGGGACCGTCCGTGGACAGGCCGAGGGCGATCGCGCGCAGCGGCGTCAGATCGTCCAGGATCCAGATACCGCGGCCGTAAGTCGCGACGACCAAGTCGTCGAAGTGCTCCTGGACCTCGATCCAGTGCACCGGCGCCGGCGGCAGGTTCGCGCCGCCGTCGCTGCGGCGAGAAAGTCGCTGCCACGCGGCGCCGTCGTCGAAGGAGACCCAGAGGGCGTTCTCGGCGCCCAGGAACAGCAGCCCGGCCTGCTCCGGGTCCTCGCGGATGCAGTGGACGTTGCCGAGCGGGCCGCGGGGCAGGTCGGCGGCGAGGTCGGTCCAGGTTTCGCCGTAGTCGCTGGTGCGGAAGACGTACGGCGCCGTGTCGCCCTCCTGGCGCCGGTCGATCGCGACGTAGGCCGTGCCGTCCTCGAAGTGCGAGGGGTCGATGTTGCGGACCGTGCCCAGCGGCGGCAGGTCCGGGAGGTTCGCGGTCACGTTGATCCAGGATTCGCCGCCGTCGCGGGTCAACTGGACCTGGCCGTCGTTCGTGCCGGCCCAGATCAGCCCGGGCTCGACGGGACTCTCGGCGATCGCAAAGATGACCGGCGCGATGGTCGGGCCGGCGTCGTCGAGGGTCAGGCCGCCGGTGCGGCGCATCAGGGCGGGGTCGGCGGTGGTCAGGTCCGGCGAGATGCGCTGCCAGCTCTGGCCGCGGTCGCGGCTGCGGTGGACGTACTGGCTGCCGGCGTAGACGGCGGCTTCGTCGTGCGGCGAGGTGGCGAAGGGCGCCGTCCACTGGAAACGGTACTCGAGGGCGGAGGCGGGGGAGCTCTCGATCGCCAGGGGCCAGACGCTGACGTCCCGGGTCTGGCCCGAGCGCAGGTCGTAGAGCTCGAGCTGGCCGTCGTAGCAGCCGGTCCAGACCAGGTCCGGGTCGGCGCGGTCGACCATCGAGAAACCGACCTCGCAGCCGCCGACGGAGTGCCACTCGCCGACCGGAATGCCCTGGGCGCGTCCGCCGTAGAGGACACGGCTGGGGCCGCGCATCGAGGGACCGTCCTGGCGGTTGCCGTAGACGAAGTAGGGCACGCGGTCGTCGGTCGAGACGTGGTACATCTGGGCGATCGGCAACTGCGGGCGGTACCAGGTGCGGCCGCGGTCGGACGTGATGCTGACGCCGCCGTCGTGGCCGACGATCCGGCGGTCGGCGTCGAGCGGGTCGATCCAGATGTCGTGATGGTCCCAGCCGGCCTGGTCGAAGCCTTCGCTCGCCACGGTGTTGCCGCCGTCGAGCGACACGGAGAGGCGGGTGGCGACGAAGGTGACTTCGTCGGCGCGGTCGGGCGCGGCGGCCATGCGGGTGTAGTAGAGGGGCCGGGTGATCAGGTCCAGGTTGCGGCTGACGAGACGCCACGAGTCGCCGCGGTCGTCGGAGCGCCAGAGGACGCCGGCGAACGGGTCGGAGGGCGCGAAGTCGCGGTTCGAGCTCGTCTCGATCAGGGCGTAGAGCCGGTCCGGATCGTCGGCCGACACCGCGAGCCCGATCTTGCCCAGAGGCTGTTGCGGCAGGCCGGCGCCTTCGAGGGGCGCCCAGGTCGCGCCGCCGTCGCGGGAACGGTAGAGGCCGCTGCCGGGGCCGCCGCTGGTGCGGCCGGAGGTGCGGATCTCGATCTGCCAGGCCGCGGCGTAGACGATCCGCGGGTTGTCCGGCGCGAAGGCGAGATCGATGGCGCCGGTGTCCGCGTCGACGAACAGGACGTGCTCCCAGGTTGTGCCGCCGTCGGTGGTGCGGAAGACGCCGCGCCCCGCCTCGTCGCGTTCCTGTGGCCCGTAGGCATGGCCCAGAGCGGCGATCAGGGCGGTGTCGGGGTCGTCGGGATGCACGACGATGCGTCCGATGCGTCCGGTGCGGTCCAGCCCGAGGTGTTCGAAGCTGTCGCCGCGATCGGTGGAGCGGTAGACGCCGTTGCCGATCGAGATGTTGCTACGGATGAAGCTCTCGCCGGCGCCGATCCAGATCACGTTCGGGTCGGAGGGGGCGACCGCGATCGAGCCGATCGAAGCGGCCTCCTGGCGGTCGAAGATCGGCGCCCATGAGACGCCGCGGTTGAGGGTTCGCCAGAGCCCGCCGGAGGCGGCGCCGGCGTAGTACACGCCCTCGTCGCCGGGCACTCCGGCTACGGCCGAGACCCGGTTGCCGATGGGCCCGATGTGGCGGAAGGCGAACGGATCGAGCAGCCGCGCCGAGAGTTCGGCTGCCGGTTGCGCGGTCGCGGCGGCGCCGCAGAGCAGGAGGGCGAGTACCGTGCCCAGCGGCGCCTTCGCCACGACGGGCGGCGCTAGTAGCTTGCGCGGCAAGAGACCACGAAGAGTTGAATTCCCTTCTACGGCGCAAGCTACCTTAGTAACCCGCCTGCTTGTCGACCACGTTGCGCAGCGGTCTGCCGGTCGCGAAGCGGGTGACGTTGTCGCGCAGCAACTGCATCCGTCGCTCTTCGAGCCGGTCGGAGATCGTCGCGAGATGCGGCGTGATCGTCACGTTCGACATGGTCCAAAGCGGGTGGTCGGACGGCAGCGGTTCGGGATCGGTGACGTCGAGGCCGGCGGCGCGGATCTTGCCGCTCTCAAGCGCCGCGACCAGGGCGTCCGTGTCGACGATCTTGCCGCGTGAGATGTTGATGAAGTAGACGTCCTGCTTCATCAGCTCGAACTGGCGCTCGCCGATCATCCCTTCCGAGGCGGGCGTATGCGGCACCGAGGAGAAGACGACATCGGCACGGGGCAGCAGGTCGTCGAGTTCGTCCGGCTTGCCGACGTAGGTCACGTCGCGGTGAATCGGTACGTCCTTCGGATCGACGGCGAGCACCGTCATGCCGAAGGCCGCGGCCCGCTGTGCGATCTGGGTGCCGATGCCGCCGAGGCCGATCACCAGGGCCGTCTTGCCGGAGAGTTCGATCATCGGCAGTTCGCGGTTCGTGTTCCAGCCCTCGGGCATCTGGGCGTTGAAGGCCTTGATGTTGCGGGTGAAGTTGAGCAGCAGGGCGAAGGCGTGATCGGCGATCTCGGGACCCTGGATGATCTTCGCGTTGGTCAGCACGATGTCGCTGTCGCGCAGGTCGGGGATCTCAAGGAAGCCCTCGACACCGGCCGAGTTGCTCTGGATCCAGCGCAGCTTGCTGTCGGCGACCAGGAAGTTCTCGATGCCGCGGTAGCCGGCAATCAGGCCGTCGCAGTCGCTCGGGTCGAGGTCCTCGCTGACGCCGGCCAGTCGGAGATTCTCGTGCTCGTCTTCCAGGTCGGCGAGGGCGTCCAGGAAGACCGGCGGCGCGCAGACCGTGACCGTCTGGGCGGCGGCTGGAGCGACCAGCAGGGCGAGAAACAGATAGGTGAGCAGGACCAGTGCGAGACCCGTTGCACGGCGATTCAACATGGGCGGCGCCTCCCTTGAGGAGTAGAGCTGTCGCGTCCCCCGGACGCTTGGAATGAGGGTTGCCGAGAGTAGCACCGGATGGCGGTCGACCATGAGCTTGCGCGGCAGGAAAGTTGGCGTACCCCACTCGTTCTGCGGCGCAAGCTGCTAGCTGGTGCAGGGCGCTCCACGCCCGGCAGGGCGGTGCTACGATGCCGCCGCTTTGGCAGCGCACGGCCGCGTTTGACGTTCGCTTGAGCGGCCTTTTCGCCCCCTCGGACCAGACAGGAAGTGAAGCCAAGATGACCACGGATTCTCTCAGGGAGCGGGGACAGTCGCTGGAGGAGGCGTTCTTCCTCAACATGGATCGCGAGCTGATCGAGGGGCTGCGTACGAAGAAGGAGCGCGAACAGCAGATCGATGAACTGGCCGCGGCCTCGGGGATCGCGCACCGGGCCGTCCTCGGCGCCCTTCTCGATGCAGGGGTGCACAGCGAAGTCCTGGTGGCCGTGGGCCTGGCGCCTCTGATCGAGGTGGCGTGGGCGGATCACACGATGGACGCCGGCGAGCGCGACGCCATCCTCCGCGCCGCGAAGGAAGCCGGGGTGACTGAGGGGTCGGCCGCCGCCGGACTGCTCTCGGCGTGGCTCGAGCAGCGCCCCGGCGCCGAGTTGCTCGAGGCCTGGAAGGGCTATGCCGCGGCGCTGATAGCCGAACTCGGCGAGGCGGATGCCGCGGCGGTGCGCGAGGACATCATGAGCCGCGCGCAGGCCGTTGCGGAGGCCGCCGGCGGCTTTCTGGGCCTGGGCGCGGTGTCGAAGGACGAGCAGCGCATGCTCGACGAGCTGGTCGCCGCGCTTACCAGCTCGCCTTGATGACGCCGGGGAGCTCGCCGCGCAGGGCGAGGTCGCGCAGCGCGATGCGCGAGAGGCCGAACTTGCGGTAGTAGCCCCGCGGACGGCCGGTGATCGCACAGCGGTTGCGAACACGGACGGGACTGGAATCGCGCGGCAGCCTGTTTAGCAGGAGCTGCGCCTCGAAGCGCTGCTCGGGGGGCAGGCGCTGATCCCTGACCAGGGAGCGCAACTCGGCCCGGCGCTCACGGTACCTCTCGACGATCTTCTTGCGGCGCTCGTTCTTGGCGACTGATGCCTTGGTGGCCATATCTGCGGTCTTCCCTCGCGTTGCTGATGCTGGCGGTCTTCGGTCTCGGGCGCCGGCCGGCGAATCGTCCGGGGCGCGGGAAGCGCGTACTTTAGCAGTTTTCGGCTCGGAGCGTCTCAGAAGGCGCGAAGAATGCGAACAGGAAGAGCGCCGTGGCCGCTGTTGGAAGGGTGGGCGCCGCCGGTTGGCGCGCAAACATTTGTTCAGGTCCGCTAACAAAAGGCCCTTGACTCACGAGGAGGGACTGGGAGAACGTATCAGGATGAAGAGAGCACTAGGTCCGCCGATCTGGAGATGGGCGCCGACATTGCTCCTCCTCGGCACGCTGGCTTTCGCTTCTGCCGCACAGGGCGCCGACTGGCCGCAGTGGCGGGGGCCGAATCGCGACGGCATAGCACCCGGCGCCGAGTTGCCTGCCGTGCTTCCCGCGGCTCTCCATCAGCTTTGGAAGGTCCGCGTGGGAGGGGGCCAGTCTTCTCCCATCGTTGCCGGCGACCGCGTTTTCGTCCTCGCGCGGCAGGGCGAAGAGGAAGTGGTGCTCGCCCTGTCGGCGGCGACCGGCGAGGAACTCTGGCGGCATGGCTACTCTGTGTCCTATGAGCCCAGAACGGCGGCCATCCAGTATGGCCCGGGTCCGAAGGCGACCATGCTGGCTGAAGGCAATTCGGTCTACAGCTTCGGCATCCGGGAACGCCTCCTGTCCCTGGACGCCGACTCGGGTGCCGTGCGTTGGGAAAAGACCTTCGAAGACGCCTACGGCGAGCCGTACCCGATCTGGGGAACGGCCTCGTCGCCCCTGGTCGAGGGCAATCTGCTCATCGTGCCGGTTGGCATCACGGGCTCCGAGGAGCGGGAAGATCAGGGAGCCCTGATTGCCTACGACAAGGCAACAGGAGAGGAAGTGTGGCGGCTGGACGGGCCGCCCGCGTATGCGTCGCCCATGGCGTTCACCCATGAAGGGGTTCGCCAGATCGTGACGATGGACGACGTGTCCTTCTTCGGAGTCGGAGCGACGGATGGCGATCCGCTGTGGTCGCTGGATTTTGAAACCGCGTTCCAGCAGAACACGCCGACCACGATCCGCTACGACGGCATGTTCATTCTCTCGGGCTACCAGTGGGGGACCGCGGGAATCCGGGTGGCGCCGCCGAAGGGCGGACACGGTGGGCCCTGGCAGGTCAGCGAGGTGTGGAAGACGACGGACGCGGAGTTCTACATGGATTCGCCGGTCCTGGTCGGCGACCATCTGTACTTCCGGTCGAACAAGCGGGCCGGCACGTTCGTCTGCCTTGATCCCGCTACCGGGGAACTCGTGTGGCAGGGCCCGGGACGATGGGCGGCGTACGCCTCGGTGATCGCGGTGGGGAAACGCCTGCTCGTGCTCACCGACGAAGCCGAACTCAAGGTGATCGCGGCGGATCCGTCTGGCTACCAGGAGTTGGCCTCCTGGGAGGTGGCCGACAGTACGACTTGGTCGCACGTCGCGCTTTCCGGATCCCGCGTGTACGTGAAGGACGAGGAGCATCTCGCCGGCTTCGACCTGGCCGTCCAGGTCACAGAAGCAAAGGACCGACATGCCGGGACCGCCGTCGCCCGCGCGGAGAAGGGCATCGCCGGCGGCGCGCAGGATACGGAGGCGGTGAAGGTGGCGGTCCGCAAGATGCTGAAGGCCATGGCCGCCGGAGACATGGATCTCATGTGGGCCTATCTGGGTGAGGACTTCCGGTCCTACAGTGGTGCTGACAAGGATGTCTTCCGTGACTACCTCGGCTCGACCGCCGGCACCGAGACGAAGAGCGACGAGATGGTGGTCGAGTGGGACGGCGCGACCGCCAAGGTCGCCGGGGTTCGGTGGATTTCGAACGGGCTGGACTTCGGACTGGAGATGCTGGTGGACCAGCGCGACGGAAAGTGGCTCGTCACCTTCATGGACTTCGACTCCAGGCGCATCCATGGTCAGGAGTAGGGATGGGCGCCAGTCGCCCAAGGTCGGCGGATCGTCTACGGTCGGCGTCGCACGACCATCGCTACTTCGGCCAGCGCGTCGAGAGTGAGCCCCTGATCGCAAAGGCGGCGCAGAGCCTTACCGAGTTTGTCGCCGTGCTCCCCGGCCAGAACGTCGGGGAGCCGGTCCCGCAGGTCACGGTCGCACCAGCGGGCCGCGGTTTCGAAGCCATGTTGCTCGTAGATCGAGGCGGGGTGGCCGCCCATGAACACTCCCAGGGGCCTGAAGGGCGGCACGGCCTTGGCCACGGCCGCCTCGACCCCTGCGGCGTCGGCCCAGCGCAGGAACTCCTTGAGCAGGGCGATACCGATGCCACGACCGTGGTAGCGGGCGTCGCGAGCGTCGCCGCTTTCCAACTGGCCGACGTGGTAGCAGAACAGGTTCAGCGTCCGCGATGGCAGGGACGGGGCGTTCGCGTGGCCAAAGTCGCCCCAGTACAACGGATCCATGATGCCGCTCGGGGAGCGCAGTGACGGGTCGTAGCGGCGGAACTGGAGTTGGCCCACGTGCTGCTCGCCGTCGAAGGCGAGGATCGCGCTCGCGCCGAGGTCCGCGATGCGGGCGCGAACTTCCTCCTCGGTACCCTGGCAGTCGATCGGGGCGCGGCCGATATCGGCCATCGTCATCAGCCGGTAGTGCATTTGCGCAGTCTAGAGTACCGTTTCCCGAGAGGCGGCTCGGCGCGCAGCTCGCCGGAGCCACCACACTTGAGACCTGACAACCAGCGAAGGGGCACAAGGATGGAGATCATTCAGGCAACCGAGACTCACTCCAAGAAATGGGCCGACGAAGTCGCCGACCTGGTCTGGGCTAGCGGGCCTACGACATACGACTACCAGTTCGGGGGCCGGGAGTACTACGACGAGATCGTCAAAGCCTCGTGGGGCACACCGGGCACGCTTTTTTCGTATGACTGCACCACGATTGCGGTGGAAGGAGACGAACTCATCGCCATCGAGATCGGCTTCCGCGGTCCGGAGTTCGCCCAGCGCAAGAAGACGCTGCCGCCCTTGTGGGCGCCGCTGATCGAGTCGGGCCGGGTCACACGTGAGAAACTCGCCGAGATCGGCCGGGCCGCGTATCTGTGCAGCTACCTGAATGTCTCAATTCCGTCGGCTGTCTACTACGTTCACGCGCTCGCCGTTCAGGAGTCGCGACGGGGCCAGGGGATCGGCAAGCAGTTGATGCAGAGGGCGCTCGACGGCGCGAAGAGTTCTGGCCTGCGCGGTCTGCACCTCGACGTCCTCTCGGATACTCCCGCGGTCGGCTTCTACTACTCCTTGGGGATGGAGTGCCTGACCGAAACGGTTGCGCCGGTACCACTCCAGAACGGAATACCCATGGAAATGCGTATGTCACTCGACTTCTAGGAGTTGCGCGGCCGAGCGAAACAGACGATCGCAGTGCGTCGACGGCTGAGGTGATTGCAATTCGACGGAGGAGGTGCGAGTCATGCGCCGAGCATTGGAATCTGGACGTGTCGAGCTGAAGGGAGCGCATCCGCCGATCGGAAGATGGTCGCCGACCCTCGTCGTTCTCGGCGCACTGGCTTTCGTTTCCGCCGTAGAGGGTTCCGACTGGCCGCAGTGGAGGGGGCCGAATCGCGACGGCGTAGCAACTGGGGGCGAGCTTCCCGAGGTGCTCCCGGCGGCGCTCCACCAGCTCTGGAAGGTCCGGGTGGGCGCAGGCCAGTCCTCTCCGATCATCGTTGGTGACCGCGTCTTCGTGCACGCGCGGCAGGGCGAAGAGGAAGTCGTGCTCGCCCTCTCGGCCGCGACCGGCGAGGAACTGTGGCGGCACAGCTACGCGGTGTCCTACGTGCCCAGAACCGCGGCCATCCAGTACGGCCCGGGTCCGAAGTCGACCATGCTGGCCGAAGGCGATTCGGTCTACAGCTTCGGCATTCGAGAGCGCCTCCTGGCCCTTGACGCAACGTCGGGCGCGGTGCGCTGGGAGAAGACCTTCGAAGACCTCTACGAGGAGCCGTACCCGATCTGGGGAACCGCCTCTTCTCCGCTGATCGAGGGCAATCTGCTCGTCGTCCCGATCGGCACCACGGGCAACCAGCAGCAGGGGAACCATGGCGCCCTGGTTGCCTACGACAAGGCGACCGGAGAGGAAGTGTGGCGGGTGGACGGGCCGCCCGCGTACGCTTCGCCCGTAGCGTTCACGCATGGGGGTGTTCGCCAGATCGTGACGATGGACGACGTGTCCTTCTTCGGAGTCGGGGCCACTGATGGCGATCCGCTGTGGTCGCTCGACTTCGAGACCGCATTCCAGCAGAACACCCCCACCACGGTCCGGTATGACGGCATGTTCATTCTCTCCGGCTACCAGTGGGGTACCGCGGCGATCAAGGTCGAGCCGCCGGCAGAGGCGGACGGAGCCTGGGCGGTGAGCGAGGTATGGATGACGACGGACGCCGAGCTCTACATGGATTCGCCGGTGCTGGTCGGCGACCATCTGTACTTCCGGTCGAACAAGAGGGCCGGCACCTTCGTCTGTCTCGATCCCGCCACCGGGGAGCTCGTCTGGCAGAGCCCGGGACGATGGGCGGCGTACGCGTCAGTGATCGCCGTGGGCGACCGCCTTCTGGTGCTCACGGATGAAGCCGAACTCAAGGTGATCGCCGCGGATCCGTCTGCCTACCAGGAGTTGGCCTCCTGGGAAGTGGCGACTTCTTCGACCTGGTCGCACCTCGCGCTTTCCGGATCCCGGGTGTACGTCAAGGACGAGGAGCATCTCGCAGGTTTCGACCTGGCGGCCGAGCGGGTCACGGAAGCAAGGGACCAGCCCACGACGCTCACGGAACCTCAGGCGGAGAGAAACGCCGGCGAGGACAGCACGCCGGATACCGAGGCTGTAGAGGTGGCTGTTCGTGAGCTCTTGAAGACCCTGGAGACCGGAGACATGGACCTCATGCTGACCTATCTGGGCGAGGACTTCAGGTCCGATAGCGGCGCCTCGAAGACGGTCTTCCGCGAATACCTCGGGTCAACTGCCGGCACCGAGACGAAGAGCGAGGACATGAGGGTCGAGTGGGAGGGCGCTACGGCCAAGATCACCGGAGTGCGGTGGATCAGGGGCACGATGGATTTCGGAGTCGACATGCTGGTCGACAAGCGCGACGGCAAGTGGCTCGTCACCTTCTTCGAGCTCGACTCGAGGGGCATCTTCGACGAGCCGTAGGAATGGCCACGGCGGGTCGCCCACGGTAGTGCATTGGCGCTGCCGAACCGAGGCTCGTGCAGAGAAGTGGGCCGACGAAGTCGCGGACCTGGTTCACGCGCTCGCGGTAGGCTACGCGTCGCACTGCTCCCGCGCCCGCGGTCCCACCGACGATGTCCTCACCTTCTAGTCGCCGTTCCTACTTCTTTGGACCGTACGTGCTGGATCTCGGTCAGCGGCGGCTGCTTCGCGACGGGCAGCCGGTTCCGGTTCGGCCGAAGGTCTTCGACACGCTGCGGGCTCTGGTCGAGAACAGCGACCGCCTCCTGCACAAGGAGGAGCTGATGACCATCGTGTGGCCGCACAGAAGCGCGGTCGACGAGAGCAATCTCACCCACAATGTGTCCGTGCTGCGGAAGATTCTGGGGCAGACCAGCAAGACCCAGTACGTCGTCACCGTTCCTGGCCGCGGCTACCGCTTCACCGCTCCGGTCGAGGCGTCGCTCGAGGGATCGATCGCGGTCCGGCCCTTCGCCAGCCTGAGTCCTGACTCGGACCAGGACTTCTTCTGTCAGGGGATGGCCCAGGAGCTCATCGATGCCCTGGCAGGTGTCGAGGGGCTGCGGGTCGTTGGCCGGACTTCTTCCTTCGATCGCCGGCTGAGAGAACTGGGCGCATCCGCGGTCGGCGAGAAGCTGGGTGTATCGACGATCCTCGAGGGCAGCGTGCGCAAGGCGGGCGATCAACTGCGGATCTCGGCGCGACTGACCCGGACCTCGGACGGAACGCAGCTCTGGTCCGAACACTACGATCGGAAACTGGGTGACGTCTTCGAGATCCAGGAGCACATCGCGCGAGCGATTGTCGACCACGTACGTACGAAACTGCTGGATCCACACACCGGTTCCGTCGTGTCACGAACCACGGACGACCAGGACGTCTATCGCCTCTACCTGGAGGCGAGGTACAGCCTGAACCACCAGACGGAACAGGGGATGCAACAGGCGATCCGGTTTCTTGACCGGGCGCTCAAGCTGCAGCCTGGCTTCGCGCGTGGTCACGCTCTGCTCGCAGTGTGCTACGCGTATCGAGCTGTCTACGGCTTCCGGCCCGTGCCCGAGACGGTGGCCAAGGCGGAGGAAGCGGTGCGCCAGGCACTGGAACTCGACGACTCGAGTGCGCTCGCGTACCAGGCGTTGGGTGTTCTGAGCGCCACGTTTCGATGGGACTGGCCGGCAGCGCAAGGGGCATACCTGCGGGCTCTGCGACTCGACCCGGGCAACTCCACCGCCCACTACTCGTACGGGAACCACATGCTGGCCCCGGTTGGTCGTCTTGAGGAGGCGGAGCGGGAAATCAGGATCGCCGCGGAGCTGGATCCTCTGTCGCCGACGTTCAGTCAGGGTCTTTGCCTGGTCCTCTACTACGCGCGGCGCTACGAAGAGGCGGTCGTGCAGGCTCGTCACACGCTCGCTCTGGAGACGGACTATCCGATCGTGAGCGCGCTGCTATCGGCCTGCTACAGCGCGATGGGCCGGCCGGACGAGGCGATCCATGAGCGTCAGGTCCACCTGCGAAATACCGGTCGAGTGGAGGACGCGGAGGCGATCGGGAGCATCTACGCGGAGGAGGGCGAACCGGGAGCACTGCGCTGGCTAGCGGATCAGTTGCTGAAGCGGTCGGAGGCCGGGGAGAACCGGCCCTTCTCCCTGGCTCTTCTCTACTCATGGCTCGACGAGAGAGAAGCTGCTCTGCTGTGGCTGGAAGATGCCCTGAAGGCGAAGCTTGGCGCCGTTATGTGGACCAAGGTGCATCCAGCGTTTGACAACCTGCGCGGCGAGCCACGGTTCCAGGAGCTGCTCGACGAAATGGGCGTCAACGATCCCCGGGTTGCGACGCCCGGGGCCGTTGTCCACTAGGGATCCTCTACGGACCGTCAGGCGTGCTGCCGGGGGGGTGAAAGAGCGTTCCCAGGCCCTTCTCCAGTTCCAAGCAGGCCGCGGCCTCGCCCATGTTGCAGGCCGTGGAGAGGAGTTCCTGGGCCAGACCGATGTTCCTCGGCACGCCGTGCCCGTGCACGTGGGCGTAGCCCAGCAGGAAGCAGCTCATTCTGTCGCCTTCGTCGCATCCGGCGGGAAGTCTCCCGATCGCATCGGACACCCCGGCAGACGCCATCGTCACGTTGCCGTCGAAGAACGCCTGGATGACGACGTTCTGGCAACCCTTGTGGAAACCGCTGCGACACGCCTGGTCGAAGTAGGAGACGCCCTCCAGCGGGTCGAGCGGCACGACCTCTCCCCGGTTGAACAGCACGCCCAACTGGTTGCACTCTTCACCACCGCCGTTGTCGCACGCGAGTTCCAGTTTCGTGACCAGGTTCTCGCAGGCGAACCGCTTGCCCTCGTCGCAGGCGGTCTGCCAGTACTTGAAGTCTTCGCCCTCGTGTGTGCGGCCGACGAAGTTGGACGCCAGCATCCACCCGAAGAGCCCGATCCAGACGGCCATGAAGGCGTAGTTCACCCGGCGTGGCTTCGTCGCCTGGAGCAGCACCGAGAGGCGCAGACTCTCCACGCGGCGCGACTTCCCCAGCCGGTCGAGCAGCGGCACGCAGAGGTTGAGCACCGGTACGAAGAGGAGCTTGTCGTAGAACAGCGGGACGTCGATCTGGCGGAGGAACTCGAACAGACCGAAGGCGCTGAGTCCGTAGAGCGCCCCGAACACCGCGCTTCCCAGCCTGCTGCGGGGAGACGTCGAAGGATCGGTGACGAGGAGGTGAAGACCGAGGAAGACCGCGATCGGAATGCTGGCGTCGACGAAGAAGTGGACGCCCGTGAAGCTGGAGTAGACGAGGTTCGCCGACACCAGGGCGGCTGCTGCGAACAGCGTCACGATCGTCACCGAGAAGAAGAACTGGACGACCAGACCGGCGATGAAGATCGCGACATACATGTGGGGCGCGTTGGCCAGGGTGGTCGCGATCTGGGCGCCCCAGGTGAGGTCCGTTGTCCCGGAGAGGATCAGGCCGAGCGAGAAGATCGACAGAGCGAAGCCCGAGGGATTGAAGATGTGCCGCTTTCGGCCGTCCCGGTTCCACCGGAAGAACTCCTTGCCGAGGATGCCGACGGCGATCATCGAGAACTGCAGGTAGAACCACTCTTCCTTGAAGCAGAGGAAGAAGTTCGTGCTCAGAATGATCGGAAACTGCCCGAAGCCCAGGTACCAGGTGTTTCGCCTCGACCAACTGACGAGCATGTCGAAGGCGTAGGCAAAGACGATCTGCGCGAGGATGAGTGCCGCCTGGTTGCTCATCTGGTCCCAGTACAGGCCCCAGTAGACGTAGATGCAGGTCTGAACGAAGGCCTGCACGTAGTGCGAGGGGATGAGGGAGACCTTCAGCTTGAGTTCGCGGCCGTCCTGAGCGGAGCTCGCCAGTAGGCGAGCTTGCAGGAGGACCAGGGCCGCACAGGCGGTCCAGACCGACCAGCTCAGTTCGGAGCTGCTCCTGAATTGTGGCAGCAGCGAGATCGCGAGCAGCAGGAGAGGGAAGGACGCCGGCAGCCACCAGGTTGGCGGCAGCCGCGGGGCTTTCCCGATGTCGGTCATGCGGGATCTCCTACGGTCATGCGAGGAGTTTACGCGGCAGCTCATCGGCCGGGAGCTATAGTCTTCGTGGATTCCTTGGGTCCTAGAGGAGAACGATGCGATCGAGAGCGCGCCGGCGTCGTTGGCGGGCCGGGAGCGTGATTCTGATGCTGGCGGTGCTCGCGGCCGCGGGTGTGCTGGTAAGCCGCGCTGTCCGTGACGGTCGTGCGCAAGCGGCCCTGACCGACGCTCTGGTGACAAGCAGGGTACCGGGCCGGCTTGGCGAGACTCAGCGCCGCCTCGAACGGCTGATCGTGGACTATCGAGGCAGCTCGGCGGCGTGGGCGGCGCATGGCCACCTCGCTGAACTGCAGGCGGAGAACGGCAGGTTCGATGAGGCCCGCAAGCTCTGGCAGAGCGTGGTCGAGAGGGCCCCGGGCGATCTCGCGGCCGGCGCCGAGATGAACCTGATCCGCCTGGATCGCGAGCAGGGCCGGCTCGAGGAGCTGGCTGGCAGGCTGGAGAGCCTGGTGGAGAGTGGAGAGAGCCACCTGCCGGAGGACGTCCTCCTGTTCGAACTCGCCCAGACCCTCGAGCAATTGGGGCGGCACGATGAGGCCGCCAAGATCAAGCGCTTCGAGGAAGTCGTGCCGGAAGGACCCCGGGTGCGCAGGTAGCGGTATCGGGGATCCGGCTACTCCTCAGCGGACGAGCGCTGTACCTCGGCGATGATCCGCCGGCGCACCGCGGTCGGGTTGGTTACCGGTTGACGGCGCAGTCGCCCCACTTCGGCCGCCTCGTAGGGCTTCAGGTCTTTTGCGTTCTCGGGATCGAAGCGCCTGACGATCCAGTTCATCAATCTGGCCAGAGCCGCGTCGTCGATGAAAGCCTGGGAGGCGCCGGGCACCTGAACGAGATAGTCGCGCCACTCCGGGCTGGAGATGAACTTGCCCACCTCGCCGGGCAACGGAGGAACCGTGCCCTCCACGCCGGAACCGTCGGCCATGTGGCAGCCCTGGCAGTGCAGCATGTAGTCGAGGTGGGCGAGACGGTAGGTCTCCGCCTCGTCGGCCGCGGCCGCGGCCGCACCCGCGCACACGAAACCGAGCGTGAGCAGAACGACGACGCGATGCACTTCGCGGTGTACCTCGGAATCCACGAGTCCAGTCGTGCTATTCGGCGACTGCAAGAATGCGGGACATCGTGCAGTGGTAGCCGAACGGAGCGCCGCCGTTTCCGCACCAGAGGACGGAGTTCGAACGCTGCGGCTGGTACCGCGCGGTGTCGCCCTCATTCGTGTTGCAGTAGCAGCGTTGGCAGGGGAAGGCGCCGCAGCAGTCGTGGTAGGCGACGACGTAACTCTTGCCGTCCGCCGGATTCAGGCAGGTGCCGGTCCAGGTGACGGGCGCCGCCTTGGACCCCGGTGGGCACGAGTTCGTCGAGCCGCCGCAGCACCCGCACAGCCAACCGTCGACCGAGCAGTACGCCCAGTAGTCACACTGCGCGGGATCCTGATTCGGGTCCGACGCCGCGCCCTCTGCGGACTCCTGCGCGAAAACGCGGTCCACCGGCAGCAGCGGCAGCAGCACGCCGCCGGCGATGGCGCTACCCAGTGAACCGAGCACCGACCTCCGGGAGGTCCTGTCGGCGAGACGGGTGGCCGCGCGAATCGAGATGTTGTCGAACCAGTTCATGGCAAACCTCACGATGGTTGTTGTGATCCCCCTGCGATCAGCGCCGGGCTTTCGTCCTGGCGCTCGAGAAACTCCTGAATGGAACTGACACCCAGCCTCTTAGCCTCAAAGAGGCTCTCGACGTGCTCCCTGCTGTTGGTGAGCCCTTGCGCGGCAATGACGCCTTGCTCGTCGATCAGCACCCCGTAGGGGAGCTTCCCGATTTCGTAGGTCATGCCGAGTTCCGGCGAGAGCACGTACGTGAAACCGTCGAGCCCGTTCTTGGTTCGGAACTTCGCATGCTTTTCGGGCTCGCCGTCACTCGCGAAGACGAGCCGAAGCCAACTCGACTCCGCCCGGGCGACGGAGCGTAGCGCCGGAAGGAGTTGGGCGCATACGGGGCAGTTGGGCGTCAGGAAAGTGATCAGCGTGCTCTTGCCGTCGGAATCGGGCGCGCCGACGACGACCGCTTCGCCGTCGAGGGTGTCGAGCCGGAACTCGGGCGACTTCTCGCCGACCCGCACCTGTTTGCTGAGCGCCAGCGCGCCGACCGGGCCCAGCCGTTGATGCAGTACGCCGACCTGGCGTGCGAGCGCGAAGCTCACCACGGCGAGACACAGAATCGCGCAGCCCTGGATCGCTAGCAGGATGGCGACGGAGGTCGTCAAGACGTTTGCTCCTGGAGCAGACCGTGGTTCGCGATGAGCACGTCCGCCGTAGCGTACATGGCGATGCCGAAGAGGCCGAGCGAGAAGGCGCCGGCGTAGTCCGCGAACTCGAGCGGTCGCGCAGTCGCCGCCGGCGCCAGCAGGAGCGCTACGGCGATGAGCACCAGATTCCGCCATACCAGGGCCCAACCGGCGGGTTGCCCGCTGGCGCCGGCCCAGGAGCAGCCGCAGTCCTCCGGCGCGATGCCGCGGAGGATGCTCACACTCATGCCGAGCGCGTAGAGGGCGAGCAGTGTGACGACGACCGCGGCGGCAGCCGGCCCCGATGGGTAGAGGGCGCACAGGCCCGCGGCCAGAAGCTCCGTTGCGATGAGCCCGGCCGTCACCATGCCCGCAAGCACGGACCAACCCGGAAGGCCGAAGCTCTCCAGGTAGCGGGACGTGATCGCCGAAGTTGCCCGGAGGTCGCGCAGTTTGTGCACCGCGGTGCCGAGAAACAGCAGCGTGAGCAGGACGCGCACGCCGAGTTGCACGACCGGGTCGATGGCGAGGCTCATCGAGGACTCAGTCCCAAGGTTGAATCATGACGATGGTGCCTCTGACCTCCTGATTGGCGGACAGCGCGCGCGTCACCTCTCCCGTGTTCGCATCGTAGATGTCGACGTCGCTGTAGGTCGTCGCATAGAGGAGTGGCGCGTCGTCCTGGCTCACCGCGATGGCGGCGGCAGCGCGGTCCATCTTGTAGCGGGCAAGTCGTTCACGGCTCTCGATGTCGAACACCCAGACCTCGAAGCCGATGCCGCGGTGGAAGTCGAAGCCGCCCGGCTTCCGATCGAGGTCGGGCACCACGGACATCAGCATGAAGAGGCGGCCGGACGCGTCGTGGGCCGCCATGTGTTGGTTTGGCGCCGCGGGCACCCAGACCCCCGCGTCGTCCTGCTCACTGAAGTTCCACGGTTCCTGGAACCGGATCTCGCCGCCGCTCGTGTCGACGGCGTGCATCACGCCGCGCACCGAGGCGAAGTACCACACGTCCCCTGACCTCGCGCCCGTGGGATG
The DNA here is from genome assembly GCA_965262355.1 of Candidatus Multivorans sp. Taxonomy (GTDB): domain Bacteria; phylum Acidobacteriota; class Thermoanaerobaculia; order Multivoradales; family Multivoraceae; genus Multivorans. The sequence goes on from OZ253534.1 coordinate 4,223,634, forward strand.
GAGGGGATCCCCTTCCGCGTCGAAGAAACCGGGGTGGCTTGTTCTCGCGCTCTCGGCGCCGTTGTCGTCCAGGTCGACCGCCAGCACGGCGCCGTCGCCGCACAGCGACAGGAAACGACGCGGGCCGGCCGCCATCGTGTGCGCGCAACCGCCGGTCTCGATCTCGCCGACGTATTTGCGCTTCTCCAGGTCGACCACCCCGAAGCTCAGGGCAGGAGTAAAGAACGACTGGATGAGGAAGCGATCGTCGTCCGTCAGGGTGGTGAGGTTGATGCTCGCCAGCCCCCGCATCGCCTTCGGCGGTTCGATCGGGATTTCCCCCTTGATCTCGAGCGTCTTGGCATCGAAAATCTCGACCACTTCGACGAGCTCGCCGTGGTAGCCGCGCGTGAGGTACACGGCATGGTTGTAGATCTCGTCGCCCGACCGGGGGATCTGGGGCAGGAGGCCCTGGTAGCCGAGTTCGATCGTGCCGAGGAGCGTGCCGCTGTCGGCGTCGATCAGGTCCGCGTGCGCGTAGTTGGGGAAGGCCGCGATCCAGACCCAGTGGGCGCCGTCCGGTTTGTCCGGGAGCACCGCGGTGAAAAGCGGCTCCGGTAGCGAAGCCGGATCGATCTGCGCCGAAGCCGGAACTCCGGCGAACCCGATCAAGGCGGCAAGCGCCACTGCCGAAAACGTCCTCTTCATGTCTATTCCTTTCGGGTCCAGAACAGCTCGTACTCGGTCTCCCACGTCTCGCCGTTGTCGGTGGAGAGCACGGAAAGCTCGCGCAGCCGGCCGTCGGGCAGCGTGAAGAAGCTGAAGCGGCCCATGGTCCCCTCGTCCAGATCGGCCGTCTCAAACCGGAACTCGTCGCTCACCATGTTTCCGCTCTCGAACCGCATCCGCTGTCCGCCCGGCTTCCCCGAGGCGGAGAGGTAGCTCCAGTTGTCGCGTGTGTCGCTGTAGACGAGAACACAGAAGAAGTCCCGTATACCCTCCATGCGGGTCATCCACTGTTCGACGAGATAGCAGCCCTCGGGCCCCAGCTCCCAGACAACTTCGGCCATGAGCGTGCCGTCGCCAGTGTGTACCTCCCATTCGCCGACCAGATGGTGAGCGGCCGCACAGGCGGGATTCGCCGGCTCGTGTGAATCGGCCATTGCGGCCGAGGCGGCTAGGAGCGTGACCGTCACGGACCCCCAAGCGAGAAGTCGCGTCAAACCCATGTCGTCCTCCTCCTGAAGGCGCCCTTCGGCCTTCCGACGGTGGCCTTCCTAGCGATGTTGCGGTGGATTCACTGTGCCGGAGAACGTATGGGAAGTCAAGGTGCGTATGGGCATTCCACGTTTGCTCAGATTCGCTAAGGAAATGCCCTTGACATCCGAGGGCGGCTTCATAACTGTGATAGTTAGCCAGAACAAGCGACAAGCAAGGGAGGTTGGATGAAGTCACCTCATGGTTCACACGGGAGAGTTCTTCTCGCCCTCGGTGCTTTGCTGCTCCTTGTGTCGACGGCGGCCTACGGCCAGAACGTCGGCACGGTACGCGGTACGGTCCGCTCGGCGGACGGAGAACCGCTGCCCGGAGTGCTGGTGCAGGTTACGGGCGACATCGTGCGCGGCGAGCGCAATTCGGTGTCCGGGGCCACCGGCGAGTACCTGGTTGCCGGGCTTCCTCCAGGCCTGGTGACGCTGACCGCGACGCTCGAGGGGCTGGAGACGGAGACGGTGGAAGGCGTCCGCGTCTCGATCTCCGGCGTGGCGGTCGTGGACTTCACGATGCGGGTGGAAGGGGTCGAAGAGGCGATCACCGTGACCTCGGAGGCGCCCATCCTCGATGTGACGAGCTCCTCGGCCAGCAGCAGCTTCCAGGCCGAACTGATCGACGCCAAGCCGACGACGCAGCGCAACTTCCAGGAACTCGCCTTGATGGCCCCTGGAGTCAGCGCCATCGGTCGCATCGGGTCGGTCGGCGTGTATTCGGGGTTCGTCTCGGCGTACGGCCGTGACGAGGGGTCGGTGGCCTGGAACGTCGACGGACTGAGCATCAACTTCCCGGATACCGGCAACATCTGGGGCGGGTGGGCCGACCCGGACACGATCGCCGAGGTGCAGGTGCTCGGCGTCGGCGCTCCGGCCGAGTACGGAAACATGACGGGCGCCGCGGTCAATGTGGTCACCAAGTCGGGAACGAACACCTTGCAGGGGCGGGTGGGCTACACCGGCGAGTTCGACGAGTTGACCTCCACGGGTCCCGAAGTGGAGGATGCGCTTGCGGTCGAGCGCGGTTTCGTGAGAGACACGTACAACAGTTGGGCCCTGTCGGCGGGCGGCCCGATCAAGAGGGACAAGCTGTACTTCTTCGCCGCGGTCGGGTTCAAGGAGGATCTGTTGCTCGAGCCGGGGGCGACTCCCAGCATCAACATCCCGGTCAGCACCTTCGACCACTACAACCTGAAGTTGGACTGGTCGATCAACCCTTCGCACACGCTGACGGGCGCCTACCAGTTCGAGGAGTACGCGCGCTCGTACGGCAACAGCAGTCGCGTGATCACGAATCCGGCAGCGGTCGGCACCGAGTACTCGGTGGTCCCGTACTCCCGCTTCGGCTACCAGGGGGTGCTGGGCGGCAACACGATCTTCGAGGTGAACTGGTCCGACATCATCAACAAGAACCGCAACGTTTCGGCGACCGGCAGCCTGGAGCCGCCCTTCATCGACTACAACACGAGTCCCCAGACGCTCAGCGGCGGCAAGACGTACCCCTACATGTACCCGGTGTGGTGGAACCGCGGTCACGCCAAGGTGACGCACTTCGCCGAGGATCTCGGCGGCAGCCACGAGTTCAAGTTCGGATTCCAGTACAGCAGCACCGGCGAGAAGGCGGCGGCTGTCTATCCCGGCTTCGGTGGCAAGTACTACTACAAGTACGGGGCCAACTATTACGTCTACTCGCGCAAGGAGCACTACTACGGGGCGAACACGGAGGCTTTCGGGCTCTACGTGGACGATTCCTGGCGCGTCAACGACCGTTTGACCCTGAACCTCGGCATACGGACCGACTCGGACGGGGGCGAGATTCCGCCCTATCCGATCCTGGAGTCCTACCTCTGCGACAAGCTGAACTGCGGCGTCACGACCGGGGAGTTCCAGCCGAGGTACGCGGACGTCGTCGACTATTCGAGCGTCGACCCGCGGCTGGGGTTGGCCTACCGGATCGGCGACGGAGACAAACAGGCTGTCCTCCGGGCATCCGCCGGCAGGTACCACGAGACGAACGTCGTCTCCAACTGGCAGCAACCGCACCCCGACCGCCCGGTCGCCCGGTTCGGCTCCAGCCCGAACCGGCACGGTCCGTTCACCTACTTCCGCGAGTTGGGGGATGGCACCTTCGGGCTGCCGAGGAAGGATCTGAAACGACCGCAGACGGATCAGTTCGCGGTCGGCTACGAACAGCAGCTTGGGGAGTACGTCGTCGGTCTTCAGTTCGTGGCGCACGAGACGACGGACCTGATCGGCTGGCAGATCGCCGACGACGGCGAGTACGAGGACGTGCCGTACGTCAACCCCCTGACGGGCGAGACGATCATGTTGAAGAACATGATCGTTCAGCCTACGCTCCAGAAGGGCAACCGGCCCGGAGATGCGGCGAACGCTCCACCGGGGACGAAGTACCACCAGGAGTACAAGGGCGCCTTCCTCACCTTCGCCAAGCGCCACACCGGCCGCTGGTCGTTGAACTCGTCGCTCGGCTGGTCGGAGTCGAAGGGACAGCAGTCCAACGGACTCAGCCAGAACCAGAACACCGCGTTCTACATCGGTCAGGCGGGCTCCGATCCGAACCATCATCTCTATGGAGGCGGTTTGGGCCAGAGCGACCGGCCGTGGACGTTCAGGACCCAGGCGACCTTCGACCTGCCCTGGGACCTCAGGTTGGTCACCATCCTGAACTACGAGGACGGCCGCCCGTACCGCCACCTGGCGCGGGAGCGACTGAACCAGGGGAACGTCACGGTTCCGCTGGAGCCGATGACCGGCAAGCGCCGGATGCCCGCCGTCAAGACCATCGACCTCGGTCTTTCACGGAGGTTCTCGCGCGGCGATCGGGTCGGGTTCAAGGTCGATCTGCAGGTGTTGAACCTGCTGGACGACGACGGCCACTACTACTGGGGAAGCTACGGCCGCTATCCGGCCGAACTGGTACCGTCGCAGTATTTCCTGCCGCGACGGATGGCGGTACGCGTGGGCCTTGACTTCTAGGGGTCTGTGCGGCGGAGATGGAACGAACTGAACAACCTCTGGAAAGGTGGATTCCTGACATGACGACCAAGCCCGACACGCCACTTCCCTTGGATCGCCGCACTCTGCTGGCCGCGGCCTCACTCGGAATCGTCGCGGCAGCCTGCGCTCCGGCGGAGGAGGAAGCCGCTCCGGCGGAGGAGGAAACCGCTTCGGCGGGTGACGACGCCGGTCTGACGGAGGCGGAACTGTCGCATCGGCAGACGGCCCGCGACTTCGTCAAAGCGCTCGAGACGTCGGATTGGGACGCGTTCTCGGGCCTGCTCGCCGACGACGCCCGGTTCATCACCCACGCTGCCGAAGGCCCGTACGCGCGGTCACACTCGGAGGGCGGCGCGGTGATCACCGAAGCGATGACGCAGTTGATGGGGGGATTGACCGATCCCCACCTGACGATCACCCGCGAGCGGGTGCTGGGACACCTCGTGATCCACGAGCGGGAAGAGAGCTTCACTACCGAAGACGGCCCCAGGACATCGAACATCACGGCGATGTACCTCGTCCACCAGGGCAAGGTGCAGATCTGGTTCGAGCTGGTGGGTGAGCTGCCGGCTTAGCGTCGGCGTTGCAGGCGCCGTCCGTTGTCGACGGCTTCCCTCGCCTCGCCCAGGCGGCCCTGCCGGTTGAGGATGTCGGCGAGAACGAAGTAGCCGAACGGACCGAAGGCGCCATCCGGATCGAGACGCAGACCTTCTCGCGCCAGCGCCTCGGCGCGGTCCAGGTCGTCGCCACGGTCCATGTGGAGCTTGGCGAGGTGGTAGTAGCCGAGGACAAACTCCGGGTTCGACCGGATCGCCGTACGCCACATCTCCAGGTGTTCCTCCGGCCGGTCGAGTTCGCCGTAGAGGCGTCCCAGGTTGAACTGGGCCCGGAAGTGGTAGGGAGCGTGCCTGATCGCATCCTCGTAAGCGGCGACCGCGTCTTCGATGCGTGAGGCCTCTTCGTGGGTGAGCCCCAGGTTGAAGTGGGCCTGACCGATCTCGGGGTTCTTGGCGATGGCCTTCTGGAAGTGGACCGCCGACTCCCGGCTCTGTCCCAGGAGCGCCAGGAGTTCGCCGTGCTGGTTGTGGATCCACGCCGGGGCCAGCTCGTCGGCGGCAGCCGCTTCCACGACTCGCAGCGCATCGGGGAGGCGGTCGAGATCGGCATAGATGTCGCTCATGGCGATTGCCGCGTTCGACTCGTAGGGCGCCAACTCCTGCAGGCGGTGGAAGCCGACCAGGGCTTCCTCGAGGCGGCCGAGGCGCCAGTAGCTGGTCGCGAGGCCGAGCAGCGAGGCCTGGTGCTCCGGGTTCAGGGCGAGGGCCCGCTGGTAGAGGTCGAGCGCCTGTTGCTCGAGTTCTCTCGCTTCGGCGGGTTCCGCTTGGCGCGAAGCGATGTCGGCCTGGCGTCCGATGATGCCGCCGAGCATCTGGTTCGCGTCGACGATGTTGTCGTCCAGAGCCAGGGCCGCGCGCAGGTACTCTTCAGCCCCCTGTTCGTCGCCGCGCCCGATCAGGCTCTGCGCCTCCATGATCGCCCGGTGGACGGCGATCCTCTCCTTCGGGTCCGTTCGCGGGGCGCCGTCGTTGTCGTTGACTCTGGAGCTGGCGCGGCCCGCCAGGTAGCCCAGGGCGCGCAGTTGCGCCAGAGTCTCGGTATCGAGGTCGGGCAGCCGGCCGGTCCGGTCGCCTGACGGTGTCAGACCGCTGGCGTAGTTGACGAGACGGTCCCGCAGGGACCTCGACAGCTCGCGGTCTCGGAGCACTACGTTGTCCGCTTCGTCCTCGTCTTCGGATAGCAGGTAGAGCTCCGGATTCGTCGTGTCGATGAACTTCTCGGATTCCGTGCGGATCGAGCGCAGAGGCGCCCAGTTGTAGTGGTAGAGGGAGTAGTACGACTCCGTGTAGACCTCCCGTTGCGTTTCGAGTTCGCGGCCCAGGATCGAGGGCAGCAGATCGGCGCCCTGCACGGCTGCCGGCGCTTCCTCGCCGACGATCGAAAGGACGGTCGGCAGGATGTCGACATGGCTTACCGCCTCGTCGACGATCCGCTCTTCGAAGTCTCCGAAGGGCAGGCGCAGGATGAGGGGAACGTGGACGGTGGAGTCGTAGATGAAGTAGCCGTGGAACCCCTCGCCGTGCTGGCCCAATCCCTCGCCGTGGTCGGAGGTGAGGAGGAGCACCGACTCGTCCAGGACGCCTCGACTCTCGAGGCCTTCGCGCAACACGCCGACGAGGGAGTCGGTGTAGGCCACCTCGGCGTCGTAGGGGCGGTCGGGATACTGGGACCGGTAGGGTTCAGGCGGCGTGTAGGGGTCGTGCGGCTCGAACAGGTGGACCCACAGAAAGAACGGTTGGTCGCGGGGCTCGTCGAGCCACGCGAACGCCTCCTCGATCGTGTCGCGCCCATCGTGCTGAACCTGGCCGACGTTCACGGAGGGCTTGTTCGGGTCGAGCTGGAAGTCGTCGCGATAGTGATCGAAGCCGCGGCCGATGCCCCAGCGCGAGTCGAGGACGAAGGCGCTGACGAACCCCGCGGTGTCCCATCCGGCCGCCGAGAGCCGCTCGGCGAGAGTGGGCACCGTTTCGTCGAGGTAGTAGCCCACGTTCTCCCGTACGCCGTGGAACGGCGGGTAGGTACCGGTCATGATCGAGGAGTGGGCCGGCAATGTGAACGGCACGGTGGTGGCGGCGTTGGAAAAGCGCACGCCTTCACTCGCAAGCCTGTCGATGTGAGGGGTGGAGACCTGCTCCGAGCCGTAGCTGGAGAGCCGGTCCGCTCGCAGGGTGTCGATCGTGACCAGAATGACGTTCAGGCGGCCTGGTTCGACCTCGCCGGCGAGTTCTTCCCAGGTCGGCAGCGGTTCCGGCGCCGTCTCGGGGCGCGGCTCAGGGTCGCTTTCGGGAGCGCATCCGGGCAGCAGCCCGAAGGCAAGAACAGCCGCCAGAGCGCGTGCGCCGGTCACGGGTCGATCAGGTCCACCAATTCGCGGACGCCGCTGTCGAAGCGCTGGAACGCCCGCTGAGCCCGCGCCCGGTCGGCCAGGTCGCCGCCGCGGTCGAGTTCGGCGGCGCTCTGCATGACCCGCCCGATCGCCTTGCGCGCCTGGCCGCGCTGCCGGGCGCTCAGGCCGCTCAGCCGGTCGAGCAGCACCTCGGCGAGATCGCGGGCGTCGAAGGCGGGCACGTAGAGGGTGAGCCATTCGCCGTTCTCGATCTGGGTGCGCACCCGGTCCCGTTTGTTCGCCATCAGCGCCACGATCGCGATTGGATCTTCGGGGATCGTCATTGGCGGCCGCTCGTGGCTGTGCGGACCGGCCCGGATCGCGGTGCTCCGCGAGCCGCCGCCCGCGGGCTCGACCGTCGTCTCCTCGAAGTAGAAGTCGTAGCGCTGCTGATCGCCGGCCAGCCAGACGTGGGCGAAGAACTCGCCGGGGAGTTCTTCGGGGATCTCGGACAGGAGGTAGTCGCTGCCGACGGCCGGCGCCATCGGGTAGCGGGTCTCGTCCCAACCCTCCGTCTCTTCGTTCCACGCTTCGAACACGACTTGGCCGCTGAAGTTCCGTGGATCGACCGGCTGCTTGAAGTCGTCGTAGACGTAGAGCCGGAATTCGCCGGGCCGGGGCAGGGCGCCCTCCAGGTGATGGTAGTTGTTCGCCGCCATGAAGAACTGGCCGCCGTGGAGCGGGTTGTGGTCCATGTGCGCGGCGGCGTTCGGATCGGCGGGGTCGAGCCCGCTCGATGCCGTCCCGCTTCCGGGTGCGCCGCCGGTCGCCGTGCCGCCGAACGCCTCGGTCAACATGCCGCCGCGCGTCTGCGGCTGTTCGCGGGGCTCGAAGATGTCGGGCAGGACGAGGTGGTCGTCGAGTTCGTAGTCCAGGTTGAGGGCGAACGCCTGGACGACGGTCTCCTTGCCTTTCGCGACATCGAACGATCCGACCAGCTCGACGCGAGTTCCCGGCGGCGCGTGAATGGGCTCCTCGAACAGGTAGGAGGCGGGGAACTCGGGGTCGTACTCGGGGACGTAGAGCACGGTCTGGAGCCGCTGGTCGGGGAAGTGGACGCGGACCTCCATGCTGGCGAGCCGGTCGCCGACGTCTGGATGCAGTCCGATCAGCCGGGCACGCTCGGACAGGGTCATGCTCGCGGTCCGCGTGCGCGCGGCGCGGCGGCCCTTGAGCGTGACCTCGCCGCCGGCCTGCGCGCTCTCGACCCACAGCTCGACCTCGTCCTCGGACTGGGCCAGGAAGAGTCCCAGACTCGAACGGTCGCGGACAAGGGTTCGGGAGTCGTCGCCCGGCCGCCGGCGGTACTCGACCAGGAGCTCGATCGTAGCGCCGCGGCGCAGCCGCTTGCCGGCGCCGTCCGGCAGCAGCACCGGGTCGTCGCCGCGAAGCCACTGACCCAGGAAGTGGGGGCCGACCGTTGCGGTCCGTGTCCGGGTCGGCTCGGGTTCATCCTCGTCGCGGAAGGGGTCGTAGGGGACCTGGACCTCGACTTCGAGTTGCTCAGCGGGCGCGTCTTCGGGGTCGTGTACCCAGGCCGCCATCCGGTAGACCACGCCGGGGTGTTGCGGCCGGAACTCGTAGCCGGTGATCCAGGCGTCCTGTTCGAGTTCGACGGCGAGCCGCTCGCGCTGGCGGGCGGTCTGCCGACCGGGCGCGACAACCGTCTCGGCGGAGGGCTCGACGACCAGATCGGGCACGCCGAGCACCCATTCCTCTTCCGTGAACTCGGGCGGTGGAGGCAGGTTGCGACGCGGCCCCTGGGGCCCGCCGCCCTGGACCCAGGCCACCACGATGTCGATCTCGCGCTGGCTCATGCGGCGCGAGTTGCGGAAGTGGTCGTACCGGGGATCGGCGGTCCACGGCGGCATGCGGCCGGTGAGCAGTTCCTCCTCGATCGCCACGCCCCATGCTCGGGCGCCGGGCTTGGCGTCGTTGCCGTAGGTGGTCAGGTCGATGTAGTCGGGCGCCGACCCCTTCGGGTTGTGGCACGGCATGCAGTAGCGGCGGAGGATGGGGCGCACGTCGTCGGCGAAGTTGATGTCGGTGGTGATGCGAACGTGCGCCGGTGCGGGATCGGTGGCGATCCCGGTCAGCGTCAGCGCCGCCAGGCCGATCACGGCCGCGGCCGCGGCGATGGATCTGCCGTGGCGGGTCGTTCGCCTCTGTCTCATTGCCCCTCTCCGGAGTAGACCGACAGGTTGCCCTCGCTGTCGGCGAGGAACAGTGGCCGGAACTCGAAGCCGAAGTCGCGCAGACGTTCTCCGCCGCCCTGCTGGCGATCGACGACAGCCGACACGGCAACGACCTTGCAGCCCTCGGCCTGCACCGCCTCGATCGCTCGGATGATGGAGCCGGCCGAGGTGACGACGTCGTCGACGACGGCGACCCGGCGTCCCTCGGCGATCAGCTTGCGACCGTCCGGATGGTACGAAGCATCGATCTTGGCGCTGGTGCCGTGGCCCTTCGCCTTGTTGCGGACCAGGAAGCCGAACAGAGGCGGACCTTCCATGTCGCTCGCAACCGAGGCGGCGGTGGCCAGGTAGGCGCCGCCGACCTCGGGCCCGCCGACCGCTTCGACGCCGAACGGCCGCAGTTGCTCGCAAAGAGCCTCGCCGATCAGCCGCGAGCCGCGCGGAGACAGCACGGTCGCCTTGGTGTCGCAGTAGTAGTGGGAGCGCGCGCCGGAGGTCAGAACGAAGTCTCCCTTGGCGATGCTGCGCTCCTGGAGCAGGGCCTGGAGTTCGTGCAATCGCAGGTCTGTTTCCGGGTTCGGCACGGCCGGAGAGGGTATCAACGACGGTCGGCTGCCGGCCATTGCCGGACCGGGCGGGTGGTACTCTCAAGGCCCTTGCCCCGGGCACCAGGAGGCGAACGATGAGTTCGACGCGTCGACACGCGGCCTACCGATCCATCAAGCGATTCATGATCCGCACGGCGCCACCGATGGAGCTGTTGGCGGTGTTGTCGGGCGCCAATCTCACTCTCGCGGTCCTGTTCCTGTTTGGCTTCTTTGACTGTTGACGCCGTGTCGGAACGCGCCCCGGCCCGTATCGGCGTCGTCACCGTTTCGGACCGGGCATCGCGCGGCGTGTACGAGGACCGTGGCGGGCCGGCGATTCGTGACTATCTGGCAGAGGTCCTGACTTCGCCTTGGGAGCCGTGTGCGCGCGTCGTCGAGGACGAAGTCGAGAAGATCGCGGCCGCGTTGCGCGAGCTCTGCGACGACGAGGGGTGCTGCCTGGTCGTCACTACCGGCGGCACCGGACCAGCGCGGCGCGACGTGACCCCGGAGGCGACGCTGGCCGTGTGCGACAAGGAGATGCCGGGCTTCGGGGAGTTGATGCGGCAGGTGTCGCTTCTCGCCGTCCCGACCGCGATCCTGTCGCGGCAGACGGCGGGGATCCGCGGCTCGTCGCTGATCGTCAACCTTCCGGGCCAGCCGAAGGCGATCGGCGAATGCCTGGACGCGGTGTTTCCCGCGATTCCGTATTGCGTCGACCTGATCGGCGGGCCGTACCTGACGACGAACGAAGCGCGGATCAAGGCGTTCCGGCCGAAGTCGGCGAAGAAACCGGGCGGTTGAGGAGGAGGATCGGCATGGCGGACGAAGTGGGGCCGCGGGCGGTTTGCCGGGCGCTTCTCGCGGTATCGCTGCTGACGCTGGTCGCGGCCTGCGGGCCGTCCGGCGGAGGCGGCGAGGAAGCGATCGTCTACCGGGACACCTGGGGCGTTCCCCACATCTACGCCGACAGCGCCGAGGCGGGGCTCTACGCCTCGGGCTGGGCGATGGCCGAGGACCGGCTGAGCCAGTTGCTCGAGAACTACCTGTTCGGGCTCGGCGAGTACTCGGCTGCGTTCGGCGCCGGCGAGAACGATCGTTGGGTGAGGTCCGACCTCGAGTCCCGGATGTGGGACCACTACGGCACCGCGAAGCGGCACTACAAGGCGAAGTTGAATCCCGAGTTGCGCCGTCACCTGGCGGCGTTCGTTGCCGGCATCAACGACTACCTGGAGCAGTACCCGGACGAAGTGCCGTCGTGGTGGGGCGACCGCCCGGTCGACGTCTACATGCCGGTCGCCTTCAGCCGCCAGTTCATCTGGAGCTGGCCGGCAAGGCAGGCCCGCTCCGACCTGCGCGCGATTGGCGTCCAACCCTCGTTCGATGTCGACCTGCGGGCCTCGAACCAGATCGCGCTGGCGCCGGACCAGACGACCTTCGGCGCCGCGGCGCTGATCATCGACCCGCACCTGTCCTGGCTGGGCCGTCACCGCTACTGGGAGGTGCGGCTCCACGCCGGCGACATCCACATCAGCGGCTTCGCTACTGCCGGCTTCCCCTACGTCAACTTGGGGCACAACGAGTACGTGGCCTGGGCGCATACGACCGGCGGGCCGGACACGGCCGACGCCTACGAACTGACCCTCGATCCGGACGATCCGAGCCGCTACCTGTACGACGGCGAGTGGCGGCAACTGGAGAGCCGCACGGTCGAGGTCCAGGTCGCCGGCGAGGCGACGCCCCGCGAGGCGACGTTCTGGACCTCCCACCACGGTCCGATCGTGGCCCGGCAGGGCGACAAGGCCTGGGCCGCCGCCCTGGCCTACGAGGAGGAGATCGGCTACCTGGAGTCCAAGTACCACTTCATGGTCGCCGAGGACTACCAGGGCGCGGCCGCGGCCCTGGACGTGCGCCAGATCATGCCGCAGAACGTGATGATCGCCGACACCGGCGGCAACATCTACTACCAGCGGACCGGCCGGGTGCCGATCCGTCCCGAGGGCTACGACTGGAGCCGGCCGGTCGACGGATCGACGTCCGCGACGGAATGGTTGGGCATCCACCCGGCGTCTGAGCTGATGTCCCTGCTCAACCCCGAGCGTGGCTACATGCAGAACAACAACATCGGGCCGGACACGATGCTCGTCGGTTCGCCGCTCGTTCCTGACCGCTACCCGGCGTATCTGTACAACCAGCCCGCTCTGTACACCCATCAGCGGGGCGCCGCCGCCGTCGCCCTGCTGGAGGCGAAGAGGGAAACCGGCGGCAAGTGGAGCGAGGACGAGATCGTCGAGCTGGCGCTCGACCGCTCCGTCTACCAGTACGAACGCTGGGTGGAAAAGCTGCGGCGCGCGGAGGCCGCCTTTCCCGGCAAGCCTTCCTCGGACCGCCCGGAAGTGGTGCGCCGGATCCTGGAGTGGGACGGCGTCGCCGACCCGGATTCCCAGGGCGCGCTCGCGTACTTCCGGTGGCGGGAAGCGCTTCGCGGATTGGTCGGGAACGAACGAATGAACGACATGGCCTCAAGGGTCGATGACTACCTGGAGTTGTTCCGCGAGGCGCCCGAACCTCCCGGACTCCGACGCGACGAGTTGCCGGACTTGATCATCGCGATCGAAGCCGCCGCCATCGCGTTGCGCGCGGGCCCGGGTGGCTTCGATGCCGCATTCGGCGACGTGTTCCGTGTCGGCCGCCAGGACTCGAAGGACGAAGTGTCCTGGCCGGTCGGCGGCGGCTCCCTCGGCGGGGCGGGCATGGCGACGATGCGCGCTGTCGGGTTCAGCCCGCCGCGTGCCGACGGCCGGCGCTGGGGCAACCGCGGCCAGACCTCGACCGAGGTCGTCATCCTGAGCAACCCGATCCGCAGCTACACCCAGCCCCCGATCGGCCAGAGCGACCGGCCCGACTCGCCGCACTACCGCGACCAGGCGGAGAAGCTGTTCTCGCCCGGCGCGATGAAGCCGAGCTGGTTCGCGCGTGACGAGCTGCTCGCCGACGGCGGCAAGAACGTCGTCGCCGAGATGCGGCTGGTCTACCGGCCGAAGGAATAGGAGACTTCATGCTCGATCTTCGACGGGTGTGGTGCGCAGCAGCAGTCGCGATCGCTGCGATGGCAGCCCCGGCAACCATGTCGGCCCAGTCCGGCCACAACCTGGAGCGTCCCGAACACTGGAAGGTCCGCTACGACGGCTCCGCCGAAGCGGCCGAGCGGAACTTCGTCGTCATGCGCCCCGGCTGGCACGTCTACGCGGGTCCTGGCGGCCTGCTCTGGGACCCGGGCCGCTTCGCCTCGGGCAACTACGCCGTGAAGAGCACGATCTACCTGTTCCCGAAAGGCGATCCGGCACGGTCGGGCACGACGCAGGTGGACAGCCCCTACGGCCTGTTCCTGGCTGGCCGCGACCTCGAGGGTGACGCGCCCGAATACGTCTCGTTTCAGATCGACAACGCCGGCCGGTTCCGCATCACCCGGCACACCGGCGACGAAGTCCGGGATCTTGCGCCTTGGACCGCTCACGACGGCATCTCGGTCCTTGCCGATCCGGCGACGTCACCTGCCGAGAACGTCTTGGAAGTCGACGTCCGCGGCGAGCAGACGATCTTCTACATCGGTGGGGAACTCGTCACCGAGCTTCCGTCCGAAGACCTCGGTCTCGACGGCGCGATCGGCCTAAGAGCGGGTGAGGGCCTGAGTCTTCACATCACCGAGATCGCGATCGGCCCGAACCGCCGAGACGAATAACGGGGATCCGAACCAGAGCCGACGGTTCTCGCCGGATGCCCCCGGGGCCCGTCGCTAGCGATTCGGGCCGAACGACTCCGCCCATGCTTCAAGCGCGGCGATTCGACGTTCGTGGCTCGCGATTTGGGCTTCGAGCGGGAACTGGGACGCGAGACCGACTCTCCAGGTCTTGCCACGCCGGTCGACCCAGACGAAGCGTGGGTCTTCGCCGGCTCGGTGGTGTTTCTTGATGTCCTCCTCGACGGCGATGAAGATGCTGTTACCGGGACTCTGGGCTCGGGACTCGATGTAGCGGCGCTCGAGTGCGAGACTCGCCAACTCGTAGCAGTCCATCGCCCTCTTCTCATCCGCCAGAACCTTCGCTACGCCATCCGCGTGACTGAACGCCATCGTTTCTCCTCCCATCTGTCGACGACTTCGCTAGTCATGACGTCGAACCCCGGTCCTCCGGCGAACTCATGGCCCACCGAATCTCACCCGTCCAACCTGACGCTCGTCCGCTTCTCTACATCAGGTGGGCTATATCGACTCCGCCCCAGTGTTCGTTCAGATACTCCGCAACCAGTCGGCGGTGACAATGATGGGGCTCGTGCTCGCTGCAGAGGAGACAGCCGTTCGAGATGATCTCTCGGTCGAGCGTCTCTTCGATCCGGCGCTCACCCATCAGCCTGCGAAAGCGGACTTCGTAAGTCTGCCAGTCGCCGCCTCGTTTCTTGTAGTCCTCTAGGATGTCCTTCGTAGGGGCGAGTTCGGGTATGTGGACGTAGCCCATGCCGCAGATTTCGCGGAGAAAATAGGCGAGATCGTCACGCTTGGCAAACCCGGCGAGTTGGGACACATTGTGAAGTCGCACGTCAACGATTCTCTGCGCACCTGAATCGCGGAGCAGCCCGAAGAAGCGGTCCGCGGGCTTCTTCGTGAATCCGATAGTGGCCAGTCTCATTCGGTGGGCCGAGTGGTGTTCTCTGGATGGGTGTTCGGGCCGTAGGCCACCTGCGCCGCTCGCAGTGCAACCGCCTGGGAAACCAGATCGCCAGCGTGTTCAGTCTCATTGCCCGAGGGAGGGAACAGTTCTGCCTGCTTGAGCCCCGTCATCTCGAGCAGTCGCTTCATCGTTTGGCTGTGGGTCTCCAGCGACCCGTCGGCGAGGATGTGGTCGACCGATACTCCCCTGTCGGCCAGGGCCTGGGCAACGAGAAGCGAGCGATGGCAGTCGAGCGGTTCTTTCTCCGAGCAGACCAGCGCGATCCGTTGGTCCAACGCGCCACGGATGATCCGTTCAACGCCGACGCCGAAGGCGGGCTTTGCCTGCAGCCGGTCGTAGCGGAATCGACCGTTTTCGTAGTCGGAGGGATCGTCAGAGCGTCCTCCGAGTTCGCGTCCCAAGAACACGTATGCGATGTCAGCCTCGGCCAGCCAGCCAGCCAGCTCCGTGCGGTTGAACTGCGGATTGCGGCGGCTGTATGGAGTGGACCGTACGTCGGCAACGGCAGTGATGTGGTGCTGGTGGAGCAACTCCTTGAAACGCTTCTGCGGGTGCGTCGAGTGACCGATAGTGAAAACCACGTCGTTTCTTCCTCGGCACTTCATCTGAATCTCATTCTACCTCGATGATGGCCGCGATCAGCTTGTAGCACGCGTTTTGGTAGCGCTCGCCCAAGCTGATCGTGAGGTAGGCGCTTCCGATCTCGTAGCGGCCGTCGCTTCGTGCCAAGTACTTCTTCTCGTATCGAGGGTCCGTAACCAGTGCTGTCCCACAAACATGGATGAAGTATGGGTCTGGACCGAGTCTTGTCGTATGATTGGTTTTCACAACAAAGCCAATGCCGGCAAGGAGATCCAGACCCATGGCGCACAATAGTACAGTACTCGGTCAGTTCCTCAGGCTGGTGTCGAGACATGAGTTCGAGGGGGAGGCCCGGCGGCATCACAGGGGGCGAAAGCTGCGCTCGATGAGCCGGTGGAGTCAGTTCGTGGCGATGGCGACGGCGCAGCTCTCTGGACGATGCAGCCTTCGCGACATCGTGTCGAATCTCGACGCGCAGGTTCACATGCTCTACCACCTCGGCGTTCGGCGTGTGGCCCGGTCGTCGCTGGCGCGCGTGAACGAGAAGCAGCCCTCCGGTCTCTACGAGGCGTTGTTCGGTCGTTTGCTGGCGCGATGCCGTACGACGGCGCCGGGGCACGGGTTCCGGTTCCACAACAAGCTGTTCTCGCTAGATGCGACGTACGTGGACTTGTGCCTGGAGCTGTTTCCGTGGGCGCAGTACCGCGAGACGAAGGGGGCGCTAAAGCTCCACGTGGGGCTGGACCACGAAGGCTTTCTGCCGGCGTTCCTGCAAGTCACGGACGGCAAGGGGTCGGACGTTGAGGTGGCGCGGTCCCTTCGTCTGCCGAAGGGAAGCATCGTCGCTGCGGACCGGCTGTACCTCGACTTCGAGTGGCTGAAATCCCTTGATGCACAAGGGGTTTTCCTGGTCACTCGGCTGAAGCGCAAGATCAAGTACGCGGTTCGAGAGCGGCGGTCGTTCGCTCCTGGGACGGGCGTGACCTCGGACCAGATCATCGAGTTGACCAGCGTCAGAGGCCGCGCCCGGTGTCCGATTCCGCTGCGTCGAGTCGGCTATCGCGACCCCGACACGAAGAAGTTCTACGCGTTCCTCACCAACAACTTCAGGCTCGCTCCGAAGACCATCGCGGCCATCTACAAGCAGCGTTGGCAGATCGAGACCTTCTTCAAGTGGATCAAGCAGAACCTGCGCATCAAGAGCTTCGTCGGCACTTCGCGCAATGCCGTCATGACGCAGATCTGGATCGCCATGTGCGTGCATCTCCTGCTCGCCTACCTGAAGTTCGTCAACAAGATGTCCTGGACCATGAGCCAAATCCTGCGCCTCCTGCAACTCAACCTGTTCGCGCGAAGACCGCTCCTGGACCTGTTCGAACCCCGGAGCGGACCCCCTGATCCCAGGAACGCACAGACTCAACTCGCACTGCGCTGAAGTTTGTGGGACAGCACTGGTCCGTAACCCAGAGTGAGTACTGCTGGCCGGCGTGGACAAAGCACCCTTGAACACGGCGCTTCAAGTTACCGAAAGCCTCCCCAGGGGCAAACACCACCAGTGTCAAGGCGTCAATCTGGATCAAGCGGAGAGAGGTCTCGACCCCTTCGAGGAGTGCGACCGGGACTTTGTCGTTCCTTCCGCTGTACGTGCTGTGGCCGTCTATCCAAAGAGGCTCAACCGGCTCAACGATTCGCTGGAGGTCGGCCGGCGACAACTCGTCCGCCTTCTCCCAGTAGTACCGCTGATCGAGGAGCCAGTTCTCACTCTGGTAGCCGGTGGGCCTCGGTCGGAGGAGTGGGACGGCGATGATGTCGAGAACTTGGGGGTCGGTGCCGTCCTCGTACTGCCGTTCGTACTCCGACACCTCGCCGCTCTCGCGGTCGCTGACCGGACGGATCCAGGCGCCTGCGTTGTGTCCGTCGAACTTCCGTCCGGCCACACAGCGTCCGCTGAGCTTACGGGAGTTCGCGAGGCAGAGTATGCGCTGGACTTCGGACATCGGACGGCGAAAGGCGCGACGGAGGAATCTAGCACGGAGTTCACGTCCTCGCAACACCTCCCACGAAGCAACCGACGCTGTCCGTCGCGTGTCCCACCCAGGCGCCTACCGCAAGTGCAAGTGGTGGTGGGTGCGGTGTGGGGCAAGAGGGATTGTGCTGGGGGCAGTCCTTGGCCGTCCTTCCCGCAAGTACCTAGAGTCTCTGTTAGTTGGCCAGATTCCGAACGAGAAGGAGTGGGCGCCGGCTTCTCATCCTCCTCTGGAGGGCGAACGGCCGCTGGGATGGTCCCCGCCGACCCCGGACTGGCGGGTGCTACCTGCCGCTACTCGCCGCCGGTGCTGGCCGCCTTGCCTGCCCGCCAGTCGTCCTCGAGAATCCGCGCGCCGCGCAGCGTGTTGCCTATCGAGTAGTTCCCCTCGTGGCAGGCGTACTCGTAGACCCGCTCCGAGTCGCGCTTCCAGATGTACTCGCCGGACCAGGGGGCTTCCCAGGTGGCCGGGTCGTTCATCGTGAAGTGGTAGAGGATGTTGCCGTCCGGCTGGAGCGTCAGACGTTCCGTGACGTGGAGGTTCTGGGTCGCCCCGCGCAGGAAGCCATCGGGCCGGAAGTGGACCGAGTCGATGACCAGGGTGTCGCCTTCCCACCAACCGATCGAGTCGCCCAGCCACCGTCGTTCCTCGGGGCTCGGGTGCTCGTCGTTCAGGCGAATGATCCGGGCGTCGTGGACCATCTCGATCAGGATCATGATGTGGTCTTCGGTCTGCACCACCCGCTTGTAGTTGTTGTAGCCGCTCGGGAAGGTCGGCGTGGCGCCGGTGAAGCCGAGGATGCAGCGTTCGCTGATCGGCCGCGACTCGGGGCCGTCGTAGGGGCCCGGACCGTCGAGTTCGAGCCACCAGGCGACGCCCTCGTTCGGGCGCCGCAGCTTGGCGCGCTCCGCGAATCTCGCCTTTGTTGCCTCCGTCGTTTCCGGCATGCGGCCGTTCGGCGGATCGATGATGATCGACGTGCGGAACTTGCCGTCCACCGCGAAGGTGTCCGTGCCGCGGTCAAGCCAGAAGCTGTTGTAGCCGCCGACATTGCCGGCCGCACCGGGTGAACCGTCTCCACCCTCCGGCGGCGCTTCACGGTCCGGGTCGGAGATCTGGTGCCGGTCGGCGCGCGCCTTCGCCGCGTCGGTGGCGATATTCTCGGCCTCGTCCCTGGTCAGGAGCAGGTTCTCGCCATACTCCTCCGGCCGCTGCAGCGGCGTCAGGGTGGCGGCGTCGTAGGTGCCGGTCAGGTCGGGCTTGCCGTCGGCGGCGCGCTTGATCTCGCCTTCGGCCGCCAGGGCCGGCGCGGCGATCGACAGCACGAGGATGGCGACCAGGGTCGCGGGGAATCGGACTCTCATTCTGCGTCCTCCTGTTTCGACTGGAAGCCGAAGTGTAGCGGAGGCTGCCCGGCGGGGGCGTTACAAAGCTGTTTAGCCAACCACAGAAGAACCGCCATCCGGGCGCAAGCCCCGGCCCCGCCGGGACTCGAACCCGGAACCTTCTGCTTAGCAGGCAGACGCTCTATCCGGTTGAGCTACGGATATGGGCCACGCCGTGTCGGCCGGTTCGCCGGCCAGACACTGGGGGCGAGCGAGTGGGCACGGGGGTAACCCCCTGCGTCCGTCGTGCGCCTGCCATGACGGTACCACGGCTCCGGCGTGGTACCCGGCCCCTACTAGAAGAACGCGCGAACCATCACTCGCGAGCCGGCCCTTGTGGGGACGGTCTTCTCGGTTTCGGAGGGGTGATCTTGGCAGAAGGCGAGCAGACGGTCAGGGTCCTGGAAGCACGGGTGAGGGCCACGTAGAGGTTCTTGGCATCGAGGTCGTGGGCGTTGAGCACGACGGCGTGGTCTGCTTCCAACCCCTTCAAGAGGAGAGTGCTTCCGATTGCCTGTTTCGGCAACCATCGACCGATGCCACGACGCTCCTCGCGGATCTTGATAGCAGCTTCGAGGCAGGATAGTCCGTCTGGACCCGGTCGGCTCATACGCAGTGCTCGGATAGACGGCCAGAGGATTCCGGGCCGATACACTCGACTTTCCGGTCGCCGAGCACAGGCCTCGAGGAAGTCCGCAACGGCGGCTGGCGTTGGCGAGTCACAGAGATCAAGGGCCGCCTGCTCGACATCGTCTGGGTCTGTGCGGTTACGCCCCGTCTTCAGAATCTCGACTCGTTTGAGCAGATCCGGTCCCCGCACCTTGGTGATCAGACCGTTCACGAACTCCAGCGTAGTCCGGAGTTCCTGGCCGTCCTGCTGCTCGAGACGGGTCGCGAAGTCGGTTAGTGGCCTGAGATCAACAGGCTCAATGGTAGTGACCCCCGGCACACTCTTGGCGATCTGGTGTCGGCTCCCCTTCGACTTGCTGTCGCCGATGATGAGGCCGGTTTGGTCTCTCTTGCGCTGTCTAAATCGTGCCGCGGTCATTCGAATGCCGTGATCGGTCTTGCCGCCGCGCAGGCGGATCCACCGGACACAATTAGGCCTTGACGAAAGATCGACACCTCGGCCCTCAAGTAGCGACTGGCGAACGGCAGCCAGCCAAACGCCGAGTGGCTCGTTGTCGGCCCTTCGCCAGCGCCAAGGCTGGTCCAACTCTCCGGAGAGTGGGAAGAAACGGCATACGTCGTCGGACCAGTCCGGCAAGGGATCGCTTCGGTCGAAGGCGAAGATGGCTTGCAGGGGGTCTCCGAGCGCAACCGTCGGCAAGAGGTTCGCGGCAGACGCCACCATACGGTGCTGCCGGATCGAGCAGTCCTGGTACTCGTCAACAAGAATCCTCTCGTAGGAAGCGCCTAGAACACCGGCGATGTGACCGCTGGCGATGAGTCGCCCAGCGTTCTTGCGGATCTCAGGGTAGTCAGGCTGACGGCTTGCGTAGCCCTCCGGACAGCCGCTGCGATTCGGGAAGGTGCCGACGAGCTGCATGGCCCACCCGTCAAGCGTCGTCAGGCGATAGGCAGTGCGCGGTACGTTGCGAGCCCTGAGACGCTGTCTCAAAGCGGCTACACCGGCGTTTGTGTGGGTAAGTATGAGGATGGGCTTTCCCGAGCGATGCTCCTGTAGCGCGGAGACGATCGCATGGGTCTTCCCGCAGCCTGCTGGCGCGACGATCAGGCCTCGCCGAATGGCAAGAAGGTCGGGCTCAGGCGTCATCCTGGATGGCCCACGCGAATACCCCGTGGATCGTGTCTTGGAGGTTCCCGCCGTCGGACAGTGTCGGACCGACGATCTCGCGTGCTGCGTCCTCCATGATGGAAATCCTCTTGAACCAGCTACCCGCTTTCGCCGCTTTGGCGAGCAAGGGCGCAGGGTCGGCGGTGCGGTTTTCGAGCAGAGCCTCAAAGTCAACCCGCCCGTTCTTGGCGCTTTGGAGGTGTTGGTGAATCAAGTCCTTTCCGTGAACCCGCAGAGCGAACTCGCAGAGAGCGATGGCGACTGCGGGCGACACGCTGGCAAAGAGTTCGTCTTCGAGAGCCAGGTCGTCGCGCCATCGGAAGACGACGCCGCCGCTGGATTGGAAGCGCTCTTCATCGTCAGAGTTGGGCTTCTTGTCGTCATCGCGCAGCACAGCCGTCCGGTACCCAAGCCGAACGAAGGACTCTGCAACGCCGTAGATCTTGTCGACACCCCCGCCGTCGACGAGTACGCCCCCAGCAGCCATGAAAGTACGGCACCCGTTGGTGTCGCGGTAGAGATCGATTCCTCGGATAAGCCCAACCTCGGTAGCTCCTTCGCAGATAAGGACGCTGGTACCCAGGAACGCTTCAGCACATCTCCGTAGCGGTCCCTGGAAGCCATCGTCTTGGTGCCCAGCCCAGAGAAGCTCGTGCGTGTCCGCGCACCGCACGATGTGGAGCTGGTGGGCCGCCAATTCACACAGCACAGCGGGCGAGTGAGTCGTCATGAAGACCTGTGACGTGGGTTCACTGTCCTTGGCGCCGAGCGCGACGAGAAGCCGTGCGATTCGGTGGGGCTCAAGTCCCTGTTCCACCTCGTCCACGAGCACGACCGAGGAGTCGACCGTTGCATGGCGTTGCAGACCGGCCACCAGCAGTCGGGTTGAACCGAGGCCCAGGTTGCTGAGCGGCACGGCGTGTTCGTCGTGAAGTGAGATAGCGCCTTCGGTGGGAGAGACGGACTGGGCGTCGAGCATGGCGGTGGCGGTTGTGGCGCCTGGGATACCAAGCTGTTTCGCAGTCTGTCTGACTGTCGCAAGGGCTTCTACGAAGCCGGGCACGTCAGCGGTTCCGAACTTCTGCCTGGCCGCCCGTGCCGCGTCTGCGAGCGCATGGGTGACATCCGCCTGTTCGTCGGTGATCTTCGTGAGGACGGAACCTGGCCGCCAGGCAAGACTGCGTGCTGCGAAGCTACCTATCCACGCCGGTGCTACGCGTAAACGGTCTTTCCAACTCAGGTCGCGTGCTGAGCCCTGGGCCGCCGCCCTGTCAGAAACGAGAGTCCAGTTGGGGTCCAGATCGTCGCCCACCGTCAACTGGACCGATAGGACCTCCCGAAGGCTTACGCCCGGCTCGTCCTCGACGTCGCCGGTCTTGGGATCGAACCCGCGGATGTAGAGCCCATAGGCGTCCAAGCTGCGCAGCCGGTTTTCGAGATCTCCGATGGTGACCACAACGCGGATCGGGCACTCGACGTGAGCGCCATGAAAGTCTGCGTCGCTCAACGGCAGTGTACGGCGGGCACCGATGCACCAGTCGATGGCTTGCAGGACGGTGGACTTTCCGCAGTCGCCTGGCCCCACCAGACAGTTGATTCCCGGCTTCGGCAGCCAGGTGAGCCGCCGTATGCCTCGGAAGTTGTCTATCTCGATCTTGACTATCTGAGCCATTGCGCAGTGCACCCCGTTCGCGAGGCGGGCAAGGCTAAGCGGACAGTCCGGGAGCGCTTACAACCGGGATAACCGGCACCAGCGTCAGAAGAGTGGCGAGAGACTCCGCCCGCGAATGGAGCATTGGCGGCGCATACTAGCCGAGGAGGCGCAGGCCGTCGATCAGCTTCCACATGCGGCGGCGCGCTTGGGGGTCTCAACCTTCTAGTAGTCGGCTTCGTCCAGCGCTACGCGGATGATCCCTTGGTCGTTCCGCAGGACGACATGCCGTTTGGCGAAAGACGGATTGACCAGACGACCAGACGGGCGCTCTGCCCGTGCCGCTTGGGTAGAGTTGCTACGCGCTGCCTAGACGCACGGGCACCGGCCACGGCTGTCTTCGAAGGAGGAGCCGGAGGAATGCAGGAGTACACCGCGATCGTCAAACAGGCCGGCGACTGGTGGATCGGCTGGATCGAAGAGGTGCCGGGCGTGAACTGCCAGGAAGGGAGCCGCAAAGAGCTGCTGGAGACCTTGACCATCACGCTGAGCGAGGCGCTGGAGTTCAATCGTCAGGCAGCGCAGGCCGCGGCGGGTGAGGGCTACACGTTGGAGAAGATCGTCGTCGCCACATGAGGCGCTGAACTCTTCCGCGGCATCTCGTCCTCATACGGTTCCCAAACAGCAAGGGCTGCCCCGAAGAGCAGCCCTTGAGCCGACAGCACGCTGCCGGCGGGTATCTACGGGGAAGCTACCTTCGCCCGGCAGACGATGCAAGTACCGACAGCGGTGGTCCGCTGGGCTGTCGCGCAGGGAACGACGCGGCGTCCGGATGCGGGCAGGATGCCCGCGTTCCCAGGGGCTCGTTCCATGCGAGCGAAGCGGCCGCCTGGCAGCGGCCCCTCCGCCGTCACCGGGGCAAGAGGGGCGGTGCCGCCAGCGGTGGCGCAGGCCGCGGCGGGGGACCGCTAGTCCCCGCTGCCGCCGCCGGTACTCCCGGCTTCCGCGGCCATGGCGTCGGCCTCGAGAATCCGCGCGCCGCGCAGGGTGTTGCCCATCGCGTAGTTGCCCTCGTGGCAGGCGTACTCGTAGACGAGCTCCGGGCGGTTCCTCAGGATGTACTCGCCGGACCAGGGCGTTTCCCAGGTGGCCGGATCGTCCATGGTGAAGTGGTAGAGGATGTCGCCGTTCGGCTGAAGGGTGAGGCGTTCCGTGACGTGAAGCTCCTGGGTCGATCCGCGAAGGAAGGTCTTGGGGTGGAAGTTCACGGAGTCGATGACGAGGGTGTCGCCTTCCCACCAGCCGACCGAGTCGCCGAGCCACTTGCGCTCTTCGGGGCTGGGGTGCTCGTCGTTCAGGCGCACGATGCGGGCGTCGTGGACCATCTCGATCAGGATCATGATGTGGTCTTCGGTCTGCACGACGCGTTTGTAGTTGTTGTAGCCGCTCGGGAGAGTCGGCGTGGCGCCGGTGAAGCCGACGATGCAGCGCTCGGTGACCGGCAGCGACTCGGGGCCGTCGTAGGGGCCGGGGCCGTCGATGTCGAGCCACCAGGCGGAGCCGTCGTTTGGCCGGCGCAGCTTGTCGCGCGCCGCCCTCTTCGCCTTTGCTGCCTCGGTCGTCTCCGGCATGCGGCCGTTCGGCGGGTCGACGATGATCGACGTGCGGAACTTGCCGTCCACGGAGAAGGCCTCGGTGCCGAAATCGAGCCAGAAGTAGTTGTACCCGCCAACGTTGCCGGCGCCGCCGCCTGAGCCGTCGCCGCCGGCCGGCGGCGCTTCGCGGTTGGGATCGCTGACCTGGTGGCGTTCGGCACGGGCCTTCGCCGCGTCGACCTTGATCTTCTCGGCCTCTTCCCTGGTCAGGAATAGGTTCTCGCCGTACTCCTCGGGCCTCTGCAGCGGGGTCAGAGTGGCGGCGTCATAGTTGCCGGCCAGGTCGGGTCGGCCGCTTGGAGTGCGCTTGATCTCGTCCTGAGCTCCCGCAGCGGGCGCCGTGATTAGCAGAAGAACGATTGCGGTCAGGGCTGCGGGGATTCCGCTTCTCATTCGGTGTCCTCCAGGTTTCGATCAGTCACCGCTGCCCGCTCCGGTGCTGGCGGTCTTGCCGGACAGCACGTCGGACTCGAGCACCCGGGCGCCGCGCAGGGTGCCGCCCATCGAGTAGTTGCCTTCGTGGCACGCGTACTCGTAGACGTTCACGGGGCTGCGCTTCCAGATGTACTCACCGGACCAGGGGACGTCCCAGGTTGCCGGATCCTCGATCGTGAACTGGTAGAGGATGTCGCCGCTCGGCTGCAGCGTGAGGCGTTCCGTGACGTGGGATTCCTGCGTCGCGCCGCGCAGGACGGCCTTGGGATGGAAGTTCCTCGAGTCGATGACGAGGGTGTCGCCCTCCCACCAGCCGACCGAGTGGCCGAGCCACTTCCGCTCTTCGGGGCTCGGATGCTCGGCGTTCAGGCGCACGATGCGGGCGTCGTGGACCATCTCGATCAGGATCATGATGTGGTCCTCGGTCTGAACCACGCGCTTGAAGTTGTTGTAGAGGCTCGGGAAGGTCGGCGTGGCGCCGGTGAAGCCCACGATGCAGCGCTCGGTCACCGGCAGCGTCTCCGGGCCGTCGTAGGGCCCGTGACCCTCGATGTCGAGCCACCAGGCAGAGCCGTCGTTGGGGCGCCGCAGGCGGGCGCGCTCAGCGGCCCTCGCCTTGCCGGCCTCGGTCATCTCCGGCATGCGGCCGTTCGGAGGATCGAAGATGATCGAAGTGCGGAACTTGCCGTCGACCGCGAATGCCTCGGTCCCGGTCTCGACCCAGAATCGGTTGTAGCCGCCCACGTTGCCGGCGCCGCCCGTCGTCCCGTCGCCGCCGGCTGGCGGCGGCTGGCGGTTCGGATCGGAAACCTGGTGCCGGTCGGCGGCGTACTGGGCCGCGTCGGCCTCGATCTTCGCGGCGTCTTCCGGAGAAAGGAAGAGGTTCTCGCCGTACTCTTCGGGCCGCTGGAGCGGTGTCAGCGTGCCGGCGTCGAAGGTGCCGGTCAGGTCGGGCTTACCGTTGGCGGCACGCTTGATCTCGCCTTCGGCGGCTAGCGTCGGCGCCGCGATCAGCAGCACCACAAGGGCGGTCAGGGCTGCGGGGACTCGGAGTCTCATACACGTCCTCCTCTTTCGACTGGAATCCGGGCATTGTACCGGAAGGCAAAGCGCGCCTTCAGCCGTCAGGGCGACGGCCTGGACCGCTCGATCCGCCGCCTCGGCAGCGGACGCTCCGGAACGTCCTCGAGCAGTCCGCCATGGCCGAGCGACGTGATGTCGCGGCGGGTCAACCGGTCGCCGACGAGCAGGCGGGGGAGTACCAGGTCGACGATGTTCCGCTTTGGACTCCGGGCGCAGCCCGGGGCGCCGAGAACAGGTGTGCCATCGAGTTCGGCGAGCAGGAGCAGATTGCCGGGATCGACGGGCGCGCCGTAGCAGAGCACCGTGCCGCCGGCGGCCTCGATGGCGCTCGGTGCGAGGTCGTGTCGGTCCTGGATCGCGGTCTCGCCGGCCAGCACGACGAGATCGACGTTGGGCGCGAGCCGGGCCGCGGCGAGGGTCAGGCTTTCCACGCCCCGGTCGCCGTCAAGGGGTACGAAGCGGACCTCCGAGAGCTCGCTGTTCAGCAGCTCGAGCCGGTGCCTGAACGCGTTTTCGAAGCCGTGGACCAGGCGGTCCCGGCCCTCGGACTGGCCCTTTCCCACGGTGCCCGAGACGATCAGGCCGGCGCGCCGCGGCGCCAGCCGGTCGACCCGGATCACAGGTGCTGCCGCGACTCTCTCGGCTGCGGCCACGGTCTTTTCGGGCACGGCGTAGGGGAGGATCTTGGTCGTTGCCACCATCTTGCCGGCGCGGGCCACGCTGTGATTCGGGAGCGTGGCCAGGGTTACGCCCTCGCAGTCGTTGATCCGGTCCAGGGCTTCGGCGTCGACACGCAGAACGCCCAGCTCGCGGGCGTGGAAGTTCACGCGGCCCGTCGTCGAGCCGCGCCGGGTCAGTCCCGCTCCGGCGACCACCTCGGCGACTCGCCGCGCGGCTTCGTCCTCGTCGACGTCTCCCGGTTCGAGACGGGCCGCGAACACCCTGTCCCGGCCCAGATCAGCCAGAAGCAGAAGTTCCGCCTCGCCCAACGCCCGGCCCTTGCGTAGCACGCGGCGTCCGGAGTCGTCATGGACGTTGTGCCCCAGGATTGTCCCCAGGGCGTCGCCAAGCGCGGTGGTTTCGAACTTCATCGACCGGTGGACGCGGAGCGTCCTCGGCGTCAACTCGTTTTCTCGCCGAGCCCTACCCGCCGAGGTTCAGAAGCATCTGGCCGACGAGAAGGCTGACGAGCATGAGCGTCATGCCCTGCATCCACCGCAGCGCGACCATCTCGCCCTTGAGCCCCTTGAGGGTCGCCAGTTCAATGCGGACTGCGCCAATCTCGTCCTTGAACTCGTCGCGGGTGACGAACCGGGAGAGTTCGGACTTGAACTCCGCCCTGATCTCCGTCTTCAGTTCCGTCTTGAGTTCCGACTTGAGTTGGATCAGGTCGTCCTTCGTGGCGAGGTTGGCGAGGTCTTCCTTCCAGGCGAAACGCTGGCTGGCCTTCTCGAAGGCCTCGACCAGGGCGTCGGCGGTGACCGGCGTGACGCCGGCCTGGATCAACTCGCTTTGGGTCACGATCGGGATACGGGCTGCTGTTGCGGTTGTCGGCATGGTGCGGTGACCTTTCGGGGAGGGTCGCCGCCTTTCGTGCCGGTCAGTCTAACCGCTGGCGGCGTCGGGCGGCAAAGCGTGGCCGTTGCCGCGGTCCTCCTTCGGAACCGCGGTCCTTCTACAGGACAGGGACGGATTTCGGGCCGCTCTTCCGGTCGACGGGGCGCCGGCGGGGCCGAACCCTGGGTCTTCCACGCCTGCCGCGGCGCTACACTTCCAGCTTCATGCCTTCCGACAACTACGGCCGGATCGACGACTGGCGCGACGAGCTCATCGAGTGGCGCCGCGACTTTCACCGCCACCCGGAACTCGCGTTCGAGGAGGAACGGACGGCGGGCATCGTCGCGGAGCGTCTCCGCTCCTTCGGCGTCGATGTCCACGAGGGGATCGCGAAGACCGGGGTCATAGGAACCATCCGCGCCGGCAGTTCGGATCGCGCGGTGGCGTTGCGGGCCGACATGGACGCGCTGCCCATCGACGAGAAGAACCAGTTTGGGCACCGCTCGACCGTGCCCGGGAAGATGCATGCCTGCGGGCACGACGGCCACACCGCGATGCTGCTCGGCGCCGCCAGGTACCTGGCGGAGACCCGGAACTTCGACGGCACGGTGCAGCTCATCTTCCAGCCTGCCGAGGAGAAGGACGGCGGCGCCGGGGTGATGGTCCGCGAGGGGCTGTTCGAGCGCTTTCCGGCCGACAAGGTCTTCGGGCTGCACAACTTCCCCGGTGTGCGCACGGGCGCGTTCGCGACCAACAGCGGCCCCTTCATGGCCGCGATCGATCAGTTCGAGATCGAGATCCGTGGGCGGGGAACCCACGGCGCCTGGCCGCAAAGCGGCATCGACCCGATCGTCGCCGCGTCCCAGGTCGTGCTCGGCCTGCAGACGCTGGTGTCGCGGAACGTCGACCCCCGGCGGCGGGCCGTGGTCTCGGTGACGATGAGCCACGCCGGCGACGCCTTCAACGTGATCCCCGAGACCGCCTACCTGGCGGGGGGCGTGCGGTCCTTCCTGCGAGAGGTCCAGGAGACACTCGAACTCGGATTGAAGCGGGTCGTCCACGGCATCTGCGCGGCCCACGGAGCATCGGCCAAGGTCGACTACCAGCGGTACTACCCGGCGACGGTCAACGCGCACCGCGAGACGGAGGAGATGACCGCCGCGGCGCGCAGCATGGGCTGGGAGGTCGACGCCGAGATGGAGCCGCTCATGGGTTCCGACGACTTCGCGTTTCTGGCCGAGGAGCGGCCGGGGTCCTTCATGATGATCGGCAACGGCGACAGCGAGATGCTGCACACGCCGAGGTACGATTTCAACGACGAGTTGCTGACCATCGGGGCCAAGTACTGGGCGCGTCTGGCCGAGAGTCAGCTTTCATAGGTCGAGCCGAAACAAACACGTCCGCCGCGGCGTATTTGCTGATGACGCGGGAAGTTGCCGGGCCCCTTGCCAACGGGCGCCGTCTAGCGGCGCCGGCCCCAGCGCTCCGTCCGCCCACAAGTCCGAAGACCACGCTTCCAAACAGACGAGCAACCTGATGCCGTACACAAACCGAACCCGAGCGGCCACAGTTCCAGCGAACTGGGCGCCGTTTGTCCTCATCGCCCTACTGCTTCTGCCCTTCGCGGCCGGCTGCGCGTTCGACAGCGGCGTGGCCAGCGAGCCGCCGACAGCCGACACCGCCAGCCCGGTCGACGACGACGCGATCCCCGTCGCGGCGCTGCCCATGTTCCGCGGCCGAATCGAATCCGTGCTCCGCTTCTCGACCAACCTCGAGGCGGAGAACCGGGTCGACGTGCTCTCCGAGACCGAGCGGCACGTGACCGACCTCCTGGTCGAAGAGGGCGACTCGGTGCGCGCCGGCCAGACCCTGCTGTTGCTCGAAGACGAGGCGCAACGGACGGCCCTCAGGAGGGTCCAGAGCCAACTCGCCCGCTCGCACCTGGAGTACGAGCGCCAGAAGCGCCTCTTCGAGCAGGACCTGATCAGCGAACAGGCGTACAACCAGGCGCGCTACGACACGGAGCAGCTCGAACTCGCGCTGGAAGACTCCGAGCGCGAGCTGAGCTACGCGACCGTCACGGCGCCGATTTCCGGCATCGTCACCGAGCGCCTCGTGAACCTCGGCGACCACGTCGAGACCCACGCCAAGCTGTTCGAGATCGTCGACTTCGACTCCATCGTGGCGCGCGTGTTCGTGCCGGAGCGCCAGTTGCCGGGGCTGTTCGTCGGTCAGCCGGCGCGAGTGCTGGCGCAGTCTCTCGACGGCTCGCACCAGGCGAAGGTCGAACGCATCTCGCCGGAGGTCGACCCGCGGAGCGGCACGGTCAAGGTGACCCTCGACATTCCCGGCGACCAGGGGCTGCTGCCGGGCATGTACGTCGAGGTCGACCTGGTGGCCGCGGTCGAGGAAGACGCCCTGCTGGCGCCGAAGCGGGCTCTGGTCTATGACCAGGAGCAGGTCTTCGTGTTCCGGGTCACCGAGGGCGCCGAGGGCCCGCGCGCCGAACGGCTGTTGGTGCACATCCTGATCGAGAGCGAGGACGTCGTTCAATTGGCCGGCGACCTGACCGAGGGCCAGCGCCTGATCGTGGCGGGCCAAGCCGGACTGAAGGACGGCGCCCGGATCCGGCTGATCGATCCGGCCGAGGCGCTTGGCTCGGCGTCGGAGCTGGGCGCCGCGTCGGCCCCGACCTACCAGCCCGCGAGCTGACTCCTGCCACCCCGATAGCGAGAGGAGCGGCGTTGTGAATCGTCCGCAGGCTGCGAGATCCTTCGTCACGCACCGGCCGGTCGCGGTCTCCATGGTCTTCCTGGCGGCCGTCGTCTTCGGCCTGCTGTCGTATCAAGGTCTCGCGGTGACCCTGATGCCGGAGCTGGCGTACCCGACGCTCACCGTGCGTACCGAGTACCCGGGCGCGGCGCCGGAAGAAGTCGAGAACGACATCTCGCGGCGCATCGAAGAGCAACTCGGCGTGGTCGGCGGTCTGCGGCGGATGAGCAGCGTCAGCCGCGCCGGGGTCTCCGATGTAGTGCTCGAGTTCTCCTGGGACACGCCGATGTCCGATGCGATCCAGGAGACCCTGGAGAAGCTCGACCTGGTGCTGCTGCCCGATGCCGCCGAGCGGCCGCTGATCCTGCGCTTCGACCCCGGTCTCGACCCGGTGCTGGAGCTCTCGCTTTCGGGCGAGGGCGAGCGCTTCGGGGGCGAAGAGGGCTTGCGGCGGCTCCGCCGGCTGGCGGAACTCCAGGTCAAGCGGGCGCTCGAACCGATCGACGGCGTGGCCGCGGTGCGGGTGCGGGGCGGTCTCGAGGAAGAGATTCACGTCCTCCTGGACGCCCAGGACCTGCAGCGGTCGCGGCTGTCGGTGCAGCAGGTGATCGACCGCCTGGGCCAGGAGAACATCAACGTTGCCGGCGGCACTTTGAAGGAGGGGCGCACCGAGTACATGGTGCGCACGGTGAACGAGTACCTGAACCTGGAGCAGATTCGGGACACCGTGGTCGCGTCGGTGGGCGGCCGGGAAGTTCGTATCGGCGATCTGGGCGAAGTCCGGCGCTCGAACAAGGACCGCGAGATTCAGACCCGGACCGACGGCGGGGAAAGCGTTCAGCTCGACGTCTACAAGGAAGCGGACGCGAACATGGTCGCGCTGGCGGACCGGGTGCGGTCCCGGGTCGGCGAACTCGACCTGGAGCGGGAGCGCGCGCTGGCCCGCGGCGACAAGGTCGAGCAGCCGCGGTCCTTCCTGCAGCGGCTCACCGGCGGTTCGGGCGGCGGCGGGCAGCAGAGTGGCGGTCTCGGCGGCGCCACCCTCTCGGCCGACCTCTACCGCTCGGAGGGAGCGGTGTTGACGGTGGTCTCGGACCGTTCCGAGTTCATCGAGGGCAGCATCGCCGAGGTCCGCAACACGGCGGTCCTCGGCGGCCTGCTGGCCGTGGTCGTGCTCTATCTGTTCCTGCGCAACCTGGTCACCACCCTGATCGTCGCGGTGTCGATTCCGATCTCGCTCCTGATCACCTTCGCGCCGCTTTCGGCCGCTTCGGTGTCGCTGAACATCATGTCCCTGGGCGGTCTCGCGCTCGGCATCGGCATGCTGGTCGACTCCTCGATCGTCGTGCTCGAGTCCATCTTCAGGTGCCGCGAGGAGGGCGACGACCTGATCGCGTCCGCGATCCGCGGCGCCCGCGAGGTGCGGTCGGCCGTGGTCGCCTCGGTCCTGACCTCCATCGCGGTCTTCCTGCCGATGGTGTTCGTCGAGGGGATCGCCGGGCAGGCGTTCGGCGACCTCGGGTTGGCGGTGGTCATCTCGCTTCTGGCGTCGCTGGCGGTGGCCCTGGGCTTCATCCCGATGCTGGCCAGCCGCCGCGGCTGGAAGCTGCCCGAACGCGGCGGCGTGGTCTCCCGGCTGCTGAGGTACTCGGCCCTGGCGGTGTTCCGGCGTGACGCGGCGGCGCTTCGCGAGTGGTCAGGGGCGCGGAACGCGGCGATCGGCTGGCCCGGGCTCGTGCTGGCGTTTCTGTTCATCAGCCTCCGGCTGGTCGTCGGAACCGCGCTCGAACTCGTCGCCAAGCTGGTTCTGTTCGTTCTTGCGGGTCTCGCGCTCTTCGTTGTCCGTCTGGCCGCGCCCGTCCTGATCAAGGTGTTCGGGCTGCTGAGCCGGGGCCCGCTCATCCTCGTCGGGCGGCTGCTGGACTGGCTGAACCGGGTCTATCCGGTGGTCCTGCAGGGCGCCGTGCGTTTCCCGGTCGCCGTGGTGGCGCTGGTCGCCGTCACGCTGTGGAGTTCCTGGTGGTTGCTCGGCCGCCTGGACAGCGAGCTGCTGCCGGAGGTTCGCCAGGGCGAGTTCACGATCGAGGTGTCGCTGCCGGTCGGCACGCCCCTGGAAGAGACCGAGCGGACGCTGGCCGGCGTCGAGAGCGCGATCCTCGAGGAGAAGCGCCATATCGAACGGCTCCTGGTGACCTTCGGCTACGACGTGACGAACACCCAGCGCTCCGACGAGGGCGAGCACACGGCGCGGTTCAAGGTCCTGCTCGAACCGGTGCCGGCGTCGGTCGAGGACCAGGTGGTGGAGCGGCTGCGGCGGCGCTTCGCCGGGGTGCCGGACGCCGCCTCGCGCGTTACGCGGCCGGTCCTGTTCAGCTTCAAGACGCCGATCGAGGTCGAGGTCCACGGCGAGGACCTGGGCCGCCTGCAGGAGTACGGCGACCGGGTGCGGGAGCTGATGGCGGCGATGCCCGAAGTCGCTGACGTCGAGACGACGCTCAAGAGGGGCGCTCCTGAGGTCCAGATCGTCTACGACCGCGCGATCCTGAACCGCTACGATCTCCAGACCTCGGTGGTGGCGCAGATGGTGCGCAACCAGATCGAGGGCTTCGAGGCCACCCTCTACAACCTGAAGGACCGGCGGATACCGATCATCGTGCGGCTCGCCGAAGAGGATCGCCGCACCACGGACCAGTTGAACGGCTTGGTCGTCAACCCCGGCGGCGAGCGCCCGATCCCGCTCCATGCGGTGGCGTCGGTGGCGGTGGGCGAGGGGCCCTCGGAGGTGCGGCGGATCGACGGCAAGCGGGTGGCCGTGGTCCAGGCGAACCTCGGCGAGGCCTCGCTTGGCCGGGCCGTCGAGCGGATCGAGGAGGTCCTGGCGAGCGAGATCGAGTGGCCCGCGGACATGAGCTTCCTGGTCGGCGGCCAGAGTCAGGAGTGGCAGCGGTCGAGCGCGAGCCTTTGGTTGGCGCTGGGGCTGTCCGTGTTCCTGGTCTACGTGATCATGGCGGCCCAGTTCGAGTCCCTGCTGCACCCGCTGGTCATCATGTTCTCGATCCCGCTGGCGTTCTTCGGCACGCTGCTCACGCTCTACCTGTTCGACGTCAACCTGTCGATCGTCGTCTTCCTGGGGATGATCATGCTGGCGGGGATCGTGGTGAACAACGCGATCGTCCTCGTCGACTACATCAACACGCTGCGCGGCCGCGGCTTCCCGCGCGAGCGGGCGATCGTCGGCGCCGGCCTGGTGCGGCTGCGGCCGATCCTGATGACCACGGCGACGACCACTCTGGGTCTTCTGCCGATGGCCCTGGGCCTCGGTCAGGGCGCCGAGATTCGGACTCCGATGGCGTTGGCGGTGATCGGAGGGCTCGCCACCTCGACCGTGCTGACCCTGATCGTCGTGCCGGTGATCTACGAACTGGTCGAACGGCTGCGTGATGCGCTGTCGTTCTCGCGCGAGCTGGTCGGCCGCAGCGCGCCGGCAAGCGGCGGGGCGCCGGCGCCGGCCGCGGCCGCGCCGGAAGGCAGCCGGCCATGATTCCTGGAGGGCTGGGCACGTTTCTGCCCCGGCTTTCGCTGGGGCGCCCGATCGGCGTCGTCGTCGTGGTCGGCGCGGTCCTGGTCATGGGCCTGGTCGCCGCGCTGTCTCTGCCGATCGAGCTCATCCCGTCCGGCTACAGCTCGCCCTTCCTGCGCGTAACGGTGCCGTGGCGGGACGCGCCGCCCCAGGAGCTCCTGGACAAGATCACGATTCCGCTGGAAGAGGAGTTGGCCACGGTTCGCGGGCTCGAGAACCAGTACTCGTTCTGCGCCGTCGGCTTCACCCAGGTCTTCCTGAGCTTCGCGCACGGCACGGACATGGATGTCGCCTACCGCGAGGTCCGCGACCGGATCGAACGCGCCCGGGCCCGGATGCCCGACGATGTCGAGCAGGTCCTCATCCGCAAGGACGACGACGCCATGATGCCGGTGGCCATGGTCGGCCTGATCGTCGAGGAGGGCACGGCGGACGTCTACAACCTGGTCCAGAACGAGGTCATCCTGAAGCTGGAGCGGGTTCCGGGCGTGGCCTCGGTCGACGCCCAGGGCTTGCTGGAGCGGGAGGTGCTGATCGAACTCGACCGGCAGCGGGTCGAGGCGGCCGGCCTCAACATCTTCGAGATCGCCCAGGACTTGGCAAGCGACTACTTCACGCTGGCATCGGGCAACGTCCGCGCCGGCGACCGCAAACTGCTTCTGCGGTCGGTGGCGAGGTATCCGGCGCCGCAGAACGTCCGCGACATGTGGATCACCGACACGGTGCGTCTGGGAGACATCGCATCGGTGCGCTACGACGTGCCGGACGACGAGTTCCGGGTCCGCGTGAACGGCCTGCCCGCCTACGCGATCCAGGTGCAGAAGGAAGGCGAGGCGAACGCGCTCGAGGTGGCCGGCGAGGTCGAACGGTTGATCAAGGAGCTGGCCCAGAACCCGAGGCTCGCGGCGCTCGAAGTCGACATCATCATGAGTTCGGGCGAGATCATCCGCGACTCGATGGGCGTGCTGCTGTCGAGCGGCCGCATCGGGGCGATCTTCGCGATGATCGTCCTCTTCTTCTTCCTCCGGCGGCTGCGGATGTCTCTCATCATCGCCTTCTCGATCCCGCTCTCCATGGTCGCAGCAGTGGTCGCGATGTACTTCTTCGGCGAGACCTTCAACGTGATCTCGCTGCTGGGCCTGATGATCTCGGTCGGGTTGCTGGTCGACAACTCCGTGGTCGTGGCCGAGAACATCCATCGACTCCACCAGGGCGGCATGGGCCGTCGGCAGGCGGCACTCCAGGGCGCTGGGGAGATCGCGCTCGCGATCACCACCGCCACCCTGACCACGGTGATCGTCTTCCTGCCCGTCTCCCTGGTCGACGGCCAGGGTCAGTTCATGCTGTTGCGCTTGGTCATCCCGATCACTGTCTCCCTGCTGGCCTCGCTGGTCGTGGCGCTGGTGGTCGTGCCGCTGATGGTCTACGTCACCCTGCCTTCGCGGCAGGCGGCGGAGAAGGGCGCCCTGCGCCAGGTTCGCGATGCCTCGAACGTGGTCCTGCGCCGCGCCTACGAGGCGACGTTCGGCCTGCTCAACCGCGCCTACCGCGGCATGCTCGGCTACGGCCTGCGGCGCCGGCTCGACGTGGTTCTGGCGCTGGTGGCGGCGCTGGCGCTGACCCAGTTCGCCGCCCGGGGCCGCCTGGAAGTCGTGGCGATGTCGGAGGACGACCAGGCCTTCTTCAACATCGAGGTCCGCTTGCCGCGCAATCTGTCGTTCGACGAGACGATCGAGTACTTCGCGCGCGCCGAGGCGAAGATCGACGGTTTGCGCGACGAGCTGGGCCTCGAGTACCTCGTGTTCTTCCACGAGCGCACCTGGGGCCAGATCCAGGGGATCATCGCCACCGACGCCGACACCGGGCTGAAGCCGCGCGAGGTCACGCAGCGGGTGCTTGATCTCATGCCCGAGATGCCGGGGGTGCGCTTCCACACCGGTTTCGCCTCGGAACAGGAAACGACGGACAAGGCGTTCGAGACGCTGACCCTCTTCGGCGAGGACGCCGATGTTCTGGAAGAGGTGGCGAGCGGGATCGAGGATCGGCTGGTCCGGGTGCCGGGCGTGCTCGCAGTCAAGAGGGCGGCCGACGACGAGGCGCCCAACGAACTCGCCCTGGTTCTCGACCGGGACCGCGCCATGCGCCAGCAGGTGAACCCGCGGACCCTGGCGACGATGGTCGGCTACGCCCTGCGCGGGCAGGCGCTGCCGCGGATCTACTACGGCGGCCAGGACATCCCGGTGCGCATCCGCTTCGAGGAGCAGGACCGCCAGAGTCTCGCCGAACTGCGCGACTTCTCGGTGCCTACCGAGACCGGCGAGACGCTCGCCATCGGCACCCTGGTCGATGTCCGTCAGCAGCCGGCGGCGACCCGGATTTCGCGCCGCGACAAGCAGACCGCGCGCCGGATCACGCTGGAGCTCGAAGAGGGACGGGAAAGCGAGGCGCGCCTGGCGGTGCAGGCCGTCGCCGCGCAGACGGAACTTCCCGAGGGTGTGGCATGGGCCCGCCGGGTCCGCAACGTGGCCGCGGAGGAAACCCGGAACCTGATGATCGCGGCGCTGATGTCGATCGCGTTCGTCTACCTGCTGATGGGATTCCTGTTCGAGAGCTTCCTGCTGCCGCTCGCGATCCTGATCACGATCCCGCTCGCCAGCATGGGCGTGACCTGGATCCACGTGCTTTCGGGACGCGACCTGGACTTCCTGGGGCTGGTGGGCCTCATCATCCTGATCGGGGTGGTCGTGAACAACGGCATCGTGCTGCTCGACTCGGTGAATCGCCTGCGCGCGAATGGCATGGAGCGAGGCCAGGCCCTGCTCGAAGCCACCGATCGACGCTTCCGGCCGATCATGATGACCGCGCTGACCACGATCGGCGGCATGGTGCCTCTGCTGTTCGGGCAACCGAGCCAAATGGGCCTGAGCTACAAGAGCTTTGCGTTGACCCTGATCGGCGGCATGGCCGCGGCGACGCTGCTTACGCTGCTCGCGGTGCCGGTGTTCTACACGCTGATCGAGGACGGCCGCGCCTGGGTCGGGCGCACGATCGCGGGTGTTCTGGCGCCGCGGCACAAGGCGCCCGTCGGCTCCGCCGGCGCGTAGGCTGGGAACCCGGGTGGCGCGAGTTCGCGCCACCCGTGAACCAGTCCGCGCGCCTGTCATCAGGCGCGCGGATGGAACCCGGGCGTCCCCGCCCGCATCCGGCCTCTGTCCGCCTGTCGTGCGTCCGATCCCCCCCCCCGAAAATCCAACGGATTGTACGGGTCGAGCCCCCAATTGGCCCAAACCAGAGAAAACCCCGGATCCCGGCCTGATTCCACCGTACGGGCACCTACCGTTGGTATAGTCCCGTCTTCGGTCACTGCAAGGTAGCTGCTTCGACTTCGGCAGCCGGACTTTAGTGGTCTTCAGGGGACCTCGCGGCCCTTCTGGTTGATGGGTGGGTTCCTCGGTTCGCCGGATGCGGAGAGCCGAGTGAACGTCACTACCCTTACTAGCTGACCAGCCAGCAACCACGGAGGATTCGGCTCATGAAACGCACCTTGGCCCTGCTCGGAAGTCTCTGCCTCCTGGTCCTCGCCGCGCCCATCGCGGCGGACAGCCCCGAAACCGGGATCGTCGTCGGACGGGCTGTCGACTCGAACGGTGATCCCATGCCCGGGGTCACGGTGACCCTCGTCGGTGAGCGCGGCGAGAAGGTCACGATCACCGACGCTGATGGCGCCTACAGGTTTGCCCTGCTGACGCCTGGACCGTACACGGTCAAGGGCGCTCTCGACAGCTACGGGACGGCGGAGAGCGCGGTGCAGGTGACCCCCGGCACCCGCTCGGAGGTCGGCCTGACCATGGTGCTCGAAGCGGCGGGAGAGATCACGGTGGTCGCCGAAGCGCCGGTGATCAACCGTTTCGAGTCGACCTCGGCCGGCACGATCACATCCGACGTGGCGAGCAACGTGACCTCGGTCAACTCGAACTACTACAGCGCGCTCGCGCTGCTGCCGGGCGTCACTTCGGACGGCGACCTGGCGGACGAGTACCCCGGCAGCAACGGCTCGCGGTGGATGGAGGCCGCGGTCTTCGTCGACGGTGTGGACACGACGTACACGCGGCGGGGCGGCTCCCGTCTGTATCTTCCCCAGATCGCCATCTCCTCAACCTCCCTGCAGTCGACCTCCGGCAGCGCCGAGTACGGGCGCGCAACCGGCGGCGTCACCAACGTCACCACCAAGTCGGGCACGAACCGGTTCCACGGCGAGTACCTCGCCCACCGGCAGCAGGGTGACTTTGTGTCGGAGTTCAAGTCCCACCCGGAGCTTGCGGAGCGGACGAGCTGCAGGGTGAGGGCGATTGTGAACCCGGCGTTCTTCGACCGCTCTCCCTCTTGCGATCCGGACTTCTTCATTCGCAACGAGCAGCAGAAGGACTACTCGGACCTCACTCTGCAGGGTTCGCTGGGCGGCCCGCTGGCGCGGAACAAGGCCTGGTTCTTTGCCGCGGCTGCCGACACGAATACGTTCAGCAGCCAGGAGACCTACGGCGGCGACATCGTGGACAACGGCGCCTATGTGGGCAGCCGGATCGCCAAGCTGAACTTCCAGCCCAGCCCGGCCCACGCGCTCTCCGCCTACTACACCACCTCACCGCTCGACATCACGTTCCTGCTTGGCGACCTGCCGTCGGACAGATACACCGGCACGCCCCATTACTTCGGCGGCGAGCTGATGACCACCAACTGGAACTGGAGCGCCAGCCAGGACGTGTTCATGGAGTTCAAGCTGGCATTCCACGATTCCAGCGAGCACAAGCCCCTGAACGCCGGCACCGGATACGACCTGGAATCCGCTCTGCTCGAGAAGCAGCAGGACCCGCGGTATCCGCCAAGCAACCTGGGCCCTCACAACCCGGGCAACAACTTCGACGGCTATGTTGGCTACGACGGCGAGCAGCACTGGTGGAACGGATGGATACTCGACAACGGGTTTGGACGAAACGACTACCCGCGAGACCAGGCGAACGCGCGCATGACCTGGTTCGCCAGCGAGAACCACGAGGCACTGTTCGGCGCGGACTGGCAGAGCGTCGGTTGGGTGCAGAACCTGCAACGGAACAACACCTACGTCGGAAACCAGTTCGACATCTCGAGCCCGTCCGGCTTTGACGTCTGCAGCATCATCGCGTTGGGCTATCGTCTCTGCTATCTGGAGGACTATTCACCCGCCGATCTGGTTGGCGAACCGGTTCTCGACGGCACCAGATCATCGAACGTGGCGTTCTTTGCACGCGACCGGTTCTCGGCGGGAGATCACTGGACCTTCAACCTGGGGCTTCGCTACGAGGATCAGGTACACAAGAACGACGTTCGCCGCACGGTGATCGACGCACAGAATGTGTCGCCTCGAATATTCGGCGCCTACGATTTTCGAGGCGACGGAAAGATGCTGCTCAGTCTCAATCTCGGTCGTTCCTATCAGCATATGCCGCAGGACCTCACCAACAATCACCTGCTCGAAGGCTGGAACGGCACGAATGCGTACGACCGGTTCATCTACTGTGACCCGGCGGCCGCGTTCTTCCTCGCGCATGTATGTCGGGGGGTGGGATATACGGGACTGGTCGGCAGGCAGCGTCCCGGCGTCATGTGGCAGCAGATCGATGCCGGTGTCTTACCGAACGTCGATATCGAGCCTTACTTCAAGGACGAGGTCGACCTGAGTCTGCGTTGGGCCCTGAACCCGAGTTGGTACTTCCAGGCGAGCGCCATCTACTGGACGTTCCAGAACTCCATCGGCACGACCCAG
This sequence comes from Candidatus Multivorans sp., assembly GCA_965262355.1. Lineage (GTDB taxonomy): Bacteria > Acidobacteriota > Thermoanaerobaculia > Multivoradales > Multivoraceae > Multivorans. Next base: position 4,262,734 of record OZ253534.1, read on the forward strand.
CAGCGTTTGCCCAACGGGGACTTCTTCACACTGACCGAGAACTACAAGGACTACGAAGAGGTCCTGGGTGCGCTCGGCGTGGTGGATCCGGAAGTGCTGGCGAACTTCGAAGAGGGCAAGCGCACATACAGGTCCTTGCAGTTGCAGCTCAACCGGAACTTCCGCAACAACTGGGCGCTCTACAACAACCTGACGCTGGCGGACGCCAGGGGCCACTTCTGGGGCGGCCTGTTCAACAACGTGAACGCGGACTACGGGCGGAACCTGGATGTCGGACTGACCCAGGGGCACATCGATTCGTGCACGGGGGGGCAACCGGTGACCTCTGGCGGCCAGCCGGTGATCGGCGCCGACGGCAGTCCCCTCGTGAGGCCGTACCCGGTCGATTGCGAGGCGGCGCTGTCGGGGTTCCTCGGCGTACCGGTGTCGACGATCAACCGCTACGGCACGGTCGGCGAGAACAACAAGGTCACATGGAACAGCTACGGCTTGAAGACCTGGAATCTGGGCAACAGCGGTCAGACGTTCACGTTGGGTGGTTCGTTCTCGTGGCGCTCCGGGAAGCCGTGGCAGCGGCAGGCTGGTGCAGGACTCGGAAGCTGTGGCAGCACGTTCGACGGCTGCGATCCTGTGCAGGCCGCCACCAGTTCAGGCACTGCCCTGTATCTTGAGCCGCGCGGCACCCGCGACCCGCTGAACTCGAATTGGAACGTCACCCTTTCGGTGAACTGGGAGTTCCGCATCCGGGGGGATCTCAGGGGTAGCCTCCGCCTTGACGGCTCGAACGTGACGAACAACCAGAAGCTTCAGCGAGTGACGAGTCAGGGTGAAGTGAACTCATCGCGGTACATCGGCTGGCAGGACCCACGGCAGTTCGCCCTGTCGACGACGTTCAGCTTCTAGACGGTTGGTCGGTGGGCCGCTGCGTGTACGCGCAGGGGCCGATTCGGTATCGCGTGGAGCCCGGCCTCGGCCGGGCTCTTCGTCCTTCTCCCTAACGCCCTACACTGCCGCTCGTCGACAGGATGGCGCCGGTCAGCGGATCGTAGACGGCGGCCACGAAGCGGTGCTCGCGGCGGCGGAGCAGCAGGTTCGTCTCGTAGTAGAAGACATCTCCAGGTTCCGGTTTGCTGGGGCCCGAGATGAGGATCTTCTCGATCGGCGTCTCGGAACGGTCGCCGTCCTCGTCGATGACTGTGACGCGGAACTCCAGTTCGTTCGTCCACCGGCCGGCGATGGGCAACAACTGCACGTGGTCGAGCGGGATGGCTATCTCCATCGGGACCAGGATCTTCCTGGATCGGGCGCGCTCGGGGGTGCCCAGGCGCACGGCGAGAAGTTCGGCGCCGGGCGAACCGCCGAAGAGCAGAGCGCCCTCGACGAGCATCGTGACTTCGGTGCTCCTCGACATGTCGTGGTCCAGCCACTCCTTCCCCGGGCCTAGCCCTTCCGGCCTACTGGGGTCACCATCGCTGTCGTCGGAGTACCCCACGGAGGCGTCGTTGGACGACGTGGCTCGGAAGCCTGGAACATCCACCGGATAGAGCGTGTAGCCCACCAGGTTCGCGGCATCCACGAGAGGCCCCAGGACACTGTCCACGTTGATGTCAAGCAGGGTCGGCTGGTCGTCCTCGAAAGTTGGCTGTAGCAAACCCCAGCCGCCGGCGAGAACCAGCATCACCTTGCGGCCCTCTCGACCGGCGAAACTCCGCAGTGTGGCCACCGCGGCCAGTGCGGATCGCTTGACCTGTTCCGCCCGGTATCGCTTGGCCTGTTGGACCTCCTGCTTGTTCGAGGACTGGGGGATCGCCCGCTGATCGACCCTCCGCATCAAACCGAGCGCAGGGCGCTCCCGTGCCTGATGCAGTGCAGCCCGGATCTCGTCGGCGGAGTTGGTCCAGCCCGTCAACAGAGTCACGTTGGCGCCGTCCGAGGCGACTGCCGCCACGCGGTCCGCGGGGCCCAACTGCGTGAGGTCTTCTTCCAGCCCTCGGAGCACGCCATCGCGGTGTTGCCCGATGGAGAATAAGTCGTCGATGAACACCAGGAAGTTCGTCCCGACCGGTTCGCCGGCGTGCAGCGCAGGTATCGCCTCCGCGATCTTCACGGCGCCCGCGGGCGCCGCCCGGACGACGCCCTCGTCGACCTCCGTGAAGTAGGCGATTGGCGCCGGCTCGCCGTCCACCAGGAGCTCGAAGTCGTTCGCAGTCAGACCTCGGACCCGGTTCCCCTCCCTGTCGGTGACGACGACCTCGACATTGACGACCCGGACATCGATTACGTCGGAGAACAGGTCCGGCAGGGGGCCATCCTGCGCGACGGCCGGGAGTGCGGGCACGAGCCACAGGGCCGCGGCGGCCGGGAGGAATCGGTGGAAACGCCGTTCTCTCGTCATGTGGTCTACATCTCCCTACTGCGGTCCGACAGTGCCGCTCGCCGACAGCAACTCGCCGGTGAGCGGGTCGTAGACCGCCGCGACGTAGCGGTGCTTGCGCTTGCGAAGTCGCAGATCCGTCTCGAAGACGAATTGGTCGCCCGGCATGGGCTCGTTCGGGATGACCACGTTGAGCTTCGCGACCGGCGGCGTCGCCATGTCGCCGAACTTGTTCATGAGTCTCATCCGGAACTCCAGCTCGTTCATCCACTGGCCGTTCATTGGCAGCAGCTCCACGTCGTCGAGAGGGATCGTCACCCTCATCGGCACGAAGACCTTGCGGAAGCCTGCCTTCCGGGGCGTGCCGAAGTGCACCTCCAGGGACTCGGCGCCTGGGGCGCTGCCGAACAGGAGCGCGCCCTCGACCAGCATCGTGACCTCGGTGCCCTTGGACATGTCCAGATAGTGCTCCCGGGTCCGGACTCGGAGGTCGCGGCGCCCGGCGATGCGGACTGTGATGTCGTGGAGCCGGTCGTCTTCGCTGCGGGGAGGCTCGAAGCCGAGCCAGTAGTAGGAGCGGGTGTCCTTCACGGTCTCCCCGAGCGCTTTGTTGCTGAAGGAGTTGATCATCGGTAGTCCGCCGGTCTCTTCTGCCAGGAACCGGAGGACGTCATGGAATCTGCGCTCGGGTACCTCCCTCCACATTGCGTACCCTCCAATGGGACCCGCGAAGGGTGGCCCGGCGCCTGCCGTGCCGAAGCCGCTGATCGGAATATCCCGGCCGCGGAGGCCGGGCAGGTCGATCGGGTAGAGGCTGTAGCCGACCAAGTTCGCGGCGTTCACCAGAGGCCCATAGAGTCGGTCCAGCGTTGCGCCGGCAGACGCCGCCGCGTACGCCGATCCGAAGTTCCAGGAGTCGGACACGGTGGCCCACCCTTCGATCAGCAGCAACATGACCTTGCGGCCCGGTGCGTTGGCGAAACTGCGCATGGCGCCGGCGGCAGCCATCACCGATCGCCGGGTCTTGTCGCCCCGGTCTGCGCCCATGCCGTACCTGTACAGCAGACCGTGCGGCTTGCGTTTCCTTGCCTCCTGTAACGCGGTCTCAATGTCTTCGCGGGCGCCGGTCCAGTCCGTGATCAAGGTGAGTTCGCGGCCGTCGTTGGCCACAACCGCCACGCGGTCGGCGGGCCCCAGCCGGGCCAGATCCCGTTCAAGACGCGTCAGCACCCGGTTTCTGCGCTGCTTGATGGCGAACAGATCGTCGATGAAGATGAGGTAGTTCGTGCCGACCGGCTCGTCCGGCGCCAAGGCGGGTACGTTTCCGACTCCTTCGTCGGACGTGGCCAACGCCCGCCCGTCGTCGATCTCGGTGAAGTAGTCGATTCGTACAGGTTGGCGGTCCACGAGGAGTTCGAAGTCGCTCGCCTGCAGTCCCCGGATCCGGTTCCCCTTCCTGTCGGTGACGACGACCTCGACGTTCACGACCCGGACGTCGATCACGTCGGAGAACAGGTCCGGCAGGGGGTTGTCCTGGGCTGCGCCGGGAATGGCGGCGAGGCTCAGAGCAGCGATGGTCAGTGTGCAGAATCTCATGGAACGCCCTCGGTGTTGTTCGGTCTTCTACTGCGGCCCCACGGCTCCGCTGGACGAGAGGATCGCGCCGCTCACCGGGTCGTAGATGGCCGCCACGAAGCGATGTTCGCGCTTGCGGAGCAGCAGGCCCGTGTCGTAGACGAAATGCTGGCCGGGCTCCGGTTCTGCCGCGCCCGCGATGCTGATCGTCTGAACCGGTGTCTCGGAGCGGTCGCCGGACTCGTTGATCACGGTGACGCGCAGCTCGAGTCCGTTCATCCACAGGCCGCCCATCGGAAGAAGCGTGATGTCGTCGAGGGGGATGACTACCTTCATCGGCACCTGGATCTTCCTGAACCGCGCTTTCTGCGGCGACCCCAGGACTATCTCCAGGGATTCCGTCCCCGGGGATCCGCCAAACAGCAGGGCGCCCTCGACCAACATCGTGACCTCCGTGCCCTTCGACATGTCCAGGTAGTGCTTTCGCGACCGCACGCGCAGATCGTTTCGTCCGGCCAGCCGCACGTCGATCCCGTGGAGCGCGTCGTCCTCGTCGCGGGGTGGCGTGAAGCCCAGCCAGTAGAACGACCGCGTGTCGTCAGCCGTCGTGGAGAACGCGACGTCGCGCCGGGAGTTGATCATCGGCAGTCCGCCGGTCTCGCGGGCCAGAAACTCGAGAACCGAGTGATCCGCCCACTCCGGTGCGTTCGATGAGAACAAGCTTCGCTGCAAACCGCGTGCGTTCATGTACCCGTTGTAGAGGTCGTAGCTCCCGAAGAGGCCGTAGTCGCGGTAGAAGCCGTGACCTCCGAAACCCGCTGCTCCGATCGACGCGTCGCTCTCGGGCCATGGAAACCTGGGTCGGAAGCCGGGAAGGTCGACGGGATACAAGGTGTAGCCGACCAGGTTGGCGGAGTGGACCAGCGGCCCGTACAGGTCGTCCACCCTGATATGGGGGAAGCCGCCGCGGCGGAGCACGTTTTCGGGTAGAGCCGAGGGCGCGCGCCATCCCTCGGCGAGAAGGAGCATCACCTTGCGGCCCGGAACAGCGGCGAAGCTCCGCACGGCAGCCGTGGCGGCCATGACAGCTCGCTGGATCTGGGCGGAGCGGCTGCCCAGGGCGACTATCTGCCTCAGTCCAAGAGCTTCACGGTCTCGCGCCTGCCTTAGTGCGGCTTCGATCTCGTCACGGGAATCCGTCCAGTCCGTCAGGCGGGTGACGTTGTAGCCGTCGAACACGACAATGGCCACGCGGTCCGCCGGCCCAAGCTGGGCGAGGTCGGTGTGCAGCCCGTCCAGTACCCGGTCGCGGTCGCGCCGGATCGCGGACAGATCGTCGATGAAGATGAGGTAGTTCGTACCCACCGGTTCGTCGACCGCCAGGGCGGGCACGTTGCCGACGCCGTCGTCGGACGATGTCTTCGCGAGCCCGTCATCGACCTCCGTGAAGTAGTCGATCCCGACGGGTGCGCCGTCGACGCGGAGTTCAAAGTCGCTCGCCTGGAGTCCCCGGATCCGGTTCCCCTTCTTGTCGGTGACGACGACCTCGACGTTCACGACGCGGACGTCGATCACGTCGGAAAACAGATCGGGCAGGGGGCTCTCTTGGCCCGTGGCCGGTACCGCGGCCAGGAACAGTGCGGCGATGGTTGCGTGGTGGAATCTCACCTGATGTCCTCCGTGGAGGCGTCTGTACCCGTGTCCGGTGCCAACTCGCCGCTCGCTGACAGGATGGCGCCCGACAGGGGATCGTAAACGGCGGCTACGTAACGGTGCGCCCGCTTGCGCATCAGCAGGTCCGTCTCGTAGACGAAGGTCTGTCCGGGCGGCGGCGTCTCCGAACCGAGGATCGGGATCTTGCTGACCGGGGTTTCGGACCGTGCACCGTGTTCGTCGATCAGGGTGACCCGGAACTCCAGCTCGTTCATCCATTGGTCGCCTACCGGCAGAAAGGTCAGATCGTCGAGTGGAATCGTGACCTCCATCGGCACGAAGATCTTCCTGAACCTGGCTTTCCGCGAGGCGCCGAAGCGCACATCCAGGGCTTCGGCGCCGGGGGCGCCGCCGAACAGCAGGTTGCCTTCAACCAGCATCGTGAGCTCGGTGCTTCTCGACAGGTCCATGTAGTTGCGGCGTGACCGGACCTGGAGATAGGGGCGTCCGACCAACCGCACGTCGATGTCGTGAAGTTCGTCGTTCTGTTCGCGCGGCGGCTCGAAGCCGAGCCAGTAGTAGGAGCGCGTGTCGGCTACCGCATCGGCGAGGGCGGTGCTGCGTGCCGCGTTGATCATGGCTACGCCGCCCGTTTCACGGGCGAGGAACTCGAAGGCGGCGTGTTGGGAGTGTTCGAGATTCACCCAACGCCCATTGGAGGAGCGGCCGGCGTAGGCCAGGTTGCTCCGGGAGTGGGTTCGCCGTCGACCAGCAACTCGAAGTCCGATGGAGCCAGGCCTTGGATGCGATTGCCCTTCTTGTCCGTGACGACGACCTCGACGTTGACGACCCGGACATCGATCACGTCGGAGAAGAGGTCCGGCAGGGGACTCTCCTGTCCCCAGACGGGGACGGTCGCGAGAAGGAGGGTGACAGCCGCAGTCCAATCGAGCCTCATGAAGACTCTCCTGGGGTGTTTCTGGATCAGGACAGTCTAGTGACCTGCAACCTCTGTGCCGGGTGCGCGACGTTCAGGCAGGCGCCTCAATGCTCAATCGCTCGGGCGTCCGTGGTCCTGCCGCGTGCGGACTTCCTCGATCACAGCGGCGACTTCCGATGCGGTCAATGGAGGCGGCGTTTTGCCAGTCGGAACGGCGACGACCACCGAGCCGCGGCGTTCAAGTTTCACCTTCGGCACGACCAGCCAGCCTGTTTTGTCGATCGTTGTCATGGCATCGGGAACACTACCCGCCTTGCCATCAGTCAAGGCGGGTTGAGTGGGAAGAGGATGAGATGCGGGGCCGCCTGGCTGTGTGTCGAGCGACGGGTTCAGCGCCTGAGCCGGGCGAGCTTCGCGCGCAGATGGTCCGCATCGAGACCGTTCGTCTCGCCGGCTAGCTCCAGTGCCTTTTCGAGTTGCGTGGCCGCGGCGTCGTCGAGGCCGGAGGCGGCCATCGCGTCGGCCAGGTTCTCAAGCAACTGGATCAGGGCGCCGCGGGTCGACGGTTCCTGGGGGCGCGCCTCGAACGCCCGGTCCAGAATCTCGACCGTGCGGACGACATCGCCCCGTTCGGCGCTGACTATGGCGATGAGGAGCATCGTGTTCACGTCGCCCCCGTCCTGCTCCAGCGCCCTCTCGGCCATCGCCAGAGTTCCGCCGAGATCGCGAGCCTGGAAGCGGGCGCGGGCGAGGAACGCGGCGATGCCTTCGAGTTCCGGGTGTAGCTCGTACGCGCGGCGGGCGGCGGCGAGCGAACCCGGCTGGTCGCCCGAGGCCGCGAGCACTTCGGCGAGGGCGAAGTGGAGTTCGGGCCTGGAGCCGTCGACGGCGATGCCGGCCTGGAGCTCGCGTCGCGCGAGCTCCAGGCCGCCGTGGACGCGGTGGGCGTTCGCGCGCCGCAGGTAACTGCGGACATCGAGGGCGAGATCGTGGACGCTGGAGCGGATGGGATCGTTGCGGTAGTTGACGCGGCCCAGCGTGCGTGCTGCCGCCGCGATCTCCTGGGCGCGGCCTCGCTCGCCGGCGCGGGCGTGGGCCTGGGCGAGAGTGACCGCGAACGATCGGTTTTCGGGCGCAAGGTCGTGGGCCCGGGACAGATGCCGGATGGCGCCGGCCGGGTCGCCCGCGCCGAGGGCCAGCCGGCCCAGCCCGGCGTGGGCGTTGGCCGGCATGAGCCGGATCGCCCGCTGGTACTCGCGGGCGGCTTCGTCGAACCGCCCCGTCCGCTCCAGGGCTTCGGCGTAGCGAACGTGGCCGGGGGCGTAGTCGGGGTCGATCGCCAGGGCGGCACGGTAGAGCGGGAGGCTGTCTGCTGCCGAGCGTTCGTCGACGAGGGCGGCAAGCAGGTAGGGCCAACGGAAGGTCGTCGGCGACAACTCGTGGGCTTGGCGGTAGGCGGCGATCGCCTCGTTCGTGAAGGTGTGCGCCTCGAGCGCCATGCCGTAGCGGCCCCAGGCGTCGCCACTTTGGGTGTTGGCGCGGAGGTCGGCCTGGAGTGAGGCGAGACGTTGGCGGACGGCGGGCTCGGCGCCGTCGAGTTGGGGTTGGGGGATCTGCTGGGCGGGGAGGGTGGTGGCGGCGAGGAGGAGGATGGCCGCGAACCAGAGTCGTGGAGACCGGCGGTGCGTCACCGTGTCTGTCCTTCGCCGCGGACGAGTTCGACGACCTGGTTCGCGGCGGCGCCGTCGAAGCGCTCGGTGAGGCCGTCGGGCCAGACGACATAGAAGCTCTCGACGGCGTCGACGGCGCCCAGGCCGAGGTGGACGGTTGCGGGCCCGGCCGAGAGGTAACTGCCGGGGGGCAGGACGTGGACGAGCCGCAGGCCGCGCGCGGTGTGGACGGTGATCCGGGCGCCGATCGCGTCGCGGCGCAGCCGAGGGTCGAGCGCGCGGATCTGGACCCAGTTCGCGGCGCCGGCCCGGTCACCGGAGCCGCCGGGGTCGATCGTCAGGTTGCGCAGCACCTGCGGAGGTCCGTCCAGGTTGGCGATCACCAGGTCGACGTCGCCGTCCCGGTCCAGGTCGGCGGGAACGAGTGCCCGGCTGAGGCCGAGTTCGGTCCATGGGGCTTGGGAGGAGGCGTCGGTGAAGCGGCCGGCGTTGTTGATGAGGAACAGGTTCGGTTCGACGTAGTCGGACCAGAATGCGGGCGAGACGCCCGTGTCCGCCGCCGGCGTCAGTGCGGAGGGACGCCGCTTGACGGCGCCGTTGGCGACCGCGAGGTCGAGGTCGCCGTCGTTGTCGGCGTCGAAGAAGGCGGTGCCGAAACCGGTCAGGTCGAGGCTGGCGGCGCCGAGGTCGGCGTCGATCGTCGCGTCCTCGAAGCCGGGCAGCATGAGATTGCGGTAGAGGGTGTTCGTTTCGGTGATCAGGTGGGTGACGAACAGGTCGAGATCGAGGTCGAGGTCCGCGTCGCCGGTGGCGATGCCCATGCCGGCCTCGCTGTTGCCCCAGCGGTTGAAGGCGGACCCCTGGAGAACGCCCTCGTCGACGAAGCTGCCGTCGCCCTGGTTGACCCACAGGTTGTTCGGGTCGGCGTCGTTCGCCACGTAGAGGTCCATCTCGCCATTGTGGTCGAAGTCGGCGGCGACGACGCCCAGGCCGGCATCGGTGACCGTCGAGATGCCGGCTGAAGCGCTCACGTCCTCGAAACGCTCACCGCCCCGGTTGTGCAGCAACACGTCGCTCAGTCCCTCGAACTCGGTCGGTCCGCAAAAGTCGCGCCGGCCGCCGTGCTGGGAGCAGACCCGCTCGGGATCGAAGGCGACGTAGCGGGCGACGTAGACGTCCAGATAGCCGTCACGGTCGAAGTCGAGCAGGGCGGCGGAGGAGGACCAGCCGGGTGTGGCCGCGCCCCAGGCCGCGCTGCGGTCGGCAAAGACGCCGCTGCCGTCGTTCAGCAGCAGGCGGTCGGGCCCCACGCGGGTGACGTAGAGGTCGATGTCGCCGTCGTTGTCGAGGTCGCCGGCGGCTGCGCCCATGCCGTCGCCATCCAGCCCGGCCGCCGTCGTTGCGTCGGTGAAGCGGCCGTCGTCCTGTTGCAGGTAGAACCGGTTGCCGCCGGGGCCTCGCGCCGGCGCGATCAGGTAGAGGTCGAGATCACCGTCGCCGTCGGCGTCGAAGACCGCGACGCCGCCGCCCATCACCGCCGGCATGGGGTAGGTCGAGTCCGTGCCGGTCCGGTAGATGAAGTCGATGCCGCTTTCGGCGGCTGTATCGACGAAGTGGATGGCCGCTGCGGCGGCCGCCGGACCGGCGACGGAGGTCGGGTCCGTTGATCCAGACTCTGGGTCCGTTGGCGAGCAACCGCTCGCCAACGCGCTGAGGAGGCCGATCCAGAGGCCCGTACCCGGTGCCCGCATCGCTTGATTCTGTACTAGCAGCCCTCAGCCGCCGTCATCTGGTGGCGTGGGCGAGTCCGCCTACTGCCAGGCCCCCTGGATGCCGCCGACCAACGCGAACCCGAGCGTCATGTGCGCCGCGTTGATCATCCACAGCTTGAGCGACTTCTGCTCGTGCAGGTAGTTGACGCCCATCATCACCGAAGCGACGCCAAGGCCGAGGAGCAGACCGGTGTGGATTCCGGCCATGTAGCCTTCCCCACCCATCTCGGCCATCAGCATGCCCACGACGATGGCGGCGACCAATTCGAGTACGAAGGTCCCGCCCATGGTCTGGACCATGTTGACCTCGGGCGGGTTCTCTATGTCGATCCCCAGTTCGGCGGCCCATGCCTTGCCGAAGAGGACGGAGTACCAGAGCGCGCCGAGGGCGTAGAAGGCGACAGCGGACACGACCACGGCAAGCCAGTTCAGGTCGGCGAGATGCATGGGCACATTCCTTTCAGCAGTTGTTTGGGACTTTCAGTGTAGCTTTTGCTTTGCGGGGTGCAAGCCGGTGCGCACCTACTCCTCCGGCGCGCCGAAGTGCTCGATCATGTAGGCGTCGTAGGGGCCGGCCAGGAAGTCGAGGAAGACCTCGTTGACCAGCTTGACCGCCCTGTTGGTGGCGTAGTCGAAGTCGCCGTCGAGGCAGCGTAGTTCGATCGACACGGAGCCGGCGCGGTTGCGGCAGCCGGCGTTCGCCTTGGCTGGGTCGAGACGCCGGTGCTCCGGCAGTTCCTCACTGTTGCGCCCCGCCACGTAGGCGCGAAGCGCCCGGTCCATGGCCGACGGATAGGGAATGCCCGGCAGGAGGTGCACGAACATCAATGCCCTGCGTCGCGGGTCGAACCGCAGCCGGTGCGGGGTCGGTGCGTGCCAGAGAAACCGCCATTCGAGCCCGCCGCCGCGCGTTGAACTGACCCCGAATCCCCGGAAGATCCCCCGGTCGGCGTACCTTTGCAAGCAGGCAAGCACCGTCTCGCGCGCGATCATCCGAAGACCCTACCCAATGCTGGGTGCAAGCGGGTGAACTGCAGGCTAGTGGTAGTAGGCCATGCAGCCGGGCTCGACCTTGCGGGGCAGGCCGGGCGGGTAGTCGTTGGTCCAGAACTCCTTGATCGCCTGGCAGTTGATGAGCGTCGAGACGCCGTCCTTGGCGGCCATCTCGTAGCTCCTGGGCAGGGCCTCGCGCAGTTGCTCGGGCGAGGTGACGTACTCGCCGCGGGCGCCCAGGCCCTCGGCGATCTTGTCGTAGCGGAGGTTCTCCTGGAACAGGTACATGTGCATCGATCGCGTTGCTCGCCGCGCCGATCCGTACACACCCCAGGCGTTGTTGTTGTAGACCAGCACGACCGCGGGGATCTTGTACTTGGCGAGGGTTTCGAACTCCATGCCCGAGTAGCCGATGCCGGCGTCGCCGGTGACGGCGAACACGGGGGCGCCGCGATAGGGCGCCTGCGGGCCGACGCCGTTCATCACCGCGGCGCCGGCGCCGACCGTGTAGCCGACGTCCGGCCCGATGGCGCCGTACTGGTAGGCGCCGTTCAGGAGCTGTCCCGGCCGGTGGGCGCGCAGCCAGCGGCGGGTGTAGCGGGCGATGCCGTAGCCGCCGGAGACCACGGTTGTCTGTTCCTTCGGCAGATCGCCCGAGTAGAGGAAGGACGAAAGCTCCTGCGCGATCACGGCGGGGTGGATCGAGTCGGTGGCGGCGCTGTGCTTGAGCCCGAGCTCGTACCACTCGGCGTTCTGCTTCTCGAACGCCTCGCGGGCGGCTGCGAGCTCATCGCGCCAGGCCGGGCGCGACGCGGAGGGCAACGCCTCGGCGAGCGCCTCGAGCCCACCGCGGGCGCTCGCGACGAGACCGAGATCGACGGGCAGGTTGCGGCCGATGTCGGCGGCGTCGAGGTCGATCCGGATGACCTTGACGTCGGGGTCGAAGGCAACTTCGCCGACGTTGGGCATCGAGTACTGGCCCGCGAAGATCACGAGATCGGCCGAGAGCAGGGCGTCGGGTCCGGTGCTCACCGACAGTGGGTGGCTGTCGGGGAAGTGGCCGCGCATCGCCCCGGACTCGACCACCGCGATGTCGGCGCGCTCGGCCACCGTGCGGAGCACGTCCCACGCGCGGTCGTAGAAGACGCCGGTCGAGGCGACGATGATCGGCCGCTCGGCCTTCTGGATCATCTCCACCGCCTTCGCCGTGTCCGCCTTCGACGGGTAGGGGTGGGCGTCGGTGCGGTACGTGCTCTTGTCGTGGTAGTAGAGCAGGTCGTCCGGCGTCTCGAACTGGGCTCGTGCCACCTCGCCGGTGAAGTCGAGGTGGACCGGCCGCGGTACGCCGGATTTGAGCTGACGGAAGGCGTAGGCGGCGTACTCGTAGACCCGGTTCGGGGTGATCAGCCGCTTGCCGTACTTCTTCATGCCGACCGTCGTCGGCTGCTGGTAGCCGCGCTGGATGCCGCGTTCAGTGTCGTCGCCGCCGACCGTCATGTTGCTGGCCAGCACCAGGAGCGGCGTGCGTGCGGCGTTGGCGGCGCCGATGTTCATGATCATGTTCGTGAAGCCCGGCCCTTCGGTGCCCGAGCAGGCCGCCACCTCGCCGGTGACCCGGGTGAAGCCGTCGGCGGCGGCGCACATGCTGCCTTCGGTGCGGCCGCCGTAGGTGGGGATGCCCTCGGCGGCGATCGCGTTGATCACCTGGTAGTTGCCGGGCGCGCAGAACAGCGCCTTGAGCCCCTCGTTGGCGCAGGCGCGCGCGAAGACCTGGGCGCCGTTCATCGGGAACTCGGCCGGGTCGGGCGCCTCGCCCAGAGTGCGCGGGATGTCCTCGGGAATCGAGATCGGCCGCTCCTCGCGGTCGGTTGCGGCGGCCCTCGCCTGCTGGGCGAACAGGGCGGCCGCGCCGACGCCGGCGGCGCTCGAAGCGACGAAGCTGCGGCGGGAAACGGAGGGTTTCTTACCCGGCCGACCGGCCTCGCCCTTCACGGTGGTCTGGGCCTCTGGCGTGCGTTGCGATTCGCTCATTGTCAGTTCTCCTGGATCGGCACGGCGCCTTCGAGCGGTGGTTCCTTCGGCCGCAACTCCTTGGGACCGATGCTGCGCAGATAGTGAACGAGATCCCAGATCTCGCCGTCATCGAGCTCGGCCTCGAACGGCGGCATGTCGAGGCCGGCGCCGAACTTCGTGCTGCGGAACAAATCGCCGTCCGTGGCGCCGAAGCGCCAGCGCTTCGGATTCGTGAGATCCGCGGCCTCGAAGTCGATGTTCTCGAGCGCCCGGCCGTCGAAGCCGTGGCAGATCTGGCAGTGCCGCAGGTAGTGGGTGCGGCCTCGTTTGGCCGCGGTCTGCGTGTACGGCGTGGGGTTCGCGGCTACCGCGACGTCCTCCGCCGGCTTGCCGCCGATGATCGTGTCCGTCTGGCCGGCCGCGGCCGCGGCGATGCAGAGCGACGCGAACGTCGCTGCGCGGAGCGCTCTGAGGACAACTGTCATCGGGATTGCCGGACCAGTGTACCGCCGGACTCAGTGCTCTCGGGCGGGAACCAGTTCGATCCGAGCCTCCGCGGCTTCGAGGATGGCGGGGCGCGTGTAGAGCAGGGGAAAGGCCTCGTCCCTGGCCCACGGCTCGAACAGGTCCTTGTAGTGCGGGCTGCGGGGATCGCCGGACTGGCCGGGGTTGTTCATGGCGACGGAGGCGTCCCAGTTGCCGACGTCGATCACCATGCGGAAGGAAGCGCCGGATGTCTGGCGGAAGTCGCCTCGGTAGCGCGTGCTGCCGACGGTGTCCCCGGAGCCGCCGCGGGGCGCCGGCCCGACGTCGGCGAGTCGGCGGAGTTCACCGGGAAGGTGGGCCGACATCGGGTGACGTAGTTCAATCTGGTGCAGGTCGCCCCAGCGCCAGGCGGCGGGATCGGCGCCCAGGCGTTCGGAGACGTCGGCGAAGGCGGACACCAGGCTGTCGAGGAGCGCTTCGTCGCGCGCCCGCCGGGCGTGGGCGCCGAGCCGGGGATCCGCCACTTCGAGGATCCGCAGCAGGTTCTCATCCTGCACCGGGATGGGGTTCATGCTGGCCTGAAGCGCCGCCGCCATCCGTCTGCCGACCTCGGCGTCGAGGTGGACCCGCCACCAGACCTCGAACAGCGCTGCCGCGGCGCTGTCGGCGGCGAGTTCTCCGTTCCAGCCGGCAAGAAGCTCGAGGGCCGGGGTGGCCTCGGGGGTCGGCGTCACCTTGCGCAGCAGCGCAAGCAGGCGGCGAGCCGGAATCGAGACGTAGTCGGTCTGCAGGCCGACGGCGTCGTCGACGGTCACGGCGTTCCCGGCGGCCAGCACTTCGCCGATCCGCTGCCGCCGGTAGGGGCCCGCCCACTCCCAGCCCAGGGGCACGTCGTATCCGGCTGGCAGGTTCATCTCGTTGGCGGTGGCGACCCAGCCGCGCTCCGGGTTGACCTCCACCGGGAGTTCGTCCATGTCCCGGTAGCCCTGCCACTCGTAGCGGCCGTCGCCGGGAACCGGCAGCAGTCCGTCCCAGTTGGGCCGGATCGGCGCCAGACCGCCCGGTTTCCAGCCGATGTTGCCCTGGATGTCCGCGTAGACCTGGTTCTCGGAGGGCGCCCCCCACCGGTTCATCGCGGCCAGGAACTGGTCCCAGTTGCGCGCCCGGATGTACTCGATGGACCCGAGATAGGGCGCCATGCCGGGCTCGAGCCAGGCGGCTCGCAGGCCCACGGCCAGGTTGCGTTCGGGGTCCTGGTAGAGCACCGGGCCGTGGCGGGTGAAGCGGTGCTCGACGGACTGCGCCGCACCCCCGCGAACCGGGATCGTCTCAAGGGTCACGTCCATCGGCAGCCAGTCGCCCCGGTACTCGTAGAAGTCCGGATCGCCGGGCTTCGTGCGGTAGACGTAGAGGTCCTCCTGGTCGATGCTGAAGATCGTCAGGCCGAAGGCGATCGTGCCGTTGTGCCCGATCGAGATCCCGGGCAGCGCCGGCTCGCCGGCGCCGATCAGGTCGAGGTCCGGCGCGCTGAGGTGGACGATGTAGCGCAGCGAGGGCACGGCCTGTGTGCGGTGCGGGTCGTTCGCGAGCAGGGGCCGGCCGGTGGCCGTGCGGCGTGGCGAGATCGCCCAGTTGTTGCTGCCTTCCGAAGCCGGGTCGCCGGCGCCCAGAAACCCCGGATCGCGGTCACTGAAGTCGACGCCCCGTGTGCCGAGCCGGTAGAGGTCGAGTGCGTCGGGGGCCTCCCGGAAGAAGTCGAGGTCGAGGCCGTCCGGCACCGCGAGGCGATGGTCCGGTTGGTAACGGTCGCGAAGCGCGAGGGCCTCAAGTCCGTGGTCCGCCAGGAACCTGGCCCGCGCGAACTCGCTGCCCGCGTTCCGCAGCAGTCCGTGGCTTCGAATCCGCGGCACCGCCTCCGGCGTCCAGTGCGAAGGCCGGTAGCCCAACACCTTGAACTCCGGCGGCAACAGTTCGGGGCGCTCCAGCGCCAGGTCGACGTAGGCGTTCACCCCGCGCACCCACGCCGTGACGATGCGCTTCGTGTCCGAGGCGTAGGCGAGCCACTCGGCGTGCATGTCGCCCCGGTACAGGAAGAGCCGTGCGGCGCGGTCCTGCTCGACGTAGTCCGGCCCGAGGACCTCGGAGAGCGTCCCCTCGCCGCGTCGCCGCCAGAGGTCGATCTGCCACAGGCGGTCGCGGGCAGCGTTCCAACCCTGGGCGAAGAACAGGTCGTCCTGACCGCCGGCGAAGACGTGAGCCACGCCCCAGCGATCGACCAGGATCTCGACCGGGGCTTCAAGGCCGGGAACCTCGAAACGGGTGGTTTCGATCGCCGGTTGCGCTTCGGCCACGCCGACGGCAATCAGCAGGGGGACCGCGGTGCCGATGAGCGTGAGCTTGAGCATGGATGAGCCGGGACGATACCAACGGTGGCGGTGGTCTCGCCGGCCCCCTGCTTGCCCCGGATGCTGCACCTGGCGGTGGGCGGTGGAGCGGCGATTCTCGACTAAGCTCCTCCAGATGTTCCGCATGCAGCGAGAGCGTCGGTGCGCTGCGATGGCGCCGTCGCTCCTGGTTGTCGCCGCCGGGGTGATCGCCCAGGAGGCGGAGAACCCGAAGGCGGAGCAGGAAGACCAGCCTCCGACCGCGACCTACTACGAGACCGCCACCGTCCGGGCCCGTGCGCTCGACACGGCGACGGCCTCAGTGCAGGTGATCGACGGCGACGACCTTGCCGATCTGGCTGCGGGCGATGTGTCCGAGGCGTTGCGCCTGGCGCCGGGGGCCTTCATCCTCGGCAACGACTCGAGCGCCGCGGTCGCCGGTGTGTCGCTCCGGGGCGGCGACGCGAACTTCACCCTGGTGCTGATCGACGGGGTGCCCGTCAACGACAGCACGGACCAGTACGGCGGCGCCTTCCCGCTCGGCAGCATCGGCGCGGCGGAGGTCGAGCGGCTGGAGGTGGTGCGCGGCCCGCTGTCGTCCTTCTACGGCTCGAGTTCGCTCGGCGGGGCGGTGCAGTTGATCACCAGCGCGCCGCGGAGTGCCGCGCCCTTTCTGGGCTTGAACGCGGATGCCGGCAGCCACGCCCGTCGGAGTGGCCGCCTGTCGTGGGGCCGCGCCGGCGAGTCTTCGGCCGGAGCGATCGGCGCCGCGGTCCGGGAGGAGCAGGGCAGGGTCGGCGACGACCGTCTGGAGCAGGCGTCTCTGAGCGGCCGCTGGCAGCGCCAACTGGGATCGGCGTCGGCGTTCAGGCTTTCGGCCCGGACGGCGGACTGGCAGGCCGACGACTACCCGGACGGTTCCGGCGGCCCACAGTTCGGCAGCGGCGAACTGCGCTCCTCGGACCACCGCGAGTACGGTGTGGCGGCCACTCTCGATCTCGGTGGCGGGGGGCGCTTCAGTCAGTACCTGCGGTCGACCTGGTACCGGCACTCGATGGAGCGGGACAGTCCGGCAATCGGATTCCAGGTGCCGCCGTGGACCGAGGACACCGACTTTCGCGATCTGCGCCTCGCCTGGACGGGAACGCTCGTACCCGAGGGCGGTGGATCCGAGTTCAGCTTCGGCGCCGAGGCGCTCACCGAGGAAGCGCGCAACACCAGCCTGCTGCTGTTGCCGGACTTCTTCGGCGGCCCGCTCGCGGGCGACTATGGGATCGACCGGAACCGCGTCGGTCTGTTCGGGGACTGGCGCCGGTCCATGGGCAACCTGGTGGCTGAACTCGGCGTGCGCGCGGACGTGCTCGAGGGTCGGGGCGCCGGCGGCGGGCGCGAGGAAGTGAGCCCGCGCTTCGGGCTTCGCTATGCGCCGGACGGCGGCCGCTGGTCGCTTCGCGCTTCGGCCGGCCGGGCGTTCAAGCTGCCGAGCTTCTTCGCCCTGGCGTCTCCGCGGGCGATCGGCGGCAATCCGGACCTCGACGCGGAGACCAGCGTCGGCGCCGACCTCGGTTTCGAGGCGCGTTCAACGGACGGATCGCTGCGGTGGGGCGTGACGGCCTTCGCGAACCGCTTCGAGGGCCTGATCGACTTCGACTTCGAGGCCTTCCTGAACGTCAACCGGAACCGGGTGGACGTCGAGGGGCTCGAAGGATTCCTGGTGTGGCGCCCTTCGACCCGGGTGATGCTCGATGTCGCCTTGACGGCGCAAGACACCGAGGATCGCGCTACGGGGAGGCCGTTGCGGCGCCGGCCGGAACTCTACGGCGGCGTCGGACTCCGCGTGGACCTGAGCGAGGCGGTCCGGCTCGGTCTGGAGGCCAGACACGCCGGCAGCTATCTCGACGAGCAGATTCCGGCGCCCTGGCGGACCGAGGTCGCCGGGCGGACACTGGCCGGCTTGACGCTGGCGTGGCGGGCCGCCGGGCGCTGGCGGGTGACGATGCGGGCGGACAACGTGCTCGATGAGTCGTACGAGACGCAGGTCGGTTTCCCCGGTCCGGGGCGTTTCGTCAGAATCGGCGTGCGCTACGGGCACTAGCAACCAGAACCTCAGAGGGAGGGTGGATCGATGAGATGGATGGCAATGCTTGCGCTGGTGGCCGCGATACTCAGTTTCGGCTGCAGGATTTCTGTGGGCAGTGGCGACTCGGCTTCGGAGACCGAGGAGGCGGCGGCGACCGAACCGGCCGTGGCGGCCGCGGAGGTCAACCAGCTCAGTGCCGGGGAAGCTGAGACGGGCTACATGCTGCTGTTCGACGGCGCGTCGCTGGAGCACTGGCGGGGCTTCAAGCTCGACGACGTGCCGTCGGGCTGGGGGGTGGCGGACGGCGTGATCCACTTCGTGCCGCCCGAGGGAGACGACGCCGGTCCGCGGGCCGATCTGATGACCCGCGAGCAGTACCGGTCATTCGAGTTTCGTTTCGACTGGGCCGTAACGCCGGGCGGAAATAGCGGCGTGATGTTCCACGTTGCCGAGGACGCCCCCGCGTCCTACTCGACGGGCCCCGAGTTTCAGCTCCTGGACGACGGCGGGCACCGGGACGGTCAGCGCATGGAAACCTCGGCAGCTTCGAACTACGCCCTCCACGCCCGCCAGGGCGGCGAGCTGGCGCCGGTCGGCGAGTTCAACACGAGCGCGCTGCGGGTCGAGGGCGCTGCCGTCTCCCACTGGCTGAACGGCGAGAAGGTGGTCGAGTACATGCTCTGGGACGAGGAGTGGAAGGAACTCGTCGCGGCCAGCAAGTTCGCCTCGATGCCCGGCTACGGCATGATGGAAACCGGCCACATCGCGCTCCAGGACCACGGCAACGAGATCTGGTTCCGCAACCTGCGGATCCTCGTACTGCCCGACTGATGGACGATCCAGGCGTGGCGGCTGGCCTGCGGTGGTTCAAGGTTGCCGAACCGGGCGAGCTGCCCGAGAACCGCGTCAAGACGGTGGTGGCGGGCAGTCGCTCGATCTGCCTGACCCACTACGACGGCCAGTACGGCGCGCTGGACAACCGCTGCCCGCACCAGGGCGGCCCCCTGGGCGAAGGCTCGATCGAGAGCGGCTGGCTGCGTTGCCCGTGGCACGGTTGGGACTACTGCCCGCTCAGCGGCAAGTCGCCGGCGGGGTTTGACGAGAAGGCGCCGACCTATGCGATCGAGGTGCGGGACGACGGCATCTACGTCGGGGTCGAACCGGAGGTCGAGCGGGAGCGGACGGTCAGCGACGCGATGGTCGAGACCTTCGTGAACTGGGGCGTCACCCACGTCTTCGGCATGGTCGGCCACTCGAACCTCGGCCTGGCCGATGCGATTCGCCACCAGTGCGAGGCCGGCGCGCTCCAGTACGTCGGCGTGCGGCACGAGGGCGCGGCGGCGTTCGCGGCTTCGGCGTACGGCAAGCTGACCGGGCGGCCGGCGGCGTGTCTGACGATCGCAGGGCCCGGCGCCACGAACCTGCTCACCGGCATGTGGGACGCGCGGATGGATCGCTCCCCGATCCTGGCGCTCACCGGCCAGGTCGACACCCAGGTGCTGGGGCCGGGCGCCTTCCAGGAGGTCGACCTTGCCGCCGCCTTTGCCGGCGTCGCGGCGATGAGTCACGCCGTCTACCGGGACAGCCGCCACGTGGAGCTCGCGAACCTGGCGTGCAAGAACGCGATCCTCAAGCGGGACGTGGCGCACCTGATCTTCCCCGACGAGGTGCAGACGTTGCCCTCCGACGCTTCGGCCGGATCGCCTGAAGGCCGGTTGACGCCCTCGGAGATCACGCCGCCTCCCGAGGCCGTCGAGCAGGCGCTGGCCCTGATCCGCGGCGCGCGCCGGCCGGTGATCGTCGTCGGCCACGGCGCTCGGTTCCAGATGGACGGCGTGACCGCGCTGGCCGAACGGCTGAACGCGCCGGTGGTGACGACCTTCAAGGCGAAGGGCCTGATCTCCGACAATCATCCACTGGGCTGCGGCGTCCTCGGACGGAGCGGCACGCCGGTAGCGAGCTGGTTCATGAACGAGAGCGACCTGCTCATCGTGTTCGGCGCCTCGTTCTCGAATCACACCGGGATCACGACCTACAAGCCGCTCATCCAGGTCGACTTCGAGGCCATGGCGCTCGGCAAGTTCCACGCCGTGGACGTGCCGGTCTGGGGTGAGATCGGCGTCACCGCACGTCTGTTCGAGGAGGCCCTGGAGCGCGGCGGAATCGAGACCGTCGATCAGCGGCCGGAAGTGGCCGAGCGCTGGCGGATCTGGCGTGAAGAGAAGGAGCGCCGCCTGGGCGATGTCGGCGAGGCGGGCATCAGTTCGTCAGCCGTCTTCGCGGCGCTCAACCGACACATTCCGGAGGACGCGATCATCGCAGTCGATGTCGGCAACAACACCTACTCCTTCGGCCGCTACTTCGAGTGCCGCCGGCAGGCCGTGCTCATGTCGGGCTATCTCGGATCGATCGGTTTCGGCTACCCGGCCGCCATGGGCGCCTGGGCGGCGACCCAGACGGACGACGAGCGGTTTGCCGGCCGTCCGGTGGTGGCGATCACCGGGGATGGCGGCTTCGGGCAGTACCTGGCCGAGGTCACGACCGCCGTCCACCACCGGATGAACATCACCCACGTGCTGCTGAACAACAGCGAGCTCGGCAAGATCTCGAAGGAGCAACGGGCGATCGAGTTGCCGGTCTGGATGACCGAACTGACGAACCCGAA
This sequence comes from Candidatus Multivorans sp., assembly GCA_965262355.1. Taxonomy (GTDB): domain Bacteria; phylum Acidobacteriota; class Thermoanaerobaculia; order Multivoradales; family Multivoraceae; genus Multivorans. The sequence goes on from OZ253534.1 coordinate 4,283,339, forward strand.
CTTCGCCGACTTCGTGACCAGTTGCGGCGGCCTCGGCATCCGCGTCGACGACGCGGCCGACCTCGACGGCGCCCTGCGGCGGGCACTCGACTACGAGGGCCCGGCAACGGTCGAGATCGTGGCCGACCCGCTGCTGGTGTGAGGCGCGGGGCGCGTGTGGGCCTTGTTGACCGGTAGCGACGTGCGCGTCGGGAACCACGTTGCCCGGTTCCGTGTGGTGGAGGATGGAAGGGATGATCGCCAGGTGCGGCACTTTCGGCCAGCGCTGAATCGCGGCGAGCCGGGCGACGGCGTCTTCCACGCCTGCCCACGCCACGCCACCGAGCTGCTCGTGGAGTCGTCGCGGATCGAGCCCGGCCAGTCGCTACCGGCCATCGTGGCGGTCTCCGTTCGCCGGTTCGGCGTCCTTCGGCACGCCGCCTATGCGGCGGGCTTTGAGTGCGGCGCCGGCCTCGGTGAGTACATAGGCCTGTTGGGGGTGGTTGGGGCGCTCCGGGTGGGTCATGCGGAGCACGCCGCTCTGCAGCAGGGGGTTCAGGTGGCGCGCCTTGAAGTAACCCCGATTCGTCATTCCTGCTGCCGTCATGATCTCGCCCAAACGACGGGGGATGTCGCAGAACCGGATGATCTGGTCCTGAACAGCCGATACCGCGTCCGAGGGTGGAGCTTGTGCAGTGGACAAGTTCGCCGACCCGGCTGGAGGTTGTGCAGTGGACAAGTTCTTCGGTTGTCCAGGTTGTGCAGTCGAGAGGTCTTCCTCTTGCGGCTGCGCAGGCGCGTCGGCGTGGGTGGGCTGGGGCAGCCGCCTATCGAGGTGCTGGGCGGGGACGAACACCGGCGTCTCCGAGCCTTCAAGCGGCGAGATGAGCGCTTGAGCCGTCAGCCGGTTCATAACCGCCTGCGCCTCAGCGCCGGCAAGGCCGGTCACCGCCCGCACGTCCTGGGGACGGAGGCGGCCCTCCCGGCACGCGAAGGCGAAGGCCCGCGATTCCGGCTCGTCCAGGTGGACGCCCAGCTTCGCCTGGAACAGGAGTTGCCGTTCCGAGAGGAGTTCCTCCTTGAGGAGAGCGATCTGGAACGCCTTCCCGGCCCTGTCGTTGCTGATGACTGGCGGCACGTGGCCTAGCTGCCGCTGGTTGCCGAAGATGGTCCGTAGGCCGGTCCCCGCCTGCTCACTCAGCCCGATGCGGCGGAATGCGGCGACGATCTTCGGGTTGCGGACTTCCTTCTCTCCCGGCTCCAGGAGAGCGTCCGTCGAGGTGAAGGCGTCCCCTGGGTTCCATAGCAGCGTGCGGTTGTCGTAGGAGTGGATGACCGCCTTGCGCGTGTGATCCGCGTAGTCCTGGTGGATCAGCAGGTTGATCGCGGCCTCGCGAAAGGCGGCGTAGTCCGGTGGCCGGTTGGCTCGCTGCAAGGTTTCCGGATCGATGGCAAAGGGAATCTCCGCGCGCTGCAGATAGCGGTCCATCAGTGTCTTCCACGCTTCCACCAGGTTCGACTCGAGCACCAGCCGATCTGCCCAGCGCTGCTCGTCGAACGCCTCCGACCAGTCGCCGCGGTGCCACTGCCAGTCCACCACCGGGCGAGGCAGGAGCTGGTGGAAGGCCGGCGGGCTGCCGAACAGGAGGATCGCCGCGCGGGTTGGCGCGAGTCGGCCGTCGGTCTCGACGACGAGGCCCCATTCATGCAGGAAGTCCGTGTCTGACTGTTCCCGGTCATGGTTCAGGTTCCGGTCGTCGAAGATCCTGCGATACCAGCGGACGGAGGCGGTGTCGAAGCAGCGCTCGGGGTCGAGGCTCATCGCGGCGCCGTCGTACGGGACATCCGCCGCGTCCCGCAGCAGTCGCTCGATCTCAGCCGGCGTACACTGCTCGTCGGCTGCGCCGCGCCGCAGAAACGACCGCCGGATGTCGCCATTCAGGTAGACGGGCTTGTCCTGCCGGCGCGCCTCGGGAATGTGGAAAACGAGCAGCGTCCTGCCGGCGTCCTCCACGATGCTGCCCCTTGCCGCGATGGCTCGGTTCAGCTTCTGGCCTGAACGCAGAACGCTCAGGAAGTCGTTCTGCACCTTGTCCACCTCGAGGACTCCAACGATCTGAAGTTGGCCGGCCTTGTCCTGGACGCCGAACACGAGCCGGCCGCCTTCCGTGTTCGAGAACGCAGAGACGGTTTCGTAGGCGGACTCAGGGACGCCGCGTTGGGCCCGCTTGAGTTCAACGTCGTCCCACTCGTAGCCCTTGAGGCGTTCGATGAGTTCTGCCCTTTCCATGACACCTATTCGAGCACGATCCGGACCTTGGCTGGATCCTCTCCCTTGGCGAGATCGTCCACGTACTTCGCGAAGCGCTGCTTCATTTCGTGGGGAGCGGCGACGATCATCGGGGGACTTTACACGCCGACGCCCGTTGGCATCTTGCGGTAGCCTGATTGGCGGTGACGATCGACGGCCGGGAGGATCTGGACGGTCTCCGCCGGGCAGGTCGCGTGGCGGCCCGGTGCCTGGCGAGGATGGGCGCCAGGGTCGAGCCGGGCGTGACGACTCTTGAGTTGGACCGGATCGGCCGGGAGTACATGGAGAGTCGGGGCGCGCGCTCGGCGCCCGAACTGAGCTACGACTTCCCGGCCGCGACCTGCATCAGCGTCAACGAGGAGGTCGCGCACGGCATAGCCGGCGAGCGCCGCATCGAGGCCGGCGACCTGGTCCACATCGACGTCTCTCTTGAGCTGGACGGGTACTTCAGCGACACCGGTGCTCCCTTTCCCATTCCGCCGGTGAGCGAGGAGCGGCGGCGCATGGTCTCGGCCACCCGGCGGGCGCTGTGGGCGGCGATGCAGCAGGCCCGCCACGGCCGCCGGCTGCGCAGCATCGGCCGGGCGATCGAGGACACGGCGACCAGGGCGGGTTTCGGATTGATCCGCAACCTGGGCTCGCACGGCATCGGCCGCTCGCTGCACGAGGAACCGAAGTTCGTGCCCGGCTTCGACGACCCGGACGATCAGCGGTTCATGCACGATGGGCTCGTGCTGACGATCGAGCCGTTCCTGACCAACGGCCGCGAGCAGGCGCTGACCGCGAAGGACGGCTGGACGCTCCTCAACGAGCCCGGCACGACAACGATCCAGTTCGAGCACACGATCGTCGTCACCCGCAAGAAGCCCCTGGTGATGACGCTGCCGTAGGCGGACCCGCCCATCATCCTTGCTTATCCAAAACTGTGCTTATAATCCGCAAGGATGAGGCGAGATCAAGTCCTTCCGAGGCGGGCACAGAGAGCCGTGAGCGCCGCGCTCGACCGGCAGGCGGCGGTTGGGCTGATCGGGCCGCGTCAGGTCGGCAAGACCACGCTGGCCTTGCAGATCGCGGATAGCCGGGATGCGCTCTACCTCGACCTGGAGTCGAGCACCGACCGGGCGAAGCTGGCCGATCCGAATCTGTTCCTGGGCGAGTACGAGGACCGTCTCGTCGTGCTCGACGAGATCCACCGGGCGCCGGAGCTCTACAGCGACCTGCGGGGCCTGATCGACCGCGGTCGGCGGCGCGGCAGGCGCTGCGGCCGCTTTCTCATTCTCGGCTCGGCGTCGATCAACCTGCTCCGTCAATCGGGGGAGAGTCTCGCGGGTCGGATCGAGTACGTCGAGCTCAATCCGCTCGATGTGCTTGAGATTGTGGCTCAGGACGTGCCCTTGAGTGCGCTGTGGCAGCGGGGAGGATTGCCGGACAGTCTGCTCGCCGCGAGCGATGCGGACAGCTTGGCGTTTCGGCATAGCTTCGTACGCACCTATCTCCACCGGGATGTACTCGACCTGACCGAGCGGCGTCTTCCGGCCGAGACCCTGGAGCGTCTGTGGACCATGTTGGCGCACAGCCAGGGTACGTTGCTGAACGCGTCGAAGCTGGCGGCGAGCCTGGCGGTCAGTGCGCCGACGGTTACGACCTACATCGATCTGCTGGTCGATCTGATGCTGGTGCGCCGGCTGCCGCCGGTGAGGGCGAACGTTGCCAAGCGGGTCGTCAAGTCGCCCAAGGTCTACGTCAGGGACAGCGGCCTGGTGCACGCACTGCTCGGCATCGCCGACTACAACGCGCTTGCGGGGCATCCCGTCGCCGGAGCGAGCTGGGAGGGCTTCGTGGCGGAGAACCTCCTGAGCGCGGCTCCGACCGGTACCCGGGCGGGGTTCTACCGTACCCGCGCCGGCGCTGAAATCGACCTGGTGCTGGAACTGCCGGGCGAGCACGGTCCGTGGGCGGTCGAGATCAAGCGCGGCTCGGCGCCCCGGCCAAGCCGCGGTCTCCACAGTGCCCGCGAGGATCTGAGGCCCAGCCGCACCTTCCTTGTCGGCGCCGGTGCGGACCGCTACCCGGTAACGGACGGGGTCGAAGTGATCGGCCTTTCCGAGTTGGCCGCGGTGGTGGGCGGCAGGGCGTAGCCGGACGGCGCTGCACGCTGGCAAGGCAGAATGAAGACGATGACGCACCCTGGCGGGAACCACCGTGGCGGGAACATCGGGGCTTTCGGGGCGGCTTTCGCCGTTCTCTGTGGTTCCGCCTTGCCCGCGCAGGCGCCGGCGCCCTCTGCCGAGCCGGGACTCGCCGAAGGACTTGCCTACGTGGTCCTGCAGGCGGTGGTCTACCGCGAGGCCTCTGCGGAGGTGACCCTTCTGGCGACGAACGCGGAGGGCGTCGAGCAGGAACTGCCGGTGACCAGCGATCAGTACTACGAGGTGTACCTGTTCGAGCCCGGGCCGTGGCTCGTGCGTCCGGCTCAGGGCAGCGGCTTCTGGGGCCGCGAGACGCTGATCGATCCGGATGCCGCGACGAGCGACGGGATCTCCCTGGTCCAGGACGAGGTGGAGGTGCAGCCCGAGGTCGTTCCGGTGTTCGAGATTCCGGCCTACCCTGCGGTGACGGCCAGCGGCCGCGTGGTGGGCGCGTCGCGTCCGGACGACACGCTCAGGATCGTGCTTGGCGATGTGGATCCCGAGAACACGGACCCGCGGTTCCACGTCCAGCGCGTGGTGGTCAGGTGCCCGGTGGCCGGCGACGGCCGGTGGTCCTGCGACTTGCCGGCCGCGCTCGTTCACCTCGTGTTCTGGCGGCCCGGGCACTCTCCGGACTACCGGTGGAACACGCCCTTGCAAGGTCGGCGGCAGTTCGCCCTGGGCGATCAGGAGCTCGTTCCCGGAGCGAGTCTTGCCGGCTTCGTCGCCCCGCGCCCCGGCTTCCAGGGTTTCGTCGACCACTGTGTCGTGCACGTCGCGGCGGGCGATCCGGCCCTGTGGGCAACCAGTCTCCAGCCGGTGCTGACGACCGTCGAGGTGGCTGACGACGGCTTTTTTCAGGCGCCGGGCCTGGACGCCGGCAGACGCTGGATTCAGGTGGACTGCGACGGCCGGGTTGCGGCCCGGGCCGGACCGTACGAACTGGCGAAGAACGTCGAGACTTTCCCGCGCAACCGTGTGCTGCTGGCGAGGAGTCACCTCCTGGACGTGTTCGTGCAGCCCGCGGATCCGCCCTACGGCAGCCATTGGATTGCGCGGCTCAAGCAGATCAGGGAGCACGATTCGCCGGAGTTCCGGTTCCGCTACGTGAAGAGGGAGTATCCGCAGCAGACGGCAGTGGTCGAGAGCGGCCACGCGCGGTTCCACGTTCCCGGCGACGGCGCCTTCTCGGTGGAGATCCAGGATGCAATTGGTGGACGATTCGGCGAGGTGGACTATCTCGAAGTCGTGGGCGACCGGTCCGCGGTGGTCGAACTGGAGCTGGTGCCCGTCGTCGGCCAGGTGACCCTGGACGGCGTCCCGCTGGCGGGCTACGTGTTCTTCGGGGGGCGTAGCGCATCGCCGGAGTTGACCTTCAGGATCGGTGAGGACGGGTGGTTCCGGGGCGCGTTGCCCGGGCGGGAGGACTGGCGGGTCGACGTGGCTTCGCCGGCACACGATGTGTCGCAGTCGTTCCACGATGTCGATGTGCCGGCGGACGAGCCCCTGACGCTGGAACTCGCGGACACCGTGGTCCATGGCCGTGTTGTGTTGGCTGAGACCGGAGAGCCGGCTGCCGGCGCGGTGGTTCGGTTCGAGACGGCGGACGAGCGGATTGTCCATCAGGCCCGCGCCGGCGACGACGGCAGATTCTCGGCCCGGGGCGTACCGGTCGGCTGGATCCGCATCTCCGCCCATCCGCGGGGTCTGGGCGGATGGTTGGCGAGCGCCTCAGTGGAGGCGGTAGTGAGTTCGTCTGGTCCGCTCAACGTGACCCTGCGGTTACCGGAACTGGACCTGGAGTCGCTGCGGCCGGGAGCGAGGGCGGCACCCCGGATCATCCGGCAGTAAGTCACTGGGTGCGCCGGCCTTCCGGCCGGCTGCCGCCGCAGGCGGCCAAGTCCCGCGCCGGCCGGAGGCCGGCTCCTCTGGTGGTACCCTGCGCCGCCATGGGTGGTCCGCTCGACGGCTTTCGGGTGATCGAACTGGCGACGATGGTGTCGGCGCCGATCGCCACCATGCTGCTGGCGGATCAGGGCGCCGAGGTGATCAAGATCGAGGCGCCGCCCCACGGCGACATCATGCGTCGGCTGGGGCCGCAGCGAGGGGGCGTCACGGCCGGCTTCGCGACGATCAACCGCGGCAAACGGTCCTTGGCACTCGACCTGAAGCATGAGCGCGGGATCGGGATCCTCCACGACCTGGTGGGGACGGCGGACGTGTTCGTCCAGAACTTCCGGCCCGGGGTGGTGGACCGGCTCGGGCTCGGCGCCGACCGGCTGCGCGAGATCAACCCGCGGCTGGTCTACGTGTCGATCAGCGGCTTCGGCCAGGACGGCCCGTACGCTCAGAAGCGCGTCTACGACCCGATCATCCAGGCGCTGTCCGGCTTCGCCGACATCCAGGCCGACCGGGTCACGGGCGAGCCGAAGATGGTGCGCACGATCGTCCCCGACAAGGTCACCGGGCTCACCGCCGCCCAGGCGATCACGGCGGCACTGCTTGCGCGTGAACGGGCCGGCGAGGGCCAGCACCTCGGCCAGCACCTCGAAATTGCCATGCTCGACGCGACGATCTCCTTCGTCTGGCCCGAAGGCTTCGTGCGCCAGATCCTCGTCGGCGGCGAGGTGGCGCACGGACGCCCCGGATCGACCAGCGACCTGATCTACCAGACCGCCGACGGCTACATCACGGCGTCGACGATCTCGGACGTCGAGTGGGAGGGCATGGCGCGCGCCACCGGGTGCCTGGAATGGCTGGAGGACGAGCGCTACAAGACGGCGGCGGGCAGGATCTCCAATGCCGACCAGCGCCTCGGGATGGTCGGCGACGTCCTGCGGCAGCGCACGTCCGCCGAGTGGCTCGAGGCGCTCGAGGCGGAGGATGTTCCCTGCGCTCCCATCCTCAACCGCAACGAGGTGCTGACCGACCCCCAGGTGGTCCGCAACGAGCTGCTGCGCGAGGTCGACCATCCCCAGGTCGGCCGGATGCGCGTGCCGCGCCCGGCGGCGAAGTTCTCGGGCACGCCGCCGGCGCCGGTGGCGGCATCGCCGGTACTGGGCGAGGGGGCCGACGACCTGCTGGGCGGTCTGGGCATGAGCGCCGCCGAAGTCGACGCACTGCGGCGCCGGAAGATCGTCGGTTAGGCGTCGGTTGGACGTCGGAGCCCCTGTGCGGGCTGGACGGCTTCGAGCCCGTACCGAGCTCGCCAACCGGGTGACGTGAACACGCCCAGACCGACCACCAGGGCGAAGAAGAGTTGGGCCAGCCCCGCATGGCTGATCGAGATTGGCTTGGGCAGCAGGTAGATCACCGTGATGCCGCCGGGCAGACCCTGCGCCACTACACTCTCTGTAGTGGCTCAGTTACGGCTTGAACACCGGCGGGTCGTCGTCACTGCGGTAGGCAGGCATCGGGGAAGGCCGCGCTGTCCGTGATGGCGGGCGCCGGCATGCCGGATTCGTTGCGGTACTCCTTCACCGTTCCGGTTGCGGTTGCGGTGTCGGTCACCTGGATGGTGTACCCAACGTCCGTCGTCGACGCGCCGTAGACCCACACGTGGCTGTTCACCGCGCAGCCGTCCAACACCTTGATCAGCACTTCCCAGTTCTCCGCGTTGAAGAAGGTGAACAGCCCCGAGTCGTTCGTCCCCGCGTGGACCACCCTGCCCTGGCCGTTGCTGTCGGCGGTCCGCCAGTCGACGGTGACGGCGTAGCGCGAGTCCTGCAGGCACAGCCGCTCGGCGCTCGACTCGCACGTCCCCGCGGGAGAACTCGACTCGACGAGGAACACGCGCAACGCCGTCGATTCATGCGCGCCGTCACTCACCCACAGGGTCACGTCATAGAAACCGGGCTCGGCCCAACTGCGCGCCAGCTCAGGTAGATCCGACTCCGACCCGTCGCCGAATTCCCATCGCCGCGATTCGACGCGACCCGTACTCGCATCCGTGAACTGCACCGGCTCGCCGGTCAGGGCCCGGCAAAGCTCCCCGTCGCACTCCGCGCCGCTCACTTCGATCACCGCCATCGGAGGCGTGTCGTCCTCCGGTGGCGGTGGCGGCGGCGGCGGCGGTGGCGGCGGCGGTGGGTCACCATCCTCCGAGGGGGCGGGGGCGGCGGTCTGCCCGGTCCCCGCAAACGACCAGTCGCCGTCGCCCTCGGCGTTGGTGGCGCGCACCTGCACCTCATGCGACGTGTCCGGCATCAGGCTCCCGATGGCGGCGCTCAGGCCGGTCACGCCCTGCGGGCCGTCGGTGAAGTTCCCGCTGGCGCCCTCCCGGTATTGCAGGTCGTAGGAGGTGATGGCGGGACCGGTGTTCGACGGCGCGGTCCAGGTCACGTCCAGGCTGGTGGTCGATCCGGAGGTCGCGGCTACCGAGGGCGCCGCCGGGACGCCCGGGGGCTCGTTCACGTCCGTGACGGTGATCGTCACCGTGACGGTGTCGGCGCCGCCCTTGCCGTCGTCGGCCTTGACCATGACGGTATAGGTGGGCCTGGCTTCGTGGTTGTAGGTCACGCCCGTCTTGGTGCGGATCTGGGCGGAACCGGAGGTCGTGACGATGTCGAAGGAAGCCGCGTCGGCGCCCTCCAGCGTGTTGGTCGGCATGTCGCCGTCGGTGTCCGTGGCGGTGAGGACGGCGCCGACGTCCTGGCCCGCGGCCGTGTTCTCGGCCACGCTGCGGTCCGCGGTTGTAGCGGAGAACATCGGCGGATCGTTGGTGTCGGGACCGGTGAGCCTCACGCTGACGTCGGTGCCGACGGTCCAGGAGAGGCTCGTGCTGCGCCAGGTCATGTTGTTGGTGCCGGTGCCAAGGGCGTCGGCGAGGGGGAAGGAGGTGCCGTCGACAATGAGGGTGAAGGAGTTGTTGAGGGCTCTTCCTACGTTGAGCCTGAACGCGAGGTTGCCGCCGGATGGACTGTGCGGGGCTACCAGGGCCACGTGGGTGACGGTGTAGTCGGTGGAGTCATGGGTGAACTCGTCTTCGGACAGGGTGTTGGTGCTGCTGCAGCGGACCGTGCCGGCCAGGTTCGAAAGGTTGAAGCAGCCGAGGGCGTAGATTTGGGGGTGGTTGGAGACGATCTTGGGGGAGAGGGTTGCGGTCCAGACGTCGACGGTCCTCTGGGCGAGGGTCGGCGTGGCGAGCGCGGCCAGCGCGAACACGCAGGCGAGGACGGTCCTCGCGAGGGCTGGGAACACGGGCGATCGGCGCGGGGGCGCCTCGCAGGGCTGGCGAGTTCGGTGGGGCAAACTTCGCTCCCGGTAAGATGTTGGTCAGGCGGTCGTCAGTTTGGAACGTCGGCGGCTCCAAGTCGCCTACAGCTTTGCGGGGAGTGTGCCGTTTTCGACCGCGGCGCCGGATTGCAGCGCCACCGGTACAGCGTCGCTCGGGAGGCGCCCACGGCGTCCGCCGCCTCCTGGGACGTCAGGCCTGCCGCCATGGCCCGGCGCCACCGCCGCACCACCTTGACGCGCTCGTTGATCGTCGCCTCGACGGCCTCGGCGAGTTCCGGCTGTCAGAGCACGTCACTACATAGCCGCGCGAACTCGCGATCGTTCTGGACTCCGATCAGGACGGAGTTGCCGTCACCGAGCTGGAACAGGCCGTAGGGAACGATCGTCGGATGGCCGAGGCCGACCCGCGGCCAGTCGAGGCCGTGCTGTTCGAGGCGCAGCAGGGGCACCGCCATCCAGTCCGCCATGGTGTGGAAGAGGCTGAGTTCGACCTTGCGGCGCCGCGACCGCCTGCTCGATGGCGACCACGAGCAGGCCCTCGAGAGGACGGTTGGCGGTCATCGCCAAGCGAAGACCGGCTGCTCGTAGTGGGCGACGCGGACGTCGTTGCCGCGCAGGACGACCTCGAGCATCTGGTAGACGATCGCCGCCGTGGGCGCATGCACGAGGCCGCCGCGGATCGGCATCGAGAGGACCGGGTTCTCGCTCTCGGGAATCTCCCGCAGCACCGGTACGTCGGGCCGGTCGAGGTCGATCAGGGGGATGCGGTAGGCGCGGTAGACCTCGTCCGGGTTCGGCTGCAGTTCGCGGTAGTCGTCGCACCAGAACACGATCGGCGTGATGACGAAGCCGGAGCGGGTGCCAAAGTCGTCGAGACGGCCCAGGACGGCGCCGGGTTCGAGGTCCAGGCCGACCTCTTCGTGGAGTTCGCGCAGGGCCGCCTGCTCGGGGGTCTCCGCCTCATCGATGCGGCCGCCCGGAAGTGCCCACTGACCGCGGTGGCGGCGGAGCCTCAGGGAGCGCCGAGTGAGCAGGAAGCAACCGCGCCCGCCCTTGTCCGGCAGCAGGGTCACCGCAACGGCGGCATGCGCGTTGGCGGACACGGCGCCGGTGTACCCGGCGGCTTCCGCGGCCCGCGCCGCGGCCGCTTCAGGATCGAGCTTCCGCCTCTCGAAGCGCTCCAGGTTCCGCTCAGCGTGGGCGTGGAGTTCCGGACCGTGCCGCGCGGGGAAGCTCACGTAGCCGCGGCTGCCAGACCGTTCACGGCGCCTCCTCGCGGATCAGCTCCACGACCCGGCCGAGGGTGTCGAGCCGTTCCGTCACCGTGGCGCCTGCCGGGCTCAGCCGCAGGGTGGTCACTCCGGCGTCGCGGTAGGCGCGGATGCGGCTGCGAATCCGGGCCTCGTCGCCGATCAGGGTGTTGCCGAGCACCATCTCGTCGGGAACGCGCGCCGCGGCTTCGTCTCGCTTGCGGGCGATCCACAGCGCCTGCACTTCGCGGGCTGCCTCGACGAAACCGGCGCGGCGGTAGGCGTCGTTGTAGAAGTTGGTGTGCGCCGAACCCATCGCTCCCAGGGTGAAGGCCATGGCCGGCTTGCGGCGGGCCGCCATCCGCTCCAGGTCGTCGCCGAACTCGACCTCGCCGCCGACCTGGATGTCGATGTCGTCAAGGCTGCGGCCGGCACGCTCGGCCCCCGCGCGCATCGAGGGAAAGAAGGCCTCCGCGTGTTCCGGGATGAAGGAGGCGCCGAGCCAGCCGTCGGCGACCTCGCCGGTGTACTCGAGCGACTTCGGCCCGAGGGTTGCGAGATAGATGGGCAGCCTGGGCCGCGGCGGCTGCGACATGCGGATCGCCTTGCCCTCACCGCCGGGGCGGGGCAGGGTGTAGTGCTTGCCGTCGTAGGCGATCTTCTCACCGGAGAGAGCGATCTTGAGGACGTCGATGTACTCCCGCAGGCGGCCCAGGGGCTTCGCGAAGGCAACGCCGTGCAACCCCTCGACGACCTGGGGGCCGCTGACGCCGAGGCCGAGGACGAACCGGTCCTTCGAGATCGAGGCCAGCGACATCGCGGTCATCGCGGTCATCGAGGGGGCCCGCGCCGAGATCTGCATGATGCCGGCGCCAAGCCGGATGCGCTCCGTGCGCGCGGCGAGGTAGGCGAGCGGGGTCACGGCGTCCGTGCCCCAGGCCTCGGCCGACCAGACATCGTCCACACCGAGGCGTTCCGCCTCGACGACGTACTCCGTCAGGGCGTCCCAGTTCGTTCCGGAGGCGTACGCGCTCCCGATGCCGATCGCTGTCCGCATCCTTCGTTGCTCCTTGTGCTCAGGTGGTCTACTGAACGGCCGTGGCGCGGACGTAGATCAGTTTACGGATGTCCGGACGGGGGTTTTGAGTGCGGGTGTGCAGCATCACCTCCAGTTCGCTTCCGTCCTTTGACAGTTGCCAAGTCTCGGTGATGTCGAAGTCGCCGAACGGTGTGCTTCTCGTGTACGAGACGGAGAGCTTGTCCTTGCGCCACTTCACGCGGGCGGTGCGCGTACCGCCCTGGAAGCTGGGCATCACCGCGGGCTTCCCGTCGGTGACGAGGTTCTGGGTGAACCGGACCGGCGCCGGGAGGCTCTCGCCCCGCATGGTGTAGTTCATGACCAGGTCTTCCCCGGTCAGGGAGATGTCGAGTTCGAGGTCGATCGTGTTCGGCTGTTCGCGGCCGGTGCGGCCCGGGGCCAGGGAGTCGCTGCGCTCGTTGTCCAGTTGCCAGACACCGGCAAAGTCCTCGTTGGCGGCGGCCAGCGGCGCCGCGCCGAGCGAGGCGAGGGCAAGGGCCCCGCTCACGACGGCGGCCGTGAACGCCGCGACCGCTCGAGGTCGAGACGGGCGAGATGGGATCGGTTGAATGGGGGCCGAGTTGTTCATGGATGTCTCCTTTGGGCTCTACGCTTCCAGCAGTTGCTCGAAATAGCCGATCGTCTTCGCAAGTCCCGTCTCCAGGTCGACCCGGGGCTGCCAGTCCAGCAGACTGGTTGCGCGGCCGATGTCGGGTTGCCGCGTCTTCGGGTCGTCGACCGGCAAGGGCAGGAACTCGATCTCGCTACCGCTCTCCGTCAGGCTCTGGATGACCTGGGCGAACTGCAGCACGGTCATTTCGCGGGGGTTGCCGAGATTGACCGGATCGGTCTCGGACGAGTTGAGCAGCCGCCAGACGCCTTCGACCAGGTCGTCGATGTAGCAGAACGAACGCGTCTGCTGGCCGTCGCCGTACACGGTCAGGGCCTTGCCGGAGAGGGCCTGGCGGATGAAGTTGGGGACCACGCGGCCGTCCCGCAGCCGCATGCGCGGGCCGTAGGTGTTGAAGATGCGAACGATCCGGGTGTCGAGATCGTGGATCCGGTGGTAGGCCATGACCATCGCCTCGGCGAAGCGCTTGGCCTCGTCGTAGACCCCGCGCGGACCGACCGGGTTCACGTTGCCCCAGTACGACTCCGGTTGCGGATGGACCAGCGGGTCGCCGTAGACCTCCGAGGTCGAGGCGAGCAGGTAGCGGGCGCCGTGGTGCTTGGCCAGACCGAGCGAGTTGTGGGTGCCGAGCGATCCGACCTTCAGGGTCTGGATCGGCAGCTCCAGGTAGTCGACCGGGCTCGCCGGCGAGGCGAAATGGAGGACGTTGTCGACATGGGGGCCGACGTAGACCGGCGAGCTTATGTCGTGCTCGATCAGGGTGAAGCGTTCGTTGCCGAGCAGGTGCTCGATGTTCGCGGGGCTGCCGGTGATGAAGTTGTCGACGCAGTAGACCTGGTGGCCCTCGGCGAGCAGCCGGGAGCAGAGGTGGGAGCCGATGAAGCCGGCGCCGCCGGTGACGACGGTGAGCCCTCCGCTCACGAGGCCTTCACTCCCGGAACCGCGGCGACCGGAACGGCAACAGGCTCGCTGACCGACGGTTCTCTGGCCGGAAGAGCGTCGGCGCGTCCGAGCGAGGAGTAGCTGAGGCCGGCGGCGGCTACCCGCTCGGGCTCGTAGAGATTGCGCAGATCGACGACCTGTGGTTTGCGCAGCAACTGGCGCAGCCGGTCGAACTCGAGCGCGCGGAACTGGTTCCACTCGGTGAGGATGACCAGCAGGTCGGCGCCCTCGGCGGCCTCGTACTGGTCGCGGCAGTAGACGGCCTCGGGGCGGATGCGGCGGGCGTTGTCCATCGCGGCCGGGTCGTAGACGCGGACATCGGCGCCGCGGGCGAGGAGTTGATCAAGCACGAACAGGGCCGGCGATTCGCGGATGTCGTCGGTGTCGGGCTTGAAGGATAGCCCGAGCAGCGCCACTGTCCGGCCCCTGGGATCGCCGAGCACGGACTCGATCTTGGCGAGCATCCGTTTCTGGACCCGGTGATTGACCTGGAGCGTCGCCTCGACGATCTCGGCGCGGGCGCCGGCGTCACGCGCCATGGAGACCATGGCCCGTGTGTCCTTCGGGAAGCAGGAGCCGCCGAAGCCAGGCCCCGGGCGCAGGAACAGCGGCCCGATCCGCTTGTCGAGGCCCATGCCGTGGGCCACGACCTGGACGTCGGCAGAGGTCAGCTCGCACAGCTCCGCGACTTCGTTGATGAAGGAGATGCGGGTGGCCAGGAAGCTGTTCGAGGCGTACTTGATCATCTCCGCGGTCTCGACATCGGTGACCACGATGGGTACGCCGCGGGCGCGCAGCGGCGAGTAGATCTCGAGCATGATGTCGGTGGCGCGCTGATCGCGGCTGCCGATGACCAGGCGGTCCGGGCGCATGAAGTCCTCGATCGCGGAGCCCTCGCGCAGGAACTCGGGGTTGCTGACCACGGAGAAGGTGCGGCCGTGGCCGATGATCTCCTCGATCATGCGGCCGGTGCCCACGGGCACCGTGCTCTTGGTGACGATCGCCTTGTAGCTGTTGAGCCTGCCGCCGATCGCCTGGGCCACTTCGCGCACGTAGCGGAGATCCGAGGAGCCGTCCTCGCGGGGCGGCGTGCCGACGGCGATGAACACGGCCGCCGCGGCTTCGAGCGCCGGCCCCAGCTCGGTCGTGAAGCTCAGTCGGCCGGCTTCCTCGTTCTTTGCCACCAGGGTCGCCAGGCCGGGCTCGTAGATCGGAATCCGGCCCGCCTGCAATTGGGCGATCTTCGTCTCGTCCTGGTCGACGCAGACGACATCCACGCCGAAGTCGGCCAGGCATGCGCCCGTAACCAAGCCGACGTAGCCGGAACCGACGACGCAGATTCTCACGGTGTGCTCCGGGCGGGCGGCACCGGGTGGCTGTAGCGCCTCTTAGCCGATCGATTCATCGCTATAGACCACCGTTCCCCACTTCTTCGCCCATCTCTCGCTAAAGCCGACATGGGAAATCACGTTCTTGCTTGCATCCAACTGGCGCTCAGTTTCTTTCGTAACACAGCTTGGGTGTAGCTCGTAGATGACTTGGCGCCTAGTTTGGTCTTCTTGGTAGAAGATGGCCAAGTAGACCCTCTCGTTTCTGGCAATTCTCCGTAACGAGGCCTGCCTCTTCTCAAGCGGAGCCTTGAACATTCGATCCATCTGTCCGGTAAGGCCCTCCTTGCAGGATAGATACTCGTACTTCTCGCCAGGTCGACCAACGGCATGTGCATCCGCATCGCGCTTAGAATGTATGAGTTCGTGTCCGAGCAGGTCCGCTATCATCATCTCTTTGACCAGTCCGGGCTGCAGTAGGTTCGGAATGCCTCTGCTCCGAGCCAGCCTCGCCGCCTTTCTAACAAGTTCGATGATGTCGCGATACGTGTGATCAGTCATTGGCGAACGTCATTGCCGTCTGTGCGGTGGTCGCGAGCGTCCTGCATCGGGCAGTGTTTCGGCTAGTCGTCTCGGCTTCCCTCGGAGGGGTTAGGCGACGGTACGGTATCACCGACGGCGGGCACGGCTGAAGAGGGCTATAATCCGCCGGAGCGCGCGTGTCCGGGAGATGTCGGGCCTGGGTGGGTAGCGCGAAGACGAGGACATTGGGTGGGGGTAGGGTGAGTCGATGAAGCGTGGAAGACGGCTGAGCAACGCGATAGCGACCCGGAGGTCGGTGATCACCGGACCGCGCAGCTTCTCGAAGGTGCAGCGGAACGAGCCGTGCCCGTGCGGTAGCGGCAAGAAGTACAAGGACTGCCACTTCGCCGAGGGCGAGGCCTTCCTGCGCAAGCTGGAACGCCAGCGCTACAAGGCGCAGCAGAAGGCGGACGGTACGCCCTGGTACGTGCGCTGGCTGACCTAGCGCGGCAGTGTCGTCGCTGCTTCGCGGCGCGTGTCTCTCGGAAGCCGGCGGGGACGCCGGCGCACCCAGTCTCTTAGACGGGGGTCGGCTCTGCCCTTGCGTCGACCGCGGCGTCGTGATCCTGTCTGGCCTTCAGAAGTTGCGGCATGATCAGATCGATCTCGCGGTTGTTCCACATGCCTTCCTTGCTGAACTTCCGGATCACCTTGGGCTGCTGCATGATGCCGATCCAGCCGCGCATCACGTCGATGATCTGACCGGTCATGTCCTGACCCGCGTCCGAGGCCAGCCAGGCGCACACGGGGGCGATCTGGTTGGGGCTCTGCTCGGGAGCGTTCTCGTCGACCTGCATGCCCCGTGAGGCGCGCAGCTCGGCCGTCATGCGGGTCGTGGCGCCGGGGGAGATCGTGTTCACGGTGCAGGAGTACTTGGCGAGTTCCAGCGCCAGCACCCGGGACAGCCCGGCGATACCGGCCTTGGCGGCGGCGTAGTTCGACTGGCCAAAGTTGCCGTAGAGGCCGGAGACCGAGGAGAAGTTGATGATCCGGCAGCCCGTCCGGTTCGTCCCACGGATGTAGTTCGCGAACGGCCGGCTGCAGCAGTAGTGGCCCTTCAGATGGACATTGAGCACCGCGTCCCAGTCCTCTTCTTCCAGGTTGAAGATCGTGCGGTCGCGCAGGATGCCGGCGTTGTTGACCAGGATGTCCAGGGCGCCGTAACAGTCAATCGCGGTCTGAAAGATGTTCTGCCCACCCTCGACCGTGGCCACGGAGTCGTAGTTCGGCGCCGCCGAGCCGCCGGCGCTGCGGATCTCCTCGGCGACTTCGTCGGCGATGCGTGAACCGCCGGTGCCGTCGGTGGCGCCGCCGAGGTCGTTGACCACGACGTTCGCGCCCTCTTCCGCGAACTTGAGCGCGATGCCCTTGCCGATGCCGCGACCGGCGCCGGTGACGATTGCCGTCCTGCCTTCGAGGATTCCCATGATCTTGCTATCTCCGTCGGTTGTCTTGTGGTCGTTGTCGGGGTCGGTACTCTAGGCCCTTGGCGCCTCGTCGCGGAAGCTCAGGCGACGACCGCGACGCCCTGGCTCACCGCTTCCTCGCCGTCCGCGTTCAGCACCCGGAAGGCGATTTGCCGGGCGCCGTCCGCTTCGCCGGCCGGTGCATGCTCGACCTGGATCGACGTGCCGGGGATGACCATGGCGGTGAAGCGACCGTACAGGCGCTTCAGCCTCAAGGGATCGCCGTCGCCGTAGGCGCGCAGCACCTCGCGCCCGGCGAGAGCCCAGGTGGCGGTGCCGTGGAGGATGATGTCCGGCAGGCCGGCCCGGAGCGCGACCTCGCGCTCGGTGTGAATCGGATTCCAGATCCGGGCACATTCCGTGTAGACGTGAGGCATCTCGCGGGGCACGAAGATCTCGCTCCGGCTCGAGTCGGTGCCGTTCAGCCGGAGCCGGGGCACATCGGGCGCCGGCTCGGTCTCCGCGTTGCCGCCCTCGGTGGCGACGCCGCGAAAGATGGAGCGCGACCAGGAGGTGACGACGGTCCGGCCCTCGCCGTCCACTGTCTCCAGGCAGGTGGTCAGGAGAACGCCGGCGCGGGTGGACCGGATGCCAGCGTAGCGGCCGCGCGTGGTCAGCGAATCGCCGGGCCGGATCGGCCGGTGGAAGTGGGAATCCTGGCTGGCGTGGACGCCGCGGACCAGTTCGTCCGCTTCGCCGCCGAGGAGGTGGCTGCCTCTGCCGTTGCTGACCACCGGCCACTCCAGAGACACGCAGTAGGAGGGCGGCGCCGCGATGCCCCCGCCGCGGGCGTCGTCGAACACGGACTCGCAGGTGTCGCCGATGCCGGCGGCGTAGGCGAGCGCGTCGCGCACGGTGATCCGGCGCTCGTAGGGCGGCAGGTCGCTGCCGGCCGCGGCGGTGGAGATGGGCATCGTGGGCGCTCCCGGCCGGTTCGGACTGTCAGTCGGTGGCGTTGCCGAGGCGCCGTTCGAGATCCTGGAGCCGGTTCTTCAGCTCGTCGAGTTCCGACCGCGTGGCGCCGCCGCCGTCTTCTTGCTGCGTTGCGGCAGAGGCACTTGGTTGGGATGCTGTCGGGGTGGCCGACCGAGCCGGTCCCTGGCTGCCGCCCGTGCTCCGCCCGGTGCCGAAGACGCCCTCCACCTGGCGGCTCATCTGGGCGTGCATCTGCTCGGCGATGGCGCGCGGATCCCAGAGCCGCATCCAGGACGGGTCGGGTGCGAATGGGTTCTTGCTCACCGTCTCCCGCATGCGCTCGTAGACCTCGCCGGCGCCCTTGAGGTACCACTGGAAGAAGTCGCGGCCCGCCTGGTCGCGAGCCCGCACCAGGTCGCGCAGGAACTCGAGCGGCGGCCCCCGCTCGGGGTCCTTGGACCCGTCGACGATGATCTGGGTCAGCACGTGGCGGGTCACATCCTCGCCCGTCTTCGAGTCGACGACCTGGATGTCCTCACCGCTCCGCACCATCTCGGCGACTCCGTCGAGGTTCACGTAGCGACTATTGTGGGTGTCGTAGAGCCGCCGGTTCTCGTACTTCTTGATGACGATGGGGGAGGGCATCTAAGGAGGGCCGCTCATGTCACGAGATCGGAGGTCACTTCGTGATGGGTCGGTCATTGCGCGGGGGGGGGTTGACACAGTGCAGCATAGTGTGCAGGATTATTGCTGCACTGCACAAGACGGGCGCTGTCGACAGACATCACCGTCATCGGTGCATCCGTCGAAACAGGCCAAACGAGCCGAAACCAACATGGACGTTTCCGACTAAGGATTGTACCACTCAGGAGACTTCAGATGACGACCAGTACAGCAGCCAGCACGACGAAGAGCCCCATGCAGCCATGGCGCGGAACGATGATCGACGCCAACCGCCGGGTGCTCGACTTCCAGAAGCGGGCGTTCGACACCAGCTTCGACATGGTGGCCAGACTCCAGGAGCGCCGGGAAGAGGCCGTCGGTAACTGGGTCGAGAACGCCGACCGGATCCCGGCAGAGGCCAAGAGCCTGGTGCAGGAGTGGACACGGCTGTCCCAGGAGAGCCGCAACGCCTACCGCTCCGCGGTGGAGACCAGCTTCGGCCTCGCCAACAGTTACCTCGACTCGCTCGCGCCGCAGGCGACCGAGGAGTCGTAGTCAGAGCCCCATGGCAGACGACCGGCGCACCGCCAAGCCTACGAATCCGCCGCCTGATCCCTTCGCCATGTGGCGCGAGTGGGTCACGAAGTCCGAGCATCAGATGAATGCGATGCTCAACGAGATGATGGGGACGGAGGAATTCGCTCGCGCCTCGGGAAGCTGGGTCGAGGCGATGACGATGTTCCAGCAGACGATGAACGAGAACGCCCAGCGCTACTTTCAGATGGCGGGCGTGCCGTCACGGACGGACGTCAGCGAGCTCGCCGAGCGTCTGAGCGCGGTGGAGGAACGGCTGCAACGGATCGAGGCGCTGCTCGCGACCGCCGTCGGACGCAAGGGACAGAACCAGTCGGCCCGCCCGGCCCGGACCCGCCGTCCACCGTCCGAACAGAGGGCGGCGGAGCAGCCTGAACCGCGAACGACCGCTCAGTTGGTCGACGCCGTGCCCGCCGGTACGGATGCGACGTCCGGCGGACCAGGGGCGGAACCGAAATGACGACCGCGACCGCCACGCCCGCCGCCGCGTCCACGCCCAGGGAGCAGCCGGCCCGGCCGGCGAACCCGGTGACCCTCAACATGGCCGGCGTCGCCGAGAGCGTTCGACGCGAAATGGAGCGCACGTTCCGCCGCAGCGTCAAGGGACTGCAGTACATCTCGACCGGCGATCCGGGCGTCGGGTTGACGCCGAAGGACATCGTCCACAGCCGCGGCACCCTGCGTCTGTACCACTACCGCGCCCGGGTCGACGAGGTCTACCGGACGCCGATCCTGCTGGTCATGTCCCTGATCAGCAAGCCCTACATCCTCGACCTGGCGCCGGGCCAGAGCCTTGTCGAGTTCCTGCTCGACCGCGGCTTCGACGTCTACATGGTCGACTGGGGCACGCCCAGGTCGGAAGACAAGCGGCTCCGGCTCGAGGACTACGTGCTCGACTTCATCCCGGAGTGCGTGGAAGCCGTTCATGAGCGCAGCGGCGAGCCCGACGTGTCGATGGTCGGCTACTGCATGGGCGGTCTGCTGGCGGCGCTCTACGCGGCTCTTCATCCCGACGCGGCGTCGGGCGGCCGGCTCAGCAACTTGGCCTGCTTCACGACGCCGGTCAACTACGACGGCATGGGCCTGTTCAAGACCTGGACCGACCCGGCCCACTTCGATGTCGACCGGATCGTCGACCGGTTGGGCAACGTGCCGCCGCAGATGCTCTACGCCTCGTTCAACGCGCTGCGGCCGGCCTCCCAGGTCGCCGGGCGGGTGCGCCTCTGGGACAACATGTGGAACGACGAGTTCGTGACCTCCTACCGCAGGCTGCAGCGCTGGGCGGCGGATCAGATCCCCTTCCCGGGCGAGTGCTTCCGCCAGACCACGAAGGAGCTGCAGCAGCAGAATCTCTTGATGAAGGGCGAGTTCGAGCTCGGTGGCCGCGTGGTCGACCTGTCGAACATCCGCGTTCCCTTCGTCCACGTGGTGGCGGAGCACGATCACATCGTGCCGTACGAGGCGGCGCGTGATCTGGTGGGAATGGTCGGCGCCGAGGACAAGCAGGAGATGATGCTCAAGGGCGGCCACGTGAGTCTGGTCGCGGGCGCCAACGCGGTGCGCCGTCTTTGGCCGCGGCTCGAGGAGTGGTTGGCCGAGCGATCGGTGTAAGCGTCGGCGTTACATGGAACAAGCCCTGTTTCCTGTGCGTCAGCGCGGCGCGGACGCCGCGACTCGACTCCTACCTGGGAACGCGGGCGTCTCGCCCGCATCCGGCTCGGCGGCCGCGGCTGATGTGACATCTGAAGACTACGGAGGGAGGTCCACGGGATGACTGAACAGAAGAACGAGGGCGGGGGCAGCCCGGTTTCCATCTCACGTACCGGTCGCGTGGCGAGCAGGCTCGGCGCGATCGACCTGACCGTACGGCCCATGAGTCGGGACGACCGGGCCGAGGTGCTGGCCTTTGCCGACGGCTTGCCGGACCACGATCTGCTGTTTCTGCGCCGCGACATCCGCGACGCCGAGGTCGTCGACGAGTGGACCTCTGAGATCGAGTCGGGCCAGATCATGACCATGCTGGCGACGATCGACGACGAGATGGTCGGCTACGCGTCGATCGACCGCAGCCAGTTGCGGTGGTCTTCCCACGTCGGCGAGATTCGTGTCGTGATCTCCGAGGCAGCACGCGGCAAGGGCCTCGGCCGGCTGCTCGTGGAGCAAGCCTTCCAGGCGGCGGTGGCAGCGGGGATCGAGAAGCTCGTCGCCCGCATGACGCCGGATCAGAAGGGCGCGGTCGCGGCCTTCGAGGGGCTGGGCTTCATTCCGGAGGGTCTGATGCGGAACCACGTGCGCGACCTTTCCGGCGAGAAGCACGATCTCCTGGTCATGGGGCTCGACGTGGTCGCGTTCCACCGCACGCTCGAGAGCTACGGCGTCGGCGAGGCCGCTGCCGCCGGTGGCGACTGACGCCAGGAGCCGCGGCCGGCTCCACGGCGTGCCCCGGGCGCGCTACGATCTCGGTCCCGAACCGGTTCCCTGAGGAGAATGAGCCATGCGAGACAACGTCGGACTGATCCTGACCAAGCGCGCCTCCCTGTCGCCCGACATGGAGGGATTCGTCGACGTCGAGGCCGAGCGCCGTTTCACGTTCGCGGAGTGGAACCTGCGCTCCAACCGGACGGCCCACGCGCTGCGGGAGCTGGGTGTGGGCAAGGGCGACCGTGTCGCGCTGCTCTTGATGAACGGCGTCGAGTACATGGAGACGTTCTTCGCGGTGGCCAAGATCGGCGCCGTCTGCGTGCCGCTGAACTGGCGGCTGACGCCTGAGGAGCTCTCCTTCATCGTCCGCGACGCGGGCGCCGAGACCCTGGTCTTCGGCGACGAGTTCCAGGCCCAGGTCCTGGACCTTCTCGCACGCGGCGGCGGTGAGAACGGCACGAAGATCAAGAGGTGGGTCCACGTCGGTCCGGACGACCAGCGGCCGGAGGGCTGCCTGTCCTACCTGGACGCCACTTCGGCAGCGAGCGACGCGGAGCCCGAGATCGGCGCGCAGGACGACGACCTGCTCTACATCATGTACACGTCGGGCACGACGGGCCTGCCCAAGGGCGCCGTCCACACCCACGAGTCGGCGTTGTGGGCGGGGCTGACGATCATGGCCAGCGCCGACACCCGCTACGGCGACCGCTACCTCGTTTCCCTGCCGCTCTTCCATGTCGGCGCCCTGACCCCGGCCACCGGCAATGTCCACCGCGGCAGCACCAGCGTCGTGATGAGGGCGTTCGATCCGGTGCGCACCTGGCAGTTGATCGACGAAGAGAACATCGACGTCATGCTGAAGGTGCCGGCGATGCTCAACTTCATGCTCCAGGTGTACGACCCGGAGCGTTGCAAGCACGAGCGGCTCCGCTGGTGCATGAGCGGCGCGGCGCCGGTGCCGGTCAGCCTGATCGAGGCGTACGAGAAGCTCGGCATCGAGATCCACCAGGTCTACGGCCTGACCGAGACCTGCGGACCGGCCTGCCTGATCTCGCCCGAAGACGCGATCCGCAAAGCCGGCTCCACCGGCAAGGCCTTCTTCCACACCTCGGTGCGCGTCGTCGACGGCGACGGCGCCGACTGCGCCCCCGGCGAGGCGGGCGAGGTCCTCGTCGCCGGCCGCCACCTGATGAAGGAGTACTGGAACCGCCCCGAGGCCACCGCCGAGGCGATCAAGGACGGCTGGCTCTACACCGGCGACGGCGCCGTGATGGACGAAGACGGTTTCGTCTACATCCAGGACCGGCTCAAGGACATGATCATCTCCGGCGGCGAGAACGTCTATCCCGCGGAGCTCGAAGAGGTCATCGTCCGGCACCCGAAGGTCCTCGAGGTCGGCGTCATCGGCCGCGAGAGCGAGAAGTGGGGCGAATCCCCGGTCGCCATCGTCGTCCGCTCCGACGAGAGCCTCGAAGGCCAGGAGATCCTCGACTTCTGCCAGGACAAGCTCGCCCGCTTCAAGCAGCCGATCGCCGTCCACTTCATCGACCAGTTGCCGCGCAACCCGTCGGGGAAGATCCTGAAGCGGTTGCTGAGGGAGCAGTTCAACTGAGTCGCCGACCCCTGCGGTTCCTGTCGGTTCCGACCGTCGCGCTGATTGTTGCGGCGCCGACGGCGGTCGAAGGCCGCACTCCGCCAAGTTGTCGGCTGGACCAGTTTCTTCAATCGCTCGGGACTCGGCCGGCCGTGTACTCGACAGCGCGGCCGATGCGCCTCAGCCCAGCCGACGGCGTAGCCGTTCGTAGACGTTGCCGCGGCGAGCGACTGTGAGGATCAACAGGACCATGCCTGGCTGCTCAAGGATGTAGCACACGCGCCAGTCGCCGACTCGGATGCGCCAGATTCCGGATACGCCGCCGAGCTTCTTGGCGCTCGGAGGTTTGGGGTTGTCCGACAGTTGCTCGATCGCACGCTCGCTGAAGCTGAACGCGATCGGCTATGCGCCTGATGTCTCGCTCAGCCCCCTTTGAGAGTACGACCTTGATCGTCAGACTCCGAGATTGCGCTTCACGTCCTCAAGAGGAATGCCGCCGTTCGTCCGGTAGTCGGCCAGCGCATCGAGGGCGTCGAGCAAGTCAAGCCGGTCCTCAAGCGCTTCCAGCATCTCAAGATCGGAGGGCGGCACGAGTGCGGCCACGGTCTTGCCCCTCTTCTGGACGGCGATGCGGGTTCCCGCGGACTGGACCCGGCCGGTGATACCGGTGACGTTTGCCTGAAGTTCGGCGATAGGGAGTGTGTCGTGCATGGGCGCGGCCTCGCGCGCTCTCGGTTCAGAGGATACGCGGGAACTCCTCCAGAAACCAGTACTGCCCGTCGATCGCGCCGGCATCGTCGCCGACGGCCGCAGCTTCGGGCGTCGCCATGTAGGCCTCGGCCCTCGCTCTGTCCTCGACTCCGAGGATGAAGAACACCTCGACCGCGTTGTCGGCCGAGCGCCACACGTGCTTGACCGACAGGCCGGCGGCCAGTCCGGCGGCCTCCTGCTCGTCGAAGACCCGCTTCCAGTGGTCGACGTTCTTCACGCGGTTTCTAACCAGTAGGACCACGGTTCATCTCCCGTAGTTTGTTGCTACCAGAGTACCGGTGCCGGGTACTGGGCGATTGCCGCATCCGGCGTGACGATGACGAGATCGTGGAGGATTGCCTGGCACACCAGCCCCCGATCGAACGGGTCTCGATGGTGGAGCGGCAGAAGGCTCTCGCGAGCGGCGCTGGCTTCGTCGAATGCCAGGGGTTCGATTTCCATCGCCTGCCGGCGGCTGCTCACATAGCGGGATGGGCTCTCTGGCAGCGGCAGGCGGCCGATACGGTGCTTGATGCTGATCTCCCAGGCGGAGAGCGCGCTCAGGTAGACCCGGTTGGTGCGGTCTCGGCATGCGGCCCGTGCCGTCTGCGAGAGCTTCGGATTGTCGGCAGCCAGCCAGAGGAACGTGCAGGTGTCGACAAGGAGGTTCACTCGGAGCTGCCGCCCTCGAAGGCAGCGAGAACGTCATCCGGCAGCGGATCGAAGAACTCCGGTGGAATCGTCAACCCACGGTCCATCCCCACTGGCTGCCGAGAGGAAGGCCGCCCTGCCAGAGGGCGTATCTCCGCGATCGGGAGATTGCGACGGCAGAGAAGGATCGTCTCCCCCCGCTCCACGCGCTCCAGATACCTTGAGAGGTGTGTCTTCGCGTCGGAAATGTTCAGGCGCATCATGGTCTGGTAGTAGACCAGAAAAAAGACCAGGTTCGCAAGAGTGCGTCGGACGCCAGGGCCCCTACTCCTCCCGCCCCACCCACCAGTTTCGCGTCCCGGGCCGGAACGCGGTGACCCCTGAGGGCCCGACGACGACGCCGCGCATCCGTTTGCTGAAGCCCCACGTCGTGCTGTAGTTCCACAGGAACAGGACCGGCTGGTCGGCCTGGACCTGGGCCTGGAGTTCGCGCAGCAGCACGGCGCGGCGATCGTGGTCGAGCTCCAGGCGGGAGCGGTCGAACAGGTCGTCGACCCTTGGGTTGCTGTAGCTGTCGTAGTTGCGGCCGTTGTCGATCGCCTCGGTGTGGAAGTAGTTGCGCCAGATGTCGGGGTCGGCGAAGACCTGGTAGGTGTCGACGTGGGCTGTCATCTCGTGCTGGATCAGGCGCGGCGAGCGGCTCGCGTTCTCCTGGACCTCGGTGTCGAAGGAGACGCCGATGCGGCGCAGATCGTCGCGGTAGATGTCGACCATGCGGCGGGCGTCGACGAAGGACTGGGGCAGGTTCATCATGAAGTGGAAGCGGACCTGCCGGCCGTCGATCTCCTTGTAGCGCCAGCCGTCTTCCGGGTTGGTCAGCCATCCGGCCTGGTCGAGCAGCGATGCCGCCTCTTCCAGGTCGTAGTCGATCGGTGCGACGTCCGGGTTGTGGCTCCAGTGGCTGGGCGGGAACATGCCGTTGGAGCGGGTGTAGACGTTCCAGCTCACCTGGCGCAGGACCCGCTCCGCGTCGTAGGCGTGAGCCATCGCGCGCCGCACCAGGACGTCGCCAAAGAACGGATTGCTGCCGGTCTGGTTCCAGCCGATGTAGGCCTGCATCCATCGCGGACCCCAGGCCTTGACGCCCACCGCGTGGAAGTCCTCGTCGTTCGTCTGGCTGCCGTGCTGCTGAACCGTGAGCCAGATGTCGTCGAGGGTTCCCTTGCGGAACTGGAGCAGGGCGGCGTTACGGTCGCTGTGGGTGGTGATCACCTGCCGGCGGATCGGCGGCTTCTCGAAGGGGTAGTCCTCCCAGCGCTCGACGACCACGCGGTCGGCGTGGATCCACTCCACGAACCGGTACGGTCCGTTGCCGATCCCGAGTTCCCGCATGTAGCGGTTGTAGTAGGCGCTGGAGCGCATGGTCGGGTCGGCGGCCCGTTCCTCGGGGTTGTTCAGGATGTGGGCGGGAACGATGGGAAAGTAGAGGTTGTCGATCGTCAGAGCGGTGACCTGCCTATGGATGACATCGAAGGTGATGTCGTCGATGATCCGGATGTCCTCGATCTCGCTGACCTTGTACTTGTGGTCCACGGCGGGCACGTTGTCGTCACTGATCGCCTCCCAGGTGAAGCGGACATCCTCGGAAGTCAACGGCGCGCCGTCGTGCCACGTCATGCCCCTGTGCAACCGGATGCGGTGGATCCGCCCGCCCTCGAGTTCTTCCACCTCGTCCACCATCGCCGGGTTCCAGACCGCCTCCAGCTTCGAGTTGCGGTGCGCGATCGGATCGAACAGCAGTTCGTAGAGGAAACCGTCGGTCCAGGCGCGGATGAACAGCGGGTTGAGCGAAGTCGGCTGGTCGAGCGAGTAGCGCGTGATCGTGGCGTCGGTGTCGACCCGTTCCGGGTCGAGCGGTGCGAAGAGGGAGTCCGGGTTCGCTACCGGGTCGGCGAGCGGGTCGTAGTCGAACATCGCGCTCGTCGCCGTGCTGCCGAGGTCCTCCAGGCAGCCGGCGCACAGCAGGGCGGCGAGTCCGGCGAGGGCGAGTCGAGTGGCGGTCACCGGCACTCGGCGGCGCCGGCTCCGTCGAGCTGAACCGGTCGGCCGCAGAACTCCTGCTCGCACATGGCGCGCAAGGTGTCGGGGTCTTCGACGTTGGCCCAGCTTCTGCGGCCGTCGGGCAGCCGGCAGGCGAGGTGGGCGACGGTGGGTGCGAAGCTCGGAGCTTTCCGCTCGCCGTAGACCGACCGGTACGACGTGGTCGCCTTCGCGCTGCCGCCGCCGAACATCACGGCGTAGGTCTCGATCTCGGCGGGACCCGCGTAGCCGCTGGCGGCCTCGCGCTTGGCGAGCGCATGAACTTCGCTCGTGAGCTCGACGTGACGGTAGGGCCTGGCCGGTTCTTCGTTGCTGTAGACGCCGAAGGAGTGCTTGGTCAGCATGCCGCCGTTCGCGGTTACCAGGGCGCGGCCGCCGGAGCATCCGCGAAGCAGCTCGGCGGTGCGGGCGATCGCGTGCATGACGTAGCTGTTCAGGGGCCCGCCGCCGAAGGTCAGGCCGCCGGTGACGGTGAGCGGGCGCTTCGGGTCGAGACCGAGTTCCCGCGCCGCGACCTGCACCGAGCTCGGAAAGCAACTGTAGACATCGACGAAGTCGAGGTCCGCCACTTCAACGCCGGCCAGTTCGAGAGCCTTGCGACCGGCCATGCGGATCGCGGGCGACGAGTGGAGGTCGTCGCGTTCGGAGACGAAGTAGTGGTCGACGGCGTCGGCGCCGGAGAGCGGGAAGATCATCTTCGAGCGTGGCGCCCCCAGCGCTCGCGCGACGTCGAGCGAGCAGAGCACGAGCGCCGCCGCCATGTCGACACGCATGTTGGCGTTCATCAGCTTGGTGTAGGGGTAGGTCACGGCGCGGTTTGCCGGCGACACGGCGCCGATCTCCGCGGCGGTCAGAGGACGCCTGATCCAGGCGTTGGGGTTGCCCTGCGCGACCCGGTTGAAGCCGGCCCAGAGCTCCGCGATCCGAGCCCGGTGAGCGTCCACTGCCTCGCCGTTTCGGCGCCGCAGGGCGATCTCGAACAGGGAGTAGTACTGGACCGCCTGCTGGATGCCGCAGGCCATCTCCATCTCGTGCCGGGTCCAGCGAGTGTCGCCATAGTTCACGTCCGGCAGCTTGGGCGGGTCGTCGTCGGCGAGCCAGTCCAGGTCCACGCCCATCTTTCCCGCCCGTCCCATCGTCCGGCCGCACTCCGCCGCGCAGAGCACGACGGCCTCGCGGCGCCCGCCCTGGATGTCGAGCGCGCTCTGGTTGAAAACCGCCTGGACCTGGTTGCCGCCGACCACGGACAGCCCGGTCTCGGCGCCCTGAAGACCGAGGGCCTCGATCACCGCCAGGGCCGGGTTCCTGTAGCCCCAGACGCCCTTCATCGCGCGCACCGAGTCGATCCGCCGGGGCAGGCCCGTTGCTTGCGTGTCGTCGAGGGCGGCCTCCACCGATTCGATCATCAGTTCGATCGGCGTCTTGGCCTCGGCTGGATCGTCGGCGCGCTGGAGCACCTGGGCGATTCCGACCAGAACGGGAGTGCGCTGAGTCATCGTAAGCTTGCCCTCAGGGCTGGTAGACGTGTCGTGTGGGGAACCCGCGATCGGCGAGTGTAGCTGGCCCGCGAACCGAGGAGTCCCCGCAATGCCCCTATTCCGCGGAGCGATCCGCCCGTCGTCCGTCTTCCTGGCACTAGGCATTCTGGCCGCGCCGACATTCGGCCAGTCCACCGGCCGCCTCGCCGGGCACATCCACGACGAGAACGAGGTTTCGCTACCCGGCGCCACGATCATCGTCAGTTCGCCCAATCTCATGGGCTCGCGCACCGAGTTCGGCGACGCCGGCGGTAACTTCAGCTTCCACAGTCTGCCCCCCGGCGTCTACGCGATCGATGTCGAACTGGAGGGTTTTCTCCCGCAGCGGCGGAGCGAGGTCGAGGTACGGCTCACCATCGCAGACTGGATCGCCTTCTACAATCTCGAGCGTCCACATTCAACTCTTCAAGGCAGGACACCTGCCGAGTTCCACCGTGGCACGACCCTGGACGCGACCCCGAAGCCTCGCACCTGCGACAAGTCGAGTTTTCCGCAGATTCCGCAGTTTTCCACAGCCCCGGCGGCTGCGGCGGACTGCTTCATCCACCAATGGAGTACACCTTAGCCCGGGCGGGAAACTGTCCAACGAACCGGGACCACCTCAGGCTCGACCCTGCAGGCGGCCAAGGGCTTCAGACTCGGCAAGGACAACCGCTTCGAGCTGATCGCGTCGATCTACAACGTCCTGGACGACGAGCAGGCGATCCGCGTCTGCACCCGTTCGAGAGGATGCCGGAGGGATATCGAGGTGGGCGACCCGACGCGTTACCGGGAGCCCCGGCGGTTCGAAGCCGGCGTCCGGTTCGAGTTCTGAGCTCATGCGGCGGCTAGCGGGCGACGGTTCGCCCAGCCTGGCTGGTTGACCGCGCTGCGCTAACGTTGCGGGGCCTCGTCATCGGCCTTCGCACATGCTCACCAAGCTCACGATCCGCAACTTCAAGCGCTTCGAGGAGGTCGAGATCGAGCTGGGCAATCCGGTGGTCCTGATCGGTCCGAACAACTCGGGCAAGACCTCGGCTATGCAGGCCCTGGCGCTGTGGGACATCGGTCTCCGGCGCTGGAGGGAGAAGCGGTCGGGCGGCGGCAGCGCTCCGGAGAAGCGCCCCGGGGTGACGGTGAACCGGCGCGACCTGGTGGCGATACCGGTTCCGAACGCCAACCTGCTGTGGCGGGAACTCCACACCCGGCACGTCCGCCTCGTGGATGGCCGCCAGCGCACCGACAACATCTGCATCGACGTGCTGGTCGAGGGAACGACCGGCGGCGAGGCCTGGCAGTGCGGCCTGGAGTTCGACTACGCGAACCAGGAGTCCTTCTACTGCAGGCCGCTGCGCCTCGGCGCGGGTGGTCCGACGAAGCGGATGCCGATTCCGGCGCCGGCCATGGCCGTCGAGGTGGCCTACCTGCCCCCGATGTCGGGTCTGGCCTCGGCCGAGACGCGGCTCGATCCGGGCGCGGTGAAGGTGCGCATCGGCGAAGGGCGGACCGCCGAGGTGCTGCGCAACCTGTGCTTTCGCATTCACGAACGGGATGAGGAGTCCTGGGAACGGATGTCGGAGCGGATCGATCGGCTGTTCGGCGTCCAACTCGACCCGCCCGTGTACGTCGAGGAGCGCGGCGAGATCTCGATGCGGTACCGCGAGCGGGGGATATGGCTCGATCTCTCGTCGAGTGGCCGTGGCCTGCAGCAGACGCTGCTGATCCTGGCCTACATGTACGCGCATCCCGGCGCCGTCCTCCTGCTCGACGAGCCGGACGCGCACCTGGAGATCCTTCGTCAGCGCGAGGTGTACTCCCTGATCCGGGAGGTCGCAGGGGAGAGCCGCAGTCAAATCGTGGTGGCCAGCCACTCCGAGGTGCTGCTCGGGGAGGCAGCCGGGACGGACACGGTGATCGCGTTCGTGGGTAGGCCGCACAGGATCGACGACGGCGGCAGTCAGGTCGCCAAGGCGCTGACCCGGATCGGCTTCAACCAGTACCTGCAGGCCGAGCTGACCGGCTGGGTGCTCTACCTCGAGGGATCGACGGACCTGGCGATCCTCAGGGCGTTCGCGAACCGGTTGGGCCGCGAGGCGGCGTTGAAGGCGCTCGACCGGCCCTTCGTGCAGTACGTCGGCGACCGCATCTCGACCGCCGAGCGGCACTTCCACGGGCTCCGGGAGGCGTTGCCGCAGCTTCGGGGCATCGCGCTGCTGGACGAGCTGCCGGAGAAGGCGCCGGTCGACGACGGCCTGGAGCGTCTCGCCTGGAGCAAGCGGGAGATCGAGAACTACCTGTGCTCCCGGTCGGCTCTCGAGGCGTACGCCGCCGACGGCGCCCGGCAGGAGGCGTCGGCTCCGTTGTTCGAAGAATCGGAGGCGGACCGGCATGTCCAAGCGATGCGGGAGTCGGTGGCCGAGGTGGAGAAGGCCCTTGGCCATCTCGACCGGCCGAATCCCTGGAGCGCGGAGACAAAGGCCAGCGTGGACTTTCTCGGACCGCTGTTCGAGATCTACGCCGCCAAGCTCGAGCAGCCGAACCTGATGGCGAAGACGAACTTCCACCGGCTCGCCGAGTTCGTTCCCGAAGACGAGATCGATCCCGAAGTGGTGGAGAAGCTGGACGCGATCGCCCGCATTGCGGCGGTCGCCGAGGCCGCCCGCGAAGAGTCGACTTCCTGAACGGGCAGGCCAGGACGGAGGCGGGCAGCGAATCGGGCCAGCCCTTCTTCGCCTACGTTCCCTTCACGGCGCCCCACGATCCACGCCGGCCGCCACCCGAGTACCGCGAGCGCTACTACCAGCGCAACCTGCCGCTGCCGGCGAACTACATGCCGCAACACCCGTTCGACCACGGCGCGCTCATCATTCGGGACGAGAACCTGGCGGCTTGGCCGCGGACGGAGGAGGTCGTGCGCGACCAGCTCGCGGAGTACTACGGCCTGATCACCCACCTCGACGAGCAGGTCGGGCGCATCCTCGCCGCGCTGGACGAGAACGGGCAGGCGGAGAACACGATCGTCGTCTACGCCGCCGATCACGGGTTGGCGGTCGGCAGCCACGGCCTGCTCGGCAAGCAGAACCTGTATGAGCACTCGATGCGCTGCCCCTTGATCGTCCGCGGTCCGGGCATCCCGCAGGGCTCCACCGACGCCGCCCGGGCCGAGTCGGACGGAGCGATGGGCAGTTGCGCGGTTGCTGGTTCAGAGGCTACACCCGGCAGAGGCGCCAGAGGAGCGGATCCCAGCGGCCACACATGCTGTCTCGCTGAATGACAAAGAGAGATTGTGCTGCGGACGGCTCCGCTCGCCTGTTTCGGCGGTTGATGGTTCCCAGCTCGGTGAAGTGGGGGACTGGGCCGACCCGTTCACAGCCACGGGAAGTACTTGGAGGCCAAGTGCTCGGCGGCCTCACGATCTCGGTCGCTGCCGTTCCAGAGATCGAGATAGGTGACGATCGGACTGGTGCAGAAGATGCCCGGTGACGGTTGAACAGCGTCCGCGAGTAGAGTCTCGTCGTTCAGGATGTGCACAGTAGCCTTTGCTCCTCTTTCGATGCGAGTCAGCTTCAGGGTCTCTTTTAGCAGCTGAGCGCCGGACTCGTCGGCATAGAAGCTCTGTGGGCCACCGCGGACGAAGGGAGCCAGCCACTGAGCGGCGGAATGGTGTGAGTAGATCGCACGGGCGTGTCGGGGTTCGGGATTCAGCGTTCCCGACAGCCGTTTGGCGAGTTGCTTGCCGTGGAAGAGCGTGTAGCCGCTAAGGCAGCGGCCGGTTGGTTTCCGGTATTCCTCGCGCCAAGTCCTCATGAGCGCGTCTGGCTGGGCCAGAACGATGCCGTCCGTGCGCTTCTCGATCCACTCACGTGCGAGGAGGGCCTTGCGGACGTTGCTCACATGGCCGAGGCTGGCGTTGGCAGCATCGGCTAGCTCGATGACCCGCCAGGCCCTGGTGGGATCGCGAAGGAGTACTCGCAGGATTGCGGCGGCCTTCGGCGCGAAGATCGACCTTAGACCACGGGTCTCGGACTTGGGCCTGTCTGCGACGGCTCGATCAATGTAGACGTCGTCGAAGGCGAGGTGGCCGTTTCCGAGAAAATCCACGTAGGCGACATTGTGTTCCAGGCAGATGGACCGGGAGGCGGGAGACAGGTAGGGAGCCACGAGCATGGGGAGGAAGTGCCGGTCGGCATTCGGGGGTCGGGACTCATGGAAAACGGCCAGGTAGCCCTTGAGTTGAAAGGCGGCAGCTCGCACGAAACGGGGAGCGCCGTTGGACTTGGCCTCGATCACGAGTGCATACCTGTCATCGCCGTGGTCGAAGTCGATACGCCCGTCGATGGGATGGTCCGCTCCGTGCCGTGGCTGGCGGCGAACGGAGCTGCACTTCAGGCGAGGCACCGCATCTAGCAGGTCAACGGCGGCCTGGATAGCGGTGTTCTCTAGGCTGTACTCAGGGGACTCTTTCATCGGACGCTGAAATTAGCCGAACTGGTGAAAGTTGTCAAGCGGATTTCAGTCATATGGCTCTATCACCTGTACGATGAAAGCAGCTAGACTACTGAAAGAGTGGGAACGAGACCGATGTCGGCTAGCCCCCCGCAGGCCCGGGCGGGTGTGCCCTCAGCGCGCGTCTTGGGACTGCGCGCGGCCGCGGGCGCGGACGCCGGCCAGGCGCTCGCCGACCTGTTCGGCTTTCGGCGACTGGTACATGCGATTGACCTCTACCTCGTAGTCCATCGCGTCGCCGAGGGTCAGGTCGAACCCGCGGTCGATCATCCGCTTGTACTGGAACATCACGTCGCGCTGGCAGGTCAGCATGTCGGTCGCCAGGGCGCGGCATGTGGGCAGGAGCTCCGCTCGCGGGACGATGCGGTTGACCAGGCCCCACTCGCAGGCTCGTTCGGCGGACAGGTAGTTGCCGGTGAGCGAGAGTTCCTTGGCGCGGCCGGGACCGATGGCCCGTGACAGCCGGGCGGAGAGGCCCCAGCCGGAGAGCAGGCCGATCCGGGCGTGCGTGTCGGCGAAGCGCGCTTCGGGGGTGGCGATAAGCAGGTCGCAGGACAGGGCGATCTCGAAGCCGCCGGTGACCGCGAGACCGTTGATCGCGCCGATCACGGGTTGCTTGAGCGACCGGAGCAGTTTCGGCGGGTCGGCGAGGCGCCTGCGCTTCCGATCTGGATCGCTCATCTCCTTCAGGTCGAGGCCGGCGCAGAAGGCGCGACCGGCGCCGGTCAGGATGACCACTCCCACCTCGTCGTCGCCGTGGAGGTCCTCGATCGTCTGCGCGAGAAGGTCGCGCAGTTCCTCCGAGAGGGCGTTCAGCACGCCGGGACGGTTCAACGTGAGGGTGGCGATGCCCTCGGACTTCTCGACCAGCAGCACGGGTTCGGACATGACTCGAACTCTCCTTCTCGTGGAACGGGTGGGGCATCTTACGGCACGCGGTAACCTCTCGACAGAGGTGTGCGAGGGAGGTAGAGATGCGACGGACACTCGTTGACGCGGCGGATCTGACCCTTGACCGGCGGACGCTCCTGGCCGCAGCCGCCGGCGGCGCGGCATTGGCGATGGGCTGCCGCCCGGAAACCGAGGCGGACGGATCCGCACCTGTAGCCACCAACGGCTGGGCGCCGCCGAGCGACGACGAGCGGCGAGCCCTGGTGTCGACGGCGCATTTCGGCCCCAAGCAGGCGGTCCGGAGCGCGAACGGGATAGCGATCTGCACCCACCCGCTCGCCGCCGCGGCGGCCGCGGACATGATCGCCTTGGGCGGCAACGCCTGCGACGGCGTGCTCGCAGCGAGCATCGCGCAGGCCGTCGTCGAGCCGCACATGACGACGCTCTCGGGCTGTCTTTCGATGCTCTACTACGACGCCGCGTCGGGCGAGTACAGCTACGTCAACGGCATGATGGCGGCGCCGCAGGCCGTGCCGGACGTGCGGAACATGGACGTGGCCGAGTTCGGGGCCCTGATGGCAAAGACGGACGGCACCCTCTGCTTCGTGCCCGGCTTCTGGGGCGGCTTCGAGGCCGGGCACGACCGCCACGGCCGGTTGCCGCGGACCACCGTGATGGCGCCGGCGATCCACTACGCCCGCCACGGTTTCGAGATCCACCCCTTCCTCTGGGGCGAGATGTTCGTCGAGTCGTCGGTGCTGGGACGCGAACCGTTCAGCCGGGAGATCTACTTCGGCGGCAGGACGCTCCGCGATATCGGCGACACGCTGGTGCAGAGCGCGCTCGCGGACACCCTGGAGCGGCTCGTCGCAGAAGGCAGCGACCACTTCTACCGGGGTGAGTTCGGCCGCCGCTACGCCGAGACCGTGTCGGCACGGGGCGGCTTGATCACCGCCGAGGACATGGCGTCCTACGAGGCGCTCTGGGACGAGCCGGTGCACGGAACCTACCGCGACTACGGCGTTGTCGGTTCGCCGGCGCCGGACTTCGGCGGTCAGGCCCTGGTCGAGATCATGAACATGGTCGAACTGCTTGACTTCCAGCAGATGGGGCCGGCGTTCGAGTCCGGCGAGACGACGCTCAAGATGATGCAGATCGTCGGACGGGTGTACGCCGACGCGGTCGGCGGCCGCTTCGACGGCACGCTGCCCGAGGTCGAGAGAGCGATCTCGAAGGAGTACGCGGAAGAGCGGTTCGCGGCGCTCGATGGCCGTCCGGCCAGCCCCAACGACCGGTACGCGGCAGCCGGACCGATCCCGCCTTCGCCGGGCTCGAACCAAGTGACGGTGGTCGACGCCGAGGGCAACGTCGCCACGGTGCTGCACTCGGTCATGTCGATGCCGTTCAGGACCGGCATCTACGTCGACGGCGTCTACGCCTGCGCGTCGGGCGTTCACCTGGGCTCCGGGCCGGTCGAGCCCGGGGCAAGGGCGCACGCGCGGATCTGCCCGAACATGTTCACCCGGGACGGCAGGCCGGTGCTCGCGTCCGGTTCCCCGAGCGTGTCGCTGACCGAGAACATCGTCCAGAACTCCGTCAACGTGCTCGACTTCGGCCTCGACCTCAAGACCTCGGTTCACAAGCCCCGGTTCGGCGGCTCGTCGATGAACGTTCCCGGGGCGCTGATGGTGGAGGCCGATCTGCCCGGGGGACCGGCGCGGCTGCTCCAGGAAGCCGGCGCGACCGTGGACGTGGTGAACCCCTGGAACTGGCTGTGCGGTTCGTTCGAGGGCGTGCTGATCGAGGAAGACGGCGCTGTGGCATGCGGCGACCCGCGTCGCACGGCGCAGGCGGTAGCCGTTTGAGAATCCCGGTGCTCCGGCTCCTGCCGGTGCTCGCCCTCGCGACGGCCGGCGCCTTCGCCGGCGAGGTGACCGTGGCGGTGGCAGCCAACGCGGCGGAGGCGATCGAGACGGTCGCCGCCGAGTTCGAGCAGGAGAGCGGTCACCAGGTCACGGTGACGGTCGGCTCGACGGGCAAGCTCTACGCCCAGATCCTCCACGGCGCGCCGTTCGACCTGTTCCTCGCCGCCGACCAGGAGCGCCCGCGGCTGCTGGTGGAGCAAGGGCTCGCGGCCCCGAACTCGCGCACGACGTACGCCGTTGGTCGACTCGTGCTCTGGCGCCCGGCGCCCGAAGCGTTCACCGACGCGGCCGCCGTGTTGCGCGAAAGCGCCTTCCGCCGGCTCGCGATAGCGAATCCGGATCTTGCGCCCTACGGCGCAGCCGCTCGCGACACGCTGCGCGAGCTCGGCCTTTGGGAGGGTCTCCGGTCGAAGATCGTGGTCGGCGAGAACGTGGGTCAGGCCTTCGCCATGGTGGCTTCGGGGAACGCGGAACTCGGCTTCGTAGCGCTTTCCTCGGTGCTGAGTGCCCGCAACCGGCATGGCGGAAGCCGCTGGGAGGTACCGGCGAATCTGCACGCTCCGATTCGACAGGATGCAGTCCTTCTCGAGCGGGCCCGGGAGAACCCGGCCGCGCGGGTCTTCCTGGACTATCTGGGCAGTCCGCAAGCACGGGCGGTCATCGAGTCCTTCGGCTACCGGCCGAGTAGCGACTGAGGACGCTGCCGCGACCGGCGAGATGGAACTGCCCGAACTCGGCCCGCTTTGGCTCAGTCTGCGGCTCGCCGCATCGGCGACCGTGGTGCTGTTGATCCTCGGCACACCGCTGGCCTGGTGGTTGGCCGGAACCCGTTCGCGGCTGAAGCCGGTCATCGAGGCGGTGACGGCCCTGCCGCTCGTGTTGCCGCCGACGGTGCTCGGCTTCTACCTGCTTCTCCTGATGAGCCCCCGGTCCTGGCTCGGGGGACTCTGGGTCGAGGTCACGGACACCACGCTCACGTTCTCGTTCACGGGCCTGGTGGTCGCATCCGTCATGTACTCCCTGCCGTTCATGGTCCAACCGCTGCAGGCCGCCTTCGAGGCGTTGGGGCGAGGGCCCCTGGAGGCAGCGGCCGCGCTTCGCGCCTCGCCCCTCGACGCGTTCCTGACCGTCGCCGCGCCGCTCTCGCTTCGCGGCTTCCTGACCGCGGCGGTTCTCACCTTCGCGCACACGATCGGCGAGTTCGGGGTCGTGCTGATGGTGGGCGGCAACATTCCCGGAAAGACCAGGGTCATCTCGATCGCCATCTACGAGCACGTGGAGACCCTGCGTTACGGGGAGGCACACGCGCTGGCGGCCGGTCTGCTCCTGTTTGCGTTCGCCGTGCTGGTCTTCGTCTACGTCTTCAATCGGAGGCTTCCAGTCCATGTCGCCTGATCGCGGCGGGTGCGCTCTGGAACTCGACGTGCGGGTCGGCTTCCCTGGCTTCGACCTGGAGGTTGAACAGGCGATCCCGGCTGCCGGCGTCACCGCGGTCTTCGGTCCGTCGGGCAGCGGCAAGACGACCCTGCTGCGGGCCGTCTTGGGCTTCGAGCCTGGCGCAACGGGACGCATCGCACTGGGCGGCGAGGCCTGGCTCGACAGCGAACGCGGCGTGCTGACCCCGCCGTATCGCCGTCCCGTGGGCTGTACCTTTCAGGATGGACGGCTGTTTCCGCACCTCGATGTAGCCGGAAACCTCCGCTATGCGGATCGGCGGAGCGCGCCGGCGTCGGACGCCGCGGTGTCGATCACCAGCGACGACGTCGTCGACGCTCTGGACCTGGGACCTCTGCTCGACCGCCGGCCTCACACATTGTCGGGAGGCGAGCGCCAGCGGGCCGCACTCGGTCGGGCTCTGCTCAGCCGTCCGCGCCTGCTCCTGCTCGACGAGCCCCTGTCAGCCCTCGACCGGCGCCGCAAGGCGGAGATCCTTCCGTACCTGCTGGCTCTTCACCCGCGGTTCGGCATCCCGACGCTCTACGTCAGTCACGCGGTCGACGAGGTGGCCCTGTTGGCGGACCGCATCCTGGTGCTCGCCGATGGTCGGGTGCAGGCGTTCGGCGGCACGGTGGAGGTCCTGGAGCAACTCGACCTGGCGCCGCTTACCGAGCGCTTCCAGGCTGCCGCCGTACTTGAGGCCCGGGTGAGCCACCACGACGACGAGTACCGCCTGACCTGGCTCGACCTGGACGGCCAGCGGCTCAGTGTGCCCCGGATCGAGTACCTCGCCGTCGGCGAGTCAGCGCGGTTGCTGGTGCGCTCGCGGGACGTCTCGCTCGCCACGGAGCGCCCGTCGCCGACCAGCATCCGCAACGTCCTGTCGGGCGTCCTCGTCGCGCTCCGGCAGGATGAGTCGACTCCGTTCGCCGAAACGACGGTCGACCTCGGGTCGCACCGGCTGCGGGCGCGGATCACGCGTGCGTCCGCGGCCGAGCTCGGCCTCGAAGTGGGATCGCCGGTGTTCGCACTGCTCAAGAGCGTGAGCCTGGACACCCGGGCCGGTCGGTAGCGCTGCTAGGAGCGTGCGCGGCAGAAACTGGGTGCGCCGGCCTTCTGGCCGGCATTCGGCGCGAAGCGCCGGCTTCCGGTAGTTCTGCCGCGCCCGCCGTCTGTTACCGTCGCCGTCTTGCCCGCAGACCGAGAGAAGCAGGAGTTCAGTCCGGGGTACGCACGCTACGTGCTTGGCGTGCTGTTCCTGGTCTACGTCTTCAACTTCGTCGACCGGCAGATCCTCTCGATCCTGATCGATCCGATCAAGGAGGAACTCGGGGCGTCGGACACCCAGATGGGTTTCCTGACCGGGATCGCCTTCGCCGTCTTCTACACCGGATTCGGCATTCCCATCGCGCGCTGGGCGGACCGCGGCGTGCGGCGGTCGATCATCGCGATCGGTCTGACCGTGTGGAGCGTGATGACCGCGCTCTGCGGTCTGGCCCAGAACTTCCTCCAGCTTGCGGCGGCGCGCATCGGCGTCGGCGTCGGCGAAGCGGCGGGGAGCCCGCCCGCGCACTCTCTGATCTCGGACTACTTCCCGCCTGAACGCCGGGCGGCGGCGCTGTCGATCTACAACATCGGCATTCCGGTCGGCGTGATGATCGGCTACCTTGCCGGCGGTTGGATCGTCGAGTTCTTCAACTGGCGGGTCGCGTTCTTCGTTGTCGGGATTCCCGGCGTGCTGCTGGCGCTTGTGATGCGCTTCACCGTTCGCGAACCGCCGCGCGGTATGTCGGAGGCGGCGGGCGCCGATACAGAGTCGTACTCGCTGGGCGACGTGATCCGGTTCCTGAGGTCCCTGCGCTCCTTCATGCTGCTGGCGGTCGCTTCGGGCATTGCCTCGCTCACCGCCTACGGTT
Source organism: Candidatus Multivorans sp. (assembly GCA_965262355.1). Classification (GTDB taxonomy): domain Bacteria; phylum Acidobacteriota; class Thermoanaerobaculia; order Multivoradales; family Multivoraceae; genus Multivorans. Next base: position 4,322,210 of record OZ253534.1, read on the forward strand.
TCGGCGCCTGGGTGCCTCCCTTCCTGGGCCGGGTCCACGGCATGGGCAGCGGCGAGATCGGCACCTGGATGGGGCTCGGGACCGGCATCGGCGGCGCGCTGGGCATGGTGGTCACCGGGTTCGCCGCCGACCGGCTGGCGCGCCGCGACCCGCGCTGGTACCTGTGGATCGGCGCCGGCACGATCGCCGTCTACTTCCCGTTCATGGTCGCCTTCCTGCTGATCGACCAGGCGATTCCGGCCATCCTCTTCTACTTCGTTCCGCTGACCCTGGGCGCCGTCTATCTCGGCCCGGCGATCGCCATGACCCACGCCCTGGTCACGGTCCGGATGCGGGCGCTCGCGTCCTCCATCCTGCTGTTCATCCTGAACCTGATCGGAATGGGTCTCGGCCCGCAGATCGTCGGCATTCTGAACGACGTGCTGGAACCGAAGTACGGCATCGAAGCGATCCGCTACTCCCTCCTCTGGGTAGGCATGGCCAAGATCCTTGCGCTGGTGCTGTTCCTGCTGGCGGCGAAGTACGTGAAGGAAGATCTGAAGGCGAAGCATCGGCTGGGCGGCGAGGCGGAGGCGTAGCCGATCCTGGGAACCCGGGTGGCGCGGTCCGCGCCACCCGCGAACCATCCGAGCGCCCGTCATCGGGCGTGCGGATGGAACCCGGGCGTCTCGCCCGCATCCGGCCGCCTTGGAACAAAGGGCGCGCCGTTGCGTTCTGCGGTAGGCAAGCCCCAAGTCTGAACCTCCGACGCGCAGAGTAGGCTGCGGTCGCCCCAACGGAGAGGGAACCATGAAGCGAATCACGAAACACGCGCTCAATCTGACCGCCGCTCTGCTCGCCTGTCTCGTGGCGGCAGTGCCCTTGGCAGCCCAGGACCTGCCCGACGGCGTGGCGAGGGTGGCCTCCGTGGAGGGGATCACCGAGTACCAGTTGGAGAACGGCCTCCGGTTCCTGCTCTTCCCCGACCAGGGCAAGCAGCAGGTCACCGTGAACATCACCTACCTGGTCGGTTCCCGGCACGAGGGCTACGGCGAGACGGGGATGGCCCACCTGCTCGAGCATCTCGCCTTCAAGGGCACGCCGAATCACCCCGATATCCCCGCCGAACTGACCGAGCACGGCGCTTTCCCCAACGGGACGACCTGGTTCGACCGCACGAACTACTTCGAGACCTTCCCGGCCACCGACGAGAACCTGGTTTGGGCGCTCGATCTGGAGGCGGACCGGATGGTGAACTCCTTCATCTCAGCCGAGGACCTCGAGTCCGAGATGACCGTGGTGCGGAACGAGTGGGAGTCGAGCGAGAACCAGCCGATGGGCGTGCTCCGCAAGCGGGTCATGTCCGCTGCCTTCGACTGGCACAACTACGGCAACTCGACGATCGGGGCGCGGGCCGACCTGGAGAACGTGCCGATCGAGCGTCTGCAGGCCTTCTACCGGAAGTACTACCAGCCCGACAACGCGATCCTTGTCGTGGCGGGCCGGTTCGAGGTCGAGCGGGCCTTGGAACTGGTGGCGGAAAAGTTCGGCGCCATTTCGCGCCCCGACCGCACCGGCGCGAACAAGCTGTTCGACACCTACACGGCGGAGCCGGCCCAGGACGGTGAGCGGACGGTGACGCTACGGCGGGTCGGCGACGTGCAGCTCGTGATGGCCGCGTATCACGTGCCGCCGGGCGCCCACGAGCAGTTCGCGGCGGTCGATGTGCTGACCCACGTGCTGAGCGCCAGACCGGCCGGACGCCTCTACAAGAACCTTGTGGAGCCCGGGCTTGCCGCCTCGGCGTCCGCTTCGAGTCTGCAGCTCAACGAACCCGGTGTCCTGATGGCGTCCGTCCAGGTCCGGGAGGGGGATTCGCTGGACGAGGCCGCCCAGGCTCTCTTCGCCACGATCGACGAGATCGCGGCGGCGCCGCCCACCGAGGAGGAAGTGGAGCGCGCCAAGACGGACTATCTGTCGGCCATCGAACTCGCCTTCAACAACCCTCAGGGCATCGCGCTCCAGTTGAGCGAGTGGGCCTCGATGGGAGATTGGCGTCTCTTTTTCCTGCATCGGGACCGCCTGGAGCAGGTCACGGTGGAAGGGGTTCACGAGGTTGCGCAGACTTACCTGCGCGACTCGAATCGCACCGTGGGCTACTTCTATCCGACGGACGAGACGCCGGCACGGGCCGAGGTGCCCGAGCCGCCTGATGTCGGTGCCTTGGTTGCGGACTACAGCGGGCGTGAGGCGGTGGCGGAAGGCGAAGCCTTCGACCCGACGCCCGCGAACATCGATCGCCGTACGCGCACGCTCACCCTTTCGAATGGCGTGAAGGTGGGGTTGTTGCCCAAGGCGAACCGGGGCGAAGCCGTCGCCGTTCAGCTTGCGTTCCGGCACGGAACCGAAGAGGCCCTGATGGGCCGTGCTGTCGCTGGCGACTTGGCTGGCTCCATGCTCATGCGCGGAACGAAGAAGCGCTCCCGTCAGGAGATCAGCGATGAACTCGATCGTCTCAAGGCGCAGGGTGGTGTCTTCGGTAGCGTGCTGGCCGCCAGCGGCTCCTTCGCGACAGTGCGGGAGCACCTCCTGCCGGTGCTGCGTCTGGCCGCGGAGATCCTGCGTGAGCCGGCCTTCGATGCGAAGGAGTTCGATCTGCTGCGCGAGGAGCGGCTGGCGGGGATCGAGTCCCAGCGGTCCGAGCCGATGGCGCAGGTGCCGCAGACGATGAACAGGCACTTCAACTCCTGGCCGGCCGACCATCCGCGCTACTCACCGACGTTCGACGAACAGATCGAGCGCCTGAACGCGGCCACGGTGGAAGAAGCGAGGGAGTTCTGGTCTTCCTTCTACGGCGCCGAGGGCGGGACGATCGCCGTCGTCGGGGACTTCGACGCGGACGAGATCGCGGGCGAACTCGAAGAGCTGTTCGGCGATTGGGATGCGCCCCAGCCCTACGAGCGGGTCGCCGATCCGTACCGCGAGGTGGAGACGGTGAGCGTCGACCTCGAAACCCCGGACAAGACGAACGCGATGATGATGGCCGCGACCACCTTCGCCATGCGGGACGACGACGACAACTACCCGGCGCTCGTGATGGCGAACTACATGCTGGGCGGCGGGTTCCTCAGTTCGCGGCTTGCGACCCGGATACGCCAGCAGGAGGGGTTGTCCTACGGCGTCGGTTCCCAGGTCGCGGCGCCGCCGATCGACGACAGCGCGCTGTTCGTGACCTACGCCATCTTCGCGCCCGAGAACGCTGACAAAGTGGTCGACGCCTTCCGGGACGAGATGCGCAAGGCGCTTTCGGACGGCTTCACCGAGGAGGAGTTCGACGCCGCCAGGCGCGGTTACCTGGACGCGCAGAAGAACGGACGCTCCCAGGACCGGACGCTTGCGGCGATGCTGAGCAACAACCTGTTCTATGGCAGGACCATGGAATTCACTGCAGCCAGGGAGCGGGCGATCGAGGAACTGACGGTTGAGGAGGTCAACGGGGCGCTACGCCGGCACATCTCCCTGGACAACATCTCGATCTTCCGCGGCGGCGACTTCGCAAACAGACTGAGTCAGTAGGGGGCGATCGCCGCCACCAAAGCGGCAATCGAGTCCGGGTTCTTCAGCGTCCCCACGTTGACCGCTCGCTCCACCGGTTCGCCGGCCAGGATCCGCTTGATAGGCACCTCGAGCTTCTTGCCGGAGAGCGTCGTCGGCACCTCGGGAATCGCGCGGATCTCGTCGGGTCCGTGGCGCGGCGAGAGCCGGGTGCGCAGGTGCCGGCGAATGCGGTCGGCGAGCGCGGCGTCGAGTGTGACGCCCGCGCGCGGCACGACAAACAGCCACAGCTTGCCCTCGCGGTCCAGGCTCCCGGTGTCGACGATCACGCAGTCTTCGATCTCGGGCAGCTCCGCGGCAGCGCGGTAGAACTCCGAGGTGCCCATCCGCACGCCGCCGCGGTTGAGCGTCGAGTCGGAACGGCCGTAGATCACGGAGCTGCCGTCTTCGTCGAACTCGATCCAGTCGCCGTGGCGCCAGACGCCCGGCCAGTGGTCGAAGTAGCTCTCCCGGTAGCGCTCGCCGTCCTCGTCGGCCCAGAAGAAGAGCGGCATCGAGGGTAGCGGCTCGGTGATCACCAGCTCGCCGACCTGCCCGGTCACCGCAAGGCCGGTCTCGTCGAACGCCTCGACCTTGGCGCCCAGGGAGCGGCACTGGATGAGGCCGCGCCGGATCGGCTGCAGCGGGTTCGGGCCGACGAAGCCGGTGCAGACGTCCGTGCCGCCGCACAGGGAGCCGAGCCAGACATCGGACTTGACGTGGTCATAGACCCAGTCGAAGCCCTCGGCCGGCAGCGGCGCGCCGGTCGAGCCGACAGCCCGCAAGGCGTCGAAGGCGAATCGCTTGCCCGGCGCCAGGCCGGCGGCCCGGCAAGCGAGCAGGAAGGGCGCACTGACCCCGAAGCAGGTCACCGCCTCCTCGTCCGCCAGGCGGTAGAGCGCTTCGAGGTCGGGCCAGCCGGGCGAGCCGTCGTAGAGCATCACCGTCGCGCCCACGAGAAGCCCTGAGACCAGGTAGTTCCACATCATCCAGCCGGTTGTCGTGTACCAGAGGAAGCGGTCGCCCGGCCCCAGATCGGTGTGGAGGGCCAACTGCTTCAAGTGCTCGACCAGGATGCCGCCGTGACCCTGAACGATCGCCTTGGGCAGGCCCGTGGTTCCGGATGAGTAGAGGATCCAGAGCGGATGGTCGAACGGGACCGGCTCGAAGGCCAGTTCGCCTGACGCGGCGGTCAGTTGACGCCAGGACAGGTCCGTGGCTGCTTGGGCGCCATCGCCGGACCCCGGGACGAGAACCGCCGCCTCAAGAGTCGGCAGGGCGCCGACGATCCGCTCGAGATCGCCGCTGCGGTCGAACCAGCGGCCGTTGTAGCCGTAGCCGTCGACGCCGATCAGCACCTTCGGCTCGATCTGGCGGAAACGGTCGAGCACGCTGCCCTTCCCGAACTCGGGCGGGCAGCTCGACCAGATCGCGCCCAGGCTGGCTGTGGCCAGGAAGGCGATCGCGGCCTCGGCGCTGTTGGGCAGGTAGGCGACCACCCGGTCGCCGGCTCCGACACCGAGGCGCTGCAGTCCGGCCCGCGCGGCCGCGACTTCGCGCCGCAGGTCATCCCGGCTCAGTTCACGCCGGGGCCCCGATTCGTTGCGGCAGATGAGAGCCGGTTCCGCGCCGCCGTGTGCCAGCGCATGCTCGGCGTAGTTCAGGGTCGCGCCCGGAAACCACTCGGCGCCGGGCATGGATCGGCGTCCGATCACCCGCTTGGCGGGGGTGTGGAAGCGCACCTCGAAGTACTCGACGATCGAGCCCCAGAAGGCATCCAGATCCGTTACCGACCAGTTCCAGAGGTCGTCGTAGCCGTTGAAGCGCAGGCCGCGCTCGGCGTCCAGCCAGCGGAGGTAGGCGGTCAGCCTGCATCCGTCGACCTGTTCCGCGGAGGGTCGCCAGAGAATCTCATGCTCGGTCACGTTGCTATCCTCACCGTTTGGGGCCGAACGCTCCGCTGATGTGACACACACAAGACAAGGGAGGGTAGACGATGAAGCATCTTCCGCTCATGGCGCGCGTCCTGCTCGGGCTGATCTTCGCAGTCCTCGGCACGGTCGGCCTGCTTCAACTGGGGCCGGCGCCCGAGATGGGAGAGGAGGCCACGGCCTTCATGGGCGCGCTGATGGACACCGGCTACCTGTGGCCGGTCATCAAGGTGACGGAGATCGTCTGCGGCGTACTGCTGATCCTCGGCCTGTTCGTGCCGCTCGCTCTCGTCGTGCTGGCGCCGATCGCCCTGAACATCCTGCTCTTCCACGTCTTCCTGGCGCCCGAGGGTGTGGTCATCGGCGTGGCGGTGGTGGTGCTCGGCCTCTACGTCGCTCACCAGCACCGGTCGAGCTTCAGCGCTGTCTTGCAGCGCAAGGCCTGAACGAACTGATCGGGCGCCCGGCGGTCGCTACGACTCGGCGCCGACGGCGATCAGGTGACGGCGGGCCCGAAAGTAGATGACGCCGTCTGAGATGGCGGGCGTCGCCATCAGAGTCTCGCCGAGTTCGTTGACGGCGATCTCGTTCAGTTCCGAGCCGGGTTCGATGACGTACACGTCGCCGTCCTCGCTGTTGAAGTAGATGCGGCCGCCGGCGGCGACCGCCGAGGCGCTGAAGCCGGAGGCGCCGCGTCCCAGGCGTTTCTGGGTCAGGCGTTCGCCGGTCCTCCAGTCGACCACGGTGACGACGCCGTTGTCGTAGCAGAAGTACGCGAGGTCGCCGACGACGATGGGCGTCTGCATGTAGTTCCCGAGCCGTTCGTGGAACCAGGCCATCGCGTCGTGGTCGGGATCGAGCTTGCCCTTGGCGTTCGGATCGATGGCGTAGATCGGCTTCAACCGGCCGTGGGCGTTCGTGATCAGGATCGGGCCGTCGTCGCCTGCCCGGATCGGAGTCGGCACGGGGATGTCGCCGCCGCCTTCGAGCCGCCACAGTTCCTCGCCGGTGTCGAAGTCGTAGCCGCCGATATGGCGGTAGCCGTTGACGACGACCTGCCGGCCGCCATCGCCGCGCGGGAAGACCGCGGGCGTGCTCCAGGTGGCGACCTCCTCACGGGGCGTACGCCAGACGTCCTCGCCGCTCGTGGCGTCCAGTACGGCGACGAAGGAGTCGCTCAGGATGTCGACCTGGATGATCACCCGGCCGTCGTGGACGATCGGCGAGCTGGCGAATCCCCACTCGTAGGTGGGGAAGTCGTAGGGACCCGAGTCGAGCACGCCGAACTGCCGGTTCCAGAGAGGGTTGCCGTCCAGGTCGTAGGCGTGGAGCCCCTCGGAGCCGAAGAAGGCGACGAGGACGTTGCCGTCGGTCGCGGGTGTCGAGTTGGTGTGGGACGCCTTCATGTGCCGCTTGATCGCCGGCTTGCCGTGGAAAACGGTCTGTTGCCATAGGAGCTCGCCGCTCCGCTTGTCGAACGCCAGCACCTGGAAGCGCTGCGGCGGTTCGCCGGCAACCGGCGTGCCATCGCCGTAGAGGCCGACCTTGAGCGAGGCTTCGCCGCTGTCCGGCACCGCCGCGGTCAGGAACAGCCGCTCGCCCCAGACCACGGGGCTCGAGTGGCCGAGGCCGGGCACGGCGACCCGGAAGACGACGTTCTCGCCGGTCTCCACGTTCCAGGTCGCGGGCGGCGATCCGGTCCCTCTGCCGTCCGCGCCGTTGCCGCGAAAGGAGGGCCAGTTGTCGGAAGCGGCGGCGAGCGAAACCGTAGCCGCGCTCAGCGCGGCCGCGACGAGGAGGTGCCGACTCGGCGAGCCCGCGTCTGTGGTCTTTATGGCCGAGTCGAGCCTAGCGGTTCATACGGTCAGTTGGCCGGGAAGGATGCCGCCAGAGTGTACGGTCGCCGATCCGAGGCGGTCGAAACTAAAGCCTGTTGAAACGGCACACTTGCCCCGGTAAAGTTACCGGGGCTGATGGCCCGCCACTAGCGCGCGCAAGGGCCTCCCGGCCTTTGCCTCACGTCAAACTAACGCATTGTTCCTGCAAATCCGGGTGAGCTTCGGCATGTTCGCGATGGCCTTCGGTCGCTGTGGTGATTGCGTACTCTCGGCCGCGCACGTTCAGGCGCACGGCCCGGGCGTGGCGCGAGAACAGCTCGGCGCCCATGTGCGTCTCCAGCGCCCGCACCCGGTTCGAGATCGTCGCCGCCGTCACGTCTCAACTTCGAGAAGAGCTGCCGCGAAGCCGCTTGATCCCCCAAACACAGACTGTCCACGAAAACGGGGCAACTCCAAAGGGCGCTTCACCCGCCTTGCAAGCCTTGCCCGCTTCGTAACCGCCGGGTCCCGTCGCGCGGCGGCAGGGCTGCTGGCGCTCGCTGCGCTGTTTCTGATCGTGCCGATGCCGGCACAGGCGCAGGGCAACGCGCAATCAGCCATCTACCGGGTGACATTTGAGGGCAAATTCACCGCAAGCGCCCTGGCCAGCGGGGTATCGGTCCCATCGGGCGAGCATTTCACGACCTTGATCGGCGCCGTGCACAATGCCAGCGCAACTTTCTGGAGCAGTGGCGGTACGGCCAGCGCGGGGATCGAGAGTATGGCGGAAGTTGGGGGAACGAGCGCCCTCAAGTCCGAGATGAACGCCAACTCGAATGCTCTCGCCATCATCGAGCAGTTCATCGCATCGGGCGGGACAGCGACGGCTACGGTCGACATCACGCTCACCACCGACCACCCGCTGGTCACCCTGACCTCGATGATCGCCCCCAGCCCGGACTGGTTCGTCGGCGTCTCCGGCCTGTCCCTCCGCAATACCGCCGATGACGGTTGGCAGCCATCCCTCGCGGTGAACTTGTTTCCCTACGACGCCGGGACCGAGGAGGGAACCGAGTTCTCGCAGTCGAACTCGGCCACCTCGCCTCAGGGCACGATCACGAGCATCAAGGGCACGGGCAAGTTTTCGGACGAGCCGATCGCGACGCTTACCTTCGATCTCCTGGCGGCGCCGGAGATCACGACGACCTCACCGATTCTCGTATCGGAAGACGAGACGGCGGTGGAGACCCTCACCGCGTCGGACGACGACACGGACGCAGGCGACCTGATCTGGTCGAAGACGGGCGGGGCCGACTCCGGCAAGTTTTCGCTCACTGAGGGGGGCGTCCTCACCTTCAGTTCGGTCAAGGACTACGAAGCGCCCGACGACGCGGACGCCGACGGGACCTGCGAGGTCACGGTGCAGGTGAGCGACGGGACCGATTCGGACATGGCCGAGCTGCTCGTGACGCTCCTGAACGTCACCGAGCTCACGGCGATCACCGGGCCGGCGAGCGTCGAGTTCCCAGAGAACAGTTGGTCTCGCGTGGCGACCTTCACGGCGTCCTCGGAGGAGGACCGGGCCGGCATCGAGTGGATCCTCGGTGGGACCGACAGTGACCACTTCAGCATCGACAGCCCGCCCGGCGCGCTCCGATTCGCCCTCGACGCGGTCGCCCCGCGGATCTTCTCCGAGCCGCCTGACTTCGAGGCGCCCGTTGACGGCGACGCGGCCAACACCTACGAGCTGACCCTGTTGGCCAGAGCCGGCTCGTCCGTCATGGACACGCATACCTTCACGGTTACCGTCACCGATGCGGACGAGGAAGGCGCGTTGTCGCTGTCTTCGACCCGTCCCGCGCTGGGCGTCGAGCTGACAGCCATGCTCACGGACCCGGACGGCGTGACCGTCGGAACGGAGGTCTGGCAGTGGGAGCGGTCCACGGGCCGCAACTCCTGGGCCGTGATCGACGGCGCCGCCGCAGCAAGCTACACGCCGGTGGCGGCGGACACGAACACGTTTCTGCGGGTGACGGCGACCTACGAGGACGAGCACGGGACCGGCAAGACGGTCAGCGAGGTGGCGCCCAACGTGGTCACGGGGCCCCTGTTGACGGGTCTGACTGCGGAGACCGATGACTCCCAGGCCGCCTCCGCGCGGGGCCTGTACCCCGCCTTCGATCCGCTGACGCTCCACTACGGTATCGGCTGCAACAGCACCGACACGCTGGTCCTGACCGTGTCGGCAGCGGCGAACGCGCGCGTGGGGGTGGCCGGCGTGCAGGCCGCCAGCGCGCCCATGGCCGTGGACGTGTCCGCGGATAGCGACGTGGCGATCCGCGTGACCGACGCGAGCGGCGCCGGCACGACCTACGTCGTTCACTGCCTGCGGGAGGTGTTCTTCGTGGTCGAGACGCACACGTTCCCGAACACCGACGCATTCGAGGATCTGATCCTGTTCCACCGCGACGGGTACTTCACGCTGATGGATCGCAACGGCGTGCCGAGACACCGCCGCGCCTACTCGGGCATGGTGGGGTTCGCCATCAGGTTCCACCGGATCGGCGTCGACGGTGCATACCGCTACGGGTTTCGGGCTGGGAGGACCCGCTACATCATCCTGGACGAGGACTTCGAGGTGGTCGCCGCCGACGTGAGGACCGTGACGCCGTTGACCACATTCGACGCTCACGACTTCCAGATTCTGGAGGACGGCAACTACCTGCTCATGGCATACGAACCGGCGACGCGCGACTTCAGCGACATCGATCTGCCTTATCTCGACGGGGCTGATGTCTCCTCCGTCGACGTCGAGGACGCGGCGTTCCAGATCGTCACGCCAGGGGGGCATGCCGTCTTCACCTGGAACTCCTGGAGCAACATGGCCATTGAGGATTGTCTGCCACACCGCTTCCCCGTGACGCTCTCCACCGATCCCGACATGAGGAGTCCCGGGGGAGACTATGCGCATATCAACGGGATGCACGTGGTCGACGGCGTCCTCGTCGCCTCGATGCGGGGTTGCTCGAAGGTGCTGGGCATCGACGTCAAACCCGGCGTTACCCGGGGGGACGTGCTCTGGCGGATGGGCCGCACCAACCTGAGCGACGCGGAATGGGCGGCGCGCGACATCGGCCCGCCGCTGCTGGACTTCATCAACGATCCCGAAGGCGAGTTCTGCGGCCAGCACACGGCGCGCTTCCTGCCCAACGGCAACGTCTTCCTGTTCGACAACGGCGCGCTGTGCACGATCGATCCGTGGACCTTCGAGGAGTTGGGGCGCGAGGGGTATGACTTCAGCCGAGCGGTGGAGTACGCGCTGGACCTTGAGAACCACGAGGCGGTCTTCGTGCGCGATCACTCCCTGCGGGGCGAGCGGAGCCATCTTGGCTACGCCACCGGCAACGTGGACGTGCTCGACAACGGCGACTGGCTGGTGAGTTGGGGACGGCCTCTCGATGTAAACGTCACGATCCCGAACGACGAGATGGCCACGCTGGTCGATCCCGCCACGGGTCAGGAGAAGCTGGGCATCCGATTGAGCGAGTTGCCCGCCAATCACCGTAACCGCCGTATCAACGCGACCGTGGCCCCGGCAGAGGCCCTGGCGCCGCAACCCGAGCCGCTGACGGCGTTGTTACCATCGAGCAGCCACACATCGGTGTTCCACACCGGCGCCGGCGACAGCCCGCAGGTCGTCGTCGCCTTCAACCAGCCGGTGGTGGACTTCGACGAGACCACACCGTCACTCAGCGTGACGGGCGCAACGGTTGCGAGTGTCAGCCTGCACGTCGCGGCCGGCGAGGCAGCCAACTCCTATGTCGTCACCCTGACGCCCGCCGGCGCCAGCGACATCACCGTCCGCCTGGTGGCCGATGAGCCCTGCGCCGATGGTGGCATCTGCACCGCCGGTGAAACCCTGCTGTCGGAAGTCCCCGCATTTCATGTCATCCGTGCCGATACGACTCCCCCGACGGTGAGCAAGATCGAGGTCACCTCGGATCCTGGAACGGACCGGACTTATGCCGCGGGAGACGAGATTCGGGTGACGGTGACCTTCAGCGAGACGGTGGAGGTGACGGGGATGCCGCAGGTGAGGCTGGAGCTGGGGGGAGGGCAGCGAACGGCGACCTTTGAAGGCGGCTCGGGAACGGCGGCGCTCGTGTTCGGTTACACCGTAGTTGCCGGGGAAAGCGACACGGACGGAGTGGGCGTTGAAGCCAACAGCCTGTCGGGTGGCACGATCCGAGACGGTGCGGGAAACAACGCGGTGCGGGACCATGAAGCCGTGGCGCCGCAGGCGGGGCACAAGGTGGACGCGGTCCAGCCGGAACTGGCCGCAAGCGGTGAAGCAGTGGTGAACGGGACGACGCTGACGCTGACCTACGACGAGCCACTTGACAGGAGCTCGACCCCTGCGTCGGGGGACTTCACCGTGGCTGGAGGCGATCAGACACGGACGGTCACTCGGGTTTCGGTGAGCGGGAGCACCGTGGTGCTGACCCTGGATGTGAGTGCCGACCACGGGGAGACAGGGATCCAGGTGAGCTATACGCCGGGGGCCAACCCGATCCGGGATGTGCCGGGAAACGATGCGGAGGCGCTCAGCCGCGAGCCGGTGACCAACGACACCCCGGACACGACCCCGCCGACGGTGGAGAGTCTGGCCATCACCTCGAACCCGGGATCGGACCAGACCTATGCGGCGGGAGACGCGGTCGAGTTGACGGTGCGATTCAGCGAGACAGTGGAGGTGGAGGGGACGCCGCAGTTGAGGCTGAGAGTGGGGACCAGGACCCGAACGGCCGGCTATGACAGCGGCACGGGGACGGCGGCGCTGGTGTTCAGCTACGAGGTGGCCGCTGGGGACGAAGACACAGGCGGGGTGAGCATCGAGGCGGGCCGGATCGCCTTGAACGGCGGAACGATCGAAGACGAGGCAGAGAATGCCGCGGTGTTGGACCATGAAGCGGTGGCTGCGCAGGCGGGGCACAAGGTGGACGGGGTCCGGCCGGCGTTTCTGAGCGCGGCGGTGGACGGCGCCGCGCTGACGCTGACGTACGGGAAAGCGCTCGACGAAGGATCGAGGCCTGCGCCGGGGGACTTCACGGTCGAGGTGGACGGGAGCGGGCGAAGCGTTGCGGTGGTCTCAGTCAGCGATACCGTGGTGACGCTGACCCTCAATCCTGCGGTGGAGCACGGAGACACGGGGATCCGGGTGAGCTACACCCCGGACACCAACCCGATCCGGGACGCGGTGGGCAACGGCGCTCTGGGGTTGACCAACCGGTCGGTGACCAACACCACGGATGCCCCAAACACGGCCCCGCAGGTCACAAGTCCGAGTTCGTTCGATGTTCCCGAGAACCAGGCGCTGGTGAGGCGGCTGGCGGCCAGAGACACCGACCCGGGTGACGAGGTGACCGGTTGGGCGATCGTGGGCGGGGCCGATCAGGGGCAGTTCACGATCACCACCGATACGGGGAATCTGAGCTTCCTGACAGCGCCGGATTTCGAGGCCCCCGGAGATAACGAGTATGAGGTGACGGTGGAAGTGCGCAGCGGGGCCGGGGCGAGGGAATTGGAGGCCGAGCAGACGTTCACCCTCCGAGTGACAGACGAACGGGAACCGCCGGGTATTCCGGAAGCACCGACCTTCTCGGGGGAGACGGCCGACAGTCTCACCCTCAACTGGAGCGAACCGGACAACACGGGGCCGGCGATCACCGACTACGACGTGCAGTACCGGGAGAAGGGCACGGGGCGCTTCAGCGACGGTCAACACGCGGGGCCGGGGCTCTCGCTGACGCTGGATGACCTGGAACCGGGCACGGTCTATGAAGTGCAGGTGCGGGCCACCAACGACGAAGCGACAAGCTACTGGTCGGAGTCGGGGGAGGGGATGACTGTCACGCCGCTGACGGTTCGGATGACGACCGATCTCCCGCCGCCGGTCGAGGGCCCCTTTGGGGTGAGGTTGAGCTTCTCCGAGACGGTGAGAGGCTTCACCAGCAGCGATATTGAAACGCAGCAGGAACCTGCCTGCACCGATAGCGCAAGCAACCCGGTTTTCTGCAACCCAACCATTGCGGCACTACAGACCACGGATGACCGGATCTTCACCACCACCGTGACCCCGAGGACCGACGCGGTCGCCCACAACTACATGCTGACGCTGACCGTGCCGGCGGGCGGAGCGACCTCGGTCGCAGGAAACCAACCGAACGAGGAGGCGCCGCTGGGCGTCCGTATAGCGCCGCCGGGGGTGACGGTGGCGGTCTCATCGGTCAGTCTGACGGCGATTTCCGGCAACGGCCGGGTAACGCTGAGATGGAATGCCCCGGCGAACACCGGCGGCGCTCCGATCGTCCGCTACGAATACCGGGTGGCGGAGCCCGGCGGGGAGTTCGGCGACTGGATGAGAGTTGCTCCGGCAGCGAGGGCCGCGACAGTGCGCGAACTGACGAACGGCCGGGAATACGCCTTCGAGGTGCGGGGTGTGAACGCTCTGGGCTATGGCCCGGTGGAGACGGTGCGAGCGACGCCATCGTTCGCACCCCCGCCCCCGCATCCGCCCCCGCCACCGCCGCCACCGCCGCCGCCGTCACCAGCGCCACCGCCGCCGCCGTCACCACCACCGCCGCCGCCGCCACCGGACGACATGGCCGTGATCGCAGTGAGTGGCGCGGCGTGCGACCCGGAGCTTTGCCGGGCTCTGACCGGCGAGGCGGTGGAGTTCGCGGATACGAGTACGGGTCCCGCCGGGTGGCGTCGCTGGGAGTTCGGCGACGGGTCGGCGTCGAGTCTGCGGAGGCTGGCGCACAGTTGGTCTGAGCCGGGTTTCTACGAAGTCACGCTGTTGGTGAGTGACGGCACCCGTGAATCGACGTCGTCGCGTGTGTTCCTGGTCGAGTCGAACTCACCGGCGGGGACGTGCGAGTCGAGCGCTGAGAGGCGTTGTCTGCAGGACTCACGTTACGCGGTGGCCGTGGAGTGGCGGAAACCGGACGGCGAGAGCGGCGCGGGGAGCGTGGTTCATGCGGGGACCAACGATTCGGGTCTGTTCACGTTCTTCAGCCGGGAGAACTGGGAGATTCTGATCAAGGTACTTGACGGCTGCGCGGTCAACGGCCACGTGTGGGTGTACGGCGCGTCGACGACGGACCTCGGCTACACGATCCAGGTGACCGACACAGTGACGGGGACGGTGAAGGAGTACCGGAACGAGCCCGGGCTGCCGGCGGCCGCGATCACGGACGCGAGAGCGTTTCCGGAGGGCTGTCAGCCGTAGCGGCTGCAGTGCTACGACCCGGCGCTGACGGCGATCAGGTGCCGTCGGGCCCGGAAGTAGATGACGCCGTCGGAGATCGCAGGCGTCGCCATCAACGTTTCGCCGAGCTCGTTGACCGCGAGTTCGTTCAGTTCGTCGCCGGGCTCGATGACGTAGACATCGCCGTCCTCGCTGCTGAAGTAGATGCGGCCGCCGGCCGCGACCGGCGAGGCAGTGAAGCCGGAGGCGCCGCGGCCCAGGCGTCGTTGCCCGACCCGCTCGCCGCTCTTCCAGTCGACGACGGTGACGACGCCGTTGTCGAACCCGAAGTAGGCCAGGTCACCGACCACGATCGGGGTCTGCATGTAGTTGCCGAGTCGTTCGTGGAACCAGGCCATGGCGTCGTGTTCCGGGTCGATGCCGCCCTTGGCCTCCAGGTCGATGGCGTAGATGGGCCGCATGCGCCCGTGCGCGCTGGTGATCAGGATCGGGCCTTCGCCGGCGCGGATCGGCGTTGGGACGGGTATGTCACCTCCGCCTTCCAGTCGCCACAGTTCCTCGCCAGTGTCGAAGTCGTAGCCGCCGATGTGCCTGTAGCCGTTGACGACGACCTGGCGGCCTCCATCGCCGCGAGGGAACACGGCGGGGCTGCTCCAGGTTGGAATCTCGTCACGGTCGGTGCGCCAGACGTCCTCGCCGGTTGCGGCGTCGAGGGAGGCGAGGAAGGAGTCGCCCTGCACGTCGACCTGGATGATCACCCGTCCAGCCTGGATCACGGGCGAACTGGCAAACCCCCACTGCGCCGTCTTGACCATGTAGAAGCCGGAGTCGAGCAGGCCGAACCGCCGGCTCCAGAGCGGCTTGCCGTCGAGGTCGAAGGCGTGGAGCCCCTCGGAACCGAGAAAGACCACCAGCACTTTGCCGTCGGTCGCGGGCGTGGAGTTGGTGTGCGACGCCTTGGTGTGGCGCTTGACTGCCGGCGTGCCGTGGAAGGCGGTGCGCTGCCAGAGCTTGTCGCCGCTTCGCTTGTCGTAGGCCAGCACCTGGTAGCGCTGCGGCGGTTCGCCCACGACCGGCGCGATGTCGCCGTAGAGGCCGACCTTGAGCGATGCCTCCTCGCCTTCAGGCACCGATGAGGTCAGAAACAAACGGTCGCCCCAGATCACCGGACTCGAGTGCCCGAGGCCGGGAACGGCGACTCGGAAGAGGACGTTCTCGCCGGTCTCCACGTTCCAGGTAACCGGCGGCGAGCCGGTGCCGTTGCCGTCGGCGGCATGGCCGCGGAAGGAGGGCCAGTTATCGGATGCCGAGGTAGCCGGGGCGACCGCTGTGCACAGTACCGCCAGCACCAGGAGACCGCGAATCGGCGAAGTCGTCGTCAGTATGTTCATGGCTGGAGAAAATGCTCGATGGTCTGCTTCTGTGGGTGTCGCATCTGCCCGAACAGCTCGTCGGGATCGAGAGCCAACTCGGCTAGCTCGACGCTCTCCGCGAAGCTGCGCCAGGCGGCGGTGAACCTTCGCCGGCCCGACGTTAGCCGTTGGAACTCGCGGCGGCCGATCAGGACCGCCACGGGTTCGCCCCGGCGGGTGAGTTCCACTGAAGTGCCGTTCTCCGCTTCACGAACCAGCGTCGGCAGGTTACGGCGGGCGTTGGCGATGGAGTGTTGTTCAGTCATGGCCGCACCGTATGTTCATCGAGATGTACGCTACCCCAACCATGACATCACCGATGAGCGTCTTCTGGGATCCGCGTTGCGGAGAGCACACGGTGCCACGGGGCTTCCCGGAACGGCCGGAGCGCCTGGAATCTGTTCTGCCGCATCTGGAAGAGCGGGGTTGGGATCTGGTGGAGGCTGGGGCGGACGGAGCAAGCGGCGGGATGGCCGGGCAGGCCCGGCGGCTCGCCGCGCAGGTCCACGACCCGGCGTACATCGGGCGGATGGAGGCCGCTGTGGCAGAGGTTGCCGCGTCCGCGGCGCAGGGGAACTTCCCGCGGCGACCGACGCCGATGCTCGACACGAACGACAACCCGTTGTCGCCGGGAACCGGCGACGCCGCCTGGGCCGCGGTCGATGCCGCGCTCGCTGCCGGCGACCACGTGATGCTCGGCGCCGGCCACCGCACGATGAGCGTTACCCGGCCGCCGGGACACCACTGCGAGCGGGACCGGGCGATGGGCTTCTGCTACCTGAACCAGATCGCAATCCTTGCCCAGGGGCTGATCGAGGTGCACGGCGTGGAGCGGGTGGCGATTCTCGACTTCGATGTCCACCACGGCAACGGCACCCAGCACCTGTTCGACCATCGTTCGGATGTCGCCTATCTCAGCGTCCACCAGTACCCGTTCTATCCGGGTACGGGCGCCGCCAACGAGCGGGGCACCGGCGCCGGCGAAGGCACGACCTTCAACGCTCCGCTGCCGGCGGGCAGCGGCGACGATGTCTACCGGGAGGTCATGGGTGACCTCCTGCTGCCGGCGGTGCGGGCGTTCCGGCCCGACGTGCTGCTTGTCTCGGCCGGCTTCGATGCCTGGCGGAACGACCCGATTGCCGGCATGAAGTTGACGGAGGAGAGCTTCCACCGGTTCGGCGTCGATCTGGCCGACCTTGCCGAGGACGTGTGCAAGGGCCGGCTCGTTTCCGTCCTGGAGGGTGGCTACGACATCGCCGCGCTGCCCGGCCTGATCGATGTCTACCTGCGGGGCACGGTCGGGATGGAGCGGAGCGGCTAGCTCGGGAGTGCCGGACCGGAATCTTGGTGCGGGAGGCGCGTTGTACGATAGTGAAGATTTGATGAGGGTGGCCGGTCGAGCGGGAAGCCGCGAGGAGCGGCCGGGCCTCGTTGCCGGACCACCCAGGGAACAACCAGGAGGAGGCAAACGAAGTTGAGATCAAATCCGAGTTTTCCCGTCAGGATCCGCACTCAGGGCGTTCAACTGAACGAGGAGCTGAAACGCTCGATCGAGCTCGAGGCCCAGGGCCTGGAGCGGTTCAACTCGCGGATCGTCGACTGTGAAGTGGCGGTTACCGGCCCAAGCAGGAACCGCCGCAACGGACTGTCATTCGATGTCGTGGTCAAGGTCGCGCTGCCGGGGCCGGACGTGGTAGTCCACCGGTCAGCCTCGGCGTCGCTCCCGATCGCCCTGAACCAGACGTTCGCCACTGCGCGCCGCCGGGTCCAACGCCAGG
This sequence comes from Candidatus Multivorans sp., assembly GCA_965262355.1. Lineage (GTDB taxonomy): Bacteria > Acidobacteriota > Thermoanaerobaculia > Multivoradales > Multivoraceae > Multivorans. The sequence continues at coordinate 4,339,991 of OZ253534.1, forward strand.
CCCATCTTCGTCGCCGGCGGATGCCGATCAGCCGGACCTCTGGAGTCGGCCGGCGGGGAAGGGCCAGGGGCCGAAGGGACAGCCCGATCGTTCGCGCGTAGCTAAGCTAGTGTCAAGTCACACGTCCTATGTCGCATGAATCGTAGTAGGCTCCTTGCCGTTCGACGACGGCAAGGAGTCTGGCATGAAGCGGTATGTGGTGGAGTTGGAGGAGCAGGAGCGCGAGGCGTTGGCGACGATTGCGCGCAAGGGTTCGCATCGGTCGCAGAAGGTGATCAACGCGTTGGTTCTGCTCAACTGCGACGAGGGCGAGTTCAACGGGCGTCGGCCGACCGGCGAGACGATCGCCGGGGTCTTGCGGATCAGTGCGCGCAGGGTGGATCGTGTGAAGAAGCGGTTTGTGGAGGACGGTCTGGAGGCGGCGCTCGGCAGTCGGCAGGGGCGTCGTCCGAAGTACCTGCGCAAGGCGGATGGCGAGTTCGAGGCGCGGCTGGTCGCGCTCAGTTGCGGAGAGCCGCCCGAAGGGCGTTCGCAGTGGTCTCTGCGTCTGTTGGCCGACCGTGCGGTGGAGCTCGGCTATATCGACAGCGTCTCGCACGAGACGGTGCGGCGGGTGCTAAAAAAAACGCTCTCAAACCGTGGCGCCGCGTCGGCTGGGTGATTCCGCCGCAATGCAACGCCGACTTCGCGGCGAACATGGAGCGGGTGCTCGACGTCTATCGGCGTCCCTACGACGCGAGCTTCCCGGTGGTGTGCATGGACGAGACGCCGCGGCAGTTGATCGCCGAGACACGGGCGCCCATCCCGCCGGCCCCTGGACGGGAGGTCCGCGAAGACTACGAGTACCGACGCTGCGGCGCCTGCAACGTGTTCATGGCGACCGAACCGCTGGCCGGGCGGCGTCTGACCAAGGTCACCGAGCGCAGGACCAAGACCGACTGGGCGCGTTTCCTGGAAGACATCGCCGGGCAGTATCCCGACGCCACCCGAATCACGCTGGTGATGGACAACCTCAACACCCACCGCCCCGGCGCGCTCTACGAGACCTTCGACCCGGCCCGGGCCAAGGCGCTGTGGGACCGCTTCGAGTTCGTCTACACCCCCAAGCACGGCAGTTGGCTGAACGTCGCCGAGGTCGAACTCAGCGTGATGATCCGACAGTGCCTCAACCGCCGCATCGACTCCATCGACACCCTACGCGCCGAAGTCGGCGCCTGGCAGGCCGCCAGAGACCGGATCCAAGCCAAGGTCAACTGGCACTTCACCACCGACGACGCTCGCGTCAAACTCAAGCGCCTCTATCCGACTTTTGACGAGTGACACGACACTAGTCGGTATCGGCAGCCGTGCCGAACACGCCGTCCAGCACTGCCCGTACACGCGGCAGCAGGGGATAGGCGTCCGGGTCGGATTCCGCCGCGGTGTAGCCCACCCAGGCGGCGACGACATCGCGGTCCGGGTTGACCAGGAGCCCCTGGCCGGCCCAGCCGCCCTTGTAGATGTCGTTGTTGGTGAATACGAGATCCCACTGGTAGACGTTGTGCCTGACATCAGGCGCTCCGCCGCCGAAGCGGGCGTTCTCCAGCAGCTCGGGACGTCCGCCGTGGAGCAGGGTCTTGACGTGTTCCTCCGACACGATCCGTTGCTGTGAGACCTTCCCGTAGCTCGGCGTGAACAGGAGGCCGAAGCGGGCCACGTCCCGGGGCCGGGCCAGCAGGCCGCCGGAAGTCAGCGGAATCCCGTAGCGCCCGGCGTAGATCGAGGCGTCGGCCTCGGCGCCGATGCGGGTCCAGACTTCGCGGCTCAGGGCGTCCTGGAAGGGCATGCCGGTGACTTCCTCGACCAGCCAGCCGAGCACGAAGGTGTTGGTTCCCGAGTAGTCGAATCCCTTGCCCTGCTCGGCCCAGCGGCCGACCTTCAGGTTCGAGAGCATGGTGTACGGGTCGTCAGGCGTCCGTTCGCTGCGCACGGCGTCGCCGAGCGAGGCTTCGAACTGGTAGTAGCAGGTGCTGCGGTCGCTGTAGTCGCCGTCGGGACAGTCGACGCCCGAGGCCATGTCGAGCACGTTGCGGACAGTGACGCCCTCGAAGTCCGATCCCTCGAGCGCGGGCACATAACGGTCGACCGGCTGGGAGGTGTCCACGAGTCCGCGGTGTTCGAGGATCGCCACCAGTGTCGCCGGGAAGACCTTGGTCACTGACCACCAGATCGGCTTCTCGTGCGGCTGCATCCGGGGGTAGCGCTCGAAGACGACCTCGCCCCGGTGGAGGATGACGATGCCCATCGTCGTCGAGTGCTCTCCGTGCAGGTAGGCGTCGAAGGTCACCTCGCCGGAAGGCGTCGCGACCGGAAAGTCGGCGATTTCGGCCATCGGGCGCGCCGCCAGCTCGCTGACCGGCCCGTCGCGGTAGACGTTGACGGAGGGCACGATCTGGTGGAGGTTCCGGTTGCGCCAGACCATCGCCTCGCCGGTCTCGGTCCACCAGACCTCTTCGGCCGGATCGGGAAGAGCGCGGTGCTGGCGCAGGTTCTCCTCGACTGCCGAGGCGGGCTCGAAGGTCGGGGCGCCGTCCTGGGCGCCGGCGACCGCGGCGAAGACGAGCGCTAGTGCGAGGGAGAGGCTTTGCTTCATGCCGGCAGGGTAACCGAAGACCGGGGACCGCTCGGGCTTCGAGTTCTCAGTCGAGCGAGCCCAGGTACTGCCAGATCGCTTCGAACTGTCGCTCGGCCTCGCCGTCGAAGACGTCGTAGAGGCCCGTGTAGCCGTCCTCGTCGACGAACTGGGGCATCTTCGTGCCGGGGAGGATGCGCTGGGGGTCGCGCAGGAAGCGGTCGAAGTACGAGCGTCTCAGTCGACGGCGCACCAGGGCGAAGTTGATCGTCTCCTCGGATCCCTCGCCGCCGAGTGCCGGCTGGTCGCCGAGGGCGTGACAGGAGTGGCAGCCCAGGCGGTCGCCCCGGATCAGGTCGCGGCCGATGGCCGCCAGCGCCTCGTCAGCCGGCTCGGCGGTCACCGTCGATGCGGGCAGACCGTGCTGATGGTGCAGCCCGGCGGCAAGAACACCGGGGTGGGAAGCGAAGGTGGGCATTCGCGCGCGCAGATGCGGCCGCGGCCGGTCGACCGTGCGCCCGGCCAGGAAGTCCTCGAGCCAGTCGCTGCGGAGCTTCTCGCCGGCCCAGGTCAGGGCCGGGGGCAGCAGGTCCGGGCCGGACTCGGCCGGGGTTGCGGCCAGGAAGGCCAAGTCGTCCTGCGTTCCGTCGGCCGCGGGAGGATCGGAGGAAGCGGTCGGGGCCGACCAGGAAGCGGGGATGCCGTCGCGGGCGTGGCAGGCGAGGCAGCCGCCGGCAGTGATCCGACGCTCGGCGAACTCGGCGGGAACCCCGCGCGTGAGGGACGCCACGTCGTCGGCGAGGAACCCTTCGATCGAAGCGGTCTCGCCGACGTCGAAGTCGTAGCGCGGATGATTGGTGTCGGCGCTTCCGGCGCCGATCCAGGGCAGGGCGGCAGCGGCAAGCCCGCTCATCGGGGCGGCGGGCGCGGGAGGGTCGTCGTCTCCGAGCGAGTGACAGCTTCGGCACCGGAGTTCCTCGACCAGGCGCCGGCCTCGATCCGGGTCGCCCTGGATCGGCGGGGGAGTTGTGGTTGGGGCGGCCTCGACGGGCGCGGCGCCGCCTTCGCTTGCAGGTGCGAGCAGGTACGCGGCCAGGGCGCCGGCTTCCGCCGGTTCGAGTGCGATCCGTGGCATCGGGCCCCACGGATCGGCGGCGGCCGGGTCGAGCAGGTACGCGGTCAGAGCCTGCGGCTGCCACTTGTCCCGGATTCGCAACGCGGGCAGCTCATCGCCGTGGCAGGCCGCGCAGCCGATCTCGTTGTACAGGCGGCGGCCGTCTGCGACGACCCTGTCCGGTGGGGCGAGCCCGGCTTGACGCTCCTGATCGTCGGCGCTCCTGATCGTCAGGTACGCGGCGAGGTCGGCGGCTTGCCGGCGCCCTTCGGCGGTGTCGGTCGAGAGCAGTTTCGGCATGCGGGCCTGTGGCCGAACCGAGCCCGGGTCGAGCAACCAGCGCTCGATCCACTGCCGGCGCAGGCGCGAGCCGATGCCGCCTAAGTCCGGCGCGGTAGCGGCGAGTTCGGGCATGGCGTCCGACAGCGCATCCGCCGTACCAGCAGCCGGATGGCAACGGATGCACAGCGCGTCGGCGATGAGTTGGCGGGCCGCGCGGCGTGCCGCACCGTGGTCGAGTTCCGCCGAAGAGGCCCGCCGCAGGGACTCCGGCGGAACCGGTTCCTCCGGCAGGTAGTCGTTGCTCCAGCTCAGGCGAAGGGAGGCGTCGCCGCCGGCCGGGCTGCGGTAGACGAGTTCGATCGGGTTGAGGCCCTTGTTCAGCCGCATCTCGCCGTCGGTCGATACCGGAACGCCGCCAGCGGGCAGATTCTCCGCTTCAAGTACGACCTCGCCGCCGATACTGAGCCGAACGGCCCCTGAGCCGCGCACGGTGAACCGGTACCAGTCGTTCAGGTCGAGCTCGATCGCGCCCCGGAAGGTGGCCTCGAACGGGCCGGCGTCGATGAACGGGCTTACGGCCTGTCCCGCGGGGACGTAGAGGGCGGCCAGCCGTGCGACCCGGGCGTCCGTGGCGTCGCTGTCCAGCGAACGGAGCACAAGCTCGAGGCCGGGATGCTCGAAGCCTCCAGCGTCGCGTTGTGCGGCGACGACGCCGGCGAGGATTTCGCTGCCGGCGCGGGATCCGAGTTCGTGGATCGTGCCGTGGATGAACTCGCGCATGCGCTCGCCGTCGGCGCTCCGGAGGTTCATCTCCAGGTGGTATTGCTGCACCGGCAGGATGTCTGGAATCTCGATGAAGACCGAACGCCGGTCGGCGGAGAGGGTTGCAGACGGAATCGCGAGAACGTCTTCACCGACGCCCTCGCCGAGCACCCGATAGTCCTCGGAGCCGTAACTGGCTTGACGCAGGTACTGCCAGATCCGCATCGAGTAGTTCCCGTGGTCGGCGGCGACCTGCGGGTCGAGCTCCGTGGTGAAGCGGACCACGATGCCGTTGCGCGCGGTTTCGTAGGCCACCGGGATGCGCAGCGGCTCGTCGGTTCGCCGCACGCGGTAGAAGCCGCCGGACTGGGTCCGGTCGCCTGCCCAGGCGAACAGGCCACAGACGTAGAGGTGGTCGTCGGTGGGGTTGAAGCGGCCCCGGATCAGGCCGGTCGGCGCCGCCGCGACAGGGAGTTCGACCACCGCTGCCTGGCGAGGCGGCCCGTCGTTGCCGGCGAAAGCCCGGTCGAAGAGCACCGAGAACATCTTGCCGTTGCCGTAGGACAGGTAGATCAGCGATTCGTCGAGTTCGCCCCAGCGTTCGCTCCGGACCCGCACCGGCGCCGACGGCGAGCGGTCGATGTCGTGGTGGATCCACGTCACGGGTTGAACGAAGTCGTCCGGGTGGCGATCAGGCTCGCGCCAGGCGCGCATGTAGCCGTGGAAGGTCCCCGGCTCGACCCAGTTGATGCGGTTCTCGGGCGTCCAGTGACCCTCCTGGTCGGTCACGATCACGCTCCCGTCTGGATTGACCACCAGCCCGTTCGGCGCCCGGAAGCCGTTGGCGATGATCTCGGTGGAGGCGCCGTCGGCGGAGACCTTGAGGATCGTGCCGTGCTGGGGCACGCGGGCGTCGAAGTCGTGCCCCGTGCCCTTGGCGTAGTAGAAGTTGCCTTCGGCGTCCGTTTCCAGGCCGACGGAGAACTCGTGGAAGTGGGCGGAGGCCTGGGCGTCGTGGTTGAACGCCTCGTAGTGGTCGGCCTCGCCGTCGCCGTTCAGGTCGTGGAGGCGGGTGATCTGGTCGCGGGAGGTGACGAAGATCTCGCCATCCCTGGTGTTCACACCGAGCGGCTCGTACATCCCGGTGGCGAAACGCTTCCAGGTGACCGCCCCGATCTCCTCGCCGCCCAGGCCGTCGACGATCCAGACATCGCCCATCCAGGTGGCGACCACGGCGCGCCGGCCGCCGTCCAGGAAGTCGAAGCCGCCCAGGCGCATCCAGGATTGGTAGGGGTTGTCGAGCGGCGCGGTGATCGCCTCGAGCGCGAAGGGGCCGTCGCGACGGCCGAGGACGCGGCTCTCGGTCTGGACGGTCTCGGTCCAGTGGGCGGGGCCGCCGTGGGTCAGCGCTTCGAGATCGGCTGCCGGCGCGGACTGTCTGGCCCGCGCCAGGAAGCCGGAGTTCGACCTGCCGCGCGGCCCGACGACGATCTTGAACCGGACCGGCTCGGCGCCGGCCGGCACGCGCAGCCGCAGGTGGTTGCCGTCGTCAATCTCCCACCGGGCGCCGTCCGGCGCGCCGAGCATCGCGGCGACCAGGGGGCCGCTTCGCTCGGCGTCGGCGGGTTGCGACGAGCGTGGCGTTCGGAAACCGGCGGCGTCGCCCTCGGCCCAGGCCTTGCCTCCCTCCTGGTACGCCACCTGGACAGCCAAGTCCGTGTTCCGCGGCCCGATGTTGAGAGTGCGGCTGAAGGCGCCGAAGCCGTCGGACGCTCCGAGTTCCAGCACGTCAGCGCCGCCCACGCGGTAGCTCAGCACGACTTGGGAACCGTGGAGATAGTGCCCGAGCCAGCGCGCGACGGCACGTTCCTGCGGCCCGAAGCGGCGTCCGCCGCGGCCCACGATGCGGGTATCCCGGAAGTCGTCGCCCGCTCTCGACCAGCCCGGTGCGTCCGGATTCGTGAACACGATGTCGCCCACGATCGCCGGCTCGATCTCGTGCCTGCCGTTGTAGTTGATCGAGTTCCAGTCCATGAAGCCGGACCCGGTCCAGCCCGCGGCCCAGCGCAGGGTGTCGGTGTCGAAGAGCAGAAACTCCGTGCCCTTGGCCACGCCGCCGGGACCCTCGTCGACCCGGATGGCTATGCCCTTGTTCGTGTTGTTGCCCGGCTCGACGATGTACGAGTGGACCTTGAACGGCCCGTAGTCCATGTCGGACCAGGGGTCGCCGGTCAGCTCCTGGGCGCTGGTGATGCCGGCCAGAAGAGCGGCGGCGGTGAGCGGCAGGCCGGCGACGGTCAGATATCGCATCGGGCCCGAGGATTGTAGCCGCTGGCGGAGGGGTCGGCGCGGCGGAGCGACCTGTGGCTCCGTCCTGGGAACGCGGGCATCCTGCCCGCACTCGGCGCGAAGCGCCGGTCTGTCCCTAACTCGCCGCAAGCATCAAGCCGCCGTGCACCACGAAGTGGCGAAAGTCCCGATCCCTGGTAACCAGCGGCAGGTCGTGGTCGAGACAGGATTGGCAGATCAGAGTGTCGGCCAGGTTCGCACGCAATCCCCTGGCCAGGATTCGAGAGCGCAGGATCGCCGCGCGCTCCCAGTAGCCGGCCGTTACCTGCAGCAGAGGAAGCTGGCGAATCAGCGTCTTTGTGTCGTCGTCGGCGCTTGGGCTGCTCAGGAGCTCGGTCAGAACGACTGGCGGCAGGACGCCGATGCAGAGTGTCAGCGCCTGGTCGATGGCGTCAACGTCCGCTCCTTGGCCTCCTTCCAGATAGGCGATGAGCGAACTCGTGTCGAGGGCCAACACGGCACGGACGCGGGGCTAGTCTTCCCGGAGACGCTTCAGGTCGAGATCGAAACGGACCTTGCCGCGCCGCGCCCGGAGTTTCCCGTAGGCGTCGCGCGCGGCGACGAGATGGAGGCCCTGGCGGACCGTCTCCGTGATTCCGGAACCGCTCACCTCCCGGGCGCGCTTGAGAAGCACGTTCGGCACGTGGACGGTGATCTTCTGCAGGGCTGCGTCGTTACCTGCTCTCTCGGCCATGGAGTGAACGTACCATAGTCGATACCGTAAATCGTTACGGCATGGGCGTGGCCCGTGAGCGCCCGACGGTGTCAGAGTGGTGTCGGTTGACGGAAGGGGTCGGTGGAGGCTACGTTCATGGGCACCATGAAGAAGACAACACTCTGGATCGTCGCCGCTGTGGCCGGTCTCGTCCTGCTCGGCCTTGGCTACGGCATTGGCTGGATCACGGGCGTCACCGGTGTCGGACGGACGGTGCCGATCGAAGAACTCTCCGAGCGGGAGCGGGCCTTCGCCGGGCGGATGCAAAGCGTGGACCTGGTGGGGCACTTCACGATCGACAACATCGAGGGGCTCGAGCACGTCGAGGGTGTCCGGCACGACCAGAACCCCGAGCGCTACGAGATCGCGAGCGTCGCGAAGCTAGAGGGAAGGGGCGACCGCTGGCGCTTCGATGTCCGCGTGGTCTTCATGACGGTCGATGTGACCCTGCCGGTGGTCGTGCCGCTGGTGTGGGCCGGGGATACGCCGATGGTGAGCATCACCGACTTCGAGATTCCGGGCCTGGGCGATCAGTTCGGGGCGCGGGTGCTGTTCTACGACGACCGGTACGCCGGGACGTGGGACCACGGGCCGTACGGTGGCTTGATGTACGGCGTGATCGAGCCGGCGGGCGGCGGCGAGTAGTCGCGCCTACCAGGTGTCGATGTTTCTCCGCTTCTTGCCGTCCCGCACAGGGGGCGGCGGCACGGAGTCGAGGGTCCGGGCGATCCAGCGCCTTGAGTCGGCGGGGTCGATCACGTCGTCGACGGCGAAGGCCGCGCCGGCGGTGAGAGCGCTGCCTCGTTCGTAGGCCGCGGCGACGAGTTGCTCGTAGCGGGCGCGCCGCTCTTCGGGGTCCTGCATCGCGGCGAGTTCGTTGCGGAACCCGAGCTTGACCTGGCCTTCGAGACCCATGCCGCCGAACTCGGCGGTGGGCCAGGCGACGGTGAAGAACGGCTCCTTCAGGTCGCCGCCGGCCATCGCCTGGGCGCCGAGACCGTAGGCCTTGCGCAGCACGATCGTCAGCGTCGGCACCGTGACGTTGGCGCCGGTCACGAACAGCCTGCAGCAGTGGCGGACCAGGGCGGTGCGCTCGATCTCCGGCCCGACCATCATGCCGGGCGTGTCGCAGAGAACGAGGACGGGAATGTCGAAAGCGTCGCATAGCTGCAGGAAACGTGCGCCCTTGTCCGAGCCGTCGCTGTCGATCGCGCCGGACAGGAACTCCGGGTTGTTGGCGAGGACGCCCACCGGCCGCCCCTCGACCCGGATCAGGGTGGTCACCATGCCGAGGCCGAACTCGGGCCGGAGCTCCAGCACGCTGCCGGTGTCGGCCAGGGTGCGGATCACTTCGCGCACGTCGTAGATGCGCAGGCGGTTCTCCGGCACGATCCGGCGCAGGAGTCTCTGATCGGGGCACTGCCAGTCGTCGACCCGCCCCTGGAAGTACGACAGGTACTGTTGCGCGGCCGCAACCGCCTCGACCTCGTCCTGGACCGCGATGTCGACGACGCCGTTCGGCACCTGGATGTCCATCGGACCGACTTCCTCCGGCCGGAACACGCCGAGGCCGCCGCCTTCGATCAGTGCCGGGCCGCCCATGCCGATGCTGGAGTCGGCAGTGGCGATGATCACGTCGCAGCAGCCGAGCAGAGCGGCGTTGCCCGCGAAGCAGAAGCGCGAGGTGATGCCCACGATCGGCACCAGTCCGCTCAGGCGGGCGAAGGAGGTGAAGGTCGGCGTGTCGAGAGGCCGGTAGGTCTCGTCGCTACGGCCTTGGCCTGCCTTGGTGGTCGAGGCGCCGCCCTTCCGCTTGCCGCCGGTACCGGCGCGGCCGCCGCCACCCTCGGCGAACAGGACCACCGGGCGCTTCCAGCGGTGCGCCAGTTCCACCATGCGGTCCGTCTTCGGGTGGTTGATCGCGCCCTGCGTGCCGGCAAGCACGGTGTAGTCGTAGGCCATGACCACGCAGCGGTTGCGCTCATCGGGGAAGAGCTCGCCGTTGATCGAGCCGACGCCGGTGATCATGCCGTCGGTGGAGAACTTACGGATGATCTCTTCCTTCGGGAGCCCGGTGCCTGGGGTCAGCACCAACTGTCCGTGCTCCACGAAGCTGCCTTCGTCGCAGAGTTGGTCGATGTTCTCGCGCGCCGTGCGCTGCTTCGTGTTGCGCCGTTTCTGGACGGCGTCGGGCCGCGCTTCGTCCAGGGTCACCCGGTGGCGTTCGAGTACCTCGGCGAGATCGGTCCGGATCGCGTCGAGGTCGATCTCGACCTCCTGCTCGTCGCTCGAGACCTCGATGTCCCGTTCCTCGATCAGCGCCAGGACGTGCCCCGCCCAGACCGCGTCGCCGACGGCGGCGCGCAGATCCCGCAGTACGCCGCCGATGTCCGAGCGGATCTCGTGCTCCATCTTCATCGCTTCCATGATGAAGAGGATCTGCCCCGGGGCGATCTCCTGGCCGGGTTCCGCCTCGTGACTGAGGACAGTGCCCTGCATGGGGGCGCGGACGGCGGTGAGGCCTTCGGGGACGGGTGTCGAATCGACCTGCGGGGGCGCGGCGGCCGGCACGCTGACCGCGGGGCCACCCGACTTGCCGTGATCGAGCACGGCGAGCGGGTCGACGGCGTCGACCTTGACGCCGGCCAGGCCTCGCCCGGCACCCGCGCTTCCACCGTTGTCGGCGACGCCGGCCTGGTAGCCGCGATCCTCGATCCTGGCGGCCTCCTCGACCAGTTCCGCCAGCCGCTCGTCGACGAAGCGGGTGTGGACATTCCACGACTCGGCCTCTGGACGCGTGAGCAGTGCGCGCAGGAAGGAAGCGTTCGTCTCGATGCCCTCGATCCGGAAGTCGCCGAGCGCCCGGGCGGTCCGGGCCAGGGCGGCGACGTGGTCGGCCTGTGGCACTCGGCCCACGACCTTGGCCAGCAGGGAGTCGAAGCGTGGATTCGTCTGGTAGCCGGCGTAGCCGAACGTGTCCGTGCGCAGGCCCGGTCCGTTGGGGGGCTCGAAGGCTGTCAAGACGCCGCCGGTGGGCAACACCGCGCCGCCCGCGGCCATCTTCTCCATGTTGACCCGGGCCTGGACGGCGGAACCGCGCGGTTCGGCGCCGTTCTGCGAAGAGAAGCCCAGTTCGGCGAGCAGGCGGCCCTGGGCCAGTTCGAGCTGGAGGTGGACGAGGTCGACGCCGAAGACCTCCTCGGTCACCGTGTGCTCGACCTGCAGGCGAGCGTTCGCCTCGATAAAGAAGAAGCGCGGTTCGGCATCGGGCGCGGTCCCCATCTCGACCAGAAACTCGAAGGTGCCGAGGTTGCGGTAGGCCGCTGCGGAAGCGAGAGCGAGCGCGGCGTCCCGGATCGCCTCGCGGAGCGTCGGCGGCAGGCAGGGCGCGGGCGCGATCTCGATCAGCTTCTGGTGGCGTCGCTGGAAGCTGCAGTCCCGATCACCGAAATGGACGACGGCCCCGCTCACGTCGCCGGCGACCTGGACCTCGACGTGGCGGACCGCCGTCAGCAGCTCCTCGACGAAGACGCCGTCGTTGTCGAACGCAGCCCCGGCCTCGGACACTGCCCGGCGGTACGCGTCCTCGAGTTCGTCCGCGGCGGTCACGATCCTCATGCCGCGGCCGCCGCCGCCCCCGACCGCCTTGAGCAGCATCGAAGCGCCCGGGGGCAGGTCGTCCATGAAGGCGCGGGCCTGTTGGACGGTCACCGGCTCGGAGATACCGGGGACGATCGGCACCCCCTGCTCCGCAGCGAGAGCCCGGGCCCGCGCCTTGTCGCCGAACAGCTCGAGGGACGCAGGTTGCGGTCCGACGAACCGGAGGCCCGCGGCGATACAGGCGCGGGCGAAGCCGGCGTTCTCGCTCAGGAAGCCGTAGCCGGGGTGGACCGCGTCGCATCCATGCTCGGCGGCGGCCCGGAGCAGTTGCTTGGCGTCGAGGTAGGCGGAGGGGCCGGCGCCGCTGAGCGCCGCCGCTTCGTCGGCCCTGCGGACGTGAAGCGACGAGGCGTCGTCCTCTGAGAACACAGCCACGGTCGGGATGTCGAGTTCCGCCGCGGCGCGGGCGATACGGACCGCGATCTCGCCGCGGTTGGCGATCAGCAACTTCATTGGAACCTAGGCCCCTTGAGCTCGAAAGGGGGCGCTATCCTACGCCTCCCGTGGCCGAGCCCAACTGCAAGCCGGAGAACCCCACCCGATGAAAGTCCTTCGCACGCCCGACGAACGCTTCGCCAACCTGCCGGACTTCGACTACGAGCCGCACTACACCGTCGTGCCCAGGGGCGACGGCGAGGGCGAGGGTCTCCGGATCCACCACGTGGAGGCGGGGCCGGAGGAAGGTCCGCTGGTGCTCCTGATGCACGGTCAGCCGACCTGGAGTTTCCTCTACCGGCGCATGATCCCGGTGCTGGTGGGGCGGGGGATGCGGGTGATGGCGCCGGACCTGGTCGGCTATGGCCGGTCGGACAAGCCGACAGAGCGCGAGGACTACACCTACCAGCGGCAGGTCGACTGGCTCAGCGCGTGGCTGCGCAGCAACGGCGTCGTCCATGCGACCCTGGTCGGCCAGGACTGGGGAGGCCTGATCGGGCTGCGGATGGCGGCGCTCGACCCGGCGCGGTTCGATCGCATCGTCGCCGCGAACACGGGTCTGCCGCTACCGCTGGAGATGCCCGAGGAGACGGTCAAGAAGATCGAGACGTTCCGGGCCGAGGCGCCGACGCCGACGATGATGGAGATGCAGCAGCAGATCTCGCAGATGGGAGCAGAGACATCCGACCGCCCGAAGACGGGCGCTCGGACTGTGACGCGGCTGGCGCGGGGACGCGCCAGCCGGGTTCCGGCGGTGAAGTTCGCCTACTGGCAAAAGTGGACCTGGGAGACCGAGGACATCCCGGTCGGGCTCATGCTCGCGGCCAGCGTCAACGGCGTGTCGCTCACCCCCGAGGAGATTGCTGCCTACGACGCGCCGTTCCCCGATCCGTCCTTCAAGGCGGGAATCCGCGCCATGCCGAGCCGCGTGCCGATGCTTCCGAACGACCCCTCGGTGCCTGCTCAGATGGAAGCCTGGAAGGTGTTCTCGGAGTGGACGAAGCCGTTTCTCTGCGCCTTCGCGGACAACGATCCGGTCACGGGCGGCGCCAGGCGGCCCTTCGAAGCGAGGGTTCCCGGCGCGCAGGGGCAACCCCACAGGACGATCGAGGGCGGCGGCCACTTCCTGCAGGAGGGCCGGGGCCGGGAACTGGCCACGATCGTCGCCGACTTCATCGAATCGACGCCGGGCGGCTAAGAGCGTGCGCCGCAGAACATGGGGTACGCCGATTCTTCCTGCCGCGCACGCTGCCAGGTGGAGATGAGCGAAGGTCGTCGGAGGCTCCTGCGACGTGGACTCGTGGCTGTCGTCGCAGTCGTGGCGGTGGCAGGGGCGGCTGTCGCGGCGGCCAGGGTCTACCTGCGCTCCGCGCCGCGGCCGCCCGATACGACCGAGACGCGGCTGCTGACGGGCGGCGGCGGCGAGGTCGACCACTGCGACCTGCCGGTGCTCGACGGGTCGGGCCTCACCGCGGACGAGATACCGATCGCCTACACGCCCGGATGCGCCGGGTGGACCGAGTGGCCGCTGCCCGTGCTGGCGGCCTGCACCGAACCGCTTCCCGCCGGAGCGCCCGACCTGCGCGGTCTGTGGCTGGACGGCAACAGCGGCCACCTCGAACGGGTCGAGCAGTGCGGCGACCGCGTGGTTGTCACCACGGTCGGCCTGATACACGACATGAGGGCGGATGGCTCGCCAGGTCGCGGCGCAAATGACGTGAACCTCAGTTGCATGAGGATCAGGAACCGGACCCGCTACCGGGACGGAGTGCTGCAGATGGACGGCTACGGCATTCCCTGGCTCCGGGTCGAGCGCTGGATGGATGGCGACGAACTGCGCTGGACGCATCCCCAGGCTGGCAGTCACCGGATGCAGCGCATCTGCCGCGTGCCGGCGGATCGCGTGACGCGCGAGCCCTACTGAAGGAGCCGTCGTCCCGGACAGCGGTCCGCTTGCCTGAACCTGGTCCGGGCGCCGAGGTGCGCGAGGCGCGGGCGCCGGCCGCTTGACATCTGGAGACTCGGGTGATGTCATAGCACCATCAATAGGGAGGTCATGACATCATGCGTAGTACGGTGCGAATCGACGACGACCTCATGGAGGCCCTCCGAGCGCGCTCGGAGGGTGAGGGCCTGAGCATGACGCGCATGCTCAACCGGCTGCTGCGGTCCGGCCTCGCCGCGGAATCAGGCGCCACCCGGCGGCCGAGGTTTCGGCAAGCAACCGCGTGCATGGGCCGATCCCGCGTCGATCTGGACAAGGCGCTCTCGCTCGCCGCTGCGCTCGAGGACGAGGAGATTGTTCGCAAGCTCTCGGTGAGGAAATGACTGCCCCGTGATGATCGTCGACGTCAACGTCCTCCTGTACGCGGTCAACGAGAACGCCGAGAACCACGAGCCGATCCGCTCCTGGTTGGAGGACGCACTGGACGGGGACGAGACGGTGGGCCTGCCGTGGATCGTCTTGCTGGGCTTCGTTCGGATAGCGACCAATCCGCGCGTGTTTTCGGCGCCGTTGTCGGTCGACGAGGCGTTTGACAGGGTGGAACAGTGGTTGGACGCCCATGTCGTCACGATCGTCGGGGAGAAGACCGACCACTGGCGCGCGCTGCGGGGCCTGCTCGAAGACACGGGTACGGCGGGGAACCTGACGACCGATGCTCACCTCGCGGCGTGCGCCATCACGCACGATGCAACCCTGGTGTCGTGTGACGGCGACTTTGCCCGTTTCGAGGGCCTGCGTTGGACGAATCCGCTCAAGGCCGCGCGGCCGGTCACGGCCCGCGGCAACGGCCTGTCCCGGTAGCCGCGGTACGATGCCGGCGATGCTCGGCACGACCCTCGACGCCACGGCGTACCTCGACCGGCTGCGCGCCGAGCTGGCCCGGGTGGACGCGGCGGCGGTCGAGCGTTGGGCGGATCTGGTGTTCGACGTCTGGACCCGGGGGAGCACGCTCTTTCTTGTCGGCAACGGCGGTTCGGCCGCGGCGGCAAGCCACCTGAGTGTCGATCTGGGCAAGGGCACGGTCGCTAGAGGCAACCTGCGGGACGAGTCCCATCGGCGCTTGCGGGTCGTCAGCCTGACCGACAACGTGCCGTGGATCACGGCGGTGGGCAACGATCTCGACTACGAGCAGATCTTCGTCCAGCAACTGATGGGCGCGGCCGTCTCCGGCGACGCGTTGATCGCCTTCAGCGGTTCGGGCAACAGCCCGAACGTTCTGGCGGCGGTGGATTGGGCGAACCGCCATGGACTCCGCACCTTCGGCGTGACCGGGTTCGACGGCGGTAGGCTGAAGGAGCTGCAGCAGGACGGCGTCCACGTCGAGCTCGACGACATGGGCATGGTCGAGAGCGTTCACGTGAGCCTGTTCCACTGGGTCGTGGACGACGTCTACGCCCGCACCCAGAAGACCGGCCGGTACGCCTGAGGGGGGCGCCATGGAGACCCCATCGAGCGGACACCGGGTCGATCTGCCGGGGCGGGGTGCGACCTGGGTGCACGAGGTCGCGGGGCCGCCCGGGGCGCCGGTCCTGCTCCTGCTGCACGGCCTGGCGGCCACCGCGCTCCTGAACTGGACCACGAGTTTCGCCACGCTCGGACGCGGATTCCGGATCATCGCACTCGACCAGCGCGGGCACGGCCACGGCATCCGTCGGATCGGCGCCTTCAAGCTCGAGGACTGCGCCGACGACGCGGCGGCGCTGGTCGATCACTTCGGCCTGGAGCGGGTGATCCCGGTCGGCTACTCGATGGGCGGAGCGGTGGCGCAGTGGTTCTGGCGCCGGCATCCGAAGCGGACCGCGGGTCTTGTGCTCTGCGCTACGGGGTTCCGCTTCGGTGGCGCGCGGACCCAGCGGGCGGCCTCAACGCTCGGGCCGTTGCTATCGCTCGCGGCGCGCGCGGCCCCCCAGTCGTTGTTGGACAGGATGGGCGTGCGGATGCTCGAGAACGTCCGGGATCCCGCCCTGCAGCAGATATTGAAGCAGGAGACGGGACCGACCGATCCGGTCTCGGTGATCGAGGCGGGCGCCGCGCTGGGGCGTTTCGATTCCGGCGCCTGGCTCGGAGAGGTCGACGTGCCGACCGCGGTGGTGCTGACCGAACAGGACGGGCACATTCCACCCCAGTACCAGTCGCTCATGGCGTCAATGGTCCCCGGGGCCTCGGTCCACAGGGTGGATGCCGATCACTACGCCTGCGTGGCGCGACCGGACCTCTTCGTGCCGACCCTGTTCGACGCCTGTCGATCCGTCGCCCTGCGCGGCGCGCCGGTGCGCAGCGCTTCCTGACGTCGCGTCAGCGCGTTCCGGTGCGGCCCTTTCGCTTTCGGAGGCGCCCGCGGCGGCGTCGACGCGGGCGGGCGACGTGGGCGGCCTGGGTGGCGGGCTGCCGGCCCAGGTTCACGAACTGGTCCCACACGGTGCGGCTCCACGCCGTCACCTTCTCGACTGTCCGGTCCACCAGGTCGTAGATCACCGGCACGACGAGCAGGGTGAGCAGCGTGGAGGTGGCCATGCCGCCCATCGTCAGCACCGCGATCGCGGCGCGGGCCTCGGAACCGGAGGCGGTGGAGAACGCGACCGGCAGCAGGCCGCAGATCAGCGAGAGGGCGGTCATCAGCACCGGACGCAGGCGCGCCGGCCCGGCCTCGAGAATCGCCTCCCTGCGGGTACGGCCGTCCTGGCGCAGGCGGTTGATGTAGTCGATCAGGAGGATGCCGTTCTTCATCACCAGCCCCATCAGCACCAGGAGACCGATGCCGCTCAACATGTCGAGCGGCTTGCCCGAGAGCTTGAGGGCCAGGAAGGCGCCGATGAAGGAGAGCGGCGCGGACATCATGATCGTGATCGGGTGGACCAGGGAGTTGAAGAGGGACGCCAGGACCATGTAGATCGCGGCGATCGCGAGCACGAAGGCGAAGAACAGCGAGACGCTGGTCTCCTGCAAGACCACCGTCATGCCGCTGGGCACGAGTTGGTTCGGAGCCTCGAGCCCCACCATCTGGCTGTAGTCCTCGACCCGGGCGGCAAGTTCGGACTGCGCCACGCCCTCGGCTGCGTTGGCCGCGATCGTGATCTGGCGGGAGCGATTCTGGCGGCTGATCTGGACCGCGCCTTCGCCGACCCGGATGTCGGCGACGTTGGTGATCGGGGTCAGTTGACCGGAGGCGGTGCGGATCTGGATCAGGTCCAGCTTCTCCGGGGTGTCCCGGTACTCGGGCAGGACCTGGACGCGGACGTCGTAGCGTTCCCCGCCCTCCTCGAAAGTGCCCAGTTCCTCTCCCGCGAGCAGGGTGCGGATGGTGCGGCCGATGACCGTTGCCTGCACCCCGAGGTCGGCGGCGCGGTCGCGGTCGACGTTGATCTCAATTTCGGGCTTGCCGGTCTCCCAACTCGTTCCGACGTCGACGAAGGCGGGATCGGAGCGCATCAGCGCCACCAGCCGGTCCGAGTAGAGCTCGAGATCCTCCATGAGCGGACCGCGCAGACTGTAGGTCACGGCGCGCGAGCCCAACTGGTCGTCGCTTCCCGCGATCCAGTTGATCGGCGACACGGCGACCTCCTCGGCCTCGGGGATCTGCGTCAGCAGCCGCTGGCGGACCCGGTCCATGATCGCCGCCTGGCCGAGATCGCGCTCTCGCTTGTTCGTCAACTGGACGTAGATCGAAGCTCGATGGGGCTCCTGCCGGCTGCCGCCGCCGATCGTCGCGAAACGGTTCCGGACCTCGGGGTCGGCCGCGAGCACCTCCTCGGCGCGGCGCGCCGCCTGAGCCGTGACGGCAAGCGGGGTGCCGATCGGCATCTTCACGTCGACGTTGAACTCGCTCCGGTCCTCGGTCACGAACAGATCGAACGGGAGCGTGGTGGCGACCAGGACTCCGCCGGCCATTGCCGCCACCGCGACGATCAGGGTGAGCAGCTTATGGCCGAGGGCGCGCCGTAGAACCTCCTGGTAGAAGCGGTCGAGGCCGTCGAGGGCCGAGCCCAGGGCACGGCTCACCGGGTCGTTTCCCTGACGCGCCGTCAGCACGCGGCTGCCGAGCATGGGCGTCAAGGTCAGGGCGAAGAGGCTCGACACGCAGACAGCGATCGCCATCACCATGCCGAACTCGTAGAACCACTGGCCGACCGTGCCGGACATGAAGGCGATCGGCACGAAGACCGCGCACAGTGCCAGGGTGGTCGAGATCACCGCCAGCGTCACTTGGCTGGCGCCCTCCTCGGCTGCCTCTCTTCGGCCCAGCCCCTGCTCGATCCGGCGGTAGATCACCTCCAGGACCACGATCGCGTCGTCGATCACGACGCCGATAGACAGCGACAACGCCATCAGCGTCATCACGTTCAGGGTGAAGTCGGCGAGGTAGAAGAAGGTAAACGACGCGATCACGGAGGAGGGGATCGCGAGCGCCGAGATCAGGGTCGACCTGGGGTTGCGCAGGAACAGGAGCACCACGGCGACCACCAGGACGCCGCCCCAGAGCATGTTCGAGAACACGGAGTAGATCGACTCCTCGATGAACACCGCCATGTCGCGGGTGATCAGGACTTCCATGCCGGGCGGCAGGTTCGGGCGCAGCGCCTCGACTTCGGCCCGAACCGCGTCGGCGACGGCGACCGTGTTCGCCCCGCTCCGCCGCCGCACCTCGAGCGAGACGCCGCGCTGGCCGTTGAAACGGGCCACGGACCGCTCCTCGGCCAGACCGTCCTCGATCTTCGCCACGTCCCGCAGGTAGACCAGCCGGCCGCCGCGTTCGGCGGCGATCAGGGTGCCGAAGTCCTCGACCCGCTTGACCCGGCCGGAGGTGGTTACCGTCCACTCCCGCTCGCGCCCCTCGACGCGGCCGCCGGCGGTCTCGGCGTTCTCCAGCAGCAGGGTGGAGCGGACGTCGTCGATCGACAGCCCGTAGCCGGCGAGCCGGACCGGGTCGAGCCAGATCCGCACCTCGCGCCGGCGCGAGCCGATGATCTCGATGCTGCCGACGCCTGGCAGGCGTTCGAGCCGGTCCTTGACCATGTTCTCGGCCAGTTCGGACAGTTCCCGAACCGAGACCGGGCCGCCGAGCATGATCGACAGAATCGGCGTCGCGTCCGGGTCGATCTGGGTGACGACCGGATCCTCGATGTCGATGGGCAGCTCCGCGCGGACGGGCGCCATCTTCTCGCGCACGTGCTGCGCCTTGACGTCGATGTCGTAGCCGGTTTCGAACTCGATGAAGATCTGCGAGATCCCCTCCGAGGAGACCGAACTCAACTCGCGGATGCCCTCGATCGTGTTGATCTGCTCCTCGAGGACGTCGGTGACCTCGGTTTCGACCGTCTCCGGCGAGGCCCCCTCGAGGATTGTCGTGACGGTGACGAAGGGGAACTCGACATCCGGGTTCAGGTCGACATTGAGCCGGCTCAGCGACACCAGGCCGAGCACGACCAGCGCCACGTTCAGCATGAGCGCGAAGACCGGCCGGCGGATCGAGATGAGCGGCAGGTTCAGCATGGCCGCCTCATCGCGGCGGCGTCGCGTCCGGGAGCGCGGCCGAGGGCGCCGTGTCCCCGCCGGCCGCGAGGGGCGGCGGCTCGACGGCCTGAACCGGGGCGCCGTCGGCGAGCCGGTCGATCACCGGTCCGACGATCACCGCGTCGCCGGCTTTGGCGCCGGTCCTGATCTCGACCAGGCGCAAGCCGGTTGCGCCGATCGTGACCTCGATCTGCCGGGCGAGGCCGTCCTCGGCCGTGAACAGGTAGGCGCGGCCGTCGCGGTTGAGCACGGCGGCTCGTTCGACGATCATCGTGCCGCCGCGGGTCCGCGGCCGTATCTCGGCGCGGACGAAGGCGCCCGCCTTGGCGCCCGACAGGTTGCCGGGCACTGGCGCCCGCACCCGGTAGGTCCGTGTCTCGGGGTCGATTCTGGCGTTGACCGACGCGATCGTGGACTGGATCGGCTCGGCGGCGCCCTCGACGATCAGGAGAGCCGGGTCGCCGACTCTCACCGGCGACGCCGCAGCCGCCGGCACGTCGAGTTCGGCGGAAAAGCCCGTCCGCTCCTGGATCGTGACGACGACGGCGCCGGGGCCGACGATCGCTCCCTCGTGGAGCTGCCGTTCGACCACATGGGCGGCGTAGGGGCTGATCACCTCTGTGCGGGTGAGGTCCTGCTCCGCGCTCTGGACCGCGGCCTGCTCTTGCTGGACACGAGCCTTGGCCACCGCGAGGAGGGTCAGTTGCTGATCGAGCTGTTGCGGCGGCGCCACCCGCTGTTCGGCCAGCCGGCGCACCCGTTCCAGTTCCTGGAGGGCCTGCGCGGCCTCTGCCTGTGCCAGCGCGAGGCCGGCGCGCGCCCGTTGCCGGTTGGTCCGGAATGGGCCGGGGTCGAGTTGGAAAACGACCTCGCCGGCTGCCACTTGATCGCCGACATCGAAGTGGACGACCGAGAGCCTCCCCGCCAGCTCCGGTCCGAGTTCGGTCAGGCGCGGGGCGACAACGGAGCCGGAGGCGGTGACCAAGGCGTCGACCTGACCGCGCCGCACCCGGGTGGTCGGGGCAAGCACGCCGCTCCTGAAGATGCCCGTGCCGGTGGCCAGACTCGCGTCGGCGCTCGTGGCGCTGTCGGGCACGTCGCCGCGGCAGCCGATGCTCACCGCCACGGCAAACGTCGCTACCAGCACGATGGTTCGCTGTATGTGTTCAGTACCGGTCGGTAGTTGGTACTCTGCGGCCACCGCAGACCGAATCATACAGCCGATGTCGGATCCGCGAAGATTCCGCCGTCGTCCTGCACAACAGTCCGGAGGTCGTCTGAACATGCACCGCGATCCGCGAAGAGCCCTCGCCCCTGGTTCCCTCGTTGCCGGCCTGATTCTCGGCCTCACCTTCGGCGCCGCGCCGCCGGTGGTCGCGGAGGACTTCGATCACGTCCACCTGACCGCGCCGGACACGATGGCGGCGGCCAAGTGGTACAAGGATCTCTTCGGCGGCAAGCTCGGCAAGAGCGGTCCCTTCGACGCCGTGTTCTACGGCAACGACATCCTGAAGGTCCGTGGGGGCGAGCCGACCAGCGGCAGCGGCGCCACCTCGGTGGACCACATCGGTTTCTCGGTCGAAGACGTGGCGGCGACTCTCGAACAGTGTGAAGCGGCCGGTGGCAAGGTGGTCGGCGCCGCCCGACACGTGGAGGCGGCAGGGTTCACGTTCGGCTTCTGCGAGGACCCCTGGGGTACCCGGATCGAGGTGATCGACGACATGGACCACGGCGGCGCGCCGGGGCTGCACCACATTCACGTCTTCTCGGGCGAGGCGGTGGCGACCGTCGCCTGGTACGCGAAGCAGTTCGGCGGCGAGGTTGTGCCCTTCAAGGGCTTAGCCCCCCTGCACTCGATCCTCTACGACAACGGCGGCGACGAGACCTGGCTGATCGTCAACCAGGCGCCGGGCGAACGGACCGGCACCGACGGCACGGTGGTCGATCACATCGGCTGGCACACTACTGAGTACGATCCGTGGCTCGAGCGGTTGCGTGCGAACGGCGTGAAGTTCGTCGAGGAGCCGCGGGAGCTGGACGACGGGCACCGGATCGCCTTCATCGAAGGCCCCGACGGCACGAAGATCGAGGTCGTCGAGTTGCTTGAGGGAGGGGCTCCTTGACGGGGGTGCTGAGCATGGATCGCGGTTGCCGGTCGGTGCGGGCGCGGCTGCTTGCCGCCGCCGCGGCGACCGCGGTTGCCGTCGCGCCGCTCGGGGCACAGGGGACGGCTGCGCCGGCCGAGCCGGCTCGGTTTCACCACATCCATCTCAACGTCACGGATGTCGAGCGTTCGACCTCTTTCTACCGCGACACATTCGGCGCGTTGCCGATCGAGTTCCGCGGCGCGGCGGACGCCGTGTTCACGGAGCGATCCTTCATCCTCTTCAACGAAGTGGAGGAGGCGCCCGACGGCAGCCAGGAGAGCGGCATCTGGCACTTCGGCTGGGGCGGGGTCGATCTGCCGAACGAGTACAGATGGCTGGTGTCCCGCGGGGTCGACATCCACACGCCGATCTACAGCCTGGGCCGAGGGCACGTCATCTACGTGAACGGCCCCGACCGCGAGATGATCGAGGTGAACACGATGGGCCATCATCGCTTCGCCCACGTTCACCTGTTCGCCATCGACGTCAACGAGACCGCGTCGTGGTACGAGCGGCACTTCGGGCTGCCCGCTGCCCGCAGCGCCGAGGGCAACCCGCGGCCGGTGGGGCCGGACGCTGAGTTCGCGACCTGGCAGGAGTTCCACCGCGAGCACCGCGCCTGGTCGAACGGCTTCCGGGCCGACAACGTGAGCTTCATCGTCTACAACATTCCCGACTACGAGCCGGTCGCGCCTTGGTGGCCGCAGGATGCCGCGCCGCTGCGCGAGCTGGCGCCGCAACGGGGGAGGGCGATCGACCACTTCGCGTTCTCCTACCGGCAGATCGAACCGGTGTTCGAACGGCTGCAGGCGGCGGGGGTCGAGATCCTGGCGCCGATCGCCTACCGGCCGGAATCCGAGATGCGCAGTTTCTTCGTGATGGGCCCGGACAAGGTTGCGGTCGAGGTGGTCGAAGCGAAGCCGATCCCGGAGGGCGTGTGGGATTGAGACAGATCGAGAGCTGCCATCGCTGCTAGAGTCCGCCTGCCTACCGACAACTGGTTGGACGAAGCTGGAGGCGCGCATGAGCCGCTCGATCGCTGCACTTCTCGTTCTTGGCACCCTGTGTCTCGCTTCCGTGGCGGTCGCCGCCGACACCGGCGATGCGGTCACCTTCCACGAGCACGTGCTGCCGATCTTCCAGCAGAGCTGCCAGACCTGCCATCGCCCGGACGGCGACAACGTCGCCGGAATGGTGGCGCCGATGTCCCTGATGACCTACGAGGAGACACGGCCGTGGGCCCGCTCGATCGCGCGCCTGGTCCAGAGCCGCGAGATGCCTCCGTGGGACGCGACAGACCACACGGCCGGCGTCTTCGCCAACGAGCGGACACTGAACCAGGAGGAGATCGACACGATCGTGGCCTGGGCGGGACGCGGCGCGCCGAAGGGCGATCCGGCCAAGGGGCCGGCCCCGCGCAAGTTCCAGGACACCGGCGGCTTCCTGATCGGCAAGCCGGACCTGATCGTCTACCTGGAGGAGCCTCACTTCGTCGGCGATGACGTGGAGGACGAACAGCCCAACTTCTACATCACGCTGACCGAGGAGATGCTGCCCGAGCCGCGCTGGATTCAGGCAATCGAATACCAGCCGGATGCCGCGTTCGTCCATCACATCACCGGCCGGGCCCTGATCCCGAACGAGGACGGCGAGGTCGACGTGCTGAGGGAGAACACGTTCTCGCTCGGCTCGATCGCGGCCGGAGAGGATCCGACGGTCTACCCGCCCGGCTTCGGCAACCAGTTGCGCGCCGGCATGGTGGTCCGTCTGAACGTCCACTACCACAAGGAACCGGGCCCGGGCACCGCGGGTCACGATCGTTCCGCAGTCGCTTTCAGGTTCCATCCGGTCGGCGCCGACGTGAAGCACACGGTGACCTGGAACACGGTCGGCGCCGGCGCCTTCGAGATTCCGCCCGGCCACGGGCGCTGGCGTGTCGGGTCGTCCAAGGTGTTCGAGAAGGACACCGTGCTGCTGTCGCTCCATCCACACATGCACTTCCGCGGCGAGAGCATGAAGTACACGGCGCACTACCCGGATGGCGGCGCCGAGGTGCTCCTCGACGTTCCGCAGTACGACTACAACTGGCAGACGAACTACATCTACCGTCAGCCCAAGGTGCTGCCGGCCGGGACCCGGGTGGAGATCGAAGCGATCTACGACAACTCGGAGACCAAGCTCGACGAGTACCCGTTCCTGAACATCGAGCGTGCCGTGGACTGGGGCGCCCAGAGCACGGACGAGATGATGGCCCCGTTCCTGGCCTGGACCTACGTCGAGCCCGAGGAGGCGGCGGCGATCCGGACCGCCGGCGGGTCGAGTTCGACCGGCGGCGGCGAGTAACTGGGTGCGCCGGCGTCCCCGCCGGCTTTCAGCGAGCCGCGCAGCGGCGAGCGATCCCTCAGGGCGTCGCCGCCTCAGGCCCGTAGCGCCGTCCGTCGACTTCGAGTTCCCAGTCCAGCATGCGGTCGCCGTCGAAGATGTAGCGGCCCTGGGGCGTGAGGCCACCCAAGGCGTGCGGTAGCCACAGCCGGTCGTCCTCCCACATCTCGTCGTAGGGGATCGCGTCGATGTCGGTCCACAGCGGCGCCGCCTCGTCGGTTTCGCGAACGTCTCCCTGGTACCCGGAGGCCGTGAACGCGTACACGTGAATGGAGTAGCCGTCGACGAACTGGAACAGGTTCTCGCCGCGGTACTCGAGTCCGAGCGGGGTGATGCCGAGTTCTTCCTCGACTTCGCGGGTCGCGCAGTCGATCGGCTCTTCCCCGGGCTCGAGCCGCCCGCCGGGGCCGTTGATCTTGCCGGCGCCCAGGCCGCGCTTCTTGCGGATCAGAAGCACCCTGCCGTCTTCGCGGACGAAGGTCAGTGTGGCCCGGTCCACGGCGCGCCAGGTCGACCAGTCGATGTCGGTGAGCTTCGTCTTGCCGGCGGCCTCGCGCACGCCGGCATCGTAGCGGAGGGAAGGCGGTAGCGATTCGGGCGCCGGCGCGTACCGGTACACTGCGCGCCCATGAGATTCGGACTCAGGTACTGCAACACGGGTCGCTTCGCCGATCCGGGCCTGGCGGTGGAACTGGCCCAGGCCGCCGACGAGGCCGGCTTCGAGTCGATCTGGACCGTCGAGCACACGGTCGTTCCGGGCGGGTACGAATCGGCGTATCCCTATTCGCCCGACGGCAAGATGGCGGGTGGCCGGGATGACTTCGACCTGCCCGACCCGTTGATCTGGATGGCCTACGTGGCCTCCCAGACGCGGCAGATCCGGTTCGCGACCGGGATCCTGATCGTGCCCCAGCACAACCCGGTGGTCGCCGCCAAGCAGATCGCCACCCTGGACCACATGACCGGCGGGCGGCTCCTGCTCGGCATCGGCGTCGGCTGGCTGAAGGAGGAGTTCGACGCGATCGGCGCCTCCTTTGCCGACCGGGGACGCCGCACCGACGAGTACATCGAAGCGATGCGGGAGCTCTGGGGCGCGGAGAGGCCGACCTACCAAGGCGAGTTCGTCCAGTTCGAGGCCGCCTACTGCCGTCCGCAGCCGGTGACCGGCAGCGTCCCGATCATCGTCGGTGGGCACTCCAAGGTCGCCGCGCGGCGCGCGGGTCGACTCGGTGACGGTTTCTTCCCGGCGCGCGGCGCCTCGGCCGAACTGATCGGACTGGCGCGTGACGTGGCCGTGGAGCACGGCCGCGATCCGGAGGCGCTCGAGATCACCACCGGCATCGGCGAGGACCTGTCGAGCCTGCGTTCGCTGGCGGACCTCGGGGTCGAGCGGGTCCTGGTGCCGGTGGCGCCGATGCCGGGCATGGGTCTGCACCTCGGCCGGCCCGAGAATGCGCAGGCGGTCATGGACCAACTCCTCGACGCCGCACCATCCGGCTAACCTGTAGAGCTTGCGGTTTCGAGCACTATCGTCCTTCGTCCTCGCGGCGCTCCTCGTCGGGGGATGCTCCGGCCCCGGGCCGCCGCCGTGGCACGCGGTCCATCTGACCTGGCAGGGCGACACGTCGACGACGATGACCGTCAACCTCGTGGTCGAGGCGGATGGCGTTGGCGAGAGACTGCCGCGGTCAGCCGGCGTGGAATGGCGACCGTCGGGGTCGGAGGGCGAGCCCCCGTCGATCCCGGGGGAGCCGCTCGAGATCGCCGGCGTTCCGGACGTTCGCGTCTACCGCTTTGCGTTGCGTGGCCTGGAACCCGGCGCCAGCTACGACTTCCGGATCGCGCTCGACGAACGCCCCGCGGGCGGGTGGCGCAGCTTCCGCACGCTGCCGCGGGAGGGTCGGGTGCGCATGGCTGCCGGCGGGGACGTGGGCGCCGAGCCGCTGTCGCTCGCCCTGCTTTCCCAGGCAGCGCGACGGTCGCCGCACCTGCTGGCAATCGGCGGCGACCTCGCCTACGCCAACGGTTTGACCTCGAACTGGCCGCGGTGGCGGGCCTGGTTGGAGCACGTCACCGAGGCGTTGGTCACGCCCGATGGCCACACGGTTCCCCTGGTGCTCGCGATCGGCAACCACGAAGTGAACGTCGGCCGAGACGGCGGCGTTCCGGAGTCGGCGCCAGACCCGGAGAAGGCGCCCTTCTACCTCGCGCTCTTCGCCCAGAACCAGGACGGCGGGGATTCCGGTGGGGCCGGCGGCGCCACGTACTTTCGCCGGGGGCTCGGCTCGGCGGGCGCCCTCTACGTATTGGACACGGGGCATCTCGCGGCCGTAGCTACGCGCGGCCGTCCCCAGTTTCGCCTCGAGGGCGTTCCAGCTACTTCGAAGTCCGGGCCTTCCGTTCCTCACCCAGGTAGGAGTCGCACCAGCGGAGCATCTCCGCCACCACATGCAGCACCGACTCCCGGGCAGCGTAACCGTGGGACTCGTGGGGCAGGGTGACGTAGCGGACCGTGGCGCCGTGGCCCTTGAGGGCCTGGTAGAAGCGCTCGGACTGCATCGGGAACGTGCCTGAGTTGTTGTCGATCTCGCCGTGGAGCAGCAGGATCGGCTCGTTCACCTTCTCGGCGTGGAAGAACGGCGACATCGCGGCGTAGATGTGCTGGGCTTCCCAGAACGTGCGGCGCTCGTTCTGGAAGCCGAACGGCGTGAGTGACCGGTTGTAGGCGCCGCTGCGGGCGATGCCGGCGGCGAACAGGTCGGAGTGGGCGAGCAGGTTCGCGGTCATGAAGGCGCCGTAGCTGTGGCCGCCGACGGCGATCCGGTCGCGGTCGGCGATGCCGAGTTCGACCACGGCGTCGATGGCCGCCGCCGCGCTGGTAACGAGCTGTTCGATGTAGGTGTCGTTGGCCGTTTCGCCCTCGCCGATGATCGGCATCGTCGGTCCGTCCAGGATCGCGTAGCCCTGGGTGAGGAGAAGCAGGTGCGTGGCGCCTCGGAGCCTGGTGAAGCGGTGCGGCGAACCGCTGACCTGGCTGGCCGCGTCGGGATTCGTGTACTCGCGGGGATAGGCCCAGAGCAGCATCGGCGGCCTGTCGCCCTCGCGGTGGCCCGGCGGCAGGTAGAGAGTGGCGGAAAGGCCGGTGCCGTCGGCCCGCTTGTAGACGATCAGACTCTTCTCGATCTGCCGGAGGATCGGCGCCGGATCGATGAAAGCGGTCAGCGCCCGCCGGGTGCCCTCGGCCGTGTCGCGCACAAAGTAGTTCGGGGGCTCCGTCTTGCTCTCGCGCCGGGTGAGCAGGGTCCTGCCGTCGTCCGAGAGGACCGCGACCACGGTCTCGTAGGTCTCGGGTTCAGTGCCGAAGAGGCGCTCGGTCTCGAGCGTGCGCAGATCGAGCCGGTCGATGAACGGCCGGTCGCCTTCGGGCGAGGCGCCGGCGCCGCTCAGGTAGATCGAGCTGCCGTCCTGCAGAAGAGTCGCGCCGGCGGTGCCGCCGCCGGGGCGGCGGAGCGGGAAGCCGGGGTCGCCGTAGCGGTCTTCGGCGCTGCGGTCGAACAGCGGCCGCGGCTCGTCGCCGCCGACGTCGAGCAGGGCGGTGCGGGTCCAGCGCGTCGGGCGGTCGAACTCGTTGACCAGCGCGGTGCCGTCGGCGGTCCAGGAGATGCCGGAGAACCGGTACTCGGTGCGCGTCAGCTCACGCGGCTCGCCGTCCAACGGCGCGGCGAGCGTGTACACGTAGTCGCGGTGCGGCGCCTCGGCCTTGGGATCGCCGCCGTCCTGGGCCTCGCTCCAGACCAGGGTTGCCGGCGCGGTGGGATTCCACCGGTGGCCTCTGGGTCCTGTGGGGACGCCGCCGATCGGCACGGCGTCCGCGAGAGGCAGCGTCGCCAGCGTGGCCGTATCGCCGTCCCGCGTCCAGACCTCGACCGAGCGGGCGAACCGGCTGGCCGGGTGCAACCACGAGAACGGACGCACAAGGCGCTCGACCAGCATGTGGCGGCTATCCGGCGCGGCCGAGACGCGGGCGTAGAGGCCCGGTTCGCCGATCGCGGTCCGCATGCCCGTGGCCAGCTCGACGGTCTCGATCTGACTCGTGAAGT
The DNA here is from genome assembly GCA_965262355.1 of Candidatus Multivorans sp. GTDB lineage: Bacteria > Acidobacteriota > Thermoanaerobaculia > Multivoradales > Multivoraceae > Multivorans. The sequence continues at coordinate 4,368,064 of OZ253534.1, forward strand.
GGTACTCGAACAGAGCCTCGTCGTGGGGGTTGGCAAGCAGGTCCTGGTAGGTGCGCACCGGAGCGAGGCGTCCGTCGTGTTCCTGGATGTTCGGGCCGTTCGGTTGGCGCGGCGGTGAGGGCGGCGTTCCGCGGGAGGATCGCCGGAAGCGGCAGAGCACGCCGTTCGAGTCGAAGAGCCATTCGCAGGGGTTGCCCCAGGTGGCGTTGAGCGAAGCCGACGTCAGCGGGCGTGGCTGGCCGGATGCGACGTCGACGACCCAGAGTTCGATCCCGGTGTCGCGGAGGACCGCGTACGAGAGATGCGAACCGTCCGGGGAGAACTCCGGCCAGCCGAGGGTCGTGCCCCGGGGAGCCTCGATGCGCACGCCATCATCGCCGGCGCTTGCTTCGTCGCTGACAGCGTCGAGGCGGCGGACGGTCAGCGCCGAAATCTCCGGCGCCCGCCAGGGCCCGCTGTTGCGCGGGTCGATCCGGTACCCCGCCAGCCGTTCCAGGGGCCGAGCCAGCCACCCGATCGACGGCATGCTCTGCTGCTCGACCAGCACGATCACGTCGCGCGTCGGCCCGACGAGCACCGAAGGTGTCGGCGGCGCGTCGAGGATGTCGACGATCTCCTGCGGGGGTGTGAGATAGCCGGTCGGTTCCGAAGCCTGCGACTGGGCGCCGGCTGAGGCGGCGAGGCCGATGGCAGCGGAGAGAAGCAGGGCGGTGGTGGATCGTCTCATGGCAAGGTTCCTTCTGGAGAATCGATCGTCGAGTAGACGGCTACACCGAGTCCCGGACTTCGCTCTGCGATCGAAGGTCGGCGCTCGTCGGCAGCCGGCGGATCGCTTTGCCGGTTTGCCTGTCGGCTAGAACGAGGTCGAAGTGCGACTGGAGATTGAGCCAGAACTGAGGTTCGACGTTGAACCAATGTCCGAAGCGCAGCGCCGTGTCGCCGGTGATGGAGCGCTTGCCGTTGATGATCTGGCTGACGCGGTTGGGGGGCACCTGGATTCTTCGCGCGAACTCGGTGGGCGTGACGCCGAGTTCCATCAGTTCGTCCTTCAGTATCCGCCCGGGATGCACAGCTCTCTTTAGCACCTTCTTCTCCCTTCGCGTTAGTGATAGTCCACGATCTCGACGCCACTCGGGCCCGGTTGGCCGTCCGGCCATTCGAAGCAGATTCTCCATTGACGGTTGATCCGGATGGAGTACTGCGCCTTCCGATCTCCACCGAGAGCCTCCAGCCGATTGCTGGGCAGCCCCCTGAGGGTCCTGAGAGATGGGGCCGCATTCAGGATCGCCAGCCGCTTGGCGGCCTGCTGCTCGAAGCCTTGGAACTCCCTCACGAACCGGCCCTCGGCGAACCGCTCCGTCTTGGTGTCGCGGTAGCCGAGGATCATGGAGGTGGAGAGTAGAGTGATTGACGGTGTACGTCAAGAGTACGCAGTCTGGCTCTCTTCCAGAGGTCGCCAACGCGATTGAGCCGCCAGCCGGTAGCCGACGCTCTCGCCTTGGTATCTTGGTGGATGCCTTGGAAGGAGGACGTGGACGAACCATGGCTATCGAGACGGACTACCTGGAGCGCTGCATCGGGGCCCTGGAACGAGCGTTCGGCGCGCTCCGCGAGTTGGAGGCCGCGCCGCCTGCGTCAAGGAGTTCGAGCTGGTGCTCGAGCAGAGCGGAAAGCTGCTGAAGAAACGCCTGCGGCCCTGGTTCGCGAGCAACCGGCAGGCCGATCGCCTGATCTTCAAGGACGCCTTCCGCCACGCGAACAAGCACGGCCTGATGGGTGCGGATGCCTGTGAACGGTGGCTCATGTACCGCGACAACAGGAACGACACGGCGCATGACTACGGCGAGGGCTTCGCCGAGGCGACGCTCAAGCTGCTGCCGGACTTTCTTGCCGACGCGAAGGCGCTTGCCGCAGCGATCGGCGACCCATCTCATGACTGAACCGGGCCGCACGGCGTCCGGCGAGCAGGACGCAGCCTCCCTTCACCTGCCGCCCCGGCACCGGGCGCAGATCGAGACCCTCTTGCAGGAGCACCTGCCCGACGTCGAGGCCTGGGCCTACGGCAGCCGCGTGAGCGGCAAGAGCCACGACGGCAGCGATCTGGACCTGGTGCTGCGCGGGCCGGGCCTGACCCTGATCGAAGTCACGGCGCTCGCCGAGTTCCTGGACGCCCTACGGGACTCCACCATCCCCTTTCTGGTCGAAGCCAGGGACTGGGCACGCCTGCCGGAGAGCTTTCACCGGCAGATCGAGCGGGAGTACGTGGTGCTCCCGCGTGGAAGCGGAGGGGTCGGCCCGAGGATGATTGACCGGGGGAGCGGCGACGATGAGCGACACTGACCAGTGAAGGATGCGAGGCCTAAGTGCCTCCACCTCAAGCCACGGCCACTGAGGTGGATGTGGCCGGCGCCGCTAGTTCCTAGTGTCAAGTCACACGTCCTATGTCGCATGAATCGTAGTAGGCTCCTTGCCGTTCGACGACGGCAAGGAGTCTGGCATGAAGCGGTATGTGGTGGAGTTGGAGGCGCAGGAGCGCGAGGCGTTGGCGACGATTGCGCGCAAGGGTTCGCATCGGTCGCAGAAGGTGATCAACGCGTTGGTTCTGCTCAACTGCGACGAGGGCGAGTTCAACGGGCGTCGGCCGACCGGCGAGACGATCGCCGGGGTCTTGCGGATCAGTGCGCGCAGGGTGGATCGTGTGAAGAAGCGGTTTGTGGAGGACGGTCTGGAGGCGGCGCTCGGCAGTCGGCAGGGGCGTCGTCCGAAGTACCTGCGCAAGGCGGATGGCGAGTTCGAGGCGCGGCTGGTCGCGCTCAGTTGCGGAGAGCCGCCCGAAGGGCGTTCGCAGTGGTCTCTGCGTCTGTTGGCCGACCGTGCGGTGGAGCTCGGCTATATCGACAGCGTCTCGCACGAGACGGTGCGGCGGGTGCTAAAAAAAACGCTCTCAAACCGTGGCGCCGCGTCGGCTGGGTGATTCCGCCGCAATGCAACGCCGACTTCGCGGCGAACATGGAGCGGGTGCTCGACGTCTATCGGCGTCCCTACGACGCGAGCTTCCCGGTGGTGTGCATGGACGAGACGCCGCGGCAGTTGATCGCCGAGACACGGGCGCCCATCCCGCCGGCCCCTGGACGGGAGGTCCGCGAAGACTACGAGTACCGACGCTGCGGCGCCTGCAACGTGTTCATGGCGACCGAACCGCTGGCCGGGCGGCGTCTGACCAAGGTCACCGAGCGCAGGACCAAGACCGACTGGGCGCGTTTCCTGGAAGACATCGCCGGGCAGTATCCCGACGCCACCCGAATCACGCTGGTGATGGACAACCTCAACACCCACCGCCCCGGCGCGCTCTACGAGACCTTCGACCCGGCCCGGGCCAAGGCGCTGTGGGACCGCTTCGAGTTCGTCTACACCCCCAAGCACGGCAGTTGGCTGAACGTCGCCGAGGTCGAACTCAGCGTGATGATCCGACAGTGCCTCAACCGCCGCATCGACTCCATCGACACCCTACGCGCCGAAGTCGGCGCCTGGCAGGCCGCCAGAGACCGGATCCAAGCCAAGGTCAACTGGCACTTCACCACCGACGACGCTCGCGTCAAACTCAAGCGCCTCTATCCGACTTTTGACGAGTGACACGACACTAGGACGGCAGGAACGGCGCCCTGCGGCGGGCGCTCGAGCGCACCGCGTCGCGCCGCTTCACGACCTACTGGGCGGTCCGGGGCGAACTAGGCGATGTGGCCCGCAAGCTGGTCCACCACCGCGCCGCCGAGGTGATCCGGATTGAAGGTGCGGATGAGTTCTTCGGCACGCTTCAGCAGCAGGTCGAGGCGCCTCATGGGGAGTTACGTGGGGTTGAGCGCACTCGGGTGGGCGGCGCGAGGTAGCGCCATGTGTGGCGCGCCGCAGCCGGCGCAACTCCTCACGCTCCGCATTGGTCATGCCGTCGCCGCGGCTTGATTTCGTGGTCCAACATGGTCTATGTTGGACCATGTTCGGAAAGTGAGGAGGCATCGTGAAGGCCGAGCCGACCGATTCGCAACGCACCTGGACCATCGCCGAGGCCAAGGCGCGCCTGTCGGAGATCCTCCGTCTCGCGCAGGAGGAAGGGCCGCAGCAGATCGGTAGGCGCAACACTTTCGTCGTCGTTCCGAAGAGCGAGTGGGACCGACGTTCAACGCCGCAGAAGCCGCTGGGGCAGTGGCTGGTCGAGAACATGCCCCGCGGCGTCGAGCTCGAGCTCCCCGACCGGAAGAATGAGCCGGAGCGCGAAGTCCCGTTCCAGACCGAGGAGTGGGATTGGGAGAACTCGGAGTGAGAGGCTTCCTCCTCGACACGAATGTCGTCTCGGAGTTGGCGAAGCCGGCGCCCGAACTCCAAGTTGTGGCCTTCTTGAACTCCAGGAGCGACCTTTGGCTCTCGGCCATGGTCGTGTACGAACTCGACTTCGGGTTGCGTCTGCTTCCTGCGGGCCGCCGTCGGCGCGGGCTTGAGTACGCGCTGTCGGCCATCGTGACGGAGCATGAGAACCGGCTCCTTGCTGTGGGCTGGCCCGAGGCGCAGCAGGCCGCAAACCTGCGCGCTCAAGCACGCCTCTCGGGCCGGAACGCGAGTGTGGCGGATGCGCTGATCGCCGGAACGGCGGCCGTGCACGAGCTGGTGGTGGCGACAAGGAACGTCTCGGACTTCGACAGCTTGGGCGTTGACGCCGTCAGTCCGTGGGAGCCCCTGTGAACTCCCGCCTTGAAGATGCGATCGAGGCCCTTCAGGCCATGCACATCGAAGACGCCGAGGATCCGCGGGAGACCCAGGCGTTGGCCCAGCGCGCCATCCTGGGCGAGTACTCGCCGGCCTACATGCGGTGGCTGGACGCGCACCCGGAGGCGGAAGAGGGGCTGTTTCCGGTCGAGGAGGAGTCGGCCGAGGAGCAGCGCGAGCGGATGTCGGGACTTCGCCCGGCGCCGGGCGAGGACATCCGGCGCTGGCTGCGTTTCCTGCGCTACCGGGAGTTGATCCGGGTGGCCGTTGCCGACTTCAGCGGTCTCGACGACTTCGACACGACGACCGCGAAGATTTCCCAGGTCGCGGATGTCTGCATTCAGCGAGCCCTTGAGGAGACGGGGCTTGATCGGGCGCCGTTCGCGGTCATTGCGATGGGCAAGTGGGGTGGCCTGGAGGTCAACTACAGCTCGGACGTCGACGCCCTCTTCGTCGCCTCGGACGATGTCGACCAGGAGGCTCTGCACCGGCTGCAGCGGCAGGCGCCTCAACTGATCCGCCTGATCTCGGACAATACGGCGGACGGCTTCGTGTTCCGCGTCGACATGCGCTTGCGGCCGGAAGGGAAGATGGGCCCGCTGGTGCGCACGGTCGGGCAGTACCTACGCTTCTACGAGCGCTACGGCATGACCTGGACCTTCCAGGCGCTGATCAAGGCGCGCTTCGCGGCCGGCGACGCGGCGGCGGGCAAGAGCCTGATCGACGGCACGCGGCGCTTCGTCTTCAACCCGGAGAGGCCGCCGGAGACCCTGCTGCGCGAGGTCTTCGACATGAAGCAGATGATCGAGAAGTCGCTCCGTTCCCGGGGCACGGACGTGGGCAACGTGAAGCTGGGCGCGGGCAGCATCCGCGACATCGAGTTCATCGTCCAACTGCTTCAGCTCTACCACGGCGCCGCCAACAAGAGTCTCCGCTCGGCCAACACGCTGCAGACGATGGCGCGGCTCCGGTCGCACCGTGTCATCACCGATGACGAGCACGATGAGTTGCACGAGGCGTACATCTTTCTGCGGGTGGTGGAGCACGTGCTTCAGTTGGAGCGGGATCTGCCTGTGCGCCAACTGCCGCAGGACCCGAAGCAGTGGGCGACGTTCCAGTGGCGCGTGGCTTTCGCCCTGCGCCAGCCTCTGGACACGCTCGATCTCGGCCGTCGCTACGAGCAGACGGCGGCCACGGTTCGCCGTATCTTCGGCGAGTTCTTCGAGGAGACGATCGAACTCCTGGAGCGCAAGCAGCAGGTGCGCGAGTTGTGCCCTGCCCTGCCCGCCGAGGTCGTCGACGAGCACTTCAGGCGGCTTGAGAGAGCCTACTTTCTGAGCTTCCCGGTCGAGGACGTGGCGCGCCACGTGGAGATGATCCACGAACTCGATTCCGATCGGCTGTGCCGGGTCGATGTGCGCTACGTCGGCTCGACGCGGCGGGTGACCGTGGTCGCAAACGACTACCAGGGCGAGTTCGCCAAGATCTGCGGCCTGCTCGCGGCCTACGGACAGTCGATCCTGAGCGGCAGTTCCTACACCTATCAGGATGTCGGCGACATCGGACTGTACCGGCGGCCTAGGCGAGTCCCGCGGCGCCGGCCGGAGCGGCTCGGGAACCGGCGCCCGCGGCGCGGGGCGCCGGCGCCCCCGCGAAAAAAGCAGGGCCCGACCCGGATCGTGTTCTCGGCCGAGGTTCAACCGGCGCCGGATCGGTCGACTCAGGTGTTTTCCTGGACCGAGTTCGAGCGCGATCTGAACCGGTTGCTGGCGTTCCTCAAAGGGGGCGAGGCGCGTCGCGCCAACGAGGAACTGACCCTGCGGGTCATGGAGGCGGCGCGCGGGATGGACCTTGGTGCCCAGGCGGATCAGGTCCTGCCGCCGATCGCGATCTCCATCGACAACGAGTCGGACGAGAACTGCACGATTCTCGAGATCCGAAGCCCGGACAGCTTCATGTTCCTCTTCGAGTTCGCGAACGTCCTCTCGACCCGGGACTACTGGATCGACAAGGTCGAGTTCGACACGGTGGAGGGCGAGGTGCGTGATCGCCTGTTCGTGACCACCCGGCGGGGCGGGAAGATCGAGGACCGGGTCGGCGTCGACAATCTGCGTCTCACGGTGACCCTGATGAAGCAGTTCGCGCGCCGGCTGGCGGTGGCGCCGAACCCGCACCTGGCCCTGCGGCAGTTCGGGGCGCTGATCGACGCGTCGTGCAAACAGGTTGCCGATCCGACCCACGCGCTCGCGTCGTCGCTGGACGAACTGGCGCGGGTTCTGGGGGCCGGCACCTACGTCTGGGAAGAGTTCCTGCGCCGGCAACACGAGAACCTGATGCCGCTGCTCGCCAACATGGCCGACCTCGATTTCGGCGCCGACAGCGGCGAGCTGGAGCGTCGGCTGGACGCGGCGCTCGAAGGCCAGGAGGCGCCGGACGCCATCCTCAACCGGTTCAAGGACGACGAGATCGGGCGCATCGACATGCGCCACCTGACTCGCAGGATTGAGCACTTCAGCGACTTCGGCGCCGAGCTCTCGACCCTTTCCGACGTGGTGCTCACGCGGGGCGTGGAGGAGGCGGTGGCCGAGGTCGCGGGTGGTGGACCGGCGCCCGGGGCGTGGTCACTGTGCGCGCTCGGCAAGTGGGGCGGACGCGATCTCGGCTACGCCTCGGATATCGAGCTCATGTTCGTCTGGGATGCCGATGGGTCGGAGCAGATCCGGGCCGGGGAACTCTACGAGCGCGCGGCGATGCGGCTGGCGCGGCTGATCCGCGCCAAGCGGGACGGGATCTTCGAACTGGACTGGCGCCTGCGTCCCGGGGGCTCATCCTCGCCGCTGGCGGCGTCGTTTCAGCGGTTTTCCTCGTACTACAGCACAGGCGGCGGCGCCGACCCTTACGAACGTCAGGCGCTGGTTCGGCTACGCGCGGTCGCGGGCGACCCGGAGCTGTGCGCCCGCATCGAGGCGCACCGTCGGGACTACGTGTTCGATCCCCGGCCGCACGACCTGGCGCGCATCCGGCACCTGCGGAACCGTCAACGATCCGAACTGGTGGCGCCCGGTACGACGAACGCGAAGTTCAGCGCCGGTGGTCTGCTCGACGCGGAGTACTTCGTGCAGGTGCGGCAGATCGCGGCCGGCGCTGAAGATCCGGAAGTGCGGCAGACCAACACCCAGGACGCGGTCCACGCGCTGTACGACCGCGGCCACATCTCGCGTGACGAGTTCGAGCAGGTCGAGGCGGGCTACCGGCTGCTGCGGGCGGTGATCAATTGCCTGCGCATCGTCCGCGGCCACAGCAAGGACCTGGTCATTCCCGCCCGGCAGACCAGCGAGTTCCGCTTCCTCGCGCGACGTCTGCACAGCCTGGGCCAGTTGCCGGACGAAGAGGGAGCGTGGGATCGGATCGCCGAGCGGATGGGCAGTCTGCAGCGTCTCTTCGACGGCCTTTCGGGCTGAGTGCCCGAAGCTCACACAAAGAGAAGCGCGCCGGGGAGCAGCAAGCTCCCGCGGCGCGCGTCTCGTGTGATGCGATGCAGCTAGCCGATCGCGACGTTTCCGGTTTCGCCCGTGCGAATGCGGATGGTTTCCTCGAGCGGCAGGACGAAGATCTTGCCGTCACCGACATTGCCCGTCTTGGCGCCTCGTGTGATCGCGTCGACCACGATGTCGACGTAATCCTCGTTGACCGCAATCTCGATCTTGAGTTTGCGTAGCAGGGCGCCGGCCTCCTTGTGGCCGCGATAGACCTCGCCGACGCCGCGCTGGCGCCCGCGCCCCATCACACTCGAGACGGTCAGCAGGTGAATGTCCTTCTCTTCCAGGAGATCGAGGACCTCCTGCATCCGGTCGGGCTGAACGATGGCCACGATGTACTTCATGTCATTCCTCCTAGTCGACCAGGGTGTAAGCGTTTTCGCGGTGGTCGGTGAGGTCGAGACCGATCCGCTCTTCGTCATCGCTGACACGGAGTCCGATGATCAGGTCGATGACCTTGAGCAGAATGAAGGACACGACCGCAGCCCAGACGATGGTGAAGACGATCGCCTTGAGCTGGATCAGGACCTGACCGGGGTTGCCGTAGAAGAGTCCGGTCGCGTCGTTGCCTGGCACCACGTCCGTGGCCCAGAGGCCGGCCGCAACCGCGCCCCACATGCCGGCGATGCCGTGGACGCCGAAGACGTCCAGCGAGTCGTCGTAGCCCAGCTTCGACTTGAGCCAGGTCACCGCCAGGTAGGCGAACACCGCGGCGCCGACACCGACGCCGATGGAGCCGATCGCGTTCACCGACCCGGAGGCCGGAGTGATCGCAACCAGACCGGCGATCGCGCCGGTGATGACACCGAGCAGCGTCGGCTTCGAGTCGCGGATCCAATCGATCAGACCCCAGGTGGCAGCCGCTGCCGCGGTCGCGACCTGGGTGACGACGAAGGCGTTGGCTGCCGAGCCGTTGGCCGCCACGGCGCTGCCGGCGTTGAAGCCGAACCATCCGAACCAGAGCAGGCCGGTGCCGAGGACAGCGAAGGGCAGGTTGTGCGGAGGCGAGGTGTGGTCCGGATGGCCCTTGCGGCGACCGAGAACGAGCGCCGCAACGAGGGCCGAAACACCGGCGTTGATGTGAACGACGGTGCCGCCGGCGAAGTCGAGGGCGCCGTCGCCGCCGAGGCCGAAGAAGCCCTCGGAGCCGCCCCAGACCCAGTGGCAGACCGGAGCGTAGACCACCAGCAGCCAGGCGCTCATGAACAGGCAGATGGCGCTGAACTTCATCCGTTCCGCGAAGGCGCCGATCATCAGGGCCGGCGTGATGACCGCGAACATGCCCTGGAAGATCATGAACAGCGGGGCCGGAATGCCGGTGCCGTCCCAGGCGTCGTAGCCCAGGTTGGCGAGCAGGAAGTAGTCGCCGCCGCCGATCACGCCGCCGAAGGCGTCGGAGCCGAAGGCCAGGCTGAAGCCGATGACGACCCAGAGCACGGTCATCAGGCTCATGCACAGGAAGCACTGCATGAGGATCGAGAGGACATTCTTGCGCCGGACGAGTCCGCCGTAGAAGAACGCCAGTCCCGGCGTCATTAGCAGTACCAAAGCGCTGGCGGTCAGCATCCAGGCCGTGTCGCCGCTGTCCACGCCTTCCTGTGCCGCTGCCGGCGCCGCGCTGAACAGAGCCAGCAGCAGAGTGAGTCCCAGGGCCGAACCCAGACCGATGGTTCGACCGCGAATTCTGAAGCTCATACGAATCCCTCCTCTTCGTTTGATCTACCCGGCTGGTCATCTCGGTCCGCGCTGCCTCAAGAGAGCGGGCGAGGTCAGGTTTCGGGAACTGACGTCCAGGTTTGCCCCACTCCTCTATCCAGAACCGTGCCAAGCGCGCGGAGGCGCTTGGGCCCCGTCGGGAAGCGCGGGCGCGTGATCGCACAAGGACCGCTAACCCGAGCGCAGGCGCGTGTTAGCGGCGGATTGAGGGGGCGGCGATGAGGACCGGGTGCGGCTACCGGTTCCGGGTCAGGCTGCGGATACGCCGCCCGGAACGAACATTCCTGTTCGGCTCGGGAAGGGCGTGCGACAGAACTGTAACGCCGGCAGGATCGGGCTCAGGGCAGGTCGAGCGCCGGGTTGCGGTCGAAGAAGTCGAACGGGCGCAGTTCGAACCCGTGCCACATGACCGGCATCACGGGCCAGTCCTCGGCCCGCGGCAGGTGGTGCATGCCGATCGTGTGCCAGAGCACGATGTCCCGGTCCTGGATCGGCCGGTCCGCCTCTGTCCATTCGGGCAGACCCATGCCCGGCTCGCTCAGGGTCGGGTGGTCACCGGCGGCGTAGCGCTCATCCGGATCGTAGGGAGTCACCCACAGGTGGTTGTCGATGAAGCCGGCCCTGCGCAGCGAGTAGTCGTCCGCGGTGAACAGGTGGCGCGCGTTGCGGCCGGGGAGGAGCTGGTAGCTGGTCGGATAGCCGACGGCGTTCTGCCGGCCCGAACTCAGGATTCGCCACAGTGCGGGCTGCTCCAGGTTGATGTCGAGTTGGGCGTCCTGCTCGGTGCTCGCGTGGTGCGCCTCCTGGACCCAGATGCTGCGCCGGGGATGGCCTTCGGGCAGCTCCCGGGTGACCAGCCGGTCAGCGACGAAGCGGTTGCCCTCGCCGTCGATGTCGAGGTCCAGGCGGTAGCTGAAGTAGTGGTCATGGTTGACGCCGAGCACATTGCGGTCCAGGAAGCGACCGTAGGCATCGGCTCGCTCCCCGGCCTGGAGCGCGTCCGCGGCCGCGGCGTTCACCGGGCCCGCAGCGGGCTGCGGCTGGATCGCCGAGGCGGCGCTCGTCGCCTTGACCTCGAGGATGCCGGTGGCGCCGACTCTGGCCTCGATCGAACCGTCCTGCCGGAAGATCCAGTCGAGCAGGTAGTCGTAGTTCCCGACCACCGCGCCGGAGCGCACGACGAGGTCGCGGCTGGCCCGGCTGTCCGGCTGCTCAGAGGCGTAGTGACGCCACGAGGGATCGCCGGTCTCGCGTTCGTAGATGCAGGTGGTCCGGGTCACCGTGCCCGGCCTGCCCTGGGCGTTGGTGTGGGTCGAGTCGAGGTAGACGGCGTGATCGGGGCAATCCCGGCCGGGCAGCAGCGGCTTGACCAGGCCGCCCGAGCTGAACTCGCCGGCGTCGATGAAGTTCCGTGCGTACCAGGCGAATGCCGGGTCCATGTAGGGCACGTAGATCTCGGACAGGTTGCCCTGGTACATCACCGGGCGGGGCGCCGCATCGGGGCTCTCGCGGTAGTTGACCAGCGACACGACGAGGCCGGTGCGCTGGTCGGGCCGGACGTGGAAGCTCCAGTTCTGCCAGCTCACCTGGTAGCCGTCGAGGTCGAAGCCGACCCCTTCCGGGCGGTCGACATCGAACGGTCCCGGGATCTCCCTCGGAACGTCGAGCGTGGTCCGGTCGAAGTCGGCGTCCACGCTTGGCATCGGGGCCACGCCGTCGTCGACGACCTTGAGCACCTCGCCGCTGTCCAGGTCGACCACGGCCGTCAGCCCCTCGACCTGCCGCGCCCAACTGTTCCGGGCGCCCCGCGGTTCGGAGCACCGGACGTGTCCCAGCCGGCGCCCCTTCTCTTCCTCAGTGCCGAAGTAGCCGGGCGGGATGGCGCTGCAATCCAGGAATGTCGTGTCGGTGATGCCTCGCTGCTCGAGGCCGGCGATGAAGTCGGGATGTTCGAGCGCCTTGTCGACCACGGCGCCGAACTCGGGGAGGCTCCAGTTCGGCTGAGCGCCGGTGAGCTGCTCCCATGACGCGACCTTGCCGGCCGCAAGGTCGATCGTCGCCTCGAAGGACTCCTTCCCCTGCCGCACGAGCGCGTAGGCGGCTCGCGGTACGTCGTCGCCCTCACGCCAGGCCCGTACCGCGTGCTTGGCGGGTTCCTGGAGCGTGAGTTGGGAGAAGGTCGTCTCCGCATCCAGGCGCCCGGCTTCGTGGAGGATCTCGAGCGCCCGCCAGATTTCCTGGTAGCTGAGCGGGTCGAGGGGGTGGTCCGCGGCCGCGGCGGGCATGGCTGCCGCCAGGAGAACCGAGAGAGTAAGACGGAGGGTCGGTCTGCGCATCGTTGCTCCCTTCGCCGCGCAGGGCGGCGGAGTGTTCTGCGTGGGCCTTCTCTTGAGCTAAGCCCACAGTCTAGCGACCCGCAAGCAAGCGGGTGGCGGTTGGCCGGCGAAGGCGGCGGGGTCAGGGCAGATCGAGCGCCGGGTTGCGGTCGAAGAAGTCGAACGGCCGGAGCTCGAAGCCGTGCCAGAGGGTGGGCATGACCGGCCAGTCCTCGGCCCGCGGCACGTGGTGCATGCCGACGGTGTGCCACAACACGATGTCCGTGTTCTGGATCGGCCGGTCGGCGGCCGTCCACTCGGGCAGACCCATGCCGGGCTCGCTGAGGGTCGGGTGGTCGCCGGCGGCGAATCGCTCGTCGTCCCGCTGTGGGGTCACCCAGAGATGATGGTCGATGAAGCCTGCCCGGCGGCGCGGATAGTCGTCGGCGGACAGCAGCGTGTTCGTGTTTCGACCGGGCATCACCTGGTAGCTGGTCGGGTAGCCGACGGCGTTTGTGCGGCTGGTGTTCTGCACCCGCCACAGCGTGGGCTGGTTCAGGTCCATGTTCAGGCGGGCGTCGTGCTCGCTCGAGGGGATTTCCGGTTCCTGGACCCACAGGCTGCGCCGGGGGTGGTCGGCGGGAAGAGTGCGGGCGACCAGGCGGTCGGCAACGAACCGGTTGTCGACGCCGTCGACATCGAGGTCGAGCCGGAAGCTGAAGTAGTGGTCATGGTTCACGGCGACGATGTTCTCCTGAACGAAGCGCCCATAGGCGTCGGCGTTCGCACGGGTGAGCAGGGCGTCGGCCGCGGCCGCGTTCGCCGGTCCGGCGGTCGGTGTCGGCTGTATCGCCGAGGAGGCGGCAGTCGTCTCGTACGCGAGGATGCCGGTGGCGCCGACCCGGACCTCGATCGAGCCGTCCAGGCGGAAGATCCAGTCGACGAGGTAGTCGTAGTTGCCGACGACCCCTCCCAGCCTGACCACCAGGTCCCGGCTCTTGCGGCTTTCGGGGCCCTCGGAGGACCAGTGGCGCCACGAGGGGTCGCCGGTTTCGCGCTCATAAAGGCAGATCGTCCCGGGCACGGTGCGCGGATAGCCGTTGGCGCCGGTCTTGGTCGAGTCGACGTAGACGGCGTGATCGGGGCAGTCGTCGCCTCGCATCAGCGGCTTGCCCAGACCGCCGGCGACGAACTCGCCGGCATCGATGAAGTTCAGGGTGTACCAGTTGAACCTCGGGTCCATGTAGGGCACGAAGATCTCGGACAGGTGGCCCTGGTAGAGCACCGAACGGGGCTCCGCCTCAGGGGACTGCCGGTAGTTCACGAGGGACAGCACCATGCCGGTGCGCTGGTCGGGCCGCAGATGGAAGCTCCAGTTCTGCCAGCTCACCTGGTAGCCGTCGATCTCGAATCCAGGCCCTTGCGGCTGCCGAATCTCGATCGGCCCCGGCATCTCCCGCTCTTCACCCAGCGCCTCTCGAAAATCGGTCTCCACCGCGGGAATCCGGCCGGCGCCCTCGTCGACGATGCGGAGCACCTCCTCGGATTCGAGGTCCACGACCGCAACCAGACCCTCGATCTCGTGCTGCTTGACGCCGTCGGGCTCGCCGCAGCTCACGTGGGCGATGCGCCGGCCCTGTTCCTGCTCGGTGCCGAAGTAGCCGCGAGGTCCGGCGCCGCAGTCGATGAAGGTGAGGTCGGTGATACCGCGGGCCTCGAGGGCGGCGAGGAAGTCCGGGTGCTCGAGTACCTTGTCGGTAAGCGAGTCGTACTCGCCCCCGTGCCAGTTGGGCTCGGCCCCCTCAAGCGGTTGCCAGGAAACGACGCGTTCGTCGGTCAGATCGACGACCGCCTCGAAGGTGTCCTTCTCCTGGCGCAGGAGCGCGTACGCCCTGCGCGGCATCGGTTCACCGGGCCGCCAGGCCAGGACGTCCTGCTTGGCGGGTTCCTTCAACGTCAACTGGGAGAACTTCGTGTCCTTGTTCATGTGCCCGGCATCGCGCAGCAGGACGAGGGTGCTCCAGATCTCGTCGTCGCTCAGGGGGTCGAGCGGGTGATCCGCTGCCAGAGCGGGGAGTCCGGAGACGATCGCAATGGCGAGAAGGATGGGGAGTAGGGGCAGCAACTTCATCGTTCCTCCTTTGTGCGTTGGACAGGCGGACGCGTGGACGCTGTCCGACCGCTCTTGAACCTATCGCGTTCGCGGTGTGACGCCGGAACTGTAGACTCGCCAACCTGTGAGTCTGCGCATCGTGCCACCGTCGCCGCGTCCGAGCGCACCTCCTGACGCCGATTCGGCGCCGAAGGCGGCACGCCCCTGGTTGGCCGCGCCGCAGGGCCGGCAGTTGTTCCGTCAGGCGGCGGACAGCAGCAGCCCGCGTCAGGTCAAGACCAGCGTCGCGCTCCAGTTCCTGCACCGGATCGTGGGGCTGGAGTACCTGAACTTCGGCATCTGGAGCGCCGGCGACCCGCTGGACCTGGTCGGGCTGCGCCGAGCCCAGGAGCGCCTGGTTGGACGCCTGTTCGAGCTGCTGCCGCCGGGCGTGTCCTCGGTGCTCGATGTCGGCTGTGGCACCGCTGTGATCACGGAACGGCTGGCGGCGCTGGGCTACGACGTCGAGGGTCTGTCGCCCGATCCGTACCACGGCGAGCTGTTCAGGTCGCGGCTGCCGGATCGGCGCTTCCACCTGGGCCGCTTCCAGGAGTTCGAACCGGATCGGCGCTACGACCTCCTGTTCCTCTGCGAGTCGGCGCAATACGTGTGGCTGGAGGAGCTGTTCGAGGCTGTCCAGCGGTCGCTGGCGCCGGGTGGCCACCTTCTGCTGTGCGACTACTTCGTCACCTGCCCGGACGGCAGCGAGGGGTCGAAGAGCGGCCACCCGCTGGACGAGTTCCTGGCTCGGGCCGAGGCCAGCGGGCTCGTTCTCGATATCGACGAGGACGTGACCGAATCCGTCCTTCCAATGCTGCAGCTTGCGCGGGCGATGCTCGACCGCTTCGGCCGCGGCGCCGTGAGCCTGCTGCGTGAGGCCTCCACGCGGCGGTTCCCGCGGTTGGCCGGCGCCGGCTGGCGATTGGCGCGGCCTCTCACCGGCCGTTTGGATCGGCTCGACCGGCTGATCGACCCGGAGCACTTCGCTCGGATCAAGCAATACAGGGTCATGCGGTTCCGGAGTGCGGAGTGATGCGGCTCGGCGCGGCTGCCTTCCTGCTCGGCGCATTGCTGGCCGCTGTCCCCGCTGCGGCGCTTGGCGACGACCCTTCAGCGGAGGCGCCCGGCGCCCCCCGGGCGGTGACCCTGGACGGGCGCGAAGTGGCGGCGCCGGAAGGGCTCGCTCCGCGCAGCCTGCTGGTGATGAGCTTTCACCGCGCGGCGAACGGCAGTGCGCGGGCCTGGCGCAGCGCACTGGACGGAGATCCGCAGGCCACCCAGTGGTCCGTCTACACGGTGATCGTGCTCGACGGGGCCCCGGAGATGATCCGCCGATTCGTGGTGCGCAGTCTGCGCGGCGACGTACCGGCTGACCGGCACGGTTCGTTCCTGATCGTCGAGGAGGGCGCCGACGGGTGGCGAACGCTCGCCAACTCGGACGGCGAGGCCGAGGACCGCAAGGACGCCGTCTTCCTTGCCCGGCTGGAGGGCGGCGAGGTCTGTGCGCGTTACCGCGGCGTCGTGTCGGCGGCGGCGCTGGACGCGCTTTTCGACACGGCCTGTAGCAACTGAAGGCGCGCACTCCTCAGGGGAACGCGCGCGTCGCCGGTCCTGCAGCCGTCAGCACTCCAGGCAGAAACCGACACCCGCCGTCACCGCCCGCGACTTGTTGCCGAACCACGGCGGTATGACGGCCGCGAAGCCGCCTGCCGGGCCTCCGGCGGCGACGATCAGCAGATCGTCGGGCGACTGCAGCGCCTTGTACTCCTGATCCCGGTTCGCGTCGGTGACGACGGAGGCTTTGCCGACCCGTTCCCAGTCGCCGCGCCGCACCCGCGCCGCGCGGTGCAGGTAACTCTGGATGTCCGCCTTGGACCACCCGGCCTCGGCCAGACGATCGCGCAGTTGCGGCGGCAGGACGAGGCAGTGGTTGCCGGCCCAGATCGAGTAGTGGAGCAGGTTGGCGCGCATCTCGGCAGCGATCGTGTCGAGGATCGCCTCTGGCTGGGTCGTCCACTCGTTCATCACCTGCCGAGGAGCGCCGGCGGCGAACACGGTAACGGTCGAACTGCCGGCAGGCGCGCCGCGCTCGGTTGCCAGCGAGGGCCACGGTGAGCCTTCCTCGTCCTCGGCCAGGCAGTAGCTGAACTTGCCGGGATGTCCCAGCGTCGAGCGGTCGAGTTCTCCGGGCCGGACGCCGAGCAGGTTGCGGAGGATGAGCCGCAGCGCCCGCCCGATCGCGAGGGATGCCCGGTCGGCGCCGCCCAGCACGTTGAAGGCGCCGGCCATGCCGAGTTCCCGGCGGATCGGGCCGTTGACGATGACGAGCAGCGCGCAACCGCCGGTGCTCGAGGTCGAGCCGTGAAGCAGGAACGCCGGATCGCACATCGCCTCGACCGCCGCGGCGACGACGGCGAAGTCGCGCGGCCGACAGCCAGCCATCACCGCATTGATCGCCGCCTTCTCGGCGGTGATCGCCCGCCCGCGGACCGTCTCGATGCCCAGCACCTGCGCCGGCTCCAACACTGCCGCTTCGAGGGCGTCCGCCACCCGCTCCGGCGTCGTCAGGACGATCGGCAGCCCGTCGGTCCAGCCGCGGGCTTCGAACAGGGTACGGGCCGCGTCGTCGCCTTCGACGGAGTGGATCGAGGCGTTCTGGACGAGTGCGGGTTCGGTCGGGGAACTCGTGTCGGTCATCGGAGACTCGGACTCGGCAGCCTACCGCGCCGCGGTCGAGACGCTACGATCGGTGAGTTCCGAAACAAGGGAGAATGCAATGCCGCGAAGAAGAGAAGTTCCGTTCTTGAGTTCACCTGTGTCGACTGGCTGGCCGGCAGGCGGCGCGGCCGTCGCCCTGGTGCTGGCGCTCGCTGCCTGCGCCGGCCCTGCCGCGGAGACCGAGTCCGCTGCGGCCGCCGAAGCGGTCAATCCGGACGCCGAGAACTTCGGGCCGGTGGGCGAAGTGCTGTTCTGGAACCCCGAGCAGCAGGTCGCGGGCTACCGGAACATCGACCAGATCAGCAACGCGAGGTGGTTCAAGGCCTCCGACGATCCCTATCCGCTGACGCCGGCGCCGCGGGATCTGTCGTCGGTCGCTTACGAAGTCGAGGGCGAGACCTTCACCGTCGAGGACTACATCCGGGACCGTCGGATCGCAGGCCTCCTGGTGGTCAAGGACGACGAGGTGCTCTTCGAGCGCTACGGCCTGGGCAACGACGAGAACAGCCGCTGGATCTCGTTCTCGATCGCCAAGTCCGTCGTCTCGATGCTGTACGGCGCCGCGATCGCCGATGGCTACCTCGACAGCGTCGACGAGCCGGTGACGAAGTACCTGCCCCTGCTGGCGGGCGGCGGCTACGACGGCGTGTCGATCCGCAACGTGCTGCAGATGGCCTCCGGCGTCAGGTGGAACGAGGACTACGCGGACCCGGAGTCCGACGTCGCGACGCTGCCGTCTCCCCTGGTCGAGCAGGCCCGGTACATGGCGACACTCGAGCGGGAGCATGCCGCGGGTGAGGTGTTCCACTACAACACCGGGGAGACGAACATGGCGGGCGCCGTGCTGCGCGCGGTGATCGGCAACAACCTCTCGACTTACCTGGAGCACAAGATCTGGGGGCCGTTCGGCATGGAGGCGGACGCGAACTGGGTGATTCACGAACCCGGCGGCGGCGAACTCGGCGGCTGCTGTATCAGCGCGACGCTTCGCGACTACGCCCGGATCGGCATCTTCGCGATGAAGGGCGGTGTGCTGCGTGACGGCACGCGGGTGCTGCCTGAGGGCTGGATGGCGGACTCGACCAGCCCCAGTGCCGGTTTCGACGGCTACGGCTTCCTGTGGTGGCTGAACCAAGGCGCGGGCTACGCCGGGCGGGGTATCTTCGGCCAGTTGCTGTGGATCAACCCGGCCACGAACACCGTGATCGTTACTCACAGCGCCTGGCCCGACGCGACCAGCCGCGAGTGGGGTCAGCACCGCTCGGCGGTTGTGGCGGCGCTCGCCGACGCGGTGAGGTAGCGGGGAATTGGCGAGGTCGGTCTAGCAGCCCGTGGTGGAAGTCGATTCGGCGCGGTTGCGATAGAATGCAGTCATGGCTATGGGCAAGACGGATCGCAGTGGTAGTCAGGAGCCGCTTTGGGTGGCGGGAGCGGATCTTCCTCGCAGCGCTGGTCACCCGTTCTATGAGCGGTTGAACGGCATTCTGGAAGCCGGCGGTTTCGACGAGTTGGTGGAGTCGGCGTGCGCGCAGTTCTATGCGGAGCGGATGGGCCGTCCGAGTCTTAGTCCGGGCCGGTACTTTCGTCTGCTGCTGTTGGGTTACTTCGAGGGTCTGGACTCGGAGCGGGGGATGGCGTGGCGTGCTCAGGACTCTCTGAGCATTCGTCGGTTCCTGGGGTTGGGCGTGACCGAGTCGGCGCCGGATCATTCGACCATTTCGCGTACGCGTCGGCTGGTCGACGTGGAGACTCACAGCAGAGTGTTCTCGTGGGTGCTTGGTCGTCTGGCGGAGTCGGGTCTGGTGTCGGGCAAGACGGTGGGCATGGACGCGACGACTCTGGAGGCGAACGCGGCGTTGCGGAGCATCGTGCGTCTTGACAGTGGGGAGGACTACGACGAGTTCGTGCGGGGTTTGGCGGAGGCGTCGGGCGTGGAGACGCCGACGCGGACCGAGTTGGTCGGTTTCGACCGCAAGCGCAAGAAGAAGCTGTCGAACGCGGAGTGGGCGAATCCGCACGACCCGGACGCGGAGATCACGAAGATGAAGGACGGCCGCACGCACTTCGCGTACAAGGCGGAGCAGGCGGTGGACCTTTTGTCCGGGACGATCCTGGGAGTGACGATTCAGGGCGGATCGAAGGGGGACACGGAGTCGTTCGGCGAGACGCTGGAGGAGACCTTCGAGCAGGTGGAATCGGCGATCGGGGACGATGCCGCGATCCAGGAGATCGTTGCCGACAAGGGCTACCACAGCAACGCCGTTCTCGCCTCCATCGACGAGTTGGGCCTTCGCAGCTACATCGCGGAGCCGGACCGTGGTCGTCGTCGTTGGAAGGGCAAGAAGGACCTGCAGGCCATCGTGTACGCGAACCGTCGGCGGATCCGGGGGAATCGGGGCAAGCGGATGCAGCGCCAGCGAGGGGAACGGCTTGAACGGCCTTTCGCTCACCAGTACGAGACCGGCGGCATGCGGCGGCTGCACCTGCGCGGTCGCTCGAACGTCCTCAAGCGCGTCTACATTCATGCCTGCGGCTGCAACCTCGGGCTCCTGATGCGCGAGCTTGTGGGAGTCGGCACGCCGCGGAGCCTCCAGGGCCGCGCTTCGGCAGCCCGCAACGCCCTCGCCGGTCAACATGGAGGGGTCTGGCCGCGACTCGTCGCGCTATACCGGCGGATCTTCCTGAGCCGGCCCGCAAACCCGATCCACTTGCTATCCAACATCTACCGCCGCCGCTGGTCCCCTGTAGAACCACACATCTGACTGGTCCGCCTCCTCGGGCCACGAAGCCACTTCTGCCACGGGCTGATAGGCTCAGCGTCGGGGCCGAAGGGGAGGATCCCAGCAGTACGCCGAGTGCTGTGAAGTCGGACGGCGCCTACGCCCTGTGCGGGTCGAGACTGCCCCATCCGAACTCGATGGCCGCGGGGCCGGCTCCGGCCTTGGGCGGTCCTCCGTGGGACGCCTATCGGCCCCCTACGTTTCCTCCGGGCGGAGTCGGAACTCGGCGGCGCCTTCCCCGTACAACTTGATGTCGAACAGGCGCGCCCGGCGGACCTCCGACCGAGGAACAGCTATCTCCAACTCGGTCCAATATTTAGAGCTACTGGCCAGGAGTGGCGCGTATCCGGTTGTGAGCACCAACTCATGTGTATCCGGCGTCCTGTAGCCGCTCAGCACTGGCACAAGAACAAGGGCGCCCCCCTCCGCTCCGTGTTTGCGGATACGGCTCTCGGTGACATACCCGATGTAGGTCTTGCCGTCGCGTAGAGTGATCTCGAGGGTTCGGCCGGCCCGACTGGCCCGGTCTATGAGACGGGCCAGGAAATCACCGCTCTTGTGCGCTGCGCGCGCCTCAGCACGGTCTCGCCGGTACACGAGGTTAGACACAGGGGCCAGTACGGCTGCGATTGCGAGCGTCCAGAGACCGGGAGAGCCGATTTCGAATCGGCCTCGGACATCGTCATCCGAAGCCTCCAGGAAGCTCGGCATACCGAACTCGCCCGCGATGATCCAGCCCGCTGCGTAGAGAGCGAGGCCGACAAGGACGGAATGAAAGACGAGGTGGTGTCCCGACTCCCGAAGCAAGCCGAACCAAGTGAAGTTCGAGTAGCGCAGCAAGAGGTACCCGGCCAAGGCCGGGACGAAGAGTTCAAGGGACACGAATCAGTCTTTGTTGCCCAAAGGAGCCCCAAAAGGGCCGGCGCAACTTCGATGGCCCTTACTCCACGCGCTCTCGAGAAGGAGGTGCCGGTCGGTGTGGGATGGGGTCGGCGCCTCCCATCGCGGGAACTTCGCTCGCTTCGCGTGGCCCAGGCAGGCGATGGAACGTCTCTGCTGCGAACCTCAGTGTCTCCTCGACTACCGAGTTCTTCCTCAACTCGTCGATATCGACGTATTTGGTGCCTTGGCTCGTGATCTTCACCTTGGGCATTGATTTCGGACTCCCTGGGTCACCGGGGGGAAGGGTTGTTGCAACGTGTGCAGTGTACAGCAGACGCTGCCCATCAACGCCGCCCGGCAAGTTCGCCACGGTGAGCCGACCGGGTTCACCTCAGTCCCGACTACCTACCTGTTCAGCGTCGACTCCACCGACGCGGCAACCGCCGAGCCGGATCGAGCCACACGGAAGAGGCCGTCCCGGACATCGCCCTCCAACTGCCGCAGCGCCTCGGCGCGGTCTACGAGGTGGGGAATCTGGTCGACCAACTGTTTCCGGGCCGACTCGGCTCTCTGCTCGGCCTCCTCCACGGCACTCTGCATGCCTTCGGCAACACGCTCCGGGACGGCCATCTCGAGCCTGGCCCGGTACTCCCCCAGAATCGCCGCTCGGAAGACGATGTCGGCGTGGCGGCGATGTTCCCGGTATTCGCCGATTGCGGTGGCGGCGTCTCCACCCGCAGCGAGAGCGCTTCCGACGGCTGTTGCGAGGGAGTTCGCAGGCGCCGCAGCAGCCAGTTCGGTCGTGACGGCGGAAACGAGTGCGCCGGCCTCGGGAATGCGTCCGGCGATGGCGCCGCCACGTACTGCTCTCGCCGTGTCCGCAGCGGAAGCGTGTCTGGCGAGCGCCGTTTGGAGGGAAGCCCGGTTCCTGGGTCGGTTCCTCTTGTTCGGTCCGAGGCTCTGGAAGGCAGCAGGGCGGTGTCCAGCGCCCGATAGGCCCGCTCGAGAGCTTGCTCATAGCCGGCCTGGGCCTCGGTGCAGGCAGCTTCGAGTTCCCGGGCCTTGCTCGGGACCTCGCCGTCGTATCTGTCCTTCAAGCCAGCCCGCGCGGCCTCCAGAGTCGTCGTTCGCTCCGTTTCGATTACGGCCAGCGCCGCGTCGAGCGCCGCCGGTCTGAGGTCGGCATATCGATCCAGCGCGGCCCTCAGCGCATCCGCGGCGCCGGCGGAAGTGACCGTGTTCAGGGCCTCGGTATCGAGTTCGGCCACGACGGAAACTGCCGTGTTCCTCAGCACGACCTCGACAGCCTCGAATTCGGTCCAGTCGAGCACGCTCGAGACCATGGCCGCATCGAACTTCGCGGCCTCGCGGGCGTCGAGCGCGGCAGCGTGTTCCCCGGATGCGGCGTCCCCCGACTCCGCGGCGCTGTTGTAGCGCCCGTGTGCCCGCCCCGCCCGTTCGAACGCGGCGTCCTGCGCCTCCTCGGCCGCTTTCACGGCGGAATTCGCCTCAGCCAGATTTGCTTCCCAGGCCGCGTATGCAGCTTCCCAGGAGGAGGAGGCCTGGTTCCGGTTGGCCGCCTCACTTTCCTGTATCTGGCGGGAGGTGGCCCGATCGCCGGCAGCTTCCGCTATGCCCGCGGTCAATCCTGCGAGGAGTGCGCCCACCGTGCTCGTTTTGTACGAATCGAAGTCAGGCTCCCTCTTTGAAATTCGAGCGTACGCCTCCCGGGCGGCGTCTAGAGTGCGCTGCGCCTCCTCCAGGGCGGCTGACGCCGTTCGGTAGTTCGACTCGCTCGCCTGCTGCTCACGCGCAGAGCCGCTGGCAGCACTCTGCCGTGAATCCAGCGCTTCGGCCGCGACGGTCATGACGGCCTCGTAGATTTCCAGCTCCGTGCGGACGGAAGCGACGGCATCGCCGACCGTGTTGAGAATGGCCTCGGCCGCCGGAGTGTAGTCCCTTGCCGCGGCTTCGATGGCGTGATCGTGGTTCGCCTCGATATCGACAAGGGCCGCGGCGCGCTTCTGGCGCGCGGCCACCGAAGGACCGCTCGTTTCGAGGCGGCGGCGGGCGTCCTCGGTGAGCGACGCGCTGGCGGAACGGACGGCTGCGGCCACGCGTTCGTAGTCCGCCTCGGCGTCTCGAGTCGCCGCCGCACGGGTCGCCTTTTCGGCGGCAACGGCCGCGGCGTAGATCGCGCGGGGCGAAGGTTCCTCAGCAGGCGCCTCCGTCTCCGGGGGCTGCTGACCGTGCAGGAGCGCAGCGTGGGCGAGGAGAGCAATCGAGATGATTCGGACCATGGCGACCTCCGCAGGATCGGCTCGGGCCGTGCGAACTGCGATGGTTGCGGCAGCCAGTGGGACGATTCGCAGACAGCGCCGGTGGGCTCGTTCTCGGCGAATGGCTTCGGCCTTCACGACATGCACGGGAACGTTTTCGAGTGGGTGGAGGACTGCTGGAACGGAAGCTACAACGGGGCGCCGTCGAACGGCGGCGCGTGGCAGCAAGGCGAATGCTCCCGACGCGTTTTGCGCGGTGGTTCCTGGGGCTACGATTCTGGGCTCCTCCGCTCCGCGAACCGCAACTGGTTCACCACCGGTAACCGCAACAACATCAACGGTTTCCGTGTAGCCCGGACGCTCACCCCTTGACTCTTTACCTCCTTACCTCCTTGTGGGGGGTTCCAAGGGGGGCTTGTCCCCCTTGGTCGAGTTGAATCCGGGTCGCTTCGGATCCTGCGCCGGCTCAGACAAAGGTTGTCGCAGGAGTTTCCTGGTTCTTTGTGGGGACGCTGTGCCACTGCGTCGCGCTAGTTCGAAGGAACCGCCGCCCGCCGGCGTGTGCGGCCGCTGTCGGCGCAGCCACTGGCTGGTTGGTACTGCGGCCGCGGCCAATACCAGCACCCACGGCAGTACGCTGTCGGGGATGGCATCGAGCAACGGCGCCGCGGGCCGGTACTGCAGCAGATCGGACCCTCGCTCGCCCGTCCAGTGCCAGGCAGTGTGAACGATCAGGGCGGAGATCAGGATGATCCCGAGCCGTTCGTTGGGAAGGCGACGGAACACGAAGTCCAGCAACGGAATGAGCAGCAGCAGGACCAGGAGTTGACCGAGCTCGACGCCGACGTTGAAGGCGAGCAGCGAGGTCACGAGATGCGAGCCCGCGAACTGAAGCGATTCGCTGAGCGCGAAGGAGAAGCCGAAGCCGTGGACGAGGCCGAAGCCGAAGGCGGCGGCCCAGCGGCGCTCCTGGCCGACTCCCAGGATGTTCTCGAACGCCATGTAGACGATCGACACGGCGATCAGCACTTCGACCAGGGTGGGGAACCACAGCGCGCGCGGCGCCAGACCCGCGGCGGAGGCGATCAGGGTGATCGAGTGGGCGACCGTGAACGAGGTGACGACGAGGACGAGTTGCCGCAGGCGGCGGAGAGGCGCCACCAGGCAGACCAGGAACAGCAGATGGTCGAGACCGCCGAGGATGTGCTCGAAGCCCATCGCCACGAAGTGGAGCCCGGCCTGCCCCCAGTGCGGATCGAGCCGAACCCGGCCGGGCTCGGCGGCGAGCTGGAAGACCCGTGAGTCGCCGTCCCGCGATTCGTATCGGATGACGACGAGGACGCGCAGGCCGAGCCGCCCGAAGCGGGGATCGATCGAGAAGCGCGGCCGTTCCAACGCGTTCACGGTGTCGAGCGGCGTCTCGAGCAGAACGTCGAGCAGGGCTTGCCTCCAGACGATCCGTGTTGTCGCCGTTGGCAACGGCGGCCCGCGAATGTGCGCCAGGGCGCGGTCGAAGTTCGCGAACGACCGGTCGGAAGGGATCGACAACCGAACCGCGCGGACGGTAGCGGCCGGCAGCTTGGCGTCGCCGGCGAACAGGTCGAGATTGGGCGTGATCCAGCGATTGGCCGACTCCGTCAGGAGGCCGCTCGACCGGACCTCCTCGAGGTCGAGGATGCCGCGGACATCGACCGGGAACTGCATTTCCTGCATCGCCTCGAGCGGGGCGCGCACGAGCACCTGGAGGCGATCGCCTTGCTGGCGGACGAGCACCTGGACGGTGACGCTGCCCGGAACCTCGTGCGCCGCCGCGCGCCCGTGGGCAAGGGGCAGCAGAGCCAGGGCGATAGCGCCGCTCGCGCCGAACAGGCGTGATCTGTGTGGAAAGCTGGGCAGGCGCCGGATGTTACCTAGCGCGGCAGAACGACCGGAGGCCGGCGCACCTAGTTTCTGCCGCGCACGCTGCTAGCCGGCCAGGATGTACACTCACGCCACCTCCCTGGTGCAGCAGGAACCGCGAAACACCGCGGAAGACGACGGATTCCAACGATTGGAAGGGCCGACGATGACATCGAACCGTCTCCTTTGTGCTCCTGGCTGCGCGGCAGCCCTCGCGCTCATTCTCGGCGCCTGTGGCGGCTACGGCGGCGCCGAAGCCGGCGATGCGGCCGGCGACGGGCCGACGGCGCCGCGCTTCGAGGTCGACCCGTTCTGGCCCAAGCCGCTGCCGAACCACTGGATTCTCGGTCCCGCGATCGGCGTCGCGGTCGACTCCCGGGACCATGTCTGGATCGTCCACCGCAACACGCCGAACGTCTTCGGCGCGATCAACGAGATCGGCGCGGCCCAGGATCCGCCGCTCTCCGAGTGCTGCATCCCGGCGCCGCCGGTGCTCGAATTCGATCCCGACGGCAACCTGGTCGGGCACTGGGGCGGTCCCAGCGAGAGCGGCGAGTACGAGTGGCCGGCCTCCAATCACGGCATCCTCGTCGACCACATGGACAACGTGTGGATCGGCGGCAACGGAGGCGGCGACTCCCACGCGCTCAAGTTCAGCCGCGACGGCCAGTTCCTGATGCAAGTCGGGAAGGCGAACGCCCGGGTCAACGAGGGTGCCGGCGAGGATGATCCGGCCTTCGTGCGCAACAGCCACGACATGGAGAACTTCGGCCGGGTGGCGAAGCTCTCGGTCGATCCGGAGGCGAACGAGATCTACGTCGCCGACGGCTACGTCAACCGCCGCGTGGTCGTGATCGACGCCGACACCGGCGAGTTCAAGCGCTTCTGGGGCGCCTACGGGGAAGCGCCCGACGACGAACTGGATCTCGGTCAGTACGTGCCCGGCGATCCACCTGCGACCCAGTTCCGCGGCCCGGTCCACTGCGCCGACATCTCCGCCGACGGCCTGCTCTACGTCTGCGACCGCGCGGCGGACCGCATTCAGGTCTTCCAGGCCGACGGCACCTACGTCGACGAAGTGTTCATCGCTCCCGAGACCCTTTCCCAGGGCTCGACCTGGGACGTTGCCTTCTCACCCGACGAGGAGCAGAAGTTCCTCTACCTCGCCGACGGTCAGAACATGAAGGTCTACGTGATCGAGCGCGAGAGCATGGAGGTGCTCTACGCCTTCGGCGACGGCGGCCGCCAGCCCGGCCAGTTCTTCGCCGTCCACAGCATCGCGACCGACTCCAAGGGCAACATCTACACCACCGAGACCTACGAGGGGAAGCGGCTGCAGAAGTTCGTGAACCTCGGGATGCAGCCGGTGCCGGAGGAGGACCTGGGGACGCCCTGGCCGGCGGGGTAGAGGGCAGGGCGCGCCGGGGCGAACAGATGCGGGCGCGGATCGCGCCACCCGGGTTCCCAGGAGGAGCCGAGGCAGTCTTCGCGGGACATTCGCCTCAATCGAAGGCGGTGAGGATCTCTTCCGCGACCAGTTGATAGTGATCGAGACGGTGCGTCGGGATACCGCCGATCATGATCTCGTGGGCGCCGGCATCGATCATCGTGCCGATCCGGTCGATGACGTAGCTCTTGGTGCCGGCCGCGGTTCCCTCACCCAACCCGCGGGCGTCGACGAAGGACTTGGCGGCCGCGGCGTCGTCGGTCACGAAGGTGGGCATGAGCACGGTGTGCCTTATCTCGCCCGGGTCGCGGCCGGCTTCTTCGCAGTGCCGGTTGACCACCGAGACCTTGTGCTGGAAGTACTCCCTGGTCATCGGCCCGCGGGCCCAACCGTCGAGGTTCATCACGTCGGCGTGGCGCGCCAGAGTGCGCAGCGTCCGCTTCTCGCCGGTGCCGCCGATCAGGATCGGAATCGGGTTCGCGTAGCAGCCGGGGGAGAGGGGCGCCGAATCGAGGTCGTAGTACTCGCCCTGGAAGTCCACCGGCCCGTTCGACCGGAACAGGGCCCGGATCAGTTCGACCGCCTCCTCGAAGCGGTCCTGCCGCTCCTTCATCGACGGGAACGTCCAGCCGTAGGCCTCGTGCTCGCGTTTGAACCAGGCGGCGCCGATGCCGAGCACGAAGCGGCCGTGGGAGATGTGGTCCAGGGTACCGGCCATCTTCGCCACCAGGGCGGGATTGCGGTAGGTGTTCCCCAGCACCAGGTGGCCGATCTTCAGGTTTTTCGTAACGCTGGCGGTCGCGGCGGCGATCGTGAATGCCTCGTGGGCCGTGAGGTGCTCCTCTTCCCTGAGCCCCGGGGGCGGCAGGTAGTGATCGGCGTACCAGATGCTGTCCCACGGACCGGCATCGAGCAGCTCCGCCACTTCGCGGATGCTGTCCCAGGTGTTTCGATAGCAGGTGACCTGCGCGCCGAACCTCACGTCGTGATCCTCCCGGTCACCAACCCGCGTTCTCCATGACCGTCTTGCCGATGATCTTGCGGTCCATCATGTCCCGCAGCGCCTGCGGAATCTGCTCCAGAGGATAGCGGTGCGAGATGTAGGGCTTGATCTTGCCCTCGGCGGCGAGAGCCTCCGTCTCGACCCGGGCCGCTTCGAACAATTCCGGCTCGCGCATCCTGGAGGCGCCCCAGAACACCCCGACGATGTCGCAACCCTTGAGCAGAGTGAGGTTGAGAGGTATCCGCGGAATGCCGGCGGTGAAGCCGATGACCAGGAATCGCCCGCGCCAGGCCGTGGCGCGCAAAGCCGTTTCCGCGTACTCACCGCCGACCGCGTCGTAGACGACATCGACGCCCTTGCCGCCGGTCAGCTCCTTGGCGCGGACCTTCAGGTCCTCCTCGGCGTAGTTGATCGTCTCGTCGGCGCCGCGCTGCCGGCACAGCGCCAGCTTCTCCTCGGTCGAGGCGGCGGCGACCACGCGCGCGCCCATCACCTTGCCCAGCTCGAGTGCGGCGAGGCCGACGGCGCCGGCGGCGCCGAGCACGAGGAGGGTTTCGCCGGGTTTCAGGTCGCCCCGGTACTTCAGAGCGTAGTGGCCGGTGCCGTAGGCGTAGCCGTAGCCGGTGGCCTCGGCGTGACCGAGACCCTGCGGCAGCTTGCGCACCTGGGACGCGGACAGCAGCACCTGCTCCGCGAAACCGCCGGTGCCGCCGCCGCCGACCACGTCGTCACCGACCGTGAGGCCGTCGACATCCGGGCCGACCGCGGCGATCTTGCCGCCCACCTCACCGCCGACGACGAAGGGCGGTTTCCCCGGGAACTGGTAGCGGTTCTCGATCATCAGCGTGTCGGGGAACGTGATCGCCGCCGCGCGGATGTCGACGACGACCTCGCCCGGACCGGGAACCGGATCGGCCAACTCCTCGATCGTCAGGTTCTCGGGGGGACCGAACTCACTGCATACGACTGCCTTCATTGTCTGCCTCCGGGGTTGGTGGCTTCTGGCGCCGCCGGGGCGGCGGATCTGCGGGAGCATAGACGAGAAGGACGGTGCGGTGCCGGATAGGATGCCTGTTGCTCTAGGAGGCTGCGGTGCTGAAGAGGATCCATATCCAGGGGTATAAGTCCCTGTCCGATGTCGACGTGGAGTTGGAGCCGTTGACGGTGCTGTTTGGCCCCAACGCGGCCGGCAAGAGCAACTTCCTCGACGCACTGCAACTCCTCGCTGAACTCGCCACGAGTCGCACGCTCAAGGGAGCGTTTGAGGCGCCCTACCGCGGGAAGCCTCTGGAGTCGTTTCGTCTTGGGCGCAACGGCCTTCCGGGGCTGTTGGCGCAGCAGAGGGCCAGGTTTTCGATCGAGGCGGATCTATACGTTTCAGACGCGGTTGCCGAGTCGGTGAGTCGCCAGATCTCGGACTTGAGACGTTCTGGGGCCACTTCGAACCCCGAACCGCGGCGGTCAGTGCATGTGCGAGAGCGCTCTCTGCGCTATCGCATTGAGGTCGAGATGTTGCCGCGGCAGGGGATTCTGCGAGTGGCCGATGAGTACTTGGCGGCACTGAACGCGAGGGGCGAACCGACAGGTCGCCGGAAGCCGTTCATCGAACGGCAAGGTGAGAAGCTTCATCTTCGACAGGAGGGCCAGGCTCACCCGACGTACTACGAACGCCTGCTGGATCGCAGCATCCTCTCGATGCCGCACTATCAACCTCACCACCCTCATGTCGTGGCGGCGCGACAAGAGCTCGAGAGCTGGCAGTTCTTCTACTTTGAGCCGCGAGAGCGGATGCGAGCCCTAAACCCCGTCAAGGAAGTCCGGCACATTGGTCTCATGGGTGAAGAGTTGGCCGGGTTCCTCAACACTCTGAAGACAGGCAACCCGAGGCAGTTTCACGCTATCGAGAAGGCGCTGAATTTGCTCGTGCCCCAGGTAGACGGCATCGAGGTTGAGGTCAACAACTTCGGTGAAGTGGAACTCTCTCTTCGGGAAGACGGAGTGTCGATCCCGGCCCGCGTGCTTTCGGAGGGCACTTTGAGGCTACTTGGACTTCTAGCTTTGACGGGTGCCGGAGATCAGCCGACAGTAGTTGGGTTTGAGGAACCCGAGAACGGCGTGCATCCGCGACGTATAGAACTGATCGCGGAACTCCTCAAGACGCGCGAACACGTCGGCCAGACCCAGTACATTGTCACTACTCACTCGCCGCTCCTCGCGGACTTGCTCCCGGAAGAGTCCCTGTTCGTGACCCAACGGACGGCCAACGGCACTCGGATCGGGCGGTTCTCCGACTGGACTTGGGGGCCGCTGGGGCGCCGATCGGACATTGACGACGCCTTGGAGGCCGAAGGCGACCGCCTTCCAGTGTCGAAGCGCCTCTTACGAGGCGACTTCGATGCGTGAGTTGGGAGTCGCCCTCTTCGGAGAGGACTTCGCTCACGAGCAGATAGTTGGGGCCCTTGTCACGCGAGTTGCCGAAGAGCAAGAGGTCCGAGTCAGTCAGGACTGGCGTAGCGCAACGGGCGGTGATAGCCGCGTCGTTGCAGAGTTTCGCACATACCTTGCTGATCTTGGTTTGCAAGGGCAACCGCGACCGGACCTGATCGTGGTCGCAATCGACGCCAACCGCAAGGGCCTAGCAGCTAGAGCACGGGAACTGGATGCCCTTGCTGAGGATGTTCCGCAACCTGTTGTCAAGGCGATTCCCGACCCTCATGTCGAACGTTGGTTGCTGCTCGATGGCGCCGCGTTCAAGGAAGTGCTCGGCGTTGGATGCCAGGCTCCCGACCGCAGGTACGACCGCGGGCGTTACAAGAGATTCCTCATCGATGCAGTTGTCGAGGCTGGTGTGACTCCGAGCTTCGGTGGCGTTGAGTATGCAGAGGACATTGTGGAACACATGAAACTCCAACGCGCGAGTCAGGACCGCTCCTTTCGGCGGTTCATCAATGATCTGCGGCAAGCCTTGCGGGTACTGCTTGACCCGCCTACGGGAACTGACTCGCGGTAACTGACAGTCAGGCTCCCTTGTTGTACCGATCGCCGCGGCGGCCGGCGGTCGGCTCTTCGACGACATTCAGCCGGTTTGGGTCCGAGGGAGAGGGTCCCAGATGGCTGTCGGCAAGCGACGCCCACCGACCTTTCAGGAACCGACATCGTACCGGAGCGCAGCCGACCGAAGCGAGTGCAGGCTTTCCTTTTTTCTCAGTGAGCGCGAGCGGCACCTGGGACCCTCTCCCTCGGACCCGAGCCGGCGGGTGTGTCCGGTGCCAGCGGCGATGCCGCAAGTCGCCGGCGCCTCCGAAGTCAGATCGCCCGGTCGCGGCCCTTCCAGTACGGCGCGCGCACCAGGCCGCGCTGGATCTTGCCGGTGGCCATGCGGGGCAGGTCGGTGGCGAAGTCGATCGAGCGCGGGCGCTTGAAGTCGGGGAGGTTCTCGCGGCACCAGGCGAGGAGTTCCTCGGCGAGCTGTTCGCCCGCTTCGTAGCCAACGCCTACTTCGACCACCGACTTGACGCTCTCGCCCCATTCCTCGTGCGGCACGCCGACGGTGCAGACCTCGTACACCGCGGGGTGCTGTTGCAGCACGTCGTCGATCTCCTGGGGGTAGATGTTGACGCCGCCGGCGATGATCGTTTCCGCCGATCGGCCGGTCAGGAACAGGTAGCCGTCCTCGTCGACGTAGCCCATGTCGCCCATGGTGAAGAAGTCGCCGCGGTAGGCGGAGGCGGTCTTGTCGGGGGCCTTGAAGTACTCGAAGCGGTTCTCGGCCGCCTGGAAGTACACGGTGCCGGTGGTTCCAATCGGCGCCGGTCCGCCGTCGTCGTCGAGCACCTTGTACTCCGTGCCCTCGACCGTGCGGCCGACGCTGCCGGGCTTCTTGAGCCATTGCTCCGAGTCGATTAAGAACGTGCCGCCCTCGGTGGCCGCGTAGTACTCCCAGACCACGGGGCCGAACCACTCGATGATCTGGTGCTTGATGTGAACCGGTGTGGGCGCCGCGCCGTGGACCAGCCAGCGCATCGAGGAGACGTCGTAGCTGTCCCGAACCTCCCGCGGCAGGGCCAGCATGCGGTGGAACATCGTCGCCACCATGTGGGTGTGGGTCACGCGGTGCTTGTCGATCAGGGCGAGCGTCTCCTCGGCGTCCCACTTGTCCATCAGCACGGAGCCGACCCCGGCGCCCATCGGCATCAAGAGATTCAGGCCCAGGGGCGCGGCGTGGTAGAGCGGCCCGGTGACCAGAGAGCAGTCCGTATCGGGCTCGAAATCCCCCGACTCCCGCACCTCGAGCAGGAACGGCGCTGGCGTCGCGTCCGCCTTGCGGTAGACGCCCTTGGGATGACCGGTGGTCCCGGAGGTGTAGAGCATCGGGGCGCCGAGGATCGGGTTCTCGATGTTCGAGGCGTCCTCGGCGGCGAGTGCTTCGTCGTAGGACTCCGCTCCGTCGATCTCGCCGCCGACCGCGAGCGTCAGGCGCAGGTGGTTCGAGGCCGCCTGGGCCGCGGCGACGGCCGGAGCAAAGGCCACGTCGGCGATCAGTACCCGGGCCTCGCAGTTGGCGGCGATGTAGGCGACTTCCTCCGGCGTCAGATGCCAGTTGATCGGCGTCATCCGGGCGCCGCTGCGCGAGCAGGCGGCGATGGTGTCGATGAACTCGGGCCGGTTCCGGCACAGCAGAGCAACGCCGACGTCGGGGCCGACGCCGTGGGCCCGCAGCACGCGCGCCAGACGGTTCGCGTTCGCGTTCAGTTCGCCGAGCGTGCGGCCGCCGTACTTCGACAGCACGGCCATCCGGTCGGGAGCAGCGTCGGCGTGAACCGCGACGCCCATGCCGAAGGGCGCCGCCGCCATCAGTCGTTCCTGCAGTGCTGCGTCGATCGCCATACGGGCTCACTCCGTGTTCGCCGAGTGGTTCGCGGATCGGTGAGTCTAGGAGCTTGCGCTGCTGAAACGCAACGCAGTGCGACTCGCGGCGCAAGCTCCTGGAGAGGTGGGGGCTGGGGCCAAACACGGAGCCTGCGACGGGTTTGGCGGCGGTACCGATAGCTAGTGTCCGCCAGAAAACGCCGTCTTTCTCGGGTTCTGGGTCGTTTCATTGGCGCATGATTGGCGGGACCGGAGCCGCGCGGTGGGGAGCGAGGGCGGTTCTGGTGTTTACGAGGCGCAATCAGGGTTTGTCGGGCAGGGCAGCGCCTCCGGTGCTCGGCGCTGATTCGGTTTTCGGAAAGGCGTCGCCGTTAGGCGGCGCGTCGTCGCCGCTGGCGTCTTCGTTCGAGCTGCTGCAGCAAGCGGCCGAGGCGATGCAGGTTGGCCGCGAGCACGGAGAGGGCGACGGTGCGCTCGAAGCCATCGGCGCCGCAGCTTCGGACACGGTCGAGGCCGCGATGCTCCAGAGCGTTGATGGCCGACTCGACTGCCGGATGCGCACGCCGTGCGGCGGCGAAGGCTTCACCGTTCTCCCGCTCCCGATCGGCGCGAGACAGATACCCCTTCTTCGGCAGGACGTTGAGATCAAGAATCTGGTCAAGCCGGATGCGGTTCTCCGAACTGTGGAAACCTCGGTCGAAGCTGCACGCCCGCAGGTCCGGGAACCGCTCCTGGGCCGCCCTCACCAGCGGCACTGCCGCATCGACGTCCTCGCCGTGCCACAGCACCTCGTGGTGAAGGATGAACCGATACTGGTCCTCGATCAGCGCCACCGGGACTCCGAGCTCCACCGGCGTGCCCGCCTTGCCCTTCGAGACCCATCGCGTGTGCGGCTCGAAGATCGAAAAGACCTTCTCCCGATGAGGAATCGTCTCGCCCAGAAGCAGCCGGCGCTCGACCTGGTCGATCTGACGCCGAGCATGGCCGATGAAGCCCTCGATCGATTCACAGGCCGCTTCACACCCCGCAGCCCGCAGCGCCTCGACAGTGGTTGTCGCCCGCGCCACCAGCTCGCCGCACTGCGCCAAGTACGCCCTCACACGGGCCGGAAACCGCTTCGCCCGGCGCGTCCCACGTACCTTGTGGAACAGCCTGCGCACCAACCTCGACTGATGCCGCCACTGACGCCAGCCACCGATGCCGTGCCTCCCTGCCGATCGACCGGTCTCCCGCACAAGGCGCCGCATCGCATCCCACAGCAGATTCACGTCCGTCGGGTAATGCACGTCCGTCTCGACCACGAACGAGTCACACCGCCCGCGCAATGGCTCGCCAGGCCTTTTTCGCGCGACCGCATGGCCGCTTTCCACCACCAATCTGCCCACCTCGGACAATAGCGCCGGCGTCAACAGACACACGTTGTCCGCCACCGTCTGGTACTCGTAGTAGCTCTTGTCGCCGAACTCACCGTGACCCAGGAACGCGCGCACGGTCGCGTGCTGGTTGGCCAACTCCTGAAGCCGGTCGAAGTCGCAGCCCAGACCCTGCTGCAGCACGCCCAACACCAGAATCCGCCACAACTCCATGCCTGGACGACCAACCTTCCGGTCGGTCCCCGGCAACACATGCTCGTCCAGGAGATCGAACAGACGACCACGCAACTCCTCGTCGCACCAGAGGTGCTGAAGACCCTTCAACACCGCCGGGATGTCGTCCCGAGACTTTGGGTCGATCCAAATCTCCCCGATCGGCACTTGGCCGACCTTGAACTGCCGACTTTGCACCTCCCGCATCGCCTCACCTCCCCGAAGATCACCCGAAACGGACCCATAACTGGCCGATTTCGACCAAAAGGCTATCCGATGGCGACCATCTTCCCGCTACAAAACCCCCGGAAAGACCTGCAAACTCAATGGCTTGCTAGGTTTTCTGGCGGACACTAGCTACACTGACCGGCGATGCCTGCCCCGGACACTCCCGGATCCATCGAACTGACCGACCTCGACCGCGACATGCTCGCGGGCGACCATGGCGAGGCGGCGGCGACCGCGATGCGCATCCTGGTGACGATGGCCGGGGTTTACGGCGCTCGCCGGTTGCTGGACATCGAGGGCGCCCACATCGACGGCTGCCTCTACCACGGCGACTCGGGCGTCGACTTCGCGGAGATGCTGGTGGCGGGCGGCGCCCGGGTCCGGGTGCCGACGACGCTGAACGTCGGCGGCCTGGACCTGCTGCACCCGGAGGAGTTCGCGGGCACGCCGGAGCGCCGCGCCAAGGCCCTGCGGTTGATGGAGTGCTACGAGGAGATGGGCTGCCGGACGATCTGGACCTGCGCGCCCTACCAGACGACGCCGCGGCCGGCGTTCGGCCAGCAGGTCGCCTGGGCCGAGAGCAACGCGATCGTGTTCGCGAACTCGGTGCTGGGCGCCCGCACCCACCGCTACGGCGACTTCATCGACATCTGCGCCGCGATCACCGGGCGCGCGCCCGCGGTCGGGCTCCACCTGGAGGAGAACCGGTGGGGCCAGGTCGTGTTCGATCTGCGTTCCCTGCCGCGAAGCCTGGCGTCGGCGTCGTGGCTGCTGCCGGCAATCGGCTACTTGGTGGGGGAGCGTTGCGCCAACCGTGTGCCAGTGCTGCTCGGCCTGGAGCGGGCCGACGAGGACGGCCTGAAGGCCCTCGGCGCCGCCGCGGCGTCTTCGGGCGCGGTGGCGCTCTTTCATGCCGTCGGGATCACGCCCGAAGCGCCGACGCTCGAGGCGGCGCTCGGCGGCCACGACGCGGAAGAGTGGATCGAGGTCACCGCCGCCGATCTGCGGGCCGGGCTGCGGCGCCTGTCGACGGCGGCGGGTGCCGCGGCGCCGGATGGCGGCGCGAACGACCTCGGGATCGATGTCGTGGCGTTGGGCAGCCCTCACTTCTCGCCGCGCGAGTTCGCTGAGCTGCAACCCCTTGTCGAGCGTTACCCACCCTCGAAGAGCGTGGAGTTCGTGGTGTGCACCAATCGCATCTCGCTCGACGTTCTCGAGCGGAACGGGGGCCTTGAGCGGCTCCGTGGTCACGGCGTGCGCGTGGTTGTCGACACCTGCGTGGTCGTGGCGCCGATTCTGCGCACGGCGCCGGGCGGCGTCCTGATGACGAATTCGGGCAAGTTCGCGCACTACGCGCCGGGGAACGTCGGCTTCGACGTCGTCTTCGGCAGTCTGGCTGAGTGCGTGCGGTCGGCTCATGCGGGCCGGCTGCGGCGCGATCCGGAGTTGTGGCCGTGAGCGGCGTCGAGCTGCGAAGCCGGGTCCTGGTCGCCGGCGCCGGCGCGGGTTCGGTGTTGCGCCTGGAAGAGCCGCTCTCCTTCTGGGGCGGGGTGGACCCCACAACCGGGCGGATCATCGACCAACGCCATCCCCGGTGCGGCGAGAGCGTCTCGGGCCGCGTCCTGGTCATGCCCTACGGCCGGGGATCGAGCAGTTCGAGTTCGGTGCTGCTCG
Source organism: Candidatus Multivorans sp. (assembly GCA_965262355.1). Lineage (GTDB taxonomy): Bacteria > Acidobacteriota > Thermoanaerobaculia > Multivoradales > Multivoraceae > Multivorans. The sequence goes on from OZ253534.1 coordinate 4,403,909, forward strand.
AGGGCGTGCGGCTTGGCACCGCGCCGGCCGCCGTCGTGCTGCGCGAACTCGACGGCATCCTGGCCCTCGGCGCGGCAGTGGCGCGTGAGCTCTACGCGAAATCGCCGCCGGTAGTGGTCCTGTCGGCGGTGGACTGGGAGGCCCTTCGCGAAGGGGCCGCGGCGGCGGTGGACGTCAGCGGCCGCCTGCGGATCGCAGGCTGACGTTCCAGGACGTCCACAGCCAGACCTTGAATGTGTCGGTGCTCCAGTCGTCGGCGTTGTACTGCGCCAGCTTGATGCCGAAGTCCTGCTTCCATGGGGTGTTCCAGACCGCCATCGCATCGATCTCGGCGCCGTAGTCCATGCTGCCGACCGCGGAGCGGAACTGGTGCCAGCGCACGGTCCAGTTCCAGGTGTCGAGAGCGTGGTCCAGGCGCAGGTAGAGGTCGACGAGGCCGTTGGCCGGCGTGCCGAGGAACTTGTCGGTCCAGCCGTTGAAGCCGTGCAGTGTGGCCAGCGGCGTGCGGAACCCGTAGGCGCCGTCGCCGTCCAGGGCCTCGCGCACCGCGCGCACGCTGACGTCGCCGCGCGAGAAACCGATCCCGGCCTTCTGGTAGTCGAGGTCGACACTGCCGGGGTGGTCCGCCCAGTCCTGCTGTGCCACGTACTGGAGTTCGAACAAAACCGAGGCCGCTCCCGCGTCGTGCGAGCCGGTGTAGCTGGCGCCCCAGTTGGATGTCGAGTTCGCCGCCGCGCCGGGCCGTTCGTAGTCCAGCAGGTAGCTGAACAGCGCCAGGTTCCCCGAGCCCGCCGGCCCCGAGACGTAGAGCATGTGGGTGGCCATTGCTTCCTCGGCGCCGGTGATGCGGTGGACACGGTCGAGGAACGCGTAGCGCAGCGTCCAGTCCCCGGCGAGCGAGGCGTCCAGGGCGGCGGCGTCGAATGCCTGGTGATGCTGGCGCCAGCCGACCGCGCCGACGAAGCGCTGGTCGCCGATCAGGAGTTCGGTGCGACCGAGGGTGAACGCGACCGGCCCGCGCTCCAACTTCGCCGCCGCCTGGTTGATCGCCGTGAGCGCCGGATCGGCGATGGCCGGGCGGTCGCGGACGCCGTTGTCGAGTCCGCCGTAGCCGAGGTTGCGGTACGTCCGGTCGTTGCCGACGGGGGTGACGTCCTCCGTCTCGAGCAGGAAGGAGAAGCCGCGGAAGGCCTTCGTCTGCAGCTTCAGGGTCGTGCGCAGGGTCGAGGCGAGCGCGCTCGCGCCGAAGGCATCGTCGTCGGATTGCTCGATCCGGTAGCGGAGACCGACCGCAACGTCCGCGTCGCGGATGGCCTGCCCGAGCGTTGCGGGCGCCTGCGAAGCCTCCTCGTCATCGCCCTGCGAGAACACCGGCCAGACGCCGACAAACACTGTCAGCGCAAGCAGAATCAGACACTTGCGCATGATCGAGGTCGGCACTCAGGGGGGAGATTTCGGGGGGTTTGGGCAGGTGGCGGCAGTATACACATCAGTCGGTGGGCGGCCCGCCGATCCAGATCGGTGACGACCAGGCCCGTTCCTGGATCGTCGCCTGCAGGCTCGGCCTTGGTTCGACGCCGGCCTTGACGGCGTCCCAGGTCGACCAGCGGCAGGTCGGGTTCTCCAGCGCCCGGAGGTAGTAGAACGCGTGCTGCCCGGCTTCGTAGTCCGGGTCCCGCCAGAGGGCGACCAGTTCCGATGCCCCCTTGTCCGGCGTGATGCTGCAGTCGGACAGATCGACTTCGGCGCCGTTGTCCGGGCAGCGGTGGGTCTCGGGGTCGGGCATGCCGCCGTCGGCGCAGGCGACGTCGAACACCTGCTCCATCGCCTGCCCTGCCTTGCTCCAGCCCTTGACCACCTGCACTCGCTGCAGGGGCGTGCCGAGCGGGTCCTGGAGCGCCCAGGCGAGGAACCGGGGCGCAGCCGCGGCGGGGGCGCCGGCGGGCAGTTCGCCGCCCATCGGGACGCCCTCGGCGTAGGCCAGTTCGACCGCGTCTTCGCGCCCGGTCAGGTCGTCGGGATAGGCGCCGGCGAAGAAGCGCACGACGATTCGTGGGCCGCTGGTGGCGAAGGTCTCCTTGCGGCGGAACGCCTCGTAGATCGAGTCCCGCGTGTTCTCCTCCGCCCAGACGCCAGCCAGGCCGGAAGCGCCCCAGGTCTTGTAGTACGTGTCGTTGTAGGCCGTGACGCCGTCGACCGATGTGATCGGCACCGAGCCGCGCAGCTTCGCTGTCGCGTCCAGGACGCCGACCTTGGCCACGAAGTTCGATTCGTCTAGCGAGGCGCCGCCGTTGTGCGTGTCGCTGGCGCCGACCAGACCGAACTGGTAGGGGTTCACGCCGCGCTCGGCCTGCAGCTTGAGCCCCCGCTGGTAGGCGTTGCGGACGTAGGAGCCGCGCGGCCTCGACCTGTTCCACTGCGCGATCCGGTAGGGCATGATCTCGAAGTCGGCCCATTCGTCGTTCGGCGACAGGAAGGGGTGGGTGTCCGAAGTGCCCTTGACCTGGGTGATTTCGACCAGGGGTTCGTTCCGCATCCGGGTCTCGGCGTAGGCGGCGTCGATCGGCTCGCCGGCGAAGTTCACGAGTTGGAACATGTGGCCGTCGGAGCCGTTCGAGTTGTGGGGGATGGCCAGGGCCTCGATTCCCTCTGCACGCAGTTCATCCATCCACGCCCACAGGTCCTCCGGGTTGATCGAGTCGATGCGGCCGTACGGGTAGTCCGGCACGGCGTCGCCGCGGAAGATCACGTTGCGGTGCAGGTTGCCGCCGTCGCGCCTGGAGCTGTACTCGTAGGCCGGGAACGCGGTGAAGGCGCCGGGGTCGTTGTGGCGTTCGGCGGCTTCGACGGTCCGTTTCCAGGCCGAGCGGATCACGTCCAGATCCCGGTGCTCCCGGACGTAGGCGCCGCTGCGGAGGGCGCGTCGCTTCTCGGCGATCGTCCGGGCCTGGGTGAAGTCGGCTGCCCTGTCGAGCTTGGAGAGGGGGTGGTCGGGCTGCGACATCGCCTCCAGCATGCCAAGGTAGTTCGCGTGGTCGGTGACCGCGAGGAAGTCGAGCGGCCGGTCGAGCTGGAGCTCGAAGCCCCCGGGATGTTCGATTGGCTTGCCCTTGGCGAACTCGTAGGCGTCGTCGGGCGTGCTGCGGGTGCCGAAGATGAAGGCGTCGAAGGAGTAGCGCGTGTGTACGTGCAGGTCGCCGAACAGGGCTCTCCGGTCGGCTTCGGCGGCCGCTGCGCCCGTGGCGTAGGCGCCGAGAATGGTGAGGGCGGCAGCTACTGCAGCGGCCGGGCTGACGAACGGCTTCGGCATCGTGGCATCTCCGGTTTGTTCTCGGCGAGCGTGAGTCCGCCAGAATACCTGTGCGCCGCTCAGGAGGTCTGCGCCTGGGTTACACTTGCGGGCGCTGCCGGTAAGCCGAACGAGGAGCCGTTTCGTGGCGTGTGCATACGCCACGAACGGCACAACCCGGAGACAGGAAGACATGAAGATTGCGACCTCTCGCCCCGTCCTCATCATGATCGCGGCCATCGTTGCTCTGCCGGGCGCCGTTCTCATGGCCGCCGACGCGGAGACGCCCACGTTCTACGCCGACGTGCTGCCGGTCCTGCAGGAGAACTGCCAGACCTGCCACCGGCCCGAGGGCGAGAACATTGGCGGCATGATCGCGCCGATGCCGCTGATGACGTTCCAGCAGACCCGGCCTTGGGCGCGCTCCATCGCACGCGCGGTCGAGAACCGCACGATGCCGCCCTGGTTCGCCACCGAAGCGACCGAGGGTCACTTCCATCACGAGCGTGTGATGTCGGACAGCGAGATCGAGACCGTTCTGGCCTGGTCCCGCGGCGGTGCGCCCGCCGGCGACGAGGCGGACGCCCCGGCGCCGAAGAAGTTCGTCGAAGAGGACTCCGGCGGCTGGTCGCTTGGCCGCCCTGACCTGGTCGTGCCGATGGAGGAGGAGTACTGGGTCGCCGACGACATTGCCGACATCAACATCAACTTCGAGGCGACGTTGACCGAGGAGATGCTGCCGGCGCCCGTCTGGGTGCGGGGCGTTGAGTTCAAGGTCGGCAGCACCAAGGTCCACCACATGTGCGCCAGCCTCCGGCCGCCGGGCGGCCAGACGGCGCTGGGCAAGTTCAGCAACAGTTCCCTGGGTTGTATCGCTCTGGGCGCCGAGAGTCACCTGATGGCGCCGGGCTACGCGATGAAGCTGGAACCGGGTTCGACGGTCGAGTTCTCCCTGCACTACAACAAGGAGGCCGGCGAGGGCAGCGGCTTCTCCGACCGCTCCGAGATCGGCTTCGTGTTTGCCGATGCTCCCGAGAGCGAACTGCGCGAGGTCAAGTTCGATTCGATCGGCAACCTGACGTTCGAGATTCCGCCCGGCCACGACCGCTGGAAGGTTGGCGCCGCGCGGGTCTTCCCGGTGGAGACGGACATCCTGGCCCTGTGGCCGCACGCCCACCTGCGGTCGGTCGCGGTGCGCTACGACGCCTTCTACCCCGACGGCACGACGGAGGTCCTGCTCGACGTCCCGAACTACGACCAGGAGTGGCAGGCGACCTACCAGTACAAGAAGCCGAAGACGATACCGGCCGGTACTCGGGTCGAGGTCTCGATGTGGTTCGAGAATACGCCCGGGCGCGGCGAAGAGCGCGGATTCGACCCAGGTGACAACGTGATCAATGGCACGGCCACGACGGACGAGATGATGCTCGGCTTCATGGCCTATGCGCCGGTCGTCCCGGTCGACCAGATGTCGCTGCGGCTCGGGATCGCGCCGGACCAGAGCACCGGCGGCGAGTAGGGGCTCCAGCCGTGACCCTCCTCCGCGGGCGGCTGCCTGCGGCTGCCGCACTATCGCTGTTGCTGGGGGCCGTTGTCGCGGGCCCGGCCGTTGGTCAGTTCGCGAGCAGGGACGAGGTCATCGAGAAGTCCTCGAAGGAGGGCGAGGGAAGGAAACTCGATGCCTCGGGCCTGACCGTCGGCTTCGCGGCACTGGTCAGCGTGACGCGCTCGATCGATCAGGTCGAGATCGACGGCGTTCCCGTCGAGGTGAACGCCGGCAAGCTGCCGCAGATCGGTGTGGATTGGGATTCGTTCAGCGAGCACGAGGGCGGTCTGCTCGAGTTCCAGACCGCGGCGGCGATCAAGCTCCGCACCGGTACTGACCTGCTGATCGGCGACCTGGAGGTGCCGACGGGCAACGTCTCTCCCGGTTTTGCCGGCCTCTACAGCCTGTGGCTGCGTCTCGACGATGACGGCCAGTGGACCCTGATCGTCAACCACGAACCCGATGTCTGGGGCACGATGCACGATCCGGCCCATGACCTCGGCGAGACGCGGCTCGAGCACACGGTCGAGGAAGGCGAGAACACGAGCCTGACGATCGAGATCGAGGCCCCGGAGGGCGATGCCGCGGGCGCCCTGAAGCTCTCCTGGGGCGAGCACCGCTGGCGCACGAGCCTCGCTGCCGCCGGCTGACGGGCTTCAACGCGCGCATCTCTAGCCGCCCAGGGAACCCGCGCCAACAGGCGCGATCGGCCGTGCCCCGAGCATGGGCGCGCGCAGCCCGAAGGCGACGAAGGCGCCGGCGAGGCAAAACGCCGCCATGATCCAGAAGGTCAGGGCATGGGAGCCGGACCAGTCGGAGAGGATGCCAGCCACGGTCGGAGCGGCGGGAGCGATCAGGCCGGTGATCGCAAAGCGGGTGCCGATAATGGTGCCGAAGGCGCGCCTCCCGTAGAAGGATGAGTACACGACCGGAATGCAGACATAGGCGCAGCCGAAACCGAGGCCGACGAGTACAACGGACGTGTAGGCGACGAGCGCGGTGTTCGCAGCCACGAGCCCGGCGCAACCGGCTCCCTCGATGAGGAGCACAATGCCGAGCAGGCGCTGGGGCGACATGAAATCGCCGCCGAAGGCGCTCAGACGACCTAGCAGGCTGACCGCGACGCGGACGCCGAGGATCGCGCCGACGACGGCGGTCGTAAAGCCCAGGGCCTCCAAATGCTTGCGGCCGTAGACGCTGATGATGCCCCAAGGCACGCCGTAGGCGATCGACAGCGCAATGAGGACGTAGAACTGGGGAGTGCGCATGGCGAGCGGCGCGGTCCACTCCCCTCGGCCGGACGGTCCCGCCCTCTTCTCGTCGTCCGCTGCGCCGGCCGTTCCGCTGATCGCTGCGCTGGCCGCTTCGCCGGTCGCTTCGCCGCGCGCCGGGCCACCGTCCGGTTCCTGGCCGACCTCTTCCGGAGTGCCCCGAACGAAGAGCACGGCGATCACCGCGACCGCGGCGGAGATACCGGCAATCACAAGCCAGCCGGTCCGCCAGTCGGCGACCCGGAGAATGCCGGGCGCGAAGTACGCGTTCACCGGGATGCCGACGACGGCGCCGCCAACCAGCACCAGACCGATCGCCCGCGACCGGTAACGGACGAACCAGTTGGAGGCCAGGGTCTGGCCAGGCACGATCGTCGAGAAGCCGATCGCGATACCACCCAGGACGCCGTAGGCGAAGAGGCAGTCGGCGAACGAGTCCGCGCGGCTCAGCAGCCAGAAGGCCAGCACGCCGACGACGGAGCCGAACCCCATCGCCGAGCGAATGCCGTACCTGCCCATCACCATGCCGACGACGGGGCCGAGCAGGTGGTACATGTAGCCGAAGACGCTGAACACCATTCCCGACTGGGTGTCGTTCATGCCGAGGTCCTGCTGCATTTCGGGCAGGAAGAACCCCCAGCAGTAATACATCGGCGAGATGCCGAAGCCGTAGCAGACCGAGCCTAGCCCGACCATCTGCCATCCGAGGAAGCGGCGGGGCGGGTTGCTCGTCATTCCCGCTTCCCGTCTGTCGTCTGGTGAGTTCGTTGTTGTCGATTACTGCCCGCGGATTGCTTCCAGGCGGTCGTTGATCTCCCGCTCCAGCGCGGCGCCGGTCTTCACCTCGTCACCGAATTCCAGGTATCCCTGCTTGCCGGGGTCGAACTTCGGCCACGCCGGTCGGCCGCCGCCGTTCGGATCGCCCGTGCGGGCGAACTGCACCCAGTAGTCGATCATCAGCGCCGCGAGAGCGTCATCCGTGTCGTCGTAGTTGTCGCCCTCGAGCGTGTTGAAGACGTAGCCGAGCTCCGCCGCATGATGTGCGCCCCAGGCCGGGTTATCGGGGTTCACGCGCGTGAAGTGGTACTGGAACGCGGGCGAGGACACCTTGGCCTGGCCGAGCAGCATCCTTCGGGTGCCGCGCAGGAACCAGGTGTCGGTGAGGAAGCGGTCGTGCTGCACCTTGAGTTCGTCGGCGTTCGACGACGGGTAGAGCTTCGCGACCTCTTCGGCGTGGTCGCCGTAGACCCCCTTGAGCAGCTCGAGGAATTGCGCCCGCTCGGCAAGCGGCTGGAAGGCCATGAACATCGTGCCCTCGTTGCGGTTCGTGCCGGCGATCAGGGGGACGTCGTTCTGCTTGCCGGCCGCGTACCGATCCTCACTGGACTCGGGCATGAAGGCGGTGCCGAACGTGACGTGCGGCTCGTAGCCGCCGAGCGCGCCGCCCTGGGCGGTCCTGGTGATGATCGTGCCGGCGTCGAGGGCCAGCAGCGCCTTGGCGGTCTGTTCGGCCTCGTCGCCGAGCATCGCCTTGGCCCACGCGACTCCCACGTCCTCCGCGCTGGCAAGTTGACCCTTGGCGGCGCGCAACGGGCGGATGTTGGTGTCGGTTACCCAGGGGCTCTCCGCGATCGCCCGGTGGATGAGGCCCGCTGGCTGCGGGCTGGCCATCAAGGCGTGAACGCTCGTGCCGCCGGCTGATTCGCCGAAGATCGTCACGTTGTTCGGGTCGCCGCCGAACTGGGCGATGTTCCGGTTGACCCACATAAGCGCCGCGATCTGGTCCAGGAAGCCGTAGTTGCCGGATTCGCCGCCGCCCGCCTTGGACAGCGCCGGATGTGCCAGGTAGCCGAGCGGTCCGAGCCGGTAGTTGATCGACACGAGGACCACGCCCTTGCCGGCGAAGGCGGAACCCTCGTATTGAGCCTGGTGGCTCCATCCCAGGCTCAAGCCTCCGCCGTGGATCCAGACCATGACCGGCCGCGGGTCGTCGCTCTCGCCGGCGGCCGTCCAGACATTCAGGTACAGGCAGTCTTCTGAGGACTTCGGCAGCGACTCGCCCGTCATCATGGCCAGGGCCGGGCTCTGCGGACAGATGGGGCCGAACTCCGTCGCTTCGCGCACACCGCTCCACTTCGCCGGCGCCTGCGGCGCCTTCCAGCGCAGCTCGCCCTCGGGGGCCGCCGCGAAGGGAATGCCGCGGTAGACCGTCAAGCCGGTCTCCCCGTCGAGGACTTCGCCGCGGAGCGAGCCCGTGTCGATGTTCACGACGGGGGCGCCACTTTCGGCAGCGTTCGCACTCGATGTCGGCAGAGTGGCGAGGCTGAATAGAATCGTGGCGGCTACGAGCGAAACGACGGCTCGGAAGTGACGGATGGTCATGGGATCTTCCTCTCGATGCTTGGAGCCGGCCTCCGGAGTCGAGGCCCGACCGTTTGTTCGGGGTTGGTCAGGTGCCTAAGGCGGTATTCTAGAGGCGGCATCCTAGCCGAGCGTCGGAATCCCGCAGTTTTGGGGGCGCGAGAGATCGTTTCGGTCACTAGAGTTTCCCTGCAAGCTCTGAATGGGCGAAGTCGGGATTCTGGGACCTTGGCGAAGGAGCATGAGATGTCAAGACTTGATGTAGATGTACCGCAGATGGTGGAGCGACTCGGTTGCACGTTTCGACGATGCGTCGTAGCCGTTCCTGCCGTCCTCCTTCTCTCGTTGGCCGGCCCGCTCCAGGCGGGCGAGTCGGAGGCGATGCCCTCTCTGCCAACGTACGTGACACAGCGGCCATCCCGTTGAATAGTGGAGGGCACACGTTGGCAAGGAGGATCAATGTCAAGACGAGAGCAGAGGTTTGGCGGCGGCTCGGAGCTCCCGGCCGCGGGGGTTGAGGAGCGTAGCGACGAGGCCCCCGCGGCCGGCGCGGCGCCCGCCGGGGCGGTTCCCGACCCGGAAGTGCTGGCGAGACCGACCAGGCGGCAGTTCACGGCGGAGTACCGGCTGCGGATTCTGGAGGAAGCGGACCGATGCACGGACCGCGGCGAGGTGGGTCGGCTGCTGCGGCGAGAGGGTCTGTACAGCTCCCATCTGGCCAACTGGCGCAAGGCGCGGCGAGAGGGCGCGCTTTCCGGTCTGAGGCCGAAGAAGCGGGGCCGCAAGCCGAACGAGGCCAACCCTCTGATGCCGAAGGTGAAGCGGCTGGAAGCGAAGGTCAAGCGTCTCGAGAGGGAAGTCGCCGCCGCGCACACGATCCTGGACGTCCAGGGAAAAGTTGCAGGGCTGCTGGGATTCAGCCTCGAAGACGGGAAGGACTGCTGATGGCGGCAAGGTCCCTGGCCCGGCAGGTCGGCATCGCGCCGGCGTGCCGGGCGCTGGGCGTGTCGCGATCGACCTTCTATCGTCGTGCGAGGCCCGCTCCCGGGCGACGGCAGCCCCGCCCCACGCCTGCCCGGGCACTGAGCCAGATCGAGCGGAAACGGGTCGAGGCCACGCTTGCGTCGCCGCGTTTCGTCGATCGTTCGCCGGGAGAAGTGGTGGCCACCCTGCTCGACGAGGGCCGCTACCTGTGCTCGGAGCGCACGATGTACCGCATCCTCGAAGCGAACCACCCCGTGAGGGACCGCCGCAATCAGCGCGTCCATCCGTCGTACGCCAAGCCGGAGCTAGTCGCTGTCGCGCCCAACCAGGTCTGGTCGTGGGACATCACCAGGCTGCTCGGACCGCAGACCTGGACCTACTACTACCTCTACGTCCTGCTTGACCTCTTCAGCCGCTACACGGTCGGCTGGATGGTCGCCGACCGCGAGAACTCCGCGCTCGCCCAAAGGCTCATCGAGGAGACCTGCCTCAAGCACGGCGTCAAGCCCCATGTCCTGATCCTGCATTCCGATCGAGGCGCCCCCATGACCAGCCAGGGTACCGCCCAACTGCTCGCCCGCCTCGGCGTGAACCGGTCCCTGGGCCGCCCGCGGGTCAGCGACGACAACCCCTACTCCGAAGCACAGTTCAAGACCCTCAAGTACCACCCCGACTTCCCCAGCCGCTTCCCCAACCAGGACGCCGCGACCGACTACTGCAGGTCCTTCTTCCCCTGGTACAACACGGAACACCGCCATGCCGGCATCGCCATGCTGACCCCCGAGACCGTCCACTACGGCCGGGCGCAAGCCGTGATCGAGCAGCGCCAACGCACGCTGAGCGCCGCCTGGGAAAGCTCCCCCGAACGATTCGTCGGCGGCCAACCGATGCACACGCCACTGCCCCAGGCCGTCTGGATCAACAAGCCCGACAACAAGACTGCAGAGACGACTCAGTAAATCCAGAACCCCGCTGTATCAATGTCGTTGACAGGTTCCGATGGCAACCGAGCCGGAGGCGGAGACAGATAGCGTTGTCCCCCTCATCTCGGAGGCCGAAGCGGACGATGGCGATTGCGTCGAAAGCGAGACCGTCATGTGCCTGCAGGACGGCCGCTACGAGGTTACCGTCGGTTGGACGACCCTGAGCGGGGAGACGGGCCCGGCCAAGGTGGCGAGGCCGCGGACCCGGGATTCAGGCTTGTTCTACTTCTTCAGTTACAACAACTGGGAGGTGCTGCTCAAGGTGCTGGACGGTTGCGCCGTCAACCAGCATCACTGGGTGTATGCCGCCTCGGCGACCGACCTCGGCCTCAACATGGTGGTTCGGGACACGGTCACCAAGCAGATGAAGAAGTACTTCAAGGATGCGGGTAGTCCGGCGCCGGCAACCACCGACTCCGGTGCGTTCCCTGACGCCTGCGAGGCCTAGTAGCTGCTGCCCGGCGGGGCTCGCCGCTCGCGCGTAGGGCCCTGCCGGTGTCCGTGTCGCGTGGCGTGGTCGGAAGGCTCGTCGTCGGCATGGCGGTCGCCGGCTTGTGGGCGGCGCCCCCTCAGCCGTGGAGCGCTGCCAGAAGCCGGAGACTCTGCTGCACCTCTTCAGGGGCGGCATCGGGGACGCCGCAGCGGGCGATCAGGTGGGTCATGCCGATCAGCCCGCGGTAGCGGTCGATGCCGTCGCGAACCTGCGGGAGATCGCCCACGAGGGCCCAGTTCTCGATCTCCAGGAGCTGCTCCTCGCTGACCAGGCGGCTGCCGGAGCGCGCCATGCGAACCGCCTGGGCGATCAGACCGGAGCGGACACGGTCGCATGTCCCGCGGTCGTTCGAGACGAAGACGGTGCGCATGACCGGAACGATGGGCCGCGGGGCGCCGGCAGGCAGAGTATCGCGGTGGACCTTGTGGTTCGCTTCCAGGCGCTGGATCGTCTCGAGCGGCGACGACAGGTAGGGCAGGCCGAGTTCGCCGGCCTGCTTGAGCGCCAGCGGGCCGAAGGCGGCGACCCACAGTTCAGGGTGTGGTTGCTGCACCGGCAGCGGGGACAGGCGGATACGGGTGCGGGCCTCGCCTTCACCGACTTCGATCGCTTCGCCGGCCCAGGCCCGTCGCATCAGGTCGAGGGACTCGGAGAAGCGCTGGCGTTTGGTCCGCGGATCCACTCCGAAGGCGGCGAACAGCGCCGGGCGGAAACCGCGTCCCAGGCCGAGGATCACCCGACCGTTCGAGATCCGGTCGAGCACTGCCACCTCTTCGGCGGCCTGGAAGGCGTTGCGAATCGGCAGCAGGTAGGAAGTCGTTCCAAGCCGCAGACGGGTCGTTCTCGCCGCGGCGGCGGCGAGAACGACCAGGGGTGACGGGCAGGCGGCAGGGCCCGTGAAGTGGCTCTCCGGCAGGAAGAGCGAGTGGAAGCCGAGCCGGTCGGCGAACTCCGCCTGTTCCGCGATGGCGGCCGCCTGGTCGCCCAGGTGGTCAACCCAGGGCGTGAGTCCGACCTGGATCCTGTTCGCTTCCTCCGCCATCCGCCGGCCCGGCGACGCCGATCAGGAGCGCCAGTCGCTGAAGCTCTTGCCCTGGGCGGCCAGGTCCGCCAGCAGCCCTGACGGCTGCCAGAAGTCGTCGCCGCTCTCGCCGGCGAACTCGCGCATCCGGTCGACGATCTTGCCCAGGCCGACGCTGTCGCCCCAGTGCATCGGGCCGCCCCGGTAGATCGGCCAGCCGTAGCCGTTGACCCAGATCACGTCGATGTCGGAGGGACGGATCGCGATCCCCTCCTCGAGGATCTTCGCGCCCTCGTTCACCATCGGGTAGAGGCAGCGCTCGAGGATCTCCTCCTCGCCGATCTCGCGCTGGGCGATGCCCTGGCCGGCGCCGAAGTCGCTGATGATCTGCAGGACCTCCGGATCGGGCGCCGAGGCGCGGGTCTCCGGGTCGTAGACGTAGTAGCCGCGACCGTTCTTCTGACCGCGGCGGCCGGATTCGCACAGGATGTCGCGGATGTCGCGGGAGGCCGACTCCTTCTCGTTCCAGCCGATGTCGAGGCCGGCGAGGTCGCTCATGGCGAACGGGCCCATGGGGAAGCCGAAGTCGTACAGGACGCGGTCGACGTCGTAGTACTTGGCGCCTTCCTGGATGATCCGCTGCGCCTGCGTCTGGCGCTGGAAGAGGATCCGGTTGCCGACGAAGCCGCGGCAGACGCCGACCAGCACCGGTACCTTGCCGATCTGCTTGGACAAGGTCATCGAGGTGTGGATCACGTCCTTCGCCGTCTTCTCGCCGCGCACCACCTCGAGCAGGCGCATGATGTTGGCCGGCGAGAAGAAGTGCATGCCGATCACGTCCTCCGGCCTGCTGGTGGCGGCGGCGATCTCGTTGACGTCGAGTGCCGACGTGTTCGTGGCCAGAATCGCGCCCGGCTTCACGATCCGGTCCAGGCTCGCGAAGATGTCCTTCTTGAGATCCATGTTCTCGAACACGGCTTCGATCACCAGGTCGCAGTCGGCGAGGGCTTCGCGGTCGGTGACGCCGTTGAGCAGCCCCATGCATTCGTCGACCTGGTCCATCGTCATCCGTCCGCGTTTGGCGGTGCGCTCGTAGTTCTTGCGGATGACGCCGAAGCCGTGGTCGATGCGGCTTTGCTCGGCCTCGACGATCGTCACGCCGATGCCGCGGTTGGCGAAGTTCATCGAAATGCCTCCGCCCATCGTGCCGCAGCCGAGGACGCCGACCTTCTCGATCTTGCGCATTTGGGTGTCGCGCGGCACGTCGGGCACCTTGGCCGCTTCGCGCTCGGCGAAGAAGTAGTAGCGCTGGGCGACCGACTGCTTGCCCGCCATGAGGTCCGCGAACCCGCGGCGCTCGTAGTCCAGCGCGTCGTCGAAGGACATGTCGAGCCCCGCCTCGATGGCGCGGACGTTCGCCTCGGGCGCCTCGAAGCCGCGCGTACGCCGGGCGATCTTGCGCCGGAAACCATCGAAGATCTCCTCCCGGTTGGCGCGCGCCTCGTTGACCTTCTCCTCGAGGTCGCGGATCTTCTTGAGCGGCCGGTCTTCGGCGATCACCTTCTCGGCGAAGGCGACGCCGCCCTCGAACACGTCGCCTGTGATCTCGTCGATCAGGCCGCCCTCGAGGGCTTCCCTGGCGCCGATCGGGTTGCCTACGGCGCACATCTCGAGTGCCTTCCGGTAGCCGACCAGCCGTGGCAGGCGCTGGGTGCCGCCGGCGCCGGGCAGGAGGCCGAGCTTCACCTCGGGCTGGCCAAAGCGGGCGGAGGCTATGCCCACCCGGTAGTGGCAAGCCATCGCCGTCTCCAGGCCGCCGCCGAGCGCGGTGCCGTGAATCGCCGCGATGACCGGCTTGGAGGCATTCTCCATCGCCTCGATCGCTTCGTTCAGCCCCGGCGCCTTCATCGGCTTGCCGAACTCGGTGATGTCGGCGCCGGCGATGAAGGTGCGGCCCTTGCAGACCAGCAGCACGGCGACCACGTCCTCGTCGGCCTCTGCCTTCGCCAGGCCCTCGACCATCCCGGCTCGGACGCCGTGGCTGAGCGCGTTGACGGGTGGGTTGTCGATCACGAGCAGGGCGACGCCGCCGCGAACTTCGTAGTCGACCATGTCTGTCAGTGAGGTCATGCTTCTGATTCTCTCCTGGCGCGGGCGCGCCGATGGGTTGCTTGAGGGTGGCTCGGTTGCTTGAGAATGGCTGGCGAAACGGGGCGGTATCGCAACCGCTTACTCGCTGGTCAGCTCATCCAGATAGTGGCGGATGCGGGCTGTGTTCTTGCCCCGGTCGACGAGGCCGACCTGGGAGACCGAGCGCACGTCAACGGCGGCGCCCCCGTCGACGGGGCGGACGCGGACGGCGACATAGTGGACGAACCCGAACAGGGCCGTCGTGTCGTAGAACTCGAGGCGCCCGTTCTCCGGGTCGTCGAGGATCTGCGTCCAGCCGAGATCCTCGGCGGTGTGCCGGGCGCGCCGGAGCGCCTCGGCCGGCGCAACGTCCAGGTTGGCGGTGTCGAGATCGGGATAGTACTGCCTCTGAAGATCAGGAACCTGAGCGCCGCCGCTCGGGTAGGCGAAGCCGGCGCCGCGGGAGTCGTGGGGCGCTGCCGCCTCGAACGTCGGTGGATTCTTGAGGTCAGTCGTGACGTCGTGGATCGGCGCCGCCTGGGCGCCGCCTGAGGCGAGCACGAGCCACCCGCCGAGGACGGCGGCCGACAGGAGCACGCCGCCCCAAGCCTGGGAGGCGCCGCCGCGGCGCTGCCTGGGTAGCGTCCTGAGCAGACCGATCAGTCCCAGGAGCAGGCCGAGCGCCAAGCCCACAGGCATCAGAAAGGCGAACAGGATGAAGCCCGTGAACGGAGCGATCAGGTCGAACCGGGCGCCGAGAACGCCGACCAGTCCGGTCACCAGCGCGAGGGCGGACACAAGGGGCGAAGCGAGAGCGGTCAGTGAGTTCATTTGGGCGTGGAGGGTAACAGGGACTGCTACGGTTCTGTGTTGCGTCGCCGTCCATTCGAACGCCGCAGTTTTCATCGCCGTGCAGGAAGCTCGCTCCGCCCTCGCCCTTCCCGAGCTGCTGGCGGTGGCTCTGCTCTCGTTACCGCTCGTTTCGTGCGGCGGCGATTCGGTCGGCAGGGGTGAGGTTCGGCGGCCAAACATCGTCCTCTACGTCGTCGACACCGTTCGGGCCGACCGCCTCGGCGCCTACGGCTACGAGAAACCCACTTCGCCGCGGCTCGACGCTTTCGCGCAGGGAGCGATCCTGTTCGAGAGCGCCTACGCCCAGTCCTCGTGGACTCGGCCGGCGGTGGCCTCTCTGTTCACCGGTCTCCTGCCTCCGGCGCACCGCACCGTCGGGCGTCGTTCCGTGCTGCCCGAGGAAGCGACCACCCTGACGGAGATCCTGTCCGCGAACGGCTACGAAGGCCTGGGTCTGGTCCGCAACCCGAACGTGGGTGCCGCCTTTGGCTTCTCGCAGGGCTTTGCGCGCTTCCGTAGCGAGGATCGCGATCGGGACCAGACGATGCTGGACCGGGTCCGGCTGTGGCTGGATGAGCGGCAGGATCCGGAGCGGCCGTTCTTCCTCTACCTGCACGCGATCGATCCGCACGGCCCCTACGATCCGGCGCCCGAGTTCGAGCAGATGTTCGACGCCGGCGGGGCGCCCGCGAACTACCGCACGGTCCGTTACCTGCTGCAGTTGAACCAGGGCGAGGAGCAGCCGGATCCGGGCACCGCCGAGGCGCTGTCTCGCCTCTACGACGCGGAAGTGGCCCAGAACGACCGTGCCTTCGGCCAGCTCCTCGACGAACTCGCGGCGCGCGGGCTGGCCGGTGACACGGCGGTGATCTACGTGTCGGATCACGGCGAGGAATTCGAGGAGCACGGCCGCTGGGAACATGGCATCTCGCTCTACGAGGAAGTGCTTCGGATTCCCTTCGTCATGCGCCTGCCGGGCATCGCCCCGCGCCGTATCGAGACGCCGGCCCAGCACGTCGACCTGCTGCCGACCCTGCTCGCCTATCTCGGCATCGAAGCGCCGGCGACGGACGGTCGCGATCTGCTTTCGGAGCCGGAGCGGGGAGACGATCCGCCTGACGTCTACGCTCACCTCGACGTCGACAACCACCGGAGCTCCACGGTAATCCGCGGCCACTACAAGTTGGTGCTGCCGCAGTCGCCCTCCCAGGGCAGCGAGCCGATGCTCTTCGATCTGGAGGCGGATCCGGGCGAGCGCGAGAACCTGGCGCCGAACCGGCCGGAGATCGTCAGGCGGATGACGGGGCTGCTGGCCGAGCGTGGCCTTGCCGGCGAAGTCGAGCCCGCGGTCGAGCTCGAGGATGACCAGGTCGACGAGGATCTGCGCCGCAGGCTGAGGGCGCTGGGGTATGTCGACTAGCGCCGCGCCGGCGCCAGCTCCCGCAGGCACTCCGCCAGCAGCTCGACCCCTTCGTGGATCCTGGCGACGGAAGGGCGGGCGTAGGCCAGACGCAGGAACGGCAGGTCGTCGCCCGCTGCGTGGTAGGCGGCGCCGTAGCCGTAGTCGAGACCGCGTCGCTCACCGAGGGCATACAGCGCAGCCCGGTCGACCGCGGGCGGCAGACCGACCCACAGGAACATCGCGCCAGCCGGTTTGCGCCAGGTGCAGGCGCCGCCGAGTTCCTCGGCGAGCGCGGCCAGCAACGCGTCGCGTTTCGGCAGCAGGGCGGCGTTGTTGCGCTCGATCTGCGCGGACAGGCGGCCGCGCAGCAGTTCAGCGACGATGCTCGAGGAAAGCACGCTCTGACCGGCGTCGAAGCGCTGATCGAGAAGTCGCTGCTGCAGCGGCGGCCTGGCCAGGAAGTAGCCGATCCGAACGCCGGCGCCGAGGATCTTGGACAGCGAGCCGATGTAGATGACGCCTTGGCCTTCGGCCAGGGTGTAGAGCGATTGCGGCGGCTTTGGCGCGTCGTCGTAGTGGACGTCGGCGTAGCAGTTGTCCTCGACCAGGAGCACGTCGAACTCGCGCGCGGTCTCGATCATCTCAAGCCGCCGCTCGCGCGGCATCACCGCACCGGTCGGGTTGTGGTAGGTCGGCAGCGTGTAGATGAACTGTGCCTGTTCGCCGGCTGTCCCAAGCCCTTGAAGCGTCCGGCGTAGTGCGCCGATGTCCATGCCGTCTTCGTCGGTCGGCACGCCGACGAGGCGGTAGCCGAGCCCGCGGTAGGCGCCGAGTGTGCCCGAGTAGGTCGTCTCCTCCGTGATCACGATGTCGCCCGGCCGTTCCATCAGCACCCGGCCGACCAGTGTGACGGCCTGCATCGAGCCGTTCGTCAGGGCGATTTCGTCCGGGTCGAACGCCGCCCCCTCGCGGTCCGCTTCACGCTGGGCAAGCACCTCGCGCAGACCGAGATGGCCGAGGTCGCCGGGGTAGAGGGCAAAGTCCTTCCCGATGTCGAGAATCGCCCGGCCGGCCGCCTCGGCCATCTCGGCCGCCGGGAATGCTTCGGGCGCGGTCATGCCGACCCGCATTGGAATCGGGTCGGCAGGCTGCTGGCCGGAACGTGGGGCATTGGTCATTGCGGCGGGGACTGTAGCAGCGCCGGGCGGGCTGGTAACCTCTCGCGTTTCCCTCGACACCAACGGCTACGGCCCCTCATGGGCTGCAAGGAGAACGGAGAATGAAGGACCTGTTCGACCTCACCGGCAAGGTGAGCGTCATCACTGGATCGACGAAGGGCATTGGCAAGGCGATGGCCGAGGCCCTGGCTGCCTTCGGCTCGAAGGTGGTCATCTCGAGCCGCAAGGCGGATGCCTGCGAGGCGGTCGCGGCCGGGATCAACGAGAGCGGCGGCGAGGCGATGGCGCACCCCTGCAACATTTCGCACAAGGACCAGTTGGAGCGGCTCGTCGCGGCGACACGGGAGCGCTGGGGGCAGATCGACGTGCTGGTGCTGAATGCGGCGGTGAACCCCTACTACGGCTCCAGCCTGGGAATCTCGGACTCGGCGTTCGACAAGGTGATGGACGTCAACATCAAGAGCAACCACTGGCTGTGCCAGATGGTGATTCCCGAGATGCGCGAGCGCAAGGACGGCTCGATCATCATCGTGTCCTCGATCGGCGGTTTCCGGGGCAGCTCGATGCTCGGCGCCTACGCGATTTCGAAGGCCGCCGACATGCAGCTCGCGCGCAATCTGGCGGCCGAGTTCAGCCCCGACAACATCCGCGTGAACAGCGTTTGCCCGGGCTTGGTCAAGACCGACTTCGCCCGCGCGCTGTGGGAGAACCCCGAGAACAGGAAGCGGGTCGAGGCGACCACGCCGCTGCGGCGTCTGGGCGAGCCCGAGGATTGCGCCGGCATCGCGGTCTACCTCGCGTCCCGCGCCGGCTCGTGGACCACGGGCCAGAGCTTCACCGTCGACGGCGGAGTCGTGGCCTGCGGTTGATCCCGCTCTTCGCAACGCTGCTCGTCGCCGCCGGGCGCCGCAGCGACGGCGCTCGAAACCGTGACCTTCCGCACCGCGCCGCGGGCGGACCAGCGGCGTCCGGTGCGGTTCGCCGCGATGACCTGCCAGTACTACGGCCGCCGTGACCGCCCGGACGGCTTCCGGATCTAGCCCTCGATGGCTGCCGTCGAGCCCGCCTTCTACCTGTCGATCGGCGACAACGTGTACTACGACAACGAGTCGCCGCGCACGAGGTCGGTCGAGATTGCCCGCTACCACTGGCAGCGGATGTTCACCCTGCCGGCGATCGCGTTCTTTCTGCGTTCGGTGCCCGGCGACTGGCTCAAGGACGACCACGACCTGCTGCGCAACGACTCCTGGCCCGGGATCGACCCCGGCATCTCCGCGCCGATGACCTTCGATGAGGGGCAGAGCGTGTTCGCGGAGCAGACCCCGGCGCCGGAACGTGGGTACCGCACCATCCGCTGGGGAAAGGGCGTGCAGCTCTGGCTGGTCGAGGGCCGCGACTTCCGTTCGCCCAACGACATGCCGGACGGGCCCGGCAAGTCGATCTGGGGCGCCGAGCAGTGGCGCTGGCTGCAGGCGTCTCTGCTAGAGAGCGACGCGGACTGGAAGGTGCTCGTCTCACCGACCCCGATCGTCGGCCCGGACCGCGCAGCGAAGGCGGACAATCACGCGAACAGGGCCTTCAGCCACGAAGGGGACGCGATTCGCGAGTGGTTCCAGGCCAACATGGACGACCGCTTCCTGGTCATCGTCGGCGACCGGCACTGGCAGTACCACTCGGTCCACCCCGAGACCGGACTCGACGAATTCTCGGTCGGCCCGGCGAGCGACGCCCACGCCGGCGGCACACCTGGCGAGGACCCCGACTACCACCGCTTCCACCGCATCGGCGGCGGGTTTCTCAGCGTCCACGTCGACTGGGTCGACGACCGGCCGCGGATCGTGCTCCGGCACCGGGACGTGCGCGGCCGGGTCGTGTACGAGGTCGAGCGGCTGGGTTTGTAGCCGTTGGCCATGCCCCTATGCCTACTGCGGACTTCGATGCCGTAATCTGCTACAGTCGCCTTGGTTCTTCCGCCCGAGAAATGACTCCAACCGATCTTCTCCGTCTCCTCCGCGACGCCGCCGCCGTAGCTGGTAGCGCCATCAGGTTCGTTAACCCGTATCAGCGGGATCGACCTCCGCCGAGTCCTGGCCCTTCCCGCTCTGCTCGGCGTGCGTTGGGCGGTGTGGGCGCAGTAGCCGCGATTCTCGGCGCGGCGGCAGTCAAACCTGACGTCATCAGTCAGGCTCTTTCGTCCATCTGGCTCATCGTAGTGTACGTCGTCTTTTCTCTAATCGCGGTCTTTCTCGGGTGTTGCATGGGACAAGCGCTTGAGGAGAGAGCTTCCTTCAAAGTGGTTCTGGGTCCCTTCTTTGGTGGCCCGGCGGCTATGCTCGTCTTCTCTATTCTCATGACTATGATCGATCGAGTTGCTCCGAGCTCGGTCGTTGGGAGTGTGAACTATGTTCTCTAGGATCGGGACCTGTCTCATCGTTGTAGCGTTTCTTTTCGCCACGGCAGCCAGTGGTGGAGCGCTGTACGGACAAGTGGCCCTCGGCCAGGAACCGGAAAGCCCCGTTATGGGCATAGTCCCATCGGAGGACTCCGCGGTAGCCTCGAAGTTGAATTTCCGCAGCTCCATGAAGCTCTTGGTGCGACAGTGGAGTCTATTGGATCACGCATCTGATACTGAGGTTATGCGTCTCTATCGAGTTAGGCCGGGTAGAGATGTGTCCCAGATCGAAAGGCTGTTGAAGGCAGCTAGCTCGGGTGGTGACGTCGTGCTTATGACACGGGCGAAAGGAGGCGGCGACGACTTCGTCGGCAGGTACTTGGCCGTCGATAATTCGGCGAGTCTGGCTTCGGCCGACGTCTTTCTTTCTTGGGCGGACCATGTTCTGGCGTCGGCAGAAGGAACGGCCGAGGAGGGAGCAAGAGAGATATTCGTCGCAACACCGGGGGTTGTGGATGGGTGGAGCGTGGAGTCGGACGTTGTGTTCTTTGATTTCTTGTTCGGCGGGGGTGCCGGAGGCGAAGAAGTCCGGGGGATTGAGTAATGGAGGTTGCCCGGAAACTCGGATGCCTCGTATGGCCCAATGGCCCTTGGGTGAGGCAGCGGTCGAATCAGTTCGAAACGTGGAGGCGGCTCTCTTGAGTACTGGAAGGTTGCAGGCAGAGTTAGGAGCGGATCGTTTGCTTAGGCGCAATGGTAGGGGGCTGCATCTGATGCTCGGGGCGGTCGTGAACCGTGTCGCGGAACGACCTGCCACTAGCGTGTGAGGTCGAGTCAATGGGCGGTGGGCTCTTCATCGTCGACAACAGCGTCTCGGGCTGGACCGGACTCAGGTATCTCGAGGAGTGGGCGGACTACTCGCGCTCCTTCGACATTGCTACCGGCTTCTTCGAGATCGGGGCGCTTCTGGCGCTCCACGGCAAGTGGCAGCAGCTAGATCACATCCGCATCCTGTTGGGTGCCGAGACGACGGCGCGTACCAGGCGCCTCTTGCGGTTGGGCCGCGTGCGGGATCGAGCGGGCGAAGCGCTCGACCGCAGCCTGGAGGAGCAAAAGCAGGGGAACGCGCAGGAACGCAACCCGTTTCTCGACGGCGTACCGGAGATTCTGGAGGCGTTGCGCAGTGGGCAAATCGAGTGCCGTGTCTACGACCGGGCGAAGTTCCACGCCAAGACGTACATCACGCACGCCCGCTCCGAAGTCATGGGTGCCAGAGCTCTCGTTGGATCTAGCAACTTCACGCGACCGGGGCTGTCGGAGAACGTAGAGCTGAACGTCCAAGTTGCCGGACCGCCGGAGGTGGGCCAACTGCAGTCCTGGTTCGAGGACCATTGGAGCAAGGCGACGGACGTGACCGACGCGGTCTTCGAGGTGGTAGAACGCCACACCCGCAAGTACTCGCCGTTCGAGATCTACGCGAAGGCGCTGCAGGAGTTCTTCCGCGGTCGCGAGTTGACTGCCTCCGAGTGGGAGACAGGCAAGTCAAGGATGTTCAGAAGGCTGGACCGGTATCAGCAGGAGGCGTACCAAGCGCTGATGAAGATCTCCCTCCAGCACGGAGGCGCCTTCCTGTGCGACGGCGTCGGACTCGGCAAGACGTTCGTTGGTCTGATGCTGATCGAGCGCCTGATCGAGCATGAGAGAAAGCGGGTTCTCCTGTTCGCGCCCAAGGCGACGAAAGAGGGCGTCTGGGAGCCTCATCTGCGGCAGTGGTTGCCCCACGTTGGCGGAACCGGCAGCGGTGCTGACTTCAGCAACCTCGCCGTGTTCAGTCACACCGACCTGAGCCGTGGGGGAGACTTCCCCGATCGGTTCCAGCGCCTAGCTGAGATGGCGGACGCGGTCGTCATTGACGAGGCGCACCACTTCCGCAACCCCGGGCGGCACGGCGGCGACGGTCTAGACCCCTCCCGGTACTGGCGGATGTACGACTTGCTCGATCCAGAGAAGAGGAACAAGACACTGTTCCTCTTGACCGCGACACCGATCAACAACCGTCTCGCGGACTTTCGTCACATGGCGGAACTCTTCACGCGGCGGGACGAGACGCACTTCGCCCGCACTGTGGGCGTCAATCACCTCACGACCCATTTCAACCAGATGGAGAGGGCGTTCCGGCAGAGGGCGGGGAGTGACGCCGCCGACGCTGCGGAGCACGCGTCGACGGCCCATGAGGTACTGGCGTCCGATGCCATCTTCCGCGATCTTGTCGTGCAGCGCAGCCGCGCCTACGCCCGGGCGAGCCAGGTCCGGGAGGTTGGAAGAGCCGCATCGTTCCCCAAGCGCGCCGACCCGAGAGTGGCTGGCTATTCGATCCGCAAGAGCTATGGGGGGCTCCTGAGCCTCGTCGACGAGGCGTTCCAGCGGAAGAACCCGCTGTTCACCCTGCCGATGTACTACCCGCTGGCTTGGTACCGGGGAAACCGGGAGGACGTCAATCCGCTGGACGAGAACCGACAGAAACAGGTCGTGGGCCTGATCCGGGTGAACTTCCTCAAGCGCTTCGAGAGCTCGGTTGCCGCGTTCGAGCTTTCCTGTGATCGGCTAATGAAGAAGCTCCTCGCGTTCGTTGAGGTCTATAGCGAAACGGAGAGCGAGAAGAGTCGGCTACAGCGTTGGAAGATCCGAAACGCGGAGGTTCTCGGGTATGCGGTGGAGCGCCAACGGGCACTCTGGGGGGATGAAGGAGAGGAACCGGATGACGAGGATGTCGTGCCGCCAGAGTTGCTCGCTTCAGTGGTGCAGATCAAGCGACGCGACTACCGGCTCTCTGAAATGCTCCGGGAGACTTTTCTGGACCTGGATCAGCTCGCTAGGTTCCTCGACGAGGCCAGGAAGTTCGATCCCCGGCACGACGACAAGCTGCAGAAGCTCATTCGCCTGCTGACGTCCAGGAAGCTGGCGGACCGGAAGGTGCTGATATTCACCGAGTTCGCCGACACCGCCCGCTACCTGAAGCGGCAACTCGACCAGGTCGGCATCGAGCACGTGGCCCAGGTGGACAGCGCTTCCAAGCGGAACCGTGGCGAGGTCATTCGCTGCTTTTCTCCCTACTACAACGGCAGCACCAGCCGTGAGATCAAGGACGAGGGGCAGAAGGAGATACGGGTCCTGATCTCGACCGATGTCCTCTCCGAGGGGCTGAATCTCCAGGATGGCGCGAGGATGATGAACTATGACATCCACTGGAACCCGGTGCGCCTGATGCAACGGATCGGCCGCGTGGACCGGCGGCTCGACCCGGAGATTGAGGCGAAGCTGATCGCAGATCACCCGGAGCAGGAGAAGGAGAGGGGCAATATCGAGTTCTGGAACTTCTTGCCGCCGAATGAACTGAACGCACTGCTCACGCTGTATTCCCGCGTTACGCAGAAGACTCTGCTCATCTCGAAGACCCTCGGCATCGAGGGCCGGAAGCTACTCACGCCGGACGACAAGTACGATCCCCTCCGCGAGTTTAATGAGGCATACGAGGGCAAACGCTCGCTGGTGGAGGAGATGCACTTGGAGTATCAGGCGCTCCTAGAACAGGATCCGAAGTTGGCGGCCAGGTTGACGCGCCTGCCGGGCGGCGTCTTCAGCGGTCGGGAGCGCCTCCGAGCGGGTGCGTTGGGCGCCTTCTTCTGCTACTCGTTGCCGGGTCTCGACAAGCGCACCGACAAGTTCACGGAGGCGGCAGGGCGAACGGGCTGGTACTTCTACGACCTCAACCGGAATGTGATCTTGGAGGACGCTGGCGAAATCGTCTCGTCCATCCGCTCCAGGCCGTCGACGCCCCGCCGGTGCGTGATGGGCAAGAAGACCCTGATCGAGATTCGGGCTAAGGTTGAGGCGCACATCAAGAACAGCTACCTGAAGCGCGTAGGTGCCCTCCAGGGCGTGGAGCCTTCGCTCAAGTGCTGGATTGAGTTGAACGACGGCTAGAGCGACGATAGTCGGCAGGGCTTGTCGTAGATGGACGAACGAGAATAGACGCAGAGGTTGACTCACTCGCTATGCCAACGGACCACCGTGCCGCGCTCGCCGGCATCCGACGATTCGACCAGTTGGTCGCCTTTCTGCGCGACGAGATGGATTGGCCGATTGAAGCCGACAGCTTCGAGAATCTGACCTTCGACTGGACCCCCGAAGAACTCGGCCTCGACTCTCGGCAGGCGGCCAAGATCGAGCAGATCAAGGAGTTGCGCCCCGTAGCTGTGGATCAGCCGTGGGGTGTCTTTTTCGTGAAGTTCCAGCCCCGCCGCCTGCCGGTCGTGGCGCTTCGTAGCGTTCTCGGCCGCGTGACACTTAGAACGCGCGCTTCGTCGAACCCGGCCCATCGGCGAACGTGGGACATGGAAGACCTGCTGTTCATTTCGAACTACGGCGAAGGGGAGGAGCGGAGGATTAGCTTCGCGCATTTCGCGGCGCCTCGAAACGGCAGCCGTCTGCCGACGCTCAGGGTGCTCGGCTGGGATGAGCGTGACACCGGACTGGCACTCGACCACGTTGCGCGTCAACTGACCGAGGGTCTGGCTTGGCCGGAGGACGAGGTTGACGTAGAAGAATGGCGCGAGCAATGGCGCGGGGCCTTCGACCTCGGCCATCGCGAGGTCATCACGACCGCGAGGATGCTGTCCGTTCGTCTGGCTGCATTGGCCCGTGCCACTCGAGGCAGCATTCGGGAGGCGCTCCGCATCGAGACGGAGGGCGGCCGGATCACCCGACTGATGAAGCAGTTCCGCGCCGCCTTGGTCCACGGACTCGACGCGGACGGTTTCTCTGACATGGTGGCCCAAACAATCGCCTACGGCCTGCTTTCAGCCCGCATCGCCAATCCTGGGAAGGGCGACGGGGATGACCTCGTAGGTCACATGCGGACGAACCCGTTGCTCCGGGCGCTGTTGAAGGAGTTCCTCGACGCCGGCAGCGAGGCTCTGCTGGATTTCGACGAACTCGGCATCGCGGAGGTCAGGGATCTGCTGGCCCCCGATAACGCCAATATGGGAGCGATTCTGCGTGATTTTGGCGACCGGAATCCGCGCGAGGATCCGGTCATCCACTTCTACGAGAGCTTTCTGGCGGAGTACGACCCGAATCAGAAGCTGAAGCGGGGCGTCTTCTACACGCCTCGGCCTGTTGTGTCCTACATCGTCCGCTCCGTCCACTCCCTTCTGCGAACGGAATTCGGCCTTGAGGACGGCTTGGCGGATACGGCGACTTGGGCCGATATGGAGCAGCGCTGCCCTGGCCTGGCGGTTCCGCAGCACGTGTCGCCGAGCCAGTCGTTCATTCAGATACTGGACCCGGCGACAGGCACGGGGACCTTCTTGGTCGAGGTCATCGACGTAGTTCACCGAACTCTCGTGGAGAAGTGGCGGGCCGAGGGATGCGGCGAATCTGAGGTGAAGGAGCGCTGGAACGCGTATGTGCCGGAGCACCTACTGCCACGCTGTCATGGCTACGAGCTACTGATGGCACCCTACGCCATCGCGCATCTGAAGATCGGCCTGAAGCTTAGGGAGACAGGATACCGGTTCGGCAGCGAGGCCCGAGCACGCGTCTACCTTACGAACGCCTTGGAGCCGCCACAGAGCGTCTCGGGTCTCCTGGACTTCGCGATACCTGCGCTGGCCAAGGAAGCGCTGGCCGTGAACGAGGTGAAGACCTATCACCGGTTTACCGTCGTGCTCGGCAATCCTCCATGGGCGGGTCACTCGGAGAACAAGGGCTATTGGATCCGGGACCTGCTGCGCGGGCGTGAGGGCGACCGGCGGGCAGAGAACTACTTCGAAGTCAATGGCGCTCCGCTGGGCGAGAAGAACTCGAAGTGGGTGAACAACGACTACGTCAAGTTCACCCGCTTCGCTCACTGGCAGGTGGAGCGTTCCAGGTGCGGCGTCGTCGCGTTCATCACCAGCCACAGCTTCCTGGACAGCGTGACCTTCCGCGGCATGCGCGAGAGCCTGCTGGCGACGTTTCCACTTGCTCGTTTGCTCGACCTCCACGGCAACGCGAACAAGAAGGAGCGGCCGCCAAGCGGAGGTAAGGACGAGAACGTGTTCGACATCAAGGAGGGTGCTGCGATCGGTCTGCTGGCGAAGAGCCCGCACCGAGTGGCGCCCGTACGCAGCCATGCGGAACTCTGGGGTGAACGGGAGGTCGCACAAGAACACGCACTTCGGGGTAAGTATGCGTGGCTGACCGAACACGACGTATCGTCGACCGATTGGTCCGAGTTTGCGGCGCGGCAACCGCTACATCTCTTGGTACCCCGTGATGAAGCGCTTCATGACGAGTATGCGACAGGGTGGCGTTTGCCGGAGATTTTTCCTGTACATTCAACTGGGATTGTCAGCAAGAGAGACAGAATCGCCTTTCACTTCGACAAAAGTAGTTTGCTTCGGGTCCTGAGAGACTTCAGGGATTTGAGCGAGGAGGATGTGCGAAACAAATACCGCTTTGTCGAGAGTCGTGACGGCAAGCTGGATTTCGTCCAGAGGCATGTGCGGGAGTACGGCATCAGGGATGCCTACCTGGAGCGTTGTCTCTATCGACCATTCGACGAGAGGTGGACCTACTATACGGATCGATCTCGAGGGTTCATCGGTTGGCCCGTGTATGACGTGATGCGGCACATGCTTTGCAGAGAGAGAGAGAGAGAGAGAGAGAGAGAGAGAGAGAGAGAGAGAGAGAGAGAGAGAGAGAGAGAATCTCGGAGTCGTCGCTGCCCGGCAGTCGCAGGGAAGCTGGAGCGCCTTGGCGACCACGAGGATCATCGGACACAAGGCCGTCGCCGCATACGACATCAACAGCCTCTTCCCGCTCTACGTCCGGGTGTAGCAGGCAACCTGGCACTGGTTACGACCAGATCGAAGGAGAGAGTTGGGCACTGGGAGCACGTCCTCGCGACGACCGAGATCGTTCAACACCACGCCGTATCACTCAAGGAGGTCAACTATCTCTTTCCTCTCTATCTCTCGCAAACGTAGCGTTGGTATCGTGCCGCCAGTTGGCGCATGCCGGGGCCGGTTGGGCGCATTGTCTGGTCACGGACTCGATCATGGAATCAAGTGCGATCTCGAACAGGACGAGAGAGATCAGCACGATCTTCCCGCTCTACTGTAGGCGGTGTCGGGTGTCTCCGAAGAGTAGAACGGGTGCGCTTAGGCGACCGAATCTCAGCCCGAAGTTCGTGAGTGCGTTCAAAGAGGCTGTCCGTGGTCTCGAGTTCTTGGAGGACGGCGCCGGAGACCTGAGTGTTGCCTTTGGGCCTGAAGACGTCTTTCACTACATCTATGCCGTGTTGCACAGTCCCTCGTACCGGCAGCGGTACGCGGACTTCCTGAAGTCTGACTTTCCCCGTGTGCCGCTGCCCGGCAGCCGATCCCTGTTTGTCGATTTGGCTCGCGTCGGTTGTCGGCTCGTCGGCCTGCACGTCATGGCGGTGGAAAGCGAGGATACGGCGGTGTCGTTCCCGATCCCCGGCGGCGACGTCGTTGAGAAGGTTCGCTATTCGGTGCCGAACGACCACAGGCAGGGGCGGGTGTGGATCAACCGCGGACAGTACTTCGAGGGAGTGCCCCCAGAGGTGCGTACGTTCACTATCGGCGGCTACCAGCCGGCGGAAAAGTGGTTGAAGGACCGGAAAGGCCGCAGGCTCTCGGAAGAGGACATCGCCCACTACCGGAAGATGATCGCCTCGCTGGCCGAAACGGTCCGCCGGATGGCAGAGGTGGACGAGATTGTCGACCAGTACGGCGGTTGGCCGGCCGCGTTTGAGCGACCTGAGTCTAGGGTTCTAGAAACGGACGTGCTTCAGTTCCGGCCGAGAATCGTCGAGCCAACTCCGGAAGGGCGTTACGTCGACTGCGTGCCGCTCGTTCCCCTTCAGGTAGCCGCGGGCGGGTTCGGTGAGCCGGAGGAGCGGTTCGACGAGCGAGAGGTTCAGTGGACCGCTGTCGAGACCCAACGTCGTCTTCGTCCCGGCATGTTCGTTGCGCAGGTTCGGGGGAGGTCGATGGAGCCGGCGATCCCGGACGGTGCCTGGTGCCTCTTTCGAGGTGGGGTCGAGGGAACGCGGCGGGGGAAGACGGTCTTGGTCCAGCTCCGGGACGAGCTGGATCAGGAGACGGGCCAGCGTTACACTGTGAAGCGTTACCGTAGCGAGAAGACTGGAGCGGGAGAAGTCTGGCGCCACCGCCGAATCACCTTGGTGCCGCTCAACCCTGACTTTGAGCCGCTCATTCTTGACGGCGACGAAGAAGGTGGTGCGCTCCGTGTCGTCGCTGAGTTGCTCGAGGTTCTCTAGGCCGCCGTCGCAACGCGAGGGGCCGTTGAGTCGCATTGCGTTTCCGGCAATGCTCAGACCTCCCTGCGGGAACCTGCTTCACCGCATGGTGCCCAGTGTACGGTCAAGGTCCGACCTCTACTCCGTCTAGTTTGGCGTTAGCCCTCCAGCCAGCGCTCGATGTGCTGAGCGAAGACCTCAAAGTCGTTCAGGTTCTCACCGAGGAATCGGGCTACCTGTTTCAGGTCGAGGTCGAGATAGCCGTGGACGATGATGTTCCGGAATCCTGCGACCGCGCGGAAGCGTTCGCCGAAGTCGGCGGGTAGTACGGCTGACGCGACGAGGGAGTCGATGGAATCCGCGTAGGTCGGTGGATCGTGGCCTTCGGTTGACGCAACGTGGCTGGCTAGGTCGAGGGCGTTCTGGATGCAGAGCAACAGTCCCCGTTCGACGGCCCAGCGCCGGCTCGTGTCGGTGCGCAGTGACCGCACCGATGCGTCTTCGTGCCGCTGCAACTCGCGCAGCGCGCCGCGCAGCGCAGCGAGATGCCGCTCGATGATCTCCGGGTCGACCCGGCCTGGGCTCACTCCTGACGGCTCCTGTTCGCGTAGCGGCGTGCGGCCGCCTGCTTCTTCAGTTGCGGCACGAAATCGAAGTAGCGGGAGAGCGCGTACCCGGCTCGCGTGGTGGTGGCCTTCAGGTCGCGGGTCACCAGCAGTTTGCCGTCGCGCAGGACGCGGTGGTAGAGCAGGGGCGGCGCCCGGTTCAGCAGGACGACGTCGATGTCGTTCGTTCCTAGCTCGGTCATGAGGTCGGTGATGAGGTCCGCGTCGTAGCCGTACGGGCCCGGCTCGGCCAGGTCTTCGTCGATGTACACGGCGAGGTCGATGTCGCTCAGGACGCCCGCGTCTCCTCGCGCCTGCGAACCGAAGAGGTAGGCGTCGAGGATCTCGGGCCGAGGCTTCAGGGCGCGGGTCAGGCGGGCCTGGAGATCCGTGCCCTCGGTGCTCGTTCTTCTGGATTGCGCCTTGCCCATCATCGGTAGCTCCAGGAAGTGGGGATCGCGACTCTGCCTGGGCGTATCGTACAGCCGACGCGAAGTGCCAGCCCGCTGAAGCCGGTCGACTGCTAGCGTCCGCTGCTCTGGTCCAACGAGGAGGATTCGGGAATGGCCACATCACTGTCTGAGGTAGCACCCGCATTCGTCGACATGGCTCACCGCATCGTCTGGTGCTCGGCCGCGACGGTGGACCGGGCCAACCGTCCCCGCTCGCGCGTCCTTCACCCCATATGGGAGTGGGGGGACGGCGTCCTCACCGGCTGGCCGCGTCCTTCCTCCTGGCGATCCGGTTGCCGCTCTGAGCGCCGACGCTTCCCGGTCCCTACAGGCAGAAAAAGTGTGGCGCGATAGACCGGACGCAAACCCCCGTCACTGCAGCGAGCTACGCCGTTTTTGGCCGGTGTCTCGCTTGGGCTTCGGGAAACCCGTGATACCTTACGGTTCGTAGCGGGTGCGGTTCCTGTCGTGGTTTCGACTGATCGAGAGGTGCCGTCTTTGCTTCGAGCCGCTGCTTTTGGGGGGTTGGAATCCTGGGGCCGCGTCTCGGAGCCCCCTCGCGGGACAACTCAGTCGACGCCTCGGAATGGTGGCGCACACCCGGAGTTCCGCGAGGGTTCATTCCCGCTTGGTGTTGCACAGCGCACAACACAGCGCTGTGTTGTGCTGTACACACACTACCCTATCCGAATGGTGCAAAGTGTCAAGCTGCACACGTGACACCCCCAAAGGTTAGAGCGGCCTGCAAAGAGAGGGGCTAGTTGGGGGACATGAGCAGCCGTCTCGCTCGATAGTTCCTTATCTGTCAAGGGTTTGCGGGCGATCCCGTCCTCACCGGCTGGGTGGGTACCGGTCCAACGGCGACCAAGCGCGCTCACCTCGAAACCAGCCCACACGTTTCCTGCAACTACTGGGCCGAGAGCCACGACACGTGCGTGGCGGAGTGCCAGGCGGAGTGGGCGCTTGACCTGACCACGCGAGAACGGGTCTGGAACCTGTTCAAGTCGGCGCCTCCACCGGTCGGCTACGACCCGGCGATCATCCCCGGATGGGACGGCCCCGACAGTCCGGGGTTCGCCGTGCTGCGCCTGACGCCCTGGCGGCTTCGCGTCATGCCGGGCACGGTGCTGCTGGCCAGCGAGGGGGACGTGCTTAGCTGGACGGCGGATTCAGATCCGTAGATTCGGCCGTGTCGTTCTCGAGGGGGTTTCTCGGACATGCCGCGGGGCCTTGGTACTTCAGATCGTCGCCCTGGGCACCGCCAGCCCCGCCACCGGCGCCCTCGTCCGGAAGATCGAGCCGCTGCTCTCGGGATCGTCCGGGCTGCCGGCGGTGACGACGTAGAGGTCGCGCCGGTCGCTGCCGCCGAAGCAGACGCTGGTGATGTTGTCTGCCGGCACGTCGAGGTGGCTGAGCAGCCTTCCGTCGGGCGCGAAGCGCGTGACGCAGCCGCCGGCGAAGCAGGCGACCCAGAGGCAGCCCTCCTCGTCGACCGTGAGCCCGTCGGGGCGGCCGCGATCAGGTGACGCGAGAGCGCGCCGATTGACGCAGCGGCCATCGTCGGTGATGTCGTGGGCGATCACGTGGTTGCGCGCGGTGTCGACGTGGTAGAGCGTTCGGCCGTCCGGTGAGAAGCCGATGCCGTTGGTCAGGCTGATGTCGCCGTAGAGCTCGGTGGCGCTGCCCTCCGCGTCGATCCGCCAGCACTCGCCGGGGGTGCGCTCCCGGCTGCCCGTGAACGGGCTCGTGCGCATCGTGCCGGTGATCACGCGGCCCTCGGTGTCGACGAACAGGTCGTTGAAGCCGGGCGTGTCGGGCGGGTCGAAGAGGATCCGGGTGTGGCCGTCCCGGACGTGGCAGATGTTGCGGCCCGAGCACACGATGCCGCCCTCGGCGTGGAGCGCAATGCCGCCGACTCCGCGCCGCTTCGGCACCACCGTCTCGATCTCGCCGTCCGGGCGCCGGCGGTAGACGCCGCCGTTGTGGACATCGCTGAAGTAGAGGCGATCGGAAGCGTCGACGCGGGGGCCTTCGATCAGCGTGTAGCCGGACGCCAAGAGTTCCATGGGGCGGGGACTGTAGCAGCGTTATCGCCAGCGAACCCCCAGCCAGGCCGCGGGGTGGAGGAAGATGAGCACGGTGATGATCTCCAGCCGCCCGATCCACATGTTGAGCGACAGGTAGACCTTGATCGGATCGGAGAAATGGGCGTAGCTGCCGAACGGTCCGACATCTCCCAGACCCGGGCCGATGTTGCCCAGGGTGGCGATGCTGGCGGTCACCGCGGTGGGCATGTCCGTACCGGCCAGTCCGACGACGCCGACACTCACCGCGAACAACACGAGGTAGAGCAGCAGGAAGGACACGACGGCGCGGAGGACGTCATCCGGCACTCGCCGGCCGTCCAGGCGCAGCGGCCGCACGGCCCGCGGGAAGACGGTCTGGAACAGTTCGAGCAGGGTCGACTTCGCGATCAGCCATATGCGCACCAGCTTGGGGCCTCCGGCCGCGGAGCCGCCGCAGCCGCCGCAGAACATGAGCAGCAGCAGGATGGTCTGGCTGGCCTGCGCCCAGAGCGCGAAATCCTCGGTCGCGAATCCGGTTGTGGTCATGATCGCGAGCGCCTGGAAACCCGCGCGCCGCAGGGTGTCTTCCGACAGGGCGTCGGTCGCGATCCACTCCCAAAGCGGTACTTCGTCGCTCTTCAGGGTGCAGGCCAGAAGCAGGGTCGCGGCGACGACGATCAGGAGGTAGAGCCGGAACTCTTCGCTGCGCAGCAGGGTCAGCGGGCGGCCTCGGACGGCCTGGAACTGGAAGGCGTAGTTCGTTCCGGCGAGGAGCATGAAGGCGATCACGGTCCACTCGATCAGGCTGCTGCTGTAGCCGCCGATGCTGCTCGGATGAGGGGAGAAGCCCCCCGCCGACACGGTGCTCAGGGAGTTGCAGATGGCGTCGAAGGGCGGCATGCCGAACCGGATCAGGAGGCCGATTTCGAGAGCGGTCAGGCCGACGTAGAGCGTGTACAGGTAGAGCGCCGTGTTGCGGATGCGAGGTGAGAGGCGCTCCTCCGTGGGCCCGGGCGCCTCCGCGAAGAACATCTGGCGGCCGGCAATGCGGAGCGCCGGCAGCACGGCGATGAAGAGGGCGATGATGCCCATGCTGCCCACCCATTCGCTCAGGCTGCGCCACAGGAAGACGCCTTCACTCACCGCGTCGAAGTCGGTGAGGATGGTGGCGCCGGTGCCGGTCAGGCCCGACATCGCCTCGAAGAGCGCGTCGGCGGGGGCGAAGCCGTTCACGGAGTAGGGAATGGCGCCGATCAGCACCAGCAACAGCCAGGCTACGGCTACGGTTGCCAGGCCTTCCATTCGCCGCATTTCGAGGCCGCGCCCGGGCAGCAGGCGCGAAGCCGCTCCCAGTAGAACGGCGAGGCCCGCCGCGCCCAGAAACCCCAGCGCGCTGCGGCCGTGTCCATAGGCCGCCTCGACTGCGGACGGCGCCAGAAGCACGACGCCGAAGCAGCCGACCAGCGCCAGGGTCATGCGGAGAACCAGGGAAACGCGCACGGTAGATCGCGGCGTTGCGCTAGTCGGCTTCCGGCGCCAGTTCGAAGGCCGGGCCGACGGTGTCGGCGGCCTCGGCCGTGGCCACGACCAGCAGACGGTCGCCGGCTCGCACTTCGTCGTCTCCGCCGGGCACGATCGTGTTGTACTGACGCAGCACCGCGCCGACGATCACGCCGGTCGGCATGTCCATCTCGCGAAGGCGCCTCGCGTCGAAGTCCGACGGTATCGCGATCTCGATCACTTCCGCCCGACCGTCCTCGAGTGTGGCCCGGTACTCCAGGCGCGGCGCCCGGATCTGGTGCAGGACCTCGGCGATCGCGGCGGCGCTGGCGTTCAGGGTCACGTCGATGCCGACCCGCTCGAACAGAGCGCTGCTCGTGCCGTGGCTGACCCCGGTCACGACCTTCGGAATCCCGAGCTGCTTGGCGATCAGTGAGCAGAGCAGGTTCGTCTGATCGTCACCGGCCATGGCGACCAGAGCATCGCTGCGCGCGACGCCGATTTCCTCCAGCACGTTCAGGTCCGTGCCGTCGCCGCAGAAGACGATCGCCCTACCGACCTGTCCGGCGATGTCCTCACAACGACGCCGCGAGACCTCGATGACCCGGACTTCGGGCCAGAGGCCCCGCGTCAGTTCCTTCGCCAGGAGTCTGCCGGTGCGGCCGCCGCCGATGATCGTCACGCTGCGCACCACGGTTTCGGGGGCGGCGAAGAAGCGCTTCGCCACCTGCCGTAGCGCGGTTCGCCGACCCATGAACAGGACCTTGTCGCCCGCTTCCAGGCGGTCCTGCCCGCGCGGAACGATGAGCTCGCCGTTCCTGACGCGGCTGACGACCAGGGTGTTCGCAGGCAGGGGAGCATCGGCCAGGGTCGGTCCGGACAGCGGAGAATCCGCCGGCAACCGGTACTCCATCAGCCAGACCCGGCCGCGGTGGAAGTTCTCCACATCGAGGGCCCGGGGCTCGAGCACGATCCGGGCGATCTCTTTGGCCAGCGACCACTGGGGCCAGATCAGGTGGTCGATGACCTCTTCGAGTGTCGTCTGCTCCGGGTCGTTGAAGCTCTCGTGGTGTTCGTCCTGGGAGATGAAGCAGTACGTCGTCGCCTTCGACCGGCCGCGGGCCGCCAGGCAGGCGATGATGTTGCGCTCGTCCGAGTCGGCGCAGGCGATGAACGTGTCCCGGTCGGAGAGGCCGACCTGGTTCAGCGTCGTGCGGCTGGCCGCCGGGCCGACCGTGGTCTGCAGGTCGAGGTGTTCGAACCGGCTGCGGGCGGTTTCGGTGGGCAGAACGACGAAGACGTCCTCCTCGCGTGCCAAGGAGGACGCGAGCAGGTACGCGATGTCCCCGCCCCCGGCAATGACGACAGTCACAGTCGGGACGATAGCGGAGTGGACGGTCGGGCCGCCGCCTCCGGCTAGAAGATCCTGGAGAAGCCGCCGCTGTCGCTGCTCAGCCTGGAGTTCACCACGTTGTTGTAGATCGAGCCGAACGTGTACCGGAGCTGGATGCCGCCGCGAAACGTGAGGTCGGTCTCCAACTGGCGCCTGGCGACCAGGACCTCGGCGTCGGAGGCCCCGCCCTTGGGCAGGTAGATCTGATCCCTGATCCGCGACACGCCGGCGTAGACGTCGAAGCTCAGACCGCGGAGGATGCGGTACTCGACATCGGAGCTGAACTCGATGCGGCTGCGGTCGAAGTCGTCGAGGAAGTGGCTGTACTGGAGGTCGAGATGCGCTTCGCCCCACGGCCTCTCCATGCCGAAGGCGATGAAGGCGCCCTGGTCCGCGAAGGTTTCGCTCAGCTTGTCGTAGACGGTGACCTCTTCGTAGTCGAGCCGGGCGCCGCCGATGAAGTAGGCAAAGGTGAACTCTCGCTCGGACGACTCGCTGTACGGGAAGATGTTGTACTCGACCGCCGCTGCCGCGCGGTAGGAGTCGTCGAGGTTCAGGTAGGTTGAGCGCCGGCTGCTGGCGCCTACGCCGAGCCCCCAGTGGGGCGCCAGAGTGCGGATCACCCGGCCGAAGTAGTTCTTGCTCTGCGAGACGCTCCTGTAGGTACTGCCGTCCTCGAACTCGAAGTTGCTTTCGCGGTAGGAAAAGAAGGCGCCCATGCCCATCCGCCACATGTCCGTGGTGCGGCCCGCGGAGGCGCTTGCCTGGTGCGACTGCGAATCCCTGCGGTCCTCGTTTCGGAGGTCGGTTTCCATGCGGACGCGGTAGACCCAGTGGTTCCAGGGGTCGTCCTCCGGGTCGGCGACGAGCGCGTTCGGCTCCGGATGGAAGTGATCGCGATGCGGCTCGCCCTGTCCTTCGCCGTTCTTGAACTCGACGATCAGACCCTCGGCCTGCGGCGTTTGCAGCACGTAGCGCACCAGGCCAAGTTCCAGGACGCGGGCAAAGCCGCGACGGCGCTCGTCGTCCGTCTCGATGGAGGCCGACGAGAACAGCAGTCGCTGGTCGATGCTCTCGAACCGCTCCAGACCGATGAAGTTGAGCGTGAACTCGCGGGAATTACCGCCGAACTCGCTTGTCACCAGGACGTGGACCTCGGCGTCCTGGCGGTCGCGGACCCAGTTCACGTACGTGATCTGGCTGCGCAGGAAGTCGAAGTCGCAGCCGCTGTCGCAATCGAGGAAGAGGCGGAGGGCCTCCGTGCCCTCGGTGGTCTCGAGTGCCGGCGCCGGCCCCGCGAGGCTGCCGAGGGCCAACAGCGCGAGAGCCGGGAAGATCGGGCGCCACCGGCGGCGTTGTCGATCTCGGGTCGGCTTTCCGAACTCTCCGCGCCCGTACCCCTGAACGTCGCTATGATGCCGGACTGACTCCCGTGAGTCTCGCGGTTTCATCGGTGGGGTGGCCTTGGGCGGCTTGCTGTGGTGGCTGAGGGCGGCGGACGAGCGACGACGGAAAGTACCACAGCGAAAGAGAGAACCTGAAGAGTGAACAGCCTTCTGCGAGACGAGTCCGCTGACTGGCGGGGGGATTCCCTGTGAGCGTCTTCGACTCGGTTGAGTCCGGCGCCGTCCCGGTGCGCGGAACGCGTTCTGCGAGCGACCTCTGGGGGCGCGTGAAGGCCGTCATCAAGTGGCCGTTCTACGTCGTGTACCAGCGCCGGCTCGAGTCCAAGGTGCGGACCTGGCGGCTGCCCCAGCACATCGGGCTGATCATGGACGGCAACCGCCGCTTTGCGCGCCAGCAGGGGCTCGGCAACGTCAGCGCCGGGCACTTCCGGGGCGCCGAGAAGCTGTGGGAGGTCCTCAACTGGTGCTACGAGGCGCAGGTCTCGACGGTCACCGTGTGGAGCATGTCGCTCGACAACTTCAATCGCTCCGCGAAGGAAGTTCAGGCCCTGTTCGATCTGTTCGAGGAGAAGACCCGGGAACTCACGAACCACGACGACATCCACGAGAAGGGCATCCGGGTGCGCTTCCTGGGGCAGATGGAGCTGCTGCCGGAGAGTCTTCAGACCGCGATCCGCGAGGCCGAGGAGGCAACCAGCGGCTACGACCGCTACCGGCTGAACATCGCGATGGCGTACGGCGGCCGGGAGGAGATCGCGAGCGCCTTCCGCAACTATCTGCTGGACAACTCGGCAGTCGGCAAGTCGCTCGACGAGGTCGCCGACGAGTTCAGCGCCTCGTCGATCGAGCGCTACCTCTACACCTCGGGCCAACCCGAGCCCGACCTGATCCTCCGCACCAGCGGCGAGGTCCGCCTGAGCGGGTTCCTGCTCTGGCAGAGCACCTACTCCGAGTACTACTTCTGCGACACGCACTGGCCTGCTCTGCGTAAGATCGACCTTCTGCGCGCCCTGCGCTCGTACAGCAGCCGCCAGCGTCGCAGAGGACGTTGAGATTCGGGGACACAAGACAAACAGGACAGGCGCGGTAGTCGCCCGATCGCTACCTGTGGTCGGGCGTCGTGCCGGCTGGGAGTTGCCAAGTGAACAAGACAGCGCGAAAGTTCCTTATCGATCTGTTGGCCACGCCGAGCCCCTCGGGCCACGAGGAGCCGGTGCAGGAAGTCGTTCGCGCCTACGCGGGCAAGTTCGCCGACGACGTTGCGACCGACATTCACGGCAACGTGATCGCGGCGGTGAACGTCGAGGCCGGCGAGAAGCCGGCCGGTCGCCGGGTGCTGTTCGCGGGCCACTGCGACCAGATCGGTCTCCTGGTGAGCTACATCGATGACAAGGGCTTCCTGTGGGTGCAGCCGATCGGCGGCTGGGATCCGCAGCAACTGATCGGCCAGCGGATGACCGTGTGGGCGAAGGGCGGGCCGGTGCCCGCGGTCATCGCCCGCAAGCCGATCCACCTGCTCGACACCGAGGAGCGGCAGCGCGCGGTGAAGATGGAGAACCTCTGGCTCGACATCGGCGCGACCGACGGCGACGACGCAAAGAGCGTGGTGCGGGTCGGTGATCCGGTGACGCTCGATCTCGGTTTCCGGGAACTGCGCAACGGCCTGGCCAACGCTCCGAAGATGGACAACACGACCGGCCTGTGGGTGGTCATCGAGGCGCTGCGGCGGGTCACGAAGAAGAACCCGAAGGTCGCGGTGTATGCGGTGTCGACGGTATGCGAGGAGATCGGCCTGCGCGGCGCCCGCACCAGCACCCACGGCGTCGACCCCGACGTCGGCATCGCGGTGGATGTGACCCACGCGACGGATTGTCCGACGATCAGCAAGCGGCAGGAGGGTGACCTGCGCCTGGGCGGCGGTCCGGTCATCGTGCGCGGGCCCAACATGAACCCGAGGGTCAGCGATCGGCTCGAGGCGGTTGCGGAAGAAAAGAAGATCCCCTTCCAACTGGCGGCCCTCGGGCGTGCGGCGCCGAACGACGCGAACTCGATCCAGATCACCCGCGCCGGTGTCGCGACCGGACTGATCAGCATCCCGAACCGCTACATGCACAGCGCCGTCGAGACGATCTCCCTGGCCGACATCGATCACTCCGCCGATCTGCTGGCCGCCTTCGCGGCGGCCCTTACGCCCGACGAGTCTCTGATCCCCTGATCGACATAGTATTCGCCGCAACGATCACCGTCCAAGGAAGCGACAAGGGGGCCTAAGAGAATGCCGATGAAGAACCGTCTGCGCGACAAGATCGACAGTGGAGAGGCGGCGCTCGGCGCCTGGCTGGCCCTTCCAGACACGCACAGCGCCGAGCTGATGTCCCGTCTCGGTTTCGACTGGGCGACGATCGACATGCAGCACGGGCTGGTCGACTACCAGCGCGCGACGGAGATGCTGCAGGCGATGACCGCCTCCGGCACGACGCCGATCGTCCGCGTGCCCTGGAACGAGCCGGGGATCATCGGCAAGATGCTCGACGCCGGCGCTCACGGCATCATCATTCCCATGGTGAACAGCCGCGCCGAAGCGGAAGCCGCCGCGGCCGCCTGCCGGTACCCGCCGCGCGGAAAGCGCAGCTTCGGGCCCTTCCGGGCCGGCCTGCTCTACGGCGGGAACTACCTCGAGGAAGCGAACGAGCAGATCTACTGCATCCCGATGATCGAGACCCAGCAGGCGCTCGACAGCCTGGACGACATCCTGTCCGTGCCGGGCGTCGACGGCGTCTACGTCGGCCCGAGCGACCTCAGCGTGTCGCTGGGGCTTCGGCCGGCGCCGGACCAGGAGGACGAGAACTTCATCGCCGCGATCGACAAGATCCTCGATGGCTGCAAGAGGCACGGGCTGTTTGCCGGGGTCGCCGGTACGGTCAAGGAGGCGCCGAAGCGGATCAGGCAGGGGTTCCGGTTCGTGGAGGTGGCGCGCGACAGCGGATCGATGGCCAAGGCGGCGCTCCAGGATCTGCGCGTCGTGCGCGCGTCGATGAACGAAGGCTGATCTGGAGCGTTTTGCCTTGGAACGAAACCGGCTGCAGAGCGTTCTCACTACAGAGGCGGGCCGGCTGCGGCGCGCCCGCTGGAGTTAGAATGCAGAGCGAACATCAAGGCAACAGGAGAAGGATCAAAACCATGTCGCGAATGAAGTTCTGGTTGGTGGTGGGTCTGGCGCTGGCAGTGGCTGTGCCGGCGCTCGCGGAGGACGGCGAGGAGAAGAAGGTTCGCAAGATCCAGATCAAGAAGATCGTGGAGTGTGCGGACGGCGAGGATTGCGAGGAGCACTCGAGTCGGATGGTCTTCGTCGGCGACGACGGCGATGTCCGGGTGCTTCATGGCGACGATACGGAATGGGTGTCGGAGGACAATGTCCGCATTCTCAAGGCGGGCGGCCACGACGTGATCCTGATCGAGGATGAGGACGCGGACGGCGAAGAGGGCAACTCGATCAGACGCAGAGTGCACCGGGTCATGCAGCGGCTCGGCGAGACCGCCTCAGGGCTGCATGCGGCCCACGGGGGCGGCGCCTTTCTCGGCGTCCAGCTCTCCGATCTGACCGCGGAACTCCGTACTCACTTCGGCGTCCCCGAGGACGCGGGCGTCATGGTCGGCAAGGTGGTCGACGGCAGCCCGGCCTTCCGCGCCGGCGTGGAGGTCGGCGACATCGTGACCGCGGTGGACGGCGTAGCAGTGGATTCGGCGTCGTCGCTCGCGCATGCGATCGGCGGCCATGGTGACGGCGACACGGTGGTCCTCGAGGTCTGGCGTGACGGCCGGATGGAGAAGATCAGCGCTGCCCTCGAAGAGCGCGAGCGGCAGGTCGCGATGGCCAGCGCGGTGTCTGGCGCCGGGGACGGCCAGCATGAAGCCCGGGTGATCGAGGTCAAGGTCGCCTGCGAGGATGGCGAAGACTGCACGGTCGACATCGACAACGCGAACTCCTTCGAGTTCGCGGCCTCGGCCTGCGGCGACTCGGGCGAGTGCGAAGTGAACGTCGAGTGCGACGACGGTGACTGCGCCTGCACGGTAAACGGGGAAGCGGTGGACTGCTCCGCGTTCCCCGGCCTTCCCCAGTAGGCCCTGGGCACCCGGGTGGCGCCACACGGGATGTAGAGTCGCGGCCCTCAACGCGATGAAAGGACCTCACCCGGATGCCCTTCGAACGTCTCAGCCTGACCGAACTGCTCGACCAGCTCGACGCCGGAGAATGCTCCTGCGTCGAGCTGATGGGCGCTACGCTCGACCGGATCGAAGCGACCCACTCGCGCCTGAACGCGGTGGTCAGCACAAGACCGCGCGACGAATTGCTTGCCGACGCCGAGGCCGCCGATCGCCGGCGGACCACCGGCGAGGCGGGACCGCTCGAAGGGGCGCCGCTCGGGGTCAAGGATCTCGAGGACGTGGCCGGCATGGTCACCAGCATGGGCTCGCGGGTGTTCCGGGACAACGTGGCCGAGAGCGACTCCACCCAGGTGGCGCGGTTGCGGGCCGCGGGAGCGATCGTCGTCGGCAAGACGAACACGCCGGAGTTCGGGTTCACCGCGATCACGAAGAACCCGCTCTTCGGCGTGAGCCGATCGCCGTGGGACCTGGAGCGAACCCCCGGCGGTTCGAGCGGCGGATCGGCGGCGGTGCTCGCGGGCGGCGTGCTGCCCCTGGTCACCTCGTCGGACGGCGGCGGGTCGATCCGCATCCCGGCCAGCTTCACGGGCGCCTTCGGCCTCAAGCCGAGCCAGGGCAGGGTGCCTCGGGGGCCGATGCGGGCATGGGACTACGGGAGCACCGCGGTCTACGGTCCCCTGACCCGGACCGTGGCCGACGCCGCGCTGTTCCTCGATCTCGTCGCCGGCCCTTCGCCGTGCGACCCCGGCTCGTTGCCGGCGCCGGGCCTCAGCTACCGCGAGGCGTTCGACTCCGGTCTGCCGGCCTCCACGCGGATCGCCTGGTCGCCGGACCTCGGCTATGCCCGGGTCCAGTCGGACGTCGGCCGCGTCGCGGCGCAAGCGGTGGCAGCGTTCGAGGAGGCGGGTCTTGCGGTCGAGCCCTTGGAAGAGCACGTCCCCGGCGGCCCGCCGATGCTGACCGCGGCCTGGGGCGCGCTCGGCAACTTCTTCCTCGCCGGTCAACTGCACGGGCCGCTGCGGAACCAACGCCACGACATGACGTACTCCTTTGCCGAGGCGCTGGAGCGCTCGTGGGAGGTGACGCCCGAGTCGTTCGGTGAGGGCGCGCGTGAGCGCGGCCGTCTGAACCAGTGGTGCGGCGAGGTGTTCGACCGGTTCGACCTGCTCGTGACCCCGACCGTGCCGTACGATCCGCCGCCCGCCCGCGGTCCCTTCCCGACCCACACCGATGGCAGGGAACAGGTTCCGGCGGGCGTCGCCGCGTTCACGATTCCGTTCAACATGTCGGGTCATCCGGCCGCCACGGTGCGGGCCGGTTTGTCCGACGCCGGTCTGCCGGTGGGCCTGCACATCGTCGGCCCCCGCCATCGCGACGACCTTGTACTCCAGGCCGCGCGGGTGTTCGAGCGGGCTCGCCCCTGGCACCCGCACTGGCCGGAGATCCAGGAAGGGTTCACGGGATCACCGAGACCTTGACCGCGCCGGACCGCTTGTCCGCGGCGATCTCGAAGGCGCGCTCGATGTCGTCCAGCGGCACCTCGTGGGTCAGCAGGCCGGTGTAGTCGCTTCCGGCGGCGGTCAGGAGGCGCACCGCCTCCTCGAAGTCCGCCTCGCCGGGGCGTCGCGCGTAGCAGTTGGACCACTGAAGGCGCGCCTCCTTGCCCAGGAGCATGAGCGGATCGAGCGTCAGGGGGCCGAGGAAGACGCCGAGGACGCTGATCAAGCCGCCCGGCGCCAGAGCGGCCGCGGCCGCATCCATCGTGTCCGCCGTGCCGCCGACTGTCTCCACGACCAGATCGGCGTCGAGACCGGCCAGATCGTCCGTCGACGCGGGGTCGAGCGACTCGTGGACGCCGAGCCGCTTCGCCAGGCGCGCCTGGTGCTCGTAGCGGGCGGTGCCCCTGATGTCGTCGAACCCCCAGGCGCGCGCGACCGCGGCGACCGCCAGACCGATCGCACCGGCACCGAGGATCAGCAGCCGTTTGGGCGGCCTGCGGTCGTCGAAGCCAGCCAGACGCAGGCCGTGGACGGCCACCGCGAAGGGTTCGGCGAGTGCGGCGAGGGCCGGCGGGAGCGTCTCCGGAACCCGGTACAGGCGGTGTGCCGGCACGACCACGGCGTCGGCGAAGCCGCCGGGGCGGCGGAGGCCGTAGAACTCCAGGTCGCGGCAGATGGAGTCCCGGCCCTCGCGGCAGGGACCACAGTCGCCGCACGACGCGAGCGGCTCGACGACGACCGGCTCGCCGCCGGCGAGGCCGTCGACTCCAGGGCCCAGGGCGTCGACGACGCCGGCCATTTCATGCCCCATGGTCGAACCCGGCGCGACGATCGGCTGCGGGCTGTGAACGAGATGCAGGTCCGTGCCGCAGAGGCCGCAGGCGGTTACGCGGACTCGCACCTCGCCGGGGCCGGGTTCCGGCAACGGCCGTTCGACCAGGGCCACCCTCCCCGGTTCCAGGTAGACGCCGGCGCGCATCGCCGTCGTCATGGGGCCGCTCCTTCCTTCCCGTCTCCCAGACACACGGGAAGCGCAAGCAGGAACAGCACCCAGCGCTGGATCTCGGTATCGCGCCAGTTCGCCTCGAACAGGCCCGCGACGTTGAGGGCCAGCAGGGCGAAGAGAACTCCCAGGTAGAGGTCCGCGCGGGGTCCGGCTCGCCCGCCCTCGCCGCGGTAACGGGTGATTGCCAGGGCCGCCGCCGCCCCCATCAGCCACAGGTAGCAGAGCAGCGACGGGATGCCGCGGCTTGCGGCCATGTGGACGAACGTGTTGTGCAGGTGCTTCTCGCGCGCCCGCCCTGCGGTCGGATGGCGATAGACCGGGTACCACTCGCGCACCATGCCCGGGCCGATCCCGGTCAACGGCCGGTCGGCGATCATCTGGCCGCCGGCCCACAGCATGCAGAGCCGGTCGTAGTTCGACGGGTTGCGGACATCGATCATGGACGTGGCGCGTTGCCAGTAGGTCGGCCAGAGGGTGGGCGCAACCGCGGCCAGCGAAACGGCCGCCAGCACCAGGGCGGCGCCGTAGCCCGCCAGGACGCGCCGGCGCTGCAGAGCGAAAGCAGCGGTGGCGACGGCGAAGGCGCCGAGCCAGGCGCTCCGGGTGAGGGTCAGAACGAGTGCGGCGCTGACGACCGCCAGCACGAACCAGTTCACTTGCCGGCGCCAGCCGTGGCTGCTCGCGACACGCCCGGCGATCAGCGCCAGACCGAGCAGGAGCACACCGGAGAAGGTCATGTTGTGCGAGAAGGGCCCCGGAATCCGCTGGTGCAGCGGGCCGTAGTCGGTGAAGACGAACTGCGCCAGACCGTAGACGGCCAGGACCGCTGAGATACCAATGACGGCGCTTGTGACGAGACGCACCTGGCGTTCCCCATGCACCAGCACCAGCGCCAGCGGCAGAGTCAGGACAGAGTGGAGCTCGGACAGCTTCGCAAGACTGGTCGCGGGGTCGTAGGAGAAGACCGCCGAGACGGCGAAGCAGAGGGCGTAGGCGGCCAGGGGGTAGAGGAGCCGCCGCCGTCGCCGCCGTTCTTCATCGCCGGTCGCGAAGAAGAGCCGGCGCCGCCGGAAGGCGCTCCAGATCAGCGTGAAGACCAGCAGGATGTTCGAGAGCGCAATCCCGAAGGTGGTCACGAGCTGGCCCAGGAAGAGCCAGAAGCCCGGGTTTCCCCTGGCTTCGCGGCAAGGCCGGAGCACGGCGCGCTCGATCGCCCCCCTCGGCCCCTGCGTCCGCTGCATGACGGTCAGTCTATGCGGGTCCGGCTCCGCACTCCCGTCGCCGTCAGTCCCGGGCGCAACACCTCGACCCGGATGTCCCTGAGCCCATCCGGGCCGGCGGCCGCGCCGGCCGGCGGCTCGAAGGCGATCAGGTACTGCGAGCGAAGGGCGCGGGCAATCTCGCGGTAGATGCGGTCCAGGTCGTCCACCGATTCAGCGATGTGGTACTGGCCTCCGGTGCGGTCGGCGAGCGTCCGCAGCGCATCGATCGTCCCCTGGTCGCCTACTCGCAGCGCGATCGGGTAGGTCGCGACGCCAGCCAGCTCGACCTGGGCCAGCACCCGCTCGAAGTCGAGGTTGCTGTCGGTGTCCGCGCCGTCGCTCAAGACGACGAGGGCGCGCCGGTCGGGCCGCCCGGCGAAGGAAGAGACAGCGTAGGCGATGCCGTCGTACAGACGGGTCGAGCCCCAGGCGCGCAGGCCGTCAGCCGCATACCGGAGCAGGCGCGTGTCCCCGGTGAACGGCGTCAGCCGTTCGAGATCGTGGTTGAAGACGAGGAGGCTGGCGGCGTCGCGCTCGGTCAGGACCCGTTCGAAGAAGCGCTGCGCGC
This sequence comes from Candidatus Multivorans sp., assembly GCA_965262355.1. GTDB lineage: Bacteria > Acidobacteriota > Thermoanaerobaculia > Multivoradales > Multivoraceae > Multivorans. Next base: position 4,448,064 of record OZ253534.1, read on the forward strand.
TCGTGGCGGCAACTCGTACGCTGCGTCCCAGGGAGCTCGAGACGTCCATTAGCAGGGCAACGTTCATCGGCCGGCCGGCGAGGCTGCGGAAGTCATGGACCGGCGCCTTGATGCCTTGGTGAAGGACCCGGAAGTCCCCCGGTCCGAGGTCCGTCGCCGGGCCGGTCTGCCGGCCGCCGACCGAGACGAGGAGATCGACCAGGCGTACATCGATCTGCTCGGGCGCCCCGGCGCCCAGGAATGCGAGATCCTCGACCTGCTCGCCGGAACGGAGTGTGGCCGCGGTGCGAACGAAACTGAGGGGTAGCCGCAGCCCGGCCGGCACCCGGCAACGGAAGGGCGGCGCGGTCATCCGTTCGAGCAGGTCGGCGCCCAGGAAGCAGTCGACGTGGTCGAGTTCACGTCCGGACGGCACGTCGACACGGACCGGGAGGTCGAGCGCCTGCTCCAGACGGGCCGGGTCAGGACGTTCCAGGGCGATCGCGAACGGACGCTCTTCCCGTTCGATGTCGAGGCCGTGCCGGGCTACGAGCCAGCCCCCGCGGTCGAGTCCACGGACTTCGATCCGGTGATGCTGCTCCGGCAAATCGATGGCGTGAGCGAAGGGCGGTTCGTTGACCGTGGCCACGTTCTCGCCGTCGCGCAGGAACACGACCTCGGCGATGCCGGGGCTGGCGACGGCGCGAGCGGGAAACGTGGCGCCCAGCACCCGTCCCTCCGGCGCCAGCAGTTCGACGCTCGGCAACTGGTTGAGGACGATGGTCTCGCGGCGGCTGAGTAGGTGGAGATCCGGGATGTCGGGCGCCGTCTCCAGCTCGGGAACTTCGACCGTGTTGGTGCTCCGCATGAGGCCGCGCCCGAGGTCGTCCTCGGCGCGGATCTCGATGCGGTAGGCGCCGGGAGGCAGGCGACGGTAGAAGTCGAGTGTGACGCCCGGTGCGGGACCACCGCTGTCCGTTGTGTCGACCGGAATGCCGCCGCTGATGTGGTGCGTGACGACGAAGGCGTCGGCGAGCCGGTTGCCGAGGAAGACATCGCCCGTGATCGTCACCCGGTCGAGGATCTGGCCGGCGCCGAGTTCGTTCAGGTGAAGGGCTGGCAACAGCAGCCGGCCACGCATCGTCGTGCGCCGGTTCTCGCTGCCGAGCGCATCGAACTCCAGCGAGACGCCGCTCAGAACCATGGCGGCGGGATCGAGGACGGCCTCCACGCGGAGGAAGTCGTCGACCCAGGTCGAGGTCCGGTCCTCGGCCCCGGTCGATTCGCCTGTCCAGCCCAGCCGCTCGATGAACCGCCGCCAGCCTGCCGCGCGTTCAAGCCGGCGCTGCAGCCGGGCGCGTTCGTTCGCGGTCAGGCAGCGGCGGCGTTCTGCCTGCTCCAGTACCTGGAGCGCGTCGACTGGCGGGGGAGGTGTGGCGTCGTCACCCGACCTGTCCGACGCTTTGGGGGCGAAGGTGAGATCCACGCCGGACTCCTGCGACCACAAGGTCATCGACCGGGGATCGAAGCTGATCTGCTGCACGAAGACCAGGACCAGGTCGCCATCGCGTGCCGCTGGGGGCCGGCCGAGCTGGTGCTGGAGCCGCCAGCGGTCGTAGGTCCAGATCTCGATCCGGCGCAGGGACGATTCGCACGGTTCGACCTCCTGCCGGTCGGCCGGCTTGCCGGCCAGCAGTACGGCGCGCTCCATTGCGGGCGACCGTTCGCGGAGCTGGTCCCGGGCCTCCCGGTTCTCCTGCCAGCGTTCGAGCAGGCGGGGCGGACGCGCTGCCCAGAAGGCGCGCAGGAAGCGTTCGCGCGCGCCGGGGCCTTCGAGTTGTTCGAAGGCCCGCCGCTCGCGGTCGGTGAGTAGTGGCTCGACCTCGGCGAGCCACTGCGTGTAGAAGCCGGGCAGGCGCGCCTGGGGTCGGCGGCTGCCCTGAGCTTCAACGGATGCCGCGGATGCCGCGGTCAGCGCTGCCGCGGCAAGCAGCAGCCGCGCAGCCGCGCGGAGGCGGCTGCGCCGGGGGAGTCGATGGTCGGAGCCAGCCGAGCCGCTACTCCGGCAGTAGCGCCTTGATCGAGTCGGAGGGCTCGAACGCGCTGGGGTCCACGTCGTCGTAGGTCACTGACTCGATCGTCTGTGTCATCTCGATGCCCATGAGACCGATGACCACCCGGGTCGGGGCCATCACACCGCCGAACTCCTTGTAGTCGCTCGAGCTGATGGTGATATCGGCAGTGCCCATCTCATCACTCGTCCGTGTCGTCTCGATGCCGATCAGGAGGCCGGTGTCCTTGGCGAAGTAATGCGAGGAGTCGTTACCGTCATCGTCGACCAGATCGACCTGGTAGGCGGTCTGGCCGTTCCAATCGGTCTCTCCTACTGTCGTCTGCTCGGGGTAGATCTCGCCGTACTCCAACTCGGCGTAGAACCGCGCGTCGCGCGCGGCGTCCTTCAGCATCTGGCCATCCAGGAGGCGTGTGCCCTGCATTGGATCGTCGGCCCATCCGATCTCGCCGTTGTAGGCCTGAACGGTCTCGCCGAAACCGGCGATGTCGGTCGACTCGAAGTACTTGTCGGGCGCCATTGTGTAGATCGTCGTCTCGCCGGACATACCCATCGCCGGCATCTCGAAGTCGCCCTTGATGGTTGCGGAGGTATACGCGCGCAGCGCGTCCTCGCCGCCGATCGCATCGATGAAGCGAGCGACGATCTTCTCGGGCGATGGCAGCTCGTGGTCGTCGGCGAACAGCGGCGCCGAAGTGAGTGCTGCGCCCACAAGGAGGGCGCAGCAGAAGAAGGCGAACGCCGCTTGGCGGCGGAGGAGGGGAAGCGACATGAATGGTCTCCTGGAGGATGTGTATTGGTTTCCTACCTGACTACGCAGAAACTGTTGCTCGGTTGCGCCGAAGAGCTAGCTTGCCCACTTCCGAGCCGCCGCCAGAGCCTCTTCCGACGGCGGCAGGGTGGGCTTCAGGCGCGCGGTCACGTTGAACGGTTCCGTGTCGATCTCGTCGAGCGGCTGTTCGCCGGCGAGGATTGCCTGCTTCCATTCCTGCTGCGCGTCTTCGCGCTCCTGGAACTCCGGCATCACCTCGCGCGCGAACAAGTCCAGGCTGCTCATGATGTCCTCGTGGGTGTTCTTGCCGGCCTGGTTCAGCAGGATGACCTGGTCGACATGGGCGTTCTCGAGTTCCAGCAAGCGTTCGCGGATCGTGGCCGGTGAGCCGATCAGCTCGCTGCCGGAGCGTCTGCGGCCTTCGGGCGTCTGCTTCCACTCCTGGTAGCGCTCCCAGAAGTTGTTCGTTCCCGGCTCGAACGGGCCCTCCTTGTTGTAGAGCTGGAGGGCGAACTGGAAGAACGTCCAGCCGTCGGCCTTCTGCTGCGCCTCCTCGTCGGTGGGCGCGCACATGAAGCCGCCAACCACGGCAAGGTTCGGGTTCGTCTGGTAGTCGCAGAGCTTCTGCTGATCGCCGACGAAGGTGTTGTAGTACGCGTTGACCCAGGCGCGGGCCGAGTCGAGGTCGACGAACTTGAAACACAGCGCGCCCATGCCGCGGTGGGCGGCGTAGCGGATTGTTTCGAGTTGCGAGCAGGCGACCCAGAGCGGCGGGTGGGGCCGCTGCAGGGGCTTCGGAATCACGTTGCGGAGCGGGAAGTCGAAGTAGTGGCCGTGATACTCCCAGCCTTCTTCCCAGAACATCGGCAGGCAGGCCTGGACGGCCTCCTCCCACACGATCCGCTTGTCGCGGAAGCTGCGGCCGAAGGGGTGAAGTTCGGTGACGCTGGAGCCCTCGCCGAGCCCCAGTTCGACACGGCCGTTCGAGACCAGATCGAGGGTCGAGACCCGTTCCGCGACGCGGGCCGGGTGGTTCGTGGTCAACTGGACGATGCCGTGGCCGAGGCGGATGTTCTTCGTGCGCTGCGACGCCGCGGCCAGGAAGACCTCGGGCGCCGAACTGTGCGAGTACTCCTCCAGGAAGTGGTGCTCCACCTCCCAGGCGTAGTCGTAGCCGAGCCGGTCCGCGAATTCGATTTGCTCCAGCGAGTTCTGGAGCAGCCGGTGTTCCGAGTCCGGTCCCCAAGGCTTGGGTAACTGGTGCTCGTAGAAGATGCCGAATTTCATGGCAGCCGACAGTAACACCGCCGTGCGCGCCAGGGGCTGGTAGGGTCGCGCGTCGGAGGACTTGGCGATGGCGATGACGGCAGACGAGGTGCGGGCGGCTTGCGGTGAGCTGAGCGGCTGGGAGGCGGACGCGGACGTGCCTTCGATCGCGCGGGACTACCGGTTTCCGACCTTCCCCGCGGCGGTGCGGTTCGTGGACTTCGTTGCCGAGTTGGCCGAAGCGGCGAATCACCACCCGGACATCGACATCCGGTACAACCGGGTCCGGCTCACCTTGAGCACCCACTCCGCGGGCGGCGTGACCGAGAAGGACTTCGCTCTCGCCCGCGCGATCGACCAGAGCTGATCAGACCGGTTCGCTGCCCGTGACCCAACCCTTGGAAGCGGCGACGAGGGCGCCCGCCTTGGAGGCGCCGTTCTACCTGCCGGTCGGCAACGAGGTCGAGCTGTTCCTGGCCGCCTACCGGGCACGGCTGCCGGTGCTGCTCAAGGGGCCGACCGGTTGCGGCAAGACCCGGTTCCTGGAACACATGATGCACCGCCTCTACCGGGGCCACGAGGCCGGGACGCGAGCCGGCATCGAACAGCCTCTGGTGACGGTCGCGTGCCACGAGGACCTGACCGCTACGGACCTGGTGGGCCGGTACCTGTTGGAGGGCGACGACACGGTGTGGATGGACGGCCCGCTGACGCGGGCGGTGCGCGACGGGTCGATCTGCTACCTCGACGAGATCGTCGAGGCGCGCAAGGACACGACGGTGCTGATCCACGCGCTGACGGACCACCGGCGCATCCTGCCAATCGAGAAGCGGGGCGAGATCCTGCCGGCGCACCCCGATTTCCTGCTCGTCCTGTCGTACAACCCGGGCTACCAGAGCGTCGCCAAGGACCTGAAGCCGAGCACGCGCCAGCGATTCGTCGCGCTCGAGTTCGACTACCCGCCGCCGCAGATCGAAACCGAGATCATCGCCCACGAGGCGGACGTCGACGTGACGCTGGCGCGTGACCTGGCCGAACTCGGCAAGCGCGTTCGCAACCTGCATCACCGCGGCTTCGACGAGGGCGTCAGCACGCGACTGCTGATCTACACGGCGCAGTTGATTGCGGGCGGCATCAGTGTACGGGAGGCGTGCGCTGCCGCGATCTGCCGGGCGATCACCGACGACGACGAGGTCCAGCGCGCGGTGACCCAGGTTGCGTTGACTCTCCTGCCTTGACCCTTCCGCGTCCCGAGCGAAACCCGGGAACGCGGGCATCTTGCCCGCATCTGGAATGGTCCAAACTGCTCCCGTGACAGCGGTCGAACTCGACGACATCGGACGCATCCTCGAGATCTACGTCGAGGCGATGCTGGCGCGTCCGGCCGAGGTCCGGCCGCTCGCCGATCTGTCGACCGGCGACCGGTCGCGCGCCGGCCACGTCGACCTCGAAGGCGCCGCTGCCGCCGGCCGCCCGACGACCGACGGCGCGGCCTTCTACCTGCCGGAGCGGATCGCGCGGTTTTCCGACCGCCAGGGGAACTTCATGGTCTACCGGATGGCGGTGCTGCACCAGTTGGGCGGCGTCCTGTTCGGCACCTACCGCCGCGGCCCGGTTCGCTTCGCCGACTTCTTCGCCGGCTTCGAGGAGCCAGGCCTCGCCCGGGCCCTGTTTGCGCGACTCGAAGGGGCGCGCATCGACGCCGCTCTGGCTCGGGCGTTCCGGGGCGTCCGCCGGGACCTCCTGCGGCTGATCGATGACGCCCTGGAGTCGTCGCCAGCGTCTCCGTCGAGGCCGGGGCGGCGCCATCGGTTCCGCGAAGCGGCTTTGTTCGATCTGGCCCGCACGTTGCTGGTGGCCCAGCGCGCGCTACTGACAGCGCCCGCACCCGCCCCTGGGAACCCGGGTGGCGCGATGCCGCGCCACCCGCGAACCAGTCCCTGCGCCCGTCATCGGGCGCAGGGATGGAACCCGGGCGTCTCGCCCGCATCCGGCTCTGAACCACGCCACGGAAGCGACCTCCCCAACGAGGCCGCGTCCCTGCTCCAGCCCGGCGCCACCGTCGAGGACACCCGGCGCGCGGTGCACTCCCTCTATCCTGCGTTCGCCTCCCTGCGCTCGCGCGGTCTCCTGGCCGGCGCCGCCGTACCGGCCGACGCTGCCGGCGCGGAAGATCGCGGTCCGGCGCCCGACGCGGACCCGGTCCCGCAGTCGCTCGAGATGCCCGCGCCGGCCCATCACGGCGACCCGGCGCCGGAGAGGGTCGAACTGCGAAGCGAGTGGGCCGAACTCGCCGCCGAAGTCGAACTGCGGGACGACGTGGCGCCGGGCCCGGTTGCCTCGGGCCTGATGGACCAGTTGCAGGTCGGCGAGCTCGGTGTGCTCAGCCTCCAGGACGGCGATCTCTCGGGCACGGCCGGACTGCCGCTCACCGACCTGGACGTCACCGGGGCGATCGAAGCAGAGGCCGGCGACGCGGACGCCGAGTTGATCGAACTCGACCCCGAGGAGCTGGCAGCCCGCCTGGAAGAACTGTCGAGGCGGCTCGAACGCGAGCTCGAGGCGGCGGGCCTGAACCGTGACCGCGAGCAGGTCCACTACTACGACGAATGGGACCACGAACTCGCCGGCTACCGGCGCCGCTGGTGCCATCTCCGGGAGAAGACGATCGAACCGCCATCCACCGACGGCGTCGGCGACACCGCGGTCTCGGGTCACCGATTCGTCGATGAGACGAGACGCCACCATGCCGACCTGCTGCGGCGCGTGCGACGCCAGTTCGAGTTGCTCAAGCCGGAGGAGTTCCGGCGCGTGCGGCGGCTGATCGAAGGCGAGGAACTCGACCTCGACCGGGTGGTGGAAACCCACGTCGACCGCCGCGCCGGCCGGCCCCCGGACGGCGCCGTCTACATGAGCCGCCGCCGCCAGCACCGCGACGTGGCGGCGGCGTTCCTGCTCGACATGAGCGCCTCGACCGACGCCGAGGCGCCGGTAGACGAGCCGGAACGACCGTCGGGCAAGACGCCGGAACCCGAGTACGTCGGCGTCTTCGACGACTTCGACTGGCCCGACAACCCCCAGCCGCATCCCGCCGGCCGCCGGGTGATCGACATCGAGAAGGAGTCACTCGTTCTGATGGCCGACGCGCTCGAGACCCTGGGCGACGACTACGCGATTTACGGCTTCTCCGGCTTCGGCCGCAAGGAGGTCGAGTTCTTCGTCGCCAAGGAGTTCGACGATGACCTCAACCGGGAAGCAGAAGGGCGGATTGCCGCGATGGAACCGAAGCGCAGCACCCGGATGGGGCCGGCGATCCGCCACGCGGCAGTGAAGCTCGCCGAGCGCGAGGCGAGGGTCAAGGTGCTGCTCATCCTCTCCGACGGCTACCCCCAGGACTTCGACTACGGCAGCGACCGTGCCTCCCGTGTCTACGGCATCCGCGACACGATGGTGGCCCTGCGCGAAACGGAGCGTCAGGGCATTTCGACCTTCTGCATCACCGTCGACCCCGCCGGCCACGACTACCTGCGCGAGATGTGCCCCGAGCGCCGCTATCTCGTGATCGACGAGATCGCGGCCCTGCCGATCCAGTTGCCGAAGGTGTACCGCGGCCTGACGGCGTAGTGGCTCAAGACACTGGCTGCGGCGGCGTCCCCGCCGGCACCAGGTGCGCTGACGCGAAGCCGCGCGCACGAGGCTTCTTGAGCTTCTTGAGGGCGTCTGGCCCGCTTCCGTCCCTATTGTGGCGTCAACACCCCCAACGGCGGCGCACCGTCCGGGCTCTCGAAGTCGACGTCGAGCAGCATGGCGATCAGGTCCGCGATGTCGGTCAGGGCCATGCGGTGGACTGTGCGGCCCCGCTCGAAGCCGGCGCCCCAGCCGACGAAGCCGGTGAGGATCTCCGGGAAGTCGGTGGGGAAGAAGCCGTGGGTGCCGCCGTCGGTGGGCCTTACGGGGTCGCCTGAGGCGTCGGAACCGAAGCGGACGCCGAGCGTGCCAGTGAGGGCGAAGGGGGCGTTCGGGGCGGCGCCGATGGCATCGAGTTCATCGCGTTCGACGACGCGGAAGAGGCGGCGAACGGACGCCGGCAGGTCGACGAGGAGCTTGCGCACCGCTGCTTCAGCGTCTCGGTCGTCGGCGTCCCGCAGGTGTAGAAACGCGGCGCCGCTCGTGGCGTGGAAGGTGGCGCGCCATGTGCCGCGGTCGGGCTCGGTGCCGTGGAGGCCGGCTTCGGCGAGCCAGACGTTCGGCATGACCTGGGTGTGGAGATCGACGAAGCCGTGGTCGCCGGTGATCACGAAAGCGGTGCGGTCGAGGATCCCTGCGCGCTCGGCGGCGTCGCGGATCGCGCCGACGGCCCGGTCGGCGCCGGCGACAGCGCGCCGGGCGCGAGCCGACTCCCGGCCGTGTGCGTGCTGGGCGGAATCGGTGGTGATCAGGTGCAGCGCTATCAGAGCCGGCTGGTGTGTTTCCAGGATGTACGCTGCTATGACTCCGGTCGTGTCGTCACGGGTGATGTAGTTGGCGGAGTAGTTACGCAGGTTGAGGCGCCCCGTGGCCTCACGCTCCAATTCCTGCCACAGACCCGGCGTGCTGCCCTCGCGCATCGGCAGCAGGCGGTCGACGTTGGGGTCGAGGGAGTAGACCTCGGGGACGAGGAGGTCGATCGGTGCGCCGACGGTTACCGGCCAGGAGATCGCCGCGGTCTTCCTGCCGGCGGCTCGGACCGCGTCCCAGAGGGTGGGAACCTGGATTGCCGATTCGTGCCAGTACCAGTGGCCGGTCTGGCCGGCGGGTTCAAAGGGCCTGTTGTAGTAGACGCCGTGGCGGGCGGGTAGTGCGCCGGTGACGATCGTCGTGTGCGACGGGTAGGTGACCGAGGGGAAGACGCCGCGGACTCCCTCGGCGTGGGCGCCGTCGCGCGCCATCTGCTGCATGTTGGGGGCCGGCCAGGAGGAACCTGGAACGTAGAAGTCGGGACGGAAGCCGTCGACGGAGACGAGGACGACGTGGTCCGCTCGGGGTTGGGCTGCCAGTGGAGCGGCAGCAAGGAGCAGCGCGCCGAGCAGGACGATGAGACGGAACGCTGGCCGGGTGGCGGAGGCGGACACGCGACTAGACCGCCGCCGCCAACCGGCGGTCGTAGACGCTCTGCCGCATCTCTTCGAGCTTGTCGATGTAGAGCTGCCGGTAGCCGTCGTACTCGAGGCCGAAGGGCGCGTTGCCCGGCTCGAAGCCGGCGAAGGTCTGGTTCGGGCCGTCTTCGGCGAACGGACGCATCGCCTCGACCTGTTGCTCGAACAGGTCGACAAGGTGGGGATGGTCGGCGAGCAGCCGCTGCAGGACGTAGACGCCGAACGCGATGTGGCGGGCCTCGTCGCGTTGGATCAACCGGATGCCGCGCTCGAGCCCCGAAAAGCGGCCGCTGCGCTCGAAGATCGTGTAGTACATCGGGTAGCCGGCCTCGGCGCCCACGCCCTCGACGTAGAAGTGGTAGAGCATGATCGCGTTCAGCATCGCCTCGGGGCTGTCATCCGTAAGCAGCGCCCGCATCGCCTCCGGCAGCCGCGTCGAGAACATGTCGCCGTGGAGGTCGGGGTAGGGGATGTCGACGCCGAAGCGGCCCGGCAGCGTTTCGATCAGCCAGGTCTCGAAGAACTGGACGTGGCGAGCCTCCTCGTACATCTGCGCGGTGACGAACATCTCCTCTTCGAGCTGGCCCTGCTGGCGCAAGCGAAACTGGAGCGGTGCGAGTTCATGGGTCACGCCGCGCTCACCGACTCGGAAGCCGGACACGATCCGCAGCAGCAGTTGGCGTTCGGCGTCGTTGAGCGACAGCCAGTCGGAGCGCTCCTGAGAGAAGTCGATGTCGGCTGGGTTCCAGGAACGCTCGTGCGAAGCGGTGAACAGCCGCATCGGAAGCGAGGTGTTGTCGAACGGCATTGGTGGACCTCCTGGTTGCCGATTCTATTGGTTCTAGGCCGGATGGACGCGAAAGGTCCTGATCAGCATGAGCATGGCGACCGCCATCAGCATGGATCCGGCGAGAAGCGGCGCCCCTGGCAGTTCGAAGGGCGCGGCGTCCGAGGTGAAGTAACTGAACAGACCGGCGGTGAACACCAGCGGCGCGACGATAGCGGACAGACTCATCAGGGAGGTCAGGGCGCCCTGGACCTTGCCCTGGTCGTACGGCGCCACGGTGCCGGCGATGAGGCCCTGCACCGCCGGCCCGGCGATGCCGCCGAGCGAGCCGATCACGATCACCGTGATGAGGATCCACCCGCGAGAGGCGAGGCCGTAGCCGGCGAAAGCCAGCGTGCCGATGCCGAAACCGATCAGCACGGCTTTGCGTTCGCTGAGCCATGCCACGGCGTGCCGCACCAGGAGTCCCTGGACCAGGGCCGCCGAGACGCCGACCGCAGTCAGCGCGAGACCGTTCTGGATCTCGTTCCAGCCGTAGCGGTAGCCGGTGTAGAGCACCCAGCACGTTTCGAGACCCCGCTGCGCCAGTGCCAGGAGCACGAAGGCGGCCGCCAGACTGGCGACCAGGGGATAGGCGCGCAGGTAGGAGAGACTGGATACCGGGTTCGCGTTGCGGAGCGAGAAGGCGCTCCGGTTCTCCGGGGCCAACGACTCGGGCAGTACGAAGAGGCCATAGATCGAGTTGAGTAGGCAGAGGCCGGCGGCGACGAAGAAGGGCAATCGCAGATCGACGCTGCCGAGGAGGCCGCCAAGGCTTGGGCCCAGCATGAAGCCGATTCCGAAGGCGACGTTGATCAGACCGTAGTTCCGGGCCCGGGTCTCGGGAGTCGAGATGTCGGCGATGTAGGCGTTCGCGGTCGTGATGCTGGCGCCCATCATGCCGGCGACAAGTCGACCGACGAACAGCCAGGCAACCGTTGGGGCGAAGCCCATGATGAGATAGTCGACGCCGAGGCCGAACATCGACAGCAGCAACACGCGACGGCGTCCGAAACGGTCGGAGAGGGCGCCGAGAATCGGGGCGAAGACGAACTGCGCTACCGCGTAGCAGGAAGCGATGACGCCCAGCATCCGGGCGGCGGACGACGTGTCGCCCCCCATGAACTGCTCGATCAGTTCGGGCAGGATCGGGATGATGAGGCCGACCCCGAGCATGTCGAGCAGGATCACCGCGAGGATGAAGGACACCCCGGCCTTGCGGCGTGGCTGTACTTGGGAATCGGAGGTCGTCATCGCTCGAATCGGTTCGTCGGTTCCGGGGCGCGGTGGCTAAGGCGCTAGAGTTGCGGCGTGAATACCACGTCTAAGACGACACTGCGGGCTCGAGAGCCGCTCCCGGCCCGCGCCCCGGCACGATCGCGGTTGGCCGCCTTCGGCACGCTCGCACTGGCCGGAGTGTTCCTGGCATGCGCCGAGTCGGTGCCCGAACCCGACGAACCCAGTCTGCGGGCATCCTTCGTCGCCCAGATCGAGGCCGACGAACTCGTGAAGGACCTCAAGGTCTACGGCGACGAAATCCACTTCGCCCGGCGCGACGGTGCGGATGAGCACGTCGAGTGGCGGGTGCGGATCGACTCGCTGGAGGTGGATGTTGGCGAGGGCGAAGGGGCCCAGGCGGTAGGTCACGTCGTGTCGGGCTGGAGCGTCGCCGGACGTCCGGTGTCGGTCGAGATCGAGCCGGAGGGGCTGGTCACCGACATGCCGATCTGGGTGCTCGACGCCGGCCTGGCGCCCGAGTGCTGGGCGCTCTGGGACGAGGACGCGAAAGCCTGGGGCTGGTGAACCGGTCGGAGAGCTGCCCGCGCGGCAGCTATGATCACGGCAGGCAGTTGAACACGGTGGTTGGAGGGCAGGCAATGAGAAGGCATGAACGCTTGAACGTCGGTTGGACCGTGGCCATGGTCGTTGCACTCCTGGTTGTCGCCTTTGCCGGCGGCGCGGGCGCCGTGGGCAACAACGCCAACAATGCCACTGACGCCGACTGGACCATGCCTCGCACCGGCGCCGGTCATCCCGATCTCCAGGGCGTGTGGGCGAACAACAACGCGACGCCGCTGCAACGTCCCGCCGCCTGGGCGGGCAAGGAACGCCTGACGGACGAGGAACTGCACCAGTTGATGGCGGCGGCGTCCGAGGCGACGAACCCGGGCGCGGACGCCCTGTTCGGGGACCAACTCGTGCTCGCCGCGATCGCGCGCACCAAGGCCACGTCCTACGACCCGACGACCGGCAACTACAACCAGTTCTGGATCGCAGACCGAGACTGGACGAACCGTACGTCCCTGGTCATCGATCCGCCGGACGGTCTGATCCCGCCCTTCACCGAACCGGCGAAGAAGCGTCTCTGCCAGCGGGTCAAGCACCTGATGGAGCACCCCGCCGATTCCTGGCTGGACCGTCCGATTCCCGAACGGTGCATCAGCTACGGAGCTCCGTTCATCTTCCCGGGCTACAACGGCTACCACCAGGTCTTCCAGAGCAAGGACCACGTCGTGATTCACCAGGAGATGATCCACGACGCGCGGGTGATCCCGCTCGACGGCCGGGCGCAACTGGACGAGGACGTGCGGCTGTGGAACGGCGCCTCCCGCGGTCACTGGGAGGGCGACACCCTGGTCGTCGAGACCACGAACTACTCGGAAAAGAACGACTTCATGGGCTCCTCGAAGCAGTTGAAGATCACTGAGCGCTTCACCCTCACCGGGCCGGAAACACTGGAGTGGGCGATCACGGTCAACGACCCGGGCACCTGGACCAGGCCCTGGACCGCTTCGATCCCCCTGAAGCGCACCGAAGACGCGATCTTCGAGTACGCCTGCCACGAGGGCAACTACGGGATGGAAGGGATGCTCTCCGGCGCCCGTGCCGTGGAGGCATCAGACAAGCCGAAGCAGCTCGATCCCGGCGCCGCTTTCCGGTATCCGGGCCTGACTTGCGACTTCTGATCGGTCCGGCGCTCCGCTGAGCGCGTTGCGCCGCCTTTTGCGGACGCGGGCGAGCGTCCTGCGTCAGCGGATGGTGCGGACTTCGATATCCGGCAGTTCCAGTTCGAGCCAGGCGCGGTCGCCAGTGAGCGCAGGTATGCCTTGTGCCGCCGCCGTGGCGAGGCAGGCACGGTCGCCCAGGCCGAGGCCGGCGGGAGCCGTGGCTGGCCGAAGCGCGCCGCTCGACAGGGCGACTTCTGAATCGAAAGGTAGTGTCTCCATTCTGAATTCGCCCAGCGTCCTCGCGACTTCTCTGGCCTCCCATCCACGGTGATGGAGATGGGCGGCGACTTCAGCGAGGTTCACAGTGGAGATTGCCGCGCCGTCGCGCAAGGCGGCCCGGACGACCTCGGCGCCAGGCTCGCGCCAGAGCAGGGCCAACAGTGCCGAGGCATCGAGGAGGGCCCGAGCCACCTCAGTCTCGTGCCGCCTCCCGGCGTCGCTCGGCGATGAAGGCGTCGACTTCGCTCCCCGACGAACCTGTGCCGTACTTCCGGGCAAGGGCCTGGGCGCGGGCGACTGCCGCGTCCACCGCCGTTTCCACGGTTGTTATCCGGATCGTGTCGCCTTCGAGATCGAGGATGACCTTCTGTCGAGGCTGAAAACCCAATGCCGCGCGAAAATGGGCTGGTACTACGAGCCTGCCTGCGGAGTCGATGATGGTGGAAGTCTGTGCGGGAGCGGGTGTGGGATCATCTGCCATAGCGCAGGAGTCTACCATTGTGGCGCAGAATGGGATGGTGCTCGGCTGTACCACGGGAGTGAGAGTAGTGGCCAGTCGCTGGGGCCAACGGTCAGCACGGCGGAGGGACGGACAAGGGTGGTCACGCCGTCGCTCCGCCGTGCGTCGCCCGTATCGGCGGGTCGGTCGGCCCGGCTACACGCAGATCGTCATGCTCCGGAAGGTCAGGTGCATCCCGACGGCGGTCAAGAAGGGGGAGCCAAGAGCCGCGCCGGCGGCCGTAAGGAGCGCTCCGGCAACCGAGTCGGTCCTGCAACTGTGGCGCCGCGCTCCTCCGACCACGCTCGTCAGGTCGGTGGCCGGGAGCCGGTCGAGGCCATCGTGGCCGGTGGTCGACGTGCCGCCCGCCATCGGCGCGTCAGGCGCGACGGCGAAGGAAGCGCCGACGCTCAATACAAGAACGATCGATGCAATAGCTGAGAATCTCGTCATGTCCAGGGGTTCCTTTCGGTTGTAGAGGATTGGGGGTAGCCAGGTCGTGGAGGCCGCTGTTCGCGGCTCTCGAGCCACCTATGGACCAAGACGGAATCGGCGCGGCTCCGTTCGTCTCGGCCGCTTCGGTCCGAGCCGGCCAGGGTCGTGTCCTTGCCTTGCTGTGAGCATGAGCCGCCCGACCGGAGAAGCCCGGGAAGCGGGCTCAGCCGCTGAGCATCTGCTCGCGGCGCTCCGCACGGGCGAAGGTCAGAGCGACGATGGCGGCGATGATAAGGGCAATGCCTATACGGTTCTGGACGGCCATGGTGAGCAACTGCTCGGCGTCGGCCCCTTTCACGGCGAGCGGGTTCCACAATGGCGAGATGCGCGGCTCGACCGAGAGGTATGCCATTCGAAGGTTCGGGGCGAGTAGTGCCATGGTTGCCATCGCGCCGGTGACCTCGCTTCGGAAGAGGGTGGCGAAACCCATCGCTGCTACCAGGTAGAAGGCGGCTCCCTGTGCCACGCCGTAGAGGGTCTGGACGACTGGAAAGGAAGTGTAGAAGGCGAACGTGAGCACCGCCATCGGGGTCAGGCTCGCGAGCAGGATCAGCCCTGCGGCGGCGAGTTTCCCGGTCCATACGCGATGGGTGCCGCCGGGTACGGTGTAGGCGATCTCCAGGGTGCGCTCGTCGAGTTCGCCGGCGATGATCCGGCCACCCAGAAATACAGCGAGAACCGCGACCGGCGCACCGATCAGGGTGTTCTGTGCGTCGGCCGGCTCGAAGTTGGGCCGAAGCCCGGAGATGAGCAGTACCGCCTGGATTCCCAGCCACGGCAGGGGCAGCAGCGGCAGCAGCCAGTATCTTGGCCCTCCGATCAGCACGGCGGAGAGACGGAGAAGGGTGATCACGCCGGGGCTCTGCCGCGGGCTGCCCGGTCTGGGCGGAGGCAGCCGTCCTCAAGCCGTCCGAAGCCTTGGCGGTCGACACTCGGTGCGCCTGCCACGACCGAGCTGGGCAGTACCGCGGAAGAAGCGCCGACACTCATACAACGGCGACTCGTTGCTAGCGGCTGAGCATCTGCTCGCGGCGTTCCGCGCGGGCGAATGTGAGCGCGATGATGGCGGCAATGATGAGCGCGTAGCCGATGCGGTTCCGGACGGCCATCGCGAGCAACTGCTCGGCGTCGGCTCCTTCCACCGTGAGCGGGTTCCAGAACGGCGAGATGCGGAACAGGAGCACGAGCAGAGGTGGGAAGCTGAAGGGCGCGCCGAATAGCCCGATGGTTGCCAGGGCGCCGGAGGTTTCGCTGCGGAGCAGGGTGGCGAAACCCATGGTCAGTGCCAGACAGAAGACGGCGCCCTGCGCCGCGCCGTAGAGGGTCTGGACGACCGGAAAGGCGGTGAAGAAGGCGAAAGCGAGCACCGCCATCAGGCTCAAGCTGGCAAGCAGTATGAGGCCCGCGGCGGCGAGCTTCCCAAGCCAGACGCGATGGGCGCCACCGGGTACGGTGTAGGCGATCTCCAGGGTGCGCTCGTCGAGTTCCCCGGCAATGATCCGGCCGCCCAGGAACACGGCAGACCGTTTCCCGCACCGCCTTGGAAAACCGGCAGACCGGTTTCCCACAGCTACCGCAGCCGCTACTGCTACTGACTCAAGGGGACCGACGGAGCACAGACTCGCGTACACTCAACACGGCCGAGGTGGCTCACTTTCCAAACGGTGGGTGGCTCACTTTCCGAGCGTTGCCAACACCCCCGAGCAGCACGGCGGACAGACGGATGATGGTGATCATGCCGCGGCTCTGCCGCTGGTCGTCCTGCACAGGCAGACATCGCCCTCCTCGACACGTCCGAGACTATGGCTCGCGATGACCGGTGTGTTGGCCGCCACGACCGAGTAGGGCAGTCCAACAAGAGAGGGGCCGACACGCATGACAGGGGCGACTCGTGCTAGCGGCTGAGCATCTGCTCGCGGCGCTCTGCACGGGCGAAGGTGAGCGCGACGATGGCGGCGATCACGAGGGCGGTGCCGATGCGGTTCTGGACGGCCATGGCGAGCAACTGCTCAGCGTCGGCTCCTTCCACGGCGAGCGGGTTCCAGAACGGCGAGATGCGGAGTGTGCGCTCGGCCTCCGACGTGGCGTACAGGACGAGACCGACCACTCCCATTGTCGCCAGTGTGCCGCCGGTCTCGCTGCGAAACAGGGTGGCGAAACCCATGGTCAGTGCCAGACAGAAGACGGCCCCCTGGGCCGCGCCGTAGAGGGTCTGGACGACCGGAAACGTGGTAAAGAAGGCGAAAGTGACCACTGCCGCGAGGCTCAGGCTGGCAAACAGAATCAGGCTCGCGGCGGCAAGTTTCCCGAGCCAGACGCGATGGGCGCCGCCGGGTACGGTGTAGGCGATCTCAAGGGTGTGCTCGTCAAGTTCCCCGGCGATGATCCGGCCCCCCAGGAAGGCCGCAAGAACTACTACCGGCACGCCGATCAAAGTGTTCTGTGCGGCGGCGGGCTCGAAGTTGGTCCAAAGGCCAGAGATCAGCATTGCCGCCAGCACTCCCAGCCAGGGCAGGGGCAGCAGCGGCAGCAGCCAATAACACGGCCCCGCGAGCAGCGTGGCGGAGAGCCGGAGGACGGTAGTCACGCCTGGACGCCGCCGCGAGTCGCCTGGGTCGGCTCGAGGTGGTCGCGATGAAGTGGCCTGACCACTGGCTCTCTCTGTGCTTCGAGGCTTGCCTGCGCAGGTGTGCTGGTGCTGGTCTTCTGCCTCGGAAGCGGTCGGCGTGCCGAGCCCTTCTCGGTTGCGAATGGTTGAGGCGGCGAAGGGGCTGAGAGCGCCGCAATGGCGACGAACGTGAACAGAGGACTCCTGCCACGGTCCTTGGTTGATCGACGTGCCCACGCCGTCGCGGACTCGGTTGCCAACCGGGATTCGCCTCGTGGGTGGTTCATGGACATCGCCATTGCGGCCATTCGAGATGAGCGACGACTGGCACGTCAGCGCCTGCGGGGGCGAGAGTTCTCACTTCAGCAGGCGGACAGGGTTGTCAGTGGCGCCGCCGGTGCACTTGGCTAGTAGCAGACGTCGGCGGCGAGAGCGGGAGAAAAGAGACCGACGAAGATTGATGGGACGTGATTGGCAATCACCCCGAAGCGGAAGATGATGGCGCCAGCTCCCAGAACGACTGCACTGCAGGCCCCAGATCGCCATCCCCTTCCCATCACGCCGACCATGTCGGCATCCGTGAGTTGTTCGAGCCCGGGATTGTCGACGCCCGGATAGTCGCCCGCCACGGCCGTGACAGGCGGTTCTGCGAAGGCGCCGCCAACACTCAGTACAAGCGCCGCCACTGCGATAAATAGAACTTTCTTCATGATTCTTGTTCCTTTCCGTTTCATGGGTTCTTGTTGCCGTCGACCCCTTCGTAGGGGCCGACGACGCTGGTAGGCGGGAAGGTCCTGCAGAAGCCAAGAAGGCTTCGCAGGTCCGTCGCCGCGCAGCGCCCTACGGCGCCGCAGCGGCTCTTGGACCGCCTATAGACCTAAGACGGAATTTGGAGCGGCTTTTCTGGTGGGGACCCTGAGACGCGGGGCTGGGTGGCAGTGGCTGCGTGTCAGGTCGAGGGCGGAACCCGGCTCAGCCGCCGAGCATCTTCTCGCGGCGTTCGGCGCGGGCGAATGTCAGGGCGACGATGGCGGCGATCGCGAGGGCGATGCCGATCCGGTTCTGGACGCTCATCGCGAGCATCTGGTCGGCGTCGGCTCGGTCCACCGAGAGGGGGTTCCAGAACGGCGAGATGCGGAGGGGGTTTTCGCCGAAGCCGGTGATCAGGCCGTTGAGGCCGAGGAGGCCGGTCGTGGTCAGCGCGCCGGCTACCTCGCTGCGGAAGATGGTGGCGAACCCCATGGCGGCAACCAGGTAGAAGGCGACTCCCTGGCCCGCGCCGTAGAGACTCTGGAAGACGGGGAAGTCGGTGAAGAAGGCGAACGTGACGGACGCCATCAAGGCCAGACTGGCGAGTAGCAGCAGAGCCGCTGCGACGAGCTTGCCGAGCCAGACGCGGTGGGCGCCGCCGGGTACCGTGTAGGCGATCTCGAGGGAGCGCTGGTCGAGTTCGCCGGTGATGATCCGCCCGCCCAGGAACACGGCCAGAACGGCCACCGGCATTCCGATCAGGGTGTTCTGGGCGGCGTCACGTTCGAAGCCCGTCGCGGCGCCGGCCACGAGCAGGATCGCCTGTACTCCCAGCCATAGCAGGGGCAGCAGGGGCAGCAACCAGTAGCGCCGTCCGGCCAGCAGTACCGCGGAGAGGCGCAGCACGGCGATCACGCCGGGGCTCCGCCGCGCGCCGCCCGCGCCAGCCAGAGGTAGCCGTCTTCGAGCGTGGGTTCGACTGGTTCGGCGCGCTGATCGGGGCGGTCCGCGGCCAGCACCCGCAGGCGGCTGCTGCCGTCGGGTTCCGGTTGGCGATCGGCGAGCACGGACGCCTCGGGCAGCTCCGGCTCTTCATCTCCGGGCGCCGTCCATGACCAGACGCGGCCTTCGGCCTCTCGGGACAGCGCCGCCGGCTCGCCGTCGAACACCATCCGGCCGCCGGTGAGCACCAGCACGCGCTCGCAGGCCACCGCCACGTCCTCGACGACGTGGGTCGAGAAGAGGACGATGCGGTCCTTGGCCAGACGCGAGAGCAGGTTGCGGAAGCGGACGCGCTCGCGCGGGTCGAGACCGACAGTCGGCTCGTCGACGACGATGATCGGCGGCAGCCGCAGCAGCGTGCGGGCTACCGCGACCCGCTGCCGCATGCCGCCGGAATAGCCGCCGATCTGCTCATCCGCGCGCTCGTCCAGGCCGACCTCGCGCAGCAGGGACGCAATGCGCTCCGCTCGCTCCGACGCCTCGATCTGGTACAGCGCGGCGTAGTACTCAAGGTACTGGCGGGCCGTCAGGCGCGCCGGCAGGCCGGCGTCCTGCGGCAGGTAGCCGACATAGCGGGCCAGCCGTTTCCGTACCCTGAGCAGGGGCACGCCGCCTAGCGTGATCCGGCCGCGGGTCGAATCCAGAATGCCGGTCACCTGGCGGAGCAGGGTCGTCTTGCCCGCGCCGTTCGGACCCAGCACGCCGACCATGCCCCGCTCGACTTCGAAGCTCACAGCGGCCAGCGCCTTCACCGTGTCGATGGGCAGGTCGAGACCGAAGACCCGTGTTGCCGCCGCCCGCCAGACGCGGATCAACGCGCCGCGCCAACCGCGCGTGCGCCGCCTGCGCGCCTCTCGCTGCTCCCGGCGCGCCGTCTCGAGGCGAGCCGTGCGGCGTCCGAGCTGGATCAGGAGGATGATCGTGGAGAGGATGGCCACGACGATGAACCAGCCCACGGCGGGCTCGGTGGCGAAAGCCGGACCGACCAGGCCCGCGAGAAGCGCCCAGGGCAGCAGGGCGGACAGCACGCCCTCGATGCCGCCCGGTTCGACTCGTCCGAGCGCGTCGGCCCGGCCGCGGGCACGCCGGACCTCGGTCAGCAACCGGGAAGCGATCAGCAGTGCGGCGATCCAGGCGCCCAGTTGGATCAGGTCGGCACGAAACCTCAGGGCCAAGGCGACCGCGCCGGCGAGCAACAGGAGCAACGGCAGGATGCGGTCCCGCGCGTCGGCGGGGTGGAACGCTTCACCGCCGCGGTCGACGACCTGCCTGGCGAAGTCGGTCGACGCCCGCAGCGCGCGGCGCACCGGTCCCGGCAGGCCGTACGTCTTGCGCAGGTGACGGACCACCAGCCGGGGCGGTCCGGCGGTTGCCTCCGGTTCCGGCGTCGGCGGTTTCGGCACCAGCCACACGGTGAGCCCGAGCAGGGCGCCGGCGATGAGCACCGTCGTCGTGACCTGCCAGAACATGGACTCGATCACGCCGAGCGCGAACAGCGGGGCGGTGGCTGCGATCACCCCGCCTAACCAGGTCAGAACGACCCAGGGTCCGACGCGGCTGAACAGGTCGTCGAGGCGCCGCAGAAAGACGTAGCCGACCGGGATGACGAGCAGCGTGAGCACGGTCGAGGTCACAAGACCGCCGATCACCAGGGTCGCGAAGGGCGGCCAGAGCTCGTTCTCGCGTCCCGTGGCGATGGCCAGCGGCGCCAGCGCCGCGATCGTCGTCGCGCTGGTCATCAACACCGGACGCGCGCGCTCGCGAACCGCGGCCAGGGCGGCGGCGCCCGCACTCCAGCCGGCGCCGAGTACCCGTTGCTGCATCCGGTCGACGAGCAGAACCGCCGGGTTCACCGCCAGCCCGAGGAGGACGAGCGCCCCGAGCAGCGCCATCGGATCGAGCCCGATGCCGGAGAACATCAGCGCCCACAGCGAGCCGAGCAGGGCGAGCGGCAGCGCGAGCAGAACAAGGATCGGCAGGGTCATCGATTCGAACGCCACCGCCAGAACCAGGAACACGAGCATCACGACCGGCGCCAGGACGCGCCGGAACCAGCTCGTGTTCTCGTCCGAGCGGTCGAGCTCGATTGTCGTTCCGGGCGGACGGTGGATGCTGGCGAGCGCCTCGTCCAGGTTGCGGTCGAATTCCAGCCGCGCCGGTCCGCCGCTTGGTACGTCGGACGAGACGCTGTAGATGACCTCCCGCTCGCGGCGGCCGTTGTGGTGTGTGATCACCGGGGAAGCCGGCGCGCGGCGCACCTGCGCCAAGGCGGCTACTGGCAGGACGCCAGCGCTCGTGGAGACGCGGAGCCGGGACAGGCCGCTCAGCGACGCCTCGCGCTCGAAACTGCTGCCGTCCACGACCCGGGCGTCACTGGGTCGGTTCTCCGCGCGCTGGACGACGATCGGTAGCTCGCGGCCGTTCGGAAGCGGGAACCCGCTGTTGATGCTCGTACCCTCGCGGCCGGCGAGACTCAGCATCGGCAGCACATCGTCGAGCAGGACACCGAAGGTGTCGAAGGCGCGACGGTTCGGGCTGACGTGGATCTCGTCGGGGCCGGGCCGTGAGGCCGGAAAGGCGCCGCTGATCCCCTCGATCTCCTTGAGCCGCTCGGCGACCTCCGTGGCCAGACCGGTCAACTGGTCGTTGTCGTTTCCGGACAGGATGACCCGTTTCGGCCCTGCCCCGAGCAACTCCTGGGCGCCGCCGCCACCGCCGGGACCGCCGCCCCGACCGCCCGGGCCTTCGCCTTCGCCGGGTCGCAGAATCTCGGTACCGGCGCGCCGGTTCGCGGCCCGGCGTACGAGCTGACGGATCCGCGCCGCGGTCAGTTCCTCGGGGCGGTCCTCGAGTGCCTCGAGGTGGACCGTCAACGAGCCCCCCTCCTCGCGGATCATGCTTTCGACTCGGTCCACGCCGTCGACTTCATGGACCGCCTCCAGAGGCTGGAAGGCGCGCACCGCGGAATCGAGCGAACTCCGGCTCTCGTCGAGGCGCACGGAGAGCTGGACCTGGTCCGCGATCTCTGCTTCTGGCGACACTGTGTTTCCGAGCACAAAGGGCAGGGCCACGAGCGCGGTGACGACGACGGCGAGAGCCACCGACGTGATCCAGCTCGCAGGCCGCCTCAGTGCCGAGGCGAGAACTCCTGCAAACAGGATGCGGATCGGGTCGGGCGGCGCCTGGCCGGCGAAGCGTTCGCGGCGCCGGCGCAATCGGGCCAGCCGGCGGATCGCCGCGGGCGCGGCGAGATGGCGGGCCAGCAGCGGTACGAGACCGATCGCCACCAACAGGGAACCGAACAGCGGCAGCAGGATCGAGAGAGCGGCGATCGCGATCAGGTTGCGGATCATCGACGATCCCAGGTCGACGAGCAGCGGCGGCACGAAGACGACCGCGGTGGTCACGGAGGCGGCGATGATCGCGCGGGCGGTGCGGCGAATGCCTCCCGCCGCGGCGTCGTCGGGGCTTCGGCCCCGCTCGAGGCGGCGTTGGACGGACTCGAAAACGACGACGCTGTTGTCGACCAGGAGTCCGACGCCGACCGCCAGGCCGAAGAGGCTGATCAGGTTCAGGGTCTGGCCGGCCAGGTAGAGGAAGGACAGCGCCGCGGCCAGGCTGACCGGCACCGCGATCGCTACCACCGCCACGGCCCGCCATTGGCGCAGGAAGAGGAACAGCACCGCCAAGGCGATCAGGAAGCCTGAGAGACCGAGGTTCCTCAGACGGCCGATCTGGGTCTCGACGAGTTCCGCGGCATCGAAGCTGGAGAGCAGGCGAATGCCGAGGGGCTGGAGATCCTCGTTGATCTCCTCGATTCGGCGGCGCAGGTCGCGACCGAGGCGAACCAGGTTCGCGCCCTCTTCCTGGAAGACCAGGACTCCGACCGAGGGGTCGCCGTTGACCCGGAACAGCATCTGCCGCCGTCCGGGTCCGATCTCGATTTCGGCGACGTGGCGCACTTGGACCGGAAGGTGCGCAACGATGCGGACTTCGCCCATCGACACCGGCCCGATGGGACGGCCGTCGAGCATCACCGCCGTCCGCCCGGCTTCGTCCTCCAGGCTGCCGAGGTAGCGCAAGCGGCCGGCCGCGGCGCGCACCGCCGCCGTCACCTGCTCGGTGGTGACGCCGAGCGCGGCACAGCGGTTCGGGTCCACCCATACGGTCAACTGCCGCGCCGCGCCGCCGCCGACCATGGCTTGACTGACGCCCGGCACCGCGGCCAGACGCGGCGTGACGAGTTCCCCGACCAGGTCGTGCAGGGCATCCTGGTCGGCGGCGCCGGTGACCTGCAGGACCATGGCGAAGCTGGAAATGGCGCTGCTGTCCTGGGCCTGGACGTCCAGGAAGGCGTTTCGCGGCTGGGTGCGGGCCAGGTCGGCGGCGATCCGGCGCACCTCCAGCTCGCGGACCTTCAGGTCGACGCCGCGTTCGAAACGGATCGTGAAGCTGCCGCCGGCGCCGATGACTTCGCCCCAGGTCTCGGCGACCCGCGGCAAGGTCCGTATCCGGGCCTCGAGCGGCAGGAGGATCTCCCGCTCGACGGTCTCCGGTTCGCTGCCCGGGCGAAAGAAGTTGACGTAGATCTGGTCGCCGGTCAGGGCCGGGAAGAGTTCGACCGGCAGTCGTCGCCAGGCGAACAGCCCCAGGATCACAAACCCCAGGAAGAACATCGCCACGGCGACGGGGCGGCGAATGGCGAGGGTGTCGAGACCGGCTCTCACGTCACCTTCCGGTTCAGGCGCCGGACGGGTCGCGGCGGCGCCGGGTCAGTCGCATCGAGTCGAATATCAGGTAGAGGCAGGGCAGCACGAGGAGCGAGCCGACGGTGGAGGTGAGGATGCCGCCGATGATCGTGTACGCCATCGGGCTGCGCAGTTCCGCGGCTTCGCCGGCGCCGAGAGCGAGCGGCGCCAGGACCAGGACGGTGGTCAGAGTCGTCATCAGGATCGGCCGCAGCCGGATCGCGGCGGCCCGGGCCAGGGCGGCCCGCCGCTCCATGCCGGCGGCGAGCAGGCGCCGGGCGGTGGAAACCAGGAGGACCGCGTCGTTGACCGCGACGCCCGCGAGCACGATCAGGCCGAGCAGCGCCATGACCCCGACCGGCCGCCCGAGGAAGCCGAGGGTGCAGGCGACGCCGATCAGGGCCAGGGGGATCGAGAACAACACCGTGAGCGGTTGGAGCAGGGACTCGAACGTTCCGGCGAGGACCATCAGCACGAGAACGAGGGCCAGCAGGCCCGCCCAGCGCAGCTCGCCGACGGCGCGCTCGCGTTCCTCTTCCTCGCCTGCCAGACGGACGACCAGACCGGAGGGCAGGTCGGTTGCCGCGATCGTCTCGCCGGCTGCCGCGATCGCGCGCGGGTAGTCGCTGTCCTCGGCGACCCGGGCGGTCACCTGGGCGACGCGGCGCTGGTCGCGGCGGAAGACCTCGCGGGCGCCCTCGGCGGGGACGAAGCGGGCGACCTGGCCGAGGGCGAGGTCCGCGCCGTCGTTGCTCGTGAAGCGCAGTTCGGCAAGTTCCTCGGGTCGCGGCTGGGGCAGAGAGAGGACGACGTGGCGTTCCTCGTCTCCGGTGGACAGCATGGTGACCCTGCGGCCGTCGAGTGCGGACTGGAGCACCCGGGCGATCGTTTCCAGGCCGACGCCGAGGCCGTCCGCCATCGCGCGGTCGAGTTCGATCCGGAGTTCCGGCGGCCCGCCCTCGAACGAGGAGCGGACGTTCCAGAGTTCGGGTTGCGTAGCCAGCTCATCGCGTAGCCTGGTGGCCGCCGTGCGGAGGTCGGGCAGCGACTGGCCCGCGATCTCGACCACGATCGGCGGTCCGGACGAGCCGAGCGCTCGCGAGAGCGCCGACGCTCCGACCTCCCACTCGATCTCGGTATCCGGCAGGTCGGTGAAGTTGGGCTGCAGGGCGGCCACGATCTGGCCGCCGGTCGGCCCTTCGGCGGACAGCCGGACGAGCAGGCGGGCCGTGTTCTCCTCGGTCAGCTCCGTGGTCACCAGCCGATCGTCCTCGGGCAGGCGGCCGACCTCGGCCTGGATCGCCTGCAGGTGCTCGCCGGCAGCCTGCCGGACCGCCTCCTCCAGCGTCGCCACGGCGCCGGCGGTGGCCTCGACGCGCTGGCCGGGCGGGCCGACCATGCGCATCGAGAACTGCCGCGGGTCGGCAGGCGGCAGCAGTTCGCTGCCGAGTCCGAGCAGAACGTAGACGGCGCCGGCGGCGGCGAGCACCGCCGCCCCGACGACCAGCCAGCGAAGCTGAAGCAGGCCGAGAACCAGGCGCTCGACGGCGCCGAAGGCCCAGCCCAGCGGACGCGCTTCGTCTTCGTCGATGTCCGCGGTGATGCCGGTGGATGCCGCCGCCGATGCCGCCGTTGTGGGCTCGGGCGCGGCGGTCCCCGGCTTGGCGCGCGGCAGGAGCCAGCGCGACAGGGCCGGAATCAGCATGATCGCGACCGCCAGGGAGGCGCCGAGGGAGGCGGTGACGGTGAAGGCGATGCCCTCGATCAGGCGCGCCGCCAGACCCTGGACGAACAGGACGGGCAGAAAGACAACGCACGTGGTGAGCGTGGAGGCGACGATCGCGCCGGCGACGTCGCCCGTGCCGCGGGCGGCCGTGTCGGCTGGCGACGCGCCGGGGCGGTGGCGGCGGTGGATGCTCTCGACGACGACGATCGCGTTGTCCACCAGCATGCCGGCGCCGAGCGCCAGCCCGGCCAGGGTGATGATGTTCAGAGAGTGGCCCCACAGCCGCATCGCGAACAGCGCGACGAACAGGGAAACCGGGACGGCTGAAGCGACGACCAGGGTCGGACCGAGGGAGCGCAGGAACAGCGCCAGCACGACCACCGCCAGGGCGATGCCGATGAGCGCCGCGTTCATCAGGTCGTCCATCGCGTCTTCGACCAGGGCGGCGTCGTCGTTGACCATCGAGACGCTGACCCGGGGCAGGTCGCGCTCCAGATCGGCGAGCGCCGCGCGGACGGTGCGCGAAACCTCCACGGTGTTGGCGCCGGCTTCCTTGAACACCTGGAGCCCGACGCCTTCCTGGCCGTTCACCCGCACCAGGTGGTCGATCTCGGCGTGTGCGAGTTCGACCTCGGCGACGTCGGAGACCCGGATCGGCTGACGGACCTGCTGGCCTCCCCCCGCCTGCTGGGTGCGGTAGCGCACGACGACCCGCTCGACATCGCGGGGGTTCCGGAACCGGGAGATGCCGCGAACGAGAAAGACCTGACCGCCGTCCTCCAGGGTGCCGGCGTCGATGTCGACGTTCTCGGCCACGAGACGTTGCTCCAGTTGGTCCAACGTGACGCCGAACGCCTGCAGGCGGTAGCGGTCGACGCGTACGCGGACCTCCAGTTCGCGCCCTCCAAGGACCCGCACCTCGGCAACGTCGGCGAGCTGCTCCATGGCCGGCGCCACCTGACGGCGCGCCAGGCGGCGGAGCTCGGCGAGATCAGGTCCTTCCGGCTCGGCGGCCAGCCCAAGGGTGATCACCGGCGACTGCCTCGGATCGAGTTGACGGACCAGGACCTCGTCGACTTCGGGGTCGGCCGCGACCGGATTGACCGCCTTCTGCACCTCGATCAGCGCCAGGTCCATGTCGGCGTCCCAGTCGAAGCGGACGGTGGCGATCAGGCGGCCGGTGCGGGCGACCTGGTGCACCTCGCGGAGGCCGCGCACCGTGAACAGGCGCTGCTCGACCTGCTCGCCGTAGAGCCGCTCCATCTCAGTCGGCGGACGGTCGCCGGAACGAACGGCGACGACGATGGTCGGCGAACGCAGGTCGGGCAGGAGATCGATCGGCAGTTCGCGCCACGACATCCAGCCCACCAGGGCGAATGCCAGGGCGGTGACGGTGACCGCTACCGGCCGGCGCGCAGCCAGGCGGGCGGGGCCGAAGGTCTCACCGGATGTTCGAGTCATCGTGCCGGGCTCCGGTGGTCAGAGCTGCCGAGTCGGCCTAGGAGCTTGAGCCGCAGAACGCAGCGCTGCGAGTTCTGCGGCCCAAGGTCGTAGGGAGGTGGGGGTTGGGGCCAAACATGGAGCCTGCGACAGGTTTGGCGGCGCTATTGGGAAACCCGGACGCGGGTGCCGTCGGTCAGGGTTTCGAGGCCGCGAACGACGACCCGCTCGCCGAGCTCCAGCCCCTGGCGAATCTCGGTGATCTCGTCGTCGCCGAGACCGAGAACGACTTCGCGCCGCACCGCGCGCTGGCCGTCAAGGACGAAGACGACACGCCGGCCGCCGCGCTCGGTAACTGCCTCGCGCGGAATGACGGGGACATCGTTCCGCTGCTCGATGACCAGGGTCACTTCGACGAACATGCCCGGCCGCAGGAGGCCGCCGGGATTTAGCACCACGACCTCAGCGCGGAAGGTGTGGGTGACCGGGTCGACCTCGGGGGACAGGCGGACGACCCTGCCTTCGAACGTCTGGCCTTCCCAGGCGAAATGCCTGAGCCGGCCGCGTTGCCCGGGGTGGACGCGCGCCAGTTCGGGACCCACGAGGTCGATGTCGGCGACCAAGGAGGCGACCGGAGAGATCCGGGCCACCTGGAAGCCCTGGGAGACGAGCTGGCCGTCGGCGATCGGCATGCCGTTCGGGTCGCGGGCGAGTTCCATCAGCACGCCGCCGATCGGAGTCAGCATCTTCGCACGGTCCTCGGTCAGCAGGCTCTGCTCCCAGGTCGCCTTCGCGTCCTCGAGCGCGATCTCGGCGCGGCGCAACTCCTCGGCACTGATCAGTTCCTGCTCGAACAGCTTGGCGCGGGCGTCACGTTCGGCCTCGGCGCCCAGGTAAGCCTGGTGGGTCGCCTCGACGCGGGCCGCGAGGCGGGCGTCCTCGCCGGTGACTTCGGCGATCATCTGGTCGGGGACGACGCGGTCGCCCTCGGCCAGGCGTTCGCCGGAACCGTTGCGGCCGATCAGCAGCCTCCCCGGCGTTTCGACCTGAAGGACGATGCTCTCCGCCGCTCGCAGCGTGCCGGTGGCGACGATCAGATCCTCGACGTTGCCGGTTTCGACGTCGGCCGCGGTGACCGGCACCAGGAAGTCCACTGGATTTGTGGCGCCGCCGCCTTCGCAGGCGACGATCACGGCGCAGGCGGCTATCGCGAGGGCCGCATGCCGGAGCCAGGCGATCGGGCTGGAGGGTTGCCGCGGGTTCATGGCCGTGCGCCCCCGGTCTCGGCGCGGCCGACGGAGGCGCCGTTGTCGAGGCGCACGAAGCGCACGGCGTCCGCGGCGACCGCTCTACCCGAGGTTTCGTCGCTCAGGACCAGTTCGGTCGGGCCGCCGGCCAGATCGAAGTCGCCCAGCACCGCCCATCCCGTACCCGCACCCGCGGCGTCGAAGTCGATCGGCCGGGAGACGCCGCCGTTCCGCAGTTCGAGGTCGTAGGTGCCGAGGCTCAGGCCCAGGTTGACCGAGATACTCACGCCGTCGTCGTCGTCGTTCCCTCCTCGTCGTGCGTTTCCTCCGTCGTTGCCGACCCGCACCGCCCGCCGCACGCCTGCGGCGCCGGCTGGCAGGGGCGAGAGCGACGGCACGTGCAGTTCGACCCTCCAGCGGCCGTCTGCCGGCAACTCCGCCCGGTAGATCGCGCGGCTGTTCCCTTCGCCCGCGGGCGCCAGGGCGGTCGTGCGGCGGTAGCGCCCCCAACTGGTGGGCTGTTCGTAGCGCGACCAGTCTGTTGGCGGTCCGCCGAAGCTCTGGTACACGGGCATTCCCTGATCCGTCTGTTCTGCCGGGGTAAAGAAGCCGGCGAGACCGCCCTGCAGCCGGAAGCCGCCGGCATCCGCTTCATCCGTCTCGACGGAGAAGCCCGGGTCCAGGTCGTCGACGACGATCATGTCGGTGTCTGACTCAAGGAAGGCGGGCAGCCAGTCGGCTGGTCGGGTGCCGCGCAGCGGTTCGGCGTCGACGATCGTCTCGTTGTCGACGTCAGGCAGATCGATCGGGAACTCCCGGCGGTTCAGCGACAGGTAGGGCGAAGCCAGCATCCTGCCCGGCGCCCTGGACGTGACCAGGCCGAATTCGACAGAGGTGTTTCCTGGAATCAGAGTCGGCTCGCTGGACTCCCAGCGCACGCCGCTCGGTGCGCGGACGGCGTAGCGGAGCCGGAAGAGGCCGGGCGCCTCCTCGCCGTTATGGACGAAGAGACGGGTCTGGTACTGCGGCAGACCCTGGTCGTCATCCGCCAGCCGTACGAGTTCGGCGGCGGAGACGACGAAGCCGGGCAGGTCGGTCTGGTGCAGGAAGTCGCCGACGAGGCCGGCGAGGTCCAGGCCGGCTTCCTGAGCGGCCCGTTCGAGGTCGGCGGCGGTGAAGGTCGATCCCCGGTGGTCGCGCATGAGGTTCGCGATCATCGCGGCGGTCCGTTCCCGGCCGGCGCCGTCCAGAATTGCGCCGGCAAGGGCCGAGGTTTTCAGATAGAGCGCGTTCAACGCTTTCTTCGGCTCCTCTTCGACGTCCATTTCCGTCAGCGAGGTGCCGAGAACGGCGTCCCATACCTCGGGGCGGTCGGTGAGGCTCTGCACGATGGTGCTGGAGAGCGGCGAGGCGCCTTCGCCGAGCTGGCCGAAGATGGCGCCCTGCAACACGCTGGCGATCGTCCAGCCGAATTCGCGGTCGAACAGATGGGCCGAGAAGTACGATTCGCCGCCGTTCACCAGCCGGTTCACCAGGTTGTTGCACAGTTCCTCGAGGGCCAGCGCCTCGGGACCGCGGGCGCCGGTCTGGTACAGGAACAGGTTGCGGACGCCGCCGACCTCCACGTTGCCGCCCGAGAAGTCGTTGCGGAAGAACTGCTGCAGTCCGAATGCCTTTGCCCGCGGGAGACCGCCTTCCTGCTCCTCGAACCGCTCCGGATTGCGGAACCGGAACTCGAAGCGAGCCGTCGGCAGACTGCTCTCGCTGATCAGCAGCATGCCCGGCGGCGCGCGCTCGGTGTCCATCCGCCAGCCGCCGCCGTAGGAGCGCAGGGTCCAGGGCACTTCGACCAGGGTGAGCTGACGGTACGGGTAGGGCAGACCCAGTTCGCGCGCGCTGACGAAGCGTTCGGCGGCGATTGCCTCGATCTCTTCCCGGGCGTCGGCGAAGAGCTCCGCGTTTCTCAGATGGCGGGGGTGGAGGAGCAGTTCGATCTCGACGCCTTCGACCTCCGTCGTCCGGCGATCGAGCCGACCGGCGACCAGGGCCGCTTCAGGCACGACCCCCGCCGGTGCGAAGCGCTGCCGCTCGCCGGCTGCCTCGGCTCTGCCCGGTCCCGCGACGGTCCAGCCCGAGGGGGCGCCGACCTCCAGGTCGAGTTCGAAGAAGTCTCTGGGACGCCTTCGGGGATCGGCGAGGCCGACCGACGTGCCGGGGCGCGGCAGCCAGGCCAGCGCGGCGGGCAGCGCGACGTAGCGACGCTCGGCAAAGCCGTTCAGAGCGCCGAGAATGATGATCTGCGCGTCCTGGAACTTGATCCGGTTGAAGTCGATCGCGGAATCCAGGTAGGCGAAGCGAAGGTCGGGCCGTCCGTGGGCGCGCAGGCGAAGGTCGACGGCTTCGCCCGCGGCCGGCGACCGCCCGAGGTCGACCTCGAGCAGGCCGTCGCGGTGGCTGAATCCGAGCGTCGCGCCGGCGGCATCCTCGACGGCGTCGACCTGAAGGCCTGGGTTCAGGCTGAAGAGGGCCTGCGAACCGCCGGCGGCGAGGAATTGGACGTTGACATCGAGAGTCAGACGGCCGCGCGGTGCGATGTCGACGGCGCCGCGGATCCGCTCCAGGTCGAGCACCGGTTCGCTCTGGCGTTCCGTGTGGGCGATACGCCAGTCGTCGATCTCGTCGACCCGGTTGCCGGCCGTGACCGCGGCTGCCGCGATCGTTCCGATGGCCGCCGCCAGGAGGCCGGCGCCGGCGGTGGCCCACAGGCGTCGCCGGGTGTCGTCGAGTCGGGGATGGACGGCGACGGCGACCGCAAGCATCCCAACGGCCAGCGCCGCGACCGTGGCCCGGTTCATCAGGTTGAGGGCGGTCCAGATCTGGGGCGCGACTTCCGATGGATTCGTGCCGTAGCCGCCGTTGATCGACACGATCGGCAGCAGCCAGATCGGAACGCGGAAGGAGATCAAGAACGGCCCGATGGCCAGCCCGAGGCCCAGGAGCGCGGCGACCAGGCGGTTGCCGCTCAGGAGTGACGCCACATGGACGAAGGCGATGGCCAGAGCCAGCGCCGGCAGCGCCTCGATCAGCAGGAAAGCCCAGACGGAACTCCAGATCGCCGGTTCGCCCACGTACCAACCGAGCGCCACGCCGAGATGGCCGATGCCCTGGATGATCGTCATGGCGATGAATGCGACGCCCCAGATCATGATCAGGGCGCCGAGGAAGCGGCCGAGGACGAGTTCGGCGTTCGAATAGGGCCGGCTGTCGAGGACCTCGATGACGCGGTCGCGCCGGTCCCGTGCGCGCAGGTCGAAGGCCAGGAACACGACGCCGATCGCCAGGACCATCGTCTGAATGGAACCCATCTGAGCGAGCAGGAACTTCGGGCTGAACGAGCCGACCGACGCCGACCAGGACGAGAACAGGCCGTGGACAACCCAGTAGTAGCCGTACGACAGCAGGCCGATGAAGAGTGCAAGGCCGGAGAAGAGCCAGAAGCGGAACAGCCGGCGGATGGTGCGCATCTCGGCGCGGGCCAGCGACCAGACGGCGGCGAGTGAGATCACGATCGGGCCTCCTCTCCGGAGGTCGTGGCGCCGGCGCCAGTCTTCGCCGATCCTGCTGCGTCACCGGCCTGAGCGGCTTCGCTCCCGCCGAAGTGCTCATCGGTCACCAGGGCCTCGGCGCGGCCGCGCGCCACCATGAAGGCGAGGTACCCCTCCTCGAGGGTCGGCGACGAGGCGATCCGCGCTCGTGCCGGTACGCCGCCGGGCGCCGCGACGGCGCGGTAGGTCGTTTCGTTCATGCTGACGGTGCGCGAGACGATCTCGAAGTCGCCCTCGGGCTGCGGCGCGGATGTCGGCAGGGTCAGCTCGAACACCCGGCCCTGGGCGCGCTCGAGCAGTTGGGTGGGGGAGCCGCGAAAGACGATCTTGCCCGCGTCGAGCAGAGCGAGGTCGTTGCAGCCGGTGCCCAGGTCGGCGACGATGTGGGTCGAGAGGATGATCGTCCGCTCGCGGCCGAGGCTCGCCATCAGTTGGCGGAAGCGGAGGCGCTCCTCCGGATCCAGGCCGACCGTGGGTTCGTCGACGACCAGCAGGCGGGGTTCGTGGATCAGCGCCTGGGCGATGCCGAGGCGGCGGGTCATGCCGCCGGAGAGCTTCTTCACCTTGCGGTGGGCGACCTCGCCCAGGCCGACGCTGTCGAGGACGGAGTCGACGCGCGCCCGACGCGCGCCGCGGCCGTCCAGGCCGGAGAGCTCGGCCAGGGTGTCGAGGACCTCCTCCACGCGGTGCAGGCGCCAGGCGCCGAATTCCTGCGGCAGGTAGCCGAGATGTGCGCGGACGCCGCGTCGCTGCGAGACCACATCGTGGCCGAAGACCGTTGCCGTCCCGCCGCTGGGCTTGAGCAGCGTGCAGACGATCCGCATCAGGGTGCTCTTGCCGGCGCCGTTCGGACCCAGCAGACCGAACAAACCGGCGCCGATTTCGAGATCGACGCCGTTGAGGGCTACTGTGCCGCCGCGATAGACGTGGCGGAGGCCGCGGGCGGCCACTGTCGTAGTCAGAGTGTTTCCTCCCGAAGGTCTATACGGATGCGGGCAGCGCTTGGTTTACACCACGTGTCCCTTCCAGGATCCGGTGACCGTGGGCTGAAACCCCGCCGGGGCGTCCGCGTACTCGTATAGTATGCCGGCCCATACCGGATAGCCTTTTCTGCCAACATCTCTGGACACCCTCCGAGTTTCTCGACACCCCGAAAGGGAGGCCTCCACACAATGATCCGTTCCCAGTTCTCGCTCGTGAGCCGTGCATTCGCACTCGGCGCCGTCTGTTCCCTGGCGCTCTCCGGCCTCGCCGCTGCCGCGGCGGTCGACCCGGCGCCGGTCACCTTCCACCGTGACGTGGCGCCCCTGCTGCAGCAGGAATGCCAAGTCTGCCATCGGCCCAACGGCGCCAACCTCGGCGGCATGGTCGCGCCGATGGCGCTCACGACCTATGAAGAGACCCGGCCCTGGGCGCGCTCCATCGCGCGCCAGGTCGCCACGCGCGCAATGCCGCCGTGGGACGCCTCCGCGGACCAGCACGGCGTGTTCGCCAACGAGCGCACGCTGACCCAGGAAGAGATCGACCTCATCGTGCGCTGGGCCGAGTCCGGCGCGCCGGCCGGCGATCCTGCGGACGCCCCGGCGCCGATCGAATGGCCAAGCGCCGACGGCTGGCTGATCGGTGAGCCGGATCTCGTCCTGCAGTTCGACGAGCCCTTCTGGGTCGAGGACGGCGTGGACGACCTCTACATCTACCGGAAGACGACAGTGACCGAGGAGATGATTCCCGAGGATCGCTTCGTCAAGGCGATCGAGTTCCGGCCCGGCAGCCCGGCGGTCCACCACATCATCGTCCCCGGCCTGGGCGGCATCGCTCCCGGCAACGACCCGGTGATCCACGCGGACGGCATGGCGGACGTGCTGACGGCCGGCCGCGACCTGACCTGGCAGATGCACTACCACAAGGAGCCGGGCGAGGGCACCGGCTCCTGGGATCAGTCCTCGGTGGCGCTCAAGTTCTACGACAGCGAAGAGGAAGTGAAGTACCAGGTCTTCAACGCAGGCATGGGCAAGTTCGACTTCGCGGTGCCGCCGGGCGCGTCGGACTACACGATCCAGACGGAATGGACCTTCCCGACGGACTCGGAGATCGTCAGCTACCTGCCGCACATGCACCTGCGCGGCAAGGCGGCCAAGTACGAGGCGTACTACCCGGACGGCAGCCACGAAGTGCTGCTCGACGTGCCGGACTACGACTTCAACTGGCAGACCACCTACCTCTACGAGGAGCGCAAGAAGGTGCCGGCGGGTACGCGAGTGGTCCTGACCACGGTGTTCGACAACTCGGAAGAGAACCCCGCCAACCCGGATCCGACGACGACGGTGCGTTGGGGCGAGCCGACGAGCGACGAGATGAGCTTCGGCTTCATGGCCTACATCAACGAAGAGAACAAGGGCCGCGGCGCGTTCCAGGGTGAAGACGATGGCATCGACGTGACCGCGATCGTCGCCTTCTCCGACGAGAGCCGCGACGGCCTGATGCAGCTCGAAGAGGCGCCGGACATGGTCAAGCCCTACTTCGAGATGATGGACCAGAACAAGGACGGCGCCGTCGACATGGAGGAGGCGCGGGCAGCCAACGGCGTCCTCGAGCAGATGGCGGAAGGCAGGGCGGAGGCCGACACGCCTGCCGCCGGAGCGGCCGGCGGGCAGTAGCGCTCAGGCATCCGTTCAGTTCGAACCGCCGGTGCGCCGCAAGGCCGCCGGCGGTTCTGCGTTTGTAGGGTCAGATGCCGTACGCGTGCCGCACCGCCGCAGCGGCCAGCAGACTCGCCGGGTCGAGTAGCGGCCGACCGGCCGCCTCCGCGCCCTCAAGCGCCAGGGGGATCTCCGTACACCCGGCCACCAGCACATCCACGCCCCCTTCCTCGACCAGCCGCCGCGCCGCCTCCTCCAGAAGCTCGCGCGCCGCTGCCGATCCGCCATCCGTCTTGATCCCGCCTCCCTGGTGCCGTCCATCGACCCAGGGCCCGTAGATCGGCGCCATGACGCAGCGGAGCTGCAGCGCCTCGCCGTCGTCCAGGTCGAGCGGGCTCACAGCCTCCAAGCCTCGCGCCGCCAGCGGATCGTGGTACAGCCGCGAACGCAGCGTGCCGGACGTCGCGAGCAATCCAACGGAACCGCCCGGCGCGATGCGGGCCGCCTCGTCCACCGTGGCCTCGATCAGGCTGAGAATCGGCAGCGGGCTCTCCTCGCGCAGTCGCGCCAGGAACAGGTGCGCCGTGTTGCAGGCGACCACGGCGAAGTCCGCTCCGGCCCGCCGCACCCGTTCCAGGCTGCGAAGCAGCACCGGGGTCGGGTCCTCCGCGCGGCCCAGGAAGGCTTCGGTCCGGTCCGGAGTCTGCGGAATGCTCGACAGCACCCACTGGGGGAAGTCCTGGTCGCGGCGGGCAGAGGTCAACTCGCGTGCCGCCTCCAGCAGCTTCCGTTCGAAGTCGAGATGCGCGAAGGGCCCCAGGCCGCCGACGATGCCGATCAGCCGCTGTTGCTCCACAGGTAGTCGACTCCGGCGGTTCAGCGCTGCGCGGGCGGCCTGCTGGACGCGTTCCGCTGCGGCCGCGGCAAGGCCAGGTCGTAGAGCCGGCGATGCTCGGCGTCGCGATCGCGCTGCTCGACCATGTAGGTCTTCGTCGGCCCGTTGTCCGTGTCGGCGTACCAGCCCCCGGGGTAGGCGGCCTGCTCGTAGTTCGGCGTGCCGTTCGGCCACCGGTCGGGCCGATAGTTCCGGATGTAGAGGTAGTCGTGGGTGCGGATGGCGCGGCTTGGATAGCCGCCCATGTCCGGCGCCTCTTGCGCCGGCGTGTGCCGCTCCTTTCCGGTCAGCACGTGGTCGCGTCCGTCGGCCACGATGACTGCCTGGAGGAAGTCGCTGGCATTGCCGGATCCGAGCAGTGGGATGAGGCTCTTGCCCGTCATCGCCTCCGGCGGCGGAAGGCCGGCGGCCTCCAGGAACGTGGGTGCTACGTCCGTCAGGCTGATGAAAGCGGTGAACTCGAGGCCGGGCTCGACGCGGCCAGGCCAACGGATCGCCAGCGGCACCCGCGACCCGCAGTCGTAGACGTTGCTCTTGCAGCGAGGGAAGGGCATGCCGTGGTCGCTCGTCATCACGACGATCGTGCTGGCGAGCAGCCCCTGTTCGTCGATCAGCCGCAGCGCGTCGCCGACCAGTGCGTCGAACCGCTGAACCTCCCAGTAGTAGTCCGCCACGTCGCCGCGGGTTTCCGGGTGATCCGGAAACGCGGCTGGAAGCTGGATCGCGTCCGGATCCATGCCGCTTTCCTCGCCCGAACCAAGCCGGAAGGGTCGGTGCGGGTCGGACGTGCCGAGCCAGAAGGCGAACGGCTGACTCTCGCCCTGCCCGGCCAGAAACTCCTCGAAGCTCCCGAAGCGCCGCCCGGCGACCTGCCGTCCTTCAGTCTCCGTGCGTCCGGGCCCCCAGCCCTTTCCGGTGACGCCGGTCCGATAGCCGGCGCCTCCAAGTACTTCCTGGTAGGTCTCGAAGCGGTCGGGAAAGACGCTCCACAGGTTCGCCGCGCCTTCGAGCCGCCAGTGTCGAGTCGTCGGCATACGCGGATCATCCTAGCTTCCAAGGGGCGTTCACCTGCCGGAGAGGGCCGCATCGGCGCGAGTCGTCGTTCCGGCCGAACGACAGCAGGCCTGACGCACCACTCCCCGGTTGGGCAGACCTTTTGGGTGGTACAACGCAAAGAATTGAGCGCCTGGATCGGGGGCCAGCGGTCGCCGAGCTTCCAGTAGCGGCCAATCTGCGCCGGCTCCCGGCCATTTGGTCGATTCTCCGATCCAGCCCAGAAAACTGCTGCTTATGATCTTCAACAATGCTCACCCGAGGGTCCGCACCGCGTGCGAGGCGGGTATGGCAGTGGTGGACCGGGGGGAAAGACACGGTCTGGGCGCTCCATGTACTTCGAAACGACCCGGTCTGGGACGTGCGCGGTCTACTGGCGCAGGTCGACCAGCACAGTCGCAGATCGGTGATCCACGGGCTCCGGAAGGAGCTCCTGGAGCAGCAGGCGGCCGCGGTGGGCCTGCCCCTCCGGCTCGTCCAATTCGACTCGAAAGGGCCGTCAAGCGAGTACGAGGCCGCTCTGCAGCGCGGCTTGCATGAGCTCCGGCAGGAGGGCGCCGAGTTCGTGGCCTTCGGCGAGCTGGCCTCCAGCGGTTACCTGGATCGACGATCGAGCCTGCTTGCCGCGACCGGGCTGACCGCCGAGCTTCCCCTGTGGGGACGTGATCCCCACCAGCACGTCGAGGCGATGCTTGACGCTGGCGTCACGGCTTGGGTGTGCGCCGTGAACACGATGGTCCTGCCCGCGAACCGGGCAGGACGGTGCTTCGACTCCGAGTTTGTGGCCGAGCTGCCCGCTCACGCCGATCCCGGCGGCGGCAACGACGAGTTCCACACCTTCGTCGAGTGGGCCCCGGGCTGGAGCCGGAGGGTGTCCGTCAGGCCGGGCCGTCGGATCGAGGAGTACGACTTCGCCTTCGTGGACCTCGAGCCGGTGTCTCCCGGAGCCCCTGGTGCTGCCACCGAACCAGGTGCGTCCCATCCAGCACAACACTCGGACTCCGAGTCGGCCCGTGGTGTCGACCCATTCCAATACTACGAGCGGTTGAAAAGGGTTCAGGACTACGTCGAAAAACACCCCGAGGAGGAGCTGACGATCGCTATCGTCGCGAAGGTCGCTGCGATGAGGTCGTCGAGCTTTGGACCCTACTTCCGGCAGCGGGTCGGGGTCACGTTCGGCTTGTGGTGGACCCGTCGGCGCGTCGAACGCGCCTGCCAGTTGCTGCGCCAGAGCGACATTCCAGTGAGGAGAGTTGGAAAGCTCGTCGGCTTCGGTGGCGAAAGAACCTTCCGGCGCGCGTTCCGACAGCATGTCGGATGCAGCCCGTCGCAGTACAGGAAGAAATGCCTGGCGGAGGAGGCGCAGAGGAGTCTGGGTTTGTAGGCGGACCGGAGCGGAGCCCTCTCCCTCGTCTTCTTCCCTTCCCAGGCGATGCGAGTGGCCGGAAGAAGGTCGTCGCGCCCGATGGCCGCCTCTCCCCCAAATTCTGGCCGAAACCGGATGTTCTCCGGCCGCCCTCACAGGGTCGAAGTCGGCTAACCTTTTGCCGAGCCAACGTCGCCCCAACTGCCTCACTTCTTCCTGGGCCTCGTCTCCGCGGCCCGTTCTGGGAGTTTGTAGTGGACCTGCCCAGCCCCGCTATCGCCGCCCCTCTAGAAGACGGCGTTCTCAACCACGCCCATTTGCTGGGGAGCCTTGCCAGGGCGATAGTGGGCGCCCTCGTTGCTCTGCGAGTGCGACTAGTCCTAGCCGGAACATGAAGGAGGATCACACAGTGAGTGGATTCGATCGAAATGAGAGTGCAATAGCGGTCACGGTTCCCCAGTTCACGCTTCTTAGACGGGGCGACAGGCTCCGTAGATACAGTCAGCCGTACATTGTGAGTATGGCGGTTGACGGCAGCGGCGATGCGAACCCAACGATAGGCTTCAACTATATGCCATTTCCGAAAGTTGCTAAGGGTGGCACGGTCAGGATGCTCGGCGATGGTCACATTATCTATGGGCCGAAGCACCCCGGTTCTTTTGTGGCTGTATCAGTTCTTGTTATGGAGTGCGACCAAGATGTGAGAAGAGCCGGCGAGATAGCCAAGATGGCGGTAGAGAGTAGCGCCGTAGACTTGGCGGCCAGGGCGCTGCTAGTGGCGAATCCTGGCGCGGCGGCTGTAGTTGGGATTCTGAAGGAGTTGACGCAGTTTGTCGCGGGCGTGCTGAAGGAGAACAAGGATGATGAGTTGTACCGCGTTGCGGGCTCGTTCCTGCAGGCCGGACCAGTTCCTTACCATGTTGGCCGAGAGTACAAGGACGGGAACGACTACGTATCGCTTAGCTTGCGCGTTATTCCACTAGCTGTGCACAACCAGCAGGGACGGCTGCCGGAGGTGGTTGATGTGTGAGCGGGCCTGCCTAAGCGGCGGTCCCGAGACAAGGTGAGGCGGAGCAGCGTGAGTTCCTAGACGGTAGACTGGTGGCGAGCCGAGAGAAGGCAGGAACTTAGGGGGAGCGGGACAGGTGCGTAGGTCTGTTCGGAGCCACGTGAGTTGGTTCGTTCTTTTCGCCGCATTCATTGGCCCGTTGGCCGCGGTCACCGACAGCGAAACCCTCTCTGCCAACGTACGTGACACAGCGGGCATCCCGTTGAATAGTGGAGGGCACACGTTGGCAAGGAGGATCGATGTCAAGACGAGAGCAGAGGTTTGGCGGCGGCTCGGAGCTCCCGGCCGCGGGGGTTGAGGAGCGTAGCGACGACGCCCCCGCGGCCGGCGCGGCGCCCGCCGGGGCGGTTCCCGACCCGGAAGTGGTGGCGAGGCCGACCAGGCGGCAGTTCACGGCGGAGTACCGGCTGCGGATTCTGGACGAAGCGGACCGTTGCACGGACCGTGGCGAGGTGGGTCGGCTGCTGCGGCGAGAGGGTCTGTACAGCTCTCATCTGGCCAACTGGCGCAAGGCGCGTCGAGAGGGCGGGCTATCCGGTCTGAGTCCGAAGAAGCGGGGGCGCAAGCCGAGCGAGACCAACCCTCTGACGCCGAAGGTGAAGCGGCTGGAGGCGAAGGTGAAGCGGCTGGAGAAGGAGCTCGCCGCCGCGCACACGATCCTGGACGTCCAGGGAAAAGTTGCAGGGCTGCTGGGATTCAGCCTCGAAGACGGGAAGGACTGCTGATGGCGGCAACGTCCCTGGCCCGGCAGGTCGGCATCGCGCCGGCGTGCCGGGCGCTGGGCGTGTCGCGCTCGACCTTCTATCGTCGTGCGAGGCCCGCTCCCGGGCGACGGCAGCCCCGCCCCACGCCTGCCCGGGCACTAAGCCAGATCGAGCGGAAACGGGTCGAGGCCACGCTTGCGTCGCCGCGTTTCGTCGATCGTTCGCCGGGAGAAGTGGTGGCCACCCTGCTCGACGAGGGCCGCTACCTGTGCTCAGAGCGCACGATGTACCGCATCCTTGAAGCGAACCACCCCGTGAGGGACCGCCGCAATCAGCGCGTCCATCCGTCGTACGCCAAGCCGGAGCTGGTCGCCACGGCGTCCAACCAGGTCTGGTCGTGGGACATCACCAGGCTGCTCGGACCGCAGACCTGGACCTACTACTACCTCTACGTCCTGCTCGACCTCTTCAGCCGCTACGCGGTCGGCTGGATGGTCGCCGACCGCGAGAACTCCGCGCTCGCCCAAAGGCTCATCGAGGAAACCTGCCTCAAGCACGGCGTCAAGCCCGATGTCCTGACCCTGCATTCCGATCGAGGCGCCCCCATGACCAGCCAGGGTACCGCCCAACTGCTCGCCCGCCTCGGCGTGAACCGGTCCCTGGGCCGCCCGCGGGTCAGCGACGACAACCCCTACTCCGAAGCACACTTCAAGACCCTCAAGTACCACCCCGACTTCCCCAGCCGCTTCAACTGCCAGGACGCCGCGACCGACTACTGCAGGTCCTTCTTCCCCTGGTACAACACGGAACACCGCCATGCCGGCATCGCCATGCTGACCCCCGAGACCGTCCACTACGGCCGGGCGCAAGCCGTGATCGAGCAGCGCCAACGCACGCTGAGCGACGCCTGGAAGAGCTTCCCCGAACGATTCGTCGGCGGCCAACCGATGCACACGCCACTGCCCCAGGCCGTCTGGATCAACAAGCCCGACAACGAGACCGCAGAGACGACTCAGTAAATCCAGAACCCCGCTGTGTCAATGTCGTTGACAGGTTCCGGTCCTTCAGCTTGTACTCATAGAATTTCAGTTTGCCCCGACCGTAGTACCGCTTCGGCGACCAGCGCTGAAGCTCTGGCGCAAGAGTCGGATGGTTAGCGTCTCTGAGATCTCGAATGAGCTGCCGCACGTTGTTCTCGATGCGGCGTTGTTCCTGCTGCGGCAGCTTCGAGAGTTCCTTTTTCCAGTTGCGGTCGCACCATGTGCCCTCGTGAATCCAGACGATCAACGAGAGGTCAGACCCAGTCTCTAGGATCATCCGGGAGCGGCCGCACGTTTTCCCAGAGAGTCCGAGGGTCGAGGCCATCGAGCGTTGAGGCCATCTCTTGGTACGCATCCGTCAGACGGTCATAGGCGTCCTCGTTCACGTTGGCGGCACGGTTGTTTCCCCATGCTGTAGCTGGCACATCTGGATTCATCCGCTTCGTCAGGAGACCGAGTTCATCCGCAGATAGTCCGCCGTACTCATCGGCGACGTACTGGACAATCGCACGTTCGGCCTCTCCCAAGCTGTCCTCTGGCGGCAGCTCGGTGTCCCGCTGAACCGACTGGGTTTCGGTGTACGGAGGGCGTTCGACATGGAACCCGCCGGCCTTCGCGCTGTGGTCCAGCATTGCGAACAGCGGCTCGCACACGACGCCATGCTCCCAAGTTCCGTAGCGAGCATCAGTGATGGGCTCCCCCAACACGCGGGTGGCAATGACATCCACGAGATACGGGAACTTGACAGCCTGGGTCTTCATCATTGCCCCCAAGTGATCGCAGAGGGCCGCAAGCACGGCCTCGGCCTTGGGATTCCGTTGGAATCGGGACATCGGCATCTCCCCTTTGCCCTGTTACGCCTTATTACCGCCAAGCGCACACCCGATACTGCCAGCTTTTTCCTTGGCTGGCAAGTTGGCCGATCATAGCCGCGCTGCTATATGCGACTGGAGCGGCCACTACGCGGTCTACACCGCCGCCGGAACAGATGCCATGCGCTACAGCGTCGCCGTCAGGGACACGACGACCAATGAACTCAGGTGGTTCCACGCCCGGCACGGGGAGGTGATTACGGATAGCGTGGCGTTCCCGTGTAACTAGTGCCGTGTCACTCGTCAAAAGTCGGATAGAGGCGCTTGAGTTTGACGCGAGCGTCGTCGGTGGTGAAGTGCCAGTTGACCTTGGCTTGGATCCGGTCTCTGGCGGCCTGCCAGGCGCCGACTTCGGCGCGTAGGGTGTCGATGGAGTCGATGCGGCGGTTGAGGCACTGGCGGATCATCACGCTGAGTTCGACCTCGGCGACGTTCAGCCAACTGCCGTGCTTGGGGGTATAGACGAACTCGAAGCGGTCCCACAGCGCCTTGGCCCGGGCCGGGTCGAAGGTCTCGTAGAGCGCGCCGGGGCGGTGGGTGTTGAGGTTGTCCATCACCAGCGTGATTCGGGTGGCGTCGGGATACTGCCCGGCAATGTCTTCCAGGAAACGCGCCCAGTCGGTCTTGGTCCTGCGCTCGGTGACCTTGGTCAGACGCCGCCCGGCCAGCGGTTCGGTCGCCATGAACACGTTGCAGGCGCCGCAGCGTCGGTACTCGTAGTCTTCGCGGACCTCCCGTCCAGGGGCCGGCGGGATGGGCGCCCGTGTCTCGGCGATCAACTGCCGCGGCGTCTCGTCCATGCACACCACCGGGAAGCTCGCGTCGTAGGGACGCCGATAGACGTCGAGCACCCGCTCCATGTTCGCCGCGAAGTCGGCGTTGCATTGCGGCGGAATCACCCAGCCGACGCGGCGCCACGGTTTGAGAGCGTTTTTTTTAGCACCCGCCGCACCGTCTCGTGCGAGACGCTGTCGATATAGCCGAGCTCCACCGCACGGTCGGCCAACAGACGCAGAGACCACTGCGAACGCCCTTCGGGCGGCTCTCCGCAACTGAGCGCGACCAGCCGCGCCTCGAACTCGCCATCCGCCTTGCGCAGGTACTTCGGACGACGCCCCTGCCGACTGCCGAGCGCCGCCTCCAGACCGTCCTCCACAAACCGCTTCTTCACACGATCCACCCTGCGCGCACTGATCCGCAAGACCCCGGCGATCGTCTCGCCGGTCGGCCGACGCCCGTTGAACTCGCCCTCGTCGCAGTTGAGCAGAACCAACGCGTTGATTACCTTCTGCGACCGCTGCGAACCCTTGCGCGTCATCGTCGCCAACGCCTCGCGCTCCTGCTCCTCCAACTCCACCACATACCGCTTCATGCCAGACTCCTTGCCGTCGTCGAACGGCAAGGAACCTACTACGATTCATACGACATAGGACGTGTGACATGACACTAGAGCAACCGGGCTATACTGCTCCCAATGGCCGAGTGACGGCCAGAAACAAAAACGCCCACCGGACCAACGGTGGGCGTGGCGCTAAAGGGGAACTCGAAGTGAACAAAGAGTCTCGACAGGAGAAGTGTACTCCAACCGGCCCACCGCCGCAACCACCAGCGCTGTCCAATGAGAAGTGAGCGTGAGCGTGGGTCGTCAATCCAACGAGAGGTGAGCGTGAGCCGTTGGGATCGGGGATCATCGGAGGATGATTGTGACGCTCCAGACACGCCGACTTCAGAGTCTTGTCGAGGTCCGCAGTTTCCTGTCCGGCAACGAGTCGGTGGACTTCGTGCTGGTGGACCGCGGATCGAGCTACGAGTTCGTCCGTGAGACGCTGGTCAAGTTCCGCTACTGGGCGCTTCCGAGGCGCGACAAGGGCGTGATCCGGAGCTACCTGATGAAGATGATCGGGAAATCCGAGTCGCAGGTGACGCGGCTGATCCGGCAGCACCGGGAGACCGGCAGCGTTCGCGACCGCCGCGGCCAGCCGCCTCACGCGTTCAGGCGGCGCTACACGAAGGCCGACATCGGGCTTCTGGCCGAGGTCGATGCGGCACTGGGCCAAGTGTGCGGACACGCGACGCGCGCCGTCATGCGGCGGATGTTCGAGGAGTACGCCGACGAGCGCTTCGAGCGCCTGGCGACCATCTCGAACGGCCAGTTCTACAACCTGCGCAAGTCGACCGCCTACCGGCGGCGCCGCACCAGCTTCAAGAAGACGCGGTCGACCGCGGTCGGGATCGGGGAACGACGCAAGCCCCAGCCGGAGGGGAAGCCGGGCTACCTGCGGGTGGACACGGTGCACCAAGGGGACAAAGACGGCGAGAAGGGCGTGTACCACATCAACCTCGTGGACGAGGTGTTGCAGTGGGAGCACGTGGCGACGGTACGGGCCATCTCCCAACGGTGTCTCGTGCCGGTGCTCAAGGAGCTCATCGAGTCCTGCCCCTTCAAGGTGCTGGGCTTCCACGCCGACAACGGCTCCGAGTACATCAACCGCAAGGTCGCCGAGATGCTCAACCAACTGCACGTCCCCGAGTTCACCAAGTCCCGCAGCCGGCACACCAACGACAACGCCCTGGTCGAGAGCAAGAACGGCAACGTGATCCGGCGCCAGTTCGGATACCGGCACATCCCCAAGCTCTTCGCCCGCGAGATCAACGTCTTCGCATGCGATGTGCTCACCCCCTTCCTCAACTTCCATCGCCCGTGCCTGTTTCCCACCGAGGTCACCGACAGCAAGGGCCGCACCAGGAAACGCTACCGCTACCAGGACACCATGACGCCGTTCGAGAAGCTCAAGTCCCTGCCGGACGCGGAGCGGTACCTCAGGCCCGGCGTCACCATCGCCGCCCTCGAAGACCAGGCCGGCGCCACGAGCGACCTCGACGCCGCGATCGCCCTCAAGCTGGCTCGTGCCAGACTCTTCGAACTCATCGACCGGGAGTCCGATCCCCACCGGCGCCGGAGCGCCTGAACCGCAGACCGCGCAGCCCGATGCCATACACCGCACACCACCATCGGCCCAGGCCGGAACACAACGCCCGCAACCGCCGCGGCATCGCAGCGGGCGCTACCCTAGGCGGCAGACGGTGCAGAACCGTCTGCCGCCCCAGAACTACCCCGAGACCGACCCGACTCGACTCTCCATGACGGTCCCGTTCACGCTCATTTCAGGATTGGATTGGACTCTCGCGACAAGCGGTCCAGGAAGACGGAAGCCGAATCCGTCCTAGCCGTATGAAGGACTGGGCCGCTCGGCGACGGCGATGCCGCGGTCGTTCGCAGCCTGGAATCGTTGGTTGACGAAGGGTTGCGGTTGACATACGGTTGCGTCCCAGGAGGAGATGCGACATGGCCATGGAAACGACGATCCAGAAGCTGCGTCCCGAAGAGGTGGCTGAGCAGGTCTTCGCGGCTCACAGGCGGGACAGCGCGTGGCTGGACCGCTTTGCCAAGTGCCTCGCCGGCTACCGCGAGGGCGCAGTTGGGGGAAGTAACCCCGCTTCTAGCCAGTCCGCCTCGGAGCTAGCGCGCACGATCGAGGTCTGGCAACTCAGTCAGGCAAAGGCCGCCGCGTCTTTCCGTGTCAGCCGTCAGGCGTTCAGCAAGTGGCTGCAACGCGGTGTGCCGGCGGACCACGCCGTAGCCGTGGCCGACCTGAAGGCCGCCACCGATCTGTTGGAGCGCTATCTCAAGCGCGACCGGATACGCGCGGTGGTGCGGCGGCCGATACCGAAGCTTGACGGTGTCTCCCTGCTGGATCTGCTGGGCAGTGGCGACACGGGCCGGCTGCTGTCCGCATGCCGCGACATGTTCGACTTCGAGCGGGCGAACAGGTGACGGCGGGCCTGGTCGTCGAGATAGTCCCCGACGGGCACTCCTGGTGGCGCATCGCCGACCCGGCCTGGGCCGATCCGCT
This sequence comes from Candidatus Multivorans sp., assembly GCA_965262355.1. Lineage (GTDB taxonomy): Bacteria > Acidobacteriota > Thermoanaerobaculia > Multivoradales > Multivoraceae > Multivorans. The sequence continues at coordinate 4,493,012 of OZ253534.1, forward strand.
TGACCCTGGTTTCGCCCAACGGGGCGGCGGCCGTTGGAACCCGCCGGACAGCTTCCCGACGCTCTATCTGAACGAAGACACGGTGACGGCGCGTCTGAATCTCCGGGCCTTCATCGACGGCTGGCCGTATGAACCGGAAGAACTTCGCGAAGACAACGGACCGGTCCTTGTGGAATGCACGTTGCCCCGTCGCCAAGTCGTCTGCGACATGCACACGCGGGCCGGGGTCCGAGCCGCCGGCATGCCCGTGGCCTATCCGCTCGACCGAGACGGCGCCGTGGTGGCGCATGGCCGTTGCCAGCTCGTTGGGAGGCGGGCCAAAGCTCAGGGTCTGCGAGGCGTCCGCGCGCGTTCGGCCCGGTCCCGGGACGGCGCGGGACGCGAATTGGCGTGGTTCCCCGCGTCTGTTCGCAGCGTCGCCGGACGGCTTGCCACGTTGGCGTTTCCGGTGTGGTTCTGGCGGTAGGCGAGTCCATCCGGAACGGCGAGAGCGGTGCTGGCCGCTCCGCCGGGTGGTCGGCAATGCGTGGGTGTGCGCGGTATCTCTATGGTTAGAGTTAGACTGCTCCGGACGAGGGGTATGGCATGCCGATGAAAGCTGTTCACCGAGACACGCAACCCGGCGCTGAGCCTGCCGACAGCCGCCCCGGTTGCAGCCGTTCGGTTGAAGCTGTAATGGGGCCGACCGCGAGCAAGCAGGACTTGTGGGCCCGTAGAACCTGGACCACGTCGTCTAGCTCACGGCCTGACGGATCGCGCTTGCTCGAGTGGGCGCGTGAGGAGTTGCGATCATGAGAAAGCCCAAGGACGCGCCGCCCGGCCGGTCTCAGCCGAATTCCGTGACCTACGTTGTCGTCGTGCATGGCATAGGTGAGCAGCGCAAGAACGAGTGCGTGATCCACGTCGTGAACCGCTTTGCCGAGGCACGGCGTGGGCCAAGTGTCAAAGACGACCGGGACGTCCTCACGCTTGGACAAGCCAGCGGGCAGACGGGGTTCTCGAAAGTCCCAGGCACTGAACAGCCGTGGCTAGAGTTCGACGGCATTCCAGCCTCCGACGACCAAGTTGGCGGGCCGTTCTTAGGCGAGCCGCCGCACAACGGCAACAACCTGCGTTTTGTGGACCTCTGCTGGTCCGACGTGATGCAGGACTCGGTCGAGCACGTCGGACAAGATACCGATGTGTGGGCGAAGGGGCTCTTGGGCCGCCTGCTGCGCAAGCACGAGGCGGCTGCAGAGAACCAGAAGGCCCAGGTGCCGCTCTGGATCCGTCGCGTGCTGTACCTCCTGGCCGACACGCTGCTGCTGGTGCGCTTCGCCATGAACTTTCGCTTCAAGGAGATGAAGGAACTCGTCTTCGTGAAGTTCCTCGGTGATGTGCAGTTGTATGGGGAGTACAGCCGTTGTCGCGGTCGCGCGGTCCGCCGGTTCCACGAGGTGATGCGGAGTATCGAGGACGCCCACAAGAAGGCCGAGGAGGGGAGTAGTTCGCCGCGTGTTGCCCGCTACATCATCATCGCCCACAGTCTAGGCAGCATTATGAGCTTCGATGCGCTGCTCTACGCCAGCGCAACCCGCAACGTCCGCCGCGGTTGTGTCGGCCAATGGGAGTTTCCCGGATACTTGCGGAACGAGGACAAAGCCTGCGAGCCGGACGGTCTCGATGAGTTGGATGAACTGCGACCGGAGAACAGCCCGCTCTCCAAGGAGGAGAAACTCTGCAACGACCCCGGCTGGATCGACCGCGTCGAGAGCTTCGTGACGCTTGGCTCCCCCATCGACAAATATCTGATGATCTGGTGGTCGAACTACCGTTACCTGCTGGAGTGCGTTGACCACATCCAGTCGCGCTGTCCAAAGATTGCTCACTTCAACTACTGCGATGAGCTGGATCCGGTCGGACACAATCTGGACGTGGCCCGCAAGACCCCGGGCTACCGCCGTGTGTTCGAGTGCCGGGAGGATGTCGTCTTCAACCGATACGCCGTCCCGGGGGGCGCGCACAACAAGTACTGGACGGATGGAGGGCTGTTCCGACGGATTCTAGCTTTGGCAGTGGACGGTGGCACCGCCAAGTCCATGCAATGGTTTAGGCCCAAAGTGTATTGGCTGCTGCTGCTCGCGCTCTACAGTCTGGTGCCCCTGCTGATGCTGCTAGGAACTTTCGCTTCGCTGACGTTGGCGTTCCAGGCTCCAGGGTGGCGGACCGCGGCGGTCGCTGCGGCGGTCTTCTCGTTCCTGGCGTACTTCGGGCGCCGCCTCATCGACCTCAGCATTTGGTGGCGACAGATCCAGCGGAAGAAGTGGAGAGCCTGTCATCACGGCGACTCAGACGGGAACATGCGGCGCTCCGCGGAGTGGATCTTCCGCGTCCTGGTTGCTGCTGCTCCAATCGCATGGGCGGCTTTGACCGGAGCGGCGGTTTGGGCGCTGGACGTGTCAATTCGGCCAGGGTTCTTTGGCTCAGAGTCGGCCGTCAGGTTGGCGCTGGTCTTGACGGTGGCCCTTCACTGCTGTCCCACAAACGGGGAGGAAGGATGGGTCTGAACCGTGCCTTGTCGTATGATTGGTTTTCAAACAACGCCAATGACGGCAAGGAGATCCAGACCCATGGCGCACAATAGTACCGTACTTGGCCAGTTCCTCAAGCTGGTGTCGAGACATGAGTTCGAGCGGGAGGCCCGGCGGCATCACAGGGGACGCAAGCTGCGCTCGATGAGCCGCTGGGGCCAGTTCGTAGCGATGGCGACGGCGCAGCTTTCCGGGCGGCGCAGTCTGCGAGACATCGTGTCGAACCTGGATGCGCAGGCTCACAAGCTGTACCATCTCGGCGTTGGCCGGGTAGCCCGATCTTCGCTGGCGCGGGTGAACAGAGAGCAGCCTCACGAACTGTACGAGGCGCTGTTCGGTCGCCTTCTGAGCCGTTGTCAGGCGGCGGCGCCGGGGCATGGGTTCCGTTTCCGGAACAAGCTGTTGTCGCTCGACGCCACGTACGTGGACCTGTGCCTGAAGGTGTTTCCCTGGGCGCGGTACCGCAAGACCAAGGGGGCGTTGAAGCTGCACGTGGGTCTCGACCACGAGGGCTGTCTGCCGTCGTTCCTGCACGTCACCGACGGCAAGGGCTCGGACCTCGAGGTGGCCCGGTCGCTTCGTCTTCCGAAGGGGAGCATCGTGGCGGCGGACCGTCTGTACCTCGACTTCGGATGGCTGAAGGACCTTGATGCACAAGGGGTTTTCCTGGTCACCCGCCTGAAGCGCAAGGTCAAGTACGCGGTTCGGGAGCGGCGCTCGTTCGCTCGCGGCCGGGGCGTGACGTCGGACCAGACCATCGAGCTGACCAGCGTCAAGGGGCGCAAGCGGTGCCCGATTCCGTTGCGTCGGGTCGGCTATCGCGACCCGGAGACGGGTCGGCACTACAAGTTCCTGACCAACAACTTCAGCCTCGCCCCGAAGACCATCGCGGACATCTACAAGGCGCGCTGGCAGATCGAGCTCTTCTTCAAGTGGATCAAGCAGAACCTGCGCATCAAGAGCTTTGTCGGCACCTCGCGCAATGCTGTCATGACGCAGATCTGGATCGCCATCTGCGTCCATCTGCTGCTCGCATACCTGAAATTCGCCAACAAGATGTCCTGGAGCATGAGCCAGATCCTGCGCCTCCTGCAACTCAACCTGTTCGACCGAAGACCGCTGCTGGAACTGCTCGAACCTCGGAGCGGACCCCCCGAACCGAGAAACGCACAAACTCAACTTGCTCTACGCTGAAGTTTGTGGGACAGCAATGCTACGACATGATCGACGCGGAGGCCGTCTCCTTCACCGAGACAGGCGACCCTCCGAACAGGTACTGTGTAGGCAAATGGACGAGTTCTACGATGATTTAGGGTTCGGCGGCTAGCCAAGTATGTAATCCCCTTTTCGATATGGGTGTGTTGTCTACTGGGTACGGTTGGTTATGGTCGGAGGTTGAGGAGGCTGAATGCCTCGGCCTGGAGGGGTGTCGGTCTGGCCAGGACATCCGCGGTGGCGTTTCCCTGGCCGTGGAGTCGAACGCGGTTTCGGGTCAGGGTGGCCAGGTCGGCGAGCAGGGTCTGGAAGCTGTGGACGGGTAGTCCTTCGGGTGTGCGCTTGGCGCTCGCCTTGGCGCGGGCTGCGGGCGAGCGTCGAGCGGGCTGGACGGGCGAGGTGCGTTCGTCCCTTGGGTCGTCGTCGTCGAAGAGCAAGGGAGCGAGAAGGCGTCGCATGTGCCACTCGACGTAGTAGGCGAGCATGCACAGAAAGACGTGGGCTCGCACTCTGTCGGCCAGGCGATGGTGGACGGGCCGCACCTTGAGGTCGACGCTCTTGTAGCTGCGGAAGGCGCGCTCGACGCGGCTGAGGCTCTTGTAGGCCCGGACCGCCTCCGGCGCCGGGAGGTCGGCCTCGGCCACGTTGGTGCGGATGACGTAGAAGCCGTCGAGGGCGGCCTCTTCCGCGATCCGCGTCTGATTGCGGCAGTAGCGGAAGCCGTCTTCGTCGATCTCGGTGTCGAAGTGCTTGCCGACCTTGTGGGCGCGCAGGGCGCGGTCGGCGCGGGCGGCGATCTTGTCCTTGCCCCGCAGGGGGCGCTGTGGGCGCCTTGTCGCTTCGGCGACGGCCTCGAGCTTGCGCTCGGTGGCGTCGAGAAGCTCTTGTCGCTTGCGGCGCCGCCTGGTTGCCAGCAGCGGGTTCCGGCACACGATCAGCCGCTCTGCGGGGTACAGCTCGGGGGCGCTCAGTTCGGCCATGTCCCGTTCGTCGAAGATCGACAGTTGCAGGTGGCCCTGCTGCACCAGCGTGCGGATCGCGGGCGCGCGCAGGGCAGTGATCCACGACAGGCCGCCGGGTTCGAGGTCTTCGCGGATGCGGGCGCTGGTGAGCAGGCCCCGATCGCCGACCATGATCATGCGGTCGAGTGAGAAGCGCTCCTTGAGCTTCTGCACCTGGGCGCTCAACGTGCCGGGATCGGCGGTGTTGCCTTCGAAGACCTCGACCGCGACCGGGCATCCGTCCCGGTTGCAGAGCAGCGCGAAGACGATCTGGGGCTTGCCCGGCTTGCCGTCCTTGGAGTACCCGCGCCGGGCGAGGGCGCATTTCGCGCCCTCGAAGTAGACCGAGGTCACGTCGCACAAGACGAGGCAACCGTCTTTGAGGTGCTGTTCGGCCAGCCGTCGCTCGATGCGTTGCTGCCGTTTGAGCAGCCAATCCATGGCGGAGTAGAGCTCGTCGGCGCCCGCCTCCTCGACTCCGAGTTCCTCGCCGAGGGTGTGGGACGTGGTCTCGCTTGAGAGTCCGCGTGCGGTGGCGAGCTTGGAGCGAGGTTCGAGGATGCGGGCGATGATCATGGCGAGCGCGAGCGACCGTTCGCGCGAGGGTCGGCGGTCGAGGAGCGTCTCGAGGCCGCGTCGTCGCGCGGCGCCGAGCGTGGCGGCGACATGACCGTGGGGCCTGGAGCGCAGGATTTCGAAGGCGGAGTCGAGGGAGGGCAGTGCGACGCCGCCCTTGAGGAGAGTGCGCAGGCCCTCAACGAGATGATCGGGCCACTTGGAGAGGTTGGCGAGTGTCCGTTTGCAGACTCTTCCGTGGTCTCGGTAGGACTCGCGCAGGAGCACGGCGGGTGGCGAGTTGCGGTTGGGTACGCGTTCGATGTACATGGCTTCTATTGTAGCTTCATCATATCTCCATGTCTACCGCGATTGACTATACGACATGGGTACACTATGCGGCCCGAAAACCGCAAAACCCTAGGCGCGGCAACGATCCGCGACACTCAGGCCCCAGAACTTCGGGCTAGATTTCTTGCAAGTCGGGGCTAGCGCTGTAAGCTCCATCATTATGGCTGTCTTGACTGATTGCCGTGCGGTCGTGTCGGCCATTCGAATGAACAAGAGGCGGGACCGTGCGAAGAAGAGTCCTTGGACTCTGATGGTCGGAGCCATCTGCCTGCTGGCCAGCTTGTTGGTGTTGGAAGACGACGGACTGCGGCGCAACATCCTGAATCTCCTCGCAGGCCTAGCGGTCATCGCTTGGGTCGTCGCTGGAACAGTGCTGCGCGTGAGCATGTCGCCCATCTTCGACTATCGGCAGTTCCTGCCACTGCCGATCGGATTCAGGACCCTCTTCGGACTGCGAGTGGCGTTAGGACTGTCTGGTCTGTGGATACTGATCTTCGGTCCAACTCTGCTCTACCTGCTTCTGTACCGAACGGCTGGCCTGCTCGGCTTCACAGTTGCCCTACTGGCATCGGTGGCGCTTGTGGTGCTGCTCGGTCGTCTGGTCGCCATCTTTGTACTGAAGCTCGATGACCTTGCCGCCAGTTGGCTGGCAACAGTCGTCTTGTTGGCGCTCGTCGTGGCTGCTCTCTTCGCTCTTGAACCGACGATTCAGAATCTGATGCTGGATGCCCAGGAGGAGTCAGCCGCTTCCGTGATCGCTAGGCAGATCCATGACTCGCGGATACTGAACGCGATGGGCTATCTTCCTGGAGGTCTGCTAGTTGGGGTCTTCGATGCATCCCAAGCGCTCGAAGCGAACCTGGCTCGTCTAGCCAGCTTGTGGCTCGTCGCGCTCGCCTGTATGGCGTTGGAGTACCGGCTCCTATGTCGCCGTCTTCTGGAGTCGCTGCCGACCAAGGCGATTGCGGGCGGTGTTCACTTCTCTCTAGCGCCGATTCTGCGCAGAATCCGTAGGCTCACGCCCGAGTCCTGTCTGTGTCTCATTGAGTTCGAGACTCTGATGCGGATAAAGTGGTACAGAGGGATGATGGTGGCCATGCTGTTCCTGCTGCCGGTGGTGCAGACCGGCAGCGTCTACATCATCCTGTGGGCCACCGTCATCGTCAGTGCTAGCTTCCTCAACATCCGCGGCCATTCGTACGGAGTCGCGCATCGTAACCTTGCGGAGCGATTCGTGATGCCCGTATCTTTGGTTGCGCCAGCGACCGCGTACAGTGCGGCAGTGAGTGTGCTTCCCGCCCTCGCGTTCTTGGTAGCCGTCTGCTGGGCTTGGTATCGAGGAGGTTGGCCAGGCTTCGGCGTCTTCGGCCTATGGCTAGTTCTCCCGTTCTGTGCTCTAGTTGGAGGCCACGGCGCTGGCGTCTACCAATCCGCCCGGTCGCCCAGTCCATTCGACTTCACGCCCTACGCAGGCAAGCTTCCATCTGGCTCGCCGGTTTGGCCGTCCGTGGCGTTCAACGCGGCTACGATCAGCCTACCCTTGCTGCTCGCCTTTCTCGTGCCGCGGACCCTTTGGGGACCTGCAGCGGCCATCTGTGGCACGGTAGTTCTCGTGATTGGAACCGCCGTGTTCAATGCCCGCATGCTTGGCTCAGCTGATCGCCTCGTGCGTTCGAACCCTCACCGGATCCTCAAGAGCTTGACTGGCAGCCGCTGACGCCGCTGTCCGCCAAACGAGACTGCCCGTCCTAGCAGTATCGATGTTGTCAAGGAGGCTCGGTGGAGGGCATTCGGCGGCGCTTCAGGGGTTTGCATTGAGGAGTCCGGGATCCGTGTGGAGACAGTGGTCGGCATCATCCAGCCGCAGTCAGTTCACGAGGCATCCAGAGGCGGTCCTGCTGGAGGAGGGCGTTGGCGAGGACGATGAGTTTGCGCACGACGGCAGTGAGTGCCACCTTGGACGGCTTGCCCTTGTCCTTCAGGGCCCGGTACTTGCTTCTCAGGCCGGGATTGAAGCGGATCGCGGCGAAGGCGGGCATGTAGAGCATGCGCCGGACCCTGTGCCTGCCGCCCAAGATGAAGCTGCGTCCCTGCCAGACTCCGGACTCTCCGGCCAGGCCGGCGAGGCTGGCGGCGGTGGAGCGTGTCAGTTCGCCGAGTTCGGGCATGCGGGCGAGCAAGCCCGCGACGGTGATGTTGGCGACGCCGGGGATGGAGGTGAGGATCTCGGCCTTGCGGGCGAGGGAGTCGTCACTTCCGAGCAGATTCTCGATCTCGGCGTCGATGCGCTTGAGGTGACGCTCGAGCTGCCGGAGATGGTCCCTGTTCTGGCGCCTGAGCACCGGGTGGCGTAGGTGCTTGCCGCGGTTCAGGATCGCGGTTCGGTCGTCGACCAGCGCGTCGCGTGCGGTCTGGAGTTCAACCAGGTCACGCTGCGCCTGGGAGCAGATCGGGGTCAAGGGTAGATCGTCGACCGTATCCGCCATGCGGGCCAGCACCTGAGCATCGATGGGGTCAGTCTTGGCGCGCTTGCCCAGCCCCTTGGCGAAGCACCGGACCTGGTACGGGTTGATTCGCTTCAGCGGCACTCCGGCTTCCTGAAGCGCCTCCTCAAATGCGCGATGCCACGGGCCAGTGGGCTCGTAGCAGCCCGTGGTGAAAGTCGGTTTGGCGCGGTTGCGATAGAATGCAGTCATGGCTATGGGCAAGACGGATCGCAGTGGTAGTCAGGAGCCGCTTTGGGTGGCGGGAGCGGATCTTCCTCGCAGCGCTGGTCACCCGTTCTATGAGCGGTTGAACGGCATTCTGGAAGCCGGCGGTTTCGACGAGTTGGTGGAGTCGGCGTGCGCGCAGTTCTATGCGGAGCGGATGGGCCGTCCGAGTCTTAGTCCGGGCCGGTACTTTCGTCTGCTGCTGGTGGGTTACTTCGAGGGTCTGGACTCGGAGCGCGGGATCGCGTGGCGTGCTCAGGACTCTCTGAGCATTCGTCGGTTCCTGGGGTTGGGCGTGACCGAGTCGGCGCCGGATCATTCGACCATTTCGCGTACGCGTCGGCTGGTCGACGTGGAGACTCACAGCAGAGTGTTCTCGTGGGTGCTTGGTCGTCTGGCGGAGTCGGGTCTGGTGTCGGGCAAGACGGTGGGCATGGACGCGACGACTCTGGAGGCGAACGCGGCGTTGCGGAGCATCGTGCGTCTTGACAGTGGGGAGGACTACGACGAGTTCGTGCGGGGTTTGGCGGAGGCGTCGGGCGTGGAGACGCCGACGCGGACCGAGTTGGTCGGTTTCGACCGCAAGCGCAAGAAGAAGCTGTCGAACGCGGAGTGGGCGAATCCGCACGACCCGGACGCGGAGATCACGAAGATGAAGGACGGCCGCACGCACTTCGCGTACAAGGCGGAGCAGGCGGTGGACCTTTTGTCCGGGACGATCCTGGGAGTGACGATTCAGGGCGGATCGAAGGGGGACACGGAGTCGTTCGGCGAGACGCTGGAGGAGACCTTCGAGCAGGTGGAATCGGCGATCGGGGACGATGCCGCGATCCAGGAGATCGTTGCCGACAAGGGCTACCACAGCAACGCCGTTCTCGCCTCCATCGACGAGTTGGGCCTTCGCAGCTACATCGCGGAGCCGGACCGTGGTCGTCGTCGTTGGAAGGGCAAGAAGGACCTGCAGGCCATCGTGTACGCGAACCGTCGGCGGATCCGGGGGAATCGGGGCAAGCGGATGCAGCGCCAGCGAGGGGAACGGCTTGAACGGCCTTTCGCTCACCAGTACGAGACCGGCGGCATGCGGCGGCTGCACCTGCGCGGTCGCTCGAACGTCCTCAAGCGCGTCTACATTCATGCCTGCGGCTGCAACCTCGGGCTCCTGATGCGCGAGCTTGTGGGAGTCGGCACGCCGCGGAGCCTCCAGGGCCGCGCTTCGGCAGCCCGCAACGCCCTCGCCGGTCAACATGGAGGGGTCTGGCCGCGACTCGTCGCGCTATACCGGCGGATCTTCCTGAGCTGGCCCGCAAACCCGATCCACTTGCTATCCAACATCTACCGCCGCCGCTGGTCCCCTGTAGAACCACACATCTGACTGGTCCGCCTCCTCGGGCCACGAAGCCACTTCTGCCACGGGCTGCTAGCGGTATAGATTGAGCACACTGTGCGGTCGGTCCTTTACTACCTACTCGGACTGTTGGTTCTCCCCCTTGCCTCCGCCGCCCCGGCGGCCGCCTTGACCGAGGAGGAGGCCACCCAAGCCGTCCACCGCTTCATCGAGGCCTGGAACAGCCGCTCCCCGGCCGCCTTCGCCGCGACCCTCCAGTACCCGCACGTGCGGCCGACGGCGGACTTCGACGGCCGCGTGTTTGCCGACGCTGCGGCGTATGCCGTGACCGTCGACTTCGAGCAGGTGCTGGCGACCGGCTGGCGCCGGAGCCAACTCGATTCAGCGACGGTCGTCCACGTCGGCGAGAGTCAGGCCCATGTGGCGGGGAGGTACACCCGGCTTCGAGAGGACGGGTCGGCCATCTGGAGCAACCAGGTCACCTACGTGGTCGTGGAGGAGGACGGCTCGACGGGCATTCAGGCGCGTTTCGCGGCGGGCTTCGACGACCTTTCCGAGGCCGAGCGCGAAGCGAACGCCGCAGCGGCTGTGGCAGTCATCAGGAGCTACCTGGAGGCCTTCAACGCCCGTGACGAGGAGGCGATGGTGGCGACCTTCCACTTCCCCCACGTCCGGGTCGGGGGCGGAGGCGTGCGGGTCTCGAAGTCCGCTGGGGACTACATGGACACGTTCGATTTCGACGCCTTCGCCGAGCGGCTCGGGTGGGAGCGCTCGGAGTGGGACACGGTGAAGGCGATTCAGGTCGGCGCCCGAGGGGTCAACCTGGCGATCAGGGGCACTCGCTACGGCCCCGGTGGTACCAGGATCCACAGCTTCGACGCGATCTACCTGATCACCGAGCAGGATGGGCGCTGGGGCATCCGGGCGGGTTCCGGCATGTCGCCTCGACGCTGACCAGAGGATGGATGCGATCGCGATAGCGGTTGGTGTACTTCTGGTTGTCGGCGTGGTCGTCGTCGACATCGCCACGCTTGGGCTGTTGGCTGGGCTGTTCTCGAGAGTGCGTGACGGCCGGAAGGTACGCGACCAGCGCGGTCGCTGAGGTGAGTCACTCGCTGTAGAGTCCAGTCATGGACAGCGCTGGATCCTCGACGAGTCCCTGCGCCGTCGTGCGCCGCGCCGACGACGCGCCGGCGAACCAGGTAGAACTCGGCGCCGCGACGACGACCCAGGTGCTGCTCGGCGCCGACGACGAGGCGCCGCACTTCGCGATGCGTCGGTTCCGCATGGAGGAGGGCGGCGGCATGCCGCTGCACACGAACCAGGTCGAGCACGAGCAGTACGTGCTGCGGGGCCGGGCGCGCATTGCCCTGGGGGACAAGACCGTCGAAGTCGCGGCCGACGACGTACTGCTGATCCCCGCCGGCCTGCCGCACTCGTACGAGGTGATCGAGGCGCCGTTCGAGTTCCTCTGTCTGGTGCCGAACCGGCCGGACCGGATCGATCTGGTTTAGCAGCCCGTGGTGACCGTCCGCGGCGACCGGATGCGGGCGAGACGCCCGCGTTCCCAGGACGGAGGCAGAACATGTGGAACCGCGAGTGTGGCCGTCGCGGCGATGCTGTTGGCGTTCGCTGGCTCGGCTGCGGCGGGCGACGGCGAGACCCTGCCGCCGGATCTCCGCACCCGCACGGACGGCATCGACTGGCCGGGCTTCCTCGGGCCGAACCGGGACTCGAAGTCGCCTGAGACGGGCATCCGCACCGACTGGGAGGCCAATCCGCCGCCGCTCCTGTGGCACCTCGAACTCGGCGATGGCTACGCGGCGCCCTCGGTAGCCCGGGGGCGGCTGTTCTACTTCACCCGCGTCCGCGACCGGGTGCGGCTCGTCGCGGTGCGGGCCGACAACGGCGAGGAGCTCTGGCGCTCGGAGTATCGGACGGACTACGAGGACTACTACGGCTACGACGGCGGGCCGCGCACGGCCCCGCTCGCCTCTGGCCCACGGGTCTATGCGGTGGGCGCCGGCGGCGTCCTGCGCTGCCACCGGGTCGTGGACGGCTCCGTGCTGTGGGAGCGCGATGTGCACGCCGAGTACGGCGTGCAGCAGAACTTCTTCGGCGTCGCCAGCTCGCCGTGGATCGAGGACGATCTGCTGATCGTGGCGGTCGGCGGCAGTCCGCCGGGGTCGCCCGGCATTCACAGCGGGAGCGTGAAGCCCAACGGCACCGCGGTAGTGGCGTTCGATAGGCGGACAGGCGAGGAGCGCTACCGCCTCGGCGACGATCTGGCGAGCTACGCGAGCCCTGTGGTCAGGGACATCGCCGGCAAGCGCCGCGGCTTCCACTTCGCTCGCTCCGGCCTGATCGTCTTCGACCCGAAGGACGGTCGGGAACTCGACAGCTTCGGCTGGCGGGCGCGCCGGCTGACCAGCGTGAACGCCGCGAATCCGGTCGTCGTCGGCTCGCGGGTGCTGCTTACCGAGTCGTACGAGAAGGGGGCGATCCTCCTCACGTATAACGACGATCCAGAAGGCGACGACGACCCGAAAGAAGGCGCCAGCGGCTTCCGACCGGTGTGGCAGGACGGCCCGCGCAACCAGGCAATCGCGGCGCACTGGAACACACCGGTCCACCACGAGGGTGTGGTCTACGTCTCGAGCGGCGAGAAGTCGCCGAACGCGGAACTGCGGGCCGTGGATCTTTTGACCGGCGACGTTCACTGGCGCCAGCCGCGCCTCGCGCGCACCCAGTTGCTTCACGTCGACGGTCATCTCGTGGTGCAGAGCGAGGTCGGCGATCTGCTGCTCGTCCGCGCGACCGCGGAGAGCTACCAGCAGGTCGCGCACCTGCGCCTTCAGGCTGAAATCGACGATCGGACGGTCGATCTGCTGCGCTATCCGGCCTGGGCGGCGCCGGTGCTGGCTCACGGCGTGCTGTACGTGCGCGGCAAGGACCGTCTGGCTGCTCTCGAACTCATCCCGCCGCCGGAGTAGAGGCCTTGGCCCACGGCTCGATCCTCGTTTCCTGTTCCGCGGCCCGGCGGCTGGCGGCGGCCGCCGAGTGGTTGCGGGAGCGTCGGTGGGGCGACGAGGAGACGCTCCTGCTTGGGTCCTCGCGCGGCGCCGCCGACGACCTGGTCCGGGGCCTGTCGGAGACAGGTCAGGGGATGCTGGGCGTCCATCGAGCATCGCTCGACCAGTGGGCGCTGCAGACCGCGGCGCTCGAGTTGGCCGCCCGTGGACTGCGGCCGGTCACCGCGCTCGGAACCGAGGCGATGTCGGCTCGGGTCGCCCGCCTGGCCGCGGCGGAAGGGGAACTGGAGCGTTTGGCGCCGGTTGCCGACCTTCCCGGTTTCGCCCGCTCCCTGGCGGGGACGATCGGTGAGCTGCGCGCGGCAGGCGTTTCGCCCGGCGACCTGCTGAAGGACAGCGGAACGCGCGACCTGGGCTGGCTGGTTCACCGATTCGACGAGGAGATGGCCCGTTTCGGGTTGGCGGATCCGGCGACCGTGCTTCGCTCCGCCGTCGTGGCAGTGGACGGGGAGCAGGTCGCTGTTCCTCCCGGTTCGCTGTGGCTCGACCTGCCGCTTCGTAGCGCCTGCCAGGTTGCGCTCCTGCGGGCGCTCGTCGCGCGCAGCCGGGACGTGCTCGCGACCGTGGCAGCGGGCGACCACGAGACGCTGGAGTGGCTGGGGTCGCTGCTCGGCGAAGGGGCGGTGATCGATCTCGACCGGGAGGAAGCGGTCGACGCCGGGACTGCGGGCGGTCGTCGGCTGGCTCGGGTCCAGCGCTTCGTCTTTGAGACCGGTGTGGACGCGTCCTCGCCGATTGGCGGAACGACGGATGCGGGCGAGACGCCCGCGCCCCCAGGTGCGGGCAGGATGGCCGCGCTTCCACGCAGCGGCGCAGACGTGCCGGCCGGTTCTTCGGTCGACCTGTTCTCGGCGGCCGGCGAGGGCCAGGAGTGCGTCGAAATCGCCCGGCGCATCCAGCGCGCCGCCGCCGGGGGGCTTGCCTTCGATCGCATGGCGATCCTGCTTCGCCAGCCGGCCGCCTACCTGCCCCTGGTGGAGGACGCGCTCGGCCGCGCCGGCATCCCCGCCTACGTCACCCGGGGCGCGTTGCGCCCCAATCCGGTCGGTCGCGCCTTCCTGGCCTTGTTGGCGTGCGCGGGGGAGAGACTCTCGGCGAGCCGCTTCGCCGAGTACCTGTCGCTCGGCCAGACTCCCGAACCGGCGAAGGGCGGCGGACCGCCAAAGCGCGAGGTGCCCTGGGTCGAGCCGGCGGGCGATCAACTCGTCATCAAGTCGCCGGAGCTCTCTCCGCGGGCGTCTCGCCCGCATTCTGCGACCGACGGCGCCGCGGCCACCGACACTCGCGAAACCCAGGAAGAGGCAGCGCCAGCCGGCGCGCTCCGCGTCCCTTCCCAGTGGGAGCGCCTGCTGGTGGATGCCGCCGTGGTCGGCGGCGCCGAACGTTGGCAGAAGCGGCTGGCGGGCCTCGGCGCGGAGTTCCGGCTGCAACTGCGCGAGGCCGGGGACGAGGACGAAGGCCGCAGGGCTTACCTGGAGCGGCAGATCCGGCGCCTGGAGACGCTCCAGACGTTCGCTCTGCCCCTGATCGAGTTCCTCGACGCCCTGCCCGAGCGCGCGGACTGGGGATGGTGGCTCGAGCGTCTGCAGGAGCTGGCGACGATGGCGCTGCGCCGGCCGGAAACCGTGCTCGAGGTGCTTGCCGAACTGAGGCCGCTGGCGCAGGTCGACGAAGTGGGTCTGGCCGAGGTGGACCGGATCCTGGGCGAGCGCTTGCGATTCAGCCGCAGCCGGCCGCCGAAACGTCGGTTCGGCCGGGTCTTCGTCGGTGGCGTCGAGGAGGCGGCGGGACGGAGCTTCGACGTCGTGTTTGTGCCGGGCCTGGCCGAGGGGGTGTTCCCGCGGCGGGCGAAGGAGGATCCGCTGCTGCTCGACGAATGTCGCCGGACCCTGCGGGAGGCTGGCTACCGGCTTGCCGAGGATCTGGGGCGCACCCGGCGGGAGCAACTGCTGCTTCGCCTCGCCATCGGCGCCGCGAGTCGCTGGCTGGTTGTGTCGTATCCCCGGGTCGACCTGGTGCAGGGGCGCGCTCGTGTGCCGTCGCTGTACGCGCTCGACGTGCTGCGGGGCGCCGAGGGGCGCCTGCCGGACCTCGACGCGCTCGGCCGGCGTGCCGCGGCCGCCGGCGCCGCGGTGGTCGGCTGGCCGGCGCCGGCCGAACCCGAGGACGCGGTCGACGAGGCCGAGTTCGATCTCGCCCTGCTGCGGCCGCTCCTGGGCCCGGGCGCCCCGGTCGCGGAGCGCAGAGGACGGGCGCGCTTTCTCCTTGAGTCGAACCCGCACCTCAAGCGTGCCCTGGAGGCGCGCGGCCGGCGCTGGCGGCGACCCTGGTTCCCGGTCGACGGCCTCGTGGACGCGAGCGCCGAAGCCAGGGAAACGCTGGCCGCCCAGCGCATCGGCGCGCGCTCCTACTCGCCGACCGCCCTCCAGAACTTCGCCGCCTGCCCCTACCGCTTCTTCCTCCAGGCGGTGCTCTACCTCAGGCCCCGCGAGGAGTTGGTCCAGCTCGAGCAGATGGACCCGATGACCCGGGGCAGCATCTTCCACGAGATCCAGTTCCGCCTGTTCGGCGCCCTGGAGGCGGCGGACCTGTTGCCGGTGGCGCCGAGCTGCCTGGAGAAGGTCTTCGAACTGCTCGACAAGGTGCTCGCCCAGAGCGAACGCGACTACCGGGAGGAACTCGCGCCGCCGATCGAGCGCGTATGGAGGGCGGAGTTCGAGGGCTTGCGGGCCGACCTGCGTGGTTGGTTGCGGCAGGTGGCGGACGAGGGCGGCCAGTGGAAGCCCATCCACGCCGAACTCTCCTTCGGTCTCAGGCGGTCCGGGGACCGGGATCCGCGCAGCAAGCGGGCGCCGGCGGAGGTGCTCGACGGGGCGCTGCTGCGCGGCTCGATCGACCTCGTCGAGGAGGACGCGGGCGGCCGGCTGCGGGTGACCGACCACAAGACCGGTCGCGCCGTTCACGCCGGCGGGGCTTTGGTGATCGGCGGCGGCAAGGTGCTGCAGCCGGTGCTCTACAGCCTGGCCGCGGAGCACGTGCTCGAGCGGGACGTGGTCTCGGGGCGGCTCTTCTACTGCACCCAGCGGGGTGGCTACAGCACGGTCGCCGTGCCGTTCGACGAGCGGAGCCGCGGCGCCGCCCGCCGGTTGCTGGCGACGGTGGACGGGGCGCTGGAGGACGGTTTTCTGCCCGCGGCGCCGGCGAAGGACGAGTGCCGGTACTGCGACTACCGGCAGGTGTGCGGCCCCTACGAAGAGTTGCGGGTCCAGCGCAAGGACGCGACGCGGCTGCACGATCTGCAGGCGCTGCGGAGCGAGCGGTGACCCCGATGGACCGGCACGCCGCGGCCCCGCCGCCGGCCGACGAAGCCGCCCGCCGGCGCATCCGCGAGGCGCTGGACGAGAGCCAGTTGGTCGAGGCGGCTGCCGGTACCGGCAAGACGACGGTGCTGGTGGAGCGTCTGGTGGCGATCCTGGAGGAGGGCCGCGGCTCGGTCGACGGGCTGGCGGCGGTGACCTTCACCCGCAAGGCGGCCGGCGAACTCAAGCTCCGCCTGCGCCAGGCGCTCGACGCCCGTCTGATCGAGTTGCGCGGCAGCGGTGCGGCCGGCAAGCGGACGGCGAACCTCGAAACCGCGATCTCCCGCCTGGAACAGGCGGCCATCGGCACGATTCACTCGCTCTGCGCCGACATCCTGCGCGAGCGCCCGGTCGAGGCCGGGGTCGACCCGGGGTTCGGAGAGCTGGCGGAAGACGAAGCGCCGCGCCTGTTCGCCCGCACCTTCGGACGCTGGATCGAAGAGCAGCTCGAGGCGATGCCGCCGGGCCTGAGACGGGAACTGGCCCGCCTGACGGTGGGACCGTGGTCGCCGCGGCAGTCGGCACTCGACCGGTTGCGCGAAGCGGCGTGGAGATTGGTCGACTGGCGCGACTTCGCGGCGCCCTGGCGACCCCCGAAGTTCGATCGGGAGACGGAGTTGGAGGAGCTCTGCGCCGGGGTCGAGCGGCTCGGAGAGCTGGTCCTCCACGGTCGGCAGAGCGACGTGCTGCGTCGGGGCCTTACGCCCGTCGTCGAGCTCTCGAACTGGATTGTCCGTACCCGGCAACTGGGTGTGGCGGGTCCCGGTCCGAATGGAGGGGATCGGGCAGACGGCCGGGAGGCGTTCCAGGATCAGTTGGAGGCAAGGCTCGTCAAGCTGCTGCGCGACCTGAGTGGGTTCAGGAGTCCGCGCAAGGGTCGGGGCGGCTTTGCTGAGGGTGTCGCCCGGGAGCAGGTCTTCGAGCTCTGGCGCCGGCTCCTGGAGCGACTGCGCCGCTTCGAGCAAACCGCGAATGCCGACCTGGCCGCGCTGCTGAAGGACGAACTATCCGTCGCCGTCGAACGCTACGAGCACGCCAAGCGGCTGCTGGGGAAGCTCGACTTCCACGACCTGCTGATGAAGGCCCGCGACCTGCTTCGCCGCGACCGGGAGGTGCGGCGCCACCTGCAGGCGCGCTACCGGCACCTGTTCATCGACGAGTTTCAGGACACGGATCCGCTGCAGGCCGAGATCCTGTTGCTGCTCTCGGCCGACGACCCGGACCAGGACGACTGGACGCAGGTGACTCCGGCTGCCGGCAAGCTGTTCCTGGTCGGCGATCCGAAGCAGTCGATCTACCGTTTCCGCCGGGCCGATGTCGTGCTGTACCAGATCGTGAAGGAGAGGCTCGCGGAGCGCGGCGTCGAGGTGCTGCACCTCACGACGAGTTTCCGGTCCGTGGCGCCGATCCAGCGCCTGGTGAACGCCGCCTTCGCGCCGCTTATGGCCGGTGACCGGACCGCCGGCAGCGCCGACTACATCCCGCTGGGCGAGCACCGGCAGGCGATCCCCGGCCAACCCCAGGTCGTCGTGCTGCCGCCGCCCAAGCCCTATGGTTACCGCAACGTCACCCAGCGGGACATCGAGGCGTGCCAGCCATACGCGACCGTCGAGTTCGTGCGCTGGTTGATTGAGGACAGCGGTTGGAAGGTCGAGGTCCCCGATCCGGACAATCCGGGTCGCTTGATGCGGACGCCGGTGCAGCCGCGGCACATCTGCCTGCTCTTCCGGCGCTTCCTGAGTTGGAACCAGGACACGGCCCGGGACTACGTCCGCGGCCTGGAGGCGCTGGGCATTCCGCACTTGCTGATCGGCGCCCGCTCCTTCCACGAGCGGGAGGAGGTGGAGGCGTTGCGATCGGCTTTGACGGCGGTCGAGTGGCCCGACGATCGACTCTCCGTCTACGCGACGCTCCGGGGGTCCCTGTTCGCCTTCGACGACGATCTGCTCCTGCGCTTCAAGACGCGCTACGGGAACTGGCATCCCCTCTTCTCGCCGCGCAAGGCGCGGGAGTGCGGCGAGCCGCCGGAGGAGTACGCCTCCCTCGTCGATGTCCTCGACTTCCTCGGTACGCTCCACCGTCGGCGGAACTACGTTCCCGTCGTGCAGACGGTGCAGGAGATCCTGGCCAAACCGCGCGCCCAGGCGGCGATGGCGCTGCGGCCGGCCGGCAACCAGGTGCTGGGCAACGCCCAGCGCGTGTGCGATCTGGCCCGCCGCTACGAGGTTGCGGGCGGTCGTTCGTTCCGCGGCTTCGTCGAGCAGTTGGACGAGGAGGCGGAACGGATCGGGGGTACCCAGGCCCCGGTAGTCGAGGAGGACGCCGAAGGAGTCCGCGTGATGACGGTTCATACCGCGAAGGGACTGGAGTTCCCGGTCGTCATCCTTGCGGACATGACCGCGAAGCTGTCGCGCGGCGCCGAGCGGACCGTTCGCAGCGAGGACGAGCTTTGCGCGATGAAGCTGCTCGGACTCTCGCCGCAGGAACTGCTCGACGCCTCGGAGGTCGAGGACAAGAGGGAGGCAGCGGAGGGCGTCCGGGTCGCGTACGTGGCCGCCACGCGGGCGCGGGATCTGCTCGTGGCGCCCGCGGTCGGCGACGTGAAGCGATCGGGCTGGATCGAATGCCTCAACGACACCGTGTACCCGGGATCGGACGGTTGGCGCGGCTCGGCGCCCGCCGAGGGCTGCCCCGAGTTCGGCGACAGGTCGGTCGCCGTGCGCCCGTCGGACTACGACCGCATGCCGGAGCAGTCCGTGAAGCCGGGCCGGTACCGGTTCCCGAAGGCGGCTGGAACGGACGGCGCGGCCGACGACGCTCCGGACTACGACGTGGTCTGGTGGGATGCGGACCTGCTGAACCAGGAGCCTCCGGCCACCTACGGCCTGCTGGGCGAGGATCTCCTGGTCGAGGGCGGTGGGGCCGCAGCCGATGCGAGTCGCGAGCGATTCGAACGGTGGCGAAGCCGCAACCAGGCCCTGCTGGAGCGAGGCGGTCGGCCCTCGGTTCGGCCTGAAGCGGTCACCGGACTCGACTTCGAGCCGCCCGGGCCGGCGGCCGAGGTCGTGGTCGAGGAACTGGAGCGTCGCCGAGACCGCCCGGGCGGCGTCCGGTTCGGCAGTTTGGTGCACACCGTGCTGCGGGATACCCCTCTTGCCGGCGAGCCGGACCGGATCCGGGAGTTGGCCGGGTTGCACGGTTCGCTGCTGGCGGCTGATACGGCGGAGATCGAGGCCACGGTCGCGGCGGTGTCGGCCGCCCTTGCGAGCCCGGCCGCGCGCGCCGCGCGGGACTCGCCGCGGGTGCTGCGCGAGACCCCGTTCGTGTTGCCTCTACCGGCCCCGGAAGGTGGCAGCGAAGACGGTGAGGATGGCCGCGGAATCGTCGAGGGGACGGTCGACCTCGCCTACGTCGACGAGGACGGCCGCTGGATCGTCGTCGACTGGAAGACGGATCTGGCCGATCTCGACGCGCCGGTCGCCGGGGGCGACGCCGGCGCCGAGGCCGTTCCGCGGGGCGATGCGTACCGCCGCCAGGTGCGCTGGTACTGCTACGCGTTGGAGCAACTGACGGGCGCGCCGGCGTCGGGGCGCCTGGTGTTGCTGTAGCGCCTTTCAGGGTGAGGAAGTCAGAACGCGGTCAGAGTTCCCTTGGCAGCCGCCTCTTCAATGCGTTTGCTGATGTCTGCTGCCACGCCGAGCACTTCCGCGGGCTCGCGAACCGACCGGTCGCAGCGATCGTTCAAGGCCGCGACGAGGGGCGCTAGCGCCCCTGACCTCCAGCCGTCGCTCGAAAGGACTTCGAGAAGAGCGCGCTCTGGCGCGCCTACCGCGATCAGATTGAGCACCAGCCTGATCATGCCCTGCGTTGTGACTTCATTGCCGGGTGCGAATGCGCCATAGGCCGAGCGGAACGCCTCGATGGCTCCTGGTGCGTCTCGCTGAACCGTCCGCAGAATCGCCAGGGCACTCAGCCTTTGCCATGCGATCCAGGACCTCGCCTTTCTCGTCAGCTTGCCAAGTCGCTTCTCAATCTCCCGGCATCCCCTCAGGGCATCCTCAGCTCGACCGGTCTCAGCCTGTCTCATGCTCCTAAAGCCCAGCGCCAGCGCAACATCCACTTCGAGCGCATCGTTGTCGCGGAAGCGGTCGATCAGCTCCTGGTAGGACGCGATTTCCCCGTCGAAGTCGCCTAGTTCCGCTAGCACGAACGCCCGGTTGATGAAAGCAGTCGCCACGCATGCGTCGATCTGCGTGAGGCTGAGCTTGCCGGAACGCTCGATTGCCTCATCGTAGACCTTGATGGCGGTTTCGCGGTCCTCATACTCCATTCGCACGACCCTGGCCTTCTTGATGAGCGCGCGGACAACCGACATCTGGACTTCCGGTGCGTCGCTCTCACCGAAGCGTGCCACGACTTCGTCGAGAATCGAGACAGCGCTCGAGAAGTGGCGCAGCTCGGACTCGGCGTACGCTTGCAAGACGAGTGCTCCCGCCACGAACTGTCGTATATCCGGGTGGTTGTAGTTGCCGAACCACGCAGCCAATTCTCCGGCTCTGTCGACAACGTCCCCAAAATCACCCAAGCGATAGTGCGCCTCCACCTCGCGGAAGAACACCACGGCGGACCGGTACAGGATGAAGACGTCGCGCGTGGCGCGAAAGCGAGATGCGGTTTCGACGCCGATTGCGATTACCTTCCTGAACTTGCCCAGCCCGAGGTAGGCATCGGCCCTTAGATGCGCCAAGTAGGCGGTTTCGTGGTCATCGTTGACGTGCTCCGAACGATCCCATCCTTCGGCAACATACAGGTCGACAAGATCAATGATCCCTAGCCAGTCCTCCTTGAGGAATGCCGCGTCGGTTTCTTTCTGGAGACGGACCTGAGCGTCTGCCAGACGGTGGCTCGCGGCCTTGTTCGATAGATCTTTCAGGTGATCCCAGGTCCTACGGGAGCGGGAGTCCGCATCCGACGGTCTCCTGCCGAGTGCCCGGTCAAACCCGGTATGGAGCGCCGGCGACTTGACAACCTCCGGCAGGAGTCGCTCGAAGATCCCGAACAGCAAGAAGGGGTCGTAGAAGGCGACCATGAAGCGAATCAGGTTCTCGACCACGGCCGCTTCATCCCGCTCGCGCCGGAGCTTGTAGTAAATGCTGTAGAGGGGCTCAGAGGCGGCGTAGGTACGCTTTGGGCCGCTAGAGCTCGGTTTGGGGATCACCGCGCCCCGATCGACTAGTCGACCCAGCATGGTCGAAACCACCCGAACGTTCATGCGCGCTCGCGCAGCGATTTCGCCCGTGCTGGACGGCCGCCAGAGGTCGATGACGGCAACGTAGACGCGTCGCTCGCTCTTCGGCAGGACCTCGAGATGGCCGCGGAAGTACTCGGTGTGTTCGTCGATCAGCGTGACGAGTTCCTCCATCAGCTGCCGCAAGGATCTGTGTTCTGCGAACCCGGCGACGATGACCAAGAGACCGGGGTTGCCGCCCGTCAGGACCTCAAGCGGCCTGAGTGCGCGTTCACTTGGGGAGTCCCCGGTGACCGCCTGCCACAGTTGGCCACACTGCTTTGTGGTCAACGGCTTCAGGTCGATTGTCCGAAACAGCTCGAAGAATGGTTGTTCGGCGTCGTCCAGCCCCTTGAATCGGCTGGTAGCGGAGGCGAGCAGGATGATCTGGGGTTCCGCCTGAAGCACCGCGCGTAGCTGCCAGCCAAAATCCGCGTCGACGTTGTTGCTGAGCGCTTGCAGGTTCTCGACCATCAGTACGAGCTTCCGGCCAAGACGGTCCGCCGCGTCAAGCACTGCGGCACGGGTGTGGTCGCCGAGCGTCTGCTCTCGCCAGCGTTCGACCAAGGATGCGTGGGTCCCGCGCAGCTCCAGCGCGAGCTGGGGATGAGTGGAGGCGCTCTCCCTGGCGAGGTGGAACAACGTCTCAAGCCAGAAGTCGGCCATGTCGAAGATCTCGTGATTCTCTTCCATGAACCGGACGGGGAAGAGTTGGCCCGAGGCTCTTCAGGGTTTCGTGTGGAATGTGAGCGAATCGGGGTAGAGGTCGAGTCCGCCGAGATGGAAGTAGATTGCGGTGCGGAAGCGATCTCGGTTCCGGTAGCCGCGGGCTGATTTCTTGAGCCACTGAATGACGGAGTTGATGCCTTCGAGGCGGGCGTTGGTGACCCCTCGCTCGATCGCGGTCAGCACGCCGTCGAGATGAACCTTGATCATTCGCGCGACGCGCTTCATCGGTTCCAGCCGGCTGCGGATCGCCCACGAGTACCAGCCCTTGAAGGTCGCCATCGCCTCGGCGCGGTCCCGCGTGTCCCACATCATCATCGCCACCTCCTTCAGGTGCCAGCAGCGGGCCGTCTTCGACGTACCGTCGATCAACTCCTTGAAGCGGACCCAGGACCGCTCCGGCACCCGGTCCGGGTGATACAGCCACAGGTAGCGCGTGTCGGCGAGACTCCCATCGCCCTGGCTGCAAAGGAAGCGGTGCTCCTCCCGGCGCACCTCGTCCACGGCATCGCCGAGATGAGCCGCGACGTGGAACTTGTCGTACGCGATCTTCTGGTCACCGTCCGGCAGGCAGGACACCGTCGCCGAGATGTACGCGGGCCACATGTCCATCGCCACCGTCTCGATCTCCGAACGCTCGGACTCCGACAACGACTCGTAGTACGAAGACAGAGCGTCCTTGCCACGACCATCCGCCACGTGATGAACGCGCGGCGCACCCTCGATGTCCGCCACCACCGTCACGTACTCGTGACGCTTCTGAAACGACGTCTCGTCCACGCCAAGACAGCGAGACGCGGGCGCCGGGCCCCGACGCGCCAGACCACGCTTCACCGCCCTCTGCATCACACCGTCCACCTGGTCCCAGCTCAAGTCCAGCCGCCGAGCCACCGCCGACATGCTCGCCTCCCCCAGCCAGTCGATGACCAAGGCCTCGAACAACGCTGTGAAACGAGAGCCTGCATCCGACCACGGCACGCCGATCGTCAGCACTCCGTGCTCCGAGCAACGCACCCGCGGCACCTCCGCCGTCAGAATCGTCCGGTACTGGCACGTCGGCAGATGCCGCCAGCGCCGACGACGCGAGTCGTGACGGCTCGCCGAGCCGCCGCACTCGGGACAACGGTACGACTCGCCACTGCCGCGAGCCACGAATACCTCCACATCACCGGCCTCAAGCCGCAGCTCGACGCCCGTCACCTCCCAAGGACTCTCGATGCCCAGAATCCGACCGTACAAGTCTGTGTCGCGCATCAAGCCACACTACGGCATCTCCACCATCAAACCGGAAGAGCCTGGCCCGAGAGTTCCTCGTTCGTACGAAGTTCCGCTGCTGCGCGGGCCAGCAGCATGGTTTTGCCCCGGCCGCGGGGCCCAACGATCAAACAGTGCTGACACGATTGAGACCTGACGTTTCCGCGCAGGACCTCGAGCACGGTCGCGAGTTCGCGACTCCGAACGGCGAACTGCTCGAGGACTTCCTGGTCAGTGCGGAGGGTGCCCGGATTGAACTTGCGGAACTGGCGGCGGATCGGCTCGTTGGCCGCGTCGGCCTTGGTCATTGAGCCGGCTCTCCTGGTCCAGCGCCCTCACGACGTCTTTCCAGCGGGACGTGATGGTCGCGGAAGCGACTCTTCCACCAGTCTCCCAGCAGACGCGACGCAAAGCGGTGACCGCCCGTGAAGGCTTCGAGATACCCGTCGTGAAGCAACACGTCCAGTGTGTCGACTACTCGCTTCTCCGCGTCGCCTAGAAGCGTCGAGTACAACTCGGCCAAGCAGCGCCGAGCGCTCGGCGTGAACACCTTCTGGGTTGCGGCCTCAGCGAGGATCTCCATGGCAAGGCGATAGTTTTCATCGTCCATGCCTTCCTTGAGGCGGGTTTCGTAGTGGGCCAAGTCGCTCTGGCCCGAGGGTCCCAGGAGTTCGTTGGAGTAAACGTCGGCAACGTCTTCCACGGTAATGCGTGGCCGGCCCTGCATGATGGCGAAGTCCTTCAGGCGCGCGAAGAAGGACTGAACGTGGTAGGGGATGCCGACGCCGATTGCCTCGTACACCGCGGCAGCCACGCCGTCGTCTACTGACAGACTACGACTGGCCGCTAGACGGTCGAAACATGCGACACTGGTGTCGCGATTCCAGGGACCCAAGCGAAGGGGGTACAGATACTTGATTCGGTCCGGCAGGTCGAGTCTGCGCACGAGAGGTTCTAGCCCGATGCTCCCCGATACGATGAGCACCGGGGACTTGTCGCCGAGCGTTTGCGGCACGCTGCGCAACCAACTCAGGAACCCGTCGACACGTTCTGCGTTGCCGTCGCGGCGGAGCATGCGATTGAGGAAGATCGGCAGTTCGTCGATTACGAGGAGCACGGGATCTTCGTTCTGTGCGCAATCCGTGAGGAGGCGCTCCCCATGCCGCCGCCAGCTTCCGGCACTGAGGCCAGCGCGCACCTTGAGTCGAACGTCGCGCACACCGACCTCCTCCACGTTCTCGCCGAACCAGCGCTTCATCCCCACGGTGAGACGCGACCTGATCGAACGATGACCGTATGCCGACTGCGCGATGTCCGCGATGGCGTCTTCCGGGCAGGTCGCACCCTCGACATCGACGAAGAGGAAGATCCAACCGTCCGCTCCCAGTCGGCGACCGAGTTCCTGGAGGATGCTGGTCTTCCCCATGCGGCGCTGACCGGTCAACAAGACGTGATTGTGGCCGCGGATCCGCTCTTCAAGCACGGCGAGTTCGTTGTCAACAAACTCGTTGACAACGAAGTTGTTGACAGGTCGATGCGGTCTTCGCCCGAGTCACGGCGAAGCGCCAGTCCAGCTTCCGCGGACGGACGTGGCTGCCTACAGCACCTCGCCGATGTAGCGCTCCCTCGCCAGACGCCAGAAGACGACCAGGAAGGCGGTCAACGGAATCGCCAGGATCATGCCGGCAATGCCGTTGAGGGCCGAGCCCCAGAAGAACACGGCGACGATGATCGCCATCGGGTGCAAGCCCGTGCGGTCGCCCATGATCCGGGGCGTCAGCACGTAGGCCTCGATGAGCTGGACGAGCACGAAGACGACCAACACCCAGATCACCAGATTCACGCCGCCGCCCTGCTGCCAGTACGCGATCGGCAGCGCCACCGCCAGGCCGACGATGCTTCCCAGGTACGGAATGATGTTGAGGAAGCCCAGCATCAGGCCCAGGACGAGGCCGTAGCGCAGACCGGCGATCGAGAAGCCGACGGCGAACAGCGCGCCCTGGAGGAAGGCGATGACGAGTTGGCCGCGGAAGAAGGCGACGAGGATGTCGATGAACTCCTGGATCAGGTAGATCACGTCGGCCCGCGTCTTGGCCTTGAGGAAGGGGAAGAGGTGGTCCAACTTGCGGAAGCGGTCCGGCTCGACCATGAGGAAGAAGCACAGGTAGACCGGCAGCACCGCCCAGGCGAAGAGCGAGGCGAGGGCGGCGGCGATGCTCTGGAGTACTTCCACTGCCGTATCGCCGACGATGCCGAAGCTCGAGAGCAGGTTCGAGTCTCCACCCTCGAAGGCCTCGCGCACCCGGATCGCGACCGGGTTCGTTTCGAGGAACTCGGTCACCACAGGCGAGATCTGGGCCGTCCAGTCGACGATGCGGTCCCACGCGGCCGGTAGCGCTTCGAAGAGTTCGTCGATCTGGGAGGCCGCCATGGCGCCGAAGAACCAGGCGAAGCCGACGACGGGGACGAGCAGGGACAGCAGCACGGCGGCCACCGCGAGGATCTTCGGGAACCGCAGCCGTTCGTTGAGCAACTCATAGTACGGCCGGAGCACGAACGCCAGCACGGCCGCGACCGCCAGCGGCAGAAAGACGCTCGAGAAGGCGGCGAAGAAGGTGCCGATGGCCCAGAACAGCGCCACCACCGCGGCCAGGATGACGGCTGCCGCGGCGATCGTCGCCGCGGCAGCGACGGTGGCGCGCTGGCGTTCCGAGAGTTCGATCTGCACGGGTGTTCGTCCTCGGCGGGACGCTACCACCTGGCCACCTGCCGCCTGAGCAAACGCCGGGCGCAGCCGCTCCGTATACTCCTTCGCATGACCGTGACGCTGCTCGACCGGCCGCCGCGGACGCTGACGCGCAGTTTGGGGCCGTACCGCCGCTGCGACTACATGGCCCTCCCCGATGAACCCCGCTGCGAGTTGATCCGCGGGAGGTTCTACCTGAGTCCCAGCCCAATCGTCCTCCATCAGTTGATCGTCGGGCACTTGTTCCGCCTGTTCCTGGATGCGGCCGATCGCACCGGCGGCACGGCGATCGTCGCGCCGATGGATGTCCACCTGGCGGATCACTCGGTGGTCCAACCCGACGTGATCTACGTCTCCACGGAGCGTGGCGAGATCGTGCAGGACTGGATGGAAGGCGCGCCGGATCTCCTGGTCGAGGTGCTGTCGCCCTCGACGGCGTCACGCGACCGGGTCCACAAGCTCGATCTCTACGCCGCGGCCGGCGTGCGTGAGTACTGGATCGTCGATCCGCGGCAGCGTCGGATCACGTTCCTCGTTCATGACGGCGAGGCCTTCAGCGAACGCGCGCCGGAGGGCCCCAGCTACCAGTCGCCCGCGGCGCCGGAGATCGAGTTGGACACGGACGAACTCTGGGCCGCGGTCGACCGGAAGTTCGCGAACGCCTGAGGGCCGCGCCGTAGAGCGGCCTGCTGTTCAGGTTCCTGGGAACGCGGGCATCCTGCCCGCATCCGGTCCGAAGGGCTGGCTTGTTTCGCGGTTGAAGCTCGCTACCAGTGCCCCTATGCAGCGGGGGATGGATACGATCAGCCCCTATGGCTGCGAAGCGACGATTCCAGACCGTCAAGGGAATGCACGACCTGGTCAACAAGGCCCCTGCCTTTGCGTTTGTGGAGGAGAAGGCGCGAGAGGTGTTCTCCCTCTACGGCTACGACGAGGTGCGCACACCGATCGTGGAGGAGACGGAGCTGTTTGTGCGCGGCGTGGGCGAGGGCAGCGAGATCGTCGGCAAGCAGATGTACACCTTCGACGACAAGAAGGGGCGTAGCCTGACGCTCCGCCCGGAAGGCACGGCGCCGGTGGCGCGCGCCTACCTGCAGAACAACTGGGCGTCGGGGCCGCAGCCAGTCAAGGTCTTCTACATGGGGCCGTACTTTCGCTACGAGCGCCCCCAGGAAGGCCGCTACCGTCAGTTCCACCAGATTGGCGCCGAGCTGATCGGCGATCCGGGTCCCTACAGCGACGTCGAGCTTCTCGTCATGCTGGTGCGCTTCCTGGAGGAACTCGGGTTCGAGGACCTGGAGGTGGGCCTCAACTCGGTCGGCGATGTGGAATGCAGACAGCGTTACTCCCGGCGCCTGCGGGAGTTCCTCGAACCGTACCGTGACGAACTGGGCGGGGACAGCCGGCGACGGCTGGAGACGAATCCCCTCCGCATCCTCGACACGAAGGCGCCCAAGGAGCGAGAGTTGCTCGAGAACGCCCCGCGGTTGTCCGATGACTTGGGCGGTCGGGCTCACGACCACTTCCAGGAGGTGCGCGAGCAACTGGTCCAGGCCGGTGTCGCCCACCGGGTAGAGGACAAGCTCGTGCGCGGCCTCGACTACTACACCCGGACTGTGTTCGAGATCACATCTGCGGGCTTGGGCGCGCAGAACGCGATCCTGGGCGGCGGTCGCTACGATGGTTTGATCGCCGAACTTGGCGGTCCGAGTGTGCCCGGAATCGGTTTCGCGATCGGTCAGGATCGGCTGGTCGACCTCGTTCTGAAGATCCCCGGAGCCTTTGCGCGCCTGAACGCCGAGGACCATCGCCGGAGACCCGTGTGCGTGATTCCGATCGGCGGCTCGTACCGTCGGCACGGCATGGTGTTGGCGCAGGAGTTGCGCGCCGTCGGTATCCCTGCGATCTGTGAATTCGATTCTCTCCGGCCTCTCAAGGCTCGGCTGAAACAGGCGGCCCGCCACGACTGCCGGTGGGTCGTGCTCTTTGGCGAGGACGAAGAGAAGAACGGAGAGGTCGTGTTGAAGGATTTCTACGACAGCACCCAGGAGACGATTCCGCGGGATGGTTTCGCGGCTGCGGTTGCAGCGAAGGTACGTCCTGACGAGCAGCCCTAGTTGTGCGAGGATCGGGGGCTTCGCGGGCCGGCAGCCGATTGATGGAGAGCCGGGGCGAAAGCAGGCAGACAGAACCAACGGACAAGCACGTGAACAGAACCAAGGCAGGAACCCTGACCACGGAGCAGGTCGGCGAGCAGGCGAAGGTCCAGGGCTGGGTCCACCGCCGCCGCGATCACGGCGGCGTGATCTTTCTCGACGTGCGCGACCGGAGCGGCATCGTGCAGGCGGTCGTCCACCCCGAGAGCACGCCGGAGACGGCCGAGGCCCTGCAACCCGCGCGGCTCGAGTACGTCGTCGAGGTCGAGGGCGAGGTCGTGCGCCGCGACCCGGACAAGGTCAACCCGAAGATGCCCACCGGCGAGATCGAGGTGCAGGTCCGGCAGGGGCGGATCCTGGCGCGCTCCGAGCCGATGCCGTTCGCGATCGAGGGTGCGGCGGACGCGAGCGAGGAAACCCGTCTCAAGTACCGGTTCCTCGATCTGCGGCGGGAGGGACTGCAGCGCAACCTGAGGCTGCGCTCCGACTTCACGATCGAAAGCCTGAGCTACTTCCGCGAGCAGGGCTTCATCAACGTCGAGACGCCGATACTCACCCGCTCGACCCCGGAGGGCGCCCGCGACTACCTGGTGCCGAGCCGCCTGAACCACGGCAACTTCTACGCGCTGCCCCAGTCGCCGCAGTTGTTCAAGCAGATCCTGATGGTGAGCGGCGTCGAGCGCTACGTGCAGTTCGCGCGCTGCTTCCGCGACGAGGATCTGCGCGCCGACCGCCAGCCCGAGTTCACCCAGATCGACATCGAGATGTCCTTCATCGAGGAGGAGGACGTGTTCCGCCTGGTCGAAGGGCTGTTCTCGCGGGTGTTCCCGCTCGCCGGAATCGAGCCGCCGGCCTCCTACCCGCGGCTCTCCTACGACGACGCGGTGGCGCGCTACGGCTCGGACCGTCCCGACCTGCGGGTCGGACTCGAGATCACGGACGTGACGGACTGCCTGCGGGAGACGGAGTTCCGCGCCTTCCAGGCGGCGATCGCCGCCGGCGGCGTGGTGCGGGGCGTCCACGTGCCTGGCGCCGCCGGATCGAGCCGGCGCCAGGTCGACGAGTACGCCGACATCGCTCGCCGCCACGGCGCCGCGGGGGTGCTCTGGGTCAAGCGCGACAACGGCGTGCCATCGTTCGTGGTCAAGAAGGCTCTGGCCCCGGCGGAGGTCGAGAGCCTCGCCGACCGTCTCGGCGTCGAGGAGGGCGGCATGGCACTCCTGGTCGCGGGGCCCGCGCCGACCGCTGCGGCGGCGCTCGGCGCGTTGCGGGTCGAAGTGGGCCGTCGCTTCGGACACATGCGCGAGGACGCGCACGAGTTCCTGTGGGTACACGACTTCCCCCTGGTCGAATGGAACGGTGACGACGGGCGCTGGAACTCGACCCACCATCCGTTCACCTCGCCGCGCATGTCCGACCTCGACCGGCTGGAGAGCGACCCGGGTTCGGTGCGCTCGCGCGCCTACGACGTGGTGCTTAACGGCAACGAGATCGGCGGCGGCTCGATCCGTATCCACGACCAGACACTGCAGAAGCGGGTGCTCGCCCTGCTTGGGATCGACTCTGAAGAGGCGGAGCGGCGCTTCGGCTTCCTGTTCGAGGCCCTGCGCTACGGCGCGCCGCCGCATGGCGGCGTGGCCCTCGGCGTCGACCGCATCGTCATGCTGATGGCCGGCGGCAGCTCGCTGCGCGACGTGATCGCCTTCCCGAAGACAGCGTCGGCGGTCTGCCTGATGACCGGAGCGCCGTCGACCGTCGACCAGGAGCAGTTGCTCGACCTGGGATTGCGCATGCGCCCTCAGGTTGGATCGTCCTGAGGTTGCCTTGGCCGACCACGCCGCGGACGGCCCGCACCGTCTGACTCTCGCCCATCCCCGGGGCGTGAGCGAGATCCTCGTCGGCCCTGGTCTGTTGCGCGCGGGAGGCGCTGACGCGCTCGCCGACGTTGCCGACTGGTGCCGGGGCCGCGTCGTCTTCTTGGTCACGAGCGAGGTGCCGGACCGCCACTGCGGCGCCTCGGTTCGGCAGTTGCTGGAGACCGCGGGCGCGACCCGGATCGAGACGATCCACGTGCCCGACGGCGAGGCGGCCAAGACGGTCGAGTGCGCCGCGTCCGTCTGGCGGGAGATGCTCGAGCGCGGCGGCAAGCGGGACAGTCGCCTGGTGACCCTCGGCGGCGGCGCGGTGGGCGATCTCGGAGGCTTCGCGGCCGGTTGCTTCCTGCGCGGCATCGACTACATCCAGGTCCCGACCACGCTGCTGGCCCAGGTCGACGCCTCGGTCGGCGGCAAGACCGGGGTCGACCTGCCAGGCGGCAAGAACACGGTCGGCGCCTTCCACCATCCCCGCTTCGTGCTCGCCGACATCGACTGCCTGCGCACGCTGCCGGTCGGCGAGCTGCGGTCCGGGTTGTTCGAGGTCGTCAAGATGGCGGCGCTGCTCGATCTCGATCTGCTGGCTCAGGTGGAGGAGTCCCTCGATCGGCTGCTTGCGGGCGACCCGGGGTCGCTGACGCCGGTGGTCGCGGCTTCGATCCAGGCCAAGCTGGGCGTCGTCGAAGCGGATCTCGAAGAAGGGGACCGCCGGCGGCTGCTCAACTTCGGCCACACCCTGGGCCACGCGATCGAGTCCGAGTTCGGCTACCAGGGCCTGCGTCATGGCGACGCGGTGGCTCACGGCATGAGGTTCGCGCTGCGCCTGGCGCTGCGGCGCGGGCTGGACCCGGAGTTCGCGGCGCGCCTGGGGCGCATGATCGACCGGCTGGGGCCGCCGAGGCTAGGCGCGGTGGAGCAGCAGCGTGGCGTACGGCTGGACGTGGACCGGCTCGCCCTGGCGATGGGCCGCGACAAGAAGGCGCGCGAGAGCGGTCTGGTCTGGATCCTGCCGGCCGCACCGGGCCATGGCGAGATCGTCGCGGATCTCGATCCGGCGCTGGTGCGGAGTGAGCTCCAGGCGTTTCTCGACGACTCACGCGCCTCGTTGTCCGGGGCCGGGCAGTGAGCGCGGGAGTCGGCGGTAGCGGCGCGGCTGTACCCACGGTCGAGGGCGAAGCGCGCGAATCGCTGGAATCCGGAAGGGGAGGCCTGTGGAACCGGCTGCGGCGCGGCCTCGGCCGTACCCGGAAGGGACTGGTCGGCCGGATCAGCACCGCGCTTGGAGGCGCCGCGCGGATCGATGAGGACGTGCTGGAGCGGCTCGAGGAGACCCTGATCGAGGCCGACCTCGGCGTCGAGACCTCGCTCGAGCTCGTCGAACGGCTGCGTCAGGCGGGAGATTCGGGGCAGCTCGCCGCCGGCGACGAGTTCGCGCTACGGCAACTGCTCGTCGACGAAGTGGCGGTGCTGCTGCTCGACGCTCCGCCCGCCGTGCTGCCGGCGACGCCGCGCATCACCCTGATGGTCGGCGTCAACGGTTCGGGCAAGACGACTTCCGCCGCCAAGCTGGCGCGGGCGTCCCTGGTTCGTGGCGAGAAGGTCCTCCTCGCGGCCGGCGACACGTTTCGCGCCGCGGCCGCGGAGCAGCTCGAGGTCTGGGGCGAACGGCTGGGAATCGAGGTCGTCCGTCGCCCGTCGGGCGGCGACCCGGCGGCGCTCGTCTTCGACGCCGTTCAGGCGGCCGGGGCGCGCGGCATCGATCATCTGATCGTCGACACGGCGGGCCGCCTCCACACCCGCGGTCAACTGATGGAGGAACTGTCGAAGGTCCACCGTGTCACGCGGCGCGCGGCCGGCGACGCGTGGAACATCTTCACCCTCCTGGTTGTGGATGCCGGCAACGGCCACAACGCTCTGGTGCAGGCGCGCGAGTTCGGGGCAACGGTGCCGATCGACGCCGTGTTCCTGGCCAAGCTGGACGGTACGGCCAAGGGCGGTATGGCGGTGGCGATCGCCCGCGATCTGCGGCTTCCGGTCGCCTACCTGGGTGTGGGCGAGGGGGTGGAGGACATCGTCGACTACAAGCCGCGGTCCTTTGCGACCGCTCTGTTCGGGTGAGCGGCGTGAGCGCCGGGGGCGCCGAGGAGGCCGGGCGGTTCGACGACGCCGATCGGCGGGCGATGGGACGGGCGCTGGTCCTGGCACGGCGGGGCCGCCTGACCACGGCGCCGAACCCCATGGTGGGGGCAGTGGTTACGAAGAGCGGCGAGATCGTCGGCGCCGGCTGGCACCGCCGTCCCGGCGGCGAGCACGCGGAGGCGATGGCGCTCGACGCTGCCGGCCAACGCGCCCGCGGCGGCACGATCTACGTCACGCTCGAGCCCTGCAACCATCACGGTCGGACGCCGCCCTGCGCGGGACGGATCCTGGAAGCCGGGGTTGAGCGCGTGGTCTTTGCCCACCGCGATCCGAACCCCGAGGTGATCGGCGGGGGTGGCGAACGGCTGCGGGCCGCGGGCCTCCTGGTCGAGAGCGGGCTTCTGGCCGAGCAGGCGGTCGAGATGAACGTGCCCTTCCTGACCCGCGTCCTCCATCAGCGGCCCGCCGTGACGCTGAAGTGGGCGATGAGCCTGGACGGCCGGATCGCGACGGCGACCGGCGACAGCCAGTGGATCTCGTCGCCGCGCGGCCGCCGTTGGGCGCTCGAACTGCGCGAGGAGCACCAGGCGATCGCGGTAGGCAGCGGCACCGCGCTGGCCGACGATCCGCGTCTGAACCGGCGGCTGGGCCGGGCCGAGGGCCCGATCGTGCGGGTTGTGCTCGATCGGCGGTTGCGGCTTCCTCCCCGCGCCCGGATGTTCGAGGTCGAGGGACCGGTGGTCGTCTATGCGGCGGCGCCGGAGGCCACGGGCGAGGGTGCGGCGGAATGGGCCGGGCGGCGCGACCGGCTGCGTGAGGCGGGCGCCGAGGTCGTCGTGCTCGGGGCCGTGGAGCCCGCCGCGGTGCTGGCGGACCTGGCCGGGCGAGGCGTGTCGAACGTGCTGGTCGAGGGCGGCGCCGGGGTGCTGGAGGCGTTCGCGTCCTCGGGTGTCTGGGATCGGGCCGCGGTGTGCTGCGCGCCCCTCCTGATCGGCGGCGCGGCGGCCCCGGGCCCGCTCGGCGGCGCGGGCGCGGAGAAGTTGGCTGACGCCTGGCGCCTCGATCGGCTGCGGGTTCAGAGGCGTAGCCCGGACGTGATTCTTGTAGGGTACCGGCAAGGATGTATACGGGAATTGTCACGGAGTGTGGACGGGTAGTCGAGGCCCCCAAAGCCTCGGGGCGCCACGGTGCCATCCGACCGCCCGAAGACGGGCGCTCGGACTGGGTCGCGTGTGGCGCGAGGACGCGCCCCACGGGTTCCCGCGTGGTGATCGGGCACTCCGAGAGGCTTGCGTCGCGGCTGGATTTGGGCGCCAGCCTCTCGGTCTCCGGCGTTTGCCTTACCGTGGTGGAGCAGGGCGGCGCGAACGGAGTTGCGGGCAACGGCGCGGAGGGCGCCCTCCCGGCCTGGTCCGCCTTCGATCTGTCTCCTGAGACCCTCAGCCGATCGACTCTGGGCACGCTTCAGGACGGCGATGAAGTGAACCTGGAGCCGCCGCTCTCGGCCGGCGATCCCCTTGGCGGCCACTGGGTCCAGGGACACGTCGACACGACGACCCGGGTGGCGCAAGTCGAGGAACTCGGAGACAACCGGGTCATCACGTTCGAGGTCCCGGCCGAGCTCGAGAACAGCCTCGTTCTCAAGGGCAGCGTGACGATCGACGGCGTCAGCCTGACGATCGCGGCGCTCGACGATGAGACCTTCGACGTTGCCCTGATTCCGCACACGCTCGAGGTCACGACGCTCTCCGGCCTGAGCCCCGGAGACCAGGTCAACGTCGAGGGCGACGTTCTCGCCCGGTACGTCCAGAAGTCCGTCGAGGCAGCGGTAGCTGTCGCCCTCGAGTCGGCCGGACGTTGACTCGGCTGTCCTGGGAACGCGGGCGTCTCGCCCGCATCCGAGCCTCGGAACGCGGGCATCTTGCCCGCATCTGGTTCAGGATTGGCACTCCGTGACTCCACTCACGCTCCGCGAACACGTCGCCGAACCGGCAAACCTCTGGATCCGCCACAGCTTCTCTCGCTGGCCCGCGGTCGGCAGCGACGACCTCTGGTGCGATCTCGCCACCGGCGGCCTGCCGCGGTCGATCGCGGAGCCGTTGCCGGCTGCCGCCGAGGCCGCCGAGGGGGTGCACTCGGTGATCGATGTCGTCTACGTTCCGCCGCTACCGGCGGATCACGAGCACCTCCGGACGCGCATCGTCGAGGCCGCGGCGAATGCCGGAGTGCCGCTCCTGATTCAAGTGGTAGCGAACATCCCGGTCGGCGGGTCGAGCCTCCGTGAGCTGACTGCGCCAAGGCTCGCCAACCTGCCCCCCAACGCTGTCGTCGTGGCCGACCTCCTCGACGCTCTGGTCCGCCACGCCGCCACGCTGCGAGAAGAACTCAGGGAGCGGCGCCAGCCGAGCCTGCCCTTCGAGCCGGCGCCGCTCGAGGACGCGACCCCCGTCTGGCCGCTCGTCGCCGACTGGACCGACCAGCCGGCGCTCCTGGAGCCGGCGATGGCCCGACTCGTCGCCGCCGGAGCCCGCCGCGTCGTACCGCGCGTCATGCAACTCTCGGCTCGCGAACGGCGCCTCCTCGCAGAACGCCTGCAATCTAGCTGGCCCGAGGCATTCGACGCCCTGTTTCACGGCGGCGAGTCGCCGCCCGACACCGCGGCGTTCCAATGCGCAGCCAAAGCTGCGGGTCTCCAGCCCCGCCTGCCCAGGCCTCTGCCCGCGCCGCCCCTGCCGCCCAGGCTCCGCCGCACCCGCGAGCTAGCCGGCCACCTGATCGAGCTCGGCGACGCCGCGGACTCCGAGGGCCTGGTGTACTACCGCGCAGCCCGCTTTCTCGACCGTAACGAAGTCGACATCGACGCCGCCGCACGCGAGAGCAACCTCGGCGTCCTGCCCTGGCTGGAGGAACCGGCCAGGGTGGCCGTGGAGGAGTGGCTGGCTACGAACCGCGGAAGCTAGGAAGTCCATGCACTTGATCGTCTTCGACGTCGACGGAACCCTGGTCGAGTCGGACGAGTTCGATGGAGTCTTGTACGCCAAGGCGGTTCGGGACGTGCTGGACATCGACGTGGACGAGGATTGGTCCAGCTACCGGCACGTCACGGACAGCGGCATCCTGGACGCAGCCTAGTGTCGTGTCACTCGTCAAAAGTCGGATAGAGGCGCTTGAGTTTGACGCGAGCGTCGTCGGTGGTGAAGTGCCAGTTGACCTTGGCTTGGATCCGGTCTCTGGCGGCCTGCCAGGCGCCGACTTCGGCGCGTAGGGTGTCGATGGAGTCGATGCGGCGGTTGAGGCACTGTCGGATCATCACGCTGAGTTCGACCTCGGCGACGTTCAGCCAACTGCCGTGCTTGGGGGTGTAGACGAACTCGAAGCGGTCCCACAGCGCCTTGGCCCGGGCCGGGTCGAAGGTCTCGTAGAGCGCGCCGGGGCGGTGGGTGTTGAGGTTGTCCATCACCAGCGTGATTCGGGTGGCGTCGGGATACTGCCCGGCGATGTCTTCCAGGAAACGCGCCCAGTCGGTCTTGGTCCTGCGCTCGGTGACCTTGGTCAGACGCCGCCCGGCCAGCGGTTCGGTCGCCATGAACACGTTGCAGGCGCCGCAGCGTCGGTACTCGTAGTCTTCGCGGACCTCCCGTCCAGGGGCCGGCGGGATGGGCGCCCGTGTCTCGGCGATCAACTGCCGCGGCGTCTCGTCCATGCACACCACCGGGAAGCTCGCGTCGTAGGGACGCCGATAGACGTCGAGCACCCGCTCCATGTTCGCCGCGAAGTCGGCGTTGCATTGCGGCGGAATCACCCAGCCGACGCGGCGCCACGGTTTGAGAGCGTTTTTTTTAGCACCCGCCGCACCGTCTCGTGCGAGACGCTGTCGATATAGCCGAGCTCCACCGCACGGTCGGCCAACAGACGCAGAGACCACTGCGAACGCCCTTCGGGCGGCTCTCCGCAACTGAGCGCGACCAGCCGCGCCTCGAACTCGCCATCCGCCTTGCGCAGGTACTTCGGACGACGCCCCTGCCGACTGCCGAGCGCCGCCTCCAGACCGTCCTCCACAAACCGCTTCTTCACACGATCCACCCTGCGCGCACTGATCCGCAAGACCCCGGCGATCGTCTCGCCGGTCGGCCGACGCCCGTTGAACTCGCCCTCGTCGCAGTTGAGCAGAACCAACGCGTTGATCACCTTCTGCGACCGATGCGAACCCTTGCGCGCAATCGTCGCCAACGCCTCGCGCTCCTGCTCCTCCAACTCCACCACATACCGCTTCATGCCAGACTCCTTGCCGTCGTCGAACGGCAAGGAGCCTACTACGATTCATGCGACATAGGACGTGTGACTTGACACTAGTCCCATACGGAGATGAGCCTGAACGGCGGTTGTTCGGGAGTTGAGCGGGGCGAGCGTGGCGGGGCGGTTTTCCGGTTGCTGATCGAAGCGAAGCGGAGGTCAGCACCAGGGACCAACGGTAGCGCGGGGACCGCGATGCCGCGGCCAAGTGTAGTGAGGGAGATGGGTGAGCTGCTCATGCGACGGTTGCATCTCGGCGTCGGATTTGGGCGAAGAGTGCGACGAGCGCCTCGTTGACGGCGCTCGCCGCGGCGAGGTCGTCGCGGGCCAGGGCCTCCTGGTCGAGCTGCTCGAAGGTGACGCCGGGCCGCAGGCTGAGGGCAGCGCCGTCGAGCGACTTCAGCTTGAGGTAGGGCGTGGTGACGTTGTCGAAGGGGTAGGTCTTGCGGATGCGTCCCTTGGCGTCCGTCTTCTCGACGGGGAAGTGGCAGGGCCGGTGGTAGTTGAGGAAGGGAGCGAGCACGTCGCGCAGGAAGCCGTGGACGAGGGCGGCGTGATGCCGGGGAATGTGGTCGTAGCCGAGGTAGCGCCGGACCACCGAGGCATTCTTGCTTTCGACCAGGGCGTTGTCGTTGCAGCGTCTCGGGCGGGACTTCGTGAATTCCTCGACGTGCAGCTTGCGCAGCAGCGCGGCGACCCGGTGGTTGATGTACTCGGAGCCGTTGTCGGCGTGGAAGCCCTGAACGACGAAGGGAAAAGCCTCGATCGACCCTTCGAGGGCCGGGACCAGAAAACGCTCCGAAATGCCTTCTACGGCGGCCACGAACTCGTACTGCGTGACCTCGTCCACCAGATTGATCTCGTACAGACCCTTCTCCCCGTCGAGGTCGCCCTGATGGACGGAATCCACTCGCAGGAAGCCCGCGCGACCGGCGGGATGAGGCTTGCGGCGCTCCCCGATGCGCACCTGAGTCGACCGCGTCTTCGCCACCGTCAGCCGCCGGCGCCGGTACGTCACAGACTGCCGAAGGCGGTACAGGTGGCTGTTGGAGAGCGCCGCCAGACGCTCGAACCGAGCATCGCCGAAGACCTCGTACTGACGCTGCATCAGGCGCCGCGTCACCGCGCCGCACAGGCCGCCCAGGGTCTCGTCTACTTCCGCCAGCAGACCGATGTCCGCCTTCGTGTAGCGCCGGGGAAAGGGACGCTTCGGACCACGGCGCCGATCCTCGATGCGCCCGGTCGCCCGGTACTGAGAGATCAACCGCGCGATCTGAGCCCGGCTGAAGCCCGTCACCTTGACCAGGAACCGCCGCACCAGGCCCTTGTCGGACCTCGACAACCGTACATACCGCGTCCGCACCAGAACCCGCCGCACGAAGCCGTACGCATCGGCGCGCTCCACGAAACGGAAGTCGACCGGCGAACTGCCGGCCATGAAGTCGCGGACCTCGTCCAGGGTCCGAAACCGTTCGATATCGAGTCGCAAGATCATCCTCCAATGATCCCCGACACACGCTCAGGCTCATCTCTCGTGGGATTGACATCCTCCCTTCAGGCTCATCTCTCATGGGACAAGGCTACGCGCGCACTTCAGCGAGACTCAAGTGGTATGGTGGCGCCAAGCAACAGGCCTGAGGCGTAACAAGGCGACCGGCAGGTCATCCTGCGCCGAGAGCCGACAGGAGAAGGAGAACCGATGAAGAAGACCACCGTTGTCTTGGTGGTCCTGGTCCTGGTGGCGTTGGTCGCCGCCGTGCTGATCGCGCAGGCTCCCGACGAACCGACTCTCCCGTCAGGAGGGCATCAAGGCATCAGCGAGGACGACCCGCGCTGGCTGAAACTGAATCGGACTATCGCGTTGGCGGAAGCGGCACGGAAGATTCCGCGCGTCGAGATCGACCCGTTTGAGGCGCGGCAGGCACTTCGAGAAGTGGTCGAGACTGCCGACGATGGTGACATCGTGGCGTTCTACAAGGTGGTCGATCGCATCGCCGGTGAACGCGCTCAGTTCAAGGCGGCGATTCAAGCTGTCGAGGACGTTCTGGACGACATCAAGGGCCGAGACGGCCAGCCGCCAGTACGATGAGGAGAATCGCTGTTGCAGTATGTCTGGCTGCTTGTTTCTTGTTGGCCGCTGTGCCGTTGTCGTCTGCATGTTGCGCTTCCTGGTGTGACGACCTGATGCAGTCATCCTCCGCACTGGGTGACGTCTACGCGCGCACATGCGGGAGCTTTGGGCCTGGAGGGCCCTCTCGCAGGTGTTCGGGAGAGACAACGCGGATCTCTGCGATCGAGCACTGGGAGTCCTGACCGAATCCAGCAGCTTGATCAGAACGAGCTGCATGTTCTAGGTTCCTCAACAGCCCCTAGTGTAGTGTCTCCGACATGGGTTGACAGTCTCGGGCAAGTTCGTCAGTATTCCGTTCATGTGGGAACCAGCGGAACGACTTCACATCGAAGAGAGCGATCGAGCGCTTCTCAAGAAATGGGTAGAGGCGCCGACGACGACGCAACGCACCGTCCGGCGTAGCCGGATCGTGCTCGCTGCGGCGGAGGGCACGGCCAATCGGGCGATTGCGGCGAAACTCGGCGTTTCGCGGCCCACGGTGCTGCTGTGGCGTCGTCGGTTCGCGGAGGACGGACCTTCGGGGCTGACCAGGGATCGTCCCCGCGGTTGCGGAAAGCCGCCGCTCTCGGAGTCGGTCGTGCGTAAAATGATCGAAGCGACGCTGCACGAGAAGCCGCCCGGTCAGACCCACTGGAGCGTGCGTTCGATGGCTCGGGCCCAGGGCATCAGTCCGGCGGCGGTCCAGCGCATCTGGGTGGCGCACGGGCTGAAGCCCCATCTGGTCAAGACGTTCAAGCTGAGCAACGACCCCAGGTTCGTGGAAAAGCTGCGGGACGTTGTGGGCCTGTACCGGAATCCGCCCGAGAACGCGCTTGTGTTGTGCGTGGACGAGAAGAGCCAGATCCAGGCTCTGGACCGGACCCAGCCGGGCTTGCCGCTCAAGCGCGGCCGCGCGGGAACGATGACCCACGACTACAAGCGCAACGGGACGACGACGTTGTTCGCTGCGCTGAACGTGTTGGAGGGCACGGTGATCGCGGAGTGCATGGGCCGGCAGCGCCACCAGGAGTTTCTCCGTTTCCTCAAGCGTCTCGACCGTGAGATCCCGAAGCATCTCGACCTGCACCTGATCCTGGACAACTACCAGACCCACAAACACGCCGCCGTGCGCGCATGGCTGGAGCGAAAGCCTCGCTTCCACTTCCATTTCATTCCGACTTCGTCGCCCTGGCTCAACCTGGTCGAACGCTGGCTGGGCGGTCTGACCACGAAGGCGATCCGGCGCGGTGCATTCCAGAGCGTCAACGACCTCGTAAAGACCATCTACGACTACGTGGAGCACAGCAACGAAAACTCCCGGCCGTTCGTCTGGACGGCCACCGCCGACAGCATCATCGCAAAGGTTACACGTGGTAAAGCCATGTTGGAGACAGTACACTAGAAACGGCTCTTTCGAATTGCGAGTGGGTCAGGCCAGTGCCGTCCCACAAACTTCAGTGCAGTGCGAGTTGAGTCTGTGCGTTTCTGGGATCAGGCGGTCCGCTCCGGGGTTCGAACAGGTCCAGGAGCGGTCTTCGCGTGAGTTGCAGGAGGCGCAGGACTTGGCTCATGGTCCACGCCATCTTGTTGCCGAACTTCAGGTAGGCGAGCAGGAGATGCACGCACATGGCGATCCAGATCTGCGTCATCACGGCGTTGCGCGAGGTGCCGACGAAGCTCTTGAT
Organism: Candidatus Multivorans sp.; assembly: GCA_965262355.1. Taxonomy (GTDB): domain Bacteria; phylum Acidobacteriota; class Thermoanaerobaculia; order Multivoradales; family Multivoraceae; genus Multivorans. The sequence goes on from OZ253534.1 coordinate 4,533,481, forward strand.
GCGCAGGTTCTGCTTGATCCACTTGAAGAAGGTCTCGATCTGCCAGCGGGTCGCTCCCGAACCGCGTATCGGACTCCGCGCTTCAGGCGGGTGACCAGGAAAACCCCTTGTGCATCAAGGTCATTCAGCCACCCGAAGTCGAGGTACAGCCGGTCGGCCGCGACGATGCTCCCCTTCGGCAGCCGAAGCGCCCGGGCCACTTCAAGGTCCGATCCCTTGCCGTCGGTGACGTGCAGGAACGACGGCAGACAGCCCCCGTGGTCAAGACCCACGTGCAGCTTCAACGCACCCTTGGTCTTGCGGTACTGCGCCCAGGGAAACACCTCCAGGCACAAGTCCACGTACGTCGCGTCGAGCGACAGCAGCTTGTTCCGGAACCGGAACCCATGCCCCGGCGCCGACGCCTGACAACGCCTCAGAAGGTGCCCGAACAGCGCCTCGTACAGTTCGTGAGGCTGCTCCCTGTTCACTCGCGCCAGCGAAGACCGGGCCACTCGGCCAACGCCGAGATGGTACAGCTTGTGAGTCTGAGCATCCAGGTTCGACACGATGTCTCGCAGACTGCGCCGCCCGGAAAGCTGCGCCGTTGCCATCGCTACGAACTGGCCCCAGAGGCTCATCGAGCGAAGCTTGCGTCCCCTGTGATGCCGTCGGGCCTCCCGCTCGAACTCATGTCTCGACACCAGCTTGAGGAACTCACCAAGTACGGTACTATTGTGCGCCATGGGTCTGGATCTCCTTGCCGTCATTGGCGTTGCTTGAAAACCAATCATACGACAAGGCACGGTTTCAGACCAGTGCTGTCCCACAAACTTCAGCGCAGTGCGAGTTGAGTCTGTGCGTTCCTGGGATCAGGCGGTCCGCTCGGGGTTCGAACAGGTCCAGGAGCGGTCTTCGCGCGAACAGGTTGAGTTGCAGGAGGCGCAGGATTTGGCTCATGGTCCACGCCATCTTGTTGACGAACTTCAGGTAGGCGAGCAGGAGATGCACGCACATCGCGATCCAGATCTGCGTCATGACGGCATTGCGCGAAGTGCCGACGAAGCTCTTGATGCGCAGGTTCTGCTTGATCCACCTGAAGAAGGTCTCGATCTGCCAACGCTCCTTGTAGATGTTCGCGATGGTCTTCGGGGCGAGCTTGAAGTTGTTGGTCAGGAACGCGTAGAACTTCTTCGTGTCGGGGTCGCGATAGCCGACTCGACGCAGCGGGATCGGACACCGGGTGCGGCCTTTGACGCTGGTCAACTCGATGGTCTGGTCCGACGTCACGCCTAGCCCAGGCGCGAACGACCGCCGCTCTCGAACCGCGTACTTGATCTTGCGCTTCAGCCGAGTGACCAGGAAAACCCCTTGTGCATCAAGGGATTTCAGCCACTCGAAGTCGAGGTACAGACGGTCCGCAGCGACGATGCTTCCCCTCGGCAGGCGAAGGGACCGCGCCACCTCAAGGTCCGACCCCTTGCCGTCCGTGACCTCCAGGAACGCCGGCAGACAGCCCTCGTGGTCAAGCCCCATGTGCAGCTTCAACGCTCCCTTCGTCTTGCGGTACTGCGCCCAGGGAAACAGCTCCAGGCACAGGTCCACGTACGTCGCATCGAGCGAGAACAGCTTGTTGCGGAACCGGAAACCATGCCCCGGCGCCGCCTTCCGGCATCGCGCCAGCAGACGACCGAACAACGCCTCGTACAGCTCGTGGGGCTGCCTCTCGTTGACGCGCGCCAGCGACGACCGGGCCACCCGGCCCACGCCAAGGTGGTAGAGCTTGTGACCCTGCGCGTCCAGGTTCGATACGATGTCGCGCAGGCTGCACCGCCCGGAAAGCTGGGCCGTCGCCATCGCTACGAACTGGCTCCAGCGGCTCATCGAGCGCAGCTTGCGTCCCCTGTGGCGCCTTCCCGCCTCCCGCTCGAACTCATGTCTCGACACCAGCTTGAGGAACTGACCGAGTACGGTACCATTGTGCGCCATGGGTCTGGATCTCCTTGCCGTCATTGGCTTTGTGTGAAAACCAATCATACGACAGGGCACGATTCAGACCCATCCTGACCCTCCGTTTGTGGGACAGCACTGGTTTCAGACCCATCCTTCCTCCCCGTTTGTGGGACAGCAACGCTCGGAAAGTGATCCACCCTCGGCCCTTGGCCGATAGCTTGGTCTTGTTCAGTAGACCAACGCGATCGGAGGAAGGACTTGCTGAGGATGGATCAGGTACATGTTATTCGGCACCAGGTGCTGGTGGAGGGTCGGAGCCAACGTTCGGTGGCTCGGGAGCACGGCGTGAGCCGCAACACGGTGCGCAAGTACCTGGATCAGAGCGCGCCGCGGCGGGTGGAGAGCAGGCCGCGGCGGCGGCTGGTGACGGAGCGTGTGGCTCCTCGTCTGGAGGAGTTGCTGAGGACGTGGTCTCGCCGGACGACGGCGAAGCAGCGTCTGACGGCGACGCGTCTGCATCGGCAGTTGCTGGAGGATGGCTACGAGGTCGGGATCACGACGGTTCGCAGCTACGTTCGGGAGTGGAAGCGTCAGCGGCAGGAGACGTTCATTCCGCTGGTGCACCGTGCCGGCGAGTGCGGCCAGGTGGACTTCTTCGAGGTGACGGTGGAGGAGGACGGTGTGGCTCACCGGGTGTGGAAGTTCCTGCTGCACCTGCCGTACTCGGGCCGTTCGTTCGTGTGGCTGTACGACCGCTGCGACCAGGTGGCGTTCCTCGACGGCCACGTGCGGGCGTTCGCGCACTTCGGCGGCGTGCCGCTGCGTCTGGTCTACGACAAGCTGAGTGCGGCGGTGCGTCGGCGGGTGGGCGGCGAGCGTCAGTTGACGGATCGATTCCAGGCGCTGGTGAGCCACTACCTGTTCGAGCCTTGCTTCGCCCGCCCCGGCGAGGGGCACGACAAGGGCAGCGTGGAGTCGCGCGGCAAGGGAATCCGTCTGGCGCACATGAGTCCGGTGCCTCAAGGCCGCACCCTGGAGGAGATCGCACGGGGCGTGCTGGCTTCGGTCGACGCGGCACACAGTCAGCGCGCCCGGTGGCAGGAGGAGCAGGCGGCTCTGCGCGAGCTGCCGCCGACCGCGTTCGAGGCAAGGAAGCTCAGGATCGTGCGGGTGTCGCGCCAGGCGACGGTGCAGTTGGGTGGTGCGATCTACTCGGTTCCCTCGCGGTGGAAGAGCCTTCAGGTCCATGCCCGCGTCGGTACGGGCGACATCGTTTTCACCTGTCGCGACGCGGAGTACCGCTGCGCTCTGGTGCGGCCGGGACAGCGCCTGGTGCGCTACGCGCACTACTTCGAGGAGGCCCTGACCGCCGGTCGCTTCGACCTTCTGGGACTCGCCCTGCGGAGTCCCGCCTCCAAGATCGAGGTGCCGGAGCCGCTCCGCCGCCACGACATCGAGAGCGCCCGCGCCGCCGACTTCGACGTGCTGCTTCAGGAGGCGGCATCGTGAGCCGGGCGGTGCGCAGAGCCGTCATCGCCGAGGGCCTCAAGACGCTCAAGATGCCCTCCGTGCTGCGCGACTACGAGCAGCGGGCGCGTCAGGCCCAGGACGCACAGTGGGACTACGAGGACTACCTGTGGCAACTGCTCGAGACCGAGATTCGGGACCGTGAGGCCCGCACCGTCGAGCGCCGGCTGCGCGCGGCCCGCTTCCCCGACCACAAGACGCTCGAGCAGATCGACTTCCAGGCGCTACAGGGAGTGTCCAAACCGAAGCTGCGCGAGCTGGCCTCCTGCGACTACATCGACCGCGGCGACGACGTCGTCCTCGTTGGCCCGATCGGCACCGGCAAGACGCATCTCGCGATCGCACTCGGCATCGAGGCCGCGAAGCGCCGCCGCCGGGTCTGGTTCCGCAAGGCCTCCGACCTCGTCCGCGACCTGATCGAAGCCCGCGATCAGCGGGAGTTGGGGCGCCTGCAGCAGTGGCTACAGCGGGTGGATCTACTGATCTGCGACGAGCTCGGCTTCGTGCCATTCGACCGCGCCGGCGGCGAGCTGCTCTTCAACGTCTTCGCCGACCGCTACGAGCGCCGCTCGACCATCGTCACCTCCAACCTTGCCTTCTCCGAGTGGGTCCGCGTATTCGGCGACGAGAAGCTCACCACGGCTCTGCTCGACAGCCTCTCCCACCACGCCCACATCCTCGCCACCAAGGGCTCCTCCTATCGGACTCGGCTGCGGAGAAGCCCTTCGTGAATCCGGATCGCACGACCCGCAACCGGACCGCCGCGGCACCGCCGCTGAGAACACCGCACCGGCGGCCGGCTGCGGAAGCTGCCGGCGCCGCGGAAAGCGGCAGACCGTTTCCCGCACCGCCTTGGAAAACCGGCAGACCGGTTTCCCACAGCTACCGCAGCCGCTACTGCTACTGACTCAAGGAGACCGACGGAGCACAGACTCGCGTACACTCGAACGCGGCCGAGGTGGCTCACTTTCTGATCGCTGATCGGCTCACTTTCCGAGCGTTGCCAACAAGCGGGAAGAGACGGCGGCTGCAGGAGGTCGTGCGCCTGCACGAACGTTGACCTTCGGGTGCCAGCGGAGACTTGAGGGAAGTATGTCCCGGGGTGGCGCCGAGGAAGATGGCCACAGGGGGTCACCTACGCAGCTTGTACCTGGTGCTCATCTCCCTTGAATACGGGAGTCCGCTCCTTCGTCACCACGGCTTCCAGATGCGGTGGTGGCCGCCACAGGCACTCCATGGCGTAGCGCAGATCCATCGGCCTGCCGTCCCAGGCGGGCATGGACTCCTTACCGGTGACCAGAATGCCCGAGTCCTCCAGTTGTCGGACGAGTTTCTTGGCGGCGTAGAGGCCGATGGGCGGTGGCGCCGGGCTCTGTTCGAGTGGCCGGCCGCGGCTGTCAAAGAACGGCGCGGCACCATGGGCGTCTAGTCGCACGCTGCAGCCGCCTTCGTGGAGGAGACGGTGGTGCCGACCTTGCTGGCCTCGCAGGCGATGCGTCGGGCTGTTTCCGCGGAAACTGGAATGTTGGAGACGCCGAGCCAGGCGCCGCTCGGACATTGGGTCTCCGCTCGCGTTTCCGCGGAAACACGACCGTTGCGTGCTTCCGGTGAAGTGCTCCCACCCTGCGGCACCGGCGGCGTTCCCGCGGAAACGCGCACCCCGTTCTCGGTGCACGTACTCTCGGGAGCCTTGAGCTCTTCCTCGTTCACGTGGACGACCACCTGATAGCGGTCGCCGCTAGTCCCCGGCTCCAGCCCTCCCGCGAGTGCGCGCTCGGCAACAAGCGCCAGCGCATCGGCGCGCTGCTTGCCGACAGGTGGGTTGTCCTCGCGACTCTTGTCGTAGAGCTTCTCGTTGGCGGCCTTGAGTGCCTTCATCAGGACTTCGCCGGCCTCCGGCGCCAGCCGCGCCCGGATCACGAACATGCCGTTCTCGTCGACGTGGGTCGTCAGGTCACTGGATGCGTCGCGCAGTTCGTCGTCCCGAACTTCCAACGTGCGGTCGATCACGCGCCATGATCGGACGACTCGCTCAATGTGCGCCGCCGTGCCGGCCCTGCCTAGATCCACAAGCGACTTCTCCGTGTCGGGCCTGGCGATACGGGTCAGCGCCCTTACGTTGGAGTACGAGAGCTCGCCGCGGCGCATCGCCTCGCTCATCAGGGGCAGTTCGCCCAGGGCGCGGGTGACGCGGACCCGCTCGCGCGCGGCGCTGGGCGCCAGACCGATACGCCATGTGAGCCAGTGGGCGCAGCTCAGGAAGCCGTTGCTCCAGCCCTCCTGGTCATCGAACTTGCGGATCAGCACAAGCAGTTCGTAGGTCGCGGCATCGATGCGCGCGGCGAGCAGGGCGATCTCCTCGCCCATTCGCTCCTTCGGGTTCCTGGCGTCTTTGTCACTCATTGGTGCAGTACCATTGATCGGTGGCCGTCGTCGCATCGATAGAGCCAGTTATGCAATTCGAAGTCCGCCACACGTTCTCGCAGCAGGCGCACGACTCTAGCATCAATGCTTTATAACAGCAAGTGGGTCAGCCCCTCTCAGTAGCCCCGTGAAACGGTGCTCGACGTGGCTTTCGGAGGGACTTGAAGTCGCGAGGACGAGACGATTGGCGCGTGTCCCGAGCCGGTCGCGCGGGCGGTGTCGTACACCTTGCGCAACCGTTATCGAACGACGTTGGCCGTTGAGCTCCCGCCGTTGGTGCGAACGTCGACGAAGCTGACCGCAGGGGTTCCGAAACCTACGGTCGTTCCGAGCTACCGCTGGGGTCGCCGGGCTCCGAGTCCGAGCGGCCGCGGGAACGGGCGATTGTCTGGCCGGCTCGCTGCATAATGGCCTTGTCAATGAGGTCATGGACGATCCGCCTCATGCCTATGTTCCTAATCCTCGCGCTGAAAGCCAGCGGGCCGAGTTCAGCAAAGAGCTTTCCGACAAGTTCATCAGCAAAGCTGCTGGAGATGAGTGGCACGTCCTCCCAGTCGAGAAGGAGAGGCTTGTCAGGCTCGGCATCCAGGAGGTTGAGGCACTTCGTTCGGATCTGCCTTCCGGCCATACGGGATCCGAAGCCCACCTGCTCGTCGCGGAGCCGCAGTGAGATGGCGTTCCCATCCTCCGTTTCGTAGAGGGTCTCGACCAGATCAATGGGTTGGTGGGGTTCGCCCCCGAAGGCGAGAGCCTCGGATAGTTCGAGTTCGGAGTCGAGATCGATCTCAAAGTAGACGAATGTGCCTTGAAAGCGTTGCTGGGGTCCGCGCTGATAGGGGCTCGATTCCTCGGGCCGACAGACGACCTGGGCGCGGCCGGATGTGATCTCGATGTAGCCCCCTGACCTGGTGGCGATCCGGAGGGCGCCTGCCATACCGTTTCCCTGGCCGTCGTCGTTGTGACGAGTCACGCCGGCTACAAGAGCTTTGTAGATCGCTTCGACGTCGTCCTGGAGTTCGGAATGGCTCTCCCGCAGCGATTCGAGGATTCCGCGGCCGGAGTCGGCTACGCCGACAGTGACCTTGCGATCGCGCTCGAACGTGCTCACTTGGAGGATTCCGCCCACGTCACATTCGGCGTGGTTCAAGACGTTGTCTGTGATTTCGTTCATGGACCATTCGAGTGCAGAGAGGTCGTCTCGCTGGAACGCAGGGATGCCGCCCAGTAGTACGTCAAGTGCCTCTCCGACCAGGCGATACTGCTGTTTCGCGTCGCGGAAGCGTCGCGCCGGTACGTGGCGGGGATGGGAAGTGTCGCTCCGAGGATACCGATCCGGTTCCAGGAGGTGAGCCCAGTTCGCGTTGAGGAAGAGCCGCTGGAGGTAGTCCGCCGTGGGGAGCGCCACCGAGACGTCCCTGTGGCCGCGTCGAAGGTCGTCGACACCCGCGATGAGCGGTAGCACGCCGTTCGGAAACGCCGCCTCACACTGCGACAGGTCGAGGACGATGTCTTCGTAGCCCTTCTCCAGGCAGTCGTTGAGGCACCACATGAACTGCCCATGCGCCTGTGGATTGATGCGCTCAGTGAAGAGGATCCGATTGTCCTCTCGTTGCACGACATATCCGCGCTGCGTTTCGGATGACCGCGTTAGCTCTCGGCTGGTGGCGTTCGACATGGTTCAGGTCCTCTTGGCCCTACCGCGGCCGCAACAACGGAAACAGAATCACATCCCGGATCGACTGCGCGTCGGTCAACAGCATGATCAGGCGGTCGATGCCGAGGCCCAGGCCGCCGGCGGGGGGCATGCCGTACTGGAGGGCTTCGACGTAGTCGCGGTCGAAGCGGTGGGCTTCGTCGTCGCCGCCTTCGCGGGCGCGCAGTTGCTGGCGAAAGCGCTCGGCCTGGGCGTCGGGATCGTTCAGTTCGCTGAAGGCGTTGGCGATCTCCATGCCGCCGATGAAGAGTTCGAAGCGCTCGGTGAAGCGCGGGTCGTCGGGTGACAGCTTGGCGAAGGGGGAGACTTCGATCGGGTAGCTGTGGGTGAAGGTGGGCTGGATCAGCTTCGGTTCGACGAGGCGGTCGAACAGGGCCATCAGGAGGTTGCCGTAGCCGGGACTCTTGGGCGCCGCTTCGTCGTGCCTGGCGAGCTCGGCGGCGAGCGCGGCTTCGTCGTCGACCGTGGCGGCGTCGAGACCGCCGATCTCGATCAGGGAGTCCCGTACGCTGTAGCGGGGCCAGGTCGGCGCGAAGTCGATTTCGTTGCCGCGGAAGGTGGAGGTCGTCTGCCCGTCGCCGTTGACCGCCTCGACGATCTGGCCGAGCAGTTGCTCGGTAACGTCCATCAATTGCTCGTAGTCGGAGTACGCCCAGTAGAACTCGAGCATCGTGAACTCGGGGTTGTGCTGGGTCGAGATGCCTTCGTTACGGAAGTTGCGATTGATTTCGAACACCCGGTGCAGTCCGCCGACGAGCAATCGCTTGAGATACAGCTCCGGCGCGATGCGCAGGTGGAGGTCCATGTCGAGGGCGTTGTGATGGGTCACGAAGGGCCGGGCCGCGGCGCCGCCGGGGATCGCTTGCATCATCGGCGTCTCGACTTCCAGGAAGTCCAGGTCGAGCAGGAAGCGGCGAATGGCGGCGATCGCCTGCGAGCGGACGACGAAACGCCGCCGGGACTCGGGCGAGTTCAGGAGATCGAGATAGCGCCGGCGATAGCGCTCCTCGCGGTCGGCGAGACCGTGCCATTTCTCGGGCAGGGGCCTGGTCGCCTTGGCGAGGAGTTCCAGGCTGTCGGCCATGACGGTCAGTTCGCCGGTGCGGGTGCGGATCAGGACGCCGGCGGCGAGCACGTAGTCGCCGATGTCGAGCTGCGAGAGCAGCCACCACACGTCTTCGCCGACCTGGTTGCGTCGGAGGAGAACCTGGACCTTGGCGCCGGCGCGGTCGGAGAGGTCGAGAAAGGCCGCCTTGCCGTGGGTCCGGTGGGCGCGGACGCGGCCGGGAACCCGGAGCGGGATCGCGGCTTCGTCGAGTTGCTCGGCCGTCCGATCGTCGTAGCGTTCGCAGATCGTGCTCGGTTCCAGGTCGTAGGCGGCGCGGGTCGGGTAGGGGTCGATGCCTCGTTCACGCAGGCGATCGCGCTTCGCGCGCCGGTTCTCGATCTGTGCTTCGAGTTCGGACATGGCTCAGTTTGACTGGCGGGTCCAGAGAACGCCATCGTCGATGAGGTCGGAGGTCAGGCGCGCGATGGCGGCCGCGGCATTGCTGCCGATCCGCAACACGTCCTCGTGGTCGACGGGGCCTTCCTCGAGGCCGACGCCCATGTTCGTGACCAGGGAGAATCCGAGCACGCGGAGCCCCATGTGGCGGGCCGCGATCACTTCCAGGACCGTCGACATGCCGACCAGGTCGACGCCAAGGTTCTGGTAGGCGCGGATCTCGGCCGGCGTCTCGTACGAAGGCCCGAGCAGGCCGAGGTATACCCCAGCGCCCACCGGGATTCCCGCGTCACGGCCGAGTTCGGCGAAACGGCGGCGCAGGGCCGGATCGTAGGCCCCGGCCAGGTCCGGAAACCTGGGGCCCCAGCTTGCCGGCAGGCGGCCGCGTAGCGGATTCAGACCGGTCAGATTCACGTGATCGGCAATCGCCGCGATCGATCCCGGCGGCAGATCGCGCCGCAGCGAGCCGGCCGCGTTCGTGACCACGAGCGAACCGGCGCCGAGCAGGGCCGCGAGACGCACCATGTACACGACCTGCGCCGGTGTGTAGCCCTGGTAGGCGTGGAGCCGGCCGCGGCAGTAGAGCACGAACCGTCCGTCCCGCGTTTCGACCACTTCGGCGGTCGTGGCGTGGCCCTCGATCGCCTCGACATCGAACGGGAGCAGGTCGCCGAACGGCCACGGGCCGGCCGCCGGCACGCCAAGATCGAGGTTCAAGCCGGAGCCGGTGACCAGGACAGCGTCAGGCCGGGGCCACCCCGCGTCGAGCCAGCGTTTCCGGCTTTCCTCGAGTTCGGCGGAGAGACCCGTGTCTGGCCCTGTATTCTTGCGCGGATTCACGCCCTTGATCCCCCGTCGCGGAGTGGGGGGAGACGATACACGACCGGCCTGCCGTTCGGCGGCGGCGCGCGAGGTGATCCATGACCGACAACGGAATGCCCCGGGAGCTCATTTCGACGGAGACGCTGCAGCGTCGGATCGCCGAGCTGGCGGTCGAGATCGAACGCGACTACGCCGACAGCAGGGACCTCCTCTGCGTGGGTGTGCTCAAGGGTTCGGTGTTCTTCCTCACCGATCTGGTGCAGCGACTGTCGCGGCCGCTGGTGGTCGACTTCTTCCAGACCTCGAGCTACCGGGGCGAGACGACCTCGCACGGCGAGGTGCGGATCCGGCGCGACCTCGACCACTCATTGGCCGGGCGCGATGTCCTGTTGATCGAGGACATCGTCGACACGGGCTACACGATGCGCACGATCATGGCGCTGATGGGTTTCCGCGGCGCCCGTTCGGTTCGCCTCTGCGTACTGCTGGACAAGGCGTCCAAGCGGGAGACAGCGGTACAGATCCACTACCGCGGCTTCGAGGTCGATGACGTGTTCGTGGTCGGCTACGGCCTCGACTACAACGACCGCTACCGCAACCTGCCCTACATCGGCGTGCTGGACGAGGAGGAGGCGGAAGCGGAGTAGCGCCTCTGCGGATAGCCTCGCGCTGCCGTGGGGTTTGTCTGGCATGTCGCGCTGAGGTACTTCCGTTCAACCCGCGCGGACGCACACATCCGCGTTCTGTCCTCGCTGACCGCCGGCGGCCTGGCGGTGGGCACGGCGGCGCTGGTCCTGGCTTTGGCGGCGCTCTCGGGTTTTCAGAACCACCTGCTGCGAGACCTTGCGCAACACACACCGGCGCTGCAGGTGGAACTGGGAGGCGGCGCGGATGGCGCGGCCGCCTCGCTCGTCGACCGGGTGATTGCCGTGGACGGCGTTGCAGCGGCGCAGGAGCTGCTGTACGCCCGCGGCTGGCTGGCCGACAGGACGGGTGTGCAGGCGGTCGAGGTGGTGGGCTACGAAAAGACGCCGCCGGCCTGGATTCCGGTCGAGGAGGCTGCTGTTCCGGGCCTGATCGTGCCGGTCTCCGTTGCTCTGCGGATGGGGCTGGCGGTTGGCGGCACGGCGCGGGTGGTCTCGCCCCGGCCCGGACTGACGCCGGTAGGGGCGCGGCCGCGGATGCGGACGCTGCCGGTGGCCGCGATCTATGACTCCGGCCGCGCCAAATACGAGGACCTGCCGGTGCTGCTGCCACTCGAGCAGGCGGCGGCCCTCTTCGCGGGCGGTGACCGCCGGCTTGATCTGACCCTGGCCCCGGCCGCCGATCCGGAGCACGTGGCCGCCGGCCTGCGCGCGGCGATTCCCGCGGACGAGGGCACGGTGACAACCTGGCGGCAGGCCAATCGGGCGTTGCTGTTCGTCCTGCGGCTTGAGAAGAGCCTGGTGTTCTCGGCGGTGGCGCTGATCGTGGCGGTGGCGGCTTTCGCGCTGCTTGCCGCGCTGTCCCTGGTGCTCTCGAGCAAGCGCTCCGAAGTCGGCGCGCTCGCCGCGATGGGGGCGCCGCCGGCCCGGCTGCAGCGACTCTTCCTGGCGCTCGGCGCGCTGCTCTCGGTGGGCGGCGCCGGTCTTGGCGGCGTGGTGGGCGCGGGCGTGGCCGTGTTGCTGGACCGCTTCCGGGTCCTTTCGCTGCCGTCGGACGTGTACATCGTCGACTATGTGCCGTTCCTGGTTCGGGGCAGGGACGTGCTCGTCGTGGTGGTTTCCACGATCGTGTTCACGGGCGCGGCTTCGCTCCTGAGCGCGCGCAGGGCGAGCCGCATGGATCCGGTCGAGGCGATGCGGAGCGCCCGGACGTGATCTCCGTTTCCGGAGTCGCCAAGGCCTACCGCGACGGCGAGATCCGGCGCCACGTGCTGCGCGGCGTCGATCTCGAGCTCGGCCGCGGCGACACGGCCGCCATCGTCGGCCCTTCGGGCTCGGGAAAGTCGACGCTGCTGAACATCCTCGGGGCGCTCGACACCGCCGACGCCGGCACGGTCCGCATCGACGGTGTGGAACTCTCGGCCTCCAGGCCGGCGGCGCTGGCCGGGTTCCGCAACCGCTCCCTCGGCTTTGTGTTCCAGTTCCACCAGTTGCTGCCCGACTTCACGGCGATCGAGAACGTGATCATGCCGGGACGGATCGCGGGCCGCTCCGCGGCGGCGCTGCAGACGGAGGGGCTGGATCTGCTCGAGCAGGTGGGGCTCCGGGACCGCGCCGCCGACTTTCCCCAGCAGCTCTCTGGCGGCGAGCGGCAGCGGGTGGCAATCTGTCGCGCGCTGATGCTCGAACCCCCGGTGCTGCTTGCCGACGAACCGACCGGCAACCTGGACGCGGCCAGCGGAGCGCAGGTGCTGGAGATGCTGAGCGGCCTTCAGCGGCGGCGCGAAACCACCATGGTGGTGGTGACGCACAACCCCGATGTGGCCCGTCGGTGCGGCAGGATCCTGCAACTGGACCAGGGGCGGTTGACGCCGGTTTGAGTGCTGGAGCGCCCGGCGAACCGGCCACGTCGATAGACTGCGGGCAGAGCCGGGCGCGCAGCGCCATGAGCAGGTAATTCCGTGTTCGAGAAATACAACGAAAAGGCGCGCCGAGCGCTGTTCTTCGCCCGCTACGAGGCGAGCAAACTCGGCAGCCGGGTCATCGAGTCGGAGCACATCCTGCTCGGCATCCTGCGGGAGGGCGAGGACTCGATCACCGAGCTGCTCCAGCGGCTCGGGGTCAAACCGGAGGACCTCCGCCACGAGATCGAGGGAGAGCGGGTGTTCGTCGAGCGGATCTCGTCGACCGCGGAGTTGCCGCTCTCGGAGGAGTCGAAGAAGATCCTCGCGTACGCCTCGCACGAGGCCGAGAGCATGGTGCACTCCTCGGTCGGTTCGGAGCACTTGCTGATCGGGGTGCTCCGGGTCGAGGGCTGTCTGGCGCAGCGCATCCTGGTTCAGTACGGGTTCGATATCGCGACGGTGCGCGAAGAGGTCGCCCAGGTGGCGCGGGAGCGGGCCAACCGGCGCGGCAAGCAGGAACTGCCCTATCTTCAGGAGTTCGGCCGCGACCTGACCGCGCTTGCTCAGCAGGATCATTTCGATCCGCTCATCGGCCGAGAGGAGGAGGTCGGGCGGATCGTTCAGATCCTCGCCCGGCGAACGAAGAACAACCCCATCCTGCTCGGCGAACCGGGGGTCGGCAAGACGGCGATCGTCGAAGGGCTGGCGCAGCGCTTCGTGATGGGCCGGGTGCCGAGGTTCCTGGCGACCAAGCGCATCGTCGCCCTCGACCTGTCGCTGATCGTCGCCGGCACGAAGTACCGGGGCCAGTTCGAGGAGCGTCTGAAGGGCATCCTGAAGGAGTTGGAGGAGGCCGAGGACGTGCTCGTCTTCATCGACGAGATTCACGCCCTGGTCGGGGCGGGCTCGGCCGAGGGGTCGCTCGATGCGGCGAACATCCTCAAACCGGCCCTGTCGAGGGGCGACGTCGCCTGCATCGGCGCCACGACCCAGCGGGAGTACCGGCGCTACATCGAGAAGGACCGTTCGCTGCTGCGGCGCTTCCAGGCGATCCAGGTGGAGCCGCCGACGGCCGATGAGACGTACGAGATCCTGGTGGGGCTCAAGGAGCGCTACCAGGGCTTCCACAAGGTGGCCTACGATGACGGCGCCCTGCGGGCTGCGGTTGCCGGGTCGAATCGCTACATCCCCGACCGCTACCAGCCGGACAAGTCGATCGACGTGATCGACGAGGCCGGCGCCAGGGTCAAGCTGCGCCGGGTGAGAGACACGCGGCAGACGCGCCGGATCGAAACGGAGATCCGGCAGGTGGTGGCCGAGATGAAGGCGGCGATTTCCGACAAGGACTTCGACTGCGCGGTCCGCTACCGGGAGCGTGAAATCGAACTGCGGGAAGATCTGGAGAGCATGGAGCGGTTACATGACCTTGGCGTTGGAGATCAGGTTGTGACTGCCCAGGATGTAGAGGAGGTGATCGCCTCGTGGACCGGCGTGCCCGTGGCTGCTCTGCGCAGCGACGAGGCCCAGCGACTGATGAACATGGAAGAGGCGCTGCGGCAGCGGATCGTGGGCCAGGATCGGGCGATCCGTGCGATCAGCCGCGCCATCCGCAGGTCGCGGCTCGGCGTTTCCGATCCCCGGCGCCCGGTGGGTTCCTTCATCTTCCTGGGGCCGAGCGGCGTCGGCAAGACGGAGGTGGCGCGGCGGCTCGCCGAGTTCCTGTTCGGCAGCCAGAACGCCCTGCTGCGATTCGACATGAGCGAGTACATGGAGAAGTACGCGGCGTCCAAGCTGATCGGCTCCCCGCCGGGCTATGTCGGCTACGAAGAGGGCGGCCAGTTGACCGAGCGGGTGCGGCGCCAGCCGTACTCGTTGATCCTCTTCGACGAGATCGAGAAGGCTCACCCGGACATCGCGAGCCTGCTGTTGCAGATCCTCGAGGAGGGGACGCTGACGGACGCCTACGGCAACCATGTCGACTTCCGCCACTCTCTCGTACTCCTGACCTCGAACCTGGGCAGCAAGCTGGTCCTCAAGGGCAGCCGGATGGGCTTCGCCGGCCTCTCCGCGGACGACGACTTCGCCCGCATACGGGAGGAGATCGAAGCCGAACTCCGCCGTTCCTTCAGCCCCGAGTTCATCAACCGGATCGACGAGACGATCGTGTTCAATCCGCTGGGCCGGGCGGAACTGCGGGCGATCGTCGATCTGCTGCTGTCGGACGTGAACGAGACCCTGGCCGAACGCGGTCTGGTTGTCGATGTGAGTCCCTCAGTTCGGGAATGGCTGCTCGAGCAGGCGGGAATCGACCCGTCGACCGGCGCCCGGCCGCTTCGCCGGACGATCCAGCGCCACATCCAGGATGCGGTGTCCGACCTGCTGATCCAGCGCACCGGCGCGGAGATCCATCGGATCGGGTTTGATCTGGCGCCGATCCGGAAGCAGAAACCCGGCGGCGAGGGTTCGCTCGCCGAGATGGAACTGGTCCTGGAAGTGGTTCCGGGCGCCGGCGGCGAGCAAGTCGCCGCAGCCGGTGAACACCTGGCACTTCTTGAGGAGGAACCTGCTCTTGCCGAATCCTGATCGAAGCCGCTACTCGGGCCCGGCGCGGATGGGCGCGCTCTTGGCCGTGCTCCTGGTGGCGTCGCCGGCCGCATCTCAACTCCTTGTCGGGCGCCCGATCGCGTCGGTCGAGTACACCGGCGTCGAGACGCTGAGCGAAGAAAGCCTGAGCTACTACCTCGACCTGGAGCCGGGAAAGCCCTGGGATCCGGGGCGTCTGAACGACCGGATCAAGGAGCTCTGGGGGCGTGAGCTGATCGACGACATCTCCGTCGAGGCCGAGGCGGAGGGCGAAGGGGTTGGCGTTCGGGTGACGATCACCGAACGGCCGCTCCTGACCTCGCTCGACTACGACGGGCTGAAGAAGCTGAAGCGCAGCGACATCGGCGACATGACGGATCGGGAGCGCATCTCGGTCTACGAGAGTTCCCCGCTCGACCTTGGCGAGGTGGCCCGCCTCGAGCAGGCGATCAAGAAGCTCTACGAAGAGCGGGGCTACCGCTTCGCCGGGATCCACGTGGAGGTGCAGGACGCGGGCCTGGGTGAGAAGCGCGTTCTGATCACCGTCGACGAGGGCGGCCGGGTCAAGATCGGCCGGGTCGACTTCGAGGGCAACGAGGTGTTCTCGACCGGCAAGCTCCGCCGCCAGATGGAGAAGACGAAGAAGTCGAATCTACTGACCCGGATTCGCAAGCGCGACGTCTTCAACTCGGCCACCGTCGAGGAGGATCTCGACAAGGTCAAGGGCCTCTACCGCCGCTTCGGCTACAAGGATGTCGAGGTCGGCGAGCCGGAACTCGAGGTGATCGAGCGCAAGCCGAACGCGGAGCGGCTCGAGGGCCGCAAGCGGCAGCTTGCCCTGGTTGTGCCGATCGAGGAGGGGCCGCGCTGGAAGCTGGGGAAGATCGATATCGAAGGCGCCGAGGTGTTGCCGGATGGGCTGCTGCGTCAGATGTTCAAGGAACCCCAGGACGGTTGGCTGCGTTCGGACGTGATCGACGAGGGAGTCGAGCAGATCGGAGAGCTCTACCGCAACAGCGGCTACATCTTCGCGGACGTGAAGATGGAAATCGTCGAACGCGAGGATCTGGTGGCGGACCTGCTGGTGACGGTCGAGGAGAACGACCAGTTCAGGGTCGGGCGCCTCGAGTTCACGGGCAACGACCGCACCCGGGACCGGGTTCTCCGCCGCCAGATGCTGCTGAAGGAGGGCGATGTCTTCAACTCGGGCATGCTCCGCACCAGCCTGCTGCGGCTCAGTCAGCTCGAGTACTACGTGGTGAACGACGCCGATCCCGTCGAGGTCGACTACGACAGCGGCAACCAGAAGGTCAATCTGGTCGTCAAGGGCACGGAAACGGGCCAGACCGAGGTCCAGTTCGGCGGCGGCTACAGCGAGCTGGACGGGTTCTTCGTCCAGTCGGCTCTCCGCACCCGCAACTTCCTCGGCCGCGGCGAGACGATCGGGGTGTCGATACAGACCGGGCGCTACCGCGACATCTTCGACGTGTCCTACTACATGCCGTGGGTCAAGGACCGGCCGCAGAACTTCGGCGTCCAGTTGTTCAACCGGGAGACGGATTTCGATCTGCTGGCCGACCAGCGGTACCGCAGCAAGGAGGCGGGCGGCGTCATCTCGTTCGGACGGTCGTTCCGCCGGTGGGAGCTCGTCCAGTTGGCCTACAGCAACATGGACATCGAGAGCTACCAGTCGCAGACGTTCTACTTCTTCGAGAATCCGGAGGAGCAGGAAGACACCATGAGCGACACGATCGAACAGGCGTTCCAGTTCAACCGGAGTTCGGTCACCGCGACCTACCAGTACGACAGCCACAACAGCCGGCTCGAGCCGACCCAGGGCAAACGTCTGATCGCCTCGCTCGAGTACGCCGGCGGCCCGCTCGGCGGCGAGTCGTTCTTCATCCGGCCCTCGCTGACGGCCGCGATCACGGTGCCATTGACGCGGGGGGCGTGGCGTTCGGTAGGCCGGGCGAACCTTCAACTCGGCTACATCAAGCCCTTCGGCGCGGACGACCAGGGCAACCTCCGCCAACTGTTCTTCCTCGACCGCTATCTGCTCGGCGGCGAGAACAGCCTCCGGGGCTTCGCCTTCCGGTCGATCTGGGTGCGCGATCCGGAAACCGGGCGGACGCTGCTCGACGCGAACGGCTTCCCTCAGGGCGGCAACAAGAGCGTCGTGATCAACCTCGAGCACCACACGCTGGTCAACGGCCCCTTCCGGGTGGTCGCGTTCTTCGACGCGGGGAACGTCTACGGCGACGACCAGGACGTCGACTTCAGCCACATGAGGATGTCGGCTGGAATCGAACTCCGGGTTAACGTGCCCATCCTCGGAGCGCCGCTCCGGTTCATCTACGCTACGAACCTGAATCCCCTCGACAGCCTTGGCGGTCTCGACCGGGAACGCTTCGACAGCTTCGATTTCAGTATCGGGACCAGCTTCTGAGGTCCCTGGCCATAAACGGAGAACACCCCATGAAAGTCAACACACTCGTTACCCGCGCCGCCCTCGTCGCGGGCGCCGTCCTCCTGGGGGCCATGACCTCGGGACCGGCCCTCGCCCAGAGCAAGATCGCGGTGATCGAGGTCGAGCGGCTACTGCAGGAATCGGGCCGCGGCCAGGTGGCGGTCCAGGAACTGACCAAGCTCAGAGACCAGATGCAGACGCGGCTCCAGAGTCAGCAGGAACAGTTGGCGGCACTTCAGAAGCAGTACAACGACGGCCGCCTGACCCTGGCTGAAGATCGCCTGGCGGAGATGGAGAAGCAGCTCGAGGACATGACCATCGGGCTGCAACGTTCCCAGGACGACGCGAACCGGGAGATGCAGAAGCTCCAGGGCGAGAAGTTCGGCGAGATCGAGCAGGCCGTTCTGCCGATCATCTCCCAGGTCGGCCGGGAGTTCGGCTACACGGCGATCTTCAACAAGTTCCAGGGAGGATTGCTGTACTCGGCCGATGCCGCCGACATTACGAACCTGATCATCGAGCGCTACAACGTCGCCTACCCGGCGACGCCTGCGGAGTAGTTCGCGCGAGAGCGACTTCACCCAGGCAACGAAGACCCAGGCACGAGGGCCATGCGGGCGGTGTGCGGCGTACCGGTGGCTATTCGTTCCGGATGCTGTAGAGCTTCGACCGGGTGCGGATCAGCAGCCGGTCGCCGGCGACCGCGGGCGATGCCATCGCCATCTCGTCCAGGCTGTTGATGTGCAGAACCTCGTACTCGGCGCCGGCCCGGATCACGTAGGTGTCGCCCTGCTCGCTCAGCGCGAACACGCGGTCGTTGTAGGCCCACGGCGATGAGGTGAAGCTGGCGCCGCCGCGCGGAGCGACCCGCTGGCGGCCGTACACCGGTTCGCCGGTCAGCGCGTCGTAGGCCTCGAAGAAGCCGCGGTCCAGCAGGCTGTAGTAAATGCCCTTGTAGACCAGGGGCGAGGTGTTGTAGTTGCCGGCCTTCGGCTGGTGCCAGGCGACGAACTCGCTCTCGGTGGCGTCTTCCTCGAGGGTGATGTCACCCAGGGCGCCCGGGCGGATCGCGAACACGGGCCGCCGCTGGTCCTGGAAGTAGCCGGAGTTCACGTAGACCATGTCGTGCGCGGCAAAGGGTGTCGCGATCGCTGCCCACGACATGCGACCGTCCATCTCCCACAGCAACTCGCCGTCGAGGCCGTAGGAGCGGATGCGGTTCTTGCCGTTGGTGACGATCTCGGTGCGGGCCTCGTTCGTCCACACCAGGGGCGTGGCCCAACTCGAGACCTCGTCGCGGGCGGTGCGCCAGCGCTGCTCGCCGGCGACCTTGTCGAGGCCGGCGATCCAGGACTCCTCCTCGTTGTCGTAGAGGACGATCAGCAGGTCTTCGTGCAGCACCGGCGAGGACGCGGCGCCGTAGTCGTACATCGTTTGCCGGTGCGGGGTTTCGAAGCTCCAGACCGAGGCCCCATCCATCGTGAACGCGTAGACACCGAGGTCGCCGAAGCGGACGTAGACGCGCTCGCCGTCGGTGGTGGGGGTTTCAGAGGCGTAGGTCTGTTTCTGGTGACGCGGGAACTCGGGGATCCCCGTCTTGACGGAGCGGTGCCAGAGAACCTCGCCGGTCCTGAGGTCCAGGCAGTAGACCCGCCAGTCGTGGGCTGCCTGGGGCGGTTCGCTCCGCCCGCGCGCGGCGTAGAGGCCGGCCTGCGGACGTTCGAAGTCGCCCTCGGCGACCGCCGCGGTGAGGAATACCCGGTTGCCCCAGACGATCGGACTCGACCAGCCGAGACCCGGGACCTCGGTCACCCATTCGACGTTCTCCGTCTGGCTCCAGCGATCCGGCAGGTTCGGATTGTCCTCGACCGCGGGGTTCATCCCGGGGTCCCGGAACTGGGGCCAGTCGTCGGAAGCCCAGGCCGGTGAGGTGGCGCAAAGCGCGGCGCAGGTGAGGATCGCTACTGCGCTCGCTGCTAGGCGGATCGGTGAGAGCGAGAGTTCGCGACGGGGTCGCGAGGTGGTCGGCGCATCCATCGAAGGAACCTCCAGAAGTCGTCGAAGGGAGTGCCGGCATCGTATCGCCGCCGCGACCGGCGTCCCACCCGGATTCCGGTAGGCTCGCTTCGTGACCCAGCGCCTGGCCGATCTCGCCGCGATGGTCGGCGCCGAGCTTGTGGGCGATCCGGATCGGCCCATCGACGGCGTCGCCACGCTGGAGGCCGCCGGCGAACGGGATCTCTCCTTCCTGACGAACCCCAGGTACCGGGATCGGGCGCGGTCTTCGCAGGCCGGCGCGCTCCTGGTGCCGAAGGACATCTCGCCCGACACGCTGAGCGGTCTGTGCGTCGATCTGTTGTTCTGCGACGGCGCCTACCGCGCTCTGGCCGAACTGATGACGGCGCTCTTCCGGGCGCCCGAAGTCGAGCCGGGCATTCACGAGACGGCGTGCGTCGATGCGACTGCCCGTGTCGATGCCGCCGCCCGGATCGACGCCTTCGCCGTCGTCGGCGCCGGTTCGACGGTTGCCCCAAACGCCATCGTCGGCGCCCACAGCGTAGTCGGCCGCGGCTGCCGGATCGGCGTGGGTACGGTGCTTCACCCTCACGTCGTGGTCTACGACGGCGGCCGGATCGGCGATCGGGTGATCGTGCATTCGGGCGTGGTGCTCGGAGCGGACGGCTTCGGTTTCGCCGAGGGAGAGGCGGCGGCGTCCCAGATCAAGTTGCCCCAGGTCGGCGTCGTCGTCATCGAGGATGACGTCGAGATCGGCGCCAACTCGGCCGTCGACCGGGCCACGTTCGACACCACCCGCGTTGGCCGCGGCACGAAGATCGACAACCTCGTGCAGGTCGGTCACAACGCGCAGATCGGCGAGGGATGCATCCTCTGCGGACAGGCGGGGGTCTCGGGCAGCAGCCGCATCGGCGACCGGGTTCTGCTCGCGGGTCAGGCGGGAGTCGCGGGTCATTTCGAGATCGGCGACGGGGTACAGGTCGCGGCGAAGTCCGCTGTGTTCCAGGAGGTGCCGCCGGGGCAGCGGGTTGCAGGAATCCCCGCGATGCCGATCGCCGCCTGGCGTCGCCGGAACGCGTTACAGTCCCGGCTGCCGGCGATGCGCGCCGCGCTGCGTGGTCTCGAGCGCCGCGTCCAGGAGTTGGAGGCGGCGGAGATCGACAGGGTGGCTGGCTCGACATCGGCCGCTGGGCCTTTGCAGGCAGTGGACCTTGAGACGGACGGGGGAGACGAAACGTGAGCGAAGAGCAGACCGGGAGCGGGGCGCCCCTGGGCCCGTTCGACTCGCGTTGGATCGCGAGCGTGCTGCCGCACCGCTACCCGTTGCTCCTGGTCGACCGCGTGTTGGAGATCGTGCCGGGCGAGCGCGTGGTGGCGGTCAAGAACGTGACGCGGAACGAGCCCTTCTTCGACGGCCACTTCCCGGGCAACCCGATCATGCCCGGCGTCCTGGTGATCGAGGCGATGGCGCAGACGGCGGCGCTGCTGCTGCTGCACGAGATCGAAGACCGGGATCGGAAGGTGCTCTTCTTCTCCGGCATCGAGAAGGCTCGCTTTCGCAGGCCCGTGGTCCCCGGCGATCAACTGCGAATGGAGGTGGAGTCCTTGCGCCTGCGGACCTTCCATTCACGTTTCCGGGGCGTGGCGACCGTCGACGGCGAGCTGGCGGTGGAGGCGATCTGCACGTCAACCATGGCCGCGGTCTGAGACACTGGCGGTTGTTGATGCGGCGGCACGGACGATGACGGCCGAACTCCACCCGACGGCGATCGTCGACCGCGGGGCCGAGTTGGGCGAAGACGTAGTCGTAGGTCCCTACGCCGTGATCGGCGCCGCCGTGCAGGTCGGCGACGGCACGAAGGTCGGCGCCCACGCGACGATCTACGGCGAGACGGTCCTCGGCCGGGCGAACAGGGTCTTTCCCCATGCGGCGATCGGCTTCGACCCGCAGGACCTCAAGTACAAGGGGGAAAGCAGCCGGCTGGTGATCGGTGACCGGAACCAGTTCCGGGAGTTCTGCACGATCAACCGGGGAACGAAGTTCGGCGGCGGCGAAACCCGGATCGCCGATGGCAACCTGTTCATGACCCAGAGCCACGTCGGTCACGACAGCCGGGTCGGCAGCCGCACGGTGTTTACCAATGCTGCCACTCTGGCAGGCCACGTGGTGGTCGAGGACGACGCGACGATCGGCGCCTTCTCGGCCGTCCACCAGTTCTGTCGCGTGGGCAGGCACGCCTACATCGGCGGCTACTCGGTCATCACGATGGACGCGCTGCCGTTCTGCATCAGCGTCGGGATCAAGCCGGCGTGCATGGGCGTCAACCGCATCGGCCTTGAGCGCAAAGGGAAGTCGGCCGAGGACATCCGGGCGATCGAGCGCGCGGTGCGGGTCCTCACGCGCTCGCGACGGAACAAGACACAGGCTCTGGAGGAACTGGACACCGAGCATGCCGGACACGCCGACGTGGACGCGCTGATCGCGTTCATTCGCGGTTCCGCCAGAGGCTTCATCCGCTCGGCGCGCCGCGGCTCGCGAGGCGCGGGCGCCTAGGGGCGCGCCGATGGGGAGCGAACTCCGCGCCGGGGTGGTCGGCGCCGGCGTGATGGGCCGGCATCATGTCCGCCTGCTCACGGATTTGCTCGGCCCCGGGTCGGTGTTCGTGGTCGATGCGGACCCGGCTCTTGCCGGAAGCGTGGCCGCCGAGCACGGCGCCGCGGTGGTCGGCGGACTCGAAGAGATGTCCCGGACCGTCGATGCTGCCGTGGTCGCCGTGCCGACGGTCGACCACCTCGATGTGGCGGCGCACCTGCTCGATGTCGGCATTCACGTCCTGGTGGAGAAGCCGATCGCAGTCGACCTTCTGGAGGCCGACGCGTTGATCACGGTCGCGGCGGCGCGCGGTGTGGTTTTGGCGGTGGGCCACGTCGAGTTCTACAATCCTGCCGTTCAGGCACTGTTGGCAACGGGTCGTGGGCCGCGCTTCGTCGAAGTCGAACGGATGTCGCCCTTCAGCCCTCGCAGCCTGGATGTGGATGTGGTGCTGGACCTGATGATTCACGACCTGCAGATCCTCCACGCCCTCGATCCGAGTCCGGTGCGCGAAGTACGGGCCGTCGGGATCGATGTCCTGTCGGACCGGGTCGACATCGCCGACGCCCGGATCGAGCTCGAGTCGGGCTGTGTCGCGAATCTGACCGCGTCGCGGGTGTCCGCGGAGCGGGTGCGGCAGTTGCGCGTATTCTTCGGGGATCGGTACCACTCGCTGGACTACCAGGAGCAGACGGTGCGGGGATTCTGGAGAGTGCGGGGCGCTGACGTTGCGGCGCCGGCCACGGCGTCCGCCGCCTCCGCCGGCGGACCGGCCGGGCGCATCGTGCCGGCCGATCTGGAGGTGGAGCAGGGCGAACCGCTGCGCCGGGAACTGGAAGCGTTTCTCGACCGCTGCGCCGGCGGCGGGGCCGCGCTCGTCGACGGCGAGGCCGGACGGCGGGCGCTCAAGACGGCGCTACGGGTGAACTCGACGATCGCCGAAACCGCAACATGAGCGCGGACGCCTGCAGGGTAGGGATCATCGGCGGCTCCGGCCTCTACGGCATGGAGGAGCTCGAGGTTCACGAGGAACGCGCGATCGAAACGCCGTTCGGCCGTCCTTCCGAGGTCTTCGTGCTAGGCGAGCTGAGCGGTCGGCGGGTCGCTTTCCTGGCTCGTCACGGCCGCGGTCACCGCATCCTGCCCGGCGAGTTGAACTTCCGGGCCAACATCTATGCCTTCAAGACGCTGGGTGTCGAGAGGTTGATCTCGCTGTCGGCCGTCGGCTCGCTCCGGCGCCGCTACCAGCCGACCCACATCGTGGTGCCGGACCAGTTCATCGACCGCACGCGGCACCGGCCCGACACCTTCTTCGGCAACGGGCTGGCTGCCCATGTCTCCTTCGCCGACCCGATCTGTCCGGTGCTGATGGAGGTCTGCGCCGAGCAGTCGGCCGCGGCCGGCGCCGTGGTCCACCGCGGCGGCACGTACGTGTGCATGGAGGGACCCCAGTTCTCGACCCGCGCCGAGTCGTTCATGCACCGGAGTTGGGGCGCGGACGTGATCGGCATGACGAACCTGCAGGAGGCGAAGCTCGCGCGGGAGGCGGAGATCTGTTACTCGACGCTCGCCCTGATCACGGACTACGACTGCTGGCACGAGGAGGAAGAGGACGTCACCGTCGATGCTGTCCTCGCCGTGCTGCAGCAGAACGCGCGCACCGCCCAGGCCGCGGTGGCGCGAATCGTCGGGGCGCTGCCGGCGGAACGGCCGAGGGCGTCGTGTCCCTGCGCGGATGCGCTGGAGCACGCTCTGATCACCGATCCGTCGGTCATCCCGGCGTCCGTGCTGCGCGACCTGGCCCCGATCGTCGGCCGGCGCCTGGGCCGCGGCGACGACAGTTGAGCGGCGAAGAGCGGGGGGCCAAGTGACGCGACTGCTGCTGACGAACGACGACGGCGTCGGCGCCCAGGGCCTGATCTGTCTGGCGGCGGCGCTGGACCAGGCGGTGACGTCGAAGGGGCCGATCGACTACCAGGTGGTGGCGCCGCTCCACGAGCAGAGTGGATGCGGACAGGCCCTGACGCTGTTCCGGCCGCTGCGGGTCAGGTCGGTGCGGGAGGGTTGGTTCTCGGTCGACGGCACACCGTCCGACTGCGTCAACGTGGGCGTCCACGCGCTGCTGGACCGGCCCCCCGATCTGCTCGTCTCGGGCATCAACTACGGGGTCAACCTGGGCGACGACGTGACGCACAGCGGCACGGTCGGCGCCGCGCTCGAGGGCAGGCTGCTTGGCATACCGGCGATAGCCTTCTCGCAGGAGTACCGCAAGGACCAGCCCGCCGACATGGAACGGGCCGCGGCGCTGGCCGCGCGCGCGATCGTCTCCCTGCTCGAGCAGGAGATTCCCGACCGGATGCTCCTCAACGTGAACTTCCCGTTCGATCCGCCGCGCGGCGTCAAGGTCGCGAGGCTCGGCCGGCGTCCGTATCGCAACTCGGTGGTGCAGCAGGACGATCCGCGCGGCGGCTCGATGTACTGGCTGGTGGGGAAGCCGGAGCCTGAACGCCTCCACGACACGGACGCCGCGGCGGTTCGCGACGGCTACATCTCGATCACGCCGCTCAGCGCCGACCTGACCGATCGCCGGGCGGTCGCCGAGGGCGACGGTGTGTTGCCGGGCCTCGTCGGAGCGCTCCAGTGAAGACGGATGGGCTCCGGCCGGACGGCGCCTACCGCTTTCCCCGCCGGCGCATGGTCACGAAGCTGGTCGACCAGTACGGCCTGCGGGACGAGCGGGTGCTCGCGGCCCTCGAGCACGTTCCGCGCCACCTGTTCGTGCCGGAGCACCTGGTCAACGACGCGTACAGCGACCGGGCATTGCCGATCGGTTGCGATCAGACGATCTCCCAGCCCTACATCGTCGCGCGCATGACCGAAGCGCTGGACGTGAGGGACGAGGACTCGGTGCTCGAGGTCGGCACCGGATCGGGCTACCAGACCGCGATCCTGGCGACGCTCGCGCGCCGCGTCTACAGCATCGAGAGGGTGGGGCAGTTGGCCCGGGAGGCGATCGGCCGAATCCAGGCGCTCAAACTGCCAAACGTCAAGATCCAGGTCTTTGACGGCACGGTCGGCTGGAGCAGCGCCGCGCCCTTCGACCGCATTCTCGTTGCCGCGGCGGCGCCCCGGGTTCCCGACGCGCTTCTCGATCAACTGGCGTCGGGTGGCCGTCTGGTCATTCCCGAGGGGGATCAGCACGAGCAGCGGCTGATCGACTACCAGAAGCACCAGAACGGCATGGTCACGCGCGAGGTCGGCGAACCGGTCCGCTTCGTGCCCCTGATCGGCCGGCACGGCTGGAAGACGAAGGTCGAGTAGGAGGCGGCGATGGAATCGGACGACGCGAACCGACTGAAGGACTGGATTCGCGAGGTACCCGACTTCCCGAAGCCCGGCATCCTGTTCAAGGACATCACGACGCTGCTCAAGGAGCCGGCGGCGCTGCGAGAGGCAGCCGACCGGCTCGCCGAACGGTTTGCGGACCGCCGGATCGACCAGGTGGTCGGGATCGAAGCGCGGGGGTTCATCTTCGCGCCGCTGGTGGCGTATCGACTGAACGCCGGCTTCGTCCCGGTGCGGAAACCCGGAAAGCTGCCGGCCGAGACGGCGTCCCGCACCTACGAACTCGAGTACGGCAGCGACACGCTGGAGATGCATGTCGACGGTCTCGCCTCCGGTGACCGGGTGGCCGTGGTCGACGACCTGCTCGCGACCGGCGGTACCGCGAGGGCGGCCGCCGACCTGGTCGAGTCGGTCGGGGCCCGGGTCGAGGCCCTCGGATTCGTCGTCGAACTGACGTACCTCGAAGGCCGGCGACGCCTCGAAGGGTACGACGTGGTTGAATCGCTGGTCCGATACTGAGATCCTTGGCGTCGGGCCGCCCGGCCGGCCCGACGCATCAGCGCCTGTAGCTCAGCGGGATAGAGCGCTGGATTCCTAATCCAGAGGTCGGAGGTTCGAGTCCTCCCAGGCGCACCACAGCCCGCATCTCAGGGGATGGCGCGCTAGGGATTCCCAATCAAGAGGCAAGGAGGTTCGAGTCCTCCCAGGCGCACCACAACCAAGCGGCGACCTACTGGGTGCGCCGGCCTTCTGGCCGGCTGCCGCCGGAGGCGGCCGGGGTCACGGGCCGGCCGCAGGCCGGCTCCTCTCTGGACAGGGCGCCACTTCCCTGAGTTCGTGCGTGCCGCTTCGCGGCAACGCACCCGATGCCGGCCAGAAGGCCGGCGCACCCAGTGTTTCTACTCCTCGATCTCGCGCTTCGGCTTGTCCTCGTCCTCGTCTTCGCCGGGCTCGTTCAGGCCGCGCTTGAAGTTCCGGATGCCGGCGCCCAGACCTCCGGCCAGCTTGGGAATACGGCTGGCCCCGAAGACCAGGATGACGATCGCGAGAACGATCAGCAGTTCGCCAAATCCCAGGGTCGGCATCTTGGGTGCTCCAGGTGGTTGAGCGGCGTCGCCGGTTGGCGGTTTCCGCGCCGGGCCGTAGGCCTCAGGCCAAGTCTGCCATAGCTTGAGTGCGGGGCGCGTTCGGTCCTGGCAACGATGGTAGGGTTTGCGCCGTTTTGGGAGGTCTCGAATGAGCCGTTTGACACGAGAGGAAATCCAGCGGGACGAGGTGCGCGAGGCGGTGGTTTCGGCCTCCACCTGGTTCGCCGATCACGTCCGGCAAATCCTGATCGGGGTCGCGGCGGTGATCGCTGTCGTGATCGGCGTCGTCCTGTTCCTCAACTACCAGGACCGCCGGGAAGCGGAGGCGAGCTTTCAGCTCAGTGAAGCGCTCAAGGTCTACCGGGCGCCAATCGATGCGCCGAAGACGGACGCCATCGACGATCTGTTCGGCACGCCGCCGGACAGCGCTCCGGGCGAGGACGACGCCGGGGCGCCGCAAACCCCCGTCGCGGAAGACAACGGCGAAGACGAGGGCCTGAGTTTCGCCTCCGAGGCGGAAAGGCAGGCGGAGGCGCGAGTGGCGCTCGAAGCGGTCCAGGAGAGCTACGGTTCCACGGCCTCGGGTCGGCTGGCTTCGGTCTACCTGGGCCAGATTGCTGCCGCCGAGGGCGATACCGCGACGGCGCGTGAGCTGTGGACGGAGTATCTCGAGACGAACGGCGGCGACCATGCGCTGGCCGTGAGCCTGCAGTTGAACCTGTACAGCCTCGACCGCGCCGAGGGCCGGGGAGAGCAGCTTGCGGCTGAACTCCGCGGCGCGGTGGCGACCGAGACGTCCGCGCTGCCGAAGGATGCACTACTGTTCGAGCTCGCCGCGACCCTGGAGCAACTCGGCGACGAGGAGGGCGCTCGGGAGACCTTCCAGCGCATCGTCGACGAGTACCCGGACAGCGGCTACGCGATCAGGGCCCGGCAACAGCTCGGGCCCGAACCCGTCACGCCGAGACCATTCAGTTTCGGCGGCTAGCAGCCAGGACACCGTCCGCATGGTCACGCCCTACGGCATTCTGAACCGGATGCGTCAAGGGCGGACGCTGACCCGGGACGAGGTGTGGTCGGTGGTCGCGGGAGCGGCCGATGGGAGCTGGACGGACGTACACCTTGCCGCCTTCCTGATGGCCGCCGCGATGCGGGGTCTCGATTCCGACGAGACGCGGGAGTTGACCCTGGCGATGCTCGAGTCCGGCGACCGATGGGCGCTGGCCGCGGACTTCGGGCCGCTCGTCGACAAGCACTCGACTGGCGGAGTGGGCGATACGGTCAGCCTGATCGCACTGCCCGTGCTGGCCTCGTGCGGGGTGCCGGCAGCCAAGCTCACCGGCCGCTCCCTGGGCCACAGCGGCGGCACCGCGGACAAGCTGGAGAGCATCCCCGGCGTGCAGTTGGAGTTGGACCGGGCAAGGGCCCTCGGTCTGCTCGAGCGCTTCGGCATGGCGATCGGCATCGCCACCGCCGGTATCGCGCCGGCCGACAGGCGTCTGTACGGCCTGAGGGACCGGACCTCGACGGTGAGCTCGATCCCGCTCGTCGTCGGCAGCATCCTGTCGAAGAAGCTCGCCCTGGGTGCGTCCGGGATCGTGTTCGACGTCAAGACCGGCAACGGCGGCTTCTTTCCCGATCCGGAGGACACCCGCACCCTGGCGTCCTGGCTCGCCTCGATCAGCGCCGCCTGCGGCACGCCGGCGGACTGCGTCTTGAGCGACATGAGTCAGCCTCTTGGCCGCTGGGTCGGTCACGCGGCCGAAGTGCGTGAAGCCCTGGACTGCCTGGCCGGGGACGGCGACCCGCGACAGTTCGAAGTGGTCGCCGCGGTCTGCCGGAAGGCTGCCCGTCTGGTCGGCAGGGAGATTCTTCCAAGGGAGATCGAGGCCGTGATCGCGTCGGGCGCTGCCCGCCAGAAGCTGATCGACTGGGCCGACGCCCAGGG
Source organism: Candidatus Multivorans sp. (assembly GCA_965262355.1). Classification (GTDB taxonomy): domain Bacteria; phylum Acidobacteriota; class Thermoanaerobaculia; order Multivoradales; family Multivoraceae; genus Multivorans. The sequence goes on from OZ253534.1 coordinate 4,561,992, forward strand.
CGCCGAACCCGGCTGGATCGACTCTCTGGAGCTGGCGCCGATCGAGGCCGTCGTCACCGCCTCCGAGTCGGGCTTCCTTGAGGCCGTCGACTGCCGGCGGATCGGCAACGCCTTCGGCGACGCTTGCCGCCCGGACCGCGACCCGAACAGAATCGACCACGCCGTCGCGCTCCGCTACGACGTCCGCCTCGGCCAGAAGGTCGAACGCGGCCAGGAACTCGCCCGGCTCTACGTACGCCGCGACCCGGAGCGGCTGCGGAGCGAGGTCGCGGCTGCACTGGTTATCGGGGAGCAAACCGAGGCTCCGCCGGCCGTGGCCGAGTAGTGCCTGTTCAGTCGAGTTGGCTAGTCGATCGAGGCGAACTTCCGGTGGGCTGCAGGAGCCAGCGGCGCGTTAGGGTGGCGCCAGAAGTCGGGGCGGGCAACGCGTGGAGGTCGGCGACGGATGGACATTCCGAAGAACGAGCTGGAGCGGGTGCGGGCGCGGTACGAAACGAGGGGCGACCACCCGGGTTGGACAAGCGAATGGGTGGCGACGATGGACAGGGACACGTCTCGCCAGGTCGGGGAGGCGGCTCGGCGCTTTGCTGACGGCGGCGGACTGAGGCAGTTCACCGAGAGCTACCGGCCGCTGCTGGCAGGGGCATGGGACGGTCCTTTCCTTCGTGAGCTCGCGGACGAATTGGCGCGAGACGAAGAGGCGATAGATGAGTTGCGGAGCTTCGTCCGGCTGCCGGCCAGCGACGACGATGCCGCCGCGCAAGTGGACGGTTTCGCGGAGTGGATTCGCGGCCGGTCTCGGGACGGCCAGGAGGATCGGAAGGACTACCTTTGCCCGATGATCCTGAGCGTCTGCTGGTACGGACAGGACGCTGGCCGCTGGCAGTTGTACACGTCGAGTTGGCTAAACAACCTCCGGTCCGCGGCTACTGGTGTTTGCCGGCGGTACCGGAGAGGGGCGGGAATGTCGCATGGTGAGCGATACGTCGAGTTCAGCCGGGCGATTGGGGACTTCAGCAGCGCACTCGGCATCGACTCGTGGGACTTGACGCTGAAGATGATCGGGCAGGTCTCCCCGAACAGGGGTTCGAACCGGCGGGAGGCGAGCAGCGACGCTGACGCACTCGCGGATCGCGATATCGAGAAGGCCATCGGCAACTACACCATTGCCGCCGCCGCCGACATCTTTCTCGACCTGGCCGACATCGAGCGGCTGTTCTCCCAGCTCACGCGCAAGAAGAACCTCGTCCTCCAGGGGCCGCCCGGAACCGGGAAGACCTTCATCGCTCAGCGTCTCGCTTGGCTACTGACTGGTGAGCGGCTGAGTGAGCGGCTTGAGGCCGTACAGTTCCATCAGTCCTACGGCTACGAGGACTTCGTACGCGGCTACCGGCCCACGACGAAGGGCGGTTTCGAGTTGCGGGACGGCCCGTTCCTACGCTTCTGCGACCGGGCCTGTGAGGATCCCGAGCGGCCCTTCGTCCTCCTGATCGACGAGATCAACCGAGGCAACCTGAGCCGCATCTTCGGCGAGTTGCTGATGCTGATCGAGGCGGACAAGCGGTCCTCACGGTGGGGCGTTCGCTTGGCCTACCCGCGCGAGGGTGAGGGGAGCTTTCACGTGCCCGACAACGTGCACTTGATCGGCACGATGAATACGGCGGACCGTTCTCTCGCGCTTGTCGACTATGCACTCCGCCGCCGTTTCGCGTTCGGGACCATTGATCCGGCGTTTGCGAACCAGAAATTCATGCAGCACCTGCTCGATAGAGGAGTGCCGGAGCCTCTCTGCCTTCGGATTCGTGAGCGCTTCAACGCGTTCAACCAAGTAGTCGCGGACAACCGCGATCTTGGCCCGGGCTTCCGGATCGGACACAGCTACTTCTGCGAACCGCACCGCGAGGCAGGGGCGGACTGGGAGGGTTGGTATCGCGAGATCATCGAGTACGAGATCAAGCCGTTGCTTGAGGAGTATTGGTTCGATAAGCCGGACGAGGCAGAGAAGCGGATCTCGGCACTGCTGGCTGACGACTGACTGGCGCCGATGAAGATCCCGACCCGGACGCTCTACTACGTCCTCTGCTACGCGTGGGAGCGGCTCGATCACGTGAGGATTGAGCCGGGTGAAGTAGAGGAGACAACGGGCGACGACCTGCCTCAGAACCTGCTCGCTCGCCTGCTCTGCAACAGCTTCGCCCGGGTCCGACGGCGCGGTCTCGACCGGGGCTACGTGGACCACAAAGAGGACACGCGACGGCCGAGGGGGAAGATCGACTTGGCGGCAACCATGCAGCGGGCCCTGCGCGCTCGGGCGCAGGTGGCCGTGCGCTACGAAGAATTGACCGCGAACGTCCTCCAGAACCGACTCGTCAAGACGACGATGCTGCGATTGGCCGCGCTTCCCAAGGGAGAACTGGACGACGGGCTCAGAAGCAAGCTGGCCCGTTCGGCGCGACTCATGCCCGGCGTTACGGAAGTGGAACTGCGGGACGAGCTCTTCCGCCGCGTCCGGATCCACCGGAACAACGCCGACTACGGGTTTCTCCTGAGCGTCTGCCGACTGTTGAGCGGGCGTCTGTTCCCTGAGGGCGAGCCCGGGGTCGTCCGCTTCCGCGAGTTCGATGCCGATGACCCGGAGATGGGGAAGCTGTTCGAAGCCTTCGTCCGTGGCTTTCTGCGTCTTGAGCGTCCTGAGCTTCATGTGGCCGGCGAGAGGTCGATCTCGTGGAACGCGGTTCGCCGAGAAGGGCCGCATGTCCCCGGCATGCGGGCCGACGTGTTCGTCCCGGCGCGTAGCGGCCGCAGCGTGATCGTGGAGGCCAAGTGCGAGAAGGACCCGTTCGACCGGGGCGGCGCAACCCTCAAGAGCCGGCACCTGTATCAGCTCTGGGCCTATCTGACGAACTACGCGCGTACCCGGCAGGAAGAGCTGCCGCCGCTTGGCGTGTTGCTCTACGCCACGATCGGCAGGGAATTCGAATGGGAGTACGAGTTGCCGGGATATCTGCTGAAGGTTCGGTCACTAGATCTTGGCAAGGTTTGGCCCGGCCTCCGCCAAGACCTGCTCAAGCTCGCCGACGAACTGGCCGAAGCGACCGGCGCCGAGGCGCGCTCGGCCGCCTGAACGATCTTGTGCTCCACCACTAGCAGCCGGTGCCGCCGCCGGTCGGGCTTCCCGGCGACGTCCAGCCTGCTGCGGGCCGGGGGGAGGGTCCCAGGGGGCTGTCGGCAAGCGACGGCCGACGCCCCTTCAGGAACTGATAGCCAACCGGAGCGCAGCCGACCGAAGCGAGCGCAACCCCCTCCCTTCACCCAACAAGCGCGAGCGGCCCCAGGGACCCTCCCCCCGGACCGCAGCAGGCGGGTGCGTGCTCAGGGCGCCGCGACGTGGGGGAGCCGCTGCATGGCCGCGTCGAACGTGTAGACGCCTTCCAGCAGTTCGCCGTCGGTCGCCGCAGTCCGGAGCGCCTTGAACACGATCAGCGCGTCGGCGAATCCGACGCGCCTGGCCGACCCTGTCTCGCCGGCCGCCCCGTCGCTGCGGTAGGCGTGGAGAGCTCGCCACACGACCTGGTCGTCCTCGAAACGGATGCCCGGCTCGCTGAACAGCCGTTCGAGGACGGCCACCAGTTGAGCCTTCGGCAGTCCGTACTTCCTGCCGGAGAGCGTCCAGATCGTCTCCACCAGCACGACATCGGTGACCAGGATCGTCTCGCCGGCAGCGAAGACGGCGGCTGCACGAGCCGCCTGCGCCTCGTCGTTCTGGAGCACGTAGCGGAGCAGGACGCTCGTGTCGACTGCGATCAAGGCCTCGACACGTCGAGTGCGCTCCGCAGCGACTCGTCATCGCTCATCACCGGGTCGCCGGTGACGTGCCGCAGAAAGCCCTTGGCCGCGCCGGCCTCCTTCCGCACGATGGTGATGCGGCCCTCGGCAACGAAGCAGCGGTACTCGTCGCCGGGTTCGATACCGGCTTCCCTGCATTGAGCGATGGGGAGCGTGATCTGGCGTTTGGCGCTCACTCGCGGCATGATGTCGTCTCTTCCCGGATGGCCGATGCGGGTGAAGGCTAGCCGCGTTCTTTACTGTGAGTCAAGAGGTAAAGAACGCTGCTGCAGCGCCAGGGTCGGGGAAGCGCCATTCCCTCCGTGTGCCTGCGGACAGGCCCACGGACTGGTTCGCACGCGGCGCGGAATCGCGCCGCGTGGGTTCACGTTGCCCGCGATCTGTCCCAGCCCGGCGTTTCGGGCGCCCTGACCTTCCTCTGCTCAAGGGGCGGGGGCTGGACGCCTCGTTACACTGCGGCCGGTGAAGGCTTCGATTCTCGCGGTTGGCGCCGAGTTGCTCGGCACGGACCGGCTCGACACGAACTCCCTGGTGCTGACGGAGGTGCTGAGGCGGCGGGGAGTGACACTGGTCTCGAAGGCGGTCGTCGGCGACGATGTCGCCTCGATCGCGGAGACGCTGGACGCGCTCCGGGAGCGGGCGGACCTGCTGCTCGTGACCGGCGGGCTGGGCCCGACCCGGGACGATCTGACGCGCGAGGGGGTGGCGCGGCTGCTGGGACGCGGTGTCGCCGTCGACGAAGGCGTCTGGGAGGAGATCGAGCGCGGGTTCAGAAAGCTCGGCCGCAAGATCCCACGGGTCAATCGCAAGCAGGCGGAGCGGGTCGATGGCGCCGAGATGCTGCCGAACCGCGCCGGCGTGGCGCCCGGGCTGCGGATCGAGGATCCGGCGCCCGCGCCCCGGGGCACGACGTACTTTCTTTTCCCCGGCGTGCCGCGGGAACTGAAGGCTCTGGTCGCCGACGCGCTCGATCCATGGCTGGAGGAGCGGGCCGAGGACGGCACGGGGTTCGATCAGATCGAGGTGCGCGTCGCCTGCCTGCCGGAGTCGGTGGTCGAGGAGCGGATCGTGCGGGTCTACGAGCGATTCGGTGACGAAATGGTGTCGGTGCTGGCGCGACCGGGGGAGATCCGGCTGCGTCTGCGCGCGGACGGCCCGACCAGTGGCCGGGCGCCCCGGCTCCTGGCGATGGAGGAGGAGGTGCGGGACGCCTTGGGCGAGGCGGTGTTCTACGTCGGCCAGGTAGAGGACGGCATCGAGTTCGAGGCCGCGGTCGGCGAGTTGCTGGCGGCGCGCGGCGAGACCGTCGCGGTCGCCGAATCCTGTACCGGCGGTCTGCTTGGTCAGCGGCTCACCGCCACCGCGGGCAGCAGCGCGTACTTCGTGGGTGGCCTCCTCACCTACTCGAACAAGCTGAAGATGCGCCTGCTCGGCGTGCCTCGGGAGACCCTGGTGGCGCACGGCGCGGTGTCCAAGGCGACGGTGCTGGCGATGGCCAGGGGCGCGCGGGAGCGCTGCGGCAGCGACTACGGGATCGGGATCACGGGCGTCGCGGGCCCTGGCGGCGGCAGCGAGGCGCTGCCGGTTGGGACCGTTCACATCGCGGTCGCCGGACCGGCCGCCGCCGCCTCGCACTTCGAGGCGAGATTCCCGGGCGATCGGGCGCGGGTGCGGCAGCTCTCGACCCAGTTCGCGCTCGAGCTGCTGCGGCGGATGCTGCTGCCGGCTGAGACCGGGCGAGACCTGCTGCCCTGGGCGGCGCCGCGCGGGGACGGGGCGTCGTGACCGCGACCGGTCCTGTCGCCGTCCTTGTGGCGTACCTGCTGGGGTCCGTGCCGTTCAGCTATCTGATCGTGCGGATCCACCGGCGTCTCGACGTGCGCACGATCGGCAGCCGAAGCGCCGGCGCCACGAACGTGCTGCGCGCGTCGGGCAAGTGGGCGGCCCTGCTCGCCCTGCTGCTCGATGTGGCCAAGGGCGCGGCGGCGGTGGTCGCAGCGCGCACGCTCGAGGTCGGGAGCTGGTGGCTCGCGGCTGCCGCGGCGGCGGCGGTCGTGGGGCACGTGTTTCCCCTCTTCCTCGTCTTTCGCGGCGGCAAGGGCGTGGCCACGGCAGCCGGCGTGCTGGCCGTGCTCGTGCCCTGGGCCGGGCTTGGCGCTCTGGCCGTGTTCATCCTGCTGGTGGCCTGGAAGCGCTACGTCTCCCTGGGGTCGATCTCGGCGGCGGCTTCCCTGCCGGTGCTCGTCTCTGCCCGCTGGTGGGGCGGTGCATTCAGGGATGCGGACGGGCTGGACTACGGTCCGGCGCTGCTGGCCGGTGTGTCCGCGATCGCCGTCCTGGTGATCGTCAAGCACCGGGCCAACCTGGCCCGGCTGCGCGCGGGAACGGAGTCCCGGCTAGGTCGGAAGCCGGCGCCGCCCGAGGCGGCCGAGTGACGATCGCGGACCCAGGCAATGGAGTCGCCGTGCTCGGCGCCGGCGCCTGGGGCACCGCGCTCGCGGTCCATGCGGCCCGGGCGGGTTCGCCGGTCATCCTCTGGGCCCGGTCCGCCGAGTTCGGTGCGGTTCTGGCGGCGGAGCGGGTGAACGAGCGCTACCTGCCAGGTGTGGAGTTGCCGGCGCAGGTGCGGGTCACCTGGGATTTGCGGCAGGCCGCGGCCTGCGACACCGTGCTTGTCGTCGTGCCGTCCCACGGCTTTCGGGCGGTGGTGCGGTCCTTTCTTGTGGCGCGGCGCGGTCTCGGCGAGGGCGCGCCGCTGCCCGAGCGGGTCACCTTCGTTTCCGGCGCCAAGGGCATCGAGTCGGACCACCGCGGCGGTTTCCGGTGCATGAGCGACATCTGCCGGGAGGAGGCGGCGGAAGCCGGCACGGACGTTGACTTCGCCACCGTCAGCGGACCCTCGTTCGCGGCCGAACTCGCCGCCGAGCTGCCGACGGCCTGCGTCGTCGCGGCCGAGTCGGAGGCGGTGGCCGAGCGGCTGCAGGCGCTGTTCTCGGCCGGAGCGCTGAGGCTCTACACGTCGACCGACGTGATCGGGGTCGAGATCGCCGCCGCGGCCAAGAACGTGATCGCGATCGCGGCCGGCGTCCTGGACGGCCTCCGCTACGGATCGAACACGCGCGCGGCCCTGATCACGCGCGGCCTGCACGAGATGATGCGGCTCGGTCTGGCCTGTGGCGGCCGGCCGGCGACCTTCGCCGGCCTCGGCGGCCTCGGCGATCTCGTGCTGACGTGCACCGGCGACCTGTCGCGCAACCGGAACACCGGCATCGAGCTGGCCCGGGGCCGCACCCTCGAGGAGATCGAGGCGGACCGCCCGGGAGTCGCCGAAGGGGTGCGCAACTCGCTCGCCCTGCTCGAGTTGGCGACCGAGAAGAAGGTCGAGTTGCCGATCACGGAGCAGATGGTCGAGATCCTCTACCGGGGCAAGGAACCGGCCGCCGCGATCCGGGATCTGATGCAGCGAGAGCCCAAGGTAGAGTCCGCGCTGTGATGGTGGAGAGACTGATACGGCCTGCCGCGTGCAGGGATGATTGCTGGCGCGGGGCTCGTGAGCCGCGCGTCGCTTCCGCGCTGTGATGGCTGAACCGGCGAGCGCACCGCCGTCCCCGGTCGAGCCCGCCGCCGCCGGGGAGCACGAGACGGTTCTGGTGCTCGATTTCGGCGGCCAGTACACGCAGTTGATCGCCCGCCGGATCCGGGAGCTCCAGGTCTACTGCGAGATCCATCCCTTCGACCTGGACGTCGACCGGATCCGGGCTCGGCGGCCGATCGGCATCGTGCTTTCGGGAGGGCCGGACAGCGTCTACGAGCGGAACGCGCCGCAGGCCGACCCGGAGGTTCTCCGGCTGGGCATTCCGGTGCTCGGCATCTGCTACGGGATGCAGTGGATGGCTCAGGTCCTCGGCGGCCGGGTCGCGGCGTCGGGCCTGCGGGAGTACGGTCGCACCCAGATCACGCTGCTGGCCAAGAGTGGCGACCTCTTCTCGGGACTCGAACCGGAGCAGAACGTGTGGATGTCCCACGGCGACCGGGTCGAGCGGCTGCCGCCGGGCTTTGAAGCGACCGCCTCGACATCCACCGTGCCGGTGGTAGCGGCCCAGGACCGGGAGCGGTCCCTGTTCGGTATCCAGTTCCATCCCGAGGTCACCCACACCGACAGCGGCGCCAGGATGCTCCGCAACTTCCTGCTCGACGCCTGCGGCGCCGCGGGGGAGTGGCGCATGGCCTCCTACGCCGACGAGGCGACAGCCGCGATCGAGGCCCAGGTGGGGCCCACGGACCGGGTTCTCTGTGCGATCTCCGGTGGCGTCGACTCGGCGGTGGCGGCCAGCCTGGTGCAGCGCGCCGTGGGGAAACGGCTGACCGCGGTGTTCGTGGACAACGGGCTGCTGCGCAAGAACGAACGCAGCGAAGTGGAGCGGCGCCTGCGCCGGGAGCTCGACCTGCGGCTGGTCGTGGTCGACGCCGCGCGGGAGTTTCTCGGCGCCCTCGCCGGGGTCACCGATCCGGAACAGAAACGCCGGACGATCGGCCGCGTCTTCATCGAGATGTTTCAGCGCGAGGCGGAGAAGCTGGAGCGGGCCGGCAAAGCCGCCGGCGCGATTCGCTTCCTGGTTCAGGGCACCCTCTATCCGGACGTGATCGAGTCCGTCTCCGCCTTCGGCCCGTCGGCGATGATCAAGAGCCACCACAATGTCGGCGGCCTGCCGGAACGGCTGGGCTTCGAGTTGATCGAGCCGCTGCGATTCCTGTTCAAGGACGAGGTGCGCAAGCTCGGCCGGGAACTCGGCCTCGGTTCGGAGTTCGTGGGCCGGCATCCGTTCCCCGGTCCGGGCCTCGGCGTCCGGATTCTGGGCGACGTGACCGCCGATCGGGTGGCGGTGCTGCAGGAGGCCGACGCGATCTTCATCGAGGAGTTGCGCGCGGCGGGGTTCTACGACCGCGTGAGTCAGGCGCTGGCGGTGCTGCTGCCGGTCCACAGCGTCGGGGTGATGGGGGACGGCCGCACCTACGAGAACGTCGTCGCCTTGCGGGCGGTCGAGACCGAGGACTTCATGACCGCCGACTGGAGCCAGTTGCCGCACGAGTTCCTGGGCGGCGTGGCGGGCCGGATCGTGAACGAGGTCGCCGGCGTGAACCGGGTGGTCTACGACCTGACCAGCAAGCCGCCCGGCACGATCGAGTGGGAGTGACGGCGACCGCTGGCTGAGGGGCCGTCCTGGAGCGGCGCCCGGTTCAACGGTTCGCGATCGGCGCGATCCGGGCCGGGTCCTTGCGCAGCATGGTGGCGAGCCGCGCCTCCAGGCGGTCCTGCTGGCGCGGCACGGCCTCGGCGCCGCCTCGGGCGACCGGGATCCAGCCGCCGGCGATCATGCCGTGGCCGCCGCCGCGGCCGCGGCGCCCGACCAGGCGGCGCATGACCCGGGAGGCGTCCGCGCGGGTGTTCGTGGTGCGGATCGAGCAGTAGACCCGATCCTCGTAGAGGCCGCTGCACAACGACCAGGTTCGGCCCTCCATGCGCAGCAGCAGATCGGCGATCTCGGGCACGATGTCGGGCTGGGGGACCGCACCGAGCCGGCTCATGACCAGGGTGTCCACGCCGCGAAGGTTGGCCAGGGCCTCGCGCAGAGTCTCGAAGTAGTTGAGCGGCAGCCGCGGGTTCTGAATCCGGCCCAGCAGGCGGGGCAGGGCGCGGGCGTTGAAGTGATCGTGGATCAGCCGGTCCGCCTCGTCTGCGCCGCGGGAGAAGTCGAGGGTCTCGCTGCGTATCGCGTAGACGATGGCGGTCGCTTCGCGGCGGGTCGCCGGAATCCCGGCGGCCAGCAGGTACTCGGCGACGATCGTGGCGGCGGCCGCGTAGTCGTTTCGCAGGTCGCGGAAGGGCGATGCCGACGTGCGCTTGCGGGGAGGGTGGTGGTCGACCACGACCTCGGGCGCCAGATCGTGAGGGACGGGGCTGTTGCCGGTCGCCGGCTGGCAGTCGACCAGCGCCACGTAGCGATAGTCCTCCAGTTTCACCTCGCGCGCCGGGGTGAACTGCATGCGGAGCGAGCGCACCATCTCCTGGTTCTCGGCCCGGCCGATGATGCCCCGGTAGGCGGCGGTGGCGCGGCGCTGGAACCCGGAGCGGAGGACCTTCGCCAGAATCGTCGCCGCGGTCAGGGCGTCCGGGTCCGGGTTGTCATGGGTGAGGACGAGCCAGCACCCGCGCGGATCCGTGCTCTCGATGTGGCTGCGGAACGCGGCGAAGCGGTTTCGGGCCAACTCACTCAGCATCCCATCCATGCTAGCGCCGCGGGTCGCCGGGCGCGCCGGCCCGCTGGCCGGCATCGAGGCGATGCAGCGTAGGATGCCCACCCATGATCTCGGAGTTGTTCCATGTCGGCCCGCTGTCGGTTTCGCCCTTCGGGCTGATGCTCGTGGCCGCTCTGTTCATCGGCCACCTGCAGTTGCGCTGGGGCCTCCGGTGCGTGGGCTCGAGCGCGGCGCGGGCCGCCGACGACGCCGCGGCGATTCTGCTGGCGGCCGCCCTCGGCGGTATCGCCGGCGGCAAGGCCTACTACGCGTTGCTCTACGGCGATTGGCGTCTGCTCTACAGCCGCGCCGGCCTGGTCTGGTACGGCGGCTTCCTGGTCGGGGCGGCGGCGGTTCTGTTCGTCATCCATCGTCGCCGGATGCCTGCGTGGCGGACCGCCGACGCCGCGGCGCCGGCGCTGGCGCTGGGCTACGGCATCGGCCGCATCGGTTGCCTGCTCGTCGGCGACGACTACGGCGCGCCGACGGACCTGCCCTGGGGAATGACCTTTCCGGAGGGCCCCATCCCCACGGTGGCGAGCGCCCTGCAGCGGGAGTTCGGTGTCGAATTTCCCGCCGACGTGGCGCCGGACGCCCTGGTCGCGGTGCATCCGACTCAGCTCTACGAGACCTTGACCGCTCTTCTCATCTTCTGGCTCGGTCGGTCGCTTCTGGCGCGGGGCACACCGCCCGGCGGCGTCGTCCTGCCGGTCATGGGTCTGCTGTCGCTCGAACGCTTCCTGGTCGAGTTCCTGCGCGCCAAGGACGATCGCTTCTTCGGAGCGCTCACGGTGGCGCAGTTGATCGCGGCCGCTCTCCTGCTTCTGGTTGTTCTGCTATGGCTGCGCCGCCGCCGCGCGTCCTGACCATTGCCGGCTCCGATTCCGGGGGTTGCTCGGGGGTGCCGGCGGATCTGCGGACCTTTGCGGCATACGGGGTTCACGGCCTGTGCGCACTCACCGCGGTCACGGCCCAGACCGCGAGCGAGGTGCGGGCGGTTGAACCGGTGGGTACCGAACTGCTGGTGCGGCAGTTGGAGGCGGCTGCCGAGATCGGGATCGACGCGATCAAGATCGGCATGCTCACCGATGCCGCTACGGTCGAGGCGGTCGCGGACTGGTTGGAGACGCTGCCGCCGACGCCGGCGGTGCTCGACCCCGTGTTCCGGTCGACGTCGGGCGCCGCGCTCCTGGAGGTGGACGCTCTCCCCCTGGTCGTGGAGCGACTGCTGCCGAAACTGCTGCTCGTGACACCGAACCTGTTCGAGGCGGAGAGGCTGAGCGGCATGGCGATCGGGGGCCCGGACGATGCCCGGGCCGCCGCGCGGCGCATCGAGCGGATGGGGCCGGGCGTCCTGATCACCGGAGGCCACGGCTACTCGGCCGCGGCGGGGGCGCCCGACTGCGACAACGGCGGCGAACTGACCGATCTGCTGTTCGACGGAAATCGGTTCGAGGAGTTCGTCCATCCCAGGATCCGGACCCCGTGGCGGCGCGGCACGGGCTGCACCCTGTCGGCGGCCATCGCCGCGGGTCTTGGCTGGCACATGCCGCTCGAGCGGGCTGTGCGGCGGGCAGTCGCCTTCGTCGAGAGGGCGCTGCGGGGGTCGTACCCTCTGGGCCGGAGCAATCGCCACGGCACCCTCGACCCGATGGCGGGGCGTCGGGGCCGTCGCCTATAATCAGCAGTCTATGTATCGACCATACCGCCAGGTGCCGCTTCTGTACGCTGCGGCGTTGATCGCCGGGTTGCTGCTGAACTGGGCGGTCGCCGTTCCGGCCCAGGAGAGGCCCACCCAGGCGCCCTCTCAGACGCCTCGCGCCACCTTCGAGGAGTCCGTCCACATCAAGGTCGTGAGCGTGCAGGTCTTCGTCCGCGACAAGGACGGCAACCCAGTCACCGGCCTGACCCGGGACGACTTCGTTCTGAGAGAGGAGAAGGACCCGGTCAAGATCACGAACTTCTACGAAGTCAGCGATCGGGTCAAGGTGAGCGACGTTCCCGGCCTGGTGCTGGACGAACCCGAAGTCCGGTTCGTCGATCGGCCGGGACTGGAGCGCCGCGGTCGCGTCGTGCCCGAGGACGAGCGCCTCAACCTGGTGATCTACATCGATCATCTGAACATCCGGCCCCAGAACCGCAACCGGGTATTCCGGTACGTGCGCGACTTCCTGCGCAAGGACGTGACGCGAGATGACCGGGTCATGCTCTTGAGCTACAACCGCTCGGTGAAGGTCGAGCGGGACTTCACCAGCGATCCGCAGATGATCGCGAACGCCCTCTACGAACTCGAGAAGCACACCGGCGGCAGGACGCAGTGGGACTCGGACCGCGCCGACATCATCCGCGACATCGGCGAGGAGGACCGCCACTACGAGTACGTGCAGGGCCGCGTTCGGATCTACGCGCAGTCGATCTTCAACGACATGCAGTTCACCATCGACGGGCTGAAGGACACCGTCATCTCGCTGGCCGGCCTGCCCGGCCGCAAGGCCTTCATGTACGTCTCGGACGGTCTGCCGATGCGGGCGGGCGCGGACATGTTCGAGGCGCTCGATCAGCGCGGCCGGTCGGTGGACTCGGGGAGCTACAACCAGAACTTCTTCCTCGATTCGCTCCAGTACGACTCGAGCCGGCGCTTCCAGGATCTGGTCAACGCCGCGAACGCGAACGAAGTCTCCTTCTACACCGTCGTCGCCGCGGGGCCGATGGGCATCAACTCGCGCGACGCCTCCATGCAGGGCATGGCGTTCTCGTCCAACATCGACTCGGTGGCCCGGGACAACGTGCACTCGTCGGTGATGTACATGGCCGACGAGACCGGCGGTCAGTACATCGTGAACACGAACAACTTCCGCGATGGCCTGAACCGCATCGCCCTCGACTTCACGAGCTACTACTCGCTCGGCTTCCAGCCCGGTCATGCGGGTACCGGCCGGAGGTACAGGATCAACGTCGAGTTGACGAACGAGGCGAAGAGACGGCTGGGGTTGAAGCGGGACCGGTACGTGAGGCATCGGCTGAGCTACCGCGACAAGTCGATCGATACGGAGATGACCGAGGGGACCCTGGCGGCGCTCAAGCTCGGCTACGAGAAGAACGACCTGGACATCACCCTGGTCAAGTCCGACGAGATTCGCCGTGAGGAGGCGGGGCTCTACACCGTCCACCTCGATGTGAGGGTGCCGATCGGCGAGATGACCCTGGTCCCGGTGGGCACGGTCGGAGAGCACCTCCTGCGTGCGCGGGTCTGGGTGCAGGCCCTGGCGTCGAATGGCGACATCTCGCCGCCCCAGGTCGAGCCGTTCGAACTCACCATCCCGGCCGAGGATCTGGAGCGTGCGCGGGAGAGCTTCTACACCTACACGCTGCCGTTGATCATGAAGGAGGGCGATCAACGCCTGACGATCGCGGTGCGGGACGAGGTGGCCGGCCAGACTTCCTTTATCACCCGAACCCTGCGAGTCGGCGCCTGACCAGCGTCTGACCGGGCGTTGCAGGTAGGCTGCCTGGAGGCTGACCCGGGGGCTGCCTGGAGGCTGAGCCGTTGAAGACCACGAAGATCGTCGAGTCGTTGAGCGTGTTGAGTGGGCTGGGAGGCGCCTTGGCGCGTTCCGCCTCGGCCCTGCTCGAAGCGGAAGTGGATCAACTGCGCTTCGACCTGGCGCGGAACTGGCGCCGTTTTCTGGGCCTCGTTCTGCTTGCGGGACTGGTGTTCGGCGTCGTCTTCTGGGCCCTCGGCGCGCTCCTCTTCGCGGCCGGCGCCGGCTTGGCGAATGTGCTGCCGCTCTGGGCGGCCGCGCTGGCGGTCGCCGTCGGCCTGCTGGCGCTGGCGCTGATCCTGCTCTGGATCGTCCGTGTCAGGGCGCGCCGTCTCGAGTCGCCCGTGGGTACCGTGAAGCGCCGCGTCGGCAGTCACCTGGCGTTCTGGCAGGGCGTTCTGGACGAGGCCGCAGGCAGGAGCGACGCGGCTTCGGATCGGGATCCCGACGAGTCGTCCGGGAGTGGATCGTGAGCCGCCGGTCGGAGGCGCGCCAGCGGGCGGCTTTGCTGGTTCACCGGCGTGACGACACGAGAGAGGCCGTGGCGCAGGTCCGCAGGGCTCTCGGTGATGTGGGCGGAACCCATCTGAGCCGGGTCCGCGCGGGGACAGCCTGGGTGCTGCCTGTCGCGGCGGGCGCCGTCGGGATCGCCATCGCGTGGTCGTTCCGACGGCTCAGGAAGAGGTGAGGGCCCTTTCGGGCGATGGTGGCGCACCCCGTCGACTGCGCGAGGGTTCTGGAGGCGCCCGGCGTTCGGTCCGCCGACGCGACGGCACGCCGGCTGCTGCTCTTCGCCAAGGCGCCGGTGCCCGGCGACGTGAAGACCCGGTTGATCGTTCCAGGCGGTCTGACTGCTCGCCAGGCCGCTTTGCTGCACGCCGCCCTGGTTGCGGACCTGAGCCGACGCCTCGAAGGCGGCTGCTGGGATCTGGTTCTGATGTGGTCGTTGTCGAAGGGGGATGATCCGCCAGCCGACCTGGCGCCTGCCGGCGTGCCCTGGCGGCGACAGCGCGGTCGCGACCTGGGCGAGCGGCTCTACCGGGGTTTGGAATGGGCGGCGTCCGGCGCCGGATACGCGGCGGCGGTCGGCAGCGATCACCCCGAGCTCGATCCGGCGCGGGTGGAGACTGCGTTCGATCTTCTTGCCGCCGGGCGCGATGCGGCCCTGGGTCCGGCTCGGGACGGTGGCTACTATCTGGTCGCCCTGCGGCGTGAGGCTGTAGACCGTCGGTTGTTCGATGGAGTGGCCTGGAGCACGCCGTCGGTGCTTTCCGAGACGCTGTCGCGTTGCGGCGAGTTGGGCCTGGATGTTGCCCTCCTGCCGGAAGAGGAGGATCTCGACACGGTGGACGATCTGGCTCGATTCCGGGACGCTCTCGAACGCCGGCCCGAGTTGCGGGCACTGTGCCCACGGACCGCCGAGGCGGTTGCGTCCTGGTCCCGGCGTTTCCCGGCTACGGAGAGCCAGATGTGAGAGTTGTCACCACCGACGAGATGCGGTCGGTCGAAGCCGCGGCGATCTCCGGCCTGAACGTGCCGGCGCTGGTCTTGATGGAGAACGCGGCTCGCGCCACCGCCGACGCCATTGCCGAGTGCTATCCGCGCGCGCGCCGTGTCGCCATCGCCTGCGGCCGGGGCAACAACGGCGGCGACGGTCTGGCGCTGCTGCGCGATCTGACGACACGGGGGTACGAAGCGACGGCCTACATCGCCGGACCGCTCGACAGACTCAGCCTCGAAGCGGCGCAGCAGCTCGTCTCCTGCGAGCAGCTCGGGCTGTCGCCTGCGGAGGTTCCCGAACCCGCCAAGTGCGAGGCGGTGGCTCGAGAGGTCGACCTCTGGGTCGACGCGCTGCTCGGCACGGGGCTGAATCGGCCCGTCGAGGGCCCGGTGGCCTGCTGGGTCGACTGGCTGTGCAAGCAACGGGGAGACGTTCCACTGGTCTCGGTCGATCTGCCGACCGGACTCGACGCCTCCGCGGCCGTGCCGCCTGGGCCCCACGTCGTCGCCGATCTCACCGTGGCTCTGGGCTTCCCCAAGGTTGCGAACGTGTTGGCGCCGGCCTCCGACGCTGGCGGCCGGCTCCGGATCGGCGATCTCGGTGTGCCGCTGACGGAACCGCCCCCGGGGCCCGATGCGCTCTACCAGTCGCGGCGGGAGGAACTGATGGGCCGCCTCGGAACGCGTCCGCTCGATGGCCACAAGGGAACGTTCGGTCACGTCATCGTTGCCGGCGGAGCGAGCGGCTACAGCGGGGCCGTGGTCCTGGCGGCGCGCGCCGCTGTCCGGAGCGGCGCCGGCCTGGTCACGGCGGCTGTGCCGGAGCACCTCGCCCTTGTGGTCGACGCCGGTTCGATCGAGTCGATGACCCTGGGCCTGCCCTCGGAGCGGGGCGGCTGGTCGCGGGACGCGGTGGAGCCGTTGCTGCAGGCGATCGTCGAGCGCGCCTCGTCAGGCGCGTTGGCGCTGGGCCCGGGTCTCGGCCTGAGCGACGATGCCCGCGTTCTTGCCCGGCAGGTGCTGGCCCGGAGTACGGCCCCGGTCGTCCTCGACGCGGACGGCATCTCCGCTTTCGCCGGCGACGCGACGGCGCTCCGGGCGCGCGACACGCATCTCGTGATCACGCCCCATCCGGGCGAGCTGGCGCGCCTGTTGGGCGTCGCGACCGATGCCGTCGTGAACGACCGCTGGGGGCATGCGCGGCGGGCTGCTCGCGAGACCGGGGCGGTGGTCGTCCTCAAGGGTCGCCAGACGCTGATCTCCGACCCCGTCCTGGGCACCTGGGTGAACCCGACCGGCAACCCCGGCATGGCGTCGGGAGGCAGTGGCGACGTGCTGACGGGGGTGATCGCGGCGCTTCTGGCCCAGGGATTGGAACCGCCTTCCGCGGCGAGGATGGGCGTTTTCGTTCATGGGCTGGCGGGTGATCTGGCCGCCGCAACCTGGGGTGAGACGTCGATGGCCGCCTCCGACCTGGTCGATGAACTCGGATCGGCGTTCAAGTCGCTGGTCGAGCCATGAAGGGCCGCGCCAGGAGCGCCGACATCTCCCACAGATGCGGCAGGTTCGAGCCATGATCTTTCGCACCGGGAGCGCCGACGAGACCCGGAGGTTGGGGGTCGAGCTCGCCGAACGGCTGAGGCCGGATGGCATCGCACTCCTGTTCGGCGACCTGGGTTCCGGCAAGACGGTCCTGACCCAGGGTATAGCCGAGGGCCTGGGGCTCGACGCGTGGCAGATCCAGTCGCCGACCTTCACGCTGATTCACGAGCACGACCGCGGCCCGGCGCGTCTGGTCCATGTCGACCTCTATCGACTGCAGCCGGAGGAGGTCGAGGGGATCGGGTTGGAGGAGTTGTTGGCGGGGGACGGCGTCAAGGTCGTCGAGTGGGCCGACCGCCTGCCGTACCCCGTGCCGGCGATGGAGGTTCGGTTGGAGGTCGGTCGGGAACCGGGGCAGCGGAGGATCGAGGTAACCGTTGCTAAGGTTCCGCCCCGGAACCAGGGCGGCTGACGCCGCGGATCTACAAGAGGAAGCGAGAAGAGAGTTCGATGGAAGTGCAAAGCGTTGGCATCGTCGGCTGCGGTTTCATGGGCCGGGGCATTGCAGAGATCTGTTCGCGGGCCGGCATCCCGGTCACGGTCAGGGAGATCAACCAGGAAGTGCTCGATGCCGGGCTCGGCGCGGTGCACGCGTCCCTGGCCAAGAGTCTGGAGAAGCGGCGTATCGACGCCGAGGAGCACGACCGGGCGATCTCGAACCTGTCCGGCACGGTCGACCTTGCGGATCTTGCCGGTTGCGATCTGGTCGTCGAGGCGATCGTCGAGGACCTGGAGACGAAGCGCGAGCTGTTCGTCGCTCTGGACGACATGGTCGGTGACGACACGATCTTCGCCAGCAACACGTCTTCGCTGACCCTGACGCAACTCGCCGCTTCTACGTCGAGGCCGGACCGGTTCGTGGGGCTCCACTTCTTCAATCCGGTGCCGGCGATGCGGCTGGTTGAGGTCGTTCGCACCCTGATGACGTCGGACGAGGCGTATGACGCCTGCTGGCGTCTCGCCGAGAGGATCGGAAAGACGCCGGTTGGGTGCAAGGACAACTCCGGTTTCATCGTCAACCGGCTGCTGGTTCCTTACCTGCTCGATGCAATCCGCGCCTATGAGAACGGCATCGGCTCTCTTTCGGACATCGACACCGCGATGAAGCTCGGCTGCGGCTATCCAATGGGGCCGTTCACCCTGTGCGATTTCATCGGCCTGGACACGATGTACTACGTCGCCAACATCATGTTCGACGAGTACCGGGAGACCCGCTTCGCCCCGCCGACACTGCTCAAGCAGATGGTCCAGGCCGGGCGCCTGGGACGCAAGACCGGCAAGGGGTTCTTTGACTACCGCTGAACCGGCGCAGGCCAGAGCGCAGTTGATCCTGCCCGAGGGGTCGGTGCAGGCGATCTGCGGCGCCAACGACGAGAACCTGCGGCGGGTCGAGAAGGCGCTTCAGGTGACCCTCGGCGTGCGCGGATCGGCGGTTCAGATCCAGGGTACGGCGAAGGCGGTGGGCCAGGCGGAGCGCCTGCTCACCGATCTCGGCGCGCTGGCCGCGAGTGGCCGCCGTCTGAGCGGCGGCGATCTGGCGACCGCGCTGCGCGTGGTGGCCGAGGAGCCGGCGGCCTCGCTGGTCGACTTCTTCAAGACCGGGGCGTTGATCCAGGCCTCGCATCGCCTCGTCGTTCCTCGGAGCCTGAACCAGAAGCGCTACCTGCGCGCTATGCTGGACCACGATCTGGTCATCTCGACCGGGCCGGCGGGCACGGGCAAGACCTACCTGGCGGTGGCGGTGGCGGCTTCCGAGCTCAAGCAGGAAAAGGTCCGGCGCATTGTGCTGGCCCGGCCGGCGGTCGAAGCGGGCGAGAAGCTCGGGTTTCTGCCCGGCGACCTGGCGGAGAAGGTGAATCCCTACCTGCGGCCGCTCTACGATGCTCTCTACGACATTATCGGCTTCGACAAGGTGTCGCGGATGATGGAACGCGAGGTGATCGAGGTGGCGCCGCTCGCCTTCATGAGGGGTCGCTCGCTCAACGACAGCTTCATCATCCTCGACGAGGCGCAGAACACGACGCCGGAGCAGATGAAGATGTTCCTGACCCGCATCGGCTTCAACTCGAAGGCGGTGGTCAACGGCGACATCACGCAGGTCGACCTCCCGCCCGGCCAGCAGTCGGGGCTGAAGCACGCACTCGAGGTGCTTCGCGACGAGGAGGGCATTGCATTCGTGGGCTTCGGGCGGTCCGACGTGGTCCGCCACGAACTCGTACAGCGGGTTGTCGGCGCCTATGACCGCTGGGAGGCTCGTTTCGGTCCCGACTCGGGGCGGCAGGAGGCTCGGTGAGCCCGTCGGCGAAGACAACCCGGCGACGCCGGACCGGGCGTCGGCGGGAGGCTCGCAAGCGGCTGCGGCGCAGCATGTTCCGGCGCCACGGCGAACGGCTGACCGTCGCCGGCCTGTGGCACTGGTTGCTGGAGCTCGACATCGTCTGGGTCGTGTTCCTGGTGCTGGCCGGCGCCTGGATCATGGCCCCGGCCGGCTTCTTCTTCGGTCCGGATCTGAGCGAGGGAGACATCGCGAACCGCGACTATCACGCGACGCGCGACGTTCTGATCCTGGACGAGGCGACATCGGAGGAACTGAAGCGGCGGGCCCGTTCCGACGTCCGGCCGCTGTACGACTTCGACGCCGCCCTGGCCGAGGAGGTCGAGGGCCGGATCGGGCGGCTGTTCGAGATCGGGCGGGGGTTCGACGAGGTGGCCGAGCTTCTGCCGGAGGAGGAAGTCGCTTCCGAGCGGTTGCGGCGACTGAGGGAGGGCAGCGATCTACGGGTCGACGAAGGCCACGCGGACCTGCTTGTCGCCCGCATCGGCGAACAGGACGGAGGCGCGGATCTCGAGGAACGCCTCGTTCGCCTGGTCGGGTTCCTGCTTCGGGGCGGGATCGTGGAGAACAAGGAGACCCTGCTCCAGAACCGGCTCGAAGGGGTGACGGAGCGCAACCTGCAGACCGGGGAGGAGTCGGACCAGTTCGACCTCTTCGGTTACCGCGGGTACCCGGACGACGTGGAGAGCTACCTGGAAGCGGAGGTCGGCCGGTGGGAGGGTTGGTCCCGCGCCGACCGGAACACGGTCGTCGACTTCCTGATGGTCAACCTGACCCCGAACTTCTACCTGAACCTGAACGAGACCCAGGAGCGCCGGAACGCGGCCGCGGAGGGGGTCGGTCTGGTGTCCAACCAGATCCGGGCGGGCCAGGTCATCGTGCGCAAGGGCGCCGTGGTCGACCAGGAGGCCATCAGTCTGTTGCGGGAGATGACGGGCAACGAGGGGGCGCTGACGCTGCTCCGATCGCCGCTCGCGTCGGCGCTGCTGCTGGGGCTGGCGGTGGCGTTCCTGTGGACCGCGTTCCGGCGCAAGCAGTTGGTCACCGTCGAGGCCCGCGCCTTCGGCGGCGTCGTGCTGCTGCTGATCCTGGGGCTCCTGGCGACCCGCTTTGGCTTCGTGGTCGCCGACGCGCTCGCCGCCTCCTTCGAGATCGAGGCGCTCAGCTCCGCGCGGAGCTACGGGTTCACGATTCCGTTCGCCGCGGTCGCGCTGCTGGTGTCCGTGCTCTACGGCCGCGGCGCCGGGTTGCTAGCCGGCCTGGTCTTCTCCGTGCTGGTGGGGCGTCTCGGATGGTCGGAGGCAACCTCCTCGCAGCTTGGGTTGGCGGGCGGCACGATGCTCTACGCGCTGACCGGCAGCCTCGCCGCCGTGTTCGCGCTCGATCAACTGAAGCAGCGGTCCGCGGTGATTCGGGCGGGCCTGCTGGTCGGACTCGTCAACATGGCTTCGGTGACCGTGCTGACCCTGCTGGACCAGAACGGCGCCACGTTCACCGGCTGGGGCTTCGAACTGCTCTGCGCACTCCTCGGCGGCCTGCTGGTCGCGGCCGCGGTCGGCTTCGCGATCCCCGTGTTCGAGGCGGCGTTGTTCCTGACCACGGACATGAAGCTGATGGAGCTTTCCGACACGAATCTGCCGCTCCTTCAGCGCGTTGCCTTCGAGGCGCCCGGCACCTTCCAGCACTCGCTGATGGTCGCCAATCTGGCCAAGGCGGGCTGCGAGGCGGTGGGCGGGAACCCGACGCTGGCGTATGTGGGAGGCCTCTACCACGACGTCGGCAAGGTGCTGCGGCCGCAGTACTTCGTGGAGAACCAGCGCGAGGGAGACAACCCGCACGACAACCTCGCGCCGTCGATGTCGGCGCTGATCCTCGTCGATCATGTGAAGGAGGGCGTCCGCCTGGCGCGGGAGCAGGGTCTGCCGCAGCCGATCGTGGACGCGATCGAACAGCACCACGGCACGCGCACCCTCAGCTACTTCCTCGACCGGGCGAAGAAGCGGGCGGAGCCGGGCCAAACGATCAGCGAGCACCAGTACCGGTACATGGGCCCCATGCCCCAGAACAAGACGATGGGCGTGCTGATGGTCGCCGATACGGTCGAGGCCGCGAGCCGCACCCTCAAGGACTTCTCCGAAGAGTCGATCCAGGGGCTGGTCACGCGTCTGTTGGACGACATTGTCGAGGATGGTCAGTTGGATCAGACCGACCTGACCCTCTCCGACCTGCGCCGGCTGAGCTACACCGTGCAGAACGTCCTGAAGACGATCCACCACCACCGGGTGGAGTATCCGGGGTTCGACTTGAAGCCCGAGAGTCGCGGTTCTCTACGGGTTCTTCCCGGCGGAGCAGCGGGCGGCGCGGGGAGCGGACAGTCCGACTGACCGAACGTGGCGACCATCGATCTGCAGGTTGCGGCCACCGTGGAGGCCAGGTGCCAGGCCCTGTTGCCCGGTCTCCGCCGGGTCGCTCACGATGTGGTCGCGGAACTTGCGCCGGACGACCTGGCCACGCTGACCCTGCGCCTCACAGGCGACGACGAAATCCGGGAGCTGAACCACCGCTACCGGGCGATCGATGCGTCGACCGACGTGCTCTCGTTTCCCGGCGAGACGACCCCGGAGGGGCGGCACCTGGGCGATGTCGTGATCTCGGTGGAGACGGCCCTGGCGCGTGGCCGCGCCGCCGTCGAGCGGGAACTCCAGGTGCTGACACTGCACGGAATCCTCCACTGCCTTGGCTATGACCACGAGACGGACGACGGCGAGATGGAGGCCCTGGAGCAGCGGCTGCGGGCGCACTTCGTGGGGCCGTACAAGACCGGAACGGTGGCGTTCGTGGGCCGTCCGAACGCGGGCAAGTCGACGCTGATGAACCGGATGCTGGGCGAGAAGCTGGCGATCGTCTCCGACAAGCCGCAGACCACCCGCCACCGATTGATCGGCATCCTGACCACGGAACGCGGCCAGATGGTGTTCCACGACACGCCCGGCCTGCACCGGCCCCTGCACCGGTTGAACCGCAGCATGGTCCACGCCGCCTCCGCGGCACTCAACGAGGCCGACGTCGTATGCCTGATCCGCGACGTGGCGGTTCCGTTCGGCAAGGGCGAGGCCTACGCCCTCGATCTCGTCGGCGCCGCGGCGGCAGCCGGACCGGAACGTCCGATGCTGTGCCTGCTGAACAAGATCGACCAGGTCAAGAAACACCGGCTGTTGCCCGAGATCGAGCGGTATGCCGGCCCCGGCGTGTTCGAGGAGATCGTGCCCATCTCGGCGCTCACCGGGGACGGCGTGGAACAGGTCCTGGAGATCCTCTGGCAGCGCCTTCCGGTGGGCGAGCCGCAGCACGATCTGGAGATTCTGACCGTGCACACGGAACGCTTCCTGGTGGCGGAGCTGATTCGAGAGAAGGTGCTCGAGCAGACGCGGGACGAACTGCCCTTCACGACCGCCGTGGTCATCGAAGGCTGGGAGGACGGCGACAAGCGGACGGACCTGCTCGCGCACATCCTGGTCGACCGGGACAGCCACAAGGGCATCGTGATCGGTCGCGGCGGCAAACGGATCAAGGAGATCGGCACCGCGGCCCGCCGGGACCTGGAGGACTTCCTGAAGCGGCGGGTGTACCTGGAGTTGCAGGTCAGGGCCCACCCGGGATGGCGCGAGGACACAGAGGTGCTCGGTCGGCTGGAGCCGGGCTAGGAGGGTGGGCGGCGCTGTGGGTTGCCAGTTGATGGACTCGCTGATAAACAGGCGGCCAAAGCGCTTTCGTGCATGCAGAAACAGGTCGAGTCGGCGGCTCGACTACATCGGTTCGGCGCGGCTTCACCGCGGTATGGACAAGCAAAGGAGGACTTCATGGCAGACGCTAGCCCCCAGTCGATCATTGGACGGATCCGGGACGAAGGCGTCCAGATCGTCGATTTCAGGTTCACCGACTTCCCCGGTCTCTGGCAGCACTTCTCGGTGCCCGCCCGCGAGGTCGACGAGAGCACGTTCGAGGATGGGCTCGGATTCGACGGTTCGAGCATCCGCGGTTGGCAGGTGATCAACGAGTCGGACATGCTGGTCGTTCCCGACCCCAGCACGGCGTTCATCGACCCGTACTTCGAGCACAAGACGCTGGTCATGACGTGCAACATCGTCGATCCGATCACCCGTGAGAGCTACCGCCGCGATCCGCGGGGCGTGGCCAAGGCCGCCGAGGCCTATCTTCAGTCGACGGGCCTTGCCGACACCGCCTACTTCGGCCCCGAGGCCGAGTTCTTCATCTTCGACGACGTGCGCTTCGACGGCGGCCCGAACTTCGGATTCTACGAGGTCGACTCGATCGAAGGTCGCTGGAACAGCGGCGCGGACGAGGGGCCGAACCTGGGCTACAAGCCGCGGTACAAGGAGGGCTACTTCCCGGTGCCGCCGACCGACAAGCACCAGGATCTGCGCAGCGAGATGCTGCTGACCCTCGAAGATGTCGGACTCCACGTCGAGTGCCAGCACCACGAGGTCGGCACCGGCGGTCAGGCCGAGATCGATCTGCACTTCGGGCCGCTGGTGGAAACCGCGGACGCGATGATGCTCTACAAGTACATCATCAAGAACACGGCCGCCAAGCACGGCAGGACGGTCACCTTCATGCCGAAGCCCCTGTTCGAGGACAACGGCAGCGGCATGCACACGCACATCTCGCTCTGGAAGGGTGGCGTCCCCCTGTTCGCGGGTGACGGCTACGCGGGCCTGTCCGACATGGCGATGCACGCGATCGGCGGCCTGCTCAAGCACGCGCCGGCGCTGCTCGCCTTCACCAACCCGACCACGAACAGCTACAAGCGGCTGGTGCCGGGCTTCGAGGCGCCGGTGAACCTGGTGTACTCGCAGCGCAATCGGAGTGCCGCGGTGCGGATCCCCATGTACTCGCCGTCGCCGAAGGCCAAGCGGGTCGAGTTCCGTTGCCCCGATCCAAGCTGCAACCCCTACCTCGCCTTCGCGGCGTTGCTCATGGCCACGCTCGACGGCATCCAGAACGAGATCGATCCGGGCAGTTCGCTGGACGTCGACATCTACGACCTGTCGCCGGAGGAGAGCCAGGGCGTTCCGACCACGCCGGCGACGCTGGATGCGGCGCTCGACGCGCTCGAAGACGACCACGACTTCCTGACCGCAGGCGGCGTGTTCGACGAGGACGTGATCGAGAACCACATCGCGTACAAGCGCGAGAACGAGTGTCAGGAGATGGCCCTCAGGCCGCATCCGCACGAGTTCGCGCTGTACTACGACATCTAGGAGTATTCGTGCAAGCCTTAGCGATTCGCACCTTCGGCATCGTGCTGGGGTTGACGTTGACCGTGCCGGCCACGGCCGACGACTGGCCACAGTGGCGGGGCGCCGACCGCTCCGGCGTGTGGCAGGAGGACGGCATCCTGGAGCAGTTCCCGGAGGACGGCCTCGAGGTCGTCTGGCGGGTACCAATCAACGGCGGCTACTCGGGGCCGGTGGTCGCGGACGGCCGGGTGTTTGTCACCGACTGGCGGCGCATCGAAGGGTCGCGCGGCATCGAAGGCAAGGAACGCGTGCTGGCGCTCGACGAGGAGACCGGCGAGGTGCTCTGGCGCCACGAGTGGGACGCGAACTACTCAGCGCTCCAGCAGAGCTACGCGATCGGCCCGCGTTCCACACCGGCCGTCGACGGCGACCGCGTCTACGTCATGGGCGGGGTCGGGCACCTGTTCGCGCTGAATGCGGAGACGGGCGACGTGATCTGGAGCTACGACTCGGTGGAG
Organism: Candidatus Multivorans sp.; assembly: GCA_965262355.1. Taxonomy (GTDB): domain Bacteria; phylum Acidobacteriota; class Thermoanaerobaculia; order Multivoradales; family Multivoraceae; genus Multivorans. The sequence continues at coordinate 4,586,893 of OZ253534.1, forward strand.
CAGGGCGACGCCAGCATCACGATCTGGGGCTTCTCCAGTTCGCCGCTGGTGCACGGCGACCTGCTGATCCAGATCGTGGGCGCCGAGCCGAACGGCAAGGTGATGGCCTTCAACAAGCACACGGGCGAGGAGGTCTGGCGGTCGCTGTCGTCGGACTGGGAGATGGGCTACGGCCAGCCGATGGTCTTCGAAGGCGGCGGCGTGGAGCAGCTCATCGTCTGGGAGCCGCAGGCGGTCAACTCGCTCGATCCGGCAACTGGCGAGGTCTACTGGACCGTGCCCTGGGAGGTCGCCTCCGGGATGACCGTGACGACCCCCGTGATCGACGGCAACCGGCTCCTGTTCAGCCAGTTCTACCGCGGCTCCCTGTTGCTCGAACTGGCCGAGGACAAGCCCGAGGTTACAGAGCTGTGGCGCGGCAAGAGCCGCAGCGAGATGCCGGAGGAGACGGAGGGGCTTCACGCGCTGATCACGACGCCGATCCTCGAAGGCGACACGATCTACGGCGTCTGCAGCTACGGCCAGTTGCGCGGCCTCGACGCCTCGGACGGTTCGCGGCTGTGGGAGAGCGACAAGATGACCCGCCAGGGCCGCTGGGGCGCCGCCTTCATGGTCAAACACGGCGACCGCTGGTTCGTGAACAACGACATCGGCGACCTGATCATCGCCCGCTTCTCGCGCGAAGGGTACGAGGAGATCGACCGCGTCAAGCTGATCGAGCCGACCGCGCGGTCCGGCTTCGGGCCGCGGCGCTTCTACGACGCGATGGTCAACTGGTCCCATCCGGCATACGCCAACCGCCACATCATCGCGCGCAACGACGAGGAGATCATTCGTGTCTCCCTGGCTGCCGAGTAGCCGGCGTGGGTACTGAGGTGATGTCCGGTGGGTGGAACAGCGGCCGTCCGTCCACTGGGTGCGCCGGCCTTCTGGCCGGCATCCGGCTGGTCGTCGTCATCGCGTCGATTGCGATCCTCGCAACCCTGCCGGCCGCCGGCCACCAGGGCTCAGAACGCTGGGAACCGGCGATCGAAGCCTTCGAGGCACAGGACCGCGAGCAGCCGCCGCAGCCGGGCGGCGCCATGTTCCTGGGTTCGTCGAGCATCCGGTTCTGGGACCTGGAGCGCTGGTTCCCCGCGAGCCGCTTCCCGGGACTCCGGGCCACCAACCGCGGCTTCGGCGGCTCGCAGATCGCCGACTCCCTGCACTACCTGGAACGCATCGTCTGGCCGCACCGCCCGTCGACCATCGTGTTCTACGCCGGCGACAACGACATCGCGGCCGGCAAGCCGGCCCAGGCCGTTGCCGCGGACTTCGCCGAGCTGAGCCGCCGGGTGTGGGCGAAGTTGCCCGAGGCCCGGCTCATCTACGTGGCGATCAAGCCGAGCCTGGCGCGCTGGCAGCTCGCCCCCGAGATGCGGTCCGCCAACGCGCTGATCGAGGCATCGGCGGAAGGAGAGCCGCGCCTGACCTTCCTCGACATCGATGCGCCGATGATCGGCGACGACGGCCGGCCGCGGCCGGAGCTCTTCGTTGCCGACGGTCTGCACTTGAGCGACGACGGCTACCGGCTGTGGACCGACCTGCTGGCGCCCCACTTCGACCCCCGCGAACCCGCGGGGCCGGTGGGGGAGCTGATCTTCCCTCCAGAGCACTGGCACAACCATGGCTCTTCCCTGGTCGAGCTGCCCAACGGCGACCTGCTGGTGGCCTGGTTCCACGGTTCGGGCGAGCGGACCGCCGACGACGTGCGCATCCTGGGCGCCCGCATGAGCGCCGGCGCGACGACCTGGAGCGCGCCCTTCCTGCTCGCCGACACGCCCGGCTTCCCGGACACGAACTCCACCCTGCTGCTGGCGCCCGTGAGCGCCGGCGGCCACCGGCTGTGGCTGTTCTGGCCCACGATCCAGGCGAATCTCTGGGAAAGCGCCCTGATGAAGTACAAGGTCTCGACCGACTTCGAGGGGGCCGGGCCGCCGGTCTGGCAGTGGCAGGACGTGCTGCACATGAAGCCCGGCGACGGTTTCCACGATCTCGTGGCGAGCCGGACCGACGAGTACTTCCGCAGCCTGGGCTTCACCGGCGCCACGGACCCGGCCGCGCCCGAGGCGGTCCGGCGCTGGGCGGCGCACAACCTGGAACAGGCCGCGGACAAGCTGACCCGGCGGCTCGGCTGGTTCACGCGCGCCCACCCGGTCGTCCTGCCCCTGCCCTCAGGCGGTCAGCGCCTGCTGGTTGGGCTCTACTCCGACGGCTTCAGTTTCGCCTCCGCGACCTACAGCGACGACGGCGGTCACAGTTGGACGATGAGTGAGCCGATCATCGGCGGCGGCAACATCCAGCCGGCGTTCGCTCTGCGCCGCGACGGCGCCCTGGTCGCCTTCATGCGCGACAACGGACCGCCGCCGAAGCGGGCCCACGTCGCCGAGTCGAACGACCTGGGTGTCACCTGGTCCATCGCCCGCGACCATCCCGACCTGGTCGAGACCGGCGCCGGACTCGAGGTGCTGAAGCTCGCGAGCGGCCGCTGGATCGTCGTCCACAACGACATCCCCGACGGCCGGTACCAGCTCGCCGTGTCCGTCTCGGAGGACGAGGGCCGGACGTTCAGGCGCCGGCGCTACATCGAGCGCGAGGAGAAGGGTGTCGGCCGCTATCACTACCCGTCGGTCATGCAGGCCCGGGACGGCCGCATCCACGTCACCTACAGCTACCACGTCGCCGGCGCGCTCGACGACGGCGGCCAGGGCAAGAGCATCAAGCACGTGAGCTTCGACGAGTCCTGGCTGCTCGGCGCCGGCTGAGCACACAACGCGTTCAACCGGGAGGGTTCCCATGCGCCAGAGACCGTTCTCCATCGTCGCACTCTGTCTCGTCCTCCTCCCGGCGTGTGTTCGTGAAAGCGGCGCCGGCGTCGGCGCCGGCGGCGAGACCTTCGCCGGCCTGCCGCGCGCCGTCCCCGAGAGCGCCGGCATGTCGAGCGAGCGGCTGGACCGGATCGGGCCGGCGTTCGAGCGCTACTCGGCGGACGGCAAGCTCTCCGGCGTGATCACCGTGGTCGCGCGTGGCGGCAAGGTCGTCCACTTCAATGCCAGCGGGCACCAGAACGTCGGAAGCGGCGAGCCGATGACCGAGGACACGATCTTCCGCATGTACTCGATGACCAAGCCGATCGCGTCGGCGGGCCTCATGATCCTGTGGGAGGAGGGGCGCCTGCTGCTGTCGACGCCGGTCTCCCAGATTCTGCCGGAGTTCGCCGACATGCGCGTCTACGTCTCGGGCGAGGGCGACGACATGAAGACCGAACCGGCGCGGCGTCCGATCGTCGTCCGCGATCTGATGACCCACACCTCGGGGCTGACCTACTCCTTCATCCCCAGCCCCGTGGCCGCTGGCTACACCGCGCAGGGGCTCGAGGGCTCGGCGGACGCGGCGCCCCATGACGACCTCGCGCACTACGTCCGCGACCTCGCGGCGCAGCCGCTCCTGGTCCATCCCGGTACCGCCTGGAACTACAGCCTGGGCCTGGAGGTGGCGGGCCGCGTGATCGAGGTCGTGTCCGGCCAGACCTTCCGGGAGTTCCTGAAGGAGCGCATCTTCGATCCGCTCGGAATGGTCGATACGGACTTCTACGTCCCTGACGAGAAGATCCATCGCTTCGCCGTCAACTACGTGCCCACGCCGGAGGGCGGCATGACGGTAGTCGACGATCCCCAGATCAGCGCCTACCGGAAGCCGCCCAAGGTCGAGATGGGAGGCTCCGGCCTGGTTTCCACCGCCGGCGACTACCTGCGGTTCGCCCAGATGCTGGCGAACGGCGGCGAACTCGACGGTGGCCGGGTGCTCGGACCCCGGACCGTGGCGCTGATGATGGACAACCACCTCGGTTCGGCGTACGGACCGTCGCCGATGTCCAGCCTGAACCTCGACATGGGGATGAGCGAGGGCATGGGCTACGGCCTGGGCGGCTACTCGGTCACCGACACCGGGCTCACCGGACTGCCGGCCTCCGCCGGCGCCTACGGCTGGGGCGGCGCCGCCTCGACCGACTTCTGGGTCGACCCCAAGCACGAACTCGTCGGCATCGTGCTGACCCAGTTGCTGCCCACCGGCACCTATCCGCTGCGTCCCACGATGGAGGTGCTGACCTACCAGGCGATCGTGGAGTAGGGGCGGCGGGGGCCGAACACGATTGAGTACCTTCGCCACAACTGGACACTTTTTCTGTCTGGTCGTATAGTCTGACCGTTTCAGGCCCTCGACTTGGGCCTGCCGAAGAACCGCCAGGAGGTGACGATGAGTCGTACGTTGGGCGCCGCCCAGTTCAAGGAACAGTGCCTCGCGATCCTCGATCAGGTGGGGCCCGAGGGCATCGTGATCACGAAACATGGGCGGCCCGTGGCGAAGTTGATTCCGATCGTGGGCACGTCGGAGCACCTGATCGGTAGTTTGCGCGGGAAGCTCCGGATCGTGGGCGACACGATGAGTACCGGGGTCAAGTGGGATGCTGAATCTTGATACCCACATCCTGATTGACGCGCTTGAAGGAACCCTGAAGCCCTCGGAGCGTCGGATCCTGGCGGGCGACCGCTGGAGCATCTCGGCGATCGTTCTCTGGGAGTTGGCCAAGCTCGCTCAGTTGGGTCGCATCGAGTTTGACTTCGACGACCGTCGGATCGGGAGGACGCTGCGCCAGATCCATACGTGGCCGCTGACGGTAGAGGTCTGTCGCGCCAGTTGTCAGCTCGACTTCAGAAGTGATCCAGCAGACGAACTGATCGCCGCGACCAGCATCGTCCACGACGTGCCGTTGGTTACCCGGGATCGGACGATTCTTGGGTCCGGGTTGGTGCCACTGGCGGGTGGTGGAGAAACCCCTCGGTGATGCCCCGAACAGGTCAGTCAAGCCTCGTCCCCGGCGTTCGCGGCATGGGCAGGTAGCGGAACCTGTCAACGACATTGATACAGCGGGGTTCTGGATTTACTGAGTCGTCTCTGCAGTCTTGTTGTCGGGCTTGTTGATCCAGACGGCCTGGGGCAGTGGCGTGTGCATCGGTTGGCCGCCGACGAATCGTTCGGGGGAGCTTTCCCAGGCGGCGCTCAGCGTGCGTTGGCGCTGCTCGATCACGGCTTGCGCCCGGCCGTAGTGGACGGTCTCGGGGGTCAGCATGGCGATGCCGGCATGGCGGTGTTCCGTGTTGTACCAGGGGAAGAAGGACCTGCAGTAGTCGGTCGCGGCGTCCTGGTTGGGGAAGCGGCTGGGGAAGTCGGGGTGGTACTTGAGGGTCTTGAACTGTGCTTCGGAGTAGGGGTTGTCGTCGCTGACCCGCGGGCGGCCCAGGGACCGGTTCACGCCGAGGCGGGCGAGCAGTTGGGCGGTACCCTGGCTGGTCATGGGGGCGCCTCGATCGGAATGCAGGATCAGGACATGGGGCTTGACGCCGTGCTTGAGGCAGGTCTCCTCGATGAGCCTTTGGGCGAGCGCGGAGTTCTCGCGGTCGGCGACCATCCAGCCGACCGCGTAGCGGCTGAAGAGGTCAAGCAGGACGTAGAGGTAGTAGTAGGTCCAGGTCTGCGGTCCGAGCAGCCTGGTGATGTCCCACGACCAGACCTGGTTGGGCGCGACAGCGACTAGCTCCGGCTTGGCGTACGACGGATGGACGCGCTGATTGCGGCGGTCCCTCACGGGGTGGTTCGCTTCGAGGATGCGGTACATCGTGCGCTCCGAGCACAGGTAGCGGCCCTCGTCGAGCAGGGTGGCCACCACTTCTCCCGGCGAACGATCGACGAAACGCGGCGACGCAAGCGTGGCCTCGACCCGTTTCCGCTCGATCTGGCTCAGTGCCCGGGCAGGCGTGGGGCGGGGCTGCCGTCGCCCGGGAGCGGGCCTCGCACGACGATAGAAGGTCGATCGCGACACGCCCAGCGCCCGGCACGCCGGCGCGATGCCGACCTGCCGGGCCAGGGACCTTGCCGCCATCAGCAGTCCTTCCCGTCTTCGAGGCTGAATCCCAGCAGCCCTGCAACTTTTCCCTGGACGTCCAGGATCGTGTGCGCGGCGGCGACTTCCCTCTCGAGACGCTTGACCTTCGCTTCCAGCCGCTTCACCTTCGGCATCAGAGGGTTGGCCTCGTTCGGCTTGCGGCCCCGCTTCTTCGGCCTCAGACCGGAAAGCGCGCCCTCTCGCCGCGCCTTGCGCCAGTTGGCCAGATGGGAGCTGTACAGACCCTCTCGCCGCAGCAGCCGACCCACCTCGCCGCGGTCCGTGCATCGGTCCGCTTCCTCCAGAATCCGCAGCCGGTACTCCGCCGTGAACTGCCGCCTGGTCGGTCTCGCCAGCACTTCCGGGTCGGGAACCGCCCCGGCGGGCGCCGCGCCGGCCGCGGGGGCCTCGTCGCTACGCTCCTCAACCCCCGCGGCCGGGAGCTCCGAGCCGCCGCCAAACCTCTGCTCTCGTCTTGACATTGATCCTCCTTGCCAACGTGTGCCCTCCACTATTCAACGGGATGGCCGCTGTGTCACGTACGTTGGCAGAGAGGGGTAGCGGGAGGCCCTATGAGGAGGAAGGGCCGTGAAAGGCGGTTGAGGTTCTTCGATCGCGGGAACACTCGATGTCCGATTTGTCTCGAGCCGTTTTCGAGAGAGGGGGTCAAGAAGGGTCGCGAGGTCACTCTGGAACACGCTCCGCCCAAGACGCTGGGCGGTGTGGAGATGTGCCTGACCTGCACAAGTTGCAATCGGAGTGCCGGAAGCAGTCTAGATCAAGCCGCTGCGTTGGCCCACCGTATCGGGGAGGAGCAGTCGGCAGGCCATGGCGTGAGGGTCCTGCTCGAGGTTTGCGGAATCAAGCGCACTACGTACTTCCGGCCCGAAGGCTTCCGAGGTGCTGGCAGCAGCCTTGCCAGAAACCCCGCGGCACAACAACTGCTCAGCGATCTACCAGGCCACGACGTTGTAGTCGCAGCTGAGTTTAGGAAGGAGCCCGGTTGGGACTTGAGCAAGGGGATCGCGATACGGAAGATTGAACCGGATTGGGATCGTGTGCGAGCGAGTTGGCTGCGCTCCGCATACCTCATGGTGTTCTCGCTGCTGGGTGTGAGTGGCAACAGGTATGCCGCGAGTGCCTCGGTCGTTCCAATAAGGCATCAGATCTTAAACGGGGCACTTGATGACTCCCCCCGGATTCTCGGTGAGTTCCCTGAAACGGCACTACCTGAGAACCTGATCCTGATGAACAACACAGTAGAGCCGTTCTGCTGGATGGTGAAGTTGGGAAAGGCCTGTGTGATCTTGCCGCATGGGGGCTCAGAAGGCCATTACCGTCGGTTGGCTGACTTGCCTTCCTCTGTCTCCATCGGGAAGAAGTGGCCGTTCTGGCGGCCGGTGAAGTTCGGGAAAGCACAGTCGGTCGAGCTTCAGTGCTGTCCCACAAACTTCAGCGCAGTGCGAGTTGAGTCTGTGCGTTTCTGTGATCAGGGGGTCCGCTTCGGGGTTCGAACAGGTCCAGGAGCGGTCTTCGCGCGAACAGGTTGAGTTGCAGGAGGCGGAGGATTTCGCTCATGGTCCAGGACATCTTGTTGACGAACTTCAGGTAGGCGAGCAGGAGATGCACGCACATCGCGATCCAGATCTGCGTCATGACGGCATTGCGCGAAGTGCCGACGAAGCTCTTGATGCGCAGGTTCTGCTTGATCCACCTGAAGAAGGTCTCGATCTGCCAACGCTCCTTGTAGATGTTCGCGATGGTCTTCGGGGCGAGCTTGAAGTTGTTGGTCAGGAACGCGTAGAACTTCTTCGTGTCGGGGTCGCGATAGCCGACTCGACGCAGCGGGATCGGACACCGGGTGCGGGTCGAACTCATGTCTCGACACCAGCCTGAGGAACTGACCGAGTACTGTACTATTGTGCGCCATGGGTCTGGATCTCCTTGCCGGCATTGGCTTTGTTGTGAAAACCAATCATACGACAAGACTCGGTCCAGACCCATACTTCATCCATGTTTGTGGGACAGCACTGGTCGAGCTTCCTCTGCACCAAGACTCGGACCATTGTGGAAAGACCTCTTTGGGAGGGACCTCGTGGTCGCACGCCAGGGGTACGAGCGCCGCTGCTTCGTTGTGAACCAGCATGAGCTCATTTGTACGCTCATGCCCGTGGGTTCGAGGGCTCGTTCGAGCGAGGACTAACGGTAGGGGTTGGTTGTCCGCGTGTGGGGACCAGTAGCTTGCCTAGGCCATAGGTAGCGGCAGGAGCAGCTTCTGGTCGATCAGCACTTGGAAGTGCCTGACCACAGTCAAGGCGAGGTGGCGGTCACGGTGCAGGAGGCCCATCTCGATGTTGCGGTCGAGGGCGGCCTCCGTGAAGTTGGCTGAAGTGATGAAGACGATCTCTTCGTCGGCCACGACTCCCTTCGCGTGAAGAACACCCTTGGCGCCTCCCGAGTCCAGGGAGCGGGGGTCGTAGAACACGCTGGGCCGCAACGATCCGGGCCAATCGTGTTCCCAGAAGCGCTCCGCGAAGCGCCGGACAAGGGAGTCGGCAGCGGTCGTGTCTCCGCGCTTGCGCCCGATGTTCAAGAGAAGGGTGACGACCAGCTCGTGCTGCGCCTCCATTTTCTCGGCCAGGGTCTTGAAGGCGCGGGGGCCGTCGAAGAAGGCGTAGGTGCTGGCCCAGATCGACCGGGTTGCCGCGTCGATGATCTCGTCGTAGACGCGGCGGGTGTCGCGGGAGTGAAGCCCCGGAACCTCAGGCCCGGACCAGACGAAGTCGGGGCTGGAGAAGCTGCCGGCGAGTTGGTCCAGGCTTCGCAGCCACGCGGCGGCGACAGCCTCGGTGACGCCGAGTTGGCGCCATCCGGCAAGCAGGCGCAGCACCGCCTGCCCCTGGCCGCCGCGCAGCGTCATGCTCGCGCGAAGAGCCGTGACCGAGGCGCTCAGGTCGAGCAGGCCGGTTTCCAGCGCCTTCGCGAGGGAAGTCCGTAGATGGGCCGGAAGTTCGAGCAGCGCCTCGACGGCTTCCTCGTTCATGGCCGGCCAGCGGGTCAATCGACCCGGTCGAAGAAACCGGCGTTCTCGCCGATGATCGGGACAACGAGCGCCCGGTCGAGATAGTCGTTCCTCATCTCGCAGGATGTCTCCGCCACCAGTGTGCAGCCGTGACACGCGGCGCCGTGAAGCCAGCGCTTCTCCGTGCTCGAATGCGGGACGTGCTGGGCGCAGACCGGGTCGTTCGAGCACAGGGCGCCGATATGCAGCGCCTGGCGGAGATGATCGCTTATGCCGCGGGCCTGTTGCACCAGACCGCCGAGTGTTCCCTCGGCGTCGGCGCTGGCGGTGTACAGCAGGAGTCCGTAGCGTTTCGCTGCGCCGTCGACGTAGATGCGCTCCCTGATCGACGCGGCCGGATAGCCGCAACGGAGGGCGAGGGACTGGATCAGCAGGTGCGACAGCGTGTGCAGAAGGACATAGGGACCACCGGGAAACGGCCGTTTGTCCGCGTTGGTTCGGCGCCCTTCGCCCCAGCGCTGGTGGCCGCTCTCGAGAGCCGCGCAACGGTCCTTGACTTCGGGTCTCTGGCGCCAGCTTGAAACGGCTGCCCCGCTCAGCAGCAGGAAGATGCCCTCGCCGCGGTTCTCGACGGCGGGGAACCAGGACGGTTCGGAGGCGATCTCCGCTCGGACGACATCCGTCTCGTACTCGCCATCGATGTCGGGAGTGGCGGCCTCGAATCGGGTGAAGCCGGCGAGCGCCGACACCTCGCGCAGCCTGTGCACCTGGACAACGGCCTCGATCTGTTCCTTGAAGAAACCGCTCTCCCGCTGCCACACGAGCGCCGGAAGACGCCGCGCGTGGAAGTCGGGGTCGACCGGCACGTCGTCGCCGTAGCCCTCCGGGACCGCGAGCAGCGCGTCGAGTTCCGCGTACTTCACCGGCTGGTCCTCCAGGGCGCCGCCGCGGCGGCGCTCGACTGCGGAGAGGACGTCGGCGTCGTCGAACCCGTGCAGGGCCGCCATGACCTTCGGGATGCCCTTGAGCAGGGTCAGGTTGTCCACGGTCTTGACGACCTGCAGCGTGTCCCACACGTCGGCCACCGCCTGATCGACAGCCGCTCTCTGCTCCGGTAGCGAAAGCACCGTAACCACCTGCGGAAACCAGGCGTTCGTCGCTGTGCGGATGAGCAGACGGCTTGGCTCTCCGCAGTCCTCGTTAGCGTGGCGTCCCAGCCACGGGCGGGCCCCGGTGCAATGCCCGAGCGGCCGGTTCTCGATCTCCTTCGCCTCGTGCATCCCGCGCCGCTTGCCGCAACTGCAGCGCACGAACAGGTTCGAGAGGTCGCCGCCGGTGCCCTGCTCGTCAAGTTGGAGTTCGCCACGGCAACCGGACTTGCCGCCGTGGACGAAGTCGTACCAGTCGATGTCGTCGACGTGGCCGCGGGGGCAGCCTCTGACGAACCGGGTCGCGACTACGGCTCTCTTGTCGAACTTGCGTTTGTCGTCTAGAGCCGTGCGGTGAACAAGGCGTCGAGTCCTGCTCCTGCGCCCGGATGGACTGCTCCTGTCGCCGTCGCCCTGCACCAGGAACCACTCTGGAAAGCGGGGCGACGTGATGCCTGGGGAGTTGGCGCCCGGACGGTCGGATGCCGCTGGCGGCGCGAACAGGCCCGGCGGCTTGCCACCGGCGAGCCCGCGCAGGCGGGCAGCAAGCCGCGGTTCGTCGATCGCCTCGAGATGGTGCGTCCTGGGCCAGTAGTCGAGGCCGCCGACGATCGCCGAGTCGCTCGGAAGGTCGACCAGGGCGCCAGGCCCATACGTCGTGATCACCTGGCTCCGTCGGACGCTGCCCGTGGGCGTGCTGCTGCTCCGGCTCCTTGCCATCAGCGGGATCCTCCGCCTACAGGATCCTGGATGTAGAGGTTCACCTGAGGTTCGACGTCGCGCAGCGACCGGTTCACGCGGAACTTCCGGTGATGCGCGGACTCGAACTCCGTGTCCAGCATCTCCCGCAGGAGGGGTTTTCCACCCTGCCGCTCGTACTGCTGGTATTTCACTTCGGTCCCGACTTCGCGATAGCTGTCGACCACCCGTTGCCAGGAGTCGAGCAAGTCGCCGACCCGGTTCTGTACGCTCCGAAGCCTCTCCGCCAGGTCCTCTTCGTCAGCGAGCGGTTGGCTTCGGAGCCGGTCGGAGAAGGTCTCGATCAGGCGGCGTTCGAGCATGGCGCGGACCTCGGAGAGCCGCTCGACGCCTCGCGTTGGCGTCAGCGCCGGATCGGCATGGCGGGCGAGGGCCACGAAGGCGCCGGCCATCCCGCGGTCGAGAGCCCGGGCGGCGAACGGCGTGACGCTCCCCGCCTCGACCCAGCGGTAGAACGTCTCGTGGTAGTGGCGGAAGCGCTCGTAGTGGGAGCGGTCCCGCGGCTTGTGGACATTGAGCAGCGTGATCACGAGGCCGGGTCGCGCGTCGTCGCGGCCCACGCGGCTGGTGGCCTGGATGTACTCGGCGTTCGTCTTCGGTTGTCCCATCACGACCATCAGGCCGAGACGCTGGATGTCCAGGCCGACCGAGATCATGTTCGTCGCCAGGGCGTAGTGGACTCGGTCGCCTTCGTGGAACGCCAAGCCGAGTCGCCGCCGGGCCCGGGCGACGGCGGCGGTCGAGACCCGCGAGGTCAGCTCCAGGGGGTCGAACGAGGCTTTGCGGTCCCGGAAGTACCTCCGCTCCTGTCCGAGCCTCAATCTGGCCCCGTAGCCTCGAAGCGTGTTCTGGACCTCCTCCTCGACGATCCGGCGCGCGCCGCCGAGTTCGCGCAGGCTGTTGAAGTAGGCCAGGACGGTCATGTACGGATCGGCCGGATTGCTCTTGTTCGCCTTGCCTCCAGCGTCGACGTAGGCCTTCTCGGCCGCGGCCATGAGCGGCAGCAGGAGTCTTCGCATCGTGACCTTCGCGTTTCTGCCCGGCGAGGCGATTCCGACGTAGAGACGAGCGGGTCTCTCGGTGGGCGGCTTGACCTGGGCGAAGAAGGAATCACGACGGCTCGGGCCCGGCGGCGGAAAGACCTGGGTCATCGAGCGACCGAAGAGGGCGCGGATTTGGTCCTGCGCCTGCCTCGCGGTTGCGGTGGAGGCGACGATTTTGGGCCTTGCAGCGCGACCGTTCGAGCGGTGAAGCGAGAGCGCTTCGATCGCCGTTTCGTAGAGCCCGGTCATCGAGCCGAGGGGGCCGGCGATCAGGTGCAACTCGTCCTGGACGATCAGGTCCGGCGGGGGCAGCGGCGAGGGCATTGGCCGGCCCCGACCCGGTTCGGCGGCGCCGTAGAAACCGTGTTCGTCGAACCGGTCGGCGTTGCCGAGGAGCGCGCCCGACCGCGCTTCCCACGGCAACGCCGCAAACTTGTCGACTGTGGCGATCAGGAAGCAGGGCAGGCGGCGGTACAACGGCTCGTCGACGGCGACGATGGGCAGGGCGCGGTCGCCGGCGAAGTCGCACTCCCAGTTGGCGCACACCACCCGCAGGTTGCGGGGTTCGTCCGCGTTCGGTTCGAGCGAGAACGAATCGGGCTCGAACTTCGTGCCGCACCAGGGGCAGTCTTCAAGGGGGATGGGGGACGGCTCGTACTTCGGCTTCTTCTTGTAGCGGTTCGTCTTCGCGCGAGCCGAAGCGCTGTTGGCGTCGCCCTTGCGGCCGAGCACGTTGGGCGTCGCCGCCTTCCCGACCCAGAGACCGATCTCGAACGGCCACTCACCGTAGCGTTCGGGCGCCCGGTCCCGCTCCAGCTCGAGCGCGCAGATCAGCCCCGCCGCCCGGGCCAACTGGTCCAGGGTCAGCAGGCGCAGCGTGTAGCGCATGATGACCGAGACCCCCGCGCCCGCTCGGCCGCCCGCTTCCGGGTGGCGCAGCCGCCGCAGGACGATGGCGAAGGCCGCCAGACCCAGGTAGGCCTCCGTCTTGCCGCCGCCAGTGGGAAAGAAGAGGAGATCCACGACCTCCCGGTGGCGGTCGTCGGGATCCGCCAGTGGGGCGAGGTTCAGCAGGATGAAGGCGAGCTGGAAGGCGCGCCACCTGGGGCCTTCGTCCTCGAAGCCGCCGGGATTTCGACGCCGGAGGGCCCCTGCTATGGCCCGGTTGGCGACCCGGAACGCGTCCAGGGCCTGTTCGTCTCTACAGAGAGCCGCGATGCCCCGTTCCATCCGGGAGGCGGCGAACTCGGCGCGGCGCAGAAGCTCCTCGGCTGTCTCCCGGTGGTCCATGTCGAAGGCCGCAGGTTCGGCGCGACGCTCTCCGATCCACTCGCGGTAGGCGGCGAGGAGAGGTTGGAGTGCCCGCTCGGCCTCGCCGCCGGTGGCCAGCTCGCCGAGCCGGTCCATGGACAGGTCGACGCCTTCCGGTTCGAACGTCTCCGTCTTCTCGACTTCCGCCTGAGGTATCCAGGCGGTGCGGACCAGGCGGCAACCGCCGTCGTCGTCCGCGTCCCACTGAGCCGAGACGTTGTGGCCGGTGGCGTACCGGGGCGCGCCGGCGTAGTGCAGGGCGGCGACCTGTTCATCCCAATCGTCGCCCAGGGCCGGGCGGGGATCGGGACGTGGCAGGAACGGGCGGTTGCTCCACACTTCGATCTCGGCCTGGAACGCGTAGGTGGTTTCGGCTTCGTCGAGCGAGGCCGCCGGCTGCCGGTTGTTGACCAGGAAGACGGCGACCGAGCGGCCGCCCGGCGGGATCGTCGAGATCCCCGTGACGAGCCTCCGCTCCACGTGGAGCTGCAAGCCGCCCGAGGCGGGGACATCGTGAAGCGTCGCTGCTTCGCCGGCCACGAGTTCGACCGCGACGACCTCCTCTCGCGGCGTCCGCTGCCAGCAGCGACGGCCCTTGCCCGAATCGTCGACTGCGTCAGTGACCTCGTAGTCTCCCCAGCGCACGGTGATCCGAAGCGTCGTGTCCGCAGCCAGGAAGCTCAGCCCGATCGATGACGGAAAGAACGCCTTCTTCGCTGCCTTTCGGTCCTCGGTGGATTCCTCGGCGAGGCCGGCTCGCTCTGGGACCTCGTCGAGGTCGTCGTCGTTCTCGTCGGCGCCCGCGCCTAACTCGGGCGGCGTGTCGGACGGAATCAGGAAGCCGGTGAGGTACCAGTTCGATGGCGATTCGTAGATCGGCAAGCGCTCGTGGGCGAGTTCGTGGCCGGCGCCGGGGCCGACGAGGTCGACTTTGAGGGCGTCGACGAGGTCCTGGCGCACGTCCAGAGAGCTTGTCGCCGCCGGAACGGCGGCGCCGGCTTCGGTCATGCGCTATGTCCCTCGTGATTCCCGAAGCAGCGAGGTCACGTCGCGCCACAGTTTGTCGAAGGATGGTGCGGTTCGTGCCGCGTCCAGGTCGAAGGCGGCCGTGAACTTGGGCTGATGACGTGTGGGGTGGTAGGTCGCGCCGCGCAGCACGTTCTGGCTAAGCCATCCCTTGGCGTCCCTGATCGATTCCGGATTCGGGGGCGGCTTCGCTTCGACGCCATGCTTCTCCGCGAGCGAGGTGGTGGCGGCAAGAAACCAGGCCTCGTACTCGGTCTTGGCCAGTACGGCGCGGATGGGGCGATCCGCTCGCGCGAGTCTGGCGCGCCGAAGCAACTCGATGCCGAGCTCCGCCGGACAGTCGTTGTCCGCATCCAGCAGGATCAGGATGGCGCCGTTGGGACCGGCCTGCCTGGCAGCGAGCTCAACGTAGCGCTCCAGCTCTCCGGGCTTCACTATGCGTTGACGCTTCACTCGAATCGGCCGGTGAACCCGCATCAAAGAGTGGGGCGAGACGTTTTCCGCGACCCGCCGGAGCAGGATGGGCATGGCCTTGACTTCGCCGTGGCCCTCGACAATGGAGGCGATTTGGAGCACGGCTCAGGGCTCGGTGCCGAACAGCCTGATCTGCCCGGGCTTCGGGCTCGACATGGTCGGATCTGGATCGATCTGGTCCATTCTCAGTAGCTCGCCGGCTGTGAACAGCTTGTCCTTGAGCACTGAGCGCCCTGCCTCGTCCAGGGGGCCGATACGGGTCTCCCCGTGTGCGGCGCGAACGGCGAGGATCGAATCGGCCGGGACGTCTTCGTTGTCGAGAAGGTCGGGGCTGTGGCTGGTTACGAGAATCTGAATGTGCTCGGCGGCATCGCGAAGAACGTCGACGAGAACCTCGGCTGCCGCGGGATGGAGTGCCAATTCCGGTTCCTCGATTCCCACCAGGCCCGGCATGGCGCGTCCGTTGCCGGCGCCCTGGAAGACCGCCACCAGGATGCCCAAGGCCCGGAGCGTACCGTCCGACATGCTGTTTGCCTCGAACTTCCAGGGGTGCTTCGCGCCACGCACTTCCTGGCGAAACTCGATGGTCTCTCTGGAACCTGCCATCTTGCGCCCAACGCCGGTGATTCCCGGTACGACGGTCCCCAGGTAGTCCTGGATCCGCCGCTTGGACTCCGGTGAGCGCGCCGAGAGATTGGACAGCACGCTCGCGATGTTGCTGCCGTCCCGGTTCAGGAGTTCGCCGGGGTCCGGCGGCTGAGGTTGCCGGATCTCCTGCGGGTTCAGACTGTAGAAGCCGGTCGTGGACAGCGCCTCGTAGACGCGGCGGAAGGACTCGTGGCCAGACACGTTGACCAGGTACAGCCGGTCCGACGCGGCGAGGGGGCCTATCAGCAGAGTGCTCTTCCTGACCTCACCCTTCTCCACGTTGTAGTAGTCGGAATCTCCGCCGTTGCGAGGCGCCACCAGGCACTCTTCGCGCTGGATCTCGTATCCTCCCGGCCTTCTTGCAGCCACGGTGAATGCGTAGTGCCCGTGGAATTCCTCCAGATCGAGCTCTACGCGAATCCCGAAGTGCGTCGGATGGCCTCCGGACCTCCGTCGCACGTCGTTGATTCCACCGCGGTCACGCAATGCGTGGTCGATCGAGTGCCGAAGCGAGTCCCGTAGAAAGCAGAGAGCATCGAGGAAATTGCTCTTCCCCGAGCCGTTCGGCCCGAGAAGGAAGCACAGATTCGCCGGCGACACGTCGCACGCGGCGATGCTCTTGTAGTTGCGCAGCGCAACCCGGGTCAGCAGGCGGCGGTCGGCGGTCACGCTGTCTCGCTCGGGTTGCGCCGTGAGACCCGCCGCCGTGGCGGTCCGACGATTGAGCCCTGATTGGCGGCGGTCCGGTGAACCGGGCGCTCCGGTCTCCGCTCGGAACTGCTGAGGACGCGCCCGCTCATGCGGGGAGTCTAGTCGTTGCGGGCGTCGGGTCGTAGGGTCGTTGGCTTGATTTCCGCTCTGTTTGCGCTTACTCTCGGGCTCCGGCCCGGGTGACGACCTACGCAGCCTGACGAAGACCAATGTCCGACAACAGCACGATCGAGTGGACCGATGCCACCTGGAACCCGGTCCGCGGCTGCACCAAGGTCAGTTCGGGTTGTGCCCACTGCTACGCGGAGAGGTTCTCGGAACGCTTCCGCGGTGTTCGGAACCACCCCTTCGAGCAGGGGTTCGACCTTCGGCGGGTCCCGGAGAAGCTCGACCAACCCCGCCGTTGGCGCCGGCCACGGCGCGTGTTCGTCAACTCCATGAGCGACCTCTTCCACCCGCAGGTCCCCGAGTCGTACATCGCCGACGTGGGACACGTGATGGGCGAGGTCCGTAGGCACACCTACCAAGTCCTCACCAAACGGCACGAGCGAATGGAGGAGCTCCTCGCCGGCCCCCTGTCCTGGATGGGCGAACTTCCCAACGTGTGGTTCGGCGTGAGCGTCGAGAACCGCCGGCAGGGCCTGCCGCGGCTGGAAGCCTTGCGGCGAACGCCGGCCGTGGTCCGCTTCGCTTCCATCGAGCCGCTGCTCGAGGACCTGGGCGACTTCGACCTGACCGGCATCGACTGGGTCATCGTGGGTGGCGAGAGCGGGCCGGGAGCGCGACCGATGGAGGAAGCGTGGGTGGTCAACGTCCTTCGCCAATGCCGGCGAGACGGCGTGCCCTTCTTCTTCAAGCAGTGGGGCGGCGTGCGAAAGGGCCTGAACGGTCGCGTGCTGCGGGGGCGGACGTACGACGAGTTCCCGGTGAACTGAGGGCCGCCCCAGGGGTTGACCCATCAGGGGTCTACGCGGGCCACTGGGGCTCGCCGCCTTGACACCAGGTCTCTCACCTGCCCTGCGACCGGCAAGGTCAGCACGTTGGCGGAAGCAGCCGAGCCAGCGCCACCGCTCTGCGGAACATGGGAAGACGCCATGGGCTTCCACCTACTCGTTGATCTGACGATGTTTGCTGACCAAGTAGGCAGCGAACGAAGCGCACGCACCGTACATGAACATCGCCTCGTCGAGTCCGACGTTCGCCTCACTTCGGTCCAGAAGAGCGTGGCGAATGCCTTGTTCGTTGCTCGAATAGCCGTAGAGTGCGGAGAAGGCCTTTGCGAGAGCTTCATGGTTCAGAACGCCGCGATCCTGCAGGGACTTGAGCGCCGGACCGAGCGTCTTGGCTGCCTTGGGATCGATCAGGCAGGCGACGGACTCAACGGCGTGGATGCTGTTGCCGACAGACTCGGCATACCGGCCAGCGTTCATGGCCTCGGCAGCCTTCCTGAGATGCGAGGAGGCTCCATCCATCTTTGACTGCCTGAGGGTGTCTACGGCTTGTTGGATCGCTTTCCCCTGTTCCTTGCTCCCGCGGGGACTGAAGTGGAATCGTGGATGCGAGATGTCGAAGCGATACGGTGCAGCGTGATGTTCGAAGAGAGCTTGTACTTGCTCGGCGAACGGTTGCCGACAGGCATAGTCGTTGGACATGAACTCGATGAGATCGAGAACGGCGTGGAACTTCGCTTTTCGAACAACGTCCTTGAAGAACGTCATGGTCGCTTCATAGTCCGTGTTGATCTCGTCCTCCGGCCTCTTCATGAGTCGCCCCAGGACTCGTTCGATGAAGCGGCTACCGTCGTCCGTGAAGAAAGTCGCGTCCATGTAGTAGCTCGACTTGTCGATCAGTAGGCTACGTATCAAGTTCCATAGCTCGATGCGGAGTTCTCTGGATAGATGTTCGAGCTGCATCGCCTCCGGGAGCGGCTCGTAGCCGTGCCGTCGCGAGAAGGGCTGGTGGAGCATTTCGCGTGTCTGGCTCATCGGAACAGCTACTGATCGTCGTCGTCCATAAGCAGAACGAGGTCGCGGGGGTTGTGGAGATGCCAGCGGCTGCCTTCCCGGCGGAGGTCGCCTTCGAGCGAGACTGCTTGTCGTTCTGCATGGGCTTGGGAGACCAAGCCGTAGTCCTCCGGGGCGAAAGTGACCTTGACTGAGGTCAGTAGGCCGTCGATGGGCGTTTTGATCGTGACCGTCCCTTCGGTCGCGTACTCGTCGCGGGCAAGCCGCGAGACGTAGCCATCGATGTGCTCGTCGGGGCGCTCTTGCCGGCTCTTGAGAAGGCGGGAGGCCTCCTCCAGTACGGGCGCGTCAGTGGCGTCAAACCGCGTTTCTGCCCGGCCGCTCGACTCCGGCCGATTGAGAGACCAGCTGATCGAGACGACGAGCCCCCGCCCTCTCTCGATCAGGGTCGCGGCTGCGCTGCACAGGTTGGCGCTGACGCCATCGTGAATGCGGTCTTCGAAACTCGAGATGCCACGACCGGAATCAGCTTGCCGCACGGCGTCTCGGGCCGCGCGCAGGCCAGAGTGCAGTTTGCGAACTACTCGGCGCTCAAAGGGTGGCGTGGGTTCACCAGGGAACAGGTCCGGCTGTGAGGCTTCGACGAGGTTGGGAGGCACCGGTGACAGCAGGTTGATGATGAAGCTGCCGCGCTCCGTCTGCCCCATGTGCACGTTCTCAAGGTAGTCGGAGGCAGCCTTGTTACGGCCGGCCCGGTACGCTCTTTGCGGTTTCGTCACGGAGCAGGCGGCTGCTCGCAACAGGTTCTGGGCTTCGGTCAAGAGAAGTGCGGCGTCGGCGATCGGAATCGACGGTCCCGTGTGAGCGTCGGGAAGTTGGACCCGAATCAGGTCCATCTCGGCGAGTGAGAAGTCGCGAAGTACAGCCCAAGGCGTGCGCTCTTCCAGTTGGCTGAGGAAGTGCAGAAGCTCGTGGACGCGGCGCGCGTAGTCAGCGAGCCCGGACGACCGCGGCACAAGAAGTTCGGCGTCGGTTTCGGTACGACCGTACACGTGGGCGTGGTCGCCGTACTCACCGGTTCTCTGCCAGCCCTGTGCCTCGAGGTAGTAGCGAAGCGAGCGAGGCGAAATGCCTGTGAGGTCTCCGGGGTTTGGGAGATGTGTCGTCACAGTGAACCTCCTCTGACGCGGTCCATGAGTTCTCGGAGGGTGTCGGGCGCCAAGCGTTGATCGTTGGGTATGGTGATCGTGATGGTCTTCTGGTCGCTCTGATCGGCTCCCCGGAGCGATGCCCACCACGCGCAGCGGCGCAGCGCGAGTTCTTGCTCCGTGCAGGTCAGCCAGTCTTCCTCGCAGGAGGGCAACTCCAGCACAACGAGGAGAAGCGGGGACGTCCGCTCTGGCTCCGCCAAATCGGCGTAGTTGTTGGCGAGAAGACGGAAGTGGAGCCCGTCCTCCTTCCTGTCAGGGACCGCCGTTGCCTTGAGCTGCACGTCGAACTGCGGGTTCATCGTTCCGCCGGCTCGAACCGTCGCGTCGACGCTGCCACGGTCAGGCTGCGGGCCGCGTTGACAGGAGTAGCCGACGTAGGCGCAGAGTGCCCCAAGGTACGCGAAGGAGAGTTCTGCCTTCCGGTCCGGTGGGTGGAGGAGTGTGTCGTTCATGGGCCGCTGATGGTGTGTGGTGGCTGGAGTCTACGAGGTTGCGAGGGCCATCCCGACTAGTTTGACCGAGTGATGGTCGCTGGCGCCTCGTCTGCTGAGCGCTCCGTGTTACACCTCGCTTCCAACGCCGCCAGGAGACCGGCGTCGCGCAGGAACGCGTAGGACTGCGGCGGGTGGAACGCCGGCACCTCGCCTCGCGGGCACAGCGGCACGTCGAGCTCGGTGATCTCGGTCAGAGTCAGGGCGGCTACGAGTTCAGCGTCTCCGACGTAGGCGTCGAACTCGTAGCGGTCGATGCCGGCCCGGTCGCCGAACGCGCGCCAGATCTCGTCCGCCGTGTCCAGGGCGACTGCTTCAAGACGGGCGGACGCCACGACCTGCTGTCGCGGACTCGTCGCGTAGATCCAGATTGTCGCTCCTGCCGGCGCGCGGACGGCGCGTTTGCGGATCTCGACCGTCTTGCACCCAGAGACGATCATGTCGACGTACGGCGGTTTGATCGACATCAGAATGTCGGTCATGAGTCCGGTTCTCCGAGCCCAGCCAAAGCGATTCTCAGGAGTTGGTCGGCGGAGATCCTCGCGGCTCCGGCGTTGTTGCCGGGGCCCAGACAATCCAGCTTCTTGAGCTCACTGTGGGGGACGGGCCGGGGAAGGCCCGTCAGGCTGTCGAAGGTGAACGCCGTCACTTGACCGCGATCATTGGCGCGGGCTCCGATGTCGGCGGGGGAAAGGACTCCCTGTCGACCGAGGCTTGCCACGGCCTCTTCCTTCGACAGAGTCGCCGAGAACGTTGCACGAGCCACGGCAGCCGCTTCCTTCCTCGGATCGCTGAGATAGAAGACGATGATCGTTCCGCGGGAGACCAGGTCGTGCCTGCCGGCACTGAAGAAGTAGGCCCGTTCAAGTCGGAGAGCCGCTTCCTGCTCCGGCAGAAGTGACGGCTGTTTGACGGTGGGCGGGAGGAGTTGTGCCGCGTAGCCCGGTTGAATGGGAACGGCCACGCCTGGTCTGCCGACGGGCAGGAGCAGGCCTGGAGAGATGAGCGTTTCGAAGTCGAAGAGCGGAATCCGATTGCCGGGGCCGTTCGTTGGTCTGATCTCGACTCCGCTGCGGGTCAGTTCGCGCCACGAGGGCATGCGCGCTGGCAGCCGCAGCCCGGTTTGTTCCTCGAAGTCGGCGGCGAACGCCTGCCAATGGTCGGGCAGCACGAAGCCGCCAAAGACTGTCTTCGAGAGCGGGGCGCCCGGGCTTTCCTCGCCGGTCTCCACCCGACGGAAGCCGCAGTCGAGCGCTACTTGTTTCGTGGTGAGCTGCCCGGGCCCGGAGTGCAGGTCGATTCGGTAGAGCCCGTTGCGGACTCGGGGCGTCAGGAGCCAGTCGAACAGGTGCTCGGCGGCGATCAGCGACTCGGTCCGACCTTCCTCGACGCAGACATGGACGGTCCACGTCTCGCCGACGATGGGTGGCGGCCTCAGGGCGGCCATGCCGAGAATCCGGCCGCCCACCCGGACCACGCGATGTTCTGCGGGCTGCTGAGTCGTGCCTGGATCCAGGAGGGCGCTCACACGGTCGGGGCCTAGACCGAGGCGTTCGAGGAACTGTGCCGAGTCATCGTGATCGTCGTCGGCCAGCGAGCGCCCCGAGAGGAAGCTGTGGTCGAACTCGACGGTGACGGGGGAAGCCTCAGGCTCGCGGTCGGTGAGGACTGGCGGCACCAATTCCGCCGGCGCGACCACTCGGAGGCCGTGCTGACTCCGCAGAGCCTCGGCGTGTTGGAGAATTCGACCGTCCCGGGTGACGAAGCCGTGAACTCGGTAGTAGACGCATGCCGCGAGGTGGCGAAGATCGGAAGCGTCGGTGGTGTCGCGCTTGCTTGTGGCGTCGGCTGCGAGTTCCAGAGTTGCCCGCAATGAGGTGGTCAGCCGAGCAACCTGATCTGCCGGGGGCTCAGGGAGGCTCGGGAGCCCGCGAGCCGAGCGGAGGAGTCGGTCGTCCTTTTGTCCGACGGAAGTCCTCTCCAGCTCCCGGATCAGTTCGGCAGTAACGACGATGGGGACTGCTCCCAGCAACGCCCACGATTGCCCCTCGTCCCGCTGTCGGACGGCGTCGAGAACGACGTTCAGGTCGAGCACCCAGCGAGCTGCCTGAAGTCGCGGCCGGCTTCGGAAGGTGAGCGCTTCCGCGGCGGGCGGGCAGCTGTCGGGCGGGGGAGACGCTTCGCGGAAGAGCGACGGAACGTCGAGTTCCCGCAGGTAGACGTTGATCTCCCGCTTGGTCGTCCTGCCGCCGGGTTCCGTGTGGTGGAGCGCGAAACCGCAGCTCGCCCAGAACTGATTCGCGGGGAGGTCGGCGCCTACGCGGGCAGTGATGCCGAGCATGGAGTGCTCCTCGCCGTAGCGAACGAGTTCGCTCAGAAGACGCTGCGCGACTCCCAGTCGTCGAGCGGTTTCAAGCGTGAAGATCTGCTTCACCTTCAACTGCGGGTAGGTGCCTCCGAAGTGGAGGAATCCGGCGACTTCGCCGCTACTGGACTGAACGGCGACCCAGAGCCGGCGCCGTTCCGCCGATTCGCGGTAGACGGCTTTCGGGAGGAAGCCCAGTTCGTGGCCGTGGGCGTCGGCCGTGGCGACTATCTGGTCGACGTACGGGAGTACATCGCTCGGCTGCTTGAGAATGGCGATCTTGGTCAACTGCGTTTCTCTCTGGCAGGAAGGGAATCACATTGGTGCGCGACGCTTTGCACCGGCGCGCTCATGGACCAGGACGGATTCCGTGCTCCGATCATCTTATGCTCATGTCGCTATGTGCGGCTCAGAAGCGCAGTGGCCGCTCACTCCTGACTGGGCGCAACTGCCGCGCTTTCTCGGCTCCGGCTCGCTCCGCGCTGAGTTCGGGGGAGGCGGACTAGGACTTCGTGGCTGATACCCGTAGGGCGACTGAGCGAGGGGGACATGTCGGGGGGTACCGAGCCTGATCGGACGGTGTAGAGGGGAAGGGCTTCCGGCCCACTGCGGAGGCATCGACCGCGGTTCGCAGGAGACGGCCGCGGATTCCGCCCAGAGTCTTCAAGCGCCGTAGGGGAACTCCGACTCGGGGAAGTGCTGCGTTCGAAACGCCGCCGCTAGTCCGCGCCAGAACTGCAGGACGGCATCGCACCAGTCGGCCAAGTCTCTCTCGGTTACGTGGAGGTCGCCTCCCCCCAGCGGCGCGAAGAGTAGGTCGGATGCCTGCATTGCTGCGGCTCGTTTCTGCTCGCCGACTCCTTTCTCTCGAGTAGCGCCGACGTCGAAGTCGAAGAGATCCGGCCTTAGCTCTGCGAGTGCGGCGGCTGAATCTCCCGGGCCATGCTTGATCGTGTTCGCAGCGAGCCTGAGCTCTTTGAGACTCGCTGCGCCGGGCAAGGAAGTTGGATCCACGCCGGAGGCGATCAGACTGTGCTTCAAGACCTGCCACTTGTACTTGCTTCCTGTTTGCCCTGCGACGGTCTGGTGGAAGAGGCCCTTGTGTTGCTGCTCGAACAGGTGGTACAGGCCGGCGGCGAGCAGGTTCAGCACGCTTTGGCGGATAGCGAACATCGTCTCGCCGTACTCGTTGCCGTACTCGGTTGCCCGCTCTGCCAGGTCGCTGAGGTCGCCGTGGTAGTCGGGCCCAACCGGCTGGGCGCAAAGGCGCTCGTACTCAGCTTCTGCGACGGCCTCCGCCTCCTGCTCAAGGTCGTCGAAGATGGGGGGTATCTTCTTCAGGGCGGCTGCACGGTAGGCCTCGACCGGAGGGATGTAGAGCTTGGGTATGTTGTAAGCCAGCCAAACGGTGTCCAGGAACATTGAACGGAATTCCTATCGTTGGCGGGGTACGACGGCACCGAGGGCGCTCTGGTGGCGATAGCCCAAGTCAAGCATGTTCGGGCTGCCCGTCCGTCGCGGCCCGCTGGGCGTTGAGTTCCAGCAGGCGAGCGAGTACCTCGTCGCGGACTTCGTCGGGCCAGCGGTAGCGGTACGGCTTCTTCTTGTTGCCCCAGGTTTCTTCGTCGATCTCGTAGTCGAGGAGGAACTCGCAATCGGTGGAGATCCGGGTCCATCCGTAGGCGTCGAGGACGGCTTGGTCCATTGCGGCGTGGAGTTCGCGGAGTCTCTGGATCGCGGGGCTGCGCTCGTAGGGGTCGTGGAAGCGGTTGTAGGTCTTCGTCAGGCCCTCGTCGTTCTCGATCATTAGGGCGGCGCGATACTCGTAGTAGGTCCTGCCGGCGGCTTCGAGATCGGGGTGAGTCTCCCAGTCCTCGGGGAAGGGGAAGGTCTCAAAGCAGTCGGAGGGGGTGTAGCGGAGGTCATCCTTCATGGAGGAGCCGAAGAAGCGCGCCCAGAGTTCGTGGGGGCGGGATTGGAGGGCGCAGAAGGCGGCTTGGGTGGGGAGGGGGAAGAGGATGAGTTGTTCAGAGAACACCATGCCGGCGGGGAGGAAGGTGAAGGCGGCATGCTGGCCGACGCGGGAGATGGCGAGGATGCAGTCGAGGTCGGCGATGGCGGCGTAGAGTGCGGGCCGGTCGTTCCAGTACTTCCACCACTCGTTGACCATACGCGGATACTTCTTGGCATCTTTGGTAGCGCGCTCCGGTTTGACGCTCTGTTCCACGATGTTCAGCAGGCTCGGCCAATCCGCCGCGACCAAGCCAGGGTAGTCGAATGGTACGACGCCGCTCTGAAGCCACTTCCGGCGTCTTCTGACGGGGGCACCGGCCCAGCGCTCGCCGCTCGCTTCCCGTCGCCGCGGATAGTGCCGGAAGTTGATTACGTAGCGGTGGTGCGCTTGAGTCGGGCTGGCGTTCACCTCGGCGCCGCCGATGTAAGGGTGGAGGCATCGCTCGGAAACTGAGCCACCCAACGCTCGGAAAGTGATCCACCCTCGGCCCTTGGCCGGTAGCTTGGTCTTGTTCAGTAGACCAACGCGATCGGAGGAAGGACTTGCTGAGGATGGATCAGGTACATGTTATTCGGCACCAGGTGCTGGTGGAGGGTCGGAGCCAACGCTCGGTGGCTCGGGAGCACGGCGTGAGCCGCAACACGGTGCGCAAGTACCTGGATCAGAGCGAGCCTCGGCGGGTGGAGAGCAGGCCGCGGCGGCGGCTGGTGACGGAGCGGATGGCGCCTCGTCTGGAGGAGCTGCTGAGGACGTGGTCTCGCCGGACGACGGCGAAGCAGCGGCTGACGGGTACGCGTCTGCATCGGCAGTTGCTGGAGGATGGCTACGAGGTCGGGATCACGACGGTTCGCAGCTACGTTCGGGAGTGGAAGCGTCAGCGGCAGGAGACGTTCATTCCGCTGGTGCACCGTGCCGGCGAGTGTGGCCAGGTGGACTTCTTCGAGGTGACGGTGGAGGAGGACGGTGTGGCTCACCGGGTGTGGAAGTTCCTGCTGCACCTGCCGTACTCAGGCCGTTCGTTCGTGTGGCTGTACGACCGCTGCGACCAGGTGGCGTTTCTCGATGGCCACGTGCGGGCGTTCGCACACCTGGGCGGCGTGCCGCTGCGGCTGGTCTACGACAATCTGAGTGCGGCCGTGCGGCGCCGGGTGGGCGCCAAGCGTCAGTTGACGGATCGATTCCAGGCACTGGTGAGCCACTACCTGTTCGAGCCGTGCTTCGCCCGCCCCGGCGAGGGGCACGACAAGGGCAGTGTGGAGTCGCGGGGCAAGGGAATCCGTCTGGCGCACATGAGTCCGGTGCCTCAAGGGCGCACTCTGGAGGAGATCGCACGGGGCGTGCTGGCTTCGGTCGACGCGGCACCCGGCAACCGTGCGCGGTGGCAGGAGGAGCAGGCGGCTCTGCGCGAGCTGCCGCCGACCGTGTTCGAGGCAAGGAAGCTCAGGATCGTGCGGGTGTCGCGCCAGGCGACGGTGCAGTTGGGTGGTGCGATCTACTCGGTTCCCTCGCGGTGGAAGAGCCTCCAGGTCCATGCCCGCGTCGGTACGGGCGACATCGTCTTCTCCTGTCGCGACGCGGAGTACCGCTGCGCTCTGGTGCGGCCGGGACAGCGCCTGGTGCGCTACGCGCACTACTTCGAGGAGCTGTCGCGGAAACCTCAGGCGGTGCGCCAGGTGGCCCCGGAGCTGCTCGCAGAGCTCGGCCCGGCCTATCGCAAGCTGTGGAGAATGCTGGAGTTGCGGCACGGCGCGCTGGAGACGGCGCGGCTCTTCGCCAAGCTGTTGAGCGTGGTCACAGACCACGGCAGCGAGGAGGTAGCCGCCGCACTCGAGGAGGCCCTGACCGCCGGTCGCTTCGACCTGCTGGGACTCGCTCCGCGGAGTCCGGCCTCCAGGATCGAGGTGCCGGAGCCGCTCCGCCGCCACGAGGTCGAGAGCGCTCGTGCCGCTGACTTCGACGTGCTGCTTCAGGAGGCGGCATCGTGAGCCGGGCGGTGCGCAGAGCCGTCATCGCCGAGGGCCTCAAGACGCTCAAGATGCCCTCCGTGCTGCGCGACTACGAGCAGCGGGCGCGTCAGGCCCAGGACGCACAGTGGGACTACGAGGACTACCTGTGGCAACTGCTCGAGGCCGAGATCCGGGACCGTGAGGCCCGCACCGTCCAGCGCCGGCTGCGCGCGGCCCGCTTCCCCGACCACAAGACGCTCGAGCAGATCGACTTCCAGGCGCTACAGGGAGTGTCCAAACCGAAGCTGCGCGAGCTGGCGGCCTGCGACTACATCGACCGTGGAGACGATGTCGTCCTGGTCGGACCCATCGGCACCGGCAAGACGCATCTCGCCATCGCGCTGGGCATCGAGGCCGCGAAGCGCCGCCGCCGGGTCTGGTTCCGCAAGGCCTCCGACCTCGTCCGCGACCTGATCGAAGCCCGCGATCAGCGGGAGCTGGGGCGCCTGCAGCAGTGGCTTCAGCGGGTCGATCTCCTGATCTGCGACGAGCTCGGCTTCGTGCCATTCGACCGCGCCGGCGGCGAACTGCTCTTCAACGTCTTCGCCGACCGCTACGAGCGACGCTCGACCATCGTCACCTCCAACCTCGCCTTCTCCGAGTGGGTCCGCGTATTCGGCGACGAGAAGCTCACCACGGCTCTGCTCGACCGCCTCTCCCACCACGCCCACATCCTCCCCACCAAGGGGTCCTCCTATCGGACACGGCTGCGGAGCACGGCCTCGTGAATCCCGATCGCACAGCTCGAAACCGGACCGCCGCGGCGCCGCCGCGGAGCGGACCGCAACGGCGGCCGGCTGCGGAAGCTGCCGGCGCCGCGGAAAACGGCAGACCGTTTCCCGCACCGCCTTGGAAAACCGGCAGACCGGTTTCCCACAGCTACCGCAGCCGCTACTGCTACTGACTCAAGGGGACCGACGAGAGAAAACTCGCGTACACTCGAACACGGCCGAGGTGGCTCACTTTCCAAACGGTGGGTGGCTCACTTTCCGAGCGTTGCCAACAAAGGGAAGATCGCCTCCTGGTTCTTCGGGTTCTCGGCTATCAGGCACTTCATCTCTGCGAGGGGCGTCGCGACGCCCATCTTGTCCGTGTCGTCGAACGTGAAGCCCATGCCGAGAACGATGCTGCCCTGGAAGCTCTTGCCCGCGTTCTCGGCCAGCCTTGCTGGGTCTTCGTGGCCGCCCCGGTGGAAGAGGAAGGCGGTGATCGTCGGTGCCGCGAGGTCGTTGAGCAGTCGCGGGCCGACCCAGGCGCCGCGGTGGACATGCACGACGCTGACGATGACGGCCGCGAGTCCGGGCCACGGGATTCGACGCCGCGCCCGGTAGATCTCACCGCCGCACTGGCAGATTTGGCGCAGGCCAGTGGCCCGGGTGTCGCCCTGGGCGATCGTGTTCGTTGCGATCAGGCCGAAGACGCCGCGTTCGCGGAGGAGATCGAAGGAGCGGCGGAAGAAGTGGGCGACCAGATCGGCGCCTCCGCTGGACTTGCTATGGGAAAGGAGGAGCCACTTCGAGTAGCTGGGGCCCTCTGATGCCGTGAGATTCCTTCCACCTTGGAATGGCGGGTTGCCGACGATCCCGTCGAAGCCGGGTTTCTCACGCTCTTCTGGCAGGAGCACTTCGGGGAACTCGATCTCCCAGTGGAAGGGCGCGAGCGGCGGACTCGCCTTGCGGAGTGCATCGAGCCAGCCGGCGTAGGCGTGGGTGCCTGGAGGGTTGGCCCCGTCTCCTGGAGCGGACTGTAGAGCTTGGGCGAACTGCCGGCGCAGCTCCTCTCGCTCCTTCGGCTTCTTGCCCTCGAAGAACGCGGCCAGCGCCAGGTCGCCGTGCGTCTTCACCCTCGCAAGTTCGCTGTCCGCCTCGCGGAGCCGGTCCCGTAGTTCCTGATCGGGCGTCTCCTCGCCTGCACCCTGGATCTCGCGCCGCAGTCGGAGGGCCTTCTCGACCTGTTCGCGGATCCACGTGGTCTCGATGCCAGCCTGGAAGCGCTTCTGGCTGCCCTCCCAGTGGAAGGCCTGAATCTGCTCCAGGGTGAGCCCTACGAGCGAGTCGCCGTGGCGGAGGGCATGGTCGAGGAAGGTCAACGGGTGGTCCCTTGCCAGGGTGGCGAGCCACAGGGACAGCTTCGCCAGGTCGACCGCGACCGGATTCCGGTCGACGCCGTAGAGGCAGTTGCGGGCAATGAGACGGCGGGCGTGGACGGTCTCGTCGCTGTCGGGCGGGATGTCCGGCGTGGCGTCGTAGTAGCGCCACGACTCGACCAGGACGTCGCCGAGTTGGCGGCAGGTCTCGACCAGAAAGGCGCCGGAGCCCATTGCGGGGTCGCAGATGCAGAGGTCGAGGATCTGTTCCGGGCGCGGCGCGGGCACCGGAGATTCTCCAGATGCGGGCGGGGCGCCCGCGTTCCCAGGGGTGACGCTTCCCATGTGGGCAGCCTCTCTTCGCAACCGATCCAGGATCGGTTTCAGGGTGTCGCGGACGATCGGGCCGGTGAGCGACCTGGGCGTGTAGTGAGAGCCGGAACGCCGGCGTTCTTCGCTGGGCTGGAGGATCAGGTCGTCGCGCCGCGCCAGATCGGGCGTGGCGTCGCGGTCGATGACCGAGTCGAGGGCGGCGTGGAGTTCGTCGAGCGTGGCCGCGTCGTGGACCGCCTTCGCGGCTTTCCCGGTCAGGTTGCGGTCGGTCCGTTGCTTGGTCCATCGCACTCGGCTGCCGGCGGGCTCGGCGAGCAGTTCCTCCAGGTTCACGGTCGCTGGGGCGCCGTGCTTCTTGGCCGCCTTGATCGCCGCGGACCGCCCCCCGGCGCGTTCGAGCTGGAAGCCCATCATCGTCTCGTAGACGGCGCCGATCTGCTCGACGTCCAGGGCGCGGTACGAGAGGCGCTCGCCGTCGAGGACGAGCAGCTTCTCGAGCGCGCGGAAGATGGTGCCGTCGGAGACGCGCGGCGCCTCGACGCGCTCGTGGCTCTGAGCCGCGCCGACGAGGGGGCGGCCCTCCAGGAACTTGTAGCGGTCCGGGTCGAAGAGGACGCCGTGCCGGGGCGGGAGCCGCAGCCGTGCCGCTTCGGCGCCGTTGTGGACCATCCGAAACAGGGTCAGGAGTCCTGCCCAGGCGCCGTAGCGCTGGTTCATCGTGTCGGGGTGGAGCGCGGCGTCGGCCCGCAGCCGTTCGTAGAGGCCGGCAAGGGAGTAGTGGCGTTCGAAGGTCCGGTTGTCGGACAGCAGGCCGCGCTCCTCCGCGTAGAGCAGGAACACCAGCCGCAGGACCACGGTCAACAGACCGCGATAGACGTCGTTGCGGTCTTCCCGGAGCTGCTCGTTCAGCAGCTCGCCGCGCGAGGCGTCGTGGGCGGCCTGGAAGCCGCGCAGCAGTTCGTAGAGGGCGTGCAGCACTTGTACCGCGAGCTTCTCGCTGACCTCGTTCTGGTACTTGCGGCTGTCGGCGAGCAGGGCGGCCAAACGTTGTTCCCGCGGCAGGGCCAGCAGCCGGCGCTCGTTCAGCAGCAGGCGAAGCGCGGTGCAGATCGGCCGGCCCGCCACCAACAGCATGTCGGCGACCTTGAAGTCCATCCAGCCCGAGCTCTCGCCGTGCGGCGCCGAGACGAGGCGCAGGGCGCGGCCGTTGAAGAGCAGGCCGGCGGGGACTCTCGTCGTCCGCAGCAGGCGCTCCAGCCGGCTGTGGGGCGAGGCTTCGAGCCGGCCGGCGCCGGCGGCCACGCGATCGAAATCCTGGCCGGGCTCAAGGGTCTGAACCGGCAGTTGCCAGGCCGGGCCGCCGTCGTCCGGGTCTCGCTCGCGGACCGCGAAGTCGGGGCGCAGCGTCTCGCCGTAGTCGGGCAGGTGAAGGCTCAGATCCTCCGGCATCGGAGCGCCGCTACCGCCGGCGTAGCCGTTGGGGGAGAAGCTCCAGTCCAGGACCGCGCGGGCGAAGGTCTCGAAATCGGGCAGGAGGGCTGAGGGCTCGTCGCCCGACCCGACCCGCCGATACTCAACGGCCGCCTGCAGGCGGCGCTGGCCCTCCTGGTCGCTGCGTTGCAGCACCGCGCCGGCCTTGTCCAGCGCCGGCGCCGAGACGACGAGACCGGTCGGCTGCACGAAGCCGAGCCACTCCAGGTGGGCGAGCGTGTTCGCGTTCGGTTGGGCCATCGTCTACGGCGGGGTGAGCACGGGGATGACGCGGCGTCCAGCCTGACGGTAGATGCGAAAATCGGAGTCGAGCGTGAGAACCGAGGCGTTCTTTGTCTGCTCGACGATCCAGACCAGACAGGCATCCGCGAGCGACATCGGTATGTTGCCGTAGCGTCGCATCAAGCGGCCTACGGCGCGGGCGTGGTCGGGGAATGCGAGTGGATCCGCGACTTTGAGGACACCGCGCTCGACGAGGGTGATCGGCAGGCTCGGATCGGCCGAGGCGCGAGCCAGCAGGAAGGAAGCCTCCGAGAGGACGGCTTCGCAGGTGAGCAGGGGCGGCGCCAGGGTCCTGAACTGATCGACGGCCCAAGCGTGATGCGCCTCGCGCGCGTCGAACGCCGCGACGATGGGCCCTGCGTCAACGACGACGGTCGGCTGTGGCACGGGCTCTTATCGTGGCCGGCCCGCGACCCGAGTCTGCAACGATCGCCTCCTCGAGGAAGCGCGGATTCGTTGCCAGGTCATCGTGGCCGCTGTCGACGGACCCGATGAGGTCGCTCATCAGATCGGCACAACTCGGCGCGGCGGGCTCGGGGAGGCCGTCAAGGCCCTTCTCGACGATATCGCGGAGAAGGGCCGACCGTGTGACGTTGCGCCTCCGCGCTTCGCTGTCGATGGCGGCGTGGAGCTCGGCGGGCAGCTTGATGGAGAGCGTGTGCATCAAGAAAGTGTAGTGCCAGTGGTTACAACATGCAATACGGTGCCGTCGTGGCGGACCTTTTTCAACGCGGCGGGGTCAGTTCGTCTCCGGCCACAGGTAGACGATGCCGAGCGGCTCCACCGGCGGCACGGCGCGGACCTCGTAGAAGTCACGGACGCGCCGGGGCTCCTGCTCCAGGTCGCGGCCGAACTGCTCCAGGCGACGGCGCCAGGAGCGCATGTCGGCCGTCAACTGCCGCTCCTCGGCCTGGCTGAAGGCCAGGGTCCGTTGCACCAGCGCCGATTCCCGTCGCGCCAACTCGCCGCCGACGTGCCTGCGCTGGCTCTCCAGAGTCTCGCGGAGCTCCCGGCTTTCGCGCTCGCCACGTTCGCGCAGGCGCTCGGTTGCGGATTCCTCCATCGCGCTGGCGCGGGCTTCGAGTTGGGGCCGGAGTTCGTCGATGTCGCGAGAAGCCGAACCCAGGAGCCGGCGGACCACGACCTCGTTCACCGGGCGGCTGCCGGATCTCGCCAGCGACTGTTCGAGCAGGTCGAGGGCGCGAATCTCGGCGTCACGCGCGTAGGCGGCGAGCGGGGCGTTGCGGCGAGTCGGCTCGATCCACCGCGCCGCTACCGTGACCACCTCTTCGTGCAGCCGTTCGGCGCCCTTGCCGTAGAGGGTCAGCCGGCCGAGCAGGACGACCCGGGGGATCGAGTCGGCCGACTGGGCGAGGCAGGCGCGGGAGAGGTCGTGGTGGACGAAGCCCTGGGAACGGAAGCGGGCGAGCAGACGCTGGGCGACGCGCTGCTCCAGATGGAGGTGGGCGGTGTCGTCGGTGAGGACGCCGGCGTCCTCGAACACCACCGGGCGCGGCGGCTCCTCCTTTCGCCACTCGGTGAGCTTCTGGTGGCGGCGCCGGGGCCGGCGGAGGGAATCGAGGGTGCCGGCCCAGGTCGGGTCGCCGTGGGTCTGGCCGTCCAGGGTGGGGAAGGTCCACACTTCGCCGCCGTCTTCGCTCCGCGTCCGCCTCAACGGTTTGGCGCCGACGAGTTCGAGCGAGCAGGAGAGGGCGTCGCGGAAGGCGTTCACCTCGAACTGGACCCACTTGCGGGACCGTTGCAGGAGGTCCTGGCAGCGGGTGATCTGCCCCTTCAGTTCGTCCCGGCGTTGCCGCGCGGCTTCCAGTTCTTCGTTGGCGATGCGCCGGCGCTCGGCGTCGATGTCGGCGTGCTCGATCTCGCGCGCCAGACTCTCGGCGTCGCGATGGCGGATGCCGGTCTTCGTCAGGCGGCGCTCCACCGAATCGTGGATCACCCTGGAGAGGCTGCCGAGTTCGGTCTTGATCGTCTCGGTCTTCCTGACGAGGACCTGCAGTACGCGGTCCTCGGCGCGTTGGGGCAGGACGAAGTAGTGGCAGCGGACCTCGTGCGCGGGCTGCAGCTTGCGGTCGATGCGGCCGTTCCGCTGCTCGATCCGGCCCGGATTCCAGGGCAGGTCGAAGTGGAACAGGTCGGTGCAGTGGGCCTGGAAGTTCAGGCCTTCGCGGGCGGCGTCCGTGGCCAGGAGGATGCGCAGCGGTTCGTCCTTCGGGTCGGCGTTGAACCGGCGCTGGATCTCACGGCGTCGGGGTCCCTGGGTGAGCCCGTCGATGGTCACGATCCGTTCCTCGGCGCGGTCGGTGCTCGCAATGGCGGCCTCGAGCATGGTGCGGAGATACCGCTTCGTGCCTTCCCGGTTCTCGGTGAAGATCAGCAGCCGCCGGTTGTTCCAACGGGGCGCGGGTGTGCCGGCGGGGAGGGCCTTGCCCAGGGGAGGCAGGCCGTGGCATAGATGTTCGCGGATCCAGTCCACGAGTTCGCGTGTCTTCGCGTCGGGCCTGCCGCGGGCGTGCTCGGCGATGCACTGCATCCGGTCGAGGAGATCGTTTTCGCGCTGGAGGAGGCGCGGCAGCGAGCCGGGCAGGCGCCCTATGCCGGCTGCGGGCGAGACGCCCGCGTTCCCAGGGGCGGAGCGACCATCGTCGGACTCGGCGGCGGCGTTCAGGTCGCGGATCTGGTCTTGCTCCTCTCGTTCGGCTTCTTCGTCGGTGAAGGCCGCGCGGTCCTCGTCGCCGCTTTCTCCGGCCAGCCAGGAAGTGGACACGAAGCGACCGGCCTGGTTCTCGACGAAGTCGTCTTCGGCACCGGCATTGGCGGCGCCAGCGTCCGCGGCTTTTCGGCGGCGGCGTTCGAGCGTGTTGCGGTGGGTCTTGAGGCTGCGCGCGAACGCCTCAATGGACGACAGCAGCCGCTGCTGGAGGCCGACGACGAGCAGGCCTGATGCGGCGCGGGCCGAATTCGAGGCGGCCTCGAATCGCTCCTCGCGCGCCTCGCGGTACTCGTTGAGCAGGCGGGACAACTCGAGCTCGGGCGCATCCGCCGGGAGACCGTCAATGCTCACGCGGACTATGTCGCGCTTGGGGAATCCGCCCTGGACATCCCGAATGTCCTCTTTCAAGCGTCGCACCATGACCGCATCGAGCGACTTCTTGAGCACCTTGACGCCGCGGGTGAAGCGGTTCGGGTCAAGCAGTTCCAGCAGTGTGGAGAAGCTGTTCGAGTGGCCGTTGTGCGGCGTCGCGGAGAGGAAGAGCCGGTGCTCGAAGCGGCCGCAGAGGTCGCGGACGGCCCTGGTGAACTTCGACTCGATGCCGTAGCGGCCGCCGCTCGAAGGGGCGGCGTGGTGCGCCTCGTCGAGGATCAGGAGGCTGCCGGGAAGCACCGGCCCCAGCCATTCGCGCATCGGGTCGGCGTAGGTCGGATCCCGCAGCAGGTTGTGGGAGACCAGGAAGCGGCTGTGGGTGCGCCACGGATTCACGCCGAAGCCGCGCTCGCGCCGCATGCGGGTGAAGTAGGCGCGGTCGAGGATCTGGAACAGCAGGCCGAAACGCTCCTCCATCTCGCCCTGCCACTGTTCGAGGACGGAGCTCGGCGCCGAGACCACGATCGTCTTGACCTTCTTGCGCAGCAATAGCTCGCGGGCGATCAGGCCAGCCTCGATCGTCTTGCCGAGCCCGGTGTCGTCGGCGATGAAGAGGTTGACGCGGGGCATGCGGAGTGCCTTGCGCAGAGGCTCCATCTGGTACGCGTCGAGCTTGATGCCGGCGCGAAACGGCGCCTGGAACAGGTTCGGATCGGTCGCGGTGACGCAGTTCCAGCGCAGCGTGTGCAGGAAGGCGCTGAAGCGGCGCGGCGTGTCGAAGCCCTTGGCCGCGAGCTCGGCCCAGCCCTCTTGCTTCAGGATGCGGCGGTCGATCTCGACGTCCCAAAAGACCTCGATCTCCTCGCCCTGGGCGTCGTCCTCGGCGCAGGCGAGGCGGACGACCGAGGATTGCCCAGGCTTCTCGCCGGGTTGGACTTCCTCGACCAGCCAGCGGCGGCTGCGGACGTGGACCAGTTGGCCGACTTCGGGGTCGTGTTCGGGGAGTTCGTGGTCGAAGGGGGAGCGGGCGGGTGCCATCCGTGCGCCCGGTGACGGGCGCTCGGACTGGTTCGCGTGTGGCGCGGAAACGCGCCACCCGGGTTCGGGGGGCATTGGGGCCGAGCGTACCGGGTTGCGGCCAGACCGGTCACGGGAGCGCAACGGTGGATTCGGCGTGAGCCTGGAGATGGCCGATGCCAGTTGCCGGCGGGTTGTCTCAGGGACGACGGCTAGCTGTCGCCGTTTCGATCTGGTCGTGCAGGGTCCGCAAGGCGTTGCGCGAGGCGGTTCGCAGCTTGAGCGGTCCGCGCACGGCCTCCCAGCGGCGCACGGTTGCCGGGGTAACCCGGAGCCTGGCGGCGAACTCGGCGACGGACAGGCCGCTGCGCTGGCGGAGCCTTGAGACGCGGGCGCCGGTGGGGCGGAACGGCGGCGCGACCCCCGGGGCCTTCTTCGCGGCGCCCTTTCGCCGGCCCGGGAGCCGGGAAGCGCCACCACGTTTTCGAGCGTTGCGCGCCGCCTTCTTCCGCGGTCTGGAGCGGGGATCCCGCGCCTCGTCCGTGTCCAGATCGATGCCGAAGATCCCCGACAGGTCGCCTTCCGCCAGGGAATCCGCACCCGCCGTGCCGGCTGGCAGCGCCAGGTCGGCGTCAATCAGCTCCGATTCGTCGGCCTTTCGCAGCAGGAAGAGGAGTTCGGGGCTGTCGTCGAGCCGGTTGCCGACGCCGTACAGGACCGAAGCCACGTGCTTGCACATGCCGGCCCAGTCCGGGCAGTCGCAGTCGAACTCGATCTGGCTCGGAGTCGGAAACAGGCCGCGGTTGCGATCCGTGACGACAGCCATCACCTGGTCGGAGAGTCGTCCCTGGAGCAACTCGATGACCGATCCGATCTGTCCGGTGCATCTGGCCTTGATGGACTTCCAGACAGCGGGCTTGAGCTTCTGGATGCGAATGGCGACGTGGTAGAGCCTCGTGCCGAAGACCAGTGCGTCGACGCGGCCGGCCCGGATCGCCAAGTCGCAGACCGCGCCGTGGCGCGCGTAGCTGCGGCCGCGCGGCAACCGGTTGCGGTAGTCGGAGAAGGACTCCATGTGCTTGCACCAGCGCTTGCCCCAGAAGCTCCGGGCAATCAGGTTCCCCGTGCTCTCGACCGGCTGCACCTTCTTGCCCTGCTTGCGGAGACTGGCGACCTTCCGCGCGGCCCTGGCTCGTCGCGCGGCGACTGGAACGTAGGTCGGAAACCGCATGTCAGATCCCGCGCTTCCTACGCTTTCGCCCGGGTGATGTCCAGCCGGACCAGGTCGAGCAGTTCGTCATCGGAGAGCTCGGTGAGCTTGATCGCGCGGCCATCGTCGAGAAGGTCGTTCGCCAGTTGGCTCTTCTCCGCGATCATCCGGTCGATTCTCTCCTCGATGGTGCCGGAGGTGATGAACTTATGGACCAGCACGCCCTGTCGCTGGCCGATGCGAAAGGCCCGGTCGGTAGCCTGATTCTCGACGGCGGGGTTCCACCAGCGGTCGAAGTGAATCACGTGCGAAGCCGCCGTCAGGTTCAGGCCCGTGCCTCCCGCCTTGAGGGACAGGACGAAGAACGGCGGTCCGTCGCGGCGCTGAAAGGCTTCGACCAGGGCGCGGCGCTGCCTGACTTCGGTGCCTCCGTGCAGCGCCAGCCCCGGCCGACCGAAGGTCGCGGCCAGATGGTCGGACAACGGATCGATGATCTCCCGGAACTGCGTGAACACGAGGGCGCGTTCCTGGCGTTCGGCCAGTTCCGCGCAGATCTCGGCGATGCGTTTGAACTTGCCGCTGTCGTTCGGCTTGTAGGCGCCGTCTCCGGAAAGCTGACTGGGATGATTGCAGACCTGCTTCAATCGCATGAGCGTCTGCAACACGAGGCCCCGCCGCTTGATGCCTTCGACCGATTCCAGGCCGCGCTGCATCGACCGCACGACTCGC
This sequence comes from Candidatus Multivorans sp., assembly GCA_965262355.1. Taxonomy (GTDB): domain Bacteria; phylum Acidobacteriota; class Thermoanaerobaculia; order Multivoradales; family Multivoraceae; genus Multivorans. The sequence continues at coordinate 4,623,320 of OZ253534.1, forward strand.
TCGTAGAGTGCAACCTGGGGTCGGGTCAGATGACAGTAGCGCGCCGTCTCGGTCTTGTCGGGCAGGTCGTCGATGATGCGGCGGTCTGTCTTGAGGCGGCGCAGGATGTAGGGCGCGACAAGTCGGCGAAGCGGCGCGAACTGTTGCTCCTCGCGCCGTTCCAGCGTCTTGACGAACCGCTGGAACACCGCGCGCGAGCCGAGCAGACCGGGATTGAGGAAGTCGAACAGTGCCCACAGATCTCCCGGATGGTTCTCCACCGGGGTACCGGTCATCGCGATGCGCGCGCCGGCCTGGAGCTTCCGAGTGGACCGGCTCTGGAGCGTACCGGGGTTCTTGATGGCCTGCGCTTCGTCCAGGATGACCAGTCGCCACCGCACCTCCGCCAGCCAGGGCTGCCGAGCGAGCATGGCGTACGTGGTCACCACCAGATCGGCGCCGGCCAGCGACCGCGCGGGGGCGTCCGCGATCTCCGTCAAGGTCTCGCGATCGGTTTCGGACGGGTGCAGGAATCGAAGGTCCAGCGACGGCGCGAACCGCGCCGCTTCGGCGCGCCAGTTTCCGAGCAGGGACGCCGGAATCAGAAGCAGCGACGGCGGCTGCTGCTCCTCCTGGCAAAGGCCGCGGTCGGAGAGCAGCAACGCCAGCACTTGAATGGTCTTGCCCAGGCCCATGTCGTCGGCCAGACAGGCGCCGAGGCCCAGGCGGGTCAGGAGGGCGAGCCATGCCACGCCATCGCGTTGATACGGCCGCAGGGTCCCTCGCAGCGCGCCGCCGTCGACGGGGGCGAGCGTCTCCGGTTGACGCATGCCGGCGAGAATCTCGCGCATGCCGTCTCCGGCCTCGACATGAACCCAGGGGCGTTCGGCCTCGGTTTCCGCCTCGTCCCGAAGATCGGCCGACGCGCCGGCGAGGAGGCGCATTCCCTCGATGAAGGAGATGCCGTGGTCGCCAGCCGCCTGACGCACGGCATCCCAATGCTCGATCGCCTGACGCAGGCGATCGCGGTCCACCTCGACCCACTGACCCTTGAGGAGCACCAGATTGCCGTCGCTGCCGAGCAGCGCATTCAGGTCGTCTTCGGAGAGCGGCTCGCCGCCGAGAGCGACCTCGACCCGAAAGTCGAGCACGGCGTCCACGCCCACCAGGGACGGCGCCTCGCCGACCGTCACGGAGACCTGCGGTCGCGCGCGCTTTCGCCACCAGTCAGGTAGCCGCACGGACAGGCCGCTCTCCTCGAGTTCCGGGACGTTGCGCAGGAGTCGGTAGGCGCGATCCGGCGTCCAGGCCATCGGCCGGTAGACGTCACCGGAATCCACGATCTCCCTTACCCAGTCGCAAGCAGCCGCGGCCTGCTGGATCGGCGACAGCAGCGTGATGAGCGTCGAGCGGTTGTTCTCGCCCGCGTATTGTTCGAGTGCTCGCCGCATGGGCAGGTGCCGCGCACGTCCGGTCGCGCCGAATCGCGCGGCATACGTAGCCATGAACGCGAACGGTCGTGCCGCGTCGTTCCGATTCTCGGCCAGGTGGAAGCAGACTCTCCCGACCTGATGCCAGTTCGGCGCTCGCTCACGCAGGAACGCGGACAGCCCGCCGGCGGTCGAAGCGGCCTGGCTCACCCAGTCGTCCACCTCGGTCCAGATGCGTTGCAGGCGCTCCGCGGACAGGTACTCGCCGCCGATCATCGGTGGGGCGGCTTCAACGAGAGCGGCGCACTCGGCCGAAGTCGGTGGTTCAGCGCTGAGCGAAGCCGCCCCTTCCGCGTTCGGGTTCACAGCGGGCAGGTGGCAAAGCGCGGTCAGATGGCGCTCGGCGAAGCTCTGCCAGTAGCGGACGGCGGGCCGCTCCCGGGTATCGGTCTTTTCGGCCGCCAGCGTGAAGAGAGCCTCTCGCCAATCGGCGTCGAAGGCGCGTTCAAGGTGCTGGAGCCGCTCCGGGATCTCGTCAACGCCGGGATCCGTCCAGCGCACGTCGCCGGCCGGCGTCAGTCCGAGGCTCACGCCGAGCCCGCTTGCCGGCACGATGCGCGCGAGCGAGGCGACGGCTGGGCGGATCTTCGCCACGGGCAGTCCGAGGGGAAGATCGTGGAGTGCCGGTCGATCGGCGAGATCGGCCCGGTGGGCGGTCCGTCGAGGGTGTGGAGGAGACGCTCCAACCTCATCGATTCGTTGACGCCAGACGACCGAGGGGCTGCATATAGGCGATTTCGCGGTCTCCTCAGGCGAACATCACCGCCGCCGCCTGCTCCCGGAGCGCGGTCGGATTCCCCAGCACCTGGCGGTCGTAGCCGACGCGCTTGTAGAAGATGTGCATGTCGCATTCGTGGGTGAAGCCGATGCCGCCGAAGACCTGGGTGGTCATGGTGACGGCGTGGCTTGCGACCTCGGTGGCGTGGGCCTTGAGCAGGGGGGCGAGGTGACAGGTCTCGTCGGCGCCCTCGTCCCAGGCGTCGGCGGTGTGCCAGAGCAGGGACTCGACGGGCTCGACTTCGGCCAGGACTTCGGCGCAGATGTGCTTGACGGCCTGGAAGGAGCCGATGGTGCGCTCGAACTGCTTGCGCTCCTTGGCGTATTCGACGGCGATCTGGAGTCCCTTCTGGGCCGCGCCGAGCGCGTCGGCGGCGAGGGCGATCTGCGCCGCGTAGACCGCGCGCTCCGTGCTTTCGGCACTGCCGCCAAGACTCTCGGCGGCGTTCAGGTCGACGCCGGAGAACGTGACCTCGGCGACGCGGCGGGTGCCGTCGATGGTCTGCAGGGGCTCGATGTCGATCCCCGCGGTGGTCGCCTCGAGCAGGTGGAGACTGTCTTCGGACTCGAGCAGGAACGCGTCGGACCAGGCGGCGTCGGGCACGTAGAGCACGGTCCCGTCGACGCGGCCGTTCTGGACCGGGGCGTCGAGGATCGGGGTGACCAGCAGTTTGCCCTCAGCGATGCCTTCAAGCAGCTCGTTCCGCCGCTCGCTGTCGCCGGCGCCCGCGATCAGCAGCGGCGCCAGGACGTAGGACGAGTGGAAGTTGACCGGCGCCGCGGCGCGACCGATCTCCTGGGCGGCGATCGCGGCCTCCTGCATGCCCAGTTCCGAGCCGCCGAGGTCCATGTCGACCAGGAGGCCGGTGATGCCCTGATCGCCGATCTGGGCGTGGATCGCTTCGTCCTGCCCCGACTCGGAGTCCATCACCCGGCGGACGCGCTCTATCCCCACGTCCTGGGCGAGAAAGCGGGCGATCGAGTCTCGAAGCAGCTCTTGCGGCTGCGTCAGTCCAAAGTCCATGTTGGACTCCTTCGCGTGGTTCGTCGAGCGAGGCGGCGCGGATTCTAGGCCGCTGCCGGCTTCGGCGCCCGCGGCAGTCCAAGGCCCCGCTCGCCGATGATGTTCTTCTGGATCTGGGCGGTGCCGCCGCCGATGATCAGGCCGAGGGCGTACATGTAGTTGCGCTGCCAGTTGCCGTAGTCGCGGACGTGCTTCGAGCCGTGCCTGAGCACGCCGCGTTCGGCCATGGCGTCGATCGCCAGGGCGCAGACGTCGTAGTTCAACTGGCAGTTGTTCAGCTTGACGATGAGACCGCCGGCCCCGGAGTCGCGCTTCTTCAGCCGGTCGGTGAGGAGGCGCAACTGGTGGTACTTCATCGCCTGCACCCGGCCTTCGAGCTTGAGCAGGCGATCGCGGTAGACAGGCGAATCGAGCAGACCGGTCTCGCGCAGGATGTCGACGCAGCCGGCGAGGTAGTTCTCTGTAGCGTTCGAGCGTCCCAGCATGTTGCGCTCGAAGCGCAGGGTGTAGGTGCCGACCTCCCAGCCCTGGCCGGGGCGGCCGATCACGTTCATGGCCGGTACCCGCACGTCGGTGAAGAAGACCTCGTTGAAGGAGGCGTCTCCGGTCATCGTCATCAGCGGCCGGACATCGAGCCCGGGCGTGTCCATCGACAGAACGATGTAGCTGATGCCTCCGTGCTTTCCGGCGTCCGATTCGGTGCGGACCAACGCGAACATCATGTCGGCCTCGCGGGCGCCGCTGGTCCAGATCTTCTGGCCGTTGATCACGTACTCGTCGCCGTCGAGCCGCGCGGAGGTGCGCAGCGACGCCAGGTCGGAGCCGGATCCCGGCTCGCTGTACCCCTGGCACCAGATCAGCTCGCCACGGATCGTGGGGCCGATCAGCTCCTGCTTCTGGTCCTCGCGGCCGAAGTGCAGCAGCGTCGGGACGAACATGCTGATGCCCTGGTTTTCCATCCCGAGGGAAATCCCGGCGCTCTGGAACTCCTCCTCGATTACCAGGCTCGCGAGGGCGTCGGGCTCGTGGCCGGCGCCCCCGTAGCGCGTCGGGATCGTGCGGCCGGCGTAGCCGGCGTCCACGAGCCGCTTCTGCCACTCGATGACCTGCATGCGGACCTCCGAGGCGTCGCCGCCGAAGCCGGGCCCGGCCGGGACCGCAACGTCCTCGTTGGCGGCAAAGAAGGAGCGGACCTCCTCGCGGAGCTCGCTGTATTCGGAACCGATCAATGTATCCATGATGGGCGCGACTTTATCGCGCTCGGAAGGCTCTCGTCAGCGCCTCGGAGCATTCCTAGTAAGCTGTCCGGTCCGACGGTGCCATCCGTGCGCCCGTCATCGGGCGCACGGACTGGTTCACGGGTGGCGCGGACCGCGCCACCCGGGTTCCGGAGGGCGGGCAACGAATAGCGGCGGCGGGGTGGAAATGAGCTACGACACGGTTGGAGGAGACTTGGCGGCAGAGGCAAACGGCGTCGGCGAGCAGGCGCCTTCCAGCCGGGATGCCCTGCGTCTGGAACAGTTGCGGCAGGCGGCCGCTTCGGCTGGCGTCGACGCGGTCGTACTGACGCCGGCGGCCACGATGACGTGGCTGCTCGGCCATCACTTCGACGCCCACGAGCGACTCTTCCTGCTTATCGTGCCGACGTCCGACGCGCCGGTGGCGGTCGTTCCGGCCCTGGAAGAGGCCAACTTCCGCGGCGCGGCGCCGTCCGTCGAGTCGCTTCATCTCTGGGACGACGCAGACGGTCCCGAGAAGGCCGCCGCGGAGGCGTTCAAGTGCCTGGCCGGGGCGGGCCGGGTGGCGGTGGAGCCGCTGAGCCTGCGCTTCATGGAGTTCGAGCACGTTCGCCGGGAGCTCCCGAACGCCCAGATCGAGAGCGCCGAAAAGGTCGTGATCGCGTTGCGGCTCAAGAAGAGCGACGAGGAGGCGGCCGCGATGAAGAGGGCCTCGAAGATCGCGGAGGCGGCGATCGAGTTCACGCTGCGGGACGTGCGTCCCGGGCGCAAGGAGATCGAGATCGCGTCCAAGCTCTCGAGCGAGTTGCTGCGGCGGGGCGGAGGCGGCATCTCGTTCGGACCGATCGTCCTGAGCGGACCCAAGTCGGCGTTGCCGCACGGCGTGCCGGGAGAGCGCGAGATGCAGGAGGGCGAGTTCCTGTTGATCGACTTCGGGACGTCGTTCGACGGCTACCACTGCGACATCACGCGTACTTTCGTGGTCAGCGGTTCGCCCACCGACCGGATGCGGGAGGTCTACGAGGCGGTCCTGCAGGCGAACATCCGCGGCGTCGCGGCGTCCCGGCCCGGAGTGACCTACGACTACGTCCACAAGAACTGCCAGGCCAATCTCCACGGCCCCCGCTTCAAGGAGTTCATGACCCACCGCACCGGGCACGGCCTGGGCCTGGAGATCCACGAACCGCCTTCCGTGATGGCAGGCAACGAGGATGTCGTCGAGGTGGGCGCCGTGTTTACCATCGAGCCTGGCCTCTACCTCAACGGCTGGGGCGGCGTGCGCATCGAGGACAACGTCCGCGTGACGCGCGAGGGCTGCGAGCTCCTCACTTCATCGCCAAGAGAACTGCGCATCCTCGGCGCCTGAACGCTGAGCGCCCGGCGGGTGCGTCGCGAAGGCTAGAAGTGGAGGTGGAGGCCGATCTGGCCGCGGCGGCTGTCGCCGAGGCCGCTGCGGATGGCGCCGTCGAAGTTGAAGAGAAGGGAGCCCTGGGCGCCGTCGAGCCGGTTGTCGGCGTTCGTGACGTTGAAGATCTCGAGGACCGGTTCCAGGGTGACGCCGCGGCCGAGGGTGAATGGACGCGAGAGGCGGATGTCCCAGGTCAGGAAGTCGTTCTCGCGCCGTAGGGTGTTGCGTTGCAGAATGCTGCCGTCGGCGCAGACGCGGTCGGTTGGTTGGGCGGCCCGCAGGCCGCGGCTGGCGCAGGTCTCGGACACCGGTGAGGCCGACAGGTAGCGGAACGCGTTGCTGAACTGGACGCCGCGGGGCAGGGCGAAGAGCAGGTAGCCGGCAACCTGGTGCCGCCGGTCGCGGTCCGACCAGCCGAACTCGGGCCCCAGGCTGGTGGGGTCGGCGTAGCGGAAGGTGAAGGGGTCCCGCTCGTTGTCGTCGTCCGAGCGGTCGCGGCTCAGGGTGTAGTTCACTTCGAAGGTGAGCAGACCGCCTGCCGCGTCGCGGCCGCGCAGGGTCGCGGTCAGGCCGTGGTAGCGGGAGCGCGCGGAGCTCTCGGTGTTGTTCAGGGCGTTGATGCCGCCGCCGCCAGGGTGGGTTCCGACGCCGAAGGGCGAACCGAAGGCGGCGTGATTGCGGTCGACGAAGCGGAACAGTTCGTTCGTGCGGGCGTGCTGGTAGGCGAGCTCGGCGGTCAGGCCGCGGCCCAAGCGGCGCTCGAAGCCGGCGCCGAAGGACTTGGTTTCCGGCAATTCCAGGTCGCGGTCGACGACCGTGATGTCGGGCAGGAAGGGCAGCGTGTCCGAACCGTCGATCTGCTCGTCCACCCCTGGCACTGGCCCCAGACCGGGGGAAGCGGCGCTGCTACGGAAGAGGAGCTGCTGGAACGCGCCGTTCGTGGTCCGGGGGCTGGCCAGCACCAGGCTGGGAATGCGGGAGACGTAGGCGCCCGCGTTGAGCCGCAGGATGGTGCTGCCGTCGCCGGAGGCGTCCCAGACCAGGCCGAGACGGGGCTGGAAGTTGTCGAGGTCGTCCGGGATCGTGCCGTCGGAGGGGAAATGCGGATCGTCGAGGTAGGGAGCGAAGTACGTCTTCTCCGGCGCGATCAGCGGATCCGGATTCCAGGTCCCCTCCCAGCGCAGTCCGAGGTTGAGGACCAGCCGGTCGGTGGCGTGCCAGGTGTCCTGGAGGAACAGGCCGACTTCGTTGACGTCGAAGGCCTGCCGGCCGAGATCCTCCGGCGGCACGCCGGGCACGGTCGCCGCCTGCAGGTAGAGCAGCACGGGCCCGGTGATCTCGGCGCCAAGGGGGCAGGCGCCGGCGCCGCTGCTCGAGCCGTCGGAGCAGGTCACGTAGCGGTTTCCCTGTTCGACGAAGCCGATGAAGCCGTTCACCGAGTCGAAGATGTAGCGGCTGTTGCCGAAGCCGACGAACTGCTGGCTGACGCCGGTCCGGTTGACCTCGATCCCGGCCTTGACCAGGTGGTCGCCGACCAGGGTGGAGACGTTGTCGACGAGTTGTCTGCGCTCGTCCGCCCCGTCCGCGCCGATGGGCAGGAAGAACGGCAGGCCGATGCGGAACCCGTCGGCGAAGTCCATGCCGATGTCGGGGAAGGGCCGGCCGCCGAGGACCTGGTAGGGCGGCGGGGGAGGGGGCGCCACGCCTGGCTGGAGCGGTCCGCCGTAGCGCCGCGGGCGGTTCTCCCGCGCCCATTGCAGGCGCGCCTCGTTCGAGGTCCGGTTGCTGAGCAGGGATCTGAGGCTCAGGTTGACGGCGTGCGAGTAGTCCTGCTCGATGCCGTTCGCGGAAAGGCCCCAGGAATCGACGTCGAAGGTGCCGTTCTCCTGCTCCGACCACGTGTAGTTGTACTTGACCGACGCCTGGTGGCGCTCACTCAGGTTGAAGTCCAGCTTGGCGATCAGGGCCCGGTTGTCGTCGGTGCGCTCGATGGGGCCGAACTCGTCGTCGAACAGGCCGGGCCAGCGGGTTCTGAGGAAGCTGTCGAGCCGGGCCAGGTTGGCCGGACTGGCGACACCGCGAACGAGCTGCTTGGTCTCCGCCGCGTCCTGCTCGTCGTAGGCGCCGAAGAAGAAAACTCGCTCGCGCTTGATCGGCCCGCCGAGCGTGAAGCCGTACTGCAGACGGCTGAAGTCCGGCTTCGCCGCCTCGCCGGCGGGGTGTTCGGACGAGATGCCGTCCCACTGCCGGAACGTGTGAAGGGTGCCCTCCAACTCGTTCGTGCCGGACTTCGTGATCACGTTGACGAAGCCGCCGGCCGAGCGCCCGAACTCGGCGGTCGCGCCCTGGTTGATGACCACCATCTCCTGGATCGCGTCCTGGTTGAAGGTGAAGGCCGGTCGCTGGCCGCCGCGCTGCTCGCCGAAGAAGGAGTTGTTGAAGTCGGCCCCGTCGACGATGAAGTTGTTGAAGATGCCGCGCTGACCGCTGATGTTCAGCTCGTCACCGTCCGGTCCCTGGGAGAGGGACGCGCCCGGTGTGAGCAGCGTGAGGTCCAGGAAGTTGCGGCCGTTCGTGGGCAGCCCTTCGATCACCTCGTCGGCGAGCCGCTGCGAGGTCGTCACGTCGTCGGTGGCGGGCGTCTGGTTCGCGTCCTCGCTGACCGTGATCTCCTCGGCAACCACGTCCTTCAGCGCGAGGTCGAGGTTCAGGGTCTGGCCCACGCGCAGGGTCAGGCCGGCGATCCGCTCCATCTGTCCCCGATCGTCCTTCGTCACGATCAGTTCGTACGATCCGAGCGGCAGCAGGGTGCGGGCGAAGGTACCGGAAGCTGTCGTCTCTACGGAGGTCAAGAATCCGGTTTCGCCGTGCTGAATCAGCACCAGTGCGCCTTCGACGGGTGCTCCGCCCGGGCCGCGGACGACGCCCCGGATGATGCCGGTGGTTGCCTCGGACTGGGCGGTTGCTGGAGCTGCGCCGGCGATACTCGCGGCGGCTACGAGCAGGACGGCGGCGAGGGGCGAACGGAGCGTCATCACGGAAGTGGCGCGACCGGGGCGCGCCTCGGAGGCGAATGATAGCGGGCGCCGTCCTGGGAAGGCGGGCGTCTCGCCCGCTTCCGGGGGCATCGACTCAGGCGTGCAGGTATTCGCGCAACCGGCGAACTACATCCGGCTGCCTGGCGATCAGGTTCTCCGTCTCCATCGGATCGGCTTCCAGGTCCCACAGAATTCCCTCGTCCCCGAAACCGGTCACCAGCTTGTAGCGGCCGTCGTAGGCGAGCCGCCAGTCGCGGAGGCCGGACAGGACGACCTCCCGGTGACTGTCGGTCCGTCCTTCGAGCAGGTCACGCAGGGAACGGCTGTCCATGTCGGCCGGGGTGGCCAGGCCGCCGTAGTCGAGGAAGGTGGCGGCGAGGTCGAGCACGGTCGTCGGCAGGTGACACTCGTACCCGGCGCGGATGCCGGGACCGGCGGCCAGGAGGGGTACGCCGGCCGAGGCCTGGTACGGAACGGACTTCCCCCACCGCGCGTGGTCGCCGAGCATCTCGCCGTGGTCGCTCGAGTAGACGACGATCGTGTTGTCGAGCTGGCCGGTCTCCTCGAGCAGTCCCAAGTAACGGCCGAGCCAGGTGTCGATGTTCTCGATCATCGCGGCGTAGTTCTGGCGCGTCGCCGTGTGTTCGGCAGGCGTCAGGGCGCCCTCGTAGGCGTAGGGCTGACCCAGACCTCCGAGTCCGCGGACCCGCTGCTCCATCTCGGCCGTGATGTCGACCGGCGGATGAGGGCCGACGAAGTTGATCGCCAAGTGCCAGGGCCGGTCCTCCGGCGCCGCTTCGATCAGGTCCAGGCCGTTCCGGGCGATCCAGTTGTCGCAGTAGGCCTCGGGGCCTAGCGGCGAGGTGATCACGTCGCCCCACCAACTGTCGGGGTAGCCGGAGCGCCGGCGGCGGAAGTCCTCTGCGCAGGCCTTGCCCTGGGGCGGTTCGAGCGAGTCGAGATAGGCGTAGTACGGATCCTTCGGTCCTTCCGGATCCTTGAGGTAGGACTCCATGCCGTCGCCCTTGCCGCAGTTGTTGATCTGCGCGGAGAAGCCCCAGTCATAGGCGTTGTTCGAGCCGTCGAGGCCCCAGTTGCCGCTGTTCTTGGACAGGTCGAACTTGCCGACTCCCATCGTGTGGTAGCCCGAGTCGCGGAGCAGTCCGTAGAAGGTCTGCTGGTCCAGGGGATAGTCGTTCCGGTTGTCGCGCACGCCGCAGCGGTCGTACTCGCGGCCGGCGGCGAGGCAGGCTCGGGAGGGGCCGCACACGGGTGACGGCACCAGGGCGCGGGTGAAGTTGACGCCGGTTTCGGCCAGCCGGTCGATGTTCGGCGTGCGGAGCGGCGCCAGGCCGTTGCCGTCGAGGCCGAGCCAGTCGGGACGTTGCTGATCGGGGAAGAAGAAGAGCAGGTTGGGGCGATCGTCCTCTACCGCCTGCTCCTCGGGCGCGTCGCAGCCCGCGAGGCCGGCCAGGGCGCCACCCGCGATGAGGCGGGATGACTGGTGGAGAAAGTCGCGGCGAGTGCGGCGTGGCGTCATGTGGCTCTCCCTCGCGGATCGGGGCCGGTTCGTTCAAGCAAGGTTGCGTCTTCTAACGGTGTTGGCTAGCTTAGCCCCTGCAGAACAGCTCTGAAGAACTTGACCGACAGGGCGGGCCCTGGTCTTGCCGTCGGCCGGTCGAGCAACCGATCTGGAGGAAAGCAGTATGACCCGGCGTTCCATTTTTGTTTGTTGCGGGGCGTTGATCGCCCTCATCTGCGCTACCGCGCTCCTGGCAGACGGACCGCAGACCGGCACGATCGACGGCCGGGTGTTGGATGCCCAAGGCGCCGCATTGCCCGGTGTCACCGTGACGATCACCGGTCCGCAGAACACGCGCACCGTGATCACGGATGCAAACGGCGTCTACCGCTTCGCTCTGCTGCTGGCTGGCCGCTACACGGTGAACGCGGAGCTTGAGGGACTCGGCGCCGCGGAACTGGGCACCGACCTCGATCCGGGACAGCGCCGCGGCGTCGACCTGACCCTCGTGTCGACGACCGAGGAGGAGATCACGGTCACAGGCGAAGCGCCGCTGATGAGCCGGTACGAGACGGCCGCGGCGGCGACGATCCCCGCGGTGGTGACGGAAAACGTCGCCTTCGGTACGCGGACTTACAACGCGGCCATGCGCCAACTGCCGGCGGTCGTGAACCGGAACGACTCGGACTTGGTACCGTCGGTGAACGGCGGCATCTCGACCGAAGTCGGCGTCTACGTCGAGGGGGTGGACACCTCGATGCATCGCCGCGGCGGTGAGATGCGCCTCCTGATCCCGGGCACCGCGCTGACCGAGACGAAGCTCGAGTCGACCGGCTTCGGCGCCGAGTACGGACGCGCCACGTCGGGCATCATCAACTCGACGGTCAAGACGGGGACGAACGAGTTCCACGGTGACTTCCTCTTCATCGGGCAGAACCCGAAGTGGCGGGCGCCGGACGTGCTGGACCTCGAACGGCCTGACGACCAGATCAACAGCTTCGAGACCGGCCTCGGCGGCCCGATCGCGCGCAACAAGGCGTGGTTCTACCTCTCCTACGGCAGCATGTCGGAGAACCGGATCGATACGCTGCGCGACGGCACGATCTTCGACCTGAGCCGTGAGGCGACGCCGCTGATCGCCAAGGTGAACTTCCAGCCCAGGGACAATCAGCAGATCGCGCTGACGGCGATCGACGCGCCAAGCGGGAGGCTCGGCCTCTCGGGCAATCCGGGCGACAGGTTCGCGATCATGAACTTCTCGCTGAACGGCCGGGTGCAGACCCTGAACTGGAGTCTCGGCCTGGATTCTTCCAACTTCCTCGAAGTCAAGGTCGCCAATCGGGAGGAGTTCGTCGGCCGTCACGCGGCGGAGCAGCATCCGATCGACGCAAACGCTTCGCCGGACGACCCGCCGGGGAACAACTTCCGCTACCGCGATCTCACCAGCGGTCTGCGGCACAACGGCCCATCCGTGCGCTTGGCGGAGGGCTTCAACGACTTCCCGCGCGATCAGGCGAACCTGTCACTGACCAGTTTCCGGGGACGCCACGAGTGGAAGTTCGGGATCGACGCGCAGGCGATCGAGTTCAGCAACCTGACGTCGATCATCACCGAGTTCCGGGGCCGCGGTTACGACGCCAACCTGCCGGGCGGCTATGCGACGCCGGTCAACAAGAGGGTCTTCGAGCCGTCGAACGTGATCACGGAAACCAGCGACTTCCTCGCCGTCTTCGCCCAGGATCGCTTCGAGGTCGGCGAAAACTGGGTGTGGACCCTGGGTGTCCGCGCCGACCAGCAGACGATCGACAACGACATCGGCGAGCGCGTCAACGAGTACACCGAGTTCGTGCCCCGCGTCAGCGCGGTGTACGACGTGAAGGCCGACGGCAGCATTCTGCTCCGCGGCACGCTGGGGCGCTACTACCACGCGATCGGCATGGGCATCGTGCTCCAGGAGTTCTCCCGCCAGAACAACGGCGAGAACATCTACGACCAGTTCCTGTGGAACGCCGCGACCCAGCGCTATGACCGCTTCCAGCGCCGCGTCGAGCCGACCTTCGACCAGGCGATCCAGAATATCGACCCGTACTACAAGGACGAGATTTCCTTCGGCGCGGACTTCCAGGTGTCCGAGAAGTGGGTCGTCAAGTCGCGCCTGGTGGCGAGCGAGGCGGACAACATCTTCCACGCCACGCTCCAGTACGACGATGCGGGTGCGGTGGTCCGCGATCTCCGGAACTGGCCGGACGCGCGCCGGGAGTACCAGGCGCTGCAGCTTGAGGCGAACCGGCTCTTCCGCGACAACTGGACCCTGCGCACGAACTACACCCTGAGTTCAAACAAGGGGAACATCAACTCCTTCAACGACAACTTCAACCTGTACGAGGGGCTGGGCGGCGTCGAGGTCAGCACCGGGCTGGCCAACGCGACCTCGAGCGACTTCTGGTTCGGGCGGCTGCTCGAGGACCGGGAGCACCTGGCGAACGTGGTCGGGATGAAGCGCTTCATCTTCGGTAAGCACGACCTGGTGCTGGGCGGGTTCGTCCACTACGCGGCGGGCCGGCCGTGGGGCAGCCATGTGTCGACTCAGGTCCGTCACCCGGTATCGAACCAGGCGATCACCACCTCGACCTACCGCGAGCCGTCGGATGCGAACCGGCTGCCGGACACGTGGACCATTGACCTGTCGACGATGTACTCGGTCGCCATGGCGGGCGATGTGCGGGTGAAGCTCGGCTTCGAGGTCGCGAACCTGACCGACAACCAGGAGCCGACCATCATCAACCAGTCCACCGGACGGCCGAACGCGCAGGTCGCCTGGTATCAACGGCCGCGGGAATTCCGCCTGAAGGTGGGCTTGAGCTTCTGAGGGTCTCAACCCGTAGACGTGTCCGGGGAAGCCGGCGCCGCTTCACGCCGCTCCCCGTCGCCGGCTTCTGGCCCTGGGAACGCGGGCGTCTCGCCCGCATCCGGCGCGGAGGAACGCTCGCCGCCGTGGCGATAGCCCTGACTCTCCCGAGCTGCTCAGGCCCCGGACCGGGTCCGGTCTACGATCGCGACCTGGGCGCCGCGATCGAGCAGCTCAAGGCGGACATCGCGGCGGAGCCGACGGATGAGTCGTCGCTCCCCGCCCGGGCGGCGGTGGTCGCGGACTGGGCCGACGCGCTTTCGCTGGCGGGTCACGAGTTGGGCCTCGACGGACCGCGGGTACGTCTTCAGTCGACCCTGCCGCCGACCGGCGACGCGGCGCTTGCCGGTGGCGCCCAGGTCGACCGGCTGGTGCGCGAGTACACGCTGCGCGAGGAGGTGGGGGCGCTGGGAACCCTTGAAGCCGAGTCGCTCGGGCCGTTCGAAGCGCGGCAGTACGCGACGCTCAGCCAGACCTGGACCGCCGGCACGCGCCCCGTCGAGACCGGCGGCGGCTTTTGGGTGGCCCGCCACTTCAACGCCAACGTCGGCGCCTTCCAGACCGACGACCCGGGCGCCGCGGGCTACGTCACGATCGGGACCGACGCCGCGAACGTCCGGTTCGAGACCGATGTCTACATGGCCTCCGGCCCCCACGGCGGCTTCCGGGGGCCCGAGCCGGCGCTGGTCTTCCGGGTCGCCGAAGGGCGGCTGGAAGCCGGCGAGAGCGTCACCATCACGTACGGCGATACCACCGGCGGCGGTCCCGGGATCATGATGACGCAGACCTCGGGGGCCCGGACTCCCTTCCCGCTCTACGTCGATCTCGACGGTTCCGGCGAGTGGCGGCCGCAGCCGATCCTTCCGTTCGCGGTCACAGGCACTGCGGTGGCCGGGGTCCACGGTTTCGCGCCCAGCGTGGTGCGCCCGGGTGAGACGTTCGAGCTCTCGGTGCGCGCCGAGGATCGCTTCTACAACCGGGCTAACGGCGACATTCCGGGCTTCGACGTCGTGGTCAATGGAGACGTGAAGGCCTCGACGGAAGCGGGCACGGATGCGATCACGGTCGTCGAACTCGCCCTGGATGAGCCCGGCGTCTACTGGACGACCCTGCGCTCCCGAGATCTCGAGCCACCCATCACCGGCGAAGCGAACCCGATCCTGGTGGCGGAGGACCCGGAGTACGGCATCTACTGGGGCGACACCCACGGCCACTCGGGCTACGCCGAAGGCATCGGCACCCTGGACTTCTTCCTGCAGTTCGCGCGCGACGACGCCCGGCTCGACTTTGTGACCCACTCCGAACACGATGTCTGGCTGGACGCCGGCGAGTGGGAACTGATGCGCGCGAAGAGCGCCGAGTACGACGAGCCGGGGAAGTTCGTTCCCTACCTTGGTTGGGAGTGGACCCGCCACACACGCGAGGGCGGGGGCCACCACAACGTGCTCTACCGGACGGTCGGCGACCAGGAACTGATTTCCGTGCTGGAGTTCCCGACCCTGTCCGAGCTCTACCGGGAGCTCGACTCCCGCTACGACCGCCGCGACGTGGTCGTCATTCCGCACGCCCACAACCCCGGCAACTTCCGCTTGTCCCATCCGGGCCTGGAGCCCCTGGTCGAGATGATGTCGATGCACGGGACCTTCGAGTGGTTCATGCAGGAGTACCTGTCGCGCGGGCATCAGGTCGGCGTCGTCGCGGCGTCGGACGACCATCTGTCCCACCCCGGCTATTCGTCCCCGAACCGGAACTCGCTGGCGCAGCGGGGCGGCCTGGGTGCGGTGCTGGCGCCGGAGAGGTCGCGCGACGCGATCTTCGACGGGATGAAGGCACGGCGCACCTACGCCACGACCGGCGACAGGATGATCCTCGACTTCGAGGTGAACGGGACCGGGATGGGAGCGCGGGCGCCGTTTGCCGAAACCAGGGAGATCGTGGGCCGGGTGATCGGCACTGCCCCGATCGGCTCGATAGCGCTGATCAAGAACGAGCAGGAACTCTGGAGCGAGGACTACTCGCTCGATACAGGCGCCGGAGCGCCGACCGACCTGCTGCTCACCTTCTACTCGGATGAAACCCCGGTCCACATGGGCGACGCGCCCCGCGGCTGGCGCCACTGGCGTGGCCAACTGACGGTTACGGGTGCGACGCTGGTGTCGATCGAGGGGACGGACTTCGCGAATCCTACGACCCAGCACGTGGAGCAGAGCGGCAACGGCGCCACGTTCCGGACCAACACCCGCGGTGAGACGAGTTCGCTGCGGCTATCGGTCACTGACGTCCAACCCGGGGCCGCGATGGTGCTGGATCTCGAGGAGGCGGCGGAGACGGGCTCCGCGCCGCCGTTCTACCGCCCGCGCGCCGTGATCCCGGGCGGCCGGGTGCGTTTGGCATTGGCGGAGCTACGCGGCGGCCAAGTGGAGAAGCTGCTGCCGATCGAGAACTACCACCGCGACTCGGTGACGCTGCGGCGCGTTCGCCCGGACGGCCCGCGGGACCTCACCTTCAGCTACACGGACACCGACACCCCGCGCCAAGGCGACTACTACTACGTCCGCGTCCGGCAGTTGAACGACGCGATGGCCTGGTCCAGTCCGGTCTGGGTCGGGGGCTTCCCTTCGCAGTAGTCAGGACATCCCAGCGTCGGACCTCACGCCGGCTCGGCGATGAACACCGGGATGATGCGCGACGTCTTGTTCCTGTACTCCTCGTACGGCGGGAATGCCTCCACGGCCAGCGCCCAGACGCGGGCGCGTTCGCCGGCATCCTGGACCTCCCGCACGCGCATGGCGTGAACTTCCGTGGCGTCCCGAACCTCGACCTCGGGGTCGGCACGCAGGTTGTACACCCACACGGGATTCTCGGGCGCGCCGCCTCGCGAGGCCACCAGCACGTAGCTGTCGCCGTCCCTCACGCGCATCAGCGGCGTCTTGCGTATGGCGCCGCTCTGGTTGCCCCTGTGGGTGACGATGATGCAGGGCAGGCCGGTCTCCCGGAGCCCGACGCCCTGGGTACCGCCGCTGCCTTCGTAGAGTTCCACCTGGTCGCGGACCCACTTGACGGGGCTCGGGATGTACTTGGGCATGGACGCTCCTCGTGTTGACTCTCGTGGGAAGCGGCGAATCTATCCGACGGGCAGAGTAGATTTCGGCCATGACTGGGCGGCGGATGGCGGTGACGATGGGTGACGCTTCGGGCGTGGGTCCCGAGATCGCGGTGCGGCGCTTTGCCGACGGCCTCCTGGGCGGCGATGCCGTGATCTATGGGGACGCGGCGGTGCTGGCCCGCGCGGCGGAGGTGCTTGGGCTGGACGTGCCGATTCATCCGGTTGCCGAGCCGGACGAAGCGGTGGAGGGTGTGCTGAACGTCCGCGACCTGAAGCTGCTGAGCGCGGAGCAGGTGACACCGGGCGTCCTGAGTCGAGAGGCCGGCGCGGCGGCTTTGGCCTATGTTGAGTGCGCGACCCGAGATGCCCTGGCGGGCAAGGTGGCCGGTGTCGTCACCCTGCCGATGAACAAGGAGGCGACACGCGCGTCGCGGCCGGACTTCAAGGGGCATACCGAGTTCATCGCCGGTCTCTGCGGCGCGAGGGACTTCGCGATGATGTTGACCGTTCCGGAGGTGGCGGTGACTCACGTCAGCGCTCACGTCAGCCTGCGCGAGGCGATCGAGCGGGTTCGGCCGCGGCGCATTCGGACCGTGATCGATCTGACCCACCAGGCCCTGTCGCGATTCATCGAACGGCCGCGGATCGCGGTCTGCGGGTTGAACCCGCACGCGGGCGAGAATCGCCTGTTCGGCACCGAGGACGAGGAGATCATCCGGCCGACGATCGAGCGGGCGGCGGCTGACGGCCTGGATGTGTCCGGCCCGCATCCGGCGGACACGATCTTCCGCCAGGCGATCCGGCTCGACCGCTACGACGCCGTCGTCTGCATGTACCACGACCAGGGCCACGCGCCGATGAAGCTCTACGGCTTCGAGCGCGGCGTCAACGTGACGATCGGCCTGCCCATCGTCCGCACCTCGGTCGACCACGGCACCGCCTTCGACATCGCCTGGCAGGGCGAGGCGTTCACGGACTCGCTGGGCCACGCGCTCGACTACGCCTGGAAGCTCGCGGGGCGGGCTGGCTAGTCAGCAGGGGCGTTCCGGTACAGTTGATCGTTACGACACAGTCCGCGGGGAGGATGTTGTGATGCGTGAACGTATGCGAGGGTTGCTTGCGGCGGTGCTGGCTGCGGCGGTGTTTTCGGCAGCCTGTTCCACGGACGGAAGCGGCGGTGGCACGGAGGGCGTGGCGGCGCCAGCGCCACCGCCGAACATCGTCGTCATCCTGGCCGACGACCTCGGGTACGCCGACATCTCCACCTACGGCGACCGCGTTCAGACGCCGAACATCGACCGCATCGGTAGCGAAGGAGCGGTGTTCACGCAAGGCTACGTGACGACGCCGGTGTGCTCGCCGTCCCGGGCGGGCCTGCTCACCGGTCGCTATCAGCAGCGGTTCGGGTTCGAGTACAACGCGCGTCAGGCGCCGGAAGTGCCGGACGTGGGGCTGATCGCCGGTGAACTGACGATCGCCGATCACCTTCGCGCGGCCGGCTACGCGACCGGCATCGTCGGCAAGTGGCACCTGGGCTTCAAGGACGAGCACTACCCGACGAACCGCGGCTTCGACGAGTTCTACGGTCACCTCTCCGGGGCCACGCGGTTCATCAACACCGCGACGGAGGGTGCGGTCTCGATGGCGACGAACCAGGAGTTCCGGACGCGCGCGCCCAATGATCCGCGCACGGACCTCCTGGTGCGGGGAACGGAACTGCCGGCGCCGCCTCCCCGCAGCCGCGGCAACCTGATCCTGCGCGGCCCCGAGAAGACGGTGGTCGACGAACCGGCCTACATCACGGACATCTTTGGCGACGAGTCGGTGGACTTCATCCGCCGGCACGCGGAAGAGCCCTTCTTCCTGTACTCGGCGTTCAACGCGCCCCATTCGCCGTTCGAGGTCACGGAGCAGTACTACAACCGCTTTCCGGATGTGGAGAACGAGTTGCATCGGATCTACTTCGGCATGATCGCCGCGCTCGACGACGCGGTGGGCCGCATCCTGGACGCGCTCGACGAGGCCGGGATCGCCGACAACACCTTGGTCGTGTTCCTGTCGGACAACGGCTGCGCCGGGTACTTCTCGGGTCTCTGCTCATGCGAACCGCTCTCCGGCGGCAAGCTGACCTACTACGAGGGCGGGGTGCGGGTGCCCTTCCTGGTGCGCTGGCCGACCGAGGTCGCGGCCGGGACCCGGATCGACGCGCCGGTGTCGACCCTCGACATCCTGCCGACGGCGCTCGCCGCTGCTGGCGCTGAAGCGCCCGCGGATCTCGAACTGGACGGGCACGACCTGATGCCGCTCCTGGACGGGTCGGCCGAGGCGACAGGCCGCGAGCGCTTCGTGTGGCGGAACTACCCGACGGTTGCAGTTCGAAGCGGCGACATGAAGCTGATCAAGCCGAACCAGGATGAACAGGGCGGTTTCCTGTACGACCTGGCGAGCGATGAGCGGGAGCAGAACGATCTCTCCGCCGAGCGCCCGGAGGAGGTCGCGTCGCTCGAATCGGTGATCGAGGGCTGGCGCTCCATCACGGTGGAGCCGGGCTGGGGCCGCCGCGGGCCGCTGTCCTACTCGATCTGCAACATCGAACCCATCGGCTTCGAGAATTAGCGGACCACTGGTCCGCTAGACGCCGTCTGGCCACTAGTCGCCGTCCGGCCATCAGACGCCGTCCGGCCTCTGGCGGGGCGCAAGGCCCGCCCGCGGCCGTCCGGCCACAAGCGGACCGTCGCACACCAGGAATCCTGCGACAGCCGTGACGGCGGAACGAATCGCGTGGTTCACGGTTATAAGAGTGAGTCCCAGTGCATCGATGTGGCTGATGAACGCCGCCCGGGAGCGCCTGCCGGTCCTGACGGCAGAAGAAGAACGGGAGGTTGGGAATGACGACCTGGATCGAAGCGGAGCTTGGTCGGTGGGGGAAAGCCGCGATCGTGTTGATGGCGCTGGCGATCGTTCTCTCGAGCGGAGCGTGCAAAGGCTCGATGGCTTTGGAAGAGTCGAGCGTCGAGGACGAGATGGCAGCCCTGGTCGCGGAAGTCGGCCCCGACTGGGATGTTGTTGAGGCCTACCTGGAGCGTGAACGGACGTGGATGGCCCGGATCCTCGCGTCCGGCAAGGTCTCGGAGGACGACTCGTCCCCGAGCGTCGGAGAGGCGGCTGGCGCAACGCCACGGATCTTCGTCGTTCGCGCGTCGGGTGATGGCGCCCCGCCGCGCGCCGAAATGGAGCAGGCACTGCGAGCAGCGCTCGAGACGGAGAACGGCGCCGACGTGGAGCAACGGTTGGGAGCGGTGCTCGGGGACCTGAACGGCGCCGAATTGGTGGACCCTCGGTCAGAAGACGAGGACTCGCCTGCGAGCAGCGTGGTCAACGAGACTCTGCGAGCAGCGCTCGATGCGCAGATTCGCGCCGAATCGGTGGACCTGCGGTCGGAAGACGAGGACTCGCCAGAAAGCACGGATGGCTCGGCGCCCGACGCCCCCGACGTTCGTCGTGCGGCCGCTGCGGCAATCGCGATTCTGGAGGTTGGCGGGACACATGAGAAGACAGTTGAGGCCGCGGAGTTCTTGATCAACTCTGCGGCGATGAAACCGGGGGGTGAGGAGTACGCCTCCAGGGGCGCCAGGGCTCTGCTCGAGTACACACCCGACTATGAGGGTTGGGGCTTGATGCTGCAGCGAATGCATCTGTTGGGGGGGGTCGGGCCGGACAGGGGCGCCGCGGCGGATGCCTTCTTCGAGGAGCTGGCTTCCGAGGCCGAGGATCCGGTGCTGCGTGGCGCTGGGCGCTACTACGTCGCGGCCGGACGGATGCAGTCCGCGAACGCTCCCGGGATGTCCGGGGAGGATCGCGCAGCCGAACGTCAAAGCGCCGTCGACCTGGCAACCGGCTTGAGCGCTGGCATAGAGGACGAGAAGCTGCCAGGTGACACGCGGACCTTCGCGGATGCGGAGGCGGACCTCATCCGCAGCATCCGCCACGGGACTGTGGGCAGTAAGGTCCCGGACCTTGTGGGCAGTCGGCTGGATGGCGCCCCCGAACGCCTCTCGGACTACAGCGGCCGTGTGGTGCTTCTGGATTTCTGGGCGACGTGGTGCGGGCCGTGCGTGGCTGCGCTGCCGCAGAAACGGCAACTCGTTGCCGATCTTCCCGCAGACCGATTCGCTCTCCTGTCGATCAGTGTCGATGCAGAGCTCGCAACCGTGACCGGATTCATGGAGGACGAGCCGATGCCTTGGTCGAACTGGCATGTCGGAATGAGGAGCGACATCACGCGGACCCTGGACGTCGGTTCCTACCCGACCTACATTCTCATTGACGAACACGGCGAGATTCTGGCCAGAATGAACCACCTCCCCGATCAGTTCGTGACCCTTATCGAAGAAACCGTCGAAGGTGCCCCGGAGGCTTGAGTCCGCCGCGCAGCCGCTTCCGGGGATGATTGCCGACTCTTCATGCATGCATCCCGGGTACGATCGGGCTATCGTGAAGATCGATCATGCGTAGCGCCCGGTTCCCATACGTCATCGCCCTGTTCCTGGTCGCGGTCCTCGCCGCCACGGGGACCAGTTCGGCCCAGGACCTCGGCGACGCGATCGCGGAGGACTATCAGACCGAGCTGAAGACGCTCTTCGAGCACTTCCATCGCAACCCCGAGCTCTCCTTCCTGGAACACAAGACGGCGGCCCGTCTGGCTGACGAACTGCGGAAGTCGGGGGTCGAAGTCACGGAGGGGATCGGCCGGACCGGGATCGTCGGCATGATGCGGAACGGCGACGGTCCGCTGGTCCTGGTCCGCGCGGACATGGACGGCCTGCCGGTCGCGGAGAAGTCGGAACTGCCGTACGCCTCGACCGTCACCCAGGTCGATCTCTCGGGCGAGGAGGTCCCTGTCATGCATGCCTGCGGCCATGACGTCCACATCACCTCGATGGTCGGTGCGGCGCGGCGGCTGGCGGCGATGCGCGACGATTGGTCGGGGACGGTGATGTTCGTCGGGCAGCCGGCCGAGGAACGGATCATGGGCGCCCGCGAGATGATCGAGGACGGCTTGTACGAGCGCTTCGGCGTGCCGGACTACGCGCTGGCATTCCACGTCGCGGCGGGCAAGCCGGCGGGGAAGATCGACGTGCCGCCGGGACTGCTTGCGTCGTCGTCGGACAGTGTCGACATCACGGTGTTCGGGATCGGCGCGCACGGTGCGTCGCCGCACCGCGGGAAGGACCCGATCTACATTGCGTCGCAGCTCGTGGTGGCGCTGCAGGGCATCGTGAGCCGGGAACTGAATCCGCTCGAGCCGGGCGTGGTCACGGTGGGGGCGATCCACGGCGGCTTCAAGCACAACGTGATCCCCGACCGGGTCGAACTGCAGCTCACGGTGCGGGCGAACAGCGAGGAGACGCGGGAGCTGTTGCTGTCGGCGATCGAGCGCATCGCCGAGGGGGTCGGGCGCGTGGCGGGGTTGCCAACCTCGTTGCTGCCGAAGGTGGTGCGCACGAAGGAGTCGACGCCGGTGACGGTGAACGACTCGGAACTGGCCGCCAGGGTGCGCGCAGCGATCGGCCGCGGCATGGGCGAGGACGTGTTCCACCGCGAGCCGCCTTCCGGCATGGGCGCCGAGGACTTCGCGTACTTCGTGCGTACGGAGCACAAGGTGCTCGGCACGTACTTCGATGTGGGAGGCACGTCGCAAGCCGACCTGGAGGCGGAGGCGGCGGGCGGACCGCCGGTGCCGTCGCACCACTCGCCGTTCTTCCGCATCGAGCCGGAACCGGCGATCCGCGCCGGCGTCGAGGCGATGACCCTGGCGGTGCTCGACCTGCTTCGGCCGTAGGCCGATGCCCGAGCCCGAAGGCCCCTTCGAGCAGATTCCGGAGTCCGCTCTGGGGAAGGTTCTCGTCGAGCTGGAACGGCTCTATCCGGACGCGGACTGCGAACTCAGGCACGAGAACGCCCTGCAGCTCCTGATCGCGACGATCCTCTCGGCTCAGTCGACTGACGTGCGCGTGAACCAGGTCACGGCAACCCTGTTCGAGGGCTACCGGAGCGCACAGGACTTCGCCGCCGCCGATTCGGCGGTCTTCGAACAGGAGATTCGCAGCACCGGCTTCTTCCGCAACAAGACGAAGAGCGTGCTGGGCGCCGCGCGCAAGATCGCGGACGAGTTCGGCGGCGAGGTGCCGGACACGATGGAGGAACTCGTGACCCTCCCGGGCGTGGCGCGGAAGACGGCGAACGTGGTGCTCGGAACCTGGTTCAAGAAGCCGGTCGGCGTCGTCGTCGACACCCATATCGGTCGGCTGGCCCGCCGCCTGGGCATCACCCGGGAGACGGATCCGGTCCGGGTGGAGCGGGACCTGATGAACCGGCTGCCGCGGGACAAGTGGATCTTCGCCGGCCACGCGATCATCTGGCACGGCCGCCGCGTCTGTTCGGCGCGCCGGCCGGACTGCGCGAACTGTACGCTGGCCGCCTGGTGTCCGCGCAACGGCCTGCCGGCGTAGTCCGGCCTGCTGTTAGGCTGCCGCCTCCTATGAGGAACCGAACGGGCAGGCCGGTGCTTGGCTTTGCCGCGGCGCTGGTGCTGGCGGCCGCGCCGCTGGTCTCTGGACCTCCGCCTGAGCCGCCGCCGTTCTATGCGATCCAGGGCGTACGGGTCGAGGTCGGCGACGGCACGGTGCTCGATCGGGCGACGGTCGTGATCGAGAACGGAACGATCACGGCGGTGGCCGCGGATGCGCCGGTTCCGCCTCACGCCCGGATCATCGACGGCGAGGGCCTGACGGTGTTTCCAGGGCTGATCGATGCCATGGGCAGTCTGCCGCAGCCGGGCCGTTCCGGCGGCGGCCCCGCGGCGGGCGGACCCGCTCCCGGCGGTCCGCGGCGGCGGCCGGATGCCAACAGCCCGCTGCCGCGTGGGCCGGAGGACCGCCCGCAGACGACCCCCTGGAAGCGGGCCGCGGACGACTTGGCGCTTGACGCGGACGCGGTCGAGACCTGGCGCAAGGCGGGGTTCACCTCGGTCGCGGCGCGGGCCGGCCAGGGTCTGTTCCCGGGGCGGCTGTCCCTGGTGCGCTTCGGCGAGCCGGGGGCGGACCCCGAGCATCAGGTCGTTGCTCCTGAACTCGCGCAGATGGCTTCGTTCGACACCGGCGGCGGTTTCGGCGCCTATCCGGGCGCCCTGATGGGCAAGATCGCCTACCTGCGGCAGGTGCTGCTGGACGCGGGTCACTACGCGGCCGCGGTTGCCGCCTACGAGGCGGACCCGGCAGGGTGGCGGCGGCCCGACTTCGATCGCACACTGGCGCCCCTGGCAGCGACCGCCGCGGGGAACGAGCGCATTCTGTTGCCGGGTTCGAGCGCCGCGGAGATCGGGCGGGCGCTCCGTCTGGGCGAGGAGTTCGGCCTGGACTCGATCATCTACGGCGGCCAGGAAGCCTACCGGCTCGCCGGGGAGCTCGCGGCTGCCGGCGTTCCGGTGCTGGTCGACGTCGACTGGCCCGAGCCGTTGCCGGAGCGCGATCGGGATCCGGACGCGGACCGGCCGCTGAGGCAGATTCTCCACGAACGGTTGGCGCCGTCGACCCCGGTCGAGTTGGCCGAGGCCGGCGCGCAGTTCGCCTTCTCGTCGGGCGGCGCGAAGTCCGCCGACGAGTTTCTCGCCGGCGTGCGTCGCGCGGTCGAAGGAGGGCTGGAACCGGGGCGCGCGCTCACGGCGTTGACCCGCGACGCGGCCGCGACCTACGGCCTGGAGGATCGGATCGGCACGGTGGCCGAAGGGTTGGCGGCCGACCTGGTGCTGGCTGACGGCTACCCGTGGCAGGAATCGGTGCGAATCGCGGCGGTGTTCGTCGACGGCCGCCGGTACGCGGTCGACGGCGACGACGGCGACGACGCCGGAACTGCTGAAGGCGCCGAAGGGGAAGAAGGCGGCGACGCCTCCGAGACGGAGGGCGCGGAGGAGACGGCGGAGGCGCAGGAAGCCGCCCCGGACGGGCCGCCGCCGCTGCGGCTGGCCGAACTCGCGGAGAGATACGAGGCCGTCGCCGGCGACTCGGCGGTGCCGATGACCGGGCCGTACCGGCAGGACGACGTGTTGGCACTCGTCGGCGGGACGGTCCTGACCATGGCCGGAGAGACGATCGAGAACGGCACGGTCGTGGTGCGCGACGGCCGGATCGCGGCGGTCGGGAGGCGCGTGAGGCCGCCCCGGAACGCTCACGTGATCGATGCCGCCGGGCGCTACGTGATCCCAGGGATCATCGACGCACACTCCCACATCGCCGCCGAGGGCGGGATCAACGAGGGCAGTCTGGCGGTGACCTCCATGGTGCGGGTCGCCGACGTGGTCGATCCGACCGACATCGGGATCTACCGGGCTCTGGCCGGCGGCGTGACGACGGTCAACGTCCTGCACGGCAGCGCCAACCCGATCGGCGGCCAGAACCAGGTGCTCAAGCTGCGCTGGGGCCAGGACGCAGACGGCATGCGCTTCGACGGCGCGCCTCCCGGCATCAAGTTTGCCCTGGGTGAGAATCCGAAGCGGTCGAGGTCCTTCGGTCAGGGTCCGCGACGCTATCCGGCGACCCGGATGGGTGTGCTGGACGTGATCCGGCAGGCGTTCACTGAGGCTGCCGAGTACCGGGCCGCGTGGGCGCGTCACCGCGAGGCGGAGGCAGCCGGTGAGCGCAGCCGGCCGCCGGCTCGCGACCTGAAGCTCGAGGCGCTGGTCGAGATCGTGGAAGGACGCCGACTGGTCCACGCACATAGCTACCGTGCCGACGAGATCCTGCAGTTGCTTCGTCTGGCGGAGGAGCTTGGCTTCCGGATCGCGACCCTGCAACACGTGCTCGAGGGCTACCGGGTCGCGGACGAGATCGCCGCCCACGGCGCCGGGGCTTCGACCTTCTCCGACTGGTGGGCGTACAAGGTGGAGGCCTACGAAGCGATCCCGTACAACGCCGCGCTGATGACCGACCGCGGCGTCGTCGTGTCGATCAACTCCGATGACGCGGAGGAGATGCGCCACCTGAACCACGAGGCGGCCAAGACGGTCAAGTGGGGAGGCTTGAGCGACGAACAGGCGCTCGCCCTGGTCACGATCAACCCGGCGAAACAGCTTCGGATCGACGACCGCGTCGGTTCGATCGAGGTCGGCAAGGACGCGGATCTCGTCATCTACGACGGGCATCCATTGAGTTCCTACGCGGTGGTCCAGATGACCCTGGTCGACGGCAAGGTCTACTTCGACCGGGAGTTGGACCAGGTCCGGCAGGGACACCTGGCCGCGCTGGAACAGTCGCTGATGGAGTCAGACGACGAAGACGGTGGAGAAGCGCCGTGAGGGGCAGCGGGACGAGGACGATCCGAGCGTCGTTGCGGTCGGCCACCGTCGGGCTGCTGACCCTGGCCGCGGCGCTGGTCCCTTGGGCGGCAGCGGCACAGACGCTGGCGATCGAGGGCGGTACGGTGCATCCGGTCTCTGGACCGTCCTATGTCGGTGCGGTGGTCGTGCGGGACGGTCTGATCGAGGCGGCGGGGGCCGAGGTCCGGGCGCCTGCGGACGCCGAGGTGATCGACGCCTCCGGGTTGCACGTCTACCCCGGCCTGTTCAACGCCTTCACCTCGGTGGGCCTGGTCGAGATCGGCTCGGTCGCGGCCACGCAGGACGACAGCGAATTGGGCGACACGCCCCACCTGCGGGCGCTGGAGGCGATCCACCCCGCGAGCGAGATCATCCCGGTGACTCGGGCGAACGGCATCACGCATGTGGTGTCGGCGCCCGGCGGCGGCCCCTGGGCGGGCCAGGCGTCGGCGATCCTCCTCGACGGCTGGACGGTGGAGGAGATGGCGGTCGAGCCCAGCGTCGGTCTGGTGCTCGAGTGGCCCAGCCTTGAAACGCGCGAATTCGACTTCTCGACCTTCAGCGTGCAGGAGAAGAAGTTCTCCGAGGCGAAGAAGGACTACGACCACACGATCGAGGAACTCGCGGACTGGATCGACGCGGCCCGCCAGTACGACCATGCCCGGTCTGCCGCGGGATCCGAAGCGGCGGTGGAGCAGAACCACGCCCTGGAAGCCGTGGCGAAGGTCGCGCGGGGCGAGTTGCCCCTGATCGTCGTTGCCGACCGGGCGCGGGCAATCAGGGATGCCGCGGCGTTTGCCGAGGAGCACGACCTGCGTCTGGTGCTGGCTTCGGGACGCGACGCCGCGAAGGAAGCCGAACTGCTCGCCGAGAAAGGCATCCCGGTCATCATCGGCGCCGTCCAGGCCCTGCCGGTGCAGGATGACGATGCCTACGACGGCCCCTTCACGTCGCCCGGCGACCTCCAGCGGGCCGGCGTTTCGATCGCCTTCGGCACCTTCGACTCGTCGAGCGCCCGGGTGCTGCCCTACGAGGTGGCCACGGCCGTCGCCCATGGCCTCGACGGGGACGCCGCCCTGCACGCCCTGACCCTGGGTGCGGCGGAGATTCTCGGTCTCGACGACCGCCTGGGTTCGATCGACGTCGGCAAGTGGGCCAACCTGATCGTCACCGACGGCGATCCGTTGGAAGTCCGTACCGCGGTGCGCCAAGTGATCATACGCGGCCGCCCGGTCGACCTGGCGAACCGGCACAGCCGGTCGTACGAGCGGTACAGCAGCCGGCCCTAAGAAAGCCGGGAACTGCGCGGCAGAAACTGGGTGCGCCGGCCTGCCATCTGTGCGCCCGATGACGGGCGCACAGAGTGGTTCGCGGGTGGCGCGGGATCGCGCCACCCGGGTTCTGGCCGGCATCCGGCGTGAAAGCGCAGGCCTCGGGGAGTTCTGCTGCGTTAGGGACCGGGGCGTCTACTCCTGGCTTGAGGCCGACTCCGCTTCCTGCGCCTGGAGCAGGCTGATGACCCGCTGGGTGAGGTCAACCCGCTCGCTGGCGTGGAGCACGCCACCGATGCTGGCGTTCAGGATCAGGTCGTGGCCGCCCTCGTCGATCAACTGCTGGACGATCGGGCGCAGCCGCTCGTTGATCTGCTGCAGCGTCTCTTCTTCGCGCTTCGACGCGCGGCGCTGGGCATCGGCGGCCAGACGCTGCGACTCCCGCTGCAGGTCCTCGAGCCGGTGCTGGATGCTACGGAGTTCGTCGGGCCCCTTGCCGACCGCGCTCTGGCGCAGGCTCTGCTCCTGGTTGGCATTGGCTTCGAGTGCCGCCCGGGCCTGGGTCTGGACCTGTAGCAGGAACGCCGCGAGCTCCTTCCCCTCCCGCGCTTCGGCGACGACGAGTTCAACGTTGATCACGGCGATGCGAACGCCGCCGGCTGCCGTTTCCTGGGCGTACAGGGAGGGCGCGGCGGTGGCCAGAAGCAGGGCGATGAGCGAACAGATGATGAAACGGCGACGGGTCATTGGGAGTCTCCACCTGGGGTGTAGATCGGCATGGGGAAGGGCGTGACTTTCCGGCTCTCGCGCCCTCCGAGATCGCGGATGCGGGCCGTACCCTGCTTCGTGACCTGATCGATGCGGAGCACCGAGTGCATCGGCAGATAGGTGCGGTGGACGCCGCTGAACTCGCGCTGCAGCCGTTCTTCCGAGGGATCGACGACCACCTGGGTCTTCTCGCCGAACACGAGCTCGCCGATCTCGACAAAGCCGAGCAGACCGCCCTGGGAGACCGAGCGGGAGTAGACCTCGTAGACCTCGCCCTGGCCCACAAACGTCACCCGGTAGATCAGGTCGTCGGACACGGGCTCACTTGGACTGCTGGAGTTTGGCAAAGGCGGCGGCCATGACGTTCAGTTTCTTCGAATCCGGCTGGCGTTGGCGGTAGTGCTTGTAGTCCGCCTTCGTCCCGACGAGTTGCGATCCCGGCGGCGCCAGCCCCAGACGCCGGCGCTTGCGGTCGATGCTCTCGATGACGACCTTGAGCTGACGTCCGGGCGGGTAGGCGCGGTGTGCCTGGTTGCCGTCGGGGAGGTTGACCGCGGACATGGGTAGCAGACCAGTCAGGCCGGGTTCGAGTTCGACGAAGATGCCGAAGCGCGACACCTGCTCGACCCGACCCTCGATCTGGGCGCCCTCCACGTACTGCTCGCCGAGGTTCTGCCAGGGGTCGTTTGCCGGCACCTCGCGCAGGGACAGCGCGATCCGGCGCCGCTTGGGCGTCACCTCGACGATCCAGCCCTCGACCTCCTCGCCTTCAGCGAACGCCGGCGCGCTCATCTGCTTGCCGATCGGGAGTTGGGAGGTGTGGACGAGACCGTCGAGACCGGGCGCCAGCTCGACGAACAAGCCGAACTCGCTGTGCCGCACCACCTTGCCCTTGAACTGCTCGCCGGCGGTGAAGTTCTTCGCCGTCTCCTTCCACGGATCCGCCTCGAGCGCCTTCATGGACAGCGAGATGCGCGAGCTGCGCTTGCCGTTCTTCTCGATCTTGGTGACCACGGCTTCTACGCACTGTCCGACCTTCAACAGCTCGCCGGGCTCGCCTGACCGGGTTCGGGAGATCTGGGTGCGGTGGACGAGGCCGCCGATGCCTCCTCCCAGATCGACGAAGGCGCCGAAATCGGTTACCGAGGTCACCTGGCCGCTGACCGGCTCGCGGGACTCCTGCTTGGCGCGGATCTCGTCCAACGCGCGCTTGCGCTCGTTGCGGATGGCCGGTCGCCTGGTGAGCACGATCCGGCGCCCGGCCTCCTTGATCTCGAGAACGTGGAAGACAAACGTGTTGTTCACGTAGTGGGCCGGAGGCTTGGGCCGGTTCCCGAGTTCCATCAGCGACCGCGGGCAGAACGTTGTGACCCCTTCCGCGACGACGTGGAAGCCGCCTTTGTTCCAGCCGATCACCTTGCCCTCGACTGGGTTCTTCGCCGCGAGCGCGGCGGCGAAGGGGAGGGCGGCGGCCGACAGCTCGACCACCGGGGCCTCGGGCTCGGCGTCCGTCTCGGTGGTTGCCTCGGGCTCGGCGTCCGTCTCGGTGGTTGCCGCAGGCGCGGCCTCCGTCTCGTCGGGCGCGGCCTCGGTCGGAGGTTCAGTCCCCGCTTCCGGCTCGGGCTCGGGCTCGGGTTCCTGCTCGGCTTCGGCCGCAGCCTGGACTTCGGTGTCCGCTACGGCCTCGTCCGGTTCGGCCTCGGTGGCGGCATCGTCCTGTTCCGTGTCGGCCGACATCTCGACTTGGAGTTTGACGTTGTCGTTCGGCTCGTCCGTTGCTGCTACCTGGTCCATGGGCACTTCGTCTTGACCTGCTGGCGGCGGCGGCTCAAGGGGCGCCTCGCCCTCCGCCGACACCTGAGCGAGCGCTGGATCGTTCGGCTCAGTCATGGTGCTGGAGGGAGGACGCGGGCCGCAGCTTCGGGCGCGGACCGTGATTGTAGCAGTCCGCTACGCAGATATCAGATCATGGACTAACCGCACTTCTTCGGCCCCGAACGCCCCCCCCGGACCGCCTCCGGTCAGTTCGGCTCGGTAACACCGGTGATCGCGCCCAGCGTCGGGCCGATCTCGGCGTGGAGCACGAGGTCGGCCATCCCGTCGAGGTCCGTGGCCTCGCGGTTCAGGATGACCAGCCCGGCGCCCGCCTGCTTGGCCAGGGAGGGGAAGCCGGCGGCGGGGTAGACCACCAGCGAGCTTCCGATCGCCAGGAAGAGGTCGGCGGCCAGGGTTGCCTCGTGGGCGCGTCGCATGGCGACCTCGGGCATCGCCTGGCCGAACGAGATCGTGGCGGTCTTGATGATGCCGCCACAGGTTTCGCCGGCCAGGTTCTGCCGTGAGCAGACCGGCAGTTCCTCCCGCTCGCGGAACGCGGCCACGATGGGATCGAGTTCGTAGCGCTGCCGGCACTCGAGGCAGGCGGCGTAGGTCGCGTTGCCGTGCAGCTCGATCACCTCGTCGTCGGGAATGCCGGACTCCTGGTGCAGGCCGTCCACGTTCTGGGTGATCACGGCCCGGAGCTTGGCCAGGCGGCGGAGTTCGGCGAGCGCAAGGTGGCCGCGGTTCGGCCTGGCCCTGGACATGGTGCGGTCGCTGCCGATCTTGCGCCGCCACGACTCGCGTCGCGCCTCCTCGGAGGCGACGAACTCGCCGAAATCGATCGGCTTGTATTTCGTCCAGATGCCGCCCGGGCTGCGGAAGTCGGGGATGCCCGACTCGGTGCTGATGCCCGCGCCCGTAAACGCGACGATCCGTGTCGCTTCGGCTATCAGGCGTTCGAGTTCCTGCACTTGGCTCATCACGATCTCCCGCTGGTTCAGCCCAGTGGCCAGTCTACGGCCTGTTCTCTACCGACCGGTCGGTCTGTTACACTGCCCGCCGCCCGCAAATCAGTTGGATGGAACCGGCAACGCCGGAGGATATAGAGAGAGAGTCAGCATGTCTTTCCATAGCTTCACAGGCACGGACACCTACCTTGCCGCACCCGAACTCCGGGACTCGGTCAACGTGGCGGCAGCGCTCGAGAAGCCGCTCCTGATCCGCGGCGAGCCCGGTACCGGCAAGACGGTGCTCGCCGAGGCGATCGCCGAGAACCTGGTCATGGAACTCCTGACCTGGAACATCAAATCGACGAGCAAGGCCCAGGAGGGTCTCTACGTCTACGACACGGTGCAGCGGCTCAACGACGCCCGCTTCGGCGACAAGGACATCACGGACATCTCGCAGTACATCAAGTACGGCCCCCTCGGCCAGTCCTTCCTCACCGACCAGCGGGTCGTGCTGCTGATCGACGAGATCGACAAGGCGGACATGGAGTTTCCGAACGACCTGCTCCACGAGCTGGACCGGATGACGTTCTTCGTCAACGAGACGGGCAAGCGGCACAGCGCCAGGTTCCGGCCGATTGTGGTGATCACCTCGAACAACGAGAAGGAACTGCCGGACGCTTTCCTGCGCCGCTGCGTGTTCCACTACATCGCGTTCCCGGACAAGGTCGAGATGGAGAGCATCATCCGGGTGCATCACCCGGACGTGGAGGCCGAGCTGCTGCAGCAGGTCCTGCTGCGGTTCTACTGGTTGCGCGATCTTCCCGAGATCCGCAAGAAGCCGTCCACCAGCGAGCTGATCGACTGGATCGCCGCGCTGCGCCGGGGCGGCGTGGGCACGGACGTGATCGAGAGTGAGTTACCCTTCCTGGGCGTGCTGATGAAGCGGGAGAACGACCTGGAGGCCGTCATGGCGGCGCACCGCCGCGGCCGGGTGAACTAGGGTCGGACCGCAGCACCACACCGCAGCCCAAGCTCCTCGGACGCAGTCCAAGCTCACTCGAACGCAGCCCCAGCCATGTTCGTCGATTTCTTCTACCACTTGAGAGGCTACGGCCTGAAGGTGACGATCACGGAGTGGCTCTCCCTGATGAAGGCGCTGTCGATCGGCTACAGCCGCGCCGACCTGCACGTCTTCTACAACCTGGCCCGCTGCCTGATGGTCAAGCGGGAGGCGGACTTCGACAACTACGACCGCGCCTTCGCCTCCTTCTTCATGGGAGTCGAGAATCACTTCGACATCAGCGACGAGCTGCTGGAGTGGCTGTCCAAGCCGGAACTGCCGCGCGAGTTGACCGACGAGGAGCGCGCCAAGCTGGAGGCGCTCGATCTGGACGAGCTGCGCGAGCGCTTCAAGGACTTGCTCGATGAGCAGAAGGAGCGGCACGACGGCGGCAATCGCTGGATCGGAACGGGCGGCATGTCTCCCTTCGGCCACGGCGGCGAGCATCCCACCGGAGTTCGCATCGGTGGCGCCGGCGGCGGCCGATCCGCGGTCCAGGTCGCGACCGACCGGCGCTTTCGCAATCTGCGCTCGGACCGCATCCTCGACACCCGGCAGATCGGGCTGGCGCTGCGCCGCCTGCGCAAGCTCGACAAGGACGAGGGCCCCGAGGAACTGGACATCGACGAGACGATCGACAGCAGCGCCCGCAACGCCGGCGAGATCGACTTCGTGTTTCGTCCGCCGAAGCGCAACCGGATCAAGCTGCTGCTGCTGATCGACGTGGGCGGGTCGATGGATCCGCACACGCTGCTCTGCGAGCGGCTGTTCTCCGCCGCGCACAAGGCGAACCACTTCAAGAAGTTCGAGTTCAAGTTCTTCCACAACTGCGTGTACGAGAACCTGTACACCGACATCAGCCGCTGGAAGGGCGAACCGACTTCCCGGGTCCTCAAGCGCCTCGACCACACCTGGTCCGTGTGCCTCGTCGGCGATGCCTGGATGAGTCCCTACGAGTTGACCCATACCGGCGGCGCGATCGACTACTACCACAGCAACCAGGTCACCGGCCTCGACTGGCTGCGCAAGTTCCGCGACCGCTGCCCGAACTCGATCTGGCTCAATCCGGAGCCGCGCCGGATTTGGAACGCTCCGACGATCCATCTGATCCGGCAGGTGTACCCGATGTTCGAGCTGACCATCGACGGCCTGACCGAGGGCATCGACGTGCTGCGAGGCATCCGGCCGAACCGCGCGCTGGCGGCCTGATCCAGAGCGGGCGCGTCGGTGGCTGCTTGCGCCCCAGAACCCACGTCATTGCGCTTCTGTGGCGCAAGCACCTAGACTGTCTGGATGGACGAGAAACCGCCAGGTAAGGCTCCGTCTGATGACTTCGGTTCGGTTGGGAACGAGCCGGATCGGAGCGATCCGGTCTTCGATCTGCCCACGAGCCTGAGCCGGGAGCCCGCTCCGGTCGAACCGGAGAGCGCGGACCCGTACTCCGACGACTCGCCGGCGGCGCCGCCGGCGCGCTCCGGGACGATGACCGTCATCGTGATCGCCGGCCTGATTCTGCTTGGCGGCGGCGCCGTGATGTGGTGGTGGTTCAGCAGCCGCTCGGAAGATCGCGTGGATCCGAACGCCGCCGCTGCGGCGGTTGAGGCGCCGGCGAACGCTGAACCAGCCGCGGCGCCGGCGGCCACCGACCAACCCGCCCCGGAACCGCCGCCGCCTCCGGTTCTGTCCGAGAGCGATTCTCTGGTGCGGGACCTCGTGGGCGGCCTGTCGCAGCACGCTCAGTGGCTTGCTTGGCTGGTTCCCGAGGAATTGGCGATGAACTTCGTGCGCGTGGTCGGAGCGGTGGCCTACGATGAGCCGCCCCAGTCCAGTCTGGCGCCGCTGCGGCCCGAGGAGGGCTTCAGCGTCGTGCGGCGGGGTCAGCGCTTCTACCCGGCCGAGACGAGCTTTCGCCGCTACGACCTGGCCGTCGAGGTGTTCGATTCGATCGATGTCGCCGGCGCCGCCCGCGCCTATGAGCGCCTGGAGCCCCTGTTCGAAGTGGCCCACGACGAACTCGGATACCCCAACGAGTTCGGCGACACCCTGGAACTTGCGGTGACGAGGCTGCTGGCGACGCCGATCCCGGACGCTCTGCCGGAGCTTCGGTTGCGGGTCATCAGCTTCGAGTACGTCGATTCCGGGCTCGAGGGGTTGAGCCCTGCCCAGAAGCTCCTGTTGCGCCTGGGGGAAGACAACGGCGACCGCGTGCGGGCGAAGGTCAGGGAGCTCTACGGGGCGCTGGACCAAGACGGCCGGCACTAGCCCGACGAGGCCACCGTCGCGGAGGACGGGCGAGAGGTTGATGCGCCATGCCCTTTGTTTTGCTGGCGGCCACTGACTTCGATCGGGTAATACTCGCTCGGCGGCTCTTCGCGCACCATCACCACGCTGGTTCTACGTGGCTTTGACGCTGCGCCGGCAGGCAAACTCTTGGGAGTGCTCGTAGGTGGCTCAGTCAGTCAGTCAGTCAGTCAGTCGGTAGCACAGTTGGGTTGGATGGCGCAAGCGCGGTCGGCCTTCGCGGGCTCTGTGGTCTGGCTTGCCGTCGTTCTCGCGTCGGCTCATGGAGCGGGGGCGCAATCCGTGCCCGAGATCTCGATCACGGCGGCGGCGAGTCCGGTGTCCGAAGGGACGGGCGCCACGTTCACGCTGGCTCGAACCGGCGCGACGACGGCCCAACTGACAGTCACCGTGGGCGTTGCCGAGACGGGTTCGGCTCTGGCGGGCGCGCCGGATACGACGGTGACCTTCGAGGTAGGCGACGATAGCGCGACCCTGACCGTTGCGACCCACGACGACGCGGTAGTCGAGGACACCAGCGAGGTTTCGGCGACTGTCCAGCCCGATGCGGAAACACAGGCGGCCTACGTGGTGGGCGCCGCCGGCTCGGCCACGGTCGCGGTCAACGACAACGATGTTGCGGCGTTCAGCGTAGGCCTTTCCCCGGCTGCGATCGCCGAGGCGGATGCGGGTGCCGCGACGCTGACTGGCAGCATCACGAACGGGGTGACCTTCGCGAAGCCCACGGACGTTGTCGTCAGCCTCGGCGGCAGCGCCACACCGGGCGTGGACTTCACGTTTACCGACGGGGCCGGGCGGCCGCTGTCGAAGCCTTGGGGTCTGCGGTTTGCGCCCGGCGAGAGCACGGCGACTGCCGTGATCACCGCCGTCGACGACACCCGTGACGACGACGGCGAGAGCGTCACGGTCGCCGCCAGCTACGAGGGAATCGCGATCGGCAGTGCGCACACCGTCTCCATCGCCGACGACGACGAGGCGCCGTCACCCCTGGAGCTGGAACGTTTTGCCGTCACCGGCTTCGACCCGGAGCGGCCGCTGTATCCGGCGTTCGACCCCGGCATTCGCCACTACGCGGTCGGGTGCGGCGATGTGGACACGTCCGCGCTGACGCTGACCCTGTCGGCGCGGGACGCCGGCGCGCGGCTGGCGGTCGACGGGCGGCAGCAGCGCGGGAGCCGGGACGTGTCCGTGCCGGTGACCGGGCTCGACGGCGGGAGCGACATCGTCGTCAGCCTCAGCAACGCGGCGGGCGCGCGGACGAACTACCTCGTTCACTGTCTCGCCAGGGACTTTCCGGTCATCGAGACCACGAGGCGGGCGTCCGTGGTCTGGGACGGATTGATGCTCATGTCCGTGCGGATCGTAGAGGACGACCTCGAATGGTCCTACCTGATGATCGTCGACAACAACGGCGTGCCCCGGTTCCGCCGGAGGGTCGGCGCGGGAGTTTTCCACTTCAGGGTGCAGGAGGGCGGCCGGCATCCGTATGGCTACATCCGAGTGAACGGTGACGATGGTGAGGTCGTGGTGCTCGACGAGGATCTGCGGCCGGTGCGGACGCTGCGGACCGTCTCTCCGTTGACCCACACGGACAACCACGACTTTCTCACAAGAGAGAACGGCAACTTCGTCCTCCTGGCCTACGAGCCGGCCTCCGGGCGTGACTTCAGCGGCTTCTTGGATCACCGGGGAGACGCGCTGGGCAGTTCCGAGGACACCAGCGATTCCGTGATCCAGGAGCAGACCCCGACCGGAGCGGAGGCTTTCTCGTGGAACTCCTGGGACCACCTGGCCGTCGACGACTGCACCCAGAATGACTGGCCACGCTTTCCAGAGGCCTACTCCCACATCAACTCGCTGCAGACGGTGGATGGTGACTTCGTCGCGTCATTCCGGGGCTGCTCCAAGGTGCTCCGCATCGACGGCACCAGCGGAGAAGTGGTCTGGAGACTGGGCCGCAGCAACCTGAGCGCCGAGGAGTGGGCGGAGCGGACGGCCGGCGACGGCCGCGGCAAGGGGCCGTCGCCGCTCGCGATCGTTGGAGATCCCTACGGCGAGTTCTGCGGACAGCACGCAGCGAACATCATCGGCAACGGCAACCTGCTGCTGTATGACAACGGCGCCATCTGCGTGGTCGATCCGGAGACCCGCAGCAGCGTCAGGGCGAGCGGCGTGTTCAGCAGGGTGGTCGAGTACGTGCTGGACCCGGAGGCCGGGGAAGCGGTCTTCCGCCGTCAACACGCGCTCCACGGGACTTTCGACAGGTACACGAACCACCAGGGCCTGGTTCAGCAGATGGACAACGGCAACTGGCTCGTCAGTTGGGGGCGGTCCAGAAGCAACGACCCGGCGGTCCACGCCGACGAGACGGTCACCGAGGTCGACCCGGAGACGAACGAGGAACTGCTCTCCGTGGTGGTCAGGCGGGGCGAGGACTTGCGCCCGGTGCGGGCCTACTCGATGCGCTACGAGGAGCTGGCTTCCCACCGGGCTGAGTTCGCGCCGGGCGTGGCCTGGGTCAAACTGGACGGCGTTGCGGAGACGGCAGCCACGGCGACCGTCACCGTCGCCAATCCCGACGGCGGCAGCCGCGAAGTCCATCTGCGATACCGCGACGTCTCGGCCAGCACCTGGAACGCCGTCGCCACCTCGACCGCGGGGGTGAGCACCTCCATCGCCATGGCCGGTCTGACGCCGGGGACAGAGTACGAAGTGGAGGCGTCGCTGGACGGCCGCATTCTCCTCCATGCCCGAGTCGTCACGACCTTCACGACCGGCGGCACACGTCCTCCGCCTCCGCCACCGCCTCCGCCACCGCCTCCGCCATCGCCGCCGCCGGACCCTCCTCCTCCGTCAGGGCCGCCAGCAGCCCGGATGACCCTGGATGCGAGATGTGAGGAGGATCTCTGCCGGGCGGTTACCGGCGTTCCGGTTTCCTTCCACGACGAGAGTTCGGGGAACGTGGAGTGGAGGCGATGGGACTTCGCCGACGGTACGGAGTCGCGCTCGCGGAGGCCGGCCCACTTCTGGCGGGAACCGGGGTTCTACACCGTGGCGCTGACCGTAGGGGACGGCTCGATGGAATCGACAGCGTTCCGCGTCTTCCTGGTGGAGGCCAACGAGTCGGCGGGTACTTGCGAGTCGAGCGCAGACGCGGTTTGCCTTCAGGATTCGCGCTTTCAGGTTCAAGTCGAGTGGTGGGCTGCAGACGGCGCCGGCGGCGTTGGCAGTGTGGCCTATGCGGGAACCAACGACACGGGTGTGTTCTGGTTCTTCGAACGCGAGAACTGGGAGGTGCTGGTCAAGGTGCTGGACGGGTGCGCCGTGAACGGCCGCACGTGGGTCTACAGTGCCGCGACGACGGACCTGGGGTACTCGATCCGGGTGACCGACACGGTGACGGGCGCGGTGCGCGAGTACCGGAACGAGCCGGGCATGTCTGCGGGGGCGGTCACGGACGCAGAGGCGTTCCATGAGAGTTGCGATGGCAACTAGGCCGAAGTTCTGGGGGTTGAGCGTCGCGGATCGTTGTTGTGGCTTGGGCTTTCAGTCCAATCTCACGTCTTGGACTGCAGAACTTCGGACGAAGTGGCGGCGGGTTCATGCACGGGCGACGCCGGCAGCGCGGCGTTGAGCTTCCGCATACCGGGGCAGCAGCCGGTCGTAGACGGCGACCGCTTCGGAGCGCGGTGCGGCGGAGAGACAGGATCCGGCGGTCGGCGGTAGCGGGCAGGGTCTGCGGCCGGTCGCACGCAGAGCGGCGCCGAGGGCGGCCCCGTCGCTGACCTCGTGGCCCTCGACGCGGCAGCCCATGACATCGGCGACGATCTGGAGCAGCTCCCGGTTGCGGGCGCCGCCGCCAGTGGCCAGGATCCGACTGGGCCGGGTCGCCATCCAATCCGAGTTGAGCCGCATCGACAGGAACTGGCCCTCGACGACGGCGCGGCAGTTTCGTGCCGCCTGCTCGGGCGCGTCCGCGAGGCCGCCCAGCCTGATGACGCGCGGCGACGCCACGCGCGGGACGATCTCCGGCTCGAACCAGGGCAGCATCATCATGCCGTCGTTGCCCGGCGGCGTTGCCCGCAGTGCGTCCTCGAAGCCTTGCCAGTCGAGACCGTAGCGGTCCCGCACCGCCTCGCGCGCGAGCGATCCATTGCGGAAACAGATCAGGCTCATCGGATTCCCGCTCGGCGCGATGAACACGTGGCCGCCCTGGTCCGGATCGACGGCGACATCGGCCAGCAGGCAGAAGTAGGTGTCGCTCGTCCCCAGGCTCAGCACTGCCTCGCCCGGCTCTCTCGTGCCGACGCCGACCAGGGAGCAGGGGTTGTCGCCGGACCCGATGACCACCTGGGCGTCCGCGGGGAGACCGTACCGGGATGTGAAGTAGGGAGCGACACGACCGACGACGGTCCAGGGCGGTTGGGACGGCAGCAGGCGCCTGTGCAGCCCTTCCGCGGTGGCGGCAATGGCTACCGGTGACCACTCTCGCCGCCGGATGTTGAGAAGGTTCATGCCGGCGCCGTCGCCGTGGTCGATCGGGACCAGCCTGCCGGCGAGCACCGAAGTGATGAAGGAGCTGACCAGGCAGATGTGACCCGTCCGAGCCCAAGCCTCGGGCTCGGTCTTCGCGAAGCGCCGGATCTGGGGACCCGTGAAGCGTTCGAAGGTGTCGCTGCCGGTGAGTTCTGCTGTTGCGGCGGGGCCACCGAGTGCGCGGCGAATCTCTTCGCATTCGCGCCCGGTGGAGGAGTCCGTCCAGATCGGCGCCTCGGCACGCGAGAGCACCGGTTCGACCTGTTGCGCCAGACGTCGCTCGGGCGAAAGGGACCGGAGCGCCTCGCCGGCGTCCGCCCGAAGGTACACGGAGCCGTGCTGCTGCCCGGATACCGACACGCCGTGAATCCTCCGGCATGCGTCGGCGCCCAGTCGTTCCAGTGCCAGGTCGAGGGCCTCGAGCCACATGCACGGCGGTACCCGCCCGATCGCCGGATCGTCGTTGGGGAGCTGGCCGTTGACGGTGCCGTAAGCCGGCAGTTCCGAGTCGTAGTGGACGCCGGCGCGGGCGGCGATGCGGCGCGCCCGGTCCTCGCCTTCGCCATCCGGCGGCGGCGCCTCGACCAGGATCGCGGTCAGGCTCTGGGTGCCGACGTCGATCCCGAGGTACAGGGGACCGGAACTCACTCGATGTGGGTGCTGTACAGGTAGTCGTTGAGGATGCTCTCGAGCTCTTCCTGCCGGCCGCTCGTCATGGGCGGCTCGCCAAGCCTGCCGGCCCAGTCCTCGAGCTCCTCGAAGGTCGTCTCGCCGGCCATGACCTTGCGTCCCAGGCCGCGGCGGTAGCCGGCGTAGCGCTGCCGGATGCGCTTGCCGGCCAGGCCCAGCACGCCGTCGCGCTTGATCCGTTCGACGATCAGCAGCGCCTTTGCGAACACGTCCATCGACGCGATGTGGGCGTAGAACAGGTCGACCGTGTCGAAGGATCCGCGACGCACCTTGGCGTCGAAGTTCAGGCCGCCCCAGCGCAGGCCGCCCTGACCGCGAATGATGAGCAGGGCGAGGACGCACTCGCGCAGGCTCATGGCGAAGTTGTCCGTGTCCCAGCCGACGCCTTCCAGGCCGCGGTTGATGTCGACGCTGCCGAGCATGCCGGCGCCCGCCGCGGTCGCCAGCTCGTGCTCGAAGGAGTGGGTGGCGAGCGTCGCGTGGTTCGCCTCGACGTTCAACATGAAGTCATCCATGAGGTCGAACTCGCGCAGGAAGTTCAGGCAGTGCGCGCAGTCGAAGTCGTACTGGTGGACCGAGGGTTCCTTCGCCTTGGGCTCGAGGAAGAACTTGCCCTTGAAGCCCTGACGGCGGGCGTAGTCGACGGCGAGCCGGAGGAAGGCGGCCAGTTGCTCGCGTTCGCGGCGCATGTCCGTGTTGATCAGCGAGGTGTAGCCCTCACGGCCGCCCCAGAACACGTAGCCGGCGCCGCCAAGCTCGATCGTGGC
The DNA here is from genome assembly GCA_965262355.1 of Candidatus Multivorans sp. Classification (GTDB taxonomy): domain Bacteria; phylum Acidobacteriota; class Thermoanaerobaculia; order Multivoradales; family Multivoraceae; genus Multivorans. Next base: position 4,663,344 of record OZ253534.1, read on the forward strand.
GTCGATCGCGCGCCGGACCTGGGCCGCCGCGTGGGCGAAGACGCGCGGATCGGGGTTGGTCGCCGCGCCGTGGGTGTATCGCGGGTGGCCGAACAGGTTCGCGGTGCCCCAGAGCAGCTTGACGCCGGTCTCGCGCTGCCGGATGCGTGCGAGTTGGACGATCTCCTCCAGGTACTCGTTGCTCTCGGCAACCGAGCGGCCCTCGGGCGCGATGTCCCGGTCGTGGAAGCAGTAGTAGCGCACGCCGAGCTTGGTGAAGAACTCGAACGCGGCGTCGAGCGTCCGCTGGGCGACCTGGATCGGTGTCGGCGCGTGGTTCCAGGGGCGGTCGTACACCGGATCCGGTCCGAACGGATCCTGGCCGCCGCCCTTGAAGGTGTGCCAGTAGGCGACCGCGAACTTGAGCTGCCGCTCCATCGTGGTGCGGCCGACCTTGCGCGTGCGGTCGTAGTACTTGAACGCGAGCGGGTCCCGGCTGTCCGGCCCGTGGAAGGGGATCGCCTTCGGGATCTCCGGGAAGAAAGGCTCGACTTCGGGGAAGGCGGGGGTCATCGAATTGCGAGCTCCTCCTCAGGGCCGACCGAGTCAGTTGTCCTCGAAGGCGGCGTCGAAGGCGATCGCCGAGGGCGCGAAGTCGAGCGCGCGGACAAAGTCCGCGGCCTCGGCGGCGCCGTGTTCGCGGTCCATCCCGGAGTCCTCCCACTCGACGGAGAGCGGGCCGTCGTAGCCGATGTCGTTCAGCGCCCGGATGATCTCCTCGAAGTCGACCGAGCCGCGGCCGGGCGAGCGGAAGTCCCAGAACCGGCGGTGGTCGCCGAAGTTCGTGTGGCCGCCGAACACGCCGCAGGGCTTGGGCCCGTCGGACCACCAGGCGTCCTTGATGTGGACGTGGAAGATGCGGTCACCGAAACGGCGAATGAAGTCCACGTAGTCGACGCCCTGGTAGCCGAGGTGGCTGGGGTCGTAGTTGAAGCCGAAGGCCGGGTGACCGTTCACCGCCTCGATGGCGCGCTCGGCGGTGACCGTGTCGAAGGCGATCTCGGTCGGGTGCACCTCCAGGCCGAAGCGCACGCCGAGCTCCTGGTAGGCGTCGAGGATCGGCGTCCAGCGGGCGGCGAAATCGGCGAACCCGTCGTCGATCATCGCCGGCGGCACCGGCGGGAAGGAGTAGAGCAGGTGCCAGATCGAGCTCCCCACGAAGCCGTTGACGACTTCGAGACCGAGGGCCTTCGCCGCTTCGCCGGTGCGGATCATCTCGTCGGCGGCTCTCTTCCGAACGTCTTCGGGATCGCCGTCGCCCCAGACATGCGGCGGCAGGATCGCCTGGTGCCGGGCATCGATCCGGTCGCAGACCGCCTGACCGACCAGGTGATTGCTGATCGCGTGCAGTTCGAGTCCGTGCTGCTCCAGCAGTTCCCAGCGTGAGGCGGCGTAGGCGTCGTCGCAGCGGTCGACCTCGACGTGGTCGCCCCAGCAGGCGAGTTCCACGCCGTCGTATCCGAGGTCGCGCGCCAGGGGGCAGAGGTCGGCGACCGGCAGATCGGCCCACTGGCCGGTGAAGAGGGTTACGGGTCGGGCCACGGTGGGTCTCCTACGGGTTGCTGCTTCCGTCTCGGTTGGTGCTTGCTCAGCTCAGGCATCCTGAGCCACTTCTGGTCGCTCTGGCTGCTTGCGACCACGGTCTCGATGAACTGCATCCCGCGCAGGCCGTCGTGGACGGTGGGGAAGTCGAGCATCGTCGGGCCGGGTTCGACTCCGCCCCGGCGGCAGTCGAGGGTCTGGGCGAAGTTCCGGTACAGGTTGGCGAATGCTTCGAGGAAGCCCTCGGGGTGGCCGGCCGGCAGCCTGGTGTGCGCCGCCGCGTCGTCGCACAGGCCCTGGCCGGACGTCCGCAGCACCTCGCGGGGCCGGTCGAGCCACTTGAGCATCAACGTATTGGGCTCTTCCTGGCGCCACTCGAGACCCCCGGTTTCACCGTAGACCCGGATCGCCAGCGCGTTCTCCTCGTCGATCGAGATCTGCGAGGCGTAGAGGACGCCGCGGGCGCCGCCCGCGAAGCGCAGGAGCACGTTGCCGTCGTCCTCCAGCGGCCGGCCGTCGACGAAGGTGGTCAGGTCGGCGCACAGGGATTCGATCCGGAGCCCGGTGATCGCCTCGGCGAGGTTCTCGGCGTGCGTTCCGATGTCGCCGATGCAGCAACTGATGCCGGCGCGCTCCGGGTCGGTGCGCCAGTCCGCCTGCTTCTGGCCCTCCGCTTCGAGTTCGGTGGCGAGCCAGCCCTGCGGATACTCGACGACGATCTTGCGCACCCTGCCGAGCTGACCGCTGCGGACCCGGTGCCGGGCCTCCTTGACCATCGGGTAGCCGGTGTAGTTGTGGGTCAGGCCGAAGACGAGGCCGGTCCGTTCGACTGCAGCGACCAGCGCTTCCGCCTCGGCCGCCGACTTCGTCATCGGCTTGTCGCTCATCACGTGGAAGCCGGCTTCGAGCGCCGCCCGGGCGACCGGAAAGTGCATGTGGTTCGGGGTGACGATGGAGACGAAATCCATGCGCTCGGACGGGTCCATGGCGGCTTCGCGCTCCATCATCTCCTGGTAGGCGCCGTAGCACCGCTCGGGCGGCAGGAAGAGATCGGCGCCGGAGGCCCGGGAGCGTTCCGGGTCCGAGCTGAAGGCGCCGCAGACGAGCTCGATCAGCCCGTCGAGACCGGCCGCCATCCGGTGAACGGCGCCGATGAAAGCGCCCTGGCCGCCGCCGACCATGCCCATGCGGATCTTCCGTTCCATCGCGCGCTCTTCTGAGCCGCTACTCCACTGCCGCTCCCTGTGCTCCTTCCTCGATCGCGAAGAGCTCCGAGCGGGTGGCGACGTAGAGGACGCCGTCCTTGGCGAAGGGGGTCGTGTACACCGCTCCTTCCATGAACACCTCGTTGATCAGGTTCTCCTCGCGACCGGTAGCGAGGATCGCGACTTCGCCGTCCTCGTCGCCGATGTAGATCTTGCCGTCGACAACGAAGGTCGAACCCCAGATCGCCGCATAGGTGTGGTGCATCCACAGGAGCTCGCCGGTCTCCTCGTCGAAGCAGTAGACGTGCCCCGAGAGGTCCGCGATGTAGACCAACCCCTCGTGAACGGAGGCCGTGGACATCGTGCGGTGGAAGTTCTCGCCGCCGACATGCCAGACCTCGGCCGTCTCCGTGATCTCGCCGGTCCCGGAGGCATCGATCTTGAAGAAGTGCCCGGGCCCCTCTCCATGCTCCGGATCCTGGCCAACGCCGATGTAGACGACGTCGTCGTGGAAGACCGGCGTCGAGATGATGTTGTTGCGGGTGCCCTTGCCGCCGAGCTCCCACACCGACTCCTTCGGGTTCGCGTCGAAGGTCCAGATCAACTCGCCGGTGTCCGGCGCGAAGGAATAGACCACCCCCTCGCCACCCGGGATGACGATCTGGGCTCGCCCGCCAGCGACACCGGCTGCCGGGTTGGACCAGGTCCCGTGGAGGATCTTCTCGCGCGGGTGAGCGCTCTCCCACACCAGTTCGCCCGTGTACTTGTTCAAGGCGACGAAGCTCGGTCCGAGCGGCGACGGGATGTTGATGTGACCTTCGTCGACGCCCTGGCCCGTGGTCGCGACGACGACGTCGCCGACCACCAGGGGCGAGCCGGCGGCGAGATTGTGGGGGAAGACGTCCAGCTCCGCGATCATGTCGAAGGACCACACGATGTCCGCGTCGAGTTCGTCGCTGTACTGCTCGTTCTGGATGCCGTCGTTGCCATCCGCGAAGCCGTCGACATCGACGGCGACGAACTCCGCCCGGTTGGTGACGTAGTAGACGAGGTCGCCCTCGATGTAGGGCGTCGAGCAGATGCCCTGGAGTGGCCAGTCGTTGACCCGTCCGGCGGGGAGCTTGTCGTGCGTGGCCTGCCAGAGGAGTTCGCCGTCGCTCTCGCGGAAGGCGATCAGCACCCCCTTGTCGCCGACGATGCCCGGCCGGCGCTCACCCTCGTTGTTCGTACCGACGAAGACCTTGCCGTCATAGATGATCGGGCCGGCGTAGGTCTGGGAGCCGAGCTTCTGTTTCCACTTGATGTTCCTGCCGGACAGGACGTTCCAGTCGGTGGGGACGCCGGTCTCGGAGGACACCATGTTGCGCGAAGGGGTCAAGCCGAACATGGCCGGCGGGTCCTCCGCCAGCGCCGCAGCGGCGCCGGTGGAGATCAGAAACGCTGCTGCCACGCACGCCTTGGTCATGCTCCCCTCCTCGGGTTCAGTGGATTCGTGCTGCCCTCTCCAACTATCCAGGAGTTCATATTTCAGGTGCTCAGTTGCCGGTGATCCGCACGTTGTCGTAGGACACGACCGACGGGGAGTAGCCGAGAATCCCGGGAGAGCCGTTCCGGATCGGGTGGGGATCTTCTGCCGTGACAGTCCAGTCGGCGGGCTCCTCCGAGCCGCGGGGCCACACCTTGCCGCGGATCGTGGCCGTGTCTTCGACTGTTTCCACCTGCAGCTTCATCGTGTACCAGCGATCCATCTCGAATGCGAAGTCGACCGTCTGCTCGACCCGGAGTTGGGCCGACCAGGACCGGATCTGCAGCCGCTGGTGAATGCCCGCCAGGTCGAGGATGTAGCCGCTGTTGATCAGCCCCGCATCGGACTTGCGGCGGCCCTTCTGCGAGTTGCGCACGTCGGCCTGAATCGTGTAGTTGCTGAGAGACGGGGGGCCGAGGAGAACTGGCGAGCGCAAGAGGCCCCGCTCTGCGACCGGCTTGATCAGGATGCTGTCGCCGTCTTCTTCGGCGATGTCGTAGCGGCCGCCGCCGATCCAGTAACCGCGCTTGCCGCTGGAGAAGTCCTCGGTCCAGGGCAGGGGCGGGAAGACGCGGATGCGGGCTTCGGCAGTGAGGTCTCCGCTGGTCGCCACCAGGGCGCCGGCCTGAAAGCTCGAGTCGTCGGCGAAGCGAATGCTGTTGTCGGCAAGCTCCGCCTCGAGCCCCTTGAGCGACCAGTCGGCTTCGACGGCGCCCAACGGCCGGCCCAGGGCGTCGTAGGCGAACACCTCGAAGTCGTGACTCTCGCCGGGATTGGCCCTGATCTCGGCGGGAACGACGAGCAGGGTCGCAGGCGGTCCCTCCGGTTCCCCCTCGTCTCCGCGGCTGGGAAGCGGGGAAGCCGTCACCTCGAACGCAACGTCCTTGTCGCCGAGGCAGTAGAGCCCCTCCTCGGTGGTGAAGTAGATGCGCCCGTAGGCGATCGCCGCCGAGCCGTACAGCTCCGCGTAGCGGCCGTCCGGAACTTTCAGTTGGTGCCGGCTCAGGATCTCGGCGCTCGTGTCTCCCGGCCGGATGATCGCGAAGTGGCCGTTCGTCTCACCGGCGTAGATCTTGCCGTCGGCCCACACCGGCGACGCCTTGCCGACGGTGCCGATGCTGAGTTCCCAGAGAACCTCGCCGGTATCCGTGTCGACCGCGGCCATGTTCCCGGAGTTGTTCACGATGTACAGACGGCCGTCGTGAAGCGCCGGCGACGGGAAACCCGCCTTGTTCCGGTTCCACCGCCACAGCTCGTGGGTCGTCGTGATGTCGCCGCCGCCGGTGCCGTCGATCGCGATGACGCGCCCGAGCGCGCCTTCGTCGACGTTCTCCTCGCTGTGAGAGATGAACACCCTGCCCTGGTCGTCGACCACGGGCGAGGAGTTGATCCCGCGTTTCGAGAGGTTGAACTCCCACACCTTCTTGCCGGTGCGTGCCTGGAGAGCGTAGATGTGCCCGTCCGCGTTGCCGGTGATCAGCAAGCGCTGGCCGTTGATCACGGTCACGATCGGGATCGACTGCGTGTTCCGGTCGTGGATCGTGCCCCCCGGCGTGGACATCCACTGGACTGCCCCGGTCCGCTTGTCGAAGGCGTAGTAGCGGTGGCGGGGTGGGCCCTGGTTGCCCCAACTGCCGTTGTTCATGTTGACGATGATCAGATCCTCGTCGATCACCGGAGAGGCTGTCCTGCCGCCGTAGCCCTCGAAGCGGCCATGCTCTTCCTTGAGGGAGCGCGACCAGACCAGATTGCCGTCGCGGTCATGGCAGAGGAAGAGACCGCTGACCAACTGGGCGTAGGTGTAGCCGGTCTCCGCATCGCCGGTGAGGGAGGCCCAGCCGACCCGGTTCATGGCCACCGTGGTCAGGTACAGGTTGTACCGGCGTTCCCAGAGCGACTCGCCGGTGCCGGCGTCGAACGCCGCGATGACGGCCTGCTCGTGGATTCCCGAGCCAACTCGTCCGTTGACGAACACTCGCCCTCCCATCACGACCGGCGTCGAACGGGCGATGAAGTCCTGGCGCCAGATCAGGTTCTCCCCCTCCGGGCCCCAGGTGTCGATCAGACCGGTCTGAGGCGAATAGCCGTTCTGGTACGGGCCGCGCCAGGAGGCCCACTCCTCGGCTTGCAGCGAGGTGGCGGCCAGCACCAAGACGAGCAGGATTGAACAGGACTGAAGGCGGTTCCTCATCTCGGCTCCTTGCCTGGGTATTGGGAAGCGGGCAGCGGCCCTGCACGCGGCGCTCATTCTAGGCAGTTTTCCCCGTCAGCCGCTCTCGCGTCGTGTGTTCGCGGTTCGGCGGATGGTGTCGCTACTCGGCTTCCTCGGCTTCTTCGGCCTCCGCGGCCGCTTGCGCCGCGGCCATCTGCTCCTGCCAGTTGGCGGGATAGATCATCGCCATGAGCGTCGACTGCTCGGACTTGTACTGCACCATGGCGCCCTTCGGCAGCCAGATGGCGTCGCCGGGACCGACCTCGTGGCTGTTCTCGCCGGAGAGGATCGTGAGGTGGCCATCGAGGTTGTAGAGGTACTCGTCGAACGGCATCGGGCGCTGTTCCTGGGTATCGAAGTTGTCCAGCACCGTGAGCGCGCAATGCAGGGTGTCGGCGACCGCCACCACACCTGGCGCGCTTGCGGGCCCGACATCGGAGCCGGTGCTGATACCCGGCCCGTAGTGGACGATTTGGCGATCAGCGGCCGCGACGAAGGACACCGGCGCCGGTTCGCCCTCCATGGACCAGTTCTCGTCGGCGGGTGTCCAGTCGACGGGGTAGACGCCGATGACATTCGTTGCCCTCTCGCCAGCCTCAAGCCTCGTCGCTACGGTGCCCTTGGGTATCCACAGACCGTCGCCTGGGCCGACATCGAAGACTCCGTCCTCCGTCTCGATCGTCAGGACGCCGCCTTCGAGTCCGTAGATGTACTCGTCGTAGGTGTACGTCCAGTTCTCCAGCAGGTAGTTCTCCCAGTGCGCGATGACGTGCGCGGTGGTCGTGCTTCCAGCCACCGAGCCCATCGCGTTGGGGTCGCCGACGTCCGACGCCGTCATGAGGGCCGCGTTGCCGGGTGTGAGTTCGTGGAACTCACGGGCGTCTCCCTTGATGACGACGATCTCTCCGACCGGCGCCGGCACTTCCCGCACGGCCGGTTCCTCGGCTGGGGCTTCCGCCTCTTCTTCGGCCGGAGCGCAGGCCAGGAAGGCAACGCCCACCGCAAGCACGCTGATGGCCAGGATCGGGGTTCTTCGGTCAGGCTGGATAGACAACATGCTGTTCTCCCTGTTGCGGAACCTCATCTCCCAATCTTCCTTAGGAAAACCTAAGAAACTTCCAACGGCGGCAAGGAACCGAGTTTGGGCCTGCAGTCCTTTGCGGGAGACGTGTGGATAAGCCTTCGTGTGGCAACGCAGGACGCTTGCGGCAGCCGTTAGGATGAGTGTGCAGCATACTGAGCGACCCCTTCAGGGTCAAGAAGACACAGCGCGGTCAAGAGAACACAGCGTGGTCAAGAAGACACAGCGAAGGTTGACGTTTCGGGACCGTCGATTCCTATTCAGCGCGATCGTCGTGGTTCCGATCGCCCTCTCTCTGGCGTGCCGGCGGGAAGGGGCTTCCGTAGCGCCCCCGCCCGAAACTCCGGCCCCACCGCCCATCGAAGCGGCATGGAGTGAGGCGGTGGGCGATCTGGCGCCGAGGGACTGGAACGTCGTGCTGATCACGATCGACACCCTCCGCGCCGACCGGCTGGGCTGCTACGGCTACGCGGATATCGAGACGCCGCATCTCGATCGTCTGGCCGGCGAGGGGATTCTCTTCGAGAACGCAGTCACGACGGTTCCCTTCACGCTGCCCGCGCACAGTTCGATCATGACCGGCGCCTACCCGCCGATCCATGGCGTGCGGGAGAACGTCGGTTACGCACTCGACGAGCGGCTGCCCACGCTGGCGGAAGACATGGCCGGCGCCGGCCGGCGCACCGGAGGCTTCGTCAGCGCCTTTGTGCTGGACGGTCGATGGGGGATCGACCGGGGCTTCGACCGCTACTACGACGAGTTCAAGGTCCAGGACATGGACACGCTGAACATCGCCTCCGTTCAGCGCGAGGGGACGGAGACGATCGACCAGGCGGAGGCCTGGCTCGACGACGTAGCGGGTGCTCCCTTCTTCCTGTGGCTTCATCTCTTCGAGCCGCACGATCCCTACGAGGCGCCGGAGCCGTTCGCGGCGCGTTATCCGAAGCGGCCTTACGACGCGGAGGTCGCCTATGCGGACAGTCTGGTCGGCAGGCTGCGCGAGATGCTCGAGGGCAGGAACCTGCTCGACCGGACTCTCCTGGTGGTCACGGGCGATCACGGCGAGGGTCTGGGCGATCACGGCGAGTACTTTCACGGCTTCTTCGTGTATGACAGCACAGTCCGGGTGCCGCTGATCGTGCGGCTGCCGGAAGGCCGTCTCGGCGGCCGCCGGGTCGACGCGGCGGTGAGCCACGTCGATCTGCGTCCCACGATTCTGGACGCGCTCGGGTTGTCGTCGCCGCCGGTTGATTCGCGCCAGGGAGGGCGCAGCCTGCTCCCGCTCGTGCTCGGCATGGACGACAGTGAACGGTTCGCCTACATCGAGTCCTACTATTCGCTGTACCACTACGGCTGGGCGCCCCTGCGCGCCATTCACACGGGCCCGCTGAAGTTCATCGACGCGCCGGAACCCGAGTTGTACCGCCTGACCGATGACCCGGGGGAGGCGGAGAACGTCGTGCGCCGTACGCGCGTCGAGGCGCGGGAACTCCGCGATCGGCTGCTTCTGATGATCAGCGAGTTCGAGGGGACCGGCGCCGGCGAAGCGGCGCCGCCGGACCTGGATCAGGAAACTCTGGCGCAGCTCCAGGCGCTTGGGTACCTGGCTGGCAGCGGCAGCCGCGCGGAGACGCCTGAGGACCTCTCCGGTCTCGCCGATCCCAAGGACAAGATCGCGGTCCACCGGGCGATCATGCTGGCCCAGAACGACATCGGAAAGGGCGAGACGGCGGCGGCTCGTGAGCGGCTGCTGGAGGCCATCGAACTGGATCCCGGGGTGGTCGATGCCCAGCAGATGCTCGGCAACATCCACCAGCGCGAGGGCGACTATCCGGCCGCGATCGAGTACTTCCGGACCGCCCTGGCCCGCAACCCGGATCACCAGGCATCGCTGCTGGGTGTGGCCGATTCGTACATGTGGCTCGACAGACCGGAGGACGCTCTGATCGGTTTCGAGCGGCTTCGCGGCTTGGCGCCGCACGACAGCAAGGCGGCGATCGCTTCCACCGAAATCCTGGTCGATCTGGGCCGCCCGGCAGAGGCCCTGGAAGTCGCCGAGTCCGCGGCCCGCTACGAGCACGCCCCGGCACTGGTCCACAACCAGCACGGCGAACTGCTCACGCTTGCGGGACGGGTCGACGAGGCCGAGGGCGCCTTCGAACGCGCCATTCAGGCGAACGACCGCCCGGTGCAGCCGCACTTCAACCTGGCCGTGCTCTACGAGGAGCGCGGCGACACCGCGAGCGCGGTCGAGCGCTACGAGGAAGCGCTGGCCCGGATGCCGTGGCACCACAAGACGCTGTTCAATCTCGGCCGGCTGCTGGGCCGGGAGGGAGACGCGGTAGAGCAGGAGGAGCTGTGGCAGGCCGCCGTGGACGCGAACCCGGAGTTCGTCGAGGGTCACTACCTGCTGGCGAAGCTGCTGATGGACCGTGGCGGCGATCTCGAACGGGCCGAGGAGTTGGTGCGCGCGGGTCTCGAGCAGGACGAAACGCACCAGGCCGGCGCCCTCGGCTACTTCGTGCTGGCCGACATTCTCAGTCGCCTCGGTCGCACCGGTGAGGCGATGGAGGCGGTGCGGTCCGGTCGGGAGATCCAGGACCGGCCGTCGGGATGAACGGATGTGCGGCCAACGTGCGCCCGCGTCACCGCTGCCAGAGCCAGGTGACCTTGAGGATGAGCTGTCGGCCCTGCGTGCGTCGCTCCGAGAGCGACGGCGCCGTCCAGTTCTCGTTGTAGACGAGGAAGATGTCGGCGCCGGGTCGATAGATCCAGTGAAAGCGGATGTTGACGCCGAGATCCTCGGCGGCGTCGTTGTACTGGGCGATCATGTTCAGTCGCAGATCCGGCGTGAACGACAGGTCGACGCCCTGGCTCCAGAGGTTGATCTCGAACGCGCCCTGCGGCAGCTCGACATCGTGGTACGTCCAGGTGGTGGAGGTGCGAACGAGGCGTGACAGGCGAAGACCGACCTCCTGTCGCAGGGAAGTCCAGTCGCCCTCGTAGAACTCACCCCAGTTGTTGAAGCTCCTCCAGGTCACCGATCGTGAGGCATCGGTCAGCATGAGCAGTTCCCAGCCGTCGAACTCGAACAGACCCGCCGGGATCACCACGCCAGGGTAGATCTCGAATGGCGCAAACAGCCGCTCCGTGGTGCGCATGGCGCCGAACTCCAGGAAGTCATTGGTCTTGAGGACCATGCCTAAGGGATACACGACAGTCTCCTCGCTCTCCAGACGTCCGTCGCTCGAGCGCTCGAAACGGCGGTGCGCGCCTTCCGCGTACCAGGAGCGGATACCACCGCGTTCGATCCGCGGCTGCCAGATAAAGCGCGGGTTGAGGAGGCGGAAGTTCTCGCGCAGCAGAAACCCCACGCCCGGATCGAAGTTCTGCTGCGACTCGATGAAGTCCAGTGACGTCGTGAGGGTGGAACCCTGGTATCCGAGGCCGGCCCCGAACGCAGCATCCTCGCCCTCGACGCCCGGCCGCTCGCTGCGGCTCCAGTAGCCGTTGACCTGGAGGAGTTGCGTCGGTTTGAACTCGAAGTCGAGGCCGTAGAGGTTCTCTGCTCCTCCTGTGGCGGGGTCGCGCTGCGTGAAGACGGCGCCCACGCTGGAGCGCTCACCGATGTTGCGCTTCACCCGGGCGACGGCAAATCCGGTTTGCGCCGCGTGGCGGCCCCGGAGGTTGGTTGCTCCCGTGCCGAGCCCGAGGACGCCGAAGTTCCATTCGCCGAGCCGGCCGGTCAGGCGGCCCCCCGCCTCGATCGGTACCGTCTCGCCGCCGTCGAGCCCGATGCGGCGCGAGAAGAAGGCCTTCATCAGGGCGGGCAGCCACGGCACTCTCTGGGGGGGGCCGAACTCGAATATGCCCGCGTTCTCGAGAAAGAAGTCCCGTTTCTCAGGAAAGAAGAGGGAGAACCGGGTCAGGTTGACCTGCAGATCGTCGACCTCGACCTCGGCGAAGTCGGTGTTGTAGGTGAGATCGAGCGCGACCGACTTGGTCAGTCCCAACTTGATGTCGAGTCCGCCGTCGATGTTGGTTGCGGAAGTACCGCTCGGGGGCTCTTCGGAGGCGGAGGCGATGAGGTAGGGCTTGACGTCGAGGCTGCGCGAGCGCCGGAGCCCATTGAGCCCCGTCAGGGCGCCGGCCAGGGAAACCCGGTACGCCGCTTCGTGGGACACTCCCGACGTGGTAATCGGCAACGCGGAACGCGGCAGATACGCCCAGTTCACTTCCTCGCTTTTGCGGCGGATGAGTCGCTGCACGTTGAGACCCCAGCGGTCGAGAGCCGGATCGAAGCGCAGGGTCGCGAAAGGAATGGCGATCTCCGCCGTCCAACCATCGGTCGTCCGTCGAGCCTTTACCGACCACACACCGTCCCACTCCTTGTTGACGTCGCGCCCCTCGTCGGTGATCAGTGCATCGTGACGAGCGCCGTTCGGGTTGGTGGCGAAGGCGAAGGAATTGCGGCCGTCGAGAAACGTGTCGAATACCAGAACGAAGGAGTCGTCGGAGGCGAGCTCCGCGTCGCGCTCCATCTCCTTGGCGATGATCTTCCCGGGCTCCCGATCGAACGCGCGCAGCGCCACGTAGAGCGTCGTGGGCGTATAGGCGATGGAGAACTCCGTCCGTTCGGTAGCCGGCGCTCCTTCGCGGGGCTCGCGTTGCCGAAAGTCTGTACCGACTTCGGCGCGTCGCCACGCGGGCTCGTCGAGCCGACCGTCGACGACGATCGGCTGGTCGATTGCGAGTGCCCCGATCGAGGGGCGCTCGGTGAGATCGGCATCCACCTGACCGACCGCCGGCGCACCGAGTGTCAGCGTGATGACGAATAGAGCCAGCCGGTCGGAGGCCTTGGGATTTGCCCCTTCCGGCTGGTTGCGGCGGCTGTCTCGATGGTTGGCGCTCATAAACCTTAAGGTTTTCTAAGGTTTTGCTCTAGATCAAACGCTGTTCGATCGGTCAGAGTATCGTTGTTCGTGCTTCAGCGGAAACTGGAGGTGACCATGTCGAAGATGCGTCTGGCGGTGTTTGTTTCTCTGCTTCTGGTGATGATGGCGGCGCCGGCCCTTGCCCAGAACGTCGGCACGGTCCGAGGCGAGGTCCGCGACGCGAACGGCGACCCGCTGCCGGGCGTGATGATCGAAGTCGACGGGCCGCTGGTGCGCGGCGACCGGTCGACGACGACGGGCGTGAACGGCGATTTCCTCGTCAGCGCCCTCAATCCGGGCACGATCTCGGTCACCGGAACGCTCGACGGCTTCGAGGACGAGACGGTCGAGGATGTTCGCATCTCGATCTCCCAGACCAGCTCGGTGCACATGGTGCTCCAGCTCGCCGCGACCGCGGAGGAGATCACGGTGACCTCGGAACGCCCGATCCTGGACGTGACGAGCAACGTGATCAGCACCCACTTCACGGAGGACTTCATCGACGACCTGCCGACGAAGCGCAGCTTCCAGGACTACGCGGGCATGGCCAAGGGCGTCACGATGCAGGGGCGGGACCAGACCTACGGCGACTGGCGCTACATTGCCTACGGCAGCAGCCCGGTGGCGAACGCCTGGAACATGGACGGGCTCAACTCCTCCATGCACGACTATGGCGGCGTCTGGTGGTGGATCAACCCGGACACGATCTCCGAGATCCAGGTGCTCGGCGTAGCGGCGCCGGCGGAGTATGGCGGCATGTCAGGAGCGGCCATCAACGTGGTCACGAAGTCCGGGACGAACGAGTTCGACGGCCGCCTGAACTACTACGGCCAGTTCGACTCGACCACCGCCGAGGGCCCGAAGAGCCCGGGACTGTCCGGCGACGAGACCGGCTTCTACCGGGACAAGTTCAACAACTACACCCTGTCGCTGGGCGGCGCGTTCAGCCCGGACAAGCTGTGGTATTTCCTGTCGCTTGAGTACAAGGAGGACGCGCTCGGGGAGCCGGGCTCGATTCGGGAGTTCGTCCGCCCGGACCTCTGGGAGCGCTCCGCCCTGAAGCTCGACTGGACCTTCAACCCGTCGAACACCCTGACGCTGGGCGCCCAGTACGAGGACTACGACTGGCAGCAGGCTTCGGATCCGTTCCGCGACCAGGACGCACGGACGCACGAGTTCGGTAACCGGCCTGCCTGGCGGATCGGCTGGCAGTCCGTGTTCTCGAACCGGACCTTCTTCGAATTCAACGTAGCGGAGTTCGACAACTACGACCGCGTGGCCTCGGTCACCGGCAGCACGGACCCACCCTTCGTGGACTACACGCAGCCGGTCCCCACCACCGTCGGCGGGCCGCGATATCCGTACGACTACGGCCCCAAGATGGTGCGTTCAAGCGCCAAGCTGACCCACTTCGCGGACGACCTCGCCGGCAGCCACGAGTTCAAGTTCGGCGTCCAGTTCACGGACGCCACGACCAAGACGCCCCAGCTCTACCCTGGCTCGGGCGGTCTCTACTACGCGAAGTTCTCCGAGACCTTCTACTGGCGCTACACCCGGCAGCAGCACTACTACGGCAGCGACTCGACGTCCCTCGGGCTGTTCGTGGACGACTCGTGGAACCTGGGCGGGAAGACGACGCTGAACCTGGGTGTGCGCTACGACAAGGACAACGGCGGCATTCCACCGTACGAGGTGCTTCTGTCGCACGGCGGGGGCAAGGGGAACGCGGTGACCAGCGGCGAGTTCTACCCCGCCTACGACGACCTGGTCGACTGGGAGAACATCTCGCCGCGGTTGGGGATCGCCCGCCAGGTCGGCGAAGGGGCTCGGCAGGGCGTGCTCCGGGCATCGTACGGGAAGTACTTCGAGGCGAACACCACCTCGATGTGGAACGGCCCCCATCCCGACCGGCCGCCTTCCGTGTACGCCTTCAGCTACTCCCGGAACGGACCGTTCTACGTCTACCGCAGCGTTTCTGACGAAAGCCTCATCGAACCGGACCCGAACATGAAGGCGCCCGAGTACGACCAGTACGCGCTCGGCTATGAGCAGCAACTCAGCGAAACCCTCACGCTCGGCGCCGAGGTCGTCATCAAGGAGGGGAAGAACCTGATCGGCTGGCAGATTCTCGACGACGGCGTCTACGAGGAGGTGCCCTATGTCAATCCGGAGACGGGCGAGACGATGACGCTCTACAGCGTCATCGAGGAGCCGACACGCCGTAAGGGCAACAGCCCGGGACCGGGTGCGAACGCGCCGCCCGATGCGAGGTACTACCAGGACTACCAGGGGATCTTCGTCAGCCTGACCAAGCGGAAGGTCGGCAGATGGGGGCTCAACATGTCGCTTGGCTGGTCGAAGTCGGAGGGGCGGACTTCACGGCACCGCGACCAGCGCCAGGCCGAGCCCATCTTCGGCGGTCTGGAGGGCGCGGATCCGAACCTCCATATCAACGCGGAAGGGTTGCTGCAGGCGGACCGGACTTGGGTCTTCGCCGCCCAGGGGCAGGTCGACCTGCCCTGGAAGCTCCGGGGAACGGGCGTGTTGAAGGTCCAGGACGGGCGGCCGTATGCGCTGTTCCAGCGGGTGCAATTGGCCCAGGGGAGAGTCGATGTCGGGTTGACCCCGCGTGAAGATGGTCGGCGGATGCCGGGCAACAAACTCCTCGACCTCGGGATCGGGCGTTCCTTCTCGCTCGGGAATGACGTCTCGCTCGGTATCGACCTGCAGGTCCTGAATGCCCTGAACGACGACGGCTGGGACTACTGGCAGGGCACTGCGTTCAGGGACGGCAATCTTGTTCCTACCATCTACCAGTATCCGCGCCGGCTGATGCTGCGGCTGAGCTTCGACTTCTAGGAGATCATTGTGATGCTTACAAGGAAAGTCGTTCGGGTAACCGGGACTTCGGGTTGGAGTCCGTCGAGGCGCGGGGCGTGGAAACCCTTCTTGTGCCTGGCGCTGCTGGCGGCCCTGTGGTGCGCACCGGCCCTTGCCACGGAGGGTGACTGGCCGCAGTGGCGTGGCCCGGCCAGAGACGGATACGCGCCCGTGGCCGGCAACGAGAGCCTTGCCGCCGCGCTTCATGGTCCGCTCCCGGCGGTGCTGCACCAGGTATGGAAGGTGGAGGTCGGGCTCGGGCAGTCGGCGCCGATCCTCCACCAGGGCCGGCTGTACATCCACGTGCGACAGGGCGAGGATGAAGTCGTTCTGGCGCTCGACCCGGAGACGGGCGAGGAGATCTGGCGCTACGGGTACCCGGTTCCCTACGTGGAGGTGAATCACGCTTCGGCGTGGGGCCCGGGCCCCAAGTCGACGCTGACCGCGGTCGGGGACACGCTCTACACCTTCGGCGTCACGGAGAGGCTGCACGCCATCGACGCGGAGCAGGGCGACGTGCGCTGGGACAAGAACTACGACGACATCTACCAGCAGCCGTACCCCGAGTGCGGCACCAGCGCGTCGCCCCTGGTCGAGGGCGATCTTCTCATCGTGCCGATCGGGCAGACCTGGCCGGATCCGTCACTCGAGAGCCTGGGAGAGCTGGTGGCCTACAACCGGCGCACGGGCGAGGAAGTGTGGCGCACCGAAAAGCTGCCCCCGGGCTACGCCTCGGCGATGGCGTTCACGATCGAGGGAGTCCGGCAGATCGTCACCACGACCCAGAACCACGTGGTCGGGATTCGCGCCAGCGACGGCAAGACGCTGTGGAAGAAGGAAATGCGGATCTTCATGGAGCAAAACATCCCGACGCCGGTCCTGTACGACGGCAAGGTTCTGATCGGTGGCTACCACTGGGGAAACGCGCTGCTCGATTTCGAGCCGAGCGGCAGCGACGAGCTCTGGGACGTCGACAGCGTCTGGGCGACGAAGCGGCACGAGATGTACATGGACTCGCCGGTGCTGGTAGGCGACTACGTCTACTTCCGTTCGCACAAGAGGCTCGGAACGATGGTCTGCGTCGATATCCGGACCGGCGAGCAGTGCTGGCAGGGTCCGCCTCAGGCGGCGCGGTACGCGGCCTTCGTCGTCGTTGGTGAGGACCGGCTCCTGGTGCTCACGGACAACGGCGACATCAAGGTGCTCGCGGCGGATCCCTCCGAATACCAGGAGCTCGCCTCATGGGAGGTCGCCGACACTCCAGTCTTCACCCATCTGACGGTCGCCGGGTCGCGGATGTACGTCAAGGACGAGGCTCATCTCGCCGTATTCGAGATCGCGGCGGACCAGGTCACGGAGGCTTCGGACAGCCCGGCAGACGCGGTCGTCGCGGCCGCATGGACGCCGACGCCGGAAGACGAGGCGGCGGCGCTCGAGGCCGTCAACAGGTTGCTCGACACGCAGAAGGAAGCGACGAGCTGGGAGCAGGTCGAGGAGCACCTGAGCTACTGGGCCGAGGACTTCAGCGACTACTCCGGCCAGACGAAGGCGGACTGGGTCGTCATGTACCGGAACATCTTCGACCGGATCGGGCGGATCGGTTCTCCGCTCGGGTTCGACTCCGAGTCGATGTACGTCGAGTGGCTCGGTGAGACGGCGGTCGTCCGGGGCATCTTCATCGACTTCCGGCCCCGCCGGCAGGCGATCATGGAGCAGTTCTACATGGTCAAGAAGTACGGCGACCGGTGGCTTGTCAACGCGACCGACAACAGGCCCATCTGGGAGAGATGGGGCGAGGGAGGGGAGCTCAAGAGCACCGCCTTCGGCGCGGAGCCGGAGCAGTAGGGTCCTCGGTCTCCAGGCCAGGATCCTTGCGGCGCCGCGAGGTTCGGTTCGGCGTGCGTCCGTTTCGACTTCTTCGACCGCAACCCGGCGCTCGACCTGCCCTGATTTCGGCCGGCGGAGGCTCCGTTGGTTCGGGTAGACTGGGACAGCTTCCAGGAACAGAGCCGGAGGTGGCCATGTCGAAGATGCGTGCGTTGGTGTCGGTTTCTCTTCTCCTTCTCTTCATCGTCGCCCCGGCGCTGGCCCAGAACGTCGGCACGGTCCGGGGCGAGGTCCGCGCCGCGAACGGCGACCCGCTGCCGGGCGTGATGATCGAAGTCGACGGACCGCTGGTGCGCGGCGACCGCTCGACGACGACGGGCGTGAACGGCGACTTCCTTGTCAGCGCGCTCAATCCGGGCACGATTTCGGTGACCGGAAGACTCGACGGCTTCGAGGACGAGACCGTCGAGGATGTCCGCATCTCGATCTCCCAGACCAGCACGGTGCACATGGTGCTCCAGCTCGCCGCGACCACGGAGGAGATCACGGTGACCTCGGAACGCCCGATCCTGGACGTGACGAGCAACGTGATCAGCACCCACTTCACGGAGGACTTCATCGACGACCTGCCGACGAAGCGCAGCTTCCAGGACTACGCGAGCATGGCCAAGGGGGTGACGCTCCAGGGGCGCGACCAGACCTACGGCGACTGGAGGTACTCGGTCTACGGCAGCGGCGGGGTGCAGAACAACTGGAACATGGACGGCCTCAACTCCTCCATGCACGACTACGGCGGCGTCTGGTGGTGGATCAACCCGGACACGATCTCCGAGGTCCAGGTGCTCGGCGTGGGCGCCCCGGCGGAGTACGGAGGCATGTCCGGCGGTGCGATCAACATCGTCACGAAGTCCGGGACGAACGAGTTCGACGGCCGCCTGAACTACTACGGCCAGTTCGACTCGCTGACCGCCGAGGGCCCGACGTCCCCCGGACTCACCGGCGAGGAGACCGGCTTCTATCGGGACAAGTTCAACAACTACACCCTGGCGCTGGGCGGCGCGCTCGTCCAGGACAAGTTGTGGTACTTCCTGTCGCTCGAGTACAAGGAGGACGCCCTCGGGGAGCCGGGCTCGGTTCGGGAGTTCGTCCGGCCGGACCTCTGGGAGCGCTCCGCCCTGAAGCTCGACTGGACCTTCAACCCGTCGAACACGTTGACGCTCAGCGCCCAGTACGAGGACTACGACTGGCAGCAGTCATCGGATCCCTTTCGCTCGCAAGACGCGCAGACGCACGAGTTCGGCATCCGGCCTGCCTTCCGGCTCGGCTGGCAGTCCGTGTTCTCGAACCGGACGTTCTTCGAGGTGAACGTCGCGGATTTCGACAATTACGACCGGGTGGCCTCGGTCACCGGCAGCACGGAACCGCCCTTCGTGGACTACACGCAGCCGGCGCCCACGACCGTGGGCGGACCGAGGTATCCGTACGACTACGGACCCGCGATGGTTCGCACCAGCGCCAAGCTGACCCACTTCGCGGACGACCTCGCCGGCAGTCACGAGTTCAAGTTCGGCGTCCAGTTCACCGACGCGACGACGAAGACGCCGCAGCTCTACCCGGGTTCGAGCGGTCTCTACTACGCGAAGTTCGCCGAGAGCTTCTACTGGCGCTACACCCGGCAGCAGCACTACTACGGCAGCGACTCGACCTCTCTCGGGCTGTTCGCGGACGACTCGTGGAACCTGGGCGGCAAGACGACCCTGAACCTCGGCGTGCGCTACGACCATGACAACGGCGGCATTCCCCCTTACGAGGTGCTCCTGTCGCATGGGGGTGGCAGGGGCAACTTCGTCACGAACGGGGAGTTCTACCCCGCCTACCCCGACCTGGTCGACTGGAAGAACATCTCGCCGCGGCTGGGGATCGCCCATCAGGTCGGCGAAGGCGAGCGGCAGGGCGTACTGCGCATCTCCTACGGCAAGTACTTCGAGGCGAACAGCACGTCATTCTGGAACGGCCCCCATCCCGACCGGCCGCCCTCGGTCTTCGCCTTCAGCTACTACCGGAACGGCCCTTGGTACGTCTACCGGACGGTCGAGGACGAGAACCTGATCGAGCCGGACCCGAACATGAAGGCGCCCGAGTACGACCAGTACGCGCTCGGCTACGAGCAGCAGCTCAGCGAGACGCTGACCCTAGGCGCCGAGCTCGTCGTCAAGCGCGGCACGAACCTGATCGGCTGGCACATCCTCGGCGACGGCGTCTACGAGGAAGTACCGTTCGAGAACCCGGAGACGGGCGAGATGATGACGCTCTACAGCATCGTCGAGGAGCCGACGCGGCGCAAGGGCAACAGCCCGGGGCCCGGCGCGAACGCGCCCCCCGGCGCGAGGTACTACCAGGACTACGAGGGCATCTTCGTGAGTCTGACCAAGCGGAAGGTCGGCCGGTGGGGGATGAACGCGTCGCTCGGCTGGTCGAACTCGGAGGGATTCTCGGCAAAGAACATCAACCAACAACAGCAGGAGCCCTTCTACGGGGGCCAGTGGGGTGCGGATCCGAACCACCACATCAACGCCGACGCGCTGTTGCAGGCGGACCGCACCTGGGTCTTCGCGGGCCAGGCCCAGGTCGACCTGCCCTGGAAGCTGCGCGGAGCGGCGGTGCTGAAGGTCCAGGACGGCCGGCCGTACGCGCTGTTCCAGCGGATACCACTGGGTCAGGGCCTGGTCGATGTCGCCCTGCGTCCGCGGGAGGACGACCGGAGGATGCCGGGCAGCGCAACGCTCGACCTGGCCATCGGGCGCAACTTCTCGCTCGGCGGTGATGTCTCGTTCGGCGTCGACCTGCAGGTCCTGAACGCCCTGAACGAAGACGCGTGGGACTGGTGGCAGAACCAAGGGTTCAGGGACGGCAATCTGGTGCCTTCCCTCTACCAGTATCCGCGCCGGTTGATGCTGCGGCTCAGCTTCGACTTCTAGGCTGCGGCCGTTCGGTCCGGGCCTGACTACTGACCTCGATCAGAGGAGATCATCGTGATGCGGAAAGCGACTGTCGTTCGGTCCACCGGAGCGCTGAAGCTCCTTCTCTGCCTGGCTCTGCTGGCGGCTGCGTGGTCCGCGCCGACCCTTGCCGCCGAAGGCGACTGGTCGCAGTGGCGGGGGCCCGCCAGGGACGGATACGCGCCCGTGGCCGGCAACGAGAGGCTCGCCGCGGCGCTTCACGCTCCGCTGCCGGCCTCCCTGCACCAAGTCTGGAAGCTGGAGGTCGGCCTCGGGCAGTCGGCGCCGATCCTCCACCAGGGCAAGCTCTACATCCACGTCCGGCAGGGTGAAGAGGAGGTCGTCCTGGCGCTCGACCCGGAGACGGGCGAGGAGATCTGGCGCTACGGGTACCCGGTCGCCTACGTGCCGGTGAATCACGCCTGGGCGTGGGGGCCGGGCCCCAAGTCGACGCTGACCGCGGTCGGGGACACGCTCTACACCTTCGGCGTCACGGAGCGGCTGCACGCCATCGACGCTGAGCAGGGCGACGTGCTCTGGGACAAGAGCTACGACGACATCTACGCGCAGCCGTTTCCCGAGTGCGGCACCAGCGCCTCGCCGCTGGTCGAGGGCGACCTGGTCATCGTCCCGATCGGCCAGACGTGGCCGGATCCGTCTCTCGAGAGCCTGGGTGAGATCGTGGCCTACAACCGGCACACAGGCGAGGAGGTATGGCGCACCGAGTACCTGCCGCCGGGCTACGCCTCGCCGATGGCGTTCACGATCGACGGGGTCCGGCAGCTCGTCACTTCGACCCAGAACCACGTGGTCGGGATTCGCATCAGCGACGGCGAGACGCTGTGGAAGAAGGAACTGCGGATCTTCATGGAGCAGAACATCCCGACGCCGCTCCTGTACGAGGACAACATCCTGATCGGCGGCTACCACTGGGGCAACGCGCTGCTCGATCCGGAGCCCACCGACGGCGACGGACTATGGAACGTGAACAGCGTCTGGGCGACGAAGCGGCACGAGCTCTACATGGACTCGCCCGTGCTCGTCGGCGACCACGCCTACTTCCGTTCCCACAAGAGGCTCGGGACTATCGTCTGCGTCGACATGCGGACCGGCCAGCAGTGCTGGCAGGGCCCGCCCCAGGTGGCGCGGTACGCGGCCTTCGTCGTCGTCGGCGAGGACCGTCTCCTGGTGCTCACGGACAACGGCGAGATCAAGGTGGTGGCGGCGGATCCCTCCGAGTACCGGGAACTCGCTTCCTGGGAGGTCGCCGACACTCCCGTCTTCACCCACCTGACGGTCGCCGGGTCGCGGATGTACGTCAAGGACGAGGCGCACCTCGCGGTGTTCGAGATCGCCCCCGAGCAGGTGACCGAGGCTGCGGACAGCCCGGCCGGCGACATGGTCGCGGAGGCATGGGAGCCGACCCCGGAAGACGAGGCGGCGGTGCTCGAGGTGGTCAACAAGGTGCTCGACACGCAGAGGGGCGCGACGACCTGGGAGCAGGTCGAGGAGCACCTGAGCTACTGGTCCGAGGACTTCAGCGACTATTCCGGTCAGACGAAGGCCGACTGGACCGCGATGTACCGGAACATCTTCAACGCGGCCGGCAGGATCGGACCTCCGATGGGCTACGACACGCAGTCGATGTATCTCGAGGGGTGGGTCGACGATACGGCGATCGTCCGCGGCATCTTCATCGACTTCCGGCCGCGCCGCCAGGCGATCATGGAGCAGTTCTACGCCGTCAAGAAGTACGGTGACCGCTGGCTGGTCACCGGTACGGACAACCGGCCCATCTGGGAGCGATGGGCCGAGGACGGGGAGTACAAGAGCACGGCCTTCGGCGAGGAGACGGAGGACCAGTAGGGTCCTTGATCTCCAGGGCAGAGTTCCGCCGCCGCCGCGAGGTTCGGTTCGGCGCGACAGCAAAGGCACAGGACTTGCGATAGACAATGGAGCGCAGGCTTCGCCAACCAGGTGCCGGTCTTGAGCCGGTCGTCCGGGAGTTCACGATTCTCAGACTTGTTTCCCGCCTTCTCGTCTGCACCGCCTTGCTTGTGGTTCTGCCTCTCCAGGCTGCGGACCATCCACTGGACCCGCTGAGCTACCAGGAGGTCTGGCGCGTCCTGGAGATACTGCGGGACGCGAACCGTCTGGACGGGGAAACCCGATTCTCCCAACTGACGCTGCAGGAACCGGCCAAGGACGAAGTCATGGCCTGGCGCCCAGGCGCCGGCATGCCGCGGGCGGCGTATGCGCTCGTGCGCCAGGGCGAGGATGCCTTCGAAGCGGTCATCGATCTGGCTGTGGGGGAAGTCGCGTCCTGGTCGCTTCTCGAGGGCGTGCAACCCAGTTGGACTCTCGAGGAGTACGGAGCGCTGATCGGGGAGGCCCTTGCCCATCCCGATTTCGTCGCCGGTCTCGAGGCCCGTGGCATTACCGATACGAGCTTTCTCGACTGCATGACGCTTCCGCCGGGCTACTTCGGCACCGAAGAAGAGAAGGGACGGCGACTCGGTCACATCCGTTGCTCGGAACCCCGCGGCGCCCGCAACAGTTGGGCCCGGCAGGTCGAGGGCCTGACCGCCGTGGTCGATCTCGGTACCGGCGAGGTGCTGAAGGTCGTCGACGACGGCATCGCGCCCATTCCAACCGCCGACGCGGACTTCGACCGGACGACGCTCGACGAGCCGCGCGAGGTTCCAGGACCGTTCGATGTGCGCCGTCCGCTCGGGCCCGGGTTCGAACTGGACGGCTACCAGGTGCGCTGGCAGACGTGGCGCTTCCACCTGCGGCCCGACCAGCGCACGGGCGCGGTGCTTTCCCTGGTCAACTACCAGCAGGATCCCGATGCGGCGCCCCGGTCGGTGATGTGCCAGGGCCAACTGTCCGAGATCTACGTCCCCTACATGGACCCGTCATTCGCCTGGTACGGGCGCAACTTCATCGATGCCGGCGAGTTCGTTGCCGGCGGCCTGGGCAAGCCGCTGCTTCCGGGTCGTGACTGCCCGGACCATGCCGTCTACATCGACTCGCTGCGGACCGGTCCAAACGGTCATCCGGCGACCGTGCCGGGGACGATCTGCATCTACGAGCGGGAGACCGGCGATCCCTCCTGGCGCCACTATGCGGATGAGCAGCCGGACAGCCGCCGGCGCCGCGACCTGGTCGTGCGCACTGGAGCGGTGCTCGGCAACTACGACTACCTGCTCGACTGGATCTTCCGGCAGGACGGTTCCATCGAGGGCAGGGTCGGCGCCACCGGCATCGTGGAGGCCAAGGCTGTCAACGCCATCTCCGCCGTGCAACCGACACCGGCAGCGGGCCCGATCAACGCGGCCGCCGCCGATGCCCTTCAGGCGGGGCGCCGGGCCGACGCCTACGGTCGCTTGGTCGACCGGAACATCATCGCCGTCAACCACGACCACTACTTCAATTACCGCCTCGATCTCGACATCGACGGCGCGAACAACCGGTTCGTTGCCGACCGTCTGGTCACCCAGCGGTTGCCCGACAACCATCCCCGTCGCAGCCTCTGGGTTCAGGAACCGCACACCGCGGCGACTGAGCACGACGCTCGGCTCGACATCAACCTCGAGCGTCCCACCCTGTGGCGTGTGCAGAGCACGAACCGGCGCAACGCCGTCGGCTATCCGACCAGTTATCACCTGCTACCGGGCAGGAACACGACGAACCTGCTGGTGCCGGAGGACTACTCGACGCGGAGGGCCGGCTTCATCGAGCATCACCTGTGGGTGACGCCGTACCGGGCCGACGAACGCTACGCCGCGGGGGATCACCCCAGTTTGAGCGAGCCCGACCAGGGTCTGCCCGGGTGGACGAAGGCCGACCGGCCGATCAGCGACACCGACATCGTCCTATGGCACACGCTCGGCATGCACCATCTGCCCCGCGCCGAGGACTGGCCGGTGATGCCGGTCATGTGGCACGGCTTCGAACTGCGTCCGTTCGACTTCTTCGACCGCAACCCGGCACTCGACCTGCCTTGACTCCGCCGGCGGGTCGCGACCGCCAGGGATGGTCGGGCGGCGGCATCGCCGCCCCTCCCGCAGGCACCTTGCAGACTGGTAGTGTCTGAACCAGCGGGTCGCTCCGCTCGTCTCGGCCACGATTCACAATCGCGGTTTCCCGACCGTCATCCCGGCCTCAGTCGCCTTCCGAGAGGTCCAACAGCATGTCGATTACTCCCGAACTCGAGTCCCGCATCCGGGGCATCGTCGACTCCTCTCCGTGTGTCCTGTTCATGAAGGGCAACCCGGTCGCTCCGCAATGCGGATTTTCGGCTCAAGTCGTGCAGGTGCTGAATCGGCTGCTCCCCGAGTACCAGACATTCGATGTCCTGTCGGACACGGAGGTTCGCGACGGCGTCAAGGAGTTCTCCGACTGGCCGACGATCCCCCAGCTCTACGTCGGCGGCGAGTTCCTGGGCGGCTGCGACATCGTCAAGGAGATGTACGACAGCGGCGAGCTCCACGACGCGCTGGGCATGGAGCGTCCCGCGTTGACCGACGACCAGGTCGCGGTCTCGATCAGCGCCGATGCGGAGCAGATCCTCCGCAACGCCCAGCAGCAGCAGCAGGCGGAGCTTCACTTCGGCATCGACGCGAAGTTCCAGCCCTTCCTCGGCTTCGGCCCGGCGACGGGATCGGAGGTCCGGGTGCAGGTCGGGGATCTGTACTTCCTGCTCGATCAGGACAGCGCGGCGCGCGCCCAGGGCGCCTCGATCACGGTAGTCGAGAGCGAGCACGGCCAGCGCCTCGATGTCGACATCCCGGCCGCCCGCGCCGCCGGCTGATCGTTCGGCGTTTGAACGGAACGTCGCCTGGAATGGAGATTTCGGCTCAGCCGTCGGCACAGGAGACGGCGGAGCGCATCCGGGAGGCGGTGGCGGCGGCGCTGCCGGGCGCCCGGATCGAGGTGATGGGCGAGGGCAGCCACTTCAGCCTGCGGGTGGAGTCCGCCGCCTTCGCCGGCCAGGGACGGCTGGCCCGTCAGCGGCTTGTGCTGCGGGCTGTTGCCCCGCTGATGAAGGGCGAAGGCGCGCCGGTCCATGCGATCGACCGGCTGGAGACGGTAGTGCCGGCCGCGGAGTAGCGCGCCAGCCGCCCCCGGGTTTGAACCGGCCCGCCCCGACGTGGTACATTCGCGAAAGATTCTGAACCACCAACCAGCAACCCTGGACCCGGGAGGATGCTCGTGATCTCCAACCTCGTGATTCCCAACCGTTGGCGCTTCTGCGCACTTGTCGCCGTGCTGCTTGTCGCTGCCGCACCGGCATTCGCCGCCGGTTCCAACGAGGTCGACCGCTCGAAGGACGCGGTCACCTTTCATGAGGACATCGAACCGATCCTGCAGCGGTCCTGCCAGGGTTGCCACCGTCCCGAGGGCGTTGCCTACGGCGGCATGATTGCGCCGATGGCGCTGACCACCTTCGAGGAGGCTCGGCCCTGGGCCCGGAGCATCGCCCGTCAGGTGGAGGCGAAGCGGATGCCGCCCTGGTTCGCGAGCGAGGAGACCCACGGGCAGTTCACGAACGAGCGGATTCTGAGCGAGGAAGAGATCGACACGATCGTCCGCTGGGCCAGCACGGGCGCCCGCCGCGGCGATCCGGTGAACGCGCCGGAACCGATCGAGTGGCCGAGCGGATGGCTGATTGGCGAACCGGACCTGGTGCTCGATCTGGCCGAGCCGTTCTGGGTCGACGACGACGTGAAGGATTTGAACATCAGCCTCAAGGCCGAGATGATCACGGATGAGATGCTGCCCGAAGCGCGCTGGATCAAGGCCATCGAGTTCCGGCCCGGCAGCGGCGTGGTTCACCACGTCGTCGGTTCCCGGGTTGCTGCCGAGACCGAGACGCCCGGCGCTGCGGGCCTGATCGGCGGCATCGCTCCCGGCACCGAGCCGTTCCAGCTTCCTGACGGCGCCGGCCGTCTGCTGGTGCCGGGCACCCAGCTCTACTTCTCGATGCACTACAACAAGGAGCCGGGCATGGACACCGGTGTCTGGGACCGCTCCCAGATGGCCTTCAAGTTCCATCCCAAGGACGCGAAGATCGACCGCGTCGTCAAGTGGGAAGGCGTCGGCAACAGCGACTTCGAGATCCCGCCCGGCCATGAGAACTGGGTGATCGGCGCCTCCAAGGTCTTCGAGTACCCGGCCACGATCTACGGCTACCTGCCGCACTCCCATCTGCGCGGTCTGGACGCGAAGTACACCGCGTACTACCCCGACGGCACCGAGGAGGTCCTGCTCGATGTTCCGGCCTACGACTGGAACTGGCAGGCGAACTACACCTACAAGGAGCCGAAGCAGATTCCGGGCGGAACCCGCGTCGACGTGCTGATGACCTACGTCAACACCGAGGAGCGGAACGACCTCACGGCGCTGGAACTCGACACCACCCGCGCCATCCGCTTCGGCGGCCCGACCACCGACGAGATGATGATCGGTTTCATCGACTACTCGGAGGATCGCGGTGACGCACAGGTCACCGAGACCGAGGACCCTCCGGCCACTGCGACGCCGGCTGCCGGCGGCGGCCAGTAACGGGCACAGCGGCCTTCTTCGATATGCGGCGCGTCCACTTCGCTGGGCGCGCCGTGTTTCTTTGTCTTGAGGAAGGGCATCGGGCGTTCACGGCGTGACGACTGAGGGGCCAGGGCGGACGCTGTACGGCGCGATCGATCTGGGGGGTTCCCACATCGGGCTGGCCCTCGGAACGGTCGACGCGGAGGCGGGCGAGTACGAACTCGTCGCGCGCAGAACGCTCGATGGCGGCGGGTACGAGGGATGGGAGCGCGTACTCGACCGGATCGCGGGCGAGATGCTCGCGCTCATTCGCGAGGTCGGCGAACGCCCGGCGGCGGTCGGCGTCGGTTGCCCGGGCTGGGTCGACGTGGAGGCGGGCGAAACGCGATTTCTGCCCAATCTGCCGACTCAGTGGCGCGACGTGCCGGTCGCACGGATTCTCGGTGCCCGGCTGGACACGCGCGTCCATCTGCTGAACGATGTCCGCGCCGCGACGCTGGGCGAGTTCACGCTCGGCGCCGGCCGCGGCGTCTCCACGATGGCCCTGTTCGCCCTCGGTACCGGAATCGGCGGCGGCGTCGTGGTCGACGGCCGGTTGCGGCTGGGGCCGCTCGGTTCGGCGGGCGAACTCGGTCACCAGACCGTCGACCCCAACGGACCGCTATGCGGTTGCGGCAACCGGGGTTGCCTCGAAGCGGTGGCGAGCGGTCCGGCCATCGCCGCGGCCGGTGTCCGGCTCCTGTACTCCGGTCAGGCGCCGCTCCTGTTCGAGCGGACCGAAGGCGATGCAGGGCGGGTCACGGCCGAGACCATGGGCGAGGCGGCAAGAGCCGGCGACGAGGCAGTGATGCGAGAGTTGGAGCGGATCGCCGGCCTGGTTGGTGTCGCGGCGGCCAACGTCGTCGTGGCGCTCCATCCGGAACTCGTGCTGCTCGGCGGCGGCGTTGCCGGTCTCGGCGACGTGCTGTTCGACGGCGTACGCCGCGAGATCGCCGAGCGCGTGCGGGTGTTCCCGATCGACGACGTACGCGTCGAGCCCACGGCGCTCGGCGCCGACTCGGGTCTTGCCGGCGCGCTGGTGTGGGCCGCCTCTGCTTCACGAAGCCGGTAGCCCTGCGCCCCGGTCAGCCATCGTCCTGGCCTTGGCGCTCGGTGGTCAGACGCGCCGGCGCCATGTCCTCGGATCCCGGGATTGGTGCAGAACGGCGATGATTTCGATCCAGTGGGGAAGGACCCGGTAGAAGACCGAGAACGGGAACTTCCGCACCGGTGCGCGACGAACCGTTGCCTCCACGGCCTGGTACAGGTCAGGTCGCTCCGAAATGCGGCCAAAGGCGGTGTCGACCTCTTCTTCGAACGACGCCAACACGTGCGGAGCCTCGTCGAGATACCACCGTTCGGCGAGCGCCATATCCTGCACTGCCGCGGACGTCAGGCGGACAGCAAGGTTCACGCCCTGTCGGCGAAGATTCGCCGGCGGACCGCTTCCCAAGGCACCGAGCGCTCCTCCGGCGGGATGTCCTCCAGAGCCGCCAGGCGGTTACGAATCAGGTCCCGCTGCCACTCGGGGACCGGAATCTCGCCCGGTGTCAGACTGTCCCAGAGCTCGACCACGAGTTCGATGCGCTCTCGCACCGGAAGGTTGAGCGCCTCTTTCTGGATCTGGGACTTGGCCAGCATGGCTTGAGCATATCGGTTTGGTCGCCGGCGTCAGCGCCGCGCGGACGCTCGTTCGGACTTGAGGTCCTTCAGGGTCAGACGATTCGGACGCATTGGCCGGCGATACCTATGCGGCCGGTCGCTTCTCGGTTCGGGCTGCAGTGGCTGTAGCGGTCGCCACATGCCGCCGGCGGCGGCGGAGGAGGAGCTCGGCCAGGAAGAGGAGGGTGGCCGCGGCGACCAGGATCGACCATAGCTCGAAGCGGCGGATCGCGGTGGAGGCGCCGGGGGCGGCAATCGCGGCGACGGCGCCGGCTACCGTCTCATGGAACAGGCCAGAGGTTTCGGTGGCGAGTTCGGCGAGGGCGGCGATGTCGGGGGCCCCGGGGCGCAGCTCGTCGCGGGCGGGGAAGAAGATGGTTCGGCCGGGTCCGACGCTCGCCTCGGCGCCCGGTGCTCCGGTGTGGACCTCGACGCGGTAGGGCTCGATGCTTGGCGCGAGTTGCAGGCCCTCTTCGGGCGACAGACGGTAGAGACCGGGACCGGTGCGCTGCATCGGCGCTTCGAGGCGGCGTTCGCCGCGGAGCACGACGAGTCGGGGGGAGAGGTCGCTGGCGAAGCGCCCGCCGTCCTCGATCACGCTGAGTTCCGCTTCAAGGACCTCGTCCCGGCGGTCGAGGCGCAGTTCCCACTCGGCGCTGGCGCGCCGGTCGGCGGCGTCGCGGACGACCTGGGCGACGAGGCGGGGCAGCTCGGGCCAGCGCAGCCAGTCGCTCGCCCAGCGGGGCTGGAGGTCGGAGGTGAACATCCAGGTCTTGCCCAGGCCGACGTAGCGGCTGGCCAGGATCGGGTCGCCTCCGTCACGGGTCCCCGCGCCGGCGCCGAGAATGACCTCCGCGCTGTCCTTGGCCACCGCGGCGATGCGGCCGTAGAGCCGGGGTGCTGTGGCAATGTCGACACCGCTAAGCGCTTCGGACTGGCCGCGCTGCTCGACCCTTATCTCCTCTTCCCGGGTCGAGTCGGGGAGTTGGTTCATCGTCTCGTCGATCAGGATGCTCTGCACGGACGAGGGATCCTCGATCGTGTAGGCGTTGCCGTCGCCCCAGTCGGCGATGTCCGCGAGCAGCTCACGGTCGGACTCGACGCCGATGGCGACGGTGGAGACGGTGATCTCTTCCTGCCGCATGCGGCGCACCAGGCGCTCGTACTCGTCCGGGTAGGTGCGGCCGTCCGAGACCAGGATCACGTGTTTGACCTCGGACTGGACTTCCGAGAGTTGATCCAGGCAGGCCTCGAGCGCTGGATAGAAATTGGTCTGGGCGCTGGCCTCAATGCGGTCGACGCGCTCCGAGAGCCGCTCCTGTTCGCGTACGAACTGCAGGGGGACGATCTCGTGGGTGTGCCAGTCGAAGGCGACCAGGCCGAAGCGGTGTTGCTCGTTCAGCATGCCGAGGGCGGCCTTGGCGGCCTCCTTGGCCAGCTTCATCTTCGGACCCTTCATGCTGTAGGACTTGTCGAGCGCGATCATCAGTGCGACCTCGCTGCGCTCCTCCTCGATCTCGAAGTCGAGCGGCAGCACGCGTTCGAGCGGTGAGTCCCGGTAGCCCTCCTCGCCGAAGGTCGCCTCGCCGGCCACGAACAGCAAGCCGCCGCCCTCGTCCTCGACCCACTGCCCAAGCGCCCGCTGGGCCGGTTCGGGAAGGCCGTCGGCCGCGACGTTGCTCAGCAGGACGGCGTCGTACCGAAGAAGCGCGGCCGGGTTGAGCGAGGTGCGATCCGGCGCCTTCCGGGTCACCTGCAGTCCCTGAGCTTCCAGCAGCCGCTGCAGATCGCCGGAGTGATCGGCTGGCGCCAGCAACAGAGTGCGGTGCTTGGGCTCCACGCGGAGACTGCCGCGCCAGACGGCGCCCTGGGTTGGCGCCTCGCCTTCGCCGCTGCCGAGGACGGCTTCGAACGTCTGGAGTCCCGGCTCGGCGAACGTCCACTCGAGCTCGATCTGCGTGACCCCGGGTGAGAGCGGCACGCTGTGCAGTTCTTCGGCGCCGCCGCCGCGCAGGGTCAGTGGGGCCTCGGGCAGGGATGCGCGGCTGCCGAGCTGGAAGACCCAGTTGCGGGGCTCGCCGGCGCGCAGCGGGCGCTCGTCGTTGTCTGTTGCGACCGACTCGATCCACACGGGTGGCGCCACCCGGTCGAGAACCGCCGTGTCGATGCGGAGCTCCGGATACTGGGCCGCGGTTCGGGCCGCGATGCCGGCCGCGTTCTGGCCGTCCGAAAGGAGCAGAATGCGGCGGACGCGATCGCCCCGGAGCGCGGCCGCGGTCTGGCGAAGGGCGGCCTCCGGCCGCGTGCTGCCGCGGTCGAGCGTGGCGTTGCCGGCCGCGGCGGTGCTGGAATCGGCGACTTCCAGTCGCCGCAGGTCCTCCGCGTTGCCGGCGGCCGCGGCGCGGTCGGCGTACGCGAACAACCGCACCGGACCCTCCGGATCGATGCCGCGGTCGATCGCCTGCAGCGCGCGGTTCAGGCTCGCCGGTTCGACGCTGGCGGAGACATCCACCAGCACGGCGACGTCGAGATCACTGCTCCTCCACGTAACGACGGGCGCCGCGAGCGCCAGCACGACCAGCGCCAGCAGCGATCCACGCATCCAGAGCAGTCGCCGTCGCTGACGGTCGGGCCGATCGCTGCGCTGCGACCACAGGAGCAGCGCGAGCGGCAGCGCCGCGAGCAACCAGAACGGCTCGAGCAGGGTCATGGTCGAGCGAACCTGGCCATGCCGGTCATACCGTGAGGCCGCGGAAGAAGGTGATCGCTTCGATGGAGGCGAGGAGGAGGCCGGCCAGGGCGAGAGTGCGCCAGGACCAGGGCCGGCGGGTGTCTTCGGTGAGTTCGGCGAGGCGGCCGACGGGGACGGTGTCGAGATTGGAGTCGTTGATCCGGGTGGCCCATTCTTCCTGGAGATTGATGGCGTTCTGGAGGCCGGTGAGTGACGGTTCGTCGGTGTCGATGTCGATCGTGGCGAGCCATTCGGTGGCGTTCTGGAGTAGTGCCGCGAGGTCGGGACGCTGCGACAGG
The DNA here is from genome assembly GCA_965262355.1 of Candidatus Multivorans sp. Taxonomy (GTDB): domain Bacteria; phylum Acidobacteriota; class Thermoanaerobaculia; order Multivoradales; family Multivoraceae; genus Multivorans. Next base: position 4,694,871 of record OZ253534.1, read on the forward strand.
GGGGAAACGTCGAAATCGAAGGCGATGACGACGGAGCGTGCCGTGAGGTCCGGCAGCGCTGGGTCGGGGGCGGAGGAGATGGGCAACGCGGCCGGGTCGGCCGGATCGCAGACGGCGATCGCGGTCAGATTGCCGGCCGCGGCGATGGGTCTGCAGCGGGGGTCGAGTTCGCGCGCCGGGATCACGGCCGGCAGACCGAGCAGCGAGACACCGGCCAGGATCGGGTGGTCGACTGCGATGCGGTCGATCATCCGCAAGGCTCGGGGTGCGGCCTCGGCGGGCGAGAGTCCGCCGGCCGCCGAGGCTTCCGGTGGGTCGAGGAACAGGCGCGGCACGGCTGGGGGTGTCGCCGGCGCGGTGCGGTGGAAGACGGCGATGTCGGCTGTAGCCGTCGTGCCGGACGCTGCAGCCGGTGACGGCGCGTCAGCTTCGCCGGCCGTCTCGTCGGTTTCTGCCCGTATGGCGACGACCTCGACCGAAGGGTCCGCCTCGAAAGCGCGCGCGGCAGCCGAATCGCCGAACGAGGCTCGACTGCGGGTATGAACGAACAGGCGGCGTTCGCCGTTCAACCGCCTATGGCGTCGCTCGGCAGGTCGCACTCCGCCGGTGGACACGGTGCTCGGTGCATCGATCAATGCTGCCTGGTCGTCCAGCGGGAAGACGTCGCCGGGGGTCTGAAGCCGGGCCGTCACCGGGCCGGGGGCGAAGCCGCTGATGTCGATCAGGGCGGTGAAGCGGTTGCCGGGAGGCAGTTCGAGTTGCCGCCGGATGCGAATCGTCTGGGCATCGGCGATCGTCAGTTCGACCGGCACGGGACCTATGGCGTCGGCGGAGTCCGTCGCCAGGACTTCGAGCAGCGCCTCCGGTTTCTCTTCGTGGCTGGGCGCCGGGCGGGTCACGAAGAGGACGATGCCGGCGTTTCTGGCCGGGGCGAGGACGGACACGGTGTGGGTCGCGGTGGCGGGGTCCGTGATCGGCTTCCAGGCGGAGGCGCCGTCGGTGAAGAGATAGACCCTGTTCGCGGCGGGAATCGCCGGCTCGGGACCGCCTTCCGCGTCCTCCGTCTCGAAGGACCCGGACAGGGCGAGCAGCGCCTCCGCGGGCGTCAGCGGAGTCGGGTCGGCGCCCAGCGTGAATCGGCTGCCGGCATCGGCTTCGGCAACGATCCGGCGCGCTTCGGCAACGGCCAGGTCGATCCGGGTTGCCGTCCCGTCCGGGAGGGCGGCGCGCATGGTGGGGGAGGAGTCGAAAGCGAGAGCAATCAGATCCCCGCCGCCGGGCTGCAGCCAGGGGGCCTGGCTCGCTGCCAGCGCCAGGCAGCCGGCCACGGTCATCGCGAGAAGCAGCGAGATCAGCCAGCGCAGTCGGTCGTGCCGCCGCCGCCGGGCGGCCAGCAGTCGCCGCCAAAGCAGCGTGGAGGCAACCGACAGCGACTGCGCGGTGGGCCGGATCAGGTAGATCGCGAGCACCGCCAGAGCGGCAAGCAGGAGAGGCAGCCAGACAGGCATAACGAGCGGGTGACGCTAGCGGCCCCGGCTGAGCAGACCCTGGCGTAGGGCGCCGAGGGCCAGCTCCTCGAAGCGCATCTCGACCGGCGCCTGGATGAAGGACCAGCCACGGGCAGTGCAGCGGGCGCGGATCTCCTCTCGGTGGGCGTCTGCCTCGTTCTCCAGCCGGTGGAGGAGGGTGGGGGCGCCGTGGACGCGGATGGTGTCGCCGGTCTCGCTGTCGACCAGCGTCGTGTCGCGGTCGAGCGGCGCTTCCAGGTCCTGTTGATCGGTGATCTGGAGGACCGCGACATCGTGGCGAAGCGGCAGCAGCAGGTCGAGACCGCCTTCCGTGGTGTCCGAGAGCAGGTCCGAGATCAGGACCACCAGACCGCGCCGGCGGCCGGCGGCGAACACCTGGCGTACCGCGTGGTCGAGGCGGGTGTCGCCGCCTGTGTCGAGATTGGCGAGAAAGTCAAGCGCGCGCCATACCTGTCGCGAGCCGTGCAGCGGCCCGAGCACCTGGTGGGCGTGGCTCGAGTAGGGCGCCAGGGTGACCCGATCGAGGGTGGAGAGGGCGATGTAGGTCAGGGCGGCGGCGATCCGGCGCGCGGCGTCGAACTTGCGGCGGCCGTCGGCGCCCGGCCTCGGCGCCATGGAGCGGCTGCAGTCGAGCAGGATGTAGACCGCGAGATCGCCGTGCTCCTCGAACATCCGCAGCAGCAGGCGATCGAACCGGAGGTACGCGCGCCAGTCGAGGTGGCGCACGTCGTCGCCCTCGACGTAGGGGCGGTAGTCCGCGAACTCGATTCCGGAGCCGAGGTGGGTGGCGCGGTGCTCTCCCTTGAAGCCGCCGGCGGGTACGCGGCGCGTCAGCAGCCGCAGGCGCTCCAGGCGGGCGAGGAAGGCCGGCTCGAAGGCGAAGGCGGAATGGTCGGCCACGGCGGGCGGGTAGAGCCTTCTCAGCCCTCGGGCACGTTGTCGACCAGATCCTGGAGCAGATCGTCCAGGTCGATGCGCTCCGCCTCGCCCTCGAAGTTCAGCAGGACCCGGTGGCGTAGAGCGGACAGGGCAACGGCGCGGATGTCCTCCCGGGCGACGTGGGCGCGGCCGCGGATCAGGGCGTGGACCTTGGCGCCGAGGACCATCGCCTGGACGCCGCGCGGGCTGGCGCCGATACGCACGTAGCGGCGAACCGCCTCCGCGGGACGGTCCCCTTCGGGCCGGGTCGCCATGCCGAGCCGGATCGCGTATTCCTGGACCGGACGCGCGATCGGGGCGAGGCGGACGACACGCCGCATCGCCATCACCTGTTCGGCCGTCCACAGCGCTGCCGCGGTCGGCGTGTGCCCTGATGTCGTGCGGTCGAGAATCGTGTGCAGTTCCTCGATCCCCGGATACGTCATCCGCAGCTTGAACAGGAAGCGGTCGAGCTGCGCCTCGGGCAGCGGGTACGTCCCCTCCATTTCCAGCGGGTTCTGGGTGGCGAGGACGAAGAAGGGCGGCCCCAGGAGGTTCGTTACGCCGCCGACGGTGACCGTCGTCTCCTGCATCGCCTCGAGCAGGGCCGACTGGGTCTTCGGCGTGGCGCGGTTGATCTCGTCCGCGAGCAAGAGATTCGCGAAGATCGGTCCTGGCTCGAAAACGAGCCGCCGGCCTCCCGTCTCGTCTTCGCGCAGGACGTGGGTGCCGACGATGTCGGCGGGCATCAGGTCCGGTGTGAACTGGATGCGGGAGAACTCGACATGGAGAGCGTCGGCCAGGGTGCGCACCAGCAGCGTCTTGCCGAGGCCGGGAATGCCCTCGAGCAGGACGTGGCCGTCGGCGAGCAGGCCGATGATCGCACCGTCGACCACCTCCTCCTGGCCGACGATGACGTTGCCGATTTCGCTGCGCAGTTGGCTGCAGTGTTCGGCGAACTCGGTCAACTGCAGCCCCAGATCGGCCGCGGTTCGTGGTTCGGCGGTGTCGTTCACTCCCTGTCCTCCGGAGAATCGTCCTCTAGCGACTCGAGGTAGCGCCGTACGGAAACGCGGTGGCGCCAGGCGATCGGATGCCGGGTCGGCGGCAGATCGCCGGTTGCGCCGGTGGGGCTGGCGCCAATGCCGGCGCTGGCGCCGCGCATTGCCACCTCCGCGGCCCGGAACTGGGTTGCGCTGGTTGTGGTCAGGGGCCGGCGGAAGGCCTCCTCGGGCGACTCGAGCAGGGCGGTCTCCAGCGCCTGTTCGAGGCTGAGGGCAGGGGCCAGGAGGTCGCCGAAGGGATCGACCATCTCGTCCTGCGGTCCGGTACCGACACCGGCCGTGCCGCCGTCGGCCTCGGCGCTGCTGGCGCCGGGTTCTTCGCTGACTGCCGCCGCCGTTCCGCTCTCGCTGCCGGCGCCTTCGCCGTCTTCCGTCGGTTGGCCGCCGGCGCCCTCCCCGGCTGCCGTTTCGGCGCCGGCCTCGGCGCCTTCACCTTCGCCCGGCGTGCCGGGCGCGCTCAGCTCGTCCTCTCCGGCGCCCTCGCTGGTGTCCAGCTCGCGCATGAGGTCGGCGCCGGTCTCGGAGTTCAGTTCGCCGGCGAGGTCGCCTGACGCGGCCTCGCCGCCCTCGGCGTTGCCTTCGCTGGCCTCGGCGTCCGCGTCGTCGCCGAGACTTCCCTCGGCGCCCTCGGAGGCGTCACCGGCGGCTCTGCGGGCATCGTCAGAGGAATCGGGCTCGCGGACCCGGAGGGTCAGGAAGGGCAAGTCGCTGAGCCGCACATCGAATTCAGGGACGCCGGGCCGGCGACCGGGTTCTTCTTCCAGCAGCGCTGCCGCTTCGAGGCCTCGAGCGGCTGATTCGGCGGAGTCGCCGCTCATCGCAGCGGCCAGCGCCTCGCCGACGAAGGAGGTCGGCAGGGCGATCGGCGCCAGCAGGACCGCGCTCAGGATGGCCGAGACCGCGGCGCCCCGGGGGACGAGGCGGGGCGCCGTCTGCCGCGGTCCGGTGCGGTCCAGGCCCGCGACTCCGCGTTCGAGAACGAGCGCAATCCAGGGCAGCGGCCAGACGGCCTCGGCGTCGTTCCTGGCGTGGCGCCGGTCGTCGGGGCGGGTGTCCAGGCGCCTCTGCATCTCCAGGGCGGTGGCGACCGTGTCGTGCAGATCGCCCGCCCGGTCCACGGCCCGGGCCGCGGCGGGAAGATCGCGGCCGAGCGAAGCGGCCTCGCGGAGGAGTAGCGCGAGGAGGACGATGCCGCCCGCCCACGACGGCCACAACGCAGCGACGCTGCCGTCGCCGCCGGCCGCCACGCGCAGCAGCCAGGTCGAGAGCAACCAGAGGCAGGACGCCGGCGCCAGCCAAACGAGCGCCGCGAGGGCGCGCCGCAGGCGGAGTCGGCGGTCGACGGCGGCGAGGCCACGCAGGAAGTCGCGGCGCAGGTCGGCCGCGGCCTGGCCGGGGACCGGGGAATCGGCTTCAGGCGGGCTCAATTCGGTTCCCAGAGCGCGATGCCGCCGGCCTGCTTGCCGATGTCGATCTGGCCGACGCGCCGGAACGCGCCGTTGTCGTAGACCTCGACGACTCCCGGTTCGCCGCCGATTCCTTCGACCGTGACCAGGCTGAATCGGCCGTCCGAGGTGATCGCCACGCCATGCGGGATGCGTCGGGTGGTGTCGACGCGAGCCACTTCCCGGCCCGTCTCGAGATCCCAGAAGCCGATCGAATCGCTCTTCTTGTAGGTCACGACCAGCAGGTCTTCGTCGGGCGTCACAGCCGCGTTGTAGGGGCCGGCCACCGGCGTGTCCAGGCGTCGCGAGACACTCCACTTGCCGGTGTCGACCTCGTAGATCGCGTTGCCTGAAAGAGCCGTGATGTAGACGAGGCCGCCGGCCGTCGGCGACGTGACCCAGGAGGGCTCGACGGTGGCGCCGGCATGCGGGCTCGCGTGGCTTTCTCCGGTCTGGTGATCGCCGTGGTCGCCGTGGGCGGCGCCCATGCCGGTCGTCGTACCCAGCTTCAGGCGCCGGCCGACCGCGAAGCGGAGCGCGTCGACCTCGACGAGTTCGTCGTCCATCATGTTCACGCTGTAGAGCTTCCGGCCGTCGCGGCTGAGCCGGGCCCCGTGCGGCATGGTGCCGGTCTCGAACTGCGCGATCTCGGTCATGGTCGACGTCTCGACGACCGAGATCGTGCTCGGCACGTGGTCGCCGTAGAAGTCCGAGTTGACGACGAACAGCAGCCCCGTGGTCGCGGCGATGTCGAGGGTGGCAGGGAACATGCCGACTCTCGTGTCGCCCAGCCACTCGTCGGTACCGGTGGCGTACTTGTGGATGGAACCGAAGGGGTTGCCGTGGGCGATCGAGACGTACCAGTAGCGGCCGCCGGCCGAGATGTTGATGCCGTGGGGACCCTCGATCTCAGTCGGGAAGCTGCCGACGGTGATCGTCTTGACGATCGAGGTACCGGAGGGTCCGAACCGGATCAGGGCCACCTCGTCCTCGGACTCGGCGCAGACGTAGGCGTAGTAGTTGCGTGACGGCGGGACGGGATCGGACTCGGCGCGGACCGGGTCCGGGGTCACCGTGGCGGCGGCCAGGACAAGGGCCGCCGGCGCTGCCCAACGAATCAACAAGGAAGTCAACACGCGGTGGAGGGCCGCCGGTGCCGCTAACGCGGCTCTCCGATGATGCGGTTCGGATCTTCGGGATCCGTCAGCTTGACCGCCCACAACCCGGAATGCCAGTCCGAGAAGAAGATGTGTTCCTTGTAGGGCTGCGGGCCCCAGACGAAGGGCGCATTGGGCACGACGGCGTCGGGATCGAAGGGCATGAACATGCCGATCTCGCGGCCCTGTTGGTAGAGATCGCCGCGCAACTCACCCGAGACGTCGACGACCCGGAGACCGCCGTTGTAGTAGGCGACGTAGAGGATGTCGTCCTCGATCCAGAGGTTGTGGGTCCCGGCCTCGGGCACCTGGTAGCGGGCGACTTCGCGAGGGTTCTCCCAGTCGTCCCACGAGATGACGTGGATCCAGCCGGCGGCGCGGGGCGGCGCGGCGCGCGGGTCGCGTCCGACCTCGCCGTAGGGGAACGCCTCGTCGCCGGCGAAGACGTAGAACTTGCCCGTGGATTCGCTGCGGTAGGGGTAGGCGGCGTGGTTCCAGCCGCTGGGATAGGCGTAGCTGCCGAGCTGCACGGGATTGTTCGGGGCGCCGCCCATGTCGGCGCCGCCGACATCGACCGCGACCACGCCGTCCTCCCAGTTGGAGGTGAAGGCGACGCCGTCGACCACCCAGACATCGTGGATCGAATGGCCCGGCGTGTCGAGCTCGAAGCGGCCGACGCGGTACGGCTCGGTCGGATCCTCGATGCTGATCACGTCGAAACGCCGGCCGTTCGAGAGGGCGTAGACGTGTTCGTCGTGGATGTACACGTTGTGGACGCCGCCACGCAACTGATCGTCGAACCGGGACAGGATGCGCACGCCGACCTGGGGCTCGGATACGTCGAGGACGACGAAGCCGTTCTTGCGGTTCGAGGCGCCCTCGCGGCTGATCACCGCGACCCGGCCGTCCTCGGAGACCTTGACGTCGTTGACGGTACGGGCGTCCACGCGGACCGCGTCGATGAGCACGATGCTCTCCGGATTGGTCACGTCCCAGACGTAGGCGTGGCCCTCGGCGCCCCAGGTGCCCGTGATCGCGTAGTCCCGGCCGTCGGTTCCCTCCCAGACCCAGAGGTCGGATGTGCGGCGGTCGCTGACCTTGCCCTGGCCGACGAACTCGATCTCCTTGTTCACCTTCCGCGGCGTGACCCGGACCGGCAGGCTGCCGGAGTGGTTGCCGGCCAGAGCGGTCACCGTGTAGACGCCCGACCGTTCGGCGACGAAGGCGCCGTCCTGCTCGATCTGCGCCGCTGCGCCGGGCGCCAGGATCTGCGCCGACGGTGTGCCCGCGAGCAGGAAGCGGATGGGCAGGTCCTCGACCGCGTCGCCGTCCCCGTCGAGGCCGACCGCCTCGAACCAGACCACGTCGCCCGTGCGCGCGCTGTCGGCGGATGCGGTCACTTCCAGCCGTTCGGTGGGATTCCGGACGACGGTGATCTCGACCTCGTGGGAGGCGTCCTCGGCGGTCGCCGCAAGAGTCGCCCTCCCGGGCGCCACCAGGCTCAGGCCTCCGAAACCGTCGGGCGCCGCGACGCCGGTGTCGGAACTCGAGTAGCCGACTTCGACGTCATCGCGTTCGACTGCGGTGATGTCGACGACGCGGGCCTCAAGGGGCAGGTCCGTACCGGCGTAGAAGGCGCCGGGCAGGCCCACGATCTCGACGCTCTCGACCGGCGGGTTCGGGATCGTCACCTCGACTTCGACCCGGAGCAGCGCTTCCGCCCGGCGGGGTTCGTCCTCGGCCTGATTCTTCGGCACCAGGGCGATGACGGTGACCGTCCCTGGACCGTGCGCTTCAACCTCGCCGGCCGGGTTGACCCCGAGCCGCCGGCGGTTGCGGGAGTAGAAGACGACATCGACGCCTTCGATCGGCTCGCCGTCCTCGTCCACGACGGTCGCGGTCAAGTTCGCCTTGTCGCCGACCTCCAGGGTCAGCTCGGTGGGCGACACCTGGAGTTCGGCGCCGGGCGGCACCGGCGGCTTTTCCTCGTCCCCGGCGCTGTCCTCCTCGGCGTCGTCGGCCTGTTCGATGGCCTCTGCGTCCGCCTCCTGATCGACGGGTTCCTGGGCGATCACCGGTAGCGCGGCGAGCAGGACCATGGCGGCGAACATCGCGAGCCAGATCGGAATACCTGGAGCTGGCGCAGCGGACCGCCGCGACGCAAGATCGCTGCGCCAACTCCAGGTTGAGGATGGGATGGGCCGAAACACCGAGCGTGCGAGGGGTTTCGGGGCGCTGGTGCGGAAAAAGGTCACAGCGCTCGATCTCCGGAAGAATGCGGGGCGGGGTGGCGAAGAGTCGGCGCAGTCTATCAGCGCCGCCTGAAGCCGCGACGTTGCCGAAGGTTGCGAATCGTGGCCCCGGGAGCCTGGCCGCCCGGTTACATATGAATAGCCCGACCGTGCACCGCCAGGGCGGCTTCCTTCACCGCCTCGGCGAGCGTCGGGTGGGCGTGGCTGGTACGGAAGAGGTCCTCCGCCGAGGCGCCGAAGCTGATCGCCGCCACCGCCTCCGCGATCAGGTCGCCGGCGTGGCTGCCCAGGATGTGGACGCCGAGGACTTCGTCCGTCTCGGCGCCGGCCAGGATCTTGACGAAGCCCTCCAGGCTGCCGGTGGCGCGCGCGCGGCCGGTGGCGCGGAAGGGGAACGTGCCCTTCCGGTAGGCGACGCCGGTCGCTTTGAGCTGCTCCTCGGTCTTGCCCACGGACGCGACCTCGGGCTCGGTGTAGACGATGCCGGGGATCGCGTCGTAGTCGATGTGGACGTAGCCGCCGTCGATGCCCTCGGCGCAGGCCATTCCCTCCTCCTCCGCCTTGTGGGCCAGTTGGGGTGCGCCGATCACGTCGCCGATCGCGAAGACGCCGGGCGCGGAGGTGGCGAAGCGCTCGTTCACCTGGATGAAGCCGCGGTCGTCAACCGACACGCCGGCCTCCTCGAGGCCCAGGCCGTCGCTGATCGGTTCGCGGCCGACCGCGACCAGGACCCGGTCGCACTCGATCGGGTCGGCGCCGTCGACCTCGACGACGCAGTGATCGCCGTCCTTGCCGGTCCGGACCGAGGCCCCCAGAACCCGGCTGCCGAGCCGGATGTCGAGGCCCTGACGGCTGAAGATCTTCGCCGCGGCCGCCGCGATCTCCGCGTCGGCGCCGGGCAGAATGCGGCCTAAGTACTCGAGCACGATGACCTGCGAGCCGAGCCGGTTCCACACCGCGCCGAGTTCCAGGCCGATGTACCCGGCGCCGATCACGACCAGGCGCTCGGGCACGTGGTCGTACGCCAGCGCCTCCGTGCTGGTTCCGATCCGGTCGCCGTCGAGTTCGATGCCGGGCAGGCTGGCGGGGCGGGAACCCGTGGCGACGATCACGTTCTTGGCCTGGATCGTCCGTTCGCCGTCCGCGGTCGCCACCTCGACGCTCCGCGTCTCGCCGTCCCGGCCGCCGAGTTTCGCCCGACCCTGGATGTGCTCGATCTTGTTCTTCTTGAGCAGAGACGATACGCCGCGGGTCAGGGTCGTGACGACGCGGTCCTTCCGCTTCATCATCGCCGCGAGGTCGAGACCGATCTCACCGGCCATGCCCCCGTGAGCCTTGAGCTCGGTGCGCGCCGCGACCAGCCGTTGGCTCGACTCGAGCAGCGCCTTGCTCGGGATGCAGCCCACCCGCAGGCAGACGCCCCCGGCCGCCGGGTGTTCGTCGACCACGGCGGTGCTGAAGCCGAGCTGCGCCGCCCGGATCGCGGCCACGTAGCCGCCAGGTCCGGCGCCGATGACGGCGAGATCGAATGAGCTATCGGTCATGTGATGTCAGGTTTCGGACTTGACGCCGGGTACAAGGAACGCCCCAGGGATGGCAGTGTCCAAGGTGGCGAGCACGGCGCCGTGAGCGGCTGCCAGTTGCACCAGATGGGCGTCGGTCGTCTGGGATGCAAATCGGCACCAGCCAGGGAATCGCCGAGCGGGCCTGTCGTCCGGAACGAACGCGTGGGCTGAGCCCAGGGCGTTCAACATGCCAGCCAGGGTAGTGGCAGCCTCTTCGACCGTCACGGCGCCTCCGGTGCGCTGGACCGACACCCGCACAAAGCCGAGTTGGGAGATCGCCGATGTCAAGAGCTTCGATACGCCCTGTCGGCGGGTGTCTGCGACCCACCTGGAGGTGCGTTCGTACGCAACATGATCGGACCAGCCCCAGGCGACGAGGATGTTGACGTCCAGCAGGTAGTTCACGGGAAGTCGGCAAGCAGACCGCGCACCGTTTCCGTCGTGAGTGGAGCGAGGGGCTCGGTGGCGGCGAAGATCCTTGCGCCGGTGTGGCGGCAGCGGACCGTCCGGGGCTTCTGGGGAGGCGCCAAGGCGAGACGCGCCCTGCGGCGCAGAAACTCCGACACACTGACCCCTTCCCGCTTCGCCTGCAGGCGGATTGTCCGCGCCTCGTGTTCGTCGACCTTGAATGAGATCGTAGTCATGCGTATTACGGTATTACCCACTACTGCGCGCGTCAACCGCTCTCACACGCTAGACCGACCTCTGGAACTGTCCTGGGGGACTGCGCGGCAGCAACTGGGTGCGCCGGCCTCCGGGAGTTCTGCCGCGCTAGGAGCGTGCGCGGCAGCAACTGGGTGCGCCGGCCTGCCATCTGTGCGCCCGATGACGGGCGCACAGAGTGGTTCGCGGGTGGCGCGGGATCGCGCCACCCGGGTTCTGGCCGGCTTCCGAGAGGAAACGCGCCGCGAAGCGGCGACGCTACTGCCGCGCCAGGACGAGGCCGCCTCACACCTCGACCAGCATCCGCGCCGGATCCTGGATCGTCTCCTTGATCCGGACGAGGAAGGAAACCGCCTCGCGGCCGTCGACGATGCGGTGATCGTAAGTCAGAGCGACGTACATCATCGGCCGCACGACGATCTCGCCGTCCTCGACCACGGCGCGGTCCTGGATCGCGTGCAGGCCGAGGACGCCGCTCTGGGGGGGATTGATGATCGGCGTCGACAGCAGGGAGCCGAAGATGCCGCCGTTGGTGATCGTGAAGGTGCCGCCCTGGAGTTCGGAAAGCTGGATGCGGCCGGTGCGGGCGCGCCCCGCGAAGTCGGCGATCTGGGACTCGATCTCGGCGAAGGACAGCCGCTCGGCGTTCCGCAGGACGGGCACCATCAGGCCTCGGTCCGTGCTGACCGCGATGCCGATGTCGTAGTAGTTGCGGTAGATGACGTCGGTGCCGTCGACTTCGGCGTTCAGGCGCGGGAAGCGGCGCAGGGCGTCGACGGCCGCCTTGACGAAGAAGGACAGGAAACCGAGGCGGGCGTCGTGCTGCTTGGAGAAGGCGTCCCGGTACTGTTTCCGGAAGTCGATCACAGCCGACATCTCGATCTCGTTGAAGGTGGTCAGCAGGGCCGCCTGTTGCTGCGATTCGACCAGGCGTTCGGCGATTCGCCGGCGGATCGGGGTCATCGCCACCCGTTCCTCGGCGCGTGCTCCTGCTGGCGCGGGCGTCGCAGTTGCAGGGGGAGCAGCCGGTCGCGGTTGGACGGTCGCCGCGGGAGGCGCCGGCGCGGTCTGGGGCGCCGGCTCGGGAGCGACGGGGACCGGATCGGCGGGCGAGCTCGGATCGGCGGGCGCTGGTTCTTCCGCCTCGCGTGAGGCGAGGAAGGCGATCACGTCGCTCTTCAGCAGCCGGCCGCCCTTGCCCGTCGAGGGAATGGCGGCGGCGTCGAGGTCGTGCTCGGCGATCAGGCGCTGCGCCGCGGGCAGGATGCGCGGTGGTTCCTCGGTTGGTGCAACGGCGGCGGCCGCGGATGCGGCTTCGACCCCTGCGAGTAGATCCGTCTGCGCGCCTGCGCCGGCTGCCGCCACAGCGGCCACGGCGCCTTCCTCGATCCGCGCGATCACACCTCCGACGGGCACGGTCTCGCCTTCCGCGCAGACGATCTCGGCCACGACGCCGGCTACCGGCGACGGCATCTCGACGGTCACCTTGTCCGTCTCGAGTTCGACGAGTGGCTCGTCGCGGCCGACGGCTTCGCCGGCCTGCTTGATCCAGCGCACGATGAGCGCTTCGGTGATCGATTCGCCGATCTCGGGGATCGTGACTTCGTACGTCATCTGGGGTGCCTTCGCCGGGTTCTCACGATGATTCGACCGAGTCGGCGAACGCCGCTTCGACCAACTGCTGCTGTTCCAGCTTGTGGCTGCTCACAGAGCCGGTCGCCGGGCTTGCCGACTCGGGACGGTAGATGGCCGAGAGAGGTCGGCCGCCCATCAGGAAGCCGAAGTTGAGCCGCAGGTAGGACCAGGCGCCCATGTTCCGCGGTTCCTCCTGCACCCAGCGGACCTTCGCCTCGGCCGGGAACTCGGCCAGCGCGGCGTCGAGTTCCTGCTTCGGAGCTGGGTAGAACTGTTCCATGCGCAGGATCGCGTGATCGTGGGCGCCGACCTTCCGGCGGTGGGCGTCGAGGTCGTAGAACACCTTGCCGGAGCAGAAGAGGATGCGGCGGATCTTCGCCCGGTTCTCGTCGGTGACCAGCGCGGGATCCCGGAGCACCGGCTGGTAGCGGCCCTGCGCCAGTTCGGACAGTTCCGAGCCGACTTCCTTGCGGCGCAGCAGGCTCTTCGGGGTGAAGACGATCAGCGGCTTGCGCAGGGCGCGTTCCACCTGCCGCCGCAGCAGGTGGAAGTACTGCGCCGGCGTGGAGGGGTAGACGATCTGGACGTTCTCTTCGGCGGCCAGCAGGAGCCAGCGCTCGATCCGGGCGCTCGAATGCTCCGGCCCCTGCCCCTCGAAGCCGTGGGGCAACAGAAGGACGAGGCCGCTCAGCCGTTTCCACTTGTCCTCGGCGCTGGTGATGAACTGGTCGATGATCACCTGCGCCGCGTTCACGAAGTCGCCGAACTGCGCTTCCCAGAGCACCAGCCCGTCCGGGTAGTCCAGGCTGAAGCCGTACTCGAAGCCGAGCACGGCGGCCTCCGACAGCGGGCTGTTGTAGATCTCGACCGCCTCCTGGTTTTCGGCCACCTTCATCAGCGGCCGATGGTTCTCGTCGGTGACGCGGTCGTGCAGCACGGAATGGCGCTGGCTGAAGGTTCCCCGTTCGCAGTCCTGTCCGGTCATCCGGACGCGCTGGCCGGAAGCGGCCGTCGCCGCGAAGGCGAGCGCCTCGGCCGCGGCCCAGTCGAGCGGCCTCTTGCCTTTCGCCATCTCGGCGCGGGCGGTGATGAACCGCTGCAGGTTGCGGTGCAGGTTGAAGCCCTCGGGCAACTCGACCATCCGCTTGAGGTAGCCGCACAGCGTGGCTTCGTCGACGCCGGTGTCGGGCTCCGGGATGTCCTCGGTGCGGCCCCCGACGAACGCGTTCCAGACGCCGTCGTAGGCCTGCGGACTCGTCCTCTCGTTCATTCTCCGGGCGGTGGCGAGCGCCCCCTCGAGCCGCTTCTCCTCGCGCTGAATGTAGATCTCGGCCTCCTCGGGCTTGATCTCTCCGAGTTCGAGCAGGTGCTCCAGGTAGTGGACCCGGACCGGGTCGCGGGCGCGGATGCCGTCATAGAGGATGGGCTGTGTGAACGCGGGTTCGTCGCCCTCGTTGTGGCCGCGCCGCCGGTAGCAGTAGAGGTCGATGACCACGTCCCGTTGGTAACGCTGCCGGAAGTCGAGAGCGACGTTGACGACCTGGGTCACGGCCTCCGGGTACTCGCCGTTGACGTGGAAGATCGGCGCCTGGAGCATCTTCGCGACGTCGGTGCAGTAGGTGTTCGAGCGCGAGCTCTCGGGCGGCGTGGTGAACCCGATCTGGTTGTTCACGACCACGTGCAGCGCGCCGCCGATCCTGTAGGCGGGAAGCTGCGACAGGTTGAGCGACTCCTGGACGATCCCCTCGCCGGCGAAGGCCGCGTCGCCGTGGATCAGGAACAGCGCCGCACGGTCGCGGAGCTCGTTGCCGATCCGGTCCTGCTTGGCCCGGACCCGTCCCATCGCCACCGGGTTGATGAACTCAAGGTGGCTGGGGTTGAACGACAGGGAGAGATGGATCCTGCGCCCCTTGTCCGTCGTCCAGTCGCTCGAGTGGCCCATGTGGTATTTCACGTCGCCGCCGCCGATGTACTGGTCCGCGTCGAGGTCTTCGAACTCGCGGAAGATGTCCCTGGTCGGCTTGCCGATGATGTTCGCGAGCACGTTGAGACGCCCGCGGTGGGACATGCCGAAGACGATCTCCACGGCGCCCTGTTCGGCGACCTTCTCGATCGCCAGGTCGAGCAGGGGGATCAGGCTCTCTGCCCCCTCGAGCGAGAAGCTCTTCGCGCCCAGGTACTTGCGCTGGATGAACTCCTCGAACACCGCGGCGTCGATCAGCTTCTTGAGGATCCGGACCTGCTCGCGACGGTCCAGGTGGACCCGGTTGCGACTGATCTCCATCCGTTCCTGCAGCCAACTGCGGACTTCCAGGTTGTCGATGTGCATGAACTCGGCGCTGATGTACTGGCAGTACGTGTCGCGCATCCGCTCCCAGACTTCACGCACCGTCGCCGTGTCGGCGCCGGGGATGCCGGCGGTCGACACCGTGCGGTCGAGGTCGCTCTGCTTGATTCCCAGACCCTCGAGTTCGAGTTCTTCCGGCAACACCGGCGGATTGCGGAGCGGGTTGATGTCGGCGAACAGGTGGCCGCGAATCCGGTAGTTGCGGATCATGTCGTCGACGCGGCGCTGGAGTTCGACGTCCGTCGTCAGGGGCGGCGTAGTGGACCGGGCGCGAGTGGTTGCCGGTTCCGGCGCCGGTGGGGGCGGCGCCGGGCGCGCCGGTGCGGCTGTCGCGACGAACGCCGCCGGCGCTGCCGCCCCGTTGCCGCCGAACAGCGACGGCGGCTGGAGCGACGGCGCCAGGGCGCCGTCGCCGAGTTCCCCGGCCGCGGCCAGGGAGTCGAAGTACCGTCGCCACTGCTCGTCGAGTGACGCCGGATCCCGCCGGTACTGGGCCAGGAGGGTTTCGACGTAGTCGAGAGAGAGGCTATGCAGTTGCGCTGGCTGGCTCATCGCTGCCCACCTCCTTGACCGAACGCTAGCAACTACCCGCGCTCCGCCTGGAGCCGCGGGTCGATCACGTCCCTCAGCGTATCGCCGACCAGGTTGAAACTGAGCACGGCGAGGAAGATCGCAACGCAGGCGGGCGGAATCATGTGTCCGGCCGTGAACAGGTTCTCGTAGCCGGAGCGCAGGATCGTGCCCCAGGACGGGTCCGGAGGCTGGACGCCGAAGCCGAGCCAGGACAGGCCGGCCTCGATCAGAATGGACACGGCGATGCCGAAGGTGACGCTGACCAGCACCGGCGCCATGGCATTGGGCAGCAGGTGGCGGAGCACGAGCTGCGCCGGCCGGACGCCCAGCGAGCGGGCCGCGAGCGCGTAGTCCGTCTCGCGGATGCGCAGGATCTCGCCGCGTGCGAAGCGCGCGATGCCGACCCAGCGGGTCAGCCCGATGACGATCATCACGTTCTCGATGCTGGGCGGGAACCAGGCCAGGACCGCGAGGATCAGGAAGAACGGCGGGAAGCACATGACGATCTCGATGAAGCGCGAGATGACGAGGTCGGGGATGCCGCCGGCGTAGCCGGCGATGCAGCCCAGGACCAGACCGAGGATGACCGCGATGCCCATCGACAGGAAGCCGACCTTCATCGACACCACGGTGCCGTGGACCATGCGCGACAGAACATCGCGCCCGGACTGATCGGTGCCCAGCAAGTGGCGCCTGGACGGCCCGGCCAGGGGCTCGGCGGCGATCTCGCGCGGGCCGTAGCGCATCGGCGTCCACAGCGCCCAGTCGCCGCGCTCCGGATTGAACTCGCGCTTGAAGTCGAAGGTCGCGAGGCGGTAGGGCCGCTGCTTCTGGATGATCAGCTTGCTTCCCGGCACCTGGTGGATCAGATCGATCACCGCCGGGTAGTAGAAGCTGCCGTCGAAGCGGCAGAGGAGCGGTTGTTCGTTGGCCAGCATGGGCGCGAGGAACGAGACCAGGAACAGCGCGGCCACCACGCACAGCCCGACCATGCCGAGTCGGTGGCCGCGGAAGCGCCGCCAGGTGATGCTCCAGTAAGACCGCGCCGCGGGCGGATTGTTCGTCGCTTCGGAGGTCATTTCACTTGTCGTAGGTGATTCTTGGGTCGACCAGACCGTAGGTCAGGTCGGCGATGAAGGTGATGCCGAGCACGAGCAGGGCGGTGATGAAGTTGAGCGCCATGATCGTGGGGTAGTCGCGCTGCAGCACGGACTCGAAGTACAGGCGGCCCAGGCCCGGCCAGTTGAACATGTACTCGAGGATCACGCTGCCGCTGAGCACGAACGGGAAGGTCAGACCGATCAGGGAGATCAGCGGGATGAGGCTGTTCGTGAAGGCATGCTTGAGCACGACGCTGCGCTCCCCGAGTCCCTTGGCGCGGGCCGTGCGGACGTAGTCCTGCCGCACCACCTCGAGCAGGTTCTGGCGGATGAAGCGGGAGTAGTAGGCGAGATTGCCGAAGGTGAAGCAGAACGTGATCAGGACGTAGTGCTGCGCCAGATCCCACATCTGGCCGAGCGTCGTCATGTCGTCGAAGCCGTCGGACCTCATGCCGCGGAAGGGGAGCAGGTCCCATTTCACGCCCAGGTACAGGATCAGCAGCATGCCGGCGACGTAGTTCGGCACCGAATAGAGCATGTAGAGGCCGGTGCTGACGGATCGGTCGAAGCCGCCGCCTTGTTTGAGCGCGCTGTAGATCCCGATCGGCGTCGAGATGAGCAGGGTCAGCATGAAGGAGAGGAGCGCGACCGACAAGGTCGGCCACAGTGCCTCGCCGATCTTGGCGGACACCCTCCTTCCGTCGTGAAAGGACGATCCGAGGTCAAAGGCGGCGAGCTTGCTCACCCAGTTCCAGTACTGGACCGGGATCGGCTTGTCGAGCCCGTAGAGTTCGCGCAACTGCTGGTAGACGCGTTCCGAGACCGCGGCGTCGGCGATTTGGGAGGTCTGGAGCTGCGCCGGGTCGCCCGGAACGAGCTGGATGATGAAGAACGAGATGACCGAGATGCCGAACAGGGTGACCAGTCCTGTGGCAAGCCTGCGGAGGATGTAGCTGAGCAAGGTTGATCTCGAAATGTGAGCGGCGCCTACAATACCGTCCATTGAAGAGCGCGATCCCAGTCAGTGACGGCCGGCCGGTGCGGCGTGCACCCGCGTGACGCGGTCCGCGTCACGCGCGACCCGGATCGCGCGTCCGTCCGCGGACGTGCGAACGGAGTTGGGTGCCGTCCTGCGCCTGGCGACGCCGGTCATCGTGGTGCAGGTCGGCATGGTCTTGATGGGCGCTGTGGACACCATGATGCTCGGCCGGGTTTCCGAGACCGACCTGGCGGCCGGCTCGATTGGCAACGCGCTCAGCATTGCGGTGATCTGGTCCTTCATCGGCATTCTGCTGGCGATCGATCCGATGGCGGCGCAGGCGTTCGGCGCCGGCGACCACCGGCGAATCAGCCGCGTGCTCTGCCGGGGCGTCGGGATGGCGGTCCTGCTGGCGGCGCCCGCCACCCTGATCGTGATTGCACTGGGTCGCGTTCTTCCGCTCACGCATCAACCGCAGGCGATCATCGAACCGGCCACCGCCTACCTTCACGGCATCGGTCCCGGCGTGATCGCCTTCCTGCTCTTCATGTGTCTGCGCCAGACGCTTCAGGCGATGAGCATCGTGCGTCCGGCCCTGATCTCGATCGCCGTCGCCAACGTGTTCAACGCGCTCGCGAACTGGGCGCTGATCTTCGGCAACCTCGGCTTTCCGGCGCTCGGTGTACGGGGCTCCGCCTACGCCACGTCTGGATCCCGCTGGGTGATGCTGATTGTGATCGCGGTGTTCGGCTGGCGTCACCTGCGCCCGTACGTCGGCGGATGGCGGTGGTACTGGCTGCGCCCGGCCGCGTTGCGGCCTTTCCTGTTTGTGGGCGTGCCGATCGCCGTTCAGGTGTCGCTCGAGGTCACCGTGTTCAGTTTCGCGGCCGTCCTCATCGGCCGGCTGGGTGAGGCCGAACTGAGCGGCCACCAGGTGGCGATCAGCCTCGCCTCGATCTCCTTCATGGTTCCGCTGGGCTTCGCGGGCGCCGCCACGACCCGGGTCGGCAACGCGATCGGGCGCCGGGATCAGGTGGCCGCTCGCCGCTCGGCCCTGGTCTGCCTCAGCCTCGGCGCCGGTGTGATGACCGCCTTCGGCCTCGTCTTCTTTTCGCTGCCCCAGCTCCTGGCGCGCGCGTTCAGTGACGTGCCGGGTGTGATCGCCGCGGCCGCCGCGCTGATTCCGATCGCCGGCCTGTTCCAGGTTGCCGACGGCCTCCAGGTGGCCGCCGCCGGCGTGTTGCGGGGAGCTGCCGACACGCGTTTTCCGGCGTTCGTCGCGCTGGTGGGCTACTGGGTGGTGGGCATGCCGGTCGGCGTCTGGCTGACCTTCGAGAGAGGGCTTGGCCCGAGCGGGGTGTGGTGGGGCCTTACCTTCGGCCTGGTCTTCGTGGCGCTCTTCCTCGCGTTTCGCGTGCGCTGGCGTCTCTGGCGCAGCGGTACGGTCGGCTTGCTTCCGGCCGACCCCGTGGACGACGACTAGTGCCAGGAGTTTGGGGCGGATAGTCTCCCGCCGGCCCGGCGCGATCTCCGGGCTCCAGAGAGGTCCACTGAGCCATGCCGAGCAAGCCAGTCCTTCCGAAGAAGAAGGCCGTACTCGCCTATAGCGGCGGTCTCGACACCTCCGTCATCCTGCGGACCCTGCAGGAGCGCGGTTTCGACGTTGTCGCCGTGATCGTCGATGTGGGCCAGCGCGAGGACTTCGACCGCCAGGCCGGCCGGGCCGAGGCGATCGGCGCGTCGAAGGTCTATGTCGAGGACCTGCGGCGCGAGTTCGTGACCGACTTCATCTACCCGGCGATCGCCGGCAACGCGGTCTATGAGAACCGCTACCTGCTCGGCACCGCCCTGGCCCGGCCGCTGATCGCGCGGTGTCAGGCCGAGATCGCGATTCGCGAGGGTGCCGACGTGCTCTCCCACGGCGCTACCGGCAAGGGCAACGACCAGGTCCGCTTCGAACTCGCCTACGCCGCGCTGGCGCCACAGGTCGAGGTCTATGCGCCGTGGAAGGACGCCGAGTTCCTGCGCCGGTTCCAGGGCCGCACCGACCTTCTGAACTACGCCGAAGAGCAGGGCATCCCGATCGAGGCCTCGTCCGAGAAGCCGTACAGCATGGACGAGAACCTCATGCACAAGAGCTACGAGGCCGGCCTGCTGGAAGACCCGATGCAGACGCCGACCGAAGACATGTTCTCGCTCACCGTCTCGCCGCTCGACGCGCCGGACGAACCCACCGACATCGAAGTCGAGTTCAAGGACGCGCGTCCGGTGCGGGTGCGCGACCGCACCGCCGGGGTCGAGCACCGGGACGCCCTGACCCTCTTCGAGTACCTGAACGAAATCGGCGGCCGGAACGGGATCGGCCGTATCGACATCGTCGAGAACCGGTTCGTCGGCATCAAGTCCCGGGGCGTCTACGAAACCCCGGGCGGCACGATCCTCCACCACGCCCTGCGCGACCTGGAGGGCGTCGCCATGGACCGGGAGGTACTGCGCCTGCGCGACGGCCTGTCGCCCAAGTTCGCCGAGCTGATCTACAACGGCTTCTGGTTCTCGCCGGAGATGGAGTTCATCCGCGCCGCCTTCCTCCAGGCCGAGCGCATCATCGACGGCACCGTCCAGCTCCGTCTCTACAAGGGCGGCGTGAGCATCCTCGGCCGCGAGTCGCCGAGCTCGCTCTACGACCAGAACCTCTCGTCCATGGACGTCGAGGGCGGCTACGACCAGACCGACGCCCGCGGCTTCATCCGCCTCAACGCATTGCGCCTGCGGGCCCACAGGGTGATCGTCGGCGGCCGGGGGGAGTGAGGGCGATTGGTTCGCCCGTACCTGGAAGCCCATAGCTGCTACGGTTTCGCGCCGTGCGCCTTGAAGACCTGCAACCGAACTGCGCCGTTCGCGGAGTTCATCCGGACGGTGTAGTCACCGTCGTCAACGTCCAGTGGTTCGGCTCGGACGCGGTTGAGCTGACCTACAAGACAGCCGCAGGGCGGGTCGCGAACGAGCTGCTCTATCGCGACGCCGAGGCCAGACTGGATCTCGTCACGGCGGGTAGGCCGTGGAGCTTCGACGGTGACGGCTCAACGTTCCGGCTGGTGTCCGAAGCGCAGCGAATCCGCCTCGCGCATCTGTTCGATCCGTTGCTGGCCGTACATACGTCAGTCGTCGAGCCGCTGCCTCATCAGATTACTGCCGTCTACGAGGCCATGCTGCCGCGCCAACCGCTGCGCTTCCTGCTGGCGGACGATCCCGGCGCCGGGAAGACGATCATGGCGGGGCTGCTGATCAAGGAGCTGATCGCCCGGGGCGACCTGGAACGGTGCTTGATCGTGTGTCCCGGCGCTCTCGCCGAACAGTGGCAGGACGAGCTTTACCGCAGGTTCCAGCTTCCTTTCGAGATCCTCACCAACGACAAGCTTGAAGCCGCGCGGACGCGCAACTGGTTCCGCGAAACGAACCTGGTCATCGCGCGTTTGGACAAGCTGTCCCGTGACGAAGATGTGCAGCAGAAGTTACAGGCGCCGGACGCGGGTTGGGATCTCATCGTGTGCGACGAGGCGCACAAGATGTCGGCGACCTTCTTCTCGGGTGAGATCAAGTACACCAAGCGGTACCGGCTAGGGCAGCTCCTCTCGGGTCTGACCCGCCACTTCCTCTTGATGACCGCGACTCCGCACAACGGCAAGGAAACAGACTTCCAGCTCTTCATGGCACTGCTCGACGGCGATCGCTTCGAGGGGCGTTTCCGCGACGGCGTCCACACGGCGGACGTCTCGGATCTGATGCGGCGCATGGTCAAGGAGCGGCTACTCAGGTTCGACGGCAGGCCGCTGTTCCCCGAGCGGATCGCGCACACCGTCCCCTACCGGCTCTCTGACCAGGAGGCGCAGCTCTACGGAAACGTCACCGACTACGTTCGCGGAGAGTTCAACCGGGCGGAGGCGCTGGCCAACGCGAAGCGGGCAGGCACGGTCGGGTTTGCCCTAACCCTTCTTCAGCGCCGACTGGCCTCATCGCCTGAGGCGATCTACCAGTCGCTACGCCGCCGACGCGAGCGGCTGGAGAGCCGCCTGCGCGAGCTCGAGGTACTCCAGCGGGGCGGTCAGCACACCCTCGTGATCGCGTTCCTGGCGCCGGAGCTCGACGCGGAGGATGTCGAGGATCTCGAGGATGCGCCGGAAAAAGAGGTGGAAGACACGGAGGCCAGGATCCTCGACCAGGCGACCGCCTCACGGTCGATCGCTGAGCTGAGGGCCGAGATCGAGACGCTGAAGAGGCTGGAGAAGCTTGCCCTGCAAGTATGCCGCGCGGGTCGAGACACGAAGTGGACGGAACTCGCAACACTGCTGGGTGAGATCTTCACGCCCACCGGCCGACCTGAGGGGAGCGGAGAGTCAGCGACGTCCTGTGGGGACGGCGGTTCCTCGGGGTCGGCGCGTGCATCGGGGCAGAAGCTCGTGTTGTTCACAGAGCATCTGGACACGCTGCGCTACCTGCAGGAGCGCATCACGACCTTTCTGGGCCGCGCGGAGTCTGTGGTCGTCATCCATGGCAGCGTGGGACGTGAGAGGCGCCTGGAAGTGCAGGAGGCGTTCCGACATGACCCGCAGGTGCAGGTGTTGTTGGCGACTGACGCGGCGGGCGAGGGCATCAATCTGCAGCGCGCCCATTTGATGGTGAACTACGACCTGCCCTGGAACCCGAACCGGCTGGAACAGCGTTTCGGGCGCATTCACCGTATCGGGCAGACTGAGGTCTGCCATTTGTGGAACCTGGTCGCGGGCGAAACACGAGAGGGCGATGTCTACCGGCGGTTGTTGGAGAAGCTGGAACAGGCCCGCCAAGCACTGGGCGGGCAGGTGTTCGACGTGCTCGGGAAGCTGGAGTTTGAGGGGCGGCCGCTGCGCGACTTGTTGCTCGATGCCATTCGCTATGGCGAGAAGCCGGAAGTGCGAGCGCGACTCGATACAGCGGTGGACCAGGCGCTGGACCACAGCGTGTTGCAGGATTTACTTGAGGAACGACAACTGGCCCACGACGTGATGGACGCTACAGGCGTCCAACGCGTCCGCGAAGAGATGGAGCGCGCCGAAGCGCGCCGCCTGCAGCCGCACTATGTCGAGTCGTTCTTCCAGGAAGCGTTCCAGCGGCTCGGCGGTTCGATGCGGCAACGCGAGGCACGTCGCTACGAGGTGAAGCACGCACCGGCGGCGATTCGGAGCCGGGACAGGGAGATCGGCGTCGGTGAACCCGTACTTCCCCGTTATGAACGGATCGTCTTCGAGAAGCGCCTGGTTGCGCCGCCCGGCCTGCCGATGGCTGCATTCGTATGCCCGGGCCACCCGTTACTCGACGCCGTCATCGACCTGACGCTTGAGCGGCACCGCGACTTGCTGAAGCGTGGTGCGGTCCTGGTTGACGAACGCGACCACGGGGTGACACCCCGGGTGCTCTTTTCGATCGAACATGCGCTGCAGGACGGGAGCGTGACGCGGAGCGGTGACCGGCGGATCATCTCCAAGCGGATGCTCTACGTGGAACTGGAGGCGACCGGTGTGAAGCGGCACCTGCACTATGCGCCGTATCTCGACTACCGGCCGCTGAAGGAGGGTGAACCGGAGGTTGCCGAGCTGTTCGAACGGCCCGAGTGCGGTTGGATCGATCGTGGCCTTGAGCAGAAAGCGGAAGCGTACGCTGTGGCTCGTGTCGTCCCCGAGCATCTCAAGGAGATCCGTGACGCCAGATTGGCACTCATCGCCAAGACCGAAGCGGCCGTCAAGGAGCGGCTCACGAAGGAGATCAACCACTGGGATCATCGGGCTGCGCAACTCAAGCTCGCCGAGGAGGCCGGAAAGACAGGCGCTCGGCTCAACTCGGGAGAAGCACGGCGACGGGCGGACACTCTGCAGGGCCGTCTCCAGAAACGTCTTGAGGAACTGAAGCGAGACAGGCAGATCTCACCCCGGCCGCCGCTAGTTCTCGGCGGTGTGCTGGTCATTCCCCGGGGTTTGATCGATGCGATGATGGGAGGTTCTGGACCGGGCCCCAGACTCAATGGTGACACCCAAGTTGCCGCCGCCCGGGCGCGCGCCATCGTCATGGAAACCGAGCGCCGGCTCGGCTTTGAGCCGACCGATCGAGAGTTCGAGAAGCTCGGCTACGACATCGAGAGCAGGGTCCCGGCCGACGGCACGCTCCGTTTCATCGAGGTCAAGGGCCGCAGAAGCGATGCCGAGACCATCACCGTCACCCGCAACGAGATCCTCTACTCGTTGAACACACCGGAGAGCTACATTCTGGCCATCGTTGAGTTCTGCGAGGACGACCAACACCGGGTTCACTATGTGCGCAAACCGTTCCAGCGGGAACCGGACTTCCACGCAGCCAGCGTCAACTACACGCTGAAGGAGCTGCTGGCCAAGGCGGAGGAACCACGGTAAGCGTGTACCGGTCCGGACAAGTTCTTGTGACGAAAGCCGCATCTCGCCCTTCGCGGAGCTAGACTCCGCGTTCCTATGGCAACAACGAACCGCGAGCGCGTAGGCAAGGCGCTCGATCTCTTGAGGGCAGGACTCGGCCCCTTCGTGGAGCGTGAGCTGCGGCGCGCGGTCAAGGCGAAACGGGTCGACGCCAGCGTCGTGGGGTGGGCTGGCAACGATCAGCGGAGAAGCGGCCGATCAGTGGTTGAACAGGACGTCGCCGCGCTCCTTACCGTGATGTGCGACCTGTGGCAAAGCGTGTTCCGCCCGGTTCTAGGGCATGCCGAGAGGAGCTTTGTGAGCGAGCTGCGTGAGCAGCGGAACCGCTGGGCGCACCAGCGACCTTTCTCGAGCGACGACGCCTACCGCGTGCTCGACACCGCTACACGGCTGCTGACGGCAATCTCGGCCAAGGAAGCGGTTGAAGCCGAAAAGCTCAAGATGGAGCTGCTGCGCGTCCGCTTCGACGAGCAGGCGCGAGGGGAGAGGCGTAAGCAGGCCGGCCTCGCCATCGGCGGCGCGGCGGGTGCCTTGAAGCCTTGGCGGGAAGTCGTGACGCCGCACCAGGACGTGGCGAGCGGCCGCTACCACCAAGCGGAGTTTGCAGCCGACCTTTGGCAGGTGCATGAAGGCGAGGGAGCGGCCGAGTACCGGGATCCCGTGGAGTTCTTCCGGCGGACATACCTGACCGAGAGCCTCAAGGGCATGCTGACCGGCGCGATAGAGCGGCTTGCAGGCCGGGGCGGCGACCCGGTGGTTCAGTTGCAGACGAACTTTGGTGGCGGGAAGACCCACTCGATGCTGGCGCTCTACCATCTCTTTTCCGGTGTGTCGCCACTTGACCTCGCGGGCGTTGACGCCCTCATGAAGGACGCGGGTGCCGCAGAACTACCGAACGTGCGGCGCGTAGTCCTCGTAGGCATCCGCATTTCGCCGGGCAATCCGGTCACCAAGCCGGACGGCACGGTAGTGCGAACGCTGTGGGGCGAGTTGGCGTGGCAGTTGGGCGGCGCGGATGCCTATGCGCGCGTTGCCGCGGACGACGAGCGCGCGACGAGCCCAGGAGACACTTTGCGGCAGCTCCTCAAGGAGCACGGCCCGTGTTTGATCCTGATCGACGAGTGGGTCGCTTATGCGCGTCAACTCCACGACGAGAGCGACCTGCCGGCGGGCAGCTTCGAGACCCAGTTCACCTTTGCGCAGACGCTTACCGAATCGGTCAAGGCGGTTCCTGAGAGTCTGGTGGTCGTTAGCCTCCCGGCCTCCGACACAAGTGGTTCCTCCCACACACAGGCGGACGACATCGAGGTCGGCGGCCAGCGCGGCCGCGAGGCGCTTGACCGGCTGCGCAATGTGATTGGACGCATCGAGTCGTCCTGGCGGCCAGCCAGCGCCGAAGAAGGGTTCGAGATCGTCCGCCGGCGGCTCTTTGAGCCGTCCACCGACCCCGCGCAGTTCAGGGATCGCGACGTTGTAGCGCGCGCGTTCGCCGACCTCTACCGCGGCCAGCACCACGAGTTCCCTCTCGAGTGTCGGGACGCGGACTACGAGCAGCGGCTCAAGGTCGCGTACCCCATTCATCCGGAGATTTTCGACCGGCTCTATTCGGACTGGTCGACTCTCGTGACCTTCCAGCGCACCCGGGGCGTGCTGCGGTTGATGGCGGCGGTCATTCACAGCTTGTGGGAGAAGGGGGATCGCAGCCCGTTGATCCTGCCCGCGAATCTCTCGATCGACGACGCCCGGGTAGGGTCCGAACTCACCCGCTACCTGCCCGAGAACTGGGTGCCGGTCATCGAGAAGGATATAGACGGACCACAGTCCTTGCCGCAACGGATCGATGGGGAGGTGGCGAACCTCGGCAAGTTCTCGGCGTGCCGTCGGGTTGCTCGTACCCTCTATCTCGGATCGGCGCCCAGCGCGGGGTCGGCCCAACGCGGCCTTGAGGACCGGCGGATCAAGCTTGGCTGTGTGCTGCCGGGCGAGTCTCCCTCCGTGTTTGGGGATGCCCTGCGAAGGCTTTCCGAACGCGCCACGTATCTGTACCAGGACGGAAGCCGCTACTGGTACGACACCCGGCCGACAGTGACGAAACTGGCCGAGGATCGGGCTGAGCAACTGCGCCGCGATTCGGACAGCGTGGATCGGGCGGTCGACAGGGCGCTTCGCGCCGCCCTGCGGGATACCGGCGGATTCAGCCGCATCCATATGGCCCCGCAGTCAGGTCACGACGTGCCGGATGAGCGAGAGGCCCGTTTGGTGGTGCTTGGCATCGATCACCCGTACCACCGTGACGCGGGTTCTCCGGCCGAGGCCGCTGCCAGCGCCATCCTCGACTCGCGGGGAGCCGCTCCGCGGATCTACCGCAACACACTCGTCTTCCTGGCCCCGGACCAGTCCCGGCTCCAGGAACTCGAGGAGGCGGTTTGCCGCCACCTGGCTTGGGAGTCGATCCTTGGGGAGCGGGAGACCCTTGACCTGTCACCGCATCAGGTGAGGCAGGCAGAGACGCAGAGAGAAGCAGCCGCCAAGACGGTTGCGGCTCGACTGCCCGAGGCGTACCAGTGGTTGTTGGCGCCGGTCCAAGCGTCGCCGGCCAATCCGGTGACCTGGGAAGCGGCAAGGTTGAGCGGCCAGACGGCGCTTGCTGACCGGGCCGCTCGCCGGCTCAGGAGCGAGGAGCTCCTCCTCGCCGGCTTCGCGGGTACTCGTCTTCGGTTGGAGCTGGACCGGGTCCCGCTGTGGCGTGGCGAGCACGTTGAAGTCGGGCAGCTTGTCGAGGACTTCGCACGCTACGTATACCTCCCTCGTCTGCAGGATCCCGCCGTGCTGCTCCGGGCCGTGGAGGACGGTGTCGGCCTGCTCACCTGGGGACAGGACACGTTCGCCTACGCGGACAGCGTCGACACGCAGGCGGAACGGTATCTGGGGCTGCGTGGAGGGCAGGTGGTCTCTCTTGCCGACCAGGATACGGCAGGCCTTGTGGTCAAGCCGGATGCTGCCCAGCGGCAATTGGAGGAGGAAAGGGAACCAGAGCAGCCCCCGATCAGTCCGGCGCCGGATTCGAACGGTAGCTCGGTAGCCGATGGCCGTACCGAACCCGGCCAGCCAGACGACCCGGGGCCGAAGCGCTTCCACGGCAGCGTTGCGCTCAGTGCGACCCGTGCCGGGCGCGACGCAAGCCGAATCGCCGAGGAAGTGATCACCCATCTCGCTGGCCTCGTGGGAGCGAGCGTGACGGTCACGCTGGAGATCGACGCCGACATTCCCGACGGTGCGCCCGACCATGTCGTGCGCACCGTGACCGAGAACAGTCGCACGCTCAAGTTCCACAGTCACGGCTTCGAGCGGGAGTAGGTGGGTACTTCTGGGTTACGATGACGTCATTCGTTGTCGAAGTGATCTACTCAGGTCTTGAGTCCAGGAGGACATAGATGGCTCTTCAGAAACCAGGCGAGAATCCGAAACGATCAGGTGAGTACAAGGAGCGTGGAAGTCGGGGAGGCCAAGTCCCCGGTTCCCGGCAGGTAACGATCGAACGGAATGACAAGCCGTTGCCGCCCACTCAGAAACCTAACCGAAAGTGGGAACGCATCGGACCTCCACGACCAG
Source organism: Candidatus Multivorans sp. (assembly GCA_965262355.1). Lineage (GTDB taxonomy): Bacteria > Acidobacteriota > Thermoanaerobaculia > Multivoradales > Multivoraceae > Multivorans. The sequence continues at coordinate 4,722,189 of OZ253534.1, forward strand.
GGAAGTGAGGATCGGTACTGCTCTAGATCTAGAAGCAGGCCGAACTCACTCACTGAACAACCCCGCTTGCTCTCCTGTGGCCGCCCGCTCTAGACGCTTGATCTCCGGCCAGCTCTGTACAAGGCCGTTGTAGGACAGGGCCTCGGGGGCACGCTTCTTCCGCTCGCAGACCGTGTACAGCCGGTAGCAGAGTTCGCGGGCTGTTTCGGCCATGCCTCCGAGCTTGGAGGTTAGCTCCGCCGTGCTTTGCTCGCCGCCCGTCTCCAGCACGCGAATCAGATGGTGTACGGCCTCCCACGCGGTCAGACGCGCGTCGGTGGCCGGATCCCAGTCGTCAGGCAGTTCCTTCGGTGGCAACAGGCGGACCCTGCCTCCCTTGGAAGTGAGGATTCCGGCCTCGACCATGCCGGTTACGCTCGTGTTCTTCGCCTTGGAGAGCGTCTCGGCAACACCGTAGTCGCCTTCTCCAAAGCCGTACTGTTCGAACCAGGCGACAGCCCAGCGGCTGTCAGCGTCGAAGTCACCTTCCTGTTCAGCGAGCACTTCGTCGAGGATCTGGTTGATCAGCGCCAATGCCTCGCGCACGGGCATGTGCCTGCCTTCCGCGTCCAGCACCTTCGCGTAGCGTGTGTATACCGCCATGCCGGGACCGATGGCTGCCTGGGCGAGGTCGACCGGGGCTACGTTGCCGGTTTGAAGGAGGCGGAGGGCTTGGGGGAGTTCGGAGCGAAGGGCGGTCAGGAACTCGCGGCGGGTCGCGGTTGGTGCGTCTGAGGGACGTGGTCGGCAGACGAGAACGATGCTGGAGGCCAGAGCGTTGGTGCCCATGCCGATCATTCGGTTGCTGAGTTCGGTTCTCACCGGCCAGGTGCCGACTATCGCAAAGCCGGACAGAATCACTGCGTTGAGAAAGGTCTCCCAACCGGTGCTGGCGGTCCCAGATGCACTCTTCCTCTCGGACTGCTTGAAGGCGTAGTAGATGGTTACGGGGAACCCGGGATGCCCCTGTTTCGCTAGGGCGTTCATTGCTTTGGTCATTCCGTCGACGAAGAAGGTCTCAGCCTCTTTCTTGCTACCGTGGCGATAGGGAGTAGCGACCAGCTCGTCTGTCTTGGGCACGGCCAGTGTCGTGAACAGTTCTGGGAAGACCGGCCTCAGAGATCGTCGAAGCCAAACGTAGAAGAAATCTGACAAGTCTGCGTAGCCGATGTTGTCGTAGTACGGTGGATCGGCAGAGATCACCTTGTCAAGACTCAGAGTCTGGTTCGTGGCATCCCCTTGGAGGCCGAGACCGACGAGTGAGCCCCCACCCGCCGCGATCCCGTCGATGCTCTCTGCCGTCCATTCCACGGCGCCGAGGAAACTACCCGTTCCACGAAGAAGAGTGTTTAGCTCGGCGTAGTCCCAGGTCATCGGGATGCTTTGTCGGGCGAACGTGTTGCGCGTGGAATCCCGCTCCGTGAACCATGTACAGATGGTCGATCCCCTGTCCGCGAGCTTCGACAGCGCAAACGCCAGATACACACCTACCGCCTCGGCATAAGCGGTCCCGCCGGTGCCGCCATCTCGGAGCGGTCGACCGTCGTCGGGCACATCGGCTCCAGCAGCGTCTTGGCGGGCACGTTCCATCGCGGTCTTCACTAGATCGGAGAAGGTCGTCAGGGCCACAAGTTGACGGGGTGTGAAGAGGTCGCCGAAGGAACTGAGACCGTAGTTGGGAGTCTTGAAGTCGCGGGGGTTTTCGGGAAGCGGCATGTCCGGCTTCCAGGGCACGGAGAGATTCTCGGCTGCGATCTCGTGTTGCCTTGTCGGCGTGAGATACACCCGAGTCCGATCACCTTCGACCACGATTGCCATCAGGCGCGCGCTCATGGCACCCAGACGCCCCTGAGCGCGAATATGGTCGTACGAAACGGGAACTCCAGGAACACCCGACATCAGACACCGAAAGGCCTGCCGCTTGCCAGCCGCCGTCCCTGCCTTCGTCGCCGCCAGATCCGCCGGCACCCCTGCCTTCACCTCGAACCGATAGTCCCGCCCCTCGATCACCGGCTCAACGTAGGCCTCCTTTCCCTTCTTCGTCGACAACATGAACGTCGACGCCAGCGGCACGTCTATATCGGCAAACGCCGGGTTCGGACTCTTCACCGTCCGTGCCCACAGCCAGGCAATCACGGTCAGCTTCCGGCCCTCGTACGGCGCCAGATCGGGTCGCTTTCGCACCATGGCCGGGGTGATCTCGACACGCGGATAGAGATGGCCGATCCGCTTCCGCGCTTCCTCACGCATCCACCGACCGTAGTAGCGCACGTCCTCGGCGAGCCCCTGCGCGCCACGCCACGACTTCGCCGCGATCTCTTGCCCACCCCGTGATTCCGGGTTCACGGGCGAGCGGCCCGCGAACTTCGGGGGAATCTCGATCATTGCCTTGTTGATGAGCACCGCCACTGGGTTCAGATCGCTGGCGTGGGCTTCCAAGCCCAGCCGCTGCGCCTCCAGGGGAAGCGCGCCGCCGCCCGCGAACGGATCGTGGAACGCCGGCAGGTGGTCACGGTCGAACAACGCCGCAGCACGAGGGTGATCGGCGTTCGCTGCGCAGGCCCGGCGCCAGCTCTGCCGAATCTCAGCTCGTGCTTGCGCAAGGAGCTCCTCGTTCGTGGTGTTCTCCCAGCGAACCAACTCTTCGAGCAAGGCGAACAACCGCTCCCGTTCGAGTTCGGCCGCTACGTCCGCCAGCGTCTGGCCACCGGCTGAAGCGGCGCAGCCACTAGAAAGTTCAGTCAGGCTGTTCTCGCGGCGCTTCCTCAGCTCACGCTGCGCCCTCCGCTTGGTAGCCGGGTCGGACAGCAGCACATCAACATACTCCGACGGGTCGTCGATCATCTGCGCGAAGATCACGGCCCGGGCCGCCGCCAGCGGCCGCCGCGCCCACCACAGGTGCAACGTGGATGGATGCCCGTGCCGGATCGACTTCTCCCGCGCCGACGCCGCGTTGATCGCGTCGAGCGGCAGAGCGACCTCAATCAGCTTTCGCCGAACCTGGAAACCGGGCGCGCTCCTCAAGCGTCTACCCGTTGCCATAAGCGGACACAAGCACTCTTGGCCCGTGAGCTGGAACGCTACCGCTCACGCGGCCGGCGGGAGGCGGGGCGGAAGCTGTGTTCGTAGCTGCTGCGAACCGTTCTCTCCTCTCGTCCGCGAGCGATCTCCGCATCGACTTCGTCAACCGACCCATAGAGGCCCGGAGCCGCACCGAGGAGGTCGGACATGCCGACGGTGCGCTGTTGAAGCCGCGCGCCATCGACAGGTGTCGGCGCGGCATCGCCCTTGTTGGCACCGGTCATGGGCACATCCTGGCCGAGAGTCTGACGATAGGCGTGGTTCATCGTTCGTGTCCGAGGCGAGTCTACGCATCCTACTCTGAGCGCTGGCCATGAACCCGGGACCGGCGGCATCGGTCAGGACAACCTCGACGCAATCGCGACGCCAATCCGTTCGGCCGCGGCTTCCGTATCTGGATCACTGACATGAGCGTAGCGAAGGGTCATCTGGACGCCAGAGTGTCCGAGCAGCCGCGACACGACCGGAAGGGACACGCCCTGCATCACGGCGTGACTCGCGAACGTGTGGCGAAGATCGTGCAGGCGCACGTCCTCAATCCCGGCTTCCCTGCGCACCTTGCGCCAGAGCGACAGTTCGGAGGACCGGGGTCGGGAGGAATCGGCCGAAGAAGGGAAGACGAACGGACTGCCTGTTCGACGCTGGAGCGCGAGGATTCGTTGGGCCTGTGGATTCAGGTAGACGGCTCGCGGCCCCGTCTTGCTGTCCTTCAGACGGAGCACATCTCCGTCGACTTCTGACCAACGCAGCGCCAGGAGTTCGCCCTTCCGACAACCGGTCAGCATCAACAGACGGATGATGTCCGCCTGCTGCCGGCCCGAGCCTCTCCCTCGATGGCGACTGAGTGCTGCATGTAGCCGGGCGACTTCCGGCCGCGACAGGAAGCGGGTGCGTTGGGGCCGCGGGTTGCGGACGATGCCGTGCGTGGGATTGGTCAACAGGTGGCCACAGGCGATGGCGTGGTTCAGAATCTGTCGTAGAACATCGAGTGTCCGGTTGGCGCCGCCGGGAGCCGTCTCGCTGTAGAGGTCGAACCAGATATGCACCGCCGTCCGGCTAATTCGATCGACTGGTAGGGCCCCGAAGCTCGGGAGTAGTTGTGTCCGCAGGGCGCTGTCCATGCGTCTGCGGGTCGATTTCTTGCAGCGGAGATAGCAGACCTGCTTCCAGGATGCCGCTACGAAGTCCTGGAAGGTGGGTGACGACGCCATCGTTCAGCGGTCCAGGGCAGTTCCGACGGCCTCGACGGCCCTGCGGACCATGGCGTCGGCAAAGTGCGTGTACTTGAGCGTGGTTGAGGGGTCGCGGTGTCCCAACAAGCGGCCGATCGTCGGGACTGTCTCGCCTTGCCGCAGCGCGAAACTCGCGTAGCTGTGGCGCAGGTCATGGAGGCGAACGTCAGGCAGGCCCGCCGCGTCACGTAGGGCTCTCCAGTACCGATAGAGGGCTTCCGACGACATGGGGCCGGAGCGCTTCGACGCGGGAAAGACCCAACGGCTCCCGCGCGGGAGGCGGTCGAGTACCTGGCGGGCGGGTGACGACAGCCAGATAGTCCGTGGCCCGGTCTTGCTGTCGCGAAGAAACAGGTGCTTCTCCCGATACTCCAGCCACTGGAGTGTCCGGATCTCACGCTGACGGCAGCCGGTCAGGAGCAGTAGCCGCACTATCGCTAGGGCCTGCGGAGCGGGTGCCTGGTGCGCGGCAAGCGCTGCACCCAGACGACGGGTCTCGACGAGAGTGAGGAACCTCTCCCGCCCGGGACAGCGGTAGCGCCTGATGCCCGTGCAGGGATTGCTGCCTTCCGGTCGGTGGCCGTATAACTCTGCCTGACTGAGGATGACGGAGAGGATTGGGAGCGCCCGGTTTGCCGCGGCAGGTGTCGCGTGCAGTGTCGAGAACCAGCGTTGCACCTCCTGGGGAGTGATCTCGCCAATGGGCCGTTCGTGGAACCAGGGCACGATCTGGCTACGCAGGTACGACCGGTTGACCGCCAGGGTCCGTGGCTTCCAGACGCGCCCATAGCGGCGGAAAACCTCGTCGGCGACCGTCTCGAAAGTCGTCCTCCCGGCCACCGAGTGGCGACGAGGTTCCCGGAGTACGGAAGGCGCCGGTTCAACGGCGGCGTGTCTCCGCGTCAGTCTCGCCGCACCGGCTCCGCTCCCGGCGCAGGCCCAACTCATCAGGTCCAGTGTGGGGGTGGTATGGTTTTCCATATGAAGACGACCCTCAATATCGCCGACTCGGTGATGCAGCGCCTCCGGGAAGAGGCTGCCCGGCGCGGCACGACGATGTCCGCCCTTGTGGAGGCGGGGCTTCGCCGCGTACTTGCTGCTCCTGGGGCGGGCCAGGAGCAGCCCCAAGCACTTCCCCCTCTGCCCTCCTGGAACAGCGGCGGCCATCTCGTCGACATCGCAAACCGGGACGAGCTGTACCGCGTGATGGAAGAAGAAGACTAGCTTGCTGGTCTTTGACACGAATGTCCTCATCCACGCGGCAGACGAGTACTCGGAGCTGAACGGGCCCTGCCGTCGCCTCCTGGGTGAGGCGCGTCTCGATCCTGCCCCGGTCTTTCTTACGTGGAGCGTCTGCTACGAGTTCCTGCGTGTCAGTACACATCCGCGCGTCTTCCGGGCGTCCTTGACTTCAGCTCTGGCTGGCCGCTTCATCTCGGAACTGTTGGCTTCACCCGGATTCGATGTGCTCGTGGCGACGCCGCGTCACGCGGACGTCCTCTCCCGGACACTGTCGGAACTGCCGGAACTTCGAGGCAGCATCATGCACGACCTGCACACCGCCGTGCTGATGCGCGAGCACGGCGTGAGCCGGATCTGCACCCTGGATGCGGATTTCCGCCGCTTCCCGTTCCTGACAGTAGTCGATCCGAGGGGGGAGTCTTGAGTTCTCCACTGGCCGCAGCTCCGGCGCGCAGAAAACTGATCGAGGTAGCGCTCCCGCTCAAGGCGATCAACGCGGCTTCGGCGCGGGAGAAATCGATTCGGCACGGACATCCTTCGACGCTGCATCTCTGGTGGGCCCGGCGCCCCTTGGCGGCGGCGCGGGCGGTGATCTTCGCGCAGATGGTGGATGACCCGTCGGAGTACGTGGATGTGCTGCTGTCTGACCCAGTAAAGAGGTGCAAGGCGGAGCGAACGCTGACGAAGCGGCGGGCCGACGGCGTGGCGCCAGACGCGGCGGGTTTCAGCCCTGCTGAGGAAACCAATGCGCTCGCTGAGGTAGCGGCGGAGCACGAACGCGAACGGTTGTTCGGGATTCTCGAAGAGCTAGTGCTGTGGGAGAACACGACGAACGAGGAAGTGCTGGACCGGGCGCGGGCGGAGGTTTGGCAAAGCTGGCGACGGGCCTGTGCCGAGAACGTGGATCACCCCCGTGCTGCGGAGCTCTTCGACCGGCACGTGTTGCCGGCGTTCCACGATCCCTTCGCCGGCGGCGGCGCGTTGCCGCTGGAGGCGCAGCGGTTGGGGCTCGAAGCCCACGCGAGCGATCTGAACCCGGTCGCCGTGCTGATCAACAAGGCCATGATCGAGATCCCGCCGAAGTTCGCCGGCCGGCCGCCGGTGAACCCGGAGTCTCGAAACGAGCCCGCGCTAGTGGCCAAGACCTGGCGCGGGGCCCAGGGGTTGGCCGAAGACGTGCGCTACTACGGCCGCTGGATGCGTAAGGAGGCCCGGAAGCGGATCGGCCATCTCTACCCACAGGTTGAGGTCACGCCGGAAATCGTGCAGGAGCGACCCGACTTGAAGCAGTACGAGGGCCGGAAGCTGACCGTGATCGCGTGGCTGTGGGCACGGACCGTGAAGAGTCCGAACCCGGCGTTTGCGAACGTGGACGTACCGCTCGCGTCGACGTTCATGCTGTCGACAAAGAAGGGGAAGGAGACCTACGTCGAGCCGGTGATTGAGGGGCGCGGCTACAGGTTTGCCGTGAAGGTGGGAGTGCCGCCTGACTGGGCTGCGACCAAGGCCGGGACGAAACTGTCGCGGGGCGCCAACTTCCGGTGCCTGATATCGGGAACGCCGATGAACGGTGACTACATCAAGGCCGAGGGGCGAGCGAAACGCATGAATGCTTGCTTGATGGCCATTGTGGCCGAGGGTGACCGTGGTCGGGTGTACTTGGCGCCAAGCCCGGAGCACGAAGAGCCAACGCGAAACGTGGTCCCGCAGTGGCGTCCTGAGCAGTCCCTGCCAGATGATCCCCGGAACTTCTGGACAGTCCGATACGGCCTCACGCACTATGGTGACCTCTTCACCTCCCGTCAGCTCGTTGCCCTCACGACGTTCTCCGACCTGGTCGGCGAGGCCATGGCACGCGTACGCCGAGACGCGGCCGCCTCTGGCGTCTCCGAGGACGGTCGACCACTCCGCGATGGCGGCACTGGCGCGACCGCCTATGCCGAGGCTGTAGGTGTGTATCTGGCGTTCGCTCTGAGCAAGCAGGCAGACCTCGGCAACAGTTTGTGCGCTTGGGAGCCCATCGCGCAATGCCCCCGCCATCTCTTTGGCCGTCAAGCCATCCCAATGGTCTGGGACTTCGCCGAGGGTAACCCGATAGGGGAAAGCTCGGGCTCGTGGACAGTATTCGTTGATGGCATCGTTAGGGCATTCTCAAGGGCTTTTGGGGAAGTTCAAGTCAGCGCACGAGGCCAGGCTCATCAGGCGGACGCAGGAGTACAGAAGCTCTCCCAAGACGCGGTTGTTTCTACCGACCCGCCCTACTACGACAACATCGGGTACGCGGACCTGTCGGACTTCTTCTACGTCTGGCTCCGTCGCTCGCTCAAGTCGGTAGCTCCCAAACTCTTCGCCACGCTGGCCGTTCCGAAGAACGAAGAACTCGTAGCGACCCCCTATCGCCATGGGAGCCAAGATGCCGCCGAGGCCTTCTTCCTGAGAGGAATGACCGATGCGATGCACCGGCTAGCCGAGCAGACGCACCCGGGCTTTCCGGTCACGATTTACTACGCCTTCAAGCAGTCGGAGCGGAAAGGAAACACTGGGCTCGCCAGCACCGGCTGGGAGACCTTTCTTGAGGCTGTGATCCGGTCGGGGCTTACGATTGGCGGTACTTGGCCGATGCGCACTGAGAACGCCACCCGTCTTGTCGGTATGGCGACCAACGCCCTCGCCTCCAGCATCGTCCTCGTCTGCCGACCACGTCCCTCAGACGCACCAACCGCGACCCGCCGCGAGTTCCTGACCGCCCTTCGCTCCGAACTCCCCCAAGCCCTCCGCCTCCTTCAAACCGGCAACGTAGCCCCGGTCGACCTCGCCCAGGCAGCCATCGGTCCCGGCATGGCGGTATACACACGCTACGCGCGGTTGGCGGCTGCAGAAAGCAGGTGGGCAACAGCAGCTCGGCGTCTTCCTCGTTTCTCCTCAAGCCGTCGCCGGTGCGGTCGCGCGCTCGGACTGCGGCGTCACGACGGATCCTCGGGGAACCACAGGCTACCTTGTGGCGACCGACTGGCCTGGACCACGCGGTCTCTGGTTCGCGCGGGGAGGCGCCTCGTGAGCTTAGAGCGGTGCGACATCCCGACCTTCGCGGCACCGGCGGTTCCAGCGAACGCCAGCAATCGCCGGCTGTAGCGGTGGCGAGGCGACCAAGAGTGCCACTTGCCTTGAAGGACAAGAACACGCCGGCTCTTGCTTCAATCTGGCTGGTGAACGCCGCGGTGTACTTTGCCGTGGTCTACGGCGGCCTCGACCTGAATCTACTCGCGGAGACGTGGCAGACCCTCGCGGGGACGCCGGCGATTCTTGGCCCGACCGGGGTGATGATTGTGCTCGTCGGCGTGCTGAACGCGTTGGTGGGCACGACGACCAAGAACAGGTTGGTGTTCTGCAGGTGGAACGATGCTCTTCCTGGCTGTCGAGCGTTCACCGAGCACATGCACACCGATCCGAGAATCGACGTGAAGCCACTCTCAAGGTACGGGAGGCCCTTCCCGACAGAGCCCGCTGAGCAGAACGCGCTCTGGTATCGGTGGTATCGGGAGTTCGCGCACCAGGACGGTGTAAGACATGCACACCGCACCTACTTGCTCGCCCGGGACTGGACGGCATTCGCGGCCTTAGTGCTGGCCCTGGGTGGCCCAATGGCAGTCTGGCAGGCCGTAGTGGGCCGGGCAGCGTGGTGGTACATCGCAGGTTTGCTGCTGCAGTACGTCCTAGTGTCCAAGGCCGCACGCAACTCGGGGGTCAGGTTTGTGCAGACGGTCTTGGCACAGTGCTGTCCCACAAACGGAGGGTCAGGATGGGTCTGAATCGTGCCCTGTCGTATGATTGGTTTTCACACAAAGCCAATGACGGCAAGGAGATCCAGACCCATGGCGCACAATGGTACCGTACTCGGTCAGTTCCTCAAGCTGGTGTCGAGACATGAGTTCGAGCGGGAGGCGGGAAGGCACCACAGGGGACGCAAGCTGCGCTCGATGAGCCGCTGGAGCCAGTTCGTAGCGATGGCGACGGCCCAGCTTTCCGGGCGGTGCAGCCTGCGCGACATCGTGTCGAACCTGGACGCGCAGGCTCACAAGCTCTACCACCTTGGCGTGGGCCGGGTGGCCCGGTCGTCGCTGGCTCGCGTCAACGAGAGGCAGCCCCACGAGCTGTACGAGGCGTTGTTCGGTCGTCTGCTGGCGCGATGCCGGAAGGCGGCGCCGGGGCATGGTTTCCGGTTCCGCAACAAGCTGTTCTCGCTCGATGCGACGTACGTGGACCTGTGCCTGGAGCTGTTTCCCTGGGCGCAGTACCGCAAGACGAAGGGAGCGTTGAAGCTGCACATGGGGCTTGACCACGAGGGCTGTCTGCCGGCGTTCCTGGAGGTCACGGACGGCAAGGGGTCGGACCTTGAGGTGGCGCGGTCCCTTCGCCTGCCGAGGGGAAGCATCGTCGCTGCGGACCGTCTGTACCTCGACTTCGAGTGGCTGAAATCCCTTGATGCACAAGGGGTTTTCCTGGTCACTCGGCTGAAGCGCAAGATCAAGTACGCGGTTCGAGAGCGGCGGTCGTTCGCGCCTAGGCTGGGCGTGACGTCGGACCAGACCATCGAGTTGACCAGCGTCAAAGGCCGCACCCGGTGTCCGATCCCGCTGCGTCGAGTCGGCTATCGCGACCCCGACACGAAGAAGTTCTACGCGTTCCTGACCAACAACTTCAAGCTCGCCCCGAAGACCATCGCGAACATCTACAAGGAGCGTTGGCAGATCGAGACCTTCTTCAGGTGGATCAAGCAGAACCTGCGCATCAAGAGCTTCGTCGGCACTTCGCGCAATGCCGTCATGACGCAGATCTGGATCGCGATGTGCGTGCATCTCCTGCTCGCCTACCTGAAGTTCGCCAACAAGATGTCCTGGACCATGAGCCAAATCCTCCGCCTCCTGCAACTCAACCTGTTCGTGCGAAGACCGCTCCTGGACCTGTTCGAGCCCCCGAGCGGACCGCCTGATCCCAGGAACGCACAGACTCAACTCGCACTGCGCTGAAGTTTGTGGGACAGCACTGGTCTTGGCATGCAAATCCACGTCCGGAGGACAGCAGGAAGACAGCATCAAGGAGACCTTGCAACATGGCTGACTTCATCGAAATCGACTTCATCGAGGCGGGCGACAAGGGCAGCGGTGACGCGATAGCCATACGCTACCGTCGGGCTGGTGTTTGCTGCATTCATGTGGTGGATGGCGGCTACAAGGCCGACGGTCGAAAGATCGTGGAGCACGTTCAGACCTACTACGGGAACACTGGTCGCATCGACCACGTGGTGCTCACGCACTCGGACGGCGACCACGCGGCAGGTCTGGAGACAGTCCTCAAGGAGTTGGAGATAGGTTCTCTATGGATGAACCGCCCGTGGGAGCATGTAGACGACTTGATGCCTAGGTTCAAGTACTACGGCGAGAGGAGCCGGCTGATAGCTCGCCTTAAGAGGGATTTTCCCAATGTCGCCGATTTGGAAGAGATCGCCGGAGACAATGGCATCCCGATAGGGGGTGCGTTCAGCGGAACAGAAATAGGTGACTTCACCGTCCTGTCTCCCGGATACGAGACCTATCTAGACCTCATCGTTGCCTCGGACAAGACGCCGGTCCCTGCCACGGCGAAGCGGTCAGCGATGGTCGAGATCGTTCTCGCAGCCGACTGGGGCGAGGAGAACCTCAAGGGGGACACCGATGGCACGAGCCCGGAGAACGAGACCAGCATCGTGCAATTCGCCGACATGTTTGGAAGCAAGTTTCTGCTAACCGGGGATGCCGGTGTACGGGGGCTCACCGAAGCGCATGAGGTGGCGGTGAGCCTGGGCCAGTCGACCATGTCGCTGGACTTCTTCCAGGCCCCGCACCATGGTTCGCGGAGAAACCTGTCGCCGGAGGTCCTGGACTCGTGGCTGGGAGGCAAGCTACCCAAGCCGGCCGACTCTCCGAAGCACTACGCCATCATCTCGGCGAATCGGCATGACCCTGAGCATCCCAAGAAGGCGGTGGTTCGAGCTCTGATACACCGGGGCCGGGGTGTCTACAAGACTCATGGCACGTTGCACGTTTCGAGGGGTGCCGCGCCGAAGAGGGGATGGGCGTCCGCAACTCCACTGATATACCCGACGGACATGGAGGACTGAGCGTGGACGCTGGGAACTGCGGAGGACAACCGGCTTTCCGGAAAGGGGAACTGGCGTACTCCCCGCTGTGGAATAGCGGAAGTGCGTGATGAAGGCCCGTTCATGCCGATGAACGGACGATTCGGCCCCAACCGCAGGATTGCACAGAGCGTCTGGTGCTCTAGCCCGACAGCGCCGCCAGCTTCTCGGTCAAGAGCGGGACGACCTGCTTGTAGTCCTCGACGATGCCGAAGCTGCAGTGCTTGAAGATCGGCGCATCGGCGTCGGTGTTGATCGCGGCGATGACCTTGCTGTCGCCCATGCCGAGCAGGTGCTGGCTGGCGCCGGAGATGGCGATCGCCAGGTAGAGCTGGGGCGCCACCTTCTTGCCGGTCTGGCCGACCTGCCAGTTCGGCGGCACCCACCCGGCGTCGCAGGCGGCGCGTGACGCGCCCTGCTCGGCGCCGATGGTGTTCGCGAGCTTCTTGAGTTCCTGGAAGGGTTCGGGGCCGCCGAGACCGCGGCCTCCGGAGACGATGATCTGGGCGTCCTCGAGGCGGACGCCTTCCTGCGCGGCCAATTCGCGGCCGACGATCCGGATGCGCGGCGGATCGAGGTGGAGATCGACCGGCGTCACCTCGCCTGATGACGGCTGTTCGGGCGCCGGTTCGAAACCCCGGGCCCGGAGCCACACGACGGCTGGGCTCTTCTTGAGCCGGTAGATCGAGATCGCCTTGCCGCCGTAGGCGGTGCGCTGGGCCAGCAGGTGGTCGCCGTCCATGCGGATCGCGGCCGCGTCGGCCATCGAGCTGCCGCCCAGGCGGTGGGCGAGCCGGGGCGCGATCTCCTGGCTGTAGGTGTCGTTGCTCATCAGCACCGCGACGTAGTCCCCGCCGCCGGCTTCAACGAGTTGCTGGGCTGCCTGCAGCGCCTGCTCGGGCTGGTGGTTGCTCAGTTCCCCGGCGCCGCCGATCAGCACCCGGTCGGCAACGGCCGCCAGGGCCGCAACGGCGTCGTCCGTGGTCGGGCCGATCACCAGCACGTGGAGTTTGCCGCCGACGCTTTCGGCCAGGGCGCGTCCGGCGCCGATCGCGCCCTGTGCGGCGCGGTCGTAGCCGAAACTGCCAAGAACACAGACTGCAACGTTCGCCATCGTTCTCTCCTTCTGCCTTCTCTACCTGGATCCCGGTTCGCGTCAGCCGATCGAGGCCACGACCTGGTGGATCTTCCGCGCGAGTTGATCGACCCGCTGTTCGAGGGTGTCGCCTTCGGCCAGTTCGCAGTCGACTTCGTCCGCCGGCACGAAGATCTCCTCGACCTCGAAGTTGGAGGCGCCGTTCCGGATCTCGTCGCTGTCCAGTCCCAGGTCCGCGAGGCTCAGTTTCTGGAGCGGCTTGCGGTAGGACATCATCACGTCCCGCGTCTTCGGGATGCGCGGCACGTTGTCCTCGTTGTTCGTGATCGTGACCACGAACGGAGGTTCGGCTTCCGCGACCTCAATGCCGACATCCGTCTGGCGACGGAGCGTGACGCTGCCGTCGCCGGGACTCAGGCTCTCCACGAAGCCGAGCACAGGCCGTCCCAGTTCCTCCGCCAGTACGCCGCCGGTCTGCCCCGTGCCCCAGTCGCCCGACTCCCGGCCGACCAGCACGGCATCGAACGGCCCGCCGTCCTGCTCGAGGCGCCGGATGGCTGCCGCCAGCACCTGGCCCACGGCGCCCGCGTCGGGGTTCGTGCTTCCGTCGCGCTGCACCAGGCACGCCTCGTCGACGGTCATCGCCATCGCCTTGCGGAGGCAGTCCTCGGCCGAGGACTCTCCGTAGCAGAGGGCGGTGATCTTGACGTCGCCTGCCGCCTCCCGGAACTGGAGCGCGGTTTCGATCGCGTTCTCGCAGAAGATGTTCGTGACCAGGTTCGCGCCGCCGCGTTTCGCCGCCTTGGCCGCCGGGTCGATCTGAAAGTCGCGGGCCGGGACGTCCGGGTCGAGGATCTGCTTCAGGCAGACAAGCACTCTCATTCTGGATTCTCCTTCGCTGTGGGCGTGGCGCCGTTGCCCGTTGCCGCTTTCTCGTTGGGCCGCTTCCCTAGTTGTCGGGATCCTTGGCCTGCTCGGCGTTTCGATTCAACACGGCCGAGACCGCCATTCGGGTCACTTCCGCCACCACTTCGTCCCCGTCGAGCCGTCCGTCGGCACGGTACCAGCGTGAGATCCACAGCACCATGCCGACCAGGCTGAAGGCGCCGACGGTGGGGTCGAGGCCCACAACCTTGCCGTCGTCACGCAGGGCGGCGAGGGTGTCGGCGATGAACTCGACGTAGTCCCGCTGCCTGGCGATGATGTCGGTCCGGTCGCCGGGCAGCAGCCCTTCGAGCTCGTTGACGAGAATGGTCAGCGCGGACGAGTCCTGGGTGATCAGGCGGGCGTGGCAGGCGACGATCGTGTGCAGCCGCGTTTCCGGATCCTCGTGCCGTCGTGCCGGTTCGATGACCAGCTCGTCGAGCTGGTCCATGGCGAAACTCATGATCGCGAACAGCAGGTCCTGCTTGCCCTTGATGTAGTAGTAGAGCCCGGCCTTGGTCAGCCCCACCGCGGCCGCGATGTCGTTGATCGAGGTGGCGTGGTACCCCTTGCGGTGGAAGATGAGCGCCGCGTTGCGGTAGATCTCGGCCCGGCGGTCCGGGTCGCTTTCGCTGGTCGTGCGGCCGGCCGCGTGTAGGGCGTTGTCCAGAGCAGTCATCGGATCGAGGTTGCGAACGAGGCTGTGGTGGAGTCTACCGACCGCCCGGTAGGTGCGCAACGGGTCGCGTGCCCAGGCACGATGCCCCCTTACCCTGCACTACGATGTCCCCTCGCCGGTCTCGGCGGTCTCGCCGACCGCGTCCCAGAGCAGTTCGGCCACGTCCTTGACCTTGACGTCGCGGTCGCCGCGCCGGGCGTTCACGCCGTCGTCGAGCATGGTGGCGCAGAACGGGCAGCCCACTGCGACGACATCCGCTCCGGTGTCGACCGCCTCCTGGGCGCGTTCCTGGTTGACGCGCTGATCGGGCGGTTCGTCGACGAAGGCCATGCCGCCGCCGCCGCCGCAGCAGAAGCTCTGGTTGCGGCTGCGCTGCATCTCGACCTTCCGTGCGCCGCCGAGCTGCGCCAGCAGGTTGCGGGGCGCGTCGTACTCGCCGTTGTGGCGGCCGAGGTAGCAGGGATCGTGGAACGTGATCGTTTCGCCGCGGTTTGCTTCCGCGCCCGAGCCGTTCGCCTGTAATCGGCCCGAACCCACGAGCTGATCGAGGAACTGGGTGTGGTGGTACACCTCGTACTGGCCGCCGAACTGCGGGTACTCGTTCTTGAACGAGTTGAAGCAGTGCGGGCAGGATGTGACGACCTTGCGCACGCCGTAGCGACCCAGGGTCTCGACGTTGCCCTTGGCCAGCATCTCGAAGAGGAACTCGTTGCCGACGCGGCGGGCCGGGTCGCCGCTGCACGATTCCTCGCGGCCGAGAATCGCGAACTTGACGCCCGCCTTCTTCAGGAGCTTCGCGGTGGCGCGGACGGTGTTGCGGTTGCGCTCCACGAGGGCGCCGCCGCAACCGACCCACATCAGGACCTCGGCCTCGCCCGGATCGTCCATGTCGGCCATCACGTCGATGTCGAGGCCCTCGGTCCAGTCGACCCGGCTGAACTGGGTGCCCGCGAACGGATGCTTCCGCTGTTCGAGCGAGTTCATCATGTCCATCATCCCTTCCGGGAACTCGGCCTCTTCCATGACCAGGTAGCGCCGGGCGTCGACGATCTTGGGCAGATGCTCGATGTGGACGGGGCAGGCCTCCATGCAGGCGGCGCAGGTGGTGCAGGCGAACAGCGCCTCGGGGGAGACGGCGGTCTTCTCGTCGATGATCGGCAGCAGTTCGGTGTCGCCGTTTCCGCTGCCGCTGCCGTTGCCGCTGCCGTTGGCCAGAAGGCTGTCGCCGCGCTTGTGCATCAGGGCCTGCAGGTCGAGGATGATGTCGCGTGGCGACAGGCTCTTGCCGACCGTGTTCGCCGGGCAGACGTCGGTGCAGCGGCCGCACTCGGTGCAGGCGTCGAAGTCGAGCAGGTCCTTCCAGGTGAAGTCGCCCAGGTGGTTGATGCCGAAGCGCTCGGCGGTCTCGAAGTCGATCGCCTTCAGGCTGCCGCCGTAGCCGTCGAGGTTGGCGGTGAAGATGTTGAGCGGCGCCGTTACGACGTGCGACATCTTGCTGAAGGGCACCCAGGCGATGAAGCCGAACGCGACAGCCAAATGAAACCACCAGACGACGACGTGGCCGGTCTGCATCGCGGCGTCGCTCATGAACGGGTCCGAGGCGGTCGCGAACAGGTTGCCAACCGGCGACCAGGCGGCCCAGACGTCGTCGGTGACCGCGATCCGCCAGCCCTCGACCAGGAAGCCGGTGAAGGCCATGACGAAGATCGCGACCAGGATCCAACTCGCCTCGTCGGTGTAGACCAGCTTCGCCGGCTTGGAGACCCAGCGGCGAACCGCGGCCAGGGCGACGCCAACGAGCACGAACAGACCGAAGATGTCGACAATCAGCGACTGGAAGATCAGGTAGAAGTGCCCCTTCATGATGTGCAGGGGCGTGTCGTGGTGGATCGCCACCACGGTGGTGGCCAGAAACAGGACAATGAAGCCGGTGTAGACGAGGCTGTGGAAGAGGCCCGCGTAACGGCTGCGCAGGGTGCGGCCCTGACCGACGGCGTTCCTGAGGAAGAGCTTGAACCGCTCGCCCAACCGGTCGAACCGCGCCGCCGGCCGGCCGGCGCGCCAGCGGCGGATCTTGAGCCAGAAGCCCCAGGCGAAGACGGTCAGGGTGGGGACCATCAGGACGTAGACCAACCATGCGTACTGGATGTTCCAGAAGACCTCGCGGGTGGCCTGGGTTGGATCCATGGGTGGGACTGTACCGCCGAGTCGAAGTATCCGGCAATTCCGGTCAGCGCTTTCCTCGTCTCAACTTCTTGCTCATGAATGACTTGCGCCGGTCGCGGCGGGCGCACCGGATCCGGTGCGGAGGGGACGTAAACCTATGAAACCAAAGAACTTACAAGGTCTTAGTATGGTGCTTCTCCGCAGAGTTTTCCGCAGATTCTGCGGACTTCGGTGGGGATGCGGGACCGTTTCGGCCCCGGGTCTCAGCTATCCGTGTCTCGGGTAGCCGAGGTCGGCCAGGGTTTGCGCGATTTCGTCCAGGGTCGAGGGGTCGTCGATCGTGGCCGGTACCGTGTAGGGCTCGCCGTCCGCGATCCGCCGCATCGTGCCTCGGAGGACCTTGCCGGAACGGGTCTTGGGCAGCCGGTCGACCACCGCCGCGATCTTGAACGAGGCGACCGGTCCGAGCTGCTTCCGCACGATCTGGACAAGCTCCGGCACGATCTCGGCTTCGGTGCGGCCGCAGCCCGCGTAGAGGACCGCGAGACCCAGGGGCGCCTGCCCCTTGAGCGAGTCGGCGATCCCGATCACGGCGCATTCGGCGACATCCGGGTGAGACGAAAGGATCTCCTCCATGGCGCCGGTGGACAGGCGGTGGCCGGCGACGTTGATCAGGTCGTCGGTGCGGCTCATGATGTACAGGTAGCCGTCCTGGTCGACGAACCCGGCGTCGCCAGTCTGGTAGTAGCCCTTGAACTCCGAGAGATAGGAGTCGACGTAGCCGGCGTCGTTCTTCCACAGGGTCGGCAGGCAGCCCGGCGGTAGGGGAAGACGCAGGACGATGGCGCCCGTCTCGCCGGGTGGCAGTTCGCGGCTGCTCCCGGCGGCGTCGCCTGCATGTTCGAGGATGCGGACGTCGTACCCGGGGACGACCTTGGTGGGGGAACCGTGCTTGACCGGCAGCGCCCCGAGGCCGACGCAGTTCGCCGCGATCGGCCAGCCCGTCTCCGTCTGCCACCAGTGGTCGATCACGGGTACGTCGAGCTTCTCCTCGGCCCAGCGCACCGTGTCCGGATCGGCGCGCTCGCCGGCCAGGAACAGAGTCCGGAGGGAACTCAGATCGAATTTCCCTATCAGTTTGCCCTGGGGATCTTCACGCTTGATCGCGCGGAACGCGGTCGGCGCCGTGAACAGCACCGAGACACCGTGCTCGGCGATCACGCGCCAGAAGGCGCCTGCGTTCGGCGTTCCGACCGGCTTGCCCTCGTAGAGCACCGTGGTGCAGCCGTGAATCAGCGGCGCGTAGACGATGTAGGAATGGCCCACCACCCAGCCGATGTCCGACGCGGCCCAGTAGACCTCTCCGGGCGCAACGCCGTACACGTTGCTCATGCTCCACGCGAGCGCGACGAGGTGTCCGCCGTTGTCGCGGACGACGCCCTTGGGCACGCCCGTCGTTCCCGACGTGTAGAGGATGTACAGGGGGTCGGTGGCCTGCACCGCCACGCAACCGGCTGGTTGGGCGGCGGCCATCGCCTCCTGCCAGTCGTGATCGCTCGCGCCGAGTGCGGCGCTATGTTGCGGTCGTTGAAGGAGCACGGTGGCGGCTGGCCTGTGGGTAGACAAGGCGATTGCTTCGTCGAGCAGCGGCTTGTACTCGACGATCCGCGCGATCTCGATGCCGCATGAGGCCGCCAGAACGACCCGGGGCTTCGCGTCGTCGATCCGGGTGGCGAGTTCCTTCGCCGCGAAACCGCCGAATACCACGGAGTGGACGGCGCCGATCCGGGCGCAGGCCAGCATGGCGACGGCGGCTTCCGGGATCATCGGCATGTAGATCAGCACCCGGTCGCCGGTCCGTACGCCGAGGTTTCTGAGGACGCCGGCAAGCCGGGCCGTCTGCTCCTGCAGATCCGCGTAGGTCAGCGTCGCCGTCGTGCCGGTGACGGGGCTGTCGTAGATCACCGCCGGCTGCTCTCCGCGGCCGGCCTCGACGTGGCGGTCGACCGCGTTGTAGCAGGTGTTCACCTGCGCGCCCGCGAACCAGCGGTAGAACGGCGGGTTCGAATCGTCCAGTACGCGGTCCCAGCGCCTGACCCAGGAGACCTTGTCCGCGGCCTCGGCCCAGAATCCCTCCGGGTCATCGCTGGCCCGGCGCAGCGTCTGTTCGTAGAGAGTGCTCACGGCCGGCGATGATAGCCGCCGCTTCCGGGCGTCCGGTGTTCGTCTACGGCTTACTGCGCGGCGTCGCCGTCGGGTTGTCGGGACTGTCGGGGCTGTCCCGGCAGAGGCTGCCGGCCCTGGACTTCGTCCCAGATGCCGACATCGAAGCGGCCCAGGGAGTTGGCTGCGCCCCGGAACATTGCGTTCGTGTTGAACTCCATCGCGATCGTGCCGTCGGGGCTGACCGCGATCAGACCGCCGTCGCCCGGCTGGAGCTTGTCTCTGATTACCCGACGTACGGCTTCATGCAGCGAGAGGCCGCCGTACTCGATCTGCGCCGAAACGTCGTACGCCACGGTGTGGCGGATGAACTCCTCGCCCCGGCCGGTGCAGGAGACGGCCGCAGTGGCGTTGTTGGCGTAGGTGCCGGCGCCGATTACCGGTACGTCGCCCACGCGGCCGATCCGCTTCAGCATCGTGCCCCCGGTCGAGGTGGCCGCAGCCAGATTGCCGTAGCGGTCCATGGCCACGGCGCCGACGGTGCCCAGATGAGAGGCGCCGCCAAGGCTGGCGTCCGCACCGGCGTTGCCGGTGTAGTCGCCGACGGCGCTCGCAACGGCGCCTCCGCTGCCTTGTCTGGCGGCGTTTCTCTGGGCCCGGAGTTCGCGGTACCTCTCCAGTTGCTGCTCGGTGGTGAAGTAGGACTGGGGTTGCCGGCGAACGCCGGCGATGACACCGAAGTCGTCGGCCCCGGGGCCGACGAGCAAGACGTGCGGCGTGTCCTCCATCACCCGGCGCGCCAGTCTGACCGGGTTGCGCACGTTCTTCACCGCGGCCACCGCGCCGCAGGCGAGAGTGCGTCCGTCCATGATCGCGGCATCCATCTCGTGGGTTCCGATGGACGTGAAGACGGAGCCGCGGCCGGCATTGAATCGCGGGTCGTCTTCGAGCGCCGCGACCACGTTCTCGACCACCTGCACACTCGCTTCGCCGGCGGCCAACTGCTCGGCGCCAAGGGAAAGGGCAGCCCGCAGGGCCTGGTAGTAGTCGTCCGCGTCGGTGGTGGCGCGATTCGCGCTGCCGGCGCCGCCGTGGATGGCCAGAGCCCAGTCCGGTGTCGGCGCCTCTTCGGCCTGTTCGCCGCTTGGCTGATTCAAGTCCTGTTCCTGGTTCGTCTGTTTGGCTGTGCGGTCGGACGAAGTGCATCCTCCGCTGGCGAGCGCCAGAACCGCGAGGGCGGCTGCCCAGAGAGTCATTGTCGGTCGTCGAAGCACGCTCGGAGCGTTTGAACCCCCCGCGAGTCGTTGGCGGCTGCTTGTGAGAACCGGCTGAGCCATCCCGTTATGCCCACTCCGCCCGGATACCCGCAGTCGGACCTCTCCAGCCGACCGCGGCGTCGCGCCTGACGGCGGAGCGCGGTTGAACGGATCCAGGGGCTCGTTGGGAAGGCTTCAGAAGCGTAGCACGCCGAAGACCGGCGGCGCGGAGATCCGAAGTGGAATACGCCGCGTTGTCGACGAAGTCGGCTCTTCTGTCCGCTGGACATCGATGCGACATAATCCGCACTCCGAACGCCGTTTACCTGACCGGCGGTCGTTGCGTTGGAGAAGATGTCGCCGAGGCGGCGCGGGACGCGACGCTGCTGGACGAGGAACGCCGCTATGACTGAGGACCAACGCCTATCGGACTACAGCGACGAGCGGGATCCGGACGTTTTCTGGGCGGCCGTCCGGCCGGCTGACGAGCCCATGCGTCACCGCTGGTTCCTGCCGGCGGTCGTGGCGATCCTCATCGTCAGCGTGCCCTGGTACCTGCCGTCGTCGGTCGGCGACCGGCTCGCGCTCGGTCTGCCGATCTGGACCTGGGTCACAGTCGTCTGTGGTCTGGCTCTGGCGGTCGTGACTGCCTTCGCGTCGCTGCGGCTGTGGCGGGACGGGTCGGATGTGGCCGCCAGCGAGGTTCGGGAAGGCCGCGAGGCCGGCTCTGGCGGGGAGGACGAGGCGTGAACTCCGTCCCCGAAGTGACGTTCGGTCCCGGCGCGCTGGCGGTGCTCGGCGGCTACTTGGTCATCATGCTCGGCCTCGGTTTTCTGGGCCGCCTGCACCAGAAGGAGCGCTCGCTGCGCGACTTCTACCTCGCCGGGTCGAGCTTCGGCTTCGCGGTCCTGTTCCTGACCCTGTTCGCGACCCAGTACAGCGGCAACACGCTGCTCGGCTTCGCCGGCCGCTCCTACCAGCAGGGAACGACCTACATCGTCAGCGTCACGTTCATGGTCCTGGTGATCACGGTGTTCATGATCTACGCGCCGCGCCTGTTCCATCTGGCGCGGAGGTTCGGCTACATCACGCCTGCGGATTTCGTGTACCACCGCTTCGGGTCACATCCACTGCGCATCCTGTGCGTCGCTCTTCTGTGCTGGGGACTGGCGAACTATGTACTCGAACAGTTGGTCGCGATGGGGCACGGCGTCGAGGCGATCAGCGGCGGCCGGATGAGCTTCATGCAGGGGGTCCTGCTCCTGGTCGGCGTGATGCTGATCTACGAGTCGCTGGGCGGCATGAGGGCGGTGGCGTGGACGGATGCAGTGCAGGGCACCCTGCTGCTGTGCGGGTGCGCCGTGATCCTCTCCACGCTGGTCACCGTGGACGGTGGCCTGCCGGCCGCGGCCGACGGGATCCGCGCAACGGCTCCAGCCAAACTCGAAAGCCCGGACGGGGAAGGGCTGCGAAGCTGGGTCAGCACGCTGCTGATGCTCGGTCTCGGAGTGGCCCTCTATCCGCACGCGATTCAGCGCATCTTCGCGGCCCGGAACGAGAACAGCCTGCGGAGGTCTCTGGGAGTGATGGCGTTCATGCCGCTGGGCACGACCCTGCTCGCGTTCCTGATCGGGTTCATCGCCCTCAGCCGGTTCCCCGGCTTGAGCGAACTGGAGAGCGACAAGGTCACGATCTACGTTCTTGGCGGCCTGATCGACCGCTCGCCGGTGATGTACTGGCTGATCGTCATGGTGTTCGCGGCAGTGGTGGCGGCGATCATGTCGACCGCCGACTCCGCGCTGCTCTCGATGGGCTCGATGTTCACCAAGGACATCTACAAGAACTACCTGCACCGCGAGGCCAATGCGCGCGAGATGCTGCTCGTGGGCAAGACGTTCTCGTGGGGCGTGATGGCCGTTCTGATCGCGATGGCCTGGGTGTCGCTGGAGACGGAGAGCTCGATCTGGCTGCTGATCAAACTCAAACTCGAGTTCATGGTCCAGCTCTCGCCGCTCTTCATGCTCGGGATCTACTGGCGGCGGATGTCGTCATCGGCCGCCCTCGCCGGCATGCTCCTGGGCACGGCGCTCACCCTGGTCATCTGGTGCGGCGTGATGGTCGATCTGTGGACGACACGAAGCCCCTGGGGCGTCGCCGCCGGCGTCTGGGGACTGCTTCTGAACTACGGCGTCTGCGTCGGCTGGACGGTGCTCCGGCCCGCCCGGCGTGAGGCGAGGAGCGCGTGAGCGCAGAGACAGGCATACGCCGGGTCTTCTCGGGCATCCAGCCGTCCGGCGTGCTGCACCTGGGGAACTACCTGGGGGCGGTGAAGCACTGGGCCGCGCGCCAGGACGATCGCCAGAACTTCATCTGCGTCGTCGATCTTCATGCGATCACGGTGCGCCAGGACCCGGAGACCCTGCGCGCCGGCGCCCGCGAGTTGACGGCGATGCTGTTTGCCTGCGGTATCGATCCCGAGCGCACGACCCTGTTCGTGCAGAGCCACGTGCGGGCGCACGCGGAGGCGGCCTGGATTCTGGGTTGCACGACACCGATCGGCTGGCTGGAGCGGATGACGCAGTTCAAGTCGAAGTCGGAGCGCCAGGGCGGCAGGGAGCGCATCGGCGTGGGGCTGTTCACCTATCCGATACTCCAGGCCGCCGACATCCTGCTCTACGACGCGGACGAGGTGCCGGTCGGAGAGGATCAGAAGCAGCACGTGGAACTGGCGCGCGACATCGCCGGCCGTTTCAACCATCTCTACGGCGACACGTTCGTTCTGCCCGAGGCGGTGATTCCGACCGCCGGAGCTCGGGTGATGGCCCTCGACGATCCGACGGTCAAGATGTCGAAGAGCGAAACGGCGGGCCGGGGCCACGCGGTACGGCTGACGGATTCGGACGCCGAGATACGCCGGTCGCTCAAGCGTGCGGTCACCGACTCCGGGCGCGACATCGAGTTCCGCGACGACCCGGAGCGGGCCGGGGTGAACAACCTGCTCGTGATCTACCAGGCGATCACCGGCCGCGACCGGGAGCAGGTCGTTGCCGACTTCGCCGACGCCCGCGGCTACGGCGATCTGAAAGCGGCTGTTGCCGATGCCGTGATCGAGGTCGTGGCCCCGATCCGGGAGCGGTACGCGGAGCTGATGGCCGCGCCGGAAGAACTGGACCGTCTACTCGCTCTGGGCGCCGAGCGAGCCCGGGCCGTCGCCGAGCCGAAGGCGGCGGAACTCCGCCGTCTCGTCGGCTTCGCCTGAGCCCCTTAGGGGCGGCCGCGGATCGGCTGTCGATCCGCTTAGGGGCGGCCGCGGATCAGCTTCTCGATCCGCTCGGTGCCGCGTTCCAGGGTTTCCATCGAGGGGCCGAAGCTGAGCCGGGAGTAACTGTGGTAGCGGGCGTTGCGGCGCCGCTGGCCGGGATTCACGTCGAAGAACACGCCGGGCACGGTGATCACCTGGACCTGGAGCAGCGCCTTGAAGAACTCGATGCCGTCGTTCAAGGGAGGCGGCAGGTTCTCGAGGCTGCCCCAGACGTAGAAGGCGCCCTGCGGTTCGTGTTCGACCGCTACTCCGAGACCGCGTAGGCGGTCGATGAGAAAGCGGCGCTTGCGGGCGAACTCGGTCTGGATCGCCCGCGTCTCCTGGAGGACGAGTTCCGGCGCCAGCAGAGGCACGGCGGCCTCCTGGAACGGGTGATTGCCGCCGCCGTCCAGAAAGGAGCCGGCGCTGGTCACGCGGTCGATCACGGTCCGTGGACCGATGATCCACGACACGCGCCAGCCGGGGTAGCGCCAGTTCTTGGTCAGACCGTCGACCAGGATGATCGGGTCGCTGTTCACGTCCTCGACGTGGGCCGCCGCGGAGACCATCCTGGCGGTGTCGGCGATCTCGCTGCAGTCGTCGGGCGCCGGCGTGTAGATGTAGTGGCTGTAGAACTCGTCCAGGATGAGCGTGCAGGCGTTGTCGCGGGCGACCTTGACCCACTCCGCCAGGGCCTCGCCCTCGACCAGTTGACCCGTCGGGTTGCAGGGATTGCTGCACCAGAGCGCGGACAGGCCGCGGCCCACGATTTCCTTCTGGAGCAGCCGCCGCGAAGCCGTATAGCCGTGGGCGGCGTCGAGCAGGATGGGAATCGGGATGAAACCCTTGAACGCGCTCAGCAGTTCTTCGTAGGCGGTGTAGTCGGGGATGAAGTGCCCCAGGTTCATCTCGCCCATCGCGGCCGCGATGCGAGTCATTGCCGGGCGGCCGCCCGGGGCGATGCTGACGTTCTCGCGCGAGTACTGGGAGCGCTTGTTGCGGCGGTAGAGGAAGTTGTACAGCTCGGCGACGCGGTCCCGCAGCTCGTCGATGCCGTCGATTGGCGCGTAGGTCTGGCGGCGCGGGTCGATGTGGAGTTGGTCGCGGCGCGGTGGCGCTCCCGGCAGGGACCCGACGTCCGGCGAACCCTGGCCGAGGTTGTACCAGGTGCGGCCGTCGCGGCCGTGACCGGCGGCCGCGGCGCGGTGCATCACGTAGATCACGCCGGTCCGCGGCACGCGGCGGAAGCCGGGCATCTCGGGTCCGGGATCGATCCGGGCGGGGGAGCGTGGAGTTTCCTCTATCATCCTTGCGCGATGGACTTTAAGGAGCGGGTTGCAGGCGGCGGCGGATCGAGCCGTTGTCATCCTCGGGCGGTCGAGCTTATTCGAGTCTGGCCGGTGCCGGAGGCGGTTTCGGGGAGCGGTTCGTGACCCTCAATCCGATTCTGAGCTACCTGTTGTCGGCAGTGCCCGAACCGCTCGTCGCGGGTGACGAGCCGGCTGGCTGGTATCGGGCGTTCAGCGATGGCGCCCTTGCGTTCTGGAAAGGCAAGGAGCGAGTCGGTGAGGCCGACGCGGGCAGGGTTCACTTCGCTCATGGTCTGCTTGGCGGCTTCGTGGCCGATCGGCCCGCCTGGGCGATGGTGGCCGGACACCAGGGAGCGGTTCGCCGCCTGGCCTGGGAGTGTGGCGGGCTGCATCTGATGCCGGAGGGCGGCATTGTCGCTTTCTGCGCCAGCGAGGAGGGCGGGGCGCATCCGCGTGCGGTTCACTCGTCCCTCGATGCGACGCCGGATGGCGACTTCCGCCTCAGCGGGCAGAAGCGGTGGGCGACCCTGGCGCCGTCCTCGGCGGCGCTCTTGCTCGTCGCCTCGGTGGGCCGGGAGGGTGACCGAAACCGCTTGCGGGCGTTGTGCGTGCCGAGCGACCGGCGGGGCATCGGGATCGCTCCGATGACCGTGAACTTTCCCACCGGAGGGGGCGGGCGGGTGACCGCGAACCCCGAAGTTCGCCATGCCGTGGTCGAGCTGAACGAAGTGCCGGTGGCTGCTGTGGAGCTGCTGGAAGGCGACGGCTACACCGATGCC
Source organism: Candidatus Multivorans sp. (assembly GCA_965262355.1). Classification (GTDB taxonomy): domain Bacteria; phylum Acidobacteriota; class Thermoanaerobaculia; order Multivoradales; family Multivoraceae; genus Multivorans. The sequence goes on from OZ253534.1 coordinate 4,747,632, forward strand.
ATCAAGCCGTTCCGGACCATCGAGGATCTCTACATCGGCGCCGCGATGACGGCCTACAACCTGGCGCTGGCTCGCAGGTCGGGCTGGCCGGCGTCGGCGGTGGAGGACCTGCTGTTGCTGCTGGCGACCGCGGAAGCTCTGGCCTTCGGTCCGTTGGATGAACCGGCCGCCGACCTGGGGGTCGCGGCGCTTGGCCGGGCCACCGCGCGTGTGCGTGAGGCGCATACCGAGCACTGGGAGCTGGTGGACGACGAGGCGGCCGCGGCCTGGCGGCGCGCTACGTCGGGCGGCGGCGTCGCGGCTCGGGCCAAGGAACTCCGGCGTCAGGCGGCATGGCGGCGGCTGGGGCGGGAAGAGGCAGGCGGGGCGCTCGAAGGTGCTTGACCGCATCCGCAGTTTCTTCGGCGAACGGCTCGACCCGGAGCGGGTCGGCGACCCGGAGGCCCGCTTGCGGTTGGCGGCGGCGGCGCTGATGGTGGAAGTGATGCGCGCCGACTTCGACGTCGCCGAAGCGGAGAAGGCGGAGGTGCTTGCCGCGGTCCGGCGTCAACTGGGCCTCACTGAAGGGGAGACGGCGGAGCTCGTGGCGCTGGCCGAGGAGGAGACGGAGGGTTCGGTTTGCCTCTACGAGTTCACCCGCCTCATCCACGAGTCTTTCGACGCGGAGCGCAAGGTCCGGTTGCTCGAGGAGCTGTGGCGCGTGGCCTTCGCCGATCGTGTGCTGGAGGCTCAGGAGGAGTTCCTGATCCGCAAGATCGCCCGGCTCCTTCATGTCCCGCACGCGGACTTCATCGCCGCCAGACAGCGGGCAAAGCGCCACGCTCAGGAAGTGTCCTAGATGACCGAGTTCCCTTCTGCGGCGCAAGCTGCCAGCACTTTGAAGCAGCCGCCTGTGGACCTCCACCCGATCGAGGCGAGTGCGCTGCATGCGCGCCGCGAACGGGTGTTCCTCATCCTGGCGGGCCTGTTCCTGGGCTCGATGACGATGCTCAACATCCTGGGCGTGACGCGTTTCCTGGACCTGAGCTTCACCATCTTCGGCGTGCACATTCCGATGCCCCTGGCGGTCGGCGTGCTGCCCTATCCCCTGACGTTCCTTTGTACCGACTTCGTCTCCGAGATCTACGGGCGAAAGCGCGCCAACTTCCTGGTCTGGGTCGGCTTTGTCGTCAACATCTGGCTTGCCGTCGTGCTGTGGCTGGGTGGCGCTCTGCCGGGTTTCGACTCGCCGGTTCCCGGCCCCGATGGACGGCTGCCGATCTTCTTCGAGATCCGGACGATGACTCTGGGTGTGATCGCGGCGTCGATGATCGCCTACCTGAGCGCCCAGTTGTGCGACGTCTACGTGTTCCACTTCTGGAAACGGCTCACGAAGGGCCGTCATCTGTGGCTGCGCAACAACGGCTCGACGGTGGTCAGCCAGTTCGTCGACTCGTTCGCCGTCATCGTGATCACCCACTTCGCGGCGGCCGCCATCCCGGTCGAGAGGGCAGAGCCGATCTGGCCGCAGTTGTGGGTGTTCATCGGCACGGCGTACGTGTTCAAGTTCGTGGCGGCGGCCGTGGATACGCTGCCGTTCTATCTCGGCACCCGCTGGTTGCGGCGCTACCTCCGGGTCGAGGACGACTGACGGCGGCCGGCGCCACCCGGGTTGAAGTAGGATCCGGCGCCCTTTGGCGGCAGCTTGCCGACCGGGTCGCACCGGCGGCCCTCAACCGATGAGAGACTCAATGGACAACTGGCGCCCGACTTCCTGGCAGAGCGCCGACGTGCGCCAGCAGCCCACCTACGGCGACCCGGCGGCGGTGGAGTCGGTTGCGGCGCGGCTCGCCGCTCTGCCGCCGCTCGTGACCTCCTGGGAAGTCGAGACCCTGAGGGGGCAGTTGGCCTCAGCAGCGCGCGGCGAGCGCTTCGTCCTGCAGGGCGGCGATTGCGCTGAGAGCTTTGCCGAGTGCACGTCGGACTCGATTACCGCGAAGCTGAAGATCCTCCTCCAGATGAGTCTGGTGCTGACGCACAGCTTGAAGAAGCGGGTGACGCGCATCGGCCGTTTTGCCGGTCAGTACGCCAAGCCGCGCTCGTCCGACACCGAGACGCGGAACGGCGAGACCCTGCCCTCGTACCGCGGTGACCTGGTGAACTCGCTCGACTTCAATGCCGAGGCGAGGGCGCCCGACCCCCTGAATCTCCTCCGCGGCTACCAGCGAGCCGCTCTGACCCTGAACTTCATCCGTGGATTGATCGACGGCGGTTTCGCCGATCTCCACCATCCCGAGTACTGGAATCTGGACTTCGTCGACCACTCGCAGAACGCTGCCGAGTACCAGCGCCGGGTCGAGTCCATCGCCGATTCGCTCAAGTTCATGGAGACGCTTGCCGGCGTCGAAGTGGGGCAGATCGATCGCGTCGACTTCTACACCAGCCACGAAGCGCTGCACCTGGTCTACGAGCAGGCGCAGACCCGGACCGTGCCGCGGCGGGAGGGCTGGTACAACCTCTCGACCCACCTGCCCTGGATCGGCCTCCGCACCGCGTTCCGGGGCTCGGCCCACATCGAGTACGCGCGGGGCATTCGCAACCCGCTCGGCGTCAAGGTGGGGACCGGGATGAGCCCGGCCGACATCGCCCATCTGGTCGAGGTGCTGAATCCCGACGGCGAGGAGGGCCGGCTGACTCTCATCCACCGTTGCGGCGCGGAGAAGATCGCCGAGGAGTTGCCTCCGATCCTGCAGGCCGTGTGCGCGACCGGCAAGCCGGTGCTCTGGATCTGCGATCCGATGCACGGCAACACGAAGGGCACTCGAGAGGGGATGAAGACCAGGGCCTTCAGCGCCATCCTGTCGGAGCTGGAGCAGGCTTTCGACCTCCATGCCGCGCACGGCACGATCCTTGGCGGCGTGCACTTCGAGCTCACCGGCGAGGACGTGACGGAGTGCGTGGGCGGCGCCCGGGGTCTCGACGAGAAGGGCCTGCGGCGGGCGTACCGGTCTCAGGTCGACCCGAGGCTGAACTACGAGCAGGCCCTCGAGATGGCCCTGCTCGTGGCGCGCAAGGGGGCCTCGACGTCCTGACCGGGTAGTATTGGTGTCTCACAGCCCCGTGAGGAACTGAGCTATGTCCCCGGCCAGTCAGAGTTTCCGTTTCCGCGAGTCGCGCCGCCTGTTGCGCGAGGCGGCCGTTCGTCTCTTGGCGCCCGGTGAGGACGGCGAACTCTCCGGGTTGACGCGCGACATCGCGACCGGCGGCATGTTCGTGTCGACGCCGGCGCCGATGCCGGTCGGCGCCGCGGTGCACTTCGTGTTGCAGCTCGGGTCGGACGAAGAGCCCGCCGACGTTGAGGGCGAGGCGACCGTGGTCTGGGTACGCCCCGAGGCCGGCGGCGCCGATCAGCCGGCCGGGATGGGGATGCAGTTCAGCCGTGTCGAACCAGGGGGAGAGGAGCGTCTGGCGCTGCTGTTCTCGGAGCGGCAGGCGGAGGCCGATGTGATTCCGCCGGCGCCCGTGCCCGAGGTCGAGGGCGCCGAGGCCCAGGAAGCCGAAGACGAAGCGGCGACGGAAGCGGCCGAGAGCGAGGTCGAGGCTGACGAGGCTGACGCGGTCGAACCCGTGGAGATCGTCGAGGCGGAAGCGCCGCCGCCGGAGGCGCCCGCCGAATCGCCGCCGCTCGAACCGCCCTTCGAACCGTCGGGTGACGACTTGGCGTCTGTTGATCCACCCCTCGCCGTGGAAGACTCGGTCGGCGACGGCGAGATCGAGGCCACCCACGTGGATCTGTTCGGTGAACTGGCGGAAGACGGCGCCGAGGACTGGATGAAGCCGGAGTCGAGTTCTCGCCCCTGGCTGTGGCCCGCGGTCGGCGGCGCCGTGATCCTGGTGGTCGCTCTGATTGTCTTGCGCGGACCACTGCTGCAGTTGGTCGGAGTGGGTGGCGCCCCGACCGAAGAGAGTGCGCCGGCTGACGTTCCAAGCTTCGAGATCTCGACGACTCGCGCGGGAGCTGACGTGCCACCGGAAGGAGCTGAGGAGTCGTCGACATCGAGCCGACTGTTGGTACCCCTGGAGGAGCAGGCGGCAGCGGCCGACGGGGCGGCCGAACCCGCCGGGGCCGCGGCGACGGAAGCTGCCGAAGGTGTCGCGGCCGAGCGGCCCGCACCGGCGCCGCCGACTGCCGCGGTCGAGACGAGGACGGCGCCCGCCGCTGAGCCTGCCGCCGCACGGCCGCCGTCGCCCCGACCGTCAACCGCCGCGCCGGCGGCGGCGCCTGCCAATGCGACCGCCCTCCGTTCGATCACCGCGTCGACGGCGGGTGACCGGACGGTGATCGAGATCGTCGGCAACGCTCCCTTCCAGCGACACCACATCATGCCGCTCCAAGCGCCGCCGCGGTTGGTCGTGCGGCTGATCGGCGTGCGCGAGGCCTACGACGCGAGCGCGGTCAACGGACCCAGACTGCGCGGAGTACGCACCGGCGTTCATGGCCGGGGGGCGACTCGGAACCTGCACGTCGTGCTCGATCTCACCGCGTCCGACATCGCGGCGACGGTCGAGCGGCGGGGCGACCGGGTCGTCGTCAACCTCTCGGATTGACGCAGGCGGAATCCGCCGGCGGACGTGACACGCCGCCCGCGCGGGGCGGCGCGGCTCGGGTCGCTGCCGGGATGTTGGCGAGCCGGGTTCTCGGCCTGGTTCGGGAGGCCGTGATCGCGAGTTTCGCCGGCGTCAGCGCTCTGACGGATGTCGTGACGGCGGCTTTCCGGGCGCCCAACGTGTTGCAGAACCTGCTCGGGGACCAGGCGCTGTCGGCCTCCTTCATTCCGGTCTACAGCCGCATGGTCGCCGAAGGCAGGCGGCGGGAGGCCGGCGCCCTGGCCGGGGCGATGTTCGGCCTGCTGTTCGCCGTGATGGCAGCGCTCAGCCTGCTCGGCGTCATCCTGGCGCCCTGGCTTGTGCGGATCCTGTTTGCCGGCTTCGCGGGCGACGCCGAGGCGGTGGCAGGGGGTGCGGCAACCGTCGACCGCCTGGCGCTGACCACAACGGCGGTCCGCATCTGTTTCCCGATGGTGGCGGCGATCACGCTGTCGGCCTGGTGTCTCGGGATCCTGAACAGCCATCGCCGCTTCCTGCTCCCGTACCTGGCGCCGTGTTTCTGGAACGCGAGCGTGATCGGCGTCGTCTGGTTCGTCGCCGCGCGGACCACAGGCGGCGAAGCCGAGAGGATCGAGTCTCTGGTGCTCGCCGTCTGCTGGGGGGGGCTGCTCGGCGGGCTGCTGCAGTTCGCGGTGCAACTGCCTTCGGTGCTCCGGGTTGCCGCCGGCCTGCGCCTCTCGTTCAGCCTGCGGGCGCCCGGCGTGCGGAAGACCCTGACCAATCTGGGGCCGGCGATCGCTGGGCGCGGAGTGGGTCAACTGGGCGCCTACGTCGATCTCCTGCTGGCCTCCTTTCTGGCGGAGGGCGCGGTGGGTGCGCTGGGTCTCGGCCAGAGGCTGTACCTGCTTCCGATCGGCCTGTTCGGCGTCTCGGTGGCGGCGGCCGAGCTGCCTGAATTGGCGCGGCTCCGGGGCGATGGGGAGGAGCGGTCGAGAGTTGCCGCGACGCGCGCCCAGGGTTCGCTGGCGGCGATGTCCTTCCTCGTGGCGCCGACCCTGGTCGGCTACCTCGCTTTGGGTGTAGGGATCGTCGGCGCCGTCTATCGCCGGGGCGAGTTCGGCATCGGCGACAACTGGCTCGTGTTCTTCGTGCTCGCCGCCTATTCGCTGGGCTTGCTCGCGTCGAGCGCCTCGCGTTTGCTGCAGAGCGTGTTCTTCGCCTTCGGCGACACCCGGAGCCCGGCCCGGATCGCGGCGATGCGGCTGATCGTCGCGGCCGGACTCGGCGCGGTGCTGATGATCTGGCTCGACCGGATCCCGGTGGCGGACGTCGCGCTGGTCGGCTGGCTGGGGCCTGTTGCTCCGGCGGCCGTCCACACCCTTCGGCTCGGTGCGGTTGGCCTGGCCCTGGGGTCGGCGGTCGGCAGTTGGTTCGAGCTGGTGCTGCTGCTACGGCGGCTTCGTCAGCGCGAGGTGCCGGTGTCGCCGTGGCCGGCGTGGCGCCGTCATCTGCCGATGGCGATCCTCTGTCTCGCGCCCTGGGCGGCGACGCAGACCCTGGTGCCGGGCCCGCCCTGGATTGCCGGCGTTGTCCCCGTCCTCGGCTTCGCGGTCACCTATCTGGCGGTGGCGCACCTGCTGAAGGTGCCGGAAGCGCAGGCACTCTGGCGATGGCTCGTCGAAACCCGGCGTCGACGAGCGACGTAGTCTGGGACAGACGGCAGCGAGAGGAGATCGTGAAATGGAGATTCTGCTCAGTGTCGGTCTGGGAGTCGGCTTGGCCGCGGCATGCGGCTTCAGGGTTTTTCTGCCCGTCCTGGTCATGGGCGTGGCGGCCCGGGCCGGCGCGCTCGACCTGTCCGAAGGGTTCGAATGGATGGCGGGGACCCCGGCCCTGCTTGCTCTCGGTGTCGCGGCCGTCTGTGAAGTCGGCGCTTACTACATCCCCTGGCTCGACAACGTCCTCGACGTCGCCGCGATGCCGGCCGCCGTCACCGCCGGCATCGTCGTGGCGGCGGCGAACATCGAGACCGCGACGCCGCTCCTGGGCTGGGCTTTGGCCGCCGTGGGCGGCGGTACGGCGGCAGCGGTGGTCCAGACGGGGACGACGCTGCTGCGGGGCGCCTCGACCATGATGACCGCCGGGATCGGCAATCCGGTCGTGTCGACCGGAGAGGCTGGATCGGCCGCCGGCCTATCACTCGTAGCGATCACGATGCCCGTGCTCGCTCTGGCCGCCGTGCTGCTGCTGGTGGCCGTGGTCAGCGCCGGGCTCCTGCGGCGGCGCGTGCTCAAGGCGCGACACGCCGACTCCTGAACGGCGCTAGGATGGTCGGGGCGCTGATGGAGAGGTGTGACCGCTGTGACGACTGGGAACATCGAACCGCGGGTCGAGCGCTGCCGGCCGAATCGGCCGGCTGTGGCGGCGGTCCTCGCTGCGCTTGCCCTGGGATGCGCTTCGACCGGTGGGCGAGAAGTCGGCGAGAGTGCGCTTCAGAGAGAACTTGAGCGGCGCGGTGTCAGCCGTGTCGTGGTGCCGTTCGCGTTGAACGACGAGATGGCGGCATGGGCTCGCGGCGCGGTCGCCGAGACGCTGAGAGAACAGCGCCTCGACCGCCTGGTCGAAGTCGTGATGGACACCTCCCTGCTCGGCGTGGAGTACGAGGCCGGGCGCACGGGCTCGGCGGTCGAGGTGTTCGAGAGCCGGAGGGGCAACTGCCTGGCCTTCACCCAGATGTTCGTGGGGCTCGCGCGCGAACTGGATCTCGCGGCGTACTTCGTCGAAGTGACCGACGTCGAGAGCTTCGAGCGCTCCGGGGACCTGATCGTCATATCGGACCATGTCGCCGTGGGGTTCGGACCGCGGCACACGATGCGGGTGATCGACTTCGGGCTCCGTCCGGAAGATGACGGTTGGCGGGTGAATCCGATCAGTGACCTGACGGCCACGGCGCTCTTCTACTCGAACCGCGGGGCCGGGGCGCTCCGGGGAGAGCAGCTCGACGAAGCCGTGGCCTGGCTCGAGGACGCGGTCCGGATCGATCCCGAACTCGCCTCTGCCTGGGTCAACCTGGGCGTGGCCCAGCGGCGGAGCGGCCGCGCCGACGCGGCCGAGGGGAGCTACCGGCGGGCGCTCGAAATCGACCCGCGCGGCAGCTCGGCGCTTGCCAACCTCGCGGTGCTGTTGCGGATGAACGGGCGCACCGACGAGGCCGAGGAGTTGCTTCGGTTGACGGCGACCAGCCGCAACCGCAACCCGTTCACGTACATCGCCCTGGGCGACCTGAGCCTGCGCTACGGCCGCCTGGATGAGGCGGAGCGCTTCTACACCAGGGCGCGGCGGCTCGGGCCCGACGAGGCGGCGCCGGCGGCCGCCCTGGGCGAAGTGCTGATGCGGCGGGGCGACCGGCGGGCGGCCGAGAAGCTGCTACGCCGCGCGCAGCGGCTGCAGCCCGACGGCGGCCAGCGGATCGATCGTCTGGCCCGCCTGCTGGCGGGCGCCTGAGCGGCTGCCGGGTCGCTTGCCACCGGATTCCGACGTGCGAGCCCTCTGGCAGCTCTGGATCGACACCGGCGGTACGTTCACCGACTGTGTGGCGATCGACCCGGCCGGCGCCGTTCAGTCCATCAAGGTCCTGAGTTCCGGAGCGGTACGGGCGACGGTCGTCTCGGACGGCACGGACGGCCTGCAACTGGAAACGCCGTTCGATCTCCCGGACGGCTTCTTCGAGGGCTACGCATTGACCCCGCTTACCGGCGGTGCTCCCGTGCAGGTCGAGCGCTGGTCGGCTGACGGTTCCTGCCAGTTGGCGGAGGGTCGTGGCAGTGGGAGCAGGAGTGGGAGTGACTTCGAGCCCGGCCTGGTCGTGGAGTTCGTCTCTCCCGAGAACGCGCCCATCCTCGCGGCGCGGATTGCCACCGGCAGGGCGCTCAGCGAGTCGTTACCGGCTTGCGACCTCCGGCTCGCGACGACCCGGGGAACGAACGCCCTGCTCGAGAGGGCCGGCTCGCGGACGGTGCTGTTCGTCACCGAGGGTTTCGCCGATCTGCTCCTGATCGGAGACCAGGCGCGGCCCGACATCTTCGCCCTCAACATCGAGCGTCCGGCGCCGCTGTATGAACGCGCGGTCGAGGTCGGCGGCCGCCTTGACGCGGAGGGACGCGAGCTGTCGCCGCTCGACGAAGACGGGTTGCGGACGGCCGCGCGGGCACTGGTCGGCGAGGGCTTCCGGGCCGCGGCCGTGGCCCTGATGCACAGCTACCGGAACCCGGCCCACGAAGGACGGGTGGAGCAGATCCTGCGTGCCTCCGGCTTCGAGACCGTGTCGTGCTCGGCCGAACTGGCGCCCCTGATCAAGATCGTTCCGCGTGCGCACACCGCGGTCGTCGACGCCTATCTCGGGCGCGTCGTGGGCGGATACCTCGAAACCACGGGCGCCGCGCTCTCGGGCGGCTCGGAGGCAGGAACCGGCGGCGTCGCGCCGCGGGTGATGACCAGCGCCGGCGGCCTGGCGAGCTTCTCGAGCTACCGGCCCAAGGACAGCCTGCTTTCGGGCCCGGCTGGCGGCGTGGTGGGAGCGGCGGCGGCGGGGCGCGCGAGCGGCATGGAACGGGTCATCGGCTTCGACATGGGCGGCACGAGCACCGATGTCTCTCGCTACGACGGCGACTTCGAGTACAACTTCGAGTTCCGCGTCGGCGACGCGACGGTGGTGGCGCCGGCGCTGGCGATCGAGACGGTGGCCGCGGGCGGCGGCTCGATCTGCGGTGTCGACCACGGCCAGCTCAAGGTCGGGCCCGAGAGCGCCGGAGCGCGTCCGGGGCCGGCCTGTTATGGCGCCGGCGGGCCGCTGACCATCACGGATGTGAACCTGTTGCTCGGCCGCATCGACCCGGCCGCCTTCGGCCTGCCCATCGACACCGCCTCCGCCGAACGCCGGTCGGCGGAGGCGCTCAGCGGCCTGGCCGCCTCCGAGGAGCAGTTGCTGGGGGGCTTTCTGCAGGTCGCCAATGAGCGGATGGCGGATGCGATTCGGCGCATCTCCATCTCGCGCGGCTATGACCCCGCGGACTACGCCCTGGTCAGTTTCGGCGGCGCCGGCGGTCAGCACGCCTGCGCCATCGCCTCCGAACTTGGAATGCGGACGGTGATCGTGCCCGTCGATACGTCGCTCTTGAGCGCGGTCGGCCTGGGGCACGCGGTGCTGGAGCGTTTCGCGCACCGGCAGGTTCTCGAACCACTGGACGGCGGCCGGATCGGACCGCTGGTCGAGGACCTCGAGCAGGAGGCGTTGGCGGCGCTGGTGAGCGAACGGGGGGCGAACCTGGAGGGCGCCGCCGTCCGGAGGCGGATCGTTCGGCTGCGATTGCAGGGACAGGAAACAGCGCTGGAAGTCGAGCCGTCCTCGGCGGCCGAGGCGCGCTCGACCGGCGCCATCGCGTCGCTCTTCGCCGAGCGCTACGGGGCGGTCTACGGCTATCCGCCGCCCGAGCACCCGATCGAGGTCGAGTCGATTCGGGTCCTGGCGTCCACGGCGCCGGCAGCGGGGCGACTGGACCGGGGCCGGGAGGAGCGAGCGGCGGAAACGATGACCGGGCGCCGCCGGGCCTGGTTCGACGGCTGGAGGGTTGCCGAGCTGTTGCGCCGGGAAGACCTCGCTCCCGGTTTCGAGCAGGCCGGTCCATGCCTGGTGCAGGAGCGCCACAGCATCACGGTGGTCGAGCCGGGCTGGGACCTGCGCGTCGACGGTGCGAAGGCGCTGGTGCTGAGCCGGACTGCCGGCGTATAGCCGGCTGCGCGGCAGAAACCGGGTGCGCCGGCCTTCTGGCCGGCATCTGGCGCGAAGCGCCGGCCTGCGGGAGTTCTGCCGCGCCAGGCCGCATCGGAACCCAGGTGGGGCGGTCGGCGCCACCTGCGAACCACTCCGTACGCGAGTCATCGAGCGCACGGATGGAACTTCCGGAGCGGGAGGACGTATCTGGATTGGCATAGAGTTGGCCCTTCCGCCAGGTTGTCGTCCATGCGTTGCCCACTCGAACCGGCTGCCCACGCCCAAGGCACATCTTCCTGGGCGTACGGGACTTGTCTCGCAGTCGGCGTCCTGGCTGCGGCGGCGCTTGGCTGCGCGCACACGAGCGTGCTCGATCGCATTCCGGAGGTGGCGGAACCGCCCGCCGAGTTCGATCGGGGCGTTGGCGTGGACGCCGCCGCGGAGGCGCCCGGCGCCTGCGGCGCCCTGGGCGATCAGACCCTGCGCGAGCTGCAGGACCGGTTGGCCGGCCAGAGCTTCGATCTTCGGGCGGCATGGAGCCGGGTTGAGGCGGCCGACGCCCGTGCCCGCGAGAGCGGCGCCTACCTGATGCCGCGCCTCGACGCCACGTTGGCGGGGAATGACCTCACGTTTCCGGGGAGCGGTATCGTGAACGAGTTTCTGCTGCAGGGCGCGGCATTCGACGCGAGCCTGGCGGCCGGCTTCGAGATCGATCTCTGGGGCCGGCTCCGAAACCGGGAGGTGGCGGCATTGCTGGATGCCGAGGCCAGCGTTCAGGATCTGCGCTCGCTCGCTATCACGATGTCGTCGGTGCTGGCCGAAGTCTGGTTCGGCATCGTCGCGGAACGAGAGTTGATCGCGCTCCTCGAGAGCCAGCAGCAGACTTCGGAGCGATTCCTGGAACTGACTCAACTCCGCTTCGGACAGGGACTGGGTCCGGCTCAGGACATCGGTCGCCAGCGTGAGCAGTTGCTGAGCCTGCAGGGCCAGACCGACCTGGCTCGGGGGAGGCTGGAGTCGCTGGAGTTCCAGCTCGCGGTGCTCCTGGGCAGTGGGGCGCGGCAGACGCCGGCGGAGTCGCCTGGCCTCGGGCCCCTTCTGGCGGCGGCGGCGCAGCCGGGCCTCGGCGTACCGGCCGAGCTGCTGCAGCGGCGGCCGGATCTGCTCGCGGCGCGCCGCCGGGTCGAAGCGGCCGACCGTCGCGCGGCCGCGGCGGTGAAGGAGTGGTTGCCCTCGCTGTCGCTGAACGCCCTCGTGACCGGTCGGGCGCTGGAGATCGTCGACGTACTGAACGACCTGGTGCGGCAGATCGGCGGCGCTGCGTCGCAGGCTCTCTACGGCGGCGGGGGACGGCGGGCGCGCATCGACCAGGCGTACGCGGCGGCGGAGGAGAGTCTCTACGCCTATGCGCAGTCCCTGGTCAATGCGGTCGGCGAGGTGCAGGCGGCGCTCGCTGTGGGCCGGAGCACCCGCGAACTGGTCGGCAACCTCCAGGAGCGGCTCGGGGAGGCCCGCCGGGTGCTGTTCTTGACCAGCGGGTCCTACCGGGAGGGCGCCACGGACTATCTGAACGTGTTGACCGCGCTGCTGTCGCAGCAGGGACTCGAGCAGGCGTTGATCGATGCCAGGCGGCAGCAGCTCGGCAGCCGGCTGCAACTCTGCCGGGCGTTGGGCTTTGCGCCGGGCACGTCCGTTGAGCGGCTGGCAGCCCAACTGGCGGTGGGTCCCCAGACGGCCAGTACCGGAGGAGCGTTCTGATGGCGACTCTGGCCCGGGTTGGACTTGTCGTGCTCGTGTTGGCGGTGGGTGTGGTGGCCGCGATGGGGATCATCCGTTCCCGCCCGCAGGCGGTGCAGACGCCGCCTGACGACTCGGGCGTGCTGGTCGAAGTAGCCGAAGTAAGGCGTCTTCCCCGGCGCATCGACGTTGCGGCGCAGGGCACGGTCGTTCCGGCCCAGCGGGTCGTCGTGCAGCCCCAGGTCAGTGGCCGCATCGATGCTGTGGCGGCAAACCTCGCTCCCGGGACCATCCTCCGGGCAGGCGACCTGATCTTCGCGATCGAGGACGCCGACTTCAAGCTGGCGGTGGCCAAGGCTACCGCCGCGGTTGCCGAGGCGGCGGCTCAAATGGAACTCGAACAGGGCCGGGGCCGCGTCGCCGAGCGGGAATGGGAGCTGTTCCAGGACGAGCTGGACGCGGAGCAGAAGGCGGCTTCGCTTGCCCTGCGAGAGCCCCAACTGCGCTCGCGGCTCTCGGCTGTCCAGACGGCGCGCGCCAACCTCGCGCGCGACAGACTGGACCTGGAGCGCACGGTCGTCCGCAGCCCCTTCAACGCAGTGGTTCTCTCCGAGTCGATCGAGGTCGGGCAGATCGTGACGCCGCAGAGTCAGGCCGTGACCTTGGCGGGTACGGATGCCTTCTGGGTGCGCGCCGCGGTCCGCACGGACGAACTCGATCAACTGAGGGTGCCGGGTCTGCACGGGGCCGCACATGGTTCGCGTGCCCTGGTGCGGCTCGATGCGGAGGACGGTGACGTTCTGCCGGGCCGCATCGTCCGGCTTCTCGGCGATCTCGACACCGCCGGCCGGATGGCCCGGGTGTTGGTCGAAGTCGCGGATCCGCTCGGACTCGGGAGTGGGGCCGGCAGAGGCGATCGCCGCGGGTTGCTGCTCCTCGACAGCTATGTCGATCTGATGCTCGAGGGCGCCACCGTCCGCGACCTGTTCGAGGTGCCCCGCGAGTGGCTGCACGAAGGGGGGAATCTGCGGATGTACAGCGACGGGCGCCTTGAGTTGCGCCCGGTCGAGGTCGCGTGGCGCTTCGAGGACAGTGTTTGCATCGCCGGCGGCCTGAACGAGGGAGAAATGGTCGTGACCAGTCGCCTTGCGACCCCGATTGAAGGGATGAAGCTGCGCCGGGTCGACGATGCGCCGCCGAGGGTCGCGTCGGAGTTCCTGTCGGCGGCGAGTCTCTGGGATGTCTCGGCGTGGGGGAGCGGAGCGGAAGGCGCCGGTGAGGTGCCGCGATGAGCCTGATGTCCCACGACCACGGTCCCGTCGACAAGAAGGGGCCGATCGCATGGATGGCTTCCAACCCGGTGGCGGCGAATCTGCTGATGTTCGTCCTGGTCGTTGGCGGGATCCTGTTCGCGCTGAGCATCAAGCGGGAGGTGTTCCCGGAAATCGAGATGGACATGGTGACCGTCGTGGTCGCCTACCCCGGGGCGTCGCCGCAGGAAGTCGAGGAAGGCGTCGTTCTCGCGATCGAGGACGAGATCAGCTCGCTCGACGGCATCAAGAAGATCAACTCCGTATCCGTCGAGGGGCTCGGGACCGTGATGGCCGAACTGCTCACCAGTGCGAACCCGGACCGCACGCTGAACGACATCAAGAGCTCGGTGGACCGGATCACGTCCTTCCCGCAGGATGCCGAACGGCCGGTGATCTCCCTGGTCACGAACCGCAGGCAGGTCCTGTCGCTGCTGGTTCATGGTGACGTGGACCTCAAGTCCCTCGACCGGCTTGCCGAGGTGATCCGTAGCGAACTGCTCTCCGATGACCGAATCACCCTGGTCGAGAAGACGGGCGTTCCGCCGCCGGAGATCAGTGTCGAGGTGCCGTCGGAGAACCTTCGCCGTTATGGCCTCACCCTGCCCCAGATTTCCGCCGTGGTGCGTGCCGCCTCGATCGATCTGCCGGGCGGCTCGGTCAAGACGGAGGGCGGCGAGGTGCTGGTGCGCACCACGGAGCGGCGCGACTTCGGGGAGGAGTTCCGGGACATCACGCTGATCGCCCGCGCCGACGGTACCCGTGTGCGTCTGCGCGACGTGGCTGAGGTGATCGATGGCTACCGGGAGACGGACGAGGAACTTCTCTACAACGGCCAGGCGGCGGTCGACCTGCAGGTGTTCCGGGTGGGCGCCGAGGTGCCGCTCTCGGTCTCGAACGCGGTGTACGACCTGCTCGAGCGCCGCCGGGGCACGCTTCCCGACACGGTGGGTCTTGCGATCGTCGCCGACGAGTCGGAGGACTACCGCGACCGCCTGTCGATCCTGGGCAGGAACGGGCTGATCGGCCTGATCCTGGTGGTCACTGTTCTGGGCATCTTCCTCCGGCCTGCCGTCGCCTTCTGGGTCAGCGCCGGCATCGGGATCTCGTTCTGCGGCTCGTTCTTCCTCATCTCGCTGTTGGGCGTGTCGATCAACATGATCTCCCTGTTCGCCTTCATCCTGGTGCTGGGCATCGCGGTGGACGACGCGGTCGTGGTCGGCGAGGCGATCTTCTACCACCGCCGCAGCGACAACCGGCTCGAGGCCGCGATCGTCGGTACCCGCGAAGTGCTGACGCCGGTCGTGTTCGCCGTCGCCACGACGATCATCGCGTTCATCCCCCTGGCGCTGGTGCCCGGCATCACCGGAAAGTTTTTCCGCAACATTCCGCTGATCGTCATCCCGGTCCTGGTGTTTTCGCTGGTGGAGTCCGTGTTCATCCTGCCGGCGCACCTAAGGCACGTCGGACGAACCAAGCTGCGGGGCAGGAAGGGGCAAGGGCGGTCGCTCAATCCGTTCAGGCGGCTGGCGGCCCTCCAGCTCCGCTTCTCCGAGTGGGTCGAGCGGGTCATCGCGGTGCGGGCGCCGCGACTGACCCGGCGGCTGGTGCGCGATCGGTACGTGACCGTGGCCGTTCTCGTTGCGGGGCTCATCGTGGCCGTCAGTGTGGTCGCCGGAGGACACCTGAAGTTCAACTTCTTCCCTCAGATCGAGGGCGAGTTCGCAAACGGGGTGATCGAGCTGCCTTTCGGCGCGCCGGTGGCGGACACGCGCGAGGTGGCGCGCCTGGTGACCCGTGCCGCCGAGGAGGTCGGCGCCGAACTCGTGGCGGAGGGACGAATGCGCCCGCGGCGCGATGGCTCGACCCTCGACACTGTCTTCGAGGGGATCAAGGCGCGAATCGGAAGTGCAGACACCGGCGCGTTTGGGCCGGGTAGCGGCATTGCCGCGACCGGTGGTCACGTGGCGGTCGTTACCGCCTATCTGGTTCCGGACGGCGACCGCGAGTTCGGTTCGGCCGAGTTCACCCGGCGCTGGCGCGAGCGGGTCGGCGACGTTCCCGGCGTGGACCGCCTGTCGTTCGACTTCAACGACGGTCCCTCGGCCGGCGCGAAGGTCTCAGTTCAGCTCGAGCACACCGATACCCCTCCCCTTGAAGCGGCCGCGGCGCGGGTGGCTGCGGGTCTTGCGAACTACGCCGGTGTCTTCGATGTCGACGATGGTTTCAAGGTCGGCAAGCCGCAACTCGACCTGGAGCTCAAGCCCGCCGCCAAGGGGTTGGGCCTGACCGAGCGGGATCTGGCGGGCCAGGTCCGCGGTGCGTTCTTCGGCGCCGAGGCCAGCCGGCAGCAGCGGGGCCGCGACGAGTTGCGGGTGTACGTTCGCCTACCGAAGGGGGAGCGTGATTCGGTCCATGCGATCGAGAACCTGCTCATCCGGACTCCGGTCGGCGGTGAGATTCCGCTCCACCAGGCCGCCTACGTGAGCCGGGGAACGTCGTTCACCCAGATCCTGCGCGTCGACGGCCGCCGCACCGTGACCGTGACCTCGGACATCGATCCGACACTGACGACCGGCAACGACATCCGCGCCGCTCTGGCGCGCGACATCCTGCCCGACGTGGTGGCCGACACGCCTGGCCTGACGTTCAACTTCAGCGGCGAGCAGGAAGCGCAGGCCGAGGCCGTGGGGTCTCTGGCCAAGGGCCTGGTCATCGCAATGCTCGCGATGTATGCGCTGATGGCGGTCGCCTTCCGCAGCTACCTGCAGCCGATCGTGATTCTCGCAGCCGTGCCCTTCGGCATGTTCGGCGCGGTGATCGGCCACCTGGTGATGGGCTACGACCTGAGCTTCCTGAGCATCTTCGGCCTGGTCGCGCTGGCCGGCGTGGTGGTCAACGACTCCCTGGTTCTGATCGACGCGGTGAACCAGTTGCGGAATGAAGGCAAGAGCGCGCTGGATTCGGTGATCGGCGGGGTGACCCGGCGCGTGAGGCCGGTCGTCCTGACCTCGCTGACGACGTTCTTCGGTCTGATGCCGATCATCCTGGAACGTTCGAACCAGGCTCAATGGCTCGTGCCGATGGCCCTCAGCCTCGGCTTCGGTGTCCTGTTCGTGACCGGCATCGCCCTGGTGCTGGTTCCCTGCATGTACATGATGATTGAGGACCTCAAGCACGGTCTGCGCTGGGTGGTGTTCGGGCGGGCGCCGGGGGCGCCCGAGCCGGCGCCGCAGTCCTGAGGACGGGTTGGTCCCCCGGCAGCGCCGCCCCCGTCATGGACGATCTGGTTCGGGCCTGCGAGCGGCTTTGGCCAATCGGCATCTCGATCTTCCTCTCCCACAATGCCCGGTTCCGCAATCCACTGGCGCCCGCCGACCGGGAGGCCCTGGCGGACTCGGAGGCGGCACGGGATCCGGCGGTCGTGGCCATCGTCGCCGAGGAGTTGCCGAGCCGGCTGGAATGGCTTGAGCGGGGCACCTACTTCCCGGCGCCCCTGGCCCGCGCGGTGGCGGCGGGCCGCGCCTTCGACGACGCCCTGATGTCGTTCCACTACCCGCCGATCACGGTGGACGCGGACCGGCGCTGGGTCTGGAAGGGCCGTCCGGTGGCCGACCGCATCCGCCGCTTCTTCATCCAGCACATCTGCTACGAGCCGTCGCTCGGCGTCTACTTCGTGGAGTATCGCGTGAACGACGGCTGGTGGGACAAGTGCTACCTCGACTGCGCCACCACGCCGCTCGTCGCCATTCAGATACGGGTTGATGCTGAGGCTGGTGCCGGCGAAGTCGTTGCCGACCTGAACAACGGCCGCACCGACGCCCTCGATCCCGATTCACTGCGCCTCGATGAGCAGGAACGGCTGTTCGCGTCCTCGGCGCAGCACGGGCTGGTCGAGATCGCAGACACGCCCCGCTTTGCGTTGCTGCGCACGGCGTCCGAGGACTGCCGGACCGTGGAGTTCGCCGGGGCCCGGCGAACCCTCCACTGGCCGGAAGCCGGCTAGCTGCCTCCTCAGCCCTCCACCGGATTGCCGTCGGCGTCCAGGAAGCGCATCTCGCCGAGGTTGAGGGCTCGGATCTTCTCCTCGATCAGAACCCGGTCACCGACCACGATCCAGACCAGGTTGTCCGGCTGCAGCACGCGGTCGGCCTGGGCCCTGACGTCGGCCAGGGTGACGCCGCGTACGGCATCGGCGAAGGTGTCCCAGTAGTCAGAGGGCAAGCCGAAGCGGGTCGTCTCGGCGATGCTGGCCATCACCGATGTGTTCGTCTCCCAGCGGCCTGGCAGCGTCAGCGTGTTCTGATCGGTGACCCGGCTGAGCTCCGCCTGGGTCGGCGGCGTGCCGCCGCCGCTGCGGATGCCGCGCAGTTCCTTGTCGATCTCGGCCATCGACTCCGCCGTCTTGTCGGTCTGGACCGGGGCGTAGGCGTAGTAGGGCCGCTGCCCTGCCGCGTCCAGCAGGATGGCGCGAGCGCCGTACGACCAGTGCTTGTCCTCGCGCAGGTTCATGTTGATCCGCGAGGTGAAGCTGCCGCCAATGATGTCGTTCATCGATTCGATCTGGAGGTTCGCGGCGTCGTTCTTCGGCGGCGCGACCTGGCCGGCGAAGATGATCGACTGCGCCGAGTCCGGGCGGTCGATCATGTAGACGACCGTTTCAGGCTGCGGTTCGACCTCAGCCAGGTTCTTTTCCGGCACGTCGCCCGGCGCCCAGTCCGAGAACCGGGCTTCGATCGCGGGCTCGAGCTCCGCCATCGTGATGTCGCCGACGACGATCAGGGTCGCGTTGTTGGGACGGAACCAGGTGTCATGGAAGGCGCGCAGCGAGTCGAGCGTGAGTTCGTTCACCGAGGCCTCGGTTCCCGAGCCGGTCAGCGGGTTGCTGTAGGCGTGGCCGTCGCCGTAGAGGATGCGCGGCAGGACGCGCTGGGCCATCGACACCGGCTGGACCTTCTCGCGGCCGATGGCGGCGAGTTGCTGGCTGCGCCGGCGGTCGAACTCGTCCTCCGGGAACGCGGGATTCAGAATCACGTCGGCGAAGAGATCGAGCGACGCGTCGAGGTTCGAGGTGAGGGCACTCATCATGACCCGCGACGTGTCCAGGGTCGAAGCGGCGCCCAGCGTGGCGCCGAGGGTGTCGAGCTCTTCGGAGATCTCGAGCGCGTTCCGCGACGACGTGCCTTCGTCGAGCATGTCCATCGCCATCCGCGCGGTGCCGGCCAGCGAGAACTGGTCCGAGGCGTAGCCGGCATCGAGCTGCAGAGCCAGGTTGACGACCGGGACCGCGTCGCGCTGGGCGAGGATGACCTTCAATCCGTTCGACAGCTCCGTCGTCTCGCGCGCGGGGAAGGAGGCGGAGGGGAACTCGGTGACCTCGGGCGGCCCGCTGGAACGGTCGACCGCGCTCTCGGTCGCAGTGTAGGTGGGGAAGGGTTGCACTTCGACGGTCAGGGCGCCGGCTGAGAGCCACTCGGCCGCTGCGCCGTGAACGTCGGCGACGGTTGCGTTCGCCAGGTTCTCCTGGGTTCGCACGTGGCCGTCCGGGCTGCCGAGATAGACCTCGCTTGCGGCCAGGACGTCCGACTTGCCGCCGAAACCGCCGATGCGCTCGACGCCGCGGATGAACACCGCCTTCTGGCTGGCCTGCGCGCGCTCGAGTTCGGCCTGGGTCGGGCCCGCTTCGAGGAAGGCGCCAAGCTCTTCATCGAGCACGGCTTCCACCTCGGCGAGATCCTGGTCCGGCTGAGCCGTCGCAATGACCAGGAACAGGCTGCCGAACTCGCGTGTCATCGCAAACGCCGAAACGTCCGTGGCGATCTGGTCGTCGTAGACCAGCCGCTTGTGGAGGCGCGAGCTCTTGCCGCCGGCCAGGATGTCGCTGGCGAGGCTGAGGTGGTTGACCGAGGCGTCCTTCACCGTAGGGACGTTCCAGGCCTTGTAGACGCGGGCCTGCGGCACCCGGTCCTGGAGCAGCATGCGGCTCTCCTCACTGCGGCGCGCGAGGGACACATCGGGCTTGATCAGCGGCGGCCCGGAGGGGATGTGGCCGAAGTACTTCTCGACTCGCGCCTTGACGTCCTCGGCCTCGACATCGCCGGCGACCGCCAGCACCGCGTTGGCGGCGCCGTACCAGGTCTGGAACCACTCGTGCACGTCTTCGAGCGAGGCGGCGTTCAGGTCCTCCAAGGAACCGATCGTCGAGTGGTCGTAGGGATGCCCGTCCGGATAGGTGTTCTCGAAGATCGTGAGGAACACCTTGCCGTAGGGCTGGTTCTCGCCCTGGCGCTTCTCGTTCTGGACCACGCCCCGCTGCTCGTCGAGCCGGGCCTGGGTCACGGCCGCCCGCATGTGTCCCATGCGGTCGGACTCCATCCACAGCGCCATGTCGAGCGCGGTCGTCGGCACGACCTGGAAGTAGTTCGTCCGGTCCTGGTTCGTGGTCCCGTTCATGCCGGTGGCGCCGACGCGGTCGAAGGGCTTGAAGTAGTCGTCGTTGAAGTGCTCGCTGCCGTTGAACATCAGGTGCTCGAACAGGTGCGCGAAGCCGGTCTTGCCGGTTTTCTCGTCGCCGGCGCCGACGTCGTACCAGACGTTGACGGCCACGATCGGCGCCTTGTGGTCCTCGTGGACGATCAGCCGGAGGCCGTTGTCGAGCACGTACTTCGTGTACGGGATGTCGACGACGTCGGCGGTTCCGGCGGAAGGGTCGGACGCCGAGCCGCCGCAGGCGATGGCCAGGATGAGCAGGCACAGGGGGAAGGCAGTGGTCATGGTGCGGTCCAAGGTGATTCCTCCGTGTTCTTCATGCGCTTGGATGCGAGGCGTGGTTCTGTTGTCGTAGTTGCGGGATAGCAGCGATCCTCTTCCACTGCGGTCCTGCGTCCTCCTCGCACTCTACTTCCGGACGGGCCGTTTGTACGTGCAGGGAGGCTCAGAGGAGAAGCCGCTGCAGCCCCAGAATCGCCCGTATGGACCGTTGCGAAGGCTCAGGACCCCGAACTGGCAAACTGGACAAAGAGGCGCCGTCTCCCCGCACCCGCTGTCCGTGCATGTCGCCTGCCGGTCGCCGACAATCAGGTAACCCGTGTGACAGGCACTGCAACGGGGCGCAAGATGGCGGCAGATCGGGTGGTTCGTGCAGCGGAGGTTCTTTCCGGAGCCTGAGGGAACGAGTACGCCAGGGCAGGCCGGGCACGGAGGCGCGCCATCCTGGGCGAATGAACCGAGCCTGCGAAAGTCGCTTGCGGACTCGAGAAGCTCCGGGACGAAGGGAGAGGGGTGACGGTCGTCAACGACCAGATACAGCCCGCGTTTCGCGCGGGTCGTCGCTACGTAGAAGAGCCTGCGTTCCTCGCCGAAGGCCATTTCTCCCTTGGCGGGCGGCAGGACCATTGCGAGGATGGCGTCATCCGGCATGCGCGACGGAAAGCCGCCCATCAACACCACGCCGTAGTCCGTCTCGCGGCCCTTGGCACTGTGGACGGTGCTGAACTCGAGCTGAAGCGGCCGCGCGTTTCGGGCGGGAAGGTCGGATCGCCCCTTCCTGTAACGACCGAGCACCAGAACCGATGGTTTCTGGCCTTGCCTGCCGCCTTGAATCGCGGCGGCCTCGATGTCGTCGAGGACCTTGATGACACCCTCTCTCTGCTTCTTGACCGCGACGACTGTGATGCCGTCGTCGGGATCGCTGCTGGCGCTGCGGAGTTCTCGTTGGGTCTGCGTCGGGTTGCGCTGGACGAAGGCGGACGTCGGCCTGAGAATCGACTCCCCGTAGCGGAAGGTGCGGCTCAGGTTGCATTGCTCGAAGTGCCCGAGGTGCCGCCCGCACTCCTGGAACAGACCGACGTCGCTACCGGCGAAACGGTTGATGGACTGCCAGTCGTCTCCAACGAGGAAGAAGGCGACGTCGTCACCCTTGAGCGCCTTGAGCAGACGCATCCGACCGGCCGAGATGTCCTGGAACTCGTCCACGAGGACGTAGCGGTAGGGCGACGTCCACTTGCTTTCCTCGATCAGTCGGGCTCCACGGATGATCATGTCGTTCCAGTCGAGCGTCTTCCGTGCCGCCAGCTCCTTCTCGTACATCTCCCTGATCGGCTCGAAGATTCCCAGAAAGGCGCGGTTTCTGATTGGGGTCTGGCTCTTGTCGGCCCGAACTCGCAGTTCGCGCGGCGACAGCCCTGCGCCGCGTACGTGGTTCAGGAAGGTGGGGAGCAGCTTGGTCAGGCCAGAGAGGGTGAGGACGTTCTTCAGCAGCCTTGGGGTGGGTACTGGACGTACCTCCAGACCAGCCCGTTCAAGTTTCGCCTGCAGGCGGTCCTGCAGCGAACCTTCGGCACATTCCCAACTGTAGGTCTCGATCAGGCGAGTGCCGAAGTGGTTGTGGGCCCGTCGCTTCCAGGCCACCCGGGCCTCGTAGTTTGTGAAGTGCCTCGGTGCCCGCCCCCCTCTGTCGAGTGCAAAGGGCTCGACGTAGACATCGTGGTCTGGTAACCGGAAGGTGGGTTTGTACTGCGTGAACTTCCGGTCGTCCCGCGTCTCCATTGGTACATCGTAGGCCGCTTGGTACTCGAAGCGGATTCCGTTGAGCGCGAGGAAGTTCGCAGTGAGAAGCTCCTCCAGGCTGCCGACTTCTTGGTGGCTTTGGACCGATGCTGCTGCGCCGGGTCCTCCAGACCTTGCGCCCGCCGGTCTTTGCGGCGGCGCGCCCGACAATGCGCGCAGGTCGCAGGAACGGACGAAGTCGGTGTAGTCCTGCAAGGTCGCGAAGTCGAAAGGCGAACGGTACTCGTTGTTGAAGTAGGCGCCGTATTCGGCCACCTCGTGCGGAAGCTCGGACAGCCAGCGACCGATGGCTTCGGTGAGAGCCTTCTCCTCGGTGAGGGAGGAGACTTCCGCTCTGGTTTCAACATCCGCGATGACCCGTCTGCCGAAACTGTGGAAGGTCTTGGTCTCGACGTGTTCGAGATCGGGCGGAAGCCTCTCCCGTATCTCCTCTGCCGCCTTCTTGTTGAAGGAGAGAACGAGGATTTGCCAAGGATTGACGCCCAAGTTTCGCATGAGGTGGGCGACCTTGCACGTGATCACAGCGGTCTTGCCGGTACCGGCGCCGGCGAGGACCTGCGTGACGTCCTCATCCGTGGCGATGGCGGCAGCCTGTTCGTCGGTTGGAGGGTGGCTGATGACACCATCGGCCGCCTGAAGCACCTGTGTCTTGGCGGACGCTACGAACCGCTCGTTGGCGGTGTTCCGGGCCGCCTCGAAGCGCTGCTTCGTGGCGCCGATGTCCTCAAGAGCCTTCAGGGCCGCCCCTGCACGGGCACCGAGTTGGTAGCGGATGAGCGGAGGACGACAGTCGTGAACGACGTCCTGGATCTTCGGAAGAAGTGACACAGCGCTCGATTGGCGAAGATAGCGGCTGCCGTCGAACAGCCGGGCCGCCTGCTTGGCCGTCCGCAAGATGGACGGTTCGAGTTCGATGGCCTGCTTTCGGGCCGCCGCCAGGTCGGCTCTGGCGGTCGCTACGGCCTGATCGATCGCCTCAGCCCCTTGCCGGCAGAGTCCGCCGATGTGGATCGAGCGGCCCGGGGCCGCGTGGACGGTCAATCGGCACCAGAACCAGCCTCGCGTGAGCTCAATCCGCGGCATCGTCTCGTCGATGGCCAGCTCAAGACGAGGCGGACGCTTGCCCGACAGGCAGAGACGAAGGGGCGTACAGCGAATCTCCGTGTAGCCCAGTACGAAGCGGCGGTACAAGCCCGCGCTGCTTGCTCGGGCGGTGATCCGGTCAAGGTCGTCGGGCCGGAACTCGCCGGTCACTGTCGGGGCGGTCATCTTGAGCCGGCAGGACGAAGTTGCGGATACCGAAGCTCTACGCTATTGACTTCAAAGATCGTTTGGGCTCAGGCCGGTTCTTTTTTGGCGATTCGGGACAACATGCGCGGTCCGATCTCTGCACCGCCGCGAAACGCGAATACGTACTTGCGCCAACCGGGGCGGGCGAGGGTCTCGTGGGAGCCCGATGATCATCCGACGCGCCGTCCGATGCGCAGCAGGGCCGCCAAGACCCGTCGGCCCTTGACGGCCGGCCACCCAGTCACGCAGCGGCAAACCGGATCGTGTTCGGCCTCGCTGAGGGTTCACCCTGTTCCATCCGCTCGGCAAGTACGCGAAGCGCGAGAGCCTTCACCCGCCTCAACGCGTCTTCGCGGCTCTGGCCGTAAGCCATGACGCCCGATAGCTCAATGACCTCCGTAATCCAGCGGTCATCGTCCTCGCGCTCTGTTTCGATCGTCAGCCGCATCTGCTTTCCGAGTCGGTCGGGAGTGAGACTCTAACAGCACCGCGCACTGAACCGTACTTCCGGCCTGAGTGCCGTTTCTTTGGTCTCGGGAGCTGTTCAGAGGCTCTCAAGGCGTAGCGCTTCTTCGCCGTGGTGGCAGAATCGCAACGTAGCCCTCCACTGCTCAACGGCATGACCGCAGTGTCACGAGAGTTGCCAGAGAGGGTGACGTGCGTGACCGTCATTCTGGCGACCGACCCGGCCGCACGGTAAGCTGAGGAGCTTGTGGTAGAGAACGAACCGCACGCACTCGACCTCCGCCTCCCGATTGACTACCGTCGCCGGATCGACTCGGCGGCCCAACGAGAGAACACGGATCGCACAACTTGGTTGCTCGTCTCGATCCAGAGAGCGTTGGCAGCGAGCGAGCGCGCCCACCAAGAGAGCATCGACGACGCGGCTTGGCTGGCCTTCGTGGCGCCAAGCGACGGCGACTCCCTTGGTCACCCTCGCGTCAGAGCCGAACGGGGACCGCAGCCGGAGCCCGACGGGCATCCAGACACTGAACTGACCTGCCCCGGCTGCGGTGACACGGAACCACCTCACTTGGGCCGCTGCGACGCCTGCGCCACCGGCTACTTGCACGACGTCAACGACGTCATCGGCTGCTGTCAATGCGGCTCGGTGATGGACACGGGCGGTTCCGATGTGCCTATAGAAGAAGCCTTGGATCAAGCCGCCTACGAGGACTGGCGCTACCACGGAGACCCAAGGAACGACGACTTGCTCTAGCGCGATCAAGCTCGGTCGGGCGACGGCCCTCCGTCGTGTGATCGTCTGACGCGAACGGATCGCGTCAGACCAGAGGTCGGACGGCAAAACTGCGGACAGAGGTGCGTTTCGTCAGGCCGACGTCACGGTGAAGACTCTGGCCTACCAGGCGATGCCGTAGTCCTCACCGAAGTCGCTGGCGCCACCCCACATGGTGCCGTTGTCCCGGTCGAACCAGATGGCGGTGATCGGCCCCGAGGTGCGGTCGAGCGCGCGGACACGGTACCCCATGTCGCGGAGTTCTTCGCGCACCCACGGCGGCACGTCCTGGCGGACGTCGATGTCTCCCGGCCGGGACTCGTGGGCGCCGAAGGAACTCTGCATCTGGTGGCTGGTGATGTTCGCCGCCTCCACCGCCTGCTGGACGTTCATGCCGAACTCGACCACGCCCAAGAAGAACTGGAGCAGATTCTGGTCCTGGGTGTCGCCGCCCTGGACGGCGAAGGACAGGTACGGCGATCCGTCCAGAAGCGCCATGCCCGGAGTGAGGGTGGCGCGCGGGCGCTTGCCCGGCTCGGGCAGGTTGTACGGGTTGAGCCTCGGGTCGAGCACGAAGCTTTGCATCCGCTGACTCATGCCGATGCCGGTACGGCCCGCGATTACGGCGGGAATCCAGGCGCCGCTGGGAGTGACGGATACGACCCAACCCTCGGCGTCGGCGGCCTGGATCGAGGTCGTACCGGCTGTAAACGCTTCATCGTAGGTCATCCGGGGCAGGGTGGCCGGGCCGGGGCCGGCTGCCGCCTGCTGGAACCCCCGCTCGCCTTCGGCGTCCGCCGCCGGCGGGATCGGAGTCCACTGTTCGAGCAGGTCGAGGAACGGGTTCTCCCCATCCTGGAAGTCGTAGGGGTTCCCCGGGTGCGCGTCCTCGTCGTTCTTCGCCCAGTCGATCGACTCGTAGCGGGCGCGGGCGTAGTCTTTCGAGAGCAGGCCTTCAAGCGGCTCTTCCGGCGGGTAGTAGGGGTCGCCGTAGTAGAAGTCGCGGTCCGCGAAAGCCAGGTTCATCGCCTGGTAGAGGGTGTGGATGTAACGGGCCGAGTTGTATCCCATCGACACCAGATCGGCGTTCTCCAGGATGTTCAGCGTCTGGAGCATGACCGGCCCCTGCACCCAGGAGGTCAGCTTGTAGACGTCGACGCCGCGGTAGTTCGTGCGCACCGGCGCCTCGATGTGGACCTGCCAGCGGTCGAGGTCGGCCATCGTGTGCAGCCCGCCCAGCTCCCGGGACCCGCGAACGAACTCCTCGGCGATGTCGCCGCGGTAGAAGCGGTCATAGGCGGCGGCCAGGGCCTGCTCGCGCGTCTTGCCCTTCTTGAGCGCCGCGGCCTCGGCGTCGACCAGCTTGCGCAGGGTGTCGAGCAGATCGGGCTGGCGAAAGATCTCGCCGGCTCGTGGCGCCGCGCGTTCCTCACCCAGGTGCGGCAGGAACACCCGCGCGGAGTCCGGCCACTGCTGCAGCATCTCCTTGCGGCGCTCCATGTTGTCCGCCTGGGCGCGCTCGATCGGATAGCCGTCGGCCATCTGCATCGCGGGTTCGAGCACCTCGGCCAGACTCATCGTGCCGTAGTGCGCGAGCATCACGATCAGGCCACCCGGTGTGCCCGGCGTCACCGCCGCGAGCGGACCATACTCCGGCGGATAGACGAAGCCTCGCTCGCGAAAGAAGTCGACCGTGGCGCCGGTGGGGGCCACCCCGAGTGCGTTGATTCCAACCACTTCCCGCGTGCGCGGATCGAAGATCAGAGCCTGCGTTTCGCCGCCCCAGCCCAGGGTGTCCCACATCGTCGAGGTCGCGGCCAGCATCGCGCAGGTGGCGTCGACCGCGTTGCCGCCGCGGGCGAACACCGTCGCACCGGCCGTCGCCGCCAGCGGTTTGCCGGTTACGGCGACCCAGTGGCGACCGTGCAGCACGGGTTTGACGGTGCGCTGGGCTTCGGCAGCCGTCACGGCGAAGGCGAGGGCCAGGGCGCTGATCGCCACAACAGGTCGTCTTGTCATCGCGGCAGCTTATCGCCGGTGCGGAGAAGGGCATCGCCCGTTGGAGCCCGGCCCTGGGCTGCGCTGTTCTCCGTTGCGCTGTTCGTTTTCGCGGCAGCTTCGAGGCGGCCTCACGGAGTCACGAGGCTTGGTCCTGCTTCGGAGGATCACTTAGCCTCTCGGCGTGCTGTCTCCAGGCGTTGGCAAAGAAGCCGTAGCGCAGTTGCCGGTGCCACCGGGTCCACGGGATCGGGAACACCCGTGGCTTCACCGTCTCTGTCGAATCGACGACGTAGAGCCAGTATTCGGTGTCGCCCTCCTGCTGTAGTGCGTCGTTGACTTGCCGGGCTGACAGGAGGACGCTGGCTTCTTTTCCTTCGAATCGCCCCTGGACGCCCTTCACTTCGATTCGCCGCAGCTCCTTGCCCGTGCTCGGATCTCGGCTGAGGACATCGAAGCCGGGCTGGTTGGCCGGCATGTCCTCCGCATGCCGACCTTGCTCGTTCTCGAGTTCGATCACGGCCTTTCGAGCTTTCTCGTCGCTCTTCGGCTTAGCTGAGGTGCCGCCGGTCGTGTTCGCGGCCGTCTCGTCGTTATCCCAGGGCTGGACGAAAATTGCGACTTGGTTCGCCGCCGGACGATGCGATTCGGGGACCACCGTCGGTGCGGGCCGCTCCGGTTCAGCGTCAGGTCTTCGGCCTTCGTGGTTGTCCGTGTCGGGCTCAGCGCGGTCGTCGGGCTCCAGATCGTCGAGATCGGCCTCTACGCCGAGTCCATCTGCCAGCATCTTGAGATGAGTCTGAAAGGTCTCCGACCGTTCCAGTGCGAAG
Organism: Candidatus Multivorans sp.; assembly: GCA_965262355.1. GTDB lineage: Bacteria > Acidobacteriota > Thermoanaerobaculia > Multivoradales > Multivoraceae > Multivorans. The sequence continues at coordinate 4,774,959 of OZ253534.1, forward strand.
AGCGCTCCGGTCAGCCATGCGACATCGTTTCCTCGCTGGCGGAGTTGGAAGTAGTTCACGAGTTGGTCGGCGGCTTCTACCGCGAAACCGGGAGGCTCGCCGACGAGTCGGAGAACACGGTCCTGGACGTAGGCACGGATGGGTCGCTCAGAGTCCCCAACCCGGAGGGTGAGGCCGTCATAAAGGGCCAGTTTCCGCACCTCCTGCCGATCCTCCATCAGCGCCCACGTTTGGACCAGCCGCTGGAGCCGGCTCGTCCAAGGCGGCTCGTGGTTGAGGGGGTTGCCGGGACGGACTTCGACTTGGTCCGACAGCAGGCTGACACCGAGGTGTTCCGCGACTCGGCGGATCTGTTTGCGCGTCTCGCCTAAGTGAGCCGCTGCCACCGTAATCCGGTCGCCGGGGAGGAACTGGCGGATGAACGGGGACTGGACGTCGTCCACAACGAGCGAGGATGCCTCGATGGGACGCCACTTTCCCTGCCCGTATAGGCAGGCCCGGCGCCTGTTCTTCTCCCAATCGGACAGCGGAAGATGGCCGCCCTCAAGGTCCTCCAGGACGTACTTGTACGCGGCGGCGACCCGGCTACGGACTTGCTCCACCCGGCCGGGTTTCTGCTCCCAAATGTGGACGAGAAACTCGAGGGCTTGGCCTCCGGTCGTCGTCCTTGGAAGGGACAGAGGGAGATCCCTTACGGCGGCTGCCAGTTCGTCGTCTACGGATGACAGCGCGATGACCCATTCGCCCAGGTCGCTGCGCAGACCCTCGCCGGCACCGCAACGCTCCACGACGCGACTCAGAAGCGGCGCCTCACGGAGCTTTACCCCGTCGAGTGCGGCGTCTAGCTCAGTCCGGCTGGCCCTTCCGGCAACTAGGTCCTCCTTTGCTTCCCGGAGAAGGGCGGCGAGTTGGGCGTCCGGCATGTCCTCGCCGCCTCGCAGCGTAAGGCGGCGCAACGCGGGCGACTTCGGGACGGCGGTGCCGAACTCAATGCCCTCTTCTTGCAGGTGTCTAGCCAGTTCCGGGTCGAGGTCAACGACGGGCGCGTCTTCGTAGTCTGGATCTGGCGAGAGCCGGACCTCGCTCGGCTTGCGGCGTTCGCCGTCCTTGCAGAGCAACCAAGCATGTTCGCGCAGCGCTTGAATCCAGGCGCAGGGTTTCGTTCCGCGGCTCTCCTTTTTGCGGCTGTAGTAGTGACCTTCAGCTCGCAAGCGGCCACGGCCACGCAGTCGTGAAGGCTCGCTAGTCAACCAGCCCTGCAAAGCCTCCGCAGGGACGTCTTCAACGTTGAACGGGAAGTCGTAGTCGAACACCGTGTACCCGCGACTCCGATTCGTTTGAGGCGCCTCGGCGCCGATACGTCGCTGGACTTGTTGTTTGCCTTGCGACGCGTACCATGTTGACAGCGTCTTGAGGTCCACACGACCGGGAACTTGGAGTCGCTCGAGGAAGAGAACGACCGCATGCCGATCGTGGATGATCGCGTAGTCCTCCACCAACGGCGGCTTGGGGTGGAAGAGCATCCGGCGGCAACTACCGTGGTCGACGAGCGGATCGGCAAGTACGGCCTCACCGGGTCTACAAGCACCGTGCTCCGTCATCACGAGAGGCACGAGCCCCTGTCGCCGGTCTCCACGGCCGAGGGCCCACTCCAGGAGTTCAACCAAGGGGAGCTCGTCCTTGTTCTCGGCGGCGTCGCAGACGCTGCGAATGACCGACGCAAGGATCACGTCCTGGCATCGGGCTTTGAGCCACTCGGCACCGGGGTGACTTGACTGTGCCACGCGGCTGCGCAGCCCGGCTGGAAGGCGTTCATCGGGTCGTGGCAGGAAGTCGGTAAGCGCCTTGGCAACAGCGGCGCCACTCGTTTCCTTCTCTGACGGCGGTTCCTCGTTCAGCCAGCGGGTGCTTCTGGCCGGTAGCCATTTGCCGGCCTCGGTCGGCACGACTGGCGCATCGTGCCACCCCTGGTCGTCGACGCCGTGCCAGAGCGCGAACAGGGCATCCGTTCGTTCAACCTCAGGCAGTTCGGCTAGTGCGGTCCACCAGTTCGGCAGTGTCTCGGACCAACGAGCGTCGCATTCTTCTACCTCGGGTGCGTAACCCAACCAGACCAGGAAGTCCGTGCCCCGTTTCCCCAGGACCCGCTCGTTCGCTAGCTCCCGATCGAAGAGAAGATCCGGGCGCCAGCGGGGTTGTCGCCCGAAGTCGTCCCGGAACCGGCCCGGTAGCCGGGTGGCTCTGAACGGAGCGCAGTACCCGCTGTCGTCCGCGCCGGCATGAATCGGCACGATCTCGATCTCGCCTATCGCCCCGATGAAGTCGTCCCGGAGGTGTCGCAGGGGACTCGACAGCGGGCCGTCGTCCTTCGTGGGGTCGGACAGGGCGCGATACCCTCGTTCCCTCGCTTGCTCGGGTTCCTCCTTGAGCCAGAGAAGGAGTTGCCGGACGAGTTCCGGCACTTGGCGCATGATGGCTTCCTGCCAGGCGTCGCCTTCAACGGGCCTCAGGTTCTGACGGTCGAGATCGACCAGCCAGTCCGCCTGCAGGTGGAAGCCGAATGGCAGTGGCGTCTGGGTCGGCAGCGTCGCGTACGCGAGCCCGCGGCTTGGCGGGGCTGGTTGGCCATCGTCGTCGAGCGGTAGCAGCGCGACGACGTTTCGTTCGGGCCGCTGTCCGTGGTCGTCGCGTTCTTCTTGGAGATGGCGGCGCGCCTCCAGAAGAGCGCGCATCGCGCCGTCATCGGGCCGATAGCGGGAGGCGAACGACCGCCAGCGTCGGACGCTTTCGCCGGACGACGATCGGACTTCGACGAGGCCGTCCCTGGCGGACAGACTCCAGGTCAAGTCGTCCATGCGGACCTCTTCGAGGCCGCGAAGCGCCAGGACCGCCAGCGGTATCGGATCGGCGGGGGCCGCGAGCTTGTCAAGATCGGCGGCCAGCGGGCGGTCGGGATCTGCCGGTCGGCTGAGCAGGAAAGCGGTCGTGTAGTCAGTGTCCGGGTTCAGGGACTCCGGGTCCCACTTGGGACGCAGCGTGTCGAACCAACGCGTGACTCTCGCCCCCAGGTCTCCACGGTCAGTGGCGATGTCGAACCGGAAGCGCCATTCGAAACCCGATACGCGCGCCCGGCGGAAGCGAGCGAAGACGGACTTGAAACCGACTCCCATGAAGCCGATCGTGGCGAGACCCTTCGTCGATTGACCGAGCGATGCCAGACCCCGGACGTGTGCTTCGTCGAATGGCATGGTGCCGTCGTGCTGGAACAGGACGGTTTCTTCCCCGATCCGCCGCCAAAAGACCCGCCGCGCGCCCGCGTCGATGGCGTTCTGGGTGAGTTCGTAGACGTACGTCCAGGGATGGGAATGGCCGGCAGACAGCATCTGCTCGACGGCTGGACGAGCCGCGGGGCCGAACTGCTCCTCGTTCTCCCGCCGCACCAGGGACACGAAGTCGATGCGTTCAGTCTCGGATCTCATGTAGCAACGATACGCCGACTATTCGTCGAGAAGCTCGAAGAGCCGTGCCCGGCTCATGCCGGCAGTGCGCATGTTCTTGAGGATGATGCCCACAGGCACGTCCTTGCCCATCGGAATCACCACTGGACGACTCGCGCCTGTCTTGGTCAGCGTCAGGTGCGATCCGACCTGGTGCTTCCGAGTCCAGCCGTCCCGTTCGAAGGCGCGAATGAGCCGGCGCGGCCTAGTGGGCCGCAGCGGCCTGGACAAGCTGCTGCCTCATCTGAAAGGGCACCAAGCGATCAATGGTGCTGGCAGCGGAGTACCGGTTCTCGGTCGAGGCCTCGAAGCCGCAGTCCCTCAGGACTTCGTCCAGGGTTCCGATGTCGTAGCAGGTGAAGAGGAAGGCGCCCAGAGCCTCGCCCAGCATCGCCTGGGCCTCTTCCCGGTTCGCACCGTGGCTTGCCACGTCCAGAAGAGGACATGATGCGATCCACGCGTCTCCCTCCAGGTGAAACTCCACGGGGACATCCATCCTGAAGTGGACGCGGTCCGGTCGGGGGTCAACGACGATCTTGGCTTTGCGCATGGACGAGATCCTGGCTGAGCTTAGGAGGCTACACCAGCCCCGGCTTGCTTCCCTGAAGCTCGGCTCCGATCACCGCGGTCGTCGGGCCGCTGATAGCCTGCCGGTCCTTGCCGGGTCGGCGTGGATGCGCCCAGGTCCGTACCGTTTTCCGGGGATTCAGGGGGGGTTCCAAGGATGAAAGCAGCCGTATTCCACGAGGTTGGTCAGCCGCTCGAGATCACCGACGTCTCGATCAGCAAGCCGGGGCCGCACGAGATCCTGATCCGGAGCGCGGTGGTCGGCGTTTGCCACAGCGACCTGCACTTCGTGGACGGGCTGTGGCCGATCCGCACGCCCGCGATCCTGGGCCACGAAGCGTCCGGGATCGTCGAGCAGGTTGGTTCCGAAGTCCGCTACGTCAAGCCCGGCGACCACGTGATCACCTGCCTGTCGGTGTTCTGCGGTTACTGCGAGTACTGCATGAGCGGCGAACCGACTCTCTGCGACAAGCGGGCCACCCGGCGTCCGAGGAGCGCCGAGCCGCGGCTGGCGCTTCCGCCAAGCAACGGCGGCGGTCCGAGGCCGGTTTCGCAGTTCGCCGACCTGGCGTCGTTCGCGGAGCAGATGCTGGTGCATGAAAACGCAGTGGTGAAGATCCGCGAGGACATGCCGTTCGACCGCGCCGCGGTGATCGGCTGCGCGGTGACCACCGGCGTCGGCGCGGTCTTCCGCACGGCTCAGGTCGAACCGGGATCGACGGTGGCCGTGATCGGCTGCGGCGGCATCGGCCTGTCGACGATCAACGGTGCCGAACTCGCCGGCGCCGGGCGGGTCATCGCCATCGATCGGGTGGCCTCCAAGCTCGAACTGGCGAAGCAGTTCGGCGCCACGGACACGGTGGACGCATCGGCCGGCGATCCGGTCGAACAGGTGCGGGAAATGACCGGCGGCGGCGTGCAGTACGCCTTCGAAGCGATCGGCCTCAAGGTGACCGCCGAGCAGGCGTGGGCGATGCTGCGGCCCGGCGGCACCGCGACCGTGATCGGCATGGTCCCGATGGGCGAGAAGATCGAGATCCCCGGCCACGAGATGCTCCAGGCGAAGGCCATCCAGGGCTGCGTCATGGGTTCGAACCGCTTCCGCATCGACATGCCGCGCCTGATCGACTTCTACCTGGCCGGCAAGCTCAAGCTCGACGAGTTGATCTCGGACCGGGTCGGGTTCTCGCAGGTCAACGAGGCGCTGCAGAACCTGAAGAACGGCGAGGTGGCGCGGCAGGTCATCGTGTTCGATGCGTAGCTTCTCGCCGCGGCCCGGATGCGGGGGGGACGCCCTGCCCGCGGTCGCTCTCGGGGTCGCGCTGGCCCTGATGCCGCTGGCGCCGGCGTCGGCGGACGGAGTGGCGCAGAAGGCCGACCTCGAGACCGCCGTCGCCGAGCGCGCCGACCTGCTCTGGGACGCGGCGCGAAAAATCTGGGAGTGGGCCGAGCCCGGCTACCAGGAGACGAAGTCTTCGGCCCTGCTCGCCTCGCTGATCGAGGAGGAGGGGTTCGAGGTCGAGCGCGGCGTCGCTGGGATTCCGACGAGCTTCATCGCTTCGTACGGCGCGGGACGGCCGGTGATCGCGATCCTGGCCGAGTTCGACGCTTTGCCGGGACTGTCCCAGGAAGCGGTTTCCACCCGCGCGCCGCGCGAGGGCCCCGACTGGGGCCATGCCTGCGGTCACCATCTGTTCGGCGCCGGCTCGCTCGGAGCGGCGCTCGCGGTGGCCGACGGTATTCGCAGCGGCGCGATCCAGGGGACGGTGCGGCTCTACGGCACGCCGGCCGAGGAGGGCGGCGGCGCCAAGGCGTTCATGACCCGCGCCGGGCTGTTCGAGGACGTGGACGCCGTCCTGCACTGGCATCCGGGCGACGTGAACTCGGCCGGCGATCCGACCAACCTGGCCCGCGTGGCCGCCAAGTTCCGCTACCGCGGCCGCAGCGCTCACGCCGCCGCGTCGCCCGAAGCCGGCCGCTCCGCGCTCGACGCGGTGGCGATTCTCAACTACGGCGCCGAACTGCTGCGCGAGCACACCCCCGACCGCACGCGGATCCACCACGTGATCACCGCCGGCGGCGACGCCCCGAACGTGGTGCCGGCGTTCGCCGAGGCGTATTACTACGTGCGGCACCCGGACATCGGCATCGCGCGGTCGATCTACGACCGGCTGGTGCTGGTGGCCGAGGGCGCCGCTCACGCCACGGAGACGGAACTCGAGATCGAGTTCCTGGGCGGCATCCACAACCTGCTGCCCAACGACACGCTGTCCAAGGTCTCGCTCAAGAACTTCAAGGGCCTCATCGACATGGAGTACAGCGAAGAGGAGCGCGGCTGGGCCGGCAAGCTGCAGGAGTCGTTGCTGAAGCCTCGCCCACTCGCCTCGGTGTCCGAGCTGCGGGACGACACGGGCAACACGACCCTGGGCTCGACCGACGTTGGCGACGTCTCCTGGGTGGCGCCGACGACCGGTATCCGAACGGCGTGCTGGGTGCCGGGAACGCCGGCTCACTCCTGGCAGGCGGTCGCTTCCGGCGGCACGACGATCGGCCGCCAGGGCATGCTGATGGCGGCCCGCGTGCTGGCGGCCACAGCCTGGGACCTGCTCGCCGACCCCTCGATCGTGCAGGCGGCACGGGAGGAGCTCGACCGGCGGCTCGCCGACCGCCCCTACCGCGCGGCTCTCGAGGAGGGCCAGCAACCGCCGCTCGACTACCGCAAGCCGCCGGAACGGTAGGTCGGCGCAGTGCGGAGCCTGACGCCGGCCTGCAGGCTGAGGTCGACGGCGGAGCCGTACTTGATTGTGTTGTTGCTGAGGCTGAAGAACGCGGAGCGATCGAGGCCGCCGCGGCTCGGCTTGAGGCTACGGGTCCAGCCGACATCGATCAGGTTTGCCGTGACGCCGAGGATCGAGAGCTTCAACTGGCGGAACGGGCTCTTCTGGTGCCGGAGTTGGAGAACCAGTGAGGACCGTGGGCCGAAAGGACGTTCGCCGGCGATGGCGAACGTGGCGATGTCCTGCGGCTCCAGCTTCAGCAGATCGTGTCCGCCGAGGCGGGCGTAGCCGGCGTTGCCGTAGAGGGTCCAACGGCGCCAGGGGCGGGACACGAGGTATTGGGCGGCTGCATCCACCGAACCGGTGCCGTAGAAGTCGTCGTCGTTGCCGGTTGGCAGCTTGACCTGGAACTGGAGGGCCTGCCGCCACGCCGCTGATCTGCTCCCGAAACCCCACTTGAGGGAGGCGACGGTCTCGCCCAGGCCGGGCCCCGGCTCGTCGAAACGGATGAAGCGCAGCCGGTCGCCGTAGCTGCTGGGCCCGCCCTTGCCATCGCGCCGGAAGTACAGGCCGTAGTCGTTCTGCAGCGATTGAGGCCGACCGGACTGGCGGAAGCCGAAGAGCTCGTGGAAGCCCTCGATCACGGGATCGAAAACACCGGCGCCGGCGTCGACGATCGAGGTTCTGAGACCCAGCTCGAGCCTTCGACTGAAGCTCCGGCGTACATCGACCGTCAAGCGGTGGACTTCGACGTCAGCGAAGTAGATGCCCTCCGGTCCCGGCCAGGGGGCTATCCGATCGAGTTCCTCGACCGTCACCGCAGCGCGTTCGGGCCGCGGTTCGATGACTTCGGATACCGCGGGCGAGCGGAGCCAGAAGCTGGAGAGGCCGAGGGACGTGGTGACCCGCCACCGCCGGTTCTGAGCTTCTGGAGCCGGCGGCGCCTCGACCGGAAGACTCAGAAACCCCGAACCACTGCCCAGCCAGGCCTCGGCCACGGGCAGCGGTCCGAAGGAGTGCTCACTCGCCATCGCCGAGCCGCATAGGACGAGCGCCATCGTTCCGGAGAGCGCCAGCGCCAAGCGTCGGGCGGGACTTGGGTGCGCCTCAGGTCTTGCGGTCGGGCTGTGGCCGCATATAGAGTCATAGTGCCTCACACTTGATTCATCTCTGGAGGCCGGGTGACACTCAAACAACTGACGGTTCGTGGTTTGGAAGAGGACGTTGTTCGCGAACTACAGCGAATTGCGGAGGAGGAGGGCCTTTCGTTGAACCAGTCTGTGCAGAAGTTGCTGCGCAGAGGGCTCGGGCAGTTGGAAACTTCCGATGACGAAGGCGTGATCGGCGACAGCCTCGATCACCTCTTCGGCACCTGGTCTCGCGAGGAAGCGGACGAGTTCGACAAGGCCGTGGCGGACTTTGAGGTGATCGACGAGTCGATCTGGAGATGACGGCCTATCTCCTGGACACCGACGCCTACTCCCAGTGGAAGCGCGGTCATCGCGGACTTCATCGCACTCTCCGGGCAGCCAGCCGGACCCTTCTTTCCGCGGTCGCGGTCGGCGAACTTCTGTCCGGATTCCGACGGGGATCGCGCTTCAGTCGGAACCTGGAAGAGCTGCAGCGCTTTCTTCTCAGCCCTCGTGTCGAGTTCGTGCCGGTGACCATGAGAACGAGCGACCGCTACTCCCGCATCGCGGCGTACCTTCGGGCGAAGGGCAAGCCGATTCCGACCAACGACATCTGGGTAGCCGCCCATGCGTTCGAGACCGGGAGCGAACTCCTTTCGTTTGACGGTCACTACGAACAGGTCGATGGCCTGGTCTGGACCCGGCTTCGTCCCGAGAACGGTGTGGGCTGACGTGGGCCGACGCGGGCTGGCGTTCTACGGCGCCGCTCCCGCTTCCTGGATCGCCCGCCAGATGCGCTCGGGCTTGGCCGGCATGTCGATGTTCGTGATGCCGAGCGGCCGCAGTGCATCGACGATGGCGTTCACGATGCAGGGCGTCGCCCCGATCGTTCCCAGCTCGCCGATGCCCTTGGCGCCGAGTGGGTTGATCGGCGTCGGCGTGACGGTGTTGTCCAGCACCATGCGCGGGAAGTGCTTGGCGCGCGGGACCGCGTAGTCCATCAGGGTGCCGGAGAGGAGCTGACCGCCGTCGTCGTACTGGACCTCCTCCCACATCGCCTGGCCGATGCCCTGGACGACGCCGCCGAGGCGCTGGCCGTCGGCCAGCATCGGGTTGATCACGACGCCGAAGTCGTCGACCGCCACGTAGCGCTGGATCTCGATCTGCCCGTCCTCGGGATCGACCTCGACCTGGCAGAGGTGGGCGCCGAAGGGGAACGTGGTCGCCGAGGGCTCGAAGCGGGCGACCGCCTCGAGTCCGGGCTCCTCGCCCGGCACGGCGACGTTCCACATATGGGCCATCTCGGCGACTTCGCGGAAGGTGAGCTTCCGTTCTGTGCCGCTGACCGTGAACTCGCCGTCGTCATACTCGATCTGATCGACCGGTGCGTCCAGGTGGTGGGCGGCGATCCGCGTCGCCTTGTTGTGGACCTTGGTCAGGGCCATATGGAGCGCCGCGCCGCCCACCGCGATGCCGCGGCTGCCGAAGGTGCCGACGCCGTGCTGGACCTGGTCCGTATCGCCGTGGACCACGACCACGTCGTCCAGGCCGACACCGAAGGCGTCGGAGGCCATCTGGGCGAAAGCGGTCTCCTGGCCCTGCCCGTGGGGCGAGATGCCGGTGTAGACGGTGACGTTGCCGCTCGGCTCGACCCGCACGGTAGCGCTCTCCCAGGTGCCCATGCGCTGCTGCGGCGCGGCGCCGGCGGAGGGGCCGAGTCCGCAGACCTCGGTGAAGGTGGCGAGTCCGATGCCGACGAGGCGGCCGTCCGCGCGCGCTCTGCTCTGCGCCTCGCGGGCTTCGTCGTAGCCGGCGAGCTCCATCATCCGGTCGAGCGTGAGTTCATAGTCGCCGCTGTCGTAGACGGCGCCCGACGCCGTGGTGTGGGGGAAGGCGCCCTTGCCTATGAAGTTGCGGCGCCGCACCGCGGCCGGGTCGAGGCCGGTGGCCGCGGCGACCTCGTCCATCACCCGCTCGATGATGTAGGCGGCTTCGGGGCGTCCCGCGCCTCGGTAGGCCTCGGTCGCCATCGTGTTCGTGTAGACCGAGGCGGTGTCCCAGGCGACTGCCTTGATGTTGTAGCAGCCGCAGGACATGGTGTGCGTGGAGAGGGCGATGAAGGGTCCGTAGAAGGAACGGAAGGCGCCGATGTCGGCGATCGTCTGCCCCTTGAGGGCCAGCACCCGGCCGTCGTTCTGGAAGGCGACCTCGATCTTCTCGACGTGTCCCCGGCCGTGGGTCATGCCGAGCAGATTCTCGGTCCGGGTTTCGGCCCACTTCACCGGCCGGCGCAGCGCTCGGGAGACCCAGCCCAGCAGGGGATCCTCCGGGTAGGTCGGGATCTTCGCTCCGAAGCCGCCGCCGACTTCGGGTGCGATGGCGCGGACGCGGATGTCGGGGATGCCGAGGCACATCGCGATCTGCTGCTTGACGAAGTGCGGGGCCTGGTTGGAGGTCCAGATGGTCAGCTTGCCGGGCCCTTCCTCCCAGTGGGCGCAGATCGCCCGGCCTTCGATCGGGAAGGGGGCCACGCGCTGGTTGAGCAGGCGCATCGAGAGCGTCTGGTCGGCCTGCTCGAAGAGCTTGTCCGCCTCCGGGTTCGGGACCGGGATCCGCAGGCAGATGTTGCTGTCGAGTTCCTCGTAGACCTTGCGCGCGTCCGGCGCCATCGCCGCCTCGACATCGACGACCGCTTCACGCGGCTCGATGTCCACATCGACCTTCGAGGCGGCGTCGCGCGCGGCGTAGGGCGTCTCGGCCACGACCACCGCGACCGGCTGGCCGACGTAGAGCACGCGGCCGTCTGCCAGCAGCGGATGGTCGGCCTTGCCCATTCCCGGAATCTCGGCGCCGACCGGGCTCGGTCCGACCTGCCCCGCCATGTCGGCGTAGGTGTAGACGCCGACGACGCCCGGGTGGGCTGCTGCCGCGGCGGTGTCGATGGAGCGGATGGCGCCGGCCGCGAAGTCGCTGCGCACGAAGGCGGCATAGGTCATCCGCGGCAGCTTCACATCGTCGGTGTAGGTGCCGAGGCCGCGGATCAGTCGGGGATCCTCGCGGCGCTTGATGGGCTGGCCGACGGAGTTCGGTCGAAACGTCGTCATCTTAGGCCCCTCCCGCGACTTCGGCGGCGTGCTGTACCGCGTCGACGATCTGCTGGTAGCCGGTGCAGCGGCAGATGTTGCCGTCGATCGCTTCCCGGATCTCGGCCTCGGTCGGGTTCGAGTTGTCGTCGAGCAGTTGCTTCGCCGCCATGATCATCCCCGGGGTGCAGTAGCCGCACTGCAGACCGTGCTTCTCCCAGAATCCGACCTGCAGCGGATGGAGGTGATCGGCGTCGGCCGCGAGACCCTCGATCGTCGTCACCTCATGGCCGTCGGCCTGGACCGCGAGCACGGTGCAGCTCTTCACCGCGCGGCCGTTCAGGTGGACGGTGCAGGCGCCGCAGAGGGTGCTCTCGCAGCCGATATGGACGCCCGTGAGGTCGAGTTCCTCGCGCAGGAAGTGGACCAGCAGCGTGCGCGGCTCGACTTCTTGCTCGCACTTGCTGCCGTTGACGGTGATGGCGACGGGGACGGATCGTGGCATCGGACCTCCTACCAAGTCGAGTCGCGGCGTCCGCGCCGCGCTGACGCACAGGAACAGGGCTTGTTCCATACAGGTATCGGTGACTTGGCGCGGAAGCGTATCGCAGCGAGGGCTGCTAGGATTGCCGCATTCACCAACGGAATACCACGTCTCAGAGCTTGGAGGCCGACATGAGAAAGTCGCTGATCACTACCGCCATCCTGGTTGGACTCGTTGCCGCCGCTTCGGCTGCCGTCGCCGCCGAAGGGGAGATCAAGAGAACCGCCAGCGGCAAGCCGGACTTCACCGGCGTCTACGACATTTCGAGTATCACGCCCTTCTCAAGGCCGAAGGAGTTCGGCGACAAGCTGTACCTCACTCCTGAGGAGGCGCAGGCGCTGGCGAAGCGGCGCGCCGACTCGAACGCGGCCCAGGACGCGCCCAGCGATCCGGAGCGCGCAGCGCCCGCGGAGGGCGGCAATGTCGGCGCCTACAACAACTTCTGGTTCGAGTGGGGTAGCCAGAACTTCATGATCGACGGCAAGTACCGCACCTCGGTCCTGACCGATCCGCCGAACGGGCAGATGCCGGCGATGACCGAGGCAGGGAAGAAGCGGGCGGCGGCCGCGCCGAAGTTCGCGTGGCCGAACAAGGGCTATGCCTGGTGGCTCGAGTCCGGCGACATCCCCTACGACGGTCCGGAGACGAACATCGTCGGTGTGCGCTGTTTCTACCAGCCGTCCGCTTCGGTCGCGATCCGTCCGCTGCCCTACAACAACGTGAAGACGATCGTCCAGACCGAAGACCACTTCATGATCAACATCGAGTGGATGCACTGGACACGGGTCGTTCGAATCGGCGGCGAGCACATGCCGGACTCCTACACCTCTCTGAGCGGCGACTCGATCGGCTGGTGGGAGGGAGACACGCTGGTCGTCGAGACGACGAACTTCCGTGACATGCCCGACCTGCGCGGCGAAGGCGTGCGGGTCGTCGAGCGGTTCAGCCCCGGTGAAGGGAACGACCTGCTCTACAGCTTCACGGTCGAGAATCCGGAGTACGAGGCGCCGTTCAGCGGTGAGTTGCCGTGGCCGAAGACGACCGACAAGAGCTACGAGTACGCCTGCCACGAAGGCAACTACGCGATGGGCAACATGCTGCGCGGCGCGCGGTTGCTGGAATCGGAGTTCCAAGGCCAGTCGAGTACCGGCCAGGAGTAGTCCCCCTAGCCTGGGCGCCCGGCTGGCGCGATCCGCGCCAGCCGCGAACCACTCCGTGCGCCCGTCACCGGGCGGACGGATGGCACGCGGGCGTCCCGCCCGCATCTGGGAGCGTTGCCGCCGGCTAAACCGCCCGCACCTGCCGGCTGACCCGCCCGATGATCCGGGGCAGGGCCTCGTGCGCCTCCAGCGGCACGCGGAAAGTCGTCATCCAGGACAGCGCGGCGAGATCCTGCAGATCGACGGCGTCACGGCTGGCCAACAGCGCCGCCCCCCGCAGAATCTTGATCGCCTTGACCAGGAAGGTGCGGTCGGTGAGCAGGGAGTTCGTCTCGTTGCAATCGAACTCGAGCACCAGGGTGCGCAGGATGTCGAGAAGCGCAGCGCGCACCGCGGGGCCGACTTCGACCTCGTACATGCGACGATTCAGGGCGTCCAGCGTGGCGCGGTCGGTCACGGGATCCGGATCGGGCTGTTCGACCACGGATCCGGAGGCGAAACGGTCGATCAGGATCCTCGCCTCCTCGGCGCCGCTCTGGATCAGGCCGGAGACCCGCAGTTGCAGGGTGAAGCGGTCGAGGTTCGCGGGATCGAGCGGTTCGTTGTAGTACTCGTCGTCCATCGGGTTGCCGGTCGCGATGGCGGCCATCAACGGAATCGGCTTGGCGCCGAAGCGCCGTTCGTTCAGGATCCGGAGCAGGACGTTCAGCGCCTCGCCCGGGGCGCGCGAGATGTCGTCGAGCACCGCGACTTCGGCGGTCAGCAGGCCGCCCGGTTCGATCCGCTGGTGGATCCGCTCCGCTTCGTCCGCCATTCCCGGTTCGGCGTCTGGCGTCTTCACCCGCCGGCGTTCCAGGACGATGTCGCCGACCAGCTCGGCGAGGCGGGTGTCGCGGTGCAACTGGTAGAAGAAGAAATCGAGCTCGGAGCCCTTGGCCGCGACCTCGGCAAGCCGCGTCTTGGCGGTGCCCGGCGGTCCCTCGACGTAGATGTGCTCCCTGGTGACCAGGGCAAGGAGCAGGGCCGTCTTCACCTCGCCGTGGCCGACGACGTGGTGATCGAGCAGGTCGCGGAGTGGGGTGAGGTCGTTCACGGGACGCGCGACTTTATCCCCTAGTCGGATCACCGCTCCTCCAGCCTGAGTCCGCCGCCGGTCAGGGGACGGCCGCGGAAGCGGAGTCCGCCGGTCTCGTTCGAGATGTCGTCGAGCACGGGCGGGCAGTCGCCGTTGCCCAGGAACACGGTGTGAAGGGCGACGCCGAGCCTGCGCGCCAACTGCCGCTCGCGCCGGACGGTGGTGTCGCCGATGATCGGCAAGCCGTCGGTCAGGAGGACAATGTGGCGGTTGCGGCCGGAGCCCCCGCGCAGGCCCTCGAGAGCGGTGCGGAGCGGGGCTTCGTAGTTCGTCTGTCCTACCGCCTTGGCCTGGCCGGCCTGCTCAGCGAGCCGGGAGTACGAGCGGTGCAGCAGCCGGCCGCCGACGGGGTGGGGCAGGGCGCGGTGATGGAACTCGACGTAGCCGACGCGCATCCGCCGCCGCGCCGCGACGCGCAGAATGCCGAGCACGACCTGGCTCGACCACACCGTCAGCCGGCCGGCCATAGATGCCGAGATGTCCCGCAGCACGGCGACCGCACCGCCTGCGTTCCGGCGCTTACGCTCGAATGTGCGCGGCGTCCCGGGTAGCCGGCCCTCGGTGAACAGGACAGCTTCGATCACGTCGGCGTCGATCAGCTCGTCCAGGTCGCGCAGCGGCCGGTAGCCGCGGGGCTGGCCGCCGGGGTCGGTGTCCGGGTCGATCCGGCCCCGCTCGATGCGGCCGACCAGCGCTCGCAGCAGGAGATCGACCTGCGCCGGCGGCGGCGGAGCCCCGAACACGGAGGGCGGCGCCGGCAGGTCGGCCTGATCGTCGATCCACGAATCGGAAGCGGGCGTGGCCGCGGCCGCCGCGTCGGCGTCGTCGTCGCCCTGGGATTGCGCGCCAGGCATCTGGGCCCCGGTCTCGGCCATCGTCACATTGGGCGGGTCGCCGAGCAGTTCTTCGAGGATGTGGTCGAAGTCCTCCTGCACCTCGTCCGGCAGCCGGTGGGCGACCATGTAGCGGATGGCGCCGAGATCGCGCGGCGCCGCCGCCGGGGCGCCGCGCAGGAAGGCGTGCGCACGGACCAGCCGCAGGGCGAGGGAACTGAAGGAGCGGTCGGACATCAGACGGTCGCCCGATGCCGACGCGTCGGCGCTGCGCTGACGCAGCCGATCCAGCAGGCGCTGGTAGGCCGCGAGGGTTCGTGGCTCGACCTTGAGGGCCGCCGCGGCCCGTTGGGCGGCCTTGCGGGTGGTGGTGTTCATGACCGAGGACGGCTGTGCAACCGCCCGAGGACGGCGGGAGGCCCGTTCGATCAGGACCGCCGCCTCGTCGAAGAGTCCGCCCACCAGCAGGCCGGTGACCCGGAGTTGCACCGCAAAGCGATCGAGCTGGCCCGGTTCCAGTGGATCGATCGGGGCTTCGACCTGTTCCAGCGGTCCGGTGGCCACCGCCGACTCGAGCGGCAACACCTGACCCAGAGCGCGCCGCTCGGCGAGAATTCGAAGCAATGGGCCGAGGGCCTCCCCCGGAGAGCGCGGCAGATCCTCGAGTAGCGCGACCTCCGCCTGGAGCAAGGGGCCTGGGATCAGCTCGCGGCGCAGGCGCTCATGGTCGCGGTAGCGGTGCCGGCTGAGCAGGACATCGCCGAGCAGGTCGGTCTCGCGGATGTCGCGGTGGAAGACCAGCGTGTGGGTGTGGGCGCCGGACAGTGCCGCGAGCGCCGCTGCCAGTTCCGACTTGCCGCAGCCTGGCGGTCCTTCCAGGTAGGCGTGCTGTTCGGCCAGCAGCGCCAGCGTCAGTCCGGTCGCGGCGTCCGCCTGACCGACCAGCACACGGCCCAGCGCCGTGCGCAGTTCGGCGAAGGCGGCGGAGAGTTGCGCGGTGCGACGATCCGGGGCGGGCAGAGTCACGGCGGCGGAATGCTACTCGGGGGCGGTGGACTCGCCGTGGCTTCCAGGTTGGCTGGACCGAGTCCGCCGTCGGGCACGGTCTGTGCATCGACCACCGGGGGCGGAAGGGTCGCGGTTGAGGAAGAACCGCACAGTGACTGCGGTTGGTAGGATGGTGGGTGCGTCGCTTCTCCGTGCCGTCGCCGATCAGTGCGACCGGCAGTCAGGAACATAGGAGGTCCTCTGGGATGAGCAGTATCGCGACGGTTGGACGACGGTGGGCTCTTGCTGCCGCACTGGTTGGTGGTGGCTTGCTGCTATCGACCGGTCACGGACTGGCCGCTACGGCAGATCCGGTGGTCGGCGGCGAGGCCGCGGCTGGGAACGTAGCGGCCGACGACGAGAAGAAGAAGCGGAAGGCGGAGAAGAAGGAAGCCGCCAGAGCGGCGAAGGAGGAGAAGCGGCTCCAGAAGCAACGGCGGCAGCGGGGCAAGACTGTGCGGGCGGTCGTCGTTCCCTCGGTGCCGGCTTCGGCCGCGGCGAGGGCGCCAGCAGCCGCGGCGGCGCCCGCGCGTGAAGTGGCCGCCGCGCCGGTGGCTGAACCCGCGGCAGCGAAGAAGGCGGCCGCGGCGCCGGTGCCTGAACCCGCGCCAGCGAAGAAGGCGGTCGCGGCGCCGGTGGCTGAACCGAAGCCTGCTCCGGCCAGATCGGCCGCGGCGGAACCGGCGCCCCGCCCTGCTCCCGAACCGGTACGGACCGCTCCGGCCCCGAACCCCCGGCGCGAGACGTCTCGCGCTGAAGCGCCGGCCCCGGCACCGGCGCCGGCGCCGGCAGACGTCAGCCTCAACGAGCGGATCCGCGTCGCGGAAGTGCTGCTCGATGTCCTGGTGACGGACCGGAAGGGCAACGTGATCGACGACCTCGGCGCTGAGGATTTCGTGGTTGTCCACAAAGGCGAGGAGCAGGAAGTCATCAGCGCCTCGTTCTACGGCGGCCCGAGCGAGTTGGCGTCGCCCGGCGGGGGTGGAACGGCGCGTACGGACCGGTACTTCATCCTCATGTTCCACGACCAGCGGTTGGAGGCGCCCTTCCTGGTGGGGCCCCAGATGGACAACGCGCGCTGGCTCAAGCGCTGGATCGAGGAGGAACTGCAGCCGAACGATCAGGTAGCAGTGTTCGCCTACCAGACGCGGCTCAAGTTCTACCTCGACTTCAGTCGGGACCGGGACGAGATTCTGGCGGCGGTCCAAGCCGCCTCGCAGGGCAAGAGGGATCTCGACCGCTGGGTGACGCGGTCGGCGCCGGAGTTCGACCCGAACTCGCCCTCGCTGGGCGTCAACCTGCCGACCGGCAAGGAACTGGCGCGTCGGAGCCGCAAGCTGCAGGAGGGCCTGGAACTCCTTGGGGAGGTTGCCGAAGGCGTCGCTGGCCGCAAGAACCTGATCATGTTCAGCCTCGGTTTCGGGGAGATCGGCCAGCTCGGGAGCTATACCCCGGACGCGCGCTACTACCCGCAGATGCGGGAGGCGCTGAACGCCGGCAACGTCGCCGTGTACACGATCGACACGATGGGCAGCCGCCGCAGGGCGATCGCGTCGGGGTCGTTGAACGACTCGCTGAGCCTGATCTCGAACGACACGGGCGGCCACTACTACGCGAACTTCACGAACGTCATGACACCGATGCGTCAGGTCGCCGGGGAGAACCAGGGGTACTACCTGTTGAGCTTCCGCTCCGAGTACGAGGCCGGCACCGGGGGTTACCGCAACATCAAGGTCAAGGTCCGCGAGGGCAAGTACAAGGTCCGGTCCCGCACCGGCTTCCGCTACGGCGAGTCGTCCGGACCGTAGCGCTCACCCGCCTGCGCCTGGGTCGGAGGAGAGGCTCCCAGGTGCCCACCATCAAGACAGAGCATAGGAGGAACGGCATAGATGATCTCCGCCGACGTGCGGTACGAGAAGAAGAGGATCGAGGTTCATGGCGACGAGATGGCCTATGTCGACCATGGCGAGGGCGATCCGATCGTCTTCCTGCACGGCAATCCGACTTCGTCCTACCTGTGGCGCAACGTGATGCCGCACCTCGAGGGCAGGGGCCGTCTGGTGGCGCCCGACCTGATCGGCATGGGCGACTCGGCGAAGCTGCCGGACCGCGGGCCGGACCGGTACCGGTTCGTCGAGCATCGGCACTACCTCGACGGCCTGCTGGAGGCGATCGGCGTCCACTCGAACGTGGTCTTCGTGATCCACGACTGGGGTTCCGCGCTCGGTTTCGACTGGGCGAACCGGCACCGCGACGCCGTTCGCGGTATCGCCTACATGGAGGCGATCGTCAGCCCGGTTCCGTCGTGGGACGCGTGGCCCGAGGCGGCGCGGGGCGTGTTCCAGGGCTTCCGCTCGCCGGCGGGCGAGGGCATGGTGCTGGCGAAGAACGTCTTCGTCGAGCGCGTGCTGCCGGGCTCCGTGCTGCGCAAGATGACGGAGGAGGAAATGGCTGTCTACCGGCGCCCGTTCGAGGCCGAGGGCGAGTCCCGCCGGCCGACGTTGACGTGGCCGCGCCAGATCCCGATCGCCGGCGAGCCGGAGGATGTGGTGGAGATCGTGCAGTCCTACGCGGACTGGCTTGCCGGGTCCGACGTGCCGAAGCTGTTCGTGAACGCGAAGCCCGGCGCGATCCTGACCGGAGCGATGCGGGAGCTCTGCCGGACCTGGCCCAACCAGAGCGAAGTGACGGTCAAGGGTTCCCATTTCATCCAGGAGGATTCCCCGGACGAGATCGGTTCAGCGATCTCGGAATGGTTGCCGGATTGAGGCTGTTGCCCCTCGTACTTCGCTGAAATCCGAAACCTGAGAGCCCGAACAATCGGTCAGGGAGCCCCATGACGCACCAGCCATTCCGGGAGGGTAGTAGTCGTTTCGTACTGGCGGTGAATGCTCTTGCATGGGCCGCCGCGATGGCCGCCGTGCCGGGAGTGGTCGCGGCCCAGGAATCGGAGAGTGGACCGAAGCTCGAGGGGCTGAAACGGCTCGACCTGCCGCCGGAGATCATCCGGGCGAGCGATGTCCGCTGGCTGGAGGATGGAGAACTCGTCCTCGGTGTGATCGGACGGGGCCTCTACTCCTGGCGCGTCGAGGAGAAGTCGGGCCAACTCCGGGTGGCGCTCGAGGAACCTGAGGCTGAGGTCCTGAACGTCGGCGGTCGGGCCATTGCCAATTTCAATCGGTATGAACGCGACTACGGCCGCCTTGCCGGTTCGCCAGACGGAATGGCGTTCACGGACCTGTTCTCCGGTATCCACCTGGCGACCGAGGATGGGATCGACTCGCTGCCGGATATGGAGCACGTGGGCGACCTGGACCGGCGTGGTTCGCTGACCGCGGCGGTCGGTCTCGTCCGCAAGGACACCGACGGTTGGGCGGAACACGCCGCCTGGTTGATCCCCGACGGCGCGGAGACTGCTCGTGGGCTGCTACCGACGAGGGATGCCGGGCATGGGCTGGAGTTGTGCAGCGATGCGGAGCTCTCGGTGATCCGTTTCATCTCCGAGGATCGCCTGCTCGTGATCCCTGGCGCCGAACCCGGTGTCTTCGTCTACGACCGCGAAGGGGCGTTTCACGACAGTCTGGACGCGGAGACCTTCTTCGCCGAGGGCGGCTGCGACGTCGAGGCCAACGAGTGGGGGAGGTCGCCTCTCTTCGATGCGTACGTTCGGGCCGAGTGGCTTGGCCAGCGTCGCGTGATCGACGAAGTCGTGGCCGACGGTGAAGGCAACGTGTATTTCTTCGTCCGGTATGCGGCGGACGTTCCGGCGGCCGATCGGGCAGCCGATACCGGAACCCCGTTTGAACTGCACCTGCGACCCGTCGCCGCTCGCATTACGGCTACGCTGCCGAACACAGACGCGGGACTGTTCCGTCCCGCTCTGTTACGAGCGCGCCGTGCCGGGACGGATACCCGTGGGGGGCGCCTACGATTGGCGGCCGGCAGAGACTACGCGCGATGTGGAGTCCACCTGGGGACGGTACAGACATCACGTCGCGTTGCGTTCAAGCGCAGCCGCCCGGCCAGCGTGGCAGCAGCCGCCCACCGTCAAAGGACTGCGTCGACAGCAGCCGGACGAGGCGGTGAAGCAGCCCGGGCAGACCGTGACCTCGCAAGTCAGGGTACGGGCCGGTTCGATCAGTGACCGCGTCGTTGCCTCGGTGCCTCCGCCCACGGGCAGGGTGTGCTGGGACCTGGTCCACGCCCGCGTGGACGATCTCCGTGCCGTGACCAGGCAATCGTGTGTGGTCGAGTCGGGGTTCGCCGATACGCGCCTGCGAGCCGACCTGCGCGCAGACCGGGCGGTGATCCTGCTTCGGGGCGGCGCGTTGCGGGGCGCGGATGTGCGCTCCGCGGAGGCGTTCGAGGCTCGTCTTCGACCGCCGGTTGGCGCGGAGAACTAGGACGATGCGGTTCTCAGCCTTTGTTCCCTGGTTGGTGGTCGCGGCGGTTGCCGTCCCGGTGGCGGGACAGGACGAAGCGGCGCCGGACGCCCCGTTCCAGTTCGTATGCGTCAAGGAGAGTGAACCTGCCTTCCTCAACGGGATGGCCGTGCCGGTCGACGAGACGTGGGAACGACGGGACGACGTCCCGGCAGGCCGTGCGCCGGCCGAGTGCTGGGCGTGGAGCGATTCCTGTCCACCTCGGCTTCTCCAGCCGGGAGAAGACGCGGCTGCGGCCTGCCGCGCCGACGCCAACTCTTCGAGGCCGCTGACCGTCCGTGTGCAGGCCCCCGAGTCCTCGAACTCGAATGCGGACCCGGTGGACGGGGCGGCGGCCGCAGCCGAGTTCAGGGTGACCGCGGCGCCCGCGGAGATGTGGCGGCAGGTGCCACGACATTTGCTGCCGACGACGACCGTGGCATCCACGTCGCTCTCCCTGCTCCGCAATGACGAAACATGGCGCCTGCAGGCGCTCCGCGAAGGCCTCGCCTCGACCTGGCGGGACGTGGCCCCTGAAGAGGGATCGGTGGAACTCGTGTTGCGGCGGGCGGTGGATCTCACCGTGCACGTGACCGCCGACGGCGCGCCCCTTGCCGGCGCGCGAATGAACCTGTTGCGGGTTGGCTCGGGGATGGCCGCCGGACGACCCGAGCCTCTGGGCTTTGGGATGTCGGACGCTGATGGCAAGGTGAGTTTGACCGTGTCGGAGCGTGAGCGCTCCGCGGTCCTCGTCTCCCACGTCGCCCGGACCGCTACGGTGTTCGAGCGCTTCCTCGAGGCCCCGTCGGTTGTCGAGCTCGGTCGAGGCCTCGCCGTCACGGGTCGGACCGTCGATCTGGAAGGACAGCCCGTAGCTGGAGTGCGGCTGCTGGGGCTGTCGTGGGTGGAGCACGAGCTTCCAGTGATGCGGCGCCACCTGGGGCTCTCCGGTCCCGACGGCCGGTTCTTGCTCACCGGTTTCACGAAGGGCGCCGCGTCCCTGCGAACCGACGGCGGCGAACTGGAGTACTCGGAGGGTTTCGATCTGGAGGGTTCCCTGGACCTTGGGGCGATCGTGCTGGGGGCGGCCGAGACCTACTGGATCCAGGTCGTCGATGCGAGCCGCGGAACGCCGATACCCGGCGCACGCGCATCGTCCGAGGCCGGGGAGCACTCCACGACCGACCGGGAGGGAAGTGCGCAGGTGTCGCCCCGGTTCGGCCGCCGCCTCATGGTCTCCGCGAAGGGGTACCGGATGGCGCGGTTCGAGATCGGCGGCGGCGGCGCCACGGCCGCAGAACCCTCGCTGCCTGGCTTGCCGATTTTCCCGGTCGATGTGTCCGGCGGCGCCGGCGCCACGGCTGAAGAACCCCTGGTGCTCCGGCTGGAGCCGGCCTTCACGGTCGAGGGCGTCTTCATTGCGGCCGACGGCGTAACCCCGGCCGCCTCGGGCCACCTGGTTGCCGCTCGCGACATGGGGAATGGGAGCGCGACCAATCACAGAGCTCTCGCCGCGGATGGATCCTTCTCCGCGGACCTCGAGCCGGGCGCCTACACGCTGGAACTGACGGCAACGAATGCCGGGAGGACGGTGCTCAGCGTCCAGGGGTCGGCGGGGGACGCCCGCGACCTGGGGGTCATCGTGGCCCCGGCGTCGGCCTGGGTCTCCGGCACCGTGGTGAACTCCGAGTACGTGCCGGTGTTCGAAGCCTCGGTGTCCTACACGCGACCGTCCGAGTACGGCCGGTTGATGACTTCGGCAATGGGCCAGGTCGCCACAGTCACCACGGATGTCGATGGCGCCTTTGAACTCCACGGCCTTGAGGTGGGAACATCGACGCTCCGGGTGGAAGCCGAAGGGTTCGCGCCGCTCGAGTTCGAAGTCGAAGCGAACGCGGTCGAGTGGATCGATGCCGGGTTGGTGGAGCTCTCGCGAGGCCGCAGCATCACGGTGCGTTCGGATGTCGAGCGCGGGCAGGTCCTGCTTGACCCTGGTGGCCGAGGCCGGCCGCGGGATCTGATCACGGGCGACCTGGAGGAGGGCCGGGCGCTGCTCGAAGCGGTGCCGGAGGGCGCCTTCGTTGTCCGCGTGTCCGAAAACGGCCTGGCGGTCTGCGAGAAGGAGGTGGAGGAGGCCAGCGGCGACGATGTCGTCACCTGCGATCGCAGCACGGTGACGGTCATCGGCCGCGTCACGCTGGCCGGTCAGCCTGGTGCCGGAGATCTGTTCTGGAGTGCGAAGGAGAACAGCCGCTACGGGGGAGGCTTCATCACAACTCTTTCCGGCGGTCTCACCAGGACGCAGGAAATAGGACCCAGCCGGTCGCAGAACCTGCAGGCCTCTGTCGACCTCGACGGCAACTACCGCCTCGAGGCAGTGCTTCCCGGCGAATGGAACGTCCGTTGGTCGCCGCCTGATGGCGGCCAGCCTGAGCGCCGCGAGGTGACGGTCCCGGAGGCTCCGGGCGAAGAAGTCACCATGAACTTCGACTACGGCGGCGTGTCGATCGAAGGCGTCGTGACGGATCCGGAGGGCCAGCCGGTCCACTTCGCGACGGTCGACCTGTTTCCTCAGCGCTCGGCGGTCATCTCGGATCCGAACGGTCGTTTCCAGGTCCTCGGGCTGGCGCCGGGCGCCTACCAGTTGCGGGCGCGGTTCCGGCACCAGCGGTCCGACCTCGTCGACGTCGAGCTGCGCGATTACGGCGACCGTCAAACTGTGCAGCTCCAGCTCAGTGACGATCCGCCGAACGACGAGATCACTATTCACATAAGCGGTGGTGGCGGCGGTCTCTGCTTCATCGAGATGGAGTCGTCCGGGCAGCGCGTGGCCCCGATCGATGGTGGCGTCGCGAGGACGAAGCTCACCCCGCCCCTTACCGACCGCGTCCGCATCGCCTGCCAGGCGGACGGCCGCTGGATCCTCACCGGTTGGCAGGACCTCGAACGGGCACTCGACCGCGGCGTCGAGTTCGACCCGTTCGAGTCCGACTCCTCGATCATCCTGGAAGGCGAGCCGTCCACCGCCGCGGTGCAGATTGTCGGCCCCGGCGGCTGGGACCTTGGCAAGCTGCGGCTGTGGTTCGGCGGCGCCTCGGCCTTCGCCGTGGGCGAGACGATCTCCAACCTGCCGGTGGGGGAGTACACGCTGCGCTGGGGGAGTCAGATCCGCACGGTCTGGACGGAGCGGCGGCGTGCCGCGGAAGTCGCGATCGAGGATTGAGTTCTTCAGCGCGAACTCGACCCGGTCGATATTGGGTAGGGGGATCACAATGGGAGAGTCGAAGACCCGGCGCCGTCTGGGGTGGCTCGTTCTCTGGTTGGTGGTCGGGGCGGCTGCAGTCCCGGCGTTGGCACAGGACGAAGCGGCGCCGGACGCCCCGTTCCAGTTCGCATGCCTCAAGGAGAGTGAACCAGCCGTCTCCGTCATTGGTAACGCAGCGCCGCCCGAGGAAACGTGGGAGCGGCGGGGCGATGTGCGGGGAGTTCGTGCGCCGGCCCATTGCTGGGCCTGGAGCGACGCCTGTCCACCGCTCCTGCTTGCCCCCGGGGAAGACGCGGCCGCTGCCTGCCGCTCGGCCGGCGCTTCGTCGGCGGAGTTGACCATCCGTATCGGCGCCCGCAAGGGTTCCGGCGGGGATCCTGGAGACGGGGGGGCGGCTCCGCGGGAGTTTCACGTGACGGCCGCGCCGGCGGCCATGTGGCGGCAGGTCCCCAGGCGCCTGCTGCCGACGACGATCACGACATCCCGTTTGCTGGCGCTGCCCCGCGCCAGCGGAGCGTGGCGGACCCAGGCGCGGTCAGATGGTCTCGCCTCGACCTGGCTGGACGCGACGGCCGAGGAAGACTTGGTGGAACTCGAATTGTGGCCGGCCGTGGATCTCACTGTGCAGGCGACCGCCGACGGCGCATCCCTTGCCGGCGCGCGAGTGTCCCTGGTGCGGGCGGGCTCGGGGATGGCGGCCGAACATGGGGGCGAGCTTCTGGGCTTTGGGACCGCGGACGCCGATGGCAGGGTACGTCTGACCGTGTCCGAGCGGGAGCGCGCCGCGGTCGTCGTCTCGAACGTCAGCAGGACCGCGAAGGCGTTCGAGCGGTTCGCCGACGTGCCGCCGGTAGTCGAGCTCGGCCCAGGCCTCGCAGTGCGCGGCCGGACCGTCGATGTGGTTGGACAGCCGCTAGCCGGAGTCCGGCTACTGGGCCTGTCTTGGGTGCCGGGCGAGCTTCCAGTGAAGCAGCGCCACCAGGGGGCGTCCGGCGCCGACGGTCGGTTCGTGCTGACCGGCTTCACGAAGGGCGCCGCGTCTCTCCGAACCGACGTCGGCGAACTGGAGTACTCCGGGGCGTTCGATCTGGAGGATTCCCTGGACCTTGGGTCGATCGTCCTGGCGGCGTCCGAGAACTACTGGATCCAGGTCGTCGATGCGAGCACCGGAACGCCGGTATCCGGCGCGGGCGTGCAGTTCAGGGGCGGGGAGCGAACCACGACCGATCGGGAGGGAATCGCGGTGGTGTCGCCCCGTTTCGGACGCACCCTCCTGATCGCCGCCAAGGGGTATCTGATGGCGCAATTCGAGATCGCCGACGGCGTCGGCAGGGCGGCCGAAGAACCCCTGCTGCCTGGGTTGCCGGCCTTCAGAGTCGAGATCGCCGACGGCGTCGGTACAACAGCCGAAGAACCCCTGCTGCTTAGGCTGGCGCCGACCTTCACGGTCGAGGGCGTGTACGTGGCAGCGGACGGTCAGACCCCCGCGGCCGCGGGGGTGGTTGGGGCCCGCAACATGGGGGACGGTGGAGAGACCAGGGCCGGAAGGATCGCCGCGGACGGTTCGTTCTCCATCGACCTCGATTCGGGGGCCTACACCCTGGAACTAGTGGCCACCAATGCCGGGCGGACGGTGCTCAGTGTGCAGGGATCGGCGGGCGAGACCCGCGACCTGGGGGTCATTGTGGCGCCGACGTCGGCCTGGGTCTCTGGGACCGTGGTCAGTCTGGAGTACGCGCCGGTGTCCGAGGCGTCAGTGTCCTACACGCGACCCTCCGAGTTCGGGTCGTCGTCGCGGAAGATGGGCCAGGTCGCTACGGTCACAACGGATGTCGATGGCGCCTTCGAACTCCACGGCCTGGAGCTGGGAACATCGACGCTCCGGGTGGAAGCCGAAGGGTTCGCGCCGCTTGAGTTCGAAGTCGAAGCGAACGCGGTCGAGTGGGTCGACGCAGGGTTTGTCGAGCTGTCGCGCGGTCGCCGGATCACCGTGCGATCCGATGTCGAGAGCGGGTTGGTGAAGCTGGACCCTGGCGGCAGAAGCCGGCCGCGGGACCTGATCACCGGCGATCTGGAGGAGGGCGTTGCGGTGCTTGAGGCCGTGCCCGAGGGCGCCTTCGTCGTGCATGTGTCCGAGGATGGCGTGGCCGTCTGCAAGAAGGATGTACAGGAGGCGACCGGTGACGACGTAGTCACCTGCGATCGCAGCACGGTGACAGTCACTGGCCGCGTCACTCTGGCTGGTCAGCCTGGGGGCGGACATCTGTCCTGGGATGCGAAGGTGAACAGCCGTTACGGGCGGAGCGTCACCACGTCCTACTCCGGTTCCCTAAGGAGAACGGTGGTTGTGCTGCCCGCCGGGGCGCAGAATCTGCAGGCTTCTGTCGACCTCGACGGCAACTACCGCATCGAGGCAGTGCTTCCCGGTGAGTGGAACGTCCGTTGGTCGCCGCCTGATGGCGGCCAGCCGGAGCGCCGCGAAGTGACCGTCCCGGACGGTCCGGGCGAGTTCACACTGAACTTCGACTACGGCGGCGTGTCGATCGAAGGCGTAGTCACCGATCCCGAAGGTCAGGCGGTTCACCTCGCGGCCGTCGACATCTTTCCCCAGCGCTCGGCAGTCGTCTCGGATCCGAACGGGCGATTCCAGGTCCTCGGGCTGGTGCCGGGCGCCTACCAGTTGCGGGCGCGGCTCCGGCACCAGCGGTCCGACCTCGTCGATGTCGAACTGCGGGACTACAGCGACCGTCAGACGGTGCAGCTCCAGCTCAGTGACGATCCGCCGAACGACGAACTGACGATCCACATCGGCGGTGGCGGCAGCGGGTTCTGCTTCATCGAGATGGAGTCGTCCGGGCGGCGCGTGGCACGGATCGATGGCGGCGTAGCGAGGACGAAACTCACCCCGCCCCATACCGACCGCGTCCGCATCGCCTGTCAGGCGGACGGGCGCTGGATTCTCACCGGTTGGCAGGACCTTGAACGGGCACTCGACCGCGGCGTCGAGTTCGATCCCTTCGAGTCGGACTCCTCGATCCTCCTGACCGGCGAGCCGTCCACCGCCGCGGTGCAGGTGACCGGCCCCGGCGGCTGGGACCTTGGGAAGCTGCGGCTGTGGTTCGGCGGCGCCTCGACCTTCGCCGTCGGCGACACGATCTCCAACCTGCCGGTGGGGGAGTACACCCTGCGATGGGGGAATGAGGTGCGGACCGTCTGGACGGAACGGCGGCGGGCTGCGGAAGTCGAGATCGAGGATTGAACGGCGGCGTTTGGCCTGTCGGTCAGCCCGGCTCTGCCTCGCCCAGTTCCCGCCCGACCTCGTTCAGCAACGCTTCGATGAGCGAGAGTGCGCCTTCCCTGTCGATCCTCTCCAGTTCGGGCTCGACTCCGGCGTAGCGAAACGCGACGGCGTAGGGCGGTCGCCCATGACCCGGAGTGCTTCGACGTCGCGTTCGGCCGCGCGCAACATCATCCGGGCGCACTTAGGGTCGCTCATACAGCACTCTGCCCTCACGTAGCGCTCGCGCCAGCACGTGGTTGAGAGAATCGCGCCAGTAGTCCACGTCTTCCTGGGAGAAGACGAGGACGTCCGTTGGGACGCCCGCCCCAGTGATTGCGTGATAGAGCCTGACGAGTTCCTGGTGGCGACTTCGCTCGGGACCGAAGGGCTCGGACTCGACAACGATCAAATCCACATCCGAATCTTCGCGCTGTTCGCCGCGAGCTCGGGAGCCAAAGAGGATGACCTGCTCGGGGTCAACTTCTTCGACGATCGCCCGTACCGTGCGCTCGAGCGTCGCTTCCGTGACCGAGGTCATGGGCTGTCTCTGTACGCTTCTTGGCTCCACGACCACGACCTGATGCTAGCAACGGTCTGCCAGGAGTATTCGCAGCGGACTCGCTTCCCGAATCCACGAATACGGCGACAAGTGCGGACGCGTCGATAGCGACCGTCACTTGCGGTCCGCGTCGCGGGCACGGAGAACCGTCGCGGCGCTGACGCGGGTCCCGGCGGCGTCCTTGCGGTCCCGCACGGTCCGGAGCCAAACGTCAAGCGAGGGGCGCGCCGCGATCCTCTCCAGCTCGCAGCGGAGGAACTCCTGCATCGACTTGCGCTGCAGGGCGGCCCGGGCGGCGAGTTCGTTCCTGACCTGCTCGGGGACGTCCCGAATCGTGAGTTGAACCAGCATGAAACAAGAATGACATCACACACAGCATTCCCCAAGCTTCGCTACGGCTCGGCGCGAGCCATTCGGCCGGGCGAATTCACAGCGGCAGATGCCTGCCGATGTAGCCGATCTCGACCACCCGGGCCTTTGCCTCAAAGCGCAGGTGGATGCGACCACCGCTGCCGAAACGAGCATGCCACTCAAAGGTCTGTCGCGTTCCGGTCGTGGAACGAAATGTGCGGGCTTGGCTGAGGCGGCGGTTCGCAATCGTTTTCTCGTTCTCCGGGGTGACCTTGCAAGGCCAAGAGGGCGCAGGTCCAGCTTCCCGATACTCGAGGTCAGTGACTGGGAACGCGCCCGCGATGAAGTCGGTGATCGTCGAGATTCGTTGTACACCGTCCACGACGGACCAGTGGTCGTCCTCGTCGGCTGAGACGTAGAAGACCGGAATCGGAATACGGAGCAAGAGCGACTCGATCAGGCGGCTCTTGTCCCTCGCCTTCCAGATGCCCTTCAGGCGCTGAAAGTCCGGCGCCAGATCGATCTCCTTGAACTCGACCCGTTTGACGAGCTGGTCTACGACAACGCTGATCGTCCGTACCTTGATCTTCGACGGGTCGAACGGATGCTCTGCTGCTGCGCCATCCGGATCGTCTTGCTCCAACTCAACGCCGTCCTCTTGGAGTCCGGCGTCCGCGTCGGCCTCCAAGAGGACGGCACTATCGTCCGCTGGCGAGACGTGTCCAACGCAAGCCCTTGCCGAATCGGAGAGCGGCTCTTCGAGCACCTGACGCCCTACCGGCGCGGAAACGTCTACCTCTTCGACGGAACCGGACGACATGGCGACATCATCCTACCTGTCACCAGATCTCCTCCCAAGAAGGTCGGTTCTCTCCCGCGTCCCGGGATTCGCTCCGATCGAGTAGGGAGACGATGATTCCGGTCTACTTGCCGCCGGTGACCGGCCACTTGGCCGGGTCGTGGTGCCGGAGGTAGTCCTTGCGATCGATCCAGCCGAGGATCATCGACCACGTCATCCAGCGCTTCTCGGGCAGGATGGCGAAGTAGACGTGGGCGACGGTCAGGGTGACCAGGATGACGCCGCCGATGCCGTGCAGGACGTAGACCCAGCCCCAGCCGGCGTCGTCGAAGAACTTGTAGTCGTTCTGCGCCCACAGCGGCTGCTCGATGCGCCACATCATCAGGATGCCGGTGACGATCGCGGCCAGACCGGAAAGGGTCGCCGCGTGGTGGAACATCTTCTGTGCCGCCGGGTACTTGCCGGGCTTGGCGGGCGCCTCGCCGCCGCTGACTGCGTTCCGCATCTCGCGGATCATGTCGCCGAGGTCCTTGATTCCGACCCAGACGTTCCGGAGGCTCTGGAAGAACGTGGCGTGGATGATGTGAAAGACGATCGAGGCGGTCAGGATGAGGCCGGTGATCCAGTGGATCTCGAGCCAGGCGAACTCCAGGCCCACCTTGGGCAGGAAACCGGTGATCAAGAGCAGGATCATCGAGATTCCCATCACGGCGTGGAACAACCGGGCCGCGAGGCTGTGACGCTTGATCTTCTGCGGCAGGCCGGGATCGTCAACGGCGCTGGCGGCCGCCTTCTTCTCGGCGCCGATCCAGCGGCGCCGCAGCGCCAGGTGCAGGATGAGGAAGACGCCGCCGGCGACGAGCGCGATCCAGAACAGACTCCAGTCGATCCCGATGAGAACATCCTGTCCCCAAGGGTTGATGGCGCTTTCTGTGAACGGCATGCGGTGTCTAGACCGGCGCCTGTCCGCGGATGGCGCGGCGGATCAGGTTTCTCATCAGCGGCACCTTGTAGCCGTTGTGGCGGAGCGGCTCGGCGCCGATGACGCCCAGCTCGGCGATCCGTGTCGCGATGTCCTCGCTGATCGTCTGGCCGCGCAACCGATCCTCGCACCGGTCCATGCGGAGCGGCACCGGCGACACGGCGCCGACCGAGAGCCGGCAGTCCTGGACCACGCCGTCTTCGATCCGCATCGCCGAGGCGACGTTGACCAGCGGGAAGTCCCAGGCGTTCCGGTCGCGGACTTTCTCGAAGTAGAAGTCGGCGCCGGCCCAGGTGTCGGGGATCCGGACCGACTGCAGGATCTCGTTCGGCTGCAGAACGGTCATCCTCGTGATGTCGATCGCTGGCCCGACGAAGAAGTCCTCCGCCGCCACCGTCCGCTCGCCGCGACGGCCGCGGATGACCATCTCGGCTTCGAGGGCGATCAGCGCCGGCGCGGTGTCCGAGGGAGTGACCGCGACGCAGCGCGACGCGTCGAAGATGCAGTGCTCACGGTTCATCGACTCCGGCGTGTCGGCGTAACAGATGTTGCCGCCGGCGCGGTAGCACGGCCAGCCGGCACGGTAGTACCAGCAGCGCGTGTCCTGGACCAGGTTGCCGCCCAGCGTGCCCTGGTTGCGGATCTGCGGCGTGGCGACCGTTTCCGCCGCCTCGGCCAGGAGACCGAAGCGCTCGCGGACCAACTCGTTCTGGACGACCTCGGTCAGCGGGGTCATGGCGCCGATCTCAAGGCCTCCGCCTGCTTCGCTGATGCCGGACAACTCCGGGATGCCGCCGAGGTCGACGACTGCTTCGGGCCGCTTCACGCGGTCCTTGAGCCAGTCGAAGGTGTCCATCCCGCCGGCGAGCACCCAGGCCTTGTCGCGGTGACGGTCGAGGACTTCGAGCGCACCGGCCAGATTCTCGGGCTGGTAGAGCTCGAAGTCGGGGATCATGTCGTGGATGACGGCCATGCTGTGTATTCCTCCTTCGCTGAGCAGATCGTGCTGATCCGATCTCTTGCGATCCGACTGATCAGGTGTGCGCGGCCAGGAACTCGGCGTCCTGCTCGCGGCCTTCGAGCTGGTTGATGATGTGGTCGGTCATGAGCGGCAGGTAGGCGACCGTGTCCTGCCCCAGTGCGTCCTGGATGGCGCACAGGAGAGAAGCGCAGCCGGCGCCCATGGGCGGCTCGCCGATGCCCTTCGCTCCGACCGGGTTGTTCGGATCCGGCATGCCCACCGCGTCCCACTCCATCGCGAGCGGCACGTCGAGGATGGTCGCCGGCCGGGCGGTGTAGAAGCGGTTCGCGAAGGGGATGCCCCACTGCGGGTCGTAGACCCACTTCTGGCCGACCGCGCAGCCGAAGCCCTGGACGGCGCCGCCGTGGAGCTGGCCGCCGAGGCTGCGGGGGTTCATGACCGTGCCGCAGTCGGTGACCGCCTTGTAGTCCTTCAACTCGATGACGCCGGTCTCCTTGTCGAGCTCGATCTCGGCGTAGGCGACCACCCAGGAGTAGACGTCGCCGGCGCGGCCGTAGTTGTCCTTGGCCGCCGCGAGCAGTCCGCGACCCTTGAGGATCGCGGCGCCGCCGATCGTGATCGGGCTCAGATCTTCGTTCAACTCCGTGCCGTCGTACCGGCCTCCCATCTCGAGCGCCTTCCTGGCGGCCTGGGCCAGACTCATGCCCGCGGCCCGGTTGCCGCGCTGGTACACGCGTTCGCCGGCGACGACGTACCGCGAGGCCGAGCCGCCGTGCGTCTTGGCGGCGATCTCCTGCAGCTTCGTCTTCATGTCGGTGGCTGCCGCGTGGGTCGCGCGCGTGATCGCGTGCGTGGTCTGGCTACCCGCCTGCACGCAGGTGTGGGGTATGCCCTCGCCCGTCTGGCCCCAGACCATGTCCACCTTCTCCCACGGCACGTCGAGCAGGTCGGCGGCGACGCGCGCGGTGTCGGAGAAGGAGTGGGTGCCGAGGTTGCCGATCCCGGTGTGGATCTCGAGCCGGCCTTCCGGGGTGATCAGCATCAGCCCGTCGAAGCCGCTCGAACCGGCGGTGTAGGACGAGCTGGCGATGCCGACGCCGGTGACCTTGGAACCGTTCACCTGACCGCTTCGCGCCTTGGCGTCCTCCCAGTCGATCATCTCGGCCAGCCGATCCCAGGCCTCCGCCACGTAGGCGGTCGTCACGTTGCGGCCTTCCTGGGCACCGAACCTGGCGCCGTTCCTGGCGATGTTGATCCGGCGAATATCCATCCGGTCGACGCCGAGGTGGTCGGCGGCGCGGTCGAGCAACGGCTCGACCATGGCCGACATCTGGACTCCGCCCGGCGCCCGCTGCGGCGCACGAGGCGGCGTGTTCGTGGCGATCGAGACGCCGCGATGACGCATGTTCTCCGGCTGGTAGGTGAGCGACACCATGTTGCCGGAAGTGCCCAGATCGCTCTGGCGGCCATAGGGACCGTTGTCCTGGACCACCGCCCAGTCGAAGGCGGAGATGCGGCCGTTCTTCTTGAAGCCGATCTTGGCCCAGCCCTGGAAGCCGGGGCGGGCGCGGCCGATGTAGTTCTCCTCGTAGCGGGTGACACGGTGCAGCACCGGCTTGCCGGTCTTCTTGGACAGGTAGACCGGCACCGCCATGTTGCTCGAACCGACGATCTTGCTGCCGAAGCCGCCGCCGGTGTACTCGGCGTGGACGATGAGGTTCTGCGGCGGTACGCCGATGGTCCCCTGGGCCGCGAGCACCGTGAAGGCGACGCTCTGGGTCGAGGGGTAGAGGTGGCAGATGTCGCCTTCCCAGTGCGCCATGCAGCTCCGCGGCTCCATGGGGTGGTGGGTGACCGACTGGAAGAACAGCGGTTCTTCGATGATGTAGTCGGCCTCGGCGAAGCCCTTCTCCAGGTCGCCGTTCGTCCACTCGTCCTGGAACACGCCGGCGGGCATCTTGCCCTTCTCGCCGTTCGTGCCCCGCGCGGCGGCGAGGTCCTCGGCCGTCCACTCGACGCGCTCGACCACCGTTTCCATGCCGGTGTCGGTCCGCTGGCGGATGATGCTGTTGCCGTCGGGCAGGGAGTTCGCCCCGCCCGGCGCGATCGAGTCCAGCGGGTCGAGCGCGAACGGCAGCGGCTCGAAGTCGACGTTGATCTTCTCGATCGCGTCGGCGGCGATCTTCTCGCTCACCGCGGCGACGGCGAGTATCGGCTCGCCCTCGTACTTGGGATGGTTGGTCAGAGCGCGCTCATCGAGCGGCCCCGGTTCGCCCATGAACTCGGCGAGGTCGTCGGCGGTGAGGACCGCTTCGACGCCTTCCATCTCGAGCGCCGCCGAGGCGTCGATGTTCCGCACCCGGGCATGGGGCATCGGCGAGAGCAACTGCTTGGCGAACAGCATGCCCTCCTCACGCCAGTCCTCAGCGTACTTGGCGCGGCCGGTGATCTTCTCGATCAGATCGGGTGGAGCGTAGTCGGTGCCTACGAGTGTCGTCTTGGCCATCTTTGCTCCTCAGCTCAGGCGATGCGCGCGTTCTCGAGCGCGCGTTCGGCCGTGTTCAGGATCTTGTTGTAGTCGCCGCAACGGCAGATGTGGCCGGCGAGCCACTTCCGAGCGTCTTCGCGGGTGGCGTTCGGGTTCGCCTTGACCAGGCCCGCCATGCTCATGATGAAGCCGGGGGCGCAGAAGGCGCACTGGAAGCCCATCTCATCGAGGACCGCCTGCTGGACCGGGTGGAGGACGCCGTCCTGCTCCAGACCCTCGACGGTCGTGACCTCGCGGTCGCGCACCTGGTGGACCAGGATCGAGCAGCCGTAGTGGGGCACGTCGTCGATCAGCACGGTGCAGGCGCCGCATTCGGCGCGGTCGCAGCCGAACTTGGTGCCGGTCAGGTTCAGCTTGAAGCGCAGCACCATGGCCAGGGTGTCCTGGGGCTCCACTTCGAGTTCGTGGGTCTCGCCGTTGATCCTCAGGCTGATCGTGCTGCCGACCGGCTCGGTGGCTGCGTGCAGTACATCCGGCTGCAGCAGGTTCCCTCCCGCCAGGGTGACGGCGGCGCCGGTGGCGACCGAACCCTGGATGAAGGTCCGTCGGCTGACGTTCGAGAGGCTCTCGCCCGAGCCGTCGGCCTCGGAGTCCAAGTCCTCTTCCCGCAGATCTTCGAGCAGGTCGTCCTGCAGGAACGTGTCTTCTCTCAGCTCGTCCATGATCTCCAACCTCCGTTGGGGGAGTGGTGCTGCCTTCGGCCTGTCTTCAGCTTGTGCGAATGAGCATACAACATGAAGCGTGGTCGTTCGCGGGTCAGATTCGCCCGCCCATCACCACGTCGAGCAGGTAGGGGCCGCCGGTGGCGAACGCTTCCCGCACCGCGTCTTCGACTTCGGCCGGATCATCGATCTGGCGCCCCGGAACCCCCATTCCGGCCGCCATCTCGACGAAATCGAGTTCCGGTTCGGTCAGGTTCATGTGGGGGTACGGCCGGTCGGCGGGAATGCCGAAGCGTTCCCGGTAGATGTCCATGTTGATCTTCAGGATCTTGTACTCGCGGTTGTGCAGGATCAGGAACACGATCGGCATGTCGTAGTGAGCCGCGGTCCAGAGCGCCTGGATCGAGTACATCGCCGAGCCGTCGCCCGAGAAGACGATTACCGGCCGTTCCGGATGCGCGAGCGAGGCGCCGATGCCGCCGACGAGGCCCTGGCCGATGCCGCCGCCGCGCGTGCCGCAGTAGCGGTCCGGGTCGTCGATGGGCACAAAGCCGAACAGGTCGCCGCCGGCGGTGATCGACTCGTTGACCACCACCGCGTCGTCGGGCAGGGCCTTGGCGACCTCGGACATGAGCCGGGCCGGCGACATGGGGGCATCGTCGAAGTGGGCGGCAAGGCGCTTCTGGCGCGCGGCGCGATCGCCGGCGTTCGCGGTTCGCAGGGCCTCCATCCGGTCCGCGGCGCCAGCGCGGAAGCCGGCGTCGGCCGAGGCCTCGATCGCATCGCGCACGGCCGCGAGCCCGGCGCACGGGTCGGCGACCATGCCCGCATCGACGGCGAAGTTGAACGAGAGGCGACTCGGCGAGTCCTCGATCTGGAGCACGGTCGCCTCCGGGTCGAAGGGTGGGTCGGGATCGAACCAGACCTCTTCGAAGAAGGAGCCGCCGACCAGCAGCACGACATCCGCGTCGCCGAGCGCGTGCCGGATGCCGGCGTGGTTGAGCGGCATCCGCGGCCGGAAACAGACGTGGCTCTGCGGGAAGTTCAGGCGGTGGACCAGACCCTCCGGGTAGACGCTCGCTCCCAGCAACTCGGCCAGGGCGACGAGCTCCGCCTGGCCATTGCTGCGGGCAACGCCGTCGCCGACCACGATCGCGGGCCGGCGCGCGCGCCGCAGTGCTGTTGCGAAGCGCTCGACGGCGGCGGCTTCGGGCTGCGGCGCCCGGTAGAGATCGCCGAGGGGCCGGGCCGCTTCCGTGGTCTCCTGCTCCAGGACGTTGATCGGCAGGGCGACGAACACCGGGCCGGCCGGCGGATCGTGCGCGATCTTGAAGGCGCGGTGCAGCACCGGCGCGAACTCGTCCGCGTGCTCGACCTGCACGCTCCACTTGACCAGCGGCGCCGCCATCGCCACCAGGTCGTGGCCGAGCAGGGGTTCGCGCAGCCTCGAGCGCGTGTCCTGCTGGCCGGCCGTGATCACCATCGGGCTGTTCGCCTCCCAGGCGTTGTAGAGCATGCCGAGACCGTTGCCGAGACCCGGCGCCACGTGCAGGTTGACGACCCCCGTGATGCCGGTCGACTGGGCGTAGTAGTGGGCCGCGCCCAGGGCCACGGACTCGTGCAGGGCGAGCACGTAGTTCAGCTCCGGATGGTCGCCGAGGCGGTCCATCAGGGGCTCTCGGTGGTGCCCGGGTTGCCGAACAGGAAGGGGACGCCGTACTCGGACAGGGCATCGAGCAGAACGTCGCCGCCGCGCTTGGGGGTGTGTCGGGGACGGATCGCTGGCACACTCATGGCGGTGGAGGGTAGCAGCCCCAACGGACGGGCGTTCGGACTGCCTTGGCAGCGTGGCCGAAGGCGCCTATCCGATGTTACGGTTAGCCCCTTTCGCGGCCGTAAAGGCGAATCGCAACGAGCCGGATGGAGAAACGGCATGGACTTTGATGAAACGCGTAGGCGTGAAACGGTGAACGAGGTAGTGGAGCGGGAAACGGCGTCGGCGGCGGAGTTCTTCGCCGATGACCGCTTCAAGGGGATCAAGCGGCTTCATACCGCCCGGGAGGTCGCGGAGCAGCGCGGCACG
Organism: Candidatus Multivorans sp.; assembly: GCA_965262355.1. Taxonomy (GTDB): domain Bacteria; phylum Acidobacteriota; class Thermoanaerobaculia; order Multivoradales; family Multivoraceae; genus Multivorans. The sequence goes on from OZ253534.1 coordinate 4,810,664, forward strand.
ATTCCTCAGGACTACACGGTGGCCCGGGAAACCGCCAAGGCGTTCTACGGGCGGCTGTGCGAGCTGTTCGAGCAGAAGCGGTCGATCACCACCTTCGGCCCGTACTCGCCGGGTCAGGCCGTCGCGCTAAAGCGCCGCGGCATCGAGGGCATCTACCTCGGCGGCTGGGCGACCTCGGCCAAGGGCTCGATCAACGAGGATCCGGGACCGGATCTTGCCGGTTATCCGCTAAGCCAGGTGCCGGACGAGGCCGCGCCCATCGTCCGCGCCCTGCTCACTGCGGACCGGAACCAGACCTTCACCCGGTCCCGGATGAGCGAAGCCGAGCGGAACGCGAACCCGCCGACCGACTTCCGTCCGTTCATCGTCGCCGACGCCGATACCGGCCATGGCGGCGAGGCCCACGTGCGCAACCTGATCCGCCGCTTCGTCGAGGTCGGCGTACCGGGCTACCACATCGAAGACCAGAAGCCCGGGGTCAAGAAGTGCGGCCACCAGGCCGGCAAGGTTCTCGTGCCCCAGGACGAACAGAACAAGCGCCTCAACTCGGCCCGCTTCCAGTTGGACGTGATGGGGGTGCCCGGGATCATCGTCGCCCGCACCGACTCGGAGGCGGCGACGTTTCTGGACGGCAACGGCGATGAGCGGGATCAGGCCTTCATTCTCGGCGCCACGAACCTCGATCTGCCGAGCTACAAGACGGCGACCCTGGCGATTCTGCGGCGGCTGAACTCCCTGGGAGCGGAAGAGGTCCGGGGTCACGAGCTCTACCAGGTGTCCGAGGCCGCCTACCACCGCGCCGACGTCTGGCTCGACGGCGTTGGCGTCTACGGGCTGCTCGAGTCGGCCTACCGGAAGATGGTGGCAAGCGGCGGATCGGACACCGAGGCGGTTCTCGACGCGGCGATGGCGAGCTTCCTGGACGCCTGGCAGTTGGAAGCGAGGCTCAAGACCTACCCGCAAGCGGTAGCGGATGTGATCGCATTCCGTGAAGAGGAAGGCGCGGTGTTCGAACTCTCGGTCGAGGAGTGGTTGGAGTTCGCCCACTCCGTGTCGGTCGAAGAGGCTGCCGCTCGCGCCCGCAAGATGGGCATCAACCTGGTCTGGAACGCCGAGATCGCCCGCACGCCCGAGGGCTACTACCAGGTTCGGGGCGACATCGAGTACGCGACCTCCCGTTCGCTCCACGCGGCGCCCTACGCGGACCTGCTGTGGATGGAGACGAAGACGGCCGACCTCGCCGACGCCCGCCGCTTCGGGGAGGCGATCCACGCGGTCTACCCGGACAAGTTGCTGGCCTACAACCTGTCGCCGTCCTTCAACTGGGACACGACCGGCATGAACGACGACGAGATGAGGGCCTTCCCCGAGGAACTCGGCAAGCTCGGCTTCGTGTTCAACTTCATCACCTACGGCGGCCACCAGATCGACGGTCTGGCGGCCGAGGACTTCGCCACCGCCCTGCGCGAGGACGGCATGCTGGCCCTGGCCCGGCTCCAGCGCAGGCTGCGCCTGGTGGCGTCGCCCTACCGCACGCCGCAGGCCCTGGTGGGCGGCGCCCGGCTCGACGGCGCGCTCTCGGCTTCGACCGGCCATACCGCGACGACCAAGGCGATGGGCAAGGGATCGACCAACGTCCAGCATCTGGTGCAGACGGAAGTGCCGCCGCGGCTGCTCGAGGAGTGGCTCGAGCTCTGGCGCGACAAGTACGGCATCGAGGAAACCCTGCGGGTGGAGCTGCGGCCCCACGTTGCCGGTTCCGAGCTGTTGGAACTGCGGGTTCTGCCCCTGGGCGGAGACGCCGGAACGAAGGCCGCGAACGTGGTCTTCGCGCCGATCCGGGACCGCCGCGAGCGGATGATCCTCTCGGTGCGCGACCAGAACACGTTCGACCTCGATCTGAGACGCCGGCGTCTGATGGCGTTGATTCACGTCTTCCTGATCCACCGCTACAACGCCGTGTGGGTGCACTACGTCAGTCCCACCGACGACAACCAGCACCAGACCCGGCGGATGATCGACCTCGGTATCTTCGAGAGCGCGAACACCGAGGTGGGCGAGATCATCGTTGCCGCGGTCGACCGGGAACGGGTGCGGGAACTCGCCAAACCGGACCACAAGTCGCTGACGGCACTGATCGAGAAGAGCGAGCCGGCGCCCGTGCGGGCCGCTTCGTGATTCGACAGCCGGCCGGCCGGCACGCCTGGTCGCGCTCGTCGGCGGCGAACGGGGCCCTGCCGCTGGTCGTGGCTCTGGCGCTGGGGCTCTGGGCACAGGCGCTTCCCGCGCAGGACGAGCAGAAGAAGCAGCCGGAGGAACCGCCCCCGGTGGCGGAGGCCACCGACGGCTACGAGCACCTGGCCGGATTCCTCGACCTGTTCTGGGACCGCCGCGGCGGCAGACTCTTCCTGCGCATCGACGCTTTCGACGCGGATCTGCTCTACATCGAGTCGCTGTCGGCGGGGCTGGGATCGAACGACATCGGGCTCGACCGCGGGCAACTCGGCCGTACTCACCTGGCCCGCTTCGAGCGGGTCGGGCCGAAGGTGCTGCTGGTGCAGCAGAACACGCGCTACCGGGCGCTTAGCGACAACGAGGACGAGCGCCGCGCGGTGGCCGACGCTTTCGCCCGTTCCGTGCTCTGGGGCTTCAAGGTCGCGGCCGAGGACGAAGACGGCACAGTCCTGGTGGAGGCCACCGACTTCGTGCTTCGCGACGCGCACGGCGTGGCGGCGAGGCTTCAGCGGAGCGGCCAGGGCAGCTACCAGTTGGATGCGTCGCGGTCGGCGATCCATCGCGCCGGCGTCGCCGCGTTGCCGCGCAACACCGAGCTCGAGGGTACGCAAACCTTCGTGCTGCGCTCAACCGACCGCGGCCCGGGCCGGTGGGTGAGCCAGGTTGCTCCCTCGCCCGACGCCGTGACGGTGCGGGTGCGGCACTCCTTCGTTGCGCTTCCCGAGCCGGGATACGAGCCCCGCCGGGCGGACCCGCGCTCCGGCTACATCACGACGAGATACCTGGACTATGCGACGCCGATCGACGCGCCCCTCGAGACGAGCTACATCGTCCGCCACCGGTTGCAGAAGCGGAACCCGGGCGCGGCCCGGAGCGAGGCCGTCGAACCGATCGTCTACTACCTTGACCGGGGTGCTCCGGAGCCGATCCGGTCGGCACTGCTCGACGGCGCCCGGTGGTGGAACGAGGCCTTCGAGGCGGCGGGGTACGTCGATGCGTTTCGAGTTGAGCTGATGCCCGAAGGGGCGGACCCGCTCGACATCCGCTACAACGTGATCCAGTGGGTCCACCGATCGACGCGCGGCTGGTCCTACGGCAGTTCGGTCACGGACCCGCGCACCGGCGAAATCCTGAAGGGTCACGTGACGCTCGGTTCGCTGCGGGTGCGCCAGGACTTCCTGATCGCCCAGGGCCTGCTGTCGCCCTTCGAGGATGCCGATTCGTCGACCGACGCGCTGAGCGAGATGGCGCTCGCGCGGTTGCGCCAGCTCTCCGCGCACGAAGTGGGTCACACCATCGGCCTGGTCCACAACTTCGCCTCCAGCGTAGACGGGCCGGAGGGCCGCGAGTCGGTGATGGACTACCCCCATCCCCTGGCCGAGCTTCGCGAGGACGGCACGATCGACCTGAGCGCCGCCTACGATGTGGGCATCGGCGCCTGGGACAAACAGGCGATCCGCTACGGCTACGCCGACTTCGCCGAAGGCGCGGACGAGGCGGCGGAACTCGACGGCGTCCTCCGCCAGACGCTTGACGCCGGCCTTCACTTCATCAGCGACGAGGACGCGCGGCCGGTTGGCGGCGCCCATCCACTGGCGCACCTCTGGGACAACGGCCGCTCGGCGGCCGGCGAACTGCGGCGCGTCCTGTCGGTGCGCCGAGCCGCCCTCGACGGGTTCTCCGAACAGAGCATCCGCGTCGGCGAGCCGCTGTCAGGGCTCGAGGATGTGCTCGCGCCGCTCTACCTGCTGCACCGCTACCAGCTCGAGGCGGCGGCGAAGGTCGTGGGCGGCGTCGACTACAGCTACGCCGTGCGGGGTGACGGTCGGGCGCCGGTGTCACTGCTGCCGCCGGCGATGCAACTCGATGCTCTCGACGCGTTGCTGTCGACGGTCGATCCGGTCGAACTGACCCTGCCGCAGCGGATCCTGGATCTGATCCCGCCGCCCTCGCCCGGCCGCGGCCGCGGACGGGAGAATCTGCCCTCGCGCGCAGGTCCCGCGTTCGACCCGGTGGCGGCGGCGGAGATGGCCGCGGACCTGACCTTCGGGATGATCCTCGACGATGCACGCGCCACCCGGCTTGTCGATCACCGCGCCCGTGACGCGGAGCAGCCCGGCCTGACCGGGATCCTCGACCGTTTGCTCGGGGCGACCTGGCGCGAGGATCCCCTGCCCGGGCTGGCTGGGGAGGTCGGCCGCGCGGTGGACACGGCCCTGTTGCGCCGGCTGCTGGCGCTGGCGTCCGGAACGCCAGCCGGAGGCGCGCCGTCGAGCGTACCGACCAACCTGCTTGCTTCCGGGCCGGTCGTCTCCGCCGCCTCTCAGCAGGTGCGCGCCGAGGCGCTCGCGGTGGTGGTTGGACTGCGCGATTGGCTGGAGGCCAATCCGGGGCCGGTTGGCGGTCCGGATGCGGCCGAGCGGGATCACCGATCCCATGCGGCGTGGCTGATCGGACGCTTCCTCGACGACCCACGGTCCGTTGCCTTGCCGCGGCCGCTCAGGGCGCCTGACGGCTCGCCGATCGGTTGCAGCGTTGGCCCCGGCGGCGTGGCGTTCGCGTCCTGGAGCGCCTGGTCCGGTTGGCTGTCGGGGGTGGCGCTGCCGCAATGACCGGCGCCGAAGCCGCAATGCTCCGGCTTCCGGCCGCCGTCGCCGGCCTCTACAGCGCCGGCGAGACGGCCGAACTGGTCGGTCTGCGCCGCGCGCTCCACGCCGATCCCGAGCTCTCGCTGCAGGAGGAGCGCACCGCTCGGCGCCTTGAAGAGACGCTGCAGGGGCTTGGCGTTCGCGACGTCACACGTGTGGCCGGCACGGGCGTGGTGGGCCGGATTCCCGGCCGCGAGCCCGGCGCACCCACCGTCGCGGTGCGCGGCGACATCGACGCGTTGCCGATCCTGGAGGACACCGGCCTGCCGTTCGCCTCCCGCAACGACGGCGTGATGCACGCCTGCGGGCACGACGTGCACGCTTCATGGACGGTCGCCGCGGCACGCCTGCTCCAGGCCGAGCCCGCTGCCGGCGATGTGTTGCTCGTGCTCCAGCCCGCGGAGGAGACCGGCGAGGGCGCGGCAGCCGTGCTGGCGACCGGGGTCCTGGACGATGTGTCGGCGATCTTCGGCGCCCACGTCGACCTGACCTTCGAGATCGGCCAGGCAATGATCCAGGCGGGCGCGGTGGGCGCCGCGGCGGACCGCTTCGAGGTCGAGCTTCTGGGAAAGGGCGCTCACGGCGCCAGGCCCCACCAGGGTCTGGATCCGATCGTCGGCGCGGCGCAGGTGGTTTCAGCCCTGCAGACGGTTGTGAGCCGGCGGGCGCCGCCCGACCAGCCGGCGGTGGTCACCGTCGGCGTTCTGGAAGCAGGCTCGGCCCACAACGTGATCCCGGAGCGGGCCGTGCTCAAGGGCACGCTGCGCTCGCTCGACCCGGGGGTGCGTCAACTGCTCGCGGACGAAGTCAGGCACGTCGCGGAATCGATCGCCGCAGCGTGTCGCCTGGAGGCCAGGGTGCGGATGCTGCAGGGTACGCCGGCCGTGCTGAACGACGAGCGCGCCGCGGCCTGGGCGCGCGAAGCCGCGGCGTCCGTGATCGGCGCTGAGGCGGTCAAGCCGTTGCCGGTCGCCAACATGGGCGGCGAGGACTTCGCCTTCTACCAGGAGCGCATTCCAGGCTGCTTCATCCGGGTCGGCGCCCGGCTGCCCGGCAACCCGGTCGTCGGCGCCCACACGCCGTACTTCGCACCCGCCGAGGAAGCGATCTTCGTCGGTGGCGCCCTGCTCGCGGCGGCCGCCCGGCGGGCGTCGTCGGACTTGGCGGGGGTTGGTTAGCGTCGCTCTAGAACGCGAAGATGAACCCGGCGCTCACAATGCCCTGGAACAGGTCGTCGCGCTCCGCCTCGTAGCAGCAGTCGTAGCAGCACAGGTCTTCGTCGCCGGTGCTGGTGACCAGCAGTCGAGCCTCCAGTCGCAGGCCGAAGTGCTCGGTAAAGAAGATCTTGGTTCCGCCGCCGAGCCCTACGGAGAAGCGGTTCTCGGTCTCGGGCAGAAAGTCGCTGTCGGGCGCCAGCCTCGTGATGCCGGCGCTGAAGGACGCGAAGGGACGCACCTGGCCGACGGGGGCGGTCCAGGTCACGCCGGCGTGGTAGTAGGAGACGTCCATCGGGCCCAGGTCCGCGGCGCCGAGGAAGGGGCCTTCGTCGAGTCCGAAGCTCGTGTGCTGCTCGTTGACGAACAGCTCGAGGTGGAGATTCCGGCGGACCGGGAAGCCGACGATCAGTCCCTGCACAGTGGTGTCGTCGAGTTCCAGGTCGAGGCGCCCGAACTCGTGGTCGTCGATCTCGAAGCTGCCGAAGAAGCTGTGACCGTAGTAGGGCGTGATCTCGAAGCGCGGCTTCTGCGCCGCGACGGGCGAGCCGGCCGCGGTCAGCAAGGCGGCCAGTGCGGCGGCGACGGTTAGTGTCCTGTACAGGTGACGGCGGGTCGTGATCATCGTTTCTCCTATGAAGGGCGGAGAGACGAGACTGCAAGTTTCGGGCCGGCGCTCGATGTGTGTTTGAGAAGGGCGGAACGGCGTGCTGGTGTCCACTGGGGAGGTAGTCAGTTGACGTCACACACTTCAATGAGGAGCGTGCCGCTCCGCCCTGCTCCGGTTTACGGATAGAGGAGTGACAGGGTTTCGGGCAGCCGCGCCAGGTCGCGGTCCGGCGGTGTGGCCTATTTACTCTTCGCTCCCTGATCCGGATGCCGCATCGCAGTGATGTTGAACCCGGCGTCGACGAAGTGGATGCCGCCGGTGGTTCCCGCGCTGAGATCGGACAGCAGATAGGCGGCCGTGGCGCCGACATCGTCGATCGTGATGTTGCGGCCGAGTGGGGCTCGTTCCGGCATGATCTTCAGCATGCCGCGCATGCCGGCGACCCCTGAGGCCGCCAGCGTCCTCACCGGGCCGGCGGAAATGCCGTGGACGCGGATGTTCTTCGGGCCCAGGTCGACCGCGAGGTAGCGGATCGAGGCCTCGAGCGCCGCCTTGGCGATGCCCATCACGTTGTAGTTGGGTGTCGCCTTGGTGGCCCCGTAGTAGGTCATCGCGATCATGCTGCCGCCGCCGGTCATCAGCGGTTCGGCGGCGCGGGCGAGGGCGATCAGGGAGTAGCAACTGATGTCGAGCGCGGTGGCGAAGCCGGCGCGCGAGGTGTCGACCGTGCGGCCGAGCAGGTCCTCCCGGTTGGCGAAGGCCACCGAATGGACCAGAAAGTCCAGGCGGCCCCACCGCTCCGCGAGAGTGGCGAACACGGCGTCGATCTGACCGTCGTCGGTGACGTCGAGCGGCTCGACGATCGTGGAACCGATGCTCTCGGCCAGCGGCCGGACCCGGCGCTCCAGCGCGTCACCCTGGAAGGTGAAGGCCAGCTCCGCACCCTCGTTGTGGGCGCGCTGGCCGATTCCCCAGGCCAGCGAGCGCTTGTTGGCTGTGCCGACGATCAGGCCGCGACGGCCGGCCAGCAACCCGCCGGAGGCGGCGGACCCCGGCGGAGGATCGACGGGTGGTGATTCGGGCGCGGTCACGGGCGGCGGGATTGTACACCTGACGCGTGGCGCCCGGGCCTACCTGCCTGGCGGGGGAGAGTGAAAGAGGTGGTCGAAGCGGTCAGGGCACGGGAGGCGGCGCGCAAGGCTCGCGAACTCACCCGGCGCAAGGGCCGCCTCCGAGGCGACCGGCTTCTACGGCGGAAGACTGAATCCTGCGGCATGGTTGAATGCTGTGCATGGTTTCGGTGCTCGGCATTGTCCTGGTCGTCGGCGCGACGCTGTGCTTCTCGTTGTTCGACCTGCTGCGCAAGAAGCTGACCGGACGGCTGAGCGACGCCTTCCTGGTCATGGTTCTGGCGCTGGGGGCGGTGCCTCTGTACGGCGTCTGGGTGGCAGTGCAGCCGCCGCCGGGCGTCACTGCGGCGTACGTCTGGCCGGGGCTGTTGTCCGTCGCCTGCAACCTGGGCGCGAACTACGGGTTCCTGCGTTCGGTACGGCTCGCGGGCCTGAGCGCCGTGATTCCCCTGCTGTCGCTGACGCCGGTGTTCACCGGCCTGCTCGGGATCCCGCTGCTCGGCGAACTGCCCGGCGCGCGCGAGTGGCTGGGTATCGCGATGGTCGTATGCGGCGCCCTCGCGCTGCAACTGGGCGAGCGCTCCGGCGACCGGAGACGGCCGTGGACGCTGGGGGCGGGCGCGTGGTGGATGATCCTGGTCGCCTTCCTTTGGGCGACCGCGCTGCCGCTCGACAAGCTGGCCACCGAGGCCTCGAACGCTGCTTTCCACGGCCTGGTCATGCACCTGGGCGTCGGCCTTTCCGTCGTCGTGGTCGTAGTTCAGGGCTACAGGAAAGTGCCCGGCCGGCGCGGACGAGTCGGGCCCGGCGTCGGAGTCCGAATCTGGCTGTTGCTGCTGACCGCGGTCGTCATCGGAGCGTTGGCGCAGGCACTCCAGTTGCTCTCCCTCCAGCACGCCTGGGTGGGCTTCGTGGAGACGGTGAAGCGGGGTATCGGGTCGTCGCTGGCGCTCGTCCTCGGCCGCCTGTTCTTCGCCGAGCCTCTTACCGTCCGCAAGGTGTTGACCGTTGGCGTGATCGTGGCCGGTGTCGCGGTCATGCTCTGGTAGCTTGAGGGGCTGTGGTTCGCTTGCTGCCAACTGCCCCCCGGCTGCGCTTTCCACTCGCCCTGGCGGCTTGGCTGATCGGGGCCGGCCCGGGTGTCGCCCAGGGCCCTTCCCTGTCCCAGATCGAGCTGCCGGACGGGTTCTCGATCAGCCTCTTCGCGGACGATGTTCCGGGCGCCCGGTCGCTTGCGCAGAGCCCCGGCGGCACGGTCTTCGTCGGCACCCGGAGCACGGGCGCGGTGTACGCGGTGATCGACTCCGACAACGACGGTGACGCCGACCAGACGCTGCGACTGGCGTCGGGTTTGAACTCACCGAACGGCGTGGCGTTTCGCGGCGGCGCCCTCTACGTGGCCGAGATCAGCCGCATCCTCCGCTACGACGAGATCGAGAGCCGGCTGGGTTCTCCTCCGCAGCCGGTCGTGGTCACCGCCGCCTTGCCCACGAGTACGAGCCACGGCTGGAAGTTCATCCGCTTCGGGCCCGACGGCCGGCTCTACGTTCCGGTGGGAGCGCCGTGCAACATCTGCGACGAGGGCGATCCCTACGCTTCCATTCTGCGCTTGGCCACCGACGGCAGCTACGACATCGTCGCGCGCGGGGTGCGGAACACGGTCGGCTTCGACTGGCATCCCGGCACGGGCCAGTTGTGGTTCACCGAGAACGGCCGCGATTGGTTGGGAGACGAGGAACCTCCGGACGAGCTCAACGTCCTGACCTCGAACGGCCAGCACTTCGGCTATCCCTTCTGCCACGGCCAGGGCATCGCCGATCCAACCTACGGCTCTGAACGTCCCTGCTCCGAGTTCCAGCCCCCAATCCAGAAACTCGGTCCGCACGTGGCGGCGCTCGGGATGCGGTTCTACAGCGGGGAGATGTTCCCGCAGCGCTATCGCGGCCAGATCTTCATCGCCGAGCACGGGTCGTGGAATCGCACCGATCCGATCGGTTACCGGGTGATGGTGGTGCATCTGAACGGGAACGGGCAGCCGACGGAGTACGAGGAGTTCGCCACCGGGTGGCTCCAAGGTGACACGGCCTGGGGGCGGCCGGTCGATGTCATGGTGCGGGACGATGGTTCGTTGCTGGTCTCGGACGACCGGCAGGGATCGATCTACCGCATTGGATACACGGGCTCTGCGCCGCCACCTCCTCCTCCGCCGCCGCCGCCGCCACCACCACCACCGGACCCCGAGCCTCCGCCGGACCCCGAGCCTCCGCCGCCACCACCGCCACCACCGCCGGACCCCGAGCCGCCGCCACCCCGTGACGGAACCTGTGAACCGGCGGCGGAGACGCTCTGCCTGCACAACCATCGGTACGAGTTGAAAGCGGAGTGGTGGACTGGCGACGGTGGGAGCGGTTCGGCCTTCGCGGTTCCGATGGCGACGAACGACGCGGGCTTGTTTCAGTTCTACGATCTGGACAACTGGGAGATCCTGATCAAGGTGCTCGACGGCTGCGCGGTCAACGGGCATCACTGGGTCTACGGCGCTTCAACGACTGACGTTGGGTACGTGATCCGGGTAACAGACACGGCTACGGGCGCCGCCAAGGAGTACCGGAACGAGCCCGGGCGGCCGGCGCCCGCCATAACCGACGACAAGGCCTTCCCCGACAGTTGCCGGCGGTAGCGGTGCGGGGCCGTTGGGCACGGTCGTCGCCGCCGGCCGTTGCTATGATCCGCGCGTTGTGTTTCGTTTCTCCGCGCTCTTCATGGCCATCGCGCTTGTCGCCGGGACCGTGTTCGCGGTCGATGACGAGGAGCTTCGTCTGAACAAGATCGAGCTCCCAGCCGGGTTCTCGGTCGACGTGTTCGCGGCGGAGGTCGACAATGCCAGGTCCTTGGCGCAGAGTCCGTCCGGAACGGTGTTCGTCGGCACCGGACGCCGTGGCGGGGGCGTGGTCCATGCGGTCATCGATCGCGACGGCGACGGCGTGGCGGAGGAGCGGCACCGGATCGGCGCCGATTTGAACTGGCCAAACGGCGTCGCGTTCCACGACGGCGACCTCTACGTGGCCGAGATCAGCCGCGTGCTCCGCTATGACGACATCGAGAGCCGCCTCGAAGCGCCGCCGGCGCCGGTCGTCGTCACCGCCGACCTGCCGGACAAGAGACACCACGGCTGGAAGTTCATCCGCTTCGGTCCTGACGGAAAGCTCTACGTTCCGGTCGGCGCGCCCTGCAACATCTGCGACGAGGGCGACCCCTTCGCCGCCATCCTGCGCCTGGACGACGACGGGGGCTACGAGGTCGTGGCGCGCGGCGTGCGAAACACGGTCGGTTTCGACTGGCGGCCCGGCACCCAGGAACTGTGGTTCACGGACAATGGCCGGGACATGCTGGGCGACGAAGTCCCGCCGGACGAACTGAACGTGCTGACCGAGGACGGCCAGCACTTCGGCTATCCGTACTGCCACGGCCAGGACATCGCCGACCCCGACTTCGGGGACCAGCGACCCTGCAGCCAACTCGTGCCGCCGGCAATGGACCTGGACCCGCACGTGGCCGCCGTGGGCATGCGCTTCTACCGGGGAAGCGCCTTTCCCGCGCGGTATCAGGGACAGATCTTCATCGCCGAGCACGGTTCCTGGAACCGCAGCGAGAAGATCGGTTACCGGGTGATGGTTGTCCACGTCGACGACGACGGTGAGGCTACGGAGTATGAGGAGTTCGCCACCGGTTGGCTCCAGGGCGAGGATTCGTGGGGCCGGCCGGTCGATGTGATGGAGCGCGCGGACGGGTCGCTGCTCGTCTCCGACGACCTGCGGGGCGTGATCTACCGGATCACCTACGACGCCGCGGCCGCGGCGGGGGAGTAGGGGCGTGGCGACGTTGGATCTAGCTGTGGTCGCCGCCGCGCGGGCCCGCTATGAAGCGGCCCGGGCCGCCGGGCTCAGCCTCGACATGACCCGCGGCAAGCCGTCGCCGGAGCAGCTCGCCCGCTCCCACGGTCTGCTGCGGGCAGTCGCGCGGGAGGACAGTCCCGCCGCCGATGGCACCGACTGCCGGAACTATGGCGGCGATCCCCGCGGTCTGCCGGAGATGCGGGCCCTCTTCGGCGAGATTCTCGGAGTGGATGCGGAACTCGTCTTCGTCGGCGGCAACGCCAGTCTGCAGTGGATGCACGATCTGGTCGTGCAGGCGATGCTGGTCGGCGTTCCGGGCGGCGAAGCCTGGGGCGGGCGCGGCCGCGCTGTGCCGGTGAAGTTCCTCTGTCCCTGTCCCGGCTACGACCGGCACTTCGCCCTGCTCGAGCGCTACGGCATCGAGATGCTCAAGGTCGCCATGGGCGAGGACGGCCCCGATGTGGATGAGATCGCGCGTCTCGCAGGTTCGGACCCGAACGTCAAGGGGATGTTCTGCGTGCCGCGTTACAGCAACCCGACCGGCGTCACCTACTCGGACGACGTGGTCGAGGCGATTGCCTCCATGCGCACCGCGGCGCCGGACTTCCGGGTCATCTGGGATGACGCCTACGCGCTGCACGCCTTCGACGGTGAGCCGGATCGGCTGGCCAGTCTCTACGACCGCTGTGCGGCCCACGGCAACGAGGACCGGGCCCTGATCGTCACGTCGTTTTCCAAGGTCACGTTTGGTGGCGCAGGTCTGGCCGCGGTGGCCGCGAGTCCGAGAAACGGCGACTGGATCCGGGGCTTCCGCTCGATTCAGACGATCGGTCCGAACAAGCTGAACCAGCTCGCGCACGCCCACTTCTTCGACGGCGCGGTCTCGGCAGTGCGCGATCACATGAGGGGGCACGCGGACCTGATCCGGCCGAAGTTCGAGGCCGTGCTGCGGGTGCTCGATGAGCGCCTGGGCGACTTGGGAGTCGCTTCGTGGAGTCGGCCTCGCGGGGGCTACTTCGTCAACCTGGACACGGAGACCGGTTGCGCCCGCGCGGTGGTCGAGATGGCAGGTGAAGCGGGGGTCAAGCTGACGCCCGCCGGCGCCACCTTCCCCTACGGCATCGACCCGCAGGACCGGAACATCCGCATCGCGCCGACGCTGCCGGCTCAGGGCGAGATCGAGACCGCGACCGGACTGCTGGCGGACTGCATCGTTCTGGTCAGCGCCGACAACGCCTAATGGCCGGGCGGCCATTGGCTGGACTCTGTCCACCAATGGCCGCCCGGCGACTGACGGGCTCGGTTCATCAGTAGCCTGGCGGCAACTGAAGAACCGAGCCCTTAGTTGTCGATGTAGCCGAGGCTCTTGAGTTGCTTGATGTCGTCCTCGTTGAGAACGGCCGAGCTCTTGGCCTCGTACTTCGGCAGGGCGCGGTACCAGTTCACGAGGCGCCGGCCGAGGGGCGGGACCAGCTCGACGGGGGGCTCCGAGAGCGGATTCTCCTCGCGCGGATCGACGGTCAGGTCGAAGTACACGGTCCGGCGTTTCGAGAAGTCGTGCAGGACCTTCGCGCCGTCGAGCTCCATGCTGATCTGCAGGGGGTTCTCGTAGGGCGCGTTGCGGCGCGACTTGTTGAACAGCGCGGTGTGGCGGTCGCCGATGACGTACCGCGGCCGCTGAGCGGCCTGCGTCTCCCTCCCGGTTGGAGCCAGACTCTGTCCCTCGAGACCGTCGGGCGCTTCGATACCGAGCAGTTCCAGGACCGTCGGCAGCACGTCGACGACACCGACCGGCGCCTGGACCTCCAGGCCGGTTGGTAGTCCGGGGCCGGCGAGGATCATCGGGATGCGGGTGTTCGGCCAGTGGACGTTCTTGCCGTGTCCCCAGTAGCTGTGCTCGCCCATGCTCTCGCCGTGATCGCTCAGGAACAGGGTGAAGCGGGGCCCGGGCAGCCGCTCCTCGATCGCCTCGGACAACCTGCCGAGCCAGTGGTCGACGTAGTTCACCTCCGACTGGTAGCGCCAGCGCTTCTGCCAACCGGCTGTTCGCGTCTCCCTTGGCGGCAGGGGTGGCGTGAAGCCGGCGCGCTCCAGGTAAGGGCTGTGGGGGTCGGAGAAGTGAACCCAGAGGAACAGCGGCCTCCCGTTTCGTTCCTCGTCGTCGGCGCGGCGACGCAGCCAGCGCTCCGCGGCCTTGACGATGTCGTCGGCGTCCCGTTCCGTGACGCCGCCCGCGTTCCGGGCCTGGTTGAAGTCCTCGTCGTAGTGGTCGAAACCTCGGTTCAGGCCGACCAGATTGGCTCGCAGCGTCCAGTTCGAGATGAAGGCCGCTGCCTCGTAGCCGGCCTCGCCCAGGAGCTCGGCCAGAACCGGGATATCGCTCCGCATCCGCTGCGCGTTGCGGCGGGCGCCGTGCGTCGGCGGATAGAGCGACGTGAAGATCGACGCGAAGGCGGGTCCCGTCTTGCCGATCGTGGTCTGGGCGTCCTCGAACAGCATTCCCGCGGCGGCGAGGGCGTCGATCGTCGGTGTCTTCGCGCCCTCGGCCCCGTAGGCGCCGACCGCGTCCGCGCGCAGGGTATCCACCGAGAGCAGCACCAGGTGCGGTTCGGCCGAGACCGGCGCTCCAAGCGACGCCGCCAGGAGCGCCGTACGGATGACGCGGGCGGCCCCGTTCACGCAGTCACGGCCCCGAAGGCCACGGCTTCTTCCTGGGTGTCGATGTCGCGGGCCAGGGACATCGCATCGATGACCGGCATCCGGACCCTGCGTTCGGGGTACTTCCGGCGGTGACGGCGCTTGATGAACATGCGGCGAATTGCGAGCTCGAGTTCGGACTGCTGGATGACCTTCTCCTTGAGGCGCCGGGCGGCCCACGTGCCGGATAGCAGCGTGTCCCAGGTGAAGGTGGGCAGCCGGAGGTTCAGCAGGTGAATGAAGTCCTGAACCAGCATGATCCACAGAAGGCGTCGGGCCATGTAGGTGTTGCGGTAGAGGATCGGGCGGTTGCGTGTACGGTACGCGAGGTCCATCAGCCGGTACATGAACTTCCAGCGCAGCGCCGCGGAGTCGAAGATCGCCAGATGACCGGGCAGTACGGGTACTGGCGCAGACAGTCCCTCGGGCTTGACGTGGTATCGCGGCTTCCACTCGGACGCACCAAGCCGTTCCGGGTCCCGGGGTGCGGGAATGATCGGGAAGAAGAAGTCCAGCGGGCTGTGGCCCCAGAAGTCGTCGACCACCGTCCGCATCTCGCCGGGGTCGGGGACGATGTCGCAGGTGGTGATCGCCAGCGGCCCGTCGCCGTGCAGTCGGCGGGCGGTTTCGACGCCGACCTGGATGTTGCGGCCGAAGCCGCCGTCCGTATCGATCGAGATGCCGTCCCCAAGCGAGCGGTAGGCGTGTCCGGGGCCTGCGACGTAGATCGGATCGAAGGCGTCCGCCTGACGGATGCGCTCGATGACGACCTCGATGAGAGGCCTGCCGCCGATCTTCACGTCGACGCCCTTGATGCCTGCGAGCGGATGCTTGGAGCTGCCGCCGGGAGGCATGTAGGCCGGGTGGCGGTCGCTGCCCCCGAGGACGATCAGGGGTACGGACTTGAAGGTCATGGCTTAATCCGGTTCTCCCGAGGACTGGGTGATTCTATGTTGGGCGAGGGCAGGAGCCCAAGACGTTCGGCGCGAAGCGCCGGCCTTCGGTCGTTCTGCCGCGCTAGCATCCGGCCGACGGTCGCCCGGCCGTCGTTTGCCTGCCGATGAGACTCCCCCCGCCGCCGACGCCCGAGGTCGTGGACCGTGACGATCGCCTGGTCGATCTCGCTCGCCGCTGGCTGCGCGAGCCGGCGGTCGGTCTGGACACGGAGTTCATCCGCGAGAGGACCTTCTTCCCCCGTCTCGGCCTGATCCAGGTCGCCGACTCGTCCGGCTGCTACCTGGTCGACATGGTGGCGATCAGGGACAGTTCCCCACTTGCGGCGGTGGTCAGTTCGCCCGCGGTGACCAAGGTGTTCCATTCGCCGAGCGAGGACCTGGAGATCTTCCAGTACGCCTTCGGCTTCGCTCCCGAGCGGCTGTTCGACTGTCAGGTCGCGGCCATGCTTTGCGGCCTGGGGGGTTCGCTGGGGTACGTTCATCTGGTCTCGAGCCTGTTCGAGGTCGAGCTGGCCAAGGGAGCGCAACGGTCCAATTGGTTGCGGCGGCCGCTGAGCGAAGAACAGGTGCAGTACGCGGGTCTCGACGTTGCCTACCTCCTGCCCGCTCACGAGCTGTTGCAGGCCAAACTGGTCGACCTGGGCCGCGACGCGTGGGCTGAGGAGGAGTTCGGGCGTCTGCTGCACGCTTCCGAGGCGCGGTTGAGCCCGGAATGGTCGTACAGCCGACTGCGGCGTCCGGGAATGTCCCGGAGTCAGCTTGCGTCGTTGCGAGCGGTCTGCGAGTGGCGCGAGAAGCGGGCCCGTGGGCGTGACCTTCCCCGCGGCTTCGTGCTCAAGGACGAAACCGTAGTCGATATCGCCAGACGGCTGCCGCGGAGCAGCGAGGATCTGGCTTCGGTGAAGGGCCTCGGCGCGAAACAGGTGCGCCGACACGGACCTTCCCTTCTGGCTGCGCTCCGTGATGCTGCGACC
Source organism: Candidatus Multivorans sp. (assembly GCA_965262355.1). Taxonomy (GTDB): domain Bacteria; phylum Acidobacteriota; class Thermoanaerobaculia; order Multivoradales; family Multivoraceae; genus Multivorans. The sequence continues at coordinate 4,827,024 of OZ253534.1, forward strand.
CTGCCCCAGCACGAACTTCCAAAGCGGTTGGAACGTGCCCGAAAACGATCGTCGACCCACTTGGCGGAGGGGCTGCGTGACCTGGTGGCGGGCGTCGCCGCCGACCTCGGCGTGCCGAGCGAGGCCCTGGTGCCCCGACGTGCGCTCGAAGCATGGGCGGCGCGTAGCCTGGAACAGAGGTCCTGGGTTTGGCCTGCCGAGATCGAGGGCTGGCGTCGCTCGGTGCTCGAGTCCGAGGTCGAGCGCTCCGGCCTGCTGGAGTCCGCACGAAGCGGCGGCAGCGGCCGTCGATCCGACCGAAGTCGAAGGCGGACGGGCGACGCGGAACTCCCGGCCACGGTCCGAGTCCTTGCCCCGACGAGGCAGGTGAGCGGACACGTCCACACCATCGGCGGTCTGTACGACTTGTTCGGCGAGAAGGCGCCCCCGGCAGTCGCTGTGCCCGCCGATGGCGTACCCCAGCCGCAGCGGCGCCTGCTGGACCATGAGAGTCACATGACCGTAACCCTCGAGGCGCACCACGGCGGTGCGGTCGATGTCGTTGTCCTGGATCGCGTTGCCTCCGATCGCCACTACGCGCGCAAGATCCTCCTGCGCCGAAGCGGCGGGAACGGCGGTGGAGCAGCACGACCGGAGTCCGGCGTCGTTCAGTTCGGGATCATGTTCTTCGATCTGCGGTTCGCCGGCCCGGATGCACGGCTCGAGATCCTGGGCGAGAGGACGCCGCTCGGGCACATCCTGATTCGGCACAGCCGGTTGCGCCGGATCAGCACTCACCGTCTGCTCGAGATCGAACCGGACGCGGAGATGCGTCGGCACTTCGGCCTCCCGGCGCCGGGAGCGGGCGCGGCGCCGCGGGTCTACGGACGGTTGGCGACGATCTTCTGCGATGAGCAACCGGCGGTCGAGCTGCTGGAAGTGGTGCCGCCTGGTCCGGCCGCCGTCGCGCCGGCGCCGGCGCCGGCCCGGTCGGCGCCGTAGCGAGGGCGGCGTCAGGCGCGTTCGATAGGGAAGGCGATCAGCTCGCCGATCTTGCGGGCCTCGAGGTCGAGTCCAAGCAGTCTGTCGAAGCCCAGCGCGACGCCGGAACAGCGCGGAAGCCCGGCCTCCAGGGCAGCCAGGAACCGGGATGGCATCGGCGGCAGGGGCCGACCCTCCTTCCGCCGTCGCGCCAGGTCGCGTTCGAGGCGCTGCCGCTGCTCGGCCGGGTCGCTCAGTTCCCCGTAGCCGTTGGCCAGCTCGATGTCACCGACGAAGGCCTCGAAGCGCTCCGCCGTGCGCGGATCGCCGGCGTTCAGCCGGGCCATCGCGGCCTGGGAGGCGGGATAGTCGAAGACCACCGTGACGCGGTTACTCGCCAGGCGGGGCTCGACCCGTTCCACGAAGAGCCGCGAGAGCAGGTCGTCGCGGTCCAGACCGTCGGTGTTCTGGTGTGCAGGTGACCTTTCCACGGTCTGGCGCAGGGTTCGGGTCGGCGCGTCGTGCGGATCGACTCCCGCGTGTTGCCTGAGCAGGTCGGCGTAGCTCGCGTAGACCGCTGCTTCGAGGCGCCGCGAACCGGTGAGAAGCGTCTCGATCAGAGCCACGACCTCTCGCATCAGCCGGTGGTGGTCCCAGCCGACGCGGTACCACTCGAGGATCGTGAACTCGGGGTTGTGCCACCGGCCGCGTTCACCGCCGCGAAACGCCTTGCAGACCTGGTAGATCGAGCCGGAACTCGCGGCCAGGAGCCGTTTCATGGCCAGTTCCGGCGAGGTCTGCAGGTACATCCTGCGGCTTGGGACACCCGGCGCTTCGACCTCGGAACCCAGGCTGTCCAGATGCAGGTCGAGTGTGGTCTCGGCGCTCAGGAGCGGCGTTTCGACCTCGAGGACATCCCGTTCGGCGAAGAAGGCGCGCAGTTCGGCCAGCATCGCCGCTCGTCGGCGCAGGGCTTCAGGCGTAGCGGTGGGGCGCCAGTCGGCGCCGCGGCCAGTCACGTGGCGCCCCTCCCTGGTCGCTAGCTCTTGGCGCGGGAAACGTACTCCCCGGTGCGGGTGTCGACCCGGATCGGTTCGCCGTTCTGGATGAACAGCGGGACCTTGACCGTGGCGCCGGTCTCGAGCTTGGCGGGCTTGCTGCCGCCGCCCGAGGTGTCGCCCTTGAGGCCGGGATCCGTCTCGACGATTTTCCGGATCACGAAGTTGGGCGCCTTGATCTGGATCGGAAGGCCGTTCCAGAGCGTCACGCTGCAGATGTCCTCTTCCTTGATCCACTGCTCGGCGTCGGCGACGGCTGTTGCGTCCGCTTCGACCTGTTCGTAGGTGTCGGGGTTCATGAAGAACCAGTGTTCGCCGTCGCTGTAGAGGTACTGCATCGATGAGTCGACGATATCGGCGCCCGCGAGCAGATCGCCGGGCTTGAGGGTCTTCTCGTTGACCCGTCCGCTCAGCAGGTTGCGCATCTTGACGCGCGTGAACGCCTGCCCCTTGCCGGGCTTGATGAAGTCGCAGGCGATGATCGCTTTCGGTTCGCCGCTCTCGATCACCTTCAGTCCGGTCTTGACCTGGTTCATGTTGTAGCTGGCCATGATCTGGAAAACGTCCTCCCGTGTCCAACGCGAAACCCTAACAGCCGCCGCTTGGTGAAACACGCCGCGCCGATATGCGTTGTGTATCGGTGAGAGATGCGCGTCGAGCGCCTGAAACCCTTAGCCCCTGAACCTGGAGAAAGCGATGACGATCCGAACCTCGAGCCCTGAGTCGGACTCCCACTTCACTACTGCCTCCCGAATGCTCCGCTCGTCAAACCGGCGCCAGGGCATCGGAACGGTGCTGGCGGCGGCCGTGCTGGTGGCTGCGCCTGCCCTCGGTGAGTTCGACGAGAGCTACCGCTTCGACGCCGAGTCCCTCACGGTTTCCAGCCTGATCGGCAAGGTGGACATCGGTCCCGCGACCGGTAGTCAGTTCGAGGTCGAGGTGTCGGTGCGTGGCGCCGACGGCGTACCTGGGAACATCAAGCTCGAAGAATCCACCCGGGGGTCACGGGCGCGGTTGGCCGTTGAGTTCCCGGTCGACGAAGAGCGGAGATACGTGTACCCCGAGTTCAGCCGTCGCCGGGCGCAGTTGTGGTCTGCTCAGAGGAGCGGCGCCGAGAGTCTGTTGGGCGAGATTCTGCGCTCCATCTCAGGCCGCCGCATCCGGATCGAGCGGACGGGCAGCGGCCTGGAAGCGTGGGCCGATGTGACGATTCGCGTGCCGGAGGGCCGGGCGTTGAAGGTCGAGTTGGGAGCGGGCGACATCGATGTGTCCGACGTCGCCGCCGATCTGGACCTCAACACGAGCGCCGGTAGCGCCGCTGCGGCCGACTTGAGCGGCGACGTGAAGATTGGCGTCGGCAGTGGCGGCGTCGAGGTGAGCGACGTGCGAGGCAGGCTGGCGCTCAAGACCGGCAGCGGCAAGGCCAGCCTGGACGGCTTCGAGGGCAGCGCGCTCTCGATCGATACGGGCAGCGGTTCGGTGGCGGTAACCGAGGTGGTCGCGGACATCGTCGCGATCGACACCGGCAGCGGTGGCGTGACGGTCGACGGCGTGGAAGCCGAAAAGCTCGTGATCGACACCGGCAGCGGCCGTGTCTCGGTCGGGTCGGCAGAGTGTGATGCCGCTGTGGTCGACACCGGAAGCGGCAGCGTCCATCTGGCCCTGAAGCGGATGGGCAGTGGCCGCTTCCTGGTCGACACCGGTTCGGGCGGCATCGTCATGCTGGTTCCCGATGACCTGTCGGCCCGGTTCGACATCGACATCGGCAGCGGCGGCATCGACGTCGACGTGCCGATCACCAAGACGTTGCACAAGAGCCGGGGCGAGATGCGTTTCGTCGTCGGCGACGGCGCCGCGACCGTGGTTCTCGACACCGGCTCCGGCAGCGTGCGTATCGCTAGCGTGCACTAGTGCGGCAGAACGATCTGACCTGGGAACCCGTGTGGCGCGACCCGCGCCACACGCGAACCACTCCGTGCGCCCGTCATCGGGCGCACGGATGGCACGCGGGCGTCTCGCCCGCATTCGGGGCTGGCGCTACTCCGAGGCCACTCCGCCCATCTGGCAGACGATCCGCCACTCCCGGGCCGTGACCGGCTGAACCGAGAGGCGCTGGCCTCGGCGCAGGAGGGCCATCCCTTCGAGGTCGGGGCGCTGGCGCAGTTCGGCCAGGGTCACCGGTTCGTCGAACTTGCGTTCGAACTCGATGTCGACCAGGTACCAGCGGGGATTCTCCGGGTCCGACTTCGCGTCGTAGTGCGGATCGTCCGGATCGAACTGGGTCGGGTCCGGGTACGACGCGCTGCACACCCGCGCCAGGCCGACCACGGCCATCGGCTTCGCGTTCGAGTGGTAGTAGAGAATCCCGTCGCCGATCCGCATCCGGTCCCGCATCAGGTTCCGGGCCTGGTAGTTGCGCACGCCGTCCCAGTAGGTCGTGCCGTCCCGTTCGAGGTCGTCGATCGAGTAGGCGCCCGGCTCGCTCTTCATCAGCCAGTACTGGCGTGGCTCTTCGGTCATGGGGGTCTCCTGGTCGTGGGCGTGAGCCCGTATTCTGCCCCGCTCCGGCCGGATGGTCGGATACCATCGCGGACAGTCATGGGCGTGAAGAAAGAGCGACCGACGTCAAGCCGACGGACTTTGAGGGCCCTCGTGCGTGGCGGCCGGGCTGCAGGGGCGGCCTCGCCCCGCAAAGGGAAGTACTTGGGGCTCTTTCGCGATCCGCGCATCAGGAGTCGATCCTCAGTGGGATCGCCACCCGAGACGGGAAGTTCCCGGAGTCAAGACACACTTCTCGACCCCCCTGCACGGCCTCCAGGTCCGGTCCAGTTCGTCGCGAAGTTGGCTGACTTCTGGCGCCTGAACCAGGAAGATCTCGCCGGCTTGCTCGGCTTCGGCCCCGGGGACGCCGCGCATGCGGCCGCCGTACTGACGGGTCGGAAGGAGCTTCATGGACGTGACGTTCGGGACCGCATAGCACACCTGTTTCGAATCCGGGAGTCTCTCCATTCGCTCTTCAGGGACCTGGAAGTCGAGAACGAATGGCTGCGAGAGCCTCACGACCTTCTTGAAGGCAGGTCGCCGATGTCGTTGATGGTGGGCGGTTCGATGGAAGATCTGCTTCTGGTCAGAGAGTACGTGGACGAGGTTGCCGGGACGTAGACGTTGCTCGATGAGGTACCTACCCGCGGAGGCAGCCGCAGGGTGTTCCGGCTTGCGAGGGATCCCAGGCTCGACCTCTTGACCGAACTTGGCCTCGATGCCGAAGCGGAGGCGGAGTTGCGAGAGGCTTTGGCTGCGGTTCGCGGTGCGGCGTCGGCTGAGGAACTCTGCGAAGCTGTCTTCAGGCCGAAGAGAAGGCTGCGAAGACGGACCAGGTACTCCGACGGGACCTTCCCGGTCTTCTACAGTTCGTTGGAGCCCGAAACGGCGGAAGCGGAGATCAGGTACTGGTTTCCGCGCTTCGCGGGAAGGCCGGAGGCTCCGCGAAAGGCCTACTACCAGCGGTTGGCATGCACGTTCTCTGGGCGGGAGAAGGACATGCGGGCAAAGGTGACGGATTGGCCCGATCTGGTCCAAACGAACGACTACACGTTCTGCAATCGGCTCGGTGCTGAAGCCCGGCAGTTGGAGCTCGATGGTCTGGTGGTTCCTTCGGCGCGGCATGACGGGACGAATGTCCCGGTCTTCAGGAGAGAGGCGATCAGCGGTGCAGAGATGGGGGATGTTGTAGCGGTGACCTACGACCCGGCTTCGGGCGAAGTGAGTTTTCGATGAGGGTGTTCCCGTTCTGCGCTCTCGTGGCGGTTCGGCCCTTGAAGTCGGCCGGAGGGCTTCGGGCAAGACATCTTCCTGGTTACGCGGGGTGGAGTGAAGCGTGAACGACAGGAACGACGAGCGCGGGACCGCGCCACCTTCGGCAAAGACGTTCCGGGAGATCTTCGGTGGGCAGTCGGAGAAGGTGCCGCCACCCGCCGACCCGAATGTCAGCTATGTCGTGCTGGGCCAAGGGTGCGCCCGCTTGCCGGAGCGGCTACTGCTCGAGCATGGCCAGAGCAAGGTGCTCTTCCTGGCCGGGGCGGGTGTCTCGATGCCGAGGCCTGCCTGCCTGCCGAGCTTCCAGGACTTGGTCCTTGAGGTCTACCGGCGGCTCAAGGATCCGCTGTTGCCGTTTCTTGAAGCATGTGCCTGTAGGAAAACGGAACTGCCGCGGGTGCCTGCGCTTGCTGCGCACCAGAAGGCCGAGGTCAAGAACTTCAAGGAGAACCAACTCGATGTTGTGCTCGGGATGCTCGAACGCCGCATTGACGGTGAGCACAGGGAAGATAGCCAGGTGCGCCGGGCGGTGCTCGATGTTCTACAGCCCGATCCGCCGCCCAGTCACGCCTCGATTCACAGGGACTTGGTTCGACTTTCCAGTCGTGGGGATGGAGCCGCGATCCTGACCACGAACTTCGACTTGCTGCTGGAAGAGGCGACGGAGAAGATGGGACGCTGCCTTGAGAGTCACTCCTTTGGAGCCATGTCGCAGCGACCTTCCTTCGATGGCGTGCTACACCTCCACGGCGCGCTTCGTCCCGAGGGGAGCGCGTTTCCCGACATGATCTTGACGGACCAGGACTTCGGGCAGTTCTACTTGCGGCGGCGAGTGGTGCCTGACCTCCTCTACGACGCGGCCCGCATCTACCATCTGGTTCTCGTGGGCTACGCGGTGGGCGATCCTCCGGTTCGCTATCTGCTGGATGCGATCTCTGCCGACGACGCTCGGTTTCCTGACCTGAAGGAACGGTTCATCTTTGTGGCCTGCAAGGGAGAGGAAGCCGACGAAGTGACGCTCGCGGACTGGAGGGGACGCGGTCTCACGCCGATTCCGTACTCGTCCGCGGAGGGTCACCGGGAACTCGCGGCGACGCTCGAAAGGTGGGCCGATCTGTTCGAGAAGACTCAGACGCTCGGGGATGGGGGTGTGACGCTCACCGAGCGACGAGTGCGTGAGCTGCTCAAGCGGATCACGGAGACGCCGCTCAGCGAGGTGTCCGATGATGACCGGAGTCTCTTCGATCATCTGATTCGGCCGGAGGACCACACTCGGCGGGCGCAGCTTGCCAGCCATCTGGGAAAGCTCCACCGGGACTACCAGTGGCTGGATCGAATACTCGAGGTGATTCGAGGACGGGTCGAGGACGGCGTCCAAGGAGCCAGACCACAAGATCAGCCGTCTGGCGAGGTCGAACGGAGAGCGGCACACTGCGTCCAGAACTTCGCGCTGAAGCGACTTGAGGAACCGGCCACAATTGACTGGGGGCGTCGCCTTCCCTTGGCCGATCGTGCCAGCCGCCGCGGCTTGGGGCGGCTTCTGTCTCGAAAGGGGAACTGGGAAGAAGCCCTCGCAGAGCCTTGGCTTACCGCGTGGCAGTTGGTTCAAGAGAGTTGGCGACCTGTTCCATGCACCGACCTGGATGAGGCGAGGAGTGGGAGCTTCGAGATCAACAGGCGCCTCGAACGAGGCGATCGTTCGCTCGCACTGGCGGAGAAGATGGCGGAATTCGTGATGCCCGGGTTGAGTCTGAGCGATCCATGGGGAACGTGGGACGAAGGGGGCGCAGGAGATCGAGCGCCGACCACCTGGAGTGACTTGTTCCGCGCCGAACTGCGAGGCGTTCCCATGACTGAACTCCGGCGTTTTGTGAGGTTGCCCCGGTTTCGTGGACACTACATCCTTGTAGGAGGAGGTATCCACGATGTCGAGAAAGAGGAGTCGGTACCCGGCTGAGTACCGGCAGCAGATGGTGGATCTGGTCCGGTCCGGGCGGAGCCCGGACCAACTAGCCCGTGAGTTCGAGGCGTCAGCGCAGTCGATCCGCAACTGGGTGGCCCAGGCGGACCGTGATGAGGGACGCCGGAGCGACGGCAGCACGACGGCGGAGCGCGAGGAGTTGCGCCGGCTGCGCCGGGAGGTACGCCGGCTTCGCGAGGAGCGGGAGATTCTGGCAAAAGCAACGGCCTGGTTCGCTCGGGAGACGGGCCCGAAGGGGTTTTCAGGTTCATGAGAGCGCACCAGGCCGAGTTCCGGATCACGACGATGGCCCGTGTGCTCGGTGTCTCCACGAGCGGGTACTACGCCTGGTTGAAGCGGCCGCGGTCGGACAGGGAGAAGTCGGACAGCGCTCTCGCGGAGCGGGTGCGGGCGATCCACGAACGCAGCCGCGGGACCTATGGGGCGCCGAGGATTCAGGCTGAGCTGGCCGACGAGGGTTTCCCAGTGAGCCGCAAGCGGGTCGCCAGACTGATGCGAGAGTCCGGCCTGACGGGCATCAGCCGCCGCAAGCGGCCGACGACAACCCGTCGCACCCGCTCGGCCCGCCCGGCGCCGGACCTGGTTGACCGGGAGTTCGTGGCCGAGGCTCCCGACCGGCTGTGGGTGGCCGACATCACGTACGTTCCGACTCTTGCGGGTTTCCTCTATCTGGCGATCGTCCTGGACGTGTTCAGTCGGCGAATCGTCGGCTGGGCCATGGACTCCTCTCTGGCAACCGACCTCGTGGTCGGCGCCCTAGAGATGGCGATTGCCCAGCGCCGGCCCGAGTGTGTGATCCACCACTCCGACCGAGGCAGCCAGTACACTTCCCTGGCGTTCGGGAACCGCTGCCGCGATGCCGGCATCGCGCTCTCGATGGGTTCCGTCGGAGACTGCTACGACAACGCCATGGCCGAGAGCTTCTTCGCCAGCCTCGAGTGCGAACTGCTCGACCAGACAACCTTCCGAAATCACGCCGAAGCGCAGGCCGAACTCTTCCGCTACATCGAGGGCTGGTACAACCCGCATCGTCGCCATTCCGGCATCGGCCACCGGTCACCCGTCAACTTCGAAAAGACCTGCCGAGAGGCAGCCTGATTCCCTAAACACAAACTGTCCACGAAAACGGGGCAACTCCAATATGACGGCCGCTGAACCAGGGAAGCAGCAAGTACCGGCACGACTTGAACACGAAATCAGGAAGAGCCGTGTCCGCGTCTATGTGACGTACATCATGACCTGGACGTATGCCGTCTCTGCGACTTTCGTGGTGGTCTGGCTGCTCGTCGTTCTCAAGAAGCCCGAGCTGGCTCTGGGCGTCTTCTCCGGGCTCGCTTCGACCACGGCGGCGATCACAGCCTTCTGGTTCGGTTCACGAGGTTCTGCGGCGGAATCGAAAGTAACGGGTCGGGAGCGTGTGTCGACGGCGCCGCCAACCGGCTCTCAAGGCGAAGACCCTTGAACAAGCCCGGTATCTGGTGTGGCCCGATTACCCACCACGATGCTGCGACCGAGGGTGCGGAGAACGGCCGCGATGTAGCCGAGCCGTGAAGGGCGGCTAGCAGCCCGTGGTGGAAGTCGATTCGGCGCGGTTGCGATAGAATGCAGTCATGGCTATGGGCAAGACGGATCGCAGTGGTAGTCAGGAGCCGCTTTGGGTGGCGGGAGCGGATCTTCCTCGCAGCGCTGGTCACCCGTTCTATGAGCGGTTGAACGGCATTCTGGAAGCCGGCGGTTTCGACGAGTTGGTGGAGTCGGCGTGCGCGCAGTTCTATGCGGAGCGGATGGGCCGTCCGAGTCTTAGTCCGGGCCGGTACTTTCGTCTGCTGCTGTTGGGTTACTTCGAGGGTCTGGACTCGGAGCGGGGGATGGCGTGGCGTGCTCAGGACTCTCTGAGCATTCGTCGGTTCCTGGGGTTGGGCGTGACCGAGTCGGCGCCGGATCATTCGACCATTTCGCGTACGCGTCGGCTGGTCGACGTGGAGACTCACAGCAGAGTGTTCTCGTGGGTGCTTGGTCGTCTGGCGGAGTCGGGTCTGGTGTCGGGCAAGACGGTGGGCATGGACGCGACGACTCTGGAGGCGAACGCGGCGTTGCGGAGCATCGTGCGTCTTGACAGTGGGGAGGACTACGACGAGTTCGTGCGGGGTTTGGCGGAGGCGTCGGGCGTGGAGACGCCGACGCGGACCGAGTTGGTCGGTTTCGACCGCAAGCGCAAGAAGAAGCTGTCGAACGCGGAGTGGGCGAATCCGCACGACCCGGACGCGGAGATCACGAAGATGAAGGACGGCCGCACGCACTTCGCGTACAAGGCGGAGCAGGCGGTGGACCTTTTGTCCGGGACGATCCTGGGAGTGACGATTCAGGGCGGATCGAAGGGGGACACGGAGTCGTTCGGCGAGACGCTGGAGGAGACCTTCGAGCAGGTGGAATCGGCGATCGGGGACGATGCCGCGATCCAGGAGATCGTTGCCGACAAGGGCTACCACAGCAACGCCGTTCTCGCCTCCATCGACGAGTTGGGCCTTCGCAGCTACATCGCGGAGCCGGACCGTGGTCGTCGTCGTTGGAAGGGCAAGAAGGACCTGCAGGCCATCGTGTACGCGAACCGTCGGCGGATCCGGGGGAATCGGGGCAAGCGGATGCAGCGCCAGCGAGGGGAACGGCTTGAACGGCCTTTCGCTCACCAGTACGAGACCGGCGGCATGCGGCGGCTGCACCTGCGCGGTCGCTCGAACGTCCTCAAGCGCGTCTACATTCATGCCTGCGGCTGCAACCTCGGGCTCCTGATGCGCGAGCTTGTGGGAGTCGGCACGCCGCGGAGCCTCCAGGGCCGCGCTTCGGCAGCCCGCAACGCCCTCGCCGGTCAACATGGAGGGGTCTGGCCGCGACTCGTCGCGCTATACCGGCGGATCTTCCTGAGCTGGCCCGCAAACCCGATCCACTTGCTATCCAACATCTACCGCCGCCGCTGGTCCCCTGTAGAACCACACATCTGACTGGTCCGCCTCCTCGGGCCACGAAGCCACTTCTGCCACGGGCTGCTAGGGGCAAGAAGCCGAGGCACCTTGGCCTCGCGAGTACCCCAGAACCGGGCGAGGGAGCGAGCCGAGGCCGCTGGTCCGGGCTACGATGGGCGGCCATGCAGCCGGTTCACCAAGGTTCGTGTGAGGGACAAGACCGGGATCGTTGGCACTATGGAGGCCGTCGGCAGTGAGTGGCGGTGAGGCTCGCAATCGCGGCCGAAGCGATGTGACTCCTGACACCCGGCTGATCGAGGCGGCGTTTCCGCTACGCCAGACCTCGTTGGACTCGGTTCACGAGAAGAACGTCCGGCACGGACATATCTCGACGCTGCACATCTGGCCGGCGAGGCGGCCGCTGGCGGCTTGTCGGGCGGTGTTGCTGGCGACGCTGCTGCCCGACCCGGGGGACGCGGAGGGTCGGCGGCGGTTGATGGCGCGAATTGCCGGCGAGGTGCGCCAGCGGCAGACGCCGGCCGGGAAGCTAAAGGACGAGACGGAGGGCGGCGTCCTGCACTGGGGCCGTGAGAGCGACCCAGAGTTTGAGAAGCTGCGGCACGAGGTCAGGGAGGCGTTCGGAGGGCGGGCGCCGCGGGTGCTCGATCCATTCGCCGGCGGCGGGGCGATTCCGCTGGAGGCGATGCGGCTCGGCTGCGAGGTCACGGCGTCGGACCTCAACCCGGTGGCTTGGTTCATTCTGCGCTGCACGCTGCACTACCCTCGGCTGCTCGCGGGCAAGGAACTGCCGCTGCCGGAGTTCGCGGTCCGCGACCGGAGCTTCGTTGAAGCGTTCCTCAAGGCGCAGGGGGTGACGAAGAAGGTCGCGTTGCGCGAGAGGTTGCGCGAGTTGGGGCATTCGGACGGCGAGCCGGTGCAGATCCGCGCGGCCGCGCTGGTGAGTGAAGAGATGTCGGTTCAGCGGGGCGCCGGGCCAGCGACGCTGCGGCAGGCGGGCTCGGCAGGCGAAGCTCCCTCTCGGATTGGCGCGGCCTCGCATTTCGCCAACGCGGACTTTCCATGGCACTTGAGGGCTTGGGGGCGGTGGGTTCTGGCTGAGGCACGGCGCGAGTTGGCGGAGCGCTATCCGACCTACGCCGAGTTCGAGCCCGTGCGGCGGAAGGGTCGGCGTAAGCGGGACGCCGAGGTTCGATTCCCCGAGAGGCGCTTCCGACCGCGGCCCCCGGGACTGCTTGAACCGGACGATGAGGGCAACGTGTCGGTGGCGGCACTGAACGCGGAGTTTGATTCGGTCCACCTCGAGAACGAGGCGAACCCGCGCTGGGTGGCGAAGCCGACGGTCGCCTATCTCTGGGCGCGCACCATCCGTTGCGCGAACTGCCGGGCGGAGTTGCCGTTGCTCAAGACCCGTTGGCTGTGCAAGAAGCCCGGCAAGCGGATCCTGCTTCAGGTGGCGCCGCGCGAAGACGGTTCGGGCGTGGACTTCGCGCTGGAGGAAGGAGTGCCGGAAGGCGAGGGGAACGCGGCCCGGCGGCGCGAGCACGACCGGCGGCTCGGCGCCGGGACAATGAGCCGCACCGGCGCCAAGTGCCCTTGCTGTTCAGCGATCGCGACGATGGCCGACCTCCGCAACGAGGGGCGTGCGGGACGGCTTGGCGAGAGGATGACGGCGGTCGTCGTGGGCGGTCAGCAGGGAAAGGAGTATCGGCTGCCGACCGATGCCGAGATCGATGCGGCGGTGGTGAGTGAAGATGAGCTGCAGGCGCTGTACGGGGAGATTCCGTTCGGCCTGCCGGACGAGCCGACGCCCAGCGAAAAGGCGCTCGGGATGCGGATACCTCGCTACGGCTTCGACAGGTGGTGCAGGCTGTTCACGAACCGGCAACTGTTGGCGCTGGGCATGTTCGTGCGGTTGATTCGAAGCGCTTCAGCCAGGATGAACGACTATCCGGAGGAGTGGCGGGAGGCGATGGCCGCGCACTTGGCCTGCGTCTTGAGCAAGTTGTCGGACTACAGCAGCTCCGTCTGTTCCTGGCACAACTCGGGTGAGAAGCTCAGAAACACCTTCGCCCGTTTCGCGTTGCCCATGGTGTGGGACTACTGCGAAGTCAACCCACTGTCCGAGACCTCAGGCGGTTTTCAGGCCATGACGGATTGGGTAGCCCGCTACACGGGTCACGCGCTCGGTGCGCTCGCTGCAGCGTCAGCTCCGCAAATACGCGCACAGAGCGCGATTGCGCTGCAGGACGACGGCGCCGACATCATTTGCACCGATCCGCCCTACTACGACGCCATTCCCTACTCGGACCTGATGGACTTCTTCTTCGTTTGGTTGCGGCGGACTCTGTACGGGCTGTCGGCGGAGACCGATGCCGAGTTCGCCAGCGTGCTTGGCCCGAAATGGGACGCCGCGGCTTCCGGCGGGAAGGGTGACGGCGAACTGATCGACGACGCTTCCCGCTTCGGCGGCGACCGGCGCGCGTCCAAGCAGAACTACGAGGACGGCATGGCGCGGGCCTTCGAGCGCTTTCACGACGCGCTGCGGGATGACGGGCGGTTGGTCATCGTGTTCGCCAACAAGCAACCCGATGCCTGGGAGACCTTGGTTTCCGCCCTGATCCGGGCCGGTTTCGTGGTCGATGGCTCCTGGCCGATCCAGACCGAGATGACGACGCGCCAGCGTTCCCTGGCGTCGGCGGCGTTGTCCTCATCGATCTGGTTGGTTTGCCGCCGCCGCCCGGCGGCTGCGCGGCCGGGCTGGGATGGCGGAGTGCTGGCCGAGATGCGCTCCAACGTCACCGATCGCCTGCGGCAGTTCTGGGACGCGGGAATTCGCGGCCCGGACTTCGTTTGGGCGGCGACCGGTCCGGCGCTTGAAGCCTTCAGCCGCCACCCTGTCGTGAAGAAGGCCGACGCCCAGGGTGAACTGCTGTCGGTCGCCGAGTTCCTGCGCCAGGTGCGGAGAATGGTGGTGGGCTTTGCGGTCAGTCGCCTGCTCGCGGGCGGGCCGGACGAATCGCGAGCGGTCGCGGAACTCGACGACTTGACGACCTACTACCTTCTGCACCGGCACGACTACGGGCTGGATCCGGCGCCCGCGGGCGCCTGCATTCTCTACGCCGTCTCCTGCAATCTGTCGGACGCCGAACTCGCTGGCGGCTTGGATCTGCTGGTGCGCGGCGGCGCCTCTACGGCCGCAGTCTCGGACGAAGATGGCGACGAAGACGGGTCAGAGCCAGCCGGTTCGGCTTCGGAGGCCCGGCTCAAGGCCTGGAACCGCCGCCGCAGCCGGAATCTGGGCGAACCCTCGGCGGACGGTGCGCCGCCGCCCCTGGTCGACTGCGTTCACCGCCTGATGCAGCTCTGGAAGACCGGCGAGCAGACGAGCGTGGATCGCTACCTGGCCGGCCGCGGGCTCTGGCGGCACGAACTGTTCGCCCGGGTGGTCCAGGCGGTAATCGAGCTCGCCGGCGAGGGCTCCGAAGAGCGGTCGATCCTGGAGTCGATCCAGAACCACCTCCAGGGCCGTGGCGCCGCCGCGCCCGCGCCGCGGCAGCGGAGCATGTTGTAGGTTCGCCCGATGCTCACTTCGCTCCGCTTGCGGAACTTCAAGAACTTCGCGGACGAGACGCTGCGCATGGGGCCGTTCACCGTGCTGGTGGGCGCCAACGCGAGCGGCAAGAGCAACGTCCGTGACACGTTCCGCTTCCTGCACGGCATTGGTCGGGGATATCGACTGGCCGACATCATCGGTGGCAAGTACGGCGCCGGCGGTCAGCCCTCGCTCGGCGGTTGGAAGCCCATGTGGCTGCCGGCTGACCTTCTTCGGTAGGTTTGCACGCCGCTTCCGAACTCCGTCCGTTCCCGCGTCAATGGAGACGAATGTGCCTGTTCTGGTGAAACCGACCGCCGCTGCGCTGGTGTTCGCGGGAGCGTGGCTAGCCGCGGCGGTCGCGGGCGCCCAGACCGGTCCGGCACAGCCCGAGTTCCACGACGCTCACTTCCACCTGGCGAACTACGTTCAGCGCGGCATCACCCTGAACGACTTTCTGGAGATGACAGGCGACCGGGTCGGTCGCGCGGCGGTGTTTGGCATCCCCCTGCAACAGAAGTGGGACTACTTCGAGTCGGGCGACCGGGCGCCGGACTACTACCTGCACTCGGACGCGGCGCTCTACTACTACTCCTTTGTCGACGCGATCATCGCCGAGCAGTACCAGTCGCTCTCACCGGCGGAGCAGGAACGCTTCGATCCGATGATCACGGGCTTCAACCCGACCGACATGTACGCCGCGGACCACATCCGGCGGGTGCTGGAGATGTACCCGGGCGTCTTCTCGGGGATCGGCGAGTTCTCCATCCACAAGGAGTTCGTGACCTCGAAGATTGTGGGACACACGGCCAGTCTGCGAAATCCGGCGTTGGACCGCGTGCTCGACTTCGCGGGCGAAGTGGGCTTGGCGGTCATTCTCCACAACGACATCGACACCGTGCTGCCTACGGGAGCGAAGGAGCCGGTCCACCTGGAGCTGCTCCGCGAGATCTTCCGCTCCCACCCTGATGTCACGATCATCTGGGCGCACACCGGCCTCGGCCGTTTCGTCGGGCCGGCGTCTGGCCACGTCCAGTTGCTCGACGGCCTACTGTCGGACGAGGCGTACTCGCACGTCCACTGCGACCTTTCGTGGGACGAGGTGGCGAAGTACATCGTGCGGGACGAAGCCTCGCTCGCCGCCTGGGCGGCGCTTCTGGAACGCCACCCCGACCGGTTCCTGTTCGGCACCGACTCCGTGGCCCCGGCGAGCCGCGAGCGGTATCTCAAGACTTGGCGTGACTACGAGCCTCTCTGGGAGCGCTTGAGCGAGGACGCGCGTCATGCGATCACTCGCGGTAACTACGAGCGCGTCTTCGACGATGCGAACCGCCGGGTGCGGTTGTGGGAGGAGCGGAATCGATGACCAGGCAACGTCCGAAACCCTGGCACGAAGTCGTCCGGCTGAAGGAAGAGCTGCGCTCAGGCGAGCTTTCGCTGGCGGAGTTCGCCGCCGATCTGCATGAGGTCACGCTCAGGCGGGGCAAGCGGCCGGTGTACGAAGAGCCGGAGAAGTTCTTCGCGCTGACCTATCCCACGCACGCGTTGCGGGAGCTCGTTCGTGATGTGGCGGCAAGGCTCGCGGGGCGAAGCGACAAGGCGGTGCGGCAGTTGGAGCTGACCTACGGCGGCGGCAAGACGCATACGCTGATCACGCTCTATCACCTGTTTCGGGACCCGGAGGGTCTGCCGGACGTGCCGGCGGTGAGTGAGTTTCGGCAACACGCGGGTCACCAGTTGCCGGGGGCGCACACGGCGGCGTTGTGCTTCGACAAGATCGACGTCGAGCGCGGCATTGAGGGTGTACGTTCTCCAGGTGGCGAGACCCGCACCCTGCGCCATCCGTGGAGCGTGCTTGCGTATCAACTCGGCGGCGATGACGGCCTGCGGGCGATCCACGGCGCGGGCAGTGCCGAGGAGCGTGAGACGCCCCCGGCCGAGCCCTTGCTGGTGAAGTTGCTGGAGCGCCCGCAAGAGCGCGGCCTCGGAACGCTCATTCTGGTCGACGAGGTCCTGATGTACGCGCGGGAGAAGGCCGGCCAGGACCCCGTGTGGCGGGATCGCATCATCGATTTCTTCCAGTACCTCGTGCAGGCGACAACGAAGGTGGACCGTGCGGCGCTGGTCGCATCCCTCCTTGCTACCGATCCCGCCAAGCAACAGGGCGCCGAGGGCCAGCGGCTGATCGGCGATCTGTTCGACGTGTTCCGCCGGCAGCGAGAGGAGGGCGTGCAGCCGGTCGGAAGGAAGGACGTGGCGGAAGTGCTGCGGCGACGGTTCTTCGAGCCGGAGGCGTTGCGGGACACCGAGTCGTGGCGGTCTCAGGCGATCGGGGCGGTGCGGGAGCTGGCCGGCCTGGACGAGACGACAGCCAAGAGCAGGAAGACGGAAGAAGACCGTTTCGAGGACAGCTTCCCATTTCATCCCGATCTGACCGACGTGTTCTACAGCCGGTGGACGCAGCTTCCGGGTTTCCAACGTACGCGCGGCATTCTGCGCATTCTGGCGACCGCGTTGCGTGAGGCCGAGCCCTGGGATGGGAGTCCCCTGGTAGGCCCTTCGGCGCTGCTGACGGCTCAAGGGACGGAAGGCATCTCGGAAGCCGTGCGCGAACTGGCCGGCGTAGCGAGTTCGGAGGTCGGCGAAGGTGCGAGAACCGACTGGGTCACGCTGCTGGAGGCCGAGTTGGACAAGGCGCGGCAGATTCAGGCGGAGCTGCCGGCCCTGGCGGCCAGCCGCGAGTTGGAGCAGGCTGTGCTGGCGGTCTTCCTCTACTCTCAGCCGATCGGCCGGAAGGCCTCGACGCCGGAGTTGCTGCGGATGGTCGGCGCCGCCGGTCCCGACAAGATCATGCTCCGCAAGGGGCTAGCCCGCTGGCGTGAACTGTCCTGGTTCCTGGACGACGAGGATGTCGGCGCCGATGTTCACGGCGTAGAGGGGGGCCTGCCCAAGTCCTGGCGGCTTGGCAATCGTCCCAATCTGCGCCAGATGCACGACGAGGCTTGCAAGGAGCGCGTGTCGACGCAGGCTGTCGAGGCCCGTCTCGAGGAGGCAGTTCGTCAAGCCAGAGTACTTACGGACGGCGCCCGCGCTGCCGGCGCCGCCGTCCACATGTTGCCGGCGTCCCCAAAGGATGTAGGCGACGATGGCGCCTTCCGCTACGTCGTGCTGGGCCCGGATGCCGCCTCGGAATCCGGCAAGCCCAGCGCGCTGGCGAAGCGATATCTGGCCGAGACCACCAGCCAGGACCGCCCGCGTGTTCATCGCAATGCGGTAGTTCTGGGTGTGCCGTCGCGCGATGGCCTGGAGGCGGCCCGCGGCGGCATCCGCGCGTTGCTCGGCTGGGAGGACGTGAAAGGCCAGCTCACTGGGCAGACGGTCGATGCGATACAGGCTGAACGGCTCCATCGGCAGCTTCGAGACGCACGCGTGCGGGTTCCCGACGCCGTCCGGCAGGCGTACTGCGTGGTTGTCACCGTGAACACCGACGGCGACTCACAGGCGTTCAAGCTGCCAGGGGCGGCGGGTCCCCTGTTCACGGAGATCAAGAGCGACGAGCGGTCGCGAATCCGGGAGACCCCGGTCGACGCTGAAGCGCTTCTCCCGGACGGACCGTATGACCTGTGGCGGGAGGGTGAGCAGGCACGGTTCGTGAAGGACCTTGCCGGCGCGTTCGCCCGCTATCCGCATTTGCCCAAGGTACTGAGGCCGCAGATCGTTCGTGAGACGGTGCTGCAGGGCGTGGAGCGCGGCCTCCTGGTTGCCCGACTGGCGCGGCCGGACGGCAGTTGCCGAACCTGGTGGCGAGAGCCGGTGGATTCGGAGTGCGTAGACGATCTTGCGCTTGAGGTCGTGCTGCCCGGGGGCGCCGAACTCCAACGCATCGCCCCGTCCCTGCTGGAACCGGGGAGGTTGCCAGGTCTGTGGCCGGGAGACGGCGGCGAGGCCAGATTCGAGAGCTTGCTGGAGTACTTCGGCGGCGGCTTCACTGTGGCAGTGCAACGCGAGGGATATGAAGACACGCTCGACATTCCAGGTTGCGCAGAGGAACTGGTTGAAGAGGCGATCTGTCGGGCGGTGGAACAAGGCTTCGTGTGGCTGCGCAACGGCCCGACCTCGGTGTGGAAGGAGGAGGTTCCGTACGGAGCGCTGGATGAGCGTGCAGTGCTGCTGCCGCCGCCAGATGATCTGACGCCTCAAGCACTGGTGGAGGACGAGCTTCCGGGCGCCTGGGCGGGCGGCGAGACCAGCGGCTGGGCTCTGTCGCAGGCGTTGTCGCAGGCACGGGGAGAACCGGTGCCCTGGGGTTTGCTTCGCGATGGCATCGCGAACGCCGTCCGGAGCCGTTGGCTGACTGTCGCAGATGGAAGTACCTCCGCGAGTTTCGAGAACGCCAACACCCTCAAGCTCACGAAACCCACGGACGCTCCGACGCCGCAGCCCGTAACGGGCGTCCGCGTTTCTGACGCGTTGTTGGAACCGAGTGAAATCCAGGATTTGGCTGATCGGCTTCCCGACCTCTTGAGCGCCGGCGCCGGCCTGGGCCTGAAGTTCAGGGTGGGCGTGGAACTAAGCGAGGATGCACCGGCGGAAGCTCGTGACGATCTGAACAAGGTGCTCGGAGAGGTGTCGGATCGTTTGCGAACGAGCTGAGGAGGGTGGGGCGGCGCCGCGCCTACTTCACCTGCAACGTCGACAGCCGCACGGTCTGGCGCAGCAGACTCCGGTTGGCGACGCTGCGCAGCTCGATCCGGATCGCCGGGTCGGCTTCGGTCCAGTCGATCTCCAGGTAGCCGAAGTTCGGCGCCGTGGTCGGACTGCCGACGCGGTGGCGGTTGGGGCCGATGCCGGCGCCGCGCTGGTTGAGCGAACTCGAGGTGATGTCCCAGAGCGGGTACGAGATCTCTCCGTCGAGGCGGGAGATCTCGGACCAGGGCGTGTCGCCGCTGAGCAGGAGGACGCCGCTGGCGCGAGTGTCCCGGATCAGGTCGAGCAGCCGCTGCCGTTCGAGCGGCATGTTGGCCCAGCTCTCCCAGCCCGTGAACTCCATGACCGCGGGAATGCTGGTGACGAGCAGGCGCAGGTCGGCCGGTTGGCGGAGTCGCTCCTCGAGCCAGTGCCACTGCTCCTCGCTCAGCATGCGGGCGCGTGCGTGGTCGTTGGGAAGGTAGGGCCCCATACCCTGCACTTCTCGGTTCGGGGCTTCGTCGGGTGACACGCGCCAAAGCGGTCCGCGGTCGTAGCGGGTGTCGAGGAGGATGACCTGGAGGCGGCGTCCCGGCGGTCCGAAGCGCTGCGAGGTGTAGATGCCCTGCTGCCGGCGCCGGTTCGATCCGGGAGGCGCCTCCCAGAAATCCAGATCGGCGCCGGAGCCGAAGGCGATGCGGCTGACGACCTCCCGGGTCAGGGTGTCCGCGGCCCGGCGACGGCGGTGGAGCGACCACACGTAGGCGGACAGAGCGCCGACATCGCGGTCGGCGAGCTCCATGCCGCCCAGTGGCCACATCTCGTACTTGCCGCGGAAACGGCGGCCGGCGCCGTGACGGAACCCGGTCTCGATCGCCTTGCGGACTGCCGTCGGCGAACCGTCGCCGTGGAGCCAGTCGTCGTCCGTCAGGTCCGGCCCGCGACGGTTGCCCTGACCCTCCCAGTGGTGGCAGACGGGACAGGTCCCCTCGCGGTAGATCGCCGCGCCGCGCTCGATCGCCGTCGGGTCCGAGGCGGCCGCGCCAGCGGGGCCTGCAGCCGGGACCATGAGGCCCAGCAAGCCCAGGAGGATGCCTGGCCGGACCAGTGCCCGTCTACGGGACCGAACGCGAGGCGGTTGGCTTCGCATGCGCGAAATGTACCTTAGCGGTCAGACAACCGCGCCGGCCGGTGTATCTTCCACGCCGATGTGTGAACGGTCCGGCGCGGGCGCGCCGTGGGGTTGCGAGGCGGACAACGGCCCGACGGCGTGGGGCCGGCTGGACGGGGCGTACAGCACGTGCGCCCTGGGCGCCGAACAGTCTCCCATCGACCTGACGGGAGGCCGGAGAGCCGACCTGCCGCCGGTGGAGTTCGACTACCGGCGGGCCGGCGCAACGATCGAGAACACCGGGCAGAGCATCCAGGTGAACCCGGCGCCCGGCAGCGGCGTCGTGCTTGACGGCGTCCGCTACGAGCTGCTGCAGTTTCACTTCCACCATCGCGGCGAGCACACGGTCGAGGGCGTGCGGCTGCCCCTGGAGATGCACCTGGTACACCAGGACGGCAGCGGTTCGACCGCGGTCGTCGGCGTTCTCCTCAGAGAGGGCCAGGAGAACGGCGCGCTGGCGCCGGTCTGGGCTCACCTTCCGGCCCATCCTTCGTCGGCGCGCGCGCTTCCGGGCGAACTCGACCTGGCGGCGCTGCTCCCGGACGGCAGAACGATGTGGCGATACCGGGGCTCGCTCACGATGCCGCCGTGCACCGAGGGCGTCGCCTGGGCGATCTTTACCGAGTCGGCCTCGCTCTCCACCGGTCAGATCGACGCGTTCGCGGCGATCTATCCGAACAACTGCCGGCCCGTTCAGCCGCTCGGGAAGCGAGTGCTGTACCGGGGATAGCGGCACACCTCGCCGAACTCCCGGAGGGCGGCGCTGCGCGCCGAATGCCGGCCAGAAGGCCGGCGCACCCAGTGGACCAGGTCCACTAGTTCGCGTCGCGCACCAGCCGCAGCATGGCCTCGCTGACGGCGCGGGAGAACCGCGGGTCGTTGATGTTCACGTCGACCTCGGTGACCGGCACCGCCCGCCTCAGGTTCTTGCGGAGGGCAGTGAACAGGGCGGCGTCGGCCGCCGGGTCGTGGAACGGTCCGCCGGGCGCCGCGAGGGTGGAGACGCCGCCGAGCGGCAGGTAGACCTCCACCGGGCCGGTTGAGGCGTTCAGCTTGGAGGCGAGGACCTGACCGAGCTCGGCGCACTCCTTGGGCAACGTGCGCATCAGGGTCATGTTGTCGCTCTCGTGGTGGAAGGTGCGGCCCTCGAACTCGGACGGGACGGTGTCCCGGGAGAAGAAGCTGACCATGTCCAGGCAGCCGGGTACGACGACGGCGGGGGTGCCGGTCTTGGCGGCGGCTTCCAGGCGGGACGGACCCGCGGTGCGGACGCCGCCGACCAGTTCATCCGCGCACTCCGTCGTGGTCAGGTCGAGGACGCCGCGCACGAAACCGCCCTCGATCAAGCTCTCCATCGTGCGGCCGCCGGCGCCGGTGGCGTGGAAGACGAGAACCTCGAGCCCCTCGGTCTCGAGCCTGTGTCGGCAGGCGTCCACGCAGGAGGTGGCGCTGCGAAACGTGGAGGCCGCGATCAGAGGACGGTCATCGCCGCCCTCGATCTCGACTTTGGCCATGGCGCAGACCGCGGCGGCGGTGCGGCTCAGGACCTGGCGGCTGATCCGGTTGATGCCGTCGAGGTCGACGATCGAGGGCACCATGACGATGTCCTTGACGCCGACGTAGCCGGAGGCGTCCCCGCCGGCCACGGTGGACACCATGACCTTGGGTACGCCCAGGGGCAGCACGCGCATCGCGGTCGTCGCCATCGCGGTGCCGGCCTGACCGCCCAGACCGACGATCGCGTCGAAACTGCCGTGACCGAAACTTCGGCGGACGACCTCTTCGGCGCCGGCGGACATCGCGGCGATCGCCCGCTTGCGGTCAGCCGCCTGGACCAGTTCCCCGATCTTCTCGCCACCGGCATTGGCGACCTCGCGGCGGCTCACGTCGGGAAGCCAGCTTCCGCCGAGTGCGGGCTCGCCGAGCACGCCGAGGTCGATGACGAACGCGCGGCAGCCCCAGTCGCGGACGATGCGATCCACGAGGTACGAGGCTTCGCCGCCCTTCGTGTCGAGGGTGGCCAGAACAGCGATCGTGCAGGGGGAGTCGGGCACAGCCCGGTCATCCTACGGAGGAGAAGCGCCCGAAGACAAGGTGTTCGGGATAGTAGTGTCGCGAGGATCCTGCGCACCTACCGGGACGAAGGCCGCCTCATCAGAGGTTTGCGACGATAGGCGACCGGTTCCGCAACCCTGCATCGATGAACAACGCCGTCTCCCAGACTCTCGGTCTGACTCTTGCTTCGGTTCTTGTGGCGGCGCTCGCCGCCGGGGCGAATGCCCAGGAGTTGATGCCGGATCACGACGCCTCGCGCCGGGAGCGGCTCGACTACGCCGGCGGACGCTTCCGCACCGCGGAGGGATTCCAGGTCGAGGCGGCAGCCGAGCCGGGGCTGTTCGGCTCGGTCGTCAACATGACCTTCGACGCCTCCGGCCGCCCGCTGCTGGCGCTCGAGGGCGACGGCCTGGCGGTGCTCGAGGACAGCGACGGCGACGGCGTTTACGACCGCAGGATCGACATCACGCCCCAGGTCGAGACGGCGCACGGTCTGTACGTCATGGGGCCGGGCGACCTGCTGGTGCACGCCAACGGCGACGGCCGGCTGGCCGAGGCCGCCGGCGTCGAGGGCGATGTGCGCTCCAACGGCTCCGTCGAGGACACCGGGCTCTACCGGTTGCGGGATACCGACGGCGACGACCGGGTCGACAAGGTCGAACGGATCGCCCGGGCGACCGGCCGGATCCAGGAGCACGGCCCGCACACGATCGCCCGCGGTCCCGACGGGGCGCTCTACCTGCTGTACGGGAACTACTCCGGTCCCGATGTGCGGCTGGCGGAGTCGTCGGCGCTGCGCGAGCTGCAGGAGGACCAGCTCCTGCCGCGCATCCTCGATCCCCGGGGCCACGCCAACAGCCTGCGGGCGCCAGGCGGCACGCTCTACCGGGTCGACCTGGAGACGAACACCTGGGAACGGCTGTCCGGCGGTCTGCGCAATCCCTTCGATCTGGCGATCGGGGCGGCCGGCGAGGTCTTCGCCTACGAGGCCGACATGGAGTGGGACCGCGGCCTGCCGTGGTTCCGCCCGACCAGGGTCGTTCACCTGATTCCGGCCGGAGACTACGGCTGGCGCACGGGCGCCGGGAAGTTCGCCTTCTACGAGATCGACACTCTGCCCGGGGTCGTCGATGTTGGGCGCGGGTCGCCGGTCGGCGTCGCCTTCTACTACCACCACGCCTACCCTGAGCGGTATCAGGGCGCCTACTTCATGGGCGACTGGTCGCGGGGGCGCATCCGGGTTCTGTTCCCCGAGCGGGCCGGCGCCACCTGGACCGGCGAGGCGCACGACTTCGTGCTCGGCGAGCCGCTCAACGTGACCGACATGGATGTCGGGCCGGACGGCTGGCTCTACTTCGCCACCGGCGGCCGGGGGACTTCGGGCGGGTTGTACCGCGTGACCTACGAGCAGCCGGGCGCGTCTCCCGAGGCGACCGGCGCACTGCGCGCCGTGAGGCAGCCGATGCCGCGGTCGGGATGGGGCAGGGAGGCGATTCTCAGCACGCGGGCCGAGGCGGGCGATGCCTGGGCGCCTGAACTGTGGCGGATCGTCCGCGATCCGGGCAGCGAAGCGCTCGACCGCCAGCGCGCGCTGGAATTGCTCCAGGTCCAAGGCCCAAAGCCGACCCTGGACGAGACGTCGGCCTTGCTTTCGAGCGACGAGCCGATGGTGCGCGCGGCGGCGGCGGCGCTCCTCGGCGCCTACACGTTCGCGCAGGTGCAGGAACCGCTTCGCACGGCACTCGCGGATCCCGACCCCCTGGTGGCGCGGCGTGCGGCCGAGTCGCTGGCCCGGTCGGGGCTTCATCCGCGTACCCGAGGGCTCAAGGTCGCGACCTCCGAAGCGCTCTACGCCCTGCTCGACCACGACGACCGGTTCCTGCGTTACGCCGCACGCGAGGCGATCCTGCGCATCGCGCATGGCTACTGGGTCGATGCGGCGATCATGTCCGGACCGGCGCAACGTCCCCGCGGCGTCTTCGAAGCCCTGCTGGCGGTGATCTACCGCCAGGAGCACAAGCTGGAGTACGGCTTCCTGATGGGCAAGCTGTTCCAGTTGGCGCAGGCCGACCTGGACATTGAGGGAGAACTCGACTTCCTGCGCATGCTGGAAGTCACCTTCATCCGCGACGAGGATCCGGACGCGCCAGGCCGTGCCGACGCCCGTTCCGGGTTGGGCCCGATGCTGCTCGGCCGCTACCCGCACGTCGACGATCGCGCCAACCGGCAGCTCGAGCGGCTGCTGGCCTACCTTCAGCCGGAGGGAGCGCTGGCAAAGATGGTCGACCGCCTGGAGGCGGAACGACCGGACGCGGAGCAGATCCACACCGCCTACTGCCTGCGCGCGATGGACCGGGGGTGGACACCGGAACTGCGCAGGCGGGTCGTGGCCTGGTTCGACGCGGCGCGCGAGTTCCGCGGCGCCGCCAGCATGGAGGGGTACATCGACGCGATCTGGACCGACGTGCTGGCGCGGTTCCCCGCCGACGAGCGGAGCGCCGCCGAGGAACGGCTGGAGCAGCAGCGTGCCGAGCGCGCTCTGCGCGCCGCCGACCTGATCACCGAGGTCGAGGGCGACCAGCCGGGCAGGAGCGACCTCGCCCAGATGAGTTTCGAGGAACTCGCCGAGTACCTGGAGTACGACGTGATGGCCTACGAGCGCCACAGCCCCGAGCAGGGCGAGCGGGTGTTCCACCGCGCCCGGTGCTCGGCCTGTCACGTGTTCGGCGACATCGGCCGTGGCGGAGGGCCGGACCTCTCGACCGTGGTCAAGCGGTTCCGCCGCCGCGAGGTGCTGGAGTCGATCATGTTCCCGTCACGAGTGATCTCGGACCAATACCAGGCGGTCGATGTCGAACTCGACGATGGCAGTCTCCACAGCGGCATGGTGGTCGAGGACACGGCGGCGCGGTTGACCCTCATCGATGCCGGAGGCAACCGGCTCGACCTGGACCGGGCACGCATTCGCAGCCAGGCGCCGTCGGCGCTGTCGATCATGCCCGAGGGCCTGCTCGACGCGATGACGCTGAGCGACCTGACCAGCCTGATCCGCTTCCTGGACGAGGGAGCGGAGCAGCAATAGACGAACGGCTCGCCGACCCTTCCTTCCGCCTCGGATCGTACCCGTCGACCTCGCAGCCATGCCCCCCAAGATGCGAACGAGATCCCGGCGCTCGCGGCATCCGGTTTGCCGCGGTGTCCGAGGAGCGACGACGGTCGGGGGTTCGAGCCGGGAGGAGATCCTGACCGCGACGGCGGAGCTGCTCGAGCGGATGGTGCAGGCCAACGGCATCGAGCCGGAGGATGTGGCGAGCGCCATGTTCACGACCTCCCCCGATCTGACCGCGGAGTATCCGGCCCTCGCGGCGCGGTTGATGGGATGGCGCAACGCGGCCCTGCTGTGCGGTCACGAGATGGCCGTCCCGGGCGGCCTGGAACGTTGCGTGCGCATCCTGTTGCACTGGAATACGACCCTGCCCGCCGACAAGATCGAACACGTCTACATCCACGGCGCCGCCAACCTGCGCCCCGACCGCGGCGAACTCGAGGAACTGCGCCGGCAGGTCGACATCGGGACGGACCGGCGTTCTGTGCCGCAGCCCTAAACGTGACTAGAATGGTCATCTTTTTGACGCTTCCCAGCAGATCCAGACAACCCGCGACCCGATAGACCGGAGGAATCATGGCGCTCAGAATCAACGACGAGGCTCCCGACTTCACTGCCCAGACCACCCAGGGAGAGATCGACTTCCACGAGTGGATCGGCGACGGCTGGTGTGTCCTGTTCTCCCATCCCAAGGACTTCACGCCGGTCTGCACGACCGAGTTGGGCACCGTGGCCGGCCTCAAGGGCGAGTTCGACCGGCGCAACTGCAAGGTGATCGGCATCAGCGTCGATGGCGTCTCGGACCACGAGGCGTGGTCGAAGGACATCGAGGCGTCCCAGGGCCACGCCGTGAACTACCCGCTGATCGGGGACCCGACGCTGGACATCGTCAAGCGCTACGACATGCTGCCCGCGAACGCCGGCGACACCTCCGCGGGTCGTACGCCGATGGACAACGCCACCGCCCGTTCGGTCTTCATCATCGGCCCGGACAAGCGGATCAAGGCGACGCTGACCTACCCGATGAGCACCGGCCGCAACTTCGCCGAGATCCTGCGCCTGGTCGACTCCGTGCAGTTGACTGCGAAGGAGCAGGTGGCGACGCCGGCGAACTGGGAGCAGGGCGACGACGTGATCATCCTGCCGGCCGTGTCGGACGAGGCCGCCAAGGCCAAGTACCCGCAGGGCTGGCAGCAGCCCCTGCCGTACATCCGGGTCGTCCCGCAGCCGTAGCCGCGCGGACTCCGGGCGGCTACTCGGGCGAGTCGAACCGGGCGCCGCCCCGGCAGTCCGGGGACAGGCGCCGGCTCTCGCCGCGTGCGCGCCATTCGGCGGGCGTCCAGGCGTCGATTGCCAGGGCGTGGACCGGCCCCGCCAACTCGTCGGCGAGGGCGCCGTGAACGACGCGGTGCCTGCGGAGCCGGGTTGCGCCTTCGAAACGGCTGCTGACGACGACGACCCGGAAGTGGGTCTCGGCCTTGGGCGGTACGTTGTGCATCCCGCTCTCGTTGAGAACCTCCAGCACCTCGGCGCCGGTCGCCGCTTCGAGCTTGGCGCGGATTGTCCGCTCCAGGGGAGTTCCCTGGACAACCGCCTTCCCGGAGTTGCGGTTGGTGGCGAGGGGACGGGCGATGCCGGTCATGGGCGGAGCATAGCGCTGCCGTCCCGCGGGTGCGTGCTACGGTCCTTTGCCGATGGCTACCGACCGCCGTTCGCCATGGATCTACGTGCTCCTGGGCTGTCTGGGCCTCCTGGTTCTAGGAGCCCTGGTCGTCGGCGGCCTGGTGTTCTTCGGTGTTCGCACTGCGCGGAACATTGCTGCCGACAACCAGGATCCCGAGCGGCGACGCGAACGGGCTCTCGAGATTCTCGGCGCCGACGAAGCGCCGGGCGGGTACTACCCGGCGGGTGTGATCTCGGTTCCCTTCGTGATCGACATGGCCGTCCTCTCGGACCTGGCGCCGGGCGCGGAACCGTGGGCCGGCGAGTTCGGGGAACGGGGCTTCTACTACGTTCAGGCCCGGTGGGGAGGCGATGACCTGAGGGCGTTCTTCGACGGTGAGACATCGGAGGCGACAGCCCTGCGGGACATGGGGCTGGAGCTCGACCTCGAGGAGAATCTCGAGCGCGGCGATCTCGACCGGGAGGATGTCGCCGCGCGATGGGCGGCCTTCCGCGGCAGCACGAAGTTCGGGCCGGGGGAACAGTTCGGGGAGATCGTGACGTTGATTGAGTTCGACTGCCCGGGGGACGAGCGGATGCGCATGGGCATCTGGTTCGGTCCCGCGGGGGGGAGCAGGAGTGCGGATTTTGCTGATGACGACGGCGCGGTCGATTCAGTTCCTGGGAGCGAGGCGATTGCCGCGTTTCTGGAGCCGATCCATCCCTGCGGCGCGCCCGGTTGACGGGAACGCAGCGGTGCCCCGAAGACCGGACCGCTTCCGGCGCCTTGGCGTCTGCCTGGCGGCGTCGGGCGTCTGCTGCTGGTTGGCCATCCCCGCGGCCGCACAGTCTTCCGGCGGCGAGTCGGCCAGGTACCGGCTGACGTTCGAAGGCGCCTGGACGCGCACCGTCACGCCGGCCGGAGTGCCGGGCAGCGCGCACTTCTCCCCGCTGATCGGCGCTGTCCACAACGACCAGGTGAGCTTCTGGGAGCGCGGCCGCAGAGCCAGCCGGCAGCTCGAAGAAGTGGCGGAACTCGGAGTCAATACGAGGATGCGGGCGTTCATGCAAAACAGCCGCTCGCAGGTGCTGGAGGTGCTGGAGAAGAACCCTGGAAGGGGCGGTACGGCCCGGACGACGATCGAGTTCGAGGCCACCAGAGACTTTCCCCTGGTCACCCTGATGTCGATGGTCGCGCCCAGCCCGGACTGGTTCGTGAGCGTCCCCGGGCTGTCGTTGCTGGACGGTCAGGACGAGTGGCTGACCCGCCGCGAGGTCCCCCTGTTTCCCTACGACGCGGGGACCGAAGAAGGAACCGAGTTCTCCCTCGACAATCCGCCAACCGTGCCCCAGGGAACGATCATGAGCATCCGGGGGATGGGCAAGTTCACCGATGCGCCGATAGCGAAGCTGACCTTCGAGTTGCTGGAGTCTGAGGACCCGGACCATCCTGACGACACGGACGACCCGGGCGACTCGGACGATCCCGAACCCCGATTCTTCGGCGATGTTGCGGCGGCGCCGGCGGGGGACTCTGCCGTCAGCGTCTACTGGAGGGGAGAGTGGACCGAACCGGCAAGGGGCACTCTGAGCATAGAGGCCCGCAGTCAGAAGTCCGACTGGACCCTGCTCGTGACCGCCGACGCCTCTGACCGACAGGTGCGCATCGACGGCCTCGAGACCGGGGCGCCCTACACCTTCCGGCTACGCGCGGAGAGGGCTGACGGCGGGTTCGACTACTCGGAGCAGGTCAGCGCCACGACCGGCGCCTACGGTGGCGCTTGCCGCGCCGGCGAGGAGTTCCTGTGTCTGCGGGACGATCGCTTCGAGGTCCAGGTCCACTGGAAGAACAATGCTCGGGCCGGCGACTACGGGATCGGCAGCAGCGTTCCGGTAGCGGTCTCCGACGAGTCCGGACTGTTCTGGTTCTTCAGTCCGGCCAACATCGAGCTCGTGGTCAAGGTCCTCGACGGCCGCGCGCACAATGGCAATCACTGGGTGTTCTACGGCGCGCTCTCCGATGTCGAGTACTGGATCACGGTGCGGGACGTCGTGGCGGGCGCCAGGCGCACGTACCACAACACGCAGGGTCGGATCTGCGGCGAGAACGACACCAAGGCGTTCTCGCAGAGCGCCGTTGCCGCTGTCGGCGCTTCGGCCGGCGAAAGCGGTGCGCCGGGTGCTGCCGGTGTGGACCTGCTTCGAGTCGAGGCACTCCCGTTCGAGCCTGCCCGGGTCGCACGGCCTGTTCACGGCGGCGGTCACTGTGAACCCGGCCCGCAGCGTCTGTGCGTCCTGGACAACCGTTTCTCGCTCGAGGTCCGGTTCATCGACCCCAACGAGTCGAATCCGGGCGTCGATCCGGAGAAGGCGGTGACGGTGCTGCCCTCCCTGACCACCGCGGAGACGGGCTTCTTCTTGTTCTTCAACGCGTCGAACATCGAGTTGGCGGCGAAGGTGCTCGACGGCCGGGCGAGCAACGGTCGTTTCTGGCTGCTCTATGGGGGTGTCTCGGATGTCGAGTACACGCTCACGGTCACGGATACCGTCACCGGCGCTTCCAAGAGCTACCGCAACGAACAGGGGAGCATCTGCGGAGAGGTCGACACGGAGGCCTTCTAGCGTGGCGGAACGACCGGCGGCGGCGCACCCGGTTTCTACCGCGCAAGCTCCTAGCGGCCGTCCACGATCCGCTGCAGGTCCCTGCTGCGGTCGAGCAGCGATTCGAGCAGCGCGAACTGCACGCGGCAGCGATCCAGGTTCTGCCCCGGTCGCTCGACGCGGAAGTAGACGTCGCCCTGCAGATGATCGGTAAGGAACCGCACAGCCTGTTCGAGCGTCAGCACCAGGGCGCCGTCGACCAGGCTCCGGCGCTCTCCGGCGGTCAGGGAGCGGGCGCCGTCGAGATAGCCGGACGCAAGGGCGCCGAACAGTTCCAGGTCGACCTCGATGCTCTCCGGATCGCGGGCATCCTCGTCGGCCCGGTGGGCCATGGACCGGGCCATGTCGCCGAAATCGAACGCGGCGAGGCCGGGCATCGCGGTATCCAGGTCGACAACGCACAGCGCCTCGCCACTTGGCCGGTCGAAGAGGATGTTGCTGATCTTGCAGTCGTTGTGGACGATGCGCTGGGGCACGCCTCGGGCCGCGGCTTCGATCAACCGGCCGGCCAGACCCCGATGCGCGGCGGCGGCCTGGATTTCGGCCTGCGCCTGCCTGCGGCGGGCCGCGGCGCCGGCGCCGGCGGGCTCGCCACCCAGCACACGGTCCAGAGCGTCGAAGCGGCTCACCGTGTCGTGGAAGCTGGGAATCGTCTCGAACAGGGGCGGCGGGGGCAGGTCGGCGAGCATGCCCTGAAAGCGCCCGAACGCCTGTGCGGCCCGAAAGACCTGATCGGTGGACGACGCGGTCACCTCGGTCGCCACGTCCTCGATCAGTTCGTACATCCGCCACCAGCCCCCGGCGCCGTTTCCGCGTTGGGTTTCCTCGCCCTGTGCGCCGTCGCGGTCATCGCGCTGCCGGCGCCGCGGGTCGTTGATCTCGACCCACGCCCGCCCGCTGTCGGCTGGAATCAGGGCCAGCCGGCGGCGCCGGCTTCGCGGGCCGAGCTTCTCGGCGAGATGGCGGGTGATTCGCTCCACGTTGTCCATCAGACGCCGGGGCTCGGTGAAGACACGTTCGTTGATCCGTTGCAGCAGTCCTCGCCGCCCGCCACGGCTCGAGATGACGTAGGAGTCATTGATGTGGCCGCTCCGCAGCTCGTGAGCGGAGGTTGGTGCGTCGCCGAGCCGGAAGCGTGCGGCGACCTGGAGGACGGCCTCCAGGGTGGGAGTCGATCGGTTCGCCGTCATGCTGAGGAACCTCCAACCGGCAAGATTGCAGATAGATATGGAAGTGATATCATCCAAATATCAGCCAGAACCCGCGGCCGTCCAAGGCCGCGTTGAGCGAAGGAGTCATCATTCATGCAGAACAAGATGGTAGAGCACCAGGAGAAACGTCTCTCGGTGATGTCGGGCCTGGGCATGCTGTGCCTGTTCCTCGCCAGTTTCGTGGGCCTGTTCTTCGTCGTCTTCTTGTCGGCGCGTGCCGGGTTCGTGCCGGGTATCGTCGCCGGCGCCTTGGGCGTGCCGGTCGTCATCTTCCTCATGCTGGGGTTGTTCATGGTTCAGCCGAACGAGGCCAGGGTGCTGCAGTTGGAGGGAGAGATCTCGCTTTCGCACCATACGGCCGAGATCTCGGAGCGGCTGCGCGGCGAGGTGCATGAGCGGCTGGCCACCGCGGGCGTCGACGTGATCGAAGCGCGGATCAGTCATCTCGCGTACGCGGCTGAGATTGCCGCGGCCATGCTGCAGCGCCAGCAGGCGGCGGCCGTGGTTGCGGCGCGGGCACAGATCGTCGGCGGCGCGGTCGGGATGGTGGAGCAGGCGTTGCACATGCTGAGCGAGAAGAACGTGGTCCATCTCGACGACGAGCGCAAGGCGGCGATGGTCAGCAATCTGCTCGCCGTTTTGTGCAGCGATCGGCACACCCAGCCGGTCGTCAACGCCGGCACGCTTTATCCCTAAGACCGGGGGACGATGATTGACCA
The DNA here is from genome assembly GCA_965262355.1 of Candidatus Multivorans sp. GTDB lineage: Bacteria > Acidobacteriota > Thermoanaerobaculia > Multivoradales > Multivoraceae > Multivorans. The sequence continues at coordinate 4,858,683 of OZ253534.1, forward strand.
GGCTGAGCGAGAAGTCCGTGGCCGCTCCGCGCAAGGCGTTCCTGCTGCGCCTCGACGTACACGTCTACGAGGAGGTCCGGCGCCTCGCGGCGTCGGAACTCCGGAGTGTGAATGGGCAGATCGAGTACATGATCCGTCAGGCCCTGCGGGATCGAGGAAGAACGAGCGACGGGGGAAGAACTGCCGGTACTTCTGATGTTGGGGAAGATGGACGCACTGCCCCTGTGCGAGAGCGGGACGAAACACAAGAGGGTGGCTGATCGTCTTCATACTGGTACACTTGCGCGCCGTCGGCTGTCCAACGATCCGGAACCCGCTGAGGTGCTCCTCCAGCGGGTGGGATGATCTGTAGGCAGAGGCCCGCCAAGAGAAGACACGCGCTACCGCGGCCTAATAGAACCTCCGGAGAACGAAGCATGGCAGTTGCTCCCGTCAAGGACACAGGAAAACCGCTTGAGGCAAGGTACGCCTCGATCCGTCAGTTGTTCGAATTGGGGAAGGCGAAGACCTACCTGTTGGGCGATGAGATCCAGGACATGATGCCGGCCGACATGGTCGGCGTCGATGGCGAGATCCGTGAGCTACACGACCGGCTCCGGGAACTCAGGGTGGGAGTGATCAGGCGTCCGGAATGGTACGTGGCCAACCTCGACGAGGCGGTGACGCTCGAGATCGACAAGGCGGACGACGACCCGGCGACGCCGACCGTGAGCGAGCCGGTGAACACCAGCGACCCGGTGCGGATGTACCTGCGCGAGATGAGCACGGTGCCGCTGCTCGATCGTGACGGCGAGGTGGAGATCGCGCGGGCGCTCGAGGACGGCGAGTGGCTGATCTTCCAGGCCCTGGCCGGCAATCCCGATCTGATGACCCGGCTGCTGGCGCTGACCGAACTGGCCGACCGCAAGAACGCGAAGCCGCTGTCGCAGTTGGTCGAGATCGACCATCCGCTTTCGCTGCTCGACGAGAACGGTCTGAAGCGGATCGCCAAGCGGGTCGGCGTGTTCGAGAAGATGGAGGACCTGGAAGGGCTGCTCGAAAGTACGCGACGCCGGCAGAAGCGCTACAGCCCCCGCGGCGACCGCTACCAGGAGATCGAGCGGGAGATCGACCGGCTCGAGGAGAAGGTTTCCTCGCTGATCGTCGAACTGGCCTTCACCGGGCCCGACCGCAACCGCGTCGTCGATCTGGTCAAGCTCATCGACAACCGCTTCCGGCGCAGCGAGCGCGACATCAGCCGCGCCCAGGTTGCGCTCGAGCGCGAGAGCAACGAGGAACTCAAGGCGCTGCACCGCCGGCGCATCCAGAAGTACCGCGAGGCGGTGCGGGCGCTCGAGTCCCGCTACTCGATCACCCAGGGCGAACTGCGGGTGCTGGTGGCGAAGGTCAAGCGGGGCGAGGCGTTGAGTGAGCGGGCCAAGGAGCAGCTCATCATGTCGAACCTGCGCCTGGTCGTGTCGATCGCCAAGAAGTACACGAACCGCGGTCTCCAGTTCCTGGACCTCATCCAGGAAGGCAACATCGGCCTGATGAAGGCGGTGGAGAAGTTCGAGTACCGCCGGGGCTACAAGTTCTCGACCTACGCGACCTGGTGGATCCGCCAGGCCGTCGCGCGCGCGATCGCCGATCAGTCGCGGACGATCCGCATCCCGGTCCACATGATCGAGAACATCAACAAACTGACCCGTACGTCGCGGTCCCTGGTGCAGGAACTGGGGCGCGAACCGACCGCCGAGGAGATCGGCCAGCACATGGACCTGCCCGCCTCCAAGGTGCGGAAGATCATGAAGATCGCTCAGGCGCCGGTCTCCCTGGAGACGCCGGTGGGCGAGGAAGAGGACTCCCACCTCGGTGACTTCATCGAGGACAAGAACTCGCCGTCGCCGGTGGACGAGGTCATTTCGGCCAATCTGCGCGAGCAGACCGGCAACGTGCTGCGCTCGCTCTCGCCTCGCGAGGAACTCGTGCTGCGGATGCGCTTCGGAGTCGGAGAAGGCTCCGAGCACACCCTCGAGGAGGTCGGGAAGTCGTTCAACGTGACCCGGGAACGCATCCGGCAGATCGAGTCGAAGGCGCTGCGCAAGCTCCGGCATCCCGACTGGGCGCAGAAGCTCCGTCCGTTCCTGGACGACGGCGTCTAGAGCCGACCGGCTCGACAGCAGCTCGACAGTGCGGGTACGCACCGGCACCAGCGGGTTCTCCTACCCGGCGTGGGCAGGACCGTTCTATCCGGCCGGAACGAAGCGGCCGGACATGCTCGGCTTCTATGCCGCCAGGCTCGGTGCGGTGGAGATCAACAACACGTTCTACCGGATGCCGAAGGCGGACCTGCTCGAGCGCTGGCGCGATTCGGTGCCCGACGGCTTCCGTTTCGCGCTGAAGGCGTCTCGCCGGATCACGCATCACCAGCGCCTGCGGGACGCCGGCGACTCGGTCGACTACCTGTTTCGCACCGCCGAGGTGCTGGGCGAGCGCCTTGGTCCCTTCCTGTTCCAGTTGCCGCCCTACCTCAAACGTGACGTCGATCGGCTGGCGAGCTTTCTCGAGATCCTGCCCGACGGTTTGCGCGGCGCCTTCGAGTTCCGCCATGCCAGTTGGTTCGACGACGAGGTGTTCAAGCTGCTGGAGGGCGCCGGCGCGTCGCTCTGCATCGCGGACAGCGGGAGTGACCACGACACGCCGCTGGTGGCCACCGCCGACTTCGGCTATCTGCGGCTTCGCCGCGAGGACTACGACGAGGCCGCTCTTCGTTCCTGGGCCGAGAGGATCCGGCTGCAACCCTGGCGCGAGGCCTACGTCTTCTTCAAGCACGAAGACGAGGGCGCCGGGCCGCGTATGGCCGCGGAGTTCGAGGCCCTGTTCGGCTGACTGTCTGTCATGACGATCGATATCTCCTACCGTCGCATCTTCGCGCTCACGGCGCCGGTGGTGGTGACCCAGGTGACGCACACCGCGATGGGTGTGATCGACACGATGATGGTTGGTCGGCTTGGAGTTGTGGCGCTTGCGGGCGTCGGTCTCGGGGCGATCATCTCCTGGTGGTGCCTGAGCTTCTTTGTCGGGCTGCTCCAGGGCGTGAACACCTTCGTGGCACAGTTCTTCGGCGCTGGCCGGCGGGATCGGGTTGGCCTTGCCTTCTGGCAGGGTCTGTATCTTGCGCTGGGCGCCGGGCTGGCACTGCTGGCGTTGTCGCCGCTCTCGACCTGGGTGTTCAGTCTGACCAAGGCCTCTCCCGAAGCGCAGGCGATTGCCGCCGAGTACACGGAAGTTCGGATGGCCGCCGCAATCGGGCTGATGATCTTCCTGGTTGCGGAGAACTACTACCGTGGGCTCGGGCGCACCGACATCCCGATGTGGGCGGGCATGATCCAGTTGGGGCTGAACTGCGGACTCAACTATCTCTTCATCTTCGGCGCCCACGGGTTCCCTGAACTGGGTCCCGCCGGCGCCGCCGTGGGCACCGTGATCGCGCAGTTTGTCGTAGCGGTCGCACTCCTGGGCGGCGTGTTGCTGACCCGCATGGGCAGGGACTACGAGGCCTCGACCCCCAGGCTCCCGGAGTCCGCTCTGATGGGGAGGATGCTCCGCGTCAGTGTGCCGATCGGTATCCAGGTGTTCATGGAACTGGGCGGCATCAGCGTCTTCACAGCCCTCGTCGCCCGCCTGGGCGACGCGGAGATGGCCGCGACCAACGCGGTCATTCAGGCGTGGTCGGTCTCCTACATGATTGCGGTTGCGCTCGCGGCAGGCGCCACGACGCTGGTCGGCCAGTGTCTCGGCGCGCAGCAGCTTCGCGACGCTCGCCTGGTGGTGGGGAAAGTGCTCCGCATCGGCTACGTGGCAATGGCGGCGACGGCGGTCGTCTATGTCGGCTTTCCCGACCGCCTGATGTCCCTGTTCGTGCGCCAGGCCGAACTGGCCGAGGTGGCGCCGTACGCCCGGCCTCTGTTCCTGATCGCCGTCGTCTGCCTGGTCTTCGACCTGCAATTCAACGTGCTGGCAGGGGCGTTGCGCGGCGCGGGAGACACCACCTACAGCATGCTGGTGAACGTCGGCGTGGCCTGGCTGGTGTTCGTTCCCCTGCTCTTTGTCGCGACCCGTTCGTGGGGCCTGATCGGCGCCTGGAGCTGCTTCATCATCCACGTGATGCTGATGGCCGGCCTGCTGGCGTTGCGGGTGCGGGGCCGCACCTGGATCGAGCGCGGCGCCGCGCTGCTCGAAGCGGAACGGTTGCCGGCGGCTGCCGGCGCCGGGGTCGAGATGGACGAGATGCGCTCCTCGCCGGCGCTCTGAGCGCGTAGCGCAAGCGAATCGCTCGCGCGGTCGGTTCCTACCGCCGGCAGCCCTGAGGGAAAGCCGTGCTGTCGGCGATCGCGGCCGCGGCTGTGCCCGGTTCGTTCCGGTACTCCTTGATCGCTCCCGTCACCGTGTCCGAAACCCGGATCACGTAACCCAGGTCCGTCGTCGACGCGCCGTAGACCCACACGTGGCCGTTGGCCAGGCAACCGTCCAGCACCTTGATCAGGACCTCCCAGTTGTCCTCGTTGAAGAACTGGAACAGCCCCGAGTCGTTGGTTCCTTCATGTGCGACGTTGCCGCTGCCGCTTGTGCCGTCGGCCTTCCACCAGTTCACGACGACGGCGTAACGCGAGTCAAGCAGGCATAGGGTCAAAGGGTCCGCGGCGCAGGCGCCGGAGGGCGCCGCGGCCTGGACCAGAAACACCCGCGACGCGGTGGACTCGACGTTGCCGTCCGTGACGGTCAACGTGACGGTGTAGAAGCCGGGCGATGACCAGCTATGCGGCACGTTCTGCCGTCTGGACAGCCGGCCGTCTCCGAACTCCCAGAGGCGCTGGGTAACCGTTCCGGAGCTCGCGTCCGCGAACGCGATCTCCTCGCCGGTGTGGACGCGGCACAGTTCCTCCGCGCATTCGACGCCGACGGTGAAGGCGGCCTCGGGCGGCGCCGGCGGCGGCGGCGGATCGGGATCAGGTGGCGGATCGGGATCCGGCGTGGGTGGCGGGGTCGGCGGTGGCGGTGGTGGATCGGGGTCCGGCGGTGGTGGCGGCGGAAGGCTGGTCCGGGGTGTGCCGGTTGCCGAGTTGGACCACACACTGCCTCCGACCGCATTGACGGCGCGCACCTGGACCTCGAGCTGCTCCCTGTTCGTCAGACCGGTGATCGTGTGCTCGCCGTCGGTTCCGGGATCCACGATCGACCAACTCGCGCTCCGTGTTGTTGCCCGGTGGCGGAGCTCGTAGCCGGAGATTGAGGAGCCGTTGTTGGCTGGTGCGGTCCACTGAATCTCCACGCGGCCGTTGCCCGCCTGGACCGTGGGAGTTGAGGCCACGGACGGGGGCGCCATCCCGACGAACAGGAAGACGGCGCTGACCGCGCCCCAGTTGTCGTCCGAGTCCTTCGCGCGCACGAAGACGGTATGACGCCCCGCGGTCAGGCCGGTCGTGTCGATGGTCGCGGTCGCACTCTCGGAGCTGCTGTCGAATAAGCCGTCGGTGGCGGACATCGCGTTGGCAACTGCTCCCGCAACCCAGGGCGGCACGTCGACGTAGTACTCGCCCGCCGCGATGTTCTGCGTCGGTTCGGCGCCGTTGTTGTTCTGGTAGCGCGTGTCGTCCAGGGTCGCGGACAGGGTGACCGAGGTTCCGGCGGCGACGCCGGTGGTCGACGCGCCGTCGCTCAGGCTCAGGCTGTTGGCGTCGGGTCCGGCCGGAATGAGGTAGGGCGCTCGCACCACTTTGAAGGCGTAGAGAAGCGACGCGATGTTGTCATCGAGAATCGACTCCTCGAAGTAGCTGCAACTCTGGAAGAACGTCGTGCCGATCTCGTACGTGTAGGCCGCGCGCCCGAGACGGCCGTAAGCGTAGTCACCGGTCGTGCCGCTCCCCGGATAGAGGCCGTAGAGGCGCATCGGGAGGTAGCCATTGAAGAACGCGAGCTTGCGGCCGAGGGTCTGGAGGGCCGTGCCGTTGGGCGCGGCTTCGTCCACCTGGCCCCAGGGCCAGAGGATGAGCCGGCTGTGGCTGTGGAGGTCGAGGTAGACGCCGCTGGTGTCGGCGGGCGTTGCGTCGTCGTCGTCCGGCCCGCGGGCGTCGGGGAACAGGTTCGCCAGGTAGGTCTGAACCGCCTGCGTCTCCGGTTCGGACGCGGCAGACGACCCCCGGTAGGTGGAGTCGCATTCAGTCGTGCTGGAGCCTCCTTCGCCCCACTTGAAGTCGAAGTTCCGGTTCAGGTCGACTCCGGGCTGGTCGTCGGGGCAGTGGTTCGTGTTGTGGTTCTTGCGCCAAAGGAGACCCGCCTCGGCACGTTTCCTGCCGTCCGGATTCGCCTGCAGCATGATGTGGACCTCGTGGTGGTCCAGGAGCCACCGTGCGTCCGCGTCCGTCTCGTAGGCGTCGGCGAGCTGTTCCGCGAAGCGCAGGGCGAGTTCGGCGGTCGTGTACTCCCGGGCGTGGACCGCCGCGGTGATGACCAGAGCCGGCTTGGTCCCCGAAGTCGCGGAGTTGGTCAGCCGGAGCACCTTCAGGTCGTAGCCCTCGGATGCGTTCTGTGTCTTCTTCCAGGACTTGCCGACCGTGGTCCAGGTGGTGAGCGTCGGATGCTGGCTGACGATCGTTCCGGCGCTCGCGTACGTCTCCTCGACCGTGCGGTAGCACGGGAAGCCCGTAATGGTCTCCTGTGCGACCCTGGTTGGGAGTTCGGACGGGAGGGCCACGAAGACGTAGTCGCTGTCCTCGACGACCCGCATTCCGGCTTGCCGCGCCGTCTCGATGTCCCGGTCCGTCGCGAGCAGGACGATGTACCCCTTCTCGTACTCCGTTTCCAGAGCCTCCAGTGAAATGGCTGCCCTGGCGGCGACCAGTGGATCGTCGAAGTAGGCGCGCACGATCCGTGTGCCGTCGGCCAGGTCGGGCTGCTGGGCCCAGGCGGTGCTCGCGACCGCCAGAGCCGCCGAAAGGGCCAGAATCCTCTTGCGCATTCTCGAGCCCGCTAGGGTCGGCAACCTTCCGGGAACGCGACCGCGTCCGTGATCGCCGGCGCCGGGTGGCCCGGTTCGTTGCGGTACTCCTGCACCGTCCCCGTCGCCGTGTCCGTCACGCGGATCACGTATCCGAGGTCCGTCGTCGAGGCGCCGTACACCCACACGTGTCCGTTCACCGTGCAGCCGTCCAGCACCTTGATCAGCACTTCCCAGTTCTCCAGGTTGAAGAACGTGAACAGGCCTGAGTCGTTCGTACCCTCGTGGACCACGCTGCCGTCGCCGCTCTTGCCGTCCGCCGTCCGCCACTCCACGGCCACCGAGTAGCGCGAGTCCCGCAAGCACAGCGTCTCCGCGCCCGAGACGCACGTCCCAGCCGGATCGCTCGCCTCGACCAGGAACACCTGCTTTGCCGTCGACGTGGTCGTGCCGTCGCTCACGGTCAGCGTGACCTCGTAGAAGCCGGGCTCGGCCCAGGCATGAGCGATCCGCCGGTTGCGCGACCCCGTCCCGTCACCGAAGTCCCAGCGACGGGACTCGACGCGGCCTGTACTCGTGTCCTCGAACGTCACCGGCACGCCCGTGCGCGCACGGCAGAGGTCCCCGGGACAAGCCGCAGTCAGCGTGAAGTCGGCCTTGGGCGGACCGCTCGGCGGGGGCGGACCACCGCCACCGCCCGCGCCACCGCCGTCGTCCTCGTCCTCGTCGTCGGAAGGCGGAGGGCCGCCGCCGCCGCCACCGCCGCCGCCGGGAACCGGATCACTGCCACCACTGCCATCGTTGTCACTGATCGCCAGGATCGTCTCGCCGACGCCGCCGGCCGTCACCCGCGACGGCAGGGAGCCGAAGCCCAGCACCACCGCCTCGCCGTCGTCGTCCGCGCTGTCGTCCGTCGCCGCGAACAGGAACTCCTAGGTCCTCACGCCGCTGCCGAACGCGACGCTCGGAGGCACGCCCGAGTAGTCCGCATCCGCTGCGCCGCCGTGGTGGGTGCGTTCCAGGTCGATACTCAGATCCCGCTCGGGGTCGCGGTTCAGACGCACGACCACGGTGACCGTGCCGCCCTCCGTCACTCCGTAGTTCGCCGAACCGAACGACACCTCGACCTCCGGATCGTCGTCGTCACGAATCGTTCCCGCCACCTCGAGCGTCGATCCGCCGCCGGCGAGCGACGCGTGCTGGGCGTTGCTGAGCGCCAGCCGGAACGTCTCCTCCTCTTCCTCGTCCTCCGTGTCGTCCATGAGGTCCACGACGATCTGCTGAGCAGCGGTCATTCCAACCGGGAACGTCAGCGTGCCGCTCGCCGCTGTGTAGTCCGAGCCGGCTCGGGCGTCGGCGGACCCCGAACCACTGGAGGTGGCGTAGTCCACCGTGACCTCCGAACCGCTCGCCCTGCTCAGCGTCACCCGGAAGACCAGCATGCTGTCGCTCTCGAGCGCCGCCGCCGCTTCGACCGACAGGGTCGACGTGTCCGCCTCGACGATCGTCACCAGGACCGAAGCAGCCAGCACCGAGCCGTAGTCGCTGCCGCTCACCTGGTGGCTGATCGCGACCAAGGGGTCCGCCGCCGCATCCGTGTCCGTCGCCGCAGCCACGGACACCGTCTGCGAAGAACTCCAGTCTCCCGTCGTGAACGTCAGCTCCATCGGATCGACCGAGACGTCCGTGTTCGCCGGCGCCGTCGGCGTCACCGGGCCGGTCGGTTCGGAGTCCAGTACCACGGTGTAGGTCCCGGTCAAACCCTCGTCGACCGTCAACGCGTCGCGCGAGATCGTCACGCCGCGCCTACCCTTCACTCTCACGTCGAACCGCTGCGTCGCCGGGGTGTTCGAGCCGGCCACGTCGGTCGCCGTCACCGTGATGGTCGCCGTCCCCTGCACCACGGGAGTCAAGGTCACGCGAGACCCCGACGTCCGCGCCTGCGCGATCCCCGGCGCCGACGAGGACGCGTCGTACGTCAGCGTGTCGCGATCGGGATCCTCGAAAGACCCGGACACGTCCACCTCCTCGGGCCCGTCACCGACCTGAAGGTCAGGTCCCATCAGCGAACCGACGGGCTGCGGCGCCTGGTTCGGAGGTGGTGGCGGCTCCGATGGCGTGCCGGTCGACAGCGCCGACCACAAGCTGCCTCCCACGACGTTGATCGCACGCACTTGAACTTCGTAGGCTTTGCCGTTGGTGAGGCCGGTGATCGTGTGGCTCGCGCTCGTGCCGGCGCTTTCGATGGACCAACTGGAGGCCAGGTCCGCTAGTCTTCGTCGGTAACGGACCTTGTTCTCCGTGATCGAGGCGCCGTTGTCGTTCGGCGGCGTCCACGCAACCGTGAGCTCGCCGTCGCCCGCTTCGAGCGTGGGCGGCGTCAGCGTGGCGGGCGGCGCCATCCCGACGAAGAGGAAGACGGCGCTGACCGCGCCCCAGTTGTTGTCCGAGTCCTTCGCGCGCACGAAGACGGTATGACGCCCCGCGCTCAGGCCGGTCGTGTCGACCGTCGCGGTGGCGTCCTCGGAGGTGCTGTCGAAGGTCCCGTCCGACGCCGACATCGCGACCGCCACCGCTCCCGTGACCCAGGGCGGCACGTCGACGTAGTACTCGCCCGCCGCGATGGGCTGGGTCGGTTCGGCGCCGTTGCTGTTCTGGTAGCGCGTGTCGTCCAGGGTCGCGGACAAAGTGACCGATGTTCCGGCGGCGACGCCGGTGGTCGACGCGCCGTCGCTCAGGCTCAGGCTGTTGGCGTCGGGTCCGACCGGAGTCAAGTACGGCGTCCGCGTCACCTTGAAGGCGTAGAGGAGCGACGCGATGTTGCCGTCCAGGATCGACTCCTCGAAGTAGCTGCAACCCTGGAAGAACGTCGTGCCGATCTCGTACGTGTACGCCGCGACGCCGAGTTCTCCATAGGCGTGGTCGTCCGTTGCGCCGCTGGCCGGATAAAACCCCACCGCCTGTTGGGGAAAGTGACCGTTGAAGAACGAGAGTTTGCGGCCGAGGGTCTGGAGAGCGGTGCTGTTCGGTGCAAGGGTGTCTTCCCAGCCCCAGGGCCAGAGAACGAGTCGCCCGTGGCTGTGGATGTCCAGGAAGATGCCGGTTGTGGAGGCGGGCGCAACGTCATCGTCCGCGGGCCCCCGGGCGTCCGGGAACAGGCTGGCCATGTGTGCCGCGACTGCCTGTGTCTCCGGTTCGGAGGCCGCCGCAGTTCCTCGATAGACCTCGCTGCACTCGATGGTGCTGGAGCCGGAGACGCCCCATTTGAAGCGGAAGTTGCGATTCAGATCGACGCCCGGCACGGAGGCCGAACAGTGCGTCGTGTTGTGGTTCTTCCGCCACAGCGTGCCCTCCTCGGCGCGCTTCCTCCCGTCCGGATTCGCTTGCAGCATGATGTCAACTTTCTGGTGATCCAGGAGCCACCGCACGTCGGCGTCTGTCTCGTAGGCGTCAGCGAGCCGTTCGGCGAAGCGCAGGCTGAGTTCCGCGCCGGCGTACTCGCGCGGGTGGAGCGCCGTGGTGATGAAGAGGGCCGGCTTGGCGCCCGAAGTTGCCGAGTTCGTCAGGCGCAGCACCTTCAGGTCATAGCCGTCCGATGCGTTCTGTTCCTTCTTCCAGGATTCCCCGGCTGTGCTCCAGGCCGCGAGTTGCGGGTGGGTGTCGACGATGGCCTGGGCGCTGGCGTAGGTCTCCTCGACGGTTCGGTAGCACGAGAACCCGGCGATCGTCCCATCGACGACCCGGGTCGGGACCTCGGCCGGCAGGGCCACGGAGAAAGTGTCGTCCTCGACGATCCGCATGCCGGCGGCCCTGGCGGCCTCCAGCTCGTCTTCGGTGGCCCGTAGGACGATGTATCCCTCTCGTACTCCGATTCCAGGGCCTCCAGCGAAATGACGGCCTTGCGGGCGATCAGAGGATCGTCGAAGTAGGCGCGCACGACCCGAGGATCGCCCGGTGTCTCTGTGTCCTGTGCCTGGGCCGTGACCGTCACACCGAGCGCCGCCCACAGGGCGAGGACGCTTACCGAGGCTCGGAGCATGACGTCACGGTCGTTAGGGCCGGCAGCTTGGACTCTCGCGCTTCGCCTTCGGATCGGGCACGGTTTCGATCTCTCTGCGGTAGGCCGCCGTGGGGCCGCCCGATTGTATTCGACCACAAGCAGCAGCCGATGCGCCAAGGCGGTTTTCCGGGTCGATCGGGACTCGGCTTTGTGGCTATGATCACCGCCGGGCCGAAAACGCCCCTCGCCTGGAACCAGCTTCCGTTCAGCGACGACTCAGAGAGGACACGATTCGAGATGGCTTTTCCCGCCGTTCTGAAGCGGCGAACGTTCGGCGAGACCCAACGCCAGGACGTCTGGTGGCTGCAGCCGGCCGCCGTCGTCACGGGGCTGGGCATCGCGATCATCTACTCGACCTGGGCCGGCTACCAGGGCGAGCACTACGCCCATGGCGGCTACCTGTCGCCGCTGTACTCGCCCGAGGTCTTCGGCTTCACGCATCACGCCTGGTTCGACGGCTTCCCGAGCTGGTGGCCGAGCTTCATCCCGCAGTCGCCGGCGTTCGTCATCCTGATCCTGCCGCTCGGCTTCCGGGCCACCTGCTACTACTACCGGGGCGCCTACTACAAGGCCTTCTGGGCCGATCCGCCTGCCTGCGCCGTCGGCGAGCCGCGGGACGCCTACCGGGGCGAGAACTCCTTCCCGCTGATCGTCCAGAACATCCACCGCTACTTCCTGTACGCGATGATGGCGTGGATCTTCGTCTTCTTCCCGATCGACGTGTACCGGGCGTTCGAGTTCGAGACGGCAGGCGGGGGGCATCAGTTCGGGCTCGGGGTCGGCAGCTTCGTCATCCTGATCAACTGGGTGATGCTCAGCGGCTATGCCTTGGGCTGCCACTCGATGCGTCACGTGGTCGGTGGATTCAGGAACGTGCTCGCGGGTCGCCCTTTCCGGCGCGCCTGCTACAACTGCGTGTCCTGCCTGAACCGCCGGCACATGGCCTGGGCCTGGTCCAGCCTGATCTGGGTCACGTTCTCCGACATCTACGTCCGCCTGTGCTCGATGGGCATCTGGACGGACTTGAGACTGGTCTGATGGAACAGACACCCTACGAGTACGACGTGCTGGTGGTCGGCGCGGGAGGCGCCGGGCTGCGAGCGGCGATCGAAGTCTCGGCCTCCGGCGCATCCTGCGGCGTGATCTGCAAGTCGCTGCTGGGCAAAGCGCATACGGTGATGGCCGAGGGCGGCATGGCGGCCGCGATTGGCAACGTGGACGAACGGGACAACTGGAAGGTCCACGTCACGGACACCCTGCGGGGCGGCCAGTACCTGAGCAACCCGAAGATGGCCGAGATCCACGCCAGGGAGGCGCCGGCGCGGGCGCTGGAACTCGAAGGCTGGGGCGCCTTGTTCGACCGGACGAAGGACGGCCGCATCCTGCAGCGGAACTTCGGCGGCCACCGGTATCCGCGGCTCGCCCACGTCGGCGACCGGACCGGGCTGGAGATGATCCGGACCCTGCAGGATCACGGTATCCACCACGGCATCGACTTCCACATGGAGTACACGGTGTTCCGGCTCCTCCTGGACGATGGCCGGGTTGCCGGGGCGCTCGCCTACGACCGGGAACGGGGAAGGTTCCGGGTCTACAAGGCGAAGGCGGTCGTCATCGCCACGGGCGGCATCGGCCGCGCCTTCAAGATCACCAGCAACAGTTGGGAATACACCGGGGACGGGCACACCCTGGCCTACGACGCCGGGGCCGATCTGATCGACATGGAGTTCGTCCAGTTCCACCCGACCGGCATGGTGTGGCCGCCGAGCGTGCGCGGCATCCTGGTCACCGAGGGCGTGCGCGGCGAAGGCGGGATCCTCCTGAACTCGGACGGCGAGCGCTTCCTGTTCGACGAGATCCCGGCTCTGTACAAGGACCAGACCGCGGACAGCGCCGAGGAAGGCTGGCGCTACGTCGTCGGCGACCGCGACGCGCGGCGGCCGCCGGAGCTCCTGACCCGGGACCACGTCGCCCGCTGCATCGTGAATCAGATCAAGTCCGGCAAGGGCTCGCCCCACGGCGGCGTGTACCTCGACATCGCCTGGATCAAGGACAAGATCAGCAACTCCGAGGAGCACATCAGGAAGAAGCTGCCGTCGATGTACCACCAGTTCAAGGAGCTGGCCGGCCTCGACATCACGAAGGAAAGGATGGAGGTCGGCCCGACGACCCACTACGTGATGGGCGGCGTGCGCGTCGACGCCGAGAGCCAGATGTCCTCCGTGCCCGGCCTCTACGCCGCCGGCGAATGCGCGGCGGGGCTCCACGGCGCCAACCGGCTGGGCGGCAACTCGCTTTCCGATCTCCTCGTGTTCGGCAAGCGGGCGGGCGAGTACGCGGCAGCCTTCGCCAAGGAGCAGGGCGAGGTGCGACTCGACGCGGCGGCCGTCGATGCGGGGGTCAAGGAAGCCCTCCAGCCGCTCGAGCGGGAGGGCGGCGAAGGGCCGTACCAGATCCAGTACGCGCTCCAGGACCTGATGCAGGAGAAGGTCGGCATCGTCCGCGTCGAGTCCGAACTGGAGGAAGCGGTGGAGCAGATCGCCGGGTTGGCCGAACGAGCCAAGGCCGTGTCGGCGACCGGCAACCGGGAGTACAACCCGGGCTGGCACACCGCCCTGGACCTCCACAACCTGATGGTGGTTTCCGAGGCGGTGGCACGCGCCGGATTGTTGCGGCGCGAGAGCCGCGGCGCACAGTTCCGCGACGACTACCCGCAGAAGGACGTTACCCTAGGCAAGGTGAACATCCGGGTCGCCAAGGGCCCGGACGGCGAGATGGTGGTCGAGGAGATCCCGGTGGCGCCGATGAGCGACGAACTGACCAGGTTGGTCGAGGAGATGGGCTGAGATGGCCGCGACACAGTTCAGGATCTGGCGCCAGGACGGCGCCGAGGGCGAGGGCTGCTACCGGGATTACGCGACGGAGGTCACCGAGGGAATGGTCGTGCTCGACGCGGTCCATCAGATTCAGGCCGATTCGGCGAACGACCTCGCCGTACGCTGGAACTGCAAGGCCGGAAAGTGCGGCTCCTGCTCCGCGGAAGTGAACGGCACGCCCCGGCTCATGTGCATGACGCGGATGAGCGACCTGCCGACGGACCGCCCGGTGACGGTTGAACCGATGCGGGCGTTCCCGGTGATCCGCGACCTGGTCTGCGACGTGTCGTGGAACTACGAGGTCAAGAAGAGGATCCAGCCCTTCGAGCCGCGGCCCCCGGATGCCGAGGACGGCACCTGGCGGATCGCCCAGGAGGACGTCGAGCGGGTGCAGGAGTTCCGCAAGTGCATCGAGTGCTTCCTGTGCCAGGACGTCTGCCACGTGCTGCGTGACCACCACCTGCACGACGAGTTCGTCGGCCCGCGCTTCTTCGTGTACAACGCCGCGCTCGAGATGCATCCGCTCGATACCGGGAACCGGCTGGCTGCGCTCAAGCAGGACGAGGGGATCGGCTACTGCAACATCACCAAGTGCTGCACGAAGGTCTGCCCCGAGCACATCACGATCACGGACAACGCGATCATCCCGCTCAAGGAACGCGTGGTGACGGAGTTCTACGATCCTCTGAAGAAGCTGTTCCGGGTGTTTTCGGGGGGTTCTCCGTGGTAGGCCGTGAGCCCGCGCGCACGGTTCGCCCGCGCGTTCAGCAGGCGGTCGAGCCGGCCCTACAGTTGATCGAGGGCGGCGCGCGCCACGTCCGCGTTCTCGTCTTCCGGCGCCATCTCGAGGAACTTGTTCAAGTGTTCACGGGCCGCATCCGCGTCACTGGCGTTTATCGCCAGCATGCCGAGTTCGTAGTGCGCTCTTGAGCGACCGGTCTCGTCTTCCGGCGCCGTCTCAAGGTACTTGGTCAGATGCTCCCTGGCCGGCCCGGAGTCGGCGCTGCGGCGGTAGATCACGCCGAGCCGCAGGTGGGCGCGGGGATGGTTGTCGTCCCAGGCGATGAGCGACTGATCGTAGAGCTTCGCGTTGCCGTACACCTCTTGCTCGAAGAGCTGGTCGGCCTGATGCTGCACCTGGGCGCCCGCCGTCGGATTCACCGCGATCCAGGCTTTGCCGGCCTCGACCGAATCGTCCAGGCTGCCCTGCAAGGCGTAGCTGAAGAACCTCATGCGCATTGCCTCGGTGTTCCGTGGATCGAGTTCCAGCGTGCTCTCCAAGGCCTCCAGGGCCGGTCCCCAGTTCTGGTTGTTGAAGTGGATGGTGCCGATGTTCCGGTGGGCCTGGTAGAGCTTGGGGTTGAGTGAAGCCGCTTCGGTGAACAACTCGATGGCTTGCTCTTCTTCGCCCTCCCGGACCGCCGCAACGCCCTGCGAGAACACGCCGGCCGCGATCTCCGTTCCCATGCCGGCGGCGACCGCCTTCCGCTTCGCGTCCTCGACCCGGGGGTCGCCCGCGGCCAGGAAGATGTCGAAGGCCATGCCCACGAACTCCGGCGGCAGTTCCTCCAACTCGAGGTACTTGTCCAGCGGCTCGATCGCTTCCGCGGGCTTCCCCATGCCGTGCAGGATCGCGGCGATCGTTCGGTAGGCGGCGGCGAGCGTTGGATCGAGTTCCACCGCCTTCTCGAACAGGGCCAGAGCACTGTCGGCGTCGCCTCCCTGGATCGCCCGGATCGCGTCGTTGAAGTTGTCGACTGCTTCCTGCTTGATCATCGCGGCTTCGTCCAGGAGCCGGACGGTGAACCTGGGGTCGCGGCCTTCGCTGATGCTGAACTCTCTCTCCTGGTCGGGATAGCCATCCGTCCGCAGCAGCACCTTCCATCGCTCTTCCGCCGGCTTTAGCCGGATCTTGAGCTGGCCGTTCTTCTTGGTGGCTGCTTCGATCACCTCGCCCTCGGGCGATGTGAACGTGAGGTTTACGGGCCCCACCTCGGCTTCGTTCATGTCGAGGACCTGCAGTGTCAGCTCGCTGCGCTGGGCCGCCGCGGCGGAGGCGAAGAGGAGCAGGGCGAGTGGAAGGAGTCGGAGCGCGAGTTTCTGCATGGTCTGGTACCTCTGGGGTCGGCGGCCGCACCCACGGGCCGGCGCTTCACTTGGGAAAGAGTGGAGGGATGAGAATGATCCTATCGCTTGACGCGGCCTTCGCGGGTAGGGGATCGTACGGTCCATGAACGCCGACGACTTCTTCGAACTGCTTTCCACTGCGCGCTCGGTGCGGCGCTACAGCCACGAGCCGATTCCCGACGAGGATCTGGCGAAGATCCTCTACGCCGCGAGCCGGGCGCCGTCCGGCACGAACCGGCAGCCGTTCCGCTTCATCGTGTTGCAGGACGGGCCGCGGGCGCGGCGCGCCCGCCGGTTGCTGGGCGAGTCCTTCCGGCGCGGCTGGGCGCGGAAGACGGAGGAGGAGGGCTGGAATCGGGGATCGGCCGCCGACCCGAACTCGCCGAAGGCGCGGGCCAACCGGGCGATTCAGCACTACGTCGACCACTTCGAGCAGATCCCTGCCGTGATCATCGCCTGCTATGTCCGCTACCGGCCGCTGACCCACTCGGAAGGGGCGTCGGTGTTTCCGGCCTGCCAGAACCTGTTCCTGATGGCGCGGGCGCTGGGCTACGGCGCCTGCTACAGCGGCTGGCACCATGCCGTGGCGGACGAACTGCGTGAGATTCTGGAGGTTCCGGACAACGTCGAACTGTCGCTGACGATCACGATCGGCAAGCCCCTGGGCCGGCACGGCCCGCTCCGCCGGCTGCCCATCCGCGACACGGTCTTCGACGACGCTTGGGAGCAGGGCGCCGAGTGGATCAGCGATCCGCCGGATGCGCGGCTTTCCAGGCGGCGCTGATCGTTCGGCTCTACTCCTGCGGCAGGGCGTAAGCGACCAGGGAGTGCTCCTGGCCGCGGTCGCCGACCGGCACGACCAGGAACTGGCGCCCACCCACGACGTAGGTCATCGGGCCGCCGCCCGGAGTATCAGGCAACTCCGTGCGCCAGATCTCCTCGCCGGTCGCCTTGTCGAAGGCGTAGAGGAAGCCGGTCGACGGGCCGCGGGGCGCGAAGTTGCCGGGCTTCTGCTCGCTGGTGACGACGAACACCAGGGTCCGGGTCGCCATCGGCCAGCCGGGAGTCAGGCCGCCGAGCGGCCAGGCGCCGAGCGGCCCGAGGTCGAGACTGGCCAGCGCCGGATGATCCCGCGGGCCGTCCCCGAGCGGCGTCTGCCACAGGATTTCGCCTCGGTTCAGATCGATCGCAGTGAGGCGGCTCCAGGGCGGCTTGGTCAGCGGCAGACCCTCGGGTCCGGCAGGGAACGTGAATCCGGGCAGGTAGTCGCGGTCGGAGCGCTGGCGCCCGGTCGGCGGGTTCAGGGACATCGTGCCGAGACGAGTCTGCGACGGCACGAACAGGACGCCGCTCTCCGGGTCGACGGCGGCGCCGCCCCAGTTCGCGCCGCCGGCCTGACCGGGCAGTTGGGCCATCGCCGCCTTGCCGTTGGCGCCGGCCACGATCGGCGGCGTGAACAGCGGCCCGCCCAGGAGGGTCGCACGGTAGATCTCGATCGCCCTGGCGTTCAGCTCCGGCGTGAAGTCGATCAGATCGCTCTCGCGCACGCCCTGGCGGTCGAAGGGCGGCGGCTTGGTGGGGAAGGGCTGCATGCTCGCGGTCCATTCGCCGGGGACGGTGCTCTCCGGCACCTTGCGCTCCTCGATCGGCCACACGGGCTCGCCGGTCTTGCGGTCGAAGACGTAGGTGAACGCCTGCTTGCTGACCTGGGCCACCGCTTCGATGCGCTCTCCGTCGACCTCGATGTCGAGCAGGATGGGGGCGCACGGGAAGTCGTAGTCCCAGAGGCCGTGCCGGACCGCCTGGAAGTGCCACTTCTTGTCGCCGGTCGCGGTGTCGATGGCGACCAGGCTCTCGGCGTAGAGGTTGTCCCCGTGGCGGTGGCCGCCGTAGTAGTCGCTGGTCGGCGTGCCGGTACCGAAGTAGACCCAGCCCGTCTTGTCGTCGCAGCTCATCCACGACCACACGTTGCTGTTGCCGGAGTAGCGCCAGGACTCGTCATGCCAGGTCTCCACGCCGGGTTCGTCGCCCTGCGGCACGGTATGGAAGACCCACTTCTTCTCGCCCGTGCGGATGTCGTAGCCCCGGATGTGGCCGGCCGGCATCTCCTGCGTCAGGGAGAAGTCCATGATCGTCATGCCCATGAGAATCGTGTCGCCGCAGACGATGCCGGGCGAGTTCGCGCCGGTGTGGCCCATCTGGTCGGGCCGGCCGATGTCGCCGCGCATGTCGACCATGCCGGCTTCGCCGAACTCGAGGTCGGGCTTGCCGGTCCCGGCGTCCAGGGAGACGAGTTGGTGGGTACCGGTGACCAGCACGATTCGCTGCATGCCGCGGTGCTCCCAGAACTCGATGCCGCGCTGCGTGAAGCCACCGTGGGTCGGGACGCCGCGCTCGTAGGCCTTGGGGTCGTAGGTCCACAACTCCTCACCGGTCTCGGGGTTGATCGCACTGACGAGGTTCAGGGCCGACACGGCATAGAGCGTGCCGTTCACCATGAGCGGTGTGCCCTTCAGGTCGCCGGCCAGCGCCGGCGCCTCGACCTGACCGTCGGGTGTGACCCAGCGCCACGTGACCTCGAGCTCCGAGACGTTCGACGCGTCGATCTGCGCCGCGGGCGAGTACTTCGTGCTGGCCCGGTCGGCGGCGTAGTGGCGCCACTCGACGGGTTCCTGGGCGGCCGCGGCGGAGCAGGCGAGAAGGGCGAGTGCGGCGAGGCGTCTGACGGCGCTATCCGGCATGGTGGAGTCCTCCTCGGGCTGGGATGGGATTGCGCCGCGTCTCCGGCGCCGGCAGGTGGGAATCAGCGTCCCTTGTCAGCGTCCCTTGAATTGGGCGGGCCGCTTCTCAAGGAAAGCGAGGACGCCCTCGCGGGAGTCTTCGGTGGCGCCGGCCTCGGCCTGCAGCCTCGCCTCCAGGTCGAGTTGTTGCTCGTACACATTCTGCCAGGTGGCCCAGTAGGCCTTGCGGATCATCCCCAGGGAGCGTGGACCGTTGGCCAGGCGTTGGGCCAGTTCGGTGGCGCCCTCCATCAGGGACTCGTGGTCGTCGTACAGGCGGTTGATCAGGCCCCACTCGAACGCCTTGTCGGCCGGCAGACGTTCGGCGAGCATGGACAGCTCGACCGCGCGGCCCCAGCCGATCAGGCGCGGCAGCATGAAAGTGGCGCCGCCGTCGGGCACCAGCCCGATGCGCGCGAACGCCTGCAGGAAGAAGGCCTGCTTCGAGGCGCAGACAAGGTCGCCGATCAGGGCGAAGCTCATGCCGACCCCCGCGGCGGCCCCGTTTACGGCCGTGACGATCGGTATGTCGAGGTCGCGGAGCGACAGCAGCAGGGGGTTGTAGTTGTTGCGCAGGTTCTCGCGCCCGGTCGGGTTCACGGCGCCCTCCGGCTGGCTGCCGCGGCCCGAGAGATTGGCGCCTGAGCAGAAGGCGCGGCCCTCACCGGTGAGCAGGAGGGCGCGCACGCCGCTCTCGGGATCGCGGATGCACAGCACGGCGTCGCCCATTTCGGCGACCATCTGCGCGTCCGTTGCGTTCAGCACCTCCGGGTGGTTCAGCTTGATGACCGCGAGATTGCCGTCCCGTTCGAGCAGGATCCGTTCGTAGTTCATTTGCTCCTTCATTCCTCCGGGTACTTCTTCCGCATCGCGTCGAGGGCACTCCTGATCAGGTCTTCGAGCACGCCCATGTCGATATCGGCCAGCTTGTTGATGTAGAGGCAGGACTTGCCGGTCCGGTGCTTGCCCAGTCGGGAGAGGAGCTCGTCATAGCCCGAGAACCCGGGCATGACATAGACGGTCAGGCTCTGCTTGCGGGGCGAGAAACCGATGCGCGGCATTTCTCCCGAGCGGCCGCTCGCGTACTTGTAGCGGTAGCTGCCGAAGCCGACGATCGCGGCGCCCCACATCCGGGGCTCGTCACCGGTGATCCGCTTCATCAACTCGAGCACGGTAAAGCTGTCCTCCCGCCGCCGGTCGCTGCCGACCGAGTCCAGGAACGAGTCTACGCTGGCCTCGTTCTGCTTCGTCTTCAGCTCGCTCACAGCGGTCCTCGATCGGGGCGAAAATCACTGCCTTGCGGAAGGAAGCGGCTACCGTAACAGACCGCCGGACGCAGGCGGAGTGCGCCGCAGACTGCCGGGTGTCATCCGTTCGCTCGCTGACTCGCGCACGGAGTGTTTCGCGGGTGGCGCGGGACGCGCCACCCGGGTGTCATCCGTCCGCTCGCTGACTCGCGCACGGAATGGTTCGCGGGTGGCGCGGGTCGCGCCACCCGGGTGTCATCCGTCCGCTCGCTGACTCGCGCACGGAGTGTTTCGCGGGTGGCGCGGGACGCGCCACCCGGGTTGGCTTATGCTGGACGGGACATGAGCGCGAACGGCCACTACTGCATCATGGGCATCGGCGATATGGGCTTCCACATTGCCGATGCGTTCGGACGCGAGGGTCGGAGTCTGACCCTGATCGACATCGATCCGGACAAGGGGCAGCGGATCGAGGAGGAGCTGGACGCGGCCTTCGTGGTCGGCAACGGCGCTCACCAGGCGGTGCTCGAGCGGGCTAACGTCGGCGCCGCGGACCTCTTCATCGCCGCTTCTTCGTCGGAGGAGGCGAACCTGGTGGCGTCCGTGATCGCTCGCAACCTGGGCGCGAAGCGATGCGTGGTGCGGCTCGACACGTCCGAGGATCTGACCGTCTACCGCCGCTCCTACGAGCGGTTGTTCGGCGCCGACCTCCTGCTGTCGCCCCAGAGTCTGGCAACCAACGCGATTCTGAACGTTGTGCTGGGCCACCACACCTACGAAGTCGACCATCTGGCCAAGGGGCGTTTCGAGTTGCGCACGATCCAGGTGCAGGCGAACAGCACCGTCGCCAGCCGGCTGCTTCGGGAAGTGCCGCTGCCCGAGGGCGCCCGGGTCGTCGGTTACTTCGATGCGGACCACGAGCTGTCGATCCCCGCGCCGGACCTGCAGGCTCGGCCGGGTGGACTGGCCATGGTTCTCTGCCGCACGAAGTCCACCCACGACGTGGAGGAGTTGTTCGCGTCCCGGGTCGAACCTCCCCACACCGTGGCCGTTGCCGGTGGCAGTTCGGCCGCGGTCGCGGTGGTCAAGGCGTTGCGGAACGAGGTCAAGCGCCTGCGCTGGATCGAGCGCGACCGGCGGCGCGCCGAGTACCTGGCCCAGTCGTTTCCCGACGTCGAGGTGCTGCACGGCGACCCGATCGACGCCGCGACCATGGAGAGCGAGGGACTCGGCCGGTCCGACGTGCTGATCGCGGCCACCAGCCACGACGACAGCAACGTGGTCGCGGGGCTGATCGCCCAGGAGCTGGGCGTCCGGCAGGTGGTCGCTCTGATCCACCACACGACGAGCCGGCTCTGGCAGCGGGTCGGCAAGGTCGAGCTGGTGTCGCCGCACTCCCTGGCGATCGACCACGTCCGCAACTTCGTCGCCAACGGCTACAAGACGAACCTGGTCAACCTGGCCGATGGCGCCCTGCAGGTGGTTCAGCGCGTAATCCACGAGGCCAGCCCGGCGGCCGGCGCCACGCTGGCCGACCTCCAGGCGCCCAGGGGCCTGATCGTCGGCGCCGTGGTGCGAGGCGACCGGGTGTTCATGCCGGAGCGCAGCAACATGCTGCGCGCGAACGACCAGGTCATCCTGTTCGTGCACCGGTCGCAGACCCAGATGGCCAAGCTCCTGTTCCCGGGCAGCGAAAGCGAGGTCGCCAGCTAGCGCGCGGCTCACCCGTCCGCTCCTGCCTCCGGCGCGGACTGGACGGCGTCGGACGGGCGTGGCTGGCGATAGCCTAGGAGTCGAGTCGCGGCGTCCGCGCCGCGCTGACGCACAGGAACATGGCTTGTTTCATGCAAGGTCACTACAGGCGGAACGGAGGGAAGACGATGGAGAAGGTGCCGTCGTTTCGTTCGTCCATGGCGGTTGCCGTGCGATGGGGAGGTGTTGTCACGCTGGCGTTGGCGGTGTCCTACGGGGTGGTAGCGCCAGCCGGGGCTGTGCAGCCGGCGCCGGCGGACCTGAGCGGAGAGTGGGTCCTGAACCCGGAACAGAGCGATGATCCGGCGCAGATGCGGTCGCGTCATACGAGGGCGCGAGCCGGCGGCGGTGCCGGTGCTGTCGGTGGTGCCCGCGGCGGCCCTGGCGGTGGCGGTGCTGTCGGTGGTGCCCGCGCCGGCGGGGACGCTGCTGTCGGCGATGCCGGAGGAGACGTGCGCGCCCCCGAGCCGTCCACCGAAGAAGAGGTGGCTTCGCTCAAGCCGAAGCCCAACGAGGTCTACCGGAACCACAGCAGCGACCAGAACCGGGGACCGGCCCCGGTTGGCGGTGGTGGCGGCGCGAGCGGTCACGTTGGCGGACTCACCATCCACATGATGGAGGGCGGGGTTCAGATCACGGATGCCTTGGGCCGGGCCCGCATGTTGACGACGGATCGCGAGTGGCGCCAAGCAGGCGCCACGGGTGAGAGCCAGTCGTACTGGAAGAAAACCAAACTGGTGACCAGGAACCGGGGGCGCGGGCAGGTGCCCATGATTCGGGAGTACAGCGTCAACAAGGAGGACCAGTTGGTCGTCTGGACCCAGTTCCAAGGCGCAGCCGGCCTGGGGACCTACGCCTACAAGCTGGTCTACGACCGCAAGCCCGGCGCCTGACGCCGCTCCCGCGCCGGCTCGTCAGTTCGAGCCGGTCGGGATGTCGCTGAAGGCCCGGTCGCGGTCGACGCGGATTTCGCCGGGCAGGGTGAGTACGCGCTCGGCGATGATGTTGCGCAGGATCTCGTCCGTACCGGCCGCGATCCGCATGCCGGGCGCCGCCAGGTAGGCGTAGTGGAACATGCCGCCTGCGGGGGCGTCGGAGCGGCCGCTGACGGAACCGGCGACATCCAGCAGGTCGGCGGCGAATGAGGCGATGTCCTGCCGGGCGCTGGCGGTGATGACCTTGCAGATCGAGTTCTCCGGCCCCGGCTGCTTGCCCTGGGAGATGGCGGTCAGGGTGCGCATGAAGGTCAACTCGACGCCGCGGCACTGCACGTACCAGTCGGCGATCCGGTCGCGCACGGCGCTCTGCGACGCCGCGGGTTCGCCGTCGATCTCCAGTTCGGAGGCGAGGCGGAGGGCGTCGCTCCAGTCGGGCGTCATCTGGTATCTGCCGTGGCGCTCGTTCATCAGGGTGGTGATTGCGACCTGCCAGCCGGCGCCGACCTCGCCGAGCCGGTTGTGGTCCGGGACCCGCACGTTCTGCAGGAAGACTTCGTTGAACTCGGCGGTGCCCGGAATCTGGCGGATCGGCCGCGGGTCGATGCCCGGGGACTTCATGTCGACCACGAAGAAGGTCAGGCCCTTGTGCTTGGGCACGGTCGGATCGTGGCGGGTGACCAGGATGCCCCAGTCGGCGAAGTGGGCGCCCGAGTTCCAGACCTTCTGGCCGTTGACGACCCATTCGTCGCCGTCGCGCTCGGCGCGCGTGCGCAGGCCCGCGAGATCGGAACCCGCTCCCGGCTCGGAGAAGAGCTGGCACCAGACCTCCTCGCCGCTCGCCAGCTTGGGCAGGTAGCGGCGCTTTTGCTCCTCCGTGCCGTGGGCCATGATCGCCGGCGCGCAGGTGCCGTGGCCGATGTTGAGGTAGCCGCCGGGAACGTCGTACTTCGCTTCCTCCTGGTCCCAGATCACGCCCTCCATGAAGGTCGCGCCGCGGCCGCCGTGCTCCTTCGGCCAGGTGATGCAGGCCCAGCCGGCGTCGTACTTCTTCTGCTGCCACTCCTTGACCGCGGCCAGCCCTTCCTGCTCGGGAAGCCCGGCGTACCGGGACGTGTCGCCGGGAGACAGGGGTTCGGCGTTCGCTCCGAGCCAGGCGCGCGCCTCGGCGCGGAAGGCGGCCTCTTGTGGTGAGTCCTGGAAGTCCATGGATCGTCTCCTGGGTGGCGTTCGGTCGGGAAGAGGGATTTTAGTCCGAGATTCCGGAAGCGTCAGAGCCGGCCCGAGATGACGCCCCGTTCGGCCAGTCGGTCGATCTCCGCGGCGTCCAGACCCAGCTCCCGCAGCAGGTCGCCGGTGTGCTCCCCGAGTTCGGGCGCCGGCTGGGGCTTGACCTTCTCGTCGCCGAGGATGAATACCGGGCTGTCGACGGTTCGGAAACGGCCGTACTTGGGGTGGTCGAGGTCGCGGAACATGCCGATCGCCTCCAACTGCTCGTCGTTTGCGATGTCGTCGAGGTTCGAGACCAAGCTGTAGGGGATCTCGTAGCGGGTGAAGCGCTCGCTCCACTCGGCGAAGTCCCGCAGTGCGAACTCCGCGTCGAGCAGGGCGACGAACCCGGGCATGTTCTCGATCCGTTCTGGCGTGGTGCAGTAGCGCTCGTCAGGGATGAGGTCGGTGCGGTCCAGGGCGAGACAGAAGCGCTCCCAGTTCCGGTCCTGCTCGACGATGCTCAGCTTGATCAGGCGGTCGTCCCGGGTGCGGTAGTAGAGCTGGCCGAAGTTCATCGTTTGTTCGCGCGGCCGCTTTTCGTGGAACTCGGCGCCGACCAGCTTGGCCTGGATGGCGCACGCATTGGCCCAGACGCCCGCCGCGAGGAGCGAGGTGGTCACGTAGGAACCCTTGCCTGTCTGCTGGCGCTTCATCAGGCCCAGGAGCACCGCTGAGAACAGGGTCACGCCGGTGGGGTGATCGCCGGTGCCGCATCCAAGCGGCCCCAGGTGCCCCTCGACCGGGAAGAACGTGGCAACCAGGCCCGAACGGGTCCAGTAGCAGACCTGGTCGTAGCCGGGCTTCTCGGCCTCCGGGCCGGTGTGGCCGTAGCCGGTGCCGTGAGCGAAGATGAGCCGCGGATTGACCTCGCGCAGCCGGTCCCAGCTCATGCCGAGGTCGTCCAGCACGGAGTTGTGGCAGTTGGTCAGGAAGACGTCGGCGGTCTCGATCAGCCGGTGGGCGACGGTCTGGCCGTGCTCGTCCTTGAGGTCGATGACGACGCTCTTCTTGTTGCGGCCGTCGAGCAGGAAGCAGTAGGGGATCTCCGAATCCGGCATGCCCGGCAGATCCTGGAAGTAGCGGTAGGGGTCGCCCCTGCCCGGCGCCTCGATCTTGATCACCTCGGCGCCGAAGTCGGAGAGGATGGCGCACGCCGAGGGCGCCATGACGATGGTGGCGAGTTCCACCACGCGGACGCCTTCGAGCAGCGCCCCTTCCGGGCAAGGCTGGCGGGCGTCCGGCGGGCCGGTGGGGGAGCTTGAAGTCACGCCGGCTTCCCGCCGTGCGGAGGTTGGCGATATGTGTCCAGAGCGGCGGGCATTGTGACACAGGGCCCAGGACCCCGGAGCGCGGGATACGATGCCGCCCGATGTTCGGGTGGGAGGCAGCATGACCGAGGTCCGGCTGACGAAGCCCTGGTGCGAGTTGGACGATGCCGCGATCGCCGCGCTGCCCGGGCAGTTGGGTGTGTTCGAGATCGGTGACGCGGAAGGCGGCACCCTGGAACTGGGTTTCGCGGGCGGACGCTCCCGCTTCGGCCTGCGCAGCGCCGTCGCGGAGACGGCGGCGAAACATGAAGGGGCGGCGCGGTTCCGGTACGAAGTGAACATGCAGTACTGGAGTCGCTTCGAGGAGCTGCTCGCCGTCTACCTTGCCGACCACGGCGAGTTGCCGCCGGGCAACGCGGACCGCGGCGACCGTCGCGTCGGCCGATTGGGCGTCGGCCGGATCGCGGCGCCTGGGAGGTGAACCGGTGGACTTCGAACTCAGCACCGAACAGAAGCTGATCCTGGAGACCGTGCGCCGCTTCGTGCGCGAGGAGATCGTGCCGCTCGAGGCGGACCTCGACCCGGACGCGAGCGAGTTGCCGCCGGCGCACCGCGAGCGGCTGGTGGCGATGACGAAGGAACTCGGCTTCTACGGCCTGGACATCCCGGAGGAGTACGGCGGCCCCGGCATCGATCTGGTAACCAGGACGTTGATGGCGTTCGAGATGGCGCAGCACCGGGCCGGCCTCTACGCGCCCTGCTACGGCGTCTTCGGCGGCGCCGGTCTGGCCCAGTTGTACGAGGCGGACGACGACCAGAAGGAGCGCTATCTCTTTCCCGTGCTGCGGGGCGAGAAGCGCGGCTTCTTCGCCCTGACCGAACCCTCGGGCGGCAGCGATCCGGCCCGCGCGATCCGCACCACGGCGGTGCGCGACGGCGACGACTGGATCATCGACGGCGAGAAGACCTTCATCAGCGGCGCCGACAAGGCGGACTTCGGCATCGTCTTCGCCCGCACCGATCCGGAGCTCGGGCGCAAGGGGATCACCTGCTTCCTGGTCGACACGGACATGCCGGGCTTCCGCGTCCGCCGCATCATCCACACCCTGCGTTCGACGCACTGCGCGGCGGAACTCGAGTTCAACCGGGTGCGGGTGCCGGGCAAGAACGTGCTCGGCGAGGTGAACCAGGGCTTCGCGATCGCCAACGACCGCCTGAGCCGCAACCGGATCCCGTACGCGGCCGGTTGCGTCGGCGTGGCGCTCAAGGCCCAGGAGATGGCGATCGCCTACGCGAAGGCGCGCAAGACGTTCGGCGACTACCTCTCGACTCGCCAGGCGGTGCAGTGGATGATCGTCGACAACGAGATCGACCTGCGCACAGCCAGGGCGTTGACCCTGGAGGCGGCCGCGCGCGCCGATGCCGGCAAACCGTTCCGGACCGAGGCGGCGATCTGCAAGCTGGTGGCGAGCGAGGGGGCGAGCCGCGTGGTCGACCGTGCCATGCAGATCCACGGTGGATACGGGATGACGAAGGATCTGCCCCTCGAACGCTGGTACCGGGAGCTCCGCATCCGGCGGGTGGGCGAGGGGCCGAACGAGATCCAGCGCCTGATCGTCGCCCGCGACATCATCGGCGGTTCCTTCCACTGAGGACCAGAGCGGCGCCGTGACCGCTGAAACACAGGCGCCGAAGCCGCTCGCCGGTGTCCGCGTCCTCGACCTGGGCCAGATCTACCAGGGGCCCTACGCCGGCTTCCTGCTTGCCCAGGCCGGGGCCGACGTGGTCAAGGTGGAGCCTCCCGGCGGCGAGCCGCTGCGGCGGCGGGAGGTCCACGGCGGACCGCCGTCCTTCCCGCTCGCGTTCCTCAACTCGAACAAGCGCTCCCTGGTCTGTGACCTCAAGGCGGAGGAGGGCCGGGACCTGCTGCGCCGGCTGGCGGCGGTTGCCGACGCGCTGGTCGAGAACTTCGCGCCCGGCGTTCTGGACCGGCTCGGCGTCGGCTGGGAACGGTTGAGCGCACTCAACCCGCGGCTGATCTACGCCTCAGGCACCGCCTACGGTCTGAGCGGCCCGGATCGGGACCGCCTGGGCATGGACATCACGGTGCAGGCGTCGTCCGGGGTGATGAGCATCACCGGCGAAGCGGGGCGCCCGCCGCTCAAGGCCGGTCCGGCGCTGATCGACTTCCTGGGCGGCGTGCACCTGTACGGCGGCATCGTCAGCGCGCTCTACGAGCGCGAGCGGACCGGCCGGGGGCGCCTGGTCGAGGTGGCGATGCAGGAGGCGGTCTACCCGAGCATGCTGTCGAAGCTCGCCCTGATGCACAACGACGGACGGCCGCCGGAACGGATGGGCAACCGCCACGGCCGGGTCTCACCGTACAACGTCTACCCGTGCAACGACGGTTTCGTGGCCATCATCTGCGTCAACGAAGGGCACTGGCGGAACCTGCTGCAGGCGATGGGACGGGAGGAACTGGCCTCCGATCCCCGCTTCGAGAACAACGAGGCGCGGGTGGCCCACATGGAGGAGGCCGAGGGCCTGGTTTCGGCCTGGACCGCGACCAGAAGCCGTGCGGAGGTCTGCCGGGCCGCCCGGGAGTGCCACGTGCCGTGCGCGCCGGTACGCGATCTGGCCGAGGTGAACGAGGATCCGCACCTGCTGGAGCGCGGCTTTCTGGAGACCCTCGACCACCCGGCGCTGGGCGAGGTCACCCTGCCGACGAGCCCTCTGCGCTTCGACGGCTTGCCGTCCGGGCCGCTCGAACCGAGTTGCGAACTTGGCCGCGACACGGAAGAGGTCATCGACGAGTGGCTTGGCGGCTGAGCCGGGGAAGCCGCAGGCTCGTTCTGAGGCCGACCGAACGGAGTATTCTCCCGATTGGTTCGACCAATCAGGAATAGCTGCCCGCATGTACTACCAGTGAACATTACCCGCATCGAAACCCGCCACTGCGACGCGGGGTGGCGCAACTATCACTTCGTGAAGCTCACCACCGACGATGGAATCGTCGGCTGGAGCGAGTACGACCAGCACCAGGGCGCGCTCGGCGTCACCACGGTGATCGAGCAGTTGGGTGAAGTGGTCAAAGGCTACCGGGTCGCCGACATGGAGCGGATCTACCAGCGCCTGCTGACGCGGGCGCGGCAGTCGATGTCCGGAGTGATGGCGATGGCGATCGGGGCGATTGAGAACGCCGTGCTGGACGCCAGGGCCAAGGAGATGGGCGTCCCCTGCTGCGACCTGCTCGGTGGACGGGTGCGCGACCGGGTGCGCGTGTACTGGTCGCACTGCGCAACGTGGCGGATTGCCCTGCCGCAGGTCTACGGGAACGCGATCACCGACATCGACGGCGTCGCGGCACTCGGCGCCGAGGTCCGCGAACGCGGCTTCACCGCGCTCAAGACGAACATCTTCGACTACTCAAGCGGCTCGCCGCGCGGTTGGGCGCCGGGCTTCGGCCGCCCCTTCGAGCCGGGCCAGAACGTCGACCGCAAGGTGATCTCGAACCTCCGGCGGCACCTCGAAGCGCTGCGCGAGGGCGCCGGACCGGACGTCGACATCCTGCTCGACCTGAACTTCAACGCGAAGATCTCGGGCTACCGCCAGATCGTGCGCGCGCTCGCCGATCTCGACCTGTTCTGGATCGAGATCGACACGCCATCGGCAGAGGGCCTGGCGACGGTGCGCCAGGAGAGCGTTCACCCGATCAGCTCCTGCGAGACCCTGATCACGCCGGCCGCCTTCCTCCCGTTCCTGCGCGCCGAGGCGGTCGACGTCGCGATCATCGACGCGGTCTGGAACGGCGTCTGGCAGTCCATGAAGATCGCGGCTCTGGCGGCCGCCTACGAGGTCAACGTGGCGCCGCACAACTACTACGGCCACCTGGCGACGATGATGAACGCCCACATGAGCGCCGCCGTGCCGAACCTGCGGATCATGGAAACCGACATCGACCGGCTGCCCTGGGACGGCGAGATCTTCACCCACGAGCCCGAGTTCGAGGACGGCGGCTTCCTGGTCGTGCCCGAGCGGCCGGGCTGGGGCACTGAGCCGGACGAGGCGGGGCTTGCGGCCCATCCGCCGAGATAGGAGCGGCCGCAGCGGGGGTTGCTGCGTTGCGGTGCAGGAACCGGACGCGCCTGCCGCGTGTCAATCGCTCAGTCGCTGCAGCAGGTCTTCCGCGCTCCCGCACTCCTGCGCCGCCCGCATCAGTTCGACCGGCGACTTGTCGCCGAAGACGGCCAGACGCGCCGCGAGGTCGGCGTCGACGGCCACGCCGCGGCTCTCGAGCAGAGCTGCGACCGCGGCGATCATGCCTTCCGCCCGGCCTTCCGCCCGGCCTTCCGCCCGACCTTCCGCCCGGCCTTCCGCCCGACCTTCCGCCCGGCCTTCCGCCCGGCCTTCCGCCCGACCTTCCGCCCGGCCTTCCGCCCGGCCTTCCGCCCGGCTCTCGTCGCGCTCGTACCGTAGCCACCGATCCTGGTCGGGGCCCGTCCCTTCGCGTGCGCCCAGGGCGCGGCCCACCCGGCGCAGCACGGTCATCGTCTGGTCGCTGGGCAGGTGCTCGTTGAGAGCGCGGTGGATCTCCTCCGCCGTCCAGCCGGGGAAGGCGCGGCTGGACGGTGTGCTCTCGAACCGGCCGTTCTCGAGAAGGTGGATCGTGAGCCCCGATCTGCGTGACCTGGGTTGGCTTGCCGCGCGCTCGTCGGGCACGTCGACCCAGACCTCCGCGAAGCCCCATGCCTCGTAGCGCGGCAACTTGCCGCGCCGGACATCGGTGGAGTGGTCGACTTCCAGTACGACATCCGGCAGGTCGCCTCCATCTACGTCGACTCTCGGGCTCAGTCCGACCGCGGCCGGCGGGTTGACGTACACGATCTGGTCCGCCTGCATGAGCACCCTCATCTTGCCGCTGGCGAAGAACCGCACCAGGTCCGTCGTCCCGAACGTCTCGATGAGCGATCCGCTGGAGGCTGCGATCCGTTCGGCCAGCCTCGCCAGGCGTTGGGACGGCCGTTCGTGGAACAGAGTCGTCTCGCAAACCACCATCGCCGTCTCGGTGCGGCTGTCCCAGTACTCGACCCGGCCTTCGTGGTCTTCAATCTTCCCGCGGGGAATGTGGACCGCCTCGCAACCGGGGAAATCGGCGGGGTGGAGCGGCCAGCCGTCAGCGTCGAGCCGGGCGCCTGCCGGCCCGGTGCCAGTTTCGGGGTCAGTCCACGCACTCTGCAGGGCGGGAGGAGCTGGAGCGCCACCATCAGCCATGGCCTGAGACTACAGCCGAGGGCGCAGAAGGAAGGGATCGACGCGCGCGTCTGGGACGCGGCGAACGAGTTGCGGGCGAACTCGCGACTCAAGGCGTCGGAGGACTCGACGCCACCGGCGCTAACATCCGCGCCGTGGCTTCCGCCCTGCGCTACAGCGACGCCCTGATCACCGGCATCCTCCGCCGGGTGCGGACGATCGCCATGGTCGGCGCGTCGCCGAACTGGAAGCGGCCCTCGAACTTCGCCATGAAGTACCTGCAGGAGAAGGGCTACCGCGTGATCCCGGTGAACCCCCGGGCGGCGGCTCAAGGGGTTTCGATCCTGGGCGAGCGGGCCTGCGCGTCCCTGGCCGAAGTCCCGGCGCCGGTGGACATGGTCGATGTCTTCCGCGGTTCGGAGGCTGCCCTGGAGACGACCCGGGAGGCGATCCGGCTGCGCGAGGAGAAACGTATCGAGGTGGTCTGGATGCAGCTCGGCGTGCGCAACGACGAAGCCGCGGCCGAGGCGGAGGCGGCCGGGCTCACGGTGATCATGGATCGCTGCCCGAAGATCGAGTACGGGCGTCTGTGGGGCGAGCTGGGCTGGGGCGGCATCGACAGCGGCGTCATCTCCAGCCGGCGCCCGCGGCTGGCGCGGGCGCCCGAGCGCGGAGGGTCGGGGTGAGCGGGGAAGCGCCGCGTGGGGGCGGCCCGAAGGCGGAACCCGATTGGGGGTTCGAAACCCGGATGATCCACGCGGGGGCCGCGCCCGAGCCGGTCTCCGGCGCGCGGCAGACGCCGATCTACCAGAACACGGCTTACGCGTTCCACGACGTCGACCACGCCGCTTCGCTGTTCAATCTCCAGACCTTCGGGTTCATCTACTCGCGCCTGGGGAACCCGACCGTCGCCGCCCTGGAGCAACGGCTGGCGAGCCTGGAAGGCGGGCGAGGCGCCGCCTGCTGCGCCTCCGGTCACGCCGCTCAACTCCTCGCGTTCTTTCCCCTGATGGAGCCCGGCGCCCGGTTTGCCGCGTCGCGCCGCCTCTACGGGGGGTCGATCACCCAGTTCAGCCGGACGTTCCAGAAGTTCGACTGGCACTGCGACTTCGTCGACACGGACGACCTGGCCGCGGTCGAGGCGGCCCTGGACGCGGGCGCCAAGGCGCTGTTCATCGAGAGCCTGGCCAACCCGGGCGGCGTCGTTTCCGACCTCGAGACCCTCGCCGGGCTGACCAGGGCCGCGGGCGCGGTCCTCATCGTCGACAACACGCTGGCCACCCCCTGGCTCTGTCGGCCGATGGACTGGGGCGCCGACCTGGTCGTCCACTCGGCGACCAAGTTCCTCTCCGGCAACGGCACGGTGATCGGTGGAGGCGTGGTCGACAGCGGACGCTTCGACTGGACTGCCTCCGGGCGCTTTCCCGGGCTCTCGGAACCGGAACCAGCCTACCACGGCCTGAAGTTCAGCGAGACCTTCGGCGACCTCGCGTTCACCACCCACGCGCACGCGGTCGGCCTGCGCGACCTGGGCGCCGCGATGGCGCCGATGAACGCCTTTCTGATCCTGCTCGGCATCGAGACCCTGGCGCTGCGCATGGAGCGTCACTGCCGGAATGCGCAGCGCGTCGCCGAGTGGCTGCAGGAGCACCCGAAGGTCGAGTGGGTGTCGTACGCCGGCTTGGCCGACAGTCCGTACCGGGACTTGGCCGCGAAGTACCTGCCGAATGGCGCGGGCGCGGTGTTCACCTTCGGCGTCCGCGGCGGCTACGACGCCGGGATCCGGGTGGTGGAGGCTTGCGATCTGTTCTCCCACGTGGCCAACGTCGGCGACGCCCGCTCCCTGATCCTCCATCCGGCCTCGACCACCCACCGTCAACTGAGCGACGAACAGCGCGCCGCCGCCGGCGCCGGGCCGGAGGTGGTGCGACTCTCGATCGGCCTCGAGACCGTGGACGACCTGATCCGGGATCTCGACCGCGCCCTGGCCGCCGCGTAGCCGGGCGTTGCCGGCCGACCTCGCGCCGCGCGCGTAAGATCGCCGGCCATGCTCGACTGCCAGCGACACCGGTTCCAACTTCCGGCCGACCTGCACTACCTGAACTGCGCCTACATGGCGCCCCTGGCGCGCGAGGTCGAGGCGGCCGGTCTCGAGGGCATGGCGCGGCGTCGCGACCCGTCGACGATCGTCGCGGGCGACTTCTTCGACCAGGCGGACGCCCTGCGCGAGCGCTTCGCGCGGCTGATCGGGGGTTCCGATCCGCGGCGAGTCGCGATCATTCCGGCGGTCTCCTACGGCATCGCCACCGCGGCCCGCAACGCCGCCGTCTCCCGCGGGCAGAACATCGTCATCCTGGGCGAGCAGTTCCCAAGCAACGTCTACGCGTGGATGCGCAAGGCGGGGGAGTGCGGGGCCGAACTGCGGGCCGTGGACCGGCCGGCGACCGGCGACCCGAGTCCGGGCGCGGCGTGGAACGAGCGACTGCTGGAGGCGATCGACCGCGACACGGCGGTGGTCGCCCTGCCGGTCGTCCACTGGGCGGACGGCACGCGCTTCGACGTTGCCGCGGTGGGGCGGCGGGCCCGCGACGTGGGTGCGCTCTTCGTCATCGACGGCACCCAGTCGATCGGCGCGATGCCCTTCGACGTCGAGGAGGTGGCGCCCGACGCGCTGGTCGTCGCGGGCTACAAGACCCTGTTCGGCCCGTACCAGAGCGGTCTGGCATGGTTCGGCGAGCGGTACGACGACGGCGTCCCGCTGGAGGAGCCCTGGGCTGCCCGGGAGAGCAGCGAGTTGTTCGTGGCCGGCCGGCTGGAGTACGTGCAGGAGTACCGGCCCGCCGCCGCGCGCTACGACGTCGGGGAGCGGAGCAACCAGATCCAGTTGCCGATGCTGAACGCCGCCCTGGACATGGTGCTCGAGTGGCGCCCGGACCGCGTCCAGGACTACTGCGTGAAGCTGCTCGAACCGTTCGAGGACGCCTTTGGAGAGGCGGGTTTCGAACTGGAGGATCGGGCGTGGCGTGGTGCGCACCTGTTCGGATTGCGGTCCCGCCGCGGTCTCGACGTGGACGCCACCGCGGCGGCCCTCCGGCAGGCCCGGGTCTTCGTGTCGGTCCGCGGAACGGCGATCCGGGTTGCGCCCCAGGTCTACAACGACAGTTCGGATCTGGAGGCGCTGGCGGCGACGCTGCGGGGGTTGTAGCGGACCGTTTTGGCCGCCTCGGCGCGACCCGGTGGTCGATCCGTTGAAACTAAGAGACATTTGTGATCGTATTTGTCACAAATGCGACAAGAACCACGGGATCTACCAACTACCCCCCCAACCCCCCCGCAAGCGGGGGGGCTTCCGGAGGCGGGCGGCCTCGGCGGCGCCATCCTGGAGTTCCCCGGCCAGGCCGCCGACGGCGACCTCTGCATACTCGGCTGGGCGATGGAGCTGGAACCGGCGACGCCGGAACAGGTGCTCCGATGGGCCCACGGACGCTGGGGTCAAGAGCTGACGCTGGCCACGTCGTTTCAGGCGGAGGGCATGATCCTCCTCCACATGTGTCATCAGCTCGGTCTGCCGGTTCGCGTGGTGACGCTCGACACCGGCCGCCTGCCGGAGGATACGTACCGGCACATCGAGCACGTGCGGCTGCAGTACGGCGTCGAGGTCGAGATGGTGGCGCCTCGCGCCTCCGAGGTTGCGCGGCTGGTCCGGCCGGAGGGGCCGAATCTCTTCTACGCCTCGGTCGCCGGGCGGCAGCGTTGCTGCAACGTGCGCAAGGTGGAACCGATGCGCCGGGCCCTGGCGCACGCGCCGGCCTGGCTCAGTGGCCTGCGCCGCGATCAGACGCCGACCCGGGATGTCCTCAACAAGGTGGAGGTCGACCGGGTGACGCGGACCAGGGGCCGTCTGGTCAAGGTCTGCCCGCTGCTGGACTGGACCGAGGATCAGGTCTGGTCGTACATCCACGAGCAGGGAGTCCCGTACCACCCGCTCTACGATCGGGGCTACCGGACGATCGGGTGCGCGCCGTGCACCAGGCCTTCGCGCCCCGGCGAGGGCGCCCGCGGCGGACGCTGGTGGTGGGAGTCCCAGACCGGCAAGGAATGCGGGCTCCACGTGCTGCAGCCGCGTTGAGCGGCGCCAGCCGGCCTCCCGCCTACTATCCGGTCTATCTCTCGCTCGCCGAGCGGCTGGTCGTGGTGGTCGGCGGCGGCGCGATCGCCGAGCGGAAGGTGGCGGGCCTGCTGCCGTGCGGGGCGCGGGTGCGGGTCGTCGCTCCCGAACTGACGCCTGAGTTGGCGCGGCTGGCCGAACGCGGAGAGATCGAGCACCGCGAGCGGGACTACCAACCGGGGGACCTCGAGGGCGCTGTGCTGGCGCTCGCGGAGCCAGGCGGCGCGGTGCGGGACGAGGCGTTCTCAGCGGAGGCGGAAACTCGCGGCATCTTCGCCAACGTGGAGGACGTTACAGGTCGTTGCAGCTTCATCGCGCCCTCGATCGTGCGCCGCGGCGACCTGGTGATCGCGATCTCGACCTCGGGCCGGGCGCCGGCCCTGGCGGTTCGTCTCCGGCAGCGACTCGAACAGGAGCTGGGACCGGAGTACGGGGCTCTGCTGGAACTGGCCGGCCGGCTGCGGGGACCCCTGGCGCGGGCGGTGCCGGAGTTCGAGGAACGGCGTCGACGCTGGTACGAGCTCGTGGACTCGGAAGTGCTCTCGCTGTTTCGCGACGGTCGGGCGGCTGAGGCTCGCGAGCGGGCCGAGCAGATCCTCGGGGTGGCCGCAGAGGAGCCCGATCCATGAGTCGACCGGTTGAGTCTTCCAGGCGAGCAGGACGTGTAACGCTGATCGGCGCCGGGCCGGGCGACCCCGATCTGATCACCGTCCTCGGGCTCAAGCGGCTACGGGCCGCCGACGTCGTGCTGCACGATCGTCTGGCGGCGCCGGAACTTCTCTCCGAGGCGAAAGCGGGCGCCGAGATCGTCGGTGTCGGCAAGCGCCCAGGCGACGACGTGCAGGCCCGCCAGCGCCGGATCGAGAAGCTGATGATCGAACACGCCCAGGCCGGGGCTCATGTGGTCCGGCTCAAGGGCGGCGATCCCGCCATCTTCGGTCGCGCCGGCGAGGAGATCGAAGCCTGCGCCGCGGCAGGTGTGCCGTGCGAGGTCGTGCCGGGCGTCAGTAGCGTCGTAGCAGCGCCGGCAGTCGCGGGCATCCCCCTGACGCAGCGCGGCGTTTCGCTGGGATTCGCGGTCGTCTCCGCGCGCAACGCGGAAGGCGGCGAACCCGACTGGGCAGGCCTCTCCGGCGCCGACACCGTCGTGGTTCTCATGGCATCGCGGCGGCTCGAACGCATCGGCCGCGGCCTGATCGCCGCCGGCCGCAAGCCGTCCACGCCGGCGACGATCGTGGAGCGAGCGAGCACGCCGGACGAGGAGATCGTGTACTCCACCCTGGACGCCCTCGCGACCGGCAACCTCTCCGGCCAGATCAAGCCCCCGTGCGTCGTCATCGTGGGCCATGTTGCCGCGACCGCTGCGGCAGCTACCGCGTAGCGGGTTCGGAGCCGCCGCGTTGCGCCGGATGCGGGCGAGACGCCCGCCTTCCCAGGCACGGGGAGCTCTGCGGTGCAGACTCCTTATGGGGAGTACACGGGCGCCAGGGGCTCGGCGCTGAGATCCGCCTGCCCCCGTCCTTCCGACTGGGCAACCGAGCGCAGCAGCCAGTCGAGGCGGTCGTTGCCCCAGAAGCGCTCGCCGCGGAAGATGAAGAGCGGCACGCCGAAGGCGCCGTCGTCCCGCGTGTGGGCGAAGCCGGCCATGACGGCTTTCTTCCACTTCGGGTCATGCGCCACGGCCAGGGCTTGATCGCCGTCGAGGCCCGCTGCTTCGGCAGCGGCGCGCATCACTTCGTCGCTGGCGAGGTCGAGGCCGCGCTCGAAGCGCGCCGAGAAGGCCTCGCGGGCATAGTCAACTGCCTTGCCCTGCTTCCGTGCCCAGAGATAGATCTGGTGCGGTGGGAACCAGTCCGGGTCGCTGCCGGACTCCGGCCACTTGACGGAGAGTCCATAGGCGTTCGCGATGCGCTCCGTATCCTCCCGCATGTAGGACGATTTGGCGCGTCCGGCCGAAAGGTTGGCGCCCTTGCCGAACGGGAAGATGGGGATCGCGTCGATCTGGTTCCAGTCGAACACGCCGGTCGTGGTGATCCGGTGAAAGGCCAGCCACGAGAACTGGGAGCGGAAGGAGAAGTAGACGCGGAGGTCGCTTGGGTTCATCTGGGCAGGGCTCCTGACGGCGGCCGGCGGCCGGCTCAACGGAAGATGTCGACCAGGCGGCTGTACTTGACGATGACGGTGCGGTCCGGGCGCTCGTAGAGAATCCGCGCGCCCAGTTCGTCGATCTCGTTATAGACCACGAACAGCCCCGTGTTCGCATCCTGCAGCCACGAGAAGCGGAGGTTCGTGGAGACGTTGTCCGACTGGTCGTTGTACTGGGCGAGGGCCTGGACCAGCATCCGCGGGGTGATCGAGTAGGAGAGACGCAGCCTGCCGAGATTGACCTGAAAGCTGCCGGCTGCCACCTTGGCGTCGTTGTGGTCCCAGGTGAGCTCCGAGGTCAGGCGCTCGCCGCGCCGGGCGAGCAGGTTGAGCGAGGTCGAACTCAGGTCGCCGCCGAAGAAGCCGCCGGTGGTGTTCCGGATGCTGATCGAGAACGGCTTCGCCTGGTTGGTCTGGACCACCATCTGGATCTCGTTGTGGCCGTACCTGCCCGGCGCGACGGTGAAGTCGTCGACGACCTCGAACGCCTCCTGGACGCCCTCCTCGGTGAAGTTCACGCCGGTATGGATCTCGAAGCCGTTGCGCCACTCCCAGTGGGTGTCGAGATGGATGTACTGGGTCTCCTTGTAGTCGTCGAAGTCCCAGATGGCGCTGTACGAGACATGTGGTCGGATCTCGTGGAGACCGGCCAGAGCCTTCGGTCTCATCGTGCGCATGCCGAATGCGGAGAAGTTCCGGAAGTTGGTCCGTGACATGAACCCAACCTCAGGATTGAAATTCTCGCGCGCCTCCGCGTAGCTGACGCTGCCGCGCCATTCCGGCTTGCCGAGGTTGTAGCTCACGAGCATCGAGCTGTCGTCGCCGTCGAGTCCCGGCGTGTCGGTCTGGGCGACGTACGACTCGATCGTGTGGTGCTCGCCGATGCCCCACTTGCCGTCGATGGCGTAGGCGCGGTTGGTGTCGTTCTCCGCCGCCAGGCTGCCCACCCCTTCGCGGCTGACGAACATCCCGCCGATGCTGGAGCGCTCCCCCAACTCGCGGTTGAGGCGGGCGACCGCGTAGTTGTTGCCGTGGAGCCCTCCCACCGTGGCGGTCTGCATGTGGAGCAGCCCGACGTTGAACCGGCCGGCCTTGCCCGAGAGCCGGCCTCCGTAGTTGATCGGGACCAGTTCGCCACCGGGTCCGATGCCGATCCGGCGGCTGAAGAACAGGTCCACCCGGGCCGATGCGCGGCTTCCCCCCGAGCGCGCTCCAACCGTGAACAGCCCGGCGTTCTCTAGGAAGAAGGGCCGCTTCTCGGGGAAGAACAGGTTGAACCGGTCCAGGTTCACCTGTTGCTCGTCGACCTCGACCTGGGCGAAGTCCGTGTTGTAGGTCAGGTCGAGGGTCAAGCTGGGCGTTACGCTGTACTTGACGTCGAAGCCGATGTCGGAGTCCGACTCGTCGCCGCTGTCCGCCGCAGGCAACTCCCGGCTGGAGCCGATCGCGTAGGGGATCAGCTTCAGGTTGCGCTGCGGCGGCGGCTCGACGCCCTGCAGCGAGCCCGCGTCGGTCAGCCGGTCCAGTTCGTGATTCCGGTCAAGCTCGGACCAGAACGAGACTTCCCTATGGCGGGCGATGTTGCGCTGGAAGTTCAGTCCCCAGGTCTGCACGTCGGCTGGGGGGTAGCGGAGGGTGCGGAAGGGGATCGCCAACTCGGCGCTCCAGCCGAAGTCGCCTATCTGCGTAGCGACGTGCCAGGCGCCGTCCCAGTTCAGGTTGAACCCGGTGCTGGAACCGCCCCGGAAGCGGCTGCTGCCTCCCATGCCGCTGAAGACTCCCGAGCCCCCGCCGACAACCTGGCCGTCGTACTCGATGCCGGCCGGGTTGGTGCCGAACACGAAGCCGTTGCGGCCATCCTTGAAGGTGTCGAAGATGACCTGGAAGCTGTCCGTCTCGTTGAGCGGCGCGTCGCGCCGGCTATCCGAGATGACGATCCCCTCCGGTTCCCGGTCGTGACAGACGACGGCGACGAAGAGCGTGTCCTCGGTGAAGGCGAAACGGACTTCCGTCTGCTCCGTCCCCGGCTCACCGGCATAGGGCCGGGTCTGCGTCAGTCCGGAAGCCGGCTCGATCTGCTGCCAGACGGGGTCGTCCAGCACGCCGCCGTCTAACACCGGGCCTTCGCCGATCGCCACCGCCGTGGCGGTCGGCCGCCCGGTTTGAGCCTCGGTAGCGCCGACCCACAGCGACAGGGTTGCGACGATGGTCGCCGCGGGAAAGCGCCTCACGGGACGCGACTCTACTCCGAACGGAACTTGCGGCGCCGACCGGCGCTTTCGCGCTTTGCGGCGACCGCTCCGGTAGCATCGGCGAAACCGACCCTGAGTACTTTCGGAGTCGAGTCGCGGCGTCCGCGCCGCGCTGACGCACAGGAAACATGGCTTGTTCCATGCAAGGAGGAACGGCAATGCGAGAGCACACCCGGAAGATGTACCTGTGGGTGTTGGCCCTGGCCGGGATTCTGGCCGCAGCGTCCAGCCCCGCGCCGGCGCTGGCTGCCGGTGAGTTGATGGACGTGGAGGGCTATCCGTCCCTCGTCCGCAAGCCGGTCGAACTCTGGAGCGACGGCACGCGGCTGGCCGGCGATGTCTTCTACCCGAAGGCGACCGCCGAAGGCGAGAAGCTGCCGACCATCGTGCTCTGTCACGGCTGGGGCGGCGTCAAGGCGCACCTGAACCGCGGCATCGCGCCGCGTTTTGCCGCCGCCGGCTACCTGGTGCTGGCCTTCGACTACCGCGGCTGGGGCGAGAGCGATTCGCGCCTCGTCGTCCGCGGCAAGATGCCGGAACCGGACGAGGACGGCTACGTCACGGTCAAGGCCCAGGCCATCCGGCAGCTCGTCGACCCGCTCGACCAGCAGGAGGACATCGACGCCGCCATCACCTTCGTCGAAGGCGAACCGCACGCCGACCCGTCCCGGATCGGTATCTGGGGCTCGAGCTTCGGCGGCGGCCACGTCATCTGGCGCGCCGCCCACGACCGCCGGGTCAAGGCGGTCGCCGCCCAGGTCGGCGCGATGGACCAGCGCTCCGGCCTGGTCGTGGCCCCCGGCGGTCTCAAGGGATTCCACCGAACCGCCATCCAGCGCGCCAGAGGCGAAGTGGCGCCGGTCCCGGTCGGCGGTCCCCAGCCGGAAGGTCTCACCGGCAGCCCGTACTACGAACGCTTCGCCAAGTTCTCACCCGTCGAACACGCGCACCGCATTACCGCGCCTACCATCATCATCGACGCGAAGAAGGAGCACTACTTCGACATCCGCGAGCACGGCCAACGTGTCGCCCAGATCCTCTCCGGCCGCGTCCCGGTCGAATACCACGCCTGGGACATGGGCCACTACGACGTCTACAGCGGCGACTGGCTCGACAAGGCCATGGCCGCCGAGATCGACTTCTTCGACCGCCATTTGAAGTAGCCGGCGTCGGCCGACGACGCCCTCGCCCGCGCCGGCTAGCAGCCCGTGGCAGAAGTGGCTTCGTGGCCCGAGGAGGCGGACCAGTCAGATGTGTGGTTCTACAGGGGACCAGCGGCGGCGGTAGATGTTGGATAGCAAGTGGATCGGGTTTGCGGGCCAGCTCAGGAAGATCCGCCGGTATAGCGCGACGAGTCGCGGCCAGACCCCTCCATGTTGACCGGCG
The DNA here is from genome assembly GCA_965262355.1 of Candidatus Multivorans sp. Classification (GTDB taxonomy): domain Bacteria; phylum Acidobacteriota; class Thermoanaerobaculia; order Multivoradales; family Multivoraceae; genus Multivorans. The sequence goes on from OZ253534.1 coordinate 4,899,177, forward strand.
AGGGCGTTGCGGGCTGCCGAAGCGCGGCCCTGGAGGCTCCGCGGCGTGCCGACTCCCACAAGCTCGCGCATCAGGAGCCCGAGGTTGCAGCCGCAGGCATGAATGTAGACGCGCTTGAGGACGTTCGAGCGACCGCGCAGGTGCAGCCGCCGCATGCCGCCGGTCTCGTACTGGTGAGCGAAAGGCCGTTCAAGCCGTTCCCCTCGCTGGCGCTGCATCCGCTTGCCCCGATTCCCCCGGATCCGCCGACGGTTCGCGTACACGATGGCCTGCAGGTCCTTCTTGCCCTTCCAACGACGACGACCACGGTCCGGCTCCGCGATGTAGCTGCGAAGGCCCAACTCGTCGATGGAGGCGAGAACGGCGTTGCTGTGGTAGCCCTTGTCGGCAACGATCTCCTGGATCGCGGCATCGTCCCCGATCGCCGATTCCACCTGCTCGAAGGTCTCCTCCAGCGTCTCGCCGAACGACTCCGTGTCCCCCTTCGATCCGCCCTGAATCGTCACTCCCAGGATCGTCCCGGACAAAAGGTCCACCGCCTGCTCCGCCTTGTACGCGAAGTGCGTGCGGCCGTCCTTCATCTTCGTGATCTCCGCGTCCGGGTCGTGCGGATTCGCCCACTCCGCGTTCGACAGCTTCTTCTTGCGCTTGCGGTCGAAACCGACCAACTCGGTCCGCGTCGGCGTCTCCACGCCCGACGCCTCCGCCAAACCCCGCACGAACTCGTCGTAGTCCTCCCCACTGTCAAGACGCACGATGCTCCGCAACGCCGCGTTCGCCTCCAGAGTCGTCGCGTCCATGCCCACCGTCTTGCCCGACACCAGACCCGACTCCGCCAGACGACCAAGCACCCACGAGAACACTCTGCTGTGAGTCTCCACGTCGACCAGCCGACGCGTACGCGAAATGGTCGAATGATCCGGCGCCGACTCGGTCACGCCCAACCCCAGGAACCGACGAATGCTCAGAGAGTCCTGAGCACGCCACGCCATCCCCCGCTCCGAGTCCAGACCCTCGAAGTAACCCAACAGCAGCAGACGAAAGTACCGGCCCGGACTAAGACTCGGACGGCCCATCCGCTCCGCATAGAACTGCGCGCACTCCGACTCCACCAACTCGTCGAAACCGCCGGCTTCCAGAATGCCGTTCAACCGCTCATAGAACGGGTGACCAGCGCTGCGAGGAAGATCCGCTCCAGCCACCCAAAGCGGCTCCTGACTACCACTGCGATCCGTCTTGCCCATAGCCATGCTGCATTCTATCGCAACCGCGCCGAATCGACTTCCACCACGGGCTGCTAGGCCACGTCGGCGAGGAAGGCCTTGACCGCGGCGTGGAACTCGACGGGGCGTTCGGCGGGGATGCCGTGGCCGCAGTGCTCGAGCATGATCAGGCGGGCGCCGCGGATGCGGCGGGACATGATGACGCTGCCGCCGGGTGGGGTGAGGCCGTCTTCGAGGCCCTGGAGGATCAGGGTAGGGCAGGTGATGGTTGCGAGGTCGGCGGTGTAGTCGATGGCCGAGACGGCGCGGCAGGCGGCGGCGTAGCAGGCGGGGTCGTTGCGCTCGATGGTGAGACGGGTGGCCTCGGCGATGTCGTCGGCGTGGCGTTCGCGATACTCCTTGCCGTAGGAGAGGGAGGGGCCGGTGGGCGTCAGGGCGGGGCCCAGGCCGTCGCGTTCGATGAGGTCCGCGCGGGCGTGCCAGCCGGCGGTGGCGCGCTCGTTCGCCTCGCTGGAGGTGCTGATCAGGATCAGCGCCCGGGTGCGGACGGGAAAATCGAGCGCGAATCGCTGCGAGATGACGCCGCCCATCGAGATGCCGGCGATGACGGCGTCGTCGGCGCCGATTTCATCGAGGAGTCCGGCAAGGTCAGAGGCCCAGACCTCCGGCGACAGGTCGTCGGGGCGCTTTGAGGAACCTCCGAAGCCGCGGACGTCCCAGGTCAGAACGGTGTAGCGGTCCTGGAGCGTCGCTACCGTGGGCGCCCAGGAGTCCAAGTGACCGCCCAGGCCGTGCGTGAGGGCGACGACCGGGCCGCTACCCGCGACCTGGTAGCGGAGTGTTGCGCCGTCGGCCGCGGTCGCGGATGGCACTTGTCAGGCTGCACGCCGGTTGAACAGCCCGATCGTGAGCGCGAGCGGAACCAGGAAGAGCAGCGTGCGCAGCCAGCCCGGCATGTCGGTCATGATCAGGATCAGACTGAGCGGGATCCAGAAGACAAGCCACATCCAGAGGGGAATCATCCTCGGCGCGATCGGTTCCGTGCTGGCGCCCTCGGCGATGATGATGACGACCAGGATGCCGACGGCGCCGCCGAGAACGCCGGCGATCAGGCCGCCGGCGGGGTAGGTGGCTGCGACGAGAAGCAGTTCAGGCATATCGGAGTCCCAGGTTGTTGCGCGTTGTTGGTGGCGCGCATCGTAGCAGCCCCTGGATTGCAGTACATTGGCGGCGGAGGATAGCCATGCGGGTCAGCATTTCAGTTCAGAGCGCCTACAACGTGACCGACGTCCGCGAGGGGGCGCGGCGCATGGTGGACCGTGCGCGGGCCGCCCGGGAAGCCGGCCTGGACGCACTGTTTGTCGGCGACCACCACGCCACGCCGGGGCCGTACTACCAGAACACCGCGATCCTCGGCCGGATGCTGGCGGAGTGGGGGGATCGCCCCGCGGGCGCTCTGTACCTCTTGCCGCTCTGGCACCCGCTGATCGTCGCGGAGCAGGTCGGCACTCTGGCGAGCGTTGCCTCCGGCCGGTTCATCCTCCAGTGCGCGATCGGGCCGGCCGACTACCAGTTTCCGGCCATGGGCGTGCCGGCTCGTCAGCGGCCGTCGCGATTCGAGCAGTCGCTGTCGATCCGGCGCCGGCTCTGGGCCGGCGAGACGGTGACGACCGGCGGCGAAGGGAGCCGTTTCGAACTGCACGAGGCGCGGATCGCTCCCTGCCCGCCGGCGCCGGTCGAGGTCTGGATCGGGGCTTCCGCGCCGCCGGCGATCGACCGCGCCGCGCGCCTGGGCGACGGCTGGCTGGCGGCGCCCGGCCTGGCGCCGGAGCAGGCGGCGGAGCAGCTCCGGCTCTACCGGGAGGCCTGCGAACGCCACGGTCGTCCGGTCGGCGTGTGCGCGATCCGGCGCGACATCTACGTCGGCGAGACGGCTGCCGAGGCCGAGGCCCTGGCGGGGAAGATGGTCGCTCGCGGCTACCGGGGCTTCCCGCCGGAGGCACTCATCGTCGGCGACGTGGAGCGGACCGCGGCCGCGTTCGGTGAACTGGCCGCGATCGGGTACGACGAGGTCGTGGTGCGGCACCTGGTGCAGGACCCGGGGCGGGTGCTCGATTCCATCGGCCGCTTGGCCGAGGTCAAGGCAGCTCTGAGGCGCTAGCGCGGCAGAACTACCGGAGGCCGGCGCTTCGCGCCGGATGCGGGCAGGATGCCCGCGTTCCCAGGTCAGATCTTTCTGCCGCGCAAGTTCCTAGCGCCTCGGAACATCCGGGAAGGGTTCGAGCCCCTCGTCGAGCTCGACGCCGATGCTCCGCAGAGCCATCGACACCATGCGGTACTGGCCGACGGTGAAGATCAGGTCGATCATCTGCTGGTCGCTGTAACGGGCCTTGACGAAGGCCCAGGTGCGCTCGGAGATCGCCGAGCGCCGGTGCAGTTCGGTCGCGGCGCGCAGGAGGTAGCGCTCGAAGCTGCTCCAGGGCCCGGCGTTCTCGCCCACTGCGATGTTGCGGATCTCCTCGTCCGTCATCCCGGCCGCCTTCGCGGCGCGGCTGTGGTGCCCCCACTCGTACTCGGCCTCGTTCAGCCACGCCGTACGCAGAATGAGCATCTCGCGGTCCCGGTCGGGAAGGGTGCTGCCGCGGAGGATGTAGCCGCCGAACGGGCCCCAGGCCTCCATCAGCGGCGGGTGCTGGGAGAGCGTGCGAATGAGGTTGATGCTCTCGACACCCTCGGCCGGCGGAATGCGGGGCCCGCTCTGGCGCTGGGCCGAGACCGAAGCAGCGACCAGTGCCAGCGCGAGGATGGAGATGGTGACTCTACGGATGGCATGCGGTTTCATTGGGCGTCCTCCTTGGGTCTCCGGTGACTATAGCTTCGGGAGTTGCTTGGCCCGGGTTCAGCCCCGGCGCGCCGCGGCGGTGCGGAAGCCAGAGTACTTCGGCTGGTCGATCGCGATCTGGTTGACCACCGTGGCGCGGAGGTGCTCGTGGAGACGGGTGTCGTCGAGCGCGATGGCGTCGTCGCGGATCGCGTGGACCAGCTTCCAGCGCAGGTCGAGCAGCGAGCCGTCGGCGTCGAGCAGACGGCGGAGCCGTTCGTGTTCGCGGCGACGGTGTTCGGCGCCGAAGTGCAGGTCGCGGTAGACGATGTCGAGCGCGTTGCCGGCGACGAGGGCGTGGAACCGCGTTCGTCCGGTCGTCTCGTTCCTCACCGGGCCGTGCAGGAAGTCGCGGGTGGCAGCGACCAGTTCCTCGAGCCGCGGCATGTCGGGGTCGGCGAGCTGATCGGGGGCGGCAACCAGTTCGACCGGCCCCGGAATCAGCAGATTCACGCAGTCGACCTGGCACTCCGAAGTGCGCCGTCCGATCGTCACCCGCTCGACGGAGCGGTCCAGGCCCTGGCGGTAGGCTTCAGTCATGCCGAGGGTCGAGACGGCCCACCAGAAGGAGCCGAACACCTGCCAGTACTCGACCCGGCTCAGGTCGACCGGGTTTCCGCTCGTTGCCTCGTAGCCGGCGAACAGGTCCTCGTAGGCGCCAAATCCGCCGACGGGCAGCTCGGGGCCGGCGCCGTAGCGCCAGGAGTTCGTGCAGATCCAGCCCAGGTCGCGCATCGGGTCGCCGATGTGGGCGATCTCCCAGTCGAGCACCGCGACGACGCCGGTCCGGTCGACCATCAGGTTGCCGTTGCGGAAGTCGTTGTGAACGAGGGTCTGTTCGGTCGACTCGGGCAGGTTCTCGGTGAGCCAGCGTCCTGTGAAGTCGATCATCGGCTGCGGCGTGTCGAGGGCCTCGTAGCGGCCGCGGGTCTGGGCGATGAAGTCGGCGGCGCTCAGGCGTGCCAAGTCACGGTCGAGTCCGTGTGCGTCGAGGTCGATGCTGTGCAGTCGGCCCAGGATCTCGCCGCACTGCCGGGCCAGCTTCGGACGCACTTCGGCGAGATCCGGCGAACGGACGATCCGCGCGCCCAGGGCGATGCCGTCGAGCCACTCCATGACGAAGCCGGCGCCGAGTTCGTCGCCGGGCTCCAGCACGTGGAAGACTTGCGGTTCGGGAATCCCGTTCCGGCGGGCGACCCGCATCAGCTTCGCCTCGATTCGGAGCCCGGGCGCACTCCGCTCGACCACCCGGGCTTCCTCGTGCTTGCCGCCCTGCGACCGCCTTAGCGCGAGCTCACGATCGCCCTGCGCGGTCTCGACCCGGAGACGGTAGGTCTCCTGGCTGGCGCCGCCCGAGAGCCTCTCGACCGACACCAGACGTTCGCAGCCTTCGATCTGACGCCGGAGCACTCGTTCCAGCCGGGACTCGAAGCTGTCGGGCGCCCAGGCGGCGCCGCTGCCGCCGGCCACCGGGGCCAGCAGGTAGATCTCGTCGCCGTCGTCGAGCGGCCGGTCGCGGTTGCTCTCGAGCGGGCAGCGCTCGCCGTTGATCATCAGCGTGTCGCGCAGGTGGGGCGAATCCCTGATCGCCTCCGAGAGCGGCACGCCGGCCCGGTCGGCCGCCTGCACGAGCGCGCCCAGGGTGGCGCCGGGCGCCAGCCCGAAGGTGCGGTCGATGTCGTGCCAGCCGGCGCCTATGCGGCCGCGGATCAGGATCCGGACGCGGATCTTCGTTCCCGAACGGGGTCGGACCAGGCTGCGCAGGAGGCCCATCGGGGAGGAAGACTTAGGACCTGAATCAGGCCAGTTGGGAGTCCAGCAACTCGGCCATGCCCAGTCGCTCGGCGCGGCCCCGGCTGAGGCGGCCGGTGTCGCGATCCCAGTCCATCGCCTGGTAGTAGTCCCGCTTCAACTGTTCAAGCGGCGCCCGCATCCCGGCGAGCGGACCGGCTTTGAGAAGCCCGTCGCCCTCGCCCTTCATCCGCGGGTGGGCCTGGAAGTCCGCCGGCCGGATCCCCTCGCGGACGTTGAAGGCGTTGCGGAGGTTCTGGATCCGCACGCCGCAGAGCAGCAGGTCCTTCTGGTCCACGTCCCATCCGGTCAGCGCGTTCACCATGTCGACCCAGGGCAGGCCGCCGGTGAGGCCGGTGAACATGCACAGGCCGAGGCCGTTGAGCGTCTGGTGGGCGTTGCTGTGGTGGGCCTGGGCGATGCCCTTGTTCTTCGTGCCCTTCCAGGCGATCTGTACTTCGTCCTTCGGAGCGGCTTCGGGAAGCGGGAAGCCGGCGCCGAAGGTCTCGTTCCACGACGCGGAACCCGCGGTGTGGCGGCCGGGCGTCGGATCGGAGATGTACGTGACCCCCATCAGGGAGGTGAAGCGCGGGTCGTGGTACGCGGGCTCCTGGCCGCCGACGTGGACCGCGTAGGCCTCCGTGCCGCGGCCGATTTGGCGCGATGCCGAGGCGAGGCCGTGCCGGAGCCACTGCCCGCAGCCTTCGCCTTCGCCCATCTTGACCGTCAGGGCCAGGGCGCTCTCGCCGTCGCCCCAACGCATGTCGACGCCATCGAGGTCGTCCGCGGTCAGGTCGCCGCGTTCTATGGCTTCGCACACCCAGGCGATCGTGGCGCTGGAGCTCACGGCGTCGATCCCGTAGCGGTTGCAGGCGTCATGGCAGGCGGTGACGAGCTCCAGGTCGTCGTTCAGGATGTTCGCGCCGAAGCCGACGATCGTCTCGTAGTCCGGGCGCCGCACGTCCGACAGGCCCCGGCTCTTGACGCCGACGATGCCCTTGCACGGCGCCGGACAGTCGCCGCAGCTCAGCTTCTTCGTGATCATCTTGTCGACTTCGGCGCCGTCGAGCTTCCAGCCCTTCTTTGACAGCGGGAAGTCGCGGGCGCCGACCCCGGTCCAGTTCTTGAGCGGCGCGTCGCCGTTCTCGATCGACAACGCCACGGCGGCGGTGGTGCCGCGGTCGGCCCACAACTGTCGCATCGCCGGCTGCGGCGACTCGATCTTGATCCCCAGCTTCGCGAACATCCGGTAGACGAAGCCGAGGTGCCTCTTGGGCGCCGCCATCTTGACCACGAGGCGCATCGGCAGGCTGATGTCGCTGCGGTACTCGCGGTTCACGCCCTCGCACAGGGCGCGGAAGCGCTTCTCGTCGCGGACCGGGACCGTGTCCCCAGTGTTTTCGCCGCCGTCGACCACAACGGCTTTCAGGTTCTTCGAGCCGAAGATGGCGCCGAAGCCCTGGCGTCCGAAGGCGTGGTAGCGGTCGTTCATCACCGAGGCGATCCGCGCGCCGCGTTCGCCGGCGGGGCCGATGGCCGAGACGCCGACCCGGAACTTCGTGCCGTAGCGTGCCTGGAGAGCGTCAAAGGCCTCGGGTATCTGGGTCCCCCAGAGGTCGCCGGCCGGTTCGATGGAGATGCCGTCGCCGCGGACGACGAGAACGGACGGCTGGGCGGCCCGGCCGCGCACGATCAGCGCGTCGTAGCCGGCGTGGCGCAGGTGAATCGCCGTGCTGCCGCCGGAGTTCGAGTCGGCCCAGGTGCCGGTGAGCGGCGACTTGCCGACGATCTGGATGCGGCCCGAGAACGGGGTGCGCAGGCCCGTGAGCAGCCCGGAGACCAGGGCGAAGCAGGCCTCGGGAGCGGTGGCTTCCGCGCCGGTGGGGAAGTGCTTCCACATCAGCCAGGCGCCAAGCCCGTAGCCGCCGAGGTACTGGCGGAAGACCTCGGCCGGGATCGTTTCCACCTCGTGTTCACCGGTCGAGAGGTCGACCACGAGGGCTGTGCCGTGGGCGCCGTAGAGGCCGTTTCTTCCGTTGCCGTGTAGGTGCGCGGTCATCTCGTCAGGTTTTCCGGGCTGTCGGTGAGTGTCGCGCGGTGGAGTGTACTCCCGCGCCTGGCAACCGGGTTCATCAGGTTGGGGCCAAACAGCGAGCCTGCGAGCGGTTTGGCGGCTCTACCGGGCGCTGGTGGCCAGGCACTCGACACCCTCTGCCTGGGCGGCGCCTGTGAGGCGATCGTCGAACGCGACGAGGCGCGCAGGCGTTCCCAACTCATCGGCCAGCAACAGGCAGGAGGCAAGTTGCACCGAATCGCTCGCGCGCAGCGGGTGCCGGCGCAGCAGCGCTGCGGCCCTCGTCGTGATCTCCTCGGTGAGTTCGACCACATGGAAGGCCGGGCGCTCGGTGTCGAGAGAGAGCAGGGCGGCTTCGCGCTGTTCGACCAGCATGTCGCCTTCCCGGCAGCGCCGACAGATCGCCGAGACCACCTCGGTCGCCGACAATCGGCTGATGGCTACGGGTTGCCCGGCCATGACTTCGATGACGAAGTCCGATCCGTCTTCCTCGACGTACCGCTTCACCAGAGCGCTCGCGTCGAGGAACAGCATCAGAACCGGTCGTCTCGCTCCTCGACGATGGTGTCCGCGACCGATCCGCCGCGCACCTGGACCGGTTCGATGGACGGCGCAAGGCGCGCGGTCCCCAGGGTCACGAGTCCCCTGGCCGCGAGGTCGAAGAGCTTCTCCTCCTCGTCCGAGGCGGCCTTCGGCACGGGCCTGAGTTCGGCGACCGGCCGCCCGCGTTCGGTCACGAGAATCACCGATCCCTCGCGCACCCTCCTCAGGTACGTGCCCAACCTTGTCTTGAGTTCTCTCGCTCCAACGGTCACCATGTGACCATTGTAGGCACAAGCATGACGTCGGGCAACCGCAAGCCGCGCCGCCCGGTTCGTCCCGAACTCCTCAGCGTCGCTTCAGGTGGAAGGTCATCGTCCCGGCTTCCATGTCTCCCTCGTGAGCCTTCCAGGCACTGTCGAGCCGGTCCTTGCCGTCGAGCCGGATCTCTGCGGAGTGGATGTGGCTGGGCGTCGTTTCCAGGTTCGTGCCGCCGTGGAAATCGAAGACCAGGCGGTTTGGGGCGCTGGTGGCGGCGTTGAACTTCATCCGCGGCTGGTTGCCGCCCGAGCAGTAGTGGGTGAGGACGAGGTCCGATCCGTCGAGGTGGTACATGTTGACCATCTCGTAGTCCGTATCCGGGCCCATGCGCTCCATCAGCACATGGCCGTTGGCCGTGACCTCGAACTTGTGGACCACGAGGACGGCGGCATCCGCCTCGGCCTCGGCTTCCTCACCCTCGCCGCTTGCCGATCCTTCCCAGGTGCCGGCCAGGGCCTTGAGTCGCTCGAAGGCCTTCTCGGGGGACAGATCGGATGCCGCGACGGTGGCGGGAAGCAGCAGTATCGCGATCGCTGCAACAGTCCATACGTTCGTCTTCATCGGATGCTCCTTCGGGGCTGCTTGGTGGTGAAGCGGCAAGGATAACCGGCCCGCGTCGAGCCGTTCGCCGAGCTTGGCGTATCCTCGCCAATCCGATGACGACGGACAGTTCACCTCCCGAAAGTCTCCGCCTGCCCGGTGCGGGCGGTATCGAGCTGCAGACCTACGACTACGGCAACGCGGGGGCGCCGCCCCTGGTCCTGCTTCACGGCATGCAGGACCTGGCGCTTGCCTTCGAGCCGCTGGCCAACCGGTTCCGCGACCGACACCGCGTCGTCTCCCTCGACCTGCGCGGCCACGGCGACAGCGACAAGCCGGGAGTCTACGCGTTGCCGCACTTCATCGCCGACCTCCACGCGGTGATCTTCCAGCTCCAGCTCGAGCGGCCGGTGCTGGTCGGCCACAGCCTGGGCGGCCACATCGTGAGCCACTACGCGGCCGTGTTCAACGACGTGCCAAGCGTCGTCGTGAACATCGACGGCGTCGGCGCGCCGTTCCGCGACAGCGATATTCCGGTCGAGTCCCGACAGCTCCGGCTCCAGAACGGCCATACGAGCCTGCTGCGTCCCGGCGGCCACAAGCGGCCGATGATGGACCTTGACGACGCCTGGCGGCTGTACTGCCGGTTCCATCCGGGGCTTGACCACGACCTGGCCCGGCACCTGGTCGAGATCGGCACAACCGAACACCCGTACGGCGGCCTGCAGTGGAAGTGGGACCCACAGGTCGAGACGACCGGGCTCACGATGTCGTCGCAGTTGGCGGCGGAGCGCTGGCCCTGGGTTTCCTGCCCGGTCCTGGTCGTCACGGGAGGCCGCTCGGCCGACTTCTACCGCGGCCGCGGCGGCATCGACCACGACACGCCGGCGGCGCCGGACGAGATCGACCGCCGTGTCCGTCTGTTCCGCAACGTTCACCACGTCGAGATCCCCGAGGCGGGCCACATGGTCCACTTCGATGCGCCGGAGCGCCTGGCGGAGATCATCGGCAACTATCTGGATGCGGGGTAAGAGAGAGCCATGGACTTCGAGATCCCCCAGGACATTCGCGACAAGCTGGCCGAGCTCGACGACTTCATCGAGCGCGAGATCAAGCCGCTCGAGCAGCAGGACGACAACATCCGTTTCTTCGATCAGCGCCGCGAGTGGGCGCGGACGGACTTCGACAACGACGGCACGCCGCGGCCCGAGTGGGAGGCCCTGCTGCGCGAGATGAAGCGGCGCGCGGACGCCGTCGGCCACTTGCGTTTCGGCCTGCCGCGGGAGCTGGGAGGTCAGGACGGCTCGAACCTGGCGATGGCGGTGATCCGGGAGCACCTGGCCGCCAAGGGCCTGGGCCTGCACAACGACCTGCAGAACGAGTCCTCGATCGTCGGCAACTTCCCGACCGTGATCATGATGCACCGCTTCGGGACGCCCTCCCAGAAGGCGCAATTCATGGAGGGCATGATGACCGGCGCGGTGAAGATGGGCTTCGGCCTGACCGAGCCGAACCACGGTTCCGACGCCACCTGGCTCGAGACCGCGGCGGTCCGCGACGGCGACGACTGGATCATCGACGGCGGCAAGCGCTTCAACTCGGGCCTGCACGCGGCGACCCACGACCTGATCTTCGCCCGCACCTCCGGCGATCCTGGGCAGGCCGACGGCGTGACCTGCTTCATCGTCCCGACCGACTCGCCCGGCTTCGAGATTCCGTTCATGTGGTGGACCTTCAACATGCCGACGGATCACGCCGAGGTATCGCTCAGCGCGGTCCGGGCGCCGAACGACGCCATCCTCGGCGAGGAGGGCCGGGGGCTCGCCCTGGCGCAGACCTTCGTCCACGAGAACCGCATCCGGCAGGCCGCCTCCGGCGTCGGCGCCGCGCAGTACTGCATCGACCGCAGCATCGAATACGCCCGCGAGCGGACGGTCTTCGGCAAGCCGCTATGGCTGAACCAGGCGATCCAGTTCCCGCTCGCCGAACTCCAGACCGAATGCGAGATGGTGCGCAACCTCGTCTACAAGACCGCCTGGGAACTCGACCAGCAGCACCACATGGAGGTCACCGACAAGGTCTCCATGTGCAACTACCGCGCAAACCGTTTGGTCTGCAACGCCGCCGACCGCGCCATCCAGACCCACGGCGGCATCGGCTACACCCGCCACATGCCCTTCGAGCACATCTACCGGCACCACCGCCGCTACCGGATCACCGAAGGCTCCGAAGAAATCCAGATACGCCGCGTCGCCGGCATCATGTTCGGCAAGCGGGCGAAGCGCTAGTAGACTCCGGCGCATGAGCGAGGCGATTTCGACACGCTGTCCGCCGTTCGCGCCCTGGAGAGCGCCGGGATGGACTCCGCTCAGGCGGAGGTCGTCGTCGAAACCGTTCGTTCCACAGTGATCCGGGGCACGGCCACCAAGGCGGACATCGCGGACTTTCGGGCCGAAATGCGGGCCGATCTGGCAGCACTGGAACTGCGCCTGACCAAGCAACTGCATCGTCAGACGGCAATCCTCGCCGGCCTGGTGCGGCAGCCGCAGCACTCTTTCGGGTGCTCGGCTAGGTGGCAACGTGGAGAAAGTCCTAGACGCCATGAAATGCCACAACGAAGAGGAGTAGGAGCCATGACGAGACTGTTTGCCGCCTTGCTGCTGCTGGCAGCGCCACTGGCGAGCCAAGAACCCACTTGGGAGGAAAGTGAGGAAATGGCCCTTGCCTACACTGAGTTCTGGGTTGTTGCGATGGGTGCTCTTGAGTACGCGCTCCAGAGACAGGACACCTGCCGCTCCGCTCCGCAATCGTCGGTTTGCCTGACAGCGCTCGCTCTCCCGATCTCAATCGAGAGCCAACTGTGGCTGATGGACGCCGTCGGGAAGGAACGTGGCTTCATTGTGGGGGAAGCAGGGGAAGCACGTTACATCCGACGGTTCAGAGAAACCGCGAAGGATAGGGCCAAGTCAGCTGCGAGGGATGCTCAGCGCTACGACATACACGAACGGGTTCAGGAGAAGGCTCGGGAGATCACTAGGACGGAGGGGCGTCTAAGAGCGTTCAAGGAGCGCTGGTGCGGCGACCTGAAGATCCGGGAGTGCCGCGACGTTCAATAAGTTCCGTGAGGACTGGCGGGACGCGGATGGCGTTGACCGCACCGGCGCCGCCGTGTGCCTACTCTCCTTCTGGTCGCCCCGGGGTGGCGCGCCCAGCCGCAGGCCGGCACCGGGTCGAGAGCGCCCTCGTCGGTCTTTCGATCGCGGTTGTCGCCGCTCAATGCGCCCAGTCCCATCTGTCTCTCAGTGACCCGGTCAGGCCGTCTGAGACGCGGTCCTGGGTTGTAGAGTGCTTTGAGCACGACCGCCTGACCGGGGAGCGAACCAACTGCTTCCTGCAGAGCCCGCTACTCAGGCCGCTCGAAGAGTCCGGCTCCGAACGAGTCGCGGGCCTTGCCTCTGTCCGTGCCGCGTGAGATGCGACGGTTCGGTGAGAGTGTCTGCGATTCGAGGCGAGGACTTTCTCCACTTGACCCGCTATCGAATCGGAGATGGGAACGTGGAGGAGCCCACCGGATCCGTCTTTTCGTCGCTGCCTGAAGCGGGCGGCGTTGCCCGGCTGGTCGGCCGAACGCTGGCGTTCGAGGCGGAAGGCCGCTACGGCAGCCCCGTCTACACCTGGCGGTTCCAAGGCCCTTCACGGGCCGATACAGTGCGCCTGAAACGCGCCTGCGAGCAGGTCGAGTAAGGGTCAGTCGGCCGCCACGCCTTCGGGCCCGGACATCGTAGGCGGCACCGCTTGATTGAAGTGGCGGCGCGGCGGAGGTCGAACGGATCGCGATGCGCGCAGTCTTTCCTTCAAGCGCGGACGGCGTCAAGGAACGGGCCGATTCTCGACGAGCCCGAGGACGGAGGGGCGGGAGCGCCCCGCGACCTACGACGCCGGTTCGAGGATCGCTTGGTAGCTGAGGCGGCGGCTCAGCGACCGAACGTCCGGCCGTCGCGGTCCGAAGTGCTGGATCATGCCGACGAAGACGAGGTCTTCCTTGGGGTCGATCCAGAACCAGGTGCCGGCGGCGCCGCCCCAGGAGTACTCGCCCTTGGAGATGCCGTCGGCGGCGACGGGGTCGAGGACGACGGCGAAGTCGAGGCCGAAGCCGGTGCCCGGCGACATCTCGCCGAGTTCGCGGGGAAGGTGGTTGAGGTGCATCAGCTTGACCGTCGAGGGCGCCAGGATGCGGACGCCGTCCAGTTCGCCGCCGTTGAGCATCATCTGGCTGAACCGCATGTAGTCCATCGTCGTGGACACCAGGCCGCCGCCGCCGGAGAGGAAGGCGGGCGGGTCGAGGTAGTCGCGGCGGCCGCCGAAGCCCTCCTGGGCCATCAGGTTGCCGTCCTCGTCGTGGGTGTAGACTTGGGAGAAGCGGTCCGCCTTGTCTGCCGCGACGTGAAAGGCCGTGTCGTTCATCCCCAGCGGACCGAACACGCGCTCGCCTAAGAACTCGTCGAACGGCTGTCCCGACAGGACCTCGACCAGGTAACCCTGGACGTCGACCGCGACGCTGTAGTGCCACCTCGAGCCTGGCTGGTACAGCAGCGGGATCTTCGAGAGCTCGTCGATCATGTCCTTGAGGGTCTGGTCCGGGTTGGTGATGATGCCCACCTCCCTGTACATCCCGTCCACCTGCGTGTCCGAGAAGATGCCGTAGGAGAGGCCCGCGGTGTGGCTCATCAGCTCGCGGATCGTCATCGGGTGGTCGGCCGGCTCGGTGATCGGCTGGCCGTTCGGCCCATCCTCCTTGGCGACCACCAGCCCCTCGAACTCGGGGATGTAGCGGTGAACGGGGTCGGAGAGCCGGAACTTGCCCTCCTCGTAGAGGATCATCAGGGCGACGCCGGTGATCGGCTTGCTCATCGAGTAGATACGGAAGATCGTGTCCTCGCTCATCGGGGCGCCGGCTTCGATGTCCTGGTGTCCGAAGGTGCCGAAGTGGGCGATCTTGCCGTGGCGGGAGATCATCGTCGTGATGCCGGCCAGCAGCCCGTCGTCGACCAGGCCCTGCATCGCGTCGTCCAGGCGTTCGAGCCGTTCGCTCGACATGCCGACGCTCTCCGGCGTGGCGCTTGCCAGATCGCGCGGTCCCTGGACCGGAGTGTCGGCGTGGGTCTGGGCGCAGGCGGTAAGACCAAGGCTCAGGAAGGCGACCGCAAGGAGCGCGGTCAGGAGGCGGGGCAGCGTGGCGGCACGAGTCATGGATATCTCCCTCAACTGGCAGGTGAGTTGGGATTTGCGGGAACCGGCGACCCTACCAGTCTGCGGTGGTCGGATGGCGCTCGGTTGAGGCGGCCGCTGCTACGATTGGAGTCTCGCGATGGAGAAGACGATAGCGCGATGGACAAGACGATAGACAGACCCAAGCTGGCGCGGGACATCATGGTGACCAAGCTGGTCACGCTGCATTCGCGGACTCACGTCTACGACGGCATTGCGGCCCTGCTGCGGCACCGCATCACCGGCGCGCCGGTGATCGACGAGCGGCATCGCTACCTCGGCATGCTGTCCGAGAAGAGTTGCCTCACGGTGCTCACCGTGACCGCTCGCGCCGCCGACGAACGCGGTCTGGCGCGGAGCCGCGGTACTCGGGCGCGAGACTTCATGGCCACCCGTCTGGTGACGCTCAAGGCCGGCATGTCGGCTCTCGACGCGATCGCCCTGCTGCTCAAGAACCGGATTTCGGGCGCGCCGGTGGTCGACAAGAACGGTGCGTTGCTGGGGGTCTTTTCCGAGAAGTGCTCGATGGACGTCCTGCTCGGGCTGGCCTACGACCAGTTGCCGGCGGCGCCGGTCGACGCCTTCATGAACACCGACTTCGGTCGCGTGATCGACGGTTCCGAGCCGCTGCTCGAGGTGGCCCAGCGCTTTCTGGATACCCCGTACCGGCGCCTGCCCGTGGTCCGGGACGGCACGCTGGTGGGCCAGGTCAGCCGCCGTGACGTGCTCGCGGCCTCGCACCACCTGACCTCGGCGCTCGATGGGCGGCGCTCGATTCTGCGCGAGCGCAGCAGCGAACTCGGCCTGGAGGATCTGGCGGCGCCGGACGAGGAAGGTGAATCCGGGGACTTCGAACTCGACTCCACGGACGCGTCGGCCTTCATGGACCGCAAGGCGCGCACGATCTCCGAGGACACCGACCTTCTGGCCATCGCCCGCATCTTCAAGAGCACGCCCTACCGCCGGCTGCCGGTGCTCAAGGGCCGGAGGCTGGTAGGGCAGATCAGTCGCCGGGATGTGCTGTCCGCGACCCACGGCCTGCTGGTGCGGGCGCCTCAGCCGGGTCAGGCGCTGCTCTATCTGAGTGCTGTCGTCGATTCCGGCGACCGCCCATCCTTGTCGTGAGTCTCGACCAGGAATGGGCGCGATAGTTTCGGCCGCTCTGTCTTCTTGTTTGGGAGGGGAACGTGTCTAGACGGATCCTTGATGCCTTGAACCACGCTCCGGTCGCCTTCTTCGGCCCCGGACTCGGCCTCTTCACTATCGTTGCCCTGCTTTCGGGGGTGGTGGCGCCCGGTGTCGCTGCGGCGGCCGATGAAGAGGAAGAACCGAAGCTCGTCGAGCCGGCGCCGCCGCGGCCCGACGACGAGGGCGAGGGTCCCTTCGACCGCCTGATCCTGCGCGGCGTCATCCTGATCGACGGTACCGGTGCGCCCCCCTCGGGGCCGGTCGACATCGTCATCGAGGGCAACCGGATCGAGGAAATCAAGAGCATCGGGATGCCGGGCGCCGAGATCGACGAGGACAAGCGTCCGAAGGACGCCGACCGCGAACTCGATCTCACCGGTTCGTGGGTGTTGCCGGGCCTGGTCGATCTCCACGTGCATACCGGCGGCGTGCCGAAGGCCCCCACCGCGGAGTACGTCTACAAGCTGTGGCTGGGGCATGGCATCACGACCGTTCGCGGCGTGCCCACCGGGCCCCTGGACTGGGACCTGAGCGAGAAGGAGCGTAGCCAGAACAACGAGATCACGGCGCCGCGCATAGTCTCCTATCAACGTCCCGGCGGCGGCAAGGAGTGGAAGGACCGCGACATCCGCACCCCCGCCGACGCGCGGGAGTGGGTGCGCTACGCCCACGAGAAGGGCGTGGACGGATTGAAGCTCGGCGCCTACCCGCCGAAGATCATGGCGGCTCTGATCGACGAGGCCGGCAGCCTGGGAATGGGATCGACGGCCCACCTCGACCAGATGGGCGTGGCGCACATGAACGCCCTCGACGCCGCGCGGCTCGGCCTGGTCGGGATGACTCACTTCTACGGCCTGTTCGAGGCGATGTACGACGGCGCCGACGTTCAGCCCTGGCCGGCGCAGATGAACTACATGGACGAGCAGTTCCGCTTCGGCCAGGTGGCCCGCCAGTGGCGCCTGGTCGAGCCCGGCGGCGAGCGCTGGAACGCCCTGCTCGAAGAGTTCCTCGAACTCGACTTCTTCATCAACCCCACGATGACGATCTACTCGGCCGGCCGGGACGTGATGCGGGCGCGCAACGCCGACTGGCACGCCGACTACACCTTGCCAACGCTCGCCGAGTTCTACGTCCCCAGCCGGAAAGATCACGGCTCCTACTGGTACGACTGGACCACCTGGGACGAAGTGGCGTGGAAGAACTTCTACCGGGTGTGGATGCAGTTCGTCAACGAGTACAAGAACCGCGGCGGCCGGGTCACGATCGGTTCGGACTCCGGCTTCATCTACCAGACCTACGGTTTCGGCACCATCCTGGAACTCGAGCTGCTCCAGGAGGCCGGCTTCCATCCGCTCGAGGTCATCCGCTCGGCGACCATGTACGGCGCCGAGGAACTGACCCGGGCCAGCGGCGCCGAGATGGAGTTCGGCATCGTGCGCGAGGGCATGCTGGCCGACCTGCTCGTGGTCGACGAGAACCCGGTGGCCAACCTGAAGGTGCTCTACGGCACCGGCGCCGTACGGCTCAACGATGAGACGGGCCGCCCCGAGCGGGTCGGCGGCGTGCGCTACACGATCAAGGACGGGATCGTGTTCGACGCGAAGGCCCTGCTTGCCGACGTGGCGGATATGGTTGCCGCCGCCAGGATGCAGTCGGAGAGCCCGTTGCAGGAGACGGCGGGAGGAGCGCGGCCGTAATGGCCTGAGCGAAGACGTCCGCCCGCCCGAACAGACCGAGAACATGGAGAACCCCCCCCAAGTGAGACAGACACTCGTGAAACAGACACTCGTGAAGCACACACTCGCATTCCTGCTCGCCGCCGCCCTGCTCGCCACGCCGCTTTCCGCCGGTGGCGAAACCGAAGTCCACGCCGACGTGGTCTACGGCCACAAGATGGGCATGGCCCTGACCTTCGATGCACTCGTGCCGGCGGATCAGAACGGCGCCGGCGTGCTGTTCATGGTCAGCGGCGGCTGGTTCTCCCGCTGGAACGACCCGCACCGCATCGTGTCCGGTGACAGTCGCCGTGCCGGCGCGATCGGCGATCTCCTGGACAACGGCTACACCGTGTTCATGGTCCGCCACGGCTCGGCCCCGCTGTTCAAGGTACCGGAGGCGGTCGCCGACGTGCGCCGCGCGGTCCGCTACGTCCGCCTGCACGCCGACGACTTCGGTGTCGACCCGGACCGGTTGGGTGTCACTGGCGGCAGCGCCGGCGGCCACCTGTCCCTGATGCTCGGCAACGCTTCGGACGAGGGGAACCCCGACAGCGACGATGAGGTCGAAAAGACCGGAAACCGCGTCGCCGCGGTGGTCGCCTACTTCCCGCCGGTCGACCTGCAGGGGCTTACCGGCCCGAACGAGCGCTTCCCGGCGCTCGATTTCGACGCGGAGAAGGCGACCGCCATCTCACCGGTCCTGTTCGTCAGCGAGGACGATCCACCGACCCTGCTTGTCCACGGCGATGCCGACCAACTCGTGCCGCTCGCGAACAGCGAGCGGATCAAGGCCGCCTTCGACGAGGCGAACGTGACCTCCAAGCTGGTGGTGATCGAGGGCGCCGCCCACGGCTTCCGCGGCGAGGACAGCGAGCGCGCCGCGAGCGCGCTGGTCGCCTGGTTCAACGAGCACCTGGGGGTGGCGGGGGACTGAGCCAGGCTGCTCGGCAGACTGCCTGTTCCGGCGTCGGCCGCTACGACCCGAGCAGAGAAACCAGGTCGCTGTTCGCAACCCGGCGCACCGCCCGCGCATCAGCGGTCAGCCACTCGCCACCTGCGAGCGAAGCCAGCGCCAGGTAGACCGCGTCGTATCCGGATAGCCGCCAGCGGCCTGCGAAGTCGGCCGCAAGAGCCAGGAGTTCATGTCCGTTGCCCACCCGCGTCATGCCGAGCGCCTCGACCAGAGAAAGGGCCTCCTTGACCTTTGCCGGAGTGCTCCCGGGCAGGCGGCAGAGAACGGCGAGCAACTCGTTCATGAACAGATCGGGGATCAGGTAGTGAGACGGATTCGCCTCGATCTCTCCGAGAACGCGTTCGGCCTCTGCTACCAGGGGCTCGCTGGTGACGAACCACTTGATCCCGACCGAAGCATCTACGACGATCACGACCGCAGGTCGCGAAGGATGTCGAGCGTCGTGCCTCTGGCCGGCGACTCGAACTTCAACCGGCGCAGCCTGGCAACCACTTCACGCCGCCTCTCATCGGCCTCTCGGTCGACGAAGCGCTCCCGGTAGTCCTTCAGACTGACGAGGGCTGCCGCCGGCGTCCGGCGACGGCAGACGAGAATCGGGTCCCCGTGCCGCTCGAGGTGGTCGAGTACCTTGCCGAGACTCTGACGAAGTTGCAGGGCGTTCACCGTTCTCATGACAGTTCAGGGTATCCGACTTGTGCAGTTTGGTGTCAAGTGTCAGGAGGTCAGAACCTCCAGCTCGCCGTTCCCGTACCGGGCCCGCAGGACCTTCTTGTCGAACTTGCCGACGCTGGTCTTCGGCACCTCGTCGATGAAGGTCCAGCGCTCGGGCACCCACCAGCGGGCGACCCGCTCGCCGAGGTAGCTCCTGAGTTCGCCGGGGTCGGCGTTGGCGCCGTCGTTGAGCACGACGCAGGCGAGAGGGCGTTCGTCCCAGCGGTCGTCCGCCACGCCGACGACGGCGGCTTCGGCGACGGCGGGGTGGCCCATCAGTTCGTTCTCGAGGTCGACCGAGGAGATCCACTCGCCGCCCGACTTGATCACGTCCTTGGCCCGGTCGGTGATCTGCATGAAGCCCAACCGGTCGATCGAGGCGACGTCGCCGGTGCGGAGCCAGCCGTCATGGAACTTCTCGGGGTCGTCGTCGAGGTAGTACGAGCCGGTGATCCACGGACCGCGGATCTCGATCTCGCCGACGGCCTCGCCGTCCCAGGGCATGACCTCGCCGGCGTCGTTCGTGATCCGGACTTCGACGCCGGAGATGATGCGGCCGGTCTTGACCCGCCAGTCGACCTCTTCTTCGCGTGGGGTGCCGCGTGGGGGAATTGCCATCGCCGCGAGGGGCGAGGTCTCGGTCATGCCCCAGCCCTGGATGATGTCGACGCCGAAGCGGTCGCGGAACCCTTCGATCAGGGAGCGGGGCACGGCCGAGCCGCCGCACAGGACCGCGCGGAACGAGGAGAAGTCCACTTCGTGGCTCTCGGAGTAGCGCAGGACGTCGTTCCAGATCGTCGGCACGGCGCCGGAGAGGGTCGGCCGGTGCTCGGCGATGATCCGGCACAGGGGTTCCGCCTGCAGGAATCTGTCGGGCATCACGAAGTCTGCGCCGGTGAACCAGCCGACGTGGGGCAGGCCCCAGGCGTTGGCGTGGAACATCGGCACGATGGCCAGGATGCTGTCCTGCTGACTGATGCCCAGCGCGCCGCCGGAGGCGACACCGAGGGCGTGCAGGAAGGACGACCGGTGGCTGTAGGCGACGCCCTTCGGGTTGCCGGTGGTGCCGCTCGTGTAGCACATCGCGCACGCCGCCCGCTCGTCGATGTCCGGCCAGTCGAACGTGGTCGGTTGGCCTTCGAGCAGATCGTGGTAGCGGTGGATCGTGGCGCCTCCGGCGGCCAGCGCCGAGGCGTCGCCGTCGCCGATGACGATGAAGTGCTCCACCGTGGTCAGGTCGGCGGCGACCTGGCCGATCAGCGGAATCAGGGAATCGTCGACGATCACGACCCGGTCCTCGGCGTGGTTCGTGACGTAGGTCAACTGCTCCGGGAACAGGCGGATGTTCAGGGTGTGCAGGACGGCGCCCATGCAGGGAATAGCGAAGTACGCCTCCATGTGCTCCTGGTTGTTCCACGCGAAGGTGCCGACGCGGTCACCCGGTTCGATACCGAGCCCCTTCAGCGCGTGGGCAAGCTGGGCGGCGTGGTCCGCGACCTCGGCGTAGGTGCCGATCCGCGCACCGTCCGCCTGGCAGGTGATCACGCGGCTGTCGGCATAGACCCGGCGGCCGTGGTCGAAGATCATGCGGATCGTCAACGGGAAGTCCATCATCGTGCTGTCGGTCATGGCGGCGCTCCTGGGTCGAGGGAATTGGAAGCGGTACCTTAGCGACTTCCGAGAGGCCCGCGTAGACTGCGCCCATGGATCCGGTTCGGCTAGAGCTGTTCTCCAATCGGTTCGCGGCGGTCGCGTCCGAGATGGGCGTGATGCTGCAGCGGACCGCGATGTCGGTGAACATCAAGGAGCGGCTCGACTTCTCGTGCGGCCTGCTCGATGCGGATGGCAGGCTGCTGGTCAATGCGCCGCACATTCCGGTGCACCTCGGCGCCCTCGGCGAGTGCGTGCGCGGTGTCGCCGCCGAGCTCGAACTCGACCCCGGCGATGTGGCGGTCACGAACCATCCCGCCTACGGCGGGTCCCACCTGCCGGACATCACGGTCATCGCCCCCGTCCACGTGGACGGCCGGCTGATCGGCTACGTGGCGAACCGGGCCCACCACGCCGAACTCGGCGGCATTCGCCCCGGCTCGATGCCGCCGAAGGCGGCGAACCTGGCCGAAGAGGGCGTGGTCATCGCGCCGCGGCGCCTGGTGCGGGCCGGCGAACCCCGGTGGGAGCAGATGGAGGCGCTTCTGCGCCGCGGCCCATCGCCGTCCCGTTCGGTGGCCGAGAATCTCGCCGATCTCGGCGCGGCGGTCGCGGCCAACCGGCGTGGAGCGGCCGCGCTAGGGCAGCTCGCAGCGGACCACGGCGAGGACGAGGTGCGCCGTTACATGACAGCGCTCTACTCGCGCGCCGCCGAGCGCATGCGCGTCGCCCTCGAGGAACACACACAGAGCGCCGGGCGCCAGTCCTTCCACGCTCTCGAGCGGCTCGACGACGGCTCGCCGATCGAGGTCGAGGTGACGATCGAGGGCGGTTCGGCGCGGATCGACTTCACCGGCAGCGCCCCGACCCATCCGGGCAACCTGAACGCCACCCCGGCGATCGTCCGCAGCGCCACGATCTACGTGCTGCGGCTGCTGATCGGAGTGCCGCTGCAGCTCAACGAGGGGCTGCTCGAGCCGGTCGAGATCGTGATCCCCCGCGGCATGCTGAACCCGGAGTTCTCGGCCGACCCGAGGCGCTGCCCGGCGGTGGTCGGGGGCAACGTCGAGACGAGTCAGCGGGTGGTCGACACGCTGCTGCGGGCGCTCGGACTCTGCGCCTGCGGGCAGGGCACGATGAACAACACGCTGTTCGGCGACGACACCTTTGGGTACTACGAGACGGTCGGCGGGGGCGCCGGCGCCGGTCCCGGCTTTGCGGGCGCCAGCGGCGTCCACACCCACATGACGAACACGCGGATCACCGATCCGGAAGTGCTGGAGCATCGCTATCCCGTGCGTCTCGAGCGGTTTGCCCTGCGTCCGGGGTCGGGCGGGGCCGGCCGGTACCCGGGCGGCGACGGTCTCCGGCGCGAATTGCGCTTCCTGACCCGGCAGCAGGTCTCGGTGCTCGGCCAGCACCGGGTGGAGCGGCCCTTCGGCGCCCTTGGCGGCGAGTGCGGAACCGTCGGCCGCGCCCGCATCCTGCGCGCCGCGGGCGGGGTCCGGGAACTGGCCTCCGTCGATCAGGCCGACGTCGAGCCGGGAGACCTTCTGGTTCTGGAGACGCCGGGCGGCGGCGGCTGGGGCAAGATCGAGGAAGAAGAAGGCTAAGCGGCGGCGGCGACGGCCGCCGCCGGGTACAATGCGCCCGTCCCGACGCGTCGGGAGGGACCCTTGTCAGTCAGCAGTAGAGTCGCGGCGTCTTCGCCGCGCTGATGCGCAGGGTACACGTTGTTCCATGGAGCCAACAGGAGCCGAGTCGATGAGCCAGCCACAGGTTCGAGTAAGCGAAGAGAAGGCGCGGGCGGTCGCCGAAGCATCGCGCCAGAAGGAGTGGAAGAACCCGTCCTTCATGAAGGAGCTGTTCCTCGGCAGCTTCCGGTTCGACCTGATCTGCCCCTATCCCACGCGGGACGAGTGGCGCCCGGAGTTCGAGTCCTTCTACTCGGCGTTCTCCGACTTCCTATGCTGTGAGGTCGATCCGATCGAGATCGACGTCTCGGAGGACTACCCGGACCACGTGATCGACGGTCTCGCCAGGCTCGGCGCCTTCGGCATGAAGATCCCGACCGAGTACGGCGGCCTCGGCTTCGACCAGGTCGAGTACGCCCAGGTCATGGAGCTGATCGGCGCCTTCGACGGCAATCTGACCGCCCTGCTGTCGGCTCACCAGTCGATCGGGGTGCCGCAGCCGCTCAACCTGTTCGGCACCGAGGAGCTGAAGCGGAAGTACCTGCCGCGCTGCGCGAGCGGTGAGATCTCCGCTTTCGCTCTCACCGAGCCGGAGGTGGGTTCGGATCCTGCCCGTCTGGCGACCACGGCGGTGCTGGACGGCGACTTCTACCTGCTCAATGGCACCAAGCTGTGGTGCACCAACGGCACCAAGGCCGGGCTCCTGGTGGTCATGGCGATGGATCCCGTGACCGAGAAGATCAGCTCCTTTGTCGTCGAGACCGCCTGGGATGGCGTTTCGGTCGAGCGCCGCTGCCACTTCATGGGTCTCCGGGCACTGGCCAACGGGATCATCCAGTTCGACAACGTGAAGGTGCCGAAGGAGAACCTGATCGGCCAGGAGGGCAAGGGGCTCAAGATCGCCCTGACCACTCTGAACGACGGCCGACTGTCGATCCCCAACAGCTCGGTGGGCGCCGCCAAGTATTGCCTGAAGGCGGTGCGTGAGTTCAGCAGCACGCGGATTCAGTGGGGCGTGCCGATCGGCAAGCACGAGGCGATCGCACAGAAGATCTCGGACATCGCCGCCTACGGCTTCGCCATGGAGGCGATCGTCAAGCTGGCCAGCCACATGGCGAACAACAAGAAGCTCGACCTGCGGCTCGAGAGCGCGGCCTGCAAGGAGTGGAACACCTGGCGCGGCTGGCAGATCATCGACGAGACGATGCAGGTGCGCGGCGGCCGCGGCTATGAGACGGAGTCCTCCCTGCGTGATCGCGGTGAGGAGCCGGTCGGCATCGAGCGGATGATGCGCGACTTCCGGATCAACCGGATCTTCGAGGGTTCGAGCGAGATCATGCACCTGATCATGGCCCGCGAGGCGGTGGACAAGCACCTGCAAGTGGCGGGCGCCCTGATCGACAAGCGCGCCGGCTTCGGCGCCAAGCTGGCGGCGCTGCCGAGGATCGGTCTCTTCTACGCCTGGTGGTATCCGACGCGGTGGCTGGCGTGGGGTCGCTGGCCCCGCTACGCCGGTTACGGGCGCCATGCCCGGCACCTCCGCTTCATCGACCGCGCCGCGCGCAAGCTGGCGCGGGAGAGCTTCCACGGCATGCTCGTCTACCGCGAGAAGATGGAGCGGCGCCAGATGTTCCTCTTCCGCCTCGTGGACGTGGTCAACGAACTCTTCGCCATGGCCGCTTCGATCTCGCGGGCCCACACCGAGGAGCAGAAGGGCGCCGAGTCAGCCGCACGTTCCGCGGCGCTGTGCGACCTCTTCTGCCGCATGTCGCGGCGGCGCGTGAAGCAGCTCTTCCACGAGCTGTGGCACAACGAGGACGCGCTCAAGTACCGCACCGCGCAGGACGTGATGAAGGGTCGGCATATCGGGCGCGAGGAGCTCCTGGCCGCCCTCGATCCGTCGACGCGTCAGGCGCGCCAGACGGCTGCCGCCGCCTCTTAGGGAACCGTGTCGACCCCCGCGAGGAGGGCGGATTCGGGTGCTGTGTCCGGCGTGCCGGGGCGCCGGGTTGGCCTGGTCAGTCTCGGCTGCGCCAAGAACCACGTCGACAGCGAGATCATGCTCGGGGTCCTGGACCGCCAGGGCTACCGTCTGGTCGCGGACCTGGATGAGGCCGACACGGTGATCGTGAACACCTGCGGCTTCATCGACGAGGCCAGGGAGGAGTCGATCGACGCGATTCTGGACGCCGCGGCCCGCAAGTCCGACGGCGGCGCGCCGGTGCGGCAGGTTCTGGTCGCGGGCTGCATGGCCAACCGGTACGGCCAGGAACTTCAGGCCGAGATCCCCGAGATCGACGGCTTCGTCGATCTCGACTCGCTGCGCCAGGTGGGTTCCCTGGTGCAGATTGGCGGCGCTCCGGCCGCGGCGCCCTCCGCGTCCCACCTGGTCTTCGATCACCGGGACAGCCGGCTGCTCACCACGAGCGGCTACGCGTACCTCAAGGTCGCGGAGGGGTGCAACAACCCGTGCACCTTCTGCGCCATTCCCGTGTGGCGGGGCCGGTTGCGCAGCCGATCGATGGACAGCCTGGTCGCGGAGGGGCGCGATCTGGTGGCGCGCGGTGCCCGTGAACTCGTGCTCGTGGCCCAGGACACGACCCGGTACGGGGAGGACCTGGACTACGGCCGGCACGGTCTGGCGCGTCTCGTGGAGGCGCTGCTCGCAGGTACGGACGCGGACTGGATCCGGTTCCTCTACGCCTATCCGACCACGCTCGACGACGCCCTGCTCGAGTTGATGGCGGCCGAACCGCGGGTGGCGTCGTACCTCGACATGCCGCTCCAGCACAGCGACCGGCGCATGCTGCGCGCCATGCGCCGGGGCGGAAACGCGGACCGCTACCGGCGGATCTTCGAGCGGGCGCGCGAACTCGATCCCGAAGTGAGCCTGCGTACGACCTTCATCGTTGGCTTCCCGGGCGAGGACGACGCGGCCTTCGAAGACCTGCTCGACTTCGTTTCCGAGGTTCGCTTCGATCACCTCGGCGCGTTCGTCTACAGTCGCGAGAGCGATACGCCGTCGGCGGCGCTGCCGGACCAGGTGCCGCGCCCGGTGGCCGAGGAGCGCAAGGAGCGCTTGCTCGAGCTGCAGCGGGCAATCGCCCTGGAGCGCCGGCAACGGTGGGTCGGCAGAACGCTGCCGATGCTGATCGAGGGGCCCTGCGAGGAGACCGAGCACCTGCTCTGTGCCCGGCACCAGGGCATGGCGCCGGACGTGGACGGCCGGGTGCTGATCAACGACGTCGTCGCTGGCGATGCCGGCAGCGCCACGGTCGACCTGTCGCTGGGCGATGTCGCCGCGGGGAGCATCGAGGAGGTCGAGGTGACGGATGCGTTCGCCGACGACCTGGTGGGCCGGATCGTCGGACTGCAGGGGGCGGCCGCGGCCGCTACGCCGGCTGGCTTGGGGGCGAAGCCCTGATGCCGGCGATCCGCGACGCGATGAAGTCGACCGAGCTCCCACGTGGTGTGATCGCCACGATCGGCAACTACGACGGCATCCACATCGGCCAGCAAAGCGTCCTCGACATGGTGACCGGCCGCGCCCGGGAGGTCGGCGTTCCGTCCGCGGTGATCACCTTCGATCCGCACCCTCTCAGCGTCGTCCGCCCGGAGGAGGCGCCGGCGCGGCTGGTGACCCAGGACCAGAAGGAAGCCCTGCTGGCGGCCGCGGGCGTCGACTACGTGCTCACGATCCGCTTCTCGCACGAGTTCGCAGGCACCCGGGCGCGCACCTTCGTGCGCGACTTTCTGCACGGCCAACTGGCGGTGGCCGAGCTCTACGTGGGCTCGGAGTTCACCTTCGGCCGGCGGCGTGAGGGCAACATGGAGCTGCTCAAGGAGATGGGGGCGTCCTGCGGCTTCGCGGCCATCGAGATCGACGAGGTGCGTTCCGGAGGCGAGCGGGTGTCGAGCAGCCGGATCCGCCGCCTGGTGCTGGAGGGCCGGATCGCGGAGGCGAACGATCTGCTCGGACGCCCCTACACGATGACGGGCGCCATCGCCCGCGGCGACCGGATGGGGCAGCGGCTCGGGTGGCCGACGATCAACCTGGCGCCGGAGAACGAGCTCTACCCGCACAACGGCGTGTATGTGACGAAGGTGTACTTCCCCAGCTTCGAGGCGACCTTCCGGTCGGTGACGAACATCGGCACGCGGCCGACCGTGTACGAGAACTACCGGCGGGTCATCGAGAGCCACATCCTCGACTTCTCAAGCGATGTCTACGGCGAGCAGGTGCACCTGTCCTTCTGCCGGCACCTGCGGGAGGAGAAGCTGTTCTCGTCGATGATGGACCTTTCCGCGCAGATAGGACGTGACGCCGACGCGGCGCGGGAGCACTTTCGCCGTCTCGAGAGTTCCGGTTGATGCCGGCATGAACTAACCTGAAACGAGGAAACACGAGGAACCCAACCCCATGGCAAGCGAACAGATCTTCAACGTGGACAGTCAGAGCTTCGAGGATCAGGTGCTGGGCTCCGAAAGCCCGGTCCTGGTCGACTTCTGGGCCACCTGGTGCGGCCCCTGCCGCATGGTGGCGCCGGTTCTCGACGAACTGGCGGATGAGTACGGCGGCCGGGTGAGGATCGCCAAGCTGGATGTCGACCACGCCCAGGATGTTGCCGTGCGCTACGGCGTGCAGGGGATCCCGCACTTCATCCTGTTCAAGGACGGCGAGATCGTGGGGCGCATGACCGGCGCGGCCCCCAAGATCCGGTTCCAGGCGTTCCTGGACGACCACGTCTGAGGGCTTGCGAGGCGCCGGGATGACCTGGCCGCGCGGCGAACTCCTGGCCGAGCTGCTCGCCAAGGAGGAGGCCGAGGCTGTCCTGGTGCTCGCCGGGTCGAGCCGTGACCCGGATCTTCTGCCCTTCGTTGGCGGAGCGCGGTTGGGGGACGCCTGCGTGCTCGCCGACGGTTCGGGCGCCCGTCTCGTCTACTTCACGTCGATGGAGCGGGAGGAAGCGGCCCTGGCGGAGGCCGGCGGCGTCGAGCTGATCCACCCGGCGGATTTCGACATGGAGACCCTTCGCCGTGAAGGGAAGAACTCCGAGCAGATCCTCGTCGCGGCGCTCGACTCGGCCTTCGACCGGGCCGGGATCGGTACCGGCCGGGTCGCCCTCGCCGGCCGACCGCCGGCGGGTTCGGCGGTGGCGGTGGCTGCCGCACTGCGGGAGGCGAAGCGGGCGCCGGTCTCGGGACGCGGGCTGATGCAGGCCCTGCGTCGGACCAAGACCGGGAGCGAGATCGAGGGGATCGCCGCCGCCGCGCGCGCCACAGTGGAGGCTTTCGCGTCGGTGGCGCGGATGCTCGCCGGCAGTGCGACGCGGGAGCGGGGCGAACTCTGGCTGGGCGAGGAGCGCGTAACCGTGCCTCGGGTCAAGGCCCGGGCCGCCGCGGTGTTTGCCGGCCACGGCCTGGAACAGCCGGAGAGTTCGATTGTCGCCCCGGCAGAGGAGGGGGCGACCGGACACAGCACCGGCACGCCGGACCGGGTCCTGCGGGCCGGCGAGTCCCTGGTCGTCGATCTGTTCCCGAGGGGCCTTCTGTTCGCCGACTGCACCAGGACCTTTTGCGTCGGAGAGCCGCCGGAAGGTCTGGCGCGGGCGCACGGCCTGGTGCTTGAGGCGCTCGAGACCAGTCTCGCGGCGGTCCGGCCCGGTGTGCGCGGTTGGACCCTGCACGAGCGGGTGTGCCGCAGGTTCGAAGGCGAGGGCTTCGCGGTGCCCGACAAGAACCCCGGTTCGCAGACCGGCTACTTCCACCTGTTGGGACACGGAGTCGGCTACGAACTGCACGAGCTGCCCAGCTTCCGGGAGACCGGACCGGGCACGGAGGAATTCCTGGCGGGCGACGTGGTGACGATCGAGCCCGGTCTCTACGACCCGGAAGCCGGCTGGGGCGTGCGGCTCGAGGATCTCGTGGTCATAACGAAGGACGGGATGACGAACCTGACGCCGCTTCCGTACGCTCTCGATCCTCGAGCCTGGTAGGCGCGGACGCCGCTAGCTCCGGTCGACCCAGTAGTTCGGCGACTCCTTCGTGATCACCACGTCGTGCGCGTGGCCTTCCTTCTGACCGGCGGCGGTAACCCGGACCATGCGGGCGCGGGTTCGCAGTTCGCCGACACTGGCGCAGCCCGACAGCCCCATGCCCGAACGCAGGCCGCCGGTCAGTTGGGCGATCACCTGGTGGACGCTGCCCTTGTGGGGGACCATCCCCTCGATGCCCTCCGGCACCAACTTCGAGAGCGGTTGGTCGTTGGACTGGAAGTAGCGGTCGGCGCTGCCTTGGGCCATCGCGGACAGGGAACCCATGCCGCGGTAGGCCTTGTAGCTGCGCCCCTGATAGAGGATCGTTTCGCCGGGGCTTTCCTCGGTGCCGGCGAGCAGGGAGCCGACCATCACGCTGTGGGCGCCGCAGGCCAGCGCCTTGGTCAGGTCGCCCGAGAAGCGGATGCCGCCGTCGGCGACGATGGGCAGATCTCCGGCCACGCTGGCGACGTCGCGGATTGCCGTCACCTGGGGCATGCCGGCGCCGGTGACGACGCGAGTGGTGCAGATGCTGCCCGGTCCGATGCCGACCTTGATCCCGTCCGCGCCGCGTTCCGCGAGCGCTCGCGCGCCCTCGGCGGTCGCCACGTTGCCGACCAGGAGCTGGGCGTCCGGCAGCGCCTCGCGGATCCGAGCCGTCGCTTCGAGCACGCCGCGGCTGTGGGCGTGGGAGGAGTCCACCACGAGCACATCGGCCTGGGCCGCTGCCAGCGCCCGCGCCCGTTCCATGTAGTCGCCGCCGGTGCCGATCGCCGCCGCCACCCGCAGGCGGCCGAGGCCGTCCTTGCAGGCGATCGGGTACTGCATCATCTTCTGGAT
Organism: Candidatus Multivorans sp.; assembly: GCA_965262355.1. GTDB lineage: Bacteria > Acidobacteriota > Thermoanaerobaculia > Multivoradales > Multivoraceae > Multivorans. The sequence continues at coordinate 4,928,624 of OZ253534.1, forward strand.
GTCCTTGACCGTGATCAGGCCCTTCAGGTTGCCGTCGCGGTCCGTAACCAGCAGTTTCTCGATCCGGTGGCGGTGAAGTTGAGCCTTGGCCTGTTCCAGGGTCGTTCCTTCCGGAACCGTGACCAGGTTCTCGCGCGTCATCAGCTCGGATACCGGCAGGTTCGTATCCGTTTCGAATCGCAGATCGCGGTTGGTCAGGATGCCGACCAGGTGCCCCTCACGGTCGGTGACCGGGACCCCGGAGATCTTGTAGCGGGCCATCAGGTCGAGCGCTTCGTGGATGAGCTGCTCGGGCCGGATTGTGATCGGGTTGACGATCATGCCCGCCTCGGAGCGCTTGACCCGGTCGACCTCCGTGGCCTGGGCGTCGATCGAAAGGTTCTTGTGGATCACCCCGATGCCGCCCTCCTGGGCGAGGGCGATCGCCAGCTCGGCCTCGGTCACCGTGTCCATCGCGGCCGAGATGAGCGGGATGTTCAGCTTGATCCCGCGCGTGACGCGGGTGCCAATGCTGACTTCGTTCGGATGCACCTCCGACAGGCCGGGGGCCAGGAGGACATCGTCGAAGGTTAGGGCAAGTGCGGGGGTGTCACCCCCGGAGTCCGGCGTGTCCATGCCGAACGCTATCAACTGCGAGGGCGTGGCGCAGCTAGACGGCGACGGCGGCGCCGCAGCACTTCTTGTACTTCTTGCCGGAGCCGCAGGGGCAGGGGGCGTTGCGGCCGACCTTGGCTTGCGGGCGGACGACGGTACGCGGCTTCTGCGGGCGCGGGGGCGGACCGCCCTGGGCTTGCGGTGGAAAGCCGCCGGGGGCAGGACCGGGAAGGCCGGGCATGCCGGGCATGCCGGCGCCTCCGCCTGGTTGCGGCCCGGCGGGAGGACCGGGCAGGCCGAAGGCGCTGGGGTGGCGGAAGCGCATGCTCTCCGGGCCGAGCGCGCGGCGGCGGCGTTCGAGTTCCGCGATCTCCTCGGCGGAGACCGGTCGGAGCCGGAACAGATCCTTGATGATCGTGTCCTCGGTCCGCTCCTTCATCTCGGTGAAGAGTTCGTAGCTCTCCCGCTTGTACTCGTTCTTGGGGTCGCGCTGGCCGTAGCCGCGCAGGCCGATCCCCTCCTTCAGGTGATCGAGGGCGAGGAGATGGTCCTTCCAGGCCGTGTCGACCACGCGCAGCATGTGGTGGCGCTCGGCGGCCCGGAGCGCCTCGGCGCCGTGCGTCTCTTCCTTCTCGCTGTAGCTCCGCTCGGCGGCGCCGAGGATCGCGTCCTGGAGTTCGTCGGTGCCCAGCTCGTCGAGCGGGGCGCCCAGGTCCGCCTCATCGAGATCGAAGAAGGTCCGGATCTCGGAGCGCATCTCGTCGAGCTTCCAGTCGCGCGGGTCCAACTTGGCCGAGCAATGGCGCTCGATCAGGTAGTCGACGACGTCGCGGGTGATCTTCATCACGTAGTCGTGCCCCTCGCGGCCGAGGAGGATGTCGCGGCGCAGCCCGTAGATCGCCTCGCGCTGCTTGTTCATCACGTCGTCGTAATCGAGCAGGTTCTTGCGGATCTCGAAGTTCCTGCCCTCGACCTGCGTCTGGGCGCGCTCGATGGCCTTGTTCACCATGCCCGCCTCGATCGGCACGCCCTCTTCCATGCCGAGGCGCTTCATCAGCGCCTGGACCCGGTCGGAAGCGAAGATCCGCATCAGGTCGTCCTGCAGGGAGAGGTAGAAGCGCGAGGAGCCGGGGTCGCCCTGGCGACCCGAACGGCCGCGAAGCTGGTTGTCGATGCGACGCGACTCGTGCCGCTCGGTGCCGAGGATGTGCACGCCGCCGGCGGCGACGACTGCTTCCCGTTCCGCGGCGCACAACTCGTGGTACCGGGCGAGCGCCTGGGCGAAGCCGTCCGGGTCCTTCGCGGCGTCGACCTCGGCCTGGGCCAGTTGTTCGGGGTTGCCGCCGAGGACGATGTCCGTGCCGCGGCCCGCCATGTTGGTGGCGATCGTCACCGCGCCGCGGCGGCCGGCCTGGGCCACGATCGACGCCTCGCGCTCGTGGTACTTCGCGTTCAGCACGACGTGCTGGACCCGGTTCCTCTTGAGCAGACGCGACAGCATCTCGCTGTTCTCGATCGAGACGGTGCCGACCAGCACCGGTTGGCCGTGCTTCTGGCAGTCCTGGATCTCCTCGACCACGGCATTCCACTTCTCGGGCGCGGTGCGGTAGACCAGGTCCGAGCGGTCGTCGCGGACCATTGGCTCGTTGGTCGGCACGACGGCCACGTCCAGGTTGTAGATCTGGCTGAACTCGCCGGCCTCGGTGTCGGCCGTGCCGGTCATGCCGGCCAGCTTCTCGTACATGCGGAAGTAGTTCTGGAACGTGATCGTGGCCAGGGTCTGGTTTTCACGCTCGATCCGCACGCCTTCCTTCGCCTCGACCGCCTGGTGCAGGCCGTCCGACCAGCGCCGGCCAGGCATCTTCCGCCCCGTGAACTCGTCGACGATCACGACCTGGCCGTTCTCCATCAGGTACTCGACATCGCGCCGGTAGAGGTGGTGGGCGCGCAGTCCCTGGTTGACCGCGTGGAGCACGTCCATGTTCTCCATCTCGTACAGGTTGCCGATGCCGAGGAGCTTCTCGACCTTGGCCGCGCCTTCGTCGGTGAGGGTCGCGGTGTGCGCCTTCTCGTCGCAGACGAAATCGCCGGTCATGTACTTCCGGTCGCCTTCGCGGATCTCCTCGCCGCGCACGAGTTTGGGGATGAAGCGGTTGACCAGGGTGTACTTCTCGGTGGACTGTTCGGACGGGCCGGAGATGATCAGCGGCGTCCGCGCCTCGTCGATCAGGATCGAGTCGACCTCGTCGACGATCGCGAAGTGGTGTCCGCGCTGAACCATGGAGTCCAGCGTGAACTTCATGTTGTCGCGCAGGTAGTCGAAGCCGAGCTCGTTGTTCGTGCCGTAGGTGATGTGCGCGCCGTAGGCCTGCTGGCGCTCCTTGTCGGTCAGGCCGTGCTGGATGACGCCGACGTCGAAACCGAGGAACCGGTAGATCTGGCCCATCCAGTCGGCGTCGCGCCGCGCCAGGTAGTCGTTCACCGTGACCACGTGGGCGCCGTTGCCCGCGAGGGCGTTGAGGTAGACGGGCAGGGTGGCGACGAGGGTCTTGCCCTCGCCGGTCTTCATCTCCGCGATCTTGCCCTGGTGGAGGACGATGCCGCCCAGCAACTGGACATCGTAGTGGCGCATCCCCAGGGTGCGGCGCGAGGCCTCGCGGACCGTGGCGAAGGCGGGGACCAGCAGGTCGTCGAGGCTGGCGCCCTGATCGAGCCGGGTTCGGGCCTCGGCGGTGCGGGCCCGCAACTGGTCGTCGCTCAGCGTCTCGAGTTCCGGCTCCAGAGCGTTGATCCCATCAACGAGCGGCTGGAGCCGCTTCAGATCCCGCTCGTGCTTGTTGCCGAAAATCTTGGTGATCGCTTTGGAGATCATCGACTTCTTTCCGTGAGAGTGCCCGTCAACGGCGCTCGGCGCCGCCGGACGGCTCGCCGATTCGCCGCAATTCGGGAGTGCCCGGGGGAGTGCCCGGGGCGCGGCACTTCCGCCGTCACGGCCTTTGCCGCTAGCCCTGGTCTCGCATGAACCCGAACGGGTCGCGAGAGTCGCCGCCGAGCCGGACTTCGTAGTGCAGGTGGTAGCCGGTCGCCCGTCCGGAGTTGCCCACCCAGCCCAGCGTGTCGCCGCGGCGGACCTGCTGGCCTTCTTCGACCAGGATCCTCGACAGGTGACCGAAGCGCGTCTCGTAGCCGAAGCGGTGGACCAGGTAGACGGCGCGGCCCAGGTTGCCCGCCCTTTCGGCGCGTACGACGATGCCGTCGGCCGTGGCGAAGACCGGCTGGCCGCGGTCGGCCGAGATGTCGATGCCGTCGTGGTGGGAGCGCTGCCCCGTGATCGGATCGCGGCGGAAGCCGAAGCCGCTGTTGATCACGCCGCGCACCGGCGAGATCATGGGCGTCGAACGGAGCAGGCGGAGGCGATCCTCCACGGCTCCGTCCACCTCGTCGAGCTGGCCGCCGAGCCGGGAAGCTCGGGCTTCGAGCAGTGAGAGGTCGTGGCTGTTGGGCGCCGCGGAGCTCGCATAGCTGCCGCCGGCGCCGGTCTCGGACGGGCGATTCTCCGGCTCGCCACCGACCATCTGCTCGAGGCCGGCAACGATCGCGAGGTCCCGCGTGCGATCCTCGGCGTCGGTCAGCGCCTGCTGCAGACGCGAGATACTGGCCTCGAACGAATCGTTGGCCCGCCGCAGCTCCTCGTTCTCGCGCTCGATGCGGGCGAGGTCGCGGAGTTCCGCCGCCGACCGTACCTGGGCGATGGTGACCCAGCCGACGAAGCCCAGTACCAAGGCTGCGGCTACCGCGACGGTTGTCAACCAGCGACCGCTGACGCGGAACTGCCGGGTCCGCTTCTGGGACTGCGGCACGAAGACAATCGTGTGGAACCTTGATCGCATGCTGAAGAGAGCCTGTCGGAGGCTGAGTCGCTGCAGGCGTCGACCACCGAAGCGCGAGGTATCGAAGAACCCGAATATTATCCGTCCTGCGCGGACCCGTGTCAAGGACCCGGACCTCCGTGGGGCGGCGGCGTGTACCGGACCGACCGGGGTACTTTAGCAGCAAACGCAGCCAGTCGTCAGAGGGGCGGCCGGACGGGGCGGAGGGTAAGCCCCGCCCGACCGCCTTCCGCTTCGACGTCACGGTCCGCTGCGATCCAGTGGCCGGTACTGAATCGCTTCCGCAACGTGAGTGACGTCGACCTTGGGGGACTGGTCCAGGTCGGCGATGGTGCGAGCGACCTTGAGCGCCCGGGTCAGCGCCCGGGCGGACATCGCCAGGCGTTCGAACGCGGCGTCGATTAGGCTCTGCGCGGCGGTCGTCGGTCGGCAGTGCCGATCGAGGTCCCGGCGCACCATGGCGCTGTTCAGGGGCGTCGGATGCTCGGCGGGGAACCGGCCGGCCTGGATACGGCGGGCCGCCTTCACCCGCTCGGCGATCGAGGCGGAGGTTTCGCAGGCCGGCCCCTTGAGTTCCTCGAGGCTGGGCACCGGCATCTCGATGTGGAGATCGATGCGGTCAAGCAGAGGTCCCGAGAGCTGGCGGCGGTAGCGGTCGATGTCCCGGGTCGTGCAGACGCATTCCGCACGTGGATCTCCAAGATGGCCGCAGCGGCAGGGGTTGCAGGCGGCGACCAGGGTGAAGCGGGCCGGGAAGGTGAGCCGGGCCTGCGCCCTGACGACGGTGACGGCGCCGTCCTCGAGCGGCTGGCGCAGTGCCTCCAGCGCGTCGCGGCGGAACTCGGGCAGCTCGTCGAGGAACAGCACGCCGCCGTGAGCGAGGCTGATCTCTCCGGGTCTCGGCATGGCGCCGCCGCCGATCAGCCCGGACGACGACACTCCCGCGTGTGGGTTGCGGAAGGGCCGGGTCCAAAGCAGTCCATTGGCGCGGGCGGAGGCGGACAGCGAGTGGATCTTGGTGACCGTGATCGCTTCCGCTTCGCTGAGCGGAGGCAGGATGCCGGGCAGCCGGCGGGCGAGCATCGTCTTGCCGGTGCCCGGCGGACCCACGAAGAGGACGTTGTGTCCGCCGGCGGCCGCGATCTCGAGCGCTCGCTTGGCGGTTTCCTGGCCCCGGACATCGGAGAAGTCCGGGGTGGCGCCGCTCGTTTCGCTACGGGGGAGCGGGATCGCCGGGGCGATGGCCAGGTCGCCGCTCAGGTGCTGGATCGCCTCCCGCAGATGGGTGATCGGTACCACCGGCGTCCCGGACAGCGCCGCAGCCTGCCGGCTGTTCGCGGCCGGAAGCAGGAGCTCGCGGATGCCGAGCCGGCCAGCCAACTCGGCAACCTGGAGACCTCCCCGGATCGGGCGTACCTCGCCGTCGAGGCCCAGTTCGCCACAGGCCATCCGGCCCTCCAGCGAATCGGTCGTCAGTTCGCGGTGGGCGGTGAGGAGGCCCAGCGCGATCGGCAGGTCGAGCTGGTTGCCCTCCTTCTTCAGATCGGCGGGTGCGAGGTTGATGACCACATTCCGGTTCTTCAGGTCGTAGCCGCTGTTGCGGATCGCCGAGCGCACCCGGTCCCGGCTCTCGCGAACCGCCGTATCCGGCAGCCCGATCAACTGCATCGCGGGCAGGCCGAAGTCGGCCCCGACCTCCACCTGGACTTCTCTCGCCTCGATGCCCCAGGGCGTCGCGGAACTCATGTAGGCGATCACATGGACTAAGACGCAAACCGGCCTCCGGAACCTGGATCCGGCGGTGGCAAGCATCCGGGCGCGCAGCGCAGGCTGCCGCTACGGCTACTGACTCAAGGAGACCCACGAGCGAAGACTCGCGTACACTCGAACGCGGCCGAAGTGGCTGACTTTCCAAACGTTGAGCGGCTCAATGTCCGAGCGTTGCCAACACTAGGGGTCTTTGCTCGGCGCTCGGCGTCCATGTGCCGAGTCTACGGTTCCGCCGGATCGCGGCCGCGCCTCGAGAATCGGCGACAGTCGGCGTAGCGGCACCGAGTTCTGGCGGGGTCTTCTAGGCTCAAGCCGTGCCCCCATGACTCCCTGCCAACTGATGTGGGCTATCATCGCGCTGCGCCTATGCACCATGCCTGAGCAGCCTTCTCTCGAGTTGCACTCGGTGAGTGTCGTAGTCACCGCCGAGTTCCACAATCCGTCGATTCTCAACCCGGATTTCCTGGCGGCGTGTGAGATCGTGCCCGAAGACTGGGTTGCGACGGAGAGGCTTACGACGCCGCCCCTGTCCGTAGTCAAGTACGACAATGGAGTCCGCTTGACGGTGGACCAGACCAAACTCGCTGTGATCCAGGAGGGAGCGGCAGACTTGAGTCGCTCGAACCTCGTCCACGACATTGCGCGGGCCTACCTGAGCAGGCTTCCCCACGTCCCTTACCGCGACCTCGGACTCAACTGCCAGGTGTCGGTGCGGAAGGAGAGGCCTCGACGTTGGCTGGTAGACCGATTCGCGGCCAGTTGGCTGCAGAAGGAGTCGAGCCTTCGGGGAATGCGGCCCAAGCTCGCGTTGTTGGCGGACAATGCCATGTGTAACATCAGCCTCTTCGATGTTCAGGAAGGGCAAGAGGGCCGGGTCGTCGCCGACTGCAACTTGCACCACGCCGGGCCGTTGACCATGAAGGCGATGTACACAGCTATCGAACACTGGCCCGAACGGCTAGCCTTCGTTTCCTCGTCCGTCAGTAGACTCCTCGGATCTACCTAGGAATGGCTCCGCTAGCTACCGACAACCCCACTGCTCTCGATCAGGCCCTGCGTGACGCGGCGCTTGAGGCGCTTTGCCATGAGGACTTTGGGCTGGCCACCCCACACGACACTTCGGCCGACTTCGCCATAGCTCGATCCACGGTGCCGAGCGCCCCTGCCTATGCGCCGGGAATATACGAGTTCCTTGCAGGGTGGGTCTTCGAGGCTTCCGACATCTCGACGGCCAACCCGGCTTCTCGGCTCGAAGATCGGATTGTCGCCGCGCAAGGGCACGAGGAGGTCATTGATGCGTTGATGGTGCTAGGGCATCATGCGACCGCTGACCGGCTCCGTTATCTTCACGGTCTGGCCGAAGACGATGACGACGAGCCTGCGATGCTGTTGGCGTCGCTTAGGAGACTCGCCCTCTTCCTGGTGAGCGAACAAGACGTTGTTGCTCCAGAGATCGGCTTGGGCCCTGATGGACTGCTGCAGGCCCAGTGGCGGCTCGGCGACGGTGGTCTCTCGGCAATGAAGTTCCTTCCAGACGATCTCATTCAGTTCGCGGCAGTCTGTGGGCCTGCACCCGGCGACGGGCGACGGAGACGTGTTCAGGGCACGCTCGCAAAGGACGAAGTTCTCGCAGCAGTGCGAGGGTTTCTGCCCGCTGAGGACATGCTCTGAGGAGAGGCGCTCCCTTACCCGACGACGACCATGTGTCGAGATACTGCAAGCCGTCAGCCGTCCAGAACGGCTTGCCGCTGGCGGCCGCCTTCGAGATGAAACCTGCTGAGGAGCACCTGTCGGTCAACTGGCTTGAGTATCTCAAAGCGCCCGACCTGGATACTGCCGTTGATCGAGTGCGGGACGCTTTCCGGAAGAAGTGCTACGGCGTCAGTCGTAACGGTCGGTTTGCCGTGCTTCAGGTGGGTGCGTTGACTAGGGCGGCCCTGAAGGCAGGTGCAGGCTTGACAGTGGAGCATCTTCCCGAAGATGACGATGAGTCCCACAGCGGTGTCTCCGGATACACACGGGACGATCTCGCGGTCGCTGTGGAGATCGCTGTCCTTGTCCGTCGAGAACATGTCCATGACGCCGTGCCCGTGTCGGCGTAACCCTTTGTCCTGAGCCGGACGACAACGCCAAGGCGGCACCTCGGCCTCCAGCCGTTCTCGCGGACGGTGTAGACGGTCTCGGCGGTTGCCCGCTCGCGCCGCACGTCCGGCGTCAGGCTGCTTCGATGGATCCCCGCGTCTGCGGAGTGTGGGGCGGTGTGTCATGATCCGGCCCACGTGACAACAATCTGTTCGGCCAAGGCGCAGCGGTGTTGGCAACGCTCGGAAAGTGAGCCACCCACCGTTTGGAAAGTGAGCCACCTCGGCCGTGTTCGAGTGTACGCGAGTTTTCTCTCGTCGGTCCCCTTGAGTCAGTAGCAGTAGCGGCTGCGGTAGCTGTGGGAAACCGGTCTGCCGGTTTTCCAAGGCGGTGCGGGAAACGGTCTGCCGTTTTCCGCGGCGCCGGCAGCTTCCGCAGCCGGCCGCCGTTGCGGTCCGCTCCGCGGCGGCGCCGCGGCGGTCCGGTTTCGAGCTGTGCGATCGGGATTCACGAGGCCGTGCTCCGCAGCCGTGTCCGATAGGAGGACCCCTTGGTGGGGAGGATGTGGGCGTGGTGGGAGAGTCGGTCGAGCAGCGCCGTGGTCAGCTTCTCGTCGCCGAATACGCGGACCCACTCGGAGAAGGCGAGGTTGGAGGTGACGATGGTCGAGCGTCGCTCGTAGCGGTCGGCGAAGACGTTGAAGAGCAGTTCGCCGCCGGCGCGGTCGAATGGCACGAAGCCGAGCTCGTCGCAGATCAGGAGATCGACCCGCTGAAGCCACTGCTGCAGGCGCCCCAGCTCCCGCTGATCGCGGGCTTCGATCAGGTCGCGGACGAGGTCGGAGGCCTTGCGGAACCAGACCCGGCGGCGGCGCTTCGCGGCCTCGATGCCCAGCGCGATGGCGAGATGCGTCTTGCCGGTGCCGATGGGTCCGACCAGGACGACATCGTCTCCACGGTCGATGTAGTCGCAGGCCGCCAGCTCGCGCAGCTTCGGTTTGGACACTCCCTGTAGCGCCTGGAAGTCGATCTGCTCGAGCGTCTTGTGGTCGGGGAAGCGGGCCGCGCGCAGCCGGCGCTGGACGGTGCGGGCCTCACGGTCCCGGATCTCGGCCTCGAGCAGTTGCCACAGGTAGTCCTCGTAGTCCCACTGTGCGTCCTGGGCCTGACGCGCCCGCTGCTCGTAGTCGCGCAGCACGGAGGGCATCTTGAGCGTCTTGAGGCCCTCGGCGATGACGGCTCTGCGCACCGCCCGGCTCACGATGCCGCCTCCTGAAGCAGCACGTCGAAGTCAGCGGCACGAGCGCTCTCGACCTCGTGGCGGCGGAGCGGCTCCGGCACCTCGATCCTGGAGGCCGGACTCCGCGGAGCGAGTCCCAGCAGGTCGAAGCGACCGGCGGTCAGGGCCTCCTCGAGTGCGGCGGCTACCTCCTCGCTGCCGTGGTCTGTGACCACGCTCAACAGCTTGGCGAAGAGCCGCGCCGTCTCCAGCGCGCCGTGCCGCAACTCCAGCATTCTCCACAGCTTGCGATAGGCCGGGCCGAGCTCTGCGAGCAGCTCCGGGGCCACCTGGCGCACCGCCTGAGGTTTCCGGGACAGCTCCTCGAAGTAGTGCGCGTAGCGCACCAGGCGCTGTCCCGGCCGCACCAGAGCGCAGCGGTACTCCGCGTCGCGACAGGAGAAGACGATGTCGCCCGTACCGACGCGGGCATGGACCTGGAGGCTCTTCCACCGCGAGGGAACCGAGTAGATCGCACCACCCAACTGCACCGTCGCCTGGCGCGACACCCGCACGATCCTGAGCTTCCTTGCCTCGAACACGGTCGGCGGCAGCTCGCGCAGAGCCGCCTGCTCCTCCTGCCACCGCGCACGGTTGCCGGGTGCCGCGTCGACCGAAGCCAGCACGCCCCGTGCGATCTCCTCCAGAGTGCGCCCTTGAGGCACCGGACTCATGTGCGCCAGACGGATTCCCTTGCCCCGCGACTCCACACTGCCCTTGTCGTGCCCCTCGCCGGGGCGGGCGAAGCACGGCTCGAACAGGTAGTGGCTCACCAGTGCCTGGAATCGATCCGTCAACTGACGCTTGGCGCCCACCCGGCGCCGCACGGCCGCACTCAGATTGTCGTAGACCAGCCGCAGCGGCACGCCGCCCAGGTGTGCGAACGCCCGCACGTGGCCATCGAGAAACGCCACCTGGTCGCAGCGGTCGTACAGCCACACGAACGAACGGCCTGAGTACGGCAGGTGCAGCAGGAACTTCCACACCCGGTGAGCCACACCGTCCTCCTCCACCGTCACCTCGAAGAAGTCCACCTGGCCACACTCGCCGGCACGGTGCACCAGCGGAATGAACGTCTCCTGCCGCTGACGCTTCCACTCCCGAACGTAGCTGCGAACCGTCGTGATCCCGACCTCGTAGCCATCCTCCAGCAACTGCCGATGCAGACGCGTACCCGTCAGCCGCTGCTTCGCCGTCGTCCGGCGAGACCACGTCCTCAGCAGCTCCTCCAGACGAGGCGCCATCCGCTCCGTCACCAGCCGCCGCCGCGGCCTGCTCTCCACCCGCCGAGGCTCGCTCTGATCCAGGTACTTGCGCACCGTGTTGCGGCTCACGCCGTGCTCCCGAGCCACCGAGCGTTGGCTCCGACCCTCCACCAGCACCTGGTGCCGAATAACATGTACCTGATCCATCCTCAGCAAGTCCTTCCTCCGATCGCGTTGGTCTACTGAACAAGACCAAGCTACCGGCCAAGGGCCGAGGGTGGATCACTTTCCGAGCGTTGGGTGGCTCAGTTTCCGAGCGATGCCTCCAGCAGCGGAGTGTGGGAGAAATTTGGGGTACACCCGCTTCCGCACCGTCGCTAAGCCCAATGTCTTCAAGTAACTAGTGTCCGCCAGAAAACCTAGCAAGCCATTGAGTTTGCAGGTCTTTCCGGGGGTTTTGTAGCGGGAAGATGGTCGCCATCGGATAGCCTTTTGGTCGAAATCGGCCAGTTATGGGTCCGTTTCGGGTGATCTTCGGGGAGGTGAGGCGATGCGGGAGGTGCAAAGTCGGCAGTTCAAGGTCGGCCAAGTGCCGATCGGGGAGATTTGGATCGACCCAAAGTCTCGGGACGACATCCCGGCGGTGTTGAAGGGTCTTCAGCACCTCTGGTGCGACGAGGAGTTGCGTGGTCGTCTGTTCGATCTCCTGGACGAGCATGTGTTGCCGGGGACCGACCGGAAGGTTGGTCGTCCAGGCATGGAGTTGTGGCGGATTCTGGTGTTGGGCGTGCTGCAGCAGGGTCTGGGCTGCGACTTCGACCGGCTTCAGGAGTTGGCCAACCAGCACGCGACCGTGCGCGCGTTCCTGGGTCACGGTGAGTTCGGCGACAAGAGCTACTACGAGTACCAGACGGTGGCGGACAACGTGTGTCTGTTGACGCCGGCGCTATTGTCCGAGGTGGGCAGATTGGTGGTGGAAAGCGGCCATGCGGTCGCGCGAAAAAGGCCTGGCGAGCCATTGCGCGGGCGGTGTGACTCGTTCGTGGTCGAGACGGACGTGCATTACCCGACGGACGTGAATCTGCTGTGGGATGCGATGCGGCGCCTTGTGCGGGAGACCGGTCGATCGGCAGGGAGGCACGGCATCGGTGGCTGGCGTCAGTGGCGGCATCAGTCGAGGTTGGTGCGCAGGCTGTTCCACAAGGTACGTGGGACGCGCCGGGCGAAGCGGTTTCCGGCCCGTGTGAGGGCGTACTTGGCGCAGTGCGGCGAGCTGGTGGCGCGGGCGACAACCACTGTCGAGGCGCTGCGGGCTGCGGGGTGTGAAGCGGCCTGTGAATCGATCGAGGGCTTCATCGGCCATGCTCGGCGTCAGATCGACCAGGTCGAGCGCCGGCTGCTTCTGGGCGAGACGATTCCTCATCGGGAGAAGGTCTTTTCGATCTTCGAGCCGCACACGCGATGGGTCTCGAAGGGCAAGGCGGGCACGCCGGTGGAGCTCGGAGTCCCGGTGGCGCTGATCGAGGACCAGTATCGGTTCATCCTTCACCACGAGGTGCTGTGGCACGGCGAGGACGTCGATGCGGCAGTGCCGCTGGTGAGGGCGGCCCAGGAGCGGTTCCCGGACCTGCGGGCGTGCAGCTTCGACCGAGGTTTCCACAGTTCGGAGAACCGCATCCGGCTTGACCAGATTCTTGATCTCAACGTCCTGCCGAAGAAGGGGTATCTGTCTCGCGCCGATCGGGAGCGGGAGAACGGTGAAGCCTTCGCCGCCGCACGGCGTGCGCATCCGGCAGTCGAGTCGGCCATCAACGCTCTGGAGCATCGCGGCCTCGACCGTGTCCGAAGCTGCGGCGCCGATGGCTTCGAGCGCACCGTCGCCCTCTCCGTGCTCGCGGCCAACCTGCATCGCCTCGGCCGCTTGCTGCAGCAGCTCGAACGAAGACGCCAGCGGCGACGACGCGCCGCCTAACGGCGACGCCTTTCCGAAAACCGAATCAGCGCCGAGCACCGGAGGCGCTGCCCTGCCCGACAAACCCTGATTGCGCCTCGTAAACACCAGAACCGCCCTCGCTCCCCACCGCGCGGCTCCGGTCCCGCCAATCATGCGCCAATGAAACGACCCAGAACCCGAGAAAGACGGCGTTTTCTGGCGGACACTAACTACGGTCGAACAGAGGAGCGACCTCACCGCGCTCTGCGTAGCGCCTCCCGTGCGTTGCCCTGCGGACAGTGGCCGCCGTTCCCCCTATCTCTCGCCGTCTTTGGCGGTTGTAGAAATCCGCGCCTGTGGAATCGCAGCCAACCCTGGAGCAAAGGGGCCGCTCAATCGGAGGGTGGCCACGGTTGGCGGGCCCCACATTCAACCTACCCCAAGAGCTGCGACACGAACGCCTGGACGATCGCCAGCCCGATCGCCCCGGCGACCCCCTTGGCCTTGGCCCATTTCTCGAACCGCCTCCTCTGCTCCTGGGTTCTCAATGCGTCTAGGTAGTCGTGACCTGCGCTCGTGAGCCGGGGCACCCGGATGTCCCATTGGTCACTCGGCAACTGCTTAGGTCGAGGCATATCAACAAGGCCGTCGTCGATCGCCAGATGAAGATGCCCGATAGCCAGCTCAAGCGTCACACCCTCTGGTTGGTTCGGCCACCACCGATAGGTGTCGACCTCAACCCGTTCTTCGATGTCTTCCAGCAGGGCAACGAGTATCTCCAGGTCTCGCTTCATGAACTTCTCCTGGAACTACTTGCCCAGAGGCCCCCGCTCCGAGTAGTCGCTGCTGTCCATCCGCCGATCATAGGCTACGGCGGCGCGGTCGGCCTCCGAGGGAGCGGAGTGGGGGACAGGATTCCCGGCCCGATCGGCGGAAAGTGTAGGTGCTACAAGGACTTCCGGCTCCCCAAGCGAATGAGAGCGCAGGTATGAACCTGCGCTCTCAAGGTGTCCCCGGCTTTGGGTGGATGCGTTTTCGCGGTGGGCGTTAGGCACCCGCTGGGCCTCGACTCACCTGGTTGGCCTCGGCGCGATCCGGTTCAGATCATCGATCTGGCGGACGCTCGGGCGATTCAGGCGACAGTCGAACTGCCGTATGTCCTTCGTCCACTCAAGCTGCGGACTTGGCGGCCCCCGGCTTGGCGTCCTGGGCGTTTCGCCTCAGGCGGGCCGGGGGCTGGAGATGGCCCGGCGGTGTCATTGCGCCTCCTTCCATTGCATCGGTGGAATGACGCTAGGGGCCGCAGCGGGGGTTGTCAAGCGTCCGACCGTTCGGTCGGTGGCGGGGAACCGGGAGTCTCCGGTGGCGTACAATTGCGCCGATGAACTGCGTCGATCCATCGGGTGTCATCCGTACGCCCGATGACGGGCGTACGGATGGTTCGCGGGTGGCGCGGAACGCGCCACCCGTGATCAGGAAGCGTTGCCTGACTGTCTTTCTGCGTTTGGTGGCGAGGCTGTTCTTCCGCAGCGTCGAAGTCACAGGCAGCGAGAATGTGCCGCGCGATCGCGGCGGCCTGCTGGTCGCCTGGCATCCCAACGGACTCGCCGACGGCGTCCTGGTCCTCGGGTTCTGCCCGCGGTCGGTGACCTTCGGGGTCCGTCACGGTTTGTTTCGCATCCCCGTAGTGGGGTGGCTGCTGCGCGGCGTCGGCGCCGTGCCGCTCTACCGGGCGCGTGATCGCGGTGAAGCGGGCGCTCCCGTGAGTGACCGGGAGCGTCGGACGGCGAACCACCGGAGTCTTGGCGCCCTTGCCGAAGCGGCGCGGCAGTCGTTCGTCGCCATCTTTCCGGAGGGGGCCACACACGACGAGTCGAACCTGCTCGAGTTGCGGGCCGGAGCGGCGCGCCTGTTCCAACTGGTCCGCGAGAATGGAGGCGATCCGGTGCTGGTGCCGGTTGGGCTGCACTACGAGCGGAAGCACGCGTTTCGCTCCCGGGCCCTGGTGGCCTTCCATGCGCCCGTCGTGTTGCCGGCGGATCTGTGCGCCGGCGGCGGTGGCGCAACGGAGTCGGACGCCGGTGAGGCGGTTGCCGACACGTTCGTCGATCGACTGACCGGCGTGATCGAAGAGCAACTGATCGAGGTCACCCACCCGACGGAGAGCTGGAGCATTCACCGGGCGATGGAGAGGGTGCGGTCCCTGGTGCGCGCCGAGGCCGCGGCCCGGGCGGGCGAGCGGCTGCGGCGGGCGCCGATGCAGGAACGGGACGAGGGTTTCGCCCGCGTCTGGGCCGGCTACAGCACCCGGCGCGCCGTCGATCCGTTGGGGACGAGGCGGCTCATCCGCAGGGTGACCCGCTACGACGAGGCGCTGAGACTGCTGGGCCTGAACGACCGGGAACTGGACGGCGTACCGCTGGCTCGGCCGGCGCTGCGCCTGGCCCTGCTCGGCGGCGAGGCGCTGGTCATGCTGCTGCTCCTGCCCACAGTGGTCCTGGTCGGCAGCCTGATCAACCTGCCGGCGGCGCTGCTGGTCGTGCTCGGCGCAAAGAAACTCTCGAAGACGAGGAAGGAGCAGGCGGGAATCAAGATGGTGCTCGGTCTCGTCATTCTGCCGACGGCGTGGATCCTCGCGAGCGTCGCGGTCGGCATTGCCTGGACCGAGCCGTTGCCGGGATTCGACTGGGTGCCCGAATCCCTGTGGGTGCGCGTCGGCGGGATGCTCGGCCTGTGCATCTCATCGGCACTGCTCGGGCTCCGGTACCACCGCCTGATCGCTGAGCTCGGCCACGGTCTGCGGGCGCTGTGGAGGGTGGGCCTGCGCACCGGGACGGTGAAGCGCCTGCGGCGGCGTCGCTCCGAACTGTACGACGAGGTGGCCGGGCTGGCGGCGGATCTCGAACCGGCTGGCGCCGGGACGCCAGAGAACGACTGCTAGTCTGCCTCCGTTGTGGGGCCGTTTGTCGTTCTTCTCGTGCTCCTGGCTGCCGGCGCGGTCGCCGCAGCGGCGTTCGTGTTGCTGCGGGTCCGGCAGCGGATCCACGCTCTGCGGCTCGAAGTGACGCGGGTTGCGACGTTGTGCGGCGCGCTGCAGAAGAGGATCGACGAGATGTCGAATCGGGCGGCGGAGATGGAAGAGGCGCTTTTATTCGAGTTGTATCCCGCGGAGGTGCTGCCGTTGATCGACAAGCTCGATCAGGGCGGCCGGCTGACCGAGGGCACGGCGGCGCGCCTGCGGCGTCTGACGCTGGAGATACGCGCCGAAGCGTGGTCCGACCACGGTGCGGATATCGGTCTCACGCTTTCACGAGCGACATAGCGCGGCGCCATGCGGATCGGCTTCGATGTTGCCAAGGTCTTCGGACCGCGCGACGGCATAGCCAGCTACACGACGAGCCTGCTGGACGTGCTGGCGGCTCGCGCGGAGAGCAGCGGCGAGTTCTCTCTGCATCTCTACGCCGGGGGCGTTGATGTTGGGCCGGAGGGTTGGGAGCGGGCCCTGGGCCACTTGCCGGGGAGCGCGGTCCGGCGTTCGGGTCGTCACCCGAACCGGGACGATTTCGATCTGTTCCACACGACCTCGTTCACGGACACGGGCTTCTTCGACGGGCCGATTCTGTTCACCGTCCACGATCTGACCTTCCTCACCCACCCGGAGTACCACCAGTCGGTCAATCGGGCCCACTGCCTCCGGTCGACGCTGCGCGCGGTGTGGCAGGACGCGATCCTGGCGGTCGATTCGCAGGCGACGGCGGACGAGGTGAGGCGCTGGTTCCACATGGCGCCCGAGCGGATGCAGGTGGTCTACCCGGCGGCTTCATCGGTGTTCGTCGCACTGGAGGGCGGGGAGCTTGCGGCCGCGAAGCGTCGGCTCGCCGATCGCTTCGGGCTCGACGGTCCGTTCGTGCTGTCGGTCGGCACGCTCGAGCCGCGCAAGAACATCGCTCGGCTGATCGAGGCATACTCCGGGCTCGACCCGGAGCTGCGGCGTAGCACGCCCCTGGTGCTGGTAGGGGACGGCGGTTGGAAGCAGGCGGCGGTGTTCGCCGGGGAGTGGCCCGACTTCGTGCGGCGTCTCGGCAAGGTCGACGAGCGGGATCTGGTGGCCCTGTACAACGCGGCGTCGGTGGCGGCCTACCCATCCCTGGTCGAGGGGTTCGGTCTTCCCGTGGTGGAAGCGCTGGCGTGCGGCACGCCGGTGCTGACTGCGAACGTCTCCTCGCTGGTCGAGGTCGGCGGCGACGCGGCGGTATGCGTCGACCCCTTTGACGCGGTGGCAATTCGGGGCGGTCTGGAGGCTCTGCTCGGGGATCCGTCCTTGCGCCGACGGTGTCGCGAAGCCGGCTTCCAGCACGCCGCCGGGTTCTCCTGGCAGAAGGCGGCGGACCAGGTGATCGGCATCTACCGTGAGCTGGCGGGCGGCGACTAGGGTACGCTCCCGGTGCCATGCAGCAGGTGACCCGGCTCCTGGACCTGCTCCGGCCCTTCGTTGTGCTGCTGGGGCGGTTCACGCGATCGGGCGCCGCCAGGCCGTTTCGGTACATGTTGCGCCGGGTGGTCGGCAGGGACCGCTACGATCGTCTTCGCCTTGCCCTCTGGGTCAGGACGAAGCAGGCTGTCAACGTCGATCCGCTGCACGCCGACATCCTGCCGCTGATCGAGCAGCTTGACAGCGAGGGACGCCTGATGGCCGGCGCCGCTAAGAGACTGCGGGCCGTGGCGCTGGGGATCCGGGCCGAGGCGAGACGGGAAGCGCAGGCTTCGAGGCCGGGCTAGCGCCGCCAAACCTGTCGCAGGCTCCATGTTTGGCCCCAGCCCCCACCTCCCCATGACCTTTCGCCGCATAACTCGCTTCGCCGCGTTCTGCGGCGCAAGCTCCTAGGCAGTGATGCGCGTCGGTTTCGACGTGAGCAAGATCTTCGGGCCGCGGGATGGCGTGGCTCGGTACTCGGTCAGCCTTCTGCAGGCGCTCGCCGAGGAGGCGGAGGAACGCGGCGGCGCGCCGGCACTCCATCTCTACTCCCTGGGTGCGGATGTGGGCTCACGGGCCTGGCGCCGCCTTCTGGAGGAGCTGCCGGGGAACGTCCGGCGGGGGCCGGGTCGGTGGCCGCGACGGCGCCACGTCGACCTGTTCCACATCCCGTCGTTCTCCGATCCGGCCTGCTTCGACGGACCGGTGGTGTTCACGATCCACGACTTGACGTTCCTGACCCACCCCGAGTTCCACGTACCGGACAACCGGAATCAGTGCCTGCTCGGGACGATGCGGGCGGTGTCGCGGCAGGCCACGATTCTGGCGGTCTCGGAAGCCACCGCCGAGGAGGTGCGGAAGTGGTTCGTGCTGCCCGAGGATCGGCTGCGGGTGGTCTACGAAGCGGCGTCGCCGGTCTTCGTTGCGTTCTCGGGCGCGGAGTTCGAAGCCGCCCGGGAGCACCTCGTGGAGCGCTTCGGGCTCGACGGTCCGTTCGTGCTCTCGGTGGGCTCGCTCGAGCCCCGCAAGAACATCGCCCGCCTGGTCGAGGCCTACGCCGAACTCGACCCGGAGTCGCGCAGCAGCACCCCACTGGTGCTGGTCGGCGGCAGCAGTTGGAAGGAGGACCACGCATTCGGCGGCGTCTGGCCGGACTTCGTGCGGCGTCTGGGCGCGGTCGAGGAGAAGGACCTGGTCGCCCTTTACAACGTCGCTTCGGTGGTGGCGTATCCGTCCCTGGTCGAGGGGTTCGGACTGCCCGTGGTGGAGGCGATGGCGTGTGGTACACCGGTGCTGACCTCGAATACGTCCTCCCTCGCCGAGGTGGGCGGGGAAGCCGCGCTGTGCGTCGACCCGCTCGATGTGGCAGCGATCCGCCACGGCCTGGAGGCGCTGCTCGGCGACGCGGCTCTGCGCGCCCACTACCGGCAGGCCGGCCTCGCCCGCGCGGCCGGGTTCTCCTGGCGCAAGGCGGCGAAGGAAGTGATCGAGATATACGGCGGGATTGTGGGCGCGGGCGGATGAGCGATAGAGCAGCAGGCCCACGCTCGATCGGCGTCGTCGCCTACGAGATGGAGGGCGAGCCCACCGGCGTCGGTCGCTACACGGAGGAGCTCCTGGCGGCGCTTCGTCGAACGCCTCGGGCCGAAGGGTGGCGCCTGCGCCTCTTCTTCAAGGGCGATCCCTTCGAGCATCCGCTGTGGACCGACGCGGCCGGGGCTTGCCGGTGCGAACCGGTCTTCGATCGGCGGCCCGGCGCGCATCCGATTCTCTGGGAGCAGTTCCGGCTGCCCAGGTTGCTGCGGCGTGAGCCCGCAGACGTCATCTTCTCGCCGGGCTACAGCCTGCCGCGGGCCCCAGGTCGGCCATCCCTGGTCACGATCCACGATCTCTCGTTCGAGCACCTGCCGCGGGATTTCGGCTTCCGCGAACTGCGGCGGCGGCGCTACCTTGCCCGCCGCGCGGCGCGCGCGGCCACCAGGGTGCTGACCGACACCCGGCGCACCGCCGCCGACCTGCGGCAGCGATACGCCGTGCCGGCGGAGCGCGTGGCCGTCGTGCCCCTGGGCGTGTCGCCCCGCTTCGCGCGAGCCCGCGAATTGGCCGGCGCCGGAGACCAGGAGCAGGCCCGGGCGCTGGCGGAGTTGGGCGTTCAGCAGCCCTACCTGCTGGTGCTGGGCTCAATTCTTCCGCGCCGGCGGCTCGACCTGGTGCTGCGCGCTCTGGGTCGCCTTGTGCGCGACCCGGCGCCACCCAATCTCCGCCTCGTCATCGCGGGTCGGAACCAGTTGCCCCGTCGTGGCGACCTCGACCGGCTCATCCAGGCCGGCGATCAGGCAGAACGCGTCGTCCGCCTCGGCTACGTCGCCGACGGGCTGTTGCCGGCGCTGTACGCGCGGGCCCTGGGAACGATCTACGTGTCGGAATACGAGGGGTACGGGCTGCCGCCGCTCGAGTCGCTTGCCGCCGGGGCGCCGGTACTCGTCTCGGACGCGCCGGCGCTGACGGAGTTGTGGCCCGAGTATCCGCTCCGATGTGGCCGGCTCGAGATCGATGCGGTCACCGAGGGTCTGCGGCGGCTGGTGCTGGATCGGGAGGCGCGCACGACGGCGAGGTCTGAGGGGCCCGACCGTGTGCGGTCCCTGACCTGGGACCGGGCCGCCGAGTGCTTCGCCTGTGAGGTGGAGGCGGCCTGGCGAATGGCGCAGGGGAAGGTTCGGTGAGCGAGTCGGGTCGCCTGGCGGTCAGCGCCCTGGTCGTGAACCACAACGCCGGCGACGGGCTCAGGCGGTGTCTGGAGCGCCTGCGGGCGATCGCCGAGGTGTGGCCGCCGCACGATGCGCGCCCGGGTTCGCCGCCGGGTTTGGAGGCCGTGGTGGTCGACAACGCGTCTGTCGACGGTTCGGCGGCGGCGGTCCGCGAGTTCGAGTCGGCCGGGTCCGCGGCCCTGCCGGTTCGACTCATCGAGTCGGATCGCAACCTCGGCTTCGGCGCCGGGTGCAATCTGGCGGCCGCGAAGTCGGCCGGCCGTCATCTGTTGCTCCTGAACCCGGACGCATGGATCGACGAGGGTTGCCTGCGGCGTCTGGTCGAGGCGCTGGAGTCGGATCAGCGGCTCGGGGTGACCGCACCTTCGCTCCACTACCCGGACGGCGCTCGCCAGTTCGTCTGGTCGCCGCCCACCGGAGTGATGGGGGAGGCCATTCAGAGGTTCCGCAACCGGTTCGAGGGGGCGGGCTGGAACCACCGGGTGCTGCCACCCCTGCTGAGGTTCCTGATGGGGCGCGGCTGGTTCACCGCTGCCTGCCTCCTCGTCCGTCGCTCGGCCTTCGAGGAGGTCGGCGGCTTCGACGAAGGGTTCTTTCTCTACTTCGAGGACGCGGATTTGGGACTCCGGCTCCACCGTGCCGGCTACAGGCAGCGCCAGGTGGCGGGGGCGCGGGCGTGGCATGTGCGGGGCGCCGTCACCGGTGCGGATCGCGAACGCGGTCTGACGCCCACAGTGGAGCGCTTCTACCGCGCCTCCCAGTTGCGCTACTACGACCTCCATCGGCCCCGCTGGGAACGGGCGGTTCTGCGTCGACGGCTGCGCCGCAGCTTCGGTGCGATCGAGGACGAAGAGCACAAACGGGCCATGCTCCGGTTGCTTGAAGAGGCGTGACCGGTTGGTAAGGTCGCTGCTGATGCGCCAGTACCTCGACCTGCTCCAGGAGGTGCTCGATCACGGTGTCGTGCGCGACGACCGCACCGGCACCGGCACCCGCAGTGTGTTCGGCCGGCAGTTGCGCTACGACCTCGCCGACGGATTCCCGGCGCTGACCACGAAGCGGCTGCACCTGCGGTCGATCATCGTCGAGCTGCTGTGGTTCCTGCGTGGGGAGACGAACGTCGACTTCCTGCACCGGCACGGCGTGACGATCTGGGACGAATGGGCGGACGAGAACGGCGACCTGGGCCCCGTCTACGGTTCGCAGTGGCGGTCCTGGGCGACGCCGGACGGTCGGTCGATCGACCAGATCGAGGCGGTCGTCGACCGCATCCGCAGCGAGCCGAACTCGCGGCGGCTGATCGTCAGCGCCTGGAACGTGGCCGAGGTCGACTCGATGGCCCTGCCGCCCTGCCACACGCTGTTCCAGTTCTACGTCGCCGACGGCCGCCTCTCCTGCCAGCTCTACCAGCGCAGCGGCGACCTCTTCCTGGGGGTCCCCTTCAACATCGCGTCGTACGCTCTGCTGCTCATGATGGTGGCTCAGACCTGCGGACTGGCCCCCGGCGAGTTCGTTCACACGTTCGGCGACGCTCACCTGTACAACAACCACGTGGAGCAGGCGCGCGAGCAGTTGTCCAGGCAGCCGCGGCCGCTGCCGGAGATGCGGCTGAATCCGGACGTGCGTTCGGTGTTCGACTTTGTGCTCGACGACTTGGAACTCGTGGGCTACGACCCGCATCCGGCGATCCGCGCCCCGGTCGCGGTTTGATCGGTTCCCGGTGCTGGAGGTGGAGATGCGACTCTCGGTGATCCTGGCGGCGGCGACGAACGGCGTGATCGGCCTGGACGGCCAGCTCCCCTGGCGACTTCAGACGGATGTGAGGCGCTTCAAACGGCTGACGGTTGGCCATCACGTGGTGATGGGCCGGCGGACTTGGGAGGAGATCGGCTGCCGGCCGCTGCCGGGAAGGAAGTGCATCGTCCTGAGCACCCGGCCGGACTTCGAGGCGCCGGGCGCCGCCACTTTTCGCTCGCTTGACGAGGCGCTGGCCGCGGCCCGCGAGGCGGGGGAGGAGGAGGCGTTCGTGATCGGCGGCGCCGGCCTGTTCGGCGCCGCGTTCCGTTTCGCCGACCGCGTCTATCTGACCCGGGTACTGGCGGACGTCGAAGGCGACACGGCGGTCGATCTCGGTCCCCTTCAGGGATGGCGGGTGGAGAGCTTCGAGGACGTTCCCGCCGGCCCGAACGACGACCACGCCACCCGCTTCGAGATCCTCTCGCCGCCTCAAGACCGGCGCACCCGGTGAGTGCGGCGGCCGGCGGGCCGGAGAGCCGCGCGGAGCTGCTGACCGGTTGGGCGCTCGAGGCTGGTTTCGACCGCGCGGGGGTCGCTTCCCTGGAGCCGCAGGCACGCGCCGGCGCGTCCTTCCTGCGGCGTCTGGAGCGGGGCCTGTTCGCCTCGATGACCTGGCTCGGCAGACGGCCGCAGAGGCGTCAGGTGCCGGCTTCGTTGCTCGACGGTGCAAGGTCGGCGTTGTGCGTCGCGCTTCACTATTACCCCTTGGAGGGCGAGCCCGAGCCGGAGGGCGACCTCTGGCCCCGGGTGGCCCGGTACGCCCGGGGCGACGACTATCACCCGCTGATGGAGCGGCGCCTGGGGGCGCTCGCTGCCCGTATCCGGGAGGCGTTCCCGGGCGCCGGCGCGCGCCTCTACGTCGACACCGGGCCGGTGCTCGAGAGAGAACTGGCGGCGCGGGCGGGGCTTGGCGCCATTGCCAAGAACACCATGCTGCTCGACCGCACCGGATCGTGGTTCCTGCTCGGCGAGCTGTTCCTGACCCTGGAGCTGGAGCCGTCCGAGCCGCTGGCCGACGATCTCTGCGGCAACTGCCGGCGCTGTCTCGACGCCTGTCCCACCGGGGCGCTGCCGGCGCCCTACGTCCTCGACTCCGGCAAGTGCATCAGCTACTGGACGATCGAGCACCGCGGCGAACTTCCGGACCACGCGCGATCCCTGGTGGGGGACTGGGTCTTCGGATGCGACGTCTGCCAGGAAGTCTGCCCCTGGAACGAACATCGCGCGGCGGCGGCGACGCCTGAGCGGAGCCGGGAGTTCACCTTGCCCGCGCGCCGTGCCGAACTCGATCTGACGGCGCTCCTCGCGGTGTCGGAGGACGAGTACCGGACGCGTTTCCGCGACAGCCCGATGAAGCGGCCCGGGCGCTCCGGCTTGCGGCGCAACGCCGCGCTGGCGATGGGCAACCGGGGCGAAGCCGCCTACATCCCGGCGCTCGAACGAGCGCAGGCATGCGGCGACCCGGTGGTCCGAAGCCACGCGTCCTGGTCGCTGGAAAGGCTCAAGAAAAGGAGCGGAACGCGACACATAAGTGTTGTGGAATGAGTGATTAGGCCATACGCGACGGCACATTCGGCGGGCCGCGTGAAGGTTGACCGCTTCCGGCCGCGTCCCTATACTTGTCGGTCTGACCCTTGGCGTCCGTTCGGGCCTTGACGCCTGCTGTCCGCAGCGCGTCACGGGCCCGATTGTCGGTGCGCCCACGAACTCGAAACGCCCACCGCACGGTCTAGCGACCGAAGCGAGAACACAGGAACCCATGGAATCCACAGAAGAACACACCTCCGACTCGACCGCAGAAGCGCCTCCTTTGGAAGCGCCTCCTTTGGAAGCGCCGGCCGCAGAAGCTCCCTCCGCAGAAGCTCCTTCCGCAGATACAGGCACCCTCTCCTATGAACAGCTCCTCGAGATGTACGACGACAGCATGCGTCATCTCAACGAGGGAGAAATCGTCTCCGGCAGGGTGATCGCGATCACCTCGAACGATGTCGTCGTGGACGTCGGCTACAAGTCCGAAGGCCTCGTGCCGATTCAGGAGTTCACCTCACGGAACGAGGACTTGCAGGTCAGCGTCGGAGACGAGGTGGAAGTGCTCCTCGAGCAGACCGAGGGCGCCGACGGTCATGTGATGCTCTCCAAGGTCAAGGCCGAGCGCATGCGCATCTGGGCCGAGGTCGAGAACAGCTTCAAGGAAGGGAAGGTGATCAAGGGCCGGGTGATCGACCGCATCAAGGGTGGCCTCACGGTCGATGTCGGTTTGCGGGCGTTCCTCCCGGGTTCCCTGGTCGACATCAAGCCGGTCAAGTATCTGGAGTCGTTCAAGGGCGAGGAGCTCGAGTTCAAGGTGATCAGCCTGGACCGACGGCGCAACAACATCGTGCTGTCGCGACGCGCGGTTCTCGAGAAGGAATACGCCAAGAAGAAGACGGAGACCCTGACCAAGTTGAAGGAGGGAGCGCGGCTTCCGGGTGTGGTCAAGAACATCACGGACTACGGCGTCTTCGTCGACCTGGGCGGCATCGACGGTCTGCTCCACATCACGGACATCTCCTGGGGCCGGGTCAACCATCCCTCGGAGCACTTCGGCGTCGGCGACGAGGTCGGGGTGGTCGTGCTCCGGTTCGATCCCGAAACAGAGCGTGTCTCCCTGGGTTACAAGCAGACCACCGAGGACCCCTGGACCCTGGTCGACAAGAAGTACCCGCTGGGTTCGAGGGTGCGGGGCCGGGTCGTCAGCCTGGTCGACTACGGCGCCTTCGTGGAGCTGGAGGAGGGCGTCGAGGGCTTGGTCCACGTCAGCGAGATGTCGTGGACGAAGAAGGTCGTGCCGCCGTCCAAGATCGTCAGCGTCGATCAGGAGGTCGAGGCGATCGTGTCGGAACTCGACATGCAGCAACGTCGCATCAGCCTGTCCCTGCGCCAGGTCGACTCGAACCCGTGGGAGGACCTCGCGGCCCGGTTCCCGGTCGGCACGATCGTGGAGGGCCGGGTGCGGAACCTGACCGAGTTCGGCGCCTTCGTCGAGATCACGGAGGAGATCGACGGCCTTGTCCATGTCTCGGACATGAGCTGGACGAAGCGCGTGAAGCACCCGAGCGAGGTGCTGGCGAAGGGCGATGCGGTCCGGGCGAGGATCACGAACATCGATGTCACCGGGCAGCGGGTGTCCCTGTCGATCAAGGACTTCCTGCCCAACGAGTGGCAGGACTTCGTGGACAGCAACGGCGTCGGCGACGACATCGTGGGCCGGGTGGTCAATGTGACCGACTTCGGGTTGTTCATCGATGTCTACGACGGACTGGAGGGTCTGGCGCACGTCAGCGAGATCGACGTTCCGGGCGGCAAGCTCGAGGACCACTACAAGATCGGCGAGTTCGTCCGCGCCCGCATCCTCCGGATCGAGGACGAGGACAAGAAGGTCGGTCTCACCCTGCGCGGCGTCGTCGAGTTGACCGACGAGGAGGCGGATGAGTTGGCGTCCGAGCGGGAGCGGAAGCTCGCCGAGGCGATGGCGGCGGCTGCCGCTGCCGAGAAGGCCGCTGACGCCGAGGACGCGGTAGAGGCTGCTGACGCCGAAGCGGACCAGCTCGAGGAGGGTGAAGAGGTCGAGAGCGCCGACGAAGCGAGCGTTTCGGAGAGTCCATCGCAAGACAGTTAGAAGGGCCGGCTAAGGGGAGAAAGCCGAAAATGAAAGATGCGATCCAGATCTCTGAAGCCATCCGCCAGGGGATGACCAAGGCTCACCTGGTCGAGGAAGTGGCGCGCAGCACCGACTTGACGAAGAAGGACGCCGAAGTCATCGTGAGCACGGTGCTCGAGAGCATCGTCGACTCCCTGAAGGACGGCGACAAGATCGAGCTTCGCGGCTTCGGGAGTTTTCGCATCCGCGAGCGGGGTTCCAGGATCGGTCGCAACCCGAAGACAGGCGCCCGGTCGATGTTCCCTCCAAGAAAATCCCCTACTTCAAGCCCGGCAAGGAACTCAAGGAGCGCTTGAACTCTGACGAGTGACCGGGCCCCGCAAGGTCCGGGTTGAGCCCGCCGCGCCATAGATGACGACGCCTTCGCCTCCAGCCGGCCCCTCCGCCGAGCCCAGCGGCGCCTTCCTGCCTGTGCTTGTGGCGGTCGCGGCTTGGGCAGTGCCCGGCAGCGGTCACCTGATTCTGCGCAAGCCGCGCCGCGCCGCCGTGATCTTCGGCGTGGTTCTGTTCTCGTTCCTGTTCGGCTGTTGGCTCCGGGGGCACCTCTACGTCGTCGTGCCGGAACAGCCGCTCAGCCGGCTGGCGACTCTGAGTTCGATGGGTGTCGGCGCCCCGTACTTCGTGGCCCGCCACTTGGTGGAGTACAGCGGCGACATCCTGTCTTCGACGTTCGAGTACGGCAAGGCGTTCCTGTTGACT
Organism: Candidatus Multivorans sp.; assembly: GCA_965262355.1. Taxonomy (GTDB): domain Bacteria; phylum Acidobacteriota; class Thermoanaerobaculia; order Multivoradales; family Multivoraceae; genus Multivorans. Next base: position 4,954,814 of record OZ253534.1, read on the forward strand.
GCCGGCCTCCTCAATCTCCTGGCGGTGCTCGACGCCTGGGACATCGCCTGCGGATCGAAGGACTGAAGGACGTGTTGACCAGTCATTTCGCCTTGATGGTGATTTACGCCGTCCAGGTCAGCTTGTTCTTCGCCGTGCTGTGGCGGCGGCAGTTCAGGGACAGGGTGCGGCTCTTCGTGCAGATGATGGTCGGCATGGTCGGCGGGGGCCTGGTGCTGGCCTGGTTGATGTTTCCGTTTCCCTGGTCGCCGCCGGCGCCGATTCCCTGAGGACGAACCCGCTGATCCAAGGCAGCCCGGCAGTCCTGATCTCCGCTGGCGAGGCCTCCGGGGACCACCACGCGGCGCGAATGATGGAAGCGGCGCAGCGTCTGGCTGGCGACGAGAGGCCGATTCGTTTTTTCGGACTCGGCGGCGACGCGATGGCTGCAGCGGGTCTGGACCCGGTCGCGCACAGCGACGAGGTGGCCGTTGTCGGCATCGTCGAGGTTCTGAGGGAGCTGCCGAGGATCCGGCAGGTCTTTCGCCGGCTGCTCAGGGCAGTCGAGAAGCGGCGGCCGGAGCTGGCGGTGCTGGTCGATTTTCCGGATTTCAATCTGCGTCTGGCCCGGCGGCTTCACCGGCGTGGCGTACCGGTGCTCTACTACGTGTCGCCACAGGTGTGGGCCTGGCGCCGCCGCCGTATCGGCACGATCGCCCGACTGGTGGATCGCATGCTCGTGCTGTTTCCGTTCGAGGTCGATGTCTACCGGGGGCACGAGCTCGAGGTGGAACACGTCGGCCATCCCCTGGTCGATGAGGTGCCCGAACTCCAGTCGGTGTGGGAGCGCGAGGCGGATCTGCCCGCACGGCCGACGGTGGCGCTGTTGCCGGGCTCGCGCAACAGTGAGGTTCGGCGCATCCTGCCGCCGATGCTGCAGGCCGCCGCAGTCGTGGCGGGCGGACGAAAGCCTGGTACGACAGAAACCGGCGCCGGTAACGACGCCGCCCGCATTCGCCTGATTCTGGCGCCTACGGTCGATACCAACCTGGTTGATCGTCTGGTCGCGGCGAGCCCGCTCGCCTGCGAGGAACTGGAGATTGTCCGCTCCGACCGCTTCGCGGCGGTTGCAGGCTCTCATCTCGCGCTCTGCGCTTCAGGTACCGCGACCCTGGAGGTGGGGCTCCTGGGCACGCCCATGGTCGTGGTCTACCGGGTGTCGCCGCTGACCGGGCTCATCGGCCGGTGGCTGGTCAACCTGCCGTTCGTCAGCCTGGTCAATCTGGTGCTGGGTCGAAGGGTCGTACCGGAACTGCTCCAGGGTGAGGCCGGCAAGGCGCAAATGGCTGCCACGGCGCGGGAACTCCTGTCCAAACGGTGCCGGATCGACAACATGCGCGCGGCTCTGGCCGAACTCCGGCCGGCGCTCGGGGAGTCCGGCGCCAGCGAGCGTGCCGCCCGGAGCCTCCTGCGGCAGCTCAAGTTGGGAGGCCGACCCTGAGGAGCATGACCGGGATCGGGGAGGCGGCGGAACAGAGCGGTCCCCACCGCGTGACCGTCACGGCGCGGTCCGTCAACCACCGCTTTCTCGACTTCGCGGTGCGTCTGCGGGCGCCCTACCGGGCCCTGGAGCCGGAGTTGCGGGCGGTGGTCGCGGCGGAGATCCGGCGCGGCCGGGTCGAACTCGGCATCGAGATCGAAAGGGCGGGAACTGCCGCGACCGTGGAGGTGTGCGACGAGACGGCGGATGCGCTGCAACGGGTCGCCAGGCGCTGGCGGCGTCGGGGTCTCGTGGCGTCGGAGCTGAGCGCCGGCGAGTTGATGTCGGCCGCGCGCGGTTCGCGCCTGGAGACCGGGCCGTCCGTCCTGGCAGCCGAGGAGAGGGCGCTCGCTTCGCGGGTCTGCCGGCGTGCCGTTGCTGCTCTCGTGGTCGAGCGGGAACGGGAGGGACGGGCCCTGGAGGAGGCTCTTCGGGGCCATCTTCGCGAGCTTCGCGGCCGCGTGGAAGCCCTTGCCGCGCGCCGCGAAGAGGTGATCGATCGGGCCCCGAACGAGTTGGAGGGGCGGGTGCGCGAACTGCTCGAGGGACACGAAGCGGCGGACGCGGCGGGTGTCGGACTCGACCCGGCGCGGGTGGTTCAGGAAGTTGCCCTGCTGATCGAGCGAAGTGACACGGTCGAGGAACTGGAACGGCTGAGCGGCCACCTGGAAGGCTTTGCGGCGGCGATGGCCGAAGAGGGTGCGGTGGGGCGGCGACTCGACTTCCTGACCCAGGAGATCCTGCGCGAGTTGAACACGATCGGGTCCAAGTGCCGTGACCTGGCGATGCAACGCGGGGTCGTCGAGGGTAAGGTGCTGTGCGAGCAGTTGCGCGAGCAGGTGCAGAACATCGAATGACTGCGGGAACGGGGAGAGGAGAGCTGTTCATCCTCTCGGCGCCGTCCGGCGCCGGGAAGACCACGCTCGTGCATCGGGCGATGGAAACCGTCGACGGGGTCGAGTTCTCGATCAGCCACACCACCCGCCGTCCCCGTGAGAACGAGAAGGACGGGGTCGACTACCACTTCGTGGATCGGGACGCGTTCGCGTCCATGCTGGCGGAGAACCGGTTCCTCGAGTGGGCGGAGGTCCACGGCAACCGCTACGGGACGTCGGTCGACGAGGTCCTGCCCCGGATCGAGAGAGGAGTCGATGTCCTGCTGGACATCGACGTGCAGGGCGCCGCCCAGGTGATGGCCACCGGGGGAGCGGCGGGCGTGTTGGGTACCGCGGTTCACGGCATCTTCGTCATGCCGCCGGGTCCCCAGGCGCTGGTGGCGCGCCTCCGGGGACGCGATCTGGACGAGGCGCCTGCGATCCGGCAGCGGCTACAGGGTGCGCTGGGCGAACTGGGCCGCGTCTGGGACTACGACTATGTTATTGTCAACGACCGCGCCGAGGCGGCCAGCGCTACTCTGGCGTCCATCATTCTCGAGAAACGACAGCGGAAGGAGCGGATGCGGGAGCGCGTACTCAGCGTTCTCGCGGATTTTTATGCACATGGCCCGTTTTCCTGAGAAGATAGATAGCAAGTTTCGTTTCGTCCTCCTGGCCGCGCGCCGGGCCGAGCAGTTGATTCGCGGCGCCCAGGAACGCATGCCACGCGAGAGCCCGAAGTTCGCCCGGCACGCGATGAGCGAGATACAGCACGACGTGATCGAGTGGGACTACGGCGAGGCGCCCGAGTCTCCGGAGTCGGGTAGCGTCGAGGACGGCAACCCGCAGCCCAGGGACGATGCCTTCGGGCGGCGCAGCACAGTCAACTAGGAGTCTCACGGTGTGCCCGCTGCCAGAGTCCTTCTCGGCATAAGCGGCGGGATAGCCGCCTACAAGGGCGCTTACCTGGTCCGCCGGCTTCGGGAGCGGGGGATCGCCGTACGCTGCGCGCCGACCCTGGCGGCTGAGAGCTTCGTGTCGCCGCTCACCCTCGAGGTGCTGAGCGGCGAACGGGTCTACGGCCAGAGCTACCTGTCGCGCGACGGCGGCGTGGACGGCGCCGAACTCCATGTCGAGGCGGCGCAGTGGGCCGATCTGCTCTGCGTCGCGCCGGCGACCGCCAACACGCTGGCCCGCCTGTCTCTCGGTCTCGCGGACGACTTCCTGAGCACCACCGCTCTGATGTTCGAGGGCCCGGTGGTGGTGGCGCCGGCAATGCACGACGCGATGTGGCGCAAACCGCAGGTCGGCGCCCAGGTCGAGACGCTGAGCCGCCGCGGCGCCCTGATCGTGGGGCCGGTCGAAGGCGCGCTGGCTTCGGGCGAGCGGGGTTGGGGCCGGATGGCGGAACCGGAGGCGATCGTGGACGCCGTGTGCCGGAAGCTGGCGCTGCCCGAAACCGGGGTCGCAGCGCCGGTGGGTCCACTGGCCGGTTGGCGAGTCGTGGTCACAGCCGGTCCGACCTACGAGGCGATCGATCCGGTGCGTTTCCTCGGCAACCGGTCGAGCGGGCGCATGGGCTTCGCCCTGGCGCGTCAGGCGGCGCTCCGGGGCGCCGAGGTCACTCTCGTTGCCGGTCCCGTGAAACAGGAGACTCCCGAGGGCGTGAAGCGGATCGACGTCGTCTCGGCAGTCGAGATGGAGGCGGCGCTCGGGGAGGCGGCGCCGGCGGCCGACCTGGTCGTGATGGCTGCCGCGGTGGCCGACTACCGGCCGCGCGAGCGCGCCGATCAAAAACTCAAGAAGTCCGGCGCCGACGGTCTCGTGCTCGAACTGGAGCAGAACCCCGACCTCCTCGCCGGCCTGGCGTCGGTGGCGCCCGAGGCGATGCGCGTCGGCTTCGCGGCCGAGACCGAGCGCCTGGAGGACTCGGCCCGGAGCAAGTTGGAGGCGAAGCAGGCCCACTGGATCGTGGCCAACGACGTGTCGCGGCCGGACATCGGCTTTGAGGCGGCAGACAACGAGGTGGTCGTCTTCGGCCAGGGCGGAAGCCCGGTCCGCTTCCCGAAGCAGTCGAAGGACGAACTGGCGGGTCGTCTGCTGGAGTTGTTTGCCGGCGATAGGGCCGGCACGCCTGTCCGCTCGTGAGGAGACTTCAACTCTCGGTGGGGCAGGAGCTCGGTCTGCTGCGAGAGCTCGGCTTCGAGGACGCCTATCCGCCGCGGGCGGCGGAAGCCGTCCAGGACGGTGCGGGAGACCGCTCCGAGCGTCTGCGGGCGGTGGCGGAGGAGGCTCAGGGCTGTATCGCCTGCCGGCTCTGCGAGCAGCGCAACACGGTCGTGTTCGGCGACGGCGATGGTGACGCGGACCTGATGTTCGTTGGCGAGGGACCGGGCTACAACGAGGATCAGCAGGGCCTGCCCTTCGTGGGACCGGCCGGTCAGCTCCTGAACCGAATCATCGGCGCCATCGATCTGCGGCGGGAGGACGTTTACATCACGAACGTGGTCAAGTGCCGGCCGCCGAACAACCGCGATCCGCAGCCCGACGAAACCGCCGCCTGCCGCTCGTTTCTCGACCGGCAGGTTGAGTTCATCGCCCCGCGGGTGATCGTCGCCCTCGGTCGGGTCGCCGCCCAGCAACTGTTGCAGACGCGGGACTCCCTGGGCCGTTTGCGTGGGCGCTGGCATGAAGTGGCGGGCGTACCGGTTCGGGTGACCTACCATCCGGCCTACCTGCTGCGGGAGCCGTCCTACAAGCGGGCCGCCTGGGAAGACATGCAGCTCGTCCGCGATCGTCTGCTGGAGGCTGCCGGAGATGGCTAGGAGTGTGCGCGGCAGGCCCTGGGTTTCCGCCACCTTGAGCGGCGCCGGCGACCCCACGGGGGGGTTCCAGGAGAAGGTCTGCGAGGATGTGAGCGAGGCGATCGGCGGCACGCCCATGGTGCGTCTCCGCCGTTCGCTGGGCACGGCCCGGAGCGGGACCTGTGTCTTCGCGAAGCTCGAGTACCTGAACCCGATGGGTAGCGTGAAGGACCGCGTGGCGCGGTACCTGGTGGACCGTGCGCTCGCCTCGGGAAGGCTCTCGCCGGGAGGCGTGGTGATCGAGGCTTCGTCGGGCAACACGGCAATGGGGCTGGCGATGATGGCGACGAACCGGGGTCTGCGCTGCCGCGCCGTGGTCCGCCGTCAGACCAGCCGGGAAAAGCTCGACTGCCTGCGCGCCCTGGGCGTTGAGCTGATCCTCGTGGACGGCGATCTGCCCCCTGAGCACCCGGAGTCGTACAACCGGAAGGCGCGGAGCCTGGCCGCCGCGGATCCCGACGTGTTCTTCCCCGATCAGCACAACAACCGCGACAACAACCGTTGCCACTACGAGACGACCGCCCCGGAGATCTGGCGACAGATGGAAGGGCGGATCGATGTCTTCGTCGGCGGCATCGGCACCGGCGGCACCGTCTCCGGCGTCGGCCGCTACCTGAAGGACCAGGATCCGAAGATTCGGGTCGTCGCGGTCGATGTCGAAGGTTCGGTGTTCAGTCGCCACTTCGCGGCGCTGTCGGGGACTGAGGACGACTCGGCGGCGCCCGGCCGGTACTTGCTCGAGGGACTTGGCGACGAGGAGATCATCGACTGTCCGGAGTTCGATGTCTTCGACCGGATGCTCCAGGTGAGCGACGCGGAGGCGTTCCTGGCCGCCCGGGAGCTCGCTCGGGAGGAGGCGATGCTGGTGGGCGGCTCGAGCGGAGCGGCGCTCTGGGGAGTGCGCCAGATCCTGCCCGAACTGCACCCGGGGGCGCGGGTGGTCACCCTGTTTCCAGACTCGGGCACCCGCTACCTGAGCACGATCTACAGCGACGACTGGCTGCGCGAGCAGGGCCTTCCGACGGCGCGCACCGACGCTCCGCGCGGCCGGTAGCAGCCACCGCGGCTCAGCCGGCGAAGATCAGGTCCCTCACCGCCGGCGGCGCTCCTTCTGCGATAGAGCTTCCAGGTAGGCGTCGCGATAGGCGCCGGCGACGATGTCCCAGGTCAGATGCGAAACGGCCCTGGCGCGGGCGCGGGCGCCCATGCGCCGCCGCCGTTCCGGATTGCGGAGCAGACCGGCGATCGCGTCCCCGAGGGCGAGGCGATCCTGTTCCGGGATGAGCAGTCCCTCGACGCCTGACTCAATCGCCAGGGGAATGCCCGAGATGGCGGTGGCGACCACTGGCAGGCCGCTCGCCAGGGCTTCGAGGATCACGTTGGGCAGGCCGTCGACGTTGCCCTGCGGGTCGTGGACCGCGGGCAGGACGAAGAGGTCGGCGCTGCGGTAGAGGTCGGGCAGATCGTCGTGGGCGACCAGACCGGGAAAGTGGACTCGACCGGTGTGTTCCGGCGCCCACTCCGCCACGGCGGCCAGGAGTTCCTGCATCTGGTCGCCGCCGCCGGCGATCACGGCGTGCAGGTCGTCGAACTCGGCCAGGAGCCGTGGCAGTACCTCGACCAGGACGTGGAATCCCTTCTTCGTGGCCAACCGCCCGACGCCGAGCAGCACCGTGGCCCGGTCGGGGATATCGAGCCGTTCACGCCACCCGTCGCCGCCCGGTGCGTCCGCGGCCTCGGCGGCGGGAGAGAAGAGGTCGACGTCGACGCCGTAGGGGATGACCCGGTACGGCTTGCCGTGGTAGCCCAGTTTCAGAACGCGCTCTACAAGTTCCGGCGAGCAGCCGGTCAGGAGTTGGCAGCGCTTCAGGGCGCGCCGGATCGCGGGACGCGCCACGGCCTTCTCGGCCAGGAAGACGTCGCTGCCGTGCAGACCCGCGGCGATCAGGGTGTTCCGCCTGCGGACGCCCGGCCACAGCGCCACCAGTCCGTTCGGGGCGAGCCAGTGCGCGTGGAGCAGGTCGTAGGGGTCGCGTGCGAGATGGCGGGCTACCGCGGAGGCGGCGGCGCGCAGGTAGAGCGGCGCCGCCAGACCGGCGCCAGGCCGGATGCGCTCGTCGGCGGCCAGACTCCGTCCATAGCCGATCACCTCCAGCCGTCGTGGCGCGTAGGCGAAGGTGTGGACCTCGACGCCGTCGTCGACCCAGGCGGGGCGCACGCCCTCCGCGCGGGGCGCCAGCACCGTGACGCGGTCGCCGCCGCGGACCAGGCCGCGGGCCAGTTCGCGGATGAAGGGTCCGGCCGTGTCGCCCGGCCAGCGGGGGTAGGTCTGGGTGAGAAAGAGGATCCGCAGAGCCGCGGCGGGGGCGCCGGTTCGCCCGCCCCGTTTCGCTGTCGAGGTCAGGTTCGCTTCAGGCAAGTCGCCCTCAGCCAACCCGCTCGCGTACGGAGTAGCTGTCGTGGCGGCGGAAGTTCTTGAAGGTGATCAGCTCGCCGATCAGGCCGGTGGTGACGATCTGAATGCCCAGCACCATGAGCAGGACGCCAAGCAGCAGCAGGGGCCGGTTCGAGAGGGAGGCGCCGGTGAACCAGAGCACGGCCAGATAGGAACAGATGCCAAAGCCCAGAGCACAACTGATCAGGCCGATCGGTCCGAAGAGGTGCAGCGGCCGGCGGGTGAAGCGGCTGATAAAGAGCACCGTGATCAGGTCGACCGGGCCCTTGTAGGACCGATCCCATCCGTAGCGGCTGCGGCCGACCCGGCGTGGATGGTGGGCAACGGGGATCTCGCCGATGACGAAGCCGCGGCGGCTGGCGAGAACAGGAATGTACCGATGGAGTTCGCCGTAGACGGCCACCTGCTCCAGGACCTCGCGACGATAGGCCTTGAAACCCGAGTTGAAGTCGTGCAGCTCGACGTTGGAGAGGGTGCGCGTTACCCAGTTGAAGACCTTCGAAGCGATGCGGCGCCGCAGTGGGTCGCGCCGGGTTCGCTTCCAGCCGCTGACCAGATCGAGGGGTCCGTCTTCGAGGGCCTGCAGGAGGCGGGGAATCTCGTCTGGATCGTCCTGCAGATCGCCGTCCATCGTGACCAGAATGCGGCCGCGGGCGTAGTCGACCCCTGCCGAGAGCGCCGCCGCCTTGCCGAAGTTCCGGCGCAGGCGGATGACGCGGACCCGTGGATCGCGCTCGTGCTGCCGCCGCACCTCTTCGAACGTGCCGTCGGTCGAGCCGTCGTCGATGAACAGGACCTCGGAGCGGACGCCCAGGGCGTCCAGGTTCGCAAGGACTCGCTCCGCCAGGGTGGCGACGGTGGCCTCCTCGTTCAGCACCGGTACCAGCACGCTGACGTCGAGTGACGCCTGCTCCCCGTCAGGGGCGGTCAGGGAGGGCGAAGAATCCTCCTGCCAGGAACCGGAGTTCCTGCGAGGCGCCGACAACGCGGTTGTTTCAACCATACCGGTAGGAGTCTACGGCGACTTCGCGGTCACACGGCAGCATCCGCCGGCCATGCCGCCGGATCCCGGCTCAGTCCGAAGGGGTGATGCCAGGCGCCGCGGGAGACGAAGAGTCCGCCACCGGGGCGGCCGAGGTCGTGGCCGGTGCGCTCGGTGACTCCGGAGCGGGCTCGGCGGCAACCGGAACGTACTCGATTCTCCGACCGTCGACGATCAACGCCGCCGGCTCGGATTCGAGGTCGAACTGCACCGTGGTCTCCTGCTTGGAACGCACCCGGATGCGCTGGTCTATCCGCTCCTCGGGACGCCAGGTGGGGTTCCTGAAGATGCTGATGACGTGGGCGCCGACCGGCAGTTGCAGATTGTCGATCGGTGTCCAGCCGATCGCCTCGTCTCCGATGCGCACGAAGACCGGACGCGCCGACTCCTCGGCCGAAGCCACGCTGAGGAACCCCGGTCGCACCAGGGGTACGGGCGTCTCCAACAGGCGTCCCGATGGGACCTGGGTCACCACCTGCTCCCGGATCTGGTAGTCGCGGGTGGCGAGTTCGAACGTGAGTACGTGGTCGACGCCGGCTTCGACTTCGAACACCCGCCGCCGGTCGAGAACGACAGGCTCGCCACCTGCCACCGAGACCGTGATCTCGGGGTGCCAGGCGGGCGCCAGCGCGAGGCGGCCGGTGCCGCGGCTCGCTGAGCGGACGCCGTCGGGCCGGCTCGCGGCTGGGCCGATCGGCGTCACGCCGGCCGCCGGGGAACGCAGGTCCTCAGAGAGGAGGGCATCGCCGGTCGCGCCCGCCGTGCTCGGCTGTGCCGGCTCGGAAACCGTCTCTTCCGCGGCCGCGGGGACGTCGGAACCGGCCACGGCCGGACTGCCCTTGGACCACCAGAGAGTGCCGCCGAGCCAGAGCGCGGTTCCGGCCACGGTCGCGAACGTCAACCAGCGCCGGCGGAAGCGGGACCGCGATGGCCGCTTGATTGCGGCCGCCACGGTCTCGAGACTGGGCGAGGCCTCTCCGTCGCTCCCGGAAGCGCTGCCCTGGAGTTCGACATCGACGAGCGGGCCGTCACCCTTGACCGCCTTGTGAACCGGGATGTCGACGGTGGGGCCGGCGCCCGAATCGTTGTCCCGGCTGGCCAGCATGGTGGCTGTAGCCCAACTCGGGGACGCGGTGGGCGAGTTCAGACCGTCGGCCGGAAGGGGGGCTTCGCCGTGGGTCGGGGTGACGTCGGCCGCATCCTGGATCGCAGCCTCGAGTGCGCCGACAACGGATGTGAAGTTGCCGAGGCGATGCGCGGGATCGTCGTGCAGGCAACCCTCGAAGACGGGGAGCAGCCGGCGCGGAAAGTCCGCGGGCAGATCCTTCAGCGGCAGGGAGGACTTCGACTTCAGCCGGCGGGGAAGGGTCGGCCTCGCGCCCGGCTGGTAGGTCAGCAGGAGGTGGAGCAGAACGCCGAAGGCGTAGAGGTCGGTGCGTACGTCGACCGCGTCGCCGCGGAGGAGTTCCGGGGCGCGGTAACGGAGCTCGCCGGTGGTGCGCGGATTGGCGAAGCCGCGCAGTTGGGCTGTGCCGTCGGAGCGGATCGTGACCATGCCGGGGTGCAGATCGCCGTGAACGACGCCCATTCCCTGCGCGTACTCGAGGGCGCGCGCGATCTGGGCCAGCCAGGCGAGAACAGTCTCTCTAGGCAGGTCGTCGGCCTGCCGGAGCTTCGCCGCGAGGGTTTCTCCGTCGGCGAACTCCTCGATGCGGCACGAGGTGGCGCCGTCGATCCCGAAATCGAGGATGCGGGCGACCCCGTCGTGCTCGAGCCGCGCGCCGGCGGTAGCCCGATCGAGGAAGCGCGCCTGCGCGTCGGGAGTCTCCGGCGTCCAGATGTCGATCGTCGCCGAGGCGCCGTCAAGGGAGCTGCGGCCGAGGTAGGAGGCGGCTCCGGCATGGGTCTCGAGACGGTCGACGATCGCGAAGTTGCCGATTTGTTTGCTCATAGAATGATACGAAGAAGTTGATCCCGGTAGAGGGTGATCATAGCACGTTTTGCGTCTAAGTTGTTGTTTCTCAGTACCTTGTGTCTTTCGAGAGCGTTCGGCGGCGGAGCTGCTGTAGTCTCACGCAGCGGGACTGGTTGATGCGAGCGAACGGGAACACTTGGGCCAGCGGTCTCGTCTGCTCCGCGACCGGGGTTCAGGCGCCGCTTGACGAACCGGCGTTTCTGTCGCCCGCTGGCAAGCCCTGGCTGGTCGACTACGAACTCGACCGGAACCGGGGAAGGGCGTTCGCCGGAGCGCTGCAGAGCCGGCCGTGGACGCTTTGGCGGTACCGCGAGCTGTTGCCGGTTTTCGATTTCCACAACCGGATCGATCTCGGCGAGGGCGGCACGCCCGTGCTTCGACTTCGTCGTCTGGCGCCGGACGGAGTGCGCCTGTTCCTGAAGAATGAGGCGGGCAATCCGACCGGTTCCTTCAAGGATCGTGGACTGTCGCTGGCGGTGAACCGGGCGCGGGAACTCGGCGCCCCGGGAGTGCAGCTTCCGAGCGCCGGCAACGCAGGCGTCGCGGCCGCGGCCTACGCCGCCGCCGCGGGTCTGCCCTGCCGCGTGGCTCTGCCCGAGGACACGCCGGTTACGGTGCGTGAGCGTTGCCGTGGCTTCGGCGCCGAGGTCATCGAGGCTGGGGGGACATTGGTCGACGCAGGTGCGGCGCTCCTGGAGCTGGGCGGCGACTTCTGGGATCTTTCGACCCTGCGCGAACCGTATCGTGCGGAAGGCAAGAAGACGATGGGCTTCGAGGTCGCCGAGCAGTTCGGATGGCGGCTGCCGGACTGGATCATCTATCCCACCGGCGGCGGTACCGGCATCGTGGGCATGGCGAAGGCGTTCGCCGAGCTACGCAGACTCGGCCTCTTGAGCGGTCCGCCGGCGAAGTTCGCCGTCGTCCAGATGGCTGGCTGCGCGCCGATCGTGCGTGCCCACGAGGCCGGCAGTGACCACGCCGATCCCTGGCAGGAACCGGACACCGAGGTATGGGGGTTGCGGGTGCCCAGGGCGATCGGCGACTTCCTCATCCTGCGGGCGCTGCGGGACAGCGGCGGCGCCGCGGTGGCGGTGGAAGAGGTCGAGGTTGCTGCGATGGCGGCCCGGGTGGCGGCAGAGGAGGGGGTTCTGGTTGGCCCCGAGACCGCGGCGGCCATGGCGGCGCTTACCCGCCTGAGCGACTCCGGTACCATCCGTTCCGGCGAGTCCGTGCTGGTCTTTGCCACCGGCCACCCGGCCAACTACCGTTAGTCGCTAGGAGACGCGATGCCCGAGGAACTGTTCGGTTCGGTCGCAGATGGGATCAACGGACTGCTCGGGCCGGTAGCCGGCTGGCTCGAGGGGCTGGTCTGGAACACGCCGCCCCAGGCGCCGATCCTGGCGCTGGTGCTCCTGGGTACGGGTCTCTTCGTCACCGTGCGCCTGGGCCTGATCCAGTTGCGCGGCTTTCGCCACGCCTGGGCGATCCTGCGTGGCAAGTACGACGATCCGGAGGACGAGGGCGACCTGGTTCACTTCCAGGCCCTGACGACGGCGCTCTCGGCGACGGTCGGCATCGGGAACATTGCCGGCGTGGCCATCGCGATCCGCATGGGGGGGCCCGGCGCCCTGTTCTGGATGTGGGTGACCGCGTTCTTCGGTATGGCGCTCAAGTTCGCCGAGTGCACCCTGGCGGTCGCCTACCGGCGGGTGCATGCGGACGGCTCGGTCTCCGGCGGTCCGATGTACTACATCGAGAAGGGCCTCGGCGCGAACTGGAAGTGGATGGCGATGCTGTTCGCCGGTCTGGCGGTGATGTGCTCCTTCGGCACCGGCAACATGAACCAGGCGAACACGATGGCCGATCAACTCGAGTCCCAGTTCGGTCTGGCGCCGGTGTGGACCGGTCTCGTCTTCGCGTCCCTGGTGGCGGTGGTCATCGTCGGCGGTATCCGCCGCATCGGCAGGGTGACCTCGATCCTCGCGCCGGGCATGGCGGTGATCTACGTCGGCGGCGCCCTGGTCATCCTGCTCCTGAACATCGAGATTGTGCCTGCGAGCCTGGCCCTGATCGTCGAGCAGGCGTTCCGGCCCACCTCCATGGTCGGCGGCGCTGCCGGCTCCTTCCTGATGACCATGATGTGGGGCATCCGCCGCGGTCTGTTCAGCAACGAGGCGGGGCAGGGCAGCGCGCCGATCGCCCACGCGGCGGCCCGGACCGACGAGCCGGTGCGCGAGGGGCTGGTCGCCTCGCTCGAGCCGTTCATCGACACCCTGGTCATCTGCACGATGACCGGTCTCGTCATCGTCAGTACGGACGCGTGGCGCGACCACGCGCCGCAGAGCTTCGGGCTCGACGAGGTCGAGGGCATCCACCGTGTGCTCGGGGACGACTCCGAACTGCTCGCTGCGCGCGACGAGCGGTCCACCCTCGGCGGCCGCGCGGTCGATGTCGAGGGCGGGGTAGCCGGCGGCTCCTTCGTGGTGCTGCACTCGATGATCGCGGACCCGCGCCTGGTGGACGGTACGGGCGCAGCCTGGAGCGGAAGACTGGAAGTCGCCGGCGACGGAACGCTCAGCACCACAGGCGAGCCGCCGAGGATCGAGGGCGGAGCGCTGCTGACCGGAGCGCCACTGACGGCGCGGGCCTTCAGTCTCGGTCTGCCCGGAAGCCGGGGCGATCTGATCGTCACCTTGTCGGTGCTGCTGTTCGCCGTGTCGACGGCGATCTCGTGGTCGTACTACGGCGACCGTTCAACCGAGTACCTGTTCGGCGCCAGAGCCATTCCTGTGTACCGCTGGGTCTATGTCGGCTTCTTCTTCCTGGGTTGCCTGCTGCCGCTCTCGACCGTCTGGACCTTCGGAGACGTGGCCCTGGGGCTGATGTCGTTCCCGAACCTGATTTCACTGCTGCTGCTGTCGGGTGTCGTCACCGGCTTGACGAGGTCCTACTTCCGCCGCCACGTCCGCAAGGGCCGCGGCGCCGGGAATGGCTGAGCACAGCCGCGATCGAGGTCCCTGGGCTTCTGTTGCGACCGGCTTGGTCGGCGCGCCGATCCTGGCGGCGTTGGCGTACTTTCTGATCCCTGAGGCGGTCGTCGACGCCAACGGCGAGGTCGTCTCCGGTCTTTCCGACGGAGGCCGTGCGGTGGCGGCGACCGGAGTCCTCATGGGCGTGTTGTGGCTGACCGAGGCCCTGCCCGTCGCCGTCACCTCGTTGTTGCCCCTGGTCGCGATTCCGCTCCTGACCGGCGGGGACATCGGCATCGCAGGGGTCGCGGCGCCTTACGCGAACCCGAACATCTTTCTGTTCCTGGGCGGTTTCATGATCGCCCTTTCGATGCAGACCTGGGGTCTGCACCGCCGCATGGCGCTCCACATCATCCTTCGTGTCGGCAGCCGGCCGGATCGCCTGGTGCTCGGCTTCATGGCCGCAAGCGCCTTCCTGAGCATGTGGATCTCCAACACCGCCACCACGGTCATGATGCTGCCGATCGCCCTGTCGGTGATCGAACTGGTCCGCCAGCGACTCGGCCCGGAGGCGGCGCCGGTGGGGAGGCCGTTCCCCTTCGCGCTGAATCTGCTGCTCGGGACGGCGTACGGCGCCTCGATCGGAGGCGTCGCGACCAAGATCGGCACCCCTCCCAACATCCAGATGATGTCGTTCGTGGAGGACACCTACGGCCGGGAGATCACTTTTGCGCAGTGGATGCCGTTCGGTCTCCTGCTCACCCTGTCCTTCCTGCCGCTGGCCTGGCTGGTGCTCACCCGGTTCGTCTACCCGCTGCAGATCCGGGAAGTGCCCGGCGGCGCGGACCTCATCCGCGGCGAGTTGCGGAAGCTGGGGCCGATCACCGGACCGGAGAAGGCGGTGTTCGCGATCTTCGTTTCGGCTGCCGCGCTGTGGACCACTCGCACGTGGCTTGCCGAGATCGAGATCGGCGGCGCCGTACCGCTGGCCGGACTGACCGACCCGGGCATCGCGATCGGCGCCGGCCTGTTGCTGTTCGCGATTCCGGTGCATTTCCGGCGTGGTGTCTTTCTGCTGAGTTGGAAGAAGGCGCTCGAGGCGCCATGGGGGATCCTGCTGCTGTTCGGGGGCGGGCTCAGCCTCGCGGCCGCGGTCGTCAGTACCGGCGTGGACCGCTTCATCGGCAGCCTCCTGCTCGTGCTGGAGGGCATGCCGGTGCTGGTTCTGGTCGTCGGCGCCGCCACTCTGCTCATCATGCTGACGGAGGTCACCAGCAATACGGCGACGACCGCGACCTTCCTGCCGATCCTGGGCGCCACGGCGGCGGCGATCAACGTGGATCCGCTGCTCCTGATCGTGCCGGCCACGCTGGCGGCGAGCTGCGCCTTCATGATGCCGGTGGCGACGCCGCCGAACGCGATCGTGTTCGGCTCCGGGGAGATCACCATCCCCCAGATGGTCCGCGCCGGCCTGTGGCTCAACCTGATCGGCCTGGTGCTGATCGTCTTCTGGGTCTACGTCGCGGGCGGACTGATCGGCCTGTAGAAAGCGTGGGCCGCCTCACCGCGGCGGAAACCGAAAGCGGGGACCGCTGTCTCCCCGGCCGCGCTTCAGGGGATCAGTCGCAACAGGGCGACCACTGTGCCGATGATCACGCCGGCCTGAATCAGCATCATGCGGTACAGGTCAGCGCGAAGCTCCGCCAGGGCGGAACGCAGGTCCTCGCGCGTCACCAAGTCGCCTACCGCCTCCGTCGCCGCATCCTCGATCGCTCGCGCATGGCGGCGGCCTGCCGTTCCGGCACGCCGGCCTCCGTCAACGTCTCCGCCGTACGGAGCGTGTCTGTCGTGCTGATCGTCGGCCCTTCATGCCTTCGATGCTACCCCGAGCGTCGGAACCTGACGCCAGGACGAGCCACGGCCGGCCGGCGACGTCCAGCGCCTCGGCCGAGTCCGGGTCGCAGTCGAGGAGGCCGGAGGTGCGCGCGACCTCGAGGGGAGCCTCGATTCACGCCGGCCGTCCGGCCGGAGAGGATCGACCACCGTTCCCTGGTCGAGCAGTACGAGGCGGCGCTTGGCCGCGGCGACCTCGAGGCGGCCGCCAAGCTGGACCGCGCGCCGGGCATCCACCTGGGGCCGGCGGCCTGGGCGGCCCGACGCACCAGCCGGCCGCACCCTCGCGTCGAGCGCGCCGGTCGCCTGCAGGAGGCGTTCAGGAGCGCCGTGGACTACTACCGGGGCGAACTGGTCCACCTCGAGGAGCAGCTACGCCGGCTCTACCGCCTGGCCGCGGCCCAGGCGCGATCCCTGGCCCAGCGCCCACCCCGGGTTCAGCCGCGGCGGCGGGTTCGAGCGCTAGGCGTCTCTCCCCCCCCTGTGGTCAGGGTTCGGAGGCCGCCACCGAGGCGCAGGGGAACGCGGACGTGTCGGCCATGGTGTCCGCCGTCTGGCCCAGGCGGTTCGTGTGCGTCCAGCGCTGCCCGTCCGGGCTCTCCACGTGCAGGTTGAACGCCAAGGTGGTCACCGGCGCCACGAACACCCAGCGCTGCCCGTTCACGCCGCAGCCGTCCAGCACCTTGATCAGGACCTCGACGTTGTTCCGCTCGAAGAAGTACAGCAGGCCCGATTGGGTCGAGTCGAGCCCCCAATCCCGTGCGTTGCCAATCTCCCCCTTGTCCGTCTCGTAGCACATGCTCACCTTGTAGCCGCCGCGCAGCGTCAGCGCGGGGCCGGCGGGCTCGCAGTCCGTGCGCGCTCCGGATACCAGGGACACGGGCGAGGGCCCGAGAGTCGCCAGCGGGTTCTCCGCGCTCGGCGCGGTCTGCCCATCGCCCCCCCCAGCGCCCGAGGCGCCGGCCTTGGCGGCCGCAATCTCCGCCGCCGTGCACGGAAAAGCCGTCGTGTCGCTCACCGTGCGCGCCGTCCTGTCCTTCGGGTTGCCGACGCGGCCGCCCTGGTTGCGGATGATCCGATCCTGCGGCCGACGCTCCGAGTCGTAGTACCAGACTTGCCTCCTGGTCTGGCTGTACGGTCCTAGTTCCCGGATCTGGAGCCGGAACCCCAGAGTCGTGACCGGGGCCACGAACACCCAGCGGTGGCCGTTGATTGCGCAGCCGTCGAGCACCTTGACGAGTATCTCCGCGTTGTCCCGGTTGAAGAAGTACAGCAGCCCGGACTTGTCCGCATCGAGGCGGTAGTCCCATGCCCGCCGCCGTGGACCATCGGGTGTCTCCAGGCAGGCAAGCACCTGGTAGCCGTCCAGGTCGATTCCCGTTGGTTGAAGCGCGCAATCGGTGACGTTCCCGGATGCCGTCGGTTCCGGAGGGGGACCCGGCATGAACTCCAGATCGAAGGTCTCGCTGGCGCTGAAGCCCTTGTCGTTGTAGGCGACGACCGCGAAGGAGTAGCGGCCGCGCATGGCTCTCTTTCCCTCGACGAGAACTTGGTTCTTCGAGTCCCAGTAGGCGTCCGTGATCCGGATCTCCTCCTCCGCTGCCAGCCCTTCGACATCTACGTACCGGGTACGTGCCGGCAGTGGTTCACCGTAGCGACGCCAGCGCAGGTCCGCGTCGTTCCAATGAGGATCTCCGGGGGTCCACTTGCGGTACCAGACTTCAAACCCGTCCTCACTTTCCGAGTTGTCGGCCCAGGTCAGGCGTACGCTGCCCGATCCCGTTTCCTGCGCGGCAACATTGCTCGGCGCTTCTAAACCCATGCCGGGGCCGCCCTCTGGCGGCTCCAACACCAGCACGTCACTCATCGCGCTGATGGGATAACCGCTCCAAGTAGAGAAGGAGTACCGGCCGCTTGGTCTCAATCCGGAGAGGTGGACTCCAACCCTCTCAAGGGAGGAGGGATCCTCGATCCAGCCGTCCATTCTCGCACCCGAAACAGCCCCCACGCCGGAACCTTCGGTTCCGGGGCAACAAGCTGAATCCCAATAGTCATCATCCAGTCGAATTCCTACCCTAATGGCGCCGGCCTGGAGGCATCGCTCGGAAAGTGAGCCACCCAACGCTCGGAAAGTGATCCACCCTCGGCCCTTGGCCGGTAGCTTGGTCTTGTTCAGTAGACCAACGCGATCGGAGGAAGGACTTGCTGAGGATGGATCAGGTACATGTTATTCGGCACCAGGTGCTGGTGGAGGGTCGGAGCCAACGCTCGGTGGCTCGGGAGCACGGCGTGAGCCGCAACACGGTGCGCAAGTACCTGGATCAGAGCGCGCCGCGGCGGGTGGAGAGCAGGCCGCGGCGGCGGCTGGTGACGGAGCGGATGGCGCCTCGTCTGGAGGAGCTGCTGAGGACGTGGTCTCGCCGGACGACGGCGAAGCAGCGGCTGACGGGTACGCGTCTGCATCGGCAGTTGCTGGAGGATGGCTACGAGGTCGGGATCACGACGGTTCGCAGCTACGTTCGGGAGTGGAAGCGTCAGCGGCAGGAGACGTTCATTCCGCTGGTGCACCGTGCCGGCGAGTGTGGCCAGGTGGACTTCTTCGAGGTGACGGTGGAGGAGGACGGTGTGGCTCACCGGGTGTGGAAGTTCCTGCTGCACCTGCCGTACTCAGGCCGTTCGTTCGTGTGGCTGTACGACCGCTGCGACCAGGTGGCGTTTCTCGATGGCCACGTGCGGGCGTTCGCGCACCTGGGCGGCGTGCCGCTGCGTCTGGTCTACGACAATCTGAGTGCGGCCGTGCGGCGCCGGGTGGGCGCCAAGCGTCAGTTGACGGATCGATTCCAGGCACTGGTGAGCCACTACCTGTTCGAGCCGTGCTTCGCCCGCCCCGGCGAGGGGCACGACAAGGGCAGTGTGGAGTCGCGGGGCAAGGGAATCCGTCTGGCGCACATGAGTCCGGTGCCTCAAGGGCGCACTCTGGAGGAGATCGCACGGGGCGTGCTGGCTTCGGTCGACGCGGCACCCGGCAACCGTGCGCGGTGGCAGGAGGAGCAGGCGGCTCTGCGCGAGCTGCCGCCGACCGCGTTCGAGGCAAGGAAGCTCAGGATCGTGCGGGTGTCGCGCCAGGCGACGGTGCAGTTGGGTGGTGCGATCTACTCGGTTCCCTCGCGGTGGAAGAGCCTCCAGGTCCATGCCCGCGTCGGTACGGGCGACATCGTCTTCTCCTGTCGCGACGCGGAGTACCGCTGCGCTCTGGTGCGGCCGGGACAGCGCCTGGTGCGCTACGCGCACTACTTCGAGGAGCTGTCGCGGAAACCTCAGGCGGTGCGCCAGGTGGCCCCGGAGCTGCTCGCAGAGCTCGGCCCGGCCTATCGCAAGCTGTGGAGAATGCTGGAGTTGCGGCACGGCGCGCTGGAGACGGCGCGGCTCTTCGCCAAGCTGTTGAGCGTGGTCACAGACCACGGCAGCGAGGAGGTAGCCGCCGCACTCGAGGAGGCCCTGACCGCCGGTCGCTTCGACCTGCTGGGACTCGCCCCGCGGAGTCCGGCCTCCAGGATCGAGGTGCCGGAGCCGCTCCGCCGCCACGAGGTCGAGAGCGCTCGTGCCGCTGACTTCGACGTGCTGCTTCAGGAGGCGGCATCGTGAGCCGGGCCGCACGCAGAGCCGTCATCGCCGAGGGCCTCAAGACGCTCAAGATGCCCTCCGTGCTGCGCGACTACGAGCAGCGGGCGCGTCAGGCCCAGGACGCACAGTGGGACTACGAGGACTACCTGTGGCAACTGCTCGAGGCCGAGATCCGGGACCGTGAGGCCCGCACCGTCCAGCGCCGGCTGCGCGCGGCCCGCTTCCCCGACCACAAGACGCTCGAGCAGATCGACTTCCAGGCGCTACAGGGAGTGTCCAAACCGAAGCTGCGCGAGCTGGCGGCCTGCGACTACATCGACCGTGGAGACGATGTCGTCCTGGTCGGACCCATCGGCACCGGCAAGACGCATCTCGCCATCGCGCTGGGCATCGAGGCCGCGAAGCGCCGCCGCCGGGTCTGGTTCCGCAAGGCCTCCGACCTCGTCCGCGACCTGATCGAAGCCCGCGATCAGCGGGAGCTGGGGCGCCTGCAGCAGTGGCTTCAGCGGGTCGATCTCCTGATCTGCGACGAGCTCGGCTTCGTGCCATTCGACCGCGCCGGCGGCGAACTGCTCTTCAACGTCTTCGCCGACCGCTACGAGCGACGCTCGACCATCGTCACCTCCAACCTCGCCTTCTCCGAGTGGGTCCGCGTATTCGGCGACGAGAAGCTCACCACGGCGCTGCTCGACCGCCTCTCCCACCACGCCCACATCCTCGCCACCAAGGGCTCCTCCTATCGGACTCGGCTGCGGAGAAGCCCCTCGTGAATACGGACCCCACCACCCGCAACCGGACCGCCGCGGCGCCGCCGCGGAGCGGACCGCAACGGCGGCCGGCTGCGGAAGCTGCCGGCGCCGCGGAAAACGGCAGACCGTTTCCCGCACCGCCTTGGAAAACCGGCAGACCGGTTTCCCACAGCTACCGCAGCCGCTACTGCTACTGACTCAAGGGGACCGACGGAGCACAGACTCGCGTACACTCAACACGGCCGAGGTGGCTCACTTTCCAAACGGTGGGTGGCTCACTTTCCGAGCGTTGCCAACAGCCGGCCGCATCCCACGTCAGTTCTACACTGCCCCGATCCGTCCAGTGCCCACTTAAGCCGGTAGGGCCCGGAGGGTGCGGTACTGCAATGTCACTCAGTCGGACCGCACGTGGCAGAGTCGTTTCCTGGAAGGCCAGTACATTGTCCGCCTCGCCGATGACGCCTAGTGTCCAGTCATTCGGCTTGTACAACTCAGGGGAGGAAAAGTACGGCACCTGCCTGGAGTACGGGCTGCCCGAAGGGACTCGGCCGTAACTCATGATCGTGTGGACAGGCTGCGGGCTTGCCGTTGGGTCGGTGTGGCCGCAGGCGTAGGCCGGCAGCGACGTGCCGCAGTACGGAGTTTGACCGGCTGTGCCGCAGCAGATGTCGTAAGGGGCTTCGTGACCGGACCCGAGATTGTGCCCTAGCAGCCCGTGGCAGAAGTGGCTTCGTGGCCCGAGGAGGCGGACCAGTCAGATGTGTGGTTCTACAGGGGACCAGCGGCGGCGGTAGATGTTGGATAGCAAGTGGATCGGGTTTGCGGGCCAGCTCAGGAAGATCCGCCGGTATAGCGCGACGAGTCGCGGCCAGACCCCTCCATGTTGACCGGCGAGGGCGTTGCGGGCTGCCGAAGCGCGGCCCTGGAGGCTTCGCGGCGTGCCGACTCCCACAAGCTCGCGCATCAGGAGCCCGAGGTTGCAGCCGCAGGCATGAATGTAGACGCGCTTGAGGACGTTCGAGCGACCGCGCAGGTGCAGCCGCCGCATGCCGCCGGTCTCGTACTGGTGAGCGAAAGGCCGTTCAAGCCGTTCCCCTCGCTGGCGCTGCATCCGCTTGCCCCGATTCCCCCGGATCCGCCGACGGTTCGCGTACACGATGGCCTGCAGGTCCTTCTTGCCCTTCCAACGACGACGACCACGGTCCGGCTCCGCGATGTAGCTGCGAAGGCCCAACTCGTCGATGGAGGCGAGAACAGCGTTGCTGTGGTAGCCCTTGTCGGCAACGATCTCCTGGATCGCGGCATCGTCCCCGGTCGCCGATTCCACCTGCTCGAAGGTCTCCTCCAGCGTCTCGCCGAACGACTCCGTGTCCCCCTTCGATCCGCCCTGAACCGTCACTCCCAGGATCGTCCCGGATTCGAGGTCCACCGCCTGCTCCGCCTTGTACGCGAAGTGCGTGCGGCCATCCTTCATCTTGGTGATTTCCGCATCCGGGTCGTGCGGATTCTCCCACTCCGCGTTCGACAGCTTCTTCTTGCGCTTGCGGTCGAAACGGACCAACTCGGTCCGCGTCGGCGTCTCCACACCCGACGCCTCCGCCAAACCCCGCACGAACTCGTCGTAGTCCTCCCCACTGTCAAGACGCACGATGCTCCGCAACGCCGCGTTCGCCTCCAGAGTCGTCGCGTCCATGCCCACCGTCTTGCCCGACACCAGACCCGACTCCGCCAGACGACCAAGCACCCACGAGAACACTCTGCTGTGAGTCTCCACGTCGACCAGCCGACGCGTACGCGAAATGGTCGAATGATCCGGCGCCGACTCGGTCACGCCCAACCCCAGGAACCGACGAATGCTCAGAGAGTCCTGAGCACGCCACGCCATCCCCCGCTCCGAGTCCAGACCCTCGAAGTAACCCAACAGCAGCAGACGAAAGTACCGGCCCGGACTAAGACTCGGACGGCCCATCCGCTCCGCATAGAACTGCGCGCACTCCGACTCCACCAACTCGTCGAAACCGCCGGCTTCCAGAATGCCGTTCAACCGCTCATAGAACGGGTGACCAGCGCTGCGAGGAAGATCCGCTCCCGCCACCCAAAGCGGCTCCTGACTACCACTGCGATCCGTCTTGCCCATAGCCATGACTGCATTCTATCGCAACCGCGCCGAATCGACTTCCACCACGGGCTGCTAGCTCGTGTGCAAAGGTGTAGCCGTGCGAGAGAGCCGGTGCGGACACATCGCTGCCGAATCCATACTGACCGACTTCTGGGATCACTATGAAAGCTATTGGGTCTGCGCTTCCTCTTCTCCACAAATTTGTCCGGGGGAACTCGACTACGACCACCAGATCGGCACGCTTTTCCAAGCGAATGCGGTCCAGAGTTCTTGTGGCTATCAGTTCCGTCGAGCCAATGGTGTACTGGAAACCTGGATACCTATGGCGCTCAAGTGGAGCGCTGCCCGCCTCAGGGGTCCAACCGACGGCTATCGCTCTTGCAGAGGTCGATAGGCCGCTGTTGCGCAACACCATGTTGAAGTAGTCGCCGACGGACTGGATCGCTAAGTGAATTCCACCAGCCCTCTTCCAATACGCCGCAGCACCGTCATCGAAAACCACCAGAATGTCCAATGTGTCGGTCGATGTTGCGCCGACCGACTTCGGTATCCCGGCACCGGTCATCTCTCGCCTGTTGTGGTCCGGGTGGAGCGCCTCTCGCTGGACCTTGCCATGGCCACACCAGTCACCCGTAGGCCCTATCTCGACCGACAGCGTGCCCAGCCCGTCCGGCCCCGCGTGGACGGTGTACTTCGGTCCTCCCGGCGCCCCGAACCACCCGACCAGGTGTCCGTCCTGGACCGTGAACAGGACGCTCTCGTAGCCGGCGCCCGGCACCTCGCCGGACCACAGGAAGTTGCCGTTGCCGCGATCCTCGAAGACGGCGTTCTCGGCCTCGATCACCGAACCGTCCCATAGCGGCAGTTCGAGATAGCCCATTCCCAGCCGCAGGTAGTCGAACTCCACCTGGACGGCCGCCGTCTCGGCGGTCCAGGGGCCGTCTACCCCGGCCGTGGCGGCGCTCGCCACCACGCCGCCCACCTCGATGGGCGGGAGCGGCCGCGTCGTGACCTCGCCGACGCTCCAGAGCCGCTGCGCGTTCGCAGCCGCGGCGCCCAGCAGGGCCAAGGCAAGCACGCCCGAAGCGATGAGCCGCGCCTGGCAGCCACGGCCTGTCCGTCTCGTCTCGTCGGCGGCAGTTGGGGGAGTTGGGCCGCTGCCGGCAGGGCGGGCAACGCGGCCAGCAGGAGCAACAGGGGGCGTTCTCGGCATGGTTCTTCCTCCGTGGGCTGTCCCAGAACCCTAGGCCCCTTTGGGGACACCTGTCGCCAGTAAAACTACGTGTCAACAGTTGATAGCCGCGCTCTACTGCGTGGGCTGGAATGTCGAAAGCGCCGTCAGCTCCTGCCGGTAGCGGTAGCCGATGCACTTGTAGAGGAGCCTGACCGCCGTGTAGTCGTTGGCCGGGTTGCCGGGGATAGGGGCCAGTTCGACGACGTCCATCGCGATGACGCGCTTGTGCTCGAACAGCATCCGGAGCAGCGCCAGAGCCTGGCGCCAGTTGCCGCCGCCGGGCTCGGGCGTCCCGGTCGCCGGCAGCAGCGACGGGTCGAAGAAGTCGAGGTCGAAGGTCAGATAGACGGTGTCCGGAAGGACCACCCTGCACCTCGGTCACTCAACCGCCGTCGCCGGCCACTTCCTCGCCGTCGCCAACGCGACTCGTGCCTGGATTTCCTGCAAGTCGGGGCTAGCCGAGAGGAGGAGTACAGGATGAGGAAGCGCCGGAAGTTCACGGCGGCGTTCAAAAGGACGCAGAGGTGAAGATCTCGATGGACGGGCGGGGCCGGTATCTGAACAACATCCTGCACGAACTCCGCGACGGCCTCCTAGGGGCTTGCTGAAAAAGTCGCGCTGCATTCGACCGGCGATGCATCACGTCCAACATCGTTGCTCCTCAGTCGAATATGGCCCCGATATGCTCCTTCGTCGCGCCTTGTTGGAACGCGCGCCTCGCCGGTCTCGGTGCGACACGGACTTCCACCACGGGCTGCTAGGCGGCCTCGTGGTTACACTATCGGTATGAAGACTGCGATCTCGATCCCTGATGAGCTTTTCGCGCGGGCTGAGCGCCTAGCCAGACGCGCCCGGCGGTCGCGGAGCGAAGTGTATGCCGCCGCCCTCGACGAATACGTCGCACGCCATGCTCCCGACGAAGTCACGGACACGATGAACCGCGTTTGCGACGATGTAGGCGATGATGATGGCTTCCTCACTGCCGCCGCAAGACACACCCTGCATCGTGCCGAATGGTGATCGCCCAAGGTGACGTCTGCTGGGTTGAGCTGCCTGAGCCTACGGGATCCGGGCCGGGGTTTCGCCGACCGGTTATCGTCGTCCAGGGTGACGCCCTGAACCGGAGCCGGTTGGCTACCGTCGTCTGCGTGCCCCTGACCAGCAATCTGCGCTGGGCCGACGCACCTGGCAACGGACTGCTCACCGCGCGGATGACGCATCTCCCGAAGGACTCGGTCGCTAACGTGTCGCAAGTCATTGCTCTGGACCGAGCGTTGCTCGAGCAGCCCGTAGGTCGGGTTTCGCGTGCGAAGATCGACCTTTTCCTCGCCGGTATCGACATCGTCCTCGGGCGGTAGGCGTTGGGGGTCGGCTGGACCTTCTACAGCCACGACGGCGCCGCGTGATTCCTGCTTGTCAACAATTGGCAGGGTCGCTCTACTGCGCGGGTTGAAAGGTCGAAAGCGCCGTCAACTCCTGCCGGTAGCGGTAGCCGATGCACTTGTAGAGCAGCCTTGCCGCCGTGTAGTCGCTGGCCGGGTTGCCGGGGATAGGGGCCAGTTCGACGATGTCCATCGCGATCACGCGCTTGTGCTCGAACAGCAGCCGGAGCAGCGCCAGAGCCTGGCGCCAGGTGCCGCCGCCGGGTTCGGGCGTCCCGGTCGCCGGCAGCAGCGACGGGTCGAAGAAGTCGAGGTCGAAGGTCAGATAGACGGTGTCCGGCAGTGAGGCCAGTAGACCCAGGAACAGCGCCTGGAGTTCCTCGGCGGCCAGGGCATGCATCTGGCTGGCCCAGATGACGTCCAGGCCCTCGGTTTCGATCCGCACGGCCTCGGGGCGGCTCAGGGAACGGATGCCGATGGCCAGCGTGGACACGCCTAGGTCGAGCACCCGGCTCATCGCGCAGGCGTGGTTCCAGGGGGTGCCTGCGTAGGTCGGCCTCAGGTCGGTGTGGGCGTCGAACTGCACGACTCCCAGGTCGGGGCCCAGGTCCGGGCCGAGCGCCTCCACGACGCCGCGCACGAGGGCGGGCGTGACGGTGTGTTCGCCGCCGATCGCGGCGAGGAAACGGCCGCGTTCGATCACGGCTCTGGCAGAGGCGCTGATCCGCTCCAGCGCCACGTCCTCGCCGGCCTCGACGTCGACCGGCGGCAGGGTCTCGATGCCGATGCGAAAGGGCTCCAGTCGGAGTTCCTCGTCGTAGAGCTCCACGTAGTGGGAGGCGCGGAGCAGGGCGGCCGGTCCATCCTCGGCGCCCCGTCCCCAGGAGGTCGTGCGTTCGTAGGGAACCGGCAGCACCGCGACGGCCGGCTCGCCGGCCGGCGCCTCGAACTCGAGGAACGGTGGAAGTTCGGCGCCGCGCATGGCTGCGGCACGCTAGCAGCGTGCGCGGCAGGAAGATTGGACTACCCCATGTTCCGCGGCGCACGCTCATAGCAGCGTGCGCGGCAAGAAGATCGGACTACCCCATGTTCCGCGGCGCACGCTCATAGCAGGGCTTGGCGAGGGCCGGGCCGCGGGAAGTGCCAGGCAGAAAACGTCTTGGTCAACAGAAATCGATGACGAAGGACACCAGGACCGGCAGCACGTTGAGGGAGATGCCTTCGGGCGAGCGTCCGCGAGAGCGGCTGCTGGCGCACGGCGCCGGCGTTCTGACCGACTGCGAGTTGGTCGCCATTCTGCTGCGCACCGGGCACCGTGGCTGCTCGGTGCTCGATCTCGCCTACGATCTGCTCTACGACGAGGGGCGCGGGCTCGGCGGCCTGCCGGCGCTCGCCCTGCTGGTTGAGCAGGACCTGCCGTCGTTGCGCCGCAAGGGACTGGGGGCCGCCAAGGCTGCTACCGTCCTGGCGGCCGTCGAGCTGGCCCGGCGGTTGGCCCGGGCGCAGCTCCCGGAGAGAAGGCCCCTGGGCGACCTGGTCGGCGTCGCCCGCTACCTGAACTTGCGGTACGCGCGCCGCGACCAGGAGGTGATGGGCGCAATCTACGTCGACGTCCGCGGTCGGGTGATCAGCGAGCGGGAGCACTTCGTCGGCGCCCTGGACCGGACCTCGGTCGAGCCGCGGGTGGTCCTGAAGGAGGCGCTGCGCCTGGGAGCGACGGCCGCCGTGATCTTCCACAACCACCCCAGCGGCGACCCGGATCCGAGCCGGGAGGATGTGGCCTTCACCCGCAGGCTGGCGCGGGCCGGCGCCGCGGTCGGAATCGAACTGGTCGACCACCTCATCCTGGCCGGTGGCGGTCGCTGGGTGTCGATGCGGGAAAGGGGATTCCTGTAGCGGGCGCCGGCTGCGCGGGGTGCGCGAGGTGCGCGAGGTGCTAGGGTTTCGGCCCGATGGCTGCTGGAGGCCCCGTACTGCTCCACATGGACTGTGCGAGCGGCATCTCGGGCGACATGTTCCTGGGCGCCTGCCTGGACCTGGGGCTGCCGGTTGGCCTGCTCGAGGAGATGGTCGAGCGGCTGGGCCTGGACGGCGTCGAGTTGCAGGTGCGGCGGGCGAAGCGGGGAGCGCTGGCTGGCGTGCGCTTCAGCGTGCTTCGAGACGGCCGACCGGTCGAAGGAGGGGACCGCGAGGGCGCCTCGCATCGGAACCTGTCCACGATCCTCCGCATGATCGAGCGGAGCGGTCTCGCTGCCGGCACGAGGGAACGGGCCGCGGCTCTCTTCCGCCGTCTGGGCGAGGCGGAGGCAAGCGTGCACGGGGTCGGCCTGGATGAGGTGCACTTCCACGAAGTCGGCGCCGACGACTCGATCGTCGACCTGGTCGGCGCCGCGCTCGCCATCGAGCACTTCGTTCCGGCGGGCGTGTCGTGCTCCACCGTCGTGGTGGGCAGCGGCACGGTCCGGACCCGGCACGGCGTGATGCCGGTGCCGGCGCCGGCGACGGCTCTGCTGCTTCAGGGCGTGCCGGTCAGCACAGGCGGCGTGGAGGGCGAGATGACGACGCCGACCGGCGCCGTGATCGTGCGCGAGTTCGTGGACTCGTTCGAGCCCTCGGCGGCCGACAGCCCACGCCGGGTCGAGAACAGCGGCGTCGGGCTGGGCCGCAGGGAACTAGCCGATCGGCCGAACGCTCTGCGGGTCCAACTGGCGACCCCCGTTGTGGCCGGCTCGCCGTGGAACCGCGTGGCGGTGCTCGAATGTCAGGTCGACGATGCGACCGGCGAGGCGATGGGCTTCGCCGCGGAGGCGCTGCTCGAGGCCGGCGCGCTCGACGTGTTCGCCACCCCGGTGCAGATGAAGAAGTCGCGCCCGGGCGTGGCCGTCACCGTGATCTGCCGCCCCGAGCAGGCATCCGAACTCGCCGAGCGGCTACTCCTCGAGACGGGTTCTCTGGGCTGCCGGCGGACGGTCGTGGATCGGCTGGAGGCCGAGCGGTCGACCGTGTCCGTGACGACGCCCTTCGGCGAGGTCAGGGTCAAGACGGCCAGGATCGGCGGCAGGTCCCTGGGAGCGGCGCCGGAGTACGAGGACGTGCGACGGATCGCCCGGGAGAGGGGACTCCCCTTCCGGGCGATCTATCGCGCTGCCCTCAGCGCGGCCGAGTGAACGGCCGCTCCGTGTCGGCCGGCCGACGGCTAGCGCTGTCCGCCGCCGCCGGGCCGCGGACCGCGCCCGCCAGGGCCGCGCCCGCCAGGGCCGCGTCCACCAGGACCGCGTCCACCAGGACCGCGTCCACCAGGACCGCCGCGTCCACCAGGACCGCCGCGTCCGCCGGGACCGCCGCGGCCACCGCGTCCGCCGAAGCCGCCGCCCCTGCGGTCGTCGCCGGCTGGCGCGGGGGCGCCCATGCCCTCGTAGTCCTTGGGATCGAAGTCGGGATCGTCCATGATCACCGCCTTGCGGGAGAGGCGCACCTTGCCCGACGGATCGATGTCGATCACCTTGACGGTCATCTCGTCGCCTTCGGTCACCAGGTCGCGAATCTCGCCGACCCGGTAGGGAGCGAGTTCGCTGATGTGGACCAGACCGTCGGTGCCGGGGAGGATCTCGACGAACGCGCCGAACGGTTCCACCCTGCGCACCTGGCCGGTGTACACCTTGTCGATCTCCGGCACCTCGGTCAGCCGCTCGATCATCGCGATCGCGTGGCCCGCCGCGGTGGAGTTCGGCGAGGCGACGACGACGCGACCGTCGTCCTCGATGTCGATCTGGCAGCCGGTTTCCTCGGTGATGCCGCGGATCGTTTTGCCGCCCGGTCCGATCACGTCGCGAATCCGGTCGCGGGCGACCATCATCACGTGCAGGCGCGGTGCGTGCTCCGACATTTCCTCGCGCGGCTCGCCGATCTCGGCGGCCATGTGGTCGAGGATGTGCAGCCGGCCGGCCTTCGCCTGGGTCAGCGCCTGACCCATGATGTCGCGGGTCACGCCGGTGATCTTGATGTCCATCTGCAGGGCGGTGATGCCGCCGCGGGTGCCGGCGACCTTGAAGTCCATGTCGCCGTGGTGGTCCTCCTGGCCCGCGATGTCGCTGAGCACGGCGAAGTCCTCGCCGTCCTTGACCAGACCCATGGCGACGCCCGCGACGGGCGCCAGCATGGGCACGCCGGCGTCGAACAACGCCAGGGAGCTGGCGCAGACGGTGGCCATCGACGAGGATCCGTTCGATTCCAGGATCTCCGAGACCACCCGGACCGTGTAGGGGAAGTCGTCCTCGGTCGGGAGCACGGGAATCAGGGCGCGGCGTGCCAGGACGCCGTGGCCGATCTCACGCCGGCTGGAACCGCGCAGGAACCGCACCTCGCCCACCGAGAAGGGTGGGAAGTTGTAGTGGAGGAGGAACTTCTGATGGGTCTCCCCCTCGTACTCCTCAATGAGCTGCGCATCGCGGCGGGTGCCGAGCGTGACCGAAGCAAGGGCTTGGGTTTCGCCGCGGGTGAAGAGCGCCGAACCGTGGACGCGGGGCAGGATTCCCGTGTCGCAGTCGAGCGACCGGATCGCGTCGAGCGCCCGATTGTCGAAGCGCTTGCCTTCCTTCATCACGATCTCGCGCAGCGCCTTGTCCTCGAGTTCGTTGACGATCTTGCCGACCTGGGCGCGGCGCTCGTCGTCCTCGGGAAGCTGCTCGAGGAAGCCGTCCACTACGGCCTTGACGGCATCGCGGCGCTCGAACTTCGCGGGCGTGTTGAGCGCCGCCGTGAAGTCGTCCCAGATCGCGCTTTCGACCTGTTGCTTGAACTCGGCCGTATAGGGCTCGGGGGCCTTCCAGTCGGGCTTCTCCAGGTTCATCTCGCGGAACAGGTCCTGCTGCGCGCGAACGATCTTCTGCAACTCCTGGTGGCCCGCGA
The DNA here is from genome assembly GCA_965262355.1 of Candidatus Multivorans sp. Lineage (GTDB taxonomy): Bacteria > Acidobacteriota > Thermoanaerobaculia > Multivoradales > Multivoraceae > Multivorans. The sequence goes on from OZ253534.1 coordinate 4,984,422, forward strand.
AGATGCAGTCGAGGATCACGCTCTCATCGAGCTGGTTGGCGCCGGCCTCGACCATGGTCACCGCTTCCTCCGTGCCGACGACGATCAGGTCGAGGTCGGACACGTCGCGCTCGGCGCCGGTCGGGTTGAAGACGATCTCGTCGTCGATCATTCCGACGCGAACGGCGCCTACCGGGTGGTAGAAGGGGATGTCGGAGAGCACGAGCGCCGTCGACGCACCGTTGATCGCGAGGATGTCGGGGTCGTTCTCCTGGTCGGCCGAGAGGACGAAACTGATGATCTGGGTCTCGTAGAAGTACCCTGACGGGAAGAGCGGCCGCAGCGGCCGGTCGGTCAGGCGGCAGGTGATGATCTCCTTCTCGGAGGGGCGTCCCTCGCGCTTGAAGAAGCCGCCCGGGAAGCGTCCCGCCGCCGAGGTGTACTCGCGGTAGTCGACGGTTAAGGGCAGAAAGCCGCGCGGGGTGCTGTCCGGCGCCATGCAGGCGGTGGTGAGCACGATCGTCTCGCCGAGCTGCACGGTGCAGGAACCGTTGGCCTGCTTGGCCAGGCGCCCGGATTCCAGGGTCATGGTGGAGTTCCCGATTGGGATGTCCTTGGTGAACGTCATTGCTGTTCTCTTGTCTTTCTTTCTCTGTTGTTTGCGCCCGGCGACTTGAGTGGCGGGGCATGTGCCTTCATCGGCGAATGATCGGTGGGGAAGTGACCCGAAGCACTTCGACTTCCTTCCTGCGACTTCCTTCCCGGAACGGGAAGTCTCGTCTGTTGGATCCGTTGTCGGATCCGAACTCACCTGTAAGGGCGACCCGGTCGGCGCTGGAGAGGCGGAACCGCCAGACGGCGCCCGGGGCTCCAGGGTCTACCTGCGGATGCTCGCTACCTGCGAATTCCGAGGCGCTCGATCGTCGTCCGGTAGCGTTCGAAGCTCTGGCTGCGGAGGTAGCCGAGTAGCCGACGGCGGCGCCCGACCATCTTGAGCAGCCCGCGACGACCATGATGGTCGTGCTTGTGGACCTTGAAGTGCTCGGTGAGTTCGTTGATGCGTTTCGTCAGGAGCGCGACCTGGACCTCGGGGGATCCGGTGTCCGTCTCGTGGACCCGGAAATCACGGATGATCTGGTCTTTCACTTCGGTTGTCTGTGGCACTCTCTGATTCCTCGCTGACTCTGCTTGTTCCGTTCTGGTTGGTTTCTCGTGTTGCCTTCGTGTTGCCTTCTTGAGGTTCCTTCGTCGTTCCTCTGTCCTTTCGCGGCGCGCAGTGTAGCACGGTCGGCCTAAGGGCGCATTTCTCCAAAGTCGCTCTCTTTGAGGCGTTTGGCGGTTCAGTGGAAGACGATCTTCGGCTGCACGACGGCGAGGCCGCGGTCGCCGATTCGCTCCGCGACCGCACCCACGGCGAGGAACCGCCCGCGGTTGTCCGTGATCTGTACCCAGTCTCCCTCTTCGGCCTCGCTTCCGGGCGCCAGCACGGACTGTCCGTGGGCGATGCGGCGTTCCTGAGTCGCGTCCATCGTGACCCGGGGAAAGGGCAGAGGAATGTTGTCGAAGGGCACCCAGGCGACCCCCAGATCGCCGGTCGCAAGCGGTTCGGCGCCGCGCTCGACCGACTCGAGCCGTTCCGAATCGAGCGCGGCTTCGACCTCGAAGGAGCCGATGCGGAGTCGGCGGAGTGTCGCGAGATGCCCGCCGCAGCCGAGTTGCTCGCCCAGGTCGTGGGCGAGCGAGCGCGCATAGGCCCCCGTGGAGCAACTCAGCCGGAAGGGGATCCGGTCCGGGCCCGGCCCTCCCAGCGGACCGGTCGCCTCGAACTGGAAGATCTCGACATCCTTGCCCTGACGTTCGAACTCCTGCCCCCGGCGCGCCAGCTCGTAGTACTTGCGACCGCCGATCTTCTTGGCCGAGTAGGAAGGCGGCAACTGGTGTTGCGGTCCCTCGAAGTCGCGCATTGCCTGGACGATCTGCTCGTGGGTCAGGTCCGCGGTGCTGGCCTCGAGGGTCACCTGGCCGGCCGCGTCGTAGGTGTCCGTGGCGACGCCGAACTGGATCTCCCCTTCGTAGACCTTGGGCGCGCCGATCAGGAAGCGGGTGAGACGGGTGCTGCGGCCGACGGTCAGCAGCAGCAGGCCGGTGGCGTTCGGATCGAGGGTGCCGCAGTGACCGATCTTCCGCTCGCCGAGCGCGCGGCGCGCTGCCTGTACGACGTCGTGGGAAGTGCCTCCCGGACGTTTGTCGACCAGGAGCAGGCCGTGAGGCTCGGGTCCCTGGGTCACGTTGCGTCCTCCGAAGCCGTAGCGTGCCGTCGATTCGCCATGGTCGCCTCGACCGCCGCCGCCAGTTCGGCGATCACCGCGGACTCGTCCGCCGAACCGTCGATCAGGCAGCCGGCGGCGTTGCGATGGCCGCCGCCGCCGCGCCGGCTGGCGATGGCGCCGACGTCGACCTTGCCCCGGCTGCGTAGGGAGACCTTGACGTCTCCCTCCGGGCGTTCGCGGAACAGGGCCACCGCCTCGACGCCGCGAATCGATCGGGGGTAGTCGATCAGGCCCTCGGAGTCCGTCGGCGCCGCGCCGGTGCGTTCGAACATCGTAAGCTCGAGCCGGACGCTGGCGATGCGTCCATCGCAGTGGAGTTGCAGCGTCCCCAGCACCTCACCCAGCAGGCGCACGGCGCCGGGCGGCTGGGACTCGTAGAGCCACCCGGCAATCTGTTCCGGACGGGCGCCGCGGCGCACGAGTTCCGCGGCCGCATCGAATGCCCGCGGGGTGGCGTTCGAGAAGCGGAAACTGCCGGTATCGGTGGAGAGCCCGAGGTAGAGCGCGTTCGCGGTTCCCGCGTCGATCGGGGCGCCCAAGGCGTGCGCCAGGTGGAGCACCATCTCGGCCACGGCCGGCGCCTCCGTGTCGACCCAGTTGGCCACTCCGTAGAGACGGTTGCCCAGGTGATGGTCCATGTTCAGGACCTTCATCCGGCCGAGCGCCTGTTCGAGGCCGGTGCGGTCGAGCTGGGGACACTCGAGCGGTACTGCGAAATCGAAGCCGTCGGGAAAGCCGGGCGGCGGCGTCCGACCGACGTGAATGGGCGTGTCTCCGATCACGCCGGCATAGGTTGCCGGGGCCGGATCGGCGTTCCAGATCGTGGCGGATCGTCCGGTCGATCGGAGGATCCGCGCGAGCGCCACCTCGGAGCCGATGGCGTCGCCGTCGGGGTGGGTATGGCTGGAGAGCAGGAAGCTCCTGCCGCCGCGCAGAGCGCCGACGAGCTCCTCGGGAACGGTGGGGGAGAGGTTTCCAGCGTTCACAACTCACTCAGGAGCTGGTCGATCCGCTCGGCGTGTTCCGCGCCGCGGTAGAGCTCGAAGTGGAGTTCCGGCGTCCGTTTCAGACGGAGACGCCGGCCCAGGCGGCCGCGAATGAAGCCGGCTGCCCGCCGCACCGCTCGGATCGCGGTCTGGCGTTCATCCTCGTCGCCGAGCACGGAGAGCAGGATGCGGGCGTGACCGCGATCCGCACTCAGCGTGAGATCGGCGATGCTGGCGAGCGCCGCTCGCGGATCCTGGACTTCGCGCCGCAGAATGTCAGTCAACTCCCGGCGCACCAGATCGCGTGCGCGGGCCTGGGATACGGATGGCACCTCAGAGGGTCGGCGCGACGGCTTCGTGGTCGAAGGCCTCGATCAGGTCGCCGGGTTTGACGTCCTGGAAGCGGTCGATGCCGATGCCGCAATCGAAGCCGTTGCGCACCTCCGCCGTGTCGTCCTTGAACCGGCGCAGGGAGCCGATTTTGCCCTCGTGGACGACCACGCTGTCCCGTACCAGGCGAATCTGCGCGCTGCGTGGGATGACTCCCGCTACCACGTGGCAACCGGCGACCATCCCGACCTTGGGCACCTTGAACACCTCGCGCACCTCGGCGCGGCCCTTGGAGACCTCCCGGTAGGTCGGCTCCAGCAGTCCGGTCATTGCCGCGAGGAGTTCTGCCGTCAGCTCGTAGATCACCGTATGCAGCCGCACCTCGACATCCTCCTTGGCGGCGAGGTCGGCGGCGTTGCGCTCGGGGCGGATGTTGAAGCCGTAGATGATCGCTCCCCCGGCGGATGCCAGGAGCACATCGTGGGTGGTCACGGCGCCTACGGCGGCGCGAATCACGCGCACCTTGACCTTGTCCGTCGAGACCTTCTGCAGCGTTTCCCGAAGCACCTCGACCGATCCCTGCACGTCGGCCTTGAGGATGACGGGCAGCTCCTTGACCTCGCCTTCCTTCAGGGTCGCGAACAGGCTTTCAAGGGACACGCCGCCCGCGGAGGGAGCGAGTTCGACGCGACGCTTCTCCTCGCTCCGGAACTGGGCGATCGAGCGAGCCTTCGTCTCCCTGGCCGCGACCTGGAACGAGTCGCCCGCGTCGGGAAGATCGTTGAAGCCCGCGACCTCCACCGGCATGGACGGCGGGGCTTCCGTCACCCGCTTGCCCAGATCGTTCATGAGTGACCGGACCCGGCCCCAGGTCGAACCGCAGACGAAGACATCGCCGAGCCGGAGGGTGCCGTTCTGAACCAGGACCGTCGCGACCGAGCCGCGGCCGGTTTCCTTGCTCGCTTCGATCACGACGCCCTGGGCCTGCAACTCCGGGCTTGCCCGAAGCTCCGCCACCTCCGCGGTCAGCGTGAGCATCTCGAGCAGATTGTCGATTCCCTCGCTCTTGAGGGCGGAAATCGGCACCGCGATCACGTCGCCGCCCCAGTCCTCGACCAGGAGGTTGCGTTCCGCCAACTGCTGCTTGACCCGGTCGATGTTCGCGTTCGACCGGTCGATCTTGTTGATCGCGACCACGATCGGCACCGCGGCGGCCCGGGCGTGGTCGAGCGCTTCGACGGTCTGGGGCATCACGCCGTCGTCGGCGGCAACGACCAGGACCACCATGTCCGTGACCTTGGCGCCCCGGGCCCGGAGCTGGGTGAACGCTTCGTGGCCGGGCGTGTCGAGGAACGTGATGCGACCGTCGCCGTGCTCGACCTGGTAGGCCGCGATGTGCTGCGTGATGCCGCCGAACTCGCCTTCGGTGAGCCTGGACTTGCGGATCGCGTCGAGCAGGGAGGTCTTGCCGTGATCGACGTGGCCCATGATGGTCACGATCGGCGGACGCTCGACCTCGGCCATCCCGTCGGCGCTCTCGCCGCTGGCCTCCAGTTCTTCCTCCTGCTCGATCTGGATCTCCTCTTCGAAGGAGACGATCAGGGCGTCGAAGCCCATCTGCTCCGCGAGTTCGACCGCCACTTCCGGTTCCACGACGTGGTTTACGGTCGCCATGACGCCGCGGTCGAACAGCATCTTGAGCAGATCCTTCGCCTTGAGGCCCATCTTCTCGGCCAGCTCCCGGACCTGCAGGCCGTCCGACACGGTCAGCGTGCGGCGCGGACCGTCCTCGGCGGCCCTCCCGGCCTGCCGCTCCTCCCGCCGCTCCCGGCGGCTGCGTAGATCGAAGGCAGCAGGCGCCGCTGCCGGGGCTTCCGAGGGAGTGGTGGACAGGCCGGCCGGCGCCGCCGCGGGAGCGGCCGCTGCCGGGGGGGGCGACGTCCGCGTGGCGCGCGGAGCGGCGGCAGGCGTCTCGACTGCAGGCGGTGTCGGCGTCGCCGCATCCCTGCTCTTGGGCGCCGGTGTGCCGGCGGCTCTGGTCGCCTCCTCGGCCGCGATCTCCTTTGCCGCGATCTCCTCCGGCGTCGGCGGCTTCGGCTTCGACTCGGTCGGCGTCAGGGTGCGGATCGTGTGTCTGTGGACGACCTGTCGCCGTCGATTCGGGCGCATCGGCCCGGAAGGCGGCCTGAGGCTCGAAATGGGACGGCGCCGGGGCGCGGCCGGCGGCGCCGCGCGGTCGCGCAGGATGACCTCGCGCTGGGGACCGGCGATCTTCTTGCCTTCCAGCAGGGCCTTGATGATCTCCGTGTCGATCATCGCGTCTTCGCCTTCTATGCGAACACCGATCGACCGGAACTTGAACAGCAAGTCCTGTTCGGCCACGTTCATCCGCTTGGCCAGATCCTGCAGCCGGATTTTTGCCATTGAGTCCTCGGTCCCCTGTCGTCTTATCGGCTCAGGCGCCCCTAGGTTGCGCCGTTCCCCGTGTCGTTGTCGCCGCCCTCATCGGCGCTACCGGCCTCTTCCTCGCGGGTCTCTTCGCTAAAGGCGCGGGTCAGCGCTGCCATGAAGTCGTCTTCGTCCATCGCGGAGCTGTCGCCTTTCGCCGCGGCGTCGCCGGCTTCGGCCGACCCGGAGCGTTCGGCGGCCCAGTCGAGGATCGCCGCAGCCAGCGCGGCGTCAACGCCCGGAACCATGGTCAAGGCTTCCACGCCGGCGTTCTCGAGTGCCTCGAGTTCACCCAGGCCTGCCCCGGAGAGGGCGGCCGCGATGTTCTTGTCGACGCCCGGTATCTCGGTCAGGTCGAGTTCGTCGGCGCCGCGGTCGACGTTCAGCATCCTGGCCAACGCATCGGCGACCTCGTCCTTGACGTCCGTCTCGCTCTTGATGTCGATCCGGGCGCCGATGAGTTCACTGGCCAGGCGCACGTTCTGGCCCCGCTTGCCGATCGCCAAGGAGAGCTGCTCGTCCTCGACGATCACGTCGAGGTGCGGCGTGGCGCCTTCGTGGGTCACCGAGACGCGCGTGATCCGTGCCGGCGCCAAGGCGCTCTGCGCGAAGGTCACGCGATCTTCCGAGTACTCGATGATGTCGATCTTCTCGCCCCGGAGTTCGCGGATGATCGACTGCACGCGCGATCCCTTCATGCCGACGCAGGCGCCGACCGGGTCGACGTCGCGTTCCCGGCTCAGGACGGCTACCTTGGCGCGTTCGCCGGGAGCGCGCACCGCGGTCTTGATCACCACCGTGCCGTCGTAGATTTCGGGCACCTCCATCTCGAACAGCTTGACCAGCAGGCGGGGGTCGGTGCGGGACATCACGATCTGGGGTCCCTTGGGCTGCTTGTGGACCTCGACGATCACTCCGCGGATTCGCTCACCCTGGCTGTAGCGCTCGTGGCGGGACTGCTCGCTGCGGGGAACGATCGCCTCGGTGCGGCCGAGGTCGACGATGATGTCGCCGCGCTCGAAGCGCCGAACCGTACCGTTGACCACCTCGCCGACGCGACCCTCGTACTCGCCGAAGATCTTCTCCCGCTCGGCTTCCCGGACCCGCTGGTAGAGCACCTGCTTCGCCGACTGGGCGGCGATCCGTCCTAGCCCGTCGGTGGAGATCGGGATCTCGATCTCCTCGCCGATCTCGGCGTCCTCCTTGTGCTCCCGGGCCTCTTCGAGGGTCCACTCGGCGAAGGGGTCCTCGACCTCTTCCACCACCTGGCGGTAGAGAAAGGCGTTGAACTGGCCGGTTTCGCGGTCCATGTAGGAACGCACCGGCTCCTTGATGTGGTGCTGCTTCTTGGCCGCGGACGCCACCGCGTCCTCGAGGGCGACGATCCACCGGTCGAGGTCGATGTCTTTCTCGTGGGCGACCTGCTTGAGGACCTCGTTGATGTTCACTTCGGGAGTGTGTGGCTGAGCCATTGTCAGAGTCCCCGGAGTCAGAGTTCGACCAGTAGTCTGGCCTTGTGAATGCTGTCGATGATGATGGGCAGGGTATCGCCGCTGTCGTCCTCGAGGATGAGTGCGACGCCGGAAGCCTCGGCGCTCAGGCCCACAAGCTGACCACGCACCGTGCGCCGGCGCCCTGTCGCGGCGTCGGTGAAGGTCACCTTGGCCCGCCGTCCGCGGAAGCGTTCGTAGTCGGGCGCTCCGTACAGTTCGCGGTTGAGTCCCGGCGAGCTGACTTCCAGCACGTAGCCGGAGGCGGGGCCGAAGTTCTCCGCGTCAAGCAGGACGGACGCCTCCTTGGAGACGCCGGCGCAGTGCTCGTGGGTCACGCCGTCGGGATGGTCGATCACCAGACGCAGGCTGCCGCCTCGAAACGAGGCGTCGAGCAATTCGCAGGAGTGGCTCGCTACGAGGCGCTCGAGGCGCCCAAGAAGGTCGAAGTCGATGGCGGTTCCCATGGCGTGGCGCGGTCCCGCTACCGATCCGACCGCTGGCAATCCGACCGCTGGCGGTCCATCTGGCGCCTGGAGGTCGGAGGTGGGTTGGGGGGCGGGCATACGGTTTCGAGTGATGGTCTCGCTGACGGGTCTCTGGAACGAAGCGGGTCTCTTGAACGAAGAAGGGGTCTCTAAACAAAAGAGAGCGGGCCGAAGCACCCACTCTCAGCAGCCGCCTGCCGGCTTTCGGCGGATTCGCGCCCCGGTGGCCGAAGACGGTCTCCGACTCAGAGGCGTTCCCCCCTCTTCCAAGAGAAGCGTGGGAGAAGCGCCGGCAGTTGGCCGCGGACTATACAACCGATGGTTGGGACGGGCAACCGTTCCCGGGTTGGCAGGCGGATTGCACCCTAACGGGGCGGCCGCCCGTCCCCCGTGGGGAGGGGCGGCCGCGACGGTTGTATGCTTCCCTTCTTCAACGAGGTACTCCTGACAATGAATACGAAGAAACATCTCCTCTTTACCGCCCTGATGGTGTTCGGCGCCCTGGTGTTCGGCATGATCATCGCCGGCGGCCTGAACCTCACGGAACCGACCCGGGCCGAGGAGGCTGGTCAGATCGCGGCGGCTTCAGAGGAGGACTCCAGCAGAGAGCAGGCGAGGCGGGTCGAACGCCACGCCAGGACCTCGATCGATAGCTTCGCCGACCTGGCGGAGGCGGTGCTGCCGGCCGTGGTCACGGTCCGTGTGGTCAGGATCGAGGAGGCGCCGGAAATCCGCGGCCTTCCGGACTTCTTCCGTCGCGAACCGCGGCAGGGCGGGGAGCCGGAGGAGCAGCGCTTCCCCGGCGCGGGGAGCGGCTTCGTGATCACCGGAGACGGTTGGATCGTGACGAACAACCACGTGATCGACCGCGCCGAGGAGATCACGGTCGGCCTGAACGGTCGCGAGTATTCGGCCGAGGTCAAGGGTCGCGACCAGGAGACGGATCTGGCCCTGATCAAGATCGACGCGGGCGAAGAATTGCCCTTCCTGCCGCTTGGAGACTCGGATGCGCTCCGGGTCGGTGACTGGGTCATGGCGGTCGGCAACCCTCTGAACTTCGACGCTTCGGTGACGGTCGGCGTGGTCAGCGCGAAGGGCCGTTCGATCCCGATCGAGAGCAACCGGGCCGACTTCGCGAACTACATCCAGACCGACGCGGCGATCAACATGGGCAACTCGGGCGGTCCGCTGGTCAACACGGCCGGCGAGGTGGTCGGCATCGCCACCGGGAAGGCCTTTGCCGAGAACATCGGCTTCGCGGTGCCGGTCGACGTGCTCCAGGGCGTGCTGCCGCAGTTGCGGGACGAGGGCAGGGTCCGGCGGGGCTACCTGGGCGTGCAGATTCGCGACCTGGAGCACATCGAAGGCCGGTACCACGATCTGGACGAGCCGCATGGCGCCCTGGTGCTGAACGTCACCGAGGACAACCCGGCGGAGAAGGCCGGGGTCGAGGCGGGCGACATCATCGTTGGCGTTGACGATCACCAGGTGATCGGCACCCGGGATCTGATCGACTACGTGGCCGGCCATCCGCCGGGCGCCAGGGTTGCGCTGAAGGTGCTCCGGGACGGTGAGCGGCTCGAACTCGACGTCAAGCTGGAGGAGCGTCCGACCCTGCTGGCGGCGGCGGAGGAACCGGTCCCGGAGGAGCCGCCGCGAGCGGAGGGCATGGACTGGCTCGGCCTGGAGCTGCAGCCTCTGACCATGCGTCTGCGCGAGCGCGCCCAGTTGCCCCGGCGGCAGCGCGGGGTCTTCGTGTCCGACGTCTCCGCCCGCAGCGTGTTCGCCGAGAAGGGGTTCCAGGAAGGCGTCGTGATCACCGCCATCGATGACAACGAGATTGGCGATCTGGACGACCTGGAGCAGGCGACGGTTGGTCTGAAGTCGGGCGATCTCGTTCGCGTCGAGGCGTTGCTTCCACGCGGTCAGCGCTTCTTCTCGGTCATCGAAGTACCCTGACCCCCATGGGCCCCCGCGTGCTCGTGGTCGACGACGAGGAGTCGATCCGGAGTTCGCTACGGATGATCCTCGAGTTCGAGCGTTACCGGGTCGAGGAGGCGTCGACCGGGAGAGAGGCGCTGCGACGCGTGATGAACAGGCCTCCGGCGGCCGTTCTGCTGGATATCAAGATGCCCGAAATCGACGGTCTGGCCACGCTCTCGAGTCTCCGGGAGCGCGGCCACGGCATGCCGGTGGTGATGATCAGCGGTCACGGAGACATCGCCACCGCGGTCGAGGCGACCCGGCTGGGGGCCTACGACTTCCTCGAGAAGCCGCTCGAACGGGACCGCGTACTCCTGGCGCTTCGCAACGCCGTCGAGTTCCAGCGCCTTGAGGACGAGAACCGTCTGTTGCGTGGGGCGCCTTTCGAGTTGGTGGGCGAGTCCGCCCCGATGCACGAGCTTCGGGCCACGATCGAGCGCACCGCGCCGACTCCGGCCACCGTGCTGATCACAGGCGAGAGCGGCGTCGGCAAGGAGTTGGTGGCGCGCGCCATTCACGCCGGCAGCCCGCGCAGCGAAATGCCGCTCGTGCAGGTCAACTGCGCCGCGATTCCCGACGAACTGATCGAGTCCGAGCTGTTCGGCCACGAGAAGGGCGCCTTTACCGGCGCCGTAGGCCGCCAGATCGGCAAGTTCACGGCCGCCGATGGCGGCACGATCTTCCTGGACGAGGTGGGGGACATGTCCGCCCGCACCCAGGCGAAGGTGCTGAGGGCGCTGCAGAGCGGCGAGATCGAGCCGGTCGGCGCCCGCACGACCGTGACCGTCGATGTCCGGGTGGTGGCCGCGACCCACCGGGATCTGCTGGCGGAGATCGAGGCGGGCCGCTTCCGCGAGGACCTCTTCTACCGGCTGAACGTGGTCCCGGTTCACGCGCCGCCGCTGCGGGAGCGCCTGGACGACCTGCCGCTCCTGGTCGACCACTTCATCGGGCGCTTCGCCGCGGAGAACAACTACCGGCCGAAGACCCTGACCGGGGAGGCGACCCGGCAGTTGCAGGCGATGCCGTGGCGGGGCAACGTCCGTGAGTTGAAGAACCTGATGGAGCGCCTGCTGATCCTTACGCCGGGTGACGAGATCGACGGCGCCGACGTGCTCCGCCTTGCCGGTCCGGTGCGCGGGGAGCTGTCGGAGGCTATTCTCGCGGTGTCGACCCTGCGCGAGTTCAAGGACACCTCGGAACGTCTCTACCTGTCGAAGAGACTCGACGAGCATGGCTGGAACGTGACCCGCACCGCCAAGGCGATCGGAACGCCGAGAAGCAACCTGTACAAGAAGATGGACCAGCACAGCCTTCGCCGAGAGGACGCGACTTGAACACCGGGCGGCCCGGCGCGGCGACACCGCACCGGATTCTGGTCGCCAAGCCCGGGCTTGACGGTCATGACCGGGGCGCGAAGGTCGTGGCGCGGGCGCTGCGGGATGCGGGTTTCGAGGTGATCTACACCGGTTTGCGCAAGACGCCCGAACAGATCGTCGCGGCCGCCGTGCAGGAGGATGTCCGGGCTGTGGGCCTGTCGATCCTGTCCGGCGCCCACAACACCCTGCTTCCCGAAGTCGTCGAGGGGCTGCGCGCAGCGGACGCCGGCGACGTGCTGGTGTTCGCCGGCGGCATCGTTCCGGAGATGGATATCGAACGGCTCAAGGCGGCCGGCGTGGACGAGGTCTTTCCGCCCGGTTCCAGCACCGCCGCGATCATCGAGTACCTGAACCGGCGCCTCGGGTCGCAATGACGACACTGTGGGTAGCGGATGGCGCCGCGATCCGGGCGGTCAGGGCCGGCGACTGATGGCGGACAAAGAGGCCGTGGCGGGCGCCCGACCGGCGGGTGCCGTGATGGAGAAGCGCTTCGACCCGACGTCCTACGAGGGCAGGTGGCAGGCCTGGTGGGCGGAACAGGATCTGTTCCGTTGCCCCGAGGATCCGGAAGGCGAGGGACGGACCCCCTACTGCATCCTGATCCCGCCGCCGAATGTGACCGGCAAGCTGCACATGGGGCACGCCCTCCAGAGCACTCTGCAGGATCTGGTCACCCGCTGGCGCCGGATGCGAGGCGACAACGCCCTGTGGCTTCCAGGCACCGACCACGCCGGTATCGCGACCCAGCTCATGGTCGAACGCCAACTTGAGCAGGAGGGTACGAGCCGGCTCGAACTCGGGCGGGAGAAGTTCCTCGAGCGGGTGTGGCGGTGGAAGGACGAGTACCACGCGAACATCAAGCGGCAGTTGCAGCGCCTGGGCGCCTCGTGCGACTGGTCCCGGGAGCGGTTCACCCTGGACGAGGGGCTCGCGCGCGCTGTGCGCACGGCCTTCGTCGGGCTCTACCGTGAGGGCCTGATCTACCGGGGCGAGTACATGGTCAATTGGTCCCCTGTGCTGCAGACCGCGGTGTCCGACCTGGAAGTCGAGAACCGTGAGGTCGAGGGCACGCTCTACCACCTGGCCTATGCGTTGGCGCCGGACGAGGGAAGCGGAGGCGGCGTCGAGGAGCCGTTGATCGTCGCGACCACGCGCCCCGAGACGATGCTTGGCGACACCGCGGTCGCCTTCCACCCCGAGGACGAGCGCTACCGTCACCTTGCGGGGCGTTTCGCGCGGCTGCCGATTCTCGGCCGGCGCCTGCGGCTGGTCGCCGACGAGTACGTCGACCCGGAGTTCGGCACCGGACTGGTCAAGGTCACCCCGTTCCACGACCCGAACGACTACGAGATCGCGCAGAGGCATGATCTGCCCGGGCTGCGGGTGATCGGCCTGGACGGCCGGATGACGGCCGAGGCGGGCGCCGACTTCGAAGGTCTGGACCGCTTCGAGGCCCGCCGCCTTGTGGTCGCGCGACTTGAGGCGGAGGGGCGCCTCGTCAAGATCGAGCGGCACGTCCACAGCGTGGGACATTCGCAACGGAGCGGCGAACCGATCGAGCCGATGCTTTCGCCCCAGTGGTTCGCCGACGTCTCCGGCATGGCGAAGGAGGCGCTGGCCGCCGCCTCCGACGGGCGCCTCGAGCTGATCCCGAACTCCTGGGACAAGACCTGGGAGCACTGGCTTACGAACATCCGGCCGTGGGTCATCTCCCGCCAGCTCTGGTGGGGGCACCGCATTCCGGCCTGGTACGACCAGGACGGGGCCTGCTACGTGGCGATGAACCGTGGGGAGGCCGAGGAACTGGCCGGCACGGCCGAACTGACCCGCGACCCCGACGTGCTGGACACCTGGTTCTCGTCCGGGCTGTGGCCGATCTCGACCCTCGGCTGGCCCGACGAGGACGCGCCGGACCTGCGAACCTGGTACCCGACGGACGTCCTGATCACCGGCCACGACATCCTGTTCTTCTGGGTGGCGCGGATGGTCATGCTCTCCAATCACTTCTACGGCGATATCCCGTTCGGCACCGTCCATCTGACCGGTCTGGTGCGGGATGCGCACGGCGAGAAGATGTCGAAGACCAAGGGCAACACGGTCGATCCGATGGACCTGGTGAAGGAGTACGGCGCTGACGCGATGCGTTTCACCCTGGCGGTGCTGGACGTGCCGGGGCGCGACATCCCGCTCGATCTGGAACGGATGGCCGGCTACCGCGCCTTCGGCAACAAGATCTGGAACGCGGTCCGCTTCGCCCTGGCGCGCACCGGGGGCACCAGTACTCCGGCGTCGGTTGCCGAGTTGCTGGGTAGCGACCTGGCCGCTCCGGAGCGGTGGATCCTTTCGCGCCTGTCGGCCACCGCGGCGGCGGTCAACGATGCCCTCGAAGAGTTCCGTTTCGACCGCGCCTGCAACGCGCTCTACCACTTCTTCTGGCACGAGCTCTGCGACTGGTACATCGAGTTTGCGAAGCCCGCCCTCTCCGGCGCCGCTGCGCGTCCGCGGGTCGCCGAGACCCTCCTGTTTGCGATCGACGCGAGCCTCAGGCTGTTGCACCCGGTGATGCCGCATCTGACCGAGGAGCTCTGGCAGCGCTTGCCGCGAGAGGCGGCGCCGGAGTCCGCCGGACCCCGGAGCATCGCCGTTGCGGCCTACCCGCTGGGCGACGACGACCTCGTGTCCCGGGAGGTCGAACGGGGCATGGACGTTCTGGTCGCGGTGGTCCAGACAGTCCGCAGTCTTCGCCGCGACCGGAACCTGACCGGGGCCTCCAGGATGTCGGTCTTCATCGAGGACGGCGATCCGGATCTGATCGCCTTCGTCGTCGAGCAGGCGTCCCTTCTTGGCGCCGTCGCCGGCGTCGGAGAGGTGACCGCGGGCCAGGGCCCGGCCGGATCGCTCCGGGATCGGGCCGGCGGTCTGAACCTGGCATTCGAGGTCGAAGCGCCCGCGATGAGCGAGGCCGAGCGGGCGAAGCTCACCAAGGATCTGCAGAAGATCGACGCTGAGATCGCCGCCGCTCGGGGACGTCTGTCGAACGCCCGGTTTCTCGAAAAGGCTCCGGCCCACGTTGTCGAGGGCAACCGCGCCCGCCTCGCCGAACTGGAGGAACAGCGCAACCGGGTGAGCGACATCCTGGCCGGGTGAGCGACATCCTGGCTCACTTCGTTGCGTTCTGCGGCGCAAGTTCCTAGGCTTCGCGCGGCCATGGCGCACCGCTCTGACGATTTCGACCAGTTTGTCGGCGAACTTCGGTCTCGTTCGCGGCGCCTGCCGGACAACCTGGTGTTGATGGACACCGTCGATTCGACGAACCGTTTTGCCAAGGCTCTGGCCGAACGGTTCTTCGAGGAGGCATCGGCGCCGCCGACGGCCCTGGTGGTGGCCTTCGAACAGACCGCGGGCCGGGGTCGACAGGGTCGTTCCTGGGTCAGCACCGCGGCACGCGGCCTCTACTGCACCTGGTTGCAGCCGCTGCCGATCGCCGGGGCCGGCCCGCTGGAGGATCAGCTCGGTGCGTTGCCGCTTCTAGCCGGCGTCGGGGTGTGCCGGGCGCTGACGGACTTCACCGGCGGCCGAGCGGGCCTGAAGTGGCCCAACGACGTGCTCGTGGATGGTCGCAAGATCGCCGGCATCCTGATCGAGACGGTGGTGGGCAGCGAAGGCGAGATGGTCGCCGTGATCGGTTTCGGCGTGAACTACGACTTCGGCGCCGGGGGCGAACTGCCGACGCCGGTCTCGACATCGCTCGCGCTCGAAACCGAGCGCCCTCCGTCCCGGGCGGCCGTTGTCGAACGGCTCGCGACGTCGCTTGAACGCGAGCTGAGCCGCGCCGGCGACCCCGTGTACACGCTGGATGCCTACCGTCTCTGCAGCGTCCATCGCGAGGGCGATGAAGTGAGCTGCCGGATCGGCGGCGAGACGGTCCGCGGCTGTTTCGCGGGCTTCGACGACGGCGGTCGCTTCCGCCTGGAGACCTCGGGTGGTGTTCGCACGATCGCCTCGGGCGAGGTCATCGAGGCGTGACCCCGGGAGCGGATCCTGAGAGCCGGGACCGCGACTATTTCGAGGCTATCGAGGAGGAGTTCATCCGGCTGCGGGGAGCGCCGCTGCTCCTCAGTCCCGCCGACTGGCGGTTGGCGCAGGAATGGCGTCAGGAGGGCGTGCCGCTTTCCTTGGTTCTCGAGAGCCTCCGCGAAGTGTTTGCACGGCGCGCCGAACGGGCGGCGGCGTCGCCGGAGGCGCCGAAGAGACGGGTCGGCAGTCTGCGCTACTGCCGGGCGGCCGTGGAGAAGGCATGGGCCGCGCACCAGGAGTTGGGCGGGGTCCCGGCGGTCCGCCGCCGGCCGGCCGCGATCGATGTGCCGGCGCGGCTTGCGGCGCTGGCATCCGCGCTACCGGCGACACTCGAAGGTGTCGACGCCTGGCGGAGCAGGCTGCTCGGGCTGAGCGGTCCGGCCCCCGACATCGAAGCCCGGCTGGCCGAATTGGATATCGAACTTGTGGCTCGGGCGTTCGAGTCCCTTGCGCCGGCGGACCGCGAAGTCGTCGTGGCGGGCGCCGACGAGGCGCTGGGCCGGATGGCGGGAAGAGTGGACGCGGAGAGGCTGCCGGATCTCAGGCAGCGCCTGGTGCGCCGCTCCGTGCGCGAGCGTCTCGGGCTTCCGCTGCTGTCTCTCTTTGCCGAGCCGGCCGCGCCGTCGCCCGGGAACTGACTCATGCTTCGCTGTTGCGGGGCCAGCGGTCGGCGCAGCGGTCGTAGAGCACGACGCAGACCGTCATGCCCAGGTTCAACGACACGGCGGTCGGGACACGAAGGCGGTGGTCGCATCGCTTCAGGATGCGCTCGGAAAGCGAGCCGCTCTCCGGTCCGAAGACGTAGCAGGCCCGCTCGGGGTGGACGAAGTCGGGAAGTGCGATGGCGTCCGGCACGATCTCGACCGCGACCAGAGCCGTGTCGCGAGGCGTCGCCTCGAGCAGATCCTCGACTTCGATCACCGGCACGTGCCGGTAGGCACGGGTCGGATCCGTCGGCAGCCGGCAAAGGTCGATGTCTTCCGAGGGCTGGCCCAGGATGATCATGCGAGCCTGGAAGCAGAGCGCCGCGCGCAGGACGTGGCCGACGTTCACTGGATCGGCGGGCCGGTCCAGTGCGACGCAGGCGAAGCCGCGACCGCCGGCCAGGTCGGCGCGTCGCTGGACGCGGCGTTCGATCTTCCCTGCCAATTCAGGACGCCTCGTCGCTGTGCTGCTCGAACAGCCGCTCGATCAGGAGCTGGAGCGGAAACCGGTTCAGCCTGCCGGTGCCGGCGGCGCGTTCGCCGAAGCTGATCACCGAGTCGGGTGCGATCCCCTCGCCCCAGATCAGCACAGGCACCGGATCGGCGCCATGGGCGCCCACCTCGGACAGGGTGGCGTGGTCAGCCGTCACGGCGACCCGGATCGGCTTTTCCAACCTCTCGATCAGGGCCCCGAGTTCGCGGTCGAGCCGCTCCAGGAAGGCCACCTTCAGATCGGGGCGGCGGTCGTGGGCCGCGATATCGGCGCCCTTCACGTGGACCATGACCAGGTCGTGCTCCTCGAGCGCCTCGGCGGCGCAGTCGAACTTCAGGCCCAAGTCCGTGTCCACGTTCGCGGTCATGCCGCGGCGGCGGATGACGGTGGCGCCGAGCGCCGAGGCGATGCCCATCACGGTCCGGTCGCCGCCGATGCAGGCGGCGCTGAGCGGCAGGCCGCCCGGCTCCAGGGGCAGAAGCTGGTGGACCCGGCCCACTCCCCGGGTCAGGATGGCGTTCGCCGGCGGTTCGCCGTTCTCACGTCGTTCTTCGTTCACCGGATGCCGGGCCAGCACGCGCCGCGCCTCCTGCTCGAAGAGGGCCAGGATGCGTGCGGTGCGTTCGGCAGCGTCGTCGTTCGGATCGAGAGGCCTCGGCGCCAGCGGTCGTCCGGAGGGTGCGCCGTCGCCCGGATCGGAGCCTTCGATGGCCGACGTGAGACCTTCTCCGCGCAGAGTGATCGCGAGTCGATGCTCCGTCGTGGCCCGCACGCGGACCTTGACCGGGTCCGAGGCGGGAAGTTCCAGACGGTCGAGTGCCTTGGCGAGTATCTTGGCCCCTTCGCGAATGCGGCCGGCCCGGCGGTCGACGACGAAACCGCGCTCGTCGAGGGTGGCGAAATTGCCGCGGATGGCGATCGTTCCGGTCTTCAGCTTGAGGCCGGCGCCCAGTGCCTCGATGGGTCCTCGGGTCATCACCCTCGGCGACTGGGCGAACAGGGCGAGGTTTCCCGATGCCGTATCCGGAACCACGCCGGGCGCTACCGGGTCGGCCAGACCGCAGGCGCCTTCCCGGGCCAGCCGGTCGAGCGTAGGCGTTCGCGCGGCTTCGAGCGGCGTCCGCGCCCCGAGTGAGCGCAG
Organism: Candidatus Multivorans sp.; assembly: GCA_965262355.1. Taxonomy (GTDB): domain Bacteria; phylum Acidobacteriota; class Thermoanaerobaculia; order Multivoradales; family Multivoraceae; genus Multivorans. The sequence continues at coordinate 5,002,250 of OZ253534.1, forward strand.
CGGCCGGTCGGGAAGACCGTCGATCACCAGCAGGAGAGCCGGGGTACGGCGCTCGCTCAGGAACCGCATCGATGCCTGGGTGAGCCAGGGCAGTCGCTGGGACAGGCTCTGCCCGAGCAGGGCGATGGCGGTAGGAAGCAACTCCTCCCGGTCCGTCGTGTCGAGGATCGGGATCCCTGATTCTCGAGCCAGTTGCAACAGGTGGCGCTGCTGTTCACGGATGACCCGGAAGTGGTCGAGCTGCCGGTTCGGCCTTCTGCGGGCAAAGGACTCGCGCGCAAGGAAGTGGCTGCGGTGGCTTTCCTCGTCCGGGGTCGAGAGCACAGTGAAGAACTGGTAGGCCTCGCCTTCGAGGTCGGTGAACGGAACCAGACCGGGCAGGAGGTGGACACCCTCGACGACCAGACTGAGGTTCTCGGCAATTGCCCGTTCGACCACCGCCCGGACGCCGACGCAGACCCTGGTGGCCTGCTCTTCCAGGGTCGCTACCTGTGGGTTGCCGCCGGCGGTAGCGAACTCGCTCGCAGAATCGGCGGGGGTCTCATAGCTCGAGACGTGGAGTGCCGGCAGGATCGCCGGCGAAAACACCATCCGCATCACCTGACGCACGGTGTCGGTGGCGTTGATCCGGTAGATGCGCAGTTGCGGCGCCAGATCGAGCGCCAGGGTGGACTTGCCCGTGCCGGCGCCGCCGCCGATATAGACGATCAGGGGTTTCGGCAGCCGGCGCAGGCGACGGATCAGCCGGTAGCGTGAAGCGGTGTCCGCGCCCTCTTCCGCTTCCAGAAGTTCGGCGATCCTCTGCGCGAGGTGCTGCTTCTCAAGGCTGGTCGTGCCTTCGCGCTGCAACTGTCGCTGCAGTTGCTCCACCCGGCGGTAGGCCCGGTCGAAGTCGAGTCCGGCGGCGTAGAGGCTGCGCGCCAGCAGCCCACGGGAGAACGGCTGCGCTTCGCCGTGGTAGGTGATCTGGATCGGGCGTTCGGGACCCTCGGTGACGGTCAGGTTTCCTCCCGCGCACGTCGCAGGGGACAACTGGCGCAACTGAGGGGCTCGCCGTCGGGTCCGAGGATGTCCGGGCCGCCACAGGAACCGCGCAGACAGCGGCCGCTCAGCAGCACGCCGACCGACATGAGAATCACCGAAGCGGCGATCACGGTGATGGTGAGGAACAGGATCGCCATCTCGCCGAGAGTCTAACGGTCTCAAAGCGGCGGACCGGCGGGACGGCGTCGGGTTGCCGGGCTTGTTGTGCCGGATGTGAGCTGCTAGTCGGTGCTTTGGAAGCGGTCGCGGAAGGTTGTGCTGGGGAGTTCTTCGAGGGCGTCTTCGCGGTGGACGAGGAGCAGGGCAGCGATGTCGTTCTCGTTCGCCCAGCGCAGGCCTTCCTGGGGACCCAGAACCATCAAGGTGGTGGCGTAGGCATCCGCCACGGCGCAGGTTTCGTGGAACACGCTTGCCGAGGCGAGGGCGTGTTCAACCGGCCGACCGCTTCTCGGGTCGATCGTGTGGGAGTAGCGGATGCCGTCCCGTTGCCAGTAGTTCCGGTAGTCGCCCGAGGTCGCCAGGGCTCCGTCCGTGAACTCCAGGACCTGTTGCAGGCCGGGCGGCAGTGTTTCGTTCGATCCTCCCGCATCGGACGCGTCGGATTGTGCCGGAGGACGCTCGATTGCTATGCGCCACGGGCCACCGGCGCTGCTGTGGCCGGTGGTGCGCACTTCGCCGCCGATCTCGACGAGGTGGTTGGCGTAGCCGGCCTTGGTCAGATCCTCTGAGACCCGGTCCACGGCCCATCCCTTGGCGATCGCCGAAAGATCGAGCGCAGCGCCGGGACGGAGCTTCAGAAGGCGTCGGTCGGCCGGCGACAGCTCGATAGCGCCCACTGCCCCCCGTAGCTGCAGGAGGCGGTCCTCGCCAGGAGGCATCGGTTCGGCACCTCGGCCCGGCGCGCCGAATCCCCAGGCGTCAACCAATGGCCCTACCGTCGGATCGAATGCGCCACCGCTTTCCTCGCGCACCTGCCAGGCAAGCTCCAGAACCGCCCATGTGTCCTCCGAGAACACGAGCGACTCGCCGGCCGCAAGCCGGTTGAAGCGAGAGATCTCCGAGTCCTCGCGATAGGTCGACATCGCCCGGTCCACCGCGTCCAGCCGTTCCTCGACAAGGCCCTGAATTGCCTCGCTCTCGCCAACCTCCGCGATAGCGCGAACCCGGTAGTAGGTCCCCATCGTCGGCCCCTCGAGCACGACCTCGCTTGGCGCCTGCGCGCAGCCCAGGGCCAGACAGGCGGGAACCAGTAACAGCGGCCACTTCCGACCCCGGACCCGCGCCAGGCGGGCGCCACCGCCTTCGACGTGTATCGGCAGCGTCTATACCCGACGGCCTCAGCCGAAGTCGTCGAAGGCGATGTTCTCAGGTTCGACTCCCAGGTCGTCGAGCATCTTCATGCAGGCCTGGAGCATCAGCGGAGGTCCGCAGAGGTAGTACTCGACGTCCTCTGGACAGGGGTGGTCCTTCAGGTAGTTGTTGTACAGGACCTGGTGGATGAACCCGGTGTAGCCCTCCCAATGATCCTCCTCGAGCGGGTCGGAGAGCGCGAGATGCCAGGTGAAGTTCGGATTCTCGGCCGCGGTGCGGTCGAAGTGATCGATGTAGAAGGCCTCGCGGTACGAGCGGGCGCCGTACCAGAAGGACACCTTGCGGTTGGTGTGCAGGCGCTGGAACTGGTCGAAGATGTGGGAGCGCATGGGCGCCATGCCGGCGCCGCCGCCGATGAAGATCATTTCGGCGCCGGTGTCCTTGGCGAAGAACTCGCCGAACGGACCGGCGATCGTCACGTCGTCGCCGGGCTTGAGCTTGAAGATGTACGACGACATCTGGCCGGGCGGCAGGTCCATTTCGCGCGGTGGCGGCGTCGCCACCCGGACGTTGAGCATGATGATGCCCTTCTCCTCCGGGTAGTTCGCCATCGAGTACGCGCGGACCACCGTCTCGTCGACCTTGGAGACGAGGTTCCAGAGCTTGAAGCGGTCCCAGTCCTCGTGGTACTCGTCCTCGATCTCGAAGGCGCTGTAGTTCACCAGGTGCGGGGGACACTCGATCTGGATGTAGCCGCCGGCGCGGAAGGGCACCTCTTCGCCGGCAGGAAGCTGGAGGATCAGCTCCTTGATGAAGGTGGCGACGTTCTCGTTCGAGCGCACGGTGCACTGCCACTTCTTGACCCCGAACACCTCGGCCGGGATGCCGATCTTCATGTCCTCCTTGATCTTGACCTGACAGCTCAGGCGGCAGCCCTCGCGCGCCTCGCGGCGGCTGATGTGGGTCTTCTCGGTCGGCAGCATCGCGCCGCCGCCGTCGAGCACGTCCACGGTGCAGACGCCGCAGGTGCCCTGGCCGCCGCAGGCGGAGGGGATGAAGATCTGGTGCTCGGCCAGTGTGCTGAGCAACGTGCCGCCGGTCGTGGCGGTGAGCGTCTTCTCGTCGTTGATCAGGATCTGGACCTCGCCGCCGGCGACCAGGCGGGCCTTGGCCTGCATCAGGATCAGAACGAGAGCCAGGTTGACGACCGTGAACATCACCACCCCGAGCAGGGCTTCGGTGATCACAGTTGGATGCCTCCGAAGGCCATGAAGCCGAACGCCATCAGGCCGGTGATGATGAAGGTCATGCCCAGGCCGCGCAGGCCGTGGGGGACGTTGCTGTAGCGCAGGCGCTCGCGGATCGACGCCAGGGAGACGATCGCAAGGAACCAGCCGATACCGGAGCCGAGACCGAAGACCACGCTCTCCCCGAAGTCGTAGTCACGCTCGACCATGAACAGCGAGCCGCCCAGGATCGCGCAGTTCACCGCGATCAGGGGCAGGAAGATGCCCAGGGTGGCGTGCAGGGCCGGGAAGAAGCGGTCGGTCGTCATCTCCACGAGCTGGACCATCGCGGCGATCGTGCCGATGAAGCAGAGCAGGTTCAGGAAGGTCAGGTCGACCTCGGCGAACTCAGGGCTGATCCAGGAAAGCGCCCCTTCGCTCAGGAGGTGCCTCTGAATCAGGTTGTTGACCGGTACGGTGACGGTGAGCACGAAGATGACCGCCAGGCCGAGACCGACCGCGGTCTCCACCTTCTTCGACACGGCCAGGAACGAGCACATGCCGAGGAAGAAGGTCAGGGCCATGTTCTCGACGAAGATGGCCTTGACCGCGAGGTTGAGGTATTCCTCGAACATTGTTCCGACCCCCCTCTAGCCGTCCATCTCGACTTGTGAGGGCTTCCATACGCGGAGCGCCCAGATCAATCCGCCGATGATGAAGAAGGCGGCCGGCGACAGCAGCATCAGTCCGTTCGGCAGGTACCAGCCGCCCTCCGAGACGGTGGGCAGGATGGAGTAGCCGTACAGCCTGCCGGAGCCGAGCAGCTCCCGCAGCACCGCGGTGGCCATCAGGATCGCGCTGTAGCCGAGCCCGTTGCCGATCCCGTCCATGATCGCCAGGGACGGTGGGTTCTGCATTGCGAACGCCTCGGCCCGCCCCATGATGATGCAGTTGGTGATGATCAGCCCCACGAACACCGAGAGCTGTTTGCTGATCTCGAACACGTAGGCCTTGAGGATCTGGTCGGTGGCGATGACGAGCGACGCGATCACGGTCAACTGGACGATGATCCGGATGCTGTTCGGGATCTGGTGGCGCAGCAGGCTGATCGTCAGGTTGGACAGGGTGAGCACGCAGATGACGGCCGCGCACATGACGAGCGACGTTTCCATCTTCGTGGTCACCGCCAGCGCCGAGCAGATACCGAGCACCTGGAGCGCGATCGGGTTGTTGTTCAAGAGCGGATCGAGGGCCGCTTCCGTCTTCTTGACCGCCATCAGTTCGCCTCCGCGCGGATTCGGGCGAGGTACGGCTTGAAACCGTTCTCGCCAAGCCAGAAGTCGAGCATGTTCGTCACTCCCTTGCTCGTGATCGTCGCGCCGCTCAGACCGTCGACGCGGTGGGGGTCCTGTTCCGCGCTGCCGGCCTGTCCCTTGATCACCGCCAGGCGGAACGAGCCGTCTTCGTCGAAGGCGCGCCGGCCCGGCCACAGGGCCTTCCAGCGCGGGTTGTCCACCTCGCCGCCCAGGCCCGGCGTCTCCTTGTGCTGGTAGTAGGTGATGCCGCGCACCGTCGTGGTGTCGGCGTCGAGCGCCAGGAAGCCGTAGAGGGTGCCCCAGAGGCCCAGACCCTCGATCGGCAGCACGACCATGTCGACGTTGCCGTCGTCGTCGCGCACTTCGTAGAGCAGGGCCTGATCGGGGATGCGCTTGACGCTGGCCTTGTTCTTCGGCGCCTCGACGCTGGTCGAAGGATTCCGGGCCCGCCGCTGCTGGTCGAAGGTCGCGGAGTCGGCGTCGCCCTGCGGTGCGCCGGTTGCGAGGTCGACGATCACCGGCTGGATCGGCTCGAACCGCTCGGCAACCTGCTCTGGCGTCACCGACTCGCCGGGCTTGAGCAGGCCCACCGCCTCGAGCACCCGCTTCTGTTTGTCGAGCGCGACGTTCTCATCCTGGAGTTCCTCCAGGCTGACCGCGAACGAGGACACGAGAACGCCGCACACGATGCAGATCACTGTCGCGAACAGGAGGGTGTAGCTGGTGGCTTGTCTGTTTGCCATTGCGGAATCTCGCCGGTCGTGTGACCTTGGCTACTGAGCGTAGCGCGCCTGGCGGCGCTTGATGTTCGCCTTGAGCACGTAGTGGTCGATCAGGGGCGCAAAGAGGTTCATGAACAGGATGCCGAGCATCACGCCTTCCGGGAAGGCGGGGTTCACGGTGCGGATCAGGATCGCCAGCACGCCGACCAGGAAGCCGTAGATGTACCGGCCCCGGTTCGTCTGCGCCGCGCTCACCGGATCGGTGGCCATGAACACCATGCCGAAGGCCCAGCCGCCGAGCACGACGTGCCAGTGGAAGGGCACGGAGAGCATCGGATTCGTCGTCGACGAGGCCAGGTTGAGCAGCAGGGAGATGGCGAGGGATCCGGCGGTTGCGGCAACCATGATGCGCCAGGAGCCGATGCCGGTGGCGATCAGGATGGCGGCGCCGATCAGGCAGGCGACGGTGGACGTTTCGCCCATCGAACCCGGAATGTCGCCCAGGAAGGCCTGCATCCAGGACACGTCGCCCTGAATGGCGGCCAGCCCGTCGAGCACGGCGGCGTCCGAACCGGGGGCAGCCTCGTGCGTCGCGATGACGCCGAGCGCGGTGGCGCCGCTGTACCCGTCGGCCGAAGTGCCGGCCGCGATCCACACCGCATCGCCCGAGATCTGGACCGGGTAGGCGAAGAACAGGAAGACGCGCGCGGTAAGCGCCGGGTTCAGCACGTTGTAGCCGGTGCCGCCGAAGATCTCCTTGCCGACGACGACGCCGAAGGCGATGCCGATCGCGACCTGCCAGAGCGGGATCGTCGGCGGCAGGACCAGCGGGAAGAGCATGCCGGTGACCAGGAAGCCTTCGTTGATGTCGTGGCGACGGACGACCGCGAACAGCCCTTCGCAGGTGCCGCCGACGGCGAAGGTCACGATCAGGACCGGCAGGTAGTAGAGGGCGCCGTGGACCGAGTTGGCGAGCACGCTGCTCGCGTCGAAGGGCAGCCCCAGCAGCTCCATCGCGTCGGTGCGCCAGTTGGGCAGGGCGGTGGCGCCGCCCGCGATCGCCAGGTGGACTTGGCGTCCCGTGTTGAACATGGCCATCAGCACGCACGGCACGAGCGCGCCGACGACGGTCATCATCAGGCGCTTGAGGTCTAGGGCATCGCGTACGTGCGCGGCGCCGGCGGTCGTCTTGCCGGGCGTGTACAGGAAGGTGTCGGGCGCTTCGTAGAGAGGGTAGAAGCGCTCGAACTTGCCTCCGCGCTCGAAGTGACGGGCCTGACGGTCGAGGATTTTGCGCAGAAACTTCATTGCCGGTGGGCGGCGCTAGCCTTCCTTCTCGATCAGTTCGAGCGCGTCGCGCAGATAGGGGCCGTACTCGGTCTTGCCGGGGCACACGAAGGTGCAGAGCGCCAGATCCTCCTCCAGCAACTCCAGGCAGCCGAGTTCCTCGGCGCGTTCGATGTCGCCCGCGACCAGGGACTTGAGCAGGAAGGTCGGCTGCAAGTCCCATGGAAAGACGCTCTCGTAGAGGCCGATCGGCACGATCGCGCGCGGTGAACCCCAGGTCGTCGTGGTCATGGCGAAGGACCGGCGCGGCAGCAGCGTGGAGCCGAAGGCGCGGGCGCGCGAGAAGGCGCCGAAGCCGGGCTGCAGCCAGCCCAGGAAACGGCGGCTGTGGTCGTCCTCGAGCACCGAGACCGTGTCGTGGAAGCGGCCCAGGTAGCCGTGGAGGTCGGCCGGCGCGCCCTTCCCGATCGCGGTTCGGCCGCTGAGAGGCGAGCCGCTGATGACACGCGCGGCGACGTCGCCGTCAGCTTCGCCCGTGTTGCTCGTCTCGGCCCGCACAAGATCGGCGAGGGAGGCGCCGAGCCGAGTGCGCAGCAGCCTCGGAGCGCGCACCGGCGGGCCGGCGAGAGCGACGATGCGCACAACGTCGGGCTCCCCGGTCGCGAACAGCCGGCCGATCGCGACGGTGTCCTGGAGTCCGATCTGCCATACGAGCTTGCTGCGGTTGACCGGGTCCAGCGTGTGAATGTGCAGGCCGGGGGCGCCGGCCGGGTGGGGGCCGACGAATTCCTCGATCCGCACCTGGCCGCTCGCCTCGACCGCCGCCAGCGTTCCGGGTGCGCGGCAGAGGTAGACCGGGCCGTCCGTCAGCCGGCCCAGAGCCGCGAGACCGCGTTCCAGGTCACCGGCGCGTCCTTCGGCGATGAGGTCCGCGTCGGGCGCGAAGGGCTCGCTGTTCATCGCGGTCACGAAGATCGACTTGGGCTTCGACTCGAGAGCGGCGGTGCGCCCGAACGGACGTGCCCGCAGTGCGGTCCAGTCGCCGGACTCGACCAGCAGCGCCTCCACCTCCTCGCGGGAGAGGGCGCTCGGGTGCCGCCCCGTGTAGCTCGCGAAGTCGACCTGGGCGCCGCCGGATGCCGCCTGATCCGAGGGATCCACCCGCACCACGACCGAGATCAGGGCCCGCTTGGCGCCCCGGTTCACCGCCGCGACCGTTCCGGCGGCAGGCGAGGTGAGGCGGACACCGGGCTGCTTGCGGTCCTCGAACAGAAGTTGTCCGCGCCGTACCCCGTCGCCCGGCGACACGTGCATCGCCGGCTTCATGCCGGGGTAGTCGGCGGCGACGAGCGCCACGGTGCCGGGCGCCGCGGCGTCGTCGAGGATCTGCTCGGGAGCGCCCGAAATAGGCAGGCTCAGTCCCCGTCTGAAACGGTGCGTACCCATCGATCGTGACGTGCTCTATTCCGGAGATCGAGCTCGAATCCGGCGAGCGAGGGCGAATCGGAACGCGTCGCTCGACCAGTGAGGGACTATTCCACAACGGTGGGGGTAGGGCAAACTGCCCCTGCCGAGGAACTGCCTCAGGTGGCCGGGGCCAGCAGAGGCCAACGGCGGCTGGCTTTGCACGGCTCGCGCCTCCGGATCCAAGCCCGTCGTGCTGTAACCACTGGGCGGCGGAAAGTGCTCCTGCTGATAGGTTCGATCTCTTATGGCGGTACGTACGGTCGCTTCGCCTCCTGACTTGGCGCCGCCCAGAGCGGCCGCAGACGCGCGCGCCTATGGCGGGTGTCGCCGAATCCCGATGTCGCCAGACGAATACGAGAGCTTCGACGGCCGAGTGGAATGCTGGGAAGCGAGCAGTGGTACGGCTAACGTGCTGCGCGAGCCCGTCGGTCTCCAGCACGAGTACATCTCGCGGCGGCTCGTGGTTCTGGTGCATGAGATCGGCCGGGCGCGGGGTTCCGCCATCGCTTCGGCCGGAACCGTGGACCTCGTGCAGCGCGGTACGGACGGGCGCAGGGAGCTGGTCCTGCGAGCGGACGAGACGATCTATCTTGACTTGCCCCGGGACCGCCCCGCCGGCTTGTACGTCGAGATCGGCGCCGACCCGCATCCGGATGTCGTCTTCGAGGTGGATTTCTCGACCGACGTGCGGCGGGGGGGCCGGGGCCGGGCCGGCAAGCTTGACGACTACGCGGCCTGGGGCATCCCGGAAGTCTGGGTGGAAGTGCCGGATTCGGCGGGGCTAGCAGGAAGCCGCCGGCCCGGTCTGACCATCTTCCTGTATCGCGGGTCGGGCTACGTGGAAGCGCCGAGCAGCCGGGCGTTTCCCGGCTGGACCGCAGTCGAGATCCACAGGGCGCTCAACGAGATCGAGGATTCGCCGGAAACCCTGGCAGAATTGCGGCGCGTCGGCCGCTCGATGGCGGCCGCGGAGGTCGGCTGATCGGCCAACGGTTCCTCCTTCGAAGAGTAGCGCTGCCACGTCCCGCGTCGGTGGGAGCCGCGCAAGTCGTGGGCGACAGGACACTCGCTTGCGGCCTGGCCTTGATCGCTTCGTTGCGTGGACCGTCCGAGCAGCTCCGCCGGCGCAGCGAGCGTCCTGATGGATCACGCTCGCTCCGGCGGGCTCCTCGGCAGGCGGCTCCGCGGCTACTGGGGCTGCGAGGTTCTGCCTGGAAGCGGACCCCACGATCTACCTGTACCCCGGGCGGGATCTGCCGGCCGGCCAGCACATCGAAGTCGCCAGCGATCCGCTGCCGGACGTCGTCCTCGAGGTCGATCACACCACGAACGTGCGCCATCGCCGCCGGCGCGGTCGGCGGAGCAAACTGGACGACTACGCCGCGCTCTGTATCCCGGAGTTGTGGGTCGAAGTGCCCGACTCGTCCAGCACCCGCGGCCGGCGCCGACCCGGCCTGAGCATTCTGCTGCTGGAAGGCGGCGAGTACCAGGCGTCGCCGGCGAGCCGGGCATTCCCGGGCTGGACAGCCGCGGAGATCCACCGCGCCCTGAACGAGCGGGAAGAATCCGCCGAGACCGTCTCCGTTCTGCGCCGGGTGGGCCGGGCGATGGGCGCGGTCGACGGCACCGGGCCGGACGACGATCCGTTCCTTCGGCAGGAGCGCAGGAAAGCCGCCGCGGACCTCGTCCGCGCGGCGGTTTCCGAGGCGTTCGGTTCGCGGGGCATCCCGGTTTCGTCCGCGCTGAGACAATGGCTTGCACGATCCGAGAATCCGTCCGACCTGGCAGGGGTGATTCGACTCGCGTTCACTTGCCGGGATGCGGACGAGTTTCTGCACAGGGTCGAAGCAGCGGAACGCGGCTGATTGGCCGGGGCCGGCGCTCCGGGGTGGCAGCAGGACATGCACACGTCATTGCGGCCGGAGCTCGGCAACGCCCGTCGGCTGGCGTTCGCTGGGCATTCGCCGATCGGTGCTCATGATCGGCCGCTCAGTAACTTCCAGTCTTTCCACTCGTCCGTGGCGAGGTCGAGGAGTTCGTAGTGCGCCAGCTTGTTCCTCAGGCGGTTCAGAGGCCATGCACGATCTACGGCCGCCCGTGGGGCCCCAAGCTCTTCGCGATAGCGGACAACGTGCCTGAGTTCGACACGGTCCAGGGAGGAAACGGACGCTGGCCGGCCATCGTCCGTGGAGAACACGAGAGGAAGCCTGAAATCAGGTCCGAACTCACGCACGATCTCGGCCTGCCGATCCCCAACCATTGGCAGCAGAGCTGACGCTTGAGCAGCCCAGAGCCGTCGATTCACCTCGGGCAACCGGCCCTTCGCGCAAAGCAGAGAGGAGTGAACCAGCGGTCTGGCTGTAGGCCCATCCACCGTGCCGGCTTCCCATGTCTCCGGTGTCTGCTTCGACCAGCCTCGCTCAGTCGCATCCGCTTCCAGAATCGCCCAAGGACGGAGTATAGACTCAGGCCGGGCACCGATTAGTCGCTTCGCTAGGCCAACGTCCCACTGCGCGACATGAGCGACCGTGGCGGCGATGAGGAAGCGGTGTTCCCGGTCGGGCAGGTCCTTCTCCCTCAGGGCGAGCATGAAGAGATCGTCCCGATGCACGACATCGCGGAACTCGCAGTACTGCACAGACACGTCGCTGAGTTCCGATTGGATGAAGCCGTCGCCGCAGAGGGGTAGGACGAACACGCTTGGCGGTGCTCCGCTGCCCTGGTTCCGGCAAGCGTCGGAGTACCGTAGAAGGAGGTCGCGCCAGTTGAGCCACCCATCCGGACTGATTCCGTGGATCCAAATGATGCGATTCCGGAAGCGTGGGCTCCTCAATAGCTCGCGCGCGGGCACAGGCGGCTTCAAGTCGGCCATTGCCCGCCCGAAGAGGTGACCACGCTTCTCGGCGTCGTCGGCGCGAAGCAGCGTCCACTCGTGCCCCCAGTCGCAACGCCTCTGTAGATCCGCCTCCAGTCCGTCGGCGACCCCGGCCGGGAAGCGCAGCACAACGCTTGAACCACCGCGCAGTTTCTTGACCACCCGCCGAACGAAGGCGACGGGGCCCGGCAGGTCCCAGAGTCCCAGCAAGGATTCAGTTCCCGCTCAGATCGAGGATGGTGCGAACGATCGGGTCGAGGCGAAGCGGGCCATCGCCGTCCCGCTCGGCGAGGCGGAGCATCTCGATCAGCCGCTCCGACTGAGTCCGGTCCGTGCCGGGCTCCTCGGTCAAGGAGATCTGAGCCGCACCGTCGAAGAGCCGGTTCTGTGCGTCCTCTCGCAACAGGCGAGGCTGCCGGTGGGAGGTTCCCTGGCGTGAATCCGCTTCCAGTTGGCGAAGGGCTTCCCGCAGACCGGGCCGGTCGATACCGAAGGCGTCGCGGAGCTGGTCGGCATTCTCGGCCATGAGCTCGTGCATGCCGCCAGCACTCAGCAGATCCTTCGGTCCATCTCTCCTAACGCGTTCACGGATGAGCTCGACCACAACGGGCCAGCCGCCTGACTCAAGCGCCAACTCCGATTTCTGGTCGCTCGTAAGCTTGTGCCCGATGTCGGGGTCATCGCCGAGCCACTTGGCCGCGAAGCCGAGAGTCCACGGCTCCAGGCGGACGCCGCGGAACACCGTCTGCGCTTCTCCTGGTCGCCTTGCTGCCTGGGCAAGATCGACCGTGGCCTGTTGGGTATCGAGCGGCGGCAGGTCCAACATGGGTTCGGCGCTCGCGCTGTCCGGAGGAAAGAGCTTCTGAGCGCCGGCGATGAAGATGACCCTCGCGTAGGGACGGGTCTTCAGTCCCTCCAGCACCTGTAACGCCAAGTCGACCCAATCGCGCTTCCAGTTCCGCGACACGATCAACACGACGGGGTCAACGGAATCTCGCTGCCGACGGGTCAGGCGGCGCCTAAGGTGTTCTTCGAACTCAGCGACCGAATCGGTCTCTGGCAGTTCTTTGGCCGCCATGGGGCCTTCAGCCAGGAAAGGGCCGGCGTGCTGGATGCCGGCGGCTTCAACACCGTAGAGGACCACCACGCCATGGCCGTAGGGCTCGCCAGTGACCTGCCGCTCCTGCCACAGGGTCAACGGACGGTGCTGCGGTCCCTTGTCGGCGTGGTGACGGCGTATGTCGTGGGGGCCGGGTTCGAAGGGCTTCTTCCCGGCACTCAGGTCCTCAAGCCGGTTCTCGATGTCCCTTGATGTTCCCAGCAGTTTGAGGACGTTCGAGTTCCAGAGAGTGTGACTGCCGCTCTCCTCGATTCGGCGGAGCACCCCGAGATCGACCATCTCCCGAAGCAGTGAACTGAACTCGATGTTCCCGCCAAGCCGGGGAAAGCCAGTCTCGTACCAGACCCGGGCGTGTCTCTGGATCCGGGCGTCCTTCATGCCGGCGCTCAGCACGCGCGGTTCGCTGTGACACTCGAGGGCGATGGCGTAGGCGATCGCCTCGTACTTGGGGTCTAGCTGCAGCGTCCACTCGAAACGCCGCCGAATCTCCTCCTGAAGGTCAGGATCGCTGTCGATGGAGTTGAGTAGATCCGTCGTAATCGTCCTCGGCACCGACGCGCCGTCGGAGTCCAAGTACTTGGCGACTATCTCGTAGCCGTAGATCTGGATCAGACTGGGGTAGTAGTTTGCTCCCGCAAGCACTCCCGGAGCCAGTCGGCTCGACTCGAAGCAGAAGCCACAGGCATGAAGCGGGCGTTGGAGGAGGTCCAGCGCATACCTCTGGTTGCCCTCGTCGATGAAGGGGCCGATGCGGATCGGATTGCCGAGATGAGCTAAGGGGTGATTGGACTGTGTCGTCGTTCGCTGAACGTTGTGAAGGCCGGCGAAGACGACCTTGATCGACTGGTCGCGTTCCATCAAGGACTTGAGGCGTGAAGACTCCGCGAAGCTCTCAGGGGTATCCCGTTTGAGGAAGTTGTCCGCCTCGTCAAACAGAAGCAGGAGCGTCTTGCCAGAATCGCGGTTGAAGATGCTGTGGAGGGCTCTGATGAAGCGGCGGATGCTCTCGTTGCCTTGGGTCGGCTTCGGCATGGCCTCTTCGATGGCCTCGTGTTCCCTAAGCCCGTTCCAGATGGCGGGCCAGATGTCGGCAGTGTCGATTTCGCCGATGCCCTGGGCCTTCAGGTCGATCCAGACTGCGTGCCGGCCGGATCCCCTATAGGTTCTCTCGACGTGCCTGAGGAGGGCTGTCTTGCCCAATTGCCTGCCACCGTACACGAAGCAGGAGCCGTCGAGAGCCTCTATCGCCTTGGCTTCCGCTTCCCGGCCAAAGAACATCTCTGGCGGTACGAAACTGGCACGCCGGATGAAGGGCTGATTGTAGGTGTACGGAAGGCTGCAGGCAAAGAACGCTGGCAGGCGGGAGCCGCTTTGCGCCGCGAGGAAGGCGAGAAGGGGCTCGTCGAGCGTGAGGAGCGACATCCTCTTCGCGAGGCACCTTTGGACGAGTTGTTCCCTGGTTCCTCGCCCCAGCGCATGAAGACTGACGACGATAGCCGCTTCCTGCCGGCGGGATTGCTCCATGCGCTGATGGATCGCCTCAGCGTCGGGAGGATCAAGGAACAGCATCAAGCGGTAGCAGCCTCTTGCTTCCGAGCCGAAGTGTGGCAGCGGACAGACTTCGCGCCTCTCGATTGGCTCCACCCTGAGCCTTGCACTTGCGAACCCTGGTACCGAGGAGTCAAGCGTGACCTCAGGATCGATGAAGCCAAGGCATCTCATCAGTTCGCTCACCGCCTGGCTGAACCGATGACGGTCGCTGACAGGCGCATCCCTGAGCGCCGCCCACGCCTTTAGCAGCGCGGCTGCCGAGACGCGCTCGCCTTGGTCCAGATGGTCGAATCGCAAAGGGCCGTCTCGCTCGCCAGCGGTGGACGACTGAATCAGACCCATCCAGTCCGCCGTACATGAGCGGAGATCGCCCTGGTCGACTTCAAGGTAATCCTGGAACGCCGACGGGCCCTCTTGACGACGCGGGTGTAGGGAGTCGTGACTCGGCCGATACAGCAGTTCGTTGGCCACGCGAAGATCGCCGTCGTCCAGGCTCCGTTCGATCGCCTGACGCTGTGGGTCGCTCTCATCCGGGAAGCGCGCCGCGACTTCCTGGCGTAGTTTGTCTCGCTCTTCTCGATCGGCAGCTTCGAGATTGAGCCGTACGGTACTCAACTCGCCGTGGAACAGGTTGTAGCGGGGCCAGTCACTCTCGGCAGACTTGAGCTTGCTGGATTCGAGGGCGGCCAGAAGAACGCCGTTCCAGTCCGCCGAGATTCGGCTCTTGGAGAAGGCCAAGTCGACCTCCTGCCGGATGTCCTCCACTGCCGCGTCTACAACGCGCCGGCCTGTCACGCGTTCCTCCTCAAGGCGACTTCTTAGGGAGTCGATGTCGTGCTCCCCAAGACTGGCTTCGAGCCAGTCGACGGTATCGGCGGCCAGCAGCAAGTCGCCCCGCTCGCAGTACCGCTCAAAGGCAACGGTCAACTCGACGGGCTTGGAGTCGAGCAGGCCGTCGAGGGTGAGCTGGGGAGCATTCGGGTTCCATCGTGACTCGTCGCCACCGAGATCGGGAAACGGTAACAGTGCGGATCGCAGCAGGAAGCGGGCGTCATTCTCAGCCCTCTCGGCCTCTTGGCCAGGGCGGTTCAAAAGACCTACGGCCCGCCGAACCGCACTTGCTGCGAGTGACGAGGCCGCCATCAGAAGGGTGTCGCCGCTGCGCTCTTCCGCCATGTCGCCCAGGCGTTGAAGGAGTTCGGTGGATTGGTGCAGCAGCGTCTTGACGAACCGGGTGATCACCTTCTCGTGGTGGTCGCTCGCGGGTGGTCGAGCCGCTTCCAGGTCAAGATAGCGGTCCGCAAGGGCCAACGGCTCAGCCAGATGTCGCTGAAACCGAACGAACGTCTTGGCGTCAATGGTCTGTCGGGATGACAGCAAGCTGGCGGCGAAGCGGTCGAGGATCTTCCGGAGCTTGTCCTTGTCGGCCATCTGTGCAGCCAGCCGCCGTACGATCGCGCTCCGTCCGGGTGAACGCATCGCCTGCGTGAGGCGCCCCAGTTCGTTGTCGTCCTGGCGGAGGACGTTCCAGATCCGATTCGCGGGAATGTAGGGTTGCTTGCGCTGTGGTCCGACCTCCGACCAGTTATCGAGGTCCTTCCGAAACGCCGCCATCAAGTCCTGGTGGCGTGCAAGGCGGCGCGCAGTCTGAAGGATCGTAGCGGCGTCCATGTGGGTCTTCTGGAGATCCCAGATGCTCTGAGCCAACGCGAAGGTGAAGGCTCCGAACTCCTCGATGCCCTCGTGTTCAAGGTGCTCAAGATAGGCGGCCGCGCCAGAGTACGGGGCGATCACGGCCGTGGGCAGGGCGGTCGCGAAGCCGATCAGCGCGTTGACGTTCTTCTCCGTGGTGGCCCGCCCCTCGTGAGCTGCCGACTGGCCCTGTTCGAGAGCCGACAGAATCGGCTTGACCAGCGGGCTCGTCGACTGTTGGAGATTGGTGGCGTAGAGAAGGGCAGCCAGCATTTGGGCCGGCGGCTGACCCGCCTTGATTCCGTCCTGCTCCGCGAGCCGACACACCTCGTGTGCGAAGGCAAGGCCGGGAGGTTCCTCCGTCAGCGCCTCAGCCAATGCAGCTTGGACTCGTTGCTTCCGCCCTTGCCACTCAGGGCGGTCTACGGGAGCCTCAGGTAGAGGTTGCCGAGGCGTGGATGCCTCGCGACGGTCAGTCTCCTTGACGAGGATCCCCGAATCGGATGCGGTGTCGCCTGCGGCTGCAGTCGCAATCGGTTCGGGCGTGGGCTCTTCGGTGGCCTCGCTGTTCGAAGCTCCCTGCCGATCCGTTTCAGGCACCGGCTGTTCGCCCGGCTGCTTATCGGCCGGATTAGGGACTTCCTCGCTGGTGACGCCAGGTACGGCAGGCTCCTCGGCGATGACGGCCGATGCTGCGAGCGTCGCTTCCTCGGCCGTGGTCGGGTCGGTGGGTTCGACCTTGTCGTCCTGCGGGTCGGCGGCGGCAACGACCTGAGGAACGGTCGCGTCCTCGACAGTTTCGTCCTCGGCAGTCTCGGGTTCACCGCCCTTGAGCGAGGGCGTAAGCGCCCCAATCAGAACATCCTCCGCGGCTCGTCGTTCACGGCGGCGGCGGGTCGCCTCTTCCCGGAGGTCGTCTCGCTGATCGCGCCAGCGGCGGAGGGCCTGTCGATCCGAAGGGCGATTGGCGCGGAGCGCGTCGAGTTGGGCTTCCACCTCCCGGTGCTGCGTATCGGACTCTCGCAGACTCGCAACCAGCAGGCTGACCTCTCCCTGAAGGCGCTCGGCCTCGGCCCGGGCCTTGCCCGGATCGAGGGCGGGAATCCCCAACCAGGCGCCGCGAAGTCGGTCAAGCTCCTCGGGATCGACCTCTTCACTGGCGGGGTCGCTCTCGATCCGCTCGAGCATCGCCCGAGCCTGCGACCTGAGCTCTTCCGTCGCCCCATCCGCTTCGCGGATCTCTTCGAGACGTTCCTCTATCTCCCTGAGTTCGTCGACCGCTTGCTGCAGCGGGTCGAGGGCTTCCGGGGAGGGGGCGTTCTCGGCAGCCTCCGAGGCGAGGGCCGCCAGCGACCGGAGAACTTCGCGCCAGCGCGTTTCCACTGCCGGGAGCGGTAGCGAATCGTGACTGGGCCGGTCGCTCTGGTTCACCGGAGCAGTTGCCGATGCCGGCGTCCGGTTCCGTTCCGCGGCTGAATCAGGCGCTTTGCCGCGTGACTGCTCGTTCTCGGGTTCCGGCGCGAGCACGTCGGCGTACTCCTCCTGAAGCTCGGATACCCTGGAGCCTGCCTTGTGCAGGATCCCGGGGTCGTCCAGGAGAGTGGCCAGACAGAAGAGCACGAGCGTCTTGCGCTCTCGTTCCGCCGTCGCCAGCGATGGCCAGTCCTCCAGCCGTTCGAGCAGCTCGGTCGCCGCCTCCCGTAGCCGTTTCGCGGTCGGCGGGCTGTCGTCGCCGGTCTCGCCAGCCGCCGCTTCCTCCGTCTCGGACGGCGCCTCGTCAAAGTACTTCCGGAGGACATTGACATCCAGACTCGGAGGTGGCTTGGAATTGGGAGCGGCTTCGGCGTCCGGTCCATCGAGCCAGATTTGCCAGAGTTCCCTGCGGTGGACCGGGTTTCCGTAGAACGCGAACATTCGTCTACGGTCGTAGTCGCCCGGCTTGCCGCTGTCGGGACCCAGGTCTCCGATACGGGAACGCACGAACTCACGCTCCAGGAGACGTCGACGCTTTGCGCGGTTCAGGTACAGCGGCCGCTGGAGCTTCGTCAGGCCGGTCAGGCACTGAGGGAGACCGTGCCCGAGCGCCGGGCGGCGTTTCTGATCTGCCATTCGCAGGGGCCTCCGGAGGGAAGCAGCGACTCTACACCGGCGAAGAACGCCACGGAGGGCATCGTCCCCCCATGACGACCTGTTGCCGCGGCAGGCGGCCCGCGCTGAAAATAACGCGCCTACGGCGCGTAGTACGGGTTCGTCCCGGCGGCGTGGTCGGTCGAGTCGAGCACGCGTCTGACGGTTGGCACCGCTTCGAGGATCGCCTGTTCGACACCCTGCTTCAAGGTGAGGTCGGCCATGCCGCAGCCCTGGCAGCCGCCGCCCATCTTGATGAACGCGGTCTCGTCCTTGACCTCTAGCAAGGTGACGAAGCCGCCGTGGGCGGCGATCTGCGGATTGATCTGGTCGTCGAGGATGCGCTGGACGTCGGCTGCCACCGAGTCGCCCCAGGCCGAGTTCGGGTTCTCGAACTTGAAACCGTTCTCGGACAGGCGGGTGACGAAGTCGATCGTCGCGCCTTCGAGGTCCGGGGCGCTCTCGGAGTCGACGTAGACCTTGAACGTGTCGGTTTCCAGCACCTCGTCGCCGGGCCGGGTCTCGTCGAGACCGACCAGGTCCATCTGGTAGCTGAAGCCGCCGCCGGTACGGCCGGTGATCGTGATGCGGAGAGCGAGGTCGTCGCGCTCCTCGTCCTTCATCGCTTCGGCGACCCTCTTCTGTGCCATCTCGGTGATCGTTAGCATGCGCCGCATTGTAGCGCTGTCGCGCCACCGCACATCGCACCGATCGAGAGGAACCCCCACGCCATGAGTTTCGAGCACATCCTGCTGGACCACCAGGGCCCGATCACGCGGTTGACCCTGAACGTGCCGTCGCAGTTGAACGCGATGACGTCGGCCATGGGCGCCGAGATCCGGGACGCAGTGCCGCTGATCAATGACCGGGACGAGACCCGGGTGGTCATCGTGCGCGGCGCCGGCCGCGCGTTCAGCGCCGGCGGCAACCTGAAGAGCATCCAGGAGGAGGTGAGCGAGGAACCGGGCGCGGGCCCCGGCCTCGGCGGCGGCTCGAACTTCTACCGTCTCTACCTGTCGGTCCGCGACCTCGAGGCGCCGTCGATCGCGGCGATCAACGGCCACGCGATCGGCGCCGGCCTGTGCTTCGCGCTCGGCTGCGACATGCGGGTGATCAGGACCGGCGCGCGGGTGGGGATGACCTTCGTACGGCTTGGGATTCACCCCGGCATGGCGGCGACCTGGACGCTCCCGCGCCTGATCGGCCCCGCCCGCGCCGCCGAGCTCCTGTACAGCGGCCGGCTGATCGACGCCGCCACGGCGGTCGATTGGGGCATCGCCAGCCGCGAGGCGGATGAGGACTTCGACCAGGTCGTCGAGGACCTGGCGCTGGAAATCGCGGCGGCCGGCCCGGTGGCGGTGAAGGCGACCAAGCGGACCGTGCGTGGCGCCTTCGAACGGACGATCGGCGAGGCGCTTGACCTGGAGAGCGCGGAGCAGGAGATCACTTTTGGCACCGCGGATGCGCGCGAGGGCGTGCAGGCGCTCACCGAGCGCCGGTCTCCCCGTTTCGTCGGCCGCTGAGGAGTAAGCTACCGCGATGCCAACGGCGGCGGCGCTGATCATCGGGAACGAAATCCTGACCGGCAAGGTCGAGGAGGCGAACCTGACCCTGCTGGCGCGGGAGCTGTTCGGCCTCGGAATCGAGTTGCGGCGGGTGGTCGTCTGCCCGGACGACATCGCCGGCATCGCGGCCGACATTCAGAGGCTCAGATGCCGTTTCGACTATGTGATCACGTCGGGCGGCGTCGGTCCGACCCACGACGACGTCACGCTGCAGGCGGTGGCTGACGCCTTCGACCGGCCCTTGGTGCGCTCTCCGGAACTGGTGGCCAAGATCCGCGAGATGGTGGGCGAGCGGTGCACCGAGGGCCACCTCCGGATGGCCGACGTGCCGGAGGGCGCCGACCTGGTCAGCACGCCGGAGGTGCCATGGCCTTCCGTGGTGATGGACAACGTCTACGTGCTGCCAGGGGTGCCGCGGATCTTCCGCATGAAGCTGCCCCTGCTGCGTGACCGGTTGGCGGCCGGCCGGCGGTTCTACAGCCGTGCCGTCTACACGCTGTGCCGCGAGACGGACATTGCCGAGATGCTCGACCGGGTGGTCGATGCCCACGGCGAGGTCGAGATCGGCAGCTATCCGGTGATGGACGGGGACTACAAGGTCAAGCTGACGGTAGATAGCCGCAGCCGCTCCGCCGCGGACCTCGCGGTCAGAGCCCTGGTGGAGGCCTTGCCGAGCGACGCCGTAGTGCGAGTGGAGGGCGGCCGTTTCTCATCGGGAGCGGCAGCGGTTGCCGGTACCAGTTGAAGACGAAGGGGAAGCCATGATCGATCGGAGTGTCCTTCCAATGTCCCGCCGACCGGGCTTGCTCCCGGGGGCGGCGAATATCGCGCTGCTCACCGCCTGGGTGTGTTCGCTTGGGGTCGGCGTCGCCGTCGCCCAGCAGGAAGCCGGCGGCGAAGCGGCGGAGAGCGGCGGCGACTGGACCTACGAGCTGACCGAGGTCCTGCCCCAGGATTCGGCCGTCCTGACCGGTCGACTGGACAACGGCCTCCGGTACTACGTGCGCGGCAACGGCCGGCCCGAGAACCGGGCCTTCCTGCGCCTCGTCGTGCGTGCCGGCTCGGTGCTCGAGGACGACGACCAGCGCGGTCTGGCGCACTTCGTCGAGCACATGGCGTTCAACGGCACCAGGAACTTCGAGAAGAGCGAACTGCTCGACTACCTCCAGGGCATCGGCATGCGGTTCGGGCCGGATGTCAATGCGTACACGAGTTTCGACGAGACGGTCTACATGCTCGAGGTGCCGACCGACGACCCGGAGATTCTCGACACGGCGCTGCTGGTGCTCGAGGACTGGGCCTCCGGCGTCAGCCTGGAGGACGAGGAGATCGAGAACGAACGCGGGGTCGTGATCGAGGAGTGGCGGGGAGGCCGTGGCGCCGGCGCGCGCCGCCTCGACGCCGAGATCCCGTACCGGTTCCACGGCTCGCGCTACGCGGAGCGGTTGCCGATCGGCGACCCGGAGATGCTGCGCGAAGCTCCGCCGGAGCGGCTGCGGGACTTCTACCGGGACTGGTACCGGCCCGACCTGATGGCGGTGGTCGCGGTCGGCGACTTCGACGCGGCCTCGATCGAGGATGAGATCCGCCGCCGCTTCGGCAAGCTCAAGGGGCCGGATCGGCCGCGGGAGCGCTTCGAGGCCGAGATTCCCCCGCACGAGGAGACGCTGGTGTCGGTCTTCGCCGATCCGGAGTTGCCGGGCACCTCGGTTTCGGTCGCCTACAAGGGCCCCGACGATCCGTTCCGCACGGTTGCCGACTACCGCGCGCGGCTGATCCGGGGCCTGTACAACGGCATGCTGAACAACCGTCTGGCGGAGCGTGCCGAGCAGGCGGATCCGCCGTTCATCGGAGCGACCAGCAGCAGGGGCAGTCTGGCCCGCACGCGCAGCCTCTACATGCTCTCGGCCGGCGCCCGCGAGGGCGCCGCGGTGCGGGCGCTCGAAGCGATGCTGACCGAGTCGGAGCGGGCCCGCCGCCACGGTTTCGAGGAGAGCGAGCTGGAACGGGCGAAGGTCAACACGCTGCGGTCGATGGACCGGGCCTACGACGAGCGCGACAAGACCCACTCGGCGGCCTATGCCGGCGAGTACTCGCGGAACTTCCTGACCGACGAGCCGTTCCCGGGCATCGCCTACGAGCGCGAGCTGGCGCGGCGGTACGTGCCCGAGTTCGAGCTGGCTGAAGTGAACGCCGTCGCGGATTCCTGGATCCACGACGAAGACCGCGTGATTCTGGCCAGCGGCCCCGAGAAAGAGGGACTCGAGCAGCCGCAGGAAGAGGAACTGCTGGCTGTCTTCGACCGGGTTGAACAGGTCGAGGTCGTTGCCTACGAGGACGATGTCGGCGAGGGCGCCCTGGTGCCGGATCCGCCCGGTCCCGGCGAGATCACGGAGCGAAAGGCGATCGACGAACTCGGCGTCACGGAGTGGCGCCTGTCGAACGGCGTCCGGGTCGTGTTGCGGCCCAGCGATTTCAAGAACGACGAGATCCTGGTCGCCTCCTTCAGCCCGGGGGGCATTTCCCTGGTCTCGGACGACGACTGGCTCGAGGCGAACGTTGCGACCTCGGTGGCCCAGCTCTCCGGGTTCGGGAACTTCAGCCTGACCCAGTTGAACAAGGCGCTGGCCGGCAAGGTGGCGCGGGTCGGCCCGGTCATCGGCCCCCTCTTCGAAGGCATCAGTGGTCGGGGTTCGCCCAAGGACCTGGAGACGCTGTTCGAGCTGATCTACCTGAGCGCGACGTCGCCCCGACGCGACGCGGAGGCGTACGAGTCCTTCCTGACCCGCCAGGGCGCTCTGCTGCGCAACCAGAGCGCGATGCCGATGTACGCCTTCATCAAGACGCTGACGGAGATCGCGAGTCAGGAACACCCGCGACGCCGCATGATCACCGAGGACATGCTGGCGGAACTCGATCGGGACCGCATCTTCGCCGTCTACGAGGACCGGTTCCGCGATTTCTCCGACTTCACGTTCTTCTTCGCCGGCAGCTTCGAGGTCGACGCGATCGAACCCCTGGTCGAGACCTGGCTCGGCGGCCTCCCGTCCACCGGCCGGGAGGAAGCGTGGCGGGACATCGGCGTGCGGACGCCGGAAGGGCGCATCGAACGGACGGTGTACAAAGGCCTGGAGGCGCAGAGCCGGGTCGCGTTGGTGTACAGCGGCCCCTTCGAGCAGAGCCAGTTGAACCGCTACCGGCTGAACTCGATGATTTCCCTGCTGCGGGACCGTCTGCGTGAGCGCCTGCGGGAGGAACTCGGCGGCACCTACGGCGCGAACGTGGCCGGAGGCTCGGACAGGATCCCGGTTTCGACGTTTGCCGTGCAGATCAGCTTCGGCTGCGATCCCGACCGGGTCGAGGAGATGCTCCAGGCGGTCGACGAGGAGATTGCCAGGATCCGCACCGACCCGGCCACGGACGAGGAGGTTGCCCAGATCCAGGAGCAGCAACGCCGCGGCCGGGAGACGGCGAAGGAGACCAACGGCTTCTGGTTGGGGGTGCTGCAGACCGTGTACCAATTCGAAGACGATCCGCTCAGCATCCTGGAGTACGAGGAGCTGTTCGACCAGCTCGACGCGGACATGATCCTCGGCGCCGCCCGGGACTATCTCGGCGGTGAGAACCTGATCCAGGTTCTGCTGATGCCGGAGGCAGAGGCAGCGCCGGATGAGGCGGCCGGCGGGGAAGCCGGAGAGCCGGCAGCGGCGAGGGACGCCGCTTGAGGCGCATCTGCCCGAGGTCCGCGGTTCGTTCCCGTCGCGCGGCTGGGGTCCTCCTTGCGTCCCTTTCGACCCTCGCCGCCGCCGCGGCGGCCGGGGCATCGGAGTGGCCGAACTGGCGGGGCCCCGACCGCAACGGGTACAGCGCGCACACCGGTCTGCCGGTCGAGTGGTCGCACGACGGCGAAACGGAGCGGAACATCGTCTGGAAGCTGGCGCTCCCGGATCGCTCGGGTTCGACCCCGATCGTGGTCGGCAAGCGGATCTTCCTCAACGTGGCCGAGGGGGACGACCTCTCCCTGTGGCTGGTCGACGCGGACTCAGGCGACGTCGTCTGGCGGCGGCCGATCGCCGGCGGCAACCGGTTCCAGCGCAAGCACAACATGTCGTCGCCGTCGCCGGTGACGGACGGTGAGCGGGTCTGGGTGCTGACCGGCACCGGTGTGTTGCAGGCCTACGATTTCGAAGGCAACCGGTTCTGGGCCCGCGAGTTGGAGCAGGACTACGGCGCCTTTGGCCTGAACCACGGCTACGGCTCTTCGGCGCTCCTGTGGCGGGGCGTGCTCTACGTGCCGGTCCTGCATGGCATGAAGACGGACGACCCGTCCTACATCCTGGCCATCGACGCCGCGTCCGGAGAGACGATCTGGAGGCAGGAACGGCCCACCGACGCCCGCATGGAGTCGCCTGACGCCTACATCACCCCGGCCCTCGTCGAGAGCGGCGACGGTCACGTGCTGGTGTTGAACGGCGGCGACTACGCGACCGGCCACGACCCGGAGAGCGGCCGCGAGCTGTGGCGGGTGGGGGGCTTCAACCCGAGGGACAGCCCGATGTACCGGGTCGTCGCGTCGCCGGTGGCTTCCGGCGACCTGGTCTTCGTGCCCACCCGCGTCAAGCCGATGAAGGCGTTGCGGCTGGGGGACGGCGGCGAGCCGGAGATCCTGTGGGAGACCGACCGCGGCCCTGACGTGCCGACGCCGGCGACAGACGGCGAGACGCTCTACCTGCTGCGGGACAACGGTCTGCTGTCGCGGCTCGATGCGGTCACGGGTGAGCCGGTCTGGAAGGACCAGCGCCTGACCCCGGGCACCTACAGCGCGTCGCTCCTGGTTGCCGACGGCAAGGTCTATGCCACGAATGAGGACGGGGTGACCACAGTCGTTCGCGATGGCCCCGAGTTCGAGATCCTGGCCACAAACCAGGTCCAGGGCTTCACGCTGTCGTCGCTCGGCGTGGCGCCCGGCAGGCTCTACCTGCGGACCGCGAGCTTCCTCTACTGCATCGCCGGGACGGACGGCTGAGGGCTGGCTGGGGCGTGGAGGGCTGCTAGCATCATCAGTTCCCGTTCGGCGGGACCACCCTTGACTTGCGCAGCCTGAGAGGATTCCACTGCATGAAGATCCGTTCGCTCGTCTTGCTTCCAGCGCTCTTCCTGCTCCTCGCCTGTGGCGGCGGCGACGCTGGCGACGGGGGTTCCGGCGGTCCGCAGTTCCTGAGCATGGGAACCGCGCCGATCGGCGGCGCCTTTCCGGTCGTCGGCGGCGCGATAGCCGAAGTCCTGAACGAGAACCGCGGCGAGAACGAATGGCGGGTGCAGCCGCGCGGTACCAAGGGGTCGCAGGAGAACATCCGCCGGCTGGTGCGCGGCGAGCTGCAACTCGCGATGTCCAACTCGGCGATCAGCTACTTCGCCGTTCTGGGGGAATCGGGCTGGGAGC
Organism: Candidatus Multivorans sp.; assembly: GCA_965262355.1. GTDB lineage: Bacteria > Acidobacteriota > Thermoanaerobaculia > Multivoradales > Multivoraceae > Multivorans. The sequence goes on from OZ253534.1 coordinate 5,026,996, forward strand.
AGAGCTACGACATCCGCGCCGTCGCCACCCTGGCGCCGAACATCGCGACCTTCGTCACCAAGGCGGATTCGGGTGTGATGAGCATGAGCGATCTGGTGGGGCGGCGAGCGATGGTCGGGGTCGGCGGCGCTGGCTTCGAGATGTTCGTCGAGCCGCTGCTGGCGGCCCATGGAGTCACCTACGACGACTTCACCCAGGTCTACGGCACGCAGAGCGGCGCGGTCGACATGCTGGGCGACGGCTCGATCGACGCCGCGTTTCTGGGCGGCGCGGTACCGACCGGCGCGGTGACCCAGGCCTGCAGCACCCACGACATCCGCTTCCTGCCCTTCGATGAGGAGAAGCGGCAGCAACTGGCTGCCGAGTACCCCTTCTTCCAACTCGCGACCATTCCGGCCGACGCCTACTCCGACCTGACGGAGGACTATCCGGGTCTGAACGTGGGTTCGATGCACCTGATCACGTCAGCCGATGCGGATGAAGAGATGATCTACCAGATCACGAAGACGATCTGGGAGAACCGCCAGTCGGTGGCCGACAAGCATCCCGCCGGCCGCGCGATCAACGAGGCGAACGCTGCTCGCAACACCGGCACGCCCTTCCATCCGGGCGCCGAGCGCTACTACCGCGAGATCGGCGTCTGGCCCGAAGCCGCCGGTTGAGCGCGCCAGAGCGGTCCCCTACGCCAGTCGCCGCCGGCGCCGCGGAACCGGGCGCCGGCCCGGCGCGGCTTGAGCGGCTTCGTCGCGCCCTGATCGGTGCGCTGGGCGTCGGCCTGTGTTTCTTCGTCCTGTTCGAGGTGAACTACAGCCTCCTGCTGCCGCAGTCGTCGCTGGCGGTGTTCGTCGGCTCGGGTCTGCTGCTCTGCTTTCTCGCCTTCCCGGTCCACTCGAGGCTGGCTTCGAACCCTTGGCTGCGCTGTCTCGACCTCGTTCTCGGACTTTGCGCCGCGGCAGCCTGCGCCTACGTCGTCATACAGACGGAGCCGGCCTTCGAGCACCTCTGGTCGGGTGGCAGGTCGCTCGGAAACAGGGCCGGCATCGAGACCGGCGCCGACATCGTGCTGGGGCTGATCGGCCTGGTGCTCGTCCTCGAGGCGGCTCGCCGCAGCATCGGCTGGATCGTGCCGGCGCTGGCTCTGGTCTTCGTCGCCCACACGCTGTACTGCTTCTACAGCCTCCGCAACGGGTGGCCGGTGCTGCCGGACTGGCTCTTCCCGCACGCCGGCCAGAACCCCCGCGACGTCGTCAGCACCACGTTCCTGCAGAGCCTGGGCGTGTTCGGCCCGGCCGCCTCGGTCATGTTCCGCTACGTCTTCCTGTTCGTCGTGTTCGGCGCCTTCCTCGAGATGTCCGGAGCGACGCAGTTCATCATGCGTTTCGCCGAACGGGTGTTTGGAACCAAGCCCGGCGGGCCGGCGAAGGTGGCCGTCATCAGCAGCGGCCTTCTGGGCTCCCTGTCCGGCAGCGCGGTCGCGAATGCCGTGACCACCGGCGCCTTCACCATCCCGATGATGCGCAGCAACGGCTTCAAGCGCCACATCGCCGCCGCGGTCGAGGCCGCCGCCGCCTCGGGCGGCGCGCTGGTTCCTCCGGTCATGGGCGCCGGCGCGTACATGATGCTCGAGATCATCGAGCCCCAGGTGACGTTCCTGCAGATCGTGCAGGCGGCTCTGCTTCCCGCGGTGCTCTTCTACCTGTCGATCTTCCTGATCGTCCATTTCTACTCGAGACGGATCGGGACGCCGGAACGGAAGGTCGAGCCGCCGCCGGTCCGGCGTTTCGACGCGGTCGTCTTCGTTTCCGCGCTCGGGACCCTGATCCTGCTGCTGGTGCTTCGCTTCTCTCCGTTCCGCGCGGTCACCGGCTCGTTGATCGTGATCCTGCTCCTGGCCGTGCTGCGAAAGGAGTTCGATCTGTCGCGGAGGCTGCGGTACCTGACCTTAGGCTGTTTCGCGGCGGTGGCGATCGTCCATCAGCTCGTGTGGGCGGATACGCCGGCGGACCCGTCGTTCCGGCGGCTCTTCGAATCGTGGCTGTCCTCGGGCATCGTGGCGATGCTCGGACTCCTGGTGTTCGGGCTGATTCATCACGCCTGGAGGCCGCACATCCTGGGCGCGCTGACCAAGGCGGCGCGCAACGGGATTGCGCTGGTGGCAGCGAGCGCCTGCGTGGGCACGATCATCGGCATCGTGCAGCAGACCGGGATCGCCGTGGACTTCAGCGCCGCGATCAAGTCGGTCGTGGCGACGAACCTGTTCCTGGCCCTGCTCGGGATCATGATCACGTCGCTCGTCCTCGGCATGGGCGTGCCGTCCGTGGTCTGCTACCTGCTGATGGCGACACTCATGGGGTCGCTGCTGTCGGAGCTCGGCGTGATCCCGCTCGCCGCGCACCTGTTCATCTTCTACTTCGGCATGATGTCGATGGTGACGCCGCCGGTCGCGCTCGCTGCCTATGCGAGTGCCAGCCTGGCGCAGGCGCCGGTGATGCCGACGGCCTTGGCCGCGTTCCGCTTTTCCCTGGTCGGGTTCACCCTGCCCTACATGTTCGTGTACCGGCCGGCACTGCTGCTGATGGACGAGGACGGGGCGAGTCTCTTCGCGGCCGGGGCAGCGGGCCTGCCGCCCCTGCTGCTGGCGCTGGGCGCGGCGGTGGTCGGGATTCTCGCCCTGGCCGCCGGGATCAGCGGCTATCTGCGCGCCGCGTTGAGTCCGCCGGTGCGGGCGCTGATGCTGGTTTCGGCGGCCCTGCTGCTCGTCCCGGACCTGGGCGGTCCAGCGCTGGGCATCGCGGTGAACGGGCTGGGCGCGGTTATGTTCGCGGCGCTCGCGGTGATGAACCGTCCGGCGGTTGTTCGGGCCTAACCAAGCCAGTAGGTCGCATGCACTGGGAGGCTGGTCGTCAGGTCGGGAAGGCCTACCGCAGGTGGGCTACCTCGATGTCACCCCAGTGCTCATTCAGGTACTCCGCGACCAGGCGGCGGTGGCAGTGATGGGGTTCGTGCTCGCTGCACAGGAGGCAGCCGTTCGCAATGATCTCTCTCGTGACCGTCTCTTCGATGCGGCGCTCCCGCATTAGCTTGCGGAAGCGGACCTCGTACGTCTCCCAGTCGCCGCGACGCTTCTTGTAGTCGTCGAGGATGTCCTTCGTGGGGGCGAGTTCCGGGACGTGGATGTACCCCATGCCGCAGATCTCGCGCAGGAAGTAGGCAAGGTCGTCTCGCTTGGCGAAACCGGCGAGTTGGGACACGTTGTGGAGCCGGACATCGACGACCCTCTTGGCGCCGGAATTGCGCAGGAGGTCGAAGAAGCGGGATGCCGGCTTCTTCGTGAAGCCGATTGTGGAGAGTCTCATCAGCGTCTCGATTCGTGCTCAGTGGGCCGATCGGTCCGGGTGTGGCCGACCTGGGCCGCCCGGAGCGCGATGGCTTCAGCGATGGCCTCGGCGGCATTGCGGCCACTCGTGCCGGCCTGGTTGAAAAGGTCCGGCTGCTTCAGGCCTGTCATCTCGAGCAGACGGTCCATCGCCTGGTCGTGGCTCTGCAGAGCTCCGTCGGCGAGGATGTGCTCGACGTGGACGCCCCGTTCGGCCAGGACGCGGGCGACGAGCAGAGTGCGGTGGCAGTCGAGCGGTTCCCGCTCAGCGCAGAGCAGGGCGATTCTCTCCTGCGATGCTCCACGCAGGACACGTTCGATGCCGGATTCGAAGATCGGTTTAGCCGCCAACCGGTCGTAGCGAACGCGTCCGTTGTCGTAGTCGGACGGATCGTCGGAGCGGCCACCGAGTTCGCGCCCCAAGAACACGTAGGCGATGCCAGCGTGGCGAAGTTGTGCGGCCAACTCTTCCTTGTTGAACTGCGGACAGAAGCGACTGTAGGGCGCCGAGCGCACGTCGGCGACGGCCGTCACTCCATACATGTGCAGCAGCTCCTCGAACCGCTCGATCGGGTGGTTCGAATGGCCGACGGTAAGGATCGTCGAGTTGTGGGTGCGCTTCATCGATGTCTCAGTCGAGTTCGATCACGGCTGCGATCAGCTTGTAGCAGGCATCGCGGTAGGGCTCGCCCAGGCTGACGGTCAGGTAGCACTCGCCGATTTCGTGGTTGCCATCAGGCTGCGCCAAGTACTTCCTCTCGAAGGTCGGGTCAGTGACCCAGAAGGCGTAGTCGCTGCCGGCATGCGCGAAGCGTCCCTGCACCCGGCGCTTCGGGTTGCCGAAGGCCTCGCCTGGCGCGAACACGGCAAGTGTCAGGGCGTCGACATGAATCAGGCGGAGCGAACTCTCGACACCCGCCACGAGGTCCAGCGGGATCTGGTCGTTCTTTCCGGTCCTGGTGCTATGGCCGTCGATCCAGAGAGTCCGGTGCGGCTCGCTGAACTTCGACAGCTCAGTTTGGGGAAGTCGCCCCGCTTTTTGCCAGTAGCATTCTGGATCGAGGAGCCAGTTCTCGACCTGGTATCCGCTTGGACGCGGTTCAAGGAGTGGCACGTCGATGACGTCGAGAACCCCCGGATCGCTGCCGTCCTGGTAGCGCCGCTCGTACTCGGAAACCTCCTCGTGCTCGCGGTCGCTAACCGGCCGGATCCACTGTCCGGCCTCAAGCCCGTCGAACTCCCGCCCGGCGAGGCACCGCCCGCTCAGTTTCCGGGAGTTGGCCAGGCAGAGGATGCGCTTCACATGCGGCATCGGGTGATTATGCGTCGAGAACCATTCGGAGCCAAGAAAGGGTGGCTTCACCTCCTTGTGCGTCACGCCGTCCACGGCGGGGCTCTGGAGTCCAGGTTCAGCTACGTCGTCTCGAACGTAAACCGGTTCGCCTTCAGTTCGTAGCGGGGAAGGGAGCCGGCCGCGGCGGTGCGTACCGGAATCCGTAGGCTGAGGCGCTCCTCGAACAAGTCCTGGAGCCGGGCGCGGAGGGCGCCGTCGTCACTCCCCGGTTCCGGCTCGACTTCGAGGTCGACTTCGACCATCTGCCGCCGCTTCCGCACGGTCGCCCGGTACTCGACGATGCCGCCCGCTTCCCGGATGAGACCGTCGACCGCGCTTGGATAGACGTTGACGCCGCGGACGATGAACATGTCGTCGGCGCGCGCCAGAACGCCGCCGGGAAGAAACACGGTGGGCCGGCCGCAGGGGCACCCGGCGGCGCAGAGCCGGGCCACGTCGCCCGTGCGGTAGCGGACGGCGGGGCTGCCGATCCGCCCCAGGTTGGTCAGCACGAGTTCGCCGAGGACCGGGTCCGCATGCGCGTGCGATTCGGGATCGAGCGGTTCGATCAGTTCGCCGGTGGACCGGTCGAGCCACTCGACGACGAACTCCTCCTCGTGGATGTGAAGGTGTTCGGCGACGCCGCAGGGAATGCCCCAGGCGCCGACCTCCGTGGCGCCGGCGTGGTCGAAGACCTGGGCGCCGAATCCCTCAGCGAGTTGGCGTTTGACTGCCGGGACGCCCGCGCCCGGCTCGCCGGCATGGATCGTTCGTTGGACGGCGCTGCCAGCGATGTCGACGCCGAGGCGGGACGCGACCTCCAGCAGGCGCAGGGCGTAGGTCGGTGTCGACAGCAGCGCCGTGGCCTCGTCATCGAGCATGAGCCGCAGCCGCTGCTCGGTGCTGAGGCGCCCTCCCGGCATGACCAGACAGCCAAGCTGCTGCGCCGCCTCGAACGCGGTCCAGAAGCCGATGAAGGGACCGAAACCGAAGGCCGTGAAGACCCGGTCGGCGGGAGTGACGCCGGCGCCCTCGTAGACCGCGAGCCAGCAGTCGAGGAACCACTGCCAGCTCGCCGGCGTGTCGAGCCAGCGGAGGGGTTGGCCGGTGGTTCCCGAAGTGCGGTGCACCCTGACGTAGCGATCGAGCGGGAAAGTGAGGTTGGTGCCCCAGGGCGAACTCGTGTCCTGGTCGGCGGCAAATTCGTCCTTGGTGGTGAACGGCAGATCCGTCAAGTCGTCCAGCGTGGGTGGGCGGTCGAACCCGGCGGCCATCCACTTCGCGCGGTAGAAGGGGTTGTGGACGTGTACCTGCTCCGCCATGCGGCCGAAACGGTCCGCCTGTCGCGCCCGGAGTCGCTGGCGCTGGCGCGCCAGCCCGCTGGTCAATTCCGGGGTTCCTCGGTGACGCTCTGCCGTGGGTCGAGGGCGGGGTCCGGTGGGCCGGGCAGGCCGTCGACCTCGTCGCGGAAACGGACCTCGATCCGGTAGCTCTCCACGTCGTCGCCGAACTGCGCGAGCAGGAACGTGCGCACGAAATCGGCCGTCTTGCGGCGCCCCAATTCGCGCACGAGAGCGATGTTCTCGCCGGCGCGGGCGGACAACTGGTCCGTGATGCGGAGACGAAGCTGTTCCAGCACCGCCTCTTCGTCGCGCAGGACCGAATCCGTCTGCACCCGGTACTCGATCGCCGAGGCGTCCACCGCCGGCCGGTTCGCACGTACCCCAGGCGCCAGCACGTTGACCGTCGTTCCCTCGAGGGTCAGCAACCACTCGTCCTCGAGGTCGAGGTAGTAGGTGTAGCGCACCGGAACCCGCGCCTCGACCATCACGTCCGGCAGCCTGAGCCGTCCCCACAGCAGGCTGGCCGAGTCGGTGCGTTGCAGCACCTCGGTCTGGTCGAGAGTCGCGAACTGTAGAAAGGCGCTGCCCGAGATCTCGGTGGCGTAGCTCACGAACGAAGTCTGCACGGTGCCGGTGTGAAAGGCCTCCGCGATCCGTTCGACCGCAAGGGCGGCATCGCGCGCGAGTTCGCGGGTGCCCGAGACCACGTCGCCCGGAATCGCCGTGACGCGGATGATCACGAAGCCGATGACGATCACCACGATCAACCCCAGGGTCAGCGTGACGAAGGCAAGGGGCCACAGCACCTGGCTGCGGGGCTTGCGTGCGTCTCTCGGGTCGCCCTGGCCGGGCGGTTCGCTGACCGGTGACATGGCCGGAGTCTATGCCCGACGCGCCGGCCGCCCGGAGGGCTGTTAACCTCGCGCCCGTTTTGCTCCAGGAATCGACAGAGACATTCAAGACATTGGAGACCGGACCATGGAACTAGGACTGCTCGCCGGCGCCTTCGGCAGCCAGATGAAACTCCCGATCGACCGCATCCGCCAGGCGGAGAGCGCCGGCTTCACGTCGGTCTGGACGGCCGAGGCCTACGGCTCCGACGCCGTGACGCCGGCGGCGTGGATCCTCGCCCAGACCGAGAAGATCAAGGTCGGCACGGCGATCATGCAGATGCCCGCGCGCAGCCCCGCGATGACCGCGATGACGGCCATGACCCTGAATCAGCTCTCCGGCGGCCGGTTCCTCGTCGGTCTCGGTCCATCGGGTCCGCAGGTGATCGAGGGTTGGCACGGCGTCGCCTACGGCCGTCCGCTGACGCGCACGAAGGAGTACATCGAAATCATGCGCAAGGTCTTCGCCCGGGAGGCGCCGGTCACCCACGACGGCTACCACTACCAGTTGCCGTACCGGGGCGAGGACGGCACGGGTCTCGGCAAAGCCCTCAAGAGCATCCTGGCGGCCGATACGTCGATTCCGATCTACACCGCCTCGATCAGCTCCAAGGGCGTCGAGTGCAGCGCCGAAGTCGCCGACGGCGTGTTCCCCGTGTGGATGAACCCGGAACGCTTCGACGTGTTCGAGGACGCCATCGATCGCGGCCTGGCCAAGGCCGGCAACGGCAAGAGCCTCGACGACTTCAAGGTCATGCCCTTCGTCACCGTCGTCATGGGAAACGACGTGGAGCAGTGCCGCACGCCGGTCAAGATGAACATGGCCCTCTACATCGGCGGCATGGGCGCGCGCGACAAGAACTTCTACAACGACTACGCCAAGCGTCTCGGCTACGTCGACGAGGCGAAGGTCATCCAGGACAACTTCCTCGGCGGCAAGAGAAGCGAGGCGATCGGCGCCGTGCCGGACGCACTCGTCGACGATGTCGCCCTGGTCGGACCTAAGGAGCGGATCATCGACCGTCTCGCGGCCTGGAAGGAAGCGGCCGGCAAGGGCCACGTCGCCTCGATGTTGCTCGGCTGCCAGCAGCCGGAGGCCCTGGACGCGATCGCGGAGGCGGTGCTGTAGGTCGGAAGTGCGTCTTTCCTGGAACGAAGTACGGGTCCGCGCCGCGGCGTTTGCGACGGAATGGTGCGACGCGGAGTACGAGAAAGGAGAGACGCACAGCTTCTTCCGCCTCCGCCAGTCGAAGCGGAGGCCCTCGACCGGCTGACTCCGCTTGCCGACGCCGTCCTTGGGGCTCGGGCCGCGCATCCCGGTGCGACCTTGGCCGAACTCTACGACCCCGACCTCATGCCGGTGGACCTGCGCCGCGCTCACCATGCCATCGACTGCGCGGTCGACCGCCTGTACCGCCGGCGTCGCTTCCAGACCGAGAGCGAGCGGCTGGAGCACCTCCTCGGACTCTACGAACAGATGCAGGCGCCGATTACCGCCGAGGCCGCGCGCGGATTCAGACGCCGCCGGCGGCCAACCAGGCGGCGGTAGCGGTCTGCCGTCAGTCTGTAGCACGCGTCAATGGCCGTGTAGAGGTAGATGAACCTCTCGAATTGCAAGGCCTGCGGATACTGGCCGAGAAACAGGGCGTGCACTGCCGCCTCAAAGCGCTGGGCATTGCGCGTCTCCGGAGGGTTCTCGGTCCAGAACAAGTCTGCGAGTTCGAGCACTCGAGTCAGGCTTTGGCCCACCAAGACGAAATCGACGAGCATTCCCCTGCGTATCGGAGTGGCGTCGAGAAAGCCCGCCTCGGTCGTCGTCAGTCGCATGCCGACGAAGAACGACAGGACCCATACGATGAAGTCGAGATGGTCGTCTTCCGTAGCGTCCTGGTGTTCGATCAGATGTGTCTTGGGCAATGGGAACACTCGGGAGCGGTACGGTAGCTCGCGGGTCCCCGCTGCCATGGATTCTCGAGACTGTAGGCGTGGCGGGTAGATCCAGTCTTTGTCGACGTCCTCCCATGCCTGCACGTCTTCGACAATGGCGTCGAACTCAGGTAGTGGGTGGACGCTGATTGGCCCCGCTCGAATACTCTGTGGCTCGGGGTAAAAGCCCAGGGTCCTGCGGAGTGCAGTCAAGCCTTGTGCGCCGTGACGGCCAGTGGGTGTCCCGAAAGCTGCCGATCCTGGGTGAGAAGCTTGAGACCCTCTTCCTGGGCATGCACGAGGAGCAGCTCGTCGAACGGATCCCGGTGCGGGATCGGAGTCTCCAGTTCGCGCGCGGCGTGGCGGGGCTCAACTGAGAGGAAGGTCACGTCTTGCTCTTGGAGGATCGCGAGCACATCATTCGGGTCGTACGGGCTCTTGCGTTCACCTGAAGGGTGGAAAGCGTGGTACTTCAGACGCATCTCCCAGATTGAGACTGCGCTGACGAAGAACTCCGCGTCATGCTCGGCTGCGAAACCGCGTATGGATTCCGAGAACTCGCCGTAGGCCGCCATCAGGTCGTACAGGAACGACGTGTCGAGCAGGACACGCACGTTCGGGTCGACCTTGGGAACCTAGTCGTCTTCCAGGCCGAGGACGCGACGGCTCAGCGCCGCGTCGTGGAACGCTTCGCGCATGGCCCTGGCCTCTTCCGGGGGGGCGTCTTCGAGCCCGAGCCGGCGCCGGGTGGCATCGAGTTTGTCCCAATCGAATCCGTCCTTGCGGCGCTTGGCGCAGCCGACGAGTTCGACGGCGGGCTCGCCACGCTTCGTGATGACGACCCGCTCGCCGTTCTGGGCGGCGGTGACGAGCTCTGAGAGTCGGGCTTTCGCCTCGGTGATTGCGAGTTCCACGGGAAGCCTCCTGCAGCGGAGATCCTACTCCAGGACTTCCTCATGCGGGTGTCACTCAAGCCGACCTGCTAGCGCCGGATGCGGGCAGGATGCCCGCGTTCCCAGGGTCGGAGCCGGAGAGCGTCGCAGGGCGATGCCGCTTGGCGCGCTGATGTGGTGTTAGCCGCCGTCCGCTTGCAGACCGGGGCGCACCAGCCGTAGCGGGCCGGTCCGCTCGTAGCGGTGGGCCGGCGTGTTGAGCACGGCGGCCAGTTCCGCGGCCTGGAAGGACGCCTCGACTCGTTCCGGCGGCGGCGTGCCGTAGGGCGTCGTGCGCTGCCTCGGGATGCGGCCGGAACTCCGGATCAGCGCCTCCATCTCGGACGGCGGCAACTCCTGGCCATGCTCGGCGCCGGCGGCGCGGGTGATGCTCTCGTTCATCAGTGTGCCGCCGAGGTCGTTCACGCCGGCATCGAGGCAGGCCGCAACGCCCTTCGGCCCCATCTTGACCCAGGAGGCCTGGATGTTCTCGAACCAGGGGTGCAGCGCGAGGCGGGCAACCGCGTGCATGAGCACGGCCTCGCGGAAGGTCGGTCCCTTGCGGGCGCGGCCCTTGAGGTAAAGCGGCGCCTCCATGTGCACGAAGGGCAGGGGCACGAACTCGGTGAAGCCGCGCGTGCGCTTCTGCAGGTTGCGCAGGCGGAGCAGGTGGCGGGCCCAGTTGCGGGGTCCATCGACGTGGCCGTACATGATCGTCGCCGTGGTGCGATAGCCGACCCCGTGGGCGGTCTCCATCACCTCGAGCCACTGGTCCGTGTTCAGCTTGTCGGGGCAGATGATCGCGCGAATCTCGTCGTCGAGGATCTCGGCGGCAGTGCCGGGGAGGGTGCCCAGCCCCGCGTCCTTGAGGCGCAGCAGGTAGTCGCGCAGCGGCATGTCGAGCGTCGCCGCCCCCTGCCAGACCTCGAGCGGCGAGAAGGCGTGGATGTGGATCTCGGGGACCGCTTCCTTCACCGCGTGGCAGATACCGACGTACGTCTCGCCCGTGTAGTCCGGGTGGATGCCGCCCTGCATGCAGACTTCGGTCGCGCCGCGCTGCCACGCCTCCACGGTGCGGCGCATGACCTCCTCGAGCTCCAGGTCGTAGGGCTTGCCGCGCAGGTTCTCGCTCAGCTTCCCCTTGGAGAAGGCGCAGAACTGGCACTTGAAGTAGCAGACGTTCGTGTAGTTGATGTTCCGGTTGACGACGTAGGTCACCGTGTCGCCGTTCACCTCGCGGCGGATGGCGTCGGCAGCGGAACAGACGGCGGTGAAGTCGGCGCCGCGGGCGCCGAACAGGGTGGCGATCTGGGCCTCGGTCAGGTCCTCGCCGGAGCGGGCGCGGTCGAGGATCGCCTGGATGGGCGCCCGACCGCCGGCGCCGTTCCTGCTGCCGTTGCCGTTCGCGGTTCGGCCGGCCGGCCACGCGACCGCGTCCAGCACTTCGCGGGGTGGCGGCGTCTGGTCGCCGGGACACCACTCGTCGGTGCGCGGCAGGCCGGTGGCGTCAATCCGCTGCAGCACCGCGGCGCGGACACCGCCCATGCGGCGGATGTCGCGGCTCTGGCCGCGGCCGTCGTCGAGCCAGCGTTCGCCACAGATAGCCCACTCCGGGTAGACGGTCAGCCGCTCGACCAGGGTCTTGCCGGTAGAGGCGGTCTCTTCGGCCAGGCGTTCGAGGTGCGGCCAGGGCGCCTCGGGGTTGACGAAGTCCGGTGTGACCGGCGACACGCCGCCCCAGTCGTCGATGCCGGCCGCGACGAGTTGCGGCAGGACGCCCGGGCTCAGGTTGGGCGGCGCCTGGACGTGCATAGCGGGTCCGAGCACGAGGCGCGCCGCGGCGATCGTCCACAGCAGGTCCTCAAGCGTCGGCTCGGGCGCGTCCGCCATCCGGGTCTCGGGTTTGGCGCGGAAGTTCTGGATGATCACTTCCTGGATATGGCCGTACTCGTCGTGCAGGTCGCGCATCGCGAGCAGGGCGTCGATCCGTTCCTCGCGGGTCTCGCCGATGCCGATCAGGATGCCGGAGGTGAAGGGCACCCTCGCCTCGCCGGCCAGCCGGAGCGTCTCCAGCCGTCGCGCCGGCACCTTGTCGGGGCAGCCATAGTGGGCCTGGCCCTTCTCGTGCAGGCGCATCGAGACGCTCTCCAGCATGATGCCCATGGACGGCGACACGGGGCGTAGCCGCTCGATGTCCCCGGCGGTCATCAGGCCCGGGTTCAGGTGGGGCAGGAGTCCGGTCTCGGTCAGTACCCGTTCGGCGGCCTCGCGCAGGTAGGAGAGGGTCGTGTCGTGGCCGAGTTCGGCCAGGCCCTCGCGGGCGGCCTTGTACCGCAACTCCGGCTTGTCGCCGAGGGTGAACAGCGCTTCCTTGCAGCCGGCGGCGGCGGCGAGGCGCGCCTGGTTCAGGACGGTGTCGAGCGGCATATAGGCCGCCTCGCCCTTCTTCGGGGCTCGGGCGAAGACGCAGTAGTGGCAAATGTCCCGGCACAGGTGGGTCAGCGGCAGGAACACCTTCCGCGAGTAGGAGACGAGATTGCCGTGGCCCTGGTCGCGGAGTTCGCCGGCGACCTCGATCAGCTCGTCGAGGGCGCCGCCCGGACCGACCTGGCTGAGCGCGCGGGCCTCGTCGGGCGTGGGGCGACGGTCGAGATAGGTGGTAGTCGGCGGGGACACGGTTGACCTGCAGGTCCGTGCGGGAACAGCGGAGAGCGAACGGTATCAGCCCGGACTTTGGCGGGCTTCCAGCCGCTTTGCTGTGCCGATGGCGTTTAGAAAGCGGGAGCTCCGGCTCGAATTGTCGCGGCGCAGCAGTTCGGCCAGGTCGTCCGGATGGTCGACGTCGAGGCTCAGTCCGTCGAGGTCGAGGCTGGAGGCCGCGGCGCCGGACCGTTCCGCTTCGCGTAGATGCGCGTGGAAACTGCCGTCGCCGAAGCGGAACGGAATACAGCCGGGCGGCGAGCAGACGAGGGCGTTGGTGCCCGAGCGGAAGCGGTCGGGCGCCACGGTGACCGTGGCTCGCGCGGCAGCGCCCTGTCCGCTCTCCCGATGGTGTGCGCAGAGTGCGTCCAGGTCCCGTGCCGTGACCAGCGGCAGGTCGACCGGCAACACCAGCATCGTCGATGCGCCGCGGCCCTTGAGTTCCTCGGCGGCAGTGCCCAGCGCCCGGTTCAGGCCGCGCCGGGGTTCGGGAAGGATCTCGCAGCCGGCCCGTTCCAGGTACTGGCTGGCGACCCGGTCCGAGGTCACGGCGAGCACGCCGTCGATCCGGGAGGCGCCCGCGACCGCCCCCAGCAGGTCCTCAAGCATCGAGCGGGCGAGTTCCTGGCGCTCCTCGCCGCTCAGCACCGGGGACAACCGCCGTTTGGCCTCGGACCAGGCCTTGACCGGCAGGACCGTCCAGAGGCCGCCGGTGGTCACGGTTCGGTGTCCCGCGCCGCGCCGGTCTGAGCTTCCTGTCGGAGGGCGAGGTCTCGGGCGAAGTCGAGCACCTCGCGCGCCAGACGCTCCCGGTCGGCCAGGCTTTCCATCACCGTGCCGGTGACCAGGGTCGGCAGACCGGTGCGCTCGATGTCCGCTGCCTCCGAAGCGTCCGTGTGGTCAACGATAAAGCCGTCCAGGAGATCGCGCTTCCGGTAGTGGCGGGCAACGGCCGCCGCCGTCACGGGCATCTGTAGTTCGGCCATCATCTTGGCGGCAGGGCCCTTGATGGCTTGGCCGCCGACGATCGGCGACACCGCGACCACGGGCGCGGGGCTGTCTCGAAGAGCCGCCTCGACTCCCGGCAACGCCAGCACCGGATCGACGCTGACGAACGGGTTTGAAGGGCAGATGACGACCGCCGCCGTCGCATCGTCTTCCAACGCCGCGATGAAGTCCGGCGCCGGGCGCGCGGCCGCGACGCCGTCGAAGCGGAAGCCGGTCACCGCGGGGGCGCACCTGTCTCGCACGAAGTAGTGCTGAAAGCTCAGCTCGCCGGACGGGGCGCCCACGACGGTCCGCACCGGGTCGTCGGTCATCGGCAGCACTCTCGGTTCGACGCCGAGGGCGCCGCAGAGCGCGTCCGTGACAACGGTCAGGCTCTCTCCGGCCCGCAGCCTGCGGGTCCGTTCGACGTGGGTGGCCAGGTCCCGGTCGCCGAGCCGGAACCAGGTCTCTCCGCCGAGCTGCGAAAGCGCCTCGAGGAACGACCAGGTCTCGTGCGCCTGTCCCCAACCGGTGACGCGGTTGGCGACCCCGGCAAGCGTGTACATCACCGTGTCGAGATCGGGGCAGATCCGGAGGCCCAGATGGTCGAAGTCGTCGGCCGTGTTGCAGACGACGGTCAGGGCCTCCGGCGGCAGGACCCGCGACAGCCCGAGGGCGAGCTTGGCGCCGCCGACGCCGCCCGACAGCGCGAGGCAGCGGCCGGGGACGGTGCTCACCGGAACAGGTCCTGGTTGCGTGGTCGGAGCAGGGCGCGGGCGGTCTGGGCCGGCCCGAGTTCCGGCAGACCGCGGACGCGGACCACCGGCGTGCCCTCGGCGCCCTCGCCCTGGACGATCTGGGCGGCGCTCGCGACCTGGTCGGCGATGGCGGTCTCGGACACCGCGAGTTCGCGGCCGAACAGATCGTGCTCGCCGCGGAGGTCCCACAGCGCCGTCATGCCGGCAACGCCGATCGCCAGACCCACGGTGCCCAGGCGCCAGGCGCGGCCGACACTGTCGTTCACGATGACGGCGATGTCGACGCCGAAGCGGGTTCCGAGGGCGTCGCGGAGCGCGGCCGCCGAGGCGTCCGGATCCTCGGGCAGCAGCAGGGCAAAGCCGTGATCGTCCCCGGGGCGGAGGTTCGATTGATCGATCCCCGCGTTTGCCATGACGAGGCCGAGATTGTGCTCGACCACGATCACTCCCGGCACTGTCCGCAGTACCTCGGTCGATTCGCGGAGCACGAGTTCGATCAGGCGCGGATCCTTGTCGACCACCGCGGCCAACCGAGCGGCCTCGGGGCGCGGTTCGACGGTGGTGAGATCGACCGTCCGGCCCTCGGCCTTGGAGACGACTTTCTGCGCGACGACGAGGACATCCCCGTCGGCCAGGTCCATCTCTGCGCGCTCCAGTCCGTCGCCGACCAGAGCGGCCAGATCGTCGCCGGCGCGGACCTCGGGCAGGTCGGGGATGGAGTCGAGACGGAGCATGGGCTGGGAGCGGGATTCCGCGAAGAGGGTCGAAGGCTACCCGTCGCGTTCGGTGGTCATGGCTTCGAGGCGCGAGGCGGGCCCACGTTGTTCCGCCCGCACGGCAGACTGCAGAAACGGCTCGGGAGTCGCCTCAGGGCGTGCGGGTCGCCTCACCGGTGATCCAGATCCCCGCGCCGGCGATGCCGTACTTGCGGTTCAACTGGATCAGGATGGATGTCAGCGCCTCCGCCGCGGCCGCGTTGTCGAGCGGCCCGGCGTGCCAGCCCGTCATCCCCAGCGCCTCGATCAGTTCGATCACCTCGGCGCGTGCGGCCGGGTCGTCGCCGGTCACCAGCACATCGCAGTCCACGGCGTCGTCCTCCCGCAGGTGCGCGGCGCCGACGTTCTGGAAGGCGGACACCACCCGCACGTCGGGTCCCACCGTCTGCTGCGCGATGACCGCCGCGCAGCCCTCGGCCGGGAGTTGCACCCGCGCGACCTTCGGCGGTACGAGAGGGACCGTGCAGTCGATGAGAATCTTGCCCTGGAGAGCGTCCCGCACCGCTTCCAGGGTCGCTCGCTGGAAAGCGTACGGCACCGTCAACACGACGAGGTCGCCCTCTTCGGCCGCGGTCAGGTTGTCCGTGCCACGCACCGTTGGGGCCAGACCGAGCGCGGTGAGTTGCTTGTTCACGTCCTCGGCCGATCCTGCGCCCTTCTCGCGCGAGCGCGAGCCGATGACGATGGGGTAGCCGGCTGCGGCCCAGCGCCGGGCGAGACCGCCGCCCAGATCGCCGGTGGCGCCGAGCATGGCGAGAGTGGGCCTGGGGGAGCTGGCGGACTCGTTCTCTGACACGGCGGTTTCCAGTGAGTTGATTGAGGTCGGGCGCGTCGCCGGCGAGCGCTCCGGGCGCGATGGCGGCGATCGTATACCGCCCGGACGCGGGCCCGCGGGCCTTACTTGCGTCGCCGGTGGAGCGCCACCGCGTCGACATCCTGCTTGCGCTCCCACCAGTTCTGGTAGAGGTCGAGCCCGAACATGAGCAGCAGGATGAAGATGACGATCCACTGGGGGATGTACGGGGTCGGGGCGCCGTTCACGGTCAGGTGGGCGCTGTGGCCGCCCTCGAGGATGAGCACGAAGCCGATCAGCAGGAGAACGAACAGGCCGAGGATCTCGAACTCGGGGTTCGAGCTGAGGAACCGCGAGATCGGGCCGGCGAAGAGCAGCATCAACGCCACCGAGATGAGCACCGAGCCGACCATGACCGCGAAGATGTCGGTCATGCCGACGACGGTGAGGATGGAGTCGACCGAGAAGATCAGGTTCATGCCGACGATCAAGGTCACGACCTCGGCGAACCGGCTCGCCTTCGCGACCTCGTGCTCCACCGCCTTCAGCTTGATACGGAGCTCCTTGACGCCCTTCCAGATCAGGAACAGACCGCCGATCACCAGCACCAGGGACTTGCCGTCGACCTGGCCGGAAACCTCGACGCCCAGGAACGAGCCGTCGGGGTGCCAGAGTTGAGTGGTCGCGGCCTGCAACACCAGGCTGACGACCAGGAGCAGCAGGATGCGAAGCGCCATCGCCAGCACCAGGCCGAGCTGGATCGCCTGCTTGCGGCGGGCGCCCGGCAGCTTGTTGGCGATGATCGTGATGATGATCAGGTTGTCGGCGCCCAGCGCGATCTGAATCAGCGTCACGGAGAACAGCGCAGCCCAGAAGGACGGCTGGAGAAGCAGGTCGATCATCGGCGGTGCGTCTCTCTGATCGCGAGCCGGATGCGGTTACACTGCGCGCCCGCCGTTTCCCTAGCCTTGACCATCATCAGTCCACCTCCAGGAGAGTGTTCGACGCCATGAAGCTACACGAAGCCGCCACCGCCCCCAACTGCCGCCGCGTACGCATCTTTCTGGCCGAGAAGGGCATCGAGGTCCCGATCGTGCCGGTCGACCTGGGCAAGGCCGAGAACCGGCAGGAGCCCTTCCGGCAGATGAACCCGATGGGTCGCGTTCCGGTCCTCGAACTCGACGACGGCACGTTCATCGCCGAGTCGGTCGCCATCTGCCGCTACTTCGAGCAGATGCAGCCCGAACCGGCGCTGATGGGCGGCGGCGAGCCGGAGCAGGCGGCCCGCATCGAGATGTGGCAGCGCCGGATGGAACTCGAGATCGCCCTTCCGATCATGCAGGTCTTCCGCAACACCCACCCGTTCTTCGCCGACCGCATTGAGCAGTTCCCCGACTACGGCGAGGGTCAGCGCCGCCACGCAACGAAGCGACTGGCGTGGCTCGAGGACGATCTCGCAAACCGGGAGTTCATCGCCGGCGACGAGTACTCGATCGCCGACATCACCGCCCTGATCGGGATCGACTTCGGCCGGGTCTCGGGATTCAAGGTGACCGACGAGACGCCGAACCTCCTGCGCTGGCGCCAGGCAGTGTCGGCGCGGCCGAGCGCCAGGGCTTAGGGCCGGAAGCCGGCGCGCTTCGCGCCGGATGCGGGCGAGACGCCCGCGTTCCCAGGGGCGGAAACTAGCCGCCCGCGGCCTCCACCGGGTTGCTGAGCTTGCAGACCCCTTTGAGTTCGACCTCGAAGGTGTCTCCCGGCTCAAGCGCCTTCGTGCTGCCCGGGGTGCCGGTGAAGATCACGTCGCCGGCCTCGATCGTCGCGTAGTGGCTGATGAAGGAGACGATCGCCACCGAGCCGAAGAGGAGATCGCCGGTCGTCTGTTCCTGGACGACTTCGCCGTTGTGGCGGCCGCGCAGGGTCAGGTCGTCCGGGTCGACGCCGGTCACGACCGCGGGGCCGACCGGGCCGAACGTGTCGCTGGCCTTGGCCCGGAACCACTGCAGATCGGCCCGTTGCCAGTTGCGGCCGGAGACGTCGTTGCCGCAGGTGACGCCGAAGATGGCGTCCCTGGCCTCTTCCGGGGTGGCGTTCTTGAGCCGCTTGCCGACCACCAGGACGAGTTCCGCTTCGTAGTGGACGTTCTCGGACCCTTCGGGCAGCACGATCGGCTGCTCGTGGCCGGTGATGCTGGTCGGCAGCTTGAGGAAGATCGGCGGCTCCTTCGCGGGTTCGGCGCTGCCGAGGTGGCTGCGGTAGTTGAGGCCGACCGCGAACACCTTGCTCGGTTCGACCGGCGCCTGCAGGCTGGCGTCTGCCGCTGCGACGGTCGTTCCCGTCGCTGAGCCACCGGCATAGGGCGCCCCGTCGAGCTGATGAATCGTCGAGCCGTCGAGGCGGCCCCACGAGACGGCGCCGTCGTGTTCGTAGCGGACGTACTGTTCGGCGTGGAGGCTGGCTGCGGTCGATAGCACGGCGGCGGCGAGGACGGTGAGGCGACGGTGAGTGCGTGGCGTCATGAGGGCTCCTTCCCGCGATTCGCGGCAATCTACACGACCAACGCGAGATCCGTCCGCGAGAAGTCTTCGCCCTTGCAGAGCAACGGTTCCCCGAGCTGGCGGGCGAGCGCGTAGGCGAAGCAGTCGCCATAGTTGAGTCCGGCCGGGTGCCGCCCTTTCCCAAAGTTGGCGAACGCCTGGCGCGCGATCCTGGCCTGAGCGAAATCGACCGGAGCCACCCCGATGTCGGCCGACTCGATCAACAGGTCGAGCAACCGAACACCGTCCGCCCCTTGACGCGACTCGAGGACCATCGACGCTTCCAGAAAGGTCGCCGCCGATGTCCGACACACTGGCGCCGCCGCGATCTCCTCAGTGAACGAGTCGCGTTCCGGCTCATCCTGCAGAATCGCGAGCAATGCCGATGTGTCGATGACCATCAGCGGGGAAGGCCGTTCTCGTCGTACCCGAGGATCTCGTCCGCGGACCGCCCATCGCGTACCGGGAGCTTCGCGCACCGGCGTCCGATCTCGTTGAGCTCGTCGGCCAGCGTTCGGCCAGACTGTTCTCGTCGACGGCGCTCCAGGTGGCTGCGAAGAGCCTCCGTGACCGCCTCGGTCTTCGTCTGTCCAGTCAGCCGCGCCAGCTCGGTGGCCAGCCGGTCTGTTTCAGTGTTTCTGATGTTGAGCGCCATGGCTACATGTATAGCACGGAGGCTACACGTATGGGGCGATCGAAAGCGCTCGAGGCCAGCTTGCCCACCGCTGACAGCTCTGGCGCCGCTGGCGTCAGGAACCGGCCGCCGTCCCCTCTTCCAACTGTCCCCGGAACTGCGGGGCCGCGATGCGGACCAGCGCTCGAGCGCGTTCCTCGGCATCGAGCCCGCGGACCCGGGCGACGCCGTACTCGGTGACGAAGATGTCCGCGTCCGTGCGCAGCGCGGTGGCGACGTTGCCCGCCGGCAACGCGGGCACGATCCGGGAGAATCGGCCCCCGCCCGCGGTCGCCTCGAAGGCGCCGATCGAGCGGCCGCCGCGAGACATCAGGGCGCCGCGCATGAAGTCCACCGCGCCGCCGGTGCCGCTGATTTGGCGTCCGCGCACGACTTCCGAGTTGACCTGGCCGAAGAGGTCGACCTCGACCGCCGAGTTGATCGCGACGAAGTTGTCGATCCCCGCCAGCACGCGCACGTCGTGGGTGTAGTCGGCGCCGCGGAGATCCAGGGTGCGACATCCGCTGGCCCAGTCGTAGAGAGCGGGCGAGCCGAGGACCATGCCGGCCACGATGCGGCCGTTGTCGATCGTCTTGCGCGCGCCGCTGAGGGCTCCGGCCTCGGCCAGATCCATGACGCCATCGGAGAGCAGGCCGGAGTGGAAACCCAGGTCCCGGTGAGAGCGCAGCGCGGCGAGCACCGCGCCCGGGATCGCGCCGACACCGGTCTCGATGCAGTCGCCGTCGTCGACGAGTTCGGCGACCCGGGCGCCGATGCGCTCGGCGACCGGGCTCGGCCGACTGCTCAGCGTCGGCGGCTCGACCTCTGTCTCGACCGCGTAGTCGAACCGTTCGACCGGTACTGTCGGTGCGCCGGGCAGGCGGGGGAGGGCCCGGTTCCACTCGGCGACGAAGGGAACGTCGGCGCGCTCGAGAAGCGCCGGCAGGAACTCCACGCCGAGGCCGAGCGAGCAGTTCCCGTGCCGGTCGGGCGGCGTGAACTGGGCGATCGCCAGGTCGATCGGACTGGAGAGAAAGTGATCCCAGATGTGCCGGTACTGCATGGGGACGAAGCGGACCGCACCGGCCTCGAAACCGGTACGCAGCTCCGGTGTGACGAAGAAGCTCCGCACCGTGGCGCCGGCCCAAGGCTCAAGGGTCGGGGAAGAAACCCCGGGGATGCGGGTGACCAGGAACTCGACGTCCCGGGTCGCTTCGGGCTGCCGGTGAAGTGCAGCGGCTACGCCACGCGGTTCGCTGGCGCCGCCGAAGACGGCCACCTTCATGCCGGGGCGCAGCAGTGTTGCCACCTGATTGGCGTGGAGTGCTTTCATTGCGCGCAGTAGCGTAGCGGTCTCCGCCGGGGTCGCCCGCCGGGCGCTGACGCGCTGATACCCTGCCGCGGCCATGACGACTTCACCACTGGGCGAACACGCCCCCGCGATCTCGCTCGCCGCCGTCCCGGGCCGTCGGCGGCTGACCCTCGATCTGGCCGCCGAAATCGAACGCCGCGGTTTCAGCGGCATCTACTGCCCGAGCATGGGCGACGGTCTGGCGCTTTGCGAGGCGATTGCGCTTTGTACCGACCGGATTCACTTCGGCACCTCGATCGTGAACATCTACACGCGCCACGTGACGGAGTTCGCCCACACGGCGGCCTTCATCCACGAGGTCTCCCAGGGCCGTTTCTGGTTCGGCGTCGGCGTCAGCCACGCACCGGCTCACGCGCGGCTGGGCGTCACCGTCGGCAAGCCCCTGGGCGACATCCGCGCCTTCGTGGAGGAGCTGAAGGCGGTGCGGGGAACCGGCGAACTGCCGCCCATCGTGCTCGCTACGCTGCGCGACCGAATGATCGCCACCGCCGCCGAGATCGCCGACGGCATGGTGTTCGCGAACGGCGCACGGTCGCACATGGGCCGTTCGTTGGCGGCGGCGGGGAAGCGGGCCGCCGATCCGGGTTTCTTCGTCGGCAACATGATCCCGACCGTGATCTCCGACGACCGCGACCTGGCTGCCGCCCGCAACCGGAAGACCCTCTCCCGGTACACCCTGCTGCCGAACTACCGCAACTACTGGAAGGCGGCCGGTTACGTGGAGGAGATGGAGGCCGTGGAGCGGGCGGTCGCGAGCGGTGAGATGGACCGCATTCCGAGCCTGCTCTCCGACCGCTGGCTCGCCGACTGCACCCTGTCCGGAACCGCGGCCGAGGTTCGGGACGGTGTCGAGCGCTGGTTCGACGCCGGCATCGGCACGCCCATCCTGGTGCCGTCTTCGGCGGCTGGCAACCAGCTCAAGGCGTTCGAGGAACTGTTCGCCGCCTACTCGTAGAGATTGACTCGCAGGAACCGTTGAGATGACGACCACCGTCAAGGAGCGCCTCGCGGCGCTCGGCCTGGAACTCCCCGCGCCCGCGGCGCCGGCCGCGAACTACGTGCCCTACGTGCGCACGGGATCGCTCGTCTTCGTCTCCGGCCAGGTGCCGGTGAGGGACGGGCGGCTGGCCTACCGCGGCAAGGTGGGCGAGGACTACTCGCTGGAGGAGGCCCGGGAGGCGGCTCGCCTGGTCGGCGTGAACATCGTCGCCGTGGTCGCGGCCGCCTGCGACGGCGATCTGGAGCGCGTCCGCCGCTGCGTGAAGCTCGGCGGCTTCGTCAACTGCAGCGACGACTTCGACAATCACCCGGCGGTGATCAACGGCGCCTCGGACCTGATGGTGGAGGTGTTCGGCGACAAGGGGCGGCACGCCCGCTTCGCGGTGGGCACGAACAAGCTGCCGTTCAATGTGCCGGTTGAGATCGACGCCGTCTTCGAGATCGAAAGCGGCCGGATCCCGGCCGGCAGGGTCGCGGACTGAGCCCGGCTGGGTGGGGCCGGTCGACGTCGACGGGCAGCACCAGGACGGTGGGTAGCAGCTATTGATCGACGGACCTCGCGGGGCCCGCTCAAGTCGCTGAATAGCCTTGGCTTAGGGGTGTTGCCGGGGTCTCTCCGGGAGCTGGCGCGGGCCCCCGGCTGGTACGATGCGCCCCGCCATGTCCATCCAGCGGGTAGAAATTCTGGGCGACACGATGCGCCGTCTGGCGCGCCGCGGAGCGCGGCGGAACCTGTCGCGCGTGCTGAGCAAGGTGCGGCCGGGAGACGTTGCCGCCGCGCTGCGGAAGCTGGTGCCCACGGAGCAGTTGTTCGTGGTCCGTCTGGCCCTTGAGGACTATCCCGATTCGGCCGGCGAAGTGCTGCTGGAGCTGGAGCCGGGCGAACGGCGGCCGCTGCTGGAGGAGTTGACCCCGGCCGAGATCGCCGGGCTGCTCGCGCCGCTGGCGGTCGACGACAGCGTCGAGATCGTGGACGGCCTGGAGGATGAGCTGCGCGAGTCCGTGCTGGCTCTGCTCGACCGGCCGGACCGGGACGAGCTGCAGACCCAGTTCGCCTACGAGGAGGACACGGCCGGGCGGATCATGAACACGGAGTTCTTCTCCCTGCCGGAGGACACCCCGGTCGGTGACGCGATCGCCGAGATCCAGGAGCACGGCGAGGTCGAGATGATCTTCTACCTCTACGTGGTCGATCCGGAGGGACGCCTGGTCGGTGTCCTGTCGCTGCGGCAGCTCCTGCTCTCGGTTCCGAGCCGCACCCTGGGCGAGATCATGAACCGCGGTCTGGTTACCGCCAACACCGATACGGACCAGGAGGAGGTGGCGCGGCTCGCTTCGCGCTATGACTTCCTCGCCATCCCCGTGGTCGACGACCGTCGCCGTCTGCTGGGTCTCGTGACCGTCGACGACGTGATCGACATCGTGCAGGAGGAGGCGGAAGAGGACTTCTACAAGATGGTCGGCACCTCGGACGACGAACTGCTGTACCGGGAGCGGGCCTGGCGGGTGGCCGGCATCCGCTTGCCCTGGCTGCTCATCAATCTGGTCGGCCTGACCCTGACCGGTATCTTGATGAAGCAGTTCCAACTCAGACTGAACGAGGTCTTCCTGCTCGCCTTCGCCCCCGTGGTCATGGGCATGGGCGGCAACATCGGCAGTCAGACGATGACCTTGACCGTGCGCGGTCTGGCCACCGGCCGGATCGGCGAGGGCGGCGGCCGGATGCGGCGGTTCCTGATGCAGCAGATCCGGATCGGGCTCGTCGTGGGTCTGGTCTGCTCGATGGTCGCCGCGGCGGCGGCGGCGTTCCTCGAACAGAACCCGGCCTTCAGCGCGGTGGTCGCCATCTCGCTGTTCGTCGCCATCGTGCTCGCCTCGCTGATCGGTTCGCTTCTGCCGATGGCGTTCGAGCGGATGGGGATCGACCCGGCGGTGGCCAGCGGCCCCATGGTAACCACCTCCAGCGACATCACCGGGATCCTCGTGTACTTCGGCCTCGCCGCCCTGATGATCGACTGGCTGGTCCGCTGAGCGGCGGATGGAACGATGAAGCGGCGAAGCGGTGAGGCACTGCTGCTTCAGACCATCGATCTTCACGAGCGCGACCGGATCGTCGTCTTCCTCAGTCGCGACTGGGGTTTGAAGCGAGGCGCCGCCCGTAGCGCCCGGGCCCGCTTCAGCCGCTTCGGCGGCGAGCTGCAGCAACTCGCGAAGGTGCACCTGTCCTGGTTCGAGAAGCCCGACCGCGACCTGGTCCGGCTCGGTGACGCGGAGATGATCAGGAGCACGGGCACCCTGCATACCGACCTGGAGGGGATTCTCGTTTCCTCGTATCTCGCCGAGCACATGCAGGTGTTCGCGCAGGAGCACGAACCGGACAATCACCTGTACCGGCTCCTGGATTCGACCGTGCAGGCGCTGATCGCCGGCTGCGATCGCTCCCTGGCGGCGCGCTACCTGGAATGCTGGACACTGCGGTTGAGCGGCGTGTTCCCGGCCCCCCGGCAGTGTCCTTCCTGCGGCGCCGCGCTCGGTGACGAGGCCGTTCTGGCGGTCGACGCGGCCGGCCTGCTGTGCCCTGCGTGCGGCGCCGGCGCGGGCGCGAATCGCCGGGTCTCCGAGCCCGCCCTTTCCTTCCTGCGCCGCATCGGCGCCGCGGACTTGTCCAGACTCCAGGAGAACGGAGGGGTCGAGGAGGCGACGCTCAAGTCGGTCGAGGCGATTGCGCGGGAGGTCCGGCGCGCCTTCCTGGGCAAGGAACTGCGCAGCTACGGCGTGATGCAGCGGACGCTGCGGGATGTGGCGCCCTGATGGGGTCCGATCGGCAAGGCGCGCCCGCGCGCCGCCCGCTGCAGCGGCTTCCCGATACGCTGATCTCCAAGATCGCGGCCGGCGAGGTCGTGGAGCGCCCGTCGTCGGTGGTCAAGGAACTGGCCGAGAATGCGCTCGACGCGGGCGCCACCCGGATCGAGGTCGATCTTGTGAATGGCGGCAAGGACCTGATCGTGGTCACGGACGACGGCAGCGGCATCGCCGCCGACGAGGCGATACTGGCGGTCGAACGCCACGCGACGAGCAAGATCGGCTCCTTCGAGGACCTTCTCGAAGTCGCGACGCTGGGTTTTCGCGGCGAGGCGCTGTCGTCGATCGCCGCGGTCTCGAAGTGCGAACTGCTGACGGCGCGGACCGCCGGCGACGGCCACCGACTCCTGGTCGAGGGCGGGAAGGTCACGATCGACGAGCCGGTCAGCCGGCCCCGCGGCACCACGGTGACAGTGGAGTCGCTGTTCTTCAACGTGCCGGCTCGCAAGCAGTTCCTCAAGCGGCCGGCGACCGAACTGCGGCATGCGACGACGGTGGTGCAGGGGTACGCCCTGGCGC
Organism: Candidatus Multivorans sp.; assembly: GCA_965262355.1. Taxonomy (GTDB): domain Bacteria; phylum Acidobacteriota; class Thermoanaerobaculia; order Multivoradales; family Multivoraceae; genus Multivorans. Next base: position 5,051,772 of record OZ253534.1, read on the forward strand.
GTCCCGATGTGACCTTCGTCCTGCGCCACAGCCCGGACAGCGCGTCTGTGCGGAGGGAGGTGCTGCGCACTCAGGCGACCGGCAGCGACTCGGCCGGCCGGCTGGAACGGATCGCCCAGTTGTTTGGCGCTGATCTGGCGAATCACCTCATTCCGCTGCCCGAGGCCAGGAGGCGGCAGGGTGTCGACGGCTTCGTCGGCGACCGGGAGACCTCCAGGGGCCGGCGGCAGTTCGTCTTCGTCAACGGCCGCCTGTTGCGGGACCGGGCGGTGCTCGGGATCTACTACAAGGCGGTCCGGGACCTGATGAAGGGCGACCCGGCGCCGGCCTTGTTCCTGTTCCTCGATGTGCCGCCGGAGTCGGTCGACGTGAACGTCCATCCCCAGAAGGCGGAGGTCCGCTTCCGCGATGCGGCGTTGCTCGGGCGCATCGGCAGTGCGCTGCGCAAGGGACTGGAGGCGGCAAAGGGCGAGGCGCCGGCGCCGCTGCGCGAGTTGGGCGGGCCGGTGGCGCCCCCGGCCTGGACCGGCATGGGAGAAGTCCGGGAAACCGGCGGCCCGGTGTCCTGGCGCCGCGGAGGCCCCGGAGCGGACGGCGGCCGGGAGGAAGGCGATCCGGCGCCGGCGGCGCCCGCCTGGGCCGAGGAACTCGCCGCCCGCTACGGCGGCGCGCAGGTGGGGCCGGCGGGGAAGCTGGCGGAGGTTGCCTACAGGCCGGCGCCCTCCGCACCGGTACCGTTGTCGGGCAAGGGGCGCGAGTCGCTGCGGCTGATCGGGCAGTACAAGGGCGCGATGATCCTGCTCGAGGGGCCTGAGTCCCTGCTGGTCGTGGACCAGCATGTGGCCCACGAGCGCATCCTGTACGAGCGGTTCCGCCGCAGTCTTGGCGAGCAGCAGTCCGCCAGTCAGAGCCTGCTCGTCCCGCGGGTGCTGGAACTCTCCGCGGCCGAGAACGCGGCGCTCGCCGAATGTTCCGCGGGGTTGGAGCGGTGCGGGTACTCGGTCAGCAGCCTCTCCGGCGGCAGCGCCGCGATCACGGCGATTCCGGCCGTGCTTCCGGACGCCGAGGCGGAGAACCTGGTGCTGCAGATCGCGACCCGAGTCGCGGGTGGCGACGAGCTGCCGAGCGAGGAGGAGGCGCTGGCCGAGTACCTCCTGACCCAGTTGGCGGCCAGCCGCGCCTGCCGCGCCGCGGTCAAGATGCACCAGGCGCTGTCGGCGGAGAAGATGGAGAGTCTGATCGGGGAGCTCTTCGCCTGCGAACACCCGTACACCTGCCCGCACGGCAGGCCGGTGGTGCTGGAACTTACCGACCGCGACCTGGAACGCCGGTTCAAGCGGCGGTGAACTGGCTTGCCCCGTAGTCTCTTGGCCGCCCGGCGGCGGTTGCGTGGGAGAGGTACGTGCCGGGGCGGCGGTCGACGGGGCTGAGTCCGAGCGCTGAGCCCGTGTAGGCTGCCCCTGATGAACGATGTGGAGCGGCAGTACCGGGAGGCGATTGCCGGCTGGTCCGGCCGGCGCCGAGTCGAGAGATCGTGCGAGTTGTTCCGCGAGGTCCGGGAGATGTTGGCGCGCAAGGTCCTGGCGGAGGAACCGGGATTGACGTCGCACGACGTCAGGCGCCGCGTCGCCGCGCAGATGTACCGGACGGACCGCGAGACGATGCGCCTGCTGGCCCTGCTCGATTCATGACGGCCGACCCGCTTCACCGGATCCTGGAGGCGGTGGGTTGCGCGGAGCTGCTGCGGGAGGTGTGGCTCGAGGCCTTCGGCGACGCTCCCGACAGGGGGCTATAGACAGGCCGACCTTTCCGTGGGCTTGATCAGCCGAACAGCGCGCGAAGGATCATCACGGAGAGGGAAGCGTTTTTGCTGGAGCGGACGAACTGCCCGCCGCCGGCTTCGGCGAGCTGTTGCATGAAGGCTGCGGTTTCGGGATAGCTCCGGTTGGCCGTGCCTCCCCGGTCCGAAAAAACCGTGGATACAGTGTGCTGGGCGCCGGGTCGGGCGGCGAAGTGGCGGGCATCCTCGATTGCCTGGCGGCGAAGGTGGGAGTGGGCCGGGTTGTCCGAGATCAGCACGATCGACCTGTACTTGCTGCCAGGCCGCCAGGGAGCGGCAAGGGCCGCCCGCAGTGCCTCCGCGAGGTCCTCGTCCGGTGTGAGCGGTCCGGCGTCGGCGTCATTCCGGCCGGGCTGTTCCGCCTTCTGCGAAACTAGCCAGGGCCCGTTGGGCGGCGCGGCGCTCGGCCGCCTTCTTCGATCGGCCTGAGGCGCTCGCGGCCGCCCGATCCTCGATCCTGCACTCGACGTGGAAGACCGGATCGTGATCCGGGCCCTCCCGCCCGACGTGGCGGTATTCGGGAGGCTCCAGCCCTTTTGCCTGGAGCAGTTCCTGAAGGTCCGACTTGGCCTCGGGATCGTCGACTGCCATGGCGGTCTCCGATTCGATCCATGGCTCGACCACGGCGCTGGCGGCCTCCAGACCGCCGTCGAGGAACACAGCACCGATCACGGCTTCGAGCGCACAGGCGAGGAGCGACTGTTTGTCGCGCCCCCCGGAACGCTCCTCGCCATGGCCGAGCCGGAGGGCCGAACCGAGCTCCAGGCGCCGGGCGCAGCGCGCGAGCGCCTCCGCGCTCACGATCCGGGACTTGATGCGCGAAAGGTCGCCTTCCGGCGCCAGCGGTCGGCTGCGGAAGAGCCAGCCGGTGGCGATCAGACCGAGCACCGAGTCGCCCAGGAACTCGAGGCGCTCGTTGTGCTCCTCCAACCCCTGTTCGTTGGCGAAGGAGGTGTGGGTCAGGGCCTGCTCGAGCAGCGCGCGATTCTGGAACCGGTAGCCGAGCCGCTCCTCGAGCTGATCAGGGTCCAATGTCAGGGGTAGATCCGGTCCATCGTTCGAGGGTAGGGGATCGTCTCTCGCAGGTGAGGGACACCCGCCATCCAGGCGACGAAGCGCTCCACGCCCATGCCGAAGCCGCTGTGCTCGAACGTGCCGTAGCGCCGGATGTCCAGGTACCACTGGAAGGCCTCAAGCGGCAGGTCGTGCTCCTTGAGCCGCGACAGCAGCAGATCGTGGTCGTGGATGCGTTGGCTGCCGCCGATGATCTCGCCGTAGCCCTCGGGAGCGATCACGTCGAGGGCAAGGGCCAGGGTCGGGTCGTCCGGGTCGGGCTCCATGTAGAAGGCCTTGAGTGACGTCGGGTAGTGGGTGATCATCACCGGCCGATCGAACTCCTGCGCGATCGCGGTCTCCTCCCGGGCGCCGAAGTCCTCGCCGAACGCGATGGCGGACCCCTGGCGGCGCAGGAGCTCGATCGCTTCGGCGTAGCGGAGGCGTGGAAAGGGCTTTTGGATCGCCTCCAGCTTGGACGTGTCCCGCTCGAGGACGGAGAGCGGGTCGCCGCAGTGTTCCAGCACCCGTTGCGCGAGATAGACGACGAAGTCCTCGGCCAGCTCACTCAAACCCTCGAAGTCGAGAAAGGCGGCTTCCGGCTCGACCATCCAGAACTCCATCAGGTGGCGCCGGGTCTTCGACTTCTCGGCCCGGAACGTGGGGCCGAAGCAGTAGACCTTGCCCAGGGCCGCGGCCGCCGGTTCGAGGTAAAGCTGACCGGACTGGCTGAGATACGCGTTGCCGTGGTCGAAGTACGGCGTCTCGAACAGGGTCGAGGTCCCCTCGCACGCGGCGGGCGTCAGGATCGGCGAGTCGACCAGGTAGTAGCCGCGTTCGCGGTGGAACTCGTGGATCGCCTGGCAGACCTCGCTGCGGATCCGCAGCACCGCGCGCTGGCGGCTGGAGCGCAGCCAGAGGTGTCGATGGTCCATCAGGAAGGCGGTGCCGTGTTCCTTCGGCGTGATCGGATATCCGTCGGCGCCGTGAAGCAGGGTCAGGGACGAGACGTGGACCTCGACCCCGCCGGGTGAACGCGGGTCGGCGGCGGCGGTGCCGGTCACCGCGACGGTCGATTCCTGGGTGGCTTGTTGGAGCGCTTCCCAGGAGGCCTCGTCGACCTCCTTGCGGCTGATCACGAGCTGCACCGTGGCGCCCGAATCCCGGAGCTGGATGAAGCCGATCCGGCCGCTGGAACGGCGTCCGTCGACCCAGCCGCGCAGCCGGACCTCCTGGCCGATCAGGCCGCGGAGCTCGGGAATCGAGTGCCAGCCGCTCACGGGTTGCTCCTCACGGCGGGATCATAGCCGCGGACGGCGGCGCGCCGCCGCGACAGTTGGGTGAACCCTGCCTTGCTGGGGTGCTACGCCTTCTTGTGGAAGAGCGAAGCTCCCAGGATGCCGCCGAGGGCAGCGAACAGCGTGTAGGTGACCAGGCTGACCACAAGACCCAGGAGCAGCGCGCTCATGACGAGCCCGCCACTGGAGGCGGTCAGCGATTCCAGGAGATCCCGTGGCAGTCCCTCGATCTGGATCGCCTCGCTGTTCTCCAGCAATGTCTCGATCCCCTGTTGCGCCATGTCGCCGATGAGCAGCGCGATTGGGATGGAGATGATCGTGCCCACGACCGCGGCAATCACTCCCGAGAGGGCGCCGATGGCGGCGCCGACGCCCAGGGGGGCGCTGTCGGTGGGCGGTTCGTTCCGGAGCGCCAGGTGAACGGCGAGCAGGGCCCCGCCGACGACGAGGGCGCAGCAGGCCAGGTTGAGGACGCCTAGAAGCGGAATCTCGGAAGCGGCGCCTGCGATCGAGCCTCCGATCGCGGCAGCCTTCACACGGTTCGGGGACATGAGTGCTCCTTCAGGTCGTTGGGGCCAATGGTGTAGTCGCTACACTAGCTCCCGATGTTTCGCCCTGCCACGTCGGCGGCGACCGCGACGGTCGCGGTCTTGTGCTGCCTGGCGATCGGGCTGGTCGTTGCCGCGCCGCTGTCGGCCGCTTCGGGCGGCCGTGCGGCGTCGCTGCTATACGAGTTCTTCGCGCCGGTCTGCCATCAGATCGCCGAACGCAGTTTTCATGTGGCAGCCCAGCCGCTCGCCGTATGCCACCGCTGCTTCGGCTTCTACGTGGGGTTCACCCTGGGGCTCATCGTGCTGCCGCTCGTTCGCCCGTTCCGCGACTGGCTGCTCGAGAAGCCCCGGCGAATCCTGTTCTTCCTGGCGCCGACCGCGATCGACTGGTTGCTGCCCGTCAACACGCCCACCAGCCGCTTTCTGACTGCCTTGCTTGCCGCAGCGCCCATTGCCGTCCTCGTGTGGGCGGCGATCGGCCAGATCGTCCACCGAAATGCCCCAAGAACCGTCTGAGGAGACTCCATGACACCGAAGAAATTGAAAGCAGCAGCGATTGGCGGGAGCGCGGCGGGTATCGCCTCGCAGATTCCGATCGTCAACTTCGCCAACTGCCTCTGCTGCGCGCTCGTGGTCGGCGGCGGCATGCTGGCCGTCTACCTGGCGATGAAGGGCGAGCCGCCCGCGCCGACAGCTCCCTACGGAGACGGCGCGCTGGTCGGCGTTCTGGCCGGTGTAGCCGCGGCGGTCGTCGGTGCGATTGTCGCTATTCCGCTGACGGCGATCTTCGGCGACCCGATGGAACAGGTTCGGTCGTTCCTGGAGGGCCTGGAGGGAATGCCGCCGGAAGCGCTCGAGGCCATGTCCGGCGCGGAGACCGGAGGGGTGGCGTCGTTCGGTGCGGTCGCGTTCCTGATGAGTCTTGTGGTCGATGTCGTGTTCTCTGCCATCGGCGGCGTGATCGGCGCCGCGGTGTTCCACAAGAAGCCCTCGGCCTAATCGGTGGCCGGGACATCAACCGGAGGAGACTCCATGACCGGAAAGAAACTTGCATCAGCGGCCATCGGCGGCGGCGCGGCAGCCATCGCCTCCCAGGTCCCCGGCCTCCAACTGCTCAACCTGGCCTGCTGCGCGCTGGTGGTCGCGGGCGGCGTGCTGGCGGTCTACCTGGCGCTCAAGGACGAGCCGGCTTCGGCGACCGCGCCCTATGGCGAGGGTGTGAAGATCGGAGCCTTGGCCGGTGTTGTCGGATCCACCTTGAGCATCCTCTTCGGACTCCTGATCCTGGGCGGCCTCACGGGCCTGATGGGGCTCGGGGCCCTTGCGGACAGCTCTGCCGAGGACCTGGAGGCCCTGGGCTTCATCAGTGCCATCGCCAGCCTTGGCGTGATCGCGATCGTCGTTGTCTCGCTGGTGGTCAACGTCGTGTTCTCGGCGCTCGGCGGCGTGATCGGGGCGGCCGTGGTGCACAAGAAGACCGCGCCTACAGCCTGATCCGGACTCAGGTCGACCTCACTCGTCCTTGGGCGCGCCGAGGGTCCGCGCCGCCGCGATGTCGGCGGAGTAGTCGCGGAGCTTCGTCGGCATCAGGACCATCTCCTCGATCACCGTGCGCTCCGGCAGCGCGGCGGCGGTCAGGATCGCCTCGGCGATGTCCTCGGCCGCCATCATGTTCGCTCGCTCTTCGGCCGATGGCGGCCTTGGCCGGTTGTCGAGGATCGGGGTGTCGACCTCGCCGGGCAGGACGCTGGTGGCGCGGATGCCGAGCTGCCGGAGCTCCGCGCCGAGGCCGAAGATGTAGTTGCGGGAAGCGGCCTTGGCCGCCCCGTAGGCGGTGCCGGCCATGACCCCCGGGCGCAACGCCGCCACCGAGGAGACCATGATCACGGTGCCGCCGCCGTGCGCGAGCATGGCCGGCAGGAGGGCCTTGGTCAGCATCGCGGGCCCGGTGGCGTTGACGGCTATCACGCTGTCCCACTCGGCTTGCGAGATGTAGCGGGTGCTGCGGACCTTGGAGCTGTGGCCCGCGTTGTGGACCAGCACGTCGACCGTGGCGTGGCGCTCCAGCACCGCTGCCGCGAGACCCTGGACCGCGTCCGCGTCTTCCATGTCGGCGGAATGCGCCCAGGCGCTGCCGCCGGCGGCCTCGATCTCGGACGCGACCGCCTCAAGCGGTTCGAGGCGCCGTCCCGACACGACGACCGTCGCCCCCTCGCGGGCGAAGAGCAGCGCGGTCGCCCGGCCGATGCCGGTGCCGCCGCCGGTGACAAGAGCGGTCTTTCCTTCGAGCTTTCCCATCTGCGTTCCGGCCTCCCTGAAGCTGTTGGACCTGTACTGGCGGCCCGGAGTGTAGCCCCAGCTCCCGGCTACTTCGTAGCGATATCCGGATGCGCGTTAGGAACTGCTCCGCCCGGCGCGAGGTAGCGGCGCGCCGCGAAGCCGAGGGTCACCGCTCTTCCGGCCATCAGGCCGACCATGCTGAGCCAGAGCAGGCGTTGGTCGTGAAAGTGGGCCGCTGCCCAGGCGATCGGGGCGAAGCCGATCCCGAGACTGAGAACCATCGCGCGGCTGAGCAGCCTGCCCTGGGTCAGGCCGAGGAAGAACCCGTCGAACGCGTAGGCGAGGGCGGCGAAGAGCAACACCGGGAGCAGCCAGAAGTTGCTGCCCGCGGCGAGCGTCGCGACATCCTCGTGATCGACGAGCAGGCCGTAGACGGCGGTGGGGAAGACCAGCACCGGGACGAGAAAGGCGACCGCGCAGACGATTGCCGCACCGATGGTGAGGAGCAGGACGCGCCGGAGTTCCTGCCGGTCGCCGGCGCCGAACGCCATGCCGGCAAGGGTCTCGCCGGCGAAGGCGGCGCCGTCGACGAGGTAGGAGGCGAGGCTCAGGACGCGGAGAATCAGGCCGTTGGCGGCCAACCGGGCGGTGCCGAAGAGCGCGCTCAGGTTCGTGAACACGGCGAACGCGGTGATCAGGAGCAGGGTGCGAATCACCAGGTGCCCGCTCAGGGCGACGATTCGTCGCAGGGCGGCGCGATCGAGAACGGTGCGCCAGGAGGGCGCCGCGCCGCGGACTGTCAGCGCCAGTGCCAGACCGAGGCAGGCGGCCAGCCACTGCGAGGCGGCGGTGGCGGCGCCGGCGCCGAAGGCCGCCCAACCGAGCTCGATGATGAACCACCAGTTGAGCACGACGTTGCCGACGTTCGCCACCGCCACCACGAGCAGCGCCCGCGCGGCCTGGGCCCGGCCCAGGAACCAACCGACCAGCGCGAGGTTGGCGAAGGCCGCCGGGGCGCCCCAGATGCGGGCGTCGTAGTAGCGGCGGCCCGCTTCCTCAACGTCGGCGGTACCGGCCAGAAGCCGGAAGCCGGCATCGCCGAGCGGGCCCCGGAGCGCGATGGTCAGGAGGCCGAGAACGGCCGCCAGCAGCAGGGCCCGGTGGAGATGTGCCGCGACTTCCTCGATCTCCCCGCGGCCCCAGGCCTGGGCGGTGAGCCCGGTCGTTCCCATGCGCAGGAAAGCGCAGCCGAAGTACAGGTAGTCGAAGATCAGCGCTCCCAGGACCACTCCCGCCAGGAACCTGACGTCGTCCAGACGCCCGAGCATCACGGTGTCGGCCAGACCGGCCACGGGCACGGTCAGATTGGAAAGCGCGTTCAGTGCCGCCAGCCGCGCGAATCGGCGGGGCAGGCCGGGCGTCGCTGCGGCCTCCACGGCGCCGTCGCCGTCAACCGCGCACGCAGGCTGTTAGCCTGCGCGCGCTCATGGCGTCAGTACGTACCTCTGGCGAGTTCGTGGCTCGCTGCGTGGGATGGGTCGATCGCCTCAACTCGCGGTTGGGGATCGCGGTCTCCTGGCTGACACTGGCCATGGTCGTGGTCGGAGCGTACAACGCGGTGGTCCGCTACCTGGGCCGGTTCACCGGCTGGCACCTGAGTTCGAACGCCTACCTCGAACTGCAGTGGTACATGTTCAGCTTGGTGTTCCTGCTCGGCGCGTCGTACGCGTTGCAGACCAACGCCCACGTCCGGGTGGACGTGGTCTACAGCCGGCTGCCGGAGCGCTGGCGGCGGCGGATCGACCTCTGGGGTGCGCTGCTGTTTCTGATCCCGTTCGCGGTCTTCGGACTGGTCATGTCGTGGCCGGCGGTGCGGAACTCCTGGGCGGTGCTCGAGGTGTCGTCCGATCCCGGCGGTCTGCCGAGGTATCCGATCAAGAGCGTGCTGCTGGTGGCATTCACGCTCCTGGCCCTGCAGGGGCTGGCCGAAGCGGCGCGCAACTGGCAGCGACTGCGCGCGCTCAAGGCCGGGGCCGAAGAGGAGGATCTGCAGCAGGAGGGGCTGATGTGAGCGTCGATTTTCTCGGCCCGCTGATGTTCGTGGTCGTGTTCCTGTTCATCTTCGCGGGCTATCCGGTCGCGTTCTCGCTGGGCGGCACGGCGCTGATCTTCGCGTTCATCGGCATCGAGCTCGGCCTCTTCTCCTGGAATCTCCTGTACGCGTTTCCCGAGCGGGTCTTCGGCGTCATGTCGAACGGCGTTCTGCTCGCCGTGCCGTTCTTCATCTTCATGGGCACGATGCTCGAGAAGTCGCGGCTCGCGGAGGACCTGCTGCGCACGATCGGGATGCTGTTCGGCCGCCTGCGCGGCGGTCTGGCGCTGGCGGTTGTCATCGTCGGCGCCATGCTCGCCGCCGCCACCGGAGTGGTGGGGGCCTCGGTGGTCGCGATGGGCCTGATCTCGCTGCCGGTCATGCTGCGCTACGACTACTCGCCGATGCTGGCCACGGGCGTGATCAGCGCCGCCGGCACGCTGGGCCAGATCATCCCGCCCAGCGTGGTGCTGGTGGTGCTCGCCGACCAGCTCGGCATTTCGGTCGGCGATCTGTTCATCGGCGCCCTGATACCGGGGTTGATGCTTGCCGGTTTCTACGCGGTGTATGTCGTGGGCGTGGCGATCGCCAAGCCTGCGGCTGCACCGGCCCTTCCCGCCGAGGAGCGGACGGTGCATGGAGTCGCCCTGGTCCGTCAGGTGGCGCTGGTCATGGCGCCGCCGCTGGTTTTGATCCTGGTCGTCCTGGGCAGCATCTTCGCCGGCATCGCGACGCCGACCGAGGCCGGGGCATTGGGCGCCGTCGGCGCCATCGTCCTCGCCCTGTCCCGGGGCCGTCTGACGATGAAGGCGGTCAGGGAGACGATGGACGCCACGGCGAAGCTGACCACGATGGTCATCTTCCTGCTCATCGGCTCGACCGCGTTCGCGCTCGTGTTCCGCGGCGTCTACGGCGATATCTGGATCGAAGATCTGTTGACCGGCCTGCCGGGCGGGAAGATCGGTCTGTTGATCGTCGCCAACCTGGCGATCTTCATCCTCGGGTTCTTCATCGACTTCTTCGAGATCGCCTTCATCGTCATTCCGCTGATCGCTCCGGCGGCGCGCATTCTCGACGTCGACATGGTGTGGTTCGGCGTCATGATCGGCATGAACCTGCAGACGTCGTTCCTGACCCCGCCGTTCGGTTTCGCGATCTTCTACCTGCGCGGCGTGGCGCCGCGGCGGATCACGACCGTCCAGATGTATCGCGGGGTGGTCCCCTTCATCATCATTCAGCTCATCGGGCTGGCGCTGATCTGCCTGTATCCCGAGCTGGTGACGGCGCTCCTGTAGGGCTCAGCCGCCGCCGAAGGAAAAGCGCGCGTACGCCTGCTCGGCGGTGCTGAACCAGCGGAATGACGACTTGCGCACTTCATCCCAGGAGTCGAAGATCTTCCGGTAGCCGGGGTCGGCCGCGGCGTTCTCGTTCATCAGTTCGACCGCGGCGTTCCGGGCCGCGGTCAGGATCTCGTCGGAGAACGGCCGCAGCACGACGCCGTAGTTGACCAGCCGCTGGAGAGCGGCCGGATTCACGGCGTCGTAGCGCGCGATCATGTCGATGTTCGCCTCCGCGGCGGCGGACTGGAAGATGGACTGGTATGCGGTGGGCAGGGAGTCCCAGGCGGTCCGGTTGACGTACGCCGAGAGCGTCGGGCCCGGCTCCCACCAGCCGGGGTAGTAGTAGTTCTTCGCCACCCGCTGGAAGCCGAGCTTCTCGTCGTCGTAGGGACCGACCCACTCGGCGGCGTCGACGACGCCGCGCTCGAGGGCGGGATAGATCTCGCCGCCCGGAATGGTCTGTACCGTCACGCCAAGGCGACTGAGCACCTCGGCGCCGAGCCCGGGGATTCGCATCTTCAGGCCGCCCAGTTCCTCCAGGGTGTTGACCTCGCGCCGGAACCAGCCGCCCATCTGGCCGCCGGTGTTGCCGGCAGGGAAGTTCAGGATGTTGAAGTCCGCGAACACCTCGCGCATCAACTCCAGGCCACCGCCGTGGTAGAGCCAGGCATTCTGCTGGCGCGCGTTCAGACCGAACGGCATCGCGGTGTCGAAGGCCACGGCCGGGTTCTTGCCGGTGTAGTAGTAGCTCGCGGTGTGACCGAGCTCGATAGTGCCCTGCTGGACCGCGTCCAGCACCCCGAGCCCGGGAACCAGTTCGCCGGCGGGGTAGGCGCGGATCCGGAATCGGCCCTCGGACAGGCTCTCGACCCGTTCCGCGAGCACTTCCGCGCCGCCGTAGATCGTGTCGAGGCCGCGGGGGAAGCTGGAGGCCAGGCGCCATTGCAGGCGGGGCTTGGTCACCACGGCCGGTGCGCCGTCGGGTCCCGCTACGGGCCCGCCGCAGGCGGCTACGGCGCCCGCCCCGGCCGTCGCGAGGGCGGCCTTGCCCAGGAAGTCCCTGCGTCTCAGTTTGGTCATGCGCGTACCGTCCTTGTCTGACTTCGTGGCCGGTCAGTCTACTTCGCTCAGCCAGCGCTCTGCGTCGATCGCGGCCTGACAGCCGGTGCCGGCGGCGGTGACCGCCTGCCGGTAGTGCGGGTCCATCGCGTCGCCGCAGGCGAACACGCCCTCGATGTTCGTCGCGGTGCCCGGGTGGCGGACCTTGAGATAGCCGACATCGTCCATCTCCAGTTTGCCGCGGAACAGCTCGGTGTTCGGGTTGTGGCCGATGGCGGTGAACACGCCCTGACAGGGGAAGTCCGATTCGTCGCCTGAGCGGGGGTCGCGTAGCCGTACTCCCCGGACGCCCTCCGCCTGGGCGCCGTAGATTTCCTCCACGGTGGCGTGGAACCGCCAGGCGATCTTCTCGTCCGCCGCGGCCCGGTCGCGCATGATCATGGAGGCCCGCAGTTCGCCGCGACGGTGAACGACGGTCACCTTGCTGGCGAACTTGGTCAGGAAGGTGGCTTCTTCCATCGCCGTGTCGCCGCCTCCCACCACGACGAGTTCCTTGTCGCGGAAGAAGAAGCCGTCGCAGGTGGCGCAAGCCGAGACGCCGTAACCCATCAGCTCCGCCTCCGAGGGGAGGCCCAGTTGGCGGGCCGAGGCGCCGGTGGCGATGATCAGGGCGTCGGTGACGTACTCACCGCCGTCCGTCTCGATCCGGAACGGCCGCTCGTTCAGGTCGACGGCCATGCCGGTCTCAAAGCGGGTGTCGGCGCCGAAGCGCTGGGCCTGGGCCCGCATCTGTTCGATCAGTTCGGGTCCCATGATGCCCTGTGGGAAGCCCGGGTAGTTCTCGACGTCGGTCGTGATGGTCAACTGGCCGCCGGGCTGGCTGCCCTCGAGGACCAGGGGAGCGAGATCGGCGCGCGCGGCGTAGAGGGCCGCGGTGAGACCGGCCGGTCCCGAGCCGAGGATGGAGAGGCGATGGTGGTTGCTGGGGGAGGCAGTCGTCATGGGCCGCGGAGCGTAGCAGCGGGGCGCCGGCCGCCAGCGGCCTAGGGGTCGGCAGCAGGCTCGTGCCCGGTACGGGTGGACCGGCGGCGACGGCGCAACCTCCCTCCCAGCCAGACCGTCGGCCCCGAAAGCGCGTAACTCCAGGCGCCGACCAGGAAGAAGAGGCCGATGTGGATCAGGGCCAGAACTGCGATGGAGGCAATCACCAGCACTACGCGGAAACTTCGCCGCCGCCGGAAGTCGAGCTCCTTGAAGCTGAGGTAGCGGAACGTGGAAACCGATAGCAGACCGACCATGACCAGGGCGCCGAGAACCGCGAGTTGCAGAACGAAGGAGTCGCCCCTGGTGTCGACGAAGAAGAGGATCGAACCGATGGCGCCGGCTGCCGCTGGCGCCGGCAGACCGATGAAGTACGCGGGGTCGCTGGTGCGCCGGCTGACGTTGAAGCGGGCGAGCCGGGCCGCACTGCAGAGCAGGTAGACGGCCGGCGCCGCGAAGCCGACCCGGCCGAGTTCGTCCAGGCCCCAGAGGTAGCAGAGCAGGGCGGGCGCGAGGCCGAAGGAGACCAGATCGGCGAGCGAGTCGTACTCCCTGCCGAAGGGGCTCGCGGTACCGGTCAGGCGGGCGATCCGGCCGTCCAGGGTATCGAGCACGGCGGCCGCGAAGATCATCAGGACCGCGGTCCGGAACTGTCCTTCCAACCCGGCCAGCAGGGCGTAGAAGCCGAGCAGCATGTTCGCCGTCGTGAACAGGCTGGGGATGAGGTAGGCCCCGGCGCGCAGGGGTCTGGGCGGTGAGGTCGACGATCTCGTCGTCGATGCGGCGTTGGCCCCCGCACGCAGGGGCCTGGCGCTCCTTCTGGGCCGTTTCCAGGTCATTGAGCGGCGGAGGAGCGGGCCGACGGTCTCCTGACGGGGAAGTCGCCGGGCGGCGGTGTCGATGGATCCGTGGGCATGGCGATCGGCGTTTCACCGGAGATCACGCGCTGTCCCTTCTCGACCAGCGGGTCGTAGGACATCGGCACGAACACGTCGACTCTGGAGCCGAACTTGATCAGGCCCAGGGGTTCGCCCTGGGTCACTCGTTGACCGGCCTGCAGGCGGGAGACGACGCGCCGCGCGACCAGACCGGCAATCTGGCGCACCGCAATCAAGTCGCCGTGGGTGCGCCGGAGCAGGGTCAGGTGGTTCTCGTTCACGTCGCCCGCCTCCTTGCGGTACGCCGGCAGCTTCTTGCCTGGTGTGGCGATGCTGCCGATCACGACCCCCTCGACCGGCGTCTTCTGTGTATGCACGTTGAACACTGACAGAAAGATCGAGATGCGGCGCCACGTTTCGTCTCCGAGAGCGCTGTCGGTGATGACCTCGACCGCGGTGACCGTACCCTCGGCAGGCGCGAGAACGACGTCGGGTGGGCCGTCGTAGTTTCGCTTCGGATCGCGGAAAAAGAGAAGCATCAGCAGGCCGAGCACAGTCATCGAAACCGCAGCCGGGAGAATCCCGACCAGCCAGAAGACGGCGGCCGCGGCCAGGAACGGCAGCACAAAGGGCCAGGCTTCCCGTGCGAACTTCATCCGTTCAGTTCCACCGTTGCCGGGGTGCGGAACGGAAAGAGGGGACGCAGTTGAACCGCGCTACTGGGCGGCTTGAAGAGCGTAGGACCGGATGATCGACTCCATGCGGTCCTTGAGGGCGAGTTTGTGGAGCTTGATGCGCTTGGCCTCGGAGTGGTCGATCGGCGAGAGGACGGGGCGACCGACCAGTTCTTCGAGTTGGCTCTCACATGCCTGATGCTCGTCATGGAGCTTGCGGAACTCACCCTCCTGAGCCAGAAGCTCTTCCTTGACTGCGTCATCGCTCATTCGGTACGCGCCTCCCTTCATTGTTGTCCCTGGGTTCGGCAAGTCTTGGCGCCAGCCTAGCAGCCCGTGGCGGACTGGTGGCCGGCGACCGAAGGTAGAGCGGCTCGGTCAGCGCGCCGCCATCCCAGCCGAGGGCGCCGTCCGCCATGAGCCCCAGCAGGGTCGGCGCCAGTTCGGACGGCTCGATGCTGCCTGCCGGGGCGGCAAGCCGCGAGACACCGTGTCCGACGAGCGGCAGCCGGTCGTGGACGAGGGCGGCGAGGTCCCTGATTGCCGGTGGGCCGGCCGCTCCGACCCTGCCGTGCTCATCCAGCCGCATGGGCTGGGTGTACCAGCGTTCACGGAGGGCGTCGATGACGGCCGCCACCTCCGTGGCGCCATCCTCGACCCGCTCGAAGTAGTACGCGGCCAGGATCTCGAACGTGGATGCACCGCCCGCCCTGACCCCCGAGGCCTGATGGAGCCCCAGCGCGGTCGCCAGTCCCACGCGCAGGCCGGTGAAGCTCCCCGGTCCGCGAGCCACCCCGATGCCCGACAGATCCCGTGGTTCCATGCCGGCGCGGGTCAGGAGTTCGTCGATCATCGCGATCAGTTCGCGCGACGAACGGCCCTGGGGCGCGGACAGCGTTTCGAACCGGTCCCGCTCCCCGACCGCCACGCTGACGATGGCCGAGCCGGTGTCGAGTGCAAGCAGCGGCGCCATGCCGCTCAATATACTGGCGGTCGCCCGTGTCACAGAGGAGCGCAGAGGACCCAGAGAAGTCGCGGGCGTCCGCCTCGGGTTCAGCCGCGGCGGGCCGGAAGCTCTCGGCAATGACGCCGATGCTCCGGCACTACCTGACAGTGAAGGCGGAGCATCCCGACGCCATCCTCCTGTACCGGATGGGCGACTTCTTCGAGATGTTCTTCGAGGACGCCGTCACCGCGGCGCCGGTGCTTGAGTTGGCCCTGACCGCGCGTCAGAAAGGTACGGCCAGCGAGGCGCCCATGTGCGGCGTACCCCACCGCGCGGTCGACGCCTACATCGGCAAGTTGCTGGACGCCGGGTACAAGGTGGCGGTGTGCGACCAGGTCGAGGACCCGGCGGAGGCCCGGGGTCTGGTTCGCCGGGAGGTCACCCGGATCGTGACGCCGGGCACGATCAGCGACCTTGAAATGCTGGATCAGGCCAGCCCGAACTTCCTGGCCGGAATCCGTTTCGATGGGGCCTCCGGCGCCGGCGCGTTTCTCGATCTCTCGACCGGCGAGTTCTTCGTGCGGCGCTGGCCGGACGCGGGGCAGGCGGTCGAGGATCTGGAACGGCTGGCCCCCCGGGAAGTGCTCACCTGCGCTGCCGACTTCGAGGCCGGCGGGGCCGACCCCGATGGACATCTACCGGCCTGGATCGGCCGTGCCGGCCCTTCCCACACCGAGGTCGACGAGGCCCAGGTTCCGCGGCCGGCGTCGGCCGAGCGCGCCCTGCGGCGGCAGTTCGGAGTCCAGAACCTGCGCGGGTTCGGCCTGGTGGAGGGGGAGGCCGCGGTGACCGCGGCGGCCCTGGTCCTGGACTACGCCCGCAGCGCGGCCCGGTCCGACATCGACCACATTGCCGGGCTGGAGGTGCAGCACGACGATCGGTGCGTGGTGCTGGACGAGACGACGCTGCGCAACCTGGAGGTCTTCCGTCACCTCCAGCACCAGGCGGGCCGGACCCTGGTCGAGGTGCTCGACCTGACGCTTACCGGCCCGGGGGCGCGCATGCTGCGACGCTGGTTGAGCCGGCCTCTACGCGACCTGGCGGCGCTCGGCGACCGCCACGACGGGGTGGCGGTGCTGCTCTCGCAGATCGCCCGGCGCGAGGCGCTCCGGTCGCGGTTGAAGCGGATTGCCGATCTGGAGCGGCTGACCTCGCGTGCGGTGCTGGGGCGGATCGCACCGCGGGAGGTGGGGGCGCTGCGGGACACCCTGCGCGAGGCGCCGTCCGTGCTGGGGGCCCTTGACGGGCTTCAGGCGGAGCTGCTGGAGCGTCTCGCCGCGGTGGATGCGCTGCCCGAACTCCGTTCGAGGCTGGACTCGGTATTGGCTGAAACGCCCGGCTCCTTGACCGAGGGCGGCGTGATCGCCGGTGGCGTCGACGCGGAGTTGGACCGGCTCCGGTCGCTGGCGCGGGACGGCAAGGGGCATATCGCCCGTCTCGAAGCCCAGGAACGCGAGGCGACCGGCATTGCGACGCTCAAGGTCGGCTACAACCGGGTCTTCGGCTACTACTTCGAAGTGCGGAAAACCCAGCAGGATCGGGTTCCCGAGCACTATGTGCGCCGTCAGACGCTGACCAATGCCGAACGCTATGTCACCGACGAACTGAAGACCCTGGAACAGCAGATTCTCGGCGCCGAGAGCGGCCAGCTCGCGCTGGAAGCGCAGTTGTTCGAGGGGCTGCGGACGGAGGCTGCAGAGCAGGCCCCGCGGCTCCTGCAACTGGCCGGCGTTCTGGCGGAGATCGACTGCCTGATCGCGCTGGCGGAGGCGGCCGGCCGATACGACTACGTGCGGCCGCGCATGCTGGCGTCCGGGGGCCGGATCGAGATCCGCGACGGGCGGCATCCGGTGGTCGAACGGTCGGCGGCGGCGGTGCGGGGCGCCTCGGGTTTTGTTCCGAACGATGTCGTACTGGACTGGGAAAAGGAGCAGATCGTCCTACTCACGGGTCCCAACATGGGCGGCAAGTCGACCTATCTGCGCCAGGCGGCGCTGATCGTGCTCATGGCCCACGCCGGCAGCTTCGTGCCTGCTCAGAGCGCCGAGATCGGTCTGGTCGACCGCATCTTCACCCGCGTGGGCGCCAGCGACGACCTGGCCCGGGGCGAATCCACCTTCATGGTGGAAATGGTTGAGACCGCGAACATTCTGCGCCACGCGACACGCGACAGCCTGGTGGTGCTCGACGAAGTCGGCCGCGGCACCTCGACCTACGACGGGCTGTCGCTGGCCTGGGCGATCATCGAACGCCTGCACGAGCACAACGGTTGCCTGGCGCTCTTTGCCACCCACTACCACGAGCTGACCGGTCTGCCGGCAACCCTCGCGCGGGTCGCGAATCGGCGCATGGCGGTGAAGGAGTGGCAGGACCAGATCCTGTTCCTTCACCGGGTCGCCGCCGGCCGCGCGGACAAGTCCTACGGGCTGCACGTCGCGCGTCTGGCGGGGGTGCCGGCGGAGGTGATCGAGCGCGCGGCAGCCGTGCTGGCCAACGTCGAGTCGCAGCAGTACGGCTTCTCCGGCAAGCCGCGCGTGGTGGACGGCGCGGCCGGCGCGCCGCCGGACCAGGGACCCGACCAACTTGCCCTGTGGGCCGGCGAGGACGAAGCGGTGGTCGAGGCGCTGAGAGTCGTCGACGTGAACCAGTTGACGCCCGTGGCCGCACTGAACCTGGTGCAGACCCTCAAGGACCGGCTCAAGTCCGGCGCGAAGCCGCCGGAGACCTCGCGGTCCGGCCGACGGTAGCCAGCTTCTCCTGGCGCAGCCTTGCGTGGAACATGCGGATGCAGTCCGCGGCCAGTTCCCTGCGCGGCAGCGCCGCGTGCACGCGGCGAGTACTCCTAGAAGGGAATGTCGTCGTCGCCGCCGGCCGGGTCGAAGCCGGCGTCCTGGGGAGCGGGCTCGGCTGGAGTCGAAGGGCTTTGGCCTTGGCCGGGCTGTCCGCCGCTGTCGCCGCGGCCGCCGAGCATCTGGAAGTTGCGGCACACGATCTCGGTGGCGTAGCGCTTCTGGCCGGTCTGCTTGTCCTCCCAGGAGCGGGTCTGGAGGCGGCCCTCGACCGAGACGAGCTTGCCTCGGGTCAGGTACTGGCCGGCCACTTCCGCCTGGCGGCCCCAGCACACGATCGTGTGCCATTCGGTCTCGTCCTGGCGGTTGCCGTCGCGGTCCGTCCAACGTCGGCTCGTGGCAAGCCTCAGGTTGGCGACCGTCTGGCCGGATTGGGTCGTGCGGAGTTCCGGGTCGCGGCCCAGGTTGCCGATCAGGATCACGTGGTTCAGCATGTCGGGAGAGTCGTCCTTTCTGGTGGTTCGGTAGGGAGCGTCGGTTTGTCTTGGGCGGGGAAGTCTCGGCGGCACGACCGGCATCGTGTCTCTCGCCTGTTTGTACGGAGCTCGGGTCCGGGGCGTCGCTGGTTGATCGTAACGGTTGCAAGCGTGCGCCGGTACCGTGCCGGCGCTATGGTTCGGCCGTGCGCCTGGTCGTGCAGCGGGTCAGTTCGGCGTCGGTGACGGTCGACGGCCGGACCGTCGGTCGGATCGACGGCGGTTTGCTCGTGCTGGCGGGAGTGGAAGTCGGCGACGGCGAGGATCAGGTGGCGGCCGCGGCGTCCAGGTTGACCGGTCTCCGCCTCTTCGATGACGAGCGGGGAAGGATGAACCTGGACCTGCGGCAGGCCGGCGGCGCGATCCTGCTGGTGTCGCAGTTCACGCTCGCGGCCTCGACACGGAAGGGAAGACGTCCCTCCTTCGACCGGGCAGCGCGTCCAGAGGTGGCCGAGCCGTTGCTGGCCGGCTTGCGCAGGCGGCTGGAAGAGGCGGGGCTGGTCGTCGAAGGCGGCCGCTTCGGCGCCCGGATGCGGGTGGATCTTGTGAACGACGGGCCGGTGACGTTCGTGCTGGAGTGCCCTCCGAGCGCTCGATGACGAGCGCTCGGACTGGTTCGCGGGTGACGCGCGTTCGCGCCACCCGGGTTCCCGCCCGCCACCTGATGCGCTCGCGGGAGGGGCGCAGCCTCCTTAGAGGTTCTTGAGTTCCTTGCCGGGCTTGAAGCGGACGGTCTTGCCGGGAGCGATCGTCACCTCGATGCCGGTCTTCGGATTGCGCCCCACGCCGCGCTTGCGGCTGCGGACCTGGAAGACGCCGAAGCCGCGGAGCTCGATCCGCTTGCCGTCGCCGAGGGCGTTCTTCATGGCGCCGAGGATCGTGTCGACCGCATGCGCGGCCTTGACGCGGGGAAGATCCGAGTGCTCAGCGACCCGGTTCACGATGTCCGCCTTGATCATGTGGAGCGCCTCCTCAGAGCCGTCAGCCGGTGTTGCGGGCGCGGGTTGCGGGCAGAACGCCGAACACCGCTGCGCGGTTGGCCGTGGACCGGTGATTCTAGCGCGCACCGGCCCTTTCCGTAAAGGCGTCACACGGCCGCGTATCCGCAGAGAACAAGTCGCCGGGACTGCTAACCTTTGGCGGCGCCATGGACTCCGCAGGACTCAACCCGGCATCGTCGACACCACCGATGTGGCGTCGCCGCGCCGCCGTGGCGACGCTGGTGCTGCTCTGCCTGGGAGCATCCGGCACGGCCGCACAGGAGGCCGCCGAACCGGTCGCCGACAGCGGTCCGTTCCTGTTCGCGGCCGCCCGCATGCTGGCCGGCGAGCCCGGCCGGACCGACGAGGCGCTGGAGCTCTTCGAGCGGGCGGTGGCCATGGATCCGGAGGCGGCCTTTCTGAGGGTCGGGCTTGCCGATTTTCTGAGTCAGCTCCAGCGGTTCGACGAGGCCGCGGAACACCTGGCGGTCGCGTACCGGAATGCGCCTGATGATGTCGACGTCCTGCGCAGATACGGGCGGATCCAGATGCAGCTTTCCGACCGCGGTCGCGACCGGGCAGCGGTGGACCGCGCCCTGGAAGCGCTGAAGGCGCTGCGCGAACTGGCGCCGAGCGACATCGACGGCATGCTGTTCCTGTTCCAGATTCAAGGGGCGCTGGGGCAGCACAAGGAAGCGGCAGCGGTTCTCGAAGAGTTGGTCAGCTACCACAACGGCAACCGTCAACTGCAGCACATGCTGGTCAATGCTCTGAGGCAGGCCGGCGAGGACGACCGGGCCCAGGAGGTCCAGGCCGACATGCTGCGGTTCGACGATCTCTCGGTCGAGGAGCGGCTGGAGCTGGCGGGGACGGAAAGCCGGCAGGGAAACCACACCAGGGCGATCGAGATGCTGGAGGGTCTGGCCGCGGAGGTCTCCGACAGCGTCCCCGTTCGGGGAGCGCTGGCAGAGGAGTACTACCGGCGCGCCATGTCTCGCGGGCGAACGCCCGATCAGCGGACGGAAGATCTCGGCGAGGCCCTGCGGCGTCTGCGCGAGCTTCCGCGCGCCGCCCGCCGGAACCCGGGCGCCCGCTTTCTGGAGGCTCGCATCCTGGGCGCCTCGGGCCAGGGGCGGGACGCGATCGACCTGCTCGAAGGTCTGCGCAGGGAACAGCCCGACGAGCCGCAGGTTCTGAGGGAACTCGTGCGCCAGTTGATGGCGGCGGACGAGTGGGAGCGGCTCCGCCAGATCGGGCGGAGCATGGTCGATCGGGCCGACCGGACTACGGAGCAGGGCCGGGATACGGCCGACTTCGGTCTCGGTCTCCTGGTCGAGGCGCTGCGGCGGTCGGGCGAAACGGAACAGGCCCTCGCCGAGTTGGAGGCCGAAGAAGAGCGGCGGGGCGAGTCGGTGGAACTCGTGCTGAGTCAGGCGGAGTTGCTGGCGGAGTCGGGCAGGAAGCGGCGCGCGATGGCCCTCCTCCGGCGTGACACGGTGGCTACCGAGCGGCTGCTGCGCGACGGGGAGAACGGCGAACCGGACGCGCAGGCGCTCCACAGGAAGGCCGGGATCTACGTCGACCTCGATGAGGAGCGCCTCGCCGTCCGCGTTCTCGATCGGTTTGCGGTGGCTGGAAACGTCGCGCAACTGATCGGGATCGCCGACTTCTGGCGCTTCCGGGGCCGGTTCGCGGAATCCGCACCCCTGATCGAGCGAGCGATCGTCCGGGTCGACAGCGGCGCCGAGATCGGCCTGGAATTTGACCCGGAGACTCTTCGCGCGGGTCTGTTGTTCCAACTCGGCGAGGCGTACGAGCGCACCCGCCGCTTCGACGAGGCGGCCGAGCAGTTCCAGGCGGTGCTCGATATCCAGCCCGAGAACAGCACCGCGATGAACTACCTGGGTTACATGTGGGCGGACAACGGCGAGAACCTGGAGCAGGCGCTTGAACTCGTACGCCGAGCGGTGGCCCTCGAACCGGACAACGGCGCCTACGTCGACTCCCTGGGCTGGGCTCTGTTCCGGCTGGGTGAATTCGAAGCGGCCCGTAGCCAACTGGAGCGGGCGCAACAGTTGGTGCCGGAGGACTCCACCGTCCTGGAGCATCTCGGCGATGTCTACGTTGCGCTCGGGGACACGCGGCGAGCCAGGGAGGTCTACGAGAATGCACTGGCGATCAACGACGAGGAAAACGTTGAAGCCGTGCGCCGCAAGCTGGGTGAACTGTCCCGGCGCTAGCCGCCCACTGACGCCTGCGAAGCGGTACGCGGCGCTGCTGCTGAGTCTGCTCTGGCTCATGGGCTGCGCCAGTGCCGGCTCGAATCGCGATCTTCCGCCTGCCGGAGGTCCCGGCGCGGCCACGGTTGCCTTGCCGTGGGAGATTCCCGAGGCGGAGTGGCGGACCCAGCGAATCGTCCAGATGCAGTACCGCGGCCCGGAGGGCAACGGAACGCTGCGCCTCGTGTTGCGCTTCGAGTCGCCGGACCGCTTTCACGTGGAGGCCTCGGACCGGTTGGGGCGCCGATGGTGGGACCTCAACGTTCAGGAGGACAGCGCCCTGGTTCTGTGGGTGCGTGAGCGGACCTTCTGCCGGTATCGCGGCGACCTGGAGATTCCCGCCCTGTCCCTGGGTCCGGTGCCTGCCGGGGCGGTCGCCGCGCTGCTGCTGCGGCGACTGCCAGCGCCGCCGCTCGACCGAGGAACCGCCGAGGCGGCAGCGGCCGCCGGCTCGGGCGCCGTCGAGCTCGACTTCGAGGACCGCTGGAACCGGCGCTGGACGGCGGTGACGACCGCGGGCGGGCCGCGCCGTTGGACTCTGCACCGGGGCGCTGAGACGAGGGCCTCGTGGAGGCTCGACGCCGCCGGCATGTCGCGGCTGGTCGAGCCCGAGAACGGGCTGGAGCTGCATTGGCGCCAGAAAAAGCCGGCAAGGGACCTGAAAGGTTCGCTGCCGGCGCCGGAAGTGCCGGACGGCTTCGTGCCAGGGGCCTGCGACTCCGGTCCCGGCGCCCGATGAAAACGGAGGTCAGCCTGGCGTGTCCCGCCAAGGTCAACCTGAGTCTGCGGGTTCATCGCCGGCGCCGCGACGGCTACCACGCGATTTCGACCGTGCTGCAGACGGTCGATCTCTGCGACCGGCTGACGGTGCGCCGGATCGACCCGACTGAGCCCATGAGCCTCGAAGTGCCCGGGGGCGGGGCGCCGACCGATGACTCGAACCTCGTGCTGGCGGCGGCACGAGCGTTCTTCGAGGCCGTCGGCGAGCCAGCGCGGGGTGTCCGGTTCGAACTGAGGAAGAGTATTCCGGCCGGCAGCGGCCTGGGTGGCGGCAGCAGCGACGCGGCGGGGACCCTGGCCGCCCTGCAGGAACTTTGGGGCGAACCGCTCAGTCCCGAGGGTCTCCGCGCCGCGGCCGCCGCGGTCGGTTCGGACGTGCCCTTCTTCCTGGTCGGCGGGACGGTGCTGGCGACCGGCCGGGGTGAGAAGCTGCAGGCTCTGCGGGATGTTGAGGCGGCGCCGGTGGTCGTCGCTGCGCCGGCGGTGGAGGTGTCCACCGCTGAGGTGTACCGGCGCTGGCGCCGGACCCCGGCGTCAGCGACAGGGCCCCGGGAAGAGGAACTGCTGCCGCCGCCGACGGCGCGAAGCAAGGCCGCCCTGTGGCTCCGGGGCAACGACCTGGAAGCGGTTGTCCGGCGGCGCCATCCGGAGGTGGACCGGTTGCTCCTCGCCCTCCGCGACGCTTCGCTCGACGAGTCGGACCGGGGTCCCCAGGTTTCCGGCAGTGGCGGCGCGGTGTTCGGGATCGGGAGCTGGAAGGGCGCCGAGCGCGCGCTGGCAGGCTTGGACGTGCGCCTGTTCCGAACCTCGACCCTGCCTGGGAACCGCGGTGCGGCATCGAATCCCTGACGACATTGCCGGGGTTTGCCTTCGAGCGTCCCTTTGCCGTCGCTTCATGTACAATCCGCCGGCCCGTCTGGGGCGTCGCCAAGTGGTAAGGCACGAGACTTTGGATCTCGCTATCGGGGGTTCGAATCCTCCCGCCCCAACCACGGGGATGCGCCGGCCCTACTCTCCCTCATGACCGTCCACGCCAACAACGTCGAGCGGGCCATGTACACGGAGCTGAAGATCTTCGGGGGCCGGGCGCACCCGGCGCTGACGAACGAGATCTGCAGCTATCTGGGCATGGTGCCGGGCCAGGTCACGGCCTACAACTTCGCCGACGGCGAGCTCTTCTGCCAGATCCAGGAGAACGTTCGCGGTACCGACGTGTTCATCGTGCAGCCGACCTGCCCTCCGGTCAACGACAACCTCGTCGAGTTGCTCATCATGCTGGACGCGGTCAAGAGGGCCTCGGCGGCGCGGGTAACAGCCGTCATTCCGTACTACGGGTACGCCCGCCAGGACAAGAAGGACAAACCGCGAGTGCCGATCACCGCCAAGCTGGTGGCGGACGTCATCACGGCTGCCGGCGCCGACCGGCTGCTGACGATGGATGTTCATGCGCCCCAGATCTCGGGTTTCTTCGACATCCCCGTCGACCACCTGTTCGCAGCGCCGGTTCTTCTGGACGCGATCAGGGCGCTCGGCATCGACGATCTGATGATCGTGGCCCCGGACGCCGGAGGCGTGGCGAGGGCGCGAGCGATCGCCAAGCGTCTGCACACGGAACTCGCCATCATCGACAAGCGACGGGTGGCCGCGAACAAGGCCCAGGTGATGAACGTGATCGGCGACGTGAAGGGACGGGACCTTCTGATCCTCGACGACATCATCGACACCGGCGGCACGCTGCTGAATTCGGTCGAGTCGCTGGCTGCCCAAGGGGCGCGGAGGATCTTCGCCGCCGGGATACACGGCGTTCTCTCGGCCTCCGCGATCGAACGAATCGAAAACTCGAAACTCGAGGGCGTCCTGGTGACCAACACGACGCCGCTCGAGGACAAGCTCGCCCGGAGCACACGGCTGCGTCCCCACAGCGTCGCGGCCCTGCTCGGCGAGGCGATCCGCAGAATCCACGACAACAGCTCCGTGACGTCCCTCTTCGTCTGAGCTGTTCGTCACGACAAGGAGCTCGAAGTGAGCGAACCCACAGTCACTGTCCAGTTGCGTGAGCAGACCGGAAAGAACGCAAACCGCCGTCTGCGGGCAGCGGGCGAGATCCCGGCCGTGGTCTACGGCGGCGACGCCGATTCGGCCGCCATCCGGGTCGACGGCAAGAGCGTGCTGCGTCTGATCCGGGAAGGCGGAGAGAATGCCGTCTTCCTGCTCCAACTGGAGGGTACGGAACGCACGCGCCACTCGATGATCCGCGACCTGCAGTGGAACCCCTTGACCGGTGCGCTGGTCCACATCGACTTTCAGCGCGTGAAGATGGACCAGGAAGTCCAGGTCGCGGTGCCGGTCGCGCTGACCGGAAGCCCCGAAGGGGTCAAGACCGAGGGCGGCCTGGTGGAGTTCATCACCCGCGAGATCGCGGTCACCTGCCTGGCCGGCGACATTCCGTCTTCGATCGAACTCGATGTTTCGGCGCTGCACATTGGCCAGCATGTGGAGGCCGGCGAGCTCGTGCTCCCCGACGCAGTGCGGCTCGACGAGGACGACAAACGCGTCATCGTGTCGGTTGCCGCCCCGAGAATCGCGGAGGAGGACGAAGAGGTATCCGACGAGGACGAACTGCTCGAAGCCTTCACCGACGAGCCCGAGATGGTGGGTGGGAAGGCCGAATCGGAGGATGGGGACGAATAGCGAGAGCACGCGACTCGTCCTCGGCCTCGGTAATCCGGGAGAGCGCTACGCCGACACCCGACACAACCTCGGCTTTCGCGTTGTCGAGGAACTGGCACGGCGACTGGACGTCCGTCCAGGCCTGGAGGTTTGCGGCGCGCTCTGGACCGCCGCCGGCCCGGTCGACCTGGCGACTCCGCAGATCTACATGAACCGCAGCGGTTACAGCGCGCGCTGCCTCAGTGAACGGAATGGCTATGCTGCGGAAAACATCCTGGTCGTCTACGACGAAGTCCATCTGCCCCTGGGAAGGCTGCGCCTTCGCGGCCGGGGCAGTCCGGGCGGCCACCGTGGAATGGAGTCGATCATCGAGAACCTGCGCACCACGGCGGTGCCCCGGCTGAGGTTGGGCATCGCGACGGACGAGGCGGAACAAGCGGATGAGAGGTCGGCTGGCATTGAAGCGGGGCTCACGGACTTCGTGCTCGCTCCTTTCGCCGGCGGGGAAGCCGAAACGGCAAAGCGCATGGTGCGCCGCGCCGCCGACTGCGTCCTGAGCTGGGTCGACCGCGGCGTCGACATCACCATGAACGAGTACAACGGATGAACGTGTGCGACGGATGAACGTAGACCAACGGATGAGGGGAAACGGATAGTGGACATCATTTACTACCTGCTGCCTGCTAGCGGCGCGGCGGCTCTGATCTACGCCTTTCTGCGGAGCCGGTGGATCAACCGGCAGGATGCCGGCGACAGCACGATGGCTGAGATCGCGGGCCACATTCGCGATGGCGCGATGGCGTTCCTGGGCCGCGAATACCGCATCCTCGGGATCTTCGTCCTCCTGGCTGCGGCTCTGCTGGCGCTTGTCAATTCCGACCGCGCGGGCAGCTCCGCCTGGATCGGGGTTTCCGTGCTCGGCGGCGCTCTCTGTTCGGGTCTGGCCGGGTTCTTCGGCATGCGCGTCGCGACTTCCGCCAACGTGCGGACCGCCGCGGCCGCCCGCACCAGCCTGAACCGGGCCCTGGCGGTTGCCTTCGCGGGCGGCGCGGTGATGGGCTTCGCGGTGGTAGGGCTCGGCATCCTGGGCCTGTCGCTGCTGTACCTGCTCTACGCCTCGATGTTCGGCAGCGCCGACAACGATTCTCTGGGGCAGGTGGTGACGGTGCTGACCGGCTTCTCCTTCGGCGCTTCCTCGATCGCGCTGTTTGCGCGCGTCGGCGGCGGCATCTACACCAAGGCCGCCGATGTCGGCGCCGACCTGGTCGGCAAGGTCGAAGCGGGTATTCCCGAGGACGACCCCCGCAACCCGGCGGTGATCGCGGACAACGTTGGCGACAACGTCGGCGACGTGGCCGGCATGGGCGCCGACCTGTTCGAGTCCTACGTCGGCGCGATCGTCGGCACGCTCGTCCTCGGAGTCAGCACCACGACCCTTGCGGGCGAGGAGTTCACACCGAATCTGATCCTCCTGCCGATGCTTCTGGCCGGCCTCGGCATCCTCGTGTCGCTTGCCTCGACCTTCCTGGTGCGCACCAGGGAGGGGGGCAACCCGCAGCACGCCCTGGACCTGGGCACCTTCGCGGCCGCCGGAATCATGCTGGTCGTGACCTGGTTCACGGCCCGCTGGCTGCTGGGGGAGACCCGGTACGTCGTCGAGGGCCAGGAGTTCGGGTTCATGGGAGTCTTCCTGGCCACAGTCGCGGGCCTTGTGGCTGGCCTCCTGATCGGCCTGATTACGCAGTACTACACGGCTGAGTCGAAGGCGCCGGCACAGAGCATCGCCAGGAACAGCCTGACCGGTAGCGCCACGAACATCATCGGCGGTCTGGCCGTCGGGTTGCAGTCGACGGCGCTGCCGATCGTCGTTCTGACCGCCGCGGTCCTGGTGGCCCACTCTCAGGCGGGCCTCTACGGCATCGCGATCGCGGCTCTCGGCATGCTGTCGACGACGGGGATTCAGCTCGCCGTAGACGCCTACGGACCGGTTGCCGACAACGCCGGCGGCATTGCCGAGATGAGCCATCTGGGCGCCGACGTGCGGGCGCGCACCGACAAGCTGGACGCGGTTGGCAACACGACGGCGGCGATCGGCAAGGGCTTCGCGATCGGCTCGGCGGCGCTGACCGCCCTGGTGCTGTTCGCGGCGTTCCGGACCACCGTCGGTCTGGAGAGCATGGACCTGGTGAATCCGCGCGTGATGTGCGGCCTGTTCATCGGCGCCATGCTGCCCTACCTGTTCTCGTCGATGGCCATGAAGGCCGTGGGCAAGGCTGCCTTCGAGATGATCGAGGAGGTGCGGCGGCAGTTCCGCACGATTCCCGGACTGATGGAAGGAGAGGCGAAAGCGGACTACGCCCGCTGCGTGGACATTTCCACCGCCGCGGCGCTCCGGCAGATGGTCGCGCCGGGTCTGCTTGCCATCCTGGTTCCGGTCGCTGTCGGCTTCTACGATGTCGAGGCGCTGGCGGGCGTGCTTGCCGGTGTCACGGCAAGCGGCGTCCTGCTCGCGATCTTCATGTCCAACGCCGGTGGCGCCTGGGACAACGCGAAGAAGTACATCGAGGCCGGCGCCCATGGCGGCAAGGGCTCCGACGCGCACAAGGCCGCGGTGGTTGGGGACACGGTGGGTGACCCGTTCAAGGACACCGCCGGCCCGAGCCTGAACATTCTGATCAAGCTGATGTCCGTCGTGTCCCTGGTCATCGCGCCCCTG
This sequence comes from Candidatus Multivorans sp., assembly GCA_965262355.1. Lineage (GTDB taxonomy): Bacteria > Acidobacteriota > Thermoanaerobaculia > Multivoradales > Multivoraceae > Multivorans. The sequence continues at coordinate 5,079,634 of OZ253534.1, forward strand.
CTCGTCCTATGACGGACTGCCGTGATAGATTCCGCCGCCGATTCGTTACGGCTTGGGAGCCGACGAACATCACCATGCGCTCGCGGACAAACCTCGCCCTCCGTCTTCGATCCACCGCGACCGCCGCACCGAGGATGAACGATTGACACGGACATACGAACTGGTCTTTATTGCGGACCCACGCCTCTCGGATGAGGAGGCGGTGCAGTTGACCGACGGTTTCGCCGAGATGCTTGTGGCGGACGGCAAAACCCGGATCACCCAGGAAGAATCCTGGGGTAAGCGCCGGCTCGCCTATCCGATCCGGAAGTTCACCGAGGGGCGGTACCACATCTACTACCTGGAGTCGGACGGAGGCGACCACGGCCTTGCCGAGGTCGGGCAGCGGATGCTCCAGAACGAGCGCATCCTGCGCCACCTGGTGGTGCGGACGGACCTTGATCTGAAGCGCGCGGCAAGCAAGGGCAAGGTGCCGGTCCAGTCGACGGTCCTGGCCGAGACTGGCAGCTAGAAGGGGAATCGAGAAAATGCCGAAACGCAAGACCTTCTTCCGCCGCCGCAAGGTGTGCAAGTTCACCGCTGACGGGATCGAGTACATCGACTACAAGGATGTCGCTACCCTGCGGCCCTTCGTGCCGGAGAGGGCGAAGATTCTGCCGCGCAGGATCTCGGGCAACTCGGCCCGGCACCAGAGAATGCTGGCCCGCGCCATCCGGCGCGCCCGCTTCCTGGCCCTGATTCCGTACATCACGGACTGAACGGCAGGAACCAAAGATGGAAGTCATCCTGCTTCAGGACATGAGGGGCCTCGGTGGGCGCGGCGAAGTCGTCGACGTGAAGCCTGGCTACGCACGGAACTACTTGTATCCGAAAGAGTTCGCCGCGCCGTCCACGGTGGCGAACCGGCACTGGTTCGAGTCGCAGCGCACGAACTTCGACGCCCGGCACGCGGCGGAGCGCTCGGCTGCAGCCGCGATGGCGGCCGAACTTGCAGCCTTGAAGCTCAAGATCACCAAGCGGGCCAGCGAGACGGGAACTCTCTACGGCTCCGTGACTCCTACGGAAGTGGTCGAGGCTCTCGCAGCCAAGGGCGTCCAGGTCCATCGCCGGATGGTGGACCTGACGGGCGGCATCAAGACGTTGGGTGATCATGTCGTGCGGGTCGACCTCCACACCGAAGTGATTGCCGAAGTTGCAGTCGAGGTCGTGCCTGAGACCTAGGTTCTCCAGCGAAGTGGATGTCCCGACCGGGGCGTCCGAGCACACCGTCAGCGGGGACGGTGAAACGGTGGGCGGAGACAACGGACCCCCGGAAGTCGAGGACTTCCTTGGGGAGCGGCCGACCCATCGTCTCGAGGATTGGCGCCACCTCTGGGATCGGGACATTCCGTTCCCGATTCGCAGTCACCGGGGCCTCGCCGGGCGGTTTCTGGTGGCGTTCAAGCGGCTGCTGCGTCCCTTCGTCCACCTGCCGCAGAATGACCTCTGGGAGCGCCAGCGGGTCTTCAACCTCATCCTGCTGGGCCACGTCCAGGGGCTTCGGGAGTGGCGGCATCACCAGGAGGAGGTCGACCGGATCTTCGAGCAGCGGCTCGGGGAACTGGATCGGCGGGCCAGTCACCTGGAGAACTTCCTGCGCCAGGGCCTGGACGAGGTCATGCGTCATGACGACGCGCTGTTCGGTCGCGTCGACCGGAAACTGGACCGATACCGGCGAGAAGCGGATGAACTCGCAGGGCTCCTGAGGTCGGCCCTGGCCAGTAGCGGCGAGACGGCCCAGACGCTTCGGTCGAGCGTGGCCGACGCCTCCTACCTGGCGTTCGAGCACCGGTTTCGCGGCGGGGAGAAGGAGATCCGGCAGCGCATTCAGGTCTATCTGCCGCGGCTCCGCGAGGCGGCGCCGGTTCTGGACCTTGGCTGCGGACGCGGCGAGGCGCTGGCGCTCCTCCAGGAGGAGGGAGTCGAGGGTCGCGGCATCGATTCCTCCGCTGCCATGGTGCGCCGCTCTTCCCAGCGGGGCTTGCGGGTCGAGCAGGGCGATCTGCTGGAGGCCCTGGCCGGCGTCGAGCCCGGATCCGTAGGCGGAATCATCTCCTTTCACGTGATCGAGCACCTGCCTCCGGAGGCGGTCGACCGCTTGGTGCGGCTCGCCTTCGCGGCCCTGCGCCCCGGCGGGCTTCTCCTGCTCGAAACGCCGAATCCGCTCTCGGTCTCCGTGACCGCGCGCAGCTTCTGGCTCGACCCGACGCACGTGCGGCCGGTTCACCCGGAGACGCTGCGCGCCAGCTACGAGAGCGCCGGGTTTGCCGGCATCGAACGGCTCGACCTGCGGCCCTATCCCGAAGAGGAGCGCCTGCCGGAGATCTCGCTCGATGGGTTGCACGGCCAGACCCGGGAACTGGCGGACCGCCTCAACCGTCTCCGCGACGAACTCGACGACCTCCTCTACGGCCACCGCGACTACGCGCTGATCGGCGTGCGTCCCGGCTAGCTGGCCGACCGGCCGCGGACCTGCGGAAGTCTGTGATCACCGACCGGTGCCGGAAGGCGGGAGGACCGGCAGTTCCAATGCCGCGCCCCGCGCCATGACCGCGAACACGCGGTGACGCCGGGAAAAGTCCGAGGGCAGGGGCCCGCCGGGCACCTCGCCGGAGAAGCCGGTCCGCAGGAGGCGGGGGTCGTTGAAGTGCTCAGCCACGTCCGGACGCTCCTGGTTAGCGTGCCCGAGGGTGGTCAGGAACTTGCCGTCGCGATAGACGACGATCCGGCGCGGCGCCTCTCCGCGGTCGAGGTCGGCCGCCCAGCCGCGAATCCGGGTGGTTCGGCCGACTGTGTGCACCGAATCCACCGCGCCGACGAGAATGTCGCCGGGCGGCTGCACGGTCTGCCGGCTACCGTCCGAGATGGGCATGATCTCGTTTCCGGCACGTCCGCGTTCGAGTGCAAGGTAGGCGAATCGGAGGCGAGTTGCCGTGTTCCGGCGACCGACGGTGAAGGCGACGATCCCCTCGCGCTCGACCTGCTCGCGGTCGGCCGCCGCTCGAAGGCTGAAGCCGCTGTCCACGGACCCGGGTCCGGAGAAGGCGGTCATGGCCCGGTCCCCGATGATGGTGACCACCATCTTGCGCTGACCGGTGTTCGCCCGGTCCAAGGTCCAGCCGCTGATCTCGAAGTACTGGACGTCCTCACCCGCCAAGCGTTGCTCTGGCACGGTCGCAACGAGATGTCCACGAAGCTCGGGGCTGTTCGCAAGCACGCGCAGCTTGCTGGGCGCCTGGGCCGGGTTGCTGACCGAGTGGCGGAGCAGGTGTCTGATCAGGCCCCGGTAGTTGCGCAGCGGCTCGAACCGGTACTGGGCGTCCACTTCGAAGACGAAGGTCGGCGGCGGCTGAAGGTGTTCCAGTTCCAGGTTGCCTTGACGATTCGAGGCCAGAAACAGCTCGACCTTGTTGCCGCCGGCGCGGAACAGCGTCTCGGGCAGCAGCGCGTGGATTTGCTCTCGGCCGCGCGCGTCGCGGTAGGGAAGAACGGAGTCTGCGACGATTCCGTTCAGCGCCACGATCACCGGCGTGTCGAGCGGCGCCTGCCCCTCGGTGAAGAAGGCGACGACGACAGCCGGCAACGTCGCCGCTTCGAGATCCACGTCGTCCCAGGCGTCCGGGTCGAGGAGTCGAACCCTGCTTCCGCCGGCGCGCCGGGGCAGTTGGGAGACGGGAACGCCGTGCAACTCGGGAACCGTGCCTATTGCGGTGGGGTCGTTCGCCTCTCCCAGCAGGGCGGCCTGCTCCGCGAGCCTGGCGTGTCGCCAGCCATCGCGGTCGGCCGGTACCTCGACATCGGCGCCGGCTGCCCCGAACAGCAGCGGTTCAACGCCGCCCGGTGAGCGAGGGGCCCCGGTTCGAGCAGCGCCGGCCAGGTCGAGCAGGCGCGGCGTAAGGTCCACGACGGAAACGGGGCTGTCGTCGATTTCGGCACGCTCCTGGAACGGCGCCTTGACGATCATGGGCACGGCGACGAGGTCCAGCACCTGCCCCCCGGTGAGGTCTGTCGGATCCGGGTGTCGATGCGGCCTGCCGGGCTGAAACGAAGCGCCGTGGTCCGCGGCGATGGCAATCACGCTTCGATCGAACAGATCGAGCGCCTCCAGCTTCGCGATCAACTCGCCGATCAGCCGGTCCATGAACTGGACCTGCAGCAGGTGGCGCTTCTGGTGGCGCCGCATCAGCGAGGGAGTCGCCGGCCAGATTCCGTCTTCGAGACCCGCGATTCCGCCGCCACGGTACCTCCGGCCGGACGGCAGATACTCCGCCGGGGCATGCGGCAGCAACGTGTGCGTGAAGTAGAGGCCCGGACGCGCCCCGGGTGGCCTGATCGCGTCGACGAACCGGCGGAAGTCGCTGACTCGATTGGCGTTTCGGCGATGGGGCTGCTCTCTGGCCAGTTGCCGGTCGGCCTCTGTCGTCGGCGCCGCCGTTGAGCCGCCCCGGTTGAAGTCGCTCCAGGTCTGAGTAACGGGCGGCAGCGCCTCGGTCCACGGCGCCGGCAGAGTCACGGTGAGCCAAACCGTGCCGAGGTCGGCCACCAGCAGGCCGAGACGGCGGGAGAAGGGAACGGTCGGCCGTGCGAGCAGGTTCAGGTCGCGTGGGCACAGCGAGGTGATCGGCTCCATGGCGAACAGGTCGTGGCTCGGGGCGAGCAGAGTGAACAGATTGACCGGGTGGTCGGCGGCCGTCGGGAGCAGGTCCCGTTCGGGCGGCGAACCGGTCAGCATCGCGGGCACCGCGTGGTTCGTCATGTTCGAGGCGGCCGTAGCGTTGGGATACCAGGTAGCCCGGTCGGCGAAGCGCGCCAGATTGGGAAAGCGCTCGCGGTCGATCGCGCCCTCGGCGTCGAGGATCGAGATCAGCGGCCACTCGTCGAAGATCGCCAGGACAACCGGCGCCCGGGCGCCGGTGTCCGCGACCGAAACCACCGGTGGGGGATCGGCCAGACTGCGCCTCACGTCGCGGTCGAGGATCAGGATCGCGGGGGCCACGATGACGGCCGCCGACAGCAGCATGGCGAAGGAACGGGCGACGCGCGAACGCACGTAGGCGAAGATGGCCCCGCCAGACACGACCGTTGCAAGAACCGCGGCGCCAAGCGGCGGCAGGCCGTGTGCGGCTTGCAGGCCGATCACGCCCGCGAGAAGCCCGAGGGGCGCCGCGACCGACGGTTGAATCCAGGCCGGCCGCAACAGCCGGGCCACCGCGGCCGGCGCGGACAGCGCCAGGGTCGGGCCGGCCGCGAGGAGGACCATCAGTGCCACGACGTGGCTCATCGAGAGTTCTCGAATGGCGAAGAACTCGGGTGCGCGCCGCAGCACGTCGTAGGTCGGCTGAGCGAACGCGAGGCTGCTCAGACCGGCGATCGCGAGGACACCACCGCCGAGGCCGGTGCGCCGTCGAATGTGCCGTGACTTTGGGCCGCCCGACTCGGAAAGCACCTCTCGGTTCTGCTGCAAGTCAGGACTCTTCTTCCTCGTCATCCTTCCAGGCGTCCTTGACCAGGGACCAGTCGGTGACGTCCTCGGGCATGTTCTCGCCGGCCTTCGGCTCGCCGTACAGGGCCCGCTGCTGGTACCAGGGAAGGTCGTAGATGGGCCGCGTATCGGGGTCGAAGGACAGCACCGGCTCAGTGCCGGCGATGAACGCTTCATCGATCAGGTGCTGCTCCACGGGGCGACGCGCCGGGCGCAGGCCGGAGTTGTACTCGATCCGCGCCAGGCGCACCTGGTTGGGTCGGGTGAAGGTCGCGCGCGGATCGATCCAGCCGTCCTCGATCCCCTGGCGCAGGATCTCGTTCCAGATCGGCAGGGCCGCGGCCGCTCCGGTCATGTTGCGGCCGATGCGCTGCTGCTGGTCGTAGCCGACCCAGACCACGAGCGTGTACCTGGGTGTGTAGCCGGCGAACCAGGCGTCTGTGAAGCCGTCCGTGGTGCCGGTCTTGCCCGCGACGGCGGCAAGTCCGAGGCTCCTCGCAGACTGGGCGGTACCCCGCTGGACCACGCCGGAGAGCACGTAGGTCAGCAGGTACGCGACTTCCGGGGTCAGCACGGTCGACGCCTGGGGCACGTGGGCCTCGAGCTCGCGGCCGTCCCGGGTCGCGACGCTCTCGATCATGTACGGCTCGACGTGGACGCCCAGGTTGGCGATCGTGGCGTAGGCGGTTGCCACCTCGAGCAGCGTCAGATCGGCGGCGCCCAGGGCCAGACTCGGATACGGCGGCAGCGGCGAACGGATGCCGGTCCGGTAGGCGAAGTCGACCACCCGGTCGGGGCCGACGATGTCCTGGAGCTTGACCGACGTGACGTTGATCGACTTCTCGAGCGCCTTGCGCAGCGTCAGGACGCCGAGGTACTTCCGGTAATAGTTGCGGGGACTGTAGTTCGGCAGGTTGTCGGCGCCCACGAACACTACCGGCGCATCGAAGAGAGTGTCGGCGGGGGTGAAGCCGTGCTCGAACGCGGCGCCGAAGACGAGGGGCTTGAAGAGCGAACCGACCTGGCGCCTGGCCTGGACTGCGCGGTTGAACTCGCTCCGCTCGTAGTCCCAGCCGCCGACCATCGCGCGCACCGCGCCGGTCGACGATTCGAGCAGTAGCGCGGCGCCCTCGACGATCGGCGCCTGGACGAGTTCGAGTGCAAGAGGTTGCTCTGGATCGGTTCCGCCGTCCGACTCCGCCTCTCCGGCAGGACGGAGTTCGAACCAGGCGATGTCGCCCCGCTCCAGGGGCGGCGCGTCGCGCCGGGTCCACGCGTACCCCTCGGGATGGAGCACGAAGCGGTGCCCGCCGATACGGATCTCCGCCTCGCGCCGTCCGCGCCGAAGGACGAGGCCGGGCGCCCACGCGCCGACCTCCGGTTCGAATCCGACCCAGTCGGCGAGAAGACCCCCAACCGTCTCGGCAAGATCGTCCGCCTCAAGATCGTCCTGGTCGACTCGTGACGCCGGCCCACGGTAGCCGCGCAGCCGGTCGATCCGAACCAGACCCCGGCGCAGCGCCTGCTCGGCGGCGTTCTGCATCCGGGGGTCGAGGGTCGTCCTGACCTGCAGGCCCCGTTCGTAGAGGGCCTTCTGGCCGTAGGTGCGGTAGAGGTCGACGCGAACCCGTTCAGCGAAGTACGGGGCCATCGGCTTCGCCTCGCGCTGCTTGACCACGTTCAGCGGCTGCGTCGCCGCCTCCTCGGCCTGCTGCCTCGTGATCACGCCTCGCTCCGCCACGACCCGCAGGATCGCGTTGCGGCGGCTGCGCACGACCTCGGGGCGCAGATACGGCGTCCACACGCTCGGGCCCGGCAGGATCGCCACCAGGGTGGCGGACTGCACGTGGTCCAGCTCTACCGCCGGTTTGCCGAAGTAGTAGCGGGAGGCGGCCTCGAGGCCGTAGTTGCCGTGGCCGAAGTAGGTCAGGTTGCAGTAGTGAGTCAGGATCTGCTGCTTGCTCAGGCGCTTCTCGAGCTCGACGGCGAACAGGGTCTCCCGGATCTTCCGACTCCAGACCTTGGCGCGGTCGAGATAGAGCGTTCGCGCCACCTGCATGGTGATCGTCGAAGCGCCCGAGAACCTCTCGCCCCGCCGCCAGTTCTGCACCGTGGCGCGCGCCACGCCGATGATGTCGAAGCCACCGTGGGAGTAGAAGTTCCGGTCCTCCGCGGTCAGGAGCACGCGCTCGAAGATCTCCGGCACCTCGCCTTCGGCGAGCATGATCCGCTTCTCGACGGAGTAGCTCCGGAAGACCTCGTTCCGGCGGTCCCGGAGCCGGGTGATCTGGCTGGGCGTCAGGTCGGCGATGGTCTCCACCTGGGGCAGATCGATCGCCGCAGCGACGCCGATTCCCAGCAGGACGCCCGCCACCGGGGTCGCGACGATGGGCGTAAGCCACCGCCAATGCCGCAAGCTCCATGCGAGCACGGGTTGCAGGGCGTTCCGCGGCGCCGCCATCACCCGCGTATCATACGGCCCGACTCATGAGTCCCGAAGCCGAGAAGCCGCGCGGCCTGCCGCCATTGCCGGAGCCCTTCCCCGAGCCGTCGCCTGCGCGGCCGCGGGATCCGGGCCGGACGCGGCGTGGCTGTCTGATCGCGGGCGTGGCCGGATGTGGACTGCTCGCGGTCGTCCTGGGGGTCGGATTGGTGGTGGCCCTGACCCAGGCAGACGAACTGCTCGAGTTCGTACTGGACTTCGGTCGCACGCGGATCATGGAGGAACTGCCTGAAGACATCACGTCGGAAGAGCGCAACCGTCTCGACCGGGCCTTTGATTCCGTGCTCGAGCGCTACAAGACCCGTCCGGCGACGCCGGCCGACAACCGGCGGCTGCAGATGGCGCTCACCGACGCGCTGCGGCGGGCGGAGCGCGGACTGCTCGACAGCGACGATCTGCGCCGCCTGACCGAGCGTCTCGAACGGATCGCGGCTTCCGGCGCTTCTCCGGAGATCTGACTTGCACCGGGGCCTCGAGCCGACGAATGGGTCCGGAGGACGGTTCGAGCTCATTTCGCCGTTCAAGCCGCAGGGCGATCAGCCGGCGGCGATCGCCGAACTGGTAGCGGGTCTCAAGGATGACGTTCACGAGCAGGTGCTGCTCGGGGTCACGGGTTCGGGCAAGACCTACACGGTCGCCAAGGTGGTCGAGGCAGTCAACCGGCCCACGCTTGTCCTGTCGCACAACAAGACGCTGGCGGCGCAGCTCTACCAGGAGTTCAGGAGCTTCTTCCCGAACAACGCGGTCGAGTACTTCGTCTCCTACTACGACTACTACCAGCCCGAGGCCTACGTCCCGCAGTCCGACGTCTACATCGAGAAGGAAACGAGCATCAACGAGGAGATCGACCGACTGCGCCTGCGGGCGACGATCTCGCTCTTCGAGCGCCGCGACGTGCTGGTCGTGGCGTCCGTATCGTGCATCTACGGCCTGGGCGCGCCGGACGTCTTCTTCTCGATGCTCCAGTTCTTCGAGCGCGGAACGGAACTGCCGCTCGAGCGCGCGCAGCGGCGCCTGGCCGAGATGCAGTACGAGCGCACCCGACTCGACCTGTTCCACGGCAGCTTCCGGGTCCGCGGCGACGTGCTCGAGATCCTCCCGGCGTACGACGACCGGGGCATCCGCGTCGAGTACTTCGGGGACGAGATCGACCGGATCTGCCGTTTCGATGTGATCACGGGCCGGGTGCTGGAGGAGGTCGACCAGGTGCCGGTCTTCCCGCGCAACCACTACGTGACGCCGGAGGAGCGGATGCGGCGCGCCATCGCGTCGATCGAGGAGGAACTGGGTGAGCACCTGGTCGTCCTCGAACGCGAGAACCGTCTGCTCGAGATGCAGCGATTGGAGCAGCGGACCCGCTACGACCTGGAGATGCTGCGCGAGCTCGGTTCGTGCGCCGGCATCGAGAACTACTCGCGCCACCTGTCCGGCCGGGCGCCGGGGGAAGCCCCGCCGACGTTCCTGGACTACCTGCCCGAGGACTTCCTGCTGGTGGTCGACGAGAGCCACCAGTCGATTCCGCAGGTTCATGGGATGTACCACGGCGACCGGGCGCGCAAGGAGACCCTGGTCGAGTTCGGCTTCCGCCTGCCGAGCGCCCTGGACAACCGGCCACTCCGGTTCGACGAGTTCGAGGAGCGTTGCGGTCAGCGCATCTACGTGTCGGCCACGCCGAGTGCCTTCGAGCTGGAGCGGACCGGCGGCGTGGTGGTGGAGCAGATGATCCGGCCGACCGGCCTGCTCGACCCCCGGATCGAGTTGCGGCCGTCCTCGAACCAGATCGACGACCTGGTGGAAGAGTCGCGGGCGGCGATCGAGCGCGGCGAGCGGGTGCTGGTGACCACGTTGACCAAGCGAATGGCGGAGGAACTGACCCAGTACCTGACCGAGCTCGGCTTGCGGGTCCGCTACCTCCACAGCGACATCGACACCCTGGAGCGGGTCGAGATCACGACCGCGCTGCGGCGCGGCGAGTTCGACATCCTGGTCGGCATCAACCTGCTGCGGGAGGGGCTCGATCTCCCCGAGGTCTCCGTGGTCGCGATCCTCGACGCGGACAAGGAGGGCTTCCTGCGCAGCGAGGTGTCGCTGATCCAGACCGCCGGCCGGGCGGCCCGCAACCTGAACGGCCGGGTGATCTTCTACGCGGACCGGCGCACCGATTCGATCGACCGGTCGCTCAGGGAGACGACGCGGCGCCGGCGGATCCAGGACCTCCATAACCGGGAGCACGGGATCGAACCGGCGTCCATCCTGAAGGAGGTCCACAGTCCGCTGGTCCAGATGAGCAACCTGGACTACCTGCACAAGGCCGGCGCGACAGCCGAGCAGGCGGTCGAGGATCTGCTGCGTGAGGACGCGCCCGAAATGCCCCTCGAACGCCGCATCGCGCGCCTGGAGAAGGCGATGAAGCAGGCGTCACGGCGGCTGGAGTTCGAGCAGGCCGCGGTGTTGCGCGACCGTCTCGGGGAGCTGCGCAGTCTGAAGGTGATGGGGTGATCCATCCGGGCCTGCATCGCAGACTCGGTGAGCTTCCGGATCAGCCGGGGATCTACATCTTCAAGTCGGAGGCGGGCGAAGCGCTCTACGTCGGCAAGGCGAAATCCCTCAAGCGGCGTGCCGCCTCCTACCGCAAGCCGGCGGAGGATCCGCGAATCGCCCTGATGCTCCAGGACGCGGTCGATCTCGAGTTCGTCGTCACGGACTCTGAAGCCGAGGCCCTGCTGCTCGAGAACAACTGGATCAAGCGCCGGCAGCCGCGGTTCAACATCCGGCTGCGCGACGACAAGACGTACCCGTACCTCAAGCTCACCCTCGCCGACGGCCACCCGCGCCTCGCCTTCACCCGGCGCATCCGCCGTGACGGCGCGGAGTACTACGGTCCATACCTGCCCGCCGGACTGGCGCGCAAGGCGATCAAGCTGACCCAGAAGCTGTTCGGCATCCGCGTGTGCCGGATCGAGATCGACGGCAGCCTGCCGCGGCCCTGCCTCTACTACGACATGAAGCGCTGCCTGGGGCCCTGCGTCGACGGTTTGACCACCGACGGGGCCTATGCCGAAGCGGTGGAGAAGGCGCGTCTGTTCCTCGCCGGCAGGAACGACGAGTTGTTGCGCGACCTGCGCAACCGGATGCGGACTCACGCGGCCGATCTGGAGTTCGAGACCGCGGCCCGTCTGCGCGACACGATGCGGGAGATTGCCTCCATCAGCGAGCGCCGGAAGCTGAGTTCGGACCGCGGCGACGACGTCGACATCTTCGGCGTCCACATCAACGGCGACAACGCGGCCGTCGTCGTCCTGGTCATGCGCGGGGGTCAGGTGCTCGATCGCCGCGAGCTGTTCTGGGAGGGCGTTTCGAAGATCACCGCCGAACGCCTGCTGTCGGAGCTGCTGCCGCAGCTCTACGACCGGACCACCCTGATCCCCAAGGAGATCCACCTGCCGGCGCCGATCGAGGGCGAAGAGGCGCTGGTCGAGTGGTTGAGCGAGCGCCGCGAATCGAAGGTCTACCTGCGCATGCCCTCGCGCGGACCGAAGGCGCAGCGTGTGGCGCTCGCCAACCGGAACGCATCGATGGCCTTCCGCCGGCGGTTCCGGGGCGCCGGCGCCGCCGGCGAGGCCAGCGATGCGCTGCGGCGCGCACTCGACCTCGAAGATTCGCCGCGGCGGATCGAGGGCTTCGACATCTCGACCTTCGGCGGCAGCCAGACCGTGGCCTCCCTGGTGGTCTGGAGCGACGGCCGGATGGTCAAGAACCAGTACCGCAGCTTCAACATCCGCGGCCTGGAACAGGCCGACGACTTCGCGTCGATCCGCCAGGCGGTCGAACGCCGCTACCGGCGCAGGCTGGAGGAGGTCGGCGAGATGCCGGACCTGATCCTGATCGACGGGGGACGCGGCCAGTTGAACGCGGCGCTCGAGGCGCTGGCGGTCCTCGGCGTCGACGAGACGCCGGTGGTTGGACTGGCCAAGCGGGAGGAGGAGATCTACGTCCCGGCGCGGCCCGCGCCGCTGCGTTTGAAGCGGAATCACGCCGGCCTGCGCGTCCTCCAGCAGGTGCGGGACGAGGCGCACCGGTTCGCGGTGTCGCGCCACCGCCGCCGCCGCTCCAAACGGACCCTGCATAGCCGTTTCGACGACCTGCGAGGCATCGGCCCGCAGCGGCGCAAGCTGCTGGTGCGCCGGTTCGGCAGCTACGCCGGCGTGACGCAGGCGTCGGAGGAGCAACTCCGGGAGGTCCTGGGTGGGAAGCTCGCCCGTTCGGTCTACGTGTCGGTCCATCGCGAGTAGGCGTCTCGCGGGCGGATCCTGACTGCCGCGCAACCTGCTAGCCTCCGTCCCGCCGGAGGACCGGATGCGGTCGCTCCCGGCGGCTTGTCCGCCGGGGGAGGAAAGTCCGGACTCCAACGGACGGCATGCTTGCTAACGGCAAGGCGTGGTGACGCGACGGAAAGTGCAACAGAGAGCAGACCGCCGGCCCGACGGCGCCGAAGTCCGATCCGGGCTCTGGGTGCTGGAAGGCCGGCAAGGGTGAAACGGTGCGGTAAGAGCGCACCGCTCGGCCGGCGACGGTGCGAGGCGATGGCAAACCCCATGTGGAGCAAGACCAAATAGGGAGTGCGGATCGGGCTGTCCGTCCCGATTCCGGGTTGTTCGCAGCCCGGGACGCCCTCCGGGTAGGTCGCAAAGATGAATGGCCGCCTCCCTTTGCCTGACGGTGACGGGACGAACAGAATCCGGCTTACGAGGTCCTCCGGCACTTGACCTTCGGTGACAGCGGAACACGACTCGCGGTGGAACGTCCGCCGGCGGTTCGGCCAGGCGACCGGATCGGCATCGCCGCGCTCTCGGGCCCGATCGACGGTGGGCGGCTGTCCACGGGTGTAGCGGCTCTCGAAGGCCTTGGTTTCGAGGTCGTGCTGGCGTCCAACCTTCGGGCCGGGGCGGCACACGAGGGGCGGTCGCTGTTTGCAGGCTCGGACCGTCAGCGCCTGGCCGCTTTCCACGAACTGGCGGCGGACCACACGATTGCGGGAATCGTCTTCGCACGCGGGGGGTACGGCGTTCTCAGGTTGCTGGAGAGGATCGACTGGCCGCTACTGGCCTCCCGGCCACGGCCCTACGTGGGCTACTCCGACCTGACGCCCCTGCTGCTGGGCCTCGTCTCCCGCGCACGTACGGTCGCGTACCACGGCCCGATGGTGGTCGACTTCGCGCGTGGGCTGCGGCCGGACGAAGAACTGTCCTTTCTCGAGGCGCTGGCCGGGAAGCCTGGTACACGGTGGCAGTTGGCGCCGGTTGTCGCCGGCGTGTCGGCCGGCCGACCCGAGGCGAGCTGTGGGCGGTTGCTCGGAGGCTGCCTGACCATGCTGGCGGCGACCGTCGGGACGGGTTTCCTGCCCGACTTCCGCGATTCCATCCTCGTGCTCGAGGACATCGACGAACCCGAGTACCGCATCGACCGCCTGTTGACCCAGCTCCGGACATCCCGCCGCATGGCCGGTGTGCGGGCGGTGATCGCCGGTCACTTCACGAACTGCGACGCGCGCGACAGCCTGATCGACTTTGCGGACGCACTCGGGGCGCCGCTTCTGGTCGGTTTGCCGGCGGGCCACGAGGCGCCCAATCACACGCTGCCACTGGGCGCCCCGGTCCGGCTCGATCCGGATGCCGCCACGCTCGAGGTGCTGGGCTAGAGCCGCCGCGCAACGATGGAAGCGCGCGACCCGATCACCTGTGCGCGCGGCGTGGGCCCCGTGTTGGGGCGCAAGCTGGCCGCTGCCGGATGTCGCCGGATAGCGGACCTGCTGGCGCACCTTCCCATTCGGTACGAGGATCGGCGCACCCTCGGGCGCCTGCCCGCGCCGGACGATGACGGTTCCCTCGACAACGCGCCGGGCGCCCTGACCGTGGTGGTGCGTATGGAGAAGATCCGGCGGGTGTTCGCCCGCCGGCGATTCTCGCGCGTGGAGGCGATTGCGGACGACGGCGAGAACCGCGCCGGCGTGGTCTGGTTCAACCGGCCCTATCTGCTGAATCAGTTGGAGGAGGGAGCGTCGTACATGCTCCACGGCGTGCCCAGGCGCCGGGGCCGGGACGACGCCTGGGAACTGGCGAATCCGACCGTCGAACGGGTGGGGGAGGAGCCGGCCTCCGGAGGCGGCCTGCGGCCGGTGTACGGCCGGATCGGCGACGTGCCGCCATCGCGGGTGGAGCGCCTGGTGGCCGGGGTCGTGGACAGCATGGTGGAGGCCCGGGGACCCGACTGGATCGACGAGTGGCTGCCCGGCGAGGTGCTGCTGCGGCACGGGCTGCCCAGCCTGACCGAAGCCCTGGCCGAGGTCCATCGGCCAGGGCCTGAGGCCGCGGTCGAAGACCTGAACGAGAGGCGCAGTCCGGCCCATGCCCGCCTCGCCTACGGCGAGTTCCTGCTCCAGCAGTTGCAGCTCGCCGCCGTTCGCAGGCAGCGCAGCCGGCAGGGGAAGCCGCACCGGTACCGTACCTGTGACCTTGTTTGGGGCGCGGCGCGGGAGCTGCTGCCATTCCAGTTGACCGGGGCCCAGGAACGGGTGCTGCAGGAGATCGTGGCCGATCTCTCGGGGCGGATGCCGATGCTCCGCCTGGTGCAGGGCGATGTCGGCAGCGGCAAGACGGTCATCGCCGCTCTGGCTTGCCTGGTCGCGGCGGGGAGCGGCCTCCAGTCGGCCCTGATGGCGCCCACGGAGCTGCTTGCCGAGCAGCACTTCGCTTCCCTGGAGCGGTTGCTGGGATCACACCTGACCCTGGCTCTCCTGACCTCCAGCCAGCGCATTGCGAGCAACGGCGCCGGAACAGTGGAAGACAGGATCGCCGACGGCCGGGTCGCCCTCACCGTCGGCACCCACGCGTTGATCCAGGAGCGGACGCGCTTCGCGCGCCTGGGGCTCGCCGTGATCGACGAGCAGCATCGTTTCGGCGTCGCTCAGCGGCAGTCCCTGGCGGAGAAGGGTCAGCGCCCCGACCTCCTGGTCATGACCGCGACGCCGATTCCGAGATCGCTGGCGCTGACCGTGTACGGTGACCTCGACGTGTCGATACTCGATGAAATGCCGCCCGGCCGGCGCCCGATCGAGACCCGGGTGATGACCGCGGACCAGCGGGATCAGGCGGTGGCCCTGGTCCGGCAGCGGCTTCGCCGCGGCGGCAGGGCATACATCGTCTTTCCCCTGATCGATCCCGGCGAGGGCGCCGCCGCCGCGTTGCCTTCTCTCGAGGAGTCGGGTTCCTGGTGGGCCGAGGCGCTCGGAGGGCCGCACGGCGTCGTCCACGGTCGTCTGGGGCGCGAAGAGCGCGACGCGACGATGAGCCGCTTCTCGGATGGGTCGATCCGGGTGCTGCTGGCGACGACAGTGATCGAGGTCGGCGTGGACGTGCCGGAGGCGACCGCGATGGTGATCCTCGGTGCGGAGCGGTTCGGACTGGCCCAACTGCACCAGCTTCGGGGCCGCATCGGCCGCGGTACGGACCAGGCGCTCGGGGAGTCGATCTGCGTCGCGGTCTGCGGCGGGTCATCGGCCGAGGCACAGCGGCGGTTGGCTGTCTTCGAGGAATCGAACGACGGTTTCCGGATCGCGGAGGAGGATCTTCGTCAGCGCGGGCCGGGTGAGGTGCTCGGAACCCGTCAGGCCGGTCTGCCGCAGTTCCGCTTCGGCGACCTGGCCCGGGACTGGAAGTGGCTGGTGGCCGCGCGTGCCGACGCCGCGAGGCTTCTCGACCGGCTCGCGGAGCCCGGTAACGAGCCGCTTCGGCGGCAACTGGAGCGCCGGATTCCCGCGCTCGCTGCGCCGACGCAAGGGATCACCGAGCCGTGAAGGTCCTCCTGGTGGCCAATGTCCTGCCGCCGCGGGATCTCTCCGGCGCCGGGGAACAGGTGCTGCAGCTCGCCTGGGGCCTGCGGCAGGCCGGCTGCGAGGTGGACGTCCTGGGTCGCGACCGGTGTGGCGCCAGCGTCTCGAAGATCTCGTTTCCCTGGCACGTCCGGCGTGCCGTCGCGCAGCGGGTCGGCGAGTGGCGGCCGGACGTGGTCCAGGTGCACGAGAGCGACGGCGGTCTGGTGATCCGGGATCTTGCCCGACTGGGCGGCGCCTCCCGGCCTCTGCTCGCGGCCCTCCAGCAGGTGAGCTACGTCCGGGAGCGGCTGGCGGTCCGTCCGCTCGTCGACGGCGACCGTGGCGCCGCGGTGGTTGCCCGGCCCGCGATGAGCGAGCGTGTCTTCCGTTCGCTGCGCACGCCTCTGCACATCGCGCTGGGCCGGATCACGGCCCGTTGCGCCGACTTGCGCCTTGCTCCGAGTGAGGCTACTGCGAGGGAGATCGAGCTCGACTACGGCGTCACGGGCGTTCACGTGGTCCCGAACGTGACGGGAGCGCCCCTGGACCATCCGGACGACCGCGACAAAGAGAAGGGCGGGGGTGACGAGGTTGCCGGTCAGAATCCGTTCGTGCTCGCGGTCGGCCGAATGCGGATCCGCAAGGGGTTCGAGATCCTGCTTCATGCTCTGGCGGCGGCCCGTGACAAGGGGCATCGGCCGCGGCTGGTCATCGCGGGCGACGGGGAGCGGCGTGGGTCCCTGTCCGCGCTGGCGCGCAGCCTTCGGCTGGGAACGAGCGTGCGCTTCGCGGGCCGCTGCTCGCGGTCTGAAGTCGCCCGGTTGCGGCAGGGCGCGACAGCCCTCGTCGTTCCCTCCACCTACGAGGGCATGCCGCTCGTGGTCCTCGAGGCGATGGGCGACGGGATCCCCGTCATCGCCTCTGCCGTCAGCGGCATTCCGGAGGTCGTCGTCGATGGGGAGACCGGTTGGCTGGTGCCGCCGGAACGTTCGAGGGCTCTCGCCGACGCGTTGATCGCGGCAACGTCCGACCCGGCTGAATCGCGTCGGCGGGGCGAGGCGGGACGGCGTCGCCTGGATCGGGGCTACCGGCCGCGGCACGCCGCGCAGTATTGGTTGGAGGCGCTGGAGAAAGTGGGGGGATCGCCGCCGCCGGTGTGGAAGAATCCGGACAGATGACGACAGGACCCGCCAGCGCCCGGGCGGCAACCAGTTTGCTGCCGGCCTCCTGGCGGGTCGAGTTACCGGAGTTCGAGGGTCCCCTCGATCTGTTGCTTCACCTGGTGCGAGTCAGCGAGATCGAGATCACGGACATCCCGGTTGCCCTGATCTGCGATCAGTTCCACGAGTACCTTGGCCTGATGGACGAACTCGATCTGGACATAGCGGCCGAGTACATCTACGAAGCGGCGTTCCTGATTCAGCTCAAGGCCAGAGTCCTGCTGCCCCAACCCGAACCCGCGCCGGGAGAAGAGCCGGAAGATCCGCGCCGGGAACTGATCGAGCGGTTGCTGGAGTACCAGCGGCTCAAGGAGGCCGCACAGACCCTGGCCGAAGTCGACGACATGCGCCATGGGCTCTGGACCCGCGGCGCCAGGGAAAACGTGGGGCCCGGTGAGGACGACGAATTCGACATGGGTGATCTATCGCTGTTCGACCTGCTCCAGGTGCTGCGCGGGGTGCTGAAGCGCCACGACGAAGAGCACCCCAGTCCGCTGATCTACGAGGGCGAGACCTTTACCGTCCGGGGCCAGATCGAGCGGCTCCTCAGCCGCTTCGAGGGTGGACGGTCGCTCGATCTGAAGGATGACCTGTTCGCGCTGTCGAGCCGGGCGGAAGCGATCGCCTGTTTCCTGGCCGTGCTGGAGATGGCCCGGCTCAACCTGGTCCGGCTCCACGCATCCGACGCCGGCGCCGTCTTCCTGTTCCGCACCACACGGGCGCTGGATCCGGTCTTGCTGGAGGATTTCACCGGATGACCGACAGGGCCGAGATGGAGGCGGTGTTCGAGGCGCTCCTCTTCGCCAGCCCCAATCCTCAACCCGAAGCGAAGCTCCTCGAGGTGTTCCCCAAGAAGGACGGGGAACTCGCGGGTGAGGCGCTGGGCGCGGTTCTCGACCGCTATCGGATGGACGATACGGGCGGGCAGCCGAACCGCGGGGTGGTCCTGGACCGTGCCGGCGGCGGCTACCGTCTGGTTACCCGGTCCGACCTTCACCCCTACCTCCGCAGGTTCTTCGAGGTGGTCGGCCGTAGCAGGTTGTCCATCGCCGCGGTGGAAACGCTGGCGATCGTCGCCTACCGGCAGCCGGTCACGAGCCCGGAGATCCAGGAGCTGCGGGGCAGGAACCCCTCGGGCGTGTTGAAGACCCTTCTCGAACGCCGGTTGATCCGCATTTCCGGTCGCAAGGAAGTGGTTGGGAGTCCCTTCCTCTACGCCACGACGCGCGACTTTCTGCTGCACTTCGGTCTGCGCTCGCTCGCCGAGCTGCCGCCGCTGGAGGAGTTCGAAGAGACCTTCCTGGCGGCGGCCGAGGACGAGCCCTCCCAGACCGCGATCCCCCTTGCGCTGGCGGAGCCGACTGATGCCTGAGGACCCGAGAGGAGAGCGGCTACAGAAGATCCTGTCCCGGGCCGGCGTCGCCTCACGCCGGGCGGCGGAGGATCTGATTCGGGCCGGTCGGGTCACGATCGGCGATCGGGTCGCGGTGCTCGGCGACCGGGTCGGGGAGCGGGGAAGGGGAACGGAAACGGTGCGGGTCGACGGCGATCCCATCGCGCAGACCGCCACGGCGCTCTACGTCCTGCTGAACAAGCCGGCAGGCCACGTAACGACCCGTAGCGACCCGGAAGGGCGACCCACGGTCATGGACCTCCTGCCCGAGAGGTGGCGGGGACGGCTGAAGCCCGTCGGACGGCTCGACTACGGAACCGAGGGTCTGCTCCTGTTCACCGACGACGGCGATCTCGCCAACCGCCTGACCCATCCCCGCTTCGGATGCTCCAAGCGGTATCTGGTCAAGGTTCGGGGTTTTCCCGGCGAGGCGGCGATCGAGCGACTGGGACGAGGCATGTTCATCGCGGGCCGGCGAACGGCGCCGGTGGCGCCGCGCCAGGTGCGAGTACGACGGGGCGCCAGGGCCGCACGGTCGTCGAGTTGGTGGGAGATGGAACTGCGTGAAGGGAAGACCCGGCAAATCCGAGAGATGTTCTTCCGCGTCGGACACCCGGTGCAACGACTGCGCCGGGTGGCGATCGGCCGTCTCGAGGATGCCGCGCTCCGGCTTGGGAGCTGGCGCGAGCTCTCGCCCGGAGAAGTGGCGACCCTGCGGGCCGGTTCGGGACCTCCCTCGGGGAAGAGTTCCAGGGGCGGCCAGCGGCGGGGACCACGGCGCCGGTGACGGTTGTCGCCATCGACGGCCCGGCCGGCGTCGGCAAGAGCACAGTGGCCCGGTGGGTCGCGGCGAAACTCGGCGTGCCCTATCTCGACACGGGCGCCATGTACCGGGCGGTCGCGTGGAAGGCGCTGGAGGACGGTCTTGACCCGGCCGAGGAGTCGGCAATGGTCGAGTTGATCGGGAGGATCGGGTTCGAGTTGCGTATCCGGGCAGCGGAAGCGGAGGTGGTCATCGACGGCTTCGCTCCAGGGCCGCTGCTTCGCACCCCCGGGGTCGATGCGGCGACCTCCCGGGTCGCGGTTCATCCGCAGGTGCGCTCGTGGCTCGTTGCAAGGCAGCGGGAGTTTGCCGCCAGGGAAGGCGCGGTGGTCGAGGGCCGCGACATCGGCACGGTCGTGTTCCCCCAGGCGAGGCACAAGTTCTTTCTCGACGCACCGCTCGAAGTCCGGACAGAACGACGCCTGCGCCAGCTTGGCGGTCAGGACGCCGGCGACCGCGAGCGACTCAGGCGGGAGATTCGGGCGCGGGACGAGCGCGACACCGGGCGCAGCGCCTCGCCGCTACGGCACGATGCAAGCTACGAGGTGATCGATACTTCGACCGGTGACGCCGATCAGATCGTGGCCCGGATTCTTCGCTCGGTGCGGGCGACAGGCGCGTAGAATCCTCTTTGATGCGTGGGGCATACAGCATGCGTGGGGCATACAGCATGCGTCGGCTTCACAGCGCGTTTGGCGGCGACTGACCGATGGCGGCCTCCGCGGACGAGCGCGGCGGGGGGACTGCTGAGCTTCGCATCGTCGTCGGCCTGTTCGCGCTGGCCGCGATCCTGTTGGCGGTCGAGCGATGGCCGCGGAGCGACGAGCCGCCGCTTCCGACTCGGGGGCAGATCGCCGCGATGAAAACGGCCTACCAGGAACTGCTGCTGGAGCTGTTGGCGGACGCCGAACGCGCGGCGGAGGGCGTCCGCCGGACCGGGACGGTCCCGCTCGGCTCGGCGCAGGCCAGACAGAGTGTGTTCGAGGAGTTGGATCGGGCCGGTCGCGCGGGCGGCCGCACCCTGGTCCTGGTCGATTCCGACGGCCTGGCCCAGGCCTGGGGCGGCTCAGGGCTGAGGCACGATCTTCCCCTCGATCGTCTCCTGCCGGGAGGCATCAACCAGACCGCCGGCTTCACGGCAGTTTCGTTGTACGCGGCTGTCGACATGAGCACGGGTGAGGGCGGCTGGCGGTTGGTCGTCGGCAACAGTTTTCCGACCGACACGTTGCCGGTCCAAACACCGTTCGGACTGCGGCGCTACGGCGTCAGGTGGTCCGTGCGGGATCACTCCGCGGAACCTCTGACGCCGGCCCTGGAGGCAAACGGCATTCGAGAACTCGCGCCGCCGGACGGCGTTCCGGGACCCTGGTTGCGGTTGCGATTCGAGCCGGCCTCCGAGCGGAAACCGGGAACCGCCGGCTCGCTCGCGTTGGCGGCGCTCACGCTCGGGGTCGGCTTGTCGGCGGTCTGGGCCTTCCGCCGCTGGAGCAGCAGGTCACCGAAGAGGCCGCGGGTCGCGGCGGCGGCGCTTGGCCTGACCGGGGTCTGCTCGGCAGTGGGCTACGGCCTCTATCGTTGGCAGGTTTGGGCGACGGACGCGGCGGGAGCGCCGCCGGACCTGGGAGGTTCCTTCGGAGGCCCGATCGGGCACTGGGTGGTCCTGCTGACGGGTTGGGTTCTGCTCGCCGGGACCGCGCTCTGGGCAGCCGGTTGGCGGGACGGTCGGGACTGGATGCACGTTCTGCTGACCGCTACCGCGGCGGCTGTCGGGGTCGGCCTGCTTGCCGAAGCCACGCACACGCCGGCGCTGCGTGCGTTGCTGGCCGAGGGTGTTCGTGGCGGTCTCGATGCTCCGAGTCCCGAGGAAGTCGCCGCACTGGCCGGGAGAACGAGTTCCTTCGTGACCGCGAGCGACCTGAGGGAACTCGCGCTGGGCGACCCGGACGAGCTCGACGATCACCAGGATCTGGCCCTGGAGCTCTGGCGCCGGTCGCCTCTGGCCGCTTCGGAGACGTTCTCGGCTCTCGCCGTGATCCGGGAGGACGAGATTTCGACCTTCTCCTACGGCTTGCCGGTGGACGCGACGACCGGCGACCTCGCGGTCGAGAGCGCGCGCTGGCCGCGCGTTGACCTGCCGATCTGGCAGCAGCAGCGCAGCGCGTCGGGCGAGGTCACGGTGGCCTCCGCGGGACAGGACTGGGGCGCCGTGCGCTACTGGACCGCGGCGTTTCCGCGATTCGATGTCTGGAGCAGCGCCACCTCGGGAGGCGGCGCCGATCTCGAACTGCGCCTGTTGCGGGGCGGCCCGGGCCGGAGTCGGAGCGCCTCGAGTCCTCCGGGAAGGGCTCTCCTCGCCTATGTCGACGGTGCGGGGCGACCGCTCGTCTCAGCGTGGCAGGAGGACTGGCAGTTGCCGGCGCCCTCGGAGGCGGTGGATCCGCGCCGGACCATGCGCGTCGAGACGCCGGCGGGACCCGCCCTGGCCTGGTTCAACCCCAGCACTCTCGACGGCCTCTGGGTTGTCGCGCTGCTGCCCGAGCAGGCCGTGGCGGAGCGCATGTGGCGCATAGCGACGGTCGCGGCGCGGCTGGTGCTGGCTGTGTCTGCCGTGGCGGTCGCCGTCCTCCTGCTCGGCCTGCCGACGGCGAAACTGCGTGGGAGCCTCCTGCCCGATGTCCGGCGCTACTCGGTGCGGCTCACGGCGGTGCTGGCTCTGATCGCGATCGTGCCGCTGACGCTGCTCAACGGGTTGCTCCTCCGCAATCTGGGCGCCCGGATTCAAGCCGAGCAGGGGGTAGCCGGTCGTGCTGCCCTCGTGTCGCTCGAGTACGTCCTGACGGACTTTCTCCTCGGCCTGGAGGCCGGGTTCTCGATGGATGCCGAGTTGGACCACGAGCTCCTGGCGTGGCTGGCGGAAGTGGTGGGACACGAAGTGAACCTGTACTGGCGAGGCGGCGTCTACACGTCGAGCAAGCCGGACCTCTTCACCGCCGGCCTGATGCCGAAGCGGATTCCGGGAAACGTCTACAGCAGGCTGGCCCTGCTCGGTCACCCGACTGCCGCCCGCGTCCAGAGGGCGGGTGAGGGCGCGTCCTACCTGGAGCTGTACACGCCGGTGTCCCTGGGAGAGGAGCGTCCGGGAGAATCGGGCCTGTTCGTGTCGGTGCCGCTGCTGGCGCAGCAGGAGGCGGCCACGCGCGAACTCGCCGCCCTGAGGCGGCAGGCCCTGGTCATCACCACGGCACTGGTGCTGTTGCTGGTCACGGTCGGTGCTCGGCTCGCGCGAGGATTCACCCGTCCGCTGATGCGCATGATCGACGGCGCCGGCCGGATCGCCGGCGGCGCGGCCTCGCTCGGCTTCAAGCCGCAGGAGACGGAGTTGAAGACGCTTGCCGTCGCCATCGACGGCATGGCGGCCCGGATCGCTGCGAACCGCGCCCGGGAAGAGGCGGCACAGCGCCTGGAGGCCTGGGCCGAGATGGCGCGGCTCATCGCGCACGAAGTGAAGAACCCGCTGACCCCGATCCGCCTCTCGACCGAGCACTTGCGGCAGGTGTGGCGGGATGCCCCGGAACGGCTGGAAGAGATCTTCGAGCGCTGCACCGACAACATCCTGGTTCAGGTTGACGAACTGGCGCATACCGCGAGCGAGTTTTCGACCTACAGCAGAATCCCTCTGGCCCGGCTGGCGCCCGGGGACCTGGCCACCGCGGTTCGTGAGGTGGTGGACGGTTATCGCCACCCGCCGCCGGAAGGCGTGAGCGTGGTCTTCGAGTCGGAAGTGGACGCGGAGGCGGCGCAGCTTCCCTTCGACCGGCGCCTGGTGCAGCGCGCGGTCCGCAACCTGCTCGAGAACGCCCTTCGTGCGAGCGAGAGCGGGGGCGAGGTCCGGGTCAGCGTGGCGCCGGTCGACCCCGCCGGCGGCCTCGGCGTCACCGTGGACGACAGAGGCCGGGGTGTCTCGGACGCCGATCTGGAACGCATCTTCGAGCCCTACTTCTCGACCTCGAGTGGCGGTACGGGCTTAGGTCTTCCGATCGCCCGCCGCATCGTGGAGGAGCACGGCGGCACGATTACCGCCGTGAGGAGGGCCGGGGGAGGACTCTCGGTGCGGATCGTCCTGCCCGCCGATCAGGCTGGCTAGTCGTCGGGAGGCGACGGTTCCAACTGAATCGTCTGGGTGGGGAAGGCGAACCGGACGCCGAGACGGTCCGCGAGCCGTACGATTTCCAGGGCCAGATCGTGGCGGAGGCGCAGCTCGGTACTCCAGTCCGGCGCCAGGAAGAAGACGTAGAGCATGATCTCGAGCGCGTGGGGGCCGAACTCGTTCAGGTGAATCTCGAACCCGTCCTGCCGCATCGATTCGTTGTCGCGCACGAGCTGTCGCATGCCCTCGCAGAACGCGTCGACGCTGGCTGGGGGCGTGTCGTAGGTGATCTGGATGCGGGTGCTCCAGCGCCGGAAGCGTCTGGCGCCGTAGTTGTCGACCGAGGCGTCGATCAGGCGGGCGTTGGGCAGAGTGATCAGGGACGCGTAGAACGTGCGGACGCGGGTACTGCGGAAGCCGACCTCTTCGACCACACCCTCGACGTCGCCGATCTTGATCCAGTCGCCGACCCGGAACGGGCGGTCGAGCAGCACCGTGATCGAGCCGAAGAGGTTCTTCAGCAGGTCCTGTGCCGCGAGCGCCACTGCCAACCCACTCAGGCCCAGGCCGGCGAGCAGGGCAGTCACGTCTCCGCCCAGCCGGGCGACCAGGAAGACCGCTCCGAAGATGGTGGCTGCCACCTTCAGGGTCTTTGTGACGAACGGAACCAACTGGTCCTGGAAGCGGTTCTCGCTCCTGGCGGCGCGGGCACGCAGCGCCGTCCCCAGAAGGTCGATCTGGGCGAAAGCGGCCCGGCCCAGAGCCAGTAGCAGAAGCAGGAGAAGGGTCGTATCGAGCCAGGCGTCGACCTGTGGGGCTAAGCCCAACCACTGGATTCCCAACCACCACGCCGCGGCGAGACCCAGCAGTCCGGTGGGCCGCAGAATGCGGCGCGCTCCGGCCAGGTCGAGGTTCTCGTAGCGGCCGCTCAGGGGCTTCGCGAGCAGACCGAAGGAGGTCCAGACGACGATCCGGTCGATCAGAAGGCCCAGCAGGAGCAGGAGCGGCAGGGCCAGCCACTGCCACGGGTAGAGGATGAAGCCGCCGCTCTGGAGGGACTCCGGGATACGGTCCCGAAGCCACATCGTGGCGGTGACCGGCGCTTCCTCGACGCCCTCGACCACGGTGCGCTCACGCACTTCCTGGTACAGGGCCCCGATTGCGGCGACCGTTGCCCGGTTGAACAGCCAGCGGCCCTCGCTGTCCGGCGCCAGGACGATCGGCGCCGACAGTTCGTCGCTGAACACCCACCGTTCGAGATCGCCGCCCTCCGGGATGGCGTCGAACGCCACGAGCTCGAGCCGGTCGATCACCTGTTTCAGTTCGTTCGCCAGGTTCCGGCCCTGCCGCGCGCGGACGGGGAAGGGAAGGTCGCCGAGGTCCAGGCAGGCTGCCGCAGCATCCAGGTCGGGGCGGCCGTCTTCGGT
Organism: Candidatus Multivorans sp.; assembly: GCA_965262355.1. Lineage (GTDB taxonomy): Bacteria > Acidobacteriota > Thermoanaerobaculia > Multivoradales > Multivoraceae > Multivorans. The sequence continues at coordinate 5,104,538 of OZ253534.1, forward strand.
CGCGAACGCCTCGAGAAAGACGCGCATCGTCTCGCGCGGACTCTTGGGCGGCGGGTCGCCGGCCGGCTGCGCGAACGCGAACCAGGCCGCTGCCAGCAGCACGCCGACAGCTACCAGGGAGATCCTGCGGAGGAAGGATGCGTTCATGACGTGCGCCACTCTTCCAACCTCTTGGAGAACGGTCAAGGGGCGCAGGTCAACGCGAGGGCGGAAACGGCTGGTAGCGTGGCCCGGATGCGTGCCTGCTGCCTGGCTCTCACCCTCACGCTTCTTCCGGTGGCCGGGTGCACGCCGGCGGGGTCGAGCGGGCCCGTGACGGAGGGGGCCGGCGCGCTGCCGGCGCTGGCGCCCGAGTTCTGGCGGATCGAAGTGGTGGACCGACGTCCGCACGACCTCAAGGCCTACACGCAGGGACTGCTCTGGCGCGAGGGCGTGGTCTATGAGAGCACCGGCTCGTACGGCTCCTCCAGCCTGCGGGCGTGGCGCTGGAGCGACGGCGAGGAACTGGCCCGGGTGGACCTGGACCAGAGATTGTTCGGAGAGGGAGTCGCCCTCGTACCGGACGCCGGCGAGCGGCTCGTTCAGCTCACCTGGCGGCGAGGCGAGGCTCTCGTCTGGTCGCTCGACCCACTGCGGGAGCAGAGCCGAATCCGGTACGACGGTGAGGGCTGGGGGCTGGCCTACGACGGTTCGGAGCTGATCATGAGCGACGGCACACCGGTTCTGACCCTGCGCGATCCTCGTACTCTCGAAGTTCGCCGGCGGCTGCGGGTGACGAGTCAGGGCATGCCGCTCCCAGACCTGAACGAGCTCGAACTGGTCGACGATCTTCTGTTCGCGAATCTCTACGGGAGCGACGAGATTGCGGTGATCGAATTGGCCTCCGGCTCGGTGGTCGCCGTCGTCGACGCGTCGGGTCTGTTGACGGAGAAGGAGGCGGCCGCGGCCGATGTCCTGAACGGGATCGCCTACCGGCCGGGTACGGGGACCTTTCTGCTGACGGGCAAGTACTGGCCGTGGGTGTTCGAGGTGCGCATCCTGGGCTACGATCCCGACGCCCCACCATAGGCGGCCATGCCCGAACCCGGGCGCCGCCCGCCACGGAGTCGAGACGAATGAGCGACCGCATCTGGTATCTGGCCACCTCCGGCAAGCAGGAAGGTCCTTTTCTCGCCGAAGAGATCGCGGAGAAGATCCGCGCCGGCGACGTTCCCCGAAGCGCACACGTGTACCGCGAGGGCCTGGGCAACTGGGCGCCCGTGGTCAGCGAACCTCGATTCGCGTCGGCCTTTGGCAGTTCGATCCCCCGGCCGCCCGGGAGCGTCTCGGACGAGATCGACTACGTCATCGTGGGCGAGGAGATGCAGTTCGTCGAGATCACCCTCGATCCCGGCGAGGCTTGTGTCGCGGAGGCCGGGTCGTTCATGTACATGGACCCCGGCATCGAGATGAACACGATCTTCGGTGACGGTTCCGAGGGAGGAGGAGGCGGCTTCATGGACAAGTTGCTGTCTGCCGGCAAGCGGGTGCTGACCGGGGAATCCCTGTTCATGACGGTGTTCGGAAACAGCGCCGGCGACCGCCGGAGCGTCGCCTTCGCATCGCCCTACCCGGGCCGCATCATCCCCCTCGATCTGCCCTCCCACAACAACAGGATCCTGTGCCAGAAGGACGCGTTCCTGTGCGCCGCCAAGGGCGTGTCGGTCGGCATCGCGTTCCAGCGCAAGCTGGGCGCCGGGCTGTTCGGCGGCGAGGGGTTCATCCTGCAGAAACTGGAGGGAGACGGACTGGCCTTCGTTCACGCCGGCGGTACGGTCGTCGAGCGGGATCTGAAGGCCGGCGAGACGTTGCGGCTCGACACCGGCTGTCTGGTGGCGTTCGAGCACCAGGTCGACTACGACATTCAGATGGTCAGCGGAATCAAGACGGCGCTGTTCGGGGGCGAGGGGCTCTTCTACGCCAGCCTGACCGGGCCGGGCAAGGTGTGGATCCAGTCTCTCCCGTTCAGCCGCCTCGCGAGCCGGGTGTTCGCGGCCGCGGCTCAGGGCGGCGGCAAGAGCAAGGGCGAAGGCTCGGTGCTCGGCGGTCTGGGCGGCCTGGTGATGGGCGACCGCCGATAGCGCGAGCAGAAACTCAGGTAGAACTCAGGTCGCGACGGTCTCGATCTTCAGCATGCGCGCCCAGGCGGCGCGCAGGCTGTCGGGGAGGTCCAGGTCCTCGAACAGATCACGCACTTCGTCCCGCGAAACATAGTCCCAGATGTCCTCCCACTGGGCGTAGCGGAGCATGCAGGAGACCGCGTAGCACCGTTCCTCTCTGCTTTCCCCATGGAGCATCGCGTCGAGCTCTTCGGTGGTCACGCGCCGCTCCGGGAAGAAGTAGAGGGGCTGGTCTTGGTGCGAGGAGCTGGTAGCCATCGAGGGAGCGGACCGAGGCGCGGAAGGGGGCGACGAGGCATCATAACGCGGCCCGCTGGTGAAGCCCGCGAAATGTGCTTGACCGCCCATGAGTGGCTGGGCTACCTTGGCGGTCCGCACGGCTCTTGCGGGCATAACTCAGTTGGTAGAGTGCCAGCTTCCCAAGCTGGATGTCGCGGGTTCGAGTCCCGTTGCCCGCTCCAGCTCCCCATCCGGATGTCCCTGTTTTGCCGAGTTCGGTACCTGGAGAAAAGGTAGATGGCGTTCTTCAAGAAGGAACTGGAAGAGTCGGCGGTCGAGGCCGCACTGACGCCCCCCGGGGAGGTGAGGTCGACTTCGGCCGCACCGGCCCGCACCTACGTCGCGGCCGGCTCCCGCATCGAGGGCAGCATCTCCGGCGAAACGGAGGTTCTGGTCGACGGTTCCCTGGTTGGGTGCGTCGAACTCAAGGGACGGTTCGTTCTCGGTCGCCGGGGCCGGATCCAGGGCGATGTCACCGCGCATTCGGTTCAGGTCTGCGGCAAGGTGAAGGGCAATGTCCGGGCAACGGAGAAGATCGAGGTAGCCCCTACCGGAGCGATCGAGGGGGACCTGGCCGCACCACTGGTATCGATTGCCGAAGGCGGGGTCTGCAACGGCAGGATCGAGATGAGCGGTACGCTGTCGATCGGTTCCAAATCGGCCTAGGGGCCTAAGGGCCTTCGCGGGCGGAGTCGCCGAGTCGGCCGGGTCCTGACCGCTACGAGCCCGGGTCGGCCGGCTCGTCGGCCGGCAGCCCCGAGGCCAGATCGCAGGCAGCGCACAACTCCTGCAGATCCCGCGGCACGGGTGCGGTGTAGCTGGCGGGAGGTTCGCCGGAGAGGCAAGGGAGCGTCAGCCTCCGGGCGTGCAGGGCGGGGCGGGGAAACTCCCGAAGGGAACGCCGCAAGGTCGGCGACAGACCGTGCCAGCGTTGTTCGCCGTACGCTGGATCGCCCACCAGGGGATGGCCGATCGCCTTGCAGTGGACGCGGATCTGGTGGGTCCGGCCGGTAAGAAGTTCGACCTCCAGCAGCGAGACGCCCGTTCCGGACGCGAGGACGCGGTAGCGGGTTGTTGCGGGACGGCCTCCCCGCGACTCCGGGACGATGGCCATGCGAGTGCGGACGGTGGGGTGGCGGCCGATCGGGAGTTCGACCGTTCCGGTTGCGGGGTCCGGCTTGCCGTAGGCGACCGCCAGGTAGAGCTTTCCGACTTCTCGTTCGGCAAAGGCCCGGCTCAACCTCCGGTAGGCCGCGTCGGTGCGGGCGATGGCCAGGGCGCCGCTGGTGCCCATGTCCAGGCGGTGGACGATTCCGGGTCGCTCAGGGGATCCGACGCCCGCAATCTCGGGATGGTGGTGCAGAAGCCGGTTCACGAGGGTGCCGCCTTGAATGCCGGAACCGGGATGCACGATCAGGCCGGCCGGCTTGTCGACCACCAGCACGTGGTCGTCCTGGTGGAGCAATCGGATCGGACCGGTCTCGGGCCTCAGATCGGTGGGCCGGGGCGGTGGAATGCGGTAGTCGATCCGCTCGTCGCCACGCAGCAGGTAGGAGGGCTTGAGCGGCGTTCCGTTCAGGGTCACGCGGCCGTCTCGGAGCAGGTTCTGAACCTGGCTGCGGGGCAGATCCAGCGCTCGCGCCAGGTAGCGGTCGATCCGTTCACCGGTCGCGGACGCCGGCGGCAGAATCGAGTTCACTTCGACGTGCGGGCCTGGATCAACCCGCGGCGGCTCGCTCCCGCCGCGCCCGGTCGCCGCCGAACCTGAGGTAGGAAACCGTGCGCCAGCATCAGCACGATGCCGATCGTCACTCCGCTGTCAGCGACGTTGAACGCCGGCCAGTGGTGCGTGCCGACGTACACGTCCAGGAAGTCCGTCACGGCGCGCAACAGAATGCGGTCGACCAGGTTGCCGACAGCCCCTCCGAGCACCAGGGCCAGGGCAAGCAGGAGGAGCGGCTCTTGCACGGATGTGCTGCGGAAGTACAGCGAGACGACCGTGAGCGCGGCGAAGCCGAGGGCCGTGAGCAGGAGCGTGCCCGCCACCTCGCGGCCGGCCGGGAACAGCCCGAAGGCGATGCCCGTGTTCTGGACGTGGACCAGGTCGAAGAAACCCGGCAGGACCGGCAGGCGTTCGTGGAGTTCGAGGGTGGCTTCGATCCACAACTTGCTCCACTGATCGAGCGCCAGCACGCTGGCGGAGAGGACGAGGCAGTTGGTCTTTCGGAGGCTGGTCGATTTCACGGGCGTGGGATGGTACCAGTCGCGCGTGCCCACGCTGTTGCGAGAGCCGCTGCCGTGGCGGGTTCGGCAAAGGCCCGGATGGCGGCCACGCCGTGTGCGCCCGCGCGGGCCAGGAGAGCCGCGTTGCGGGAATCGACACCGCCCACGGCGAGGATCGGGAGGGCGCCCTGCGCCGCCCGCTGCAGTCTCTTCAGACCCTGCGGCGCACCGAACCGCAGCTTCTCGGGCGAAGCGAAGACAGGGCCGAAGAGGGCGTAGTCGACGCCGGCATCGACGGCAGCGTCGATTTCCCGCTGGCTGTGAGTCGACACACCGAGCAGCAGACCCCGTTCCCGGATCGCCGGAGCGACCTCGGCCCACGGTTGGTCCGACCGCAGGTGGACGCCGTCGGCCCCGCAGGAGACAGCCACTTCCAGATAGCCGTTGACGATCAGGAGGCCGGCAACGACGCTGCGCAGCGTGCGACCGATCTCGGTCAATGCGTCGGAGTCGAGGTCCCTCTCGCGGAGCTGGATCGCGGTTCCGGCCGGCAACGAGAGGGCCCATCGTTTCAGGGCGGATGCCCCGCCGCACAGGCGCCGGTCGCTGATGGCCAGCAGCGCCGGAACCTCGAGCCTCTGCTTCATCCCGCTCGATCCGGTTCCGGGACCGGGCTCTCCGGGTTGCGCGGACGCCTGGCGAGCAGGATGCGTTCGAGGTCGTGGATGCCCCAGATGAGATGAACGAGCCCGAATCCCGTAACCGCGCCGCGGACCCACGGCAGCAGGAGGAACGCTCCCAGATGCGCGTGCGAGAGTGCCGACCTGGTGACCAGCAGATTCCAGAACTCCCGCCACGGCGCGATGACCAGGAACAGGCCCGCCTCGACGCAATAGATCACGAACAGAACGCGAAGCAGGCTGGACCAGGCGACACCCCAGCGCATGGTCAGGAAGGAGACCTCATGGGAGACGCATTCTAGGGGGCTGCGCCCCTAAACTGGGACTCTCCACCCTTTAGCAAGTGGTCTTGGGGAGGCTGCTGTGGGTCAGGTAGGTCATGCGACCTGGGCATGGCATCGCTTGTTGGGGTCGAAGAGAGTGCGGTCTCGTAGCATGGCGCACGCGACGCCGAGGAGTCGGTCGACGAGCTGTCTGATGGCGCGTCCGTGCGTTTTCCCCTGGGCTTTCATGGCGTCGTACTTGGCGCGGCTGATCGGGTCATGCTGGATGGCGACTCGTCCCCAGTGATAGGCGGCATCGCTGAGGTGTTCGTTGGCGGCGAGTCGTCGCATGACGATGAGCTTCTTGCCGGACTTGACGGTCACCGGCGCCACTCCGCAGAGGCAACGCAGTGCCCCGTAGTCTCTGCGGGCCAGGCTTTGATCGGCCTCGGAGAGCAGGGTGGCGAGGCCGACCATGCCGAGTCCGGGCAGCGACCTGAGGATGGCGGCGTCGCTTGGCTTGGGCGTGTCTTCGTCGTCTTCCGGAGAGATCGCGGTTTCGAGTTTGCGGGTCATCCGCTCCAGCCGCCTTTCGGCGTCGGCGAGTTGGCGGCAGACGGTGTCGAGCACCGGCCGGAGGATTCCTATGTGTTCGACGGCGGCCTTTACGGCGTCCGGGGAAACGGCGATCGGCTCGGCCCGCAGTTGATCGCGCAGTTGGGCGGCAGTCAGGCGCCGGATGCGGTGTTCCTTGAGCAGCTTGGCGAGCGTGGCTTCGCGCACCCGTCGAGCCTTGTCGGGGGTCGGCGCCAGTCGCCACAAGGCCAGCGCGAAGGGCGCCGACACCTCGTTCTTGACCACGGCGAGAAACTGCGGGCAGTAGCGCCAGATCTGGTCGCGGACCTGGTTCCCCAGGCGGTTTTTCTGGTCGACCAACTGCTTGCGGGCGCGGGACACCTCGCGCAGCATGACGGTGGCGGCATCGGATGGTTGCACGCGGTTCAGGCACTCAGGGTCGGTGCGAAGCGCGGCGGCGAGCACCCGTGCATCGCGGCGGTCATCCTTGGCGCCGGCGACGGAGAAGCGGTCCCTGAAGCGGTCGAGCTGCTTGGGGTTGATGGAATACACGGCGAAGCCTCGCTCCAGGAGGCACTCGACGACCGGTCCGTGCGGCACCTCGCTGGCGATGCCGATCTCGCCCGGAGGCGTCGGTCGTGTATGTCCAAGGAGCCAGTCCGCCATAGCGGCAAGTCCCTTGCCGCTGTGGTCGAACGCCCGCTCCCCCCTCACTTTGCCGTCCCGACCCAGCAAACACACATGGTGGGTCTCGGACCCCCAGTCCACGCCGGCGAACCACGTCCTGATCATCTCGTCCTCCTTCTCCCTTGCGGTAGTGTTGTCTGGTCGGCATGCCGCGTTGCCTGCCCGTACCTGTACTGGTGCTCTAAGGCACTGACTCTCCACTGGGCGTCCAACGCGGCGAAGCAGCCAGGGCACAGGTCCCAGCTAGGTGCTCGAAGCACAGTGCGCCGGTGGTCGCTCCTGGCTGCTTGCCGACTTTCCTTCAGTGACTCCGGCAGACCAGAGACGAAACCGACCGGCGGTCTCGGCTGCGGAAGCTGCCGGCCCCGCGGAAAACGGCAGACCGTTTTCCGCCGGACCTTGGAAAACCGGCAAGCCGGTTTCCCACAGCTACCGCAGCCACGGCGGCTACTGGTCCATTCCAACTCTCTCAACGACCCACCAGAATCCACCCGTGAAAGGTACAGGTGCGCCGGCCTTCTGGCCGGCATCCGGCTCGCAGCGCCGGCGCACCCAGTCCGCGGCCAGTTCCATGCGCGGCAGCGCCGCGTGCACGCGGTGACTACTCCTAGTGTCATGTCACACGTCCTATGTCGCATGAATCGTAGTAGGCTCCTTGCCGTTCGACGACGGCAAGGAGTCTGGCATGAAGCGGTATGTGGTGGAGTTGGAGGAGCAGGAGCGCGAGGCGTTGGCGACGATTGCGCGCAAGGGTTCGCATCGGTCGCAGAAGGTGATCAACGCGTTGGTTCTGCTCAACTGCGACGAGGGCGAGTTCAACGGGCGTCGGCCGACCGGCGAGACGATCGCCGGGGTCTTGCGGATCAGTGCGCGCAGGGTGGATCGTGTGAAGAAGCGGTTTGTGGAGGACGGTCTGGAGGCGGCGCTCGGCAGTCGGCAGGGGCGTCGTCCGAAGTACCTGCGCAAGGCGGATGGCGAGTTCGAGGCGCGGCTGGTCGCGCTCAGTTGCGGAGAGCCGCCCGAAGGGCGTTCGCAGTGGTCTCTGCGTCTGTTGGCCGACCGTGCGGTGGAGCTCGGCTATATCGACAGCGTCTCGCACGAGACGGTGCGGCGGGTGCTAAAAAAAACGCTCTCAAACCGTGGCGCCGCGTCGGCTGGGTGATTCCGCCGCAATGCAACGCCGACTTCGCGGCGAACATGGAGCGGGTGCTCGACGTCTATCGGCGTCCCTACGACGCGAGCTTCCCGGTGGTGTGCATGGACGAGACGCCGCGGCAGTTGATCGCCGAGACACGGGCGCCCATCCCGCCGGCCCCTGGACGGGAGGTCCGCGAAGACTACGAGTACCGACGCTGCGGCGCCTGCAACGTGTTCATGGCGACCGAACCGCTGGCCGGGCGGCGTCTGACCAAGGTCACCGAGCGCAGGACCAAGACCGACTGGGCGCGTTTCCTGGAAGACATCGCCGGGCAGTATCCCGACGCCACCCGAATCACGCTGGTGATGGACAACCTCAACACCCACCGCCCCGGCGCGCTCTACGAGACCTTCGACCCGGCCCGGGCCAAGGCGCTGTGGGACCGCTTCGAGTTCGTCTACACCCCCAAGCACGGCAGTTGGCTGAACGTCGCCGAGGTCGAACTCAGCGTGATGATCCGACAGTGCCTCAACCGCCGCATCGACTCCATCGACACCCTACGCGCCGAAGTCGGCGCCTGGCAGGCCGCCAGAGACCGGATCCAAGCCAAGGTCAACTGGCACTTCACCACCGACGACGCTCGCGTCAAACTCAAGCGCCTCTATCCGACTTTTGACGAGTGACACGACACTAGTTCGGTTTCTGGCGTTTCCGCTTCCGGCTGCGCCGGGTCCTCAGTTTCAGACCGTCCTTGAGGGAGGCGTCTTCCCCGGCGTCGACGACGATCTTGCCGCCGTCCGCGAGTTTGCCGAACAGGATCTCGTCGGCCAGCTTGCGCTTGATCTTCTCGTCGATCAAGCGGCGCATCGGCCGGGCGCCGAAGTCCGGCTCGTAGCCATGCACGGCGAGCCAGTTCCGGGCGTTGTCGGTTAGCTCGACCGTGATCGCGCGTTCGGCGAGCTGGCCGCCGAGTTCGCCTACCAGCTTGTCGACGATACGGCGCACGGAGTCCATCTCCAGCGCCTTGAACACGACCCAGGCGTCGATCCGGTTGCGGAACTCGGGCGTGAACAGCCGTTCGACGGCAGGCTTGGAGGCGGCCCCGGCGGTGAGCTTGGAACGGTCGCCGAAGCCCATCGGCTTGGTGGTCAACTCCCGGCCGCCGGCGTTCGTCGTCATGATCAGGATCACGTGGCGGAAGTCCGCCTTGCGGCCGTTATTGTCGGTCAGGGTGGCGTGGTCCATCACCTGGAGCAGGACGTTGTAGACGTCCGGGTGGGCTTTCTCGATCTCGTCGAGCAGCAGCACGGTGTGCGGCGTGCGGCGGATGGCGTCGGTGAGCATTCCGCCCTGGTCGAAGCCGACATAGCCGGGCGGCGCCCCGATCAGCCGGGACACCGTGTGCTTCTCCATGTACTCGCTCATGTCGAAGCGGGAGAAGGCGATGCCGAGCACCTCGGCGAGTTGCCGGGCCAGCTCCGTCTTGCCGACGCCGGTGGGGCCCGAGAACAGGAAGCTGCCGATCGGCCGTTCCAGAGCGCCCAGGCCCGCGCGGCCCAGCTTCACCGCCGAGGAAATCGAGCGGATCGCCTCGTCCTGGCCGAAGATCACCGCCTTGAGCTCCTCTTCGAGGTGGGCCAGAGCGTCCCGGTCATCGCTCGACACGGACTTCTCGGGGATCTTCGCCATCGAGGCGACGACCCGTTCCATGTCGATCGGGTCGAGAACGCTCTTTCGTGCATCGCTTGTCTGCAGGCGGTTTGAGGCGCCGGCCTGGTCCACGAGGTCGATCGCCTTGTCCGGCAGCCGGCGGTCGAGCAGGTAGCGGGCCGAGAGGTCCGCGGCCGCGTCCAGGGCCTCGTCTGCGTACTTCACCTCGTGGTGCTCTTCGTAGCGCTCGCGCAGGCCGCGCAGAATCTCCGCCGACTCCTCGATCGTGGGCTCGTCGATCTCGATCATCTGGAAGCGGCGGGCCAGAGCGCGGTCGCGGTCGAACGAGCCCTTGTACTCGGCGTGGGTGGTGGATCCGATGCAGCGCAGTTTGCCGGAGGCCAGGCCGGGTTTCAGGATGTTCGAGGCGTCGAGCGAGCCGGACGACACCGCGCCGGCGCCGACGATGGTGTGGATCTCGTCGATGAACAGGATGTGTTCGGGCTCGGCGACGATGCGGTCGATCACCGCCTTGAGCCGCTCCTCGAAGTCGCCCCGGTAGCGCGTCCCGGCCAGCAACGCTCCCATGTCCAGCGCGTAGATCGTGACCTTGGAGAGAAGTTCGGGCACGTTGCCCTCGTGGACCGCGAGCGCCAGTCCCTCGACGATCGCCGTCTTGCCGACGCCCGGATCTCCAACCAGCACCGGGTTGTTCTTGCGCCGCCGCGCCAACGTCTCGCACACCACACGGACCTCGTCCAGACGTCCGACGAGCGGATCGATGGCGCCCTCCGCCGCGCGCTCGTTCAGGTTCGACGCGAACCGCTCGAGGGGATCCTCGACCTTTTCCTCCTCGCCCTCTTCCGCGTCCGACTCCGGGGACTGCGGCGCGGTCAGGCCCGGCGCCGACTTGACCGTGCCGTGCGAGAGGTAGCGGACGACGTCGAGGCGGGAGACGTCCTGGATCTTCAGGACGTAGACCGCATGGGACTCCTGCTCGCGCAGCAGGGAGGCGATGACCGCGCCGGCGTCCAGCTCGCTCTTGCCCGCGCCGTGAGCGTGCATGGCGGCCCGCTCGACCACGCGCCAGAACGCCATCGTCTGCTTGGGGGGCTGCTGGTCCTCCTCCTCGGCGCCGGAGGCTTCTGTTTCAGCGTGGTCCTGATTGCCGTTCGCCCGGGCCGTGCCCTCCTCTTCGCCCGCGGCTTGTGTCCCGGCGGCGGGGTCGGCGGCTTCCTCCGCGGTCTCCGCCGACAGCGCGGGCGGCAGGGTCTCGAGTTGGTGGTCCAGGAACTCCTCGACATCCCGTACCAGGCGGGGGAGACGGACGCCGACTGCCTGCAGCACCCGGGCGCCCACGGAGTCGCTGCACAGGGCGAGCAGCAGGTGCTCAAGCGTCACGTACTCGTGCCGGCGCGATGACGCCTCCAGCATTGCGCGGCGCAGCGACTGCCGCAACTCTTCGGTCATGCGCACGGAAGCGATGGCTGGTTACCTCCCGATCCCCTTAGTTGATGTCGTCATTGCCCGAACTGTCTCCGTCACCGGAGTCCTTGCCGTCGCCCTCGTCGGGCTCGAGGGTGCACAGCAGCGGCACTTCCGCCTGCTGGGCCAGACTGCCGACTTCGGCGACCTTGGTCTCGGCCACCGAGAAAGGATAGAGCCCGGCCACGCCGACGCCGTTGTTGTGCACATGGAGCATCAGGCGCGCGGCGTCCGACTCGGTCAGGTGAAAGACGTGCTGCAGCACCATGACGACGAACTCGCGCGGCGTGAAGTCGTCGTTGTGGAGAAGTACCTTGTACAGCCGCGGCCGCGCGAGGCGGGTCCGGGTCTTCGTCTTGGTGAGGACCTTGCTGTCCCCGCGTGCATCGTCTTCGAAGTGCGGCATGACGGATCGATTATAGGGCCGCGGCGGCGCGGTCAGCCGAGCTGGGGCCGGTTGCGGCGCCAGGCCTCGATGCCCTGCAGGTGGCGGGCCGCGTCCCGCTCCAGGGCGGCGGCGAGCAGAGAGTTCAGCTTCTCGTCCATGAACAGGTGGGAACTGTAGACCGGCGAGGGCTCGAAGCCCCGACTGATCTTGTGCTCGCCGCCGGCGCCGCCTTCGAAGACCTGGACGCCGCGTTCGATGCACTCGTCGATCGAGTGGTAGAGGCAGACGTTGAAGTGCAGGAAACGGTGCTCCTCGTGACAACCCCAGTAACGGCCGTAGAGGTGGGTTTCGGAGCGTAGATTGATCGCGCCGGCGATGACGCGGTCTGCCCGCTCGGCGATGACCAGCTCGATTTCGCCGTCCAGTCGAGCGAAGAGACCGTGGAACAACGCGCGGTTCAGGTAGCGGCCGCCCCACATGTACCTGTCACAGGTCGTACCGTAGAGGTCGAAGGCGGTATCCGCCCAGCGCACCGGATCGGCGGCGATCTCCTTGCCCCTCACGGTGCGGATGTCGATCCCCTGGCGGGCTGGTTCGCGGCGTTCACGGCGACATTGCGTGCGGCGCTTCGAACGAAGCCTGACCAGCCAGTCCTCCGGCGTCCGGTAGTCGTAGTTGCGCCAGTGGTACTGGATCATGACGCGCTGGGCGAGCCCGGCGTCGGCGAGAGCATCGACCTCGGTTGCGGCGTGGTACAGCACGTGGACGGAGGCGACCCCGACCTCGCGGGCGGTGTGGGCGGCAAGCTGGACCAACATTCGCGCGGCGAGCGCCGGATCGATGCCGTTCGAGGTCAGGATACGGCGCCCGGTCACAGGGGAGAACGGCACGCCGACGACGAGCTTCGGGTAGAAGCGGCCTCCCGCGGCGCGGACCGCATCGCCGAAGGCCCAGTCGCGGGAGAAGTCGCCCATGCCATCGTTCTTGATGTAGGCGGGAGCGACCGCGACAAGCGTGTTCTCCGAGGTCCAGGCGGTCAGGTGAAACGGAAGCCACCCCCGCTCGGCGGCCGCGCAGCCCGTGCGCTCGAGCGCCTCCAGGAAGGTCCAGGACAGGAAGGGCCGGTCACCGGGCTCCAGCAGAGCGTCCCAGCTCGGTTGCGGAATGTCCGCTATCGACTGGACGATCCGCAACTCAATGGTCCGCTCGAGGGCTTCCGGCTGCTGCGCGGTCGTGGAATCGTCCATCTACCGCGAGTCTGGCATGTAAACCGCGAGCTTGGCATGTCCGACCCGCCCACGGCCGTGCCCGGCCCAGGTCGGGCGTCAGGAATCGGGGGCTGACGTTGCCGAGGCGCCGGGAATCAGGGTCTTCCGGTACTCGGTGGGACTGCAGCCAACCGTGGTGCGAAACGCACGCCGGAAGCTCCGGACGCATTGGAACCCTACCGCGAGCGCGGCCTGCGTCACGGTCACGTCGGACGTCCGGAGCATGACGCAGGCGCTCTCGACGCGGTGGCGGGCCAGCCAGCAGCGAAACGGCATTCCCACACGCTGCCGGAAGTAGCGGCCGAAGCTCGAGGGCGCCAATGCGGCAACAGCGGCGACCGAGTCGAGGGTCAACTCCTCGGCAATGTGTTCGTCGACATGGCGGCGAACGCGCGCCAGGCGCTCGAAGTAGTGAAACGGGTCGTATTGACCATCGGGCGCCGCGGCAGAGTCTCCGTAGGTGTCTCCGTAGGTCGTGCTCGGGCCCACCCTGGAGCTGATCGGGCGGAGGTCGGCGTAGGCGGAGCCGTAGCACTCCATCGCCACTCGCGGAACGACGCTCACGCGGCGGTTCCAGCCGGGCGCCCACTCCGCGAACGTCTGGAACTCGTCGTTCTCCCCGCTGGGGTCGACGTGAGCCGGCAGATCGGTCAGAAAGGCCTCGTCGAACCTGCGCCCCACCAGGCTCGCAGGGAGTAGCGTCTTTTCGACTGCGTATACCCAAGCCGAGAGACCGGCCGCGAACATGGTCTCGACGTGCCGCCTGGGATCCCGTCCCGCGAGCGGAAAGGCCGCTTGCAGGCCGGCGCCCGCCAGGAGTGCGGGCGGGCGGTCCTGGAGCCGGGGAACGAGGCCGCCAAAGGCCACCGCCTCCGCTCCGCGGCGACGAAGGTCCCGGAAGGCGAGCTCCAGATCCGAGTCGCAAACGCTGAAGGATCCTCCGCGGGCCGCGCACTCGACCATCAGCATGGGCAGTCCCGTTGCTTCCGCCTGCTCCTCCAGCAGCTCCCTCCGAAACCCATGGCCGGCGCATCGCCCGTCGAATCGGCTGATCGCTGCAATCAGCCCGACCACATCCCAGGCCGGGTCGGATTGGAGCTCGTACAGGGCCCATGCGGAGTCCTTGTTTGCCGTCCACCACACCCAGGTCGGGGTGCGGTGGCGGGGTTTGATCCATTGCGATTGATCTCCCATGCGCAGGCCGTCTATCCGATCTCTGTGAACGGTTTGGGCGGGCGGGCTATTCCTTTCCCGGCTGCGGCCGCGTTGGCGAGGAACATCCTTCTGTATTGCGAAGGGCTGCAGCCCCATCGCTTCCGGAAGACGCGTCGGAACGTTCTGCTGGATCCGAACCCGGCAGTCCGGCCGACCGCCGCCACCGTCATGTCGCACTGGCGCAGGAGCCGGCGGGCGTGGGCCAGACGATGCTGAACCAGCCACTGCCGGAACGACATCCCCACGTGTTGACGGAAGTAGGGGCTGAAGCTGGACGGGGTCATCGCCGCCACCGGGGCAACGGACGCGAGCCTCAGCTCGTCGGACAGGTGCGCTTCGACGTAGCGAATCACCGGACCGAGGCGGGCGTCGACCTCGAACGGATCGCCTTCCTTGTCCCCGCTGAGCGTCACCCGGTCCGGTAGCGAGGCAAGAAAGCGGCTGTCGAGGGTAGAGCCCGTCAGCCGCCGGACACTTCTGGAAGAGACACGCCTGACCATACGATCCTCCAGCGCTCAACGAGCCAGAGTTCGGGGCGCTTCGCTACCCGCGTCGCGAGTGACTTGCAGGACGTACTAGTGTCGTGTCACTCGTCAAAAGTCGGATAGAGGCGCTTGAGTTTGACGCGAGCGTCGTCGGTGGTGAAGTGCCAGTTGACCTTGGCTTGGATCCGGTCTCTGGCGGCCTGCCAGGCGCCGACTTCGGCGCGTAGGGTGTCGATGGAGTCGATGCGGCGGTTGAGGCACTGGCGGATCATCACGCTGAGTTCGACCTCGGCGACGTTCAGCCAACTGCCGTGCTTGGGGGTATAGACGAACTCGAAGCGGTCCCACAGCGCCTTGGCCCGGGCCGGGTCGAAGGTCTCGTAGAGCGCGCCGGGGCGGTGGGTGTTGAGGTTGTCCATCACCAGCGTGATTCGGGTGGCGTCGGGATACTGCCCGGCGATGTCTTCCAGGAAACGCGCCCAGTCGGTCTTGGTCCTGCGCTCGGTGACCTTGGTCAGACGCCGCCCGGCCAGCGGTTCGGTCGCCATGAACACGTTGCAGGCGCCGCAGCGTCGGTACTCGTAGTCTTCGCGGACCTCCCGTCCAGGGGCCGGCGGGATGGGCGCCCGTGTCTCGGCGATCAACTGCCGCGGCGTCTCGTCCATGCACACCACCGGGAAGCTCGCGTCGTAGGGACGCCGATAGACGTCGAGCACCCGCTCCATGTTCGCCGCGAAGTCGGCGTTGCATTGCGGCGGAATCACCCAGCCGACGCGGCGCCACGGTTTGAGAGCGTTTTTTTTAGCACCCGCCGCACCGTCTCGTGCGAGACGCTGTCGATATAGCCGAGCTCCACCGCACGGTCGGCCAACAGACGCAGAGACCACTGCGAACGCCCTTCGGGCGGCTCTCCGCAACTGAGCGCGACCAGCCGCGCCTCGAACTCGCCATCCGCCTTGCGCAGGTACTTCGGACGACGCCCCTGCCGACTGCCGAGCGCCGCCTCCAGACCGTCCTCCACAAACCGCTTCTTCACACGATCCACCCTGCGCGCACTGATCCGCAAGACCCCGGCGATCGTCTCGCCGGTCGGCCGACGCCCGTTGAACTCGCCCTCGTCGCAGTTGAGCAGAACCAACGCGTTGATCACCTTCTGCGACCGATGCGAACCCTTGCGCGCAATCGTCGCCAACGCCTCGCGCTCCTGCTCCTCCAACTCCACCACATACCGCTTCATGCCAGACTCCTTGCCGTCGTCGAACGGCAAGGAGCCTACTACGATTCATGCGACATAGGACGTGTGACTTGACACTAGAGCCAACCGACGGCGTAAGTGCAAGGCTCATCCGCGGTTTCGTCCGGTCTCCGTTTCCGCCCGTCCGCTTCCGGCGTTCCGATGTCCGATGCGAGCGGAAGCTTGGTCAGTAGCCGAGCGCGGCGCCGTCCTTGCGGGGGTCCGAGGCGCCGAGCAGGGTGCCGTGGGAATCGACGCCGATCGCCTGGGCGCCACCGAACTCGCTTCCGCCGGCGAGCCGCACCTGGTGGCAGAGTTCTTCGAGACCGGCGACACTCTCTGGTTCCATGCCGCGCTCGCACAGGAGCTCCAGGCCTGCGGTGTGTCGCCAGCGCGGACGGTCGATCGCCGCCTGCAGCGAGAGCCCGTGGTCGTAGTGGTTGGTCAGGAGTTGGACGTGCCCCTGGGGCTGGAACGGCCCGCCCATCACGCCGTAGCAGAGCTCCAGCCTGCCCGTGTTCAGGACCATGCCGGGGATGATCGTGTGGAAGGGACGCTTGCCGGGCTGGTACTCGTTGGGATGTCCGGGCGCCAGGGTAAAGCCGGCGCCCCGGTTGTGGAGCAGGATGCCGGTGTCTCCGCCCACGATCGCGGCGCCGAAGGGCGCGAACAGGGAGTTGATGAAGGAGGCGGCGTTGCCGTCGCCGTCGACGACCGCGAGGTAGACCGTGTCCGAGCCGGCACGACCTCCGCCGGTGGGGATTTCGCCCGCGCCGACGAGCGATGCCGCGCGGCGAGGATCGATCAGCCGACTCCGTTCCCGGGCGTAGCCCTTGTCCAACAGCTCGCTCAGCGGTACGCCACTGCCGGTGCGGAGGGGATGGCCGTCCGGGTCGCCGATGTGAGCGTGGAGGTCGGCGTAAGCGAGCTTCTTCGCTTCGACCAGCAGGTGGGTGTGTTCGACGCCTCCCAGGTCCATGGCGGCGAGATCGAAGTTCTCGAGCAGGTTGAGCATGAGCAGGACGCCCAGGCCCTGTCCGTTCGGCGGCAACTGGGCGACCTCGCGGCCGCGGTAGCGGGTGGCGATCGGCTGGACCCAGGTCGAGGTGTGGCGCTCGAAGTCCTCGAGTTCAAGGAAACCGCCGGTGCTCCGCGCGTAGCGGACGATCTCCTCCGCGATCGGTCCGCGGTAGAAGGCGTCCCGGCCGTCACGTGCGATGCGGCGAAGCGAGCGCGCGAGGGCAGGCGACCGGAAGGGGGCGCCGAGTTCCGGTGCGTCGCCGTCCAGGAGATAGTGGGTCGCGGCAGCCTGGTCGCGGCGCAACCTGTCCGCGCAGGCGCGCCACATGCCCTGCACGCGCTCACTGACGGGGAAGCCCTGCTCGGCGGTCTCGATGGCCGGGCCGATCAGATCGGCAAAGTGCAGGCGACCGAAGCGCTCGTGCGCGGTCTGCCAGAGATCGACCGCGCCGGGCACGGTGACCGCCGGCCATGAGTCGGGTTCGATCGCGTCGCCGGCGAGCGCCTCTCGCGCCAGCCCCGCGGGTGAGCGTCCGCTGCCGTTGAGTCCCAGGCGTTCGCCCGGCCCGCCTTCAGGATCGGCCCGGTAGTAGAGCAGGAACGCGTCGCCGCCGATGCCCGTCATCATCGGTTCGACCACCGCCAGCATCGCGGCCGCCGCGACCGCGCCGTCGATCGCCGAGCCGCCGGCCCTCAGCATGTCGAGGCCGGCCAGGGTCGCCCGCGGGTGGGAGGTCGCCACCATGCCCCGGCGAGCCATGACGAGGCTCCGGCCGGGCCGGTGGGGGCTGGCGAGCCTCGGGACCGTCACCGGCTAGCGGAACACATCGAAGGCGCGGTTGTACTTCACGATCAGGCTGCGATCGGGTTCCTCACGACCCAGGAGACCGAACTCGGAGATCTCGTTGTAGACCAGGAAGAGGCCTCTGTTCGCCTCGTTCAGCCAACTGAAGCGCAGGTTCGTCGACACGCTGTCGGTCGTGTCGTTGTACTGGACCAGAGCCTGTAGCAGCAGGCTCGTGCTGAAGGCGTAGGTGACGCGAAGACGCCCCAGATTCGCCTTGAACGCGCCGCCGGCGACCTTGATGTCGTTGTAAGACCAACTGATCTCCGAAGTCAGATAGTCGCCCAGACGGATGCTCAGTCCGGGATTGATGGCGAACTGGTCGCCGCCGAAGAAACCGCCGGCCTGGACCATTGCGAACAGACTGACGGCGCGCCCGCGGTTCGTGTTCATGAACAGGAAGATGCCGTAGTCGTCGTACCTGCCGGCCTCGATCTCGACGCCTTCGCGAATCAGAAAAGAATCGACCAGACCCTCGTAGCGGCCGCCTCCGGAGAAACTGATCTGTGCGCCGCTACGGAACTCGACCTCGCCGCCGATGGAGTAGCGCTGGGTCAGGTGAAAACCGTCGAAGTCCCAGAAGCTGTCGTAGTAGACGCGGGGCCCGAACTCCTTGACACGACCCTCGCCGGCGGGCCGGAATTGACGGCGAACGTAGCCGTTGAGCTGCCGGTAGCCGGAGCGGCTGAGGAAACCGACCTCCGGATTGAAGTCCTCGCCTATCTCCGCGTAGCCGGCTCGCCAGCGCCAGAACGGCGAGCTGTAGGAACTGCCGAGGCCGAAACCGTGGTCGCGGCCGGTGAGGCCCGGCGTCTCGGTCTGGGCCGCCCAGCCGGTGAGTTCGGTGTAGTCGCCGAGCCCGATCTGCCCGTCGACGGCGTAGGTGCGGTTGAAGTCGCCGTCGGGCGCCAGGGCGCCCGTACCCTGGCGGTTGATGACGAGCACGCCCGCCCGGCTACGGTTGCGGTACTCGCGGCTCACGCGCGCGACGCTGAAGTTGTTGCCGTGAATCTCGCCGAAATCGTCGGTCTGCATGTTCAGGAAGCCGACGTTCAGGCCGCCCGCCTTGCCGGAGAGTCGGACCCCACCCAGGATGGGGACCGGCTGGCCGCCGGAGAGGCCGATCCGCCGGCTGAAGAAGAGTTCCACCCCGCCGCGGAAGGAACTCCGGCCGCCGACCCGGAACAGACCCGCGTTCTCGAGAAAGAACGGCCTCTTCTCGGGGAAGAAGAGACTGAAGCGGTCGAGATTGACCTGCTGATCGTCGGCCTCGACCTGGGCGAAGTCCGTGTTGAGGGTCACATCGAGGGTGAGGCTTGGGGTGATGCCGTACTTCAGGTCCAACCCGCCGTCCCACTCGCTTGTGCGGTCCGAGACGCCGTCGTCACGGGCGGAACTCACCACGTACGGGTTCAACTGCAGGTTGCGCTGACGAGGCGTCTCCAGGCCGACCAGCGTGCCGGCCTCGGACACCCGGTACAAACGGTGCTGCCGGGCGAGGTGCGCCCAGAACGCGGTCTCGTTCTTGCGTCGGATGTTGCGCTCGAAGTTGACACCCCAGGTCCCGGCGCCTGAGTCGAAGCGGAGGTTGCGGAACGGAATCGCCATTTCGACGCTCCATCCGAAGTCGCCGACGCGGGTCCTGACGGTCCAGGAGGTGTCCCAGTCCAGGTTGGCGCCCGAAGAGGAGCCGCCGGAGAACGAACCACCGCTGCCGGACCCCTCGTTGGTCACCTGGCCGTCGTACTGGATGCCGCCAACGTTGGTGCCGAACATGAACGCGTTCTGCCGGTCGCCGTAGGTGTCGAGGATGAAGCGGAAGCTGTCCTCGTCCCTGAGAGAAGCGTCGCGCCGGCTGTCGGAGATGACCAGCGTCGAGGCCTCGCTGTCGAAGCAGACAGCGGCGATGTACAGGTTGCTGTCGTCGAAGGCGATCCGGACTTCGGTGCGCTCGGAGGCCGGCTGGCCTTCGAAGGGCTCCGTCTGTTGAAAACCGGTGGCGACATCGACCTGCTGCCACAGCGCCTCGCCGAGCACATCGCCGTCGATGACCGGCTGCTCCTGTAGTCGATGCGCCCGGAGCTGCGGTCGGTCGGAACGGATCTCTTGCTGTGCAGCCTCGGCGCCGCCCTGGGCCGCAAGGAAGGCGGCCAGCGCGACGGCGCCGCGCCGGAGGGGGATTCGGTGCATGACGGTTACGGTTGTGCGGGCACTCGGTCTGCTTCGCGGCGGGTAGCGGGCTGGACGGCCGGTACTTCCAGTTCCCTTGCCCGCCGGTTCAGCTCCTCGAGGCGGGGACCGGTCAACTCGTCCACCGCTTCGAGGATCGGCAGCAGCTCCGCCTCAAGGTCTTCGAAGCGGCGACGCGCGCCGGCGGTCGGCCGGGCGGTGTTGCCGAAGACGTGAGTGTAGAGGTAGGCGTACTGGTTGTCGATCCTCGGCGGGAAGTTCAGCGCATCCTGGGATACGCGGCTTCGGGCCTGGATCAGCCGATCGTTTAGTTCGTTCGCGCGCTCCGTGACCTCCACTATGGCCGGTTTCAGTTCGCCGGCCCCGGCGGCGTCGAGCCGCTCACCCAGGGCCTCGGCCTGCTCCCGGACGCTGCGCAGACCTGCGATCGCGTCGTGGACCGCCGTCAACTGCGCCGACAGCCCGTCGAGCATCTGGTACTGCTCTTCGAGGTCGGCTTGCGTGACGTCGTCGAGCCGGGGGTCGGCGACTACCTCGAAGGTGCGGCTGTCGCTCCAGGTTGGAGCGGCGGCCTCCGCATCCCCGGCGGCGCTGCCGACCTCGAGCGTTGCCCGATAGGTCCCCGGCGGCAGGAAGGGGCCGCCGGTGTAGGACAGGGACATGATCGCCCCCTCGACCAGGTGGGGCGCCTGGTCCTTCAGGTCCCATTCGACGCGATTGAGGCCCTTCTCCGCCTCGAAGGACTC
This sequence comes from Candidatus Multivorans sp., assembly GCA_965262355.1. GTDB lineage: Bacteria > Acidobacteriota > Thermoanaerobaculia > Multivoradales > Multivoraceae > Multivorans. The sequence continues at coordinate 5,125,068 of OZ253534.1, forward strand.
GACCCGCGGGCGTTCGTCCTCCTGGTCCTTCTGAGGGTCTGCTGCCTGCCCGGCGTCCTCTTCCGGCAGGGCGACGAAGCGGCGCAGGACGCGCTCGCTGCCCTCGGGCGCGATCGTCAGTTCGACCGGGCCGTCGGGCGCCTCGGGAAGGTGGAACCAGATCGAAGCGCCATTCACGAAGCCGCCGCCGCGCCCCGGCCGGTCGACGCGCACGGTCGGCTCGGGTGCGAACAGCCGGGGCGTGTCGCGGCCGCCGCCGGCTGCCTGTTCCCGGGCGAGCTCCCGAACCACGCCGAGGTCGTCGAGCACCCAGAAGCTCCGCCCCTGGGTCGCCAGCACGAGGTCCGGGTTGCCGACGCTGTGGTGCAGAGCCAAGTCGGTGACCGGCGTGCGCGGCAGGTTCAACTGAAAGGACTCCCACGAGTCCCCACGGTCGAACGAGGCGTAGAGGCCGAACTCGGTGCCGGCGAAGAGCAGGCCGTCGGCCCCCGGATCCTCACGCACGACGCGGACGAAGTGATTCCCGGGCAGGCCCTCGGTGGCGGTGGTCCAAGTGGCGCCGCCGTCGTCGGTACGGAAGATGTACGGCGCGTAGTCGTTCAGCCGGTAGCGGTAGACCGCGACGTAGACCCGCGCCGGATCGTGGTGCGACACGTCGATCGAGTTCACTGTGCCGTCGACGGGCATTCCGGCCGGCGTGACCTCGGTCCAGGCGGCGCCGTTGTCCCGGCTCACGTGGATGCGGCCGTCGTCGCTGCCGGCCCAGATCTCGCCGGCCCGGTGCGGCGACTCGGCGAGCGCAAACACCGTGTTGTAGACCTCGACGCCGGTGTGGTCGTGCTGAACCGGACCGCCCGGCATGCCCTGTTTCTCGTCGTCGTCCGTGGTCAGGTCCGGCGAGATCGTCTCCCAGGTCCAACCGCCGTCGCGGGTGCGGTGCACGTAGTTCGAGGTGTGGTACACGACGTCGGGATCGTGCCGGGAGATCAGGATCGGCGCGTTCCACTGGAAGCGATAGCGCAGGTCGCGGGGCGCCGTTCCGTCCTGCATCTCAGGGTAGAGGATCATGTTGCGGGCGGCGCCGCTGCGGTGGTCGTAGCGGTCGATGCGGCCGAGGTAGTTGCCCGAATAGACCAGGTGCGGCTGCTCGGGGTGAACCGCGATGTGGCCGCTCTCCGCGCCCGCCACCGAGTGCCAGTGCTGCGTCGGCGTCAGTTCGGGCATGGGGCGCGACGGCACCGAGATCGTGCTGTTGTCCTGCTGGGCGCCGTAGATGCGGTAGGGGAACTGGTTGTCGACGGTGACCCGGTAGAACTCCGCGGTCGGCTGGTTGTTCTGGGTCGACCACGAGCGTCCGCCGTCGACGCTGACGTTGGCGCCGCCGTCGTTCGCCTGCACCATGATGTGGGGTTGTTCGGGGTTGATCCAGATGTCGTGGTTGTCGCCGTGGGGCGTGGCAACGCGCTCCCAGTTGGCGCCGCCGTCGACCGAGCGGAAGAAACGGACGTTGGCGCCCCAGACCGTGTTCGGATCGGCGGGATCGGCGTAGATGTGGCTGTAGTACCAGCCGCGAGTCAGTAACTCGGGCTCGTCGCTCACCTTCTTCCAGGAATCGCCGTGGTCCTCGGAACGGAAGATGCCGCCGCGGCCGTCCGCGGCGGTGATGATCGTCCACAGGCGACCGCGCCGCGCCGGCGAGGCGGAGACGCCGATCCGGCCCAGCACGCCGGTCGGCAGGCCGCCTTCGAGGCGGTCCCAGGTGTCGCCGCCGTCGGTGGAGCGGAACAGGCCGCCCTCGTCGCTGCCGTCGATCAGGGTCCAGGGCTTGCGCTCGACGCGCCAGGCGGCGGCGTAGAGCACGCGCGGATTGAAAGGGTCGAGCTCCAGGTCGGCCATGCCGGCGTCGTCGGATATGTAGAGCACCTGTTCCCAGGTTGTGCCGCCGTCGGTCGACCGGTAGACGCCGCGCTCCGGGTTGCTGCCGAAGATCTGTCCGAGCACCGCAACCCAGAGGCGGTTCGGGTCGCCGGGATGGATCCGGATACGGCTGATTGCGCCCGCCCGCTCCAGGCCGATGTGCTGCCATGAGGCGCCGGCGTCGGTCGAGCGGTACATGCCGTCGCCGATCGATACGTTGCCGCGTGGACACGCCGAGCCGGTGCCGACGTAGATCACGTTCGGGTCGCTCGGGGCGACCGCCACGGCGCCGACCGAACCTGCCCCGAAGTCGCCGTCGGTCAGATTCCGCCATGTGCGGCCCGCGTTCGCGGTGCGCCATACGCCGCCGCCGGTCGACCCCATGTAGAAGGTGTAGGGGTGGGATGGATGGCCCGCTACCGCCGTCACCCGGCCGCCGCGGCTGGGCCCGACGAGGCGGAACTCAAGCCCCTCGAAGGGATCGGCCTCGGTCTGGCTCCACGCCGGTACCGCGGTGGCAGCGGCGACGGCGAGGGTGAGGGCGGCCGCTGGACGCGGGAATAGCATCAGGCCGGCGAGTCTATCGGGGCCTCGTTGGACTGTTACATTCACGCCGTCGTGAGCACCCAGCCTGTCGCCCGGTCGACTCTTGTCATCTACACCGACGGCGGCGCCAGCCCCAACCCGGGTCCCGGCGGCTGGGCGGTGGTGATCCTCGAGCCCGGCGGGCGCCCGCGGGAACTCGTGGGCGGCGCTCCGAGCACGACGAACAACCGCATGGAGCTCCAGGCGGCGATCTCCGCGCTTGCCGATCTGTCCGAACCGAGCGCGGTAGACCTCTACACGGACTCCCAGTACGTCCGCCAGGGGATCACGTCGTGGCTGGCTCGTTGGCGCGCCCAGAACTGGCGCCGGCGCGACGGCGGGGCCGTCAAGAACGTCGATCTGTGGCGGCGCCTGGAGGGTCTGAACAAGCGCCACCGCGTCCACTGGCACTGGGTCAAGGGCCATGCCGGGAACGAGTGGAACGAGCGGGTCGATGCCCTGGCGAGCGCCGAGATCGCGGCTCGAGGGGGCGGCGCCGCCGCGGAACCCGACGCCGAAGTGGAGATTCCGCCCGGCAGCGCGCGAATCTTCCTGAAGGTCCGATGCGTCGGCGACCGCGGCGTGTGGGCGGCGGAGTTGGAGACGCCGGACGGCTCGGACCGGCGAACAGGACGGGCGTCGGAAACGACCCCGAACCGCCTGGAACTCACCTGTGTTCTCGATCTGCTCGCCGCGCTGCCCGCCGGACAGCCGGCGGCCGTCTACACCGGCAACGACTACCTGCGGCGCGGCGCCTCCCTGTGGATCCACTCCTGGAAGCGCAACCGGTGGCGCACGAAGACCGGCGGGCAGGTCAAGAACGCCGAACTCTGGCATCGGCTCGACCGGCAGCTCGAGGACCGGCGGGTGGTCTGGCCGCCGCCGGTCGGTGAAGCCGCGGAGCGGTTGGCGGAGCTGAAGGAGAGAGTGCGCGAGCTCTTCTAAGCGGACCCCGGGAGCTGTTCCAAGCGGACCTCGGGAGCTGTTCCAAGCGGACCTCGGGAGCTGTTCCAAGCGGACCCCGGGAGCTGTTCCAAGCGGACCCCGGGAGCTGTTCCAAGCGACCTCCGTGTCGTTCTGCCGAGCAGGCTGCTACACGGGCTGTTCCCGGGTCGCCAGGAAGCGCACGTCCGGGGCGTTCTCGGCCGCGCGGTCGAGCCAGTAGCGGTTGGCGGCCAGAAACAGCGGCGCGCCGTTGTGGTCGTGCGCGATCTTCGCCTCGTTGCGACGCACGAAGTCCCTCACCGTTCGTTCGTCGTCGGACTCGATCCAGCGCGCCAGAGACATCGCCGTCGACTCGAACCGCACCGGCACCTCGTACTCCGTGCGAATACGGTCGGCGAGGACCTCGAACTGCAGCGCCCCGGCGACGCCGACGATCCACTCGTTGCCGTTGCGGATCCGGAAGACCTGCGCCACACCCTCTTCGGCCAGTTGCAGCAGGGCGCGTCCCAGGTGCTTGGCGCGCAGCGGATCGTCCGGCCGCACGCGGCGGAGGAGCTCCGGCGCGAAGCTCGGTACGCCGACGAACCGCAGTGGCTCGCCGCCGGTCAGCGCGTCGCCGATCCGCAGGTTGCCGTGGTTGGGAATGCCGATGATGTCGCCCGGCCAGGCCTCCTCGGCGAGCTCTCGCTCGCGGGCAAGGAAGAGCACCGGGTTGTGGACGTTCAAGGTGCGTCCCGTGCGGGTGTGGAGCAATCTGATGCCGCGGAAGAAGCGGCCTGAGCAGAGGCGCACGAAGGCGATCCGGTCCCGGTGCTTTGGGTCCATGTTCGCCTGGATCTTGAACACGAAGCCGGTGACCGGGTCCTCGTCGGGCGCCACCGTCCGTTCAGCGGCCTGCTGCGGCCTGGGCGCGGGCGCGTGCCGGCCCAGCCCGTCGAGCAGCGCCCGCACGCCGAAGCTGCGCAGGGCACTGCCGAAGTAGACAGGCGTCCGGTTGCCCAAGAGAAAGGGACCGGCCGCGAACGGCGGGCACAACTCGCGCACCATCTCGACCTCTTCGCGTAACTTGGCGGCCGGCCCGGCGCCGATCGCCTGTTCGATCTCTGGGCTGTCCAGTCCCGGCACGATCCGTTCCGTGCCTCGCCGCCCCCTGGCCCCGCTCTCGAGCAGCACCAGACGATCGCGGACCAGGTCATAACAGCCCTGGAAGCTCCGCCCCATGCCGACCGGCCAGCTCACCGGGGAGACCTCCAGTTGCAGCGTGTCGGCGATCTCGTCAAGGAGATCGAATGGGTCGCGCACGTCGCGGTCGAGCTTGTTGATGAAGGTCGTGATCGGCACGTCGCGCAGGCGGCAGACCTCGAACAGCTTCCGCGTCTGCGACTCGATCCCCTTGGCGGCGTCCAGCACCATCACCGCCGAGTCCACGGCGGTCAGCGTGCGGTAGGTGTCCTCGCTGAAGTCCTCGTGACCCGGTGTGTCGAGCAGGTTGAACCGTTTGCCCTCGTACTCGAACGTCATCACGGAGGCGCTCACCGAGATGCCGCGCTCCCGCTCGACCTTCATCCAGTCCGAGTGGGCCCGGCGCGCCTCGCCGCGGGCCTTCACCGCGCCGGCGAGCTGAATCGCCCCGGCGAAGAGCAGCAGCTTCTCGGTCAGCGTCGTCTTGCCCGCGTCCGGGTGCGAGATGATGGCAAACGTGCGGCGGCGCGCGACCGCCTCGGAGAGGGGTGTCATGGTGTTGCTGGCGGCGCGGAGACAGGGACGCGGCTGAACAGGGTGGGGATGGCGGCGACCGCGGCCGCTGTCGGCATACGCCGGCGGCCGGAGTCTATAGTCGGCGCCCGTCTGCGGCATCGGCGCCGTATCGTCCGTGCGCTCGATGACTCGCGCACGGAGCGGTTCGCAGGTGACGCGGAACGCGTCACCTGGGTTCCGTGCCAGAATGCGCGCCCGTTCGATTCACTCCGAGGTAACCGCATGACCGATCTGTTCGCGTTCCGAGAGGAGGCCCGTGCCTGGGTGGAGGCAAACGCCCCGGAGGCCCTGCGGGGCAAGGCGTCCGACCCGAACGCCTGGGCGTCCGGCGGCCGCAAGGCGCCGTTCATCTATTCGGAAAGCCGCGATTGGCTGCTCGCCGCGGCCGAGCAGGGCTTTTCGGTGCCTACCTGGCCCGAACAGTACGGCGGCGCCGGCCTCTCGCGCGACGAGGCGCTCGTTCTGCGCGAGGAGTTCGCGCGTCTCGCCCTGCCGATGCCGCTGACGGGTTTCGGCTACAGCATGATCGGGCCGACTCTGCTCGACCACGGCACACAGTCCCAGAGGGCCGAGCACCTCCCCAAGATCGCACGCGGCGAGATCCGCTGGTGCCAGGGCTACTCGGAGCCGAACGCGGGCTCCGACCTGGCGTCGCTGGCGACCTCGGCCGTGCGGGACGGCGACTTCTACGTGATCAACGGGCAGAAGATCTGGACCTCGGGCGCCGACCAGGCGGACTGGATTTTCATGCTCGTGCGCACCGACCCGGACGTGAAGAAGCAGCGCGGCATCACCTTTCTCCTGGTCGAGATGGATTCTCCTGGCGTCGAGGCGCGGCCGATCCCCCTGATCAGCGGCGCCTCGCCGTTCTGCGAGACCTTCTTCCACAACGTGCGGGCGCCGGTCCATCAGGTGGTGGGCGAGGTGAACGGCGGCTGGACGGTGGCCAAGGCGCTGCTCGGTCACGAACGCACCTCGATCGGCGGCATGGGGCGCGGCGGGGGCCGTACGTCCCTGCCGGACCTGGCGCGCGACTATGTCGGCGTCGACGAGCTGGGTCGGATCGACGACCCGGCGCTGCGCGAACGGGTCACCCAGTGTGAAATGGACGCGATGTCGTACGGCTTGACGGTCAGGCGCCATAGCGACGGGCTCGAAGCGGGTCACAAGCCCGGGCCGGAGAGTTCGATGTTCAAGTACTGCGGCACGGAGCTGAACATGCGCCGCGAGGAGCTGATGCTCTCGATTCGGGGTCCCCAGGCCCTGGGCTGGGAAGGCGAGGGCTTCGAGCCGGCGGAGTTGAACCAGACCCGGACCTGGCTCCGTTCCCGCGCGAACAGCATCGAGGGCGGCACCTCGGAGATTCAACTCAACATCATCGCGAAGCGCGTGCTGGGGCTCCCGGACTGATGGCTACTCTGGTTCTCACCGCTCCCCAGAACATGCTCGCCCGCACCGCGGCCGAGCTGGTGCAGAAGCACGGCGGCGTTGACCGCCAACGGCAACTCCGCGACGAGGGCGGCGAACTCGCCTACAGCCCCGACGTATGGGCCGAGATGGCCGATCTCGGCTGGCTCGGCATCCCCTTCGCCGAGGACCACGGTGGCCTCGGCATGGGCATGGCGGAAACAGTGTTGATCACGGAGGCGATGGGCCGCGGACTGGCGCCCGAGCCCTACGTGTCGGCTGTCGTACTGGCCGGCAGCGTGGTGGCCGATGCTGGAAGCGCCGCGCAGCAGGCGGAGTGGCTGAGCCCCCTGATCGATGGCGGGAAGCGGCTGGCGCCGGCTCTGCTGGAGCCGGGTCGCCGCTACCGCCTCGACCGGATCGACACGCAGGCCCGGGCGAACGGTGATGGCTGGTCCCTGTTCGGCGAGAAGATCCAGGTCGTCGGCGGCGTCGGCACCGACGGATTCCTGGTTCCGGCGAGAGTCGGCGACGACGACGGTCTGACGTTGTTCCTCGTGCCGGCCGGCGCGGCGGGCCTCAAAGTCGTGGCTCAGAGACGCGTCGACTCCCGCAACGCGGCGATCGTCCGGCTGGACGGCGTCAGCGTTGGGGCCGGTGATGTCCTGGGTGAGATCGGCGGCGGCAAAGAGCCGCTCCAGCGCGCGGTCGATCGGGCCACGGCGGCACTCTGCGGCGAGATGCTCGGTCTGATGACGGAAGCCTTCGAGCGCACGATCGAGTATCTGAAGTCGCGCAGCCAGTTCGGCGTGCTGATCGGAACCTTCCAGGCGCTCAAGCACAGGGCCGCGAAGATGTTCATCGAGATCGAACTCTCCCGCTCGACCGTCATGGCAGCAGCGCGCGCGCTCGACGCCGGCGACGGCGACGCCCGACTCCAGGTCTCCAACGCGAAGGCGCGATGCTCCGACGCGCTCATCCTGATCACCAACGAAGCCCTGCAGATGCATGGCGGCATCGGCATGACCGACGAGCACGACATCGGCCTCTTCATGAAGCGAGCCCGGGCGCTGGAGTTCGCCTTTGGCGACGCCGCGTTCCACCGGCAGCGCTTCGCCGAGTTGCGCGGCTTCTGAGTCGCTACAGCTCGAACCGCAGGCCGATGCTGAGGACGCGGCCCAGGGTGTAGCCCGCGTGGAGTCGGCCCTTGAATGCAGGCAGGGCCCGGGCCAAGGGCGTGTACTGGACGCGGCAGATCGGGCTGGTGGGACTGCTCACCGCGCCGCCGACCCGCTCGCAGCTCGGGTCTCGGATCGCCGGCGCCCCCGAGAGGGGATGGAACACAGCCGGCCGGCCGGTCCCCGACCAGCCGCCGCGGGGTCCTCGGCGTAGGGCCTGACCGCCCAGTCGCGTTCGCGGAGCCGGATCGGACTCCGGCGCGAGAGGCCGAGTGACGTCACGGCGTGGCCGCGGCCGCCGCCGAAGAGGCTTCCGCCTCCGCGGGCGAGCCCGGACTGTTCTCCTGGGCCGTCCCGAACGCGGGCAAGCGCCTTCGCGTCAACTCACGATCCGGTTCGGGTCCATCCCCGAGCAGCCGTCGTGCTTCGCTGCTGTCGAACAACGTCCGGTGTAGCAGGAGTCGCCGACGAAGCCCTCGGGGCGCAGGTTGTGAATCCACTGCTCGACGTTCGCCTGGACCTCGGCCGCGCCCTGGCCGTGTTCGGTGATCAGGACCTTCGAGAGCCCCCACCAGGCCCGCGCCAGGTTGCATGTGCAGCAGCATGTGTATGCCGTGCGGTCGCTGCAGCAAGGGGCCGGAATCGGCGTCAGCGCGGCGCGCTTGACCTCCTCCTGCTCGGCGGTCAGCTCGATCCTGGCGTCGTGCTCGATCAGTTCTTCGATCGGCAGCGCGAGCAGGGCGCTGATGGGGTCGTTGACACTGGCCGTCGCGGCGAGGGACGAGGAGTCGCCACAGGACAGGGCCGCGACGCCTACGAGCAGCGCGCACAGCGCTGCGGCCACGCGCGGTCGGTCACGTTGCCTCCGTTCGATCATGGCGCGCGATCTTACCCCCGGTGTCCGCCGCTGCGAAGTTCCGGCGGGTAGGGGCGCGAACCTGTTCAGGGAGTCCGTACCAGGGTGGACTCCAGCGAAGGTACGCGCAGGTAGTCCCGGTCGGAGGTGAGCAGGTGGCCATGACATTCAAGCGTGGAGGCTGCGATCCAGACATCGTTCACGGGAATCGGCGTGCCGGCCGCCCGGAGCGCGACGAAGACGCGGGCGTAGTGGCGAACTGTTCCAGGCGTCACGTTGAGCACGCTGACGAAGGGCAAGGCCAGAAATTCGGCGAGCACGCGGCGGTTCTCGGCGGCGCGGCTACCGCGCTGGAAAGCCGCTTCAAGCTCTCCGAGAACGATGACCGGAACGGAAATCTGGACGGCAGCGGTGAGGCTGGCGAGTACCTGAGGGTGTCCCTTGCGGAAGTGCGAGTAGGCGCTGGTATCGAGCACGAGTCGCTCGATCGACGTCATTCCCAGAGCCGCCGGTCGACCACCCGTTGTTCGGCCAGTGCAGCGTTGAACTCCTCGGCGTCTTCTTCGGTCCAGGTGGCGTAGCGGAGAAGTTGGGCTCGACGGGCGTCCGGTCCCACGGCTTCGCGGAGCACCTGAAGCACGGTGGCGTTCAGGCTCTCTCCTCGCTCTGCGCTGATCGCGCGCAGTCGTCGCGCGAGGTCCGGGTCCACGTTGCGGATAGTGAGTTGGGATGAAGGCATGACTGCACGACTATGCAGTCGTGCTGTCAACGTGTCAAGCTGCTCCGTGGCGAGGAGCCTTTCGTGTCGAGTTCAATCCAACGCGGCGGACGGGCTGCATGCCGTGGCTGAGCGTTGATGCACTCCGTACCCGGCCCAGTAGAAGGGGTGGGAGGCATCGAACGCCACCGGATCGTGACCTTCCCCCTGGTCGAATCGAAGCGGCTCGGCGAGGAGCGTCAACTGCGCTTCGCGGAGCGCGGTGGAGGGCGGCGCGCCAAGTGCGAGGCGCCGGTAGAAGACTTCGAACAGCTTGGTTGCCGTTTCGTCGATGACCGGCCACAGCGAGCTGATGACGGAAGCGGCGCCGGCGGCGTCGAACGCGTCGACGAAGGGGTTCGGCCCCGAGCCGGCGCCACCCGTGTCGAGACCGGAGAGCGCGACCACCGAATCTCGACCGAGTTCAAGGTCCGAGGCCAGGGCGCCGACGGTCACGCGGAGCGCTTGCTGGTCGTAGCGGCTCGGCGAGAGCAGCAGCGCCGAAGCAGCGGGATCCCCGGCGTCGACGATCGCTTCGACAGCAAGGTGAAGAACCTCGATTCGGTGACTGGCGCCCAGTTTCCACAACGCGGTCGGGCTGGCCGCCCGGCCGAACGCGGTCACGTTCATCAGGCCGAGTGCCTCAGGCGCCTGGGACTGGTTCCGGCGCGCGGCGTGCCGGCGCCAGGAGATGCCGCCGTCGCTCATCGAAGCGCCGAGCGGGCGCGCCGGAGGCCGGTAGACGGCGTCGGCGATGGCGGCGGCCACCGGCGTTTGTTGTCGGCGTTCATCTTTATTGGCTGTCTGAAGGCGGACCCCGCCCGGAGTCAACCAGCACAGCTCCCTCGTCTCGATCAGGAACCGTCTCTGGGCGTCGATGGACCTCGGCGCCCGGATAGCCCCGAACGGCAACTCGACCAGAGGACCGTTGGCCAGCAACACCACCCGCGAGGTGCCGCGTAATTGGTCGGCAGCCGGAGCGAGGAGCTTGCGCCCGAGCTCGTCGCCGAGCCGAACGATCCGGCCCAGGGACGCCCGCGGCCGGAGCAGCGCGAGGCGGCGGAGCTCCGCAATGAGCGGGGTCAGCTCTTCCGCAGTCGCGTCCAGGGTCTTCGTCACCGGTGCGATGTCGGCGCCGCCGGGCACGATGGCGAGCCGGACCGGGCGCCCGGGCGAGGCATCGAAGATGAGGGTCGCCGTGTCGTCCGAGGCGGGCCGGAGGTCGGCCTCGAATAGGGCGTCAGTGGATGGCGACGGAGACCAGTTCCGGGTGGTCGCGTCGGCGCCGAAGACGGTTCGGCGCATTTCCCGCCGGCTCGATTCGACCGCTTCGATGACTTCGCCCGCGGCGGCCCAGGCGGTGTGCGTCTCGGGATCGCTGGTGCTCTCGGAACCGGCGGCCGTCCCGCCGAGCAGCATCGTGCCGAACAGAATCGCGCCCGTCCAGCCGGTGACGGACCGCCGGACAGCGTCGTTCCTCATTCTCGACTGGAAAGCCATGATCCGCGGCATTCTTGTATCAGACCAGCGTGCCGAGCCGGTGGGTGCGACGGGCGCCGCGCCGGGTCGGTAGACGCTTCGGAGCGGGGAAGGAGCGTCGGCGCAGTACGATCCCAGAAGCGATGGCGAACGTACGACTCGAAGCCGAAGGCGAGGTGGCGCGCATCACCCTCAGCAGGAGCTTCAGGGCGAACGCGCTCGATTCCGCCACGATCGTGGAGTTGCGCGACGCGGTCCGCGAGTCTGCCGCCGCGAACCCTCGTGTGCTGGTCATGGCCGGCGACGGGGTGTTCTGCGGCGGCGCCGACATTCGCGAGATGGAAGGTCTCGACGCCGTCGGCGCCGAGCGTTTCATCCGTGGCCTGCACGAGGCGTTCCTGGCCATCCGCGAGCATCCGGCGCCGGTGATCGCCGAAGTCCGTGGCGCGGCCCTCGGCGCGGGCCTGGAACTCCTGGTCTCGTGCGACCTGTCGGTCGCCGCCGACGACGCGGTCTTCGGCATGCCGGAACCACACGTCGGCCTGCCGTCGGTGATCGAGGCGGCGTTGCTGCCGGGCGTTGTCGGGCTCGGCCGTGCCCGGGAGCTGCTGTTCCTGGGCGATCCAATCGACGCCGCCGAGGCGGCCCGCATCGGGCTTGTGGGCGAGGTCGTACCGGCCGCGGACCTGGAGGCGGCGGTGAACTCCAAGGTCGAGCGGTTGTTGCGCCTCAGTCCGGGCGCCCTGTCGCTGCAGAAGCGGCTGATCGGCCGCTGGCTCAACCTGCCCCTTGACCAGGCTGTGGAAGCTGGCGTCGCGGCGTTCAGGGCCGCCTACGGGACCGGCGAACCGAAACAGGCGATGGAGGAGTTCTGGCGGCGCCGGTCCATCGAGGATCGGGCTGGCGACTAGCGCGTCCCGACCGCGGTAGAGGGCACTATCCCTCATCAAGGATCGGAGTCCTCCCCCGAGGTCAGTTGCAGGCGACGCGCGTAGGAGCGAGCCGGCTCGGAAGGGTCTTCGTCAATCACGATCGCATGTTGGCCATTCGGGCTCACGAAGCTGGAACCCGCCTGGTCGCGGGGACCGGCACCAGGGGGCAAACCCGGTATCCACTCGGACCTGTGGACTTCAGTAGCTGCCGCGCGAGAACGAAGGTCGCTGCTGTCAACCTCCCGACGCCCGTCTTCCGGTTCGAACCAGAGGTGCAGGAGGCGGTAGCGTCCGTCGCCTCTGCCCGGAGTGACAAACCCTCGTGTTGGATGCGGCCACCCCTCGAGGGCGAGGGTGAGAAAAGCCCGAACCGGTTTCTCGACGCTCAAGTCGACGTCGCTCAGGTCGTAGGCATACCAGGGAGTGGAGGAGCCTCGTCCCCAGAGGATCCGCTCTCGGGGCTGCCAGTGGAAGTAGAGCTGGGTTACAACGTCGTCTCGCCAGCCTTCACTCTCACGCTCGTTGGCCAGGTACCTGAACTCCCGCGCCGCAGCACCGTCGATGCGGACGAGGTACGCCCCGTTGTGGTACGGCGCCAGGACGAGCGGCCCGTCGGAGTCGAGAATGAGAAACGGAGGATTGTTGACGTCGGCCTGGTAGCGGTCAATCTCGGGAAAGGCAATCCGCGTCTCGTAGTGGAACTCGGTCGACGGCGGAGAGCCGAATCGGAAGGTTCGACCCCGAACTTTGCGGCCCACCCGCAGTGTCGTCACATGACCCCAGATCCTTCCGTCGTTCGAGAACTCGAGTCCGCCTTCTCTCCATTGCCCGCCGCCGTCCCCCTCCCACTCCCAAAGTACGTCGACCATGTCGCCTTCGCTGACGCGGATGATCTGGTAGACGAGTCGCCCGTAGCCGCCTCGACTGTAGGGGCCCCGCACACCGGCCAGAAGCAACCGGCCCTCGCTCAGCCGCTTGTAGAGACTGGCGTGGAGTTTGGGTATCCGTTTCGTTTCTCGGTGTCCTCCGCGGCTCAGTTGCATAACCACGGAGTCCCCGTCACTGGGCGGCTCCGTCCGCGGCGGCTGGATGACCAGGAGCGCGTTACCGTTGTCTTCGACGTAGCCGCCGGAGACGATGCCGTGAGGGAGTTCGATGATCTGGCGGGCGAAGGCCGCCGGCGGCGGAGCAATGGCCAGAGCGAGCAGACTCGCGGCAGCGACGTTCTTGACTGAACGGGCCGCTGCGGTCGCGAACCGGGCGCGGCCCCTGTCGCCTCCTGACTCTCGAATCCGGCGCGGGCCGCTTTGCACCTGTCAGTTTCCTAGGCCGACAACCACTGCAGACAGCCAGTCGATTCCAGCACCGCGTCGATTGGGCCGTGATCGGAGAGTTCCTCGTACTTGCGGCGCAGTGCGGCAAGAGACCGGGCATGGTACTTCTGCGGCTTCTGGGTCCATTTCCCGCTGGCGAGGTTGACCGAGAACTCGTCCTGGCCGTTGGCGATCGCGCCCGCGTTCGCCACGCTCCAGGGCAGGAAGATGCCGCCCACCTGTTGCTCGAGCAGGGGCATCAGCGTCGGCGCCAGCGATTCCCAGTCCTCGAACTGGCCGTTCGCCGTCGAGTCCACCAGGCGTTTGACCCAGGCGACGGTTCGAGGCGCCCGCTCTTCGAGCAGAGCGCCGGGTGTCGGATCCGTCCATGCCTGGTGCATCTGGAAGCCGACGCCGAAGTCGCCGAGCGCGGGACGGCCGCCGAACAGGTAGTCGCGGCCGTCGAGGTGGGCTTCGATCAGGTCGACCGTGTCGAGGAACGACTGCTCGATCTGGGGCGCGGTCTGTTCGTTCGAGCCGACGAACCAGACGCGGGGGACCATCCGCTCCTTGATCTGAGCGGTCATCGCCTTCAATGTCCCCTCATCGGCGTCGGGGTTCATGCCCTGGGCGATGCGGCGGGCGCCGGACTCCTGGTCCACGGGGCGGGCCCAGCGGTAGTGGAACATCCACTTGTTGCCCCACTCGTCGCCCCACTCCTCGAGCAGCGTGGAGACGAAGGCCGCGGTGGGGTCGTCGGGGTGGATCGAGGGCTCCGGGTACTCGGTCTCCATCGCCTCCAGAATCGGGGTCGAGTCCTGCATGCCCCGGTCGTCGGGCGTGATGACGAGGGGCACCAGGGGCAGCTTGGCGTAGCGCCGGAACTCGTCCTGGTTGGCCGGGCTGCGGCGGCGCCACTCGTGGGGAATTCCCTTGTAGCGGAAGTAGGACCGCACCTTGATCGAGTAGGGCGAGAGTTCGGCGCCGAAGATTCGGTAGGGTCGGGCCATTGGCAGAAGCCTCCTGGAGGGGAGTCGTTGTCAGACGGAGGCATATCCTAGGAGGATCTTCGGCGTCGTGGCAACGGCTCTTGATTTGAAAGGACGGCTGGGGAGCGTCTTCGGCCACTCCAAGTTCCGTCCCCACCAGGAGGAAGTGTGCCTCCGCACCGCGGAGGGCGCCGACGGCCTGGTGGTCATGCCGACCGGCGCCGGCAAGTCGCTCTGCTACCAGCTTCCGGGCCTGCTGCGCAGTGGCCCCACCCTGGTCTTTTCGCCGCTGATCGCCCTGATGGAGGATCAGACGGCCAAACTGCGCCAGATCGGCCTGCGCGCCGAGCGCATCCACTCGGGACGGCCGCGCCACGAGTCGCGCGAGGCCTGCCGGCTGTACCGCGACGGCGAGCTCGACTTCCTCTTCATCGCGCCGGAGCGGCTCGGAGTGCCCGGCTTCATCGAGTTCCTGGAGCGCTGCCGGCCGGCCCTGATCGCGGTCGACGAAGCGCACTGCATCTCCCAGTGGGGGCATGACTTCCGACCCGACTACCGGCTCCTGGGTCAACGTCTGCCGCGCCTGCGCCCGGCGCCGGTGCTGGCCCTGACCGCGACCGCGACGCCGCGCATCCAGGACGACATCGCGGCACAGCTCGATCTGCAGGGGGACGAGCGCTACATCTACGGTTTCCGGCGCGACAACCTGGCAGTGGAGGTGGTGCAGAAGCGGCGCGGGGCGCGAGCCGCGGTGGTTTCCGAAGTGTTGGGAGAGAGTGAGCGGCGGCCTGCCATCGTCTACGCGCCGACACGCAAGGAGACGGAGGCTCTCGCCGGTCGGCTGGCCGACAAGTTCCCGGCCGCGGCGTACCACGCCGGGCTGCCGACGGCCGAGCGGGACGAGGCGCAGACGGCGTTTCTCGACGGTGAGATTGAAGTGGTGGTTGCCACCACCGCCTTCGGCATGGGGATCGACAAACCGAACATCCGCACCGTGATCCACACCGCGATGCCGGCGACGGTCGAGGGCTTCTACCAGGAGATCGGCCGAGCCGGCCGCGACGGCGAACCGGCTCGGGCGCTGCTTCTGTATTCCTGGGCCGACCGCCGCACCCAGGAGTTCCTGCACAAGCTCTCCTATCCGGAGATCGGCTATCTCAAGGAGCTATACGACGCGCTGTCGGACGAGCCGCGTGATCAGGCCGATCTGCAGCGCGGGCTCCGCTTCGACGAGGAGGTGTTCGAAGCGGCTCTCG
Source organism: Candidatus Multivorans sp. (assembly GCA_965262355.1). GTDB lineage: Bacteria > Acidobacteriota > Thermoanaerobaculia > Multivoradales > Multivoraceae > Multivorans. Next base: position 5,140,440 of record OZ253534.1, read on the forward strand.
ATCAACTCCGGATCCACGGCGGTGCGGCGATTGGCGGCGGCTACCGCGTGCGCCGCGGCGGCGACTCGTGGATCCGCACCTACCGGGTCCAGCGCCAGCACCGTCTGGACCAGATCGACGAGATGACCCGCTTCGCCGATCACCGCGGCTGCCGGATGCTGCGCCTGGTGCGACACTTCGGCGACCGCGCGGACCGTGGCGCACCCTGCGGCGTGTGCGATGTCTGCCGGCCGGACGACTGCCTGGTGCGCCGGTTCCGTGCGCCGCTGCCCGAGGAGGTGCAGGCGATGGAGACCGTGGTGTCGCTGCTGCGACGCCGTGAAGGCCAGGGTACGGGCCGGCTGTTCCAGGAGTTCAGGGCCGTCCATGGCTCGTACGACCGCGACGGGTTCGAGGACCTTCTCGGCGCGCTGGGCCAAGCGCGCGTCGTCTTCGTCGAGGACGATTCGTTCCAGAAGGACGGCGAGACGATCCGGTACCAGCGGGCCGGGCTGACGCCGAGCGGACGCCGCCGGGGAGTCGACCTGGCGGGGCAGGTGTTGCTGCCGGACGATCCGCCGGACGAGCCGAAGGCGCGGCGGAAGCGCAAGGCCGCTGCCTCGACGGTCGAGCTCTCCGAGGCCGACGCGGATCCGGAACTCGTCGAGACGCTTCGCGCGTGGCGGTTGGAGGAGGCCAGGAAGAAGCGGTGGCCGGCGTACACGGTGCTCCAGAACCGTTCACTGATCGCCGTCGCCGCAGGGAGACCCGGGAACCGGGACGAACTGCTCGCGATCCCCGGCATCGGTCCGGCCACGGTCAAGCGCTACGGCGCCGCGCTGCTTCGGATCGTGGCGGCAGCGGGGAAGCCTGAACCGAAGTGACACAATCCTCCGCATGACGACATCGACGGCACAGTGGTTCGGTCACCCACGGGGGCTCTCCACCCTCTTCTTCACCGAGCTGTGGGAACGCTTCAGCTACTACGGCATGCGGGCACTGCTGGTGCTCTACATGACCGACATCGCCACCGGCGGCCTCGGCTTCGAGACGGAGACCGCGACCATCGTGCTGGGGCTCTACACGTTCGGTGTCTACGCACTGGCGCTTCCGGGCGGCTGGATCGCCGACCGCATCATGGGCCAGAAGAAGGCCGTGCTGTGGGGCGGGATCATCATCGCGCTCGGTCACTACACGCTGGCCGTGCCGTCCATGTTCGCCTTCTTCCTGGGCCTGTTCCTGGTTGTGGTCGGCACCGGGCTGCTCAAGCCGAACGTCTCGGCGGTGGTCGGCGACCTCTACGCCAAGGACGCGGCTGCACGCCGCGACGCCGGGTTCTCGATCTTCTACTCGGGGATCAACATCGGCGCGATGCTGGGACCTCTGATCTGCTCCTGGCTGGGCGAGAAGGTCGACTGGCACCTCGGTTTCGGCGCCGCCGGCGTCGGCATGACCGCGGCGATCATCGCCTACGTGAAGGGGCAGAAGTACCTCGAGGGCGCCGGCGATGCACGCGGCCCGGCCGCGGATCCGGTGCAGGTGGCGGGCGCCAAGCGGAACCTGATCGCGGGCACGGGCTGCCTCGCCGTGCTCGCCCTGGTGCTGTGGTGGCTCGGGGCGAGCGGCGCCGCGCCGATCACCCTGCTGGGCTTCGCCGACGCCACGGGCGTGATCGTCGTCCTGCTGGCGGCTGTCTACTTCGCCTACGTGATCGGCTTCGTCTGCAAGAACGACATCGAGAGGCGGCGGATCGGCGCCTGCGCGGCGCTGTTTGTCGGCGCGGCGCTGTTCTGGTCGGGCTTCGAGCAGGCCTCTTCGTCGCTCAACCTGTTCACCCGCGACTACGTGAACCGCGACCTGTTCGGACTCGAGCTGACGATCGGCTCGCTGCAGGCGATCAATCCGTTCTTCATCATCGTCCTGGCGCCGGTCATGGGCGGGCTCTGGGTGTGGCTCGGCGACCGCAACCCGTCCATACCCGTCAAGTTCGGCCTCGGTCTGCTCCTGCTGGGAGTCGGCTTCCTGGTCCTGTCCTGGGGCGCCTCACTGACCCAGGCGGGAGGCGGTCAGGCGGCGATGGGATGGCTGGTCGTGACCTACTTCTTCCACACCGTCGGCGAGCTGTGCCTGAGCCCGGTTGGACTCTCGAGCATGACCAAGCTGGCGCCGGACCGCCTCGTGTCCCAGATGATGGGCACCTGGTTCATGGGCGCCGCACTCGGCAACTTGATTGCGGGCCGGGTCGCGGGCTACATCGAGTCGTTGCCGCCGGCCGAGCTGTTCCGGACCGTGGCGCTGATCGTTGCCGCCGCGGGCGTCGTCTTCCTGCTCCTGTTCAAACCGATCAAGTGGCTGTGTGCTGGCGTGAAGTAGCGACTTCTGCCAGCAACGGCGTGCCGGAGGGGCGCCCAACGTTCCACCCGACAATGGACCAACCGCATTACCTCGGCCACCGCCAGCGGCTGCGCCAGCGCTTCCTCCGCAGCGGCTTGGCGGGCTTCGCGGACCACGAGGTCGTCGAACTCCTGCTGACGCTGGCCATCCCCCGCAGGGATGTGAAGCAGCCGGCCAAGGCGTTGCTGAGGCGTTTCGGCAGTTTGGGCGGGATCATGGACGCAACGCCGGCGGAATTGCAAAAGGTCGAGGGGATCGGCGAGGCGGCCGCCGTCGCCCTTCAGGTCATTCGGGAAGTCGCGGTCCTCTACCTGCGGCAGGCTTCGGAGCGCGCCGAGGTCCTGAGCGACCCGGAACGGCTCCACGACTTCTGGCGCATGAGGATCGGAGGTCTGAAACACGAGGTGTTCGCCGTGGCCTATCTGGACTCCGGCCATCGGCTGCTACGCGATGGCGTCGAGTTGCTGCAGGAGGGGACGGTCGACCGCGCAGCCGTCTACCCTCGGCGGGTCGTGGAGGCGGCGTTGAGGCGTCAGGCGGCCGGGCTGGTGCTGGCGCACAACCACCCGAACGGCAACGTTCAGCCGAGCCAGCACGACAAGCTGGTCACCCGTGCCATCGTGCTTGCAGCGGAGACGGTCGGCCTGCGGATCGTCGACCACCTGATCGTCTCTCCGGAAGCCGCGTTCAGCTTCCGGGAGGCTGGCCTGCTGTGAGGATCGCCCCGGTCATCGAGGGGAACTACCCTCAGTTGAGCGACAGTCAGCGCCAGGTGGTCGGTCACATCGATGGGCCGCTGCTGGTCATCGCGGGTCCCGGCTCCGGCAAGACGTTCAGCATCGTGCTGCGCACGTTGAACCTGCTGCTGTTGGGTGTGCCCCCCGAGCGGGTCATCCTCTGCACGTTCACCGAGAAGGCCGCCTTCGAGATGCGCGACCGGCTAAGGGCCGCGGCTCGCCGCGTCGGACATACGGTCGACCTCTCGCAACTCGTCGTCTCCACGATCCACGGCTTCTGCCACCGGTTGCTGAGCCGCTACCGGCACCGGACGCCGCTCGGACACAACTTCGAGACGCTGGACGAACTGACGCAGCTCCTGTTCATCTTCGAGCACTTCGACGACATCATCGGCTCGAAGGACAACGATGGCCGCTACTTCGCGCGCTGGACCACGCGCTGGACGGCCATCGCCGGCGCACGAAGCTACTTCGACAAGATCACCGAAGAGATGGTCGATCCACGTGAGCTGGCGACCTCCGAACAGGCCTCACTCGCGGCGCTCGGCCTGGCGTACGAGCGCTACGAAGAGGCGCTCCGGAGCAACAACCGCGTCGACTTCGCCCACTTGCAGCGGCACGTCGTCGATCTGCTGGAAGGTGGCGCAATCACGAATGCGGAGTGGGGTGAATCTCCGTATCTGCTGGTCGACGAGTACCAGGACACGAACCACATTCAGGAGCGTCTCCTCCTGAAATTGGCCGGGACCGCAAGGAACCTCAGCGTGGTGGGGGACGAGGACCAGAGTCTCTATCGCTTCCGCGGGGCGACTGTACGGAACATTCTGGAGTTCGACGAGCGGGTAGGCGGTTGCCGGACGGTGCAACTGACGACCAACTATCGGTCCCACCGGGCGATCGTGGAGGCGTACGACCGCTGGATGGCATCGGCCGACTGGTCCAACAAATCCGGAGCGCCGTTTCGCCACGACAAGACGATCAGTGAGGACGCCGGGGCCGAGCACGCACAGTACCCGGCCGTGCTCTCGATCTGGGGTTCAAGCGCCCGCGACGAAGCCGAGCGCTTCGCCGACCTCGTCGCCTTCTTGAAGAGCAAGTGCGTGATCGGCGACTACAACCAAGTCGCGCTTCTACTGCACAGCGTGCGGGAGACGCACAGCGGGGCCTACCTCGCAGCGCTCCAGGCCAAGGGCATCCCCGCCTTCTGTCCCCGGGCGCGGGCCTTCTTCGATCTTCCCGAGATCCGCGAGATCGTGGCCTGCTACGCCGTGCTCTTCGGCTGGCACGGCGACGCGCGCGGCGAGGTCCGCGGCGCTGTCGCGAGGCTCGCCCGCTACGTGGACAACTGCATCGTCGACCTCGGCCGTCGCTTCGGGGGCGCCCACCCGTTGGCCGAGGCCCTTCAGGACTGGACCGCCCAGATCGCGGCACTCGGCGAGGGCGAAACGCTCGATTTGCGTCCGGCGGACTACTTCTACCGAATGCTGGCGCTGGAGCCCTTCCGCGCCACGCTGAAGGACGACAGCGCCGCCCGCAACCTCGCCATCTTCTCCCGGCTGCTGAACACGTTCCAGAACTTCTACCACTACTCGGTCATCACCCATCGCAACCGCGGCTTCATCCGGTTCCACTTCTTCAACAGCTTCCTGCGGCTCCTCCACGACGGAGGTATGAACGAGTACGAGGATCCGGACCGGCCCTTCCCGAGCGGCCGAGTCCAGGTGATGACCATCCACCAGGCCAAGGGCTTGGAGTTCCCGGTGGTCGTCGTCGGGTCGCTGTCGGCCCGGACCTCGACGGCCAAGCAGCTTGACCGCGACCTCGGCCCGTTCTACCACCGAGCGCCCTTCGAGCCCGAGAACCGCATCACGAACTTCGACCGCATGCGACTCCACTACGTGGCGTTCTCGCGGCCCCAGGGACTTCTCGCTCTGACCGGCCACCAGCAGCCCATGGCCCACTTCCGCCCCATCTGGCAGGGACTCCCTCAGTGGCCGCATGTCGCGAAGGACCAGCTTTCCACCCGGACCTTCGAGTCCCCCAATCGGCAACCGGTCAAGAAGAGTTACAGCTTCACCGGCGACCTTCGCATCTACGAGACCTGCCCGCGCCAGTACCAGTTCTTTCGGGACTACGACTTCACGCCGTCGCGGTCCGCCGTCATCTTCTTCGGCCTCCTGGTCCATCAGTCCATCGAGGAGATCCACCGGGTCGCCATGGACGGCCGTCTACGGGAGCTTGACGAGGCGAGAATCCGGGTCCTGTTCGACCGGACGTTTCGTTTCCTCGCCATGGCCGACGTCCAGCCCGTCGGCGAGCGCGAGCGGGAGACCGCGTTTCGGCAGGTTCTGAACTACTTCGAGCAGAACAGGGATGAGATGCACCGGATCGTGGAAACCGAGGTCGATGTCTCCATGGAGAAGGACGGCTACATCCTCGCCGGCAAGGTGGACCTCCTCCTCGGCGGCGACGGCAAGCTCGAGCTGCTCGACTTCAAGACCGCCGCGCGTCCCCGCAACAGCCCCGAACTGCTCGCCGCCTACGAACGGCAACTCTGCACGTACGCACACATCCTGGAGGGTCGGTACGGGAAGCGCGTCGACCGCATGTTCCTCTACTGGACCTCGGAGGCCAAGAGGGAGCATGCGCTGATGACGCTGCCGTACCACCCAGAGAGCGTCGAAGAGGCGGGGCGGCACTTCGACCGCACCGTGCGGCAGATTCGGGCAGCCGAGTTCCGGGTGACGACGCCGCCGGAACGGCAGGTCTGCCGGCAGTGCGACTTACGCAGACTCTGCCGGGCCGACGGCATCCTGCCCGCCGACCGGTCTACAATCCCGCCTGTCCGCCGAACCGCCGACCAATCCGGTCGACCGGGGTCGGCCTGAGCCGAAGGAGGGTTTCCTGCAGTGGCGAAGATCGACATCACCAGGACCGAGCTTGTCGGGCCCGGGAAGTACAACGACGACGGGACGCTCCGCGAAACGCCAAGAGTGCAGCTTCCCTTCCAGGTCATCGAGACGGTCAACGAGAGCCGCGCCACGCGGGAGACTCAGGGGACCGGCACCCAGCCGGGCCTGTTCGACGTCTACGAGGGCAAGGAAGGCGACACGTTCGAAGAAGGCTGGCGAAACAAGTTGATCTGGGGTGACAACCTGCTGGTCATGGGTTCGCTCCTGAAGAACTTCGCTGGGAAGATCGACCTGATCTACATCGATCCGCCGTTCGCGACGGGAGCAGACTTCTCGTTCACTGCTCCAATCGGCGAAGAAGGAGATGAGGTGTTCAAGGAGCAGTCGGTGATTGAAGAGAAGGCCTACCGTGACACGTGGGGTCGCGGGGATTCCTCGTTTCTCGCGATGATGCATCAGCGCCTTGCGCTGATGCGCGACCTGCTCACGAATGACGGTTCCCTATTTCTCCACTGCGACTGGCACGTCGGACACTACCTAAAGAGCATGTGCGATGAGGTGTTTGGACGTGATCGGATGGTAAACTAGATAGCTTGGTGCTACACGGGACCGGGATCGCCAAGTATGCGTCAGTTCAACCGTAAGCACGACGTCATTTTCTGGTACGCGAATTCCGACAGCTGGTGCTTCAATGCGGACCAAGTACGAGTCGCCCACCACAAGAAGACCAAGGAGAACTTCAAGCGTGGACTGAAAGGATCTGGCTTCGTTGCCGAGACCTACGACTTAGCAGAGCGAGGGAAAATACCGGAGGACTGGTGGGAAATGCCCATTGCAGCGCGCTACCCTGTTGACGGCGTACGACGCACGGGGTATGCGACTGAAAAGCCGTGGCCCCTGATCAACCGCATTTTGGCGGCTGCCTCGAAGGAAGGGCAGCTCGTGGCCGACTTCTTCTGCGGCTCGGGCACAACGCTCGCCGTTGCCGAGAAGCTCGGCCGGCGTTGGATCGGCTGCGACTTGGGCCGTTGGGGTATCCATGTCACGCGCAAGCGGTTGCTTGGCATCAAAGACTCTAAGCCCTTCGAGGTTTTGAACCTCGGCGAATACGAGCGCCAGTATTGGCAAGGCGTGACGTTTGGTGGAGGGAAAGGGAAGCCACTTGCCGAGCAAGCACTCTACGAGTACCTCGCGTTCATCCTCAAGCTCTACGGCGCGCAGCCGTTGACGGGCGTGACGCATCTCCACGGCAAGAAGGAGAACGCGATGGTGCATATCGGCGCTGTCGATGCGCCGGTGACAATCGACGAGGTCAACCAGGCGCTGGAGGAGTGCGCTCGTCTTCGGCAGAAGGAACTCCATGTCCTGGGCTGGGAGTGGGAGATGGGCATGGCCGGCGGTAACGATCTGCAGGCCGGCGGCCTGATGCAGCACGAGGCTCGGGCGCGCGGCATCGACCTCAAGCTGCTGCAAATTCCGCGGGAGGTGATGGAGCAGCAGGCTGTGGACCAGGGGGACATCCGCTTCTTCGAGCTGGCGTTTCTGGAAGCTGAGATTGAGCGCGCGCAAGGCCGGACGGTCAGAGTGGCCCTGCGGGACTTCGTCATCTCCGACAGCGACCTCATCCCGGAGGACGTTCGCGAAAAGGTCACGAAGTGGTCGGATTGGATCGACTACTGGGCCGTGGACTGGAACTTCCGGCACGACACGTTCATGCAGGGATGGGTGACGTACCGCACGCGGAAGGACCGGACGCTTGCCCTCCAGTCCGATGCGCACACCTACGAGAAAGCCGGCAGGTACACGGTCCTCATCAAGGTCGTGGACATCTTCGGGAACGACACGTCGCAGGCGCTGGATGTTGAGGTCGGGTAGGCGATGAAGGAGTCCGTCATCGGCTACGACCGGCTGCTGCCGGAGATCCCGGGCCGAAGGCCCTGGGAGAAGCCGGCGTCCTACTTGGTCACGACGCCCGGCACGGAGACGGGTTGGCACGAGGAGACCGCGGGGAGACGTCCCAGTCACTTGCTTCTGGTGCCGAAGATCCGCAAGGCCGTTGACACCTGGAGGGCGGGCGGCTACCCGGGCGCGTCCGACGTCACGCGTCGGCTGTTCGAGTACTGGTTCGAGGAGGACCACGAGATCGAGGGCTTCGACTCCCCGCTCCGCTATCACTTCTGCCAGCGCGAGGCGGTCGAGACATTGGCCTGGCTGGTGGAAGTCAGCGGCGAGCGCGACGCCCAAGCCCTCATCCGGGCTTTCGGAACGGCGCCACCGGCCAGGTTGTTCTCGGAGGGCATCTCCTTCCAGACCACGATGGACGGCAAGCGGCAGGTCCGCCGTTACGTGTCGGAGTCGAAGGAGGAGAGCGTGCAGGACCTGCCGCCCGAGAACCTGCGGCGCTATGCGTTGAAGATGGCCACCGGCTCGGGCAAGACCTGGTCCATGGCGATGGTCATCGCGTGGTGCCGTCTGCACCGGCAGTTCGTGGTCGGATCGGACCTGTCGACGAACTTCCTGATCGTGGCGCCCAACGTGATCGTCTACCAGCGTCTGGCCAAGGACTTCGAGGCCAACAGGATCTTCCATCAACTGCCCCTGATCCCGCACGAGTGGCGGGGGACCTTCTCGCAGAACGTGATTCTGCGCGGCGCGGCCAGGGCGCCCGAGCCGTCAGGCAACCTGTTCCTGACGAACATCCAGCGGCTGTACCGGTCGCGAGACGTGGAGTGGACGCCGGCGAACGCCGTTGAGGCTCTGCTCGGCCGGAAACCCGCGAAGGATCTGGCGGCCGGCGAGGCCTCGATGCTGGAACGCGTGAAGTCGCTGGACAGCCTGATCGTCCTGAACGACGAGGCCCACCATGTCCACGACGACGAACTCGAGTGGAATCAGTCGCTGCTGGCGATTCACGAAGCCTTGCCGCGGGGTCTGAGCGCCTGGCTCGACTTCTCGGCGACGCCGCGCGATCAGCGCGGGGCCAGCTTCCCGTGGACGGTCGTGGACTATCCGTTGGCGCAGGCCGTGGAGGACCGGATCGTCAAGGCACCACTGATCGTCCGGCAGGAGACGGGCCGAGAGGAGCCGGTCGAGGAACCTACGGGGTCCGTAACGAGGGGAAACGCCGTCGAAAAGTGGGGCCTGTGGCTCCAGGCGGCGGTGGCACGCTGGAAGGAACATCGTGAGGTCTACAGCAAGCTCGGCATCAAGCCGGTCCTCTTCATCGTGGCCGAGAACAACGCCCAGGCGGATGCTCTTGGCGAGCACCTTCAGACGGAACCAGAGTTCGGCTTCAGCGAAAACGAAGTACTCGTCATCCACACCGTCGCGTCGGGCACCGGCAAGGGCAACGTACGGAAGGGGGACCTGGAGAAGGCGCGCGAGGCCGCTCGCGATATCGACAAGCCGGGCAGTCCGATCCAGGTCATTGTCAGTGTACTCATGCTGCGCGAAGGCTGGGACGTCAAGAACGTGACCGTCGTGCTGGGTCTCCGGCCGTTCACGGCTAAGCCCGATATTCTCCCGGAACAGGTGATCGGCCGCGGCCTGCGCCTGATGTCGGGCATCGGTCCCGACCGGACTCAGACGCTGGAAGTCCTCGGAACGCCCCGGCTGCTTGACGTCTTGCGGCATCAGCTCGAAGCGGAGGGCGTCAGCGTCACGACGACGAAGACACCGCCGACTCGACCCCTCGTCATCGAGGCGGTTCAGGAGCGCCTGGAGTACGACATCGCGATTCCCCGGACGAAGCCGAGCCTGCGGCACGACCAGCGCCGACTAGCCGATCTGGACATCGGAACTTTCGAGTCGATCCTCGACGAGGAGGACCTGGACGAGGCGTTCAGGGTCCGGCTCAAGATGGAGTTCGCGACGTTGGAAACCGAGGTCCATCAGGCGGACATGGCCGGCGACACGCCGCCGGCCGAGCAACTGTTGGCTACAACAACGAATGCCGTCATCCGCAGGGCGCGGCTGACCAACCGTTTCGCCCAGTTGTATCCGGCCGTCCGCGACTACGTGCGTACCCGGTGCTTCGGAACGGAGGTCGACCTGGACACCAAGAACGTCCGCTCTCATCTGGCACGACCAGAGATCAGGGAGGCGATTGCCAGGTACCTGGCGCGTCGAATCGCCGAACTCACCGTGGAACGTCGCAAGATCGAGTTCGAGCAAAGTAAGTTCCGGCTTTCTCAGACGAAGCCGTTCCACTGGCGGAGAAATCTGGAAGCAGGCGCGGTGCAGGAGAAGAAGACCGTGTTCAACTTCGTGGCTACTTACAACGACTTCGAGCGCGAGTTCGCGCGCTTCCTCGGTAGCGCCCCGGACGTGCTCCGGTTCGCGGCGCTCGGAACGACCGAGCAGGGCGCCTCCGGCGCTGCCTGCCGGGTCGACTACGTGAAGCCCTCCGGCGCCATCGGCTTCTACTACCCGGACTGGGTCGTGGTTCACCGGGACCACTCTGGAGACCTCAACTGGATCGTCGAGACGAAGGGCCGCGTCTGGAAAGGCACGGAGGAGAAGGACGCCGCCATGAGTGAATGGTGCCGCCAGGTGAGCACCGCCACCGGCGAGACCTGGAAGTACCTACGGGTCAATCAACCCGAGTTCCGACCCGACTTCGCCACCTACCGGCAGCTCGTCGTGACCGTCATCGGTCAGCGGATGTTCCGGGAACGGGACGGGGCGCCGGAGCGGACGATGACCCAGGCGGAAATCCGCGAGGCGCGCGATGAGGGCCGTGCCTGATGGCTTTGGTGATCGATGCGTCCGTCGCCGCCGCCTGGTGCCTGCGGGACGAAGAGGGTAGCCAGAAGGCTGGTGCCGTGATGGCCCGGGTCGACGAGGAACGGGCCATCGTGCCCAATCTCTTCTGGCACGAGATCCGCAACATCCTGATCGTCGCGGAGCGCCGGAAACGTATCGGGCCGCTCGAAGCGGACCGGCATCTGAAGGACCTTCGCGACCTTGGCCTCGTCACGGACGCCGCACAGGATGACGTTGACACCCTTTCTCTGGCTCGTCGCCGGAACCTCAGCGGCTACGACGCCGCCTACCTGGAGACCGCGAAGCGGCGCGGTGCCGAGGTCGCCACTCTCGACAGGGCTATGGCTCGGGCTGCAGCCGAAGAGTCGATCGCAACAACGTGGGCGTGAAGAGAGTGTTTCTTAGTTGATGCCGCGCTCCTTGCCCTCCCAGTAGGGCGCGCGCAACTCACGCTTGAGGACCTTCATCGCGCCCGATAGGGGCAGGGGTTCGGCCCGGAATTCGACGGATTTCGGCGCCTTGTAGCCGGCGATCGACTCGCGGGCGTGGCTGATGATCGAGGCGCCGGTGTTCTCGTCGACGTCGGCGCCTGCCTTCGGCACGACGATCGCGTGGACCTGTTCGCCCCAGACGTCGTGCGGAATGCCGATCACTGCGACCTGGGCAACCACGGGGTGGGTGGAGATCGCGCTCTCCACCTCGGCCGAATACACGTTCTCGCCGCCGGAAACGATCATGTCCTTGACCCGATCGACGAGGAACAGGTAGCCCTCTTCGTCCAGGTAGCCGGCGTCGCCGGTGTGGTACCAGCCGTCCTGGAACGCCTCTTCGGTGGCCTCGGGCTTGTTCCAGTACTCGGTCATGTAGTTGCCGCCGCGGGCGCAGACCTCGCCGACCTCGCCGCTCGGCACTTCGTTGCCGTCCTCGTCCTGGACCTGTAGCACGACGCCGGGCACCGAACGCCCTACGGAACGCAGGCGGTCGCCGCCGGCCTTGTGGTCCTCGGCGTCGAGCACGGTCAGGAGCGACGAACTCTCGGTCATGCCGTAGCCCTGCCCGATCTCCATCTCCGGGAACAGCGTCAGCAGCCGGTCGAGCAGGGCCGCCGGCATCGGCGAGGCGCCGTAGGCCAGGCTGCGCACCGACGCGAGCTTCTCGGGCGCGAAGTCCGGGTGGCTCATCAACATGTGGATCATGGTCGGCACCATGGTCGTCGTGGTCACCTCGTACTTCTCGATCAACGCGATGGCTATGCCCGGGTCGAACATCGGCATCAGGACGAGCTTGCCGCCAAAGGTCTGGGTCGCGATGACGCCGACCATGGAAGCGGCGTGGAAGATCGGCGTTTGCAGCAGCGCCGTGCCCTCGGAGAGCTGGGGAAACCGCATCACCGCGTGGTACGTGTTCAGGATCTCCGCGCGCTGGTTGCAGAGGACGCCCTTGGGCAGGCCGGTCGTGCCGCCGGTGTACATCAACACCACCGGATCGGTCTCCTCCGGCTCGTCCGGCAGCATGGGCTCGCTGCCCGCGATCAGGTCCTCGTAGCGGAAGTCGCAGGGCGCGTCCGTGTCGTCGCCGGGGCCGTCGATCAGCACCGTGTGCCGTATGGTGCAGGCGTCGCCGGCAATGGCCATCGCCTGGGCGAAGGCCGGGGCGAAGGTCTTGTCCACGAACGCCACCTCGGTGCCCGAATCGCGGACGATGTAGTCGAGTTCCTTGCCCGCCAGGCGCAGGTTGAGTGGGTTGATCACACCGGCGCCGAGGTAGGCGGCGTGGTACAGCTCGACGTACTGGTGGCAGGTCAGCGCCATGACCGCGAAGCGGTCGGTACGGCCGACACCGAGTTCGCCGGTGAGCGCGGTGCACAGGCGCATCGTGCGGTCGGCGTGCTCCCCGAAGGTCGCGCTGTAGGCGCCGTCGATGAGGGACTCCTGGTTGGCCAGGTAGTTCAGGGCGGGAACGAAGAGCCGGTGGAAGATGAGTTCCTTCATGGGTTGGATCCTCAGTTCGCCGACAGGGCGGCGATCACGTCGCGTTGGGTCCGGTCGTCGAGAAAGCGCAGGGTGGGGCTGATCCGGTCGACGACGTCGCCGTAGCGGCCAAGGACCGCCGAGGCGATGCCGTCCGGCTCGCCGACCACCGCGAAGGCATCGAGCATCTCGTCGGTGATGAGAAGGCCCATCTCGTCCCACTGCCCCTGCTTCGACATCCGGTTCAGCTCGAGCTGCAGATCGCCCCAGCCCTCCGATTCGAGCACCGGACGGTAGGCGGGAGTCGAGCCGTAGAAGGAGATCTGCTTCTTGACCGCCCGCTTCGTTTCCTCGAAGGTCTTCTCGTCCTGACCGGAGACGATGAAGCCGGGGTAGCTGATCTGGAAGTCGGCGCGGTCGCGGCCAGCGGTGGCCAGACCGCGCTCGATCGCCGGCAGGGTGGTGTCGCGCATGTAGGACTGGGTGGTGAACGGGTGAACGATCAGGCCGTCCGCCACCTCGCCCGCGACTTCCGTCATCAGGGGGCCGACCGCGGCCAGGAACACCTTGGGAGGACCGTACTCGGTGTTCGTCGGCGTGAACATCGGCGTCATCAGGGTGTGGGAGTAGAACTCGCCCTGGAAACGCAACCGCTCCCCGTCGTACCAGTTGTCCCAGATCGCCCGCATCGCCAGGATCATCTCCTTCATCCGCTTGGCCGGGCTCGACCAGGGCATGCTGAAGCGCTTCGTGATGTGGGGGCGGATCTGGGATCCCAGGCCGAGGATGAAGCGCCCCTTCGAGTAGGCGTTCAGGTCGTGGCCGACATTCGCCAGGGTCATCGGACTGCGGGCGAAGGCGACCGCGATCGAGGTCATCAGCTCGATCCGCTCGCTGTGTTCCGCGGCGAGCAGCAGCGGGAAGAACGGGTCGTGCGCCGTCTCCGCGGTCATCGCGGCCGCGAAGCCGGCATCTTCGAGTTCCCGTATGCGAGCCGGGACTTCGCGCAGATCGGTGGGGAGTCCGCCGTCAACCTTCATCTCTGTCTCCAGGCAGGTGGTTCGAGGGTGGCGCGCGAGTATAGAAGAGCGGGCGGCCTGGAACGGGCTTGCAGCCGTCGCGCCTTGCTACGATCCCGGCGCTCAAAGGAGAAACGATGCATCAGGTGCTTGCCGGGGTTCGTGTTCTGGACTTCGGCCGCTACATCGCCGGCCCGTTCTGCGCCGCCCTGCTCGGGGATCTCGGCGCGGACGTGATCCGTATCGAGAAGGTGCGGGGCAGCGAGGACCGCTTCATCGCCCCGGTGACGCCGACCGGCGAGGGCGGCATGTTCCTGCAGATGAACCGCAACAAGCGCTCGCTGACGCTGAACCCGACGAAGCCCGCCGGGCGCGAGGTCGTGCGCCGCCTGGTGGCGACAGCCGATGTCGTTGTCGCGAATCTGCCGCCGGCGACGCTGCACGCGATGGGGCTCGACCTGGACAGCCTGCGCGAAGTGAAGGAGGACATCATCCTGACCACGGTCTCGGCCTACGGTCGGGGCGGCCGCTACAGCGACCGGGTGGGCTTCGACGGCATTGGCCAGGTGATGTCGGGGATCGCCTACATGACCGGCGATCCCGACCGTCCGCGGCGAGCGGCGGCGCCCTTCGTCGATTTTGGTACCGCGCTGTCCTGCGCCTACGGCACGCTGGCGGCGCTGATGGCACGGCAGCAGACCGGCGAGGGTCAGATGGTCGAAGGCGCCCTGCTGCAGACCGCCCTGATGATGGGCAACAGCAACCTGATCGAGCAGGCGGTGATCGAGCGGGATCGCCAGCCGACGGGCAACCGGGGCCAGACGTCGGCGCCCTCGGACCTGTACCGGACCGCCGACGGCTGGTTGCTGTGCTCGGTGATCGGCGAACCCCTGTTCAAGCGCTGGGCCGGTCTGATGGCCGAGGACGCGCGCGCGAACGGCGGTGCGGAGACCGTGGACTGGCTCGGCGATCCGCGTTTCGCCGACGACCTCGCGCGCGGCGACAACGCCGGGCCGATCGGTGAACGGATGAACGCCTGGTGCGCGTCCCGCTCCACGGCCGACGCGGTCGAGGCGCTGAACGCGGCGATGATCCCCTCGGCCCCGGCGTACTCGATGCAGGAAACGCTGGATGACCCCCATATCGCCGAAGTCGAGTCATTCGTCGAGCTGGACTATCCCGGCATGCCGCGGCCGGCGCCGGTGGCGCGGCCCTCGGTGCGACTTACCGGAACCCCCGCCACGATCCGTCACCGCGCGCCGACGCTCGGCGAGCACACGAACGAGATCCTTGGCGATCTGGGCTACAGCGGCGACGAGATCGCGGCGTTCCGGGCCGAGCGGGTGGTGTAGTGGTGCTGTCCGCATTCGTCCTGGGAACGCGGGCATCCTGCCCGCATCTGGTGCGGTTTCTAGCGGTCCTGATCCTGGCTGCGCCCGCAGCCGCGCAACCACCATCCGACCTGCCGCCCCCCAACGTCCTCTGGGTCTCCAGCGAGGACAACGGCCCCCAGCTCGGCACCTATGGCGACGTCTACGCCACCACGCCGAATCTCGACGCCCTTGCGGCCCGCGGCCTGATCTATCGCAACGCCTGGTCGACCGCGCCGGTGTGCGCGCCCGCCCGCACCACGATCATCAGCGGCCTTTACCCGGCGTCCACCGGCGCCCACCACATGCGCAGCCGCTCCCGGCTGCCGGATGGCTTTCGCTTCTTCCCGCAGTACCTGCGCGAAGCCGGCTACTACGCGACGAACAACGCCAAGGAGGACTACAACCTCGAGAAGCCGGGCGGCCAGGGCGCCGTGTGGCACGAGTCGTCCCGCGAGGCGCACTGGCGGAACCGCCCCGACGGAGCGCCGTTCTTCGCCGTCTTCAACTTCACGGTCAGCCACGAGAGCCAGATCCGGCGCCGGCCCCACACCCCGGTCCACGACCCGGCCGGAGTGAGGGTTCCGGCCTACCACCCCGATACGCCCGAGGTGCGGCAGGACTGGGCGCAGTACTACGACAAGCTGACCGAGATGGACGCGCTGGTCGGCGAGCGCCTGGCCGAGCTGGAGGCGGCCGGGCTGGCCGACGACACGATCGTCTTCTACTGGGGCGACCACGGGCCGGGCCTGCCGCGCGGCAAGCGGGCGGCGCTTCAGACCGGCCTGGGCGTGCCTCTGATCGTCTCTATCCCTACGAAGTACCGCCACCTGGCGCCAGCCGGCTACGAGGCCGGCGGTGAGACCGACCGCCTGGTCGGCTTCATCGACTTCGCTCCCACGATGCTCAGCCTCGCCGGTATCGAGCCGTCCCCGCACCTGCAGGGGCGGGCCTTCCTTGGCGCCTACGAGGCCCAGGCCAACGAGGTGATCTTCGGGTTCTCGGACCGCATGGACGAGCGCTACGACATGGTGCGGAGCGTCCGCGACAAGCGCTACGTCTATGCCCGCAACTTCCTGATCGACCGCCCCTACGGCCAGCGTCTCTCGTACCAGATGGAGACGCCGACCACCCAGGTCTGGCTGCGCTTGTTCCAGGAGGGAAAGCTCAACGACGCCCAGTCGGCCTTCTGGCTTGAGAAACCGAGCGAAGAGCTCTACGACCTGGAGAATGACCCGGATCTGGTCAACAACCTGGCGTCCTCCCCCGAGCATGCGGCCGACCGGGAACGCCTGGCCCTGGCGCTCCGCAACCACCTGCTCAGGATTCGCGACCTCGGTTTTCTGCCCGAAGGCGAAATGCACCGGCGCGCGGCCGCCATGGGCGCCGTGCCCTGGGCTTACGGTCAGGGCGGTTACCAGGTCGAGCGGGTACTGGCCGCGGCGGAGCTGGCCTCCGACCGGTCGGCGTGGGACGACGCGGCGGTGGGGCGCCTCAAGAGGCTGCTCGGCGACCCGGACTCCGCTGTCCGCGCCTGGGCCGCGATGGGGCTCCGTGCTCGCGGCGAGCCGGCCGTGCGGTTCGCCCTCGCCGAACTCCGGGCCGCGCTACGGGACGCCTCGGCGCCCGTTCGCATCTACGCCGCCGAGGCCCTGGGGCGTTTCGGGGAGGAGGCGGACCGGGAGCCAGTAGTCGAACTGTTGCTCGCTTCGGCCTCGATCGCCGAAAACGACTTCTTCGACGCGCTGCTGGCGCTCAACGCGCTGGACTACCTGGAACCGGAGGTCCTAGCCGGGTCGGAGGCGCAGGCGTGGCGGGACCGGCTGGTCGCCTTGCCGAGCGAACTGGACGGTCTCGACCGCAGGTTCAGGAACTACGTTCCGCGGCTGCTGGACGCGATCTGGCTCGATCTTCCGCGTCGATGACGTGTGTAGATAGATGGGCATTCAGAGCATCGAGTACGGCCGGCAGCACGAGCGGCTCGAAGACCTTCTGCGGTCTGTCGACCGCCCCGGCGACTACTGCGCCGGCGGAAAGCTGCATGTGCATATGCCGCGCGTTGTGGTGGACGGCGTGGGAGACCTGTCCTTCCCCGTCCCGCATGCGCAGGTCGAGGCGTTGATCGGCGCGGCCGAACGCGCGCCGTACGGCAAGGGCACGCGGACACTCGTGGACACATCGGTCCGCGACTGCTGGCAGATCGACGCTGGAAACGTCCGCTTGCTCGGACGGGTGTGGCGCGATTCGCTCGCGCAGATCATGGAGATCGTGGCGGACGGGTTGGGGCTTCCCGCGGAAGGGCTCGGCGTCGAACTGTACAAGCTGCTGGTCTACCAGCCGGGAGGCTTCTTCGACGAGCACCGCGACACCGAGAAGGTCCCCGGCATGGTGGCGACACTCTCGCTGTCGTTGCCGACGGCGGGGGCCGGCGGCGAGGTCGTGGTGCGTCATGGCGCCAGGGAGACCACCTTCGACATGGCCGCGCGCGAGCCCTCCGAGCTGGCCTTTGCGGCCTTCTACGCGGATTGCCTGCATGAGGTGCTGCCCGTCACCGAGGGCCACCGCCTGTCTCTCGTGTTCAGTCTGGTGCTGGATTCCTCCGAGGGCGGGTTGGCCGCGCCCGACTACACCGATCTGATCGCGCCGGTCGCGAAATGCCTGACGGAGTGGCGCGACGAGGGCGGCACGGACAAGCTCGTGTGGCTCCTCGAACACGAGTACAGCGAGGACGGCCTGTCCTTCGAGACACTGAAGAACACGGATGCGGCCGTGGCCAAGCTGCTCGGGGCGGCCGCAGACCGCGCGGACTGCGACCTGCATGCCGCTGTGCTTCGGATCGAAGAGTACGGCACGCCGGAGTTCTACTTTGGCGACAGCTATTGGGGCGACGATTGGGCGGACGAAGAGGAGGACGTGGACGCGACGATGGCCGACGTCCACGAACGGTTCGAGTCCCTGGATGCATGGACGGCTCGCGACGGTAGTCAGCCGCCCTTCGGGCAGATCCCGGTGAACGACTCGGAACTCCTACCCCTGGACGCCCTCGCCGACGCCGAGCCGGACGACCGCCGGCTGGAAGCCTCCACAGGCAACGAGGGCCCCACTCTGGAGCACATGTACCGGCTCGCGGCGCTGGTCGTCTGGCCCCGGGAGAAGACCGTGGACATCGTGGCCGGCGCCGGCATCGACGGCGCCGTGGCGTGGGCGGCGACTCGAATCACGGGCGAAAGCGGCAACGAGGGGGACAGCGACCGGCGCATCCTTTCCAAGCTCATCGCACTCTGGCCCGTGGGCGGCGAGTATCGGCGGGAGCAGGATCGCGGCGCGATGCTCCGTTTACTCGCTGCCGCCGATGCGGCCGACCTCGCCGTCGATTTCCTGCGCCGTGCCG
The DNA here is from genome assembly GCA_965262355.1 of Candidatus Multivorans sp. GTDB lineage: Bacteria > Acidobacteriota > Thermoanaerobaculia > Multivoradales > Multivoraceae > Multivorans. Next base: position 5,158,976 of record OZ253534.1, read on the forward strand.
TGATGGCGGAGTACGACGGCAGCGAGAACGAGGCGTTCGCGGAGATCATGGCCCTGATCGGCGCTGAAGAGGTGGGCGATTTCCTCGTCGGCCTGGTGGAGAAGCAGTTGCCGGAGCGTCCCGGTTGCGTCGTCGATCTGCTTGTGCTCGCGGGGGAGGTTGCCGACCTGACCGATGACGTCGCCTGGCGCGACGTGCTGCGTGAGTCCGTGGGCGCCGCTCTGAGCGGTCTGGAAGCCGCGCTTCAGCGGGAGGTCAAGGCCCGCGCCGACCGGGACGCCCGCAGGTCAACGCCGTTCGATCTGGATTGGGTGCGCATGCGGTCGCGGACATGGATCGACCGCGAGGAGGACGAGAAGCCGCCGCCAGAGTGGATCGAGGACGCGGCGGTGCGCGATCTCATGATGCTGGCGCGGCCACTCGATCTCGCCGGGGAGGCCATGGCGGCCGCCCGAGCCATCGGCGATCATCCGGAGATCGTGACGCCGGGCCGAATGCTCCCCGCTGCGCTTGAGGGAATGCACGAGGACGAGGAGCTTGCCCGGTCCCCGGTCTATGCGCTGCTGTGGAGGCAGGCCGCCGACTTCCTCCTGGCGCGCAGCTCCGAAGTCCCCTCCGAGCCGAGCGACTGGACCATCGCCGCGGACATCCCCTGCGATTGCAAGGACTGCTCCCGGCTGCGCGCCTTCTGCCGGGATCCCGAGAAGCGGGCTGAGCGGTTCAGCGTGCGGAAGGACCGGCGGAAGCACCTTCACCGAACGATCGACGGCCATCGCCTCGACCTGGAGCACGTGACGGAGCGGAGCGGCAGTCCCTACACGCTGGTCTGCACGAAGAACCGCGCCGGCTGCCGACGGCGGCTTCGCGAGTACGCGGAGGATGTGCGCTGGATGGACTCGTTGCTTCTGTGCGCGCCCAATCGCCAGAGTGGAGGAACCACAACGGAGAAACGGACGGCCCGACTGGCGGTGGCGCTGGCGACAGGGAAGGCGGCGGCTCTTGAGGCCCTGCGTTAGGCCCGGAAGCGTTCTTGTGTGGGGGGCGTCCAGTTCGGAAGGTCGCCGGGTCGCCCTCGGCGATTCCCCTTTGCCCCGTTACTCCCCGGCCGCCTCCGGCGGCCAGCCGAACGGCAGGTCCTCCGGTGTGACCTCGATCTCGGTCGAGAACTTGAACGGCGCCTCGCCCGGCCCCGGGAAGGTGAACTCGAGGAAGAAGGCGCTCCAGCCGGCCTCCGGGGCGTCGACGGCGCCGATCCACTGGCCCTCATCAGAGACCTCGACCGAGGTGCTGGTCCAGGCACGGCCGATCGTGTCGACCCGGAAGTCCCGCGCCTCCGGGTTCGTTGCCTGCCACAGGAGCACCTCGCTCGGCTCCATGCCGTTCGCGACGTGGGCCGTGATCGCGGCGCCGCCGTCGGTGGAGGAGAGGCTCCAGTCGACATCCGGGCGTTCGACGCCTTCGAGCACCGCCTGGTAGAAGGCGAGGAGGCCGACCGCGGCGTCGCTGCCGCCGAGCGAATGCTCGGTGTTCGGCACGTAGCGCAGGTGCTTCTCACCGATCAGGTCGTCGAAGTAGAACTGGGAACTGTCGGGGAGGAAGAACTGGTCGCCGGTGGCGTTGATCAGGTACTTCGGCAGTTCCAGCTTCTCCCGGTGCTGGTACGGCTCCGTGATCTGCTGGAGTTCGAGGTACCTGGGATCGTCGAACCACTCCATGATCCCCTCGCGCTCGTAGTCGCCGACGGCCGGCGCCCAGAAACCGTAGGCCTGCCAGTGGTGAATGAAGGAGGGTTCGAGGTTCAGCATGTCGATGACGATCGGCGCGATCGCGATCACCCGCTTGTCGACGATCGCCGTGGTCCAGGTGGCCCAGCCGCGCTTGGAGCCGCCGGCGACAACGAACCGATTCACTTCGGCCTGCGCGCCGTCCTCGGACGCCGCGAACGCCGTCATCGTGTCCATCGCCCGCACCGCGGCCTTCGTCATCGGCAGCCGCGCCAGCCAGATCGCGTCCTCGCCGCGCAGGAACTTGTCCCAACCGTAGGCGATCAACTGGTCCTCGCGGCGCTCGCCGAAGTCGTCGCCGACGAAGGTCAACGTCTGGTTCGGCACCATGCGCAACTCGGCCGCGAACGAACCCGTGGCCAGGGCTGGCTGGAGGATCAGCGGGTTGGCCTGTTCCGGCGGGTCGCCGCCGTTGCGACCGCCCGAGATGTAGAGAAAGGCGTGATCGCTCCTGACTTCGTCCGGCTCGACGATCAGCAGCCAATGGGTCCACAGCGGACGGTCGACCTCGGCTTCGGTGAGCCAGGTCTGGCTGGTCATCTCGATCGTGTGCAGCGTGTAGCCGTCTCCCGGGTGGCTGGCGACCAGGTTCCAGCCGTAGACCGGGTCGGGGGTGTCGACGTACTGCTTCAGGATGTCGCCTGGGGCGGGGCCGGCGTCGGTGACCGCCTCGGCGCCGCCGCAACTGGAGAGCAGCAGTGCAGCCGCGAGGAGGGCGAGAACGAATTGAGCGTTGCGTGTCATGGTCATCTCCTCAAATCGCCCCGGCGGAGCGCATCGCGTTGATCTGCTGGTCGCTGAAGCCCCAGTCGGCCAGCACCGCGTCGGTGTGTTCGCCGGCCTTGGGCGGCGGCCCCTGGACCGCGACCGTGGTACGGCTGAAGCGCGGCGCCGGCGCCGGCTGCGGCACGCCTTCGACCTCGACGAAGGTCTGGCGCGCCCGGTTGTGCGGGTGAGCGACCGCCTCGTCGATGCTGAGAACGGGAGCGAAACAGACATCGCTGCCCTCCATGATCTCGCACCACTCCTCGCGCGTCTTGGTGCGGAACACCTCGGCGAGCCTGGCGGAGAGTTCGGGCCAGCGGTCGCGGTTCACAATGTGGTCGTCCCACTCGCTGCCGGTAAGCTCCGCCTTCTCCCGCAGCAGGGCGTAGAACTGCGGCTCGAGCGATCCGACCGAGACGTACTTGCCGTCAGAGCACTCGTATGTGTCGTAGAAGTGGGCGCCGCTATCGAGCATGTTCGAGCCGCGCTCGTCGTTCCATACGCCGGAACCGTGCATGCCGACCACCGCGGCCAGTAGCAACGCCGAACCGTCGGTCATCGCGGCGTCCACGACCTGCCCCTTGCCCGACTTCTGGGCCTCCAGCAGACCGGCGACGACGCCCAGGGCCAGGAGCATGCCGCCGCCGCCGAAGTCGCCGACCAGGTTGAGCGGCGGCACCGGCTTGCAGCCGGCGTTGCCGATCGAGTGCAGCACGCCCGAGAGCGCGATGTAGTTGATGTCGTGGCCGGCGGCGTGGGCGATCGTGCCGTTCTGGCCCCATCCGGTCATGCGCCCGAAGACGAGCTTCGGATTCCGCTCCAGGCAGACGTCCGGTCCGAGACCGAGCCGCTCCATGACCCCCGGGCGGAAGCCCTCGATCAAGCCGTCGGCCTGTTCGACCAGGTCGAGGACGGCTGCAATCGCTTCGGGGCGCTTCAGGTCCATCGCCAACGAGCGACGGCCCCGGTTCAGAACGTCGAACTTCGAGCCCCTGCCGGCGTAGGCCCGCCGGTCGATGCGCACCACTTCGGCGCCCAGATCCGAGAGCACCATGGCGCAGAAGGGCCCCGGTCCGATGCCGGCGATCTCGAGAATGCGGTAGCCGTCCAGTGGTCCCATGATCCGTGTCTCCAGGTGAACCGTTGGTGGGGAGTCGAGGCGCGTCAGTATAGGAGACGGCTTCGGCCACGGACCGCCGCCAGGTCTGCCGTACAATCCCGTCGCCGACGACCACCCGATACGCCAGTTCACTTCAGTCGACCGCGGCCTCCCCGCCGCGGCCGGGGAGAGCCTCAGACCATGCAGCGATACGGAATGACGATCCCATTCAGCCTGCCCCTGGCGGAGCAGGAAGACCTGATCAAGGAGATGGTGGATCTCGGCTACACGGACTTCTGGTCCTCCGAGTCGAACGGCGCCGACGGCTTCACGCCGCTCGTCCAGGCGTCGATCTGGGCGCCGACGGCCCGACTCGGGATCGCGATCATCCCCGCCTACACTCGCGGTCCGGCGCTGATGGCCCAGACCGTGGGTGCAATGGCTGAAGCGGCGCCGGGGCGCTTCGTCATGGGAATCGGCACCTCGTCCAACGTGATCGTCGAGAACTGGAACGACATCCCCTTCGAGCGGCCGTACTACAAGACCCGCGACATGGTGCGGTTCCTCAAGAAGGCGCTCACGGGAGACCGGATCGACGAGGAGTTCGACACCTTCAACGTGCGCGGCTTTCGCATGGGCAGACCGCTCGAGGAATGCCCGCCGATCCTGGTCGCTGCCCTGCGCAAGGGCATGCTGCGCATGGCCGGCCGCGAGGGCGACGGCGCGATCCTGAACTGGCTGTCGCCCGGCGACGTGAAGACCGTCGTTCCCTACGTCCACGAGGGCGGGCCCGGCAAGGAGATCGCGGCGCGGATCTTCGTCCTGCCCACGGAGGACAAGGCGATCATCGACTACGTCGGCCGCCGCGGCATGGCCGCCTACCTGAACGTCCCGGTATACGCCGCCTTCCACGACTGGCTCGGCCGCCGCGAGCTGCTCGGACCGATGTGGGACGCCTGGGCCGCCGGCGACCGCAAGAAGGCGGTCGAAGTGATCCCCGAGGAGGCGCTCCACGACATCTTCATCATCGGTTCGCCCGGCAAGTGCCGCGAGCGGATCCAGGAGTACATCGAAGCGGGCGTGCATACTCCCGCCCTGTCGATCCTGCACCCGGGCGATGACCTGCGGACGACGATCCGGGAGTTGGCGCCGCGGTAGCAACCCTGGGAACGCGGGCATCTTGCCCGCATTCCGTTGGTCCGAACTGAGTCACGACCCACAAGCACGAATCCGAAGTTCTTCGAACAGCCGATCCGCCAGGTGGAGGCTGTGGAAACAGCGATCTGTTGACCGAAGTGGCCCCCAAGCTGCGGGATCAGAGGACTCGCCGGTTCCTGGAGCGCCTCGTGGAGGTCTGCGCTGAGCATGGCGGCCTGCCGCGACCGTCTGGGTCTGGAGATCCCGTACCTCTTCGGCTCTACGGCCCGCCGCTATCTGCCGGACTTCATCGTCCTGGTGGACGACGGCCACGGTCGCGACGAGCCCTTGCGGCCTCCTGGTCGAGATCAAGGGACTTCGCGGCGAAGATGCGAAGGCCAAGAGGGAAGCCACTGAGACCTACTGGGTCCCAGGCGTCAACAACCTGGGATCGCACGGCCGTTGGGTATTCGCTGAGTTCACGAACGTCTTCGATATAGCGTCGGAGTTTGAGGAGCTCGTCCGCCGCCTCGCCGGTGTCGAGCCGGCCGCATGACAGGCGCGGTTTCACGACGGGCGAGTTTGGCAGACTACGGGCGATGACCGTGGACACCAAGGCCGCTGCGGGGACAGAACGGGCAACCGGCACGCCGGTAGGCAGTCCCGAGGTCCGGGAGATGATTGCGCGTATTCGCACCGGCGACTCGCCGATGAGGCGCGATGAGGTGCTCGCGGTTCTCCAGACTCACAGGCCGGTGTTCGTCGAACGGTTCGACGTTGAGCGTCTGACCCTGTTCGGCTCGGTGGCTCGCGACGAAGCGGAACCCGACAGCGACCTGGACCTGCTGGTCGAGTTCACGGGAGCGAAGGATGCGTCTGGCTATCCAGGAGTCGACTCGGGGATCGTCTGGCGGACCATCGTGAAGGACATACCGCCGCTTCGGACGGCCCTCCGGGCGCTTCTCGCGGCGGAACCTGCGTGAACCCATGCCCGAGATCAGCAGGTTCTTCGGTATCGTGATCACCATGTACTACAACGATCACGCGCCTCCGCACTTTCACGCGCGTGCCGGAGGCGACCAGATTCTGGTGGAGATCGACAACGGCCGGGTTCTGGCCGGTCGGCTTTCGCCCAGACTGACGGGCATGGTCCAGGAGTGGCTTGTCCTTCATCGCGAAGAGCTTCGGGAGAACTGGAGACGCGCCCGCCGGGAGGAGGCATTGGAGCGGATCGATGGCTTGGGGTGATCCAGTAACGCCGGATCTCATGCAGGCGACCTGGCTGGGCGGTCATCGCATTCGCCTGGAGTTCGAGGACGGATACGCGGGGGTGCTGGACATGGGAAACCGGCGATGGCGCGGCGTGTTTGAGCCTCTGCAGGACGTCTCCCTCTTCAAGCAGTTCCGGCTTGAGCGTGAGCTGAACACCATAGTGTGGCCGACCGGTGCCGATCTCGCCCCGGAGTACCTCTACGAGCAGGCGTCGAACAACCCGGTGGCCGGGGTGGAGGGGCAGCGCAGGCAGGCGTCAGCGGAGGAACTTCCCGAGCGTGCAGACGACACCAGTCTGGCGGCCGCGGTGGGAGGTTCGGCGGCGGCATCGGACGCCGAGCGCTGACGGTGCCGAGGAAGCGCAGAGCCAAGGCGCCCAAGCGGGTCGAGTCCTTTCGTCACGAGGAGGCGAAGCGCCCGAACCTGCCCTCGGCGGAGCACCAGTCCGTGATGTCCGAGGAGGAACAGACCCCGATTTACACCGCCGTCAAACGGCGGAACCTCGACCTCGACCCGCAGCTTGTCTGGCGGGGCAAGAATTCCGACGGGACGTTCGAGGTCCAGGCGCCGCCGCTCTTCATTCAGGAGAAGGTTCACCCGAAGGCGCTGATCGATGAGCTGAAGCGCGTCGCGAGTAACCGGGAACCGGATGAAGGCCAAGTGTCCCCATTCGACGACTTCAACGGCCTGCCGTCAGTCGAGGCAAGGACGGAGTCTACCAGCACGACTTTCCAGGGCTGCATCTACCAGGTCCGGGCGCGAACGTTCCGTTCTTGCGTTGGCGTTGCGCCCTGGCGGCACGCGCCATGAGGGCCGCCGGCCTGGAGGACGAGCCGGCGGTCGGTCGGTGGCTTGAGAAGGCCGAGGAGGATCCACTCCCGAAAACGCGGTTGGTGGCCGAGGAGTGGGAACCAAGGAGAACAAGCGAAGCACCGCGGGGCTGCTAGACGCGCCTCCGGAGAGTTGAGCGGATCCACGGAGCCCTTGGACAGAACGAAGGAGATCGGAATGAGCAGAACGTTGACGGCGATCATCGAACGTGAAGACGATCTCTACGTAGCACTGTGCCCCGAGTTCGACGTCGTGAGCCAGGGAACGTCCGTTGCCGAAGCGAGAGAGAACCTCCGGGAGGCGCTGGAACTGTTCCTCGAGCATGCACCGCTCGAGGAACAGGAATGCCGATACCGGCCGGAGGTCTACATAACGAATCTGGAAGTCGCCATTGGGTAGATTGAGACGGCTTTCCGGCTCGGAGCTCCGCCGCCTCTACTGCCCTGGAGAGCCCGCTCGACGAGAACCGGCGCGGCACGGTGTCGGTGTTCAACGGCCCGTTGCCTGCACGCGAGTTCGCGACCGCCTGCTGGTGACGGGAGTGGATCCGGCATCTGAGTTCCTGGACGACCTGGCGTGAGGCGCGCCGAAGGTTCTCGGTTGTAGGCTGTGTGGTCATGGCGGCGATCAGCAACCTCACGATCGAGGGGTTCAAGAGCTTTCGGTGCCTGGAGCGGCTGGAACTCGGCCCGCTGAACGTCCTGATCGGCGCCAACGGTTCAGGGAAGTCGAACTTCCTGGCCGCCTTCGAGTTGCTCGCGAAGGCTTGCAGCGCTCGGCGGATCTCCCTCCATGTAGGGCAGGCGGCCGGTGCAGACCGCCTGTTGCACTACGGCTCCAAAGTGACCCGGAACATCCGCTTCAAGGTCAACTTCAGGGACCGACGGGCCGATTTCACGCTTCTCCTTCGGCACGCCGCCGAGAACACTCTCCTTCCCCGTCTGCAGATCGAGACAGACAGCTTGCCGGCGAACCTCGCCGAACAGTTCGAGCCGGCGCCGGGTCTCGCGCCGGCGGTTGAGTTCCTTCGTGCGAGGCTGGACCATTGGCGGGCGTACCATTTCGCCGACACAGGTCGGGCTTCGCCCATGAAGACGGCGCCGAACCTGGACGACAATCGGCATCTACGGCCCGACGGCGCCAATCTCGCCGCGTACCTGTACCTCCTGCAGGTCAAGCACAAGCGCGCTTACGTCCAGATCCGCCGTACCGTCCAGTTGGCGGCCCCCTTCTTCGATGACTTCGTTCTCGCGCCGCGGTCGCTATGCCCCGACACGATCCAACTCGAGTGGCGGCATCGTCGCTCGGAAGCCCATTTCGGGGTTTCCTCGCTGTCAGACGGCACCTTGCGGTTCATGGCGCTTGCGACGCTGCTCCTGCAACCCGTGGAACTTCGGCCAAGAGTGATCCTGATCGACGAGCCGGAACTCGGCCTGCACCCCTACGCGGTCTCGCTCTTGGCGGCCATGCTCCGGGAGGCGTCGGTGGAATCGCAAATCATCGTGGCGACCCAGTCTCCGATTCTTCTAGATCACTTCGAGCCGGAGGAGGTCCTGGTGACGGACCGCTGCGACGGCGCCACGACGATTCGGAGACTGTGCTCCGAGAGGCTGAGCGCGTGGTTGGAGGAGTACAGCCTGGGCGAGCTCTGGGAGAAGAACGAACTCGGCGGGCGACCCGCCCCCGAGTTGGCTGGCGGAAGTGGCTCTGGGTGAAACGGCTGCTGGTCCATGTGGAGGGCGAGTCCGAAGAGGTATTTGTCAACCAGGTGCTCCGCCCCCACCTGGTTGCCCACGGTGTCCTGGTTTCGGCGCGACTGCTCGGGCACCGTAGCGAGCGTGCGCGGCGCGGAGGGATAGTCAGTTGGCCCAAGGCACGCGGCGATCTCCTGAGACACTTGAAGCAGGATCACCGTCTCTACGTGACCACGATCGTGGACTACTACGGCATGCCGCACTCGGGAAGCAGCGCTTGGCCCGGCCGTCGCAAGGCGGCTTCAGTACCAATGTCCGAGCGACCTGATCTGGTCGAGACTGCGATTCGCGACGATGTAGCCGCCGCCACGGGAACCGGCTTAGTCCTATCGCGGTTCGTGCCGTTCGTGATGTTCCACGAGTTTGAGGCACTGCTCTTCAGTGACTGCCGGGCATTCGCTGAGGCGATCGGTCGTCCATCTTTGTCCGTTCCCTTTCAGGCGATTCGGGACAAGTTCTCGAGCCCCGAAGAGATCAACGATTCGGCGACGACGGCCCCCTCCAAGCGCCTCGCTGCTCTCATGCCAAGCTACTCGAAGGCCCGCCGAGCCGAGCTTGCCGCTCCCGCAGTCGGCTTGGACGCCATGCGCTCGGAGTGTCGGCACTTCGCAGACTGGCTTGAGCGTCTGGAGAAGCTACCTTCTCCGTTGGCGGGCCCTTCCGGCTAGTTTGAGGTGGCCGTGAGCTAGTCGCGCCCGGTCTTGACGTAGACTCCCGCCGCCCCGCGACACGAGGAAACCCCGGGCCTGGTCCGCGCGCACTTCCTCGACAGGAGATTCTTGATGGCACTCAGCACCTACCTGACCTTCGGCGGCAACTGCCGGGAAGCGTTCGAGTTCTACCGCTCGGTCTTCGGCGGCGAGTACCGGGTCTTCACGACCTTCGGCGAAGGGCCGGACGACATGCGGGTGGGAGACGACGAGAAGGACCGCGTCATGCACGTCTCCCTGCCGGTCGGGGACAGCGTCCTCATGGGGAGCGACAGCAGCTCGCGCTTTGGGCCGCCGCTTCAGGTCGGCAACAACTTCTCGATCTCGGTGGCGGCGGAGAGCCGGGAGCACGCCGACGTGCTCCACGCCGGGCTGTCGGAGAGAGGCGTGGCGGCCATGCCGATGGAGGAGACGTTCTGGGGCTCCTACTTCGGGATGTGTACCGACCGTTTCGGCATCAACTGGATGGTGTCGCACGAACTGGAACCGGCCCAATAGATCCCGGAAGGACGTAGATCTCAGGGAGGCCACCTCGTCATGACCGCTATTACGCCTCACGACGGCCCCGTCGCCGTCAGCGGCTGCTCCGGCTTCACCGGCGGCCACATGGTTCGCGAACTCGTGATCCATGGCTACCAGGTGCGGGCCTGTCTCAGGGACGCGGATTCCTGGCGCGGCCGGGACTGCGTGCAGTACCTGAGCCGGCTGCCGAACGTGGAGATCGTAGACGGTTGCGACCTGTTCGTACCCGGGTCGTACGACGAGGCGTTCGCCGGTTGCTCGGCTGTGTTTCACGTCGCCGCGGTCCTCGGCAACTCCGCCGACGGCAAGTCCCAGCCGCTGGGCTCGGGCGATGTCGCGACGGATGTCTACGAGGGCGGCCTTGCCGGTACGCGGAACGTGATCGACGCGGTCAACCGGAGCGGCAGCGTGAAGCGCCTCGTGTACACGAGTTCCCTGGCGGCAGTCTCGGGGCTGGGCGCGCCGCCGCAGCCTCCGGGGTACGCGTGGACCGAGACGGACTGGGCTTCCGATCACGTCGAGCCGGAGGTCTGGCAGCTCCCGCGGAACGCGTATGCCCGCAGCAAGGTGGACACGGAGCGGCTGCTGAACGGGGCCGCAGACGCCAGCGACGGTCGCTGGGACGTGGTCACGATGAACCCGGCGATGATCTGCGGCCCGATCCAGTTCAAGGCCCAGGTCGGCCAGTGGATCGAGCAGATCGGCCGTCTGGCCGCGGGGCTTCAACCGTCGTGGCCGACGCCGTACGACATGTACTACAACATCATCGATGTGCGCGACCTGGTGAAGGCGGAGCGGCTGGCGGCGGAGTCGGAAGTCGACCACCAGGCCACCCATGGCGGCAGCCGCTACCTCCTGCACGGCAGCGGCGGCCGATCGGCGGTGCGGTTCGGTACGGAGGTCGCCGACATCATCCGGGAGGCCTTCCCATCCTTCGTTGTCGGCGAGGCCGCGGTTCCGGAGGGCGGCGGGCCGCCGCGACCTGCGGCGATCAACCACTGCCGGAAGGCGATGTCGGTACTGGGCGCCACGACCCGACCAGTCGAGGACACGATCCAGGCCGTGGTGGAGACGTCGGTGGAGCTGGGCGTGATCGAGCCCCAGTTGAGGGACGCCTGATCCGGTTCGTGGGCGCCCGGCTGCTCGCTGCCAGGACGAGCGCCGCCTTCTACGGCATCGCACTGGCGGCCTCACCAGTTCTCGGCGCCGACGACCCGAACCCCGGGCGCAACCGGGTCGCGGTGGCGGAGAACCTGCCCGTAACGTGGGATGTCAGCTCCGGTGAGGGTGTCCTGTGGTCGGCCGAACTTGGCACCGTCACCTACGGCGGCCCCACGATCGCCGGCGATCTGGTCGTCCTGGGAACGAACAACGAGCGACCGCGCGACCCTGAGGCGACGGGCGATCGGGGCGTCCTGATGGCTTTCGACCGTCACTCCGGCAGCTTCCGCTGGCAGATCACCCACGAGAAGCTGGAGACAGGGGAAGCGAACGACTGGCCGTTGCAGGGCGTCTGCTCGACGCCGTCATTCGACGGCGACCGTCTCTACTACGTCTCCAACCGGGGCCAACTCGCGGCCGTGGACCTGGCGGGCGACGCCGTGTGGTCGCTGGACATGGTGGCTGAGTGGGGCGTGTTCCCGAAACACATGGCGGCCTCAACGCCGCTTGCGATGGGGGAGCTCGTGTTCGCGTCGACCAGCAACGGGGTGACGGACGACGGGCGGGTCCCTGCCCCGGACGCGCCCAGCTACGTCGCGGTCGACCGTTCCAACGGGAGTCCGGTGTGGAGCGACGCCAGCCCCGGGCCCCGCCTGATCGACGGCCAGTGGGGGAGCCCGGCGCATGGCCGGGTAGGTGGCCGCGACCAGGTGATCTTCCCGGGCGGGGACGGCTGGCTCTACGCCTTCGATCCGGCGACGGGCCGCGCCCTGTGGCGCTTCGACGGCAACTCGGCCACGGGCGCTGACGACACCACAAGCACCGCGCGCGACGCGAACCGCCACGCGTTCGTTGCAACGCCCGTCGTGCACGAAGGCACGGTCTACATCGCGGTGGGGCGTGATCCGGAGGTATCCCTTCGGCCAGGGGTCCTGTGGGCCGTCGACGCAGCCGGTAGCGGCGACATCACCGCGAGCGGTGTCCGCTGGCGGTTCGTAGATTCGGACTTCGGTCGCGCGATCGCTACCGTGGCGGTCGCCGGCGGCGTCGTCTACGCGGCGGACCTGAACGGCTTCCTGTTCGCGCTCGACGCGGATACCGGCGAGAAGCTCTGGGTCTACGACGCCCTGGCGCCGTTCTGGAGCTCTCCCCTGGTCGCGGAGGGCAAGGTCTACGCGGCTGACACGGAGGGCGACGTGGCGGTCCTGCGCGGCGGCCGGACACTCGACGTGCTTGCGGAGAACGTGATGCCGCAGGCGGTCTACGCGTCGCCTGCGACCGACGGCGCCGTTCTGTACCTGGCGACCAGCGACACGCTCTACGCTCTTCAGACCCTTTGATACCGTTGCCGCCCTTCGGCGGCGCGGGTGCGGTGACCGGTCGTCGTGGCCGGATTCTCCTGCTCCTCGTCGGCGGCATTCCCACACGCTCATTCGACTTACGGACTGGATCACCATGAAGTCTCGACTCTTTCTTCTCCAGGCGCTCTTTCTCGCGGGGACGGCATCGGCGCCGCTCGCGGCGGCCGAACCCGAGCCGCCGGCCATGTTCGGCAACACCCCCGCGCGCAACATGGTCTCCGACGCCAAGAACCTCCCGATCGAGTGGGATGTACGCAGCGGCGAGAACATCCTGTGGAAGGCCAAGGTCGGCTCGCAGACCTATGCCGGTCCGGTGATCCACGGCGGCCGGGTGTACGTCGGTACGAACAACGAAGGACTGCGCCGTCCCGGCATCGAGGGCGACAAGGGAGTCGTCATCGCCCTCGACAAGGCGACGGGCAGCCTCCTTTGGCAGGCGACCCACGACAAGCTGGGCGCCGGCCGGGTCAACGACTGGCCGCTGCAGGGTGTGTGTTCCACGCCGTACGTCGATGACGAGCGGGTCTACTACATCTCGAACCGGGCGACGATCGTCGCGGCGGACGTGGACGGCTTCCGGGACGGCAAGAACGACGGCATGACCGAGGAGAAGTACACGGAGGAACTCGACGCCGACATCGTGTGGGAGTACGACATGATCGCCGAGCTCGACGTATTCCCGCACAACCTGGCCGCCGGCTCGCCCCTGGTCATCGGCGACCTGCTGTTCACGGTCACCGGCGCCGGGGTCGACGAGGGGCATATCAACCTCCCTTCGCCGGCGTCGCCGACCTTCATTGCGCTCGACAAGAACACCGGCGAACTGGTCTGGGAGAGCATCCTCGGCAGCGACGCGGTCCTGCACGGATCCTGGTCGAACCCGGCGTACGGAGTCGTCGACGGACAGCGGCAGGTCGCCTTCCCGGGTGGCGACGGCTGGCTCTACACCTATGAGCCCGCGACCGGCAAGCTGCTGTGGAAGTTCGACCTGAACCCCAAGGACTCGGTCTGGGAACTGGGGGGCGGAGGCACCCGCAACAACATCATCTCGACGCCGGTCTTCTACAACAACCGCTTCTACCTGGGCGTCGGTCAGGATCCCGAGCACGGTGAGGGACAGGGACACTTCTACGCCCTGGACGCGAACGTCGAAGGCGACGTGACCGACAGCGCGGTCTTCTGGCACTTCGGCGGCGAGGAGTTCAACCGCACGATCTCGACCGCGGCCATCGCCGACGGTCTGCTCTACATCACCGACCTGAGCGGCTTCCTGTATGTGTTGGACCTTGAGACCGGCGAGCACCTCTGGACCCACGACACGTTCGCCGCCGTGTGGGGATCACCCTTCGTGGCGGACGGCAAGGTCTATCTCGGCGACGAGGACGGGGACATCGTCGTGCTCGAGGCCGGTCGGGAAGAGAAGGTGATCGCCGAGCAGAACATGGGGTCGGCGGTGTACACGACGCCGGTTGCCGAGGACGGCCGAATCTATGTGGCCACCCGCTCCGACGTGTTCGCGATCGGATCGAAGTAGGGGGCTTCGCCGAGGCGCTCGTGGGAATCAAGCGAGGGCAGCGACCGCTCGAGGCGGAGAACTCCTGGAGCGTTGACACGGCGCCGGGTCGGGTTGTCTTCGGTGCGGGAGTGATCGACCTCATCGGTGACCTCGTCCAGGAACTTGGCGGCGGTCGCGTGCTGGTGGTCACGGACCCGGGTGTAGCCGCGGCGGGTCATGTCCACCGCGCATCCGCTTCGTTGCGGCGTGCCGGTCTGGAAGTCGCCGTCTTCGACGGTGTCGAAGAGAATCCCGATGAGCGCCACGTCGCCGCCGCGGCCGGTGCCGCGCGGGCCCACCAGGCCACGTTCCTGGTCGGCCTGGGGGGCGGTTCGGCGATGGACTGCGCCAAGGGCGCGAACTTCGTCTTGACGAACGGCGGCCGGATGGCGGACTACTGGGGCTTCGGAAAGGCCACCAGACCGATGCTCCCGTCGATTGGCGTGCCGTGCACCGCGGGCACCGGCAGTGAGGCGCAGTCGTTTGCCGTCATCTCGCGCGAGGACGACCATCGCAAGATGGCCTGCGGCGACCCGAAGGCCCGGTTCCTGGCGACCATCCTCGATCCGGAATTGGCGCGCACCGCTCCTCCCCAGGTCATGGCCGCCGCGGGGCTCGACGCGTTTTCCCATGCCATGGAGAGTTTCGTTGCCACCGCCGCGAATCCGTACTCCCAGATGTTCTCCTCGGAGGGTTTCCGGCGTCTGCTGCGCGGATTCGAGGTCGTCGCCGCGGCCCAGGGGGCGAACCAAGGCGCGGCGACGAATTCGACATCGACTGGGACGGCTTCGGGGTTGGAGTCGGAAGTCAACGATTTGTGGGGCGAGATGCTGCTCGGCGCACACCTGGCCGGCGCCGCGATCGAGGCGTCGATGCTGGGCGCGGCCCACGGCCTGGCGAATCCGCTGACGGCGCGCTACGGCATCACCCACGGCGTCGCCGTGGCCGTCGTGCTGGATCACGTCGTCCGCTTCAACGGCGAGACCGGCGACACGGGCTACACGGGGCTCGTTCGGTTACTCGACGGGCAGGAGGACGAAGCCGATGGACCCGCGAGCGCGCGGCTTGCCGATTCCTGGGCCGGCCTCCGCGGCCGCGCGGGCGTAGCCGGCCGGCTGCGGGACCTGGGTGTCAGCGAAGGTGATCTCGAACTCCTGGCATCGCAGGCGTCGGAGCAGTGGACGGCGCAGTTCAATCCGCGCGCGGTCACCACCTCCGATATGCTGAACCTCTACCAAGCGGCATTCTGAGGCGTGCGGCATCGCACTAGTCCAAAGCCTGAACCTCAAAGCCCCTGTGTCCTCGCACCTGCCATGTTAAGAATCGTCCACCTTCGAGGTCGCCGGCAGCGCACACCGGGCGCGCCCGTGTCTGCGCGCCTGGGCGGGAACTTGATTCTGGCCGCGATGTTGTTGCTCGGCGGGCTGGCTGCTATAGGAGCTGCTATAGGAGTTGGTGCGGCCGCCGACGGGGAGGACCAGGAACCCGCGCCGCAGAACGCGTTGCTCAAGCCCGCCGCCGATGCCTGGCCGGTGTTTCGCGGCAATCTGCTGGGCACGGGTGTGGCCGGAACGACCCTGCCGGAGGACCCGGAGCTGCTCTGGACCTTCGATACCGAGAGCGAGATCGAGAGTACGGCCGCGATCGCAGGCGGCGTCGTGTACTTCGGTGACTACGAGGGCCGGGTCTATGCCGTGACCCTGGCCCACGGGAAGGAACTCTGGCGCTTCGACGCGGAAACGCCGATCAAGGCGCCCGTGTCGGTCTTCGACGGCGTCGTCTACATCGGCGACGAGTACGGCTTCGTTCACGCCCTGGACGCCAAGAGCGGCGAAGAGCGGTGGAAGTTCGAGACGTTGGGCGAGATCTACGCCGGTGTGTCTCTGCACGGGGACCGGCTGCTGGTCGGCTCCTACGACAACTCGCTCTACTGCCTGGACCGGGACAGCGGCGAGAAGGTGTGGCAGGTAGAGACGGAAGGCTATGTCCACGGTACGCCGGCGGTCGCCGGCGGGCTCACCACGGTCTCCGGTTGCGACGGCTTCATGTGGCTGATCGACATCGAGAGCGGAGAGACGGTCCACAAGATCGACCTCCGAGGGCAGGCCGCCTCCAGTCCGGCCGTGGTCGATGGGCTTGCCTATGTCGGGACGTTCGAGAACGAAGTCCTGGGGATCGACCTGGAAAGCCGGCAGGTGGTCTGGGGCTACGAGCACGAGGTTCGCAAGTTCCCGTACTACGGGTCGGCGGCCGCGGATGACGAGATCGTGGTGATCGGCGGCCGCGACAAGATCGTGCATGCCCTGGACCCCGCGACCGGTGAGCGGAAGTGGCAGTGGAACAGCGGCGCGCGGATCGACTCCTCGCCGGTGATCGTGGGCGACCGGGTGTTCCTGGGTTCGAAGCGGGGCCTGTTGCATGCGCTCGACAAAGCGACCGGGGCGCCGGTCTGGGAGTACGACACCGGTTCGGCGATCGTCGCCTCACCGGCGGTGGCCTCGGGGCGCCTCGTGATCGGCGGCCTGGACGGCATCCTGTACTGCTTCGGGTAGAGGGGTAGAGGTGGCTCAAGCAGGCAATCGTCGGGCAAAGAAGAGAGCGACTAAGTCGCTGACAACCGGCGGTTTGCCGACCCTGGCAGAGTTCGCCAACACCCGGACTATCGACCCGTGGCAGCTAACGGATCCCGACCTCTCCTATCGCGCCTCCTTAGCAGGTGTGACTAGGAGTGCGAGTTCTATCGACTTCCACTTCGCTCTGGCCTTGCCGATGGGCCGCATCATCAATGCCGTGTCGGTGAGACTGCCAAGGACGTATGAAGCTGACTTCGTGCAGTCGCTGGATGCGATCCGGGAGAGGCTGGCGCGGGCTTCCGAGCGAGGGACTCTGGAGACCCTGGAGCCCCTGGACTTAGGGCTGTTGAATGATCTCGACGCCGACAGCTACACATGTAAGGCAGCGGACTTCTGTAGGGCTACAACGAACGACCACACAACAGTACTTGACTTCTTCTGGCTTCCGCCCGTACCCGAGGCTAGGATTCAGGCTCGACCTCAGGATAGGCTGAGGGTAGATAGTGTCTTGAGGGTGGTTCTGGACGCTTCCACCTTCAAGTGTTTAGTCGACGAACTACAGGGCTCGGACGAGGACCAGTGATGTACGATGGGCCGCTGCGTGAACCTAGTTTCGTGGAACGTGAAGCGGCTGTGGGTTCGCCGAAACAAGCAACCCGAAGTCGCTCACGAGTTCCGCTAGTAGTAGCGAGTACGGTGGCTATCGCCTTGATTGCCGTAGATGCGTGGCGGGGAACCTCCACTGGGGCTGTGCGGGTTTCCGGCCAGACGGTTGGTTCGGTGAGTCCAGCGGTTGGTCAGTGGCTGCGGCATGTTGAGCAGATCAGCCGAGCGTCGGGCGACGTAGTGGCTGAGGGCCTTAGGATTCTCGGGCGGGACACTGTTGTTGCTCTCGGGAGCCCTCCCCAAGGCGCGTTGACCGAAGAGGGTTCGTATCAGCTTGTCTGGGATCACGGCCGGCACCACCTTCTCGCTGAGATTCTCCCTAGTGGCCGCTACGACTGGTTCTACCGTGACCGCGAGACCGGTCGGCTAGCGGGTGAAGAGGGGCTGCCCTTTACTGAGACTGCGAAGCTACGCCGCCGCTTGGAGCGCAACATGCGCTCTACGGAGGCCTAGCTGGGGTTTGGCCGGTGATGGCGAGTTGGCGGAGGGTCAGGTACTCCGCCTCGGCGGGGTCATGCGTCGGTTCCCAGTCGGCGGCACTAGGTCTATGCCGGCCGACTTTCGCCTGAGTTCCGCCGACAAGAACGTAGCTGGGGAAAAAGAAGCCTCGCTTACGGTTTGGGATCGCGAGCGGACAACACCGAAGCAGGCTAGGGCCTTGGTGAGCGAAGGTTCACTCCGTCCGGTCTATGGACTGGAAGTTGGCCGCGTTCGACAGCTGAGCTACCCGGGTGGCCCACGACTACGGATCGTGCGCGAGTTGGAGTCGGTGGCTGACATTCTCGGTTTGCCTGGAACCGACGGTCACTGCGGTATCGTCGGGTTGCGGCGTCCGAGCGGCGTCCCCAAGAGGCAGGCACGGGCCTTGGAGAGTCAACTCGCAGACTTGGCGGATCTAGTATCCGCGAGACTTGAGAACGGTTGAACTATGGTTGATCAGGGGCTAGAGGTAACTAGGCCTGAGCCGGCGACCGGCCTGCTCGATCTCGAAGCAACCGACATCGGCTCGGTCTTCGTGTCGAACTACCCGCCGTACTCGGCCTGGGAGGGGGCCGCGGTGGGCGAAGCGGCAACGGCGCTCGACAGGGCGCCGGCGGCGGACACCTCCCTGGGTCTCTACATCCACATCCCGTTCTGTCGCAAACGCTGCAAGTTCTGCTACTTCCGCGTCTACATCGACAAGAACCACGAGCAGATCGGGCGCTACCTGGACGCCCTGGGCATTGAGCTGGAGCGCTACGCGGAACGGGCCGCCATCCGGGGCCGGAAGCTCGACTTCGTCTACTTCGGCGGCGGTACGCCGTCCTACATCGCGGCCAAGCAGTTGATTCCGCTGGCCGAGCGGCTGCAGGGCGTGATGTCGTGGGACGGCGCCGAGGAGGTGGCGTTCGAGTGCGAGCCGGGGACGCTGACCCAGTCCAAGCTGGAGGCGATCCGGAGCATCGGGGTCACGCGGTTGAGCCTGGGCATAGAGAACTTCGACGACGGAATCCTGGAGGAAAACGGCCGCGCCCACGTGTCGAAGGAGATCTACCGGGTGCGGGACTGGATCCGCGCGCAGAACTTTCGGCAGTTGAACGTCGACCTGATCGCCGGCATGGTCGGCGAGACCTGGGAGACCTGGAAGCGAACCGTCGAGCTGACGATCGAGTACGACCCGGACTCGATCACGGTCTACCAGATGGAGTTGCCCTTCAATACGGTGTACTCGAAAGCCAAGCTTCGCGGCGAGGCCGACGTGCCCGCGTTCGCCGACTGGGCGACGAAGCGGGAGTGGCACGCCTACGCCTTCGAGCAGTTCGAGCGTGCCGGCTTCGAGCGCTGGAGCGCCTACACGATGATGCGCCGGGACCGGGGCTGCAAGTTCGTCTATGCCCGCGAAGTGTGGAGCGGCGCCGACATGATTCCGATCGGGGTCTCATCGTTCGGCCACATGGGCGGCGTCCATCTGCAGAACCATGACCGCTGGGACGACTACCTGGCATCGATCGAGGCCGGCGGTCTGGCCAGCCGCAGAGCGTTCACGACCACCCCCCGGGAACGTCTGACCCGCGAGCTGATCCTGCAGTTGAAGCGGGGCTGGTTGGAGCGGAGCGCCTTCGAGCGGAAGTTCGGCGTCGACATCGCCCTGGACTACGCCGACGCCTTCGGCAGCCTCACCGAGCAGGGGCTGGCCACGGTGGGACCGGAACGGATCGAGCTCAGCGAAGGCGGGCTGCTGCGCGTCGACCAGCTCCTGCCGCGGTTCTACGACGAGCAGTACCGGGGCGCGCGCTACACCTAGCGCCGCAAGCTCGCAGGGAACTGGCCGCCAAAGCGGAGCCGGCCTAGCGGCCGGCACGTTTTTCTGGCCGCCTCCGGCGGCAGCGGGTCAGAAGACCCGCGCACCCAGTCGGCGACCAGTTCCCTGCAAGTCAGCGCTGCGCGGACGCAGCGCTGACTCCTAGAAGTCGATGCCGAACTGCAGGCCAACCTCAGCCGGCGGCGCCCAGACCGCCAGCGACCCGGTGTAGCTCACGAAGAACTGGCTGAGTCTGTACTCCTCGTCGCCGAGGTTGCGGGCGTAGGCGGCCAGGAACAGGCGGCCCTGACCTGAGGTCCAGCGCAATTGGGCGTGGAGCAGGTTGTAGGAGGGCTGGACGAAGCGCTCGAAGGAATCGAAGGCGATGTCGTCCGTGTACTGGTACTCGCCGCGTGCGGTCAGGGAACCGCTGCTGCCGAGGTCGAACGTGTAGCTCAGCGACGCTGTGGCGGAGAGATCCGGCGCCCGCGGCAGTCCGTTGCCGGACAGGTCGGTAGGGGGAATCGGAAGCGCGCCGCCGCCGCCAAGGAGCACCTGGGACGGATCGATCAGTCCGGCGGCAAGCAGTTGTTCCACGAACTGCGCCTGGAGCACGGGGTCGAGCGACGTGAAATCGACGAACTTGTCGTCGAGGAGTTCGAGCGAGAGATCGAACGCGAACCGCGGGTTCGGTCGCGCCGAGAGTTCGAAGTCGAGGCCGCGAATGCGGGCGGTGGCCGCGTTCTCGACCACCGAGCGATCGGGATAGAGCACGGCCACCTGGAGGTCGTCGTAGTCGTAGTGGAAGGCGGACGCGTTGATCCGTACCTTGCGGTTGGCGACGGAGGACTTGATGCCTATCTCGTAGCTGGTCACGGTCTCCTCGTCGAAGGCCGGCTGGAGGGAGATCGAGTTGTAGCCGCCGCTCTTGTAGCCGGCGGTTGCCGCGCCGTAGAGCATCACGTTGTCCCGGGGCCGGAACTCGAGCCCCAGCTTGGGGGTCAGGGCACTCCAACTGTCACTGAAGAGTTGGGTCTCAGGCATGAAGGTCTGGAAGTCGAGCGCGGCCTGGTCCTGATCCTTCTCGTCCGCGGTGTAGCGAGCGCCGGTGGTCAGGGTCACGCGGTCACTGAGCGTCCAGTCGACCTGGCCATAGGCGGCGTAGAGCGAGCTGTCGAGCTTCGCCTCGAACGGAAGCGGCTGGGGGTTTCCCGGCACGGGCAAGCCGAGGAACGGCGCCACCGCGTTGTAGTAGTTCGGCCCGCACAGGAACGTGGGCGCCAGAAAGCCGAGTGAACAGAAGTTCGTCGGGTCGAACAGGAACGTCTGAGGACTGTTGGCGAAGAGCCAGACGCCAAGCAGCGCCGTGTCGGTGACGCTGTTGACCTGCGTCCGGCTCTCCTCGTTGAAGGCGTATGCCCCGGCCACCCAGTTGGCGCGCTCGTTGGCGCCGTGGAACTGGAACTCCTGCGACCACCACTGCGACTCAAAGATGCCGGAGGTGGTGACGAAGGCGTGAGGCGAACCGTCGATGTCCGCGTTGCGCATCGAATCGAACTCGCGCCAACTGCTGATCGAGGTGAAGCTCGTGCCGCCGCTCATCGTCTTGTTCAAGCTCAGCGAGAAGCCGGACTCTTCGTAGGGAGATACCGAGGCGGTCTCGACGGAGACGCGATGGACGTCGTCCGGCTCGGAGTAGCCGTAGAACCGGTTCAGGGTCCCCACCGTGCTGTAGGGGGACACGTCGCCCGGCTTGAAGGGGAAGTTCGCGTGGGCGTCGTCGTCCGTGCTGTCGGCGCGGATCGTGAAGGTCAGCGAGTCGGAGGGCAGGAAGGTGAGCGCGCCCCGGAGCGTAACGCCGTCGAAGTTGTCGGCGCCGGCGTTCAGGTAGTCGTTGTAGGTGGGGTCCTCGACCTTGGCGGTGGCGCCGGTGAAACGGGCCCAGACCTTGCTCGACACCGGACCGGTGAGCGATAGACCGTAGCGGCGTCCCTCGGCCTTCTCGCTCGAGTTCAGCTCGGAGAGCGACGTGAAGAGCCGGCCATGGAACTCGGCCTGCGGGGCGCGGGTGACCACGTTCACCGCACCGGCGGTGGAGTTCCGGCCCCAGAGGGTGCCCTGAGGCCCACGCAGAATCTCGATCCGCTCCAGGTCGAGGAACGGGTTGACGGCGGCTTGGGGCCGCGGCATGTAGACGCCGTCCACGTAGTAGCCGACCGTTGGCTCGGTGCCGATTCCGAGCGTGCTCGAGCCGATGCCGCGGATGTAGATGGCGACCTCGCCGCTGGTCGGGCTCTGGCCCGAGATCACGACGCCGGGCGCGGCTTCGGCCAGCGCCTGCACGTCGCCTATCGCCTGCTGCTCGAGTTCCTCGCCCGTACGGGTGACGATCGAGATCGGCACGTCCTGCACGGCCTCCTCGATGCGCTGCGCGGTGACCGTGATTTCGTCCGCGACGGTGGAACCCGGACCGCCTGGATCCTGCGCGGTCCCGGCTGCCGCAACCAGCAGCATCAGCAGACAGGAAATCGGGATGACTGATGGCGTGGAACGCATCGGGAGCTACCTCTCAAGTTTGGGGGCGGACGGCTCAACTATGCGCCTCCGCCGGTCCAATGAAGAACGTTCAGGCTACAACAAACCGCACTACGTCAGAGGCTTGAGAAGGTTGCCTGGGTGTAGTGGCTCAGACAGATGTGAGACGGAAGGGCTTGCCATGAGTTGGGGGGATCTCCAAGAGACCCCCGCAGTCTCATATGTACTGAGCCACTACACTTTGGTCGTTCGTCCATTCTTTGGCCTAGACTCCGAGCGGTGTTCCAAGCAAGTTCCTACGACCTGATCGTGATCGGCGCCGGCCCCGGCGGCGCCGCCGCGGCCGCGATTGCCGCCCGAGGCGGCTTGCACACCCTGCTGCTCGAGCGCGAGCCGGCGCCGACGTTCAAGATCGGCGAGTCGCTGATGCCGGACACCCACGGCGTGTTCGAGAAGATGGGAGCGCTCGAGCACATGCAGCGCAGCCACTTCGTGGAGAAGCACTCGGTTCAGTTCTTCACCAGGACCGGCAAAGCCTCCATGCCGTTCTACTTCGACCGCGAGCGCCCCGGCGAAGACAGCGCCCGCACCTGGCAGGTGCGCCGGTCGGAGTTCGATCAACTGCTGATGGAGACGGCTGCCGAGCAGGGCGCCGAGACCCACCGCGGGGTCAACGTCCGGGACGTGCTGTTCGAGGACGGCCGGGCTGTCGGCGTGCGCGCTACGCCCGCGGGCAACGGCGGTTCGGTGGAGTTGCGCAGCCGGGTGGTGATCGACGCCACCGGTCAGAGCGCCATGCTGTCGCGCCGGCTTGACCTCGGCCGGGTCGACTACGGTTTGCGGCACGCCTCGATCTACACCCACTTCCGCGGCGCGATCCGTGACGAGGGCAAGGACGAGGGCGCCACCCTGATCCTGCACACCGAGACCGGCAAGTGCTGGTTCTGGTACATCCCGCTGGCTGGAGACGTGGTCAGCGTCGGGGTGGTTGGGCCGATGGACAGCCTGATCCGCGACCGCGAGGGCAGACCGCACGAGATCTTCTTCGAGGAGGTCGCCCGCTGCGCCGAGATCGAACGGCGCATTGCTCCCGGGCGCCAGTGCCGGCCAGTGTCCGTGATGAAGGACTTCTCCTACCGGAACGAGAAGATGGCGGGCGACGGTTGGATCGCGATCGGCGACGCGTTCTCCTTCATCGACCCCGTGTACTCGTCCGGCGTGTTCCTGGCGCTCAAGTCGGGAGAACTGGCCGCCGAGGCTTCGATCGACGCGATTGCTGCCGGCGACGTATCGGCGGAAAGACTTGGCGCCTTCCAGCCCCTCCTGATGGCGGGTGTCGAAGCGGTCCGGCAGTTGGTCAACGTGTTCTACGACACGAACTTCAGCGTCGGTTCCTTCCTGCGGCTCTATCCCCGGCACCAGAGCAAGGTGACCCGCATTCTGATCGGCGACGTGTTCGAGTTGGACTTCACATCGATGTTCGAGGACATGGCGGCATTCGCGGCTGCCGGGGGCGGCAAGGCTGCTCCGCCGGCGGCGGATGAGACGGCCGTGTCCGCATCCGCACCCTGACCCGGAGGCCGGCGGAGTCCATGGCAGCGACGGCGGTTCGGCGGCTGGCGTACGCGGCGCTGCCGGTCCTGTACGTCCTCCACAACGACCTCTGGTTCTGGAATGACGGCAGCCGGTTCCTCGGCCTGCCGGTCGGACTGACCTACCACCTCCTCTTCACGGGCGCGGTGGTCCTGACCATGTGGTCGCTGGTTCGAAGCGCCTGGCCCGCCGCTGAGCTCGATCGCCTGGCGACGGGCGCAAGCCCGGGGGACGTTGCGGACGGCGGCGGAGAGGGCGCGACGGCGTCTCCGGAGCGCGCCGGATGACCCTGACCATCATCTTCGGCTATCTCCTGGCCGTACTTCTGATCGGCGGGTGGAGCAGCCGGCGCCTGGCCGCGACGGGTGAGGACTTCTTCGTCGCGGGACGGACGATCGGTCCGTTCGTGCTCCTGATGACCCTGTTCGGCACCCACATGACGTCGTTCGCCCTGCTCGGCGCGTCGGCGGAGTCGTACCGGGTCGGAATCGGCGTGTTCGCCCTGATGGCGTCGTCTTCGGCGCTGATGGTGCCCATCGTGTTCTTCTTCGTCGGCACCCGGGTCTGGGCGGTCGGCAGCCGCCTCGGGCTCCTGACCCAGGTGCAGTTCGTGCGTGCCCGCTGGGGCTCGGACGCGGTCGGTCTGCTGCTGTTCGTCGTGCTCGTCCTGCTGCTCTTCCCCTATCTGCTGATCGGCGTGATGGGCGGCGGCATCACGCTCCAGCAGATCACCGACGGCGCGGCGCCGTCGTGGCTCGGCAGTCTGCTGGTTTCAGGCGTCGTGGTCGGCTACGTGACGAGCGGCGGTCTGCGCGGAACCGCCTGGGTGAACACCTTCCAGACCGCGATGTTCATGCTTCTGGGCGCGGTGACGGCGATTCTGATCGTGACCAAGCTCGGCGGCGTGGGCCCCGCTCTCGACCGGATAGCGGAGAGCCGCCCGGAACTCCTGGTGCGCGGGGACGCGGTTCAACCCCTGCGCCTTTTGAGCTACACCTTGATCCCGCTGTCGGTGGGGACGTTCCCGCACATCTTCTCGCACTGGCTTTCCGCGCGGCGCGCGGCAACCTTCAAGGTTCCGATCGTGCTCTACCCGGTGTGCATCATCGTGGTCTGGATCCCGAGCGTGTTGCTGGGCGTGTTCGGGAACATCGACTTTCCGGGGCTGGAGGGGCCGGCGTCCAATGCGGTGCTGATCCAGATGATCTCCCTATACGCTCCCGATGTTCTCGCCGGGCTGCTTGGCGCCGGCGTCTTCGCTGCGATCATGTCGTCGCTCGACTCGCAATCCCTGTCCCTGGGCACGATGTTCACCCAGGACATCGTGCGGCACTACCGCTTGGGCGGCGAACTCAGCGAATCCCGTCAGGTGCTGCTGGGCCGGCTGTTCGTGGTCGGTGTGGTGACCTCCGTCTTTCTCCTCTCCCTGGTCGCCGAGCGGAGCATCTTCGCGCTCTCGGTGTGGTCGTTCACCGGCTTCGCCTCGCTGTTGCCCGTCGTCGTCGCGGCCCTCTACTGGCGGCGCAGCACGGCCGCGGGCGCGGCTGCCGCGATCGTCACCGTCATCGTTCTCTGGTCCTGGTTCTTCGTTCGCGGCTTCGGTGATCCGGACTACAGCGTGGGCGGCACCGGCGTGATGCCGGTGGCGGTCATCTTCGCCGGCTCGATTGTCGCGATGGTCCTCGGCTCCCTGTTCAGCAAACCGCCCGCACCGGAACGGGTGGCACACTTCCTCCCGAGCGCCCGATGACGGGCGCTGACCAGCCGCTGCGGATCGCCTACCTGGCGGCGGGCGCCGGCGGCATGATCTGCGGAAGCTGCATCCACGACAATGCCCTCGTGCGCGCGTTCCAGCAGCAGGGCCACCACGCGCTCCTGCTGCCGATCTACACGCCGCTACGGACCGACGAGGTCAACGTCAGCTACGACCGGGTCTTCTACGGCGCCGCGAACATCTACCTGGAGCAGAAACTGCCGCTCTGGAGCCGGGCGCCCGCCGGTTTGCGGCGACTGCTCGACAACCCGCGTCTCCTGGCCAGGTTGACGCGTTCGGTCGGGGCGACCGATGCCCGCCAGTTGGGCGAGCTGGCGCTCTCCATGGTGCGCGGAGAGGCGGGCCGCCAACTGGCGGAGCTCCAGGGGCTGGCGAAGTGGCTCGCGGACGAGTTCCAGCCCGAGGTCGTTCATCTGACGAACTCCATGCTCCTGGGAATGGTCCACCACCTCCGCGAAGTGCTGCCCCGGGCTCTCATCGTCTGCGGCCTGCAGGGGGAGGACCTCTTCCTCGAGGATCTCGAGGAACCGCACCGGTCGCAGGTGCTTGCCGAAATGCGGCGCCGGGTTCGCGAGGTCGACGTGCTTGTCGCCCCGAACAACTACTACGCGGCGACCATGACCGACCTGCTCGAGCTGCCGCCGTCGCGCATTGACGTCGCCCGTCTGGGCATCGACCTCGAGGGACACGGCAACCGCACCGCGGAACCGGAGGAGTCGCCGCTGATCATGGGCTACCTGGCGCGGATGTGCCCCGAGAAGGGATTCCATCTCGCGGTCGAGGCGTTCAAGGAACTGAGCGACCGTTTGGGTCCTGGCCGGGTCCGCTTCCGTGCCGCGGGTTACCTGGGGGGCCGCGATCGGACCTACTTCGAACTCCAGCGCCGGCGGATCGCCGACTGGGGCCTGGCGCCGCACTTCGAGTGGCTCGGTGAGGTGGATCGCCAAGAGAAGATCGATCTTCTCCACAGTCTGCACGTGCTCGTGCTGCCGACGGTCTACCGGGAGGCGAAGGGCCTGCCGGCGCTCGAGGCGATGGCGAACGGCGTGCCCACCGTGCTGCCCGACCACGGCGCCTTTCCCGAGATGCTCGAGATGACCGGGGGTGGCACGTTGGTTCCCGCCGGCGACGTTCCGGCGCTCGCCTCCGCGGTGGAGGAGCTGGCCGGGGACGCCGCCCGGAGGGAACAGCTCGGGCGCTCCGGCATCCAGGGCGTGCGGCGGCACTACACGGCTCAACAGATGGCCTCGGACACCCTCGCGTCGTACCGTCGGGGACTGAGTCGACGGGCGGCTGAAGCCGGTCCCGCGGCCGGGTAGCATCCCTTCCACCATGCCTGACGCCCTCCGCCTCGATTCGGTCACGAAGTCCTACGACACGGAGGCCGGCGTCGTCGAGGTTCTGCGCGGGATCTCCTTGGTCCTCGGTGCAGGAGAGGCCCTGGCCGTGACCGGGCCCTCCGGCAGTGGCAAGAGCACCCTCCTGCACCTCGCAGCGACGCTGGAGGCGCCGACCTCGGGGAGCATCCGGATCGGCGGCGAGGCCGCCCACGACCTGCCTGAGCGCGAACTGGCGGCGTTTCGCAGCCGCCGCGTGGGCCTCGTCTTCCAGGATCACTACCTGCTGCCGCAGTACACGATGCTGCAGAACGTGCTTCTTCCCACCGTGGCTGCCGGAGACGGTGGAAGCGGTGCGGAGGAGCGGGCCCGGCGCCTGCTCCAGACCGTCGGCCTCGGCGCGCGTGTCGACCACCGGCCGGCGCAGTTGTCCGGCGGAGAGCGGCAGCGTGCAGCCATCGTGCGGGCGCTGATCAACCGGCCCAGCCTGCTCCTGTGCGACGAGCCGACCGGCAATCTGGACGTCGAGACCGCCGAGGCGGTGGCCGACCTGCTGCTCGCACTGCACGCCGAGGGCGACAGCGCTCTCATCGTCGTCACCCACAGCCTCGACCTGGCGGCGCGTCTGCCGCGGCGGGTCGAGTTGCGGGGCGGACTGCTCGGCGAGGCGTCGCAGGCGGCCGGAGGCTGAGTCCATGGGTGCGGCGAGATCAGGCGGATCCCTGCCCAGTCTGCGGCACTTCTGGCGCTCGAACGTCGCCGTGGTGCTGACCGCGGCGGTGGCCGCGTCCGTGCTCACCGGCGCTCTGATGGTGGGCGATTCGGTGCGCGGCAGCCTGCGCGACCTGACCGTGGACCGTCTCGGCGGCATTGACCATGCGCTGCTCGGCACGGGTTTCTTTCGCGAGCGGTTGCGGGACGAACTGATGGGGGATGCGGGGTTCGCCGCGCGCTACAGCCCGGTGTCGGCGGCGATTCTGATGCGGGGCAGCGTGGTGGCGCCGGAGAGCGGCCGGCGCGCGGCCCGGGTCAGCGTCCAGGGCATCGACGACGGCTTCGTCGCCTTTTTCCCGGGCATGGAGGAAGCCCTCGACCTGTCCCGGCGGGAAGGTCAACTGTTCGCGTCGCTGGCGATCAACCGCTCCCTCGGCTCGGCTCTCGCCGTCGAGCCGGGCGACTCCGTCGTGCTCTACCTGGAGCGCCCGAGCGAAGCGCCGCGGGCCAGCCTGATGGGCGAGAGGGACCCCGCGGACCAGTTGGAGAGCGTGCGGCTGAGCGTGGTCTCGGTGCTGGAGGACGAGGGTCCGGGCCGCTTCCAGCTCGCCCCCCACCAGAGCCAGCCTCTGGTCGCCTATCTCCGCCTGCGTGACCTGCAGCGGGAGCTCGATCGGCGGGAGCTCGTGAACTCGCTGCTGATCGGGGAGCGGGTGAATGGCGGTGTCGGGGCAGCGGCCGATCCGGAGGCCGCTGCAGCCGACGTCGAGCGACTCATCCGCGCCCACGCCAAGGTCGCCGACTTCGGACTCACGCTCGAGGCGACGGACGGGCATCTGCTTGCCACGACATCCCAGATCATCCTGGGCCCCGAGTTGGCGGGGGAGGTCGAGGCCGCGGCAGCGGAGCGCGGCGCCGAGACGATCGAGGTCTCGACCTACCTGGCCAACCGGTCGGCCGCCGAGAGCGGCGCCGCCGCTCCCTACTCGACGATCGCGGCGCTGGATGTGGCGCGAGCCGGTGAACTGGGGGCCCTGCGACTGACGGACGGTCGTCCGGTCCCGGCACTGGGACCGGGCCAAGTGCTGGTCAACTCGTTCCTTGCCGAAGACCTGTCGGTCGGTACAGGCGACCGCCTGACGATCGACTACTTCGAGCTCGGCGACCGGGAGCAGTTGTTCGAGCGGACCGCCTGGACCACCGTGGCGGGCGTGGTCGAGATGACGGGCTGGGGCGCCGACCGGACGCTGACGCCGGACTTCCCCGGGGTCGCCGACGCCGACAACATGAGCGACTGGGACCCGACCTTCCCGGTCGACCTGAGCCGGATCCGGGATCTGGACGAGGCTTACTGGGACGAGTACCGCGCCACCCCCAAGTTGTTCGTCGGTCTCGACTACGCCGCCGAACTCTGGTCGAGCCGTTTCGGTCTTCTGACCTCGCTGCGGCTGCTGCCTCCGACTGACACAACGCCCGAGCAACTTCGGGCGGCGCTCGAGGAGGAGTTGCCCGACAGGATCGCCCTCCACGCCGCGGGTCTGGCGGTCGAACCGGTCAAGGCCGCGGGTCTGCGCGGCGCCTCGGGCGCCACGGACTTCGGCGGCCTCTTCGTGGGCTTCAGCCTGTTTCTCATCGTGTCGGCGGGGCTGCTCGTGGGGCTGTTCTTCCGCCTGGGGACGGAGAACCGCGCGAACGAGATGGGCCTGCTGCTGGCACTCGGCTACGGCATCAAACGCGTCCGGCGCCGCTTCCTGGCCGAGGGAGCGCTGCTGGGCGGTGTGGGTGTGCTGCTCGGCCTCGGAGGCGCGGTGCTCTACGCCGGTGCGATGATGGCCGCTCTCAGGACCCTGTGGCGATCCGCGGTCGGTTCGAGCCACCTCTATCTGCACGTCGAGCCCCTGACGCTGGCGATGGGCGGCGCGGCGTCCATTCTGGTCGTGCTGTTCGCGATTCGGGGCGCGGTGGGCCGGCTTGCCGGCGTCTCGCCGATCCGGCTGCTGCGCGGGGAGACTGTCGACCGGCCAACAGCCGCGGCGACGCCGGCCCGGCGAGCGCGCTGGACCGCGATCGTGAGCGGCGGTCTGGCCGCGGCGCTGCTCGGAGGCTCGGCGGCGTCGCCGGCGTCCATTGCGGCCTACCTGTTCTTCGGCGGCGGGGCCTGCCTCCTGATCGCCGGGCTGGCGGGATTCACCCTCTGGCTGCGGCGGCGCCCGGCAGCGCCGCTCGAGAGCTGGTCGCTGCGCGTCGGTTCGCGGATGGCGGCGGCGAACGCTTCTCTCAACCCGGGCCGGAGCCTGCTCTGCGCGGCGCTGGTGGCCAGCGCGTCGTTCGTGATCGTGGCGGTGGGCGCCTACGGCCTGCGCTTCGGCGAGGAAACGCGGGACCTGGACTCGGGGGCCGGCGGCTTCGACCTGGTCGCCGAGGCCGACGTTTCGATTCTCGCCGACCTGAGCAGCGTGGATGGACGCTACGAATTGGGCTTCGGCGAGGAGGCCTCCGGGCTGATCGGACAGAGCCAGGTCGTCGCCTTTCGCACCGTGCCGGGAGACGACATCAGTTGCCTGAACCTTTTCCAGCCGGAACGTCCGCGGCTGCTCGGGGCGCCGCCGGAACTGATCGAGCGCGGCGGCTTCCGCTTTCAGTCACTCGCAGATGGCGCCGGGGAAGAGCCCTGGAAGCTGCTGGAGCAGGATCTCGGCCCGGGCGTCATTCCCGCGATCGGGGACTTCAACTCGGTCATGTGGATCCTGCACTCGGGCCTCGGCCAGGGGATCGAAATCGAGACCGAACGGGGCGAGACGGTCGAACTGCGGCTGGTCGGGCTCCTGCGAAAGAGCGTGTTCCAGAGCGAACTCGTGATCTCGGAAGCGAACCTGGCCGAGCACTTCCCGAGCCGGACCGGCGCCTCCTACTTCCTGTTGCGGACACCGCCCGGCGAGCAGGACCGCACGATGCAGGAGCTCGAGCGAACCCTTGGCGGCTTCGGCTTCGATGCGGTCCCCACTGCGGTTCGGCTGCAGGCCTTCCAGGCGGTGGAGAACACCTATCTCGGCACGTTCCAGACCCTGGGCGGACTCGGCCTCCTGCTCGGCACCCTGGGACTGGCGGTCGTCCTGCTCCGGAACCTGCTGGAGCGCCGCGGAGAACTTGCCACCCTGCAGGCGATCGGCTTCTGGCGGCGGGCCCTCGCCTGGCTCGTCGTGGCCGAGAACGGCCTCGTCCTGACCGCGGGCGTAGCCGTCGGCGCCGCGTCGGCGCTGGTCGCGGTGAGCCCGCACCTGCTCGGCGGACACGCACTCGTGCCGTGGCTCTCCCTCGGCCTGACTCTGGTTCTGGTGATGGCCGCTGGAACCCTGGCCAGCCTGGCCGCGGTTCGTCGGGTGACGCGGGAGGAGCTGCTGCCTGCGCTCCGGGGGAGCTAGCGCCAAGACACTGCGTGCGCATGCCTTCCGGCCGGCTCCCTTGGCGTCAGGGCCGCAGGTGCGTCTCGAACAGCTTGAGGACGCGGCGATACTCGTCGAGCCAGCTCGAAGGTTCGACGAAGCCGTGGGCCTCGGCCGGGTAGACGGCGAGTTCCCAGTCTTCCTTGCCGAGCTCGATGAGGCGCTGGACCAGACGGACGGAGTCCTGGAAGAGGACGTTGTCGTCGAGCATGCCGGTGCAGATCAGGAGCGGCTTCCGGAGGCCCTCGGCGAACTCGATCGGCGAGCTGCGCTCGTAGGCCTCGGGGTCGAGTTCCGGGGTGTTCAGGATGTTCGACGTGTAGCCGTGGTTGTAGTGGGCCCAGTCGGTGACCGGACGCAGCGCGGCGCCGGCGGCGAACAGCTCGGGGCGACGGAACATCGCCATGAAGGTGACGAAGCCCCCGTAAGAGCCGCCGTAGACGCCGATCCGCCGCCGGTCGACGCCGTGCTCGGCGACCAGGTAGTCGATGCCGTCGGCCAGGTCGTCGAGTTCCGGCGTTCCCATCTGGCGGTAGATCGCGGTGCGCCAGTCGCGCCCGTAGCCGGCGGAGGCGCGGTAGTCCATGTCCAGGACCACGTAGCCGCGGCGGCTGAGCAGGGTGTGGAACATGAACTCGCGGAAGTAGGAGGACCAGCCCTGGTGGGCATTCTGCAGGTAGCCCGCGCCGTGCACGAAGACGACGGCGGGCCGGGCGCCGGCACCGGATTCGGAGGGCAGGTAGAGCCGGGCGTGAATCGGGCG
This sequence comes from Candidatus Multivorans sp., assembly GCA_965262355.1. Classification (GTDB taxonomy): domain Bacteria; phylum Acidobacteriota; class Thermoanaerobaculia; order Multivoradales; family Multivoraceae; genus Multivorans. The sequence continues at coordinate 5,190,606 of OZ253534.1, forward strand.
ATCCACGTGAGTTGACGGCACTTCGACGAACCGCGGCGCCTCCCAGTCGATGCCCAGGAACTCCGGCGACACGGTGTCGGTCAGGCGAACCGGGTCGCTGCCTGGAGCCGCGCCGTGGCGCCACAGTTCCGGTGGCCGGGTTGCGGTGGAATGGACGATCAGGAGCTGGTTGTCGTCGGGCGAGAGCCGGAAGGAGTTCAGGCCGCCTAGGTTCGTGATCTGTTCGATCTCGCCGGCGCCGGGCCTGGACGTGTCTGCGCGATACACCTCGAAGATGCCGGGGTGGCCGCGGTTCGCCTCGAAGTAGAGAAACTCTCCATCCGCGGACACTTGGGGCGAGCGGACGACGAACGGACCCCCGGTCACCTGCTCGCGCTCGCCCGTCGCGCTGTCCATGAGGGTCAGGTGGGAGTAGCCCGTCTCCTCCGACAGGAAGAAGACCGTCTCCTCGTCCGGCATCCAGCCGAGGTCGCGGAAAGCGTAGTTGATCCAGGCCGGATCGGAAATCCGGTGCAGCGGACGGAGCGCGCCCTGCTCCAGGTCGATCGCCGCGATCCAGCGGTCCTTGTTGTCGGTGGAGTAGATCTGGGCGACGGCCCGGGTGCCGTCGCGGTTGAACGACACGGGGTCGAAACGGACCGGCCGCGGCTTGGGTTCGGCCTCCTTCTCATCGTCTTCGGAACCGGCCTCGCCGTCGCCTTCAGCGTCGGCAGCCTCGTCGTCGCTTTCGCCGTCGTCGTCGCCTTCAGCGCCGGCCACAGGGTCGCGGGCCTCGTCCTGCTTCGCCGCGGCCTCGCGCTGACGCTTCCGCTCCCGGGCCGCCTCGCCCAGCGCCGCCAGCGGGTCGTCGGCGATGCCCGGCAGAACCGAGACATCCAGAACGATCGGCGCCGGGTCGCCGCGACGAAGCAGCACGAGAGACTCCCCGCTCGACTCGGCCGTGCCGACCTTCATGCGGACCTCTTCGAGCTCGACCAGACCGCTGCGGGTCACGTAGTTCGGCATCTTGTCCTTGAGCCCCTCGTCCCGCTCGCTGGGTCGCTGCCGCAGGACCAGGTGATCCAGCGATGGAGAAAGATAGGCGCCCGCAGCCTCGACGTCCTTGCCGAGGTAGTGGGGCAGGGCCGTGCGGCTCGAGTCGGCGGCCTGACGTTCCCTGGACACCTCGGTCCGCCGTTCGTCGCGCTCCCGCCGCAGCCGCACGATCTCGAGCAGGCGCGGCTGCTGGCGCTCCAGGTAGCCGGCCTCCAGGTCCTTCTTCGCGCGGGCGGCGTCGGGATCCTCTTCAGCGCGAACATCGAACGGTTGCCACACCAGGCCCGAGCCCCCATCGCGCACGAGCCAGGCGCCGCCGCGGCGAAACGCGACATCTCCGGTGACGGTGAAGAAGGGAGCGCTCTCGTCCGCGGCGGTACGGGTGAGCTGGGTCAAGCCTTCGTCCGCGCCCAGATCGCGCACGAAGATGTCGCCCGCCTTGGCGAAGGCGCGGTGCCGTCTCGCGCGGTCCCACTCGCCGCCGGGGGCATCCGCGGCGCCACGGTCGCCATCGGCGACGAGGCTCGTCTGCCGGCTCTCGAGGTCGACCCGGTAGAGATCGCGGGTCTCTTCACCCACCCGCTTGCGCAGGAAGTACACGCTGCCGCCGTCACTGCTCCAGTACGGCCCCTCCGGCTGGCGCCCGAGCCAGTCCGGGTGGGCCATGATCCGCTCGAGGCTCAGGTCGTCCTGAGCCCCGGCGGGAAGGACGGGTAGCAGCAGGCCCGCGGACAGGACAGCCGCGAGCGGCCGAATGCGCAACGACTACAGCGACTTGAAGTAGTCGACCATGGCCTGGGCGGTGGCCGCCTCGGGGTGGTCGGGCGCCACGCTCAGGAACTTCTCGAAGGTCTCCAGCGCCTTGTCGTTCTCTGAGAGGGCGGCGTAGCACAGGCCGAGCATGCTGAGCGCTTCGGGGTGGCTCGGATTCGACGCCACGACCTGCTCCAGCTTTACCCTGGCCTCCGCGATGTTGCCGGCGTTGTAGAGATCCGCGGCCTCGTTGTAGACGTTCTTGGCTGCCTTCTCGGGGTCCGCGGCCTGGAGCGAAGCGAGCGCGGCTTCGGCCTTGTCCTCCATGCCCAAAGCGTTGTAGCCGGCGTACAGGATCTGGTTCATGTTCTCGCGGTCCTCGCCGGCCTCGACCACCTTTTCGGCGTACTCCACCGCGCGCACATGGTCGCCACGATGCGAGTAGACGCGGGCGAGTCCGCCCATGGCGGAGATCAGGTCGGCCTTCTTCTCGAGAGCGTTCACGAACAGGAGTTCGGCGGTGTCGTAGTCGCCGGAGTTCAGGGCGTTGCTGCCCTGGTTGTAGAGCTTGATCGCACCGCCGCGCGCCTGCGCTTCGAGGTCGATTTCCGGCGCTGCCCCGAGATCGCCACCCAGGGCCGTCTGGGCCTGCTGGGCGGCATCGATCGAGGTCAGGTTCCAGTCACCGCCTCCCGAAAGCTGGCTGAGCCTCGTCTCCTGGCGGGCGGGAATCTGGACATTGCCGACGCGCCGCGTGACATAGCCTTCCTTCTTCAACTCGACGCTGAAGCCCGACCGTTCGTGCTTGACGACGTTCTTGAGCATGATCCGGAAGCGTCCGTTGTTGCCGGACAGGTGCTCTGCGCGGAAGTCCGGCGATTCGGGATCCGTGAAGATGATCTGCACGCCCTCGAGCTTCTCGCCGGTGCTGGCGTCGAAGATCTGTCCGAATACGGTGCCCGGAAGCTGCGCCGCGGCGGGCCCGACGATCAACAGGGAAAGACCGGCAGTCAGCGCCGCAAGCATGCTCGCACGCCGCGCCGTCAGCCCCATGGTCCACGATTCGCGAATCGACTTCATGGTTTTCTCCTTCGGCCGCTCAAACTGGTGGCGGATCTCTAGCCGCCGGAACCGGGCCATAGAATAACAGAGCCGTGGTTCGGGATCCTGGCTCAGGCTTCGAGCGAAATCCTGCCTGGCCGATGGTGCTGGAGATCTGCCGGGCCACGGCGGCGGGAGGCGGCGCCATGCGCCTGGTCGGAGGCTGCGTTCGGGACGCGCTACTCGGCCGCGAGTTTCGCGAGTTCGACCTGGAGGCGTTCCGACTCACGCCCGAGGCCCTGCTCCGCGTGCTGAGAGGTCTCGGCCTGCGGGTCGACCAGGTGGGGCGGGCGTTCTCCGTCGCCAAGCTGCGGGGCCTTCCGATCGATATCGCTCTGCCCCGGCGGGAATGGAAGGTGGGGAAGCGTCACCGGGACTTCGTCGTCGAGGTGGATCCGGACATGAGTGTTGCGGCCGCGGCCGAGCGCCGGGACTTCACGATCAACGCGATCTCGTACGACCCCCTGGCCGGACGGATCGATGACCCCCTGGGCGGACGGGCGGACCTGGAGCGGCGGCGGCTCCGTCATGCCTCGCAGCGCTTCGCGGAGGACCCGTTGCGGGTGCTGCGTGGCATGCAGTTCATCGCCCGTCTTGAACTTGAGCCCGATCCGGAGACGGAAGCTCTCTGCTCCGGGATCGACTGGACCGACTTGAGTGCCGAGCGGGTGTTCGAGGAGTGGCGCAAGATGCTTCTTGGGGGCGTCGAGATCGGGCGCGGACTCCGGTTCCTGCAAACGGTGGGGTGGTTGCGGGCGTATCCTGAACTGGAGGCTCTTGTCGGCTGCGAGCAGGACCCGGAGTGGCATCCCGAAGGCGATGTCTGGATCCACACCGGGCACGTCCTCGACGCCTTCGCCAGGGACCGCCCTGGTGATCAGGAAGAGGACCTGGTGGTGGGACTCGCCTGCCTCTGCCACGACCTGGGCAAGCCGGCGACCACGCGCTTCGTGGACGGTCGGGTGCGGTCCCGGGGTCACGAGGCGGCGGGAGAGGGGCCGACCCGCACCTTCCTCGCCCGGCTGACCAAGCAGACTCGCCTCGTCGAGGATGTGGTGCGCCTGGTGGTCGATCACCTGAAACCGCGCCAGCTCTACCTGGGCGGCGCCGGCGACGCGGCTGTTCGCCGTCTCGCTCACCGGGTGAAGCGGATCGACCGTCTCGTGCGAGTGGCGCGAGCGGACGCGCTCGGGCGTCCCCCGCTCGAGCCTGTCGAGTGCTGCGACTGCGACTGGCTGCTGGCGCGCGCCGAGGCCCTGCGAATCCGGGATCAGGCCCCGGCGCCGATGGTGCGGGGCCGGGATCTGGTCGCCCGTGGCATGGCGCCGGGCCCGGCGGTCGGCGCCCTGGTCGAGCGCTGCTACCAGGCCCAGTTGAACGGCGACTTCCAGGCCCGGAATGAGGGCCTGCGCTACCTCGACCGGCTGCTGCGGCGCGGGCGCGCCGGCGGCGGGCCGAGATGAACGAAACAAGGCCTGTAGGCGGGTCGTCCTTGCACCCAGAGGATCATGGCTTGCCAGCACAGAAACCGCGGGTCCGGGAGTCGGCCAGGGAACCGGCCGATAGCCCCGAAGACGCGCAACTCGCTCGCCGCGCCGCGGCCGGCGACCAGGATGCCTTCGAAACCCTCGTCGTGCGCTACGAGACGCCCCTGCGCAAGCTGGTCTACGGCTATGTGCAGGACTGGGAGGTCGCTGAGGACGTGGCGCAGGATGCGTTCCTGCTGGCCTTCAGGAAGCTCGACCGGTTGGACGAGCACGCGGCCTTCAAGAGCTGGCTCTACCGGATCGCGATCAACCGGGCTCACGACGAGCTGCGGCGCAAGTCCCGTTGGGCCCAGCGGCTGGACCTCAACGTGCGTGAAGAGGCGCTTGCCGAACTGCCGGCGGCAGGCGCCGAGTCGAGGGTGGAATCGCGGCTCCTGCGCCGGTCCCTGGTCCGGGCTCTCGCGGAGCTCCCGAAGGGTCAACGTACGGCGGTGGTACTCAAGGATGTCGTGGGCATGAAGTACGTGGAGATTGCGGAACTGCTGGGTTGCCCGATCGGTACGGCGCAGATCCGGGTGCACCGGGGCCGCCGCCAGTTGCGGCGTCGGCTCGAATAGCGAATGCTCGGACGGTTGGAGAGGAGAAGCGATGCAAGTCGACGAGAGAACGGGACGGCCTGAAGCCGCAGGGAAGCGGCCTGAAGCCATGGGCGAGCGGCTGGAAGCGGCGCTCGAGGCATTGCGGGAGGAGTGCTCCGTGCCGCCGCCGGCGCCGGGATTCCTGGCGGCGTTCCGCGCCCGGCGCGACGCCTGGATCGACGGGGGCACGCAGACCGCCGCCTGGCGCCTGCTGGCGCTTCGTCTGGCGCCGGCGGGAGCGCTTGCGGCCCTGGCGGCCATCGCGTTCGCCGTGGGCTTCGAATCACCTCAAGCTGAAGCGCCGGCGCCGCCGGTTGCGGAGTACGACGATCCGTTCGCGGCCGGCCTGGAGGAGGCTGGCGTGGCGACCGTCGCCGTAGCCGACGACGACGGGTACGAATTCCTCGCGGTGCTCTACGAACCCCTGGGGACGCGGTGATGGGCGCCCCACGGTTCCGCCTGTGGATGTGGCTGACCCTCGGGTCGGTGCTGGTGCTGGGCCTGAGCGCCGGGCTGCTCGCGGATCGGTTTCTGATGGAGCGCGGTGCAGGCGAGCCCGAGGGGACGGTCGGCTCGCAGGCTCACGCCGTCCGCCCGCCGATGTTCCATTTCGATTGTCAGGCCTGGGAGGAGAGCGTGGCCGCGGCCGCCGCGGATCCCGGCCGGGCGCCGGAGACCGAGGCGCCGCCGCCGGACCTGCGCCGCGAACACAGCACCAGGGCCACCGACCGCCTGGCGCACCGCCTGGAGCTCGATTCCGGGCAGACCGAGGCGCTGCAGGCGATCGTGGAAACGGCGATGGTGCGGAGTCGGCGCTACTGGGTGACAGCGCGGGATGACTTCTGCGCCATGCAGGAGGAGTTCCACCGCAACGTGAGCGAGATGCTGCAGCCCGAGCAGGCGGCGCGCTTCGAGGACTGGAGGAGGGAACTCGGTGAGCGGAGTCGCCACCATGGCGGCCGTCGCCGCGGCGCTCGTCCGAGCGATGGAACGGAATCCGGAGGCTGCCGCTGATGACTTCGGACAAAGAAACGGACCAGCAGGACCGGACGCCGCCCGATGTCGTGGGCGAGAGGCCGACGCCGGACGAAGCCGAGGGTCACAGGCATGTCCACCCGATGATCCGCTTCGCGGTCGAACGGCGGGTGACGATGTTCATGGCGACCCTGGGTGTGCTCGTCATGGGCTGGCTGTCGCTGAACCGGCTGCCGCTCGAGTTCCTGCCCATGTTCCAGTCGTCGAACATCTCGGTCTACGCCCGGTACCCGTCGTCGTCGCCCGAGGAAGTGCAACGGTCGATCGTCCTGCCGCTCGAGGACTACCTGGGGACGATCAACGGGGTCAAGGAACTCCGTTCGTCGGCCCGGTCGAGTTCGGCCTCGATCGACATCGAGTTCCAGGAAGGCACGAACATGGAGCTGGCCGCGGTCGATGTCCGAGACCGCGTCGACAGGGCCCGCGCCGAGCTGCCGGACGACCTCGAGTATGTCTCTATCCGTCGCTTCGAGAGTACGGACATCCCGGTTCTTCGGGCTTCGATCAGTGCGCCCTGGCCGGCCGACCAGTTGAACGACTTCGTCCAGGACGTGATCCTGCCCCGGATTCAGCGCCTGGAAGGAGTGGCCCAGGCTGAGTCCCACGGCGGCCGGCAGCGGGAACTCCGCATCGAGACCGTCCCCGGCCGGCTTGCGGCCCACGGAATCGACGTGCGCGATCTGGTTCAGACGCTCCGGGAGAATCACGTGAACGTCTCCGGCGGCTATCTCCGTGAAGGCAGTCGCCGGCTTCTCGTACGCACGATCGGCGAATTCAAGACCCCGTCCGAGATCGCCGACCTGCCGATCACGAGCGGGGGGCTGAGGGTTCGGGATGTGGCCGAGGTCAAGTTCGGCTATCCCGACAAGGACGACTACTCGTTCGTGAACGGCGACGAGGCGGTCAGCTTCAGCGTCAACAAGACCTCGGGCGCGAACCTCCTGGAGGTCGTGAACCGGGTCAAGGCCGAGATCGAGGCGATCAAGGCGACGCCGGAAGGAGCGGGTCTGCAGATGCGGGCCTTCCACGACACGTCCATCGACGTGCGCCAGGGCCTGACGGAGCTTGGTCGCAGCGGCATCATCGGCGGCGGTCTGGCGATCGTCTTCATGTTCCTCTTCCTGCGCAAGTTCCGCACCACGCTCCTGGTCGCGATGGCAGTGCCGCTGTCGCTGGTGACGACCTTCGTGATCATGTATCTGGGGCGGCAGGCCGCGCTGACCGACATCACCCTGAACGTGATGAGCCTGATGGGGTTGATGCTGGCGATCGGGATGCTGCTCGACAACTCGATCGTGGTCATCGAGTCCATCTTCCGCCATCGCCAGGAACTCGGCGCGGATGCCAAGACGGCCGCCCTGTGCGGCGCCAGCGACGTGGCGATGCCGATCATCGCCTCCACGGCGACGACGATGTGCGTCTTTCTGCCACTCATCTTCCTCACCGGCAGCTCCGGTGGGCCCGGGAGTTTCACCCGGTTCATGGGGGACATCGGGACCACCGTCTGCCTGGTCATGGTCGCCTCCCTGATCGTGGCCCTGACCGTGGTGCCGATGATCGCGGCGCTGCTTCTGCGGTCCGAGACGAAGCGCCGGTTCAAGCTGCTGGACCGCGTGATCGAGCTCTACGGCACGACGATCCGTTTCACCCTCCGTCACCGGATTCTGTTCACGGGCGTGATCGCCTTGATGCTGGTTGGTTCCTGGCAGCTCTTCAACAGCATCGAGCGCAGCTACCAGAGGCCGTCCCAGGGCCGGCAGGCGACGATCTTCGTCGATTCGCCCAAGCGGATGGGCATGGACGAACGGCTGGAGCTCTACGGTGAGATCTACGATCTGCTGGACGTAAAGAGGGAGGAGTGGGAGATCGCCGACATCGCGCACTCGATCGGCCGCGGTGGCGGCAGGAGCCGCGGCTACGGCGGCGGCAACCGGTTCGAGGTCTACCTGACTCCGGAGGAGAAGGCGAAGCTGACGACGGACGAGATCCAGGACCGGATCCGTGAGGCGCTACCGGTCCGGGCCGGTGTCACGTACAAGCTGTCCCGGACCCAGTTCGGGCCGCACGGCATGGGGAGCTCCGGCATCGAGATGGATCTGGTCGGGGATGATCTCGACATCCTCAAGCTCCTCGTTCCCCAGATCGAGCAGAGACTTGAGCAGATTCCCTTCCTGACCGACGTGGACAACTCGTTGGAGAGCGGGGACGACGAAGTGCGCGTGACGGTGAACCGCGAACGCGCGCTGCAGGGCGGCCTCTCGAGTCAGGCGGTCGCCATGACCGTGAACGGGGCGCTGTCGAGCCGCTCCCTGGCCTATTTCAAGACGCGGGAACGGGAAGTCGGCATGGTCATGCAGTACCGGGAAGAGGATCGACAGACCCTGGACCAGCTCCGCAAGCTGTCCGTGTTCGTGGACGACGGGCAAGGGGAGGGAGGTCGGGTGCCGCTGCCCGTCTCCAGTCTGGCCTCGTTCGAGATCACGGCGGGGGCGAATTCGATCCGGCGCGAGAACCGACGGTCGAAGATAGAGATCGAAGCGAACACGACCGGCAACACGCCGGCCTACATGCTGCAGCGCCCGGTCCAGACCATGCTCGCCACGATGCCGTTGCCGGCCGGCTACGAGGTGAACTTCGGGCGCTACTTCAGGGAAGCCCAGGAGGAAGAGAAAAACGCCTACTGGGCCATCGCGCTGGCGGGCCTGCTGATCTTCATGATCATGGCGGCGCTGTTCGAGAACTGGCTGCAGCCCTTCACGATCATGCTCTCGATCCCGTTCGCGTTCATCGGCGTGGGAGTGATCATGGCTCTGGCCGGGCAGCCAAGGTCCGAGACCGCATACATGGGACTCCTGATCCTGGCCGGCATCGTGGTGAACAACGCGATCGTTCTGGTCGACCACATCAACCGGCTGCGCCGCGAGGGGCTCACGCGCACGGAGGCCATCATCCTCGGCGGCAAGCACCGGCTGCGGCCCATCCTTCTGACCGCGGTAACCACCATCCTCGGCCTCTCGCCCATGGTCGCTCCCTTCTTCCTGCCCGAGGTCTTCGGCCAGCCGGAAGGGCGGGCCTCCATGTGGGCGCCGGTCGGACTGGTCATCCTGGGTGGCCTGACAACATCGACCTTCCTGACTCTCCTGGTCACGCCGACGATCTACTCGCTGGTGGACGACTTCACCGAGTTCGGCAAGCGAATCCTGCGGACGGCGTCCGGCGGGCGGAGGAGTGCAACGGCATGAAGTACGTAGTCGAAGGGGGCGTGGCGCGCAAGGCGGCCGCCATCCTGCTGGCCCTGGTTGTCGCGGTGGTCGGCGCCGCCTGCGATCGTTCGAGCGCGGACACTCCCGCGGCTGGAGGCGGCGAAAGAGCCGGCGCGCCGGGCGGCCGCGGCGGTCCCGGCGGCGGCCGGGGCGCTGGCGGGTTCCCCGGCGGCGCAGGGTTCCCGGGTTCTGGTGGTCCCGGAGCCAATGCGGCGATCCCGGTCAAGGTGGCGCCGGCCATCCGGCGGCAGATCGCGGACTACCTGGAGACGAACGGCTCTCTCGAGGCCGAGAACGAGGTCGACATCGTGGCCCGGACGACGGGACCGATCGTGGAACTGAACGTCGAGGAGGGGGACTTCGTGCGCGCCGGACAGGTGCTGGCGCGGATCGACGCGGCGGAAATCCAGGCGCAGCTCGGCATCGCCCGAGTCAACGTGGCCGAGGCCGAACTGACCTGGAACCGGGCCCAGGACTCGTACCGCGAAGAGGTAATCAGCCAGGAGGCCTACGACCAGGCGAGATCGAGCTTCGACGGCGCGGCGGCACAGATCGTGGGCACCGAGATCCTCCTCGACTACACGGTCATCCGGGCGCCGTTCGACGGCCTGATCATCGAGCGGGTGGTCAAGAACGCGGAGCATGTCGGCGCCAACGCCCGACTCTTCCGCCTCTCGGACTTCGATCCGCTGCTCTGTCCGATCCAGCTTCCGGAGAAGGACCTGCCGCGACTGAGCCTGGGGCAGCCCTCGTACCTGACCGTGGAGGCGTTCCCGGGTGAGCGTTTTCCGGCCCGTGTGCTGCGGATCAGTCCGATCGTCGATGCGGCCACCGGTACCGTGAAGGTGACCCTCGCGGTCGAAGGACGGAACCGGCTCCGTCCGGGCATGTTCGCGAGCGTCTACGTGCAGACCGATCTGCACGAGAACGCGGTCGTCATCCCGAAGCAGGCCCTGGTCCTCGAGAGCGTCGCCGACACCGTCTACGTCGTCAACGAGGCCGCCGACGGCGGGCCGATGGCCGAGCGCCGGGAACTCCGGCTCGGCTTCGAAGAAAGCGACGCCCTCGAGGTGCTCGCGGGCGTCGAAGCCGGCGAACAGATCGTGGTCATCGGCCAGGACGGCCTCTCCGATCAGACACCGGTGCTGGTCGTCGAGCGGGAAGAACCGACGGCGCCGCTCCAGCCTTTGGCGGGTGCGCCCGGCGCCGCTGCCTCCGCCGCCACGGACCAGGCGCCCGGCGCCGCAACCGACCAGGCAGGGCGCGACACAAGCTCCGAGCCGGGAGAACCGCAGACGCGCGGCCCCAGGGGGCCCGGACAGGGTCCGCCGGGCGGTTTCGACCCCAGCCAGATGACACCCGAGCGCATCGAGATGATCCGTTCCCGGATGAAGGAACGCGGGCTGAGCGACGAGCAGATCGACCAGGCGATCGAGCGGATGAAGAGCGGCCAGTTCTCACCCGGTCGGCCGCCGACGCGGCCCCAGGGCTGACGCCGGCCGTAAGAGCAGGAGCGCTTCATGCGGATCGTTTCTTTCGCCACCAGGCGGCCGGTCACGGTGTTCATCTTCGCCGTTGCCGCGGTCGTGTTCGGCGGCGTCGCGTTCCGGGACCTGGCGGTCGACCTGCTGCCGGACATCACCTACCCATCGGTGACCGTGCGGACCGAGTACGAGGGCACGGCGCCGGCCGAAATCGAGACCCTGATCACGCGCCCGGTCGAGGATGCGGTGGGTGTGGTGAACGGTGTGAACCGCGTGATCTCCAGCTCCCGGGCGGACACCAGCGAGGTGACGCTCGAGTTTGCCTGGGGCACAAACATGGACTTCGCGTCGCTGGACGTTCGGGAGCGGCTCGATCAGGTCCGGCTGCCGACGGACGCCGAGCAGCCGATCCTGTTGCGGTATGACCCGTCGCTCGATCCGATCGTCCGCCTGGGGCTGACTGGCGGCGAGGGCAGCGACCTCATCGGCCTGCGGCTGCTTGCGGAAGAGGATCTGAGCCGCCGGATCGAGCGGCTCGAAGGGGTCGCGGCGGTGGTCGTCAGCGGCGGTCTCGAAGAGGAGATCCAGGTCGACATCGACGAACGGCGGCTGACCAGCATCGGCCTGACGATGAACCAGGTCATGAATCGGCTGGCCCAGGAGAACGTGAATCTGACCGGTGGCCGGCTGCGCGACGGCCAGACCGAATACCTGGTGCGGACGATCAACGAACTGCTGCGGCCCGAGGAGATGCGCGAGGTCGTCATCGACCGCTCCCAGGGCGCCATCGTGCGTTTGGGGGACATAGCCCGGGTCTACCGGGGCAGCCGCGAACGCGAGGTGATCACCCGCATCGACGGCAAGGAGAGTGTCGAGATCGCGGTCTACAAGGAGGGCGGCACGAACACCGTGACCGTCGCCGCCGGTGTCCTGGACGTCATGGCGGCGTTGGAGGCGGACCTCGGCGAGATCGACCCGGAGCTCAAGCTCTCGCTCATCACGGACCAGTCGCGATACATCCGGGAGTCTGTCCGGGCTGTGATCGAGACGGCGCTGATCGGCGGCGGCCTGGCGATCATCGTCCTCTACCTGTTCCTCCGCAGCGCTCCGAAGACCCTGATCATCGGCATCTCCATTCCGGTGTCGGTGGTCGCGACGTTCTTCCTCATGTACGTGTCCGGCGTGTCGCTCAACATCATGTCGCTGGGCGGCATCACGCTCGGCATCGGCCTGCTGCTCGACAACTCGATCGTCGTCCTGGAAGCCATCCAGAGACGCCGCGAACAGGGCGCCGGCGTGGTCGAAGCGGCCCGGGAAGGCGCGTCCGAGGTCGGCCGCGCCGTGATCGCGAGCACGATCACCACCGTCTGCGTGTTCGTGCCGATCGTGTTCGTGGAGGGCGTAGCGGGTCAGTTGTTCGGCGACCAGGCGTTGACCGTCACCTTCTCGCTGCTGGTCTCCCTGGGCGTCGCGCTGACCGTGATTCCGATGCTCGCCTCGCGCAAGTTCCTGTCCGAAGGCTTGGGGGCGGCGAAGGTTGAACCCGTCGGCCGTCCCAACGCGGTGACGCGCTTCGTGTCCTCGGTGTTCTTCTTCGTCGGCCTGCATCTCGCGTTGGGCATCAAGTACGTGTTCCGCGGCGTCGGGGCGGTCATGTCATGGCTGCTGCGTCCCTTCCTCGCTGCCTTCGACTGGCTCCTCCGCGGGGTCACAACGGTCTACGCGGGTGTGCTGGATTGGAGCCTGAGGCACCCGGTGCTGGTGCTCCTGCTCGCGATCGGACTCCTGGGGGGCAGCCTGCAGATGGTCCGGTCGCTCGGCAGCGAGCTGGTGCCGGAGCTCATTCAGGGCGAGTTCTACGTCGACGCGGAACTCCCTCCCGGCAGCCGGCTGGAAGTCACGGACAAGCGACTTCAGGCCATCGACCTTTTCGCCAGCAAGCTGCCGGGCGTGCAGTCGGTCTACACGGTGGTCGGCACGTCGAACGAACAGGGAGGCGCCGCGGGCGAGAGACGGGAGAACATCGGCCAGGTCCACGTGACCCTGGAACCGCCGATCGACATCGAGCGCGAAGAGCGGCTCATGAACCTGATCCGGGACGAGATCGACGCGCAGAACGCCACCTACGGCGGCGGCCCGGCGCCGGCTGCCGGCCCGGCGCCGCTGGCGGGCGCGAGCGCGCCGCCGACGACGGGAGACGGGGGGCTCAAGTACCGCTTCGGCCGGCCGACGTACTTCAGCTTCCGGACCCCGGTCGAAGTGCAGATCCGCGGCCACAACCTGGAACTGCTGCGGGTTCTGACCGACCAGGTGGCCGAGCGGATGCGGGCCGTCGAAGGGCTCGCCGACGTCAAGGCGTCCACCGAGGGCGGCAACCCCGAACTGCAGATCATCTTCGACCGCGAGCGGCTGGCGTCTCTGAACTACACCGTCGCGCAGCTTGGCGCGGTCATCCGTTCCAAGGTGCAGGGCGATATCGCCACCGACATCACCCGGGAGGACCGCAACATCGAGGTCCGGATGCGCACCGGCGAGGACTTCCGGGACTCGGTCCGTGACCTGCGCAACCTGAACGTCCGCCAGGGCGGTTCTGTGCCGCTGCCCCTGTCGGCGGTGGCCGAGGTGATCGAGACGACGGGGCCGGCCGAGATCCGGCGCGCGGACAGCAGCCGCGTCTCCCTGATCACGGCGAACCTGGTCGGCCGCGATCTCGGCAGCGCTTCGGACGACATCCTGACGATCCTCGAAACGACACGATTCCCGGTCGGCTTCGATTACACGATCGGCGGTCAGCGCCAGGAGATGGAGCAGTCCTTCGACAGCATGCGGCTGGCGATTCTGCTCGCCGTGTTCATGGTGTACCTGGTCATGGCGTCGCAGTTCGAATCGCTGCTGCACCCCTTCGTCATTCTGTTCGCGGTGCCGTTCTCGATCATCGGCGCGATCGGCATCCTCTACCTGACCCGGACGCCGGTCAGCATCGTCGTGCTGATCGGAGGCATTTTGCTCGCCGGGATCGTGGTGAACAACGCGATCATCCTGATCGACTACACGAACCGCCTGCGGCGGGCCGGCAAGGCCAAGGTCGAGGCCCTGCGCGAGGCCTGCCTGGTGCGGCTGCGGCCGATCCTGATGACGACCTCGACGACCATCCTGGGCCTGCTGCCGATGGCCCTGGGGCTCGGCGAGGGCGCCGAACTGCGAACGCCGATGGCGCTGACGGTGGTCGGGGGTTTGTTGACGTCGACGCTGTTGACGCTCGTCGTGATTCCGGCGCTCTACCTGCTGCTCGACGTTCACCGCCACGAGGCCGATGGCGAAGCGGCCTGAACGTCAGTCGAAGGCCGCCTCGAGTTCCGCCGCGGTCCAGGGGTCCCTGCGCTCCGCCGTCGCCTCGCGAACCCGAGTCACTGTCTCCGTGGGCACGGGAGCGGCGGTGTTGCCCCAGCTTCGGCGCACGTAGGTCAGTAGCGCCGCGATCGCCGGGTCCGGCAGCCGGGGATCGGCGGCGAAGCCGGGCATCATGTCGTCCCAGGTCTCGCCGTGAACCTCGATCGGTCCTTCGAGTCCCTGGAGGACGAGTGCGGCAAGGCGCTCGGGCGAGCCGAGAACCCATGGCGAGTCGACCAGGCTCGGCCCCAGGCCGTCCTGGCCCCGACCGTCGTTGTTGTGGCAGGAGCTGCAAGCCCGGTAGTGCCGGCTGCCGCTGGCCAACTGAGCCGCCTCGTCGGCGGTCAGGGCGGGCTCGGCGGCCGGAGTCTCGGGCGCCTCGGCGGCGCCGGCGCCACCGAGGTTCGCGGCGAGCGCGACCTGCCGGTGCAGCGGATCGTCGGGCCGGGCAGCCAGGCGCCTTGCCAGGACGGTGGGCGCCCAAGACGCCTCCCGCGCGATGGCTCCCAGTGTCAGAACGGCCTGCGTTCGGACCTGAACTGACGAGGAGTTGAGCAACTCTCCGAGCACCTCCGGACCATCGCGACTGGCGCGGGCAAGGTACGTTTCGCCAACTCGCAGGGCGTGGACTACGAGCCAGGGGTCCCGGGCCCACAGCGCCGACTGCACCGAGAAGTCGTCAAGTTCGCCGCGACCGTGCAACGTCCACAGGGCGTGGATGCGCGCCATCGAGTCGCCGCCGGAGCGGGCGAGTTTCCGCAGTGCGTCGCGACTCGCTTCGTCGAGGTCGCCCTCGACCAGCAGGCGCTGCGCGGCGTCGCGGTGCCAGCCGTTGGAGTGGGAAAGCGCGGCGATCCGCTCGCTCGCGGTTGAAAGCCGGGGCGGGTTCCTGCGGATTGGCGCCGGCTCCTCGCCTGGGCCCTCCCAGACCACCCGGTAGATCCGGCCCATACCGATCGGCCGGTCCAGCCCGTGCTGGAGGATGTACTCACGCAGATAGGTCGTCACGTAGCGGACGTGTTGGAGGATGCCGCGGTACATGTCGATCACGTACAGCGCGCCATCGGGCCCGACCTTCGCGTCCACGGGCCGGAAGCGCTCGTCGGTCGACGCGAGGAACTCTCGCTCCACCCAGTCAGGATCGCCGTAGAGCCGGTGCTCGGCGACCAGGGTCGGGACGCCGTTCTCGACGCGGCCGGGCGCGAGATCGAAGTGCGCCACGACGTTGCCGGCCGGCTCCGGCACGAAGACATCGCTGCGCCACGTCGCCGGAAACTGATCGCCCCGGTACACGGTCAGGCCGCTCACCGAGGTGGTCACCGCCAGCCGGCCGTCTTCGCGCAGCATGCCGTTCACGTAGCCCCGGTTGATGCCGGGGTTGACCCGGATCGAGTGGACCGATTCGTCGTGAACGAGCCGTTCGCTGGCTCCCATCCCGCCGCCGCGCGGCTGGTGCTCCGGGTCGAGCAGGGCGTAGTCGGCGGGAATCAGGTCGGCGAAGAGATAGCGCGAGTTCGTGTTGTAGTAGAGGCGACCGACGTCGTCCTGAGCAATGCCCCACTGGCCGCGGAACAAGGTCGGGTCGACTTCGACGGAAACGCCATCCACACCGCGCCGCAGTCGGAAGCGGCGATCGGACTTCGCGTTGTAGATCCAGTTGTCGAGCGCCCAAAGCAGTCCGTTCTCCGTGTGCTCGAGCAGGTCTGGGTCGGGATCGCCGTAGTCGAGCAGCCGCTCCCGGCTGCCGCACTGGGGCAGGCCGCCGTCCTGCATCTCGCTGCGGCACAGCCAGAGGTTCGGCGGCTCGCCGATCAGGATGCCGCCCGAGACCGCCGCGATCGCCCGCGGGTTGACCAGGCCCTCCAGGTAGATTCCGCGGCGGTCCATGGCGCCGTCATGGTCGGTGTCCTCGAGCACAACGACCCGCCCCACCGGCTCCTGCTCGCCCTCGCCGTCGACCGTCGGCATGAAGCCGCGCATCTCGACGACGTAGAGCAGCCCTCGTTCGTCCCACGCCATGGCGACCGGGTCTTCGACCAGGGGCTCGGCTGCCACCAGCTCGACCCGGAAGCCGGGGGCGACGCGCAGGGTCGCCATCGCCTCGGCCGGCGCCAGTGGAGGCGCCTCTGGCACCTCGAACTGGCGCCACACCCGGTCCATGACATGGCCCTCGCGGTCGCCGCGCTGAGCCGTCACCGGGCTCTCCACGCCGAGCGTCAGGCCGGCAAGCACGATGGCGGCGCCGGCTTGGCATGAGGGTTTCCGAGGCATCTGATCCGCGTGCAAAGTGCTTTCCAATCCTGTGAGATGAGCCTGAAGGCGAGATCGGTCTGCCCCCCCCTGAGTGTAGGCGCGTGGCGAGCAGCGCGCACGAGGCGGTCCCGGGCGCGGGGCACCAGAGGCTCATCTCTCGTTGGACAAGACTAGTCTCGTTGGACAAGACTAGGTGTTGAGTTTTCGACACGTATCGACTAGCGTGCTACGGCCTTGGGGACGATGATCGCTGGAAAGGCCAGGCCGACTGAACGGTGACGCAATCACTCAAGGGCACGCGACTGGTGCAACTGCGAAAGCACCTCGCGGCCACGCTCGTCGTGGTCTTTGTGGGCCTCGCGTCTCCGTCGACCGGCCAACGCGGCGAGTCCGCGCAGTCCGCGTCGGCTCAGGGCGAGGCCGGAACGGCAACCTCGTCCATCGCCGCACTCGAGGGCGAATGGAACCGGAACGAGGCAGTCAGCGAGGATCCGATTCAGAAGACGGCCAGCCTCTGGCGAAATCCGGAGCGCGCATCCGCCATGCTGACAGGCTTGGCGACGAGCCTTGCCGAACGCGTGGGCAAACTGCGGCTCCACGCCGTTGATGGTCGGATCCGCGTTCGAAACGCGCAGTACGAGGCACTCGCGCTGCCGACAGACGGCGCAACCGTCACCGATCGGTACGGAAACCGTCACCGCGCGAGAATTCTCCCGGGCGCGCTCGAGATCGAAACGGCGCGACCGGGCTGGCTCCTGATCGAGACCTTCTACCGGCAGGCCGGTCAACTGCACCGCGTCATCGAGATCCAGAGCGAGTCATTCCCGAATCTCAGGTTTCTCACGGTCTACGAGCGGGACGGCGACGGGCCTCCCGCGGCGAGCCCAACCGACGACGACGCCAGCCGCTTCGCCCGACCCGCGACGATACGCATCGTGCCTCCCCGCAGCAGCCAACATCAACTGCTCACGGGCGGCATCGAAATCGAGACCCTGATTGTCGACCGGTCCATCGGCAGAGTGGACTTCTTCCTCGACGGTCGACGGCTCGGGCGCGTACGGAAGCTCCCCTTTCGTACCCGGATCAACCTCGCCGAGCCACCTCGCGAGCAGACTCTGGAGGTGCGCGCCTACAGTGTCCGAGACGCTTTCATGGGCGGGGACCGCCTCATCCTGAATCGCATCGATCCCCCCTTTGGGATCCGCATCGGTGCAATCACCCCGAGCGAACCCGACGGCGCCGCGGTTCAGGTCGAGACCCGCGTCGCGGTCCCGCGAGGCGCCGTCCTGGAACGGGTCGACTTCTACCGCAACGAGGCGCTCGCCTGGAGCGTGGTCAACCTGCGGCAGTACGGCGCTACGGGCGGCTTCAGAACAGTCAGGGGAAACCTGCCGACACCCGATCTGTCGCCGAATGACTATGTCCGGGTCACCGCCACCCTCGCCGACGGCCGCCAACTGGAAGACGCCCAACTCATCGAAGGCGTCACGTTCAAGGGAGAGATCGATGTCCAGCTCATTCACCTGCAGGTCCTCGTCGTGGATTCCGGCGGCGCTCCGGTCGACGGACTGACCGCCGCCGACTTCCGCATCGTCGAGGACGGCGAGCGGAAGGCGGTCGAGGATGTCCAGCAAGCCGGCGACGTGCCGTTGATCCTGGGGATGGCGATCGACTCCTCGGCCAGCATGAAACCGTTATGGAATCGACTCAGATCGGTGGTGGGGGCATTCCTGGAGAACGCCCTGGCGGCCGAGGACCGAGCCTTCCTGGTCGACTTCGACGAAAGCGTCCGCCTGCTTCAGCAGCCCACGGGCAGCGTGCGGGCGCTGCGAACCAGCATGGATCGGCTGATCCCCAACGGCGGCACGGCCCTGAACGACGGCATCCTGTTCTCCCTGATCCTGTACGGGGCGGAACCCGGAAGGCGAGCCTTGGTTGTCGTAACCGACGGCGTGGACATCGACAGCCGATCCGAACCGGGGCAGGCGGCGGCCTTCGCGGAGCTGGTCGGCATCCCGCTCTACCTCATCGACCTCGGCAGGGATCGGATCGCCCTTCCGAACGGAAGCAACCCCGATGGAGACAGCGCTGGCGCAACGTTGATACGAACCGCCCGATCCGCCGACCACGTCCTGCGCATGCGGCAGCAGGCCCGGCGGAGCGGCGGGCGGCTGTTCCAGATCGACCCGGAGCTTCCTCCGTCGGAGTTCCCGGGTCGGGTTCAACAGGTGTTCGACCAGATCAGGGAGGATCTCAGCCGGCAACAGGTGCTGACGTACTACACCGGCCGGCCGATCGGGGCCGCTATCGATCCAGACGTTCAGACGGTGAGGGAAGGGCTCACGGTAAAGAGCGTACTCCCGCTCGACCGAGTCGACACGTTTACCGAGTCGACACGTTTACCGAGTCGACACGTTTACCGAGTCGACGCGGACCTTGTCGGGTACGCCGACAGCAGTGCAGGACACGACGGAGTACACGTACGCGGCGACGGACACAGACGACTACGCCGCGACGCTCTCGTCCTCGATCAAGGTGAAAGAGGGGTCGACGGACGACGCGGCCTTCGTGTCGGTCTCAGGTCTCCCGTTGAAGATGGCCGCTGGCGGCAAGGTGACGGTGACGGCGACCATGACGAACACCGGAACGACGACGTGGACGCCTTTCGGGGGCTACGGTCTTGGCTCGCAGAGTCCGCAGGACAACGACACCTGGGGTTTGCGCCGGGCGCCCCTGTCCGGGGGCGTGGCGCCGAACGAGACGGCCACTTTCGAGTTTCCGGTCACGGCGCCGGAGAAGACGGGCAGTTACACGTTCGCGTGGCGGATGGTGCGAGACCCCGGAGGGTGGTTCGGGTCGGGCACGAGGGACGTGACGGTCACGGTGGAGGACCCGTCGTTCGGCGACGCGACGATCCTCGATCAGACGTGGGTTCAGGACGGGGCCCTCAAGCCGTTGACGCTGCCCGCGGCGAGCGGCGGCGACGGAGAGTTGGCCTATGCGCTGGCGCCGCGCCTGCCGGCCGGCGTGAGCTTCGACGCGACGACCCGGGTGCTGTCGGGAACGCCCACAACGCCGCAGGCGGCAACGGCGTACACGTACACGGCGACGGACACGGACGGCGATGCCGCGGCCCTTTCGTTCCCGATCACGGTGAGAGCGGCGGCGAGGGACGACGCGGCCGTCGTGGCGGTCTTGGGGCTCCCGTCGAAGATGGCCGCTGGCGGCAAGGCGACCGTGACGGTGACCATGACGAACACCGGAAGGGCGACGTGGACGCCTTTCGGGGGCTACAGTCTCGGTTCGCAGAGTCCGCAGGACAACGACACCTGGGGGCTGCGGCGGGCACCCCTTTCCGGGAGCGTGGCGCCGAACGAGACGGTCACTTTCGAGTTCCCGATCATGGCGCCGGAGAAAACGGGCAGCCACACGTTCGCGTGGCGGATGGTGCGGGACCCCGGAGGGTGGTTCGGATCGGGCACGGGGGAGGTGACGGTCACGGTGGAGGACCCGTGATTCGGTGGGTCGATTGAAGCGGCTATGCTCTCACGCCGCGCCTTGCCGGGCGGCGCCTGACCGCTCACGGCGCGACGCGGACTTCCACCACGAACTGCAAGGGGACCGAGACTGAGACCGGAAGACGGGGCATCTCGCTTGTCCGCGGCCGAGCGGGACGACCTACGGGTCGGCCTGCGGATGGCCCATCCGCCCGACCCGGCGGCGCTGGCCGCCGAACGGCAACAGCTCGCTGAACTCGAGGCGGCGCCCCGGACGACCCGCTGGCGCGCCTTTGCCGGCCTGATGGGCCCCGGGTACATGCAGAGCGCAATGACGCTCGGCAGCGGCACCGCGGCTTCCGCCCTGTTCGCGGGCGCGGTCTTCGGCTACGAGCTCCTGTGGGTCGCGCCCCTGGCCATGCTTCTGGGCATGGTCATGCTCTCCGCGGTGGCCCACCAGACACTGTCCACGGGGCTGCGGCCATTCGACGCCATGCGGCGGTTTGCCGGGGCGCCGCTGGCCTGGAGCTGGGCCCTCGGGGCCCTGATCGCCTCGATCGTCTGGCACTTCCCGCAGTACGCGCTGGCGTCCGCCGTGCTGGTCGACCTCGGCGAGGCCGCGGGTGTCGAGGGGTTGCCGGCGCCGCTGCTGGGTTTCCTGGTTCTGTTCTGGGCGATCCTCGTCTCGTCGCTCTACGGTCGCCGGCCGGAACTCATCCGCGTCTACGAGCGGTTGCTGCGGTACATGGTGTGGGGAATCGTCCTCTGCTTCGGGTGGGTCGTTGCGCGGACCGGTATCTCGGACTGGGGAGCGTTGTTGCGCGGTTTCGTCGGCTTCTCGGTGCCCGGCGAGCGCAACGGCGTGCTCGGCGTCACGGTGATCCTGAGCGGCCTGTCGGCGGCGGTCGGCATCAACATGGTGTTCCTGTATCCGTACTCGCTGCTGGCCCGCGGCTGGTCGCGGGAACACCGCTCGCTGGCGCGGTTCGACCTCTGGAGCGGCACCTTCATCCCCTATGTGCTCGCGGCGAGTCTGATGGTCATCGCGGCGGCGAACACGATCCACCTCGATCCCGCCTACGAGGGCGTGCGGTTGGGGCCGGTGGAGGCGGCGAAGTCGCTGGCCGCGGTCGCGGGCCCCGCGGCGGGCCGCGTCGTCTTCGACCTCGGCGTGCTGGGAATGGCGCTGTCTACGATCACCCTGCACATGCTCGCGACCGGTTTCGTGGCCTGCGAGCTCTTCGGTTGGCGCTTCGGCGGCCGCAAGCACCGGCTGGCGATGCTGCTGCCGGCGCCCGGCGTCCTCGGACCAGTGTTCTGGGGCGACATCGCGGTGTGGCTGGCGGTACCGACGAACATCGTCTGCGGTCTGTTCCTGCCCGCCGCGTACATCGGCTTCGTCATTCTGCAGCGCAAGCGCGGCTACTTGGGCGTGGACCGCGCGGACGGCGTCCGCGGTTGGATCTGGTGGGGCGCGATGGTCGCAGTGACCGCCTTCCTGACCGGTTTCATGGCCTGGTACGTCTTTACTCAGGGCCCGGGCTACCTGGGACGTCTGGCGGGCTGAGGCCCCCTTTCTCGATGCTCCAGCTCCGATCGGTGGGCATGCGGTTCGGCGCCGTCGAGGCGCTCCAGGCCGTCGATCTGGAACTCGTCCCCGGCGAAGTCGTCGGACTGATGGGCGACAACGGGGCCGGCAAGTCGACCCTGCTCAAGATCGTCGCGGGGAACTTTGCGCCGACCTCGGGTGAGCTCCGCTGGGATGCACGCGCGGTCGAACTTTCGCCGCTGTCGGCGCGGGAGCACGGGATCGAGGCCGTGTACCAGGACCTCGCCCTGTGCGACAACCTTTCGGCGGCAGCGAACGTGTTCCTGGGCCGCGAACGGAGTCGCCGCCTGTTCGGGATCCTGCCGGTGCTCGACCACGCCGGGATGCGTCGCAAATCGGCGGAACTGTTCGAGGAACTCGGTTCCGACACGCGGCCGGACGACCTCGTGCGAAGGATGTCGGGCGGGCAGCGGCAGGCCGTAGCACTTGCCCGGGCGCGTCTGAGCGCGCCCCGGCTCATGCTGCTCGACGAACCGACCGCGGCCATCAGCGTGCGGCAGATCGCCGAGGTGCTGGAGTTGATCCGCAGCCTGCGCGACCAGGGCGTCTCCGTGCTGCTGATCTCCCACCGGATGTCGGACGTGTTCGCGGTGGCGGACCGCGTCGTCGTGCTCAGGCGGGGGCGGAAGGTGGCCGACAAGGCGAGCGGGGACTCGTCGCCCGAGGAGGTCACCGCGCTGATCACCGGCGCGATCGAAGCCGCGTGAAGAACTTCCGCCGGACGCCCCAGTCCCTGTGGGTGATGCTGACGGTCGCCGCCCTGGCCGGGGCGATGAGCCTCGTCTCCGAACCGTTCGCGAGTGCGGACAACATCTTCAACGTCAGCCGCAACTTCGCCTTCATCGGGCTGATCGCCCTGGGCCAGACCGCGGTCATCGCGACCGGCGGGATCGATCTTTCGGTCGGCTCCGTCATGGGCCTCGCGGGAATCGTGACGGGGCTCGTTCTGGGGTCGGGCCAACCGCTGTTCCTCGCCGCCGCCGCGGGGCTTGCGTGTGCCCTCGCGTGCGGGTTGGTGAACGGTGTGCTGGTCGGCTACCTGCGCCTCTCGCCCTTCGTGGTCACCCTGGGCATGCTCAGCATCGCCCGCTCGCTCGCTCTGGTCATCTCGAACAACAAGATGATCCACGACTTCGGGCCTGACGAGGATCTGCTGCTCGCCCTGGGCGGCGGCCGCTTCCTGGGGCTCGCGAACCCTGTCTGGCTGCTTCTCCTCGCCGCTCTGGCTTCGGCGGCCTGGTTTCGCTACAGCCGGCTGGCGCGTCATGTGCTGGCGGTCGGCGGCAACGAGGATTCGACCCGCCTGGCGGGGGTGCCGGTCGCCCGGGTCAAGGTCACGGTCTACGTTCTGAGCTCCCTGCTCGCGGGGGTATCGGCGATCCTGATGATCGGCTGGCTCGGGGCGGTGACGAACGCGCTTGGCCAAGGCTACGAACTGCGCGTCATCGCCTCGGCGGTGATCGGCGGCGCCAACCTGATGGGCGGGGAGGGCGGCGCCTTCGGCGCCGTGGCAGGCGCGGCGCTGATCGAGCTGATCCGCAACGGCCTGCTCCTGCTCGGTGTGGATCCGTACTGGCAGGGAGCGTTCGTCGGGGGATCGATCATCGTCGCTATGCTCGTGGAGCGGGTCCGGCGGGCGGGCCGGACCGCTGGTTGAGAACAGGTTCACGCTCGCCGCCAGAGCGGAATCGGGAGTCGTCATGAGGTTGCAAGTGCGTTCAGGCAAGGGGACCGGGAGCGGCCGACGTCCGGGTGCAGCGTGGTTTGTGGCCGCGGCCGTCGTGGCCCTGGCGCTCGGGGCTACGGGCTGCGCTCAGGAGCAGACCGGCTACACCTTCGCCCTGGTGCCGAAGGCCATGAACAACCCGTTCTTCGACTTCGCCCGCGAGGGCTGCATGCAGGCGGCCGCGGATCTCGAGGACGTCGAGTGCCTCTACATCGGCCCGAGCGAGCACACGGAGGCGGACCAGATCCAGGTGGTCGAGGACCTGATCACCCGCCGCGTGGACGGCCTGGCGGTGTCGCCCTCGAACGCGGTCGCGATGGCACGGGCGCTGGTGCGGGCAAGGGAGGTCGGCATCCCCGTGATCACCTGGGATTCCGACCTGCTGGCCGAGGACGCCGGGTTGCGCACCACGTACGTGGGTACCCAGAACCGCGCGATGGGGGTGGAGCAGGCGAAGCTGCTGCAGGAACTGAAACCGGATGGGGGCGCCATCTGCATCCAGTCGGGCGGCGCCGCAGCGATGAATCACAACGAGCGGATGCAGGGACTGCGAGACACTCTGGCCGGCGTCGAGTCGGGCGGACCGCCGGGGGAGCGCCTCGACGGCGAGAACGGCTGGACCGAGGTCGGCGCCTGCCCGCTCTACACGAACGACGACTTCCCGCTGGCGGTTCAGCAGATGGCCGACGTACTGGCCTCCGAGCCGGACCTCGACGTGTTCTTGATCACGGGCGGCTTCCCGCAGTTCGTCGACCAGGCGTACCGGCAGGCCGTCGAGCCGTACCGGGACCGGATCGACTCGCGTGATCTCGTGATCATCGGCGCCGACGTTCTGCCGATGCAGTTGGACCTGCTGGCCGAGGGTCTGAGCCACGGCCAGGTGGGGCAGCGCCCCTACGCGATGGGCTACCGGTCGATGGAGGTCCTGCTGGAGCTCGTGGGCGGCGGCACGGTCGAGGACCCGATCTACACCGGTCTCGATGTGCTGATCAGCGCCGAGGATGTCGAGGCGTTCCGGGCTCGGTAGGGCGGCTGAGACGGCCTCAGCGGGCGGAATCGTTGATCCGCGGCAGCTCGATGTCCCGGACCAGATAGCTGCTGCGCCCCGACGCTTCGTCCCGGATGCCGACCGCGACCGCGAAGGCGCCGGGTGGAAGATCGACGTTGACGACCACGACGGCGTGCTCCCGCTGGGCCTGAAGCTGATCTTCGCTGAAGGTCAGAGTCTTCTGGCGCATCGGTGTGCGGCGACCGTCCTCACTTTCGGCGACCAGGAAGATGCGCACCGCTCCGTTCCGGCCAGCCGCTCCCGGAAGGAGGGTGACCGCCGAGACCGGGAGCTGGACTTCGACCGGCAGCGTGCTCACGCTGGAGTCCGTGGCGGGCGCCGGGTCCCCGAACGTCACCTCGGCGGCGAGAGGGTTGCTCTGCTCATCGAGCTTCAATGCAGCAAACAGTCGATCCGCCAGCCGCTGATCCTGCGACTTCAGGATGTAGGAGCGCCGGTAGCGCAAATGCCAGCCCTTCCCGGGTTTCGTCAAGCGGACGTCGATCTGGCGGATCGGATGGCGGCGGTCGGGCGGCGCGCCGTAACCAAGCGAATAGTAGGACCCGAAGTCCGCCGCGATCTCCTCCAGCGCCTCGGCCGGGCGCGCCTGGTTGAACACGGCCTGACCACCGGTTTCGTCAGCCAGCAGGCTCAGAGTGGCCTGCAGGTTGTCAACCCGTACCCGGTCGTTCTCCCGGCTGGGCACCAGAACGGCCGAGAGTCGCGAATCCGCGAATCCGCTGCCGTCCAGACCGCCTACGGGGCCGGCGAAGCTCGGGTCGGCCGCGGAGGAGGCGCGGACGCCTCCCGCGTCGACCGGGTAGATCGTGACCCGGTTCGCGTTGCTGAAGGCGCTCAGGCGGTTGAAGCGGGTCGTGTCGTCCCACTCGCGCTCCAGCGAGTCGGTCTCGGACTGCCGGTCGGGGCAGATCTGACCCAGGTAGTGGTACATCTCCGCGCCCGGACGCTGGGGCAGTCCATCGCTGACGTAGATCAGCGCCTTGGGACCGGGCAGACCGCCGAGAGCGGTCATCAGTTCGCCGAGAGCGGAAGTCGATGTCGAGACCCGGGACTGCATCTCGGCGGCATATTGGCCGGCGGCGCCCAGGAGTGCGCTCCAGGTGTCGATGCACGGGAAGCAGCCGGGATTGTTCGGGCTCGAGGGAGGTTGTGCACAGGTCTCGTAGGTGCGGCGAACCTCACCGATGGTCCGGCGGCGGAGCAGTTCGTCGTCGTGAAGACCTGAGCGCGGCTCGTCGCGCAGTTGCTCCAGGGCGGCTAGCAGTTCCTGCGGCTCGTCCGTAAAGGGGACCCTGACGTTCAGTTCCGGGTCGCCGGTTGCGAGCAGGAAGCGGATGCCGCCTCCCTGATCGCGGCGGTCGCCCAGGAAGGAGGCGAGGTCGCCCTCGATCCGAAGCAGGTTGCCGTGGCCGGTGCGGTAGCGGTCGACGTAGAGCGCCACCATGAGAGGGGCGTCGGCGTCCCCAGGCTCCTCGAGTTCGTCTCCCTCGGTCCACTCCATCCCGTCTCGGGCGGAGGCGTTCAGGAAGTTCGTGATCTCGACCAGCTCGCCGTCTTCAAAGACCTCGAAATCGGCGGCGACAAGGTCCGCGATCGGCTCGCCCCGGCGATTTGTGACGTGGACGTCGATGTTCACGACGTTGACCGTGACGCTCTCGGCGACGGTCCCAGCGGGAGAATCCGCACTCGTCGCCGACGGGGGCGGAACCTGGGCGGCCGCCAGAGCCGCCGCGGCGAACAGGGCGCCCGCGAGGCGTCCGCTGAGGACATGCAACGGCATGGCTTCACTATACTGAGCCGATGTTCCGGGCCGGTGCGAGCGCCACGAATCGAGTGCTCCCAGCCGCGGCGGAGACGCTCCTCGCCGCCTGTCTCTTCGTCGCCGCCGCGACTGCTCCGGCAACGGCGCAGATATCCCGCCCCGAACCGGAGTACACGGGCTCCGACCGGATCGAGGAGTGGTCCGGCCGCCGCATCCTGGTCGTCACCCCGCATCCGGACGACGAGACCTTCACTTCGGGCGGCACGCTGGCCCTCCTGGCGGCAAACGAGAACGACATCCAGGTCGTGATCTACACGACGGACAACGCGGGTTCCCGCGACCCGGAGATGACGAAGGACCGGCTGAAGGCGATTCGCCGCGCCGAAGAGGAGGAGGCCTGCCGCATCCTCGGCATCCCGAAGGAGAACATCCACTGGCTCGGACACGACGACGGCATGCTCGAGTACGTCGACCGGCGCGAACTGACGCGGCAGGTGGCGCGCGAGATCCGGCGCTTCAAGCCCCACGCCCTGTTCTCCGTCGATCCCGGATCGCCCTACGAGCAGTACCACAAGTCGGACCACCGCTCGGGGGCGATCATCACCGTGGACGCGATCCGGGCCGCGCGCTGGCGGCTGTACTTTCCGGAGCTCGAGGCGGAGGGCTTCGAGGCCTGGAGCGTGCCGCTCGTGCTCTTCTACTACAGCGCGAACCCGAACTACACCGTCGACATCACGGAGACGGCGGATAAGAAGGCCCGCGCCGCCGCGGCGCACATCAGCCAGTTCGGTTCAATGGTCGATCGCTACGATCCCTCGATCGTCGACGAACAGCGCAAGGAGTGGGCGGCCCGGTTGCTGCAGCGGGCCGAGCGCGAGGACGGCAGGGTAGTGGAGCGCTTTCGGCGCTCCGAGGGTTACTGAGTGCCGGCAGACGACTCTTCGCCCTCGCTGGCGCTGAGTGTCCTCGATCAGTGCCCGATCAGGAACCGCTGCACCGCGGCAGATGCGGTGCGCGAAGCCGTTGAGCTGGCGCGCGCCACGGACAGGATGGGCTATCGCCGCTATTGGTTGGCCGAGCATCACAACTCCGAGTCCCTCGCCTGCGCCGCGCCCGAAGCGCTGATCGGGCAGGTCGCCGCCGCGACGAAGCGGATGCGGGTCGGTTCCGGCGGCGTCATGCTGAGTCACTACAGCGCGCTGAAGGTGGCCGAGGTCTTCCGGATGCTGGAGACCCTGTACCCCGGACGCATCGATCTGGGAATTGGCCGGGCGCCCGGATCGGACCGCCTCACCGCCCGGATCCTCGCGCACGGCCCGGGCCGCCTGGGGGTCCAGCACTACCCGGAGCAGGTCGCCGACCTGCTCGGGTACCTGGGACGGGAGCACCACGACAGCCGTCTGAACGGCGTGCGCGCCATGCCGCAGGGCGACACGCAACCGGAGGTCTGGCTGCTCGGTTCGAGCCTCGGCTCGGCTCGTTTCGCCGCCTGGTTCGGTTGTCCATACAGCTTCGCCCACTTCATTCAGCCCGGGGACGCGGAGGCCGCCCTCGACCTCTACAGGAGCGAGTATCGACCTTCCGAGCGCCACCCCGAACCGCGGGCCAGCGTGGGCGTCAGCGCGATGGTTGCCGAGACGGATGAGGAGGCGCGCCGGCAGTCGCTCAGCCGTGTTGTGTGGTGGATCCGGCTGACCCAGGGGCAGCCGGGTCCCTTTCCGAGCCTGGAGGAGGCCGAAGCCTACGAGTTCACGGAGCGGGATCGGACGGTCGTGGAGAGAATGCAGGCCCGTACCCTGATCGGATCGCCGGACACCGTGCGGCCCCGGGCGGAGGAACTCGCTGCGCGGCTGGGAGTCGGAGAACTCGTCGTACTGACGATCTGTCCCAGTTTCGAGGCCCGTGTGCGTTCCTACGAACTGCTGGCGGCGGCGGTCGGGTTGAACGGGGACGGCGGTTGACAGTGCCGCCCCTCAGGCCTGAGGATGGACCCTGCCAAGAGGAGCTGAAGACGCCGTTGCGGCTTTGCCCCTTTACCACTGCGCATGAACGGACCGAATGCGGTCGCGCCCTCAGGGAGACAAAGAACAATGACGCTTGCAGATAGACGGATCGAGTCCGACCCGGTGGCCGACGAGTTGGCGCGGACGGCCGTATCGGAACTGTTCCGGGCGCCGAGCGGCCTGGACTTCTCAGTCGCCGACCTGTCCCTCGCCGAGGCCGGCCGGAGGCAGATCGAACTCGCCGAGCACGAAATGCCGGGGCTGATGGAGCTTCGCCGGCGTTACCGGTCGGAGCAGCCGCTCGCCGGCGCGCGGATCACCGGCAGTCTGCACATGACGGTGCAGACGGCCGTGCTGATCGAGACCCTGCTCGACCTCGGCGCCGAAGTGCGCTGGGCGTCCTGCAACATCTTCTCGACCCAGGACGAGGCGGCAGCGGCAGTGGTCGTCGGCAGGCCGAAGAACGGCGGCGCCGCGACGAACCCGAAGGGCGTGCCCGTGTTCGCCTGGAAGGGCGAGACCCTGCCCGAGTACTGGTGGTGCACGCTGCGCGCTCTGGACTGGCCGAACGAGAGCGGCCCGAGCCTGATCGTCGACGACGGAGGGGACGCCACGCTGCTCATCCACCGGGGCGTGGAGTACGAACGGCAGGGGGCCGTACCCGACTTCGATCCCGACACGGAACCCGAGGAATGGGGCGTCATCCTGGAGTTGATCCACCGCGTCCGCGCCTGGGACGGGAACTACTTCACCCGCATGGCCGAGGGCCTGAAGGGAATCAGCGAGGAGACGACGACCGGCGTTCACCGTCTCTACGAGCTGCAGGAAGAGGGCGCGCTCCTGTGCCCGGCCGTCAACGTGAACGACTCGGTGACCAAGTCCAAGTTCGACAACGTGTACGGCTGCCGGCACTCCCTGATCGACGGCATCAACCGGGCCACGGACCTGATGATCGGCGGCAAGTCGGCGGTGGTCTGCGGCTACGGTGAGGTCGGCAAGGGTTGCGCCCAGTCTCTGCGCGGTCAGGGCTGCCGGGTGATCATCACCGAGATCGACCCGATCTGCGCGCTGCAGGCCGCGATGGAGGGATACCAGGTGGCGCGTCTCGAAGACGTGGTGGAGACCGCCGATATCTTCGTCACATGCACTGGCAACAAGTCGGTGATCACCGCGGAACTCATGACCCGGATGAAGGACAAGGCGGTGGTCGGCAACATCGGCCACTTCGACAACGAGATCGACATCGCCGGCCTGAAACGGACTCCGGGCATCCGCAGCCGCAAGATCAAGGACCAGGTCGACGAGTGGATCCTCCCGGACGGGCGCAGCCTGCTGATCCTGGCCGAGGGGCGGTTGCTCAATCTAGGCTGCGCGACCGGACACCCCAGTTTCGTCATGTCGACGTCGTTCGCCAATCAGGTACTGGCCCAGATCGACCTGCATCGCGGTGGCGAGGATCGGGAACGGAAGGTGACCCTGCTGCCGCGGCATCTCGACGAGGAGGTCGCCCGTCTCCATCTCGAGCACCTGAGCGTGCGTCTGACCGAGTTGACAGAGGAGCAGGCGGAGTACATCGGCGTCCAGGTCGATGGCCCGTACAAGCGGGACGACTACCGCTACTAAACAGGTAACAACCCCAGTGAGGAGACGCCCGGGCGATACCCCGGTGTGCTGCACAAGTCGTTGTTTCTCAGTAAGATGCGGCTCTCATGACGAAGACTCGTAGTAGCGCCATCTGGATCCCTGCGCTGGTCTGCGGCGCCTTGATGACACTTGCGGCGCCCGGGGCCCAGGCCCAGGAGCGCTACCACCCCGCGATCGACCCGACGCTGTTCCCGGTGCCGGAGAGCCTGGAAGCGGCGGTGGAGTTCTGGCAGAAGGTGTTCACCACCTACACCAGCGACCAGGTCGTCCTCCACGACGAGAGGCATCTGGAGGTCATCTACAGCGTCGTCGACATGAGCGACCTGCGCACCCAGGGCGCGTCGGAGCTGCAGATCGACCGCTCCCGGATCAGGCGGGTCCGCGCAGAGGTGAGCCGCGTTTCCAAGGCCCTCCGGGATCTGGCGGCGGGACGGCCGGTGATGAACCTGCCGGCGGATCTGCGGTCCATGCCCACCCAGATGGAGCATGTGGCAGGCGGCAGGTCGAAGTACCGGCGGGCCGCGGGAATGGTCCGCGGCCAGCGGGGACTGCGAAACCGCTTCGAGGAGGCGGTCGAGATCTCGGGCATGTTCATGCCCGGCATCGAGCGGACGCTCGCGGAGTACGGCCTGCCGAAGGAGATTCGCTGCCTGCCGTTCGTGGAGTCGATGTTCAACTACCGGGCTCGCTCGAAGGTCGGAGCTTCCGGTGCATGGCAGTTCACCGCCTCGACCGGCCGGTTCTTCCTGCAGATGGACGAGGCGGTCGACGCCCGTTCGGACGTGCTTCTGGCCGCCGCCGGCGCGGCGCGCAAGTTGCGCCAGGACTACGAGTCGCTCGAGGTCTGGCCTCTGGCGTTGACCGCCTACAACCACGGCGCCGGCGGTATGGCGCGGGCCGTGCGCCGGTTGGGGACGCGGGATATCGGGTTGGTGGTGGAGCAGTACAAGTCGCGGACGTTCGGCTTCGCGTCCCGCAACTTCTATGCCGAGTTCATCGCCGCGGTGATCTCCTACGTGGAGCGCGAGCGTCACTTCCCGAACGTCGAACCGTTCCCCGAGATCCGATTCGATGTCGCCCTTCGGGATCGCTACGTGGCCCTGACCGATCTGGCCGCGGCGACCGGCGTGGAGGTGGACCGGCTTGCGGAACTCAATCCGGCGCTGGACCGGACCGTGCTGGCGGGCTCTCTCCTGGTGCCGCCGCGCTACCCGCTTCGGGTGCCGCATGGCATGGCCGAGCAGTTCGAGCAGGCGTATGCCGAACTGCCGCCGGATCGCAAGGCCGACCGTCAGGCCGCGTTCGGATACCGGGTGCGTCGGGGCGACACGTTGGGTGGAATCGCACGCCGATTCGGCTCCAGCGTGGCGGCGCTCCAGCGCGCAAATCGCCTGCCGAGGCCGGACCGCATCTACATCGGCCAGCGGCTGCGGATTCCGCAGCGCGGTGCGGGGCGCCCGGCGCCTCAGCCGGTCCGCCGGGCCGCACTCGAGCCGTCTGAGACGAAGGAACCGGCGCGGGCCGCGACGCCTTCGGCCCCCCAGGTGGCGGGTAACCAGGAGCAGCCCAGGGACACGGTCCACGTCGTCAGGAAGGGCGAATCTCTCCACCGTATCGCCCAGAAGTACGGCGCCTCCGTCAAGGTCCTGGCGGCGGCGAACAACCTGAGGCGGCCCGAACTGATTCACGCCGGCCAGCGCCTGGTGATTCCGCTGAACGGTGAGGATGTCTTCTACCGGGTCCGGCGGGGCGACACCCTGAGTCAGTTGGCGCGCGCGTTCCGAACCTCCGCGGCCAGGATCCGTCAGGCCAACGGGTTGCGCGGCAACCTGATCGTCGTCGGGCAGACGCTGCGCATTCCGGCAGGATGATCTTCCGGTCAGGGCGCACCAGATGCGCCGCACCTCTCGCGGCAGAAACCGGGTGCGCCGGCCTTCTGGTCGGCATTCGGCGCGCAGCGGCGGCCTTCGGGAGTTCTGCCGCACTAGCGGCGGTGGCGGGATTCCTTCTTGCGGGTTGCGGTAGCGAGGCAGGGGGTGTGGCCGACCTCGTTCTCCTCGGTGGCCGGCTGGTCACCCTGAGCGAAGACACCGAACGCACACCCGCCGAGGCGGAGGCCCTGGCCGCGGTCGATGGCCGCATCGTCTTCGTCGGCGCCGAGGAGGCGGTCAGGAGCTGGATCGGTCCGGATACGGAGGTGCTCGACCTGGAGGGTCGCCTGGCGGTGCCGGGGCTGATCGAGGGACACGGACACTTCTGGGGTCTCGGCGAGTCGAAGCTCCAACTGGCGCTCGAGTCCGCGTCATCCTGGGAAGAGATCGTCGCCCAGGTGGCGGCAGCGGTCGAAGGAACCCCACCGGGAACCTGGATCCTGGGGCGGGGCTGGCATCAATCCAAGTGGTCGGCGCCGCCTGTAGCGAGTGTGCAGGGACTGCCTGTTCATGCCGGCCTGAGCGCGGTGTCGCCTGAGAATCCCGTGCTCCTGACGCACGCCAGCGGCCACATGGCCTTCGTCAACGCCCGCGCCATGTGGCTCGCCGGCATCGACGCGGCAACTCCCGACCCGGACGGGGGCGAGATCGTGCGCGACGGGGATGGGCAACCGACCGGCGCCCTCAGAGAGACGGCGGAGAACCTGGTCGCGGATCTCCGCGGCGAGACGCTGGAGTGGAACCACGTTCGTCGCGTGGTGGGCATCGCGGCCGAGGAATGTCTCGCCAAGGGCATCACCAGCTTTCAGGATGCCGGCTCGAGTTTCGAACTGATCGACGCCTATCGACAGATGGCGGACGAGGGGTCCCTTCCGCTGCGTCTGTGGGTGATGGTCAGTGAGGGGAACGAATCCCTGGCCGAGTCCTTGAGCCGGTACCGCATGATCGACCGCGGAAACGGTTTCCTGACCGTCCGGGGCATCAAGCGGTCCATCGACGGCGCCCTGGGTTCCCACGGCGCCTGGCTGCTCGATCCCTACGAGGATCTGCCGCAATCCAGCGGTCTGAACACGACGAGCCTCGAAGCCATGGAGGAGACGGCACGGCTGGCGCGGGAGCACGACTTCCAACTCTGCGTCCACGCCATCGGCGATCGGGCGAACCGGGAGACGCTTGACCTGTTCGAACGGGCCCTCGCCGGCGACCGGGACCGACGCTGGCGGATTGAACATGCCCAGCACCTGCACCCGGACGATGTTCCGCGCTTCGCCGGTCTCGGCGTCATCGCCTCGATGCAGGCGGTTCACTGCACGTCCGATGGACCCTGGGTGCCGGACCGGCTCGGGGAGGAGCGTGCGGCCGAAGGCGCCTACGTCTGGCGCAAGCTGATCGATTCCGGCGCCGTGGTGACAAACGGCACCGACGCCCCGGTCGAGGATGTCGATCCGATCGCGTCCTTCCATGCCGCGGTCAGCCGCCGGATGGGGAACGGCGAGGTCTTCGAGCCAAGCCAGCGGATGACCCGGGAAGAGGCGCTCCGTTCGTACACACTCGACGCGGCCTATTCGGCCTTCGAGGAGGATCAGAAGGGTAGCCTGGAGGTCGGGAAGCTCGCGGACGTGACGGTTCTCTCCCGCGATATCATGACCGTGCCCGAGGAGGAGATTCCCGGTACCGAGGTCGTCTATACGATCGTAGGCGGTCGGGTGGCCTACCGCCATCCGTCGGCTTCGACGTCGAGCGGCGAATGAGCCCCGGCAAAGGCCGTTCGGCGGTTCGCTCGGGTGGAGTGAAGTTGCTGGGCGGCCGGTGGCGGGGCCGCCGTCTCGAGACGCCGGCGGGCATCCGCCCCACCCAGGCCCGCGTACGCGAAGCCCTCTTCTCCCACTGGGGCGACCGCGTCCCCTGCTGCCGCTTCCTGGAGCTCTATGCGGGCGCCGGCTGCGTCTCGCTGGAGGCGTTGTCCCGGGGCGCTGGGTCGGCCCTGGCCGTCGACTGGGATCGCGGCGCCCTGGAATGCATGGAGGCGAACCGGGAGCGGCTGGGCGCAGAGGCGCTGCGCGTGGCCCGGGCGCATCTTCCCGAGCGTCTGGGCGCCGCCACAGGCGGTGAGGCCGCCTTCGACCTGGCCTTCATCGACCCGCCGTACGACGCGCCAGGGCTCGACGACCTGCTGGCAGCAGTTGCCGGGTTGATCGCGGACGGCGGAGAAGTCGTGCTGGAACACACGAGCCGGCGACGGCCGCCAACCGGTGCAGGTCGACTCCGGCTCACTGGCGAGAGGCGCTACGGCGACAGTGCCCTGGCCTTTTACATCGCTGGCGGCTAGGCGGAACCTGGTGCGAAAGGGGGGACTCGAACCCCCACGGTATTGCTACCACAAGAACCTGAATCTTGCGCGTCTACCAATTCCGCCACTTTCGCAAGGCCCACAGGCGCCGTCACTCTCGCGACGCTCCATGGGCCGAGGCGGGATTGTACATCGAACTGCCAGCAGCCACGGGCTGCTAGGCTCGCTCCATGAGGAGTTCACTTCATCAGCGGTATGCGGCCTTCGTTGGCGGAACCTCCCGCGCCGCGCTTCCAGCGTTGCTCGCCATCGTGTCGGCGGCAGGCTTGACCGGCTGCGCCGAGACCGGGCCGGACGGAACAAAGGAAGAGGATCGGCTGGCGATCGAGGCCGTTCTCACGGACTACCTGCCGAAGCTCGGCGCGGCCTACGCGACGGGAGACTTCGAGCCGCTCGCTTCCGGCGCCGTGCCAAAGGAAGTCGAGACGGTCAAGAGGCGGGTCTACGAGTTGGAAGCGGGGGAGAGCCGTACCCTGCAACCGACGCTCAAGAGCTTCGAGATCGAGCAAATCGATGTCTGGCGCTACTCCAACGCGGTCGTGACCACCCTCGAGGTCTGGGACATCCAGTCCCTGGCCAGCGGCACCGAGCGGGTAATCGCGTCGGCTAACGATCGCTACCGTGTGCGCTACCAGTTCAAGCGGCGCGACGAGGGTTGGATGGTGATCGACCGCCGGATCGAGTATCAGTTCGAGTCCTAGCGCGGGACTCTCTCTCTCTCTCTCTCGTGCCAGCCGCGATCGCGATCGTCGGTCGCCCCAATGTCGGCAAGTCGACACTCTTCAATCGGCTGATCGGCCGCCGGCAGGCGATCGTCCACGGAACGCCCGGCGTGACGCGGGACCGTCTGGTCGGCCGCTTCGAGCTGGAGGGTCGCGGCGGCGTCGAGTTGATCGACACCGGGGGCCTGGTGCCGGGCGACGATCCCCTGGGATTGAACGCCCAAGTCGAGTTCGCGATCGAAGAGAGCGACCTGCTTCTGTTCGTTGTCGACGGCAAGGAAGGGCTGGCCGCAGCCGACGAGCGGGTCATGGAGCGGCTTCGGGGCTACGGCCGGCCGATCGTGACAGTGGTCAACAAGTCGGATACCCGCGCCGCACAGGAGGGATACCAGGAGTTCTACGCCCTGGGCGCCGACGGACTCGTTCTCGTGTCCGCGGAACATGGCGCGGGCTTCGGACCGCTGCACGAAGAGGTGGCCGGTCATCTCGCCGAGGCGGCGCCGGCGCTCGAACCCGAAGCTTCGGGAGTCGCGATCGTGGGCCGGCCGAATGTGGGCAAGTCCTCGTTGGTCAACCGGTTGCTGGGCGAGGAACGGACGCTCGTGTCGCCGACTGCCGGAACGACGAGAGATCCGATCGACAGCCTGCTGCAGCGCGCGGAAGGCCCGGACTACCTCCTCGTGGATACGGCCGGCATGCGCCGGCGTTCCCAGGTCCAGGACGCTCCCGAAGAACTGGCCGTGATGCTCGCCCGGAGACAGATAGAGCGTGCCGAACTGGTGGTCCTCGTGATCGACGTGAGCCACGGAATCACAACCGGTGATCTGGCCATTGCCGATGCAGCCTGGCAGGCCGGACGCTCGGCCGTCATCGCCTGCAACAAGTGGGACCTCCTGGATCAGGAGGGTCGGGAGCGGCTCGAAGCAGGCTGGGAGCGCCTGGCGGAGGTGTTCGCCAAGCCGCCTCGCGTCAACGTTTCCGCGTTGACGGGACGCGGCGTGGGCGGCATCCTCCCGGCTCTCGATCGGGTCCGGGAGCGCCACCGGCTGCGGGTGCCGACCTCCGAGCTGAACCGGGTGACGCACCGCATCGTGGCCCGCCACCAGCCGCCCGCAGAGCGGGGCAGGCCCTGGCGGCTCTTCTACGCGGCCCAGGTGCAGGGGACGCCTCCTACGTTCCTCCTGTTCGCGAACCGGCGCCTGAAGCGAGGAAACACCTACCGCAAGTACCTCGAGAACCAGCTTCGAAGAGAGTTCGATCTCGACGGGGTTCCGCTTCGCATCGTGGTCAGGGAACGGCACGGCGAAACCGAGCCGAGGCCGGGCCGAGCGGCGGCCAGGACCCCCTAGAGATGTTTCGTATATTCTCCGTCCGTTTCCCTGACATCCGAGATCCGGGTCGCCGCCTCTTCTGGGCCAGGTCCGGGCATCATCTGTGGACCAGGCGGGAGACCGGTCATTTCCTCCAAGCAGCAGTACAAGATCGCCGATGTGTGCAGGGTGCTGGACCTCCAGCCCTACGTTCTGCGCTACTGGCAGACCGAGTTTCCGGTCCTTGCCTCGAAGAAGGGCGCCGGCGGCCGTCGCGAGTATGACGCCGAGGACCTGGAGACCATTCGCCGGATCAAGGAGCTTCTGTACGATGAGGGCTACACGATCGCCAGCGCCAAGAAGAAGCTCACTGCTGAACTCGAGGAGGGCGGTCTCCGCGGGCGTCCCCTGGTGGTGACCGAGGCGCGGTCCGACGGCGACGAGTTGCCGGCGGAGGCTGAGTTGCCGGCGGAGGAAGGGCAGGGAAACGATTCGGAGACGGAAGGCGCCGAAGTGAAGGAACCGCAGACGGCGGATGCGCTGGAGAGTTCTCCGGCGGGCGTGGATGCCTCCGATGTCGGCGAGATAGGAGCTTTGGCCCGCCGGGTCGAGAGGCTTGAGGGTGGGGTTGCCGCGCTCGTGTCGCAGGCGCGGCAGCTTGCGGCCGAACTCAAGCCTGAGATCGGCGCCGAGGACGACTGATCGCGCGTCTGGAGGGAGGTGGCGCCGCTTGCCAAGCGCCGCGATTGGGTAGAGAATGCCCCCCGGTCGGGACGTGGCGCAGTCTGGTAGCGTACCTGAATGGGGTTCAGGGGGTCGCGAGTTCGAATCTCGCCGTCCCGACCATTTGACGATCTCTCCCGCCCTGTAGCGCCCGGCCAGCCGCCAGGATCTTGCGCGGCAGAAACTGGGTGCGCCGGCCTTCCGGCCGGCATCCGGCGCGAAGCGCCGGCTTCCGGTAGTTCTGCCGCGCTAATCTCGACATGAAGACCGCCTCCGATGCGGCTGGTGTCAGGTTCGGCCTGGTGGCGGCGCGCTTTAACGGCAGGATCGTCGAGCGCCTGGTCGAGGGCGCCCGTCGGCGCCTGCTGGATCACGGGGCCAGGGCCGAAGACCTTCTGCTGGTCCGGGTTCCCGGCGCCTGGGAGATACCGGCAGCTCTCGATGCCCTGGCCGCCAGCGGAAGGGTCGATGCGCTGGTGGCGCTCGGCGCTGTGATCCGGGGTGAGACGCCACACTTCGAGTACATCTGCAACGAGTGCGCGGCAGGATGCGCCGGAGTCACCGCCAGGACCGGAATCCCCGTGGGGTTTGGCGTCCTTACCTGCCACGACGCCGCACAGGCCGCAGCGCGCGCCGGGGGCAGGGCGGGAAACAAGGGCGAGGAGGCCGCTGAAGCAGCGCTCGAAATGGCGAATCTGCTGCGGTCGCTCAAGTCATGACCAGAACCCGCGAAGTGTCGCCGGCGGAAGGCCCGCTGCCGGCAAGCGGCGATCGGCCCCGACGGGCGGGTGGCAAACGCCGCCAGGCCAGGGAAATGGCACTGCAGATGCTCTACCAGCGGGAACTGGGAGACGCGGAACCAGCTCAACTGCTCAGGGAATTCGACATCCACGCGTTCCGCGCCGAAACCGCGGACGCCGGCGCCAGCTCGCAGGCCTCGGAGTTGGCGCTCGACTATGCCCGCACCCTCGTGGAGGGCAGTCTCGCCCACAAGGAGTCGATCGATCGAATGGTCGCGGACCAGGCGGACAACTGGCGCCTGGAGCGGATGCCGGTGGTCGATCGCAATGTCCTCCGTCTGGCGGTCTACGAGATGCGCTTCCAGGCCGACGTGCCCGCGGTGGTGGTGATCGACGAGGCGATCGAACTGGCCAAGAAGTTCGGTTCGGAGCAGTCCGGCCGTTTCGTGAACGGAATCCTCGACGCGCTGCGCACTACGCTGGCGGCCCGTGGTGGCAGTCCGTGTCGCACCGAGAGCGGCGAGGCGCGCGGCTGACAACGCGCGGCTGACAGGCGCGGCAGACAAGGCGCGGCAGACAACGCGCGGCTGACAGGCGCGGCAGACAAGGCGCGGCAGACAGGGCACGACCTGGAGGCATCGCTCGGAAACTGAGCCACCCAACGCTCGGAAAGTGATCCACCCTCGGCCCTTGGCCGGTAGCTTGGTCTTGTTCAGTAGACCAACGCGATCGGAGGAAGGACTTGCTGAGGATGGATCAGGTACATGTTATTCGGCACCAGGTGCTGGTGGAGGGTCGGAGCCAACGCTCGGTGGCTCGGGAGCACGGCGTGAGCCGCAACACGGTGCGCAAGTACCTGGATCAGAGCGCGCCGCGGCGGGTGGAGAGCAGGCCGCGGCGGCGGCTGGTGACGGAGCGGATGGCGCCTCGTCTGGAGGAGCTGCTGAGGACGTGGTCTCGCCGGACGACGGCGAAGCAGCGGCTGACGGGTACGCGTCTGCATCGGCAGTTGCTGGAGGATGGCTACGAGGTCGGGATCACGACGGTTCGCAGCTACGTTCGGGAGTGGAAGCGTCAGCGGCAGGAGACGTTCATTCCGCTGGTGCACCGTGCCGGCGAGTGTGGCCAGGTGGACTTCTTCGAGGTGACGGTGGAGGAGGACGGTGTGGCTCACCGGGTGTGGAAGTTCCTGCTGCACCTGCCGTACTCAGGCCGTTCGTTCGTGTGGCTGTACGACCGCTGCGACCAGGTGGCGTTTCTCGATGGCCACGTGCGGGCGTTCGCGCACTTCGGCGGCGTGCCGCTGCGGCTGGTCTACGACAATCTGAGTGCGGCCGTGCGGCGCCGGGTGGGCGCCAAGCGTCAGTTGACGGATCGATTCCAGGCACTGGTGAGCCACTACCTGTTCGAGCCGTGCTTCGCCCGCCCCGGCGAGGGGCACGACAAGGGCAGTGTGGAGTCGCGGGGCAAGGGAATCCGTCTGGCGCACATGAGTCCGGTGCCTCAAGGGCGCACTCTGGAGGAGATCGCACGGGGCGTGCTGGCTTCGGTCGACGCGGCACCCGGCAACCGTGCGCGGTGGCAGGAGGAGCAGGCGGCTCTGCGCGAGCTGCCGCCGACCGTGTTCGAGGCAAGGAAGCTCAGGATCGTGCGGGTGTCGCGCCAGGCGACGGTGCAGTTGGGTGGTGCGATCTACTCGGTTCCCTCGCGGTGGAAGAGCCTCCAGGTCCATGCCCGCGTCGGTACGGGCGACATCGTCTTCTCCTGTCGCGACGCGGAGTACCGCTGCGCTCTGGTGCGGCCGGGACAGCGCCTGGTGCGCTACGCGCACTACTTCGAGGAGCTGTCGCGGAAACCTCAGGCGGTGCGCCAGGTGGCCCCGGAGCTGCTCGCAGAGCTCGGCCCGGCCTATCGCAAGCTGTGGAGAATGCTGGAGT
Source organism: Candidatus Multivorans sp. (assembly GCA_965262355.1). Lineage (GTDB taxonomy): Bacteria > Acidobacteriota > Thermoanaerobaculia > Multivoradales > Multivoraceae > Multivorans. The sequence goes on from OZ253534.1 coordinate 5,230,068, forward strand.
TGCGGCACGGCGCGCTGGAGACGGCGCGGCTCTTCGCCAAGCTGTTGAGCGTGGTCACAGACCACGGCAGCGAGGAGGTAGCCGCCGCACTCGAGGAGGCCCTGACCGCCGGTCGCTTCGACCTGCTGGGACTCGCTCCGCGGAGTCCGGCCTCCAGGATCGAGGTGCCGGAGCCGCTCCGCCGCCACGAGGTCGAGAGCGCTCGTGCCGCTGACTTCGACGTGCTGCTTCAGGAGGCGGCATCGTGAGCCGGGCGGTGCGCAGAGCCGTCATCGCCGAGGGCCTCAAGACGCTCAAGATGCCCTCCGTGCTGCGCGACTACGAGCAGCGGGCGCGTCAGGCCCAGGACGCACAGTGGGACTACGAGGACTACCTGTGGCAACTGCTCGAGGCCGAGATCCGGGACCGTGAGGCCCGCACCGTCCAGCGCCGGCTGCGCGCGGCCCGCTTCCCCGACCACAAGACGCTCGAGCAGATCGACTTCCAGGCGCTACAGGGAGTGTCCAAACCGAAGCTGCGCGAGCTGGCGGCCTGCGACTACATCGACCGTGGAGACGATGTCGTCCTGGTCGGACCCATCGGCACCGGCAAGACGCATCTCGCCATCGCGCTGGGCATCGAGGCCGCGAAGCGCCGCCGCCGGGTCTGGTTCCGCAAGGCCTCCGACCTCGTCCGCGACCTGATCGAAGCCCGCGATCAGCGGGAGCTGGGGCGCCTGCAGCAGTGGCTTCAGCGGGTCGATCTCCTGATCTGCGACGAGCTCGGCTTCGTGCCATTCGACCGCGCCGGCGGCGAACTGCTCTTCAACGTCTTCGCCGACCGCTACGAGCGACGCTCGACCATCGTCACCTCCAACCTCGCCTTCTCCGAGTGGGTCCGCGTATTCGGCGACGAGAAGCTCACCACGGCTCTGCTCGACCGACTCTCCCACCACGCCCACATCCTCGCCACCAAGGGCTCCTCCTATCGGACACGGCTGCGGAGAAGCCCCTCGTGAATACGGACCCCACCACCCGCAACCGGACCGCCGCGGCGCCGCCGCGGAGCGGACCGCAACGGCGGCCGGCTGCGGAAGCTGCCGGCGCCGCGGAAAACGGCAGACCGTTTCCCGCACCGCCTTGGAAAACCGGCAGACCGGTTTCCCACAGCTACCGCAGCCGCTACTGCTACTGACTCAAGGGGACCGACGAGAGAAAACTCGCGTACACTCGAACACGGCCGAGGTGGCTCACTTTCCAAACGGTGGGTGGCTCACTTTCCGAGCGTTGCCAACAACGACCGACTGGTACCCTGACCGCCTATGCAGAGCACTCGTCCGACACGGTTTCGCGAGGCGGCGGCATTGCTGCTGGTCCTGATCCTGATCGGTTGCGGCTACGCGCTCGTCGGCAAGGCGTCCAACATTCCTGACGACGTACGACTCGTGTTCTTGGCGCCGTTTGAGAACAGGACGACCCGGGTAGAGGTCGAACAGTTCCTGACGCAGGCGATCGCGGACGAACTCCTGACCCGTCGCCGGTTCGAACTGGTCTCCACCGAAGAGGAGTCGGACGCCACCATTCGCGGCGCCGTCACTGCCTTCCGGGTCGCGCCCATCACCTTCACGAACGACGGTCGTGCCCAGGAGTACGAACTGGCAATCGTCGCTGATGTCTCCTTCCGCCGCAGCGCCAAGACACCCGGCGGAGAAGAAGGGGAGGTGATCTGGGCGAATGACCGCTACCAGTTCAAGGAAAGCTACCCGGTCGAGAGCGCGGACAGCGACTTCTTCGACCGCGAGAACATCGCCATCGAAGACAGTTCGGAACGGTTCGCCGACACGATGGTTACGGATCTGCTCGAGGGCTTCTGAGGCTTGACCCAGGACGGGATCTAGCCCGCCAGGGTCACTCGGCAGTTGCTTCGGATGCTTCCGCCGGGGCTGCGGCTTCGGTGCGGCGGTTGACCAGCCGGGTGAGTCTCGACTTCCCGCGGGCGGCGGCATTCGCGTGGATCACGCCCTTGCGCGCGGTGACGTCGATCAGACTCAACGTGCCGGGAAGCAGTTCCCGGGCACGCTCCACGTTCGTGTCGGCGGCTGTACGCAGTGCCTTGACCGAACTACGGAGCTTCGACATCGCGGCGCGGTTGCGGTCTCTTCGGACTCCCGACTGCCGGATGCGCTTCTCTGCCTGTTTGCTATTCGCCATATCGCTTCTCTCACCTTCGACCTGTACGTCATCTCATGCGGCCCGGGACGCGCCGCCGCCGACGGCGGAGTTTACTGTTCGGCGCCCAGGTTGTCGAGTTGCTGGAGCGCCAGGATGGCCTCGTCGGTATCGGGATAGCTGCCTCGAACCCGAAGGAACATCTCGATTGCCAGGTCGCGCTCGCCCAGCTCGGTCCGAGCCACTCCGATCTTGAGCATGGAACTCGCGACCTTGTCGCTTTCCGGGTACAGCTCTCGGACCAGGCTGAGCTCTTCGATCGCTGTCCGGTATTGCCCCTGGCCCAGGTGGGACTCGCCGAGCCAGTACTGTGCGCTGCCCGCATCGACGCCGTCCGGGAAGGTGTCGAGATAGCGGCGGAAACCGGTGATCGCCCGTTCGTATCTCCCCTCGGAGTAGTCCTGGTACGCAGTGCCGTAGATGGTCTTCGGATCGACCGTCTCAACCGCGGGCGCCGGCCGATTGGTTTCCTGCAACTGATTGAGAGCCGCGAGGTACGCCTCCTGGCGTTCGAGTCGGTCCTGGATCAGAGCCACATCCGTACCCGTCTGCTCGAGGCGCTCGATCAAAGCATTGAGGATCAGGCGTTGCTCCTGGACCAACGTCCGCAGCGCTTCGAGGTCAGAGAGGATCTGGCGCAGATCCTCCTTCATATCCGCGTTCGCAATCACATCGCCGTCGACCCGACTCTCGAGCGCTTGAACGATGGTCGCCAGATCCTGGCGCGTCGGCGTCTGCGATGTCAGTTCGTCCAACCGCCGTTCAACCGCGGCCAGACCGGTCTCCAGGCCGGTCAACTGCGTGGACGAGGAGGCGCAGGCCACCGAGAGCAGGGCCAGAACCGAACCGGCGAGCACTAGCGAGCCGCCCGCCCGACCGTTGCGGTTGCCGGACGTTCGAACTTCTGGCCGCCGCATGCTCTGGACCGCGGCTATCGACTAGGGCGTCTTACGACGAAAGTGCAGCGACCGGCTGGCGCCTGAGGCGCCGCCCTGAGTCAACTGAAGTCGGTGACCCGGAAATAGGCGCGACGGTTCAACTGCCAGCAGTCCTCGTTCGAGCCCTCGCACTGCGGGCGCTCCTCGCCGTAGCTGATCGTCTTGAGACGATCGCCCGAAACGCCCAGCGACAGCAGGTAGTCCCGTGCGGCGTTGGACCTGCGGTCGCCGAGGGCCAGGTTGTAGTCGTTCGTGCCCCGCTCATCGCAATGGCCCTCGATCGTGATCACGAGGTTCTCGCCGTCCCTGGTCTTCAGGAAGTCGGCGTTCTTGCTGAGCTGGGAACGCGTCATGTCGGTCAGTGTCGCCTTGTCGAACTCGAAGTAGACATCGCCCAGGAGACCCTTCTCGTGGACCTCCCGGTTCGCCTCTACGATGTCCTCGGACCAGGGCGACTTGTACTCGGGTACAACCGGCGGCGCCGGCGGCGGCGGAACCGGCTCTGGCGGCGGAGGCTCCTCAACCGGCGGCGGCGGAGGCGGTGGCACTGGGGGCTCCGGCTCAACTTTCTTGCAGGCGCCAACGGCCAGCAGCACAAGAACCGGGAGGATGAATGCGGGGAACCTTCTGGCCAACATACCGGGACTTCTCCTCGAACCTGAAAGCTGTGTTTCGTGAATGCGGGGAAACAGTACCAAAGCGCCGCGTTCCCGGCAACCGTCTGCTTCGGTGACGGGCGCCATCGAATCAGTCGAAGTAGTCCGACCAGGAAGGGTGGGAGTTCTTGCCCCGGGTGGTCACCTGGCGGGTGTACCTGCCGTCCTGGCTCATGATGAAGATGTGCCGGCGACCTCCGCGGCCCTGGGAATCGAAGGCGATCCACTCGCCATTCGGCGAGAAGGACGGATTCTCGTGACTTCCGGGACCGGTCGTCAGGAGTTGATCCTGGCCGGTCACGAGGTCGACGACCGCGATGTCGTGGCGGTCCCCCCGGTCGGCGCGGCGGGAGTAGACGAGCCGGCTGCTGTCCGGGTGCCAGGAAGCGCCTTCGTTGTACCGGCCTTCGAACGTCACCCGCTGAAGGTTCGTGCCGTCGATGCCCATCAAGTAGATCTGCGGGGTACCGGTGCGGCTCGAGGTAAAGGCGATCCGTTTGCCGTCGGGCGAGCACCCCGGGTTCGTGTCGATGCGGCTCGACCGCGTGAGCTGCCGGGGAGCTCCGCCGCTGCGTGAGACCGCGAAGATCTCCATGTTCTTGCGGTTCGTACGGAGGGGCCGGGCAAAGACGACGGTGTCGCCGTCCGGACAGATACTGGGCGAGTAGGCGGGCTGCTCCTCCGCGACGATCGCCGTCTTCCTGCCGGTTACAAGATCGGCCCAGTAAATTCCCGGTTGTCCCTCGAAGAAAGAGAGGTAGACGAGCCCGCTGCCGTCCCGCGCCCAGACCGGCGAGAGGCTGGTCGAGATATGCCCGGTGATCCGCCGCTGCGCGTGACCGTCGTAGTCCATCAGGAAGATCTCCTTGCTGGACTCGCCTTCGCGGTCCGAGACGAACGCGATCGCAGTCATCGCGATACCCCGGCGGCCGGTGAAGTAGAGGACGATCTCATCGGACATCGCATGGGCAAAGCGGCGCGCGAGGTCGATTCCCCCGTTGAAACGCTTGCCCAGAATGAACTGCCCGCTGGCCAGGTCGTAGACCCGCCCCTCGAGAATCAGTTCCTCGCCGCTGAGCTTGAACTCTGTGAGCAGCGCAACTTCGTTGCCGTAGGCGCGGTACTGCTCGAGATCCTTGGCCCGGTCGCCGGTGAGACGAACCGCCGACAGGACCTCCGGGCCCTGGACGTCGAAGAGCTGGCTGAATACCAGATCCTCCCGCAGGGTCTGTTCCACTTCGCTCATCGCGTCGAGAAACTCCGGCCTGGCGCCCGGCGGACGCCCGGAACGAGGTACGGCGAGATTGAGGCGCAGGGCCGCGGCGCGGTCCAGGACCACTTCGACATCGGAAGGGAGTTGCTCGGCGGGAAGCGGCGTTTCGGCCGCCTGCTGCGCACCCAGGGCCAGGGCCCCGCAGAGGAGGGCCGCGACCGCGACCCTGGCGATCCGAACCGGCGGCGTTGGGCAAAGGCATCGCATGGTCATCTGATCCTCATCGTCACGCCGAGGCTCGGCTTGCGGAAGCTGCGCGGCAGCGGCGGCACCGGCGACGCCAGCTCGATCGCCCGCAGGCCGGCGTTGTCGAACCGGGAGACGCCCGAGGACTCGATCAGTTCGAGCTCGCTCACCGTGCCGTCACTCGCGATTCGGAAACGGACCAGAGCTTCCACGTCGTCGATGGGAGGCCGTGTCCAGCGCGCCCTGATCGCTGCGACCAGGCGCGTGGTGTAGTAGGCGTAGGTGAAGTCCTCGGCGTCGTAGCCGACCACCGGCGCCTCCGCGTCGTCGCTCCCGGCCAGCGAGTCGTCGACGGTCCGCGTGCGCTGGAAAGGGCGTTCCAGCTTCGGTCGGGGTTCCGGTGCCGGCTCGGGCGGAGGAGGCGGCGGTTCGGGCTCGGGCGCCGGCTCTTCGGGTTTCTCCTCGGCGAGCACCGGCACATCCGGCGGCGGGTCCTCCGGCGGGGGCTCGGGTTCCGGTTCCGGCGCCGGCGCGGGCGGCGGCTCTTCCTCCGGGGGCGGAGTCACTGGGATCGGCTTCGGCCGGATCGTCGGCATGCGGATCAGTTCGACCGTCTGTCGCTCCAGGTAGGTCCGTTCGGCAAACAGGCTGGGCCCGAAGAGAATCCCTCCCAGAACGGCGAGATGAAGCGTCACGGAGGCAACGAGGCACGGCCCGTTCAGGCCGGCCGCCCGGCGCTCCCGGCGTGTGAGAGCCGACTCGACTGAAGGCGTGGGGGCTTCCTGAATCGGCACCGGGCTGGGGCTCCCTGATCGCGGCCGCTAACGGCCCTGGTCCTCTGGTTGCACGACAAGCGACACCCGATGGATGTCCGCACGTTCGAGAACGTCGAGCACGTGGATGATTCTTCCGTACGGCACCTCGGCATCGCCCTTGATGAACACCGCCTCGTAGTCGCGCAGTTCCAGCAAGGGCAGCAGGCGATCGACAAGCAGCGCGGTGGCCACCGGCTCGTCCTTGATGTAGACGAGATCGTTTTTGGCCACGGTGAGGATCATCGGGTCCTCGTCCCGGATTGCCAGCGAGGCAGGCGAGTCCATCTCCGGCAAGGTGACCTCCACGCCCTGGTGCAGCATGGGTGTCGCGATCATGAAGATGATCAGCAGCACCAGCATGACGTCCACAAGCGGCGTCACGTTGATGTCCGCCAGAACGGAGTCATCGCTGTCGGTGTCCTGGAAGAAGGCCAATTCCGACTCCTGGGCTAAGGCTGGTCAGCCGAAATTGCGCTCGGCCAGGTTCAGAAACTCGAGCGTGAAGTCGTCCATTTCCGCGCGGAGCTGGCGCAGCCTGGTGGCGAGATAGTTGTACCCGACCAAGGCGGGGATGGCCGCGACCAGACCGGCGGCTGTATTGACCAGCGCCTCGGCGATGCCCGGGGCAACCGCCGTGATGCTCGCCGTACCCGAGGTTCCGATGTCGTTGAAGGCGATCATGATTCCCCATACGGTCCCGAACAGGCCGATGAACGGCGCCGCCGCGGCGGTGGTCGCCAACCAGGACGTGTTGTGGGCGAGAACGCGAAGTTCGACGTTCGCGGCCCGGTGAAGGGTCCGCTCGAGGCCCACCAGCGACTGGAGGCGGAAGCTGTCCTCGTCTTTCTGAGGCTCCTTGAGGGCCTTGATCTGGGTGTCGATCTCGAGGTACCCGGCCTGGAACAGGCCGACCAGCGAGGACGCGCGGTGGTCGGAAGCGGCCTTGCCGATGTCACTGAAACGGGCGGCCTTGCGGAACACGTCGAGAAAGCCCCGGTTCTGCCGCGCCGTGCGCCGGAACAGCACCAGGCGCTGCAGCAGCACGTACCAGGAAGACAACGACATCAGGACCAGGATCCCGAGCACGATCTTCGCCACCGGACCCGAACGGAGAAAGAAGTGCACCACGGCTGTGTCACCGGTGGCCATGAGCGTCGCGATCGGGATGGAGAACGCAGGCACTATCGCAAAAAACTATCAGACAGATAGCCAAAGGTCTATGCCTCTAACCCCTTAGGCAGGGCGAGTTGTCCTCGACAGGGGCGACGACGGCCGGCAGCCGCACAGCGGGAGGGGCGGTATGCTGCCGCGCCACCAAACCGGGGGGAATCGGCTTGAGGATCGGCGTCTGCATCAAACAGGTCCCGGATACCGATGCGCACCTGCGGATCGCGGACTCGGGCCGCCACATCGACGACGGCGATTTGAACTGGGTCATCTCGAGCTGCGATCTCTGCGCGCTCGAAGAGGCCCTGCTGCTCGTCGAGACCGCCGAGGATTCCGGGGCCGACCGGCCCGAACTCGTCGCCTTCAGCCTCGGCCCCGCGCGGGTCGAGGAAGCCCTGCGCAAGGCGCTGGCGCTAGGGGCCGACCGGGCTGTGCACCTCGCGGACGAGGACTTCAGGGGCGGCGACGCGCTGGCCGACGGTCGTGCTCTCGCCGCCGCGGTCAGCCGGGAGCAATGCGATCTCGTCCTCGCGGGCGCCCAGTCCGACGACCTGGGACAGGCCGCAACCCCGGCGGTTGTCGCGGAGATGCTCGACCGCCCCTACGCCTGGCTCGTCATGGCCGTCGAGTTGGAGGCGGACAACCGTTCGGTCCGCGTCGTGCGCGAACTGGAGGGTGGGATGAACGAAGTCCTCCGGTTGGACCTGCCGGCCGTGCTCGCGGTGCAGGCCGGAATCAACAAGCCCCGATTCGCCTCGCTGCGCGGCACGCTGCAGGCCCGCAGGAAGCCGCTGGAGCACCTCGACTGCGCGACCCTCGGCGTTGATCCCGGCCTGGTGGGGGAGGCAGGCGCCCGGATCGAGACGATGGCGATCCGTCTTCCTCCGACCGGTGTCGGCGGAGTGCTGATCGAGAATGCCGCCCCGGAGGCGGCCGCGGCGGACCTCATCGGGCACCTGGAACGGGAGGCCCTGCTGTGAGCAGCTCGGCAGTGTCCCCCAAGGCTGTGTCCCCCGCGGAGGTGGTGGTCTGGATCGTGGAGAACGCCGGTTCGGGGCCCGCATCCCGGGAGGCCCGCGTGTGCGGGCAGGCTCTCGGATCGGACCTGCGGGTCGCCCTGCTCGACGAAGAACGGCTCGGACCCTATTCGCCGAGCCGCTACGCCGAAGCCCTCAGCACGCTGATCGCGCGGGAGGGCGGCGACGGAGCGGCCCCCATGACGGTGATTCTGCTGCCGCACACCTATCAGGTGGCGGAGTTCGCTCCGGGCCTTGCCGTGCGGCTCGGCGCCGCCTACGTCCCGTCGATCAGCGGGGTCGACAAGGGCGGCGAAGGCGGCGGCCTGCGCTTCCGCCGATCGATCCTGCAGGCCAAGCTCCAGGCCGAGGTGCGCCCGAGGGCGCGTATCGTCGTCGCCACCGTGCAGAGCGGGGCCTTCAGCAGCGACGAGCCGCTGGCGCCGCCGGGACGAGTCCACGAGGTCTGTCTGCCGGCCGACATCGAACGGCAGCCGGAGCGGGAGATTCTGGGGCAAGAGGCGGCAAGCGCCGGCGGCGTCGACCTGGCGGGCGCCGAACGGATCGTGACCGCCGGCAGGGGCGTGGGTGGAGCGGACCAGGTCTCAGTGGCCGCCGACCTGGCCGTGGCGCTCGGCGCGGAGCTCGGCGCCAGCAGGCCGGTAGTGGACAATGGCTGGCTGCCCCGCGAGCACCAGGTCGGCTCGAGCGGGCACATCGTGGCCCCGAACCTCTACGTGGCGCTCGGAGTATCCGGCTCGATCCAGCACCTGATGGGCATGAGCGGATCACGGGTCATCGTGGCGGTGAACAAGGATCCGGAAGCGCCGATCTTCAGCGTCGCCCACTACGGCATCGTCGGCGACCTGCACGAAGTAGCGCCGGCGCTGACCCGGCTGCTGAACGAGCGCGGCGCTCGCCAACCGTCCGGGGGTTCACCCGCCTGATCCCGTCCGGGTGTGACTCATCTCACGCAGCCGTTGGAGTTCGAACAGGGCCAGCGACGCGGCGACCGCGGCGTTCAGGGATTCGACGGCGCCGGCGGTAGGAACCGTCAAGAGGATGTCCGCCCGATCCAGCACCGGGCTTGAGAGCCCCTTGCTCTCGTTGCCCACGACGAGGACGATCAGGTCGGCGCCAAGCAGATGGATGAGCCTCTGATCGGGAGCCTCGGCCGCGAAGATCGGAGCAATGGGCTGACCTTCCTTGCCCTCACGATGAGGCGTCAGTGCAAACCAGCGTGCGTTCGCGGGGATATGGTCCGCTCGAACCCCGGTCCAGACGGGGATGCGGAGCAGACTGCCTGCTGAGGCGCGGAGGGCTCGGGGCTGGCTGGGGCGGGCCGTGCCAGTTGCCAGGAGAAGGGAGGCAACGCCCGCGGCTTCGGCGGATCGAGCCATGGCGCCCAGGTTGCCCGGGTCCTGAATGCCGTCGACGTAGAGGTGAAGACCGGGGGAGAGGGCGAGGGTCCGGCCCTCCGCGGCGGGCGCGGAGTTCCAGACGGAAGGCGGGTCGACCAGGGCGGCGATGCCCTGGGGAGCGTCGGCGTCGGCCTCCTCCCGCAGTCGGTCGGGGTGGATGAGGGTGGCCGTAGTTTGTGAACGGCCTTCCAACTGACGGATGAGCCCGGCATGAGTCGCCTCGAACTCCGGCGTCACCAGGAGGTGATGGAACTCGAGCCCAGCCGCGACCGCGGCGCCGACCAGGTGCCGGCCCTCGAGCAGGAGCAGGTCGGTGTGGCGGCGTGCGTGCGCGTTGCGGAGCCGGCGAATCGTGCGGACCTGGGGGTTGTTCCGGCTACGGATCATCGCTCCCCGATGTTACGCAGTAGTCGAGCGAAACGGTCGGCGCCGCACGGTTGCCGATGAGTTGGTATGGTTCGCTGCCGATGAGCACCAGTTCGAGTGGAATGAGCCGTCTGTTCACGTCCGAGTCGGTGACCGAGGGTCATCCCGACAAGGTCGCGGATCAGATTTCGGATGCGGTTCTCGATGCGGCGCTGCGCCACGATCCGCATGCGCGGGTGGCATGCGAGACCCTGGTCAACACCGGCCTGGTCCTCATCGCCGGCGAGATCAAGCTGAAGCCCGGCGCGGCAATCGACTACGCGGCTCTGGCGCGGCAAACGATCCGTGACATCGGCTACACCGATTCGAGATCCGGCTTCGCCGCCGACGACTGCGCCGTACTCTGTGCCCTCGATCCACAGTCGGAGGACATCGCTCTCGGCGTCAACACCGGCGGCGCCGGCGATCAGGGTCTGATGTTCGGCTATGCGTGCCGGGAGACCGAAGAACTCATGCCGCTGCCGATCGAACTCGCGCACCGCCTGACCCGGCGCCTCGCTGAACTCCGACGCTCGGGCAAGTACGACTGGCTGAGACCGGACGGCAAGTCACAGGTCACCGTGCAGTACGACCACGACGGACAGGCCGTGCGGGCGCATACGATCGTCGTGTCGACACAGCACGCCCGGGAGGTCAAGCATGACGAGATCACGCGGGTCGTGCAGGAGCAAGTCGTCAGACCGTCGGTGCCCGGTCGCCTCCTCGACGACGACACGATCTTCCACGTGAATCCGACAGGTCAGTTCGTGGTCGGCGGTCCACAGGGGGATTGCGGACTCACCGGCCGCAAGATCATCGTCGACACCTATGGCGGCGTCGGCCACCATGGCGGCGGCGCCTTCTCAGGCAAGGACCCGACAAAGGTGGACCGTTCCGCCAGCTACATGGCGCGTTACGTGGCGAAGAACCTCGTCGCCGCAGGCATGGCGGATCGCCTGGAGGTCCAGTTGGCCTACGCCATCGGTGTAGCGGAGCCCGTGTCGGTGCACGTCGATTCGTTCGGTACCGCGCGGGACGGAGTATCCGATCGCTCTCTCGAGGAACTCGTACGGAGTGAGTTCCCGCTGCAGCCCCAAGCGATCATCCAGGAGCTCGATCTGCGTCAGCCGCGCTACCTGCAGACCGCGGCCTACGGCCATTTCGGCCGATCGGAGTTCCCCTGGGAACGGACCGATCGTGCGGCCACGCTTCATCGGGCCGTCGCGTAGCAGAGCAGCTCGGCGTTCAGGCTGCGGACCGTCAGGTGCGCACGCCGAGGAACAGGTAGAGCGCCAGCGTCCCGAACAGCGCGTTCGGGCTCCAGGCAGCAACCAGGGGGGGCAGAGCCTCCGACTGGCCGAGGGTCACGAACACGCTGATCACGGTGTAGTACACGATCCCGAGCATGATCGAGATGCCGATTCCGTAGAGCGCGCCCTGGCGACCGAGCCGGAAGGCGAAGGGCAGCGCGACCAGGCCCATCACCAGGCAGACGACGGGCAGCGCGGTCTTGTTGTGAAGCTGCATATGGAGCTCCGGTACGGCATTGCCGGCGGCCATCAGGTCCCGGACGTGCCGTCTGAGTTCCCGACGGTTCATCTGGTCGGCGTACTTGACCTCGGTGTCGAAGAACTCGGGTTCCTCGGGTAGGTCGACCGGTTGGGGTCCCGCGAACCGGCTGCTGCTGGTGGTCGTGAGACCGTCGAACTCGCGGACCCACGCGTCGACCAACTGCCAACCGCCAGTGTCCTCCTCGCTGCCCTGCACGTACCGCGCAGCGGCGGCGTACAGGCGGCCGATCAGCCGGTGTTCGGGGTCGAAGCGGAACACCTGCAGGCGCTGCAGGGTCTGGCGGGCGGCATCGTAGTGCCGGTAGTTGTAGATGTAGCCGCCGCCCGCGTCGTCCTGCGCGTAGCGCCACTGGCGATCGGCGCTGTGGTAGCTCTTGATCGGGCCCGCATTGCCTCGGATCCGGTCTTTCAACTCGGCGACCTTGGCGTTGGAAGCCGGCAGCACCGAGTTCTCGAGGGCCGCGCTGAGCAGGGCGATCCCGGCCGCCGCGACCAGGGCCGGCATCGCCAGCCGGAACAGGCTGAAGCCGAGGGCCTTGGCGGCCACGACCTCGTTGCGCTGCGAAAGGAGGCCGAAAGTGACCAGGGTGGTGACCAGGACGAGGACCGGCGCCACATCGTAGAAGATCTGCAGCGAGAGATAGAGGTAGTAGACCGCGAAGACGCTCGATGGGACGTTGTTCCTGAACATCTCGTCGATGAGCTGGGTGAAGTCCGACACGATGTACACGGCGAGAGCCGCGACGACCGCAACCAGGAAGACGCGCACGAAGACGCCGAAGATGTAGCGATCCATGACCCCCGGAAAGCGAAGGCTGACCGGTTCGATCCGCAGCCGCAGCCGGGGCCGGGCGGGGGCGCCGCCCAACGCGAGCGACTGCGCACGCGCGAGACGATCCTCGAGCGCCCGCCTCCGGCGTCCCCTGACCTCCCTCCTTCGGCCGAGACGCAGGATGCGCCGCCACAAGTGCTCCCGCAGGTAGCGGTCGAGCGCACCGATCATCAGGCCCTTGTCCCGGTTTCTGCGCCAGAGCAGAAACGCGCCGAGAACGAGGAGGAGGATGTTTGGCGCCCACATCGCCAGCCAGGGCGGGACCTGGCCGTTCACAGCCGCTTCCTCTCCGTTGCCCAGCATCACGTAGTAGAAGAGGAACATCGTGACCGAAATCAGGAACCCCGATGACCGCCCGCTGCGGCGGTTCCGGAAGCCGAGCGGAATCCCGTAGAGGCCGAACACGATGCAGGCCCCCGGGATCGCGAACTTCTTGTGGATCTCGACCAGGGCCTTGTTGCGCGCATCGTCGCTACTCCCGGGTTCCTCGGCGCGCTCAACCAACTCCGAGAGGGTCATGGAACGCACGTCCTTGTCCAGCACCAGCCCCTCGTTGCGCCGGAAGTGGCGGTCCTCGATGACGATGCTCGCGTCCCGGAGGCGCTGCAGCCGGTAGGTACTGGGATCGTTGGTGTCGACCTCATGCACGTCGGCGAGACCGAACATCAGGACCGGGGGGCGACCGTTCCCGGGAGTCAGATTGATGGCCCCGGTCTCGCCTACGATGACCTGCTGTTCGGGACCTGGAACGGCGTCGGCCAGGAAGACTCCGCGCCAGCCGTCCTCGCTCTCGGCCGACTCGAAGACGTAGAGCACACGCTCCTGGAGGCCGTCGTAGAACACCCTGGGCTTGACCTGCTGGTTCACGTTCCGCTTCAGGATCGCCAACTGCAGTTCGAGTGTCGCCTTGTTGCCCGCCGGCAGAGTGACGGTCATCAGGTACGTGGTCACCGCTGCCAGCAGCAGACTCATGAGCAGGATCGGCCGGTAGACCGAGAACAGGCTGATCCCCGAGGCCCGCATGGCAACCAGCTCGCTGTCGGCAGCCATCCGGCCGATGGCCAGCAGGATGGCGAACAGGAACGCCATCGGAATCGTCAGGACGATGATCTGCGGCAGCGTGTAGGCGAGGAGTTGGAGCACGACCCGAACCTCGACATCGCTCTCGATGATCAGTTCCGCGAACTGGAAGAGCTTCTGCAGCAGGGCGAGGAACGTGAACACGAGAAGGCCCAGGGTCAGTGGGCCAACCGTCTCGCGCAGGAGGTAGCGGTCGAGGAGGCGGAACATGCCGAGTCGATTCTGACCGATCGGGAAGCCGTTAGGCGCCCGGTAGCCCGAATGTCACGAGCGCGGCCTTCCGCGGTTGTTGCTCGGCGCCCTGGTGCATGGAGTTGACATAATGGACATTATCAGACGCCATGTGCGGCGACGCGGGCCCCATATCGACCAGCGCCAAGGGCCTCCGGGGTGTGCCTCCCGTCAAAGTCGACACCGACGGCTACTGGATCGCCGTCGCGTCCCGTTGCCGCCGAAGCGCTTCGAGGAGCTCCTCGAGGGCCCGGATCAGATCGTCCTCCTCGACGACGCTCTGCCGGAAGCTCAGAGAGACGCTGTAGCGCTCGTCGGAGGCATGGAAGCGGAACACATGCGGTTTCGCGCTCGCCACGCCCGCGGCGGTGGACTCCCCGGCCTTCTTCGGGCTCTCTTCCGGTTCCGGATCGGATCGCCGCGCCCGCACTTCGCTGCGCACATCGGCTCGTTTGAGACCGAGTTCGGCAATGCGCTCGAGCATCTCGATCATCTCGCTCTCCGAAGCCAGCTTCAGAACCTCGAGGAGGATCGACTTCCTCGCCGAAACCCCCAGCGCGATCGCCCTGTCGCGTACGGCCCGGGGCAATCGGAGCAAGGCCAGGGACTCGGTCACACTGACCCGGGAGCGGCCGAGGGCCGCGGCGATCTGTTCGTGGGTGTTGCCGTGCTCCTCAACCAGTGCGCTTAGGCCGTCAGCTTCCTCGAGTGGCGTCAGGTCGACCCGCTGAAGGTTCTCGACCAGAGCGATCTCGAGCGCCTCGCTGCGAGAGACGTCCATCTCGATCAACGGAACCTCGTCGATCCCGGCCCGCTGAGCGGCACGAAAACGTCGCTCGCCGGAAATGATCCGGTACCGTTGCACTCCCGCGCCGGCGAGATCGGCTGGAGGAAGCGGCCGCGCCAGGATCGGCTCCAGGACGCCCTTCGTCCGGATCGAAGCAGTCAACTCCTCCAGGCCCTCGAGCCGCTGCCTGGGTTGATCGGGGTCCGGCTCGATCCGGGAAAGAGGGACCATTCGGATGTTCATCTACCGCGCCCAGCTACATCTCGTATTTGCCAAGTGCCTTCGGGTCGAGCTCTTCGAGCCACTCCTTCATCTTCTGTTCGTCCATGCCGGCAGTGGGCGCTTCGGTCGCTTCGCCCTTCGTCGTCTGCTGTTTGACGCGGGCGAGATCAGCTACCGACTGCCGCACGAAGAGCGGCGCCCCGGCACGCAGAGCGAGTGCGATCGCGTCGCTCGGCCGTGCGTCGAGGAACCGATGCTCCCCGGTCCTCTCGACGAGTTCGACCACCGCCAGGAAGGTATTGCCCTCGATTGCTCGCACGACGACCTCGATCACCTCGGCCCCGACCAGGTCAAGAGCGTTCTTCAGCAGGTCGTGGGTCATCGGCCGGCCCGGATCCTTGCCCTCGATGGCGAGTTGAATCGCTCCGGCTTCGAAGATACCGATCCAGATCGGGACGACCGAACTCTCGTTCGCGTTCTTCTCGTGCAGACGCAGAATCACGATCGGCTGGTTGGAGTTCGGCTCCATCATCAGGCCGTGGACTTCGGCCGGGATCTTCCGATCCACCCTGTCCTCCGGCGCAGCCGGGTCCCTGCCGCTGTCCGTCGCCATTCCCGGCATCCTACGCCAGTCGCCCGAGCAGAGAATGGTCGTAGGCCTCCAGAGTCCGGATGCGCGCCAATGTCCCGGCTTGGATCGGCTCCCCTTCGACCGGGAAGTGGACGATCCGGTGACAGTCCGTTCGCCCGGCCTGGTAGCCGGGCCGCCTGCTCCAGCCGGTGACCAGGAGTTGGAACTCTCTTCCCACCAGTTCCCTGTTCAGCTCGCGCTGAATGACCGACTGGGCCGCGAACACGCGCTGGAGTCGCTCGTCGGCGACTTCCCGGGGCACCTCGTCCGCGGCGGGCAACCGGATGGCGGCCGTATTTGGCCTGGGGCTGTACTTGAACGCGAACACGGACGCGAAACGGACCGTCTCGACCAGATCCAGGGTGCGCCTGAAGTCCTCCTCGGTCTCGCCCGGGAAGGCGACGATCAGATCGGTGGACAGGGCCAAACCCTCGCGGGCGGCGCGCAACCGGTCGACCAGGCTGAGGTACTCCTCCACCGTATAGCCGCGTCCCATGCGCCGCAGAACCTGGTTCGAACCCGACTGAACCGGCAGGTGCAGGTAGGGCGAAATGTTGGCGTGGGTGGCTACCGCCGCGATCATCGCGTCGCTAAAGTCGCGCGGGTACGACGTCACGAAACGCAGCCGCTTCAGCCCTGGCAGCACGGCCGCCGCGTTCAACAGATCGGCGAAGTCCAGGTCCCGGCCGCTACCCAGGGGCGGCGCCGGCTCTCGCCAGTGGTTCACGGTCTGGCCCAGCAGCTCCACTTCAAGGAAACCGTAGTCGACGAGGTGCTCGACCTCGCTCAGAATCTCCGCCATCGGCCGGCACCGTTCGGGTCCCCGGGTGTTCGGCACAACGCAGAACGTGCAGCGCTTGTTGCAGCCTTCGATGATCGTGACCATCCCCTTGTGGGCGCTGTCCCGGCTGATCGCCTCGAAGTCGTACGGCCGCTCCTCGGGAAACCCGACCGCCAGGACGCGCTCGCCGCGGCGGCTGCGCTCGAGAACCGACCCGAGTTCGCCGACCCGGCCGGTACCGACGACGAAGTCGATGTCGGGGATGCGCCGCAGGGCATCTTCGCCCTCCTGCTGCGCCACGCAGCCGCAGAAGCCGATTCGGAGGTTCGTCCGTTCGCGCTTCAGCAGCCGGTACTCCCCCAGTCGGGAGTAGGACTTCTGAGCGGCCTTCTCGCGCACCGAGCACGAGTTCAGAAGGATCAAGTCCGCCTGCTGCAGCTCACGCGTCGGCACGAGGCCCTGCTGCATCAACTGGCCGGCCATGCGCTGGCTGTCCAGCTCGTTCATCTGGCAGCCCCAGGTCTCGATGTAGAACCGCTCCACGGCGCGGAGACTACTACCCGGTATGGAGCGCCGCGCGCCGGTGCGCGGCGCTCGCGCCGGATCCGGCGAGCAGGCTCTCGACCTCCTCCGCCGTCGACGCGGTGACGCACCGGCGTGCGAGTTCTTCCGCGTCGCTGATATCGAGCGAACGCACGACCTCCTTGACGCTGGGAATGCCCCGGGGACTCATCGAAAGCTGCCGCAGGCCCAGACCGAGCATGAGCGGCACCCACTCGGGGCTTGCAGCCATCTCGCCGCACAGCGCCACTGGAACCCGTTGCCTCCGGCCCGCCTCGACCACGAGCTGAATCATGCTCAGGACGGCGGGATGCAGGGGTTGATAGAGGCCCGCCACGTGTTGGTTCGTCCGATCGACCGCCAGCGTGTACTGGATCAGGTCGTTCGTGCCAATGGAGAGAAAGTCGACTTCGGCCGCGAGTTGGCGGGCGATCATCACCGCCGCCGGCACCTCCACCATGGCGCCAAGCTCCACATCCCGCCGGTACTCGGCGCCCTCGGCCTCGAGTTCGGCGCAAACCTCGTCGCAAAGACGGCGCAACGCCCGGATCTCATCGACCGTGGTCACCATCGGGGCCATGATGCGCAGGTTGCCGAAGGGCGCGGCGCGGAACAGGGCGCGTAACTGGACGCGGAACACATCCGGGCGCGCCAGGGTCAGTCGAATGCCGCGCTGACCCAGCACCGGGTTCTCCTCGTCCTGCGGAACCAGGCCGCGCGCCACCTTGCCGCCGCCGAGGTCGAAGGTCCGCACCACGACCGGCTGGGGCGCCAACGTCTCCAGGAGCTGCCGGATCACGGCCAAGTGCTCTTCCTCGGAGGGCAGCTCGGGGCTCTTCTCGAGATAGAGGAACTCGCTTCGGTAGAGGCCGATGCCGGAGGCGCCGAACCGCCGCACGTCGTCGAGTTCCTCGGGCAACTCCACGTTGGCCAGCAGCTCGACCTCCGCCCCGTCGACGGTTCGGGCCGCCAGATCTCTGGCGGCAGTCGACTGCGCCTCCTCGTGCCGCCGCCGCCGGCGTTGAAGGTTGCGGTGCTGGTCCAGCGTCTCCGGCGTGGGATGGAGAGTCAGACGTCCCTCTTCCCCATCCACGATCACCGGGTCATCGTCGGCAACGCGGTTCGTGATGTCCACGATGCCGGTCACCAACGGGACGTCCAGCGCACGCGCAACGATGGCGGTGTGCGAGTTGGCGCCGCCGACCTCGATCGCGAATCCCACCGCCCCGCGGCGTCCCAGGCGCAATACCTCGTCCGGCGTCAACTCATGACTGACGACGACCACGTTGCGGTCGAAGTCCTCGCCGCCGCCCGGCGAAGATCTCTTCCCTGCCAGTGCCCGGAGAAGGTAGCGGGTGACGTCGCGAAGGTCCTCGCCCCGTTCGCGCAGGTGCTGGCTCTTGACCTGGGCGAACTTCTCGCCAAGGTCGTCGGCCACGGCCTGTACCGCCCACTCCGCATTGACCCCGTCGCGGCGGATCACCTGATCGATGCGGCGGGCGAAGGATGAATCTCGCAGGATCACCGAGTGGGCATGGAAGATGGAGGCCAGGTCACTGCCGAAGGTCTCGGCGATACGGCTCTCGGTGGCCTCGAGTTCCGCCTCCACCGCGCGTACGGCCGCGCCGAAACGCTCGACCTCGCGGTCCAGGCCGCCCCTCCGGATCGTTACCCGGAGCACCTCGACACCGTGGCCGCGAAGGCAGACCGCGGGGCCGATCGCGACACCTGGCGCGGCGCCGGCCCCCTGAAGGGTCTCCTGCGGTTTCGTGTTGTCCGGTCCGTTCATGAATCCTCGCCGAACCGGGTCTCTATCAGGTCGCAGACCGCCGCCATCGCGGCCTGCTCGTCCTCACCCAGGCAGCGAACGGTCAACCTGGCGCCCCGTCCGGCCCCCAGCAGCAAGACCCCGAGGATGCTCCGCGCCTCGGTCTCGCGGCCGCCCACTCGCAACACCACGTCGGACCGGAACTGCTTTGCCGTCTGCACCAGCCTGGCGGCCGCGCGCGCGTGCAGGCCCAGCTCGTTCACGACCTCGACCACTCGTTCCGTCACTTCGGCGCCCGCGTACAGCCGCTCACGGCGAGCTGGATGCTCTTGCGTCCATTGCTCCAGATCCAGTCCGCCAGGTCCGGCAGGTCGAGATCCGGCGCTTCGCAGCAGAGGCTGAGCACCATCGGCAGGTTGACGCCGGTCACGACCGCGGCGTTCGCTACCCCCGACGCCCGCAGCGCGCAGTTGGAGGGCGTGTCACCGAACATCTCGGTCAGGATCAGAACGCCCGCTCCGTGTTCCTCCTCGAGCCGCCGGACCCTGGCCTCGATGAGGTCCGCTGCCTCGGCGGCGTCGGCGCACCAGTCGACGCAGAGCGCGTAGACCGGTACCGGACAGGTGTCGCGATCCTGGCCGGAAATGGCACGCGCGGAGTCGAGCAATCGCTGAGCGAGGTCACCGTGCGAAACGATGAGCACCGGGACGGTCACGGGGCGCTCGCCGCCCGCGACCGGTGACGGTCCACGTCCCGGTGCTGCAAACGGATCTGCCAGGCGTCGGCGGCGAGCCGGTCCGCCACGGCTTCCGAGACCGCGACCGACCGGTGCCGACCGCCGGTACAGCCGATACCGACGGTCAGGTAGCTCCGGTTCTCGTCCCGGAATCTCGGCAGGAGATAGGCCAGAAGGCTCTCCAGCCGGTCGACCAGTTCGCCGAAAGCCTCATGCTCGTGCAGGAAACCCTGAACCGCCGGGTCGGTCCCCGGCTTCTCCCGCAGTTCGGCGACGAAGTACGGGTTCGGCAAGAACCGGACGTCGAACATCAGGTCGACACCCGCAGGGACGCCGAACTTGAAGCCGAAACTGAGGATGTTGACGGTCAGACCACCCGCATCGCTTGAGGCGAACTCGTTGTAGATCGCGGCCCGGAGTTCGTGGATCGTCGAATCCGTGGTGTCGAACACGCGCGAGGCGCGCCCGCGAAGCTCCAGGAGCATCTCCCGCTCGCGCCGAATGCCGTCGATCACGCGCTCCCCCTCACCGGTCAGCGGATGCCGCCGCCGGGTCTCGGAGTACCTGCGGACCAGCACGTCCTCGGAGCTGTCCAGAAAGATCAGCACCGGCTCGACCAGGTCCGGATCCGCTTCGTCGAGCAGGCGCGGCAGTTCCTCCGCGAGGCCGGGAGTGCGCAGGTCCGTGACCAGCACGATCGCCTCGAGTCCCGGTGCGGCCGTGGCCGGCTCGCGGACAAGGTGCCTCAGCAGAGGCAGAGGCAGGTTGTCGATGCAGTGATGACCGAGGTCCTCGAAGCACCGGGCAACCGTGCTCTTGCCCGAGCCCGAAAGGCCGGTGATCACGAACAGACGGACTGGCAACTCAGGCACGCCCGTTGGCGCAAAGCAGCTCGTAGATCTCCTGCGGCCTGGACACCCTGCGCAGGCGCTCGCGGCCGCCGCTGCTCACCCACTCCGAAATGGCTGCCAGGGCCTTGAGGTGGTTGCCGGCGCTCTCGCGGGGAGAAAGCAGTACGAAGAAGAAGCGGACCGGAACGCCGTCATCGGCGCCGTAGTCGACACCGCGCTTCGACACCGCTACCGCCAGCACGATGTCCCGCAGACCGCGGATCCGTCCGTGCGGAATCGCCATACCGCCGCCCACGGCCGTCGAGCCCAACTCCTCCCGCTCCCGCAGGGCGGACAGGACCTCATCCGGGTCCGAGAGGCCGAGGACACGGCAGATCCGCTCGGTCAGAGTTCGCAGTGCGCCGTCGCGGCTCGTGGCCTCGACATTGGAGAAGATCAGTTGCGGCTTCGCCAGACTTGACAGATCCATCTTGGTTCGGCGGTCCCCCTTGTACCCCTGTCTCAGAAAATCTGTCTGCGATCGGTCGAGGATGGAATACCGAGTTCATCCCGGTACTTGGCGACAGTTCGCCGGGCGATGTTGATGCCGTCCTGCTGGAGCTCGTGTGTCAGCGCCGAATCCGATAGCGGCCGCCGGCCGTCCTCGTCGCCGATCAAGTCACTCAGCATGCGCTTCACCGTCAACGAGGAGATCTCTCCGCCCCGGTGGCGGTCGATGCCGCTGTGGAAGAAGAACTTCATCGCAAACAGGCCGCGCGGCGTGTGAATGTACTTGTTGGACACCACGCGGCTCACCGTCGACTCGTGCATGCCGATGTCGTCGGCCACGTCACGCAGCACCATGGGCCGCAGCTCGTCGAGACCGTGGTCGAAGAACCTCCGCTGCTGCCGCAGAATGGACTCCGCGACCTTGTAGATCGTTCTCTGACGCTGGTCAAGGCTCTTGATGAGCCACATCGCCGAACGCATCTTGTCCTTGAGGAAGTCCCGCGCCTCCGCCTGGTTGCCGTCCCGCTGCATTCGTCGCAGCATGCTGCGGTAGGCGCCGCTGATCCGCAACTTGGGCAGGCCGTCGTCGTTCAACTGGATCGCCCACTCGCCACCAGTCTTGACCGCAACCACGTCGGGCTCGACGTACTCTACGCGCTCATTCGAGAACTGCCGGCCCGGTCGCACCTCAAGCGCCTTGATCTCTTCGACCGGCGCCTCGAGTTGCGCCAACGGAGTACGCAAGCGGCGCGCGATGAGCCGGAACTGCCGTCGAGTGAACGGCGCCCAACATTCGTCGACGATGCGGTAGGCCAGTCCCTCCGTGGCGTCCTTTGCCTTGAGTTGCGCCAGCAGACACTCCTGCAGCGAATGCCACCCCACGCCGGGCGGATCGAGACTCCGGACCAACTCCAGCGCCCGCTCCACCAGCTCGAGGCGATACCCGGGTACCGGAACCGGACCGGGCGCCAACTCCGGCACCTGCGCTTCTGGAGCTGAGGGCGCGCCGCCGTTGTGCTGCTCGCCGGTACTCAGCGCTTCGTTCATCTCCCGGGCACTGGCGACCTCGGAGCGGTAGCGCTCCGCCTCCCATTCCTCGGCGCCCATGAGTTGAATCTCCTCGACCGACGCCCGCAGGAAGCCTTCCGCGTCGACATTGCCGATCACCAACTCGGCTACCTCCCGCAGGAACGGCGATGCGTCTGACATGCGCAATTGCCAGAGCAGATGATCGTAGAGGTCCGGCTCGCGGCTGATGCTGTTCTCGAACCGCCAAATCTCCCGGCTCTCGAAGGTGTTCGCGACCGTCGAGTCAGACCCGAGGTAGTCGTTGAAGTACGCGTCGAGGTCGATGTCCCCCATCGAAGGCTCGTCCGCGGCCGCGGGGTCGGGAGTGTCGACCTCCGCGCCTTCCTCGGCGCCGTTCAACTTCGCCGTCTCGTCGCCCGGCGCCGCGGGAGCATCGACCTTCGTCGTTTCGGCAGTCTCCGCGGAAGCTGCCTCTTCGGGATCCTCATCTTCGCCGTCCTCGCCATCCTCGCGGCCATCCTCGAGCACCGGGTTCTCGACGATTTCCTGGTTGAGCACGCCCTCGATCTCGAGGCGGGTCATCTGCAGCAGCTTGATCGCCTGCTGCAGCGCCGGCGTCATGACCAGCCGTTGGGCCAGCTTGAGCGAGAGCCTCTGTTGGAGCACCATGATCGCGTTCGAACGGCAGCGGTTCCTGGGGCCAGGCCGGTCCCGCTTGAAGCCGTCGCACCGTGCCACCGCGCTCGGTGTCTGGCCGCGTGCTAACGGCGTTCCAGCAAAACCAATGCCAAGGTGACGCTATCACCTAGAGCGTGAACTCGGCGCCGAGGTAGATCTTCCGGACCGTCGGGTCGGCCGAGAGTTCCGCCGGCGTCCCGGTGCGCAGGATCCTGCCGTCGTTGATGATGTAGGCGCGGTCCGTGATCTTGAGGGTCTCCCGCACGTTGTGATCCGTGATCAGAATGCCGATGCCCATGTCACGAAGCTGCCGGATGATCGCCTGGATGTCGAGTACCGCGATCGGATCGATTCCGGCGAACGGTTCGTCGAGAAGGATGAAGCTGGGACTGATCGCGAGCGCGCGGGCAATCTCGAGCCGGCGCCGCTCGCCGCCGGAAAGCTGGTTCCCCTTCGAGCGCCGTACAGCTACGAGATCGAAGTCAGATGTCAACTGGTTGATCCGGCGGCGCTGCTCGGCGCGGCCCAGGCCGAGCGTCTCGAACACCGCGCGCAGGTTGCCTTCGACCGAAAGACGCCGAAACACAGAGGGTTCCTGCGGCAGGTAGCTGATGCCCTGCTGCGCGCGCAGGTACATGGGAAGGTCGGTGATGTCGACGTCATCGAGGAAGACGCGGCCGGCGTCCGGTCGAGTCAAGCCCACGACCATGTAGAACGTGGTCGTCTTGCCGGCGCCGTTCGGTCCGAGCAGACCCACGACTTCGCCCTGGCCGACCTCGACCGACACGTCCTGGACGACTGGTCGCCCCCGATAGACCTTCCGCACATCCTGCGTGCGGATGCGATGGCCTGATGCCGGCCGCTCGGTCACGGGTTGCCGGCGCCGGCAACCGCGCTGCCGGACGGCCCCATCTCGTAGCGGCCCTCATCGAGCCAGTAGATCAGGCGCGACCCTCTCAGGAGATCCCCTCCCCTGTGGATGACGACGCCGCCGGTGAGCCGGATCAGGCGATCCGCTACCACATACACGACCCGGTCGGCGTCGGCCGACAGGTCCTGGGCGGCATCCTCGAGTCGAGCGTTCCCCAGGCAGTACAGCGCCCGCGTCTGGACATCCTCCGAATCACCGTTCGCCGCCGCCGTCTCGACCGTCAACTCGTCGCAGCTCAGGCGCTGGTCTCCCAGGGCGGCCGAGGTCCCGCCGCTGTAGCGCAACTCACCGTCGTCCTCGGAGAAGCTCAGCCTCTCCGAAACCACCAGCCACTCCTCGGAAGGAGCGTCGACCTCCGGCTCTCCCGCGTCCGTCGGCGCGAGCCCCGGCGCCTCGCGCCAGATCGTGCGAACGTTGCCGCTCGCCAAGAGACGCTTGCGATCCCCGCTGACCCGGAGCTGTGCGGCCGCGAGATCGTACTCACCGACAAGCGCCTCGACTTCTCCCCGGAACAGGCTGCCGTCCTCGTCGCAGAGCAGGGCCTCCTGCGATCGGATCGTCGACGGACCATCGGCTGGCGCTGCGCCGGCAAGGGGCAGGGCGCCTCTTCCGTCTTCGTCCGCGCCCCGAAAGGTGATCGCCACGCCCCCACTCGCTTCGGAACAGGCCGTTGCCTGGTCGAACACGATGCGGGGTGCTTCGAGTTCCCCATCGGCGAGGATGAGCTTCCCCGGTTCCCCGAAGAACTCGACCCGCCCGGTCGAGGGATCGATCGCGGCGCGGTCCGCGAACGCACGCACCGGCTCGCGGCGCCGATCCGTCAGTTCGACATTGCCTTCCAGGACCAACTCCGCCAGAGCGCCGTCGCTGTCGAAACGGCCATTGGCGATACTGCTCGAAGCGACTCGCAGAGGTTGTTCCCGCTCTGGAACCCGCTCGTCGAGCACGACGCTCCCGCGCGACTCGAACTCGGACGGCACGCCGTCGACGAAGGTGAAGGCAAGCACCTGCGCCCGAAGCCGGCGCCGGGACCCATCCGCATAGTCGATTCGCAGCACGCCGGGGCCGCCCCTGTTCGGACCGCTCAACACCAGCCGGCTCGGTAGTTGATCCGGGTCGAATCCAACGTCCAGCGCATTGCCGATCAGAATCAGCGTCCCGCCTTCCGCGTCCGTCTCGCCATCCTCCGTCCTGAGCCCGCCACTTCCGAGAGGCGCCTGCAGCAGAACCGCCCCACGAGCCTCGAGTGAGGTCGGCGCATCGCCGGCTTCCTGGGCCAGGGCGAGCGTCAGTGAACGCGCCGCGAGGTTCAGGTCGCCGAACCGCGTCGTGGTGCCGCCCCGCGCGGTCAGGGTCCCCTCGCTCCAGCGGTACTCCAGCGTCTCGCCGGTCAGGGACAGCGGCTCGGGCGAATCGCCGAACTCCATCGCGGCGCCGCCGGTCGCCCTCATCCGTCCCTCACGCCATCGATACTCCAGCCTCTCGGCGCTCAGGGACAGCGGCTGCCGCGAATCGCCCGTCTCGCTCGTTGCCGCGGCGCCGGTCACCCGGACTCCGCCCGTGAGGTTCGCCACTTCCCGACGGAAGTCGACCCGCAAGCCGTCGCCGACCGCCGTGATGCCTTCGAACGTGAACCCGCTGTCGTCGGCCGCCGTCAGAACCAGGCCGCCCTCGGCGAGGTCCATCCAGTCCGTGTCGACTACGAGGCCGTTGGTGCCCTGAAGCGACACCGCGCCCTCCAGATGGGTCGCCTTCGTGACCTCGTTGTAGGTCGCGCCGTCGGCGTGCAGGCGGTAGTGGTCATCTCCGCGCGGATAGTCGACCTCGACCTCCTTCAGCAGCACGTTGCCCTGGTCGTCGGAACTCGTCCGGGCGCCCCGAATGCGGAACACTTCCACGCCCTCACGCTCGAGCGTCGATTCGAACTGCTCAGCGCTGAGCTGGACGGTCTCTTCGCCCGGGACCGCGGCCTCGTCCGCACCCGTAGCCTCCTCGGCCCCCTCGTCGGCGACGACGACCGTGCTCTCCTGCCGTCCACTCAGGAAGACCGAGGCCAACCCGCCGACGCCGGCAATCAGCACCACGAGCAAGAACGCCCTCACAAGCCGCGTGCGGACTTGCCGCCGCCGCCCGAAGCCCGCATCCTTCCGCCCTCCTGGCCGGTAGACGGAGTCCTGGCGCGGCTCGGATTCGGGCGAAGGGGATGCCCCGCCGGGCCCGGGGGGCGTCTCGGTGTTCATGGGCCAAGTCTACTTGGCGCTGTCGGTTCCGGTCCCCGATGCGCGCGCAAGTCGCCTCGCGTCCTCGACCCTGACCACGAGACCGCGGGCGTACGTATCCCATTCCAGTGCCCCGAGTACCTCGAAGAGTCCGTCCAGGTCGGCCAGCCGTTCCCGCCAGCCCCAGCCGAGCAACTGCACGGTTCGGCCGGACTCGGAACCCCGACTTCCCCCGCGCTTGACAAGCAGTTTGACGTGGTCCTTGCCGAACTCACGCACCGGACCGCTCCGTTCCAGCGGTCCGAGCCGGATCAGCGGCCGGCGATTCCCTTCACCGTGCGGTTCCAACTGCGACAGCTCGCGGAACAGACCCGGCTCGACCTGTTCCGGAGACAGGTTCAGCTCATACTCCCGCCGCCGCACGAGCACCTCGGGCGCCCAATCGGCAGCCTCCTCCATCTCGGCCTTCAGAGCCGGCAGTTCGGAAACGTCCACCGACAGGCCGATAGCCTGGGGATGCCCTCCGAACCGCTCCATCCGCGCCTCGAAACCGGTCATGAAGGAGTGGAGATCGACACCGGGGATGCTGCGACCCGAGCCGGTGCCCATCTCGCCATCGACTCCCAGCAGGATCACCGGACGATGAAACTCGCGGGCAAGGCGCCCGGCGGCAATGCCGACGACGCCCCGATGCCATTCCTGACTCCAGGCCATGAGGATCCCGGGCCTCCTCCCGCCGGCCGAGAGCGCCTCGGTGGCCTCCTCCACCACCCGCCGTTCTTCGCCCTGCCGCTGGCGGTTCAGAGAGTCGAGTTGCCCCGCGAGATGGTCCGCCTCGGCCTTGTCCCGGGTCAACAGCAGGCTCAGCGCCAGATCGGCACTGGCCAGCCGGCCGGCAGCATTGAGCCTCGGCCCCAACCGAAAGGCGACTTCCGTGGACGACACCGCGCCCTGGATGCGAGCGACGCGCATCAGGGCCTGGAGCCCCGGCGACCGTGACTGCGACAGCGCCTGCAGGCCGAGCGCGGCGATGACGCGGTTCTCGCCCACCAGGGGCACCACATCCGCGATCGTCCCGAGGCACGCCACGCGCAGAAGCGCAGCCAGGGGCGCCTCGCGGCCGCTGAGGCGAAAGACGGCCTGCGCCAGCTTGAACGCAAGTCCGGCGCCGCAGAGGTGGCGGAAGGGATACGTACAGCCGTCCTGCTGAGGATTGACCTGGATCGCCTGGGACGGAAAATCGCTTCCGGCGACGTGATGATCGGTCACGACCACGTCCATTCCCTGCCTGATCGCCTCCTCCACCGCCTCGTTCGAGGTCGTTCCGCAGTCCACCGTGACGATCAGCGAGGCGCCCGCGCGCTTCGCCTTCTCGACCTGAAGGACCTGAAAGCCGTATCCCTCCGTCAGCCGGTTCGGCAGGATCGGAACGGCATCGGCGCCCAGGGCGCGCAGTACGGCGGTGAGCAGCGCACAGGCGCTCACTCCGTCCGCGTCGTAGTCCCCCACTACGGCGACGGCGCCGCGGTCGCGGCAGACGGCATGCACCCTCCCGGCCGCCTCCTGCATCCCTTTGAGCAGGAACGGGTCGTGCAGGCCGCGGCGGTGCGGTCTGAGGAAGGTCTCAGCCTCCCCCTCCGTCTGCACCCCCCTGCGGGCGAGCGGAGCGGCAAGCAGCCCGTATCCCGCTTCCAGGAGTCGTGCGGTGGAATCGGGAACGGGCTTCTCCACCCACTCGACCGTCTCTTCGCGGTGGCCGCCGCTCTTCTCCGCCATCGTCACATCAGGTCCTGGGGGTCAACATCGACGGTAAGGTCCGCGGCCGGCGCCGGCGCGACGGCACCGGCCAGCCGCCGCACGTCGGCGCCGCTGGCGGAGCGCATCAGGAACTGAAACCGCCACTGTCCCTTGAGGCGCTCAAGCGGCGCCGGCGCGGGTCCCGAAAAGCGCACGCCCGCGGCCAGCGCGTGGGCCCGGGCGGCCCCTGCAAGCTCCCTGATCCGTTCCCAACCGCGTTCCCGTTCACGATCACGGACCACGACCTGGACCATGCGTGTGAACGGCGGGTAGTGGAACACCCGGCGAAACCGCATCTCCTGGCTGGCAAAGGCCTCGTCATCTCCGTTCAGTACCGCCTGGATCGCATAGTGGTCCGGATGGTACGTCTGGATCACGAACCGGCCCGGGCGTTCGCCTCGACCGGCCCGCCCGGCGAGCTGCGTGAGCAGCGCGTAGCTGCGCTCCGCGGCCCGAAAATCCGGGAACCCGAGGTAGGAGTCCGCCGTGAGCACCGCCGCGAGTGCGACGTCCGGGAAGTGGTGTCCCTTGGACACCATCTGGGTGCCGATCAGGATCTGTGTGCGCCCGCTGCGAAACCTCTCCAGGACGGCAGCGGGGCCTCCGACGCGCCGGGTCGCGTCCCGGTCCAACACGTCCACGACAGCCCCCGGAAACCGCGCCAGGACCTCCTCCTCCACCCTCTCCGTGCCGGCGCCGATCGGCTGAAGGGCGTCCTCTCCGCAGCCCGGGCAGAGCCGCGGCGCTTCCTCACGAGCGCCGCAGTAGTGGCAGACCAGCCTGCCGTCCCGGCGGTGGTAGCTCTTGGGCAAGCCGCAGTCCTCGCAGGGCATGTTTTCGCCGCAGGCGCGACACAGCAGTTGCGGCGAGTAGCCCCGCCGATTGCGCAGCAGGATCACCTGCTCTCCCCGCTCCAGGCTGTGTGTGATCTGGTCGATCAGGGACCCGGAGAACATCACGTCCCCCGGCCGGCGGGCGGCCCCGGCCTCATTGCGGAGGTCGACCAGGATCGGTTCGGGAAGCGAACCCGATCCGACCCTGGCGGTGAGCCGGAGGTGGCGATACCGACCGCGCTCGACGTTCAAGCGGGTTTCAAGACTCGGTGTCGCGGAGACCAGCACCGCGGCCGCCGAACACGAGCGGGCCCGCACAAGGGCCAGATCCCGGCCGCTGTACCGCGGACGCGTGTCCTGCTTGTAGGCCGTGTCCTGCTCCTCGTCGACGACGATCAGGCCCAGGTTCTGAACCGGAGCAAAGACCGCCGACCGAGGACCGATGACGACCCGGCATTCGCCGCCGCGGATGCGCTCCCACTCCTGATGGCGCTCGGCGCTGCCGAGATTCGAGTGCAACAGCGCGACCAGGTCCCCGAAGCGTTGCTTCAAGGTCCGCGCGAGCGCCGGCACCAGAGCGATTTCCGGCACCAGAACGATGACGGACCGGTCCTCCTCGACCGCCGCCCGAGCCGCTCGAAGGTAGACCTCGGTCTTTCCGGATCCGGTGATGCCGCCCAGGAAGCAGGGCTGGAAACGCCGGCGCCGGACCGCGGCCACGAGTTCGTCGGCGGCGACGGCCTGGTCAGGGCGCAGCTCGATCGGCTCCGCCGCGTCATCACCGGCCAGGCGATGGCGGGCCAGATCCATCGTCTCGATCTGGGTAAAGGAGCGCAGAACGCCAAGTCGAGCCAGGCGCCGGACAACGGCTGCCGAAGCACCGGTCTGGGCGCGGAGCTCCTCCAGCGTCGCCGGCCGGTTCAGTTCCGCGAGGTACTCGACCACGAGGCGTCCCGCCGGAGATCGCCCGCAGGCCTGAAGCTGGGCTTCGCGGTCCCCCGCCGGCAGTTCGACGGCCGCACTGTAGCGGGAACTCCGGCTACCGGATGCGTACAGTCTGATCCGGCCTCTCTCCCGCCAGTTCTCGATCCGATCGAAGAGCGTCGCCTCTCCCATTTCGTTCCAGATCGTCGCCAGCGTCAGGCGGCCTTGATCCAGAAGCAGTCTTTGCAGGGCCTGACTCAGCGGGTCGCGGCAATCGTGGAGCGCACCGCGGTTGGTGAGTTCCACGCGCCGGTCGCCCCAGCCAGTGAGCTGGCCGGGGACCATCGCCCTCAGTACTTCGCCGATCGGCGCGGCGTAGTAGGAGGAGGCGAAACGGGCGATTTCCATCAGGTCGTCCGGCAGGACCGGTTCCAGGTCGACGACCGATTCAATCGGGCGCAGTTGCGTTTCGACGCCGGCCGGGGGGCGGGCCGGAAGGCCCACGATCCAGCCTGTCAAGCGCCGCTTGCCCACGGGTACCCGCACGCGGACGCCGACTCGGGCCAGGCTGCTCCAGCGCCTGGGCACGCTGTAGGTCAGGGGATCCGGCAGCGGCAGCGGCACCGCGACCTCGGCGTACTCGCCTCCGGCGGCGCCGGTCCCGGCATCCCGCGGCTGCGCCGCCGAACTCACTTCGTTCCGTTCTGCGGCGCAGCCTCACGGCCGGCCCGGTCCTCCTCGACACAATTGCCGCATACGCCGGCGGTCAACTGAGCTTCAGGCACGTGAACGCCGCAACGCCGGCACCGAAGCAGTGCGCTTGGCCGTCCGGGGCCGCGAGCCCCCCCGGAGTCGTCTTCGGAGGCCCCGAACGGGGAACTACCGGCGGTACCGCGCGCACCCGACTTCGCGCCGGTCCGGCCCGTACCGGGAGTACCGCCGGCGGATCGTTGCAATACCTGGAGCAGGCGCAGAAAAGAACGCGCCTCCGCGGCTCGCGGCGAGCGCAGCAGCCCGCGGACGATCCGCGAGATCCACATCCATGCCACCAGCAGGGCAATCAGAATGACGAGGAACTTTGTCACGCTCTACACCAGCCCTGGCGGCTGAAGATTCCCTGCTGAACCGCCTGCCCGTCGAATCCAGGCGGTCCTGGTCCTCAGGAGGCGCCGCGGCGCGAGAGTCTCAACTGGCCATGGCCTTGGAAATCTTCTCGAGGCTGCCCGTGAGCGCCTTCTCGACCAGCACCTCGGCTTCCTCTTCGCCGACCTCTCTGACGTGCAGAACCTCGCTGACGATGAAGTACCGCGCCTTCTCGTACATCTTCTTCTCGCGGAACGACAGGCTCTTCTTCTGACTCACCAGGCGCAGGTTCTTGAGCACCTGGGCGGCGTCGGTCAGGGAACCGGTCCGCATCTTGTCGAGGTTCTGCTTGTAGCGGCCCTTCCAGTCCTTGTAGACGTCGATGTTGCCGTCCTCGATCAACCGCAGCAGGTCGTTGATCTCCCGCGACTTGGCCAGGCGCCGCAGGCCCACCCGGTCCAGATTCTCCTCGGGCACCATCACCTTCGAATCGTTGCCCAGCACCCGCAGGTGGTAGTAGGTTTGCTTCTCCCCGCCGTCCGGGGCGCTCAACGCGATGAGTTCCACCACGCTCACGCCGTGGTTGGGGTATACGACCTTCTCACCGACTCGGAACACTCTGAACCCCCTTGCACGAAACCCGCTCAGACACGTGATAGTTGCCCGCCTCGGCAAACATCGTCGGAACCTTGAATGCAGTTCCTGGATCGGCCGCCAGTTGCTGGTCTGGATATCTCCAAGTTATGGATAGCCACACAGTTAACGGGCGCGAATTGTAGCCGAGAGCGCTCAGAACGTCAAGCCGTAGCGCTGTCCAATGAGAAGTGAGCGTGAGCGTGGGTCGTCAATCCAACGAGAGGTGAGCGTGAGCCGTTGGGATCGGGGATCATCGGAGGATGATTGTGACGCTCCAGACACGCCGACTTCAGAGTCTTGTCGAGGTCCGCAGTTTCCTGTCCGGCAACGAGTCGGTGGACTTCGTGCTGGTGGACCGCGGATCGAGCTACGAGTTCGTCCGTGAGACGCTGGTCAAGTTCCGCTACTGGGCGCTTCCGAGGCGCGACAAGGGCGTGATCCGGAGCTACCTGATGAAGATGATCGGGAAATCCGAGTCGCAGGTGACGCGGCTGATCCGGCAGCACCGGGAGACCGGCAGCGTTCGCGACCGCCGCGGCCAGCCGCCTCACGCGTTCAGGCGGCGCTACACGAAGGCCGACATCGGGCTTCTGGCCGAGGTCGATGCGGCACTGGGCCAAGTGTGCGGACACGCGACGCGCGCCGTCATGCGGCGGATGTTCGAGGAGTACGCCGACGAGCGCTTCGAGCGCCTGGCGACCATCTCGAACGGCCAGTTCTACAACCTGCGCAAGTCGACCGCCTACCGGCGGCGCCGCACCAGCTTCAAGAAGACGCGGTCGACCGCGGTCGGGATCGGGGAACGACGCAAGCCCCAGCCGGAGGGGAAGCCGGGCTACCTGCGGGTGGACACGGTGCACCAAGGGGACAAAGACGGCGAGAAGGGCGTGTACCACATCAACCTCGTGGACGAGGTGTTGCAGTGGGAGCACGTGGCGACGGTACGGGCCATCTCCCAACGGTGTCTCGTGCCGGTGCTCAAGGAGCTCATCGAGTCCTGCCCCTTCAAGGTGCTGGGCTTCCACGCCGACAACGGCTCCGAGTACATCAACCGCAAGGTCGCCGAGATGCTCAACCAACTGCACGTCCCCGAGTTCACCAAGTCCCGCAGCCGGCACACCAACGACAACGCCCTGGTCGAGAGCAAGAACGGCAACGTGATCCGGCGCCAGTTCGGATACCGGCACATCCCCAAGCTCTTCGCCCGCGAGATCAACGTCTTCGCATGCGATGTGCTCACCCCCTTCCTCAACTTCCATCGCCCGTGCCTGTTTCCCACCGAGGTCACCGACAGCAAGGGCCGCACCAGGAAACGCTACCGCTACCAGGACACCATGACGCCGTTCGAGAAGCTCAAGTCCCTGCCGGACGCGGAGCGGCACCTCAGGCCCGGCGTCACCATCGCCGCCCTCGAAGACCAAGCCGGCGCCACGAGCGACCTCGACGCCGCGATCGCCCTCAAGCTGGCTCGTGCCAGACTCTTCGAACTCATCGACCGGGAGTCCGATCCCCACCGGCGCCGGAGCGCCTGAACCGCAGACCGCGCAGCCCGATGCCATACACCGCACACCACCATCGGCCCAGGCCGGAACACAACGCCCGCTACCGCCGCGGCATCGCAGCGGGCGCTACCCTAGGCGGCAGACGGTGCAGAACCGTCTGCCGCCCCAGAACTACCCCGAGACCGACCCGACTCGACTCTCCATGACGGTCCCGTTCACGCTCATTTCAGGATTGGAAAGCACTGCCGTTCCCGCTCCATTTGCGCCTACTTAGAGCCGCCGGCTCTAAGTCGTTGAAGGCGCGGACTTTGCAGCTCCAGCACTGGAAGTTGCACCGTGGCGGTGCTACTCTGCGCCACCGTCGCCGCGGCACCCCCCAAGGGGTGCGGATTTCCATGCCGGAGTGGCGGAATGGCAGACGCAGGGGACTCAAAATCCCCCGCCCTTCACGGGCGTGTGGGTTCGACTCCCACCTCCGGCACCAGCGCCGCTCTCCGGCGTGCGTCAACTGTCGGCTTCGGCGTCGTCGACGAGTTCGATGCCCTCTTGGTCGAGCAGCATGCCGATCGCCTTGAAGTAGGCCAGCAAGGCCCGCCGGTAACCCGTGACCGCCGCGACTTCGCGGCTTCGCGCCGCGGTCAGATCTTCCTGAATCTCGAGCACCTGAAAGCTCGTCCAGAGTCCGTTCTCGTAGCGTTTCTGGGCGGCGTCGAGGTTCTTTTCCGCCAACTCTCGCGACACCCGAGCGGAGTCGATCTGCTTGCCCGCGGTCTCCACCGCGCGGGAGGCGGTACGGACTTCGGTGCGGATCGAGAGCATGACGTCCTGGAGTTCGAGCCGCCCCTGGTCCAGCGCCAGTTCGGCGATCCGGCTCTGCGCCTTGGCCGACCGGTTCTGGAGCGGCTTCGAGAAGTTCAGGCCGACATTCCAGCCCTCGAACACTTGTCCCAGGATTCCGGTGTAGAGCTGGCCCACGGTCGAGAAGTAGTCGAGCGAGTCGGAACGGACGTACTCCTCAGGGCACGCAGAGAACAGGTCGGCGATGCTGGGCGTACCTGGCCGCTCGCACGTCATCCGCTCGCCGCCGAGCGCGTTGCGCCCGTAGCTCACGCTCAGGTTGAGGTCGGGCCGCATCTGGTTCTTCAGAAAACCCGCGTCGATCAACAGGGACGCGATCCGAAGCTCCTCCCGGTCGATCTCGGCTCGCCGGTCGTGCGCCCAGCTCAGCGAAGCCTCCAGGTCGATGGCGACGCGGGAAATCTCCGGCGAGGTGGTCGGCAGGATCTCCAGATCCCAGAACGAGTCCTCGTCCAGATTGAGCAGCCGTCTGAGTTCGTCCGCCGCATCCTGGATTTGTGCCTGCACACGGATGATCTCCTCCTCCCGGGTGGCGATACCGGCCTCGCTCTGCACGAGTTCAAGCGGCGCCAGCGTGCCCACCTCGATCTGGATGCGGTTCATCTCGTGGAGTTCCTCGGCCAGGGCCAGGCTCTCCTCCGCGACCTTGAGCTGCTCCTGCGCTTCGACCAGAGCCCAGTAGCCGTTTGCCACGGTCTGCACCATGTCGACCACCTGAACCTCGAGATCTTCCAGGCTGATGTCGCTGTTCAGCCGCGCCACCGCGAGATTGCGCTCCGTGATCTGCTTGCCGCGGTTCCTGAGCAGAGGCTGGTTGAAGGCGACCTCCAGGCTGGACCGCAGACTGGGGTTGATGTCGGAGAAGCGGGAGTTCGACTGGGAGCGGCTGTTCTGGAAGTTGATCGTGAAATCGCCGCCGGACGAGATCGGCTGCCGCAACTCCACGTTCGCCGTAATCGTCTCGTTCTTGGTCACGGTGGCGCCGTCAAGCTGGGAGGCGGACGGACGACTGTCGCTGTTCACATTGCCGTTGACTCCAACCACCAGGTCGTAGAGGCCGTACTCCTGATTGATCCGGAACAGCGACTGGGACCGTTGGTAGCGCTGCACGAGCAGACCGAGATTGTTCTGCAGGGCGATCGCAATCGCCTCGTCCAGGTCGAGCCGAAGCTGCCGGTCCACAATGTCCAGATCGGGCGTGACCGGCTGGGTGATCCAGGTCGAGCCCACCCGCACCTGCGCTCCCGCCGGCGAAATCGACGCCGCAAGCAGGATGAGAACGCCACAGAGCGCGGCGATCATCACCGCGGGCGGCAGCATCCCGTGGCGAAAGTCGCGTTGCATTCGAGCGGCGATGCATCCCGGACTTCCACCACGGGCTGCTAGGACTCGCTGTACTGGAAACAAGTTCATCGGGCTGCGTTCCTTCCTTCGACCGCGTCCCGGCCGCAACGGCCGCCACGCATCGTGTCTCCCTCTTTGACGCGAGAGGCGCGAGGTTGTTTCACCAACCCTATGCCCCGAACTCCTCAGGCGTCGCCTGCCCGAGCCGCCCGATCCCCAACCCGCGGGTCGGGCCGGCCACACCCTATCCCGTGGCGGGCCGCTCGTTCAGCAGCTCGGAGGCGACCGTTCGCGCCTCATCCAAGGTCCCCGTCAGCCGGTCCTGCGCGATGCCCCGGACGATGTCGAGTGTCCGCAGGGTCCTGGCGACGGAGCCGGAAAGGCCGCAAACGACCACCTCAGTCCGCGCCGCGGAGGCCACCTCGAAGAGCCGCCGCATCACCATGGCGGCGCTGTCATCCAGATGCACGGCTTCGGAGAAGTCGAAGATCACCACTTCGTGGTCCTTGATGTCTCCTCCGATCACCGCCACCAACTTGCTCGAGGAGGCCACCGTGAGTGTCCCCTTGAGTGCCACGAGGCCGACGCGCGCCGAGTACCGATCCGCTGCCGGCGGTCCCTGTTCCTCGGTGAAGAACGTGCGATCGAGAAGCGGGCCGGCCACCGCCCCCATGCCGGAGGCGACGCCCAGCGCCAGGGCGACCGGCAGCGCGACGACCGTCGACGTCAGCGCGCCGAACAGGTCTCCGCGAAAGGTCGGGAGGTCGTAACGCATGGACCGGCTCTACCGACTGCTTCCCCGGGACGACCGATCTCTCACAATTGGCTCCTTGCGGTCCTGGCGCGGCAAAAATACCGGAAGCCGGCGCTTCGCGCCGGATGCCGGCCAGAAGGCCGGTGCACCCAGTTTCTGCCGCGCAGCCTCCTAGGCCCTCGCGGGCACTTTCGACGGCCGACTGAGCGGCGAATCGGCATGCTACATTCCCGCCGCGATGAGCATTCTCGAGGGTCTTCCGGCGCCCCGCCGCGGCAAGGTCCGCGACATTTACGACCTGGGCGATCGGCTGCTCCTGGTGGCCAGCGACCGCGTGTCGGCCTACGACTTCGTGCTCTCGCCCGAGATTCCGGACAAGGGCAAGGTCCTGAACCAACTGACCAACTTCTGGTTCGATCGGCTGGGAGACGTGATTCCAAATCACCTGGTCGAGACCGACGTGCGGCGCTACCCGCCCGACCTGCAGCGGCACGCGGACTTCCTGGAAGGGCGTTCCGTGCTCGTGCGCAAGGCCGAGGTGGTTCCCTATGAGTGCGTGGCGCGCGGGTATCTTGCCGGCAGCGCCTTCAGGGAATACCAGGAGACCGGCCGGGCCTGCGGTCACGACCTGCCCGCGGGCATGCAGCGGGCGGAGAGACTGGCCCAGCCCATCTTCACGCCGGCCACGAAGGCCGAAGAGGGTCACGACGAGAACATCGACTACGACACCCTCGTCCAGGGCGTGGGACCTGAGATGGCGGCAACGCTGCGCCGGATCACGCTCGAACTCTTCACGCGCGGCCGTGAACTTGCGGCACAGCGGGGCCTGATCCTGGCGGACACGAAGTTCGAGTTCGGACTGGTCGACGGCCGACTGCTGCTGATCGACGAGGTTCTGACTCCGGACTCGTCGCGCTACTGGGACGCCGCGGCCTGGAGTCCGGGCACCGAGCCGGTGTCCTTCGACAAACAGCCGGTCCGCGACTGGGTGACCGGCGCCGGCTGGGACAAGGCCTCGCCGCCGCCGGAACTGGCGCCAGAGGTCGTGAACGAGACCCGCGAGCGCTACCTCGACGCGTTCCGGCGCGTCACCGGGCGCGAGCCGGTCCTATAGGCCGACGACCAGCCGCGGCAGCCGGCGCCTGAAGCCGCACCAGACTTCGTAGGCCGCGACGTTGGCGCGAGCGGCAAGTTCGGCGACACCGATTCGCTCGTCTTCCTGCGCGCCGAGCAGCACGCACTCGTCCCCTACCGCCACCTCGGGAACACAGGTGACGTCCACGGTCAGCGAGTCCATGCTGATCTGGCCGGCGATCGGGCAGCGGGCGCCTCGCACCAGAACGTCGCCGGCGCCGAAGCCGGTGCTGAAGCCGTCGCCGTAGCCGACCGGTACCAGCGCGATCGTCGCCTCACGCGGCGCCTTCCAGGTACGACGGTAGCCGACGCCGGTTCCGGCCGGCACCTCCCGAAGATCGAGTATGGGCGCCTTCACGCTCATCACCGGGCGCAACCCCGACGCCGGCAAGGGATCGGCGGGCGCCGCCAGATCAAGCCCGTAGAGCGCCCCGCCCACGCGCACGGCATTCCAGCGGGCGGCGACCCGTCTGAACGCGCCGGACGAGTTCGAGAGATGAACGCAGACACTCCGGCGCTCCGCCGGATCGAGCGCCGCCACGGCGGCGGCGAACCGCCGTTCCTGTTCGCCGGTGAAGCGGCTCTCCGGCAGTTCGGACTCCGCCAGGTGGGACATCAGGCCCGTGAGCTTCAGTTCGGACCCGGCCCGAAGCTCGTGGAGCATCGACGGCCACTGGTCGAGCGGCACTCCGTAGCGGCTCATGCCGGTGTCCAACTCGACCACGACACCGAGGGGGATTCCGCCATCGGACGACCGCCGTCGCCAGGCCGACCACTCGGCGACCTGTTCTCGCCTGGTGAGCACCGGCGTCGCGTGCCAACGGACGGCGCACTCCAGGTCCTCGATCGAAGCCGGTCCACCCAGGAGCAGCAGCGTGCTCCGAACGCCCGCGCGCCGAAGTTCCTCCACCTCGCTCACGCGGGCCACCGCCAACCCGTCGACGCCCAGCCGCTCCAGTTCGAGGGCCACAGCCACGGCGCCGTGGCCGTAGGCGTCGGCCTTGACGACTCCGAATACTCCTGCCTCACCGACGGCCTGTCGAACCACCCGCAGGTTGGCAGCCAGCGCGCCGACGTCGATCTCGACCCGGGCGCCCGTCAGGTCGGTCCCTCGGGCGGCGCGTGGCGGCCGTCGTAGTTGCGGAACGTGGTCGTGTCGCCGATGAAGACGAGATCCACGCTCCCCGTTTCACCGTTGCGATGCTTGGCGATGATCAACTGGGCCATGCCTTCCACATCCGGGTCGTCGGGCTCATACACCTCCTCCCGGTAGACGAACATGACGACATCGGCATCCTGTTCGATGTTGCCGGATTCCCGGAGATCCGCGAGTTGAGGACGGTGGTCCTTGCCCCGGCGCTCAGGCAGCCGCGAGAGCTGGGACAGGGCCACGACCGGCACGTCGAGCTCCTTGGCGAGTTGCTTCAGGCCGCGCGTGATCGCTCCGATCTCCAGGTTGCGGTTCTCGTACCTGCCCCCCGCGCTCATCAACTGGAGATAGTCCACGACCAGGAGCGCGAGGCCGTGCTGCGCCTTCAGCCGGCGCGCCTTGGAGGCGACCTCGAGTAGCGACGGATTGGCGGAGTCGTCAATGAAGAGGGTCGAGTCCCGGCCGTTTGCTACCGCCTGGTGCACGCGGCTCCAGTCACGCGTCGAGAGCCGACCGCCCCGCAGCCGGTGGAAGGGGATGTCGGTCGTCGAGCACAACACCCGCATGGCGATCTCCCGCTCGCTCATCTCCAGCGAGAAGAAGCCCGCTGCCTTCTTTTCCTCATGCGTGACGTGGGTCGCAATGTTCAGAGCCAGGCTCGTCTTGCCCATCCCCGGCCGGCCGGCAACGATGACCAGGTTGCCCGGCTGGAGACCGTGCGTCATGCGATCGAAGTCGACGAAGCCGGTGCGCAGGCCGGGGAAATCGTCCGCCGATTGCTGTTCGAGTTGCGCGATGGTCTCGCGGTAGACCTGGTCGAGGGGCACGAAGCTCCGCGCCACCGCCTCCTCGCTCAGCTCCATCACGGCCTGCTCCGCGCGGTCCAGAGCGTCTCTCGCCTCGAGACCGCCGTCGAGCGCCGTCCTGTAGATCGTCGTGCAGGCATCGATCAGGCGTCTGCGCAGGGCCCGTTCCTTGATGATCTCGACGTACGAGTCGACCCGGCCGAGGTCGGGCAGATCCACCTCCAGCGTGGCCAGATACGCCATCCCGCCGGCCGCGTCGAACTGGCCTCGTTGCTCCAGCCGCGCCTGCACCGTCCGGAGGTCGATCGCGCTGTCCGCCTCCTGGAGCGCGAGCATCGCCTCGTACAGCAGCCGATGCCGCTCGAAGTAGTAGTCCTCCGGCTTCAGGCGGGTCGAGGTAGCCGCCAGGTGCCGGTCGGCGTCGAGCAGAATCGCGGCCAGCACCGCGCGCTCCGACTCCTCGCTGTGCGGCAGACTGTGGGTCTCCTCGATCGGGGCGCGCACGACCCCCCTAGCCTAGCGCCGTCAGGCGACGCCGGGCACGGTCCTCGGCTGCGGATTTTCGGGTTGGCGTGCGAAGATGGGGGCGCCGGCGTTGGGTCGAGAGCCGGTGGCACAGTCCCTGAACCCATGTTGGCTAGACACTCGCAGCACCCCTTGCGCGGTTGGCCAGGTGTGGTCTGGGCAGGTCTCTGTGCCTGCATCCTCGCGACCACTCCTGTCTCAGGCCAGGAAGTGGACCGCGAACCCGCCCCCCGGCAGGCGCCCCTCTCCACGGACAAAGCCGGAATCGACGGCGCCGACGACGAGGAGGCTGCCGGCGAGGAGGCCGCGGGCGAAGAGGTCAACCCGTGCGCGTCCGAGTACCTGCAGGGCCGATCCTGGCTCGACTGGCTCAACCTGCGCCTCCACCGGACGGCCTGTGAGACGGCCCTGTGGTTCGACCACCTGTTCGGCGACTACCGGCTGGACGAGGAACTCGAAGCGACGCACGGCCGGGCCCTGGTGGGCGTGATCTGGGACGAGCAGTACGGCTTCGAGGACGACCTGAGCTTTCGCGCCCGCATGCACTTCCCGAACATGGAGCGGCGCCTCAACGCCTTCGTCGGCCGCGACGACCGGGAAGACCTACTGGAGGACGCCCAGCGCCGCGGCGCCACGTCCCTGCCGGGCATGTTCGATCCCACCGACGACGAGTGGCTGGTGGGACTGGGCTACCGGCCGATCTCGGGCCGCGGCGGGGACCTCGACTTCGATGTCGGCATGAACTTCAAGTTTCCGATCGAGCCCTTTGCCCGCGCCCGCTACAAGCACCGGACCTTCCTCTCGGACACCGACCTCGTGCGATTCCGCCACGCCCTGTTCTGGGAACGGGACGACGGTTGGGGCCTCTCGACCCGGATCGACTACGAACACGCCTTCACGGGCGGTTCGATGATGCGCTGGCGCGGGGCCGGAAAGATCTCCGGCATCACGCAGGGCGCCGACTGGTTCAACGAGTTGAGCTACTACCACCGTCTGGGCCGCCGCCGCGCCCTCGCCCACCAGATCGGCGCCAACGGCGAAACCGACGCACCGATTCTGATCGAGAACTACTTCGTGCGCATGATCTACCGCCAGCAAATCCTCCGCGAGTGGCTCTTCCTCGAGATCGGTCCCGGCATGGCCTGGCGGCGAGACGTGCGGGGCGAGCCGAGGGATTCGGTTCCGATCCTGCGCTTCGGCGTCGAGATGCTGTTCGGCGACTACCGCGGCCAGGGTACCGCCGCACCGGTGCCGGGCAGATAAGGTCGCGGGCTCGGAAACACGACCAGAAAGCGAGGAGACAGATGAGCGGTAGCGCCGCCGGGAACGGCGAAGTGACGGTTGTGGTCGGCGACGATCTGGTCGCGGAGGTCGAAGTCCACCGGCCGCCGAACAACTTCTTCGACCAGGACCTGATTGCCGCACTTGCGGCAGCAATCGAGGAACTCGACGAACGGAGCGACTGCCGCGCCGTGGTGCTCTGTTCCGAGGGCAAGCACTTCTGTGCGGGCGCAAACCTGAACTCTTCGCGTCCGGCGACAGGAACCCCGCAGCGCCACCTGTACGACAAAGCCGTGCGCCTGTTCGAGACCCGGACCCCGGTCGTCGCCGCCATCCAGGGCGCGGCCATCGGCGGCGGTCTCGGGCTGGCCCTGATGCCGGACTTCCGCGTCGCCTGCGCCGAAGCCCGGTTCGCCGCGAACTTCGCCCGCCTGGGCTTCATCCAGGGCTTCGGGCTGACCGTCACCCTCCCCCGCCTGGTCGGCCGCCAGCGGGCGATGGAAATGCTCTACACCGGTCGCCGGGTCGGGGGCGAAGAGGCGTTTCGGATCGGCCTCTGCGACGACCTCGTTCCCCGCGACGAAGTGCGGGCACGGGCGCGGGCACTCGCCGCGGAGATCGCCGCCTCGGCGCCTCTCGCCGTGCGCTCGATCCGCGAGACTCTCCGCGGCCGGCTCGCCGCCGAGATCCGCGCGGCCACCGACCACGAGAAGGCCGAGCAGGACCGGCTGCGGCAGACCGCGGACTTCGCCGAGGGTGTGCGGGCGATGACGGAACGCCGCCTGCCGCGCTTCACCGGTTCCTGATCGCCGACGCCGTTGGTCAGGCGCCGGCCGCCGTGGCGACCAGGAACGTGGCCCAGGCCCCCAGCCAGCCCAGGCCGGTCATGTAGACGAAGGTGAAGGCCGGCCATCGCCACTTCCCCGTCTCGCGACGGATCACGGCCAGGGTCGACATGCACTGCATGGCGAACGCGAAGTAGACGAGCAGCGCAAGAGCCGACGCACGGGACAGCAACGGCGCTCCCCCGCGCTCGCCGCCGCCGGCGAGGACGCCGCCAAGGCCCTCGCCGTCCTCGCCTTCGTGGGCGTAGATCTGCGCCAACGTGGCGACCATGACCTCGCGAGCGGCCTGAGACGCGACCAGACCGACGTTGATCCGCCAGTCGAAGTCCATGGGGGCGAACACCGGCTCCAGGAATCTGCCCGCGGAGGCCGCGTAGCTGCCCTCCAGGATGGCCTGCTGGTTGGCCGCGTCGCTGAGCTGCGGGTCGGCGTCGCGCCGCGGCAGGTTGAGCAGGAACCAGAGCACGATACTGACGCTGAGGATGATCGTGCCGGCGCGGCGCAGAAACATGCGCGCGCGGTCCCACACGCCCAGCGCGATGTCGCTCGGCCGTGGCAGGCGAAACGGCGGCAGCTCCAGGTAGAACGGCACCGACGCGCCGCGTCTCAAACCGCGCTTGAGGACCGCCGCCGAGACCAGTGCCGCTGCCGTTCCCAGGAGGTAGAGGCCGCCCAGGGTCAGCCCTTGCCAGGTGAACGGCCCGAACACCGAATCGGCGGGAATGAACGCCGCGATCAGCAGCGTGTACACCGGCAGCCGAGCCGAGCAGGTAGCAAACGGAGCCACCAGGATCGTGGTCAGTCGATCCCGTTCCGAAGGGATCGTCCGGGTCGCCATGATGCCGGGAACCGCGCAGGCGTAGGAGGAGAGCAGGGCCAGGAAACAGCGACCCTCGAGACCCACCCAACCCATCAGCCGATCCACGACGAAGGCTGCCCGCGCCATGTATCCGCAACCTTCGAGAAACAGGATGACGGTGAACAGCAGGACGATCTGAGGCAGAAACACGATCACCGCACCGACGCCCCGAATCACGCCGTCCGCGAGCAGTCGCGTCAACAACGTGTCCGGCAGAGCGGTGAGCAGTCCGTCGGCAAAGCCGTCCATCAGCCCCGACAGCAGGTCCATCGCCGGCGTGGCCCAGGTGAAGATCGCCTGGAAGAAGAGGGCGACGAAGGTGAGAAAGACCGCCGGCCCGAGCACGGGATGGAGCAGAAACCGGTCCAGTCTCCGGGTCCAGCGATCCGGTCGCGGAGTCTCGCGGCGGCATCGCTCCAACACCCCGTACGTCCAATCGAACCTCTCCTCCGGTGTGTTCGCCGCCGCGGCCTCCTTGAGGGCCGGCGACGGGGTCCAGTCCCGGGAGGAGGCCAGCAGGGCGCCGAGATCGTCGATGCCGAGGCCGCGGTTGCCAACCACCCCGAGCACGGGAACGCCGAGTTCGGCCTCGAGGGCAGCTACGTCGATCTCGCCATGCCGCGCCTTCAACTCGTCGATCATGGTCAGAACGACAAAGAGCGGCAGGCCCAGGCTCGCCGCCTCCGCCACGAGCGGCAGGGCGCGTTCGACCGTCGTCGCGTCGAGGACGACGACCATGCCGTCGGGCGGCGGCTCGCCGAACTCGCCGCGCAGCACCCGCACCGCTACCGCTTCGTCCTCCGATTGCGGTTCCAGGCTGTACACGCCCGGAAGGTCGATCAGGCGAACGGACTCTTCCGTGAACCGGCCCTGGAGCTCCCCTTCGCGCCGG
The DNA here is from genome assembly GCA_965262355.1 of Candidatus Multivorans sp. GTDB lineage: Bacteria > Acidobacteriota > Thermoanaerobaculia > Multivoradales > Multivoraceae > Multivorans. The sequence continues at coordinate 5,272,772 of OZ253534.1, forward strand.
TCGACCGTAACCCCCGGGTAGTTCCCCGCCTTCGCCCGGTGCCCCGTGAGGGCGTTGAACAGCGTCGTCTTGCCCGAGTTCGGCGCTCCGAGGAGGGCGATACGCGCGTGCCGCTGGTGGGCGTGGGCCGTCCGCAGCCGGACCAGCTCCGTCATGAGCCGCGAGGCCGGACGCGAATCCGACTCGCCTCGCTGCGGCGCAGGCTGAGGATGGCGCCGTGGAGCTCATACATCGCCGGATCGCCCAACGGCGCGCGGCGAACGAACCGCACCGCGGCTCCGCGGCAGAAACCGATCTCCCGCAGACGCCAACTGACCGGGCCGTCTCCCACTACACCCGCGATCTCGACCAGCCGGTCGTCGCCAGAATCCGCCAGCTCGGCCAGTGTCCGATCCATTCTGGACCGGAACAGTACCAGTTTCTTCCGCTCCCCGCATAGGGGCCTTCTGCGCGGCTTTGGCGGAGTGCCGGAGGTGGGATTCGAACCCACACGCCCCATTTAGGAGCGGGGACTTTAGGTCGATGCCAAGCCAGACCCGGGTGCTTCCCCATGGCTCCAGACCGTCATAGCGACGCGCCCACCTGGGCGAGCACCGACTCCCTGGTGAGAAGCTCGCCGCAGAGCCTGGCTCGCCCTGCTACACCGAACGAGACTCCGGGTCGGCAGAGGGCTGGGTATTGGCGACCTGGTGGATGTCGGCCTCTTCGGAGGCGCAGACGTAGCCGGGCTGGTGCTGTCGGGTCCACAGGGGGCAGACGAGGCCCGAGGAGGTGCGCTCGAACCGGGTCTCGGTGGCAACGCCCACGATGACTCGGAAGGCGCAGCTCGAGCCGGCATGGTCGTGGATCGGCGTGCGCTGGCCGGAGAGCCAGCACAGGCAGACGAACTCGTACCAGTCCGAGGCGCTGATTCGATTCCGCTGGTAGCGGTCCGGCTCAAAGACCGCGTAAGGCCCGAGATCGTCCCGGGTCACCTCCAACTCCTCAAGCAGTCGGTAGAGGTTCCCGAGGTCGGCCAGCCTATCCAGTTGGTCGAGTTGGGCGACCAATCCGGCGAGCTTTGGCCCGTTCGCCTTGGACACGGCGGGTGGCGAGGCCGGACCTGAGCGCCGCATCACGACGACCTCGCCTCACGCAGCAGGTCGAGGAACTGCTCGGCCTCGATCAGCTCGTCGAACTCGGCCACGACCTGGCCACCCACGGAGACGATGCGCACCGCCGGCAGGTTGAGGACGAGCCCACACTCGAGCCACACGCCAAGAGGGGCTCGCGCTCTCTTCGTCTTTTCAGCCCCGGCAGGACCCTGCATTCTCACCAGCGGTCCTCCGAATGCGATGCTGTAACGCGCGTCATCGCAACCATCTCCGGCCCGGCTTCTGGCCTCAGCCTGCAGCTACATCGACCACTTGATCCCGAACTGCGCCGTCTGCCCCCGTCCCTTGGTCCGCACGGTCCCAAAGTTCGGTCGGATCACCCCATTGCGGTTGCGCTCGCTATTGAACTCGAGCACGTTCTCCCGGTCGCTGACGTTGAAGACATCCAGGAAGAGGAGCAGGTCATGGCGTTGCTGGATGGTGAACGTCTTCGCCAAGCGCAGGTCCAGGGTGTAGAAGTCGGGGTGATTTTCCGCGTTATAGCCCCCGATGAGGTCGATAGCGTTCGCACTGAAGAAGCCAGATGGAGTCTCTTGTCCCTCCTGGTCCCAGATGCTGTAGGGCGTACCGGTGCGCCACTGGAAGAAGCCCGACAGTTGCACGCCCCATGGCAGCCTGGCGATCCCCGAGAGCTTGACACTGTGCTCTACCTCGTTGAGGAGCGGCCCGCTGACGGTTAGGACCTCCGGGTTCTCTGGGCTATTGGCAATGCGACCTACGAGCGAGTTGCCCGAAAGGAAGTCGTAGATGGAGTTCCCTTCGGCGTCCTGATTGGTATAACTCGCCTGCAGCGAGGAGCCGTTGGCGAAGCTGTGCTTGTACTGCACCTCGAGATCGCGGACCTCGCTATCGCCGGTGTTGCTGTAGGTGAAGAGGGTTCCCCGTGTGGGATCGAGCCGCTCCCCGTCGAGCTCGAAGAGCGGCTGGTTGTTAGGTCGGTGTAAAAGAGGTCCTTGCTATCGGTGAAGAAGGCATGGAAGCCGATACTGCCGCGCGCGCCGACCTGGCGCTCGTAGCCCAGCACGAATTTCGTGATCTCGGGCAACCCGAGATTTGGATCGACGATCCTCTCGTCTGGTACCGGACCCGGGTTCGCCTCAAGGGTGTCGGGATTGATCCCGAAGCTCCTGGCGAGGATGCGTATGGGACGCAGAGCACCGACATGGCCGATGAGGTTGGTCCGATCGTGGTAGAGCCCCGCCCCGAAGCGGACCACCGAGCGGCCATCGCCCTTCGGATCGAAAGCGAAACCAAGGCGTGGCTCGAAGGTGTCTTCGTCGACGAGGTCGTTGTGGTCAACGCGTGCACCCAAGTTGAACGTCCAACGGTCGTTCTTGAACCAATCGTCCTGGACGAACACGTGGAACGTGTTGACCGAGACGGAGAGGTCGCTCGGGGGGAGGTAGAGGCCGCCGCTGGTGGGAAACCAGTGCTGTCCCACAAACATGGATGAAGTATGGGTCTGGACCGAGTCTTGTCGTATGATTGGTTTTCACAACAAAGCCAATGCCGGCAAGGAGATCCAGACCCATGGCGCACAATAGTACAGTACTCGGTCAGTTCCTCAGGCTGGTGTCGAGACATGAGTTCGAGGGGGAGGCCCGGCGGCATCACAGGGGGCGAAAGCTGCGCTCGATGAGCCGGTGGAGTCAGTTCGTGGCGATGGCGACGGCGCAGCTCTCTGGACGATGCAGCCTTCGCGACATCGTGTCGAATCTCGACGCGCAGGTTCACATGCTCTACCACCTCGGCGTTCGGCGTGTGGCCCGGTCGTCGCTGGCGCGCGTGAACGAGAAGCAGCCCTCCGGTCTCTACGAGGCGTTGTTCGGTCGTTTGCTGGCGCGATGCCGTACGACGGCGCCGGGGCACGGGTTCCGGTTCCACAACAAGCTGTTCTCGCTAGATGCGACGTACGTGGACTTGTGCCTGGAGCTGTTTCCGTGGGCGCAGTACCGCGAGACGAAGGGGGCGCTAAAGCTCCACGTGGGGCTGGACCACGAAGGCTTTCTGCCGGCGTTCCTGCAAGTCACGGACGGCAAGGGGTCGGACGTTGAGGTGGCGCGGTCCCTTCGTCTGCCGAAGGGAAGCATCGTCGCTGCGGACCGGCTGTACCTCGACTTCGAGTGGATGAAATCCCTTGATGCACAAGGAGTTTTCCTGGTCACTCGGCTGAAGCGCAAGATCAAGTACGCGGTTCGAGAGCGGCGGTCGTTCGCGCCTGGGCTGGGCGTGACGTCGGACCAGACCATCGAGTTGACCAGCGTCAAAGGCCGCACCCGGTGTCCGATCCCGCTGCGTCGAGTCGGCTATCGCGACCCCGACACGAAGAAGTTCTACGCGTTCCTGACCAACAACTTCAAGCTCGCCCCGAAGACCATCGCGAACATCTACAAGGAGCGTTGGCAGATCGAGACCTTCTTCAGGTGGATCAAGCAGAACCTGCGCATCAAGAGCTTCGTCGGCACTTCGCGCAATGCCGTCATGACGCAGATCTGGATCGCGATGTGCGTGCATCTCCTGCTCGCCTACCTGAAGTTCGTCAACAAGATGTCCTGGACCATGAGCGAAATCCTCCGCCTCCTGCAACTCAACCTGTTCGCGCGAAGACCGCTCCTGGACCTGTTCGAACCCCGAAGCGGACCCCCTGATCACAGAAACGCACAGACTCAACTCGCACTGCGCTGAAGTTTGTGGGACAGCACTGGTCGCGAAGTAGTGGGTCTTGCCCAGCTTGAATGGGCCACCCACGACCAGCGAGGCTTGGTCACGGGTAAACTCTTGGGCCGATCTCTGTTCGCCGGCTGCGGTCGTCCCCGATTCCACGAGTGAATCGCTCTGGCGCTGAATGGTTGCCGAGGCGTGCACCTGGTCGGTTCCGGAGCGGGTGATGACATTGATCACGCCTCCGGACGCATTGCCGTACTCGGCCGAGACCAGAGAGGCCGCCACCTGGACCTCCTGAATGGCGTCCACGTTGAAGGACTGCATTGCCGTACCCGTTTGAAAGGTCGCCCCCGCCTGGCCGGTGCCCGCTGAGGTTCGGGGACCATTGCGGATTTCGGTCGTCGCGAGCTCGTCGGCGTTCAAGTCACTGAGGTCGTTGTTGGAGGCGCCATCGATGAGGAAGAGGTTCTGGTTCATCCGCGCCCCATGAACGCTGATGCTGTTCCTGGGGCCGTTCCCCTCGAGGGTGCCACCGACGATCCCGGTGTTGACCCCGGGCAGGATGTTCAGAACGTCCAGAAAGGTCCGGTTTTGAAGCGGCAGATTCTGGATCTCCTCGAAGCCGATGTATTTGTTGACCTGCGAATCGACCGTCTCGACGATCGAGGCCTCTCCGAGCACGGTGATCTCACCGCTGATCTCGGTGCCGAGCTCGAGCGCGTAGTCATGCCGCTGAATGCTTCCTACCCGAACGGTCAGTTCGATGACAGCCGGCACGGAATAGGCTTCCATATTCACCGACAGGCGATAGTTTGCGGGTGGGAGGTCGGTGAAGTTGTAGAACCCCTCCGCGTCGGCGGTTGCGGTACGCGGTTGATCGATGCTGGCGTGCTCGAGGGTGACCGTTGCGCCCTCCACTGGCTCGCCGGCTACGTCGGCGACGTTACCCAAGATTTGGCCGGTCGTGCCGAACTGAGCCTGGGCTGGAATCGGGCCGAGCAGCAGTGCCGCCATCAGTGCCCATCCAAGGGCGTGGGTGGACAGAGTCGCGAGTTTCTTGGGTCGAAGCATCTTGGATTCTCCTTGTTCTATGGGCTATGTGTGCCGGCGTCACCCGCGTAGACGACCCGTGTCGGGCCCAGAGCTGCCTCGCCACAGCCCAGGGCGAGGGCACCGCCAGCAACCGGCAGCAAGAGGAAGGGCTGCCTGAGTCTCACGAAGCCACCCTACGCAGGCGCGGCGGTGCCGTGCTTGACCGGGCCTTGACTTCTTCCTGCACAGATGCTGACCTGGTCGGATCGAAACCGTACGAAGGCGACGGGGAATCTGATCCCAGCCTGACCTCAATCGCACCTCGAGCTGGATTCTGCTGATACAGTCCGCGGAAATGAGCTTGCGCTTCGGTGCCTTTGAACTCAATCTCGATCAGTACCAGCTCACGGCCTCCGGCCGGCCGATCGAGGTGCAGCCGAAGGTCCTCGAGCTTCTCGGCTACCTGATCGAGAACCGCGACCGGATGGTGCCTCGGGAAGAGCTGCTCGAGAAGGTCTGGAAGGGGGTCAACGTCTCGGACTCGGCGCTCAACCGATCGGTGAGCGAAGCGCGCAAGGCTCTGCGACGCGGCGGCGGCGAGCGCGGCTGGATCACCACCGTCTACGGTCGCGGGTTCCGCTTCACGGGTCCCCCGCTCACCGAAGATGCCCCGCCTTCAGAGCCTGGCGCCGAGACGGCGGTCCGCTCGGCACCCAGCGCGCCGGTCGCCGTCGCCGTCCTGCCTTTCGCCGACTTCAGCCCCGAAGGAGGTCAAGCCTACTTCTGCGAGGGTCTCGCCGAGGAGATCCTCAACCGCCTGGCGCGCCTGCCGGAGCTGCGCATGGCCGCCCGCGGCGTGTCCTTCCAGTTCCAGCCCGACTCCGATCCGCGTGAGGTAGGACGGGAGCTCGGAGTGAGCTACGTTCTCGCCGGCACCGTGCGCAGGGACGTGCGCGAGCTCCGCATCGCCGCCGAGCTCACCGACACCGGGAGCGGTTTCCGGATCTGGTCGCAGCAGTGGCATCGCGCGCAGCAGCAGGTGTTGGCGGTGCAGGAGCAGATAGCCGCCGAGGTGCTGGAAGCGCTGGACGTGCGCTTCGCCGGAATCCGGCTGGAGAGGTCGGCACGACCCCGCCAGCCGCGGTCGGCCGACGCCTACGACCACTACCTCCGGGGCCGCGCCTTGTTCATGGAGGGCCGAAGGACCACCTACTACGAGGCCCGGCGACACTACAAGGCGGCCCTCGACATCGATCCCGAGTACGCCCTCGCCTACGCCGGTCTCGCCGACTGCTTGTCCTACCTGTACCTCTTCCACGAGCTCTCCGAGAGCCATCGGGTGAGCGCGGAAGAGGCGAGCGCCAAGGCGATCGAGCTGGCGCCGGAGGTCGCAGAGTCCCACGCGGCGCGCGCCGTGGCCTTGGACACCTACGCTCGCGACGACGAGGCCGAGCACCACTTCCGCCGCGCCCTCGAGCTCGACCCCAAGAGCTTCGAGGCCAGCTACCACTTCGCTCGCCACTGCTTCCGCCGCGGTCGCTTCGAAGAGGCGCTGGAGCTGTTCCGCCGCGCCGCCGACGCGGATCCTACTGCCTACGCACCGTGCGACCTGGCAGCTGGGATCAGCGTCAGTCTAGGGGACCACAGTGGCGGGGCTGCCTGGCGACAGCAGTGCCTCGAGCGAGTCGAACGCCGCCTAGAGCGCTACCCCGGCGACCAGCGGGCCATCCTCTTCGGCGGCGTCGGGCTCGCCGCACAGGGAGACAAGAAGCGGGCCCTGAGGTGGCTCCGCCGGGCAGAAGAGATCGACCCTGAAGACCCCGTGGCCCTGTACAACATGGCCTGTGCGGCCACCCTCTGCGATGAGGTTGATCTCGGGCTCGACTTCCTCAAGCGGGCCATCGCTGCAGGGTTCCCCGATCTCTCCTGGATCGAGAGCGACAGCGAGCTCGATCCGTTGCGCTCCGCACCGCGCTACGCCGACGTCATCGCGCCCCTGAGAGAGAGAGAGAGAGAGAGAAGCCCAGCGATCGTTCAGGCTGAGGTCTTCCTGGACCGCGATCGCCCAATGCAGTGGAGGCCGCGCGCAGCCAGCTTATTCGACTACGCCGTCCAACCAGCAGGGGATTTTCGGTCCCCATCCATTGCTTCACACCGCAACAAGAGGCAGCGCTCAACAGCGATTCGATTCACCGAGTCGCGTGTTTCGCACTGTTGTGGCTTTGCGCCTATCACGGTCGTCTACTGGGAACTCGATTTCACTGCCGCAGCGGCGTGCCGGAGGTGGGAGTCGAACCCACATGCCCTTCACGGGCGGGGGATTTTAAGTCCCCTGCGTCTGCCGTTCCGCCACTCCGGCGTATCAGGAAGTCTGGAGGCGACGGCCGGATTCGAACCGGCGAATAAGGGTTTTGCAGACCCTCGCCTTACCACTTGGCCACGTCGCCCTGGGGGACCTCGGCACCGGTTTTCGAGCGGCGCGGCTCGCATGGAGCGGGAAACGGGATTCGAACCCGCGACCCCAACCTTGGCAAGGTTGTGCTCTACCACTGAGCTATTCCCGCGCCCAAGCGAACCCGCCGGAGAACCGGCAGGCTCTGAGTCGCGGAGGATACGGCCCCCTCTCCGGGACTGTCAACTCGCGGGCGCTCCGCGGGCGTTCCACGGGCTGCTAGAGCCAGCTTCGCCTGCCCGTGTCGTCGACGGTGAAGGCGTCGGGATAGTGAGTGAACCGCCACTCTCCCTGCTCGGGCTGCCAGGTCGCCGCCACGACGTCGAAGCGGCACGGACCGAGCCGCAGCGGCGTCCGTTCCGGGTCGCTCAGGTAGGCCTCCGCCGCCCGGACCAGGCGGCTCCGCTTGCGACGGTCCACCGCCGCCGCCGCGCCGCCGAAACGCGGGTCGAAGCGGGCCTTGACCTCGACGAAGCAGAGCGTGTCTCCGTCCATCGTGACCAGGTCCAGTTCGCCGCCAACGGTTTCGACGTTCCGCCCCACGATGAGGTGGCCCCTTGCCCGCAGCAGGTCGGCCGCGGCCTGCTCCGCCTCCGCACCGCTCAGGCGCGGTTCACGTTCCCTTCCCGCTCTACTCATGCGGCACTCATGCGGCCGCGATCAGGACCGCTTCCAGCGGCTGCCGCCCGGAGTGTCTTCCACTACCACACCGGCGGCTTTGAGTTCGTCGCGGAGGCGGTCCGCGGCAGCGAAGTCCCGCGCCGCTCTCGCCTCGCTCCTGGCTTCCACCAACCTCTCGATCTCCGCGTCGCTCGGGCTGCCGTCCGCCTCTCTCGAGGCGGAACCGGAGTCCCCTGCCCAGGCGCCGGCGTCCAACACCGCCAGCACCTCATCGGCTCGTTCCAGCGCGCCCTCCACGCGGTCCCTGGCGCCGGCCGGCAGACCGCGGTCGATGATCCCGTTGACGTCGTGCACGAACCGGAACACGGCGCCGAGGGCGGCGGACGTGTTCAGATCGTCGGCCAGAGCGGCAGCGAAGGCTGCCTCGAATCCCGCCACCGCCGCCTCGAGCGGCGCGGTGTCGCCAGCTTGTTCCTTCTCATGGGCGAGCCGAAACCGCATCTCGTCGATCCGCTTGAGAGCCCTTTCCGCCTCCACGACCTTGGCGAACGTGAAGTCGAGTTGCTGCCGGTAGTGGACCGAGATCAGCAGATAGCGGATCGAACGGGCCGGCAGACCTTTGCCGTCAAGATCGCCGAGCGTGTGGCAGTTGCCGAGGGACTTGGACATCTTCTCGCCATCGACGGTCAGGTGCTCCGAGTGGAGCCAGTAGCGCGCCAGCGGGCTGCCATTCGCCGATTCGCTCTGGGCGATCTCGTTCTCGTGATGCGGAAACAGGTTGTCGACGCCTCCGCAGTGGATGTCGAAGGTTGTGCCCAGGTACTTCTGGCTCATCGCCGAGCACTCGATGTGCCACCCCGGTCGTCCGGGACCCCAAGGCGACGCCCACGCCGGCTCGCCCTCCTTGGCCCCCTTCCAGAGGACGAAGTCGCGCGCATCCTCCTTGCCGTACTCATCGCTCTGCACGCGCGCGCCCCGCCGCACCTGGTCCAGGTCGATTCCCGACAGTTTGCCGTAGTCGGCGTCGGCGGCGATGCGGAAGAACACCGAGTCGTCGGCCCGGTACGCGTAGCCCTCCTCCAGCAACTGCTCGACCATGGCGATCATCTCGTCGATGTGGCCCGTGGCCCGCGGGTAGTGCTCAACCCGCTCTATCCGAAGCGCGGACAGGTCCTCGAAGAAAGAGGTGACATGGGGTGCGGTGAAGTCGCCGATGTCGACGCCCGCGTCGAGCGCCGCGGCGATGATCTTGTCCTCCACGTCGGTCAGGTTCATCGCCTGGGTCACCCGGTACCCGAAGAACTTGAGCGCCCTCCGCAGCACGTCCTCGAACACGAACGTCCGCAGGTTGCCGATGTGGGCCCGGTCGTAGACGGTCGGGCCGCAGGTGTAGAGCCGGACATGACCGGGTTCGAGCGGCTCGAGTTCCTCCAGCCGTCGCCCGAGAGAGTTGTAGAGCTTCACCGGTACCATCGAGCGACTCCTGAGCCACTTTGAAGCCGTGTGGCGCGATTCGCGCCACACGCGACCCATTCCGCGCGCCCGTCATCGGGCGCGCGGATGGCGCCGGCGACAGTAGCAACGGCAACAGGGGCGGTCCAGCCGCCGCGACGCCACGAATGAGCCACAAGCCTCAGAGATCGATCGCGACCGTGGCCCCCGCCCAGTTCAGGGTGATCCGATCCCCGAACCTGTCGAAGGCCTCCTGAGTGCTGAAGTCGAAGGTCCCGCTGCCGTTGGCGACTGCCGTGAAGCGGACGACGGCGACCGTACCGCTGCCGTTCAGACCGGCGACCGCGCCGAGATGGGTGGCGCCCACGAGAAGACGGCCCGGCCCGGCCTCACGGGTCTGCAGGCTCGGGAAGACACCTGTGCCCGAGTCCTCGTAGCGGAGCAGGTTGGCGGGGAACAGGAGCTCGAAGCTCAGACCGTAGAGGCCTTCCACGCCGGCGGCAACGATCTCGACCTCGATCGAGGTCCCCGAAACCGAGCCGCGCAGCCCGATCGAGCTGTCTCCCACCGGCGCCGGGATGAAGCTGACACCCCGGGGCGTCGGAGAGATCGGTGCGGTAGGGCTTCCTCCTCCACCGTCGCAGGCCGCAAGGCCCAGCGCCACCAGGAGCGCCGCCCGCTGTACCATGAGAGGCAACGGCGCCCTTCCTGCCGGAGCGCTCAGCGCTCACCGCCGGCTATGGCCGGTTCGCTCGCGAGCAGCCGACGCAGAAAGCTCCTGGCCCGCTGTCTTCGCAGCCCGCGCAGCCGATCGACGAAGAGCACGCCGTCCAGGTGATCCAGCTCGTGCTGGATCACCCGTGCCTCGAGCTCCTCCGCGTCCATTTCAAAGGCAGAGCCCTCCAGGTCGGTGGCCGCGATGCGAACACTGGCCGGCCGCGTGACCTTCTCGGTGAAGTCGGGAATGGAAAGACAGCCTTCCGTATCCGTGTCCACGCCAGCCGAGTCGACGACCCGCGGGTTCACCAGGACCCGCACCGCGTCGGGGTCCATTCCGGCCGTGGCATCGACCACCGCCACGCGCAACTCGACACCGACCTGGGGCGCGGCAAGGCCGACTCCGGGCGCCTCATGCATCGTCTCGATCATGTCCGCTACCAAGCGTTTCAGATCAGGCCCGAACTCCTCCACCGGTGCGCACTGGACCCGCAGCACGGGGTCCGGGTAGAGCCGGATCGGAAGAACGGACATGCAATTCCCAGGCGGCGCGACGGCCGGCGCCGATCATACGGGAAGGCCGGCCGTGGACTTGCGCACCGTCCCCACGAGTAGACACTGGTGTGACACTCCGGCTACGGTTCATCCCGGCTGGTCGCCCCAGCCCTCGCTGCAAGCTCCGTCGTGCTCCCGACCGGAGCGACTGGCGGCGCGGCTTCGAGGCCGCCTCTCTCCCTGTCCAACCGGGAGCACCGTGTCCGCTTTCCTGGCACGGGGATTGCTTCAATGTCCTGCAGCACAGCACGCGCAACGGTGTCGAGCCCAACAGGGCCCGGCACCCGATTCCCCGGTGGTAGCGTGCAAACTCCGACCCCGTTGGAGGACACAAGATGAGACTCACCCTCCCGCAAGCCCTCCTGGTCGTCGTAGCGGCCGGCGCCGCAGGCGCGACGCAGGCGCAGCAGCCGGTACAGCAGGAACGAGGACAACTCGATGGCGTCTACAGCCTGGTCGGCGCGCTGGACGGAGACGCGACCCTGTTCGCGGCGCGTTCGGGCGCTCAGAGCGAGTTGGAGATCCACCTGCCGGTCCTGCGCGGAGACCGAATCTGGACGAGACCGTACGGCCGTCTGGCGGTGCTGATGTCCGACCGCTCGATTCTGGCCCTCGACCATGACACTGAGGTCACCTTCGCCCAGATCGCCGGCTCACCGGATGCCGACGATGCGGACTCCCTTTACGTCCTGCACCAAGGCCGGCTCAGCCTGGAAGTCGCGAACCACCTGCTGGACTCGGAACTGCCGGCGGTCGACACGACGAACGCCAGGGTCTACGCCAAGCAGGAAGGCCGCTACCAGGTCGAGAGCGATGGCGACGGCTCGACCGAAGTCACGGTGCTGGGCGGCTTCGCCGAGGTCGTCACCCAACGGGGTTCGGTGATCGTCCGCGGTGGCGAAGCGCTCCTGATTCGGGGTCTCGACGACCCGTGGATCGAACTCCAGAACGGGGCCGGCGTCGCTGCCGCATCGTTGGATGAATGGGCGGAGAGTCACCGTGCACGGCTCGCGGCCTATGCGGCCGTCGATGCAGACGGCTACGGCTCCGCCTTGACCGGGCATGGCCGGTGGGTCGAAGTCGAGGATCGCCGGGCCTGGAAGCCCGAGGTCGAAGACGACTGGCAGCCGTACAGCCGAGGCCGCTGGACGAATACGCCCGCCGGACTGTACTGGGTCGCTCGGGATCCCTGGGGTCCGCTCACCTACCACTACGGCAGTTGGAACGTGCATCCCGGCTACGGTTGGCTCTGGTTCCCGAGCGCCATCTACTCCCCCAGCCACGTGTACTGGTACTGGGGGCCGTCCTATGTCGGCTGGATCCCCCGCGGCTACTACCAGCGCCACTACGGGGGTCTGGGCTACGGCCTCAGGTGGGGTCTCTACGGATGGGCCGGCGGCCTCTGGGATCCGTTCAACACCTGGATCTTCTGTCCCCCGGGGTACCTTGGGTACGGTCGCGGCTACACATACGGTCGCTCCCTGCGCCGGCGGCATCCGAAGCTTGCCCGCGGCATCATCACGACGGACACCAACGGAATCGACTACCGAAACTGGCGGGATCCTGGCGCCGCGCAGCAGGTCCTGCTTGGAAAGCGCCGCGGCTTCTCCGAGAGCGAGCTCCCTGACGTCACGGACTTCGTCGCCCGCCGAGCGGATCTGCACGAGTCTCTCCAGACGAGGCTCACGAGGGACGACTCCGAACCGGGGATCGTCACGGTCACCGGCGGCCCCTCCGGTCCCAGCCGACCAGGCCTGGTCGGCGTCACGGCTGGGGGCGTCAGGGGTAGTTCCACAACCCAGGTGTCGGGCGCCGGACAAAGTTCCGCCACGGGAGTCGCGATTCGGCGGGCAGCCCCCGACGAGGTGCGGCGCTTGAGCGGCGGCAACGTCAGAACCACCAGTCAACCGCGGCGGGCCGAATCGGTCCCCACCGATGCGGCGGCGCTCTCCGAGCCCGCTACCGGGATCCGGCGAGCGGAAACGCCGAAACCCGCACGCGTCAGCGCCGGTGGTTTGACGGCGGCGCCCGCCCCGAGGCCGGCGGTCGCGGTCGCCCCGCCTGGGAGCGCCGGCGAGAAGACACCGGCCCGGGTGGCAGCGCCACGGTCCGGTGGAGGAACGATCGATCGCAGTCGGAGGCCGACGCCAGCTCGCCGCGTGCTCGACGCGATCCGCGGGCGGGACGCGGCGCCGAGTGCCCCCCGGACGGCCACTCCTTCGTCCACGCGGCCGGACCGCGTCAGCACACCGCGGCGCGCAACGCCAAGCCGCACACGGTCCGCACCGCCGCGAGCATCGACGCCCAAGTCCACCCCGGCACGCACACGGTCCACGCCGCCGAGAACCTCGAGCCCGCGCTCGGCAACCCCAACGCGGACGCGGTCCGCACCGCCGCGAGCTTCGGCGCCCAAGTCCACCCCGGCACGCACACGGTCCACGCCACCAAGAACCTCGAGCCCGCGTTCGGCAACCCCAACGCGGACGCGGTCCGCACCGCCGCGAGCTTCGACGCCCAAGTCCACCCCGGCACGCACACGGTCCGCGCCGCCGAGAACCTCGAGCCCGCGCTCGGCAACCCCAACGCGGACGCGGTCCGCACCGCCGCGAGCTTCGACGCCCAAGTCCACCCCGGCACGCACACGGTCCGCGCCGCCCCGCCTGCGCTGAAAACACTCGCTCGTGCGCGCCGCTTCGCGGCGTCGCCCGGATGCCGGCCGGAAGGCCGGCGCACCTGTACCTTTCACGGGTGGATTCTGGTGGGTCGTTGAGAGAGTTGGAATGGACCAGTAGCCGCCGTGGCTGCGGTAGCTGTGGGAAACCGGCTTGCCGGTTTTCCAAGGTCCGGCGGAAAACGGTCTGCCGTTTTCCGCGGGGCCGGCAGCTTCCGCAGCCGAGACCGCCGGTCGGTTTCGTCTCTGGTCTGCCGGAGTCACTGAAGGAAAGTCGGCAAGCAGCCAGGAGCGACCACCGGCGCACTGTGCTTCGAGCACCTAGCTGGGACCTGTGCCCTGGCTGCTTCGCCGCGTTGGACGCCCAGTGGAGAGTCAGTGCCTTAGAGCACCAGTACAGGTACGGGCAGGCAACGCGGCATGCCGACCAGACAACACTACCGCAAGGGAGAAGGAGGACGAGATGATCAGGACGTGGTTCGCCGGCGTGGACTGGGGGTCCGAGACCCACCATGTGTGTTTGCTGGGTCGGGACGGCAAAGTGAGGGGGGAGCGGGCGTTCAACCACAGCGGCAAGGGACTTGCCGCTATGGCGGACTGGCTCCTTGGACATACACGACCGACGCCTCCGGGCGAGATCGGCATCGCCAGCGAGGTGCCGCACGGACCGGTCGTCGAGTGCCTCCTGGAGCGAGGCTTCGCCGTGTATTCCATCAACCCCAAGCAGCTCGACCGCTTCAGGGACCGCTTCTCCGTCGCCGGCGCCAAGGATGACCGCCGCGATGCACGGGTGCTCGCCGCCGCGCTTCGCACCGACCCTGAGTGCCTGAACCGCGTGCAACCATCCGATGCCGCCACCGTCATGCTGCGCGAGGTGTCCCGCGCCCGCAAGCAGTTGGTCGACCAGAAAAACCGCCTGGGGAACCAGGTCCGCGACCAGATCTGGCGCTACTACCCGCAGTTTCTCGCCGTGGTCAAGAACGAGGTGTCGGCGCCCTTCGCGCTGGCCTTGTGGCGACTGGCGCCGACCCCCGACAAGGCTCGACGGGTGCGCGAAGCCACGCTCGCCAAGCTGCTCAAGGAACACCGCATCCGGCGCCTGACTGCCGCCCAACTGCGCGATCAACTGCGGGCCGAGCCGATCGCCGTTTCCCCGGACGCCGTAAAGGCCGCCGTCGAACACATAGGAATCCTCCGGCCGGTGCTCGACACCGTCTGCCGCCAACTCGCCGACGCCGAAAGGCGGCTGGAGCGGATGACCCGCAAACTCGAAACCGCGATCTCTCCGGAAGACGACGAAGACACGCCCAAGCCAAGCGACGCCGCCATCCTCAGGTCGCTGCCCGGACTCGGCATGGTCGGCCTCGCCACCCTGCTCTCCGAGGCCGATCAAAGCCTGGCCCGCAGAGACTACGGGGCACTGCGTTGCCTCTGCGGAGTGGCGCCGGTGACCGTCAAGTCCGGCAAGAAGCTCATCGTCATGCGACGACTCGCCGCCAACGAACACCTCAGCGATGCCGCCTATCACTGGGGACGAGTCGCCATCCAGCATGACCCGATCAGCCGCGCCAAGTACGACGCCATGAAAGCCCAGGGGAAAACGCACGGACGCGCCATCAGACAGCTCGTCGACCGACTCCTCGGCGTCGCGTGCGCCATGCTACGAGACCGCACTCTCTTCGACCCCAACAAGCGATGCCATGCCCAGGTCGCATGACCTACCTGACCCACAGCAGCCTCCCCAAGACCACTTGCTAAAGGGTGGAGAGTCCCAGTTCCTGCCACGCTAGCTTGCGCTCACGCGCGGCAGCACCTCGGTCGCAAACCGCTCAATCGTCGTCATCAGCCGTGCATGCGGCAGCAGGCCGTTGTAAGCCCAGAAGTAGAGCCAGGTCACGGGCAGGCGTTCGCACAGGGCCTCGAGCTGCCGCGTCACCGTGTCGACCGTGCCGACGAGCGCCATGCCGGCGCCAAGGAAGTCCTCGAACTCCTCCCCGGTGTCCGGGTCCAGCATGCCGCGGCTGAACCCGAAGGGCTCGAACCAGGCGGAGCCGCAGAAGGCGCCGCTCGACCTCCACAGACGTTCCGCTTCCTCGTCCGTGTCGGCGATGACCACGTCCCGCAACACGCCGATCCCGTCACCGAGCGGCCGTCCCGACTCGCTGGCGAAGAGCTCGAACAGGGCCTGCTCCCGCTTCGGGTGAAGCGGCGGCAGGATCGCCGTAACCCCCTCCCTGGCGCACCACCTGATGCTTTCCTCCGACGCGGCGAAAGGCTGGAAGATCGGCGGATGAGGCTTCTGCACCGGCTTCGGCACCACGCCGACCTGGCGCAGTACGCCGTCCTCGACCCCGGCGCCCCACTGCTCGGTGGCCTCGAGCGTCCACGGCGTGCCGCCCTCGGGACCGCCCACCGGGATCTTCCAGAACCGCCCGTCGTAGTCGAGCATCGGCTCGGTCCACGCCTTCTTGACGATCCGGAAGCACTCCTCGAAGGCCGCCCGGTTGGTGCGGTCGATCTCGTCCCGCTGGTGCGGGAGAGCGCCGGAGATACCGTGCGTCTGCTGCGCCATCACATCGACCCAGCGCCGCTGGTAGCCGCGCGCGAAGCCCGCGTTGGCGCGGCCGCCGGTCATCCGATCGAGCATCGCAATGTCCTCGGCGACCCGGATCGGGTTGCGCGACGGCAGCACGATCCCCAACTGCCCGACCCGGATGTTCTTCGTCTGCATGCCGATGAACAGGTCGAGCAGCACCGGGTTGTTCGAGAGTTCGAAGCCCTCGATGTGGAAGTGGTGTTCGGTGAAGCTGATCGAGTCGTAGCCGAGATCGTCGGCGAGGCGGGCCTGCTCCGAGACCTCGGCCAGCATCCGGTCGTAGAGATCGCCGCGCAGGCCGGCCATCCCCTGCTCGATGTCGGCCCGCGAGCCGATCGATGGCAGGTAGAAGAGGGAGATCTTCAAGGAAGAAGCCGGCTTCAGCCGCCCCGGTCGTAGCCGGGAAGCTCGCGAATCCAGATGTTGCGGAAGCGGGTCGGGTTCCGGTGGTCCTGAAGGCCGATCCAGCCGCGCGGCTCGTGGGGACGGTCGTAGACGCCGACCCGGCGGTGGATCGTGCGGCCGATGTACTCCTTGCGGTGGTGGATCACGACCCCGTTGTGGATCACGGTGATGTGCGCCTTCTTGGTCAACTCACCGTTCTCCCAGCGCGGCGCCTCGAAGATGATGTCGTAGGTTTGCCAGGCGCCGGGAGGACGCGCCGAGTTCACCATCGGCGGCGTCTGACCGTAGATCGCGCCCGCCTGGCCGTCGGCGTAGGTCCGGTTCTCGTACGAGTCGAGGATCTGGACCTCGTAGTCGCCGTAGATCATCACACCGCTGTTGCCGCGGCCCTGGCTGCTGCTGTCGACCTGGGCGGGGGTGGCGAACTCCAGGTGGAGCTGAAAGTCGCCGAACTCTTCCCGGGTGCGGATCGAGCCGGTCGGCGTCACCTCCATGTAGCCGTTCTCGATCTTCCACTCGGCACCGGCGGCACCGGCGCCACCCGCTTTCTGCCACTTGGAGAGGTCCGTGCCGTCGAACAGCACGACCGCGTCGGCCGGGGCGGCCGCCATGTCGCTGAACGAGGCGCCGGGCGCAACCACCGGGGGCGCCGGCCGGTTCGGGTCGTGCACCTTCCAGGGCAGTCCCGGCAGCTTGGGGGTGTCGTCGTAGCCGACCGGCTGCTGCTGGGCGGCGGCGGCCGCTGTCAGCAGCAGGCCCGCGGCCACAACGGCGGACAGCGTCTGCTTCACTCGGTTCAGTGGCATCGCAGGTCTCCTCTAGGGGCTTGCTGAAGAAGTCCGTGACGCGAGCAGCGGCTCGGACAGTTTCAACCATTTGACGACCTCCGCGCGGGTGCTGCGGGGATCGATCAGGTCGTGGACCGAGAACCCCTCGGCGCGCGGGAAGGGAGTCCGCCGCTTGGCGAACTCGGCCTCGAGTTCGGCCCGCTTCCTGTCCGGGTCCGGCGCCGCCGCGATCTCGCGCCGGAAGGCGACCGCCACCCCGCCCTCGATCGGCAGCGCGCCGCTCTCCGCCGAGGGCCAGATGAGCACCCGGCCGGAAGGGCCGAAGTGGGCCGCGGCGGCGACGCCGTAGGCCTTTCGGATCTGGACAGCGCACCAGGGCACTGTCGACCGCACGGTCGCCGCGATCGCCTCCATGCCGTAGCGGATCGTGCCGGACGCCTCCGACTCCGAGCCGATCATGAAGCCGGGCTCGTCGACCAGGCTCAGGATCGGCAGGTGAAAGGTCTCGCACAACTCGACGAAGCGCCGGAACTTCTGCGCTCCCGCGGCGTCCATCGCGCCGCCGATGTGCCGGCAGTCGTTGGCGATCACGCCGACCGTGTGGCCGTCGATGCGGGCCAGGCCGGTGATCTGGGATGGCCCGTAGCCGGCGGTCATCTCGAAGAAGCTGTCCCGGTCGACGACGAGGGAGATGAGCTCCCGCATGTCGTAGAGGAAGCGCCGGTCGCGCGGCACGATGGAGAGCAGCCGCTCCTCGCGCCGATCCGCCGGATCGCCGATGGAACGACGCGGCGGCAGCGAGTCGACGCTCGGCGGCAGGTAACTCAGGAAGCGGCGGACCTGCTCCATCGCGTCGTCCTCGTCCTCCGCCACATTGTCGACGACGCCGCTCCGGCTGTGGACCTGCCAGCCGCCCAGTTCCTCCTTCGTCTTCTTCTCGCCCAGGGCCCGCTCCACCAGCGCCGGGCCGCCGATCAGGATCTGCGCCGTGTGCCGCGTCATCACCGAGAAGTGGGACGCCACCAGGCGCGCCGCGGGAAACCCCGCCACGGCTCCGACTCCGATCGAGGCCACCGGCACCGTCCGCAGGATCTCGGCGATCGACCAGAAACGGGCCCGCGAGTACACCGGCTCGCCCATCGGCCGCGGCGGCTTCTTCGGCGCTCCCTTGAGCCGACCGCCGCTGCCGCGGACGCTGCCGCCGCCACCCTCGAGGAACCGCAACAGGGGCAGCCGGTACTTCAGCGCGAGTTCCTCCGAGTAGACGCTCTTGCGCAGACCGGCCGGCGACGGCGAGCCCCCGGCCTGGGTGAAGTCCTCCCCCGCCACGATCAAGCGCCGGCCATCGACGTCGGCAAAACCGACGACGTAGTTCGCCGGCGTGAACGCGACCACGCGGCCCTCCTCGTCGACTTCGGCCGCCCCCGCCTGCCGGCCCTCCTCGATGAAGGAACCCGGATCGGCGACCCGCTCGATCCGCTCGCGCACGGTCAGCCGGCCGCGCTCGTGCTGCCGCGCCACCGCCTCCTCGCCACCCATATCGAGCGCAAGGCGCCGGCGCCGTTCGATCTCGTCGACTTCGGGCTGCCAGGACATGAACGGGCATTCTAGATCGGCAGCCGCCATCGCACCTCCTCGGCTATCCTGCGCGACCTGAAGGAGGTTCCGGTGACGTCACAACGCAAGCTCTGTGGTTGGGGTTACGAAGGGCAGGGACTTAACGCCACGGAGGCGGACGCGTTCCGCGCCCGCACAGCGGAGCGCTTCGGTACCCCGGTCGAACCGCGGGCGGCGGCGCCGCAGGCCGCGGACTTCGACCTGCGCCCGCCGCGCCTGCGGCCACCCTCCTCGCTCGCGGCCCTGTTTCGCGACGACCCGTACGAACGGCTTCTTCACGCCTACGGCAAGTCCTTCCCGGATGCAGTGCGGATGTTCCGGCGCGAGGTGACGGATCCCCCTGACCTCGTCGCCTATCCGGAGACGACGGAGGACGTGGTCAGGATCCTCGATTGGGCCGGCGACGCCGGCGCCGCCGCGATCCCCTTCGGCGGCGGCTCGAGCGTGGTCGGCGGCGTCGAACCGGCGGTCGGGGGCAGCTACGCCGGCGCGGTCACGATCGATCTCCTCAAGCTCGACCAGGTGCTCGAAGTCGATCGCGCCAGCCGTGCCGCGCGGATCCAGGGCGGCGCCCGCGGCCCCGGCCTGGAGGGGCAGCTCCGGGAGTACGGACTGACGCTCCGGCACTTCCCGCAGAGCTTCGAGCATTCGACTCTCGGAGGATGGATCGCCACCCGTTCCGGCGGGCACTACGCCAGCCTCTACACCCACATCGACGACTTCGTCGAAGCGACGACGACCGTCACGCCCCAAGGCATCATGGAGACCCGCCGGCTGCCGGGTTCCGGCGCCGGACCGTCTCCGGACCGGATGGTCATCGGCTCGGAAGGCATCCTCGGCGTGATCACCGAGGCCTGGATGCGGCTTCAGGACCGCCCCGTCCACCGCGGCTCGGCAGCGATCCATTTCGCCGACTACAAAAGCGCCGTGGAGGCCGTACGGATGCTCTCCCAGAGCGGCCTCTACCCCTCGAACTGCCGGCTGATCGACGCCCAGGAGGCCGCCGATGCCGGCGCCGGCGACGGGTCGACATCGCTCCTGGTGCTGGGATTCGAGTCGGCCGATCACCCGGTAGAGCCTTGGATGAAGCGGGCGCTCGAACTGACCGCGGACTGCGGCGGCGATCACAGCGCCTCCGCCGGCCGCTCGCACCGCGACGGGGCGGCGGGCGCCTGGCGCGACGCCTTCATCAAGGGGCCGTACTTCCGGGAGGTCGGCGTGCCCCTGGGTGTGATCGGCGACACCTTCGAGACCGCCGTCACCTGGGACCGCTTCGCTGACTTCCACGCCCGCATCACGGCTCGCACCGCCGAGATCCTCGAGCAGGCGACGGGCAAGCCGGGGCGCGTCACCTGCCGCTTCACCCACGTCTACCCCGACGGGCCGGCGCCGTACTTCACGTTCTCCGCGCTCGGCGACTGGGACCGCCTCAAGGACCAGTGGCGAGAGATCAAGCTGGCAACCAACGAAGCGGTGGTCGAGGCAGGCGGCACGGTGACGCATCACCACGCCGTGGGGCGCGATCACCGTCCGGCCGGCTACGACCGCCAACGTCCCGAGGTGTTCGCGCGCGCCCTGGCCGCGGCCAAGGCGGCCGTCGACCCGGAGGGTCTGATGAATCCAGGGGTGCTCATCGATCCGCGTGGCCGAAAGGTCGGCGTCACCGGAGCGATGGCGCCCTGACCGCGCCCGGGGCGCCCGCGAGCAACGCCCTCACTTCGGCGGCCAGTTCGACCGTGTGGCTGTCGTCCGCGGCCAGCGTCCGCAGCGCGGCGTCGAGATCGCACACGTAATCGGCGTTGGCGCCGCTGGGACCCGTCGCCGCCACGACCTGCCCGGCGATCTCGGCCAGCGGGGCGGGACCGGCGTAGTTGCGGTTGCCCGGCCAGGCCTGGTACGTGACGCCGGGAACCCGTTCCGCCCCGTCCAACTCGAACTCGACCTCCATGCGGACGTAGCCGCCCCGTTCCCGTACGTCCAGGTCGTCGAGGATCTTGTCCGCCCCGGCCTCGTCGAGCCGGTAGGCGACGCCCCAGCAGCCCTCATCCGGGGACGGCGCCAGCGTGACGACCCGGCCGGGACGCCACGGTTCGCCGCGGTGGTCCGTCGACCACTGCCAGAAACGCCGCCCCCAACCCCGCAGAAGCGCGCGGCGGCGGTCCACGAAGGGGATGTCCGGCCGGAAGATCAGCGAGCCGTAGCCGAAGATCCACTGTCGCCTGGTTTCGTCCACAACGCCGGATTCTAGAAGGCGGCGCGCGGACGCTCCCATGCGCTCGCGTGATAACTTGCGCGGCCCGCTACGATCCTCCGCCGCCGCCATGCGCCATCTCTTCGTCATCGATCCGATCGAGCGTCTGGATCCCGAGAAGGACACCACCATCGCGTTCCTGCGCGAGGCCGACAGCCGCGGCCACGAACTCGCGGTATGCACGATCGACACGCTGGAGCTCGGGCCGGACGGCCGACCTCAGGCAGAAGCCATCCCGGCGCGGACCGTCGATCCCGGCGCGGGCGGCGCCTGGTACGAGGTCGGGGCCGGTCGGACCGCCTTCCTGGACGAGTTCGACGTGGTCTGGATGCGCAAGGACCCGCCGTTCGACATGTCCTTCTTCTACGCCACGCACCTCCTCTCGATGGTGGCGAGGGGCGCCCTGGTCGTGAACGACCCGCTGGCGCTGCGGGACGCGAACGAGAAGCTGTTCGCGCTCCGCTTCCCCGCCGTCTGCCCGTCCGCGCGAGTGTCCCGGCGCATCTCGGAACTGGTCGCGTTCCAGGAGGAGATGGGCGGCGAGATGATCGTCAAGCCCCTCGACGGCGCCGGCGGCGAAGGCATCTTCCACCTGAAGGACGGCGACCGGAACACCAGCGCCATCCTCGAGACGGCCACCGCGCACGAGAGCCGCTACATCATGGCGCAGCGCTACCTGCCTGAGATCCGGCAGGGCGACAAGAGGGTGATCCTGGTCGAAGGCGAAGCGCTCGGCGCCGTGCTGCGAGTGCCCGCCGAGGGCGAATCGCGGGCCAACTTCCACGTCGGCGGCCGCGCCGTCGCCACGGATGTCGACGACCGGGACCGTGAGATCGCCGCCGCCGTCGGCCCCGAACTGGTCCGGCTGGGCATTGTCTTTGCCGGCATCGACGTGATCGGCGGCTGGCTGACCGAGGTCAACGTGACCAGCCCGACCGGCCTGCGCGAGATCGCGGACCTCGGCGGCCCACGCCTCGAGGTCGACGTGCTCGACGCCGTCGAGCGCCGGTGCGGCAGCGACTGAAGCGCGAGCGTCCGTGACCGCCGGACTGGGCCGCATCACCTCAGCGTCACGAACTCCTCGGCCGAGGTCGGATGGATTGCCATCGCGGCGTCGAAGTCGCTCTTCGTCGCGCCCATCTTCACCGCCACGGCGAGGCCCTGGATGATCTCGGGCGCGTCGGCGCCAAGCATGTGGGCGCCCAGGACCCGCCCGCTCGACCGCTCGACGACCAGCTTGACCAGGGTCCGTTCCTGGTTCTCGGTCAAGGTCAGCTTGAGCGGACGGAAGCGGCTTCGGTAGACATCGACCTCGCCGTACCGCTCCCTCGCCTCTTCCCCGGTCAGACCGACCGCGGCCAGGGGTGGTTGGCTGAAGACGGCGGTGGCGACGGTCTCGTGGTCCACGGCCGTCGGCTCGCCGGCAAACAGCGTCCGAGCCAGGCACATGCCCTCGTGGATCGCGACCGGGGTCAGGTTGAGCCGGTCCGTCACGTCGCCGATCGCCCAGATGTTGGAGACGTTCGTGCGCGAGAACTCGTCGACCCGGACCGCGCCGTTCTCGCGCAGGGCGACGCCGCAGTTCTCGAGCCCCAGCCCCACGACCTCGGGACTGCGGCCGGTCGCGAAGAGCGCCTCGCCGGACCGCAAATCGCCGCCGCCTGTGAGCCGAAGCAGGAGACGGTCGCCGCCCGACCCGCCGACGCCGTTGCCGGACGGCCCCGGCCCGATCCACTCGATCGCCTCGACCTCGCAGCCGAACCGCAGGTCGATTCCGCGCGACCGCATCTCGTCGGCGAGATGGCGGCGAATCTCCTCGTCGAAGCCGCGCAGGAAGAGCTCGCCGCGGTAGATCAGGGTGACCTGGCACCCGAGCCCGGCCAGGATGCCCGCGAACTCGACGCCGATGTAGCCTCCCCCGACCACCGCGAAGCGCTCTGGCAGACGCTTCAAGTGAAAGGCCTCGTTCGAGGTGATGGCGTACTCGATGCCGGGGATCTGCGGCCGGTGAGGCCAGCTTCCGGTCGCCACCAGGATGTTCTTGGCGCCGACCTGGCGCCGCATCCGGTTGCCGAGATCGATCTCCACCCTGTCCGCGTCGACCAGACGCGCCCTACCCTCGAAGAGTTCTACACCTGCGCCTTCGAGCAGCCCGCGGTAGACCCCGTTCAGCCGCTCGATCTCCCGGTCCTTGTTGGCGACGAGACGCGCCCAGTCGAAAGCGGGCTGGCCAGCCGTCCAGCCGAAACCGGAAGCCTCCCGGTAGTGGTCGGCGAACCCCGAGGCGCACACCAGGAGCTTCTTCGGCACGCAGCCGACGTTCACACACGTGCCGCCCAGGTGGCGGGCCTCGGCGATTGCCACCCGCGCGCCGTAGCCGGCCGCCATCCGGGCGGCGCGCACACCGCCCGAACCTGCGCCGATCACGAAAAGGTCGTAGTCGTAGTCCGTCATGGGCGTAACGGTAGACGATTTCCGCACCGACGAACGATGCGCCCGTAAACTCCGACTCGATGGTCGCGGAAGGAAGCAGGTCGAACGCTGCGGGAGTCGCTTCCTGGGCGCCGCGCGCGCTCTTCGGCGGCGCCCTGATGGGGTTGGCGAACCTGGTGCCGGGAATCAGCGGCGGCACGATGCTCCTCGCGGTCGGGATCTATCCTCGCTTCATCGAGGCGGTGGCGGACACGACTCGGCTCCGATTCCGGCTGCAGCCGCTCCTGCTGCTGATCGCGGTGGCGGCATCCGGTGGGCTGGCCATCCTGCTGCTCGCCGGCACGCTGCGCGACCTCGTGGTTCACCACCGCTTGATCATGTACAGCACGTTCATCGGCCTGACCCTTGGCGGCGCGCCTCTGGTGTGGCGTCTGGCGCAACCGGCCGGCCGGATCTTCTGGGGCGGCACAGCGGGCGGTTTCGCCGCCATGACGGCGCTCGCTGTTCTGCAGAGCGGTCCGGCTGCCCAGGGCGCCGCCGGCAGCGGGCCGCTTCTCCTCGCCGTCGCCGGAGCGGCCGGCGCCGCGGCCATGATCCTGCCGGGCCTGAGCGGCGCCTATCTGCTCCTCGTCCTCGGTCAGTGGGCGCCGATCCTCGACGCGCTCGACCGGCTGCTGGTCGCGCTCAAAGACCGCGATGCCGGGGAACTGGTCGAGGTCGCCGGCGTGCTGCTGCCGGTTCTGCTCGGCATCGCCGTGGGCGCAACGGTGATCAGCAACGCGGTCCGTTTGGCTCTGCGCCGCTTCCGGCAGGCGACGCTGGGCGTGCTCCTCGGGCTCCTCCTGGGCGCGGTCGTCGGGCTCTGGCCCTTCGAGGGCTTCGCACCCACCGTGCTCCAAGCCGCCTCCGCCCTGGGAATCGCCGCCGCCGGCTTCGTCCTGACCTGGGCCATCAGCCGCGTGGGTTCCTCAACCTCCACCCAGAGCAAAAGCGCCCTCTGACATCGGAGCCGGCGAAGGCGCTCCGGCAAAACCGCAGACTGGCCCTGCGTTACAGTCCCGGCGCCCGTTCGACTCAACTCCCGGAGCTTGCCCACGATGAACGACAGACCCTTCCTGTTTCGCGCAGCCACCTTCCTCTCTCTGGCAGCCTTCCTGCTGCTCGAGCCGTCCAGCGCCCTCGCCGCCGACGGCCGCACCGTCATCCACGCCGGCGCCCTGGTCGACGTCGAAGCCGGCGAGGTCCTGGGCCAGCGCACGATCCTGGTCGAGGGCGGGACGATCGCCGCGGTCGAGGAAGGCTTCGTCGACCCGGAAGAGGGCGACAGCCTGATCGACCTCTCCGGACACACCGTGCTGCCCGGCCTGATGGACATGCACGTCCACCTGACCTCGCAGCAGTCAGGCGCCGCCTCCTACCTGGAGCGCTTCCAGGAAAGCCCGGCCGACGCGACGGTCAAGGCCCTGATCTACGCGGAGAGAACCCTCCTCGCCGGCTTCACGACCGTTCGCGATCTGGGCGGCGAAACGAGCGCGATCCTCGCGGTGCGCAACGCGATCAACCGGGGCGACATGCCCGGCCCGCGGATCTTCGCCGCCACGGCATCGCTCGCCACGACCGGCGGTCACGGCGATCGGACAAACGGCATGCGGGCCGACCTGCAGGGCGATCCCGGCCCCCGGGAGGGCATCGTCAACGGCATCGAGGACGCCCGCAAGGCGGTCCGGCAGCGCTACAAGGAAGGGGCCGACCTGATCAAGATCACCGCTACCGGCGGCGTCCTCAGTCTGGCCAAGAGCGGCCAGAACCCGCAGTTCACCGAGGACGAGATCCGGGCCATCGTCGACACCGCGAAGGACTACGGCTTCATGGTCGCGGCCCACGCCCACGGCGCGGAGGGCATGAAGCGCGCCATCCGGGCCGGCGTGACGACGATCGAGCACGGCACCTACATGGACGAGGAGGCGTTCGAGCTCATGAAGGAGCACGGGACCTACTTCGTGCCGACGATTTCTGCCGGCAACTTCGTGGCCGAGAAGGCGGCGATTCCGGGCTACTTCCCCGAGATCATCCGTCCCAAGGCGGCGGCGATCGGACCCGTGATCCAGGACACTTTCGCCAAGGCGCACCGCGCGGGCGTACCGATCGCCTTCGGCACGGACTGCGGCGTCTGCCCGCACGGCAGCAACGCGCAGGAGTTCCTGTTCATGGTCGAAGGGGGCATGGCGCCGATGACGGCGATCCAGTCGGCCACAACCGTTACCGCGAAGATCCTCGGCATCTGGGACGAGACCGGTTCCATCACCACCGGCAGGGCCGCCGACCTGATCGCGGTCGCGGGCGACCCGATCGCGGACGTGACCCAGCTTCAGGATGTCCGCTTCGTCATGCGGTCGGGGCGGGTCCACAAGTCGCCGGCCGACTGAGCCCGGGCACAGCGGCGAGGGTGCGCTACACCGAGCGGACGCCCGGCGGCGACGGCCCGTCGTGGGATACGCTCTCAAGATGCGCGACGCCGTGCGTTTTCTTCGCCGCGGCCGGATCACGAGGATCGAGAACTTCGACCCCGCCGAGACCCTCCTCGCTTATCTGCGCCTCCGCGAGCGAGTCACCGGAACCAAGGAGGGCTGCGCCGAAGGGGACTGCGGGGCCTGCACGGTTGCCGTAGGGCGGGTACGCAAAGGGCGCGTCGTGTACGAGCCGACAAACAGTTGCATCCAGCTCCTTGGCGCCCTGGACGGCGCCGACGTGGTCACCGTCGACGACCTGGCGCCATCCGGCGCGGCTCTCCATCCCGTGCAGCAAGCGCTCGTCGACCACCACGCTTCGCAGTGCGGATTCTGTACGCCCGGCTTCGTAATGGCCCTGTTCACGCTCTTCCACGCGAACAAGAGCCCGGACCGGGCCTCGGTGAACGACTGGCTCGCCGGAAACCTCTGCCGGTGCACCGGCTACCGTCCGATCGTCGACGCCGCTCTCGACTGCTGTAGCGGCACGGCGCAGGACGACTTCACCCGGAACGCGGCTCGCACCGCGGCCCGGCTCGAGGCCCTGGACGACGGGCAGGACCTCTTCGTCGGCAACGAGGAGACCTTCTATGCGGCGCCGGCCTCGGAGGACAGCCTGGCGGACCTCTGCGTCCGGTACCCGGAGGCTGTGATCACAGGCGGCGCCACGGATGTCGGTCTGTGGATCACGAAGGAACTACGTCACCTCACCCGGATCATTCACACCGGGCGCGTCCCCTCCCTGCGCGCCGTACGCGAAGAGGACGACCGGGTGGAGCTCGGCGCCGCCGTCACCTACGCCGAGGCGGAAGCGGCGCTTCGCAGCATCGACCCGGACGTCGGCGAAGTCCTTCGGCGTCTGGGTTCAAGGCAGGTGCGGGCGATCGGCACGGTCGGCGGCAACATTGCGAACGGCTCGCCGATCGGCGACATGCCTCCCCTTCTGATCGCACTCGGCGCTTCCATCGAGCTCCGCCTCGGAGCACGTCGCCGCACCCTGCCGCTCGAGGCGTTCTTCCTTGACTACGGCGTTCAGGACCGGGCGCCCGGCGAGCTCCTGACCCGGATCCGGGTTCCCCGCCCAGGCCCGGAAGAGCGTTTCCGCAGCTACAAGATCGCGAAGCGCTACGATCAGGACATCTCGTCCGTGCTCGGGGCGTTCCGGTTCAGGATGACCGACGGTCGCATCGCTTCCGCGACCATGGCCTGGGGCGGCATGGCGGCGACCCCGAAGCGCTCTCCGCGGACCGAAGAGGCCCTCATCGGCCTCGGACCCGGTGACCGCGAGTGGCGCCGTGACGTGGAGGAGTCCGTCTACGCGGCACTGGCCAGCGACTTTTCACCGATCGACGATCACCGGGCCAGCGCCCGCTACCGGCTTCGGGTCGCCGGCGCCCTCGTCCTCAAGGCGCTCGGCGAGATCGCGGGTCGTACGAGCCGGGAGACGCGGGTCCGCGGCAACAGGGAGCGGGCGGCCTGAGAACCGTGAACCGGACGAGATCCGACGACTCCACGGGCGCTGTAGAGACGGCAGGAGACCGGACCTGCGCCGTGGAGGCCGCGGCCGCCGGCTGCGCAACCGGCCGCGCCGTCGGGCGGGCACTCCCCCATGACAGTGCGGCGCGGCACGTCCGGGGCACGGCGAACTACGTCGACGATCTGCCGGAGCCGCCGGGCACGGTGCACGTGGCGCCCGGTGCGGCAGGTGCAGGCTGCGGCCTCATCCGCTCCCTGGACCTATCCGCTGTGCGCTCCTTTCCGGGAGTACTGGCCGTTCTCGAAGCGGGCCACATTCCCGGGCGGAACGACTGCAGCCCCGCGGCCGGGGACGACCCGATCCTGGCCGGGGATGCGATCCGCTTTCCCGGCGAGGTCGTCTTCGCGGTGGTGGCCGAGACCCACGACACCGCCCGCCGGGCTGCGAAGCGAGCCCACATCGAGATCGAGTCCGGGCCTCCTCGGGTCACCGTGGACGATGGGCTCGCTCAAGGAACCGACCTGCTTCCGCCCTACAGCTTCGAACGAGGCCATGCGGGGTCCGCGGTCGCTGCCGCCCCCAACCGTCTTGAAGGCAAGCTGCGGATCGGCGGTCAGGAGCACTTCTACCTGGAAGGCCAGGTAGCGCTCGCGGTGCCCGGCGAGGACGACGAAATCCGGATCTTCTCCTCCACCCAGCACCCCGCCGAGGTGCAAAGCCTGGTCGCCCGCATGCTGGACATTCCGGATGCCGCGGTCGTCTGCGAGTGCCGCCGGATGGGCGGCGCCTTCGGCGGCAAGGAATCCCAGGCCGCCCAGTGGGCCTGTCTGGCTGCCCTCGCCGCCCGCACCGTCGGCCGTCCGGCCAAACTCCGGCTCGACCGCGACGACGACATGGCGATGACCGGAAAACGCCACGATTTCCAGGGGGACTTCCGCTGCGGTCTCGACGCTTCCGGCCTCCTGGCCGGAGTCGAAATTGAACTGGCGGCCCGCTGTGGCTGTTCGGTCGACCTGTCGTCGGGGGTTTGCGACCGGGCGCTGTTCCACGCCGACAACGCCTACTACTACCCCGCGGCCACGATCCGCTCGCGCCGCCTGCGGACGAACACCGTCTCGAACACCGCGTTCCGGGGCTTCGGCGGGCCCCAGGGAATGATCGTGGCCGAGCGGATGATGGACGCGGCAGCGATCACCCTGGGTCTCGATCCGCTGGAGGTTCGCAAGCGGAACCTCTACCGCCCGGGCCGGGATACGACCCCCTACGGCATGACGGTGGACGAACACGTCCTCGCCGACATCATGGGTTCGCTGGAACGGACCAGCGACTACACCCTGCGGCGGCAGGCGGCGGTGCGCTTCAACGCCCGGGGCGGTCCCCTTCGCAAGGGGGTCGCGCTGACCCCGGTCAAGTTCGGGATCGCGTACACGCTGCTGTCGCTGAATCAGGCCGGCGCCCTGGTCCACGTATTCGTCGACGGCTCGGTTCAGGTCAACCACGGCGGCACCGAGATGGGCCAGGGGCTCTACATCAAGGTTGCTCAGGTGGTGGCCGAGGAGCTCGGAGTAGACATCGACCAGGTCCGCGTCACCGCGACGCGAACGGACAAGGTGCCCAACTCTCCCGCCACCGCGGCCTCGTCCGGTTCGGACCTGAACGGCATGGCGGCACGGCTGGCAGCCCGGAAGATCCGGCGGCGGCTTGCGGATCTCGCGGCCCGGCGCTTCGAGGTCGAGCCGGAGGCCGTCTCCTTTGCGAACGGGCGGGTCGCCCTGGCGAGAGGAGAGTCCCGGCGCCTCGACACGATCCCCTTCGGACAGCTCGCGGCGCTCGCCTTCGAGGAACGCGTCTCCCTCTCGGCAACCGGTTTCTTTCGCACCCCGAAGATCGGCTGGAACCGGGACCGGCGAAGCGGCCGGCCGTTCCTCTACTTCGCCTGCGGCGCCGCCTGCAGCGAAGTCACCGTCGACACCGAAACCGGTGAGATGCGGCTCGACCGGGTCGATATCCTCCACGACGCCGGACGATCGCTCAACCCGGCAATCGACGTGGGCCAGATCGAAGGCGGCTTCGTCCAGGGCTTGGGATGGCTAACCACCGAGGAGCTGGTGTTCGATCCGGCGGGACGGCTGCTGACCCACGGGCCATCGACCTACAAAATCCCCACTTGCTCGGACGTTCCGGCCGACTTCCGGGTGGGTCTCTACAGGTCGGGTCGGAATCCTGAACCCACGATCCACCGCTCGAAGGCGGTCGGCGAACCGCCCCTCATGCTTGCCCTCTCCGTGTTCTCGGCTATCACCCACGCAGTGGCGAGTCTGGCGCCGGGCAGGGTACCGCCGCTCGATGCGCCGGCCACGCCGGAAGCCATCCTGCGCGCCGCGGACGCGCTCCGGTCCCACCGCCGTGCGGCGCCTGCGCCCGCGGTCGAGGCGCGGGCTACGGGTTGACACCATGCCTCAAGTCTGGCCGCCGGTCGTTCGCCTACTGGACACGCACGGAATCTGCGCTCTGGTCACCGTCGTGTCCGTGCGCGGCTCCGCGCCCCGCGAGTCCGGCGCTCGGATGATCATCGGCCCCGGCGGCGCCGGCTTCTCCGGCACGATCGGCGGCGGCGAGCTCGAATGGCGCGCCCTCGGCGCTGCGCAACGGGCGCTTGCCGAGGGTACGCCGTCCGCTGCCCTGAGCCGCTACTCCCTCGGTCCCGAACTCGGCCAGTGCTGCGGCGGAAGCGTCGAGGTGCTGTCCGAGGTGCTTGTCGCCGGCCAACTCGACGCCGTCCGGGCGCTTGCGGCGCGGGAGAAGGTCGGTCCCTTTCTGACTCATGCACGGATCGGCCGCCGCGCGGTGGAGCGGATCCCGGTCGAGGACTCCGAGGGAGAGACCGGCGCCGCCGCGACGGCCCCTCTCCCCTTCGCCGTCACCTGGATCGACGAGCGTCGTGGGGCGTTCCCGTCCGTGCTGCCTCAACACGTCCGGACCATCGAGAGCCCGAACGCCACGGCGGAGCTGGCCGCCGCCCCTTCGGACGCCGCTATCGTCGTGATGACCCACAGCCATCCGCTCGATCTTGCAATGGTCCATGCCGCTCTCGCGGCCGCGCGATTCAGCTACGTCGGACTCATCGGTTCGGCGAGCAAGAGAACTCGATTCGTGCACCGGCTGCGGAGCGCCGGCCTGCCCAACGACCTGACCGACGCGCTCGTGTGTCCGATCGGGCTGCCACGGATCCGGTCCAGGGCGCCTGCCGCCCTCGCCGCCGGCGTCGCCGCCCAACTCCTGGAGCGCCTTCCCGCGTGACGGACGGCGGGCGGGTCACCGGCGGCGCGGTCCTCCACCACCGCCGCGATCCGGCAGTCGCAGGCCGGACGGAGGCCGTCCGCTTTCATGCGAAGCTCCAACTCCAGGTTCTCGGCTGCGGCGACGCGTTCAGCAGCGGCGGCCGGCTGCACACCTGCTTCCTGCTCCGCGGCGAGACGGGCGACGGGCCGTTGCCGCCGACCCTGCTCGACTGCGGGGCAACCTCGCTTTCCGCGATGAAGGGCAGGGGCATCGAGCCGGCGACGATCCGCACCATTCTGATCACCCACCTGCACGGCGACCACTTCGGCGGCCTGCCGTTCCTGCTGTCGGACGCCCACTACCGCGCCCGGCGCGCCGAGCCCCTGACCCTGGCCGGCCCCCCCGGTCTCGCGAAGCGGCTCGCTCAGGCACAGGAAGCCCTCTACCCGTCCTCCACCAAGCGCGGACTCGCCTTCGAGCTCGAGATCGTGGAACTCCACGAACGACGGCCGGCCGACATCGGCGGCCTCAGGGTGACGCCGTTCGAGGTCGTCCACCCTTCCGGGGCGCCGAGCTACGCCCTGCGGATCGAGTACGGCGGCCGCGTACTGGCCTTCTCCGGCGACACGGAGTGGACGGAGGCATTGGTCGATGCCGCCGCCGGCGCCGACCTCTTCATCTGCGAATGCAACTCCTACGACCGGCCGATCCCGAACCACCTGAACTACCTGGAACTCATCGCCCAGAGGCGCCGGTTCGACTGCCGGCGGATGCTGCTCACGCACCTCGGTGAGGACATGCTGGACCGCCACGGCCTCGAGATCGAAGCCCTGGTCGAAGGGCGCATCTACGAAGTCTGAGTACGGCTCGGCGTCACGCCGCCGCTGCTACACTCCGCGTTCCAAAACAGACCCTCTCGTTCCAAGACAGACGTTCAGGAGCAGCAATGAACTTCGATTTCTCGGATGCCCAGAAGGCACTGAAGCAGCAGACACGGAACTTCCTCCGCGCCGCCTGCGACACCACCGTGCCTCGGCGCGTGCTGGAGAACGGGGACGAACCCTTCGCGCGCGATCTCTGGCAGCAGATCTGCGCCAACGAGTCGCCGGGGATCGCGATCCCCGAGGAGTACGGCGGCATCGGCTTCGGCTACCTCGAACTCTGCGTCGTCGCCGAGGAACTCGGCCGGGCCATCGCACCGGTGCCCTTCTCCTCCTCGGTCTACCTGGCCACCGAGGCCATGCTCCTGGCGGGTTCCGAGGACCAGAAGCAGAGACTGCTTCCCAAGCTGGCCGCCGGTGAAGCGATCGGCACCTTCGCCCTCTCCGAGGGACCGGGTCAGGCCACGGAAGCGAACCTGCAGGCCA
This sequence comes from Candidatus Multivorans sp., assembly GCA_965262355.1. Classification (GTDB taxonomy): domain Bacteria; phylum Acidobacteriota; class Thermoanaerobaculia; order Multivoradales; family Multivoraceae; genus Multivorans. The sequence continues at coordinate 5,304,813 of OZ253534.1, forward strand.
CGCTCAAGGACGGGCGTCTGAGCGGAACGAAGCTGCCCGTGCCCGACGGCGATGTGGCCGACTTCTGCGTCGTCGTCGCCAGGGACGGCGGCAGCGCCTCGCTGGCCATCGTCGATCTCACCGGCGACGGTGTGTCGCGCGAACCGGTCGATACGCTCGATCCCTCACGCTCCAACGCCCGGATCACTTTCGACGGCGCCGAGGCCGAACTCCTGGGCGCGTCCGGTCAGGGCTGGGCGACCAAGGATCGCGTGTTCGACCGTGCCGCGGTGCTGTTCGCCATGGAGCAGCTCGGCGGCGCCGACGCCTGTCTGCAGATGGCGATCGGCTACGCCAAGGGCCGCTACGCCTTCGGCCGGCCGATTGGCTCCTTCCAGGCGATCAAGCACAAGCTGGCCGACATCTACATCAAGAACGAACTGGCACGGGCGAACTGCTACTACGGCGCCTGGGCTCTTTCGACCGACGCCCCCGAACTGCCGGTGGCGGCGGCAGCGGCGCGGGTGGCGGCGATCCAGGCCTTCCACTTCGCCTCGAAGGAGAACATCCAGACCCACGGCGGCATCGGTTTCACCTGGGAGTCGGACTGCCATCTCTACTACCGCCGCGCCAAGCTGCTGGCGCTCAGCATCGGCAGTGAACGGGTATGGAAGGACCGGTTGGTCTCCGGTCTGGAAGAGGAGGCCGCCTGATGGACTTCAACGACACCCCCGAACAGGCCGCATACCGCGCCGAGGTGCGTGTCTGGCTCAGCGCCAACGCCGAACCGCGCAAGGACCGCCCCAGCGTCAGCCGCAGGCTGGACGCCGAGGAAGGGCTCATCCTCGCCAAGAAGTGGCAGAACAAGAAGGCTGAGGCCGGTTACGCCTGCCGCCACTGGCCGGCCGAGCACGGCGGCCACGGCCGGCCGATGATCGAGACGATGATCTATGACCAGGAGGAGGCCCAGTTCGACGTGCCGACCGGCTTCTTCAGCATCGGGCTGGGCATGTGCGGCCCGATCATGGCGAAGTACGCCACCGAGGAACACCAGGCGCGCTACATCCCGCCGATGATCCGCGGTCAGGAGGTCTGGTGCCAGTTGTTCTCGGAGCCGGCGGCCGGTTCCGACGTCGCCGGGCTACGAACCCGCTGCCACCGCGACGGTGACGACTGGGTCGTCAACGGTCAGAAGGTCTGGACCTCGGGCGCCCACTACTCCGACTACGGCATCCTCGTCGCCCGCCACGATTCGTCCCTGCCCAAGCACAAGGGCCTGACGTTCTTCTTCATCGACATGAAGTCGCCCGGAATCGACGTCAAGCCGATCAAGCAGATCAACGGCGCTTCCAACTTCAACGAGGTCTTCTTTACCAACGTCCGCGTGCCGGACGCCCAGCGGCTCGGCGCGATCGGCGAAGGCTGGCAGGTCGCCATCGCGACCCTGATGAACGAGCGCCTGGCCGTCGGCGACGCGCCGCCGCCGGACTTCCGCGAGGTGATGAACCTGGCCGCCAACTGCCTGCTCGACGGCCGGCCGGCCATCGACGACTCCACCGTGCGCGAGAAGATCGCCGACTGGTACGTCGAGTCGATGGGCCTGAAGCACACCAAGGCGCGCACGCTGACCGCCCTGTCCCAGGGCCGCATCCCCGGCCCTGAGAACTCGATCGGCAAGCTCGTCTCCGCCTCGAAGCTGCAGAACGTAGCCTCCTTCGGCGCCGACCTGATGGACATGGGCGGCGTGATCACCGACCCCTCCCTGATGCCGGCCTCCGCCCTTTTCCAGCAGTCCTACCTCTACTCCCCCGGCCTCCGCATTGCCGGCGGTACCGACGAGATCCTGCGCAACATCATCGCCGAACGCGTCCTCGGCCTCCCCGGCGAGATCCGCGTCGACCGCGACGTGCCCTACAACGACATCCCGACGGGGACCTGAGCGCGCAGCGGACCGGAGGCAGGCTCACGCGGTGCGCTCACCCTCCCTCTTCTCCGATCCCCTTGCCGGCTGGACGGCGGCGGCAACGGCCGAAACTCGCGTGGCGGACTGAGTCTTGCCCGTGCGGGAACCCCAGCTGTCGTCGGTAGCGGGCCTACGCTAGCGCTAGCAGATACTGAGAGGTCGAATCCGTCTAAGTCCTTGAGGCCTCGGTTACGGAGGCAGTATTGTCCAGCAAGGAGGAAGGAATGACGTGAGCAGCCAGTCGCTTCAGGACATCAGCCGCGGTCTTCGTGAAGAACTGCCCCACATCAGGGCCGAGGTCCACCGGATTGTCCACGAGGTCTTTCCCGGTCTGCGTTTCACGAACATCTGGGTACAGCCCGCCAGATCCTGGTACGGCGACGAAGTCGTCGACGTCTGGGCCATCTACGAGGGTGACGTTGAGGCCCAGGAACAGGCCGAGGGCCTGATCTCGTTCCGAAGAAGGGTCCGCGACCTGCTCTGGGACCAGGATCTGGAGGTAGCTCCCAGCATCCACATGGTCACGCAGTCCGATGCGGGAGACTGGCGCCCTGAAGGCCTCTGATCTTCTCGTCTCCGCCGGGCAGCAGCTCCCCTCCGGCCGCGGGCGGCCGCTGCAAACTCACCTTCGCCGCGCGGTGAGCACCGTCTACTACGCCCTGTTCCACTCTCTGGCGCACTGCTGCGCAGATAGTCTGGTCGGGAAGGCGGCCCGAAAGACGCGCACCTGGTCGTTGGCCTACAGATCGCTGTCCCACGGTCGGGCCCGTGAAGCATGCGGTCAGAAGCACCTGCTCCGGAGCTTCCCGCAGGAGATACAGAGCTTCGCCGACCTCTTTGTCGACCTTCAGAAGGAGCGCCATACGGCGGACTACGACCCCGCACAGGTGTTCTTCAAGTCGGATGTCGTAGGACACCTCAGGACCGCGCGACTTACCGTCGAGCGATTCGAAGCCGCCGACATTCGAGACCGGCGTGCATTCGCGGCCCATATCCTGTTCAAGGAACGGCCGTAGTCCAACCCTCGCTCGGCTTGCTAGGGACCCTCTGATAGCCCGTTGGCCACCGAAGAAGCTGCTCGCAGCGACGAGCCTTGTCGCGCCGACGCCCTCCAGCTCTCCCGGAGATCGGAGGAGAGGGCGGGTGAGCCCGACACTCCGCTCCGCCGCTCCGGCGGCTAGCTCTCGTTGGCGAGCTTGCGGAAGTACTCGTCGACGAGTTCACGGTAGCCGGCCGGGACCTGGTCGGAATTGCCCTGGTAGACGCGTTCGGTGTCGGCGCCGCGCAGATCGCGCCACAGACGGTATTCGAACTGCCGGAGCCCTTCGACGATGTCGCGGCGGAGGGACTCGAGGGCGAGGGGATCCCGGTTGAGCCCGAGCAGGTTCAGATCGCCCATCTGGCGCAGGACCTGATCCAGATCGGAGGTGTCCATCCGCTCGCGCCGGAGCTCGCCTCTCAAGGCCTCGAGGTCCTGCTGCCGCTGCTGCAACTCGCGATCGAACTGGCGCAGGTCCTCGGCAGTGAAGATGCCGGGCTGGTAGTAGCCCCCGGAACTCGATCCGTACTGGTTGGGACGACCCCAGTCCCTGGCGCCACCTTGCTGGTTACGAGCGCCGCCACGCTCCGAAGCCTCGCCCGGTTGGCCACCCTCTTGGTTGCCGCCCTGCTGCTGACCGCCCTGCTGCTGGCCGCCCTGCTGCTCGCCGCCCTGCTGCTCGCCGCCTTGTTGGTCACCGCCTGGTTGCTCGCCGCCCTGCTGCTCACCGCCCTGCTGCTCACCGTCCTGCCGTTCGCCCTGCCTCCCGGGACGCTGGCCGAGCCTGGCGCCCGCCTCGGCCCGATCGCGCAGACGGGCCTCGAATGAAGACAGGTTCTCCACCAGATCGCGGGTCTGCTCGAGCATCCGGTCCTGGCGGCCGCCTCCCCCTTCGCCGACGCTCTCCCGTGCTTCGGCGATCCGCTCGGTCACCTCGTCGATGTCCTGGCGGATCTGACCCTCGAACAGGCGCGCGAACTCCGCGTCACGGCCGGCCAGCACACCCTTGGAGTAGCGAATCTTCTCCTTCAACTGTTCGTCCCGAATCACGTCAGCGGACGCCTGCAGCTTGCGCGCCGCCTCCGGCTGCTCGTCGCGGGCGCTCCTCGTCATCCGGTTGAGCTGGGCCTCGAGGCCGCCCACCTCGTCGGTCAGGCGGTCCTTGCGCTCCATGATCCGTTCGATCAGTTCCGAACGCTCTTGCGCCGTGAGATCGCTCCGTCGCCGGCCGTCTTCGCCCTCCTGGCCCGCCAGCTCTTCGACCTGGTCCTCGATCCGGCTCTGCATCTGCGATACGCGCTCGGCGCGCTGCTGCAGTTCCTCCATATCCCGACCGAGCTGCTGGCGTTGGTTGCGGTCCAGCAGACGGCGCGCGTCGCGCAACTTGTCCAGGGCCGCGATCCCCTGGGCGCCGGCACTCGACTGGGAACTGGAGGCGCCGGCCTGTGAACGCTGCATCTGCTCGACGGCCTCCCGCAACGCCTGGGTCGTCTGCTGGATCTCCGAACGCTGCTGCTCGCGCGCCAACCGTTCCAGCCGCCGCGCCAACTCCTCGGTCTCGTCGATCAGTTGCTGCTGACTGCCACCGCCGCCGCCGCCCTGCTGCTGGCGGCCGCGCAGCCGGCTCTGGCGTTCGTTCTCACGCTGCTGGCGGCGGGCCAGTTCGCGCAGCTTCTGCATCAGTTCGTCGATCTCGGCCTGCGCCTGCTCGGCTTCGCCCCGTTGCACCGTCTCGTACTGGTTGCGCAGCTTGTCGAGCTCCAGTTCGAAGAGATCGGCGAGGTCCTCCGATAGCTGCTGGTTGCCGCCGCCGCCACCGCCGCCGCCCTGCTGGAACGAAACCGTCAGTTCGCGGAACGTCGATTCCGCACGCTGCAGCGACGCCAGGGCCTGCTTCTCCACCGTCATCGCCTCGGCCGGCCGCTCCGCCTCGAGGTTTCTCTGAGCAACCGTCATCTCGGTACCGGCCTGCTGAAGGAACTCGATGATCTGGGAGAACTCCTCGTCCTCGCGCAACTGCTGGCCGCGGTTGCCCATTCGCGTGATCAGCGATCCCACCTGTTCCCGCAGCCGTCCCTGCATCAGGGCGATCGTGGTCAGGTTCTCGGACATCTCCTTGCCTGTGTACTCGTCCGCGTCCCTGACCAGCCGGAAGGTGGCCGAGATGATCATCTTCTGCTGCAGCGACAGCGTGTTGTCGAAACCGCCATCGCCACCCATGCCGCCGCCAGCGCCCTGTTCGGCCCGCTTGTAGTTCCGATCGAAGGGCCTGATCTCCAGGAAGTAGATGTCGCTGATCACGGGCTTCGGGCGCCCGCGATCCCAGGCTTCGGCGTAGTAGGAGATCGAGTCGCCGATCCCGAGGTCCATCTCTTCCAGGAAGAGCGTATGCCCGGCGCTGACCTTCTTCATCGAGGAGCGGCCGTCCAACAGGTTCAGCGAGATCTCCTCGCCGCCGTTCACCGCGTAGCGGATGCCCAACCGACTCACACCGTAGTCGTCCTCGGCTTCCACCTGGGCGAACACTTCATCCACCAGGGTCACCTGGATATCTCGACCGGGATTGATGAAACGGACGATCGGCGGCTGATCCTCAAGCGCGGTGACCATGTACTCTGCCGAAGCCCGGTGCCACCGGCCATCTTCGTCCATCAACTCGATGCGGTAGTACGTGTTGCCGCTGATCGTGTAGGCGGCCGACAGTCTTCCGCCTCCGGAACTGAGGTCGATCGGCGCCTCGTCCTCGATCAGGAGCCGTCCTTCCGGCACTTCGAAGATCGGCAGGATGCTGAACAGGACCTCCGTACCCTCGAGCACGGCGATGTCTCCGCCGTCCTCGACCGTCCGGTCGGACAGACCGCTGTACTCAGGGAACCTGTACTCCAGGTCGATCTGCTCCACGTAGGGCAGATCCTTGACCCGGATGCGGTAGATCGACGAGCGCACGCCCGACGCGTCGACGTAGTAGTCCGTGTCCGCGCGCAGGTTCAGGGCAATGAAGTCGTGGGTAGCCCGAACGTCGCCGATCATCAGCTCGGCGTCGAGATCGGTCTCGGCGTTCACGCGGTTCATGGGCCACTGCTGCCAGTCGCCCTGCGCGTCGCCGCTCGCATCCAGTGGGCGGAGGCCGACCTCGACGCGCTCCGGATCGAACCCCAGCACGGCCGCGCTGATCAACTGGTCCGATCCACGCGCCACGGTCACGTTGCCGGGCCCCACTCGCAACTGGTAGGGATTGTCCGCCGCAGCCGCCCGCCAGGGCGCGAACAGCAGCATGGCGCCGTGTTGCAGGAAGGCGGGGCTGAGCAGGACCGCAGCCATGCCGGCGCCCGCCACGCCCGCCAGGGCGGCCGAGAAGCGGCGAAGCGATCCGCGCTCGATCCGGGAGGCAAAGCCGCTGTTCTGGCAGCGCTCGATCGCTTCTTCCAGGACCCGCCGCTGGAGTTCGGGCGATACCCGCTCCGTATCGCGGGGCGAATCCTGCTGCACCGGTCCGAGTTCAACCGCGCTCAGGACGGAGGCCTTGAGCGTCGGTTCGTGCTCTTCAACGTAGAGCGCCACCTGCTGCTTGGACACCCGCTGAACCAGGGGCGCCACCAGCAGCCGGACGGCAAGCGCGATCACGGCCAGGTAGGTGAGCCATCGGAAAACAGCGACCGCCCGCTCGCTGTAGAGGAAGTAGTCCATGCCCCATACGGACATCGCGAAGGCGGCGAATCCGGCCACCGTCAGCATGACGAAGCCGCGCAAGGCCACCTTCACGCGCCAGCGCGCGCGCACACGCCGGATGACGCTCATCAGCTCGCCGTAGGTCGGGTCGTAGATGGGATCGAAGCTGGCTGCCATCACGTCTCCTCGCCGGTGGGACTCCATGCTGTCACGATCGGCGCCGCGGCCGCCCGCCGGCGGTTGCCGAACAGGCCCTCCGCCGCCAGGACCGCCGCCGCCGCGGCGATCAGATACCACCAGAGGCGCTGCCGCCGCTCCCGCTCCTCGGGCGTCAGCGCGCTCCCAAGGTCGGCCGCTGCGTCTTCAGCCGGTTCCGGTCTGATGCGGGACATGAACTCGTCGAGGTCCAGTGCCCCCAGGTCCGACTCCAACACCGGCACGTTGGCCGCGAGTGTCAGACGCTCGGCCGTGACGTCCGCCCGCACTTCGCGAAAGTCGTAGAAGCCCGGCTCCTCCACGTCGAGTAGAAGGTCGCCTCCACCGGCGCCGAGGCGGCGCTCGTTGCCGGACGGAGCGACCGAGATGTACCCGTCGCCCTCGCTTTCCGCCGGTCCGGGCAACTCGACGGCGGCGACCTCGCCGACGCGGTACCACGAACGCGGCAACGAGTAGCCGGCCAGGTACTGCACCGAGCGATGCATGAAGGGAAGGAACACGGCCTGGACAGGCAGAGTGTTCCAGAACGTGTCGAACGACGTAGGCAACACCAGGACGCGCCCGCCCGCGGCGTCGACGGCATTGGAGACCTCGTCCTCCGAAACCGCGGGCATCAGGTCGAGCAGAGCCGGCGAGCCGTCGTCGAAAAGGGCGATCGCGACCGCGCCTTCGGGTATCTCCAGCCGGTGGTAACGGAAGAACGACGCCGATGAGAAGTCGCCGCTCCGCGCCGCGGCGAAAACGTCGAAGACCGGGTGCCCGGTGTCGAACCAGGCCAGGGAACCGGGGGTGCCGGACAGCCGGTCCACCTGCTGCGAGCTTTCGATCCCGAACTCCCCGAGCAGAGCCGAAGTCGAGTTCAGGCCGCGCTCGACCCCGAGCAGCAGGCCGCCGCCTTCGCGGACGAAGCGGACGACCGCCGCGACGGCCGCGGTGGGGAGCTGCTGCGCCGCGTCGTTGATCACGACGACGGACTTGCCTTCCAGCATCGTCGGCTCAAGACCGGAAGCCTGGACTCTGTTCACCCTCAGGAACGGACGGCGGCCCAGCGACAGCGCATCCTCGAGGTAGCGACCGCGGCGCCGGTCGCCCCCGGGCTCGATGACCAGCACACCGACCTCGTGCGCGGGAGACAGCACGAAGTGGAACTCGTTGTCTGTATCGAGAGCGTCTTCGCGGAGGCGCACCGTGCCCCGGGTCGTGCGCTCCCGCTCCAGAACCTCGGGCGCGAAATTGACCATCGTCGACGAGTCGAGGAGCAACTCCACGGCCCGGGTCTGGATGACCTCGCCGTCGAAGAGCAGGTCGACCTCCGCCCGCAGAGGCCCGGCCGCTCCCTCCTCCTCCGCTGCTCCGGCAACACCCTGATAGCTGACGCGGGCCGCGATGCCGACCCGTTCCCGGTCGCCCCCTCCGGGTTCATTGGGAGACACGCGGGAGTGATCGAGTATCACGTCCGTGACGGCGGCATTGCCCCGGTCCTCCGTGTCCGAACGGACATCGACGAGGCGCAGTTCGACGCCCTGGGGCAACGACGCCACGTTGTCGGCCGCCCAGGACGAACGCTGGAAGTCGCTGACGATCACCAGTTCCCGCACGGCGGGGCTTCCCGCATCCGCGAGCACCCCCCGCGCCACCTGAATCGCGGGCAGCAGGGACGTGGCGCGGGGAACGAGCTCCGCCTCCCTCGCCAGCGTCGCCAGCAGGGAGCGGTCCGCCGTCGGCGCGCTCACCATCTCCGCCTGGTCCGAGTACAGGATCAGGGCGCCGCGATCTCCCGCACCCAACCCGTCGAACGCCGCGGCCGCGGCCGTGGTGGCCCGCTGCCACCTGCCGCCGAAGCCCATGCTGAAGGAGTTGTCCAGCAGCACGACGGTCAGCCGGTTGGCGGCGGCCGCGTTGGCCGCTGCGTCGCCCTGAAACAGGGGTCGTGCAAAGGCCACCGCCAGGAGCGCCAGCGCCAGGCAGCGCAGAGCCAGAAGCAGAAGATCGCGCAGGCGGCGGCGGCGAACGGAGCGATACGGCGCCCTGGAGATGAACATCAGGGAAGGGAAAGCGACCACCTGACTCCGGTGACGCAGACGCATGTGGATGAGCACCGGCACCGCGACCGCGGCCAGACCGAGCAGGAAGAGAGGCGCCAGCAGACCCATGGTTCCCTACCTCGCCTTCATCGCGTACAGGCGCGCCGAGAGGTAGCTGTACAGCGCCGCGTCCAGGGGTTGCGACGTGTCGACCAGCGTGTAGTCGATGTCGGCCTCGACCAGGGAGCGCTCGAGGGTCTGCGTGTGCTCGCGAATCAGGTCCAGGTACTGATCCCGGAGCACGTCCGGCATCACCGCCTGCCGTGTGCCCGTCTCCAGATCGCGCAGGTCCAGTTCGCCCTCGAAGTCGAAGCGGAGTTCCGCGGGATCGAGCAGGTGAAAGAGGATGACGTCGTTGCCCTTGTGCCGGAACCCCGCCGCCGCCTTGATCACCGTTTCGGGGTCCTCGTAGAAGTCCGAGATGAGAACCACCATGCTGCGGCGGCGCACCGAGTTCACGATTTCGAGCAGCGGTTCGCGCAGGCTGCCTCCGCCGCCCGGCTCGATGCGGTCGATCGTATGCAGAGCGACCTGGAGGTGCTTGGCGGCGGGTGGAACGAAGTCGACGATCGCGCTGTCGAAGGTCACCAGGCCGATGCGGTCCTTCTGCTTGGACGCGAAGTAACCCAGACACGCCGCGAGGTAGCGCCCGTAGTCCAGCTTGGTCAGCGCCCCGGTGCCGAAGTCCATCGAGCGGGAGACGTCGAGCGCGATCATCAGGCTGGTGTTCGTGTCCGCCTCGAACTCCTTGACGTAGAAGCGGTCCGTGCGGCAGAAGAGCTTCCAGTCGACGCGACGGATGTCGTCGCCGGGCTGGTAGGCGCGGTACTCGGCGAAGTCCATCGAACGCCCCAGAAACGGCGAGCGGTGCAGACCGCTGATGAAGCCCTCGACCACCGTCTTGGCGAGCAGGTCCAGACTGCTGATCCGACTCAGCGTCTGGGTGTCGACGAACCGGCCGTAGCTCACGCCGCCACCGTCAGCTCATGCCGCTCGCGGTCACCGGCGCGAGTTCCAGCAGACGGGAAACGATCTCGTCGGTGGTGACCCGCTCCGACTCGGCGTGGAAGTTGGTCAGGATGCGGTGCCGCATGACCGGCCCGGCCAGGGACCGAACGTCCTCGTGCGCGACGTGGTAGCGGCCGTCCATCAACGCCTTTGCCTTGGCGCCGAGAACCATGAACTGGGCCGCGCGCACACTCGCGCCGTACTGCACCCACTTGTTGACGAAGTCGGGCGCCTCGGGGTTGCCGGGCCGCGTCATGCGAACCAGGTGGACGGCGTAACGGAGAATCGGATCGGCGATCGGCACCCGCCGCACCAGGCGGTGGAATGCGCGCAGATCGGCGCCTGTCACGTGGGTTTCCAGCGTGAACTCGCGCACGGTCGTCGTCGCGTCGACGATCTCCATCTCCTCGTCTTCGTCCAGATGGTCGATGACGATGTTGAACATGAAGCGGTCGAGCTGGGCCTCCGGCAACGGGTAGGTCCCCTCCAGCTCGATCGGATTCTGGGTCGCGAAGACGAAGAACGGTTCCTTCAGGTCGTAGGTCCGCCCCTGCACCGTGACCCGGTGCTCCTGCATCGCCTCGAGCAGCGCCGCCTGGGTCTTGGGCGGCGTCCGGTTGATCTCGTCCGCGAGCAAGATCTGGGCGAAGATCGGGCCCGGCATGAAGACCATCTCCCGCCTGCCCGTGTCCTGATCCTCCTGGATGATGTCGGTGCCGGTGATGTCGCTCGGCATGAGGTCGGGCGTGAACTGGATGCGGCTGAACTCGAGGTCCAGGATCTCCGCCACGGTCTGGACGATGAGAGTCTTCGCCAGGCCCGGAACACCGGTCAGGATGCTGTTGCCGCCCACGAACAGGGTCATCAGGACCTGCCCCAGCACCTCCTCCTGACCGACGATCTGCTTGGCGAGCTGCGTCAGGATCTGCTCCCTGCCCACCGCCAACCGCGCCGCCAGTTCGATGTCGCTCTCGCTGGTCAAGCCCTGGGCGCTCGGCGCGCCGGCGGCCGCGTGTTCAAGGGTGTCGTTCATCGAGTTCTCCATCGTTCGGGGGGTATTGAAAGGCTCCGTCGGATTCCGAGGACACCTCAGTGAGTCATGCCGTAGATGAGGTAGTTGACGCCCAGCTTGAAACCCTTCTGGGTCACATCCACCGGGTAGATGGTGTACTCCGACCATTCCCAGAAGTCGCCGATGTCCATGTTGTAGTTGATGGCGACCATCAGCCGCCGGGTCGGATCGTTGTCCTCGAAGACGCCGTAGATCTTGCCGTGGACCGGAAAGATGCCGGGAAGGTCGAGGTCGAAGTCGAGATCCTCGAGACGGAAGAAGGACCGGAAGACCGGGTGATCGATGGTCATCGGAACCAGTTCGTAACCGGGCAGAAGCCGCCCCATCTGCCGTTCGAAGTTCTCCCACTGCAGGGGGTAGCCGCGCACGTCGAAGAAGTCGTCGATGACCAGGAAACCGCCCTTGAACAGGTACGAGCGGAGGTTGGCGAGCTCTTCCTCGGTCGGGTTCCAGAACCCCGCCTCGCAGAGGTACGCCCAGGGATGCTCGAAGAGCCGCGGATCGGTCAGCTCCAGCACGTTGCTGCCGCCCGTGAACACGTCGATGTGGGTCATTTCGTCGACTATGCGGGTGAAGTTCTCCTCCGCCATCGGATAGTCGTGGTTCCACTTGAGATCCAGATTCCACATGAACGGACCGCCGCCCCATTGGGTCGGCTCGAACCTGATCCGGGCGAAGGTGAAGCCCCCCGAGTAGGGGAACGACGGCGTCTCCACCTTGGGGGCGCGCCAGAAATCGTCGCGGGCGAAGAGCGCGCCGCCCAGCCCGACGAGCACGACGAGACCGGCGAGTGCGACGAGTACGTAGCGTCCAGCGAGCACGCTCGCGCACGCCGCTACGCGGCGGCGCACGGATGCCGGCCAGAAGGCCGGCGCACCCAGTCGTGGCCCGGTCCGGAAACGGATCACGAGCCCTTCCCCACCAGGTCGAGCAGGAGTTCCTGCGCCGGGTCGTACCCGGGCGCCACCTCGAGCGCTCGCAGCACGGACCGGCGCGCGCGCTCCGGCTGACCGGCGTCACGCAGCGCCAGTGCCAGCTCGTAAAGCGCCCCCGCGCGATCGGGCGGGTCGAGAGCGACCAGGGCCCCGCGTTCGCGCACCGCGAGACCGAAGCGCTCGGAAGCGGCGGCGAGTTCAGCGAGACGGTGGTGCACGTCGAGATCGTACGGCGAGATGTAGAGCGACCGCTCCAGGATCTCGGCCTCCTCCTCGTCGCGCCCGGCGCCGGCGAGCAGCTCGGCAAGAGCCAGATGCTCATCCCAGGCCGTCTCGTTGCTTGCCACCAGGGTCATGAGCGCCTCGACCGCCTCCTCCTCGCGTTCCTGCTGCCGGTAGATTTCGGCCAGCAGAGTGTAGGCGTTTCCGGACCCGACGTACTCCGGGAACAGGTTGCGCCCGCGCCGCAGCGGCTCTTCCGCCTCGGCGAAGCGCTCCTCCCGGAACAGGGCGTAGCCGTACGTCATCTGGATTCTGAAGTCGTCCGGGTTTTCCTTCGCTGCCAGCGCCAACTGATCGAGATTCGGCTCGCGGCGCTCGAACGGGTTCCGCGTCGGCGCGCGGGACGGTCCGCCCTCGCCGGATTCCCGCTCTTCCTCGCTGGAACCCGGCGGAGCATCGCCGAGCGCCGCCACAGCAGAGCCGAAGCGCGCGCGGAGATGGCCGAAGAACCCCTCGTCGAAGTCTTCGAGAGAGAGGGACATCGCCTCCTCGAACACTTCCTCCGTGCTCCTGCCGTCGCGATAGCCCGCGAGCATCGTCCGAATCGCATCGAAGCCGTAGTTCTCCTCGATCCAGTCGCAGATCAGGGAAGCCTGGAAGTAGGACAGTGCGATCTGGTTCGGAAACCTGGGCCGCACGAAGCCGTCGTTGATCTCGGCAATGCCGAGCAGCTCGTCGTCGCGCAGCGCGGTGAGGAAGCCCACCTGCACGTCATCGCCCCAGCCGGTCCGCGCCCGCCGCTCCTCGAACACGGACAGACCCTCCGTCAACCAGCGCGGGATCTTCGCGTCGGTGACGAGCAGGGTGAACGTGTGGGCGATCTCGTGCCAGAGGGTGCCGCCCCAGTTGAAGTGGCCGACCTGACGTGCCGACGGCGAGTCGAGAGCGAGCACCGGGCCGAAGCACACGCCGAGAGCGCCGAGACCGGCCAACCCCACGGTGCGAACCGAGAAGTCGGCGTGCGACGGATAGACCTCCACCCGGATCGGCGTCGGAGGCTCGAAGCGGTAGCGCTCGGAGAGCGTCGCCCAGGCCTCCTCCGCCAGCTCGACCATGTAGGGGGCCAGCAGGTCGGCCTCGCGATCGTGGATGTGGAACTCGAAGTGCTCGCTCTCGACCTTCCGGTAGTCGCCGAACGTGTCGAGCAGGTCGAGCGTGTTCTTGGTCCAGACGTTGTAGGGGTCGCCCGCGAAGGAGGTTTCAAGAGCGGCGCGTCCGGCCTCGATATCGCCCAGCCGGAGTTGGTTCATGCCCAGCAGTCCGTAGCCGCGCCAGGACTTCGGGTCGATGCGCACGGCCTCGGCGGCGAAGTCGCGCGCCTGCGGGTAGAGCCGGTTGTCGACGCTGGCGTCGGCCAGGTCGTTGAACAGATCGGCGTAGCGGGGGTTGTCGGCGAGCACATCGTCGCGGAGACGCGCGAAGTCCTCGCCGCGCCCCTCGAGGACCGCCGCCGCCGCCAGCAGAGTCCGGGCTGTGAGCGAACCCGGATCGACCTCCAGCGCCTTCTCGGCCTCCTCCAGCGCCTCCCCGAACCGCTCCGCCTGAAAGCGGAGCCGAGCCTGAAACACCCGCGCCGGAATCAGGTTCGGGTTGACCTCCAGGGCCGAGTCGAGGACGCCCTGGGCCCGAGGATCGCCATCGAACCGCATCGTTCGCGCCATCGCCAGCAGCGCTTCCGGATGGCGTGGATTGGACCGCAGCACATCGACCAACGACGAACGCGCCTGACTGCTGTCGTACTTATCGAGGAACAGCTCGCCGATCCGGATGCGAGGCGCCGGCCAGGAGGGAGCGAGCGCCACCGCCTCGTCGTAGGCGCGCAGCGCGTCCTTGAACAGCTCCGGATCGTCGCGCCCCAGCAACTGGCAGGCCTGCCCCACCGCCACGAGTTCCTCGGCCGTGTCGGCGGCGCCACGGTTGTAGGCGTCGATCATCTCGTACAAGCCGGCCGTCGCCTCATCGATCTCTCCCCGGTCCCAGGCCAGCCGCGCGAGTTCGAACGAAGCGAGAAGCGCGTCGGCGCCCCGGGCAGCCCGGGCCTGTTCGAAGGAACGCCGGGCCTCCTCCCGATCGCCGCCCAGGAGCGCGACCCTGCCCCGCAGCACCCCGAGACCGAGAGCCTGCAAGTCGACGCCCTCGAACGCGGCGGCCGCCTCGTCGTAGCGCCCGGTCGAGGTCAGCGCCTCCACGCGCAGCCTCAACGCCCGCGGCTCGCCCGCCTCGTCGGCCCGCGCGTCGAGCTGCTCCGCCGCTTCCTCGTAGCGGCCGGTCAGGATCCACTGATCGATGTCGTCCAGTGACACCGACTCGTCCTGAGCCGCGACGGCTGCGGGAGACCAGACGGCCACCGCCAGAACGACGGCCACCGGTCCGATCCAACGGCGGGCGGGATCGAGGCTCGCGCTCATCGGTCCGGATCTCCGGCGCCACCGTCGGAACCGTCGTCTTCTCCGTCCCCGTCCGCCCCGGCCGCCCTCAGTTCCCGGTCGACCAGGGCCAGTTCGACCATCAGATCCTGCAGTTCGCTCAAGTAGACCTCCTCGTCGAGCGTCTCCCGCTGCAGCCGCAGTGCGTCGATCCGGCGCTCGATCTCGCCGCGCCGCCGGACGAGTTCCCGGCTCTCCTCGGTCAGTGCCTGAGGAAGCGCTTCCTCGCCGAGGAGAACGAGACTCGCAAGCCTCCCGTCGACCGGCTTGGAGGCATCGACGCCGGCCGGCTCCAGGCTTCCCTCACCGTCGCCGTTGTCCTCGAGGAGCGCATGTTCGGTGCGGATCTGTCCTGCCTGCCGGTAGTAACGCTCAACCTCGCGCTGAGCGAACTCGAACGCCTCGAGGGCGGACGTGCGCCCGTCCTTGTTCCCGTCTCCCGCGGCGCCGTCGAAGGCCTCAGCGATGTAGCCGCCGAAGAGCGCCTCGTTGCCCTGCGCGCCGGATCTGGTGGCGGTGATCACCACCCGTCCCTCCTTCGCCAGCGGTCCGATGAAGCCGCCGGATGCGGAACTCGCGTTGATGAACACCAGGCGACGGTCCGTGAGCGGCTCGAGCGCGGCGGCGTACTGCTCGGCCACCAGATCCCGCCCCGGCAGATTGAATCGCGGCGGGCCCGCCGAGCCGCTGCCGTGCCCGAAGAGCAGGATCCACACATCGTCACCGGCGCTCGACCGCTTGCTGAGCGCTTCGATCTCCGCGAGCAGATTCTCGCCCGTGGAACGGGCCCGGATCCGCTCCGGATCGAGGTCCGGACGTTCGCCGAGGTAGACCACGTTGTCCTCGCTCAGGCCCGCCTCGAGCGCGGCCTCGACCACCCGCGTCGCCCAGGCGTGGAAACGCTCGGTGTAGGCCTGCTCGCCGCCAACCCCGGTCACCACCAGGAGGTGGCTCTCCGCTCCGAGCGGGGCGACGGCAAGCGAGCCCGCGAGTGCCGCCGCCGCCAGCAGAAGCACGATGGGCCTGCGGGGACTCACGCCATCCCCAGGCGGCGACGAACCGCCCACTCCCCGCCCAGGAAAACGACGAGCAGCAGGAACAGGACCGGCATGTCCCAGAGATCCCGCGTCTCACGCACCGTTGTGCCTTCGCGGCTGACCGAGAGGTCCTCGACCAGGCTGTTCATCTCATCCAACTCGTACTGCCGGCCACCGGTCTCGCGGGCGATCCTCCGCAACACCGAGTCCCGGCGAGCGGCGCCGAAAAGCTCCTCGTGCAGTGTGTCGACCGCAAAGCGCGACACCGCGACACCGAGCAGTTCGCCCTCCGACTGCGCGTCGACTTCGACCCGGTACTGACCGCGCTCGCCGGCCACGAAGGCGCCGACGAACTCGCCGTCGCGCTCCACCGACCAGTCGAGCGGCACTTCGACCTCCTCGCCGGACGGCATCTCGATCACTGCTGTGACCTGGGCCCGATTCACCTCCCGGAAAGCCGCATCGCGCACCATGGCGCGCAGCGTCACCGTGCTGCCGGGCTCGAACCGGTCCCCGTCCGTCTCGACCTCGACGCGGTCCGGCACGTAGGACACCAGCCAGCGCAGCATCTGGCGCCAGAGCCGTTCGTGGGTTTGGTCCTCGAGCGGGATTTCGGCGCTCATCTGCCAGTGCCAGGAGTCGTGCGGCGTGAAGGCGATCGCCCGACCGCGGCCGATCCGGTGATACGCCAGGGCGATCAGCGGATCGCGCATCATGGGAGTCTCCGCTCTGAGCAACGCGGTCGCGCCGGCCTTCAGTTCGGTCGTCCGCTGGTACGCGGAGAGTCGCGGCAAGGTCGACCAGAGTTCGTTGGACTCGGTCCGGTCGTCGCGCAGCAGCATTGCGGGGTGGGCGCTTCCCTGGGCCGTCAACTCCAGTTGCAGGTCGTAGATCAGTTCCGGGCGGTCTTCTCCCGCCGGCGGTTCGTAGAGGACGAGCGGCGACAGCTCGGCGATCGGCGTACCGGCGAAGCCCCCTTCAGAGAACGACCTGTGGGTACCGAGCAGCAGCACGCCGCCGCCGCGCTGGGCGGCGAAATCGACCACCATCCGCATCTGGTCGTGGGTGAAGAAGCTCGCCTCCATGCTGCCCAGAATGATGCCCTGATACTCGAACAGATCCTCGCGGCGGGTCGGAAAACCGTCGAAGCGCTTCGTGTCCTCGTCGAAGTTGATGCCGTAGAACTTGTTCGCCGCCTGACGCGTCATGGACACGAGGTGGAGATTCTCGTCGAACTGGACCGCCCGCCGCAGGAACCTGGACTCGTGTCGCGGTTCGCCCTCGAAGAAGAAGATCTTCTTCTTCCTGTTCGTCACCTCGACCAGGGCGATCCGCTCGTTGTTCAGGGTCAGTTCCTCACCCGGCTGGCCGGCGACCCGAAAGCGGAACTCCCGCGCCCCCTCATCGCTGGCGGCGAACATCACCCGGGCCGTGACCGCCGAACTCCGGCGCGGAAAGGTCACCGGCTGCATGTTCACGATCCGCCCGTCGTCCTCGACTTCGAGGTTCACGCTACGGCCCCCGAAGCCGGTCTGACTCAACGTGACCTCGACCTCCACGGTTGATCCTTCGAGCACCCGCCGCGGCGCGACCACCCGGGAAACCTCGATGTCCTTCTCCAGGCGCGGCCGCCCGAGGCCGATCGTGTGCACCGGCGTCCCGGCGGCCTTGAGCGCCAGCAGGGCGTCACCGAGCTCGGCCGGTGCGGAGTCGGCGCCGTCGGAGATCAGGACGAGGCCCGCCAGGGGCAGGCCCGCCAGTTCGTCCGAGGCCGCGCTCAGGGCCTCGCCGATGCGGCTGTCGAAGCGGTCGAACCGGAGTTGATCGATGGACTCGATCCGCTCGGCGCCGCGACCGAAGGCAAGTTGGCGGACCTGGAAGCGCTGCCCGAGGAGCTCCAGCAGCGACCCCGGCTGCCCGGAGAGCGCCTCCCGGACCGCCCCGGCCCGGGTGCCGTCCTCGGCAGCGTCCGCGTCCGGCATTGCCATGCTGCCCGAGTCGTCGATCAGGACACCGACGAAGGACTCCTGCGGCACGACCGTCGACAGAACGAGGGCGGGTTGCAGCAGGCACAGGACCAGCACACCGATCGTCAGCGAGCGCAGCGTCGGCGGCAGCCAGCGGTAGCGCTCGGCGCCGCCGCTCGGACCCGGGCGCATCCGCCGGTAGGTGAAGGCGGCGAACACGAGGGCGCCGCCGGCAAGCAGCGCCGCCACCTGCATCCAGCTCGGAGCGGCGAGGGCGAACCGGCCCTCCTCGAACAGAGACGGCCGGTACTTGAACAGGAACTCGAAGAGGCCAGTCATCACGAACGAGGACAGGAAGGAAGACAGGAAGGAAGAAACGCGGAGATGGGCGGTTCAGGTGTCGCGGCGTCAGTGCGACATGGCGTAGACGACGAAGTTGACTCCCATCTGGTACGCGTAATGCGAGAACCGCACCGGATACCAAGCGTCTTCCGCCCACTCCCAGGCGTCGCCCAGGTCGGTGTTCCAGTTGATCACCACCAGCAGGCGACCGTGGTCATCGAAGATGCCCCGCACGTGCGGCGTGTATCCGTCCTGCTCCCAGGTCGGTCCGCCGCCCCGAGCCTGGCCGACGTTCGGCACCTGGAGGATTTCCTCGACATCGTAGAAGCAGTGGAAGATCGGGTGGTCCAGGGGAATGTCGACGATCGGATACTCCGGCAGCAGGAGAGAAAGCTCCCGCTCCAGGTTCGCCCACTCCAGGGTGCCCCAGAAATCGTCGATGACCCAGAAACCGCCAGCCAGCAGGTAGCGGCGCAGAGCGGCCCGCTCCTCCGGATTCAGCATCATGTAGCCGACCTCAACCGAGTAGAGGAAGGGAAACCGGGACAGCTTCGGGTCCGTGGCCACCAGGGCGTTGTCGTAATCGTAGGCGTCCAACTGGTCGAGCAGTCGCTTCAGACCGGTCATGAACTGGCGGTCGGCCTTCGGGAAGTCGACCGACCAACTGCCGCCGCCCATGTAGGTCCTGCCGCTGTAGGCGAGGCGGGTGAAGTAGAACTCGCGCAGCACCTCGTCCGGCCCGACCGGGCGTGGCAGGTACCGCTCGAACATCCTCATCGCCTGAGGCGGCAGAGAACGCCGATAGCGGGTGCGGGGGTCGCGCCGATCCTCGGGGGCCCGAATCTGCGCGGCCGGCGCCGGCGCCGGGGCTCTGGCGAGCAGACCAGCCCCGGCGGCCGCCACCAGAGCAGCGGCACCGACCAGAAACGCTGTTCGCCGGATCGGCACGGCGGGATCGTACCGCACCACCGAAGCGGGTTCGGCCGTCCGTCGGCGAGAGTCCCCCAGCGGTGACGACGCCGCCGATCAGCGCTCGACCGCGTCCCAGACCTCGGGCAGCACTTCGACTCCGGTCAGGGACTCGACCAGGGTGAAGATCAGGTCGTCCTCGTCCGCGCCGAGCTGTGCCGCCAGGTTGCGCATCACCTCGTCGATCGACGACACGAGCGCGCTGAACCGGAACTTCCAGGTCCCGCTCTCGTTCACGAAGCGGTACTCCAGTTCGTCGACGCCGCCGCCGAGCGCAGGGTCCTCGAGGGACGCCCGCGTGCGGGCCGCGGCGAAGGCCTCGTCGCCTTCCATCCGGACCTCGCCCACAGCGAGCTGCTCGATCGCCGCTCCGTTGATCCAGCCGATCTCCATCGCCCGCCCGATCACGTCCGCGAGGTCCATCCCGGCCAGCTCGGCAGCGTCGAACTGGTGACGGAAGGCCACGATCAGAAAGCGGTCGACGAAGGTCCGCTGCCGCACTACGTCCTCGTCGCCATCCAGGACCAGCCGCTTCAACTCCCGGTAGTAGTCGACAGTCTCCCGGTCGACCAGGGCAGCCGCCCGTTCGCCGTCGCCGGCGATCAGCGCCAGCCGGTAGGCCTCGAAGGTCGCCCGAACCGCGGCTTCCGCGTCGCCCGAGGCCGGGGTCGTCGGCTGAGCGGCCAGCGGCGCCGCCGCAATGGGCAGGGTCGCAACCAGGAACATCAGCCGTGCCGCGCCGGTCAAGCGATCTGCCCCGCCCTGAGCAACCGGTTGACGCCCTTGAACCGGGGATGGTTCTTGTCGCGCGCGAGTTCGAAGGCAACGGACTCGTGGTTCGTGATCTGGGCGCCGGCCGCGCCCATCCGCTCGAGCGCGTGGCGCCGGTACTCCTCGCCCCGAGAGCTCACGCAGTCCCAGCACACATGGACGTCCGTGCCGCGCGAGACGAGATCGAGCACCGTCTGCACGACGCAGATGTGGGCCTCGATCCCCGCCACGACAACCTGCAGATTCCCCGGTTCGAGACCCGGTCTCGCAGCCGCCAGGGCCTCCTCGAACCCAGGCTCGCCGCAACAGCCGAAGGAGTCCTTCACCACCCTGCGGATGCGGCTACCGTCCGGATCCGTTTCCTCGATCACCGCCGCCAGTTCCTCGCGCGTCGAACCCAGCCCCTGCGGGTACTGCTCGGTCACGATCACCGGCAGATCGAACATATGCGCCAGCCGCAGCAGCCGGGCCGTGCCGTCGATGATCATCCGGGGCCGGTGCATCAGGTCGACGAGCCGGCCCTGCATGTCGATCACGACAACGACGGCGCGCTCCTGGTCGACAGCGGACTTCGTGGCGGGAACGGATGAGGTCATGGCTGAATTCTCCAGAAGGTCTCCGGATGTTCTTTGGATCGGCGGCGCCTGCCGGCTGCCGCGAGGCGCGCGGTCTACTGGATCAGATGGAGGGTGCGGCGCAGCGCCTCGGTCGCTTCGCGCCCCGAGATCGCCGCCTGGGGCCGGCATTCCGCGGGCTCGGAGATCAGGCGACAACGAAGAGCCGCCTCGCACACGGCGTCCATGTCGTCCGCCGCGGGACCGCCGACGCAGGCGGCGCCGCTGCCGATCCGGGCCGGCATGCGAAGCAGGGTGGCCAGCGCCGGGCCGCGGCGCATGTAGTCGTTGGGAGCGAACCGGCGCACCGCCGCATCGACCGGCGCCATCAGCCCCAGGTTCAGGACCCGGGCGATCTCCCGGCGCTGGGGATGCTCCACGATGTCGCTGACGATCAACGTCGTGCCCGCGGGACCGCCCCGCACACCCGGAACCAGCCAGAACGTCAGCGCCGCGAAGTCACCGCGCAACAGGCTCGAAGCGTCGAGCAGCCGCGCCACTCTGTCCGGCAGCAGCTTCGTGCGCCAGGTGAATCGAGCGACTGCCAGAGCCGCCGCGATCTCCACGTTGTCCGGATGGCGTTCCGCGAGCCGCTCGTAGAGATCGAGGCCGGCGCGGGCGTCACCGCTCTCGACTTCGAGCGCGGCCTGCCGCTGCAGCAGGTCGAGCGACGCCTCGCCGCCGGCGATCAGTACCCGCGTCGCCTCCAACTCCTCCTCCGCGTCGCCGCGGGCGCGCGCCAGACGCCGCCGCAGATCGACCGTCGCCGCGGCGTCGGGCGCCCACGTCCGCAGCGTTGCGAGCGCCGCGCCGGCTTCCGCCAACCGGCCCGCGTCAAGGGCACCCCCGGTCCGTGCGCCGAGTTCCGCTGTCGCCCGTGTGCGAAGGGCCGCGGCCCGGGCGGCCGCCTCCTGATCGAGGCCCGCTATGCCGCGGTAGGCGCCGTAGGCGGCAACGGCATCGCCGGTGAGTTCCGCCGCCCGCGCGTAGACGAGCTGGCCGGCGGTGTATTCGGGCCGGCCGGCCAACGGCTCAGCGAGGAGTTCGAACGCCCGCTCCGGAGCCCCGGCAGCAAGATAGGCCTGAGCCAGCACTACGGTGGCCGGCAGCAGTGTCGGATCGATTCCGAGCAGCGTCTCCGCACCGCTCCGCGCCGTTTCGAACTCGCCTCGGTTGAGCGCCTCCCACGCGGAGGCCAGTTCGTAGCGGCTCTGCTCGGGGATGTTCTCCTTGAAGCCTTCGAGCGGGGGACGGAGGATCGGACCGCCCCGATAGTCGAACGAGGCCTCCGGCGCCGGCGGCGCCGGCGTCAACGTTGAACCAGCGCAGGCAGCGAGCAGGACGGTCAGAACGGTCGCTGTGGAGCGCGGCGTCTTCACTCCGTCACCCCGTCGGTTCGGGTTCCGGCTACATCCTCGACGATCCCCTGTAGTGCTCGCTCCACACACTCCCTGCGCGAGGCGTCGATCCAGCACACTTCCGTCTCGCGGCGAAACCATGTCTCCTGACGTTTGGCGTAGCGGCGAGTGGCGCGGATCGTCTCCTCCAAGGCCTGCTCCAGCGTCAACTTCCCCTCCAGGTGATCGGCGAACTGCCGGTAGCCGATGGCCTGACACGCCGGCAACTCAGTCCAGGAACGCGCGCCCGGAACGCTCACGCGTTCCCGCAGGCGCATCACTTCGGCCAGCCAGCCACGTTCCAGCATGCGTCTGGCCCGCGCCTCGATGGCATCGTACAGAAGGGCTCTCGGCAGGGTCAATCCGACCTTGAGCACCCGTCTGTCGAGCGCCAGTTCCCAGCCCGCGCGATGCCAGCTCGGGAGGGTGCGGCCGGTGACGCGAAACACCTCCAGCGCTCTCAGCACGCGTTGCGTGTCGCCGGCGGCGAGCGTCGCCGCGCTTTCCGGGTCGACGACCCGCAGTTCCTCGACCAGCGCCTCGAGACCCCTGGATCGCAGCTCGCTCCGCAAGCCGGCCCGCACCTCGGGCGGCACCGGCGGCACCGGCGCCAGACCCTCGAACAGCGCACGAAGGTAGAAGCCGCCGCCGCCCACCAGGATCGGGAAACGTCCCCGCCCCTCGATCTCCTTCACCGCGGCGCGCGCCCGGCGCGCGAACTCCCCCGCCGAGAAGGCCTGATGCGGTTCGAGCACATCGACCAGGTGATGCCGCACCCGGGTCCGCGCTCGCGGCCCCGGCTTTGCAGTGCCGATGTCGAAGCCGCGATAGGCCTGCAAGGCGTCGGCAACGATCAACTCGGCTGCGCACCCTCGTTCGGCGAGATCGGCGGCTAGCGCCGCCGCGAACGCGCTCTTGCCGACAGCGGTCGGACCAAGCACGGCGACAACCTGCCAACGCGCCGCCTCGCGCCGACCGGCTTCCACCTTGACAAGCCTCAACCTCGTGACGGGACCACGATCTCACTCGCGGCCGGACCGCAAGAGCCCAATGTCAACCCTCAGCCCGTCCCGATCGATCTCAAGTTCGACCGCAGCCATCTTGGCCGACCCTCTCGCATGCCAAACTGTCACGTCATACAGGCCCGCTGGAAGACCGTCAAGAGTGAATCCGCCCCGGCCGTCAGCTCGCGTAGTCCGCCGGTAGTCTCCATCCAAGCGCCTCGCGGTGACAATGGCCCCGGAAAGCGGTTCGTCGAGAAACAGCGCCTCGCCACGAAGCCGAAAACCCGGGTCGAAAGCAAGCTCGACGAACGGCGGCGGCAACGGAGGCTCGATCTGAACGACGCTTGTGGCGACTCTGCCTCCCATGCCGCCGCTTCTCGCAGAAAAACGCCATTCACCCGCCCCCATTCCTCCAATCGTGAAGCGGCCCTGCGAATCAGGCATCGTAAGTCGAGAATCTCGTTCACGAGAAGCTCGCACCACCACGTGCCCAAGCTCATCAAGACCCAGTCCCTTTACGAGACCACTAGTTGACACGCTCTCCGCCAGCACGAGATCCACTCCATAGATGGATCGCCGATCAACCTGAACAGTCCGATCCGCTCCCGCCGATGCCGAACCCTGACGCCGTGCAGTCAGGCGGTAAACGCCCTGTTCCAAACCGATCAACTCAAAGCTCCCATCGTCTGCCGCGACGGTTCGCGCTGGAGGTACCAGCATCCGTTGCACAGCGGAGTACATCGGGCTCGGCGCCTCGCCCTCCTCGACCGCGGCCTCAACGGCGGCTTCGACAATCGCGTGACCGACCGCACCGCCGACCTCAGAAAGCACCACTCCGCTAATCTTCCAACCTGGCTCCAGTCGCAACGACAGATCATTGTGGCCAGGTTCGACCATGAGGCGCCGGGAAGTAACCGGCATGTTCCTGGACCTTCCGGACACAAGCACTTCTCCAGGCCGCACAGCCAAGGAAACCCGCCCTGAAGCGTCGGTCACGCCAAACTCGCGCCGCGCTGCACGACCAGCAGGAGTCACCATGACCTCGGCACCGCTCAGAGGCATTCCTAACTGGTTGCTTACTGCGACAGTCAGCACATCGCGCCTCCGAAGTCTGAGTTCCATCTCCGCGGTTTCTCCCGGCAACACCTCCACGCTTTCTTCCGCGCTCGCGCCCATATGGCTCCGCGCCTCCGCAACCCAGCGGCCGGGGCCAAGCGCATCAAAGCGAAAGCTACCGTCGTCGGCCGTCTTGCAACCGAAAACGACGTGATTCCAGGAAAGGCCCGACGAGACATCCTCCGCGGCCAGCAGGACGCTCACTCCATTCAACGGGCCGCCCGTCTCGTCCACCACCCGACCAAGCACGACTCCGGCCGCACTCAACTCGATGCGGGTCGGCTCGTCGGTGCCGGGTCTGACTCCCGGCGCTGCCACAGGACCGAACCCTTCCGCCGAAACGCTGAGGTCCGCAAGCGTCGGCAACAACCCGCCAAGGCGAAATCGGCCATCCTCGTCGGTAACGTCCATTCTGTCGCGGTAGCCAGGAACATCGGTTACCTGGGCCGCAGTCACCGATGCACCAACAACCGGACGGCCGTCTGCGTCAACGACCTGACCCTCGATCACCAAACCCGGGGCCATCGAGAAAATACCTAGATCGGTTCCGTTGTGTTGTGGATGCAGGTCCAACTCCGTTGCCAGAACCGGGTGTTCCTGATGCTCTATCAGGAGGGTCGCTCGACTACCGACAACCCTTAGGAACTCGAAGCCGCCGTCGCTGCGCGAAACAACACTCTGCGCAACGTCGTGATCCAAGAACGTGACGCCTAGCTCCGGCTCCTCCAGCGGCGCAAGCAAGCGCACCATGGCACCAGCCACCGGCGCGCCAGTCGCGTCCACAACGCAGCCGCGCACCGAGCGGCCAAACTCGAGGACGATTCGAACATCTTCCGTAGCCACGCCACGCTCGATTCCAGTCCTCCGCTCTGAGGCGCGTGCGTACCCTTCCGCCTCGACCGTCAGCTCATAGGCACTATCGTATGGAACACTCTCGATCCAGAACCTCCCGTCCGCACCTGTAGTCGTCCTCCGGGAGTCTGCGTGGCGGCTGCTGATCGTGCCTCCCACGGGTTCCACGCGGGCGACGGCACCGCCAACGGGACTTGCCGATTCGTCGACCACGAGGCCGCCGACCACTGCCGCCGGCACCAAGCCAAGCGCGGCACCAGGTGCGTCAGCAAGCCGCGCAGTAGTCACACGCATCGGGCTCGCGTAGCCACTTGCAGCCAACAACAGGGTCGCCGTATACCCATCCGAGCCGACTGAAAGATCGAAGACGCCGCTCGCATCGGTACGCACGTAGAGACCCGGCACGGCATCAGGCCAAACCAAGGCTCGCGGGACGGCCTCTCCGGTTGCCACATCGACAACCCGTCCTGCGAGCAGGTAAGGTGCTTCAAGACGTACATCACGGTCGCGCACGTCCGTCGAATCGGTTGATGGTGGCAGACGCATCTCGCCGAAGGCGCCATTTGGTGCAAGAAAAAGAAACGTCGTTGCCCGATCGCTGAAGCCGTTGACTAGCGCCACGCCGTTCTCGCCGGTCAACGCCAGCGTCGCGCGTCCGGCTCTGCGAGCGCGAATCAGTACACCAGGAGTTGGTTGATCGTCCACGCCGAGCACACGAAAGCGGATCGGCGCTTCCCGGACCAACCGAAGCCCGACGCTACCGGCAGCAACTTCTCGGGCGACCATCCCGAATCCAGGCGCCGACGCAAGAAGCGACGACCCAGTGTCGGGAATTCCAAAGCGGGCCATCCCATCGGAATCGGTGCGACCGAACGCGTGACCGAAGACTGGATTGTGCCGTGCCGTTCGGCGGTCTGGCTCGGACAGAGAAGGGCCAGTAGAGTCATTCTGGAACGACACCCGGACACTAGCGCCTTCGACTGGTTGGCCGACACTGTCTAGCGCCACGACCCGCAACGGCTGCAGGTCAGGAAGCTCAATGGGGTCGAGCACACTTGGAGCCACAAGCGGGACGAGAGCTGCATAGATTGTTGTGGCGGCCGAATGCCGAGTCGACGAAGTAAGTCTGAGGCGATACAAGCCCGCCTCCGGCGCCACTAGCCGATAGGCACCGGTCTCGTCCGCTGTCGTACGATCTACAGCCTCGCCAACAAGGGACGATGCCCGACCAGCCAGGTCGGCACGAGCCTGGGCAAAGTCATGTGGCCATCGCTCCAGGACTACGTCTGCCGCGCCACGCGGCCGCCCCCATTCGTCGACGACTGTGCCCGTGACCGCAGCCGGGGTTTGACCGAGGGCTTGTGCCGGCACCCCCGCAACGAGAAGCCCGACAACGCCCGCCGCGAGGAGCCCACGGCAACTCGGCCCCACTCGTAAGAGCGACGTTCGTCTAGCCATACCGGTGCAGTGTTCCTCAGAACGGCTGCGGACCATAGGGACCGTAGCACCTCTCGAACACGTCCCGAGACCCTTCAAGGCAGATCTCGTAAACTTGCCAGCAGTACTCGGAGCCAAGCCGCCGAGCGGCTGGATTGCTCAGACAACTTTGGTACCTCTGGAAGCAAGCCCGGTCGTCAGATCCCTGCTGGTCCTCGCAACCCTCCCAGTGATCCCCGAATGACGCCACTGGCACGCCAGCAGTCGGATCGGTCGGCTGGTCTCCCGCGACCTGATGAGGAGCCCCGACCGCGGCTAGCCGGGGTTCCCTCCCTGGCTCGACATCGCTAGCATTCCGGTTCTCCTTCGCCATCGGCCACGCTGCGGGAACTGACAGGGCGACGATCGCAATGACGACTCCTACGATTGCTGACAAAGCGGTGCGTGCAGTTCTTCCCATGGATGCAATCTCCCAAGAATGGTGTCCGATGATGAAGAATGACGCTACCCTAGAGCGATGGCCCACGTCCAGTCACTGCCCCCGGCCTGCCCTCACATCACAGGTCGCGGTTTTGAGGTACCGCGCCGGCGCGAGGCCCGGGAAGAGCAAGGGGGGTTGACGTGATGGCACCGGTTCTCTTGGCGCTGACGTTGGCAGTTTCGGGCCTCGGGGAGATGAGCCAACTTGACTCGGACCTTAGGCGAGCGCTTGCCGACCCCGACCCGCAGCGGCTCCAGGAACTGCTGGCCGCGGGTGCCGACCCAATGACCGAGGACGAGAAGGGTCGAACCGCGCTGCACTACGCAGCGTTCGCGAATCCCCAGTCGGCTGTGGTGGAGACGCTCCTTCAAGAAGGCGCCGACCCCAATGCACGCGACCTGGACGGGTGGACGCCTCTTCATTGGGCGGCCACTCTGAACGCCAACCCGGAAGTGGTCAACGCGCTGGTCGGCGGAGGAGCGGACCTTGAGGCCCGCGGCGCAAAGGGACTTGTGCCACTGCACTACGCGGCCGCTCGAAATCCCAGCGCTGAGGTCGCCGAGGCCCTCCTTCAGGCCGGCGCTGATCCAAACGCCCGCGACGACGAGGATACGACGCCGCTGCATCTCGCCGCAGCCCACGCCAACTCCGCTGTTCTCAAGGCGCTGTTGGCTGCCGGCGCCAACAGTCGTCGCCGGACCTCAGGCGGAGTGACGCCGCTCCACCTCGCAGCGATGAAGCTCGATGCAGCGGCGGTCTATGCGCTGACCGATGCCGGCGCCGATATCGACAGCCGGGAAGGAGAAGGGAAGACGCCCCTGCACTACGCTGCCGCCTTCAACCCGAACGCCGATGTGATCGAAACTCTAGCCGGTCTGGGCGCTGATCCGAATGCACCGAACCTGAGCGCACAGACTCCTCTTCACAGAGCGGCTACATGGTCGAACAGTCCCTCGGTTGTGCTTGCCCTCCTTGCAGCCGGAGCGGACCCGCACCGACGCGACGGGGAAGGGAAAACGCCCCATGACTATGCCGTAGGCAACCCGCAACTTCAGGGTACAGGCGCACTGGACAAGCTGGCGATCAGCACGCGACCCTAACGTCGGCCACCGGCTATCTTGCATTCCTGTCAGGCCAAGCCGCAACCTGAAACACCGACCGGCGACGGCCTGAGGCGTCGAGGCGGAAGCGAACCTCGATGCGGCCGTGGTGGTCGGTGCGCAGAACGCGCACTCTCCGTCGTTCCACCCTGGCCACGACGTCCGGCGACGGATGTCCATACGCATTGCGTCGGCCGGCCGACATCAGCGCCAGCCGTGGCGCCACGGCGTCGAGGAAGTCCGCGCCGCTCGACGTGCGGCTGCCGTGATGGGCGACCTTGAGCACATCGCTTCGAAGCGTTCTCCGCCGGCTTCGGGTCCAGCCCAGCAGCTCCCTTTCGCCGGCCAGGTCGAGGTCGCCCGTAAGCAGGACGCAGGAGCGCTCGGCACAGGCGCGGACCACCAGTGACGCCGAGTTGCCGTCAACGACCAATTCCGGTCCCGGGTGATGGACCTCGAGCCGCCAGTCGCCGACAGCCTCCGCGTAACCGCGCTCGACCAGCTCCACGCCTCCTTGGAGCCGCTCGGCGAGTTCCCGGCCGCAGCCGTCCCGGATTTCCACCCCCGCCGCCCACAGACGCTCGACCCGCAGGTACCGGGAAAGTTCGAGCAGGCCCTTGCAGTGGTCCGCGTCACCATGCGACAGGATCGCCAGATCGATCCGACGGACCCCCTCCGCGGCCAGGGCCTGGAGCAGCGCCGCTTCCGCGAAGTTGCCCTGACGAAACCCTCCGCCGTCGACCAGGACCACCGGGCCTCGGTCGCCGCTCCGCAACAGCAACGCCTCCCCCTGGCCCACGTCGAGCATCACCAGCCTCGGCTCGGAGTCGGCCGGCATCGGCGTGCACACAAGAACCAGCGACAGCGCGTAAGCGGCCCGCCGGAATCCGGACAGGAGGATTCCAAGCCAGATCGCCAGCGTCAACGCGGCGCCGAAGCCGACGCTCACCGGCACCGCCAGCCAGGCGCCCGGAGGCAGTTCCGCGAGCCAGCCGAAGGGCATGCTCAGCGCGTCCAGAATCCCCAGGAGCACGGCCGCCACGGGCCCGGCGACCATCGACACCAGGGGCATCGAGGCGGCGGCCGCGACGACCACCCAAAGCAGGGAAACCCCCAGCGCCAACGCGGTCAAGGGCACGAAGGCGAGGTTGAGCGCCGGCGCCAGCGGCGTCAGCACGCCGATCCGGACAGCCGTGATCGGCATGGTGGCGAGCTGGGCCGCGACGGTCACCGCCAGGGCGGCGGCGACATACCCGGCCCGCCTGACTACTCCTTGTCGCCGCCAGGACCTGAGCAGCCGTGGCGTCAGCAGGAGGATTCCCGTGGTAGCCAGAAAACTGAGCTGGAAGCCGAGATCGAAGGCCACCGCCGGGTCGAACGACAGCATCACGATCAGCGCGGCGCAGAGCGAGTTCAGCGCTCGCGGAGGCCGTTCGAGGACCAGCGCCAGGATGACGAGCAGGGCCATCACCGCCGCCCGCAGCAGCGACGGTCGCGGGCCGACGAGGCAGCCGTACAGCACCAGGACCGAGGCGCCGCCCAACGCGGCCAGCCGATCCGACATTCCGCCGAACAGCCACCAGAAGCCCCCCAGGATCAGTCCCACGTGCAGACCCGACACCGCGAGCAGGTGGGAAAGACCGGCGCGACGGAGTCCCGTCTTCCAATCCCGAGGCACGCGGCGCGCATCTCCGAACACCAGCGCCTGAGCGAGTATGGCGCCCGGCCGGTCGGTCGACGCCACCGCGTCGAGGAGCCGATTCCGGAATCGCGGCGCCGCCTGCTGAAGCCGACCCGGCGCCTCACCCGTGCCGGTCAGCAGCAGCCGGCTCTTCACGGTCAGCCCCCAGTCTCCCGGTCTGGAAACATCCAGATTCAGGTAGGACTGGCGGCGGCTGAAGTACCCGCGCACCCGCAGGCGCCGCTCCGGCGGCGGCGGCAACCCCCCGCGCAACCGGAGCCAGGCCCGATCCGGACCTCCGACCTGGCGCCCCGCTGCTCGACCGCCATGACCCGGACCCGCGCTGCCCAGCCGTCGTCGGCGCGCTGCCACGCCGCTGCCCCAAGCGCGGGAACAGCGACTTCGGCGGTGACCGGCCGCGCAGGATCAAGGGCGCCGAGCTGCTCGCGGCCGCGCCCATCAGCAACGAGCGCGACCACGAGCACGGCGGCCAGGGGCAGGAGCGGCGCCTGGATCAGCGCCGGTGTCCTCTTGGCTGACCTTTGGGGCCGCGGCCACACAGACTTAGACGAAAAGACGCGCGTGAACCCGATTCCGACGCTTGCGCCGGCGCCTCGGCGGTGAGAAGCTAGCGCCGTCACAGCGGCGCGGCACGGTCCCGACCCCTCTCCCCGCGGCGTAGACTCTTCCTACCGAGCATGGCCCCGGACTTCGTCCACCTCCACCTCCACTCCGAGTACTCGCTGCTCGACGGGGGCAACCGGATGGAACCCCTCGTCGACCGCATCGAGCGGCTCGGCATGGACGCGGTCGCCCTCACGGATCACGGCAATCTGTACGGCTCGGTTGCCTTCTACGAGGCCTGCCGCAAGAAGGGCATCAAGCCGATCCTGGGCATCGAGGCCTATGTAGCGCCGGACATCAGGACGGAGACCTCCGACCGCCGCTACAAGGAGAGTCAGGGCGTCGCCGACGGGGGGTTCCACTTGGTCCTGCTGGCCCGCAACGAGACGGGATGGCGCAACCTCGTGAAGCTCTCGTCGGACAGTTTCCTCGAGGGCTTCTACTACAAGCCGCGGATGGACAAGCAGACGCTCCGGCAGTGGAACGAGGGGCTGGTCGCGATCAACGGCCACCTGGGCTCCTCTCTCGCCTACCACCTGAGGCGGCACATCGAGACCGGCGCCGACGTGCACTGGGACGACGCCCGCAAAGAGGCCTTGTGGCACCTGGACACGTTCCCTGCCGACGAGCACGGAGAACCCTGCTTCTACCTGGAACTGCAACGGCACGACACGCCCGAGCAGGACCGGGTCAACGAGCAGATTCTGCGCCTCGCCGGGGAACTCGACCTGCCCCTGGTGTGCGACAACGACTCCCACTTCCTGACCGCCGAGGACTGGGACAGCCACGACACGCTGATCTGCGTCTCGACCGGCAAGAACAAGCAGGACGAGGACCGGCTCCACTACCCGAAGGAGCTCTACGTCAAGAGCCCCGAGCAGATGAACAAGCTCTTCGCCGACCCGCAGACCGCGGAGGCCATGGCGAACACGCGCCGGATCGCGGACCGCTGCAACGTCGAGCTCGACTTCTCCGCCAACCACGCTCCCCTGGTGCGGGTCGAGCGCACGGAACCGGCGGCGCTGCCCGCTGAGACGGAGGAAGCGGCACCGGGCAGCACCCTCTGGTTCGCCCGCTTCTGCGCGGGCTACCGGGTCGAACCCCTGGCCGAACAACCCGGCGAGAAGGAACTGGCCACGCTCCACGCCGACTGCGACCGGGCTCTGCGTGAACTCAGTGAGGCGGGTCTGGTCTGGCGCTACGGCGACGGGATCGAGGATGCGCACCGTCGCCGCCTCGACCACGAGCTCTCCGTCCTCGCCGGCAAGAAGATCAGCGCCTACTTCCTGATCGTCTGGGACTTCGTCAACGAGGCGCGCAAACGCGGCATCCCGGCCACCGCCCGCGGCTCGGGCGTCGGCACCATGGTCGGCTACACGCTCGGCCTCTCGCACGCCTGCCCGGTGCGCTACGGGCTTCTGTTCGAACGCTTCACCGATCCCGACCGCAGCGAGTATCCGGACATCGACATCGACCTGTGCCAGGACGGCCGCGCCGAGATCCTCGAGTACGTCCGCGAGAAATACGGCTACGTCGCGCAGATCATCACCTTCGGCACGATGAAGGCCCGCGCCGCGATCCGCGATGTCGGGCGGGTGCACGAGTTGCCGCTCGCCCAGGTCGACCGGATCTCGAAGCTGATCGGGTCCGAACTTGGCGTGAAGATCGACCAGGCGCTGCAGCGCGAGAAGGAGCTCAAGGGGCTCTACGACGACGACGAGCACGTCCGCGAGGTGATCGACACCGCGCGGGAACTAGAGGGGATCACCCGGCACAGCGGCGTCCACGCTGCCGGGCTGGTCATCGCGACCCAGCCGCTCGAGAATCTGGTGCCGCTGGCCACCAGCCGCACCCAGGGGTCGAAGGACGTTCTGGTGACCCAGTGGGACGGTCCCACGGTCGAGAAGATGGGCCTGCTCAAGATGGACTTCCTCGGGCTGACGACCCTGTCCATCATCGAGCGCTGCCGCGAATTGGTGCGCGAGACCCTGCCGCCGGAGGCGATCGCGGAGGCGGTTCCCGGCACCGCCGAAGGCCGCAGTCCCCTCGATCTCGACCACATCGATCTCACCGACCCGAGCGTGCTCGACGTCTTCGCCCGCGCGGACACGGCGGGCACCTTCCAGTTCGAGTCCGAGGGCATGCGGAACCTGCTGCTGCAGATGAAGCCCGACCGGCTCGAGGACCTGGTCGCCGCCAACGCTCTGTTCCGCCCCGGCCCGATGGCCCTCATCGGCACCTACTGCGACCGCAAGAACGGCCGCGAGGCGACGCCGAAGGTCCACGAGATCGTCGACCGGCACACCGCCGAAACCCACGGCGTCATGGTGTTCCAGGAACAGGTGATGCAAATCGTCCACGAGCTGGGCGACGTGCCGCTGCGGGAGGCGTACACGCTGATCAAGGCGATCAGCAAGAAGAGCCGCAAGACGATCAATGCGGCCCGGCAGCGTTTCCTGGCCGGCGCCCAGGACAAGGGACTGGGCAAGGCCCAGGCAACCCAGTTGTTCAGCCTGATCGAGGAGTTCGCCGGCTACGGCTTCAACAAGTCCCACTCCGTCGGCTACACCCTGCTCGCCTACCAGACTGCCTACCTGAAGACCTACTTCCCGGTGCAGTACATGGCCGCGGTCCTCACCTACGCCGCCGACAGCACCGACAAGCTGGTCCACTACGTCGACCAATGCGCCCGGGTGAAGCTCCCGGACGGTCGCGCCGGGATCGAGGTCGGCCCACCCGATATCGACCGCTCCGGAGTGCGCTTCCACGTCGTCTTCGATCCCGGCGAGGAGCACGGCAACGCCAACGGCCACATCCGCTTCGGCCTGTCCGCGGTCAAGGGCGTCGGCGAGAAGGCCGTGCGCGCGATCCTCGAGGCACGAAACGACAGCGGCCCCTTCCGCAGTCTGTGGGACTTCTGCCGCCGGGTGCCGCTGCAGATCGTCAACCGGACCGCGATCGACGCCCTGATCAAATCCGGCGCCTTCGACCTCATCCACGGCCAGGACAAGCGCGCGGCGATGCTCCAGGCGCTCGAACCGGCGATCAAGGCGGGCCAACGGGCCGCGGCCGATCGGGAAAGCGGACAGGCGAGCCTGCTTTTCGGCAGCCGGGACGACGCCAAGGCGGAGGACGAAGAGGACCAGGACCTGCCGTCGGTGCCGCCGTGGAGCGCGACCGAACTCCTGGCCCACGAGAAGGAGGCGCTCGGCTTCTTCGCCACCAGCCATCCACTCGACGACCACAGAGAGCTCCTTGAGCGCTTCGGCAACGTGAACGTCGAGCAGTTGAAGGCGTTGCCGGCCGACACCGAAGTCGTCCTGGGCGCGCTGCTCGGTGGGCTCCGCACCACCCGCACCCGGAAGGGGCGCAATCCCGGCCAGAAGATGGCGATCGTTCAACTCGAGGATCGCAGCGACCGGATCGAAGGCGTCCTGTTCGCGGACGTCTACACCGAGTACGAGGCCGCGCTGGATCGCGGCGCCGTGCTGTTCTTTACCGGCCGGGTCGACCGGCGCCGCGAGGACCCGAACCTGGTCGTCAGCAAGGTGGTCGGCATCGCCGAGGTCGAGGCGAAGCTGGCCCGGCGCCTCCGCATCCACCTCGACGCCACGAGTACCGCGGGCGCCGGCGGCGCCGTCTTGGGCGACGATCTGGAGCGCCTCCGCGACCTGCTCGACCAGCACCGTCATCGCGGCTCGAACGGCAGGCCGAACGGCGGCGTCGAAGTGGAGTTCAGG
Source organism: Candidatus Multivorans sp. (assembly GCA_965262355.1). Classification (GTDB taxonomy): domain Bacteria; phylum Acidobacteriota; class Thermoanaerobaculia; order Multivoradales; family Multivoraceae; genus Multivorans. The sequence goes on from OZ253534.1 coordinate 5,338,618, forward strand.
ATCGAACTCGACGACATGACCGTCACCGCGGGCGCCAACGGCAGCCGTGCCCCGGTCGATGATGGGGTCAAGAGCGAGATCGACGAGTTGCTCGGCGCACGGGGACACTGCGAGTACCTCGGTCCGGCGCCGCCCGGTCCACGGTGAGTTCGCGGCCCTCCGTTTCCCGGCGCTCCGTCGCCGTCCTGATCGCCCTGGTCGCGATCGGACTCTGGGGTCACTGCCGCGGCAGCTCCTACCGGAACTTCTTCCAGCACGATCCCCGTCAGGCCCACGACTACGCCCTCGAACGCCGCGACGGCCAGACCTTCGAGGTCCGCCTTACCCGCAAGGGCTTCGACTGGCCGCAGGAGGCCCCGGGCGCCGCGATCACCGCGTTCCTCGAACTCCACGTCAAGACGCGGCCGCTGCTGCCCTCGCTCGACCCCTACATCGAGTTCCGTTCCGGCGACCGGAAGTTCACCCAGTCCTTCGCTCCCCGCTCGACCGGCCGCCGCTACCTGAACGTCTCACCCGCGGCGGGCCGCGGCCGGATCGAAATGGTCGGCCGGCAGATCGGCTGGCGCACAGGATCTGCGCGTCTGGTCGTGTTCGCGAACCCGCCGATCGATGCCGCGACCAAGGTGCTGGTGATCGCTCCCCACCCCGACGACGCCGAGATCGCAGCCTTCGGCCTCTACGCCACGACCCTCGCCGACGTGGTCACGGTGACCGCGGGCGACTACGGCGGCAAGAACTATGGCGGGCTGTTTCCGGAGACCGGGCAGCACTACCGCATCAAAGGCCTGATACGCACCTGGGACAGCCTGACAGTGCCCTTTCTGGGCGGCGTGCCGATCAACCGTGCGCGCAACCTGGGCTACTTCGACGGCACCCTCCGCACCCTCTACGAACGGCAGCCGCAGATCGTACCGCCCATCCTGACGGACCTCGAAGACCCAGGACTCTTCCGCCGCCTCAACTCCGAGCCGCAGTTGGCCACCCGGCCTTTCGAGTCGAGCTGGCCCGAACTGGTGGCCGACCTGCGCCGCGAAGTCGACTGGACGGGCCCGGACCTGATCGCGGCGCCGAACCCGCTGCTCGACAACCACGCCGACCACCAGTACACGACGGTGGCGCTGATCGAGGCGCTCGAAGAACGCGGATGGGAGGGCGCGCTGCTGCTCTACACGAACCACCCGACAGGGGCGGAGCCCTACCCGCTGGGGCCGAATGACGCGTTCGAGTCCCTGCCGCCCTGGTTCGGCAGCGAGCTTCCCTTCGGCACGGTGCTGTCCTATCCGGTCGACGAGACGACGCGCCGCCTGAACTACCTGGCGCTCGAGGCGATGCACGACCTGCGGCCGTTCGAGCATCGCGTGGTGGCGCCGTTTTGGGAGCGCGCCCGCGATCTCGCGGAAGAGGGCGTTTGGCTCACCCTGGGCCGCCACGACAAGCTGCCCGCCTACCTCTACGACTACCTGCGGCGCGGGCCGCGGCCCAACGAGATCTACCTGGTGCTCGATCTCGAGCAGGCGGTGCGCCTGAAGGAGCGCTTCCTGGAGATCGAGAGAGTCAAACAGCGCTAGCGCCGCAGGAACGCGAGCAGATCGGCCATTTCAGCGGGTTCGAGGCCCGCTTCCAACTCTTCGGGCATCATCGACAGGCCATCGCTGCGCACTTCCCGAATCCGTTCGGCCGGGACTTCGATCAGCGCGTCTTCGGCCGCACGCAGGACCACTCCGCCGCCTGAACTCGCCGCCAGGAGTCCGGAGAACGCCTCGCCCTCGACGGTCTCGACGACGTAGTTCACGTAGCCGGTGTCGACCGCCGCGTTCGGATCCAGGATGTCGTGCAGGAGCGTCTCCGCGCTCTTGCGGCCGATGCCGGAGAGGTCCGGACCCGGCCCGGCGCCGCTCTCGCCGCTGCGGTGGCAGCGGGCGCAGAGATCGAGGAACAGCGCCTCGCCCCGCCCCGGATCCCCCTCGAGATCGAGCGCCGGCCGCATCGCCGCCATGGCTTCCGGGCGGGAGACGACACCCGCGTCGTCAAACAGGGCCGCCGCCCGTCGCCGGATCGCCGGATCCGGCGAACGCAGCAGGAAACGGCGGCGCTCGAGGATGAAGTTCATCTCACCCAGCCGGATGCGGCCACTCTCGATCGCGTCGAGGAGCGCCCCGTGCCGCCCCCTGCCCCGGATCAGGTAGCTGCCCGCGTCCCGTCTGGCGGCCGGTCCCAGGTAGGGCCAGCGATCGACCAGGAAGCGGGTAACGGCCGCGTCTCCCGCTACCGCCAGTTCCGCCATGGCGGCACGCTGCACCGCCGCCGGATGACCGGCATCGAGCAGCGCACCCATCCGTTCCAGCCACGTTCCGCCGGCGAGCGCCGCCCCGGGCCTCGCCCCGTCCTCAGGGCACGCAACGGCGCCTTCTTCTGAGGCACTGGGCCAGAACCGGCGAAGACCGAAGAGCGCCAGGGCGCCCAGCCGCTCCTCCAGCTCCCGGGCCGAGTCCGCGGCCCGCAATCCGGCGCAGTCGAGGAGCGCAATCTCTTCCGCGAGCACGTCGGCGGCCAGAGCGGAGCTCATCTGCCAGGCCGCCGCGGCCAAGCGATCGTCGTTCGAGCGGCGCAGACGCCGCAAGGGTCGAAGCAGCTCGGCGCCGGCGATTCCAGGGTCAGCGGCGCCGGAGGCCGCCTCGGTGAGCCCGGCAAGCAGGGCGCGCCCCACGCCGGAACCGTCGTCGCTGAACTCGGTCAGGGTACGCAGAATCGCGCGGTCGCCGACGATCTCGGCCAACCGATCGGCGGGAACGAGCGCCGCCACCCGTTCGATCGTGTCGGCGGCGCCCGGGTCCGCCGAACCGCCGGCCTCGAGCAGCAGTCTCAGCGCCGACGCCGGATCGTCGGCAAGGACCGAGACGGCCGCCAGGCGCAGCCAGGGTCCGTCGCGCTCGATGTCCCCTGGCGCCGGCGTCTCCCCCGCCGGCGACGCGGTCGTCTCGCCCGCGGGGCGCGCCACCCCGGCCACCACCGCGGCCGCCACGGCACGGCTGAAGTCCGGCCCCGGAGAGGCATCCGACCCGAGCAGGAGGCCGGCAGTCAGGACCGCCTGCAGCCGCACGCCCGGGTTGGGGTCCCCGATCAGACTGAGCACGGCCTCCGCGAGTTCCGGCGTATCGGCCGTCGGGCCACCGGCGCGCGCTTCTTCGAGCGCCAGCAACGCGTTCCGACGCAGCTCCGGGTGAGGGTCACGGAGAAGAGCCTCGAGCGATTCGCGGTCGAGCGCCCCAAGGCCAGCCTGTGTCCACAACGCGTGGAGTCGGCCCAGGGGGTTGCCCGGTTCGACGACGCGCTCCCGCAGGGCCGCCACCAGCCCCGCGGGAGGCGCCTCTTCGTGCTCTTCGACGAGAAGCCGCTGTGCCGTCAGGCGCCGCCACCTGTTCGCATGACCCAGCGCTTCGACCAGGTCATCGGGCCGCGACCGGTCGAACCCCGCGAAGTCCGCCGACCAGGCCGGCAGACCGCCGGCCGGTACGACCCGGTAGATGCGGCCGCGGTCGTCCCCCTCGTAAAGATCGAGCGCGGCCTCCATCCGATCGGGGATCCACTCCGGGTGCTCGATCACGCCGCGGTGCATGTCCAGCACGTAGAGGGCGCCGTCCGGACCCACGCGCAGGTTGACCGGCCGGAACAGTGGATCCGTCGAGGCCAGAAACTCGACGCCGGGCCGCCCGCGGCCGGCCGCCGCCGCCGCGCCGTGCGCATCCACCACCGCCCGGTGCACCACGTTCGCGGACGGATCGGCCACGAAGACCGCAAGGCCCTGGTCCGTCAGCCCGGCGCCGTCGAACGCGCCGCCCCCGTACGCCGTGACCCCGCAGGCGGCCGAGAACCGGCTCGACTGTTCCGGGTGGTTGGGTCGGGTCTGCCGCACCCCGATCGGAAACAGCTCGGCGGGCCCGCCGTCCGCGTGCGCCGCCAGACGCAGGCGGCCGTTCTGCCGCGAGGCCGGGAGGCGAGCCAGGTAGCGGCGCGGAATCACGAGCTGACTCAGGTGATCCAGGTTGTGGGTGCCGAAGGAGCGGCCCCATGGATCGAACGTCATGCCGAAGCCGCCCGCGCCGCGGCCTGTCCGCTCGAAACGGCGCGACCCCGGTTCGCCCCGCGAGTCATCTCGGAAGTCGACCCGGAAGTCGTCCTGCCCGAGTTCGATGACCTCGCCCGGCGCATCCGGCCAGAACGGGCGCGCGCCGTTGCCTCCGTTGGCGCCGTGGATCCAGTTGTCCAGGCCGTAGCGAAACGCGTTCACGTTGTGCTGGGGATTGCCCTCGGCAAAGCCGCTCAGCAGCACGTCACGTCGGTCCGCGCGACCGTCGCCGTCGGTGTCTTCGAGGTAGACGAGGTCAGGCGGCGCCGCCACCAGGAGACCTTGACGCCACGGCAGGATCGAGTCCGCCATGCCCAGGTCGGCCGCGAACAGGCGCCGCCGGTCCCACCGCCCGTCGCCGTCACTGTCCGAGAGCGCGACGATGCGCGCCGGCCGCTCCATCTCCGGATAGCCCGGCAACTCGAGCACGAACGCCCGGCCCCGCTCGTCGAAGGCGAGATCGATCGGGTCGACGACGACCGGCTCGGCCGCGGCTAGTTCGAGCGCGAACGCCGGGTGGAGTTCGAAACCCGGCGGCACCCCGTCAGGCGCAGGCACTCCGTCAGGCGCAGGCACTCCGTCAGGCGGCAGAGCGCAGGCGGCGAACAGTGCCGCTGCCGCCACCGCCACAGGGCTGGTGACGCGGCGACGCAGGGGTCCTACTCGCCGCCAGTCGCCGCGCCTGCCGCGTCGGCTTCCAGCAGCCGGGCGCCGCGCATGATGTTCCCCATCGCGTAGTTGCCCTCGTGGCAGGCGTACTCGTAGACCCGCCCGCCCGCGGTCGGCCACGGGAACTCACCACTCCAGGCCGATTCCCACGTGTTCGGGTCCTCGACCGTGAAGTTGTAGTTCAGGGTGTTGTAGGCGGTCGGCAGCATCGGCGGTCCCGAAGTCGAGCCGAAGCCGAGAACGCAACGCTCACCGAGGGGGCGCTGCTCCATGTTGTCAGACCGCTCATTCCGAATCTCCTCTCCTGACTGTTCCTCGAAACCGCTTCGATTGCTCCCTTCGCGGAGCCATCCAGCGCTTCGCGGACGGCCATCGCCTGATCGAGGAGTGTACAGCAGCCCTCAGGCCAGGGCTGCTACACTCGCGCGCGCTTCCCTATCCCCTGGCGCCGGTTTCCGGTCCCGAGACGAGCGAGAACAGTACGAAACCCGAGAACCTGGAGACCTCCATGATCCGTTGCACACCCTCGGCGCTCCTCCTGGCCGCCGCCGCGATCGCCTCGGCGCCCGCCAGCGGCGCTTCCCTCGCCGTCGGTGACGCGGCGCCCGACTTCACGCTGCCCAGCACGGACGGCGCCCAGGTGACCCTGTCGTCCTTCGCGGGCCAGAAGAACGTCGTCCTGGCCTTCTTCCCCAAAGCCTTCACCGGCGGGTGAACGATGGAGATGAAGGGATACCAGGCTGGTATCTCCGAGTTCGCAGGCAGTGATTCGGTCGTCTTCGGCATCAGCGCCGACAAGCTGGAAGACAACAAGAGGTTTGCCGAGGAGTTGGAACTCGACTTCGCGCTGCTGAGCGATGTCGACGTGGCGGTCATCAATCAGTACGGCGGAACGATGGAGCAGTACGCCGGCCTCGCCAAGCGCGTGACCTATGTGGTCGGCAAGGACGGCAAGGTCGCCTACATCGGCGAAGGCGGCGAGGCGATGGACCCGACCGGCGCGCAGAGCGCCTGCCAGGGGCTCGAGTAGGCGGGACGCTCAGGCCTCCGCCGCAGCAGCCGCGGCGGTTTCCGGTCTTGGCTGATACAGCTCGACCCGGTTCCCCTCCGGGTCCCTGATCCAGGCGAACAGCGCGTAGCCCTCGTCGTCCCGGCGCAGCGGCGCCACGCCCCGCTCGGCGAGGTGCTCCAGCACCGCGTCCAGGTCGCGCACCCGCAGGTTGACCATGAACGGCTGATCGCCGTACATGTCGCCCGGGTCGCGGCCCTCGTTCGGCGTCATTCGCGGCACCGGCTGCTTCGCCTTCATGATCGCGAAGGTCGTGTCCATGATCCAGTCGGCGTCGCTCGGATCGGCAGCCACGTAGCGGACGTAGAAGGCGCCGAACTCCTCACCGCCCTCGAACTCGATGCCGAGATGGTCCGTGTACCAGGCGGCGAGGCGCTTGGGATCCTCGCTGAAGACGAACGCGCCGCCGACGCCGTCGATCAGGCTCACGGTGTTCATTCGAAAGCCACTACGGCACGCTTGCTGATCGTCTGCCGGCTCAATGGGTCATGGACCGAAACCACCAGCGCGTGGGGCCGTCGCCGCAAGGTCAGAGTGGCACTGTACGGCACCACGGCGTCTTCGGCGGGCTTGGACCGTCCACGCAGGTCGAGGGGGATGAGGGGAATTCCAGCCTGCTCGCCGTTGCGGTCGACGACCGCGAACCGGAGTTCCAGCCTGCTCAGAAACTGGTCCTCGTAGGGCAGTACCGGGAACCTGCCGACGGGCACGAACACCGTGACGAGCACCTTCATCTTGCGCAGGCCGAACGGCTGCGGGTCACCGATCTCGACGCGGAGGACTGGGGCGGGACCGGTCAGGTCTTCGCCTGGAAACAGCAGCGCGCGCTGAGCTTCCATGTCGGCCTCGGCGCGACGCGAAACGTCGAGGTAACCGCGGCGCGACCGGACCCGCAATCCCTCCCGCAGCACTTCGACCCGCACGTCGTGGACCTGATCGTTTCGCCGGTACTCCGGAACGAAACCCAGCCAGTAGTAGTTGGCTGTATCCGCGCTGACTTTCGCCAGCGCATTGAGGTTCGTTCCCGCCATGAAGGCCCTGCCGCCCTTGTCGCGTGCGACGTAACGCAGGTTCTGCCATAGCACCGTACTGGGCCGGGTGGTCTGCTGGTCCATCGGGTAGACGGTGTAGCCGAGCAGATTCGCTGTATCGATCAACCCGTCGAGCATCTCGCGGTCGGTCCGAATGCCGAGCCCCTGGCCCTCGGGCCGGAAGGCGCCAGTCGGCCAGGCGCCCGCCAGGAGCAGGAGCACCTTGCGTCCCTGGGGCGCCTGAAGCGCCCGCATCGTCGACACCACGGCAGTGATCGAGAATTCGAGATCGCGGGCGAGCGCATCCGCCTGAGCTTCGGTCTCGAGTTGCGGCAACCTCAGGCCCGCAAGCGCCAGATCCCTGTCCACCGAGCCCAGGTCTTCCGAAATGCTCGACAACAGGTCCGGCGTAGAATCCGCCGCGATATCCGGAGAAGCCGACGTCCCCGCCGACCGCTCCAGTGCCTCACCTTCAAAGAAGCGCATGCGATCGATCCGCCGCGTCGAGCGCAGGCTGCCGCCGTAGCGGCGCCCCCGCTCCAGTTGCTCGAAGGCTTCGCGTGTCCGCTCCCGGTTCGCCGTAAAGGGGCTCAGGACCGAGAGCCGCGCGCCGCTCTGGACCACCACCGCCACCTGGTCCTGGAGACCGAGTTCAGCCAACTGATCGGCAAAGCCGCGCAGTACGGGGCCCCGGAAGGTCACATGCGTGTGGTCGTTGTCGACGAAGAACAAGTAGTTCGTCGGAACGACCTCTCCGTCGCCGATCGAGGGCGGCGCCTCGCCCCCCTCCGCCTCCACGGCGCGGTTCTCGAGGATCTCGCTGAAGTAGTCGACATCGACCTCTTGCCCGTCGACCAGGATCTGGAAGTCGCCGGCGGTCAGGCCGTCGATCCGGTTCCCGCCGCGATCCTCAACCACGACCTCCAGGTTGACGACCCGGACATCGATCTCCTCGCCGAAGATCAGGTCAGCCGGCGGCGGCGCAACGGGCGCCTGAATTCCAGGCTGCGCCGTCGCGGGCAACACGGAACTCACAACCAGCACCGCCCCAAGCGCGAACAGGAACCTGCTTGTCGTTGCGTTTCGCTTCATGGCGACTCCTCTGGGTCAGAACCCATAGCCAACACTCTCACGGCGCCATCGGAATCCGGGCGGCAGCCGTCAACCGCGACAGCGGGTCGTGGACCGTGACCACCAGTTCGTGGGGCCGCCGGTGCATGGTCAGCAACGTCTCGCAGAGGACGACGTCGTCGGGGGAAGGCTCAGCGCCGCCACCCAGGGACAAGGGAATCACCGGAATCTCGGCCTGGCGGCCAAACCGGTCCACGGTGGCAAAGCGCACCTCCAGCTCCTGCCGGAAACGGCCGTCGTACGGCAGAGCCGGGAACCTGCCCACCGGCAGGTACACACTCACCGGCACGCGCATTGTGCGGCGGTCGGCGGTCTCCACTTCGCCGAGTTCAACCAGCAGCGGACCCGCGCCGGGTTCCGCGTCGGACGGGAACAGGAGGGCGCGCTGCGCCTCCATGTCGGCTTCGACGCGGCGAGAGAGGTCCAGGTAGCCGCGACGGGAACGCACACGAAGTCCGGGCTGCACGACCTCGACCCGGATGTCGTGCGGCCGATCGTCGCGTCGGTACTCCGGCACGAAGCCCAGCCAGTAGTAGTTCGACGTATCGAAGCTGACCTTGTCGAGCGCCGTGACGTTGCTTCCGGCCATGAACGCCCTCCCGCCCGTGTCGCGGGCTACGTAGCGCAGGTTCCGCCACAACGACGTATTCGGCCGGACGCTCTGCTGGTCCATCGGATAGACCGTGTATCCGAGCAGATTCGCGGTATCGATCAGTTCGTCCAGCAGTTCGAGTTCCGACCACACGCCGGCGAAGGGGTCCGTCCGAAGGAATCCGGACAGCCCGCTACTGCTCGGCCGCCGCTCGAAAGTCGGCCAGCTCCCCGCAAGAAGCAGCAACACCTTGCGTCCCTGCGGCGCTTCAAGGGCTCGCATGGTGGATACCACCGCGTCGACCGAAAACTGAAGGTCCCGTGCCCGCGAGGCGGCGTCGGCCACCTCGAGGCCGTTCCATCCAGATACGAGATCCTCGGAGATCCGGCCGAAGGAACCCGGGACGCCCACCGCGGACGGCCCAACCGCAGAGATGGCGCCAGGCGGCGCCGGACCGTCAACCTCGCCCAGGCTCACCGCCAGTGTCGCATTCACGCGGTTCTGCGCCCCACCGAGCGAAGCGCCCTCCCGCGAGGACACGGAGTCTCCACTCGTGGACGAAACCGCGCCTCTCATCCGGTTGCGCCAGGCCCGTGAACCTACGAATCCACCGTAACGGCCGCCGCTGTCGAGTTCGGCAAGGGCAGCACGGGTGGCGTCCCGATCGGTCGTGAAACGGCTCAGGATCTCCAGGCGATACCGGCTCTGAACGACGACAGCCACCCGATCGTGCGGTCCGAGGCCGTCCAGCCGGGCGCCAAAGCCGCGCAGCACCGGCCGACGGAGGGTGGCTTGAGTGTGGTCGTCGTCGACGAACAGCACGTAGTTCGTCACCACGGCGCGCTCTTCGTCAACCGCCGGCGGCGTCTCGGCGCCGTCGCTGGTTACCGCCCGTCTGTCGGCCACCTCACTGAAGTACTGCACGCCGACCTCCTCGCCGTCGACGAGGATGCGGAAATCCTCGGGGCTGAGACCCCGAACGCGATCACCCGAGCGGTCCTCGACCACCACCTCCAGGTTGACCACCCGGACCTCGACCTCCTCGCCGAAGACGAGTTCGGACGGGGACTGCGGCGCCAGCACCTGCGCTGTCAGGGGCGCACAGAAGGCCACCAGTGCGAGCGGGATCTGGAGTACCGACCGGAAGACGGCGTGGTGGGGCACCCGGTCGCGGTGCGCGATCTCACGGTTTCTGGATAGAGCCATTCCTCATCCTCCCTGGCAGCACCCTAGTCGATTGCAGGTTCCAGCTTGGGTAGTCGTTGCAAGCAAAGTGCCACACACAGATCCCTGTCGCTGCTAGCCTGCCGGCGATGAGTAACGATCCAGACTCGACCGCCGCTCCCGTGCCCGCGGACGACGCCCACTACTGGTCCACCGGCGATGCCGCAGCCGCGATCCGCGCTGGCCGTATCTCCTCCCGCGACCACCTGGAACTCCTCCTCGACCGGGTCGAGCGGCTGAACCCACCTCTCAACGCCGTCGTCACGCTCGACGCCGAGCGCGCACGCCGTGAGGCGGACGCCGCCGACCGGGCACTGGCCGAGGGCCGGGACCTCGGACCGCTCCACGGCGTCGCGATGACGATCAAGGACTCCTTCCAGACCATCGGCATGCGGACCACCTCCGGCGCGCCGGAACTGAGCGGCCACATCCCGGAGGTCGACGCCGTGCCCGTGGCCCGGCTGCGCGCCGCCGGCGCGGTCGTCTTCGGCAAGACGAACCTGCCGATCTACGCCGGCGACACGCAGAGCTACAACGCGGTGTTCGGTCAGACGAACAACCCCTGGAACCTGGAGCGGACACCGGGCGGATCGTCGGGCGGCTCTGCCGCCGCGCTCGCAGCCGGCTTCACGCCGCTCGAACTCGGCAGCGACATCGGCGGCTCGATCCGCGGCCCGGCATCGACCTGCGGCATCTTCGGCCACAAGCCGAGCTACGGGATCGTGCCGGCCCTGGGCCAGATCCCCGGCCCGCCCGGCACGCTGACCCAGGCCGACATCGCGGTGGCCGGACCGATGGCGCGCACCGCGGAAGATCTGGACCTCGGCCTCGACATTCTGGCGGGGCCCGACGAGTGGCACGCCCCGGGCTATCGCTTGGAGCTAACGTCGCCGCGGCACGAGAACCTCGCCGACTACCGGGTCGCGGTGTGGTTCGAGGAACCCTCCTGTCCGATCGACGATGTCGTGCGCGAGCAGCTCGAAGCGGCGGCAGACGCCCTTGAAGGCGCCGGCGCCACAGTAAACCGCGAGGCTCGGCCGGACTTCACTTTCGAGTACGCGACGCGCGTATTCAGCCAGCTCCTCGGCGCCGCGATGTGCGGAGGCTTCAGCCATGACGAGATCGAGGAGCTTGCCGTGCGCGGGGTGTCGATCGACGAGGAAGGCGCTTTGGCCGCTCGCTGGGCCTCCCAACGCCACCGCGCCTGGCTGTCGGCGAACGAGCGCCGGCTGCAGATGCGGCGCAAGTGGCACGAGTTCTTCAAGCACTGGGACGCCGTGCTCCTGCCCAACCTGCCGACCACGGCGATACCCCACGATCACAGCGTGCCGATGGGGGCACGCCGGATCGCGGTCAACGGCGAGCGGCGCCCCTACGGCGAGCAGACTCTGTGGGTCGGCCTGACCGGCGTGGCCTACCTGCCGGCGACCGTGATCCCGGCCGGCACGGCAAGCGACGGGCTCCCGGTCGGGCTCCAGATCGCCGGTCCCTTCCTCGAAGACCGAACGACCCTCGACCTCGGCCGCCGTCTCAGCGAACAGATCGGGGGCTTCAAACGGCCACCGGGGTACTAGGATCGAAGGAAGCGTCGCTCCGAACCTGGGAACGCGGGCGTCTCGCCCGCATCCGGCGCGAAGCGCCGATCTCGCCGCCCTAGCTGCCCGCCTCCAGAAACGAGCGCAGATCCTCCCGGCTGACCGCCGGCTCGCCCGGGGCGACGTTGTCCAGGCGGCCGGCGCCGAGCCAACCCTCCAGTTGACGGACCTCGCACTCCAGGTGGTCGAAACCGTCGACCACGAAGAGCAGAGGCTGCAACGAGTCGATCTCGAAGCTCTGGTTCACGACCCAGTCGAGCTGGAACGGGATCCGCTGCACGTCGGGAGATTCTACCGCGTGCTCGATCTCGCCGGCCGAACTCAGAAGACCGCTGCCGTATGCGCACAGTCCGCTCCCGTCCGGCCGCCGCATGAGGCCGAACTCGATCGTGAACCAGAAGAACCGGGCCAGCGCCCGGAGCGCGCTCTCAACCCGGTGGCAACTACCCTCCCGGGCTCGCAACGCCGCTGTTCGAGCGGCTTCGCCGAAGCGGGCCAGGACGTCGGCGAACGCCGGGTCCGTATGCATCGGGACGTGTCCCGCCAGGTCGTGGAAGATGTCCGGCTCGGGAAGATAGCCGAGCCGCTCGCCGTCGCGGACGGTGATCGTGGTCGGAAACTCCCTCCGCCTCAGACAGTCGAAGAACAGGTACGCAGGCACGTAGCCGCTCACCGCCCGCGCCTTGAAGCCGCTCAACGGCTCCAGGAACCGGTTGATGTCGGCGAGGTGTGGGATGCGGTCCGGGTCGAGCGCCAGACGCGTCACGCCATTGAGGAAACGCGGGTGGGCGTGCTTCTCCCAGCGTCCGGCGAGCGCCCGGTAGAGGCGCCTCCAGGTCCGCTGGTTCGACTCGCTGTAGAGCTCGTACGGTTGCTCGATGAACAACTCGCCCTCCGTCTGCGCCCGCTCGATGAAGTCGGCCCGGCCGGTGGTCAGATCCCGGCCGGCGGCCCCTTCGCGAACCGCCGGTTCAACCGCGCCAGCTATAGGCATAGCTCTCGTCCTCCAGGTCGGCCGCGGCAGCCGTCATCTGCAGCGGTCTGAACGTGTCCACCATGACCGCGAGTTCGTCGGTGCGCTCCTTGCCGATCGATCCCTCGTAGGCGCCCGGATGGGGCCCGTGCGGAATGCCGTTCGGATGCACGGTCAGGGATCCCCGTTCCACTCCGCGCCTCGACATGAAGTCGCCCTCGACGTAGTAGATGACCTCGTCCGAATCGACGTTGGAGTGGTTGTAGGGGGCCGGAATCGCCTGCGGGTGGTAGTCGAACAGGCGCGGCACGAAGGAGCAGACGACGAAGCCCGGGCCGTCGAAGGTCTGGTGCACCGGCGGCGGCTGGTGAACGCGGCCGGTGATGGGCTCGAAGTCCTCGATGTTGAACGCGTACGGCCACAGGTGGCCGTCCCAACCGGCCACGTCCATCGGGTGGCGCCGATACAGGTAACGGGTGGTGCCGCCGCGGGCCTTGACTCGCACCTCGAACTCGCCTTCCTCGTCGCGCGGCTCGACCCACTGCGGAGCGCGGATGTCGCGCTCGCAGTACGGCGAGTTCTCGAGAAACTCGCCGTAGCGGTTCACGTAACGTCGCGGCGGCTCGATGTGGCCGGCGGCTTCGACACAGAGCATCCGCTGCGGCTCGTCTGCCCGCGGCAGGAGTCGCCAGATGACTCCGGTGGGCAGCACGAGATAGTCCCCGGGGCGGTAACCGATGCGGCCGTACTGGGTCTCGAGCACGCCGTGCCCCTCATGCACGAACAGCAGCTCGTCGCCGTGTGCGTAGCGGTACCAGTAGGCCATCGGCTCCCGGAACCGGACTACGGACAGCACCAGGTCGCGGTTGGTCAGCAGGGGCACCCGACCGCTCACCGCGTCGCCCTGCTCAGGCGCCTTCGCGGCGCGGATCAGGCGATGCCGGAGCGGACCCGCGTACTCCAGCTTCAGACCGTTCCCGACCCGCTCCTCGATCCGCTCGATGGCCGTCGGCGGATGCAGATGGTAGAGGATCGACTGGACGCCCGAGAAGCCGTGGATCCCCATCACCTCCTCGTGGTGAAGCGACCCGTCCGGCTTGCGGAACTGGGTGTGGCGCTTGTGCGGGATCTCACCCGCGCGCAGATAGTGGCTCACAGGTTGCCCCTCGCCGCCTGCTCCCGTTCGAGCGCCACGAACAGGCTCTTGAAGTTGCCCTCGCCGAAGCCCTTCGCCCCGTGACGCTCGATGATCTCGTAGAACAGGGTCGGCCGGTCCTCCACCGGCTTGGTGAAGATCTGGAGCAGGTAGCCATCCTCATCGCGGTCGGCGAGGATGCCGAGTTCGGCCAGGCGATCGATCGGCTCGTCGATCTTCCCTACCCGCAGCTCGAGGTCGTCGTAGTAGGCCGCCGGCACGTTGAGGAACTCGACCCCGTTCTCGCGCAGCCGAGACACGGTGCCCACGATGTCGTCCGTGCGGCAAGCGATGTGCTGCACGCCCGGTCCTTCGTGGAAGTCGAGAAACTCCTCGATCTGCGACTTCTTGCGGCCCTCGGCGGGCTCGTTGATCGGGAACTTGATGACTCCCGAACCGTCCTGCATCACCTTGGACATCAGCGCCGAGTACTCGGTGGAGATCGCCTCGTCATCGAAGTGGACGAGCTGGCTGAAGCCGAGAACGCGCGAGAAGAACCCGGCCCACTCGTTCATCCGCCCCAGTTCGACGTTGGCCACGACGTGGTCGACCGCCAGCAGGCCGCAGCCCCTGAGGCCCGCGGCTCCGGGGACTTTCGGCGCCGCTTCGAAACCGGGACCGAAGACGCCGCCGTAGTCCCGGCGCTCCATGAACTGCAACACGCAGTCGCCGTAGAGGTGGATCGAGGCGTGACGAACTTCGCCGTGCTGATCTCGGGCCGTTGCCGGTGGCGCCGCGGCCTCCGCGCCCCGCGATACCGCGGCGACGAAAGCCTTGTCCGCGCTCGGCACGGAGAGCGCGATGACCGCCACGGAATCGCCGTGCCGCCGGACCGACCGTGCCGCGTCGTGCGAGGAGTGCAGCGCACTGGTCAGCACGAGCCGGACGGCGCCCTGTTCCACCAGGTACGACGCGCGCGCCCGTTCGCCGGTCTCGAGCCCCCGCACCGCGGTGCACTCGAAACCGAACGCATGGCAGTAGTAGGCAGCCGACTGCTTCGCGTTGCCGACATACAGCTCCAGGTGATCGAAGCCGAGAATCGGACAGAAGTCCTCCCCGGTCGCGGCAGCCGACGGCCTCTGGCGGCGGGTCTCTTTGATCTGGGTAGCAGACAAGGTCATTCTTCCACTCCTGTTGGGTGTTTACTGGGTTGAATCAAGGGTGCGCGCCTTCGACTCCTACAAGCCTGTGGGCGTCCGCGAGCAGCCCATCGACAGGGCGTTCAGTCAGATGCACGCAGCGAAAGTCGCCACCGCATCGCGAAGCGCCTCCGGCTCCAGGGAGGAGAAGCTCAGTCGTGCCGCGTTCGTCGGCGCCGCACGGTCCCGCGGATCCGCGAACGCCACCGCCGGGACGAAGGCAACCTTACCTTCTGAGAGGGTTCTCCGAAGAAGTTCCTCGCCGTCAGTACCCTCAGGCAACTCCACCCACACGAACATCCCCCCCGCCGGCGCCGAGAAGGCGCAACCCTCCGGCAAGTGATCCGCAAGCGCCTTGAGCATCGCGTTCCGGCGTTGCCGGTACGTCGACCGCAGCAGCTCGAGGTGGCGGTCGAAGTCCATCTCGGAGAACAGCCGGGCAACCGCCAATCTGGTGAGCTTGGAACACTCGAGATCGCACGATTCCTTGACGTTCCTGACCGAGTCCACCAGAGCCGGCGGCAACCGCAGCCAGCCGAGCCGGAGCGCTGGCGCCAGGATCTTCGAGAAGCTGCCCACGTACACGACGCGGTCCGAGTCACGCGCGGCGAGCGGGTGATCGAACTCCCCGTCGCAGCACAACAGACCGTACGGATCGTCTTCCAGGATGACGAAGTCGTAGTCGTGCGCCAGAGCCACCAACCGCTCCCGACTCTCGGCGGCCATACTGACGCCCAGCGGGTTGTGGGCGTCCGGAATCACGTACACGAGCCGCGGCCGGGCGCCTGCAAGCAGATGGCGCTCCAGCGCTTCGACATCGATTCCGTCGTCCAGGCTGGAGGACACGCCGATCAGCCGCGGCGCGACCGGGGCCAGTGCGTCTCGCACGCCCGCGTAGATGAAGCGCTCGACAACGACGCACTCACCCGGGGCGACAAACGCCCGCACAGCAATGGCCAGTGCCTGCTGGGCACCCGTCGTCAGCAGGATCTGTCGAGACTTGCAGGCGACACCGCGTCGCAGCATCAGTTCGACGACGCGTTCCTCCAACTGCCCGTCTGACGGCCCATACTGCATTGACTTCTGGTCGGCCAGGAGTTGCGCGAGCAGGGCGGCGTAGAGCCTGGAAGGAAACAGGTCGACGGCGGGCAAGCCTCCCGCCAGCGAAACGATCCCCGGCTCGGCGACCTGATCGACCAGAAGCCGAAGCAGGGAGCGCGGTCGCCCCCGCAGCCAAGGTGCGCAGGTTGGCGCGGTCACGTCCTGTCCACGCGCACAGCCGCGTGTTCCGGGGCCCGCAAAGAAGTCTCTTTCTTCGTCTCGATCATCAGTCAGCCTCCGAAGTTGAGGGGCTTCTTTCACCCCTTGTGCGCTCTTAAGGAACGACTTATACACCTATCTGTGCCTGAAAAGTGCGAATACTATACTGTTTGGCATGGGCCACCAAGAGAGATCGGACGCTGGCGTCTCCCCCGCCAAACCAGCGAATCCTCCGCTTGATTCCCGTGACCGTCTGCTGCTGGAACTGCTCCAACGGAACGCGAAGACACCCGAGAGAGACCTCGCTCACGCGATCGGACTATCGGTCACCGGCGTAAGGCGGCGTCTGCGAAAACTCAGACGACATGGAGTCATCGAGAACACCGTGGCGCTCCTGGAGCGTAACGCGCTGGGGCTCGGCCTTCTCTGCTGGATGGAAGTCCATCTCAACCACCAACTGGGCAACGGCACCGGCAACGGCACCCTGGATTTCCGTGCCCTGGTCCAGGATCTTCCCGAGGTGCTGGAGTGCTACGAACTGGCCGGCGCCAAGGATCTCGGTCACAGGTACCTGCTCAAGCTCGTCGTACACGACCATCTGGATGTCGCGACCTTCCAGGACCAGGAACTGGGCCGCGTCGCAGGCTTCCGCAGGACGCTGACCTGCATCGTGCTCAACGAGACCAAGAATACAACAGCCCTGCCGCTGAACCTACCCGCAGAGACCAGCCCCGAACCCGAAGACCCGCGAGCGTAGTCCGGTCGCCGCCACCCATCTGCCACGGCTCATTCGCCGCCGGCGAGAACGACACCATCGGCGTCAACGCCGCTCGCGAGCGTGTTTCTTCCTGTCCGCGCCCCTGTTGGTGCTACCCTCCCGCTCCGCGATGAACGGTGCCCAGGCCATGATCCGGACCGCCGCCAACGCGGGCGTCGAGGTCTGCTTCGCCAATCCCGGCACGTCGGAGATCCACATCGTCGCGGCTCTCGACGAGATTCCAGGCGTGCGCGGCGTGCTGGCGCAGTTCGAGGGTGTCGCCACCGGCGCCGCCGACGGCTACGGCCGCATGGCCCGCAAACCGGCGTTGACCCTGGTCCATCTAGGACCCGGATTCGCGAACGGCATCGCCAACCTGCACAACGCGCGGCGCGGCCGCACGCCGGTCGTCAACGTCATAGGCCACCATCCCACCTGGCACCGCAACTACGACCCGCCGCTCAACACCCGGGTCGAGAGCCTGGTCGAGGGAGTCTCCGACTGGCAACGGACCGTCGCCTCGGCCGATCACATCTCGCGCGACATGGCCGCCGCCATCTCGGCTTCCATGCACCACCCGGGGCAGATCGCCACCCTGATCGTGCCCACCGACTGCCAGTGGAGCGAGGCTGGAGGAAAGGTCGTCGAACCGGCTCCCCCACTCGGCGCCCGGGTCGCCCCGGAGGCCGTCGAACGCGCCCGGACCGCCCTAGCCCGAGGCGAGCGCACGATGCTGATGCTGGGGAGTTCCGGCCACACCGATGCGGCTCAGCGCGAAGCCGCCAAGGTACAGCAAGCGACCGGCTGCCGGCTCGTCGCCGAGACGTTCTCGGGGCGCATGGAGCGTGGTCCCCAGCTTCCGGCGCTCCCACGGGTGCCCTACTTTCCCGAGCAGGCCGCCCCGTTCATGAGCGGGATCGATACCGTGGTCCTGGCCGGCGCGCTCGACCCCGTCGCCTTCTTCGGCTACGAAGGCGGCGTCAGTCGGTTGATTCCGGAGTCAGTGGAAGTCGTCATCCTGAGTCATCCGACCGAGAACAGCGGCCACGCGCTCAGCGAACTGGCCATCGCACTCGACGCCAAGGAAGAGCCGCCGGCCCGCGCGGTCGAGCGGCCACCGACGCCAAGCGGTCCGATCGGCGCCCGGGTCGCGGCACAAGCGGTCGCGGCCACGCTGCCCGAGAACGCGATCGTGATGGACGAGGGAATCACTGCCGGCGCCGCTTTCTATCCCGCCACGATGAACGGCCCCGCCCACACCTACCTGCAGGAGAACGGCGGCGCCATCGGCCTCGGCCTGCCGGCGTCGCTCGGCGCCGCAATCGCCTGCCCGGACCGCAAGGTGCTGACGCTCGAGGGCGACGGCAGCGGCCTGTACACGGTCCAGGCGCTCTGGAGCCAGGTGCGCGAAGGGGTCGATGTCGTCAACCTGGTGTTCGCCAACGACGCCTACCGCATCCTTCAGGTCGAGCTGCAACGGGCCGGGGTCGAGGAGTTCGGCCCGCAGAGCCTGAACCTGACGGAGTTCGGCACGCCGCGGGTCGAGTGGCTCGATCTGGCCCGAGGCTTCGGCATGCCCGCCGTGCAGGTGCGCACCGGCGAAGAGCTGACGGCTGCCCTTGAGCGGGGTTTCGCCGAGCCGGGACCCTGCCTGATCGAGGCGCTGGTGAGCGACACCGCGTTCTAGAAACGCGAATCGGGCCCGGTTGAAGTACTCCGTCACACTCCTGCCCGGGGACGGCATCGGTCCCGAAGTCAGCAAGGCGATGGTGCGCGCGGTCGACTTCGTCACCGGCGGCCGGATCGAATGGGAACCGGTCATCGCCGGCAGCACGGCGGTCGACCAGGGCCTCTCGCCGCTTCCGGACGAGGCGGTCGAGTCGATCCGGCGCAACCGGATCGCCATCAAGGGCCCTCTTCAGACGCCGGTGGCCGGCGGCTGGCGCAGCGTCAACGTCCTCTTGCGGCAGTCACTGGAGTTGTTCGCGTGCGTGCGGCCGGTGCAGTCGATGCCGGGCAACACACGGGCCCGCTACGAGGACGTCGACCTGATCATCGTGCGCGAGAACACGGAGGGCCTCTACAGCGGCCGCGAGCACGAAGTGGTCGACGGCGTGGTCGAGGCGCTCAAGATCGTCACCCGGGACGCCTCCAGGCGGATCATGCAGTTCGCCTTCGAGTACGCCCGCAGCCACGGCCGCAAGAAGCTGACGGTCGTCCACAAGGCATCGATCACCCCCCTCTCCGACAACCTGTTCCTGGACTGCGCCCGCGAGTGCGAACGGAACTACCCCTTCTTCCAGGTCGACTACCTGCCTCTCGACAACCTCGCGCTCGAGCTGGCCATAGACCCGACCCGTTTCGACGTGCTGGTCATGGGCAACCTGGACGGCGACCTGATGAGCGACCTCTGCGCCGGGCTGGTCGGGGGCCTGGGCCTCGTTCCGGGCGCCAACTACGGCCACGGCTGCGCGGTGTTCGAAGCGGTCCACGGCACCGCGCCCGACATTGCCGGCCGCGATCTGGCCAATCCGATCGCCCTGATCCTGTCCGCCGAACTGATGCTGCGCTACGTCGGCGAGGCGGAGGCGGCGGCCCACCTGCGCGCCGGCGTCGAACGCCTCCTGATCGGCGGCAAGGCGCTCACCCGCGACCTCGGGGGCACGGCAAACACGTCAGAACTGACCGACGCCCTCCTGGCCGAGCTCGAGGCCGTGGCGACGGAGCGCGAGGCCGCACGATGAGCGGCAACGCCGAGCCGAACGGCGGGTCGCCGCGCGTCGCGCTGATCGTCGGCGCCAGCGGCATCGGCGCCGAAACCGCGCCGCCGGTGCTCGCGATCCTGGAGGCGGTGGGCGCCGAGTTCGACTTCGTCCGGGTCAACGTGCCCACGGCCGTGCGCCGCAACACGGAGACGGTGCTGCGCGAGGCAGCCGAGACGATCCGCGACTGCCGGGTGGCGCTCAAGACCCGGCTCATCGGCCCGGGTCCCAACGCCGTGCGCGTCGGACCGGGCCCGCAGAACCCCAACGTCGCCTTGAGGCAGATGCTGGGGCTGTGGGCGAGCGTGCGGCCGATGCGCTCCATACCCGGTCTACCGACGCGCTACCCCGATCTCGACGTGCTGTTGATCCGTGAGATCACCGAGGGCGTGTACCGTGGCATCGAGCACGAGATCGTCGACGGCGTGGTCGAGAGCATGAAGGTCGTCAGCCGCGCGGCTTGCCAGCGGATCGCCGACTACGCCTTCCGCATCGCCCTACGGCACAACCGCAGGAAGATCACGGCCATCCACAAAGCGAACATCATGAAGCAGAGCGACGGTCTGTTCCTGGACACCGTACGCTCCGTCGCCGCCGGCTATCCCGACATCGAGGTCGACGATTGCATCGTCGACGCGGCGTGCATGCGCCTGGTGCTCGATCCGTACGCGTTCGACGTGCTGCTGACCGACAACCTCTATGGCGACATCATCAGCAACCTCGGCACCGGACTCGCGGGCGGCATCTCCGCCGGCCACGCGATCAACGTCGGCGACGACTGCCACGTCTTCGAGGCCGTTCACGGCGACGCGCCGCACCTGATCGGCACCGGTCAGGCGAACCTTCTGCCGCTGCTGACCCCGGCCACCGCGCTGCTCAGGCACTTCGAGCTCTACGACCAGGCCGACCGGATCGACCAGGCCGTTACGACCGTCCTTGAGGAACGTCGAAGTTTGACCCCGGACCTGGGCGGAAACTCATCGACCTGGCAGATGGCGCGGAGCATCATCGCCGCGATGAAATAGGGCGGCGTCCCGGCCACAGACGCCGCGAGTCCACCGTCCCGCTGTGCTATCGACCGTCCGCGCAGGCGGCGCCGGGACCCGACGAATCCGGCAGCGCGGCGCCGCCGTCCGCGGGCAGATCCGTCGCCGGCGCCCAGGCCTCGGAAACCTGTTCTTCGACCGGACACGGGCTGAACGAAGCGGTAGCCGGGTCGTCCGCGAACCCCGGCAAGGGCTGGCGACGCGGCGGCAGCCGCCAGACGCCGCGGATCACGACGGCGTCGTCAGACGTGGAGGCGTCTACCGTTGCCGGCCCGGAGCGCTCGCGGCGCGACGCCTCCATAGTCAGGTTGAACGCCGCTCCCAGGTTGAGCCTGGCGCCCATACCGAAGCCGCGTTCGCCCTGTTGGGTTCCCATGAGGACGCCGTACGGCATGAGCCGGTTGCGGCCAAGCCTGCGGCCGAAGCCGTAGCCCGCTTCCGCCTCCATCCTGCCGCCCTGCTGGAAGCTGGAACGGGTCGGGTGTTCGAACATCTGTTCCTGCGACCAGAGCTGTTGGACGCCGCCTGACGCGGCGCCCCACGAGGAACGGATGCGAAACGCGGGACCGAGGCCCGACTGCCCGGGGTCGAGCGCCATCGAGCCGGACGCGCCCCATTCCTCGAAGTCGCTCGCTTCGTGGGTCAGCAGGGACCGCGCCGCTACCTCCGCGGTCAGGCCGCGGTCGATGTTCGCGTAGCGTAGGCTGGCGCCCAATTCCACGCCGTAGCCCGTGTCCGCGGCGCCGCCGTCGTAGCGGACGCCGAGTTCGACCGATGGCGTCAGGACACTGCCCGAGGCGAACGATCTCGCATACGAGCCTTCGAGGGCGAAGCGCAGGCGGTTCACGTCGGCGTCCACGGCGTCGAGCCCCGGAACCGCCTCCGACTGGACCCGCGTCAGGAAGGCGTCCGAGTTCAACCTGAGGCGCAGCCCGCTCGCCCAGGAAGCGAGATCGCGGCGAGCCCCTGCGGCCGCCATCGCCACGCCGATGTCGGTCTCCGTCACGAAGTCGTGTTCAGTCACTCTGTACCGGCCCTGGCCGTACCCGAGAATGCCCCACAGCGTCAGCCTGTCGCCCACCTTCACCCGCAGATAGGGCAGGCCGCTGGTCAACGAAGCGTCCACGTCGGCCACGGCGCCCGTCGCCTCCATCCTTCCCTGGCCCGAAGTCCTCGCAATCGCTACCCCGGCAAGGACATCGCCCCGCTCGTAGTCCACTCCCACCGTACCCGTCACCACATCGCCGATCAGCGACGCGTTCGCCTCACGCCCACGGAAGTTCGTCTTCGCCCCGCGGCCCCAAACCATCCAATTTCCGGCGTCTTCGGCGCCGTCCCCGGATCCGCCGGCCGACGAGAACGTGAAAGAGCTCCGCGCCAGCAGGTCGCGCCGCTGATCCGAGGGGTATCGACTCAACGAGAAGGCGGGCGCCCGGTCGCCCCAGGTCGCGAGTTGCCCCAGCGAACTCGAGAGCGCCACGGCGCCGCCCAGTGAGCCGCCGCCAATCTGCCCCCCCATCAAAGATACGCCGCCGCCATGGCCGGAGTAGCCGAAGGGCCCCTGGCCACCCAGCCAACCGCCTCCGGCCGAGGCGGCGCCCACGGGCAAGGGGCCGGCACGCACCTGACCGGCCGGACCGGCAGAGCCGGACAAGCCGTAGCCTGAGAACGCCGGCCCGCCGTACGGCCCACCAAGCTGACCACCGTATCCCCCGAAGAGGCGGTACCCGAAGAGCGTCAGTTGGTTGCCGCCGCCGACCATCCCGTCCAGCCGCTCCCGGACGAGGTCGACCGTCTGCGAAGCGACCGTCCTGGCGAACCGCTCCAGCCACCCGGCTGGAACTTCACCGGTGTCGACATCCACCAGGAGCAGGGCCGCAGGCACAACAGGCAGGTCGGAGGCGCCCCGCACGCCAACCGTCTCGGGCGACGATTTCAGAATGCTGATCAACGGCGTCATCGTGAACGTGCCGGCGCCGCTCAGTTCCCCGGCCCCAATCGTCAGATCGAAGGAATCAACCGGAGCGAAGCGGACAGCCCCGGGCGTTCCGCTGCCCCGAACCTCGATTCGAACGGGCGTATCTTCCGTGCGAGCGCTCCGATCCAGCGCCGCCGTGACGGTCACCAGGGTCGGACCCGCGTTCTCCAGGATCACCTCCTGGTCCAGACTCAACACGATCGCCTGCGAAGCGCCGTCGTCATCCTCCAGAAGCACAAGAGCAGGACTTACCGGCAGTACCGAGCTTCCCGCCACTTCGATCGTCTCGTCCCGCTCGTCGATCCGGTCGTCTTCGGGTATCAGCGTGAACTGAACCGAACCGCTCAGTTGGCCCGTGGGAATCGTCAAGCCGAACTCCCGCACCGCGCTGTAGTCCACGGCTTCCGCCAAACCGCTGTCGGACAGGACAATCTGCACCGGGGTGTCCTCGGTGCGCGCGCTTCGATCCAGAGTCGCGGTCACCGTGATCACTGCCGGTCCGGCGCCTTCCGATACGCGCTCGCGGTCCACAGTCAGCCGTATCGAACGGCTCGAAGCATCGTCGTCCTCAAGGATCAACGACGCCGCCGTTACCGGCAACGTCGACGTTCCCGAGACCTCGACCGCCTCGTTCCGTTCATCTATGCGGTCGTCCTCGGGGATCAGGGTGAAAGAAGCCGCGGCACTCGATTCCGTGGCCGGAATCAGGATCTCGAAGCCGGAAACCGGACTGAAGTCGACGGCTTCCTCGTCCCCACCCCCAGCCACAGCGACTTCCACCAGGGTGGCCCGATCCCAGACTCCACCGATCAGCGAGGCCGTCACGGTAACGGTCGTCGCGCCGGCGCCCTCGGAAACCCGCTCCCTGTCGAGCGCCAGAGTGATCGCGGTAGGCGCCGCGTCGTCGTCGATGATCGTCGCCTTGGTCGACCGCTGTTCAGCGATCATCTGAGCATCGCGCAAGACGATCGTGAACTCTTCGGACGGTTCGGCCACGTCGTCATCGATCAACTCGACCTTGAGACGCGCCTCTCTCTCGCCAGCGGCGAAGGTCATCACGCCCGACGTGACCCGGTAGTCACTTCCAGCGAACGCTTCACCATCGGAGGTCGACCAGTCGACGGTGAGCGGGCGAGCGGAGCCCGCGGACAATCGGGCCACGAACTCGGCGACGCGTTCGCCTTCCCCGACGATCAACGGCTCGATCGTGAGTTCCGGCTCGGCGTCGTTGTCGGCAACCCTGACTGTCGCGGTCGTCTCGCCTCCAAGCGCGTAGCCGTCACCCGCGCTGAGCGCCGCGCGCACGACGCTGGTCGGCTCGTCCAAGTTGTCGTCCACGGTCGGCAGACTCAGCACGGCCGCTAGCTCGCCGGGAGAAAAGCGAACCTCAGCCGGAGGATCGGGCCCGAGAACCGAACCGGTCTCGCTGACAAGAACCTCGACTGCCGGCAGTTCCGTCAGCGCGTGAGAACGGGTCACCGTGAACTCGACCTCCGAGCCCTCCGTGACGGGACTCGGGCCGGGTGCGATCGTCAGTTCCGGCAACGCGGGAGGCGAAGGGAGCGCCACCGCCAGCGTCGAATGCTCCACGATCTCGATCCGGGTCATGTCGGGAGAGCCCCGGTCGAGGTCTGGAGGAAGATCGCCCAGAGCGAGCACCACGACTTCACCAGAGTCGCTCACGTCGTCGGGCTCCGCTCTGAACGCGAACTCGGCCAACGTCTGGCCCGGAGCAAAGGCCACCATCTCCGGGACCCCCGTGTAGTCGACTCCGCCGCCATCCAGAGCACTGTCGACGGTCAACAACACAACGGTTTCCGTTTGGCGCTGCCGACTCAGCAAGACGCCTACGACAACCGCCTTTCCCTCCTCGACGACGTAAGCGTTCGAAGCGAAGGCGACGGACGGCAACCCCGTGTCGTCGTCCTCGATCGTCACCTCCGTCGGCGTCACCGACAGACCGGCCACCGAAGTCGTGCCCGTCACCGACAACGTCTCGTCCGCCTCATCCAGCGTGTCCTGCGTCGGTGTCAGCGTGAAGGTCCCGGTGTTCGACGCCGCCTCCGCAGCGATCGTGATCGTGAACTCATCCACAGTCGCATAGTCCACACCCTCGGTCGCCCCGTCACCCGACAGTCCAACCCCGATCCGCACTGGTGTGGCCGTGCTCCGAACCGCACCCTGCAACGTCACCGTCACCAGCACTGGCGTGGCTACGGCCCCCTCGCCAACTTCGGTCGGCGTGGCCGACAGCGTCACGGTGTCCGTTTGCACTGCCGCGTCGTTCTCCGTCACCGTGACGACCACGCCCTCGACGGTCACCGCGTCGTAGCCGCCCCCGGCCGCGCTGTGGCCGATCGTCGCCGGCGCAGGCGCCACAGCGTCGGCGTCCTCCGTCGCCGACACCGTCACCGTCTGCGCCGTCGACCAGGTCGTCGAGCTGAAGGTCAGCACCGCCGGGTCCGCCGTGAAGCCGCCGGCGCCAGGCACGGACAACGTCACCATCACGTCCGCCGGCGGCGGCGTCGTCAACACCACCGTGTACGCGTCGCTCGCGCCCTCCGTGATCGTCAACGAGGTCGGCGACACCGTCACCCCTGCCGCGTCGTCCTCCGTCACCGTGACGAGCACGCCCTCGACGGTCACCGCGTCGTAGCCGCCCCCGGCCGCGCTGTGGCCGATCGTCGCCGGCGCACGCGCCACAGCGTCGGCGTCCTCCGTCGCCGACACCGTCACCGTCTGCGCCGTGTCCCAGGTCGTCGAGCTGAACGTCAGCACCGACGGGTCCGCCGTGAAGCCGCTGCTGCCCGGCACCGACAGCGTCACCATCACGCCCGCCGGCGGCTGCGTCGTCAACACCACGGTGTATGTGTCGCTGGCGCCCTCCGTGATCGTCAGCGAGGTCGGCGTCACCGTGACGCCTGCCGTGTCGTCCTCGGTCACCGTGACGACCACGCCCTCGACGGTCACCGCGTCGTAGCCGCCCCCGGCCGCGCTGTGGCCGATCGTCGCCGGCGCACGCGCCACAGCGTCGGCGTCCTCCGTCGCCGACACCGTCACCGTCTGCGCCGTGTCCCAGGTCGTCGAGCTGAACGTCAGCACCGACGGGTCCGCCGTGAAGCCGCCGGCGCCAGGCACGGACAGCGTCACCATCACGTCCGCCGGCGGCGGCGTCGTCAACACCACCGTGTACGCGTCGCTCGCGCCCTCCATGATCGTCAACGAGGTCGGCGACACCGTGACGCCTGCCGCGTCGTCCTCGGTCACCGTGACAACCACGCCCTCGACGGTCACCGCGTCGTAGCCGCCCCCGGCCGCGCTGTGGCCGATCGTCGCCGGCGCAGGCGCCACCGCGTCGGCGTCCTCCGTCGCCGACACCGTCACCGTCTGCGCCGTGTCCCAGGTCGTCGAACTGAAGGTCAGCACCGACGGGTCCGCCGTGAAGCCACTGCTGCCCGGCACGGACAACGTCACCATCACGTCCGCCGGCGGCTGCGTCGTCAACACCACCGTGTACGCGTCGCTCGCGCCCTCCATGATCGTCAACGAGGTCGGCGTCACCGTGACGCCTGCCGCGTCGTCCTCGGTCACCGTGACGACCACGCCCTCGACGGTCACCGCGTCGTAGCCGCCGCCGGCCGCGCTGTGGCCGATCGTCGCCGGCGCAGGCGCCACCGCGTCGGCGTCCTCCGTCGCCGACACCGTCACCGTCTGGGCCGTGTCCCAGGTCGTCGAGCTGAACGTCAGCACCGACGGGTCCGCCGTGAAGCCACTGCTGCCCGGCACCGACAGCGTCACCATCACGTCCGCCGTCGGCTGCGAATCGAGCACCACCGTGTACGCGTCGCTCGCGCCCTCCATGATCGTCAACGAGGTCGGCGACACCGTCACCCCCGCCGTGTCGTCATCCGTAATCGTCACCTCCGTCCCATTCACCGACAGACCGGTCGCCGACGTCGTGCCGGACACCGACAACGTCTCGGCGGGCTCATCCACCAAGTCCTGCGTCGGCGTCAGTAGGAACGTCTCCGTGTTCGAGAGCGTCCCAGCCAGGATCGTGATCGTGAACTGATCTACCGTCGTGTAGTCCTCACCCTCCCTCGCGTCGTCATCTGACGCTCCGACGTCGATTCGTACCGGCGTGTCGTCGCTTCTGGCTGCGCCGTTCAGGGCCGCCATCACGGCCACAGGCGTCTCACCGGCGCCCTCGGCGACCTCGGACGGACTCACGGACAGCGTCACGATGTCCGATTCCTCCTCGTCGTCGATGAGCGCCAGGCGGGTTCCCGTAACGGCAAGAGCCGGGGAAGCGGCGCCCTTGACCGAGATGCTCTCCGACCCTTCGTAGGTCGAGTCGTCCGCGGGCGCGAGGCGGAAGGGTGCGGTCCCCAGCCGCGACCCGCCGAGAATGGTCACTTCAAAGCTGGGTACGGTCCCGTAGTCGATCCCCTCCGTCGCGCCGTCCTGCCGGGTGCCCACCGACACGGTCACCGTGGTGGCCTCGGGCCGCACCGCGTCGTCGAGGGTCGCCGTCACGTTGACCGACGTTGCGACGTCGTCCTCGCCAATCGACGCGGGCGCCGCCCGGAGCGTGACCCCGGTCGAGACCGTTTCGTTGTCGCTGAGCGTTACGCCCGTTCCGGTCACATGGAACCCGGAGGCGCTCCCGCTCACGGAGATCCGCTCGTCGCCCTCGCCCAGCGTGTCGTCGATCGGCGTGAGCGTGAAAGTCCCGGTTCCAGATCTCATCCCGGCCGGGATCGTCAACCGAAAGCCGGCGACTGCCTGGTAGTCGGAGGTCTCGGTCGCGCTGTCCGACTCGGCGCCCACCGAACCAGTCAACTCGGTCGGCCCAGCGCGCGCCACGCCATCGAACGTCGCCGTCACCGTCACTGTGGTGGCGGAGTCGCCTTCAGACACCAAGCCGGGGTCCACGGAGAGCACGATCGTCTCGGGCGGCACGTCGCCGTCTTCGAGCGTCACCGTCGTCCCGGTGACCGTCAGGCCCTGGACGGTGATGGTCCCGCGGACCGAGATCGTTTCGTCGCCTTCGGCCACCTGATCGCCGAGCGGAGTCAGGGTGAAGGTCGCCGTTCCAGACACCGCGCCGGCGACGATGGTCAGCGTGAAGTTGTTCACCGCCTGGTAGTCCGTGCCTTCCACCGCGCCGTCGGCGGGGTCACCCACCTGGACATCGACCGCCGTCGCCTGGTTGCGCGGCGCGCCGTCGAGCACCGCAGTCACACGGACCAGGGTCGCTCCGGCGTCCTCGCCGACCGCGTCCGGCGCCGCCGAGAGCGCGATCGTCCCAGCGACCCGCTCGTCGTCCGCCACCGTGATCTCCACCGAATCCGCCGGCTCGCCGCTGTAGTCCGCCCCGGTCACCGTATGTGCAACCGTCGCTCTCTCGTTGGCCGAGTCGACGTCGTCGGAGGCGGTTACGGTCACCGTCTGGGCCGTCGCCCAGGTCGAGTCCGTAAACGTCAGCGACGTACCGGCAACGGTGACCCCGGCGCTCCCGGACTTCGTCAGACCGACCATCACGGGCCCGGTCGGTTCGCTCTCGAGCGCCACCGTGTACTCACCGGTCGAATTCTCGGCCACCGTCAGCACCGTGGGTCGAACGACCACTCCGCGCTCGTCGTCGTCGACGATCGCCATTTCCGTGGCCCTCACGGTCAGGCCGTCTGCAGTGGTGGTCCCCGAGACCGATACCGTCTCGCTTTCTTCCTCGTCGACGTCGTCGTCCACGGGGGCAAAACTGAACGTCGCCGTCCCTTCGAGCGAGTCCGCCGGAATCGTCAAGCTGAAGGACGGCACCGAGAGGAAGTCGTTCGTGACGGTTGCCGTTCCCCCTTGCACGGTCACGGCCACCACCGTGAGCTCGGTGAGCGTGGCGCCGTTCAGTACGCCCTTTACCTCCACCGTCCGGATCCCGCCGTTCTCCGACACCGATCGGGGGTCCACGCTCAGAGCGATTGACGTGGAAGCAGCGTCCCCATCACTGACTCGAACCGTTACCGAGTCCGCCGCGACATCGCCGTAGCCACCGCCGCTTGCCGTGTGGTCGACCCTCGCCGTCTCGGATTCCCGGTTCTGGTCCACGGCCGCCGAGACCCCCACCGTCTGCGCGGTGGCCCAGTCCGCCGTCGTGAAGGTCAGACTGGAAAGGTCGGTGGAAACGCCGGCGCTTCCCGTAACGGCGATCTCTACCGTCACCGCACTCACGGGCCTGGTAGCCAGGCGCACCGTGTAGCTGTTCTCGCCACCCTCCCTCACGCTGATCCGAAGGGGCGCCACGACCACCGCCCTTACGTCGTCGTCGAGGATGGCGCCGGTGGCGCTTCCGTCGGTTTGGGATACCGCCGCGTTCACCGGGCTCCTGAGTTCGACCGTGAAGGTCTCTGTCGGCTCGTGCGTCGAGTCCTGCTCAAGCGCCACGCGGACCTGCCGTGTGGTGACATCGGGGTCGAAGGTCAGTGTCCCCTCTGCCGCGGTGTAGTCGTCCCCTGCCGTTGCGGCGCCCGCGACGGTCGCGTACCCGACCGTCACTCCCCTCCTGCTGGCTGCCGACAGGCTGACTTCAAAGGTCAGAACGCCGCCCTCCGTGCCTTGGGCGTCGGTGACGCTGACGATGGGCGCCTCGTCGTCGTCCCGGATCGTCCCGGTTGCCGGATTGGCGCCCAGAGTGGCGTTGCGGACACCGCTCAGAGTAAGGAGCAGCGTCTCGTCTGACTCGTCGAAGCCGTCCCCGACGATGGGCACGGCTATCTCCTTTCTCCTGTCGCCCGGTGCGAAGGTGAGCACGCCGGACGTCACCAGGTAGTCCTCGTCCTGGGTCGCCGTCACGTCCGAGGTCTGGTAGCTCACCCGGATCTCGCGCGCGGCCGCCTGGTTCACGGAGACGCCGAACGACAACGCGGCGGCGCTCTCGGTTGCGCTGGCAGCCGCCACGCTGACAACCGGGAGCGGGTCTTCGGTGATCGTGCCGACGCCCATCGAATCGATGAGAGCGGCGCCGCTGGCATTGCTCAGGACGACCGAGAACGTCTCGTCGTCCTCCACTGTCCGGTCCTCGATCAGAACCACCGCGATGTCGGCTTCTCCCGTCCCAGCGGCGATCGTGAGCGTTCCGTTCGCTGCCGTGTAGTCCGACCCGGCGACCGCGGCGCCATCCCTGGTGGTCCAGTCCACGGTCACCGCGGAGGAGGCGGCGCCGAGGATGCGGACCGGGAAGGCGATGGTCCCCGAGGCTTCGGTCGCCACGGCATCACCGACTTCCAGACCCGGGCCGGGAGAGTCGAGGATGGTCCCCACCGGATCGGAGATGTTCCCGGAATAGGCGGCGTCCTGGACGGCCTCCGTGTCCACGAGCAACCCGAAGGTCTCGTCCGGTTCGACCAGCACGTCCCGATAGAGAGGAACGTGAACGACGCCCTGGGTCTGCCCCGCAGCGATCGTCAGCGAACCGGAGGAACTCTCGTAGTCGGCGCCGGCGGTGGCCGTATCGTCCAGGGTCCGGTACGGCGCCACCACAGGGAGGCTGCTGGCCGCGGAAAGCTCGAAGTTGAAGGCGATACTCCCGGCGGCCTCGGCGGCCGTGCCTCCGGTCACGCTCAGCGTCGGCGGATCGTCGTCGTCAAGAATGACGCCGGCGCCGCTGGCCTGGTCCGGCGCGAGGAAGGCATTCGTCGGCGTCGAAAGCGCGAGGCCTACGGTTTCGTCCCGTTCGTCCAGGGTGTCGTCGATAAGCGGCACGTCGATGTCGGCGTACTTCGTGCCCGGCGCGATCGTGAGAGAGTCCGCCTTGGCCGTGAAGTCCCTGCCTTCGGTGGCGCCGCCCTGGTCTTCCGGCACCTCAACGGTCTCGTACGGCACGGTGACCTCGAAGCTGCTCGGCGTCGAGAGCGTCAAGGTAAAGCGGAGGCTCTCATCGGCCTCGGCGGCCGTTCCTCCGGCAACCGTGACCGTCGGCGGCCCGTCGTCGTCCTCGATCTCGCCGTTCGCGGTGGCGTCGCCGATCCCAGCGTTGACGGCATCGCTCAGCGTCACCTGGAAGCCCTCCGTCTCCTCGTCGGAGCTGTCGTCGAGCAGCGTCACCTGGATGGTCCTGGACAGGTCGCCGGGCGCGAAGGTGAGGGCGCCGGAAGCCGAGGTGTAGTCCTCTCCCCCTTCGGCCGTCCCCTCCTCCGTTCGATACCGGACAGTCACCTCCTCCGAGTTCCTCGCGCCGAGCGTGACCTCGAAGGACATCGTCCCGTGGTCCTCGCGCGCGGAAGCGTCGGCGATGGCGATCCCCGGCCGCGTTTGGCTGCTGTGCTCGTTCACGGCCCGGACGGTGGTCGCGGCGGCTTCGAGAGCCTCGTAGTCGGCGCCGGTCACATTGTGAGCGATCATGTCCTCCGCGGGCGCCACGAAGCCGCTCTTCGCCTCGACGCTCACCGCCTGCGGGGTTGCCCAGGTTTGGCCGTCGAAGGTGAGGCTCACCGGCGAAGTCTCCAGCTCCTCGTGATCGGGGCCGTCCAAGGTAACGGTGACCGTGCCGGTCGGCTGGGAGGCCAGGCCGACCTGGTACGTTCCCGTCTCTGAGGGGCGAAGTTCGACCAGGGTCGGCGCTACGACCACTCCGCGATCGTCGTCGTCCTCGATCTCTACGGTGACGCTCTGCTTGCCGGCAGTCCGCTCGACATCATCGAGGAGCACACCCACGGACCCACGCAGGTGAACCACGAAGTTCTCGCCTTCCTCGTCGATGCGGTCATCAACGACGTTGAGCCGGATGGGTTTTCGCGCCTCCAGATGAGAGGCGCCGCCCGCCATGACCGAAACCCAATCCTCACTCCCTACATGAACTGTGGTGGCGGCGCCGGCGCTGCCTGAGAATCCGTAGTCGGCCGGCCGTTCGGCGGACCCGTCCACCGCCTCGATCGTGAACTCTATCTCGCGGCCCCTGCCTATGCCGACAGGAAGCTCCGCAACGAAGTCCAGCTCGATCTGGCCGCTGCCCTCCGCGGTCGTGGTCCGTGAGGCGCCGCCCTCCGCCTCGATGCCGACACCGATCGCGAAGTCGTTGGCCTCGATCGTGATCCGCGTCGAGCAACGAGAGGCAGACCCACAGAAGTCGACGCTTCTGCGCTCGCCCGGCAGTCCCCTGAGGAGGAGGAGAAAGGACTCTTTGTCCTCCGGCTCGTCGTCCGCGAGAACCTGGACATGAACCACCAGGTCGGCTTCCCATCGTCTTCTGATGCTGGACCAGGTGAAGTCCTCGGACGCAACCGTGGTTGTCCTCGCGAAGTGCACGTAGTCCCTATTGACCGTCGCGTTCTCGCTCTCCGTGTAAAGCGCGACCCTAAGCGGCTCGGGCGGAGCGGTGTCCGGACCGGTGGCAGAGAACCTGTAACGCACGCCGACCCCAACGGGTCCGTCCGTTTCGGTCGTTCCCGCCAGAGCGACGGCGGCAATGATGGAGTAGTCGTAGGACCCGTCCCGGTCCACCGAAACGAAGGAAGCCTGAGGGGTTCCGGAGTAGAAGTCGCTCTGGCCGGCGGCAACGGTGACGGTCGTGTCGGTGTCGACACTGCGGTGCTTCGTCGGGAGCAAGATCGTGCGCTCTGTGGCGCCCGCCGGAATGGTGACCACCGAAGGGGCGGGAACGACCACTGTAGGCGGGGCGTACGAAAGCCGCACCCGGACATCGTGCCCGACGCTCTCGGACAGCTTGGCGGTCAGTCCCAGCGTTTCCCCCTCCGCGACCCTCGGGTCGGAAACCGCGAGGCTCAGCGCAGGGGGCGCCGCGGGGGTGTTGTTCGTGACCGCGCGGCCGCTGGGGGCCGCGGACTCCGTATTGCCGACCACGTCCTGGATGGTCGCCGTCGAGGACAGCAGCACAGAATCGCCAGCCGCCACCGCCGCGCCCAGGACGAGCGACAGCCGCCTGTCCGACGCGAAGCCTACCGACTGGACACTGGTCTCGGCGCCATTCACAGTGACGGTGTACTGGGACGTCCCGGGCACGCTGTTCCGGTCGAGCGACTCGCTGTAGTCGAGCCACAACTCCTTGTACTGGACCGTGGCGTCCTGGAGGGTCGGCGGCGTCGTATCGGCCTGATCGCCGTTCACCTTGTGTCCCGCCTGATCCGACAGGGCCAGGAACTCAAGGAACGCGGGGATGCCGAGCGCCGTCTGAATTGCCGCCTCATCCTGCTGAAGCGTCCGGGCAGCCTCCGTCGTGTTCGCGGCTACACTCACGCCGTTCGAATCGACGTCGCCGGCAACCACCGTGTACGCGAAGTCGACGTGGGTCCTGTACCACGAAGAAAGCGCTGCAGGGCGAACCACCCTGCCGCCGATCGTCACGGCGAGCGTCGCCGTGCCCCTGACGCTGATCGCGTCCAGGCTCGCAACGCGGAATCGAATGGTCTCCCCTCTCAGGTAGGTGTCGCCGAGGCGCGGCCGAGAAATGACGGAAACCGCCGGCCCTGTCTCGGAAGTCGTGACCCGCAGGCTGTTCGCCATGCCGGCCGACAGGAGAGCGTCGACAGTCACCCGCCTGTACCAGCACAGCTTTCCACTGGTCTCCTGAAGGGCGTCCGGGAAGAAGAACGAGTTGCTGCCGACCTGAAGGGACAGGTTCCCGAGCGAAACCCACTGCCTGTAGCCCGGGCTGTACGGCGCCGCGAACGCCAGGCAGAGCCGGGATTGCCCTTCAGTCACTCGGAGGGCCTGCAGGCTCCTTATCTCGTACGTGAACCCCCGGTAGCGGAACGAGGAGACGCCGATGGACCCCCTGGTCCCGTCGAACGTAGGTCGGCCGGACACCAGGACCGCAGTCACGGTCGTGTCAAGCAGATCCGTAGCCGTCTGCGCCCAGCCAAGACTCGGCCGGAACAGGATCGATCCCAAAATCAGCAGGCCTGCTGCAGCGCGAGAGAAGGCGGGCACCTCGAGTCAGGAGCTATGAATATCGATGTGTTGGATGTTCAAGAGAACAAAACGAGCCGGCCAACCAACGCTCACCTCGGCTGCCTGGACAACGTGAACGACGCGGTTTCTCCTGGTGACATCAAACGAAACCCCCACTTCTCTCCTTGCGAGGACTCGTCGCGACTCTCTGCCAGGCATCAACACACTCACCACCGGCGCCACGGCCGGTCGGGCCGCCTCCGGCGGCTACGAGGAGGTCTCGGACGAAGACCGCACCACTTTGGGACCCACTTTGGGGACCACTGACTGATGGTTACGAAGTCTCTACTTCATGTGGGGGGAGCACCACCCCAATCTTGCGGGGGTCGTGACGCGGGCATCATCGCCGCATCATCGCGGCGACGGCGTAGCCGGCGGGGCCGCTGAGCGAGCCTCTTCCGCTCCGGCACGGACCGATCGCTCCCGCCCCACCCGCGGCCCGCGCCGCAGGGTGCCGCGGAGGACCACCGCGTCCTGCGATTCCGCGCCGGCGAAGCGGCGGCGCGAGACCTCGAGGTGAGAGCTTGGCGCGCGCCCACCGCCGCCAGCGCCATGGAGATGTCCGTCGCCGTCACCAGTTCGTTCTCCGTGAGCCTGTACTCGCCCTCCCCGTATCCAAGCACGCCCCACAGGGTCAGTTTCTCGCCGACCGTCTCCCTCGTTCAGGTTGTCCGCTTCGGTCCCCAGACGGACCTCCGCCGAAGCGGCGCCCGCAGCCAGAACGACCTCGACATCGGGTCCGGGCCCCCGGTTCTCGGCGAGCGTGAGCGTCGCATCCGACATGGTCTTCGTGTGGCCGGGGATGTTGACCCAGACCCTCAGCTCGCTCTCGGCCGCACCGACCCGGCGGACGGTGAAGACGGCTTCCTGCCCTTCGACGACCGACGCGGCGTCGGCGGTCACGTTGACGCTGCCGACATCGTCGTCGAGCACAGCGACCGACGCGCGCGAGGGGACCCGAGGCGGTAGTAGGGATCGATGCTCGGACCCAGGGAAACGGTGATCGAGCCCGAGGGCTCCGACAGATCGTCATCCAACGTGTAGACCGTGAAGCTGGTGATGTAGGCGGTCTCCTGGTTCTCCCACGCCGGCCCGCTCGCGGCTTCGTCCAGGCCCCTGAACGTGATCTCGGCCATGCCGTCCTCGTCGAGAGCAGCGCCAAGGCCGCGGGTCCGGTCGAGGACGCCGCCCGTTTCCTGCACGCTGATCGCCACCTGCCTTCGCTGAGTCCCCTGCGAGAGTGGCGCCGAACGAAGTGGTGCCGGCCAGATAGTCGCCTCTGGCGGTCACCCGGAGGGAGACCGGAATGGACCCGTTGTCGAGGCTGCGCGTCAGTTCGAACGGAGCGCCCTCGCCCTCCCACACGGTGGCCGCACCCCGTCGAATGGTGATCGCAGGCGTGTCGGTTCCCACCTCGACCCGGTAGGTGGGCGAGTACTCGTTGCCGTTGCCGACGAAATCGTGAACCACTCCCGCATAGAGGAGAACCAGGGACTCGCCCTCCATCTCCGGTCGAATCTGGAAGGACCACGCCTCGTTCACGCCCCCGGAGTCCTTCACCAGCGAGCCCGGGACGACATCACCGTTGAACACCGTGATGTCGCCTTCGGTGAACCCGGTGATCGGCTCCGAGAACACAGCGAAGACCGTGTGAGGGACGCCGACCGCGATCCTCCCGGTGGGCGCCGTCCCGAAGCTGACGGTTGGGTCCCTGGCGTCGACCTTGTCCGACGACCCGAGAGCCGGATGGTCGCGAACTGCGTCAAGCGACGAGTCGGCGTTCCGTATCGTGCCGCCGAAGAGCACCAGGGAATCGGCGATGACCCCGACGCCGTCGTGGTCCTCGTCGCCGCGGACCGGCCGGTACCTGAAGCTCATCCTGTTGTTGAAGCCGTGTGTGGGCACGGTATAGGCCGCTTGCACCAACCGACCGCCCAGCTCGAAGCCGAGCTTCGGGACGCCGGTCACGGTCACCGGTTGGTCGAACGTCACGCTGGCGGTGATGTTGTCGCGAAGCACATAGGTGCGGTGGGCCGGGTTCGGAGCGGAGACCCACGAAACCTTTGTGACCTTGGGCGCGACCACCACCGGCTCGTCGTTGTCCAGAACGGTGACCCTGACCAACTGTCGTCACCCTCGGTGACCGTCGACGGATGGGTTCCGTGGTCAACGTACAGGTGGGCGCCGTCGGTGGCGTGGGCAACGCCGCCGCCGATCATCGGATGCGTCAGCGTGAGGAGCGTGAAGAGCGCGGCGACCGGCAACCGGGCGGCCGACGAACTGCGCCGGCCGTCGGTACGCACCGACGCCGCAAGTATTGAGGGGTAGAGTATGGGTGTGCAGGCGGCCATGAAGCGGCTTGAACCGGCCAAGAACTTGTGCCCCACCCTTAGGTCGAGACGGCTAGTTCCCGTACAGACGCGGGCATGGCAGTTGAGTTAATACAAACGATTACCCGACTCAGACGAACAGACAAGAGCAGAATCTGCCCAAAGTACGCACCAAAAGGACGAATCATGACTCCAACGCACCTCCTGTAGGCCTTTACCGTGAATCAGAAACGCGACCCGGCGTCCGCCCCGAACCCTGTGCCGCTCACCCTCGACGACCGCGACTATCGGATCCTCCATCTCCTCCAGTCGGACGGCAGTTGTACCGACGTAGAGCTGGCGCGCAAGGTCAACTTGTCGCCCTCCGGCCTCAAGAAACGCCGCCTGAAGCTTGAGTCCAGCGGCATCATTCAAGAGACAGTCGCTCTCCTGGACCGAAACTCCCTGGGCCTGGGGCTTCTCTGCTTCGTGCAGGTGTCTCTGACCCATCACCAGCCCGACGCGGTAAGGCGGCTTCGAAGCGTGGTCCAGGAGATCCCGGAAGTTCTGGAGTGTCACTTCGTGACCGGACAGTCGGACTACTTGCTGAAGGTCGTGGCCCGCAACCAACGGGATCTGGAACTGCTGTTGACCGAGAAACTCGGGGCAACTCCGGGTGTAGATCGCCTGAGTACCAGTGTCGTGCTGAACGAGATCAAACGGACGACTTCGCTGCCACTCCGGCCACCGGAATGATGTGAGGTCAGGTGGTCCCGGTCTGCGGCGACGGCGTAGCCGGCAGGGGGGCTGAAGCTCGCCTCCTTCCGCTCCGGCACGGACCGGTCGCTCCGGCGCCGCGCAGGACCACCGCGTCCTCCGATTCCGCGACGGCGTAGCGGCGGCGCGAGACCTCGAGACTTATGAGCTCCCAATCTTTTCTGCCGCGCAAGCTGCTATTGCGAGGGCTTCGACCTGGCTCCCTGGTTCGAGCCGGCGTTTCCCGCCGCTAGTGGCCGGCGCCGCGGCAAGCTCACGATGCCGTGCAGCACAACCGCGTCTTCGGGCGCCGCGTCGAGGAACTGGCGGCGCGAGGCTTCAAGGCTCAAGCTGAAGGCCTGCCCGAGGTCCAGTCGCGTTCCCACTCCGAACCCTCTCTCGCCCCCTTCCGCGGTCACGAGGACTCCGTAGGGCGTCAGCCGATAGCGACCGTAGACCCGACCGAAGCCGTAGCCCGCCTCCGTCTCCAGACGGCTCTCGTTCCGGAAGCGCGAGCGGCCCGGCGAGTCGAACATCCGGTCTTGCGACCAAAGCTGCTGGACGCCGCCCGTGGCGGCGCCCCACGAGGAACGGAGGCGCAACGCGGGACCAAGGCCCGACTCGCCGGGGTCGATCCCGAACGAGCCTGAAGCGCCCCATTCCTCGAAGGCGCTCGATTGGTGGGTCAAGAGGGACCTGGCGTTGAACTCCATCGTGAGGCCACGCGCAACGTTCGCGTAGCGGAGGCCCGCCCCCATCTCCACGCCGAATCCCGTGTCCGCATCGCCGCCGTCGTGCCGTATGCCGAGTTCGACCGAAGGCGTCACGGTGCTGCCCGACGCGAACGAACTTGGGTATGAAGCTTCCACTGCAAGGCGCAGGCGATTCACGTCGGCGCTGACGGCATCCAGACCCAGCGCCTCATCCGCCTGGATCCGCGTCAGGAACGCGTCCGAGTTCAGGCTGAGCTTGAGTCCGCGAGACCCCGAGGTGAGAGCTTGGCGCGCGCCCACCGCCGCCAGCGCCATGGAGATGTCCGTCGCCGTCACCAGTTCGTTCTCCGTGAGCCTGTACTCGCCCTCCCCGTATCCAAGCACGCCCCACAGGGTCAGTTTCTCGCCGACCTCGATCCGAAGGTAGGGCTGGCCGCTGGTCAACGAAGCGTCGACATCGACGTCGCCCGCGCTTCCGATCGTCCCCCTGCCTGACGTCCTGGCGATCGCAACTCCGGTGAGCAAGGGTCCGCGCTCGTAGTCCACGGCCACCGTGCCGGTCACGACGTCTCCGCGAAGCGCCAACTCGTCCTCCTCACCACGGAAGCTGCTCTTCGCCCCCCGACCCCATACCGTCCAGACAGCGCCATCGCTGGCGCCTTCCTGATCGCCAGCCCACGAGGCCAGACTGAACGAACTGCGCGCCAACAGGTCGCGCCGCTGATCGGCGCGGTATCGACTCAACGAGAAGGAGGTCGCCCGGTCGTTCCAACTCGCCAGATGTCCGAGAGAATTCGAGACGGCCATCGCCCCGGCTGCCGAAGCTCCGCCAAGCTGACCGCCCATGAGTGATGGGCCGCCGCCGTAGCCTGAGGAGCCGACGGGCCCCTGGCCGTTCAGCCAACTGCCGCCTCCCGACGTGGCGCCCACGGGCAGCGGGCCGGCCTGGACAATGAAGCCCGGCCCCGCGGAACCGAACAAGCCGTGACCCGCAAGCGCCGGCAGTCCGGCCGCGGTCTGCTGAAGCTTCCCGCCCTGGCCGCCGAACAGTCGGAACCCGCCGAGCGTCAGTTGGTTGCCTCGGTCTGACCTCCCATCCAGTCGTTCCTGGATGAGGTCGACCGTTTGCGAAGCGACGGTCCTCGCGAACCGCTTCAACCAACCGGCGGGGGCCAGTCCGGTGTCCGCGTCCACGAGAAGGAGGCCTGCCGACAGGACCGGCAGTTCCGCCACGCCGCTTACCTCTACGGTCTCGGGGGACGACCTCAACACGCTGATCAACGGCGCCATGGTGAACGTTCCAAAGCCGCTCAGCTCTTCAGCCGGAATCGTCAACTCAAAGACGTCGACCGCCAGGAAACGGACCGTCCCGGGCACACCGCTGCCCAGGACGCCTATCCGCACGGCAGTGTCGGTCGTCCGAGCGCTCAGGTCGAACGATGCCTTGACCGTTACCAGAGTCGGCCCCGCGTTCTCCAGGATCACGTCCTGGTCCAGAGTCAGCAGGATCCACTGCGAAGCCCCGTCGTCGTCCTCGACGATCAGGGAGGCGGGACTCACCGCCAGATCTGCGGTCCCCGAAATCTCGATCGTCTCATCCACCTCGTCCACCCTGTCGTTCTCGGGGATCAGCGTGAACTCGATCGAGCCGCTCAGCTCACCCATCGGAATCGTGAGTCGGAACGCCTGTGGCGCGCTGTAGTCCACGGCCTCCGGCAAGCCGCTGTCCGACAGGACGATCTCCACCGGCGTCTCCTCGGCGCGCGCGCTTCGATCAAGGGTCGCGGTGACCGTGAACACCGTTGGTCCCGCGTCCTCCGTGATGCGCTCCCGGTCAAGCGTCAGACGGATTGAACGACTCGGCGCATCGTCGTCCTCGAGGATCAGGGAGACGGGACTCACCGGCAGAGCTGCGGTCCCCGTGATCTCGATCGTCTCATCCACCTCGTCCACGCGGTCGTCCTCGGGCTTCAGGACAAAGGAGGCGGCGCCGCTCGATTCGGCAGGCGGAATCCGGAGCGTGAATCGGGGCACCGGGTCGAAGTCCACTGCCCCTCCGGTACCTCCTCCTGCCGCCACAGCCACTTCGACAAGCGTCCCTCTTTCCCAGAGGCCGCCAACCAAGGAGGCCGTCACGACGACCGCGGTCGGTCCGGCTGCCTCGGAGACGCTCGAGCGGTCAAGAGCCAGAGAAACTGCGGTAGGCGGAGAATCGTCGTCGATGATCGCCGCCCGGGTCGACTCCTGCTCCAAGATCATCTCCGCGTCACGCCAGATGATCGAGAACTCCTCGAGGCCTTCCGCCATTTCGTCGTCGATCAGCTCCACGGCGAAATGCTCTTCGGTTTCGCCAGCCGCGAAGGTCACCACGCCCGAGGCAGACACGTAGTCCCTGCCGGCCAGTGCCGCGCCGTCCGAAGTGGCCCAGGCGACAGAGAGCGGGTGGCCGGCTCGTGCCGACAGCCGCGCCACGAACTCAGCCATGCCGGCACTCTCGGCTACGCTCACCTGTTCGACAAGGAACTTCGGCGCGGCATCGTTGTCCGTGACCCTGACGGTCGCGGCACTCATCTCCCCCAACTCGTATCCGTCGCCCGCCTCGAGCGCCGCGCGTACAAGGCTGTTGGGCTCGTCCTGGTCGTCGTTCACTGTCTCGAGGCTGAGCACCGCCGCCGTCTCACCGAAAGCGAACCGAACCTCTCCCACCGAAACGCTACGGAGGACCGACCCCGTCTCGCTGATCCGAATCTCGACTGCACCCAACTCCGTCGCGGTATCGGATCGCGTCACGTGAAACTCGGCCACTGAACCCTCCACAACAGGACTCGTTCTGGAAGCGATGGTGAGTGTCGGTGTCGGCGGAGGTCCGGTCGGCGCTCCT
Source organism: Candidatus Multivorans sp. (assembly GCA_965262355.1). GTDB lineage: Bacteria > Acidobacteriota > Thermoanaerobaculia > Multivoradales > Multivoraceae > Multivorans. The sequence continues at coordinate 5,378,786 of OZ253534.1, forward strand.
GCTTCCGGTCTCCGAACCGGCCCCACCGGCGCGCTGACCAACGTCTTCACGACCCCCAATCCGTCGGTGTAGCGAAGCGTCACCACCATCAGCTTGCCGACCTCGGCGTCTGTCGGAACGAAGGTGACGCCAGTGGCGTTCGGAACGACCTCGGCGTCGGCAGCCCATTCGTAGCCGAATGGGCCCAGGCCGTCCGGATCGGACACATTCGAAGGCACCGCCGTCAGCGTAGCGCCTACAACCGGCGGGCCCTCGATGCTCACGGCGCCGGTCGAGCCGAGCGCGGCCGCGCTCCCGAGGATGGCGACCTGAGTGGTATCCGGGTCGCCCGGAGTCAGATTCGAAGACAGACTTCCAAACGCCAGGGTCACATCCTGACCAGCGTCCCCCACCGCATGGAAGGGGAAGTTCCCCTCCGTATGGCCCGATGCGAACGTCACCGTCGCCGGCAACCCGTAGTCGACGCCTTGGCCCACTTCCCCCGAAATCGCCGAGACCACAACCAGCACAGAGGACTCATCCTCGATCGCCCGGCCAAGCACGACCGTGATCGATTCGGATAGGCCCTTCGGCACGTCGTAGAACGGCGACCCGAACGCGACCGGCACCTTCGGCGCGTCGTCGTCCTCGATCGTCAACAAAGCGGCCTGGACCGCTACGGTCGGCGCGTCCGTTTCGCCGCCAAACCGAATCGTCTCATCCGCCTCCACCTCCAAGTCGTCGAGGACCGTCACCGTGACGACTCCCTCGCCTCTGATCGCACCGCTCGGAATCTCGATCTCCAGGGAAGCCGCTGACTCAAAGTCCACTCCCTCGGTGGCCGTGCCGCCGACCACGTCGACCGTGACCGTGAGAGTCGAGTCGCGCGGCCCTCCGCCCAGGACAGCCGCAACCTCAATCTCCTGGCTCCCGTCCCCCTCCGCCACCGAGGCAGGCACAACGCTGAGCGCTACCGAGCCAGCCATCTCCCTCTGAGGCCTCTCCGTCTCCGTCACCGTGACGAGCACGCCCTCGACGGTCACCGCGTCGTAGCCGCCCCCGGCCGCGCTGTGGCCGATCGTCGCCGGCGCAGGCGCCACAGCGTCGGCGTCCTCCGTCGCCGACACCGTCACCGTCTGCGCCGTCGACCAGGTCGTCGAGCTGAACGTCAGCACCGACGGGTCCGCCGTGAAGCCGCCGGCGCCCGGCACCGACAACGTCACCATCACGTCCGCCGTCGGCTGCGTCGTCAACACCACGGTGTACGTGTCGCTGGCGCCTTCCGCGATCGTCAGCGAGGTCGGCGTCACCGTGACCCCTGCCGCGTCGGCCTCGGTCACCGTGACGAGCACGCCCTCGACGGTCACCGAGCCGTAGCCGCCTCCGGCCGCGCGGTGGCCGATCGTCGCCGGCGCAGGCGCCACCGCGTCGGCGTCCTCCGTCGCCGACACCGTCACGGTCTGGGCCGCAGACCAGGTCGTCGAGCTGAAGGTCAGCACCGACGGGTCCGCCGTGAAGCCACTGCTGCCTGGCACCGACAGCGTCACCATCACGTCCGCCGTCGGCGGCGTCGTCAACACCACGGTGTACGTGTCGCTGGCGCCCTCCGCGATCGTCAGCGAGGTCGGCGTCACCGTGACCCCTGCCGCGTCGTTCTCCGTCACCGTGACGAGCACGCCCTCGACGGTCACCGCGTCGTAGCCGCCCCCGGCCGCGCTGTGGCCGATCGTCGCCGGTGCAGGCGCCACAGCGTCGGCGTCCTCCGTCGCCGACACCGTCACCGTCTGGGCCGTCGACCAGGTCGTCGAGCTGAACGTCAGCACCGACGGGTCCGCCGTGAAGCCACTGCTGCCCGGCACCGACAGCGTCACCATCACGTTCGCCGTCGGCGGCGTCGTCAACACCACGGTGTACGTGTCGCTGGCGCCCTCCGCGATCGTCAGCGAGGTCGGCGTCACCGTGACCCCTGCCGCGTCGTTCTCCGTCACCGTGACGAGCACGCCCTCGACGGTCACCGCGTCGTAGCCGCCCCCGGCCGCGCTGTGGCCGATCGTCGCCGGTGCAGGCGCCACAGCGTCGGCGTCCTCCGTCGCCGACACCGTCACCGTCTGGGCCGTCGACCAGGTCGTCGAGCTGAACGTCAGCACCGACGGGTCCGCCGTGAAGCCACTGCTGCCCGGCACCGACAGCGTCACCATCACGTTCGCCGTCGGCGGCGTCGTCAACACCACCGTGTACGTGTCGCTCGCGCCCTCCATGATCGTCAACGAGGTCGGCGTCACCGTGACGCCTGCCGCGTCGTCCTCGGTCACCGTGACAACCACGCCCTCGACGGTCACCGAGCCGTAGCCGCCCCCGGCCGCGCGGTGGCCGATCGTCGCCGGCGCAGGCGCCACAGCGTCGGCGTCCTCCGTCGCCGACACCGTCACGGTCTGCGCCGTGTCCCAGGTCGTCGAGCTGAACGTCAGCACCGACGGGTCCGCCGTGAAGCCACTGCTGCCCGGCACCGACAGCGTCACCATCACGTTCGCCGTCGGCGGCGTCGTCAACACCACCGTGTACGTGTCGCTCGCGCCCTCCATGATCGTCAACGAGGTCGGCGTCACCGTCACCCCTGCCGCGTCGTTCTCCGTTACCGTGACGAGCACGCCCTCGACGGTCACCGCGTCGTAGCCGCCCCCGGCCGCGCTGTGGCCGATCGTCGCCGGCGCAGGCGCCACCGCGTCGGCGTCCTCCGTCGCCGACACCGTCACCGTCTGCGCCGTGTCCCAGGTCGTCGAGCTGAAGGTCAGCACCGCCGGGTCCGCCGTGAAGCCGCCGGCGCCAGGCACGGACAACGTCACCATCACGTCCGCCGGCGGCGGCGTCGTCAACACCACCGTGTACGCGTCGCTCGCGCCCTCCGTGATCGTCAACGAGGTCGGCGTCACCGTCACTCCTGCCGTCTCGTCGTCCTGGATGGTGCCCTTGACGCTCGCGGCTGTCAACGAAGCGTGGACTGCCGCGCTCACGTTCAACGTAAACGTCTCGTCGCTTTCCGCGATCCGATCATCAGTGATCGGAACGTTCACCAGACGCTCCGTTGTGCCGGGTGGAAAGATCAGTGTGCCGGAAACCGCGGTGTAGTCGATCCCCGCTTCGGCGGCATCGTCGGTCTCATCCGAGGTCGAGAACTCCACCATGACCGTCTGCGAACTCTCCGCTCCCAGCGTCACCGAGAAACCGAGAAACCGACTCACTTCCGACGCACTGGCCGCAGCCACGGAGAGCGACGGGTCGCCTGCGGCCGGCGGTGTCCATGTGGCGCGCCCTGCCACCTCCGCCGACTGGACGTTACTCATCGACGCCGTGGCAGCGTTGACGACCTCCTCGGCATCCACGTCCTCTTGCGTGACGGCGTAGACGCCGCTGCAGCCGACGCTGTCTCCCGGCGCCAGACCGGCGCCCGCCACCGCTCCGCAGGCGATCGTTTCGACCAGATCGTCCGAAACGACCACCGGACCGGCCAGCGTGACGGTGCCGCTGTTCTCGACGGTATAGCGATAGACGAGTTCGTCGTCCGCCGCCGAGTAGGTCGCCGGCACGATCTCCAGGCTCAGGCCAAGCGACCGTTCCTGCGCCACCGCCGTGTCTTGGCTCGCCCGCTGATCGCCGAGACCTCTTGCTGAAGCGGTCGCTGTGTTCCTGACTGTCGCTGCGTCGACGTCTCTCTGCTGGACGGTGTAGACGCCGGTCAGGACGCAGGTGTCTCCGAGGGCAACGCTCGCGCAGGTCGTCGGCGGGTCGCGGTTCAGCAGCAGATCGACGATCCTGACCTCGGCCAGGGAGACATTGCCGGTGTTGGTCACCGTCGCGGTGTACGTCAGTCCATCGCCGAGGTTCACCGCTCCGGAGCTGTCCGAGTCCACGTGAACCGGAGCGGCCATCGCGAAACTGAAGGCGGGCGCGGCCTCGTCGTCGTCGGTCACGGCGACCTCGACCGGAGAGACGATCACTCCGTCATAGCCGCCGCCGCTCGGCGAGTGCTCGATCCGAGCCCTGTCGTTCAGGACATCCGCGTCGCTGGCCGCAGTAACCGTCACGGTCTGCTCGCTGGACCAGTTCTCGGTCGTGAACGTGAGGCTGCTGACGTTCGTCCCGACATCGGCGTCACCGACCACAGCCAGAGCAATGGTGACCGGCGCGATGGGTCGAGAGAGCAGCGACACCTGATAGCTCATCCCCGAACCGCCCTCCGCGATCACGAGGTTCGCAGGGCTCACCGTAACTCCGCGCACGTCGTCGTCCTGAAGAACGAGGGTCGCACGCGCATTGCCCAATTCCGCGTTCACCGGTTTCGTCAGCACGACATCGACTGACTCGTCTTCCTCCGCTTCGTGATCGTCGAGAATCGGCACCTGGATGAGTTGCCTCAACGCGCCGGGGGTGAACGTCAGGCTGCCGCTCGTCTCCTCGTAGTCGGCGCCGGCCGTGGCGGTTCCGGTACTCGTCGTCTCGTAGTTCGTCTCTACGGATGTCTCGCTCGAGTGACTCAGTTCGACAAGGAAATCGGCCACCCCGGACGACTCCAGAACGGGAAAGGCGTCCCTGATCTCCAGCCGGAGGGGAGTCGTGTCCGTGACCGTGAAGTCAACGGAGGCTGCCGTCTCCCCCTCGTAGTCACCGCCCGTCACCGTGTGACGCACCGTTGACGGACCGTCATCGTCCCGGTCGTCATCCGTGACCGCGCTGACGTTCACTGTCTGAGCGATGCTCCACTCCGCGGGCTCGAACACGAGTCGAAGCGGCGAGCCGCGGAGATCGCTGTCGGCGGGAACGTCGACGAGGACCTCGACCCTGGCGGTCGGTTGCGACGCCAGTGAAACCGTGTAGGCACCGGCGTCGCCCTCGTCGATCGTCAACGACGTCGGCGCGACAGTCACGCTTCGCGTGTCGTCATCGATGATCGTGATCGCTGCACCGGCAACGGTCAGCCCCGTCTCCGTTGCGCCCGTGACGTGCAGCGTCTCATCCGACTCGTCCAGCGCATCGTTCGCCGGCGCCAGATCGAACGTCGCCGTCGCTGCAACGGCGCCGCCGAGAATCCTCAGGTCGAAGTCGTCGACAATCTCGAAGTCCTCGCCTTCGATCGCGGCGCCGGCGCCGGCGCCGCCATTCACGGAAACCACAACCAGGGTGTCGGAATCGCGGGCGACTCCGTCGAGACTCCCGGTCACGGTCACAGCCGTCGCAGCCGCTCCTTCATCGATCGTCCCCTCGGACACGGACAGGCTGACGGTCGTACTCCGCAGGTCGTCGTCGTCGACCGTCACCACGACGTCGACTGCCTCGACGCCGTTGTAGTCCCCGCCGGCTACCGCGTGGGCCACAGTGCCGGCGTCGTCGTCGGCGTCGGAGTCCTGAGCGGCGCTCACGGAGATCGTCTGGGCCGTGGACCAGGTCGTGGGCGTGAAGGTGAGAGCTGCAGAGAGGCTCAGATCCGAATCTCCGGTCAGGGAGGGCGTCACCGTCACGTCCGCCAATGGCTTCGACGTCAGCACGACCGAGTACACCCCGGATGCGCCCTCGGCAAGCTCGAGGGGGGTCGGTTCGATGGCAACGCCGCGCTCGTCGTCGTCGACGATGGTGATCGTGGGCTCACCGTCGAGTTCTACGGCGAGGTCTGTGCCGTCGCCCTCGATCTCGAAGGTCTCGTCCCCTTCCGCCACATCGTCATCCAAGACCGACAAGCTGAAGGTGACTTCCCCGCTCTGCTCTCGGGCGGGAATCCGCAGGACCGGCAAGCTGACCGGAGCAGTGAAATCGCTTCCCGAGGTCGCCGAGCCCGCAACAAGCGACAGCGGTACCTCGATCGCATCGACCGAGGCGCTCCTGTCGAGGGTTCCGGTGACCGTCAACTGGACGGCGCCGCCGTCTTCCCCGGTACTCTCGGGCGCGACGGTCAACGTCAGGCGTCGCGCCCGTTCGTCGTTGTCCCGGATGACGACCTTGTGGGACCGCATCTCCTCTGGCAGAACGACGTTCTCGGACTCGCTCAAGAGGAAGTCGAAATGCTCGCGCCCCTCGTGGACGAGATCGTCGATGATCGCCACGCTGACCGACTTCGCCGTCTCGCCGGGCGCATAGGTCAGAACGCCGGCCGTGTCGACATAGTCCTCACTGGCCACCGCGGAAGACGTAGCGCCGTCGTCGGGGCCGTCGGCGGTTCCAAAGACGACCCTCACCGTGCGCTCGCTGCTCGTGGCCACCCCCTCCGAGTCGACCAGACTCACGGCGAACGTGGCGGCGCCGACGTCTTCTTCGTGAGGACCCGCGCTCCCGGAGACCGCGATGCGGACGCTGCCGTCGTCATCGTCGAGTATCCGAAGCGAGGCCCGCGAACCCCCCAGGACGGCGCCCGTCGGCGAGCTCAGGTCGACATGGAAGATCTCCGTTTCTTCCTCCACCGAGTCGTCGGTGACGGCGACATTGACCTCTTTCCTCCGGTCGCCCGCGGCGAAGGTCAGGACCCCGCTCGCGGCCGTGAAGTCGGCGCCCGCCGTCGCACTCCCGGCAACGGTCGCCCAATTGACCGTCAACTCCGAGGGAGCGTCTACCGACAGCCGAACCGAAAGGGTCACGGATCCGGCGCTCTCCGCTACCGCCCCCGACGCCAGGCAGTCCGAGCCTGCAGTGTTGGCGCAGATCTCAACTCCTACGAGGTCCGCCCGCACGGACGTCGCCACGAAATCCTCGCTTCGCACCAGGGTGTCGGTCGCGTACGCGACGGAGACGATCCGCCCCGCGGCCATGTCCTCTGCCCTCACGTAATAGATAAGGCTGCACCAGTGGGTGGTCGGATAGGGATCCTCTTCAGTGGGAGCGTCAAGGCCGTTGACCGAGCAGGTAGTCGTGCCGAACACGCTATCCTCGATCGTGATCGGGGCGCCGGTCGCGAGGCCGCCCAAATTTCTGACGAAGTAGCGGTGTAAGAGTGACTGACCTTCCGAACTGAAGGTGGCAGGCCATTGGCGCTGGAGCAAGAGTTCACGCCTCTCGTCATTGTCCAGAATCTCCACCGAGGCGGTGGCGGGATCGCCGATCTCGTAGTTGTTGTGAGGATCCACGGCGGCGTGGATCGTTCTTGCCGCGCCGTTGACGAGAGTGTCGTTGGCGGTGTTGATGTTGAGGGTCGTGGTCTGTTCGCCCTCACGGAAGAGAATCGCCTTCAGGCGGACACGTTCCGAGTCGCTTTCCGTCACGCGGACGGACCCGGTGATCGATTCCGCCGTATCGCCGTGGCGGGTGAGCACGAAGGCCGCCGGCTCCCCCTCTTCCACGGTCGGCGTCTTGGCGACGATGGACACCTTGACCGCGTCGTCGTCCTCGATCGTACCGGTCGCCGGTTCGGCGGGCAGGATGGCCTTGACCGGTTCGCTGAGCACCAGGGTGAAGGTCTCCTCGGGCTCGTTGATGTCGTCGTCCAAGAGCGACACCGAGATCGTCTTCTCGGTGTCGCCAGCCGCAATCGTCAGGGCGCCGTTGGCCGCCGTGAAATCGCTTCCAGACGCCGCCGTGCCGTCGCTGGTGGCCCAGTCGAAGGAAGTGGCCGACGGGCTTTCCGCTGCCAGCGAGACCACGAAGTCGATGCTGCCGGCGCCCTCGAGCGCTCTGCCATTGGCGATCGTGGCCGCAACCGAGTTGTCTCTCCTGACCCGTACCGTGGCCGAATGCGGCGCCGCGAGTTCGTAGGCGCCGCCCCTGTTCTTCGCACGGGTCGTCGGCGTTTCCCTGAGAAGAGACAGCGTGATGCTCCCGTCCGGCCCGAGAACGCCGCCAGGGGCTGTGGGCACGTCGACGAACACTTCGGTCACTCCGGCGGCGAAGGCGAGTTCGCCGGCCGGAAGGGCGCCGCTAGCCAACCCGCCTGCCTCCGCCGAGGTGTAGTTCACGTGGGTGGCCCAGTACCCGGGGTCATCCTCGATTTGGTACTGATCGGGGTTCAGGAGATCGGAGGTCCAGCTTCGCAAGATCCGGAACCTGGCGGTTTCCCCCTCATCGACCTCGTTCTCCACGGCCTCGACCGAAATGCTCGGATTCCGGTTGATCACCCTGACGGCAATGGAATCGGGAACGCCTACGGTGTACTTCGGGCAGAATTCGCCGCGGCAGGCGCCGCGGCCGGTGCTGAAGCCGCCGAGGAGAGGTCGCGAGACACTGAACGTCCCGTCCTGGGCAATCACCGTCTGGGGCAGTACGGTCGCTCGAATCTCACCGTCGACGCCGGCGACGTACGTCCGTTGCGCGGGTTCCAATCCGTAGCGGCTCCCGCCGCAGTACTGCAGGCGAACATCGGCGCCGCCGTAGCCGTGAGGGTGCGGCAGATACTCCTCGATCGCCAACACCACCAAGTACCCCGTCTCGTAGTTGCCGCTGCACGTCAGGGTCCACTCCGGCCGTGTGCCCTCGACGACCTCGCCGACCAGGCGCCGGCCCGACAGGCTCAGGGTGCTCGAAGTCAGGGACACCACCGGAATGTCGTCGTCTTTCACCAGCACACGGACCAGGTCCGGCGTTCCGATCCGGAACCGTTCACTCGAAACGTACCTCGAGTTCACCGGCGGGCCGTAGACCCCGACTATCGAGACGCCGAGTTCGCCGTCTCCCTCGTTCCGGTTGTCCGCTTCTGTCCCCAGACTAACCGTCGCCGAAGCGGCGCCCGCAGCGAGAGCAACCTCGACATCGGGTCCGGGTCCCCGGTTCTCGGCGAGCGTGCGCGTCGCCGACGACATGATCTTGATGTGGCCGTAGATGTTGAGCCAGACCCTCAGCTCGCTCTCGGCAGCACCGACCCGGCTGACAGTGAAGACGGCGTCCTGCCCCTCGACGACCGACGCGCTGTTGGCGGTCACGTTGACGCTGCCGACATCGTCGTCGAGCACAGCGACCGACTTGCGCGAAGGTGTCCCGACGCGGTAGTAGGGATCAGTGCTCGGGCCCAGGGAAACGGCAATCGAGCCCGATGGCTCCGACAGATCGTCATCCAACGTGTAGACCGTGAACCTGGTCCTGTAGGCGGTCTCCTGGTGCTCCCACGCCGGCCCGCTCGCGGCTTCGTCCAGGCCCCTGAACGTGATCTCAGCCGTGTCGTCCATGTCGAGAACTGCGCCAAGGCCCCGGGTCCGGTCGAGGAAGCCGCCCGTGTCCTACACGCTGATCGCCACCTGCCTTCGTTGATCACCCCGCGGCCGATTGGCTTCCCGGGTAACGACGAAGTCCACCTGCTCGCCTTCGGTTACCTCCCTCCGATCGGTGTACAGGCTAACCAACTGGGGGACGTCCCGGCTCAACACGAGGACGGTCGCGCTGCTCGGCTGGCCGACTGTGTAGTGCCCGTCACCACCGCTCTGAAGATCGACGGTGATCGACCCGTAGGTCTCGATGATGTCGTCGTCCACCGTGTCGATCTCAATCGTCGTCGTGGTCTCGCCGCTGGGAAACGTTGCACTCACTTCGGCCGAGCTGTCGGCAAGAGTGGCGCCGAACGAAGTGGTGCCGGCCAGATAGTCGCCGGTGAAGGCCACGCGGAGGGCGACCGGGATGGACCCGTTGTCGTGGCTGCGCGTCAGGTCGAACGAAACGCCCTGGCCCTCCAACACGGCGGCCGTACCCCCGCGAATGGTGATCGAGGGCGTGTCGGTTCCCACCTGGACGCGGTAGGTGGGCGAGGCCGCGTTGCCGTTGCCTACCGGATCCTCGACCACTCCCGCATTGAGGAGAACCAGGGACTCGCCCTCCATTTCCGGTCGAATCTGGAAGGACCACGCCTCGTTCACGCCCCCGGAGTCCTTCACCAGCGAGCCCGCGACGACATCACCGTTGGACACCGTGATGTCGCCTTCGGCGAACCCGGTGATCGGCTCCGAGAACACAGCGAAGACTGCGTGAGCGGCGCCGACCGCGATCCTCCCGGTGGGCGGCGCCCCGAAACTGACGGTCGGGTTCCTGGCGTCGACTTTGTCCGACGACCCGAGAGCCGGATGGTCACGAACGGCGTCAAGCCCCGAGTCGGCGCCCCGTATCGTGCCGCCGGAGAGCACCAGGGAATCGGCGATGACCCTGACGCCGTCGCGGTCCTCGTTGCCGCGGGCCACCTGGTAGGTGAAGCTCATCCTGTTGTCCGAGCCCCCTGTGGCCCCAGAATAGGCCGCTTGCACCGACCCGCCGCCCAACTCGAAGCCGAGGTTCGGGACGCCGGTCACAGTCACCGGTTGGTTGAACGTCACGCTGGCGGTGATGTTCTGGCCAAGCCCATAGGTGCGGTGGGCCGGGATCGGAGCGGAGATCCACGAAACCTCGTTGATCTCGGGCGCGACCGACGCGTCGTTGTCCAGAATGGTGACGGTGACCGTCTGCTTGTCCGCGTCGACGTCGAAGTCGGGATCGCTGCTGTGGATCGTGATGGTGACGGTGCCGTCCGGCTCCTCGACATCGTCGTCGATCGTCCTGATCGTCAGGTGCGTCGAGTTGCTCGTGCGGCCGTTGGGAACTACGACGTACCTGCGACCCTTCTGATCGCTCGGCACAAAGCTCCCTTCTTCACTGACATCCAGGGATACCTCGATCGTGTAGTACAGAAGGGTGGAGCCGTTCTCCGGCACCTTGTCTCGACCGATCCGCACCACAATGTCGTCGCCCTCGGTGACCGTCGACGAATCGGTTCCGTGGTCAACGTACAGGCGGGCGCCGTCGGTGGCGTGGGCAACGCCGCCGCCGATCATCGGATGCGTCAGCGTGAGGAGCGCGAAGAGCGGCAACCGCACGCCTTCGCGGCCACTCCAGCCACCAAGATGAGGTGAGGTCACGTGGTCCCGCCTTCCCGGGATGTCGTAGCAGTTGATATAGACGATTACCCGACTCAGACGAAACCACAAGAGCAGAATTTGCCCAAAATACGCACTGAAAGGCCGACTAATGACCCCAACGCACCTCCTGTAGGCCTTTACCGTGAATCAGAAACGCGACCCGGCGTCCGCCCCGAACCCTTCGTCTCGTCCCGCTCGTCGATCCGGTCGTCTTCCGGTATCAGCGTGAACTGGACCGAACCGCTCAGTTGGTCCTTGGGAATCGTCAAGCCGAACTCCCGCACCGCGCTGTAGTCCACGGCTTCCGTCAAGCCGCCCCCGGCGGCTACGAGGAGGTCTCGGACGAAGACCGCACCACTTTGGGACCCACTTCGGGGACCACTTCGGGGACCCACTGACTGATGGTTACGAAGTCTCTACCTCATGTGGGGGGGGGAGCACCACCCCAATCTTGCGGGGGTCGTGACGCGGGCATCATCGCCGCATCATCGCGGCGACGGCGTAGCCGGCGGGGCCGCTGAGCGAGCCTCTTCCGCTCCGGCACGGACCGGTCGCTCCGGCCCCACCCGCGGCCCGCGCCGCAGGGTGCCGCGGAGGACCACCGCGTCCTGCGATTCCGCGCCGGCGAAGCGGCGGCGCGAGACCTCGAGACTCAGGCTGAATGACCGGGCGAATTCGAAGCGGGCGCCGGCGCCGAACCCGCGCTCGCCTTCTTCGGCGACCATCAGAACCCCGTAGGGGCTCACCAGGAAGCGGCCGGCGGCCCGTTCGAAGCCGTAGCCCGCCTCGGCTTCGACCCGGCCTCCCTGTTGCAGGGTGGGGCGCCCCGCCCCGTCGAACATCTGCTGCCGCGACCAGAACTGCCGGATCCCGCCATGGGACGAGCCCCACGAGGAGCGGAGTCCGAATGAAACTCCACGACCCGACTCGCCGGGATCCAGCGCTACGTCGCCCGATCCGCCCCATTCCTCGAAACCGCTCGCCTCGTGGGTCAACAGAGACCGGCCGGAGAACTCGATCCGGAGACCGCGCTCGCGGTCCGAATAGCGCAGGCCGGCGCCCATCTCCACGCCTCGGCCCCTGTCCGCATCGCCGCCGTCATAGCGGACGCCGACCTCCAACGATGGCGTCAGCACGCCCCCGGCGGCGAAGCGCTGGTCGTACGAGGCCTCAAGGGCCAGGCGGGCACGATTCACGTCCTCGCCAACCGCCGCGAGACCCGGGGCGGGCTCGGAATCGATCCGGGCCAGGAACACGTCCGCCTTCAAGCCCAACCCGAAGCCGCGCGCCGACGACACCAGGTCGCGGCGAAGGCCGACGGCGCCCATGGCCAACGCGATGTCCGTCTCCTTGCCCCTGCCGTTCTCTTCGTTCAGCACGAAATCACCTCGGCCGTACCCGAGGACGCCCCACAGGGACAGGTTCTCGCCCACCTGTATCCGCATGTAGGGGTGGCCGCTGGTCAGCGAGGCTTCGGCCTCCGGACCGCCCCCGAAGCCACCCTCGCCGCGGCTGAAACCGACCGCGAGACCGGCCAGGTATCGACCGCGCTCGTAGTCCACGCCCACCGTGCCGGTGACCACGTCGCCGCGCAGCGACAGGTCTTCCTCGACGCCGCGGAAGTTCGTCAGCGCGCCCCGGCCCCACGCCGTCCAGGCGCCGGCCCCGGCGTCATCCACGCCCGGATCTTCTCCGGCCGACGACGACAGGCTGAAGGAACTCCGGGCCAGGAGATCCCGGCGTCGGTCCGCCCGGTAGCGGCCGAGCGAGAAGCCCCGGCCGCCGCCGCCCGCCGAGCCCGCGCCCACCGGCAGAGGCCCGGCCTGCAGTGGAGCACCCGGCTGCGGGCCCCCGAGCCAGGCGCCGCCCCCAAACGCCGGCGCCCCGGGTCCAGCGCCGGCGCCGGCCTGCCGGTGCGGACCGCGACCGGCAAGGATTCGGTACCCCGCAAGCGTCAGGTGATCCGCTGGCGCCGACATCCCCACGAGCCGCTCCTCCACCGTCTCCACGGTCTGGCTCGCCACCGTTCTCGCGAACCGGCTCAACCAGGCGCTTGCCAGCGACGCGTCGTCATCGTCGATCAGCATCAGCCGCGCCGGCGATACCGGAAGATCGGCCTCGCCGCTCACTTCGACCGTCTCGGGGTGGGCCTCCTCCATGTCATTCGCCGGCATCAGGACGAACGTGCCCGATCCGCTCATCTCCTCGGTCGGAATGGTCAGCGTGAAGGCCCCGACCGGCTCGAAACCGACCACGCCGGACAGGCCGCTGCCGACCGCCGCAATCCGCACCGGCGTCTCGACGATGCGGGCGCTCCGGTCCAGCGACGCCGTGACGGTCACCACCGTCGGGCCGGCGTCTTCCGGGACCACCTCCGGCGCCACAGTCAACAGGATGGCCTCGGACGTCTCGTCGTCGTCCTCGAGCACCAGGGACGCCGGCGCCACCGGCAGCGCCGAGGTTCCCGAGAGGTGGATCGTCTCATGGAGCTCGTCCACCCGGTCGTTCTCGGGGGTCAGCGTCAAGGACACCGAACCGCTCAGTTCGCCCCTGGGGATCGTCAGCTCGAAGCTCTCCACCGCCCGGTAGTCGACCGCGCCCGGCTCACCGCTGTCCGACACGGCGATCCGGACCGGCGTGTCAACCGCCCGCGAGCTCAGGTCAAGCGAGGCCGTGACCTCCACCATGGCAGATCCGCCGCCCTCAGAAACGACCTCGGGCGCCACGGCTAGCGCGATCGACCGGGACCGCTCGTCGTCGTCCTCGAGCACGAGGGAGGCCGGCAGCACCGGCAGCACAGAGCTGCCCGAGACCGCGATCGTCTCGTCCCGCTCGTCCACCCGGTCGTTCTCCGGCGCCAGGGTGAACCGCGCCGAAGCGCTCGACGCCCCGGCCGGAATCGGGATCTCGAAGCGATCGACCGGGGCGAAGTCGACCGCGCCGGCCTCGCCGCCGCCGGCGACCTCGATCTCGACCACCGTCTCCCGGTCCCACCGGCCGCCGGACAGAGATGCGGTCACCGACACCGCAATCGGTCCCTCGCCTTCCGACACCCGCTCGCGGTCCAACGTCAGCGCCACTTCAACCGGCAGCCCGTCGTCGTCGACGATCAACCCCCGGATCGGCGCCTCATCCACCGTCATCTGCGCCTCGCTCAGCGAGATCGCGAACTCCTCCTCGCCCTCGGCGACATCGTCGTCGATCAGCTCGACGGCGAAACGACCTTCGGTGGTCCCCGCCGGGAAGTTCAGGACGCCCGACGCCGGGATGTAGTCCTTTCCGGCCACCGCCGCGCCGTCCGCGGTCGCCCAGACCGCCGAGAGCGGGCGCGCGGCGGCCTGTGAGAGCCGCGCCACGAACTTAACCATGCCCGCGCCCTCGGCCGCGCTTGCTCCCTCGATGGTGAGACGGGGCGCGGCATCGTTGTCGGTCACCGTCACCACGGCCGACGCTGCCGTTCCCAGCACGTAGCCTTCTCCCGCCACCAGGATCGCGTGCACCTCGGTGCCCGGCCCGCTGACGTGGTCGTCGACGGTCCCGAGCCGCAGCAGCGAGATCGTTTCGCCCTCAGCGAAGCGCACCAAGACCAGCGGGGCGTCCGCAAGCATGGAACCCGTCTCGAAGCACCTCACCAAGACCGCCAGCAAATCACTCGACGCCTGGGAGCGCGTCACCGTGAACACGACCGGAGAACCCTCGACCACCGAACTCCGTCCCGGCGCGATGGTGACGGTCGGCAGGTCGGGGGGAGAGTCGCCGCCGCCCGGCGCCGTTCCGTCGGCAATCGTCGCCGTCGCAGGAGTCGCATCGACCCTCGCCGAGCCCTTCGCGGTGGACGCGCCGGCCAGGGTCACAATCAGAGTCTCGTCAGGCTCCTCGACATCGTCCTGCCTGGTCGCGCGATCTCGATCGGCGCCGAGCCGGCGCCCGGCCCGATCGTCAGGCGCCCAGCAGGCGCCTCGTAGTCGCGGCCCTCGGTCGCCGTGCCCCCGAGGGAGTAGGTCACCATCACCTCCGCCGTGCTCGTGCCGCCCGTCAGCGTCACAGTGAAGCTCGCCGGCGAACCCTCGGCCACGTTCACCGTTTCCGCCGCCACCAAAGCCGTCAGCAAGTCGTCGTCCTGGATCGTGCCGGAGGCACTGGCGACGCCGAGGCTCACGCCGGGAGGCGCCGTCGACGTGGCGATCGTCACCTGGAACGTCTCGTTCGCCTCGGCCAGCGTGTCCTCCTTCGTCGACACGGTCAGGGTCCCGGAGGCATCGCCCGCCTCGATCGTCAGGGCGCCCGAGCTCACCGCCGTGTAGTCCGTACCCGACACGGCCGTAACCGCCGCGGTGCTCCAACCCAGCACCACGTCCGACGAGACCCGGCCCGACAGTGTCGCCGGGAACGCCAGCACATCGCCCTCCGAGGCCGACGCCGGCCCCACCGACACCGTCACCATCCCCGGATCCGTGATCGCCGCCATCGCCAAGGCGTGAGTCTCGCTGACCATCGCGGCGCCCTTCGCCGTCGAAGCACTGACCAGGCTCACTTTCAGCGTCTCGCCGGGCTCGAGCACGCCGTCTCCGATGGTCGGGATCGTGATCGTGCCCGAGGCCACGCTCGCCGCGATGGTCAGGCGCAAGGGCGACGGCGCCGTGTAGTCGTCTCCCAAGGTGGCCGTGCCCTCGATCGAGTAGGCCACGACCACCTCCGCCGTGCTCGTCGCACCGGTCAGCGTCACGGTGAACGATGCCGGCGAACCCTCCGTGACCGTCAACTCATCGGCCGCCACGGCAGCGGTCAGACGGTCGTCGTCCCTGATCGTCCCCGTCGCCGTCGCAACGCCCAGGCTCACGCCGGAGGGCAACGCCGGGCCCGTGATCGTCACCGTCAGCGTCTCGTCGGCCTCGGCCAGAGTGTCGCCCGTCGTCGACACCGTCAGAGTCCCGGAGGTGGCGTTCGCCAGGATCGTCAGGCTCCCCGAGGTCACCGCCGTGTAGTCCGTATCCGACACGGCTGAATCCGCCGAAGTGCTCCAGCCCAGCACCACGTCCGACGACACTTTGCCCGACAGCGTCACCGGGAACGCCAGCGCATCTCCCTCCGACGCCGACAACGGCCCTGCCGACACCGTCACCATCCCCGAATCCACGATCGTCGTCGTGGCCGGAGTCGTGGTCACCGACGCCATTCCCTTCGAAGTCGAAACGCCGGTCAACTTCACGATCAGGGTCTCCCCGGCGTCGAGCACGCCGTCTGCCGTGGTCGCAATCGTGATCGTGCCCCTGCTCGCACCCGTCGGAATCGTCAGACGCCCCGTCGGGGCCGGGTAGTCGGCGCCCGAGGTCGCCGAACCGGTCACCGCCTAGGTCACGAACAGCGGGGCCAGAGCGCTTCCGCCCGCGAGCGAAACGGTGAACCTCGCCTCGCCGCCTTCCTGCACCGTCGCCTGATCCGCGGTCACCGACGCCTGCCGGTCGTCCTCTTCGATGCGAACCACCACGCTGGGAACGGACACCATGTCGTAGTCGCCGCCCGTCGCGCTGTGCGTGATCGTCACCGGGGCGTTGGTCGCGTGGTTCATGTCCTGAGCAGCGGCAACGGTCACCGTTTGCGCGGTGCTCCAGGTCGTCGCGTTAAACGTGAGCGCGGTGGGGCTCACCGACACGTCCGTGTTGGGCGGCGCCGACACCGACACCTCGACATCCGCCGTCGGCGCCGACGCGAGTCGGACCAGGTACGTGTTCGTGGCGCCCTCGGTCACTGCGATCTCCGTCGGAGCGATCGACACGCCAACCATGTCGTTCTCCGTGATCGTCACTCTCACGCCGGCCACCGAAACCGAGTCGTAGCCGCCCCCCGACGCGCTGTGCGCGATCATGACCGCTGAATCCATCGTCGCGTCCTGGTCCTCCGTGGCCGTGAGAGTCACCGTCTGCGCGGTGCTCCAGGTCGTCGGGGTGAACGTGAGCGCGGTGGGGTTCACCGTCACCTCTCCACCGGTCGGCGGCGTCACCGCGATCAACACATCGGCCGTCGGCGCCGACGTCAGCTTGACGGTGTAGGTGTCCTTTGCACCTTCGGTCACGGTCAACGCCGCCGCCGAGACGAGAACGCCCGCCGTGTCGGTCTCCCCGATTCTCACGGTCACGGCGTCCACCGACACCGAGCCGTAGCCGCCACCGGACGCGCGGTGGCCTATCGTCACCGGGGCCTCGACGACCGCATCGGCGTCGTCCGCGGCCGTCACCGTGACCGTCTGCTCCGTACTCCAGGTCTGCGACGTGAAGGTGAGCGACGTAGGGTGCGCCGACACGCCCATGTTCGCGGGTACCGAAACCGCCACCACCACGTTGGCCGTGGGCGCCGCCGTCAACTCGACCGTGTAGACGCCGCTTGTCCCCTCCGTCACCGACAACGAGGTCGGGGACACCGTCACGCCCGCCGCGTCGTCCTCCGTGATGTCGACCGTCACGCTGTCCACGGACAGAGCGCCGTAGTCGCCGCCTGAGACGCTGTGGCTGATCGTCACCTCCGGATTGGTCGTAGCGTCGGCGTCGTCCGCGGCCGTCACCGTCACCGTCTGCGCCGTGTTCCAGGTCTGCGACGTGAAGGTGAGCGACGTAGGGTGCGCCGACACGCCCATGTTCGCGGGAACCGACACCGTCACCTCGACATCGGCTGTCGGCGCCGACGCCAGCTTGACGGTGTAGGCGCCGGTCGAATTCTCGGTCACCGTCAGCGAAGTCGGCGAAACCAGCACGCTCGCGGCGTCGTTCTCGGTGATCGCAACCTCCACGCTGACGACCGAGACCGACGTGTACCCGTCGCCCGAGACGCTGTGGGCGATCGTCGCCATCGAATCGACGACCGCGTCATCGTCGTCCGCGGCCGTCACCGTCACCGTCTGCACACTGTCCCAGTTGTCCAGGTCGAACGTGAGCCTGGTCGGGTCCACCGACACGTCGGCGCCGGCCGGCGGCGACATCGTGACGAACACCTCGTCGTACCCCGGCGGCTGGGACGTGAGCACCACCGTATAGGTGTTCGTCGAGCCCTCTGCAACCAACAGGGACGTCGGCGACACCATCACCCCTGCAGTGTCGTCGTCCAGAATCGTCACCAGAGTGGTCTGCACGCCGTACGGAGGCGTCTGCAAGCCGATGAGCTTCTCAAGGTACAGAATGAACGTCTCGTCCCCTTCCGCGATCGCATCGTCGAAGACTTCCAGGGAGACGTTCCGGTTCTGCGTGTAGCGGGTTTCGCCGGCCACGTCGATCGTCGACCAGCCGGACCCGGAGAACCCGATCGTCTCGCTGAGCGGGCGGAAGTCGACGCCGGACCCGGCCGAGCGGTTCGTGTCCGTCAACACATTGATCTCGTAGAGATTGTCCCTCGGGGCGCCGGCAGTCAGGGTGATGGCGCTGATGGACAACGGGACGCTCCCGCCACCTTTCGGAACGCGAACCCCGCCGTCCGGAACGACGAGCGAGAACTCCACGACTTCTTCGTTGTCGGTCACACCGACGAGAGCGCTGTTCGCGTCACCGACGGTGTAACTCGAGTCCGAGCTCGCCTTGACGTCCAGGCCGACGAACTGGGAGGGAGTGGACGAGCCGGCCACCTCCTGGAAATTCGGGTTGTCGAACGTGTTCACTTCGTACGCCGCGGTCGCCTCGCCCGGCCCGAACGTCGCGGTTTTTGCTCCCAGTACGTTCGGGAACGCTGTCAAATGCGATGCGCTCACCTCGAGGTTGACGGTCAGAGCCGCGTCGAGCGGCGCGGTTCTGGACAGCGTGAACGACGCGGTCTCGCCTTCTTCGATGGACTCCGCATCGGCGGTGACAGTCACGGTCGGCGTTTCCTGGCCCGGCGCGGCGGCTGTCAGAAACAGCCCACCCAACGCAGCCAGAACCCCCGAGCGCAACAGAGGCCCCAACCGGAAGACGGCGCACGAGGGTACGAGACGCGACCGTCCGCGCTGGTGTTGGCGCCGATCAATCCAATCGGCCGCCACAGCCGCACCAATCCGCTGGAAGAGCCTCACCTGATCATCACCTCAAGACGGGACGCGCAGTCCCGGCCTCGAGCCGCTGTTCAAGGGGCGCCGAAACCGAACTGCCTCCTTTCGACTAAGACGCAAGGAGGCCGCTTCCTCTTCGCGGGGGAAGCGTTACCGACCAAGGGGCAACCGGCGGTTCCTCTCAACACGGGGACGCTGCCGGCGGGCGACTTACGGTCCGAAAGCTCCCGTAGAAAACGGGAGCAAACAGCCGCTACTCTGTTTGGAACCCCCTGAATGTACCAGAGCGTTTGGGGGCACCCAGAAAGGGGCCTCTAGCCCGGAAGCTCACTCCCTTCGGCGAATTCTCAGCTCGTCCAGGATCTTGGCCATCCCGGCGCCGACCCGAGCAACCTCCGCACTGTCGAGATACGGCGTGAGGACATCAAACGCTGCGGGCGCCGTTGCTTCGACCGAAGCCCCCGCGAGCGCCCTCAAGGACCTCACCTGACGTTCGCCGAGGCGGATCAGGGCCGGACGGATCTCGTCCAGATCCAACGTCGGCGCCGCCGCGGCGCTGCGGCGCTGTACCACCTTCGCCAGGTCGATCTGGAGCGCGAACCACTCCCGCACCGGCTGTGGATCGAGCCCGAACTCCAGAGCCGACCTCTCGGCCGCCTCCAGCACCAGCCGTTCCCGTTCACGATCCTCGATCGGCGCGCCGCGCGCAGCCTTCCAGGACGCGACCGCCGGCATGAAGGCGAGCCGGCGAGCCGTCAGGTCGAGCAGATGGTCCAGTTCGTCGCGGCCCTGCCCGTGGCCGAACCACTCCTCGCGCCTGCCCTCCAGCCAGCCCTCGTTGCGCTGGATCCAGCGGTCGACCGCGGGGCCCAGGTCGTCCGCCCGCTGCGGAGCGACCCAGAACACCTTGCGGTCGAGCGGCGGCTCGCAGTCCCGACGCCAACCGTCGCGGCCGAAGTGCTCGACCTCGAAGGAATCGGTGACGAAGGCGTGTACCTCGTCCCGTTCGAGGCGGCCGGGGAGCGACAGGTTGTCGTCGACGGCGATCACCTCGACGACGCCGCCTCCAACCGCACCAAACCGATCCCGAGTCCAGCGTTCGAGGATGCCGCCGCGGTTGACGGCTACCCGGCGGGGCGGGTCCGGGCCGCCCGCGGCTGACACGACGCATGGCCCACCCGCGGCCACCGCCCGGCTCATCCACCCCACCGCGGCCCGGCCCGGCCTCCAGGTGACGCCGCTCATCGCGAGGTCGAAATCGCCCGCTGCCAACGCACCGGAGAGTTCCGGCCAGTCGAAAGGCCGGAACTCCACGTCGAACCCCAGAACCGAGGCCAACCGGTTCGCGACCTCGATGTCGAAGCCGCTCCGGGCGGGCCGATCGTGCGCGGCCTCGCCGCCGCCGTCCTCCGACAGCACCGAGAACGGCGGGTAGTCGCCGCTCGTTCCCACGCGGAGCACCGGCCTCGACGGCGCCTCGACCGGCGCCTCCAATGCGGACGCGTCGAGTTCCGCCGTCGTGAAGCGAACCGCGGCAACCCACGGCTCCTCTCCTGGCGTGAAGTGACCGTAGGTCGTGGTCACGAAGGCGCCGTCGGGCAACAACTCCAGACCCGGATAGGCGGTGTCCGCGGCGTAGGTGTTGTCCATCAGCCGCACGCGCACCTCGCCGGCCCAGGGCTTCCGCTTGCCGCGCTGCAGATCCTCGTAGCGGCCGAGCCAGCCCACCCAGTCGCCGCGCCACGGGCTGGACGGCGCCTGGTCGCGGAAGGTCACGAACAGCCGACCGTCCGGCGTGTAGCGGCCAACGTGCCGATCGCCGGTCAGGGACGACGGCAGCTTCACCGGCCGGCTCCAGGTGCGCCCCTCGTCACGCGAGAAGATGACGAAGGAGTTGAACCGGCGGCTGTTCTCGCGCAGCAGGACGGCGATCTCGCGGCCGTCGGGCGAACGGATCAGTCCCGGCTCGCACAGATGCGCCTCGGGGTGCGCCGCGATGACCTCCGGCTCCGACCAGGTCAATCCGTCGTCGAGCGAGATCGTCTGGTAGACCTCGAAACGGGGCTCGAAGTCCGGGATTCGCTCGTAGCGCGAAGTCGGCCGGCGCAGAAACCGGCCGTCGTCGTGAAACAGGGCCATCAACTCGCCGTCGACGCTCCGGAGCCGCTCGACCGACGACATCGCGACAACGCCGCCGAAGTGGCCGATCGGCTCGAGCTCGGTCCAGGTCCGGCCTTCGTCGTCGGAGCGGGCCATACGCACCGGGTAGAGCCCCGAGAACATGATCAACCGCCGCCGACCGTCCGGCAGGTCGACCGGGAAGACGGTGGGCGTCTCCATCGAGGTCGCCCAGCTCGCCGGCGTCGGCAGCCGCTCACTCCAGGTCAGGCCGCCATCGTCGCTGCGCTTCATCACGATCGGGCCGGCGCCGTGGCCCTTCGGGTACACGGTCAGGATCGAGCGTTGATCCGAGAGCAGAACCGTCGTCGGGTGGCCGAGGTACTGCCCCTGCTCCCGGTCGACCACGACCTGGCGATGGGTCTCGCCTGCCCAGTCGACCCACCGGAGCGGAGCATCGTCGATGCGCGCGCAGGCGGAAAGCGCCAGCAGCAGCGTGACGGCCAGCTCTGTCCGCCTGCGCATCCCCGCCGAATGTAGCAGCACAAGGCCGACCGCCGCCTACCACCCTCAACCTACTCGCAGGGGAACAAGCGATGTCGGTTGTCGCGCGGAATGACGCCCCGATCAAGACCCTTCGCCGTCCGGACAGAAGATCGTGATTGAGTCGTTCACTTTCGGCGGCGGAGGCGGGTACAGTTGCGACGATTGATCAACCGACGCAGCAATCCTGACCCGCACGGTCGTGCAGTGAGGAGCGGACTCAACAGTCATCGTGTTGTTTCGGAATCCGCTCAGGTGAACGCCCGTCTCGGCGCCAATCTCGAACGACGCAACGACTGGAGAGTTGAGCGCGCGTGCGCCTAGCCCGGTCGGGGGATCACGTAGCTCCACGACCCCCTTCCCGTAGACCGCGAGAACCAGCTCGATAGACCCCGACGCCGGCCGCGTAACACGCGCGAGCGACCGTTCGCCCCCTGGACCGTCAACGTGGATCTCGTACTCGCCCGTCACGAGGCAGTCGCGCTTGATCAGACGCGGCGGGATTGGGCCGTCCGGGATGCCATCCCATCCGCACAACAGCGTTGGATCATCACCCACAGACGGGAAGAAGTTCGGGACCAGCATCGTGCCGCCACGCCCTCGACCTCTGATCAGGATCTTGGTCGTGTACCGACGAGTCGTCAGCGTGAACCCGGCCGACCGCGGATCGACAGGACGCACGGCTCGATACGACTCCACCAAGTCACGACGCAGCAGCAGACTCGCGGCCGCGTAGCCCTCATCGTCAACGGTCCAGTACCAGCTACCGTCCAGAATCCCGCTGACCCACACATCGCCGCGACCGTCGGGGCAATAGAAGCCCGTCCCGGGCCCGATCTCCTGCACGGCAGGACGACCGGACACCGGGATCGTTCCCGTGATGTAGTGACCTCCACCACACCGGAACATGAACGGCACCTCGAGAATGCCGTACGCCGGCCTGACCACGAATCCGCCTTCCTGTCCCGTGTACGGCAGCACGTAACACGGCTCCCTACACGACTCCGTCACGATCGAATCCTCGACCGACTCAGCCGCTACCGGGCTCACGATCAGGGCCATCACGAACACGATCCATCTCATGGCGTTTCTCCCCTCTGTTCGCGGACCAGCCGACCCCGACCGCATTTGTTATTCACGACTCCCCAGCAGTGCCACCGGTGTAGGCCGACCATTGAGCTGATCTGCCTGTCAGAGGTCTCAACGAAACGGGGCGGCCGACGCCGAAACGACGACCGCCCCGCGGCGCCATTCCTGGTGCTGCTACCGGCAGGAGAACCGGTACGCCGCAACCTCGGAGTTCCCGCCCAACCCCATATGTTGGACCTTGTTCAAGGTCGCCGCAGTAGGATGCACATTCGTCAGGGGCGGTGAACCCATGCCTTCATTCTCCCACCACCGGTAGAAGCGGACATCGCCTGAACTCCACAGGTCTTCGACCCTCGCCTGGAATCCATCCAACGTAGCGCCCGACACCTGAACGACGTAGTACCGCGATCTCTCCGACGTGACGTTGCACCTGTCCGTCACCTTCACCATGACCTCGATGTTGTCGGGGTTGTGCCAGTAGAACGCTGCAGACGAATCGCTCGACTCCGTGACCGGTACCGAGGCCCTGCGGCGCTCCTCGCCCGTGAAGCCATCGTTCACGTCGTCCCACGTCCGCCAGTCGACCGACACCTTGAAGCGGTCGTGCAGCGTAGTGGCCGACTCCTCGTTGTTGTCGACGACCGCCGACGCCATCGAGATCAGCCCATCGACGTCACGGCCGATGCCGCCGCCCACCTTGACGGGCATCGCGGCCGCCGCCGGCAGGCCACATGCCGACCGGAACGCACTACGATTGACCGTTGCGCGCGTCTGCATCGTGCGGTTGCCGGACCACTCGGGCGCCGGACTGCCGTACGAGAGAGATTCGCCCGCAACGGTGTCCCGATACGTGATCGACCAGATCGGAAGCGCCTTGCGCTGGCCCTCACTGCCGGCCTCCACCGCGACATCGCCCGGATCCGCAAAGCTGACGGAATGCATCAGCCACACGGCCCCCGTGATGTCGCAACCGTCGAGAGCCTTCGAGAGAATCATCCAGTCATCATCGTCCCCGAAGGAGAAGATCCCGGCGCCCTGCCTCCCAACCACGACTTCGGCCCACCTCGGCACATCCGTCTCCTCGACTTTCCACAGCATCCGGACCTCGAAGCGGTTGTTCTGAAGACACAGCGTCGTATCGTCCGGCGCACAGGTACCCGCAAACCGCGGCTCATCGGTATCGTCACCATCTGTTCTACTATCGCCGTCGCCATCAACGTCACCGTCGTCGCCAGTGTCGTCGCCGTCGTCGCCGTCGTCGGCCAAGGTGGCCGAATGACCGTGAACGACCAGCCGCCACGACTCAAGCGTCGCAGCCTTTGAGCCGTGAGGCATTTCGTCGACGATTGAGAGCGCCCACGTGCCTTCCGGATCTTCCCCGAGGAACCGAGCCGACCCGAACTTGATTTCACCTTCGAGGTAAGTGCTGCCCGGATACTCGCAGTCACCAGTGCCATTTTCCGACCCTTCGGGGTAGCCGTAATGCGCCCAACACTCATCGTATGGGTGCGACAAGAGCGTCGTACTGCCGGATGGTGCAGTGAGCACGATCCGCAAGTCGCGGAAGTCGTCTGTGTGGAAGTCCGCGTACACGTCCACCCACTCGACGAACTCGATCGTGTCGCTGATCACCACCGTACCGTTGTCGTCCTCGCCGGGGTACGGCAGATCGTCGTGAACGCTGAAGGGACCGACGATCTCATCAGGCTCTTCGGTCCGAAGCCTCGGGAGCCCGCCGGGCCAAACCTTCGCCAGCGAGACAGCCGCGTCAGCATCGACGACCCCGAAGCCGTAGCGATGACTGTACGTGTACCGACCAGCGGCCGGCACGTCTCCGTACAACGCTCCACCTTCGGAGTACAGCATCCATTCCCGATGGCTGACCGGAACCTTGACGCCCCGGTTGGGGTGATCCCACCACCACACCCGCTCATCAGCGATGAGTGGGTCCGTCTTGTGAGCGGTAGCGGCCAAGATCAGCTTGACGTCCCTCCACCCAAGATTCGGATTCGCTTCATGGAGCAACGCCCCAACACCCGCAACGTGCGGAGTGGCTGACGATGTACCGCTGAAGTTCACGAAGTGGCCGAAGTTCGACGCAGACGGAGACGAGTAGTTGTCCCAGTACGTTTCGTCATCGCCAAGCGCCTGTTCGCGAGTCACGATGCCGCACACCCACAGGTTCGATCCTTGCTCAGAAAACCACGACTTCCGACCCTTGTCGTTCACGGCGCAGATCTGAATGATGCCGATGTGATTCTGGATCTCGTCCAACGTCGAGTAACCCTGTTCGAGATAGTCGTTCCCGGCAGCCTGGAAGTGCGACACGCCGCGCCCCCCGTTGCCGGACGTGAGACCAACCTCGAAGGCGGCGTGTACCAGAGACGTTTCCAAGTTCACGTACCGTCCCTGAAACCAGTGCTGTCCCACAAACGGAGGGTCAGGATGGGTCTGAATCGTGCCCTGTCGTATGATTGGTTTTCACACAAAGCCAATGACGGCAAGGAGATCCAGACCCATGGCGCACAATGGTACCGTACTCGGTCAGTTCCTCAAGCTGGTGTCGAGACATGAGTTCGAGCGGGAGGCGGGAAGGCGCCACAGGGGACGCAAGCTGCGCTCGATGAGCCGCTGGAGCCAGTTCGTAGCGATGGCGACGGCCCAGCTTTCCGGGCGGTGCAGCCTGCGCGACATCGTGTCGAACCTGGACGCGCAGGGTCACAAGCTCTACCACCTTGGCGTGGGCCGGGTGGCCCGGTCGTCGCTGGCGCGCGTCAACGAGAGGCAGCCCCACGAGCTGTACGAGGCGTTGTTCGGTCGTCTGCTGGCGCGATGCCGGAAGGCGGCGCCGGGGCATGGTTTCCGGTTCCGCAACAAGCTGTTCTCGCTCGATGCGACGTACGTGGACCTGTGCCTGGAGCTGTTTCCCTGGGCGCAGTACCGCAAGACGAAGGGAGCGTTGAAGCTGCACATGGGGCTTGACCACGAGGGCTGTCTGCCGGCGTTCCTGGAGGTCACGGACGGCAAGGGGTCGGACGTTGAGGTGGCGCGGTCCCTTCGTCTGCCGAAGGGAAGCATCGTCGCTGCGGACCGGCTGTACCTCGACTTCGAGTGGATGAAATCCCTTGATGCACAAGGAGTTTTCCTGGTCACTCGGCTGAAGCGCAAGATCAAGTACGCGGTTCGAGAGCGGCGGTCGTTCGCGCCTGGGCTGGGCGTGACGTCGGACCAGACCATCGAGTTGACCAGCGTCAAAGGCCGCACCCGGTGTCCGATCCCGCTGCGTCGAGTCGGCTATCGCGACCCCGACACGAAGAAGTTCTACGCGTTCCTGACCAACAACTTCAAGCTCGCCCCGAAGACCATCGCGAACATCTACAAGGAGCGTTGGCAGATCGAGACCTTCTTCAGGTGGATCAAGCAGAACCTGCGCATCAAGAGCTTCGTCGGCACTTCGCGCAATGCCGTCATGACGCAGATCTGGATCGCGATGTGCGTGCATCTCCTGCTCGCCTACCTGAAGTTCGTCAACAAGATGGCGTGGACCATGAGCCAAATCCTGCGCCTCCTGCAACTCAACCTGTTCGCGCGAAGACCGCTCCTGGACCTGTTCGAACCCCGGAGCGGACCGCCTGATCCCAGGAACGCACAGACTCAACTCGCACTGCGCTGAAGTTTGTGGGACAGCACTGCCCTGAAACACACCCCAAGAGTGGCTCATCAAGCCCACGTCCGCGATCAGATCGTCTCCTTCGTTGTAGCTCAAACTCCTGATGATGATGTCGTCAGTCGGAAAGTCGATTGCGTTGTGGAGACTAAGCTGAGCCCGAGGCGCGATACCGCGCATCCCGAGACCGTTGTCTCGCGCCGCAATCACGGCCGCACTCGCGGTTCCGTGGCTGTAGCCGATTCCCGGGAACGGATTGAGGACCGTCCCCTTTTCGGAATCCGAATGATCCGTGGCCGCGACCACGTTGTCGACCAGCTCGATGCTCTTCGTATCAAAGCTGCCATCGACAACTCGCACCCTGACACCCGTTCCGGCAGCGCCTGCCTCCCACGCCGGCACGATGTTCAGGTCCAGTCCGTCCTCGTCATCGTTCTTCAACGTGAACTGACAGCCCCATAGCGGATCGGGGTACTGATCGTCGCTGTCGACACAGTCCCACTCCTCGGGGACCGCCAGGTCATTCTCGACAGCGATGTAGTACGCGCCCGTGTTGGCGCCGTCACCTTCCACCTTCACATAGTACGTACCTGCCGGGAACGTGTGCTGGATCGTAAACCCATTGCCGACCCGGTAGGCCAGCGCCGTCGTGTAGTAGAAGTGATCGTTCGTGAAGCGGTCATGCGCGACGTGTGCCGCCGAGAACGCATCGCTGCCGCCCTCCCCGGTGTAGATGCCGCCTACCAGAGCCAGCACCCCATCGGCCGCGACCGCTCGAATCATCAGTTCGCGCTCACGATCCAGCACCAGCTTGAAGTAGTCGACATCAGTCGCTTCACCGATGTTGCCCCCACGCACCTTCTCGTACTGCCGGTCGGGACTGAGCGACACCGCCGTAGCAGCCGTATCGCCCGGTTCCTCGACCTGCACGAAGTTCATCTTGTACGACGTGAACGCATGAACGTTCCACGCCCACAACAGGTACGCCGTATCGGCATCGAGTTGCAGCCTCATCACGGACAGTTGGTTCCGGCCGCGAGCCTCCAGGTTTGAGCGCTCATCGCCCCGATACCACCCAGGGTAGAAGCCGGTGTCATCCGTCAGCACGGCCGCAGGGTTGTCGGGCTCCCACAACACGTCCTCATTGAGATCACAGCACTTCCAGAGCTTCATCCACGTATCGAAGAGAGCGTCCCCCTCAACCCAGATGAGAGCATCGAACCCGTCACCTTCGGGAGTCACGATGTAGTACGGGTCGGTTTCGGCCCATCGGCTCCCGTATGAGTCCCACTCGTTCTCGAAGTACCCTTGAACGGATCCACCATCCCGAGGCAGAAGAGCCCCTAGGAGCGAGCGATCCTCGGCGAGAATCTCCTCGCGTGTCGTCCTGTGGTCCTGACTGAGATCCGGCCGCGTTTGGGCGTCAAGAACGTAGAGCCCACCCGGAGCGTCTTCCGCGAGTTCAACCCGGATGAACCATGAGTTGAACCGATCCCCGAAGTCCTCCGTGACCAGCGTCTCAGACCTCAGTGCCCACTCTCCGAGAGTGAACTCGACCTCGTTCTCCAGATCTACGGCGTCCGTGTACTTGTCTGACCCATAGAGCTTCACCGTAAGGTCGCTGTCCGCCCCTCTCTGCCAACGTACGTGACACAGCGGCCATCCCGTTGAATAGTGGAGGGCACACGTTGGCAAGGAGGATCAATGTCAAGACGAGAGCAGAGGTTTGGCGGCGGCTCGGAGCTCCCGGCCGCGGGGGTTGAGGAGCGTAGCGACGAGGCCCCCGCGGCCGGCGCGGCGCCCGCCGGGGCGGTTCCCGACCCGGAAGTGCTGGCGAGACCGACCAGGCGGCAGTTCACGGCGGAGTACCGGCTGCGGATTCTGGAGGAAGCGGACCGATGCACGGACCGCGGCGAGGTGGGTCGGCTGCTGCGGCGAGAGGGTCTGTACAGCTCCCATCTGGCCAACTGGCGCAAGGCGCGGCGAGAGGGCGCGCTTTCCGGTCTGAGGCCGAAGAAGCGGGGCCGCAAGCCGAACGAGGCCAACCCTCTGATGCCGAAGGTGAAGCGGCTGGAAGCGAAGGTCAAGCGTCTCGAGAGGGAAGTCGCCGCCGCGCACACGATCCTGGACGTCCAGGGAAAAGTTGCAGGG
This sequence comes from Candidatus Multivorans sp., assembly GCA_965262355.1. Taxonomy (GTDB): domain Bacteria; phylum Acidobacteriota; class Thermoanaerobaculia; order Multivoradales; family Multivoraceae; genus Multivorans. The sequence goes on from OZ253534.1 coordinate 5,407,185, forward strand.
CTGCTGGGATTCAGCCTCGAAGACGGGAAGGACTGCTGATGGCGGCAAGGTCCCTGGCCCGGCAGGTCGGCATCGCGCCGGCGTGCCGGGCGCTGGGCGTGTCGCGATCGACCTTCTATCGTCGTGCGAGGCCCGCTCCCGGGCGACGGCAGCCCCGCCCCACGCCTGCCCGGGCACTGAGCCAGATCGAGCGGAAACGGGTCGAGGCCACGCTTGCGTCGCCGCGTTTCGTCGATCGTTCGCCGGGAGAAGTGGTGGCCACCCTGCTCGACGAGGGCCGCTACCTGTGCTCGGAGCGCACGATGTACCGCATCCTCGAAGCGAACCACCCCGTGAGGGACCGCCGCAATCAGCGCGTCCATCCGTCGTACGCCAAGCCGGAGCTAGTCGCTGTCGCGCCCAACCAGGTCTGGTCGTGGGACATCACCAGGCTGCTCGGACCGCAGACCTGGACCTACTACTACCTCTACGTCCTGCTTGACCTCTTCAGCCGCTACACGGTCGGCTGGATGGTCGCCGACCGCGAGAACTCCGCGCTCGCCCAAAGGCTCATCGAGGAGACCTGCCTCAAGCACGGCGTCAAGCCCCATGTCCTGATCCTGCATTCCGATCGAGGCGCCCCCATGACCAGCCAGGGTACCGCCCAACTGCTCGCCCGCCTCGGCGTGAACCGGTCCCTGGGCCGCCCGCGGGTCAGCGACGACAACCCCTACTCCGAAGCACAGTTCAAGACCCTCAAGTACCACCCCGACTTCCCCAGCCGCTTCCCCAACCAGGACGCCGCGACCGACTACTGCAGGTCCTTCTTCCCCTGGTACAACACGGAACACCGCCATGCCGGCATCGCCATGCTGACCCCCGAGACCGTCCACTACGGCCGGGCGCAAGCCGTGATCGAGCAGCGCCAACGCACGCTGAGCGCCGCCTGGGAAAGCTCCCCCGAACGATTCGTCGGCGGCCAACCGATGCACACGCCACTGCCCCAGGCCGTCTGGATCAACAAGCCCGACAACAAGACTGCAGAGACGACTCAGTAAATCCAGAACCCCGCTGTATCAATGTCGTTGACAGGTTCCGCGCCGCGAGTCGAAATGTTCCGACTAAGGGCAATGCCCTCTCTCGCATCGTTGTAGCCGGCCAGGAGATTGAAGTTGTAGATCGTGGAGCCGTAGGCCACACCCCGAATCCCGTGCTCATTGGCGGCCGCACCGATGACTCCCGCCACGGAGTTGCCATGGCTGCGGATCGGCTCGAACGGCTCGTTGGAGCCCGTCAACAGGTTGTGGTTCTTCGTCGTGTCGACGTTGGGCTCGAGATCCGGATGCGCGGAGTCGATGCCCCGATCGACAATCGCGATCTCAATCCCGTCTCCCGTGTATCCGTCTTCCCATACCTCCTGCACTTTGATGTCCGCACCGCCGCCCTTGCCCAGATGCCACTGGCACTTGAACAGCCGATCCAGCACGCTGGTTGGCGTCGTCGTCCCGCAGGCGCCCTGAACAGTCCGGCTATCGAAGTCGGCCAGCTCGACCTCCTCGTCGTGGACGACGGTCAGTCCATAGACGCCGCCGGGGTCGGCATCATCGCTTGACGAGACCTTCAGCGTGTGCGTTCCGGAGGACACTCGCGCACTGATGGTGAAGGTGGCGACGTCGCCATCGCCCCGGCTGCCGCCGGGCAGAACGTCGGTTCGCCGGTATGCGTCCGGATACCCGACGAGTTCGCCGGTCAGTGCGCTGTCCGGCGCTCCGACCCCACGGATCAGAACATAGGAAAGCGTCGCATCTCCGTAGCCGCTGTTGACATCGGTGGTGAACGTCCAATAGTCCTCTTCTCCGACAGCGGACAACTCGCCGTACCGAGCCGACGAATCGTCGATATCGAAGTAGACCCTCGATTTCTGCGTCCAGATGTAACCGATGGGAAGGCTACTGGGATCGGTCGACGCGGCGCCTCCACCGTCCGCCGGCCAGACATACAGCGGAACGTTCCGATCCGGCTGGTCCGTATTGGCCGCCGTGTTGTACGGGAGATTCACCTCGACGTAATACAGCCCCGGATCCTGGTCGCTGTCGGTGTCCACGGTGAGCGATTCCAGGATCGCGGCGTTGTACACGTTGCCCAACTGCCAGGCGTCATCGTTGTTCCGCAGAAGGGTGCCGCTCGAGTCGTAGAGCTTCAACACCGGGTCGAGAAAGCCGGCCGTCCCGATGGCGTAGGCGCCCGATTCGGTGATGCGGAAACTGTAGAAGAAGGAGTCGTTTTTCGCCCCGAACTCAAGATCGGCGGGATACCTGACGTCCATCGCATGGGCGCCGCTGATGCTCCGGCTAGCCGGAGTGTCCCGACACACGATCTCGTACTCCACCGTACCGGTAGCCTGGCCACGGCTGATGCTGAACGTCTGCGTTCCAGACTGAATCACGAAGCGTCGGTTCCGGCCCGCAACCGACGCCTGGTCGTACTCGACCTCTGGACTCGGAGTCACCCTGATCTGCCTGTGGTCATCCTGGGCCAGCACATAACAGACCATCGTCGTTCTTGAGCTTGCTGTCGCCGAGTAGGCGTCGGTGTCGCTGCCCTCGACGACACCGCCCACGACGGCGCCCAAGGTCAACGCTACGGTGCTCGAAGGCTCCGACGGCGTACCTTCCACGACAGTGGACCAGGCATCGTCCGTGCCCTGCCGATGGCGCACCTTGACGGAGTAGGCCGAATCGTTCGTGAGACTCCGGGGCAGGATGACGTAGTGGTCACCCTTGCCGGAAGCAACGTCCGAAAGTTGGGTCCAGACCGGCATGGCCGATTGGTCGCGAAAACCGGCGCCAGGGCCGAGATCGCCACGCGAGACACCCCGGCTGCCGGACAGTTCCGACGACAGGATGTACCAGAGATCGTATGCCGAACCGATCGTGGCGCCGCTTGGCTCATCCCACGCGACCGTGAGCGTCCGGTCACCCGCGGTGACGGCGCCGCTGGGGGCGGTAACCTGCGCGAAAGCGACGCCGGGCAAGAGGAAGAGAGCTGTGATGGCCGGAAGCCGCTTCATCGTGGCACCGCCTCTCTCCAGAAGTTCGGCACCGCCAGATCGACGCCGGCCAAACCCGCCAATCGGTTGGCCAGTTCGACAGCGAACGTTCCGGGCACCGTGCTCACGACATACCCGTTCTTGCGCCATTGCACCGGTGTAGTCGCCTCGTCGAGTCCGTGCTCGACGAGGAACGCTTCGACTTCGCAAGGGCCCCACGACTCCGACAGAATCAGAATGACGCCGCCGACCGGCGCCTGCAGCTCACCGGTATCGGTGACGAAGATGGGGATTTCGCCTTCTGTACGAGCCGCCTGAGCCACCACCCGCGGGGTTCTGTCCGGGTCCACCCGAACGACCTGGTAGCCCTGCTTTCCTTCCAACAGGGCCCGATCCGTCACACGCGCCATGCTGACGATTTGAGCGCCCTGCCGATATGATGGAGGCATCGCTCGGAAACTGAGCCACCCAACGCTCGGAAAGTGATCCACCCTCGGCCCTTGGCCGGTAGCTTGGTCTTGTTCAGGAGACCAACGCGATCGGAGGAAGGACTTGCTGAGGATGGATCAGGTACATGTTATTCGGCACCAGGTGCTGGTGGAGGGTCGGAGCCAACGTTCGGTGGCTCGGGAGCACGGCGTGAGCCGCAACACGGTGCGCAAGTACCTGGATCAGAGCGCGCCGCGGCGGGTGGAGAGCAGGCCGCGGCGGCGGCTGGTGACGGAGCGGATGGCGCCTCGTCTGGAGGAGCTGCTGAGGACGTGGTCTCGCCGGACGACGGCGAAGCAGCGGCTGACGGGTACGCGTCTGCATCGGCAGTTGCTGGAGGATGGCTACGAGGTCGGGATCACGACGGTTCGCAGCTACGTTCGGGAGTGGAAGCGTCAGCGGCAGGAGACGTTCATTCCGCTGGTGCACCGTGCCGGCGAGTGTGGCCAGGTGGACTTCTTCGAGGTGACGGTGGAGGAGGACGGCGTGGCTCACCGGGTGTGGAAGTTCCTGCTGCACCTGCCGTACTCAGGCCGTTCGTTCGTGTGGCTGTACGACCGCTGCGACCAGGTGGCGTTTCTCGATGGCCACGTGCGGGCGTTCGCGCACCTGGGCGGCGTGCCGCTGCGGCTGGTCTACGACAATCTGAGTGCGGCCGTGCGGCGCCGGGTGGGCGCCAAGCGTCAGTTGACGGATCGATTCCAGGCACTGGTGAGCCACTACCTGTTCGAGCCGTGCTTCGCCCGCCCCGGCGAGGGGCACGACAAGGGCAGTGTGGAGTCGCGGGGCAAGGGAATCCGTCTGGCGCACATGAGTCCGGTGCCTCAAGGGCGCACTCTGGAGGAGATCGCACGGGGCGTGCTGGCTTCGGTCGACGCGGCACACGGCAACCGTGCGCGGTGGCAGGAGGAGCAGGCGGCTCTGCGCGAGCTGCCGCCGACCGTGTTCGAGGCAAGGAAGCTCAGGATCGTGCGGGTGTCGCGCCAGGCGACGGTGCAGTTGGGTGGTGCGATCTACTCGGTTCCCTCGCGGTGGAAGAGCCTCCAGGTCCATGCCCGCGTCGGTACGGGCGACATCGTCTTCTCCTGTCGCGACGCGGAGTACCGCTGCGCTCTGGTGCGGCCGGGACAGCGCCTGGTGCGCTACGCGCACTACTTCGAGGAGCTGTCCCGGAAACCTCAGGCGGTGCGCCAGGTGGCCCCGGAGCTGCTCGCAGAGCTCGGCCCGGCCTATCGCAAGCTGTGGAGAATGCTGGAGTTGCGGCACGGCGCGCTGGAGACGGCGCGGCTCTTCGCCAAGCTGTTGAGCGTGGTCACAGACCACGGCAGCGAGGAGGTAGCCGCCGCACTCGAGGAGGCCCTGACCGCCGGTCGCTTCGACCTGCTGGGACTCGCTCCGCGGAGTCCGGCCTCCAGGATCGAGGTGCCGGAGCCGCTCCGCCGCCACGAGGTCGAGAGCGCTCGTGCCGCTGACTTCGACGTGCTGCTTCAGGAGGCGGCATCGTGAGCCGGGCGGTGCGCAGAGCCGTCATCGCCGAGGGCCTCAAGACGCTCAAGATGCCCTCCGTGCTGCGCGACTACGAGCAGCGGGCGCGTCAGGCCCAGGACGCACAGTGGGACTACGAGGACTACCTGTGGCAACTGCTCGAGACCGAGATCCGGGATCGGGAGGCCCGCACCGTCGAGCGCCGGCTGCGCGCGGCCCGCTTCCCCGACCACAAGACGCTCGAGCAGATCGACTTCCAGGCGCTACAGGGAGTGTCCAAACCGAAGCTGCGCGAGCTGGCGGCCTGCGACTACATCGACCGTGGAGACGATGTCGTCCTGGTCGGACCCATCGGCACCGGCAAGACGCATCTCGCCATCGCGCTGGGCATCGAGGCCGCGAAGCGCCGCCGCCGGGTCTGGTTCCGCAAGGCCTCCGACCTCGTCCGCGATCTCCTCGAAGCCCGCGACCAGCGGGAGCTGGGCCGCCTGCAGCAGTGGCTACAGCGGGTGGATCTACTGATCTGCGACGAGCTCGGCTTCGTGCCATTCGACCGCGCCGGCGGCGAGCTGCTCTTCAACGTCTTCGCCGACCGCTACGAGCGCCGCTCGACCATCGTCACCTCCAACCTTGCCTTCTCCGAGTGGGTCCGCGTATTCGGCGACGAAAAGCTCACCACGGCTCTGCTCGACCGCCTCTCCCACCACGCCCACATCCTCGCCACCAAGGGCTCCTCCTATCGGACACGGCTGCGGAGCACGGCCTCGTGAATCCCGATCGCACAGCTCGAAACCGGACCGCCGCGGCGCCGCCGCTGAGCGGACCGCAACGGCGGCCGGCTGCGGAAGCTGCCGGCGCCGCGGAAAACGGCAGACCGTTTCCCGCACCGCCTTGGAAAACCGGCAGACCGGTTTCCCACAGCTACCGCAGCCGCTACTGCTACTGACTCAAGGGGACCGACGAGAGAAAACTCGCGTACACTCAACACGGCCGAGGTGGCTCACTTTCCAAACGGTGGGTGGCTCACTTTCCGAGCGTTGCCAACAGATATGAGACCCTCTGGGATTCGTCTACAGTGACGGCGACAGCCGCCTCGCGGGTGCTCAAGCTCTCGACTGCCCGCACAGTCGACGCGACACCCTCTTCCTCTTGGGCCATGAGCGGCCAACTCGCCACCAGCACCAGGGCTGGAGTGGACCATAGGCATCTTCGCTGCGTCTTGACCATTTCAGCTAGTCCTCCTTACTTGGGGGGGTTGGGAGAAGGGACAGCGGCACACCACCGTCCCCCGGTGAAGTCAGGTTGAAATCAGGGGGTCAGGCCGTGCCGCCCCAGAAACGCGGGCAGAGACACAACGGGACCGCCGCATCAACCAACAGCACCTCTTTTGACCTTAGCTCCATACTTTGGAGGACCGTATCACCCTAAACTCAGGAAACTAGAGTCATTTGGCCCCTCTCGTTTGGGGCCGCTCACTTTGATGGGCCGCCTGGGTCAAGGATTCGGCCCAAGTGATTCGGCGCTATGCGCTTGTCCTAAACTCCCGCAGCAAGGCGGCGCCCGATCACCGAGCTCGCGACCAGAAAGGGGAGGCATGCGGCTTCTAGACGACAAGGACTACACGATTCTCGAACTCCTGCAGGAGGACGGCAGTCGGACCGACGCCGAACTGGCCCGCAGAGTCGATCTCTCCACTTCGGGCCTGAAGAAGCGCCGCCTGAGGCTTGAGCGCGAGGGAATCATCGAAAGGAAGGTGGCGCTCGTAGACCGAAACTCCCTCGGTTTGGCCCTTCAGTGCTTCGTGCAGGTCTCACTGGTTCACCATCGGCAGGACGCCGACCGGGAGTTCAAGGAAGTGATTCAGGCTCTGGACGAGGTCATGGAGTGCCATTTCCTGACCGGCCAACAGGACTACCTGCTCAAGGTGGTGGTCCGCGACTACCAGGATCTGGAGCGGCTCCTGAAGGACCTGACGTGCTCGTCCGTCGATCGACTGCTGACCAGCATTGTGCTCAACGAAGTCAAGCGCACGACATCGCTGCCGATAGCGCTCGCGAAAGCGCTGCCGGGAATGGAACCCGACGCTGGTGAGGAACAGCCCTTCAAGGATGCCGAGGCTCTGGAGACCTGAGGGTCCCGGTCCCGACGGAAGCCCTGCTTCCTAGCGCCGATATTCTTCAGCGCTTCACCACGAGGGCATCTCCGACTTCATGTACGCCTGCTGGCCCTGCGCGCGGAAGGAGTCGCCGGCCTCCGCCAACTCGCGCCGCAGTTCCAGAATCAGCTTCCGACCCGCGGGCGGGGGCGACAGTGCGCGGCGCTATCCTTAGCGTTGTGCCCAACGCCGCCTGGATTGCAGGGGGCCTCACCGTCGCGCTGCTGACTGTGCCGAACGCTCCTGCATCCGCCGTCCCTCCCCCGGGCGCCGCACCACGCCCGCCCGAGCTCCAGGCCCGGCTGGAGGCGACGCTCGCCGCCATGCCGGCCGACTACGAGCCGCGCACCGAGCACCTCGACGCCGACGGCGGCCCCCTGTTCCTGAACCGTCTGATCCTCGAGACCTCGCCCTACCTGCGACAGCACGCCCACAACCCGGTGGACTGGTATCCGTGGGGCGAAGAGGCCTTCGAGCGAGCCCGGGCCGACGACAAGCCGGTGTTCCTGTCGATCGGCTACTCCACCTGCCACTGGTGTCACGTGATGGAGCGCGAGAGCTTCGACAACATCGAGGTCGCCCGGCTGATGAACGAGAAGTTCATCTGCATCAAGGTCGATCGCGAGCAGCGGCCGGACGTCGACGACATCTACATGACCGCGGTGCAGGTCACCCAACAGCGCGGCGGCTGGCCGATGTCCAGCTTCCTGCTTCCCGACCGCAGACCCTTCTTCGGCGCCACGTACTTCCCGCCGCAGCAGTTCGTCAACCTGATGCAGCAGGTCGACGCCGCGTGGCGGGAACGGCGGGACGTTCTGGAGACCACGGCCGCTCAGATCACCGACCTGGTGCGGCAGATCACCGCCGCGCGCGGAGCGGCGAAGAACCTGGGCCGCACGGTCATTGGCGAAGCCGTCGAAGGCCTGATCGCCAGCACGGACCGCGTCTCCGGCGGCTTCGGCGGCGCCCCCAAGTTTCCCAACGAGACGAACCTGCTGCTGCTGCTCGAGGAGGCGCTCCGCACCGGCGACCGACGACCGCTGGACGCCGCGCTGGTCACCCTGCGCGCGATGGCCCGCGGCGGCATCTACGACCAGGTCGGCGGCGGCTTCCACCGCTATTCCGTGGACGGACGGTGGCTGGTCCCCCACTTCGAGAAGATGCTCTACAACCAGGCCCACCTGCTCCGCGCCTACGCCCTCGCTTACCGCCTGACCGGCGATCCGCTGCTGGCGCGGGTGGCGCGCGAGACGGCCGACTACGTGCTACGGGACATGACCTCGCCGGACGGGGCCTTCTACTCCGCCACCGACGCGGACAGCGAAGCCGCCGACGGGGAGTCGGTCGAGGGCGAGTTCTTCATCTGGACCAAGGCCCAGCTAAGGGACGCGCTCGAACCCGCGGACGCCGAACTCACGATCCGGCTCTTCGGGGTCACGGACGAAGGAAACTTCGAGCACCGGAACATCCTGTTCCTCGATCGGCCGTTCGACGAGAGCGCAGGCGACCTGGGACTCTCGCTCCAGGATCTGCTCGGCCGGCTCGACCGCATCCGCGAGCGCCTCTACCACATCCGCGAAGAACGCCTGCATCCCCTGCGCGACGACAAGATCCTGACCTCCTGGAACGGCATGATGATCCGGGCGCTGGCCGAGGCGGCGGACGCGCTGGGCGAGCCGGTCTACGCCGAGGCCGCCGCGCGGTCGGCGGAGTTCCTGTGGCGGCATGGACGCCGCGAAGACGGCGGCCTGTGGCGGGTCTGGCTCATGGGCGTTGCCTCGACGTCGGGACTGGTCCAGGACTACGCCCACCTGGCGCATGCGATGGTGGCGCTGTACGACGTGACCGGTGACGCCCAATGGCTCGAACGCTCTCAGGCCGTGGCCACCGAGATGATCGAACGCTTCTGGGATCCCGGACCCACCGACCCGGCCACCTCGCCAAGCCTGGGCGACGGCTTCTTCATCGCCGAACGGGACGCGGCCAATCTGCTGATAGCCCAGCCCAAGAGCCCGACCGACGGCGCCGTCCCCTCGGGCAACTCGGTGGCCGCACGCGCCCTGGCCGAACTCGGCCGCCGCAACGGCGACCAGCAAGCGATCGACCGGGCTCTCGCCACTGTCGCGGCCTTCGCCGAGAGCGTCGAACGAGCGCCGGCCGCCTTCACCTACATGCTCACCGGACTGGCAGTCGCCCTCGACGGCGACGCCGGACCCCGCGCCACCGCCGGAAACGGCGCCGTGACCGCGGCCGCCGTCCTGCGTCCCGGCACCGCGTCAGGTGAGTACGAAGTCGACCTCGACCTCGCGATCGCCGACGGCTGGCACCTGAACGGACCCGAGCCGCTCCAGGAAGACTTGATCGGTACCACCGTCGTCGGCGCCGGCAACGCCTTCGAAGTGACCGACCTCCGCTATCCCGCGCCCCGGCGGACCCAGGTCAGCACCCAGTCCGGCGACGTCCTGATCTACGAGGACACTCAGCGCATCAAGTTCAGGATTCGCTCCGACACCGCACCCAAGCCTCTCCCCGTCTCGGTTCCCATCTCCGTCAGACTCCAGGCTTGCGACGACCAGGTGTGCCTGCTGCCCGAAATCGTCGTGCTCGAGCTTCCCGCCGTTGCGCTCAACGACGCAAACTGGCTGTAGACTGACGCCGTGAGCAGCGCAACCTTCGACACTCTGGCCGCAGCCCGGAAACTCGAGGCCGCGGGTCTGCCAGCAGCCCATGCCGAGGCACTGGTCGAAACGGTACGCGCAGCCGTCTCGGAAGGAGTGGCTACGAAGGCGGACCTGAAGGCCCTGGAGCTCCGTCTGGTGCTGTGGGGAATCGGTCTTGCATCGGTCGCGGTCGGCGTACTGCGCTGGATGCTCGGCTGACGGCCTCGCCCTGCACGTCAAGGGACGAGCGGACGCGATCGACGTCGACGCGACCAGGCGTCTAAGGCGCCCCGATGCAGTACAGGTGGCTGCGGCCGCGCAGGTAGATCTCGTCGCCGACGATCGCGGGCGAAGCGTCGAAACGGTCGTCCAGCTCACTCTCAGCCAGGACCTTGAAGGTCGGCCCCGCCCTGGCGACCAGGAACTCGCCGTCGCGGCTGGCAAAATAGACGCGGTCCCCGACCGCCACCGGCGAGGCGTAGATGTTCCGCACCGCGCCCAGACGCTGGTTCGCGTAGAGCGGCTCGCCGGTCACTGCGTCGTATGCCGAGAGGATGCCGCGGTTCACCTTCGTGAAGTAGATGACGCCGTCGTGAAGCAACGGCGAGGGCACATAGGGCGTGTCCCGGTCAACCGACCACACCACCTGATCCGTGCCGGTGATGTCGCCCGCCGCGCCGTCGAGACGCACGGCCATCATCTTGCTGCCGCGAAAGCCACTCGTCAGGTAGACGACTCCGTCGGAAAAGACCGGCGAGGGGATCGCGTTGAGTGTCATTCCCGTCGCCTGCCAGATCGGTTCGCCCGTTTCGGCGTCGTAGGAACGGACCTGCTTCGTGGCGCTGGTGACGACCTGCGTCCGGTCACCGTGCTCGACCACCAGGGGCGTCGTCCAGGCCGTGATCTCGTCGCGCTCCCGGCGCCAGATCTCCTCACCCGAATTCTTGTCGAGAGCGACGATGAAGGAATCGTCCTCGTGGTCCCAGATCACGAACACCCGGTCGCCGTGGAGCGCCGGCGAACTCCCTTCGCCGAAGCCCAGGCGAGTCCTCATGTCGCCGAAGTCGCGGTTCCAGAGTTCCTTGCCGTCCAGGTCGAAGGCGTAGAGCCCGCGCGATCCGAAGAAGGCGATCAGCACCTCGCCGTCCGTTACGGGAGAGCCGGACGCCCAGGCGCCGTCCGGGTGGTGCCCCTCGTGGGGCGCCTCAGTGAGCACCGAGCGCTCCCAGACTGTCGAACCGTCTTTGCGGTTCAAGGCGTGGACCTCGTAGCTCAATACCTCGTCAGGAACGACGCCATCGCCCCCAACCGGCGCCGGCGGGTTCTCGACCCGCTCGCCCGTGGGCACCGCCGTCGTCAGGAAGAGTCGGTCACCCCAGACGATGGGCGACGACAACCCGAGACCCGGCACGGCCTTCTTCCAGCGCACGTTGCTGTCTTCAGACCACTCGATCGGCGGGTTTCCGGCCGGCGCCGACCCGTTGCGGTTCGGCCCCCGCCAGGCCGGCCAGCCGCCTTCGACATCCGAAGCGGGATCCGAGGCCGGAGCCGCCGCCGCCAGGATTGCGGCGAGCAGCAGAGCAAAGAAGTGCATGGCGCTCCCCTACAGGCTCTCGTAGACGAAGCCGATGAAGACCGATTCGTTGATGAAGCCGGAACCCCATTCCTCCCACTCGTCGGAGAACCCAGCGGCCTGAATCTCTTCGAGAGACTTGCCGGCATCCTTGCCCGCCTTCACCGTAGCCACGGACTCGGTGAGCATCCGGTGATACGTGCGCAGGTCGTCGACGGACGAAAGCGGGCCGTGGCCCGGAATCACCTTCGCGTCCTCGGGCAGCCGGTCCAGCACGCCGCCGATGCTGTCCCGGAGCCCCACCGCGTTGCCGCCGCTCGCCACGTCGACGAACGGGAAGCGTCCCGCGAAGAACTGGTCGCCCAGATGGATCACGTTCGAGTCCATGAAGTAGACGAAGCTGTCCCCGTCCGTGTGCCCTCCGGCCAGATGGCCGATCATGAGCTGCTCGTCGTTGAAGTGGATCGACACGCCGATGTCGTAGGTAACGACCGGCAGCGCCACCTTCGGCGCCGGCGCCACCGACTGGCCGCGCGCGCCGGCGCCCTCCGCCAGGCGCTTGCGCACGTTCGTGTGCGCCACGATCACCGCCTCTTCGCCGAAAACGACGTTGCCGCCTGTATGGTCGCCGTGGAAGTGGGTGTTCACGACAAACTCCAGATCGCCGGCCGAGATCCCCGCGACCGCGGCCCGAATCTTGTCGGCCAGGGGGGCGAACTGATCGTCGACGATCAGGACGCCGTCTTCGCCGGCCGAAACGCCGATGTTGCCGCCGGCGCCCGTCAGCATGTGGACCGAGCCGGCGACATGCTGTGCGGTGACTTCGACGGACGAGAGATCCTGCTGCGCCGCTGCGGGAGTGGCAAGCAGGGCTGCCGCAAGAACGGCGGCAGGGATCGCCAGGGAACGGGAACGAAGCGTCAGGGGAGCCATGTGTGTGTCCTCGCTGGGGAGTGGGAAGACCGGCGCCGGGCAGCGGCATCGGACAGCGGATGGACCCTAGCAGCCCGTGGTAGAAGCCCAGCATGAGTCTTCGCGGGCGTCAGTGCTCCAGCGCGTACAGGACCAGGTTGACGCCGAACGGGTAGGACTTGGTCAACGAGAAGCGCTCGAAGAACTCGCGCGACTCTCCCTCCCGCTCCCAGCCGTCGGCGATGTCCGTGTTGTGGGTCATCGCCACCAGGAGCCGACCGTTCTCGTCGAAGATGCCGCGGAAATGCGGCTCGGCGGAGTTCATGCCGCGCTCCGAAGTGTCCGAACCGCCGGTCATGTTCCAGTACTGGATCGACGGGATCTGGGGAACCTCGTCGACCGTGAAGAAGGTCCGGAAGATCGGGTGCGTCGGCGGAATGTCGACGATCGGGTAGTCGCCTGGCGGCAACACCCGGCCGATCTGCCGCGACCAGTGGTCCCAGGCCCGGGGGCCCCAGAAGTCGTCGACGTAGAGGAAGCCTCCGGCCAACAGGTACCGTCTCAGGTTCTCCGCCTCAATGTCGTTGATGCCGATGGTGCCGACGTCCGACATGAAGAGGAACGGGAACTCGAACAGACGCGGGTCGTCCAGGGTCAGCACCAGGTGTTCCGGATCCCCGTACGCCGTGCGCTGGATCTCAACTGTCGTCAACTGCGACAGCCGGGTCATGAAGTTGTACTCGGAGTCGGGGTAGTCCGTGAACCAGCCCTGGCCCAGCCACTCGTCGACCACCTGCCGGTACTGGCCCCGGCAGAAAACGAACCCCTCCAGGTACTGGCGGCCCTCCTCCGGGTAGCGCGCCGGCACCGGACGCCACCACTGGGCCGGCAGCAGGGAGGCCAGGAGCAGAGTCGACGCGGCCAGAACCGCCGCCAGCCGCCACCTCGGTTTGCGCCCCACCCTGGTCTCCATGCCGCGATCGTAGCGCGTGGCGGAGGCTAAGATGGCCGGACCCCTCAACCCCCAAGCTCGCAAACCGTCTAGCGGAGGACCGTCCATGAACGCCGAACCCCTGTCCCGCCGAACCCTGATCGCCGGCGCCGCAGCGGTCGCGGCGGCCTCGGCCGCACCGTCCGGAATCGCCGCCCAGCAGGAACGCGTCATCAAGAACGGACGGATCCGCCAGTCCGTGTGCCGCTGGTGCTACGGCCGCATGCCGCTCGAGGAGCTCGCGGCGGCCTCGAAGGCGATGGGCCTCGAGTCGGTCGAGATCCTCGATGCCTCGGACTTCCCCACCATCCAGAAGTACGGGTTGAGCTGTGCGATGACGAACAGCCATGGCATCACCGAGGGGGTGAACGACCCGGCCAACCACGAGGCCTGCCTGGAAGCGATTCGCGCCGGCATCGACGCCGCGGCCGAAGCCGGTTTCCCCAACGTGATCACGTTCTCCGGCAACCGCAACGGCATGGCCGACAGCGTGGGTCTCGACAACTGCGTCGCCGCGCTGAAGCAGATCGTCGGCCACGCCGAGAACAAGGGGGTCACGATCTGCATGGAGTTGCTCAACTCCAAGGTCAACCACGCCGACTACATGGCCGACAACATGCCCTGGCTGGTCGAACTCGTGGACCGGGTCGGCTCCGACCGCTTCAGGATCCTCTACGACATCTACCACGCGCAGATCATGGAAGGCGACGTCATCCGCACGATCCGCGACCATCACCAGCACATCGGCCACTACCACACGGCCGGCAACCCGGGCCGCAACGAGCTCGATGACAACCAGGAGCTCTACTACCCGGCAATCATGCGCGCGATCCTCGAGACCGGCTACACCGGGATCGTGGGACAAGAATTCATCCCCAAGGGCGAGGACAAGCTCGCTGCCCTGGCCCACGGCGTGCAGGTCTGCGACGTCTGAAAAAACTGGGTGCGCCGGCCTTCTGGCCGGCTGCCGCCGCAGGCGGCCAGAATCACGCGCCGGCCAACGGCCGGCTCCGCTCGGCCTGCGTCTCGTCCCGGAACAGGGCCGCGAACCCGACCATCGTCAGCATCGCCAGGACGGAAAGCGAGTACCACAGCGCCGAGTAGTCGAGCACGCCGGCCTCGTCCGTGAAGAGAGTCGACAGCACCTGCAGCACGGGCGCCGCCAGCACCGGACCGAGACCCAGAATCACGATCCCGAACACGGTCTGCGCCGAGTGGCGGACATCCGCCTCCGCGATGCGGTCGACGTAGATGAAGGCGGCGGCGAAGAAGCACGCGTAGCAGAGACCGTGCAGCGCCTGGCTGGCGATGATCACTTCCGGCGGCAGGAACACGCTGCCGAAGATCGCGTACCGAACGGCGTAGGCGAGCACGCCGATCGTGATCACGCCGCGGAAACCGAACCGGGCCAGCAGCCAACCCGTGGCCACCATGACCGCGATCTCCGCGAACTGGCCGATGCTCATCGCCGGCCCGATGCGGCTGTCCGGCAGGCCGAGCACCTGGCTCATGAACGGCGCCGTCTGCATGAAGTAGATCTGGTGGATCACCGCGATCGGCAGGCTCGCCGCCACCAGGACCGCGAAGGACCGATGCCGGAAGAGCCCGAACGCCTTGGCAAAGGCGAGCTTGTCCTTGGCGTCGCGTCGCGGCGGCGTCGGCGGCAGGAAGAGGCAGAACATGGCGTACCCGAAGGCGAGAACGCCGCTCCAGACCAGGGAGTCGACGAGGCGGGCCGTAGCGTCCGGGGCCTCGACTCCGGCGTAGAACGGCGGCAGCCAGGACAGCCGCACGTCCGAGAGCAGCCAGATCAGCGGGAAGGCCCAACTGGCCGCGATCCAGCCGATCGTGCCCCACACCCGCACCCGCGGGAACTCCCGATCGCCGTCGTCGATGTGGGCGAAGGCGAGCGAGTTGGAGAGCGCCAGGGTCGGCGTGAAGAGCACCGAGTAGAGCACCGACAGCCACAACCAGGCGCCGAAGCTGGTCTGGTAGGCGGTGATGATCTTGACCACGCCGCCGGCCACCAGGAGCACCGCCAGCACCCGCTGGGTGGAGAACGCGCGGTCCGCGAGCTGGCCGGCGACGAAGGGCGCCGTGACGGCCCCGATCGAGCTCGCAAGCCCCAGGATCCAGCCGATCTGGCCCGGAGTGAAGCCGAGACCGCCCTCCGAAGGCGCCGCCTGGAGGTAGCGCGCCAGCACCGGCAGCCAGACGCCCCAGACCCCGTACTGCAGGAGCATCATCACGGAGAGCCGCAGGTACGTCTGTCGCTTCACGCGGGAATCCTAGCCTCGCGACACACTTCGCAGGCTCGCCCGGCTTTGGGAACTACAGAACCTCCGAGGCTGGGTGCGCCGGCCTTCTGGCCGGCATCCGCCGCAGGCGGGTCTCCCGGCACGATCTACAATGCCGAGTCCACCCGCGCAGATGAAGTGTCAGGAACCAACAGCCGGAGGTCACAAACCCCGCAACGGCGGCGCCCTCGACGGCATCCACGTCGTCGACCTCGCCGGCACCGTCGCGACCGCCTACTGCGGCAAGCTCTTCCGTGACCTCGGCGCCAAGGTCACAAACCTCGAGCCGCCCGGCGAGGGCCATCCGATCCGCGGCCTGCCGCCGTTCCACCCGCAGGCCGCGGCGCCCGAAGCGAGCGGCCTGGCCACCTACCTGTCGCTTGGCAAGCACAGCATCGCCGCCGGCGCCGACGACCCGGCCGGCCACTCCCTTCTGCAAGCCGCCGACATCCTCCTGGACGCCGACCCGGCGCCCGGCCGCCAGCTCGAAGGCGGCCAGATCCGGCTCTCCCTCTCCTGGTTCGGGGCCACAGGTCCCTATGCAGCCCGCGCCGCCACGGATCAGGTGATCAACGCCCATACCGGGGCCGTGCGGGCAGTCGGCCCGGCCGAGGGGCCGCCCCTGCTGACCACGGGCCACACGCCCCAGGTCGTAGCCGGCACGCTCGCCTACGTCGCCGGCGTCGGTCATCTCCTGGCGCGCGAGATCGGCGGCCTCGGGGCGCCGATCCATCTTGACGTGTCCATCTTCGAAGCGGCGATGTGCATCACGGAGCCAGGCCCACCCGGCACCCTGGCGACTGGACTGATTCGGCCGCGGGTGGGCATCAACCGCTTCTGGCCCACCTACCCGACCGGCATCTACCCCTGCCGTGACGGCTGGCTCGGCGTCACCACGGTCACGCCGTCGCAGTGGCGAAGCCTGTGTTCGATGCTCGGCCTTCCCGAGCTGGGCGCCGAGCTCCGCTACCAGGTGTCGGTCAACCGCCTGGAGGACGCCGATGCGATCGACGCGGCAGTCGGTCCCCGCTTCCTGGAGCGAACCGCCCTGGAGTGGGTGGAGGCCGGTCAGGCGGCGCGGGTTCCCCTGGCGCTCGCTCCCACCCCTGCCGAGCTGTTCGAACTCGACCAGTTCCGCGATCGCGGCGCCTGGGTCGAAGCCGAGCACCCGGACCAGGGGCGCTTCGCCACCGCCGGCACGCCGTTCCGGCTTCACCGCACGCCGGCCGTCGCGGGCGGCCGAGCGCCACGGCTCGGCGAGCACAACGGCGTCGCTCTCGAATCGCCGGTCGTTCGCCGGCGATTCGCCGGAGCGCCGGAATTGCCGGCCAGCGCCGCCCGCCGCCCCGGCCTCCTCCAGGACATCCGCATCGTCGACCTGACGATGGGCTGGGCCGGACCGCTCGCCACCCGCCAGCTCGCCGACATGGGCGCCGAGGTGATCAAGGTCGAGTCCTGCCAGTACTTCGACTGGTGGCGCGGCTGGGAGTCGACGCCGGAGTCGATCGAGCAGAAGCTGTACGAGCAGTCCACTGCCTTCAACACCACGGGCCGCAACAAGCTCGGGATCACGCTCGACCTGACCAGCCGCCGCGGCAAGGATCTCTTGCTGCGACTGGTCGCCATGTCCGACGCCGTGATCGAGAACTACACCGCCAGCGTCCTGCCCAAGCTGGGTCTCGCCTATGACCGCCTGTGCGAGGTGAACCCCGAACTGGTCATGGTGTCGATGCCGCCCTACGGCGCCAGCGGCGAGTGGATGGTCCACCGCGCCTACGGGTCGACCGTCGAGCAGGCGTCCGGCCTGCCCCACCTGAACGGCCGCGCCGAAGACCCGCCGACGATGCAGCACGTGGCCTTGGGCGATCCGATCGCGGGGATCAACGCCGCCGCGGCTCTGTTGACCGCGCTCCGGCACCGCCGGCGGACCGGCGAGGGTCAGTACGTCGATCTCTCCCACGTCCAATCGATGTTTCCGCTCGCCGCTCATGGACTGGTCGAGCAGGCAATGCGGGGCGAGCCGCCCGAGCGTTGCGGCGGGCGCCATCCGCTGCACGCGCCCTGGGGCGTCTATCCCTGTATTGGCGCGGAGCCCTGGATCGCGATCACGGTCGAGACGGACGAGCAGTGGCGGCAGCTTTGCGGCGCGCTGGGCATGGACGAATCCGACTCCCGCTTCGCCACCGCTTCAGGCCGCAAGGAGTCCGAGGACGACCTCGACCGGGCGCTCGCCGGCCGGACGCAGCTCCACGACGGCATGGCGCTCGAGCGCCGTCTGGCCGGGGCAAGCGTGCCGGCAGCGGTCGTCCGCAACACGCTCGACGTGCTCTACGACCCGCATCTCGAAGCCCGCGGCTTCTGGCAGTGGCGTGAACGCGCCTTCGTCGGCAACCAGCCGAATCCTTCGGCGCCCTACCGGCCGGTGGGCGCCGGTGACGACAGCCGACCCTACGCCGTCGAGTGGCCGGCGCCGACCCTGGGCCAGCACGGCCGCGAAGTGCTCTCCAGGTTGCTCGGCCTGAGCGAGGCGGAACTCGACACGCTGGAGGCCGACGACATCATCGGCACATCACCGGTCCGTTAGCGCCTCCAACTCCGGCACACCCTCGACGACCCGGTACAACCGGTCCATCTCGACGCCCGCGAACGCCTGCGTGCTGTCCGTGGTCGGCCAGTAGACCTCCACCTTCTCGACCGACGCCGGCCGCCCCAGACCGATCGTCTGGCGCAGCGGGTTGCCGCCGAAACTGCCGCCGCCGCCCACCCGCCGGTGGATGCTTCGGGTCCCGTCGTCCTCATCCACCACATCGACCCGGATGCGGGCCCCGATCGCCGAGCGGTTGCTCTCGGCGCCAACCAGCAGCAGACCCAGCCAGCGATTGCCGAAACCCGGATTCTCGAACAGCGCGTCGCCGAAGCCGTCGCCCGGCAAGGCGCCGCCCATCTGCTCGAAGACGTCCAGATCGCCGTCCGAGTCGATGTCGGCGAACACCACCGCGTGGCCCTTCTGCAGGTGGCCGAAGCCGGCGGCGAGGCTGACATCGACGAACCGCTCGCCGCCCACGCTGTGGTAGAGGACGTTGGGCATCACCGCCTCGTAGTCCGGGTAGCCGGTGCCGAGGTAGAAGTCGAGGAAACCGTCCGCGTCCAGGTCGCCGAAGTTGGATCCCATCGGCAGATGGAGCCGGGTCAGGCCGGCGCGGGCCGCGACATCCTCGAACCGGCCGCCGCCCGTGCCCCGGTAGAGGCGCGCCAGTTCCCAGGGACCCGGGAAGCCCTGGTAGCTCGCGGCCACGAAGCCCAGGCCTCCGCGGTCGCCCGTGTAGCTGGACACGAACAGGTCGAGGTTGCCGTCGTTGTCGACGTCCCAGAACCACGCCGGGAAGCTCTGGCGAGGCCCCGTGACACCGAGCTTCTCCGCTACGTCCTCGAAAGTTCCATCCCCGCGGTTGCGGTAGAGGCGATTCGCCCCGCCCAGCACCGAGACGTAGAGGTCGGGGAAGCGATCGTTGTCGTAATCGCCCCACACCGCCGCCTTGACGAAGGCGCGAACCTCGACGCCGGCAGCCGCCGCGACATCGCGGAACCGGACCGCGCCGTCCTCCCCCGCGCCATCGTTGCGAAAGAGCTGCGACGGCGCCGCCTGCCCGGCGCTGTGCTCGTTGCCCACGAACAGGTCGAGGTCGCCGTCGTTGTCGTAGTCGGCCCAGGCGGCGGTCTGGGTCGGATAGTGGGTGTCGCCCAGATCGCTCATGAAGGTCACGTCGCGAAAGAGCGGCACGCCGCGCCCATTCTCCCCGTTCGCCCTGCCGGCCGACTCGTTACGGAGCAGCGAGTTCGGGTGCCGGCCGTAGGGTCCGAACCAGGCGCCCCGGAGCACGTAGAGGTCGAGGTCGCCATCGTTGTCGTAGTCGCCGTGGACCACGTTGAGACCGCCGTAGAGCCCCGTAAGACCCGCGGCGGAGGTCCGATCCTCGAACCCGCCCGCCCCGTCGCCCACGAAGAACCGCGGCTCGCCCGCTGGATCGAAGGTCGTAGTGAAGATGTCGAGGTCGGTATCGCCGTCGAAGTCGTCAACCACGGCGCCGCCCGACAGGTTGAAGGTGTCGATGCCCAGCGCGGGAGCGACATTCCGGAACCGCGGAAAGTCGGCGCCGCTGCCAAACGCCTCGAGGGAAAGCCGGTACTCCGGCTCGACCCCGTCGGGATGGTCGCCAAGGGTCATGTGGACGAGGTTCAGCAGCCACTTCCCCTGAACCTGCTGGACCGAGTTCGCAGGCACCGCCTCCAGGTACTCCCGCAGATAGCGCGCCGCCTGCTCGGACCCCTCCCGCTCCCTGTGGATTGCCCTGCCCCGGATCGGCAGGATGCAGGCCTCGGCGCTGTGAGTCGCGGCACAGTTCCGGCTCTCGCCGTAGCGCAGCCAGGCTACGGCGAGACGAAACAGCGCCTCCGTCCTCTCCCCTTCCGTCAGGCCGTCGGCGACCGGCAGCAGTTCGTAGGCTTCGCCGAAGCGACGCAGCGCTTCAGTCTCGTTGCCGAGCCGCAGTTCCTCTTCCGCCACCTCGATCAGGAGCCGAAGGCGGCGGCTATCCGAAGCGTCTCCGGCGTCGGCCAACGCCGCCCTGGCCACCACAGCCGCGCGCGCGCCCAGCCAGGGATTGTCGCTCGCGCTCTCCTTCCGGATCCGTTCGAGAAGGGCCAGCATCCGCCGATGGCCGTTGCCCGGCTCTCGGTCGCCGGCCCGTTCCGGAACCACCTGCGGCTGGCCCTGAACGGCTCGCGGCGCGAAACCGGCCACTGCCGCTGCCACCAGACAGGCGGCAGCGGCGATTGACCCAAGCCGGGTCGCGCGGCAAAGCCCGGAGTGCCCGCCCGTGGAGGACTGCGGCAGCGGGCCGCCGGTCAAGGGAACACGCGGGGTTCGAAGTCCGGTTCGTTCACGATGCTGGCGCTGCTTCCGGTGGCCCGGATGACGAACAGGCCACGCCGTTCCGCGTGCCTCGTCACGGAGCTATCGCTCCTCAGGTAGGCCACCGCACCGTAGACCGGCCGTCCCCGGTATGGCGTGAACCACTCGGAAAACCACGACAGCTTGTCCAGAAACCAGGCGACATCCTTGGGCCTGAGAGTCGTCTTGACTTCCACGACCACGACTTCGTTTCCGTTGGCGGCCACGATGTCGAACTCGATGTGTTCCCCGTTCCGCCTTCCGGTCAGCCTCTCGAATGTCTCTTCCACCGCGATGCCGCGCTCCTTCAGGAGCGGCACGAGGTCACCTTCGACCAGGCTCTCCATCAACTTGCCCCATTGGGACGTGAACAGACCTTCCGCCTTCTTCAGGCGGCGGTCGGTGTCCTTCATCTGCCGATCGGTCTCCTCCATCCGCCGATTCATCTGCCGATCGGTCTCCTTCATCTGCCGATCAGTCTCCTTCATGCTCTCCCTGAGTTCGACCATGCTGTCCTTGAGTTCGGCCATTCCGGCTCGGTTCTCCGCCATCAGGTCGGAAGTGCGTCCCAGGACCGCCCAAACCTCCTCTGGCCCGCCCGGTGTGCCGGGGCGCGCTTCGTCTGGATTGCTGCTCGTCATCGGTTCCTCTGTTGTATCTCGCGGCCGCCGGCCTCGGCGCATCGGTTCTCGTGTTTCGTGTTTCGTGTTTCGTGTTTCGTGCGGGCGGAATCGGCGGCGCCCTCCGCTCCGCAGCCAATCCGCCCACACGGAATCGTACCGCGGTCCGCGGCGTCGCCCGAGCTCCGCCGACCGTAACGGACCCCTTGGCCACCCAGCCTCCAATGATCGACTCGGCGCCGAAGCCAGGGGGCGGTCTCGCCGTAGGCTCCCCCTCGATCGACCCGGCCGGGGCTACGGTCTTGCCGGCGCCCTGAGCGGCTGCCGCGCCCGGTACATCGCCAGGCGCTGGCGACGCTCCTCCGAGTCGACGCCGGTCGATCGGCGTTCGAGTTCCAGGGCCTCTTCCTGCCGGGACACGGCTTCTTCGAAGCGGCCCGCCGCCGCCAGAGCCATAGCCAGCGTCTCCAGGTGGTCCAGTGCCGGTTGCTCGGAGGCCACCGCCTGCGCCAACTCCACGGCCCGCGCGCCGTCCAGCGCCTCAGGGACCGGACTCGTAGCAAGCAGCCGCGCCAGCAGGTGCCGCACCGCGACATCGGCCGGGAAGCGCTCCAACGCCGCCTCGAGCGTTAACAGGCAGTCGACGTACAGCCTGGCCTGGAACTGCATCAAAGCCAGATTGAAGCGCGCGGCCAGGTCGTCGGGGGTGAGCGCGACCAGCGCCTCGAGTTGGACCCCGGCCCGCTCGGGCTCACCGGCGCCGACCAGAAGCGCCGCCAGCGCCCGCCGCGCCTCGATCAGCCCCGGATCGAGGCCGACGATCTCTTCGAGCTCAGCGATCGCACCGCCGGTGTTGCCGGCGTCGGCCCGCGCCCGCGCTCGCACCAGACGCCAGGGCAGGTTCTCCGGATCGATGTCGGCGGCGCGCTCCAGGTGCGCGGTGGCCTGGGCCTCGCGGCCAAAGCGGCCCAGGAGCAGCGCCAGGTTGAAGTGCGCGGCGCCGTGGTCGGGCCGCACCTCCAGCGCGCGCCGCAGGTGGCTCTCCGCCCGGCTGTGGTCGCCGGTCTCGATCAACGACCGGGCCAGGTTGAAGTGGACGTCAGCGTCACGATCGCTCGCGGCCAGCAGTTGCTCGTAGAGACCGATCGCCTTGATGTGGTCGCCTGAGCGGGCCGCCGTGACGGCCCGCTCAAAGACCGCTTCTTCCTTGATCCCCAGAAGCTGGAGGCGATCGCGGAGAGGGTCCGCCATGGCGACCGGCACCTGCCGGTTCCGGCTCAGCTCGACCCGTGCCCGATCCGGATCGCCGGCCGCGCGCAGGGCCATGCCGAGGTGATGGCGGACGATGCTGCCATCGGGCTGAGTCGCCGCCAACGCCTCGAGGATCTGGACGGCCCGCGCGGCATCGCCGCGGTCGAGGGCGACCCGCCCGAGCCCGAAGCGAGCGGCGGCGCTCTCGGGCCGCCCCGACGCCGCCCTGCCGTAGGCCGCTTCGGCCGCGTCGAGCTCACCTTCGGCCAGCAGCAGATCGCCGGCGCGGATCAGGGTCGGCGTGTCGTTCGGCCGCAGGTCGAGGACCACGCCGGCAATCGCGCGCGCCTGCTCCAGGTCGCCGGTCGCATCGTGCAGCAACAACTCGTAGTAGGCCCACTGGAAATCGCCCGGGGCAAGCGTCCGGAGCTGCCCCAGACAGACGGAAGCGGCGCCGTAGAGCTCGTAGTGCAGGTAGCGCATGCAGAGATCGGCAAAGGCATTTGCCGCCGACTGGGCATCCGCCTCGTCGGCAGCACGGTCGAGAGCGACCGCGACCGCGGCGCGGCCCTCCGCGATCTGCTGGCGGACATCCAGGTCCAGGTGATCGAGGCCCGGCTCCGGAACGGCGTCGATCACGAGGGACGTCCGCACGCGGTTCACGCCATCTTCCGCGGCCGGCGCCTGGGCATGAACCGCACCGGCGGCGACGGCTGCGAAGAGCCCGCCAGCCAGAGCCACGGTTCGGGGACTCCAATGGACGATCCGGGTCACGGCTGCTCCACGGCCGAGGCGGCGCCCCGGCGCAACACGTGGTACCGGTTCGGCGCCACACCTGCGAACTCCTCGACGGCGCCGTCCGGCCAGACCACCTCGACCGTCGCGGAAGCCGCACCGGAGGTCGCCGACGCGGCTCCCCTGGTCGCCGGCGCGGCTCCCTTGGTCAGCGGGAACAGCAGCCGCGGATCGCTGGCGGCGGCGTAGCTGCCATCGGTATGCGCCCACTGCCAGCCGCCTTGCCCCACGATCCGGGCGCGCGCGCCGTAGATGTCGATGAACCGCAGCCCGGAGGCCGGCGCGTCGCGCCGCATGTCGGCGGGAACGCCGACGCACCCGGTTTCGGCGCCGCAGTCCTCCAGGTCGGCCACGAGCCGTACGCCGATCCACGCACGCGGCGGTGCCCGGCGGTTCAGCAGCACCCGCGCCTGGCCGCCGTTGTTCGTGATCACCAAGTCCGGATCGCCGTCGTTGTCCAGGTCGCCGACCGCGAGACCCCGGCTGACCTCACTGTGGACCGGCTGCTCCCGCTCGGAAGCGGCCACGACCTCGAACCGGCCGCCGCCGAGGCCACGGAAGAGCTGGTTCTCCATCCGCAGGGGGTGCTGCTCGCCGGCTTCGACTTGGCTCCCGATCCGACGCACCGCGCCGTTGACGACGAACAGGTCGAGCACGCCATCGCCGTCGTAGTCGAGCGGCGCGGCGCCGAACCCCGTCATCGGCCAGCTCGGATCGACCAGGCCGCCCTCGCGCGAGCGGTCCGCGAACAATCCGGCGCCGTCGTTCAGGTACAGCGTGTTGTGCTCCCGGACCAGGTGGGAGAGGAAGATGTCCGGTGCTCCGTTGCCGTCGAAGTCCGCCACCGCGACGCCCATGCTCGCCTGGGCCCGGCCGTCCCGGTCGAAGGCGGCGCCGGCGAACACGGCGTCCTCCACGAAGGCGCCGTCGCCCTGGTTGAGCCAGAGCTGGTTCGCCATCTGGTCATTGGCCACGTAGAGGTCGATTCGGCCGTCGGCGTTGAAATCGACCGCCGCGGCGCCGAGGGCGGTGTGCGGAGCGCCGGCCAGCCCTGCCCGCTCGGTCACGTCGAGGAAGACGCCGTTGCCGAGGTTGCGCAGCAGGCGGTCGCCCTCCGCCGGCTGGCTGAGCGGCCCGCAGTAGTCCGGCTGACCGCTGGTCAGGAAGCACTGCTTCCGGTTGGCGCGGTGGAAGCGGTGGTAGTTGCCGACGTAGAGGTCGAGCCAGCCGTCGGCGTCGTAGTCGAAGAAGGTCGCCGGGACGCTGAAGCGCCGGTCGTCGGCGCCGGCGCGCTCGGTGACGTCCTCAAAGCCACGGCCGCCCAGATTGCGGAGCAACTGGTTCGAACCCAGGTTGGTCACGTAGAGGTCCACGTACCCGTCCCGGTCGTAGTCGCCGGTGGCGACGCCGATGTTGTAGCCGGGGGCGTCGAAACCCAGCTCGGCCGTGACGTCGACGAAGCGCAGCTCGGCCTCGCCGGCCGGCGAGGCGTTCCCGCCGTCGGGGGCGCCAACGCCCACCAGGTCGTTGCGGAACATGCGGTCGCCCGCCGGCTTCCCGGTTTGGCCCGCGAACACCGGCGCGCGATCCTCGTCGCCCTCGAACTCGCGGCCCTGGCCCAGGTAGATGTCCAGGTCGCCGTCGTTGTCGTAGTCGAAGAGAGCCACGCCCGGGCCGACCACCTCCGCGGTGTAGAGCCGGCCGGTCATGCCGTTGAAGTGGACGAAGTCGACGCCGACTTCATCGGTCGCGTCCTCGAACGCTGGAGTCGTCCCTCCGGCCGCAACCGCAAGACAGGCAGACGTCAAGACAAGCAGGGCGGCCATGGAAGGCGAAGACTATCGAGCCGGGCTCCAGAACGCTGAACCCGGAACCAGCATGTTGGATCCCGGCGTCCCTCCGGCCCCCGTTGGCCCCCGGATTTGACACGACGCCAAGAGTCAGTGAGGATGCGCCGCTTACTTTGCACCGTTGTCTCATCAACCGACAAGGAGAAGGACTGAGATGAAGCGACTGTTCCTGGCTGCGTTGCTGGTTCTGTTGCCCGTCTGCGTACTCGCAGACGCGCCCGAGACCGCGACGATCAGCGGCCACATAGTGGACCCCGGCGGCTCTCCGCTGCCCGGCGTGAGCGTCACCCTGAGTGGCGAGCGCGGCGACAAATTCGGCATCACCGACGAGAACGGGGCCTACCGTTTCGTCGCCGTGGTTCCTGGCGACTACACCCTCTCAGCCTCACTGGAAGGCCTGGGCGAAGCCAGCGCTGACATTCGCGCCGTCGCCGGCGAACGCAAGTCGCTCGACGTCATTCTGCAGGCCACGATCGAGGGTGAGGTCACCGTCACCGGTGAGACGCCCATGGTCGACAAGTTCAACGTCACCGCCGGCACCACGGTCTCCGGCGAGATCGGCGAACAGATCGGCGGCACGACCCGCACCTACTACGGCATCATCAACGCCCTCCCCGGCGTCACGGCCGACGCGGAGAACGACGACATCCAGCAGACCCGGCCCGCCGTCAACGGCGCCCACTTTGCTGACCAGGGCGTCTTCATCGACGGCGTGGATACCACTTTCGCCAAGTTCGGCGGCAGCCGCGTCCGCGTTCCGACCACGGCGCTGACCGAGGTCTCGATGGAGGCCGGCGGTTCCTCCGCCGAGTACGGGCGCTACGTCGGCTCGGCGACCAACGTGATCGTCAAGTCCGGCACCAACCGCTGGCACGCCGACACGCTCTGGAACCACCAGCGGGTCGACTGGGGCGCCGACTACAAGGATCAGCCTTCGCTCACCGAGCGGACCAACAAGCCCTACCCGGCGGACTGGTTCCAGCGCTGTCACGGCGACGAACGGGACGCCGGCCGCGGCCTGATTCCGGGCGGCACCGATGGTTCCCGCGAACTCGAGCCCTGCCGGCCCGGCGGCTCCGAGTGGGCGGGCGCGAGCGACGGCTTCGAGCTTTCGCTCGGCGGCCCGATCAAGCGGGACAAGTTCTGGTTCTACGCGGGCTACAGCGAGTTCGACGACGCGTACGCGGACCGGCTGATCGGCGGCGACCCCTACGACATCAGCCTGGTCGACGACACACGGATCCTGAAGCTGAACCTGCAGTCGAGCGCCTCCCATTCGTTCAACGCCTCCACGATCGACACGCCGACGTTCCGGAACTACTTCAACGGGCAGTCGTTCGACTACTGGACCCCGACGCCTCACGAGAACGACAGCACTCTGGCCACGATGAACTGGAACTGGGCGGTCTCGTCCAACTGGTTCCTCGAAATGAAGATCGCCCAGCAGGAAACGCAGGAGAACAAGTTCCTGGGTTGCCACAACTCGCTGGCGCAGGACAACCCCGGGGTCCTGAACGTGGACGGCATGCCGATCCTCGACTGGCTCGGGCTGGCGCACCTCCCGGAGTTTCCGGCCGAGATGGTCACGACCTGCCTGCAGGCAAAGGCGCTCGACCGCGGCCCGGAAGCGGGCCACACCGAGCTCGACACCTCGGGCGGCGACCAGAACTTCGACCTCCGCTTCCCGTTCGACCCCAGCCAGGGCTTCTTCTGGCCGGGCAACAACTACAACGTCTACGTTGACGGCGAGAACCTCGGCGCCTGGCACAACGGCTGGATCCTCTCGGACGGCTTCGGTTTCAACGCCTTCCCCCGCGACCAGGCGAACGTCGGCCTGACCCAGTTCGTGGGCGCGAACCACGAACTGAAGTACGGCCTCGACTACCAGGACACGAAGTGGGAAGGCGAGAACGCCCGGACCTCCTTCATGAACGGCTGGGGCTACGACTCCTACAACCCGTTCGGCTATGGCGGCGCCGGCGGTCTGGGTGACGACAGTTGCTCGTTGACCCGCAACGCGGGCACGGGCCCGGACAACCCGCACTGGTCGGGCCTCACGACCCGCGGCCGGGGCTGCACCTACGTCGACTACAACTCGCCCAAGCTGTCCTGCGAAGGCCCGGTCGGCGCGGAGCTCACGCCCGTCCAGATCACAAACCAGAATGGCCAAATCCAGCGGACGGACTTCAACGACATCACCAGTTGCATCGGCCGTGGCACCGGCGACGCCGAAGTGAAGGACACCGCCTTCTACTTGAGGGACCGGTTCACGGTCGGCGACCACTGGACCTTCAACGTCGGCGTGCGCGCCGAGATCCAGGAGGCATGGAACGATGTCCGCCGCCAGGTGGTGGACTCGACCTATGCCGATCCGCGGCTGAACATCACGTACGATGTGAAGGGCGACGGACGGCTGCTGGTCACCGCCAACTGGGGCCAGTACCACGCGATGTTGAACCAGGCATGGATCTCCGGCGGCGGCGACACAGCCGGCGGCATGCACGATCAGTGGAACGGCTACGAAGGCTACGAGGTCTGGCTGTTCTGCGACCCGATCGAGGCAGCCGTGTTCTGTGCCGTCCCGGACCGGACGGACACCCGGCGAGCCGGCACGGTCGGCACGGCCTCACCGGGTTACAACTTCGCCTGGAGCACCCTGGTGCCCGGCCTCATGTGGGACGCGGTCCGTCCCTGCCAGGACGGCGAGGCTTCCGGCGTGGACTGCGAGATCTGGGACCACGACATCAGCCCCTACTACCGGGACGATCTGATCCTGGGACTCGAGTGGCAGTTCGCTCCGAACTGGGCGCTCGACGTGAAGTACATCGACTGGAAGATGCAGGACATGATGTTCTCCAACACCCAGTACGACCACCAGGGCCGCAACATCTTCATCACCGGCAACTACCACGACCTGGCGGAGATCGTGACCAACACGGCCGATGCCCGCGAGGCGAAGGGGCTCGAACGGAACCTCAACGACGAGGCGCTCGCGTCCGCGGACCCGGCAATAAACTCCTACCGGGGTCTGCAGATCCAGCTCAACCGCCGGTTCGCCGACGGCTGGGCGCTGTACAACAACGTGTCCTGGTCGGAGACCGACACCACCGGCGCCGGCGCCTGGTGGAACAACACGAACAGCAGCTACCTCGAGAACCTGAGCGTCGTGCTGACGCAGGGGCACATCGATCAGTGCAATGCCGGTCAGGCGGTCCCGGACCGCCGTACCGGCCGCACGGAACTCTTCCCGGTGGATTGCACCCAGGCGCTCTCCGAATGGCTGGGCTACCCGGTGTCGATGATCAACCGGCGCGGTCTGAACGGCGCCTACGACCGAACGTGGATCTACAACTCGTTCGGGTTCAAGACCTGGCGTCTGGGAAACCAGGACCTGACCCTCTCCGGTCACCTGAGTTTCCAGACCGGAACACCGTGGGTCCGCTCGGAAGGAACGTCGATCGACTTCGATGACCTTGAAAGGGTCCAGCGCAATCCGGAGGACCCGAAACCGGGCACGCCGAACGACGGCGTCGGCTTCAACCTGCATGCTCCGGGCACGCAGGGGCGCTTCACGTCGGACGAGTACACCCTGAACCTGAATGGCGCCTGGGGCTTCCCCATGGGCCTCCGGGACGTGCGGGGTGAACTCCGGGTCGAAGTGCTGAACGTCACCAACCAGCAGCGGCGACGCTCCTGGGGCGGCGACGGTCAGGTCTACCCGGTGCGGCGCTTCTTCCAGCGTCCGCGCCAGGTGCGCGCCTCGGTGAGGTTCCGCTTCTAGGAATCGGACCGTACAGAACTCCGGGCTTCGGCTCTGGCGTTCACAGATCAGAAGGGGAGGGGGCTTCGGCTCTCTCCCCTTTTCCCTTGGGTGCACCGGCCTGCCATCCGTGCGCCCGACGACGGGCGCACGGACTGGTTCACGGGTGGCGCGGATCGCGCCACCCGTGTTCCGGCCGGCATCTGGCCCCTGGGAACGCGGGCGTCTCGCCCGCATCTGGCTCCGGGCCGCACGAACGTCTCGCCCGCACCAGGCGCGATGCCAAACCGACGCGGCGTATGTCCACACGCCCAAGAACGCCGACAACCCTCCACCGGATCCAGAATCCCGGATCCCCCATACACCGCAGGACCGAATCGCCCCCTTCTGCCATGCTGAACCAGGCCTGGATCTCCGGAGGCGACGTCGCCCGCCCGAGCATGCATGACCTCTGGAACGGCTACGAGGGGCGCGAAGTGTTCCTGTTCTGCGACCCCGGTGACGTCGGGTCCGCGAACCTCCTGGGGGCTCTCGGCTTCATCAACTGGAGCTGCAACGTCCCTCAACGCCGCGACAGTCTGCGCGACGGCACGGTCGGGCAGCCTCTGCCCGGCTACAACGTCTCGTGGGAGCTGGCGCAGCCGGGCCTCATGTGGGACGCCGTTCAAGCAGGAGTGATCGACTACGACATCCAGACCTACTACAAGGAGGAGATGATCCTGGGCCTCGAGTGGCAGTTCAACCCCAACTGGGCTCTGGACGTCAAGTACATCGATTGGCAAATCCAGGACTCGATGTTCTCGAACTTCCAACTGGACCACCTGGGCCGGAACATCGGCATCACCGGGAACTACCACAACCTCGCCGAAATCGTGACCGCGTTCGACGATGCGAGGGAAGCCGGTTGGGTCGCGGCCGGCAACGAGCCCGGTACCCGGAACCCCGCCAGCGTCTTGAATCGCGACGCTCTCGCCGAAGCGGATCCGGCAAAGAACGGCTACCGCGGTCTGCAGATTCAGTTGAACCGCCGCTTCGCCGACGGCTGGGCTCTCTACAACAACATCGCGTGGTCCGAGACCGACACGACCGGCGCCGGCGTCTGGTGGAACAACACCCAGGGCGACTACCTGGAGGGCATCCACCTCGTCCTCGATGAGACACACATCGAGCAGTGCCAGACCGGCATGGCAACTCCAGATCGTCGAACCGGGCGTTTGCCGCTCTACCCCGAGGACTGCGCGCAGCGGCTCAGCGAGTGGCTCGGCTATCCAGTGTCGATGATCAACGCGCGTGGCGCCAACGGCGTCGGCGACCGCACGTGGATCTACAACTCGTTCGGATTCAAGACTTGGCGCATCGGCAATCAGGATCTGACGTTGGGAGGCCACCTGACGTTCCAAACCGGCACGCCATGGGCCCGATCGGGCGGCGCCTCCTACGTCAAGGACCCGACTGACCCCGCCAACGCGAACACCAACACTCGGCCCGGCACCTCCCAGGGCGGCGTCGGTTTCCGGTTCCACCCGTTCGGTGCCGAGGGCCGGCGGACCTCCGACGAATACACCGTCAACCTCACCGGCGCCTGGGGCTTCCCCATGGGCTACCGAGACGTTCGTGGCGAATTCAGGGTCGAGGTCCTCAACGCTACCAACCAGCAGCGCCGTCGCGCCTGGGACGGAGGCGGCTACGTGTACTCCGTGCGCCGGTACTTCCAGCGCCCGCGGCAGATCAGAGCCAATATCAAGTTCCGGTTCTGAAGACTTACGAACGGAACAAAGCGACAAATAGACAAACTCCCGAAGAAAGGCACTCTATGATCAATCGGAATCCGACTCCCAACCTTCGCGCCGTATTCCTTACGGCCCTACTGGCGCTTTGCCTTCTCGTGTCGGCACCCTTGGTGGCCGACGGCGACGACGACAACACTGGGGGACCTAGTGACCCGCCCCCTATGGGCCCCATGGCATTGCCTCCTCCGGGGATAGGTCACATCGGTCCACAGGTGCCCATCATAGAGTTGGACCTTTCGCACCTTCTCTGCGTAGGCGCGCATCTTGTTCTCGGAGCCTCTCTTGAAGAGGCGCTGGAAGCCTGCGGTGATTGCTAAACGGGGCCCGAGCCGAAAGCGCCCGACATCCGACAGGTACACACGCCCAACCTGAGCGGTGCTCGGGCTGCAGACAACCAAGGGGAGAGGGCTTCGCCTCTCTCCCCTTCCTACCCTCCCTCGAAACTCTACAACGACCGATGCCGCAACCGGATCAGAACCAGCCGCCCGGACGAATCGCACTCGTCCTCAATTCCGTCCCAACCTCCACTTGGCGAATCCTCTCTGCTCTCTTGGTCCTCGTTGGCCTCGTTCTCCTTGTCGACGTCTCCAACCATTTCCTTGGCCCTCGACCTGGCTACCTAGCCAGCCTCCTTCACCGACTCCCCGACACAGATACCGAAGCCCTCAGCAAGACCATCGAAGAGAGGTTGACCGAAACGCTCAACAGGGCCCTCGCCCCTCTTGAACCAATCAAAAAGCCGCTTGAGTCGATTAGCACCGGTCTTCCTACCGACGTGTACTCGATCGATCAGAGCTGCCGCCAACTCCTGACGTCCCAGTCCCTCCTCCGCCCCGGGCGCCATTGGGAGCACGTCACAGCCCAATTCCCGGAGCGCGCAGTTCTGACGCTCAACACTCCCACTACGAGCGCGTTCGATACGGCGGCCTGTCACTTGTATAGCAGTGCTGTCCCACAAACATGGATGAA